>JADKBZ010000001.1 GCA_016714815.1 Holophagales bacterium
GCGGCCTGAGCAGGAGGCGGCGATCCGGAGACCGACCCCCCGAACGGGAGGCCGGAAGGCGCCGCCCCGCCTTCGCGGCGGTGGTCGCCGCGAGGACATCGCCGACGAAACGCTCGCGCGCCTCGGCGGTCAGGACGTCGGACGGGCTCCGCCGCGTCGCGGGCGAAGAGGAGAACGGGGTCGTGGCCCAGAGCCTCGGCGGCGCAGGCCTCGCAGGAGACGAGGTGCGCGGAGAGAAGACGTTCCTCGGCGGGAGAGCGGTCGGCGTCGCGCTTCGCGAGGAGATCGGCCGGGCGAGCAGACGGGGCCCGCTCACGCCCGCTCCGCCGTTCCCGGACGCGCCGCGGCGCGTACAGGAATCGGCGCCGGAGCTCCTCCCGGAGGAGCCGTCGCGCTCCGGAAGAGGTGGTTTTCACGGTCGACTCCGGCAACCGACGATCTCGGCGACTTCCCGGCTCTCCTCCTCCAGCTCCCTGAGGACGAAGACGATCTTCTGCTTTGGAAAGGGACCGTCGAGCAGGCGTCGAAGACGCCGGATCTCCCTCCGGGAGAGGCGCAGGGGCGCCTCCCGGCTCGGAGGCCGTAGAGTCCGCCCGCGACCCGGGCTTCCACCAGCGTCCGCGCCCGGGTTCCGCGGGCCCGGGCGTCGATGGCGAGGTTGCCGGCGATGCGAAAGACCCAGGTCGAGAAGGCATAGGTCGGGTCGTAGCGCGGGAAGGTTCTCCCAGACGCGCAGGAAGGTGAGCTGGGCGACGTCTCGGGCATCCTCGGTGTTCCCGAGCATCCGGCGAAGGAACGCCGACGGGTCGGTGCGGCCGCGAACGCGCTCGGCGAACGCATCCTCATCCCCGCTTTCGCCAGCTCGGCGAGGCGCCGTTCGTCCCGGGTTCGATCGTCGCCCTCCTGCGGCGCCCGCCGACTGAACCAGATGAATGGCCATGCCGCACGGTTCGCGGCTCCCCGCCCGGCGCCGTCTATCGTCGCTTCGCGAACGCCCCACGCGCCGGGCGGCCCGGCCGCCCGACTATAATGCCGCCTCGGATGGGAATCGTAACCTCCTCGGGAAGGCCGGTTGAGCGAATTCCCCGGGCCGCCTCCCGGTTCCGGCCTGCCGGCGTTGATCGCTCGCCGCCTCCTCCCGCGGGAGGGACCGGGCTGTCGGACGTCTGGATCCAGGGCGCTCTGTCGGCGAGGTCGAGCTCGGCACACGCTCGTCTCGCCCTCCGGTCCGGCGCCCCGCGCTCTCGCCTCGTCACCTCCTCGACGCCGGCGGGCGTCGGGCTTCTCGGAAAGAGGTTCCGGGACCTCACCCCCGCGCGCCTCAGCCGTTTCCCCTCGATCTGCCCCTGTCGGTCCGGCGGCTCCTCGATCCTGGCGGCGCCCTGGCTCTGCGGTCCTCGTCGAGACGGAGCTCTGGCCGGTCCTCCTGCGCGCGGCCGGGCGGCGCGCCCTACCGGTTCTCGTCGCCAATGGACGCCTCTCCGGAACGCTCGGTCCGGCGTCTTCGCGCCGCCGGCGGTTCTTTCGCGCTCCGCTCGCGGCCTCTCCGCGGTGGCGGCCCGGACCCCGAGGACGCGGGCCGCTTCGCATCGATCGGCGTCCCCGAGGATCGGATCCACGTCGCCGGGGGACATGAAATCTCGACCGGCCGCTGCCACCCGAGCCGGAGTTCGCGGCCGTAGTCCGCTCGCTCGCCGCGGGCCGGCCGATCCTCGTCGCCGGCTCCATCGCCGAGGAGGAGCTCGACCTCGTTCTCTCCTTCCCGTTCCTCGGAGGACCGCAGGGAGCTGCCTCCTCCTCCACGGCCCAGGCGCCCCGAAACGTGGGACGCGGCGGCGCGCCTCGCCGTGGCGGCGGGCCTCGGCCTCGCCCGCCGGTCCGACCCCGTCTATTCCGGCCCGGCGGACGTCTTTCTTCTCGACACGATCGGAGAGCTCGCTTCCGCCTACCGGCTCGGCGACGTCGCCCTTCTCGGCGGGACGTTGGAACGGGGCTGCCCGAGCTCTCTCGCGGGGCTCCCGTCGTCCTCGACTGGCCTCCATTCGCCGCACCGCTGAGGGCGGGCGGCTGACGGGGTCGGCGGCGCGGGAAGCTGCAACGGCGATCGCCCGCCTTCTCACCGAACCCGCCGCGAGAGCCCCGGCGCGCCGCCCGCAGCCCTCTTCGCACCACCGGGCGCCACGGAACGGACGACCCGGCTCGCCCTCGACCTCCTCGACGACCACGGCACGGACAGGGGGCCGGCGTGAGGAGTCTCCTGCTCCCCCTCTCCCACCTCTACGGCTCCGGCGTCCGGCTCCGGCTGGCGCTCTACCGGCGCGGTCTTCTCACGGTGACGGCGTCCCGCCCGGTCATCTCCGTCGGGAACCGTCGCGGCGGGCGGAACCGGAAAGACCCTTTCGTCCGGTGGCTCGCGGGCGAGCTCCTCCGGCGGGGACGGCATCCGTCGATCCTCACGCGGGGCTACATGGCCGCACGAGCCACGGCACCGTCGTCGCTCGGACGGGCGCGGAACGGTCGCGACGGTGGCCGAGTCGGGGACGAGCCGGCACTCCACCGCCCGCGCGCTGCCCTCCGTCCCGATCGTCGCCGACGCCGCGCCGTTGCCGCGGCCCGCGCCGAAACGCTCGAGGCCCCGTCGACCTCCACCTCCTCGACGACGGCTTTTCCCACGTCGCTCTCTCCCGCCAGTCGACATCGTCCTTCTCGACGCCACGGCTCCCGACGCGGGGGGCCTTCTGCCGGCCGGCCTCCTGCGGGAGCCCTGACGCCCCGGCCCGCGCGGACCTCCTCGTCGTCACGAAGACGGAGCAGGCCGACCCGGCGCCCGCCCCGAGCTGGCCGCCGCTGCCCCCGGCGTCCCCGTTCTTCGCCCGGACCGAGCTCCTCGGCATCCGCGACCGCGAGGAGAGCGTCGATCCGAGGGACCTTCCGCCAGGACCACCGTGGCCGTCGCCGGCATCGCCCGCCCCGGCTCGTTTCGCGCCACGCTCGGGCGGCCGGCGTCGACCGGCGGAGTTCCTCGCGTTTCCGGGATCAGAGGCCTATGGACCGGCCGCGGCCGGCCGGATCGAGCGGGCGCTCGAGGAGACGGGTGCGACCGCCATCCTGACGACGGAGAAAGGACGCCGTGAAGCTCGACACCGTGCTCCGCGCGCCGGTCTTCCGCGTGGGCCGTCGAGGCGCGAGTCGTCGAACCTCCTTCGTCTCCGAAGTCCTCTCTCTTCTCGGAAGGAAGCCGTCGTAGCGATGGCCCCGGGGAGAACCCGCCTCCGGAACCGGATCGAGCTGGCGGCCTACGTCGTCCTACGCAGCCTGTTCCGCGCCCTCCCCCTGCGTCTCGCCGACGGCTTCGGGTCGGGGGTGGCCCTTTTCTACCGGCTCGTCGACCGCCGCCGCCGGCGGCTCGTCGCCCGGAACCTCGCCCTCGCCTTCCCCGGGATGCCCCCCCGCGAGGTGGACCGGCTCGGCCGGCAGGTCTACCGGCACCTCGGCAGCCTCGCCGCGGACCTTTCCGCTCTGAGACCGAGCCGGTGGCGCAGCTTCTCTCCCGGGTCGAGATCGTCGGCCTCGAGCACGCCCGCGCGGCCGCGGCCTCCGGGCGCGGGTCTTCTCCACGCCCCATCTCGGGAACTGGGAGTGGGCCGCGCTCGTCACGGCGCCCTCGGCTTCCCGGTGACGATCGTCGCCAGGCCGCTGGACCCCCTCCTCGACGCGCGTCTGACGGCGATGCGCGAAAAGACGGGATGCCGCATCGTGAGCAGGAGGACGCCGCCCGAACGCTCCTGAAGACGCTCCCGGTCGGGCGGCCTCGTCGGAATCCTGGCCGACCAGGCCCGCCCCTCCCGACGGATCGTCGTCCCGTTCTTCGGCCGCCCCGCACCGACGACGACGTCGATCGCGCGGCTCGCCGGGAAGACGGGCGCGCTCTTCTGCCCGTCGTCTGCCTGCGGATCGCCCGGGGCGCTATCGCCTCGTCTACCCGAACCGGTCGACGTGGACGTTCTCCCGGCCGGGAGCGCGGGGAGAAGCTCACCGCTCTCGTCACGGCGCTCGTCGAGAAGCGGGTCGGGCCGCGCCCGAGCAGTGGCTCTGGCTTCACGATCGCTGGAAGGCCTGACCCGGTGTGAAGAACCCTGGCCATTCGACCGGGGTTCCTAAGCTCGGGCTGCAAGGTTGCGTCTCTACGTCCTGTTCTCCTCCAGCGCCGGGGGGCCGTTCTGGCACGCACCGGCTGCCCCCTTCACCTTCAACCTCCCTGCCAGCCCCGCAAGCGGCCTCCCGTGCACACGATAAGCCGCGTTTTCAGAAAGACTTAGAAGGCAACGACGAGACCCCGGAGAGACGCCGGCCGAGATCCGGGCACCCCATTCCGTGCACCCCGGCTGCCCCGTATGCCGCGGCGACGGAATCCGTCCGGCGGCCTATCCGAGCTCGACGGTCCAGTACGCGACGTCGAGGAAGTTCCGCCAGGCCGGGTGGATCCCGCTCGGAGCGAGGAGCCCGAGGGGCGAGGCCCGGGGTCTGGCCGGGGGCCGGCGGAGGGCCATGCCCGCCTCGTCGGGAAGGCGGTTGCCCTTCCTCACGTTGCACCTGAGGCAGGCGCAGACGACGTTGTCCCAGGACGAAACCCCTCCCCGGGAAAGCGGGACGACGTGGTCGAGGGAGAGCTCCGAGGTCGGGAAGCGCTTCCCGCAGTACTGGCAGCGCGTGCCGTCGCACGTAGATGTTGTGGCGGGAAAACTTCACGTCGTACCGGGGCGGCCGGTCGCACGAGAGGAGCTGGATGACGCGCGGGACCTTCAGGACCGTGCGGGGAGTCCGGACGACGTCGAGATCCTCGGGCTGGACCGGGATGTCGCACCACTCCTCCCAGCCGTACGTCGTGAAGTCGGGCAGGACGGCCCTCACGTGCCCCTTGTAGAAGAGGGTGAACCCGCGTCGCGCGTCCGTGAGGGCGAGGGCGGCGAACGACCGGTTCAGGACGAGAACCGGCGCGTCGAGCACCATGACGAGGAGAGGGTACCTCTCCTCCTCCTTACGTTCCATGCGTCGGCTACGCCACCTAGGCCCCGACCCGAGACGCAAGAAACGCAAGGGAATCAGGATCGGGCGCCACGGGCGCCACCGTCGCCACCTCCGGGAGGACCGGCGAGAAAGGAACCGAACCCATGAGCGACCTCAACCCCGCAGCCCTCGCCGAGCTCGCCCGTCAGGTCAGCGAGCAGAACGTCACGATGAACGAGGCCTTCGAGGAGGAGCGTGCCGCCGAGGCCGCCCTCCTCGAGAAGATCGTCGAGAGCGTCCGGCCGGCGCTGAGGGCACTCTCGAACAGGCTGAAGGCATCGGAGCGGGTCTGGTGGCCGACGAACGTGGAGACCGCCAACGAGAAGACCTTCCACCCCGAGCGCGGCATCCGTCTCGCCGGCTCCGGCCCGGAACAGGATTACCCTCGCGCCAACGACGGCTCGATCGAAGGTCGTGACCTCGTCCTCCTCGACGACGGATCGTTTGCGACGCTCGACTGGTCAGGCAACTGGACCCGCTGGCAGGGACGCACGTCGACCGAAGAGTCCGCCTTGACGAGGATCACCACCGCCGAGGTCGTCACGGAATGGAACGTCGACGTCCTCGCCGCCGCCCTGGCCAAGGCGCTCGAAGCCCAGGCCAGCGGGAGGACGGAGAAGACGACCGCCACGGCCAAGGCCCGCGCCGAAAAGCTCCGCTCCGTCTCTACCCTTCTCGTAGGCCGGAAGTGAAGACCTTCGACCTCCCCGCCCTCACCCTCTCCGACCTCAAGGGTACCTGCGCTCTCGATTCGATCGTGAAAGCAGCCCGGCTCCGCGGCGTCACACCCGACGAGATCCTCGCCGAAGTTTCGGCCGAGCCGCTCTCGATCGACGAGCTCTCGGTCGGTCTCCAACTTCGCGCCGACGACATCATTGACGACCACTTCGCCGAGGAAGCTGCCGCACTCCGCGATCGCGAGGCCCGCCAGTGATCCCAGCCAACCCCGACACCTGCCCACACCCGCCACTTCGTCTCTACTTGAATGCCGGGCGCGACGGACTCGGAGACTTCCGGATCGTCTCGTGCTGCGACTGCGGGACGACGCTCGGAGACCTCCGCGAGCTGCCCCAAACCAAGCGCGCCCAGATCGCCCGCCATCTCGGCGGAGACCCCCTCGAGAGGCCGGCCGATGAGCGTCCCCGTCCTCGGCCCTCACGACTGCGAGACGTGCGGCTACCCGATGCCCGCCGAGAATCTCGGCGTTCAACGCGACGGGCACGTCTACTGCGGGAACCAGTGCGCCACCGGCCAATGGATCTCCCCGGGCGCGAGCATCACCATCCTCGAGGTCGTCGACACCATCGAAGAGGCCTCGGCCCTCTTCAGCGGCGAGGCCCCCACCGTGTAAATCTTCTGGGCCGGCGGCCGGTGGGGAGTAGCTACCCCACCGATGCGAACGCTCCCGCGCGCCGCCGGCCCGGATTTTCTCGAGGAGCGACAGGAGCGAACGATGCCGAAGCCCACAACCCACCCAGAAGACGAATGGAGGGAACGACTCCTCGAGGTCCTCTCAGGGGCCCGCTTCTCGCATCGCGGGAAGGCCGACGCAGCGCGCGCAGTCAGCAGCCTCGCCACCCGCCGCACCATCGCGGAGCTGGTGGAGCTCGCCTCTCTCGGCGTCGACCTCCCGCGCCTGATTCACTGCGCCCTCGACGCTGAGGAGCTCGTGCTTCAGTGGCGTGCCGAGAACGGGATCAAGACCCATCGCCAGTTCCTCGCGCAGCTCCCGCACCTCTTCGCCCCGCTGCCCAACACCGTCGAATGGTCGCGCCTCGGTTCGTCAGGCGGACTCCTCGAGTCCCCCTCGGTCCGTTTCGCGATCGTCGGTCTCTGGAGCGAGGCGGTAAAGGCGGTCCCCACCGCACAGCCGCCGGACCCCCGCGCCACGCTCGAAGCGATCGCCGCCGCCTTCCCCCACCGGGGAGCCAGCCTCGCAGCAGCGAAGCAGAAAGCCCTCCTCCTGGACGAGCGCCGCATGGTCGAGACCCGTCGTCTCGCCGCCGTGCTGAAGGAGCTGGCCAACCTCACCAAGCCGTTGACGAAGGCCAGGAAGGCGAAGGTCGAGGAGGCGGAGTACCTCGACTGGGAAGGCCGAGCCCACGCCAAATTCGACGCGGATCTCCCCGTCCGCACTGCGCTCCACGTCAACGACATCCAGCGTCTCGGCGGGTATTCGACCCGTCGGGCCGGCGGCCGCAGACCGTGGGAGACCGTTGCGGCAAGTCTTATCGGAGCCCGCGAAGGTGACCGCGAAGCGCTCAGGGAGCGGCTCCAGAAGCGCTCGACACGTCAGGCGGCCGGACAACGCCCGGCAATGTCCGAGCTTTCGATTGCCATCCCACCGTCACCCTTTCGCAAGGAGGTCACCGAATGTCCCGACCGAAAAGCGACAAGACGAAAAGCGACCGAGCCCGCAAGCCCCTCACCGTCACCCCGACCTTCGTCCGCCGCCCGACCCTCGCCCAGCTCACGGACACGACAGAAGGGTGGTGGAGGCAGCTCGCCGAACGTGGCGACGGCCCGCCCGTCATCCGCATCGGCCGGGTCCGTCTCTACGACTTCGCCCAGGCCACCGAATGGCTCCGCCGCAACGCCGCCTAAGAGAAGGAGAACATCAGATGGAGGCAACCCTCGGAAGACGTGACCGCCTAGAACGAGAAGAGCGGCTCGTCACAGCCGCTCAACTCCACACCAGGACCACTCGACCCGCGAATCCTACCACCACCCTCCAGTCACGAGGTCAGCTGGCCAAGGCAGCCGCCCTCGAACTCGAGGCCGACCGCCTCCAGGCCAGCCACGCCTACCCCGCCGCCCGCCGGGCACGGCATCAAGCCAACGCGCTCCGGCGTCTCGCCGCCGGCCCCAAGCCGGAACAGCCCGTCGTCGACGTCGAGCGGGTCCTCAGCGTCGACTCGCTCAGCCGGTGGGCGGGAAGGGGGGCGAGATGAGCCCCGAGGCCGCCGCCGCCCTCGCCTTCGACGTCGACGCCTTCCTCGAGGAAGCAGCGCGAGCCGTCGCCGCCATCCCGCCGGCCGAGCGATCCCGCCACCGTGCCGCCGTCGACCGTGCCCGGTTCGACGCTGCCCGGTTCCTCCTGCAGCGCGGCTCCGCCGTGGACCGCCAGCTCGCCGCCCGGTTCGCATTCGGCGCGCCGCTGAGAGCCGCTTGAGCAGCGCCGCGCCCGCCATCCCCGCCGACGCCCTCGCAGCTTTCCAGCGGGAGGCCGCCCTCGTCCTGGCAGAGCGAGGAGAAGAGCTCCCCTGGCCCGACCGTGGAGAGCTCCCTCCCACCCGGACCCCGGCCCCTTCCATGCCGGTCGACCTCGTCCCCCTCGGGTTCCGGACATGGATCGCCGACGAGGTCGCCCGACTCGGTTCCTGCGCGGAATTCATCGCCGTTCCCGCCATCGTCTCGGCGGGCTCGGTCCTTGGCCGGTCCCTCTCGATCCGCCCTAAACGTCGCGACCGATGGACCGTCACCCCGAACCTCTGGGGGGTCAGCATCGGCCGCCCGAGCGCCATGAAAAGCCCCAGCGCGAACGCGGGTCTATACCCTCTCCGCCGGCTCGCCGCCGAGGCCCTCAAAGACCACCTGAAAGACCAGAAGGTCGCCACCGCGAAGCTCGCCGTACTGAACGCTCAGCGAGCAGCACTCCTGCGGACCGCGAAGAAGGCGACCGACACCGACGCACTCACCCGGGACGTCCAGAGAATCGACTGCAAGATAGAAGCGGCGAAGATCCTCTCCGCCCGTCGCCGACACCTCGTCAACGACTGCACCGTCGAGGCCCTCCAGGAGATCCTTTCCCAGAACCCCAGGGGCCTCCTCCAGCACCGTGACGAGCTCTCCGGCTTCATCGCGTCGATGGGCCGAGACGGACACGAGAACGACCGCCCGTTTTTCTTGGAGGCCTACGAAGGCGGAATAGCCGGCGCCTACGAGTCCGACAGGATCGCCCGCGGCAACGTCCGCGCCGACAGCCCTACTCTCGCGATCTTCGGCACCACCCAGCCCGGCCGGTGGGGGCCGACAAATCGACGGCGCCGTAGCCGGGAAAGACGGTGCGGACGGTTTCCTCCAGCGGGTACAGCTCGGAGTCTGGCCAGACGAGCCCGGGGAAGGACGCGGGATAGACCGCGCCCCCGACGCCTCAGCCCGGGAAGCTGCGTTCCGGATCTTCGAGCGACTCGACCGGGAAGACCGGGCCGGATTCTTCGGCGCCGAGGGAGAGGAGGACTCGCCCGACTTCCTCCGGTTCGACCGGGCCGCGCAGACGATGTTCGACGACTGGCTCGAGGAGCACTTCGACGAAGCCCGCGCCGCCGGGGATACCCCGGCCTTCGAGGAGTACCTCGTCAAGCAGCGGAAGACCGTGCCGGCCCTCGCCCTGATCTTCCACGCCGTCAACGTCGCCGGTGGGTTCGCCCGGCCCGGCCCGGTCGGCGCCGACGCCCTCGACCTGGCCATCAACTGGGGGGCGTTCCTCAAGATCCACGCTCAGAAGATTTACGCCACAGAGCTCCGCCAGGCCGAGACCGCCGCCCATGCTTTCGCCGGTCGACTCCTCCGGTCCGCCGTCCCCGACGGCCTCACCGTCGCCGACATCGGGGAGCGCGACTGGTCAGGACTCGCCGACACCGCCCTCGTCCACTCCGCGCTCGACATCCTAGAACCCCTCGGATGGGTCCGCCGCGACTACCAGACGACCGCCGGGGACCGGACCATCGTCCGCGTTCCACCCTCGACTTCCGCCAGCGCCCCCAGGCAGAGGAAGACCCGGAGTGAGCGTCCTCTTCTCCCCCGTCTGGCGGACCCGCACCCCCGCCCCCCCCACCACCGAAGATTCAGGACATCTTCAGTGGAAGAGCCCGGAGAACCCGGAAAAGCCCCCGAGACCCCTTTTCCGGGTAATTCGGGGATCGAAACAGTAGACGTACAGAATCTAACGCCCCTCCCCGACCCCGCCATCCTCGTCTGCTACCAGTGCCGCGGCGTCGACTTCTGGCACGGCCAGTTCGTCACGATCTGCCGCCGATGCCACCCGCCAGCGCCCGGGGCCGAGGTCGTCTCTACGACTCCCCCCCGGACAAATGGCGTCCCAGCCGGAGCCCCGGAATGAGGCGCCTCCTCCTCCTCCTCGCCGCCCTCGCCCTCCTCCTCGCCGGAGCCGCCTCGTGACCCCCGCCGAGCGATTCCGCACCTTCGCCTTCGCCGTCGAAGAGCTCCACGCCCTGGACGAATTCCTCCGCGAGCATTCCGAGAACGTCGACCGCTGTTTCGCAGAGGGCTACTTCGAGACCGCGCGCCGAATCGTCTTCCTCGCGCCCACGTGGGAAGGCGTCGTCACCGAAGCGGCCGCCCTTGGAATCCCCCCGTTCGCCGGTGGCCCCGAGGCATTCGAGGCCTACATGGACGCCGTCCGGGCGCTCCTCGCCGCGGCGCCCATCCAGCCGGAGACCGTGAATTGACCCCCGCCTCGACTCACCCGTCCTCCCCGGCGCCGGCCCCTGCCGGACGCTCCGTCAGTCCCGGGACTCCCGGGCCGGCGACCGGGGGAGACCTTGACCGCAGAAAGGAGACCCCGATGCCCGTCGACCCCACCGCCGTAATCGGCCTCTCGCAACTCCTCGCCCTCCCCGCCGAGGAGCGGATGGAGCTCGCGCGGCTGTACCCGGTGCAGTACGCCGCCGCCTCCGGCCGCCCCGCCCCGCCCGCTTCGGCGCCGCTCTCGCCCGACGAACAGGCCGCCCAGCAAGCCGGCCTCGCGAAGCTCGCCGAGGTCGAAGAGCAGCGCCTCGCAGGCGTCACCGACTACGCCGCCTTCGAGCGCCTCCCGGTGCACCTCCAGATGCGACTTGCCCAGGAGGACCCCGCCCGGTACCAGCAGCTCCGGACCGGCCTCGCCGACCGACTGCGGAAGCCCCACGTTTCGGCCGGCCCCGTCTTCAGCGCCCCGATGCCCAACGTGAAGAGCAGACGCTCATGAGCAAGCTCGCCGAGGACCTCCTCGAGGCCGAACAGGATCTCCTCCAGGCCGAAGCCGCCTCCGACGCCGCCCGCCGCGCCGAGGTCGAAGCCCTCGTTTCGGGCGACGCGGCCGGCGCGACCGAGCGAAAGAAGCGCCTCGCCGCGGCCGCCTCGAGTCTCGACTCAGCACGAGCGAAAGCCGAACTCCTCCGCGAGGCCGCCAGCGTAGCGAGCGAGCGCGACGCGGCTGCGCAGCGACAGGCCGAGATCGCCCGCCGGATCGCCGAACAGGGCTCGCGACAGGCCGCCCTCGACCGGCTGGAGCAGGCACTCGCCCAGGCCTATGTCTCCTTCGCCGCCCTCGCCTCGCGGCGACACGAAGCCGCGGATCTTCTCGAGACCTCCTCCCGATGGCTCCGGCAGAACGTCGGCGAAGACGTCCCCGGCGGCCTCGCTGCCCCCGCCTCCACCACCACCTTGCTCGACAGGGTCGTCTCCACCTCGCACGCCGAGATCGCCGCCGCGGTCAACGGACGCGAGACGCTCGTTACCTGCCGCATCGCCGTTCCCATCTTCCGGATCGTCCCCACCCATCAGCCAACCGCAGAACCCAAGGAGTAAGAAGATGCCCAGCTCGCCCGAATATCGCCAGTTCGTCCCCCTCACCGCCGAGGTCATGGCCGCGGCACAGGCCGCTCACGCGACCTACTCACTCACGACCACGACCGACGGCACCGAGGACACCGAGGTTCTCGCCCTCGTCAACGCCATGAAGGCCTCGCACATCGACGTGTGGAGCGTCCTCCTCAACGCCGCCACCGTCCCCGGCCCGTACTTCCGGAGCCTGATCTAGGTCAATAGAACGGGGCGGAAGCCGAGCCGCCCCGTTCACCTAACGACCATGCCGAGCCCACGTTGCCGAGCCTGCAAGCTACCCGCCGACCGCCGAGCCGCGATGCAGGCGAGCCTCCGCGCGGGCGAGCGTCAGTCGTCGGTAGCACGTCGGTTCGGCCTCAGCGACGCATCACTCTCGAGGCACCTCTCGGGCGGCCACGACAGCACCCAGGCGTCTACGACTCCCGCGCTTCGCCCCGAGGTCGTCGACCAAGACGAGCAGCCGCAGCCCCAGGTCCCGCCCGATCCTGCCGACGAGCTCCTCGAGAAACTCCAGCAACTCAGGCGCATCACCGATGCCATCGTGGCCACGTCGTTCAAGAACGAAGACTTCGACGTGAGCGTCAAGGCGATCCGCACCGCGTCCGATCTCCTCCGCCTCGCCGCTGAACTCGCCGGCCGCCTCGCCGACAAGCGCGTCGAGATCGTCGTCGACCTTCGGATGCACGGTGCGTTCATCGGCCTCAGCCGCGCCGCCGCCGATGCCCTCGCACCGTGGCCCGACGCGCGCGCCGCATTCGCTCGCGCCCTCATGGCTGCGCAGGGAGCCAGCCAGTGACACGACACGACGTCAACGCGAGCCACGGCATGCCCGACGGCGCCGATGGCGCCACAGAGGCACAGGACGCGAAGGCCGGCGGCCGACACCCGGCAGGCAGGGAGACGACACGTCGCGGGAGACGCGCCCAGGCCCAACGAGCGACTTCCGCAAAGGCCGAAAATCCTTCCGTTTCGGGCCTTTCCCGTGCGGAAGCGGCCTATCTTGCCGCTTCGATCGACCCGAGCGTCCTCATGGAGCTCGCAGGCGTCACGCCCGACCCCTGGCAACGCCAACTCCTCCGCTCGACAGCCCGTCGACGGATCGTCGTCGGGTCCCGCCAGATCGGGAAGAGCGAGACCGCCGCGGCGCTCCTCAGCCATCGGGCGCTCTACCGGCCGGGGTCGCTCAACCTGGTCTTGAGCCCCGCCCTGCGCCAGTCCGCAGAGCTGCACCGGAAGGTCCTGGCCACGCTCCGCGCCTCCGGAGCGCCCGTTGACGTCAGGTCGGAGACGGTCCTTTCCGTCGAGCTCGCGACCGGGAGCCGGGTCCTCTGCATCCCCAGCACCGAAGCGAAATTCCGCGGTTTCAGCGCTCCTGATCTCGTCGTTCTCGAGGAAGCCGCCGCCCTGCCGCTCAGCGCCTGGCAGGCCGTCTCTCCGATGCTCGCCGCCGCCCCCGACGCAGATCTCGTGCTGATCTCGACGCCCCGCGGCCGGCGAAGCTGGTTCGCCGACGTCTGGTTCGACGGCGCCGGATGGGAGCAGTACCTGGTCCCCGCGA
The DNA here is from genome assembly GCA_016714815.1 of Holophagales bacterium. Lineage (GTDB taxonomy): Bacteria > Acidobacteriota > Thermoanaerobaculia > UBA5066 > UBA5066 > UBA5066. The sequence goes on from JADKBZ010000001.1 coordinate 13,253, forward strand.
CCGACTGCCCGAGGATCTCCGCCGACTTCCTCGCGAGCGAGCGCCGGAACCTCGGAGACGACATCTTCCGGCAGGAATACGACTGCCATTTCCTCGAGGCCGACCCGGAACTCGACGCGAAGAACCCGCGGGTCTTCAGCGCCGACGCCGTCGACCGCCTCCTCGGGAGCCACGTTGACCCGCTTTAGCATCGGCGTTGACCTCGCCGCCAAGGTCGACTGGACCGCGATCGCCGTGCTTCGCGACGGAGACGAGGTCCCGCACCTGGCACGGTGGCGTCCCCGGTCCTGGTCTGAAGTGATCCAGCGGCTTCTGGACCTGGAGGCCCGGGCGTCTCTACGGGGAGCCCAGGTCCGCATCGGCGTCGACGTAGGCGGTCCGCACGCGCCCGAGGTCCTCAGCGTCTTCCGCGCGGCGCCGCTCCGGTCCGAGGTATTCGCCCTGATCGCGACGTCCTCACCGAAGCCGCCGAAGCAACTCGACGACGGCCGCATCCTCGTCAGCAAGCGACTCCTGGTCGCCGGCCTGGTCGCCGCCCTGCCGCGGCTCCGCGTCGCGCAGCACTTGGAGCTTGCCGGAGTCCTCGCGAACGAGCTCCGCGACTACCGCCAGACGGAAGGGCCCGACGGCCGGCCCCGCTGGTCGAATGCGACGCCCCGCGCCCATGACGACCTCGTGTCTGCCCTGCAGCTCGCCGTCTGGACCGACTCGCTCTCCGGCCAAGGCATCGCCGGCCGCCTCGCGCCGCTGGAAAGGAAGGAACCATGCGCCCAATCGTTCTAGGCGTCGCAGCCGAAGGCGGCCGCGTAGCCCTGGCAGTCACCCGCTACCAAGTCGAGAGCGTCCCCAACACGTCGCCAGAGGTCCTCTCGAAGCGAATCGAGCTCCTCGACCTCCGCCGCTTCCCGTCGCCGTCGGCGTTCCTCAAGTGGCTCGACCTACAGGCACTCGACCTCCGGACCACGCTCGGCACCGGCCCTATCCGGATGCTGGTCGACGCGAGCGGAATCGACGGCGTCGGTCTGGTCCGGGCGCTCAACGGCCCCTGGTACCACGAATGCCGATGGAAGGATCGCCGCATGGCCGGCCTGGTCAAGATCGTCTCGGGAGACGCCCCACCCCGCCGGTCCGAGCGTGGAATGGAGATCGGCCGAATCTTCCTCGCCGGCCTCCTGAACGCCCGACTCGAGGAGGATCTCAAGGTCGTCACCAAGAGCCTCCGGAGCGAGCTGGCCTCGCAGCTGAAGGCCTTCCGCGAGCGCGAGGAACGCAGTGCAGGCAACCCAGAAGACCTCGTGATCGCCCTCCAGCTCGCCATCGTCGAGTGGGAGCACATGGAGCGCACCTCCAACTCCCGCATCGCGCCGGAAAACCCGTGACGGAGACCCGGAACCTCCCGCTCAGGGAGCTCACAGAGGCCGACTACAACCCGCGGAAAATCAGCAAGGCAGCACGGGCACGTCTACGAGCCAGCCTGGAGCGCTTCGGCGTCGTCAGCAGCCTCACGCTCAACGTCCGCACCGGCCGACTCGTCGGCGGACACCAGCGCGCCTCCGTCCTCCGGGACCTCCTCGGGCCGGATGCCGAGGTCCCCGTCTCCGTCGTCGACCTCTCAGACGAGGATGAGAAGGCGCTCAACATCAGCTTGAACCGCCAGGATCTCGCGGGTAGCTGGGACGCCTCGAAGCTCGACTCCCTTCTCGAGGAACTCTCCGGTCAGCTTCCCGACCTCCGCCTAGACGACCTGGTTCCCTCCGGCCCGGAGGCAGACCGTGCCCTCGCCGATGCGATCCGCGACGCGCCGGCCTGGTCGCCGGAGCCGACGGACGCCGACCGGGAGATCTCGCCGAGAAGCTCGCGAGCCACGTCCGGAGCCTCCCCCTCGGGAAGCTCCGCCAGTCCGTCGCCGTCCTCCTGCCGATGCACCGCGGGACCGAGCCCCTCCTCGTCGTCGCCGACCCGGCCCTCAGCGACTTCCTCACGGAGCTGTACCGGGCCGCCCGCGCCGGGGCCCCGTCGCCGCTCTCCGTCGTCGCCGACAAGCTCCTCGACCTGGAGGAAGACGCCGCTTGAGGCAGACACTCGAGGTCCTGCGCGCCGCCGTCGAGAAGCACCCGCACTACGTCGTCGCCTACTCGGGAGGCACGGACAGCACGGTGCTACTCGACGTCGTCGCCCGGTTCGCCCCGGTGCCGCCGGTGGCCCTGATCCACGTCCGGACCGGCCTGGAGCCCGAGGAGACGCTCGTGCACGTCACCGCCACAGCCGACCGCTACCACCTCCCTCTCATCGTCGCCAGGCCCGCAGAGCGTCCGGAGGATCTCTGGAGGCGCCGCGGCCTGTACCCGATCGCCGGGAAGTCCTCGGGCCGCACCTGGACGTCCTCGCACGCCGGCTACGGCTTCAAAGCCGACTGCTCCACGTGCTGCCAGGCGTCGAAGATCGACCCGGGCCGGAAGGCGACGCGCGAGGTCGGCGCGACGCTGCAGCTGGTAGGCCTGAGAGGCAACGCCGACTCCGCCTCCCGTGGCCTGCATGCCGAGCGCCGGGGAGACCTGTACGACGTCGACGGCCTCGCGATCGCCGCGCCCCTCACCGGCTGGACGGATCTCCGTGTCGCGAGCTACGTCCGCCGCCACAGGCTCGCCCTCAACCCCGTCTCGGTCCGAGGCGGAGAAGCAGGCTGCATCCCGTGCGCCGGAGGAGCCCAGTTCACGACGTCGTCTCTCAGGCGTGCCCGTCTCTACAGCCCGGAGCGGCTCCACGAGATCCTCGAGGAGACGGGACTCGGCGAGGCGCTCCTCGCCGTTCGCTTCTCGAGGCCCCTGCCGGCGGTCCGGAGAGCACTCGCACTGCTCGACTCGGTCCCGCCGCACGTCTTCGACTTCATCCGGGCGACGCCGATGCCCGGGTACGAGCGCTGAGGATGAAAAGTCGGACGCTGGTACGGCTCCGGGCTGAAGAATTGAGCCAGGATGGACGGTCGCACTACGCCCTACCCCTCCCGACGAAGGATGTCGGCGGTCCCGACACCCTTCCGGCCGGCGAAGGGTGTCCCGTACTGCTCGACACCCTTCCGAGCGTGACGTCAGAGATCCTGATCCTCAGGGGAGTCCACGGTGCGGACGCCCTTCCTACGGTGGGAAGGGTCTAACTTCAAGTCATACCCCTTCCCGCGAAGGGTACTCACAATGTGCGTACCCCTCAGCCCGGCTGAGGCCTTCCCCGCGCGCGAGGAGCAGCGCTCAGCTTTCAGCGCTGCCCCGGGAACGCTCCGGTCAGTCTCGACCGCCGCCCGGGAGGTTTCGCTCAGATTCACGCGAAACCCGCTCAACCCCGAGCGGGTTTAACGCTACCCCCGGAGCGAGGAAGGAGACACCCGTGCCCCTCTGGAGAGACCCGAAGACGCAGCGCTGGAAGATGCGCTACTACTCGGACGGGACGAAGGCCGGCCCGCGGGTCCTCGAGACCCTCGAATCCAACCTGACGCACGCGGAAGCCGGGCGAGTCTACAAAGGCCGGCTCGCGCGCGCGGCAACCCGGAAAGGGAAGGGCCTCACCGGGACCTCACGATGCGCGAGGCCGCCGCCGAATACCTCGCGACCCGGAAAGGCGTCCACGCCCCGGGGACGACCCGAACCATGGTGTTCACCTTCGACGCCAACATCCTCCGGCTACTCGGCGACCGGCGCCTAGAGGCCCTCCGGCCGACCGACTTCCTCGCCTACCAGACGACCCGGACGGCCGAAGGGATCGCGCCGAGTACCGTGAACTACGAGCTCGGGCTGATGAAGGCGCTGTTCAACGTCCTCATCAAGTGGGAGTGGATCGAGAAGTCTCCGATGCCGGCCGGGAGCGTGCCGCGGCTACGGGCGCCGAAGAATCGGACCGACTTCCTCAGCCCGGACGAGTGGAAAGCGTTCCTCGGGGCTCTCGAAACGACGCCAGACCCGACCCCGGGCGTCTTCCGTTCCTACGTGCCGGCCAGGGCGACCATCCCCGTCTTCCGGGCGCTGATCTTCACCGGAGCCCGGCTGGGGGAAATCCTCGGGCTGAAGTGGGAGGCCGTCGACCTCGACGCCGGCCGAATCGTCCTCGACCGGAGGAAGACCCAGAGCGTCACCGGATTAACGATCTCCGCGCCGCTCCGGGAGGTCCTCGAAGAAGCTCCCACGGGGAACCCCCGGCTCCCACGTCTTCCGCCGCCCCGACGGGGACCCGTGGCTCCCGCATCAGGTCCAGGCATCGTTCTATCGGGCGAGGAAGAAGGCAGGCCTGAGGGAGACCCTCAGCGTCCACAGCCTCCGGCATTCCTTCGCGTCCTGGCTCGTCGCCGACGGCGTCCCGCTCAAGACCGTGAGCGAACTCCTCGGGCACTCCAACATCCTCCAGACGAGCCGATACAGCCACCTGTCGCCGGAGCACTTGAAGGAGGCGATTGACCGAATCGGGGTCATCGAAGCCCGCGGAAACGCCTCGGGGGTCAGACCGGCGCCACAACAGGGGGCTGTAATTCCGCTTGACGAGAGGCGCAAGGTCGGATGCTAGAATAACGAGGAGAGAATAGCGAAACGACGATGAAGATTCTCCTCGTACGGCTCTCCTCCTTCGGCGACATCGTCTTCACCCTTCCTCTCGCGAAGGCGCTGCGGGGAGGAGGAGGCCGGCTCGCCTGGGCGGTGGAGGGGCCCCTCGCCGAGCTCGTCGCCGGGGCGGCCTACGTCGACGAGGTCCTCGTCGCGACGACCCGCTCGTGGAGAAAGCGCCCCTTCTCGGCGGGGACACGCACCGAGCTGAGGACCTTCCTCTCGGCGCTCGGCGCCTTCTCGCCCGACGTCGTCGTCGACGCCCAGGGGCTCCTGAAGTCCGCCTGGATCACCCTCGCGGCGCGGGCCCCGAGGAAGATCGGCTTCGGGTTCCGGACGGCGACCGAGAGGGTGAACGCGCTCGTCACGGGCGAAAGGGTGGACGTCCCCGAGGGAACCCACGTCGTCGACCGCGGGCTCGCCCTGGCGGAGCACCTTCTCGGCAGGGGCGGCTTCCCGCGAACGCCCGACGTCTCGCACCTCGTCGCCCGGCCGGCTCCGGAGGTGGACGAGTGGAGCGCCGCACGGTCCGCGCGGTCCGCCCGCCCCTTTGCGCTCCTCCAGCCGTTCTCCTCCCGCGAGACGAAGGAATGGGACGCCGCGGAGACGGCCCTCTTCTGCCGGGCCCTCGCGGCGAAGGGGCTCGACCCGGTTCTCCGCTGGGGACCGGGCGAGCGGGAGCGGGCCGAACGGATCGTCGCGAATTCGGGGGGGACCGCCTCGCTGGCCCCCCCGAGCCCTCCGGCCGCCTCGGCCAGGCTCGCGTCCCGCGCCGCTCTCTTCGTCGGCGCCGACACGGGTCCGACCCACCTCGCCGCCGCCGCGGGAACGCCCACGGTGGCGCTCTACGGGCCGACCGACCCGGAGCGCTTCGGCCCGGTCGGGCCCCGCGTCCGGATCCTCCGCGACGGGAGCGGGGCCTACAATGCCGGTCTGGCCGGCCTTCCCGGCCTCACTGCAGATGCCGTCCTCTCCGCCTCCCTCGCGCTCCTCGACGAGCGGCCCGACGCCGGGGCGCCGACGTAGGGCGGCCTCCGCCCTCCTCGCGGTCGTCCTCGCCGGTCCGCTCGCCGCTTCCGTCACGGCGAACGTCCTGCCGAACCTCGGCCGGGAGGAGCTGCCGAAGGACAAGCTCGCACCCGTCCCGTTCAGCCCCGGAGAGACCCTCGTTTTCACCATTTCCTGGCTGAAGATCGAGGGGGGGGAGATGACCGTCGCCACGTCGCGGGAGACCAGCCCCGACGGCGTCCCCGTCCACCGGATCCGTCTCTCCGCCGTCTCGAACGAGTACGTCTCGCGGTTCTACCCGGTCAACACCCGCTACGAGACGTGGGTGGACGCCCGGGACCTGTCCCCCGTGAGGTTCGAGAAGCACGCCCGCGAAGGGCGCTACGTCTCCGACGAGGTGGAGGAGTTCGACCTTTCCCGCCGCGTCGCCGTCTGGCGGGACGAGAAGGAGATCCGGGGGACCGGGCCGATCCCGGCGCACTTCCAGGACGTGATCTCCTCCTTCTACTTCATGCGGTCGGTCCCGCTCGTGCCGGGGCAGGAGACGCGGGTCGACCTCTACTCGCGCGGGAAGCTCTACCGCCTCGTCGTGGCCGTCCTGGGCCGGGAAAAGGTGGAGACGGAGCTGGGCGTCTTCGACGCCCTGAAGGTCCAGCCCCGGATGCACGAATCGGGCGACAGCGAGGACAGGAACAAGGGGAAGCTCTTCCTCTGGTTCAGCGACGACGCGCGGCGGCTCCCGGTGATGGCCAGGACGATCCTCCCGATCGGCTCGGTGACGGCCCGCCTCACCCGCGTCTCCGGCGAGACGTCGCCCCTCGCTCCGCCCCCCCCCGTCCCGGCTCCGGCCCCCCGCTGAAACGCCGGCCCGCCGGAAGGCGGACGAACGATTATCATTGCGCCCATGGCGGTCAAACTGGGAGAACTTCTCCTGAAGGCGAAGCTCATCAACGGCGAGCAGCTCGCGACGGCGTTGAAGCAGCAGAAGGACTCGGGTGTGAAGCTGGGCGAGACGCTCGTGCGGCTCGGCTTCGTCACCGAGGACGACATAACCGAGACGCTTTCCGCGCAGTTCGGCGTCCCGTCGATCAACCTGACGCACTTCGAGATCGACCCGAACGTGCTGAAGCTCGTCCCCGCGGACGTGGCGCGCAAGTACAACATCCTGCCGGTCAACAAGACGGGCGCCACGCTCACCATCGCGATGGCCGACCCGACGAACGTCTTCGCGATGGACGACCTGAAGTTCATGACCGGCTACAACGTCGAGCCCGTCGTCGCTTCCGAGATCGCCCTCCAGCACGCGATCGACAGGAACTACGGCGCCTCGCACGCCCTCGAGCTGAAGAAGGTCATGGAGGAGATGTCGGCCGTCGACGCCTCCGACACCTCGCTCGAGGTCGTGGACGAGGAAGAGCAGGACGCCATCGACCTCGAGAAGCTCGTCGAGGAAGGCGAAGAGGCTCCCGTCGTCCGGCTCGTCAACATCATCCTGACGGACGCCATCAAGCGCGGCGCCTCCGACATCCACATCGAGCCCTACGAGAAGGAGTACCGCGTCCGCTACCGGGTGGACGGCCAGCTGGCGGAGGTGATGAACCCTCCGAGCAAGCTCAAGGAAGCGATCGCCTCGCGCATCAAGATCCTCGCCAAGCTCGACATCGCCGAGAAGCGCCTGCCCCAGGACGGCCGCATCAAGATCAAGATGAAGCTCGCGGGGAAGGTGAAGGAGCTCGACTACCGCGTCAGCGTCCTTCCGACCCTCTTCGGCGAGAAGATCGTCTGCCGGCTCCTCGACAAGGACAACCTGATGCTCGACATGACGAAGCTGGGCTTCGAGCGGTCGAGCCTGCAGAAGTTCGAGAAGGCGATTCTCCGCCCGTGGGGGATGGTCCTGGTGACCGGTCCCACGGGGTCGGGGAAGACGAACACCCTCTACTCGGCCCTCTCGCGGATCAACACCCCCGACACGAACATCATGACGGCGGAGGACCCCGTCGAGTTCAACCTGCCCGGCATCAACCAGGTGCAGATGAAGGACTCGATCGGCCTGAACTTCGCGGCGGCCCTCCGGTCCTTCCTGCGGCAGGACCCGAACATCATCCTCGTCGGCGAGATCCGCGACTTCGAGACCGCCGAGATCGCCGTCAAGGCCTCCCTGACGGGCCACCTCGTCCTCTCCACCCTCCACACGAACGACGCCCCCTCGACGATCAACCGGCTCATGAACATGGGCATCGAGCCGTACCTCGTCGCCACGTCGGTCGTCCTCATCGCCGCCCAGCGCCTCATCCGCCGGGTCTGCGCCAACTGCAAGGTCCCGACCGACGTCCCGCCCCAGGTCCTGATCCAGCTCGGCTTCACCCCCGAGGAGTCGAAGACGGTCCAGGTCATGAAGGGGAAGGGGTGCGAGCGCTGCAACGGAAGCGGCCTGAAGGGACGCGTCGCCCTCGTGGAGGTTCTGGAGGTCTCGGAGGAGATCAAGGAAATGATCCTCTCCGGCTCCTCGTCCCTGGAGATCAAGAGGAAGGCGCTCGAGGAAGGGATGGTCAGCCTCCGCGGCTCCGGCCTGGCGAAGATCAAGGACGGTCTGACGACGATCGAGGAAGTGGTCCGGGAAACCGTTCTGTAGAAAGAGCCAGAAGCCGCTGGGGTATGATTCCCGGCAGCTTCGTCACAGGGGGACCCGATGGCAGTTACGCTGCACCAGCTTCTGAAGACTCTCGTCGAGAAGGGCGGCTCGGACCTCCACATCACGACGAACTCCCCGCCGATGGTCCGGGTCCACGGAGACATCCAGCCGCTCGACTACCCGCCGCTGACGGTTCCCGAGACCAAGCAGCTCTGCTACTCGATCCTGACCGACGTCCAGAAGCACCGGTTCGAGGAGAACCTCGAGCTCGACCTCTCCTTCGGGGTCAAGGGCCTGGCGCGGTTCCGCGGGAACGTCTTCATGCAGCGGGGCGCCGTCTCGGCGGTCTTCCGGCAGATCCCCTACGAGATCCTCGGCTTCAAGGAGCTCGGGGTCCCGAACGTCGTGGAGGCGCTCTGCAACAGGCCCCGCGGCCTGGTGCTCGTGACCGGCCCCACCGGCTCGGGCAAGTCGACGACCCTCGCGACGATGGTCGACAAGGTCAACCGCGAGCAGGCCAAGCACATCGTCACGATCGAGGACCCGATCGAGTTCCTCCACACCCACAAGCGCTGCATCGTCAACCAGCGGGAGCTGCACGCCGACACGCACTCCTTCCCGAACGCGCTCCGCGCGGTCCTCCGCGAGGACCCCGACGTCGTCCTCGTCGGCGAGATGCGCGACCTCGAGACGATGGAGGCCGCCCTCCGGATCGCCGAGACGGGCCACCTGACGTTCGCCACCCTCCACACCAACAGCGCCGTCCAGACGATGAACCGGATCATCGACGCCTTCCCCGCGAGCCAGCAGTCGCAGGTGCGGGCCCAGCTCTCGTTCGTCCTCGAAGGGATCCTCTGTCAGACGCTTCTCCCGAAGTCGTCGGGGAAGGGGCGGTGCCTGGCGATGGAGATCCTCATCCCGACGCCCGCGATCCGGAACCTCATTCGCGAGGACAAGCTCCACCAGATCTATTCGATGATGCAGACCGGGCAGAACAAGTACGGGATGCAGACGTTCAACCAGGCACTCGCCACGCTCGTCCACCGCCGCGTCATCACCCAGGAGCTCGCCCTCACGACGTCGTCCCTGCCGGACGAGCTCTCCGAGATGATCGCCCGCGGCGCGGGTGTCGTGGGACAGACGCCGCCGGCGGCCTCGGCAGCCGGCTCCGCCGCTCGGCGGCCCTGACGCTCACCGGAAGGAAGAAAGATGGCCCAGTACGTCTGGAAGGGGAAGACCCGTCAGGGCGTCATGACCGGAGGGGTCCTGACGGCCGACTCGAAAGACCTCGTCATCGCCGACCTGCGGAGGCGGCAGATCGAGGTCGCCTCCGTCAAGGAGCGCGGCAAGGAGTTCGCCGTCCCGAAGTTCGGCGCGGGGAAGGTCTCGGCCAAGAGGCTCGCCATCTTCACGCGGCAGTTCTCCGTCATGATCGACGCGGGCCTTCCGCTCGTTCAGTGCCTCGAGATCCTCGGGACGCAGCAGGACGACAAGGCGTTCCAGCGGATCATCCTGGCCGTCCGGCAGGACGTGGAGTCGGGCTCCTCGCTCGCCGACGCGCTCCGGAAGCACCCGCGCGCCTTCGACGACCTCTTCGTCAACATGATCGCCGCCGGCGAGGCGGGCGGTATCCTCGACACGATCCTGCGACGGCTCTCGACCTACATCGAGAAGGCGGTCAAGCTGCAGGGCCAGGTCAAGACGGCCCTCATCTACCCCGTCTCGGTCCTGACGATCGCCGCCCTCGTCGTGACGATCATCCTCTGGAAGGTCATCCCGACGTTCGCCGCGCTGTTCGCCGGCCTCGGCGCCCAGCTCCCGCTTCCGACGAGGCTCGTCATCCAGGCGTCGAACTTCCTCGCCAGCTACTTCCTCTTCATCATGGCCGGCATCGCGGCGATCATTTTCGCCCTCAAGCGCTACTACGCGACCTACAAGGGGCGCCGCGTCCTCGACGGGATCATGCTGAAGCTGCCGGTCCTCGGCGACATCCTCAAGAAGATCGCCGTGGCCCGCTTCTGCCGGACCTTCTCGACGCTGACCGCCTCCGGCGTCCCGATCCTCGACGGCCTCGAGATCACCGCGAAGACCTCGGGGAACGCCATCATCGAGGACGCGATCATGGCGGTTCGCAAGTCCGTCGAGACCGGCCGCACCATCGCCGAGCCGCTCGCCGAGACGAAGGTCTTCCCGCCGATGGTCGTCCAGATGATTGGCGTCGGCGAGCAGACCGGCGCCCTCGACGCCATGCTCTCCAAGATCGCCGAGTTCTACGAGGAAGAGGTCGACAACGCCGTCGACGGCCTGATGAAGCTGATGGAGCCGATCATGATCGCCATGCTCGGCACGATCATCGGCACCATCGTCGTCGCGATGTACATGCCGATGTTCGACCTCATCTCCAAGATCGGGTGATCGTTGACCGGGGAGGCTCGCCACGAGCCTCCCGCGACCCTCGACGACGGGCGCCCTCCGGGGCGCCCGTCGCGCGTCCGGGGCCTGGAGCCGCCCGCTACAATCCCCTCCAGGTGAACGAGCTCGCGCGCGCCCTTCCGCGTCCGGCTCCGGAGACTCTCCGGGCCCTCCTCGGCATGCGCGTGGTCGTCGTCTCGACCCTGCTCCTCTCCGCCCTCCTGATCCAGCTGACCTTCAGCATCTGGCTGCCGCTGAGCCCGATCTACTACCTCGCGGCCGCCTCCTATTCGACCTCGCTCCTGGCCCTCGTCACGCTCCGGCGGCTCGACGCCGGCGTGAACGCGGTGATCCAGATCCTCGGCGACCTCGTCGTCGTCACCGGCCTCGTCTGGATCTCCGGCGGACCCGACTCCGGGTTCACCTTCCTCTATCTCGCCGTCGTCGTCTCCGGAACGCTCCTCTTCGGGAAGGGCGGAGGCCTCGTCACGGCCGGCCTCGCCTCGGTCTTCTACTCCGTCCTCCTCCAGGTGATGCAGGCCGGGGCCTTCCCGCCGCCGAACAACGACGAGTTCCCCCCGCGCATCTGGACGAGGGGGCAGCTGGCGGGCAACGTCGTGACGAACGTCGGCGCCTTCGCGGCGACGGCCCTCCTCGTCTCCGCCGCTTCGGAAAAGCTGCGGGACGCCCGGCTCCTGGCCGAACGCCGGCGGGAGGAGGTGACGCGCCTGCAGGCCCTCCACACCTCCGTCCTCTCCTCGATGTCCTCCGGCGTCGTCACCGCCGACCCGGAGGGGAGGATCACCTTCGCCAACCCGCCCGCCTGCGAGCTCCTCAGGCGGCGGCCGGAGGAGCTCCTCGGCCGGCCCCTCGTCGAGACCGGGCTCGTCTCGGACGAGGCCCTCAGGCCGGACGACGGCTTCGGCGACGAAGTCCTTCGTTTCGAGGGGAACCAGACGCCGCTCGGCCCCGGCGTCTACTTCGGGGTCACGGTGACGCCGCTGCGCGACGGGGACGGCCGGGTCACGGGCCGGATCCTGATCTTCCAGAACCTGACCGAGCTGAAGAAGCTCGAGGGCGAGGTGCGGCTGAAGGAGAAGCTCGCCGCCGTCGGCGAGCTGGCGGCCGCGATCGCGCACGAGATCCGCAACCCGCTCGCCTCGATCTCCGGCTCGGTCCAGGTCCTCTCCGGCACCGCCCCCCCCGGCTCCTCGGAGCGGCGCCTGATGGAGATCGTCGTCCAGGAGTCGCACCGGCTCTCGTCGATCCTCGAGGACTTCCTGAAGTACGTCCGCCCCCGCGAGCAGGCGATCGAGACGGTCGACGCGGCCGCCGCGCTGCGCGACGTGGTGACGCTCCTCCTGCACAGCGACGAGCTGACCCGCCGGCACGAGGTCACTCTCGACCTCGTGCCGGAATCCGTCCTCCTCAGGGCCGACGCGGGGCAGCTGAGGCAGGTCTTCTGGAATCTCCTCCGCAACGCCGTGGCGGCCATGCCCGAGGGAGGGGCTCTCTCGCTCCAGGCCCGGGTCGCGGACGGAGCCTGGAGCGTGACGGTGGGCGACGAGGGCCGGGGGATGCGGCGCGAGGAGCAGGACCGCCTCTTCACGCCGTTCGCTCACACCGTCCCCGGCGGCACCGGCCTGGGGCTGGCCATCGTGTACCGTATCGTCGAGGAGCACGGAGGACGGATCCGGGTGAAGAGCGAACCCGGGGAAGGCACGGCGATCACGCTTTCCCTTCCTCTCGCAGGGCCCTCCCGCGGCGGCTTCGCGGAACCAGCGCCGGCCGGCCCCGGCCCGGCGCCCTACGGGGACGGGCTGCGCTCGTGACGGTCGACGCCAGGCGGCCCTCCGGCCCCCGGATCCTCCTCGTCGACGACGAGCCCGGCATCACGGGAATGCTCTCGATCGTCTTCGAGAAGGAGGGCTACTCCGTCCGGACCGCGGGGACCTGCGCCGAAGGGATGAGGCTCGTGGAGGAAACCTCTCCCGACCTCGTGCTGACCGACCTGAAGATGCCCGACGGCACGGGCTTCGACATCCTCCGCAAGACCCGCGAGACCAACGCCGAGACGCCCGTCGTCATGATCACCGCCTACAGCTCGACGAAGACGGCGATCGACGCGCTGAAGGCCGGCGCCTACGACTACATCTCCAAGCCCTTCGACGTCGAGGAGCTCAAGCACGTCGTGGGGAAGGCGCTCGAGCGCAAGCGGCTCGCCGACGAGAACTTCACCCTGAGGACCCGGATCGAGGAGCGGCCCGCGCTCGGGACCCTCATCGGCGTCTCGCGCCGGATGCGCACCGTCTTCGACCTCATCGAGCGGATCGGCCGGACGACCTCCACCGTCCTGATCACGGGCGAGTCGGGCACGGGCAAGGAGCTCATCGCGCGGGCGATCCACCGGAGCTCGCCCCGCGCCGCCCGCACCTTCGTCTCCATCAACTGCGGGGCCCTCCCGGAGAACCTCCTCGAATCGGAGCTCTTCGGGCACGAGCGGGGCGCCTTCACCGGCGCCGTGAAGGAGAAGAAAGGGCTCTTCCAGGAGGCCGAGGGGGGCACCCTCTTCCTCGACGAGATCGGCGAGACCTCCGTCTCGATGCAGGTGAAGCTCCTCCGGGCGCTGCAGGAGCGGGTCGTCCGGCGCGTCGGCGGGAACGTCGAGGAGCCGGTCGACGTGCGGATCATCTGCGCCACGAACAAGGACCTCCCCCGGAAGGTCGCCGATCACACCTTCCGCGAGGATTTCTACTACCGGATAGCGGTCATCCCCCTGCCGATCCCTCCCCTGCGCGAGCGGCGGGAGGACATCCCGCTCCTCGTCCGTCACTTCCTGAAAGAGGTGTCGGCGCAGCAGGGGGTCTCCGAGAAGAAGATCTCGACCGAGGCGATGCGCGTCCTGGAGGCCCACCCGTGGCCAGGAAACGTCCGCGAGCTCGAGAACCTGATCGAGCGGACGGTCGCCCTCGAGCCGGGGGACATCGTCACGACGAGCTCGCTCCCCGAGAGCTTCCTCAGGCCCTCGGGCGTTCCGGCCGAGTCGTTCCAGAGCCCCTTCGACCTCCCGCTGGAGAACTTCAGCCTCGAGGCGTACCTCGAGTGGATCGGGAAACGCCTGATGCAGCAGGCGCTCGAGAGGGCCAACGGCATTCGCAAGGACGCCGCCAAGCTCGTCGGGATGTCGGAGCGATCGTTTCGCTACTACGCCAAGAAGTACGACCTCGGACACGACGAGGAGGAGGAAACCTTTGACGAGCCCGGGCCCGCGATCGACGAAGCGTGAGCTCCTCGCGGGAGCTCTCCTCGCCCAGCTCCTCGTGGCCGGCTGCAGCGGCGGGCGAGGTGCGAACCCGAAGGCCGCCCAGACGCCCCCCGCGAGCGGCCCGCGCGTCGTCCTCCCCTCGGGCGCGGTCTTCGCTCTCGAGGTGGCCAACACCCCGGAGCTGACCGCGCAGGGCCTGATGTTCCGCGAGTCGCTGGCCCCTTCGAGCGGAATGGTCTTCCTCTTCGACGCGCCCAGGCCGCAGGCCTTCTGGATGAAGAACTGCCACTTCGCGCTCGACATGGTCTTCACCCTGAAGGACGGAAGCGTCGTCGACGTCCTCGAGAACGTCCCGCCGTGCGCGGCCGATCCTTGCCCGAGCTACCCGGCGCGGGCCCCGGCCGACACCGTCGTCGAGCTGACCGCGGGCGAGGCGAAGAAGCACGGGGTCGTCCCCGGGGCGCGACTCTCCTTCGTCAGCGTGCCGGAGCGCTGAGCTCGCCGCCCGGCGAGGCGCCGACGGCGGGCGCCGGGACGAAGCGGAAGAGACCGCGCCCGATCGTGGCGAGGTAGAGCCCCTCCGCGCGACGCGGATCGCCCGCCCAGCCCGCCACGAAGAGACCCCTTTCGGGGAGCGCGAGAACGACGTCGGGGCCGCCGTCCGGCGCCCTGTAGAGGAGCCGTCCCTTCTCGGCCTCGACGTCGACGCCGATCGGCTCGGGCGGACGATAGGCGGAGGCACGGGGCCGGCCGAAGCCCCCGGTCAGCGAGCGGTTGGCGCCGCGCAGCGCCTCGAGGCCGAAGTCCCGCCCGTTCCACCAGAGGATCCGTCCGGACGAGCGGACGGCGAGCGCCTCGACCCGGGCCCCGGGAGCGCGGCTCCAGAGGACCGCGTCGACCCTCGTCCGGAGCGTGCCGACGCGGGCCCAGGAACCGCCGCCGTCGCGCGACTCGAACGCTCCCGCGTCGGTGGCCGCGAAGAGCCGGCCGGCGCCGGCGGCCAGGCCGAGAACCGGAAGGTCGAGAACCCGTCCGAAAGGCTGGCCGGGAGCCTTCGCGAGCCAGAGGCCGTCGGGAGTCCCGGCGAGGAGGCGATCGCCGCTCGAAAGGAGCGCGCGGACCGTGGCGGCGGGAGAGGCCGCGAGCCGCTCCGCCTTCCCCGTCGCGGGCTCGAGCGCCCAGAGGCCGCCGCTCCCCCCGTCCGCGGCCCGGGCGACGACGACCGCCCCCGAGGCGGTGACGGCCACCGCCGGGACGCGCGCCTCGGAGAGGCCCGCGTTCGACTCGGCGAGAGTGACGCCGCCGTCCTCGCTGCGAAGGACCCCCTCCGCCTCCGTCGCCACGAGGAGGACGGCGGGGCTCGACGGGTCGAAGAGGAGCCCGTTGACGACCGTCGTCTCTTTCGAGATGCGGTGAAAGCTCCGGCCTTCGTCCAGGCTCTCGAAGAGTCCTCCCGTCGTTCCGGCCAGGACCCGGGAGGGGTTGCGCGGGTCGCGCGTCACGACGTGCGTCCGCCGGTCGGTCAGGCCGTCCTTGTAGCGCTTCCAGGTCGCGGCCCCGTCCGTGGTCCGGTAGACCCAGCCGCACGTCGCCGCCCAGAGATCGTCGGGATCGGTCGGCGAGAAGTCGAGGTGGAAGACCTGGGTGTCCTCCACCATTCCGCCGGCGATCCGCTTCCACGTGCGGCCGAGGTCGGTCGACCGGAAGGGCTGGCGGTACGAACCCGTGTAGAGGACGCCCGGCTTCAGCGGGTGAAACGCGAGAAACGAGAGGCCGCTTCCCGGGTCGAGGGGAGGTTGCGAGGCGCGCCACGTGCCGCCGCCGTCCTCCGAGATCTCGAGGCCGGTGTCTCCGCCGACGGCGACGACCTTCCGCCCCTTCAGGACCGCGACCGCCACGACCCGGGCTTCCGAACGTTGCTCCCATCGCCTCACGACGGACCACGAGCGCGCTCCGTCGTCGGACCTCACGAGGAGGCCGCCCCGGACGACCCCGGTCAGCCCGGCCCAGAGAGTCCCGGCCCGCTGCGGATCGATGGTGAGCGAGGTGACCGAGTAACCCGGAAAGGGCGCCCCCCCCTGGGGTGAGGTCCAGCTCCGGCCGCCGTCCGTCGACCTGTAGACGCCTCCGAGGGCCGTCCCCACGAAGAAGACGCCCGGGGTCCGAGGCTCGGCCACGAGCGACTTCACCTCGGCGCCCGGGAGCGGGTAGCGGAGCCACGTTCCCCCCGGAGACGGGCTCTCTGGTCCGGCGGCGGCCCGAAGCGGAAGGGGGCAGGCGACGAGCGCGGCAGCCAGGAGCGCCGCGAACGGCTCAGCTCGCCGTCTTCGCATCGCCCCCCGAACCGGCCGAGGTGCCGCCGGCCGTTCCGGATTTCGTCTCGCCGGAAGGCTTCGCCTCGCCGGAGGACTTGCTCTCACCCGGGGACTTGCTCTCGCCCGAGGGCTTTCCCTCGCCCGAGGCGCCGGCGTCTCCTGCCGGTTTCGAATCGCCGGAGGCCTTCGACTCGCCCGCGTCCGCGGCCCTCTTCCCGGAATCGGCCGAGCTCCCCGACCTCCCGTAGTCCGTCAGGTAGAAGCCCGACCCCTTGAACTGGACCGCCGGCGCCGACAGGAGCTTCTTGAGGGGACCGCCGCAGCTCTCGCAGATCGTCGGAAGGGGGTCCGAGAAGAGCATGATCGTTTCCGTAACGTGTCCGCACGACTCGCACCGGAATTCGTAGAGAGGCATGGAGAGCTCGACCTTCCTGCTTACGACGGCGGGGCGTAGCCGCCGCCGCTCGTGCTCCAGTGGATTTTCTTCACGGTGGTCCGGCTCGTCACGTCGCGCCGGGTGATCAGCTTCAGGACGAAGAATGCGTACAGGAGCTTGGCGTTGTGGCCCGCATCCGCCGGGCCGAGATGAACGAGCTCCCTGAGCGTCTTGGTGCCGTCGACATGCCGGAGGAGCCGTATCTCGGCCGCGTCGAGGACCACGTCGCCGATCTCCGAGGGGTTGTAGCAGGGGTCGAAGACCGTCCAGGACGGGCCGAGGAGGGAGATCAGGCGCCGCGCGTCCCGGACCGACTTGACGCCCGCGACGATCGCCTGCCGCGTCGGAATCTCGAGCTGGATGATCTCGTCCGTCCGGAACCGGCCGACGGCGAAAGTGACGGCCCCCTCCTCCCAGTCGAATACGGAATAGAGGAGGTCGCGGACCTGCCGCGTCACGGAGGCGACGAGCGTCTCCTTCGTCAGGAGGCCCATGTCGACGAGGACTTCTCCGTGCCGCCGGGTCTCCTCCGCGGCACGCGCCTCGACGAGCCGCCTCACCGACGCGTCGAACTGTTCCTTCGTCAGGGCGCCGGAGCGGAGGAGGACGTTGCCGAGGGATTCCTCCCGATCGCTCGAGGTGGCGAAGATGACGTCGCCGTTCCAGAGGTAGATCTTCTTCTCCGCATCGCCCCGGCGCACGACCAGAACGCCGGGCACACGGTAGTGATGCACCGTCTGGAGGACCTCGGGAAGCGGAGTTTTCGAGAGGTCGCCGCGGAACTCGAAGCGGCTGTCCGTCACCGCCCCCATTGTACGGAAAACCGGAGCCAACCCGGCTGCTACCATCTCGGCCGATGGTCTTTCTGCCAGAATTGATGGTTTCTCCCGGATGAGACGCCGCGTCGCGATCACCGGACTCGGCTGCGTCACCCCCCTCGGAAGCGGCTCGGGACCCTACCTCGACGGCCTGCGCACGGGCGCGTCCGGTGTCCGCCGCATCACCCTTTTCGATCCGGAAGGGCTGCCGGTGAAGATCGCCGGCGAGGCGCGGGGCTTCGACCCCGCCGACCACATCCCGGCCAAGGACGCCCGGCACGTCGCCCGCGTCGTCCCGATGGCGATCGCCGCGGCCGGAGAGGCGCTCTCCTCGGCCGGGATCGACCCGGAGCGCCTTTCGCTCCACGAGCGCCGCCGGATCGCCGTCCTCCTCGGCTCGGGGGGCGGACCGGTCGAGTTCTTCGAGAAGATGTACGGCCACTGGTACCGGGGCGAGCTGAAGAAGGCCTCGGTCTACGCCATACCGACCGGCACCATCGGGACCCTCTCGTCGGAGATCTCGATGCGCTTCGGCCTCAAGGGGCCGTCGCACGTCGTTTCCACCGGCTGCACCTCCTCGGCCGACGCGCTCGGCTACGCCGCGAAGGCGATCCGGTACGGGGAGCGGGACGTCGTTCTCGCCGGAGGCGCCGACGCCGTCATCACGCCCGGCATCATGACCGGCTTCGGCCTGATGCAGATCCTCGCCTCCTCCCGCCAGGAGGCGCCCGAGACGGCGAGCCGCCCCTTCGACGCGGGGCGGGACGGATTCGTCCTGGGCGAGGGCGCCTGGTTCTTCGTCCTCGAGGAGATGGAGAGGGCCCGCTCGCGCGGGGTGCGCCTCTGGGGCGAGATCCTCGGCTATGCCGCGACCTGCGACGCCTACCACCGCGTGAGGCTCGACGAGTCGGGAGAGGAGCCCGCCCGCGCGATGACCGAGGCGCTCGAGGATGCCGGCGTCGCCCCCACGGAGGTCGGTTACGTCCAGTACCACGGCACCGGGACCGAGCTGAACGACCGGATCGAGACCCGCGCCACGCGGATCGCGCTCGGCGCCCACGCGGACCGGACCCCCGGCAGCAGCGTGAAGAGCCAGATCGGGCACCCGCAGGGGGCCTCGGGAGCGGCCGGGCTCGCGGCGACCCTCCTCGCGCTGAATGCCGGGTTCCTCCCGCCGACGGCGAACCGGCAGACGCCCGACCCCGAATGCGACCTCGACTACGTTCCCCTCGCCTCCCGCGCCGCCGAGGTCGACGTCGCGCTCGTGAACGGGATCGCCTTCGGCTCGAAGAACAGCGCTCTCGTCGTGAGGACGGGCCGAGCCCTCGGAAGCTGACACGTCGTGAGCTTCCTCGTCCCGACGCGCGCCCCCTCCGACGAGCTGCTCGACGGAGACGTGACGCCCGCCGAGGCCGAGGAGAGCCTCGCCGACATCGAGTGGATCCACCGCGCCCTCGGCGGCCGGGCGATCGTGAGGCGCCACCTCGTCCCGCTCCTCCTCTCCGTCCCGTCGCCGCGTCCGGTCCTCCTGGATCTCGGGGCCGGGAGCGGGCACGTGGGGCGCGCGCTCACCGGCGAGCTCTCCCGTCGCGGGCGAAAGCTCGTCGCGATCGACCTCGACCGGCAGCTCCTCCACGCGCACCTCTCGGCGGCGGGCCGGAGCGTCGCGGCCGACGCCCTTCGCCTCCCGCTGGCGGACCGCTCGGTCGACGTCGTCTCCTCCACCCTCTTCCTCCACCACTTCGACGAGGCGTCCGTCGCCGCGCTCCTCAGGGAGGCGGCGCGCGTCGCTCGGTTCGCCGTCGTCGCGCTCGACCTGACGCGTCACCGGGTGCCTCTCGCCATCAACGCGCTCCTCTCCCGCGTGGCCTACCGGAGCCCGATCACGCGCTTCGACGGGCGCGCGTCCGTCCTGCAGGCCTGGACGATTCCCGAGCTGCGGGCCA
Source organism: Holophagales bacterium (assembly GCA_016714815.1). Taxonomy (GTDB): domain Bacteria; phylum Acidobacteriota; class Thermoanaerobaculia; order UBA5066; family UBA5066; genus UBA5066. Next base: position 32,671 of record JADKBZ010000001.1, read on the forward strand.
TCGCCGCCCGGGCCCTCCCCGGCTCGCTCGTCAGGCTCGCCGGCCCCTTCGTCCAGGGGCTCCTCTGGAGGCGGACGTGAGCGGCCGTCCGCTCGACACCGTCATCGTCGGGGCGAGCCTCGCGGGGAGCGCCGCGGCGCTGGTCCTCTCGCGCTCCGGCGCCCGCGTCGCCGTCGTCGACAAGGCGGTCTTCCCCCGGCCGAAGACCTGCGGGGAGCTCTTCTCTCCCGACGGCGTCGCCGCGCTCGCGCGGCTCGGCCTCGACGGAGAGGTCCGCGCCGCCGGGGCCGCGACGATCCGGCGTTTCGCCCTCGTCCGCCCCGACGGGGGGCGCGTTCGCGGCCGCCTCCCCGCCCCCGCCCTCTCCCTCAGCCGCGAGCGCCTCGACGCCCTCGTCCTCGACGGTGCCCGGCGCGCCGGCGCCGCCTTTCACCTCGGCGAGGCGGTGACGTCGGTCGAGGGGAGCCTCGCGGAGGGCTTCACCGTGAAGACCCCGGCACGGACGCTCGAGGCGCGGACGGTCCTCGGGGCGTGGGGGCGCTACTCGCCGCTCGACGGCCGCCTCGGCCGGCCCTTCTTCGGAACGCCCGCGCCCCTCTTCGGCTTCAAGAAGTTCCTCGCCGGAGCCTCCGGCTCCCGCCTCTCAGACCTCGTCACCCTCCACGTTTTCCGGGGCGGCTACCTCGGGCTGTCTCTCGTCGAGGAAGGGCGCGTCAGCCTCGGTGCCCTGGCGACCCCGGCCGTCGCCCAGGAGGCGCACCACGACTTCGACCATCTCCTGGCACGCCTCCGTGCCGAAAGCCCCGCCCTCGCGGCCGACCTCGACGGCCTCACCCCCGAGCCCGGGCCGGCGCTCGTCAGCGAACCGGTCCACCTCGGCCCGCGCGGTGCCACGTGGGGCGAGCTCCTCCTGGCCGGCGACGCGGCCGGCGTCGTCGACCCGTACACCGGCTCGGGAATGGCGCTCGCCCTCCGGACGGGCGAGGCGGCCGGAGCCCTTCTGGCCGACCATGCCGCGGGACGGTTCTCCGCGGCCGCCCTCCTCCCCGAGTGGTCCCGCCGGTGGCGGGCCGTCACGGGCTGCGTCTTCTTCTTTTCCCGCCTCTTCCGGCCGGTCTTCCTGGGTGGCCTCGCCACGCGCCTCGTCGTCCCGGCGACGGCTCCGCTGGCGGGCCTCGCGGCCCGCCTCACGCGCGGCCCGACCTGACGCGACGGTCTATTTCTTCTTCGGGGCCTTCTTCGGGGCCTTCTTCGATGCGGCCTTCGGCGCGGGCTTCGAGGGAGCCTTCCCCTTCTTCGTCGGCGCCTTCACGGCCTTCACGGCGCTCGCCGCCTTCGGGGCCTTCGCCGCCTTCTTCGGACCCTTCTTCGCGGCTTTCTTCTTCGGCGGGAAGAGCCCCGTACGGATCGTCTCGACCTGGGCGAGGTGGACGAGGTCGTGGCCGGCGTAGAGGGTCACGATCGTCTCGATCGACTCCTCGCCCCGTTCGGAGTGGACCCCGACCCTGGCGAACGCCTCGTCGGGGAGCCGCGCGAGGAGCCCGATGTTCACGGCCCGGGCCATCTCGAAGTCGTACAGGAGCTCGTCCGTCGTCGCGTTCTCGAGGCCGAGCCTCTCGACGAAGAGATCCTGGTCGTACCCCTGGATCGCCGGCCTGTCGTGCGCGGCGATGAGCCGGTAACGCGACCCGAGAACGACCTCGCCGTCGGCGAGGTGGGCGATGATCTCCTTGATCGACCACTTGCCGGGGGCCGGTCGACGGGAGAGCTGCTTCTCGGTCAGCCCTTTCAGCAGCTTGCGGAGCATCTGCGGAGCGTCCGACATCGCCAGGAACGGGTCGTTCGTGCCGATCGCGTCGCGGTATCTGTCGGGGATCACGGGTCCTGCCATCTTCGATTCCTCCGTCTCCGGACATCCTATCGGAGGGAGGCCGGACGCGCAGCCGCCCACCCGTCTAGAATGCTCTTCTCGTGAAGATCGATCGACACCTCGTCGAAGCCCTGAACGACCTCCTGGCGCGCGCCTTCGCGGAGGACGGAGAGGACGTCACCACTCTCGCCGTCTTCGGCCCCAAGGCCCGCGTCGCGGGCGACGTCGTCTGCCGCGAGGCGGCCGTCGTCGCCGGCGCCGCGTTCCTGCCGCGCGTATTCGCCTTCTCCCACCCTCCCGCCTCGGTCGAGCTCCTCGTCGAGGACGGCGAGCGGGTCGACGCGGGGACCGTCCTCGCCCGGGTCGAAGGACCGGCGATCACGGTCCTGGCGGCCGAGAGGACCGCGCTCAACCTCATCCAGAGGCTGACGGGGATCGCGACCTCGACCCGCGCCTACGTCGACGCGCTCGAGGGGACGGCCGCGCGCCTTCTCGACACGCGCAAGACGACGCCGGGCCTGCGCGTCTTCGAGAAGTACGCCGTCCGGTGCGGCGGCGGCACGAACCACCGGATGGGGCTTTCCGACGCCTTCCTCGTGAAGGACAACCACGCCGACGGCTGCGGCAGCCTCTGGGACGCGACGCGGCGCGCGACCGACTTCCGGGCGATGAACCGCTCCCTGAAGCGCTGCCTCCTCGAGGCCGAGGCGCGGACGCGCGACGAGGTCCACCAGGCGCTCGAGGCGGGAGCCGAGAGGATCCTCCTCGACAACATGACGATTGCCGACATGAAGAAGGCCGTCGCCGACGTCGCGCTCTGGAACGAGGCGACCGGAGCCTCGGTGTCGACCGAAGCCTCGGGCGGAATGACCCTCGAGAAGGCCCGGAAGTCGGCCCTCGCGGGCGTCGACTTCGTCTCCGTCGGAGCGCTCACGCACTCGGTCCGGGCGGTCGACATCGCCCTCGACGTGAAGGTCGCCGCGGCACGGCGGAGCCGGAAGTGAGCTCCGCCGCCGGGCGGATCCGCGTCCCGGCGCTCGTCATCGGAACCGGGATCGCCGGCCTGACGGCCGCTCTCGCCCTCGCCAAGCGGGGCGTCCGCGTCCTTCTCCTGACGAAGGCCGACGACCCCGGCGACTGCAACACCGCGTGGGCGCAGGGCGGAATCATCTACTTCGGCCGGAAGGACTCCCCCGCCTCCCTCGTGAAGGACATCCTCGCCGCCGGCGCCGGCCTCTGCAACGCCGAGGCGGTCCGCTTCCTGGCGCAGGAAGGGCCCCGCGTCGTCGAGGAGATCCTGATCGGCGACGCCGGAGTGCCGTTCTCCAGGACTCGCGACGGGGACCTCGACTTCACGCGCGAGGGAGCCCACTCCGTCGCGCGGATCGTCCACTCGGCCGACGCGACCGGAAGGGCGATCGAGGCCGCCCTCCTCGCCCGCGTGAGGGCCGAGCGGAACGTGAAGATCTGGACCGGGGCGACGGCGATCGACCTCATCACCGCCCGCCACCACTCCACCGACGTCCAGCAGCGCTACGCCCTCCAGGACCCGTGCCTCGGAGCCTACGTCCTCGACGCGTCGGGATCCGTCCACACCGTCCTCGCCGACTTCACCGTCCTGGCCACGGGCGGCGTCGGCCGCCTCTTCCTCCACACGACGAACACGCGGCACGCCATCGGCGACGGCCTGACGATGGCCGCGCGCGCCGGCGCGGCCGTCCTGAACCTCGAGTACGTCCAGTTCCACCCGACGACGCTCTACCACCCCGACGGCGACCGCTTCCTCATCTCCGAGGCTCTCCGGGGCGAAGGGGCCGTCCTCGTGAACCGCTCGGGCAAGGCGTTCATGCAGCGCTACGACAAGGAGCGGAAGGACCTCGCCCCCCGCGACGTCGTGACGCGCGCCATCGTCGAGGAGATGACGACGCGCGGCGAGCCGTGCGTCTACCTCGACCTCGCCCACAACTACGAGGGGAAGGGAAAGGTCCCGATCCGCGACCGCTTCCCGACCATCGCGGCGACCTGCGCGAAGTTCGGGATCGACATCGCGACCGAGCCGATCCCGGTCGTCCCCGCCGCGCACTACTTCTGCGGCGGCGTCCTCGCCGACCTCGAGGGGAAGACGACGATCCGCAACCTCTACGCCGTCGGAGAGACGAGCTGCACCGGCCTCCACGGGGCGAACCGCCTCGCGTCGACGTCGCTCCTGGAAGGGCTCGTCTGGGGAGCCCACGCCGCCCGCTCGATCGCGGACCGGATCGAGAAGGGGCACACGTTCGCCCCGTCGATGTTCCGGGCCATCCCCGACTGGAAGGCCCCGGGAGACGCCCACAACGAGGACCCCGCCCTCATCCAGCAGGACTGGACGACGATCCGCAACACGATGTGGAACTACGTCGGCATCGTCCGGACGGGAGAGCGGCTCGGCCGCGCCGTGGCCGACATCCGCGACCTCGAGAAGCGCCTCTCGCGCTTCTACCACGAGACGAAGATCTCCCACGAGATCGTCGACCTGATCCACGGAGTCCACGCGAGCCACCTCATCGCCCAGGCCGCGCTGAAGAACCCCGTCTCGAGAGGCTGCCACTACCGCCGGAACTGACCGGGGGACCCCGGGGGACCGGGAGACCGGGGGACCGGGAGCACCCGAGCACCGGAGATCCAGCTTCACCGTCACGTCGCTTCGGCGGGGGGCCGCGTGCGGTGCGGTACGTCTCGCGGCCGCCTGCTGCGCGCGCCCGACCCGCTTCCGAGTTCGCTGCGGCCGGGCGGGGGGCCCGCGCGAACTCGCTTCGCTCAAACACGCGCGCGGGCCTGATCCCCGCCCGGTCCTCGCGAACTCGAGCGGGTCCCCGTGCGTGCTCGGGGGCGGCTCGCGAGACGCACCGCCCCACCCGCGGCCGGCGCGCTTCAAGGATCCGAGGGGAGCCGCCTTAGGGACCGGAGGGTCAGTTCCGTTTTCCGTTGATTCGAAGCGAGGGACAGCGGGGGGGGGGGGGGGGGGGGGGGGGGGGGGGGGGGGGGGGGGGGGGGGGGGGCGAGAGCAGGTCAGGTTCCGTTCCGCCGGGACTCTCAAGGAGCAAGCCGGTCGACTCTCAGCGGAAGTCGGCCTTGACCCCATCGCCACCATCGCCGGGGTCCTCGTTCTGCACGACGCCGGGGATCCGAGCGGGCGGGAGGGGTGTCCCGCGAGCGCCGTCCGAGCACGCGCGGGGCCCCGCACGGCTCCGCGAGCAGGCCGCCGGATCAGGCGAGCGCGCGCGTGCAACGAGCGTAGCGAGGCGTTCGCGCTCGCCCCGGCGGCCCGCGGAGCGGGGCCGATGCGGGTCGCGCGCACGGAGGAGGCGCCGTGGGACGCCCCTCTCGTCCGCGACTCGTGCGGCACGATGAAGTGGATCTGGCCGGCTCCCGCCGTCTCCCGGCGGATCAGACGCCGACCGGCGTGACGTGCACTTCGCGCCCTTCGCCCTTGACCGCTTTCGAGACGATGCAGTACTTCTCGGCGAGGGCCAGCGTCTTGGCCACGTCGGCCTCGCGCTCCGCCAGGAGCGCCGCGGGAACGTGCGCGGAGAGGTGGATCTTCTCGACGCGGTAGCCGCCGGCCGGGTCGGCGCCGAGCTCGAGGGTCCCTTCGACGCGCGGGCTCTCGACGGGCAGCCGGAGCTTGGTCAGGAAGATCGCCCAGGTCTGGACGAAGCAGGCGAGGAGGGCTCCAAGGAGGAGCTCTTCGGGGTTCGTCCGGTCGGCGCGACCGCCGAGCGACGGCGCGCCTCCGAAGGCCGTCGTGAGGTGGCCGCTCGCGAGTTCGCCGGAGCGTTCGCCGGCGTCCCAGGTGACGGTGGCCGTGAACGAGTGCTCTTCCGACATCGGTCTCTCCTCTTGCCGGGCGCGGCTACTTCTGTTCCTCGGGGAGCTCGTCGGGGTTCCACCCTCTCGGCGCGGTCCAGGCCCGCGCCGAGAAGAAGGTCGTGAGGCCCAGGGCGACGAGGCCGCGGTTGCCGTTTCTCGAATCGAAGGCGTCGAGGACGCGGGCGACCTCGGGCGGGGCCGAGGCGGGGACGACCATTCGAGAGCGGGCGAGGAGCCCCACGGGGGCTTCGCGCCGCGCGGCGGTCCAGGGGGCGTTCGCGTTCGCCTCCTCGTCGGGAGGCAGCGGGGCGACGCCCGTCAGCGCGAGCGAGCCACGGAGAACGCAGAGGAGGAGGGGGAGGTCGCGGAAGACCGGGATCGCGGTCTCGAAGCGGAAGGTCTGGACCGGTTCGCGGGTGCCGGGCGCGGCGCCGTTGCCGGCGAACGCGTAGGGCCTCCGCGCGTGCCCCGCGTTGGCGACGAGCGACCAGACGAGGGCGACGGGCCAGAGCGGGAGCGAGAGGAGAAAGAGCGCGAGCCCTGCGATGCGGCTCCCGAGGCCCGCTCCGCGCGGCGCGCGAGGGGGCGGGAGGAGGTCGGTGAGGAGCGACGTCGCTCCCGTCGCCGGGTCGACGACGAGGTTCTGGGAGACGACGACGGAGCGGAGCGCGACCCCTTCGGGGATGGCGGTCCGCGGCAGGACCGAGACGCCGTCGAGCGTGGCCTTCCCGAGAACGACCGCTTCCTCGGCGACCGTCGTCCCCCCCGTGAGCTTCGCGGAGCCGGCGACGATCGCGCGGGGCGAGAGGACCGGCTTTCCCTCGGCGCGGTCGAGCGCGCTCCAGGCAGGGAGGCCGTCGAGCGGGGCCACGTCGAGGCCGACGTCGAGCGGGGCGTGCGCCGGGTCGAGCGTCCAGTCGGCGTCCGCGGGGTCGCGCGGCAGCTCGGTCTTCTTCAGCGCCTCCGGACGGATGCGCCACATTCCGAGGAGGCGATCCCCGGAGACGGCCGCCACGACCGGCTCGCTCCGGCGGACCGAACGCTCCACGAACTCTCCGAAGGCCGCCTCGACGGCGGCGTCGGCGCGGAGGACGAGCGTCTCTCCGTCGAGCCGGTGCTCGAGCCGGCGGAGGACGGCTCCCGTCGATTCGTCTTCCTCTCGACGGACGAACTCGAGCGCGATTCCCCAGCGGATTCCTTTTCCGAAGCGCTTCTCGACCTCGACGGCGCGCGGGCCGACGACGACGAGGGCCGACCGGATGCCGGCCGACACGAGGGATTCGAGGGCTCTTTCGAGGATCGGGGCGCCACGCAGCGGCAGGAGGGCGGGGACGGTCTTTTCCGCGAGGGGGCCGAGGGCATGCCCGTCGCGGTCCGCGAGGAGAACGGTCGTCATGGGCCGTCGATTATGAGGGAGGGCGCGCGACGAAGACGCGGAGGCCGGTCGGCCTGCCCGCGCGCGCGTCGACCTCGGCCGTCACCTCGCGCGTGTTCACGATGAGCCAGGCGCGGACGAGCGGCGCCGGAGCGGCGGCCGCGTCGATCGACTTCTCCCGGTAGGCCCAGACGACCGTCGTGCCGAGGCGGGCCTCCTCGGCGATCCGCTCGACGGAAGGACGGTCGGCCCAGGTGATCCCGGTGCGGAAGAGGCGGAAGGCGAGCGCGTCGGGCTCGGGCGCCCGGAACGTGACGGCGCGCGGCGGGAGAGGAAGGAGCGCGGGCGCGACCTGTTCGGCGAGCGCCCGGGACCCCGTCCGGTGGACGAGGAGGTCGTGACGGATCGACCGCGCGGCCTCGAGCCCCTCCGAGACGAGGAGGATGGAGAGGAAGACGGGCCCGACGCGCCGCCCGAAGCGGCGGGAGGCATCCCCCGAGGCGAGCCAGGCGGCGCCGGCGGTGCAGAGGACGATCGCCCCGAAGGCGCCGGCAGCCGTGAAGTGCTCCGCCGACCCGCCGTTGAAGAACGGCTCGCTCGACGTGACGACGAGAAGCCCCGCGAGCAGGAGAACGAACAGTCCCGAGGCGATCGTCGCCGCAAGCTCGAAGCGGGACCGGACCAGCGAGCGCGGCCGGGTGAGGAGCGCCGCTCCTCCGAGCCCGGCGAGGGCCGAGAGGGCGGGAAGGACCGGCGTCGACGAGAGCTCGAGCGAGCCCGCCACCGCGACGAGGACGACGAGCTCGACGCCGTAGGCGCACCAGAGCGCCATGTGCGAGAGGCGCCGGTCCCCGCCGGTCGCGCCGGAGACGATCTCCTCTTCCCCGAGCGGCCGGGTCAGGTAGGCGATCCCGACGCCGACGAGAGGGAGGAGGACGAAGAGCGTCTTGACGATCAGCCGGAGGTCGGCGCTCACGAGGGTGACGTCGGTCAGCTGCCGGAGCGCCTCCGGCGCGCTCCCGAACGCGCGCGCCAGATACGCCCCAAGGGCCTCCGGGCGCAGGAGTGAGACGAGAAGGAACGGCAATCCCGCCGTCAGCAGGAAGGTGCCCGCCAGGAGGGCGAGCGTCCTCTTCGTGCGGCCGAGGGCGAAGAGGCGCGGCCGGAAGAGAAGGGCGACGAGGAGCGGAAGGACGAAGAGCCCCACGGCGTAGCCCTTCGTCAGGAAGCCGAGACCGAAGAGGAGGCCGGCCAGGGGAGCCTCGCCGGGGCTGTCCTCCTCGAAGGCCCGGAGGCCGAAGATGATTCCGCCGAGGCCCAGGAGGGTCAGCATCGGCTCGACCGTCGCCGCGCGGCTCGCCAGGACGAGGGGCAGCGCGAGGGCGGCGAAGGCTCCCGCGATGTGCCCGGCGGGCTGGCCGTAGCCCCTTCTCACGATCCGCTCGAGGACGAAGGCGGCGACGAGACCCGCGAAGACGGAGGGGAGGCGGATCGCCCACTCGTACGCGCCGAACGTCTTCACCATGACCGCGAGAATCGCGGGAAAGAAGACCGGCATCCCGCTCGCGTCGCCGAGCGGCGTCGCGGAGAGAGAGAGGAGCTGGGGAAGGCCTCCCTCGACGAGGTTGCGGGCGCCCACCGCCCAGGCCCCCTCGTCGGGTCCGAACAGATCCGGCGACCCCAGCTTTACGAGCCGGAGGAGGAGGCCCGCGAAGAGGGCCAGGACGAACAGGAGGCGCCCGGACGCCCCCGGGTCGTCCGCCATCTCGGTCACGGACGTCACGGCGGCGGAGTATACGGCCCGCTCTGCCGGCACTTCGGCGGCTCAGGCGCCGGCCGCCAGCGTCGCGAGGCGGACCACGAGCGCTTCGCGCGGGGCGTCGTCGGGCAGGTCGAGGAGGATCGGTGCGATCGGAAGGTCGCCGGGGTCCCAGTCGAGAAGGGTCGCCAGCGCCGGCGCGAGGCGTTCGGCGAAGGGCCAGTCGCGCACCGCGCGCCGTCCGGGAAGCTCGTCGCCGTGGCGGGCGCCGAAGAGGCCCGGACCCGTGGCGGCGCCGCGCCGGGCGGCCAGGGCGCGAAGGTAGTCGGTCCACGACGGCAGGTTCCGCCCGAGCCGCTGCTCCTCCAGCAGGCGCAGCACTTCGAGGAACCGGTCCGAGACCCTCCCCGCCTGGGTGCGCACCTCGGCGAGCGTCTCCGGCAGGTCGACGCCTCCGGCGGCCCCGACGGCTTCGCGGTGCCGCTGGACGACGTCCCGAAAACGGGTCCGCGTCATTCCGAGGTGGAGACCCTCGGGAGAAGATGCCGCGTCGACGGGAGCGGAGAGGAGACGGAGCTCGGCAGCGCGCTCGCCGTCGGTCGGCCGAAAGCGTCTCGCCGAAACGAGGAGCGCCGTGCCCAGCGCCAGGTCCACGGCGCGGATCGCCTCCTGGGAGGCCAGGACGGCGGCCCGTCCGGCGGACCGGCGCGAGAGCGCCCTCTCGGCCGCGAGGAACGCCGCCCCGCGCCGGACCAGGAGCTTGAGAGCTTCCAGGGTCGCCGGCTGCGCGCTCGCCAGCGACGCCATCGGCTCGAGGAGGCCGGGCGGGCCGGAGACGACGCGCGCCGCCGCGGCGCACTCGATCGACTCGAGGGTCGGCGGGAGGTGCGCGAGGGCCGAAAGGGACGCCGTCCCGACCCGCACCGCCGCGTGGCGCGGGCGGGCCGTGCCGGCGAGCTCGCGTCCGAGGTGCGGCGCGAGGGAGGCCGCGCGCCCCGGCGTCGCCTCGAGAACGACGAGGAGCTCGAAGGGCGCGCCGGTGACGAACGCCCCCGCGGCGTCGACCGTCGTCGGGGCCTCGCCCCGTCCGAGCGCCCCGCCGAGCGCGGCGCCGGCGAGCGCGCCTCCCGCGGCGTCCGCGAGACGCGACAGGAGCGCCGCGAGGGTCTCGCGGCAATGCCGCTCGACCGCGGGGACGGCGGCCGCGGTGAAGGGACGTTCCTCTCCGGTCACGAGACGTCGAGCTCCTCCACCCGGAGGTGGAGCGTGAGCCGGTTCTTCCCGCCTTCGGAGGCGTAGCGCAGCTCGTCGCAGGCCGCGCGGATGATCGGGAGGCCCATTCCCCCCTCGGGCCAGGTCGAGGGGTCGTCCGGGTCGGGCTCGCGGGGAGGCGGAACGAGAGTCGGGTCGAAGGAGATCCCGGAGTCGAGGACGGAGAGGGCGATCGACTTCCCCTCGCGGGCGAGCTCGACCTCCACGCGTCCGCCGCGGCCGCCGTAGGCGTGCCGCACGACGTTCGTCGCCGCTTCGACGAGCGCGAGCTCGAGGAGAGAGCGCCGCTCGGAGGGGAGTCCCCACTCGGCGAGGACGCCGTGGCACGCGGACGCGAGGAGTCGGACCGAAGGAAAGTCCGCCTCGATGGAGAGGTGGATCGTCCGGCGCCCTTTCATGAGGCTCCCCTCGATCATAGAGCCCCGCCCCCCGTACTGCGACAATGGAAGCGTGATCCCCAACCGAGTCCCCTCGAGCACCTCCGCCCCCACCGGCTCCGTCCTGCGTGCCACGATCGAATACGACGGCGGGCGCTACCGCGGGTGGCAGGCCCAGATCAACGCGCGCACCGTCGGCGGAACCCTTCTGGCGACGGCCCACGAGCTCTGGGGGCCGGGCGTCAGGGTCCACGGCGCCGGCCGGACCGACGCGGGCGTCCACGCCTTCGGCCAGGTCGCCTCCATCCACCTGCCGCCGCGCGTCCGCGTCTCCGACACCGCCGACGCGAGGAGGAAGTGGAACGACCTCCTCCCTCCCGACGTGAACGTCCTCTCCCTCGCCACGGCCGCGCCGACGTTCCACGCCCGTCACGACGCCGTGAAGCGCGTCTACCGCTACCGCATCTCGCGGCGGCGCACCGGTTTCGGGAAGCCGTTCGTCTACTGGGTGAGGGATTCGCTCGACGTCGGCGCGATGGAGCGCGCCGCCCGGCTCTTCGCGGGAAGGCACGACTTCAAGAGCTACTGCGAGAACCCGGAAGGCCACGACTCGACGATCGTCGTCGTCGAGCGCGCCGAGGTGACGGCGCCGCCCGAGGCCGACGGCCTCATCCTCGTGCGGATCTCCGCCTCGCACTTCCTCTGGAAGATGGTGCGGCGCGTCGTCGGAATCCTCATCGAGGTGGGAACCGGCCGGATGACGGAAAGGGACGTGGCCCGGCTCTTCGTGGAGCGCACCGGCGACCCGGCGCGGCTCACGGTCCCTCCCTCGGGCCTCTTTCTCGAGTCGGTCAGCTATCCCGGCGAGAGCGAACCCGTCCCGCCGCACCCGCTCCGGCCCGCCTACTGAGGCGTCCGGCCTCGCCGGCGCCGGGCGACCGGCACGTTTGACCCCCGGGAACGGACCGTGCTTACATCCCGCCCCATGCGCCGTTTCGCCCTCATCGCGGCCCTCGCCCTCGCCGCCGCAGCCTCGCCTGCCGGGAGGGCCGATGCTCAGGGCATCGCCTTCTCCGAAGGGACCCCGTTCGCCGAAGTGCTGCGCCGGGGGCGCACCGAGAAGAAACCCGTCATGCTCGACGCCTACGCGGTCTGGTGCGGGCCCTGCAAGCAGCTCGACCGGCAGACGTTCGCCGATCCCACCGTCGGCGCGTGGGCCAGGAAGAACGTCTTCGCCGCGAAGGTCGATGCGGAAAAGGGCGAGGGGCGGCGCCTCTCCCAGCGCTACGCCGTCCGCGCCTTCCCCACCATCCTCTTCCTCGACGCGGCCGGGAACGAGATAGACCGGATCTCCGGCGTCTATCCCCCCGCCGACTTCATCAGGGTGGCCGACGCGATCCTCGCCGGGAAGACTCCCCTGGCCGAGGCGATGACGAAGATCAAGACCTCGTGGGACCCCGCCATGGCCGGTAGCGTCGCGGCCCAGCTCGCCCAGAGGAACGACCTCCCCCGCCTCTCGGTGATCGCGCGACGCGCGGCGGAGGAGGACCCCGACCTGATCGAGCCCGGCTCCCGCGAGGCGTTCCTCTATTTCGTCAGCCTCGAGGACGGCGCCGGGAAGCTCTCGTCGGAGACGCTCGACCTGATCGAGTCCGTCGCGCCGCGCCTCTCCGCCGACCCGAGGGTCGCCATCCTCCGCCTCGCCGCCTCGCGCGAGCAGTCGCGGCGCGGGGACGGGGCCGCGGCCAGGGCCTCCGCGCTCGCCGGGCTGAAGGGGCTCGACGAGAGCTCGCCCTTCGCGGCCGATCTCCAGGGCGCCCTCGCGGTCGCGGAGAGGACCGCGAAGAAGCCCGCGGCCGCCGTCGCGGCGGCGCGCAAGGCCGTCGCCCTCGCCGAGAAATCCGGCGGCGGCGCGTGGGGCCGCGTCTCCGGCCAGGTCGCCCTCGCCGAGACGCTCGCATTCGCCGGCCAGAACGACGAGGCGAGAAAGACGCTCGGCGCGGCGCTCGGTCCGGCGTCGAACGACCCCGGCCTCCTCGTGCGCGCCTCCGCTCTCCTCCTCGTGCTGAAGGACGTCCCCGGGGCGCTCGCGCACGCCCGGCGCGCCGTCGAGGTCTCGCAGGGGGGCGACGCGGCGGCGCACGCCGCCCTCGGAGAAGCGCTCGCGGCCTCGGGCGACCCGAACGGGGCGGGCTCGGAGTTCGCGCGCGCCGCCGAGCTCGAGCCCGAGAACGCCGCCTTCCGCAGGCGGCTCGAAGCGTTCCGCCCGAAGAAGGGCGCGAAGGCCGCCTGAGGAAGGCGGCCCCGCCGCCGAAGCTCAGCGGATCCCGGGGTCCGCCGGCTCCGCGGGCGCGGCGGCGACCGCCCCCAGGGCGATGGTCCGCTGGGGCTTTCGCGAGACGAGGACGAAGAGCGCCGTCGACGCCAGGAGCCTCACGAGGAGGACGACGGAGGAGAACGCGTGGAGCCGGCCCCACTCCTTTCTCCCCGGGTCCGTCAGCGGGAGGAGGTCGATGAACGCCGGCAGCCGGTCGCGCAGCGCCATCATCTGCGGCGTGATCACCTCGTGCGAGGCGAACGCCGCCGCCGCGATGACCGCCAGCAGCCGGAGGGCGAGCCCCTTCTGGACCTTCCCGAGCGGCTCGACCCGGTCGAGGAGGAGGACGAGGAGGAACGCGAGCGCCGCCGCTGCGTACGAGGAAAGGTCGAGCAGGTCGAGGAGCGCCCGGTTGACCGCTCCCCCCGCGTGACGCGAGGGGGATTCCCTGAGGACGGTGCCCGCCGTCCCCGCGAAGAAGGCGAGCGCGCCGGTGAACGCCCCGAGGAGGAGGAGGAGGGCCGTTCGGAGAGCCGAGCTCCGGGTGAACCTCTCGAGGCTCATTCCGTCTCGACCCACTCGGGGGTGACGCGGGAAGGGATCGCGCCGCACTCGAACGCGCGGTCGAGCAGGAGACGGACCGCCGCTCTCCCCTTCTCGCCGTAGGCCCTCGTCCACTCGTTGACGTACATCCCGACGAACCGGTCGGCCTTCTCGCGCGGGAGCCCCCGCGCGAAACGCATCGCGTCGGTCAGCGCCTCCTCGCGGTGGGCGAGCGAGTACTCGATGGAACGGCCGAGGGCGCGGGAGACCTTTCCGATCATCTCCGCGCCGAGGTCGCGGCGCACCGCGTTCCCGCCGAGCGGGAGCGGGAGCCCCGTCTCCTCCGTCCAGAGGGCGCCGAGGTCGCCGAGGAGGCGGAACCCCTCCTCCTTCCACGTCAGCTGCCCCTCGTGGATCACGACGCCCGCGTCGACCTCGCGCGCCGTGACCGCGTCGCCGACCTTGTCGAAGGGGATCACGACTGGGATCGCGCCCGGCACGCGCATCCGGAGCGCGAGCGCCGCGGTCGTGAGGGCGCCGGGAATCGCGACGCGCCGGCCGTCGAGCGCGGCGAGCGTCGACGGCGCGTCGTCCGCCTCGCGCGCGACGACGCACGGCCCGTAGCCGTCTCCGAAGGAGGCGCCGTGCGGGAGGAGGGACGTACGCGTCCGCGAGGTAGGCGTAGGCGTGGAACGAGATCGCGGTGATCGCGAGCTCGCGCGAGAGGGCGCGTGCGTTCAGCGTCTCGATGTCGGCGAGCTCGTGACGGAAGGCGAGCCCTTCCGTGTCGACCGCCTCGGCGCGCAGGCCGTAGAACATGAACGCGTCGTCGGAGTCGGGAGAGTGGGCGAGAACGAGAGGAGGGACGGAGGCGTTCGTCATCGCGCGCGATGCTATCCGCAAGGAGCGATGGGGCGCGAGAGACGGTGGAGACGCCGCGGAAGGGCCGTTCGCGAGGTCGATACCCCGGAAAGAAGAAAAATCTCGCGCGTCAAGAAAAAAGTTCTTGCATCCCCTTCGCGTTCCTCTACAATTTCTCTCGGGACAGAAAACAAAAAAACCGACGAAGCGATGTCAGTCACTTCATCGGCGAACGGAAACCTGAACCCTGGGAACGAGAGACTTAGAGGCAGTCGGCAGGTTCGTAGGTCGCGGGCCCCGTCCTTCGAGGGAAGATCAACGTAGCACGCGATTTCCGGGTCTGTCAATCGAAACTGCCTAGAGGAGGTGACAGACTATGGCAACGAAGAAGGCTGCAAAGAAGGCCGCGAAGAAGGCCGCGAAGAAGCCCGCCGCCAAGAAGGCCAAGAAGTAGGCCATCTGGCCTAACCCCATCTAAATCAATCTTTTCCGGGATACGGGGGCCGAACAGGCCCCCTTTCTTTTTGTCCAGGCGGCCGCGGGACGCGTTCCCGCGGCCGTTTTCGTTTTCCACAGGCCCGGATCGGGGTTTTGCACCTCGGTATGGAAGAACTTTTATACTCTTCCCGTGTCGCTCCCGCACGTCCTCCTCGGGCTCCTCTCGCGCGGTCCGGCCAGCGGCTGGGACCTCAAGCACCGGATGGAGAGAGACCCTGCCCTCGGATGGGACGCGGAGCTCACCCAGATCTATCCCGCGCTGCGCCGTCTCCTTCGCGGCGGCTTCGTCACGATGAAGAGGCGCCGCTCCGAGAAGGGGCCTCCGCGCCGCGAGTACCGGCTGACGCCCGCGGGCCGGCGCGAGTTCGGCGAGTGGCTCGCCGAGCCGCTCGTCCTGCCGCGCCCGCACGACGCGGCGCTCGCGCGCCTCGCGTTCCTCGAGCGTCAGCCCCGCGAGCTCCGGGCGGCCCGCCTCGTCGAGTACCGCGCCTTCGTCGCGGCCGCGCTGAAGAAGTCGCCGGCGGGCTCGACGGCCGCGCGGCGAAGGTGGCGCGTGCTCCTCGAATCCGAGCGGGCCTGGGCCGACGCCGAGAGGGCGCTCCTGGCGGCGGCGCCGGAAGAGCCCCCGGCGCCGCGCTGAGCTCAGGCCTGCGTGAGCTGCGAGTAGCGGGCGACGAACTTCTTCCGCCCCGCGCGATCGAAGTAGACCGTCAGCTTCTCCTGGTCGCCCGAGCCTTCCACGAGGAGGATGACGCCCACGCCGTACTCCGGGTGCCGGACGCGCGCGCCGCGCCGAAAACCCGACGCCGTCGGCGGCGGGGGCGTGCGGCGCATCGGCGGGACGGCGGGCCGCTGGGGCCGCGCCACCGGACGCGCGGCGGCGCGCGGCGGCTCGAACGACTCCTGCGACTCTCCTTCGTAGTCGGGGAAGAGGCCGCCGCCCCGCTCGGACGCTCCGAAGCGGGTCTCCCGTCCCCCGCCGCCGAACGTCCGGTCGACGACGACGAGCGCGCGCGCCGGGATCGCGTCGAGGAAGGGCGACGGCTCGCGGCTCATCCACTCGCCGTGGACCATCCGGCGAAGGACGCGCGAGAGCGTCAGCTTCTCCTTCGCGCGCGTCATCCCGACGTAGGCCAGGCGCCGCTCCTCCTCCAGCTCGTCGTCGTCGTCGCGCGAGGAGGCGTGCGGGAGCGAGCCGTTCTCCATCCCCGCGAGGAAGACCTCGTCGAACTCGAGCCCCTTGGCCGCGTGGAGCGTCATCAGGACGATCCCCTTCCGCGCGTCGACGTCGTCGGCGTCGGAGCGGAGGGTGACCGCGTCGAGGAAGCCGGCGAGGGAGGTGTCGCCCTCGTCCTCGCTCCCGGTCCGCTCGTGGTCGCGCGCCGCCGCGAGGAGCTGGTCGAGGTTCTCGCGCCGGGCCTGGTCCTGCGGGTCGTCCGAGTCCTCGTAGAGCGCGAGGAGACCGGTCCCCGTCAGGACCGCCGCCACGGCGGTGCCGGCCCCGGTCTCCTCCTTCGCGAAGGTCTCGCGCAGGGAGGCGACGAGGTCCCGGAACTCGACGAGCGCCTTCTTGGCCCGCTCGGTCAGGCCCTCGGGGAGCGAGGAGAGGACGGCGAAGAGCGAGCCGCCTCTCGTCGTCGCGGCGGCCGAGAGCCCCTCGAGCGTCGTCGTTCCGATGCCGCGCGCCGGGACGTTCACGACGCGCCGGAAGGAGACGTCGTCGTCGGGATTCGACAGAAGCCGCAGGTAGGCGAGGGCGTCCTTCACCTCCTGGCGCTCGTAGAAGCGGGTGCCGCCGACGAGGAGTACGGAAGGCGGGCCCTCACGAGCTCGTCCTCGAAGGGCCGCGACTGCGCGTTCGTCCGGAAGAGGACCGCGACCTCGGCCCCGGGATTCACCGCCCTGAGGCGCGAGATCCGCTCGACGACCTCGCGCGCCTCGTCCCGCTCCTCCGGGAGGACGAGGAGGGTGACCGGCTCGCCCCCCGTCTTCGTCGCCTTCAGCGTCTTGCCGAGGCGCCGGCGGTTCTCGGCGACGACGGCCCCCGCCGCCTCGAGGATCGGCGCGGTCGAGCGGTAGTTCCTCTCGAGGCGGATCGTCTTCGCCCCCGGGAAGTCGCGCTCGAACTCGAGGATGTTCGAGACGTCGGCCCCGCGCCAGCGGTAGATCGACTGGTCCTCGTCGCCGACGGCGAAGACGTTCTGCGCCTTCCCCGCCAGGAGCTTCACGATCAGCGCCTGCGCGCCGTTCGTGTCCTGGTACTCGTCGACGAGGAGCTGCGTGACGCTCCGCTGGAGGAGCCCGAGAACGTCGGCGTTCCCGGAGAGGAGCTTTGCGGACTTCGCGAGGAGGTCGTCGAAGTCGACGGCGTTCGCCTTCTTCAGCTCCTTCTCGTAGGCCGCGTGGAGCTCGGCGAGGCGCGTCCCGACGAAGTCGCCGAAGCGGCGCGGGTACTCCTCGCGGCTCCACCCCGCGTTGCGGGCCCGGGAGATCTTCGACGCGACCGCCTTCGGCGTCAGCGTCTTGTCGGTGATGCCGGCCGCCTTCAGCGCGTGCCGGAAGACGGCGATCTGGTCGTCGGCGTCGAAGACGACGAACCCGGCCGTCAGCCCCGCCTCGGGCGCGAACCGCCGGAGGAGGCGGACGCCGAAGGAGTGGAAGGTCCCGACGAAGGAGCGCGGCCGTCGCGAGCCGAGAAGGTGCGCGACGCGCTCCTTCATCTCTCCCGCGGCCTTGTTCGTGAAGGTGAGGGCGACGAGCGCCTCCTCCGCGGTGCCGTGGGCCATGAGCCACGCCATCCGGCGGGTGAGGACGCGCGTCTTTCCCGAGCCGGCGCCGGCGAGGACGAGGAGGGGCCCGGGGCCGGCCGAGACGGCGGCGGCCTGCTCCGGGTTGAGGCCTTCGAGGAGTTCCTGGTCGCGAGGGTTCAACAAGGGAGGCGGAGGATAGCCGACCGCGCCCCTACTCGACAGTGACGGACTTGGCGAGGTTCCTCGGCTGGTCGACGTCGCAGCCGCGCCGCCGCGCCACGTGGTAGGCGAGGAGCTGGAGCGGGACGACGGAGACGACCGGCTGGAGCGCCGGGTGGACGAGCGGCACCTCGAGCAGCTCGTCGGCGAAGGTCGCGACGTCCTCGTCGCCGGGCGAGACGAAGGCGATGAGCCTCCCCTCGCGCGCCTTCACTTCCCGGAGGTTCGAGGCGACCTTGTCGTAGAGCGAGTCCTTCGGGGCGAGGGCGACGACGGGGAGCTCCCCGTCGATCAGGGCGATCGGACCGTGCTTCATCTCCCCCGCCGGATACCCCTCCGCGTGGATGTAGGAGGATCTCCTTGAGCTTGAGCGCCCCCTCGAGCGCCACGGGGTAGTGCGCCCCGCGGCCGAGGAAGAGGACGTCGCGGGAGTGGGCGAGCGTGCGGGAGAGCTTCTCGATCTTCGGCTCGAGGGCGAGCGCCTGGCCGAGCGCGACGGGAAGGTGGGCGAGCCCGGCGAGAAAGGGGTCGCCCGGCTCGAGCCCGCCGCCGCCCCGCGCCTCGCGCGCGTAGTAGGCGAGAAGAGCGAGGGCGACGAGCTGGGTCGTGAAGGCCTTCGTCGAGGCGACGCCGATCTCGGGGCCGGCGTGCGTCGCGAGGACGCCGTCGACGAGCCGCGCGATGGCCGACCCGGGAACGTTGACGACTCCGACCGTCGGTGCGCCCGCCCGCTTCGCGTCGGTGAGGGCCGCGACCGTGTCGGCCGTCTCGCCCGACTGGGAGATCCCGACGACGAGCGTTCGCGGCCCGACGAGGCTGTGGCGGTAGCGGAACTCGGAGGAGTAGTCGACCTCGACCGGGACGCGGGCCACCTCCTCGAGGAGGAACTTCCCGACGAGCCCCGCGTGCCAGCTCGTGCCGCAGGCGACGATGACGATCCGGTCGACGCCGGCGAGGAGCTTCGGGGAGACCCCCATCGCGTCCTCGCTGAAACGCCCCGTCTCGAGCGAGAGCTTGTGCCCCACCGTCTCGACGACGACCGTCGGCTGCTCGGCGATCTCCTTGGCCATGAAGTGGGGGTAGCCCCCCTTCTCGGCGGCGACGGCGTCCCACGGGACCCGGCGCGAGGGGCGGCTGCGCGGCACGCCGTCGAGGCCGGTCACCTCGACCGTCGCCGCGGTCAGCCGGACGAAGTCGCCATCCTCGAGGAAGACGAGGTCCCTCGTGTGCGAGAGGAGCGCCGTCGCGTCGGAGGCGACGAGGTTCTCTCCCTGGCCGATACCGAGGACGATCGGAGGACCGTTCTTGGCGACGTAGAGGACGTGCGGATCGTCGGCCGAGAGGACGACGACGGCGTACATCCCGGTCATTCCCGAGAGGACCCTCCGGACGATCTCGCCGAAGGGGACCTCGGGCGCGTCCGCGCACGCCGTGCCGATCGCCTGGGCGATGACTTCCGAATCGGTCTCCGACGTGAACGGAACGCCGCGGGCCAGGAGCGCCTTCTTGATCGGCAGGAAGTTCTCGATGATCCCGTTGTGGATGACGACGACCCGCCCCGTCGCGTCGCGGTGCGGGTGGGCGTTCTCCTCCGACGGCCGGCCGTGGGTGGCCCAGCGGGTGTGACCGATGCCGGTCCGGCCGGCCGGGGGCGCTCCTTCGATCCGCGCCGTCAGGTTCCCGAGCTTTCCCTCGCTCCGTTCCACCCGGATGACGCCGTCCTCGCCGAGAACGGCGATGCCGGCGGAGTCGTAGCCGCGGTACTCGAGGCGCCGGAGACCGTCGACGAGAATCGGGGTCGCCTCGCGAGGTCCGACGTACCCGACGATTCCGCACATGGCCTACTCCTTCTTCGCCTTCTCCGCCGCCTTGCGCTCCCGGTAGCGGGCGCCGCCCCCCTCGATCGTCTTCTGCGGGACGCGGGACGTCGCGAGGGCCTGAGCCGGAACGTCTTTCGTGATCGTACTCCCGGCACCGATGATCGCCCCGTCGCCGATCGTGACCGGCGCCACGAGCTGCACGTCCGATCCGACGAAGACCCCGGCCCCGATGCCGGTGTGGTGCTTGCCGAATCCGTCGTAGTTGCAGGTGATGACGCCCGCGCCGACGTTCGTCTTCTCCCCGACCGAGCAGTCGCCGAGGTAGGTGAGGTGGTTCGCCTTGGCGCCGCGCGCGAGGCGCGCCTTCTTCGTCTCGACGAAGTTTCCGACGTGGACGTCGGGCCCGAGGACGGTCCCCTCGCGGAGGCGGGCGAACGGGCCGACGAAGGCCCCGTCGCCGACGACGGCGTTCTCCAGGACGCAGTAGGGGCGAAGGGCGACGCCCGCGCCGATCGTCGAGGAGGCGACGACGCACCCCTGCCCGATTCGCGACCCGGCTCCGATCGAAGAAGCCCCGGTGATCGTGACGAACGGCTCGACGACCGCGTCGGGGCCGAAGGTGACCCCTTCGTCCAGGGTGATCGTCTCGGGGCGGATCAGCGTCGCGCCCGCCGCCATCGCCGCGCGCACGGCGCGCCGCCGGAGGAGCGTGTCGACCTCGGCGAGCTCGGCGCGCGAGTTGACCCCGAGGACCTCCGAGGGATCCTCGACGGGAATCGCGACGACGCCGACCCCTTCCGCGACCGCGAAACCGAGGACGTCGGTGAGGTAGAACTCCCGCTGGGCGTTGTCGTCGGTCAGCCGCGGCAGCTCGCGCTCGAGGACGGCCCGGTCGAAAACGTAGATGCCGGAGTTGAACTCGCCGATCGCCCTTTCCCCGGGGGTCGCGTCCTTCGCTTCCACGATGCGCGCGAAGCGCCCGTCGCCGCCCCTCACGACGCGGCCGTAGGAGCCGGCGTCGGGGAGAAGGGCGGTCAGGACGGCGATCCCCGCGCCCGGGTCCGCGTCGAGGGCCCCTTCGAGCCTCGCGAGCGTGGCGGCCGTCAGGAGCGGGACGTCCCCCGCGAGAACGACGACCCTCGTCGCGTCTCCGAGCGCCGGGACGGCGGCACGGACCGCGTCGCCCGTCCCGCGCGGCGGGTCCTGGACGACGACGGCGGCCTCCGGCGCGCTCTTTCCGAGGTGGGGGATCAGCTCCTCCCGCCCGGCCCCCGCGACGACGACGAGCCGTGAGCCGGGCCGTCCGGCCAGGAGAGCGCGCGCCGCGGCGACCGCGTGGTCGATGAGGGGCCGGCCCGCCGCTTCGTGAAGGACCTTCGGGCGGGCGGACTTCATCCGCACCCCCCGCCCGGCGGCGAGCACGACGACGGTCACGGGGCCGGCCACGGCTCAGGCCCTTCCGACGAGGGCTTCGAAGCGAGGCTCGGAGCGGAGCGAGACGAGGTCCGCCTCGAGGCGCGCCTGGATCCGGTTCTGGGCGGAGGCTTCGATCGAGGCCTGCAGGCGCTCGACCGCTTCGGCCCGCCGCCCGTTCAGCGCCAGGCAGCACGCGGCGAGGTACGCGAGACGTCCGTCGGGGTCGCCGTGCCCGTTCACCGACTGGACGAGCTCGAGCGCCTTCGCGCAGTTTCCCCGGTTCTTCTCGACGACGGCGGCGTGGTAGATCTCGACCGGGTCGTGCAGGGGCCTTTCCCGCTCTCGCTTTCCGTTGCTGGAAACGGCCAGGTAGGTCCGCGCCCGGTCGATGAGCTCGTTCTCGTCCGGGTGGAGCTCGAGGATCTCGGAGAAGCAGCGGGCGGCCGCTTCCATCTCCCGCCGGTGGAGGTGCTCCATCCCCTTCTCGAAGACCTTGTGCGCGTGAGAGAGCTCCCGGGTCGCCTCGCGGTGCGTCGAGGCGGGCTTGCGCACCGCCGCCGCCGACTCCGCCTGGAGCTCCCCGGCCATCTTCTCCACTTCGACGAGCGGGATCCCAAGGGCGCGAGAGGCGCTCTGAAGGTCCATCCGGCCCACGTTGGCGCGCAACCAGCGGATTTCGTCCTGCGTCCAGTGCCTGTTCATCCCATGTCCTCCGGGCGCGCTGTTCGGGCCGCGTATTCTCATCACGCCCCGAACGGAGGTCAAGGCGTGCCAACCCGCGGGACGACGCGGACCGTAGGGAAGTGGTGACGAAACGCACCGCCTGGGAGGTCGTGGTCGTCGGCGCCGGCGTCGGCGGGCTCGTGGCTGCGGGCCTCCTGGCCCGGGCCGGCCAGAAGGTCCTCCTCCTCGAGGCCCACGAGACGCCGGGCGGCTGCGCCGGCTTCTACGAGGCCGGCGGCTTCACCTTCGACGCCGGCGCCACCACGCTCATCGGCTTCGATCCGGGCGACCCGCTCGCCACCGTTTCCGACGCCCTCGGGATCCGCCTCGGCACGGACCTCCTTCTCGAGCCGGTCGAGGGGGTCGACGTCCGGCTCCCGGGCGTTTCGTTCCTCTACGGGCGCGACCGCTCCGCCTGGGAGGCGACGGCCGAGCGGCTCTTCCCCGGGAGCGGCCCGTTTCTCCGCCGCCTTCGCCGGGACGCGGACCTCCTCTGGACGGCGAGCCGGAGCTGGCCGGTCCTCCCGCTCCTGACCCCGCGGGACGCCGTGCGCGACCTGCGGCTCTTCTCTCCACGCCTTCTGCCGCTCCTCCCGTCGTTCGGCTCGACCGTCGCCGACGTCCTCGACCGGGAGGGCGCCCCCGAGGAGCCCGCGTTCCGCGCCTTCCTCGACCTCGCTCTCCTCATCAGCGTGCAGTCGCCCGCCTCCGACGCTCCCTGGTGGAACGGCGCCCTCGGCATCGACCTCTTCCGCCGCGGGGCTTCCCGCGCCCGCGGCGGGATGCGCGCGTTCATCGAGGCCCTCGCGGCCGCCGTCGCGAGCGCCGGAGGCGAGATCCGCACCCGGACCCTCGTCGCGCGCCTCTCGCCGTCGCCCGCGGGCTGGTCCGTCCGGACGGCCTCGGGAGAGGAGATCCGGGCGCGGACGGTCGTGGCGAACCTTCCCGTCCGGGACGTGGCGCGGCTCCTCGATCCGGAGAGCGCCCCGTGGAGGAAGGCCGGAAGCGAGGGCGCGCGGCTCGGCGACGGGTGGGGCGCGCTCGTCCTCCACCTCGGCCTCTCGCGCGTCGTCAATGCCGATCCCCGCCGGCTGCACCGCCTCCTGGCGACCCGCCTCGACGGGCGGCCCGGCGACGGGACGTCGCTCTTTCTCTCCTTCTCGCCCCCCGGCGACCCCGTGGCCCCGCCGGGAGGCCAGACGCTCTCGGTCTCGACGCACGTCGAAGCGTCCGACTGGGCTTCGCTTCGGGGCGACGCCTACCGCCTGAAGAAAGAGGAGTGGCGGCTTCTCCTCCGCGAAGCGCTCGATCGCGAGGTCCCGGGCCTCGCCGATGCGGTCGTGCACGAGGAGCTCGGAACGCCGCGGACCTTCCAGCGCTACACGCGCCGGAGCGGAGGGAGCGTCGGGGGCGTCCGGATGACCCGGGCCACGTTCGGCCTGCACGCCCTCGACGCGACGCTCGGAGCGGAGGGTCTCCAGGTCGTCGGCGACACCTCCTTCCCGGGCCAGGGGACGCTCGCCGTGGCGATGTCGGCGGCGCTCGCGGCCGAGCGGCTCGGCGCGGTCCGGCTCGGCCGGGGCGGGGCGCTGAGGTTCGTCCCGGGCGGAACGCGGTAGGCTCGCTCCCGTGTACGCCCATCCCGTCTTCTGCACGCAGTGCGGCCAGCGCCTCGAGGAGCGGACCCTGGGGCTCGACCCGGGCAAGACGGTCCCGGTCTGCGCCTCGTGCGGGACCGTCCACTGGATAGACCCCAAGGTGGCCGCGGGCTGCCTGATCCTCCGCGACGGGAAGGTCCTTCTCGTGAAGCGCGCCATCGAGCCGGGCTACGGCAAGTGGGTCTTCCCCGGAGGCCACGTCGACCGGGGCGAGACACCCGAAGCCGCGGCTCTTCGCGAGACGCGCGAGGAGTGCGGAGCCGTCGCGACGATCGACGGGCTCGTCGGGCTCTACTCCTACCCGGGCCGGCCCGTCATCGTCGTCGTCTACCGGGGGACTCTCCTGCCGGAAAGCCCCGAGCCCTTTCCGGCCGACGAGACTCTCGAGGTCGGGTGGTTCACGCCCGGGCAGATCGACGGGATCGACCTCGCCTTCCGCTCCACGGCGGACGCCCTCGCGGCCCTCTTCGGCCGTCCCTTCCGGACCCCGCCTTCCGAGCTCTGACGGACGCCGCTACCCGAGGCGGACGAGGACCTCGGGGACGGCGAAGGCGATGGCGACCGCCGTGTCGTTGCCCGCCTGGATGTAGAGCGTCGCCGTCGGGTCCGCGACGAAGGCGACGTGACCGGCCCACACGTCGAGGCCCTCGTCTCCGTCGATGAGCGTCAGCTTTCCCTTGAGGACCGCGACGCTCCGCAGCCCGACGACCGCCCAGCGGGCCGCGGGGGGCGGGCCGAGGCGGAGGATCGAGCGGGAGGGGGTCCTCGCGAGGACCCTCGCGCCGGCGATCCCCGGCAGGCCCGTTCCGGTGAGCGCGTCGCGGGAGATGCGCGGAGGCGTCCCCGCGTCCCCCTCGGAAAGACCCTCGAGAAGGACCATCGTCCCGTCCGGCAGGTCGAGGACGCCCTCCGGCGCGACGACGACGTCGCCGTGCGCCGGACCCGAGAGGACGACCGCGGCCCACGAGAGCCCCCGGTCGAGCGGCGCCCCCCCCACCGCTCCGAGCTTCGACGCCCCGGGCCTCGCGGGGGTCGGCCCGGGCCCGGCGATCGCCGACTCCGCCGTCACGGCGTGGACGGTCACCCCCGGCCGGTTCGCGGATCGCGGTGGAGGCGGTTCGGGGCCGAGGCGCTCGTCCGGCACCCCGCCGGCCGGCGGGAGGCCGGCCTCACGCGGAGCCTCGTCCGCGCCTCGTCCGAAGAGCTTCTTCCACAGCACGGGGGGAGTGTAAGAGGGGAGAAAGGAATTCCTAAGCGGCGCGCCCGCTTCGATATCGTGCGGGGCATGAGTTCCCGAGGGCCGCTCGCCGCCCGACTCGCCCTCCTGCTCCTGCCCGCCGCCGCGGGCCTGGCCGCCGGGGAGGGCGACCGCCCGCCGCGCCGGCGCGATCTCCCGCACGCGCGGGCCGAGTGGAACGCGATGCTCCGCCGCGACGAAACCGGCGTCGTCTCCTCCGCCCGGCGGCTGCGCGCGCTCCGGCAGGCGTGCGAGGTGCCGGCCGATCCTCTCCTCGCGCGGCCGCTCGGCCCTCTCGCGGCCGGCCTCGCGTGGCGTCCGCTCGGCCCCTTCGGGGCGAGCTCCGGAACGGCGTGGGGCAAGGTCGCCGGCCGGATCACCGCGCTCGCCGTCCACCCTTCGAACGCCGACGTCGTCTTCGTCGGCGCGGCCACCGGGGGAATCTGGAAGTCGACCGACGGCGGACGGAGCTTCCGGCCCGTCTCCGACACCGCGCCGTCGCTGGCGACGAGCGCGATCGTCTTCTCCCCGGCCAGCCCCGAGGTCCTCTACGCGGCGACGGGCGAGGCCGACAGCGCCTACCTCGAAGGGCGGCCCGCCTCCTCGCTCGGCACCTACCTCGGCGCGGGGCTCCTCCGGAGCGTCGACGGCGGCGAGACGTGGGGCCGCGTCGACGTCGACCTTCCCGAGAACGGGGTCGTCTCGCGCGTCCTCGTGAACCCCCGAAACCCCCAGCTCGTCCTCGTCGCCGTCTACATCTTCCACGACGTCGGGGCCGACCTCTCGCGCGTCGGCGGGACGTATCTCTCGACCGACGGCGGCGTCCGCTTCACGCGCACCTTCACCCACGCCGCCTCCGACCTCGTGCAGGACCCCTCCTCCCCCGACGGCGTCTTCGCCGCCTTCGGAATCGACGGCGGCTGCACCTCGTGCGCGGCGCCGGGCGGGGTGTGGCGCTCGTCCGATTTCGGCCTCACCTGGTCTCCCACGCTGACGTCCGCCTCGCCCGGCACGCCGATCCCCGCGCAGCCGGGCCAGGTGAAGCTGACGATCTCGGCCACCTCTCCGCCGGTCCTCTACGCGTCCGTTCTCGACGGGGACGACGCGCACGCCGCCGGAGGGCTCTTCCGCTCGGGGGACGGAGGCCGCACCTGGGAAAAGCGGACCGTCCACCCGCAGATGTGCCCGAAGGACGGGTTTAACCAGTGCGGCTACGACCACACGCTCCTCGTCCATCCCACGCGGCCCGACCTCCTCTACCTCGGCACCGTCAGCCTCTACGTCTCCGAGGACGGCGCGGCGACCTGGAAGCCGCTCGTCGAGGTCTACGCCCCCGGCGCCTCCATCCACCCCGATCAGCACGCGCTCGCCATCCCCCCCTCCGCCCCCGGCACTCTCTGGGTCGGCAACGACGGCGGCCTCTACCGGACGACGGACGGCGGCGCGACGTTCGAGAACCGGAGCGACACGCTCGGGCTGATCCAGTTCAACGGCCTCGCCTTCCACCCGTCGATACCCGAGTTCCTGATGGGCGGGACGCAGGACAACGGAAACCTGAGGACCCTCGACGGCCTCTCCTGGTCCGACCGGACCGGCAGCGACGGCGGGTTCGTCCTCGTGCGCGCGGACGCGCCGACGGACGTCCTGGCGGCGAACTACTACGCCTACCTGAACCACTCGACGACGACCGGCTCGAGCTTCCGCGACGTCACGCCGACGGGCACCCTCATGACCGAAGGCGGCGAGCCGGCCGAGCCGATGGCCTTCTACCCCCCCGCCGCGGCCGCCCCGGCCGCCCCGGGAACCGTCTTCCTCGGCGCAGAGCGACTCTGGGCGAACCCCACGTTCGGGGCGGACCGACTCGCCTGGGTCCCCCGCTCGGCAGAGAAGGTCGTCGCGTCCGGGGTGATCACCGCCTTCGACGTCCCCGGCGACGGGAGCGGCCCCGTCTGGGTCGGCGGCTCGCGGGGCGACGTCCTCTTCTCGACGGACGGCGGAGCGACCTTCGCGACGAGGACCGCCGGCCTCCCCGCCGCCATCGTCACCGACGTCCGGGCCGTTTCCGCAGACGGCCGGTCGGCGTACGTCGCCTTCGGCGGCTACCTCGGCCCCCCCTCGCGTCACGTCTTCGTGACGACGGACGCCGGGATCACCTGGACGAACGTCTCGGGAGAGATCCCCGACGTGCCGGTGACGGCGCTCGTCCCCGCTCCCGGCGACCCTCGCGAGCTCTTCGCGGCGACGGACGTCGGGGTCTTCCGTTCGACGAACGGCGGCGCCTCCTGGAGCGCCTTCAGCGCGGGGCTCCCGAACACCACCGTCTCCTCGCTCGCCTTCCGTCCCGGCACGCGCGACCTCTTCGCGGCCACCTACGGCCGGGGCGCCTGGACGATCGCCGTGCCGCCGGCCGGCGGGAACGGCTCCCTGACGGCCTCGTTCTCCCTCCGGCCCGGCCTCCCCGCGCCGGGGCAGAGCGTCGCCTTCTCGGACCTCTCTTCCGGCGAGCCGGCTTCGTGGCTCTGGTCGTTCGGCGACGGCGGGTCCTCGACGGAGAGGAACCCGCGGCACGTCTTCGCGAGGGCCGGGACCTTTCCCGTGACGCTCACCGTGTCGAACGCGGGGGGCTCGGACGGGACGACGCGACAGGTCACGGTGGCCGCCGGCGCCGCGCGCCCGGTCACGCTCCAGGTGCCGGTCGTCCTCGACGTTTTCGGCGTCGCGCCGGCGCACTACACCTCCGACCTCGTCGCCGTGAACCGGAGCGCCGCGCCGACGCGCCTCACGCTCCGGTACCTCGCTGCGCCGGGAACGCCCGGCGCCGGCGGCCCGCGGGTCGGCGCGTCGCTGCCGGCCGGCGGCGAGCTGAGGCTCGGCGACGTCGTCGCCTGGCTGCGGGAGAACGGCTACGCCCTGCCGCCGAGCGGCCCCGCGATGACCGGCACGCTCCGCCTCACGTTCGAGGACGTGGAGGAGCCCGGGCTCGTCTGGGCCGGATCGCGGATCTCGACGCCGAACCCGAACGCCGCCGTCGGCGGGAGCTTCGGCCTCTTCCTTCCCGCGGTCCCCACCTCCGAGGCCCCGTCGACGGAGGCCGTCGTCGTCGGCCTCCGCGAGGACGCCTCGTTCCGCTCGAACCTCGCGGTCGTCGACGTCCCGCCCGGCGAGAGCGACGCCGGCAGCCCGGCGCGCCTCTCCATCCAGCTCTACGACGGCGGCACCGGGAACGCCGCCGGCGCGCCGGTCGAGATCGCGCTCGCCGCGGGAGAGTGGCGGCAGGTGGACCGGATCCTCGCCAGGGCCGGGATTTCCCGCGGCTGGGCGAGGGTCACCCGCACGGGCGGCACGAACCGGTTCCTCGCCTACGGCGTTCTGAACGACGGCTCCGGATCCGGGCCGGGCACCTCCGACGGCAGCTCCCTTCCGGCGGGCGCCACCGCGGGGCTCGTTCCGATCGTTCTCCGCGCCTCGGGCGGAGGGGCGAACTACACGACCCGGCTCGTCCTGGCGAACCCGACCGCGACGGCGGCGAACGCAACCGTCTCCTACACCCCTTCCGGAGCCTTCGGCAGTGCCGCCGCCGGCTCCGGGTCCCTCGCGCTCGCCCCAGGGGAGGAGCTCGAGGTCGGGGACGTTCTGGCGTGGCTTCACGATGCCTTCGGCATCCCCGTTCCCGTGCCGCCGGCGAACGCGGGAGGGACGCTCCTCGTCCGGGGCGCCGTCGCGCTCGCCAGGACGTCGAACCCGAACCCCGACTCCACCGTGGGCGGCTCCTTCGGCCTCGCCTACCCGGCTCTCGACGCCTCCGCCCGCGCGCGGACCGAGTGCTGGGTTCTCGGCCTCGTACAGGACGACGCGACGCGCTCGAACCTCGCGGTCGCCGACGCCCGCACGGGCGACCCGCGGGAGGTCGCCTACCTCGTCGAAATCTTCGCCGACGCCTCTCCCGGGGCCGTGCCGGCCCTCACGAAGAGGGTCGTCCTCGCCGGGGGCGGGTGGACGCAGCTCTCGGGGATCCTCCTCGAAGCGGCTCTCCCGCGGGGCCACGCCCGGGTCCGCGTCGAGTCCGGGAGCTCCGATTTCGCCGTCTACGGGGTCCTGAACGACGGCGCGGCCCCCGGGAGCCGGACCTCCGACGGGAGCTTCCTTCCGATGACCGCCCTCCGCTGAGGTCGTTCTTCTCCCCCCGGGGCGGCAAAGACGGCACGGCTTTCGCTAGAATGTCCGGTCGGTGGCTCCGGCCACCACCGGAGGTA
This sequence comes from Holophagales bacterium, assembly GCA_016714815.1. Classification (GTDB taxonomy): domain Bacteria; phylum Acidobacteriota; class Thermoanaerobaculia; order UBA5066; family UBA5066; genus UBA5066. The sequence continues at coordinate 61,468 of JADKBZ010000001.1, forward strand.
GAGATGAACCAGAAGAGAATCCTCTCGGCCGGCCTGATCGCGATGCTCCTCGCCGTCAGCGGGATCGCCCTCGCGGGCGCCCAGGCCCGGATCGTGGGGAAGGTCACGGACGGCAAGGGAACGCCGCTCGATGGCGTCAGCGTCACGATCACCACCCCGTCTCTCGGCACCTTCAAGGTCGTCCTGACGACCGACAAGGACGGGAAGTGGGGGACGATCCTCAACGACTCGACCGTCAAGTACGACTACCTGTTCGAGAAGAAGGGATTCCTGCCCCTCAACAGGGCGGGCTTCAAGGTCCCGATCTCCACGACGGGCCAGCTCGACGTCGAGCTCCTGACCCAGGAGCAGGCGGTGCAGAAGGGAGTCGTCAAGGAGGTCGTCGACCCGTACACGAACGCCTTCAACGGCGCCGTCGAGAAGTTCCAGGCGGGCGACCTGGACGGCGCTCTCGAAGGAGCGAAGAAGGCGGTCGAGCTCGGGCCCGACAAGTCCGGCGCCTGGGACATGGCGACGAAGGTGGCCGCCGCGCGCAAGGACTGGGACCTCGTCATCCAGTGGGGCGAGAAGGCGCTCTCGCTCGAGGCCGACAACGCCTCGCTCTACGGGCTCCTGATGGAGGCCTACAAGGCGAAGGGGAACAAGGAGAAGCTGGCCGAGTACGAGGCCAAGTTCGTCGCGGCCAACCCCGACAAGCCCGAGATCCTCTACAACCAGGCGGTCGACCTCTACAACAAGGGGAAGTTCAAGGAGGCCGAGCCGATCCTGAGGAAGATCCTCGACGGCGCGCCCGAGTACGCGAACGCGCACTTCCTCCTCGGCATGGCCTGCGTGAACCTCAACAAGATCCCCGACATGAGGAAGCACCTCGGCGAGTACCTCCGGCTCGAGCCGAACGGCAAGGAAGCCGCCACCGCGAAGGAGATGATCGAGGCCTTCAAGTGAGGCCGGGCGGCGCCGCCCCGGGTTCTCTCCGCGTCCCGTTCGAAGAGAGCCACGCGTGACGACGCCGCCCCTCGTCATCGGCGTCGCCGGAGGGACGGGCTCCGGAAAGACGACCGTCGCCAACGCCATTCGCAACCGCGTGGGAGAGGACCGGATCGCGATCCTCTCCCACGACTGGTACTACCGCGACTGGGTCGACCTGCCGAAGGACATGCTCGACCAGAAGAACTTCGACCACCCCGATTCCCTCGAGACGGACCTTCTCGTCCGGCACCTGAGGGCCCTGAAAGGGGGGGCGACCGTCGAGGTTCCCGTCTACGACTTCAAGACCCATCGACGCTCGCCCGAGACTCACCGGATGGAGCCGCGCAAGGTCATCCTCGTCGACGGGATCCTCATCTACGCCGAGCCGGAGCTGAGGAAACTCTTCGACGTGAAGATCTTCGTCGACACCGACGCCGACGTGAGGCTCATCCGCCGCATCCGGCGCGACATCGCCGAACGCGGACGGACGCTCGAAAGCGTCGCGGCCCAGTACGAGTCGACCGTCCGGCCGATGCACCTCGAGTTCGTCGAGCCTTCCAAGCGCTACGCCGACCTCATCATCCCGGAAGGGGGCGAGAACGCCGTCGCCCTCGAGTTCCTCTTCGCACGCCTCGAGAAGATCCTGGCCTGATCACCGCGGACCTCCCGGGTCGATAATCGCGAATCGAGTTCCGCCGCCGGGGGCGGAGGAGGAAGTCATGTCCATCGCCGTTCGGTTCGTTTCCGGTTCCCTCGTGGATCGCGAGTTCTCCTTCCCCAAGGAGTTCATCCGGATCGGCGACGCCGAGGGAGTCGACCTGAAGCTCGACCCGGCGCAGCCGGGCGACGGCGGCGCACGCGGCCGGGTGATCGAGATCTCGCTGGAGGAGGCCGGCCTCCGGGTCCGCTCGGCGGGAGACCGCGAGCTGTCGGCCCAGGGCGAGTTCCCGCTCGACCACGTCGTCCCCAACGGCGGAGAGGTCCGGTTCGGCGCCTGGGGCCCGGTCTTCACCGTCCGTCACTTCGCGTCGGAAGCCTCGCGGACCGCCGCGGTTTCGGTCTTCGAATCGAGCGCCACGCGCCGCGCCGACGAGAGCGCCTCGCGGCGGCGGGCCGAGGAGAGCGCCTCGAAGAAGGTCCGGACCGGCCTGACGGCGTCCGGCGAGAAGCCCGTCGGCCCGAAGACGGTCATGATCATGATCCAGGACGCCCTCTCGAAGGCCCGCGAGCAGGGAGACGCCGGGGTCGTCGAGAAGGGGACCGTCTTCGTCCGCGAGATCGTCGCCGACACGATCCAGAGCGCGACGCGCTCGCTGAAGATCGGCCTCGCCCTGACCGGCGCGGCCCTCGTCGTCCTCGCCTTCGCCCTCGGCTTCAACGTCTGGAAGACCCGCCAGACGGTGGAGCGGGTGACCCGCGCCGCCGACGAGAGCGTGCAGGGAGTGAGGAAGGAGCTGGGGGGCCGGGTCGACGAGATGCGCGCCGAGCGCGACGCACTCGCCGCCGAGTCGGCCGAGGTCGCCCGGAAGATCGGCGAGCTGGAGAAGACCGCCGGCGTGAGCCAGCAGGCCGTCTCCGAGCTTCGCACCCGCCTCCTCGACGCCGACGCCCGGCGGAGGGACCTCGAAGGGCGGATGCAGCGGGCCCTGACGGCCCTCGAGTCCGACAAGGCGGCTCTCCAGAAGCAGCTCGCGCAGATGGAGAAGGACCGGGCCGCCGACGGGGCGCGGCAGCAGGAGGAGATCGAGCGGATTCGCCGCGAGGCCGCCGCTCCCCCGGCCGAGCCCGTCCAGCCGGCGCCGAGCCCCGTACCGGCGCCGCGCTGAGCGTGATCGTCCGACCGGACCTCGTCCCGGGCTACGACATCGTCGAACGGCTCGGCGTGGGCGGGGTGTCCGGCGTATTCCGGGCGCTCCGGGACGACGACGGCCTGGAGGTCGCGCTCAAGATCACGAGCCTCGCCGAGCTCGACCCCGAGTTCCGGCCCCAGGAGCGTTTCGAGCGGGAGGCGGAGCTCCTCGCACGCCTCTCCCACCCCGCGCTGCCGCGATTCCACGACTGGGGCGTCACGCTCGAAGGGTTCGGCTGGATCGCGCTCGAGCTGGTGAAGGGCGTACCGCTCTCGCACTTCGCGCTCCGGCCCGCCTGGGAGCTGATCCCGATCCTGATCCCGGTGGCCGAGGCGCTCGCGGCCGTGGCGCGCGCCGGCATCGTCCACCGCGACGTCGCCCCCGACAACGTCCTCGTCGTCAACGACGGGGGGCGATTCGCCCCGAAGCTCATCGACTTCGGCGTCGCCAAGGACCTCTTCGCCGCCGACGCCGCCGGCCTGACGCAGCACGGCGCGTTCCTCGGAAAGCTCCTCTACGCGCCCCCCGAGCAGCTCCTCGGCCTTCCGAAAGGGCAGACGCTCGACTTCCGCGCCGACATCTACTCCTTTGGCCTGATGACCTGGGAGCTCTTCGCCGGCCGGCCCGCCATCACCGCCGAGCTCCTCCCGGACGTCGTGAACGCCCACCTCGCGCGCGCCTGGCCGAGGCTCTCGATTCCGGACGCGCGCGGGGGGCCGGCTCCGCGGCTCGTCGACCTCGTCGAGAGGATGACCGCCCGCCGCCGCGAGGACCGCCCCTCCTCCTGGGAGGAGGTCGTCGCCGGGCTCTGGCAGGCGCTCGACGAGACGCGACCCGTTTCGCGCGAGCTGGCGGAGAGGCGGGCCGAGCTCTCTCCGTTCGGTGAGGAGCGACCCCTCGCGCACGGGGCGGACGCGGATTCCGTCGAAGCCGGGGAGAACGACCGGAACCCGTTTCCGGAGGCGAGCGCTCCCCTCTACGAGGAGGCCCCGTCCCTCGAGCCCGCCGCGCGGCTCCTCACGCGCGAGCTCTTCTTCGGCCGGGTCGTCCTCTTCCTCGGCGCGGCGGCGTTCGTCGGCTCTCTCGCGTTCGCCCTCCACGTCGTCATCTCCGCGCCCGAGGCGCCCGCCACCGTCGGCGCCGCAGCGCCCGGGGCCACGGGGTCTCCCCGCGCCCGCCCCGCCGGCGAATCCGTCCCCCCGGGGCGCCTCCTCGTCGCTCTCGTTCCGGAGGGTTTCCTCGAGGAGGTCACGAGCCTCTCCGGGCGCCGCGTGTCCGGCCCCGAGCCTCTTCCCGCCGACCTCACGCTCCCGCCCGGGTCGTACCGCGCCATCCTCACCCACGCCGCGGGCGGCTGCGCGATGACGCTCTCGTTCGAGATCCGGTCGGGGAAGACGACGCGCGTCCTGGAGAGCTGCCTCGACCGGGAGTGAGGCGGGCTACCTGAGGAGCGCCGCGAGGTCGTCGGGGTGCGCCGACCGGAGGCGCGCCTCGGCCTCGGTGATCGTCCCCGCCTTCACGAGGCGCGCGAGCGAGTCTTCCATCGTCATCATCCCGAAGCGCCGCCCGAGCGTCAGCTCGGTGTGGAGCTGGTGGAACGACCCCTTCCGGAGGTGCGCGCGGACGCCGTCGGTGGCGACGAGGACCTCCGTCGCCACGACCCGCCCCTTGCCGTCGGCGCGCGGGACGAGCTGCTGGCAGACGACCGCCGAGAGGGCGAGCGAGAGCTGCTGCCGCACCGTCGACTGCTGCTCGGCGGGGAAGATGTCGGTGATCCGGTTCGCCGTCTGCGGCACGTCGTTCGTGTGGAGCGTCGCCAGGACGAGGTGCCCCGTCTCGGCGGCCGTCAGCGCCGCCCGCGTCGTCTCCAGGTCGCGCATCTCGCCGACGAGGATCACGTCGGGGTCCTGCCGGAGGGCGGCGACGAGCGCCGCGGCGAACGTGGGCGCGTCGGCGCCGATCTCCACCTGCTCCACGATCGACGTCCCGTGGGCGTGCTCGTACTCGACCGGGTCCTCGATCGTCACGACGTGCCGCCGCGAGGTCCGGTTGATCCGGTCGACGAGGGCGGCGAGCGTCGTCGTCTTTCCCGATCCGGTCGCGCCCGTCACGAGGACGAGCCCCCGCGCGGCCTTCGTCAGCTCGTAGAGCGAGTCGGGGAGCCCGAGCTCGGAGAGAGGCGGAATCCTCTTCGGCAGGACCCGGATCGCCGCGGCCGTCCCCCCGCGCGTCCGATGGAGGTTCACGCGGAAGCGGCCGAGCGGGTCGATCCGCAGGGAGAGGTCGATCGCCTCCCCTTCCGCGAAGCGCCGGCGCCGGTCGGCCGAGAGCGACGGGGAGAGGAGGTCCCAGGCGTCCGTCCGGTTGAACCGCTCGGCCCCCGGCCCCGCGAGCGGCTCGAGCGCTCCGTGGAGCCTGAGGACGGGCGCCGAGCCCGGCACGAGGAGGAGGTCGGTCCCCCCTCGCCGCACCGTCTCCGCCAGGAGCGCCGTCAGCCGGGGAGAGATCCCGCCGTCCGCGACGAGGGGCCCCGGGCCCCCGGACGAGAAGGCGGGCGGAAGCTCGTCGCCGCGGACGTGCTCGAGAAGCGGGGAATCGCCGCTCGCGTCGCCGCTCCCCGGTTCTCCCGAGGAGTTCAGCGACCGGATCAGCCGGTTCAGGTCGTCGGTCTCCACTCGGTCCACTCGCGGAGTCTACGGACGGCGCGGGCTCTTCGTCGCGGCCCGGGAGGCCGGACCACTAGAATCCACCCCGTGCCGAACTTCCCTCCCGTCCCCGAACAGCTCGAGCTCCTCCTCAAGGGTGTCGAGACCTGCGTCCAGAAAGACGAGCTCGCCGCGAAGCTGGAAGCCTCCCGAAAGAGCGGCAAGCCGCTCCGCGTCAAGACCGGCTTCGACCCCTCCGCACCCGACCTCCACCTCGGCCACACCGTCGTCTTCCGGAAGATGCGCCACTTCCAGGAGCTGGGGCACGAGGTCGTCTTCCTCATCGGCGACTTCACCGGCCTCATCGGCGACCCGACCGGCAAGAAGACGACCCGGCCCCAGCTGACGAAGGACGAGGTCCTCGCCAACGCCGAGACCTACAAGGCGCAGGTCTTCAAGATCCTCGACCGCGAGACGACCGTCGTCGACTTCAACTCCCGCTGGCTCGGCGCCCTCGGCGCCGACGGGCTCGTCCGCCTCGCCGGGCGCTACACCGTCGCCCAGCTCCTCGAGCGGGACGACTTCTCCAAGCGCTTCAAGGCGGGCCAGCCGATCTCCGTCCACGAGCTCCTCTACCCGCTCTGCCAGGGCTACGACTCCGTCGCCCTCGAGGCCGACGTCGAGCTCGGCGGCACCGACCAGCTCTTCAACCTCCTCGTCGGCCGCGAGCTGATGCGAAGCTACGGCCTCGCGCCCCAGTGCGTCCTGACGACGCCGCTCCTCGTCGGCCTCGACGGCGTGGAGAAGATGTCGAAGTCGCTCGGCAACCACGTCGGCATCAACGAGCCGCCCGACGAGATCTTCGGCAAGGTGATGTCCGTCTCCGACGACATGATGTGGAGCTGGTGGACCTACCTGACCGACCTCTTCCCGCACGACATCGAGGCGCTGAAGGCCGCCGTCGCCTCGGGCGCAAAGCACCCCAAGCGGGTGAAGATGGACCTCGCCCGCCAGCTCGTCACCGACTTCCACGGCGCCGACGCCGCCGCGACCGCCGAGGCCGAGTTCGAACGCCGCTACGCGAAGGCGGAAGGGCCGGTCAAGGCCGAGACCGTCGCCCTTCCCGACCCCGCTCCCGCCGACGTCGCCTCGCTCCTGGCCGCGCTCGGCCTCGCCGCCAGCAAGAACGTCGCGCGGCAGAAGGTGAAGGAAGGGGCCGTCTCCCTCTCGGAGGACGGCGTCACGTTCACGAAGGTCGACAACCCGGCGGAACCGTTCGCGATCCCGGCCGGGGCCGCGCGGTACGTGCGGCTCGGCAAGCGCTTCCTGCGCGTCACGGGGTAGACCCTGGCGGCGCGCGACAGCGCCCGCGGGCGCGCGGCCGTGAAGAAGGTCCTCCTCGTCGGCGGTGCCGGCCGGATGGGGAGGATCCTCGCGCGCGCCTTCCGCTCCGCCGGGCACGCCGTCGCGATCCACGACCCGGGACGGCGGCTCCCCGGCTTCCCCTCCGTCCCTCTCGAGACCGCCGCGGCCGCCGACGCCGTCGTCGTCTCCGTCTCCCTCGAGGCGACGCCGGCCGTCCTCGCCGAGCTCTTCTCCCTCTCGCCCCCCGGACTCGTCCTCGACGTGGCGAGCGTAAAAGGCCCCGTCCTTCCCCTCTACGCCGGCGCGGTCCGCCGCGGCCTCTCCGTCGCCTCCGTCCACCCGATGTTCGGCCCCGGCGTCCGGTCGCTCGAAGGGCAGAACCTCATCGTCTGCGACGCGGGCGATCCTTCCGCCACGCGCGCCGCCACCCGGCTCTTCGCCGGCCACGGGCTGAAGGTCGCGACGATGCCGATCGGCGCCCACGACCCCTGGATCGCCCGGACGCTCGGCCTCGCCCACCTCCTCTCGCTCCTCGCCGGCTCGGTCCTCGCGCGCGAGGGGGTGAAGGTGAAGAGCCTCGACGGCCTCGCCTCGACGAGCTTCCGCAACCTCTGCCTCCTCGCCGCCCCGATCCTCCACCAGGCTCCCGACCTGACGCTCCCGATCCAGGCACTCAACCCCGCGACGCCCGCCCTCTTCGACCTCCTCGCCAGCGAGCTCGCCTCGTGGAGGGCGCTCGTGGAGGGCAACGACCTCGCCCCGTTCGAGAAGAAGCTCGCCGAGGCGAGCGCCGTCCTCTCCCCGCCCGTCAGCGCGGCGAAGGCCCGGGGCCGGAGCCGCCGGACCCGCTGACGGTCCCGGTTCCGACGAAGACCGTCCCGCTCGCGTCGGCCCGGAGCGGCCCCGCCGGAACGAGCGACGGGTCGAACCTCCGCGCCGCCTCGCCGAGCATCTCCCCCGGCGCCCCTTCCTCGACCTCCTGGCCGAGGAGGCGCAGCGCGAGCGCCAGCGTCGCGCGCACCCGCCGTTCGTCGAGAGTCGCCAGCGGCAGCGCCCCGTCGCGCTTGCCGAGCTTCTTCCCGTCGGGGCCGAGGACGAGCGGCAGGTGGGCGTACGCCGGAGTCGGCAGGCCGAGCGCCCGCTGCAGCGTGATCTGCCGCGCGGTCGACGACAGGAGGTCCCCGCCGCGGACGACCTCCGTCACCCCCTGCAGCCCGTCGTCCACGACGACGGCGAGCTGGTAGGCGAAGGGCCCGTCCGCGCGCCGCACGACGAAATCCCCCACCGCACGAGCGACTTCCTCCTCGATTCGCCCCCGGACCCGGTCCGCAAAGGAGACCATCCCCTCCGGCACCCGGAAGCGCACCGCCCGCGCCACGCGCCACGCGGCAAGCCCGCCCCGGCACGTTCCGGCGTAGACCGCTCCCCCGCCGTCGACCGGGTCGGAAACGTCGGGAGCCCCCGCGGCCCGCGCCACCTCCGCCCGCGTGCAGCCGCAGTCGTACGCGAGCCCCGCCGCCCGCAGCCGCGAGAGCGCCTCCTCGTAGAGCGCCGTCCGTTCCGACTGGACCGCAACATCACCGTCCCCCGTCAGCCCGTACCGCTCCAGGGCCCGCAGGATCTCCTCCGCGGCCCCCGGAACGACCCGCGGCCCGTCGAGGTCCTCCATCCGGACGAGCCACTCCCCCCCCGCGCTCCTGGCCGAAAGCCACGACCCGACGGCCGCCACGAGGCTCCCCACGTGGAGAGGCCCGGTCGGCGACGGGGCGAAGCGGCCACGGGCTCACCACGGTTTCCGGCCTCCCTCGGGCCCGAAGGGCCCAGAAGGCGAGGTTAGCGCAGCCGGACCCCTCGCTTGACGCTGCGGTGCAGGGTCTCCTAGACTCCGCGTTCCGCGCGGGTCTCGCCGCGAGGGTGTTCTTTCGAAGACGTTCCGCAGTAGCTCAATCGGTAGAGCATTCGGCTGTTAACCGAAGGGTTGTAGGTTCGAGTCCTACCTGCGGAGCCATCGATCCTTCCCCGCCGTCAATTCAAAGAGTTGGCGGCGTTCTTCTTTTCTGTCGCCATCACCGCCTGCCCCGTTCCGGACTCGACAACGTTCGTTCTGTCGGTTTTCACGACCTATGGACCCCCTGACGCCGGGTTTCTCACGACCTTTCCCCCCCTGAGGGGGTAGGTTTTCCACGACCTTTCCCCCCTTCGCGGTGACCGGGGTCGCCGCCTCGCGTGACGGGACAGAACGGGAGACCCTCCGTGCCCCGAAGCGTCGGGTACGGAGGACCGGTGGCTTATCGCGAGGTGGGAATGATCGAGGTCAGAGAGGTCCTTCGGCAGTGGCTGGAGGGCGGAAACAAGAAGACGGTCGCCCGGCGGGTGGGCGTAGACGCAAAGACGGCGCGTCGGTACATCGCCGTGGCCGAGGGATGTGGCCTGAAGCGGGAAGCCGGGGCGGCGGGCCTGACGGACGAGCTGGTCAGTCGGGTGCTGCTGGAGCTGGAAGGGTGGCGGGAGCGGGAGCACGGGGAGACGTGGGCTATCTGCGAGAGCAGGCGAGGCCGGATCCAGGAGCTCCTGGAGGAGGACGTGCGGCTGACGAAGATCGCGCGCCTGCTGGGACGGGAAGGGACGGAGGTGCCGTACTCGACGCTGTATCGCTTCTCGAAGGAGGAGCTGGGCTTCGGCAAGGCGACGCCGACGATCGCCGTGCTGGAGGGCGAGCCGGGGCAGGAGCTGCAGGTGGACACGGGGTCGGTGGGGTGGCTGTGGGGCGAAGGGGGCAAGAGGAAGCTGAAGGCGTGGATCTTCACGGCCACGCGCTCGCGGCATCGCTTCGTCTACCCGACGCTGACCGAGACGACTGCGGACGCCATAGAGGCGTGCGAGGCGGCCTGGCGCTTCTACGGCGGGGTCTTCCGGGTACTTCTGCCCGACAACACCAGCGCGATCGTGGACGAGGCACGGAATCTCGGGGCGCAGATCCAGCAGACTTTCCTCGAGTACGCGCAGGCGCGAGGCTTCGTCGTCGACCCGGCCCGGGCCGGCCACCCGAAGGACAAGGCGCGGGTGGAGCGGTCGGTGTCGCACGTGAGGGTCGACTGCTTCGGGGGCGAGAGGCTGAAGACCCTCGAAGAGGCCCGGGACTTCGCCGAGCAGTGGTGCCTTAGGGTGTACGGGTCTCGGCGACACAGCCGGACGCAGAGATCGCCGCTGGAGCACTTCCTGGCCGAGGAGAAGGAGCGGCTGCTGGCAGCGCCCGTTGAGCGGTACGACACGCCGCGCTGGGGCTGGGCGACCGTGGACCGCGACCAGTAGGTCCTCGTCGAAAAGGCGCTGTACTCCGTCCCGGCCCGATACGTGCGGCGCAAGTTGACGACGAGGGCCGACTCGGTGACGGTCCGCCTGTACGAGGAGCGGATCCTGGTGAAGGTGCACGGCCGGGTGGCCCCCGGCCAGCGCGCCACGGACGTCAACGACTTCCCCGAGGCGCAGAGGATCTACGCCCACCGCGACGTGGATGCCCTGAAGCGCAAAGCCGCCGAGGTCGGCCCGTGCACGGGGGAGCTGGCCGAGAAGATCCTCGACGACCCGCGGCCGTGGACCCGGATGCGGATGGTCTACGCGCTCGTGGGCCTGGCCCGCAAGTACGGCAACGAGAGGCTCGAGACGGCCTGCCGCCTGGCGCTCGAGGCCGGGATGCCTGACGTCACACGCCTGAGAGGCTTCAGCGCGCGGGCCGCCCGGACGGCGGTTGCGGACAAGGTCGTCCCGATCGCCCGCTACCTCCGCCCAGACCACTTCGCCCTGAGACGGTAGCAGTGAAGATGGAGACGATCGCTCCCGAGCTCAAGGCCGTCCTCAAGCGACTCAAGCTCGGCCGCATGCTCGACACCCTTCCCGAGCGCCTTGCGTTGGCCCGCCAGCAGAAGACCCCGTACCAGGACTTCCTGCTCCTGGTCCTCTCAGGCGAAGCCGACCGCCGAGAGCCAGGCCGGCGAGCTGAGGGCCCAGAAAGCTCACCTCGAGCCCGAGATGCGGGTGGAGAGGTGGGACGAGACGGCCCGTGTCACTCTGGATCGGGCTCTGCTCAACGAGCTGGTGACCCTGCGCTTCCTCCAGGACCATCGCCACGTGGCCATCGTCGGCCCCGTCGGCGTCGGCAAGACCTTCTGGGCCCACGCCCTCGGCCACGTCGCCTGCCGCCGTGGTCACTCGGTCCTGGCCCTCCGGACCGACCGGATGCTCAAGACCCTCAAGCACGCCCGCCTCGACGGCTCCTACGAGGCCGAGCTGCGCCGCCTGATCGCCGTGGACCTTCTGATCCTGGACGACTTCGCCCTCGACGCCATGGACGTCGTCGAGAGTCGCGACGTCCACGAGCTGCTCACCGAGAGGGCCCGCTCCGGCTCGATCGTCGTGACCTCCAACCGCGGGCCCGACGAATGGCTCCCGACCTTCGCCGATCCCGTACGCGCCCAGAGCGCACTGGATCGCTTCACATCCAACTCCTTCGACCTCGTCATCGAGGGCGAGTCCTACCGCGCCCGGCAGAAACCCAGGCTGCCGCGTCGCACCTGAAGGGACCGGCGCCGTGGACGCTGACGGTCCGTGGAAACGCTTCGCGTTTCCCACCGACCTTGGACACGCTTCGCGAGTCCACGAGCGCCCACCGCGCTACCGGGGAGCTCTTTCTCTATGGAAAGGAGGACCGGACCGAGGCAAGCTCACACCCTCACGCTGGCGTGATCCCGGGGGGGAATGATCGTGAAAAACCGGGGTCCCAAGGTGCTGAAAATCGACAGTTCTGCCGTTCCCGTTGGGTCCTCAGCGTCCAGGGCGCCGTCGCGCGAATCGATCCTGCATCCTCGTGGCCATCCTGGCTCGATCGCGGCGGGCCCGTCCGAGAGCGCGAGGCGAGCTATGAGGCCTGCCGATCCTGACGGGCTGGAGCGCTCAGAAGCGGGTTCCTTCCGTTGCCGCAGTGTCTCTCGGAACCCTATAGTCCGGATGCCATGCGCAGACGGACTCTCGTCGCTTTCGTCTTCGCCCTTTCGACGCTCGGCCTTGCCGAGCCCTTGGAGAGTCAGCCAGCGTACCGGGTGAAGGACATCAATCCCGGGTGGAACACGACGTGGCCGTCTGACCTGACGGCTTCGGGCGGTCGCCTCTTCTTCCTCGCGGACGATGGACCGCACGGTCCCGAACTCTGGACGAGCGACGGGACCGGAGCCGGAACCGGGCGCGTCCCCGGTACGTCCGGCATCGGGCGCGTCTTCACCGGGAGCTCGGGCGTGTACTTCACCCGGAATACGGCGCCGCTCTACGAACTCTGGCGATCGGACGGCACGCAGGGCGGAACGGCCCTCGTGATGACCGGCTTCGACTACGTGAACGAGACGGCGACCGTCGATGCTCTGACCTACTTTGCGACCGGCAACGGCACGCCGCCGGACCTCTGGCGAACCGACGGTACCGCCGCGGGGACTTTCCAGCTCTTCGGGAACGATGGCCAGGAGCCTCGCTACGTTTGTCAGCTCGTCGCGTCGAACGGCCTCCTCTTCTTCTTCGCGGTCGGCTCCTCGCCGGACTACGAACTCTGGCGCTCCGACGGGACCTCGGCCGGAACGTTCCCCGTGAGCACCGCGAAGACGGGAGCCTCCTCCGAGAGGACGCTCGCTGCCTTCGGCAACGGCGTCTGCTTCGCGGCGGGCGACGCCGCTTCCGGAATGGAGCTGTGGTGGAGCGACGGGACGCCTCGAGGGCACGACGCTTGTCGCCGACCTCGTTCCCGGAGCCCAGGGATCCTCGCCACGACAGATGACCTCCTCCGGGAGCCGCCTCTACTTCACGGCCTTCGAGCCCTCGAAAGGCCGAGAGCTCTGGGCTACCGACGGGACCGCGGCGGGCACCGCTCCCGTCGCCGACCTGACCGCCGGGCCGGCGTCGAGCTGGATCGGCGAGCTGGTCGCCGCCGGTAGCCGGCTCTTCTTCAAGAACGCCGACTACGACGGACTCTGGACGAGCGACGGTACCGAGGCCGGAACGGTCGTCCTCAGGAGCGGGTTCGATCCGGCCGAGCTGACCCCGCTCGGGACCCGGCTCTTCTTTGTCGCGGGAGGGTTCTACGCCGATCTCTGGACGAGCGACGGTACCGTCGCGGGGACGAGCCGGGTCCGGGTGATCTGCCCCAAGGGATTCTGTTCCGAGCCGCGTTCGCTGACTCAATTTGACGGGCTCCTCTACTTCCTGGCGGACGACGGCGTCTATGGTCCGCAGCTCTGGCGGAGCGACGGCACGGCCGCCGGCACTCTCCGCGTCGCCGTCGTTCGCCCCGGCGAGGCCAGCTCATCCCCTCGGGACTTCCAGGAAGTTGACGGCACCGCCTACTTCCTGACCAGCGCCTCATCCGCGCCCGGCGAGACCAGCCTGTGGGCCTCGGACGGCAGCGGCGCGGGAACGGTCCCCTTCGAGACCGGCCTGGACATCAGCACCAGGCTCTCGGCGACGAGGAAGCGCCTCTTCTGGCTGGGGGGGTCCCAGAACGCTCCGTCCGTGCTGATGACGAGCGACGGAACGGCCGCCGGCACGGGGCCGGTCCCTGTCCCGCCGGAGGTCACACACGTGGAGCAGCCGGTCTGCACGGACGAGAAGGCGTTCTTCTTCGAACGCACGGGGAATGGCCTCTGGGTGGCTGACGGCACCCCGGCCGGGACGCAGTGGCTGGGGGAGTTCCCTGGCGCGTCGGGGACCGGGTACCTGCGTGAGCTCGTGCCACTGGCTGGCAACCTCGTCTTCGGCGTTCAGCCGGTCGGCGGCGGAGCGGAGATCTGGCGGACGGATGGAACGGCCGCGGGGACGACTCGCGTGAAGGCCTTCTCGACGAGGCCCTATCCGGAGTGCCTCGGCGCTCGGCGGCTGGGGCGATCCGTCCTGTTCCTCGCGGACGACGGTTCGACCGGCTGCAACGTCTGGCGGAGCGACGGCACGCCGGACGGGACGGTTCCGCTCGGCGTCGTCGGGGCAGGGTCGTCCGCGCTGATGGGTGTCGTCGGGTCCGCGCGCGGATTCCTCGTTTTCAAGAACCAGACCGACCTCTGGCGAACCGACGGGACCCCCGAGGGGACGTTCCTCCTCAGGTCGTTCCCGGCCCAGGCCCCGGCGATGGTCCCCGGAGTCGGCACGCACGAGGGAGTCTATTTCGCCGTTCAAACGAACGGACAGCCGGCCACGACGCAGCAGCTCTGGATTACGGACGGAACTGTGGCGGGAACGATCCTCCTTCACGACTTCAAGGCCGGGTCCGAGAATTCGAGGATCGACTCGCTGACGACCGCGAACGGCCGGCTCCTTGCGTCCATCGCCGACGCGACGGTGTATCGGCCGAGCCTCTGGACGAGCGACGGGACGCCGGCCGGCACGGTCATGGTCCAGGACCAGGCGGGCGCCTCGCCGGGCGGGCTCCCGTTCCGGGGCGTTACGCTCTTCGCCGGTACCGACAAGTGGGCCGGCAAGGAGCTCTGGGCGATAGACGGCAGCGCTTTCACCGCTCCGGTGCGCCCGACTTCGCTCTGGGTCTTCACGCCGTGCCGCGTTCTCGACACCCGGCTCGCGCCCGGCTTCCTCGGCGGTCCGGCGCTCGAAGCGGGAGCGCCACGCCTGTTTCCCGTGGGAGGAGCCTGTGGCATTCCCGCGACGGCGCGCTCGATCGCCGCGAACGTCACGGTCACGGGGGCGACCTCGGACGGACTGCTGAAGATCCACGCATCGGACATCGGCGCTCCGGATGCGACTGTCGTCCATTTTCAGGCCGGCCGGACGCGAGCGAACAACGCGACGATCGGACTCGGACCCGACGCGGAGTTCACGGTCCGCCTCGAGGCACCTTCTGGCGAAGCCCATGTGATCGTGGACGTCGTCGGTTGGTACGAGTAGTCACCCGACGATTCCGCGGCGCCTCCTATGCCCACGGACTCTCGAGCCCCGCGTGGGAACCTCATGCCAGCTTCCTCTGCTGCAACGTCTTGCGGCGCAGAACGAGTTGAATCCTCGGCCACGTTCTGAGAACCCGGTTGGCGTGGCGATCCGCCTGCGAAGCCATGTCGCCAGACCGCGCCTGGGTCGCTTCGGTGACTCCCCCAGCACCTCGTTAGGTGCTCTTGATCAGCCATTCCCGCTTCTTCCTTCGCCGCCTAAGATCAGGCCAGCTGCGGGGAGGAGGTTCTTCCATTCAGAAGCCCTCGATCTTTATAAGCTGCGGCCAGCGGACCGATGCCGAGAAGACCCCAGGAACGGGCATCGGAGGTCTCGTTCGTTCTCCGACACCCTACGAGCCGTACTTCGCGGAGTACCAGTCTTCAGTCGATGGGGTCGTCTCTAGCATTCTCGGGGCGCTCCGGGCGTCCGCCGGCTTCATCACTGTGCTGCGCGGCCGTGGGGCTGTCTCCGGGCGTTCCTCGATTACATGTGTGGTGGAGAGAACTCCTTTGGTCCGCCGTGATCGCCAGGACACCTCACCCGACAGGGGGCCCGTTCAGCAGGCGACTGCGCCAGCAGGCCCTCTTCCCTCGGGAGCGGCTGCATTGACAAGCGCCTCGTCCCGCCGTCGCTTGGCCGCGTCGGGCCTGCCCCTGCTTGCTCTGGCTCTCGCCGTCGTCGCATGCGGAGACCATCGCGAACCGTTTTCCGTGGAAGGCGACGTTCGGGTTGAAACGGCGTACCGAAGCGGCGGTTTGCTTTTCGTCAGGTTGAAGCCTGACGTTCGCCCCTCCGAGATCCTGGCTTCCGACTTGTTCGCCTCACTCCATCCCGGTATGCCCATCGAATCTGCGGCGAGCGTCTGCTCGGACTTTCGCTCCAGCAGCACGAAGGTGAGGGATTTCCTGGGGTGCGAGGAAGCCCCTCTCTCCTTCGGACGAGGCTGGCGATTCCGCTTCGCCGATCGGCGCGTGGAACTCGCGGACGAGCGACACGCGTCCGGCGATGAAGTCAGAGTGCATCGCGTGCTTCGACTGTTCTTCCCCGATCGCGGTGTACCTGTGGGAGAGGTGTTTCGACTCGCGTGGCCGGCATCCCTTCGAGACGCGCGATTGCACCAGCTCGTCGTCGCAGACGCTGACCGACCTTTCGCGGAAGCGACGATCCGCCGCGATCGCGTCACCGCCGTCGCGTGGATGCGCGAGTGACCGCTCGTGACTGATTGGCGCTCGGTCTTGATGTTCATCCATAGTGATCGGTCATCGATCGCACCATAAAGCACGAATCGAACCCTCGAGCCGCCGGGGAATGCCCGAACAGGCGCCTCCGCCGGTCTGATCGCGCGAGGCGAGGTGGCCGCCCGTCTTCTGCGCCCGGCCCGGGTTCTGAGCTCAGGCTCGAGGACCTCCACGTGTTCAGCGAAAATTGGATTCCCCGGGCGGGATTTCTTGTTGACGCCGGACAGAAGGGAACTCGTCTAGGGGAAGGAGTTTCTCGACGTCCTTCGAGCCGCCGGAGCGGTCGTGGAAGAGGAAGCCGTCACCGTTGGACGAGAAGACGAAGGGGACGTCGAGCATCTCGGTGTAGCCGAGGGCCTGCTGCATCCCGTCACCGACGCCGTGGTTGTTGTCCTTCGCCTCGATGATGGCGATTGGCAGGTTCGACCGGGCGTAAAGGATGTAGTCGGCGAACTTCCCCTTCGCCCGCGAGGCGACCTGCCCCCGGACGATCACCCGCCCCTTCGTGATGTAGATGTTCTCGCCGACCTGCGTGCCGAGGTCCCACCCCGCCTTCAGGATGGCGGGGGTAATGAACTGGCTCCGAATCTGCTGCTCGTTCAGGCTCTTCTTTGAGGGGATCGCGACGGGCCGTTCAGTCGAGCGTACCTTGCTTCGGTTAGGGGGTGATAGGGCTCCCGGAGCTGGAAACCCGTGCCGAGGTTGGGAGGACGGCCCCGCTGGCGGTCATAGGGGCGGCCGCGGCGTACTCACGGCCGATTCCCGGTCACGGAACTGGGCTCGCGGTGCCCGCCGGCCCCCCGCGGGCGGCCCTCGCGGTTCCCGCCTGAAAGAAAGTTGCGGGGGGCTGTTGTAGTTTTTCGGGTCTCGCGCAGCTTAGGTATGACTGGCGGCTGTACCGCCTGTTGGTTCGTCCCTGCCGTGTGGGCAGCCGTCATGCGAGGTGTAGCCAGTGTCCGTCTTCGAGGGGCCGAAACCGAACGCCCAAGCAGACTGGGCATCATCCAGGAGGTCTGGGTCGATCTTGGCTCGGCGTTGCGCTGGGCTGGCATCCAGCGGCGACTTGAAGCGACTCCGCTGGCCGGGCGGCGCAGGACCCCTGGCGAGGAGCCGCTGTCGGCCAGTAGCGGACCGCCGACGCCCCCGAGCGCCGCCTTGGTCCGGCCCACCTTGTCCGCATCACGGCCTCGCGACGAGGAGGGACGTCGCAGAGGAGGCGGCCTTCCCTCCAGAGGAGACACTGATGAGGATGAATGGTGCCATCGCACTTCTGTCGGTACACAGCCCTGGCTTGCGTAGCTGGCTTCCAATCGCTGCGTCTGCCGGGATCGCCGTCCTTCTCTCCCTGTCGTTCTCTCGCTCCGCTTACAGCATGCGAAACCAGAGCGAGATGGTGATCTACTGGTCCGATGAGTCTCGTTCCGACGTCGTGGGGCGTTCCCTTGCGCCCTGCGCCGGCGGTACCAGGATGATCGGCAGCTACAGCGACTACTTCGATCAGATTCTTGAGGACTGCAGCGAACCGCCGGCCCCCGTGTGTTCCGAGACCTGGATGTGCAGCGTCGCGAATGGTCAGACATCCTGCTTCCTGATGAGCCGAAGCTGTCTCTGACCCGACGCTCTTGACTGCCCCCGCGCGACCGGCCGCCATTGGAGATGCCTGATCATCCGCGGGGGGGTGTCGAGGTCGCGCGGCACCCTCTCGCAGCAAGGCGCCGCAAGGCATCGAAGCACCACTTCCGATAGGCGCGGCACTTTCGCCGCCGACTCGTCGCAGGGCGCATCGTCGACTGCGCGCGCCTAGGTTGGAGGTCCGGCACGCAATCGTCGTCGGATCGTCGAATGGCGGACCCCGGTCATCCCGATGACCAGGGAGACCGGACGAGCGAGACTTCGACGCAACGCCCTCGGACCTGCGCACTGCGATGGAGGAATCGATGGCGCTTGCCCCGGAGGCATGGGTGAGAGTCGCGAGAGGCGGCTTCGGCGGCCCACGCCATTCCTCGCCACGCCGAGCATCGGAGCGGCGACGGCACCTTTCGTTGCCCGGCGGCTGGTAAGCCGAGCTGTTCGAGACGGCGCTCTACTCTGCCGGGTCGAGCCGTGAGGGAGCCCTCGGGCGGCGTCGTCCGTCCGTCTCCCCCGGAGGAGAGAGGCCGCACAGAGAAGTCGCGCCGGGGTGGCCTCTCCGTCGAGGGCGCGGTCGCGGTGTCGGTTTTCACGACCTATGGACCCCTGACGCCGGGTTTTTCACGACCTTTCCCCCCCTGAGGGGGTAGGTTTTCCACGACCTTTCCCCCCTCGCAGTGACCGGGGTCGCCGCCTCGCGTGACGGGACAGAACGGGTGACGCTCCGGACCCCGAAGCGTCGGGTACGGAGGTCCGGTGGCTTATCGCGAGGTGGGAATGATCGAGGTAAAGGAAGTTCTCCGGCAGTGGCTGGAGGGGGGCGGCAAGAAGACGGTCGCCCGGCGGGTCGGTGTGGACCCGAAGACGGCACGGAATTACATCGCCGTGGCCGAGCAGTGCGGCCTGAAGCGGGAAGCCGGAGTGGCAGGCCTTACGGACCAGCTGCTCGGTCGGGTCCTTCTCGAGCTGGAAGGCTGGCGAGAGCGGGAGCACGGGGAGACGTGGGCGATCTGCGAGAGCAGGCGGGGCCGGATCAAGGAGCTTCTGGAGGAGGACGTGCGGCTGACGAAGGTCGCGCGCCTGCTGGGGCGGGAAGGGACGGAAGTGCCGTACTCGACGCTGTACCGCTTCTCCAAGGAAGAGCTGGGCTTCGGCAAGGCGACGCCGACGATCGCCGTGCTGGAGGGCGAGCCGGGGCAGGAGCTGCAGGTGGACACGGGGTCCGTGGGATGGCTGTGGGGAGAAGGGGGAAAACGGAAGCTGAAGGCGTGGATCTTCACGGCGACGCGCTCGCGGCACCGCTTCGTCTACCCGACGCTGACCGAGACGACGAAGGACGCCATCGAGGCGTGTGAGGCGGCCTGGCGGTTCTACGGCGGGGTCTTCCGGGTCCTGCTGCCCGACAACACCAGCGCGATCGTGGACGAGGCGCGCAATCTCGGGGCGCAGATCCAGCAGACCTTCCTGGAGTACGCGCAGTCGCGAGGCTTCGTCGTCGACCCGGCCCGGGCCGGGCATCCGAAGGACAAAGCGCGGGTGGAGCGGTCGGTGTCGCACGTGCGGGAGGACTGCTTCGGCGGGGAGCGGCTGAAGACCCTCGAAGAGGCCCGGGACTTCGCCGAGCACTGGTGCCTGCGGGAGTACGGCGCTCGCCCCCACAGCCGGACGCAGAGGCCGCCGCTGGAGCACTTTCTGGCCGAAGAGAAGGGCCGGCTGCTGCCTGAGCCGGCCGAGCAGTACGACGTGCCGCGCTGGAGCGCGGCGACGGTGGAGCGCGACCAGTACATCCAGGTGGAGAAGGCGCTGTACTCGGTCCCGACCCGATACGTACGGCACAAGCTGACGACCCGGGCCGACAAGGCGACGGTGCGCCTGTACGAGGACCGCATCCTGGTGAAGGTGCACGGCCGCGTGGGTCCCGGCGAGCGCGCCACGGACGTCAGTGACTTTCCCGAGGCGCAGCGGATTTACGCCCATCGCGACGTGGACGCCTTGAAGCGCAAAGCCGCCGAGGTCGGCCCGTGCACGGAAGAGCTGGCCGAGAAGATCCTCGACGACCCGCGGCCGTGGACTCGAATGCGGATGGTCTACGCGCTGGTCGGCCTGGCTCGAAAGTACGGCCACGAGAGGCTCGAGAAGGCCTGCCGCCTGGCGCTCGAGGCCGGGATGCACGACGTGACGAGGCTGAGAAGGCTCCTGGAACGCGGGCCGTGCCCGGACGAGCCCCGGACCCCGGCCAAGGTCGTCCCGATCGCGCGCTACTCTCAGGCCTCGCGATCACTTCGCCCTGCGGCGGGAGCTGTGAGCATGGAGACGATCTCTCCCGAGCTGAAGGGGGTCCTCAAGCGCCTCAAGCTCGGCCGCATGCTCGACACCCTCCCCGAGCGCCTCGCCCTGGCCCGCCAGCAGAAGATCCCCCACCAGGACTTCCTGCTCCTGGCGCTCTCGGGCGAAGCCGACCGCCGCGAGAGCCAGGCCGGCGAGCTGAGAGCCCAGAAGGCCCACCTCGACCCCGAGATGCGGGTGGAGCGGTGGGACGAGACGGCCCAGGTCATCCTCGACCGCACACTCCTGAACGAGCTGGTGACTCTGCGCTTCCTCGAAGACCACCGTCACGTCGCCATCGTCGGCCCCGTCGGCGTCGGCAAGACCTTCTGGGCCCACGCCCTCGGGCACGTCGCCTGCCGGCGCGGCCACTCGGTCCTTGCCCTTCGGACCGACCGCATGCTCAAGACCCTCAGGCACGCCCGCCTCGACGGCTCCTACGAGGCCGAACTGCGCCGCCTGATCGCCGTGGACCTCCTGATCCTCGACGACTTCGCCCTCGACGCCATGGACGCCGTCGAGAGCCGCGATATCCACGAACTGCTCACCGAGAGGGCCCGCTCCGGCTCCATCGTCGTCACTTCCAACCGCGGGCCTGACGAGTGGCTCCCGACCTTCGCCGATCCCGTGCGCGCCCAGAGCGCCCTGGATCGCTTCACCTCCAACTCCTTCGACCTCGTCATCGAGGGCGAGTCCTACCGCGCCCGGCAGAAACCCAGGCTGCCGCGTCGCACCTGAAGGGACCGGCGCCGTGGACGCTGACGGTCCGTGGAAAACGCTTCGCGTTTCCCACCGACCTTGGACACGCTTCGCGAGTCCACGAGCGCCCACCGCGCTACCGGGGAGCTCTTTCTTTATGGAAAGGAGGACCAGACCGAGGCAAGCTCACACCCTCACGCCGGCGCGTGACCCCGGGGGGGAATCCTCGTGAAAAACCGGGGTCCCAAGGTGCTGAAAATCGACACGCGGTGGCACTGCCCCACCTCAGAGCCTCGTCGTCTGCCCCGCGTTCAGTCCCTAGGCCACCTTCATGGGACACCTCCTGACCTCGACGTGGCGTCTGGCCGGCGCTCCGGCACGGGCCCAGCAGCTGAGGAGGACAGAGGGCAGGTGCTCGAATGGTGGAGCAGGGCAGACGGGAATTGGCGGGTCGGCAGCGAGTCCGCGAGCCGAAACGCTCCGGACTCTGCGACGCCGAATCAGAATGGTACGTTTTGATCCTTGCGCCATGTTTCGGCTATGGCTAACCTGCATGATCTTCCAGCGTTCGACGAACACCGGTTCTCAGAGCGAGGCGATCGACCTCTGTCAGTCACTAGTCGAAGGCGAAAGCACTCGCCGGGACCCACAGACAGCGCCCGTCGGTCTCAGACGCCGCCGGGCAAGAGGAGACACCCAGTGAAAAGCCGCACCCATTTCCTATCTTCAACGTGCATGGCAATCGTTCTAGCGTTTTCGACGATGCCTTGCACGGCGACCGACGACCTCAGGGTTGACGAGTCCGAGTTGCCCGTCATCCGCGTAATCGTCGACCATGAAGCTCAGTTGGCGCTCGTGCCGAAAGGCACCATTCTTCCCGAGGGCTTTCAGGTCTATGCGTCGTTGCTTAACGAGGACGCGAATCTCGCTGAAGCTGGGCGGACCGTCGTCGAAACGAAGCGGCCGTTGGTCTTCGCCTACGCTCCGACGAGCCGGTTCTCGAAGCTCCAGGTAACGAAGATGTCCGCGGAGGCGAGCAAGGCGGTCATGGAAATCTCGGGCGCGGATCGCGGCGAAGCAAGCGCAGCGAAGGGCGGAAACCCGTGCCCAGCTGTGTTCATCGTCGAGTTTGGCCCCGAAATGGTCCACCAGGTCACGTGCAGGTACGAATATGCAGCGCCGCGCAATGAGCTGGCGATCCCGTGGGTCACCTACCCGACGGGCGCTCGGTCGGCCACCCTCGGCATGCTCGTGGACTATGCGCCTCCCTTTTCGGATTTCACTAGCAGGGGGATCTGCGGCAACGGCATCTGCTACGGTGCAGGTGTTCGGATGTACCTTCCCACCGTAAGCCAGGCGACCTACTACTCCAATACCACCGTCCGCCTGCAAGGCCCTTGCACGCAGGACCCGCCATTCTGCCCGATCTACTCGAGCACGATCGCCGTTCCGATTCTCGAACCATAGTGGCGACGTAGGGCTGTCAAGGCACGGGGCTCGGCCGCGCGAAGCCGGATTCGCGACTGGTCGACCTCCCTTACGGGTAGTAGGAACTGAGGACGCGCTCCTGAGTAGCGTCCGCCCACGTGGTGCATGAGAGATCGTCTTCAGCAGCAGCGCCTGTGGGATCAGAGGGAAACGCCCAGCGTTTTCCTCTGATTCCACAGGCCGATGACCCCGAAAGCGACGCCCTCTATGGTGCCCGGAAGACGGCGCTCCCAGGCTTCCTCGAAGCCGACGCCGCTGATGCGGGGTCACCTCGTACTTCCCGACGTAGTCGTCCGAGGTCAGCAGGACCGTGTGCAGGAGCTCCTTCTGGTTCGGCGGGCGCGGCGAACGACGCGGTGGCCCCGTACGTCTGGTGGGGCGGGTCGGGTCCCTGGAGTCGCATGCCCGTCGGAACGAAGCTGCCGAGCCCGTACGGGCTGCACGACGTGCACGGGGACCTCTGGGAATGGGTCGCGGCGGGCGAGCAGACCGCTCCGACCGGCGCTCGCGGAACTCCGCGGGATCTCCTGAATCCGGCGCCGCCGCGTCACGGGTAGGGTTCTCCCGTGCCCGCGCTTTCCACGAGACTCACCGACCCGGACGCGATTCCCTACTTCCTCTGGGACGATCCCATGACCGTCTCGGAGCTCGAGGAACGCCTTCGCACCGCATCAGAACCCGAGCAGCTGAGGCTTCGGGCCCTGATTCTCCGAGAGGCCAGAGACCCCGACGTCTGGCAGTTCGTCTCGCCCGAGGAGGTCGTCCGGCTGTGTCCCCACCTCGCTGGACGTCTCGGGGTCCGGCGGGGGTTCTGGGAGTTCCTCCTGGCTCGCTGGAAGCGGCTCGGGCTCGTGAGGGCGATCTCGTCCACGACCGCGCACCTCAGATTCACCCCGAGAAGCTCGATCGCAACGGTGTCCTCGTGGACCCCGCCGCCGAGATCCTCGCGAACAAGCTCTGCACCCTCGTCTCACGTGGCGGAGTGCGCGACCTCGTCGACGTCCTGTTCCTGGAACGCGCGGGTCTTCGAGTAGAAGACGCGATCGGCCCCGCCTCGACCAAGGATGATGGGCTTTCCGCGGCCCAGCTCGCCTGGGTCCTCCCCAGATCACCTTCGGTTCCGACACTCGCATCCCCGCAGGCGTCACGCCAGCCGATCTCCAGACCTTCCTCGAGGATCTCGTCGCCCGCCTGACGCGCCTCGCCTATCCGGCGACGCCATCGTCCTGACGGCGTCGGGAACGACGTGGCTCTCTCTGGCATCGGAGCACACGACGGGCTTGAGCCCGTCGAATCTGCCGCGCTCGTACGGCCCCACTCCAGTGTTTGCGGGGTTCTCGCGGCCGTCCGTCTGGTCTGAGCGTTCTCACTGAGTCGTCGCTGAGAACGCCAGGAGACGACGGAGCCGGCCTTCGGGGGCCGGAGACGTTCACAGGGGGCCGTTTCGGGAGAGAGCGGTTAACAGGCCAGGACCGTCGATCAGCTGCTGGTTAACGGCGCCGAGCCCCCCGCCCCCTCGCCGAACCCCGTCGTGACGAGTTCCGGGCGCCCCTGTCCTTTTCCGGGCGTTCCTCGTCGTCGCTCAGGCGTCCGCGAGCTTCTCGTCTTTACGCGCGCCCAGGTGCCGCTGCGCCCAGGAGAGTTTCTGCACGGTCGCGCGGAGCTTCTTGTACGGGGTGTTCTTCAGCTGGGCGTTGAAGAGATCTCCCTCGGTCTCCATGACCAGCAGGCGGGCGTAGTAGAGGCGGTCCTCGGCGAGGTGTGCGAGGACGACCATGGCCGTCAGCAGCGGGTGGTTCATCGTGAGGTTCTGGCCGCGCTCGCGCCCGTGCTCCAGTTCGACGGCCAGCGCGTACGCGAACTCCCACAGGTGGCCGGAGGTCTTCTCGTTGGCGAAGCGCCGTCCCTTGGGCAGGAAGTCGTTCAGGATCGCGCGCTCCGGCTTGTCGTTCACGCTCGGCGTCAGATAGTGATCTCGAATCAGCGCCTTCATCAGCGCGAGCACGTGAACAGCCTCGCTCAGCGGGACGACGTTGATGTCCCGCTCGTCCAGCGGCGCGATCTCATCCAGCGACAGCTCGGCCCAGTTCCGCTTGATGCCGAGCGACGTGCAGAAGACCGCGACGCTGCCCTTGGCGAGGAAGTCCAGCGTGACGTCCTTGCCGTCCGTGAACGCGGACACCGTGGCCACCACGTAGTGGGCGAGGGTGTCGGCGTCGGCCCTGGCGGCGACGGCCTCGGCGAAGGTCGTGCACTTCTGCATGCTGGCGACCCCTTATGAAGTCCGGGCGGGCACAGGTCTCTCCGGATGGTCGGCCGCATTCTCCACGCCCGCCACGGCCTCGGCTTCGTAGTCCTGGCCGTTCTCTGCCAGTCCTTCGACGCTTTCCGCGGCCTCGTCCGCGATCGGCGAGAGCCCCTGCGTGTCGCCAGACTGTCCTGCGCTATCGGGTCCGACCTGGCCCCGGTCGTGGCCGGGTGGGTCCGGCTGGTCTTCCTGATCGAGGAATTTCATGACGAGAATCTCCTGTGCATACATCGCCATCGGTGGCTTTGACCGCGTGGCGTTCGAGAACTTTCCGGTTTCGCACGACGGGCTCCTGCCCGCGTTCGGCCCGATCATTTCGAACCCGGACCGCTCGCCCTGGGGTTTACGCAGGACCGGTGCCGTATCGCGCGATCACGGGCACGAGGCCGCGCTCGCCCGGCCGCGGGGCGAAAACTCACCGCTGGCTTACCGATGCTTCGGCCGTGTATGGAGTTACAGGCGGATCCTCGTCACTCGCCGGACGTCGACGGAGGCTCGAACCCACGCCCTCGGGTGTGGTAACCCCTTCCCCGGACGCGGAACAAGTTACGAGGCGGGAGACGGAGCCCTGGAACGCCGAGGAGAGCGAGGCAGGAGTCGCGTGTAGGATCTTCTCGCACCGTTCATGCACAAGCAGCCCTGCATCCGCCTGCCGCTTCAGACCGGAGGAGGCGCCCTCGGAGCCCTCTTCTGGACGGCCCTCACGACGGTCGCGTCCTTCGGCGCCGCGTCCTTCGGTCTCTTCATGCTCTCCTCGATGAACCGGGAAGGCGAGTCCACGGGGGGTCTCCTCGTGATGTCGCTCATCCCGGCCCTCTGTTCGCTCGGGTTCGGAGCCGCGACACTCGCGATACGCCGCGAGTTCGTCAGGCAGCGGGCGACGGACGTCGAGGTGGATGACCGGGAGCTGCGATTCGTCGGCGGCGCGCTGGGTGGGACTTCGATCCCCTGGGGCGAGATCGAGAGCTGCACGATCACGACCGACTCGACCCGCTACGTCCGGACGAAGACGAGCCGCAGGACGACGACCGAGTACATGGATCAGCTCTGGCTCGCCCGTCGCAGGTCGTCGCCGCGGCTTCTCGCCGAATCGCTCGATGCCGGGGAGAAGGCCTCGCTCGGGGAGCTGCGGCAGGCGATCCTCGGCGCCTGCCAGGCCCGCGGGGGACGTGCCAGTGAAGACGAAGCGACGCAGCAGCCGACCTCGGTCCTCCAGTGCGCGGCCTGCGGGTCGGCGGTCGCTGCGGTCGAGGCCGCGGAGACTGCCTGCGGCTCGTGCGGAGCGACCGTGGAGTTCGATCCGGACACCGCGGAGAGGATCCGCTCCGCGGCGGACCTCGGCAGGGTGACCGAGCGGCTCGAGGAGGCGATCCAGCGGCTCCTCGACCAGCCTCCTGCGACCTCGGCCAACAGGCCGCTCGACCTCCTCGGGTTCCTCATTCTCGCTGTGCCCGCGGCGGCGCTCGGCGTCTCCGTTCTTCCCGGCGTTGGCGCGACGGGCGGGCTCGCCCTGCTCGCCGTCGGCGTGCCGTTCGCGACCGGGATCGCGTTCCTCGCACGCCTGTTCGTCGCCGAGCGACAGGCGCTCCGGGCGCTGACGGCCGGCATGGGCGCCCGGAATCCCGCTCGCGCGGGAGAGCCGCCGCGATGCCGGCAATGCGGGGGAACGCTCCTGATTCGCGACCGGCACGTCGTCGCGATCTGCCTCTTCTGCCGCGCCGAGAATCTCCTGGGGCTCGACCTGCGATCGGCGCTCGCCGCCGCGCAGTCGCACGACTACGAGCTCGGGGCGATCCTCGCGAAACGCCAGTCCCAGAGGCGCCGGGCCGTCGCCGGCCTCGTCGCCTGCGCCGTCGTGACCGCGCTCGCCCTTCTCGCCGTGATCGCGTAGGCCGGAGTCCTTCTCCGCGACGACGTCGGGCAGACCGTCCGCGGCCTCGTGGCCGTGCCGGCAGGGACAGAGGCCGTGCTCACCCTTGAACCGTCAATCGAGGCGACGGGCGGCCGCGAGCGCGTGCGCCCCGACGACGAAGTACTCAGCGCCGGTCCGGCGCCAGCCGAGGCGAGCCGGCCCCGGTCCCCGCCCCGCAGGCCGGTATTCTCACCGCCGCTATCCGGGTCTCCCTGTACGACTCCTCCGAAGGCGGGCGACCGGCTGAGCGCCAGTCCCGGGCATCGACGATCACCCGCACGATCGACCCTCTCTCGTGGTCGCATGGCCGAACCCCGAACGGGCTCGTTCCGAGATATGCGATGCCTCCGCAGAGGCAGCTCCGGGGATGGAGCTCGACGTATTCCCTTGCGACCCGTCCGGATCTCCCGACCTCGACCGGCGTTGTTGCCACGCGCCCCTCGCTCCTTCGGGATCTGAGCGGCCGTGGTCCCTACGCCGCTCGGAAGACCGACGGACTCATCCCCTGGAACTAAGCTGCGCGAGACTCGGATTACTACAACAGCGTCGCGTTTCTTTTTCATTGGACCGGTGTGAAGGGACCCTTCGGCAGGCTCGAACGCCTCGTCGCCGGTACACACGCGAATGCGGCGCACGGCGTGCCGAGGGCGACGGGTTCTGGGTGCTTCTCGCGAGCTCGGTGCGCTCCTCTTCGACCTTTCGGTCGACGACCTGTCGCCGCCGGAAGAGGTTTTCCAGATCGGAGTCGTTCCGGTCCGGATCGAGCTCCTCACGAGCGTCAGCGGCGTCAGGTTCGAGGAAGCGTGGGCATCCCGTCGAGTGCCAGGCGTCAGCCGTCCCGGTAGCGTTTCGCCGCCGCGAGGTCCTTCCGCAGCTCCCCGGCGTTGCGCCGCGGCCCGTAGCCGGGCGTGTCCCGCTGGATCCGCCAGCCCTCCTTCAGCGGGCCCGCGTCGACCGTGTCGAAGCCGAACGCGTCGAGCATCTCCGTGACGGTGGCCTTCGCGGACGGGTCGTCGCCCGCGATGACGAGGGCGCGGCGGTTCGGCGTGCCCGCCGGCTGCCCGTGCGTCGTGAGCTCCGCGGCGTAGATGTGGTTGAAGGCCTTGACCACCTTCGATTTCGGAAGGTGCGCCTGCAGGAGCTCGGACGTCGTCGTCGACTCGTCGTCGAGCTCGGGGATCTGCCCGTCGCGCCCGGGGTAGTAGTTGTTCGTGTCGATGACCAGCTTGCCGGCCAGGGGCTCCACGGGCACGCTGCCGATGTTCCTGAGAGGAATCGTCACGACGACGAGGTCTCCCCCGTCTGCCGCCTCGGCCGCCGTGACGGCGCGGGCCTGCGGGCCGAGCTCCTGCACGAGCGCCGCGAGCGTCTCGGGGCCCCGCGAGTTGCTGATCAGAACGCCGTAGCCGTGCGCCACCGCGAGGCGCGCGACCTGGCTTCCGATATGACCTGCTCCGATGATTCCGATCGTCTTCATGAGCGGGATGGTGTCATGGACGCCGGTCAGATGGTCCCGCCCGATTCCGACGGGGCCGCGTGGTCCTTCCTTGACGAAACCGCCCGCGAGAGCAAGGATTCGACGGTTTCTCCGGCAGGCTCTCAGGTCGATCCGGGCGGGGCGAGTCCCAGACCGAGCGGAAAGGGTGGCGATGGCCTACACGATTACGGTCTCCCCCGACGGGGCGTTCATCGTCATCACGGTCACCGGATCGTTGACCGCCGAGCTCGCCGCGAGTTTCTCGCCCGAAGCGAACGCGTTGAGTCGTTCACTCGGCATCCGAAACGTCCTGATGGACGTTACGGCCGCAGTGAACTCCGACGAGACCTACCAGTCCTACGACTTCGCGTACCGGAGTCTCCCTCGGCTCTCCGATCCGCAAGCGCCCCTTCGGGTCGTGGCCGTGGTCAGGCCGGAGGATCGCTCCCACGATTTCGTGGTCCTGGCCATGAGGAACGCGGGCTTCAACATGGAGATCTTCAGGGATCGAGCCGCGGCCGAGATCCGCTTGAAAGAGCCACAGACGCCACCTTCCGAGAGCCAGCCCGGAGAGACCCCACCCTTCTACTCTTTCGGCGAAGACGATTGACGCGGGAGGGTGACGGGCCGGGAAACGGCGTCTCCTGCTTTCGGTTCGATCGACCCGTCCCGATCCCGGGTTCGTCCGCCGGGTGCCGCGCACGTCAGTCGGACGCGAACGTCTCCCGGTCCACGATCGCAAGCGGCTGGCCGGGCGCACCGTGGTACTCGCGCGAGCGGCCGGTGACGGTGTCGGTCACGGTGAGCGTGAGCGGGTCGTCCGTGAGAGTGGAGACCGCGATCCAGTAGCGCCCGTTCACGCTGCGCCCGTCGAGGACCCTGGCGACCGCGTCGGGGATCTGGTTCCAGTCGAACCAGAACCAGCCCGATCTCGTCGTGAGCGGCTCCGCGTGCCCGGCGGCGCCCGCTCGGGCGGCGCGGACGGCGAAGCGCCCCTTCTCGAGGCAGAGCGTCTGGCCCGCCTCGCGGCACGCGCCCCACTCCTCGTAGCGGAACGCGCCGGGAAGCGAGTCCGTGGCGCCGTCGGGGTTCGTGACGGCGACGTCGGCCGGACCGGCGGCGTGGGTGGGCGTGCGGATGCGGAGCGTCCGTGCGTCGAGAAGCTCTACGGATTGCGGCGGGGCGCCTCCGACCGTGACGCGCGTCCCGGCGCCGAAGCCCTCACCCGAGAGGGCGACGAGCGTGCCGCCCGCGATCGATCCCGAGGCGGGCGCGACGCGGTCCAGGCGGAGAGGAGCGGAGAGCGGAAGGGCCCAGGCCTGAAGGACCGTATCCGCGTAGAGCATCGGGACCGCGCGGCGGTCGAGGAGCAGCCTGCGGACCGACACGTCGCCGAGCCCCTCGCCGAACCGCTCCCAGGTGGCGCCGGCGTCCGTCGTCCGGAAGACGCCCCCCTCGACGTGGGTCGCGGGGAGAAAGAAGAGAGTGTCGACGCGGTTCGCGGAGAGGTAGAGGGTCCCCGGCGCGTGAGGGTCGGCGACGAGCGCGGTCACGGCCGGGCCCCGCCCGCCGGAGCGCGGGAGGTTCGCGGTGACGTCCGTCCAGGTCCTCCCGTCATCGCGGGTCGCGAAGACCCCGATCCCCCGCGTCGCCACGGTGACCGTGCCGGTCGCGGCGTCGATCGCGATCGCCGAGATCGTGGACTCGGTGCTCGTCGGCGCCGACGGGAGTGGGAGCGACTCCCAGGTACCGCCGCGATACCGGAAGAGGCCTTGCCCCGCGGCCCACACCACGGCCGGATCGCGTGGGTCGAAGAGAACCTGGTGAATCACCCGCTGGCCCGCATCGGGCGCGAAAGAGATGGCCGAGAAGGTCGCTCCGCCGTCGGTGCTCCGCGCCAGGACGGTTGCGGGGAGGACGGCGGAGAGCTCCTGTCGGATCGGGAACCCCTGCGGGACCTCGTGCGCGGCGACCCACACTTCGGACGGATCGGAAGGGTGGACCGAGAGCGCGGTGGGCTCGGCGAAGCTCTCCGTCCCCGGGCGGGACCAGCTCGCGCCGCCGTCGGTGCTGCGGAGGAGGGCGCCGTCGTACGCGTAGATCACGCCTCCGGCCGTGGCGAGGAAATCGTGCCGGCCACAGAGCGTCCCGGCGGCGGGGTCCCGCTGCCAGGATCTTCCCCCGTCGCTCGAGCGGAAGGGGCCGTTGTCGGTCGAGAGCAGCAGCGACGCCGGGCCGGTCGGGTCGAGGGCCAGGGCGCCCGGGAGCTTGCCGGTGGGCGGGAGCGGCGTCCAGGTGTCGCCGAGGTCTCTGGAGACGAACGCCCCGCGCGCCGTTACGAGACAGAGGTTCGCACCGTCGTCCGCGACGAGGAAGCCGCCGCGAATGGCGCGCTGCTCGGGGCTGCAACCGGGCAGCGTCGGTATCGGGAGCGTCTCCCAGGCGAGGCTCCCCTGTTTCTTGCGCCACAGGGCGCTGCCGTCCCAGGCGTGCGCGAAGGCCGTCGCCGTTCGCGGCTCGAGCGCCCACTCCACGTCGAGCCGCTCGAAGGCCTCGCCACCCGGCACGTTCCACGTGGCTCCGCCGTCGGTCGAGCGCGCGACGCCCGTCTTCGTGATGACTTCGAAGCTCGAGGGCGTCGTGGGATCCACGGCCAGGATCCTCGCCCCCGGCAACGTCGCCAGTTCCGAGACGTGCGTCCAGGTGCCGCCGGGATCGTCGGCGCACGTGAGCCACGGGTGCCCGCCCCCCTCCCACGTCACGGCGCAGAGCCTCCCGGGGCGCCCCGAGTCGAACGCCAGGGCCGAGGCCCCCTTCACCGCGAGGGGATGCCAGGTCGCGCCGGCGTCGGTGCTGCGCTGGACGAAGGAGTCGTCGAAGAGGTGGCGGTAGACGACGTCGGCGTTCCCTGGCGAGACGAGCATCGGCCCGACGCGCCCCTGGCCGGTCTGGTTCCACGTGCCTCCGCCATCGGTGCTGCGGAAGACGCCGGCGTCGAAGGCGCCGGCGGGGCTCAGGAACGTGCCGGCGGCATAGATGAACCGCGGGTCGGTGGGACTGAACGCGACCCAGGGGGTGTCGCGGAACGGCGGAAGAGCGAGATCCTTCCACGCGCGACCGCCGTCGCCGCTCCAGACGAGGTTCTCCACCCACGCGGCGGCGTCGGAGGAAAAGGGGCTCGGAACGGCGGCGATGAGCACGTCCGGCGAGCCGGGTCGGAGAGCGACGAGGCGCATCGCCCCTCCGTCCGGCCCGATCTCCCGCCAGCGCGGAGAGTCGGAGAGCGCCGCGTTGGAAAAGGCGAGGGCGACTGCGAGGACAGACAGAAGACTCGAGGACGTCGTGCGCACGGACCCTCCCATTCAGGGAATGTCGAGAACGCGGCGAACCCAACGCGCCGGGCGAAGCCTCCCCCCGAGGAGCACCACGAGGGTCAGCGCGGCGAGAGCCGAGATCGCGAGCCCGGCCCTCCATCCGGGAGGCAGGTAGGTCAGCGTGACCTTCGCGACGCTCCCGGGGACGGCGACCCCGACGAGCGCGCCGTCGACCCGGAGCGTCCGGAGCGGGCCGTCCGGACCCCTCGCCTCCCAGCCGGGTGAGGCCGGAACGGAGGACGCGAGAAGGCGATCGCCCGCCTCACGCGACGTCGGGATCTCGACCTCGAACCTCCCGGCGTGCGGCCGACGGATCCGCGGAACGATCCCCCGCCCGTCGCGGGACGCCGACAGCGCGGCGCCCGCCGCTCCGTCGACCACCACGGTCCAGGGAGTGGCGAGGCGTTCCAGGGCCGCCTTCGTTTCTCCGCTCGCCACCCGTTCGATCTCCGAGGGGAGAAAGAACCGCGGCAGGGCCGTCGGGTTTCGCCAGAGCGTCATCTCGCCGGGGCGCTCGGCGGCGATCCGGAGGAAGCGGGGTGCCGGAGGCTTCTCGCCCATGGTCGCGACGACCTGCACGCCCAGGAGGTCGAGGAGCGGATGGTCGAGGCGGTCGACGCCGTCGAAATAGTTCTTCGTCCCCGGGTGATAGCCGAGAGCCACTTCGAGCAGGTCGAGCAGCTCCTTCGGCGCCATCGGATCGTGAGGGCGCGGATCCTCGAGTCCGTAGACCGAGCCGAGCCCGGGATAGAGGGAGTAGTCCGTCGCGAGGAACCGGCCGGGGGGATCCCCACCTCTCTCCGCCTCGCGGCGCGCGAGCGCGAGGAAATCGGATGGGGGGTAGAACGACGGCGGCCGCCCCTCCGGGAGCTGGAGCCGCGCCCAGGGGCCAAGGTCTCCGAGGGTCACGGCGAGGAGGAGAAGAAGCGCCGCCGGGGAGGCGGACCGCAGGATAGGGGCGCGGGCGAGCGGGCCGCTCGCGAGACGACCCAGGAGACAGGCGGCGCCGGCCGCCCCCCAGGCGAGAAGGGAAGCGCGATCGTGGCTCCGGAGGAGAGCGAGGATCGCGACCGCCAGGAAGACCGCCCAGGGCCCGAGCCCTTCGCGACGGTCGCGGAGCCGTTCGGAGCCGAGAGCCCCGGCGATTCCGAGAAAGAGCGCGACCAGCGGGAGGAATCGTTCCCAGGCGGGAACCCGGATCCACGGGACGACCCAGAGGAGCTTCATGACGGGGATCGGCTGCATGGCGACGAAGAGGCAGGCCGCCGCCACCAGGGCGGCGACGCGCCCCGTGGCACGCCTGCGGGAGGCGAGCGCGGCGAGCGCTCCGCCGAGGCCGATCACGCCCGCGTAGGCAGAGAGCGCATCCGGCCAGGGAACGCCCTTCCCTTCGGGATCGTAGGGTCGCCCGAAGGCCCGCGGTCCGGAAAGGGCCTCGGGGGCCCGGCCCCACGGGGGCGGGAACAACGAGGACGGGAACCGGCCCTCCCCCGAAGCCTTCGACGGTGCGGGCGATTCCTGGCGCTCGAGCGAACGCTGCGACGAGGACGCCACGACCGTGAAGGGGATCAGGAGAGGGGCCGCGAGCCCCGCGCCGAAGAGAACCGCGGCCGCCGCCCGAACGAGGGCCGGAAGCGGGCTCCGTCCCCTTCTCCGCACGAGAAAGGCCAGGAGCATCGAGGCCAGCGTGCCGAACAGGGCCGTCTCGGGATGGCCCGACGCGAGGAGGGCCACCACCGAGCCGACCGTCGCGGCAAACGCGGTCCGGTCCGGTCTCCGGACGAGGACCACCATCCCCGCCGCCACCCACGGCACCCAGGCGACCGCCGTCGAGAGCGGGAAGAGGCCCCACGGCTGGATCGCGCCGGAGAGGGTCACGAGGGCTCCGGCGACGAGCGCCGTTCCCCGCCTCGCTCCGAGAAGGAGGGCCAGCACCGCCGCGCCGTGGAACGCCACGATCATCTTGACGAGAAGAGAGACGAGCAGATAGCGGTCCAGCGGGAAGAGGCGCGCGACGAGGGCAACGGGAGAGAGAGCGCCCGCCTGGGGGTTCGCCCAGGGGGAGCTCCCTCCGCCGATCCGATCGGACCAGAGAGGGAGCCTGCCGCCCGCGAACGACCTGCGGACCTCGAGCTCCCAGGGAATCAGCTGAAAGACGGTGTCGTTCAGCTGTCCGTGCGGGTCTCTGGGCGACGGACGGGAGAGGCCGGGAATCTGGTTCTCGAGAGGAACGGTCGGAATGGGGATCGGGTCGCCATCGATCCACGGAGCGAGGAGGAGGAAGGGGATCGCGACGGCGAGCAGCAGGGGCCCGATTCCGACCCGGATCCGGTAGGCCCGGGCGAGGAGCCCGAGCATCGCGCTCGCGGCTCCCGCGACGAGGACGAGGATCGGAAGAAAGGCGACCGCGCCGGATCCGGCGGCGAGACCAGACATGAGGGCTCTCCAATCGACAGGCTCGTTCCGGCCGCCCTCTCCGAGGCGGACTCGCCGAAACGCCGTTCCCGAAAGCAGTCTACCCGGCCCGTTTTCCGCGCCGTCGCCTCGCGAACGTCCGGGAACGAGGGCAGTACCTGCGGGCGCGCTTTTTGCGTGGCCACGACGGACGTACTGCACGTCTCCGGAGGTGTCCATGCGCCTGCGCCTCGTCGCCGCCCTCGGGGTCCTCCTGCTATCGCTCGGGTGCGATCACCCCACGCCGACAGAGAGTCCCCTCGCCGGGTCGGTCGTGAACCTCTACGCAAACTTCGAGAACGCCGAGGCTTCTCCCACGGTTCTGCGCTACCAGTGCTTCCTCGATGGCGTCGCCATCTCCCCCGAGGTGACGTTCTCGACGCCCCAGGCGTCGATCGCGGCCGCGGGAACGATCGACGCTCTCGGTCCCGGCCGTCACGACTTCAGTGTTCGGATCCTCGACCAGGTCGGCTCGCCGACGACCTATCGCCTGACGAACGTCGGCTGGACCCGCGTCGTCACCGACAACGGAGTGCAGACGACTCCTGCCTCCTCCGGGGGGACGGCCAACAGCCTGCACACCATCCGCACGGGAGAGAGCATTTCCTGGGTGTTCACGGAACGTTGATCCGGGAAGGCCCCCCGGCCTCGCTCCGCTCGCCGGGCTCCGCGTACCGGCCGTTCCACGAAAAAGGGGGGGCCGAAGCCCCCCCTTGATTCGCCATTGGAGGCGAGGACTAGAACTCGACCCGGAAACCGATCTGGTAGTTGCGCGGACGCTGGTAGGTGGTGGCGGTCCGCAGGCTGGCCGGAGGGGCGGCCGGCGGGGCGTTCGTCACCGCGTTGAAGCCGGTGGGCTGCTCGGAGTTGAGGATGTTGAAGACCGAGCCGATGATGCTCAGGCCGAGGGTGCTCTTGCCGATCGCGATGTTGAACGTCTTCTCGAGCTGAACGTCGAAGACGTGGAGGACGGGCGTGCGGCTCTCCCCGCGCGGCTCGGCGAAGACCGTGCCCCAGCCGCCCGGATCGGTGTAGGTGACCGTGTAGGGGGCGCCGCTCCGGTAGGAGTAGTTGACGCCGAGATCCGTCTCGACCCAGGGGATCCGGTAGCTGCCGAAGATCTTGAACCGGTTGCGCGCGTCGTCGCCGAGGTAGCCGTAGCGGTTCACGAAGTTCTCGGGGAAGTGGTCGAAGTCGCCGCCGGCGAACTGGCCGCTCGAAGAGTCGATGGAGCCCCGGCTCTTCGAATAGGTGTAGTTCGCGTTGACGAGGCCGCGGCTGTAGCGGTACTCGAACTGGAGGATGTAGGCGTAGTAGTCGTTCGTGAGGACGTCCTTGAAGCCGAGGTCCCGGCCAGGCTGGTTCGAGAGCCAGTAGTCCTCGCACTCGGCCTGGGTGATGCAGGTGTCTTCGAAGATGTCGTGGGACTTCTTGTAGACGTAGGTCGCGCTGAAGGATCCGTTCCGGATGACCTCACGCTCGAAGCCGAGGTTGACCTGCTCGGAGTAGGTCGGCTTGATCTCGCCGTCCGTCTGGGTCGGTGCGCCCACGACTCCGCCCGTCTGACGGGTGAAGAGCCACTTCTGCTGGGCCGTGTTCCAGGTGTAGGTGCGGGAGATCGCCGACGCGCTTCCCTCGTAGAAGAGGCGGGCCAGGGTCAGCCCCGCGTCCTCGTAGAAGGTGCCGTAGGAGGCGCGGACGATGTTCTTGCCGTTCCCGAAGAGGTCCCACGCGCCCGCGAGGCGCGGCTGGAACTTGTTGTAGTCGAGGACCTTGTTTCCCAGGTTGTTGAAGTACTCGTTCTGGTCGTACCGCAGCCCGATGTTGAACGTGAGCCGGGCGGTGGGGCGCCAGCGGTCCTGGATGTAGCCCGCGAGGCCGTTGCCGGTCCTCTCGAGCTCACCCAGGCGCTCGACGACGGACTGGGTCGTGGGGCGGCGATTGCCGGCCGTGTCGAAGCCGTTGAAGTTGATGGTGGCGCCGCAGGTGAGACCCGTCGGGCAGAAGGTCGGATCCGAAGGCGTACCGGTCGTGAAGTTCACGCCCACGGCGCTCGTCTTTTCGTAGTCGAGGCCGGCCTTGAACTCGTGCGTTCCGATGCCGCCGGAGAGGTAGTAGGTCGAGCTGGCGCCGACCTGGTCCCGGATCCGGACGCTCGTCTGGTAGTTGCTCGCGTTGTCGTAGCGGACGTTGGAGCCGCCGGTGTTGATCCACTGGGTCGTCGCGATGTCGCCCGACGTCGGCCCCGAGTTGACCTCGGTGCGGCTTCTCCCGCCCTGCATTTCACCGAACCAGGTCGGCGTGAAGACGCCGCTCAGCTTGAGGGTGTAGATCTGCCCCGGCTGCTCCTGCGTCCGGCTCGTCTCGGGCCGGTAGAGGACGGAGTTGTCGGCGCCGGCGATGTCCGCCCGCGAGTCGATGAAGTTGAAGAAACCGTTGAGCCGGTCCGAGAGCCGGAACGTCAGCTTCGCGCCAGAGTCCCAGCCCTGGAAGGTCCGCTGGGTCGGGCTCGGGTTCTGGGCGAGGATCGCGGTGCTCGTCGTGAACGGCGTCGCGGAGCTGTCGCTCCGGTAGGTGTTCACGAAGAACCAGAGGCCGTCCTTGAGGATCGGTCCGCCCAGGGTCACGCCCCAGGGCTGGCTCTTGGAGACCGCGATGTCCGGGTCGAAGTAGTCGCCGGTCTCGGAGAACTTGTTCGACGTGTAGCGGAAGTCGAAGGAGCCGTGGAACTCGTTGCCCCCCGACTTCGTCACGACGTTCAGGACGCCGCCGGTGGCCCGCCCGAACTCGGCCTGGAAGGACGAGGTCTGGACGCTGACTTCCTGGATCGCGTCGAAGTTCAGGTTCGTGCCGAAGGTGTGGGTGATCGGGTCGGTGTTGTTGATGCCGTCGATCAGGAAGGAGTTCTGCTGGGAGTTGCCCCCCATGATGCTCGAGTTGCCCGTGCCGACGACGCCCGGCGCCTGCTGGGCGACGGTGAGGTAGTTGCGCCCGCCGGAGCCGATCGTCAGCTTCCGGAGGTACTTGTCGTCGAAGTTCTGGGCGGTGTTCGTCTGGGTCGTGTCGACGACGGGCGTCTCGCCCGTGACGACGACCTCGGTGGCGACCGTCGCGAGCTGCATCGTCGCGTTGACCTGCGTGTCCCTGTCGAGCGACACGCTCTGGTTCGTCCGCTCCACCTTCTGGAAGCCGCTGACGGCGAAGGTGACGAAGTAGCCGGCACCGGGAGGCATGTTCGTGAAGAGGAACGCGCCCTTGGCGTTCGTCATCGCGGTGCGGGATCCCTGGAGGACGGTACCGGTGACGGTCACGGAGACGCCGGGGAGAGGCTGGCCGGTCGTGTCCTTGACGACGCCCGAGATCGTCCCGGTGAGGGCGGCCATCGCCGTCGAGGCGGACAGGAGCAGCGCCACCGCGCCGAGGATCGCCACGCACTTCTGCGCCGCGGTGAAGGCCCTGGCGAGCCGGAGCCCTTGGATGTGGATCGAAGTCATGGACTCAGTTCC
The DNA here is from genome assembly GCA_016714815.1 of Holophagales bacterium. Taxonomy (GTDB): domain Bacteria; phylum Acidobacteriota; class Thermoanaerobaculia; order UBA5066; family UBA5066; genus UBA5066. Next base: position 98,678 of record JADKBZ010000001.1, read on the forward strand.
TCCTATTTCGTTTCGTGGACGCCATCACGCGGCCACGGGATTCCGGCGAAGCCGTCCTGGCGAAATGCTCGACGGGCAACGGCCGGGAAAATGATGGGGACGGCAAGGACCGATGTCGGTCCCGGCGTGTTCACACGGGTGGGATTCACCGGCTGGATTCGTTCTGCAGGACCGGCCGCGACGAGCCGATCGCTCCGGGATTCCGGATGGCGATCCGGACCTCTGGATCGGCCTCGGGAAAGCAGCCGGTAGAAGCCGGGCAAGAAACGCCCGCCCGCGCTGCATTTGCCGGAAGAAGCCCCCAGGGTGCACAGTTTCTTGGCTCCTTTTGGGGACTCCCAGGAGCCCCCCACTCTCGATCGGGCCTGTCGCGCCCGCGATCGTTCGTCGCGATGAGAAAGCCGTGCCAGGCCTGCCTGGAATCGGGGATCCTTTCGGACCGGAGTCGGAATAGCCCGCCGCGGGACCGGGTCTCCCACCGGAAGGACCCCCGCTCGTCGACGATCACCGCGGACAGCCCCCCCCCGGGACCCCGGGGTCCTCTACGATCCCGGTTCGAATGCACTGGGCCGAAGTCCTTCGCGCGGGGGCGGTTCCTTCGCGCCACGCCTTCTTCGAGAGACCGGTGTCGTGATCGCACAGGAGGGCTCCCCGTGGAGCTGACACTGGTCACGGCGTTCTTCAGGCTCCCCGAGGATCGAGGCCGGGACTACCTGGCCCTTTTCGACGAACTGGCCGGCGTCGGCCTCCCGATCGTCGTCTACTTCGACGCGGCGCTGGCGGAAGGGCTGGAGCGGGTCTCGCGCCATCGCAACGTCACGGTCGTCCCGAGCCGTATCGAGGACTCCTGGACCGGCCGGACCCTCGCCCAGTGGCCCGAGCTGGCCCTGCCTCGAAGGAGAAACCCGGGGAAGGACTCGCGGGCCTTCCTGACCCTGACGAACGCCAAGCTCGACTATCTGGTGGCCGCCCGGTATTCCGTCTCGTCCTCTCACTACGCCTGGGTCGACTTCGGTGTTCTGCACGTCGTTCCCCAGCCCGGGCGGGCCGGCTTCCTCGACGCGCTCCGCAACGTTCCGCTCCCCGAGCGGGGCCTGCTCGCTCCGGGCTGCCGGGACCGGGCGACGGACCTCGAAGCCCTCTGGGACGGAATCTACTGGCGCTTCTGCGGCGGTTTCCTGGCGGGAGACCGGGCCTCGCTGACGAGCCTCTACGCACGTTACCGGCAGACGTTCGCCGAGGAGGTCGGACGTCGAAAGGCCCTGACGTGGGAGGTCAACATCTGGGCTCTGCTCGAGGCCCGGGGGCTCCCCTTTCAGTGGTATCCGGCGGATCACGACGCGTCCCTCGTGCCACGATGAGGCGCGGCTGGCGGCCCTCGCCGGCCACTACGGACGTCCGTGCTTCGTCGTCAGTCGTATGATCGGGTTTGGCATTCCCGGGATTTTCGGAGGAACCATGAACCGTCCCGTGACTCGAAGGGCTTTCCTCGGGCAGACGGTCCTGATGACGGCCGCCGTCGGCGGCCTGTTCGACGCGTTCGAGATCTTCGCCCAGGGCGCTCCCATGCTGTTGACCTACCAGGGACGGCTGACCGACCCTTCGGGAAATCCGATCACGTCGGGTGTGCCGATGTCGTTCCGGATCCTCGACGGAACCGGCACGCCGGTCTGGACCGAGGCGTACGGCAGCGTCCCCGTCAACAAGGGGATCTTCTCCGTGACGCTCGGGTCCGGCACCCCCCTCTCGCCGTCCCACTTCTCGGACGAGGTCCGCTGGCTCGAGGTGACGATCAACGGGGAGACACTCTCTCCGAACGTCCGGATCACGAGCTCGGCCTACGTGATCCAGGCGACGGCCGGCCCGACGGGTCCCACCGGACAGGTGGGTCCCACCGGAGGAACGGGACCAACTGGAGGCACAGGACCCACCGGCGGGACGGGACCGACCGGATATACGGGGCCCACCGGCGGGATGGGTCCCACCGGATACACGGGACCCACCGGCGGGACGGGTCCGACCGGAGACGCGGGTTACGTGGGTCCGACGGGTCCGACCGGTCCGACGGGTGTCTCGATCTTTCCGACGGGACCGACCGGCGCCCCGTGAGCGACCTCCACCGAACCAACGGAGCCCGGAAGGCGAGCCGCCAGTCCTCGAGGTTCTGGAAGGGGCTCCTCGTTGGAACGGCGCTCCTCGCTCAGGCTGCGGGTCCGGCCGCGGCCCAGTCGAGCACGAGCTACCGGCTTTCCGTCGCGCCCGTCCAGGGCGCCGCGACGTCGTCGAGCCCCGGCCGCGTCGTCGCCGCCTGCCTCGGCCTCGGGCTCCAGGGAAAGGGAACGAGCGCGAGCTGGGTGGTCGAAAGCGGTTGCGCCTGGGGCGGAGGGCTCTACAACGGCCTCCCTCACGGCAACGCGATCAGCGGCGGCGGGACCCAGAGCACCCAGGTGAATCAACCCTTCCCGCTCGCGTTCCAGGTGACCGTGACCGACCCGTTCGGCGACCCGGTGGCGGGAGCCACCGTCGTCTTCACCGCGCCAGCCTCCGGCGCGAGCTGCGCGTTCGGAGGGGGCGGCTCGGCCACCACGAACGCCGCCGGGGTGGCGTCCGTCGCCGCCACGGCGAACGCCTCGACCGGCGCCTACGCGGTGACCGCCTCCGTTTCCGGCCTGCCGCTCGTGACGTTCTCGCTCACCAACGACCCGTTGCCGGTCGAGCTCCAGAGCTTCTCCGTAGACTGAAGGACGTTCACCCCGTGGACGGACGAGCCCGGCCGCAACCTGGCGGGACGAGGGCGGGCCCCCGGCTCTGCCTCAACATGATCGTCAGGGACGAGGAGGCCATTCTCGAGCGGTGCCTGGAGTCCCTCGCCCCGGAGATCGGCCACTGGGTCGTCTGCGACACCGGCTCGTCGGACGGGACGCGGGATCTCGTCCGGAGCTTCTTCGCGCGGGCCGGGATCCCCGGCTCCCTCCACGAGATCCCTTTCGTCGACTTCGGGACCACCCGGAACCGCGCCCTCGAGCTCTGCCGGCAGGAGCCGGCCGAGTTCGACTACATCCTTCTCTGCGACGCCGACATGGAGCTCCAGGTCGAGGACCCCGGGTACCGGGAGCGCCTCCGCGCGGCGGCCTATCTCGTCCCGCAGCGCAACGACCTCACCTACGTGAACGTCCGTCTTCTCCGGCGGGACGTTTCCGCGAGCTACGTCGGGGCCACGCACGAGTACCTCTCGACCCCGGAGCCGCCGGAGAGGCTCGAGGGGCTCTCTTTCTTCGATCACGCCTGCGGCTCGAGCCGCAGCGAGAAGACGGAGCGCGACCTTCGGCTCCTCGCGGCCAGCCTCGAAGAGAGTCCGGACGACCCGCGGTCGCTCTTCTACCTCGCCCAGACCTTCTTCGACGCGGGGCGCCACGCCGAGGCCGTCCACGCCTTCGAGCGGCGAATCGCGGCGGGCGGGTGGGAAGAGGAGGTCTGGTACGCACGCTACCGCCTCGCGCTCTGCCGGAAGGCTCTCGGCGACGTCCCGGGGTTCGTGGCCGGCTGCCTCGATGCGTATTCCAGCAGGCCGTGGCGCGCGGAGCCGCTCGCGCAGCTGGCGCGCCACTACCGCGAGACAGGCCAGTCCGACGCCTGCCTCGCGATCTGCGAGATCGGGTCGACGATCCCCTGGCCGTCGTCCGACCGCCTCTTCGTCGAGGACCGCGCCCACACGACCGCCTTCGCGGAAGAGACCTCCATCTCGGGCTACTACAGCGCCCTCCCCGGGCGTCGCGCGAAGGGCCGGCAGGTCTGCTTCGCGCTGGCCGTCGACAGGAGAGCCCCGGAAGGGATCCGGCGGACCGCACGCGGGAACTCCCTCTTCTACGCACCCGACGCCCAGACTCTGCTGGGGGGGTGCTCGCGGAAGGAGATCGAGATCGGGGTCGAGCCCCCGTTCCACGCGATGAATCCCTCCGTCGCCGTCGTGGACGGGCTCCGGCGCGCCGTCGTGCGCACCGTCAACTACACCATCGTGAACGGCCGCTACGTCGTCGCCGACCCGGACGGCGTCATCCGGACGCGGAACAGGCTCGTCACCCTGGACGCCGCCTGGGATGTTGTGGACGACCGCGAGATGATCGACCTCACCGGAGGCCCGAGGCATCCCTTCCCGGTTTCCGGCTTCGAGGACTGCCGGCTCTTCGCCTGGCGCGGCGGCCTCTGGTGCAGCGCGACGGCGCGCGACCTGAACGCCGAGGGGCAGGGCGAGCTGGTCCTCCTCGGGCTCGACGGGGAGGGCCGGTTCGCCAGCGCCCACGTCCAGCGGGCCGTCCGCCCGGACTGGCACCAGAAGAACTGGGTTCCGATCGTCCGGGGCGAGGAGCTCTTCTTCCTCTACACGACCGACCCGACGGTCGTCCTGAAGGTCGATCCCGCGACCTGCGAGGCCCGCTTCCTGGGGGTGACGCGCCCCGCGATCTCGCTCGCCGCGGCCCGGGGCGGCTCGCAGGCCCTCCGGGTCGCGGACGGCTGGCTGTACCTCGTCCACGAGGCCGTCGACGGCCCGAACGGGAGGCGGTCCTACCTCCACCGGTTCGTCCTTCTCGACGACGATCTCAGGGTCGTTCGGGCGACGGACCCGTTCCACTTCTTCGGGCCGGGAATCGAGTTTGCGGCCGGGCTCGCGCGCGACCCCTCGGACGGACGGCTCGTCGTATCGGTCGGGATCGGCGACGAGAGGGCCTGCCTCGCGTTTCTGACGGAATCAGGGGTTCGCGCGGCGCTCACGCTGGATGCCGTGGGAGACACCCGCGCTCCTTCCCGTCCCTCCCCAGCCGAACGGGGCCCCTGCTAGGGCTTCTTCTTCGGCTGCTTGTCCTGCTTGGCCTTCGCCTGCTGGTCGTGCTTGGCGGAGCTCTGCTTCTGGCCCTTTTCCTTGTCCTTCTTGCCGCCCTTGTCTCCCATCGGATCCCTCCTGCAGGCACCGTCCCGCGTCGTTCCCCGACGCCGGCGCCGCCCGATGTTGGACCTGATCCGGGCAGAACACCGAGGAAATCTGCTCAGCCCGTGCCGGGTCGAGGGGGCGCGGGGTCAGGCGCCCGGCTCGGCCACGAGGGTTGCGGAGCCGTCCAGGCCGCCCTGCAGGCGAAATTCCACGGGGCTCGCGACCGGAGCCGGATCGAGGAGCTCCTGCAGAACATCCTGCCCGCGCTGGACGAGGTCGACCCCAAGGCCCCGCCGGACGGGCAGCTGGCCGCGGCCGTCGAGGCGGACGTGCGGTGGACCCTTCGCCGGATCCGCGCGACGCCCGAGACCCAGGCGCGCGAGGCCGAGGGGATCATGAAGCTCGTCGGGGCCGTCCTTTCCCTGTCCACCGGCGTCGTCCGGTTCCTGGACGACTCTCCGGCGCAGGGCCGGCCAGGGCCGAACGCCCCGTGGGCTAGACTCGGGGCGGTGGCCACCGCCCTCTCCCCTCTTCGGCGTCTCCGGCGCTTCCTCGGCCCCACGCTGGTCGTCGCGATCACCGTCCTCGGGTCGTTCCAGGCCCGCACGATCGTCTGGTGCCAGACGGAGGCGGGGCACGCGGAGATCGAGGAGCTGGAGGCCGGGTGCTGTGGCATTCCGGGCCCCGCGGCGGGCTGCACGCCGGACCTCGCCTCGACGGAGTCCCGCGGAGCGGGAGAGCGGAACGGCCTCGAGGGCGGGGCGTGCCGGGACGTCCTCGTCGAGGCCCCGACCGGCCTCCCGCTCGGAGGGAAGCTCCTGGCGCTCCCCACCGCGACGCTTCGGCCCTTCGCCCTCTGCGCGAGGGCCCCGCGACGGACCTGTCCCGCCTCGTCCCGGGAGGCCGACGGCGCCCGGGCAGCGGCGCACGAGCTGACGCTCGCCACGATCCTCCGCGTCTGATCCCTCCTCGTCTCCGACAGGAAGCGGGAGCGCACGGTCGCCGTGCGCCGAGCGTCGCACGAGGAGGACTTCGACGTGTCACGAGGAAACAGTCCCTGCCGGTGCCTGGCGAGCCTCGCCCTGGTTGCCGGAATCTCCCTTTCGGCTTCCGCCCAGGCGCCGGACCCGACGCAGGCGAAGGAGCTGACGCTCGACGACGCGCGCGCCCGTGCGCTGGAGAGCGGCCCCCAGACGCGCGGCGCCGCGGCCCACCTCGCCGCCGCCGAGGGGGCGCTCGTGCAGGCGCGGGCCCTCCCCAACCCCGACCTCACCTTCGAGATCGAGGATTTCGGCGGGAACCTCCCGGCCGACGCGCCCTCGCAACGGACGCTCTCGATCGGCCAGCGCGTCGAGTGGTTCGGGAAGCGCTCGGCCCGGGTCGCGGCCGCCCGGTTCGGGCGCGACGTCGCGGCCCTCGACCTCGCGCGGCATCGCCGGGACGTGGAGCACGAGGTGGCGCGGCGCTTCGCGGCCCTCCTCGGGGCGCAGGAACGGCTCGCGATCGCCGAGGAGAGCACGGCGACCGCCCGCGAGGTCCGCTCGGCCGTCACGGCGCTCGTCTCCGCGGGCGAGGTCTCGCCGATCGAGGAGACCCGCGTCGCCGGCGACGAGGCCCTCGCCGGAATCGAGCGGGACGCCGCCGCGCGCGACGTCGCCGACGCCGCCCGCGCGCTGGCCCAGCTCTGGGGAGTCGCGACGGGCCCGACCCTTCGCGCCACGGGTTTCCTCGCCCGAAGCGCGCCCCTCCCCGGGAACGACGCGGCGCCCGCCGGGGTCGCCGAGCCCGCCCGGCTCGCCGAGCTCCCCGACCTCGCCCGGTGGGACGCCGAGATCGCGCGGCTCGAAGCGCTCGGGACGCTCGCCCGGCGGGAACCGCTCCCCGACGTCACGCTGACCGCCGGCACGCGTTCGTTCTCCGGCACCGGCCAGCGGACGTGGGTCACCGGAGTGTCGCTTCCTCTCCCGGTCCTGACGACCGGGACCGGCGCCCGCTCCGAGGCGGCCGCGCGGCTCGAGCAGGCGCGGCAGGAGAGGCGCGCCGACGAGGCGCGCCTGACGGCCTCCTTGCGGACCGCAGAGGAGGCGCGCCGTCACACCGCCCGCGAGGTCCGGATCCTGGAGGAGACGGTTCTGCCGAACGCCCGGCTCGTCTACGACGCGATCGGCGAAGGCTACCGGCGCGGCAAGTTCCGCCTCCTCGAGCTCCTCGAGGCCCGCCGGAACCTCGCCTCCGTCCGCCTTCGGGCGATCGACGCGCGGACGCGGCTGACCCTCGCCCTGGCGGACGTCTTCCGCCTCACCCCCGAAGCGCTCCCCGAAGAGAAGCGAGGCCCGGAATGACCCGAGAGATGGCGTACCCCCTTCGACACGGACTCCTCCTGGCGGGCTTTCTCGCGAGTGTCGGCGCGGGGCTCGCCACCGGCTGCGCGAGGCCGGCCTCTCCCGTTCCGGCGAAGACCGGAACGCCCGAGGCGACGGTGGCGGAAGTGGCGGCCGCGGCGAAGAGCTCCGACCTCGACCGGCCGGTCGCCGACCTGAAGGCCGCGGTCTGCGAGCACCGGATCCCGCAGTACACGTGCGACGGCTGCCGGTACGAGGTGGGAGTCGTGAGAGCCGAAGCCGACCTCTTCGACCGGGCGAAGGGGGGAACGCTCGAGCTGGCGAAGGCCTCGCCGCGACCCCTCGCCGACAACCGGGACTTGACCGGCGAGGTGCGCCTCAACGAGGAACGGGCGGTCTTCCTCAGCCCCCGCGCCCCGGGTGTCGTCCACGCCATCCGTGTGGACCTCGGCGCCCGCGTCGCCGCGGGGCAGGTTCTCTTCGAGGTCGAGAGCCCGGACTTCCGTCAGGCGAAGGCGGACCTGGCGCGGGCGGCGGCGGCCGTCGGCCTCGCGGAGGCGACGGCGGCGCGGGAGCGCGAGCTCTTCGAGAAGCGGATCTGCCCCGAGAAGGACCTCCTCGAGGCCGAGGCCGCGCGGACCGGGGCCCGGGCCGACGAGCGGGCGGTGAAGGGGCGGCTCCTCGGTCTCGGCCTCGAGCCCGGGGAGATCGAGGCCCTCGCCACGAGACCCGCCCGCCCGGAGTCGGGTCTCCTGCCGGTCCGCGCGCCGTTCGCCGGAACGATCCTCGAGCGCTCCCTTTCCCTCGGGGCGCAGGCGCTGCCGGGCGACAAGCTCGTCCTCCTCGCCGACACGTCGCGCGTCTGGGTCCTGACGACGATCCACGAGCGCGAGGTCGCCGCCGTCCTCGAAGCCAAAGCTCGCGGCCCCGTCGAAGCCGACGTCACCGTCCCGGCCTATCCGGGCCGGACGTTCCGGGGGCGGATCGACCACGTCGGGGGAACCCTCGACGAGACGACACGGACGGCGAAGGCGCGGGTCGTCGTCGAGAACCCCGGCGACCTCCTCCGCTCGGGGATGTTCGCGCGTGTGCGGCTCCGGGTCCGATGTGAGGGGGGGCCGCTCGCCGTTCCGTCGGAGGCCGTCCTCGAGGACGAGGGGCGCTCCTTCGTCTTCGTCCGCCTCGAAGGCCCGTACTTCGTGAGGCGCCCTGTCACCGTCGAGCATTCCGAAGGAGGCTTCGTGGAGGTGACGGGGAGCCTCGCCGCGGGCGACGAGGTCGTCTCGCGGGGCTCCTTCCTCCTGAAGTCCGACGTCCTGCGCTCGAAGATGGGCGCCGGCTGCGCGGACTGAGAGAGACGCACGTGAGATCCGCCTTCGCGTGGCTTCTCGACCGGCGCTGGAGCGTCCTCTTCGTCTTCGGCCTCCTCGTCGCCCTCGGCGTCGTCGCCTGGAGCCGCCTCCCCATCGACGCCTTCCCCGACGTCACGAACGTCCAGGTGATGGTCCTGACGAAGGCCGGTGCGCTCTCGGCGACGGACGTCGAGCAGCGGGTCACCTACCCGATCGAGCAGCAGATGGGGGGCCTTCCGAAGGTCGACCAGGTCCGCTCGGTCTCCCGGGCCGGCCTCTCGCAGGTCGTCGTCGTCTTCCGCGACGGCGTCGACCCGTGGTTCGCGCGCCAGGTCGTCTTCGAGCGCCTCCAGGGGGCGCGCGAGAACCTCCCGGCGGGGGTCGAGCCCCAGATCGGCCCCCTCTCGACCGGCCTCGGCGAGATCTTCCAGTACACGCTCGAGGGGGACGGCTTCTCCGCGATGGAGAAGCGGACGATCCAGGACTGGCTCGTGGCGCCGCGCCTCCGGACCGTTCCCGGCGTCACCGAGGTGAACAGCTTCGGCGGCGAGGTGAAGCAGTACCAGGTGATCGTCCGCCCCGAGAGCCTCGTCCAGTACGGGCTCACGCTCCGCGAGGTCCTCGAGGCGCTGGAGCGGGGGAACGGAAACGCCGGCGCCGGCTACGTCGTGAAAGGGTGGGAACAGACCTACATCCGCGGCGTCGGCCTCTTCGAGAAGGCCGCGGACATCGAGAGCGTCGTCCTGAACAGCACGGGAGGCACCCCCGTTCTCGTCCGCGACGTCGCCGAGGTCCGCGTCGCGCCGCAGCTGCGCCAGGGGGCCGTGACGCGCGACGGCCGGGGCGAGACGGTCGCGGGGATGGCGATCATGCTCCGGGGAGAGAACTCGAGGACCGTCGTCACGGCGGTGAAGGAGAAGATCGAGGAGCTGCGCCGGGGCCTCCCGAAGGGCCTGAAGATCGACGTCTTCTACGACCGGACCGAGCTCGTCGAAGCGTGCATCGCCACCGTCACCGACGCGCTCTTCCAGGGGGCCGTTCTCGTCGTCCTCGTCCTCTTCCTCTTCCTCGCCGAGCTCCGGACGGCGGTCGTCGTCGTCGTCTCCCTCCCCGTGACGTTCCTCCTGACTTTCATCGTCATGAGCGCGTTCGGGCTCTCGTCGAACCTGATGAGCCTCGGCGGGCTCGCCTTCTCGGTCGGAATGGTCGTCGACGCGTCGATCGTCGTCGCCGAGAACGTCCGGCGACGCCTCGCCGAGCACCGCGAGCGGGCCGACCGGCGGCGCGTCGTCGTCGACGCGATGGTCGAGGTCGCCCGGCCCGTCTCGTTCTCGGTCCTCGTCATCGCCCTCGTCATCGTTCCGCTCCTGACGCTCCAGGGCCTCGAGGGGAAGATGTTCGCCCCGCTGGCGCTCACGCTCCTCTTCAGCCTCCTCGTCTCCATCGTCGTCGCGATGGCCCTCGTGCCGGTGATCTGCGACTTCGTCCTGAAGCAGGAAGCGGAGCGGGAGTTCGGCCTCGTCCGCCGCTTCCGCTCCGGCTACGAGGCGTTCCTCGGCAACGCGCTCGCCCGGCCGAAGACGACCTACGGAATCGCACTCGCCGTCCTGGCGGCGTCCCTCCTCCTCGTCCCCGTCATGGGGACCGATTTCCTCCCCCCGCTCGACGAGGGATCGATCGCCATCAACGTCGTGAGGCTCCCGAACGCCTCCCTCGAGGGCTCGACGGCCGTCGCCGGGATGCTCGAGAAGCGCCTCCTCGCCTTCCCCGAGGTGGCGACCGTCGTCAGCAAGACGGGGCGCGCGGAGATCTCGGAGGACCCGATGGGGCCCGAGCAGACCGACCTCTTCGTCATGCTGAAGCCCCGCGGGCGCTGGGCCCGGGGGCGGAGCAAGGCGGAGCTCGTCGAGGCGATGAGCCGGGACCTCGCGCGGGTTCCGGGCCTGCGGGCCACGTTCTCGCAGCCGATCGCGCTCCGGGTGAACGAACTGATCTCCGGGGTGAAGGGCGACCTCGCCGTGAAGCTCTTCGGTCCCGACCTCGGCGTCCTGAAGGGACTCGCCGACCGGGCCGCCGCCGCCCTCTCCGCCGTCCCCGGCGCGCGGGACGTGAAGGTGGAGCAGGTGTCGGGGACGTCCGAGATCGAGGTGCGGCTCGACCGCGACGCCATGTCGCGCTGGGGCCTCAACGTCGCCGACGTCAACGACCTCCTCGAGACCGCCTACGCCGGCCGGGCCGTCACGACCTTCGTCGAAGGCGAGCGGCGGTTCGCGGTCGTCGTCCGCTTCCCCGACGAAGCGAGGAAGGACGTCCCGGCCCTCGAGGGTCTCCTCGTTCCTGCTCCGAATGGGTCACGCGACCCGATCGGCGAGATCGCCTCGGTGAAGGTCGTCGAGGGCCCGATGCAGGTGAGCCGCGAAAAGGGGATGCGCCGCGTCGTCGTCGAGGCGAACGTGCGGGGGCGCGATCTGGGCCGCTTCGCCGCCGACGCGAAGGCCGCGCTCGCACCGCTCGAGGCCGGGCTGCCGACGGGGACGTTCCTGGAGCTCGGCGGGCAGTTCGAGAACCAGAGGCGGGCCATGCGGCAGCTGGCCGTCGTCGTCCCGATGGTCGTCCTCCTCCACGTCTTCCTCCTCTACTCGGCGCTCGGCAGCGCGCGAAACGCGCTCCTCGTCCTCGTGAACCTCCCCTTCGCCCTCGTCGGAGGCGTCGTCGGCGCCGTCGCGTTCGGCATGCCGCTCTCCGTCTCGGCTGCCGTCGCCTTCATCGTCCTCCTCGGCATCGCCCTGCAGAACGGCGTCGTCCTCGTCGCCTGCTTCCGCCAGCTGCGCGAGAGGGGGCTCGCGCCCCGCGAGGCGGTGGTCGAGGGGTGCCGCGTCCGGCTGAAGCCGCTCGTCATGACGGCCCTGACGAGCTTCATCGGGCACCTGCCGATGCTCTACGCGACCGGCTCCGGCGCCGACATCCAGAAGCCCCTCGCCGTGATCGTCATGGGAGGGATCGTGACGTCGACGCTCCTGACGCTCCTCGTCCTGCCGGTCCTCTACGAGGCGCTCGAAAAGCGGGGCGTCACCGTTTCGCCGGAGGCGACGGCGTCGCGGGCCTGAGCTTCGCCGACCAGGAGGCGGCCTTGACGTCGTCGCCGCGACCCGGCCCTGCGGCCTGCCGGGCGGTGTAGAGCGCGACGAGCGCCTGGACGCACTCCCGCGTCTCCTTGTGCCCTTCTCCACGGCTCGCAACGATGAGGGGATACGCCTCGAGGAGGTCCTTCTCGGCGGCGTCGAGGTCTCCGAGAGCCGTCCGGGCCAGGCCCCGCCTCGTCAGGAGCTTGGCGACCCAGCGGGCGTTGGCGCCGGTGAATGCCTTGCGCGCCGCCGGCTCGACGCCGTCGAGCACCTTGACGGCGTCAGCGTTCTTCCCCTGGGCCTGCATCACCCCGCCCGTGTTGATCGTCGTGATGAAGGTGTTGGGGTGCTCCAGGCCGAGGACGCGGCGGCACTTCTCCATCGCGTCCCGGTAGTAGGTCTCCGCCTCGGCCAGCCGCCCCATCGCCTCGAGGACGGCCCCGTAGTTGTTGATCGACGTGAGGGTGTCGGGGTGATCGGCTCCCCGGAGGCGGCGTTTCGTCTCGAGCGTTACGCGAAGCACGGGCTCGGCCTCGGCGAGCCGGCCCACGGCCTGCAGGAAGCGGCCGAGATTGCCGAGGCAGGCGATGGTGTCGGGGTGCTCCTCGCCGAGGACGCGCCGTCGCGCCGCGAGCGTTTCGCGCAGGAGCGCCTCGGCCTCGGCGTACTTGCCCTGGTCCTGGAGCAGGAGTGCGAGGTTGTTCATCGCCGCCAGCGTGCTCGGGTGGTCGGCGCCGACGGCGCGCCGGTACTTCTCGATCGCCTCGCGCTCGAACGGCTCCGCCTCGGCCAGCTTCCCCTGGAACTGAAGGGCGTAGCCGACGTTGTTGATCGCCGTCACCGTGTCCGGGTGCTCCTCGCCGAGCACCCGGCGGGACTTCTCCAGCGCCTCGCGCAGGACCGGCTCGGCCTGGACGAACTGCCCCCGGGCGAGAAGGAGGTGCCCGAGGTTGCAGACGGCGACGACGGTCTCGGGAGACTCCTCGCCGAGCGCCCGGCGGTGCCGCTCGAGGGAGTCGCGGTAGACCGCCTCGGACTCCTCCAGCCGGCCGAGAAACTGCAGGGCGAGAGCCACGTTCTGCATCGTGGTGAGGGTCTCGCGGTGGTCCTCGCCGAGGACGCGCCGCATCTTCCCGAGCGCCTCGCGGCAGAGGGACTCGGCCTCGGCGTTCCGGCCCTGCAGGTGGTGCACGTAGCCGAGGTTGTTCATCGACACGAGCGTGAAGGGGTGGTCCGCGCCCAGGATACGGCGGCTCCTCTCCAGCGCGTCCGCCAGGAACGGCTCGGCCTCGGCCAGCTTCCCCTGGGCGCGGAGGAGGTCGCCCTTGGCGCCGATCGAGCGAAGGGTCTCCTCGCTCTTCTCGCCGAGGACCCGTCTCCTCGTCTCGAGAGCCCGCTCCTGGAGCGGCCACGCGGCCTCGTAGAGGCCGAGCGACTTGTAGAGGTCGGCGAGGACCTGCCGGAGCTGCGCGTCGACAGCCGGCTGGTCGGCGAAGCGCGCGTCGATCGCGCCCACCGCGGGCTTCAGGATCGTCCGGTCGATGAGGTTGCGGGCCGCGTCGGTGGCGTTGACGCGATTCCACTGGCCGGCGAAGGCTCCCGCCTGCGCGACCCGGGCCCGCTCCGGGACTCCGGCCTCTGCGAGCGCCCGCTCGAGCCCTTCCGTGACCTCCTTCGTGAGCATCCGTCCCGCCGTGGCGGGGTCGACCTGGGAGAGCATCGCCGCCTGGAAATCGGAAACCTTCCGGAGCTCGTCCGCCCTCTTCCGGGCCTCCCCTTCCGCGGCCACGGCCCGGTCGCGCTGGCGGCCCGCGACCCTCGCCTGCCAGGCGAAGGCGAAGGCGCCGACGAGGAGCGCCGCGGCGACCGCCGCCGCCGCGAGAACCCCGCCCCGGTGCCTTCTCACGAACTTCTGCAGCCGATACGCGGCGCCCGGCGGCGCGGCGACGACCGGCTCGCCCCCCAGGTACCGCTGGATGTCCATCGCCAGGGCGTTCGCCGTCGGGTAGCGCTGCTGACGGTCCTTCTCGAGCGCCCGCATGACGATCCAGTCGAGCTCGCCCCGGATGATCGCCGACAGGCGCTTCGGGGCCGTTCGCCGCTTCGAGGCGGCGCGGGCGAGCGTCTCGGCGGAGTGGACGAGCCGCGTCGAGGGTTTCGGCGGGTCGACCTCGCGGATGATCCGCCGGACCTCGGCGACCCCGGCGGCCCGAAGCTCGCGCGTGCTGAAGGGGGTCGACCCGGTGAGGAGCTCGTAGAGGAGGACGCCGAGGGAATAGACGTCGGTGCGCGCGTCGATGTCGAGGGAGCCCTCGGCCTGCTCCGGGCTCATGTACTCCGGGGTGCCGATCATCGCGCCGTCCACTGTGAACATCTCCTCGCCTGCCGGCCGGACGGCCGTCGCCTTGGCGATGCCGAAATCGATCACCTTGGCGTGGGCTTTCCCGTCGTGGGTCGAGACGAGGACGTTCGACGGCTTGATGTCGCGGTGGATGATCCCCTTCGTGTGGGCGTGCTGGACGGCGTTGCAGACCTGGGCGAAGAGCGCGAGGCGCGCCTCCACTGTCAGCCCGTTCTGGTCGCAGTAGTCCGAGATCGGCGCCCCCACGACGAGGTCCATGACGAAGTAGGGGCGTCCCGTCGGCGTGGCCCCCGCGTCGATGACGCGCGCGATGTGGGGGTGGTCCATCAACGCCAGCGCCTGGCGCTCCGCCTCGAAGCGCACCACGACGCGCTCGGTGTCCATCCCCGGCTTCAGGAGTTTGACCGCGACGCGGCGGACAATCGGGGTCTCCTGCTCGGCGAGGAAGACCGTGCCGAAGCCCCCTTCCCCGATCCTCTCCAGGAGCCGGTAGGGTCCGAGCTGGGTTCCCGGCCCCTCGAGGAGCGGCCCCCTCCTCCCGACATACGCCTGCGCGACCGTCTCGTCGGACGACGCGGCCCCGGCCGCGGAGGCCTGGTCGACGGTCGGGTCGTCCGCCTGGAGGATCGCCTCGACGCGGACCCGCAGAGCCTCGTCGCCCTCGCAGGCCTCGTCGAGGTAGCCCTTGCGGGCCGCCGGGTCGGTCAGCGCGCGCGCGGCTCGCACGATGGAATCGAGTTTCTGCGACACCGTTCCTCCCGTTGTTCGGTCGGGAGGATACCGTCGCACCGAGACACCGGCTCGCGAGATCCGCACCCGGGAACGGAGGTGGTGCCCCGTTGCCAGGGCGCCCGGCGCGCGAGGTCCTTCAGTGCCGGCGGCGCGTCACTCGCCACATCCGCGACCCTCATCAGCCCCGCTGGCACTGGAAGTCCGGCGTCCCACGCGTTGGCGAGAGCTTCGCGGCCCCTTGTCCTGGGTGGGGTTCGGCCTTAGTCTTACGATGGTGAAATTTTCTCGGAGGAGCCTCATGTATCCAGTCAAGTCGCTTTCCGTCGCTTTCGTCGCGCTCCTCTGCTTTGCGCAGTCTTCGCCGGCCGCTGTGGTCTTCTACGTCAACGACCAGGCGGGGTTCAACGCGGCGACGGCCTCGTTCAACCTCGCAGGGACGGAGGACTTCGAAGGCTCGAATCTCGCACCGGCCCAGGGCTCGACGGTCGACGACCCACTCGTGCCGGGCGTCGCCAACGGAGTCTTCCCGTCGGGGACACTGGCCTCGGCCGGAGTCTCCGTGCGTTCGAATACGCTTGGCGCGAATCCGACGAGCCTGTCCCCGCACGGAGCGTTCGGCCTGTCGACGGCTTCCGCTGGCTATATCGGCACTCCGAGCGACCAGATCAGCAACAATTACGAGGCCGACAGCTTCGACCTGACCTTCGCTCCGTCCAACGGGCAGTACGTGAGGGGGGTCGGAATGGCGCCTCTGTACTTCGGCACGGGCGCCACGACGCCGACGTCGCACTCCGGAAGCCTTCAGATCAGGGTCTACGCGGCGGACCAGACGACGCTGCTCGGCACTCAGACCATCACCGGCGTCAACTTCTCGGGGAGCAGCTTCCTCGGCGTCGTTTCCAGCGGAGGGGATGTCATCGGCCGCATCAACATCTGGGATCTCGACGCCGTGAATCACTGGCAGGGCGCCGACAACGTCAGCGTCCGGACGACGGTGCCCCTCCCCGTCGAGCTGATGGAGTTCGAGATCGAATAGGCGACACCCCGCCCTGGTGATCGGCACCGTTCCCCAGGAACGACGGTGCCCCGACAACCACACCTCCTGCCGTCCGTCCCGCGTGCCGTCGCCCCGCCGGACGGTTTCCGTCCGGTCCGCCGCCTACCCGCCTCGGGCCTCCCTCACCCCGCTCGCGAAAGCGGTCACGGCCAGGAAGGCGGGCCCCAGGAGTGTGAGGAGCCGGCTCCTCGGGTCACGATTCCCGGCCCGCCGGCCGCTCCACGAAGCGGCAGAGCGCCTCGACGGCCTCGTCGAGCATCTCGTCCCGACCGAAGCGATCCGGCGCCGCGTGAACGAGGATGATGCTGACGGTTTCGGTGACCGCGGCGAGGAGAACGGCCATCAGCGCGTGATTGCCCGGGCGGACGTCGGGCCGGGTCGACAGGATCTCGACCAGCGTGGCGACGTGGCTCTGCTTGTAGCCGGCCAGCGCCTCCGGCACCACCGGCATCTGGCCGACCTGCTGCTCGATGGCGCGCGAGAGGCGGGGATCGGCCTCGTGCACCTCGCGCAGCAGCACGAGGAGGAGCCGGACCCCTTCCCGGAGGGGAACGGCGGGATCCCGGAGCAGGGGAATGCAGGCGCGGATCGCCGATTCCACGGCGGCGAGGTGGCGCGCGAGGAGAGCCGTCAGGACGGCGTCCTTGTTCGGAAAGTACTGGTAGAGCGACCCGACCGACACGCCCGCCCGCCGGGCAATGTGGTTCGTGCTCGTTCGCGCGTACCCACGCGAGGAAAAGAGATCGACCGCCGCTTCGAGGATCGCCTCCACCGTCTCGCGGGCCCGGTCCTGGGTCGGGCTCTTCCGCGGGGCAAGCCTCCGGGGGAGCCGGACGCGAGGCGCGTCCTCCACGCGAATGCGAGCAGCCGTGGAGGCGGTCCGGCGACGGGCGGCGACGGAGGGCTTCCGGCCCGCGCGCGATCCCGGGCGGGGCGGGGTCGGGTCGGTCACGAGGGCTCCTCCCGAAAGCGAGTCGACGAAGCGAGTAATCGCTCGTATCTTGAGGGGATGATACCGAACGAAAGCTCACATACGGAGCCCGCCCCCTCGGGCGGTATCCACGTCTGTCCCGCCTGGGCCGGACCCCTCCTCTGCTGTCCCCTGCGCCGTCTCTTCGAGCGGCCGGAGACGCTCCTCGGCGACCACGTGAGGCCCGGGATGACCGTCCTGGAGCCAGGCTGCGGGATGGGCTACTTCACGCTGCCGATCGCGCGGATGACGGGTCCTGCGGGCCGGGTGGTCGCCGTCGATCTCCAGCCGAGGATGATCGAAGGCCTGACCCGGCGCGCCCGTCGCGCGGGGCTCCTGGAACGGATCGAAGCCGTCGCCTGCGCCGACGGCGACCTCGGGCTGGCGGCCCGGCCGGGAGTCGTCGACCTCGCCGTGGTCATCCACGTTCTCCACGAGGTCCGCGACCGCCAGCGGTTCCTCGAGCAGGTGTACGAAGCCCTCCGCCCGGGAGGCCGGCTGCTCCTCCTCGAGCCGAAGGGGCACGTTTCGCGCGAGACGCTCGAAGCGGAGCTGGCATTCTCCGAGCGGGCGGGCTTCTGGCCGGCCGGTGAGCCTCTGCACAGGCGAAGCCACGGCGCGCTTCTCGAGAAGGCCCGATAGGGCGCGGGGAGAGCGGCGAGGGGGAACGCGCGCGCGACGACTAGACTCGCCGCACGAGGTTCCCGATGAGCTCATCGCGCGTCGCGTCCACGATTCTCCTTTCGCTTTCCGCCCTCTCGGCCCGGGCTCTCCCCGCCGCGCCCCCCGATCCGGCGACGTTCTCGATCGCCGCCGCAGATCCGAAGACCGGCGAGGTCGGGGTGGCCGTCGCGAGCCGGTTCTTCGCCGTCGGGACCGTCGTCCCCTGGGCGCGGGCGGGAGTCGGCGCCGTCGCGACGCAGTCCTCGGCGAACACCACCTTCGGCCCGAACGGCCTCGACCTGATGGCGCGCGGCGCCACGGCAGAGGAAGCGTTGAAGGTCCTGCTCCGGGGAGACGACGGGCGCGACCGGCGGCAGGTCGGTCTCGTCACCGCTTTCGGCGACTCCGCCACCTTCACCGGGTCCGGGTGCAACTCCTGGGCGGGCGGCCGGCGTGGGCCGGACTACGCCATCCAGGGGAACATCCTCACCGGGGAAGCGGTCGTCGCGGCGGTGGAGAAGAGCTTCCTCTCGAGCGTCGGACGTCCGCTCGCCGAACGGCTCCTGGCGGCTCTCGCCGCGGGCGACGCGGCCGGAGGGGACAGCCGCGGGCGGCAGTCGGCGGCGCTCCTCGTCTGCCGCGAAAAGGGGGGCTACAACGGCTTCACCGACCGTGCGATCGACGTCCGCGTCGACGACCACGCCGACCCCTTCCGCGAGCTCTCGCGCCTCGTGGCGATGGGCGTCGTCAACGACTTCTGGAACCGCGGCTGGACCGCCTTCATGGAGAAGCGGTTCGCCGAGGCGCTGAAGTGGCAGGAGCAGGCGACGGATCGCGCCCAGAGCCAGCCGGCCATGCTCCCGGAAGTGGTCTACGACCTCGCCGTCGTCCGGCTCGCCGCCGGGGACCGGCCCGGGGCCCTCGCCGCCGCGCGACGGGCGCTCGAGCTGAACCCGAAGCTCGCCGTCCAGGCCCGGTCCGACCCCGATCTGGCGGCGATCCGGGACGAGCTGAAGTAGCTCCGCGGCGGCAGACCCGGGATCCGGCGTCCGGCCCGGCCGCAATCCGAGCGGCCGATTCTCAGCCCGCACCGCCTTCTTAGGTCGGCGTTTCGACCCCCAGCGTGGAGCGGAAGTGCTCGATGGTCGCGGCGGCCGCCGCCGTCAGGTGCGGCGTCGATCCGGCGAACGGGTGAACGGCCCCGAAGGTGTGGCCGGCCCCGTCGATCGCTTCGAGACGGGCCCGGCCGCCCGAGGCCGCGACGAGCTCCTGGCCTTCCGCAAACGGCACCGTCTCGTCGGCGCGGCCGTGGACGACGAGACCCGGCACGCCCAGACGCCGCGTCGCCCCGAGGAGGTCGAGCCTCGCCCGGTTCCCGAGGACGTCGTCGAGAAAGTCGACGCCCATCGGCAGGATCTGCCCCGTCCGGGCGTTGACGACCTCGTAGACGCCGGTGCGCCTCCACTGGGCGAGCGTCGCCTCGTCGGCGAGCCGGTCGAAGTGCGAGACGGCGGCCCAGGTGGCGAGGGCCTTCACCTCCGGGCGCTCCGCCGCGCCGAGGAGGGCGATGCCGCCGCCGCGGCTGTGCCCCATCAGGCCGAGGCGCGACGGGTCGAGCGGGGCGTCGAGCCGTCCCGCCAGGACGGCGTCCAGGACGGTGTCGAGGTCGTCGCGCTCGATGGAGAGCGTGTTCCGCCGGAAGGCGTCGAGGTCCTCGATGTCGCCGTCGGCGGCCTTCACGCCGTTGCGCGAAAAGTTGAAATGGAGGGCCGCCAGCCCCGCGGCGGCGAACTGCTCGCCGAGCCAGGGGTGAAAGCCCCAGTCCTTGAAGCCCTTGAAGCCGTGGCAGACGACGACGACGGGGTGGGGGCCCTCCCCGTCGGGAAGGCGGAGGTCCCCGTGAATCGGCTGGCCGAGATTGCTCTGGAGCGTGAGGCGGCGGACGCGCGTCACCGGGCCGTTCCCTTTCCGCCCGTCCCGCCCCCCGCCACCACGACGCCTCCCTTCATCACGAGCTCGGGCGCCGTCGCCAGGACGGACACGTCGTCGAGCGGGTTTCTCCGGAAGGCGACGAGGTCGGCCAGCTTGCCCGGCTCGACGCTGCCGAGCTCCTTCTCGGCGCGCAGGACCTTCGCGGCCTGGAACGTCGCCGCCTGGATCGCGGCCATCGGCGTCATCCCCGCCTCGACGAGGTACCCGAACTCCTTTCCGTTCTCGCCGTGGGGAAAGACGCCCGCGTCCGTTCCGAAGGCGACCCGGACTCCCGACTGCACCGCCTTCGCGGCCGTCGCGCGGATCTGCGCGCCGACGAGCGCGGCCTTGGGGCGTACGACCTCCGGAAAGTAGCCGTCGAGCTTCGCCTTCTGGCCGACGAAGACCCCGGCCGAGAGGGTGGGGACGTACCAGGACCCCTTCTCCTTGAAGAGCTGGATCGCCTCGTCGTCCATCTGCGTCCCGTGCTCGATCGAGTCGACGCCGGCGCGCAGCGCCCTCTTCATCCCCTCGGCGCCGTGGGCGTGGACCGCGACGGGAAGGTCGTAGTCGCGCGCCGTCTTAACGACCGCGTCGACCTCGTCCTGGGTGAACTGCGGGGCGTTCGGGCTCCGGGCGAGGGAGAGGACGCCGCCGGTGGCGGTGATCTTGATCAGGTCCGCCCGCTCCTTGTAGCGCTGGCGGACCGCCTTCCGCATTTCGTCCGCACCGTTTGCCACGCCGTCCTTCGGGCCGGGATCGCCTTCGATCAGGTCGCACCAGCCGTTCGTCGGGTCGGCGTGGCTGCCGGTCGTGCCGATCGCCTTTCCGGCCGTGAAGATCCGCGGCCCCTCGACCCACCCCCGGCGGATCGCGTCGCGCAGGGAGATCGTGACGCCGTAACCGTCGCCGAGGTTGCGCACGGTCGTGAAGCCGGCGCGAAGCGTCGTCCGGGCGTGGACGACGGCGCGGAGCGCGACGTCCGTCGGGTTCTGCGTGAACTGGTCGAGGTACGCCTCGGGCGACATCTCCATCCCGAGGTGGACGTGGAGGTCGATGAAGCCCGGGAGGACCGTCGCGTCGGAGAGGTCGAGAACCTTCTCCCCCGGAGCGGGAACCCGGAAGCCGGCGACGACCTCCGCGATCCGGTCTCCCTCGACGATGACCGTCACCATCTCCCGTGCCGCCGAAACCCCGTCGACGAGGCGGCCGGCGTGGACGAGGAGGCGGGCCGGGGGCTCTGCAAGAGCCAGGGGAGCCGCAAGAACCGCGCAGAGGACCGCGAGCGTGACGGATGTCACGAGGGTGGCGGGAATTCGGACGTGAGACCGCATGAAAACCGCGAAAGATACACCCGGCGCGGTCGCACGGCAGCTCCGGACCCGCATCCGGCCCGCCAGGCCGTGCTAGTCTTTTCGCGGCAGCCGAACGGCCCTCGGCTCACGGACAGCTCCAGGCGACGTCCCCCGTAGAGGGTTTGGAGGCTCCATGATTCCCCTGAAACACCGGCGTACTGGTAAAGGTGTATTCGCCGCGGCCCTCGTCCTCTCGGGCTCGCTGGGCGCCGACGACTCCCCTGTCGGTGCGCTGGTCACTCCGGTGGCCTCGGGCTTCTACACCGTGACGCCGTGCCGGGCCGTCGACACGCGGTTCGGCCTCGGCCCGAACGGCGGACCGGCCCTCGGCGGGGGCGAGGTCCGTCCGTTCGGGATCGCCGGCCTCTGCGGGGTCCCCAACAGCGCCCGGGCCGTCGCCCTGAACCTGACGGTCGTGAATCCGCCGGCCGCCGGTTCGGTCCTCATCCATCCCTCCGGCGAGCCGATCCCGCTGGCCTCCTCGATCAACTTCTCCGCCGGGAAGACGCGGGCCAACAACCTCGTCGCGGCGACCGGCGAGGCGGGCCAGGTTTCCGCGTACAGCGGCATGCCGGCAGGGACGACCGTCGACATCCTCCTCGACGTCGTCGGGTATTTCGAGGACGCCACGGGCAACAAGCCGCCCGTCGTCCTCGCGGGCCCCGACGGCGCGCTCGCGATGCCGGCCAGCAGCCTCCCGCTGTCGGGGAGCTACTCCGACGACGGCCTGCCGGCGGGCGCGACGTACACGGCAGCGTGGAGCGTCACGACCGGCCCGTCGGGCGTTTCGTTCTCCGCGCCGGCCGCCCTGGCCACCAGCGTGACGTTTGCCGCCGCCGGGACGTACACGCTCCGTCTGACCGTCAGCGACTCGAACCGCTCGGGCTTCGACGAGCTGACGGTGAAGGTGACCGCGACCACGCAGGACGTGCTGCGGTTCCTCGACCAGGCCTCGTTCGGCCCCGCACCCGGCCAGTCGGGAGTCGTCCGGGCCCTGGGCCTCTCCGAGTGGATCGAGGAGCAGTTCCGCGCGCCGGAGTCCGGCTACCCCGCGCTGCCGCCGGAGTCGGGAACCGCTCCCGCCGCCTGCACGTACAACACCGTCTGCTACCGCGACAAGTACACGACCTATCCGCTGCAGAACCTCTTCTTCACGAACGCCCTCTACGGCAGCGACCCCCTGAGGCAGAAGGTCGCCTGGGCGCTCCACAAGATCTTCGTCGTCTCGGGAAACGACGTCCCGATGCCGAGCCGGCTGACCCCGTACCTCCGGGTCCTCAACCGGAACGCCTTCGGAAACTTCCGGACCCTCCTCGGCGAGATGACTCTCAACGTCGCCATGGGCCGATACCTCGACATGGTGACGAGCACTCGGACCCGTCCGAACGAGAACTACCCCCGCGAGATCCTCCAGCTCTTCTCGATCGGGACGATGCGGCTGAACCCGGACGGCACCGTCCAGAGCGACGCCGACGGCCCGATTCCCACGTACGACCAGAGCATCGTGGACGGCTTCTCGAAAGCGTTCACGGGGTGGACGTACCCCACGCAGTTCACGGGCGGAATCACCAACTACATCGACCCGATGGTCCTCGTGGCGGGAAATCACGACACGACCGCGAAGCTCCTCCTGCGCGGCGTGACGCTTCCGGCGGGGCGGACGGGGACGCAGGATCTGAACGACGCCCTCGACAACATCTTCCTGGACCCGAACGTCGGGCCCTTCCTCGGCACGCAGCTGATCCAGATGCTCGTCACGTCGAACCCGAGCCCGGCCTACGTCGCCCGGGTCACCGCGGCCTTCGACGACAACGGCCGGGGCGTCCGGGGCGACCTGAAGGCGGTCGTCCGCGCCATCCTCCTCGACCCCGAGGCCCGCGGGACGGCCCCGGCCGACCCGGCCTTCGGCCGGCTCCGCGAGCCTTCCCTCTGGCTCATCGCTTCCTTGAGGGCTCTCGGGGCGAAATCGGCGGCCGGTACGGCGAACGCCGACGGGTACCTGAACCCGCGAACGTCGCCGCTCGGGCAGAGCGTGCTGCGCCCCGCGACGGTCTTCAGCTACTTCCCGCCCGACTACGAGGCGCCGGGGGCGGGCGGGCTCCTCGGCCCGGAATTCGGCATCCAGTCGGCGACCACGGCGCTCGGCCGCGCGAACCTCGTCAACAGCCTCGTCTACAACACCTCGAACTGTCCGGTCGCGGGGCGCCCCTGCCTCCCGCCGAACACGGACGCGAACAACCTGAACGGCAACACGAACGGCGTGTCGCTCGACCTGGCCGGCCTCGTCCCCCTCGCGGGGAGCCTCGCCGCGCCCGACCCCGCGCCGCTCGTGGACGAGCTGGACCGCCGGCTCCTCCACGGCACGATGTCCGCGGCGATGCGCGCCCAGGTGACCCAGGCGATCAACGCGATCGCCCCGACCGACCCGGCGACGGGAGACACCCTCGGAGGGAAGTTCCGCCGCGTCCAGGCCGGCGTCTACCTCGTCCTCACCGCATCGCAGTTCCAGGTGGAGAGGTGACGCCATGAGAACGCCGTCCCGTCGCGACTTCCTCTCCCTCGGCGGCTGCGCCGCCCTCGGCCTCTTCGCCCGCCGCGCCGCGGCGAGCCGGCTGTCGATGATGACCGCGCTCGCCGAGCCGCTCGCCCCGAGCGACTACCGCGCGCTCGTCGCCGTCTTCCTCAACGGCGGCAACGACGCGAACAACATGGTCGTGCCGGTCACCGACTACGCCGCCTACTCCGCGGCCCGGACGGCCGCGGGGCTCGCCATCCCCCAGGCGCAGCTCCTTTCCGTCACGCCGCCCGCGATGGCGGGCTCCGTCTTCGGGCTTCACCCCGAGCTCGCCGAGCTGCACGGCCTCTGGGGCCAGGGAAGGACCGCCGTCGTCTGCAACGCGGGAACGCTCGTCGAACCGCTCGCCTCGCGCGCCGACTACCTCAGCGCGGCGCGGAAGAAGCCCTACCAGCTCTTCTCGCACTCCGACCAGCAGGGAATCTGGCAGACCTCCCGGGCCGACACGCGCGTCCAGACGGGGTGGGGCGGGCGCATCGCCGACGCGCTCGCCTGCGTCAATGGCAGCGTCCCCTTCCCGATGCCCGTCTCCGTCGCCGGCATCAACCTCTTCGCCCAGGGCGCCTCCACCCGGCCCCTCGCGGTCCCCGACTCGGGGACGGCGCTGAACAACATCTTCGTCCTCTCGGGCTTCAACTCGACCGCGGAATCGATCGCCCGCCGGGCCTCCTTCGACGCGATCCGCGGGCAGGACGCCACGCTCCCGCTGGTGAAGTCCTCGAGCGACACCATGCAGCGGGCCGTCGACATCCAGGCGCTCTTCGCCTCCGATCCGGTCCTCTCTCCAGACCGGTTCGCCGGCCTCAACACGTCGATCGCCCGGCAGCTGAAACAGGCGGCCAAGCTCATCCGCCTGAACCGCGACTCGGCCGGCCTCGGCCTGAACCGGCAGATCTTCTTCGTGCAGCAGGGGGGCTACGACACCCACCAGAACCAGATCGGCGACCAGGTCACGCTCTACGACGCGCTGAGCCAGGCGCTGAACGCCTTCACCCTGACCATGGCCGACCTCGGCTACGCAGACCGCGTCACCGCGTTCACGCTGTCGGATTTCGGCCGGACGCTCCAGCCCTCCGGATCGGGGGCGTCGACGGTCGGCAGCGACCACGCCTGGGGAAGCCACCAGCTCGTCGTGGGGGGCGCCGTGAGGGGAGGGAACTTCTACGGCGTGCCTGGTCCGAACGGGTCGATCTTCCCCTCGCTCGCCATGGGAAACGTCGCAGGGACGAGCGACACCGACACGCGGGGCCGCTGGATCCCGAACGTCGCCGTCGACCAGTACGCCGCCACGCTCGCGAGGTGGTTCGGGGTTTCCGCCACCAACCTGCCGATCGTCTTCCCGAACCTCTATCGCTTCGCGTCGCAGGACCTCGGGTTCATGAACCTGACGGGGATCACGACCCCGGCCTGCCAGTGACCGTGACGGGAAGGCCTTCGATGCTTCGCCTCGTGAGACCGTTCCTCCTGGGCTCTCTCCTCGTCGCGACGGGGCTCCTCGCCGGCGCGCAGACCGTGGGCGTACCGCCCGCTCCGGCGGATCCGGCCCTCGAGGCCCGCGAGGAGGCCGAGGCCGGGAGCCGGGCCTTCGCGGCCGGCGACTTCCTGGCCGCGGCGGAGAGCTTCGGCCGGGCCGTTGGCCTCGACCCTTCCCGGATCGGGTACGGCGTCCTGCGCGCACGAGCCCTCGGAGAGCTGGTGGACCGGGACGACTCCTCGCCGGCGAACCTCGCCCGCTTCCGGACCGTCGTGTCGATCTACGAGGAGCTCCTGGCCGCCGATCCGGAGAACGAGGAGTACGCGCAGGCCGTGGCGACGCTTTTCTCGAAGGTCGGAGACGCGGCGGGCCGCGACGCCTGGCTCCTCGGCAGGGGAAGGAACCCTGCCCTCCCGGCCCGGATCCGCAGCGACGCGCTCCGGGCGAGCGCCGAGACGGCCCTCGCCGGGGCGGCCCGCGACAACGAGGGGAGACGGCGGGAATCGGCCGCCGGTCTCGCGGCACGGGCGAGGCAGCGGCTCGACGAGGCGCTCGCGATCTCTCCGGGCTGCCTGGCGTGCCACGCCCTCCGCCTCCACGGCCTCGAGCTCGAGGTCGCGATCGCGCGGGCGAGGAAGGACGCCCCCCGGAGGTCCGAGCTCGAAGCGCTCCTCTCGCGC
The DNA here is from genome assembly GCA_016714815.1 of Holophagales bacterium. Lineage (GTDB taxonomy): Bacteria > Acidobacteriota > Thermoanaerobaculia > UBA5066 > UBA5066 > UBA5066. The sequence continues at coordinate 124,263 of JADKBZ010000001.1, forward strand.
GCGCGGCGCACCGCGGACGCCGTCGAGCGCGCGCAGAGGACCCCTGAAAGGACCGACGAGTACTGATGCGTTCTCTCCTCCTTCGGGCGCCCGTCGCCGCCTTCTGCATCTGGGGGGCGGCGGCGGCGGACGCCGCCAGCTCCCGCCTCGCCTTCGAAGCCAACCGCGGGCAGGCGGACGGGCGCGTCGCCTTCGTCGCGCGCGGGAGCGGGGGGACCCTCCTCCTGACGGACGACGGCGCGACGTTCGTCTCGGAGGGCGGGCTTCTCCGGATCGTCCCCGCCGGAGGCCGCCCGGTCCCGCCGGAGGGAGTCGATCCGTTGCGCGGCACGGTGAGCTATTTCCGGGGCGCGGACCCCGCGCGTCACCTCCACGCGATTCCGACCTGGGCCCGGGTCGCGTACCGCGACGTCTGGCCCGGGATCGACGTCGTCTTTCACGGCGAGGAGACCCGCGTCGAGGTCGACTACGTCGTCGCTCCCGGGGTCGACCCGTCCGCCATCGGCGTGGCGCTCCGCGGGGCGGATTCGACACGCCTCGACGAGGACGGGCACCTCGTCGTCGATGCCGTTCCCGGCGGGCTGCGGCTGAGGCGGCCGGTCGCCTACCAGGAGGGGCCGGAAGGGCGTCGCGAGGTCTTCTGCCGGTTCGAGCCGCGCGCCGGCGGGTCGTTCGGAGTCGTCCTCGGCCCGTACGACCGCTCGCGACCTCTCGTCGTCGATCCCGTCGTGGAGTACGCGAGCCCCCTCGGAGGCGCCGGCCGGGATGCCGCCTGGGCCGTCGCGCGGGATGGAGCCGGGAACGTCTACGTGGCGGGAGAGACCTCCTCCACCGACTTCCCGGGAGCCTCCGGAGGGCCCCAGGGCGGGAACGCGGGCGGAGTGAGCGACGCGTTCGTCGTGAAGCTCGACCCGACCGGCACGACGCGTCTCTGGGCGGCCTACCTCGGCGGCTCCGGCCTCGACGTGGCCCGCGCGCTCGCGGTCGATTCCGCGGGCGGGGTCGTCGTGGGGGGCGAGACCTCCTCGACGGACTTCCCCGGCACCGGCTCCTTCGCCCAGCCTGCGAACGCGGGGCAGAGCGACGGGTTCGTCGCGCGCCTGCCGGCGACGGGGAGCTCCCTCTCCTGGGCCACCTACGTCGGGGGCACGGGGGGGCCGGTCGGGGACCGGGTCGACGGGCTCGCCGTGGACGCCGGAGGCGGCGTCCTCCTGACCGGCCGCACCGACTCGACGACGGGCTTCCCCGTGACGGCGGGCGCCCCGTTCGACGTCTTCCGGGGGGGCGATTTCGACGCGTTCGTCGTCCGGATCTCCGCGAACGGCACGGCGTTCACGTACGGCACCTACCTCGGCGGCGATTCGAACGACGCCGGCTTCGGCATCGCGGTCGACGGGGCGGGCCGGGCCTGCGTCACGGGGGGCACGCGATCACCCGACTTTCCGATCACGGCGGGAACGGCCTTCCAGGGATCGCCGTTTCAGCTCGACGCCTTTCTCGCGGTGATCCGCCCGGCAGGGAGCGGCTTCGCGGACCTCGAGTGGTCGACGTTCTTCGGCGGCACCGGCAACGACCGGGGCAACGCCGTCGCGGCCGATTCATCGACCGGGCTCGTCACCGTCGCCGGCCAGACGGCCTCCACCGACTTCCCGACGCGCTCCGCGGTTCAGGGCAGCCTCGCGGGCGGTACGGACGGCTTCGTCGCGCGCTTCGACCCGGCGGCCTCGGGCGCCGCTTCTCTCGTCTTCTCGACCTACCTCGGTGGAAGCGGCACGGACGTCGTGTCGGCCGTGGCGCTCGACGCGTCGGGGCGGCCAGCCGTCGCGGGCGAGACGACCTCGGCCGACTTCGCGACGACCCTCGCCCCGCAGCCGGGCTACGGCGGTGGAGGGGACGCCTTCGTGGCCGAGCTCTCCCCTTCTGGCGGCTCGCTCGATTTCCTCACGTACCTGGGAGGACCGGGCGGCGACGCCGCGGCCGCCGTCGCCGTCCGGCCGCCGGGGGGCGAGATCTGGGTGGCCGGGCGGACCTCGGGCTCGTTCCCGGCGGTGAACCCGCTGCAGCCGCCAGGTGGCGGTTCCTCCGACGCGTTTCTCGCCCGCATCGGGCCCGGCCTGCCCGGAGGCGGACCTCTGCCGCTGGTTCCGGCCTCGGGTCCGCTCTTCCGCGCGGCTCTCGCGGCCCTCGTCGCGGCAGGGGGCCTCGCCCTGCTCGCGCGGCGCGGATCCGCCCCCGCATAGCGGACCGGCTGCGCGCGCGGCTCAGCGCGAGTCGAAGACCCGGCAGCCGGGGAGCTCGATCGCCGAGAGAAAGCCCCCATCCCCGCGCCGGTGTCGATGCCGGCGAGGCATGGGGTGAGGTAGGCGTCGAGCTGGTCGTCGGGAGTGAGCTTCGACTGCTCCTGGGGCAGCCTCTTGACCGGCGTGTGGCCGAAGACAACCCGCTTCCCCGTGTAGCCCTGGTAGAAGGTCCGGCTTCTCTGCCAGAGGAGCGGCCGCGGATCCCGGACCTCGGAAGGGTGAAGCCAGCGCCCCCCCTCGAGCGGCAGCCCGGCGTGGACGTAGATGGCGTGCTCGTCCTCGTGGAAGAAGGCCAGCCCCTGCATCCACTCCACGACGTCCTCCGGAAAGAAGGCCCCGGTCGCCATCGAACGCATCTCTTCGGCCGTCGGGTCGTCCTCCCGCGCCGGCACGGGGCCGCCGGTGAACGAGCGGTAGGTGGTGTAGCAGCCGTTCCCGCGGGGAAGGACGAACTCGGGCGCCCCCTCGCGGCGGGCCTTCAGCCAGGCGTCCTCGTGGTTGCCGCGAAGGAGGACGACCTGCGCCGCCGTTTCCTTCGGCAGGGCGCGGACGCGGCGGACGACCCCGGCCGGGTCCGGCCCGCGGTCGACGTAGTCGCCGACGAAGAGAAGGGTGTCGTTGGCGTCGAGGACCGGCAGGCGCGACAGCAGCGTCTCCAGACCCGTCAGGTCCCCGTGCACGTCTCCGATCGCGATCGTCCTTCCGGCCCCCATCGTCTCTTCCTTGCGCGGACGATACCGGAGGAGCGGCGAAGGAGCACGTCCGGCCCGGGCGGCCCGTCGGAAGGGGCCGCCCGCGGTTCGCCTGCTAACCTGCCCGGTCAGGCCGGCCCCTCGGGGGTCGAGCCCCTCTCGGAGGCGACGATGCGCGTTCGGATCGGAGTCCTGCTCCTCCTCCTCACCCTCCTCCCGTCTCTCTCCCGCGCCGCCGACACGCCGGGCACGGACGAGAGGCTGAAGGCGCTGGAGTCGAAGCTGACGGACCTGGAGTTCCAGCTGGACCAGGTGCGGAAGTCGAACGACGACGTCCTCTTCTGGCTCCGCCTGTCCGACGTGGCCGAGGTCGACAAGGTCTCGATCGCCGGCCCGCCGAACCCCCGAGGCAAGGCGCGCTACGGCATCGCGAACGAGCGGCACCCGATGCGCTTTGCCCAGTACGTTTTCGTCCCGAAGAAGCTCGACCGGTCGAAGAAGCACCCGGTCGTCGTCCTTCCGCACGGCGGCGTGAACGGCGACTTCGGGACCTACCACGTCCACATCGTGAAGGAGATGCTCGAGAGAGGGTGGATCGTCCTCGCTCCTGAATACCGCGGCTCGACAGGCTATGGGAAGGCGTTTCAGGAGGCGATCGACTACGGCGGCCTCGAGGTGGACGACGTCGTGGCCGGCCTCGACTGGGCCGTCGCCGACCTGCCGTACGTCGACGGCTCCCGCGCGGCGATCGCCGGCTGGAGCCACGGCGGGCTGATCGCCCTGCTCGCCGTGATGCATCACCCGGAAAAGTTCCGCGCGGCCTATGCGGGCGTCCCCGTGACCGACCTCGTCACGCGACTCGGCTACCACGAGCAGTCGTACGAGGACCTCTTCGCGGCGAAGAATCACATCGGGAAGAAGGTCGTCGAGGACGTCGACGAGTACCGGAAGCGGAGCCCGGTCTTCTGGGCCTCGAAGCTGAAGACGCCGCTCCTGATCCACGCCACGACGAACGACCGCGACGTGAACGTGATCGAGACGGAGTACCTGGTCAACGCCCTGAAGGCCGAAGGAAAGAAGTTCGAGGTCCGGATCTACAAGGACGCCCCCGCCGGGCACTCCTTCAACCGGATCGACACGCCGTTCGCCAAGGAGTCGCGGAAGGAGATCTGGGACTTCCTCGAGAAGAACCTCGGGAAGTGAGGATCGGCATCGACCTCGGCGGGACGAAGACGGAGGCGCTCGCTCTCGGCGAGGGCGGCCGCGAGCTCCTCCGGCTGCGGCGCCCGACGCCGCCCGACTACGACGGGACGCTCGCGACGATCGCGAGCCTCGTCGCCGAGGTCGAGTCGACGCTCGGCGCGTGCGGGTCGGTCGGCATCGGGATGCCCGGAACGATCTCCCCCGCGACCGGCCTCGTGAAGAACGCGAACTCGACGTGGCTCCTGGGCCGCCCGCTCGGGGCCGACCTCTCCCGCCTCCTCGGCCGCGAGGTCCGCCTCGCCAACGACGCGAACTGCTTCGCCCTCTCCGAGGCGTGCGACGGCGCAGCGGCCGGTGCCGCGTGCGTCTTCGGCGTCATCGTCGGGACCGGCACGGGCGGCGGAATCGTCCTGAACGGGCGCGTCCTTACCGGAACCAACGCGATCGCCGGCGAGTGGGGCCACAACCCGCTCCCCTGGCCCGGGCCGGACGAACAGCCCGGCCCTTCCTGCTGGTGCGGGAAGTGCGGCTGCATCGAGACCTTCCTGTCCGGACCGGGCCTCTCGCGCGACCACCTCGCGGCGACGGGCGAGAAGCGGAGCGCGGACGCGATCGCCGCCGCGGCCGAAGCGGGCGACGCCGGCGCGACGTCCACGCTCGACCGCCATGCCGGCCGTATGGCCCGCTCTCTCGCGACCATCGTCAACGTCCTCGACCCCGACGTGATCGTCCTCGGCGGCGGCCTCTCGAACGTGGCCCGGCTCTACTCGGAGGTGCCCCGCCTCTGGAAGACCTGGGCCTTCTCGGACCGGCTCGACACTCGCCTCGTTCCCCCGCGCTGGGGCGATGCGTCGGGGGTCCGCGGGGCCGCCTGGCTCTGGAGCGAGGAGGAGGCGCAGCCGGCCGGAGGCTGAGGCCGGGCACGCGAATACAGGACCTCGCGTTAACGCAGCGCGGCGCACGGAGCCGGCGCTGTTACCATCCCGGCCTCAAGTGCAGCTTCTGGTGGGTCGGGTGGTCTTTGCGGTGTCGGAAATCGACTACCGCTGGGAGGACGTCGTGCTCGCGGCGTTCCTGTGGAACGAGTGGGCGGAGGTCGTCGAGCGCGCCCGCCTCGGCCTCGCCCTCTCGGCTCGGGCGGACGAGACGGAAGCGGAGGACGGGGATCCGGCCGCCGAGGAGATCGACGCGGCGGCGGCCGAGTTCCGGTACGCGCGAGACCTCGTGACGGCCGTGGAGATGGAGGCGTGGCTCGCGCGGTGGGGCCTCGACGCCGAGAGCTGGACCGCGTGGATACGGTCGGATCTCCTCCGCCGTCGGCACTCCGGCGCGCCCGCCCCAGTGGACGGGAAGATGACTGAGGAAGTCGTCCCGGAGGCCGTCTTCACCGAGGCGCTCTGCTCGGGCGCCCTCGACGGCTTCGCCCGCCGGCTCGCCGGCCACGCCGCGGTCTTCGAGATGCTCCGCGAGAGCGGCGCCGAGGAAGACCGGGGTTCCGCTCCCGAGCCCGCCGACCTCCCGGAGACGTTTCCGCACCGCATCCTCGAGGAGTGGCTCCCCGGCCTTTCCCCGGAGACCACGCGCGAGAGGGCGGCCGTCGTCGCACGGCTGGAGCAGGCCTTCCACGACTTCGGGCGACGGGTCGTCACGCCCGCCGCCGTCGAAGCGCGCGTGCGTGCCCGCCAGGTGGACTGGACCCGGCTCTCCTGCCGGACGCTGCTCCTCCCGCGCGAGGAGATGGCCCGCGAGGCAGTCCTCTCCATCAGGGAGGACGGCCTGTCTGTCGAGGAGGTGGCGCGGAACGCGAAGGCCGCGGTCGGGGAGCGAACCCTGTTCGTGGACGAGCTCCCACCCGGTCTCCGGGACCGCCTTCTCGCCGCCCGGAAGGGGGAGCTCCTGGGGCCGCTCCCGTGGGACGACGGGTTCGCCGTCGTCCTCGTCCTCGAGAAGACGCTCCCGTCCGCCTCCGATGAGACGGTCGCGAAGCGGGCGCGCAGGGACCTTCTGGACAGCCTCGTGTCGCGCGAGATCGACGCGCGGGTGACGTGGAGGAGGTCGCCGTGACGGAGCGTGCCGGTGCGGTCCCGGCGGCGGATGCAAGCGCTCTCCTCGAGGCGCTGCCGATCCTCCGGTTCCTCCCCGCCGACGCGCGCGCGCTCGTCATCAGCAGCTTCGTCCCCGCGTCCTGCTCCTACGGCTCCGTCATCGTCCGCGAGGGGGAGAAGGCCGACGCCTTCTTCGTCCTCGCCTCCGGAAAGGCCCGCGTCGTGAAGGAAGGCGCCGCCGGCGGGGAGGTCTCCCTCAACGTCCTCCGCCCCGGCGACAGCTTCGGCGAGGCCGGCCTCCTCGATCCCGCGGCGATCCGCACTGCCACCGTCCGCGCGTCGGGCGACGTCGAGTTCCTGCGCCTCGACCGGACGGTCTTCGACGCCCTCCTCCGGATCCACCCGCAGATCCGGACGAGCTTCGAGCTGCAGGTGAGGCACCGCAGCCTTCACAACTTCTTCCGCCTCTACGGGCCTTTCGCTAAGCTCCCCGCGGACGCCCTCGGCGAGCTCCTGACCGAGTTCCAGCCGGTGACCTTCGCGAAGGGAGCCGTCGTCTTCCGGCAGGGCGACCCGCCCGGGCCCCTCTTCGTCGTCGAGGAGGGGCGGCTCCGCGTCTTCGCCGAGGAGGAGGGCGCACGCCGCCCCCTGAGCTACCTCCGGAAGGGGGACTTCTTCGGGGAGATCTCGGTCTTCAAGGGAGGGCCGCGAACGGCGACCGTCGAGGCGGTCTCGCCGTGCCGTCTCCTCGCCCTTCCCGCGAAGGCGTTCCAGAAGGCGGCGGCGGAGCACCCGGCTCTGCGTGACGCCATCGAGAGGCAGATCGAGCAGTACGACTACCGGAAGGTGGCCCGCGTCCCGCTCGACTTCGCCGAGGAGCTTCTCCCTGCCGAGGCGCAGGTGCGGGGCGTGAGCCCGGACCAGGTGGACCAGGAGGAGGCCGGGGAGGAGGAGGGGGCTGCCGGCGAGGCGCCCTTCGCCACGGCAGACGGTCAGTTCGTCAAGCGCACGATGAGGATCCGCCGGTTCCCCCACGTGAGGCAGATCGACGAGATGGACTGCGGGGCCGCGTGCACGGCGATGATCTGCCGCTACTACGGGCGCGCGGTCAGCCTCTCCCGCATCCGCCAGCTTCTCTTCACCTCCACCGACGGAACGAGCCTCCGGGCCATCTGCCGGGGCGCCGGGGAGCTCGGGCTCGCGGCCCGCTCGGTGAAGGCCTCGCTCCGGAACCTCTGCCTCATGCCCCTTCCCGCCATCCTCCACTGGGGCGGGAACCACTGGGTCGTCCTCTTCGACGTCGACGAGAAGGGCGCACGCATCGCCGACCCCGCGACCGGCATCCGTCGCGTCTCGCGGGCCCAGGTCGAGAAGGAGTGGACCGGGTACGCGGCCCTCTTCGACTACACCGCCGCGTTCGAGAAGGCGCCCGAGGGGCGCTCGAGCGCCGCGTGGCTCGCCACGTTCTTCCGCCCCCACGCCCCGGTCCTCTCGAAGGCGATCGCGCTCGCGCTGATCGTCAGCGCGCTCCAGATGGTCCTGCCGGTCTTCACGCAGGTCATCGTCGACAGGGTCCTCGTGGAGAGGGACGAAGGGCTTCTGCGGGTGATCCTCTTTTCGATGCTGGGGGTCCTCTCGTTCAGCACGCTCGCGATGGTCCTCCAGCGCTACTTCCTCAGCTTCGCGGCCGTCCGGATCGACGCCGCCACGCTCGACTTCGTCACGCGCCGGCTCCTCGCGCTGCCGATGTCGTACTTCAGCACCCGTAAGACGGGCGACATCCAGCGTCGACTCCAGGGCCTGCGCAACGTCCGGGAGCTCCTCGTCCAGCAGGGGGTCGCCGGGCTCACCGCCGTCGCGCAGCTCGGCGTGGCGGTCGCCCTCATGCTCGCCTACAGCCCGCTTCTGGCTGGAGTCTTCCTCGCAACCGCGCCGCTCTACGTGCTGCTGATGCGCTTCTCCGCGCGGCGCCTCAGGCCCATCTTCGGGACGCTCGAGGAGGCCTTCGGCAAGTACTCGTCGCACCAGATCGACGCGATCAAGGGGATCGAGACGGTCAAGGCCCTCGGCGCCGAGAGCTCGCTGCGTCAATTGATGTTGGGCCGCTTCCACGGCCTCGCCCGCAAGCAGTTCGACGCCGACTTCACCGTCATGGTCTACGAGGGGGCCGTCCAGGCGGTGACGTTCCTCTCGATGGCCCTCTTCCTCTGGGCCGGCGCGCGACAGGTGCTCGATGGAGCCCTGACGATCGGCGGCCTCGTGGCCTTCAGCTCCCTCGTGGCGCTCGCGAACGGGCCGATCACCACCCTCCTGAATCTCTGGGACCACCTGCAGCTGAGCGTCGTCCTCCTCGACCGCCTGAACGACGTCTTCGAGCCCGAGCCCGAGCAGGGAGAGGACCGCTCGCGCCTCCTTCCGGTGAGGTCCCTCGAAGGGCGGGTCACGTTCCGCAACGTCGGCTTCCGCTACGGAGGCCCCGAGTCGCCCCTCATCCTCGACGGCATCACCTTCGAGGCCGCGCCCGGCAAGACGATCGCCGTCGTCGGCCGCAGCGGCTCGGGGAAGACGACGCTCGTCAAGTGCCTCTCGGGGCTCCTCGAGCCGACGGAGGGGACGATCCTCTTCGACGGCGTCGACATGACGACCCTCAACTACCGCGACCTGCGCCGGCAGGTGGGGTTCGTCCTCCAGGAGAACTACGTCTTCGACGACACGATCGCCGCGAACATCGCCTTCGGCGAGGAGGAGCCCGACCTGGACCGCGTCCTGTGGGCCGCCCGCGTGGCGAACGCGCACGAGTTCATCGAGAGGTTCCCGCTCGGGTACGACACCCGCGTCGGCGAGTCGGGCCTCGCGATCTCGGGCGGGCAGAAGCAGCGGGTCGCCATCGCCCGGGCCGTCTACACGAGCCCTCCCGTCCTCGTCTTCGACGAGGCGACGAGCGCTCTGGACACCGAGTCGGAGAGAGCCGTCAAGGAGAACATGGACCGGCTCCTCGCGGACCGCACCTCGTTCGTCATCGCCCACCGCCTCAGCACGATCCGCGACGCAGACGCGATCCTCGTCCTGGAGAGGGGGCGCCTCGTCGAGCAGGGGACGCACGACGAGCTGATGGAGCGGCAGGGGCTCTACTACTACCTTTGCAGCCAGCAGCTGGGCCTCTGACGATGAACGCGCCGAACGACACCCTCGAAACCGAGGCCCCCTTCCTCGCCGCCGAGCCGCCCCCCCTCGCCGCGCGCGGCCTCGCCTGGCTCGTCATCGCCCTCTTCTGCGCCGTCGCTCTTCTCGCGGTCTTCGTGAAGCTCCCCGAGACGGTCTCGACCTCGTTCGTCCTCGTGCCGGTCGGCGGGACCGACCCGGTTCGCGCCCCGCGCGGAGGCACCGTCGCCGAGGTACACGTTGCAGAAGGACGCGCCGTCTCGAAGGGGACGCCCCTCTTCGCGATCCGTTCGGCCGACTTCCGCGACCGGGCGTCCGAGAAGAGCTCCCTCGAGACCCAGGTCCGGGGCACCGACGCCAGCCTCGCGAACGCGCGGAGCCGTCACGAGAGCGAGAGTCGTGCGACGGCGGAGGAGCTCCGGGGCCTCCGCGACCGTCAGTCCGCCCTCGAGCGCCTGACGGCGCTGAAGAAGGAGCAGCTCGCTCTGACCCGCGACCGGGCCGAGCGCGCCCGCAAGCTCCACGAACAGGGGCTGGCGAGCCTGAACGACCTTTCGGACGCGCAGATCCGGCAGAGCCAGATGGTCATCGAGCTCGAGCAGCACGAGACCGAACGGCGGAGCACCGTCAGCGCGACCCAGAAGCTTCTCGAGGAGGACGCCGCCCGGCAGACGGAGTTCCACGAGTGGGAGCGGAGCGCGCTGGAGAAGCGCGAGCAGTCGGGAATCCGGATCGCGGCCCTCGCAGGCGAGCCGGAGACCGGAGCGGCCGGCGAGCTCGCCGTGCCGGCCCCGTGCGACGGGACGGTCCTAAGGATGAAGGTCCGCGGCGCCGGCGCCGTCGTGGTCGAGGGAGATGCTCTCTGCGAAGTGTCGTGCTCGGGAGAGACGCTGCGCGCGGAGCTGAACCTCCCCCAGCTCGGCCTCGCCCGCGTGAGTCCCGGCCAGCCGGTCAAGCTCCTCTTCGACGCCTTCCCGTACCAGCGGTACGGCGTGCAGGGCGGTTCGGTCCTCTGGGCGAGCCCCGCCAGCGTCCCCGTCGGCGACGAATCGGCGTTCCCCGTCCTCGTCGACCTCGCGGCGCAGTCGATCGTGGCGAACGGCCGCCGCCAGCCCTTCCTCGCGGGAATGCGCGGCACCGCCCGGATCGTCGTGGGCCGGCGCTCCGCCCTCGCCCACGCCTTCGAGCCGCTCCGTCAGCTGCGGGAGGACCTCCGGTGACGGGGCTCGACGGCTTCCCCGACGCCGCGCTCCTGACGCTGGAAGACTTCCGGAGCGCCGACGCGCCGATGGGGAGGTGCCTCGAGATCGCCCGCGCCGCCTGCCGGACGGAGATCCCGATCCTCGTCCTGGGCGAGTCGGGCACTGGAAAGACGCTCCTCGCCCGCGCCATCCACAACTCCTCCCGGAGGGCCGCCGGCCCCTTCGTCTCCTTCAACGCCGCCGCGCTCTCCGACACTCTCCTCGACAGCCAGCTCTTCGGCCACGAGAAGGGGGCCTACACCGGGGCGCACAAGCAACTGCGCGGGAAGTTCGAGATGGCCGACGGCGGGACGCTCTTCATCGACGAGATCGCCGACATGAGCCCGCTCGCGCAGGCCAAGATCCTCCGCGCCGTCGAGTACGGGGAGTTCGAGCGGCTCGGCTCAGAGAAGCTCCGCAAGGCCGACGTGAGGCTCATCTCGGCCACCCACTACCCGCTCGAGAGGTACGCGGGCTCGGACGGCTTCCGGCGGGACCTCTTCTACCGGATCAGCGGCCTGACGCTGACCCTGCCGCCCCTGCGCGAGCGCCCGAACGACCTGAAGGCGCTCGTCGCCTCGGCGATCCTCCGCGCCGCCCGGCTCCAGGGGCGCTCCATCGACGGGCTGAGCCGCGCAGCCGCGGACGCCCTCTTCTCGTACCCATGGCCCGGCAACCTCCGCGAGCTCGACCGCGTCATCCACGCCGCCGTGGCGATGACCGAGGGCGAGGTGATCGAGGAGACGTCGATCCTCGTCCGCCGCGATGCGGAAGCCTCGCGGCCCGCCGCACCGCCACGAACGGGAGGCGACGACAGCCTCCGCGCCGCGGAACGCGCGCACGTCCTGAGGATCCTCGAGGAGCACGGCGGGAACAAGACCCGGGCCGCCCGCGCCCTGCACGTCGCCCGTTCGACCCTGGAGCGGATCCTCTCCGCCTCGAAGTGAGGCGGCGGGATCGAGGCAGTGCCGCCTCGAAACGAGGCAGCTGCTGGGCGGCGCTCCTGCCCGCGACCGCTGACTACCGGCAGCGCTGAGAAATCGTGTACGAGGCGCTCCCGCCCTTGACCTCGTCCGCCTTCCGCGTTTCCAGGTCACGAACGGTGATCTTGCGCAGTTTCAGCTTCGCCTTCGCCGGCGACTTGGCGGTCGTTTGAGTCTGTTTCTTCTCCACGTCTTCCTCCTCGTCGCGGCACCTGTGGGCGCCGTCGGATGTCTCAGTAGCAGCGCTGTCTGGACGACTGTGGCCCGCCCTTGATCTGGTCCGCCTTCCTCGTATCCAGGTCGCGAACGGTGACCTTGTTCAGCTTCAGCTTCGCCTTTGCCGGTGACTTGACGGCCGTTTGAGCTTGTTTCTTCTCCACGTGTCCCTCCTTCGTCGCGGCTCCGGTGGGCGCCGCCAGGTGCCTCAGAGGCAGCGCTGTCTGATTGATTGCGAACCGCCCTTGACCTCGTCCGCCTTCCGCATCTCCAGGTCGCGAACGGTGATCTTGCGCAGCTTCAACTTCGCCTTCGCCGGCGACTTGGCGGCCGTTCGGGTCTGTTTCTTTTCCACGTGTCCCTCCTCGTTGCGGCACCGGTGGGCGCCAGCAGGTGCCTCTACTTGCAGCGCTGCCTGATGGATTCAGACCCGCCCTTGATGTCGTCTGCCTTCCGCGTTTCCAGGTCGCGAACGGTGATCTTGCGCAGTTTCAACTTCGTCTTCGCCGGCGACTTGGCGGCCGTTCGGGTCTGTTTCTTTTCCACGTGTTCCTCCTCGTCGCGGCGCCAGTGGGCGCCACCAGGTGTCTCAGTAGCAGCGCTGCCTGGCCGACTCCGGCCCGCCCTTGATCTCGTCCGCCTTCCGCGTCTCCAGGTCGCGAACGGTGACCTTGCGCAGCTTCAGCTTTGCCTTCGCCGGCGACTTGGCGGCCGTTCGGGTCTGTTTCTTTTCCACGTCTTCCTCCTCGTCGCGGTGCCTGTGGGCGCCGCCGAATGACTCAGTAGCAGCGCTGCCTGGCCGACATCGGCCCGCCCTTGATCTCGTCCGCCTTCCGCGTCTCCAGGTCGCGAACGGTGACCTTGCGCAGCTTCAGCTTCGACTTCGCCGGTGCCTTGGCAGCCGTTCGGGTCTGTTTCTTTTCCACGTGTTCCTCCTCTTCGCGGTGCCTGTGGGCGCCGCCATGTGCCTCAGAAGCAGCGCTGTCTGACCGAATACGACCCGCCCTTGACCTCGTCCGCCTTCCGCGTTTCCAGGTCGCGAACGGTGATCCTGCGCAGCTTCAGCTTCGGCTTGGCCGGCGACTTGGCGGCCGCTCGGGTCTGTTTCTTTTCCACCGGACACCTCCTTGAGACAACCCCGCAGCTCGCAAGACCGCTGCCAGGATTCAGGATGGCCGGAAAGGAGCATGAAGGAACCGCGTTAACGCCCGCCGGAACGAGACCCTGATGGCGGTCTCGCGGATCACCCATTCAAGCCGGCCGGTGCGCGAGGTCCGAGCTTCACGAGCCCGGGCGACGTGTCCAGGCCGGGCCGGTTGAACCGGTGACCAGCTTCAGAGCCGGCGACGACGAGAGGCAGTAGCATCGCCCCGCCGCCCCCAAGACGATGCCGCACTTTCAGTATCGATTCAGTCCCGACGCGAGGTTCTCTGTGGCGGTGGCGCCAGAGGGCGCCCGTGACGGCATCGTCGAGGTCAGGTGGGGGGTGGGTCTCGACGAACGGCTCAGCATGGACCTCTCGCCAGCTGTGGTGACGGGTCTGCGGCGACTGCCGGGGGCCTTCAGCCACATGCGATTCGAGGGCGCGCTCGGCGGACGCGCGACCGCTCGTCTCATCCTTCGGCACCTTCTCCGACGGGGCATCGTCGTACGGGAGCGGGCGCCAAAGGCCCGAGCCCACGTCGAAGAGCCCGGCCCGACGAGCCGCATCGTCACCGCCTGGCAGGCGCCGGCGGGTGCCCGTCGAATCGTCACCAGGCCGATCGAGGTGCCTGCCGGCGTCGTGCCGCTCGCGTACGTGGGCGCGTCGATCGACGGCGAGTGGACCGGCTTCGGCGTGTCACCCGATCCGGGCGTCGCCGAGCGTACGGCGCGATACGAAGCGCTCGAGCGTTTCGCCGTCCTGCATCCGGAGCTGACGCGGTCGACTCCATCGGCCCGTCATCTCGCATCGCTCCAGGCGGCGATCACCACGGCCCCGGGCCTGATGTTCGAGTTCTTCCGCGAGGTGGCTCCGCCTGCCCCCACCGGCGAGCCCCGCGAACGCTTCCGGCTGGCCCGCTCGATCGTCGGACGACGCGCGAGGGGACTCGTTCCGATCGAGTGGATCTACCTGGGCCGCTCTCCCGCGGCCAGTACGAACGGAACGGCGTTCGGGCTGACGCTCGGCGCCGCGATCCAGTCGGCCCAGCGGGAGCTGGTCGAGCGCGACCTGCTCCTGCGTGCGTGGTACGGGCTCGTCCGCTCGCAAGAGATCACACGGGACCTCGTTCGACACCCGGCGATCGAGCGATGGCGCTTCGCCGCGCTCGCCATGGGCCTCTCGCCCCGCTGGTTCCTGCTGGGAGGCGACGGCGGTGCGCTCACGACGGTCGTCTGCGTCGTCGGCTCGGGCGAACCGCCGCACTTCGGATCGGGGTCCGCGACGCGACCCGACGTCGTCAGCGCCTCCGAGAAGGCCTTTCTCGAAGCCGCCGGCTCGCATCTCGGACACGTGATGGCGGCAAGGCGCCTGGGCCGCCAGCGGTTCGTGCGGGCGGCGCTGAAACGCGCCGCCGGTGCGCCCGGCGCTTTCAGGCTCTCGGCGTTCGAAAGCTACTGGGCGGCGAGGGTCCCCGAAGGGCTGGCTGAGATCGCGGAGAGGTTCTCGCGGCCTCGGGTCCGCCGCACGGAGTCCTTCGACCCGAGCGAATGCCTGTGGGTGGACGCGACACCCTCGGGCCTCGAACGCGGTCATGTCGTGAAGGTGTTCCATCCCGACGCCGTCCCGCTCCCAAAATCCATGGCGCAAGCGATCACCCTGGAACGCCTTCTCGGAGTTCGAGGCGACGGCACGCCCCCGCCGATTTCGTAAAGCCCGTTGATCGAAGGGCGGTCGGTTTTCGACCGGCAGATCGCGTCGACCGTCTCCGAACAGACGTCTTCCCTGCCGTGGCACCCCGTTTGCGGCGTGCGCTGCAACGCCGACGCGATCGAATCGCGCCGAGGAAGGGGACCCATGACCAAGAAGGAAGTCCCGGGAACAAACAAGAAGCCGGCGAAGCTGACCGTCAAGAGAAAGACGATTCGCGACCTCGAGACGACCAGACCCGAGGCCGAGAAGGTCCGGGGCGGAACCTACTCAGGGGCAAGCCGGCGGACCTGAAACCGTGAACCTAGAGACCGTGGCATTCCCTTTCGCAGCGCGGAGGGGAATCGGCGCGATCAAACCCGACGAGGCAGGAGATCCCATGACGAAAAAGGAAGTTCCGGACACGAACAAGAAATCGACGAAGCTGACCGTCAAGCGAAAGACGATTCGCGACCTCGAGACGACCAGGCCCGAGGCCGAGAAGGTCCGGGGCGGAACCTACTCCGGTAAGCAACGGTGTGGATGAGGGCAGGGACCGAGACGGGACCGCCAGGAGAGACGCCCGTGGCGGGATGGGCCTGCTCAAGCGGGCGGCCCCCCAGCCGGGCTTATCGGCCAGGACGTCTCCCGCCGTCATCGACGTGGACGAGAAGTGACGAGGAAGGAGAGCCCATGAACAAGAAGGAAGTCCCGGGAACGAAGAAGAAACCGGCGAAACTGACCGTCAAGCGAAAGACGATTCGCGACCTCGAGACGACCAGGCCCGAGGCGGAGAAGGTCCGGGGAGGGACCTACTCCATGGGAAGCCGGCGGACCTGACGCCGTCAACTGAGAGGCCGCGGCATTCCCTTTCGCAGTGCGAAGGGACATCGGAGCAATCAAGCCCCCACGACGAAGGAGATCCCATGACCAAGAAGGAAGTCCCGGGAACGAACAGGAAGCCGGCGAAGCTGACCGTCAAGCGAAAGACGATTCGTGACCTCGAGACGACCAGGCCCGAGGCGGAGAAGGTCCGGGGAGGGACCTATTCCGCGGGGAGCCGGCGCTGAACATCTGGTGGATGCCCGTTCGCAACCTCGAGCGCGAGTGAAATCGATGGCTTCGCGTCTCCGTGGGTTCGGTCGGATGAAGCCCGGCTTCTCGAACCACGGTGCTCGACTGGTTTCAGTGAGCACTCCCGCGCCGCCTCGAAGTGAGCCACCGGGAACGAGGCTCTGCCGCCTCGAAACGATACAGTCGTTTACCGGCGTGCCGCGGCTCGAGACCCGGCGACTGTCGCGAAGCCGCGAATCGCACGCGCCCAACGGCATGGCTCACGAGTTGCTACCCTTCGCAACGGTGACGACGTGACGAGCGAAGGTCGAGACAAGGGCAAGAGGCCGGGCGGGGTCGTCCTCCTGAAGGATCTGATCCCCCTGAAGGACCCGAAGGGGGGCGCCGGGACGAAGACCGTTTTCGGCGAGCGGCCGTCGGCCCCCGACGCCGGCGAGAAGGACCCTCCGGGCAGGAAGCCAAAGCCCCCCAGGAGCTGACGACAAGGGCCGACCGCCGGCCCACGTCACTCTGGGAAAGAAACGGCGGCCACGGCCGAAGGAGAATCCGGATCGCGAAGCCGGTGACGAAGACGCGGAGGACGACTCTACCTAGGGCCACGGACCGGCTCGAGCTGGGGCGGCAGCGCCTCTGCGTGAGTCCTCTCTGCCTGGGAGCAGTGCGGTCGCCCGACACCGTCCTCGCGGCATTCGACGCCGGCATCAACTTCTTCTTCGTCACTGCCGACATGCACTGGCCGCTCTACGAGGGTCTCCGCCAGGGCCTCTCGCGGCTCTTCGCGCGGCGGCGGGGAATCCGGGACGAGGTCGTCGTGGCCGCCACCGCGTACGTCTCCCAGCCCGAGTTCTGCTGGATGCCGTTCAAAGAGGTCCTCTACGCGGTGCCCGGCCTGAAGCGGATCGACGTCACGGTCGCCGGCGGCGCCTACGGCGACGAGATCGGGACGCGCCTCGGCGTCTACCGCGAGCACCTGGCGACCGGGCACGTGGGCGTCCGCGGGATCGGCACGTCGTTCCACGACCGGAACGCGGCGGCGGAGTCGGTGAGGAACGCGTCGGTCGACGTCGCGTTCATCAGATACAACCCGTCGCACACCGGCGCGCGGCGCGACGTCTTCCCACACGTGCCCGACGAGCGCCGCACGCCCCTCTACGGCTTCACGAGCCTCAGCCGCGTGGTCGGCCGGGCGCGCTGCTGCGAGCTGGGGCTTGGCTCCGACTACTGGCATCCGTCGCCGGTCGACTACTACCGTTTCGCGCTGACCCCGCCCGAGATGGACGGTCTCCTCTGCGCGCCCCAGACCCCGCGAGAGGTCGCGTCGCTCTGCCGTGCGCTGGAGAGAGGCCCGCTCGACGAGGAGGAGGAGTCGTACCTCGTCGACCTCGCGGCGCTCGACGAAGGCCGGGCCATGATCACGACGACCCCGAACGACCAACGGTCCGGACCGTGAGCGCTGCTGGCCCCGCCTTCTTCCCGTCCGGGGCGTTCCACCTCCGGACGCCCCTTCTCCCGTTCGAGACGCTCGCCGCATTCGGCGCCGGACTCGGCGCGGCAGGCGCCCTCGACGACCCGCAGAGGCTCGAGGAGGCTCTGGCCGCCGACCGGGAGCGGCAGCGGCGCTGGCTCCGCGAGCTCGTCGAGCGGCCCGAGATCCGCGAGGCGCTCTTCGTCGCCTCCCCGGACCTCGACGACGCCCTGCCGGCGTGGCTCGACGACCCCGACGGGGAGCGCGGCCAGCGTGTGGAGCGGGCGCTCGTCCGGTACCTCTCGCGCGCGGCGGGCCGCTCAACGCCGTTCGGGCTCTTCGCCGGCGCGTCGGTCGGACGGATCGGTGGCGCGACGCGCCTCGTCCTCGAGGGACGCGAGGCCGGGGGTCGCCACTCCCGCCTCGACATGGACTACCTCTTCGCCCTCGTCGACGCGCTGATGCGCGACCCGGCGCGGCGCGCCGAGTTCGTCCTGACGCCGAACTCGAGCCTCTACGGGAGGGCGGAGGGGTTCCGCTACGTGGAGTCGCGCCTGAAGGGCGAGGATCGGACGTACCACCTCGTGGCCCTCGAGGATTCGCCTGCTCTCCGGGAGACGCTCGCCCGCGCCGCGGGAGGCGCCCGGGCGGCCGACCTCGCCGCGGCGCTCGTGGAGCCGGACGTCTCAATAGAGGAAGCGGCGGAGTACGTCGGCCACCTCGTCGAGGCGCAGATCCTCGTCCCCGACCTCGGCATGACGGTGACCGGGCCGGAGCCGACGGCGTCGCTCGCGGCCCGGCTGGCCGAGGGCGCCGCGACCGTGGCGATCGCGCAGGAGCTCGCGCGGGCGGAGAGTGCGCTGGAGGCGCTCGACGCGGGCGGGACAGGTGCCCCACCCGCCCGCTACCGGGCCATCGCCGAGGGCCTCGCGACGCTTCCGAGCAAGCCCGAGCTCAAGCGCCTCTTCCAGGTCGACCTCGTCAAGGCCTCGCCGCGGGCGACGCTCGGCGGGCCGGTCCTGCGTGAGATCGAGAGAGGGGTCGAGGTCGTCCGCCGCCTCTTTCCCGCCCCTCGCGCCGACGAGCTCTCCGCGTTCCGCGACGCTTTCCGAGAACGGTGGGAGGAACGGGAGGTGCCGCTCGTCGAGGCGCTCGACGACGAGTGGGGCCTCGGGTATCCGCCCCACGTCGAGGACGCCTCCGGGGCCTCGCCGCTCCTCCGGGACCTCGAGTTTCCCTCTAAAGACGTGGAGTCCGTCGCGTGGGGGAAGAGGGAGAAGGAGCTTCTCCGGATGCTCGCGCGAGCCCTGGCCGACGGCGCTGGGGAGATCGTCCTCGGCCCGCGCGACGTCGAAGCCCTCTCTTCCCGGGCGCCACTCCCGCTGCCCGGGGCCTTCGCCGTCATGGCCCGCGTCGCCGCGCGTTCCGACGAGGCGCTCGACGCGGGCGACGTCCGCGTCCTTCTCCAGGGGGTCGTCGGCCCCTCGGGCGCCACGCTCCTCGGCCGCTTCTGCCACGCGGACCCGGATCTTCGCCGCGTCGTCGAAGATCACGTGCGGGCCGAGGAGGCGCTCGAGCCCGACGCGCTGTTCGCCGAGATCGTCCACCTGCCCGAGGGCCGCATCGGGAACATCCTCATCCGGCCCGTGCTGCGCGAGTACGAGATCCCGTTCCTCGGCGGCTCCGGCGTCGCGGCGGAGCGGAGGATCCCCGTCACCGACCTCCTCGTCTCCGTGAAGGGCGAGCGCCTGGAGCTGCGGTCGGAACGGCTCGGCCGGCGGGTGATCCCGCGCCTCACCTCCGCGCACGCCTTCTCGCGCCGGAGCCTCGGCCTTTACCGGTTTCTCTGCGCGCTGCAGGGGGATGGACTCGCCACGGGCCCGGCCTGGAGCTGGGGGCCGCTCGACGGAGCGCCGTTCCTGCCGCGCGTCTCCCACGGCCGCCTCGTCCTCTCTCGCGCGGCCTGGAACGTGACGAAAGAGGAGCTGACGAAGCTGGGGGCGGCGAAGGGAGCCGAACGCTTCCGCGCCGTCGCCGAGTGGCGCCGCGCACGCGCCCTCCCCCGGCACGTCGTCCTCGCCGACGACGACAACGAGCTCCCGGTCGACCTCGAGTCGGTCCTCTCCGTCGAGGGCTTTGTCCACCTCGTGAAGGGGCGCGACGAGGCCCGGCTGGAGGAGCTGTTCCCGCCCGCCGACGAGCTCTGCGCGTACGGGCCGGAGGGACGGTTCGTGCACGAGCTCGTGGTGCCGTTCGTCCGCGTGCCCGAAAGCCAAAGACCTGCGGCGCCTCCGCCGAGCCCCGTGGGGGTCGCCGCAACCGCGCCCGGCTTCGCGCGCATCTTCCCGCCCGGGTCCGAGTGGCTCTACGCGAAGCTCTACGGGGGGACGACCACGGCAGACCGCCTCCTCGTCGAGGGCATCGGCCCGCTGGCGCGGGCGGCGCTCGCCTCCGGCGCGGCGGACCGCTGGTTCTTCATCCGCTACGCCGACCCGCGCGACCACCTCCGGGTCCGGTTCCACGGCGAGCCCAGGCGTCTCCACGGCGAGGTCCTCCCCGCGCTCGAGGCCGCGGCCGCGGCGCACCTCGGGAGCGGGCTCGTCTGGAAGGTGCAGCTCGACACCTACGAGCGCGAGGTGGAGCGCTACGGCGGTCCGGAGGGGATGCTCCTGGCCGAGAGGCTTTTCCAGGTCGACAGCGAAGCCGTCCTCGACCTCCTCGAGCGGCTCGAGGAGGGGGACGCCGGGGCCGAGGAGCGCTGGCGCCTCGCCGTGGCGGGCGCCGACGCGCTCCTCGCCGATCTCGGTTTCGACCTTGCCGGGAGAAAGGAGCTCCTCCGGGAAGTGCGACAGGGCTACGGCGTCGAGCACCGCGAGGACGCGGCGCTCAGGCGTTCGCTCGGCGAGAGGTATCGGAAGGAGTCTTCAGGCCTTCTCGACCTGCTCGCCGCCACGGACCTCGACGCGCACCCGCTCGGCCCGGGGCTCGAGGTGCTCCGCAGGCGCTCCGAGCGCCTCTCCCCGATCGTCGGGGAGCTCGGCGAGCTCGAAAGAACCGGCCGGCTGACGACGACGCGCGCCTCCCTCGCCCGGAACACCATCCACATGTTTGCCGACCGGCTCTTCCGGACGTCTCTGCGCCGCCAGGAGCTCGTCCTCTACGACCTCCTCTCACGGCTCTCCGAGGCCCGCGCGGCACGCCTTCGCTAGACTCCCGGGTGGTCCCCGACGGTGATCACCCTCGCGGGGCCGACGAGGAGGCCCGATGTTCCGCTCGCGACTTCGCGCCGAGATCGGCGAACAGCCCGACGTCCTGACGCGCCTCCTCGTTCGCGAGGGAGCGAACGTCCGGCGCATCGCACGCGGCCTCTCGCGCCACGACCTCCGCTTCGTCCTGATCGCCGCTCGCGGCACGTCCGACAACGCCGCCCGCTACGCGCAGTACGCCCTCGGGCTCACCTGCCGGCTTCCGGTCGCCCTCGCCGGCCCGTCTCTCGTCACGCTCTACGACAGCCCGCTCCGGCTGAAGGGGGCGCTCGTCATCGGCATCTCGCAGTCGGGGCGGTCACCCGACGTCGTCGAGACGATCGCCGCCGCCCGAAAAGCCGGCTCGCCGACTCTCGCCATCGTGAACGACCCCGAGAGCCCGCTCGCCCGCGCGGCGGCCGAGGTGATCCCGCTCCACGCCGGCGTCGAGCAGAGCATCGCGGCGACGAAGACCTACACCGCCCAGCTCCTCGCGGTCGCGCTCCTGGCCTCCGCCCTCTCGTCCTCGCGGCGCTTCACCGAGGGTTTCGGGGCCCTCCCCGACGCCGTCGCCGACACGCTCGGAGTCGAAGGCGCGGCCCGGCGCGCCGCCGCCCGTCTGGCGCACGCGACCCGCCTCGTCGTCCTCTCCCGCGGCCTCAACTACCCCACGGCCCACGAGATCGCCCTCAAGCTGAAGGAGCTAGCGCTTCTCGACGCGGAAGCCCTCTCGGGCGCCGACTTCATGCACGGCCCTATCGCCCTCGCCGGGCCGAACCTCCCCACCATCGTCGTCTCTCCCCCCGGGACGGCGACCGAGACGGACCTCGCCGAGCTCGCCGCCGAGCTGCATCGCCGCGAATGCCCGGTCCTCCTCATCGGCCCCGCCGGGCGCGGATCTCTGCCGGTACCACGCCTCCCGGAGCTTCTCTCCCCCATCGTCGCCGTGATCCCCGGACAGCTCCTCGCGTTCCACGCCGCGCGGGCACGCGGCCTCGACCCCGACGCCCCGCGCGGCCTTTCGAAGGTCACCGAGACCCGATGACGCCGAGGAGTAAGCTTTCCAGTCCGGGCTGGTTCGCGGAAACGAACGCTCGAAGGAGAGACTGCATGAAGAAGACCTTCGCCCTCATCGCATGCGTGCTGCTGGTCGCCGGCCTCGCCGCCTGCAACACCGACAAGGGCCCCGCCGATCTCGCCATCAAGGCCGACGAGGCGGCGATCCAGGCCGTCGCCGACGAGGCCGGCAAGTACGTCCCCGAGCAGCTCAAGGCGACCCAGGACGCGCTCGCCGCCGCCAAGGACAAGTTCGCCAAGGGCGAGTACAAGGAAGCCCTCGCGGCCGCCACCGAGCTCGGAAACAAGGCCAAGGAGCTCGCCGCCGCCGCCGCCGCGAAGAAGGACGAGCTGACGAAGGCGTGGAACGACCTCGCCGCCTCGCTCCCGCAGACCGTCGCCTCCCTCCAGGCGAAGATCGAGGAGCTCGGCAAGGCGAAGAAGCTGCCGAAGGGGATGGACAAGGCGAAGCTGACCCAGGCCCAGGAGGGCCTCGCCGGCATCACCAAGGCGTGGGACGAGGCCTCCGCCGCCTTCACCGCCGGCAACCTGACCGACGCCCTCGCCAAGGCCGGCGGCCTGAAGGAAAAGGGCGCCGAGGTCATGGCGCTCCTCGGAATGGCCCCGGCCGCCGAAGCCCCGGCCGCCGCCCCCGTCAAGTAACAACCCCTTCCGCCAACGCGCCCATCGTGGCGCCTCACGGCCCCGGGTATTCCGGGGCCGTGCTCTTTGTGGCCCCGCCAAGAAGCGATGGGAGGGAAGGTCCGGAAGAAGAAGCCGGAGAAGAAACGAGATAGGGGAGCAGAGAAGAAGAAACGAACAAAGGAAAAGGGAGAAGGAAGAGGCGAGACGAAAGGAAAGCGACGCGAATCCACCTCATCGTGCCGCGCGAGTCGCGGGGGAGAGGGGCGTCCCACGGCGCCTGCTGCGCGCGGGCGACCCGCATCGGCTCCGCTCCGCGGGCCGCCGGGGCGAGCGCGAACGCCTCGCTCCGCTCGTTGCACGCGCGCGCTCGCCTGATCTGGCGGCCTGCTCGCGGAGCCGTGCGGGGCCCCGCCCGTGCTCGAAGGTCGCTCGCGGGACGCCCCTCTCCCCCGCTCAGATCCCCGGCGGTCGGACAGGAGCAACAGCCGTGGGGCCAGGTCTTGATTTTATATTATAGAAATCGCTGAGGGCAGAGGATAGACGAGAGCCCCGGCACGGTTGGGCCGCCGAAGGCGGCTCCCTGCGGATGCCTGATACACGCCGGCCGCGGGTGGGGCGGTGCGTCCCGCGAGCCGCCCCCGAGCACCGCCGGGGACCCGCTCGAGTTCGAGAGGACCGGGCGGGGATCAGGACCGCGCGCGTGTCTGACGAGCGAAGCGAGGAGTTCGCGCGGGCCCCCCGCCCGGCCGCAGCGAACTCGGAAGCGGGTCGGCGGCGCGGAGCAGGCGGCCGCGGGATGCGCCGCACCGCACGCGGCCCCCTGCCGGAGCGACGTGACGGTGAAGCTGGTTCTCTCCGTCTCTCCGTCTCTCCGTCTCTCCGTCTCTCCGTCTCTCCGTCTCTCCGGTGCTCCCTCCCCGGTTCTCCTCTAAAGCGGACGGATCTCGATTCCTGCCTCCCGGAGCCGCGCGGCAACCTCGCGAGCGAACTCAGCCGCCCCGGGGGTGTCGGAGTGGAGGCAGATCGTCCGGGCGCCGACGGGAATGCGCGCGCCGTCGGACGCTGCGACCTCTCCCTGGGCGGCTATCGAGAGTGCCTGTTCGGCCGCTTCGGCCGGCGTCGCTTTCAGCGCGCCGGGCCGGCCGCGCGGGGTCAGGGTTCCGTCCGGTTCGTAGCCGCGGTCTGCGAAGGCTTCGCCCGCGAACGGGAAACCCTGCTCGGAGAAACCCTGGAGCATCACCGAGCCGGCGAGGCCGACGAGGAGGACGCCGGGGGCGACGCGCGCGACGCCATCGGCGATCGCCCGCGCGAGGGCTTCGTCCCTTGCCGCCGCGTTGTAGAGGGCGCCGTGCGGTTTGACGTGCGCGAGGCGTGCCCCGCAGAGTCGCGCCACTTCGAGGAAGTCCGCCACCTGCGAGGCGACGGCGGCAGTGACCTCTTCGAGCGTGATCCTCATCGTCCTTCGGCCGAAGCCCTCGCGGTCGGGATAGGACGGGTGCGCCCCCACGGCGACGCCGTGCGCCATCGCCGCGCGGACGACCCGTTCCATCGACGCCGCGTCCCCCGCGTGGCCTCCGCAGGCGACGCTGACGGACGTGACGATGCCGAGGAGGGTTTCCTCGACCTCGGCCAGCCCGGGAAGCTCGCCGACGTCGGCGTTGAGGTCGATCGTCTTCATGCGAGCTCCTGTCCTTTCGTCTCCGGGAGGAAGCGCATCAGGAAGGCTCCGGCGACGTAGAAGCCCGCCGTCAGGGCCAGGGCGCTTCCGAGGCCGTGACGGTCGGCGAGGGCGCCGATCGTGAACGGCGCGAGCGCGCTGACAGCGCGCCCGGCGTTGTAGCAGAAGCCCTGGGCGGTGCCGCGCACCGCCGAGGGGAAGAGCTCGGCCAGGAGCGCGCCAAAGACCGAGAAGTAGCCGTGCCCGAGGTAGCCGACGAGCGGGGCGAGGAGGAGGATCGCCGCCTCCGAGCGCGCGAGGAGCCCGAAGGCCGGGACGACGACCGCCGCACCGAGGACGAACGCGAGGAAGACCGGGCGGCGGCCGTAGCGGTCGGAGAGGATCCCGAAGGTGTTGTAGCCGAGGAAGGCTCCCGCCTGCATGGCGATGACGAAGCCGGTCGAGCGGACGAGGCCGAGCCCGGCGCCTCCGGCCGCGACGGGCCCGGCGAGGAAGGTCGGCACCCACGTGAAGAGCCCCCAGTAGGCGAAGAGCAGAACGGTGGAGAGGGCCGTCGCGGCGACGACGCGGCCCAGGAGAGGCGGCCGGAGGAGGAGCGCGAGGCCCGGGCCCTTCTTCGTCCCCGCCCCGCGCTCCTTCCAGATCGCCGGCTCCGGCACGCGCCACCTCACCCAGACCGCGAGGAGAGCGGGGAGAACGCCGAGGAGGAACAGGGGTCGCCACCCGAAACGCGGGATCACCGCCGCCGCCAGGAGCGCCGCCAGGACGTAGCCGATCGCCCACCCCGACTGCATCAGCCCGATCGCCTTGCCGCGGTGCGCGGACGGCCAGGTCTCGGCGACGAGGACCGACCCGGCCGACCACTCCGCCCCGAGGCCGAGGCCGACGAGCGCCCGCCAGAGCGCCAGCTCGGCGACGGTGCGCGACGTGGCCGTCGCCCCGGTGAAGAGGGCGTAGGCGAGGATGGAGAGGACGAGGAGACGCGCCCGGCCGAACCGGTCGGCGAGGATCCCAGCGCCGATCCCTCCCACCGCGGAGGCGACGAGCGTGACCGACGCGAGGAGGCCCGCTTGCGCTCCGTCGAGGCCGAACTCCGCGCGGATCGCCGTGAGGGCGAAGGCGTAGAGCATCACGTCCATCGCGTCGAGCATCCAGCCCGACGTGGCGGCGAAGAGGGCACGGCGCGCTTCGGGCGTCGCCTCGCGGAGCCAGGCGAAGCTCACGGGAGGAAGACTCCGGCGTCCGCGAGCCGCGCCTCGCGCTCGAGGAGGAGGCGACGGGCCTCGTCGAAGGAGACGGGCGCGAAGCGGACCTCGTCGCCGGGGCGAAGCTGGGCGAGGGCGGAGAGGTCGGCGGAGATCACGTTCGCGATCTTCGGATATCCGCCCGTCGAAGGGTGTTCGACAAGGAGGACGATCGGCAACCCTCCCGCCGGCACCTGAACGGCCCCGGCGGCGACCCCTTCCGTGACGAGCGAACGGTTCGGCGCGGGGAGCGGCTCCCCTTCGAGCCGGACGCCGGTCCGGCTCGAGGAGGCCGAGACGCGGAAGGGGGAGGAGAGGAAGCGGACGCGCGCTTCCGGCGCGAACCACGCCTCCTGGGGGCCCGGCGTGACCCGCAGGAGGCGCCGGGGCCCGTTCCAGCGCGCGGCCGCGGCGTCGACGCGGCGTCCGCGAGGCGCGCCCGGAGCGCCCCCCACCGCGAGAAGGTCCCCTGTCGCGACGGCTCGCCCCCCGAACCCTCCAAAGGCCGTCGCGACGTCGGTCGACCGGCTCCCGAGGAGCCGCGGGACGTCGACTCCGCCCCGGACGCAGAGGTACCCGCGCGCTCCCGAGAGCGCCCGGCCGACGACGAGCCGCCCCCCCGCGGGAACCTCGACCGTGCTCCAGGCGTCGACGGCCGTTCCGTCGAGCGTCGCCGCGAACGGAGCGCCGGCGAATGCGACGAGCGCTCCTTCCTCGAAGCGCAGCGTCGGTCCCGCGAGCGTCACCTCCAGGGCCGCCGCCCCTTCGTCGTTTCCGAGGAGGAGGTTTCCGAGGCGGAGGGCGTGCGCGTCGGCGGCGCCGCCGGGCGGAACGCCGAGCGCTCCGAGGCCGGGCCGTCCGAGGTCCTGGACGGTCGTCAGCAGGCCGGGCGAAAGGACGCGGATCACCCCGGCCCCCTGGCGAGGAGGTCGAAGTCGCGCGGGGACACGGAGACGAACCGGACGGCGTCGCCCGGCAGGAGGAGCGCCGGGCTCTCGCGGTTTGGCGCAAAGAGGCGGAGCGGGGTCCGCCCGACGAGGCGCCAGCCGCCCGGCGTCGCGCGCGGGTAGAGCCCGGTCTGGCCTCCCGCGATCCCGACGCTCCCGGCCGGCACCCGGAGCCGCGGCGCCGGGAGACGCGGAGTCGCCAGGCGCGACGGGAGTCCGAGGAGGTAGGCAAAGCCCGGGGAAAAACCGACGAAGGCGACCCGGTACGCCGCTCCCGCGTGCATCGCGACGACCTCCCCGGGCGACAGCCCCGCTCCGCGGGCGACGTCGGCGAGGTCGGGTCCGTTCTCCCCTTCGTAGCAGACGGGAACCTCGACCGTCCGGGCCGCCGGCACGAGGGCGAGCCCCGCGGACGGCAGGAGGGGCGTCACGAGGCGTTCGATCTCCTCGTGGGTCGTCGCCCGCGGGTCGAAGACGACGAGGAGCGAGGTGTAGGCGGGCCGGAGGTCGACGAGGCCGGGCGGCGGACTGGCCGCGAGAGCCTCGCGCAGGGCGAGGACCGCGGCCGTGGCGTCCTCCGACGGCTCGGCGGCGAGGACGGCCAGCAGCGCGGTGTCGCTCGCCGGGACGAGGCGGAAGGACGGGTGGGCGCCGGCACCGGTCACGCAGCCGGCACGATACGCGCCCCTCGACGCCGGGAGCAGCCGGGATTAACGTCGGCGCAAACCGCTCGAAGGAGTTACCTCATGGCTCTCGACGTCTTCCACCAGGTCCTGACGAGGCTTCACGAGCTCGCGGGCGGCAACCCGCGCCAGATGGTCTCGATCGTCGACGTGCTGCGGCAGCAGAAGCTCTTCGGCAGCGCGGAGATGATCCTCGGCAAGCTCCAGACCGAAGGGTGGGTCGCCGATGCGTCGAAGAAGGACCACGTCTACGTGACGACGTGGGGAATCGAGGAGGTCCGCCGCGTGAGTGCGCCCGCCCCGGCGGCCGCCGTGCCCGCCGCCGCCGCCCCCGTCGGCGCGAAGCCGGCCGA
Source organism: Holophagales bacterium (assembly GCA_016714815.1). Lineage (GTDB taxonomy): Bacteria > Acidobacteriota > Thermoanaerobaculia > UBA5066 > UBA5066 > UBA5066. The sequence goes on from JADKBZ010000001.1 coordinate 151,325, forward strand.
GCCGAAGAACGCCGTCGCCCTGCGCGGGTCCGCCGCGAAGGCCCGCGAGCTGGCGACGGTGCTTGAAGAGCTCGCGACGGGCGCCGGCGGCACCGGCGCGCAGCGAAAGGCGAAGGCGAAGAAGGCTCTCGCCCTCGTCTCGGCGGCCGTGGAGGAGGCCTTCGAGTGACCCTCGACGACGCCCTCCTCCCCTCCCCGGGCGGGTTCCTTCGAGGGCGCCTCGGCGCGCTTCGCACTCCCGAAATCCTCGGCCGGTACGAGGCGTGGATGGAGGAGCGGGGGATGGGGATCTCCGAGGCCGTCGACCGGGCGGGGACGGCTCCGCTCCGGATGCACGACCGCTTCGGGAACCGGATCGACGAGGTCGTCTTCCCGCCCGGGTATCGCGAGCTCCTGACGAAGGGGTACGAGGCGGGCGTCGTGTTCAAGGCGGTGGAGGAGGGAGACCTGCCCGCCTCCTACCAGCTCGGCTACGTCACCTCGTTCTACGACGCCGGCCTCTACTGCCCCCACACCGTCTCTCTCTCGACGGCGATCGTCCTCGCCAAGTACGGCTCGGCCGAGCTCCGCGCGAAGTTCCTTCCGAGCCTCCTCCGCCGGGACGCCACGGTCTGGCAGGGGGCGACCTGGATGACGGAGGCAAAGGGGGGCTCCGACCTCGGCGCGTTCGTCGAGACGGTGGCCCGCCCCGAGGGCGGCCGCTGGCTCCTGACGGGCGAGAAACACTTCACGAGCAACCTCGGCGCCGAGCTGGCCATCGTCGCGGCCCGCCCGGAGGGCGCATCCGCCGGCATTCGGGGCCTCGAGCTCTACCTCGTCCCCCGGAGGCGCGACGACGGCGCCCTCAACTTCCGCGCCCGCCGGATCAAGGACAAGATCGGCACCCGCTCCGTCCCGACCGGTGAGGTCGAGCTGGACGGCAGCGAAGGGCACCTCCTCGGGGAACGCGGCAAGGGGACCTACCTCGTCCTGGAGGCGCTCAACGTCTCGCGCGTCTGCAACAGCGTGGCGAGCGTGGCGCTGACGCAGCGGGCGCTTCACGAGGCGTGGAGCTTCGCCGAGGTGCGCGTGGCGTTCGGAAAGCCGGTCGCCGAGCAGCCTCTCTTCGCGCGGCAGGCCCGCGAGCGGCACGAGACGCTCCTCGACGCCTTCGCCCTGGCCTGGGAGGCGGTGACGCTCCTCTCGGAGGTCTGGCGCGAGACGCCCCGCTACTCCGATCGCTACCACCTCTTCCGGCTCGTCGCCCACCTCGCCAAGTACTGGACCGCCGAGGTCGCGGTGCAGTCGGCGAAATGGGCGATGGAGGCGCACGGCGGCGCCGGGATCCTGGCCGACTACCCGGTGGAGCGGCTCCTGCGCGAGGCGATGATCCTCGGCATCTGGGAGGGGACGCCGCACCGGCAGATCCTCGACGGGATGGAGGTCGTCGAGAAGAAGCGGGTCCACGGGACGCTCCTCGACGGAATCGCCGCGCGGGGCGGGAGCACCGTCGCCCTCGCGATCGCGCGGTCCGAGGTCGACGAGTGGCTCGCCCTTCCCGCCGAGCGCAAGGAGGCCGAGTCGGAGCGGGTCTTCGCGCGTCTCGCGGCGACCGTCGCCCGGGAGCTGCGGCGGACGAAGGACTGACCAGGGCCCGGGGACGGCGGGCGACCGCGTGCCGCCGGGTCTGAACTTCAGCGGGCCGGAGCCGCCTCTCCCGATCCGGCTGCATCCGACGCCCTCGCCCGGACGAGCGCGTCGGCGTAGATGGAGGACTTCTTGTTCGTCTCCGTCCTCGCCTCGATCAGGACGTGACTCTTCGTGCCCGCCTCGAGAGCGGACATGGCCCGGTCCAGCCGGGAACGGCGCACCTGGAGCTCCTTCGCAAAGCCCTCCCACGTCCCGCTCGGCTCGAGAGCGAGCTTCACGAGCTCGGCCGTCGCGACCGAGAGCTCGCCGATGTCGCGGGCCCTCTCGAGGGCCGGGTCGACGGGGACGGGCGTCGTGTAGGCGGAGAGGAGCTCCCTGGCGACGCGGGCCTCGGCCGAGGACCGGAAGGCGGCGACCTCCTCCCACCCCGGAGCCGGTGCGCCGGGGCCTCTCCCGCCCGGCTCGAGGATCTCTTCATACCGCATGGCGAGGTGGCTGACCCCGCTACGGGCCGTGTGGGCGCTCACGAGGACCTGCTTCGTCAGCTCCTGCCCGGGCTTCGGACCACAGGCGGACAGCAGCAGCGAAAGCAGCAGGACGGGAATTGCTCTCCACATGGAACTTCTCTCCTTTCGCCCGGACGAAGCGATCTCCTGCCGCCGACGGCCGCGTCGATCCCGCCCCTGTCACCGGATTCTAGCGAGCCCCCCAGGCCCCACCTCGAGGCGATCGGAACCCGTTGAGTTCTCGCAGGCGGCCGCGGTCAGCGCAGGACCAGCATCCGCTCCTCGGTCATCTCGAGGAACGCCGAGGCCGGGCCTTCGCGGCCCGTGCCCGAGGCCTTGACGCCGCCGTAGGGCATCGGATCGCTGCGCCACGTCGGGACGTCCCCCTGGATGACGGCGCCGACCTCGAGCGTCTCCCACGCCCGGCGCACCTTTCCGACGTCGTGGCTGAAGACGCCGGCCTGGAGACCGTAGCGAGAGGCGTTGACGCGTGCGAGGGCCTCGTCGAAGGAGGCGTAGGTCGAAAGGACGGCTCCGGGGCCGAAGAGCTCGTCCGCGACGATCGGCTGGTCGTCCGGAACGCCGTCGAGAAGCGTCGGGCAGACCACCGACCCTTCCGCCTTTCCGCCGGCGAGAACCGCCCCGCCGGCCGCCTTCGCCGAGGCCACCCACTCCAGGACGCGGTCCCGGTTCGCCGTGTCGATCATCGGCCCGCAGAGGGTCGCGGGAAGGGACGGGTCCCCGATCGGGAAGGCCTCCGTCGCCTCGACGAGGAGGTTGCGGAGGCGGGTCGCGACCTCGCGGTGGACGAGAACCCGCTGGACGCTGATGCACGACTGCCCCGCCCAGGCGTAGGCCGCCGCCGCGATCCGGCGCGCCACGTCGGGAAGGTCGTGCCAGTCGGGCTCGACGATCACCGCGGCGTTCCCGCCGAGCTCGAGGGCGACCCGCCGGTCCCAGGCCTTCCTCCGGAGCGAGAAGCCGACCTCGGCCGAGCCGGTGAACGTGAGGAGGGCAAAGCGGGGGTCGGTCGCGAGCGCCTCGGCGTCGGCCGCCCGCGAGGGGACGACGGAAAGGGCTCCGTCGGGAAGGCCCGCCCGCTGGAGCGCGGCCGCCAGAAGGAGCGCGGGCGTCGGCGTCTGGCTGGCGGGCTTCAGGACGACGGAACAGCCGGCGGCGATCGCCGGCGCCAGCTTGTGCGCCACGAGGTTGAGCGGAAAGTTGAACGGCGTGATCGCCAGGACCGGCCCGATCGGCACCCGCTTCGTGAGGGCGATCCGCCCCGCCCCGCTCCCGAATCCCGAGAGATCCCGCGCCACGAGCTCGGGGAAGCGTGCGACGTGAGCCGCGGCGAGAAGCGTGTCTCCCGCCCGCTCGACCTCGGCGCTGGCCAGGGAGAGGGGCTTGCCCGCCTCGTCGACGATCGCGCGGGCCACCTCGTCCTTCCGCCCGAGGAGGTCTGTCCGGGCGGCCTCCAGGATCGCCGCCCGCCGCTCCGGGGTCAGGGCGGCCATCGCCGGGGCCGCCTTCGCCGCGGCCTCCGCGGCCCGCTCGAGCGTCGCCGGACCGGCGCGCGCCACGCGCGACACGGACGACCCATCCCAGGGCGAGCGGAGGACGACCTTGTCGTCGCCGTCTTCCCACGTTCCGGCCAGGAAGAGCTTCGTCTCTCTCATCGTCCGTCCTTTTCCGGGGCCTGGGGCCGCGGTCCGAGACTGAAGAAGCGTTCGATCCGGGTCAGGAGGGTCTCGTGCTCCGCTTCGATCCGGTGGCGGCGCGATTCCTCCGAGAGCCCCTCGGTCGCCGCGACGAGCTCCACCTGCCGGGACGCGAGGATCCGCGAGATCGCTTCGGCGATCGCTGGACGCTCGTGAAGGACCTCGCGGAACTTCTCTTTCCCCAGGCGCCAGCACTCCGTCTCGCCGACGGCGATCACGGTCGCGCGGCGCGGCTCACCCGTCAGCATTCCCATCTCGCCGAAGATGTCGGGGGCGGCGATCCGGCTGACGACTCGCGGGGGCGTGCCGGGGACGGTGATCCGGACGTCCGCCGCTCCGTGCGTCAGGATGTAGAGGTCGTGCACCTGCCGTCCCTGGACGACCATCGCCTCGCCCGGGGCGAACGGGGCCCGGACGAGCCCGGGCGCGAGGCGCTCCCGTTCCTCGGCGGTGAGCGCCGCGAAGAGCGGAACGCTCTCCAGGGCCGCGAGGCGCGCCTGCCGGTCGCGCCCCTCGTGCCGGGCGCGGTGCCCTTCCTCCTCCACCGTGACGAAGTTCGCGTGCGCCGGCATGGAGAGGGGAATCCCGGCCCGCTTCAGGGCGGTGGCGACCCGCGTCCGGACCACCGAGTCGGTCGGGTCGTCCAGGAGGAGGTCTGTCAGCCAGTAGCGGGCCGCGTACGAGGCCCAGCTCTCGCGGAAGTCCATCAGGACGACGCTCGGCGCCGGCTCGGCGGCCACGTTCGGGATCGGCTCGCGCGTCAGCGCCTCGCGGACCGTCTCGAGGACGAGGGCGGGCGCGGTCCGATGGTCGACGCCGAAGAAGACCCACCGCCGCTCGAGAGGGACCGTACGCCCCCCGGCCTTGCCGCAGAGGAGCAGGGGCGTCTTCACGAGCACGGAGTTCGGCACCAGGAGCGTGTCTCCGTTGCGCGTCTCGATCGCGGTGTGCCGCCAGGCCGTCTCGCGGACCCGGCCGGACGTGTCGCCGAACTTCACCCAGTCTCCCGGCTCGACGGCCCCTTCGAGCTGGAGAGCGATCCCCCCCATGACGTTCGCGAGCGTGTCCTGGAGGGAGAAGCCGATCACGGCGGTGACGACCGCCGACGTGGCGACGATGCCCGTCACGTCGACCTGGTGGACCGAGAAGAGCCAGAGGAGAAGGCCCACCCAGGAGAGCCCGACCGCCAGGTCCCGCGCGATGCGCGGAACGCTCACCCGCCCGAGGGGCAGGAGGAGGTCGAAGACGAGGATCGCGGCGAGGCCCAGGAACGCGATCCCCTGGAGGAGGAGGGCGAGGAAGTGCAGCGTGGGGGCCGCGCTCGGGAGGTTCAGGAGCGCCTGGGACGAGAGAATTCGGAGGAGGACGGAGCCTCCCCACAGGAGGACGAGACGGAGGACGTGTCCGCGTGCCGGACGGACGGCGACGAACAGGAGTGCCGCCCCGAGGAGGAAGGCGGCCCCGAGCCGGATCGAGTCCGGCGAGAGGTGGGGGAAGACGCCGGTTCCGGGCATGGGAGCGACGGACAAAGGTAGCACGCCAGGGCGGACCGGAACCCCGCTTCGAGGCCTCTCTGCTCGAGAGCGCTGTTGACACTTCCCGGCCGAAGGGTTAGCCTTTCAATAGATCTTAGATCTAAGATCTAAGCGAGGCGGATAACGATGGACCCGAAACCCCCGCAACCAAAGCTCCTCCGGCAGTGGGTCACCGAGCGAATCCGCGCCGACATTCTCGAAGGGCGCCTCCGGGCCGGCGAGTGGCTCCGGCAGGAACAGCTCGCCCAGCGCTACGAGGTCAGCCAGATGCCCGTCCGGGAGGCGCTCAAGCAGCTGATCTCGGAGGGCCTCGTGCGGCACGAGGTGAGGCGGGGGGCGCGGGTCGTCTCGGTCACCCGCCAGGACGTCGCCGACCTCTACGCCTGCCGCGCCCTCGTCGAGGGCATGGCGGCGCGCTCGGCGGCCGTGAACGTCACCGACGAGCAGATCGCCGAGATGAAGAAGCTCCTGGCCCAGATGAAGAGCCACCTCGGCTCCCCCCACATCGCCGAGTACCGGGAGCTGAACAGGCGCTTCCACTCGATCATTTCCGAGGCGGCACCGGACCGCTCCTTCCTCTCCCACACGCTGAGCCAGATCTGGTCGGCGTTCCCGAGCATGCTCTGGAGCAATATCGCGACGACGGCGAAGGCCCCCCTCCCCGGGCGCGGCCCGCACGACGTCTCGGAGCACGAGGCGATCCTGGCGGCGCTCCAGAAGCGCGACCCCGACGCGGCCGAACGTGCCGTGAGGGCACACATCGAGGAGGCGGGCCGCCTGCTTCTCTCGGTCTTCGAAGAGTCGCGCGAGCCATGACCGTCCGTCGCCGGCTCGCGAGCAGCGCTCACGAACAGACCCGCCCTGGTGGATTCCCCACTCACTCCGGCCCCGACGGCTTCGCCGCGGGGCCGGTTTGTCACCAGACCCGGATGGGAGGAGCCATGACGAAGAGGACCACCACCATCATCGCGCTCACCCTGCTCCTGCTGTCTCCAGCGGGACAGGCCCCGGCGCAGAGCACGGTCACCGGTGCGCTGCAGGGCGTCGTCGCCGATCCGGGCGCCGCGCCCCTGCCCGGCGTGACGGTCACCATCGCCTCCGACGCCCTCGTCGCGCGGACGAAGACGACCGTGACGGACACCCGGGGCGTCTACCGCTTCCCGTCCCTGCCGGTCGGGATCTACTCGGTCTCGGCCGAGCTTCCGGGCTTCCGCCCGGTGAAGAAGGACGGGGCCCGCGTCTCTCTCGGGCAGGCGCTCGGCGTCAACCTGACGCTCTCGCTCGAGTCCGTCGCCGAGACGGTCCTGGTGACGGGCGAGGCGCCCACCGTGAGCGTCGTCGACAACGCCGTCTCCTCGAACCTGACGTCGGACTACCTCGAGCGCCAGCCGCTCTCGCGCGACGTGAACAGCCTCGTCAACCAGGTCCCCGGCGTGAACTCCGGCCGCGCCTACGGCAGCACCGAGGAGCGGACCCTCGCCTTCAACCTCGACGGCGTGAACGTCTCGAACCCGGCCTCGGGAGAGCACTGGGCCCTCACGAACCCCGACTGGGTCAAGGAGATCCAGGTCGTCGGTCTCGGGGCCCCCGCCGAGTACGGCGGCTTCACCGGCGCCGCCTTCAACCTCGTCACCAAGTCGGGCGGGAACGCCGTGAAGGGAGACTTCGTCGCCTACTACACGGGCGGCAATCTCGTTTCGACGAACGCCCCGGCGAGCGCCCAGGGAACCGCACTCCTCCCGTCCGAGACGAAGTCGGACTGGGACCTCAGCGCGAACCTCGGCGGCCCCGCGATCAAGGACCGGCTCTGGTACTTCGCCTCGGCCCAGTACGCCAACGCCGTCTCGACCCCCTTCTACCGCGGCTCGGCGCCCGAATCGCAGCGGCAGGACGTCGACGACACGAAGCACCGCTACATGGGAAAGCTCACCCTACCAGGCGACGGAGAGGACCCAGCTCGTCGGGATGGCGTTCTACGACGACCGGGTCGTCGAGAACCGCGGCGCGGGCGGGCTCCTTCTCTCGACCGCGGCGCGCCTGCAGGAGTCGCCGAACTGGGAATACAACGCCACGGGGGAAAGCCTCCTCAGCTCGACGAACTTCCTGAGCGTGAAGTTCACCGGCTTCTCCGGCCGCGACGACCGCCTCCCGAACGACGGGGCGGACAAGCCCGGACGCAACGACGACTCCACCGGCTTCGGCTGGGACAACGCCGCCTTCACCCTGAAGCAGAAGGTCGAGCGGGCGACCCTGGACGCGAGCTGGTCGCTCTTCGCAGACGGCCTCTTCGGCGGGGGCGACTCGCACACCTTCAAGTTCGGCGCGAACTACGAGTGGGGCGCCTACGACCAGCAGCAGCCGCGCAACGGCGGCTTCAGCTACTACGACCGTTCTTCCCGCTGCCCCGGCGCGACCGCCGACGCGCGGACGGCCGCCTACTTCGCGAACCCGGCCTGCGCCGCCTACTCCTCGGACCGGGGGAACGAGATCTTCCTCGACTCGGTCCAGCGCGGCATCAACGTCTACGCCCAGGACTCCTTCCGGCTCCGCCGGCTGACCGTCAACGTCGGCCTCCGTTACACGCGGTACTCCGCGGGCTTCGCAAACGGCGACACGTCGGTCTACGAGGTCTCCCTCCTCGCTCCGCGGGCGGGCCTCGTCTGGGACGTCTTCGGCACGGCGAAGACCGCCCTGAAGGCTCACTACGGCCGCTACTTCCTCGGCATGTTCGCCTACCTCTACGACCGCGAGGTGTCGGGCGGGGCGTACACGCCGTCCGAGATCTGGGACTACAACGCGGTGACGGGGAAATACGACAAGTTCGTCAGCCGGACCCTGACGACGGCCACCCTCGACACGGGCGCCGGGCACCCCTACACCGACCAGTTCCTCGTCTCCGTCGAGCAGGAGCTCGGGCGGACGTCGAGCCTCGGCCTCGACCTGATCCACCGCGAGGACGGCGACATCTTCGCGATGGTGAACGAGAACGACGACTACGTCGTCTCCCAGATCCCCGGCAACCCCCTGACCGGCGGGACACAGACGGTCTACGCCCTCAAGTCGGCTCCGCGGTTCGTCCTCGAGAACGCGCCCGGCGGCTTCCGGCGCTACAACTCCGCGATCCTCCGTTTCGAGAAGCGCCACTCCGACGGCTGGTCGATGCGGGCCTCGGTCGTCTGGTCCGAGCTCCTTGGCAACGCCGTCAAGAACAACTCCTACGTCCCCGAGTTTCAGGACAGGAACGGGCGGGTGAACGCGGACGGCAAGCTCACGAGCTACTCGACCTGGGAGGGGAAGCTCTCGGCGTCGTTCGACCTTCCCTGGGGCTTCAAGGCGAGCGCCTACTACACGTACCTCTCCGGCGAGTACTGGACCCCGTACGCGCGGGTCAGCAGCAGCGCCCTCAAGAACAACGCGACGAACGTCAACCTCACCGAGCGCGGGAGCGAGCAGCTCGACGACCGGAACCTGGTCGACCTCCGCTTCAGCAAGGACTTCCCCCTCGGCAACCTCAAGCTCTCTCTCTTCGCGGACGGATTCAACATCTTCAACTCCGACACCGCGACCGCGGTCGACGGACGCTGGGGGACGATCAACTACAACGCGACGGACCCCTCGAAGAGCACCTGGGCCGGCCGCGTCTACGGCGCCCCGACGGCGATGGAGAGCCCCCGCCAGATCCGCCTCGGCGCGCGGGTCGCCTTCTAGAAGACGACGGGCCGCCGCTCCCGCGCCAGAGCATCCCGACCGGAGACCGACGATGAGCGAATCCGCCGTCCCCTGGGTCCAGCGCCTGAAGATGCCCCACACCCTCGTCCTCGTGTGGCTCCTCGTGGCGATCGTCCTGGCGGCCTCGTGGGTCGTTCCGGCCGGGGAGTTCGAGCGCTCGGAGGTGGCCGGCAGGCAGGTTCCGGTACCCGGGACGTATCACACGGTGGCAAAGGTCTTCCTGGGTCCCGAGACGCTCCTCCTCTCCCCCATCCAGGGCTTCACCGAGGGAGCCTTTCTCATCGCCTTCCTCCTCGTCATCGGCGGGAGCTTCCACGTCCTGCAGGAATCGGGAGCGGTGGAGTTCGGCATCGCGCGGCTGACGCGCGCGATGGCGGGCCGCCCCGCCCTCGAGAGCCTCGTGATCCCCGCCCTCATGGTCACCTTCTCACTGGCGGGATCCGTCTTCGGCATGGCCGAAAGCATGATCCCGTTCGTCGTCATCTTCATTCCGCTGGCGCGCAACCTCGGCTACGACTCGATCGTCGGCGCCAGCATCCCGTTCCTCGGGGCGGCCGCGGGCTTCGCGGCCGCCTTCCTCAACCCCTTCACCGTCGGGATCGCCCAGCAGCTCGCAGGGCTCCCCGCGAACTCGGGCCTGGGGTACCGCGTCTTCACCTGGTTCGTCGGGACGACGGTCATCGTCGCCTTCGTCATGCGCTACGCGCGGAAGATCAAGAAGAACCCCGAGCTGAGCCCCGTGAGGGACCTCGACCTCCTCCGCGAGGCCGCGGACCACGGGGCGCTCGCCCACGGGCGCTGGGATACCCGTCACGTCGTCACCCTCGTCCTCTTCGGCATCGCCATGGCGGGGCTCGTCGGCGGCATCCTGAAGCTGAAGTGGGGCATCGGCGCCCTGGCCGCCTACTTCCTCGGGATGGGAATCGTCCTCGGCCTCTCCGCCGGCCTCGGCCCGAGCCGCATCGCGACGGCCTTCGTGGCCGGGGCGAAGAACATGGTCGGCGTCGTCTTCATCGTCGCCTGCGCGCGGGCTCTCCTCGTGATCGGCCGCGACGCGAAGATCCTCGACACGGCGCTCCAGGCGAGCTACCTCTTCGTCTCCGCCCTGCCGCGCGGGATCGCGGCCCACCTGATGTTCGGCGTGCAGTGCGTCATCAACTTCCTCCTCCACTCGGGAACCGCCCAGGCCGCGCTGACGATGCCGATCCTGGCGCCCCTGTCGGACCTCGTCGGCGTCACGCGCCAGACCTGCGTCTACGCCTTCCAGCTCTGCGAGTTCATCAACCCGATCCTGCCGACGAGCGCGGTGACGATGGGCGTTCTCGGGGCCGCCGGGATTCCGTGGGAACGCTGGGCCCGGTGGTTCCTGCCGCTGATGCTGATCCTCGTGGCCCTCAGCGTCCTCCTTCTCATCCCGCCCGTCTTCTTCTTCCACTACGGTCCCTTCTGACCCTCCCGTCCCCCGGGCTGCGCCCTTCGACAGGAGATGCCCGGGGCAACGCACTGGCCTTTCCGTAACGAGCGAGGACGAAGTCTGATGATCCTCATTCACGACGTCGAGGCTTTCACGCCCGACCCCGCGGGCCAGATGGACATCCTTCTGGCCGGCAAAAGGATCGAGCGGATGGCGCCGCGCATTCCGATCTCGCGCGACCTGGCCGAGGTCATCCCCGGGGACGGCCTCCTCGCTGTCCCGGGCCTCGTCGACGGACACGTCCACATCGCGGGCGGCGGAGGAGAAGGCGGCTACGGGAGCCGGACTCCCGAGCTCGCGCTCAGCGACGCCATCCGCGGAGGTGTGACGACCGTCGTCGGGTGTCTCGGCACCGACGGCGTCACCCGGAGTCTCTCCGTCCTTCTCGCTAAAGCGTACGCGCTCGAGGAGGAGGGCCTTTCCACCTTCATCCTCACCGGCTCCTACGGCGTGCCGCTCGTCACGCTCACCGGCAGCCTCGAGCGGGACCTTCTCCTCGTCGAGAAGGTGATCGGCGCCGGCGAGATCGCGATCTCGGACCACCGCTCCTCCCAGCCCACCTTCGAGGAGCTCGCCCGGATCGCGGCCGACGCGCACCGGGGAGGGATCCTCTCTGGGAAGGCCGGCGTCCTCAACGTCCACCTCGGGAACGGTCCGGCGGGCCTCTCGCTTCTGATGCGCCTCGTCGAGGAAACGGAGCTGCCCGTCACCCAGTTCCTCCCCACCCACGTCAACCGGAACGCCCGACTCTTCGAAAGCGGGATCGCCTGGGCGAAGAGGGGCGGATGGGTCGACCTGACGACGTCGAACGTTCCCGCCTTCTTCGCCAGCGGTTCGGTCAAGCCGAGCGCCGGCCTGAAGAGGATGCTCGAGGCGGGCGTCGACCCCTCCCGGATCACGTTCACCTCCGACGGTCAAGGAAGCCTCCCCGACTACGACGAGGCGGGGCGGCTCCTCGGCCTCGACGTCGGGCGTGTCGACTCCCTCCTCGCCGAGGTACGGGACTCGGTCCTCGTCGAAGGGGTCCCGATGGCGGCGGCGCTCGGCGTGGCGACCCGGAACCCGGCCCGGGCCCTCGGCCTGAGACGAAAGGGTGTTCTCGCCGAGGGGGTGGACGCCGACCTCGTCCTGCTCAGGAAGGAGGACCTCTCCGTGGACACCGTCATCGCGCGGGGCCGCGTCCTGATGCGCGCCGGCCGCGTCGAAGTGAAGGGGACCTTCGAGTCGTGAAACACCTGGTCTTCAGAGCCCTCGCCCTCCTTCTGGCTTCCGCCCCTCTCCTCGGCGCTTCTCCCGAGGCGCCGAAGGGGAACCTCGTCCTCATCGGCGGCGGGAAGCGGCCCGCCTCCGTGACGGCGAAGTTCATCGAGCTCGCCGGAGGCCCCACGGCCCGGATCCTCGTCGTCCCGACGGCCTCCGAGCTCCCCGACACCGTCGAGGTCTACCGCAAGGAGCTCGCGTCGTTCGGCGCCTCGAACGTCGCGGGGCTCGACGTGAGGAACCGGTTCGACGCGCAGAGGAAGGCGCTCGTCGAAGAGGTCGGGAAGGCGGGCGGGATCTTCTTCGCCGGGGGCGACCAGCGACGCATCGTCGTGGCCCTGGGCGACACACCGGTCGGAAGGGCGATCGAGGAGGCGTACCGCCGCGGCGCCGTCGTCGGCGGGACCTCCGCCGGGACCGCGTGCATGAGCCCGGTCATGATGACCGGCGAGGGGGACTTCAAGGTGATCTCCTCGAAGAACGTCGAGCTCTCCCCCGGCCTCGGCCTCTTCCCGGGGACGATCCTCGACCAGCACTTCGTCGCCCGCCAGCGGCAGAACCGGCTCATGTCGGTCGTCCTCGAGTACCCGCGGTTCCTGGGCATCGGCATCGACGAGGCGACCGCCGTCTGGCTTCGGCCCGACGGCACCTTCCTGGTCCTCGGCGAGAGCTCCGTCGTCGTCTACGACGCGGCGGCGACCACCATCACCCGCGCCCCCGGCGACGGCCCGGTACTCCTCGGGGCCCGGAACCTCCGCACCCACGTCCTGATCCCGGGCGACGTCTTCGACGTCGCCGTCCGAAGTGTCGTTCCGCCTCCCGTGCCCGAGTCCCCGGCGACAGCGCCCGCCACGCCCGCCCCCCCGGTGCCGCCGGCAGCGGCGACGGTGCCCGGGCCCACCCCCTGACCGGGAGCGACGCGCAGTTTCGATAGGATCCCCACCACATCAGGTCCCGACGGCGGACGGCGGCCGTCAAGACAACGCGAAACGTCGCGGGCCTCGACGGGCACCGCGCTCGGGGAGAAGACGATGGCGGAGACGACAGCAGCTTCCGGGGCTTTCATCGCGCAGGAGAACCACTACGGCGCCCACAACTACCATCCCCTCGACGTCATCTGCACGAAGGGGGAGGGGGTCTGGCTCACGGACGTGGACGGCAAGAGGTACATGGACTTCCTCGCCGCCTACTCCGCCGTGAACCAGGGGCACAACCACCCGCGGATCGCCGAGGCGATGATCCGGCAGGTCCGCCAGCTCGCGCTGACGAGCCGCGCCTTCCGCAACGACCAGTTCCCGCCGCTCCTCGAGAAGCTCTGCCGCCTCACCGGCTTCGACAAGGCGCTCCTGATGAACAGCGGCGCCGAGGCCGTCGAGACGGCGATCAAGGCGATGCGCAAGTGGGCCTACGACGTGAAAGGAATCGAGTACCCGAAGGCCGAGATCATCGTGGCCGAAGGGAACTTCCACGGCCGGACGACGACGATCGTCGGCTTCTCGACCGACCCCGACTCGACGAGCCGCTTCGGCCCCTTCACCCCTGGATTCAAGATCGTCGAGTACGGCTCGCTCGCCGCCGTCGAGGCCGCGATCACCCCCGAGACCGCAGCCATCTTCGTCGAGCCGATCCAGGGCGAGGGGGGCGTCGTCATCCCGCCCGACGGCTACCTCCGCGGCCTGCGCGAGCTGGCCGACCGGCACCACTGCCTCCTGATCCTCGACGAGATCCAGTCGGGCCTCGGCCGCACCGGGAAGCTCTTCGCGTTCGAGCACGAGGGGATCCGCCCCGACGGCGTCACCATCGGGAAGGCCCTCTCCGGCGGCTTCTATCCCGTCAGCGCCTTCCTTTCTTCGAACGCGGTGATGGACGTCTTCACGCCCGGCATCCACGGCTCGACCTACGGCGGCAATCCCCTCGCCTGCGCCGTCGCCTCCGAGGCGCTCGACGTCCTCGTCGAGGAGAAGCTCGTCGAGCGGGCCGCCGAGCTCGGCGTCCACCTCGAGGCGCGCCTCAGAACGATGAAGACCGACAAGGTCGAGGAGGTCCGCGTCCGCGGCCTCTGGGCCGGCGTGCAGCTGAAGGTCTCGGCGGGGCTCGCGCGTCCCTACTGCTACAGGCTGAAAGAGCGCGGGATGCTCTGCAAGGACACGCACGAGCAGACGATCCGCCTCGCGCCGCCGCTCGTCATCACGCGCGAGGAGATCGACTGGGCGGTGGACCAGCTCGACGCGGTCCTGGGCTGACGCGCAGGCCCGGCCGGAAGGCGGCGGAGAACCGGCGGAGACCGCGGGATCCTTCCCGCGGCGACGGTCTTCTCCGCCCCGGCCCGCCGCAGTAGGCTACCCGCGCATGTTCCGAGACCTCGGGCCGACCGGCCGCATCGCCGCCGTCCTCGCTCTCGTCGCCGCGGCGACGACGCTGGTGGCCGGGGTCCTCTTTCTCGACGACGTCGCCGCGCTGCCGCCCGGCGTCGCGGCCGACGCCTGGCGGACCGCGGCCTTCGCCCTCGTCACCATCGCCGTCACCGCGGTCGCCATCGGCCTCCTCCTGCGCGCCCTCTCCGACCGCGCCGAGCAGCTCGCGTTCGCGCTCGAGGAGGCCCGCCGCGAGCGGGAGGCGCGCCAGCGGGAGCTCGAGCGCGTCCAGGCGATCGTCGACTCGATGGTCGACGGCGTCATCTTCATCGACGACCAGGACCGGATCTCCCTCGTGAACAAGGCCGGGCGGGCGCTGAAGAACCTCTCCGGGGGGCCGGGAGGGCACGTGGCCGACTGTCACCCGAGCGCCTCGCGGCAGGTCCTCGACCGCGTCATGCTCTATCTCCGGTCGGGAGACGACACCGGGCCGGCGCACTCGATCATCAAGGAGAAGGAAGGGCGCTTCGAGACGACCTACGCCCCCGTCACGGACGCGGCCGGGAAGTACCTCGGAACGGTCATGGTCATCCGCGACATCGCGGAGCGGCGTCACCTCGAGAACCGCCTCCTCGACGCCGAGCGGCTCTCCGGCCTCGGCCAGATGTCGGCGCAGATCGCCCACGAGCTGAGGAATCCCCTCAACGCCATCGGGGGCGCCGCGCAGTACCTCGCCCGACGGTTCGCAAAGGAGCCGGACGTCGGCGAGTACGCGACGCTCATCGGGGAGGAGGTGGCCCGCGTGAACCGCTTCGTCGCCGACCTCCTGAAGGTCGCGCGACCCGTCGAGCCGGTTCTGGCCCCGGCCTCCCTGGCCCGGGTCCTTCGCGAGGCCGCGCAGAAGGCCGCGGTCGCGCGCGGGCTCCCGGCGGACACCGTCCGGGTCGACGCGGCCGGCAACGTCCCCGCCATCGACCTCGACGCGAGCCTCCTGACCGACGCCCTCATCAACCTGATCCAGAACGCGTTCGACGCCGGTGGCGACCCTCCGGAGGTCGCGAGCACCTTCGCCGGCGAAGGCGGGGAGGGCGTCGTCGTCGTCGAGGTTCGCGACCGCGGCTGCGGCGTACCCGAGGACCAGCTCGACGAGGTGACCCGTCCTTTCGTGACGACGAAGCCGGGAGGGACGGGGCTCGGCCTCGTCATCGTTCGCCGCATGGCGGAGGTCCACCGCGCCCGATTCGAGCTCGTGCGCCGCGAAGGGGGCGGGACGATCGCGCGCCTCCACTTCCCGCTCCGGCGGGTTGCCGCCGCGGCGGCCGCGGAGGGTGCCGAAGCCAGGGACGACGCTTCCGCCGGGGTCCCCGCGTGACCGGCGACGCGCTCGTCCTCCTCGTCGACGACGATCCGGGCGCCCGGAAGGTGGCCCGGGGAAACCTCGGGCTCGAGGGGTTCGAGGTCCTGCTGGCCTCCTCGGGCGCCGAGGCGCTCGCGCGCCTTTCCGAGAGCGACCCGCTCGCGGTCGTCTCCGACCTCCGGATGCCCGACCTGGACGGCATCGAGCTGATGGCGGCCGTCCACGCGGCGCGGCCCGGCCTTCCGTTCGTCCTCGTCACCGCCCACGCGACCGTGGAGACCGCGGTCGAGGCGATGAGGCGGGGGGCGGTCCACTACCTCACCAAGCCGATCCGGTTCGACGAGCTCGCCCTCGTCCTCAGGCACGCCGTGGAGGGAGAGCGGGCCCGCCGGGACGTCGTCCTGCTCCGCGGCGAGCTCGAGCGGGCCGCCGGCTTCGAGGAGCTCGTCGGCTCCTCGCCGGCGATGCGCCAGGTCTTCACGATGGTCGACCAGGTGGCCCCGACCGACGCGACCGTCCTCCTCCGGGGCGAGACGGGGACCGGCAAGGAGCTCGTCGCGCGAGCCATTCACCGGCGGTCCGGCCGCCACGCCAGACCGTTCGTCGCCGTGAACTGCACCGCCGTGCCGCGGGAGCTGATGGAATCGGAGTTCTTCGGGCACGAGAAGGGGGCGTTCACCGGAGCGGTCGCGCGGCGCGTCGGCCGCTTCGAGCAGGCGCACGGGTCGACCCTCTTCCTCGACGAGGTCGGCGACCTCGACCCCGCCGTCCAGGCCAAGCTCCTGCGCGTCCTCCAGGAGCAGGAGATCACGCGCGTCGGAGCGCGCGACGCCGTCCGGGTGGATGTGAGGATCGTGACCGCCACGAACCGGGACCTCGAGGCCGCGGTGAAGGAGGGGCGGTTCCGGGACGACCTCTACTACCGCCTCAACGTCATCCCGCTCCAGCTCCCGCCCCTTCGCGAAAGGCCTCAGGACCTCCCGGCGCTCCTGCAGCACTTCCTCGGCTCGTTTTCCGAGCGGTACGGACGGCCCGTTCCCGCCCTTCCCCCGGAGGGCCTGGCGGCGCTCCAGGGCTACGCGTGGCCGGGCAACGTCCGCGAGCTCCGGAACCTCTGCGAGAGGGCGGTCCTGATGGGCTGGGCCGGGGTCCTCTCGATGGTCGGGGCCGCCCGGACGGAGGAGGTGGCGTTCGTCGACACGGCGCTGCCTCTCCTCGAGGCACGGCAGCGGCTCGTCGAGCGGTTCGAGCGCGAGTACCTGACCCGCCTCCTCCGGCAGCAGCGCGGCAGGGTGGGCGAGGTGGCCCGGGCCGCGGGCATCGCCGAGCGTAACCTTTACGAGAAGATGAAGGCCTACGGCCTGTCGCGCGACGACTACCGCTGAAGGGCGGGAGCGCGGCGGCCGGGCGATCGGATGCGGGCATCCGGTCCCCGCCCCCGCGCATCCGATCGCGCTGTAACAGGGGACGGGACGCCGGGTTCGCGAGGCCGCAGGTATCGCGCCGCCGCGGTCGACGCCGCCCGTGGGCCGGGGGCTGCGAGGCGGCCCGCTCCTTGCTAGGAGGAGTGATCGTGACGGCCCGAAATAGAGAGCCCGGATTCTGATCGAGGCGACGATGAAGACGAGACGAGGCTTCTCCCTCCTTCCCGCTCCCCTCGCCCTGACCGCCGCCGCGGCCGGCCTGTCGATCGGTCTCGGGGCATTCGCGTTCCACTACGCCAGGGGAACCTCCTACCTCGGGAACGACCCGGCCACCTGCGCGAACTGCCACGTCATGCAGGGGCACTACGACGCGTGGCTCGCCGGCCCCCACCACCAGGCGGCCACCTGCAACGACTGCCACACGCCGGCCGGCTTCGTCGGGAAGTACTGGGTCAAGGCGACGAACGGCTACCACCACTCGAAGGCCTTCACCTTCGGCGGCTACCCCGACGTCCTCCGCGCAAGGCCGGAGAGCTCGGCGGTCGTGGAGGCCAACTGCCGCCACTGCCACGCCGACCTCGTCGACTCGATGCCCGGCGGCGGCGCCGTCTCCTGCATCCGCTGCCACGCCTCGGTCGGCCACCAGCGCTGACCGCCGACTTCGCTTTCCGCAAGGAAGGAGCACCAGATGTCCTCAGAGAACCCGGCCCCCCGGAAGAAGCGCGGGCTCCTCATCGCCCTCGTCGCGGGCGCCTTCGCCCTCGGAGCGCTCGGCGCCGCCGCCCTCCTCGTCAACATCGCCGAGCGCAAGCAGGAGGCGAAGAACCCCTACGTCCGCCTCGTCGAGGTGACGGAGGACGACGTCGACCCGGCCAAGTGGGGGACGAACTGGCCGCGGGAGTACGACGGCTACAAGCGCACCTCCGAGCCGACGAGCACGAAGTACGGCGGCGGCGCTGGCGGGGCCGAAGGGATGCTGCCGCCACAGAAGTCCGAGCGCGACCCGTGGCTGAAGCGGATCTTCGCCGGCTACCTCTTCGCGATCGACTACCGGGACCGCCGGGGGCACTCCTTCGCCTTGTTCGACCAGGAGAACACGAAGCGGAACGTTCCGGCCGAGGGGAAGCAGTCGGGGAACTGCATGCACTGCCACGCCTCGATCATGCCGCTCTACCGGAAGCTCGGCAGGGAGGCGGCGCCGGATGCGAGCGAGGCCGAGCAGATCCAGAAGGGGCTCGCCCTGGTCGGTGAGATGGGCTACTGGGACGCCCACAAGCAGCTCGAGGAGGTGTCGGGCGGCAAGGCCCACCCGGTCTCCTGCGTCGACTGCCACGATCCCAAATCGATGGAGACGCGCATCACCCGGCCGGCCTTCATCACCGGGATCCAGGCGCTCGCCGCCTCCGGCGCGGCCGCCGGGCACCTGCCGAGCATCGAAACCTGGCGGAAGGGGAGCAGGGCCCGGCCCTACGACCCGAACGTCGACGCGAGCCGCCAGGAGAAGCGGACCTACGTCTGCGCCCAGTGCCACGTCGAGTACTTTTGCGGCAAGGGGACGACGGTCTTCTTCCCGTGGGGCGACGGGTTGAAGGTCGAGGAGATCGAGAAGAACTACGACGCCATCCTCGTGAAGGAGAAGCGGTTCAAGGACTGGACCCACGCCGAGACGGGGATGGAGGTCCTCAAGGCCCAGCACCCCGAGTTCGAGGTCTGGAGCCAGGGGATCCACGCGCGGGCCGGCGTCGCCTGCGCCGACTGCCACATGTCGTACAAGCGCGACGGCTCGCAGAAGATCTCCGAGCACTGGGTGAGGAGCCCCCTCCTCTCTGCCAACCGCTCCTGCGCCACCTGCCACCCCAGCAGCGACGAGGAGCTGAAGGCCCGCGTCGAGGCGATCCAGGACCGCCACTTCGCGCTGATGACCCGGGCCGGCCAGGTCGCGGTCGAGATGATCGACGCGATCGTGGCGGTGAGGAAGCCGTACGACGAGAAGGCCCGCTCCGCCGCCGAGGCGAAGGCGAAGGAGACGCTCGCCGCCAGCGCCGAGTTCGCGAAGCTCCCGAAGGAGGAGCAGGACAAGAAGCTCGCATCCGAGACGAAGGCGAACCTCCTCGCCGCCTGGCGGGCGGTCGTGGAGAAGGACCCGGCCCTCAGGCAGATCGAGGAGCTCCAGCGCGCGGCGCAGTGGCGGCTCGACTTCGTGGCGGCGGAGAACTCGATGGGCTTCCACGCCCCTCAGGAGCTGGCCCGGATCCTCGGCGAGTCGATCGACCTCTCCCGCCAGGCGCAGCTGAAGGCCGCAGGGCTCCTCGGCGGCAAGCTCCCCGTTCCCGTCGCCGCAGCCAGGGAGACCGCGCCGGCGAAGCAGGGCGGCGCGGCCCCTCCGGCCGGAAGGTAATCGGGAGGAAGGCAGAGAGTCGGAGGATCCTCCGGGCCCCGGTAAACTGAGGAGCTTTGAGTTTCCTCAGCCCGGCCCGGAGGGCCCTCCTTCCGCTCCTCGCCCTGCTCCTCTGCTCCTCCGGCCTCGCCCAGAGGCCGGAGGAGCCTCTGCTCGCCGTCGTCGCGTCGCGCGAGGTCGTTCTCGACGGCCGGCTCGGGGATCCCCTCTGGAAGGACGCCCCCGTTCTCGACCGCTTCACCCAGCAGGCCCCCGACGAGGGGGCGCCCGCGACCGAGCGGACCGAGGTCCGCGTCGTCGTCACGCCCCGGGCGCTCGTCGTCGGCGTCGTCTGCTTCGACCGCGAGGCGGGGGCGGTCGCCGCGCGCCAGTACGACCGGGACGGCGACTTCGCCTCCGACGACTGGGTCAACGTCTCCGTCGACAGCTACCTCGACCGGCGGAACGCCTCGTTCTTCCGCGTCAACCCGCTCGGCACCCAGTACGACTCGATCGTCACGAACGAAGGGACGGAGGAGGCCGAGTGGGACGCGATCTGGGAGTCGCGGAGCTCTGTCGGCCCCGACGGCTGGCGCGCCGAGATCGCGATTCCCCTCTCCTCGCTCCGCTACCCCGCCGGCGCGACCTCCTTCGGCTTCAACGTGACCCGGATGCTCCGGCGCCGCCAGGAGAGCTCCTCGTGGGGCGCGTGGAGGCGCGAGGCGGGCCCGGCGCGGATCTCGATGTCGGGAATGCTGACCGGCTTCCGGCTCGAGCGCCGGCTGCCGCTCGTCGTCAAGCCGTACCTCCTGACCGGATACGACCGCGAAGTCCGCGAGGCCGGCGGGACCTACCGCAGCGGGGCCCGCTTCGACGCCGGGCTCGACGTGAAGGCCGGCGTCACGCCGACGCTCGTTCTCGACGCGACGTACCGGACCGACTTCGCGCAGGTCGAGTCGGACACCCAGCGGGTGAACCTCTCGCGTTTCCCGCTCTTCTATCCCGAGAAGCGCGACTTCTTCCTCGAGCGGATGGGCTTCACCCGCTTCGGGCAGCAGGAGATGGCCGAGCTCTTCTACTCCCGCAGGATCGGTCTCTCGCCGGACGGCGAGCCGGTGCCGATCGTCGGCGGGGCGCGCCTGACGGGAAACGTCGGCCGGACCGAGGTCGGCGTCATCGCCGTGCGGCAGGAGGAGTCGGCGGGACTGCCGGAAACCGACTTCTACGTCGCGCGCGTGAGGCACCCGCTCGGGACGCGCTCCTCGGTCGGCGCGATCTTCACGGACCGCGAGGGGGGGCCGCCGGGGAAGGAGTGGAACCGCGCCGGCGGATTCGACCTCGACCTGAAGCCGACGGAGACGCTCGGGTTCACCGCCTTCTGGGCGACGACGCGGGACGCCGAGGGACGGCCCGACACCGACGCCTGGCGCGTCACGGGGACGTTCGACGACGGGACCTGGCAGCTCCACTCGAGCCTCAAGCGCTACGACGAGGATTTCGACCCCGGGATCGGCTTCGTCGCCCAGACCGGCATCACGAATCTCTATGGCCGGGCGCTCCGGCGCTTCTTCCCGAAGGCCGGTCTCGTGAGGGAGTGGGACCTGGAGGCCGAGTACGACTACTTCGAGGACCCCTCCGGCGCGCCCTCGATGCGGCGCTTCGAGGCGAAGGTCTCGGCCGAGGCGCGCGACGCCAGCTGGGCCGAGGCCGAGGTCGTGGCCGACAGCTGGGACCGGCTCGACGAGCCGTTCGAGATCCGGGAGGGAATCGTCGTGCCGGCGGGGGCCTTCTGGAACCGGCGTCACGCGGTGGAGGCCGGGTCGAGCAGGGCCAATCCCTTCTTCGCCAGCGGCGGCGTGGAGTGGGGCACCTTCTACGGCGGCAACCTCGAGACGTGGTCCGGGCAGCTCTCGTGGCGGCCGAACCCGCACCTTCTCGTCGACCTCACAGAGGAGTACAACGACGTCCACCTCCCCGCGGGCTCCTTCACCACGTCGCTCCTCGGCCTGCGCGGGACCTGGAACTTCTCCAGGTCGCTCCTCCTGAGCGCGTTCGCCCAGGCGAACACCGACTCGGACCTGACGAGCGTGAACACGCGCCTCCGCTGGATGTGGAGGCCCGGCTCCGACGTCTACCTCGTCTTCAACCGGGCGACGGGCGAGGGGCTCGAGCGCGAGGCGTGGCAGGTGATGCTGAAGGCGACCTGGGCGATCCTGCCGTGACGGCGGAATAGCCCGCGGCGTCCCGGTGTTATACCGGGCCGCGTGTCTGCCCTCACGATCGTCCTCTTCGTCGCCGGAATAGGCCTCCTCGTCGTCGGGGCCGACCTCCTCGTCCGCGGCGCCTCGCGCATCGCGCTCGCCGCGGGCATCTCCCCGCTCGTCGTCGGACTGACCGTCGTCGCCTTCGGGACGAGCGCCCCGGAAATGGCCGTGAGCGTCAAGGCGGCCTTCGCCGGGCAGGCCGACATCGCCTACGGCAACGTGGTCGGCTCGAACATCTTCAACGTGCTCTTCATCCTCGGCCTCAGCGCTCTCGTCGCACCGCTCCTGGTCGACCGGCAGCTGATGCGCCGGGACGTGCCGATCATGATCGGCGCCTCGCTTCTGCTTCCGGTCCTGGCCCTCGACGGGCGCATCGGACACCTCGACGGGGCGCTCCTCTTTGGCGGGGTCGTGGCGTACACCGCCTTCTCGGTGCTCCAGAGCCGGAAGGAGAGCGCTTCCAAGCGCGCGGAGACGGCGGCGGAGATGCCGGAAGGTCCGACCGGCTCCTGGTGGGCGAACCTCCTGCTCGTCCTCGCGGGCCTCGGAATGCTCGTCCTCGGCGCCCGCTGGCTCGTGGGCGGCGCCGTCGCGTTTGCCCGGTCGTTCGGCGTCTCCGAGCTCGTCATCGGCCTGACGATCGTCGCCGCCGGGACGTCTCTCCCCGAGGTCGCAACGTCCGTCCTGGCGGCCTGGCGCGGCCACCGCGAGATCGCCGTCGGGAACGTCGTCGGCTCGAACATCTTCAACATCCTCGCCGTCCTCGGCCTGACGGGCCTCGTCGCGCCGGGCGGCGTGCCGGTCGCCGCGTCCGCCCTCTCCTTCGACACGCCCGTCATGATCGCGGTCGCCCTCGCGTGCCTCCCGATCTTCTTCACCGGGCACGTCATCGAACGGTGGGAAGGGGCGCTCTTCCTCTTCTTCTACATGGCTTACGCCTCGTTCGTCGTCCTGAAGGCGGCACAGTCCGCCGCCCTCCCGACGCTCCAGCACGCCATGGCGTTCTTCGTGCTGCCGCTGACCGCAATCACGCTCGCGGTCCTCGCGGCGAAGGCCTTCCGGCGGCAGAAGAGACCGGCCCGGTGAGCCGGAAGCTCGCCACGCTGACGCGGGAGATCGAGGCCTGCCGGGCCTGCCCGCGCCTCGTGGCGTGGCGGGAGGAGAGCGCGGCGAAGCCCCCGCGGCGCTTCGCGGGCGAGGAGTACTGGGCGCGGCCCGTTCCCGGGTTCGGCGACCCGGCGGCACGGCTCCTCCTCGTCGGCCTCGCGCCGGCCGCTCACGGCGGGAACCGGACCGGCCGGGTCTTCACCGGTGACTCCTCCGGCGACTTCCTCTTCGCCGCGCTCCACCGCTCAGGCCTGGCGAACCAGGCGGAGTCGATCCGGCGCGGCGACGGCCTCACGCTCACCGACGCCTGGGTCCTCGCGCCCGTCCGCTGCGCCCCGCCGGACAACCGGCCGACGCCGGACGAGTTCGACCGCTGCCGGCCGTTCTTCGTCCGGGAGCTGGCGCTCCTGCCGAACGTCGGCGTGGTGCTCGCCCTCGGGGGCCTCGCCTGGGCCTCGACGCTCCGCGTCCTCGCCGAGTCCGGAGCCTCGATCCCGAGACCGGCGCCCGCGTTCGGTCATGGGGCCGAGGCAAGGGTCGAGATCCCGGGCCGCGGCCCGGTCACCCTCCTCGGCTCGTACCACGTGAGCCGGCAGAACACGAACACGGGACGGCTGACGCCCGCGATGTTCGACGAAGTCCTCTCGCGAGCCCGGGAAGCGCTCGCGCGCAGCCGCTGACCGGAACCCGAGCGCGCCGGGGTCCGTAACAGGGGAGTGCGCCTCGCCGCTTCCGCCCTCTCCCTGCTGCTCGCTCTGCCCGCGGCGGCCGGGCCTCCCGGCCACGGCCGGGCCTTCTGGACCGGCCTCGCCGCAAGGGATTTCGCCATTCCAGAGGGAGAGTCGGCCGCCACCCTCGCCCTCGAGGCGGCCGACCTCCTCTCTTCGCCCGACCCGGTGCTCCGGGACGTGGTCGGCTACGAGGCCCTCGCGCGGTGGGTCTACAGGGATGGCCTCATTCCCCCGGCCGACCTCGAAGGGCTGCGCCTCCGGCTGCAAGCCGGGCTGAAGAAGGGAATCGGAGAGACGAGCGGAGACGCGGCCTACGGCCGGTCGTTCTCCGCCCTGGGGCTCTCGATCCTCGCTGCCGCCGACCTGAAGACGCCGTGGCTCGGGCAGGAAGCGTTCGACGGTCTCCTGACCGCTTCGACTGGCTACCTGACGACGGAGAAGGACCTGCGCGGTTTCGTCCCCGGGTCGGGCTGGGTCCACGCGACGGCGCACACCGCCGACGTCCTGAAGTTCCTCGCCCGGAGCCCGAAGCTCACCTCCTCGGGCCAGGCACGGATCGTCGAGTCGGTTGCCGGGCGACTCCGGACGGCCGGAGTCGTCTTCACGTGGGGCGAGGACGAACGTCTCGCCCTCGCGCTCCTCTCCCTGACGCGCCGGAAGGACTTCGATCCGAAACCGCTCGAGACCTGGCTCTCTTCTCTCGCCACCGAGAACACGGCCCTCTGGAAGAACGGCCCTGCGATCGAGCCTGCGGCTTTCGTGGCCGTCCGGGCGCAGAAGCAGACGCTCGTCCACCTCGCCGCCCTTCTCGCCCGCGAAGAGGCGCCGCCCCAGGCATTTCGACAGGCGCTGAACGACGCACTCGGAAGGCTCGCGGGCTGAAGGACCGGGGCTGGCCGGGGCCGGGAGCTCAGTCCGCGGCGGCTTCGGCCGCGGCCCGCCGACGGTCCCGAAGCTGGACGAAGGTCGACACGACGAGCGCCTCGCTGATGTCCTCCGCGCTGACGAGCCCCAGGAAGGCCTCGTCCTGGACCACCGCGGCGATTCGCTCGCCCTTCTCGCCCATCATTCGCCGCACGTCGTCGAGCCCCTGCGTCGCCTGGACCGTCAGGACGTCCCTGCGCATGATTCCGGCGACGTAGAGGTCGGTCACCTCGGTCGCGAGCGTCTTCAGGATGTCGTCGCGCGTCACGACCCCGAGAAACCCGCTCCCCTGCATGACGGCGAAGTCGGGCTGGTAGCTCGTCAGGATGTAGTCGACGACCTTGCTCACGTGGTCGCCCGGGGCGAGCGTGAGGGCGTGCTTGTTGTAGGCATCCCCGACCCTGAGGGTCGTCAGGACCGTGCGCGCCTGCTCCTCGGACCGCTCCTGTCCCGCCCCCGTGAAGACGAAGAACGCGACGACGACGAGGAGGAGGTTTCCGGTGAGGACCCCGAAGAGGCCGAAGGCGAAGGCGATGGCCTGGCCGACGCCGGTGGCGATCCGGGTGGCGCGGGAGAAGCCCATCTTCAGGGCGAGGGCGGCGCGCAGGATCCGCCCGCCGTCCATCGGGAAGGCGGGGATCAGGTTGAAGAGGGCGAGGGCGACGTTCGCGGTGAAGAGCCACCCCCAGAGGGTGACCAGCGACGGGGGGCCGTCGGCCGTCGGGAGGAGCGACCCCCCCTCGAGCACTCCGAAATTGACCGCGAGGCCTCCGACGAAGAAGAGGACGACGGCGATCGCCACGTTGACGAGCGGGCCGGCCGCCGCGATGAGGAGCTCGTGGAGCGGCTTCTCGGGGTTCTTCTCGAGGCGCGCGACGCCGCCGATGGGGAGGAGGAGGATCTCCCTCACCGTGAGGCCGAACCTCTGGGCGACGAGGCTGTGCCCCAGCTCGTGCAGGACGACGCAGGCGAAGAGAAGGATCATCATCCCCATCCCGAACACCGCCCCGGCCAGCGAAGAGGCCCCGTCCAGCCCTTTGGGGAAGCCCCACCGGAACGCTCCGTAGGCGAGGATGAGCGCGAAGGTCGCGTGGATCTTGATGTCGATGCCCGAGACGCGGGCGACGGAATACGACCATTTCATGAGGAGCTCCCGGCGGTCCGGACCTGTTTCGGCCACCGCACGATCAGTTTCCGACGGCCGGCCCCGGCGGGATTTCCGGCACGAAGGCGGGCTTGCCGGGCCGTGGCTTCTTCTTCCACGCGGCGTAGGGGCGCGCCAGGGCGCGCAGAGCCCTCAGCTTCCACTCGTACGGGTCGAGCCAGCCGGGCTTCGGCCCGAGGTCGCGCCCTTCCTCGGGCTGCACGACGAGGGACACCTTGATGTTCGGGAGGATGCCGACGGCGAGCCCGGCCTTGCGGGCCGCGGTGTACTGGTAGGCCATGATCTCGCGCATCTCGTCGGGGTCGGGCGAGGGAAGGTGCGCGAGGTTGCTCCCGGCCAGCGGCCGGAAGATGCAGACGGTCGGGAAGCCGCCGGCGGCGACGATCCGGTCGATCGCCCTCTTCGTCGACTCGGCCGGCTCCAGGCCCGCGATGATCTCGCCCGAGACGCGCCCCCGGCCGAGCTTTCCGGCGGTGTACTCGAGCGCCTCGAAGAAGGCGTCCTGGCCGACGGTCGACGCCTTGCCCGGGCAGACCTCGTCGAACCACTTCTTGTCGAGGAGCTCGACGCAGAAGGAGAAGTGGTCGCACCCGAGCTCGATCAGCTCGTCGTACTCGTCCCAGCAGCTCCTCGGGACCGGGACGGCCTGCATGCCGATGAATCCCCCGACGTTGCGGCGAATGGCCGAGACGAACGGCCGGGCCTGGACGAGCCCGTGCATCGGCCTCTTCTTCGGGTCGTCCTCGAAGTGGTAGCCGGTGTTGAAGTGGGTGAAGGTGACGCCCGATTCCCGGCGCGCGACCTCTGCGACCTCGACGACGTCCTCGACCTTCTTGGCGAGCTCCTCGTTCTTTCCGACGTTGACCCCCGTCGTGCAGAACTGGCAGTTCGCGGCGGAAGGGGTGCTGTACCAGTACATGCAGGTCTCGGCGAAGTAGACGCCGAGGTAGGTTCCCTGAAGGACGCCGACGCGGGACATCGGAACGCCCCGCGCCGTCGTCCGCCCGTACCAGGCGGGCGGGTCGGGAAGGCGGACGGGGTAGACGACGTCGGGGTGGCGCCGGTCGCGGACCGCGAACGACTCGCCCTGTCGGACGAGGGTGAGGGGCGAGACGGCGACGAAGGGCTCGTCGAGCGGGACGTTGACCCAGATCCCCTGGCGGGGGGCGGGGAGGACCAGCTCGAGCCCGGAGCCGAGCCCGGCGCGGGTGCGGGCGACCCGTCGGGCGTTCACGCCGGCCCGGGCGGAGTCGTCGACCAGGAGGCCCCGGCAGAAGAGCTCGACCTCGAGCTCGACGGGGTTCCAGGGTGGGGTGGGGCGGGTGCTCATCGGCCGATTCTCGCAGGGTCGGCCCCGGCGGGGCGGCGGAACGCGCCGCCGGCGGGCTGGCCCGGCAGGGAACCGCGTGGTCCGATATCGTCCCGGGCCATGAGCGAGGCCCGCCTCCCCGAGTCGACCCGACGCCCCTTCGGCAAGCTCCACGCCCGCGTCTCCCCCGTCGGGTTCGGGTGTTACCGCGTCGACGACCGGGTGCCACGGCACCGCGAGGCTCTCCGCCTGGCTCTCCTCTCGGGCGTGAACCTCGTCGACACCTCGACGAACTACGGCGACGGACACAGCGAGATTCTCGTCGGGAAGGTGCTCCGGGAGCTGGCCGCCTCGGGCGAGGTGCGGCGGGAAGACGTCTTCGTGGTCACGAAGGCGGGGTACGTGCAGGGACAGAACCTGCGCGAGGCGCACGAGCGCCGCAAGCTGGGCGACCCGTGGCGGGAGATGACCGAGTACTCGCGCGACTGCTGGCACTGCATCTCGCCGGAGTTCCTCGCCGACCAGCTCTCGGCCTCGCTCGGGCGGCTCGGGATGCCGCGCGTCGACGTCCTCCTCCTCCACAACCCCGAGTACTTCCTTTCCGACGCCGAGCACCGGCGGATGCCGCTCGCCGAGGCGCGCGAGACCTTCTACGAGCGGATCGGCCGCGCCTTCGGGCAGCTCGAGAAGGAGGTCGCCGCGGGCCGGATCGGCGCCTACGGCATCTCCTCGAACACCCTCGTCGTCCCGCACGACAAGGCCGACGCGGTCGACCTGCTCCGGGTCCTCGAGGTCGCCGGACCCGGCTTCGCCGCGATCCAGCTCCCGATGAACCCCGTGGAGCTGGGGGCCCGGGAGCCTATCCACACCGTCGACGGCCGCGGCGTCCTCGACGTCGCCCGCGAGCACGAGCTCGCCGTCCTCGTGAACCGGCCGCTGAACGGATTCCGGCAGGGCCAGCTCCACCGCTTCGCGACGGTCGGGGCCCCTTTCCCGCTCGCGGACTCGCCCTCGCCGGACGCGCTCTCCCGGCTCCGGGCCGCGGAGGAGGAGTTCGCGCAGGAGTTCGCGCCCCGCCTCTCCGTCGAGGAGGGCGTCGCGCCGCCCGAGGAGCTGATCGCCATCTCGCCGCTCCTGGCCGAGTTCGAGAAGCGCGGTCTCGACCTCTCGACGTTTCGCGAGGTCTGGGACGACGTCGTCGAGCCGCGCCGGACCGAGCTCCTTTCGGAGCTGCGCCAGGTCTTCGACCGCGACTCCGCCTTCTCGCGCTGGGCCGGCGAGTGGGACCTCGCCCTCCTCGAGGCGGCGTCCGGGCTGGTCGAGCGGCTGACGCCGAAGGAGGAGGCGCGCGTGGCGGAGCTCTCCGCGATCGTCACGAGGACGCTCCACGAATCGCCGGAGGGAACGCTCTGCCAGCGGACGGTCAAGGGGCTCCTGGACGTTCCGGGCGTGACGTCCGTCCTGGTGGGGATGCGCCGGCCCGAGTACGTACGGGACACGGTGGGGGCGTTCGGGGGGTAGGAAACCGCGCATGCTCCTCATCCTCCTCATCGAGTTCGTCGGAGGCTTCTTCGCCTGGCTCGGCCTGAGGAGCCTCCTGACGACCCGGGTCCGGCGGAGGACCTGGCTCCCCGTGGAGGGACTGGTCACGGGCTTCAGGAAGTACCGCGCCAGCGAGACCGCGCGCACCCTCTACCGCCCGTACTACCGCTACTTCGTCGAGGGGAAAAAGCACCTCGGCGTCTCGGACACGGGTTCGTGCTTCAAACGCTACCGGGTCCGAGGTCCGATCCGGCTTCTCGTCAATCCGAAGAGCCCGGGAGAGTCGACGGTCCTCGATTTCGGAACCTGGGTCTTCTCGTGGGGGATCTTCCTGGTCGGACTGTTCCCGATGGCCTTTGGCGTATGGCTCGCCATCGAGCTCTTCACCGGGAAGGGAACACCGTGATTCGTGCCAGGCGTGAAATCGTGTATTACGGGTCAGCGGGCACAGGCGTCCTTCTCCCGCTCCTTCTGACCCTCCTTCTGCCGGGACGGCTCGGAGCCGATCCCGTTTCGGGGGTCGTTGCGCGGATTCTCGAGGGGGCCCAGCGGCAGGTGGGCGTGACGGTCCTCTACGACGGGAGCTATCGGCGGCTCGCCTACCCGGGCGGCGACGTCCCCCCGGAGCGGGGCGTCTGCACCGACGTCGTCGTGCGCGCCTACCGGAACGCCGGCATCGACCTGCAGCTTCTCGTTCACGAGGACCTGCGGCGGGCGTTCGCGGCCTATCCGCGTTCGTGGGGGATGCGCGGACCCGACCGGAACATCGATCACCGCCGCGTGCCGAATCTCGCGACGTTCTTCGCGCGGCACGGCGCCGTCCTGCCGGTCTCACGAGAGGCGCGCGACTACCGTCCGGGCGACGTCGTCACCTGGCGGCTCGCGAGCGGGCTGCCGCACGTCGGGATCGTCTCGGCCCGCTTCGCAGAGGGGCGGCCGCTCGTGATCCACAACATCGGCGCCGGGGCGGTCTTCGAGGACGTTCTCTTCGCGAATCCCGTCACCGGGCACTACCGTTACCCGGGCGGTGCGGCGAGCGGTACCGGGCCTCCTGGCCGCTGAAAGGCGCCGGCGTGGCCGCCGGCCGGGTCCCGGACCCGACGGCTTCTACTTCACCCGGACCCCGTCCCGCACGAAGCCCTCCACGACGAGGCCCTTCTCCGTCCGCCGGAGGAGGACGAGGTCGACCGCAGACCACGCAGTGACGACTCCGCCGGCCGCCCACGAGCGGGACTCGCGGGCGAGGCCGGCTTCGTCGAGAAGCAGGGAATCGTCCTTCGCGAGACCGCGGGCAACGAGGCCGGCGAACGTCTTTTCCCAGGCGGGAGCGCCACCGGGGGGCGCGGGGGCGACGACGAGGCCGGCGGCGTCGACCTCCGTCAGGCCGAGGAGGTGATCGAGGTCCCCCACTCCCGTGACCGCCGTCGCGGCGAGGCGCTGGGCCTCCCCGGCGAAGGCGCGCGCGCGGACGAAGGCCACGTCCGCGTGGAACGGCGGGAGACCGCGCCCCCCGTGGACCGTCGCGTCGCGCAGAACGAGGTCGACGAGGCGTCCCCTCACGTTGAAGGGGAGGAGGTCGTAGGCCGGGGCGGCGAGCGCCTCCTTTCCGCGCGCGAGGGCGTGGAGCGCCGAGAGGAGGACCGTGAAATTGAGCCGTACGAGCCGTTCCGCCTCGCCGGGGCCGTCCCAGCCCCCCGTCTCGAGGAGGACCGTGGGCGTTCCCCAACGCGACATCGAGTCGCCGAAGGCCCGCTGGGTGTAGCTCATGTCGTAGCGCGCGACCCGGCCGGGGCCGAAGGGCTCCGCGGCGCGCGCCATCACCGCGGCCAGGCCCTTCTTTCTCGCCACCGCCGGCCCGTCGGCCTCGCTCTCGGCCCCCGGGACGGCGAGGACGGCGAGCGCGGACTGCGGCCCCCCCGGTCCGGCCGTCACGAGGGCTCCCTGGTTGTGGAGGTTGAAGCCGGCCGCCGGAGCGAACCGGTCCCGGACCCCCTTCAGGAATCGCCCCTCGGGCGTCTGGAGCTCCACCGCGTCGCGGTTGATGTCGATCCCCTGGGCGTTGCGGCGATCGTTCCGGACGGCCCCGTCCGGGTTGAGCATCGGGAGGACGAGGAGCGTGAGGCGCGAGAGGAGCTGCTCGGTGGCCGGGTCGGTCCGGGTCGCCACGAGGTGGGAGAGGAGGTCGACGAGGGCGCAGGTGGCCGTCGGCTCGTCCCCGTGCATCTGGGACCAGAGGAGAACCTTCTCAGGGCCGCTCCCGGCCGCGAGGACGAGGATCGGGCGCCCTTCGCTCGAGACCCCCTGCCCGGCGATCCGGACGAGGCCCGCGCCCCTCTCCAGGAGCCGCTTCAGGTCGGCCTGGAGCGCCTCCGGCGCGTACGAGCCCGACGGCGGCGAAACGCGCGAGCCGGACCAGGCGGCCTGAAACGTCTCGGACGGCGGGGCGGGGGCCGCCTGCCGGGCCTCGACGGCGGCCGGGACCGCGGCAGACAGGAGGAGGGCGAGCGGAAGGGCGACCGGCATGCCCGGAAGGTACCAGCGAATCGGCCGGGAGGGGTATGCGGACTGCCTTGACACCTCCGCGTCAAGTGGCAAGCTGCCTCCGCCCGTGACGGAAGGAAAAGTCGTCATCGCCTGCCGCTCCGCAGGACCCGTCGAGGTGGTCTCCCTGTCGGGGACGCTCGACGCCTGGTCGGAGCAGGACGTGCGCGCCACGCTGAAGGAGCTGGTCGACGGGGGACGTCCGCGCCTCCTCCTCGACCTCGGTCCTCTTCGACGGATCGACTCCTCCGGCCTCTCGACGCTCCTTTCGGTCCTCAAGGCCGCGCGGGCCGCGGGAGGCGACGTCGTCTTCCTCCGCCCCTCGGCCGCGGTCGCTTCGGTCTTCCGCCTGACCCGGCTCGACCAGATCTTCGAGGCGTACGACGACGAAGGAGCGGCCCTCGCGCGGCTCTCCGCCTGAGGCGCCGAACCGGCAAACGGAGGAAAGATGAACCTGACGATCGAGCCCCAGGAGTCCTTCATCCTGGCCCGGATCGAGGATTCCCGCCTCGACGCTCTCTCCGCCCCCGACTTCAAGGCGCGGATGACGGGCGCGCTCACGGGGGCCGCGCCGAAGGTCGTCCTCGACCTCTCCCCGGTGAGCTTCATCGACAGCGCCGGCCTCGCCTCGATCCTCTCGCTCCTCAAGGGGCTCCCGGAAGGGGGCGAGCTCCGGATCGCAGGCCCCCGCGACGCCGTGAGGGCCGTCTTCCGGCTGACCCGCCTCGACAAGGTCCTCCCGCTCCACGACACGGTCGAGGACGCCGCCGCGGCGATGGGGTCGAAGTGAGCGCGACCGCCCCGCCGGTCGCCGCGACGGCAGAGCAGCTGAAGGACGCCCTGCGCTGGCACGTCGCCCACTCCCTCGGCAAGGCCTGGGAGGACGCGACCGACGGCGACCTCTTCCAGGCGCTCGGTCTCGCCGTCCGCGACCTGGCCTGGGAGCGCCTCCTCGCCACCGAGAAGCGCTACAAGGAGGCCGGCGCCCGGCGGGTCTACTACCTGTCGATGGAGTTCCTCATCGGGCGCTCCCTCGGCGACTCGCTCCACAACCTCGGCATCTACGACGCCGTGCGGAAGGCTCTCGAGGGGCTCGGGCACGACTTCGACGAGGTGCGCGAGGAGGAGGTCGACGCCGGGCTCGGCAACGGCGGCCTCGGCCGGCTCGCCGCCTGCTTCCTCGACTCTCTCGCCACGCTCCACCTCCCCGGCTTCGGCTACGGCCTCTTCTACCAGTACGGCCTCTTCCGGCAGGAGATCGACAACGGCTACCAGAAGGAGCGGCCCGACCGCTGGCTCCACGCGGCGATGCCCTGGACGGTCGAGCGCCCCGAGGAGGCGGTCCTCGTCCCGGTCTACGGCCGGATCGTCGACACGATCGACCGCAAGAGCCAGTACAACCCGATGTGGATGGACTGGAAGATCCTCGTCGGCGTCCCGCACGAGATGCCGGTCGTCGGCTACGGCGGCGAGACGGTCAACGCGCTCCGCCTCTACTCGGCCCGCGCCTCCGACGACTTCGACATGGAGAACTTCAACTCGGGCGACTACGTCCAGGCGGTCCAGGAGGCGATCGGGTCGGAGACGATCTCGAAGGTCCTCTATCCGTCCGACAAGGTGCAGAAGGGCAAGGAGCTGAGGCTCCTGCAGGAGTACTTCTTCGTCGCCTGCGCGCTCCGCGACATCCTCCGGCGCTTCCTGCGCGAAGGGAACCCGATCGACCGCTTCTCCGACAAGATCGCCATCCAGCTCAACGACACGCACCCCGCTCTCGCCGTGGCCGAGCTTATGCGCCTCTTCGTCGACGAGCACGACGTCGTCTGGGAACGGGCGTGGGAGATGACCGTCGCCACCCTCGGCTACACGAACCACACCCTTCTCCCCGAGGCGCTCGAGAAGTGGCCGCTGCCGCTCGTGGAGACGGTCCTCCCGCGGCACCTGCAGATCATCTACGAGGTGAACCGGCGCTTCCTCGACGAGGTCGCCCACCGCGCGCCGGGCGACCAGGCGATCCTCGCCCGCGTCTCGATGATCGAGGAGGGAGAGCCGAAGCAGGTGCGGATGGCGCAGCTGGCAGCGGCCGGGAGCCACTCGATCAACGGCGTCGCCGCGCTTCACTCGCGCCTCATCACCGAGAACCTCTTCCCCGACCTCTTCCGCCTCCATCCGGAGCGCTTCAACAACAAGACGAACGGCGTCACGCCGCGGCGGTGGCTCCTCAAGTCGAACCCCGGCCTCGCCTCCCTCCTGACCGAGGTGGCCGGCCCGGGCTGGGTCACCGACTACGGCCTCCTGCGCGAGCCGCTCGACCGGCTCGCCGAAGACGAGGCCTTCCGGCAGCGCTTCCGCGAGGTAAAGAGGGAGAACAAGAAGCGCCTCGCGCGCGTCATCGCCGACCTGACGCGGGTCCGGGTCGACCCCGACTCGCTCTTCGACATCCAGATCAAGCGGATCCACCTCTACAAGAGGCAGCTCCTCAACGCCCTCCACATCGTCCACCTCTACTTCCGGATCGTGGAGGACGGCATCGAGCCGAAGGCCCCGCGGACGTTCGTCTTCGCGGGGAAGGCCGCCCC
The DNA here is from genome assembly GCA_016714815.1 of Holophagales bacterium. Taxonomy (GTDB): domain Bacteria; phylum Acidobacteriota; class Thermoanaerobaculia; order UBA5066; family UBA5066; genus UBA5066. The sequence goes on from JADKBZ010000001.1 coordinate 184,847, forward strand.
CGGCTACTGGGTCGCCAAGCAGGTCATCAAGCTGATCCACTCGGTCGGCGAGCGGATCAACCGCGACCCGCGCGTGCGCGGGCTCCTGAAGTGCGTCTTCCTCCCCGACTACCGCGTCTCCCTCGCCGAGAGGATCATCCCCGCGGCCGACCTCTCCGAGCAGATCTCCACAGCCGGGATGGAGGCTTCGGGCACCGGGAACATGAAGCTCTCCATGAACGGCGCGCTGACGATCGGGACACTCGACGGCGCCAACGTCGAGATCATGGAAGAGGTGGGCGAGGAGAACATCTTCATCTTCGGGCACACGGCCGACGAGATCGAGCGGCTGAAGGACCCCGGCGCCTACTCGGCCCGGCAGGTCTTCGAGCGCGACCCCAGGGTGAAGAGGGTCCTCGATTCCTTCCAGACGCCCCTCTTCGCGCCATTCGAGCCGGGGATCTTCTCGTGGCTCTTCGAGCACGTCGTCGAGAACCACGACCCCTACTTCCACCTCGCCGACTTCGACGCCTACACCGCGGCGCAGGAGCGGGTCTCGGCGCAGTGGGAAGACCCTGCCGGCTGGACCCGGAAGGCGATCCTCAACGTCGGCCGGATGGGGAAGTTCTCCTCCGACCGGACGATCCGCGAGTACGCCCGCGATATCTGGAACCTGACTCCCGTCCCGCCGGGAGAAAACGCTCCGCGTTAGCGCGGAATTTCGGCCTGGAGGGCGTTCAAGGCACAATCGCGAGCCCCGGAGGAGTCTCATGCCGAAACCGACGCCCCGCCGCCGAGCCGCGGCTTCTGCACCCGCCCCCAAGGCCCCCGTCCCCTCCGCCCGGCGCAAGGCCGCCCCGCGAAGGAAGGCGGTCGCCGCGCCGAAGGTGCCGGTTGCCCCTCCGAAGAAGGCCGCGACGGCGCCCGCCCGGCCGCCCGTCGTCGACCGTCTCCCCCAGGTGAACCCCGAGGGAGAGTTCCTCTGGACGAGCTCGCCGTCGCGCTACATAGCCCGGATGAGCTCGGTGACCGGGCGCGAGGTCCTCCGCCCCATCGACCCGGACGAGCTCCTCATCCAGGCCCACCGGGACAAGAACCCTCTCGAGGTGACGGCCCAGTTCCTGGCGAGCCGGCTCATCCAGGTGACGGGGAACGAGGACGCCGTCCGCGACGCGATGAAGAAGATCAACGAGCTCGGGACCCGCATGGCGGGCCGGCTCGGCAAGGTGACCGGCTCGAAGACGGTCGAGCGGGGCGCGCGGCAGGCGATCGGCGTCGTCGACCGGGAGTTCTTCTTCCAGTTCCGGGAGCCGACGCGTCTCTCCGAGCGGGAGGTGAAGGCCCGGATCGTGAAGCTCCAGGAGGACGCCCGCGCGGCGCTCGCCGCCCGCGGCCGGACCCCGAAGCTGAGGGTCCTCCTCACCGGCGCCACCGGCTTCCTCGGCCAGGAGATCCTCGCCCAGGCCGCCCCGGACCGGCGGATCGCCGAGGTCGTCTCGGTCATCCGGCCGCAGAAGGTGCGCGACCCGAAGACGAAGGAGGTCGTCAGGGTCCTCTCTCCCACCGACCGGGGGCTCCTCCTCCTCTCGCGGCTCGGCATCGTCGGGCGCGCGGCGAAGAAGTTCCGGTTCGTCGACGGCGACATCGAGAAGCCGTTCCTCGGGATCGGCGATTCGGACCTGGCGACGATCGAGAAGACGATCACCCACGTCGTCCACTGCGCCGCCTCCGTCTCCTTCGACGACACCTACGAGAACTCCTTCCGCGCAAACGTCGGCGGCTGCAAGAACGCCCTCGCCTTCTCGCTCCGGCTCCAGCGGGCGAAGGGGTCGAAGTTCGTCCTCCACGTGGCGATCGAGACGTCCTACATCCACGGGCGCAAGAAGCGGTCGATGGCGGCCGAGCACGCGCTCGTCTTCCCCAAGAACTTCTACAACAACTTCTACGAGCTGACGAAGGCGATGGCCTCGATGGAGACCGACCAGCACATGGTCGTCGACGGTCTCCGGGTCATCCAGCTCCTCCCCGCCATCGTCATCGGCGACTCGCGCACCGGCAACAACCGGGGCGACACGAAAGTCGTCAACGCGCCCGTCAACGCCTTCGGACGCGCCAAGGAAGCTCTCGACGCGCTGAAGTCGACGCCGTTCGGCGAGTCGAAGGCCGCGGCCATCTCCTCCGTCGCCATGGTTTTCCCCGCCGACCGCTCCGCAGAGCTGAACCTCGTCACCGTCGACCGGGTCGTCGAAGGGATCCTCGCCTCCCTGACCCGCCCCGAGGCGATCGGCGAGCGGGTCCACCTCGCCACCGACAACCGGATCCGGACCGAGGAGATCATCCAGATCGAGAAGGAAGAGCTCGGCGTCGACGTCCGACTCACCGACCCGACCCTCTTCCGGAACGTGACGCTCCCCCTCCTCACGACGATCCTGAAGAAGGTGAACGAGCCGAAGCTCGCCAACGCCCTCGAGAAGCTCGGGACGATCTTCGGCGGCTACGGCGAGTGGGGCCAGCCGATCCACAGCGTCGGAAACGACGTGAGGGTCCTCGGCCTTCCCCTCCGGCGACCCAACACCCGCTACGCCTTCCGGATGCTCTGCCGGCACAACAAGCTCGTGCAGGAGTTCGGAAAGGTGAAGGACGCCGACGAAGTCGCCCGCCGCGAGAGGATCTGGGCCGACGCGCTGGAACGGATCGAGAAGGAATCGGGGAGGCAGGCGGCTTCGCTCGAGGCGGACGAGTTCCGGCGGCGGATCGGCGAGATCCTCGACCTGAAGGCGTTCGTGCTGAAATAGCGCCGGTATCACGGGCCTCACGCCGAGACGAGACCGGCTCCGCCCACAGGGCGCCGGCTGGCCGGTGCCCTGTGGAAGGTCAATCGACGGGATCTACTGGATCCGCTGCGGCGCGAAGACCTCGAACGCCAGGGCGCCCGGCTCGGGGTCGTCGAAGATCGAGCTGACGTAGGCGAGATACGGCTGGGTCGCTTCGATCGTGATCCAGACGAAGAGCTGCTCGCCGTACTCCATATCGGGATCCGGCAGAAGCGGGATCGGCAGACGGTTCACCTGAAGGACGCTCTTGGCGCCGACCGTCACCTCCTGCTCGAGGATCGGGGTCGAGTCGCGCCGGAGCTTCAACACACGAATCTTGAAGAGGGCGGGCTCTTCCCCCGCGTTAAACATAGTGACGTTCACGCGCCGGATTCCCTTCAGGCTAGACGGCCCGCATTGCGCCGGAATGCCAGGGGTACCGAGCGTGACTGGGCCGGTGAGGACCCTGGCTGCCGCCGGAAAGAGGGCTCGAAAGACGGGCATTGCCGCTCGGCCTTCCCCGATGAAGTACGACCTCTGATCCTCAGGGCGACAGCTCTTCCCTAGCGTCCGCTCGACTTCCGCGGTGACGACGAACGGCTCGGGGATAGAGAGCGCAGCGAATCCGACGTGGTCAATAGGTGCAGGACAACCATCGAAATCCCTACCGGCGCCGGGCTCCACCGAAGTGAGCGTACCTGCGCACCCGCTGACGACGGGAATCTCGCCGTCCGGGCCGAACACGGCCGCGGTGGCCACTGTGCCTCTCGTTCCCGTCGGGTTGAAGACGTTCACAGCGGACCGCCACGTACGCCAACCCTCTTGAAAAGGATCCGGAAACGTGACGTGCTCGGTGAGCACTCCGAATCTGGGTACGTAGACAGTCGTTTGCTGGCTCAGTGCGCTCGTGCCTGTGAACAGGAGGGCGATCAGCCCAAGGCGGCCGGCGGTCTTCGTCATCACTACTCCCTTGCGTTCACGGCAAACAGGGCGAAGTCCTGCTGAATCAAGGCCGCGTTACCGCGCGGATAGAGCCCGTTGGTAGTCAATCCGACGGCCGTGACCGTCACGGTCAGCGACGTTGCTCCCACGGGCAGGCTGGCTGGTTCAATGTTGATTCTCTCCACGTTGTCGTGCCGATCGTAGGCTGCCGTCTGGTCGGGTGCGCGTGGGAGAGAGTATCCGGTCCGCGCCGACCCGAGAAAGACGCTCTCCGGTCTCACGCCGAGACCGGCTCGGGTTCGTCGAAGATCGAGCTGACGTGGGCTGGACGTCGAGTCGCTGGGCGGAGATTCAGCCCCTGGTGTGAACGGGTCGTTCGTGTAGGGTGCCGCTGTGACCGCAGTGATCGAAGTCCGCGGGTTCATCGTGTCGGCCTGGGAGGAGCGCCGACGTGAAGCCGCGACACGGCGCCTTCTGGCCACCGGACGGCTCGACGACGGGCGGAGCTTCGCCCTCGTGCTCCCCGCGCCCGCTCCGGCGGTCTACGTCGGCAAGCCGGATGGGCCCCGCGCGCTCGCACTCCTTTCCGCGCAGAACGCCGTCCTCGACGCGCTCCCGTGGGCTGACCTCGCATGCGAGGCGCTCGCCCGGCTCGAGCTCCGCAAAGGATCGCCCGAGGACGCTTTCCGCCGGCTCGGCGCAGCCGGCCTGGTCACGCGAGGCCTCGAACGCGCCGGAGCCTCTGACGCCCTCCTCGCCCTCGGCCTGACCGGCCCCGTCCTGATCCGCGGCGTGCCGAAGCCCGGCCGACGCGTCGACCTGGTGTTCATCGACCCGGAGCTGTCGCCGTCCACCACGGTTCCTCCTCTGGCCTGGCTCGCCCTCGACATCGAAACCGACCGGGCGGGCGCTGTCGTCGCCGCGTCCCTCGCCGGCCCGCGTGGTCCCGGGGAGGTCCACTACGTCGGGCCGCCGCTGCCGTCCTCCCTGGTGGTCCGTCACGCATCAGAGAAGCGGCTCCTGGCGGCTATCGCTGAGCGGCTCAGGGCACGGGACCCGGACGTCGTCACCGGTTGGAACGTCATCGACTTCGACCTCAGGATTCTCGCCGACCGGAGCCGGATCCACGGGATCCCGTTCGATGTGGGGCGCGTCCCGGGCGGCCTCACGGTGCGGACGAGCCAGGGTGGGCGGTCGATCGCCGAGGTGCCCGGGCGCGCGGCGCTCGACACGATGCGTCTGGTCCGCGCCTCGGGACGGCGGCTCGACGACTACACGCTCGACGCTGTCGCTCAGACCATCCTTGGGGAGGGCAAGACCGTCACACTCCGAGGCGAAGCGAAGCTGGACGAGCTCGACCGTCTGCGGCTCGAGGAGCCGGAGCGGTTCTGTGCCTACTGCCTCCGCGACTCGGAGCTGGTACTCGAGATCCTGGAGAGGACCGGCCTCGGCGTGCTGACGGCGAGGCGTGCCGCTCTGACGGGGGTCTCCCTCGACCTCGCCTGGACCAGTATCCCGGCCTTCGAGCGCATCTACGGAGCAGCCTTGCACGCGCGGCGCGTCGTGCCTCCCGAAAGAAGCGACGCAGACGTCTCCGGAGCCGCGGGTGGCGTCGTCCTCGAGGCGGAGGCTGGTCTGTTCCCCAACGTCCTGGTCTTCGACTTCCGCAGCCTCTACCCCTCGCTCATGCGGACGTTCCACATCGACCCGCTTGCCCACGCGCGCGCCGAGGCGCGCCCGGACCCCAGCGACATCGTCGCTCCGAATGGCGCCCGTTTCGACCGGACCGAGGGAATCCTTCCGGCCATCCTCGCCAGGTGCGCCAAGGAGCGGGAGACCGCGCTGCGGGCCGGCGACGAGACCGCGGCCTACGTCTACAAGATCCTCCAGAACTCCTTCTACGGTGTACTGGGCGCCCAAGGCTGCCGCTACGCCCGCACCGAGCTGGCCGGCGCCATCACCTCGTTCGGACAGGGCTTCCTCCGGGCGGCGCGGGACTGGTTCGAGACCCGCGGACACCACGTCCTCTACGGCGACACCGACTCGGTCTTCGTCCTGTCCGGTCTCGACGACACGGCCGGCTACGATGCCCTGTTCACGGTCGGCGGTGGCCTGGCGGCAGCGCTGAACGAACACCTCGCCGGGCGCATCCGGTCCGACTTCGACGTGGAGTCGCACCTGGTCATGCGGTGCGAGAAGATCTACCGGCGCTTCTTCATCCCGCGTCTACGGGGCGACGCGAGCGGTGAGGGAAGGGGGCGCGGCAAGGGCTACGCCGGGCTCCTCCTCTCGGCCGATGGATCGACGGAGGTGGAGGTGCGCGGTATGGAAGCGGTCCGGAGCGACTTCACTCCGCTGGCCCGCCGTTTCCAGGTGGAGCTGCTGCGGCGCCTGTTTGACGGTGAGCCGGAGGCGGCTCTCAGGAGCTTCTGCCGGGAGACCGCCGCGAGGCTCGCCCGGGGCGAGCTCGACGCCGAGCTCATCTACCGCAAGGCGCTCCGACGGGCCGCCAAGGACTACGAGACACAGACACCCCAGGTCAGGGCGGCGCGCCTCCTGGGCTGGACGGACCGCCGCGGGCGCGTTGGCTACGTCATGACCCTCGCCGGCGCCGAGCCGATCGAGGCGCGATCCGGCTCCCCCCTCGACTACGCCCACTACCGCGACCGGCAGCTCCAGCCTATCGCGCAGTCGATCGCCAATGCCGTCGGCATGTCCGCCGGCGGCTGGCTTGGCGAGAAGAGCCAGGGCGACCTCTTCGCTCGTTGAGGCCACAGGGCCGTCCTATTTCTCTTCTGGCGATCGCGCTCCTGCGCCGTCGCTACGGGCCCATCCCCTCCGACACGAGCGACCACCCTGCCCAGGCGACCTTCCAGCGCCCCTCTTCCGGCACGAGATTCATCTCGAACTTCACCTTCGCCGAGCGCGGAAGCATCCCTTCGAGGGAGCCGATCTTTCTCGGCGCGCCGTCGAAGGTCGCGGTGAAGGTGGTGCGGGCGAGGTCGGGCTTGCGGTCGATCGTCAGCTCGGAGAACGAGGCCGAGATCGACTCGTAGGCGGCGAAGTAGCGGCGAATCGTCAGGAGCGCCGCGGCGCGGTCGGGGTGCTCGGAATCGGCGTAGGCCGCGGCGAGGAGGTCGCCCGTGGCGTCGGCGTCGCGGTCTTTCGCCGCCTTCGCGAGCCCGTCGATCGTCGCGCGGACCGGGTCCGACTCCTTGCGGCACGCCGGAAGCGCTGCCGCGAGAAGGAGGAGGGCGAGGATAGGACGAAGGGCTCGCGTCATGGCTTCTCTCCTGCGGCCGTCGTACGGGGAGCTCCGGCCCGCCGGAGAAGGATCGCCGAAAGGAGGCCCGCGAGGAAGGTCCCCGTCCAGAGCGTCGGCCCGCCCCACCCCTCAAGGATCGCCGTTCCCGCCCACGGTCCGATGGCGAAGGCGAGGTTGAAGGCCATCATGTAGAGGCCCATGTACTCGCCGCGGCGCGCTTCCGGCGCGAGCTCGGCGACGGCGGCGTTGAGCCCCGGGAAGAGAACGATCTCGCCGAACGTCCAGACGACGACGGAGACGACGACCATCCCGGGGGCGTGGGCGAAGGCGAGGAGGCCGAAGCCCGCGCCGGTGAGAACCGAGCCGAGCGCGAGGGTCTTCCCGGTGGGCCAGCGGGACATGGCCGAGTTGAGCGGGACCTCGAAGGCGACGACGAGAAGGGTGTTGAGCGTGGCGAGAAGACCGTAGGAGGCTTCCGAGAAGCCGAGGTCCCGGACGAGGAAGAGGGCCATCGCGGCGACGTGCTGGAAGAAGACGATGGCGACCGGCAGGACGCCGAGGAGGAGGAGCAGGAGGCGCCGGTCGCGGTGGGCGGGCGGCGTGTCGAGCTTCGCCGCCTCGCGGGCTTCCCCGGCGTCGACGCGCTCCGGCCGCCCCGCCTTCGCGAGAATCGTCGCGGCCGCGAGCGAGGTCAGGCCGTCGACGACGAAGAGCGCGCCGTACGACCAGGTGGCGAGGAAGCCCCCGAGAGCCGGGCCGAGGCTCATCCCGAGGTTGATGGCGAGCCGGTTCACCGCGAAGGCGGTCTTGCGCTGCTCGGGGCCGACGGCCGATGCGATGGCCGCGAGGCTCGCGGGACGGAAGATCTCGGAGGCAACCGCCCAGAGCACCGTGGCGAGAGCGACCGCGAGGGGCGTCCGCGCGACCGGGAAGGCGAGGAGGATGAGGCCAGAGAGGAGGAGCGAGGCCGTCATCATCCGGAGCGTCCCGACCCGGTCGCAGAGGCGTCCGGCGAACGGGGCCGTGAGGAGGGCCGTGGCTCCGTAGAGCGCGACGATTGCGCCCGCGGAGGAGGGCGAAAGGCCGAGGTCGCGCGTCAGGTAGAGAAGGAGGAACGGAAGGACCATGGTCCCCGCCCGGTTGACGAGGGTCGCCGTGCACTGGACCCAGACCGCGCGGGGGAGGGCGCGAAGCTCGGCGCGCAGGGACACGCGGGAAGCTTAGGCCAGGAACGCGGTGACGACGCGGAAGGCGACGAACGCGCCGACCCACGCGAGGACGCCCATGTAGGTGAACTGGACGATGGGCCAGGTCCACCCGCCCGTCTCGCGCCTCACGACGGCGATCGTCGACATGCACTGCATGGCGAAAGCGAAGAAGACGAGGAGCGCGACGGCCCCCGCGGGCGTGAGGTCGTGCCGAAGGGCTTCCTGGAGGCTCTTGCCCGTTTCGTCCCCCTCGATGCCGTAGATCGTCCCGAGCGTCCCGACGATCACCTCGCGGGCCGCGAGCGAGGAGACGAGGCCGATGCCGATCTTCCAGTTGAAGCCGAGCGGCGCGATGACGGGCTCGACGACGCGGCCGATCGTCCCGGCGAAGCTCTCGGCGATCTGGGGAGCGGCGCCGTCCTTCAGCGGGACGTGGGCGAGAACCCAGAGGGCGATCGACATCCCCAGGATGACCGTCCCGGCCCGCTGGAGGAAGACCTTCGCCCGGTCGAGGAGGCGCAGGCCGAGGCCGCGGAGGGTGGGCCGGCGGTAGGGGGGCATCTCGAGGACGAACGGCGTCCGCTCGCTCTGCAGGACCGACGATTTCAGGACGCGCGCGGTGCCGACCGCCGCGAGGAACCCGAGGAGATAGAGGCCGAGGAGCGCCGCGGCGCGGGTGCCGAGGAAGGGGCCGACGAGGGGCTTCTCCGGGAGGAACGCCGCGATGATGAGCGTGTAGACCGGGAGACGGGCCGAGCAGGTCATGAACGGGGCGATCAGGATCGTGGCGATCCGGTCGCGCTTGTTCTCGATCGTTCGCGTCGCCAATATGGCCGGGACGGCGCAGGCGTAGGCGGAGAGGAGGGGGATGAACGACTTTCCCTGCAGGCCCACTTTCGCCATCGTCCGGTCGGCGATCAGGGCCGCGCGCGCGAGGTAGCCCGAGTCTTCCAGGATGCCGATGAAGAGGAAGAGGAGGAGGATCTGCGGCAGGAAGACGACGACCGACCCGACCCCCGCCCAGACCCCTTCGACGAGGAGCTGGCGGAGGGCCCCGGCCGGGAGAACCGCCCCGAGCCAGGCACCGGAGGCGCCGACGGCGCGGTCGACGAGGTCCATGAGGGGCGTGGCGGCGGTGAAGATCGTCTGGAAGACGGCGACCACGACGACGAGGAAGACGAGCGGGCCGGCGACCGGATGCAGAAAGACGCCGTCGAGCCGGCGGGTCCAGATCGGAGGCGCCGGGGCCTGGTAGTTCGCCGCCTCGCCCAGCTTCGCCGCCCACTCGCGGCAGCGGGGAAGGTCGGAGAGGGTGGGGAGGAGCTCCATCGGTCTCGGTACGCCGATGCGCCCGCGCAGGAACTGCAGGACGGTGTCGTACCCCTCGCCGGTCGCCGCGCTGATGAGGGCGACCGGCGCGCCGAGGCGCTGGGCGAGGGTTTCGGCTTCCACGTCGCCGCCCCGCCGTTCGAGCTCGTCGGCCATGTTCAGGACGACGAGGGTCGGGAGGCCCAGGGCGAGGATCGGGGCCGCCAGGACGAGGTGCCGTCCGAGGTTCGTGACGTCGAGGATGAGGAGGATCGTGTCGGGCTTCGGGACGCCCGGCATCCGCCCCATCAGGACGTCGTGCGTCACCTGCTCGTCCTCGGAGCGCGGCGTCAGGCTGTAGACGCCCGGGAGATCGATGATGTCGAGCTCGACGGCGTCTTCGATCTTCAGCTTGCCGAGGTGCTGCTCGACCGTGACGCCGGGGAAGTTCGCCACCTTCTGGCGGAGCCCGGTGAGGCGGTTGAAGAGGGTCGACTTGCCGGAGTTCGGCGGCCCGACGACCGCCACGACGCGCGCCCGGGACGGGCCCGCGGAGGGAGGGGGGACCTCGAGGGCGGGGAGGACGACCGGCCTGGTCACGACGAGGTCGCGGTTCCCTCGGGCGGGGAGGGACGGAGGTGGAGGCAGGCCGCGGTCTCGCTCCGGAGGGCGACTTCCGTTCCGTCGACCCGGTAGACGCGGGGACCGCCGCCGGGGGCCCGGAACGAGGCGGCGACGCGGCTTCCCGGGAGAAACCCGAGCTCCATCAGCCGCTGGGAGACGTCGGCGGGGAGATCGATCCGGTCGAGGATCGCCTCTTCCCCCTTCCGGAGGTCGAGGAGCGTGGCGGGGTGTCGGGTGTGCGGCATGGTCACGACCGGCGAGACCTGCAATCGGATCTCAGCCGAAGGAGAAGGATGCTCTTGCCAGAGCGGCCCGTCAAGGCACAGTCGCGGGGCCGGCAGGCCGGCCCCGCGACGTGCGGGAGGGCTACTTCTTGGCGGCGGGGGCGGCAGGGGCCGGGGCGGCCTTGCCGATGTCGAGGAGCTCGACGTCGAAGACGAGCGTGGCGCCCGGCTTGATCTTCGGGGGCGAGCCGGCGTCCCCGTAGGCGAGGCTGGAGGGGCAGACGAGGAGGGCCTTCCCGCCCTTCTTCATCAGGGCGACGCCCTCCTGCCAGCAGGGGATGACACCGCCGAGCGTGAACTCGGCCGGCTGGCCGCGCTGGACCGAGCTGTCGAAGACGGTGCCGTCGATCAGCTTGCCGGTGTAGTGGACCTTCACCGTTTCGCTGGGCGACGGGCTCGCGCCCGTGCCGGCCGCGATCTCGGTGTAGATGAGGCCCGAGGGCTTCTTCTGGGCCCCCTTCTCGGCGGCCGCCTTCGTCAGGTAGGCCTCGGAGGCGACCTTCTCCTTCGCGGCGACGGCGCCGGCGCGCGCCTGGGCGAAGGCCTGGATCTTGGGACCGAACTCCTCGAGGGTCACCTTCTTCGTCTTGCCCAGCGCCTCGTCGGTCAGCCCGAGCTTGAGCATCTCGAGGTCGGCGGCGTTGAAGTCGAGCCCGGTGAGGTTGCGGCCCATGACGAGCCCCATCGCGTAGAGGATCTTCTCGTCGTCGGTCTTCGGATCGACCGTGGCGGCCGCGGCGGGGGCCGGAGTGGTGGCTCCGGCATCCTTCTGGCACCCGGCCAGCAGGAGGGCGAGGACGAGGGCCGAAGCGGCCGACGTGCGGTTGCGGAACATCGAGGACTCCTTTCTAGTGGGCTCGGGGTCCGCAAGAGAAAGCCCGAACGGGCCGCCCGCGGGCGAGCGTCGGCGGATCCTACGCGGAATGGCGCGCGCCGGGAACCGGGATTTCCCCGAAAGAACGAACGGTCGTGCTATTTTGTGGTCGTGGGAAAGGGAGACGCGACCCGCGAGACGATCCTCCGGCACGCGGTCGGGCTGGCGAGCCGCGTCGGGCTGTCGGGTCTTTCGATCGGGCGCCTCGCCCAGGAGCTCGACCTCTCCAAGAGCGGCCTCTTCTCCCACTTCCACTCCAAGGAGGCTCTCCAGATCCAGGTCCTGGAGTACGGCGCGTCGCGCTTCGTCGAGAACGTCGTGAAACCCGCCCTCAAGGCCCCGCGAGGAGTTCCCCGCATCCACGGCCTGTTCGACCGGTGGCTCGCCTGGTCGCAGTCGGACCCCCTCTCGGGCGGGTGCTTCTTCGTCGCGATGGTGACCGACCTCGACGACCGCCCCGGGCCGAGCCGGGACCTTCTCGTCCGGCTCCAGAGGACCTGGATGACGTTTCTCGCAGACCTGGTGAAATCGGTCGTCCGGGCAGGTTCGTTCCGCCCCGACACCGACCCCGAGCAGTTCGCCCACGACATGTACGGCGTGATGCTCGCCTACCACCACGCTTCCAGGCTGCTGGACGACCCGGCCGCCGAGTCCCGCGCCCGCCGCGCCCTCGCCGCCCTCGTCGACGCCTGCCGCACGGCCGACTCCTGAAAGGACACCCATGAGCGCCGATCCTTCCGGCTCCGGAATCCGCTCGAACGTTCCGCCGCGAAAACGTTTCCGTTTCGCCCTCCCGTTCTTCCGCCGTGCCGGCAAGGACACCGCCGCCACGCCCCGGGTTCCCAGGCGGGTGGCGTGCTCGCGGGCCGACTGCACGAACACGGTCCTGGACGAGTGGGAGGAGTCGGGCCTCCTCTGCGCCGAGTGCGCCCTGGAGGAGGAGCTCTGCGATCGAGAGGCCCGCTGGGACCGGATGTACCCCGGCCGCTGAAGTCCCCGCGGCGAAGCCGCGCACGCTCTGCGCGGCGGGGCCGCGGGCCTGCTATCGTCCGCCGCCCGCATGATCTCCTTCTCCAAAGTCTCCAAGCAGTACGGCCGGCAGATCCTCTTCGTCGACGCCTCCTTCCAGCTCAACCCGGGCGAGAAGGCGGGCCTCGTCGGCCCCAACGGTTCCGGGAAGACGACCGTCTTCCGGATGATCACGGGCGAGGAGCACCCCGACGACGGGGACGTCTCCGTCCCGAAGAAGCTCTCCATCGGGTACTTCCGTCAGGACGTCGAGGAGATGTCGGGCCGGTCGGTCCTCGAGGAGGCGATCGCCGGGAGCGGCCGCCTCGGCGACCTCCACCACGAGCTGATGGACCTCGAGCACGCCCTGTCCGACCCGGAGCGGGCCGACGAGATGGAGAAGGTCCTCGAGCGCTACGGCGAGGTGCAGCACGAGTACCAGCAGCGAGGCGGCTACGAGCTGGAGTCGAAGGCGAAGGAGATCCTCCAGGGGCTCGGCTTCCCCGACGAGGTCGTCGACGGCGACGTCGGCGCCCTCTCCGGCGGCTGGAAGATGCGCGTGGCGATGGCCCGGATCCTCCTCGGCAAGCCCGACGTCCTCCTGATGGACGAGCCGACGAACCACCTCGACATCGAGTCGATCCTCTGGCTCGAGCGGTTCCTCCACGACTACCCCGGCGCGCTCCTGATGACGAGCCACGACCGCGACTTCATGAACCGCGTCGTCGACCGGATCGTCGAGGTGGACGGGGGCGAGATCTTCACCTGGACGGGCGACTACGACTTCTACGAGCGCGAGCGGGGCCTTCGCGAGGCGCAGCGCGAGGCCTCCTACGCGCGGCAGCAGGCGATGTTCGCCAAGGAGCAGCGCTTCATCGAGCGTTTCTCGACCCACGCCGCCAAGGCCGCCCAGGTGCAGAGCCGCGTGAAGAAGCTCGAGAAGATCGAGCAGCTCGAGCTCCCCCGCCGCCGCAAGGTCGTGCGGTTCGACTTCCGGCAGCCGCCGCGCTCTGGAGACGACGTCGTGGCGCTCACGGGGGTCGGCAAGCGCTACGGCTCCCGCGCCGTCTACGACGGCTTCGACTTCCTCGTCCGGCGCGGGGAGCGCTGGTGCGTCATGGGGCGGAACGGGGCCGGGAAGTCGACGCTCCTGAAGATGGTGTCGGGGGCGCTGACCCCCGACTCGGGGACCGTCAAGATCGGTGCGAGCCTGAAGCTCGGCTACTTCGCCCAGCAGTCTCTCGACCTCCTCGACCCCTCGCTGACGGTGATCGAGCAGCTCCAGAAGGACTTCGCGATGGAGGGGCTCGGCGTCCTTCGGACCCTCGCCGGGGCGTTCCAGTTTTCCGGGGACGACATCGACAAGCCGGTCCGCGTCCTCTCGGGAGGCGAGAAGTCGCGGCTCGTCCTGGCGCGGATGCTCTTCGACCCGCCGAACTTCCTCGTCCTGGACGAGCCGACGAACCACCTCGACCTCGCCACGAAGGAGATGCTCGTCGAGGCGCTCCACGGCTTCGAGGGAACGATGCTCTTCGTCTCGCACGACCGGACGTTCCTCAGGGGCCTGGCGAACCGGGTCCTCGAGATCGGCGGCGAGGACGGCTCGGGGAGGCCGGTGACGTACGACGGCAGCTACGAGGAGTACGTCTCCCGGTCGGGCCACGAGGCGCCGGGCGTCCACGCGTAGGGCTCCGGTCCGGTCGCGCCCCGCTCCGGGCTTGACGCCGGCCCCTTCGCGGTGGATCGTCTCCGGCGATTCCTCCGGAGGTGCGGCGATGAGAATGCGGTGGACCTTCCTTTCCCTTGCAGCGTCCCTTCTCCTCGCGCCGACGCCCGCGGCGGCGCAGGCGGCCGCGCCCGCCACGGCCGCCCCCGAGTCCGTCTCCCCCGCGGCGCTCGCGGCCGACCCGCGCGTCGTCCAGGCCCTTTCCCTCCTGACGGCGTGGGTCGACTCCGAGCAGGCGTACCGCCGGCTTCCCGGGGTCTCGATGGCCGTCGTCCACGACCAGCAGCTCCTCTGGAGCCGGGGCTTCGGCACCGCGCACGTCGAGACGAAGGCGCCCGCGACGCCGTCGACGATGTACTCGATCTGCTCCATCTCGAAGCTCTTCACGAGCGTCGCCGTAATGCAGCAGCGCGACGCCGGGAGGCTCCGCCTCGACGACCCGGTGGCAAGGCACCTGCCGTGGTTCTCCATCGGAGGAATGCCCGAGGGAGCGGAGCCGGTGACGATCTTCGGCGTCCTGACCCACTCGTCGGGCCTCCCGCGCGAGGCCGACTTTCCGTACTGGACAGGGCCGGGATACCCGTTCCCGACCGAGGAGAAGGTCCGCGAACGCGTGCCGCGGCAGGAGATGCTCTACCGCCCCGAGACGTACTTCCAGTACTCGAACCTCGGGCTGACGCTCGCGGGGGAGGTCGCGGCGGCCGCCGCCGGCAAGCCGTACGCCGAGCTGATCCGGACCGGGATCCTCGACCCGCTCGGGATGAAAGACACCCAGACCGAGCACCTCGACAGGTACCGGGGCGGGCGCCTCGCGACCGGCTACACGGCGGTGCGCCGGGACGGCACCCGCGAGAAAATGCCGCCGTACGAGGTGCGCGGCATCGCCCCGGCCGCGGGCTTCACGTCGACGGTCGAGGACCTCGGCCGCTTCGCCTCGTGGCAGTTCCGGCTTCTTTCGACGCAGAAGACCGAGATCCTCGACGCCGACACGCTCCGCGAGATGCAGCGCGTCCAGTTCATGGACCCCGACTGGAAGGCGAGCCGGGGGCTCGGCTTCCAGACCTGGCGCAGCGGCGAGAAGACGTTCGTCGGGCACGGCGGCGACTGCCCCGGCTACCAGAGCCACCTCCTCCTCCAGATCCGGGAGAAGCTCGCCACGGTCTTCATGACGAACACGAACGGGATCGGCGCGCAGAGGTACTCGCAGACGGCCTACGACGTCGTCGGCCCGGCGGTGAAGAAGGCGCTCGAGGAGCCGAAGGGGGCGAAGGCCCACGTCGCCGCGTTCGCGCGCTACGCCGGCAGGTACGACAGCTCGATCTCGGGCGAGGCCCACGTCTTCCCGTGGGACGACGGCCTCGCAGTGCTCCTGCTCCCGTCCGAGAAGCCGCAGGAAACGCTGCTGAAGCTGAAGCCGGCGGGCGAGCACCGCTTCCGCCGCGTTCGCGACGACGGCGAGCCGGGCGAGGAGATCCGCTTCGAGGTCGACGCCAGCGGCGCCGTCACCCGCCTCTGGCGCTTCAGCAACTCGATGGAGCGGGTGCCACCGGCCCCGCGCTGATCCGGCGGAGGGGTTGGCGCCCGGCAACGCCTTCCGCGCGATTCCAGAAGGGCGGCGCGCGGGCCCTCCCAGCCCGTTTCTCTCGTCCCAGCGGGCGCGAATCGCCGACGACAGGTCTATTCTTCGGTTCGATCGGACGGTCGCCATGACAGACCCGGCACGCTCCCCCGCCCCGAAGGCCTCCCACCGCAAGGCCGCTTCCCCGAATCCGCCGAAACCCCCAAAGCCACCCCGAGCTCCCCGGCCAGGCCCGATGGAACCGGAGGCGGACGGCCCGTTCCCGATCGTTGGCATCGGCGCCTCGGCCGGCGGGCTCGAGGCGCTCGAGGAGTTCTTCCGCCACGTCCCGGAGGGGTGCGGGATGGCGTTCGTCGTCGTCCAGCACCTCGACCCGACGCACGTGGGCGTTCTGGCCGAGCTCCTCCAGCGCACCACCTCGATGCCGGTCGTCCAGGTGCGCGACCGGATGAAGGTGAAGCCCGACTCGGTCTACGTGATCCCGCCCAACCGGGACCTCTCCCTCCTCCACGGCTCGCTCCACCTCCTCGAGCCGACGGCCCCGCGCGGACTCCGCCTCCCGATCGACTTCTTCTTCCGCTCCCTCGCCGACGACCGGCACGAGCGGAGCATCGGCGTCGTCCTCTCGGGGATGGGCTCCGACGGGACGCCCGGCCTGCGCGCCATCAAGGAGGCCGCCGGGCTCGTCCTCGTCCAGGAGCCGGCGACGGCGAAATTCGACGCCATGCCCCGGAGCGCGATCGCGGCGGGCCTCGCCGACGTCGTCGCTCCCGCCGCGGAGCTGCCGGAGAGGATCGCCTCCTACGTCAAGCACGCTTCGCTCCTCGGCCGGACGGCCCCGCTCCTGCCGGAGGGCGAACGGAGCGCCCTGGAGAAGGTGGCGATCGTTCTCAGGGCCCGGACCGGGCACGATTTCTCCCTCTACAAGAAGAGCACCGTCCAGCGCCGGATCGAGCGGCGGATGGGAATCCACCAGATCGACCGGATCGCGACCTACGTCCAGTACCTGCAGAAGAACCCGCAGGAGGTGGACCTCCTCTTCCGCGAGCTCCTGATCGGGGTGACGAGCTTCTTCCGCGACCCGGACGCCTGGGACCAGCTCCGCGACGAGGCGCTTCCCCCGCTCCTGGCCAGCCGCCCGCCCAGGAGCGTCCTCCGGGCCTGGAGCGTCGGCTGCTCGACGGGGGAGGAAGCCTTTTCTCTGGCCATCGCATTCCGGGAAGCGGTGGAGAAGACGGCGCCCCACTCGAGCCTGACGCTCCAGGTCTTCGCCACCGATCTCGACCCGGACGCGATCGCCCGGGGCCGACAGGGCCACTTCCCGCCCGGAATCGTCGCCGACGTTTCGCCCGAACGGATGAAGCGGTTCTTCGTCCAGGAGGAGGACGGCTCCTTCCGGATCGGAAAGGAGATCCGCGAGATGGTGACGTTCGCGACGCAGAACGCCATCATGGATCCCCCGTTCACGAAGCTGGACGTCCTCGTCTGCCGCAACCTCCTCATCTACCTGGGGCCGGAGCTCCAGAAGCGGCTCCTGCCGCTCTTCCACTACTCCCTGAACGCGGGCGGCACGCTCTTCCTCGGCAGCGCCGAGACGGCCGGCGGGGAACCCGACCTGTTCACGCCCCTCCCCGGGAAGTCCCGGCTCTATCGCCGGGGGAGCGCCGCGGTGCCTCTGGAAGCGATCCCGTTCCCGGCGGTCTCCTCCGCCGCAGGCCCGCCGACGCTCGTCCCCTCGGCGGCGCAGAAAGCGGTCCCCGACATCCAGGCCCTCGCCGACCACGTCCTCCTGCAGCGCTTCGCCCCCGCCGCCGTCCTCGTGAACCGGACCGGCGACATCCTCTTCGTCAGCGGGCGCACCGGGAAGTACCTCGAGCCCGCGGCGGGGAAAGCGAACTGGAACGTCTTCGCCATGGCGCGCGAAGGGCTGCGGCTGGAGCTTCCCGAGGCGTTCCGAAAGGCCGTCCGCGAGGGAGGCGTCGGCCACCTGCGAGGGCTCCGGATGGGAGGCGCCGAGAACGGGCTGCTGGTCGACGTGACCGTCCAGGCGCTCGCCGAGCCCGAGGCGCTCCGTGGAACGGTGATGATCGTCTTCTCCGACGCTGCGGCGCCGCCCGCGGCGCCGCAGCGCCCCCAGGCGCGCCGGAGCGGGCTCCCGGGCCGTCAGGAGGCGGCGCTCCAGGTCGAGCTCGACGAGGCCCGAAGCGCCCTGCAGTCGCTCCGCAGCGACGTACAGGCGATGCGCGAAGAGATGCAGTCGTCCACCGAGGAGCTGAAGTCCGCCAACGAGGAGCTCCAGTCGACGAACGAGGAGCTCCAGTCGACGAACGAGGAGCTGACGACCTCCAGGGAGGAGATGCAGTCGCTGAACGAGGAGCTCCAGACCGTCAACGCCGAGCAGGTCGCCCGAATGGACGAGCTGACCCGCGCGAGCGACGACATGAAGAACCTCCTCAACGCGACCGACATCGCCACGGTCTTCCTCGACGGCGACCTGAGGGTCCGCAGGTTCACGACGGGCGCGACCCGCCTCTTCAAGCTGATCCCCGGTGACGTCGGCCGGCCGCTCACGGACGTCTCGAACTCTCTCCAATACCCGGACCTCGTCACCGACGCCCGCGAGGTGCTGCGGACGCTCGTCTTCTCCCAGAAGGAGATCGCGACCGAGGGGGAGCGCTGGTTCGAGGTCCGGATCCTCCCCTACCGGACGGTGGACAACCGGATCGACGGCGTGGTGATGACCTTCTTCGACATCACGCGGAGCAAGACGCTCGAGGCCCGGCTCCGGCTGGCGGCGCCGGAGGAGGAGCCCGGCCCCGTCCGGCGGCCGGCCGCAGGGGCTCCGTGAGCGGGCTCCCCGGCTTCAGGGCGAACCGCTTCGAGCTCGAACGGTTCGTCGAAGGCCGGCCGGACGGGGTTCCTTCCTCGACATGAAGGACCGGCTCTCCGTGGGCATTCGACAGGATCATCGGCTCCAGCGGCTGGAGGAGAGAGTCTCCGCCGTGAGGCGCAAGGTCGGGTAAGAGGCGCCCGGCCGCCTACCTTCGCGTCCCGACCGTCGCCCGGAGGATCCGCAGGCGCGCGTCCAGCTCCTCCGGCGTCATGTGGGCGTACTTGGGCGGGAGGAGGCGGCGGCTCGACGCCTCGAAGACGGCGAGGAGCTCCATGTACTCGAGGAGCTCGGCGTCGCGCGAGGGGAAGTAGTCGGACGCCGCCTTCTCGAAGTGGGCCGCGGTGACGGTCGCGTCGCCGCCACCGTCGCGCGCCGCGTCGTCGTTGGCCATCAGGATGACCGCCTCGACGTCCGCGTTGCTGTAGCCGACGAGCTTCGCCCCGAAGGTCTCGCGGATCGCCTGGAAGTCGACGTCGCTCTTCAGCTTGTTCTTCTTCACGAGGGCCTTCGCGACCGCCTCGACCTCGGGGGGCGTCTGCGAGTAGAGGAACGGGATCTTCCGGTCGAGCCGCCCGGCGCGCTTCAGGTCGACGTCGAGCTTGTCGGGGCGGTTCGTCATGACGAGGAAGAGGATCCGGCCCCGGTTCTGGGTGTCGGACATGAACTCCTTGATCCGCGCGATGACGCGGCTCGAGGTCCCTCCGTCCCCTTCTCCGTCCGTGTTCCCGAAGGCCCGGTCCCCCTCGTCGATGATGACGACGACCTGCCCGATCGCCTTGATCACCGTCAGGATCCGCTCGAGGTTCCCTTCCGTCGCCCCGACCCACTTGGAGCGGAAGTTCTTCAGCTTGATCGTCGGGAGGCCGCACTCCTTCGCGAAGGCCTCGGCGACGAAGGTCTTCCCCGTCCCCATCGGGCCGGTGAAGAGCATCCCCATCGGGACGCGGCTCGTCCGCCCCTCGCGGATGTTGTCGGCCAGGACGAGGAGGTCCTTCTTCACTTCCTCCATTCCGCCGACGACGGAGAAGTCGTGGCCGGGCTCGACGAACTCGACGAGGCCGAAGCACTCCCGCTCGAGGATCTCGCGCTTTCTGCGCGAGATGAGGCGGTCGACCTCCTTGCGGGCCCGGTCGGCCGCGTCCGCCGCCGCGGTGGCGGCCGGGTCGGCGGCGCCGGGGGCGAGGAGGGCGCGGATCTCGTCGCGCGTCAGGCCCGACGTGAGCTGGGATAGCTTCTTGGCCCGCTCGGCGGCGTCCCCGGCGGTGCCGAGAAGACCGGAGATGAACGCCTCGCGCTCGGAGCGGTCCTCCTCCGCCGGCGGCGGCGGCGCGAGGATCGCCTCGATCTGGAGGAGCTTGAGCCCCGCGGTCAGGTCGGCGTAGCGCTCGGCCTCCTTCTCGGTGAGGCGGGGGTCGACGATCCGCGCGGCGGCGCGCCGGGTCTCGCGGTCGGGCATCGGGACGTCGACGACGGCGACCTTCGGGTTCGAGACGAGCTTCGGGGAGAGCTCGGCGAGGTTCTCGGAGACGAGGAGGACGACGTTGTCCTGCTTTTCGATCTGCGGGAGGAACGACCAGCGGTGGAGGGTGACGATGGAGGCGCGGTCGAGGTCCCCCTGGAACGACGCGTCGCCCGCCGGGGCGATCGTCTCGGCGTACTCGATGACGACGCCCACCTTCCGCGAGGTGACGAGGAGCCGCTCGAGCCCCGCGAGCGCCTTCTCGCGCGGCGCCTCGCGCATCAGCTCGGCCTGCGCTTCCGCCTCTTTCGCCTTCTTCACGAACCTCACGCCGGTCGCGAGGTTGTAGACGGCGATCGTGTCCCTCACGTCCTTCCAGAAGACCTCGGTCAGGAACTCGGTCAGCGGCCGGAGCGCGCCGTCGACGTGGACGAGGTCGTGGACGTTGCCGTGGAGGACGAAGAGGACCGCCTCGTTCCGCAGGTAGCGGCGGCGGAGGTCGTCGGCCCAGACGGGGAGGATGCGGGCGTCGGCCATGGAAGGCTCCTTGGAGGGGCGTTCTTGTTCAGGGGTTCGAGAGGCCGGAGGACTCCAGGAACGCCTCCGTGTCGCGGGCCGACTGCTTGATCGCCTCGACCCCCTCGAGGAGCTCGTCGAGCTGCCCGGAGAGCTCCTTGGGCGACTGCATGGTGACGATCTGGTCGGCGATGAGCTGGAACGTGTTCTCGATCAGGTCGAGCTGGCCGCGGGCGACGCCCATGTAGCTCTGGATCTCGTGCATCCGCTCCTGGCGCTTGACGACGATCGCGAGGTTCTTCTGCGAGATCTCGGTCCGCTGGTCCTCCGGCTTGCCGCGGCGGACCTCGGCCGCGTAGCGCTCGACGTCCCGCGCGAGGACCCGTTCGTCGACCGAGTCGAGGTAGGAGGCATAGCGGCCGCAGGTGAGGGCCATCTCGACGAAGGCTTCGACGAGCCGGTCCGTCTTCACGAGCTCGGCGCGCAGGAGCTCGCCCGTGAAGGTCGGGTTTTGCGCCGCGAGCCGCTCGATCTCCTGCCGCCGGGCGACGAGGGCCTCGACGCGCTCGCGGTCCGCCTCCGGAAGGCCCGCGATGAGGCGGCGGCGTTCCTCGATCTCTAGGGCTTCCCGTTCGGCCGCGAACCGGGGGTCCCAGAGCCGGGCCCGGAGCAGGCCGCTGTCGGGGGCCCAGAGGAGCCAGAGGGCCTCGGCGCCCAGGCCGGCGAGAAAGGGAAGAGGGTTCAAAGTCAGGACCGAGAGCGCGACCGAGCCGCCGAGGAGGGAGAGGTTGTAGGGGTTGGCGAACGCGGCCTTCAGGTACGAGCGCGTCGGGAAGGCCGTCGCCTCGCGCTTCCCCTTCAGGAGCCCGAAGGCGGCCTCGACGGCCACGTCCTTGCGGTCCGTCGACTTCGCGGCGGGGCGCTGCACCGTGGCGGCCTTCGGTCGGGTGACCTGCTGCTCGGCCACGGCGCGCCAGTCCTACGCCGCCGGCTGCGGGGCGTAGAGCATGTCGAGGAGCTTCTTCTCGATCGCCCGGAACTCGTTCGACGACTTCAGGTGGATGTCCCGCTCGGCGAAGCTCGGGATGTCGACGCGGTGGAGGATCCGGGCCGGACGAGACGAAAGGACGTAGCAGGTGTCGGCGAGGTAGACCGCCTCGGAGACGTCGTGCGTCACGAAGAGGATCGTGTTGTCCTCGACGCGCGAGACGTCGAGGAGAAGCCCCTGCATCCCCCAGCGGGTCATCGGGTCGAGCGCCCCGAACGGCTCGTCCATCAGGACGACGCGCGGCTTGTTGACGAGCGTCCGCGCGATGGCGACGCGCTGCTTCATCCCGCCGGAGAGATCCTTGGGGAGGCGGCTGGCGAAGTCGAGGAGGCCGACTTCCTTCAGCACCTCGCGGGCCCGCACGCCGCGCTCCTTCGGGTCGACGCCCTGGAGCTTCAGCCCGTACTCGACGTTCTCCTGGACGGTCAGCCAGCCGAACGACGTGTAGGTCTGGAAGACCATCCCGCGGTCGCGCCCCGGCTCGCCGACGGGCTTCCCGTCGATGAGGACGCTCCCCTTCGTCGGCGGGAGGAGCCCGGCGACCGCCTTGAGGATCGTCGACTTGCCGCAGCCCGACGGGCCGAGGAAGACGACGACCTCGCCCACCCCGGGCTTGTCGGCGATGTCGAAAGAGACGTCACGGACGGCCTCGGTCTTCTCGCCGTTCTTGCCGATGTAGGTGATGCAGAGGCTCTGGACGGAGAGGCGCGGGAGCGCGGTCTCGGCTGCCGCGCTCATGCCGCCTCCCGCCAGCGGAAGAGGATCCGCGAGGTGGTGGAGATGAGGAAGTCGGTCAGGAGTCCGATCCCTCCGATGACGAGGAGGCCCGCGAACGACCACGAGGCTTTCTGGTGCGTCCGGGCCAGCTCGACCATGTAGCCGAGGCCGTGCTCGGGGTTCACCGCCTCGGCCAGGATGACGTAGGTCCACGAGATCGCGTTCATGACCCGGAAGGAGTCGAAGATCTCGGGCGCGGCGGCCGGGAGGAGGACCGTCCGGATGACCTGCGCCCGCGAGGCGCCGAGCGTCAGCGCCGTCTGGACGTACTCCTCGGGAACGGCCCGGATCGCCGTGACGACGACGGGGAGGAGGTAGACGAAGACGCCGAGGAAGAGGAAGGCGATCTTCTGCTTCTCGTCGATGCCGAACCAGAGGATGAGGAGCGGGATGAAGGCCGAGATCGGCATGTAGCGCAGGGGCGACACGATCGGCTCGAAGAGCCGGTTCACCGGCGTGAAGGCGCCCATGAGGATCCCGAGCGGAAGGGCCACGGCGGAGGCCAGGAGGAAGGCGAGCGCGATCCGCCGCGTCGACACGAGGATGGCCTGCAGGAGGTCGTACTGCAGGAAAAGCTGGAGGGTTCCCTTCACGACGTCGGTCGGGGAGGGGAGGAAGTCGGAGGGGGCGAGGCCCCCGTAGCTCGCCACGCACCAGACGGCCAGGACGAGCGCCGGCATGACGAAGCCGAGGACGAGCGCCGTCGCCTTCGGCAACGGCGCCCGGAGCGCGAAGAGGCCGCGGTTGCTCAAACGAAGATCCTCATTCAGCCCGTTCTCCGTGGGGGGGTGCGTGGGGGGGCGCCGCGCCCCCCACGATCATTTCAGTTCGTCGCCAGGACGACCTTGATGTCGGTCCGCCGGTTGAGCTGGCGGCCCGCTTCGGTGGCGTTGTCGGCGACCGGGTTCGCCGAACCTTTCCCGATCGTCTGGAAGCGGGCGGCCTCGATGTTCGGGAAGTTCGTCAGGACGTAGTTCCTCACCGCGAGGGCGCGCCGCTCGGAGAGCTGCATGTTGGCGGTGGCCTTGCCGGTCGCGTCGGTGTTCCCCTCGACGCGCAGGTAGGTGTTCCCGAAGCTGGTCATCGTCTCGCCGAGGGCGTCGAGGACGAAGTACGAGCCGCCCATGATCTCGTCGCTGTTCGGGGTGAAGTGGATCTGGATCTGCTTGTTGATGATCGCCCGGTCGCTGGCCGACGGGGCCTTGGCGGCGACCTTCGGCTCCTCGACCTTCTGGGTCTGGTAGGAGGCGGCGAGCGCGCCGAGGAAGCGGGTGTCGGCCCAGTCCTTCGCGTCGACCGGCTTGGTGACGAGACCCTTCTTCCGCCAGATGACGAAGGCCGTGTCGAAGAGGGTGTCGTAGTGCGCCTTGCCGCCCGTCAGGCCGTAGAACTGCGCGTTGTCGGCGTACGGGGTGAGCTTGAGGCCCGAGAGCATGCCCGAGACCGTCTCCGCGTCGAGCTTCAGCGCCTTGCCGACGACGTTGTAGGAGGCAGCGGGGTCGGCCTTCATCAGCTCGATCCCGTCGAACCAGCCGTGGACGAAGTCGCGGACGGTGTCGGGGGCCTTGTCGATCAGGTCCTGCCGGGCGCAGAGGGTGTCGGCGATGATGTTCGTGGCAGCGGCCGTGGAGACGAGGACGTGGGCTTCGGAGCCCCGCGCTTCGACCGCCGAGGAGAGGTCCGGCTCCCAGGTGACGGCGGCGTCGACCTGCTTCGCCTTGAACATCGCGGCGGCGGCGGGGGCGTCGGTGGTGAAGATGATCGCCTTCTCGACTCCGGCGCGGTCCTCGGGGCTCAGCCCCGACTGCGAGAGGAGGTAGAGGAGAAGGAAGTGCGACGGCGTGAACTGCGTGCAGGCGACCTTCTTCCCCTTGAGCCCCTCGATCGAGGTGATCGAGGCGAGGGAGACGATGCCGTCGCCGCCGCGGGACCAGTCCTGAAGGAGGATCGACTTCGCCTTCGTGTTCTTCTCGGCGAGGATCGACGCCTCGCGCGCCCAGTTGTCGACCGTGTTCCACATGATGTCGACGTCGCCCTTGAGGAACGCGGCGAGCTTGGCCGCCGGGTCCTCGAGGAGGACGAACTTCACGTCGAGGCCGTACTTCTTCGTGTAGCCCGAGGCCGGGGAGGGATCCATGCCGGCGTTGAAGACGACGCCCGGCGCGTGGCCCGCCCAGGTGTTGATGCCGACGACGAGCGGCCGGCTGAGCTTGCCGGAGCCGCCGAGCGCCGCGCCGGTGACCCCCTCGGAGCCCTTGCCACGTTCGGCGTCCGGCGGGGCGTTCCTCAGTGCGGCGAAGTCGTTCGTCTCGACGGCGGAGGTGGCGGCCGCCCCGCCCCCCTTCTCGGCTCCGGCCCACTTGCGGACGGTGTCTCCCTTGTAGTGCCAGAAGGCGTACCCGAGGACGCCGAGGACGACCACGGTGACGAAGAGCTTCGCGAACGGCGTGAGCTTCATTTCCCTCTCCCTGATGGGGAGGAGGACGGTGCGGCCCGGTCTCGGGCCGTCCGCTCCCCCTCCGTCGGAAACGCCGCCGGCCCCATCCCGGGGCCGGCCGGCGGGGGCGGCTTCAATGCCAGTGCCGTCATCACATCGTCTTCTGACCCTGGGCCGCCTGCGCGGCGGCCTTCTTCGCCTTCATCTCGGCGAGCTGCTGCTTGGCCTGCACGTCCCCGGCCTGGGTCTTCAGGGCCGCGAGGCGCCCGTCGAGCGACGTCTCGGAGAGCTCCTTGCCGAGGTTCGCGGCGGCGACCGTCGTCTTGATGTGGTCGCGGACGTTCTCGAGCGCCTTCACCTCGGCGTCGACCGAGAGGCCGTCGAGCTGCTCCTGGATCTTCAGGCGGGCCTGCGCCGACTGCATCCTCGCGAGCATCGTGTCGCGCTCGGCCTTCAGCTTCTTGATCTCGCCCTGCACCTGCAGGAGCGAGGTCTTGGCCGACTCGGCGTCCTTGGACGCGGTGTCGGCGTCGGCCTTCATCTCGGTGATGTCGGCCTCGAGCTGGTTCTTCTTCTGGATCAGGATGACGGCGAGGTCGTCCTGGCCCGTCTCGACGGCCGCGTTCAGCTCGGCCTCGGTCTGGGCCAGCTCGCGGGTCGCCTTCTTCAGGCGCTCGTCGATGTCCTCGCGCCGCCGGATGATGGCCGCGGTCGCCGTCTTGAGCTTCGTGTACTTCTCCACCATCGAGTTGATGGCGTTCTCGTAGGCGATCTCCGGGTGCTCCTTCTCGACGTCCGAGATCCAGATCGAGAGGAACCCTTTCCAGAGGTTGCCGATCCGCGAAAAGAAACCGACGTTGGCCATTCTCTTAGTCCTTCCTCTCGGGCGCGGGCACCGGCTCGATGAGCCGGGGGGATTCCTTGACCACCCGCGCCACCTCCTCCTGCCCGAAGAACTCGAGGACCTTCTGGACCTCGAGCTTTTTTGCGTTACAGCTCGTCTGTACGGACGCCTGCTCCTGCAGTTTCCGGTCGAGGATCTGCCGGACCTCGGCGATCTTCTGCTCGTAGTCCGCGACCAGGGCCTGGACCTCCCGCGCGGTCGACGCCGTGTCGGTGGCCGTCTTCCGGAGGTAACCCTCGAGCGCCTGGATCGACTCGACCCCCGCCGCGATGATCTTGTCGACCGGGACCCCGAACGCCTTGAGCGAGGCCTCGACGATCTGCTTCCTCACGGCCGGGTCGGTCCCGGGCGGGAGGCTGCCGAGGAGCGCCTGGGCCTTGGCGAAGAGGTCCCGCTCGGAGGCGTCGACGCCGGCGGCGTCGAGGACGCCGTCGAAGTCGACCTTCCCGGCGGTGGGAGCGGGCGGCTCGGTGACGAAGGCTGCGGGCTCGGGAAGCGCGGGTGCGGCGGCCTCCCCTTCCGGCGGAAGGGCGTCCGTCTCCGTGGGGGAGAGGGGCTCTTCGCCCCCTTCCTTGACGACGAACCAGCCGAGGACGGTGTGACCCCAGTTTTTCTTGTCGCTCATGAAGTGTTCCGAATTCGGGATCTTATCAAGCGGAGCCGCCCGAATCCGCTCCCCTCGCCACTTCGTCATAAAGTGAGGGGGAGGATGAAGGCCGGGCACTACAACCGTTCCGTCGGCGACCTGAAGCAGCGGCTCTCCGCCGCGGTGCCGCACGACCTCCTGAAGGAGCTGCACCGCAAGGAGCCGCTCCGCCACTTCGCGGTCGTCCTCCGCCAGGCGCTCCTCTTCGCCGGGGCTTTCGCCGCCGGGTGGACCGTCGAGAGCTTCTGGGTCCGGGTTCCGGCCGCCGTCCTCCTCGGATTCTGCGTCTTCGACGGAACGGTTCTCCTCCACGAGGTGGTCCACCGGGCGGTCTTCCGGACGGACCGGCCCCGCGCCTACCGGGCCCTGGGCCTCCTTTACGCGCTCCCCTCGGGGATCTCGCCGACGCAGTTCACCCGCTGGCACCTCGACCACCACGCCGAGCTCGGCTCGGCCGTGGACGACCCGAAGCGGGCCCACCTCTCTCCGAAGCGCAACTCGAGGCTCCTGAAGCTCCTCTACGCGACGCCGGCCCTCTTCCCGATCTACTTCCGCGCGGCCCGGAAGGAGACGGCGACCTACCCGGCGCCCCTCCGGCGGACGATCGCCCTCGAGCGGCTCGCCGCGACGGCCCTCCACCTCGGCGTCGCGACGGCGATCGGCCTCCTCGGCGGCTGGGAGCGGCTCGTCTGGCTCTGGGCGGTGCCGGTCTTCCTCGTCTTCCCCCCCGCCTTCGCGCTGAATCGGCTCGGCCAGCACTACGACGTCGTCCCGGGAGAGCCGGCGAAGTGGGGAACCCGGATGGCCCGCTCCCGGTTCTGGGAGACCGTCTACCTCTGGTCGAACTACCACCTGGAGCACCACTACTTCCCCGCCGTGCCGTTCTACCGGCTCCGGGAGCTGAACGCCGGCCTGACCCCGTTCTTTACGCAGGAGGGGGTGCGGGAGAGGCGCTACCGGGACCTCCTCGGGGACTGGCTCCTCCGGAACCGCGCTCCCCACACGGACTGGAGCGTCCCGGCGGCACGGCTGTAATAGAATCGCTCCCCCCCTATGTCGGACAATCGCGGCCAGATCCTCGTCGTCGACGATGAGCCCTTCGCCAGGACCGTGGTCCGGCGGATGCTCGAGCTCGACGGCTGGTCGGTCGCCGAGGCCCGCACGACGAAGGAAGCCGGCGCCCTGCTCGCGCAGGGACCCGAGCCGGTGGCGCTCCTGCTCGACGTTCTCCTCGAAGGCGAGAGCGGCCTCGAGTTCCTCGAGCGTTCCCGGGAGGACGGGCTCCTCGTTCCGATCATCGTCATGACGTCGATGGAAGACGTCGAGACGGCCGTCCGGGCGATGAAGGGGGGCGCCTACGACTTCCTCGTCAAGCCGGTGACGCCCGAGCGGCTCCGCACCGCCATCCATCACGCCGAGGAGCGCCGCGCCCTCCTCACCGAGAATCGGGACCTGAGAAAGAGGGTGCGGCTGGACGCTTTCGGAAAGTCGCTCGTCGGAGAGAGTCCGGCGATGAAGGCCCTCTTCGCCGAGATGGAGCGGGTGGTCGAGACCGACATCGCCATCTGCCTCCTCGGCGAAACGGGAACGGGCAAGGAGCTCGTCGCGAGGTGGCTTCACGAGAACGGGCCCCGGGCGAAAGGCCCCTTCGTCGACATCAACTGCGCCGCCATTCCCGAGACGCTCATCGAGAGCGAGCTCTTCGGGCACGAGAAGGGGGCTTTCACCGGGGCCGCCGGCCGCCACCGGGGGAAGCTCGAGCAGGCCGACGGGGGGACCCTCTTCCTGGACGAGCTCGGGGAGATGGCCCATCCGACCCAGGCCCGGCTGCTGCGCGTCCTGCAGGAGAAGACCCTCGTGAGGGTCGGCGGGAGCGAGACCGTCCCGTACAACGCCCGGCTCGTCTCCGCGACGCAGCGCGACCTGAAGGTCGCCGTGCAGGAGGGCCGTTTCCGCGAGGACCTCTACTTCAGGGTCGTCGTCTATCCGCTCCGCCTTCCGCCGCTCCGGGAGCGGACGGACGACATCCCTCTCCTCGTCCACCACTTCATCCGGGTCTTCCGCTCCAGCACGGGCCGCCCGGTGGAGGGGATCACCCCCGAAGCGCTCGTCGCCCTCGAGGCCTACGCCTGGCCGGGCAACGTCCGCGAGCTGCAGAACGCGGTCTTCCGCGCCGTCGTCTCGGCCCGCGGCTCGTTCCTGACGACGGCCGACTTCCCGACCTCTCCCCGACCGGACCCCGCGGTATCTGCCGCGCCCCTACCCGCCCCGCCCGGACGGCCCCGCACCCGAATATGCCCTCGCGCCCGCCCCGGCCCCTGGCCTTCTGGCCGCGGCGCGGCTCGTCACGATGGAAGACCACGAGCGGGCCGCCATCCAGCAGGCGCTCGACGCCTCCAACGGGAACGTGCGCGCCGCCGCCGACCGGCTCCAGGTCGCCCGATCGACACTCTACCGGCGAATCCGGGCGCTCGGCCTTTCGGCCGCCTCCTGACCGCCAAAGGCTCGGGAGGAGAGGTCCGGGCCGCTCTGCTACTCTCCCGTTCCGCTCGGGGCAGCCGCCCCACGCACTCCCCGACCCGAGGATGCCGATGGCGACCGAAGTCCAGACCCCGCCCCCGACGCCGTTTCACGGCCTTTCGCCGGACGATTTCGTCCGCGCGTATCGGATCGCGCTCACCTCCCGCCGGCTCGACGACAGGGAGATCCAGCTCAAGAGGCAGAACCGGATCTTCTTCCAGATCAGCGGGGCGGGTCACGAGGCGGTTCAGGTCGCCGCGGCCCTTCTGATGAAGCCGGGGGTCGACTGGCTCTTCCCCTACTACCGGGACCGCGCGCTCTGCCTCGGCCTCGGCGTGACCCCGCTGGAGATGCTCCTGACGGCCGTCGGAGCGAAAGCGGGCGAGGCCTCGGCGGGCCGGCAGATGCCCTCCCACTGGGGCTCGCGGCGCCTGAACATCTTCACGACCTCCTCCCCCACCGCCTCGGAGTGCCTGCCGGGTGTCGGGGTCGCCGAGGCGGGGCGCTATCTCGCGCGGCCGGAGTCGAGGGGTTTCCTCGGCGCCACGTCGGGCTTCTCGCGGGACGAGGTCTCCGTCGTCACGATCGGCGAGGGATCGACCTCCGAGGGGGAGTTCTGGGAGGCGCTGAACGCCGCCACCACCCGCAAGCTCCCCGTCCTCTTCCTCGTCGAGGACAACAAGTTCGCCATCTCGACCCCCGTCGAGGTGAACACGCCCGGCGGGTCGATCTCGAAGGTCGTCCGGGGCTACCCGGGGCTCTTCCTCGCCGAGGTGGACGGCTGCGACTTCCTCGCCTCGTACGACGCGCTGAGATGGGCTTTCGCCTATTGCCGCGAGAAGAAGGGCCCCGCCCTCGTCCACGCCCACGTCGTCCGCCCCTACTCCCACTCCCTCTCCGACGACGACCGCCTCTACAGGACCGAGGACGAGAGGAAGAAGGACGCCGAGCTCGACCCGCTCGGGCGGATGGAGGCGCTGCTCCTCAAGCACGGCCTCATCGACGCCGAGGCCCTTTCGGCCCTGAAGGCCGAGGTCGACGCCGAGCTGCTCGCCGCGACGGACACGGCGGTCGCGAGCCCCCAGCCCGGCGCCGGAGAGCTCTTCTCCCACGTCTACTCCACCGCCTCCGATCCGACGTCGGCGGCCTTCGACACCGAAGACTCCCCGGCCTCCTCGGGGAACCCGACGACGATGGTCGACCTGATCAACGCCGCCCTGAAGGACGAGATGCGGCGCGACGGGCGGATCGTCGTCTTCGGCGAGGACGTCGCCGACGCCACCCGCCCCGAGGCGCTGGCCGAGTGCAAGGGGAAGGGGGGCGTCTTCAAGGTGACCGCCGGGCTGCAGAAGGCCTTCGGCGGAGACCGGGTCTTCAACTCGCCGCTGGCCGAGGCGACGATCGTCGGGACGGCGATCGGCTGGGCCGCGCGCGGCCTCAAGCCCGTCGCCGAGATCCAGTTCTTCGACTACATCTGGCCCGCGATGCAGCAGCTGCGCGACGAGCTCGCGACGATTCGCTGGCGCTCGGGCGGGACCTGGAAGTGCCCCGTCGTCGTCCGCGCGGCCATCGGCGGCTACCTGACGGGCGGCGGCCCCTATCACTCCCAGTCGGGCGAGGTGGCGTTCGCCCACATCCCCGGGCTGCGCGTCGTCTACCCGTCCAACGCCCTCGACGCCAACGGCCTCCTGCGCACCGCCCTCCGGTGCGACGACCCGGTCCTCTTCCTCGAGCACAAGCACCTCTACCGCCAGACGCACAACAAGGGGGCGTACCCCGGACCCGACTACATGGTCCCGTTCGGCAAGGCGAAGACGGTGCGCCCGGGGCGCGACGCGACGCTCGTCACCTACGGCGCCACCGTCTTCCGGAGCGTCGTGGCGGCGCGGAAGATCGCGGAGGACTCGGGAAAGGAGGTCGAGGTGATCGACCTTCGCTCCCTTTCCCCCTACGACTTCGGCGCGATCGCCGAGAGCGTGAAGCGGACGAGCCGTCTCCTCGTCGTCCACGAGGACTGGCAAACGCACGGTTTCGGAGCCGAGGTGGCCGCCCGGGCGGCCGACGAGCTCTTCGAGCGGCTCGACGCCCCGGTGAGGCGCGTCGGCGCGAAGGACGTTTTCTGCGGCTACGCGCCGGAGCTGGAGGACGCGACGCTCCCCCAGAGCGCGGACATCGAGGCCGCCCTCCGGGATCTCCTCGCGTACTGAGTTGAGGCGGTCCGTCCTCCTCGCCGCGCTCTTTCTGGGCGCGTTCGCTGCGGGCTCGTTCTTCGCCGACCCGCTCGACCTCGTCGCCTCGGCGGGCGCCCTTCGCTTTCACTCGGCCGGGGCCCGGTCGACCTTCATCCCCGGCCCCGGCGGCGCGCGCCTCCACGCCTGGGAGCTCGGCCCCCGCTCCGCCGAGGTGCCGGTCGTCCTCCTCCACGGCCTCGGCGCCGCCTCGCACTACTGGACCGAGACGGCGATCGACCTCGCCCGCTCGGGCCGCACGGTGATCGTCCCGGACGCCACCGGCTCGGGAAGGAGCGATCCCCCGACGCCCGCCGCCGGATGGGGAATTCCGGGACGCGTGACCGCCGTCTCGGCCCTTCTCGACGCCCTTCGCCTCCGGAAGGTCGACCTCGTCGGCCACTCCCTCGGCGGCTGGACGGCGGGAGGCTTCGCGCTCTCCGCGCCACACCGGGTGAGGCGGCTCGTCCTCGTCGACTCGGCCGGCTTCGCCAGGCTCGACCCCGAAACGGAACGGGCCCTCCGGCGAAGCCTGACGCCCCGGGATCGCGCCGGTTCCCGCCGGCTCTACGACCTGCTCTTTTTCCGCAAGCCCGTCCCGGCCTGGGGATTCTTCGTCGACGCCCTCGGCCGGAACTACCGGAAGGAGAACGTCGTCGCCACCGTCGCCGCCCTCGAGGGAAAGGACGGCCTCCTCGGACGCGAGACCCTTCTGCCGTCGGGGACGGTTTTCATCCACGGCAGCGAGGACGCGGTCTGCCTCCTCGAAGACACCCGGTCCGCCTTCCCCCAGGTGCCGCGCGGGCGGCTCTTCGTCGTCCGCGGGACGGGGCACGACGCCCCCCTCGAGGCGCCGCGTCTCTTCCACGAGACGCTCCGCCGCGCCCTCTCGGAGTAGTGGCGGTCAGGGAGCCGGAAGAACGAACCCGTCGGGGCCGGTGATGGAGAGGACCGCGCCCGGGGCGAGCCTCAGAACCGCCAGCTCGTGCCTCCCCGGGGCGAGGCGCGCCCTCAGGGCGCCGGCCGGGCGCGCGGCGTCGAAGACGACCCCTCCGTCCAGCCTCGCGTCGACGCCGCCGCGGCTCGAGAAGGTGTAGAGCCCCTCTTCGGGAACGAAGAGGAACCCCGCTCCGTAGGCAGGAATCCGCGGAAACCCTTCGAGGAACGCGCGGGCTCTTTCCGCCGCCCGGACGGCGGGAACGCGCCAGAGGACCCAGCCCGGCTGTCCCGGAAGCGCGCCTCCCGCCGCGACCGGCACCGCCCCGAGGGCGCGGGGCGTGGACGAACGCTCCGCCGTGGCGGCGTCGGCGAAGAGGAGGTCGCGGGAGGGAACGGCGCGGAGCTCGCCCAGCGAGGACGCCTGCCGGATCGCCGGCGTAGCGCTCGACGGCCGCTGGAGCAGCGCGTCGACGACGAACGCGTTGCGGGCGGCGGCCGGGGCGAGGAGGACGTCGGCCGGGCCGCGGAGCGAGAGCTCCGCGGAGACGGCGTCCGCGAGATCCCGCTCCGGACCGCCGAAGGCTCCGTAGAGCCGCGGCGAGACGAGCCAGCGGAGGAACCCGGCGGTGTCGAGGAGGGCCGAAACGGCGAGAACGAGGGTGATCGCGGCCGCCGCGAACGTCTGGCGGGCCGGACCGAGGGCCCCGGCGAGACGCTCGGCCCCGAGGGCCGAAAGGACGATGAGGAAGGGCGCGGCGAGAGAGGTCCGAAACGCGTTCGCGGACTCCTCGACTGCCAGGAGGCTCGCCACGAGCAGGAGCCCGGCGATCGCCGCGAGGAGGCGGGCGGCCCCCCGGCGGCGAAGCCCGTCCGCCGCGCCGGCGAGGGCGAGGCCCGTCACGGCGGCGGGTAGGACCGGCCTCTCCGGGTCCCCGTGCCTCTCGTTCGGATCCCCCCCGACGACGAAGAGCTTCGCGTAGGAGACGGCGTTGCGCGAGAGGGCGGAAAGCGGCGATGAGCCGTCCCGCGTGGCGGAGAGCTCCCGGGTCCGGGCGAGCGCCCGCTCCGGGTGGCCCGCGTAGTGGACCGCCAGCGGCGCCGTCACGAGGAGCCATCCGGCGAGCCCGGCGACCGCGACGGGGAAGAGGCGCGGCCCCGTCCCCTCGGCGCGGTCGCGGCGCCACGCCCCGGCCAGGACGAGAAACGGAAGGGGCACGAGCGCCCAGGCGGCCGGGTAGCCCCACGCCGAGAGGCCGAGCAGCCCTCCCGCCGTGGCCGCCCACCCACGGGAGAAGCGGTGGCCCGCCCGGAGCGCGGCGGCCGTCGCGAGGACGGCGATCCCCGACGTCATCACCGCGAGCCACCCCCATCGACCCGTCGAGAGGAGCCAGGAGGAGGTCGACAGGAGAGCGCACGCCGACAGGAGCGGCAGCGGTCGCCCCAGCGAAGCCTGGGCGGCGAGGGCGGCCGCCCCGAGAAGGAGGAGAAGAGAAGGGCCGATCGAGATCGCCCGGACCGAGGCGATCCCCCCGCCCGCCCCCCGGTCGATCGCCGAGATCGCCCGGAGCGCGAGGTTGGTGACCCAGAAGTTCACGAAGCCGGCGTCGGGCGGCTGCAGCGGCGTCGTTCCGACGAGGGGCGCCCCGGTCGCGGCCGCGCTCCGGGCGGCCCGGAGCGCGAGCGCTTCGTCGATCCAGGGGCCGGGCGGCGCCTCTCTCCACTGGAAGAGGCGGAGCGCGACGCCGAGGGTCAGCAACGCCAGGAGAGTCGTGCCGAGCACCACCCGCCGGACCGATTCCGTCACTGAGGCCCCTCGGGCTCGAACGTCGTGACGACGGGAATGCTCGTCCCCTGCGTGAAGCGTTCGTCGAACGTTTCCGCCAGGACGCGCCCGTCCATGTCCCGGGCGATCGGTTCTCCCGCCAGGACGAGGAACGTCGGCGCCAGGTCGACGACGTCGGCCGACGTGAGCCGCACGTTCGAGCGGATGCCGGAGCCCCAGAAGACGAGGAAGCCATCGCCGCCCGCGTCGGGCGAGGCCGCGGGGGCCCGCCCGCGGAGGAGGTCGACGAGAGCGGTCAGGGGAGGCGCCGGGCCGAAGCCGGACGGGGAGAAGACGCAGAGGGTCCTGTCGCGCCCCTCCCTCTCGAGGAGGTCGCCGAGCGTGTCGTCGAGGAACCGGTAGTAGGCCAGGAGCGCCTTCTCGGCGGTCTCGGCGTCGTGGCGCAGGGGCCCGAAGTATCGCCGCGGCTCGGCCGCCGCTCCCCAGGCGCGCGCCGGCCCGGCCAGGCCCGAAAGGACGAACGCCGAGACGCTCCCGGGACCCGTCGGAACCGCGGCGAGGGTCGCGCCGACGATGCCGAGGTCGCGCGCGGCGCCTCTGGCCGCCCCCGCCTTCCGCCGTTCCTCTTCGGGGAGCGTCGCCGGCTCGAGGGCGCGGGCGAGCGGCCGGTCGAGGTTCTCCGGGCCGAGCAGGAGGAGCCGGGCGCGCACGGCGACGTCCGCGGGGAGGGCGGAGCCCTCGCCCCCCTCGCCTCCGAAGAAGGCCTCCGTGGCCCAGAAGACGAGCCCCTCCCGCGCCGGCTCGACCGCGGGCCAGCCGAGGACGGCCGCCTCGTGCCGGCGCTGGGCGAGGACCTCCCAGAACGCCAGGCTTCGCCTCCCGGGGGCGCTGCCGGGCAGGGATCGGGCGAAAGGGATGGGAACCGGCCCCGCGAAGCCGGGGAGCCGGGGAAGGAGGCGCAGCACGCCGAGAGGGGTCTGGAGGCCGCTTCCGGAGACGACGCCGTGCTTTCGCGGGAGCTTTCCGCTCGCCGCCGTCGTCCAGAGGGCCGACCGGTCGCTCGGGGAGAGCGTGCCGAGCGGCCCTCCCGCGCCCTCCTCGAGGAGGCGGGCGAAGACCGGAAGAGACCCTTCGGAGACGGCGCGGGAGAGGAGCTCCCAGGAGATCCCCTCGAGCCCGACGACGAGGAGGCTCCGCGTCGCCGTCCTCGGGATCGCCGGCGGCGCCGCGAGAGGCCAGCGGCCGGGGCCGCGGCGGCCGAGGAAGGGGACGGCGGACTGGAGGAGGAGGGGGCAGAGGAGGACCGCGACCGCGGCCCGGCCGCGGGGCCGGCTGCGAATGGCGCAGAGGAGGGTGAGCGCCGAGGCGGCACCGACCAGCGTGACGCCGACGAGGATGCGACGGGTGTCGTTTCCGAGGAAGAAGTAGAGGAGCCGCCGCTCTTCCTCGGCGAAGGCGGCCAGGAGGACGAGGAGAAGGGCCGATGCCCCCCAGAACCCCGACGACGGCACCCCCGGCTCCTTCACGAACCAGCCGAACGGAGCGAAGAGGAGAGCGCCGGCGAGCCCTCCTCCCACCAGCAGCCGGAGGACGGGAAGGGGCGCGAGGAGGTGCGGGTTCAGGGCGAGAAGGACGTTCCCCAGGGCGACGCCCGCGATCGCCCCGAGGAGGGCGGGGTGGCTGCGGCGGAGGGCCTCGCTCATAATCCGCGACCGCGAGTCTCGCCGTCTTCCGCATGGTGGTCAACGAAGCCCTCCGCATCCTCCGCACCGTCCGCTACGACGCGGCCCATTTCTCCGTCTTTCTGCAGGCCGGGTCGATCGCCGCGGCCGCGAAGCCGGGGCAGTTCGTCATGGTGCAGGCCGGCGACGGCCTGAGGCCCTACCTCCGCCGAGCCTTCTCCGTCGCCGACGTGACGACGGTCGCGGGCGTCCCGGGCTTCGAGCTCGTCGTGAGAGCGGTCGGGGTCGGCACGGAGGCGCTCGGGCGTTTCGCGGAGGGGACGCCGATCCCGGTCCTCGGGCCGCTCGGGGTCCCGTTTCCGATCGACGACCTGAAACAGCCCGACCGGGTCGCTCTCGTGGCGGGAGGGATCGGCCTCGCGCCCCTCGTCCTCCTCTCCCGGCGGCTCGCCGAACGGGGGATCCCCGCCGACCTCTTCTACGGCGGCCGCAACGAGAGCGAGGTGCTCAAGCGCCCCGACTTCGAGCGCTTCCTCGGCGCCCACCGCTGCCGCTACGCCACGGACGACGGTTCGCTCGGAAAGAAGGGGCGCGTCACCGACATCCTCGGTTCGGCGCTCGAGGCGGGGACCAGCTATCGAAGGGTCTACGCCTGCGGCCCCACGCCGATGTTCCGGACGCTGGCGGGCATTCTCGACAAGGCGGGCATCGAGGGCTCCTTCGCGCTCGAATCGGAGATGGCCTGCGGCTTCGGCGTCTGCCTCGGCTGCGTCCTGCCGGGGCGCGACGGCCGCTTCCACACGATCTGCACCGAGGGGCCGTGCCTCCCCCCGACGGCCATCGACTGGAGCCGCGTGTGACCGGTGCCCCCCGTCGGCCGGGGGCCCCCCGGGGGGGGCCCCCGGGGGGGGGGGGGGGGGGGGGCGGGGGGGGCGGGGCGGGGGGGGCTTTTCGCGGGGGGGTTTCTCGTCCCCCCACCCCCACCGGGAAGGCGCCCGATGACCGTCGACCTCTCCGTCCACCTCGGCCGCCTCCAGCTGAAGAACCCCATCGCGACCGCGTCGGGAACGTTCGGGTACGGACTCGAGTTCGCCGGGTTCGTCGACCTCGGTTCCCTCGGGGCGATCTCGGTGAAGGGTCTTTCGGCGCGCCCCTGCCTCGGGAACCCGCCGCCGCGGATCTGCGAGACCGACGCCGGGATGCTCAACGCGATCGGCCTCCAGAACGTCGGCATCGAGGAGTTCCTCTCCGAGAAGCTCCCGAAGCTGCACGAGAAGGGGGCCACGGTCCTCGCGAACGTCTGGGGAGACACCGAGGCGGAGTACCGCGCCGTCGTCGAGCGGATCGGCGACGACCCGCGCGTCGCCGCCGTCGAGCTGAACGTCTCCTGCCCGAACGTCGTGAAGGGGGGGATGGTCTTCGGGAACGACCCGGCCGCCCTCCACGCGCTCGTGGCCGCCGTCCGCCCCGCGACGCGTCTCCCGCTCGTGGTGAAGCTCTCGCCGAACGTCACCGACATCGTGACGGCGGCCAAGGCGGCCGTCGACGGCGGGGCGGACGTTCTCTCGCTCATCAACACCCTCGTCGGCCTCTCGATCGACGTCGAGACGCGCGAACCGAAGATCGGCTTCACGACCGGCGGGCTTTCGGGCCCCGCTATCCGCCCCGTCGCCCTCCGGATGGTCTGGGAGGTGCGCAAGGCGCTGCCGGGTGTCCCGATCTTCGGGATCGGCGGCATCGAGACCGTCGAGCACGTCCTCGAGTTCCTGATCGCCGGGGCGAACGCCGTCCAGATCGGCACCGCCAGCTTCCGCGACCCGGGCGTCTCCGGGCGTCTCGTCCGCGAGCTCGCGGACTGGTGCGACCGGCACGGCGTGGCGCGCGTCGCCGACCTGAGCGGAACGCTCAAGACCCGGCCGCGCCCGGAGAAGACCTATGTCTGACGGCCGGAAACGGATCGCGGTCGCCCTCGACGCCTCGGAGAGGGAACGGATCCTCCAGCTCGCGCACCTCGTCGGCCCCGAAGCGGGCCTCCTCAAGATCGGGCTCGAGGCGTTCTGCTCCCACGGCCCCGCCCTCGTCACCGAGGTGGCCGCGCTCGCTCCCGTCTTTCTCGATCTCAAGCTCCACGACATCCCGAACACGGTCGGAGGTGCGGCCGCCGCGGCCGCGCGGACGGGGGCCTCGATCCTGAACGTCCACGCCGGCGGGGGGCGCGAGATGATGCACGTCGCCGGGGAGAGGGCGCGGGAGGCCGCCGTCGCGGCCGGTCTGCCCGTCCCGAAGGTAATCGCCGTGACGATCCTGACGTCGCTCGACGCCGCGGCCCTCGCCGACGTCGGCATCGAGGGCTCCCCCCGGACGGCGGCGCTGCGCCTCGCCGTCCTGGCGAAGGAGTCGGGCCTGGACGGCGTCGTCTGCTCGCCAGAGGAGATCGTCGCGATCCGCGCGGCCTGCGGGC
Source organism: Holophagales bacterium (assembly GCA_016714815.1). GTDB lineage: Bacteria > Acidobacteriota > Thermoanaerobaculia > UBA5066 > UBA5066 > UBA5066. The sequence continues at coordinate 222,750 of JADKBZ010000001.1, forward strand.
CGGGTTTCCTTCTCGTCGTCCCCGGGATCCGGCCGGCGGGAAGCGCGGCCGCGGACCAGAAGCGAATCGCCACGCCCGGCTCCGCGGCGAGGGCGGGGGCCGACTTTCTCGTGATCGGGCGGCCGATCACGGGCGCGTCCGACCCGGTTGCGGCCGCGCGGGAGATCGCGCGGGAGATCGAGGCCGGGCTCTCCGGCTGAGAGCCTCCGGGAGCGAGCCGGTCTACTCGACCCGGATCTTCGTGTAGCGGGCCGCCTTCTGGCGCGCCTCGGCCGTCCGCTCGAGGAAGGCGATCTCCTCGTCGAGGAAGTCGCGCAGGGCGCGGAGGAGCTCGACCCCCGACGTGGTCGCCCGCTGGGCGGACTCGGAGTGCCCCCGCCGCGCGAGCTCGAAGGCGAAGCGGGCCACGAGGTCCCCGACGGGCTTCAGGAGACAGCCGTCCTTGCCGCACGGGATCCCGGCGAAGGCGGACGCGAAGCCGGCGTCGTGGCGGCTCTCGTCCCGGTCGGCCGGCTGGCCCTTCGGGCCTTCCGGCGGCTCCGGGGTCGGGTCGAACCCGGGTCCGAAGTCGTCTTCGAGGCCGTCCGGCTCGATCCGGGGCGCCTTCGCCCGGCGCTCAGCCACTCTCGGCCTCCTCGCGCTCCCGCTCGAAGCGGACCGTCAGCCGCCCGGCCTCCACCCTGGCCTTCGTCGGGGCGTGCCCGGACAGCGTCCGGGGAATGGGGATGTGGTGCCGGAAGTTCCCGAGGGTGACGATCAGGTCGCCCGAGGCGACCGCCAGCTCGACGTCCTCGCGCTCGGCGAAGGGGAGCTCGAGCGTCAGGAGGTAGTGCCCGGCCTTCTTCTGATAGCTGTACGGAGCGGTGGTCCGGAACGAGGCGGCCGGGTCGATCCCCGCGAAGAGGCCGTCGCCGAGCCTCGCGAGGTCGGCCAGACCGACGACCTGGTCGTCCTTCAGCGGGACGGTCCAGATCGGCACCGGGTCGAAGTAGCGTTTCGCTTCCGCCAGGAAGAGCTCCTGCGTCTTCCGCCACTTGTCGAAGAAGGGGTCCTCGAGCGCGCCCGGAAGGAGCCGGTTCACGATGACGGCGTCGACCGTGAAGCCGTAGAGGCCGAAGTACATGAACGCGCGCTGGGTCTCGCGCAGGACGATCTTCTCGGCGTTCGTCACGAGCCGCACGGTCGTGATCTGCGGGTCTTTCAGGAGGGCGTCGACGCCGTCCAGCTTGTCGGCCAGCGCCTGGACGTTGTCGAAGTAGCGCTCCGGCGGCAGAGGGACGCCGGTCATCTTCTCCGCCACCGGGCGGGCGACCTTCAGGAACGACCGCTCGATCCGGAAGAGCTTCTTCATGTACCAGTCGAGCGTCGGCGGGAGGGAGACGAAGCGGAGCGACTCTCCCGTCGGCGCGCAGTCGAGGATCAGGACGTCGTAGGCGTTCTCTTTCGCGTACCGGTTGACGTAGAGGAGCGCCGAGACCTCCTCCATCCCCGGGAAGATGGCGAGCTCCTCCGCCAGGACCTCCTCGACCCCCGTGACGGCGAGGAGGGTCGAGATGTAGCCGGAGATGTCCTTCCAGTGGCGCCCGATCTCCTCGGTGACGTCGACCTCCTGGATCCAGAGGTTCGCGGCGACGGCGACCGGGACGCCGCACCGCTTTCCCGCGAGGTGGCCGTCGAGGTCGAAGGCGTCGGCGAGGGAGTGGGCCGCGTCGACCGACATGACGAGCGTCCTCAGCCCGCGGGCGGCGAGGGTCAGCCCCGTCGCGGCGGCGACGGTCGTCTTTCCGACCCCGCCCTTTCCCGTGTAGAGGAGAATTCTCATCGGTAAAAGAGCGCCATCTTAGCGTGCGGGCGCGCCGGCCCCCGGGGAAGGACGCGGAACACGGCCTCCCCCGCGCAGGAGCGCGGAGAGCCGGAACATCTCAATAGCCGCGAAGGCGGCCCCGGTCTTCCCGCTCCCGTCGCGAGAGCTTTCCGGCGCTGGCGTCGCGCTTCGGCGCCAGGAGGCGCTCGAGCCGCCGCGCCTCGACCTGCTCGGGAGTCAGCTCGGGGGTCGTGTCCTCGTAGAGCGTCCGGGCCTGGGCCTTCGGAACGTGGTGCTCGGCGACCGCCTTGACGACGAGGGTTCGCCGCCGGCCCGGAACGGTGACCTGGAGCGTGTCTCCCGGTTTCACGACCCGGTGCGGCTTCGCCGCCGAGCCGTTGAGGTCGACCTTCCCCCCTTCGCAGGCGTCCTTCGCCTGCGTGCGGGTCGGGTAGATGCAGGCGACGTCGAGGAACACGTCGAGACGGACGCCCCCGGCGTCCGTCTCCTCCTCGCGCGTCTTCTCGCGCTTCATCCGCGCCGGAGCCCCCGGGGCATCAGAACACTGGTTTCTGGACGGTCTTGTCGAAGCCGTAGGTGTACTGGTAGCCGAGGACCGAGACCTTCTGGATGTACTTCGCCTCGACGATGACGTCGTTCCCGTGCCGCCTGATCTTGATGTCCTGGAGCAGGAGCGGCGTTCCGGCCTCCTGCGCGATGACGAAGATCTCGTACTGGATCTTCTCGAGCGCCTTGACGCCGGCAAAGTTCGCCTGCTCGGTCATCGCGTCGAGGACCTTGTTCCCGGCGATGTGCAGCGGTACGACCTTGAAGAGCGCGATTCCCACGAGGATGACGACGGCGATCCCGAAGATCGTCCCGAAAGCGCCTTCGCCACGGACCCGGTTCCGAACGGTCATTTTCAGCCTCCTGCTTCCTTCAGCCCGGCCGGTCTAGCGGACGACATGCAGCGTACGCTCCCAGCGGGTCCTCGACAAAAAGTGTATCGCGCCGTCGAGAGCCCGGCGCACGACGGCTCCCCGGCCCGCGAACGTTTCCGGCGGTGGCCGGACCGACCAGTAGACGAAGAGCGCCCGCCCCCGGACCAGGCGCCTCGCGACGGGGCCCCAGACCCGGGAATCCCTCGACTCGTCCCGGTTGTCGCCGAGGGCGAAGAAGGTCCCGTCCGGCAGGAGCTGCGGCCCCAGCTCGTCGCGGCCGCGCAGGGAGGCGGGGACCGAGCTCCCCGTCAGGAGCGCCGGGTCCCGGTGAACGACGTAGGGCTCGTCTACCGGGACGCCGCCCACCCGGAGGCGCTTGGCACGGATCTCGACCGTCTCCCCGCCGAAGGCGACCGCCCTCTTGATGAAGTCGCGAAGAGGCTCCTCGGGCCCTCGGAAGACGACGACGTCGCCGCGGCGAATCTCCCGGCGCGGCAGGAGCGGCCCCCAGGGCAGCGTTCGGGGAGCCCAGGCGAGCTTGTCGACGACGACGTGGTCGCCGACGAGGAGGTTCTGCTCCATCGAGCCGCTCGGAATCTGGTACGCCTCGAAGAGGAACGCCTTGACGAAGAAGGCGAAGAGGACGGCGACGAGCATCGCCTCGACGTACTCCCGGAGCGACACCCGGCGTCGCCGGGACCGGGAAGACGGAAGAGCCGCGGCGCCGCCTTCGCCCTCTGCAGGTGCCACGGCCCGGCCCTCAGTCGACCTTCAGGACCGCCAGGAAGGCTTCCTGCGGGAGGTCGACGCGCCCGACCTTCTTCATCCGCTTCTTCCCTTCCTTCTGCTTCTCGAGGAGCTTGCGCTTGCGCGTGATGTCGCCGCCGTAGCACTTGGCCAGGACGTTCTTCCGAAGGGCCCTCACGGTCGACCGGGCGAGGATCTTCGCCCCGATCGCCGCCTGGATGATCACCTCGAACATCTGCGGCGGGATCATCTCCTTCATCTTCTCGACGAGGGAGCGCGCCTTCGGCGTCGACTTGTCGCGGTGGACGATGAAGGCGAGGGCGTCGACCGGCTCCCCGTTGATCAGGACGTCGAGCTTGACGAGGTCCGCCGGGGCGTAGCCGGTCAGGTGGTAGTCGAACGAGGCGTAGCCGCGGGAGACCGACTTGAGCTTGTCGTAGAAGTCGAGGATGACCTCGTTCAGCGGGAGGTCGTACTTCAGGACGGCGCGCTGCGTACCGGCGTACTCGAGCGAGACCTGCCGGCCGCGGCGCTCCTCGCAGAGCGCGAGGATCCCCCCGAGGTACTCGTCCTTCGTGATGATCGTCGCCAGGATCCGCGGCTCCTCGATGACGTCGATGAGCTGGGTCTCGGGGAGCTTCACCGGGTTCGAGATCTCGAGGACCTCGCCGCGCGTCGTCGTGATCCGGTAAGGCACCGACGGGGCGGTCGTGATGAGCGACAGGTCGAACTCGCGCTCCAGCCGCTCCTGGATGATCTCGAGGTGGAGGAGCCCGAGGTAGCCGCAGCGGAAGCCGAACCCCAGGGCCGTCGACGACTCGGGCTCGAACGTGAAGGAGGCGTCGTTCAGCCGGAGCTTCTCCATCGCGTCGCGCAGGTCCTCGTAGTCGTCCGACTCCGTCGGGAAGACCGAGGCGAAGACCATCGGCTTGACGTCGAGGAAGCCGGGGAGCGCCTGCGTCGCCGACCGCTCGGACTCCGTCATCGTGTCGCCGATCTTCGTCGAGTGGAGGTCCTTGATGCCGGCGATGACGTAGCCGACCATCCCGACCGTCAGCTCGGAGACGACCTGCTGCTTCGGCGTGAAGATGCCGACTTCCTGGACCTCCGAGACGAGGTCCATCCCGAGCATCTTCACCTTCATTCCCGCGCGGATCGCGCCGTCCTTGACGCGGACGAGGCAGGTGACGCCGCGGTAGACGTCGAACCAGGAGTCGAACAGCAGGGCGCGGAGCGGCCCTTCCCGGTCGCCCTCCGGCGCCGGGATGTCGTGGATGATCTGCTCGAGGAGCTCGCGGACGCCGGTGCCGGCCTTTCCGGACGTGAGGACGGCGTGCTGCGCCGGGATCCCGATGACCTCCTCGATCTGCTCGCGGGCCATCTCGGGAACCGCGCTCGGGAGATCAACCTTGTTGATGCAGGGGATGATCGTCAGGTTGCCGTGGATCGCGAGGTAGGCGTTCGCGAGCGTCTGCGCCTCGACCCCCTGCGTCGCGTCGACGACGAGGACCGCCCCCTCGCACGCCGCCAGCGACCGGGAGACCTCGTAGGTGAAGTCGACGTGGCCGGGCGTGTCGATCAGGTTGAGGACCCAGGCCTGGCCGTCCTCGCTCTTGTAGTTGAGCGAGACCGCGCGGGCCTTGATCGTGATGCCGCGCTCCTTCTCGATCGGGTTGTCGTCGAGGACCTGCTCGCGCATCTCGCGGGCGGTCAGCGCCCCGGTGATCTCGAGGATCCGGTCGGAAAGGGTCGTCTTCCCGTGGTCGATGTGGGCGACGATCGAGAAGTTGCGGATGCGGGAGGGTTCGGGCATTTGCTGTCGGACGACGGGCGTCCGAACCCTCTATTCTAGAGATGCCGACCTGGGGTCCGGGGGGCGCACAGCCCCCCGGCGAGCCGGCCGATCGGGGCGGCTCTCCGAGCGGCCAGGCCTCAGGCCCGGGAACGGGCCGTCGCCGTGAGCCCCTCGTGCGGCACCCCCGCCCGGTGGCGGAGGAGACCGGCGAAGGCGACCATCGCGGCGTTGTCCGCCGTGAGGGCCCGCGGGGCGAGGAGGACCTCGACCCCGCGGCGCACGCCCCAGGCGGCGAGCCTCTCGCGCAGAAGGGAGTTCGCCGCGACGCCTCCCGAAACGGTCAGGAGCGGGAAGGGGGCTGCCTCGAGCAGGCGCCCGAGGCGATCCTCGATCTGCGCGACCACGGCCTCCTGGAACGAGGCCAGCAGGTCGCAGAGCGCCGCGGGGGCGTCGTCCTCCTCGAGGACGGGTCCCCGGAGGGCGACCCCGGTGTTCGGCGAGAAGCCGAGCGCGGAGAGCCGGTCGCGGACGGCCGTCTTCAGCCCCGAGAAGGAGAGGTCGAGCGAGCCCCCCTTGAAGCGGGCCAGCGCGAACGGCTCGACGACCCGGCCGGTCCTGGCGAGGCGGTCGACGACCGGCCCTCCGGGGTAGCCGAGCCCCGCCATCTTCGCCACCTTGTCGTAGGCCTCGCCGGCGGCGTCGTCCCGCGTCCGGGCGAGGAGGGAGATCCCCTCCGGGGCGAACGCGTAGACGTGCGAATGCCCTCCCGAGACGACGAGGGCCGCGAATTGGGACGGAAGCGCCCGCGCAGGGGCTCCGTCGAGGTCCAGGAACGGGGAGAGGGCGTGCCCCTCGATGTGGTGGCCCGGGACGAACGGGACGCCGAGGCCGAGGGCGATTCCCCGCGCCTCCGCGAGGCCGACGAGGAGCGCCCCGACGAGGCCGGGCCCCGCCGTCGCGACGACGAGGCCCACGTCGCCGAGCCGCGCGCCGGCCCGCTCGAACGCCTCGTCCAGGAGCGGCGGGAGGTTCGTCAGGTGGGCCCGGGCCGCGATCTCCGGGACGACCCCGCCGTAGCGGCGGTGCATGTCGATCTGCGAGGAGACGACGGACGAGACGAGGGCGCCGTCCTCCCGAAGGAGGGCGACGGAGGTCTCGTCGCACGAGCTTTCGAGGCCGAGGACGAGGCTCACGGCAGGGCGAGGAGGCGCGCGAGCCCCCCGGCGTGCGGGGGAACCGAGACGCCGGCCTCCGTGACGATGGCGTCGACGAGCGCGGCCGGGGTGACGTCGAAGGCGGGATAGAGGGCCCCGACGCCGGCCGGGGCGACCGAGAACGGGTTCTCGCCCGACGGGTCGAGGAGGAGGACCTCGGCCCCGTCCCGCCACTCGATCGGGATCTTCGCCCCGGAGGAGCAGGCGGGGTCGAGCGTCGTCCGCGGGGCGGCCACGACGAACGGCACGCCGTGCGCCCGGCACGCGAGCGCGACGCCGTAGGTGCCGACCTTGTTCGCGACGTCCCCGTTCGCGGCGATCCGGTCGGCCCCGACGATCGCCGCCGAGACCCGCCCCGACGCGATGATCGATGCCGCCGCCACGTCCGGAAGGATCGTCACGTCGATCCCGTCCTTCGCGAGCTCCCAGGCGGTCAGGCGCGCACCCTGCCAGAAGGGGCGCGTCTCGTCGGCGAAGACGGCCACCGGGCGCCCGGCGGCGAGCGCCCGGATCACTCCGAGCGCCGTCCCGACGCCGGCCGTCGCGAGGGCGCCGGCGTTGCAGTGGGTCAGGATCGTCACCGGGGCACCCGCCTCTCCTCCGAGACGCTCCACCAGCCACTGGGCGCCGTGGCGGCTCATCGCCTCGCAGGCGGCCCGGTCCTCAGCCTCGAAGCGCTCCGCCTCGGCCTCGAGGAGCGAGACACGGGAGAACAGCGCCTTTCCCGCCGAGTCGCGGAAGGCCGTCCGCATCCGCTCGACGGCGACCACGAGGTTCACAGCGGTCGGCCGGGCCGCGGCAACGCGCGAGGCGGCGTCCGACCAGGCGGCCTCGATTCCTTCCTTCCCGGCGCTCTCCGCGAGCCGGCGCGCCTCGAGCGCCAGGCCCCACGCCGCGGCCACCCCGATGAGGGGCGCTCCCCGAACGGCGAGGCTCCGGATCGCTTCGACCGCGTCGTCGGCCGAGAGGCAGTCGATCCACACCTCTTCGCGGGGAAGCCGGCGCTGGTCGAGGACGCGGAGGCGGCCGGGTGCGGCGGAAATGGGGACGACCCGGGTTCCGAGGGGCGTGGTCTTCACGCGCCGACTATAGAATCGTTCTTCGCCACGAGGTGCCGGTCCGTCCCGGTTCCACCCCAACACGACGGACCCGAGGAGTCTTCCGATGGCCACTCTTCCCCGCAGCATCCGAGACCTCACGCTCTCCGGCCGCCGCGTCTTCCTCCGCGTCGACTTCAACGTCCCGATCAAGGACGGCGTCGTCAAGGACGACACGCGGATCACGGAGGCCCTGCCGACGATCCGGCTCGCCCGCGAGAAGGGGGCGAGGCTCATCCTCGCCTCGCACCTGGGCAAGGCGAAAGGGACGCCCGACCCGAAGTACTCGCTCGCCCCGGTGGCGAAGAAGCTCGAGGAGCTTCTCGGAGCCCCGGTCGCCTTCTCCGCCGACTGCATCGGCGAGGTCGCCGAGACCGCCGCGAAGGCCCTCGTCGACGGAGGAGTCCTCCTCCTCGAGAACACGCGCTTCCACGCGGGGGAGGAGGGGAACGACCCCGCCTTCGCCAAGAGCCTCGCCTCGCTCGCCGAGGTCTACGTGAACGACGCCTTCGGCACGGCGCACCGCGCGCACGCCTCGACCGCGGGAATGGCCGCCGACTTCGCTCCGGACGCCCGGGGCGTCGGACTTCTCATGGAGAAGGAGCTGACGGCGCTCGACAAGGTCGTCGACTCGATCGACCGGCCCTTCGTCGGAATCCTCGGCGGCGCCAAGATCCTCGGGAAGATCGCCGCGCTGGAGGCCCTCGTCGAACGGGCCGACACGCTCCTGGTCGGCGGCGGGATGGCGAACCACTTCGTCGTCGCCCTCGGCCTCGGCATCGGGAAGTCGCTGCTGGAACCCGAAGGCGTTCCGATCGCCAGGAAGGTGATCGACCGCTGCAAGGAGCGGGGCGTGAACCTCGTTCTCCCGTCCGACTTCCTCGTCGCCCCGTCGCTGGCGGACGCCGCGAAGGCCCACGTCGTCGCGATGAACGAGATTCCGGCGAACGAGGCGGCCTTCGACATCGGCCCGAAGACGCTCGAGATGTTCGCGAGGATGACGAAGGGGGCGAAGACGATCTTCTGGAACGGCCCGATGGGGGTCTTCGAGACGAAACCGTTCGACGCCGGGACGCGCGGGGTCGCCCAGCTCATGGCCGATTCGGGCGCCTTCACCGTCGTCGGCGGCGGCGAGAGCGTCGAGGCGATCAACGAGGCCGGGCTCGGCCCGAAGATCTCCCACGTCTCCACCGGCGGGGGCGCATCGCTCGACCTCATCAGCGGAAAGAAGCTGCCGGGCGTCGAAGTCCTCCTCTAGCCGCTCTCCGCCGAAAGACCCCGGAGCCGCATCGGCCCCGTCAAGAAAGGCCCCCGATGAAGTCCGCCCGCACGCCCCTCGTCGTCGCCAACTGGAAGATGAACAAGACCCCGTCGGAGGCCGCCGCGTTCTGCGACGACTTCCTCTCGCGCCTCCCGGGCCTGCCCGAAGGGGTCGATCTCGCGATCGCGCCCGCCTTTCCGGCCCTCGAGCGGGTGGGGCGGCACCTTGCCCCGACCCGGGTGAAGCTGGCGGCGCAGGATGTCCACGTCGAGCCGAAGGGGGCCTTCACCGGCGAGGTCTCCGTCGCGATGCTGACCGACCTCGGCGTGGCAATGGCCCTCGTCGGGCACAGCGAGCGCCGGCGGGACCGGAAGGAGACCGAGGCCGACTTCTCGCGGAAGATGAAGCGCCTCGCCGACGCCGGCCTCGCGCCGGTCTACTGCGTCGGGGAGACGCTCGAGGAGCGCGACGGCGGGCGAACGGAAGCCGTCCTGGCGGCGCAGATGGCGGCGCTCGACCTCTTCGGCGACGCCCTCCCGCCCGGCTTCGTCCTGGCGTACGAGCCCGTCTGGGCGATCGGGACCGGTCGGGCCGCGACCCCCGAGATGGCAGTCGACGCGCACGCCTTCCTCCGCGCCCGGCTCGCGGACCGGTTCGGCTCCCAGTCCGCAGGCGGAGTCCGGATCCTCTACGGCGGCTCCGTCACCCCGGCGAATGCGAAGGACCTCTTCTCCCGGGACGAGATCGACGGCGGGCTCGTCGGCGGCGCCTCCCTCGTCCCGGCCGACTTCGCCGCCCTCGCGGTCGCGGCCGGCGGCTGATCCTCGCCGATATTGGCCTTTACGGGCCGGTGGGTTATCCTCATCGGCCCGTTTCGCCTCCGGGCGGCGGGCCGGAGACTCTGAATGATTTACGTCCTCGTCCCGATCTACATCATCGTCTGCGTCTTCCTCATCCTGGTGGTTCTCCTCCAGCAGGGAAAAGGGGCGGACGTCGCGAGCGCCTTCGGCGCCTCCTCCTCGCAGACGACCTTCGGCGCGCGCGGCGCGACGACGGTCCTCGAGAAGGTGACGACGTGGTCGTTCGTCGCGTTCTCCGTCCTGGCCGTCGCGATCTCGCTGCTGCAGGCGCGACCGAAGTCTTCGGTGCTCCAGCAGCTCGGCACCCAGCCGCCGGCCAAGAGCGCCCCCGGCCGTACCGGCCGCTCCGGCCCCGGCGAACAGCGTCCCCGTGGCCCCCGCGGCTGCGGCCCCGGCGCCCGCCACCAGCGCTCCCGCCCCGGCTCCCGCGGTCCCCGCGCAGAAGTAGTTTTCATCCGATCCGTTTCGAGGCTTGCTTCCTCGCCGCGGATCGGTATTATCTCCCTCCCTCGCCTCCGTGCCCTGGTGGCGGAATTGGTAGACGCGCACGTTTGAGGGGCGTGTGGAGCAATCCGTGCCAGTTCGAGTCTGGCCCAGGGCACCACTTATCAGGAACGAGAAGGCCCGCCGCAAGGCGGGCCTTCCTCTTTGGAGGGAGCCGCGAGAGGGAGGCCGTCGACCGCATCAGGCCCCCTCGCAGCCCCGCACCACGAGATTGGCCCGGGCCTGCGTCCGAACGCGAGCACCCGCCCTTTCGCCAGGAGAATGTCGGTTTCAGCTCGCCAGGCCCGCGGCCCGCAAGACACGAGGAGCTGAACCTCCCGCGGCCCGTATGACCGAAAGGCGGAGTCCCGTGAAAACGACGCCGGTGGGCGGGGGGGGTGGCGGGGGGCGCCGGGGGGGTGGGGGGGGCCGGCCGGCGCCGAAGGCGGATCTGGGATGCCGGCCCGGCCGCGGGTGGGCGGCGTCCGCGAGCCGCCCTTGAGCCGGGGCCTGCTCGAGTGCAGGACCGGGCGGGGATCGTTCTGCGTGTCGTGAGGAAGCGGAGATCGCGCGGGCCCCGCCCGGCCGCAGCGAGGACGAGCGGGTCGCGATCGCAGCCGGCTGCGGAGCCCGCACCGCAGCGGGCCCCGGCGGGACGACGGGACGATGAAGCCTGGCTCCCCTTCCGGCTCCGTTCCTCTTCCTCGGTCTGGCCCCGTCCAGCCGCCCGCCCATCGGGGGGCCGCTTCAGCGTCCGGCGGCTCGAGCGCGACGACCGGACCTCGCCGTTGACCGTCTCGACGGCCAGGCGGCCCTTGCCGTCCGATCGCCCCGGGCTGCCCTTCGGCCCCACTTCCCTTCGACCGAGACCTCGGGGAAGTCGGAACGGATCTTTCCATTGACCGTCTGCAGGTCGAAGCGGAAGGAGGAGTCGCGGTTGCAGGAAACCGTCACCGAGCCGTTTACCGTCTCGAGGTCGGCGGCCTGGAGCGGTCCGGCGAAGGTGACCTCGACGGAGCCGTTCACCGTGTTCACGCTCACCGGCGCGGCCTGGGCGTCGACGCGAACGGAGCCGTTCACCGTATTCAGGACGAGGGCGGCGGTCCGCCCCTCGGCCGATACCCGGCCGTTGACCGTTTCCACGTCGACCGCGAGCCCGGCGGGCAGCAGGAGCTCGTAGGCGACCTCGGCCCCGGTTCGATTCCCCCAGTTGAAGATCCCCCAGGTCCGGTTCTCCTTGGGCAGGATCGTCTCGACGTCGAGGGTCGTCCCCTGCTTCGTCACCCGGATCTGCGTCTCTGCGAGAGCCTCCTCGGCCCCGGAGCCCTTGGCCCGCTTGACGGCCGAGACCCGGATCTGGGGGTTCTCCCACGTGCCGATCCGGACCGGGCCGTTCACGTTCTGGAGCCGGACGCGATCGACCCCCGTGCCGGAGTAGGTCTTTTCGAACTTCTCCTCGAGGGCTTGCCCCGCCTGGGCGACGCCCGAGAGGGCCACCGCGAGAAGCGTAAGGACGGCGAGAGGTGCGACGAGGCGGGGATTCAGGCGGGATCGGTCCATGAGCGGCCTCCACCAGCAGAAACGGACGAGGGGCGGGGAAAGTTTCGCGGCGATCACGATTCGCCGACCGTGGTTCCGGCGAGGCGGTCCCCGAGCCTCCGCGAGTCGGGCCGCTGGACGACGGCGACCGCTTCGAGAAGGTTCAGGCCCGGGACGAGGAGCGGGAGATTCCGGAGGACCGAATCGAGAGGGCGCACCCGCCCGCCCCCCGGCCTCACGACCGAGAGGCCCAGGAGGAGCTTGCCCGGGCTCGCCCCCCGCGAATCCCGGAGGAGGAAGAGGGTCACGAAAAGGAGCTGGGCGGCCCGAAAGACCTTCGGGAGGCCCACGGGCGGCTCCGCCGCGAAGAGGACGACGAGAAAGACGAGGACGGTCGCGACGAGGAGGGGTCCGCCGGCGAGGCAGATCAGGTCGAGCCCGAAGGCCGCGGCCCGCAGCCAGAGACGTTCGGAGGGGACGAGGCTGAAGACGTCCCGGCGGTTTGTCCCGTAGGATGGGCCCGCGTGAACGCCGCCGAGGTCCTCGGAGCTCTCCGCGTCCGGCCGAAGGCCGAGCTCCACCTCCACCTCGAGGGGTCGGTCCGCCCCGTGACCCTCGTCCGCCTCGCGCGGGCGGCCGGCTCGCCCCTCTTTCCCGACCTCGCCGCCGTTCGCGCCCGCCGCCGGTTCGACGGCCTTCCCGGCTTTCTCTCCCTCTACCGCGACGTCTGCCGCCTGCTGCGCTCCCCTTCGGACTTCGCTCTCCTGGCCCGGGACCTGACGGACCGCCTTCGCCGCGAGCGGATCGTCTACGCCGAGGTCTACGTCTCCCCCGCCATCGTCGACCGGCTCGGGCTCGACTGGCTTGCCGTCCGGGACGCGGTCGAGGCGGTCTTCGCCCGGCACGAGCGGCTGGGGCATGGGCGGATCCGGGTCCTTCTCGACGCCGTCCGGCACTTCGGACCCGACGCGGCGCATCGCGTCCTCGACCTCCACGCCCGGCACCCCTGGCCGCGGGCCGTCGGATTCGGCCTCGGCGGAGACGAGCTGGCCGTTCCCGCGCGCGACTTCGCGCCGGTCTACCGGCGCCTTCCCCGGCTCGGACTGGCGTCCGTCGTCCACGCCGGGGAGGTGGGAGGCCCCGATTCCGTCGCCGACGCCCTTCGCTGGCTGAAGCCCCGCAGGATCGCCCACGGCGTCGGGGCCGCCGCCGACCCGGCGCTCGTGAGGCGCCTCGCCCGCGCCGGGGTCGCGCTCGACGTCTGCCTCACCTCGAACGACGCTACCGGCGCCTTCCCGTTTCCCCGGAGTCCCGTCCTCGCCCTGCTGCGCGCCGGAGTGACCGTCACGCTCGCGACCGACGACCCCGGTCTGTTCGGAACGACGCTCCTCGGCGAGTACCGGCGGCTGGCCCGTCTCGGGGCGACGCCGCCCGAGCTCGCCGCCGTCGCCCGCGCCGGGTTTCGGGCGGCGTTTGCGCCCCCCGGCCGCCATCAGCTCCCCGCGCCGCCTGCCGGATCCGCCAGGACCCTCTCGTAGATCTCGAGGTAGCGGCCGACGATGGCGTCGGCGGCGAACCGGGAACGGCGCCGCCGCGCCGCGCGGGAGGCCTCGTTCCACGACTTTTCGTCCTTCAGGAGGGCGATTCCGTCGGCCGCCAGCCCCGCGAGGTCTCCCACCTCCCGAAGGAACCCGGTCGTGCCGTTCTCGACGACCTCGGGAAGTCCGCCGGCGCGGTAGCCCAGGACGGGAACGCCGCAGGCCTGCGCCTCGAGAGCGGAAAGCCCGAACGACTCCATGTCGGTCGTCAGGACGTAGAGGTCCGCCGCCGGCATGACCTCCTGGACCGCCGGGGTGTTCCCGAGAAAGTGGACGAGCCCCGCGATCCCCTTCGTGCGGCAGAGCTCTTCGGCCGCCGGGCGGTCGGGCCCGTCGCCGATCATCAGGAGGCGGCTCGGCACCTCCCGCCGAATGCGATCGAAGATCTCGACGACGTCGTTGACCCGCTTGACGGGCCGGAAGTTCGAGACGTGGAGGAGGAGCCGCTCCCCACCCCTGGCGAAGCAGGTCGCGCCACGCTGGCCGTGGTCCGGCTTCCACCGGACGGGGTCGACGAAGTTCGGGACGACGTCGAGCTCCTTGGCCGGGGCGAAGACCTCGCGCGTCACCCGGGCGAGGTACTCGGAGACGGCGGTGACGGCGTCGGACCTCTCGATGCCGAAGCGGGTGATCGGGAGGTAGGAGCGGTCCTGCCCGACGATCGTCACGTCGGTCCCGTGGAGCGTCGTGACGACGGCGAGGCGCCGCGGCAGGAGCATCTCCTGGGCGAGGTGGGCCGAGATGGCGTGCGGAAGCGCGTAGTGCGCGTGGATGATGTCGAGCCCCTCGTGAAGGGCGACGTCGACGATGCGCGTGGCGAGGGCGAGGTCGTAGGGCGGGTAGTTGAAGAGGGGGTAGGTCGGGACCGTGACCTCGTGGTACGAGACCCGCTCCGCGAAGAGGTTCAGGCGCGACGGCAGCGCGTAGCTGATGAAGTGGACGTCGTGCCCGCGGATGGCGAGCTCGTGCCCGAGCTCGGTCGCGACGACCCCGGAGCCGCCGAAGGTCGGGTAGCAGGCGATGCCGATCTTCACCGGCTCAGTACCCCGTCTCGAAACCGTCGAAGGCGGCAAGCGGGTCGGCCAGGAGCGGGGGCCTCGGCGACACGAACCCCTCCGCCGCGCCCGCGTTGGCGAGACGCCCGAAGGCGCGCGCCCGCGCCGTGACGCCGTCCAGGAACTCGGGCGAGGAGATGAAGGTTGCCGGCTCCGTCGACGCCGGATCGAAGAACTGGCTCTTGAACGCCCGGACCGCGGCGAGCTTGACCTGGAGGACCTCCGTGACGTCGACGAGGAAGGTCGGCTCGGCGAGGAACGTGGAGGGGTAGTAGACGACCTGCTGGGGGCGGTGCGGCGCGCGCCCCGTCTCCAGGGTTCTGAGGCCCGCGTAGAAGGCGGCGTCGGTGACGAGGCGGGAGGCCCGCACGTGGTCCGGGTGGCGATCGACCGCGAGGGGCGCGAAGACGAGGCGCGGCCGGCGGCGCCGGATGACGTCGATGACCTCCAGCTCGGCGGCCCGGTCGGTTCTGAGGTTTCCGTCTCCGAGGTCGAGGCCGTCGCGGAAGAGCGCCCCGAGGATCCGGGCCGATTCGGCCGCTTCGGTGGCGCGGGTCTCGGGAGTTCCCCGCGTCCCCGCCTCGCCGCGCGTCAGGTCGAGGATCCCGATGCGCCGCCCGCGCCGGGAAAGGAGGGCGAGCGTCCCGCCGCACCCCAGCTCGACGTCGTCGGGATGCGCCCCCGACCGCCAGGATCTCGACCGTTTCCCCATCGCTCACAGCAGGATCTCCTGCAGGCCCGCCACGTCCCAGCGGAGCTGCTCCCTCAAGGGCCCGACGAGGCCCGCGCGTCCGTACCTCAGGAGCCACGGAAGCGGGCCGTAGACGCGTTCGGCGGGACGGCCCCGGCGCGAGTGCCGTGGCGAGGCGCCGAACCTGCCGGGCTTCGGCTTCGTTCGCGCGGCCGGCCGCCGCGCGGGTTCGTTCGAGGAGCTTGTCGAGGGCGAAACGGAGGTTCTCCCGGGTCGCCTCGAGGGGCTTTCCGAGCCCGGCCTCCACGGCCGTGAGGCGCGGGCCCAGGTGGGCCAGGGAGGCGAGGGCTCCGTCGCGTATCGCCGTGAGCTCGGCGAGAAGGGCCGCTTCGCGGACTGCGCCGCCCGCCCGCGAGGAGGGCGTCGCTGCCGGCGAAGAGGTCCGCGAGGCCGAGGCCGAGCTGCTCGAGGGCCCGGCGCTCCGGAGGCGCTGACGGGCGCGGCCATCGGCCGCGCCACGAGGACCGGCGGGACGAGCCCGGCCCAGTCGAAGAGCGGCAGCATCTGGGCCCAGTAGGCGAGCTCCGCCGGGCCGAGGACCGTCGCGGCCACGGGATAGAGGGTCGAGGTGGAGAGCGGCCGCGAGAGGGCCGAGAACGACGGGAGCCATTCTCCCGACTGGAAGCGATCGACGATCTCCTCCGCGTCGAGCCGCTCTCCGCCCTGCCCCTTCAGCTCGAGGCCGCCGTCCCGCTCGCGAAGGAGGAGGCGCTCGCCGCCGACGAGGGCGAAGAGGGGCAGCGCGCCCGCCTCCGAGACGACCTGCGGCGGGTGGCCCGCCGCCGCCAGCTCCGTGGCGCGCGAGGCGAGGAGCCTGCTCACCTCGGCCCGCTCGCGGACGAGCCGGACGGCGAGCGGCACGAGAACGGGCTTCTCCTCCGGACGCGCCGCGTCGGCGAAGAGGAGAGACGGCTCGGCGAGGAGCCAGGAAAGCGAGGCGACGAAGGCTCCCGCGTAGGACTTCCCCGCGTGCGCCGCGCGCAGCGCGTCGAGGCTCTCCTCGTCGGCCTGCGAGCCCGCGCCGGCCCGGGCCCGCTCGAGAAGGGCCGCGACGTCGACCTCCACCGGGAGCGCGCCGACCGGCCTTCGGTTCCTCGCCAGAGGCTCCGGATCGGGGCCGGCCTCCTCCACGCCGTCGGGCCCGGGAAGGGGGACTCTCGTCACCTCGACGAGGTCGTGGTCCTCCGAGGCGCACCAGAAGACGGGAGACAGGTCCGTTCCGAGGGGGGCCAGAGCCTCGGCGATCTTCACCGCTGCGAGCGCCTTGACCGCCACGAGGAGCGGCCCCGTCAGGAGGCCGACCTGCTGCCCGGTGAAGACCCCGGCGCGGCGGCCGGCGGCGAGCGCGGCGAGAGCCGGGGCGGCGCCGGGACGGGGAGTGAACGCTTTGAGGACTCTCTCTTCGCGCGAGGCGATCGCCGCCAGGGAGGCCCTTTCCCCAGGAACCGGGTCACGTCAGGCTCGCCGGTCGCGTGCCCCAGCGAGGAGCGGGATGCCGGGGAAGCGCTCGGGCGGAACCGTCACCGCGCCCTCCCGAGACGGCGAGGAAGGATGAGCCGGGAGACCGGCGCACGTCGTACGGGGAGCCGTCGAAGTCGCCGAAGGCCGCGGTGACACGAAGGCGGGCGTCGCCGTGCAGCGCCTCGAGCTCGTCGCGCAGGTAGACTCGAACCCGCTCCCGGAACGTGCGCGCCGTCGCGCCGGTTCCCATCGTGATCTCCTTCTCGATCCGGCGCGTCGTCGCGTCGTAGCGGCGCCGGATCGACACGCGCTCCCCCGCGACCGTCTTCTCCTCCCGCGAGACGAGAGTCGACAGGACGCGCGAGGCGTTGAAGACGTCGGAGAGGAAGGCGCCTCCCGGGGCGAGGACCCGGCTGATCTCGCCGACGACCCGGACGTCGTCCGCCGCGGCGTCGAAGTAGCCGAAGGAGGTGAAGAAGTTGACGACCGCACCGAAGGACGCGCGGGCGAACGGGAGCCGTCGCATGTCGGCGCGCACGAACCCGGGGGCGGGATCGGCCTGCCGGGCCCTGGCGCGGGCGAGCAGCGTGGCGGAGAGGTCGAGACCCGTGACCGGCGTCCCGTGACGGGAAAGGACGACGGCGTGCCGGCCGGTTCCGCAGGCGAGGTCGAGAATCCCGCCGCGACCCTTCGCGGCATAGGGGCCGAGAAGACCATAGACGAACTGGGCCTGCCGCTGCGCCTCGAGGTCGTCCCTGTCGGGGTAGAGGGCGAGGTACTCCTCGCCGAACCAGCTCGCGTACCAGGGGTCTCGGTCGGTCTCTTCGCTCAAGCCGACAGGATGATACGGGGTTGGCGCCGGACCGGTCGCTTCAGGCTTCAGAAACCCCAGAGAGCCAGCTCGTCGATGACGGCCGCCAGGCTCGGGTGCTTCACGAGCTCCTCGTAGAGCCAGCCGTGCCGTTCCCTGACGGTGGCCATCTCCTCGCGGGCGCGGAGGGCGTCGCCCCCCGCCGCCGCGTCGCGGAGACGCTCGACGGCGGCCTGCTCCTCGACGCCGAGCCGGCCGTCGAGGTCGCGGCGAACCGCGGCAAAGGCTTCGTGGACCTTCCCGCCGGCGGCTGCGTCGTCCTTCTCGTCCGCCATCGGCTCAGCTTCCCTGCGCGACGGCGAGCTTCGCCTCGGCGAAGGCGACGTCCGCATTCACCACGTCGAGCTGCTCCTGCCCGACGACGGTCAGGCGATGCGCCTCGCCGTCGCCCCGGGCCTGGCGCGCTTCCGAGGCGTCGATCGCGTCCTTCTCGGCGGCGAGGTCGGCGAGGACGCGGACGGCGTCGCCCGCCACCTCGACGAACCCTCCGCGAACCGCGACGGAGGTCTTCTTTCCGCCGTCCGTAAAGGAGACGCGGCCGACGCCGAGGAGCGCGACGAGCGGCGTGTGGCCCGGGAGGATCCCGAGCTCGCCGAGCTCTCCGGGAAGGGACACGGATTCGCACGAGACGCGGTCGACCACGGACCGCTCCGGGGTGACGACCGTCAGGGTGAGGCGACCCGTTTCCGACACGGCCTCAGGCCTCGCCCGCCTTCTTCATCCTCTCGTAACGATCGAGGACGTCTTCGATCGTTCCCTGCAGCAGGAAGGCCTGCTCGGGGACCTCGTCGTGCTTGCCCTCGACGATCTCCTTGAACGAGCGGATGGTGTCGGCGATCTTGACGTACTTGCCGGGCAGGCCCGTGAACTGCTCGGCGACGTGGAACGGCTGGGAGAGGAAGCGCTGGATCTTCCGGGCGCGCGCGACGACGAGCTTGTCGTCCTCGGAGAGCTCGTCGATGCCGAGGATCGCGATGATGTCCTGCAGGTCCTTGTACTTCTGGAGGATCTGCTGGACCTGGCGCGCCACGGCGTAGTGCTCCTCTCCGACCGTCATCGGGGAGAGGATCTTCGACGTGGAGGCGAGCGGGTCGACCGCCGGGTAGATGCCGAGCTCGGCGATCTGCCGCGAGAGGACGGTCGTGGCGTCGAGGTGCGCGAAGGCGGTGGCCGGGGCCGGGTCGGTCAGGTCGTCGGCGGGAACGTAGATCGCCTGGACCGACGTGATCGAGCCCTTCTTCGTCGACGTGATCCGTTCCTGCAGCTCGCCCATCTCGGTCGCGAGGTTGGGCTGGTAGCCGACGGCGGAGGGCATGCGCCCGAGAAGGGCCGAGACCTCCGAGCCCGCCTGCGTGAAGCGGAAGATGTTGTCGATGAAGAGGAGGACGTCCTTCCCTTCCGTGTCGCGGAACCACTCGGCGACCGTCAGGCCGGTGAGGCCGACGCGGAGCCGGGCGCCCGGGGGCTCGGTCATCTGCCCGTAGATGAGCGAGCACTTGGACTTCTTCCAGTCGTGCGGGTCGATGACTCCCGACTCGGTCATCTCGAGCCAGAGGTCGTTCCCCTCGCGGGTCCGCTCGCCGACACCCGCGAAGACCGAGTAGCCGCCGGCGGCCTTGGCGACGTTGTTGATGAGCTCCTGGATGAGGACCGTCTTGCCGACGCCCGCGCCGCCGAAGAGGCCCGTCTTGCCCCCCTTCGTGTAGGGCTCGAGGAGGTCGATGACCTTGATCCCCGTCTCGAACATCTCGACGGAGGTCTTCTGCTCGTCGTAGGCGGGCGGGTGCCGGTGGATCGGCCACCGCTCCTTCGTGTTGACAGGCCCGAGACCGTCGACGGGCTCGCCGATGACGTTCAGGATCCGCCCGAGCGTCTCGGGGCCGACCGGGACGGAGATCGGCTGGCCGAGGTCGACCGCCTTCATCCCCCGGACGAGGCCGTCCGCCGGCTTCATCGAGATGCACCGGACCCGGTTCTCGCCCAGGTGCTGGGCCACCTCGGTCACCAGGTCGATCGGGATGGTGGAGAGGCCGTCCGGATCGGAGATGTGGACGGCGTTCAGGATGGACGGCAGATGCCCGCCCGGGAACTCCACGTCGACGGTGGCGCCGATGACCTGGACGACTTTGCCTTCGATGGCCATGTTCTACCTCTGCGGCCGGCGGGGCCGGGAGCACGTGTGGGACGGGGAGGCGGGGCGGCTCAATGGGCTCACTTCAGCGCCTCGGCGCCGGAGACGATCTCGATGAGCTCCTTCGTGATCTTCGCCTGGCGCGCCCGGTTGTAGGTGAGGGTGAGCGAGTCGATCATCTCGCCCGCGTTCTTCGTCGCGGATTCCATCGCCGTCATCCGGGCCGCGTTCTCGGCCGCGTTCGACTCGAGGAGGTACCGGAAGAGCTGGAACTCGACGTGCCGGGGGAGGAGCCGGCCGAGGATGACGTCGGGCCCCGGCTCGAAGATGTAGTCGGCCCCGCCCGTGCTCGCCCCGAGCTCGCCGAGCTCGATCGCGAGGAGCCGCTTGACGCTCACGATCTGCGAGATGACGCTCTTGAACTCGTTGTAGACGACGTAGACCGCGTCGACCTCGCCTGCGGTGAAGCGGGCCGAGAGGGAGCGGGCGATCTCGGCGGCCGTGTCGTACCCGAAGCGCTGGAAGAGGCCGGGGCGCGCGTCCAGGATCGGAAGGGTGCGGCGCTTCCAGAAGTCGGTCGACTTGCGGCCGAGCGTGACGAGGGAGACCTCGGCGCCGGCGGCCTTCTTCTCGCGGACGAAGGCGCCCGCGGCGCGGTTCACGTTCGTGTTGAAGGCGCCGCAGAGGCCCTTGTCGCCCGTGACCACGACGAGGACGACCCTCTTTTCCGGCCTCTGGGCCAGGAGCGGGTGCGCCGGGGAGCCGTCCTCCCGGGCCGGAAGGCGTCCCGCGACGGAGGCGAGCGTCGCCCCGAGCGTCGCGGCGTAGGGGCGCGCGGCGATGACCCGCTCCTGTGACCGGCGGAGCTTCGACGCGGCGACCATCTTCATCGCCTTCGTGATCTGCTGCGTCGACTTGACGCTGCGGATCCGCCGCCGGATGTCGATCAGGTTCGGCATGGCGCCTCCGGCGTCAGACCTTCGCGCTCGGGTTGTCCGCGAGGTAGAGCTTCTTGGCCTCCGCCACGGCGGCCGCGAGGCCGTCCTCGAGCTCCTTCGTCATCTTCTTGGCGGTGCGGACGTCGTCGAGGAGGGGGACCCTCTCCGAGGTGAGGTACCTGTGGAGGGTCTTCTCGAACGGCAGGACCGCCTCGACGCGCAGGTCGTCGAGGAAGCCCTTCGTCCCGGCGAAGACCGAGGCGACCTGGAGGGCGACGTCCATCGGGACGAAGACGTTCTGCTTGAGGATCTCGGTGAGGCGTTTGCCGCGGTTCAGCTGGCTCTGGGTCGCCTTGTCGAGGTCGGACCCGAACTGGGCGAAGGCCGCGAGCTCGCGGTACTGCGCGAGGTCGAGGCGGAGCGTGCCGGAGACCGTCCGCATCGCGCGAACCTGCGCGGAGCCGCCGACTCGGGAGACCGAGATGCCGACGTTGATGGCCGGCCGCTGGCCCGCGTAGAAGAGGTCCGACTCGAGGAAGATCTGCCCGTCGGTGATCGAGATGACGTTCGTCGGGATGTAGGCGGAGACGTCGTTGGCCTGGGTCTCGATGATCGGGAGGGCGGTCAGCGACCCGCCGCCGAGCTCGTCGTTCAGCTTGGAAGCGCGCTCGAGGAGGCGGCTGTGGAGGTAGAAGACGTCGCCCGGGTACGCCTCGCGGCCCGGAGGGCGGCGGAGGAGGAGCGAGATCTCGCGGTACGAAGCGGCCTGCTTGGAGAGGTCGTCGTAGATGACGAGGACGTGGCCCCCGGGGTTGTCCTTGCTCGCCGGCTTGCCGTCCTTGCCGGTGAACTGGAAGTACTCGCCCATCGCGCAGCCGGCGTAGGGGGCGATGTACTGGAGCGGCGCCGGGTCGGAGGCGCTCGCGGCGACGATGATCGTGTGCTCCATCGCGCCGTGGGCCTCGAGCGTCTGGACGACCTGCGCGACGGTCGAGCTCTTCTGCCCGATCGCGACGTAGATGCAGACGACGCCCTTCCCCTTCTGGTTGATGATCGCGTCGAGCGCGACGGAGGTCTTCCCCGTCTGGCGGTCGCCGATGATCAGCTCGCGCTGGCCGCGGCCGATCGGGATCATCGCGTCGATCGCCTTGAGCCCGGTCTGCATCGGCTCCTTGACGGGCTGCCGCTGGACGACGCCGGGCGCGATCCGCTCGTTCGGGTAGAACTCCGCCGCCTCGATCGGCCCCTTGCCGTCCAGCGGCTGGCCGAGCGGGTCGACGACGCGGCCGATGACCGCGGGGCCGACCGGGACGGAGATGATCCGCTTCGTCCGGCGGACCTCGTGCCCCTCGCGGATCTTCGACGTGTCGCCCATCAGGACGCAGCCGACGTCCTCCTCTTCGAGGTTCAGGGCGAGGCCGAAGACGTCGTTCGGGAACTCGAGGAGCTCGCCCGCCATGACCTTCTCGAGGCCGTAGACGCGGGCGATGCCGTCGCCAACGGAGGAGACGGTCCCGACCTCGGCGGTGTCGATGCCCCGGTCGAGCCCGGCGAGCTGCGCCTTGATGAGCTGCGTGATTTCGCGTGCGCTGATGTCGGTCATACGGGCGTCTCTTTTCCTTGCCGTCTGTCGATCAAGGGATCACGCGGCCCCGGAGGCGCTCTCCAGGGCCTTCCGCGCCCGCTCGAGGCGGCGCGAAAGGGAGGCGTCGAAAACCTCGCTGGCGAGCCGGACGACGAAGCCCGACAGGAGCGAGGGATCGAGTTCGGTGCGGAGGCGGACGCGGGTCCCCACGCGCGCCTCGAGGGCTTCGCGGATCCCCTTTTCCGCGTCCGCGCCGAGGGGCGCGGCGGTCCGGACCGTCGCCTCGACGATGCCCCGCTCGCGGTCGAGCCGCGTGCGGATCGCGCCCAGAACGGCCTCGACTCTCAGCAGGCGACCCCGGTCGAGGAGCGCCCTGAGGAGCCGCGCCGCGAGCTCTGGAGCGGCCGCGGAGAGGGCGAGGGACTCGACGAGCGCGCGCTTCTCTTTTCGTCCGATCGCGGGGTTCCTGAGGAAGGCCTGGAGCTCCTCGGAGCCTGCGATGGCGCGGGAGACGGCGTCGAGCGGCTCGAGGAGGGACTCGACGGCGTCGGGCGTGCCGGCGACCTCGAAGAGGGCGTCGACGTAGGGCCGGGCAAAGCTGGAACCGGCGTCCTTCATCGGGCCTCTCCTCCGAGGCTCCTGACGCCTTCGGCGACGAGTCTCTTCTCGTCGTCGGGCGTCACGTTCTTCACGACGAGCTCCCGGGCGAGCTCGACGGCGAGATTGGCGGCGTAGGTCGTGAGCTCGTTCTTCGCCGAACGGACCCTCGCGTCGAGCTCGGCGCGGGCCCGAACGGCAACGCGCTCGGCTTCCTCGACGGCGCGGGCGGCGATTTCCTTCTGCTCCGCTTCGGCTTGCTCGCGCGCGTGGACGCGAAGGGCTTCGATCTCCGCCTCGATCAGGACGAGACGCTCGCCGACTTCCTTCGCGACGGCCTGGGCGCGGTCCCGGTCTTCCTCGGCCTTGCGGAGCGTCTCGGCAACCTGCTGGCGGCGGGTCTCGAAGAACTGGACGAGCGGCTTTCGCAGGAGCCAGACGACGAGGGCGATGAAGCCGAGAAAGTTGAGCGTCTGCCAGAAGGGGTACGGCAGGCCGAGGAAGGTGGCGGGGCCTTCCGCTCCTTCCGAGAGGAGGAGCGCGATCCGCGAGGCCACCATCAGGCCACCTTTCTTCCGAGGGCGTAGGTGGCGATCTCGGCGGCGATGACCTTCGCCTCCGCGCCGAGCTGCTGGCGAGCCGCGACCACCTCGCGTTCGAGGCTGGCCTGAGCCTCCCCGGCGAGGGCGCGCGACTTCTCGCGCGCCTCCTCGAGAAGCGCCTGGCGGCGTTCCCCGGCCTCGGCCCGGACGGCCTCGCGGTGAGCGAGCGCCTCCCTGCGAGCCTCGGTGAGGCGGCGGTCGAGGTCGAACGCGGCTTCGCGCTGCTTCTCGAGCGCCGCTTCCGACGCCGCGCGCGCGGAATCGACCTGGCGCTCGCGGGCAGCCAGGACGGCGCCGAGCGGGGCCAGGAGGAACTTCCTCAGGACCATGTAGGTGGCCCAGAAGATGATGACTACGAGAAACAGGGAGAGGTCGGGCAGTTGCATCGCTCGTTCCGCTCTCAGGGTGCGCTAAGTGGTCCGCCCCCGGGCGCACCGCGAGCTGGAAGTCCGCACGGGGACGGTCTTTATGCCACAGAGGGGGCGAGCCGGTCAACGCCGGGTTCCTCCGCCCGGGCTAGGATGTTTCGGAGAGGGAGCCGACGGGATGACGGACGCGAAACAGATCGATCGTTTAAAAAAGGCTTTCCGGGTCGCGAGCGCCGCCTGGGACCGGTCGGCGGAACGGACGGTTCCGGGAGAGGTGGCGTGTCGCGCCGGCTGCTTCGGCTGCTGCGTCGGTCTCTTCGACATCTCCATTCCGGAGGCGATGCTCGTTCGAGAGGGCGTGGCGCGGCTTTCCGGCCCGGACCGCGACGACGTGCTCCGGAGAGCACGGCGCATCGTCGAAGGAACCGCGGACGCGTTTCCCGGCGACGCGGCGAGCGGACTGCTCGACCCCGAGAGGAGCGAAGAGGCCGACGATGACTACTTCGCTGTCGTCGCAGACCGAGCGTGCCCGATGCTCGAGCTTCCCTCGGGTCGCTGCCGGATCTACGAGGAGCGGCCGATCACCTGCCGGACCTACGGATTCGCCTGGGCGACGGACGGCGCCGTTTTCCATCCACCGTGCGGATTGAATCTTCCCGGAGCCTCCGCCGAGCGGCAGCTCGAGACGTCGATCGACCTCGGCAGCCTGGACCAGGCCGAAGACGTGGCGGAGGCGCTGGCGCTCGAGCTCGGGCTGGAGCCGGACCGGGAGACGACGATTCCGCACGCCGTTCTCGGTACGGCTTTCGGGTCGCGTCCCGGCTGAATCACCCTTTCCCGGCGGGGTTGGACGAGGGAACGACCGGGATCGCCGGATCCGAGGCCGCGCCCGGCGCCCGGCCGACCTGGGGGCCGGTCTCGACCGGCCCCAGGATGACGGCCCCGTCCTCGACGAACAGGGAGGGCGTGTGGATCTCCGCGTGCAGGCGCGCCCCGGCGTGGACTTCGACCCGCTCCCGCGCATAGATGACGCCCTTGACCGTGCCGGACACCGAAAGGCGGCCAACGTGGATCTCGGCGTCGATTGCCGCGCCGTCCCCGATGATGAGCTCGTTCTTCGTGACGACCTTCCCCTTGAGAACGCCGTCGATCCGGAACGTATCCTCGAAGAAGAGGGTCCCCTCGAAGCGGGCTCCCCGATCGAGGAACCCGTTCAGGGTGCCGCGCCCCTTCTTCCCGCCGATCATCCGCCGCCTCCGACGAGCCGTTCGAAGAGCCCGATGAGCTGCTCCTCCGAGTAGAAGGAGAGGCGGACCTCTCCCCCCTTCTTCCGGCGCCGGATCTCGACCTTCGTCCCAAGCGCCCGCTGGAGACGCTGTTCCGCGTCGCGGGTGTCCGGATCGCTCTCGGCGGCGGCGGTCTTCCGCGCGGGGGCCCCCTCCAGGAACTCCTGGACTCTCGCCTCGGCGCCCCGGACGGAGAGGCCGCGACGCAGGAACTCCCGCGCGAGGGTCTCCTGGTCCGCGGCCGACGGAAGGGAGAGAAGCGTCCGGGCGTGCCCGGCCGACAGGAGCCCGTCTTCCACCTGGGCCCGGATCTCCGCCGGGAGCTTCAGGAGGCGCATCGCGTTCGCGACCGTCGTCCGGTCCTTCCCCACCCTCTCGGCGATCTCGTCCTGGGTCATCCCGAACTTTTCCTTGAGGTGCGAGTACGAGTCCGCTTCTTCCATCGCCGTCAGGTCCCGGCGCTGGATGTTCTCGATGAGGGCGATGAGGAGGTGGTCCCGGTCTTCGAGCCCCTCCTTGACGAGGACGGGAACCCGGGTCAGCCCGGCGAGCCGGGCGGCCCGGACCCGGCGCTCTCCCGCGAGGATCCGAAAACGGTCCGCGTCTCGCGTGACGAGGATGGGCTGGAGGACCCCGGTCTCCTTGATGGAACGGGCCAGCTCTTCGAGACCGTCGTCGTCGAACCGGTGGCGCGGCTGCTGGCGGTTCGCCTCCAGGTGCTCGAGGTCGACCATCAGGACGGAGGCTCCGGCGCGGCTTTCCGGCATTCCGGGGCGGGCGGTCGGGATGAGGGCGGAGAGGCCTTTCCCCAGGGCCGGTCGCTTCGTCACGCTCTTCCTCCAGCTTCGGCAGCGAGGTCTCGACGGAGGAGCTCTCGCGCGATGGCGAGGTACGCCTCGGCGCCGCGGGAGCGAACGTCGTACAGGAAGATCGGTTTCCCGAACGACGGGGCCTCCCCGAGTCGGACGTTCCTGGGAACGGCCGGCTCGAGGAAGGCCTCGCCGAAGTGTCGGCGGATCTCCTCCAGAACCTGGCGGGAGAGGTTCAGACGCTCGTCCCACATCGTCGCGACGACCCCGGCGATCCCGAGGCGGGGATTCAGGTTCTCGCGAACCTTCTCTATCGTCGAGACGAGCTCGGAGACCCCTTCCAGCGCGTAGTACTCGCACTGGATCGGGACGATGACTCCGTCGACGGCCGTGAGCGCGTTCAGCGTTAGGAGCCCGAGGGACGGCGGGCAGTCGACGAGGACGTAGTCGAACTCTCCTTCGAGGGCATCGAGCTTACCGGCGAGAAGGTACTCCCGCTTCTCCACGTTCACGAGCTCGATCTCCGCCCCGACGAGCTCGCGGGAGGCCGGCATGAGAGTCAGCAGCGGGAGACCGGTCGGGCGGGCGGCCTCGCTCCAGGCGGCGTTCCCGAGGATCCAGTCGTAGACCGTTCTCTCGAGCTCTCCCTTGTCGATGCCGAGGCCGCCGGTCGTGTTCCCCTGCGGGTCGAAGTCGACGAGGAGGACCCTCTTCTCGAGGATCGCGAGAGCGGCGGCGAGGCTGATCGCCGTCGTCGTCTTCCCCACGCCCCCCTTCTGGTTCGCAACTGCCAAACGTTTCACGTGAAACACTCCACCTGCGCGCCGTCGCGCCGGTCCGCTTCGAGGATGTTTTCGAGACGGGCGAGGACGGCGCCGTGGCCGCCCCCGGATCCCGCCGCTACCGGACCCCGCTTCTCGTTCGCAAACACCTGATGTTTCACGTGAAACACTCTACCTGCGCGACACCGCGCCGGTCCGCCCCGGGGCTCAGCCGGAAACTCACCCGAGCCGCCGGCAGCGCCCGCCGGAGATCCTCGAGCAGCGGCTCCGTCGTCCAGAAGAGAGCAACAGCCCCCGGAGCCAGCACGGGACGAGCCGCACGCGCGAGCTCTCCGGCGCCGGCGACGGCGCGACTCGTCAGGAGATCGCAGGGAGGGAGTTTCCTCATCAGCTCGAGTGCGGGGCCGGGGAATCTAGCGTTCACCACCCGGGCCGTCAATCCAAGCACCCGAAGAGCCTCCTCCAGGAACCGGGACTTCTTTCCGATCGATTCCACGAGGACCCCGTCGAGGTCGGGCCGTGCCAGAAGGAGCGGAATCGCCGGGAATCCTCCTCCGGAGCCGATGTCCAGAAGCCGGAACCGGCGCCCCCCGGGACTCGGCAGCAAGGGGAGAGCCTCCAGCGCTTCGAGAAGGTGCCGCCCGACGAGAACCTCCGGGACCGCCTCCCGCCGCGAAATGAGGTTCATCCCCTCGTTCGCCCGGAGCAGGATCCCGAGGAACGCGGCCAGGCCCGAAGCAAACGGGAGCGCCACGACCAGGCCCCTCGCGGAGAGCTCCCGACGAACCAGATCCTC
The DNA here is from genome assembly GCA_016714815.1 of Holophagales bacterium. Classification (GTDB taxonomy): domain Bacteria; phylum Acidobacteriota; class Thermoanaerobaculia; order UBA5066; family UBA5066; genus UBA5066. Next base: position 250,121 of record JADKBZ010000001.1, read on the forward strand.
CAGCTCGCTCACGACGAAGCCCGCCGCTCCCCCGAGACGAGCCGGGCCAGAAGGAGAGTCACCGCCGCCGGGGTCACGCCGGCGATCCGGCCCGCCTGTCCCAGCGTCCGCGGACGGTGCCGCTCCAGCTTCTCGGCCGCCTCCGCCGAGAGTCCCGGGATCCCCGCGTACTGGAAGCGGGACGGAACCGGGCGATCCCCGGCGCGCCGCACCCTTTCGATCACTTCGAGCTCCCTTCTGAGGAAGCCCTCGTACCGGACCTCGTTCACGAGACGCTCCCATTCTTCGTCATCCAGGCTGCCGAGCGGACCCGGAAGCCGACTCTCCAGCCAGCCCCGAATCGAAGCCGGGGCGTCCGGCCGCCGGAGAATCCCTGCCGCCGTCGTCTCCTCCGACAGTCCGACTCCGAGCGCGGCGAGCTCGACGAGCGTCGCCCGATCGGGCAGGACTCTCGAGCCCCCGACCGCCCCTCGCGCTCTCGCCTGCCGCTCCTCCCGCTCCAGAATCGGCGCGGCCTCCCCTTCGGACAGGAGCCCGTAGGCCAAGCCCTTCGCCGTGAGCCGGGCGTACGCCGTGTCCCCACCCAGCAGAAGCCGATGCTCGGCCCGGGAGGAAAGCAGACGGTAGGGCTCTTCGGCGCCGAGCGTCACCAGATCGTCGATCATCACCCCGATGTACGCCTCGTGCCGGCCCAGCGTGAAGGGCGCGCTCTCGCGACCCTTCGCCACGATGGCCGCGTTCACTCCCGCCACAAGTCCCTGGCCGGCAGCTTCCTCGTAACCAGAGGTCCCGTTCACCTGCCCGGCGAGGAAGAGACCGGGAAGGCAGCGCACGCCGAGGGTGTCGTCCAGCTGCTCGGGGAAGACGACGTCGTACTCCACCGCGTAGGCCGGCCGGAGGATCTCCGCCTGCTCCAGCCCGGGAATGCTCCGGACGACCTCTTCCTGAACCTCCGCCGGAAGAGACATCGAAAGCCCGCTCAGATAGGTCCAGTCGGTCTCCAGTCCCTCCGGCTCGAGAAAGACCTGATGACGGTCCCTTTCCGCGAAGCGAACGACCTTGTCCTCGATGGACGGGCAGTACCGAGGGCCACGACCGCGGATGACGCCGGAATAGAGAGGCGACCGGTCGAGATTGCGCCGGATGATCTCGTGCGTCCGCTCCGTCGTATGCGTCAGGAAGCAGTCCACCTGTCGAAGCCGCGGAAAGATCTCGCTCCGGCTGCGGAAAGAGAAGGCCCGGGGATTCGCATCTCCACGAGACCGAACCGTATTCCGCCACTCGACGGATTTTGCGGCGACACGCGGCGGCGTCCCTGTCTTCATCCGCCCGACCCGCAGGCCCAGCCCCGAGAGCGCCTCCGAAAGAAAAGCGCACGGCGCCTCGCCCCAGCGCCCGGCGCTCTGCCGTTCGGCCCCGACGTGAATCAGACCCCTCAGAAACGTCCCGCTCGTGACGACGGCCGCGGCGCAGCCGAGCACCTCGCCCCCCTCGAGCCGAAGCCCCGAGAAGGTTCCGGCCGTCACCACGAAACCGGCGACGACCCCCTCCCTCACCTCGAGGTTCGGCTGGGAGGCGAGCCGCCCGGCCACCTCCGCCGCGTAGGCCCCCTTGTCCGACTGGCACCGGAGCCCCTGGACCGCCGGACCCCGGGACGCGTTCAGGAGCTTGAACTGGATTCCGGTCCGATCCGCCGCCCAGCCCATGAGCCCGCCGAGAGCGTCGATCTCCCGGACGGCCTGGCCCTTCGCGAGCCCGCCCACCGCGGGATTGCAGCTCATCCGGCCGATCGTGCCCGAATCCCGGGTCAGGAGAAGCGTTCGGCAACCGAGCCGGGCCGACGCCCACGCCGCCTCCGCCCCCGCGTGACCGCCCCCCACCACGACGACGTCCCAGCGCAGCGCCATGTCACTTCCCCACGCAGAACGTGGAGAAGATCCTGTCGAGGAGCTCCTCCGTCGCCGTCTCCCCCGTGATCTCTCCGAGGGCCTGCAGGCTTTCCCGAATCCCCGCCGCCGCCACCTCGCCCGGCGTCCGGGGTCCGATGCCGTCGAGCGCGGCTGCGGCGCGCCCCAACGCTTCGCGTTGCCGCGGGAGCGCCACGAACTCCCCCGAACCCTCGACGGACCTCAGCCGCACTCCGATCTCCTCCCGCAGGGCGGACAACCCCTCGCCGGTCCGGGCGCTGACCCGTAGCTCGCCCTCGCGGATTCTCCCGGGCAGGTCGGCTTTCGTCGCCAGAAGGAGCATCGGCACCCCGGCCGGAAGATCCTCCGGCGACGGCCGTTCGCCGCAACCGTCCCGCACGGACAGGAGAAGGTCGGCGCCGGCCGCGGCACGCCCCGCCGCCTCCACCCCGAGACGTTCGACGAGCTCCGTCGTCTTCCGGAGTCCCGCGGTATCCACCAGGCGAACCCTCTCCCCACCGACCTCGAAGAACTCGGCGACGGCGTCGCGGGTCGTCCCCGCCACGTCGGTCACCAGCGCCCTGTCCTCGCCGAGAAGAGCGTTGAAAAGGGTCGACTTTCCGGCGTTCGGAGCCCCCACGATGACCACGGTCGCAGCCCCCTCGCCACAGCGCCCCGCACCGGTCGCCGCGCCGAGCTCAGAGAGCGACGCCCGACAGGAGACGATCCGGGCCAGCACGACCGCCTCTCGGCTGCCCTCGACCCCCTCGATATCCTCGACATCCTCGGCAAAATCCAGCCGCGCCTCCAGCTCCACGAGGGCCTCGAGGAGCTCCTCCCTGAGCGCCGTGGACCCGGCCCGAGAGCTCTCCCCGGACGAGCCCCAGGGCGCGACGCGCCTCGCCCCGGCTCGCCGCCGCGGCCAGAAGGCCGATCCCTTCCGCGCGCAAAAGGTCGATCTTTCCGTTCGCCAGCGCCCGCCTCGTGAACTCCCCGGGGCGGGCGCGCCGGGCTCCCCGCGCCACGGCGGAGGAGACGAGCGCCTCGACGACGGCCGGCGAGCCGTGCGCCTGCAGCTCGACGACCTCCTCTCCGGTCGACGACGCGGGGGACTCGAACCAGAGCACGAGCCCCTCGTCCACGACGCCCCCGTCCTCGTCGACGAAAGGGGAGAGATAGGCCCGCCGCGCGACGGGATGGCCCGGAATCCGAGGCGCCACGCGCCTCGCCACGGCCAGGGTGACCCCGGCCGGGCCCGTCAGCCGGACGATCGCGAGAGCGCCGGCGCCGGCGGGAGTCGCACGGGCGACGAGGACGTCACCGTCGCCCGCCGCATCCCCGACGAGAGGAGCCATCGTTTTGGCCCCTCCGTCCCGCCGCCCGGCGCCTTCCTCAAGCCTTCTTCACCTTCGGCCTCATCCCGAGATCCGTGTACCGCTCGAGAAGCAGCTGCTGGGCGATGGAGAGGACGTTCTGCACGAGCCAGTAGAGGACGAGACCGGACGGCATGTCCTTGAACATGAAACCCATCACGAGGGGCAGAAAACCCATGACCCTCTTCGTCATCGCGTCGCCGGTGGCCGGCATCATCTGCTGCTGCAGCCACATCGTCAGGGTCATCAGGATCGGGGTCACGTAGTACGGATCCTTGGCCGAGAGGTCCTGGATCCAGAGGGCGAACGGAGCGTGCCTCAGGTCGATGGCGTGACTGAGGAGGTTGTAGAAGGCGATCAGGATCGGCATCTGCAGGAGGAGGGGGAGGCACCCGCCGGCCGGATTCACCTTCTCCGTCCGGTAGAGGGCCATCGTCTCCTCGTTCATCTTCACCCGGGCTTCCGGATCGCTCTTCAGCTTCGGCGTCCACTTCAGGCGGATCGCCTCGATCTTGGGCTGCAGGGCGCTCATCTTCTTCATCGAGACGAGCTGCTTCCAGGTCAGCGGGAAGAGGAGCACCTTGATGACGAGGGTCGCGAGGATGATCGCGACGCCCCAGTTCGGGATCGCCGCGTGGAACTGCTTCAGGAGCCAGAGGAGCGGCGAGACGATGATCGCGAACCAGCCGTAGTCGATCAGCTTCTCCATCCCGGGACGTACGGCGCGAAGCGTGTCGATGTCCTTCGGTCCGAAGTAGAGGCCCGCCTTCACCGTTCCCGAACCCGAGAGAACGACCTCGGTTTCCGCCAGCGGCGTGGCGGCGACGGCGGGGACCCCGCCCGCAGCCGGAGCCGCAGGCATGAGAAGCGCAACAGGCCGAAGAGTCACGTTCTCCGAGGCTCCGGGCAGAAACGCCGAGACGAAGTAGACATCCTCGAGCCCGGCGGCCACGAGCCCGGAACCGACGGCCACGGGCTCCTTCAGGTCATCTTTCGCGTGCCTGGTCACCGAACGGCTCGCCGAGAGCGTGACGCTCGAACCCGGCTTCGTGTAACGGTTCTCGAGCTCGGCCGCTGACGGGTTGCCGATCCCGGGGCCGAGGACGACCCCGATCGGCCGATCGCCGTTGCCCCCCTCGCGCACCACCTCCAGCCCGAGCCGATAGTCGCTACCGAAGGTGTACGTCCGGACGACTCCCTGGCCGTCCGCCTCGCGGTACCGGAAACGAACGACCGTCTCCCCGTTTCCCTCCTCGACCGTCGTCTCGTGCAGGGCGGACGCCGCCCGCGCCAGGAAGGGATCCTTCGGGGAGTCGTAGACGACGGTCCGCCCGGCAAAGGGGGCGTCCTTGCGGACGAGATCCAGAGCCGTCTTCTCGTCGGCGCCCCGGAACTTCGAAAGCTCCGCCGAAACGACCTCGCCCCCCCGGTTGGAGAGCTTCACGGTGAGGACCGAGTTCTTCAGCGTCACCTCGCGGGCCTCGGACGCCACGACCGGCGCCACGACGGCGGCGGCCACCGGCCCCGGCGTTCCCACGACCCCCGCCGCGACCGTCGGCGTCGCCGGGACTTCCGTGGCGGCGACCGTCGGCCTGGGCGGCGTCGCAGCCCGCGGCGCCGGCTTGGGCGGAGGAAAAACCAGGGTCCAGAGGATCAGGATGGCGGCCGAAAGGCCGAATGCCACGGCGAGACGTTTCGAATCCAATGGAAGCTCCTCGAAGACGGGTCAGGGGACCGGGTCGAACCCGCCCGAGTGGAACGGGTGACAACGGGCAAGGCGCTTTATCGAAAGCCAGGCCCCTCTCACGAGGCCGTGGCGGAGAATAGACTCGCGAGCGTACTCCGAACAGGTCGGCTGGAAACGGCAGGCCGGCGGGAGAAGAGGCGAGACGAACCGCTTGTAGAGCGAGAGAAGCTCCGCCGCCGAGCGGGCGCCGACGCCAGGCCCGCCCTCCTTCTGACCCGTCACCCCGGACCTCCGGCAGCGACGCGCGCGGAGAGCTTCTCGAAATCGCGCGAAAGCTCGGAGAAATCCGCTCTCTCCGCCCCGGGCCTCACGTTGACGACGAGGTCGACGGAGACCCGAAACCCACCGCTGCGCCGGAAGAGCTCTCGAAGCCTCCGGCGAAGGTGGTTCCGGACGACGGCCGATCCGGTCTTTTTCGTGATCGTCACTCCGAGCCGCGCGCCCGGCCCGAGCGAGGGTTTCACGAAAAAAACGAGCCAGCGGCCGACGAAGCGTCGCCCGCTGGAATACGTCGCGAGGTAGTCGGACCGACGGAGGACCCTGCGGTTCCTCCCGAACGACTCCGTCTTCCGGGTCGCAGGAGGCTCGCAGCCCGGCCCGCTGGTTTCGGAGAGCATCGGAGCAAAGGGCCCGCCTGCGAAGGCGGTTTCCTCGGGCGCCTCAGACGGTGAGACGCTTCCGACCCTTGGCCCGCCGGCGGGCAAGGACGGCGCGGCCGTTCTTCGTCCTCATCCGGACGAGAAAACCGTGCGTCTTGTGGCGGCGGCGATTGTTGGGCTGGAAGGTTCTTTTCATGACACCACCTCTCCCGCTGCGGGGAGCGCGAGCGGCGGATTCTCCGGGAGTCGACGGCGCCTGTCAACCTCGCCGCCCCGGATTCGCCTCCGATCCTCCCCCCTGCCGGGGCTCCATCCTCCGGCCGAAGTCCCTTCGGCCGCGTGCTAGCATCCCCCTCCGCTCCGCCGAGCGGTGATCTTTTCTCACTTCGGTGGAGATGCCGTGGACAAACCGACCTCCTGGGAGAAAATTCTCGAACACTTGAAGTCCCGGGTGGACGAGCGCGACTTCGATACCTGGTTCCGAGGAACGAGGCAGAAGCTCGAGACGACCGACGCCGTCTATGTCCTCATCGGCAGCCCCCTCTTCATCGACTACATCCCGCGCGAATACGGCGACCAGATCGGTGAAGCGGCGCGCCTCGCCGGCATCGGCACGCGCGAGATCCGCTTCGTCCTGGAAGGCCAGGACGACTACAGGGCCACCGTCTCTCCCGCACGTCCGCTGGCTCCGGCGCGAGCCAAGGTCGGTGATCTCAATCCGCTCTACACGTTCGAGCACTTCGTCATCGGCACCTCGAACCAGCTCGCGCACGCCGCCGCACTCCACGTCGCCGACCAGACCTCCCACCGGTACAACCCCCTCTTCATCTGCGGCCCCACCGGCCTCGGGAAGACCCACCTCATGCAGGCGATCGGCCATCGCCGGCTCTCCCGGCGGCCGGGGGAGCGGATCCTCTACGTCTACTCCGAGACGTTCGTGAAGGAAGTCGTCACCGGCATCCGGTTCAACAGGATGGACCAGGTCCGGGCGCGCCTTCTCAACGCGGACGTCCTTCTCTTCGACGACGTGCAGTTCCTGGCCGGCAAGGCCACCACCGAAGACGAGCTCTTCCAGACCTTCAACGCCCTCTACTCCATCGGAAGCCAGATCGCGTTCACGTCCGACGTCCTCCCCAGGGACATCCCCGGGCTCACCGACCGGATGAAGAGCCGCTTCGAAGGGGGGCTCGTCGTCGACATCCAGCCCCCCGACTTCGAGACGAAGGTCGCCATCCTCCGCCACAAGGCCGAGATCGCCCAGGTCGAGCTCGACGACGACACCGCCTACTTCCTCGCCGGCAAGATCAAGACCCACGTCCGGGAGCTGGAGAGCTACTTCAACCGGGTGGTCCTCGTCTCCTCCATGCGGGGAGAGCCGATCAGCAGGGACCTCGCCCAGGAAGCCCTCCGCGGAATCCTTCCCGACGAATCCCAGAAGACGTCACCGGCCGAGATCCTCAAGGCCGTCGCAACCCACTACGGACTCAAGCCCGCCGAGCTGCGGGCCAAGACGAAAAGGGAAGCGATCGTCTTCCCTCGACAGGTCGCCATGTACGTCCTGAAGGAATCGATCGGCCTCTCCCTTCCGGAGATCGGCCGTCTCTTCGGCGACAAGCACCACACGACCGCCCTCCACTCCATTCGGAAGATCACGACCAGAAGGGAAGAGGACCCCGATTTCGACCGGGAGGTCGCCGCGCTCGTCGCGCAATTCCGGTGAAATCGCCCGTGCGACTCCTGTGCGATCACCGTCGCCCCTCCCCCTGGTCCTGACCGTCTCCCCCGTTCTGCACAGCCCCGACGGTCGAACTCCACACCCTCGAGGAACCCTCAAACCCTCTCGTACCCACCCTTTCCGGGGCCTTCCCACAGTCCCGCGGCCGCCCTTCTTCTACTTCTGTAACTCTTACGGTGTTATCATTTAAGAGAATGTTGGAGGGGATGTGGAGCTGACACTTCCGGCAGCAACGCTGGCCCGAGAGATGAGCTTGATGCAGGGTGTGGTGGAGCGGCGAACGCCCCATCAGATCCTCTCGAACGTTCTCCTCGAGGCGCGGGACCAGACACTCACGCTCACGGCGACGGACCTCGACACCACGTTCGTGTCGGAGATAGAGTCGCTCTCGCTCAAGACGGGCGGTGCCGTCACGGTGCCGGCGCGACGCCTCTTCGACGTCGTGCGCGACCTGCCGCCGGCCGCCGAGGTGCGGCTGCGCGTTCTCGAGAACCACCACGTCCAGATCGACTGCAAGGAGCCGAAGCTCCGGATTCGTCTCAACGGTCTCCCGGCGACCGACTTCCCGACGCGCCCCGAAGCGGCCGGTGGACCGACGCTTGCCCTGAAGTTCGGCGCCCTGCGCCGGATGGTGGAAAAGGTCCGCTTCGCCGTATCGACGGAAGAGATCCGCCTGCAGCTTCAGGGAGCGCTCCTCAAGCCCAAGGACGGCGGTCTCGAGATGGCGGCCACCGACGGCCACCGCCTCGCCCTCATCGAAGTGGAGGACGCCACCGCCGAAGCCGGCTTCGAGGCGATTCTCGTCTCGAAGAAGGTCCTCGACGAAATCTCGCGTCTCGACGCCGACGACGAGACGCCGGTCACGATCGTCCGGGGAACCAACCACATCGGCTTCACCGTCGGACGGCGTCGCATCTACTCGAAGCTCGACGACCGGCGCTTCCCCGACTACGAAAAGGTCATCAGCAAGGACAACACGAAGAGGGCGACCGTCGTCCGCGACGAGCTGCTCAGCGCGGTCCGCCGGATCTCGCTCCTCTCGGGAGACCGTCTCAAGGCGGTGAGCCTCACGTTCAAGGAAGGGGCGCTCGTCGTCTCCTCCGAGAGCCAGGACGTCGGGGACGGCGATCAGGAGATCGCCGCCGAGTACGACGCCGACCTCATCACCCTCCGCCTCAACTCGAGGTACCTCGAGCAGTTCCTCGAGGCGTGCGAGACCGACAAGGTCCACCTCTTCGTCAAGGACGAGGGGTCCCAGTGCCAGGGGCGTCCCGCGGAGCCGGTGCCGGGACTGAAGAGCTACCTCTACGTCGTGATGCCGATGCGCGTCTGAGGGGGTGCGCGGCGACACGTGGAGATCGGAACCCTCACGGTCGAGGCCTTTCGTAACCTCACCCCGTCCCGCCACGGCTTTCACCCGCGCATGAATCTCCTCGTGGGCGCCAACGGACAGGGGAAGACCAACGTGCTCGAGAGTCTGGCTCTCGTTTCCGGACGTCCGTCCTTCCGGACCGCGGACCTCGCCGACGTGGTCCGCTCCGGGGAGGCGGCTGCCTCTGTCTCCGTTCGCCTGACGGGAGACGGTGCCGGCGCGCTCGGCACGCTCCTGTCCCGGGGGCGTCGCGAGCACGCCTGGAACGGAAAGAAAGTCTCCCGCCTCGAGGCGAGCCGGAAGCTGCCGATCGTCTTCCTCACCTCCGCCGACCTCGGACGGCTCGGGGGCCCTCCCTCCGAGCGGCGTCGGGCCCTCGACCGGGTCGCCGTCGCCCTGGAGCCGGGCCTGGCGACCGAATTTCGCCGATACGAGAAAGCCCGCGCCGAACGCGTCGCCCTCCTGGCCTCGCCCGGCAGACCCGACCGCGACGCCCTCTCCTCCTGGGAAGAGATCCTCTCGATCTCGGGAGCCTCGATCGCCTCGGCCCGTAGACGACAGATCGGCCCCCTGGCCCGACGGCTCGCCGAAACCGCGGTCCTCCTCGGCTCTCCCTGGACCGACGTCTCCCTGCGCCTCGTTTCCGACCTGCCCGCGGAAGGGGGCCTCGAGACGCTCGCCGAAGCCCTTCGCGGGGGCCTCCGGCAGAGCGAGGGGGCGGACCGCCGCGCGGGCCGGGCCCTCTTCGGCCCGCACCGGGACGACGTAACCGTCGTCTCGGGCCGGACGTCTCTCGCGACGAGGGCGTCCTCGGGCGAAACCCGGACCCTCGTCCTGGCGTGGGCTCTCGCGGAGAGGACGATCCTCGCCGAGGCCGGCGGAGCCCTTCCGGTCTTCGCCTTCGACGATTTCGATTCCGAGTGGGACCCGGCCGTCCTGACGCGCTTTGCCGAGGCGCTTCCGGAAGACGGCCAGGTCTTCCTCACGTCGGCGCGCGCTTCCGTCGCGCGCGCCCTGCCGCTTCCGGCCGGGACCGTCTGGGAGGTCGCCGCCGGGGTTCTCTCCCCCGCCGGTCTCCTGCCCGGCCGTTCCCCGGTCGTCTCCCCCGCTCCCGCGGGGAGACAGGAAAGGTCCGAAGATGTCCTCGATTCCTGAAGACGAAGCGCCTCCCTCCGAGGAGCGCGACACGAGCTACGGCACCGAGTCGATCAAGCTCCTCAAGGGGCTCGAGGCGGTGCGCAAGCGGCCCGGGATGTACATCGGCAACACCGACGACATCACGGGGCTCCACCACATGGTCACCGAGCTCGTCGACAACGCCATCGACGAGGCGCAGGCGGGCTACTGTGACCACGTCCACGTGACCGTCCACCCGGACGAGACCGTGACCGTCGAGGACAACGGGCGCGGCATCCCGGTCGGGCTCCACCCGGTCCACAACCGCGAGACCCTCGAGATCATCCTGACGGACCTCCACTCCGGCGGGAAGTTCGACGACAACGCCTACAAGGTCTCCGGCGGTCTCCACGGCGTCGGCCTCTCCGTGGTGAACGCCCTGTCCTCCTCGCTCGTGGTGGAGGTCCGCCGCGAGGGGCGCGTCTGGCAGCAGCCCTACGAGAAGGGCAAGCCGATGCAGCCGATCCGGGAGGTCGGCCGCACGAACAAGACCGGGACGAAGCTCACCTTCCTGGCGGACCCGGAGATCTTCTCGGTCCGCTCCTACAGCTTCGACGCTCTCTCCCAGCGCCTCCGGGAGCTCGCCTTCCTGAACCCCGGCGTCACGATAGAAGTCGTCGACGAGCGGGACGAGAAGGGGGAGAAGAAGCACGTCTTCCGGTACGAGGGCGGGATCTCCTCGTTCGTGGACCACCTGAACAAGAACAGGCAGAAGCTCCACGAGGCCGTCATCTTCTTCACGGACATCAAGGACGCCTCCGGCGATCCGAAGGTCGACGCCAAGGGAGAGCGCCTCGACGTCGCCCTCCAGTGGAACGACGGCTACCAGGAGCAGATCTTCTGCTTCACGAACACGATCTCGAACAAGGACGGCGGCACGCACCTCGAGGGGCTGAAGACGGCCCTGACGCGCGCGATCCAGAAGTACGCCGAAGCCAACAACCTCACGAAGAACCTCAAGGACACGACCCTTTCCGGAGACGACTGCCGCGAGGGGCTCACCGCCGTCGTCTCCCTGAAGATCCGAGACCCGAAGTTCTCCTCCCAGACGAAGGAGAAGCTCGTCTCGCAGGAAGCCAAGACGTGGGTGCAGACGGTCACCTACGAGAAGCTCTCGACGTTCTTCGAGGAGAACCCGAAGGTCGCCCGGCGGATCGTCGACAAGATCATCGAGGCGGCCCGCGCCCGCGAGGCCGCCCGGCGGGCCCGCGAGCTCGTGAGGCGCAAGGGGGCCCTCGACGGCGCGGGCCTTCCGGGAAAGCTCGCCGACTGCCAGGAGACCGACCCGGCTCTCTCCGAGATCTTCATCGTCGAGGGCGACTCGGCGGGCGGCTCGGCCAAGCAGGGGCGCGACCGGAAGACGCAGGCGATCCTGCCTCTGAAGGGCAAGATCCTGAACGTCGAGAAGGCGCGCTTCGACAAGATGCTCGCCTTCGCCGAGATCCGCACGCTCATCCTCGCCCTCGGAGCGGGGATCGGCGAGGAGTTCGACGTCGACAAGATCCGCTACCACAAGATCGTCCTGATGACGGACGCCGACGTCGACGGCTCCCACATCCGGACGCTCCTCCTGACGTTCTTCTTCCGCCAGATGCGCGCCGCGATCGAGCGGGGCTTCCTCTACATCGCGCAGCCGCCGCTCTACAAGATCGTCGACGGCAAGCGGGAATCGTTCCTCAAGGACGACAAGGAGTACGCCCGCTTCCTCCTCGCCCGGATCGGCGACGACCGGGCCCTCGTCACGGAGCCGACCGGGGCCGCGGTGTCGGGAGCCGCGCTCGTCCGCCTCTTCTCGGACGCCCAGGAGTGGCTCTCCCTCGTGAAGCGCCTCTCCCTCCGCGGGATTCCCGAGGAGCTTCTCCGCGCGCTCGTGAAGGCGGGGAGCGGCCCGGAGGCCGCGCGCGACCGCTCGGCCCTCGAGGCTCTCGCGGCAGGCCTGCCGGATGCCCTCAGGACCGAGATCGTCCCCGAGGAGGAGCACGGGGGCTTCGCCCTCCACGTCTCGCGCGACACGAACGGCGTCACGCGCAAGGCCGTCGTCGACGCCACCTTCCTCGGAGGCTTCGACGTCCGGAGGGCGGGGGAGCTCGCCGCCCTCCTGGACGGGTTCCTGGACGGGCCGTACATCCTCCGCCGGAAAGACGACGAGAAACGTGTCGCGACGCTCGCCGAAGCGGCCGAGGCGATCCTCGACAGCGCCAAGAAGGGGCTCACCGCGAGCCGCTACAAGGGCCTCGGCGAGATGAACCCCGAGACCCTCTGGGAGACCACGATGAACCCCGCCTCGCGCCGCTTCCTGCAGGTCCGGGTCGAGGACGCCGTCGAAGCCGACGAGCTCTTCACCATCCTGATGGGGGACGCCGTCGAGCCCCGCCGCGCCTTCATCGAAGCCAACGCTCTCGCGGCGACGAACCTGGACATTTGACATGACCGACAAGCCCGAGCAGCCCCCGGCGCCCACCGAGCAGCGGTTCCCCGTCTCCATCGAGGAGGAGATCCGCCGCAGCTACCTCGACTACGCGATGTCGGTCATCGTGGGCCGGGCCCTCCCCGACGTCCGCGACGGCCTGAAGCCGGTCCACCGCCGCGTCCTCTACGGGATGTGGGAGCAGGGTAACCGGCACAACCGCGCCTACAAGAAGTCGGCCCGCATCGTCGGCGACGTCATGGGCAAGTACCACCCGCACGGCGACTCGTCGATCTACGACACCGCCGTCCGGATGGCGCAGGACTTCTCGATGAGCGAGCCGCTCGTCGACGGGCAGGGAAACTTCGGCTCCGTCGACGGCGACAGCGCCGCCGCGATGCGCTACACGGAGGTCCGCCTCACGGCGCTCGCCGAGGAGCTCGTCGGGGACGACATCGACAAGGACACGGTCGACTGGACCCTGAACTACGACGGCTCGCTCCAGGAGCCGACCGTCCTGCCGGCGAAGTTCCCGAACCTCCTCGTGAACGGCGCCGAGGGGATCGCCGTCGGGATGGCGACGAAGATTCCCCCGCACAACCTCCGCGAGACGTGCGACGCGGCGATCCTCCTCCTCGACAGCCCCGAGGCGGGGCTCGACGAGCTCCTCCGCGTCCTGCCAGGCCCGGACTTCCCGACGGGCGGCATCCTCCTCGGGCGCCGCGGCGTCGTCGAGGCCTACAGGAACGGCCGCGGGATCATCCAGGTCCGCGGCCGGGCGGAGATCGAAGCCTCCACGAGGGCCGACCGGGAGTCGATCGTCGTCACAGAGCTTCCCTACCAGGTCAACAAGGCGCGGCTCATCGAGCTGATCGCCGACCTCGTCAACGAGAAGCGCCTCGAAGGGATCTCGGCGATCCGGGACGAGAGCGACCGGGACGGGATGCGCGTCGTCATCGACCTGAAGAAGGGCGAGAACGCGAACGTCCTCCTCAACCGCCTCTACCAGCTGACGCCCCTGCAGAGCTCGTTCGGGATCATCTTCCTGGCGATCGTCGAGGGGCAGCCGCGCATCCTCCCGCTCAAGGAGATGCTCCGGCACTTCCTCGACCACCGGCGCCAGGTCGTGGTCCGGCGGACGCGCTTCGACCTCGCGAAAGCCGAAGCCCGCGCCCACATCCTCCTCGGCCTGGCGATCGCCCTCTCCAGCCTCGACCGGATCATCGCGATCATCCGGGCGTCGAAGGACCCCGAGGAGGCGAAGGCGCGGCTCACGACGGAGATCGAGGTCGACCTCGACGCGCTCACGGCCTTTCTCGACCTGCCGGCGCTCGACCTGTCGCCCCGCGCGCGGCGCGAGGGGAATCTCGTCCGCCTCGACGACGTCCAGGCGCAGGCGATCCTGGAGATGCGCCTCCAGCGCCTCACCGGCCTCGAGCGCGACAAGATCGTCGCCGAGTACAAGGACGTCCTCGCCCTCATCGCCGACCTGAAGGACATCCTCGCCCGCCCCGAGAGGGTCGCGGCGATCATCCGTGCCGAGCTCACCGACATCCGGACCCGCTTCGGCTGCGACCGCCGGACGGAGATCTCGACCCTCGAGAAGGACCTCAACGACGAGGACCTCATCAAGGACGAGGCGGTCGTCCTGACGATCACGCGCGGCGGGTACGCCAAGAGCACGCCGCTCTCCGTCTACCGCGAGCAGAAGCGGGGGGGCAAGGGGCGAACGGGCGCCGCCGCCACGGAAGAGGACGTCGTCGACCACCTCTTCGTCGCCTCGACGCACGACTCCCTCCTCGTCTTCACGGATCGCGGTCGCGTCCACTGCGTCCGGGTCTGGGACGTCCCGTCGGCGGGGCCGGCGGCGCGGGGCAAGGCCGTGGTGAACCTGATCCAGGTCGAGCCGGGGGACAAGGTCGCCGCGATGACGACGACCCGCGGATTCCCGGAGGACCGGTTCCTCCTCTTCTCGACGAAGAGAGGGCTCGTGAAGAAGACCGTCCTCTCCGCGTACGGCAACGTCCGTGCGGCGGGGATCATCGCCATCAACCTCGAGGAGAACGACGAGCTCCTCTCCGTCCAGGTCACGGACGGCACCCGCCAGGTCTTCCTCGGGACGCGCGACGGCATGGGGATCAAGTTCACCGAGACCGACGTGCGGCCCATCGGCCGCGACACCACGGGCGTCAAGGGAATCGAGCTCAGGGACGGGGACGAGGTCGTCGAGATGGACCTCGTCGACGAGGCGGCCACTCTCCTCGCCGTCACCGAGCTCGGCTACGGCAAGCGGACGGACGTCTCCGAGTACCGGCACCAGACGCGCGGCGGGTCGGGCGTCATCAACGTGAGGGTGACGGAGAAGAACGGGCCCGTCGTCGGAATCAAGTCGGTCGGCGAGGACGACCAGCTCCTCCTGATCACGAGGATGGGGATGATGATCCGCTTCGCGGCCGCCGGGGTGCGCGAGACGGGGCGCGCCGCCCAGGGGGTCAAGGTGATCGACCTCGACGAGGGGGACGCGGTCGTCGCCGTCGCCAAGCTTCCCTCTCTCGGCGAGAGGGACGAGGCGCCCGACGAGCCGGAGGATCCCGACGCCCCGCCCGCACCCGCCCCGGCCGGGGACGAAACGGAAAGCGAGTAGAGTTCAAGAATGAGGTTCTTCCTCGACACCCTCGACGCCGACGAAGCCCGCCGCGTGAAGGAATGGGGGCTGCTGGACGGCGCCGTCGTCCGCCCCGAAACCGTCCTCGCCGCGGGACGCGACTACCGGAAGGTCGTCTCCGAGCTCTCCCAGGTCAGCGACGGCCCCGTCTTCGCCGCGGTCGCCGCGGGCGAGCCGAAGGCGATGTACAAGGAGGCCCGGGAGCTGGCCAAGCTCGGCAAGGCGATCGTCGTCCGCCTGCCGATGACCCGCGAAGGGCTCCGGGTCGTCCGCCTCCTGGGCGACGAGCAGATCGCCGCCGACGTCCACCTCGTCTTCACGCCGCTCCAGGCGCTCCTGGCGGCGCGGGCGGGGGCGGCCTACGCCTCGACGCCCGTCGGGAGCCTCGACGCCGCGGGGCAGGTCGGGATGGACGTCGTCGACGCCGTCGTCCGCGTCTACGACAACTACGGCCTGCAGACCCAGATCGTCGTCGACGGCGTCCAGAGCCCGGTCCACGTCCTGGACGCGGCCGGAATGGGCGCCGACGCGGCGGCCGTCCCCTTCGCCGTCCTGGATCGGCTCTTCGACCATCCGCTCACGGCGCAGGGGGTCGCGGCGATCCGGACGCACGCGGGCGAGGGGCCGCGCAGGGTCCATTGATGTCTCTTTCCCACGAACGCGCCATCGACCTCTCCCGGCGAATCCTCGAGGGGCTCCGGAAGGCGCCGGGAGTCGAACTGACCGCCGAGGCGGAGTACGTGACGAAGGGGATCTCCTCGGCCCTCCAGGGCTGGGAGAAGGAGAACGAAGCCCTCGCGGCGGAGGCCCGGAAGAGGGTCCTCGCACGGGGACGGCGGATCGCCGAGGGGTCGCGCGAGTTCGACCAGATCCTCTCGGAGGAGCTGCGCAGGCTCTGGGACGAGCGGGCCACCCGGGGGGAATGACCGGCCGGGTCCCCCGAGGCGGATGGTTGGTGCCCCGCCTTGAATAGCTTGCCTTTGGTCTAGGCCAAGGGCCATCCTCGTCCCGGTGACGACGACCGCTCTCCCCGAATCGCTCCCGGACGAGACGCACGGTCGCGTGCCGCTCTACCGGACGATCGCGGACGGCATCATCCGCGACATCCGGCGCGGCCGGTACCAGGAAGGGTCCCGTCTCCCGGCGTCGCGGGCGCTCGCCCGGACGCACGAGGTGAACCGGGCCACCGTGCACCAGGCGCTCCAGGTCCTCAAGCGGGAAGGGTGGATCGAGACGAACAAGGGAGGGGGGACGCGGGTCGCCCGCCGGTCGCTGGCCGGCCCGATGGTCGGCCCCGCTCCCTCGTGGGACCGGATCTCCTCAGCGCTCCTCGGCAGGATCCTCGCGGAGACGGGAGCCCAGGAGGGGACGAACGCTCCGGCGCACGACCTCGCCCGCCTCGCGCCCGACGAGAAGGAGTTCCCGGCCGAGGCATTCGCGAAGGTCCTGGCGGAGGTGGCGCGCGACGGCGCCCTCCTCGCCTACGGCTCCCCCTTCGGCTACCGGCCTCTCCGCGAGACGCTCGCCTCCCGCCTCCAGCGCCGCGGGATCCCGGCAGACGCCGACGCGATCCTGATCGTCAACGGCGCCCAGCAGGGGCTCGACCTCATCACGCGCGCCCTCGTCGACCCGGGGGACGCCGTCGCGGTCGAGAACCCGAGCTATTCGGGAGCGCTCGCGCTCCTCAGGGCCCACGGCGCCCGCCTCCTCGGCGTCCCGCTCGACGCGGAAGGGCCGGAGCCCGAAGCCCTGCGCGCGGCGCTGGCCGAGCGGCCGAAGTTCCTCTACACCATTCCCGATTTCCAGAACCCGACCGGGCTCCTCGCCTCGGCCGCGCGGCGGCGCGAGCTCGTCGCGGCGGCGGCGGCGGCGGGCGTCCTCGTCGTGGAGGACGCCTTCGACGCCGACCTCTCGGTGGAAGGGGATCTCCCGCAGCCGCTCGCCGCGCTGGCTCCCGGGCACGTCGTCCACCTCGGGACGATCTCCAAGGCGCTCTTCCCGGGCGTGCGCGTCGGCTGGATCTCGGGACCTCGCGAGTTCGTCCACCGACTCGCCGCCCTGAAGAGGGTCGGCGAGCTCACCTCCCCACCCGTGCTCCAGGCGGCGCTGAACGTCTTCGTCTCGCGAGGCGACTACGACCGCCACCTCCTCCACGTGAAAGCCCGGCTCCGGACGCGGCTCGCCCTCGCGCACAAGACCGTCCTCAGGAGCTTTCCCGTCGGGACGCGCTGCGACCGGCCGCTCGGCGGCTGGGTCCTCTGGGTCGAGCTGCCGGGAGGGATCTCCGGCCGCGCCCTCGTCGAGGCGGCGCGCGGCGAGGGGGTTCTCGTCTCCCCGGGCGGGGACTACTCCCCCGATCGCGCAGACGCCTCCTCCCTCCGCATCTCCGTCGCCCGAAGCTCGGGCGCCGACCTCGAGAAGGCCCTCGAGAGCATCGGCGCGCTGGCGCGGGCCGCCGTTCGAAGCGCTCAGCGCAGAGCCCCCCGCGCCGAGGAGCGGCGCGAAGAAGCCCTCATCCAGATCTGAAAGGGAAAAGAGCCATGAGCAGCAGCCCCGTCTTCTCCTCCCCGTTCACGTCCGACGCCTTCCGCGTCAAGGTCGGCCTTGCCGAGATGCTCAAAGGGGGCGTCATCATGGACGTCGTCAACGCCGAGCAGGCGAAGGTCGCCGAGGACGCCGGCGCCTGCGCGGTCATGGCGCTCGAGCGCGTCCCGTCCGACATCCGCCGCGACGGCGGCGTGGCTCGGATGTCCCCGGTCGCCAAGATCCGAGAGATCCAGGAGGCCGTCTCCATCCCCGTCATGGCCAAGTGCCGGATCGGACACCTCGCCGAGGCGCGCATCCTCGAGTCGCTCGAGGTCGACTTCATCGACGAGAGCGAGGTCCTGACGCCCGCCGACGAGGAGAACCACGTCTACAAGCACGACTACAAGGTCCCGTTCGTCTGCGGCTGCCGGAACCTCGGCGAGGCGCTCCGCCGGATCGGCGAAGGGGCCGCGATGATCCGGACGAAGGGCGAGGCGGGGACGGGCGACATCGTCCACGCGGTCAAGCACCTGCGCGAAGTGACGCGCCAGATGAAGGGGCTGACCCTCCTCTCCCGCGACGAGTGGATGACGGCGGCCAAGAACCTCGGGGCGCCGTTCGAGCTCGTCGTCTGGGTCGCCACCAACGGCCGGCTCCCCGTGCCGAACTTCGCCGCGGGCGGCATCGCGACGCCGGCCGACGCGGCCCTCTGCCGGATCCTCGGCGCCGAGGCGGTCTTCGTCGGCTCGGGCATCTTCAAGTCGGACGACCCGGCCCTGCGCGCCCGCGCCATCGTCGAGGCGACGACCCACTGGGACGACCCGGCCCGCGTCGCGAAGGCCTCCGAAGGGCTCGGCGAGGGGATGAAGGGAATCGAGGCGGCCAAACTCGTCGAATCGGAGCTCCTCCAGACGCGGGGGTGGTGAGGATGACGGTCGGCGTTCTCGCCCTGCAGGGCGACTTCGAGGCGCACACGGCGGCGCTCGCGCGCCTCGGCGTGCCGGCGCGCCCCGTCCGGACGGCGGACGAGATTCTCGCGAGCGCGGGCCTCGTCCTGCCGGGCGGCGAGTCGACGGCGATGTGGAAGCTGATGGAGGGGACCGGCATCGCCGACGCGATCGTGGAGGTCGCGCGGCGCGGGGACCCGGTCTTCGCGACCTGCGCGGGCGTGATCGTCGCCGCGCGCCGGATCGAAGGCCCCGCCCGGGCCGGGCTCGGGATCCTCGACGCGACCGCGATCCGCAACGCCTACGGGCGGCAGCTCGACTCGGCCGTCGTGACGCTGACGGACCTCGACCGGGAGGCATTCGGCGACGAGCCGCTCGAGGCGGTCTTCATCCGCGCGCCGAAGCTCGCGGGGCTCGGGCCCGGCGTCGAGGTCCTGGCGCGCCGCGACGGAGACCCGGTTCTCGTGAGGCAGGGGAACGTCGTCGCGGCCACTTTCCATCCCGAGCTCGGGGCCGACCCGCGCATCCTCCGTCTGGCCTTCTCCTCCGCTCTCGCCGCGGCTCTGGCCGCACGCGCCGCCTGAAGACCGAGTCGTGAGCGCCGTCCGGGAGGCACTGGAAGCGCTCGGACACTCCGCCGGCGCACTCCCCGAGCCGCGGCTCCTCGCCGACCTCTTCGTCCGCTTCCAGGCGCAGGTCCCGCTGCGGCGTGCCGCAGAGGGCGCTGGCGCCGTTGACGTTCTGGCCGCGTGGCTCGAAGACGGGGCGGGATGCTGCGGAGAGAGCCGCGTGAGGGCGTTCGGGTCGCTGGCGGCGGAGGCGGGGTTCGGCATCGAGCACGCCGTGGCGCTCCGCGCCTCCGGCCGGCGCCACCGCGTCCTCCTCGCCAGCGGCCGCCGGCTCCTGCTCGATCCGGCCTTCCCGCTTCCGGCGCCCGTTTCTCTCGACCCGCCGGCGGAGGCCGACGCGACGGGCTACGGCGTTCTCTCCGTGAGGCCCCTGGGCGCCGGTCGTTTCGCGATGCTCCTCTCCACGCGAGGGGACGAACGGGAGCTCTACCGGGTGGAGCCGGGCGAGGCGCCGCGGGAGGAGACCGCGGGCGATGCCGGAGCGGAGGCGGGATCCGGGGATCTCTTTCGACTCTTCGACGACCGGCTCCTCCGATGGCAGGGAGGAGTCCTCGAGGTCTCCGACGCCTGGAGCCGGTTCCGCCTCCCGTTCCCGGCGGCCGACGCCGATGGGCTCGAAGCGCTCTTCGGTCCGCCCCTCCCCGGCCCGCAGGCGTTCGGCGTCCCGGAGGCAAGGAGAGAAGAAGCGCTCGCCGAACCGACCCTCGCCGTCTACCACTCATCCACGGAGACGGCCGCTTCACTGCGCGGCCTCCTGGCCGACCCCGCCGTCCACGCCGCCCTCCTGCCGGACGGCTGGGCCGTGAAGGGTCTGGCGGTTCGCGGGGACGGTTTCGCGAGGACCCTCGTCGAAGAGGGGGCGCACCTGCGCGAGGAGCGAATCACGCTCCTGCCGGACGGGATCGCCGTGGAAGCCGAAGGTCCGCTGGCCCTCTTCCGGACGAGAAACTGGAGGCTCGAGCCCCGCCCCGGCGGGACCCGCCTCCGGATCCTGGCGACCCTGCGCGACCCCGTTCCGCCCCGCGGTCTTCCCGAAGGAGCCCGCCGCCGGCTCGTCTTCGAGCTCGCGAGCGAGCTCCTGGCTCTCGACGCGCAAGCCGCCGCCGGCTGACAGACGGCCGGCGCGGAGAGGGCTCGGGGGAACCGGCCGCAGGCCCGAAGGGCGAAGCGGGAAGGAACCGAAAAAGGAGACGGCGCGGAGGGGGTTCGGGGGACCGGCCGCTGGCCCGAAGGGCGAAGCGGGAAGGAACCGAAAAGAGGAGACGGCGCGGAGGGGGATCGGGGGAACCGGCCGCAGGCCCGAAGGGCCGCGGTTCCCCCGAGGTACTACGCCCGCGTCAGAACTCCAGCTCGTCCCCGTCGTCCAGGATCCGGATCCGCGGGTCCGCGAGCGCCGCGACGTCGGCGCGCAGCTCCGGGAGCGTCGGCGGCTTCATGTGGTAGAGGTTCACCGGGATGCTGGCGGGGAACTTCCGCATCTCCCGGTGGAGCGTCGCGGGCGTCAGGTGCTTGGCGACGTCGGCGATCTCGGACATCGAATCCGGGAAGGAGCACTCGACGAAGATCGCCTTCAGGTCGGCCCGGGACCGCGCCTCGGCCCAGAGCATCTCGGTGGGGCCGGTATCGCTCGAGAAGACGACGCAGGAGCGGTCGTCCCAGAGAAGGTAGCCGAACGTCGGTACCACGTGCGAGACGGGGATCGCGAGCGCCTGGAGCCCGTTCACGCGGAACGGCACCCCGGCCTCGATCACCCGGAACGTCACGGCGGGGAGGAAGTGCGTCGGGATCCGGGTGAAGTCGGGCCAGATGGCGTCGTTGAAGAGGTGGTCCTGGAGGAGGGCCGCAACGTCTTTCGTCGCGACCACCTCGATGGGCCCCTCGGTCCGCCCGAAGACGTTCTCGACGAGAAACGGGAGCGAGGCAATGTGGTCCAGGTGCGAGTGCGTGATGATGATCGACCGGACCCGCGACTGTTCGTCCAGCGTCAGCGCCTG
This sequence comes from Holophagales bacterium, assembly GCA_016714815.1. Lineage (GTDB taxonomy): Bacteria > Acidobacteriota > Thermoanaerobaculia > UBA5066 > UBA5066 > UBA5066. The sequence goes on from JADKBZ010000001.1 coordinate 271,198, forward strand.
CGTCAACGCACCCGCGTCGAGCGACACGGTCCCGTCCAGGAGGAACGAGGTCTGCCGATGCCACGGCGTGGAGCCGCCGTACGCTCCGAGAACGCGGATCCGCACCGTGGGATTCTAGGCCGGGAGGGGCCGGTTCGGGGTGACTTCGGTCACCCTTTTCCGGCCCCCCGGCTCAGAACGTCGCCGGCCCGATGTAGAAAGTGGTCTGCCACCCCCCGAGGCTCGACTTCAGGTCGGTCGGCCTGGCGAAGTCGACGTTCCACGGGAGTCCCAGGAAAACGGCCGTGAATCCGGCGCCGTACGCGGCCCGCCCGTCGACGAGCCGTCCCTCCTGGGCGAAGGAGAAGTCGGCGCCGTCGAGGTAGGCCGCTCCGATGTCGAAGAAGATCCGGCCCCGGACCGAGCCGAAGTTGAGGCCGAATCCGGTGACCAGGAGGTCGATCAGGGGGAAGCGGAGCTCGGTGTTGAGGTAGGCGATCCGGTTGCCGATGAGGGAGCGGTAGTCGTATCCGCGGAGGGTGTCGAGACCGCCGAAGGAGAAGACCGTCGGGACGGATCCGGAGGAGACGCCGCCGAAGGCGCGGAAGGCGAGGTTTGTCCGCCGCGAGAGCGGTACGTAGACGCGGGCCTGGGCGTAGAGTTCCTGGGAGAGAGTTCCGCCGTCCTTGAAGTCGGGCATGTACCTGTAGTTGACGGAGAGGGCCTGGCCGCCGTGAGGGCCGAACGACTTGAACCGGGTGCCGTCGTAGGCGTAGCCGGCGCCGACCTGGATCGTGTTGTCGTCGCGCGGGAGGTAGATCTGCCCCTGGGTCCCGTCCGCGTTCGTGATGAGGTAGGGCTCGTCGATCGAGCGGGAGAGGACCCCGAAGACGCCCTCCACCCGGGTGTAGCGCGAGAGCGGGTAGACGCCGAGGAGGCTGGCCCCCGTCTCCCGCGAGAACCGGCGGGTCGAGACGTACTCCCCGTACTCGTTCACCCCCGTGAAGTAGGTGCGGGTGTCGTAGAGCTGGACGCCCCACTGGAACCGGTGCTTGAGGTTGAAGTAGAGAGCGTTGATGTTCGAGTAGCCGGCGAGCGTGTCCCAGACGAAGACGGCGCGCCGGTCGCCGAGGTAGTCGGAGAAGCTGAGCCGCGCGGAAGAGAGGAACGTCCCGTCGGAGTTGATCCCGACGTAGGCGCCGACGTCGTCCACGAACATCTTGAAACGGCTCGGCTCGATCTTGTCGGGGTCGATCGTCACCTCGATGGCGGGGACGAACTCCGTCTCCGGCCCCCTCGCGATGGGGGCGGGGGGCAGGGCCTTCTCCTCCAGCCGCCGGAACGGCTTCTTCGCGTCGGCGACGTAGAGCTGGAAGCGGCCCTCCTGGTAGCCGGAGAAGACGACCTTCTCCTGTCCGTCGGGGCCCACGTAGGCGGCCGGTCCGATGGCTGCGCCGATGACGTCGGTGTACTGGACGAGCTCGCCCGTCCCGAGGTCCTGCCCGTAGATGTTGAAGATGCCGCCCTTCGACGACGCGTAGTAGAGGCGCGCGCCGTCGGGGGAGAAAGCGGCGTCGTCGTCGTTTCCCTCGCCCCACGTGATCTGCTCGATCTTCGAGGGGTCGTCCAGGGGGAAGCGGACGATCTTCTGGAGGCCGGCCACGACCTTGGTGTGGTAGAGGAACCTGCCGTCGGGAGAGAAGACGGGCGCGGTGTCGTAGCTCTCGTCGGAGGTGAGGTTCCGGAGCGCCTTGGACTCGAGGTCGAGAACGAAGATGTCGCGCGAGGTCCCGGAGATGCCCGAGAAGACGACGGACCTGCCGTCCGGAGAGAAGGCGGGCGAGAGGGGCATGTCGGGCGTCACCGGGATCCGTTCCACGATGCCCCCGCCACGGGCCGAGAAGATGAAGAGCTGGCGGCCCCTCTCCCGGCGGGCGAAGACGGCGATCCGGTCGCCGTCGGGGGCGAAGGAGAGATCCCGGCCGCTCTCGGGCCCCTGCGTGAGGAACTGCGCCGAGATGTACTCGTACTTCGTCGTCTTCCCCGGCGAGAGGTTCTTCCAGAGCTTGCGCGACCTCGTCGAGAGGAGGGCGATGTCGACGTCTTCCTTGTAGGTCGTCAGCGTGGCGACGAAGTCGCCGGACGGGGAGGGGGCGGCCCCGATCTCGTAGGACGGGCGCTCCCACCGGCCGACGCGGAACCGCTCGCCGTACTCGGCGGCTTCCCCCTTCACGGCCAGCAGCGGTAGGTACTTCCGGCGAAGGTAGCGCCGGAACTTCATGTCGAAGTCGTCGGGCTCGATCTCGAACGCCCTCTTGAGGGCCGCCGCGATGTCCTTGCCGAGGAAGGCGCGGAACTCGAAGACGAGCTCGCGGACGGCGTCCTTGCCCCACTCCGCCTCGACGAAGTCGAAGAAGGCGTGACCGAAGCGGTAGGCGGAGTAGCCGGTGATGTTGACCCGCGTGATCGGGGGAATCAGGTCGGAGTTCACCGCGTCCCGGATGAACATCCGGTCTTTCTCGTCCTCGTCCTTGGCGAAGTAGGAGGCCATCCCCTCCATGAACCAGGTCGGGATGCTCGAGGTCATCGCCCGTCCGAGCCGGCCCCCGAAGAGGATCTCGTACTGGAAGATGTGGGTGAGCTCGTGAGCGATGAGGTTCTGGAGCTTGTCGTCCGGCAGGTCGATCGGCAGGACCATCCTGTTGCGGGCCGGCTCGGCGAACGCCCCGACCCCCTCCGGGATGAAGTTCATGATGACGTTGTTCTGCTCGAACTCCGAGTGCGTTACGTAGAACAGGAGCGGAATCGGCTTCGGGACCTGGTAGTTGAGGCGGCGCGACAGGTCGTCGTAGGCCGATTCGGCCATCGAGGCGACCTTCGGCAGGGCGGCCTCGCCCCGGCCGTAGTGGTAGATCCGGAAGTGGGTGGAGGAGTAGATCTTCCAGTCGAACTTGTCGTAGACGACCTTGTTCTGCCCCTGGGCCTGGGCCCGGCCGGGCGTCAGGAGCAGGGCCGCCAGGGCGGCCGGAAGGGCGAGCAGGAGGGCGCGCCGCCTAGTTGAAGACATAGCGGTTGGCCTCCCGTTCCCTCACGACGAAGAGCCCGAGCATCTGGCTTTCGAGCGAGAAGAGGTTCTCGAAGAGCCCCACCATCTCGTCGGCCGCCCGCCGGGACTTTTCCTTCTGGTCCTTGAAAGTTTCCTGGAAGAGCTTCGCCCCGGTCCGGCCGTCGAAGGCCAGCACGGTCACCTCGAAGCTGAAGCCGGTCGACTCCACGAAGACCTGCCGGTAGTAGGTCCTTCCGTCGAGGCGGCTCGTGTACTCCTCGGTCTTGTAGCCCGACTTGTCCTCGACGCGGAAATCGACGATGCCCGAGAGGAGGACGTCGGCGCCGACGCGCGAGCCGAGCTCCCTCCAGAACTCCGTCGCCTCCCCCAGCGCCTTCAGCTCGGTCGAGGGAAGCTTCACGTCGGCGGGCATCGTGACGACGTTCATCTTCGTCCTCCGCCCGATCTGCTTTCCGAGATACCGGCGAAACTCCATGTCGAGGTCGAGATCCTTGACCTGGGCCGACTCCTTGCGCTCGGACAGCTTCGAGGCGACGAGGAAGGGCGCGAGCGAGATCCTCTCGCGCCCCGACACCGCGAGCTTCGGGCGGAGGGGGAGCTTCAGCTTCACCTCGGTGGAGCCGCCGAGCGCCGGGCGGACGGGTGCGGCGAGGAGGAAGAGGGCGGCGAGGATCGCTGCGGGGCGCTTCACTTCGGTGTCACCGTCGGGCCGGAGGCGCGCTGCAGCGAGGTGTAGTACTCGGCGAAGCGGGCGTAGTTGCGCTTGATCCTGGCGTCGTCGGGCCGGAGCTCGAGGGCGCGCTTGTAGGCGGCGAGCGCCCTGGCGGTCTCGCCCACCGCCTCCGAAGCGACGGCGAGATTGTTCAGGATCTCGGGGTCCTCCGGGGCGAGCTTCGAAGCCCGCTCGAAACGGAAGAGGGCCTCCCGCCAGAAGCCCTTCTGCGCCATCTTCGCGCCGTAGCTCTTCTGGTCGGCGGCTCCGGCGGCGTCCCCGGGGGTCGAGGCGCAGCCGGCGAGAGAGACGGCGAAGGCGAAGAGCACGCTCGTGGCGAGGATGCGGCGACTTTGTCTCACGAAGTCCGGCATTATAGTCAGCGCTCCCTACGCAAGATGCGGTCCCAGCGGATGCACTCCGACATCGTCCTCTCGTGGAGTCTGAGCGTGCGCGGCGCCAGGGCCGGCGTCCTCTCGCGGCTCCTCCGCGCCGCGGGATCGGTCGAAAACGCGCTCGACCGTCCCCCCGGGGAGGCGGCGGCGCTCGCCGGCGCCGAAGTTCCGGACGTGGCCGCCCTCCTCGACCCCTCGCCGCCGACGGGCCTCGCCGAGGCCCGCCGCCGCCTCGAGAAGTCCGGATCCCGCGTCGTCACGATCTGCGACGCGGAGTACCCGGCCCTCCTCCGCGAGGCGCCCGATCCTCCGCCGGTCCTGTTCGTCCGGGGCCAGCCCCTCGGGGACGCTCCGGTCGTCGCCCTCGTCGGCTCCCGGCGCGCCACGCGCGCCGGCCTCGAGGCGGCCCGGCTCGTCGCCTCGGGCCTCGCCCGGGCGGGGGTCGTCGTCGTCTCGGGATTCGCCCACGGAGTCGACGCGGCCTCCCACGACGCGGCTCTCGAAGCGGGGGGAGAGACGTGGGGCGTCCTCGGTTGCGGGGTCGACGTCCCCTACCCGGCCATGCACGAACGCCTCCGGGCCCGGATGCTCGAGGGAGGAGCGCTCCTCTCCGAGCTGCCGCCGGGGACCCCGCCGGAAGCCTGGCACTTCCCGGTTCGCAACCGGATCATCGCCGGATGCGCCCGGATCGTCGTCGTCGTCGAGGCGGCCCTGAAGAGCGGCTCCCTCATCACGGCCCGGTGCGCGGCGGAGGCCGGACGTGACGTCGCCGCCGTCCCCGGACCCGTCATCGGCGACTGGGCCTCCGGGTCGAACGCCCTCCTGAAGGACGGGGCGATCCTCGTCCGCGACGCGGCCGACGTCCTCCGCGAGCTTCCCGACGAAGATCTCTGCCGGCTCCGCCCGGGCGGCATTCCCGGCCAGGCGGCCGCTCCCGGCCCGCCCGCCGACCCCGACGCCGCGCGCGTCTTCCTCGCCCTCGACTGCGCCGAGCCACGCGACGCCGACGCCCTCGCGGCCGAGACGGGGCTCCCGGCGCACCGCCTGTCGGCCGCCCTCGTCCTGCTCGAGCTGGAGGGGCTCGCCGAAGCCCTTCCGGGAGCATTTTTCGCCAGGCGCCGGCCGCGGGCTTGACAACCGTGGCATCGTAGCCGGCCCCATGTCGAAGTCTCTCGTCATCGTCGAGTCCCCCGCGAAAGCCGCCACCCTCGGGAAGTTCCTCGGGAAGGACTTCTCCGTCCTCGCCTGCTACGGGCACGTCCGGGACCTCCCCCGAAAGGGGATCTCGGTCGACCGGGAAGCCGGGTACGAGCCGACGTACGAGGTCCTTCCCGGCAAGCAGAAGACGATCGCCGACCTGAAGCGGCACGCGAAGGCCGCCGACGACATCTACCTCGCGGGCGACCCCGACCGCGAGGGAGAGGCGATCTGCTGGCACCTCGAGGAGCTCCTCCGGCCCTCGGCGCCCACGGCGCGCTTCCACCGCGCCGAGTTCCACGAGATCACGAAGAGCGCCATCCAGAAGGCGATCGCGAGCCCGGGCGAGATCGACGGGAACCGGGTCGCGGCGCAGCAGGCGCGCCGGATCATCGACCGGCTCGTCGGCTACGAGGTCTCCGACCTTCTCTGGAAGAAGGTCTGGCGGGGTCTCTCGGCGGGGCGCGTCCAGACGGTGGCGCTCCGGATCATCGTGGAGCGCGAGGCGGACAGGGAACGCTTCCGCCCCGTGCCGTACTTCTCCGTCCCGCTCCAGCTCGCGAAAGGGGACGCGCTCTTTCCGGCGCGAACCGTCGCCTGGCGCGGCGAGAAGCTGAAGTTCGACGGGACCGATCCCCGGCTTGCGACCCGGGCGGCGGCCGAGGAGGTCCTGGCGCACCTGCGGGCCTCCACGCTCCGGGTCGTCTCCGTCGAGGCGCGCGAGAAGCGGACGAACCCGGTCCCCCCCTTCACGACCTCCAAGCTCCAGCAGGGGGCGGCGCGGTCGCTCGGCTTCACCGTCCGCCGGACGATGCAGGTGGCGCAGCGGCTCTACGAGGGGAAGACGATCTCGGGTCGCGGCTCGGTCGGCCTCATCACCTACATGCGTACCGACTCGACGCGCGTCTCCGAAGAGGCGCTCGGGGCGGTCCGTTCCTACATCGGCGCCACCTTCGGGGCCGAGTCCCTCCCCGCCGAGCCTCGCCGGTTCAAGCAGAAGAAGGACGCCCAGGACGCCCACGAGGCGATCCGCCCGACGATGATGGACCTGCCCCCCGAGGCGGTCGCGGGCGACGTCTCCGCCGACGAGCTGAAGCTCTACCGGCTGGTCTGGAACCGCTTCGTCGCCTCGCAGATGACGCCGTCCGTCTCCGACGTGACGACCGTAGAGATCGAGGCGGGGAAGGACGGGAGCCCGGAGAAGGCGGGGGTCCGCGCCAGCGGCTCCGTCCTGAAGGACGCCGGCTGGCTCCGCGTCTACGGCCAGGTCTCCGAAACGGAGGAGGCCGAAGGGGACGGCAACGGGAACGGCGACGCCGACGAGGGAAAGGTCCGCCTTCCGCAGCTCGCAGAAGGGAACGTCCTCCGCCTCGCCGAGTCCTCCGTCGAGGACCACGAGACGCAACCGCCCCCGCGATTCAACGAAGCGTCGCTCGTGAAGTTCCTCGAGGAGAACGGCATCGGCCGCCCCTCGACCTACGCCGAGATCATCCGGAAGATCGAAGACCGCGAATACGTGAGGAAGAAGGACCGCCGCTTCCTCCCGACGCTCCTCGGCCGGCTCGTCGTCGACCTGATGAAGGAGGGCTTCGACGACTTCTTCCAGACCGAGTACACGGCCCGGATGGAAGAGGAGCTCGACGAGGTCGAGGAAGGAAAGCTCGACTGGAGGAAGGCGGTCGCGGAGTTCGACACCCGCTTCCGGAAGGACCGCGACCTCGCGCTGAAGAAGATGGTCTCCGTCAAGGCGGGCCTTCCGTTCGCCGACGTGAAGAAGCACCTGCCCGACGTCCCGCTCCCGGAGGGACTCGGGGAGACGTGTCCCAAGAGCGGCCACGAGCTGCGCCTCCGGATGGGCAAGAACGGCCTCTTCGTCGCCTGCGCCGGCTACCCCGAATGCGACTTCACCGTCGACATGCCCGAGCCCGAGGAGGACGCCGTCGACGCGTCCGAGCTCGAAGGGCAGACGTGCGAGGAGTGCAGCAGCCCGATGAAGCTCCGGACGGGGCGCGACGGCTCCTCCTTCCTCGGCTGCACCGCCTACCCGAACTGCCGGAGCACGGTGGCCGTGAAGGTCGCCAACGGGAAGGCCGAGGCGCGCCCCGACCGCCCCACCGGCGAGAAGTGCCCGCTCTGCGACCACGACCTCGCGACGAAGCACGGCCGCTTCGGCGATTACGTCGGCTGCACGAACTACCCCGCCTGCCGCTACCGGCCGGCCAAGCCCGTCACCTCGACGACCGTCGCCTGCCCGGAGTGCCTGACGGGCGAGATCCTCGTCCGCAAGGGACGGTTCGGACCTTTCTACGGCTGCTCGAACTATCCCTCGTGCCCGAAGAACTTCCGGGCGCGCCCGGTGCCGAAGGCCTGTCCCCAGTGCGCGGCGCCGTACCTCCTCGTGAGGGACCGGAAGGCGGGGGCCTTCTACGTCTGCGAGAAGGAGGGGTGCGACTTCGACGCGCCCGCCGGAGACCTCGAGGCGTACGCCTTCGTCACGAAGACCCCGGAGGTCACCGTCGCGGCCTTGGCCGCCGCCGGCGGGAAGGCGAAGAAGCCCGCCGCGAAACGGGCCCGGAAGAGCTGAGAGCCCTGGCGCCGGGTCAGCCCGGCGCCAGAGCGCGCAGGACGGTCCGGAACCGGCAGAGCCCGGTCCGCGGGAAGAGCCTGTCGAGGCCGCCGAGGAGCGGGTAGGGGCTCGCGGTGAAGGAGAGCTCGTCGAGGAGGAAGCCGCTTTCGGCCACGAGGCGGACGACCTCGGCCGACGACCTCACGGCGATGTGGTCGGCCTGCTGGAGGCCCGGGACGCCGGCCTTGATCCGCTCGGCCCAGTGGTCGCGATTCGGCGTGTAGATGCCGAGAGCCCCTCCGGGCGAGAGAACGCGAAGCGCCTCGGCCAGGCACGGGCGAAGGATCTCGTCGGTGACGTGCTCGACGAAATCGGCCAGGAGGACGGCGTCGAACGAGCCGTTTCCGAAGGGGGCGAGGTCGCGGGCGTCGGCCGTCTCGAAGAGGACGTTCGTCAGGCCGCGGGCGGCCGCGGCGGCGCGCGCCACGGCGACGGCCGTCCCGGCCGCGTCGATTCCGACGACCTCGGCCACGCGCGAAGCGAAGAAGAACGCCGTGTCGCCGCGGGCCGAGCCGACCTCCAGGAGCCGCATCCGGGCGTGGGGCCGCACGGCCGCCAGGAGCGCGGCGTCCCGTTCGCGGTACTTCCGGGCGTTCCTGAGGAGCCAGTGTGGCCGGTACATGGCCGCGTAGTAGGCCTCGTCGTAGACCTCTGCGTTCGGCGCGAAATCGGGGCGCGGCGGCATCGGCGGCATCGTACGTCCCGGGCGCCCGGCGCTCCTACCCACGGACGGCCCGGATCAGGATCCGGTACCGGAAGGTGGGGCCGACGATCGGGAGGGGCGAGAGCGCCCGCTCGATCCAGCGGACGAACGGGAAGGGCGAGACGCTCCAGGTCTCGAGCTCGACCGCGAAACCGGCCTCGAGGAGGAACCTGCGGTACGCGGCGACCCGCCGTACGGCGATGTGCTGCGGGAACTGCTTCAGGACGAAGTCGTGGGCCTTCATCCGTTCCACGTAGTGGGCCCGGTCGGGCGTGTAGATCCCGAGCCGGCCGCCCGGCCTGAGGACCCGCCGGCACTCGGCGAGCATCGCCACGAGCGTCAGGTCGTCGATGTGCTCGACGAGGTCGATCGCCGCGACGGCGTCGACGCTTCCGTCCGCGACCGGCCCGAGGTCGGCGACATCCGCCTCGAGCCACCGCACGTTCCCGATCTCGAGCTCGGCGCGTGCCGCCTCGGCGAGAGCGAGCGCCTCGGGCGCCGCGTCGACGCCGACGACCTCCCGGGCGTGGCGCGCGAGAAGGAACGTGACGTCTCCGCGTGCCGACCCGAGCTCGACGACGAGGTCCTCCGGGCGCGGGTTCACGACCCGGAGAACGTCCCGGTCGCGCTCGGCGTACTTTCGGGGAGGGTTCTTGAACCAGTGGTGCGGGTGAAGGCCCTTCCAGTACGCCTCGTCGTAGAGGTCCCGCTCGAACGTCACGCCGGGAGTCTAACCACGGAGGGGGGAAGCGCCGCCCCGGTGCCCGCCGTCACGAACGGCGGGACGGGGATGTTCCCTACAATGAGCGTCCCATGCCAGCTCACCCCGTGACGGTGATCGGAGGCGGCTTCGCCGGCGTCGAGTGCGCGAGCGTCCTCGCCCGCCGGGGGCACCGCGTCCGCCTCGTCGAGATGCGCCCCGCCCGGACGACCGACGCCCACGAGACCGACCGGCTCGCCGAGATGGTCTGCTCGAACTCGTTCCGGTCCGACAGCCCCGGGAACGCGGTCGGGCTCCTGAAGCGGGAGATGGAGCTCCTCGGCTCGCTCGTGATGGAGGAGGCCCGGCGCGCGGCGGTTCCGGCCGGCGACGCGCTCGCGGTGGACCGCGAGCTCTTCGCGCGGGCCGTCACGGAGCGGATCGACGCCGAGCCCCTCGTCGACCTCGTTCGCGAGGAGGTGACCGCCCTCCCCGACCCGGGCGACGGCTATGTCGTCGTGGCGACCGGTCCGCTCACGTCCCCTTCCCTCTCCGACGCGCTTCTCTCCGCCCTCGGAGGGAGCCACCTCTACTTCTACGACTCGGTCGCCCCGATCGTGGAAGCGTCGTCGGTCGACATGTCGGTGCTCTACGCGGCGAGCCGATGGGGAAAAGGGGGCGGGGCCGACTACCTCAACGTCCCCCTCTCCCGCGAGGAATACGAGGCGTTCGTGAAGGAGCTCCTCGCGGGGGAGAAGGTTCCGTACCACGACTTCGAGAAGGCGGTCTTCTTCGAGGGGTGCCTCCCGATCGAGGCGATGGCCGAGCGCGGGATCGAGACTCTCCGGCACGGACCGATGAAACCGTTCGGCCTTCCCGACCCGCGCACCGGGCGGGACCCGTACGCGGCGGTCCAGCTTCGCCAGGACAACCTCGCCCGGAGCCACTTCAACCTCGTCGGCTTCCAGACGAAGCTGAAGGTCGGAGAGCAGCGCCGGATCTTCCGGTCTCTCCCGGGCCTCGGCAGCGCCGAGTTCGTCCGCTACGGGATGCTCCACCGCAACACCTTCCTGAACGGCCCGGCGCACCTCGACCGCTTCTTCCGCTGGAAGAAGAACCCGCGGCTCTTCTTCGCCGGGCAGATCACCGGGGTCGAGGGATACCTCGAATCGGCCGCCACGGGCCTCCTGGCGGGCGCGACGGTGGCGCAGCTCCTCGAGGGGCGTGAGCCGGAGCCGCTCCCCTTCTCGACCGCCCTGGGCGCCCTCTCCCGGCACGTCTCGGAGAGCGACGAGGCTCACTACGCCCCGATGAACGTCACTTTCGGCCTGATCGACGATTCGGACGTCCCGCCGATCCGGGACCGGGCGAAGCGCCGCGAGGAGATCGTGAGGCGCGCGCTCGCGTCGGTCGCCGCCTGGCGCGATCACGCGCTCGGCGCGGAGCGGACGGGCGCCGCAACGGAGGGGAAGCCATGAGCGGTGAAGACGACGAGAAGAAGGAAGCTCCGGTCGTTCCCGAGCCGAGCCCCTGGATCTCGCGGGAAGGGGACGTCGTCCACCCCGATGCGCCGGCCGGCAGCGGTGGCCTCGGCCGGTTCCGGACGCAGGGGAGCCTCGGGTCGGAAGGGAACGACCCCTTCGGCGCCCGTCACCCGCGGTCGCCCTCGCTGCGGACGGAGGCGCTCTCCGACGACGAGAAGGCCGAGGTCCTCGGCGAAGGCGTGAAGATCATCGAGAAGCCTCGCAACCCCCCACCGGCGACGGTTCCCGGGACGCAGCCCCTCAAGAAAGCCCAGCCGACGTACGACCTCGACATGACGATCGAGATCCTCGCCGACGGCAAAGACGACTCACTCAACGGCGCCAAGACCGACCTGAAGGAGAAGGGCGTCAGCATCGACGGCCCCCAGTTCCGGTTCAACGGGCCGGACGACCAGAAGGAGCCGAATCCGACGGACAAGCTCACGGCGATCATCGGCAAGCCGACGGTCACCGGGAGCCTCACGATCCAGGTCGTCTACGGGACGGTCGGCAACATTCGCGTCGAACCGAGGGAAGAGGCGGCGTGGGGCCGGGGGACGACGTCGGCGGATGCCGCGGCGAAGAACATCACCGTCGGCTTCCACGAGTCGTGCCACCGCGACGACTTCATCGCCTACCTCAAGGCGAACGCGCCGGTCGTGACCGCCAGCTTCCGCGCCGGAATGACCTACGCCGAGTACCTGGCGGAGCAGGACCGGATCCTGAAGGCGATCGACGCCTGGACCCTGGCTGCCCAGGCGGCCACGCGCGCGAAGACCGACGAGACCGGATACACGATGACCGCCTACAAGAAGGACCACCCGGGGGCCACGGGCCACTGACGATTCGAGAACGGAGAACCGATGAAGAAAACCGCACTCCTTCCCGTCCTTGCCCTGCTCGCACTTCCCCTCGGCGCAGCAGAGCCCGCGAAGCGCTCCGCCGCCTGGGAGGCGAACTGCACCGTCTGCCACGGCGACGACGGACGCAGCCAGACGGAGGAGGGGCTGAAGAAGAAGGCCCGCAACCTCGCCGACCCGAAGTGGCAGGCGAGCGTCTCCGACGGACGGCTCACCTCCTCGATCCAGAGGGGTCACGACAAGATGCCGGCCTTCGGCCGCAAGCTCAACGCCGAGCAGGTGAAGGCGCTCGTGGCGGAGATCCGGGCGCTCGGCAAGCAGGGTTCCTGACGGGGGCGGTGGCGGCGTGAGCCTCGCGGGGGGGCTCGCTCAATTCGAGCGGCATCTGGCCGACGAGAGGGCGGTCTCGCCTCACACGAGGAAGGCCTATCTCGACGACGTCGGCCGGTTCCTCGCGTTCCTCGAGCGTTTCGCCGGGACCGAGGCTTCCCATATCGAGCCCGGGGACGTCGACGCCCTCGCCATCCGCTCGTGGCTCGCCTCCCTCCGGACGGACGGCCTCGCCCGCAGCTCGATCGTCCGGCGCCTCTCGGCGCTCCGGAGCTTCTTCACCTTCCTCGAAAGGGAGGGGCTCGCCGAAGGGAACCCGGCGCGCGGCGTCGGGACCCCGAGAACCGACAAGCCCCTTCCGGTCACCCTTTCGGTCGACGAAGCCGCCGCCGTCATGGAGGCCCCGTCGTCCGGAACCGACCTCGGCCTCAGGGACCGGGCGCTCCTGGAGCTTCTCTACGCCACCGGCCTTCGCGTCTCCGAACTCGTCGGCCTCTCCCTGACGGACGTCGATCTCCCGGGCCGGCAGGTGCGAACCCTCGGCAAGGGTCGGAAGGAGCGGATCGTCCCGTTCGGCGAGAAGGCGGCGGAAGCGCTCTCGGCCTGGCTGCCGGCGCGGCTCGCCGTCCTGAAAGGGCGCCGGGTCCGGGGCGAGCCGCTCTTCCTGAACGTCCGGGGGGGGCGGCTGACGGACCGGAGCGTGCGCCGCGTCCTTATCCACGCCCTTTCGGCCGCCGACATCTCCCGCCACGCCTCGCCCCACGCCCTGCGGCACTCCTTCGCCACGCACCTCCTCGGTGCCGGCGCCGACCTCCGGACGATCCAGGAGCTCCTCGGGCACGCCTCCCTCGCAACGACCCAGAAGTACACCCACCTCGACGTCGAGCGGCTGATGGAGGTCTACCGGAAAGCCCATCCGAAGGGGGAAGAGAGAGGGTGAAGGTGTGGGCGGGCGCCTCGCCGCGGGCGAAAGGCCCCTCGCCGGCAACCCTCACGGCGGCGAGAGGCGGAGCTCCCAGACGTATTTTTTTCCCTGCGTCAGAAGGCCGGTTTCGAAACGGCCGCCCACCGGAATCGTCGGGGCAAAGCCCGCCCCGGAGGGCGACAGGCCCACGATGAAGTTGCGGATGCCGAAGCTCAGGCTCTCGGGGTCGAAAAAAACCGTTCCCGCGTATTCGACGTCCTGAAACCCGGGCGCCCGCGGCGGAAGGACGAACCGAAAGGGCCGGTCGAGCGAGACCTCACGGGAGCCGGAGGAGACGACGCCCGCCGGGGAACGCACCTCGATCCGCAGCGTCAGCTTCCCCGGGAGGATCCTGGCGGGATCCTCCCCGAGCCAGCGACTCAGCAGGAGCCTGGCCCCGAGCGGGGTGTCCGGAGCCTTCTCCCAGCCGCGGATCGTCCGCGGCCCGAGACGCGCCCGCAGGAGGGCCAGCAGCCGATCGTCCGCTCCGGGGATGGAGTCCCAGTACGAGGCGGGAACGGGCCGGGCGGGACCGTACAGGCCTCTCACCGAACCGAAGCCATGGCGGTGTCCGGCCGCTTCGATGAAAAGGCCGCGCAGCTGGGCCAGCTGCCGCTCCTGGTCGAGTCCGAGGAACAGGTTCTCGACGAGGCAGGCGCGCCTCGACTCGTGGGTCTCGAAGATGGTTCGCCAGAACGGGACGTCGAGGGTGGCGGCATCCGGCTTCTCTCCCGAGAAGGTCGCGGAACAGAGCTGCGCGAAGGCCTTCCCGGCCGGCACGCGCCCGCTCTGGACCATCCGGATCAGCGCGTCGTACCTCCACGCGTTCCGTCCGTTCTCCCCGGGGACCTGCTCGAGCAGCGAGAGGAGAAAATCCGGGTCCGTTTCGCGGGCGAGAAGCATTTCCAGGCTCTTCCGGAAATCGCCGGGGGAGCAGTTCCGCCGGCTGACGCCGAGAGCGGCGGAGCGCACCCGGAACACAGGGTCCGAGAGCGCGCCCTGGAGGACGGCCTGCGGACAGAGCCGCGGCTCGACGCGCAGCAGGAGATACAGAACCCGCTCCTTCTTCGAGGCCTCCAGCGCGTCGAAGGCGCCCAGGAGCGACTGAAGGGCCGGCTCGCCGAAGACGGCGACGAAGTCCTCCACCTCCTCCAGGGTCAGCCCGTCCCGGCACCCGCCCGGGCCGCAGGAGAGAAAGAGCGTCGTCAGGCGTGCGGGAAGGCGGCCGGCTTCTTCCTGCCCGACGGCTCCGAGGAAAGAGCGCAGGGCCCCCTGGTGTCGAACCGAGGCGGAAAGAACGTTCCGCCGGAGCTCGGCCGGCTCGATGGCCCAGGGACGCCGGCTCTCGGCCGGGTCCTTCTCGCCGGGCCGGCGCGGCGCGGTCAGCTCGTCGATACGCTTCTGATCTTCCCGGATGCCGGCTTCAACTCTCTCGACGAGACGGGCCTTCCCCGCCCGCTCCTCCGGCGAATCGGAATTCGCCTGGGCGCGGACGATGACCGCCAGGGTGAGAAGGACGACGGGCGCCAGCCGCACGGGTTCCATGTTCTCACTCCGGGTCGTCTCGCGACGGCGAGACGACCCGGGAGCGCGGCCGGGGCGATCGCGGGCACGGGTAGACTCTCCGCCGTGAGCGAAACACCCGTATTCCGGCACACGACCGTCCTGGCCGTCCGCAGGGACGGAGCCGTCGCCCTCGGGAGCGACGGCCAGGTGACGCTCGGGACGACGATCCTGAAGGCGGGGGCCTCGAAGATCCGCCGGCTCGCGGGCGGGACGGTCCTCGCCGGCTTTGCCGGGTCGACCGCCGACGCCTTCACCCTCTTCACCCGCTTCGAGCGCAAGCTCGAGGAGTTCAGCGGGCAGCTGGAGCGCGCCGCCATCGAGCTCGCGACCGACTGGCGGACGGAGAAGATGCTGCGAACCCTCGAGGCGCTCCTCGTCGTCGCCGATCGCGAGAAGACGCTCCTCCTGTCGGGGACGGGCGACGTCATCTCCCCCGACGAGGGGATCCTCGCCGTCGGCTCGGGCGGCCCCTACGCCACCGCCGCGGCGCGCGCCCTCTACCGGAACACGTCGATGCCGGCCGAGGCGATCGTCCGGGCCTCGCTGAAGATCGCCTCCGAGATCGACATCTACACCAACGACGCGATCGTCGTGGAGGCCCTCCCGTGAGCCGCCCCGCCTCGCCGCGTGACGCGCACCTCCGGGACCTCTCCCCGCGGCGGATCGTCGCCGAGCTCGACCGGCACGTCGTCGGGCAGGGGAAGGCCAAGAAGGCCGTCGCCGTCGCCCTGCGCGACCGGTGGCGGCGGCAGCAGCTCCCGCCGGAGGTCGCGCGCGAGATCACGCCGAAGAACATCCTGATGGTCGGCCCCACGGGGGTCGGCAAGACCGAGATCGCCCGCCGGATGGCGCGGCTCGTCGACGCCCCGTTCGTGAAGGTGGAGGCGTCGAAGTTCACCGAGGTCGGCTACGTGGGGCGCGACGTCGAGTCGATCGCCCGCGACCTCGTCGAGGCGGCGATCCGCCTCGTGAAGGACGAGCGGCGCGAGCGGGTGCGCGACCGGGCGCAGGCCGCGGCCGAGGAGAAGCTCGCCGACCTCCTCGCGGTGCAGGTCGACCCGGCGGGGTTCGTTCCGGGACCCGATGCGAAGGACCGGCTCCGCCGCGAGCTGCGCGAAGGGAAGCACGAGGCGCGCGAGGTGGAGATCGAGGTCGTCGACGAGAGGACGCCCCAGATCTCCGTCATGACGCCGCAGGGGGTCGAGGAGATGGGGATCGACCTCCCCGGGATGCTCCCGAACCTGTTCGGCGGCCCGAAGAAGAAGAAGGCCCGCCTCCCCGTCTCCGAGGCGCGGGCGCTCCTCGTCGACCGCGAGGCAGACCTCCTCTCCGACGAGGCGTCGGTTCCGCAGGAGGCGATCCGCCGCGCGGAGGAGACGGGGATCGTCTTCCTCGACGAGATCGACAAGATCGCGGGGCGCGAGGGGAAGACGGGCGGCCCCGACGTTTCGCGCGAGGGGGTCCAGCGCGACCTCCTCCCGCTCGTCGAGGGGACGACCGTCAAGACGAAGCACGGGAACGTGAGGACCGACCACGTCCTCTTCGTGGCGGCCGGGGCGTTCCACGTCGCGCGCCCGTCGGACCTGATCCCCGAGCTGCAGGGACGCTTCCCGATCCGCGTCGAGCTCGACGCGCTCACCGAGGGCGACTTCCTACGGATCCTCACCGAGCCGGAGTACTCCCTCCCGAAGCAGGCACAGGCGCTTCTCTCGACGGAGGGGATCGAGCTCGTCTTCGCCGACGACGGCCTCGCCGACATCGCGAAGGCGGCAGCCGAGACGAACCGGAGCCTCGAGAACATCGGCGCGCGACGCCTCCACACGATCCTCGAACGGGTCCTGTCGGAGGTCAGCTTCGCCGGCCCCGACGCCGCCGGCGCGCGGATCGTCGTCGACCACACGGCCGTGACGCGGGCCATGGCCGAGCTCGTCGCGAGCCGCGACCTGTCGCGTTTCGTTCTTTGAGCTCCCGCCGTCTCGCCCCGCTCGTCCTCGCCGCCGCCCTCGCCGCGGGGTGCGGGAGGAAGATGGCCCCCGAGGCGCCGCTCCTCGTGATCCCCGCGCGTCCCGAGCCGCTTCAGGTTTTGCAGGAGGGGGGCGACGTCGTCCTCCGTTTCCCCTTCCCGACGAAGACCGTCCAGGGAACGCCCCTGACGAACCTGACGAAGGTGACCGTCTTCCGCGAGGTCGTCCCTGCGCAGCCCGGGGCGCGCGCGCCCGAGCCGGCGAAGGAATCGGCGGCGCTGGAGAGGGAGGAGAAGCTCTTCCGGCAGCGTGCCGGGATCGTCCGGGAGCTCGACCGGGCGGGCCTCGACGAGGTGACCGTCGGGAGCGAGATCGTCGTTCGCGACTCGATGGTGCCGCTCTTCCTCGAGAAGAGGCTCGGCCGGGTCCTCCTCCGCTACGGGGTCGCCGCGACGAGGGACCGAAAGCGGGTCTCGCCCCTCTCGCCCCTCGTCTCCATCGTGCCGCGGGTCCCTCCCACCGAGCCCCTGGCTCTCGTGGCGACGGTGGAGGAAGGGCGGGTCTGCCTCGAGTGGCTCGAGCCCGCGGGGATGGTGGACGGGACCGTTCCGGCGGCGGTCGCCGGCTACGCGGTCTACCGGCGGGACGCAGCCGAGGAGGCGTACGACGAGTGGCTCGGCGTCGTCGCCCGCTCGCCCTACGTCGACGAGAGCGCCCCGGCCGGAAGGACGCTCGTCTACACGGTTCGCGGGGCGCCGACGCCGGACCTGCCCCCGGTCCTCGGGCCGGCGGCCGACGAGGTCCTCGTCGACACGCGCGACGTCTTTCCGCCGGAACCGCCCGACGGCCTCCTCGTCCTCGCGGAGTCCGGCGGGAACCGGCTCATCTGGAACCCAGGGCTCGCGCGGGACCTCGCCGGGTACCGCGTCTGGGCGCGGGACGGCGAAGGGGCGTGGCAGCGCCTGGCGGACGGCCTGAAGGACCCGGCCTACCTCGACACCGGGGCGCCGCGCGGCCGTCGGTACGGTGTGACGGCGATCGACGCGTCCGGGAACGAGAGCCGGCGGGAGGAGAAATGAAGAGCGCGACGATCGGCGGCCTGGCGAGGAACTTCTGGAAGATGGCCGGCGCCGGCAACGATTTCCTCGTCTTCTTCGGCACGGCCACGGTCGGAGGGCGGGAAGCCGAGACGATCCGGAGGCTCTGCCGCCGCGGGACCGGAGTCGGCGCCGACGGGGTCCTCTTCGTCTCGGAGAAGGAATCCCCGGGCCCCCGGAAGGAGATCCGCGTCGACTACTTCAACGCGGACGGCGGCCCGGCCCGGTTCTGCGCGAACGGAACGCGCTGCGCCGCGCGCTTCGCGGTCCTCCGGGGCCTGGCCGACGAGGAGCTCGTGGCGCACACCGGGTGGGGGGCGATCGGCGCGACCGTCCGCGACGACGGAAACGTGACGCTCCGCCTCCCCGAGCCGATCGCGATCGGCTCTTCGGTTCCGACCTTCGACCCACAGGGGCGGACGGTCGAGCCGAGCGCCGCGAGCCTCACGGTCGGCGTACCCCACCTCGTCGTCTTCTGCGCCGGGGACGTCGAGGTGGAGACGCTCGACCTGGCCGCCCTCGGCCCGGCGCTCCGACGGCACCCCGCCCTGCCCGAAGGGGCCAACGTCAACTTCGTCTCCGTGAGGGGGGGCTCGCGCCTCTCCGTGAGGAGCTACGAGCGGGGCGTCGAGGCGGAGACCCTCTCGTGCGGCTCGGGAGTCGTCGCCTCGGCCGTCGTGGCGGGGGCCGAGCGGGGGCAGCTTTCCCCCGTCTCCGTCGCGACCCGTTCCGGGAGCGCTCTCGTCGTCGGCTTCCGCCTCGAGGGGAGCCTCGCGCACGACGTCACCCTGACCGGAGACGCCCGCGTCGTCTTCGAGGGGCTGCTGAAGGAGGAGGCGCTGTGAGGTTTCTCCGGTTCGACGACGGGGGAATCCCCCGCTTCGGGCGGCTCGACGGCGGGCTCGTGACCCCTCTCGACGCTGCTCCCTGGGCCGGCGGACGGGACGCGGGAGAACGGCGGCCGTTCGAAACGCTGGCTCTCCTTCCTCCCGTGCCGGCGGGGGGGAAGGTCCTCTGCATCGGAAGGAACTACTTCGCGCACGCGAAAGAGCTCGGCAACGAGGTTCCCGCCGAGCCGCTCGTCTTCCTCAAGCCCTCGACCTCGCTCCTTTCGCACGGCGGAACGGTCCTGCTGCCGCCCGAGTCGGAGCGGGTCGACTTCGAGGGGGAGCTCGCCCTCGTGATCGGCCGGCGCGCACGCCGCGTGGGGCCGAAGGCTTACGCGGACGTCGTCTTCGGCGTCACACCGGCGCTCGACATCACCGCCCGGGACCTCCAGAAGAAGGACGGCCAGTGGTGGCGGGCGAAGGGCTTCGACACGTTCTGCCCCTGCGGCCCCGTCGTCGAGTGCGGCCTGGACGCCTCCGACCTCGCTCTCCGGACGTACCTCGACGGCGAGCTGAAGCAGGACGGGCGGACGTCGCGGATGATCTTCGGCCTTCCGGCGCTCGTCTCGTGGGTCTCGCAGGCGATGACCCTCGAGCCGGGCGACCTCCTCCTCACGGGGACGCCCGAAGGGGTGGGGCCGCTCGCCCCGGGACAGCACCTCGAGCTCGAGATCGAGGGGCTCCCGCGCCTCTCGGTGCGGGTGGCGAAAGAGCCCTAGGCCGTCACCACCTCGCGGGTCGCGAGCCCCTGGACGAGCTTTCCGCAGAGTCCTCCGAACGCTCCCGAGGACATGACGATGACGACGTCCCCCTCGGCGAGGCGCGGCAGGAGGGCCTCGGCGAGGGCCGACGGGTCGGGAGCCGAGAAGGCCTCCCGCCCCTCGCCGGCGAGCCGGGCGACGAGCGTCGGGACGTCGAGGGCGCCGGGGGCGCCGGGACGCGAGAGGCGCGCCGCGTGGTACGGCGTGGCGAGGGCGACGGCATCCGCCTCGCAGAGCGCCGCGAAGTAGGGCTCGAGGAAATCCGCGCGGCCGGCCGTCAGGGAGCGGGGCTCGAAGACGCCCCAGATCCGGCGCCCGGGCCAGCGCTTGCGCGCTCCGGCGAGGGTCGTGGCGACGGCGGTCGGATGGTGGGCGAAATCGTCGACGACGGTGACGCCCGCCGCGGTGGCCCGCACCTCGAGGCGCCGCTTCACGCCGAGGAAGCTCGGGAGACCGGTGGCGAGCCGTTCGGCGCGGAGGCCGAAGCTCTCCCCGGCGGCGAGCGCCGCGAGGGCGTTGGCGACGTTGTGCCGCCCCGCCAGGGGCGACAGGACGGGGAACGGCGCACGCCCCTTCGGGTGAACGAGGAAGCGGGTCCCGTCGGGTCCTTCCTCGATCCCGTCGGCGCGGAGGTCGAGGTCGGCGGCGTCGCCGAGGCCGTAAAGGATGACCGGCGCGCGGGCGGGAGAGAGGACGTCGCGAACGTTCGGGTCGTCCCCGCAGGCGACGATCCTCCCCCCGGGCGGGACGAGGGCGACGCCGGCGCGAAAGGCCTCCTTGACGGCCTCGAGGTCGGCATAGAGGTCGGCGTGGTCGAACTCGACCGACGTCAGGACGAAGGTCCGGGGAGCGTAGTGGAGGAACTTCGGTCCCTTGTCCTCCCAGGAGGTGGAGTACTCGTCCCCTTCGATGACGAATGCGGGGCCGCTGCCGATCGCCGACGGAGACGGGAAGTTCCGCGGCTCGCCCGCAACGAGGTAGCCGGGGCTTCGCCGGCCGCCGCGAGAAGCCACGCCGTCAGGGCGGTGGTCGTCGTCTTGCCGTGGGTCCCGGCGATGACGACCGGGTGACGCCCTTCGAGGAACTCGGCCCGGAGGGTCGCGGGCATCGAGGCGGTCGGCAGGCCGGAAGAGAGCGCCGCGACGAGCTCGGGGTTGTCCTTACCGGCGAGGTTGCCGACGACGACCTGGTCGACGCCCGAGGGGATGTTCCGAGCGTCGAATCCCGGCAGGACCTCGATGCCGAGGGCGGCGAGGCGGTCGGACATCGGAGGATAGAGCGGGAGGTCGGAGCCGAGGACCCGCACCCCCTTCTCGACGAGGAGCGCGGCGAGCGGGGTCATGGCGGTCCCGCCGATGGCGATCAGGTAGAAGGTTCGCGACATCGGCGCGGAGTTTGCTTTCACCCTCCCGTCAGCGTCAACCGCGCCGGGATGGCTCCGGGGGCGGCAGCTATAATCAGAGGTTCGCGCGGTGGCGGCTCGCCGCCGCGACAGGAGGTCCCTTCGATGACGATTCTCTCTTCCAACGCCCGGCTCGGCCGGACGGGTGCCGCCTTCGTGGCGGCCCTCCTTGCGATCGCTCCCGCCGCCGCCCTCGCCCAGGCCCCGAAGGCGTCGTCGTCGGCTCCCGCTCCGAAGCTCGTCGTCGTCGACGAGAAGAAGGACGTCGGTGTGGTCCCGAAGGGAGAGGTCGTCCACGCGACCTTCCGCCTCAGGAACGAGGGGAAGGCCGATCTCCACATCACGGACGTCAAGCCGTCCTGTGGCTGCACCGCCCCCGAGTTCGACAAGACGATCAAGCCGGGCGCCGAGGGCAAGATCGTCCTGAACGTCGACACGAAAGCGTTCCAGGGCCCGATGTCCAAGTCGGCGCTCATCCTGACGGACGACCCCGAAAAGCCCCAGGTCACGGTCTTCGTCATGTTCAACGTGAAGCCGTTCGTCGACACGCACCCGGTCGGCTTCTTCCGCCTCCAGGCGCTCACCGGCGAGACCGCGACCTCGACGATCATCCTTTCCTCCGACGAGGCGGACTTCAAGCCGACGGCCGTCGAGCCGCCGAACAGCTACCTCAAGGCGACTCTCGCCCCGGCCGCCGACGCCGAGAAGGTCGCCGGCAAGGGCGCCAACCAGTGGAAGGTGACGGTCACGACGACTCCCGACGCGCCCGAAGGGCTCCTCGGCGGATACGTCAAGGTGACGACCGGCGCCGCGAAGCAGCCCGAGCTGAGCCTCGCCATCTCCGGCTACGTCAAGCCCACCCTTTCGATCACGCCGCTCTCGGTCAACTTCGGCAACTTCGAGCCGAAGGCCGATCCCGTCAGGCGGACGGTCACGATCATCAACAACAACGCGAAGAACGAGACCTTTCTCGTGACGAAGGCCGAGTCGACCGTCCCGGGCGTTAAGGCCGAGGTCGTCATGGCCGACAAGACCCGCGCGCAGGTGATCATCTCGGTCGACGACAAGGTGAAGAAGGGCGTTTTCGACGGCTTCGTCACGGTCACGACGACCGATCCCGGCAAGAAGGAGATCAAGATCCCCCTCAAGGGAGTCATCCTCTAGCCCCTCGTTTCGGAAGCGAGACCCTCGCGGGCCGGGCGGACGAGAGTCCCCCCGGCCCGTTTGCTTTGGGCGTCGAGCCGGGAGCTCGAGCGGCCCCGCGAGATGCGGGCGAGAACGGACGAGCCGCCCGTCCCTGTCGGCCACGACCCGTTTTGGCCGTGTGGTATATTTAAAGCAACGGCTGGAGGGAAAGTATGAACAGATGCGGTTCAGTTCTTGTCGGCGTGCTCTTCCTGACCTCTTCTGCACTGGCAGATTCTCCGAAGTCGGTCGCCAAGGTCGCTGGCCCGGCCGGGATCTGCTGCAGCACGCCCTCCGGTTCTTCCGAACCGTCGCAACGGCAGGTGACGTCGCCCGCCCATCCGACCGCGGTCAGCGCCTCGGTCCTCACCTTCGAGGGCCTCGCGAACCAGGAGCCGCTCGGGGATTTCTATAACGGCGGCACTGGCGGAACCGGAAGCGGACCCGGACCCAACCTCGGAATCACGTTTTCGAGCAACGCGCTCGGGATCATCGACGCCGACGCGGGGGGCACCGGGAACTTCGGCGGAGAGCCCTCTCCCTCGACGATCATGTTCTTTCTGACGGGAGCCGCGGCGACCATGAACGTGCCGGCGGGGTTTGCCGAAGGATTCTCGTTCTACTACTCGGCTATCAACTCCACGGGTGTCGTCACGGTTTACGACGGCCTGAACGCGACGGGTACGGTCCTGGCGACTCTGGCTCTCCCGCTGACGCCCAGCAACGGCGCGCCAGATCCGACCGGTAACTTCAGTCCGCTCGTGCCTCTCGGCGTCACGTTCTCCGGTACGGCGAGGTCCGTGGATTTCGGGGGCGCCCAGAACCAGATCGGGTTCGACGACATCACCATCGGTTCCGCCACGCCAGGGCAGCCTTCTCTTTCTATCGTGCCGACGCTCTCTTTCTGGGCGATGGGCGTGCTGGCGCTCGCGCTTGCGGCCGGCGGATACCTAGTGACGAAAAGGCTCGTCTGAGGCTCTGTCCGCCTCGTACTCCCGGTTCGCGGGGGTACGAGGCGGCGAGCTCGTCCTGCGGCTTCTGCGGCATCGGATGGGATGGGGGCGGAGGTTGACACATCTCCGCACCCTCTCTCGTCTTCGAGGCCGGGGAGCGTTCTAGCCCGTCGCTTCGGAAGCGAGACCCTCGCGGGCCGGGCGGACGAGAGTCCCCCCGGCCCGTTTGCTTTTCTCCGCCGCTCTTCAGGCTCTGCCGCCGGAACGGCTCGCCGGACTCGAGGCGTGGAGGCCGGCGGTGCAGGGCTAGAATGCCTCGTTTTGGCAGCGTCCCGTGCCGTCGGACCTTTTCGTGCGAGGGCGCTCTCGCACACCCTGTCGGCGCGACGCGGGGCCGTGCGATTGGGCGTGGCGCTGGCGCTCGGCCTCCTCACCCCGAAATGCGCGAGGCCGCCATTCCTCCTCTCGGAGCAGCTGGCGGTGGAGCTGCTCGAAGGACGCGTCCTCCACTCGGCCCGCATCGCCGAGATCGTCACCCAGCGTACGGGCGCCGCCGTCCGCGCCGGCGAAGGAGACCGGGTCGACGCCGAGCAGCGCCTGGGCCTCCTGGGGATCGACAGATACGCCTGGAGCGGTTCCGTCGGCTCCGGCGCCTTCCCGGGCACCGTCACCGCCGGCTGGGCCTGGGTCAGCGCGGAGGAGTCGAACCGGCCGAGGGACAGCAGTGCCCGGCCGGCCGCCGTCTGGATCGCCCAGGCCATGGCGAAAGCCGCGGAGCGCCGCGCGACCGCCACGGAGGTGGCGAGTGCGCTGCGGGCCCTCAGGATTCCCGACGGTCAGCGCTGGGACGTCCGTCTCGTCGGCCCCGCAGGGAAGCGGATCCTCCTTCTGGAGACGGTTCCCGTCGACCAGATCGCCCCCCTCGGCCCCGCGCCCTGGGTGCTGCTCGCCTTCCGGGGCGAGACGCCCGCCGGGGACGCGGAGGTGGACCGGCTCGGTGCCGCGGTCCTCCACGAAGCCGCGGAGCACCCGGAGTCGCTCGTCTACGAGCCCGGCGCCGAGGCGTTCCTCGAGCCCCCGCGCCCGGTCGCCAGGCCGGACGCCGTCGCGCCGGCCCTGCCACCGCCCGAGAGCTTCGTGCCACGCGTGGACAGGGTGGCCATCACCTTCGAAGGGTACGTCGACGTTCCCGAAGAGGCGGAATACGACGAGGGCGTGAAGCGGATCGTCATTCCTCCCCGCAAGAAGCTGGTCCGGGTCTTCCTCGCCTCGTCGGGAGAGATCGTCGGCGTCTCCGCCGAGGTCGTCTCGGTGGCGACCGGCGAGTATTTTCTGGGCGGGTGGTACCTGGCCGGGAATCCCCGCCTGCACCGCGAGTGGAGGCGTTTTCTCGAGGACCACCTGCGGCTGGGGCCGTCCCGGTCGACGGCCGAGCCGTTGCGCTGCGCGTGGCCCGCCTTCCTCCCCCGGCCGCGGTGGTTCGAGGAGCCGGCCGGGCTCGAGGTCCACGTGGGAAAGGCGAAGGAGTACTCCGAGCCGGTCTGGAGCGCGGGTGGCCGGAGGGGCGGTACGGGCGGTCTCGACTACCGGTTCTCGTGGTTCGCGATCGACGACGAAGGGGCGGTCCGGTACGCGATCCACCAGGCCGCCTACCACGCCAGGATCACCCCCTGGGGCTCCGGTTTCCACCCCGGATTCAAGGCGAAGCCGTACAAGGGATTCTGGCCGCCGCTGAAGGAGACCGTGCCCGCGTACGGCCAGCACGAGATCCCCATCTACGACGGGAGCGTGGTCGAGGACGCCGTCGGCAGGCTGAAGATCACGAGGGCCGGAAGCGGCGCCGAGCTCGGACCGCTCTTCATGGACTTCGAGTTCGAGCCGATTCCCCTCCGGATCCTCCCGCCGAACAAGCCGGATTCCGTACGTCCCTGGGGAGAGATGCCGAGGTGAGCCGCCGCTTCCTGCCTTCGGTCGCCGGCCTTCTCGACCCGGGGCTCGTCTTCGAGGTCGACGACCTCGCTCTCGAATGGAGGCCCCGGTGATCGAGGCCGAGCGGGCCGAAAGAGGCCGCACTTCCCCGGCGGACCCCGGAAAAGGAGGCATCGTCGTGCAGATCCCCGTTTCCACCAGGCGTGGGCATCGGCTCCTCGTCGTCGCGTTCCTCGCGCTCCTGGCGTCGCAGGCTCGGACCGCCACGGCCTGGGATCCCGAGACGCACGTCTCGATCGTGAAGACCGCCTTCGCGCTCTCTCCCGCCGCCCAGGCCCGGGTCCCGGGCGAGTACCGGGAGGAGTTCTTCGCGGAGGTCGCGTCGCCCGACACCTTCGATTCCCTCTGCCGATACCACAACGGCCCGTCGGCGCGGGTCGACCCGTGCGCGGAGGCGCAGAAGGTTCTGACGAGCCTCTCCGCCCCCGGTCCCGCACGGAGCGCCTACGCGAGAACCAAGAGCCTCGGCCGGCTCCTCCACTTCGTCGCCGACGCCGCCGTTCCGACCCCGATCCGGGAGGGGAAGGCCTACACGATCCTGGACTTCTTCACCCGGCAGGACTTCGTCGTCGTGAGGCAGCCGCAGGCCCTCTCGCTTCCGCTGGCGGCCTCCCTGCGGCAGGCTGGGGCCCTCGCGCAGTGGCCGGACGAATCGCCCGCCGCCCACTCTTTCGTCTTCCGCCGCGCGGTGAACCTGGTCGTCGACGTCCTGCTCCTTCTCCCTCCGGGAGGCGATGGACGGAGCCTCCCGGACGACGGGCCGGTGATCTTTCTCCTGGACCGGCTGCGAAACCTGAAGGGAGGCGCCAACACCGAGACGCACTACGTCACCACCTACAACTACGGCGGAGGCTATGGGGGCTATGGGCACGTGGAGGCGTCGCACAGCGTGAGGGAGGTCCGGACGGGCGGCGACACGAACCGGGTGGACGACCTCATGACCCGCAGGACGTTCCAGATCGTGGAGAGCGCCGCCCGGCGCGAGGAGAATGGCTCGACCGTCGCGGTCCTCCTCTTCAACAATTCCGAAACCTGCCAGACCGACATATCCCTTCGTTTCAAGAGCTTCGCCGCCCCGATCGAAGGCTCCGTGCCGGCCGGTGCCCTTCGGGCCGCAACCGTCCGCCTGCCCCAGGGCGTCCCCGCGGCCGCGCTGGAGCTCTTTTCCGCGACCGCTTCGTGCGGCGCGGGCCGGGCCGAGCCGGGCGCGATTCCAACCGACCGCAGGATCGTCCTGGGGCTGAGCGGATTCGAACGGGAGATCGGGACCACGAAATCGGAGGAGCGCGTCCGGCTCGATCCCGGCAAGCCCGTGAGCTCCCTCGGCACGAGCCCTCACGTCCGGATCAACCGGTCCGCTCTGGAAGGGATAAACGACGGCCCGTCGCTGGCGAACCTGCCGGCCACCATCGAGCCTTCGGTCATCAAGGGCCTCGCCGGAAGTCTCCTCCTGGAGCGGCTGACCGTCGATGCCTCCCGCAATCCCTGGCTCTGCCGCCTCGTCGTGCGGAATACCGGAGAGACCCCGCTGGAAGGCCTCGACTTCACCCTGTCTGCCGCGCCGAGGGATTCCGATCTGCCTTCGACCCGGGAGAAAGTCCAGTTCAATGCGAGAAGCGTCGCTCCCGGCAGCACCCAGGAGCTCTTCGCCCTCCTCACTCCCGTGACGAAACTCCCCCCCGCAGCGCTCAGCGTCACCGCGGTCTCCAGGAGCAGCCTCCCGGCCGAACGGCCGGTGCCGGTCCAGAACACGGTCCCCCGTTCCGTGCCCGGAAAGGAATGATCGACGGACTACGGTCGGCGAGGAGGCTCCCCGCCGACCGGGAGGATCTCGACCCAGTCGAACGCGGCGGAGAGCGTCCGGGCGTCCCCGCCTCCGGGAATCCGGTCCTTCGGGGCCTCGGCCCAGGCGAACTCGAACTTCAGAACGTTCCCGCCTCTCTTCCAGGCCGGGCCGGGCGAGGTCGTCGAATAGACCCGCGTGCCGCCCGCGAGGCGGATCGTCTCGAGCCGGACGTCGTTCACCCAGGGAGTCACGGTCTGGGGAGGGGCGCCCTCCCACCCGAAAGACCAGGTCCGGAAACGGAGGAGCCGGTCGGCGGGCCCGTCGGCCGAGACGCTCAGCGTCGCCTCCCTCGCCTGGGCCCAGGCGAAGGTGTCGCCCTCGGGGGTCTTCTCGAAGCTGGACCAGCCGGAGAGCAGGGCGCCGGAAGAGCTCTCGGCGTCGAAATTCAGGAAGCGGGTCTGGGGAGCCGGACGGCTGCAGGCCGCCCCCGCGAGCGCCAGGGCGAGGAGGGCGGAGGCCTGGAGGAACGAGCCTCGTCTCTTCATGGAGCCTCTCCGAAGCCGAAGGCCTTCGCGCCGGCGAACTCGTAGGACCTCGTCACCCCGGAGCATCGAGCCGTGGCGAGGGTCGTGAAGGTCAGAGACCCGAAGACGGAGCCGTCGATCCAGGGGAGGACCGTCCCGGACCAGGCCCCCGAGTCGAGGGAGCTGCCGGCGAAGCGGAACCCCCCGCCCTCCATCGGAGTGAAGCTCGTGTTCGGCGTCACCCCGGAATCGACGCCGAACGCGAGGAAGCTGTGGACGAACGGGCCGGCCTCGCAGTCGACGACGAGGAGACCGCTCAGGAAGTTCGGGACGCCGAGACGAACGTCGAGCCGCCCCGCCGAGGCGAGCGACGCGTCTCCCCGGGTGACGACCCACCCGTAGGCGCCGTCGTCGGGTTCGTCGAGCTTGGCGGGGGGGAGGTAGGCGATGGAGGAGATCGCGTTGTCGATGAGCGAGGCTCCGATCGCCACGGGGCCTCCGCTCCGGACGGTGACGACGACCCTCAGGTTCGTCTCGGTTCCCGGAACGCCGAACGACGCTCCGACGTCGGTCTGCTGGGCCGTCGAGGCGCGGCCGAGCGTGTAGTCGCGCGGGGGGGCCGCCTCCGAACCGTCACCCCGG
This sequence comes from Holophagales bacterium, assembly GCA_016714815.1. GTDB lineage: Bacteria > Acidobacteriota > Thermoanaerobaculia > UBA5066 > UBA5066 > UBA5066. The sequence continues at coordinate 299,010 of JADKBZ010000001.1, forward strand.
AGGAGCGCGACGTTCACGACGGTGGACGCCGGACCCGTGTTGAGAAGGATCACGTTCGTCCGGAAACCGCTCGAGGCCGACGGCGACGAGGAGACGTACGGGAGCCACGCGGTCTCGCCGGCTGCGACCGTCTGGCTCGCGGACTGCGCGGGAATGGAGAACCCGAACGTCCCGGCGGCGCCGGTGGAGCTCCGGGCGTTCGCGACGAAGGTCCTCGAAAGGACCGAGACGGGGATGTCGGAATCGACCCGGAGGCCGCCGGCCTGGATTCCGAACGGGGCCGCCAGCCCGGCAAAGGTCGTCCCGACGACATCCTCGATCGCCAGGGTCGCTCGCGGCCCGACCGTCACCCGGACCTTCGCCGCGGCGCCGTTGTCGCCCGTTGCGGAGAACGCCGCGTCGAACGGGCTCTGGGCGAGGTAGGTCAGGTCGACGTTGGCCGCCTGGGGGAAAGGGTTCACGATTCGGAGGGAGCTGACGAATTCCTCTCCGCCGCGACCCGTCGCCCTGGCCGTGGCGAGGATCCACTGGGTCGTCGCGGGGGTGTCGGCGGCCGCCGGGCCTCGCAGGAGGAGGAGTGCGAGGCCGGCAGCGCCGGCGAAGGGAACGCGTTTCATCGCGGGGCTCCTTTCCCGGGGTTCTGGCAGGATCTTAGCCTCTGGCAGGAGGCGTGCCCGCGGGGCGGAATCCGAACGGCGGGACGGAGCGGAAGGCGAACGATGGAAAAGAGGGGCGTCGGCCGGCCGCGGGACGGAAACCCGGAAGAGACCCGCCGCGAGATCCTGCGCGCCGCGGGGGAAGCCTTCGCCGAGAGCGGCTTCGTGGGGGCGACGACCCGGGCCGTGGCTGCCCGGGCGGCCGTGAACGTCGCGACGCTCCACTACCACTTCGGGAGCAAGGAAGGGCTCTACCGGGCCGTTCTCGAGAACGCGAGCCGGGGGACGATGCCCGCTGTCCCCGCCAGCCCGGACGGGGAAGGGGTCGAGCGCCTCGTCGACGGGCTCTTCTCTTTCGGCGCCGACCGGCCGATCCTGGCGCGCCTCTCCCTCCTCGATCGCCTCGCCGGGCCGCCGGGGAAGAACGGGACGAGCCCCGACCAGAGGATCCCCTGGCTCGCGGAGGCTCTCCGCCCGATCCTCCCCTCGAACGGCTCCGCGGCGCCGGAGGCCGAGGAGATCGCTCGCGCGGTCGTCGCGCTCGTCGACGCCACGTTCGTCTCCGCGGCTCCCCGGTCCCTGGCTGCCACCGGCGATCCCGCCGACGCCGCGCCCCAGCCCCCGCCGCTTCCGAGCGACGCCGCGCGCGCGGCCGTCGTGGCGGCCGCCCTTCGGCTCACTGGTCTCGGCTGACCGCGCCCTTCCCGCCCGCCCGCCACCGCAGTCCCGTCAGCAGGACGAGCGCGTTCACGCCCGTGCCGACGAGGACCGGGTCGGCCCCCGATCCCGACAGCCTCGCGGCCACGGCGGCGCCCCCCCCGAGGAGCATCGCGGTCCCGGCGACCCCGGGACGGACGCGGAGCCGGGGAGCGAAGGCGAGGAGTGTGGGCAGGATCAGCCCCGACGCGAAGATCGTGTATCCGAGGCGGAACGTCTCGAGGACGTCGCGCATCGCGAAGGCGACGGCGAGGCCGAGAACGCCGTAGACGACGACCAGGAGGCGCGACGTGCGGGTGGGGGCGCCGCCGAGAAGGTCGTGCGAGGTCGCCGCCGCCGCCGAGAGAAGGACCGAATCGGCAGACGACTGCATCGTCGCCACGAGCGCCACGAGGAGGAGCGGGGAGAGCAGCGGTCCGGCCAGCTCGCGAACCGCGGACGGGAAGAGGGCCTGGGGCGGCCCCCCGACGCCGAGGGCGACCCCGGCGAGCGCGACCACCGTCACCGCGGCCCCGAACGCGAGCTTGGCGGCGGCGGCGCCGAGTGCGGCGCGGCGGGCCGTCGCGGCGTCCCGGGCCGAGAGGAGCTTGGCCCAGACGTCGCTCCCGACCGCGTGCGGCAGGCCGACGAGGACGAGGAGCGCACCGGCGTCGGCCCAGCCGAACCGCGGTCCGACCGGAAAGACGAGGAGCTCCTTCGGCCACCCCGTCCGCGCCAGCGACGAGAGCGCGAGAGGAAGGGCGACGCCGACGATTCCCAGCAGCATCAGACCGAGCTGGAGCAGGTCGGTCCTCACGACGGCCCGCTGCCCGCCGAGGCTCGTGTAGGCGACGAAGAGCGCGGCGGTGCCGACGAGGGTCGCCGTCGGATCCCAGTCCGTCAGGGCGGTGACGACGGTCTCGGTCGCCTGAGCGAGGAGGGCGAACCAGACGATCTCGGCGAGCACGACCAGGAACGCGGCGATCTTCCGCACGCGCTCGCCGTAGAAGCGTCCGACGACGGCGGCGAGGGTCACCTCTCCCGTTTCACGGACCTTTCGGGCCAGGAAGAGCCCGAGCAGCAGGAGCCCGAGCGCCCCCGCCAGGTCGAGCCAGAGACCGGGAAGCCCGCTGCGGGCCACGAGAGCGGCCAGGACGAGCGTCGTCGAGCCGCCGATCGTCGTGGAGGTGAGGGCCGCCCAGGTGGCCAGGAGGCCGAACGAACGGTCGCCGAGGAGAAACGCCTCGGGCGAGCGGGAGGCGCGGCGCGCGGAGAGGAGCCCGACGAGGAGCACGGCCGCGCCATAGGCCACGAGAGCGGCGATCACGGCGGGTCCCTCCGGGTTACGATCCTGTCGTGAAGCGGACGTTCACCTTCGAGGAAGCGCGCAAGCTCGTTCCCGCGGTGAGGGAGAGGACGCGCCGCGCGCTCTCGAAGTTCGAAGGCCTCGGCGAGACCGGAGACGGTCCTCACGGCGACGAAGCGAAGGGGATTCTCGTGGCGTGGGCGCGCGAGATGAGCGAGCTCGGAATCGACGTCAAGGGGCCGTGGCTCGTCGACTTCGACTCGGGAGACGGGTACTGGTGCTGGCGCTGGCCCGAGGAGACGCTCGACTACTACCACGGATACGACGAGGGCTTCTCGGCGCGCGTCAGGATCCAGTAGCCGGGTGGGCGGGGCGCTGGTGCGCGCGGGGCGTGGAGGCCTGGAAAGCCTCGATTCGCTTCTTCAGGTCGTCGGAAAGGGGAACCTTCGTTCCCGAAGCCCAGTCCCACGTGACCTGAACGGTCCGGCCCGAGGCCACGAGCCGCATCTCGGCGTCGACCGACCCCCCGGCCGCGACGATCCGGTAGTCGAACGCGAACGAGGAGGTCCCGAAGTCCCCGGCGCGGCACCCGACGAGGAGCCGCTCGCCGAGCCGCACGGGCGAGGCGTAGTCGCACTCGGCCCGGGCCAGGACGAAGCCGAACTGCGCCGGGTCGATCGCCTCTCCGGGAGAGAAGGCGGGGTGCAGCGCCAGCCAGAACGCGAGACGGGCCTGCTCGAAGTAGCTCAGGTAAACTGCGTTGTTCACGTGCCCCATCGCGTCGAGGTCCCGGAAACGGACCTCCACCCCCACGACGCACGGAAACTCGGGAAGACGAACATCACGCATCCTGGACGACTCTAGCACCGCAGTTCGGGTGAGAATACGGCTCCGGTGGCACGAACTCCGAATCTCGAAGACGACCTCGACTCCCTGCTCGACCGCGCGTTGCGCGGCGACGGGGACGTCACCGACGAAAAGCTGCGGGCTCGCCTGTCGCAGGCCTTCCCCGCGCTGAAGCCGCCCGTGCAGGCGCCCGCCGTCCGGCCGCCCGCTCCGGCGGCGCCAGCGGCGGCCGCGACCGCCCGGCCGGTGCCGACCCCTTCGCCCATGACGGCGGAATCGACCGGGCCGGTCGAGGGGCCCGCCTCCGGCGGGCCAGGAGGGTCCGGGCCGAGCCTGGCCGAGGCTCTTCCCCTCGGCATCGTCCTCTCCGACGCCTCCGGCCTCGTCAGGAGCGCGAACGCGATGGCGAGGCGGCTCTTCGGCGCCGACTCGAAGGCTCTCGAGGGACGCCGGGTCATCGAGCTCTTCGAGGCGGTCGAGCGGGGCCAGCTCGCGGGCCTGCTCGAGGACGCGTTCCGGGCGCGGCCGTCCCGGGAAGTCTCCCTCAGCGCGGTGAACCCGGCCGGAGCCGTGGCCGTGCGCGTCTCGGCCGCGGGCCGGTTCGGCCCGGACCGGAAGCTCGTTCAGGTCGTCTGGACCGTCCGTGAGGCGGGCGTGAGCCCGGCGGCGCTCGAGGTCCAGGTCCACAGCGGCAAGCAGGAGGCGATCGCCGAGCTGGGCGTGGAGCTCGGCCGCGAGGTGAGCCCGCTCCTCGTCCGGCTCACCGAGGCGCTCGTCTCCGTCCAGCGCGTCCTTTCCTCCGGTGGCGACGAGACGCCGTCGGAACGGGATGCGATCCGGGTCAAGATCGCCGACGCCCTGTCCGGCCTCCTTCGCCTCTCCGAGGTCGTCGCGGAGCTGGAGCGTTTCGCCGCGACGACCCCTCTCAAGCTCGAGCCCGTCGATCCGTCCGAGGTTCTCGAGCGGGCGCAGAAGCTGCTCGGGAGGGTGCTGAAAGGGGCGAAGGTCCGGGTCCGCAACGACATGGACGAGCCCGCGCCCCGGGTGCTCGCCGACGCGCCGCGGATGGCGGAGATCTTCGTGAACCTGATGCGCAACGCGCGCAAGGCGATCGTCCGCCGCTTCGACGAGGGCGACCCGGACGCGAGCGTGGGGACGAAGCGGCTCGTCGTCGTCGAGGCCTTCGTGAAGGACCCTTACGTCGCGCTCGTCTTCACGAACAACGGCCTGCCGGTTCCGGCTGCCGACCAGGAGAAGATCTTCCTTCCCTCGTTCCAGGCGCGTGACCCGGAGAAGAACGGCCTCGGGCTTCCCGAGACCGCCGCGCTCCTGAAGCAGATGGGGGGCGCGATCCGCTGCGAGTCGCTCGGCGACAAGGGCACCCGCTTCATCCTGACGCTCCCGAAGGCGTCCTAGCCAGGGGTCAGGCGATCCCGAGGACCCGGCGTCCCTCGGGGGTCGCCATGTCCGCGCTCCAGGGCGGGTCCCAGACGAGCTGGACGTCCGCGGACCCGACCCCGGGCAGCGCGAGGATCCGCCCCCGGGCGTCCGCCGCGATCGCGGGACCCATGCCGCACCCGGGGGCCGTCAGAGTCATCTTCACGGAAACGTGGACCGGGACGAGCTTCGCGGGCGACCCGCCCCGCGGAGCCGCTTCGCCCCGCATGGGAGATCCGCCCCGCATGGGAGATCCGCCCCGCATGGGAGATCCGCCCCGCATGGGAGACAAGGTCAGGTCGTAGACGAGCCCGAGGTCGACGATGTTCACCGGGATCTCCGGGTCGTAGCACTCTCCGAGCGCCCGCCAGACGTCCTCCTCCGTCGCCGGCCCTTGCGCGACGGCCTTCGGCGCGACAGGGAGAACGGGCGCGTCGAGACCGAGGGCGTCGGCGTCTTCGGAGGCGATTCGGAAGAGTCCGCCCACCGTCGGGGCCTGCACGGTGAACGAGCCGCCGAGCGACTGGACGAGGTAGACGGCCGCCCCCTCGGGGAGAACGGCGCCGTCGCCGCTCGGGACCCTCACCGCGGGGCAGTCCCTGCGGAGGAGGAGTGCCGGCGTCCGTGTCACGAGGCGCTTCGCGCCGGCGACGCGACGGCCCGCAGGCCGACGAGGACGACGACGACGGCCGCGACCTCCAGGAGCGCGCCCGTTCCGTACGGGCCGGCGGCCCCCCACTTGAACCAGACGTGCTCGCCCCAGAACGGGCCGATGATCCGCCCGAGCGAGGAGAGGGACTGGGCGGCGCCGAGGATCTCGCCCTGCTCGGCGGAGTCCGTCGAGCGGGAGAGAAGACCGGCGAGGGCGGGATTCGTCAGGCCGCTTCCCGTCGCCGTCATCACGATGAGGGCGACCAGCGCGCCGTGACCCGGCACCAGGACGAGGCCGGCGAACGAGAGTGCCAGCAGGGTCGTTCCGATCCCGATCAGGCGCGCCTCCCCCAGCAGCGGAACGAGGCGCCGGATCAGGCCCCCCTGGACGACGGCCCCGGTGACGCCGATCAGGACGAAGAGCCAGGAGACCGTCGAAGGGTCGTGCCCGAAGCGGCTCCGGGCGAACTGGGCGAAGGTCGCTTCGAAGTTCGCAAAGGCAGTGGTGTTCAGGAGCGTGATCAGGAGGAGCGCGCCGACGACGGGCCTACGGAAACCGGCGATCGCGGCGCGCAGGGGAAATCTGCTGCGGACGGGTCTCGCCGCGGCGTCGGCCGGACGGGTCTCGGGAAGCCCGAAAAAGGCCCAGAGGAACGCCACGAGCGAGAGGCCGGCGGCGACGAGGCCGGGCAGCATGGGGCTCACCTTCACGGCGAAGCCGCCGATCGCGGGGCCGAAGACGAAGCCGAGGCCGAAAGCCATCCCGACGAGGCCCATCCCGCGCGCCCGGTCGCCCTGTGGCGTCACGTCGGCGATGACCGCCTGCGCCGTGCCGATGTTCGCGCCCATGATTCCCGCCAGGACCCGCGAGGCGAGGAGGCCGGCGAAGGAGCCTGCGAACGCGAAGAGCAGGTAGCTGAGGAAGCTCCCGAAGAGGGAGAAGAGGAGGACGGGCCGTCTCCCGATCCGGTCCGAGAGCCGCCCGAGGAGCGGGGCGAAGAGGAACTGCATCGCCGAAAAGCTCGCCATCAGGATTCCGAAGGCGAGAGGGGACGGGTGGAAGGCCTCGGCGTAGAGCGGGACGAGCGGGATGACGATGCCGAATCCGACGAGGTCGATGAAGACCGTCAGGAAGACGACGGCGAGAGGAGAGAGGCGCCGGCTCACTCGGTGGGCGTCGGGGCTCCGAAGACGGGGACGGCCCCCGGACGGGGGCCGTCGTCATCTCGCGGGGCCATCCGGGTCAGGCGAAGCTCTTGCCGCAGCCGCAGCCGCTGCCGGCGTTCGGGTTCTCGACGGAGAAGCCGGCGCCGCGGAAATCCTCGATCCAGTCGACGGTGGAGCCGTTGAGCTTCATGGCGCTCGTCTTGTCGACGAGGACCTGGATTCCGCTGACGGCCAGGACGTGGTCCGTCTCCTTGGCGTCGTCGAACGTGAAGCCGTACTGGAAGCCCGAGCAGCCGCCGGCCTGGACGAAGACCCGGAGCGCCTTGCCGCCCGCGTCGGGCATCTTGGCGGCGAAGTCCTTGACCTTGTCGACGGCACGATCGGTGAGGCTGAGAGCGAACGTCTCCTGGACGGAGACTGTGGCGGTGTTGAGGGTCGTGGACGCCATCGGTTCCTCCTCGCGGCTCCGCCGCGAAGGCGGCTCCGAGCCACGAACCTTTTATTGTCCCTCCCGATCGGATCGCCGTCAACGTGCCCTCCGGACCTGCGGAGCAAGATCCGGACCAGTACAGAAGGTGCGCACAAAATATAGTGGTCGGAAATTCATCGCCTACGACATCTTGCGACTTCCCTCCCGGCCTCGTAGAATTCCTCATCCCACAACTTAGGAATTCCACAAGGGGGTCCGCCGTGACCGCTTCCGCCGACAGCATCGACGCCCAGACCACAAACCACGCCGGATCCCGGCCCGCCGACACCCGGACCGGGCTGCGCGGCCTCACCTTCCGCCGCCTCTTCAGCGACGGCGTGACCCACCCCTTCGACGCGATCGAATGGGAGCTGCGGACCGCCGCGATCACGAACGACAAGGGCAAGGTCTTCTTCGAGCAGAAGGACGTCGAGGTCCCTAGAGCCTGGTCGATGACCGCGACGAACATCGTCACCCAGAAGTATTTCGGCGGGAAGGCGGGGACGCCCGAGCGGGAGCGGTCGGTGCGCCAGCTCATCGGGAGGGTCGTCGAGACGATCACGGGCTACGGGGCGAAGGGGGGCTACTTCCGGACCGCGGCGGACCGAGACGCCTTTCGCGACGAGCTGACGGCGATCCTCGTGAACCAGGCGGCGAGCTTCAACTCCCCCGTCTGGTTCAACGTCGGAATCGAGCCGAAGCCGCAGGCCTCGGCCTGCTTCATCAACGCTGTCGGCGACTCGATGGGGTCGATCCTCGACCTCGCCAAGACCGAGGGGATGCTCTTCAAGTTCGGCTCCGGGACCGGCTCGAACCTCTCGTCCCTGCGCTCCTCGACCGAGTGCCTCTCCTCGGGCGGCATCGCCTCGGGGCCGGTTTCGTTCATGAAGGGGTTCGACAGCTTCGCCGGCGCCATCAAGTCGGGCGGCAAGACGCGCCGGGCGGCGAAGATGGTCATCCTGAACGTCGACCACCCCGACGTCCTCGAGTTCATCGACTGCAAGGCGAAGGAGGAGCGGAAGGCCTGGGACCTCATCGAGGCGGGCTGGGACGGCTCCTTCGGCGGTGAGGTCTACAACAACGTCCTCTTCCAGAACGCGAACCACACCGTCCGCGTGACGGACGAGTTCATGAAGGCGGTCGAGGCGGGGACCGACTACGACTGCCACGCCGTGACGACGGGAGAGCCGCTCACCCGTCACGGGGCCCGGATGGTCCTCCGCCGGATGTCGGAAGCCGCCTGGATCTGCGGCGACCCGGGAATCCAGTACGACACGACGATCAACCGCTGGAACCCGTGCAAGTCGACGCACCGGATCAACGCGTCCAACCCCTGCTCCGAGTACATGTTCGTCGACGACTCCGCCTGCAACCTCGCCTCGCTGAACCTGATGAAGTTCGCGAACGAGGACGGCGGCTTCGACGTGGAGAGGTTCCGCCACGCCGTCGACATCGTCTTCTCCGCCCAGGAGATGCTCGTCGACGAGGCGTCGTACCCGACTCCCGCCATCGAGAAGAACTCTCACGACTTCCGGCCGCTCGGCCTCGGCTACGCCAACCTCGGCGCGCTCCTCATGTACAACGGCCTTCCCTACGACGGCGAGGACGGGCGCGCCTGGGCCGCGGCCGTCACGAGCCTCATGCACGGGCAGGCCTGCCTCACCTCCTCGCGCATCGCGTCGGAGATCGGGACCTTCCGGATGTACGCCCCCAACCGCGACGCCTTCCTCGGCGTCATGGGGATGCACCGCGACGCGGCGGCGCGGATCCCGCGAACGGGAGTTCCGAAGGAGCTCTACGAAGCGCAGCTCGGCGTCTGGGACCTGACGCTCGAGTCGGGCCGGCAGCACGGCTTCCGCAACGCGCAGTCGACCGTCCTGGCCCCGACCGGGACCATCGGCTTCATGATGGACTGCGACACGACGGGCGTGGAGCCCGACCTCGCCCTCGTCAAGTACAAGAAGCTCGTCGGCGGCGGGGACATCAAGATCGTCAACAACACCGTCCCGCACGCCCTCCAGCGCCTCGGCTACACGGAAGCGCAGGTGAACGCGATCGTCGCGTACGTCGACGAGAAGGGGACGATCGAGGGGGCTCCGGGGCTCGAGCCCGCGCACCTCCCCGTCTTCGACTGCGCCTTCAAGGCCCTCGGCGGGACGCGCTCCATCGACGCGATGGGGCACGTGCGGATGATGGCGGCCGTCCAGCCGTTCCTCTCGGGGGCCATCTCGAAGACCGTGAATCTCCCGCCCGACGCCACCGTCGAGGACATCTCGAACGTCTACCTCGAGGGGTGGAAGCTCGGCCTGAAGGCGATCGCCGTCTACCGCGACGGCTGCAAGAAGACCCAGCCGCTCAACACGGCGGCGAGCAAGAGCGACGACGGCGTCAAGGGGACGCGGGGCCTCGGCGCGGCCGTAGCGGTTGCCGCTCCGGCGCCGGTCCATACGTCCGGCCCCCGCCGCAAGAAGCTGCCCGACGAGCGCCGCGCCCTCACCCACAAGTTCTCCGTCGGCGGGCACGAGGGGTACATCACCGTCGGCCTCTACGACGACGGGACGCCGGGCGAGATCTTCCTCACGATGGCCAAGGAGGGGTCGACGATCTCCGGCCTCATGGACGCCTTCGCGACGGCCATCTCGCTCACGCTCCAGTACGGCGTGCCGCTGGAGGCGCTCGTCGAGAAGTTCAGCCACATGCGCTTCGAGCCGGCGGGCTATACGAAGAACCCGGAGATCCCGATCGCCAAGAGCCTCGTCGACTACATCTTCCGCTACCTCGCTTCCCGCTTCCTGACGGCCGATCTGAGGGCCCGGGCGGGCGTCATCTCGCGGGAAGAGAACGGGCTCGGCGTCCAGGCCCGGGTCGTCGAGCCGCCGGAACGCCCCGCGGGAACGGTTGCCCCGACGCACACCTTCGAGAACAGCGCCGACGCGCCGAGCTGCCACCAGTGCGGCCACCTCATGGTGAGGAACGGCGCCTGCTACAAGTGCCTGAACTGCGGCGAGACGAGCGGCTGCAGCTGAAATGGATAGGGGGACCCGGGTCCGCCCGGGTCCCCCTGCCGCGCTCCGCGCGGCACCCCTCCGCGGCGGTGAGGCAGCGGCCTTCGGCCGCGGCGGAGTGAGCGGTTCCTTCGTGTAGCCGGTCCACCCGGGTCCCTCTGGCGCGCCGGGCGCGCCACCCCCCCGCAGCGGTGAGGAGTCGGCCTTCGGCCGCAGCGGAGTGAGCGGTTCCCTCGTGTGACGCGTCCGCCCGCGGCGCGAACCGCTCCGGCTCTACGGCTTCTTGCCGAAGAGCTGGTCGAAGGCGGAGCGGGCCTGGTCGGGCGTGTCGGTCGCCTTGCGGCCGGTCAGGTCGAGCGTCACGGCCGGCTCGTAGAAGGTGCAGTCGTTCGCTCGCGACTTGGCGGAGATGGGAGTCGGAATCGGCTGGCGGCACTGGAACTGGGCCCCGCCGTCGAAGTGCCGGCACTGGGCGCAGGCGTGGAGCGGGGTCTTGCACTTGCCGCAGACCGCCGCCGGGGACACGGCCGGGTCGTTCTTCTCGCCGCAGCCGCGGCAGCGGAAGACCTCCACGCTGGGCCGGCCGGCGCTCCGGCCGCGCGGTGCCCCTTCGAGGCGCGCGGGGCGGTCGTCGAAGGGGCCCGAAGGGCCGCGGGGAGTGGAAGGGCCCTTGTCCTGGTAGCCGTTCTGGCGGTACTTGCGATCCATGAGCTTCACCTCGTCCCGGAGCGTTCGGCAACGGGGCCCCTCAAGTCTACGCGCGGTGCGAGGAGCCCCGCCCGACCCCCCTCCCGCGGTATCGTTGCGGGCGTACGAGGAGAACTCGCCGATGAAGCTGATCCTGCGGATCGTCATCAACGCCCTGGCGCTCGGCGCCGCTTCCTGGCTCGTCCCCGGAATCCGGGCCGGAAGCGTCGCGTCGCTGCTCCTGATCGCCCTCGTCTTCGGCGTCCTGAACGCGCTGGTGCGGCCGCTTCTGAAGCTCCTCTCCTGCCCGTTCATCATCCTCACGCTGGGCCTCTTCACCCTCGTCCTGAATGCCGGGATGCTCCTCCTGACGGCACGCCTCGGGCAGGCGTTCGGCATCGACTTTTTCGTCGCCGACTTCTGGGCGGCGTTCCTCGGCGCCCTCGTCGTCTCCGTCGTCTCGGTCGTCCTCTCCTGGATCCTCATCGACGACGGAAGAGCTGACCCCTCTTGACAGCCGCGGTACTGTTCTCCACGGCCGTGAAGCGCTTCTCGTTTACCCCCTCCATCGGCTTCTTCGGCGGCGTCTATACGCCGGCCCGGGAGAGGGTGCGAGCCGCCAGGTAACTGGTTCCGACGGCAAGCGAAGGGCAGAAACGAAGCCCCCCTCCCCGAGACGGCGGAGGGGGGCTTCTTCGTTTTCAGGAGCGATTCGAAGGAGGCCCCGATGACGACCCAGACCACGACCCCGAACGAGGCCGGAGAGGCCGGAGACGCCTGCGACCGCCGGGTCGTCCAGGCCGGCTTCCAGGGACGAGACGGCTCGTTCGGAGCCCGGGCCGCCGCCCGCAGCGGCCGCCCGGTGCCGCTCGAGACGTTCGACGCCCTCCTCGCGGCGCTCGCCGCGGGCGAGGTCGACGAGGCCCTCCTGCCGGCCGTGGACCGGGTCGTCGGCCCGGTGGACGAGGCGCTCTCGGCCCTCGCGAGGGCGGTCGACGCCGGCCTGGAGGTGGCGGTGCTCGCCGAGGTGGAGGTGGCGATGCGCCTCGTCCTGGCGGCGCCGCGCGGAGTGGTCCTGGAGGAGATCACCGAGGTCGTCTCCCAGGCCCCCGTCCTCAGGCAGTGCGAAGGCCTCCTGGCGAGGCTGGGCGTGGCGGCGCGGGAGGCGGAGGACACGGCCGAAGCGGCGGGGACCGTCGCCGCGCTGGGCGGGCCGAGGGCGGCCGTCTGTTCCGAGGAGGCGGCCCTCGAGGCCGGGCTCGTTCCCCTCCTCGAGGACGTCTCCGACGTCCAGCCGAACGGAACGCGCTTCTGGCGCCTCGCGCGTCGACCGGCGCCTCCCGTCGCCGGGCCGGCCCCGCGGGTCCTCCGGGTCCCGACCGAGCGGCTCGCGGCGCCTCTCAGGCAGTCGGGCGTCGAGGTTCTCCCGGCGGCGGGCGTACCCGCCTTCGCGGTCGTTCCGGAGGGCCTCCTTCCGGCCGCTGCGGCCGCCCTGCGCGAGTCGAAGGCGAAGGGCGCGGTCTGGCTCGGGCTCCCGCCGGACGTCACCCGGCGTCCGCGGGTCGAGGCGCTTCCGCGAGCGACGGACCTTCTTCCGCCGACCGTCGTCTCGGTGGGGGGATTCCGTGTCGGAGGAGGCGCCCGCGCGGTGATCGCGGGTCCCTGCGCGGTCGAGTCGGAAGAGCAGGTCCTGAGGCTCGCCCGCGCGGTGGCCCGGGCGGGGGCCACGGCCCTTCGCGGCGGCGTCTTCAAGCCGCGAACCAGCCCCTACGCCTTCCAGGGGCACGGCCTCCAGGCGCTGGGCTGGCTGAAAGCCGCGGGCGAGAGCGTCGGCCTTCCCATCGTCACGGAAGTCATGTCTCCCGCGCAGGTGGGTCCGGTCGCCGAGCTCGCGGACGTTCTCCAGATCGGCGCCCGCAACTGCCAGAACTACGACCTCCTGAAGGAAGCCGGAAGCGCGGGCCGCGCGGTGCTTCTCAAGCGCGGCTTCGGCACGACCGTCGACGAGTGGCTCTCGTCCGCCGAGTACCTCCTCGACGCGGGATGCGAGGGCGTGATGCTCTGCGAACGCGGGATCCGGACGTTCGAGAACTCGACCCGGGGAACGCTCGACCTCGGAGGGCTCCTCGCCGCCCGCCAGCTGACCCACCTGCCGCTCCTGGCGGACCCGTCCCACGCGTCCGGCCGGCGGGAGCTCGTGCCGGGACTGGCCCGGGCCGCCTGGGGCGCGGGGGTCGACGGCCTGATCGTCGAGGTGCACGACGCCCCCGAGTCCGCCTGGTGCGACGGGCCGCAGGCCCTCCTGCCGGAGGACCTCGAGCGGCTCTGCGACGACTTCGGCCTCCTTCCGGGAGCCACGCCGTCGATCGAGCGGGTGCGGACGGCGATCGACTCGGTCGATCGCGAGATCGGCCGGCTCGTCGTGCGGCGCCTCGAGCTCTGCCGCCGGGTCGCGGCGGCCAAGCGCGCTGCCGGGGTCCCTCTCCGGGACGCGTCGCGGGAAGAGAGCGTCACGGCGCGCTACCTCGAGACGCCGGGGATGGACGAGGCCTCGGCCCGAAGGCTCGCCGAGTCGCTCATCTCGATGGGGCTCACGGTCGAAGGGTGGACGACGGACGGGACGGCCTGACGGCCGCCCCGGCTCACTCGCCGATGATCTTGACGAGGACTCTCTTGGCGCGCCGCCCGTCCCACTCGCCGTAGAAGACCTGCTCCCACGGACCGAGGTCGAGCCGTCCTGCGGTGATCGCCAGGACGGCTTCGCGACCCATGAGCTGCCTCTTCACGTGGGCGTCGGCGTTCTCCTCGCCGGTGTCGTTGTGCCTCCAAGACCGGACCGGCTCGTGCGGCACGAGCGTCTCGAAGAAGCGCTCGAAGTCGGCGAGAAGGCCCCGCTCGTCGTCGTTGACGAAGACCGAGGCGGTGATGTGCATCGGGTTGACGAGGCAGAGCCCCTCGGCGACGCCGCTCTCGCGGACGGCGGCCTCCACGTCGGGCGTGACGTTCACGAATCCGATCCGCCTCGGGAGGTGGAAGGTGAGCTCTTTGCGGTACGACTTCATCGGTTCCTCCGCCTGACCCGGGAAGGCTACCCCCCTCCGGCGGAGACGGGCCAGGACGAGGAGCATCGGGGACCCCCCGGATCGCCGACAGTTGCGATATCGTCTCCGCCATGCCGGAAGCCGTCGACGAACGCAAACTTTTCGCCGATTTCCTGAGGCGACGCGGGCTCAAGACGACTCGGGAGAGGACTGCCCTCTTCGAGGAGATCTTCGCCACCCACCACCACTTCGACGCCGACGACCTCGTCGTGCGCCTCAGAGGGAACGGAAAGAAGGTCAGCCGGGCGACGGTCTACCGGACGCTCGACCTCCTCTACGACTGCGGCCTCGTTTCCCGCGTTCGGCTGAACGACGAGAAGTACCGCTACGAGCGGCTCCTCATCGGCGAGCATCACGACCACCTCGTCTGCACCTCCTGCGGCGGGGTCATCGAGTTCGTCGAAGCGCGCATCGAGGAGCTGCAGGAGGCGGTCTGCCGCAAGCACGGCTTCGCCGCGACGACGCACTCGCACCAGATCCGCGGCGTCTGCGCCGAGTGCCAGGCGCGAGAGGGCAAGCCCCGCGGGGGCTCGACGGCGTAGCGGGTCCGCATGGGCCCGGCGATCGTCTGGTTCCGGCGGAACCTTCGCCTCGACGACAACCTCCCGCTCGACGCGGCGCTCCGGGGGCACGACGGGGTCGTTCCGGTCTTCGTCCTCGACGACCACTACCTGACGGCGGACTTCTCCCCGCCCCGCCTCCGGTTTCTCTCGGAGAGCCTGGCCGAGCTGGAGTCCGAGCTCGCGGCGAAGGGCTCCCGGCTCCTCGTCCGGAAGGGGCCCGCGGGCGAAGCGCTCGCCTCGCTCGCCCGCGAGACCGGGGCCGACGCCGTCTACTCGCACCTCGATCACGAGCCGCACGGAACACAGCTTTCGCGGGCCGTGGAAGCGGCCCTCGCGGCGCAGGGGACGAAGCTGAGGCTCCTCCCCGACCTCCACCTCGTCCTTCCGAGCTCGCTGCGAACCGAGGCCGGCAAGCCCTTCGCCGTCTACACCCCGTTCGCGCGCCGCTGGCGCGAGACGGACAAGGCCCTTCCCGTCCCCGCGCCGGCGCACGTTCCGACGCCCCCGGCGGTCCTCGATTCCCGCTTCCCGTCGATTCCGAGATCGCGCCCGCGGGGCCTTCGCGCGGAGGGGGCGCCCGCGAACCCGGCGGGGGGGGGGCGCGAGGGGCGGAGGCTCTGGAGCGTCTTCCGCGGCGCCGCCCTCGAGCGGTACGGAGACGGGCGCGACTTTCCCGGCGTCGCGGGCACCTCCCGCCTCTCGCCGCACCTGCGCTTCGGGACGGTCGGCATCCGCCGCCTCCTGGCAGAGGCGAAGGCGGGCTGGAAGGAAGCCGACGCCGAAGGACGGCGGTCGATCGACGTCTTCGTCGGCGAGCTGGCCTGGCGGGAGTTCTACGCCTCCCTCCTCGCGGCGTTCCCGCGAGTCCTGTCGGAGAGCTTCCGGCCGGAGTTCGAACGGTTTCCCTGGGTGGAGGGAGAAGAGGCCGCGGAGCGCTTCGCGGGCTGGCGCGACGGACGGACCGGCTACCCGATCGTCGACGCCGGGATGCGGCAGCTCGCGCACGAGGGGTGGATGCACAACCGCGTCCGGATGGTCGTCGCGTCCTTCCTGACCAAGCACCTCCTCGTCGACTGGAGGCGCGGAGAGGCCCTCTTCCGGGAGCGCCTGGCCGACGGCGACCCCGCCTCCAACAACGGCGGCTGGCAGTGGGCCGCCGGCTGCGGCACGGACGCGCAGCCCTTCTTCCGGATCTTCAACCCCGTCCTGCAGGGAGAGCGGTTCGACCCGGACGGGGCCTACGTGAAGAAGTGGGTTCCCGAGCTCGCGACCTGGAAGAGCGCCGGGAAGAACCTCCACGCCCCGTGGCGGGCGTCGACGCCGCCGGCGGACTACCCGGCGCCGATCGTGGACCACGCGACGGCGCGGGCGAAGGCGCTGGCGGCCTTCGCGACCCTCAGGGCGGCCCGCTGACGGCGCCGCCCGCGGGGGGAAGAGGGGCCAGCGGGATGCCGTGCAGGGCGGCGTAGGCCGCCTCGAAGAACAGGACCCTCTTCACGTAGTCCCGGGGCTCCGAAAGAGGCATCGCCTCGAGGAACTCGTCCTCGGCGAGCCCGGGCGCCTGCGTTTTCCAGCGCCTCGGCCGGCCCGGCCCGGCGTTGTAGCCGGCGAGAGCGGCGATCGGGTCTCCGTCGAACTCGCGCAGCATCATCGCGAGGTAGCGCGCCCCGAGCCTCACGTTCACCTCGGGGTCCTTCAGGTCGGGCCGTCCGGACCGCTTCTCCTGCCGCAGGAGGTAGCGGCCGGTCCCCGGCATGACCTGCATGAGGCCGGTCGCGCCGGCCCCGGACCGCGCCGCGGTCTGGAAGAGGCTCTCCTGCCGGATGACGCCGTAGACGAGGGCGGGAGAGAGGCCGTTCGCGGCCGCCTCGCGGACGATGAGCGCCTCCTGCCGGAAGGGGTAGTAGGCGCGTCGGACCGCCAGGGGCAGGCCTCCTTCGTCCGGCGTCCCGAGCTCGGGCCAGCGCGACTTCAGAAGGGCCGTCGCGCGGCGGAACTCGTATCGCTCGGCGGCCGCGGAGGCGAGGAAGAACGGATCGGCGGAGCCTTCCGCGTCGGCGGCGTCCTCGGCGAGCGAGGCGAGGCCGACGGCGAGGAGCTCCCTCGACCGAAGCGAGGGGGCGTCCGCATGGAGAAGGTGGGGCGACGCCGGCCGGGTCTCCCCGGGAAGGGGTGCTGCGGAGACGGGAACGCCGAGCCGCGCGCCGGCCCAGCGGGCGTAGAGGTCGGGCACGGCGGTCGTGACGAGAGAGGCGTACTGGGCGCGCGCGGCGACGTCGCGCCCCAGCGCCTCGAGGCAGCGGGCGGTCCAGTAGGTGGCCCTGCGGCGCACGGCGACGTCGCGGTAGAGGGAGGCCTGCGACTGGAGCGCGTCGGCCGCCGCGCGAAGCGCCGAGGGGGAACGCGAAAGGGTCCGAAGGAAGGCGGAGCGAAAGAGCTCCTCGGCGCCGACCGTCGTGGACGGATCGATCGACAGGAGCGCCGGAAGCATCCGGAGCGCCTCGTCGTGCAGGCCGAAGCGGGCGGCGGCGCGGACCGCTTCCGTCAGGAGGCGGCGCCTGTCCGGGGGCTCGAGGGCTCGCGCGAGGAGAGCGTCGGCCCGGACCCCGAGCACGCGCCACGCCGCGACGATCTCCTCGGGTGCGTTGGGGCGCGGCGTGCCGGGTGCGGCGGGCGGGCGGGACGGCCGGCGCGAGCCGCGGGGCCGTCGCGCCGGAGGACGCGGGGACTCTTCCCCGAGGAGGCGCAGCTCGGACGCCAGCAGGAGCGTCTCGATCCGAAGCCGCTCCTTCTCGTCCCGTCCGGCGAGGGCAGGGGCCCTCACGAGCGCCTCCCGCGCCGCCTTCGCGTGGCCCCCGGCCAGGAGGAAGGCCGAGGCCTCGAGCCGGTATCCCGGGATCGTGGCGAGCGGGGCCGCCAGGTCGGCGGCAGCGGCGGGGAGCCGGACGGCGAGGGCGGCCACTCGAAGGAGCCGCACCTCGGGCCCACCGCGCGTCGACGCCTCCCAGAAAAGCGACCGGTCCGGGGGCTCGAAGAGGTCGGGCGCCGACTCGGGCGCACCCGGCAGATCGCGGACGAGAAGCGTCATCAGGGCCACGGCCTCCGCGCGCGTCGCGGCAAGCCGGCTTCGGGCGAGCGCGGAAGCGATCCGCGCCCGGTCGGTCCCGGGGGAACGAGGCGTCCAGGCATCCCAGGCCAGCCGGACGTCCCTCTTCTCGGCGGGGGTCCGTGCGAACCGGGAAGCGGAGAAGAGCGCGTCGCGGGCGAAGGGCTCGAAGGAAGCCCCCCTCGCGAACTCGAGAAGCCGGGGGACCAGGGGGGCCGCCGAGCCGCCCGGCCGGATCCGTCCCGCCTCGGCCTCGAGGACGAGCCAGGAGCCGAGGTCGGAGAGGCCGATCCGGGAGGCGGCGAGCGTGGTCTGGGCCGAAGGGGCTTTCCCCCCCTCGACGCCGACGACCTCGCGGGCCAGGGAGGCTCGCAGGGCGAAGAGGCCGGACCCGGCGAAGCGGTCGAAGGGATCCGGCCGCCCCTCTCTCGCCTCGCGGCGGGCAGTCGCGAGGCTCGCCTCGGGACCCGGCACGATGCCCGCCGCACCGCGCGCCGCGAGAGCCGCGGCCAGGAAGACGGGCGCGAGGCGAAGAAGGGTCAGGAGGGGACCGGGCCGAGCGCTTCCGGCTTCCCCTCGGCCAGGATCCGGACGAGCTCCTCGTGGAAGAAATCCGCCGAGGCTCGAACGTGCTCCGGCGTCCTCTCCGCGTAGACCTGCCGGCTCCGTTCGATGTCGTCCTTCAGGCGGGAGTAGAGGTCCCCCGCGGCGCGCCCCTCGGCGACCTTGCGCTCGTTGTAGAGCTTGATCTCCGAGACGAGCAGGCGGGCGATTCGCCGCGCGTCGTCGACGGCCCTCTGCGGGTCGTCGCCTCCGCGAAGGGAGCGGGCTCTCGGGACGAATCCCGCCGGCGGCGCGAGCGGAGCCGAGGGCGAAGCCGCTCCGTCGAGGACGGATACGGGGGCCGGAGGAGCCGCCGGAGCCGCCGGAGCCACCCGCTGCGGCGGGGCGATCGGCGGGGCCGCGGGCGCCGGTGCGGTGGGCGCTCCCGGGAAGATCGTCTTGATCTGCTCGAAGGCCATCGTCAGGTCGCCGCGGTTGGCCGTCAGCTCGGGAGGCGGTTCCGAAGGAGGAGGCGGAACCGGCCGGGGAAGGGGCACGGGAGTGGGCGGCGGGGCCGCCGGGCGCGGGATCGACTGCAGGCCGAGAGCGGCGGCGGAGCGGACGCCGGAGCTCGTCAGGAGGTCGACTCCGGAAAGACCCGACGGCTCCCCCTTCTTCTTCGCGCTGGCCGATTCCTCGAGGGCCCGGAGCGCCTCGCCGGCATCGGTGATCCGGCGGGTCTTTCGGGCGTTGCTCGGGTCGGTCTGCTCGAACAGGGAGCGGCCGATCGCCTCGGGCGGGGGCTGGAGGGAGGACGAGAGGGGTGGGCGTTCCTGCGGTTGGGCGGTGGGGGCGCCGGCGACCGGGCCGCTCGGGGAGTCGGGAACGGGGGGCACGGGCGGAACCGCGGGAGCCGCGAACGGATCTCCCTCGAGGGCGAAGCCTGCGGGTTCGACCACGTCGACGGGGGCGCCGGCCGGGCGGTAGACGGCGATCTCTTCGCCGCGCGGCGTCAACGCCGGGGAGGGGATCTTCTTGCGCGCCGCCAGGAGGTCCACGGAGAGGCCCGTGACGAACGTGAGGACCTCGAGAGCGGCTTCGTTGAGGCGCCCCTCCTCGCCCGGCAGCTCGTCGGCGCACAGGACTCCGGCGATCCGGTCACGGATCACCATCGGGACGAGAAGGGTCCGGGCGGGCGGATGTCCGCCGAGAGCCCTGCGAAGAGGAGAGTCTTCGGCCGGTGGAAGCGCCAGAGTCGGCTTCTCGGCCTTGATGCAGGCTTCGAGGAAGGGGTCGTCGCCGGTTCCGATGTCGAGCGATTTGACGGCGTCGTCCCGGCCGCCCGAAGCGTCGAACCCGAGGGCCTTCCAGCCGCTCAGCTTCTCGTTCCTGAGGACCAGGAGCGCGGCGCGCGAGGAGTGGACCTGGGCCTCCGTCAGGAAACGGGTCAGGACGTCGACCTGCGTTCGCGCCCCCTCGATCGAGGAGATGGACCCCTTGACGAGGCCCCAGTCGGACGCGCCGGCCGGGCCCGGGACGCTGACGGTCACGGTCTCGACGACCTTCTCGACGATCCTTTCGACGATCCTCTCCGGCGGAGGAGCCGGCGGCACGGCATCCTCCAGGAGCGCCGCCATCAGGTCCTCCGGGAAGAGGTGCTTCGCCTGCGCGGGGATGCTCTCGGAGGCCTTCGAGATCAGCTCGTTGATCTCGTTCCGGGTATCGGCGAGCTGGGACTTCCAGCTCGCGAGGTGATCCTCGAGGAGGGTCGAGAGGGATTCGATGAACCGGCGGTTGGCGACGGGGTCGACAGGCATGACACGCCTCTCCTGGGAGCCTTCAGGGTCGAGAGCCGTCATTATAAGCACCCCTGTCGGTTCCGAGGACCGTTTATGAGACCCGGGTTGACGGAGGGCGTCCTAAACCGTAGACTCGCAGGTCCGCCTCGGTCCGGCCCTCCCGGCCGGTCCACTCCGGGCCCGAAAGGGGTGATTCTCAGGTGCCGTTGATCCACGTCAAGGAGGACGAGTCCTTCGAGAACGCGCTGCGCCGCTTCAAGCGCAAGTGTGAAAAGTCGGGGATCCTGTCGGAGCTCAAGAAGCGCCAGCACTACGAGAAGCCGTCCACCAAGCGGAAACGGAAGGCAATCGCCGCACGCAAGAAAATGCTGCGGAAGCTGGCCGAGGAGCGCCGTACGGGAGTCTGATTCCCGGGGGTTCTTTTCGATGATCCACACGGAAGTCGACTGGCCCGGCGTGCTACGGCTCGCCGGGCGTTTCTGTTCTTCGGAGCGGGGCCGCGAACGGCTCCTGGCTGCGGCTCCGTCCGGGAATCCGGAGGAGGTCCGCCGCCGCGCCGGCGTGACGAGGGACCTCGTCGCGCGCACGGGGCTCCGGCCTCCCGTCCGCATCTTCGGCCTCGACGAGGCCGCCCCGCTCGTCCTCCGGCTCGGGGCCGCGGGCCAGGCCCTGCCGCCCGACGAGCTGCTCGACCTCTTCGCCCTCGTCGAGCGCTCCGAGGAGGGGCGTCACGCGGTCCCGGTCGAGGGAGTCGACCTTCCCGACCTGACGGCTCTCCTCGGTCCGCTCGGCGATCTCGAGAGCCTCCTCTCGGAGCGGGACGTCGTCTTCGAGCCCGACGGCCGGATCTCGGACACCGCCTCCGTCCGGCTCTCCTCGATCCGCGCCTCCATCGTCCGCCTCCGCCGCGAGGTCGTCCGAAGGCTCGAGGAGCTCGTCCGCGCGCGTCCCGAATCTCTCGCCGACGGCTACGTCACGGAGAAGGGGGGGCGCTACTGTCTCCCGGTCCGCTCGGACCGCCGCGAGAGCGTCGCGGGGATCGTCCACGAGAAGTCGGGCTCGGGGCAGACCCTCTTCGTCGAGCCTCTCGCCGTCGTCGAGTCCAACAACGCCCTCGCCGAGGCCTTCGAGGAAGAGCGCGAGGAGATCCACCGGATCCTCGTCGCGCTCACCGCGCGATTCTCGGCGAGGAAGAGCGAGCTTCTCGCCGCGGTGGAGATCCTCACCGAGCTCGACGCCTACCAGGCCCGCGCCGAGCTGGCGCGCCGCTCGGCGGGCGTCTTTCCCGAGACGGACGGCCCGCTCGTCCTGAAGAGGGCCCGCCACCCGCTCCTCGACCGGCGCCTGGCGCCGCTGCGCGAAGAAGTCTTCGGCGAGCGGGCCGAGGAGCGCGCCTCCGACGCCGTGCCGCTCGACCTCGTCCTCGACGAGGGGCAGCGCCTCGTCCTCCTTTCCGGCCCGAACGCGGGAGGCAAGACGGTCGCGATGAAGACCGTCGGGCTCTTCGCGCTGCTGGCGCAGTCGGGCTTCGCCGTCCCCGCCGACCCGGGGACGTCGCTCCCCGTCTTCGACCGCCTCCTCGTCGTCGCGGGGGACGCGCAGGACCTCCTCGGCGACCTCTCCTCCTTCGCCGGCGCGATGACGCGGACGGCCGCGGCGTTCGCCGCGGCGACGCCGCGGAGCCTCATCCTCCTCGACGAGCTCGGGAGCGGCACCGACCCCGACGAGGGGGGGCCATCGCCACGTCGGTCCTCGAGGAGGACCTGCGGCGCGGCGGCCTCACCATCGCCACGACGCACCTGGCGTCCGTGAAGGAGTGGGCGCACGGCCGCGCCGACGTCCTCTCGGCCGCGATGGAGTTCGACGAGAGCGTCGGACGCCCCACCTTCCGCGTGAGGCCCGGAGCCACCGGGCGCTCGCGCGCTCTCGCCGTGGCCGAGCGTTCCGGCATCCCGCGGCGGGTCCTCGACGCGGCCCGCGCCCGGCTCGGGTCGGGCTGGGCCGCGGCCGACGCGGCGCTCGAGCGGCTCGAGACGGAGACGCGCAAGACGCGCGAGGAGTCCGAGAAGCTCCGGGCCGAATCCTCCGCCCTCGCCTCCTCGCGGAGCGCGCTCGAGCGGGAGGCGTCGGCCCTCGCCGTCGAAAAGGAGCGCCTGCGCGAGAGGGCGAAGACGGAGATCGACCGCGCCCTCGGGGCGCTGCGCGAGCGGGTTCGCCGCGAGCTCGACCGGATCCGCGAGGAGGCCCGCGCGGGCCGGGCCGTCTCCCGCGGCGCGCTCATGACGGTCGTCGGCGAGGCGCGAAAGGACGCCGAGGCGCTCTTCGAGATGGCGGCGCCGCCCGAGCCCGCCGGCCCCGTCGTCGTCGGCGAGAGGGTGAAGGTCGTGCCGTTCGGCACGACCGGAAAGCTCCTCGTCCTCGACGAGGCGAAGGGGCAGGCCGAGGTCGAGGTCGGCGGGAAGCGGATGAGGGTGGCCGCGGCCGACCTGAGGCCTCTCACGGGCGCCGCCCTGCCGAACCCGGTCTCGAAGTGGGCCCCGATCCCGCGCTCTTCGGGCGCCCCGGCGAAAAGCTCCCCGTCGCCGCAGGGGGCCGCGCCGCGAGGCGAGATCGTCCTCGTGGGGCTGCGCGTCGACGCGGCGCTCCCGGAGGTCGAGCGGGCCATCAACGACGCCCTCCTTTCCGGAAAGGGGAGCCTCCGGATCGTCCACGGCTTCGGCTCCGGCCGCCTCGCCGCCGCCGTCCGGGAGTTCCTCTCCGAGCACCCGGGGGTCGAAAGCCACCGGCCCGGCGACGCGCAGGAGGGCGGCGAAGCCGCCACCATTGCTGAATTGCATGACTGAAGTGCTGGCGTCGAGGCGGGGGCGTGCGAAGCCAGCCCCCCGGAGAGCGCGGAGCTGGCGGGGTAGCGGAATGAAGGCCGGGCCGACCGCGTTGCGCAGCTGAAAGACCGAAAGTGGACGCCTCCTACGACATCACCGACGACCTCAAGCACGACGTCCTCGCGGCGACCGATCTCGTCGCGATCGTCGGGGCCGTCACCGGGCTGAAGAAGGCGGGCAACTCCTGGAAAGGGCTCTGCCCGTTCCACGGGGAGAAGACCCCCTCGTTCCACGTTCACCCCGACAAGGGCTTCTACTACTGCTTCGGCTGCGGGGCCAAGGGCGACGCGATCACCTTCATCCGCGAGACCGAGAAGCTCGAGTTTCCCGAGGCGGTCGCCTACCTCGCCGGCCGTGCGGGAATCCCGATCCCGGTCCGCCGCTCCGGCTCCCGCGCCGACCGCGCAAAGGACACGCGCGCCGCCGAGGCGCTCGTGGCGGCCGCGAAGTTCTTCCGGGAGCAGCTCCCGCGGAGCGCCGCGGCGAAGGCGGTTCTCGAGGGGCGCGGCGTTCCCCGCGAGGAGTGGGAGCCGCTCGGCTTCGGGGCGGCCCCCGACGCCTGGGACGGCCTCCTGCGCTCCCTCTCGGGGACCTTCACCGAGGAGGTTCTCCTCGAGGCCGGGCTCCTCCAGAAGAACCAGGACACCGGGCGCGTCTACGACCGCTTCCGCAACCGGCTGATCCTCGAGATCCGCGACGCGCGCGGGGAGGTCCTCGCCTTCGGCGGCCGGGCGCTCGGCGACGACCCCGCCAAGTACATCAACAGCCCCGAAACGGCCCGCTTCACGAAGGGGAAGGTCCTCTACGGCCTCGACCGGGCCCGCGAAAGCGCGAGAAAGAGCGAGAAGCTCGTCCTCTGCGAGGGGTACTTCGACCGGATCGCGTTCGAGAGGGCCGGCGTTCCCTGGGCCGTCGCCTCGATGGGGACGGCGCTGACGACGACGCAGGCCGACCTCCTCGCGAGGCAGGTCCCGGCCGTCGTCGTCGCCTACGACGGCGATCCGCCGGGCCTCGCGGCCGCGTGGAAGACCTTCCCGCTCCTCGTCGAGCGAGGAGTGAAGGTCTTTCACGTCGCCTTTCCCGGAGGGCACGACCCCGATTCGTACCTCCGCGAGTTCGGTCCCGAGAAGCTCCGGGAGGTGGTCGCGAAGGCCCGGCCGCTCCTCGAGGTCCTCGCCGAGGCCGTCCCTCCGGCGACGGGCGACGCGGCCGAGCGGGCCGCGCGGATCAACGAGGCGAAGACGATCCTCACCGCCGTCCCCGACCGGGTCTTCCGGCACGAGCTCCTCTCGGCCTTCTCCCGGGTCACGGGCGTACCGCTGGAGCTTCTCCACGAGGGGAGCCGGCGCAGCCCGATCCGCCGCGCCGAGGCCGAGCCGCCCGCCGGCGGTTCCACCCCCAGGCCGGTCCCCGAAGCGGAGGAGCGGGTCCTCGGGTACCTTCTCTCCACCTGGCCGGCGGGCGTCGAGCTCGCGACGAAGCTGCCGGCGGACCTCCTCTCCCACCCCGATGCCCGGGAGCTGGTCCTCCACCTCAAGTCATTGGGTTCGAAGCCGGATACCCTTGATTTTTCCGCACTTCAATCCCATCTTGGAGGCGGCGCGGGGGTGCTGGCGGCCCGGCTCCTCCTGTCGGACCCGCCTCGGCTGGACGAAAAACCCGACGCCCCAGACCTGGAGAAGCTACGCAAGCCACTCCTCCAGCTGAAGATAAGGCGACTTGAAGAGCGCGGGGTCGAATTGCAGCCGTTGATTTCCGCCGCCGAGGCCCGGGATGACCGGGATGGGCGGACTGCCCTCCTTGCCGAAAAGCAGAAGCTTTCCGAGGAGGTGCGTCGTATGAAGCAGGAGCTACGCCGCCCGGGCGAAGGCCCGGGCTGACAGGGGTGAACGTGACGGTCGAAGAAAAGCATCCGGAGCTGCGCGGGCTGATTGCCATGGGGAAAGAGCGGGGATACCTGCTCTACGACGAGATCTTCCAGGCCTTGCCCGAGGACGTCGCCAACACCCCCGACGAGCTGGACGACGTCTACATCCGGCTGGGTGACTTCGGGATCGAGATCGTCGACGTCCCGGAGAAGGCGACGCCGAAGAAGGACGGGGCGGCCGCCTCGGGAACGGCCCTTCCCGACCTGACGGCCGTCGAGAAGACGAACGACCCGGTCCGGATGTACCTGCGGGAAATGGGGACGGTGAAGCTCCTCGACCGTGAGGGCGAGGTCGAGATCGCCCGGCGGATCGAGAGGGGCGAGGCGCGGATCTACCAGGCTCTCTCCACGAACCGGATCGTCCTCGAGGAGATCCTCCGGATCGTCGAGGCCGCCAAGAAGGACAAGAACGTCGCCCGCGGCTTCCTCGAGTTCGCCGCGGCGGCCCTGGAAGACTCCGAGGAGGTCGATCCGCGCACTGCCAAGCGGATCGAGGAGGTCCTCGCCCACTTCAAGAAGATCGCCAAGCTGGACGGCGAGCTTCGCAAGCTCCAGGAGAAGAAGAAGGCGGCCAAGGCGGCCAAGAAACCCGCCAAGGCCTCGGCCAAGAAAGCGGCGGCCAAGCCCCAGCCCGCCGTCGACCCGACGATCGACCGGCGCATCTCCGAGATCGCGCGGCTCATCCACGCCATCGATTTCACCCCCGCCACCCTGCAGAGGATGATCAACATCCTCAAGGACATCGACCGGCAGTTCGCGATGCCGGAGGCCCAGATCCGGCAGGACCTCACGAACCTCAAGAAGGAGAAGAACGAGGTCCGGATCGACTTCTACAAGCGGCGCGTCGCCAAGTACCGCGTGCTGCTGAAGGAGCACGAGGAGAAGTACGGCGTCGCGCACGACGAGATCCGCAAGACGCTCCGCCAGATCCGGGACGGGGAGGAGGAGGCCGACCGGGCCAAGCAGGAGCTCATCGTCGCGAACCTGCGCCTCGTCGTCTCCATCGCCAAGAAGTACACGAACCGCGGGCTCCAGTTCCTCGACCTGATCCAGGAAGGGAACATCGGGCTGATGAAGGCGGTCGAGAAGTTCGAGTACCGCCGCGGGTACAAGTTCTCCACATACGCCACCTGGTGGATCCGCCAGGCGATCACCCGCGCCATCGCCGACCAGGCCCGGACGATCCGGATCCCGGTCCACATGATCGAGACGATCAACAAGCTCACGCGGACGCAGCGCTCGCTCGTCCAGGAGCTCGGGCGCGAGCCGACCGCCGAAGAGATCGCCAAGCGGATGGACATGCCGGCGTCGAAGGTCCGCAAGATCATGAAGATCGCCCAGGAGCCGATCTCCCTCGAGACCCCGATCGGGGAGGAGGAAGACAGCCACCTCGGCGACTTCATCGAGGACCGCAACGTCGTCTCGCCGATCGACGCGGTCATCGTCGCGAACCTGAGAGACCAGACGCGCCGGACCCTCAAGACGCTCACGCCGCGCGAGGAGCAGGTCCTCCGGATGCGCTTCGGCGTCGGAGACGGGGCCGAGCACACGCTCGAGGAAGTGGGCAAGAGCTTCAACGTCACGCGCGAGCGGATCCGGCAGATCGAGTCGAAGGCGCTTCGCAAGCTCCGGCACCCGTCGCGGGCCAAGAAGCTCCGGCCGTTCATCGACGTCAACGTCTGACGGCTGACAGTGTCCTTGGGGGACCCGGACCGCCGGGTCCCCCAAACCCTTCCGCGCGGTGAGGCAGCTCGCTTCGCTCGCGTGGGATGAAGGGGGACCGCCGAGCGGCACGGCCGCGAGGTGAAGGCGGAGCCAACCCGGACCGCCGGGTTCCCCCCCGTCCCCCTGTCTCATCCGTGCGTGATATCCTGCCCGTGCAAGTGGGTCCGTAGCTCAGCGGTTAGAGCCACCGGCTCATAACCGGCGGGTCCTCGGTTCGAATCCGAGCGGACCCACCGGTTCGGGAGAATCAAACGGGCGTGCTTCGAGACTTTGACCCTTCCTCCGGCGAATCGATGCGCCGGGGGTCTATCCGAGTGACAGGACGGGCGCCGGTGGGCGCCCGTTCACTTTTTTTGGGGAGCCTTCCTTGACCGACAAATCGCCGTCCGGCGCGCTCGAGCGCCTCTTTCGCCTTCAGGAGCTCCTCCTCGAAGCCCACACCAAGGGTGAGAGGCGTAACAGGACGCCCGAGCACCTCGTCCACGTCGAGGCGGCCTGGCAGGATTTCCGGCGGAAACGGCAGGAGGTTGCGTCGAGGCTCGAGCAGGCCGAATCCCGCAAGAAAGAGCTCGACGAGCAGGTCGCCGGCTACGCCGAGCAGCTGAAGAAGTCCGAGGCGAAGCGCAGGGCGGTAAAGGGGCAGCACGAGTACACGGCCCTCCTCACCGAGGTCGACCACGCCCAGCGCGAGATCCGGACGCGGGAAGACGAGCTCCTCGTCGTCGAGGAGACGCTCAACCAGGCCCGGGCCGACGAAGAGACCCTCGCCGCCACTTCCGGACAGGAAGAGGCGGGGTACGAGGAGCAGATGAGCGAATGGCGGGCCGAGCAGGCCAGGCTCGCCGCCGAGATCGGGGTCGCCGAGGCGGCGGCCGCGACGATTCGAGCGACGATCGAAAAGCGGCTCCTCGGGACGTTCGACCGGATTGCGAAGATGCGCTCGGGCGTCGCCGTCGCGCGCGTGGCGATGGTCGGCCCCCAGACGGCCGCCTGCTCCTCGTGCAACGTGAGGCTCCGGCCGCAGCTCCTCTCGGACCTCCGCCTCTCGCGCGAGATCCTCCAGTGCGAGAGCTGCAAGAGGATTCTCTTCTGGGACGGCAGCGGCCTGCCGTGACCTCCCGCGGCCTCGCCCGCGAGGCGTTCGGCGGAGAAAACAGGGAAAGCGGAGAGCGGTACTGAGCCGGGCCCTGGAGATCGCCGCGAACCTGGCGGGCGTCTCGGCCCGCATCGGGGCGGCCGCCCGGCGGGCAGGGCGCGACCCGGCCTCGGTGACGCTCGTCGCCGTCACGAAGACGAGGCCGCTCGAGGATCTGCTCGCCGCCTGGGAGGCGGGCGTGCGGCACTTCGGCGAGAACCGCGTCCAGGAAGCCGAGGCGAAGTTCCCCGGGCTGCCCCGCGACGCGGTGAAGCACCTCGTCGGCCCCATCCAGTCGAACAAGGCGAACAGGGCGGTCCGGCTCGCCGACGTCCTCCACGCCGTCGATTCGGCCGAGATCGCCCGCCGCCTCGCCCGCGCCGCGGCGAGCGAGGGGCGGCGCCTCGCGATCTACGTCGAGGTGAACACGGGCGACGAGGAGTCGAAGGCGGGCGTCTCTCCTGCCGGCGCGCCGGCGCTCGTCGAGGCGGTCCGCGTGCTGCCCGAGCTCGATCTCCTCGGCCTGATGGCGATCCCGCCCCCGGGCGACACGCGCCCCCATTTCGTGGCACTGCGGCGCCTTGCGGCCACCCTCGGCCTTCTGGGGCTGTCGATGGGGATGAGCGACGACTTCGAGGCCGCCATCGAAGAGGGGGCGACCGTCGTCCGGGTCGGCACGGCCCTCTTCGGCAGCCGCTGACCCTGCTACCCTCGCGCCGATGAGCTGGAACACACCCGAGCGGCGCGTCGTCTTCGCCGGCCCGCCGGGCTGGTCGCGCCTTCCGAACGTCACGCGCACGCTCCTCGTCCTGACGGCCGGGGGCTATCTCGGCGGGATTCTCGCCCCCGCCGTGATGCGCCTCCTGGCGGTCTTCCCGGAGCTCGTCTGGCCCGGCCTCGAGCTCTGGCGGCTCGTGACCTACCCGCTCGCCGTCATCGGCATCTTCAACGCCCTCTTCGGCCTCCTCATCCTCTGGACGTTCGGGTGGGAGCTGGAGAGCGTCTTCGGCTCGCGGCGCTTCGGCCTCTTCGTCCTTTCGTCGGTCGTCGCCTCGGCCGTTCTCGGCTGCCTCGTGGCTCTCTTCTTTCCCCGGGCGGGCGCCATGGCGGGCGCCGGGCTCTCCGGCCTCCTGACGGCGATGATCGTGGTCTGGGCGCTCCTCGGGCCGGGCCTCCCCGCGAATCTCTTCGGGGTCCTCCCGATGACGCGGAAGGGCTTCGCCCTTCTCGCCCTCGTCCTGGTCGTCTTCGGCGAGCTGGAGTCGTCCCGCTCGCTCGCCCAGCTCGTCTTCCTCCTCGGAGGCGTTCCCGTCGCGTGGTTTTTCGCGAGAGCCTTCCGGCGCGGAGGCGGAGGAAGCGTCCGGCCCTTCCGCCGTCGCTGGAACCCCTTTCGGCGACGTCGATTCACCGTGGTCGAAGATCGAAGCGGCCGGGTTCACTAAGTCTCTCCATTTCCCCCGAACGCTCCCGTCCCACCCCTCGCCCATCTTCAGGAACAGCCCGCGCCGAAGGCGCGCGCCGCCGAGGGGGGTGGGTGGGGGGCGAGGGGTGGGTCCATAGGGTGCAAAGGGTCTAGAATGAGGGTGATGAGACCCAGCATCTCGCCCCTGGACATCCGAAAAAGGACGTTCGCTCTCCGGTTCCGCGGGCTCGACCGGAACGAGGTGACGCAGTACCTCGACGTCGTCGCCGACGACCTCGAGGAGCTGATGCGGACCCTCGACGACCTCGAGCGCGAGAACGGTCACCTGAAGGAAGAGGTCGCGCGCCACCGCGAATCGGAGAACTCCCTGCGGGAAACCCTGATGATGGCGCAGCGCAACGCCGAGCTGCTCCGCTCCGACTCCGAGCGCGAGGCCGACCGGATCCTGGCCGAGGCCAACCGCCAGGGAGAGCGGCTCGTCCAGCAGTCCCTCGAGAAGGCGGCCGAGAAGGAGAAGCGGATCCGCGAGCTCCGGGTGGAGCGGAAGAACTTCCACCTCAAGCTCCAGGGGATGCTCGACATGTTCCAGCAGGTCCTCAACTTCGACAAGGAAGAGGAGGACCTCGACCACTCCGTGTCGGTCATGCGCCCGCGGCGAAAGGACGGGGAGGCGGTCTGAGCCGCCTCGTCGTCCGCCACCTCTCCCAGCTCGCCACCCCCCTCGGCAGGACCGCGCGAACGGGCGCCGACCAGGGGCGGATCTCCCGGGTCGAGGACGCCGCGCTCGTCGTGGAGGGTGAGGATCTGGCCTGGGTCGGAACGGACGACGACTTCGTCCGGCTCCACGGGGAGGCGCCGCATCCCGGCGACGTCGTCCTCGACGGGCGCGGGAAGACCGCCCTCCCCGGTTTCGTCGACCCGCACACCCACATCCCGTGGGCGGGCTACCGCGAGAGCGAATTCAACGAGCGGCTGAAGGGGAAGAGCTACGCGGAGATCGCCGCGGCCGGGGGGGGGATCGTCGCGACCGTCGACGCGACCCGGCGGGCCACGCTCGAGGAGCTGACGCTCCTGACGCGCGGGCGCCTCGACCGGATGCTCCTCCACGGGACGACGTTCTGCGAGGCGAAGACGGGGTACGGCCTCGACCTTCCTTCGGAGAGAAAGCAGCTCGCGGCCCTGAAAGCCGCCGCCGGCGCGCACCCGGTCGGCGTCGTCGCCACCGCGCTTCCCGGCCACGAGGTTCCCCTCGAGCGGCGCGGCTCGGAGGCGCGGAAGGCGCGTTACGTCGCGGAGTGCTGCGACGAGATCCTCCCCGCCCTCGCCGCGGACGGCGCGCGCTTCGTCGACGTCTTCTGCGAGCACGGAGTCTTCGGCCTGGAGGAGTCGCGCCGGATCCTGGAGGCGGGAAAGGCCTGCGGCCTCCTTCCGCGCCTCCACGCGGACGAGCTGACACCGCTCGGCGGGGCGCGCCTGGCCGCCGAGGTCGGAGCCCTTTCCGCCGACCACCTCCTCTTCGCCCAGCCCGACGGCATCCAAGCGATGGCCAGGGCCGGCGTCGTGGCGACGCTCCTCCCCGGGACGTCGGTCTTCCTCCGGATGAACCGCTACGCCCCGGCCCGGGAGATGGTCGCGGCCGGCGTCGCCGTCGCCCTCGGAACCGACTGCAACCCGGGCTCCTCCTACACCGAGTCGCTTCCCGCCGTCGCGTTCTTCGCGACGATCGGGATGGGGCTGACGGTCGAGGAGACCCTGACGGCGATGACGCTCAACGCGGCCGCCTCGGTCGGCGAAGCGGCCCGGCGCGGGTCGCTCGAGCCGGGGAAGGCGGCCGACGTCGTCCTCGTCGAGGGCCGCAGCCTCGAGCACCTCGTCTACCACTACGGCGTCAATCCGGTGACCGACGTCGTCGCCGCGGGGCGCCTCGTCGTCTCGGGCGCGCGCCGCGTCGCGCACTGACCGGTCCGCGCCCGCCCCGCGCGGGCGGGACGCCCCATCCCGAAGAACAGAGCAGGAGGAACCTCTTGGCCGATCTCGTCACACTCTCCGTTCGCGACTTCAGCGCCTCCCTCGCCTCCGACGCCCCTGCCCCCGGCGGCGGCTCCGCCTCGGCCGCGGCCGGGGCGATGGGGGCCTCCCTCCTCGGTATGGTCTGCCGGCTCACGCTCGGGAAGGAAAAGTACCGCGACGCGTGGGAGGAGCTCGAGCGGATCGCCTCCGCGATGGACGTGAACCGGGAGACGCTCCTCGGCCTCGTCGACGAAGACACCCGCGCCTACGACGCCATCGTGGCGGCCCGCAAGCTCCCCAGGGAGACGCCCGAGGAGAAAGCGGCGCGAAAGCGGGCGATCGACGACGCGACGATCCTCGCGACGACCGTCCCGATGCAGACGGCCTTCTTCTCGATGGAAGCGATCGTCAAGGCTCCCGTCGTCCTCGAGAAGGGGAACCCGAACTGCGCCTCCGACGCCTTCGTCGCGGCGCTCCTCCTCTCCTCGGCCGTCGAGGGCGCGCTCGCGAACGTGAGGATCAACCTCCCCGGCATTCCGGACGCCGCTCTCTCCGAGGGCTTCCTCGCCGACACGGCCCTGGCCGCGGCGAAGACCGCCGAGGCGATGACGAAGGTGCGGGCGATGGCGAAGGCGAAGGAGCTGACGGCCTGAGAGCCGGAACGAGCCGCCCGGCGCGTGCCTTCCTGGGGCTGGCGCTCGCTCTCGCCGCCGTCCCCGCCCTCGCGGTCGGTCCCGCGTCTGGCGGGCCGGCCCGGTTCGGCCTCGGCGAGGTCCGTCTCCTCGCGCGACCTCTCGAGGGCCTGCCTTCCGTGGAACCTCGGCGCGACGCGCAGGCCCCGGAGATTCCGGGGTCCGGCACCGTTGCCGTGCCGGGACCGCGGCCGGACCGGCTGCTCGACAGCCGGACCGCGGCCGTCTCGGCAGGGGTGCTCCTGGCCGTGCCCGTCTTCGGGTGGTTCGCCTGGTGGGCTCCCGAGGAGAGGAGGTCGCTTCACCTCGAGCCCGAGGGATGGTTCGGCCGCACCACCTACGCCGGTGGCGCCGACAAGGCGTCCCACTTCGTCGCTGCGGCCATCCTCGAGGACGGAGCCGAGGCGATCTACCGTGCTCTCGGGAAGGACGAGCGCCAGTCCCGGATTCTCGGCGTGGCGCTCGTCTCGGCGTCGGGCCTCCTCATCGAGATGGGGGACGGCATCACCCCCTACGGATTCTCGTGGGAGGACGCCGCCACGAACGTTCTCGGCGCCCTGACGGCGGCCGAGCTGAAGCGGGCCGGGCTCGACGACACGATCGGTTTTCGCGTCGGGCACGTGGGGTACGAGATCCCCGAACCGTGCTGCCGATCGAACGGGTTCGGCGCGGACTACTCGAAGTGGGTCCACTCGGCCGACCTGAAGCTGAAGGGATTCCTCCCCCGGATCGGCGTGAAACCGGGCCCGGCGCGCTTCCTTCTCGTCTCACTCACCTACGGGTCGAAGGGCTACCGCTTCTCGCCGGTCGACGCGCGCGAGCGGAACGTCGGGATCGACCTCGGGCTGAACGTCGAGGAGATCCTCCGCGTGGCGGGCGTTCCCCCCGGGAAGTGGTGGGGAAAGGCTCTCCTGGCCTTCGCGCGCTACTACCGGATCCCGTGGACGGCCTTCGGCTGGCGCTACGACCTCAACTCCGGGAGGTGGCACGGGCCCGACACGGGAAACGTCTTCGACCCGGGCGCGGTCCTGTACGACTGACGACGGACGCGCGTGGGGCGCGTCCGTCGCCGGCGGGGACCGCGTCAGTCGGGAATGCGGAGCTTCTGCCCGGGCTTGATCTTGTCGGGGTCGTCGAGGACGTCGCGGTTCGCCTCGAAGATCTTCATGTAGGCGCTCGCCTTGCCGTAGTGCTTCTTCGCGATCGCGCCGAGGGTGTCGCCCTTCTCGACGACGTGGATCTTCCCGGCCGTCTTCGCCGGCGCGGCGGGGGCGGGCGCGGCGTCGGCCGCCACGGCAGGCGGAGGCGCGGCAGCGGCGGGCGGAGGCGCGGCAGCGGCGGGCGCCTTCGCGACGCTGATCTTGTTGACCGTGTTCTCGGTCTCCACGAGCTTGTTGAACTCGGCCATGGCCTTTCCCTTGGCTTCGAGGGTCGCCGCCTCGCCCGTCAGCGTGACGGTCTTCCCTTCGACGACCGCGTCGAGGCTCTTCAGGCCGGGAATCGTTCCGCGCAGGCTCTTGACGGCCTCCGAGGTCTTCTCTTCGAGCGACGTGCCGAACAGACCCATCGTTTCCTCCCTGGTCGCGGTTGCGAGGTGTCGACGATAGCAGGACGCCTGTTTCCACGAGGGAGTCAGTTCTGCCGTCTCTCCTCGAGCCACTCCTCGAAGCGGTCCCGCGGCCACGTGTTGACGACCCGCGCGGCGGGGATGCCGGCGAGGCGGGCGATGGCGAGGGCGAAACGCTGGAAGTCGAGGTGCCGGTGGGCGTGCGCGTCGCTGGAGAGGGCGAAGAGGCAGCCGGCGGCCAGGGCGGAGCGGGCGAGGGACGGCGGGAGGTCCTGCCTCTCGGGGCAGCCGTTGATCTCGACGGCGACCCCCCGCTCGGCGGCGGCGGAAAAGACGCGATCCCAGCTCGCCTTCACGCCCGTCCTCATGTTGTAGAGGCGCCCCTTCGGGTGGCCGAGAACGGCCACGCCGGGAGTCTCGATCGCCCGAACGAAGCGTGCCGTCTGGTCCTTCGCCGAGCGCAGGTCCGTGTGGACCGAGGCGACGACGGCGTCGAGCACGGGGACGTTCGCGGGGGTCACGTCGATCGTCCCGTCCTCGGCGATGTTCGCCTCGGCTCCGAGCCGCATCGCGAACTCGCCCTCGGTCCGCGCGTTCAGGCGGGCGAGCTCGCGGTGCTGGGCGGCGAAGTCTCCCGCGTGGAGCCCGCCGGCGACGGCGCAGTCGCGGGCGTGGTCGGTCAGGAGAGCGTAGCTGTCGCCGCGCGCCGCGAGGGCGCGGTGGAGGTCGGCGAGCGGAATCTTCCCGTCGGAGCGGTCGGTGTGGAGGTGGATGTCGCCCCGCAGGTCGGCCAGGGAGACCCCGTCGGGGGCGGAGAGGATCCGGTCGACGTCGGCCCGGGAGAGGTACTCGCGCTTGCGCTCGCCCGCCGGGTCCTCGCGGTCGAGGAGAGCCGAGAGCCGGTCTCCGACCGATTCGTCCGAGCCGCAGGAGAGGAACGACGAGATGGCGTCCGCCGCGCGGGACGAGACGTGCGGGAGGCTCCCGAGGTGGATGCGCCGCCCGTGCAGCTCGTCCGGAAGCTGCCTGAGGGTCGCGGCCGCGGAGCGGTACTCGGCCGCGGGCCGGGCTCCCGGGAACTCGGCGTCGGCGAGCGCGAGGAGGGCAGCGGCGACCCGGGCGTTCGTGACGGGCGGGGCGGGGCGGATGGGGATCGACGACACGGGTGGGCCTCGAACCGATATTACGGTCGAGTTCGCCCGATAGACTCACACCGTCATGCCGCAGCAGAAGACGCCGGCCGCCCTCGACGCCTCGGGAGAGATCTTCCTGGTCGACGACAGCCCGGGGAACATCTCCCTCCTGACGGAGATTCTCCGAAGGGCCGGGTTCCGGGTCCGCGCGGCGAACGCCGGAAGGACGGCGCTGTCGATGATCCGGGCCGAGCTCCCCGAGCTCGTCATGCTCGACATCATGATGCCGGAGATGGACGGGTACGAGGTGTGCCGCGAGCTGAAGGCCGGGGCGGCGACGCGCGACATCCCCGTCATCTTCATCAGCTCGCTCGACGAATCCCTCGACAGGGTCAAGGCGTTCCAGGCGGGGGGAGTCGACTACGTCACCAAGCCGTTCCAGGTCGAAGAGGTCGTGATCCGGGTCGAGAGCCAGCTCAGGCTGTCGCGGCTCCAGCGGGAAACGGAGACGAAGAACGTAGAGCTGCAGAAGGCGTACGAGCAGCTCCGGACCGCTGAGGAGCAGATCGCCCGGCTCTCCCAGCCCGCCGCCGGGCAGCTGGAGGCCACGCCGGCGTGGGCGGCCGCGATGGCGGGCGAGGTGGCCCGCGCCATCGGCGCCCGGGAGATCGGGGTCTGGCTCCTGGAGGGAGACGAGGTCACTCCCCTCGCCGCGGGGGGCACCGTGGCGCCCGGGGCGAGCCGCCCGCGCGGAGGCGGCGTGGAGTTCACCGCGCCGGACGGATTCGTGGTCGAGGTCGTGGCCGGGATTACCGGCGTGCCCTGTGGAGCCCTCGTGATCGATGCCCCCGCGTTCGCGTGGGGCCAGACGCAGCGGCGTCTCCTCGCCGGACTCGCCCACCACCTCGGAACGGCCCTGGAGCTGCGATCCCTGAGGCGTCAGCTGACCGCCGCCGAGGCGAACCGGGTGAAGACGAGGCGTGCCCTGCACGAACGCGGAATGGAGACCCTCCTCCTCTGCCCCCTGTGCGGACGCTGCTTCCCGGACGCGCCGGGAACGGACGACGCGAGCGAAGCGGGAACGTGCTCGAGGGACGGAGCCATGCTCGATGCGTCGCGCATCCTCCCCTTCCGGATCAACGGGAGATACCGCTTCGAGATGCTCATCGGCGAGGGCGGCATGGGGACCGTCTTCTCGGCGCACGACGAGACGCTCGAGAGAGACGTCGCTCTCAAGATCATCAAGCCCCAGCACCTGAGCAACCCGTCGATGCGCCTCCGCCTGGCCCGGGAAGCGAAGCTGGTCGCCCGGATCCAGCACCCGGGCGTCACGGCCCTCTTCGACAGCGGCGAGCTCGAGGACGGATCCGCCTTCCTGGTCATGGAGCTGCTCCGGGGGCAGTCCCTGTCGGGTCTGCTCTCCGAGTTCGGGCCGGGGACGCCTCGCCAGGTGGCCCGGCTCCTCCGGCAGACGAGCGCCGCCCTGGCGGCCGCCCACAAGGCGGAGGTCATCCACCGGGACATCAAGCCCGACAACATCTTCCTGGTGGCCGGCGCCGACGGGTTCCAGGCCAAGCTTCTCGATTTCGGAGTCGCTCTGTCGACCCGTCTCGACGCGCGTGTGACCCAGGCCGGCACGGTGATCGGCACCCCCGCGTACATGCCGCCGGAGCAGGTTCGGGACGAGGACCTCGACGAGCGGGCGGACGTCTACTCCCTGGCCTGCGTCATCTGGGAGGCCCTCGTCGGGCGGCGCCTCATCCGCGGAAAGCAGTTCACCGAGGTCCTCCTGAACCTGATGTGCGAGCCAATGGAGCCCCTCTCCCATTTCCTGCCCTCGGTCTCCCCGGACGCAGACGCGCTCTTCGAGGCGGCCCTCTCGAAGTCACGTCTCGGCCGGCCGAAAGACGTGGAGGCCTGGGCGGCGTCCCTGGCCGCGGTCCTGGAGAGCCAGGAGTCCGGGCCGGCGCGGGGCTGGCCCGAGCAAGGGTGGACGGTCTCCGCTCCGTCCGCCACGGAGAACACGCAGGTCCCGACGATCCGATCCGTTCGCTCCGCGGGGTCCGCGTGAAGCGAACCTTCGAGGGGCCACCGGCGGGCCGGGTGCGGGGAGACCGCGGGCACGGCGTGAACGGGGGCCTCGTGACCCCAGGAGCGGCGTGGCCGCGAAAGGACTGACAGGATCCGCCCATGCCGCAGCAGAAGACTCTGGCGCTCCTCGACGCCTCGGGCTACCTCTACCGGGCCTTCCACGCGATCCGCCCGCTCACCGCCCCGGACGGGCGGCCGACGAACGCGACGTTCGGCTTCGCGACGATGCTGCGCAAGCTCCTGGCGCAGCGCCGGCCCGACGCCGTCGCCGTCTGCTTCGACCGCCCGGAGAAGACGTTCCGGCACGAGATGGACCCCGAGTACAAGGCGACCCGCGCTTCGATGCCCGACGACCTCGTCCCGCAGGTGGCCGACGTGAAGGCGCTCTGCCGGGCGATGGGGCTCGCCGTCGTCGAGGAGCCGGGCTTCGAGGCCGACGACCTCATCGGGACCCTCGCGGATAAGGGCGCGCGGGCGGGGCTGAAGGTCGAGGTCGTCTCGGCCGACAAGGACCTCTTCCAGCTCGTCCGCGGGGACGAGGTCGCCGTCTGGCATCCGGTGCACGAGAAGCTCCTCGACGAGGCGGGGGTCGCCGGCCTTTTCGGCGCTCCCCCGGAGCGCGTCATCGACGTCCTCGGCCTGATGGGCGATTCCTCCGACAACATCCCGGGCGTGAAGGGAATCGGCGAGAAAGGGGCCAAGGAGCTCGTCGCGACCTTCGGGGGGCTCGAGGAGATCTACGCGCGGATCGGCGAGCTGAAGGGAAAGAGGCGCGAGGCGCTCGAGGCGGGAAAGGACGACGCCTTCCGCTCGCGCGAGCTCGCGACGGTCCGGCGCGACGCGCCGGTGCCGGGCGGCGAGAGCGGCGAGAGCCTTCTCGCGGCGTTCGGCCTGCCGCCGCAGGATCGGGATCGGCTCGCGGCGTTCTACGAGGAGCTCGGGTTCTTCCGGCTGAAGAAGGAGCTGCTCGAAGCGGCCGGGCCGGCGCCCGCCGCGGCGGCCGCGGACGCGGCCCGGGGATCGTCGTCCGGCGAGGCGAAGACGCTCGAGGCGGCCCCCGGCCCGGCGACACCGATCGGAGAGAAGAGCGATCTCCCCGTCTGGGAAACGTCTTCCGACGCCCTCGGCGCGTTCCTTGCCCTCGCGGCCGGGGCGGGGCTCGCGGGGCTTCACGTCGAGTCCGCGCCGGGGCGCCCCTTTCCTCCCGAGCCGATCGCCGTCGTCGCGGCGGTCCCCGGGAAGGGGCTCGTCGCCGCGCCGCTCGCAGGAGACGGGGCCGCGGCGGGCCGCGCCTTCCTCGCCGGCCTCTTCTCGCACGGCGGGATCGAGGTCGTGGCCCACGAGAGCAAGAGGCTCCACCTCGCTGCGGCCACCCTCGGGATCGCCCCGCCGGGGCGCGTCTTCGACACGATGCTCGCGGCCTACGTCGACGGCCCCGGCCTCCACGCCCACGACCTCGCGGGGGACGCCCGCGCGCTCCTCGGGCGGGACCCGGCGACGGTCCCGTCTCCGAAGGACGTGGCGGGGAGCGACGCGTTCGAGACGTCCGCCGAGCTCGCGACGGACGCGGGCCTCGCCTACCTCGCCCCACGGGCGCTCCTCCCGCTCGCACTCGGCGAGGCGCTCAGACCGCGTCTGGCGGCCCGCCCCGCCTCGCTCGGCGTCTACGAGGAGATCGAGCTCCCGCTCGTCCCCGTCCTGGCGCGGATGGAGCGGACGGGGATCGCCGTCGATCCGGCGACGCTGCGGCCCTCTCCGTCGACCTCGGCGCGCGCCTCGCGAGCCTCGAGAAGGAGATTCACGGGGCCGCGGGAGAGGCGTTCAACGTCGGCTCGCCGCCGCAGCTCGGCCGGATCCTCTTCGAAAAGCTGCAGTACCCCGTTCTCAAGAAGACGGCGAAGACGAAGAGCTACGCGACCGGCTCCGAGGTCCTCGAGGAGCTCGCGGTCCGGGGCGTCGGGCCGCTTCCCGGCCTCGTCCTCGAGTGGCGGGAGCTCTCCAAGCTGAAGGGAACCTACGTCGACGCCCTTCCCCGGCACCTCGCGAAGGACGGGCGGATCCACACGCGCTTCGACCAGGCGGTCGCGGCGACGGGACGCCTCTCCTCCAACGACCCGAACCTCCAGAACATCCCCGTGAGGACCGAGGCGGGGCGCGCGATCCGGAAGGCCTTCGTCGCCCCGCCGGGGCGCCTCCTCGTCGCGGCGGACTACTCGCAGGTCGAGCTGCGCCTTCTCGCCCACCTCTCGGGCGACGAGGCGCTCATCGAGACGTTCCGCCGCGGCGAGGACATCCACCGCGCCACGGCGGCGAAGATCTTCGGCATCGACCCGGGGCTCGTCTCGCCGGACCAGCGGCGCGGGGCCAAGACGATCAACTTCGGGATCCTCTACGGCATGGGGCCCTTCGCGCTCGCGGGCCAGCTCGGGGTTCCGCAGGGAGCGGCGAAGTCGTTCATCGCGTCCTATTTCGAGCGGTTCCCCTCGATCCGCGCCTGCCTCGACGGGATCCTCGCCAGGGCCCGCGAGACGGGCGCGACGGAGACGATCCTCGGGCGCCTCCGGCCGATCCCGGGGATCGTCGACCGCAACCACGCCGTCCGCGCGAACGCGGAACGGATGGCGATGAACGCCCCGTTCCAGGGGGCGGCGGCCGACCTGATCAAGAAGGCGATGGTCGTGCTCGACCGGCGCCTCTCCTCCGCGTATCCCTCGGCGAGGATGCTCCTGCAGGTCCACGACGAGCTCGTTCTCGAGTGCGACGCCGCGGATGCGCCGGGCGTCTCCGCGCTCGCGAAGGAGACGATGGAAGGGGTCGCCGCCCTCGCCGTCCCGCTCACGGTCGACACCGCGAGCGGGGCCGACTGGGCGGCCGCCAAATAGCGGGCGCTACAATCCTGAAGATGGCCCCCTCAGCTCGCCGGTTCCCCCGGTCGCGCGCGCTCTTCCTGCCGGCGCTCCTTCTCGCGCCGGCACTCCTGGCGCAGTCTCCCGGGCCGCTGGAGGCGATTCCGGACCCGGCCCGGCTGCCGGTGGCCGAAGTCCCCTTCGTCAACCCCCTGTGGCAGGAGCTCGAGGCTCCCGCCACGCTGAAGGGGCCGCTGCCAAAGCTCGAGGACTACGAAACGTCTTCCATGCTCGTCGTGGCCGTCCGGATCGACGAGACGGGGAGAGTCTCCGAGGCGGTCGCCCCCGAGCCGCCTCTTCGCGCGCTCGGCGCCGCGGCCCAGGCCCAGGCCCCCCGCTGGCTCTTCAAGCCGGCGAAGAAGGACGGCCAGCCCGTCCACTGCTGGGGGACGTACGGCGTCGACGTCGACGTCGAGCTGGAAGACCTCGTCTGGACGGCGTTCAACCTCGTTCCGATCGGCAGGGACGACCCCCTTCCGGACCTCGTCAAGGAGCGGCCGGGGGACGCCTGGATCACCCGCTACCCGGCGGCGATCTCGCCGCCCGACGCGGGAGTCTTCTCCGTCGAGGAGGTCGACCTCCTTCCGATGCCCGACAAGGTGCCGCTGAAGTTCGAGTCGGCGCCCCTGAAGTCCCGCCTCCTCGCCCTCGTCGAGGTCTCCGCCCTCGGAGCGGTGACGAGAGTCGTCCCGGTCGGGCCCCACGAGCCGCTCATCCTCCGCTGGGTCCGCCAGAGCGCGAAGGGGTGGTCCCTGACGCCGGCGAAGAAGCGGGGAGGGGCCGTCTCGTCCTGGCTCGCGCTCGACGCGACGATCGACTTCACCCTCGGCTCGGTCCGGCAGCAGGGGAAGCGTTCGATCAAGAAGAACCTCCGGGGGGCGCCCGTTCCGTGAAGCTCTCCGTCGCGGATGCGGGCGCCCTCCTCGACGTCGACGAATCGACGGTCTACCGCTGGATCGAAGAGAAGGGCCTGCCGGCCGAACGGATCGCCGGCCGGACCCTCCTGAACCGCGCGGCGCTCCTGGAATGGGCCACCGAGAACCACGTTCCCGTCTCGGCGCGGGTCTTCCGGCCGGCCGAATCGGGGGAAGAGAAGCTCCCCTCCTTCGCGCTCGCGCTCGCGGCGGGGGGCGTTCATCACGCCGTGACGGGGGGGACCCGCGAGGAGGTCCTGCGCGAAGCGGTCGGCCGCCTCCCGCTGCCGGAGGGGAGCGACGCCGAGGACCTCCTCGCCGTCCTCCTCGCCCGCGAGACCTCGTTCACGACGGCCATCGGCAACGGGATCGCGATCCCGCACGTGAGGATGCCGATCGTCCTCGACGTCGACGAGGCGATCGTCAGCCTCTCCTTCCTCTCGCAGCCGGTCGATTTCCACGCGGCCGACGGCAGGCCCGTGACGGTCCTCTTCACGATGGTCACGCCGACCGTGCACGGGCACCTCCACCTTCTCGCCGCCCTCGCCTACCTCCTCCGCGACGGGGAGTTCCTCGCCGGCGTGAGGAGCGCGGCGCCCGGCGAGGCGCTCCTGGCGCGCGCCGCCGAGGTCGAGCGGCAGAGCGCCGGCCGCCGCGTCGCGGGCGGACCGGCCTGATGGAGGGTGCGGGTCCCGACGGGGCCCTGCTCCTGGGCGCGATCCTCCTCCTCGCGCTGAGCGGGGTCCCGGGCCTCTTCGCCCGCAAGGGGGGCTCCGGCGGCGAGCGGCTCGCGGCGATCCTGACCTCCGCGGCCTCGGTCGCCGGCCTCGTCCCGGCGGTCCGGATCCTCTTCTTCGGCGCCGGTTTCCGGATGGAGTTCCCGAGCCCGCTGCCGGGCGGCAAGGTGCTCCTGGCCGCGGACCCTCTCTCGGCCCTCTTCCTCCTGCCGGTCTTTCTCGTCCCGGCCCTCGGCGCGGTCTACGGCCTCGGCTACTGGCCCGAGGCCGGGCACCTGCGCGACGGGCGAAAGCTCCGGTTCTTCATGGGCCTCCTGGCGGCCTCGATGGCCGTCGTCCTCATAGCGCGGAGCGGCGTCGGCTTCCTCGTCGCGTGGGAGGTGATGGCGCTCGCCGCCTTCTTCGCCGCGACCACCGAGGATCGCCAGCCGGCCGTGCGGGAGGCGGGGTGGATCTACCTCGTCGCCACGCACGCGGGGACGCTCGGGCTCTTCGGCATGACGGCGCTCCTCGGCGCCACGACCGGCTCCTTCGCCTGGGAGGCCCCGGCCTCCGGCATCGCCGCCACCGGATCGGCTCACGTCGTCTTCCTCCTCGCCCTCCTCGGCTTCGGCGCCAAGGCGGGGCTCTTCCCGTTCCACTTCTGGCTTCCCGGGGCGCACGCCGGGGCTCCCAGCCACGTCTCGGCGGTGATGTCGGGGGTGATGCTCAAGGTCGGCCTCTACGGCCTCCTGCGCGTCACGTCGCTCTACGGCGCGCCCCCAGCGTGGTGGGGCGGCCTCGTCCTCGTCCTCGGCGCGACGTCGGCTCTCTACGGGGCGACGCTCGCCGCGGGCCAGGGCGACATCAAGCGCCTCCTCGCCTACTCCTCGATCGAAAACGTCGGCATCGCCGCCACCGGGATCGGCGTCGCCCTCCTCGGGCGGGCGGCGGCGCGGCCCGAGTGGATCGCCCTCGGCCTCGGCGGGGCGCTCCTGCACGTCCTCTTCCACTCTCTCTTCAAGCCGCTCCTCTTCCTGGGCGCCGGCGCCGTCCTCCACGGGACCGGGACGCGGGAGATGGACCTCATGGGCGGCCTTTTGAAGAGGATGCCGAAGACGGGCGCCGCCTTCGCGATCGGGTGCGCGGCCGTCGTCGCCCTGCCGCCGCTGAACGGCTTCTTCTCGGAGTTCGTCGTCTACCTCGGCCTCCTGCGCGCCTTCTCGGGGCCGGGAGAGCTGCTTCTCGCCGGCTTCGCCGCCCCGGCCCTCGCCCTGGCCGGGGGCGTCGCGCTGGCGGCGTTCGTGAAGCTCTTCGGCGTGGTCTTCCTCGGGAACCCGCGCTCGGAGAAGGCCGCGCACGCCCACGAGCCGGGCCTTTCGATGCGCGTCCCGATGCTCCTCCTGGCGGGCGCCTGCCTCGTCGCCGGTCTTCTCTCCCCGCTCCTCGTCCCCGCGATCGACCGGGCGACCGGCGCGTGGGCCGGGCGGAGCCCGGGCGGGGCGATGCCGCTCTCGTCGGCCGCGCCCATCGCCTCCGTCGCGATCTGGGGCGCGGCCTTCGGCGCCTTCCTCGCCCTGGCGGCCGCGGCCGCCGCGCTCCTCCTCCGCCGGCGCTCCCTCTCCCGCGGGCCGACCTGGGACTGCGGCTACGCGCGGCCGACGGCGCGGATGCAGTACACCGGCAGCTCCTTCGGCGAGTGGATCGCGTTCCGGCTCACGCCCCGCGTCGCCACGTCCCCCCTCGAGGAGCGCCTTCCGGAGGGGATCTTCCCGCGGGGAGCGCGCGTCTCCGCCCCCGCGCCCGCCCGCGATCCCGTTCTCCTCCGGTTCCTCGAGCCGCTCGCGGCGAAGTGGGCCCGGCGCTTCTCCGGCCTCCACGCGTTGCAGGAGGGGCGGCTCACC
Organism: Holophagales bacterium; assembly: GCA_016714815.1. GTDB lineage: Bacteria > Acidobacteriota > Thermoanaerobaculia > UBA5066 > UBA5066 > UBA5066. Next base: position 342,067 of record JADKBZ010000001.1, read on the forward strand.
TTCTACCTCGTCTACGTCCTCGGGACCCTCGTCGCCCTCCTGGCGTGGAGCGTCCTGCGCGGGTGGTTCCCGCTCCCGTGAACCTCCTCCTCGTCCTCGGCGGAACGTTCGTCTGCGTGGCGGGGGGCGTGCCAGGACTGCTGCTCCCGCCCGGAAGGGCGGCGCGACGGATCGCCACCGGCGGCTCCGTCCTCGGGTCGCTTCTCGGCCTGGCGGGCGCGGTGGGCGCCGCGGTGACGGGCCGGGTCGAGACGATGACCCGCCCCTGGCCCCTTCCGGGGGCGGCGCTCCACGTCGAGCTCGACGCCCTCTCGGCGATCTTCCTCGTCCCGCTCTTCCTCGTCTCGGCGGTCGCGGCGATCAGCGGCGGCCGCTCCTTCGGCGACGCCGGGCATCCCTCCGACGCGCGCCGGACCCGCTTCTTTTACGGCCTCGTGACGGGAGCGATCGCCCTCGTCTTCCTCGCGCGCAACGGGCTCCTCTTCCTGGCGGCGTGGGAAGTGATGGCCCTTTCGGCGTTCTTCCTCATCACCGCCGACCGGCAGTCCCGCGAGTCGCGCGACGCGGGGCGCCTCTACCTCTTCGCGACGCACGTGGCGACCCTCGGCCTCTTCGGGTTCTTCTCGCAGCTGCGCCACGTGACGGGCTCGACGGAGCTCGTCCCGCTCCCGCCCGGGGTCGCGGGAACGGACGGGGGGACCGCCCTCTTCGCCCTCGCGCTCTTCGGCTTCGGCTTCAAGGCCGGCCTCCTGCCTCTCCACTTCTGGCTCCCGCCCGCGCACGCCGCGGCCCCGGCGCACGTCTCCGCGCTGATGTCGGGCGTCCTCATCAAGACGGGGATCTACGGCCTCGTCCGCTTCACCTCGCTCGTGCCCGACCCGCCCGCCGCCTGGGGCGACGCCCTCATGCTCCTCGGCGTCGTCTCGGCCGTCCTCGGGGTCGCCTTCGCGCTCGGGCAGCACGACCTCAAGCGCCTCCTGGCGTGGCACAGCGTCGAGAACATCGGGATCATCGTCCTCGGCCTCGGGGCCGGCCTCGCGGGGCGGGCGGCGGGCCGGCCGGAATGGGCGCTCCTCGGTTTCGCGGGGGCGCTCTTCCACGTCGTCAACCACGGCCTCTTCAAGTCGCTCCTCTTCCTCGGGGCGGGCGAGGTCGTCCACGTCGCCGGAACGCGCGACATGGACCGTATGGGGGGCTTCGGCCGGGTCCTCCCGAAGACGGCGTTCTTCTTCCTCGCCGGGGCCGTGGCGATCTCGGGCCTCCCGCCCCTGAACGGGTTCGCGAGCGAGTGGCTCGTCTACCTCGGCCTCTTCGACCGCGCCCGCGCCTCGGGCGCCGACGCCCTTCGGGCCGCGGTCGCCGCTCCGGCGCTCGCCCTCACCGGGGCGCTCGCCCTCGCCTGCTTCGTGAAGGCGCACGGGTCGGTCTTCCTCGGGACCTCCCGGAGCGAGGAGCCGCAGGGCGAGGTCGAGCCGCACGCGCCCGGCGAGCCCGCGGCGCACGTGGCGCCGATGGCGATCCTCGCCGGGGCCTGCGCGCTCCTCGGCCTCTGGCCCGCCGGGATCGCGCCGGCCCTCGCGCGCGCCGCCGCGATCGCCGCGCCCGGCCCGCTCCCGAAGGGAACGCTCGCCGGGCTCGCCTCGCTCGCGGCGATCGGCTTCTCGTCGCTCGCGCTCGTCCTCCTCCTCGGCGCCGTCGCCCTCTTCCTGAAGAGCCGGTTCGCCGCCGCCGCCCCGACGGCCGGCCCCACGTGGGACTGCGGCTACTCCCGCCCGACGGCCCGGATGCAGTACACGTCCTCGTCCTTCGCGCGCGGGCTCGTGGGCTACTTCGGGTGGGCGCTCCTGCCGCGCGCCCGGGGCGTTCCCGTCGCGAAGCTCTTTCCCGCCCGGGCGCATTTCGAAAGCCATGTCCCCGACACCGTCCTGGACCGGGCCATCGTCCCGGCGTTCCGCGCCGGGGCCTGGATCGCCCGAAAGGGGCGGATCCTCCAGGGGGGGCGCATCCAGCTCTACCTTCTCTACGTCGTGGCGACGCTCGTCGCCCTGCTTTTCAGGGTCTGACCCGGGGAGATCCGATGATCCACATCGTCGTCCACGTGCTCCTCGTCCTCGCGCTCCCGCCCCTCCTGACGGGGGTGATCGCGAGGACGAAGGCGGCCTTCGCCGGCCGGAACGGACCGCCCCTGCTGCAGGGCTACTACGACCTCGCCAGGCTCTTCCGGAAGGGGAGCATCCTCCCCGAGGGCTCGGGATGGGTCTTTCTCGCGGGCCCCGTCGCGGGGGTCGCGGCTCCCCTGTTCGCCTCGCTCCTCCTGCCCTTCGGCGGCCACACGGCGCCCGTCTCCTTCGCTGGGGACATGATCCTCTTCGCTTACGTCCTGGCGCTCTCGCGCTTCTTCACGGCGGCCGCGGCGCTCGACACCGGCTCCGCCTTCGAGGGGATGGGGGCCGCGCGCGAGGTCGCGTTCTCCTGCCTCGCCGAGCCGGCGCTCTTCTTCGGCTTCGTGGCGCTCGCCCGGATCTCCGGCTCGCTCTCCCTCTCGCAGATGCTGGGGACCGGGCCGGGCTGGGTGACGGCCGGCGCGCCGCTCGTCCTCGTCGCCGCGAGCTGGGCGATCGTCCTGCTCGCCGAGAACTGCCGGATCCCCTTCGACGACCCGAACACCCACCTCGAGCTGACGATGATCCACGAGGTGATGGTCCTGGACCACGGCGGCCCGGCGTTCGGCCTCGTCCTCTACGGGGCGTCGGTGAAGCTCTTCGTCCTCTCGGCCCTCTTTCTCAGGGTCGTCTTCCCGTTCAACGTGACCGACCCCCGCCTCGACTGGATCGCGTTCGTCGCCGGGATCCTCCTCGTCGCCCTCTCGATCGGCGTCGTCGAGTCGGTCATGGCGAGGCTCCGGCTCGTCAAGGTGCCGCAGCTCCTCGTCGGGGCCTGCGTCCTGTCGGCCTTCGGCATGCTCCTCCTGGCACGGTGACGCGATGACGCACCCCGTCGACATCCTCCTCGTCGTCGTCATCCTGCTGAACTTCCTCGTCCTCGGGACGCCGGCCCTCCGGCTCACGATCCGCGGAGCCGCCGTCCAGGGAGCTATCCTGGCGGTGCTGCCGCTCCTGGTCCACCGGGGCTTCGGCTGGCGGGTCGTGGCGATCGCGTTCGCGACGATGGCGATCAAGGGGCTCCTGATACCCGGACTCCTCGAGAAGGCGATGCGCGACATCCACATCCGGCACGAGGTGGAGCCGTACGTCGGGTTCGTCCCGTCGCTCTTCCTCTGCGCGGTCGGCACGGGCCTGGCGATCCTCTTCGCCGGGAACCTCCCGCTCGCGCCGGAGCATGTCGGGACCCTCCTCGTCCCCGCTTCGCTCGCCACGCTCCTTTCGGGTTTCCTCGTCCTGACGACGAGGCGCAAGGCGATCTCCCAGGTCGTCGGCTACCTGATCCTCGAGAACGGGATCTTCATCTTCGGCCAGCTCCTGATCGAAGCGATGCCGTTCCTCGTCGAGGCGGGGGTCCTCCTCGACCTCTTCGTCGGCATCTTCATCATGGGAATCGTCATCAACCACATCCGGCAGGAGTTCTCCTCGCTCGACACCGAGCTCCTCTCGGAGCTGAAGGACTGAGCGGGAGGACGCCGGAGTGGAGATCGCCCTCGTCCTCCTTCCCCTGGCGGGCGCCGTCGCCGCGGCCCTCGTCCCCTCGCAAAGGGTCCGTCCTCTCGTCGTCCCGGCCGTGGCGGTTCTCCACGCCGCGCTCTTCACCACGATCCTCGCCGGCGGCGTCAGCTCCGGCCGGGGCGTCTGGCTGAGGCTCGACCCGCTCGCCACCGTCATCCTCGGGACGGTGACCGTTCTCTTCCTCCTCGTCGCCTTCTACGTGCCGGGGTACCTCGAGCTGCGTCCCGACCGCGACAACCGGATCTTCTGCGCGGTCCTTCTCTTCTTCCTGGCGATGACGTCCCTCCTCGCGCTCGCCCAGCACCTCGGGCTCCTCTGGGTCGCGATGGAGGCGACGACGCTCGCCACCGCGCCGCTCCTCTACTTCAACCGGACCGCCCGGTCGCTCGAGGCGACCTGGAAGTACCTGATGATCGGGTCGGTCGGCGTCGCCATCGCGCTCCTCGGCTCGCTCTTCCTGGCCTACTCCGCCCACCTCGGGGGGGGCGAGCCGTCGCTCCTCTTCGAGGATCTCCTCGCCGGGGCGGGCTCCTTCTCGCGGCCGTGGCTGCGCGCCGCGTTCGTCCTCCTCCTCGTCGGCTACGGGACGAAGATGGGGCTGGCGCCCCTTCACACCTGGAAGCCCGACGCCTACGGCGAGGCGCCGGGGCTCGTCGGCGCGCTCCTGGCCGGCGGGATGACGAACTGCGCGTTCCTCGCCCTCCTGCGCGTCTACCGCGTCGTGAACGCGGCGGGGGAGGGGGCCTTCGCCCGCGAGCTCCTCGTCTTCATGGGGCTCGCCTCGATCGGGCTCGCGGCCGTCTTCGTCGTGAGGCAGCGCGACATCAAGCGGATGCTGGCCTACTCGAGCGTCGAGCACGTCGGGATCCTCGTCCTCGGGATCGGCCTCGGCGGGATCGGCGTCTTCGGATCGCTCCTGCACGCGATCAACAACGGCCTGACGAAGGGGATCCTCTTCCTGGCGGCCGGGAACATCCACCGCGCCTACGGGAGCAAGAGCACCGACGAGATCTCGGGCGCCATCTCGCGCCTCCCGATCTCGGGGAGCCTCTTCCTCGTCGGCTTCTTCGCGATCACCGGCTCCCCGCCGTTCGGGCCGTTCGTCAGCGAGTTCACCATCGTGAACGCCGCGATCGGCGGAGGCCACCCGGTGGCGGGCACGCTCTTCCTCGTCCTCCTCGGCATCGTCTTCATCGGAATGGGCTCGACCGTCCTCTCCGCCGTCCAGGGCCGGCCGGGGACCGCCTCGGCGGGAACCCCGTACAAGGACGACGTGGCCCGGACGGCTCCCATCCTCGTGGCGGCGGCCCTCGTTCTCCTCCTCGGCCTCTACCTCCCCGCGCCGCTCGTGACCCTCCTCGAGAAGGCCTCGGCGGGCCTGGAGGCGCGGCCGTGAAGGAAGGGCTCTTCACCCGCACGCGCAACGGGGCCGCGCTCCCGCTCGCCCGCATCCCCGTCCTCGACTTCGACACCTTCCGCGGAGCCCTCCTCGGCGAGCTCGCCGCGGGGCGCCGGCTCGTCGCGTTCTTCGCCGCGGCCAGAGGCGGGAGCCGCGGCGGCGCTCTGGGCCGTCATCGCCGACGACGGCCCCGGGGCGCTCGGCCTGGCCCGCTGCGTCCTCGCGGAGGACGGCTTCCCGTCGCTGACCCCGGCCGCCCCCCAGGCGCACCTCTTCGAGCGGGAGATGGCCGAGCAGCTCGGCCTGAGACCCCAGGGGCACCCGTGGCTCAAGCCGGTCCGGTACCGGGCCTCCTGGAGGCCGGGTCACGACGCCTGGGGACGGAAGGAGGGAGAGCCGATCCTCCCCGCCGTCGGAGACTTCTTCCGCGTCGAGGGGACCGAGGTCCACGAGGTGGCGGTCGGCCCGGTCCACGCGGGGGTCATCGAGCCGGGGCACTTCCGGTTCCAGTGTCACGGCGAGCGGGTCTTCCACCTCGAGATCGCCCTCGGCTTCCAGCACCGCGGCGTCGAGGAGTCGCTCCTCGGCGGGCCCCACCGGCAGACGACGGCCCGGATCGAGACGCTCGCGGGCGACACGACGATCGGCCACGCCACCGCCTTCTCGCAGGCCGTCGAGGCGCTCTCGGGAGCCTCCGCCCCGCCGCGCGCGCAGGCGATCCGGGGAGTCGCCCTCGAGCTGGAGCGCCTCGCGAACCACACGGGAGACCTCGGGGCGCTGGCGGGCGACGTCGGCTTCCTCCCGACCGCCTCCTTCTGCGGGAGGCTCCGCGGAGACTTCCTCAACCTGACCGCGCTCCTCTGTGGCAACCGCTTCGGCAGGGGGCTCGTCCGTCCCGGCGGGACGCTCGTCGACCTCGACGACGCGCTCGTCGCCGAGCTCGGACGCCGGCTCGAGGAGGCGATGAAGGACCTGCGCGGCGCGGCCGGGCTCCTCTTCGGCGCGGCGACGGTCCTGGCGCGGTTCGAGGGGACGGGCCGCGTCGACCCGGCGACCGCCGAGGCTCTCGGGCTCGTCGGGCCGGCCGCGCGGGCGTGCGGGGTCGACCAGGACGTGAGGCGCGACCACCCGACGGGAATCTGGCGTTTCGTCCACGTGCCGGTGATGACGGCCTACGACGGCGACGTGAACGGGCGCGCCTTCGTGAGGTGGCTCGAGGCGCAGCGTTCGTACGACTTCGTGAAGGCGCAGCTCGCCACTCTCCCGAAGGGGGCCGTCCGGGCCGCCGCCAGGCCGATCCGTCCGGAGCACGTCGCCGTCTCCCTCGTCGAGGGGTGGCGCGGCGAGGTCTGTCACGTCGCCGTCACCGACGCCGACGGGCGCTTTTCGCGCTACAAGGTCGTCGACCCGTCGTTCCACAACTGGATGGGCCTGGCGATGGCGCTGCGCAACGAGGAGATCTCCGACTTCCCGCTCTGCAACAAGAGCTTCAACCTTTCCTACTGCGGGCACGACCTGTGAGGAGCCGGCCATGATGAAGACCCTCCTCGCGCGGATCTCCCAGGGACACCGGACGACGCGGTACCCGGACGGTCCCGCTCCGGCACTTCCGCCCCGCTTCCGCGGCCTGCCGTCGATCGACGCCGCCCGCTGCCCTACCGGGTGCCGCGACTGCGCCGACGTCTGCCCCACCGAGGCGATCTCCTTCGCCGGGGGGAAGCCGGCGATCGACCTCGGCCGCTGCCTCTTCTGCCCCGAGTGCGAAGCGGCCTGCCCCGAGAAGGCGATCTCTTTCACCGGCGACCACCGCCTCGCGGTCCGAACGCGCGACGCGCTGCATCTCGAAGGCGCGGCGCTCCCGCTGGCGAAAGCGCTCGACGAGAAGCTCCTCTCCCTCTTCGGCCGGTCGCTCAAGCTGCGTCAGGTGAGCGCGGGGGGCTGCAACGCCTGCGAGGCCGACGTGAACGTCCTCTCGACGATCGGCTGGGACCTCGGCCGCTTCGGAATCCAGGTCGTCGCCTCGCCCCGGCACGCCGACGGGCTCCTGATCACCGGGCCCGTCACGAAGAACATGGAGCTCGCGCTCCGGAAGACGTGGGACGCCGTCCCGCCACCGAAGATCGTTCTCGCCGTCGGGGCCTGCGCGATCTCGGGGGGGCCTTACCACGACCGCCCCGAGCAGCTCGGGGGGGCCGCCGCCGTCGTCCCCGTCGACCTCTTCATCCCCGGCTGCCCGCCTCACCCGCTCACCATCCTGGACGGCCTCCTCCGCCTCCTCGGCCGGCTCGAGGACGAGGGGCGCGTTCCCTCCCGCTGACGCGAGGACGATCCCGATGCACGAGCTCTCCCTCGTCGCCGACATCTACCGCACCGCCCGCAAGGCGGTGGACGCCCACGGGCCTCACCGGATCGAGGTGGTGAGGATCGCCGTCGGCGAGCTCGCCGCGGTCGAGCCGGACCTTCTCTCCTTCGCGTGGGAAGCGGTGACGGCGGGAACGCCGGACGCCGGCTCGCGTCTCGACGTCGACTTCCGCCCGGCGAAACAGACCTGCGCCGCCTGCGGCGTCATCCCCGAGCGCGCCGCCGGCAGCTGGCTGCGCCTCTGCCCGCGCTGCCAGGGGCCTCTCGGGATCGAGGGGGGCGACGACCTCGACGTCCTGAACGTGACGTTCGAGGAGGAGGAGACCCCGGCCTGACCCCCTGTCCGCGCCCGCCGGGACGGGAGAAGATCCGTCCCAAGGTGACCCCGCTCAGCGCCTACATCCTGACGTTCAACAGCGAGCCGCACCTCGCCGAGATCCTCGGCAAGCTCGCGGGGACGGCCGACGAGCTGCTCGTCGTCGACAGCGGGAGCACGGACCGGACCCTCACCATCGCCCGGGAGCACGGCTGCCGGGTCGTCCACCGGCCGTTCACGGACTTCCGGGAGCAGCGGAGCTTCGCCCAGGCCGAGTGCGTCCACGACATGGTGCTCTTCGTCGATTCCGACGAGCTGCCGTCCGACGAGCTCGTCGAGGCGATCGCTTCGCTGAAGGCGCGCGGATTCGGCGAGGACGCCTACGAGGTGCGCCGGGAGTGGTACGCCTTCGGCCGGAAGGTGAGCGCCGTCTACCCCGTCGTCAGCCCCGACTACCCGATTCGCATCCTCGACCGGAGAAAAGTCTCGTTCGACGAGCGAAGCCGGCGGGTGCACGAAACGCCCTTCGGCCATTCGTCCCTCGGGAGGATCGAGGCGGCGCTCCACCACCACACGTTCGGGTCGACAGAGGAGCTGGAGCGAAAGCTCGCGCACTACACGGACATCGCGGCCGCCGAGCTCTGCGAGCGCGGCGCGAACGGGGGCCCGATGAAAGAGCTGGCGAACCCGCCCGTCGCGTTCCTCCTGTGGTATTTCCTGAAGGGGGGCTGGCGCGACGGGGCCCTCGGGCTGAGGATGAGCCGCTACGCCTTCCGGTACACCCGGCTGAAGTACCGGAAGGCGCGCCTCTTCAGCGAGGCCCGGGGTGGCGGGAGCTGACCCCCGGCCCGCCTCCTACTCGAACCACCCGTTCACGTCGAGGATGACGTCGACGGGGCCGGCCGAGTTGTTGAAGACCTTGAGGCTGCCGGCCGCCGAAAGGCCCAGGATCGCGTTGTTCGCGCGTGTCCGGCCCGCCGGGAAGCTGATGCTGCTGGTGATCGGCGCGCTCCCCAGGCCGGCCGGGTAGATCGTCAGGACCCCCGCCGCCGCGGGGCCGGTGACCGTGACGTTCGCGGAAAGGGCCACGGCCGTGCCGGGAACCGAGCAGCGCCCCGCGAGGGCCGGCGTTCGCGTCTCGCCTGCCGTGAACGTCGGGGCCCCGGCGTCGACACCGCCGGCGTTGCGGGTGTCGTAGAGCCGGCACGGGGCGAGCGTGTGGAACCGCAGGCCCGGCGCCGGGACTCCGGACGGCGTGATCACGAGGTGGTTCGTCGCGCCGGCCAGGTCGCGGTCGAGGGTGATCCAGAGCTCGCTCGCCGCCGGACGCAGCGAGGCGAAGTAGTCGACGTCCGCCACGAGGGGGACGCCGCCGAGCGCGACCGACGGGCTCGACGCGGTGTAGCCGCTCACGATGAGGAGGGGCTTTCTCAGGGTCCCCGAGCCGACTGCGACGTTGGCGTCGAGGGCGTTGGCGCTCGCGGCGAAGGCGAGCGCGCCGTAGACGTGGTCGTATCCCGCGGGCGCGTACGTGACGGTGTCGGCCCGGCCCGCTCCGGCGGGGCCGCTCGTGCGGACGGAGCCGGTCGTCGCGCTCAGGGCGAGGGTCTGCACCGTCTCGACCTGCGTCACCTGCGCCTCCACGGGGGCGCCCGTGTGGGTGCCGAAGACCACGTACGTCGAGTAGCTCTTCTTCGGCCAGCCCGAGGCGAAGGTGTCGGCGAGCGGCCCGCCGTAGCTGGCGCTGCCGTGAACGAGGTACTGGGTCTGGCCCAGGAACCCGAAGTTCGCCCCCCACGCCAGGCGGCTGTTGTTCGTCGCGCTCCCGCCGGCCAGCGAGTAGTTGATCGACTGGTAGGGCCAGTTGAAGGCGCAGGGCATCAGGTGGTTCACGCCGCCGATCGCCACGGTGCAGGCGTTTCCCGCCGCACTCGTCGTGTTCCAGCGGCTCGTCCCCCAGTAGCCGCCGGCGTCCTGCTGGGCGATCGTCTGCGTCTGGACCGTGCCCATCGTCGCGTCGACGGCGGTCGTCCAGAGCTTCACGTAGGGAACCGTGTTCGGCGTGTTCCAGCTCCAGGCGCCGTTCAACGTGACCGGGTTCGTCGTCGAGGCGAACCTGTAGCGGTCCCCCAGCCGACGCCCGCCACCACGCTCTGCGCCGCCTCGCTCGCCGCCCCGTCGAAGAGGAGCTCTCCGTAGGGTCCGCGCGAATCGTCGTTCAGCGCGTTCGCCGGGACGCCCGAGAGGTCCCAGGTCATCGCCCAGAGGGGGTTGTCGCGGCCCGTCGAGACGACCCACTCGATCGTCACCGGCACGTTGTAGAGCGTGTTCGCCGGGTTGGCGGAGGTGGAGGAGTAGCGCGGGTAGAGCTGGGTGAAGCGGAAGACGGCGTGGTGCCGTCCTTCGAAGACACGCTGGAACGTGCCGGCGAAGGCGTAGCCGAGAGGCGAGTCGTCGGCGCCGATTCCGGTGCCGCCGTCGCCGCGGTGCGAGACGGTGTAGCCGAAGCCCCCTTCGCCCGCGTTCCCGGAGCTCGTCGGTCCGCAGACCCTCGTCGCGCCCCCCGCCAGCTGGTAGCGAAACTCCCGGAGCGCGCCGCCGTGGTTCGGGTAGCCCCCCGGCGCCGTCGGACCCTGAGGACCGTCGTTGTGCGCCAGGACCGCGACCCGCGGCTGGCCCGATCCGTCCTTCCAGGTGAAGCGGTCGCTCGTCATGGAGCGGACCGTCACATCGTGCTCGATCTGCAGGGCGGTCGCGGGAACGCCCGAGGGGGGGACGAGCGTCACGTCGTCGACGTAGAGGATCGGCTGCGCGGTCGCGACGCCTCCCTCCAGGTCGATCCGGTCGAACGCTCCGGAGTACGAGAGCGGCCCCGAGGCGAGGCCGACCGTCACCTCCCGCCAGGCTCCCGCCCCGATCGCCCCGCCGGTGACGTAGGTGTCGAGCGCCGCGCTCGCCTGGATGACTCCGCCGAGCTGCAGGACGACGAGGAGCTTCTGGCCGCCCGTCGCACCGCCGTGGACCCAGAAGTGGAGCGTCGGGTACTGCGCGACCGTGAAGCTGCCACCGGGATGCGCGAAGGAGATGGCGCTGGAGTAGCTGCTCTGGTCGAAGGAGATCGACTTCGTCCCGCCGTGGACCACGGCGGTGGCGGCGAAGACGGGCCCGCCGACGGCGGGATACGACCAGTTCTCGAAGCCGTTCTGCAGGGCGTCGTCGTAGACCGCCAGGCTCTGCGCCCGGGCCGGCGTGCCCGCGGCGAGCAGGAAGGGCAGGAATGCACCCGCGAGCGAAGACCACGAAATACGGCTCATCCCTGCACCTCGTACGAGACGATCGGCGATACCGCGCACCCGGTCCTGTCCCGCGTTTCTGCGCGGAGCCTAGCAGGGAGACGATCCGGCAGCCCCAGGCCGCTGTAACGGGATGGAAAACCAGGCCCTCGTCGGGCTAGGTCGTCGCGAGCCGGAGGCCGTGCGGGACGAAGCGGGTGAAGTCCTCTTCGTTCGCCGTCGCGAGCGCGGCTCTCCCCCGGATCGCGACCGCGGCGATCATGCAGTCGACGAGCGATCCGCGGCGTCTTCCTGCCGCGTTGAAGAGAGCCGCCGCGAGCGCGGCGTCCTCTCTGCCGAACGGGACGAGCTCGCCCACGACGAGGAGGGCCAGGTCGGCCTGGCGTTTCGTCAGAGGACCGCAGAGAAGCTCGGTCCAGGCGAGGGCGCTCGCGCCGATCGGCAGACCGCGCCGGAGCCAGCCGCGCAGGGCGGCGTCCTCCGGGCTCCCCGGGAGAAGCGCCCGGATCAGGAAGCTCGTATCGAGGTGGATCAACGGGCGCTCTTCCCCGGACGCGCCGACGAGGCGCGCCGCTCCTTTCGCGCCTGGGCGGCCCAGGCCTTCGTCGCGGCCGGGGTCAGCGCCGTGCCGCGTTGAAGGGCGTCGAGCGCGGCCAGCGGCTCGCTGGGGCCTGCCGCCGGACCGGCCGCGGCTGCCCGGATTGCCCTCCGCAGCGCCTCGGACTTCGACACGCCCCAGTGCCGGGCGATCTCTTCGAGCCGGCAGATGGTGCCAGGGTCGAGGGAATACGTCGCCTTCACGGTCGCGGTTGCCATATCGAAATAGTATGGCCATATTTCAGGAGGCGCAACGCGCCGGGAGCGCCCCGCGCCGATCTCGAAACACCTCCGCCACCCTTGACATTCCCGGGCCGAGCGGGTGTCCTCCGCCGGTGTGGTCCACGTGGCTTCGCCTCCCGGGAGCGAGGCTCGTCTCTCCCGCCCTCGTCGTGCCCCTGCTGGCGACGGCGGTCCTCTCCACCCGGCCCAGCCCCGATCCGGCGGGGTGCGCCTCGCTCGCGGAAGCGCTCGTGGCGGAACCGCTCCTCTCGCGGGACGGAGTCGTCGTGTCGGCCTCGGAGGCCGCCTCGCGCGCCGGCGCGCGGATCCTCGCGACGGGAGGGAACGCGGTCGACGCGGCGGTTGCGACGGCCTTCGCCCTCTCGGCCGCCGACCCTTCGGAGTCCGGACTCGGTGGCGAGAGCTGGATCCTGATCCAGCCCGTCGACGGGCCCGCGGTCGCGGTCGTCTGTCCGGCGCGGGCGCCGCGGCGGGCGAACGCGGGTCTCCTCCGCCGCTCCATCGCCGCCGTCGGAGCCGGCCATCACGCCGCGGCGGCGACTCCGACCACCGTGGCCTCCCTCGCGCACGCGCTCGCCCGGTTCGGCACGAAGAGCCTCGCCGAGGTGCTCGCTCCGGCGATCGAGGAGGCGGAGAGAGGCTGGGTCGTCGGGTGGTACGAGGCCTCGCTCCTCCGGCCGAATGCCCGGAAGATTTCGTTCTCGCCGGTTCTCGGCCCGGTCCTCTTTCCCGGCGCCTGCGATCCGGACGGGTACCCGGCTTCCGTCGCCGCCGGCGACCGTCCGCGCCTTCCCGCGCTCGCCCGCACGCTCCGGCGCCTCGCCGAGGCGGGCGCGAAGGACTTCTACACGGGCGGGATCGCGTCGGAGATCGACGCGGACATGAGGGCTCACGCCGGGTTCGTCCGGCGCGACGACCTCGCCCGCGTCCCCGCCTCGGTCCTCGAGCTCGAGCCGGTCCGCGCTCTCTACCGCGACCGGGACATCGTGAGCATCGGGCCCCCCGCAGGGGGCGGCGTGATCGTCGGGGCGCTGCAGATTCTCGGGGCTTTCCCGCCGGAGCTCGTGAAGGGACCCTCGGTGGACGCGACCCAGCTCCTCCTCGACGCCGTGCGGATCGCGCGGGCCGACGACCAGGTCTCGGCGCTCGCCTCCCTCTCCGGTCCCTACCGCGCGCGGGCGCCGGAGCCGGCCCGCGCGACCCGCCGCGCCCGCGAGATCCGTCTCGGAAAGGCCTGGAACGCGGAAGGGCTTCGGAAGCCCGGCCCGCCCTCCCGGCAGAGCGCGGGCACGACGCAGGTCTCGGTCGTCGACGGAAAGGGGAACGCGGTCGCGATCACCCAGACGCTGGGAGACGACTGGGGCTCCGGCGCCGCGGCCGGGAGCCTCGGCTTTCCCTACAACTCCTTCCTCTCCTGGTTCGAGCTGGAAGACCCGGCGCACGTCTCGCACCTTCGTCCGAACGCGCTCCTCCCGACGTCCGTGGCGCCGACGATCGTCCTCCGCGACGGCGCCGTCGAGATGGTCCTCGGAAGCGCGGGAAGCAGCCGGATCTCCTCGAGCATCGTGACCGTCCTCCGGAACGTCATCGACGGACGGATGAGTCTCCCCGACGCCGTCGCGGCGCCGCGGGTTCTCTGGCAGGAGGACGGGGGCGAGAGGCGCCTCATCGCGGAGGCCTCCGTCCCGGTGACGGAGGCCGTTCTCGCCGAGCTCGCGGTGCGCGGGTACGTGGACCAGTACGCCGTCCGCGAGCCGGGATGGGAGCTCGTCAAGCTCGGCGGCGTCAACTCGGTCGGATGGCACGCGGCCGCGGGAGCGTGGGAGGGAGTCGGCGACCCGCGACGAAGGGGCGTCACCGCGGCCCCGGAACGGATCACTCCGCGCGCGCGCTGATCCGCCTCTCCGCCCCGATGCGCGCGGCGGCGACCATCACCTGCCCGAGGGCGATGCCGCCGTCGTTCGGCGGGACGAGGCGGTGGGTCAGGACCTCGAAGCCCTCTGCGGCGAGCCGGGCACCCGTCCGTTCCAGGAGAAAGCGGTTCTGGAAGCAGCCCCCGGAGAGCGCGACGCGGGGCGCGCCGGCGAGACGCGCGACGGCCGCGATGCCGTCGACGAGGGCGTTGTGGAAGCGGGCGGAGCGGATCGCGACCCCGGCGCCGCGCGCGCCGTCCTCGAGGAGAGCGAGGAGGAGCGGCTCCCAGTCGAGAAGCGCGGGGGCGCCGGGAGACGGGGAGGCGACGAGAGGGAAGGGGTAGGCGCCTCGCTCGGCCGGATCGGCGAGCGCCTCGAGCGCCATCGCCGCCTGCCCCTCGAAACCCGCCTTCGGGTGGAGGCCGACGAGCGCCGCGACGGCGTCGAAGAGGCGCCCCGCGCTCGTCGTGACGGGGCTCTGCGTCCCGGTGGCGATCATCCGTGCGAGGAGCGCGCGCTCGGTGCCGGAGAAGGAGGCGACGGGCGCGAGGTCGTCGCGCGAGAGCGCGGCCTCGCCGAAGAGCGCGAGGAGGAGCGAGAGCGCGGCCCGGCGCGGCTCTTTCACCGCGGCGTCCCCGCCGGGAAGACGGAAGGGCCGAAGGTGCGCGACGCGGGCGTACCCCGTCGCGTCGCCGAGGAGGAACTCGCCCCCCCAGACCGTGCCGTCGGCGCCGTAGCCGGTGCCGTCCCAGGTGACGCCGAGGGCCGGGCCCTCGGTGACGTTCTCCGCCAGGCACGAGGCGAGGTGGGCGTGGTGGTGCTGGACGCCGGCGAGCCGGAGCCGCCCCTCGCGCGCGGCCCGCAGGATCGCGGGCGGAAGCGGTCCCTCGGACTCGTCTCCCGCGGCGGCCCGGAGCGCCCAGCGCGTGGAGAGGTAGTCGGGGTGGAGGTCGTGCGCGATCGCCACCGGCTCGGACTCCCAGAGCTGCAGGAGATCGGTGAGGACCCGCTCGAACGCGGCGAGGGCCTCCGGCGTCTCGAGGTCCCCGACGTGCTGCGAGAGGACGACCTCGCGTCCGAGGCCGAGGCCGACGGCGTTCTTCAGGTGCGCGCCGACCGCGAGGACGGACGGGACCTGCGTGGCGACCGGGACGGGGAGCGGCGCGAAGCCCCGCGCGCGTCGGAGGAGCTGGAGCCCGTCGCCGAAGAGCCAGCCGACGCTGTCGTCCACGTGCCGCTCGACGGGGCGGTCGTGAACGAGGAAGAGGTCGGCGATCGCGCCGAGCCTCTTCACGGCCTCGAGCTCGTCCGTCGCGATCGGCTCGTCGGAGAGGTTGCCGCTCGTGGCGACGAGGGGCGCGTCGACGGCCGCGAGGAGGAGGTGGTGGAGCGGCGTCGCGGGGAGCATCACGCCGAGGCGCGTCGACTCCGGGGCGACGTTCGTCGCGATCGTCGGAGAAAGCCCGGGGTCACCGGTGCCGGCGACTCCGGGCGCATTCCCGGAGGCGAGGCGCGGGAGGAGGAGGATCGGCGCCTCCGCGGAGAGGAGCCAGCGCTCCGCCGCCGCCGACACCTCGCAAAGGGCGCGCGCGGCGGCGACGTCCCTCACCATGAGCGCGAGCGGCTTCTCGCGCCGCACCTTCCCGGCGCGAAGGCGCGCGACGGCGGTCTCGCTCCGCCCGTCGCAGCAGAGGTGGAAGCCCCCGAGCCCCTTCACCGCGACGATCCTCCCGCCCCGGAGCGCCTCCGCGGCGAGGCGAAGCGCCTCGTCGTCGCAGGCGACCGGCTCCCCGGCGGCGTTCCAGAGCGCGAGGCGCGGCCCGCACTCCGGGCACGCCGTCGGCTGGGCGTGGAAGCGCCGGTCGCGCGGCTCCTCGTACTCGCGCCGGCAGGCGGCGCAGAGCGGGAAGCCGCGCATCGTCGTGTTCGGCCGGTCGTACGGCAGCGTCCGGACGATGGTGAAGCGCGGGCCGCAGTTCGTGCAGTTGAGGAACGGGTAGCGGAACCGGCGGTCCGCCGGGTCGTTCAGCTCGGCGAGGCAGTCGTCGCACGTCGCGAGGTCGGGAAGGACAGAGACGCTCTTCTCCCCGCCGCCCGTGCTCCTGCGGATCTCGAAAGACCTGAACCCCACAGGCTCGAGCCAGGAGACGGAGACGCCGCGAACGACGGCCCGGGGGGGAGCCTCGGTCTCCACGCGCGCGCGGAACGCCTCGAGCTCTCCGGCCGCTCCCTCCACCTCGATCTCCACGCCGCGGACGTCGTTGAGGACCCAGCCGGCGAGCCCGAGCTCCGTCGCGAGCCGGTAGACGAAGGGACGGAACCCGACCCCCTGGACGGCGCCGCGGATCTCGACGCGAAGCCTCTTCGACGGGCCCAGGAGGGTCACTCCACGACGCGCGCGTCGCCGACGCGCCGCGTCCGCCTCTTCCGGTCGAGGTATTCCAGGAGCGGGATGAGGTACTTCCTCGAAAGGCCGAGGAGGTCGCGGAAATCGCCGACGCTCATCGTCCTCCCCGTCTCCGCCGCGACCTTCTCCTCGATCCCGGCGAGGAAGGCGGAGTGGGCGATGACGTCGGGCGAGAGCCGGACGAGCGCGCCCCCCTTGATCAGGTGCGCCACGAGGCCCTCGACGACCTGGTTCTTCGTCCCGAGAGCCTTGGCGAGGTCGTGGGTCCGCGGGGCCTCGAATCCCGCCGTCCGCCACGCCTCCTCGATCCGCTTCGCGAAGCCGCCCGCCTCGTCGGTCACTCCCGACGGCGCGGAGCCGGCCGGCCCCGCCTGGTCGCCCGCGACTACGAGCCGCTTCGCGGCCGCGAGCGTCGCGAGCCACGCCTCCCCGGTCGCCTCGGGCAGCTCCCGGGCGATCTTTCCGAGGAGCTCGCGGCGCCCGACGAAGAGCGTCGGGACGCCTGCCTTTCTCCGCTCGGCGAAAAAGGCGTCGGCGCGCGTCGCCATCTCGATCGAGGCCGAAGCGGCGACGGCGAGAGTCGGGGAGAGCTTCAGCGCCGAGCCGGAGGCGACGAGGGTCTCCACGTGACCGGCGGCGGCCTCGGCGGGAATCCCGAGGCGCTGCGCCAGGGCAGGAACGTCGAGGCCGGCCGGCCCCGCCTCCGAGAGGAAGAGGGTCGCGACGGAGCGTTCGTCGCCCTCGCGGAGGACGGCGACCGAAGCGGCGCGGAGGGGATTGCGACGGCGGACGCGGGGGCGCGCGGTGTCCAGGACCCGTCCTCCGCCGATCGTCTCCTGCGGAGACGGGCGGCGGAGGACGAAGCGGTCCCCGCGGCGGACGGCGACCGGCTCGCGGCAGGTGATCTGCGCAACGGCCCGGCTTCCGGGCGGGAGCGGCGCCGAGGCGTCCTCCCCTTCGCCCAGGAGGTGGAGCCTCGCCGGGACGTCGGCCGTTCCGGAGTGGAAGCGGACGGAGAGGGAGTCCTCGAGCGTCCCGTCGAGGCTCGCGAGAGCGGTCAGGTCGACGGTCAGGAGAGTCGCGGGAGAGAGAGTCCCGGGGGCGACGAGACACATCCCGCGGGTCAGCTCCGCCGATTCGATTCCCGCGAGGTTCAGGCTCGTCCTCTCGCCCGCCTCGGCGACGGGGCGCTCCTCGCCGTGGACCTCCACGCGCCGGACGCGCAGCTCCTCGCCCGACGGGAAGAGCACGAGGCGGTCTTCCGGCCGGATCCGCCCCGAATCGAGCGTCCCGGTGACGACCGGCCCGAACCCCTTCATCGAGAAGGACCGGTCGACCCAGAGGCGCGTCGGGCGCGCGGAGGGGTTGCGCCGGACGGAGCGCCGGGCGGCCGTCGTGAGCGCGGTCCGGAGGCCGTCGAGGCCGCTCCCGGTGACCGCCGAGACGGCGACGAGCGGGGCGCTCTCGAGAAACGTGCCGGCGACCAGGTCCCGCAGCTCGGCCTCGACGACCGCCCCGGTCTCCTCGTCCACGAGGTCGGCCTTCGTCCGGACGAGGATGCCGCAGCTCACGTCGAGGAGCGTGAGGATGTCGAGGTGCTCGCGGGTCTGAGGCATGACCGAGTCGTCCGAGGCGACGACGAGGAGCGCGACGTCGATGCCGGCGACGCCGGCGACCATCGTCCGGACGAACTTCTCGTGCCCGGGGACGTCGACGAAGGAGAAGACCGTGCCGCCCCACTCCGCGTGGGCGAAGCCGAGATCGATCGTGATCCCGCGCGCCTTCTCCTCCGGGAGCCGGTCGGGGTCGGTTCCGGTCAGCGCCTTCACGAGCGCGCTCTTGCCATGGTCGATGTGTCCTGCGGTGCCGACGAGAACGCGCGCCATGGACGGAGTATCCGGGATCGCGGCCCGTGTGGCATCATCTGCCGTTCATGAAGACGACGACGACCCGGCCCCTCACCGAGGAGGAGCGCCGGAAGCTCGAGGACCTGCTGAAGCCGAAACGCAGGGAGAAGCCGGCGTTCGTCATGGCCATCCTGGTGGCCGTCCCGTTGACGTTCGCGCTCTTCGTCTTCCTGAACCTCCTCCTCCCCGGACCCGCCCTCCCCAAGCTCCTCGTCGCCCTCGGCCTCGGAGGAAGCGGCGCCTGGTTCTACGGGAAGCGGGCGACGGCGAAGTACGAGGAGTCGTTCCAGCCCGCCCCCGAGGTCCAGGAAGTCCTCAGGAAGGACCTCGCCGAGGGGCGGGCCGCGGTGACCCGGTACGACGTGGAGTCCGTCGTGAAGGTCGCGGCCGAGCGGGAGCGCCTCGTCCTTTCGACCTGGTTCGTGAAGCGGACGGACGGCGTCGTGAGCTTCCTCGTGCAGCCGGACCTCATGGAGGCCGAGCTCGCGGGAGATTTTCCGGCGACCGCCTTCGAGATCGCGACGGGAGAGTCGAGCCACTTCGTCGTCTCGGTGAAACGCCTCGGCGAGAGGCTCGATCCCGTGAAGGTCCGCTCGCCGCTCTCGGACGGCGAGTGGGAGGAGATCGGCGACGAGGCCGACGCGCCGGTCCCCCTTTCGTGGGACGAGGTTCTCGAGCGGGCGGTCCGGAACCCGCTTCGCGCGAAGAACGCGAAGAAGGAGTAGTCCCCCTCAGTATTCCGGGCCCGAGACCGGCTGCGCGCCGGACGGCGGGGGCGCCTCCCCCGCGAGCCGGGCCCTCACGGCGCGCGCCACGCGCAGGCCGTCGAGCGACGCCGAGACGATCCCGCCCGCAAAGCCCGCCCCTTCGCCGGCGGGAAAGAGGCCGGGCAGCGACGGCGACTCGCACGCCTCGTTCCGCTCGATCCGGATCGGCGACGAGGTGCGCGACTCGGGGGCGACGAGGACCGCTTCCTCCGAGACGAAGCCGCGCATCTTCCGGTCGAAGAAGCGGAGCGCCTCGCCGAGAGCTTCCAGGTAGGGCGCTGGATAGACGGCGTCAAGACGGCTCGGGACGCAGGCGGGCGTGTAGGTCCCCCGCGGGAGCGGTCGCGGCGCGCGGCCGGAGAGGAAGTCGGTCACGCGGATCGCGGGCGCCGCGTAGCTCCCGCCCCCCGCCGCGAAGGCGGCCCGCTCCACGCGGCGCTGGAACGCGACCCCGCGGAGGACCTCCGGGCCCTCCTCCGCCGCGAAGTCGGCGGGGTGCGTCTGGACGACGAGGCCGGAGTTCGCGAAGCCCGACGCGCGCTTGTAGCGCGACATCCCGTTCGTCACGACCCCTCCCGCCTCCGACGAGCAGGCGATCACCTCCCCGCCGGGGCACATGCAGAAGGTGTAGACCCCGCGACCGCCGGAGGCCTGCGCGGTCATCTTGTAGTCGGCCGGCATCACGCCGCACGAGGAGGCGACGCGCCCGTACTGGATGAGGTCGACGTCGTCCTGCGGGTGCTCGATCCGCACCCCCATCGCGAAGGCCTTCGACGACATCGCGAGGCCCCGGGAGTGGAGCCTCTCGACCGTGTCCCTCGCGGAATGGCCGAGGGCGAAGATCGCCGCGTCGCACGGGACCTCCTCGCCTCCCGCCAGGACGAGGCCGCGGAGGGGGCCGTCCTCCCCCTCGCGGAGGACGTCGGCGACCCTGGCCCGGTAGCGCATCTCGGCGCCGCGGTCGATCAGGTGCTTTCGGATGTTGCGCAGGACGACGACGAGCCGGTCGGTCCCGATGTGCGGCTTGCCGTCGTAGAGGATCGTGTCGGGGGCGCCGAAGCGGTGGAGCGTCTCGAGGACGACGGCGATCTTGTCGTGCCGCTTGCCGCACGTCAGCTTGCCGTCGCTGAACGTCCCCGCCCCTCCCTCGCCGAACTGGACGTTCGAGTCGGGGTCGAAATCGCCCGATTTCCAGAAGCGCATCACCTTCCGGTAGCGCTCCTCGGCCGCGTCTCCCCGCTCGAGGACGACGAGAGAGACCCCCGCGTCGGCGAGGGCGAGCGCCGCGAAGAGGCCGGCCGGCCCGGTCCCGACGACGGCGACGCGCGCGGAGCGCTCGAGCGGCGGGAGGAGAAGCTCCGGGCCTCGTGGCGTTGGCGCCGGCTCGAGGGTGAGCGGCGGCTCCGGCGAGGGGACGGGCGGCGCGGGCAGCGTCAGCTCGACGGCGTACTCGTAGACGAGGTCCGGCCTCTTGCGGGCGTCGAGCGAGCGGCGAACGACCGCCAGCTCCGACACCGAGCCGGGTTCCAGGCCGAGGAGGCGGGTGACGAGGTGCTCGTCGGGCGCCTGCGGGGCGCGGACTCTCACCCCGGAAAGGCGGTATCGCGGCACAGTGGGTATTCTAGGGAGATGTCGGACGGACCACTCGAAACCGAAGTGAAGTTCCGGGTCGAAGGGCGCGAGCTCCTCGAGGAGCGTCTCCGGGCCCTCGGCGCCACGCACGGAGAGGTCGAGAACGAGGTGAACCTCCTCCTCGACGACGACGAGACGTCGCTGCGCCTCGGCGGCAGGGCCCTCCGGGTCCGGACGGTCGACGGCGTGGGTCTCCTCACCTTCAAGGGGCCGGCCTCGTTCGAAGGGGGCGTCAAGTCGCGGCTCGAGCTGGAGAGCTGCGTCGACGACCCGGGCGCCGTCCTCGCCCTCCTCGAGGCCCTCGGCTACCGGCCCCGCTTCCGGTACGAGAAGCGGCGGACGACGTGGCGCTTCGAGGACCCCTCGCGGCCGCTCGTCGTCGTCGACGAGACGCCCCTCGGCCTCTTCGCCGAGATCGAGGGGGGGGCACGAAGCCATCTTCACGCTGGCGGGCGAGCTGGGCGTCGCCGAGAGCGACTTCCTCCACGCCTCCTACTGGGGTCTCTGGCAGGCGGCTCGCGAGGCCGACCCGGGCCTTCCCCACGACATGCTCTTCCCGCGATGAAGGCGCTCGTCCCGGCGGCGGGCTTCGGCACGCGCTTTCGCCCCGCCACCCTGACGACGCCCAAGCCGCTCCTCCCGCTCCTCGGCGTCCCGATCCTCGTCCGGCTCTTCCGGCACCTGGGCTCCGAGGGGGTTACGTCGGCCGTCGTGAACGCCCACCACCTCGCCGAGGCGCTGATGGCGGCCGTCGGCGATTCGTGCGAGGGAATTCCCGTCGCCTGGTCGCCGGAAGAGCCGATCCTCGGGACGGCGGGAGCGATCCGCCGGGCCGCCGAGCGGGGCCTTCTCGGCGACGAGCCGTTCCTCGTCGTCAACGGCGACGTCTTCACGACGCTCCCCTTCGCCCCGCTTCGGGCCGCGTTCGCCGCGCCCGGAGTCGTCGCCGCCCTCGGCGTCCTTCCGCACGCGGTGCCGGGGGAGACCGCGCTCTGGGGAGACGCCGCGGGGCGGCTCGTCTCGCTCGGCAACGAACGTCCCTTCGCCGGGGCGACCGGCCCCTGGCTCTTCACCGGCCTCCAGCTCGCCTCGCCCGCTCTCGTCGCGAGGATCCCGCCCGGCGTCTCGGAGCTCGCGCGGGACGTTCTGCGCCCCTCGACCCAGAAACGGGACGGCGCCTTCGCGCTCGTCCCGTACCGGGTTCCCGGGGACGGCCTCTGGTTCGACCTCGGCTCCCCGGCCCGGCTCGAGGCGGCCGAGGCGGCGATCGCCGCCTCGGGCCTGGCCTGAAGCCTCACCAGGTGCGGAGCCAGGTGCGGCGCGCGCCGACCCACTCGTAGATCCCGATCGTCGCGCTTCCCGGCGTGAGGCGGACGAGCGCCTGGCGGTCCTGGCCGTCGCCGAGCCAGACCGATCCGGGCGAGCAGTCGCCGACCGGGGAGAAGCTCGCGATGTCCGAGTGGCCGAAGCGGATCGGGTCGGAGAGGTCGCCGACGGGGTTCCCCTTCGGGTCCCGCCCAAGGAACCCGGGAATGAAGCCGACCCTCACCTTCGGCCACCGGTTCTTCACCGAGATCGGGCCGAAGACGAGCGGGTCGACGCCGCTTTCGATGTCGTCGTTGCGCACGCCGTCGCCGTCTCCGTCGTCGTGGATCTCGAGCGACAGGTCGCCGTCCCGCGCGATCCACTTCACGCCGGAGTAGGCGTTGCGGTGGAGGGCGCGGCTGCGGGCCTGCGAGAAGACCGACGCGACCTCCTGGGAGGCGGCGCGCAGGGAGGTCATCCTGGCGAAGGTGTGGACCGCGGCGGACGAGAGGCCGGCGGTGAGCGAGAGGATCGAGAGGACCGTCAGGAGCTCGAAAAGGGTGACCCCGCGGGAGGAGCGGCGGGAGCGGCGGGTGCGGAGCACGTCTTCGCCTGGCTTCTGGTCGGGAGGGGGATGCAAAGCGGGTGCGGGCCGGGGGCTCCCCCCCGGCCCGCACGGCGCGCTACTTGACCGCCTTCTCCGAGGCGGGAGCGGCGGGCTTGCCCTTCGTCTTCGGGGCCGCCTTGGCGGTCGTCCCCTTCGAGGAGAGCTTCTCGGTCAGCGTCGTCGGACCGGAGACGGAGACGAACGGCTTGAGGCTCGCGAACATCTTCTCGCCGATCCCCTTCACCTCCATCAGGTCCTCGGCCCGCTTGAAGGGTCCGTTCTGGTCGCGGTGGGCGACGATCTTCCCGGCGAGCGACGGGCCGACGCGGGGGAGGCGGGCGAGCTCGTCGCTCGAGGCCGTGTTGACGTTGACGACCTTCTTCGCGGTGGTGGTCGCCGGCGCGGCGGCGGCGGGATCGGCGGCCGACGCGGAGGAGGCGGTCGCCAGGAGGGCGACGAGGCCGAGGGCGAGGGCGAACGTGCGGGCGGCGTTGCGAACGAACATGGTGTTCTCCTTCTTCTTCTTTCTCTGGAATTGCCCCGGGTCGGGGCGCTGCGTTCGGGGCTTCGGGTTCGGTTTGTCTCTGCCTTCTTGCGGGCGGCCGGGGCCGGTTACGGTCTCGTCGTCATCCAGGCTCTCCTTTCGTTCGGGCTCTCGTCTGGTCTTGCCGTAGGTATCGCAACGCGGGTGCCCGGGGCGCGCCCGACCCGTTAACACGTTTAAAATGAATGACTTGTTGGATGGAGATCTGTAGGGGCCGCCGGCTCGCCGACAGGATTTCCTGTCGACTCCTGCGCCCGGGGGGCGCCGCCTCTCGCTTCGCCCGCGGCCCGCGGACGTTCCCGACGATTCCGGGTGCCGGTGACAGGGCTCACTGTCACCCGGGGTTCCTCGCGGGGACGACTCGTCTCCGCGCTAACATCCCTGCATCTCGTGGGTGCGGAGGTTCAAGGTGTCGACCGGGATCCGTTTCATCGGTAGGGAAGCGGCTGCGCGTGCCCGCCGTCCGGGAGGGGGCGCGTGATTCCGGCGGGGGCGACCTGCGCTGCTCCTTCTCGAGAGCGACCCGTGGAGGCGCGAGAGCCTCGTCGCCTTTCTCGCGGCGGAAGGCTTCGACGTGGGGACCGATGAGTCCGCCGCGGCGTCCGATCCGGAGTTCGTCCTGGTCGGCCTCGGCGACGAGCCCGGCTCGCCGACGACGCGCATCGAGAGGATCCGGACCCGTCACCCCGAGGCGAAAGTCGTCGCCTTCGTCCGCGAGGTGAACGCGCGGACGACCTTTCCCTGCCTGATGGCCGGCGTGAAGGGGATCCTCCCGCACTCGGCCGGGGCGGCCGAGCTCCGGCACGCCATCCGCTGCATCCGCGAGGGATCTCTCTGGACCCCCCGAGCCGTCCTCTCCGAGTGGGTCGAGCGCGTCGCGCGCCTCGGCCTCTCCGCCGGCCACGCCTTCACGCGCTCGGAGCAGAAGGTCCTCGAGGCGGTCCGCGAGGAGCTCTCCAACAAGGACATCGCCCGGCGGCTCGGTGTCACCGAGGCGACGGTGAAGTTCCACGTGGGCAAGCTTCTGAAGAAGACCGGAGCCGCGGACCGCCACGAGCTGGCCCGGTTCGCGAGCGAGACGCTCCCGGCGCTTTCCGGCGACGCCCCCGCCTAGCCTTAGGTCCAGTCTTTCCTCGACCCCGGGCGAATCTCCGTCTCAACCATTTTCTGCACGGCCCTAGACCCCAGGAGCGTGGCTCGCCTGACGATCTGGAGACATATTCTCCTCAGTCCCGGAGGCCCGGAGCCTCGCACTCCACCGAAGGGACTCTCACTCCTCCGCACGGGGCGGTTGCGCGGGCCGGTGCAACCGCCCCACTCTTTTTTTCCGCGGACGAGCCCCCCTCCCCGATACGGTCCCACCCCGATACCGTGCCAGGCGTGAAACCGTGTATTGTTGAAAACAATACACGGTTTCACGCCTGGCACCATTCGGGCGGCCGGGCCTTTCCCTTAGACTCCCCCGCCGATGCCGTCCCCGCGGGATTTTCTCTCCCTCGTCGTCTTCGCCCACACCGTCTTCGCCCTGCCGTTCGCCCTCCTCTCGGCGGTCCTGGCGGCGGGCGGAGTCCCGGACGGGCGGACGCTCCTCTGGATCCTCGTCGCGATGGTGGGCGCCCGCTCGGCCGCGATGTCGTTCAACCGGATCGTCGACCGGCGGATCGACGCGAAGAACCCTCGCACGGCCCGCCGCGAGATCCCCGCCGGGGTCGTCTCGCCCGTCGCGGCCGCCCTCTTCTGCGCGGGCTCGGCCGCCCTCTTCGTCCTCGCCGCGTCCCAGCTGAACCGCCTCTGCCTCTTCCTCTCGCCCGTCGCCCTCGCGATCGTCCTCGGCTACTCGTACGCCAAGCGGTTCACGCCCTTCGCCCACCTCTTCCTGGGCCTCGCCCTCGCCATCGCCCCCGTCGGCGCGTGGGTGGCGGTCACCGGCGCCTTCGCCCTTCCGCCGATCCTCCTCGGCTTCGCGGTCCTCTTCTGGGTGGCGGGGTTCGACGTCATCTACAGCCTGCAGGACGAGGAGTTCGACCGGGCCGAGGGGCTCCGGTCCATTCCGGCGCGCTTCGGGGCCTTCCGGGCGCTCCAGATCGCCCGCCTCTTCCACGGGGCGACCCTCGTCCTCCTCTACGCGGTCTTCCTGGCGGTCTCGGGGGGCTGGCTCTTCGGGGCGGCGGTCGTCGTCGCGGGGCTCTTTCTCGTGAGGCAGCACCGCCTCGTCTCCCCCGGCGACCTCTCCCGCGTAAACGCCGCCTTCTTCACCGCGAACGGCTGGCTTTCCGTCGCCGTCTTCGTTCTCGGCGCGTCCGACGTCCTCCTGCGGTAACCTCTCGGCTCCGTGGGCGCCCCGAACGCAGAGAAGTTCCCGCTTCGGCACATCGCGATCGAAGGACCGATCGGCGTGGGGAAGACTTCGCTCGCCGGGCTCCTGGCCAAACGCTTCTCCGGCACGCAGATCCTCGAGGACGTCAAGAACCCCTTCCTCGCCGACTTCTACGACGGGCGCAAGGGGGCGGCCTTCCAGACGCAGATCTACTTCCTGCTCTCGCGCTACGGCCAGCAGCAGGAGATCGCGCAGATGGACCTCTTCAAGGAGCTCGTCCTCGCCGACTACACGTTCGCCAAGGACAAGATCTTCGCGAACCTGACGCTCAGCGACGAGGAGATGCGGATCTACGAGAAGGTCTGGGGCCCTCTCTCGGAAGCGCTCCCCAAGCCCGACCTCGTCATCCACCTGACGGCGAGCGTCGAGAACTGCCTGGCGCGCATCAAGCTGCGGGGCCGCTCGTTCGAGAAGTCGATCACCGGCGACTACCTCAAGCAGCTCACCGAGGCCTACAACTACTTCTTCCACCACTACCGGGAAACCCCGCTCCTCGTCGTGGACACGAACCAGATAGACTTCGTGAAACGGAAGGAAGATCTGGAGGACCTGATCCGCCAGATCACCCGGCCCTTCCGCGGTACCCAGTTCTACGTGCCGCGCGGATCCCGCTAGGGACCGCGACGGCGGACACGGAAGGCGCGAGAAGGGCTGGACCCGGCGAAGCGGACGATCCCGAGAGGGACGGCCGACCCCCGCCGAGAGAAAGGCTCTCCCCACAGCCGCACGCGCGGGCTCCTGCCCCGCTCGTCGCCTCCCGTGCGGGAGGCTGCCATGACCAAGGGACAGATCGCGAGCCTGGCGACGGGAGCCCAGGGCCCCGAGACGCCCGACCCGGCGAGGACCGTACGGCTCACCGCCCCGGCTCTTCGCGCGCTCAAGGGGCGCCGGAAGATCGCGGCGCTCACCGCCTACGACGCCCCGACGGCCGCGCTCCTGGACGCCGCGGGGGTCGACCTCCTCCTCGTGGGCGACTCGATCGAGATGGTCGTCTACGGCGCGGCCGACACGCTCGGCGCCTCGCTCGACCGGATGGTCGCCCACGCGAGGGCCGTGTCGGGCTCGGCGAAGCGGGCGCTCGTCGTCGGAGACCTGCCGTATCTCACGTACCACACGACCCCCGAAGACGCCGTCCGCAACGCGGCCCGCTTCGTCGTCGAAGGGGGTTGCCGGGCCGTCAAGCTCGAGGGGGGCGTCCAGCGGCTCCCGATGATCAAGGCGATCCTCTCGGCCGAGATTCCGGTCATGGGGCACCTCGGACTGACGCCGCAGTCGGTGAACGCCCTCGGCGGCTTCAAGGTCCAGGGGCGAAGGGCCACCGAGGCGCGCCGGATCGTCGACGAGGCGAAGAGGCTCGTCGACGCCGGGATCTTCGCCCTCGTCCTCGAGTGCGTCCCTGCCGAGGTCGCCGCGCGGATCACCGAGGCGATTCCCGTCCCGACGATCGGCATCGGCGCGGGGGCCGGCTGCGACGGGCAGATCCTCGTCTTCCACGACCTCGTCGGCCTGACGGCCCCCGGCGCCCGGACGCCGCGCTTCGTCCGCCGCTACGCCGACGTCGGCGCGATCGTGAGGACGGCCGCCGCCGCGTACGTCGCCGACGTGAGAACCGGGGCCTTCCCGTCCGAGGCCGAGTCGTTCGCGGCCGACCTGGCCGAATCGCGCGACCCGGACCACGCCGGGCCCGTCGCCCTCTACGCCGCGGGGACGGGACGCCGGTGAAGAGCGTCACGAACGTCTTCGACCTCCGAAACGCCCTCTCCGCCTGGCGCGAGAAGGGCCAGCGGATCGCCTTCGTTCCGACGATGGGGGCCCTTCACGCGGGGCACCTCGCCCTCGTCGACCACGCGCGGAAGTCGGCCGGAAAGGTCGTCGTCTCCATCTTCGTCAACCCGACGCAGTTCGGGCCCGGGGAAGACTTCGAGCGCTATCCGCGCGACCTCGAGGCCGACGCGGAGAAGCTCCGGGGCGCCGGGGTCGACCTCCTCTTCGCCCCGCCGGTCGACGTCGTCTACCCCGCCGGCTTCGCCACGACGGTCCACGTCGCCGGCGTCTCGGAGGGGATGGAGGGGGCCCGCCGCCCGGGGCACTTCGACGGTGTCGCCACCGTCGTCGCCCGCCTCCTCGGACTCGTCCTTCCCGACGTTGCCATCTTCGGCCAGAAGGACGCCCAGCAGTGCGCCGTCGTCATGCGCCTCGTGGCGGATCTGGGCCTCCCGGTGGAGGTCCGGATCGCCCCGACGGTCCGCGAGAGCGACGGCCTGGCGATGTCGTCCCGGAACGCCTACCTCACCGCTGCCGAGAGGGCGGCCGCTCCGGCCCTCTTCCGGGCCCTCCTCGTCGCCCAGCTCGTCGCCGAGCTGGGGGAGAGGAAGGCCGAGAAGGTCCTCAAGGCGTTCCGGCTCGCCATAGAGACGGAACCGCTCCTCACCCTCGACTCCGCCGACCTCGTCGACGCCGCCACGATGCGCCCGGTCGAGAAGATCGACCGCTCCGTTCTCCTCGCCGCCGCCGTGAAGGTCGGCCGGACCCGCCTCATCGACAACGTCGTCTTCGGGGGGAAACCATGAAGCTCACGATGCTCAAGGCCAAGATCCACCGGGCCACCGTCACCTGTGCCCACCTCGACTACGAGGGCTCCGTCACGATCGACCGGACGCTCCTGACCGCCGCCGGCATCCTCCCGTACGAGCGTGTTGAAATTTACAACGTCACCCGCGGCACCCGCCTCGCGACGTACACCATCGAGGGGGAGGCCGGCTCAGGGGCGATCGAGATCAACGGCGCCGCCGCCCACCTCGCCGGCCCGGGGGACCTCGTCATCCTGGCCGCCTACTGCGAAATGACCCCCGAAGAGGCTCCTTTTCACCGTCCGAGCCTCGTCTTCGTCGACGGAAGCAACCGGATCTCGGCCCTGAAAACGGCCGAAAGCCCCCATACCCTCCCCGTCGGGGTTTGAGGCGAGAAGTCACTTTCCGCTTGAATTGCCCCAAAGAAGAGGCTTAAATCTCGCCCAGCCCGTGGTCTTCCTTGGTCCTACCCCAGGAATCCTCGATCGGCTCCAGGATTTCTCGCGTTTGAGGAGGGTTCAGTCCATTCCCAGTTTCCGGGGTCCCGTAGGGGAAACGACCCCACCGCAGCCTCCTGAAGTCCCGGAGCCGGTAAACAGTTCCCCGCGTCCCTCGTACGCGGGCTCTTTGGGTGTGCGCCGAGGAGTCCCGCTCCACGTGAGTTCGATCTCCTGAGACCAGGAGACCACGGAGTTAAGAAAAGTCATGTATACCGACAAGTCCATCCCCTGCATCGACTGCGGCGCCCCCTTCATCTTCACGGCGAACGAGCAGGAGTTCTACGCTCAGAAGGGCTTCTCCAACGAGCCCAAGCGCTGCAAGATCTGCCGCGACAAGCGTAAGAATTCCGGCATGGGCGACGGCGGCTCCCGCCAGCTGTTCAGCGTCACCTGCGACGCGTGCGGCAAGGCGACCCAGGTCCCGTTCAACCCGACCAACGGCAAGCCTGTCTACTGCCGCGACTGCTACCGCGATCGCCGCACGGGCATGGGCCGCTGATCCAGTAGAACGGAAAAAACACGGGCTACTCGGGGGCGGGCTTTCGGGCCCGCCCTCGTTTTTGTAGTACGCCCAGCATGGGCTTCAGCCAGCGGGTGGGAGTCCCGCCGGGAGGAGGTCACACCGACCTGAGCGAAGCGCAAGGGCGGAAGCGCGAGCGACCGTCTGAAGGAAGCGTGGAGCGAGACCTGTGAGCCGATGAACAAGAACCGGATATGAGGCGGAGTCTCCCGGGGCGAGCGACCTACTGATCGCGAAGCTCCGTGACCAAGGGGAGACAGCGTAGATCCGGCGGTTGTGCAGGGAAAGCTGAAGTTCTTATCTGGGGAGATCTCGCCTCAGGCCCGAAAGGGTCACGTCGCGGAAGCCGGTGGAGCGAGAAGTCAGCAGAGGCCGTAGTACCGGCGAGCGCCGGGAAGGGTCAAACGGACGGGAGGGCCAATCGACCGTCGACCTCGCAGGGGTAATGCCTCAGAAGTCCGGGAAACTGGAGCTGCCGTCGAGGGGTCCTGGTGAAGCCGGGGCAGGCAGACGGAGCGAGGAAACCCAAGCGGCGGAAGAGGGAGACGAGGGCTCAGGCGCGCGATAGAGCGGGGCTTCCGACGCCCCGCTGCGTGACCTCAACCGGACGAACCGCCGGATGCGGACCCGCATGTCCGGTGGTGTGGGAGGGGAGCGGCGGTCACCTACCGCCGCCCCCTATCCCGATTCCGGGCATCGCTGACCCCTCGACGCCGCCCGCCCCGGGGGCGACACTCGCGCCGGAGGTACCGGCATGAACGAGACGAGACTCCCCGGCTTCGGAACCCTCTGCATCCACGCGGGGCAGGAGCCGGAACCGGTCACCGGTGCCGTCTCCGTCCCGATCTTCCAGACCTCCACCTACGCTCAGGACGCCCTCGGCACCCCGCGGGCCGGCTTCGAGTACGCCCGGTCGAAGAACCCGACCCGCCTCGCCCTCGAGGAGCTCCTCGCCTCTCTCGAAGGGGGCGCCGCCGGGCACGCCTTCGCCTCCGGCCAGGCGGCCACCTCCACCCTCGCCACCGCCCATCTCCGGAGCGGCGACCACGTCGTCGTCAGCCGGTGCAGCTACGGCGGCACGTGGCGCTACTTCACGAAGGTCCTCGCCAACTTCGGCGTCGCCTTCTCGTGGGTCGACACGACCGACCTCGACGCGGTCCGTGCGGCGATCGGGCCCGCCACCCGGATGCTCTTCGTCGAGACCCCCGCGAACCCGACGATGGAGATCTCCGACCTCGCGGCCCTCGCGACGCTGGCCGGAGAAGCCTCCGCCCGCGCCGGCGCGAAGGTCCGCCTCGTCATCGACAACACCTTCGCCACCCCCTTCTTCCAGCGTCCCCTCGCCCTCGGCGCCGACGCCGTCGTCCACTCCACGACGAAGTACCTGAACGGCCACTCCGACTCCATCGGAGGCGCCATCGTCTCCGCCACGGCGGAAGACGGCGCCCGCATCGCCTTCGTGCAGAACGCGGCCGGGGCGATCCTCTCCCCCTTCGACTCCTTCCTCGTCACCCGCGGGATCAAGACCCTCGCCGTGAGGATGCGCGCCCACGACGAGAACGGCCGGGCCGTCGCCGCCTTCCTCGCGGTCCACCCGGCCGTGAAGCGGGTCTTCTACCCCGGTCTCCCCAGTCACCCCCAGCACGCCCTCGCCTCGAGGCAGATGTCGGGCTTCGGTGGCATGGTCTCCTTCGACCTCGGCTCTCCCGAAGCGGTCCCCGCCTTCTTCGGCCGCCTGAAGCTCTGCACCATCGCCGAGTCGCTCGGCGGCGTCGAAACCCTCGTCGGCCAGCCCGCTACGATGTCCCACGGCAGCGTTCCCCCCGACGAGCGCGCCGCCCGCGGCATCACCGACGGGCTGGTCCGGCTCTCGGTCGGGATCGAGGACGTGGACGACCTGCTGGCGGACGTGGCCCGGGCCCTGGAGGGGGAGTAGGGGCGAGCCTGCACTCTTCGTAGTATCCTGCTTTTGTGATACTACGAAGTACACTGCTCTCCGTCCTGCGGAGCCCCTCCGCTCCGCCCGCTCCGGACCCCGAGGTCGAGCGCGGCCTGGCCTCGCGGATCGACCTGAAGCCGGGCTGGGCGACCGTTCTCACCGGCGTGCGGCGCTGCGGGAAGAGCACCCTCCATTCGCAGCTCATGCGGCGGCAGCAGGCCGCCTTCGCCTGCAACCTCGAAGACACGCGCCTCTACGGAATGGGGCCGGACGACTTCGCCCCGTTCCTCTCGGTGGTCGACGAACTCTCCGCCGCCGGGCAGCCCGTCTTCCTCGACGAAGTGCAGGAGGTCGACGAGTGGCAGAAGCTCGTCCGCGCGCTCCTCGACCGCGGGCGGGCCGTCTGCGTCACCGGATCGAACGCCTCGATCCTCGGGCGTGAGCTCGGCACGAAGCTCACGGGCCGGCACCTTTCCTTCGAGGTCTTTCCCTTCAGCTACCCCGAGTACCGTGCCTTTACCCGAACGGAAAGCGGGGCCGCCTCGCTCCGGGCCTGGCTCGACGACGGCGGCTTCCCGGGGTTCCTCGCCGCGCGCAGCGACCTCGTCCTGCAGGAGCTCCTCCGCGACGTCGTCCAGCGCGACGTCGCCGCCCGCCACGCCCTCAGGGGAACGCGGCACGTCATGAGCCTCCTCCTCTTCCTCTTCGCGAACACGGGGCAGCCCTTCTCGTTCCAGCGCCTCACGAAAAGCCTCGCCATTCCGACCGTCGCCCAGACCTCGCACTACGTCGAGCTCCTCGAAGACGCCTACCTCCTCTTCCCGGTGCCGAAGCACGCCACCTCCTACCGCCAGCGCGTCGTCGCCCCGGCGCGCTACTACGCGATCGACAACGGGCTCCGGCGTGCAAACGCTCCCCAGCTCCAGCCCGACCTCGGCCACCGCCTCGAGAACGCCGTGGCGCTCCACCTGCGCCGGCAGGGTCGCGATCTCGCCTGGGCGGGCGAGAAAGACGCCTGGGAGTGCGACTTCGTCACCCGCGACGCCGCCATCCAGGTCTGCCTCGAGCTGACGCCCGAGAACCTCGCCCGCGAGCTGCGAGGCGTCGTCCAGGCTTCGCGCCTCCCCGGCCGCCGGCGCGCCGTCGTCGTGACCCTCGACCAGACCGACCGCCTGCGCGAGGACGGCGTCGACGTCGAGGTCGTTCCGGCGTGGCGGTTCCTGGACTGACGGCAGGTCCGCCGGTACCGCCCGGCGGCCCCGGGCCCTTCAGGCGAGCCGGGCGAACCGGCGGTCCGAGTCGGGGAAGTCGACCCCCATCGCGAGGAACGCCGCCAGGCCGAAGACCCCTCCGACGACGAAGGCCGCGGTCGAGAGCTCCGGTGCGGGGCAGGCCGTGCGCGACCCGAGGACGGTGACGAGCGCCCCGCAGGCGACGCTCGCGAGCGCCGTCCACTGGTAGAGGGCGAGGCCGGCGAGGACGGGCGTCTGGGGCTCGCCGCGATACGCCTCCTCGGCGAAGCGGCCGAGGCCGTTCAGGAGCAGGTAGAGGCCGAGGACGAGGCCCGTGGCGGCGCCCGCCCACCAGAGCCGGAGGAGGAGCGCGCCCGTCGCGAGGTTCCAGAGAATGGAGAAGAGCTGCGTCGGATAGAGGGGGACGCCCGAGAGGCCGGCGAGCCGGCAGGGGCGGGTCCTCGGCGCGGTGTACCGGATGCCGACCGCCGCGGGCGCGCTCCGCCCGTGGCAGCAGCCGTTGGCGAGGCAGCGGAGCCGCCCGACCGCCTGGATGAAAGGCCCCTGCGCCGCGAAGGCGGCCCCGAGAAGCCAGGGGTCCGTGCCGGCGAGTCCGGCGACCACCGTACCCGCCACCGCGCCGAGGAGGCCGCCGTAGTAGCCGAACGGCCGGGCGAGCCTGCTCGACCCCTCGACGAGCTGGGCCCAGAGACCCGCGCCGACGAGGCCGGCCATCGCGATCCCGAGAATCGCGAACGTCCCTTCGCGCCCAACCAGGGTCCCCGCGAGCGAGACGCCGAGGAACGAGCCGGCGCCGATGAAGGCTCCGTGGTTGAGGACCCGCACCGGGCCGAGCCTCCACTCGCGCCACGAGTTTGCGAGGCGCTCGCACGCAGAGCGGACGGCCTCCCACGTGCGCGCCGGGTTCGCGAAGAGCGGGACGAGGGCGGCGCCCGCCGCCACGTCGACGAGCGAGTGCATTCCGGTGGTGAGGCAGCTCAGCGAGATCGCCGCGCCCCACGCCCACGCGACGGCGGAGTAGCGCGGGAACGAGCGTGCCCAGAGCCGGGCGGCGAGGAGCGCCCAGACGACGTGGAACGAGGGGAAGGCGGCGGCCGGGGAGTCCATCGCCCTTTCCATCGCGAGGAGCCGGCCGAGCGCCGTCGCCGGCTCGAAGGGACGCGGCGGAGAGACGAGGGGCACCGTCACGAAGGCGAGCGTCACGAGGACCGTCGCGAGGAGGCCGCCGCGCGCGAAGGCCGAGAGGTCCGTCCGGCGGCGCGCGACGAGCGGCGCGAGCGCGACGAAGAGATAGGTGCTCGCGTAGACCGCCTCGGTCCACTCCACGACCCGCCAGTCGGTCTCGAAAGGCAGGAGCGAGCTTCGCGCGTCCGGGGGGACGCCGAGGAAGACGACCGCCTCGTAGGCGACGACCCACGGCACGAGGACGAGGAGAAGAACCGCCAGGCGCTCGGACGCCGAGGGCGCGCCGTCCCGGGCGCGTGGCAGCGAGAGGAACGCGGGCGGCCGCTCTTCTCCGAAGCGCTTTTCGAGGTCGGGTCGCTCGTACCCGTGGACGAGGGCCGTCATCCCGAGGACGACGGCGGGCGAAACGAGCCAGAGCCCGCTCGCCGAGCCGACGCCGAGGGAGACACCGACGACCGCGAGGCCGAAGCCGAGGTAGATCGGGTGCGGGTGGAGGGCGTAGACGCCCCGCGAGACGAACCGCGGCGGAGGAAACGCGTTCATCGGGAGGCCGCCCCCGTGCACGTGAAGCGCGCGGGTCCCGGCCGCCATGAGGGCGAGGCCCGCGAGGACGAACGCTCCGCCGGCCACGGGAGCGTGCACGCCCGGGAGGGGGACGACGTCTGCCGTGCCGCGGGCCCAGAGGACGAGAAGCACGGGAAGGACGAGGCAGAAGAGGGCACCGTAGGCGAGCTTGGCGAGCGGGCGATCCGCGCCGTTCAGGGCCATCGCACCACCTCGAAGAGAGCGTCTCCCTCGCGGCGCACTCCGCCTTCCACCTCGAGGACTCCCCTGGCGAGCCGCCTCGACTCGTGGACCCGGAGCATCCGGGCGGGGAGCGTCCGCGAAAGGCCCGGGACGCGGCCGAGGACGGGTCCCCCGAGGAGCCCGTCGCGCAGGACCGCGGTCGGCAGCAGGTCGAGGCGGCCCGGGGGATCGGCGAGCACCACGGACGTGTCGTCGATCGACACGACCGCCACCCGCCTGCCGTCGAGCAGGGCGAGCGAAAGCGGCACGGCCCCGCGCCAGTCGATCCAGACGAGCGACGAACCGCCGGAAAGGAACCGTCCCCAGCGCAGCTCCTCGATCGGCAGCCGCCACGGCGGGATGCTCAGCTCGAGCTTCTCGGCGTAGCCGGATCCCTCGAGGAGCGACCCGTCGGGGAGCGTTGCCCGGACGCGCGCGGCCGGCACGAGGCAGGACCAGTCGACGCTCCCCTCCGCGGTCGCCAGGAGCCGGAAGGAACCGGACTCCGCATTCCCGGCGCCTCCCTCGGCCCGCTTCCAGAGGCCGTCGACCGCCGGCCGCAAGGAGGTCCAGCGCACGGAGCCTTCCTCGAGCACCGGAGCCGAGATTCCGCGCGAGGCCCATCGCTCCGTGACCTGTCCGGCCCGGTCGCGGAGGAGGACGGACGCGTGCCGGAAGGAGATCCCCTTCCAGGAGAGCTCCCCATGGTGCCCGACGAGAACGCGACCGTCCTCGCTCACGGCGTCGAGGTACCACTTGGTCAGGTGGAAGGTCTCGTCGGACACGACCGTCTTCTCACGTTAGCAGAGGAGAGCGCCTCGGACCCACGCGCACCCGCTACTCAACGCTCGCTCCTCCCTTCCCCCAGTCGATCCGCCGCGTCAGGTACATCAGCGTCGCCAGGATGGCGAAGAGACCGACCGAGCCGAGAAGGAGCGCCTGGTCCTCCGCCTGCAGGAGGACGTAGAGATAGCCGTACAGGAGGCCGAGAAGACCGCCCAGAACGAGCGCCCGGAGCCGTCCGCGCAGGATCGCGGCGGAATAGCCCGAGATGAGCGCGACGATCGCCGCCGAGGCGACGGCGTACGCCACCGAGAACGGGGCCTGCTCGGAGATCGAGAGGAGGAGGAGGTAGAAAAGGCAGATCGCCGCGCCGACGAGGAGGTACTGCACGGGGTGGAGCTCCACCGGCGCGAGCACCTCGTAGAGGAAGAACGTGGCGAAGGTGAGGACGACGAAGAGGATCGCGTACTTCAGCGACCGTTCCGTCTTCTGGTAGGCGTCGGCCGGAAGGTAGAGCCCGACTCCGAACGCCGAGCCGCAGACGGCCTGCTGGATCGCGTCGGTCGCCGCCGCGCCGCCCTCGGTCCTCTCCGGGCCCGGAACCTCCGGGTCGCGCCACTGCTGCGGGTAGCTGCGGCCGAGCCACGAGATCCGCCAGCGCGCCGTGAATCCCTTCTCGCTCATGGTCCGCTTCTCGGGAAGGAACGCGCCGGAGAAGCTCGGCGACGGCCAGGGCGATTCGAGGTCGACGATCGTCTCGCGGCCGAACGGCAGGAAGCGCAGCTCCTCGCTCCCCTGCAGCCCGAGGTCGAAGGAGACCGTGTGCGCGGCCGCGCCGGCCACCGGCGGCGCGAGCGGAACCGCGGCCGTCAGCCCCGATCCCCAGAGGCGCGGGTCGGCGCTTCCCCCGGAGAACGGCACCGTCTTCCCGTCCCACTTCAGGGCGGCCTCGCCGCGGATTCCCCGCAGGTCGGGAATCCCGACGCCGAGCACGGCCTTCTCCCAGCGGATCTCCTCCGGCGCGATGCTCCACGTCCCGAAGTCCGGCGGGGCGAAGGTCGCCTCGACGTGCAGCTGCAGGCGGTAGACCACCGTCTCGAAGAGGCCGCGGTGCCGCCGTTCGGGGTGGAGCTTCCCGGAGACCTTCAGCGAATCGGGGAGGAACCGGGCCCGCTGCTCCAGCTCCCGCGCGATCCCCTTCTCGTCGGTGTAGCGCACCCGGTAGGGGACGACGATCACCGGCCCGCCGATCTCCTGGCGCCCGCCCCAGATCGAGGCGATCTCCCTCTTCGCGCCGTCGGCGCGATGCAGCCGCTCCGAGACGAGCCCCTTCACCTGCGAGAGCGGGATGAGGAGGACCAGGACGAGGATCCCGATCACTCCGAGCCGGAAGAGGACGGAGTTCCGGATGCTCTTCACGCCCGAGCGGAGCGGCGGCGGGGGCGGCTGGGGCACGGTCACGTTCATCTGGGGCACTCCTTCGCGTCGTTCGATTCCGGAGGCGAGTGGACCGCGCTCCCGTGTCGGCGCCGGAGCGCCGCCGTGGCGAAGCCGAGGAGAAATGTGGCGATCTCGTGGCGGGCGCCCGCCCGGGACGCCAACTGCGCTAGATTTCCGGCGTGGAGTCGCCTGCCGCCCCGCTCATCGCCTTCGTCGACGACGAGGAGGGGCTCCGGAGCACCGTGTCGCTCGCGCTCCGCAAGGACGGCTACCGCGTCGAAACGTTCGCGGACGGGCTGACGGCGTGGACGAGCTTCGAGCACGCTCTCCCCGACCTCGCCATCCTCGACGTCCTGATGCCGCGGCTCGACGGGCTCGAGCTCTGCCGGCGCCTCCGCACCCGCAGCGAGGACCTCCCCATCCTCTTCCTCTCCTCGAAGGACGAGGAGCTCGACCGGGTCCTCGGCCTCGAGCTCGGCGCCGACGACTACCTCTGCAAGCCCTTCTCCGTCCGCGAGCTCCTCGCGCGCGTCCGCGCCCTCCTCCGGCGCGCCCGCCTCCGCCGCACGCCCGCGGGCGGGCCGGACGAGAAGATCGTCGAGGTGGGGCCTCTGCGCCTCGACCTCAGGCGCTGCGAGGCGCGCTGGAGCGCGACGCTCCTCCCGCTCACCCTCACCGAGTTCACGCTCCTCGAAGCCCTCGCGCGCCACCCCGGCTTCGTGAAGACGCGCGAGCAGCTGATGAAGGAGGGGTACCCGCACGACGTCTACGTGAGCGAGCGGACGATCGACACGCACGTCAAGCGGCTCCGCCGCAAGCTCGCCGACGCCGCTCCCGGCGCGGACCCGGTCGAGACGGTCTACGGAGTGGGATACAGGCTCCGGGAAGCGCCGTGAAGCGGACGCTTCTCTCTCGGATCGGCGTCCGCCTCCTCCTCTTCAACGTCCTCCTCGTCTTCCTCCCCGTGGCGGGGCTCTTTTCCCTCCGCAGCCTCGAGCGGCAGCTCCTCGACGCGCAGGAACGCTCGATGGTCCAACAGGGGCGGCTCGTCGCCGCGGCGCTCGGCGGCGGGGAGACCGGGATCGACGAGGCGCGTGTGACGCAGCTCCTCCGCCAGCTCGGGCGCCGGTCGGAGGCGCGCCTCAGGATCGTCGGCCGCGACGCGCGCGTCCTCGGCGACTCCGCCGTTTCGGAAGAGGCCCCCGCGCCCGCGGAGCAGAACGAATCGTCCCTTTACGCGCGCGCCGAAGCCGCGCCTCCCCCGGCCGCCTCTCGAGGCCGCCTTCTCTACCGCCTCGGCGCCGCCCTCTGGAAGCCGGTCCGCTTCGCCCGCACCCTCTTCGACCGGCGCGGCTTCGAAAGCTCGGGCCCCGTCTTCGACCCGCTCCCGCGCGACGAGATCGAACGCGCCTTCCAGGGGCGCTACGGCGCCGCCCTCCGCGAGAGCCCGGGCCAGCGCTCGCTCACCCTCTACAGCGTCCTGCCCGTCCGTTCCTCGGCCGGCGAAGTCGTCGGAGCCGTCGTCGTCTCCCGCTCCACCTCCCGCATCCTCGTCGCCCTCTGGACCGTCCGCCTCGACGTCTTTCGGGTCTTCGTCGTCTCGGTCCTCGCCGCCGCGGCCCTCAGCCTCCTCGTCTCGGCCACCATCGCCCGGCCGCTCGTCCGTCTTCGCGACGAAGCGGACGGCCTCCTCGACCCGCGCGGCCGCCTCCGCCGCTCGTTTCGGGGCTCCCAGAAACGGGACGAGATCGGCGACCTGACGCGGGCCCTCGAGCGCCTCACGACCCGCGCCGAAAGGCACCTCGCCTTCGTCGAGTCGTTCTCCTCCGACGTCGCCCACGAGTTCCGCAACCCGCTCGCCGCGATCCGCAGCGCCACGGAGATGCTCGCCGAGACGGACGACCCCGCCGAGCGGCGCGAGCTCCTCGGAACGGTCGAGCGCGAGGTCGCGCGGCTCGACCGCCTCCTCGGCGGCGTCCGCGAGATCTCCCGCATCGACGCGGGGCTCGAGACCGAGCCGCTCGTCTCCGTCGACCTGGCCGGGCTTCTCCGCCAGCTGGCTCCCGCCGGAGCGCCTCCCAGAGCCCCCGCGGTGACCGTCCGCCTCGACGCGCCTCCCGGGCCGCTCTCCGTCCTCGCCGCGCCCGAGAGGCTCGTGCAGGTCTTCGAGAACCTCCTCGCGAACGCCGTCAGCTTCTCGCCTCCCGGCGCCACCGTCGCCGTCACCGCGCGTCAGGAAGGCGCCACGGTCGTCGTCGATGTGGACGACGAAGGCCCCGGCATCCCCCCCGAGCACCTCGACCGGATCTTCGACCGCTTCTTCACGAGCCGGCCGCCCGGAAACGGCGAGCCCCACGACGGCCTCGGCCTCGCCATCGTCCGCGCCCTCGTCGAGGGCTACGGGGGGTCGGTTGTCGCGTCGAATCGGCCCGGAGGGGGAGCGCGGCTCACGGTGAGGCTGCCGGTGGCGAAGGGCTAGGCGGAGGGCAGCAGCACCGCGTCCCACGGCATCGCGGTGTCGCTCTCGGAGAGCGGGATCATCGCCTCGCACGGCGCGACGACGAGGCCCTTCGCGATTCGCAGCTGCGGGTAGGTCTTCCGGAAGGCGGTGATGCCCGACGTGTCGCCCCGCGAGGGGCGGCTCGCCGCCTTCACCTCGATGGGAAAGAACGTGCCGTCCCGCT
Source organism: Holophagales bacterium (assembly GCA_016714815.1). GTDB lineage: Bacteria > Acidobacteriota > Thermoanaerobaculia > UBA5066 > UBA5066 > UBA5066. The sequence continues at coordinate 381,075 of JADKBZ010000001.1, forward strand.
CGAGGAGGAAGTCCACCTCGGCACCGTTCCGCGAGCGCCAGTGGTGGACGATCGGCCTCGGCGAAAGGAGGGAGATCGCCTTTCGGATCTCGCCGTAGACCGCCGTCTCGAAGAGCGCGCCCCAGGCCGGATGGCTCGGCACCGCGTTCGGCGTCGAGATCGCGAGGGACCAGCAGGCCAGACCGGTGTCGGCGACGAAGCCCTTCGCCTTCGAGGCGATCCGCTTCACGGTGTTTCCGGAGAAGGCCGGCACCTCGAACCACTGGAATGTCGCCTTCAGGATTCCGAGCCACCGCTCGGCTGTCTGGGGCGAGACGCCTATCTCGCGCCCCACCTGCGAGCGGTTCACCTCCTGCGCCGTGAGAGCCGACGCGAGGCGGACGAACCGCCCGAACTGCTGCCAGTCGGAGACGTCGGCGAGGAGCCGGGCGTCGCGCTCGATGTACGTGCGCTGGTAGGCCAGGTGGAAGTCCGGGATCGCCTCGAGCGGGAGGAAGTGGGCCTGGGGAAGGAAACCGCGCCAGAGTCGCTCGTAGAGAGCGAAGGGGCCCCGAGCGCGTTCGACTCCCGTCCCGACGACCACCTCGGGCGAATCGATCCAGGCCGTGAGCCAGTGCCGGTTGCTCGTCGCCTCCGCGGTCTCCATGAGCGAGAACCCCTCGAGGTCGAGGAAAGCGACGCGTCCCGCGAGGCTCTCCGCAACCGAAGCAAGGACTCCCCATTGCTGGGAGCCGGTCAGGATGTACTGCCCGGGCGCCCTGTTTCGGTCGATGCGCCGCTTGATCGAAGGGAGAAGCTCGGGCGCGTATTGCACCTCGTCGAGGACGAGCGGCGTTCTGTGGTTCTCGAGGAACAGCTCCGGGTCCCGGCGCGCGTTTTCCACGTCCACAACCGGGTCGAAGACGACGAAGTCGGCGGCACCCGCGAGAGCGTGAGCGAGCAGGGTGCTCTTCCCAACCTGCCGCGCCCCGGTCACGACGACCGCCGGGAAGCTCTTAAGGAGCGAGGAAAGACGACGTTCTGCCTCGCGTGGGAGGTACATCTCAGGCATTTTAGCCGTCACGCAAATGTTTTGCGTGCTTTTTCGCTGTTTGGGGGGGTCCGCCGCTCAGTCTGGCCTCTCGCTCACGCCGACCTCCCCGCTCCCCTCCTCCACCCACCGCGCGTACGCCTCGTCCGCGAAACTCGCCGGGAAAGCGAGGAACTCGGCTACCTCGTACGGGTGGACGGCCCGTACGGCGTCGCGAAGCGCCTCCGCGGGCCGGGCCGTCTTCACGATCAGCAGCCACTCCTTCTCGTCCTGAAGCTCCCCCTTCCAGACGTAGATGGACCGGACGGGCGCGACGATCGAGACGCAGGCGGCGGCCTTCGTCTCGACGAGGTGGCGGGCGATGCGGGCGGCGTCCTCCTCGGAGCCGACGGTCGTCAGGGCGAGCGTCACGGAGGCATTCATCTGCGCAACGCTACCAGCGGGCGGCGGGGAGGGTGAAACGGGGCGACGGGCAGCCCCCTGTTGTCGTCCGTCGGCCGCTTCTCCAGAATGCGCGCGAACCGCGGAACAGGGAACGGAACGGGGGACAACGGCCGTGCAGCGAGCCTGGAAGCGAATCAAGAAGTATTCCTACCTCATCGTCTTCGTTCTCCCCGTCCTCGTCGTCCTCGGCGTGCGGTTCGGCGGCGCGGCGGCGTACCTGACGCCGTTCGTCGCGTTCGTCCTCATCCCGATCCTCGACCTTCTCGTCGGCGAGGACCGCGTCAACTACACGCAGGAAGAGGAGAAGGCCCTCGACGGCGAGCGCTACTACCGCCTCGTCACCTACGCGTTCGTCCCCGTCTACTGGGCCGTCCTCGCCTACACCGTCCGGGGCGCGATCGCGGGGGGCTGGAGCCTCTCCGAGTACGCCGGGAACACCTGGTCGATGGGAATCCTCTCCGGCATCGGCATCGTCGTGGCGCACGAGCTGGGGCACAAGAGCAGCCGCCTCGAGAAGTGGCTCGCGAAGGCGCTCCTCCACCCGACCTTCTACGGGCACTTCACCCAGGAGCACAACCTCGGGCACCACCTGATGGTCTCGACGCCCGAAGACCCCGCCTCGTCGCGTTTCGGCGAGTCGTTCTTCCGCTTCTACCCGCGGACGGTCATCGGCACCTTCCGCAAGAACCTCGACCTCGAGCGGCAGCGCCTCGCGCGCGTGGGCCGAAGCGCCTGGAGCCTTCGCAACGAAACGTGGCGCAACGTCCTCTACCCGGCCGTTCTCACCGTCGCGGCCTACGTCGCGGGCCGGGTTCTCGCGCCCGACGCCCCCGGCCTCTTCGGCCTCGGCGCCGGGGCGACGGCCGCCCTCGTCGTCGTCGTCCAGGCCGTCCTCGGCTTCTCGCTCCTGGAGGTCGTCAACTACCTCGAGCACTACGGTCTCGAGCGCCGCAGGCTCCCGAACGGGAAGTACGAGCGCGTCACGCCGCTCCACTCCTGGAACAGCAACCACCTCGTGACGAACGGCTTCCTCTACCACCTCCAGCGCCACTCCGACCACCACGCCTGGCCCGCGCGCCGCTACCAGACCCTCCGCGACTTTCCCGAGGCGCCGCAGCTCCCGACGGGCTACGCCGGGATGATCCTTCTCGCCGCGGTGCCGCCTCTCTGGTTCCGGGTGATGGACCGCCGCGTCCTCGATTTCCGCGAGCGGCAGGCGCGCTCGGAGATGGTCGAGGGGCAGGGAATCGTGGCGTAGCGGGAGTCCGCCTTGACCCGGGCGGTACAATGGGAGCTGATCTTGGGGGCGACCCGGTTTCGACGGGGCATCTCACGATCGAGGAGCACGCCGAGCATGCCGTATGCCTCGTAAAAACAACGGCAAAATTTAGCTGCCAACGACAGCGAACTCGCACTCGCGGCTTAAGCCGTGACGGGACCCGGAGAGCCTGCCTGGAGCGCTTCGGAATCCTGTTGAGAAAGCCAGGCTGGGACCAAAACCCGCCATCTGAAGGTGAGGTCCGAGACGTTTCAGGTTGGTCGTCGCGCCTGGCTGTTCCGACCTGGAAGCGCGGCGACGAGATAACAAGTCGGGACTGAGCGTGGAGAATCTCGACGTACGGTCGCTTCGGACGGGGGTTCGACTCCCCCCGCCTCCACCATTTCGGGAGTCACGGCCCGCCTCCGGGAAACCGGCGGCGGGCCTATTCTCTTTGTGCTGGCGCCAATCTTGTCACTTCCGTAATGACAACTGTGCCGTACAATGTCATCCAGGCAATGACACTTTCTCGAGACCTCCTCCGCCTCAAGCTCGCCGAATCGCTGGCGGCCTCGCCGCGTGACCTGACCCGGCGGGACATCCGACTTCCCGGAATCCGGGGGAAAGCTCTCGCTGTCATCGGCGTGCGGCGAAGCGGGAAAACGTCCTTCCTTTCGCAGTGCCGGTCTGACCGCGTGTCCGCTGATCGAGCCCCCGAGTCCCAGCTGCTCCTCTCCCTCGAGGACGAACGCCTCGCCGGCCTCACTGTCACGGATCTCGGCTGGCTCGTCGAAGAGCATGCCCGGGTGCTTGCCGGACTGGCGGGGGCGTCGGAGAGGACCCTCTACCTCGACGAGGTGCAGACCGTTCCCGGATGGGAGGGGCTCGTCCGGCGGCTCATGGACGGAGGCGGGGTAGAGGTCTTCGTCTCCGGCTCCTCGGCGCGCCTGCTGAGCCGCGAGGTGGCGACGAGCCTGCGCGGCCGGGCGATGGCGGTTCTCGTACACCCCTTCAGCTTCCCGGAGGCATTGCGCCACGCGGGCGCGGAGCCGACCGTCGGCTGGGAAAGGCTCAAGCCGGCTGATCGCACATCGCTCGATCACAGGCTCCGGCGATATCTCGTCGAAGGGGGATTCCCCGAGGCGCAGGGCGCCGAGGCCCGAGATCGCAACGACCTCCTTGCGGGATACGTCGACGTCGTCGTCCTCAGGGACGTCATCGAACGCCAGGGCGTGACGAATCCACTCGCCCTCCGCTGGCTCCAGCGGCAGCTCCTCGCCCACCCCGGCGGCGCCTTCTCGGTGAAGAAGCACTACGACACGCTCCGTTCGCAGGGAGTCTCCGTCGGGAAGGACACCCTTCACGAGTACCTGGCCCACCTCGAGGACGCCTTCCTCGTGAGGACGGTCGCGATGGAGAGCGCGTCGGAAAAGCAGCGGATGGTCAACCCGCGAAAGGCGTACCCGGTCGATCCCGGGCTCATCGCCCTCTTCGAACGGAGCGGCCGCATGCATACCGGACGCGCCCTCGAGACCGCCGTGCTCCTCGAGCTCGAGCGCCGCGGCTTCGAGACCTCCTACATCCGGACGGCAGAGGGCTGGGAAGTCGACTTCTTCGCCCAGCGAGCCGGAGAGCGTCCGCTTCTCGTGCAGGTCTGCCTCGAGAGCGAGGGAGACGAGACGTGGGAGCGCGAGCTGAGGGCCCTTCAGGCCGCCGCCGCGGTGCATCCCCGCGCCCGGCCGTTCCTGGTGACGCTCGATGCCGTCCCACCCACCCGGTCCCTTCCAAAGGGCTTCACCTGGGCCGGAGCGTCCAGGTGGCTGCTGGAAGAGATGTGACCGGGTAGCGGCCAGGTTGCTCGGGAGCGGGTATCGAGAAGCGAGGCCTCAGCGGAGGCCCACGAGCCAGCGGGCGGCTTTCGCGCCCCCCCGCCCCGCCTCCTGTGGATTCGTGGCGTGAATGGATGTCATTCACACCATGAATAGAGCGGGAGCCGGATCCCCTGTTCCGTGCGGAATACGGGAAAATGGCCAGAGCCGGACTCCTCCTCCACACGGGAAACACGATCGAGTGGCTGGCACCCGACGTCCTGGCCGTGCCGTGGTGGAAAGTGTGCTGAGCGGCGCGAGCCTCGCGCGTTTCCGCGCGAGCATCGCCGCGATCGGGTGAGAGCCGCTCAGCCCAGCGCCGCGGTGACCGCCGCCGCGACGGCGCGCTCCCGCCCCCCGGCCGCCTCGCGCAGCCGGGCCGCGAGCCGCGGGTCGTCGCGGAAGGTCGCGAGGGCCTTCACGGCCGCGACGGCATCGGCCGTCTCTCCCTCGCGCACGCACTCCAGCAGGTAGGCGGTCGCCGTGTCGTCGCGCAGGAGCGCCAGCGCGAGGTAGCCCACCCGCGCGCGCTCCGCGGCCGTCGCCTCTTCGCACCACTTCACGAGGAGCGGCGACGCACCGGCGAGCCGGCTCTCTCCCAGCACGAGCGCCGCCGCCGTGGCCCGCTCGTCGCCCCCCTTCAGGAGGCTCGCGAAGAAGGGAAGGGACGAGCGCGGGGCGAGCGCGAGGATCGAGCCGAGGCAGGCGGAGATCACCTCCGGCTCCGCGTCGCCGACGCGCACCTTGTACCTGAGCAGCGCCGTGGCGTCGGGCCGTCCCGTGTCGCCGAGCGCCTGGGCCGCGGCGGCCCGCGCGGCGCGCTCGGGGTCGGCGAGGAGGTCCGCCAGGACGTCGAGGGCGTCCGCCCGACCGGCGTGCGCGAAGGCCATCGCGCACTCGGCCCTCAGCTCGGCGGCGGTGTCTTCCTTTCCGCCCCACACCGGCTCCGCCTGCACGAGCGAGACGCCCTTCACGAAGACCTCGTCCTCCCACTCGTCGAGCGCGCCCAGCGCCTTCGCGATCGCGATCTTCCCGCGGCACCCCGGGTCGCGCTCCGCCGGTCTCTCGCTCAGCCGGACGAACGCGGCCGCCAGCTCCCCGCACAGCCCCGGCATCTCCCGGCTCGCCACGATCCGCGCTGCCGCGGCGACGAGCGCCCCCACCTTGCTCCCGAGCGCCTCGCGCATCGCCTCCGCGTCGGGCGGGTCGGGTGCGCGTTCCAGGGCCCTCAGGGCGGCGAGCTTCTCTTCGAGCTTTCGGGCGGGAGCGGCCATGCGCGGGAGGCTACAAGAATTCCCGTGGGTCGAGGCCGGTCGATTCGCCGCCGGGCGCGCCCCCTCCCCGTCTCACTCCCAGCTCGTCACCGCAATCCACTTCTGGTCCTTGTCGACCGTCAGCATCGTCCCGGCGGGGTACGACGTTCCGCCTGCCGTGGCGGGAACCTTCAGCGTCACGCGCGTGCCGTAGTACTGGAGCAGCGGCTGGTGGCTCCGGTGCTCGACGATCCCGAGCGTCTGCCACTGGCCGTCGGGAAGAACGCTCGTCACGTCGACGGCGGTCGTGCACGGCTTGACGCCCGCCGGGTAGGTGGCGACCACCTGAGACCACGTTAGCCCTTTCGCGGGAGCCTTCGCGGGCGCCGTCTTCGTAAACACCGACTCCGCGTCGGCGGGGTCGCCCCCGAGCAGCTGAACGAGCTCGAAGTACCCCTTCTTCTTCGCCAGGGAAACGGCCGTCGTCCCGTCCGAGCTCGGCAGCAGGCCGTCGGCCCCTTTTGCGAGGAGGAGCTTTGCGTTCTCGGGCTGCCCGTACTCGATCGCGAACATCAGCGCCGACCAGCCCTGCGCCGTCCGCGCCTTCGGGTTCGCCCCCTTCTCGATGAGCCGCCGCGCGTTCTCGGCCTGCCCGTTGCGCAGCGCCAGGAGGAGCGGCTCCCACCCGTCGGCCACGGCGAAGTTGAACGCGGCGCCCCTCTGGATGAGCGTCTCGGCGGCCTCCGGGTTCCCGTAGCGCAGGGCGAACATCAGGGCCGTCCAGCCGTCCTTGTCCTTGTCGTCGATCCGCCTGCTCTTCTGCGCGAGCAGCCGCCCGCACTCGATCTGCTCGTACCGGAGCGCGAAGGTCAGGGCCGTCCAGCCATCCTGGTTCTTCGCTTCGACGTCGGCCCCCTTCTCGATGAGGAGCCGGGCGTTCTCCCCCTGGGCGTTGCGCAGGGCGAGCATCAGCGGGGTGAAGCCGTCGGACGTCGGGCGGTCCCTGTCGACGCCGGCTTCGATGAGCCGTCGCGCGACTCTCGGCGAGCCGTAGCGCAGCGCGAAGTGGAGGGCCGACCAGCCGTTCTTGTTCCTCTCGCCGGGCCGGGCGCCCTTGTCGAGGAGGAGGAGGGCGACGTCGGAAAGCTCGTACCGAAGGGCGTACATCAGAGGCGTCCAGCTCTCGCCGTCCAGCGCCTGGACGTCGGCCCCGCGGTCCACGAGGAGGCGCGCGTTCCCCGCCTTCTGGTAGCGAAGGGCCCAGGTGACGGCCGTCCATCCGTCGCCGTCCTTCTCGGAAAGGTCGGCGCCCTTCTCGAGGAGGCTCTTCACGCTCTCTTCCGAGGCGTACCCGGCGGCCAGCATGAGAGTCGTCGTTCCGGTCTTCGTCCGGCCGCTCACGGGGGCGCCCTTCTGCAGCATCCGCGTCGCGAGCGCTTCCGGCCCGTACCGCAGCGCCTGCATGAGCGGCGTCCAGCCGTTCGGGTTCGGTGCGGAGAGCGAAGCGCCGCGGTCGACGAGCAGGTCGGCGATCGCCGCGTGGCCGAAGCGCGTGGCGGAGTGGAGCGGCGCCCACCCGTCGCCATCGAGCGCGTTCGGGTCGGCACCCGCCGCCAGGAGCTCGCGCGCCGTGGCGAGGTCGCCGTGCTCGCAGGCGGCCGCCAGCGTCTTCGGCGTCTTCATCTTCGCCGAGGCGATGGGGTAGGTCGGCGCGAAGAGCGAGACGTTGCTGTTCGTGAAGAGCGAGGCGGGCACCCAGGCGTTCATCAGCTTCCCCAGCTCGGGGTGCCGTCCGAACGCCGCCATGCTGACCGTCGAGTCGACCCGGTATTCGTACTCGTAGACGGACCTGTCCTCATCGCCGAGCGCGACGTCGACGAAGCCGATGTAGACGACGTTCCCGGCGGTCACCGGGAACATCTGGCCCGTCTGGTAGAGCCGCCCGGCCCGGACGATCTCCCGCACCTCCCAGGTGCCGGGCACCGCCTGCAGGACGAACCCCTCGCCGTCCTTCACGTCGATCCCGACGACGGCCCCCTTCACGTCCGTCCTCGCGAACGTCACGCGCAGCGGCTCCTTCGGCTCCCCGGGCTTTCGCCCTTTGCGGAACGCGACCTTGCCGAGGATGGCGGCGCGGTACTGCTCGTGCGAGAACTTCTTCTCGGTGAACTTCGCGATGGCGGGAGGCGCCTGAGCGGCCTCCTCGCCCCGGGCGACGCCGCCCGGGAGGAGCAGCGCGAAAAGAACTGCACACACGCTCATCGGTACCCGCATGACTCTCCTCATGCCGCTTCCCCGCGGCGCCGGATCGTGAATCGGCGAATTGTCGCACCGCAGCAGACGGTTGGCACGGCCGGCGACCGGCGCTCGACCTCTTGGCGAGCCGGGAGCTGCCCTCCGTCAGCGCGGGCCGGACCGGACGGGCGGGTCGACGGGGACGCGCACCGCAACCGTCAGTCCGCCGCCGTCCCGGTTCGCGGCGCGAATCGTCCCGCCCTGCGCTTCGACGGCCCGGCGGGCGATGGCGAGGCCGAGGCCGCTCCCTCCGGCCCGTGCGGCGTTCTCGCCGCGGTAGAACGGCTCGAAGATCCTCTCGAGGTCCTCGGCGACCACGCCGGGGCCGCGGTCGGCGACTCGCAGCTCGAACACCTTTCCGTCGTCCGAAAGACCGGCGTCGACGTCCACCGTGGTTCCCGGAGCCGTGAACTTCACCGCGTTCCTCACGACGTTCTCGAACGCCCGGAGAAAGGGCTCGGCCGGCGCGGTGAGGACGGCCTGACCCCGTCCCGCGAATGCGACCGTTCGATCGGCGGCCTGCGCCTCGAAGCGCGCCTCCTCCGCTACGGCGGACGCGAGCTCCACGAGGTCGACCGGCTCGGCAGGGCCGAGGTGCGCTGCCGGCGACTCGAGCCTCGAGAGAGCGAGGAGTCCGCCGACGAGCTCGTCGAGCCGCGCCGACTCCTTCTCGATTCTCTCCAGCGTCGCCTCGAGCTTCGCCGGGCTCTGGCGTGCGAGACCGATGGCGGCCTGGAGCCGGGCGAGCGGAGAGCGGAGTTCGTGCGAGACGTCGTGGAGGAGCCGCCGCTGCGCCTCTACGAGCCGTTCGAGCTCTCCCGTCATCCGGTCAAAGCCCGCCCCGAGATCAGAGAGCTCGTCGTGCCGGTTCCCGATGAGGGTCGAAACCCGGGTGTCGAGCTTTCCCCGGCCGACGGCCTCGAACGCCTGCTGGAGCGAGCGGATCGGCTTGGAGAGGGAGCGGGCGACGAGCGCCGCCGCGGCAAGGCTCGCGACGACGCCCGCGCCGACCGGGGCGTAGAGCGGCGGCTTCGGGGGCACGCTCCCGCCGTCCCGGACGACCAGCCAGGCGAGGAGAGCCATCGTCGTGGCGACGAGGACGAGCGTCAGCCAGAAGACGAGGAAGACCTTCCAGAAGAAACGCCCCACCGTCATTCCCTCACCAGCAGGAAGCCCTGCCCGCGCACGGTCTGGATGACGGACCGGCCATCTTCGAGGAGGCCGAGCTTCTGCCGAAGGCTGCTGACGTGAACGTCGATGCTCCGCTCGAATCGCTCGAGGGGCCTTCCGAGCGCCTGCTCCGAGAGCTCGGCCCTGCTCACGACGCGGCCCGCGTTCCGGGCGAGGACGGCGAGGAGGTTGAACTCGGTGCTCGTCAGGGAGAGTGGCCTGCCACGCCACTCGGCCGTCCGTCGCTCGGGCCACATCGCCAGGCGCCCCGCCGACACGGGCGCGGCCTGCCCTTCGCCCGGCTGAGTCCGCCGAAGGATGGCCCGCAGTCGCGCCGCGAGCTCGCGCGGCGTACAGGGTTTGGGCACGTAGTCGTCCGCGCCCAGCTCGAGGCCGACGATCCGGTCGACGTCGCTCCCCTTGGCCGTCAGCATCAGGACGGGCACCTGGCTTTCGCGGCGAATCCGGCGGAGGACCTCGATTCCATTCAGCCTCGGCATCATCACGTCGAGGACGACGATGTCCCAGCGGCCGGAGAGCGCCTCGCCGACGGCGCTCTCGCCGTCCGCGACGCAGCGGGCCTCGAAGCCGTCCTGGCCGAGGTACTCCGCGAGCATCGCGGCGAGCTCGGTGTCGTCGTCGACGAGGAGGACGTGATGCATCGGGTCGGATTGCTCCTTTTCCGCGGCCGATCATAGACAGGCCTCCGGGCGCCGAGGCGGCCCGGAGCGTGACCTTTACGTTTCCTGACGGACTTTTTCCTTCCGCTCACACCCATTTGCAGGGCAGAAGCGCATCTTTTCGCCGGCAACACGGGCCGCTGCCCGTGACGCCGGGAAGGAAGCGAAGACACCTCATGCGATGCGAAACGGAGAGACGCGGAGACGGGTGCGGCCGGGGGCGGTCCGTCCTCGTGGCCGGGGCGTCGGTCCTCCTCCTTACGGGATGCGCCGGGGCGGGCAAGCCCGCGCGGACGGCCTCGGTCGCCGTGCCCGGGACGTGGAGCGGGGCGGCTTCCACCGCTCCGGCCCCCGCTCCTGCGGACGTCGACGCCTCCCTCGTCTCCTGGTGGACGAGGCTCGGAGACGCGACCCTCGCGAGCCTCGTCGAGCGGGCCCTCGTCTCGAGCGTCGACGTCCGCAAGTCCGCGGCCCGCCTCCGGGAGGCGCGCGCGCGGCGCGGGTTCGCCGGAAGCGAGCTCCTCCCGTCGGTGACCCTTTCCAACTCGCAGAGTCGGAGCCGCACGAGCAAGGAAACGGGCGCTGGCAGTACCCGAAGCCTCTACTCCGCGGGTCTCGACGCGACCTGGGAGGTCGATCTCTTCGGAGGCAAGCGCCGGGGCGTCGACGCGGCCGGGGCCGATCTCGAGGCGACGGCCGCGAGCCTCGACGACGTGAAGGCCTCCCTCGCCGCCGAGGTGGCGCTCGCCTACGTCGATCTCCGGCTCCAGGAGGCGCGCTACGCCATCGCCGCGAAGAACCTCTCGAGTCAGTCCGAGACGCTCGAGCTGACGCGCCTGCGCAATCGGGCGGGTCTGGCGAACGGTCTCGACGTCGCCCGTGCCGAGTCGCGCGTCGCGGAGACGAGCGCCCTCATCCCGGTCTACGTCGAGGGGCGCGAGAACGCCGCGAATCGCCTCGACCTTCTCGCCGGTCTCGCTCCCGGCGCCCTCCGCGAGGAGCTCGGGGCGGGAGGAGGCGTACCCCGCGTCCCCGAGACGGCTTCGGCGGGGATCCCGGCCGAAGCCCTGAGGCGTCGGCCCGACGTGCGGGCCGCCGAACGTCGCCTCGCTGCGGAAACCTCCCGTACGGCCCAGGCCGAAGCGGCCCTCCGCCCGACACTGACGCTTGGAGCGGGGATCGGCCTCGAGGCGTCCTCGATCTCCTCCCTCCTCGACGCGAGGGCTCTCACGGCGTCCTTCGTCCGCGGCGTCACCGCACCGATCTTCGACCGACGGAGCATTCGCCGCCGGATCGAGATCCAGGACGCGGTCGCCGAGCAGGCCCTCGCCGACTACGAAGCGACGATCCTCTCGGCCCTCTCCGAGACGGAAAACGCCTTCCTCGCTCTCGACGGCAGCCGCGCGCGCCAGGCGGCGCTCGACTCGGGCGTCGCCTCGGCGCGCACCGCCGCCGACCTCGCCCGGAAGAGCTGGCGGGCGGGCCTCTCGGACCTCGACTCCGTCCTCGACGCCGAGCGGAGCCTCTTCGCTCTCGAGGAGAGCCTCGCCGCAGCCGGGCCGACGAGATCTCGGCCTTTGTTCGCCTCTCGAAGGCCCTGGGCGGCGGTCCGGCCCCCTCCGCCCCCGCGCGGACCGACGAAAGGAGAAGCGGATGAACCCGATCCTCGATACGAACGATGGCCCCTCCGAGGCCGCCCCGGAAGCCGTTCGCGCCAGCGTGCACGACCTCCTCGGCACGTCCCGCCCCGCTCCCCGGCCCTGGCGGCGGCTCGCCTTCGCCGGTCTCGCAGTCGTCCTCGTGGCCCTCGTGGTGGCCGCGGCGTCGCGGGCCCGTCGCGAGGGGGGGATCGCGCGGTACGTCACTGCGGAGGCCCGCACGGGCGACCTCGTCGTCACCATTTCGGCCACCGGCACGCTCCAGCCGGTCAACAAGGTCGACGTCGGCAGCGAGCTGTCGGGCATCGTGGAGAGAGTTCTCGTCGACGAGAACGACCGCGTGAGGGCCGGGCAGCCTCTCGTCGTCCTCGACCCCACGAAGCTCGACGGACAGGTCGCCCGCTCGCGTGCGAGCCTCTCGTCGGCCCGTGCGCGAAAGGCCCAGGCCGAGGCTTCCGTGGCCGACGCCCGCGCCCGCCTCGCGCGCCTGGAGGAGCTGTTCGACCTGAGCGGCGGCCGTTCACCGTCTCGTACGGAGACCGAGTCGGCCAGGACGACAGTCCTGAAGGCCCTCGCGGACGAGGCGAGCGCGAAGGCGGCGATCGAGGAGGCCGAGGCGGCCCTGGCCATCGACGAGGCGAACCTGGCCAAGGCCACCATTCGCTCGCCCGTGAAAGGACTCGTCCTGACGCGCAACGTCGAACCGGGACAGACCGTCGCGGCGGCGCTCCAGGCCCCCGTTCTCTTCACACTCGCCGAGGACCTCTCGAAGATGGATCTCGAGGTCGACGTCGACGAGGCCGACGTCGCCCGCGTCTCCGAAGGTCTGCCGGCGACCTTCACCGTCGACGCGCATCCGGGCCGGACCTTCGTGGCCCTGGTGAAGCGCGTCGGCTTCGGCTCGCGGACGAAGGACGGCGTCGTCTCGTACCGGACCATCCTTTCCGTCGACAACTCCGACCTCAGCCTCCGACCCGGAATGACCGCCTCCGTCGTCGTGACCACGGCGAGCCGAACCGGCGTCCTCCTCGTCCCGAACGCGGCCCTGCGCTTCGAGCCCGCAGCGACGGCCGAGGGGCAGGCCCCGTCGCGCAGCATCGTCTCGCGCCTCCTGCCCCTCCCTCCCGGTACGAAGAAGACGGCGGCAACGGAGTCGAATCACGCCTCCCGGGTCTGGGTCCTCCGCGACGGCCGGCCCGAGGCGGTTCCGGTCACGGTGGGCGTCTCCGACGGCCAGTCGACCGAGCTGACCGGTGGCGGCCTCCGCGCCGGGACAGCGGTCGTCACGGAGCTCTCCGGGGGAGCGTCGTGAAGCCACCCCTCGTCGCTCTCGAGCGGCTCCGGAAAACCTACGGCACCGGGTCGGCGGCCGTCGAGGCGCTCCGCGGCGTCGACCTCGCCGTCGACGAAGGGGAGTTCGTCGCGGTCATGGGCCCGAGCGGCTCGGGGAAGTCGACCGCCATGAACATCCTCGGCTGTCTCGACACGCCGTCGGGAGGGGACTACCTCTTCCGCGGAGTCCGGGTCTCGTCCCTCTCGCGCAACGAGCGGGCGCTCCTCAGAAGGCGGTACCTCGGCTTCGTCTTCCAGGGCTTCAACCTCCTCGCGCGCACGTCGGCCCTCGAGAACGTCGAGCTCCCGCTTCTCTACCGGGGCGAGCCGCGCGCCGGCCGCGAGGCGCACGCCCGTGCCGCACTGGACGCCGTCGGCCTGACCGGTCGCGAGACGCACACGCCGTCGGAGCTGTCCGGCGGGCAGCAGCAGCGGGTGGCCATCGCCCGTGCCGTCGTGACGGCCCCGGCGCTCCTCCTCGCCGACGAGCCGACCGGCAACCTCGACACGAAGACGAGCCACGAGATCATGGAGCTGCTCACGTCGCTCAACCGCGACCGGGGCATCACGGTCGTCATGGTCACCCACGATGCGACCGTCGCCTCCTGGGCGCGGCGCACGGTCCACTTCGTCGACGGCCTCGTCGATTCCGACGTGCGGAAGGAGGCGGCGTGCTCCTGAACGCGCTTCTCGTCGCGGTGCGTGCCATCCGCCGCAACCTCCTCCGCTCCTTCCTGACGACCCTCGGCATCGTCATCGGGGTCAGCGCCGTCATCGTCATGGTCACCCTCGGCAACGGGGCGACGAAGGCCGTCGGCGACCAGATCTCGAGCCTCGGCAGCAACCTCATCCTCGTACGCCCCGGCCAGAGAATGGAGCCGGGGCGCGAATCCGCCGGAGCGAAGAGCTTCGAGCTCGCCGACGCCGACGCCCTCCGCAGCCAGGTTTCCTCTCTCGCCGCGGTCGCCCCGGTCGCCTCCCGCGGCGCGCGCGCCGTCCACGGCTCCGAGACCTGGTCCACGACCGTCGCGGGGACGACGAACGCCTACTTCACGGCCGGCGGGTGGAGTCTCGCCGCCGGGCGGACGTTCAGCGACGCGGAGGCCCTCTCCGGCCGGGCCGTCTGCGTCCTCGGCGAGACGGTGAGGAAGAAGCTCTTCGGCGGCAGCCTCCCCGTCGGGAGCGAGATCCGCCTGAAGGGTTTCGGCTGCGAGGTGATCGGCCTCCTCGCCCCCAAGGGGCAGGGGGCGATGGGGATGGACCAGGACGACACCGTCGTCATGCCGATCCGCACCGTTCAGCGGCGCGTCACCGGCTCGACCGCCGTCGGCACGATCGTCGTCTCCGTCCGCGAGGCCTCGGCCGTCGAGCGTGCCAAGACCGACATCGCGGCTCTCCTCCGCGAGCGGCGGCACGTCGAGGCCGGCGAAGACGACGACTTCATGGTCCTCGACACGAAGCAGATCGCGAGCACCCTCTCCGGGACGATCGCGCTGATGACCGGACTCCTCGGCGCGGTGGCGGGCGTCAGCCTCCTCGTCGGGGGCATCGGCATCATGAACATCATGCTCGTCTCGGTGACGGAGCGGACACGCGAGATCGGCACCCGCCTCGCCATAGGCGCTCTCGAGAGTGAGGTCCTCCTTCAGTTCCTCATCGAGGCGGTCGTCCTCTCCTCCTTCGGCGGCGTCGCCGGCATCGTCCTGGCGACGGGCGCTTCCTGGGTCCTCGCGGGCCTTCTCGGCCTCCCGTTCTCCGTCGACGTCACGATCACCGTCGTCGCCTTCCTCTTCTCGGCGGGGATCGGCGTCCTCTTCGGCCTCGTCCCCGCCCGGCGCGCAGCCCGCCTCGACCCGATCGAAGCCCTGCGGCGCGAGTAGGCGCACGGGCTCCGGGTCGCGAGTCGGACGGGAGTCGCCCGTGGAGGAAACCGACCGAGGAGCCGGGCACGGACGCCGGCAGCGTGGCGGTGAAGGTTACCGCCGGGGCCTTTCGGCCTCCTCGGCTCCGAGTGGCTCCAGCGGACGCCCGCAGTCGGCGCACACCGCCGCCCCCTCCCGGAACTCCGTCGCGCAGAGGGGGCAGAAGAGAGACGCGGCGGAGTCCTTCCGCGCGGGGGGCGGAAGCGCGGTCGCGCCGAGCATCGCCTTCACGAGGTACCGCGCTCTCCGCTCTCTCTCCCCGAGCGCCTCGCGAACGGCCCGGCTCCCGCCCTCTGCGGGCGGGGAGGCCATGCGCGCCAGCTCGCGGCGCGCGCAGACGGCGAAGTCCTCCTCGCCCAGAAGCGCCGCCGCCGCCGTCAGGACGTCGAACCTCACGAAGAGGTGCCGCGCCGAGACGCCCCACACCCTCGAGGCCGAGATCGGCAGGAAGACGAAGTGGAGGAGTGCCACGACCCGCGAGCCCCTGTCGAGCCCGCACTCCTTCATCAGCCGCCCCACGCCCCGCATCGCGTACGCCCACGCCCCGGCCCCGAGGAGCAGCCATGCCGCAGGGGGGACCCACCTCCCGAGCGGCGTCAGGAGCGAGAGCGGGAGCCCCGCGAAGAGGAGAGCAAGGAGAGTCCAGCCCCCCACGCGCCCTGCGGCGCTCGCCTCGCGGTACCGCCCGAGCGTTTCGCCCAGCGTGGCGAGGTCGAACGCCTCGTCGCTCCACCGCGCGCGCAGGGCGGCCCGCGAGGCGGCCGGCGCCGCGCGCAGCTCCTCGAGCCTCCGCGCCAGGAGCGCTGCCGCCTCGGGCGAGCCGGCCGTGAAGAGAGTTCGCCGGCCCCGCGCCACGCTTCGGTCGTCCGCGTGGAAGCGCTCCGCCCCGTCGATCGGCTCCTCGGTGAACGAGGCGGGGAGCGGCCGGTCGAAGCGGAGCGGGCCGGCGGGGAAAGCGATTGCCTCGTTGCCGACGAACGCGGCGTCGCCGGAAAGGGCGAAGGCGTCGCTCGCCGGGAAGGGGAGCGCGAGCCGGAACCCCGGCCCGGCGAGCCGGAAGGCGCGCCCCCACGTCGCGTGGAAAAGCACCTCCCCCGGCCACGCCCTCACGACACCGTCGAACGCCCAGAGGGCGACGACCCAGGGGAGGAGCCCCTCGAGGAACGAGTTCACGAAGAGAGAAGCCCCTGGCGAGCGGTCAGGCGGGAGTCCCCGGCTCGCTCTTGCCGCCGAAGAGCTTCTTCGCGCCGGCGCCGAGCGCGACGACCGCCGCGGCCACGAGCTTCCACCCCTTCGCGAGGAACTTCCCGAGCACGCCGAAGAGTCCGAGCTTCGCGGCCGCAGCGCCCGCCCCGCCAGCGACGAGCGCCGTCAGGCCGTAGGCCGCGACCTTGTCACCCGCGACCCATTCCGAGTAGCGCCGGCCCGACTTGTACGAGAAGCCGCCGAGGATCCCGGCGAGCTGGGGCTTCAGCGTGGCGAGCGTTTCCGGGTCGGTCACGAGCGTCGCCGAGGTGTAGCCCTCGCGCCCCAGGATCCGGCTGTTGTAGTTCACCACCTCGTGCCCGTCCGAGCCGCGGCCGCGGATGGCCCAGACGAGGTTGTGCGAAACGGTGTCGTACCGGGGCGGCTCAGCCCAGCCGACGACGGAGATCGTCCCCATCCCCTTTTCCTTCCGGACCTTGTTCGCCTCCTCCGTCCCCTCCCGGATGCTCGCCAGAAGCGCGTCGGCGTCGATCTTCTCCTTGTCGGCGTCCTTGATGAATCCCACGTCGTGGTACTCGAAGACGACGAACCACGATTCGTTCTCGTCCGCCGGCGCCAGGAACCCCACCTCCGTGCCGTCGGCCGGGTTTCCGAACGACTCCATCAGCCTCTTCGTGTCCTCGGCACCGGCGAAGACGAACTTCTCGGGCACCTTCAGCTCGGCCACCTTCCCGCCGAGGTCGGCGGTGGAAGGCCCCTGCTTCCAGTCGATCTTCGGCCCCTCCGTCTCGGCGAGCGAGGTGGAGGCGGAAACGGCGAGAGACAGCACGAGCAGACAGCGCACGGCGCGGCGCGACGCGGACGAAGCGAGCATGGTTCCTCTCCTGGTTTCGGTCATTTCCTCATTCCTCCGTTCCTGTCGAATGGTCATCGCTTCAGGACCACGGCGGGGTTCAGGGCCTCGCGAACCGCCGCGAAGAACCGGCGGACGGCCTCGTATTCGGCGGCCGGGACGTAGCGCACGGTGCCTGATCCGTCGCCGAGTGAGAGCTCCTGGGAGAGGACGATCCCTTTCTCGCTCCGGCGGACCTCCGAGACGACCCTGCCGTACGGTGTCTCGACCTTCACCGGATCGGGGGCGTCGTCGACGGTGTGGCCGGCGGGAAGCTGTAGCTCGTACGTCGCACGCATCCGCTTCGGAACGAGAACGACGGGGAGCGTGCGCGGGCCGGCCGGCAGCGACCGGAGCGGGCTCCACGAGGCGAAGGCCGGACGCATCAGAAGGAGGCCCCCGGCCATCGCGCGCGACTGGGTCTGCCCCGTCAGCTCGATCTCGAGCCCGGAGCGGCCCTGCCCGGGCGCCGCGAGCCGGCCGCTCGCGACGCGGATCCCGGTCAGGGTGTCCGAGAAGGACTTTTCGAGCCCTCGCGCGAGCTCTTCGCTGGTGAGGGAGAGCGAGAGGTGCCGGAGGGAGTCGGCCATCGGTCCCTCCGCCCGCCAGGTGAGCATTCCCGCGATCGAGCCGTCCGGGCGGATGGCGCCGTTCACCAGGCGCTCCTCGAGGAAGCCACCCGCCGGAGAGCCCGGCATCCTCACGAGCATCCCGCCTTCCGGGCGGACGACGAGGCCCCACCCGAACCGGTCGCTCGCCGGAAGGTCGCCGAAGGGGACCGTCTCGCTCGTCGGGTCGAAGAGGACGAGGGTGCCGTGTCCCGCCTCCGACACCGTCGGGGCCCCTTCGGGGAGCTCCTTCAGCTCGATCGCGAGGATCACGTGGTCGAATTGCTGGGGAGAGGGCCACTCCTTCCGGACGAACGAGCTGTCGCCCGAGTAGAGGACCACCGGCCAGGAGCGGACTCCGACGACGCGGAGCAGGCTGCGCAGCAGGGTCGCCTTGTCCTTGCAGTCGCCGTGACCCTTCCGGAGCACCTCGTCGGCGGAGTGCGGCCGATAGCCGCCTCCACGCCCGACGCCGAGCTGGACGGAGACGTAGGCCACCTTCTGCGCCGCCTTGCAGAGAGCCTCCACCTTCGCCCGCTCCGTGGTGGCGCCCTGGGTCCGCGCGAGCGCGTGATCGCGGATGGCGGCCGTTGGCTCGGCCTGCGGCTCCGAGAGACCCGAGAGGAAGCGCGAGACGTCCGGCCACGACGCGAACGTGTGCCCGAATTCCGCGTTCGGCGGGCTCCCGCCGGCGGGAGCCCGCCACGTCACGGCGATCCGCGGCGCGAGGCCGCTGATGTGGGGAGCGAGAGGTTCGTCCGGGATGTAGGGGAGGTCCCGGAGCTCCCAGCTCGTCCGGTCGCCCGTCCGCGTCTCGTGCGGTGCCGGCCCTTCGAGCGACGAGGCCGCAACGGTCCATCCCTCGGGCAGGGTGACGGAGAGGCGCGAGGTGACCGAGGGGAGCCTCCCCTGGAACGGCCAGTCGACCTGCCCGAGAAGCGACGGGCCCTTCCGCGTCCACTCGAACCCGACGACGTCGCCCGCACCGGCCTCCCGGGCCGCATCGAGAAAGCGGATCCGGCTCTCGTTGAACGCGTCGTTCGGGCTCGCCGCCATGTCGACGACCTGGTCGTCGTCGAGCGCGGTGACGCTCCCGTCGCCCCTCACGACCCAGCCGTCGAAGCCGGAGACGCGTTCGGTGTCGGTCATGTAGACGACGGCTTCCCGGGCCCACGAAGAGCCGGACGCCTTCAGGAGCCGGACGACGCGGCGCTCGTGGGTCGTGACGACTCCCTTGCTCGAGACGGTGATCTCGTGGTCGAGAAGGAGCTCGACGGCGGGGGCCTCGGTCGCCACCGCAGGAGAGGGCTTTACGGCGGCGTCGGCCAGCCACCGCGGGGCCGAGACGCCCGCCGCCTCAGGGGCGACGGAGAGCACCGACACGGCAAGCGTCAGAAGGAGCCGGGAGCGGACCCGTCCGGCGGCACCCTTCAATCGCGACCTCCGGCGGCGGGAACGAGCGCCAGCTCGCGCCCGTCCTGGGTCGCGACGTTGCCGAACACCTGCCTCAGGGCGGGGTAGATCTTCGGCTCGTAGAAGCAGCTCCCGACCTTCAGGCTCCGCTTGTAGACGAACGCTCCGCCGTCCATCGAGACCGAAGCCGAGTAGAGGTCACCGACGCCGAGCTGGAACGGTGCCGGCCAGGAGAGATCCTCGGCGACGAGGCCCGCAGGCAGTGTGATCCGGACCTCGTCCTCCTCGAGCGCTCCCGTCGGGAACCAGATCGCCGAGCGCCGTTCCGAGGCCGCGAGGCGAGGCCCGACCCCGCGCTGGAAGAAGGAGGGCGCCAGCAGCAGCCGTCGTCCGACCCGTGTCGCGTACGACGGAATGCGCACGCCGTACTTCACGACGAGCGGCACCTCGGGGTCCCCGAGGTTCTCCACTTCGAGGCCGGAGAGCTCCGCTCCCGGGAGCCTCCGGGCGAGCTCCTCGCGCAGCTCCTTCTCCCGCTCGTCGGCCTTGATCGCCCCGTGCCCCAGGCGGCGGGCGACGGCCCGATGGCCGGTCAGCTCGATCCTCACGGTCCCCTCGAGGGTTCCGTCCGCCGAGAGGGTCAGCTCGGCCTTCCGCCTCTCGCGGTTCCACTCCGGGAGGATCGCCGGCACGTCGACGAACAGCGACTCCTTCGAGTCGCAGACGAGCGCCTTCTGCCCCTCTTCGTACCAGAGGAGAGCCCCGAAGGGGACCTGCGTCGTTCCCGGGTCGAAGAGACTCCACTCCCCGTTGACCTTCACCGCGACGTCGTAGGCCGAGAGGAAGTAGTCGTTCGTGACGCCCGGGTGGAAGAGCATCTCGCGCCGGTCACCGACCCGTGCGAGGCGGACGTCGAAGCCCGCCGACGCGGCGAGCGCCGCGAAGAGGAGGTTGATCTGCCGCGGCGTGCCGGCTCCCTTCGCCAGGACGTCGTCCGGGTCCGTCTCGGCCTCGATCGCCTCCCGCTCGCGTGACGGCAGGACGACCAGCGGGTCGTCGATGTTCTTCACCTTCGACCGGCAGTGGTCGAAAAGCTTCCTCAGCTGCTCGAGCGGGACGCCCTCGGCGCCGGCCACCTCCGCCGCGACCTTGCGCAGGGTGCGGCTCGGAGAGATGTACTTCTTCGCCTCCGCGGCGGTCCGTTTCCCGATCTCCTTCCAGTACGCGTCGACGTCGTTCCGCGGGACGTCGGTGTAGGAGACGAGCATCCACCAGCGCGAAACTCCGTCGGGCGGCGAGTGGGGCTCCTCGCGCAGGGACGGGACGTTCGCTACGGACGAGGCGCGAAAGCCCCCCTTCGCGTCCGAGAAGGGGGGAAGGGGGAAGCCGAAGGTGTTGACGAACAGGCTGTATCGGGGGATCTGCAGCGGATGGAACGCGATCCTGAAGACCTCGATCGGCACGTCCTGCTGCACCTGGATCGGGACGTTCAGCATCAGCCGTCCGGGCCTCTCCAGGACCCACTGGTACTCGACGACGACGCCGGGCTCCACGGCGGGCAGGGTGAACGTCTTCGCCTTCCACTTCCTGCGGCCCGCCTTGACGAGCGTCTTCTCGCGGATCGTGGCGGCGTCGAGCTCCGTTTCGCTCCCGTCGGCGCGAATCGTCCGCCCGGCGATTCCGCGGACCCTGTCGGGGCTCGAGAACGGGATCTCGACCGTGGCCCGGTCCGACCGGCCCTTCTCCGTGTAGATCTTGAGCCGAACGTAGTTCGTGTACGTCGTGGACGGGGCTCCGTCGAGCATCCCGACGCCGTCCTCGATCTGCACGTCCCAGAACAGGGCCTCCGCGTCTGCCGCCTTCTCTACGACGGGCGCCTTCCGCCCGAGCTCCTCCGGCGTCACGGGCTTCCATTTCGCAGCGTGAAGCTCGGCCCCGAGAGCGAGGCAGAAAGCGAAGACGAAGAACGTACTCGCCCCTGGTCCGGTGCGATTCCAGTTCAACACACGCAGCTCCTTCGGCAGGCGTCGCCCGACGGTCGAAGGGATCACTCGTTCAGACGCCCCGGTCGAATCATAGTGGACCGCGATACGAGCATGGTGGTCACGACCAGTTCGACGGCGCCTCGCACCGAAGCGCGCCCGGTGGTGATAATCTCTAAAACCGAACAGCCATTCGGTATTTCAGCGGAGGATCGAGATGAAGGGATTCCGGCTCACCCTCGTCGTCCTGGCTTTCCTCGCCATCGGCATCGCCCCGTCCGCGGCGGCGCAGTCGGGCCTCACGCCCCACTTCGAGGCGTGGCTCTCCTCGCACGGCTACGGCGGCTACGACTTCGGCCGCGGCGACGTTCCGGGAGGGAGCACCGGCGGGAAGACCGGCGACGGCGACACCGTCGTCAACCAGCCGGTCATCTTCATTCACGGCAACGGCGACAGCGCCCTTGGAACCGGGGTCCTCGGCATGACGGGGTGGAGCTCGTCTCTCGCGTACTTCCAGTCGAAGGGCTACAGGAGCTCGGAGCTCTACGCCACGACCTGGGGTCCGGCCGACTCGCTCCAGAGCGCGCTCCAGTATCACTCCCAGAGCCACCTCGAGCGGCTTCGCGCGTTCATCCAGGCCGTGAAGGCCTACACCGGCGCCGCGAAGGTCGACATCGTCGCCCACTCGATGGGCGTCACCCTCGCCCGCAAGGCGATCAAGGGCGGAGCGGGCCACGACTCGCTCGGCGGCGGGTCGTACAACCTCGGAGCGTCGCTCACCTCGAGCGTCGACTCCTTCGTCGGAATCTCCGGCGGCAACCGGGGCCTCGTCGCTTGTTACCTGACGGGGCCGACGACCCCCACCTGCGGCAACACGAACGGCCTCTACCCCGGCTACCTCGTCGGCTTCTACGGCCCCTTCGGCGTCTCGGAGTTCCTCACCGACCTCAACGCGACGTCCCGTTTCGAAGCGGCCTACCGCTTCTCGATCTGGTCCACGGTCGACGAGGTCATCGGCTACGGCAACCTCGTCTACGGCCGGTACACGAGCCAGATCCCGGGCCAGACCGGCGAGAAGCGCTACGGCAGCGTCCCTTACGGCCACTTCGGCTGCAAGGACCAGACGGGCGCCGTGCAGTGGAAGATGGTGACGGCGCACTCCGGGTACTGAGCGGGGAATAGTTTCTCGAGCCGCACGGGCTCAGTCAGTACTGCCTCGCGAAGGACCTTCGGGTGCCGCCGCGGCGGGTCAACGAGATCGTTCTCGGCAAGCGTGGCGTCACGGTTCGGCGTGTCGCATCATCTGGATCGGGAGGTCACATATGAAGGTGGCGACCATCATCCTGCGAAGCCTCATGGGCCTCCTGTTTCTCTTCGCATCCCTCACCTTCTTCTTCGAGCTCATTACCCCTCCGCCACCGACAGGTCCGATGAAGCTCTTCAGCGACGGGCTGGCGGCTTCGATCTACCTCCTTCCGACCGTGAAGGTCATCGAGCTTCTCTGCGGCGTCGCATTTCTGACAGGCCGGTTCGTCCCGCTGGCAACGGTCCTGATCGCACCGATCATCGTGAACATCGTGCTTCTCCACGCGTTCCTCGATCCGAAGGGCCTCCCTGTCGCCCTCTTCCTCGTCATCGCGAACTCCTTCGTGGCCTACGCCAACCGAGACAGCTACAAGCCGCTGCTCAGGCCATAGGAGCAGACGGGGGTGCGCGTCGGCCCCTTCCGATAGCGGGGATGCGGTAATCGCGACGCCATGAAACGAACCGTACCGGACGAGAGTGTCGGAAGCAGGTGTTGGGCATGATTCGAGCGGAAGGAGCTGCGCGGGACGATGACGGTCGAAGAGTTGATCGCACAGATCCGAAATCTTCCAGCGCCGGATCTGTATCGCCTGCTCGACGTGATCGAAGGCCAGGTCGAGGTCGCGTCGCCGTCCCGGGCCTCTGATTGGGCTCCTCTCTTCGGAACGCTGGAGGCGGCCGAAGCAGCGGAGATTCTCCGGGCCGTGGGAGAGGACTGCCGGCGGGTCGACCAGAGTGGCTGGTAGATACCTCGTCGACACGAACATCGTCATCGCCTACTTTGCAGGCGAGGGCCCCCTCCTGGCCCGATTCGAGACGGCCGCCGAGATCAGTGCATCGGTCGTGACGCTTGGCGAGCTCGTTTACGGGGCGATGAAGTCCAGCCGTCCTCGAGAGAATCTGGTCAGACTGGAGCAGCTGAGGTCGGCGGTCGCGTTGCTGAGATGTGACGCGGGAACAGCTCGCTGATATGGCGAGCTCAAGAACGAGCTTCGCCGAAAGGGCAGGCCGATTCCAGAGAACGACATCTGGATCGCGGCGACCGCCCTCCAGCACGGCCTGACCCTGGTGTCGCGCGACTCGGACTTCGAGCACGTCGAAGGGCTCGATATCGAGATCTGGTAGCGCGACCGTCGGGAGCGTCGGGGTCGAGTTCATTCGCGGCTGAGAGGGAGCGCCCGCTGCGCAGGACATTCCCTACCCTAACGACGGGTCGCGGGGCCCTCCCGGCCCCTCGAGATGCGACAATTCCCGGTTCGCAGTGCGGGACAGTCGGCGGAGGGCGGAATGCGGCGATTCGAGTTCCAGGAGGGGACGTCCAGCAAGTTCTGGGAGATCGAGCTGTCGGGCTCGGAAGTGACGACCTCCTGGGGACGAATCGGTACGACGGGCCAGTCGAAGACGAAGGCCTTCGAGACGGCGCAGAAGGCGCAGAGCGAGCACGACGCCCTAGTCAAGGAGAAGGTCGGGAAGGGCTACCTCGAGGCAGGTGCCGTCTCGGTGGCACCGGCGACTCCCCTGCCGCAGCGGAGACCGGCCGCGGTTACAACGCCCCCGAAGGCACCCGAAGCGACAGAGCGGACCGGCCCGCCGGCGAAGGTCGAAGACGCCCCGGAGGAACGTGGAATCGCTTGGACCGACACTCTCCGTCGGAAGGTCCATCCGCGCCGGTCGACCGGCTGCGCCCCGGTGCGGGTCGACGCGAAAGCGAGCTGGCAGAAGATCCGGGAGCACTGGTCGACGATCGCGAGCGTCTGGACCGAGTCGCCCACGCTGAAGGGCGGGGCGCTCGCGGGGCTCCTCGGGTCGGTGATCCGGAAGCTCGACTCGGGCGACGGACCGCCCGTGCCCGAGAACGCGCGCGACGAAGGGGCCCTGTTCCTCGTTCTGTCTCACCGGCAGACGTGGGAGAGCACGTCTGTCACGAACCCGGTCGTCGACTACTGGGTCGCCGAGTGCGGCGCTCCGTTCGCCGTAGAGGCCCTCGTGGCGTCTCTCACCATGGAATCGGGTGCCCTAAAGGCGGCAGCGACGCTCGAGCGAGGCGAGTCGGTGGACTGGAGCTACTCTCCCCGCTTCGGCTGCGGCAAGCTCACCTCGTTCGCTCACCTGAGGCGGATCCTCGCGGGAGTGCCGGAAGCCACCTGGGAGGACGGCCGCGCGCGCGCGGAACGCCTCCGTGACGGAGCCACGCCGCGGTGTCGGGCGGCGCTCTCCTACCTCTTCCCGGACGTGAAGGAATGGGCCGAGGCCGACGCCCGCGAGGTCCTGGCCGCAGACTCCTGGCCGCGATGGGCCGGGTCTCTCCTCGCGAGCGTCCGGGACGGGAAGCTCCTCGAAGAGCTGATCGGCAAGGTGGGGGCATCGTCGTCGTACCTCCTGCCGTCCCTGGACGGCTGGTCGCCGATCACCTACGAGCTCTGCCTCACGATGCTCGACGGTGCCGGCCAGGGCGCGATTCCGGCCGTCGCGCGACTCTTCGACCTGGCGGGCACGACCGAAGTTAGACGGGACGTCGCCGAGGCCCTGTCGATCGTGCGAACCGAGGAGGGGGTCGCGGCGCTGCTGGCGCGCATCGAGTTCCGGGAGGCCCTCGCCGCGGCCGGGGAGATCGTCTCCCAGTCACCCGGGCTGTCGCTGGGGCCGCTTGCCGCCCTCGTCGCGGGGGGAGGTTCCGGGAAGGCCGCCGAGCCCCTGCTCACGCAGCTCGTGAGGCAGGCAGGGGAGGTCGTCGAGGGCCTCCTTCCCTCGCTTCCCGAGTCGTCGCGACGGACGATCGCAGCCGCCCGAGCGAGGTCGGGACCGGTCCGGGAAGAAGCGGCCGCCGCTGACCTTCCGCCTGTTCTCGCGAACCCGCCCTGGAAGTCGAAAAGGGAACGACGCCTCGAAACGGTCCTCGACCTGTCACCGCTCTCGATGCCCGAGAGCGTCGTCTGGCCCGCGGGCCTCAGAGAGACCTGGGCCGAGACGAAGAGCTACTGGTCGCGCAACCTTCCGCAAGGTGACGACGGCGAAGTCCTGAACAGGCTCGGCCTCGCGGAGCTCAGGAAGGATCTTCCGCGGATGCCGGACTCCGAGCTCTTCGCTCGGGTCGCGGCCTGGAAAGGCGACAGGCAGTTCTCCTCCGGGCTCCTCTGCTCCGCCTCGGAGCGGCTGGCGATCACCATCTGGGAGGCCGCTCCTCCAGGTCGCTGGTCGGACTACGACACGCACTTCGCCTTCCTCGCGAAGTTCGAGCGGCGGGCTCTCGCGGGCCTGCTGCGGGTCGCGGAAGCGTCCCTCGGAAGATCGGTCTGCACCTTCCTCCCCTTCCGGACGACGCGCCTCGCTCCGTTCGTCGCGGAGGCGCTGTCGCGCCTTAAGTCAACCCGTGGCGACGCCCAGAGGTGGCTCCTCGCCCATCCGGAGGAGGCCGCCGCCGGCCTCGTTCCGGCTGCGGTCGGGCCGATCGGCAAGTCCCGGGCGGCGGCGGCCGCCGCGCTCCGGTTCCTCGCGACCTCGGGGCACGAGGAGACGCTCCTGGCCGTCGCGGGGCGTTACGGTGAGGCGGCGCGGGAAGCGATCCAGGCGCTCTTCTCCTCGAATCAGCTCGACGTTCTCCCCGCGAAGCTCCCCAAGCTCCCGGGGTTCTACGCGGCCTCGGGCTTCACCCGGCCGGTCCTCCGCAATACCGGAAGGGCGCTGCCAGCCCAGGCGGTCGAGGACCTCGGGACGATGCTGGCGATCTCGCGCCTGGACGAGCCCTACGGCGGAGTCGCGCAGGTTAAAGACGCGTGCGAGCCCGATTCGCTTGCGGCCTTCGCCTGGGACCTCTTCAACGCCTGGATCGTGGCCGGGACACCCTCGAAGGAGGCCTGGGCGTTCGAGGCGCTCGGGCATCTCGGCGACGACTCGGTCGCCCGCCGGCTCGCCCCGCTCATCCGGCAGTGGCCGGGAGAGGCGGCGCACGCGCGGGCGGTCCTCGGGCTCGACGTTCTCGCCGCGATCGGGAGCGACGTGGCCCTGATGCACCTGAACGGCATCGCCCAGAAGGTGAAGTTCAAGGGCCTGCAGGAGAAGGCGCGCGAGAAGATCGAGGTCGTGGCCGAGCGCCGCGGGCTGACCGCCGAGGAGATGGCCGACCGCCTCGTCCCGGATCTCGGCCTCGACGACGACGGCTCGATGGCTCTCGATTTCGGCCCGCGCACGTTCCGGGTCGGATTCGACGAGCATCTGAAGCCCTTCGTGCGGGACGGGGAGGGGAAGAGGCTGCCCGAGCTTCCGAAGCCGGCGAAGGCCGACGACGCGGAGAAGGCCCTCCGCGCCGTCGAGGCGTGGAAGGCCCTCCGGAAAGACGTCAAGACCGTCGCGGCCCAGCAGCTGCTCCGGCTCGAGCTGGCGATGTGTGGCACGCGGCGCTTCGCGAGCGAGGTCTTCCGTGGCTTCTTCGTCCAGCACCCGCTGGTGACGCACGTCGTACGACGGCTCGTCTGGGGGAGCTACGCCGGAGGGAAGCTCCTCGAGACGTTCCGGGTCGCCGAGGACGGGACCTTCGCGGACGCGGCGGACGAGACCTTCACGCTGCCGGATCTCACCAGTGTCGGCGTCGTTCATCCGCTGGAGCTGACGGCTGATCAGGCGGCGCGCTGGGGTCAGCTGTTCGGGGAGTACGAGATCCTCCAGCCTTTCCGGCAGCTCGGGCGCGAGACGTACGCGATCCGCGACGAGGAGCGGACGGAGAACGCGCTGGCCCGGTTCGAGGGGACGAAGGTCCCGACGGGGAAGGTCCTCGGGCTCGAGCAGCGAGGCTGGCGCCGCGGCGCGGCGCAGGACGGCGGTTGCAGCTGGTGGTACGAGAGACCCCTCCCGGGGAATCTCGAGGCCCACCTGCTGCTCGACCCGGGCATCGTCGCGGGGATGGCGATGGAGTTCCCCGAGCAGACTCTCGGGAAGGTGACGATCGAACGGCCCGGGACGTGGGGCGAGTCGGGGGTCATGCCGTTCGGCCAGCTCGACGCGATTCTCTTCAGCGAGCTCGTTCGTGACCTCGAGGGGGTTCGCGCGTGACGAAGAACGCCGCTCCGGCGCCTCCCGCTATCCAGCGCCCCCCGGCCGAGGTGCTCTACGCGGACGAGCTGGCCCGTATCCGGGAGGCGGACCGGGACCCTCGTCCTCCGGGATGGAAGCTCTCGCTCCAGGCCGTCCGGCGGTTCGTGACGGGTGACGAGAAGCTCCGCGTGCGGCGGAAGTTCGTCGGCAACCCGTCGCTCGTCGACAGGGCGATGGTGGCCTTGGCGACGAACCGGGGCCTCATGCTCGTGGGCGAGCCCGGGACCGCGAAGTCGCTCCTCTCCGAGCTCCTTTCAGCCGCGATCTCCGGTTGCTCGACCCTGACGATTCAGGGCGGGGCCTCGACGACAGAGGACCAGATCAAGTACTCGTGGAACTACGCCCTGCTGATCGCCGAGGGCCCGTCGAGGAAAGCCCTCGTCCCGGCGCCCCTCCACATGGGCCTCTCGCGAGGGCAGGTGGTGAGGTTCGAGGAGATCACGCGCTGTCCGCTCGAGATCCAGGACTCTCTCCTCGCGGTCCTCTCCGACCGCGTCCTCGCCGTTCCGGAGCTGGAAGGCGAGGACGGAATGCTCTTCGCCCGCGACGGCTTCAACGTCATCGCGACCGCGAACACCCGCGACCGGGGCGTGAACGAGATGTCGAGCGCGCTGAAGAGGCGCTTCAACTTCGAGACGATCTTCCCGATCCCCGACTTCGCGACCGAGCTGGCGCTCGTGCGCGATGAGGCGTCCCGCCTGCTCGAGCGTTCCGGCGTGCCGGTCCCCCCGGAGGAGAAGGTCCTCGAGATTCTCGTGACGACGTTCCGCGAGCTTCGATCGGGGGAAACGAGCGACGGGAACGCGATGGAGAGAATGGGAGCGGTGCTCTCGACGGCGGAGGCCGTTTCCGTGGCGCATTCCGTCGGCGTCCGGGGCTGGTACCTGCGGCAGGGGCGCGGAACACCGGCGGACCTCGTCGAGTGCATGGCCGGCACCGCGGCGAAGGACAGCCCGGACGACCTGAAGAAGCTCCGGCGGTACTTCGAGCAACGGGTTGCGAAGCGCACCGGCGAGCACTGGCGCGCGTTCTACGAGGCGAGGCACCTCCTGCCGGGCTGATCGATGGCCCTTCACGTACTGGGAGTCCGGCACCACAGCCCGTCCTGCGCACGGCTCGTCGAGGCCGCGATTCGGGCGATCCGGCCCCGGCACGTCCTGGTGGAGGGGCCATGCGACCTGAACGACCGGCTCGAGGAGCTGCTCCTGCCGCACGTGCTCCCGGTCGCCGTCTTTACGTACTACCGCAACGCAGGCGAAAACCATGCGTCGTGGACGCCGTTCTGCCGCCATTCGCCCGAATGGGTCGCCCTGCAGACGGCGCGGGAGATCGGCGCCCAGGCCCGCTTCATGGACCTTCCTGCCTGGTCGGAGGCCTTCCACGGCCACGCGAACCGATACGCCGACCGGACGGACAGGACCCCGCGGACGATGAGCGCTCTCTGCCGTCGGCTCGGAGTGGACGACTCCGACTCGCTCTGGGATCACCTCTTTGAGCAGCCGCAGCCGCTCGAAGAGCTCGCCGAGGCCCTTCGGATCTACTTCGAGGAGCTTCGTGGGGACGATCCTCCGGACGCGATGGACGAGCCGCGGGAGGAGTTCATGGCCGACGCCCTCGCCTGGGCGGTGGCGGATGCGGAGCGGACGGGCGAAGACGTCGTCGCCGTCTGCGGCGGATATCACGCACCGGCGCTCTCGAGGCGGGCGGCGGAACGGCGCGAGCACTCCCCCGTGCGGTTTCCCACGCCTCCCGAGCCGGAGCCCGGGGCGAAGGCGGGGAGCTATCTCGTTCCCTACTCGTTCCGTCGCCTCGACAGCTTCGTGGGGTACGAGTCGGGCCTGCCGTCGCCGTTCTTCTACGACGTGACGTGGGAGCTGGGTCCGGAGGCCGCCGCGGAGAAGATGCTCGAGGCGACCGCCAGACGCCTCCGGGAAAGGAAGCAGCCCGTGTCGCCGGCCGACCTCATCGCCGCGTCGACGCTCGCGCAGGGGCTCGCCCGGATGAGGGGGCATCGGTGCCTTCTCCGCCAGGACCTCCTCGACGGCCTGGCGGGCGCTCTCGTGAAGGACGGGCTCGACGCGCCTCTTCCGTGGAGCTATCGAGGCACCCTCCGGGCGGGAACGGACCCGGTCCTCGTGGAGGTCGTCGCGGCCTTTTCCGGTGACCACGCCGGGCGGCTCGCAGTCGGAACGCCCCGGCCGCCCCTCCTTCACGATGTCCAAGCGGTTCTCGAGCAGAAGGGTCTGACGCCGCCCGCGGACGCCAGGGACCGTCGAATCGCCAAGCTCGACCTGACGCTCGAGGACCACCGGCTCCGAAGCCGCATCCTCCATCGGCTACGGGTGCTCGAGATACCCGGGTTCGTGCGCCAGAGCGGCCCGACCTGGGCGACGGACGTCGAGCTCTCGGAATCGTGGGAGCTCTCCCGGCCGGACACTGCCGAGTCCGCCCTGATCGAGGCCTCTTCCTGGGGTGCCTCGCTCGAGTCGGCGGCCGCCGCCCGCCTCGGGAGCGCTATCGGCAACGCCGCCGGGAAGCTCGCCGCCCTCGCCAGCCTGCTCGGGGAAGCGGTCTTCGTCGGTATCGAGAGCCTCTCGGACTCGCTCCTGCCGAAGATCGCCGAAGGGGCGCGTCAGGAAACCAGCTTCGGCGAGCTCGGCGGCGCGACGGCGCGGCTCCTCGCACTCTGGCGGCACGGCTCCCTCCTCGGGGCGGAAGGGGCCGCCGCGATCTCGAGCGCCCTCGGGGCCGCCTTCGAGAGGGGCCTCTGGCTCGTGGAAGGGATCCAGGGTGCCACCGCCCCAACGGACGAGAAGCACCTCGCGGCGATCGTGGCGCTCAAGGACCTCCTCAGGTTCGGGAGCGAGCCGCTCGCGCTCTCCCGCCCTTCCGCCGCCGCGGTGATGCTCCGGCGGGCGGCGGATGCCGAGGCGCCTCCGGCGATCCGCGGCGCCGCGATCGGGTTCCTCTGGAACCTGGGGCTCGTCGACGCCGCGGACGGGGAGGAGCGGGCTCGCAGGGTGTTGTTCTCCACCAGCCGCCCGTCGACCTTCGGCGATTGCCTCGCCGGCCTCTTCGCGCTGGCGCGCGAGGAGTGCGCGGCGGCGACTGGAATCGTCGCGGCCATCGACGCTGCTCTCACCGGCATGGGGCAGGAGGAGTTCCTCGTGGCGTTGCCGTCGGTGCGCCATGCCTTCTCGTACTTCCCGCCCATGGAGAAGGACAGTCTCGGACGTACGGTGGCCTCGTTTCACGGGGCCGGTCCGGAGGAGGCACAGGGGCTTCTCCGGCTGTCGGCCGGCGCATCGGAGACGGCACGGGCCCTGCGGCTCGAGGACGAGGTCAGCCGGATCGTCGAGCGGTTCGGATTGGGTGGCCGCAAGTGAGCGCGACGCTCC
Organism: Holophagales bacterium; assembly: GCA_016714815.1. Lineage (GTDB taxonomy): Bacteria > Acidobacteriota > Thermoanaerobaculia > UBA5066 > UBA5066 > UBA5066. The sequence continues at coordinate 411,877 of JADKBZ010000001.1, forward strand.
CGTCCCTCGCACGCTGGCGGCTGGTGCTCGGCGAGGAATCGGAGGGCGCCCTGCGGACGCCGCTCGACCCGGACGCGCTCGCGATGGACGCGGCGTTGAGCTGGCTTTATGGCCGCGACAAGGCCCTCCTGGACCGAGACGTGAAGAGGACGGGTGGCCTCGGGGCCTCGACGCTGTCGGTACCGGAGTGGATCCAGGAGGTGCACCGGCTCTTCCCCAAGGAGACGATCGAACGGCTCGAGCAGGACGCGGTGGAGCGCTACCAGATCCACGAGGTGGTGACAAACCCGGCGGTCCTCCAGCGGGTGGAGCCGAACGAGGTCCTTCTCCAGGCGGTCCTTCGAACGAAGCACCTCATGAACCCCGAGGTCCTCGCCCTGGCCCGCAAGCTCGTCGCGGAGGTCGTCCGCCGGCTGATGGAGAAGCTGGCGCGCGAGGTGCGCCAGAGCTTCGGCGGAGCGCTCGATCGCCGCCGGCCGTCGTCCCTGAAAAACGCCCGGAACCTCGACGTGAGAAGGACGCTCCGCTCGAACCTGAAGCACTGGTCGGCGGGGGAGCGGAAGCTCTTCCTCGAACGGATCCACTTCTTCTCCAGGATTCGCCGGTTCAGCGAGCGATGGCAGATCGTCCTCCTGGTGGACCAGAGCGGCAGCATGCTCTCGTCGGTCATTCACTCGGCCGTCACGGCCGCCTGTCTCACCGGGCTCCCGGGCATGAAGACCCACCTCGTCGTCTTCGACACGGAGGTGGTGGACCTGACGGACCACGCCACGGACCCGGTCGAGCTCCTGATGAAGGTCCAGCTCGGTGGCGGAACGGACATCGCGAAGGCGGTGGCGTACGCGGCGGATCTCCTGGACGTCCCCAGACGGTCTCTCGTCATCCTCGTGACCGACTTCTACGAAGGGGGCTCGCCGGGTCTACTCGTTCGTCGCGTGCGAGGCCTCGTGGAGCAAGGGACGACCGTCCTCGGTCTCGCGGCGCTCGACGACGAGGCCCGGCCCTCCTACGACAAGGAGCTGGCACGTCGCCTCGTCGAAGCCGGGGCGCACGTGGGTGCGATGACGCCCGGGCAGCTGGCGACGTGGATCGCGGAGAAGGTCCGGCGATGAGACTGGACCTCCTCGCCCTCACCCCGGAAGCCGTCGCGGCGGCGTCGAATCTCGGCCTCGTCAAGCGGGCGCTTCGCGAGATCGCGGACGGGAAGGGACCGAAGCTCTCGGAAGATGCCGAGGGAGCCGTCGTCGGGGAGTTCGAGGGGGGCGTCCTCGCCAGGCTCACGCCCGGGGCGAAAGCCTTCGGGAGGCCCAGTGCTCGTGCGGCGCGGCCGCGGTCTGCAGGCATCGCGTCGCGACGGCGCTCGCCTATCCGGCCTTCCACGCCGGGTCCGCCCCCGCCGCGACGGGGCCGGGTGCGCGGGGGGAGGAGCCGGAGGCGTCGGTGCGCTGGTCCCCGGGCGCCCTCGAGGACGCGGCGCTCGCAGCGCGGCTGGGGACGCGAGCCCTGGAGCGCGCGCGGGAGCTGGTCCGCCGGCGGATCACCGTTGAGGTTCATCGCGCCGCGGTACCGACCGCGAACCTCCCCGCCTGCACCGTCCGCTTCCACGTTCCCGGCGAGCTCTCCTGGGCCCGTTGCGACTGCACGCTCGCCCAGGACTGCGAGCACGTGGCGGTGGCCGTCTGGGCGTTTCGCGAGGCGGACCGTCGCGACGAAGCCGCCGCCCGCCAGATCGTCGACCTCGCCAGCGACGCGCAGGGAGAGACCGAGGCCGCACCGCTCGAGGTCGCGATGGAGCTCGCGCGGGACGTGATCCTCGCGGGCGTGGCTCACAGCGCGGCGTCCCTTGCCCAGCGGTTCGCGGTTGCCAGGCGCCTCGCGCGGGCGGCCGGCCAGGTGTGGCCTCACGTGCTCCTGGAGGAGCTCGAGGAGCTCCTCGCCTCCTACCGGGAGCGCAGCAGCAGGTACCGCTCTTCGCTCGCGACCGAGCTCGTCGCCGGACTTTCCGCCCGGGAGCGCTCGTCGGTCGCTGGCGGAGCTCCCGCCGGGATTCATTCTCGGGCAGGGGGAGGCCTTCGAAACCTCCCTCGATCACCTTCGCCTCATCTCGCTCGGGGCGCGTGTGGCGGCCGACGGCGGGGATCGACACGTGTCGGTCTACCTCGCCGACCCGGATTCGGGAACGGTCCTGGTCCTTGAGAAGACACTCGTGTTCAAGGACGGGGAGGAGGCCCCGGCGGCTCCGGCGCTCGTCCCGCGCAGAGTCGCGCCCGGGGTGGGCCTCGGAGCGCTCGCCAGCGGGCAGGTCGTCACCCGCGTGGCCAGACGAATCGCGAGCAGGAGGCTCGTCCTCGGCGAAGCGCGGGGCGGAATGACCTCGGTGACGCCACAGACGGGGGACTGGCAGGCGTTCCCGGAGCCTCTTCGTGTCAACTCTCTTGCCCGGCTGGCAGAGGAATGGCGATCCCGTCCTCCGCTGCTCCTCCGTCCGCGCGTGCTTGCAGCCGACGTGCACGCCCTCGAGGTGGGAGACGTCAGACTCGTTGCCTATGAGCCCGGTCGCCAGAGGCTCGTCGCCGAGGTGAGCACGTCCGAGGGCGAGGCCTTTCGCGTGGTCCGGGAGCATCGTTCCGCCGCTCCCGCGGCCCTCGAGTCCCTCGCCTCCGTCCTGTCGGGCGGGCTCGGCCGGGTGCGATTCATCAGCGGTCTTCTCCGGCGTCGCGGCGGATCCTTCGAGTGCGATCCGCTCGCGGTCGTCGCGGATCGGCTCGTCGTGATCGACCTCGCCGAGGCCTCAGGGTCGAGTCCCGTTCCCCTGTGGCAGGAGCGGGTCCTCCCCGATCCCATCGCCGCCGCGGCCGATCTCGCGGCGGCCCTTCTCGACGAGTGTGTCCACGCGGGCCTTCGAGAGTCTGGCGCCGGGCTCTCGCGGCGGCTGCGGGAGGGGGGCGCGTCGCTGGCCGCGGTCGGACTGGGGGTCACCGGAGACCTGCTGACGGTTCTCTCGGAACGCCTCGAGGGCGCCCGCGAAGGCGGAACCGAAACGGACTGGAGCAGGGCGGCGGAGGCCCTTCTCGACGCCGCCATCCGGACGAGCCTCGTCTCCGAGAGGGCCTGACGGAAAGGGTGGAGGCCCTGTGTCGTTCCCGATGCGAACGACGAAAACCAGAACCTCGCCTCTTGCCCTCCTGCAGCGCGCCCCTCGAATCAGGACTCGCCCGACGCTTAGCCCGGGTCGGGGGCGGGCTCGATCCAGTAGACGTCGAGCGTCCGGGTCTCCGACCGAGCCGCGTTGAAGTCGTCGTTTCCGGGCTGGCTCGCAACAAGGGTGCAGGATCCCTGGCCGACGAACCGGAGGTACGCGCCGTAGGGCACGCACGGTCCCGTGACCGAGATGGTGACGGGAAGCCCGGAGGAGGCCCTCACGTCGAGCCGAATGTCGGCCGGGCCGTAGGGGCGGCTCGAGAACTCGGGAAAGGAGATGGTCTGGTCGGCCTTCGCGATCGCGAACTCCTGCTCGGTGATCGGCGCGGCCGTGAAGTTCGAGCTCCCGGGCTGGTGCAGGGTGAGGTGGCAGGTTCCGGCGCCGAGAAGGCGTACCCGGCCCTCGTGCAGCGTGCACTTGCTGTTCGAGATGACGACCACGGGGAGGCCGGAGCTCGCCGTCGCGTTCAGCGGAAAGTCCGGGTCGCGAAAGGTCATGGGCGGAACGATGGAGCTGCTGATCCGCTGGTCGTCCTTCTCTATTCGCAGCCACTGCACCACCTCGGCCGCAGCCTTGTATCTCTCGTTTCCCGGCTGATGGGCGGTGAGCCAGCAGTTCCCGGCGGAGAGGAGATGCACGGTGGCGCCGCGGACCGAGCAGTCGCCCGAGGCCGTGTAGTACGCGCAAGCCCCGAGGTCGAAAAGGCCCTCAGGGTGAAGTCCGGATCCTGATGGACCTTCGGCGGGGGAGGCGGGAACGTCAGCCTCTGGTCGACCCTGGCCGCCCGGGGCGACGGAGTCGCCGAGGCGGAGCGCTCGTCGTCCGGCTCGAACCTCTGCCGGACGTAGCTCTCGAGGCTCGCGAACGCCGCCATTCCGAGGCGGGACCGGAGCCGGGCGATGTGCGCATCGATGACCCCGGGTCGCTCGTCGGCCTGCTCGAGGCTCAGCTCGTCGAGCGCCCGCTCGCAGTCGTCGGCGACCTGCCTGAGGATCGGGACCTCCGCTTCGAGGAGCCCGGCCGCGCGCTCGTCGGCGGAAGTGAAATGGCGGAAGACGAACTCCCAGGTCATCGTGCCCGGAGACAGGGGCTGAGCGCCCGAACGCGAGAAAGTGGGGGTCGGGAGGTGCCCCGGCCCCGGGGCCTCGAAAAGGAATTGCGCGCGGGCACCTCCCGAGAGGAAGAGGCCGGCGACGAGCGCGAGCCAGGCGCCTCGAATCCGCATGAGGGGGCTCGCAACTCCGTGCCTCGCGATGCGTCTCCGGTGGTGACGGATCAGGAGCGAACCTCGCGCCCCTATCATTCCGCCGCCATGCTGCTGAACGCCGTGCTCCGCGACGAGTTCGATCCGGTCATCCGGGGACGTGGCGAGGACTACTTCAGGCGAGGCCGGATCCGGTCGAGCGTCGGGAACGACGTCGCGGTCATCGCGAAGGTGTCGGGCAGCAGGGACTACACCGTCAACGTCGGCCGGATCGGAGACGAGGTCGAGCTCTCCTGCACCTGCCCGTACTTCGAGGGCGACGGCGCCTGCAAGCACCTCTGGGCCGTCCTCCTCTTCGCCGAGGCGGAGGGCTTCCTGCGGGGCGACGGCAGGCCGGTGCGGAAAGTGACGCTGACCGACCTCGACGACTTCGACGACTTCGACGAAGACCAGGCTCGAGGAGGACCTCGAGGACGACGACGAGGACGACGTCGAGGTCGAGATCGACGAAACGCTCGAGGGGAGCGGAGGCGCCTCCCGCCGCCTGCGCGGAATCAGCCGCGGCCGGACCCCGAGTACACGCCCCGGACCGGCCTCCGGTTCGGCCTCGGTCAGGCCTCCGGTCCGGCCCTCGTGGGAGAGCGCGCTCCAGTCGGTCTCCACCGCCACACCCGTCGCATTGGGTCGCCCGCTGGTCTGGCCGCCGGGCCGGCAGCTGCTCTACGTCGTCGACGTGGCCGCCTCGCGCACGACCGGGGTCACCCTCGACCTCTTCACGCGCGACCCGGCCATGAAGGGTGGATTCCTGACTCCGCGACCGATCGCCCTGACGCGAGAGGAGCTGGCCCGCTCCCCCCTCGCCGCCGACCGGAAGGCTCTCGCACTTCTCGCCGGCGCGTCGCCGGCCGGGGTCGACGCGATGTGGGCGAATTCGTGGGCGCGGCTCCCGTTCAAGTTCGTCCTGAGAGAGGGGCTGGCCGAGCTGCTGCTCCCGGACCTCTGTGCGGAGGGCCGCTGCGTTCTCCGCCAGGGCCAGCGGCGCGACGTGCTGCTCCGGTCGCCTGGGACGACGGCTCTCCCTGGAAGCTCGTCCTCGTGTGTGCGAGGGAGGGCGGAGGCGACCTCGTGGTCCGCGGCGTGCTCCGGCGGGGCGACGAAGAGCACCCGCTCGCCGAAGCTGACTTCCTGACCAGGGAAGGGCTCCTGCTGAGGAACGCGTCCTTCGCACACTGGTCCGGCAGCCGGTCGTTCGCCTGGGTCGTTCTGCTTCGGCGAGACGGCGAGCTGCGCGTCCCCGCCTCGGGCCTCGCGCGCCTCCTCGACGCGCTCGCCGCGGGGGCCGTCGACTGCGAGATCGAGCTGCCCGAGGACGTGGCCATCATGGAAGCCGCCCGTCCTCCCGTCCCGCTCCTGAGGCTTTCGCTGAGGCCGGAGGCACCGGGTCGGGCACCGATGGCGTTCGGGACCCTGGCCTTTGCCTACGATGGGCGGGAGGTCGACTGGGGAGAGCCCGGCGGGCTGCTGAGGGCAGGTCGGTCCGGCTCGTCCGCCGCGACGGAGCCGCCGAGGAGGAGGCCGCCTCTCGCCTCGAACGGCTCGGGTTCGCGCCGGTCCACGCGCTCAACGCCCGCCCCACGTCGTTCGCCATCGCTTCCACGCGGATCCCGGAAGTCGTCCACGAGCTCTTGATCGCGGGGTGGCGCGTCGAGGCGGAAGGGCGGCGGGTGCGGCCCGGGGGAGGCGCGAAGGTCTCGGTCACGTCGGGCGTCGACTGGTTCGACCTGCGGGCCGACGTCGACTTCGGCGGCCTCTCGGCGAGCCTCCCCGAGCTCCTCGCGGCGCTCCGGGCGCAGAGGAACTGGGTGACTCTCGGCGACGGGACGCTCGGGCTGCTGCCGGAGGAGTGGCTCCGTCGCAACGAGCTCCTCGCGGGAATGGGCCAGACCGGCGGAGAGCGGATCCGGTTCCAGCGGGGGCAGCTGGTGCTCCTCGACGCGCTTCTTCACGCCGAGCCCGACGTGAAGTGCGACGCGGCTTTCAAGCGGGCCCGCGAGGCGCTCGCCCGCTTCACCGGGGCCGTCCCGCTCGACCCTCCGCGCTCCTTCGTGGGGAGCCTCCGGCCCTACCAGCGCGAGGGGCTCGGCTGGTTGAAGTCCCTTCAGGAGCTGGGATTCGGCGGCTGTCTCGCCGACGACATGGGGCTCGGCAAGACGGTGCAGGTCCTCGCGCTCCTCGACGGCCGCCGCGCCGGCAGGCACGGGCCCTCGCTCGTCGTCGTACCGCGCTCCCTCCTCTTCAACTGGCAGGACGAGGCGGCCCGGTTCACGCCAAGCTCTCCGTTCTCGACTACTCCGGCGCGGCCCGCGGCGGGCTGAACCCTGTGCGCCACGACGTCGTCCTGACGACGTACGGCACGCTCAGGCGCAGCGTGGGGGCACTGAAAGAGATCGACTGGGATTACGTCGTCCTCGACGAGGCGCAGGCCGTCAAGAACGCCACGACGGCGGCGGCGAAGGCCGTCCGCCTCGTGAAGGCGAAGAACCGCCTCGCGCTGAGCGGCACGCCTGTCGAGAACCACCTCGGAGAGCTCTGGAGCCTCCTCGACTTCCTCAACCCCGGAATCATGGGGAAGGCGTCGGCGTTCTCCGGCAAGGCGGCCAGGAACCCCGACGAACAGACGCGCAGCCTCCTCGCGCGGGCGGTGCGGCCGTTCGTCCTCCGCCGGACAAAAGAGAAGGTCGCGAGCGACCTCCCCGCCAAGGTCGAGCAGACCGTGCTCTGCGAGATGGGCGGCACGCAGCGCCGGCTCTACGGAGAGCTGAAGGACCACTATCGCCGCTCGCTCCTCGAAGGTCGACCGGCTCGGCATCGGCCGCTCGAAGATCCACGTCCTCGAAGCGCTCCTCAGGCTCCGGCAGGCCGCCTGCCACCCGGGGCTCCTCGACGCGCGCCGATCCGGCGAGGAGAGCGCGAAGCTCGAGGCGCTGATGCCCCGGCTGGTGGAGCTGGCAGAGGAGGGGCACAAGGCCCTCGTCTTCTCGCAGTTCACCTCGCTCCTCGCCCTCGTGCGGCAGAGGCTCGACGCGGCGGGGCTGACCTACGAGTACCTCGACGGCCAGACGCGGGACCGCGCCGCGCGTGTCGCGCGCTTCCAGTCCGACGGCGGCGCGCCGCTCTTCCTCGTCAGCCTCAAGGCGGGCGGCCTCGGCCTCAACCTCACCGCCGCCGGCTACGTGTTCATCCTCGACCCCTGGTGGAACCCGGCAGTCGAGGCGCAGGCGGTCGACCGGGCGCACCGGATCGGCCAGAGCCGCGCGGTCTTCGCCTACCGCCTCATCACGAAGGACACAATCGAGGAGAGGGTGGCCGAGCTGCAGAAGACGAAGAAGCATCTCGCCGAGTCGATCCTCACGGCAGATGCCGGGCTCCTTCAGACGCTGAAGCGGGAAGACCTCGAGCTGTTGCTGTCCTGAGGAGAATCGGTAGCTTGCGGGGGCGGCTATGATCAGGGGCATGGCACCGGTCACCCAAGCGCGGAGTTTGATGTCGTCATCGAGCGAGACACAGAAGGCTGGTACGTCGCCTCGGTTCCCGCTCTGCGCGGATGCCACACCCAGGCCCGCTCCCTCGACGAGCTACGGGAGCGAACCCTCGAGGCCATCGAGCTCTGTCTCGAGGTCGATCAGACGGGTGGAACGCCCCTCGAGTTCGTCGGCATCCAGCGGATCCGGCTGGCCTCGTGACGCGTCTCCCGCGCCCCGAGGGCCGGGAGCTTGTATCCGCCCTCCGCTCCGTGGGATTCGAGGTGATCAGGGTTCGGGGGAGCCATCACTTCATGAGACACGCCGATGGTCTGACGACGGTCGTCCCCGTTCACGCGGGCGAGACGATCGGCCCCGGCCTGCTCTTGCAGATCCTCAGGGACTGCGACCTGACCCCGGAACAGCTGCGACAGCTGCTCTGAAGCGCACCGCGCGTCGCCGCTTACCGCACCTCGGCTCCCGGGGTGGCTGAGCGAGAAGATCCCGGGGTCCGGAACTCCCACGGCGCGACCAGGCGCGCGTCGGACCAGAGCCCGACCCGCGCCTCCGTGCCTGCCGCTCCAGCCTCGCGAGCGTTCTGTCCTTCGAATACTGCGTGTATGCCAGGCCATTCCCGCGGCGACCAGCTCCTGGTTCAGGACGCGGCCGTCGGGCAGGATCACTTCGCCGAGCGTCCGGCCGTAGCGCTCCTTCCCGGTGGGCCTCACCGTCACCGTCTTCCCGAACGCAAGCTCCGACGTGAGCTGCTTCGCCCGCGCGCCGAAAGCCTGGCGCTTCTCGGGGCAGTCGATCCCGTTCAACCGCACCTTCACCTGGGTCGTTCCGTAGAGAACCGTGATCGTGTCGCCGTCGGTGATGCCGACGACGCGGGCATCGAAGGGCTCGTGGCTCGGGCGTCGATGACAGCCGAATGTCCCGAGTGCCACCACGAGAAGAGCGAGGAAGGGCAACGCGGCCCTTCCTCGACAATTCGCAACAGCCGTCACGACTTCACTCTAGTCCTGGAGCCGCGGGTCGTCGCGCGGACGAGCGCGGCCGCAAGCTCGTCCCGGCCCTCGCAGCTGGACGAAAAAGGGCCCCCCAGTGATGCGAACGCATCAATTTCGGTCCACGGCGCTCTGACCTGTTGGAGTTTCTCCCTTCTCGCGCAGCCTGGTCGCGAGGGGAGTCGCAGGCCCGGCCTCCCTCGCGATTGTTAACGTGACGAGGGAGGGTCGTTCGCTTACCCTGCCTCGGAACAGCGTCAGGGGGACCTCACGGCGGAGGAGGGAACACACCTGGTCAGCTCGTCGTCCGAACCACGGCCAGACCGCGAGGGGCTTCCCGCCCCCGGTCAGCTCGTGCGCGTCCGCGCCCGCTCCTTCCTCGTCGAGGAGGTCATCCCTCCCGCGCGCCCGTCCGAGCAGACCCTCGTCCGCCTCTCCTGTCTCGACGACGACGCCCAGGGCGAAGAGCTGTCCGTCCTCTGGGAGCGCGAGGTCGACGCCGCCATCTCCACCGGCTCGGGCTGGACCACCGTCGGCCGCACCGGCTTCGACCCGACGAAGCTCTTCTCGGCCTACCTCCACACCCTCCGCTGGAACGGCGTCACCGCCGCCGACCCGCGCCTCATGCAGGCCCCTTTCCGCGCCGGCATCCAGGTCAAGGCCTACCAGCTCGAGCCGCTCCGCAAGGCGCTCCGGATGCCCGCGTCGGGCTCTTCATCGCCGACGACGTCGGCCTCGGAAAGACGATCGAAGCGGGCCTCATCGTCCGCGAGCTCCTCATGCGGCAGCGCGTCCGCCGGATCGTCGTCTCCTGTCCCGCCTCCGTCGTCCTCCAGTGGCGCGACGAGCTCGACCGCCGCTTCGGCCTCACCTTCGCCGTCTTCGACCGCGACTTCGTCCTCGCCCGCCGCCGCGAACGAGGCTACGGCATCAACCCCTTCACCACCCACTCCCGCTTCATCCTGTCGCACTCGCTCCTGCGCGACGAGGCCTACGCCGGCCCGCTCCGCGACTGGCTCGGCGACTTCGAGCCGGGCTCGCTCCTCATCCTCGACGAGGCCCACAACGCCGCCCCCGCCTCCGGAGCGAAGTACGCCATCGACTCGGCCCTGACGAAGTCGGTCCGCGACCTCGCCCCCCGCTTCGAGCACCGCCTCTTCCTCTCGGCCACGCCCCACAGCAGCCACTCGAACAGCTTCTCCTCGCTCCTCCGAGCTGCTCGACCCGCTCCGTTTCTGCCGCGGCGTCCCGGTCAAGGGGCCAGAAGCTCCTCGACACGGTCATGGTCCGGCGCCTCAAGAGCGACCTTCGCGAGATCGTCGGCGACCTCCCGCGGCGCGACGTCATCCAGGTCGATGTCGACGGCCTCCCGCCCGACGCGCCCGACCTTCGCCTCGCCGAGCTCCTCGACCGCTACGCCACCCTCCGCGCCGAGCGCCTCGCCACCGCACGCAAGACGGCCCAGGCGGCCGCCAAGCTCGTCACGATCCACCTGCAGAAACGGCTCTTCTCCTCCGTCGACGCCTTCGCCCGCACCCTCAAGGTCCACCGCGCCTCGCTCGAACGGGCGGAAGGGAAGGCCCGCCGCGACGAAGAGATCGCCCTCGCCTCGCTCACCCTCCTCGTCGCGCCCCCCTCCTCCGACGACGACCGCGCCGAGCTGAGCGAAGAAGAGCTGACCGCCGCCACCGACGCCGAGGTCGACCGCGCCACCCGCGCCTCGCTCCCGGCGGCCGGAACGGCGATCGTCAGCCCGGCCGAAGGCGCCGTTCTCGACGAGATGGCCGCCCTCGCCGAGGCCGCCCGCCACGTGCCCGACCCGCGCGTGAAGCTCCTCCTCGAGTGGATTCGCCAGAACCTCCTCGAAGGCAAGCCCGGCGCCTCGAGCGCCAACGCCCCCGCCTGGAACCGCCGTCGCGTCCTCGTCTTCACCGAGTTCACCGACACCATGCGGTACCTCGCCACCCAGCTCCGCTCCGCCCTCGGTTCCGTCGATCGCGACGGCACTCGAGTCGATGAGCGCATCGCCGTCTTCCACGGCGGCCTCGGCGACGACACCCGCGAAGAGCTCAAGGCCGCCTTCAACTCCGACCCAGGTGCCCACCCTCTCCGCATCCTCATCGCCACCGACTCCGCCCGCGAGGGCGTCAACCTCCAGAACCACTGCGCCGACCTCTTCCACTTCGACGTCCCCTGGAACCCCGGCCGCATGGAGCAGCGAAACGGCCGCATCGACCGCCAGCTCCAGCGCGAGAAGGTCGTCCGCTGCCACTACTTCTTCTTCGCCCAGCGCCCGGAAGACAAGGTCCTCCGGACCCTCGTCCAGAAGACCGAGACCATCCAGAAAGAGCTGGGGAGCCTCTCCACCGTCCTCGAGAAGCGCCTTGGCGCCCTCCTCGAGGGGGGCATCCGCCGCTCCGACGCCGACCACCTCGCCCGCCGTCTCGACGCCGAAGCGCCGAACGAACGCGAGCGCGTGGCGATTGCCGAGCTCGAGGCGCAGGCCGAGGTCGACGAAACCCGCACCCGCAAGGAGCTTCTCGCCACCCAGCTCGAGGAGCTGCGCTCGGTGATGGAAACCTCCCGCCGAGCCCTCGGCTTCGACGAAGACGCCTTCCGCGAGGCGCTCTCCTCCTCGCTCGAGCTTTCCAAGGCCGACCCGCTCGTCCTCACCTCGGTCCGGGGGCGCCCGGCGTACGACTTCCCTGCCCTCGATCAGCGCGCCGGCGCCGACCACTCCTGGGCCGCCTCGCTCGACACCCTTCGCCGCCGCCGCCGGAAAGACGAAAAGCCCTGGGACTGGCGCCGCGAGGCCCCGCCGCGCCCCGTCGTCTTCGCCGACCCCGGCACCCTCGACGACGACGTCGTCCACCTCCACCTCGAGCACCGCGTCGCCCGGCGCCTCCTCGGACGTTTCCTCTCGCAGGGCTTCGTCCACGACGACCTCTCCCGCGCCTGCTGCGCCCAGACGCGCGACCCCGTCCCCCGCGTCGTCCTCCTCGGCCGCCTCTCGGCCTTCGGCGACGGCGCCGCGCGCCTTCACGACGAGGTCATCGCCCTGGCAGCCCGCTGGGTCGAACCCGACGCCCGCAAGGGCCCCCTCCGCCCCTACGCCGAGACGGCCGAGGAACGGGCGCTGACGCTTCTCGAAGAATCGCTCCTCGCCTCGAATGGAACGCCCGTTCCCGAATCGACCCGTTCCCGTCTCCTCGCCACCTCCGCGAAGGACCTCGAAAGCCTCCTCCCGGCCCTCCGCGAAAGGGGCGAGGAGACCCTTCGCCGCGTGAAGGAGCGCCTCGCCGACCGCGGCCGCCGCGAGGCCGACGAGCTGCGCGCCGTCCTCGTCGCGCAGAAGGAGCGGATCGAAAGAGAGCAGGCGAAACACGCCGACCCCCAGCTCGACCTCGGCTTCGCCGAAGACGAGAAGCGCCAGCTCTCCGCCGACCGCCGCCACTGGGAACGGCGCCTCTCCGAGCTGGAGCGCGAGCTGACCACCGAGCCCGACCGCATCCGCCGTTCCTTCGAGGTCCGCGCCACCCGCCTCGAGCCGGTGGGCCTCGCCTACCTCTGGCCGGTGTCGGGATGAGGGGGTTGAGCAGTCTCCATACTGGTAACGGAAGTTACCGGGTGAGGTCGAAACCGGTAACGAGGATTACCGGTTCACCATCACGGCAGGCTGTACCGGAAGCGGTAGAATTGCGCCGAGGTGGCAGATGAACGAAGTCATGACACATATCGATTCGTCTGGCAGGCTTGTCGTGCCTGCCGCGATTCGGAAGGAGCTCGGCCTCACTCCCGGGGCTGCCGTTACCCTTCGCGTCTCCGACGGAGAGCTGCGCGTCCTCGCTCGGAGCGAGGCCGTCAGGCGCGCTCAGGAGAGGGTCCGGAAGTACGTCCAGCCGGGGCGGAGTCTCGCCGACGAGCTGATCGCCGAGCGGCGCGCGGAGTGGAAGCGTGGGTAGGGTCGTCCTCGACGCATCCGCAATCCTCGTTCTCATCAACGGCGAGGCCGGCGCGGCCGCAGTGGCCGAGACCCTCGAGGATGCCGTCGTCAGCGCCGTCAATCTCTCGGAAGTCGTCGGGAAGCTGCTCGAGACGGGGATGCCCCGCAGAGAGGCCGAGAGTACCCTCGGCGGACTCGGGCTCGAGGTCCATCCCTTTGATGAGACAGCCGCGTGGAGCGCCGGCGCTCTCCGGTCGAGCACGAAGAAGGCCGGTCTCTCGCTCGGCGACCGCGCCTGCCTGGCGCTCGCCAAGGAACTCGATCTCCCCACCGTCACAGCTGATTCAGCCTGGGCGAAGACCCCTGTGGGGGTGGAGGTCAGGCTGGTGAGATGAGCGAGCCCTGATGGCCTGGGACCCCACCCTCCGCGCCCACCAGGAGTGGCTCGGCTACATCCAGCCGGTCGGCCTCGTCGTCTCCCCGGCCGCCCTCCTCGCCGCCGGCGTCGTCCCCGACCGCAACGTCTCCGCCCGGCAGGAAACCCTCCGCGGCCTCCTCACCGGCGACCCGCCGCGCCTCCTCGACTTCCCCTCCTTCACCCGCGACCTCCTCGGCTGGCGCGAGGCCGACCTCGCCGGCGCCCCCGGCGGCCCCGAGCTTCCCGAATCCCTCTCCGTCCCCCTCCCGGGCGAGCACGACACCCTCCGGCCGACCTACGCCGTCCCCGACCCCGACGCGCCCGGCAAGTGGCTCCTCCTCGTCGCCGTCGTCCCCCCGGAAACGCCGCTCGACGACGCGGGGCCGCGCGTCTCCGGTGCCGGCTGGCACGCGAGCCCCCAGGCGCGCCTCGAAAGGCTTCTGCGCGAAACGGCCGTCCCGGCCGGTCTCCTCACGAACGGCCGGCTCCTCCGCCTCGTCACCGCGCCGAAGGGCGAGTCCGCCGGCTGGCTCGACTTCGACCTCGCCGCCCTCTGCGAGGTCGCCGGCCGCCCCCTCTGCTCGGCCCTCCTCATGCTCCTCTCGTCCGAGCGGCTCTTCCTCGTCCCGCCGGGCGAGCGCCTCCCGGCCCTCCTCCGCGAGAGCCGCAAGTACCAGAGCCTCGTCTCCACCCGCCTCGCCGGCCAGGTGCTCGACGCCCTCCACGAGCTGACGCGCGGCTTCCAGGCCGCCGACGAAGCCGCGGGCGCCCGCCTCCTCCGCGACGTCCTCGACGGCCACCCCGAAGAGGTCTACGGCGGCCTCCTCGCCACGCTCCTCCGCCTCGTCTTCGTCCTCTACGCCGAAGATCGCGGCCTCGTCTCGAGCGACCCCGTCTACGTCGAGCACTACTCCGTGGGCGGCCTCTTCGCAAAGCTCCGCGACGAGGCGGCCCTCTACCCCGACACCATGGACCAGCGCTTCGGCGCCTGGCCCCGCCTCCTCACCCTCTTCCGCCTCCTCCACGACGGCGCCTCGCACGGCGGCCTCGCCATCCCGGCGCGCCACGGCAGCCTCTTCACGCCCGACGCCTACCCCTTCCTCGAAGGGCGCCCCCGCGGCTCCCGCGCCGTCCCCGGCGAGCGCCTCGAGAACGCCCCCCGCGTCTCCGACGGCGTCCTCGCGCGCGTCCTCGAGAACCTCCTCGTCCTCGACGGCGAGCGCATCTCCTACCGCGCCCTCGACGTCGAGCAGATCGGCTCGGTCTACGAGGCGATCATGGGCTTCACCCTCCGCGTCGCCGAAGGCCCCGTCGTCGCCATGCCGAACAGGAAAAAGGGGAGCGCTGTCGATGTCCACGTCGATCTCGCCGCCCTCCTCGCCCTCCCCGGCGCCGACCGCGCCAAGCGCCTCAAGGACGAGGCCGACTGCGACCTCACGGGCGACCCGCTCGCCGCCCTAAAGACCGCAAAGTCCCCCGACGACGTCGTCGCCGCCCTCGGCAAGAAGCTCAGCAAGCGGACTCCCCGGGCCCTCCCCGCGGGCTCCCTCTACCTGCAGCCCACCGAGGACCGCCGCCGCAGCGGCTCGCACTACACCCCGCGCTCCCTCACCGAGCCGATCGTCCGGACGACCCTCGAGCCCGTCCTCGCCGCCCTCGGCGAAAGCCCCACGCCCGCCCAGGTCCTCGGCCTCAAGGTCTGCGACCCGGCCATGGGCTCGGGCGCCTTCCTCGTCGAGACCTGCCGCTACCTCGGCGACGCCCTCCTCCGCGCCTGGGACGCGCACGGCGGCCTCCCCGAGATTCCGCCCGACGAGGACCCGGTCCTCTTCGCGCGCCGCCAGGTCGCCCAGCTCTGCCTCTACGGTGTCGACAAGAACCCCTTCGCGGTCGACCTCGCCAAGCTCTCCCTCTGGCTCGCCACCCTCGCCAAGGACCACCCCTTCACCTTCCTCGACGACTCCCTCCGCCACGGCGACTCGCTCGTCGGCCTCTCCCCGGGCCAGATCGAGCGCTTCCACTGGGAGGAGAAGGGGCAGCAACCCCTCCTCGCCAGCCGCATCCGCGCCGCGATGGACGCGGCGCAGGCGAAGCGGGCAGAGCTCGAGACCCTCAACGACGCCGACCACGAGACCCAGGAGGCCCTCCTCGTCGAGGCCGACGCCGCCCTCGCCGACGTCCGTCTCGCGGGAGACCTCGTCCTGGCGGCGTTCTTCGGCGGGAAGAAGCCGAAGGAGCGCGAGGCGCTGCGGGTCGAGCACGAGGCGCTCTACGGCGACGTTCTGTCGGGACGGCGGCCGCGCGGCGAGGCCGAGGGCATCGTCGCTGGGTTGAGGGCGGGAGAAAGCCCGGTGTACCCGTTCCACTTGGAGCTGGCGTTTCCGGAAGTCTTCGCGCGGGAGAACCCTGGGTTTGATGCGTTCGTGGGGAATCCGCCGTTCGCGGGGAAGAACACACTCCGCGCTTCGACGCGCGACGCCTACCCCGAGTGGCTCCTCGAAACCTACGAAGAGAGCCACGGCAACGCCGATCTCGTCGCCTTCTTCTTCCGCCGAGCCTTCGACAAGCTCCGCTCCGGCGGCGCCTTCGGCCTCATCGCCACGAACACCATCGCCCAGGGCGACACCCGCGGCACTGGCCTACGGCACATCTGCACTCACGGCGGCACGACCTTCAACGCCCGGCGGCGTGTGAAGTGGCCGGGGATGGCGGCTGTCGTCGTCAGCGTCGTCCATGTGATGAAGGGAGAAGCGAAGGGGCCGTTCCGGCTGGATGACCGAGAGGTCGACATGATCACCGCGTTCCTCTTTCACGCGGGTGGGCACGAGGATCCGAAGCCGCTGAAGGAGAACGCGGGGCAGAGCTTCCAGGGAAGCATCGTTCTCGGAATGGGTTTCACGTTTGACGACTCGAACCCCGAGGCGACACCGATCGCTGAGATGCACCGGCTGATCGCGAAAGACGCGCGGAACGCGGAACGGATTTTCCCGTATCTCGGCGGCGAAGAATTGAACACCAGCCCGACCCACGCCCACCACCGCTACGTCATCAACTTCGGGCAGATGTCGGAGGATGAGGCGCGGGCGTGGCCGGACTTGATGGGCATCATCGAGCGGAAGGTGAAGCCCGAGAGGGCCCGACTTGGGGATAACCCTGACGGACGACGTCGTAGGGCTTTCTGGTGGCAGTGGGGCCGATATACACCGGCGCTCTTTGATGCCCTCCTGGCGTCCACGGGGGCATTCGCCTGTGCCAGACATCAGCCGTGCTGGGCCCTCTCGCGAATGCCGGCGAATGCGGTCTTCTCTGAGGCCCTCGTCGTCTTTCCAGCCGACTCCTATCGATTCTTCGGCCTCATGCAGTCCCGTGCCCATGAGCTATGGGCTCGCTTCCTGGGTTCTTCCATGAAGGACGATCTCCGTTACACGCCCTCGGATTGTTTCGAGACGTTTCCCTTTCCGCCCTCATGGGAGACCAGCCTCCTCCTCGATGCCGTCGGCAAGCAGTACTTCGACTCTCGAGCCGCTGTCATGATTCAGAACCACGAAGGCCTGACGAATACCTACAACCGCTTCCACGACCCGGACGAGCTGCTCCCCCGACATCCTCCGCCTCCGCGCCCTGCACGACGCTATGGACCGCGCCGTCCTCGACGCCTACGGCTGGACCGACCTCCGCCCCACCTGCGAGTTCCTTCTCGACTATGAAGGTGAGGACGACGAAGGCGACGGCTCCGTTCGCGCCCGTCAGCGCAAGAAGCCCTGGCGCTACCGCTGGCCCGACGACTTCCGCGACGAGGTCCTCGCCCGACTCCTGGCGCTGAACAATGAGCGGGCGGAAGAGGACCTCCTTGCTCGCGACGCAACCCGCAATCCGCATCCTTCCGCAATGCCAAAGCCGTCGACGATCGGTTAGGTGGCGCCGAAGCTACTTCTTAACCCGGAGATCCGATGTCAGTTAACGAGACCGTCCTCGAGATGCACTACCACAAGCCCCTAATGGACCTATTCCGGACGACATTCGGCGTGGGACCTACCGGCCAGATCAACTTCTTCAAGTACTCACCGCAACGCGAGGTCTTCATCGGCTTCGACCAGGCATACGTCCGCACTGAGCTCACCGAGGACGCATTTCTCCGACTCCTCCGAACCTCCGCAGACACCCACAGCTATAGAATGCCCGACCGCTTCGTGGGCTACTTTCTTCAATTCAAGGTCGTTACGGTGCTCAAGAACCGTATGGCGCACACACCCATCGGCATCACAGCGAAGCCTCACTATCGCGCGACTCTCTGCACGGCAAAAGACGATGGCGTTGCGTTCTCGCAGCACCAGTTGCTTCATCGCCTCTCCAGGAACCTCGGAGCAATGGTCTACTACGCTTGTCCGATGCTGTTCGACCGCGCTGACCTCTACAATATCGATGTTGATCTCGATACCCTGCGCATACCTGATCTTGCCACCTGTCCATCCGAGTATGCCGACAACGGAAAGCACCACATCTATTTCGACAGCCCGGATGCCTCGCCAGTGTGGTGCAGCGAACCACAGGAAGGCAGAGCTCTGTCCGCCCCCGAGTTTGCCAGAGTTGTCCTGGAGCAGGCGAACGCCACAGACGCTGCGGCCTCGGCGAAAACCCTTCTCGACCAGCTCACGCACGACGGAGCTCTCGGCCTTGAGCCTACGGTCTCCCTCTTGGAGCCGGACGTCCGTCGCTCGTCAGTCCTGCGCTTCTGCGGCGAGGCACTTACAGTTATTCAAATTCCGGGCCAAGAGCGCCCCGCCTAGCCCGGCATGCAGCGGACGCGCTTCGCTCGCCGCTGATGCCTACGTTAGGCGGCCGCATTTGATAAGGAGCAATCGTGGAAAGCCAGTCCGTGTCGGCGGTCATCTCGGCGCTGGTCAGCGTTCTCGTGACTACGGTGCTCGCACCGTACTTGTTCGCCCGGTTGAAGGCTCGCGAGGAGAAGGAAAGGCGCGACTTCGACATTCGTTACAAGGAGTACGCTCGCTACGTGACCGCCTTGGCTAACCTCGAGAAGAGCATTCGCGAGGATGGCGAGCGTTTCTGGCTCGAGACGCTTCAGCCGCACTTTGACTCCATCTCGCGGGGGAGCTTCGACGTCGTTCAGTTTCAACGCGATCTGAGCGCGTTCACCCTTCGGTCCGCAGCCGCGAGCGCCGCCCATCGTCAGGAGCTTGCTGGCCTGAGGCTTATCGGGAGCAAGGAGGTGATCACCCTCGTCGATCAGTACGGGAGAAACCTCGACGAGCTAACTCAGGGCATTCTCGGTGCGGCGGGCGCGGACTTTCAGGAAATGCGTGCCGGTACGGAAAAGCGCGCGCATCTCGACTCCCTCGCACGACGTTCTCAGGAGCTCAACAACGCCATCATCGCGAAGATGCGAGCAGAACTCGGAACGAAATAGTCCGCCCGGCGGCGCCAACCCCGACATCACACGGACTCGCTACGGTCGCCGCTGATTTCCGACGTTAGGCCCACAGGGAGATGAGAACCACGGTGGAAATGACCAATCAGAGATCCGAGGCATTCGTATGATCAGTCGCGGTTCGGAATGGCACCGGTGGGAGCCGCATATCCACGCGCCCGGCACCATCCTCAACAATCAGTTTAGTGCCGCCGATCCCTGGGCGGCCTACCTCAAAGCGCTAGAAAGCCTGACGCCGAAGATCGAGGCCATCGCCGTCACCGACTATTACATCACCGATAGCTACGAGGAGTGCCTCAAGCATAAGGCCGTCGGCCGCTTGCCCGGTGTGATACTGCTCTTTCCAAACATCGAGCTGCGCCTGGACGTGGCCGCAAAGTCGGGCTTCGTGAACGTCCACCTGCTGGTCAGCCCTGAAGATCCCGACCACCTGGCCGAGATGAAACGCATCCTGAAGCGTCTTCAGTTTCACGCATTCAACGACCGCTTCGACTGCACGCGCGAGGAGCTGATCAAGCTCGGCAAGCGTGCCGACCCGAAAATCACCGATGATGGGACGGCGCTCCGACTCGGTGCGACGCAGTTCAAGGTCAACTTCGGCCAACTGCGAACGGTCATTGACGAAAGCGAATGGGCGAAGAAGAACATCCTGATCGCCGTCGCCGGCGGCGCCGGAGATGGCACGTCAGGCGTCCGCCAGGCCGCCGACGCCACCGTCCGCCAGGAGATCGAGAAGTTCGCCCACATCATCTTTTCGAGCAGCGCGGCGCAGCGCGAGTTCTGGATCGGGCAGCGCGGCGTAACGATCGACGACTTGCGCGCGAGATATGACGGGTGCAAGCCCTGTCTCCACGGCAGCGACTCCCATGACCAGGAAACCGTGGGGCAGCCCGTCGACAATCGCTTCTCATGGATTAAGGGCGCTCTGGAGTTCGATGCCCTCCGTCAGGCCTGCATCGACCCAGTGGGCCGCGCATATGTTGGCGAGGAGCCGCCACACTCGGCGATGCCTTCGCAGGTCATCTCGCACGTCAGAATCGACGATGCGGATTGGGCCACCACGCCCAGCATTCCTCTCAACCCCGGCCTTGTCGCCATCATTGGCGCGCGGGGATCGGGAAAGACGGCCTTGGCTGACGTGATCGCCGCCGGCTGCGACGCGATTACGCCCGCCAGCTGGAATGCGGACGAAAATATCACTCCCTCGTTCTTGGCTCGGGCGCACGGTCTCATCGGCGACGCAAAGACCACCCTGACCTGGGGCGCCGGTGCTACGGTGACGCGCTCCCTCAATGGCAACGACGCTAACGGTCATATGTCGTTTCCACGCGCCCGGTATCTCTCGCAGCAGTTCGTCGAGGAGCTCTGTTCGGCGATAGGCGTTTCCGATGGCCTCGTCCGCGAGATCGAGCGGGTGATCTTCGAATCCCATTCGCAGGACGATCGTGAATCGGCGCTCGATTTCGCGGACCTGCGCGATCAGCAGACCTCGCGTTTCCAGCAGGCGCGCGAGCGCGAAGCCGAGGCTATCTCCGACATTTCGGACCGCATCGCCACGGAGTTGGAGAAAGAGAGCCTTGTCGTCAGCCTTGCCATGCAGGTCGGGCAGAAGAAGAAGCTCATCGCGGACTACACTGCCGACCGCGCGAAGTTGATCGTCAAGGGCACCGAAGCGCAGATGGCCCGGCACACCCAGCTCAGCGACGCGGCGCAGAGCCTTCGGAACAAGGTCCAGGCATTCGCGAGCCGGCGCCGCTCCTTCGTCGCCCTGCAGGACGAGGTTCGCAGCATGCGCGCCACGGGAGCGCCCGAAATGCTCCGCCAAGCAAAGGCGCGACATGGCAGTAGCGGCTTGAACGTCGAACAGTGGGACGAGTTCCTTCTGATCTACAAGGGCGAGGTCGACGAGAGTCTCGCGGCCTACATCGCATGGGCGGATGACGAGGTTCACAAGCTGAACGGCGTTCCGCCACACCCTGGCGATCCCAGCGAGGCTCTGATCCCCGACAACGCTGATGTCTCGACACTTCCGCTCGCGCCTATCGCCGCCGAGATGACCCGCCTCGAGGCGCTGTTTAGCGCCGACAAGATCATCCGCGGTCAGTACGCAGCACTGACCGGCCGAATCGCGCAGGAGAATTCCGCGCTTCAGACTCTCGAAACCCGACTCACCGATGCGCAAGGAGCCGCGGCGCGCCGGAAGGACCTTCAGGCAGAGCGCGATGATACCTATGGGCGCGTCTTCGATGCGATCATCAACGAGCAGAACGCACTGGCCGGCCTCTATGAACCGCTGATGGCGAGGCTCGCAGCCTCATCAGGTACGCTTAAGAAGCTCAGCTTTTCGGTTCGCAGGATCTCCGACGTCCGGACATGGGGTCTGTTTGCCGAGGAGAGACTTCTCGACCGGCGAAAGGCGGGGCCCTTCAACGGCCGCGGCTCGCTGATCGCCGTCGCGACCGAGGCACTCAAACCCGCGTGGGACACAGGCTCGGCGGCCGAGGTTCAGGCCGCTATGACAGCGTTCATAGCCAAGTACTCGTGGGACCTGCTCTCCCATGCGCCTTATGCACCGACGCAGCAGGTCGAGTACCGGGCCTGGCTGAAGCAGTTCGCGCACTGGCTCTTCCGCACGGACCACATCACCGTCCGGTATGAAATCTCCTACGACGGCGTCGACATCCGAAACCTGTCGCCGGGCACTCGAGGCATCGTCCTGCTCTTGCTCTACCTAGCGCTCGACGATTCGGATGATCGGCCTCTGATCATCGACCAGCCCGAAGAGAATCTCGACCCGAAGTCCGTCTTCGACGAGCTGGTCGCGCTCTTCATCGCCGCAAAGGCGAAGCGCCAGGTGATCATGGTGACGCACAACGCCAATCTCGTCATCAACACCGACGCGGATCAGATCGTTGTGGCGGAAGCCGGCTCGCACCCGTTAGGCGGCCTACCGCCGATCAGCTACATGGCGGGCGGATTGGAAAACGCCGCGATCCGCAAGGCCGTCTGCGACATCCTGGAAGGTGGCGAAGCCGCCTTTCGCGAACGCGCGCGGCGGCTTCGTGTTCGCCTGGATCGATGAGTCGCTTCGGGAGTGGCGTGATTGCGTGTCTTCAGCAGACCAGAGAATCGCAGCAAGACCGCGGCAGCCCGAGAACAGGGAATCCGTGCTGAAGGACATGCCTTCGGCCCTCAATACTCTAGCCTCGCTGTCCAGCGGCACGAGAGAGGTCTCGCAGCACCTCCATCAGAACGTGCGGCTCCCGCGCCGGGCCAACCACACGTTCGTGATGCTGAGGGACGAGCCTGTGCCGCTCTATGCACAGTACGACTACTGGTCTCAGACTGGCCGGCCGAAGGTCGCGGTATGGATGCAACGGAGGCTCTGGGAACGGTACTACGAGACGGCGGAATGTCGGGAACCTCGGCGCGCAGGGTCGGTCAACCTCGGGAGCGCTCTTGCTACAAATAGGTGCCATTACTCGGGGCCAGCGGTTTGAACCTCTGGAACGCGGCTGGGAACCGGGGGTCCCCGTGAGCGACGCCGGGAGACTCGATAGCCAAGAGAAGCAGGAGAGAACACGATGACGGATGATGCCCGGCCCACACCCCTAGAGGTTAGAATCTTGAGTCAAAGAAGCAGAGGGCTCCTCGTCGGCCTTCTCGATGGCTCGGAGACTGGCTGGCTTCCTTGCAATGAATGGAGCTACGACGCGGAAGCGTGGCGGGCAGATTCGGCACTCGTGCTTACCGGCACTCTCTTGAAAGTGGTGCCGTGGGACCAGACCCTCACGAGTGGCCTGCGGGCGTACAGCCGCAGGCGGGTGGCCCACGATCCCTGGCGACTCGTTACGCAGGCCTGGATTGGCGAGTACCGACAGTTCACTGTGACCGGCTTGACTAGGGAGTTCGCTACGGGCGAGATCGAGCCGGGACTCCAAGCGCGAGTCCGTCGAAATGCCTTCCGCTCCCTTGGCGTTGAAGGCGTGCAGGGCCTATCCGAGGCGGAGTTGGGGCACAGTGTGATATCGATAGGCGACACGGTGGCGGGGCTGGTGTCGGAGATCGCGTTCCCGGAAGAGAGCACGCGGCCTTCCCTCTGTCTCGATCCAAGGCAGTTGCTTGCGCGCCTAGCGACGGACCCGGCCATGCTTCTTCCTGCCGCGAGTGAACCCCGTTCGGCATTACTGGCCGGTCTGAAGGACGCAGCGTCGGTCCGGACACCACCGCCCCTCGAGCTCATCTGGGTTATCGACGACGACCAGGAGTTCCGAGAAGCCACTGCCGCCTATCTGCGAAGTCTCGGGTACACAGTATTCGCGGCTCCGTCTGGAGCGGATATCGTGGCGCTAGAGAAGGAGCCCTCGACCGATCCGGACCTGATCATCATCGATGTTCACCTGACCGAAGACAGCGCCAATCACGACGGGCTGCAACTTGCGGCGGAGCTGTCGAAGCGTCTTCCGCGTGCGAAGCTTCTCGTCGTTAGTGGAGAGGACTCCCTCACGCCTAGGTCAGGCATTACCGAACGAAAGATCCGTGAGTATGGAACCCTCCTAGTTGGAGGGTATCTGCCAAAGCCATTCACGGTCGACGAGCTCGAGACTTACATCTCAGATGCGACGTCCCGCCCGCGGCGACGATTCGCCGACTGCCTTTCTGCCACGATTCCGTCCGTGGCAAAGGCGCAGGCCACGGTGCCGATCATTCAGGCTTCACCAGGCCGGGCCAGACCGGCACGCTTCAGTATCGAAGACGCTCTTCGAGACCTTCATTCGTACTCTGAAAAGAGCTCATTTCACCTATTCGAAATGAACCCGCTTAACGGGAGGGGTCGCTCGCTGGCTCACGTGGGAGATCCGCATCCGTGGCAAGTGGTTGCGCACAAAACTTCAGAAGTCGTCCGTAAGAGACACCGCGATTGACCCCGAACGAGCAGAGTGGTACGACGAGGACATTCATGCATCCCCCGGGCTTCAGCGGAAGCACTTCTGGCTGCTTCAGGCGAGGCAGTATCGGAGCGCGATGGGAATCCCAGTTGAAACGGCATCCCCGGAGGGGCACTGCCTTCTCGGCTTTAATCCAGCTCCGAAAGGCATCTCCGCCAGTCTGTCCCACGCAGCACGACTATGCGCAGAACGGCTCGCGCGAGCAATCGAGTGGCAGCGCCTTCAGAGGCAGTCTTCCGAGCGCGCCTCGTATGAGAAGGCGGGAATGGCGTTCGCCTTTCTTGCGCATGAACTCGGCGCCGATCTTTCCGCGATTGATATGACTGTTTCAACTCTATCCAGAGCTCTCGACGCACGGCCCGGCAACGCGCAGGACGTGATGCCCGCAACCGTCAGCCGTCTCAAAGGAATGAGCCATGATGCGGTTGAAAAGATGCAGCTCCTCCTCTGGAGGCGTACCATGGGCACAACTGGAGAGACACGGGTTCTTCTTTGTGCGAAGGACGCGATCAAGGCCGCCCGGCAGCATGTGCCGCTCGACTTCGCGATTGACTTCGCTCTGCATAGCGAAGATTCGGACGACCTTTCCGTGCGCACAAGCCGTGCTGTCTTGACGCTGGCTTTGTTCAATCTGCTTCTTAACGCCTTGCAACAGATCGCGCTGTTTCGACTCCGACCGGGCCGGGTACTTCTCCGCACAGTCCCTCGTCATGGTCCGCAGGGTTCTTGGCTAGACGTTGATGTTATGGACAACGGACCCGGGATCCACCGTGCCGATTGGGAGCGCATCTTCGAACTCGGCTTCTCCACGCGAAGAGACGGCACGGGCCTGGGACTTAGTATCGTTAGACAGTCGGTGGAGCAGATTGGCGAGGGAGAGCGGCGGGGCAGCGTGGGCGTCAAGGAGAGCGTCCTGAATGTCGGTACAACTTTCTCGGTTGCCCTCCCGATAGCCCCCTCTGTCGGAAAGAGGTCAATCTCATGAGCACGGAAGCCCGCCACGTCTTGGTCGTGGACGACAACGAGCTTCACCGGGAAGCGCTCGTGGGTTTCCTTCGATCTCATGGATACGGCGTAACGCCGGCAGCGTCTGCGAAGCAGGCGCTGGCTGTGATGGACGAAGGACCGAAAGGCCCAACGTATGTCCTCCTCGACCTTGTACTGGGTGGTGACCGGAGGGGTGGTGCAGAGCTATGCGAAGAGGTGCGCGCCCGCCGGAGCGACGCATACGTGGTGATTTACACAGCCGACCCGGGAATCTCCGACGAGGAGCTCTTTAAGACCTATGAAGCCGGCGCTCACAAGATTCTTCCGAAACTGAACGCGGAGGAGCTTCTCCGTGATCTTGCTATCTTTGTCGAGGACATGGCTGATCTGGAAGGTCTTCGAAGAGAGATAGCCTCTGTAAGCGAGGGCAACGTCCGAATGATCTCGGCTCTTGTCGGACTGGGTGCGGCTGTGCGCATCGTCGACCGCCAGCATCGCGTGTGGTTCTCTAGTGAACCACGAGGGGCGGGGCCCGCCGAGTCCGAGCGAAGGGAGTGGCCCTGTTGGAACACACTCTTCGGGCGTACAGTCGAGTGGGGTCCATGCCCGAACTGTCATATTTGCGAGGCCACCGAGGCGAATGCTGGCCAATCGCGCCTAGTCATCGTTGAAGATGGCGGCGGACTGAAATGGGTTCGTAGCGACAGCATCCCGGTGTTCGGCCTGGATACGTCGGGCCCGCGGCGAGTCATAGGGGTCCGGGAGACCGCTCATCCGATTGGGCGCGAGCTGGAGCGATATGACCGCCGAGAATGCCTCCGGGCTCTTGCCGAGGCATTGGTGCGAAAAGGATTCCGGCGCGTCCGGTTGTACGAGTCAAAGAACGGCCGATCGATCTCATGCGTCTGTGTGGCAACCGACCTGCCGCGAGATGCTGATCGGAGCTACCGGCAGGCAGTCGAAGGCACCTTTGAGACCTCAGAAGCTCGGAATCGCTATATGAAAAGGGCCTTAGAGGCGAAGCGACCCCAGCTCTACTCGTCTTGGGACCCGGAGTTACTGCAGGACGCCGATGCAGCAGGTCCATTGGCGCTTAAGCCACCGTGGATCGACTATCCGATCTGGAGCGGTGCAGAGTTGGCGGGGTGGATCGGGCTGGACTTCGTTCGGGAAAGAGAGCAAACGCTCGCTGCGAACTTTGAGGCAGATCTCCGTCCGTATTCAGACGAGCTGGTCCGGGTCTTTCGCACCGTTTCGGAGTCAGCAGAGGGAGGGCGGGTCTTGCTTCGCGCTCTCGCGGAGGCGGAGACCCTCATGCTCCGTGCGGACACTGTCCGGGCCGCGCTTCGGTCGGTACTCGAAAGGCTACAAGCGGCGATTTCAGAGATCGCACCGTGCTTCGAGGTCCGCGTGAGAGTCCGGGACGGCGACGGGCTCCGGCTGCTAGCCCGAGTTGGAACCGAGGAGGCGGAAGGAGCCATGAGCATCCCGGAGTCCGATCCGGAATCGCTGGCGGCCCATGTGGTACGGACTCTGCGGCCGGTGTTTCTCGCAAGCACAGCGCTGCATAGGGAGGAGCCACGGGCTGAGACTTTACTGCCTCCGGGCCGTCATCGCGGGCGGGACTCTGCCTTGGCCATCCTCCCTCTTGAGGTGGTTGGCGTTTGCGTGGGTACGCTTTCGATCCAGACGGCGCCCAGGGTCACGTGGGCGAACGGGGGAGAGAGAGAGGGGCTCGCGGAGTTTGCAAAGCAGATTGCGGTGCTTGTACACGACATAGCCCGCGACAAGGAGCTCGAGGAAGCCAGGGCGACGACCGAGCGCGATCTCCAGCGCGCTATCGGAGCGATCCACGGTGTACGCGGACCAGCGAGAGTGATTCTTGACTATGTTGCGGTGCTCGAGCTCGACCGCGAGGGGCTGTCTGCGGGCATGGTGGATCGTGCCGCAGTGACGGAAGGAATCAGAACTGCCGCGATTGGCGTGCTGCAGCTTGCGGAGCGACTACGGCGCCTGAACGAGCCTGCAAGGGCGAGTACTCCGGAAACAGATCTCTGGTTTCATATCGGCGCCATCTGTGCGCGACGTGGAGGCAAGCGAGGCGGGCCTGAGTGTCGACTCAGCCTTCCCGCGGGAAGTGCGTGTGTCCGGCTGGAGCCGCAAGACCTTGAGTTGATTCTTCAGGAACTGATGGAGAATGCCGCGAAGGCGGAGGCAACCGTGGTGTCTGTCGGAGGCCTAGTTCCCGACGACGGGTCAGCGGTCTTCTTCGTAGAGGATGACGGCGAGGGGATACCGGATGGCGAACAAGAGAAGATCTTTGAGTCGTGGTACTTCAATTTCCCCGGTGGGACGGGCTTGGGACTGGCAGTGGTTGAGCGCATTGTGACGCAGGCGGGTGGTGCTGCCCGCGCCGTCCGCTTGAAGAAGGGCTTGCGCATTGAAATCACATTGCCTGTGATTCTGTTGGCGGCTGGTGCAGACGCCGAGGAAGAGGAATGAGGAGAGAGGAGAGACCGCAGGTTCTTGTTGCAGAGGACGATCCGAAGCAGCGTGAAGCGCTTGCAATGCTGCTCAAGCTGCAACTCGATGTTCGCGTTACGGAGGTCGGTACCGTGGCTGCCGCACTCGCCGTGCTTTCGGAGGAGGCAGGCGCTATCGACGTTGTGATTACGGATATGCACTTCGGATCGCGGGCGCGCGAGGGCGGCCTGGAGATAGTCCGGGCCGCTCGTGCGTTGAGCGAGGTCGCACCGGACGTTATCGTGACGACCGCGTATGCCACGCAGGAGAATGCGATCGCTGCGATGGAGGCGGGGGCAGCATGGTACGTCGATAAGGCGCTGCCAGATGCTTGGCGCGTTCTCCTGCTGGACAGGGCGCGTAAGAGTCTGCATGTGCGGAGCTTACGCACGGAGGTGGAGCAGCGACGGCGTGAGATGGAGGCGGATCTATTACGCGCCGGCCGACTACAGGCGAGTATGGCTGCGCCCGATGATATTCAGGTTCCTGGGTGGCGGGTGACTTCCCGCTCCATGCCTGCGCGGGCGGTCAGCGGTGACTTTGTCGAAGTGATCGATTGGCGAGACGGTTCCACCGTTTGTGTAATCGGAGACGCGGCAGGGCATGGAGTGCGCTCCGCACTCGTGGGCACGATGGTGCGGTTGGCTATTAGAGGAGCGGTGCGGCGGGCGTCTAGCGCAGAGGAGATTCGGAGAGAGATAGGAGCGTTCGACTTCCTTCAGCTGCCGGATTCATGCACCCTGTTGATGTTCGTTCTGCACGCGGAAGGAGGTCTTGACGTTCTGAATGCGGGGCACCCTGCCCCAATAGTCGTCGGGAGCTCAGGGGTGCGGGCGGTCTCGCTAAGCGGCGGTATTCTGGTCACTGGATTGCCGGGGTTTCCCGTCTTGCAATGGCGATCAATCGATGTCGAGAAGGGTGGTCACGTCGTCGCTGTCACCGATGGAGTCACGGAGTGCCTAGATGAGGAGGGCAGAGAACTGGGAATGGGTGGACTCGCAGAGGCCGTGAAGGCCTGTGTGCTGAATGAGCGCTGGCTGACCGACGGGATCGCGGAATTGGTAGTGCTCCGAGAGGGCAGCGAGATGCGGGACGATGTCACTATCCTCGTGATGAGCCGCGAATAGTAAGCGATGGTTCTGTGCGCGCGGAGGTACATGCGGGGGAATCTCAGGAGTCGTAGGTGTTCCGGTGGCGTGGGAGGTTCGCGTGCGTAATTTGGTCGAGAGGGACTCCTTCATTGCCTGGAGGAGCCTCTCGGAGAGCGAGCGGCTTCGGGTCATGCCTCTTCGTCATTTCGTGTGGGCAAAGCGAGGGTCCATCGCGCCGACGCTCAGGTAGATGATGGTGGTGAAGAACCCTCACCGTCCTGAAGCTCCATCTGCCCTACACCCTGACCCGTTCCCTCTCGACGACAAACGCCATCGAGAACCTCATGAGCTCCATTCGCCGGACTACGCGTAGGTTCTCCCGCAGGCGGATCGGATCGATGACCCGCCGCTGGGTCGCCATGGCCGTTCGCGAGGCTCGTCGGGGCTTCCGGCGCCTGAAGGGTCATCGCGAGAGATCGCTCCTCATCGAGGTCCTCGATCGTCTTCATCACTCCGAGGTCGCCCCTGCCGAAGAGGCCGCGTAGCCTTTCAACCAGCCGCCTCTCCGAGGCGAACTTCAACACTCAACGGGACACGCCCCGCGCGCGGCCCGCGAGGCGATGCGCCAGTGAGCGGGGTCGC
Source organism: Holophagales bacterium (assembly GCA_016714815.1). Lineage (GTDB taxonomy): Bacteria > Acidobacteriota > Thermoanaerobaculia > UBA5066 > UBA5066 > UBA5066. The sequence continues at coordinate 440,813 of JADKBZ010000001.1, forward strand.
AGAGGGGAGGGTGGCGAGCGTCCTGGCCGGTGTGAAGGACCTCCAGCGGACCTCGGTGGACTACGTCTTCCGGCGGATGTACACCGACTCCGACCTAACCCGCCCGCTTCCTCCTGGCCGACGAGATGGGCCTCGGCAAGACGATGGTCGCGAAGGGGGTCGTCGCGAAGACGATCGAGCACCTGGGAGCCACGGGCGTGCCGCGGATCGACGTCCTCTACATCTGCTCGAATCTCGACATCGCGCGCCAGAACATCGAGCGCCTGAACGTGACGCCGGAGGCGAAGGTCCCCCTGGCGTCGCGGATCACGCTCCTGCCGAAGATGGTCCACGACCTGAAGGATTGGCCGCTCAACTTCGTCACCTTCACGCCGGGCACCTCGTTCAACCTCCGGAGCAGCCTCGGGACGGTGTAAGAGCGGGTGATGCTCTACTGGATGCTCCGCGAAAGCTGGAGCCTCCCGAACCGCACCGGTCCGAAGAACCTGCTCCAGGGAAACGCCTCGGCGGAAGGGTTCCACCGCCTGCCTCGAAGCCCTCGAGCCCGACCTGATCATCCTCGACGAGTTCCAGCGGTTCCGCGACCTCCTCGACGGCGAGGACGACGCGGCGATGCTGGCCCGGAACCTCTTCGAGTGGGGCGACGCGCGGGTCCTCCTCCTTTCCGCCACGCCCTGCAAGATGCTCACCCTGAGCGACGAGGACGGAGGCGAGGACCACTACCAGGACTTCGTCCGGACCTATCGCTTCCTTTCGAACGACGAGGCGAAGGCCGCCGAGCTGCAGCAGCTGCTAAAGGAGTTCCGCCGCGAGCTTCTCCGGATGCGCCCCGGGTCGGCCGGTCGCCTGGCCGCCCTCAAGACGGAGATCGAGGAGCGGCTGCGCAAGGTGATGTGCCGGACCGAGCGGCTGGCGATGGACGAGTCGCGCTGCGGGATGCTCCGGCAGGTTCCGCCCCCGGCGACCCCGGTCCACTCATCCGACCTTCGGCGCTACGTCGCGCTCCAGTCGGTGGCCGATCACCTCGAGCACGGCGACACGATGGAGTTCTGGAAGTCGGCCCCGTATCCCCTGAACTTCATGGACCTCGAGCAATACAAGCTGAAGACGGCCGTCGAGGGTGCGGGTGCCGACTCGGGGCTGCGGCCAAAGCTGGCGAAGCTCTTCCGCGCGCACCCGGAACTCCTGCTCGACGGCGAAGCCATCGCCGCGTACCGGAAGGTCGACCCGGGCAACGCCCGGCTCCGGCACCTGTCGGACGAGACGGTGGGCCGCGGGGCGTGGCGCCTCCTCTGGCTCCCTCCCACGCTCCCCTACTACGACCCGCCCGAGGGTCCGTTCTCCGACCCCGCCGCCGCGGAGCTGACGAAGAGGCTCGTCTTCTCCTGCTGGAAGGTCGTCCCGAAGGCGGTGGCGACCCTCCTGAGCTACGAGGCCGAGCGCCGGATGATCCTCGCGCTCCAGCCCACCGCCGTGAATACCCCGGAAGCGCGGAAGCGGCGGCGGCCGCTCCTGCGCTTCGCCCGCTCGGACGGGCGCCTCACGGGGATGTCGCTCTTCCCGCTGATCTACCCGTCGGTCGCCCTCGCGGAGATGGTCGACCCGCTGACGCTCGGATCGGCGAACGGGCGACGCACCTCGGCGGAGGTGCTCGACGCGGCCGAGGAGATCGTTGCCGAGAGGCTGGGTCGGCTCTCGGTTCCCGTCGATCCCCTCGCCGGCGCCGCGGAGGACGAAGCGTGGTACTGGGCCGGTCCGATTCTCCTCGACCTCGCCGCCGACCGGAGCGACACCCGGCGGTGGTGGAGCCGCGAAGATCCCGCGGAGGAGTAGGCGGGCCTTCCTGACGCTCTTCAACCAGCCGGAAGCGATGGCGCTCATTCGCTCGATCAACGGCGAAGAGCCTTACTGGCGCCGCGCCCTCGAGTACGCCCTCGCCGGAAACCTCCAGGCAACCCTCGATGAGTACGTCCACATCCTGAAGGACGACCTGGGCCTCCCGGACGCGCCCCCCGCCCGCATCTCGGAGGTCATCGCCGACAAGGTGGCCACAGTTCTCGCTCTCCGCACCGCGAACGTCGGCGTCGACGACATTCGCCCGAGCGAGAGCGGCCTGACCTGGGTCATGCCCGTTCCGGTCATGCGGATGCGAATGCGCTTCGCCGTCCGCTTCGGCGACGAGAAGAGCGACGACTCGAACGCCCGGACGCGCGCAGGGAACGTCCGCGCCGCCTTCAACTCCCCCTTCTGGCCCTTCGTCCTCGTCTCGACCTCCGTCGGGCAGGAAGGCCTCGACTTCCACCCCTACTGCCACGCGGTCGTCCACTGGAACCTCCCCTCGAACCCCGTCGACCTCGAGCAGCGCGAAGGGCGAGTCCATCGCTACAAGGGCCACGCCGTCCGCAAGAACCTCGCCCGAACGCACCGCGAAGCGGCGACGAACGGCCCCGACCCCTGGGCCGCCATGTTCGCGAAGGCCGTCGCCGACCGCCCCGCCGACTCCTCCGACCTCGTCCCCTTCTGGCTCTTCCCGATAGAAGGAGGAGCCCAGATCGAACGCCACGTCCTCGCGTCGCCGTTGAGCAGAGACCGGGCGAAGCTCACCGCGCTGAGGCGGTCCCTGGCGGTCTACCGGATGGTCTTTGGGCAACCCCGGCAGGAGGAGCTGATGGAGTACCTGATGACGGTCATGCCGGGCGAGGACCTGGCGCGGTTCGCGGCGGAGCTGCGGATGGACCTGGCGCCGGGGGGGAGGGAGGGACCCACGACCGGTAGCCCTCTGGTGGCGAGCTAACCATAGCACTCCCAGAGTGTTACAGGACTTCCGACTCGGGGCGTCTAGTCGTCGCTGCGCCTATTGGAGCTGGTTGCCGCGGAGGCGACAGCAGGGCCGGAGAAGAAATCTGTCTCGGCCTGTAGTAATTCGCGCCCTCTCGCGCAGCTTAGGTGGAGGGCAAGGCCCCCGAGGGGCCGGAAGAGAAGTGAGGATGTCGATGCCAACCCTCGAGATCTCCCTGAAGAAGCTGGGAGTTGACGAGAACGGCAGCGTCGAAAAGGAGCGCGATGCGTACTTCTCGGCGGTGCTCTTCTTTCCGAGGTCGGGGGTCGCCCAGGTCGTATCCACGAGGAAACTGCCACCGCTGACGGACCAGTTCGTCCTCGAGCTGGATAAGCCGAACCCGGCGACGGAACGCCCGTTGTCCTGGGCCGAAAAGGGTCGACCCGGCCCTCCAGGCCGAGCTGGGCGGGCTGGCCGTCGCGAAGGCGCGGGAGTGGACCGACCGGCGGGCGGCGGCGGCGGCGCTCCTCGTGCTCAGGCCCCCCAGCTCAATCCTCAATCCTCCGCCCTCTCGCTCCACCTCACCACCTCCCCCCAGGCCCCCGAGGTCCGCCCCGGCACCCCTCCGCCGTCCCCTCCCCGCCCTCCGGATACCCTCGCGCGCCCTATCCCTCGACCCAGGCGGCATCCAACCGCCGTTCCGAGTCTCCCCGGCCGAACGAGATCCCCTATCCTCCAGTGCCGCCATCCCTGGTACCAGCTCATCCGCAAGGTACGGATCGTCACGTTCTTCGTCGACTGGGTCTCGCTCCGGCGCCTGCTAGCGTCCGTAGGCCTCATTGCGCGGCGCGTGCTACTGTCCTATTCAAGAGCAATCTCCGATATGGTCAGTTACACGAAGGGAACTGTGTCACCTCGCGGACTTGGTCCAGCGCCGGATTGGAGATCGACCAGCGGCGCGGAAACCGTGAAGACCGTGACTGCGCGGCCGGCGTCCCTGTGATGAGAGCCAGCGTCGCCGCCGACCGCCCGCGTCGTCTGAGCTTGCCGCTCGCCGTCCTGGCCCTTATCGTGCTGGCCTCAGGCGCCGAGATCCGCGCCTCGGCCGAGATGTCGGCGACCGACGCGGCGGCCGTCGTCCGTCTGGCAGAGGGGATCGCCGCCGCCGAGGGCTGGGTGTGGATCGATCGCGCGCTGCTGCAGCCGGATCGCAAGGTGGATTGCACGCCAGCGTGGAGCCAGATGGGCGGGGACGAGCCGGCGGCGGCCGCCCAGCCGGCGAGCGCACCCGCGCGGCACGAGGGGCTTCTCGAGGCCTGTGTCCTTCGGCGGATCGCCGGTCTCGAAGGGGTCGGGCTGAGCGGGACGCCGGGCGAGAGGGTCGCGGCGACCTCCAAGGCACTCGACCTGCCCGACCTCGGCGGCCGGGCCGGGCAGCTGATCTTGACGCCCAGGAACGCTGCCACGACCGCGGTTCTCGGTGAGATCGACCTTGAGCTCGCGAGCTGCCTGATGCGAGCTACACCGGCGGCCGAGCTCCGGACCGCGACCGCCTGCGCCATCGATCGGCACGAACGACTGGTTCGCGCGCGCGCGATCGCCCGGCTGCTCGTCGGCGCGCGCGACCAAGTCGGCCAGTTCCTGCCGCCGGTGGCGATCGCTGCGATCGAAGACCTCGACCACGCGGTGGCAGACCTCGCCCCGTTTCAGCCTGCGCGGGCCGCAAATCTCGAGCGGCTCGATGAGGCGGCACGGCGGTTGAAGATTCTCGAGACCGACCGCGAAGCCGCCGGCCGCTTCGGGTTGCTGGCGGGAGAACTCGATGCGCGGCTCGCAAGCGCCGAGGCCGCCGCGCGCAGGGCGGTGGACGCGATCGCCGACGTGGCGGCGACTGCCCGCAACCTGGCGGCTCGCGTCCATGCCGTCGTCGCAACGGTGGCCGATGGTCTCAGCGTCGTGCCTGTCCCGCAGGAGCGTCGGGACGTGACCGCGCCGGTCCTGAGGTGGAGCCTCGAACCGCGCGACGGGAGCGGCGGGATCGCGGAGGCGCTGCTGAAGGCAGCCGGTCGGCCAGTGGACTGCCGCGCCAAAGCGGAGATCATGATGCCGGTTCCCGGCCTCGTGGTCACGGCGGTGCCAGCCGCTCAGCGCCGCGCGGTCCTCAAGGAGAAAGTCAGCCTCGGAGTCGAGGTAGTCTCGGTCCAGGTCTCGCTGCCCGCCGGTGTCAACGTAACCGCCGGCGAAGACGTGGCCCCGAAGCTCGTGATCGCCGCCCGTCCCGGCGGCACGATTCCGAACGTCGTCGTCGACGGTAGAGCCCTCCGCGCCGGCCTCCATCGTCTCGGCCTTCCGGCGGAGCTCGCGGTCGAGGGAGTGGAAGCGCTAGTCCCCTCGGACCTTCGCTCACTCGGGTTCACCGCGCGCATCGGCCTCGGCGCCAACCTGCGCGGCGGGAACCTACCCGAGCGCCGCGTACGCCTCCAGTTCGACGGCGGCGGCGTCCACGTGGACGGCGCGGACTTCGGCGCGGCCACCGCGCGGCTGCGGCGCGAGCTCATGACGCAGCTCGCGGACCGCCGAGTGCACCTTCTCCCGCCGGGAGGCGTCGCCGAGCTCACCCTCGGGGGGCTGCGCTTCGAAGATGCGCGCGATGCGATCACGGCGCAGCTCGAGCTCGCGGCCTTCGGCGGACGCTGCGCGGTACCGCTGCGACTTGCGTGGGTGCGCGAGGCGGTCCCCTGGACTCTTCGTCCGCTGGCTCCACCGACCGCTCGCGACCTTCGCGCCTGCCTGCAGCCGCACCTGACAGAGGCCGTGGATGGCGCGGCGCGAGAGGTCGCCGCCACGGTCTCGAGCCTGCTAGAGCGCGAGCTCGAGATTAGCGGGATCGCGCTCACCGATCGGGGTGTTCAGGGAGTTCTTTCGATCACCCCGGTCGTGCTCGGTGGCCGCGCCGGCGCTTCGGCCCGCTTCGTCATCGAAGACCGGATCGCTCTCACCGACTGCCGCGTCGGCGACGAGCTCTTGCGGAGCTGCGATCTGAACGGCTTCGTTCGATCGCAAGTGACGAAGATCGCTGGCGAGGTATTGGCGAATCTCCGCGCCGACGCCGTCGATGCGCTGCTCACCGCGGCGCGCACTTGGCTGCCCGGGAAGTCGCTGCTCGGATTGCGCATCGTGCCGCGGCCGGGCTTTCCGCGCCGCGACGAGGCGACGCAGATCGTCACCGCCGACGTCGACCTGCGGTCGACCGACGGCCGGCTTCTGGGCACCGTAACCAACCTGATCGTTCGCGATGGCCCCGCCCTCGACGTGACGCAGGCACGTTTCGAATCGGGCGTGCTCGAGCGCATCAAGGTGGCTCTCGATCGCGACGTGCTGGGCCGCTTCAGCTTCGGCCGCGTGCGCTTGGACGAGCTCCGCCCGGCCGGCGATCGCCTACAGCTCCTGGTGACGATCGACGCCAGCCCGCTGGCGGCTTCCTTGCCGCCGCTGACCTGCTCGATCCCGATCGCTTCCTCGGCGCGCGCCGGCGACGTCGAGTGCCAGAACGCAAGCTTCGACCAAGCGCTGCGGCAGTACGCGGAACGGGCGCTCGAGGACGCTCTCGTCCGTGGCCTCGATCATCTGTCCGGGGTGCCGGTCCTGCGCAGGCTCGAACGGCCGTCGGTGCGACTTGAGCCGGGCGCCATCGACGTCAAGCTGCGCGGCGAGATGGAGTTCGCCGCCGACCTCCTGCCCCTGCCGGCGAAGGTCCACCTGCGTCTGCAACGCGACGGGCTGCGGGTGGTTGGCGTCGAGCCCGACGCCAACCTGGCCGATTACCTCCGAGGGTCCCTCGCGGGACGGATCTTGCCGATGCTTTCCGCGAGCGGAACCGGGATCACCGACCCTCGGCTGACGGCGCTGAACGGCAACGTCGAGCTGAGTTTCGTGCTCGCGATCAAGATTCCCGGCCTCGACATCGGGATCGGATGCCCGCCAGGGCAACGGGTCCGACTCGACCGCAACGGCCTCCACCTGCCGCCCGCGCTGGAGGTCACCGCGATCGAGGAGCTGCCGATCGCCGGATCGCCCCTGTCGCTCTGCCGCCCGACTCTGGTCTTGCCGCTCGACGGTTCCCCCCGCCTCGGCGGCCGAGCCGGGCTCGCCGTAGCCGGTTGCAGCGTCGGCGGCCGCATCATCCGCTTCGACACCACGCTCACGATGGACCTCGCGCGCATCGGCAAGGCCGACCTCGAGGGCTCCCTCCTGCTCGCCGACTCGATCGTCCTCGGCACGATCGTCGGCAGCCTCGACCTCGGCGAGGCGTTTGTCACCGTCGAGGCGCGAACCGCCGGGCCGCTCGCCGCGATCGTCGACGCGTCGACCTTCCTCGAGGTCAAGGGAATGATCCCGCGCGCGGAGGCGCGCACCAGGCTCCGCATCCTCGGGCTCACACTGTCCGAGACCCGCGCGCTGATCGCCTGGGTGAAGGAGCCTCCGCCCGGGCACTTCGATTTCGAGGCCGGCGCGCGGGTGGACATCGTCGTCGCTAGGCTCAGCGGACGCATCGCCGGGCAGCTCTACCAGTCCGGAAGGGTCGAGAACCTCGCGATAGACGTTGCGGGAGACGGACGCGTCGGAGAGTTCGTGCTGGCCGGCGCCGACCTGCACGTCCGCCCGAACGCGATCCGCTTCGGATTTACCGCGGCCGGCATCCACCTCGTCATCCGCGTGCCCACGGCCGAGGAGCTCACTCCCGATCTGGTGCTCTCGCGAATTCTCAACGCGCTGCGCAATCTCAACATCGATCTCGAAAAGCTGCTGAGCGGCGACCTAACGATCCGCGTCGGTTCGAGCGGAAACAAGGGCGAAGGACCCGACAACGGCGGCGGAAACGGCGAGGACGGCGAAGGCGGGAACGGGGGCAACGGCCAGGGAGGCGGCCAAGGCGGTAAGGGCGGCTACGGCGGCGGGACGGCGGGGAGCGTGCGGGCGTCCGACGACAACCCCGGCGCCGCACCCACGCCAGCCCCGCCGGCCGGGGGCGAGGCCCTTCCCGCCGCCGTGCCGATCGAACCCGCGGGTCCCTACTTCGCCGGCGAACGGGCCATCGCCAAAGGTTTGCCTTGGTCGCTGCCGGGCGAGCCGGCCGTGCATCTGGTTGCGGGTACGTGCGCCCTCCCCGCCGCCCGCCCGTGCGCCGTGGTCGTCACCGGCCGCGACCGGGCGAATCCGGCGGCGCCGCCGTTCACCGCCCTTGGTGTCCCAATCTACTTCCCGGCCAGCTGTGTCGCCGCGATCGAGGCGCGCCGTACGCGGGTCCCGAACACGCAGTTCCTGCTCGGCGGTCTCAGCCGACTCTGGCCGACCGAAACCGCCGTTCACAGTACCGATCTCTACATCCTCGCGACCACCGCCGACCTGTCGGGTATCCCGCAGGCCATCGTCGCGACGGCGGACCAACCGGAATGCCGCACGATCGACCTGCCGGGGCTGTTCGCTCTCCTGCAGGCTCGCGTGCCCGCTCCAACGGCAGCGGTCGCGGCCTCGGCACTGCGCCAGCTCGACGCCTTGCTGGCGGCTGCCCCCTTCGTACGGCGCCCTGCGCCGCCCCCGTTTCCTGCTCCCGCAGTGCCTCCTCCGCCGCCGCCGGAATCCGCGATGCCAGCCTTCTTCACCCCGCCAATGACTCAGGTGCCGGCAGAGACCTTCCTTGCCCAATTGGCGATCGACGTGGTGGTCGATGCGAATCAGCCCGCCACCGCCACCGCCACCGAGGGATTCTTCTGCGCTTCGTCCGGCCCGCTCTCCGCGCCGCAGCTCCCGGCGCTGCTCTTCTTCAGCGAACTCGGATTCGGACGCATGATTCGTTTAGTGCCGCCGCCCGATGCCCTCAGTGCTCCGCCGTATTGGACGCCTCTCCTCGCGCCGTGGAAGATCGACCCACGCTACTTCACGCGATGCGCAGCCCACGAGCCCTGCTTGGTGTCGTTCCCCGTGGCCAGCGACAGCGAAGGTGTCTTCGCGGCGAGTTCGGCGTGGGCCAAGACGACTTCGGACGGCGCGTGCAGCGCTGGTCAGATCGAATGCCCGGTCGAAGCGTACCTTTCGCTCGCTGCTGGCGCGCTCGCGTGCGTGCCGCTGTCGACCCTGCCGGGCGTGACGTGGGAGGATGCGATCGCCGCCCGAAGATCGTGGCCGGCGACCGCGGGGGAGCGGGCGTCTCGGGCGCTTCGCGCGGAGGTCGTCAAGCACGGCTGGGATCGGGCCACCGTGCTTAGTCGGGACGATCGCTGGCTGATCTTCTGGCAAAAGGGAGCGCCCACTGCCGATCGCGACTGGAGCTTCGCATTGCAGGACGTCAGCTGCGTGGTGCGCGACGAGGGCGCGAGCGGTCGAGCCTGTCGCGCCCCCGCCGCTGGCGTGATCGCCGGCGAGCCTTTCCGCGCTCGCCTTCTACGCGCGACCAAGCGTCCGCCCGCCACGGCACAGAAACAGGTAACCGATCTCGTCGAGACTCTACTTCGCGGCGGCGATGACTGGCAGCGTCGCTACTTAGTCAATCCGCTGGGACTGCTCCACTACGTCGAGGAATGACATTCGTTCTAGGAGGGCCGACCCGTGACGCTGATAGAACGCCTTCGCCGTTTCCTTCGTCGTCCTCGCGGGCGGGGTAGAAGTTCTTCGACGAACGACGCCGCGAGGACGAACTTCTCGCCTAGCTCCCGTTGGGCCGTCCTCGTCCTGCTCGGCACTCTGATAGTCTCCTGGTTCACCTACCTCTGGCTGCTGGGCGCCGCCGATCAACGCGTCTTCGCTGCGCTGCACGCTGCCACGGTGCGACATCTCGAGGGCGCGGGCGGCGGTCAGCTCGGCTTTGCCGAGCAGCACCTTCGGCTGGCCGACCTCCTCCGCGCCCAAGGGCTCGAAGCGTCCGGCACGCGCCTCCCCGGCACATCGGAGGAACTCGAAGCCAGCTTCACGGGCAAGCCGGCCTCGCTCTTTTTGCAAATCGCGCCTGACGCCCTGAATCGCGGGCAGACGGAAGCGAGGCCGGATCCGACCGTCATCTCGTTCGTTGTGAACTTGGTGGAGGCTCTCGGCAACGAGGCGAGCTCCAACGAGAGCTTCTGGGAGCAGACCGCAGCCCGCGACCAAGCCGTCGGCATCATGACCGCCGGAGCGCTCGCCGGGATCCCCTTCTACATCGACCGACTTGAGGCCGAGGCGGCCGGCCGCGGTTGCATGCAGGACGAGCCACGGGGCTGCCAGGGCTTCGTCGCCGATCATCGCCCCGGCACGCAGGGTGGGACGCTCATGTACTGGCGCCGACCGTGGCCGCGGGTCGCCTACTTCGTCTCAGCCAATCGGACATCCGACTCGGTCATCGAGCTGCTCTTGCGCGCTTACGGAGTCGAGATTCGGCCAGCTGTCCAGCCCGACATCGTGGAGCAGAAGCGCTACATCCGCCGCGCCGCGGCAACCTTCCTGTCGACGCTGTCGACCCACCCGGCGGTTCGCACCGCCGGGCTACGCGTCGCGTTCGCTCGCGGCCTCGAGCAGCTCACGATGCTCGCGATCGCCCTCTGGTTGGCATGTATGCTCTGGGAACGCGGCCGTGAACGGGCGATCGAGAGCGACGAGGTCGACGAGCTGTCGCAAGAGGTCGATGGCCTGCGGCAGACAAAGCCGCCGCCGACCCTTGCCGACCGCCAGGCGGTCGCGGGCAAGCTCCTGACCCGCGCCGCCACCCCGAAGTATTCGCGGCCGCGCCTGCTGGTCGCCCGCGCCGCCGATTTCGCGGCGAAGAGCCTCAAACAGAAGCAGGAGGGCCATGAAGCGGTCGCCAGCATGAAGGAGCGGCTCGACGAGCTCCGCGACCGGGAGCTGGGCAGTCGCTGGGCGCTCACCTGGGCGATGCGCGCCCTGCCGGCGATCGGCTTCATCGGCACGGTCCGCGGTATCCTCTTCGCGCTGCGCGACGCCGGCGACATCTTCGCGGCTCCGACGGGAGCGGCCCAGGCGGCGGCGATCTCGTCGATCGGTGCACAGCTCGGCGTCGCGTTCACGACCACGTTGATCGCGCTCGTTGCCGGGCTTGCCCTCGGGTGGTGGGATGATCGCCAGACACAGTGCGAGCTGGCCCTGATCGAGCGGATCGAGACCAACGTGTCGGATCTCCTCGACGACCGACGCTTGGCCTGAAGGGACGGCACCATGCTCCGGCACCCCCGACATCCCGCTTCGCGACACGGGGACAATCCGCTGACGCTGAGCTTCCTCGACGTGTTGAGCTGCGGTTTGGGCGCCATGCTCTTCGTGTTCCTGCTCGCGGGCGCTCGCGCGCGCGGCACCGGCGAGGCGGTCCAGTCCGAGATCGAGGCCGACGCCGGCGAGGATCCAGCGGCCGGCGCTCGGGACGGTTTCGGCTCCGCCTATGGCGGAGCACGGCTGCTCGAGGTCGAGATCGCGGTGCATGGGCCAGGGCCAGCGACCGGCGAGTTCCCGGGCCTCGAAGGGCCTTCCGGCGACCGCCCGCGAGCGCTCGCCTTCCAGTCCGCGTGGCCGGAGGAGGAGCTGAGCGTCTTCACCCTGCTGCTGCCGACCGGTCCGGTCTTCGGCAAGACCTTCGAGTTCCGGCTAGGCCCGCAAGCGGCTTCGCGGCGGATCGCCATAAGCGCCGTCTGCGGGGCGAATCGCTGGCCCAGCGACTTCGCCCCGGCGCCCGAAGTGAACCTGCCGCCGGATACCGCCCTGCGCGTGTTCCTGCTCGAGGACGGTCGGATCGCCGCCGAGCCCGGCTTGCCGGCTGCCGCGGCGTTTCAGAGGGTCTGTCTGCCATGAGCTCACCCCGCTGGCGCCGGACCGGCGGCGATCCGCTGAGCCTGAGCCGCCTCGACGTGATCGCGAACGCGCTCGGCGCAGTCATCCTGCTCTTCTTCATCGTGTCGACGGCGCGGCCCGCGGTGGAAGCGGAGCGCACTCCGCCCGCGGGCCGGGCGGCCTACTTCCGATTCGACCTCAGCCCATCGACGCCCGACGATGCCTGTGGCGACGCGCTCATGAATCTGACGCTGGTGTTCAATGAGCGCGGGGGCGCGCGCCGCGAGACGTTGTCGTTGCCGTTCTTCGAGGTTCCCCGGAATGCCGATCTCGCCGAGCTGCGGTCGCTTGCCGCCGGCTGGGCCGGGAAGGAGCGGCTTGCCCTGCAGTGGACCGCGGGCAGCGCCACCTGTACGCCGTCACGGTCGGCGCCCTCTTCCCTCCGCATCGTCGTGCTCGAGGCGCGACCCGGAGATTGGTACGCCGACCTCACGTACGCCGCCGAACGTGGCGCCGACGCCTGGCAGCCGCGGTGCCGTTCGGTCCGCGTGACGGCGCGCCCGATCGCACTGTGGGCCAACGGTCGAGCGCCGGCCACCCACATCCGCACCCAAGAGATCTCCTTCGGCGGCACCACGAGCTTCGAAGCGCTGAACATCAACTGACCGTGTCCCGATAACCAACTGCCATCGATGAAAGGAGACCCCGTGTTGCATTGGAATCCACGACGCCTGGTCCTCGCCCCCGCCCTCGCCATCGTTTTCCTCTCGTCCGCCGTTCCAGCCTGGTCCGCCACCTTCACGCTCCAGGTCAGGCGTCTGATGACCTGCAACGACGGCGCTACCGGAGGCGCCCTGTCGGTGAACGGGAAGGAGATCGGGCGCACCCTCGAGCTGCCCTGGACTAACGATGCGCAGGGCCTCAGTCGAGTCCAGAGCGGCAGGTATGCGGCGGCGATCCGCAGCGACGGCACCAAAGGCTGGCGCATCGAGCTCAAGAACGTGCCGAATCACGAGAGAATCCAGCTCCACATCGGCAACTACACCAGCCAGACCGAAGGCTGCATCCTCGTGGGATCTGACGTAAAGGCGGCGACGGATCCCGGCACCGGGAAGAAGACGTGCATGGTCACCAACTCTGCAGCCGCGCTGCAGAAGATCCGCGACGAGATGCAGGCGGCGAGCGGCAACGGTGTTTCGAGTCAGGACCTGGCCATCACCGTCGTCATCGCCGACTGAGCTCTGCCATTCCGGCCGCGACGTGGAGCTCGGCGGCGCGGCTGGGGTTCGAAGATAGGAGGCTTCATTCGAGCGGGGAAGACCGGAACGGCGGCTGGATGCCGCCCGGGTCGAGGGACAGGACGCGAGGGTATCCGGAGGGCGGGTGGTCAAGTCCCGAGTCTTGCGTAGAAGCGGTTTCTGCCCCGAAGACGAGAAGGGGCTCGGTGCGGATTGACGATCGGGAAGGTAGATCGTGCTGCGAGAAGGACCGGGGTGGCCCTGCAGGGTCCCGGAGTTCGGCAGGCCGTTGAGTACAACTCTCTGATTCGGCGTCGGTTGCCGGATTGGAATCGCCGGTTCTCATACTTCAGGGTCGCCGTTGCGATGTCGGCGACGGCGGGGACCTTCGGGACCATCGCGCCGGGACGGGCGTAGCACTCCTTCGAGGGTTTACCGACGTTCATCAGGAATGGAACGATCTTTCGCCCGATCCGCGCTCGGCCGGCGCGGATGCGGCCGAGCCTCTCGAGCGCCGCGGGGGCGGACGTCCCCGTCCCGACGAGCTTCCTTCTCATCACCCGCTCCACGGTCAGCGCCAGGACGCAGATGAAGACATGCGCGCGAATCCCCTCCTCGGTCCATTGATACACGGGCCGCAGCGCAGCGCGGGGACAGGACGAACGCGGCCACGTCTCGAGCCACGTGGCCAGGGCGCTTGTCGAGGACGAGGAGTACCGGATCCCGGCGCCCCCGAAGGAAGTTCTTCAGGAGCCGCTGAAAGCTGCCCCGGTTCAGCCGCTCCGTGTAGACCTCGTACCAGAGGTCCCCCCGAGGGTTGACCGCAGAGATCGCGTTCACCGATTGGCGCGGCCCGCTCGGCGGCACGTCTGGTGTCTTCCCACGCGGAGCCCAGGTCCGGCCGAGACCAGATGCAGTGGCTCCCGTACGTCGGGCAGGCCGCCCACGGCGGGGTGAGGCTGAAGCTCCTCCTCGGCCGCGCCCGGAGGTGGGCGAACGGCGAGCGGCCCGACCGGATCGGCCTCCGGGTGGAGACGAAGTGCGAAGAGAAGGACTGCTCTCACTACATCCCCGTCGCGGAGCTCTTCGGCTTCCTGAACCTCGACCGGTACCCCTACTACAAAGGCGTCAGCGGGGAGACGTACGCCGGGTTCGTGAAGAGCTCCGGCGCCTCGGAATACGACAGTTGCGAGGCCGTGGGGGCGTGGACGGCGCCGTTGCTCGCGGAGCATCCCGAGGCCGAGCGCGAGCTGGCGGCGCGGTTCCGGGCGCGGGTGGAGGGGGCGGCCCGAACTGGGCGGGCTGGCCGTCGCGAAGGGGCGGGGGTGGACCGACCGGCAGGCCGCGGCGGCGCTCCTGCACCTCGCCATCGACGCGTTCCACTACCTCGAGCAGGGGAAGCCCAGCCTCGGCGGCTTGGCGGGGGAGACGGTCGCCGAGTCGCCCGCGCCGTACGACGCTCCCGCGGCGAAGCCCGCCCCCGCGCCGGCGCTCCCCGGCACGGCCCCGCTCCGGGAGGTGCTCCGGGCGGTGGCCGACGAGGCGCTCGGCTCCCTGAAGGACGGGCACCACGTCCTCCTCGCCGGCGCGCCGGGGACGGGGAAGACGACGGTGGCGCAGTGGGTGGCGCACGCCTGGAACGCCGGGGCCGACCGCGTCCCGGCCGAGGCGGTGGCGGCGCACTTCGCCCCGACGACGGTCGCGAACTCGGCCTGGTCGCCGTTCCACACAGTCGGTGGGCTCGTCGCGACGACGAAGGGGGGCTTCAAGGCGCGCAAGGGGTTCTTCGCTCTACCCCCCTCCTGACGCGGAGCGTGACGCAGGTGGAACCGGCCGGGATCCCCGGCGTGGAGTCGATCGAGCTTCACGAGCGGTTCCGGATCGTGGCGACCGTGAACGACGCCTCCATCGGCGTAAACGCCCGGTAAACGGCGTCTTGAAGGCGGCGTAGCAGGCGATGGATGCTGTCGGCACGGAGGTGACGAGTGCCGACGAGTTCACGCACGAGACGAAGAGGCAGGTGGGAGGCGGAGGCGCGTAGCATCAGCGGACCTGGAGCGCGAGTGGGCTGACGCGGGTTGCGTACGCGAGCAAGGCGGGACTGGCGCCGAGCACCTTCTCGCGATGGCTCCGGAATCTGGACAGGCGGGAGAGTGATGACGCCGCCGTCTCCGGAATCGGAGGGTCCGGCCGGCATCGAGCCGGCGGGACGGGCGCAGGACATCGCAGCCGAGCCGGTGCGACGAGGTCGAGCACGTCTTCTCGCGGTACGGGTGGCTTCTTGTGGCGAGGACGAGTACTCGCTGGCATCGGCGGCATCGACGAGCGGCCGACCTGTGGAGATCGCCCTGCCGAGCGGGATCTGTATCCGATACCCCGCCGGGGTCGGGCGCGAAGAGCTGTCGATGCTCGTCGGACTTCTGGAAAGGGAATGCTGACGATCCCGCCGGCGGTGAGGATCTACCTGGCGCCCGGAGCCACGGACATGAGGAAGGCCATCGACGGTCTGTCGGCTCTGGTGCGCGAGGCGCTGGGGGAAGACCCGCTGTCGGGGCACCTGTTCGTCTTCGCCAACCGGCGGCGGGACCGGCTGAAGATTCTGGTGTGGGACCGCGACGGGTACTGGGTCCTGTTCAAAAGGCTGGAGGCTGGGACCTTCCGCTGGCCGAAGGAGACCGAGAAGGCGACGGTCGTCCTGCCGTCGCGTGAGCTGATGCTGATCCTCGAAGGAGTGGACCTTCGGCGCGTGACCTACCGCAAGCGCCGTGCGGCAAGGAGAAGGGGCGTCCTGGTCTGGAGCGCTTCGGCAGACGGGAGCCGCGTAGAGAAGGCGCCGTCCACGCACAAGATTTTGTGCATGAGCCCTTGCGCGATGTGAAGTCGCTCCCACATTGTGTGCGTGCAGGCGGAGAGGACATCGAGCGACCCGACGGGCGCGGATCGTTCTCTGACCGCGCTGCAGAGCCAGCTGGAATTGACCAACGCGCAGCTGCATGCCACGGAGGCCGAGCTCGAATCCTCGCGCCAGAGATTGCGCGAATCGCAGCTGGAGATCGACAAGCTCAAGCTACCGCGTCGACTGGCTCTGCCGAAAGCTGTTCGGCAAGAGCTCGGAGAAGGTCGACCCGTCCCAGCTGGCCCTGGCCTTCGAGCAGCTGGCCGTGGAGGACGCGGCGGCCGGTGCGGCGGATGGGAAGGCTCCCGAAGAGGACGGCCCGGTGGAGACGGACTCCGGCGAGCCGCGGGGCCGGGGCAAGAAGAAGGGGCACGGCCGCGGCGCTCTTCCAGCCAATCTCCCGCGCCGCCGCGTCGTCATCGAGGTCCCGGCCCAGGAGCGCGCCTGCTCGTGCTGCCAGAGGGAGATGACCCCTTCGGCGAGGACGTCAAGCTCACGCTGGACTACGAACCGGCCCGGATCACGGTCGTCGAGACCGTGCGCGTGAAGTACTCCTGCTCCAAGTGCCACGAGGGCGTCGTGATCGCCCCCGTCCCCGACGCCGTCATGGACAAGGGGCCGCCCGAGGCCGGGATGCTGGCCTACGTGGCCGTCTCCAAGTACGCCGACCACCTTCCCTCTACCGCCTCGAGCGCGTCATGGCCCGCTCGGGGCTGGTCATCAGCCGCAACACCCTCGGCGACTGGATCGACTTCATCGCCGATTCCTTTTCGTCCGTCATCGAAGCGATGAAGAAGAAGATCCTGAAGGGCCCGATCGTCCAGTCCGACGACACGAAGGTCCGGGTGCTCGGTGGGCCCGAGGAAGCTATGCGGGATACCTCTGGTGCTACGGAGGGCTGCACGACGAGGTCGTCTTCGATTTCACCGAGGGGCGGGGGCCGAGAAGGGCCGCAGCGCTTTCTCGATGGATACCAGGGGTATCTCCAGGTCGATGCCTACGCCGGCTATGACGTCGTCTTCGCCCGCGGCAAGGTCCTGGAAGTGGCGTGCTGGGCGCATGTACGACGCAAGATCTTCGAGGCGAGGACGACCGACCCGAAGCGCGCCGATCCGCTGCTCGGGATGATCGCGGCGTTGTACGCAGTGGAAGCCGAAGCGAAAGGGCTTACAGCCGACGGAGAGGCGCTGAGGGACGAGAGGTCACGACCACTTCTGGCGAGAATCCACGAACGGCTGCTTCAGGCACGGGCCGACGTGCTACCGAAGAGCCCGATGGGTCAGGCCGTCACCTACGCCCTGAACCAGTGGGCAGCCCTGCAGCGCTATCTCGAGGATGGGCGCCTGGCCATCGACAACAACGCCACGGAACGCTCCTGCGCGGCGTGGCCGTCAGGCGCAAGAACTGGCTCTTCACCGGGAGCGAGGCGGGCGGACGCCGCGCGGCCGTTCTCTATTCGATCGTCGAAAGCTGCCGCCGGTTGCGCCTGGACCCCTTCGCGTACATCAGGGACGTCCTTCCGCGCCTTGCCTCGCACCCGCACGGCAGGTCAAGCAGCTCACACCGGCCGGATGGAGGACTACCTTCCCCGAGATCGCCGCCTCCGCCGTCGTCCCCCGCCGCCTTGTAGCTGCTGATCTCGGCGGTCCCAATCCACTCGGCTCCCCGGCGACGCCCCCGTCACTCGACGCGGAACGCGGTTTGCCGGGCGTTTACGAGCCGAGTACCAGAGCCCTGGCGCTATCGAGAGTGACCCGGATCTGCTCGACCGGAACGGGTCCCCACCGGCGAAGGTCTTCGTCTTCGACCAGGGGTGGAACGCCTCGGTCTGGACAGGCTCGGCGAATGCCACGGAGGCAGCCTTCGGGAAGAACGTGGAGTTCCTCGTGAACCTCCGCGGTAAGAAGAGCCTCTGCGGCGTCGACTCGATGCTCGGCCTTCGGCAGGGAGCGACGACGTTCGGGAATCTGCTCGTCCGTTCCAGCCTCCGAGACGTGGATCGCGCCCAAGGCCGACGCCGCGGAGGAGCGGCTCGACGCGGCCCGGCGCGCGGTCGCCCTGGCCGGCCTCCGTGCCCAGGCGAGCCCTCTCGACGAAAAGGGGGAGCTGAGCGTTCGCCTCACGATGAAGGCCGACCCGGGGCTCCCCGCCGGAGTCACGGTCCGCTGCCGCCCCATCTCGACCTCGGCGGCGTTCGGGCAGCCTCTGCCGGCGGCCGGAGCCTGGGTGGAGTTCGTCCCGTTCGGCATCGACGGGCTGACGTCGTTCTTCGCGTTCGACGTGACGACGGCGACGCCCGACGGAGAGCGCTCGTGCCGAGTCGTCGTGAACGTCCCGCTCGAGGGGGCGCCGGCAGACAGGAGCCAGCGGATCGTCCGGCGCATCCTGCGTGACGGCGCGGCGGTGGTCCGCTTCATCCTCCTGATGCTCTCGCTGGACGGCGACGTTCCCGGGGACGAAGGACTCGGCTCACCCGGAGGCGAGCGCTGGAAGGAGGGGGCCTTCGGCGGGAACGCGGCCGGCCTCTTCGAGCAGATCGTGAGGGCGGTTCACCGGACGCCGGAGCGGCTCGACGCGCTGGCGGCGATCATCCAGGACCTTCGATCGGGGCCGGACGCCGCAGAGCGCCTTCCGGAAGGGCTTCTCGACCTGTGGGACGCCGCGGTCGCGGCCCGCGAGGCGCTGCGCCCATGAGCGACCCGAAGGCGAACGTCGCGAAGGTGATGGCCGGCCTGAAGGACTTCCAGCGGACCTCGGTGGACTACGTCTTCCGGCGGATGTACACCGACGCCGACCCGACCCGCCGCTTCCTCCTGGCCGACGAGGTAGGCCTCGGCAAGACGATGGTCGCCAAGGGGGTCGTCGCGAAGACGATCGAGCACCTGCGGGCCACGGGCGTACCGCGGATCGACGTCCTCTACATCTGCTCGAACCTCGACATCGCGCGCCAGAACATCGAGCGCCTGAACGTGACACCGGAGGCGACGGTTCCCCTGGCGTCGCGGATCACGCTCCTGCCGAAGATGGTCCACGACCTGAAGGACCGGACGCTCAACTTCGTCACCTTCACGCCGGGCACCTCGTTCAACCTCCGGAGCAGCCTCGGGACGGTGGAAGAGCGGGTGATGCTCTACTGGATGCTCCGCGAAGTCTGGAGCCTCCCGGACCGCACCGGTCCGAAGAACCTGCTTCAGGGAAACGCGTCGGCGGCGGGGTTCCACCGCCTGTCTCGAAGCTCTCGAGCCCGACCTGATTATCCTCGACGAGTTCCAGCGGTTCCGCGACCTCCTCGACGGCGAGGACGACGCGGCGATGCTCGCCCGGAACCTCTTCGAGTGGGGCGACGCGCGGGTCCTCCTCCTTTCCGCCACGCCCTACAAGATGCTCACCCTGAGCGACGAGGACGGAGGCGAGGACCACTACCAGGACTTCGTCCGGACCTACCGGTTCCTTTCGAACGACGAGGCGAAGGCCGCCGAGCTGCAGCAGCTGCTGAAGGAGTTCCGCCGCGAGCTTCTCCGGATGCGCCCCGGGTCTGCCGGTCGCCTCGCCGCCCTCAAGACGGAGATCGAGGAACGGCTGCGCAAGGTGATGTGCCGGACCGAGCGGCTGGCGATGGACGAGTCGCGCTGCGGGATGCTCCGGCAGGTTCCGCCCCCGGCGACCCCGGTCCACTCGTCCGACCTTCGGCCGAAGCTGGCGAAGCTCTTCCGCGCCCACCCGGACCTCCTGCTCGACGGCGACGCCATCGCCGCGTACCGAAAGGTCGACCCGGGCAACGCCCGGCTCCGGCACCTGTCGGACGAGACGGTGGGCCGCGGGGCGTGGCGGCTCCTCTGGCTCCCTCCCACGCTCCCCTACTACGACCCGCCCGAGGGCCCGTTCTCCGACCCCGCCGCCGCGGAGCTGACGAAGAGGCTCGTCTTTTCCTGCTGGAAGGTCGTCCCGAAGGCGGTGGCGACTCTCCTGAGCTACGAGGCCGAGCGCCGGATGATCCTCGCGCTCCAGCCCACTGCTGTGAACACCCCGGAAGCGCGGAAGCGGCGGCGGCCCCTCCTGCGCTTCGCCCGCTCGGACGGGCGCCTCACGGGGATGTCGCTTTTCCCGCTGATCTACCCGTCGGTGGCCCTCGCGGAGATGGTCGACCCGCTGACGCTCGGATCGGCGAACGGGCGGCGCACCTCGGCGGAGGTGCTCGATGCGGCCGAGCATATCGTTGCCGAGAGGCTGGGCCGGCTCTCGGTTCCCGTCGATCCCCTCGCCGGCGCCGCCGAGGACGAGGCCTGGTACTGGGCCGGTCCGATTCTCCTCGACCTCGCCGCCGACCGAACCGGCACCCGGCGCTGGTGGAGGCGCGACGACCTCGCGGACGAGTGGGCGGGCCTTCCTGACGCTCTTCAACCAGCCGGAAGCGATGGCGCTCATTCGCTCGATCAACGGCGAAGAGCCCTACTGGCGCCGCGCCCTCGAATACGCCCTCGCCGGAAACCTCCAGGCGACCCTCGACGAGTACACCCACATCCTGAAGGACGACCTCGGCCTTCCCGACGCGCCCCCCGCCCGCATCTCGGAGGTCATCGCCGACAAGGCGGCCGCGGTCCTCGCTCTCCGCACCTCGAACGTCGGCGTCGACGACATTCGCCCGAGCGAGAGCGGCCTGACCTGGGGCATGCCTGTTCCCGTCATGCGAATGCGAATGCGCTTCGCCGTGCGGTTTGGCGACGAGAAGAGCGACGACTCGAACGCCCGGACGCGCGCCGGGAACGTCCGCGCCGCCTTCAACTCCCCCTTCTGGCCCTTCGTCCTCGTGTCGACTTCCGTCGGGCAGGAAGGCCTCGACTTCCACCCCTACTGCCACGCGGTCGTCCACTGGAACCTCCCCTCGAACCCCGTCGACCTCGAGCAGCGCGAAGGGCGGGTCCACCGCTACAAGGGCCACGCCGTCCGCAAGAACCTCGCGCGAATGCACCGCGACGCGGCGACGAACGGCCCCGACCCCTGGGCCGCCATGTTCGCGAAAGCCGTCTCCGACCGGCCCGCCGACTCCTCCGACCTCGTCCCCTTCTGGCTCTTCCCGATAGAAGGAGGAGCCCAGATCGAACGCCACGTCCTCGCCTCGCCCCTCAGCAGAGACCGCGCAAAGCTCACGGCTCTGCGGCGGTCGCTGGCGGTCTACCGGATGGTCTTTGGCCAGCCCAGACAGGAGGAGCTGATGGAGTACCTGCTGACGGTCATGCCGGGGGAGGATTTGGCGCGGATGGCGGCGGAGCTGCGGATGGACCTGGCGCCGGGGGGGACAACGCCTGCCCGATGCGACCTGGCGAGATGACTCGAGGCGTGCCGAAGGCGTATGGAGTAGTCCCTCTCGTTCGCCGCGGATCGACGTCCTCTGCATCTGCTCGAACCGCGAGATCGCAGCCCAGAGCATCGAGCGGCTCCGGGCGAAGTGGTGAGCGGTCCCTTATGTCTGCGCGAACGTTAACCGTGGGTTAACATTCGTGCGCCATGGGTACCGAAGCCCCGAAAGCACGGAACCAGCCGGATTGGGATCGGCTCTTCGCTGTCGCGCAGGCCCAGAGCGGCTACTTCACGACGGCCCAGGCCGCCCGGTCGGGCTATTCGCGTCCACTCCTCCCACAAGTACCTGGCCACGGGGAAGATGGTCCGCGTGCGACGCGGGGTATACCGCGTCGTCCACTTCCCGGCCAGCGAGCACGAGGACCTCATCGTTCTCTGGCTCTGGGCCGGGCAGGTCGGGGTGTTTTCCCATGAGACGGCCCTCGCGCTCCACGATCTCTCCGACGCGCTTCCCGGAAAGGTCCACATGACGGTGCCCTCGAGCTGGCGCCGGCGTCGGCTCCGAGTTCCAGCCGGCCTCCTGCTTCACTTCGCCGACGTCGGCGACGGTGACCGCGCCAGCTACTCGGCGGTGCCGGTCACAGCGCCACGCCGGACCCTTCGAGACTGCATCGAGGCCGACGTCGCCTCCGACCTCGTGCGACAAGGGATCCTCCAGGCGCGTCGGCGCGGGATTGTTTCCGCGAAGGATGAAGCTCGACTTCTTACCGCGGCTGGAAGCCAGAGTCGGACGGGTGCCGCGCGATGACCGCTCGCCTGTACGCTACGCCTCTGGCCTTCAAGCAGGCCCTCGAGCAACGGCTCAGATCCTCGTCGGCCACCGGCGTCGACTTCGCCCGGCGCCGCCAGTTGCTCGTCTTCGATCGCTTCCTCGCCCGGCTGGCTCGAGTCGCTGGCGACGCCGTCACGCTCAAGGGCGGGCTCGTCCTCGAGCTTCGGCTCGCCCGGGCGCGGACCACCAAGGATATAGACCTTCGCCTGATGGGCTCGTCCGACGACGTGCTGGAAATGCTCCAGGAAGCGGGCCGCCTAGACCTCGGCGACCACATGCTGTTCGAGGTCCAGCCGGACGCGGACCACCCCGAGATCCAGAACGAAGGGATGCGCTACGACGGCTTCCGCTATCGCACGGAGTGTCGGCTCGCGGGCATGATCTACAGTCGGCCGTTCGGCGTCGACGTCGCCTTCGGTGACCCGCTCGTGGGCGAACCGGATGTCGTCGTGACCGACGACATCCTCGCTTTCGCGGGCATAGCCCCTCTGTCGCTGCGGCTCTATCCCGTCGTCTCCCACATCGCCGAGAAGCTCCACGCGTTCACGATGCCCCGACCGAGGCCGAACTCACGGGTTCGAGATCTCCCTGACCTGGCTCTGCTGGCGACGACCGGCCCGATCGAAGGGGCCGCCCTCCGTCGGGCAATCGAACTGACCTTCGAGTTCCGCGGGACGCACTCGGTTCCGACGAGGTTTCCGCCGCCTCCCGAGTTCTGGGCGGCTCCGTACGCAACCATGGCCGAGAACGACGACCTGGCCTGGAAGACCCTTCTGGAAGTGACGGGAGCCGCGGAGACCTTCCTCAATCCCGTACTCGAGTCCGCCGAGTGCGGAACCTGGGAGCCGTCGAGCTGGCTCTGGAAGAGGCGTGCCTGAGAGATGAAACTGTGACGAGCCGCGGGGGGAGGCAGACGCCGGGTTAGTGAAGAGCCCCAGCGCCTCGCGAAGGAGTCCGCCGCCGCCGCACTGCGCGCGGCGGCGGAGGGGCGGGGGAGATCGGGGAGGCGCGAAGCACTGGAAGCACATCCCGCCGCGCAAGCTCTTCGCCCAGACCTACACGGTCATTCCGAGACTCATGCCGTGTCTCCTGATGTCGCCGCTCTCCGTGGCCCAGTTCCTCAACAACCCGCCGATCCACTTCGACCTGGTCGTTTTCGACGAGGCGTCGCAGATCTTCACCGAGGACGCCATCGGCGCTGTCATGCGGGGGAACCAGCTCGTCGTTGCCGGAGACGAGAAGCAGCTGCCCCCGACGTCCTTCTTTCAGGCGAGCCAGGTCGACGACAGTGACGGCGATGAGGAGGAGGATGATTCGACGGAACAGCCGGACTACGAAAGCGTCCTCGCCGCCTGCTCCACGGTCCTGCGGCAGAAGATGCTCCGCTGGCACTACCGGCGTCGCCACGAGGGGTTGATCGCCTTCTCGAACGCGAGGCTTTTCGAAAGCCGGCTGGTCACCTTCCCGACCGCCAACGACACCGAGAGCGAGATGGGCGTCCGGTGGGTGCCCGTGCCCGACGGCGTCTACGACCGCGGCAAGTCCCGGACGAACGCCCGCGAGGCTCGAAGAATCGCGGAGCTCGTCGTGGAGCACTGGAGGAGCCGCCCCGAAGAATCCCTCGGCGTCGTGACGCTCTCGCAGGCCCAGATGGACCGCGTGGACGACGTGCTGCAGGAGCGGATCCGCAAGGAGCCCGACCTCGAAGACTTCTACATGCAGGAGGGAGACGAGCGCTTCTTCGTCAAGAACCTCGAGAACGTCCAGGGAGACGAGAGGGACCACATCATCCTGGGGATCGGATACGGCAAGGACGCCAGGGGAATCCTGACCTCGGGCTTCGGTCCCCTGAACCGCGCCGGAGGGGAGCGCCGTCTGAACGTCGCGATCACCCGCGCGAAGCGGCGGCCGACGGCCGTCGCGAGCTTCCGGTACTCCGAGCTGCAGGTGGCCGGCACCTCCCCGCCCGGGGTCCTGCAGCTCCAGAAGTTCCTCGAGTTCGCCGAGCGCGGGCAGGACGCCCTGGAGACCTCGAACGTCGGCTCCGGAGAAGCGGACTCGCCCCTCGAGGAGACTGTCGCGGCCTTCCTCAGGGAGAAGGGGTTCGACGTCGAGCTGCAGGTCGGCTGCAGCGGCTTCCGGGTCGACATGGGCGTTCGCGACCCAGCGCGCCCTGGTCGGTTCGCCCTGGGAGTCGAGTGCGACGGAGCGACGTACCACTCGGCCGCGACCGTGCGCGACCGCGACCGGCTCCGGCAGTCGGTGCTTGAGGGACACGGCTGGATGATTCAGTTCTCTCCCGGCTCCTCCTGGCCTCTCAGCCGCACGAGGCCTCACAGCCGGAGCTCGCCTCGACCTTCCGGCAGCTGGCGATCGAGGAGAACGGGATCGCTCGTGAGCGGGCGTTCCGTCTGGTCGCCAACGCCTGGGGCACGCATCGGATCGGTCACAGGATCCGCGAGAACTTCGACGAAGCCTGCGCGCGGCTCGCGGGGCAGGTGACCTTCGACGGCGAGTTCCTCCTCCCGATTCCCTACGAG
Organism: Holophagales bacterium; assembly: GCA_016714815.1. Classification (GTDB taxonomy): domain Bacteria; phylum Acidobacteriota; class Thermoanaerobaculia; order UBA5066; family UBA5066; genus UBA5066. Next base: position 465,204 of record JADKBZ010000001.1, read on the forward strand.
CCCACGTTCCTCCGGCCCGGAGCCGACGCCTCGGCGCGAAGGGACTTCGTCCACCTGCCGCCCGGGGAGCTTCTCCTCGCGGTCCGGTGCCTGCTCGAACGGAACGGTGTCATGGCGAGGGCGGAGCTGGAGAGAGAGGTCACGGGGATGTACGACGCAAGGGCGGCCCTGACTGCTCGCACCTGGCTTGCCGAGGTTCTCGAGCGAGGCGTGCGGGAGGGGCTGATCGGGCTTGTCGAGAACCGGGTCGAGCTGATGGGGTAGGAGCGGCTCCCCCGGGAGACCAGCCTTCTCATCCCATCTCGCTGCGCTTGCCGCCGATGCCCGGCCGCGGGGCCGACGATCAGCCGCGAGCTTGCCGGCGCCGGCCTGAACCCGGTCCCTTAACAGGCGAGTCGTCGTCTTACCGAGACAGTCCTCTGGCTTCGAGCGACCGGAGGAGGTCCTTTGCGAGCACCTCGCAGGATGCGGCGATTTCGTCGGCGTCTGCGAGGGGCCCGGCGGAGCGGATAGCCATCTCGACGCCCACCCCAGTTCTCTTCGCAAACTGCGCTTCAAACAGGGTGCGCCCCACCTTCGCGGTGGCAGCCGAGCGGTCGTCGCCGAGTAGACCGCGGAAGCGTCGAACGAGTTCATTGGTGGGAGTGCCTCTGAGCAGGCGTAGTACGTCCAGCGCGTCCTTATCGCTCAGGCGGTCGGTGTCTGTCCGATCGGCGATCTTGTGGACCTTCGCGACGAGCAGCGCGGCGGAGCCGGCGACTCGGACGTTCAGGTGCCGCGCGTCGTCAGGATCGAGCGCGGCGACGCGCAGGACGTCGGCATCGACCAGAGCGCCCTCGAGTCCATTCACGATGCGTGCGGCCCGCGAGTCGTGTCCCGGAAGGCGGGCGGCCCGGCGGCCCTTTCCGGGGCTGACGGATGCCGGGACGAGCAGGTCGATCTGGACGTTCGTCTCGACGGCCATACTGGTCTGGCGTCGCGCTATCCAGACTCCAACGGATTCGCTCGTCTTCGGCATGAACCCCGCGGCGATGAGTTCTCGCTCGAGTGGCGGAATCCTGCCGAGGGCGGAGGGGTCGATCGCGAGATCTCCATCGGTGGTGTACGGGGCCACGGCGAGATCGGCCTCGCCCACGCGGAGGTACACCGCCTGTGCACCGACGAGGATGATCGCGTCGCGATGAGCGCCGAGGGCCTCGAGGGCATCGAGCAGGACCCGGCGCGCCATCACGTAGAGCTCATCCACGCCACGCCTCCTCGTTCTCGCGCATCCACTTGAGGAGCGCTTCGCCCTCGGCGGGTCCGCGACCGGGGCTGGTGAGGAGGTCGGCGGCGACCTGGCTCGGGGCTGCGTATCGGACTCCGCGGTGTTCCGTCGCGCCCTCGAACACGAGATCGTCGGTGGGCTCGACGAGGAGTACGTTCGCTCCCGACTCGGCGGGCCGCAGTTCCAGGCGCTCAGCGGTGGTTGCGGAAGACCGTACCCAGATGACGGCCAGTCTGGCGGGGGCGATGGGAGCGAAGCGCGCGGCGGCGAGGCCGCCGGTCACCGCGTAGGTGCCGCCGGACTCGCCGACCCGAGGGAGGAGAGAGGAGAGGCCTCGAGGCTCGAGGAAGGAGCGCACTTCGCCGCGCGACTCCAGGGGAGCTTCCCGCGCCCAGCGCCTAAGGAGAGCGGGCCAGTCGACGCGCTCGATTCGGCCGCGCCCGCCCCGGGTGATGAGCGCCTCGGAGTCGAGAAGGGAAAGGACCCGGGAGACGTAACCCGCGTCGACGCGAGTAGCAGCCGCGAGTTCGCGGACCCCGGGGAGCCGCTTCCTGTCGATGAGCGCCCGAACGATTCGCCCGGCCTTCGGACCGGAAAGGGAACGGGCTGGCCGGACCTTCCGATCGGGATCCTCGGATGCCCCCTGAGTCTCGATGAAGAGGCCCGGCTTTGACATGACCAGGCGCGCATTCCCAGTCAGATCGAGGAAGCTGATCTCCGCTTCCCGAAGGCGCTCCCGAGTGCTCGGGCTGAGGTAGGGAGACACGATGAGGAGCGGCCCGCGCGCGGCGGCCTTCTCTGCGAGCGCGGCTACGGAGACCACCCCTCGTGGATCGAGGCGTGCCATGGTTCTGAGAACCAGCCGGCCTTCGGCTCCGCCCGGCGCCCTCAGACGAACCGTCGCGTCGAAAGGGCTGGGCCCGTCTCGGACGTCGCCGGCTTTCCAGCCCTCCGGCAGGCGGCGCCGGAGAATCTGAAGCCCCTCTGGCAGGAGAGCGTTGCCTGAAGATGGGCCGTTGCGCATCACGCGCAACATGATACATCGAGACAACGAAAGACCGCTTCCGACGAAGGAGGGGTGAAGAAGACAGGCGGCGACGGCGCTCCTCGCCCCGACGACGGTCGCGAACTCTGCATGGTCGCCGTTCCACACCATCGGGGGGCTCGTCGCGACGACGAAAGGGGCTTCGAAGCGCGGAAGGGGTTGCCCCCCGAGGAGTCCTGGAGCCAGATGCCGTCCCAGTTGCCCGTCGACCGCGCTGATCGTGACTCGACTCGCTGGCAAACGACCTTCCACAGGGTTAGATTGGACTCTGCGAGCTCTCGCGTCCGGCTGCCCGTGGCGGCGGGAAGGGGTTTCCATGAGGGTCGTGCGTCTCCTGGTCCTGGCGGTTCTCGGAGCCGGCGGGCCTGTCGTTTGCGAGGCCGCGTCGGGGCCTCTGGCTCCGGACGTCCTCCACGCCGCCCCCCTCGGGCAGATCATGGACGCCCCGGACGAAAGAGGCGAAATGGAGCTCGTGCGCTTCGACGGGCGCGTCGTCGCGACGCTCCAGACGCTCGCGCCCGAGGAGTCCATCCGTCTTGCCGGCTGGCCGGTCGCGCCAGGCCGAAGGGCGGCGGTCGTCCTGACGCGCTTCGACGTCTACGCGCCGGACGCGAAGGTCGTCGTCATCGAGAACGGAGTTGAGCGGGAGGCGCCGCGGTCTCGTCAAATCTTCTTCCGCGGTTCCGTGGAGGACGGGCCGGACGCGGGAGGCCGCCTCGCCGCGTGGCTCGACCCGGACACGAGGCGAATCGGTGGATTCGCGATGACAGGTCACGGCACCGTCGTCGTCGAGGACTTCGGCGGGTCGGGCGACGGGACAGCCCGGGTCGCGAGGGCCGACGCGCTCTCGGCACCGGGAGAAGCGCCCGCGTGGGCATGCGGTGTTCCCGACGACGAGGGCGACCCGTACCGGCGGGCGATGATGCTCTCCCGCCGAGCGAGGTCCGCCGTCTCCCCATCGCGCGGCGTCGCCGGCCTGGCGCCGAACGCCCTGAGCAAGAGCGCTGTCATCGCCTTCGACACCGACGCGGAGTACCTGAACCTCAGGTTCGCGAACGACACGGCGAACGCCACGACCTACATCGGGCAGCTCGTGGCGGGGATGTCGGTCATCTACGAACGGGACGTTGCCGCCGTTCAGGGGAACGGCGTGAAGATCCTGCAGGGCTACACGATCCTCCGGGTCGGAGAGGCGAGCGACCCGTACACCGACGCGACGGGAAGCGCCGATTGGACGAAGCTAAGCGAGTTCGGGGCCTACTGGGACGCCCATTACCCGGCGACCGTCGTCCGCCGGGCGCTGGCGGCGCTTCTCTCCGGCAAGCAGGGAAGCCCCGGCTCCGGGTCGGGGATCGCCTATGTCGGTACGCTCTGTGCCTGGGAAGGGGGCGGCTACAGCATCAACGAGCTCTTCACGAGCTCGTCCGGCTTCACGTGGGACCTCGGGATCCTCGCCCACGAGGTGGGGCACAACTTCGGCGCTTTCCACACGCACGACTGCTACTACGGCAACCCGCCCATCGACACCTGCGTCGCGCCGGAGCGCGGCTGTACGACAGCCACGGGGTGTCCGGGGTCGCAGGTCTTCAATGGCGTGACGACGAACGGCACGCTCATGAGCTACTGCCACCTCATCGGGTGCAGCCCCCGCGCTCTCGTCTTTCACAACCGCTCCATCACCGATGACCCCGCCGACCCGTCCGGGGTCCGCGATTCCGTCCTGACCGAGGTCGCCAACGCGTCGTGCCTCGCCGCCCTCAGCGGCGGGGTCGTCCCGCCGGCGCCGACCATCACGAGCGTGTCCCCCGCGTCGGGCTCGCTCGCGGGCGGCACGTCGCTGACCATCACCGGGACGGGCTTCGTGTATGACTTCGTGAACGGGACAAAGGTCGCCTTCGTCGAGCTTCCGTCCAACGACGTCTTCGGGACGCCGAGCTCGAAGCCCGCGGCCTCCGTCGTTTTCAACGCCTCGACCCAGCTGACCGTCACGACCCCTTCCGCCTCGAGCGTCGGCGCGGTCGATGTCGTCGTCATGAACCCCGACCGGCAGACAGCGACCCTCCGGAGCGGCTACACCTACTCGACGATCAACCCGGACTACGGCCCGACGGCGGGCGGAACAAGCGTGACGATCACCGGCACGGGCTTCGTCGCCACGCCGATCGTAACGATCGGCGGGGTCGCCGCCACTGGCGTCACATTCGTCAGCCCAACGACGCTGACCGCGACGACCGGGGCGCACGTCACCGGGACATACGACGTCGTCGTGACGAACCCGGGAGAACAATCCGGACCTATCGTGGCCAGCTATTTCTACGTTCCGCCCGCGGCTGGTACGCACTTCTTCGCCCTGGCCCCGTGCCGTGTGGTCGAGACCCGGAATATGCCGGGTGGGCCTCAAAGCGGACCGGCGCTTGCGGCTGGCGAGGTCCGGATTTTCTCGATCACCGCTACGGGTGCGGGTACGTGTAACGTCCCCGACACGAGTGCGGCGGTCTCCGCGAACGTCACTGTCCCGTCGCCGGGTGCCGCAGGGGAGTTGAAGGTGTTCCCCGGCAATGGGGTCCTCCCGATTTCGAGCGTCGTGAGCTTCACCGCCGGCAAGACTCGCGCGAACAATGCGATCCTGTTCCTTTCGACCGTAGTGGACGGTTCGGGGCACCGGACCATCAAGATCAAGAACGATTCCTGGTTCGCTGTCCACGTGATAGTTGACGTCAACGGCTACTTTCAGTGAGTCCCGAAGCGGGCGAGGACTTACGTGCATCGGCCGGATCTCCTTTGAGGATCACTTGGACAAGCGGGAGGTCTTGGCAGTGCTTCTCCGGGAAGCGACTCAGGTGTCCTACCCGGCACCCTCGGACGATGACCTCACCGCTGCCGCCGACGCGGCTCACCGGCGCGACGCTCGCGGCCTCCCCACCTCGACTCGTCTCGCGCGCTAGTATTTCCCCCATGAACAGACGTCCCACCTGGTTCACCGTCGTCATTGCCATCGCCCTTGTCTGGAACGTCCTTGGGCTTCTGGCCGTCCTGGCAGACCTCCGGCTTTCGGCCGCGGACATCGCCGCGCTCCCCGCGCAGCAGCAGGCGCTCTACGCGGCGCGTCCGCTCTGGTCTGTCGCCGCCAGCCTCGTCGCCGTCGTAGGCGGCACCCTCGGCTGTCTGGCACTCCTTCTCCGCAAGCGCGCTTCCATCTTTCTGTTGTATGCGTCTCTCCTCGGTGTCGTCCTTCAGGACATCGGCATCTTCATCGTCGCGGGTGCCGGCTGGATCGCTGATCCCGTTCCGTTCGTTCTGCAGGGCCTCGTCCTCGTCATCTCGATCGGCCTCATCTTCCTGGCCCACCATGCGGCCCGCAGAGGCTGGCTCATGTAACGCCACTCGCTCGTCTGCGTCGCCCGGACGTGCGGCTCTTCGGGGCCGCCGCAGCGCCCCGGCGCCTCAGCGCGCCCGCACCGCGTTGCGGCCCGCCGCCTTGGCGTCGTAGAGCGCCGCGTCGGCCCGCTTCATCAGCTCCTCGGGCCCCTCACCCGGCCGCAGCTGGGCGACGCCGAAGCTGGCCGTGACCGTCCAGGCTCCGGAAGGTGATGGCGCCGAGACGACGGCGCGGAGCTTCTCCGCCGTGGCGAGGGCGGCGGCGGCGTCACAGTGCGGCAGGAGCGCCGCAAACTCCTCGCCTCCCCAGCGGGCGAGCCGGTCCGTCACCCGCAGGCTCTCCTGGAGCCGGTGGCTCACCTCGGAGAGGACCTCGTCTCCGCGCGCGTGGCCGTATTCGTCGTTGATCGCCTTGAAGTGGTCGAGGTCGAGGAGGACGAGGGAGAGCGGCTCGCCGTAGCGTCGCGCCTGCTCGACCTGGAGCGCGAGGGTCTCGTCGAAGTGCCGCCGGTTCGCGGCGCCGGTGAGGGGGTCGGTAGTGGCGAGACGCCCGAGCTCGGCGTTGGCGGCGACGAGAGCTTCGTGAGCCTGCACGATCTCCCTCTCGTGCCGTTTGCCCTCGGTGACGTCGACGAAGGAGGCCAGCACCATGTCTTCGATGACGACGGCGCCGATGAGGACGTCGAGCACCCGGCCGTCCTTGCACGTGACCTGGAACTCCTTGCGCTCGGCCGCACCCTTCTGCTGCAGCAGCCCCTCTAAGGTGGCCCGCCAGGACGCGCGCCGGATCGCCCGGTACGCGTCGTCGGGATAGACGAGCTCGAACCACCGATCCATGGTCGGGAGGTCGGCCTGCGTGTAGCCGAACGTCCGCATGAACTGTTCGTTGAGGTAGAACAGCCTCCCCTCGGAGTCGGCCGAGCAGCACGCGACGCTCGTCGGCACGTTGTCGAGGATCCGGCGCAGGAGCGACTCGCTGGCGAAGAGCCGCTGCCGCGAGTTGTCCGCCAGGAGGCGCAGGTGGCCCTCGATCAGGTCGCGCATCTTCTCGAGGACCATCTCGACGTCGCGGGAATAGGAGTTCTCCCTGTCGTCGAGAAGGCAGATTGTCCCGAAGGGCCTGCCGTCGGGAAGCCGGATCGGGAAGCCCAGGTAGGAGATCAAGCCGTGCCGGACGTCCGGATTGCTCCTCCACCTCTGGGACTCGAGGGCGTTGGAGACGAGGAGCTTCTCCTGGCTGCGCAGGACCGTCTCGCAGTAGAGGCCGGAGCCATCGAGCCGTTCCCTTTCTCCAACGTGATACGGGTTGCCAGGGGTCTCGCCGCGGACCAGGACCTCTATGTCGTCGTCGACCGTCCTCATGACGAGGCCGGCGCGCACACCAGCCAGGCGCACGACGAGGTCGACGGCGTCCTGCCACTGGCGCAGGGTCTCTTCCGGGAGCTCGGGAGCCGTTCTCATCATTCGGGTCTCTCGACGTCGCACTCCGCCACGGACGGACAGCCTGACGCCCGAGGCTGCTTCCGAAAGGCGGATTCTGTCACTTCGCGCCTCACGGTCCCGAGACAGCCCTCGAGCGTGGGTATCATGAGATTGGAAGGAGTGCCGCGGAGAGATCGATGTCCGGATCGCTGCGAACACCCTCCAGAGCGGTTTGATACTCGTCACCCTTCGTCACGTTCGGCAATGTGGAGCTCCCCTGCACTGGAGAGGACCGCGATGAAATCCGCAGAAGTCCGGGACGAGCTGATTCAAGCCCTGCGGCTCGACCTCACCGGCCCGGAGCCGGGGAGCGTTCACGAGCGCGAGGAGCTGCCGGACGAGCCGTCGCGCTGGTACATCGGCGGGTTCCTGGTGCCCTTCGAAGCGTCGGACGAGCAGAAGTGCGACGAGACGAGCAACGAGGAGCTGTTCGCGGCCGGCGAGGAGATGGGGGCGGACGACTCCGACGCGCCCGACCGGGCATCGGCGCGCAAGGCGTTCCTCCCTTCGTCGATCGGACTCAGCGTCCTGACTCCTCCGGGGCTCGAGGAGCTCGAGGCAGAGGTGACGTGGGGGGACTACAGCCTCCCCGCGGTTGAGGGCGAAGCCGCGGCGAAACGAGTCGGCGACACGTGGAAGAGGGAGCCGAAGAGGTCGGTTCTCCGGGTGGCCGTCACGGGCAACGGAGCCAGGCCCCTTCCGCTCGACCTTCCCGATTCGGGCGGGCTGAAGCTGGTCGTCACCGCCCGGCCTGCGGACGGGATGGAGAGGCTGGGACTCGCGGCCGGAACGCGAAGCGTCTCGGTCTTCGTCGTGAACTACCGCAAGCCCGCCCCCGACGAACGGAAGGACGAGGCGATGGCCTTCCAGGTTCGCCTGACGGTGCGGGCGCCGCAGCCGTTCGTCGCGCGGCCGAACACGACGGGCCTCGAAGCGGAAGACTGGGACGAGCGCGTCGCCGACCTGCAGTACCGCGACGTCGTCGAGTACGTGGTGGGGCACGGCGTCTCGGCCCGGACCCTCTTCGGAAGCGACGGCGGGTGCCGGGAGGTCTCCACGGAATGGGTGCCGCGCGCGGCGGTGGAGAAGGTGGAGCCGACCCTGATGCCGGGCGTCGAGCTCGGGATGGAAGCGCTGGCCGCGATGAAGGGGCCGGACGAGCTGAAGGCGGCGCTGGCTCCCTTTCCGCTTCGCTACGCGGAGTGGATCGGTGAGCAGCGGGACGAGGTCTTCGCGGGGCGGCGCGCCGAGACCGCGCAGTTCCTGCTGAACGACGCCGCGCTCGCCTGCGGCCGGATCACGACGGGAATCGGCCTTCTGGACGACCCGCAGGTTCTCCAGGCGTTCCAGGTGGCGAACCGGGTGATGGCCCGGGCGGCGCGACGCCGCCAGGCGATGCTGCTGAAGGTGCGGCCCGAGGCCACGCGCGCTCCGGCGTGGTACCCGTTCCAGCTCGCGTTCCTCCTGATGAACCTGCGGAGCGTGGTGGACCCGAAGTCGGCGGACCGCAGCGCGGTCGACCTTCTCTTCTTCCCGACGGGCGGGGGAAAGACGGAAGCCTACCTGGGGCTCGCGGCCTTCACGATGGTCCTTCGCCGCCTCCGCAACCCGGGCGCCTCGTCGGCCGGGGTCTCGGTCCTGATGAGGTACACGCTCCGGCTCCTGACGCTCGACCAGCTTGGTCGCGTGGCAGCGCTCGTCTGTGCGCTGGAGCTGGAGCGGGAGACGAACACCGCCGAGCTCGGGGAATGGCCGTTCGAGGTCGGACTCTGGGTGGGGCGTGCGGCGACGCCGAACCGGATGGGCTCGAAGGCCGACGGCGACGAGAACACGGCGAGGTCGAAGACGCTTCGCTACAAGAAAGACAGCAAGCGGTATCCGCCGCCGATTCCGCTCGAGAGCTGCCCCTGGTGCGGCGAGCCTTTCCTGCCGCAGTCGTTCTCGCTTCTCCCCAACGCGGACCGCCCGACCGACCTGCGGGTCGTCTGCATGAACCGCGACTGCGACTTCACGGGCCGGCGTCCCCTGCCGATCCTGACGGTGGACGAGCCGATCTACCAGAGGCTTCCCGCGTTCCTGATCGCCACGGTGGACAAGTTCGCGAGCCTTCCGTGGGTCGGCGAGGTGGGAGGGCTGTTCGGGAAGGCGGAGAAGGAGCTTCTGCCGCCGGACCTGATCATCCAGGACGAGCTGCACCTGATCTCCGGGCCGCTCGGGACGATCGCGGGGCTGTACGAGATCGCGATCGACACGCTGGCGACGCGGTTCGTCGACGGCAAGGCGATAAGGCCGAAGATCGTCGCGTCGACGGCGACGATCCGGCGGGCCGAGGCTCAGGTGAAGGCGCTGTTCGGCCGTCCGTCGGTCGCGGTGTTTCCTCCCCCTGGTCCCGATCGGCGGGACTCCTTCTTCGCGCGGACGGTGCCGGTCTCCGAGAAGGAGCCGCGGACGTACGTCGGGCTCTCCGCCCAGGGGCGGAGCCTGAAGGTCCTGCTGCTGCGCGCGTATCTCGCGCTTCTCGGGGCCTCGCAGCGCATGTATGACGAGGCGGGCGGGACGGCCCTCGGGGAGAAGAACCCTGCGGACCCGTACATGAGCCTTCTCGGCTACTTCACGAGCCTCCGGGAGCTGGGCGGCACGAGGCGGATCGTCGAGGACGAGGTCGCGGCGAGGGCGGCGCAGCGGAGCGAGCGTTTGCGGATGGGAGAGCTCGCCGGCCCGTTCCGCAACCGGCAGATCCAGCAGGAGGTGGTCGAGCTGACCTCGCGCGAATCGACGTCGAAGGTCTCCCGCGCCCGGGAACGGCTCGCCTTCTCCCACGACCACAAGGACCACGTCGACGTGGCGCTCGCGACGAACATGATCTCCGTCGGCCTCGACATCCCGCGGCTCGGGCTGATGGTCGTCCTCGGGCAGCCGAAGACGACGTCGGAGTACATCCAGGCGACGAGCCGCGTCGGGCGCGACGACAACCGGCCTGGCCTCGTCGTGACTCTCCAGAACGTTCACCGTCCGCGGGACCGGTCGCACTACGAGCGGTTCGAGGCGTACCACGCGACCTTCTACCGCGCCGTGGAGGCGACGAGCGTGACGCCCTTCTCGGCGCGGGCGCTCGACCGGGCGGCCGCGGCCGTCTGCGTTGCGCTCGCGAGGCATGGCATTCGGGAATTGCAGCCTCCAACCGGGGCCGCCGCGATGGAGAGGCGCCGCAAGGACGCGGGCTTCGTGGCGGAGGCGATGTCGCAGAGAGCGTCGGGTCACGACCCCTCGAAGAGCGACGAGGACCTCGAGGCCCTCCGCAAGAGGGTCCGGAGCCTCGTCGACGACATCCTCGACAGCTGGGCGGTCTTCGCGCGCGAGAAGCGGGAAAAGGGCGTGAAGGTGGCCTACCAGAAATGGGAGCGCGGCAACCCGGCGAACGCCTTCCCGCTCCTCCGCGACCCGCTCGACCCCGATCTCGACCTCTACCCCGAGATGAGGAAGTTCCGGGCGCAGCGCGCCATGAGAGACGTGGAGCCGAGCGTCGGCCTGGTCCTGAGGCGTCTCGACAACAGGGCCGTCCCCGAGATCGAGGAGGCCGAGGCGTGAAGAAGCACCAGGGGGAAATCCGCCGGAGCCAGCTCCTCCGCACCTACGGGCCCGGCTCGATGGTCGACTTGCCGAACCACTCGGTCGTCGTCAGCGGGCTCGACTACTGGTTTCCCCAGGCGGAGATGCCGACGATCGTCGAGGAGAGGCTCTCGACGAAGGTCGCGGCGGTGCTGAATCGCGCGAAGCCGGTGCCGCTGAAGGGGCCGCCGATCGTCGACGACGACGAGAGAAAGGCCCCGACGGGCGTTCCGGCGTTCCAGTTTCCGGAGTGGTTCGTCGTGCAGGTCAAGAGGAAGAGGCGGCCGCTCGTCCACCTCGAGAGCCTGACGAAGGGCCGATACGAGGTGGACGGGAGGAAAGTCCCGGCGATCCCGGTCCGCTTCGTTCAGGCCTGCGTCCTGGGTCACCTGTCCGACATCGACTGGAGCGGCTTCATTCACCAGTACCGGGGCGACTGCGCGCGGCAGATCTGGATGGAGGAGCGGGGCTCCTCCGGAGACCTGGCGGACGTCATCGTCGGATGCGACTGCGGCCTGGAGCGATCGATGGCGCAGGCCACGCGGCGCGGCGCGGAGAACCTCGGCACGTGCCCGGGCAAGCGGCCCTGGCTGGGGAAGTACGGAGGCGAGCAGTGCGGCGGAGAAGGCGGAAAGAGGCAGCTCAGCCGGCTGCTCGTCCGCTCGGCCAGTGACGCCTACTTCTCGCAGGTCCTCAGCGTCATCTCCCTTCCGGACCGCGGGTCGCTCGTGCGCGACGCCGTGGCGAAGCTCTGGGAAGACTTCCTCTCTCTGGTGGAGAGCCGCGAGGATCTTGCCAAGGAGCGGAAGCGGCCTTCGGTGAAGGCGGCCCTCGACGGCCTGCCGGACGACGAGGTCTTCGCGGAGATCGAGAGGCGCCGGGCCGGTGGGGATCTCCCGAACCAGAAGATCAAGGAGCTGGAACTGGCGACGCTTCTGTCGGTGAAGGAGAAGCTCGGCGAGGACTTCCACGGTGGCGCCGACTTTCTGGCCCGTCGCATTCCGATCAAGAGAGAGACGGGACCGCTCCGGGCGATCGACCGGGTCGTGCTCGTGGACCGGCTGCGGGAGGTGTCGGCGCAGATCGGCTTCACGAGGTTCGAGGCGCAGGCGGCCGACATCGACGGGGAGCTTTCGCTCGACGTCCGGTCGGCGCCGCTGGCGTCGGAGGTGAAGTGGGTTCCGGCGGTCGAGAACCGGGGCGAGGGAATCTTCCTGACGCTCGACCCCTCGCGGGTCTCCGCCTGGCGGAAGCGGCTCGAGGTCCAGGCGCGGGAGAAGGAGCTGGCGGGAGGATTCGAGGCCTGGAAGACGGTTCACAAGAAACCGAGCGCGCCGTTTCCGGGTCTCCCCTACATCCTGCTCCACTCGCTCTCGCATCTCCTGCTGACGGCGGTCTCGCTCGATTGCGGCTATGCGACGAGTTCGATCCGCGAGCGGATCTACGTGGGCGACGACGCGTACGGGATCCTTCTCTACACGTCGAGCCCCGACGCGGAGGGGACGCTGGGCGGCCTGATCGACGTCGGCAGGCGGCTCGACCTCCACCTGCGCCGCGCGCTGGAGATGGCCCGGCTCTGCTCGAACGACCCGGTCTGCGCGATGCACCGTCCGAACAGCAGCCAGGAGGAGCGATTCCTCTCGGGGTCGGCCTGCCACGGCTGCCTCCTGATCTCCGAGCCGAGCTGCGAGAACAGGAACGACTTCCTCGATCGCGCCCTCGTCGTCCCGACGGTCCTCGGCCCGGGACCGGAGTTCTTCGGCGAGGAGGACCTGTGACCGTCCTCGGCGGAGCGTCGCGCGCGGCGCTCGAGACGATCGCCCGGGCGCTTGCCGACGGCAGGCTCTCCGGCCCCTACTCGGTCGGCGGCCTGGCGAGGTACGTCCCGAAGGTCGACCTGTCGGGTCTGGTCGCCGAGCTGAGCCGGCTGGAGGGCGTGGGCGTGCCGCCGGAGCACATCGCAGAAGTCCTCTTTGCGGCCTCCGCGGAGAGAAAGCGGAAAGAGGCGGCCACGGACAGGGTCGAGCTCGTCTGGACGGGACCGGAGACTCCCGGAAGCCAGAGCCGGGACACGTCCGTCGTCGTGCGGGAGCTTTTCTCGACCGCAGCCCGGACGGTTCTCATCTCGAGCTACACGGTCTATCTCGGGAAAGAGGTGTTCGAGCCTCTCGCGGCGCGAATGGAGGAGATCGGGGACCTCCGGGTGCTCCTCTTCCTGAACGTGCCGCCGCCTCCCGGCACCGACTTCGACCCCGACGCGGTGGCCCGCGACCACTTCCGGGAGTTCCTCAAGAAGAACTGGCCGGCGAAGCGCGAGCCCGAGCTCTACTACGACCGGCGAGCCCTCGCGAAGAAGGGAGAAGCGCGCGGCGTCATCCACGCCAAGTGCATTGTCGTCGATGGGCAAACCGCCCTCGTCACCTCGGCCAACTTCACGGAGGCGGCCCACGTGAGGAACATCGAGGCGGGAGCGCTCGTGAGGGACCCCGCCTTCGCGGCGTCGCTCGAGCAGCAGTTTTCGTCGCTGGTGGCGACGGGGGCACTGACGCGGGTGTTTCCCTGAACCGGGGAAACGGGACTGCCGCTCTGCGCGAGCTTGTGATCGACCGGAGCGACCTGACGAGCGGACGGGTCGAGGAGCGCCCCAACGGACCTCTGGAGGTTCAGCACCGTCGCGTCCATTCGGATCCAGTCGCGGACGGCGTCGTTCTCGGGTCCGTTGACGAGCCGAATCGCCGCGACGGCCTTTCGGACTTTCGAGGCCTTGGCGAGGACGACGTCCTCGTGGAAGGCGTACGTCACGGTCGCGCGTTCTCCCACATCGCGTCCTCAACGGGCCTGCGGCTGATCCTCCAGTCGAAGTAGACGGATGGGGCGGTCATACGGAAGACGTCGAGAGCGTGCGCGTCGTGGACGAGGAACGGCTCGAAGCGCTCACGGGAATCGAGCTCGCGATCGGCTACGACGAGCCTGCCGAGCAGCGCCCGGAGGCACGTCTGCCCAAGAAGCTCCAGAGCATTCAGAAGGCGCGTGCGGCTCTGCGAGCCGAAAGGTGACGTGATCGCCGTCAGCTGTCACATGATCCCATTTGTCGGTCGCGGTCGACGACTCGCTCCGCCACGGACGCCGGACGGCAGGCCCTGACCGAATCTGCTCCCACCCGGAAGGAGACCATTCGCCGTGGACATCCCGCGAATATTCAACATCACCGAAGGGGCGCACCGCATCCACAACCCGATCACACCAGAGAAGCTGGCCACCCTCGGCGCGGCGCTGCGTCAGGAGTCCGGGGCCCGAGTACTCGACCTCGGCAGCGGTTCTGGGGAGATGCTGTGCACCTGGGCGCGCGATCACGGCGTCATCGGCACCGGCATCGCCCTGAGCCAGTTGTTTACCGCGCAGGCGAAGCTCCGTGCTGAAGAGCGCGTGCTCCCGGAACTCCTTGCCTCCTTCGGTCGCCTTGGCTGCGACGTCGTCGAGATGGTTCTGGCCGACCAGGACGGCTGGGACAGATACGAGGCGGCGAAGAAGACCGTAAAGGCGACGCGCAAGCCGCAGCCCTCGGGATTCCCGCGCCTCCTCTGCCGCCTCAGCGGCCGGCGCGGGGATCCGGCTCCAGCATCCACTTCCACGCGGGTCGGGCCAGGGGGAAGCGCGCGAGCGCCTCGGAGGAGTACTCGTGGTAGAGGAGAAGGCCGCGGGCTCCGGGGAGGAGCTTCTCGCCGGCCTCCATTGCGGCCTGCTCGCGCTCCATCGTCGCGGGATCCGAGAGGTCCCAGCAGACGTTCAGAAAGAGCGTGCCCTCGGCGTCGCAGAGGTCCACCTCGCGGACGCCCGCGTGGTAGTGCCACTCGCGGCTCCGGCGGCGGCATTCGAGGAAGACGGCCGTCTCCAGCTTGTGCCCCACGTCCCGGTCCGCGCCGGCCTTGAAGGCGGCGACGAGCCCCGGGTCGATGACGTGGAGCTTCTTCGGGTTGCGGGCCTGCTTGAGGACGGAAACGTCGTGAGTCGGAAGGAGATGGACGAGGCCGGCGTCCTCGAGGAGCGCGAGGTAGTCGAAGAGGGTGTTTCTCGAGAAGGAGAGCCCGGTCGACTGGAAGTCGCGGGCGAGCTTGCTCACGGAAAGGAGCATCGCGGTGTTACGGAAGCAGTGGCGCAGAAGGGTCTTGAGGAGCGGCTCGTTTCTCACGCCGCTCCTCTCGAGGAGGTCCCGCTGGAGCATCAGGGAGGAGTACTCCTCCAGGATGAGCGGTCGAAGGGTCGGATCCGCCAGGACGATCTCCGGGAACCCGCCCCACCGGAGGTAATCCGCGAGGGCCGCCCGGGCCAGGCTCTCGCCGCGGGCGTCGAAGGGCTCGGGGACGAGCCCCCTGAAGACGAGGAGCTCGCGGAAGGAAAGAGGGAAGACTTCGAACGTGACGCTCCGGCCCCGAAGAGCCGAGGAGAGGTCCCGGGTGAGGAGGCGCGAGGAAGAGCCGGTGACGAAGACGGAGACGTCCTCCGTGTCGCACATCCGGCGGACCCAGCGCTCCCATCCCGGCGCGCTCTGGACCTCGTCGAGAAAGAGGTAGAGGCGCCCGGAGACGGTCTCGGGGAAGAGCTCGCGCAACGAACGGAGGACGAGGTCGAGGTCGGCGGGCTCCAGCGGCTGCAGCCGGTCGTCCTCGAAGTTCAGGTAGACGATGCGCCGCCGGTCGACCCCGCCGGCGACGAGGCGCTTGATGGTGTCGAAGAAGAGGAAAGTCTTGCCACAGCGTCGGACGCCGGAAAGGCCGATGACCTTGCCGCTCTCCGTCGGGAGGGAGAGGTCCCGAGGCTTGCTTGCCGGCAGCGGGCGTTCGGCAAACTCGCGGAGGACGAACTTGAGGCTGTCACTCTTCACGGGGACGATTGTAGGCCAATTCGTCCCCCTTAGAAGGGCCGAATCCTCTCCCCTTCGCCTTTCTGATTGGAATGGCCGCTCTAGCGCTCTTCGCGTCGCCGGTGCGGTGAGAAGAGATCTGCTCGCCGCCGTGAGAGGGCCCGGCACGGGAGGAGAGTCTGATGCGGCGTCTCTCGGGCCGGACGCCGGTGGTGCGTATTTCGCGAAGGGGAAGGTCCGCACGGGGAGCAGAGGAGTAAAGCGAATGACCAGATCCGAACAGCCGATGGAACGTCGTGAGTTCGCGGCGCAGCGCCTCGCCACAGAGCATCCCCCGGTTCTTCGCAACCCGAACAAGAGGGTCGTCCACGAGATCGCCTGCCCGCCCGGGTCGTCGCACGGAGGCGGGGTGGTCTGCACGCGGTGGGGCGCGATGCCGCTGCCCGAAAGCTTCACGCCGGAGCGGGGGGCCGAAGGGGTGGTCCGGTACGACGGCTTCTACGACTACCGTCCGGCCCTCGCGGAACCGGGGGCGGTGGAGTGGCACGTGAACTTCGCCGATCCTCATCTCTTCGTCGCCTACGGTGGCCCTCTCTTCGCGCAGGACGAGATCCAGGTCGCGGAGCACCCGATCCTCGGCTCCCTCCGAGAGGCTTTGCAGGCGGAGGGGGCGAATACCCTGACCGTCGAGAGGGGCCGGCCGACCCCGGTCCTGGTGGCGGGGGTCGAGCGGCGCTGTCACGTCGCCACGGATCCCAACCCTCGGGAGGGGCGCCCGCGCGGCCTCTATGGGAACGAGTTCGGCAGCGCTCCGGCGGAGGCCGTCCGGCGTGCCACGAGGCGCATCGACCCCGCGACGACGACGAACCTCGTCGCGATGGCGGCGCCGTCGGGCGGATACGGCCCCTACTCGGACGAGGAGATCGCCCACGTCCTGATGACCGCGTTCACGGGCTTCCGGGCCGCGGTGCAGGAGAGCGGAAACGGTCCGGTCGCGATCCACACCGGCTTCTGGGGGTGCGGGGCGTTCGGCGGAAACCGCGTGCTGATGACGGCGCTGCAGGCGCTCGCGGCCGGGGCCGCGGGCGTCGACCGGCTCGTCTTCCACGCATCGGGCAAACAGGGGGCCGCCGCTCTCGACGACGCCCTGCGGTGCCTCCGGGAAGATCTCGGCGGCGCACCGATCCGCTCCGCCGATCTCGTTCGCCGGATCGCCGCGATCGGGTTCGAATGGGGCGAGAGCGACGGCAACTGAACGCCGCCGCGCACCCGCGGCCGCCGGCGCCGCGGAGCGCGATCGAGGGGGAAACCCGCCCGCGTCGGGCACGTATCGGGAAGAAGGCACTCACAGGACTCGGGCGGAGCCCGGAATGCGATGCGGGCTTCGCCGTCGCCCTGCCGACAGGAGGATTCCCGATGCGTCTTTCCCGATTCGTCCTCTGCTCCCTCGCGGTAGCCGCCTCGCCGGGTCTCGCACAGGTGCCGCCGCTCCAGCTCCCCGCCGCGAGCCCGAAGGCGACCGTCACCCAGACGGTCGGCCTCACCGACGTGACCGTCCGCTACTCCAGGCCCGCCGTGGCCGGCCGGAAGGTGTGGGGGGCGCTCGTCCCCTTCGGCGAGGTCTGGAGGACCGGGGCCGACGAGAACACGACCCTCTCGTTCACGACGCCGGTCACCGTCGGCGGGAAGGAGCTGCCGGCAGGAACCTACGGGCTCCACACGATCCCGGGCGAGAAGGAGTGGACGGTCATCCTCAGCACCCAGGCTGCCGCGTGGGGGAGCTACAGCTACGATGCAAAGGAGGACGCCGTCCGCTTCACGGCGGTCCCCCGGGAGGGTCCGCTCGAGGAGCGGCTCCTCTTCACCCTCGCCGACCCGACGGACCACTCCGTCGCCGTCACGCTCGCCTGGGAGAAGCTCCGGCTCTCGTTCCCCGTCGAAGTCGACACGAAGGCCGCCGTCCTCGCCAGCCTCAAGGAGCAGCTCCGGGGCCTTCCGCGCTTCGGGTGGCAGGGCTGGAACGGCGCGGCGGCCTGGTGCGTGAAGAACGACATCGCCCTCGACCAGGCCGGGGAGTGGGTGGACCGGTCGATCAGGATGAACCGCAACTTCACGAACCTGACGACGAAAGCCGCCCTCCTCGAGAAGAAGGGGGACGCGAAGGCCGCCGCCGAGCTGCGCGAGAAGGCCGTCGCGCTGGCGACCGAGGTGGAGCTGAACCAGTACGGGTACCAGCTCCTCGGCCAGAAGAAGGTCGACGAGGCGATCCGCGCCTTCGAGAGGAACACGAAGGACCACCCCGGATCGTGGAACGCGTGGGACTCGCTCGCGGAGGGCCAGGCCACGGCGGGAGACAGGAAGAAGGCCGCGGCCAGCTACGAGAAGGCGCTCGCGATGACCGAGGACGAGGAGCAGAAGAAGCGGATTCGCGCGGAGCTCGCGAAGCTGAAGCCGTAGCGGGCGCATCAGACCCTGACCGGAATCCGGCAGCCTGACCGCGCTCCAGGGGGATGATGAGCTCCTCGAGGTTCACCCGATCGCCATGAAACGGGCTCTCGCCGCCTTCTCGGTGCTGCTCTGCGTCGGGCCTGCCCAGGCCCGGGTCGAGACCTTCGTGCTGCGCGAGGCCGTCCCGAATCGCGAGCCGAGAGTCACCACGCGCGTCATCCGCTTCGACGCCGGGAAGCGGCTGTTCCACGTGAAGGACTACTTCGAGAACGGACGAATCCAGCGGGATGCCTTCTACACCTCCTTCGACAAGCGGGTGAAGGAGGAGTTCCAGTGCAACCACCGCTCGAACACAAGGGAGGGGCTTTGCACGGAATGGCACCGGAACGGCCGGAAGAGAATCGAGGCCCGTTTCACCCGGGGCCGGCGGAGCGGCGCGAGCACCTCCTGGTACGAGAGCGGTCAGAAGGAAGCGGAGGAGAGCTGGCTCGACGGACAGCTGCACGGACGCGTCAGGTACTGGTCCGAGAAGGGGGACCTGCAGTTCGACTCGACGTTCGCTCACGGCATGAACCAGCAGCGAAGGCGGGTCCGCTATCGATACCTTTCGTACGTCCCGAAGGGCTACGAGGTCGACACCGAAAGAAAGTGGCCGCTCGTCATCTACCTGCACGGGGGATCGGACAGGGGCACCGACCTGAAGAAGTTGTATTCGTCCGGGATCCCCGACCAGGTCTACAGGGGGCGGGACTTCCCGTTCGTGATGCTGGCGCCGCAGTGTCCCGAGCATCTCAGGTGGTCGACCGACGACTGGTTCGAGAGCTTCATCGAGGAGGCGACGACCAGGTACGGGATCGACGTGGACAGGGTCTACCTGACAGGGCCGAGCCTGGGCGGCTCCGGCACCTGGTTCCTCGCGGCCCGGTATCCCGGAACGTTCGCCGCCATCGCCCCGATGAGCGGGTTCACGAGCCATCTCGAGTACATCGACAGGAACCTCGACCAGCTGCTCGACCTGCCCGTATGGGCCTTCCACGGCGAGCGGGACACAGTCGTCCCGTTCGAGGAAACGGAGCGAATCGTCCGGAGACTGGAAGGGCGAAGCAGCGACCTGCGATTCTCGGCGGAGCCGGAAGCCGGCCACGAGATCCACTGGAAGGTCTATCCGGGCCGGGACCTGTACGACTGGCTCCTGCGGCACGTCAGGCGAGCCCACCCCCCGGAGGAGTCGCGCCGGCCATAAACCGCCACGGGAATCCCGGGCCGGCCCCGCTCTCTTCCTGACGCCGATCCGCTTCACCCCGGCCCGGCCACGGCAGGGCGAGAGCGGTTCGTGGACGTCAACCGCCAGACGGCGTTTCCGACGTCGTCCGCCACGAGAAGGCCCCCACACGTGTCGAGGGCGACGCCGACGGGGCGCCCCATCGCGAGGTTCTTCCCCTTGACGAACCCCGTCAGGACGTCCACCGGCTCGCCGGAGGGCACGCCGCCGGCATGTAGTCGGGCACGAGGTCGCCGCCGAGCTCGTCCCGCTCGTTCACCGCGACCCACAGGGCGCCGGTCTCCGGCTCCCAGGCCATTCCGACCGGGTTGCGCAGCCCGGACGCGAAGACGCGATGACCACCCGTGCGCGAAACACGACAGAGCCAGGAATCGCGCGACGAGACGGAACATCTTCAGATTCCCTCCTGCACCTGCGGACGCCCTGCGGACCGCCACCGGGTGGTGGTCCTTCGTCCTGCTCTCCCTGCCGCACTTTCCGGGCCACGGGCCTCCTCCCTTCCTCGCCTGACCCTCCTGGCCCGGAAACTGCTCTCTCCGGGACGTGAGCCGAACGTTCCGAGTCCCCGGTGTGTCGAGCGCGGTCCTTCGGGCGGCCCTTCAGTGGCGGCTCTGGCTGGCGGCGATCACGGTCGTCGTTTCCTGCGCGCTCCTGACGACGTTGATGGCTCTCGTCCACACGGTCTACTTCGACCGGACGGGCCTGCCCGACGTGGCGCCCTTCCTCAGGTTCGAGCTCCCGTCGACGGGCCGCATCCAGGACGAGCGGGGAGAGCTTCTCGTCGAGATGGCGCTCCAGTACCGGCGCGTCCTGCGCTACCAGGAGATCCCGCCCGTCCTACAGAACGCCATCCTGTCGGCCGAGGACAAGAACTTCTTCACTCATTCCGGAGTGGACTACGGGGCCCTCGTCCGCGTCCTCGGGAAGACGGCGCGCCGGTCGCTGGGCGGGCGCCGGCTCGTGCTGTCCCAGGGAGGCTCGACGGTCACGCAGCAGCTCGTCCGGGGCTACTTCCTGCCCGACCTGGTCCGGGACGAGAACGAGGACGTCCTCGTGCGGCACAGCTTCCTGTCACGCCTGATGTCGGGGGCCGTGGGCGCGACGGCCACGAACAAGCTCCTCCGGAAGGTAGAGGAGATGCGGCTCTCCTTCTGGCTGGAAACCGAGCTGGCGCGGCGACTGGGGTCCCGGCGTCGCGCGAAGGAGGAGATCCTCGCCCGCTACGCCAGCCTCGTCTACCTCGGAAACGGGCGATACGGCTTCGAGGCGGCTTCGCAGTACTACTTCGGACGTCCCCTCGCCTCGTTCACCGAAGAGGACGCCCCCCTGGCCGCGTTCCTCGCCGGCATGACGAAGTCGCCGTCGGAGGCCGCACGGAGCGCCCAGGGCCTCGACCGGCCGGGCCGCCGCCACAACGAGATCCTGGCCCTGATGGCCCGAAACGGCTTCCTGTCGGCCGAGCAGGTCGGGCGGTTCCAGGTCGTCCGGGTCCGGACCGTGGCGCCGCGGCTCGTGAAGACCGAGGCCCCCGCGATCGTCGAGTCGGCCCTGATCGAGCTGGCCGCCCTCTCCGGGCAGGACGGCGCGACGGTCGGCCTGATCAGCGTTCCCGCGCTCGTGATGGGCCGCATTCACGTCACCTCAACCGCGGACCTGAGGATTCAGCGCATCGTGAACCTCGCGCTCGAAAGCGGCCTCGGGCTCTTCGAAGGGCGGCACCGGAAAAGCCGGGGCGAGATCCAGGGCTCCGTCGTCGTCCTCAGGAACTCCGATGCCGCCATCCTCGCGGAGGCCGGCGGGCGGGAGGTCTTCAGGGACAGGCCCGGTTCGTACGGCGACTTCAACAGGGCCAGGGACTCCCGAAGGCAGCCGGGCTCGGCGATGAAGCCGTTCGTCTACCTGGCGGCCCTCCGGCGAGGGGCCCTCACGCTCGACGAGCTCGTTCCCGACGAGCCGGTCAGCGTCGACATGGGCGAAGGAAAAGCCGCCAGGCCGATCTCCAACTACGACGGCGAGTTCAAGGGACTCCTCCCCCTTCGGCAGGCGCTCGCGGAATCGCGCAACGCGGTGGCCATCTGGATCGTGAACCAGGTCGGCATCCGCGCGGTCCTGGAAACCGCTTCCAGCCTCGGCATTCAGACGCCTCTCGTGCCGAACTCTTCGACGGCGCTCGGGGCTTCCGAAGTCACGCTCGTCGAGCTGGCGAACGCCTACCGGGCGATCGCGTCGGGCCTGGCCGCCGAGCCGCACGTCCTCGGGGAAGTGCTCGATTCCTCGGGCCGGATGCTCTGGAAATGGAGTGCCACTCCACGGACGATCGACATGCCGCTCGCTCTCATTCAGGAGGGTCTCCGCGGCGTCGTGCGCCTCCCGTCGGGAACCGCGCACTCCCTCAGCATGTGCCGGCAGTTCCCCATCCAGGTCATGGGAAAGACGGGGACCACGAGCGGCTATCGCGACGCTCTCTTCGTCGGCTCGACGTACGGGCCGGGCGGCATAACCGTGGCGGTCCGGATCGGGTACGACGGCAACCAGGAGCTCGGGCAGAGGGAAACGGGCACCCGGGCGGCGCTCCCCATCTTCAGGGAGATCGTCGGGAACGTTTACCGGGACGAGCTCGCGGGCCCGATCCCGAGGTTCCCGTCGGCCATCGAGCGCGGGATCGACACGTTCCTCGCGTCGCAGGCGGCGTCGGCCGCGGCGAGCGCGATCGCGTCGTCGCTCACGGACAGCCCGGGCGCCCTGCCGCGGGCGCCTGCCGCGGTCGCGCTGACCCTTCGGGCGGAGACGCCGGATTGAAAGTCCTACATCGCCGGCGAGCACGAACAGCCGCGCCGGGGGCTCCGGGCGACGACGAAGGGGGAGTTTCGGGAGAGTCGCGTGGCACGCGACTTGCGCAAACGAGAGGCGTCGCGGCCCGGCCTCGATGGAGCGCGCCCCGTCACGTTTCGACAAACCGTCCTCGGTCGCCGAGGCTTACCAAGGGAGAAACTCCATGAAACGTTTCCTCAGCGTCAGTGCCGCGGGCCTTGCCCTCCTCTCCGTTCTTCCCGCCCGTTCGGCCTCGGGGCAGGAATCGACGACCTCGACCGTCAAGACGACCGAGGTCGCCCCCGACGGTTCAACGCGGACGACGACGAAGACGACCACGGTGGAGGGCAAGGTCCTCCGCTACGAGAGAGGCAAGACGATCGTCGTCCTGCAGTCCGGCAACCGCGAAACGAGCTACGTGCTCGCGCCGAACGCGACGGTCCCGGCGGACATCGAGGTCGGGCGCATGGTCTCTCTCAGCACCGTGAACTCCGAAAGCGGCCCGATGACCGTCACCAGCGTCACGACGCGCTCCGTGACCCCTGATGGGAAG
Organism: Holophagales bacterium; assembly: GCA_016714815.1. Taxonomy (GTDB): domain Bacteria; phylum Acidobacteriota; class Thermoanaerobaculia; order UBA5066; family UBA5066; genus UBA5066. The sequence goes on from JADKBZ010000001.1 coordinate 487,940, forward strand.
ATCAAGACCGAAACGAAAGCGCAGGGCACGACGCCGGCCGGGGACAAGGTCGCGTCGACGACCACGACCGTCACGGGCACGGTGAAAGCCGTCCAGACCGGACGCTCGGTGACCCTCACCCTTCCCAACAGCACCGCGGTCGAGTACGCCCTCGACGACGCTTCCGTCGTCCCGGCCGATCTCTCGGTCGGCAACACCGTCACCGTGGTGACGACGACGACGACGACCGGGGCGCCCGTGGTCGTGAAGACGGTCACGATCTCCGGCCAGAAGAAGACGACGAAGACGACGACCGTCAAGAAGTAACAGCCGGCAGCCGCCGGCCGCAGGCCGGTGGAAACCTTCCGTCGGGGGGCTGCGTAACTCGGCCGGGCAGGAAGGCCGGGGTGAAGTCTGCGAACCGCCCGGGGCCGTCCCGCTCGAAGGAGGTCCCGTGTCCGCAGCGCGTCTGGGCGTCCTCGTCTTCCTCGCCACCTGCTGGTCTGGCACCGCGATCTGCGCCGAGCCCGCAACCCTGCCTCTCCCGGTCGAGGCGGGAGCGCTGGAATCGTCGCTCCTCGGAGAGACCCGCGAGTACTGGGTTTCGCTGCCTGACGGCTACAGGGAAGCCGGAAAGCGGTTTCCCGTCATCTACATGATGGACGGCGAGATCAATTTCAATTCGGGGTGCATCGGCGGGGTCCGCCTCGCGGCCCGGATGGAGCAGATGCCGGACTTCATCATCGTGGGGATCAGGAACACCGATCGCGGAAAGGACGTCTACCCGGAGGCGGTCACCTACGCGGACGGCAGCAAGGAGGGAGGCCGGGCCAACCAGTACCTCGACTTCGTCCGCGAGGAGCTGATTCCGAAGATCGAGAAGACGTACCGCACTGACGGATACCGCGTTCTCTATGGCACGTCGAACACGGGCTTTACCACCGTCTACGCGCTCTTCCGCAGCCCAGCGACGGCCGATGCCTACATCGCCGCGAGCGCGACGCTGTCGATACCTTCTTTCCGCGAGAAGCGGGAGAGCCTCGTCCGCGAGTTCAAGGGCGGGAAACGGAAGCTCTCTCTGGTCATGGGAGAGAACGACTTTCCTACGGTGATCAGCCAGAACGGCGCACTGAAGGAGGTGATCGCCACCTCGGCGCCCGCCGGGCTGACGTGCCGCCTCGCCGTCCTCCGGGGCGCCGGGCACGTCCCGGCCAACAGCCTCGTCGAAGGGCTGCGCGACCTGTTCGAGGGATGGAAGGCCCCCAGGGAACCCGCCGGCTGAAGCCCGGAAGCATCGTAAACCTCCGGGGCGAGGTACGGGCCGCAGGCGTCAGTCGACGCTCGGGAGGCTCGACGCCTCGGCGGCCGCGTCCTCCCCGGTCCCGTCGGCGTCCTCTCCTGGCGCGCTCCGCGGAGGGAGAAGGCGAGCCCGCCCGAGGGCGGCCTTGCCGAACTTCTCGCGGATCCCGTCGGCGGTCTGCGCGAGCCTGCGCAGCTTCTCCTGCCGCTCGTCGACGAAGAGGGCGGCCTGTCCGGCCCGGGGAGCCTCCAGGCCGCTCACGCCGAGGCCGAGGAGGCGGACGCCGCGGCCCTTCAGGAAGACCCGTTCGCGAAAGAGCTCGCGGGCCGCGGCGAGGACGACCTCGGCGAGGTCGGTCGGCTCGGAGAGGGTCCGGGCGCGGGTCACCGTCTCGAAGTCGCCGGTCCGGACCTTCAGGTGGACGGTCCGGGCGACGAACCCCTGGCTGCGCAGCTCGCGGGTCACGCCGTCGGCCCGCGCGAGGAGGGCCTTGTCGATGTCGGCGGGGCGCGTCAGGTCCTCGCCGTAGGTCCGCTCCTCGGAGATCGACTTCGCCTCGCGCCCCGATTCCACCGCGCGGTCGTCGCGACCGTGCGCCAGGGCCAGAAGGTGCTCGGCGCTTCCCTCGCCGAGGAGCCTCGCGAGGCGCCCCCCGGGCGCGTGGACGAGGTCCGCGATCGTCATCAGGCCGTCGGCGTTGAGGCGCTCCGCCGTCTTCGGGCCGACGCCCCAGAGGCGCTCGACGGGGAGCGGCCAGAGGCGCGACGGGACCTCCTCGAGCGGGAAGACGACGAGCCCGTCGGGCTTCTCGAGGTCGGAGGCGACCTTCGCCAGGAACTTGTTCGGCGCCACGCCCGCCGAGCCGGTCAGCCGCTCGCGGTCCCGGATCTCCTGCTTGATCGCCGCGGCGATCCGCCGGCCGTCGGCGAGGTCGCGTGCGATGCCGGTCAGGTCGAGGAACGCCTCGTCGATGGAGAGCGGCTCGACGAGCGGGGAGTGCCTCTCGAGGATCGCGCGGATCCCGTGCGACACCTCGACGTAGAGCGCCATCCGGCCGGGGAGCCAGACGGCGCCCGGGCAGAGCCGCTCCGCCGTGACCGAGGGCATCGCCGAGTGGACGCCGAAGCGCCGCGCCTCGTACGAGCAGGTGGAGACGACCCCGCGCCTCCCCCGGTGCCCGATGATGACGGGCCGGCCCAGGAGCGACGGGTCCTCCCGCACCTCGACCGCCGCGTAGAAGGCGTCCATGTCGAGATGGAGGACGACGCGGGGCGACGGCGGCCGGGCCACGGGAGGAGGTTACCTCCGGACGGCGGTGACAGAATCCGCGCAACCGAGGAGACAGTGATGGCAGAAGCGAAGACGAAGCCGACCGGCGCCAGTGTCAAGGCCCACCTCGACGCCATCGAAGACGAGTCCCGCCGGAAGGACTGCAGGGCGCTCGCCGCGCTCATGAAGCGCGTCACCGGCTGCACGCCGAAGATGTGGGGCCCGGGCATCGTCGGCTTCGGCAGCTACCACTACGAGTACGCCAGCGGCCACTCGGGCGACTCCTGCCTGGTCGGCTTCTCCTCGCGCAAGGGGGACATCAGCGTCTACCTGATGCCGGGCTTCGAGGGGGGCGACGAGCTCTTCGCCGCTCTCGGCAGGCACAAGCGCGGGAAGGCCTGCCTCTACATCCGGCGGCTCGCCGACGTCGAGCTGGCGGTCCTGGAGCAGCTCGTCGCCCGCTCCTTCGCGGAAACGCGGCGCCGCTACCCCGAAGTGGGCCGCGGCGCCTGACGCAGGGAACCGATGCCGATCGGGAGGGCGTCGCGCCGCCGGTGCGCGGACGCAGCGCCCTCCCGGAAGGCGGACCTCCGGCTCAATGGTGCAGGGCCATGGCGACGACGGTGGTCATGGTCGGGACCGCCGCCACCGTGACGGGAGCCTTGCCAGGGGTGAAGTCGTAGCTCCAGTTGCCGAGGGCCAGCGATCTCACGGTCCAGTCGTGGGAGAGCGTCCCCGCCATCTCGGTCTCGGCCAGCTTGAGCCCGTGACGCCGCGTGAGGACGGTGGCGATGACCTTCGACGGCTGCTCGTCGTCGCACACGTAGACGACGCCGCGGTCCGTGGCGCGGAACGCGTAGACGCCGGCGGGGAGCTCCACGTCGGCCACTCGCACGGTCTGGCCGAGACGGAAGACGCCGACGTCGTCCGCGGAGACGGGAGAGGCGACGAGCACCGCGAGGGCGGCCAGAGAGAACAAGCTGCAAAAGAAAGTCTTCATGACATTGCCTCCTGATTGCGCGTTTGGTGTGGGGTGGGAGGGTACGGGGGCCCGGTTCACGAACCGGGCCGGGTGAGAGGACCTACCGGGATTCGAGCGAACGGGCTTTTGTGTCTTTCTGTCGCACTGTTTGCGCTCCGGGCCACCTCCTCGGGTCGGACTCGCGCCGTGGCTCTCTCAGAGGCTGCTGCGTCTGCTGATCATCGAGCCGGACATGGTCTAGTTACGGAGTCCCGAAAAAAAGGTTCGCCCAAATTGCGTTCTCGTACCCCGGGCTCCGGAGCGTCCGCTCCGCCGCGATCCCTGCGGCTGCGATACGGAGCCCGCCCTTCCTTCCGTCAGCTCCCGGGCCGCCGTCCCGGGCCGCCTGGCCCTCCGGGGCGTTGCGCCCCGGCCGGTCCCGCGGGAGCCACGGGCGGCGGGGGCTCCGGCGGCGCCGCCTCCGGAGAGGCGGCCTCGGTCGGGAGGGCGATGTTGCCCGCCTTGAAGGAGCCGAGGAGGCCTGCCTTGTCGACGGCCTTCAGATAGGCCTCCCGCGGCTCGACGACGCCCTTCTTCACGAGCTCGAGGAGAGAGTCGTTCAGGAGCCTCATCCCCTGCGCCTTCGACGTCTGGAGGATCGAAGGGAGCTGGAAGGTCTTGCCGTCGCGGATGAGGTTCGCGACGGCGTTGTTGGTGAGGAGGATCTCGAGGGCGGCGACGCGCCCTCCGCCGATCTTCTTGAGGAGCGTCTGCGCGACGACCCCCTTGAGCGAGTCGGCGAGCATCGTCCGGATCTGCTGCTGCCGGTCCGCCGGGAACTGGTCGACGATCCGGTCGACCGTCGAGGTCGCCGTCGTCGTGTGGAGCGTGCCGAAGACGAGGTGCCCGGTCTCGGCGGTCTCGATGGCGATGGCGATCGTCTCGAGGTCGCGCATCTCGCCCACCATGACGATGTCGGGGTCCTCGCGGAGCGCGGCGCGCAGGGCGTCCTTGAAGGAGCGCGTGTGGCTGCGCACCTCGCGCTGGTTCACGAGGCACTTCTTGTTGCGGTGGACGAACTCGACCGGGTCCTCGATCGTGATGATGTGGTCGGTCCGCGTCTCGTTCACGTAGTCGATGATCGCGGCGAGCGTCGTCGACTTGCCGGAGCCGGTCGGGCCGGTGACGAGGACGAGCCCCTTCGACAGGTCGCCGAGGCGGATGACCGCTTCGGGGAGGTTCAGCTGCTGGGCCGTCAGGATCTCGATCGGGATCTGGCGGAAGACCGCGCCGACGCCGTGGCGGTCGCGGAAGACGTTGACGCGGAAACGCGCGACGCCCGGGATCTCGTAGGCGAAGTCGGTGTCGTTGCGCTCGAGGAACTCGGTCCGGTTCTTCTCGGGAAAGATGGGGGCGAGGGCCTTCTCGACCTCGTCCGACTCGAGGACGGGCTCGCTCTCCTGGCTCTCCATGTCGCCGTGGACCCGGAAGACGGGTCGGGTGCCGGAGGAGAGGTGCACGTCGGAGGCCTTCTTCTGGAGCATCCGGAGGAGCAGCGCGTCGAGCGGCCGCTCACTCCGGCACGAGACGGGCTGCGGAGCCGGAGCCGGCGACGAGAGGTGGAGCGGCGCCTGGGGCGGGGCGGGAGAGGGCGCCTGCAGGTACTGCGGGACGAGAGCGGGAGACGGGACGGGCGGCGTGTCGAGCTCGAGCACCTCCTCCGCCTCGGGCTCGCTCTCGGGCTCCGGCTCGGGGCTCGGGGCCATCCGGGCCGGGCGGCAGATCATGATGCCCGCCTTCCCCCCGAGGAGACCGAACCGGATCTCGACGGATTCCTGCCCGGTTCCGGGGTTCATGGGGACCCGGTGCCGGGTCCGGGCGAGCTCTTCGGGCATCTGGCCCGGAGCCACCTCGGCGACGACGGCGTGGAAGGACTCGACGCTGACCGGCTCGCGCCCGACGAAGGCGCGGCTGGTGCCCCGGGTCATGAAGAGCCGTTCGCCCGGGATGATGTAGAGGGCCTCGCCTTCGGTCTGGAGGAGATTCGCCACGAGGAGGTCGATGCGGGACGCCACCTGCTGCACTCCGTCAGAACGAAACGCGCGCGATGTGGGACGTCGAGGCGAAGACGAGCCGCGTGCCGAGGCCGAGCGCGACGAAACGGCCGAAGGAGTTGAAGACGTCCGACATCCGGCCGTACCCCTCGACCGCGGTGGACCGGAGTATTCCGGAGACGTCCTCCCCGGAGACGAGGTGGAGCGTCACCAGGTCGAGAGACGTCCCTTCCGCGGGGACCGGCTCGGCGCCGGGCCCGTCGGCGTCGATCTCCACGGTGACGATCGCGTCCCGCGAGAGCAGCCCGCTGGAACCGTCGGCGAGGCCGACCGGGAAGAACCGGCGGTCCTCTTCGAGAAGGAGCCGAAGGGGCGTGACTCCCGGCTCCCGCTGGGGGTCGGGCAGAAGCCAGAAGGTCACGTCCAGGCGGGCGCCTCCGTGCAGCAGCACGTTGGCTGCGCAGGGCGTGGTGGTCCGTCGGGGAATCGTATCGGGCATGACGTCCTCCCGAAGCTCGGGAGGAGTGTAGGCGAGAGGCCCGGGCCCCGGGCCGGTTTTCGGCGGCCGGGGCGCCCGCGGGCTCCTCGCGTTCATAATCCCGCCACGTGATCCGGCCCGCCCTCTTCCAGCGCCTCGCCCTCCTTGCCGTCCTGGCGGCGGCGTGTCCCGTTCTCGCCGTCCCGGCTCCTCCGGCGACGTTCGTCTCCCCGGCGGGCTCCTCGCTCTTCGTCCGGGCGACGGACGCCGAGGGGAGGACCTTCGTCTCGGTCGGCGACATCGCGACGGTGCTGGGCGGGACGCTTTCGCACGACGCGGCGTCCGGCTCATACGAGCTGAAGATCGGCCCGCACACGGCGGTCTTCGGGACGGAGACGGCGATCGCCGTCGTCGACACCCGGCTCGTCCAGCTCGCCTCGCCCGTCCGCGGCGAAGGCGCCTCGGCCTTCGCCGACGCGGACTTCTTCACGCGGGTCCTCTCGCCTCTCTTCGGGGTCACTTTCGTCTGGGACCGGGCGGCCCGCACCCTCGTGGCGCGGCGCGTGGAGACGCCCGAGATCGGCGTGGAGGCGACGGTCTCCGCCTTCGAGGGGACGACGAAGGTCGTCTTCCGCTTCACCCAGTCGCCGTCCTTCAAGGTGGAGAAGGGGGACGATCAGGTCGTCCTCCGTTTCCCGGGGCTGCGGCTCGTCCCGGCCGTCCCGGAGATGGCGGTGGACGATCCGAGGGTCGCGCGCCTCTTCCTGCGCCCGAACGAGCTGGCGGTCGTTCTGAAGGGGAAGGACCTCTCCACGAACGTCTACCCGCTCGCCAGCCCGCCGCGCCTCGTCGTCGACGTGACCCGCGCCGCGCCGGCGCCGCCCGCGTCGACAGCTCCCGCACCGGGCCCCGGCGCGGCCCCGGGCGCGCTCGTCGTCCCGACGCCCGCACCGCGCCGGGAGCCGCGCGTCGTCGTGATCGACCCTGGTCACGGCGGGACCGAGGAAGGCGCGAAGGGGCCGGCCGGCCTCCTGGAGAAGGACGTCGTCCTCGCCCTGGCGCGAACGGTGCGCGAGGTCCTGACGGCCCGCGGCTACCGCGTCGTGACGACCCGCGACAGCGACGCCTCCGTCGGGCTGCAGGACCGGACGGCCCTCTCCAACGCGGCGAAGGCCGACGTCTTCCTGTCGCTCCACATGAACGCCGCGCGCGCCTCGTCGGCGCACGGGACGGAGGTCTACTACCTCTCTCTCGACGCCTCCGACCGCTCCGCGGCCGCTCTCGCCGATTCCGAGAACCGGGCCGAGCCGGCGGCGACACCGTCCGCCGAGACGAACGCGGCCCTGCGCGACCTCGACCTGATTCTCTGGGACCTCGCCCAGAACCAGCACCTCTCCGCGTCCAGCCGCCTCGCCGAGATCATCCAGGGCGACTTCAACCGCCTCCTCGGGATTGCGACGCGCGGCGTCAAGCAGGCCCCTTTCCGCGTCCTGATCGGCGTCAACGCGCCGGCCGTGCTCGTCGAGGTCGCCTTCATCTCGAATCCCGAGGAGGAGCAGAAGGCCGCTTCCGAGGAGTTCCGCAAGGCGGTGGCCGAGACCCTCGCGGGGTCGCTCGACAACTTCTTCCGGGCCTCGACCAGCGGGGCGGCACCGGTTCCGACCCCTCCGCCGCCGGCCGGCCCGCGCTGACGCCTTCCCGATGCCGCGCCGCTTCGCCCTCGCGCTCCTCGCGCTCCTCGTCCTCCTCCTGCTGGGGCTCCTCGCCGGGAGGCGCGTCCACGAGGAGCGGCAGAGGAGGCGGGTCGCCGCGCGGCCGACGCCGACCCGCACCGTGCCGCCGCCCCCGACGCCGATACCGGCCCGGCTCGTGTCGATCTGGTTCGAGAACGCCGAGGACGGCTACTTCCACCCGGAGGCGCGGGAAGTCCCGGCGGCGGTCGACGACGTCGCCTTCCTCCGGAGCCTCGCCGCGGCGGTCCTCGAGGGGCCGCGTCACCCGGCCCTCCAGAGGCCATTCCCCGACGGCTGGACGCTCCGGGCCGCCTTCCGCCTCGCCGACGGCCTCGCCGTCCTCGACCTCGCCCCTCCCGCTCCGCTGGCGCCGACTCCGGCTCCCGAGCCTTCTCCCTCCGTGACGGAGGGGAAGAAGGGCGCGAAGCCGGAGCCGACGCCGACGACCCCGCCGCCGGTCGCCATTGCCGAGCCGCCGGCCCGCTGGGAGACCGGCTCCTCCGAGGAGGTCGGCGCCGTGCAGGCGCTCGTCCTCACCGTCACGAAGAACCTCCATTCCGTTTCCCGGGTCATCCTCCTCGTTGGCGGCGAGCCGGTGGAGACCCTCGCGGGACACGTCGACCTGACCCATCCGCTCCTCCCCGACCTCTCCCGTGCGGCCGACGAGGCCCCGCTCGTGGCCCCGATGCCGGAGCCGGCGGCGTCGCCGGCGCCCGCGGCCGCGCCGCCGGACCTCCCCGCGGCGCCGGTCGTCGCTCCGCCCGTCGCTCCGTCGCCCACGGCCCGGACCGCCCCTGGGCCTGCCGGTGCGCCGCGGGCGCCATCGCCCGTCCCGACCTCCGTGCAGGCCCCCGCCGCCGCACCACGCCCCGTGGCGCGCCCCACCCCGCGCCCCGCGAAAGACACCTACCGCACATGACCGACGACCGCCCCATCGGCCTCTTCGACTCCGGGGTCGGCGGACTGACCGTCCTCGACGCCGTCGCCCGCCGCCTCCCTTCCGAGAACCTCCTCTACCTCGGAGACACCGCCCGCCTTCCCTACGGCACGAAGTCGGTGGAGACCGTGCGGCGATACGCCCGTCGCGCCGTCTCGCTCCTCCTCTCGCGCGGGGTCAAGGCGCTCGTCGTGGCGTGCAACACCGCCTCGGCCCTCGCCCTCGACGCCATCGTCGAGGAAGCCGGCGACGTCCCCGTCGTCGGCGTCGTCGGGCCGGGCGCCCGCGCGGCGCTGCGGCGGGCGCGCGGGCTCACCGGCCCCGCCGCCGAGGCGCCGATCGCCGTCCTCGCCACGGAGGCGACGGTTGCCTCCGACGCCTACGGCCGCGCCATCCGTTCGCTCGACCCGCTCCGCACCGTGATGAACGTCGCCTGCCCGCTCTTCGTCCCGCTCGCCGAGGAGGGGTGGACGGAGAACGAGGTCGCCCGCGCCGCCGCCCGGCTCTACCTGGCGCCGGTGGTCGACGCGGGGGCGCGGATCGTCGTCCTCGGCTGCACGCACTACCCGCTCCTCTCCGCGACGATCGCCGCCGCGCTCCCGGAGGGGACGCTCCTCGTCGACTCGGCGGCCTCCACGGCGGTCGAGGTCGAGACGCTCCTCGGCACGAACGCGCGGCGCGAAGGCGGGGCCGGAGAGACCCACCTCCTCGTCACCGACGCCTCCGAGCGCCTCCGCCGGGTGGCCGGCCGGTTCCTCGGCCGGGAGGCGGCCGCCCTCGAGCTCGTCGACCTGCCGTAAGCTCCGCCCCGATGGCTCGCCCCGACGGACGCTCCCCCCTCCAGCTCCGCCCCGTCTCCCTCGAGTGCGACGTCGTTTCGCACGCCGAGGGTTCGTGCCTCATCGTCCAGGGAAGGACGAAGGTCCTCATCGTCGCGACGCTCGAGCAGAAGACCCCTCCGTTTCTGCGCGACACGGGCGAAGGGTGGATCACCGCCGAGTACGGGATGCTCCCGCGCGCCACGCTCGAGCGGTCGCCCCGCGAGGCCGCGAAGGGAAAGCAGACGGGCCGCAGCCTCGAGATCCAGCGGCTCATCGGGCGCGCGCTGCGCGGCGTGGCGGACCGGCGCACCTTCCCGGAGTGGACGGTCACGCTCGACTGCGACGTCCTCGTGGCCGACGCCGGCACGCGCTGCGCGTCGGTGACGGGAGCCTGGGTCGCCCTCGCCCTCGCCCTCGAGACGCTCCGGAAGAGAGGCGGGCTGAAGAAGCCCCCCTTCCGCGAGGCCGTCGCGGCCATCTCGGTCGGCGTCCTCCCCGACCGGGAACGCCCCGAAGGCATGGTCGCGCTCGACCTCGACTACATCGAAGACTCCACCGCCCACGTCGACCTGAACGTCGTCGGAACCTCCACCGGGCGCTACGTCGAGGTGCAGGGGACGGCCGAGCGGGAGCCGTTCGACGACAAGCGTCTCCGCGAGATGCTCACGGTGGCCAAGAGAGGGTGCCGCCGCCTCTTCCGCGCGCAGCGGAAGGCGCTGGAGGGGCGCATTCCCGAAGACTGGCTGCCCCCCGCCTGAGACGGCCTCAGACCTTCTTCGACAGCTCCGCGAGGAGTTTCGCCACGTCCTTCGGCGCCTCGATCGGGGCGTAGTGGCCCATGCGGGCGAGCTTCACCCAGGTCGCGTCGGGGCGGGCCGTGCGGATCGCCTCGACTTCCTTCGGAGGAGCGAGCGGGTCCTCGGCGCCGGTCACGAGGAGGAGCGGGACCTTCGTCCCGGCGAGCCGTTTCGAGAGGGGCGGGGCGGCGAGCAGCCCGTCCACCGAGCGTTCGAGCGCCCGGAGAGCGACGGACGCGCGCGGTCCGGACCGGGCCGCCATCGCGCGCGTGACGAACCCCTTCTTCCCGGGGCCGTCGACGGTGAAGCCGTAGCCGAGGGCGTTCCTCATGGAGGTCTCGGGCGCGGACGCGACGAGCGAGGCGCGCGACATCGCCTTCCACTTGAGCGTGTCGGTGAAGCCGTAGGGCGCCGAGCCGAGCGGAGAGACGAGCGCGAGGGCCAGGACCCGCTTCGGCGCCAGCATCGCGAGCTCTCCGGCGACCCGGCCGCCGAGGGAGTGCCCCGCGACGACGGCCGTCTCCACGTCGCGGTCGTCGAGCTCGCCGAGGACCCAGCGGGCGAGCGACGCGGGGTCGTAGCTGTCGTGCGGGCGGACGGCCTTGCCGAAGCCCGGGAAGTCGAGGGCCAGGGGAGACAGGCTCTTCGGCAGTGCCGCCGCAACCGCGGCCCAGTCTTCCGTCGAGCCGCCCAGGCCGTGAAGGAGGAGGACGGTCCGGCTCACCCCGCATCTCCGGTCGCGATTGGACATCCCCGCGCTGCCGGCCGAGAATCCGGCGCGCCGGGGCGTAGCGCAGGGGTAGCGCAGTTGCTTTGGGAGCAACAGGTCGGCGGTTCAAATCCGCCCGCCCCGACCACTTCTTCCGAAGTTCCCCGCCTGCCGCTCATGTCGTCGGCCTCTCCCGCCCCCGCTCCGGGGCGTCCGCGCGTTTGGCGCGGGATCTTGGCAGAGAGGACCGGGCGCGTCGAGACGGAATGGCCCGGAGGGACCCTCAGACCGGGGTGAGCGTGTTCGGGCGGGCGAGGCCGGCCGCGCGCAGCGCGGCCACGATGGCCGGGACGTCGTCGGTCACGAGCGAGGCGGCGCCGAGGCGGGCGAAGCGGACGGCTTCCACCGGATCGTTCACCGGCGAGACGTGAACGGCCACACCCTCGGCCTTCGCTTCGGCGAAGAGGCGTTCGGAGGCGAGGGCGACGGCGGGAGAGATGCTTCGGCAACCGGTCGGCAGGTTCGGCCAGAGGCGCCCCTCGGGGCGGTAGACCGTGCCGTCGTAGCAGAAGGCCGTCTCGACGGCGGGCTGCACCTCGCGGGTCCGCCGGAGCGGTTCGGGGGCGGAGCTCGCGACGACGCTCCGCTCGAGGGCGTGGAACTGCGTCAGGAGGGCGGCGACCCGGAACTCGAGGAGGCCGGGGCGGGGTGCGGGGCCGGGCTTGAGCTCGACGAGGAAGCAGCCCTGGTGGCCGTAGCGGGTCAGGACGTCGCGGAGAAGCGGCACCTTGCCGGTCCTGTCGTCCTTCGCGAGCGTGACGCCGAGGAGATCGGAGATGTAGAGGGAGGAGATGGGCAGGCGCCTGTTCCCGAGAACGACCTCCGTCTCGGCGGAGACGACGGCCTCGCCGTCGGCCGTGAGGCGGACGTCGAGGTGGAGGGCGTCGGCGCCGTCGGCCTCGGCCTGATCGAAGGCCTCGATCGTGTTCTCCAGGGCGTCGCGGGTCGAGCCGCGGCGGGCGACGACGAGGGGCATTTCGCTTCGGAAGACGTTCATCCCGCGAGGGATTATCCTCGCGCACGATGAAACCGCGAGGGGGCTCACGCTCCGGGCCGCCCAGGCGGCCCACCGGACGTCCGCCGGCACGGCCTGGCGCTCGTCCTCCGTTCCGACCCGACGACCGTCCCGCACCGCGCGCCGAGGGTGGCGCGCTGGGTGGCTCGCACGACCGAACCTCAGGTCCCCGGCCGGATCGTCCTCCGTTCCGGCCGCGCCGGGACGACGGCCCCGCGGGTCCGCGACCGGACCGTCCGCCGTTCCGCCGGGACGACCGTCCCGCCGGGCCGCGTCCGGATCGCCCGCCGTTCCGGCCGCGCCGGGACGACGGTCCCCCGGGTCCGCGACCGGATCGTCCGCCGTTCCGCCGGGACGACCGTCCCGCCGGGCCGCGTCCGGATCGTCCGCCGTTCCGGCCGCGCCAGGACGACGGTCCTTCGGGTCCGCGACCGGACCGTCCGCCGTTCCGCCGGGATGACCGTCCCGCCGGTGCGCGACCGGATCGTCCGCCGTTCCGCCGCGCCGGGATGACGGTCCCCCGGGTCCGCGACCAGACCGTCCGCCGTTCCGCCGGGATGACCGTCCCGCCGGGCCGCGACCGGATCGTCCGCCGTTCCGGCCGCGCCGGGATGACGGTCCCCCGGGTCCGCGACCAGACCGTCCGCCGTTCCGCCGGGATGACCGTCCCGCCGGGCCGCGACCGGATCGTCCGCCGTTCCGGCCGCGCCAGGACGACGTTCCTTCGGGTCCGCGACCGGACCGTCCGCCGTTCCGCCGGGATGACCGTCCCGCCGGTCCGCGACCGGATCGTCCGCCGTTCCGGCCGCGCCGGGACGACGGTCCCCCGGGTCCACGACCGGACCGTCCGCCGTTCCGCCGGGACGACCGTCCCGCCGGACCCCGTCCGGATCGTCCGCCGTTCCGGCCGCGCCGGGACGATGGTCCCTCGGGTGCGCGTCCGGATCGTCCGCCATTCCGCCGGGACGACGGCCCGCCGACTCGTCCCGCCGGGCCGCCACGGCCGCGGCGGGAGGGCGCCACGCCCGCCCGGCAGGAGAAATCGCCGGCCGCACTGCGAACCGCGGTCGTCGCCGATGCGATGCCCGCGACGGTGCGCCGCGAGCTGACGCCGCGCCCCGTGCGGACTCTCCCGGCGGGTGCCTTCCCGGTGCCGCTCTCGACCCTCGACTGGCTCCTCTCGCGCGAGTGCCCCGCCGCCCGCTACGTCGCCCTGCGCGACCTCCTGAATCGTCCGGCCAAGGACATCGAGCGGCGGAAGGCCCGCCAGGTGCTCGTTCGCGACCCGTTCCTGAAGGACGCCCTCCCGCAGCTGCGCGGCATGCTCCCGACGGGCGCGCCGTCCGACTCCTCCGCCGCCGTCGATCCCGGAACGTCGTTCGTCCTCCTGCTCCTCGAGCTGGGGTGCGACGCCGACGTGCCGGAGCTCAAGCACGCGACGGACCTGCTTCTCGCCCGCTGGCAGATGGTCATCGTCGACATCGAGCGAGGCGAGCGGCCCGCCGTCGGCAGCGGCTTCGTCTCCGCCTGCCGGGCGCTCTTCCTCCTGGGCCTCGGAGACGATCCGCGGCTCCTCAGCGCGGCGGACCACCTCGCGCGCCGCCGCGTCACCTCCGACCACGCCGGCGAGAGCGTGGCGGCGGACCTCCTGGTCCTGACGTCCATCGCGGAGGAGAAGCGTTCGGCGGCCGTCCAGAACGCGATCTCCTTCTGCATCGAACGGGCGAGGAGCGTCGAGCTCCCGGCGATGTCGGAGGATTCGGCGAAGACCGGAATCGGCGTCGGCGACCCGTCCGACCTCCTCGAGCTCCTCCGCGCCCTCGCCGCCGCGGGAGCCTTCCGCTCGCCCGAGGTCGACGCCGCCCTGACGCGTCTCGTCGCCCGCGCCGACCATCGCGCCCGGTGGAAGCTGGAGAGGCCCGTCGGCGTGGCCCTTCCCGTCCCTCTCGAGAGAGAGGGCGACCTGTCGCGCTGGGTGACGCTGCGCGCTCTCGGCGTCCTGCAGCACTTCCTCAGCCTGACGATCACCGGGGCGCCGTGAGAAGGCGCCTCTCGCTCGTCCTCCCGTTCGTGGCGGCGGCGGTCCTCACCGCCGCCTGCGGCAAGCTCCTGAGCCCGCCCCCACGGCCGAGGACGGACGGATACGAGGGAATCGTCACCGTCCGCGCCGGCGGCACCGAGCTCGCGAGGTTCTCGGTCGCGGTCCGCGGCGAGGCGGTCCGCCGGTCCACCTCCGAGGCCGAGGACGCGCCCTACTTCATCCGCGAAACGACCGGGGGAGAGGTTCTCGAGGTGAACCCGTCCACGAAGAGCTACCGCGCGGGAACGCCCGCGGCCCTCCTCGCGCACCTCGACGCCTTCCCGCTCGGGCCGGACTTCAACCACGCCGCCGAGGCGAAGCGGCGAGGGATCAGGGACTACTACCGGGAGTCGGACGCGGTCTTCGCCGGGAACGCCTGCAACATCTGGCGCTACGCCGACCGCCCCGAAGAGGTCAGCTCCCCGTCGACGACCTACTGGATGACGCCCGCCCTCGACGGAGTCGTGGTGCGCATGGAGCGCGCGGTGCCGAAGGCGGACGGCACGGAAGCGAAGACGTACGTCGAGCTGACGCAGGTCCGGGCCGGGATCGAGCCGGAGTACTTCCGCGTGCCGGCGGGCTTCCGGCGCGAGTCCGTGCCGGCGCCGTAGCGATCGCCGGAATCGGTTTTCCGCCCCGGCCAGCTCGTCTGGTACATTCAAGGGTTTTCCGGGTCGTCTCGGAACGAGAGCTCGCCCTCCTAAGGAGACAGCAGATGAAGCCGTTCGCCGCAGTCCTCGCCTCCGCCCTGCTCGCCACCCTCCCTCTCGCAGCCCAGACCCCGGTCGATCCGAAGTCGCCGATTCCCGGCTACCCGGACGGGCGCGGACCGAAGGGGCCGGTCGTCGTGAAGATCGTCTCGCCGACGGTCGAAGAGGTCATCCCGATGCCCGCCGCGGTCGAGGGCCAGCCCGCGCCGAAGGGGGCGCGGGTCGAGGTGAAGGTCACGGTCGAGAATTTCGAGACGTTCAAGGACGAGGCGACCGGGAAAGGGCAGCAGGTCCAGCTCGTCCTCGACGGCCGGGTCCTTCCTGCCTGGTACCAGATCGACAAGCCCTGGGTTTTTCCGGCGCTGCCGAAGGGGACCCACACCCTGCTCGCCTTCGTCCAGAGGCCCTGGCAGGAGTCGATCCGTGAGGCGGGCGCGTTTGCGGCCGTCACTTTCCACGTCGGCGAGAAGAACGGCAAGCCCGGCTTCGACATCGCGCAGCCGGCCATTACCGTCGGGGCACCTCGCGGGAAGTTCAAGAAAGTCGACGCCGCCAAGATCCTCTTCGACGTCTACGTCACCGGTTGCAAGGTGGGCCCTCTGACCGATCCGGAGGCCTGCCAGATCGTCTACCGGCTGAACCAGGACCCGCAGCAGACGCTCACGACCTGGGCGCCTGCCATCTGGGAAAACGTCCCGGTCGGCAAGCACACCTTCGTCGTCGCCCTCTACAGGGGCGAAAAGCGGATCGAAGCTCCGTTCGCGCTCGTGTCGGGGGCCTTCGAGGTTACCGACGACGCGGCTCCCGCGGCCCCGGCAGCTCCCGCAGCCCCGGCAGCCCCCGCGGCTCCCGCCGGCTGAACGGAACTCGGTTTCGGGTGCGGGACTCCCCGTCCCGCACCCGTTCTCCAATGCCGCTCCTCTACGAAAGCCCCGGAACACGCACCTGCGTCGTCGACCCGCCGCTCGTCCTGGCGCCGATGGCCGGGATCACGGACGGGACGTACCGGCTCCTCCTCCGGCGGATCGGGGGCGTCGGCCTCGTCACGATGGAGTTCGTCTCCTCCGAGGGGTTGACCCGCGGAGCACGCCGGACCGAGAGGCTGCTCCGCTGGGTTCCCGAGGAACGTCCCCTTTCCATCCAGATCTACGGCGCCGACGCCGCGCGAATGGCCGAGGCGGCGCGAAGGGTCGAGGAGGAAGGGGTCGACGTCTGCGACATCAACATGGGCTGCCCGGCGAACAAGATCCTGAGAGGGTGCGCCGGCGCGGGGCTGATGCGGGACCTCGGCCGCGCGCGGGGGATCATCGAGGCGTGCCGAAAGGCGCTTCCCACGACGCCGCTGACCGTGAAGTTCCGGGCGGGGATCACGGAGGAGACGCTCAACTTCGTCGAGCTCGGGAAGATCTGCGAGGGAGAAGGGGTCGCCTCCGTCGCCCTCCACCCGCGGACGGCGAAGCAGATGTACACGGGAAGGGCCGACTGGAGCCGGATCGCCCGGCTGAAGGAGGCGGTCCGGATCCCCGTCATCGGCAACGGCGACGTGGAGACGCCCGAGGACGTGCCGCGGATGTTCCGGGAGACCGGGTGCGACGCGGTGATGATCGGCCGGGCGACGATGAAGAACCCGTGGATCTTCCACCAGGCCGCAGAGCTCCTCGCGGGGAGGCCCTATCGCGTGGCGACCCTCGAGGAGAGGCGCGACGTCATCCTCCAGCACTTCCGGCTGATCCGCGAGGCGGAGGAGGACGTGCCGAAACGGATGATGGGAAAGCTGAAGACCTTCACCGGCTGGTACACACACGGCGTCCCGAGGGGGACCGAGCTGCGGCGCCGGATCCAGTCGCTCCCGAGCCCCGAGGCCTTCCTCGAGGCCGTGGAGTCTTTCTTCGCGCTCCGGATCGACGAGCGGGACGGCCGGGTGTCCCCTCCGGAGGTCCCCGAAACCCCAACCGGCAGCCCGGTTCTTGCGTAACCTTCCGCGGGAGGTCTTTTCCGTGCGACGTGTCTCCCCTTCGCTCCTCCTCGTCCTGGCCGCCGTCCTTGCGGGTCCTGCCGCAGGCCAGCCCGCTCCGCCTGCCCAGCCCGTCCAGAAGACCGCGGGCGAGGCGCTCGGCGTCTCGATCCCTCTCGAGCTCCGGGAGCAGTTCCTCGGGGCGAGCGCCGGCAAGACGGTGGTCCGCTTCACTCTTTCCTTCTCCCGCTCCGACCTGCGCGAGAAGGCCAGGCTCGCCCCGCGCGTCTATCCCTTCTTCGTCGCGGGGGAAGCGAGGAGCGCCGCGGGCGAGCTCGTCGACACGTTCCGCGAGCCGGTCGACGTCGATCTCAGCGACGCGGAGCTCGGAAAGCCGCTGACGGCCTCGTTCCTCCGGTCGCTCCCGCCCGGGGAGGTGTCGCTGAACCTGCGGCTCGAGGCCACCACCGGAAAGGCGATGGCCCTCAGGGCGGTGACGCTGACGGTGCCGAAGATGACCTCGGAGTTCCGGGCCGAGGACGCCGGGACGGTGACGGCCTCGGCGATCCTCCTCGAGGAGGCCAACCGCGACGGGGCTCCCCCGACCAGCGGCGAGGACCTCCTCCGCTTCCTGCCCCCCTCGCGCGAGGTCCCCGTGGGCCTTCTCCGGATCGAGTGCGAGGCGAAGGCGCCGATCACGCGGGTGGAGTTCCACCTCGGCGAGAAGCTGATCCTCGCCCGCAACCGTCCGCCGTACACCGTCGAGATCGACCTCGGGACGATCCCGAGGAAGCAGACGCTCCGCGCCCTGGGCTTCGACAAGCTCGGCAACTTCGTCGACGCCGACGCCTGGGCGCTGAACGAGAAGGAAGCGAAGCTCGCGGTGCGGGTGCTCGACCTTCCGAAGGCGAAGGGGAAGGCCGACGCCGAGGTGAAGGTGACCGTCCAGTCGATCGCCGGGGCGGCGGCCCGGAAGGTCGAGCTCTTCCTCGACGACCGCAAGGTCGCGGAGTGGACGTCTCCTCCTTACCGGGCGACGGTGCCGGCGTCCGACATCGCGAAAGCGACGTTGATGCGCGCTTCGGCGTTCGACCTCGACGGCAAGGAGTACTCCGACTTCCGGATGCTGAAGGGGGACAGCCGGCTGGTGGCGAGCGTGGACGTCAATCTCGTCGAGCTGAACGTCTCGGTCTTCGACGAGGCCGGTCGCTTCGCCAAGGGCCTCTCCAAGGGGGACTTCACCGTTCGCGAGGACGGCGTCGTGCAGGAGCTCACGGCCTTCGAGTTCGCCGAAATGCTTCCGATGGCCCTCGGGCTCGTGATCGACGGCTCCGGATCGATGGACAAGTCGATGCCGCTCGTGAAGCAGGCGGCGACGGAGTTCGTCTCGAACCTGATCGGCGAGAAGGACAAGGGGTTCGTCATCGAGTTCCGGGAGCGGCCGTCGCTCCTGGCGGCGATGACCTCGAACCGGGCGGACCTGATCCGCGCGATCGGCGAGACCCGCGCCGGGGGCGCGACGGCCTTCCACGACTCGATCGTCCTCGGCCTCTACCAGTTCCGCGCGCTCGCCGGAAAGAAGGCGCTCGTCGTCCTGACCGACGGAAAGGACAACCACTCTTCCACCGACTGGCCCACGCTGAAGCGCTACGCGAGGACGGCGGGGGTCCCGATCTTCTTCATCGGCCTCGACCTCGGCTTCCTCGAGATGTCGCTGAAAGGACGTCTCCGGGAGCTTGCCGACGACACGGGCGGCGACGCGTTCTTCATCGGGGGGGCCAAGGAGCTGCCGGAGATCTACCGGAAGATCGAGACCGAGGTCCGCTCCCAGTACTTCCTGAGCTATCTCGCCGAGTCGAGCAAAAAGGAAGACGAGTTCCGGGTCGTCGAGGTCCGGGTCGGCAAACCGGGCCTGAAGGCGAAGACGATCCGCGGCTACTTCCCGTAGGGAGAGCGGAGAGGTCGAGGAGCCGGGACGCTCACTCCTCGAGCTCGGGGAAGGAGCCGGAGATCGGCCCCTGGCCGAATCGGGCGCCGTAGGCGAGCGCGGCGAGGCCGGCGCGGTTGCGCGCCCCCGTCTTCCGGAAGGCGCTCGCCAGCTGCGACCTCACCGTCTCCACGGAGCTCCCCATCTTCTCGCCCGCCTCCTTGTTCGAGAAGCCGTGCGCGACGAGCGCGACGACGGCCGCTTCCGCCTTCGTCAGCTCGAACCGGGCGACGAGCTCCGCCTCGTCGACGGGTGGAGGAGAGTCGTTCGAGACGACGAAGACGACCGATGGCTTGCCGGTCCCTCCGGACGCCGCCTCTTCCGCGACGTCGGCCGCGACGAGGCGCAGGGTGCCCCCCTTCCGGCGCGGGTCGTCGACGGTGGAGGCGGACTCCTCGTCGCCGTGGAGGGCGCGCTGCGCCGCGCGCAGGACGGCCGAGGTGATCGCGGGGCCGCCGAAGTGGCCCTTGGCGACCGCGTTCATCGCGAGGAGGCTCCCCTCGGCGTCGAGGACGAGCGCGGCCACGGGGAGCCGGTCGAGGACGAACTGCATCGCCCGGGCGCGGCGCGAGAGGTCCTCGAGGAGCTTCTTCATGGTGTCCATGTCCTCGAGCAGGGGAAGGACGAGCCGCCCGAACGCCATCTCGCTTTCGGTGAAATTGCCGGCAGTCTCCTCGAGCTCGAGGGTCTTCTTTCCGCTCTTCTGGAGTTTCTCGAGGAGCTTTCGAACGGCCTCGAAGCGCATGCGCACCGCCCCCGGGGAAGACTATACAGGGGGGAGGGGGGTGTCGATAATCCGCGCCATGTCTGAACCGAAGCGGAACTGGGCTCTCGTCCTCGGCGCGTCCTCCGGATTCGGCGAAGCGGCTTCGGTCGCCCTCGCGAAGGCCGGCCGAAACGTCTTCGGCGTCCACCTCGACCGCCGCGCCACGCTCCCGAACGCGGAGCGGATCGCCGCCGAGATCGAGGCCGCGGGCGGCCGGGCGGTCTTCTGGAACGTGAACGCCGCCGACGCCCAGAAGCGGGCGGAGGTCGTCGCGGGGATGAAGGACGCGATCGCCGCCTCCGGGGAGAGCGTGGACGTCGTCCTCCACTCCCTCGCCTTCGGGACGCTCAAGCCGTTCCTGGGCGACGAGAAGGAGCGGATGTCGCAGGCGCAGATGGACATGACGCTCGACGTCATGGCCCACTCGCTCGTCTACTGGACGCAGGACCTCGTCGCGGCCGGCCTTCTCGGCGCCGGCGCGCACGTCTTCGCGATGACGTCGGCCGGCGGGCACCGGATCTGGCAGTCGTACGGCGCCGTCTCGGCCGCCAAGTCCGCCCTCGAGAGCCACTGCCGCCAGCTCGCGGTGGAGCTCGTTTCGAAGGGGATCGCGGTGAACGCGATCCGCGCCGGCGTCACCGACACGCCCGCCCTCCGGAAGATCCCGGGCAACGTCCAGATGATCGAGCGGGTCCTCGCCGTCCACCCCGCGGGCCGCCTGACGACGCCGCAGGACGTGGCGAACGTGATCGTCGCGGTGGCGCGGCCCGAGACGGTCTGGCTGACCGGGAACGTCCTCGGCGTCGACGGCACCGAGGACCTGATCGGGTGATCGCCCTCCCCGCGGGCTCGTACGCCCTCGTCACGGGCGCCTCGGCCGGGATCGGCGAGGCGATCGCGAGGGGCCTGGCGCGACGGAAGGTCCCGCAGATCCTCGTGGCGCGCTCGGAAGAGAGGCTCGCCGCGCTCGCGGACGAGCTGCGCGCCTCCTCGGGCGTCGCCGTCGAGGCGATCGCCCTCGACCTCGCTTCGGAGGGAGCCGGCGAGAAGCTCGCCGCCGCGACGGAAGGCGCCGGCAAACCGGTCGGCCTTCTCGTCAACAACGCCGGCTTCGGCTTCTACGGCCCCGACGAAGACCAGGAGCTCGACCGCAAGCTCCGGATGCTGAAGCTGAACGTCGAGTTCCTCGTCGACCTGACGCATCGGCTCCTCCCGGCGATGCGCGCGCGGCGCGGCGGCTACGTCCTGAACGTCGCCTCGACCGCGGCCTTCCTCCCGGTGCCCTACATGGCGGTCTACGCCGCGACGAAGGCGTTCGTCCTCTCGTATTCGCAGGCGCTGCACGAGGAGCTCAGCGGCCGGGGCGTCGCCGTGACGGCGCTCTGCCCCGGGACGACCCGGACCGACTTCCACCGCGTCGCGGGGCTGGCGTCGGGGGCGAAGAACCCCTTCCCCTCCCTCTCGCCGGAGACGGTGGCCGAAGCGGGCCTGCGCGGCCTGGAGCGGGGCAAGGCGATCGTCGTCCCGAACCTCCTCGACTCGGTCTGGATCTTCACGGGACGCTTCGTCCCGCGAACCCTCCCTCCCCGAATCGGTGCGGCGGTCTTCTCCCGGCTGAAGCGATCGTCCCCGGTCTGAAGCGGACGCCGGGGGAAGCCTCCTAGTCCTCGCCGCCCGCCCGGGGCTGGGGAAGGGTGACGCAGTGGATTCCGCCCCCTCCGAAGTTGAGGGGCTCCGCGGGGATCTGGAGGACCTTCCGGCCGGGGAAGACCGACTCGAGAATCTGCCGGGCCCTCTCGTCCTTCCAGTGGGTCGAGTCCGGGCGCCCGGGCTGCCAGTAGGCGGAGACGAGGACGGCCCCGTTCGTGACGAGGAAATTCAGGTAGCTCGCGGTCGCCAGGACCTGGATCCGGCCGTCCGGCCTCACGACCGTCCCGTCCTCGTAGACGAACTTCGAGTGGAGGGCCGAGTCCGTCTGGACGACGATCGGGTCGGGGATGGGCATCCGGACGATCGTCAGCGGGTTCCCGTCCTGGTCCCGGGCCTCCCGGAGGATCCGGTGGTTCTCCTCGAGCCGCTCGCCGTTGATCCGGGCAAGGGGGCTTGCGTCGCGTTCGGCCTGCGGCACCTCCGCGAGGAGGACGGTGGAGGGGCCGGCGAACCGGGCGAACTCGTCGACGTGCCCTCCCGGGCCTCCCGAGGCGAAAAGGTTCTCCGGCAGGACCCCTCGGGAAACCGGCTGGTCTTCGAGGAGGGCTTCCCGGAGCCAGATGACGTGGCGGACGCCGAGGACCGTCCGGTACCCTTCGGCGATCGCTTCGCGCGAGAGGCCCGGATTGCGCCGCGCTTCCAGCTCTTCGACCAGGAGCAGCGTCCCCCGGCCATTCGACTCCCGTCCGCCTCCTTCGCCGACGAGCGGGGAGCGGACCGCGGGGATCCGCAGCTCCTCGGCGATCGCCCGGTCCGTCCCCTCCAGCTTCCGGGCGGCGTCCGCCGCCAGGGCGGGCCCGCCGGCGTAGCCCCAGCCGTCGAAGCCGAAGTCGACGGCGGCGAGCTCTCCGTCCGTGAGGAGGAACGCGGGTCCGAGGTCCCGGAGCCAGAGCTCCGCGTGCCGGACGACGTGGAGCCTCACGTGGGCGGACGGGAACCCGTTCTCTTCGAGGTACTCGAGGGCTTCGCGGCCCTCGCGCCGGCCCGGGACGAGGAGGTCGACCGGGACGAACGGGGCGAGCTCCCCGACGATCCGGGCGACGACCGGGACCACGGGCAGTCCGTCGACGAACCCCTCGGCTCTCGGCCAGGAGATCCAGACGGATTCCTGCGGGTCGAACTCCGCCGGGAAACGGGTCTCGCCCGGCACGGGGCCGGCGACGCCGTGGCCGGCGAGGAGGGTCGCGAAACCCAGGAGGGCCGCGAGGCGGCGGGTCGAGGTTCGGCTGTCCAAGGTCGCGGGGAGAATAGGTGAAGTGCCGGGAAATCCGGCCCCGGGCTCAAACGTGCCCGCGGCGCGAGGCGATCGTCCCGCCGAGGAGGCCCGCGAGGGTTCCGCCGAGGACGAGGATTCCGCAGACCGCCGGGGAGAGGAACCGGACGACGAAGACTCCGAGGAGGACGTTCTCCGTGGAGGCGACGAAGAAGAGGAGCCCGCGGAAGGCGACGGCGAGGAGGCCGAGCGCGACGAGCCCCCCGAGAAGGCCCTGCAGGACGCCTCCGAGGAGGAACGGTCCGCGGATCAGGACCTCCGGTGCACCGACGAGCCGGAGGATGTCGATCTCGTCCCGGTGAAGGAGGATCGTCAGCCTCACGACGTTGGCGATCGTGAAGGCGGCGCCGAGGGCGAGGAAGGTCCCGGCGGCCACGCCCGCCGCGGCGACGAGACGGACGACGCCGCGAAGACGCCGGACCCAGTCGACGTCGAACTGGACCTCTTCGACCGCCGGGCTGGCCGCGAGGTTCGCGAGGAACGGGCGCAGGGCAGCCGAGGAGATGGCGCCCGGGAGGAGGTCGAGCTCGACGGAGGCGGGAAACGGGTTGCCCGAGAGGGTCCCCGCCGCTTCCGTCAGGTTGCCGAACGAGCGGGCGAAGCGGCCCCGCGCCTCCTCGGCCGAGACGCGCCGCACGGCGGCGACGAGCCGGGAGGCGAGCGCGGTCCGCTCGAGAGCCGCCTTCGACGCCTCGTCCGCGCCGGACCGGAGATAGACCGTGACGGCGGTCTCCTCGCGGAGCGTGTCGACGACGCCGCCGAGATTCTCCGCCGCGAGGAGGAAGAGGCCGACGAGAAAGAGGGAGAAGGAGATCTGGAGGATGGAGACGACCGTGACGCGGCGGGCCCGCCAGAGGCCGGCGAGCGCCTCGTCGAGGAGCGACGCGAACGCGGCCCCGCGCCTCACCGCGTCTCCTCCTCGCGGGGCGGGAGCTTGACGCCGCTCTCGCGGCGCCACGACGCCTGGGGCGGGAGAGCGGCCTCGACGAGCCCCTCGAGGACGCCGCCGCGGTCGAGCGTGAGGCACCGGCGGCCGGTCTCCCGGATGAGGTTCACGTCGTGCGTGGCGACGAGAACGGTCGTCCCGCGGACGTTGATCTGCGAGAAGAGCCGCATCACCTCCTGGGCGAGGCGGTGGTCGAGGTTCCCGGTCGGCTCGTCGGCGATGAGGAGCTCGGGCTCGTTGACGAGGGCGCGCGCGAGAGCGACGCGCTGCTGCTCGCCCCCGGAGAGCTCTTCGGGAAGGGCGTTGGCCCGGTGGTGGAGCTCGACCATCCGGAGCACGTGGTAGGCGCGCCGGCGGCGCTCGGCGAGCGGGACGCCGAGGAACTTCAGGACGAAGGAGACGTTCTCGAAGACGGTCCTCGAGGGGAGGAGCTTGTAGTCCTGGAAGACGATCCCCATCGTCCGCCGGAGCTCTGGGACGCGGCCGGGCGACATCGCCCCGACGTTGCGTCCGTTGACGAGGATCTGCCCCTCGCCCGGACCCTCGGCCCGATAGAGGAGCTTCAAGACGGTGGTCTTCCCAGCGCCGGAGGGGCCCGTGAGGAAGACGAACTCGCCCTGCGCGATCTGGAAGGAGAGGTTTTTCAGGACGCGCCGTCCGTGGTACTCCTTCGAGACGCGGTAGAACTCGATCACGCGTCGAGAATCTCCCGGAGGAGACGGTTCACGAGCGCGGGGCTCGCCTTGCCCCGGGTCGCCTTCATCACCTGGCCGACGAACCAGCCGAACGCGGCGACCTTCCCTCCGCGGTAGTCGGCGGCCTGCGCCGGATTCGCGGCGACGACCTCGGCGACGGAGGCACGGATCGCCCCCTCGTCCGTCACCTGGACGAGCCCCTTCTCGCGGATCAGAGTGTCGACGTCGGCGCCGTCCTCGCAGAGAAGAGGGAAGAGCTCCTTGGCGATCTTCCCCGAGATCGTCCCGTCGTCGATCCGCGCCACGAGGCGCGCGACGGTGGCGGGAGCGACGGGAAGTCGCCCCTCCTGCCGGTCGGCGTCGGTCATCCGGGCGAGGAGGTCGCCGAGGAACCAGTTCGCCACTCCCTTTGCATTCGAAGGGTGCAGCGCAACGGCCTCCTCGAAGGCGTCGGCGAGGGGCCGCGTCGCGCAGAGCGTCGCGGCGTCGGACGAAGGAAGGCCGAGGCCGGAGGCCAGCCGCGCCGCGCGCGGCTCCGGCAGCTCGGGGAGGGCGGCGGCGACGGCGTCCCGCCAGGAGTCGTCGACGACGAGGGGGCCGAGGTCGGGGTCGGGGAAGTAGCGATAGTCCATCGCCTCCTCCTTCGACCTCATCGGACGCGTCGTGCCGCTTCCCGGGTCGAAGAGGCGCGTCTCCTGGACGACCTCGTCTCCCCGGCGGAGCGTCTCGGTCTGGCGGGCGATCTCGTGCTCGAGGGCCTTCTTCACGTGCGCGATGGAGTTGAGGTTCTTGACCTCGACCTTCGTTCCGAGCGCCGCCGTTCCGGCCGGCCGGATCGAGACGTTGGCGTCGCAGCGCAGGGACCCTTCCTCCATGTTGCCGTCGGAGGCCCCGACCCAGCGGACGAGCCGGCGGAGCCGCACGAGGTAGTCGTAGGCCTCCTCGGGCGAGCGGATATCGGGCTCGGTGACGATCTCGGCGAGCGGGGTGCCGGCGCGGTTCAGGTCGACGAACGAGGAGTCGGCCGGGGCGTCGTCCCAGGGCGCCTCGTGCATCGACTTGCCGGCGTCTTCCTCGAGGTGGATCCGGTGGAGGCGGATCGCGCGGGGGGCTCCGGCCTCGCCCCGGACCTCGATGCTCCCGCCCGTCGCGAGCGGCCGTTCGTACTGCGAGATCTGGTAGCCCTTCGGGAGGTCCGGGTAGAAGTAGTTCTTCCTCTCGAAGACGGACGTGCCGTGGACCCGGCAGCCGGTCGCCAGGGCGAGGCGCAGGGCGAGGCTCACCATCTCGCGGTTCAGGACGGGGAGCGCGCCCGGGTAGCCGAGGCAGACGGGGCAGACGGCGGTGTTCGCGCTCGCGCCGAAGACGACCGGGCACGCGCAGAACGCCTTCGTCCGCGTCTTCAGCTGGGCGTGGACTTCCAGCCCGATGACCGTTTCGAAGTCGGGTGACGGCATTGGAGGGGCGAGTCTAGCCGAGGCCGCAGACGACCGGGCGGCCGCCTTGCGAGGCCCGTGCGGCTAGAATCGCCGTCCCGCGCGTCTCTCCCGTCCCGCCGGGCGATCCCACCATGTCACGCCATTCCGCGCTCCAGCCTCACGCGCCAGGCCTTCGCCCCGACGTCCCGCCGATCGTCTCGCGCCTCACCCACGCGACGTTCGGGCTCTGGTTCCCGTTCTTTCGGTGGCTCGTCCTGCGCTTCCCGCCCGAGTGGGTGGCGCGACTGGCGGCCGCCACGGCGGAGCGGGCGATCTGGGCGCGGGAGACGGTGCGCGAGGCGATTCTCGACAACCACGCCGCCGTCCTCGGGCTCCCGCCGTGGCGGCGCGAGGTGGAGGATTCGGCCCGGGCGATGCTCGAGCACCACTCGCGTTCCTGGATCGACCTCCTCCGCTTCTCCGAGCGTCCGCCGACGAATCTCGAGGAGATCGTTCCGCGTCGCCTGGGGACCGAGTATCTCGTCGCGGCCCGGGACGCCGGGAAGGGGGCGATCCTCCTGACGGCGCACGTCGGAAACTTCGAGATCGGCGGCTTCTTCCTCGGGGCGATCGGCCTGAAGGTGGCGGTCGTCTACCTCGCCGATCCGTCGCCGATCGTCGAGCGTGACCGAAAGGCCGCGCGGGACCGCCTCGGAATCCGGTCGCTGGAGATGAAGTCGGATTTCTCGGCGGTGAAGATCCTTCGGAGCCTCGAGGAGGGGTACTTCGTCGCGATCCAGGGAGACCGCGATTACGCCGGGACGGGGCGGACGTTGCCGTTCCTGGGCCGGAGCGTGTCGTTCCCCGTCGGTCCGTTCCGGATCGCCGCCGCCTCGGGGGTGCCGCTCCTGCCGGTCTTCGTCCTCAGGGAGAAGGACGGAACCTACCGGACGGTCGTCGAAGCTCCGATCCGGGTCGAGGCGGCCTCGCGCGGCGGGCGCGAGGAGGCGGAGCGGGCCGCGATGATGGAATTCGTCGCGATCCTGGAGCGGACGGTTCGGGAGAACGGCGAGCAGTGGTTCATGTTCTCCCGCTTCTGGGAGCCGCCGGTCTGAGGCGGGCCTGCCCGTGGAACGCCCCTTGCTAGACTCGGTTCTCTCTGGCGAAAACCGCCGGAACGGCCCACTTCGACCCATGAAGATCCTCCTCGCCATCGACCCTCGTCAGCCGCACGCGGCCTACAGGGACGCCCTCCTCGCTGCCGGGGCTCTCCCGGAGGAAGTGGAGATCGTCCAGCCGGGAGGCGTCCTTCCCGAGGAGTTCGACGGGCTTCTCCTGTCGGGCGGAGCCGACGTCGACCCGTCGCGCTACGGCGAGGCGAAGGTGAACGGCTCGGTCCGGACCAGCGTGGAGCGGGACGGGCTCGACTTCGAGCTCTTCTCGCGGGCGGAACGCCTCGGCGTGCCGGTCTTCGGCATCTGCCGCGGGCTGCAGGTCCTCAACGTCGCCCTCGGCGGGACCCTCTGGCAGGACCTCCCCGCGCAGCGGTCTCGCGGCGTCGAACACTCGTTCTCGACCAGCGACGGTCACGACCCGGCCCATCCCGCGCACGAGATCCGGGCCGCCCGGATCCCGCCGCGCACGCTCCCCCTGTCGGTCGCGCTCGCGGCGACGGACGGGCTCCGCGTGAACTCCCGTCACCACCAGGCGGTCAAGGAGCTCGCGCCGGGCCTCGTCGCGCTCGCCACGTCGCCCGACGGCCTCGTGGAGGCGTTCGCCCGCGAGTCCGGGCCGTTTCTCGCCGCGGTCCAGTGGCACCCGGAGAACCTGATCGCCAGGGCGGACCAGAAGGCCCTCTTCGAGGCGTTCCTCGCCGCAGCGCGTCCCCGCGCGGCTCGTGCCAAGAGCCCCCACGAAACCCCGCTCGGGACCCTGGATATCGGCGAGCCCTCCTCGCCGGCCGTCCGCGGTTCCGACAAGAAACCGGAGCCCGCATGACCATTCGCACCGTCCTCTCTGCCGCCCTTCTCTCCCTCGCCGCCTTCGGAAGCGCCGCACTGGCCCAGGTGCCGGTCGCCGTGCCGACTCCGCCTCCACTGCCGGCCGGCGTCCCGGCGTTCGAGGTGGCCCAGTACAACTCGTTCACCTGGTACGGCCGCTTCGGATTCACGAACTGCGCGTTCCTCGACATGGGGGACGGCGTCCTCGTCATCGACACGGGTTGGACGAAGCAGGACGCCGAGAACCTCAAGGCGCAGATCAAGGAGAAGACGAAGGGCAAGCCCATCCGCTGGATCGTGCTGACGCAGACGGACATCGACTCCAACGGCGGGATCGAGGCGTTCCTTCCGACGGACGCGACGATCTTCGTCCACGCCCGCGCGGCGGACGTGCTGTCGAACAGTCTCTTCCGTCCCGCCGCGGGCCAGAAGCGTCCGACCGTCGTCGGGGTCACGGACCAGCTCGTCGTCTCCGCGGGCGGGCGCCGGCTCGAGCTCGTCGCCGCACCCGGATCAGCCCATTCGGCCTACGACCTCGCGGTCCTCTGCAACGACAACGGTCTCGCGTTCGTCGGCGACCTCCTGACGCCTGGCCGCTGCCCGAACATGCAGGGCGAGGCCGCCGACCCCGTCGGCTGGATCGAGATGATCGATCGGGTCCGGAAGCTCAACCCGGCGGGACTCGTGGCGAGCCGAGGCGAGCCGACGAAGATGGTGTTCCAGGAGCTGGAGCAGACGACCAGCTATCTCGATCGCGTCGTCCGGTTCCTCTCGGAGCAGAAGGTCAAGAACGCCCCGGAAGCGCGTGTCGCGGCCGAGCTGTCGATGAAGAAGCTGGGCGACTACTGCCCGCAGCGGGCCGACAACGCCAACGTCCTCGCGCTCTATCGCCGGATGCAGGCCGACGGGTCGTTCTCTTCTCCGGTGGCAGGGGATCCGACGACTCCGCCCGTCGCGAAGCCCTCGCCGGCGCCCAAGTGAAGAAAACTCCGCGGTGACCGCAGGGACCGCGGAGACACTTCGACACCCCCCTGGAAAATGAGAATCCCGGCCGGTTGATCACTCCGGCCGGGACATACCTGAGAGCGACGGGTCCTCCGAACTCACGATCGCCCTCGTCCGGTTGAGCCGCGTCCGCGGCCCGTCTTCCCTTCGCGGGGTCGATCTGGGATCGCCCCGGAAAGAACCTTTCGACGTTGGAAAGAGCTTCCGGATCCACTGAAGAACATGGGTCCGGGAAGGGTCTCTGTCAAGCTCCTTCGGCGCGCGGCCAGCGCGCTTCGACGGTCGTCTGGATCCCTCCGCGAGGCGTGAAGACGCCCCTGACGGCCATCCGTCGCGGCCGTGTCGCCGCCACGAGATCGGCGAGGACGCGGTTCACGACGTTCTCGTTGAAAATCCCGAGGTTCCTGTAGGCGAGGAGGTATTCCTTGAAGGACTTCAGCTCCACGCAGTGGGCGTCGGGAACGTAGGTCACGACGAGCGTCGCGAAGTCGGGGAGGCCCGTCTTCGGGCAGATGGAGGTGAACTCCGGGATCGTGATCGCCACCTCGTAGTCGTCCCCGTACTGGGAGGGCCACGTCTCGAGCTCGGGGAGCGCCGCCTTGGTCCCCGCGGCGGCGTGGTCGTCTGTGTAGCCGGTCGTCATGGCGGGAGGATAGCCCGGCCGGACCCTGGCCCGGAATGTGCGACACTCCGCGCCCGATGGCAATTTCGCCCGAGAAACGCAAGCAGATCCTGAAGGACATCCGGCAGCTCGTTCTGATGGCTGCGGTCATCCTGACCGGCCGGTCGGTCCTCGCCGACTGGTATGTCGTTCCGACCGGCTCGATGAAGCCGACGATCCTGGAAGGGGACCGCGTCTTCGTCTGGAAGTCGGCCTACCAGATCCGCGTGCCGTTCTCGAAGATCCGCATCATGAAGACAGGGGTGCCCCGGCGCGGCGACGTCGTCGTCGTGAGGAACCCGGACGGCGGAAGCGTCCCGTTCGTCAAGCGGCTGATCGGCCTGCCGGGCGACGTCGTGGAGCTGCGAAACGAGGCGCTCCTCGTGAACGGAAAGCCGCAGAAGGTGACGTTCCTCCCCCCGCGCAATCTCGAGGACGGCGAGATCGAGATCCTCGGAACGGAGGGCCTCGACGGGAGGACCCACCCGATCCGGATCCTCCCCGAGAAGCCTGCCCTCCGAAATTTCGGTCCGATCACGGTTCCCGAGGGAGAGGTCTTCCTGATGGGGGACAACCGGGACGAAAGCCGCGATGCGCGCTTCTTTGGCACCCGGCCGATCATCGACCTCCTGGGTCGTTCCGTCGGAGTGATGTGGAGCTGGAACCCCGTCTTCACGAAGGGGCCGCGGCTTTCCAGGTTCGGCCGGGCATTCATCACGTCGGCCAACGAAGCGAAGCCCTGACGAGACCGGGCCCCTGCCGGTGGGCAGGGATTTGCGATTCCGCTCGTCTGGAACTATTCTAAATCTCGTGAGGATCGACGACGAGAGCCTGAAAGGGCTGCTGCGAGCCAGGGGACTCCGGGTGACGGAACCCCGGGTCGCGGTTCTCGCCTACCTCGCCTCGACGGACCGGCACCCGACGGCCGAGGACGTCGAGACGGCCATCAACGCCAACGGGCAGGTCCTCTCCCGCGCCTCCGTCTACAACGTCCTCCATTCCCTCACGCGGGCGGGACTCGTGGCCGGGATGAGCGTGACGGACGGCGCGGCCCGATACGACGCCCACGTCGCCCCGCATCACCACCTCCTCTGCCGGACCTGCGGCCGGGTGGAGGACGTGCCGTGGCAGGACTTCGGGATCGCAGAACGGGGAGTCCTCCCCGACGGGAGATCCGTCCGGACCCTCGCCCTCACGCTCGACGGCGTCTGCAACGCCTGCTGCTGAGCCGGCGTTCGCTGCCGGGAGCGCGGCGAAACCAGGCTCGGGGACCGGGGACTGGAGAGGGGAAGACCGGGGGACCGGGAGAACCGGGGAGCCAGAGAACCCAGCTTCACCGTCTCGTCGGTCCCGCAGGGGGCCGCGTGCGGAGCGGGGCATCCCGCGGCCGCCTGCTCCGCGCGCCCGACCCGCTTCCGAGCTCGCTCCGGCCGGGCGGGGGGCCCGCGCGAACTCGCTTCGCTCAAACAGCGCGCGGGCCTGATCCCCGCCCGGTCCTCGCGAACTCGAGCGGGTCCCCGGGCGCGCTCAGAGGGCGGCTCGCGGGACGCCCCGCCCCACCCGCGGCCGGCGAGCTTCGGCATCCGCAGGGATCCGCCTTCGGCGGCCGAGGACAGGCGCGCGGAGAACGCTCTTGGTGATCCAGGGACCGACGACTGGTGAACTCCAGTGGGAGAGGGGCCCGACCCCCTCCGATTAGTGGAGTCGTATAGTAGAAAATCAAGACCTGACCCCATGGTTCGTGGTTCGGGGACCTTCGTTCCTTGCTTCGCCAGGGGTGTGAGCGGGTGGGGGGGGTGTCCCGCGAGCGACCTTCGAGCACGGGCGGGGCCCCGCACGGCTCCGCGAGCAGGCCGCCGGATCAGGCGAGCGCGCGCGTGCAACGAGCGTAGCGAGGCGTTCGCGCTCGCCCCGGCGGCCCGCGGAGCGGAACCGATGCGGGTCGCCCGCGCGCAGCAGGCGCCGTGGGACGCCCCTCCCGCCCGCGACTCGTGCGGCACGATGAGGTGGGCTGGCTTCCTCCCGCGCTCCCGAGCTTCCGTGCTTCCGTCCTCGCTCCTGTGCTCTTGAGGTCCGGTGCGCTCGGCCCCCTCCCGCTCGACTCCGCCGTTCGTCGTCGTTCCCTCGTGGTGCTGAAAGAAAGAAAAAGGGGGAGGCGTTTCCGCCTCCCCCTTCACCGGAATGGTTGCGTCGTCAGCGGCTCTCGACGGGAACGTAGTCGCGTCGGCCGGGTCCGAGGAAGACCTGGCGGGGACGGGCGATCTTCTGGTCGGCGTCGTTGACCATCTCGTGCCACTGCGCGAGCCAGCCGGCGGTCCGGCCGATCGCGAAGAGGACGGTGAAGTAGTCGGGCGGGAAGCCCATCGCCTCGTAGATGAGGCCGGAGTAGAAGTCGACGTTCGGGTAGAGCTTCCGCTTGACGAAGTAGTCGTCCTGAAGCGCGATCCGCTCGAGCTCGACGGCGATCTTCAGGAGCGGGTTCTTGCCGGTGACCTCGAAGACCTGGTCGGCGAGCCCCTTGATGACCTTCGCGCGCGGGTCGTAGTTCTTGTAGACCCGGTGCCCGAAGCCCATCAGCTTCTTCTCGCCCTGGCCCTCCTTGACCTCCTTGACGAACGCCGGGACGTTGTCGATGCTGCCGATCTCGCGGAGCATGGTGAGGACCGCCTCGTTCGCACCGCCGTGAAGCGGGCCGTAGAGGGCGGAGATGGCGCCGGAGAGGCTCGAGTAGGGGTCGGTCTGCGCGGAGCTGATCGCGCGCATCGCGTTCGTCGAGCAGTTCTGCTCGTGGTCCGCGTGGAGGATGAAGAGGACGTCGAGCGCCCGCTCGAGGACCGGGTTCACCTTGTACTTCGGCTCCGACATCTTCCGGAGCATCGAGAGGAAGTTGCCGACGTAGGAGAGCTCGTTGTCGGGATAGACGTAGGGGAACCCGATGGTGTGGCGGTAGGCGAAGGCCGCGATCGTCGGCATCTTCGCGATGAGCCGGATCGTGTGGTGCGCGCGCTGGCGCGGGTCGTGGACCAGCTTGGCCGACGGGTAGAAGGTGGAGAGCGCGCCGACCGTCGACTGCAGCATCCCCATCGGGTGGGCGTCGTGACGGAACCCCTCCATGAACTTCTTGATGTTCTCGTGGAGGTAGGTGTGGTGCGTGACGTGGCGGGTGAACTCGTCGAGCTCGGCCTTCGTCGGGAGCTCGCCGTTCCAGAGAAGCCACGCGACCTCGAGGAAGCTCGACTTCTCGGCGAGCTGCTCGATCGGGTAGCCGCGGTACTCGAGGATCCCCTTGTCGCCGTCGATGAAGGTGATCTTCGACTTGCACGACGCCGTGTTAAGGAACGCGGGGTCGTACGTCATCATGCCGAAGTCCTCCGGGTTCACCTTGATCTTCCGGAGGTCCATCGCCTTGATCGTGTCGTTCTCGATCGGAACGACATACTCCTTGCCGGTGCGGTTGTCCCGGATCGTCAGAGTGTTCTCGCTCATGTTCTTCCCCTTCCTTGGCCTGCTCCAACGGACCGGCAATTCTAGCCCCGGAAGGGCCTGTTTCGTGTCGAACCGCGCGCCGTTCCGGCGCGGAGGGGAGGGCGGCAGCCTTGCATAGAATTTCGGACGGGCCGCGCGGCCCTGAACGGAGACGCCGAATGAACCTCCGCCGATTCCTCGCCGAGGCCGTAACCCTCGTCGGTCTCGCGATCGCCTGTGCCCTCGTTTCCAACGCCTTCGCCGGGAAGGAGCGCCAGCTGCCGATCCCGGGCAGCTACCAGAACGCGACGAAGGTCAGCCCCCGGGCCGACGCGAGCCCGCTCCCCGCCTTCATAGCGGAGCAGCCCTCGGCCGTTCCGGCGGCCTCCGACCGGGCGCCGACCGGGGTTCCGCAGGCGATCCCGGCGGCGGGCGTGGCGGCCGCCCCCCGGCCGGCGCCGACGGCGCCCGCCAGCGCCGCGGCGGCGTCCACTCGCCCACCGGAGCCGAAGCCGGTTCCGGCCGCGGAGCTCCTCGCCAGATTCCCGGTGCACGGCCAGCCCTACGTCGAGATCCCGGGGGACGCGGCGGCCTGGCTGCACGCCCGCGGAGCCCTCTTCCTCGACGCACGCCGCACGAAGGACTTCGCCCAGGGACACGTCGGCGGGGCGCGTTCCTTCCCGGTCTGGGAAGCGGCGCTCGTGAAGGAACGGGTCGAGGGCCTCGTCGCCGAAGGGCGTGACCAGTCCCTTCCTGTCGTTCTCTACTGCTCGGGAGGCGAGTGCGAGGACTCGCACATGCTCGCGCAGACCCTCTTCGGGGCGGGCTTCGAGAACCTCCTCGTCTACCGGGACGGCTTCCCCGACTGGATGAAGCAGGGTGGTACGGTCGGCTCGGGAGCGACAGAATGACCGTCCGGGACATGCTGACGCACCCCTGGCTCACGGTGAGGACCCAGATCGCGCTGGGCCTCTTCTTCGTCGTGGCGGCCCTTCCCAAGATCGCCGACCCGCCCTCCTTCGCCCACATGATCTACAACTACCGACTTCTTCCGGGTCAGCTCGTGAACGTTTCGGCGCTGGTGATGCCGTGGGCCGAGCTGTTGATGGGCCTCGCCCTCATCTGCGGCATCTGGCGCCGCGCGGCGGCGACTCTCGTCGGGGCCCTGCTCGTCGTCTTCATCATCGCGATCTCGGTCAACCTCCTCCGGGGGAACGCCATCGACTGCGGCTGCTTCGACGTGGCAGCCGCGGGCCGGAGCGTCGCGGAACGGCTTCACGACATGCGGATGATCATCGTCCGCGACGTCGGCATGCTCCTCCTCGTGGCGCAGGGGCTCCTCGGGGCGGATCGGGCGGAGGGGGGAGGGGCGCTCTAGCCCCTACTGCCGCCGGACAGGGATCCCGGCTATGATTCCGTCCCGAGCAACCTCGGGAGAATGTCGAAGCCGTGCCGACCAATCGTGACCTCGCCCTCCTGAAGGCATTCGAGGAGGTCCTCTCGGAGGGCCGGTTCCTCGACGAGGCGATCGGGACCGTACTCGATACGGCCCTGAGGTTCTTCGACGCCGTCGCGGTCGCACTCCAGCCGGCCGGCGGTGCGCCGCCGATCAGCCGGGCGGGATCCTCCATCGTCGCGACGGCCGCCGAGCAGCGGCTCGCGCGGGTCCTGGATGGCCTCCTGGCGGAAAGCCGCGAGAAGCGGGTGGTCGAGTCGGGGCTCATCTTCGTTTGCGCTCCGGTGAAGGTCGGGGACCACGTCAGCGGCGCCTTCGGCGTCTCCCTTCCCCTGTCGACGGGGAAGGGGGTCGACGTCGACGAGGGGATCCGTTCCTTCGCCCAGATCTTCGGGAGGATTCTGGAGCGGGAGCGGAGCGTCGCCACGCTCGTGAAACGGCGCGAGGAAGCGGTCGCCCTCTTCGAGCTCGCCGCCGGCGCCCTGCACACGCTCAATGCCGACGAGGTCGTTCGCCTCACCGCGGCCTCGCTCCAGCGCCAGCTCGAGTTCGACCAGGTTCAGGCCTATCGGTACTACGCCGAGCAGAAGGAGATCGAGCACATCCTCGGGCAGGGGACCTCTCCCGGGACCGGCGGGGGGTTCATCCCCGGAAAGCGCCGCCCCATCGAGGACGACGGCATCCTCGTCCGGGCGCTCGCCGCCCACGGTCCCGCGTTCGACGACGACGACGCGGACGCCGACGACAGCAAAGGCCCCCGTCGCCGCCGCCGGCTCGCCCTCCCCCTCGAGCAGGGCGAGACGGTCTTCGGCTTCCTCACGATGTCGCGCCGGGGCGCGTTCGTCCTCACCCCGCAGGAGATGCGGCTCGTCCAGGAGCTCGCCCGCCTCGCCGCCGGAGCGCTCGAAAAGGCGCGTCTCGTCGAAGCGGAACGGCGCAATGCGGAGCGCGTCGCGTTCGTGAACCGAGTCCACGCCGCGCTCGGAGGCCTGACGGAGCTCGACGCGATCCTCGACCGGACCGTCCAGGAGATCGGCTCCCATTTCGACCTCGACCTCTGTGCCGTTCAGCTCCACCCGCTCGACCAGCTCGCGGGGCCGTCGGCGTTCTGCTGGAAGGGAGGCGTGCCGCGCGGCCGCAACCGCGACGAGGTGCCGCGCGCCCTCTTCGAGCTCCTCTCCGCGGAGGGGTCGTATGCCCTCCTGCCCGACGTCACGGCCGGGGAGAACGGCCTCGACCTCGTCCCGGCGCCGGAGGCGGTGAAGGATTTCTCGCGGCCGCTCAGCCTCGTCGCCGTACCGCTCGCCTCCCGTGGAGAGATCGTCGGCGCCCTCGTCGGGATGGGTGCCGGCCGTCCCTGGGCCTTCGGTCCGCCGATGCTCCGTTCCTTCCAGGCGCTCGCGGTCGAGGTCTCCCTCGCGGTGACGTCCGCCAGGCTCCTTCAGCGCGAACGCGATTCCTACCGGTTCCTCGACCGGCTGAGAGAGGTCGGCCGCTCCTTCACGACGACCTTCGACGGGGCGCGCATCAAGCACACGCTGTGCGAGCAGGCTGTCGCGCTCCTGGCGGGCACGAGCGCGCAGTTCTGGGACGCCGACGCCCAGACGAAATCGCTCCGGGTCCTGGCGAACTGGGGGGGCGAAGGAAGCAGCGAGGGGCTCCGCACCGTCCCGACCGAGAGCTCCAGCCACCCCGTCGTCCGCGCCTGGCTCGAGAAAGCCCTCGTCCTCGTGGAGGAGTCGGAGATCGCCACGCTCTACCCGGGAGCGGGTGCCGGTGCGGGCCCGGGGATCCTGCGCGCACTGGCCGTTCCCCTTCTCTACCAGGACGAGCAGATCGGGGTCCTCACCTTCGCGTTCCGCTCCCCCGGCAGCGCCTGGCCCTCGGAGCTCGGGGGGAGGCTCTCGCTCCTCGCGGACGCGGCCGCCGTAGCCCTCCACAACTCGCGGCTCATGAAGATCATCGAGCAGCAGACCGAGCGCGACGGCGTCACCGGTCTCTACAACCAGGGGGCGATTCTTCGGCGCCTCGAGTCGGAGCTGAGGCGCGCGGAGAGGAGCGGCCAGCCGCTCTCGGTGGCGCACCTCTGCGTCGACGGCCTCGCCGAGGCGGGGCAGCGCTTCGGTATTCCCTACGGCGACTCGCTCCTGCCGAAGGTCGCCGCGCAGCTCGTCCGGGCGACCCGGTCCGTGAACATCGTCGGACGGGGGAAGGGCGACCGCTTCTGGATCCTCATCTTCGAGGCGAACAAGGTGACGGGTCAGCGGGCGGCCGAGGCGATCCAGAAGAACTTCATGCAGGCGTTCGACCCCCGGCTCGAGGCGACGGGCCTGAAGTTCTCCCTGACGATCGGGCTCGCCTCGTATCCCGAGGATGCGTTCGACACCGCCAGCCTCCTGTCACGAGCGGAAGAGGCGCTGGACGACGCGACCAAGAACGGAACCGGGACGATCTCCCTCTACGGCGCGCTCGCCGAGGCCGACCTGGCCGACGAGTTCTAGGGTCGAGGGTCCGCGCGTCAGGGAAAGGACTCGACGGGAACGCCGTCGAGGGCGTGCCGCGCCGCCGCCGCGATCTCCTCGAGGGCCTCCGCCCCAAGCGCGTGGACGCCCGCCTCCATCGTCTCCCGCGCGACGGTGTAGACCTGCACTCCGGCGAGGGAGCCACCGGCCCGAACGACGCGGGCGAGGCGGCCGGCCCAGGCGTCGACCTCCCCGCGAGAGGGAGGGCCGAGCTCGTCCGACAGGAAGAACATCGACTGGACGACGACGGGATGCCGCCGCGCGGCGCCGGCGAGGTTCGCGAGAATCCGGTCGAACGGGACCACCGTCCGGCAGACGGCCCGGTAGAACGCCTCGGTTCCGGCGTCGAGCTTGATCCAGAAGCGCCCGCCGCGGGCGGCGAAGAGATCGTGCGCCGCCTTCATCTCCTCCCGTCCGAGACCGGAGCCGTTCGTGATGAGGATCACCGGGATGCCGGCGAGCCCCGCGGCGTCCCGGGCGTCGAAGACGCCCCTGGCGAGAGGGAGGAAGCCGCGGAACGTGGACGGCTCGCCGTCACCGGCGAACGCGATGTCGCGGAGGGGCTCGCCGCCCGCAGGGCGAGATGCCAGGACGGCCGCGAGCTCGCCGGCGACCTCCGAGGCGGCGATCGGCGGGCGCCGGCGGTGGAGAGCGATCGCGCGCCGGTCGATCACCTCGCAGTAGACACAGTCGAAATTGCAGCTCTTCTGGGGGTCCAGGTTGATCCCGACCGACAGCCCGCCCGACCGGCGGGAGCGGACGACGTAGACGAAACGCCGTCCGGCCAGTCCACGATGGTGAAGGTGCGTGACGCGCTTCTCACTCACGGAGGCCCCGGAGTCGTATCCTAAGGCAGAGAAACGAGGACGACATGGCCGTAACCCCTGGAACCCTCCTGGGTCGATATCGTCTCCTCGAGCGCGCCGGAACCGGCGGAATGTCGGAAGTCTGGCGGGCCGAGGACCAGACCCTCCACCGCACCGTCGCCGTCAAGGTCATCCACGACCCGATCGCCGCGGACCCGACCTTCGCGGAACGCTTCCTCCGGGAAGCGCGCCTCGTCGCCGGGCTCGAGCACCCGAACATCCTCTCCGTCTACGACTTCGGGACGGCGCCCCTCGAAGGGAAGGACGTCTCGTACCTCGTGATGCCCCTCGTTTCCGGGGGCTCGCTGAAGGAGCGGATCAAGGGTCCGGTGCCGCCCGGCGAGGCGGTTCCGTGGCTCGCCGCGATCGCGATGGCTCTCGACCACGCGCACTCGAAGGGAATCCTCCACCGCGACGTCAAACCGGGGAACGTCCTCCTCGACGGCGGCGGCCGGCCCCTCCTGGCCGACTTCGGCCTCGCGCGCAGCGCCGACTCGGTGTCGGGGCTGACCGCCACGGGCACCGTGATGGGAACGCCGTCGTACATGGCGCCGGAACAGGCGATGGGCAAGGCGCTCGACGCGAGGGCCGACCAGTACGCCCTCGCCTGCATCGCCTTCGAGATGCTGACGGGCCGCGTCCCGTTCAAGGCCGACACGCCGCTCGCGGTGCTCCACCAGCACGTCAGCGTTCCCCCCGAGCCGGTGACGTCCTTCATCGGAGGCCTGCCCCCGGGAGTCGACGACGTCCTTTCCCGCGGGCTCTCGAAGAACGCGGCCCAGCGCTATGCCAGCTGCACGGAGCTCGTGTCGGCGCTGGCCGCCGTCTTCGGGCTCTCTCTCGGGTCGACGGCCGCGATCTCGTCCCCGGTCCGTGCGGTCCCGCCCCCCGTTCCATCCCAGACGGGAGCGCCGACGATCCACGGTGCGCCGACCGTTCTCGAGGATCCCGGGCAGAGGCCCGTCGCGGACCTCCCGACGGTGGTGACGCGGGACGCCGCGGTCATCTCGGGCGGCTCCATCTCTTCGCCCGAGGCGAGGATGGCGGCCGCGGCGTCGATGCCTCCTCCTCCTCCCGTCGTTCGCGGGAAGGGACCGAATCCCGCCCTTCTCGCCGTGGCGGCCCTTCTCGTCCTCGGGGTGCTCGGCGGCGGCGGCTGGTTCGCGTGGTCGCGACTGTCCGCCGGAAAGGGCGGAGAGACGACGCCCGCGAAGGCGGCGGAGCTTGCGAGCGTCCTGCCGACCCCCGCGCCGGAGGCGGCGCCGAACCCGGACGCCGGGGCCGTCCCGGAAACAGGAGCGGAGACGGGAACCGGGACCCTCCCCGCCGCCGAGCCCGCCACCGCGGTCCCGTCGAGCGCTGCAGGAGCGGTCGCCAGCTCCGAGCCTTCGTCGGGAGGCCAGGTGGCGAATGGCGCTCCGGCGACGACCCGATCGGAAGAACGGCCGCCTGTGAACAGGGGCGGCTCCACGTCGACGAACGGCGGCGTCCGGCCCGGCGGGCCGGGCGCGGCGGGGCGCGAACCCATGCGGCCGGACGGCGGGGCGCTCGCCCTCCCGCGGCGCGAGGCGCTCGTCGACGGAGGGAGCTGGTCTCTCGACTCGCGCGTGGAGCGCGCCTACACCGCCCTCGACACGACCCGGACGAAGGGCACGCTCACCCGGGAGGCCCTCGCCGAGGCGGGCGGCGTGGCGCGGGAGATCTCCGCCATCAGCGACGAGCCGGAGGCGCACTTCATCGATCTGTACACGCGCGCCGGGAGCGCCTTCCTCAACGGCGACAACGCGACGGCGTGGCAGCAGCTCGACCAGGCGTTCAAGGTCGACTCCGCCGGCGCCGCCGGCGGGCGGGTGCTCCGTTTCGTGAGAAAGGTGATGCGGGGCAAGGGGCGGAACCCGGGGCCGGACTCGAACTGGATCCTCGGCCTCGCCTTCGGAGACGTGCGCGGCGACCTCGACGAGGAGCTGGAGGCGGCCGCCGAGCGGGCCCCCGGGAACAGGGCGGTCCTCTTCGCGCGCGCCCTGCGGGCGGTCGAGGTGCGGGACGGCCGGAAGGCGGAGGCTCTGCTGGGAGAGGGCTGCTCCGGGGGAGTCGAGGAGGCCTGCCAGCTCCTCGGGCGGCGCTGATCCGGAAGTGAAGACGGGCGCGACGGGGGATGCCCGTCGCGCCCGCGAACCACTCGACTTTCCCGGGGCGCCCCGGGAAGAATTCAGTTCTTGATCATGTCCCCGGACTTGAAGCCCGAGCCGTTGACAATCGAAGCCGTCGACAGGCGGGCGCCCATCACCTTCGTGACCTTCACGCGACCGACCTTCTTCTCGTCGGAGCCGAGCACTTCTCCGGTGTCGGGGTCCTTGATGACGTTGCCGACGCGGAAGACGTCGAACGTGTCGCCTTCCTTGATGCCGGCTTCGGCGCCGACGTTCAGGAAGACGGAGTCTCCCTCGATCTTGGCGATCTTGCCCGCCACGCCGGAGGCGTCGCTGCTGCCGCCGAGGCCCGACGTCGGGGCCGAGGCCTTCCCCATCGACTCCGCGAGCTTGACGACGACGGGCCGAAGGACCCGGTCGAGCTTGCGCTTGTCCTCGACGCCGCCGCCGGCGCCCGCGACGTAGACCTGGGCGTCCGAGGTCGACTCCTTGGCGGTGTCGGCCCAGACGATCTCGCCCGTCGTCGTGTTGATCATCCGGGCGTCGATGGAGGCGTCCATCTTCTGAGAACCGACCTTCACGGACGGCATCCCGAACATCCCCGGGACGCGGGCCCCGCGGTCGGCGACTCCGAGCTCGGTGAGCGCCCCGGTGATGAGGTACTCGACCCCGAGGAGCTTGCCTGCCTTCACCGCCGTCTTCGGGTCGATGTCGCCCGACAGCGACAGGCCCTTCTCCTGCATGATCGCGGCGAGCTGCTCGCGCTCGATGACGCGGTACTTCCCGCTCTTGACGAGCTCGGTGACGAGCATGTCCTGGGCGGCCTGGCCGGCGTGGTACCAGGAGTAGTGCTGCGTCTTGTCCTTGAATTCGATGACGGCCACACGCGGCTTGGCCGCGGCCGCCACGGCGGACGAGGCGAGGGCCGCGAGGAGGCCGAGCGCCACGGCGAGGTTCTTCTTCATCAATCCATCCTCCGTTTTCGGGCATTCTCCGCCCGCGAGCCTTCCCCTTCAACCGGCGTGCCGCCCCGTGCCGTGCGGGGGGACACGAAAGAGGACGTTCTTCCGCCGCCAGACCCTCGCCAGGGGGCCGTGACGGAGTCTGGCGGCCCGCGAGAGGGGCGTGCCTGTCGCGCGGCCGCCGGGACGGGGCTAGACTCCCCGCCTTCGCATGAGTGCCAGCCAGAGAACGACCGTTATCCGCAGCTCGGGCAGCTACCTCCCGCCGCAGATCGTCACGAACGCGATGCTCTCCCGGATCATGGATACCACCGACGAGTGGATTCTCCCGCGCACGGGGATCCGGGAGCGCCGTTTCGTCCAGCCCGGAGTCGGGCCGGCCGAGCTGGCCGAGCACGCCGCGCGCGCGGCTCTGGAGAAGGCCTCCCTGACGCCCGCCGACGTCGACCTGATCGTCTTCGCGACGATGACGCCGGACCACTACTTTCCCGGGAGCGGCGGCCTTCTCGCGGCGCGGCTCGGGATGAAGTCGACGCACGCCCTCGACATCCGGATGCAGTGCGCCGGGTTCCTCTCCGGCCTGCAGACGGCCGACGCGTTCATCCGCTCGGGGACCTACGACCGGGTCCTCCTCGTCGGCGCCGAGGTCCACTCGGGGCTGATGCCGTGGCCGGAGTCGGTCTGGGACGTCATGCTCGGCCGGAGCGACGGCCCGTGCGACCCGTACTGGTACGAGAGGGCGACGGGGATGCGGGACCGCGCGGTCCTCTTCGGCGACGGCGCGGGCGCGATGGTCCTCGAGGCGAACGAGTCGGGCGACGGGCGGGGCTTCCTCGGCTTCGTCATGAAGACGGACGGGGCGCACTGGGACAAGCTCTACGTCCCCGGCGGCGGCTGCAAGTCCCGCCCCTACTTCACGCCGGAGATGTTCGACGCCCTCGGGACGATTCCGATCGTCGAGGGGCGGCAGGTCTTCCGTCTCGCGAGCCAGCTGATGCCGGAGGCGGTGCGGGAAGCGCTCGCGAAGACGGGACTCCGGCTCGAGGAGCTCGACCTTCTGCTGATGCACCAGGCGAACCTGCGGATCAACGAGTCGGTCCAGAAGGTCCTGGGGCTGCCCGACGAGAAGGTCTTCAACAACATCCAGAAATACGGGAACACGACCGCGGCGACGCTCCCGCTCGTCTTCGACGAGGCAGTGGCAACCGGACGGATCGGTCCGGGAGCCCTCGTCGGCTTCACCGCCCTCGGTGCGGGGCTCCACTGGGGAGCCGCGATCGCCCGGATCTGACCGGCGGCGATCCCGTCAGCGGGTCACTCGCCCCGATCGTGTCCGCGAGCCGTCGAGGAGCTCGGCGAAGATGTTGCCGAAGCTGTCGGCCGAAGCCGGCCCATCGGCCGTCACGACGCCCGAGGCGATGACGACGGGCTTCTTCTCGTAGCGGGCGCCTCCATCCTTCAGGGCGCGCAGGGCGTCGGACGTCACCCAGATCGTCGCGGCCTTCCCTTCGAGGAGACCCGCCTTCGCGAGGAGCCCGACGCCGAGCGAGAGCGCGCCGATCGGCTTGCCGTCGTGTGCGGCCATCCGGAAGAACTTCTGCGCGATGCCGTTCTCCCAGAGGTCGGTGGCCCCGACGCCTCCGACGACGACGGCCCCCGCGAAGTCGGTGGGGCGGGCCTCGACGATGGAGATCGCCTCCTGGGACGTTCCGCCCTGGCTCGTGACGGGTCCGGTCGACGAAGACGCGACGACGACCTCGGCACCCGCCGCCTCGAGGACCTTTCGTGGCTTCGCGAGCTCATCGTCCTGGAAACCCTTCGGCGCGACGAGGAAAAGGACCTTGAGGCCTTTCAGGTTCTGCGTCATCTGACCCTCCCGTGGTTCCCGGGACGATCCCCGCGGGCGCGCCGGCTGTCAAGCGGGCGCCGCGGGCCTCCTCAGGCGCCGGGAGACGGGCGCATCGCGACGGACGAGCCGACCCAGGTGAAGTCCTTGTTGAAGTCGACCCCGAGCATCCGGCCGCGGGAGAGGCGGCAGAGGTTCAGGCCGAGCGTGAAGGACGACTTTCCCTCGGGGCGGAAGAACATCATCCGGATCTCGACCTTGACGCCGCCGCCGTCGACGGCCTTCAGGCACGGCGCGTAGGCGATCTTC
This sequence comes from Holophagales bacterium, assembly GCA_016714815.1. Classification (GTDB taxonomy): domain Bacteria; phylum Acidobacteriota; class Thermoanaerobaculia; order UBA5066; family UBA5066; genus UBA5066. The sequence continues at coordinate 530,834 of JADKBZ010000001.1, forward strand.
TCCATCAGGCACCAGCTGGCCCGCTCGGAGCGGGGAATCCGCGCGACGTCTTCGCGGGTCGGCTCGATGTTCACGCCTCCGCCCGCGAAGGAGAAGAGCGGCTTCAGGACCCAGCCCGTGGAGAGGTCGGCGGGGAGCTCGTCGACGTCCGAGAGCCTCCTGGCGCGAGGCGCGGCAGGGTGGTCGAGGAAGGGGAGCGCGGCCTTCGACCAGGCCCAGAACCAGTTCGGATGGGGAGCCCAGGTGACGTCGAGATCGTCGCGGAAATCGAACGGGAGCGTCTCGCCCGAGCGGATGAGCTCGTCGAAGACGACCCTGTTGTAGATCCGCTCGATCGGAATGCGCCGGCCGTCCTTCCGTCGGAAGAGCTTCCGGCCGTCCTTCTCGACCTTCGTCGGGCAGACGGGCTCGACGCCGAGGAGCTTCGTCGTGGCGGTGAAGTCGACGTACGTCTTCTGCGCCTCGGGGTGGAGGTCGAGGAGGACGACGTTCTCGGGATCGTGCGCCCCGACGACGGTGCGGCGGAAGAGGTCGACGAAGCCGTCTCTCGTCAGCCCCGAGAAGTAGGGGCTGAAACCGCCGGCGGGAAGACCCGGGACACCTTCGAGCACGGCGTTCCAGGCGTCGGCCTGCATCACCTCGAAAGCGGAGAGCGAGGGGAAGCCCTGAAGCTCGATCAGCTTCGGCTCGAGGGAGCCGTCCGGAGCGGCCACGACCGCCAGGTCGACCTGCGCGAGCGACGGGAGGGCGTCCATTCCGGGTGTGTCCCACGCGGGCGGGACGAAGCCGCAGAGCCGCGAGACGGCTTCGGGCGTGGAGATCTGGGCGAGGATCCCGTGCGCGGCCGAGACGAGCCGCTCCTCGAGCTCGGGCGTGAGGAAGACGGGCGTTTCGGCGAGGCGGAAGCCCGCCTCGGCGCCCGCGCGGCGGGCGAGGTCCGCGGTCTGCCGCCGGTAGAGCTCTTCGGAGAAGGAGTCGTTGAACGCGGAGCGGCAGGCAGGGTGCATCGCGGCGCAGTCTAGGAGCCCGGCGGGTCCATGGGAAGGACCGCGTCCCCGGAGAGAAGGGCCCGGTCGGGACCCATGACCGGGCTCCTCAGCGGAGAGGCTCGACGCAGCGGACGCCTTCGCGGGACGCCGCGTTGACCCAGGTGGAGACGGGCCACGCCTCCATCGCCGCCGCGTCGAACGGCGCGAGGCACCGCTCGAGCTCGCCGGGATGGAGCGGGCCCGGCCGCCTCCAGAGCGCGGTGGCCTCGGTGTCGAGGAGGACGGGCATCCGCGCGTGCACGGGCCGGACGAGCTCGTTCGCCTCGGTCGTCACGATCGCGAAGGTCTCGAAGGGCTCGGTCCCGGGCGCCTCGCGCCGCTCCCAGAGCCCCGCGAGGACGAACGGGGCGCCTCCGGCGAGCCGGAAGAACCAGGGAGCTTTCCCTCCGGCCTCGACCTTCCACTCGTAGAAGCCGTCCGCGGGAACGAGCGCGCGGCGGCGTTTCAGCGCATCGCGGAACATCGGCTTGCCGCCGATCCCCTCGGCCCGGGCGTTGATCGGGCGCAGGCCCGCTGCGTCCTTCGCCCACGACGGCACGAGGCCCCAGGAGAGGAGCGCCAGCGCGGGGCCGTCGACTCCGTCGCGGACGATCGGCGCCCGCGTGCCGGGGGCGACGTTCCAGCGCGGGGTCCACGCGATCCCTTCGGGAAGCCGTGCGCCGAGCCGGGTCGCAAGGGCCTGGGCGGGGCTCGTCTGGACGTACCGGCCGCACACGGCGCTACCCGGAGGCCTTCTCTTCGGGTTCCCTCTTCTCTTCGACGGGCTCGGGCTCCGGGTCGGGCGTTCGCTCCCCGAGGAGGGCGGCCCACGGAGCGAACCTTTCGAACCGCTCTCCGACGACCTTGACGGTCGCGGTCAGGGGGACGGCGAGGATCGCGCCGGGCAGGCCCCAGAGGATTCCCCAGAAGAGGAATGCGACGAGGACGGCGAGCGGGTGGAGCCGCACCCGGCTTCCGACGATGAACGGCGTCAGGATGTTCCCTTCCAGGAACTGGACGATCGAGTAGAAGATGATGACCTTCAGCGCGAGGAACGGCTCCTCGGTCCCGAGGAACGCCACGAAGAGGGCGGGCGTCGTCGAGAGGATCACTCCGACGTAGGGGAGGAGGACGCAGAGGCCAGCGAGGGGCCCCAGGACGTAGCTGTAGGGAACCTGCAGGATCAGGAGTCCGGCGGTCGTGATGCAGGCCGTGATGAGGACGACGAAGAGCTCGCCGAGGACGTAGCCCGACAGGACGTGGGCGACGTTGACGGCGAAGTCGGACGCGGCCCGGCCACCCTTGCGCCGGAGGATCCGCGCGAGGGCTCCGGCGTACTTGTCCCTGTCCTTCAGCATGAAGAAGGCGAGGATCGGAATGGCGGCGGTGTAGAGGACGAGCGAGAAGACGGTCCTCACCTGTAGGACGACGCGGGCGACGGAATCGAGCATCCCCTCTTCGAGACGAACGGCGCGCACGCCCGTCCGCTCCCCGTCGGAGAGGAGGCGGCGCGTCCCTTCCTCGATGCGGGAGAAGAGGCCTCTGGCCTGCGCGGTGAGCCCCTGGATCTTCCGTTCGTACGCGGGCCAGTCACGGGAGAAGGCCTGCGCCTGGTCGAGGGCGTTGACGATGAAGAACGCCACGAGGGCGCAGAGGAGGAGGATGACGACGAACGCGGCGAGAGAGCGAGGGACCCGGATCCTTTCGAGAAGCTCCACGAAGGGGTGGAGCGCGAACGAGAGGAAGAGCGCGAAGAAGATCGTGACGAACAGGACCTTCCCGGCCCACAGGAGTCCCACGACCGCCGCCGTCGCGAGGACGGTGAGCGCACGGGAATGGGAGGCCCCTCCGAGCGCGGGGCTCGTTCCGGTCGTGAAAGCGCCGCTGCTGTCCAAGCGGGGCCAGTGTAACGCGACGGGAAAATGACGAACGGCCGGCGAAATGCCGGCCGCTCGGGAAAGCGAGGGAAAAGGAGAGGATTACGGGAAGGTGACGGTCACGACGGCGCGCCGGTTCCGGGTCGCGTCGTCCCCGGCTTCCGCGTCGCCCCTGGCGTTCGTCCCGATCCGGGTCGCGTCGATGCCGTGCCTCTTGACGAGGTAGTCCTTCGCGGCGTCGGAGCGTGCCTTCGCGAGGGCGGCGTGGTCGCCCTTCTCCTTCGGGTCGGTGAAGCCGACGATCGTGCAGGTCGCCGAGAGGTTGTTCTTCAGGCGGAGGGCCACACCGTCGAGGATCGCCTTGGCGATGTTCGTCAGACGGCTCTTGGCGGCGTCGAAGAGGATCTCGTCGGTCGTGGAGGTCTCGGGCTTCGGGGCGGGAGGGGCCTCGACGACGGGGGCCGGGGCCGGCTCGACGACGGGGGCCGGGGCCGGCACGGGCTCGGCCGGAGGCGGCTCGTGAGGCGACGGGACGACCATGAGGGCGGCGGCGGCCTTCGCGGGCTGCGGCATCCAGGAGAGCTGGACGATGCCGCCGATGCTGCTCGGGGAGCCGTTGTACTTCACCCAGTTGTCGATGTTGGCCCGCACCCCGGCGCTCGCGACGACGCCGCTCTGGCCGAGGCCGAGACGAGCGCCGAGGACGGCCTCGGTGAAGTCGTGAGGCTCCGTCGTGCCGCCGTCGTACATGACGCGGTGGACTTCGAAGATTCCCTTGAGGGTGTCGGGAACGATCGGGATGCCGACGCCCGCGGACCAGCGCATCTCGTTCGAGATCTCGTACTCCTCGCCCTCGACGGCCCAGTCCGCCGTCCAGAGGTAGGTGAACTGGCCGGTGAAGACTCCGTAGGTGCCCGAGAAGCCCCACTCCCAGTCGGTCCGGTAGGTGGACATGGCCTTCTCGTCGCTCCGGCTCTGCGTCGGGATGTAGACCGAGCCGAGGAGCGCGACCTTCAGCGGGTCCTTCGGGTTGAGGAGGAACTTCGTGCCGAAACGAAGCTTGTCGCTCTCGTCGTGGTCGATCTCGCCGAAGCGATCCCTGCCGCCGACGTTTCCGCCCCAGAGCCGGTTGTCCGCCGAGTAGTACTTCTGCCCTGCGGAGAAGGACGCCTCCCAGTTGGGGAGGAGGCCGAACGCCATCGTCAGGCCGAACTTGTCGGCGCTGTAGCGCATCGGATCGTCCGCGAGCGGCCACACGCCCGGCACCGGCGCAGCCGCTCGATCGGTCATGCTGTAGAAGACCGAGAACGCGAAGCGTCCCTGAGGGACGGTCTGCGCGTCGAAGATTCCGAAGAGCCCCGTCTCGCCGGTGAGGCTGGGAGCCACCTGAGCGCTCAGCGGAGAAGCCGCGAAAAGTGCCACGGCCAGCGCGAGGAGGAGTCCGGTCCGCATCCGTCGCATCAAGTCTCCTTATTTCCAGCCGGGGACCGGACGAATCACCCCCAATTCGGGAAAGGCGAGACGGCTCCGCGTCCTGGGCTCGGATCAGTTGTCAAGAGTCTAGCAGCACGGGATTTCCCGGCAAAGTCAATTGACTGTCCGAATCGTCATGAGGAACTTCGGGGACCCGGGGCCCCCGACCTCCCGGGCGGCCAGGGCCGAGGCGAAGACCCGGTAGCGCAGGATCCGGAACGAGACTTCGAACCCGAGTCCCGCGTCCTGCCGCCACTCCCCGAACCGGGTGTAGACGGTCCCGCCGACACCGGCGTTCCCCGTCCCGACGTAGACGACGGCGTAGAGGGTGTCCCAGGAGGCCTTCAGGAACTCGGCGTTGCGGGCGACGAAGACGGGGAGGAACGCCTCGATCGTCGCGTGGACCTCTTCGGTCCCGAACGGCGCCTCACGGAGCCCTTTCAGGGCGTCGCGCCCTCCGAGCGAGAAATACTCGGTGCCGGGAATGAGGTACGGAAGGCCGCCCGGGGGGCCTGACGAGGTTCCGACGGGCTTGTAGGGGAAGAAGCCGGCGTGGAGACGGCCGACGAGGCGCCCTCTCCCAACGGGGACCGCCTGGATCGCCTCCCCTTCCACTTTCAGATAGCTGTAGTCGAGGAGGTGCGCGCCGTAGGTGACTCCGATCGAGAAGCCGCGTCGTCCGGGGCCGAACGAGCGGGCCACGGTGAACAGGTTCCTCATCCGGTCGTTCGGGTCGCCGGAGATCCGGTTCCCGAGGTTGTCGTCCTCGGTTCCCCACTGGAACCCCGCCTTGCCGAAGAGGTTCGTCTGGCCGTCGTCGACGTTGCCGAGCGGCGCGTCCGGCTGGGAGATGTTGAAGCGGTCCACCTCGGCCAGCAGGACCAGACGGCCGTAGAGGCCCACCGGGCGGCGGACGAAGGCGCTCAGGCCGCGAACCCGGTCGTAGCCGAGGGCGAGCGATTCGAGCGCGGCGAAGGAAACCCGGTCGAACGCCGAGATCGTGAAGCTCTGGCGGGCCCCGTAGTACTTGTAGCGCAGGTACGCCGCGATGTCGCCCGAAACGAAGTCGTATTCGAACTGCGTCTCGTAGAGCGAGCTGCGGACGAGCTTGGAGAGCCGGATCTCGGCCTGGCCCTCCGGCACGTAGACCGCGATGCGGGGGATGAAGCCCAGAGTCTCGTCGCGAGGCTCCTCGGCGCCGGCTCCCAGTGCCGGGAAAAGGAGCGCCAGGGCGAGGAGGGCTCGTCTCACGATCCGTGAGTATAGAAAGCGGAACCGGTGGGGTGCTCCTGGTCGATCCCCGGGGCGCGGAAGGGTGTGAGGACCACAGGGGAGCGCCAGGCGCTCCCCTGTGAAGACGAAGTCAAACCCGGCCGAGTGCAACGCAGGGGTTGGAAACCCTGGCGGTCCTCTCCTGGTCGATCCCTGGGGCGCGGAAGGGTGTGGGAAACCCGGCCTCGGGTTTCCCACGATCACTTCAGAGCAGGGGGGCCATCTTCTCGCGGAAGGCGAGGCTCGCCTCTCGTCCGCGAAGGGCGGCGACCGTCTGCTCGAGGCTCCGGATGAGCTCCCTGACGACGTCGAGGCCGCGTCCCTTGTCGACTTCGCCGAGAGCGGCGCGGTAGAGCCGGTCGATCGCGGGGTCCCCCGGGGCGAGGGCGGCGCTCTCGGCCTCCTGCTTCACCTTGGTGCAGAGGATCTGGAGGCTCCGGCGTTCGTCGCCGCGAGTGACGGCGTTGAAGACTCCGCTGTGCGTCGTGACGACCGGTCCGGCCGCCTGCGGGGCGGGAACCGGAACCGGTGCCAGGGGAGCGGCGGCTGCGCGGGCGTCGGCTTTCGACCGGATTTCCACCAGGTCCGCGGTGATGAGTCCGTAGAGCGTCTTGGCGACGTCGAAGGCCGAAAGGCGAGCGGCGCGGGCGATCTCCTCGATCGAACGGGCGCCGTCGATCCCGGTGACGACGAGCCATTCCATCGGGGTCAGCGTCACGGGTTCGCTGAGCCCCTCCCGGCAGACGAGCTGGGGCACGGACTCGGTCGTGGGGATCTTCTTCGAGAGGATCTTCCACTCGTCGCTTCGGCGCGCCGCCTCCATGAGGAGATTCGTGTTGGAGCGGGTGATCGTCCGGCCTTCGGGCTCGATCCCGGCGGAGAACTGGAACTGGCCTTCGTTCCAGAGCGCCAGGGCGTAGATGGCGTCTTCACCCTCGGTGTCGTTCACCTTCGCGTGGGTGATCTGACCGTTCTGGATGTAGACCGCGCCCTGCTCGGCGCCGCGGTTCAGGGCGAACATCCCGGTCTTCCCCGATACCGCAACGAGTTGCACGATGTCGGCGAGGGGGAGTTCTTTGAGGGAGCCTTGGAAAGACATTTGTGGGCAGTCTCGCGAGCCGAGACGATAGCACCCGCCTCCCGGATGCTCAACCGCCCACGCGGCGCCGGACGGGGGAGGGCGCCGCCGAGGAGAGGGTGGCACGCCTTCCGGCCGCCGTCTGGAACCCGTGCGTCAGAGCGGCCGCCGCCGCGTCGGCCGCGTCGAGGGCCAGGCGGGAGAAGCCCGAAGGGGAGCCGAGAAGGGTGAGGACCATCCGGCGGACCTGCTCCTTGTCGGCCTGGCCCGAACCGGTGACGGTCTTCTTGATCTCGGCGGGGGTGATCTCGTGAACCGGGACCGCGGCGCGGGCCAGGGCGAGGAGGAGGACCCCCCGCGCCTCTCCGAGCGTGATGAGGCTCTGGGGGTTGACCCCGGAGAAGACCTTCTCGACCGCGGCCTCGTCCGGCCGCTCGCGCTCGACGACGCCGAGGAGGGCGTCGTGGAGGGCGAGCAGCCTCTCCGCGAAGGAAGTCTCCGTCGACGGCCGCAGGACTCCGGCCGCCACGAGCCTCGGCGGCCCCTCGAAGGTGACGACGGCCCAGCCGGCGGCACGGCTCCCCGGGTCGACGCCGAGGATCCTCACCGCCCCGTGACGATCAGGCGTCCTGGAGGTACTGGTCGTCGATGTCGCCGCTGGACCAGACCTTCTGGACGTCGTCGTTGTCCTCGAGCATGTCGAGGAGCTTCAGGAGCGCCGGGGCCTTGTCGCCGACGGCCACCATCGTCGCCGGGATCATCTGCATCTCGGCGGTCTGGAGGACGAACTTCTTCGCTTCCAGCTGCGCTTTGACGGTCTCGAAGGAAGCCAGGTCGGTGGTGATCTCGTAGACGTCGGAGTCCTCGGCCTGGAAGTCCTCGGCGCCCGCTTCGAGGGCCGCTTCCATGAGCGCGTCCTCGGAGGCGGTGGTCCTCTCGACGGCGATGTAGCCCTTTTTCGAGAACTGGAACGCGACCGAGCCCGTCGCGCCGAGGTTTCCGCCGTACTTCGAGAGGAGGTGGCGGACCTCGGCGGTCGTCCTGTTCTTGTTGTCGGTCATCGCCTCGATGAGGATCGCGGCGCCGCCCGGGCCGTAGCCCTCGTAGGTGATCTCCTCGTAGGTGACTCCCTCGAGCTCGCCCGTTCCCCGCTTGATCGCCTTGTCGATGTTGTCCGACGGCATCGACGCCTTCTTGGCGGCGAGGACCGCGCTTCTGAGGCGCGGGTTCGAGTCGACGACGCCGCCGCCGACCTTGGCGGACATCGTGATTTCCTTGATCAGCTTGGTGAAGAGCCTGCCCCGCTTGGCATCGGCGGCGCCCTTCTTGTGCTTGATCGTGCTCCACTTGCTGTGTCCGGACATGACTCACCTCGAGGAATGCGGGCCGCTGGGGCCGGGATTTGGAAGCCTCGCAGTCTATCAGGCGGCTGGAAAGCCGGGGCGGGCCGCCAGCGTCCCGCCGGGGAGGAGGGCGAGGCGGGCCCGGAACCGGCTTCCCGCCGGGTGCCCTCCGGCCGGGAGGGCGGCCTCGACGTAGGTCTCCGTCAGGCCGACGCCGCCCTGGAGAGCGACGATGTCGGCGTCGCGCCCGTCGTGGGCCCTCGCGAAGTCGTCGCGCAGCCGGACGTCGAGGCCGCGAAGGCGGGCGGCACGCCGGGTCACGACGGACCCCGGCACGCCCTCGGTCGCGACGAGGGCCGCGGCGGCGGTGCCGGACCGCGGGGAGAACGGAAAGACGTGAAGGGAAGCGAGCGGGAGGTCGTGAAGGAGCGCCTCCGTCTCGGAGAACTCGGCATCCGTCTCGCCCGGGAAGCCGGCGATGACGTCGGTGGCGAGGTGGATCCGCGGGTTCGTCCGCCAGGCGCGTTCAAGGAGCGCGCGAAAACGGGCGGCGGTCATTCCGCGCCTCATCCGGCGCAGGACGCCGTCGGAACCGGACTGGAGTGGAAGGTGGAGATGCGGCGCGACGACACTTCCTCCTGCGACGAGGTCCACCAGGGCTTCGCCCGCCTCCATCGGCTCGAGGGAGGAGAGCCGGATCCGGCACGCCGGCGGGCGGGCTTCGAGCCTCCCGAGAAGCGCCACGAGGCTCTCCTCCCCGCTCCCGAACGCCGCCAGGTGGACGCCGCAGAGGACGACCTCCGGGACCCCCTGTGCGCCGAGCGCGCGGATGGCGTCCTCCACCTCCGTGGACGGGGCGCTGCGCTCGTCCCCTCGAAGCGAGGGGACGATGCAGAAGGCGCAGCGCCGGCCGCAGCCGTCCTGGATCTTCAGGAACGCCCTCGTCCGTCCCGGTCCCGTGCTCCACGCGAGAGGCGAACGAAGGACCTCGCCGGGGGAGACGCCGAGTCCTGCGATCTTTCCGGGAAGCAGTCCCGTGGCCGCCTCCTCGAGCAGGCGCACGAGCTCCGGCGCCGAGCCGTGCCCCGCGACGAGATCGACCTCGGGCCGCCGGGCGAGCCCGTCCGGGTCGCGCTCGGCAAGGCATCCCGTCACGGCGAGGAGCGCGGCGGGATGCTCGCGGCGGAGACGCCTCAGCAATCGGTAGGCGTCGCGGTCGGCGCGCTGGGTGACGGTGCAGGCGTGCAGGACGAGAACACCGGCGGACTCCCCTTCGGGAACGCGGGAATACCCCGCAGCCTCGAGAATCCGCGCGAGGTGACCGGCCTCGATCTGGCTCACCTTGCAGCCGAGAACATGGACGCCGAAGGCTCGGGAGGAGCCTTGGGGCAGCTGATCCACGCCGGTAAACTTCGTTGACAGGCCCACTTCCGGGGCGATAATAGGTGACTTTCCGGGGAAACTCGGAGTGCTTGGGGGGGACCGGGCCACAGGCCCCACGACGTATGGCGAAGACGATTCTCCTGATCGAATACGAGCCGAGGTACCTCGACCGCATAAAGGGGTATCTCGCAGGGAAGGATTTCGACCTCGTCATCGCCAAGGACGGCGAGGACGGCCTCGAGGCCTTCAGGCGAGGGCGGCCCGACCTCGTCCTCATCTCGACGGTCCTGCCCAAGCTCCGGACGCGCGACGTCATCCGCGGGATGCAGGCTCTCGGGCCGACGCCCCCGGTCCTCCTGATGGCGTCCGGCTACAAGGGCAAGGACAAGAAAGCCGACGCGGCACGGGAAGGCGCCTCGGGAATCCTGGAGAAGCCGTTCGCCGAAGAGGCCCTTCTCGCCGAGATCTCCTACGCGCTCGGAGCAAAGACCCCGGACCCGTTCCCCGGGGCCGGCAGCCAGCCTCTCCTCTCGGCCGACGACATCTTCTCGGACGTCATTTCCGGCGTCGAGGCAGAGGACAGGCTGGACAAGCAGGAGAAGGCGCGCACCGCCCCGGCTCCCGCCCCGGCCGGAACCGATCCCGGGATCAACCGGAAGCTCGAGCAGACGCTTTCGGGCATTCTCTCCCGCCCCAGCCTGAAAACACCCGCTGCGTCGGCTCCGAAGGCGTCGGCGGAGACCCCCGTCCCGTCCCGTCCCGCCCCGCCCGCCGAGCCGGTCTCCGACCGGACCCAGCGCGTCGACTCCGGTTCTCTTCCCATCCCGGCCCCGAAGCCGAAACCGGACACCGCGGTCGACCGGATGCTCACCGACACTCTCTCGGGCCTGCGCCCGATCAAGCCGGTGGAGAAGGTCGACAAGTCGGAAAAGCCCGCGGCCGTTCCGGCTCCCGCCCCCAAGCCGGCTCCCGCTCCGTCACCCGCTCCGAAGCCGGAACCTCTTCCCGCCCCGAAGCCCGCGCCTGCGGCCGCGGCCGCGCCGAAGGCCCGGCCCGCCGCCGGAAGCCCGGGAGGCTTCGGCCGCTACCAGCTCCTCGAGAAGATCGCCGCCGGCGGGATGGCCGAGGTCTACAGGGCCCGCATGCGCGGGGAGGAAGGCTTCGAGAAGATCGTCGCGATCAAGCGGATCCTCCCGCACATGGCCGACAACGATGACTTCATCACGATGTTCATCGACGAGGCCAAGCTCGCGGCACAGCTGACCCACAACAACATCATCCACATCTACGACCTCGGGAAGGAAGACGCCTACCACTACATCGCGATGGAGTACGTCGAGGGCAAGGACCTCCGCTCCATCCTGAAGACGGCGACCGAGAAGGGCTACCCGCTCCCGGTCGATCTCGCGCTCCTCATCGCCTCCAAGGTCGCCAACGCCCTCGACTACGCGCACCGGCGGCTGGGGCTCGACGGCAAGGAGCTGAACCTCGTCCACCGCGACGTCTCGCCGCAGAACGTCCTCATCAGCTTCGAAGGGGACATCAAGCTCTGCGATTTCGGCATCGCGAAGGCGGCGACGAAGGTCCAGCAGACCCAGGCGGGCGCGCTCAAGGGCAAGCTGCAGTACATGTCCCCCGAGCAGGCCTGGGGGAAGAAGGTCGACCGGCGGACCGACATCTTCTCGCTCGGCATCGTCCTCTTCGAGATGCTCACGGGGGAGCGGCTCTTCTCCGGGGACACCGACCTGACGATCCTCGAGCAGGTGCGCGACGCCCGGTCCGAGGCGCCGTCCCTCAAGAATCCCGACGTTCCGAAGAAGGTCGACCAGATCGTCCTCAAGGCGCTCGCGAAGAACCCGCAGGACCGCTACCAGAACGCCTCCGAGATGGAGAAGGACCTCAACTCGGTCCTCTACTCCTTCCAGCCCGCTCCGGGCGCTGCGGACCTCGCGATCTTCATGCACCGCCTCGTCGAGGCGTCGGCCGCGGCCTCGGACGCCCAGATCGATGCGGCGTTCGCCCAGGTGGCCGCGGCGCCCGCTCCGGAAGAGAAGAAGAAGGGGAAGGGCCTCGTCATCTCCAAGAAGGAGAAGGCGGTCGAGCCCGCTCCGGTCCCGGAGCCCGTCGAGGTATCGCAGCCCGCGATCAGCATCGGCGAGGAGCCGTCCAAGAGCCGCACGGGGCTCTTTGCCGGCATCGTCGTCGGGCTCGTCGTCCTCGGCGCGGCGGCCTACTTCATGACGCGCGGCAAGGCGCCGGAGGCTGCAGCCCCCGTCCCCGTTCCCGCCGCCGCCCCCGCCACCACCGAGGCTGCGCCGCCGGCGACGGGCGCACCCGCCGTTCCCGAGAAGGTCATCGACCCGAAGGCCCTCGAGGCCGAGCTCCGGAAGATGACGGCCGAAGAGGCCAAGAAGCTGCGCGACGCGGCGCAGAAGGCCGCGGCCGATCAGGCCAAGCCGGTCGCGCCGAGCACGGCTCCCGCCGCGGCTCCGGCCGTTTCGCTGGCTCCGGGCCAGCCGCTCCAGCCGCCGAAGGCAACGCCCGAGCCGACCCGGGCTCCGGAGCCGACGAAGGCGGCCGAGCCCACCCCGGTTCCACCCAGGCCGACCACCCCGCCCGTCGCCGTCGAGGCGCCGCGCGCGGCCGCCCCCGCTCCCGCCGTTCCCGCTCCCGCCGCGGTCGTACGCGAAGGGGACACGGTCGGGCCGGGGCCGGGCGTCGTCGAGCCGCAGATCACGAAGCTCGGGCGGTTCTCCGGGTTGCCGGCGCAGGCTGCCCAGATGCAGCGGCGAAACGACCCGGCGGGCCTGGGAACCGTCACCATCATGGCGCTCGTGACCGAGACGGGTCAGGTGACCGACACGCGCGTCGTCCGCGCCTCGGGCAACAAGTTCGTCGACGACGCGGCCGTCGCGGCCCTCAAGGGATCGCAGATCCAGCCTGCCACGAAGGGTGGCGTCAAGGTGAAGATGTGGAAGACCTTCGCCATCACCGTCAAGCCGTGAGGCGAACGGTGGCGGCGGAGCGGACGAGAAGAGCCGAAACGTGGCGCCCGAGGCGCCCTGAGATAACCGGATTGGGAATTCAAGAAGGAGTTTCCGCATGAGTCTGAACGACGAACAGAGGAAGTTCTACGAGAACACGCTCCGCGTCACGAAGAAGGAGATCAGCGACCTGGAGGCCCAGATCCAGGAAGAGCTGGCAAAGGTGAAGGAGCGCCTCGCCGAGCTTCAGAACGGCCAGAAGGCGGCTCGCCAGATGTACGCGGCGGCGTGCCTTCGCCTCGGCATCCAGAACGATCTCGAGGAGTCCGAGGAGTCCTGAACGGGCGCCCGGCGTCCGTCGTTCGAACGGTCGCTCACGGGCCCCGGCACCGACCTCGCGTGATGGTGCCGGGGCCTTTGCCTTCTCCCGCACGCGTGCACCCTCCGTCCAGGTCTCTCCGCGGGTTCGCCCTGGCGATCCTCGTCGCCGCGACTCCGGTGGCGGGCGCGCCCCTGCCGCGCGTCGTCGCGCTGGCCCCCTCGGCGGCCGAGATCGTCTATGCACTGGGAGCCGCGGAGAGGGTCGTGGGCGTCTCCGACTTCGCGGCCGACCTTCCCGAGTCCAGGGGGAAGGAGAAGCTGGGCGGATTTGCCCCCGATCTGGAGCGGATCGCGGCCCTTCACCCCGATCTCGCGATCGTCTCCCGGGACGGCACCGACCGGCGTGCCGTGGATCGCCTCGTTTCGCTCGGGGTGCGCGTCGTGGTGACCGACGCGACCTCGCTCGACGGCGTCTTCGAAGACATCCGAAAGGTCGGGTCCGCGCTGGGGACAACTGTCGAGGCGGAGCGGCTGGTGGCCACCCTGGAGAGGCGTGCCGCCGCGGCCGAGGCCCGTTCGGCCGCCCGGCGCGGCCCCGATCGCCCGAGCGCCCTCGCCCTGATCTGGCCGGATCCACCGGTCGTCGCCGGCCGCGCGACCTTCGTGGGGGACCTCCTTCGGCGGGCAGGGCTCTCCAACGTCGTCCCCCTCTCCGCCGGCGAGTGGCCCCGCATCTCCTACGAGACGCTCGTCGCGTGGAACCCGCGGGTCCTCGTCCGGCCCGAAACGGTGGAGAACGGGGCCGCCTTCCGGGCCGCCTTCGCGCCCGGAAGCCGATGGCTCCTCGTCCCGGCGGTGCGGGAGGGGCGCGTCCTCGTGCTGCCGGGAGCGTGGCTCGAGAGGCCGGGACCGAGGCTCGTCGACGCTCTCGAGGCTCTCGTCGAGAAGCTGAAGGGGGTCGCGCCGTGAAGCGCACCGGTCCGTTCCTCCTCCTTCTCTTCCTTCTCGCCGTCGCCGGGGTCCTCGCCTCGCTCCTCGTCGGGAGCGTGCGCCTGCCGCCCGCCGACGCGCTCGCCGCACTTACCGGGTCGGGCGATTCCGCCACCGTGACGATCGTCCGCGACCTCCGCCTCCCCCGCGCCCTCCTCGGCCTCCTCGTCGGAGGCGCGCTCGCCCTCTCGGGCGCGGCGCTGCAGGCCCTCCTCGGCAATCCTCTCGCGGACCCCTACCTGCTCGGCGTCTCGGGGGGCGCGGCCTGCGGCACCCTCCTCGCGCTCCTTCTCGGAGCGGGGGCCGGAGGGCTTCTCGGCTCTTTCGCCCTCCCGATCGCCGCTCTCGCCGGGGCGCTGGGGGCCGTTCTTCTCGTCGGTCTCGGCGCTTCGGTGGGAGGAAGGCTCGACCGGGGGCGGCTTCTGCTCTCGGGCGTCGTGGTGAATGCCCTCGCGTCGGCCGTCCTGCTCTTTCTCCTCTCCTTCAGCGACGCGGCCGGCGCGCGTGGCTTCGTCTTCTGGATGCTCGGCTCTCTTTCCGGCGCCTCGGGAGACGCCGTTCTGTCGCTCCTCGTCTATTCGGCGCTCGGCCTCGCGGTTCTCCTCCCGCTCGCCCGCGCCTTCGACGCCCTGACTCTCGGCGAGGAGACCGCCTTCACTCTCGGCGTGCCGGTGGAAAGGGCCAAGCGGATCGCGTACCTCGCCGCTTCGCTCCTGGCGGCGGCCGCGGTCGCGCACGCGGGGATCATCGGGTTCGTCGGCCTGCTCGTTCCGCACGTCGTCCGGCGCCTCGTTCACGGCCACCGGGCTCTCCTCCTCGGCTCTTTCCTCGGCGGAGGAGTCCTCCTCGTCGCCTCCGATCTCCTCGCGCGGACCCTCCTCGCCCCGAACGAGATCTCGATCGGAGCCGTGACGGCGCTCCTGGGCGCTCCGGCGTTCCTCGTCCTCCTCCGGAGGCGCGTCTGACGCCTCTCGCCCTCCAGGGCGTTTCCGCCGGCTACGTCCGGGGCCACGACGTTCTCAGGGACGTCACTCTCGCGTTCGGAAGGGGACGTCTCGTCGCGCTCCTGGGCGAGAACGGCTCCGGCAAGTCGACGCTCCTCAAAGTCCTTGCGGGGCTTCTCGTCCCCTCGCGCGGCCAGGCTCTCCTCGAAGGCGCGCCCCTCGCGACCGTTCCCCGGCGGACCGCTGCCAGGTTCCTCGGCTATCTTCCCCAGGGCTTCGAGCCCTTCTTTCCGGCGTCCGCGCTCGACGTCGTCCTCCTCGGACGCACCCCTTTCCTGGGCCCGTTCGCCGCGCCTTCCCGGAGGGACGTCGAGGTCGCCCGCGCCGCTCTGGCGGAAGTCGACGCGGCGGGACTCGAAGAGCGGGACGTGAGGAGCCTCTCCGGCGGCGAACGGCAGAGGATCTACCTCGCCCGAGTCCTGGCCGGCGAGCCCCGCGTTCTCCTCCTCGACGAGCCGACCGCCAGCCTCGACCCGCGGCATCGCTTTCTCGTCCTCGACGTCCTGAAGCGCCGCGCAGCGACGGGCGTCTCCTGCGTCTTCTCGACGCACGAGGTCGATCTCGCCGCCCGGACCGCCGACGATGCCGTCCTCCTGGAGCGCGGAACGGTCCTCGCTTGCGGACCGGTCCGGGAGAGCGTCACGGAGACGTCGCTGTCGGCGCTCTTCGGCGTGCCGGCCTGCGTCACACCTCTGGCTGACGGCACGCCCCTCGTCACCCTCGGCGCCCCGCCGGGAGGGTTCCCGGCCGGGAGAGGTTAAGATCGCCCCCTCATGGCCCTCTGGTTCCGGAAAGACAAGGCTCCGCGCGCCGTGCGGGACATGGGGAAGGCGACGTCCCTCGGGGAGGGTCTCTTCCTCAAGTGCGACGGCTGCCGCGAGACCCTCTACGCCAAGGAGGTCGAGCGGAACCAGCGCGTCTGCCCGAAGTGCGGGTTTCACTTCCGCCTCCTGGTCGAGGAGAGGCTGAGGCTTCTCTTCGACGAAGGGGTCTGGCGGGCCCTCTTCGCCGACGTGAGACCGACCGACCCCCTCCGCTTCCGGGACACGAAGCGCTATCGCGACCGCCTGCGCAGCTACGCCGTCAGCGCGGGCCGGCCGGATGCCATCGTCGCCGGGGAAGGGACCATCGAAGGGCTTCGAACCGTCGTCGCCGCCCTCGATTACGCCTTCATGGGGGGCTCGATGGGCTCGGTCGTCGGCGAGGTGCTGACCCGCGCGGCCGAGCGGGCGCGCGACGAAAAGATCCCGCTCGTCGTCGTCACCGCCTCGGGAGGGGCGCGGATGCAGGAGGGAATCCTCTCCCTCATGCAGATGGCGAAGGTCTCCGCGGCCCTCGGCCGGCTCGCCGAGGCGCGGGTCCCGTACATCACGATCCTGACCGACCCGACCACCGGGGGCGTCACCGCCTCGTTCGCGATGCTCGGCGACGTGACCTTCGCCGAACCGAAGGCCCTCATCGGCTTCGCCGGTCCGCGGGTCATCGAGCAGACGATTCGCCAGACTCTTCCGGAGGGCTTCCAGCGTTCCGAGTTCCTCCTCGACCACGGGTTCATCGACGTCGTGGTGCCGCGGAAAGAGCTGAAGGCGGCGCTGGCGAACGTCCTGCGGCTCCTGGCCGCGTGAACCTGCGGCCCGGTCTTCGCTGGCTCGACGCGCTCGGGCCGCAGAAGATCCGTCCGGGCCTCGCCCGCACGCGGGTCCTCCTCGCTCAGCTCGGAACCCCCCAGGCCTCGTTCCGGACGCTCCTGATCGGCGGGACGAACGGGAAGGGTTCCACGGCGGCGGGGGCCGCGGCGATCCTTCAGGCCGCGGGGCTGCGGGTCGGGCTGACGACCTCGCCGCACCTCGTCCGCGTGAACGAGAGGGTCCGCCTCGCGGGACGCGACGTCTCCGACGCACAGCTCGACTCCGCCCTTTCCCTCGTCGCCGCGGTCTCCGGGGAGGGCGCGCTCCGGCCCACCTACTTCGAGGCGCTCGTCGTCGCCGCGTGCGAGCTCTTTCGCCGGGCGCGCGTGGAGGTGGGGGTCGTCGAGGTCGGGATCGGCGGCCGGCTCGACGCCACGAACGTCCTCGACCCCGAGGTCTCCGTCGTGACGAACGTCGAGGCGGACCACCTCGAGACGCTCGGGCCGACGCTGACGGACGTGGCGCGCGAGAAGGCCGGCATCTTCCGTCGGGGCCAGCCGGCCCTGACCGCCGCGGCGGGCGAGGCGCTCGACGTCCTCTGCTCCGAAGCGGGGCGGATCGGCGCACGCCTCATCGAGGTGCCCCCATCCCCGGCGTGGGACGACGTCTCGCCCCTCCCTGGCGCGCACCAGCGCGCCAACCTCGCCCTCGCCGTCGCCGCGGCGCGCGCCTTCGCTCCCCTCGACGAGGCCGTCGTCCGCCGGGGGATCGCCGCGATCCGCTGGCCGGGCCGGCTCCAGACCGTGCCGCGCCCCGGGCATCGACCCCTGCTCGTCGACGGCGCCCACAACCCGGCAGGCGCGGCGGCCGTCGCCGCCCACCTCGACGCTGCCGGGCTGTCGGGGCGGGTCGACCTCGTCTTCGGCGTTCTCGGGGACAAGGCGGCCGAGGAGATGTTCGCGCCGCTTTCGGCGCGGGCACGTCGGGTCGTCCTCGTCGCCCCGTCCTCGCCCCGCGCGATTCCGCCGGACGCCCTCGCCGGTCGCCTCGGGAGGCCGGAGATCCCCCGCGCCGCTTCGCTCGCGGAGGCCCTCGCCGCCCTCGAGGAAGCGGGAGGCGACGCACCTATACTCGTGGCCGGGTCGCTCGTCCTCGCCGGCGAGGCCCTGGCCCTCGCCGAGTCCCGGGTTCCCTGAGGCGGGCGAGATCAGCGGAGGAGCGCGATGATCGCAGGGAGGCCCGTGGGCGCCGTTGCCTACACCAAGAAGGAGCTCGAGGCCTTCGAGGATGCGCGGCTCGCGATCTACGCCTCGCGCGCGGTCGGGGCAGCGCGCCGCCGCCGGATCGAGCCCGAGGCCGACGGAACCGACTACCGGACCGAGTACCAGCGGGACCGGGACAGGATCGTCCATTCCAAAGCCTTTCGCCGGCTCAAGCACAAGACCCAGGTCTTTATCCCCTTCGAGGGGGACCACTACCGGACCCGCCTGACGCACACGCTCGAGGTGACGCAGGTGGCGCGGACGATCGCGCGGACGCTCGGCCTGAACGAGGACCTCGCGGAGGCCTGCGCCCTCGCGCACGACCTCGGGCACACCCCCTTCGGCCACTCGGGGGAAAAGGCGCTGAACCGGATCCTGACGGGGGGCGAGCCGGCCGTCGCGCTCTCGCCCAGGGCCGTCGCGGCAGTCGGTGCGTTCAAGCACAACTACCAGTCGGTGCGCGTCGTCGACCTCCTGGAGAAGCGGTACGAGGAGCCGGGGCTGAACCTGACGGACGAGACGCGCGAGGGAATCCTCAAGCACACGACCTGGAAGCGCGACTTTCCTTTCCCCATCCTCGATCCGGAGGGGCTCCACCTCGGCTCGGGCTGCCACCTCGAAGGGCAGGCCGTCGGGTGGGCCGACGAGATCGCCCAGCAGGCGCACGACCTCGAGGACGGCCTCGGCCTCGTCGGAATCGGCAAGGCGGAGGAGATCCCGCTCGCGCGGGAGATCGTGGCGGCGCTCGGCGCCCGCTGGCGGGACGCCTCCGACCCGGCGGTCCAGAGGGCGCTCCTGATCCGGGGGCTGATCCACCACCTCGTCACCGACCTGATCGTCGCCTCGCGGGCGGCGATCGAAAAGTGGCTCACGGCCCGGAAGGTGACGACGCCGGAGGAGTTCGCCGCCCACCGGCAGCGGCTCCCCGGCTCCCTCGTCGCCCCTTCGCGCGAGGGCGAGAAGCGGTACCTCGAGCTGAAGGAGTTCGTCTACCGCCACATCATCCACAGCCAGGCCGTCTCCCAGCACGACGCCCGCGCGCAGCTCGTCGTCAACCGGCTCTTCGACGCCTATGCGAAGAACCCCCGCCTTCTCCCCGACACCGTTCTCGTCCGGGTCGCCGACCTCTCCGGTCTCCCGTTCCTCAGGGAGGTTCCCCTGAGAAAGGTGGAGGCGGTGATCGCGGGGAAGTGGCGCGAGGAGCCGGCGGTCCTGCGCTGCATCGCCGACCACATCGCCGGGATGACCGACAGCTACGCCCTTGCCGAGTACGACGCCCTCTTCGCCCCCTACCCGCGGCGGGCCGCGGGGACGCCGGCGGGTTAGGATTCACCGATGCGCATCGCTTTTGGCGCCGATCACGCGGGCTTCGAGCTCAAGGAGCTTCTCGCCCGCCGCGCGGCCGAGCTGGGTCACGAGGTCCTCGACCTCGGCACCTCCTCCACCGTCTCCGTCGACTACCCCGACTTCGGCTTCGCCGTCGGAGACGCCGTCGGCTCGGGCCGTGCCCAACGGGGCGTCGTCGTCTGCGGGAGCGGCATCGGCATCTCGATCGCCGCCAACCGTGTCCCCGGCGCGCGGGCGGGAGTGGCGACCGACCTCTACTCCGCTCAGCTGATGCGCGAGCACAATGACGCGAACGTCCTCGGGCTCGGCGCGCGAATCACCGCGATTCCCCTCGCGACGGCGATCCTCGAGACGTTCCTCTGCACGCCGTTCGCCGGCGGGCGCCACCAGCGGCGCGTCGACAAGCTCGACTCCCCCCCGCCGCGCGTCGAAGGAGACCTCCGATGAACACGACCCTCACCCAGAGCCCCCGCCCGATGGGGCGCTCCCTCGCTGCGGTCGACCCCGAGATCGCCGCCGCCATAGACGCCGAGTTCGTCCGCCAGCGTGACGGCCTCGAGCTGATCGCCTCGGAGAATTACGCCTCCCGCGCCGTCCTCGAGGCGACGGGCTCGGTCCTGACGAACAAGTACGCCGAAGGCTACCCGGGCCGCCGCTACTACGGCGGCTGCGAGAACGTCGACGTCGCCGAGTCGCTCGCCATCGCGCGGGCGAAGAAGCTCTTCTCCCCGGGGAACCCCGACGCGCTTCACGCCAACGTCCAGCCGCACTCCGGATCCCAGGCGAACACCGCGGTCTACCTCGCGTGCCTGAAGCCGGGCGACACCCTCCTCGGGATGTCGCTCGCGCACGGCGGCCACCTGACCCACGGCCACCCTCTCTCGATCTCGGGCAAGCAGTACCGCGTCGTCTCCTACGGCGTGACCCGCGAGACCGAGACGATCGACTACGACGAGCTCGCCCGGATCGCCGAGGCCGAGAAGCCGAAGCTGATCATCGCGGGGGCTTCGGCCTACCCGCGCATCCTCGATTTCCCGCGCTTCCGGCAGGTCGCGGATTCGGTCGGCGCCCTCCTGATGGTCGACATGGCCCACATCGCGGGCCTCGTCGCCACCGGTCTTCACCCTTCGCCGGTCGGCCACGCCCACTTCGTCACGTCGACGACCCACAAGACGCTCCGCGGGCCGCGCGGCGGTCTCGTCCTCTGCACGCCCGAATGGGCCAAGGAGATCGACAAGGCGGTCTTCCCGGGCCTCCAGGGCGGTCCGCTCGAGCACGTCATCGCCGCCAAGGCCGTGTCGTTCCTCGAGGCGCTCACGCCCGAGTTCACGACGTACCAGCAGGCCGTCCTCGACAACGCGAAGGCGTTTGCCGAGGCCGTGGCCGGACAGGGCTTCCGGATCGTCTCCGGCGGGACCGACAACCACCTCTTCCTCGTCGACCTCGGCCCGAAGAAGCTGACGGGCAAGGTGGCGGAGAAGGCGCTCGACCACGCCGGGATCACCGTCAACAAGAACGCGATCCCGTTCGACCCGAACCCGCCGATGGTCACGTCGGGCCTTCGCCTCGGGACCCCCGCGATCACGACGCGCGGCATGGGGCTCGCCGAGATGAAGACGATCGCCGCCTGGATCGGCGAGGTCCTGGCCGCCCCGGAGGACGACGCGGTGAAGACGGTGGTGAAGGCGAAGGTGAAGGAGCTGACGGCGGCATTCCCGGTCTACTAGGGCCCACGAAAGAGGGCGCAAGGAACGGGACCCGGAAAGAGGCAGACACCGGGGTCGAGAAGCAGCCCCCCCGAGGAAAGGGGTCAGGTTCGGAATCATGTATTGTTCAGAACAATACATCGTTCCGAACCTGACCCCGCGGTGTTTGATTCCGGACTTTGCCCCGTGGTCTGGCCCCGGTGGTCCCGCGGTTTCCAGGATGACCGCCGCGGTCCCGGCCCGGACCTGCCGGCGGGCGTCCGGTCGCGGCTACGCCCGGATCATCCGGAGCACCTCGGTGACGAGCTTTTCGATTCCGGCGGAGACCTCGGAGATCGAGCTGTCGAGCATGTAGGCGGGGGTCGTGACGAGGCGCTTCTCCTCGTCGACCACCGCGAGGCCGCCTTCGCAGGAAACGTGCTGGCCGCCCATCTTCTCGATCGCACCAGCGGTTCCCGGATCGGTTCCGATCGTCAGCTTCGGGCTCTCGTTTCCGAGGAGCTTCGCAAGGAGGACGGGGGCGATGCAGGCGGCGCCCACCGGCTTGCCTGCGGAGTGGACGGCCCGGACGACGCGCGCCACCTCGGGGTGGACTTCGCAGTCGGCTCCGCGGAAGGCGAAGTCGCAGAGGTTCTTGGCGGCGCCGAAGCCTCCCGGGAGGACGAGGGCGTCCAGCGTCGACGGGTCGAATCCGGCGAGGTCCCGCACCTTTCCGCGCGCGATCCGGGCGGCCTCGACGAGGACGTTCCGCGACTCGCCCTCGACGGGCTGCCCCGTCAGGTGGTTCACGACGTGCCGCTGGGCGACGTCGGGGGCGAGGCAGACGGCTTCGGCCCCGGCCCGGTCGAGGGCCAGGAGAGTGAGGACCGATTCGTGGATCTCGGCGCCGTCGTAGACGCCGCAGCCCGACAGGACGACTCCGACTTTCGGCTTCATGCTGCACCTCCAGTGTCGATCCGGGATCGTATCGGGAGACGCGCCGGAAGGGGAGACGGGGAAGGCCCCGGGGCGCGACGCTCCCGTCAGGCGGGAGGAGGAGCCGGCTGCGCGCGCATCGTCCGGGAGACGCGCCAGCGAATCCGGAAGAGGGTGGCGAAGGCCTCCAGCCCGCCGCCGAGGCCGACGCGGGTGTCCGGGGAGTTGAACCAGAGGACCGGGACCTCGGCGATCCTGTAACCGAGGCGCCTGGCGAGCAGAAGGGCCTCGACGTCGAAAGCGAAGCGGTCGACCGTCGCCCGCGAGAAGACCTCCCGTGCGACGTCCCGCTGAAAGAGCTTGAAGCCGCACTGCGTGTCCCGTATCCCGGAGACGACGAGAAGCCGGACGAGGAGATTGAAGGTCTTGCCGCTGGCGACCCGGAAGAGGGACTGCCGCTCCTTCACGAGCGTCGCGTCGACTCCTCGCGAGCCGATGGCGACCGGGGAGCCGGCATCGAGGAGCTTGTCGACCTCCTCGATGGGGGTCGAGAGGTCGGCGTCCGTCACGAGGATCTGCTCGCCCGAGGCCGCCAGGACACCAGCGCGGACGGCGGCTCCCTTCCCGCGGTTCTCCGGAAGGCGGATCACGCGGAAGGTGAGACCGAGGCCGGCGGCGGTCTTCTCGGCCACCGCGGCCGTCCGGTCCGAGGAGCCGTCGTCGACGACGAGGACTTCGGCCGCCAGCAGCGGGCTGCGGGAGCCGAGCCAGTCGGCGATCCGCGCGAGAGAGACGGGGAGCCGCTTCTCCTCGTTGTAGGCGGGGATGACGAGGGAAAGGGCGGGGGGTCTCATGAGGTAGGCCTCGCTTCGTAGACGTTCTGGTATCCGAACATTCCGGGCCAGGCGGCGGCGAGGAGCCTGGCGGCGGTGCGGACCGGGGCGGCGAACGGGCGCTGCCCGAGAAAGGGGAGAGCCAGCTCGAACGGCATCGCGGTCGGGGTTTCCCTCACGACCTCGAACCCGTTCCGCTGGAGGAGCTCGCGCCCGGTCTTACGGGTGAAGAAGCGCAGGTGGGTCCGGTCGAGAATGCCGCGGTCCGCGAGAGGGAACCGTCCGAGAAGGAGTCCGAGCCGGACGGTGACGTTCGCGACGTTCGGAAGCGATACGAGGAGAAGGCCGCCGGGCTTCAGGAGCGGCCGCAGAAGAGTGAGCGCCAGATCCGGCTCGGGGAGGTGCTCGAGAATGTCGCCCGCGATGACGACGTCGAAAGGCTCCCGCCACGGACCGGCGAGGCCCGAGACGACGTCCTCGACGAGCGGATCGTCGAAGTAGGCGGCTCCTTCCATCGCCGCCGTGGGGTCGAGCTCGATTCCGGCGAGATAGCGGCATCTGGCGCGGATCCTCCGCGCCAGATGCCCGGCGCCGAAGCCGACGTCCAGCACGGAGAGGCCCTCGCCGAGAGTCTCGAACCGGCCGAGGAGGACGTCGTGGGACGAGCCGGGGATCTCCTTCCACGGATACCGCGATCGCGGCAGGTTCCCGCCGTACCTCACGCCTTCGAGACCCGCGCGCCCGGAAATCGCCGGCCGCTTCCGAATGCCGTCGTCGAGTCCATGACGTTCATCTGGCCGAGGGCGAGACGCATCGGGCGGATGGTAACGCCCCGGCTCGGCCGGCTCAGCGGGCCGGGACCAGCGTGGTGCGGGAGAAAAGGTCGGCCAGCGTCCGGCCTTTTCGGTCGAAGGCGGCGACCAGGAGAGGGACTCCGACGAGCGCCGCGGTCAGCAGGGCGCCGAGAAAACGGAGCAACGAAGCCGGGAGGGTCGGCGATCCGCCGTCTGCGGCGGAGACGCGCAGATCGGCCAGCGCCATCCCGGGCGTTGCCCCCCAGACGAACGGCACGAGGACGAGCAGGACGAGCGCCGCGAGGAAGAGAAAGGCGCCGAGTCCGAGCAGGGCCGCCGGAGGGAAGCGGAGCTGGAGGAGGATTGCGCCGGCAGCGAGCTCCAGGGCGCCGAAGAGGCCGATGATGACGACGTCGGCGAGGCCGGCGGCGAATCGGCGCGCGAACGCGACGGGCACCTCGGCGCCCGGCTCGTCGATGATCTCCCCGGGTTCGTCGAAATCCGCAACAGGCGCGGACCTGGGGGATTCCGCCTTCGGCGCCGGCGCCGGGGCCGGGCCGGAAGACGCCGGAGAGAGCGAGAGCGGCGCCTCGGAGACGTCCGGGAAAAGACTCATCGTCTTCCCGCGCCCCTTGGAGGGCGGGGAGGGCTCACCCCCGAGAGGGTGCTCGGCGAGCGAATCGCGGCTCTTGTCCGTCACCGGTGGGCTCTCACGGGCGGGGCGAAGCGTGTTTGACGTAGATGCGCGAGAGGAGATCGCTCGTCCCGCCGGCGTAGCGCCGGGCGAATTTCAGGTGCCTCTGCGTCTCGACGTCCTGGGGGCGAAGCGCGGAGGCCTCCCGGAAAGCCTCGCCTGCCTTCTTCATGCCTCCGGACTGCAGGTTCAGGATTCCGTCGTTGAAGTAGCTCTTGAACAGGTACTCCTCCACATCCTTGTTCTTGGCGTCCTGCTTCCGGAGATCCCAGAGGAGCCTGAGCGCGCTCTCGTAGTCCTGCTCGTTGTAGGAGCGGATCGCCGAGCCGAGGGCCGAAACCGAATCGCGGGCGCGCGCGAGCGCCTGGCCGGCCTCGGTGTCGTCGGGTCGGGCCTTGACGACGAGGTCGAGCGATTTCACGGCGTCGATGTAGCGGCCGGAAGAGAGGCTCGCGAGGCCCGCCAGGCGAGCTTCGTCGACCTGGGCGTCGCTCACGGCGGGACCCGCCGAAGGCCGGGGCTCCGCCGACGACTTGAACTGGTCGATGAGAACGAGCGCCTGATCGTGCCGGGCATCGCTGGACGGAATCGCCGTGAGGATCCCGAGGGCCTCGTCGACCTTGCCCTGCTTGAAGAGGGCCTGCGCCTTCTCGAGAGGGTCCTGCTGGGCGGGAGCCGCCGCGACGGGCGGTGCCGCGGCTCCGGGAGAGGGGGTGTCGCCCTTGGGCCGGAGGAAGAAGAACCAGGCCGCCGCCGCGAGGCAGACGACGACGAGGGCGGCGACGCCGATCGGAATCCGGGCGTCCACCCTGCCGCCGCGCACGGGGGCCTTCCCCTCTCGTTCGGAGGAGCTGATCCGGGACTCCGCGAGCCCGGATTCCTCCCCCGACCGCTCGTCGAACGCCGGAAGATCGTCGGCGAAAGAGGGGCGACCGGGCGACTCGAGCTCGTCGCCCATGTACGGCGCGTCGGAAAGGCCCGCCTCGAGAGAGGGAGCCGTGCCCGCGGCGGGAACGGCCAGGACGGCGTCGATCTGGTTCAGGTAGTTCCGGGCGGTCGCGTCGGACTCCGAGAGTGTCAGGACCTGAAGGAAGGCGTCGCGCGCCGCCTGAAGATCTCCCGCCTCGTAGCGCTGGACCCCCTCGGTGAGAAGGACGTCGAGCTGACGGGCGGCCTCGTTCTGCTTCTCCCGGGCGGCGTCGATCCGCCGCGACGCCTCGTCGTTGGAGAGGTCGATCAGGAAGACCCGGCTCCAGAGGTCGATCGCCTCCTGCAGGTGGCCTCGGTTCGCGGCCTCGTCCCCCTGTCTCAGGAACTGCGAGACCCGGGGATCAGCGGTCGAAGGCGACCCGGGAGCCGGCCCACGGTCGGAGGCCGGGAGGACGGCGGCCGGCGACGCGAAGGGGTCCGCGGGCCGTGCAGGGGACCCGAAAGGCTCGGCCGAGGGCTCCGGCAGAGAGAACGGGTCTTCCACGGACGCAGGCGCCCCGAAATGGTCTGCCGACGGAGCGGACGAGGCGAACGGGTCGGGCGCGGCGGACGGAGCCGCCGGGAACGACAGCTCCGGAGCGGGCGTGCCGAAATCGATGGCTCCGGGAGCGTCGAAATCGAAGCCGGGGGAGGGAGAGGCGACCGGCGCCGGCGGGAACGAAGACGCGGCGGGCGCTGCGGGCGTCGCGGGCTTCGCAGGCGCGAACGGGTTCGGCCCGAGGTCTTCGAAGCCGAGATCGTCCAGGCCGGAGCCCATGGAGCCGAAGGGATCGGCGGGAGGCGGCGCGCCGCCGGGATGGCCCATCCGGCCGCCGGCGTGGGAGGGGCCTCGGGGAGCATCTCCACCGGCGCTCGTGCCGGCGCGGCCGCCGGACGCGCCGCCGGAGGCGCGGAGCCGAAGACGTCGAAATCCGCGAGGTCGATGACGGTCCCGGCGGAGATGCCCCTGAGCGACGAAAGGAGCCGCCGCGCCGGCGCGAACCGCGCGTCCATCTTCAGGATGAAGTCGCAGCCCAGAAGCGCATCCTCGTTCCGGCCCGCCCGCGCCATGTCGAGCGTGTGGCGGAACGTCTGGAGAACCTTCTCTCGGGCCTCTGCAGAGAGGGACGGACTCCCCGGGTAAGAAGCGGGCTCGGGCATGGGAACCTCTCGAACTCAGCGTAACAAGCTGTCTTACCGGCGGCAAGCACCGTTCGGCTCCGCGGTAAGATCCCCGGCCGCCAGGCGGGGAGGGTTTCCGATGACGACACTGATCGAATGCATCCCGAACGTCAGCGAAGGGCGCCGTCCCGAGGTGGTCGCCGCGATCCGCAATGCCGCCGTCTCGGCTGGTCCGGGAGTCCTCCTCCTCGACTGGACGTCCGATGCCGACCACAACCGGTCCGTCCTGACCTTTCTCGGCGACGGCCCGGCCCTCGTCGCGGCGATGGAGGCGATGGTGGCGGAGGCCCTCGTCCACATCGACCTGACCCGGCACGAGGGAGCCCATCCGCGCCTCGGAGCCGTCGACGTCATCCCGTTCGTCCCGATCCGCGGCGCGACCGCCGCCGACTGTGTCGCCCTCGCCAGGGTGCTCGGTGCCCGGCTGGCCGAAAAGCACGGACTCCCCGTCTACCTCTACGAGGACGCGGCCACGAGCGAGCCGCGCCGGAACCTGGCGACGATCCGGAAGGGGGAGTTCGAAGGACTCGCCGAGAAGATGAAGAGCCCCGACTGGAAGCCCGACTTCGGCCCGGAGGCCCCCCACCCGACGGCGGGGGCGACGGTCGTCGGGGCGCGCTCCCCCCTCGTCGCCTACAACATCAACCTCGGGACGGCGGACCTCTCCATCGCCGACCGGATCGCCAGGTCGATCCGCCACCTCTCCGGCGGCTTCCGCTTCGTCAAGGCGATGGGAGTCCGGCTCGAGGCCCGGGGCATCGTCCAGGTCTCGATCAACATGACGAACTACGAGAAGACGCCGCTCCACCGCGTCTTCGAGACGGTGCGGTCCGAGGCCGAGCGCTTCGGCGTCCCGGTCGTCGGCTCCGAGATCATCGGCCTGGTTCCCCAGGCGGCGCTCGTCGGCGCCGCTGAGCACTACCTCAGGCTCGAATCGCCCGCCTCGGCGCAGGTCCTCGAGAACAAGCTGCTCGACGTCGCTCTCGCCGCGAAGGCGTAGGCGCCGTCCAGGCGCGCATGGCGCCCCCGGGTGTGCCCGGGGGCTGGCTCAGCGGAACTGGCGGAGGAGAACCCACGCTCCGGCGGCGACGAGGAGCGCAAGGCCGAAGAGCCCGGCGCGGCCGCCGATGGGGACCTCCGTCGCACCGGCCACGACGAGCCCCGCGGCTGCGGAGGCGTCTGCTGCCGCCGCGATCGTGCTTCCGGGCCCGAGAAGGAGGAGGTCGTAGGCTCCGGGAACCGGCGCCGGGCCGAGCGCGACGCCTGAGAAGGCGTTCGTCGGCGTGGTGAACGACTGCTGGAGAAGGCAGGAGCCGGCGTACGAGCCGCCGATCGTCCACCCGCTGTTGGGGAGGAGGCAGAGCCTGTAGGCCTGGGCCGTGTCCGGGACGGTACCGGCTCCGACGAGGGCCTCTCCGGGGACTGCCGTCGTCACGTTCAGGCCGACGGCCGGGGTCGGGACCGGGGTCGCGGTCGGGGCCACCGTCGGCGTGAGCGTCGGGGTGACGGTCGCGGTGGGGGTCGGCGGGACCGGGGTGTTCGTCGGGGTGCTCGTGGCGGTGGCGGTGGGGGCGCCCGGGGTGTTCGTCGGCGTGCTGGTGGGGGTGCCGGTGGGGGGCACGGGCGTGTTGGTGGGCGTATTCGTCGGGGTGCTGGTCGGAGTATTGGTCGGCGTGCTGGTCGGGGTGTTCGTCGGCGTGCTGGTCGGAGTATTCGTCGGGGTGCTCGTCGGCGTGCTGGTCGGAGTATTCGTCGGGGTGCTCGTCGGCGTGCTGGTGGGCGTCTCTGTCGGAGTGCTCGGCGGAGTGCTGGTGGGCGTTTCCGTCGGCGTGCTCGTCGGCGTGCTGGTCGGCGTCTCCGTCGGCGTTGCCGTCGGCGTTTCCGTAGGAGGTACGGCCGCGCCCGCCTGGCCTTGGGTCTTCACCGATCCGTTCTCGATCGAGACGGACGGAACGACCATCGCGAGGGCGATCGCGGCGAGGACAGGAAGCCAGGCCCACCCGTTGCCCGGCTCGCTCCGTTTCCTCGCACCTCGAGTTCCGGTTTCACCCTCGTCGGCCTTGATTCTCGACATCGTGTCTCAGAGTTTAGCGGGAGGGGGGGGCTGCAACAACCGGAATCATCCCGAGGAGCAGCGATTCGTTCCTCCCGATCGACTCTTCCGGCGCGAAGAGGCGGGCGACGCGGTTCCGGTCCGGGTGCAGCTCGACCCGTCGGGCCAGCGCCTCCGCGATGGTGGTCGCGAGGGACTCCGGTGACCCGGGCTGGCAGAGAAGGCCGTAGCCCGTCTCGCGGACGACGACGCGGGCCCCCGGGATGTCGGTGGCCACGACGGGAGTTCCGGCGAGCATCGCCTCCACCTGGACGAGCGCCATCATCTCGGTCCGGCTCGGCAGGGCGAAGACGTCGCACATCGCGTGGAAGTCGGCGATCCGCTGCGGTTCGCGCAGCAGGCCGAGGAGGACGAGCCGGTCCCCCGCGGCCGCCACGAGCGGGCGACACCTGTCGAAGAAGCGCTCGTAGTGAACGTTCGCTTCGCCGGCGAAGACGAGGTGGACGTCGGGGACGAGGGTTCGAAGGAGCGGAAGCGCTCGGAGGAGGACGTCGAATCCCTTTTCGGCCACGAACCGGCCGGCGAAGCCGACGATCGTCTTCCCCGTGAGGCCGAGGTCGGCCCGCCAGCGGGCCGAGGCGCCCCGGTCGGGCTCGGGGAGGGTGACGGGTGGCACGATCGCGTGGACCTTCTTCCGGACGCCGCCGAGAAGGCGCGAGGAAGCGGCGTAGTCGTCGCTGTAGGCCGTCACCGCGGAGGCGAGCCGCGCGGCGCCCGAAAGGACGACGTGGGCGGCAGCCTCGATCGCCCTTTCGTGGAGGCTCGGCGGCATGACGACGTCGCCGTGGTGCGTCATCAGGACCGGGACGCCGAACGCCCGGGCCAGACCCGCGACGAGGAGCGCCTCGGGAAGCGGGGTGTGGATCTGGACGACGTCCACCTCCCGGAGGAGCCGCGCGAGGGCGAAGGGAAGCCCGGGGACGATCATTCCGCGGTTGAAGCCGGCAAGGGGCCGGAGTCTCACCACGCGGACGCCGTCGACGACCTCGTCCCGGGAGAGCGACGGCTCGTGGCGCGTCGTCAGGACGGTGACGACGTGGCCCCGTCGGGCGAAGCCTTCGGCGAGCCGTACCGCGTGGACGGTCAGTCCCGTCCAATGCGGACGGTAGTAGGTGAGGACGGAGAGGATGCGAATGGCGTATCCCGGAGTGCCGGGAGGGTAGCAGGCGGGAGACCCGTTACTCTCCCCGCGGTGACGCACGAACACTCGCCCGCGCACGGCCTTGTCCCCGAGGCCCCGCCCGACACCGGGCTGGATCGCGGACGTCTCGAGTCCCTGCTCGCGGACGAGCTCGACATGGCCTTCCGGCGCCGCGTCCGGTGGCTCCTCGACGCCCTCGACCTCCGTCCCGGGCTCTCCCTGCTCGACCTCGGCTGCGGGCCGGGCGTTCTCCTCCGGGCGCTCGCCGCCTCGACGTCCGGGGTGAGGGCCGCAGGCCTCGACGCGGGAATGGAGCGTCTCCTGCAGGCGCGCTCGGCGCCGACGCCCGCGCCCCTCCTCAGGGGCGACGCCCTCCGCCTCCCGTTTCGCGACTCCGCCTTCGACCGGGTCCTGGGGGCGGAGGTTCTCGAGCACCTTCCCGACGACGCCGCCGCCCTCAGGGAGCTCCGCCGGGTCCTCGCGCCGGGCGGCCTGCTCGCCCTTTCGGTCCCGCACGTGGAATACCCGTTCCTCTGGGATCCGATCAACCGGCTCTGGACGGCTCTCGGCGGCTCCCCCTTCCGTACGGGCCCTCTCGTCGGGATCTGGACGGGGCACGAACGGCTCTACCGGCCAGACGACCTGGCGGCGCGCGTCGCCGCGGCGGGTTTCGAGGTCCTCCGAGTGGAGGAGGCGACCCACCATTGCCTCCCCCTCACGCACTTCCTCCTCTACGGCGTCGGCCGGCCTCTCGTGGAGAGGGGCCCGCTCCCCGCCGCGCTCCGGCGGCGCCTCGGCCGCCTCCCCCCCGCGCCGGGCGCCCGTCGCGGGCCGGACCTCCTCGCCCCCTTTCGCGCCCTCCTCGCGGCGGTGGACCGGCCAAATGACGGCGCGGCCGTCAAGAAGCGGCGCACGTTCGTCAACGTCCTCCTCCTCGCGCGCCGGCCCGCGTGACGAGGCCGCGGACCGGTCCGGTATCGTCGGACGCACCCCCTTGAACGAGCCCTCTCTTCTCGATCTCCTCCGCGGCCTCGCGACGCGCACGCGACTCGTGCGCCTGCTTCTCGTCGCGGCGGCGCTCGGCGCGCTCGGCGTCGCCGCGACCCTCCTGGCGAAACCGGGCGTCCCCATCGCCCGCCTCGTCGCCTGGGCGGCCGCCGCGGTCGCGCTGGGCGAGGCCGCCCGTTTCGCGAGGAGGCCGCCGTCCGCGACGCCTTCGGCCTCGCCGCCCGTCGCGGCCGCACGGAGCCGTCCGGCGATTCGCACCGTTGCGCTCCTTGCGGTCGTCCTGCTCGGAATTGCCTTCCGCTTCGCGTGGGCCCGGTGGGACGAGGGGGCCCCGCTGCATCCCGACGAGTACGGCCTCACCGGTACGCTGTCGAAGCTCTCGTTCCCATCGAGCGCGGCCGAGTGGTTCGACACGCGCCTCTCGCCGATGAGCCCCTATCCCCGCTACGACCTCGACGGGAAGCGGCTCCCCGGCAGAGCTGCCGACGAGGCGATGCGCTGGGGGCA
Organism: Holophagales bacterium; assembly: GCA_016714815.1. Lineage (GTDB taxonomy): Bacteria > Acidobacteriota > Thermoanaerobaculia > UBA5066 > UBA5066 > UBA5066. The sequence goes on from JADKBZ010000001.1 coordinate 561,686, forward strand.
ATGGCCGCAGCTGCTCGTTCGCGGCACCGCGGAGCTCCTGAGCGCGCGCCCGGGCACGCAAGGCAAGGATTTCACGCGGTTCGGCGACCTGCGCCTCGTCGGGCGGCGGCTCTCGGCGGGGGCGAGCGTCCTCGCGCTCGGTCTCCTCTATCTCCTCGCCCGGCAGCTGTTCGGGTCGGGGACGGCCCTTCTCGCGACGTCTCTCGCCGCGCTCGCGCCGCTGCCGCTTCAGCAGGCCCGCTTCCTGACGGTCGACGGCTTCGCCACGCTCTTCGCCACGGCGGCCCTTCTGCCCCTGGTCCGGCTGGCGGCCCCGCGGGCGGGAGAGCGGGGGCCCCAGGGGCCGGCGGCGCTCTTCGGCCTTCTCGCGGCGATGGCGGTCGCCTCCCGTCTCAACCTCGCGCCGATCGTCCTCCTCCTCCCGCTCGCCCTCTTCCTGCGCGACCGCGGCGCTGAGCTCGGGGTGCTCCTCAGGCGTTCCGCGGTTCCGGCTCTCCTCGGGGCCCTCGTCTTCCTCGCGACCTTCCGCGTCACGCAGCCGATGTCCTTCCGGGCACCTCGCGGCGAGACGAGCCCGTTCACACTCACCCTCAACCCCGACTGGCTCCGCAACGTCGAGCTTGCGCGCTCCGAGTCGTCGCTCGAGACCTCCGCGCCCCCCTCGGAGCAGTGGACCGGCCGAACCCGGCTCCTCTTCCCGTCGGTCAACACCTTCCTCTGGGGCCTCGGTGTCCCGGGCGGCCTCCTCGCCCTCGCGGGCCTCGGGCTCGCGCTCGCGGCGATCGCAAAGGGACGTGCGCGCGCGGCGCCCGGAGCCCTCGTCCTGACCGCCTGGACCACCGGCTTCTTCCTCTTCATGGCGATTCGCCCCGTCTCGTCCGTTCGCTATTTCCTTCCCCTCTATCCCCTCTTCGCCCTGTCCGGCGCGCTCGCGCTCGAGCGGCTCGAGGAGCGGCTGCGGGGAAGGTGGACGCGTTTCGCTCCCGCCGTCCCGGCGGCGGCGGTCCTTCTCGCGCTCGCCTGGGCGTGGGGTTTCACGGGCATCTGGCGACAGCCCAATACGAGGATCGCGGCCTCGCGCTACGTCTACGCGCACCTTCCGGTGGCGACGAACGTCGTCCTCGACGCCGCCGAGGGGGCGCGCCGAATCCCGATTCCCGACGGCCGATCGCGCGTCGTGACGGAGGAGACGACCGTTCTCGGGATTCCGCCCGGGACGGAAGGGCTTCTTCGTCGCGTCGAGTTTCCCCACGTCTCGGGCCCACCCGGTTCCGAGCTGCGGGTCGCGATCCGCCGGGCCGGGAGCACGACCCCCCTCGCGGAAAGCGCCTTCCCGGTCCCAACGACCCCGCGCCATCCGCTCGGAGACGCGGCGTCGGTCGCCTTCGATTCCCTTCTCCTGTTGCCCGGAAACGCCTGGCAGCTCGTGCTCACCGCTCGAGGCGGGCCGGTCACGATCACCTCCTCGGTGATCCTGGGCGAATCGTGGGACGAGGTGCTGCCGTGCGGCCTCGACGGCCGGGACCCAAGCTCCTACGACGTCCGGCTCCTCCCGGTCCGGGGGCCGGACCACGCCGCCAAGCGAACGGCGATCCTCGCGGCGATCGCCGAGGCCGACGCGGTCGTTCTCTCCAGCCCCCGCTCCCTCTGGGTCGTTCCCCGCCTTCCGCTGAACCACCCGTTCACTACGGCCTGGTACCGAGCCCTCTTCGACGGCCGCCTGGGGTTCTCGCCAGCGCCGCCGAGCCCGTTCCAGGCGCCGCTGCAGGTCGGTCCTCTCTCCGTCTCGGACGCCGCCGGAGCGGTCGCCTGGGGTCGTGCGCCGGTCCTGCCGGTGGGCGGGGGAGGGCCGTTTGCGGCGGAGGAAGCCTTCTTCGTCTACGACCACGCCCCCGTCTGGCTCTTCACGCGCGTGGCCGGCCGAACCCGGACAGAGCTCGACGCAATCCTCCCGGCTTCCCTCCTGGACGGTGTCGTCCCCCAGACGCCGCGCCAGGCGACGGCGGCGCCGGGCGGTCTGATGCTGCCGCCCGACCGGCTCGCGCGCGACGCGGCGGGCGAAGGCCGGGACGACGCCCCTTCTCCAGGTGCGCCGCTCAACAGGTCCCTCGCGCTCGCGATCCCCGCGTGGCTGGCCCTCCTGGCGCTCCTCGGCCTCGCGGCCCTGCCTCTCACGGCGGCGGTGCTCGGCCGCCTTCCCTCGGCGGCCTTCGCCTTCGCGCGCCTCGCGGGGCTCCTCGTGACCGCCTGGCTCGCGTGGCTCCTCGCCTCGGTCCGCGCCGTTCCCTTCGGACGGGGCGCGATCCTCCTCTCTCTGGCCGCCCTCCTCGTGGCCTCGGGCGTCCTGGCCTGGCGAACCCGCTCCTCCCTCCTCGGCCTCCTCAGGCGCGAGCGCCGGACGCTCCTGGCGACGGAGCTCCTCTTCCACGCTCTCCTCGCCCTGGGGCTCCTCCTGCGCTTCGGGAATCCCGACCTCTGGCACCCGTCGCTCGGCGGCGAGAAGCCGATGGCCTTCGCCTTCCTCAACGTCCTCCTCCGGACGACGGAGTTCCCGCCGCAGCATCCCTGGTTCGCGGGAGGAACGCCCAACTACTACTACTTCGGGTACGTCCTCGCGGCCCTGCCCGCCCGTCTCCTCGGCCTCGCTGCGGGCGTCGCCTACAACCTCGCCGTCCCGATGTTCTTCGCCTTCGCCGGGACCGGGGCCTTCGCGATCGGGCACTCCCTCGTCCGCTCGGCGGCGGAACGGGGCGAAGCGAGGGCGGCCGGCCGTCCGTACCTCGCCGGCGTCCTCTCCGCCACGCTCCTCGTCCTCCTCGGCAACCTCGGGCAGGTCCGGCTGCTTCTCCGCGCGTTTCAGACCCTCGGGGAGACGCCTCGGGGCGTCTCGACCCGATCCTCGTCGCCGCGGGGGCGCTGAAAGCGCTCTTCGGCGCGCCGCTCCCGATCCGGCCCGAGGAGTGGTTCTGGAACGCGACGAGGCTCATTCCCGCCGTCGCCGGGCACGGGAACGAGATCACCGAATTCCCCTACTTCACCTTCCTCTTCGCGGATCTCCACCCGCACCTCATGGCGCTCCCCCTCGGGCTCTTCCTCCTCGCGTGGGCGCTCGCGGTCACGGCGGAAGGTCCGAAGGGGGGGGCGGCACGGTCCGTGGCCCTGGCGCTCGGGGCCCTGGTGCTCGGAGCGGTTCGCGCGACGAACCCCTGGGACGGGCCGCTCCTGACGCTCGTCGTCGTGGCCGCCGGCGCTTTCGCCGCGTTCTCCGGGCTGAAAGCGGAGCCGAATCCCCGGCGCCGGATCGGTTTCGCCGCAGCGTGGAGCGTCTCGCCGGTTCTCCTGTCGTACGTTCTCTTCCGGCCGTTCGACGCGCACTACGTCGCCCCGTACGGAAACGTCGTGCGGTGGGAGGGAGTCGCGACGCCCCTGACGGCGTGGCTCTGGCTCTGGGCGCTTCCCGCCTTCGCGGTGGCGGGCCTCGTCGCCCTCGAGCTGGTCCGCCGCCTCGCCGAGACTCCGGCAACCGTCCTCGGCGACGCGGACTTCTGGCGGGGACCGGTCGTTCTCGGCATCGCGGCCTCCGCCGTCGCTCTCGCCGTCTGGCTCGCCGCAGGTATCCCGGCGGCTCTCTTCGCCTGGCCGCTCGCGGCGGCAGCCCTTGCGATGGCCGTCCCACGGGACGCGGGGCTCGGCCTCGAGCGCCGGGCCGTCCTGCTCCTTTCGGCCGCGGCCTTTCTCGTGACGCTCGGCATCGACCGTTTCGCCGTCGGAGGCGACCGGATGAACACCGTCTTCAAGCTCTCCTTCCAGGCCTTCGCGCTCCTGGCGGTCGCTTCGGGGCCGGCCCTCGCGTGGACGGACGCGGCGCTCCGGGCCCGCGGTGCGCGAAGGTTCGGGGCGTGGCACGCCACCGCCGCTCTCCTCCTCTTCGGCGCGGCGCTCTACCCGCGGACGGCGACGCCGGCGCGGCTTTTGCTGCGCTTTCCGCGCGTCACTCCCGGCGTCGGGTGCGTCCCCTGCCCGGAAGCGCCGCCGCCGGCGGCGGCGCTCGGCGCCGGAGCCCAGGGGCGGGCTCACGGACTCGACGGCACCGCCTTCCTCTCCGACGCGGCGATCTGCGAGTCGGGCCGTCTCGTCCCGCTCCGCTGGGACGGCGAGGCGATCGCCTGGCTCCTCGCCCACGAGAAGGGCTCCCCCGCGCTCGTCGAAGCGGTCCTGCCCGAGTACCGGTGGGGCTCGCGGTTCAGCGTCCACACCGGGATTCCCGCAGTCGCCGGCTGGAGCTGGCACGTTCGCCAGCACCGCGCCGCGGTGTCCGGGACGATCGTCACAGCGAGGATCGAGGAGGTGGCGTCCTTCTACCGCCGGCCCCTCGCACCGACCGGAGAGACCTCCGGGGAGGGCCGTATCGGGGTGGACGAGGTGCGCCGCTTCCTCGCGCGGCACCGCGTCCGCTGGGTCGTCGCGGGGCTTCTCGAACGCGCCGTCTACGGGGACGAGGGGCTCGCGAAGCTCCCGGAGCTCGAGCGGCTGGGGATCCTCGAGGCGGCCTACCGCAACCCGGGCGTCACGCTCTACCGCGTCCGCGGTCGGTAGGGCTCACGGCGCCGGGGCGCGGGCCGCCTGCCCGGCGGGAACCTCGACGCGGAGGAATCCGCGGTCGGGGCCGGCCGAGGGGACGCGGCGAACGATCGCTCCAGGGAACAGGAGTCGGAGCTCGTCGACGCCTTTCTCGTCCCGCGTCGAGAGGAGCAGGAGGAGGGCGCCTTCCGGGTCAAAGTCCCGGCGCCGCCCGTCCGCCCCCCGGAACGCGGGTTCGAGCGCCGTCGCGAGAGGGCGCTGGGCGGGGTCGATCCCGGGGGAGCGCCGGACGAGGCCCGCCTCCATCGCCACGGCCCGGTCGTCGGCCCCGTGTGGGACGCCGATGACGAAAACGTTTCCCGCGCGTCCGCCGTTTCGCAGGAACGCTGCAACCTCCGCCGCCATCGCGCGATGGGGGTGGGCCGAGGCCGCGTAGGCGGGGCGCCAGCCGTCGAGAAGCTCGGTCCGCGCGGCGAGGGCGGGTCCGGCGAGGAGGAGGACCGAGGTGGCGACCGACGCGGCCGTCCCTCCCCGCGCGCGGGCGGCGCGAACGACCCACGAGAGCCCCAGGCCTGCCAGGAGGATCGCCGGGGCGAGTGCGCCGCTCGCCCGCGTGGTGCACGGGTTCTCCGCCGGGTGGGCCGCGGCGACCGCGGACGGAAGGAGAAGGAGGACGAGCGATGCGGGAACGAGAAGCGCGGCGCGATCGCGCTTCCGAAGCACGCCCGCGAGGCCGAGGCCGAGGCCTGCCCCGAGAAGGCTCATGGTGACGGGATCGAGGAAAGGCCGGCCCCGTGTGCCCTGGAACCAGCTCCCGTCGCCGGTGACGTGGAGTGCGCCGAGCGCCGGCGCCGTACCGCGGAGCAGGGCGGGAAGACGTTCGAGGAACGCGCTCGCCGGGTTCGACGCGGAGGCGTCGCCCAGGACCCGGGTCCGCGCGCGGGCCCAGAACGGGCCGGGGTATTCCACCGCGTAGCGTGCGAGGGGCACGGCGCAGGCCGCGGCGACGAGGACGAGGGCGAGGAGGCCGCGTCGAAGACGATCCCGCGCGGCGGGAGTGTCGCGGACTGCGAGCAGCGCGGCGGCCCCGGCGAGGAAAGGCAGGAACCGGGCGGACTGGTACGTGTAGAGGCCGAGGCCGAGGACGACGCCCGACACGAGGAAATCGCGTCGCTGCCCCTCGCGTGCGGCGCGCAGGAGAAAGGTGAGGAGAAGGAGCGCCACGGCGGGAAGAAGGACGATGCGCAGGCCGAGCCTGGAGAGGAGGATGTGCCAGCCCGAAACGGTAGCGAGCCCGGCGGCGGCGAGGCCGGCCGCCTCGGCCGCACGCCGTCCCCGTGGCCGGGCGAGCTCGCGCCCCGCCAGGAAGAAGAGCGGGATCGTGAGCGTCCCTTCGAACGCGGTCAGGAGCGTCAGCTCCGAGAGGCCGAAGCCGAGCCCGGGGAGCAGGGAGAGAAGTGCGAGGAGGTACATCTGGAGCGGCTCGCGTCCCCCGTTCGTGCCGCAGAAGACGGGACGCGCGCCGTCGGCGATGCGGGCCGCGTCGAGCGCCTTCTCGACGTGGTCGCTCGTCGGCTCGGGCGGAACGGTGGCGAAGGCGCCGAGCCGGAGAGCGCCTCCCGCGAGGGTGAGAGCGACGAGCGCCACGAGAGCGGCTCGCGACGGGAGGGCGAGGACGGAGCCGGGCTCTTCCTTCGGTGCCGAGAGGCCCCACAGGAGCGAGGCGACGGACGCTCCCCAGGCGAAGACTCCGGGAAGCGTGAGACGGTTTCCGCCGGTCCAGAATGCGGTGCCGACGGCCAGGAGGAGCCCCGCGACGACCCAGGCTGGCCGGCCCGCGAAGGGTGGGGAGGGAGGGTCGGTCGCCCCGGGGAACCGTGCTTTCTGCGCCTGCGGTTTCGACAGGGAGCCGATCCATCTTCGTCCTGAAGCCGGCAGCCCGCCGGGGATCGTCGCGAGCGCGGCGGCGGCGGCCGCCGCCGCGAGGAGCGCCGTGCCGAGACCGGGCGCACTCCGAGGTGCCAGGATCGCGCCGGCGCCGGCGAGAACGAGCACGGCGCCGGCGTGGAGGCCGTGACGGCCGCGGGCGATGAAGTCCGCTTGCATCACGCTCTCCTGCGCAGCGCGTAGACGCCGAGCCCGACCACGATCGCCGCCGCCCCAGCGAGGAGGTTGAGGGCCGTGGCGCTCGCGACGAGGAAGCCCGACACGCCGAGCGCGGCGATCGGGATCGCCGGGCCGAAGGGGAGCCGCACCGTCGTGGGCGTGTCGGGGAACTTCCTTCGAAGGGCCGGGATGGCGGCCGCCGTGGAGACGTAGCTCGCGAGGCGCGCCACGACCGAGAGGGCCGCGAGCCCTGCGAAGGAGCCCGTGAGCGCGAGCGGCAGGACGACGGCCGTCTGGAAGACGATTGCCGCGGCGGGCGTGAGAAACCGGGGATGGAGCCGTCCGAGGAACGAGGGGCCGTAGCCGTCCCGGGCGAGGGCGTAGAGGTACCTCGGGCCGGAAAGGACGGTATTTCCCGCCGTCCCGAGGATCGACGCGGCCGCGCCCGCGGTGAGAAGGACGCCGCCCCAGCCGCCGAGGAAGAGGCGCGCGGCGTCGGCGAGGGGAGTCTTCGACGCGCCGAGACCGGGGAGGGTCCCGAGCGCGACGAGCTGGACGAGCGCGTAGATCGCCGTCACGAGCGCGATCTGCGTGACGAGCGCGAACGGGACGTCGCGCTTCGGGTCGCGGAACTCGCCCGCCGGGGCGGCGGTGTTCTCGAATCCCGCGTAGGCGAAGAGGAGGAGGAGCGCCACCTCGCCGAGGCCCGCCGGGTCGACGCGCGCGGGGGCGGCGACCCGTTCCCACTTCACGGCAAAGAGGCCGGCGCCGATGAAGACCGCGAGAGGGAAGAGCTTGGCGACGAGGAGGAGGGCGGAGGTCCGCGCGCCGTGCTTCACCCCCCGTACGTTGATCGCCGTCAGGACGAGGAGCGGGACCACGACGAGCGCCGCGCGGACCCACCCGCCGCCGGCGGCAGGCCACGCCCACGAGAGCGCCTGCGCGAAGCCGGCCGAAAGGGAGGCGAGGGTGGCGACCCGGGTGAGGAAGGTCATCCAGCCGACCTCGAAGCCGGCCAGGGGACCCCACGCCTCGCGGGCGTAGACGTAGGCGCCACCCGGCTCGTCGAAGCGGCTCGCCGCCTCGGCGTAGCAGAGGACGATGAGGAGGACCGCGAGCCCCGCGAGGCCGACGCCCCAGAGGCTCGCCGAGCCGGCGAGGACCGCCGCCGCGGCGGCGGGGAGGAGATAGACGCCGCTTCCGATGACGTCGTTCAGGGAGAGGCCGAGGACCTCGGCCCGCGAGACGACGCGCCTGGCTTGGGGCCCGTGCACGTCAGGCGTCGTGGGATTCCTGGGTCCAGTAGGGCGAGTCGAGGCCGATGTCCCGCTTCGAGACGAAGCCTTCCTTCCCGCCGGTCCTCTCGTAGTGCTCGAGGGCGCGGAAGACGTGCTTCTGGCCGATCAGGAGGATCGGGACGTTGGCGAAGACGACGAGGATGTTCAGCATGTCCGCCAGGTACCAGATGTTCCCGAGCTGCAGGTCGGCCAGGACCGTCAGGACGCCGAACGGAACGAGGAAGAGGGCGCCGGTCGCCCGGAGGCCGAGGAGGAACGTCCGCTTCCTCGAGATCATGTTCGCGGAGATCTCGGCGAAGGTGATCATGCCGATCAGCGTCATGGAGGCGAAGAGCGCGTAGCAGAGGGAGAGGAGGGCCTGTACCGGGGCGTCGAAGGCAGTCCCCGGGGCGAGCTGCTTGGCGGCCGTCATGAAGACGAGGAGCTTGTCCTCGCGGATCGCTTCCCAGACGATGCCGGACGGAGAGGTCCAGAGCTGGGCCATGACGGACACGAAGCCGGCCATCGAGCAGACGATCATCGTGTCGAAGAAGACCCCCATCGACTGGACGAGGCCCTGCTCGACGGGGTGGTCGTTGCTGGCCGCGGCGGCCGCCATCGTGATCGTCCCCTGCCCCGCCTCGTTCGCCATGAGGCCCCGCTTGACCCCCTGCTGCAGGGCGATGCCGAAGGCGCCGCCGAAGACCGCCTCCGGGGAGAACGCACCGCTGAAGACGGCGCCGAAGAAGAACGGGATCAGGCGCCAGTTCAGGAAGACGAGGGTCAGGACGATCCCGCAGTAGAGGACGGCCATGACCGGGACCCAGACGTTCACGACCTTGACGACGCGCTTCAGGCCGCCGAGGACGATCGCCGAGATGTAGACGATCAGGAAGAGGCCGATCCCGTAGTAGACGCCCGACGTCCTCGAGTAGGTCGTCCCCGCGACGGTGCTCGCCACGGAGCCGAGGGCGGTGAAGAGGTGGAACGTCTGGCTCGGGACGTTCAGGAGGGCGTACCCGATGAACAGCACGGACAGCGCGATGCCGACCCACCTCCTGTTCCCCAGGATCTTCATCCCGTAGAACGGCAGGCCGCCGACGTACTGGTCGTCCTTCTTCTCCTTGTAGAGCTGGGCGAGGGTCGCCTCGACGAACGCCAGCGCCATTCCGAAGGCGGCCGCGACCCACATCCAGAAGACCGCGCCCGGGCCGCCGACGGAGACCGCCCCCGTGACCCCCATGATGTTCCCGGGGCCGACGCGCATGGCGGAGCTGAGCATGAACGCGGCGAAGGGGCTGATCCCCGTCTCCGAAGCGGTCCGCACGGTGGCGATCCGGATGCTCCGGACGAACTTCCGGAACTGGACGCCGCGCATCCGGATCGTGAAGTAGATGCCGCTTCCGATCAGGAGGAGCATCGCGAAGGAGAACTGCCCCAGGACGGGGATCCGCGCGTACGCGTCGACGTCCTTGGGGAAGTTCCAGAGGAAGTCGGAGATCGGGACGATGAACGCGAAGATCCTGTTGACGACCTCGAAGAGATGTTTCATTCGTCCCTTTCGCCGGTTCAGGCGTGAGCGGATTCCTGCGGGCCGGCCGCCCGACCGGGGGATTCTCCCCCAGGACCGCGCCGGGACCGGCGACGGGTCGGGTCAGCCGGAAAGGGCGGACCAGCGGGCGTAGAGCCGGTCGACCTCGGCCTGCGCCTCTTCGATCTCCCGGGAGAGGGCGACGAGGCGGGGGCCGTCGCTGACGACCTCGGGCCGGTGGCACTCCGCCGTCAGCGTCTCGAGCCGCTTCTCGGCGGCGAGGATCCTCGGCTCGATGCCGTCCAGCTCGCGCTGCTCGAGGTAGCCGAGCCGCCGTTTCCCGGGGGCCGCGGCCGGGTCGGGAGCGCTCTCCCGCTTCGCGTCGCGGACCTTCTCCGCGGCCACCGCCTGCGCCGCCTCGCGCCGTTCCTTCCGCCACCGCTCCCACTGGTCGAGGCCGGCGAGAGTCGTCACGCCGCTGCCGCCTTCCGGGTCGAAGGCGAGGAGCGAATCGGTGGCGCGGTCGAGGAAGGCGCGGTCGTGCGAGACGAGGAGGAGGGCGCCGGGGAAGTCGGAGAGGCTCTCCTCCAGGACGTTCAGCGTCGCGAGGTCGAGGTCGTTCGTCGGCTCGTCCAGGACGAGGAGCTGGGCGGGGCTGAGCATGAGCCGGGCCACGAGGAGGCGGCTCTGCTCGCCGCCCGAGAGGCGCGAGACCTTCATCTCGGCCTGCTCCTGCGAGAAGAGGAACCGGTCGAGCCAGCTCCGGACGTGAATGAATCGCCCGCGGTACTCCACCTGGTCCCCCTCGGGGCAGACCGTCTCCTTCACCGTCGCGTCCGGGTCGAGCGAATCGCGCCCCTGCTCGAAGAGGGCGACCGAGACGCCGTCGGCCCGGGTGACCGTTCCGGTATCGGGCCGCTCCGTGCCCAGCAGGACGCGCAGGAGCGTCGACTTGCCGCAGCCGTTCGGGCCGATGAGGCCGATCCGGCTTCCGGGCCGCAGCAGGAGGTCGAGGCCCGAGAAGAGGGTCCTTTCGCCGTAGGACTTGGAGATCCCCTCGGCGACGAGGAGCCGCTTCGGGGCGCGACCCGCTCCCGTGAAGTCGATCTTCGCCGTCCGGGCGACGTTGCGCTCGGCGATCGTCTCGATCTCCTCGCCGAGGGCTTCGGCCCGCTCGATGCGAGCCTTCTGCTTCGTCGCCCGCGCCTTCGGGCCGCGCCTCAGCCACTCCGTCTCGCGCCGGAGGACGTTCCGCAGCGACGACTCGCGGCTCTCCTGGGCGGCGAGGAGCGATTCCTTCGCCTCGAGCCACTTTTCGAAGCCGCCGGGCACCGAGAGGAGGCCGCCCGGGTTGCGCCGGTCGAGCTCGAGGATCCGGGTCGCCACGCGGGTGAGGAAGAGCCGGTCGTGCGTGACCGTCACCGTGGCGAAGGGGGCGCGCGAGAGGAGCTCCTCGAGCCAGACGATGCTCTCCACGTCGAGGTGGTTCGTCGGCTCGTCGAGGAGGAGGAGGTCGGGCTGCCGCACGAGCTCGCGCGCGAGGGCGACGCGCTTTCGCTGGCCGCCCGAGAGCGTGGAGACGAGGCTGTCGGGGCCGATGCCTCCGGACGTGAGCGAGAGCTTCGCGAGCGCCTCGTCGGTCTTCAGCTCCGCTTCCCACGCCACGTCCTCGCCGTGCGAGACGTGCGACTGGGCCCCCTCGAGGACGACGGACCTCACCGTCGCCCCTTCCGCGAAGCTCGGGATCTGGGGGACGAGGCCGACGCTGACGCCCCCCTGGAAGATGACGGTCCCGTCGTCGGGCGGCGTCTCCTGGGCGAGGATCGTCAGGAGCGTCGACTTGCCCGCGCCGTTGGGGCCGATCAGGCCGATACGTTCGTCCCGCTCGATCCCGAAGGAGAGGCCTGAGAAGAGGGTCCGGGCGCCAAACGCCTTCGAGAGGCGTTGCGCGGCGACGAGCGGCGGCACGGGGCGACCTTAGCATTGACGCCCGCAAGCGAGCCGGAGCAGGCCCGCACGGCCGGGGGCGGTCCTCGAGCGACCACGGAATCCGGGCGTTGCGAACGGGCGGAAGGAGTCGTATACGCTGCGCCCCGGGCGCGCACCGCCGCGCCGCAAGGAGACCCCCCATGATCAAGGCCCTCGGCTACGGCGCGACCGCCGCCACCTCGCCCCTCGACCGCCTCGAAATCGACCGGCGCGACCCCGGTCCGAAGGACGTGAGGATCGACATCCTCTGGTGCGGCATCTGCCACTCCGACCTCCACACGGTTCGCAACGAGTGGCACGGGACGACCTACCCCTGCATCCCCGGCCACGAGATCGTCGGCCGCGTCTCGGCCGTCGGCGCCGAGGTGAAGGGCTTCAAGGTCGGCGACACCGCCGGTGTCGGCTGCATGGTCGACTCCTGCCGCACCTGCCCCGACTGCAAGGACGGCCTCGAGCAGTTCTGCCAGAAGGGGTGCATCTTCACCTACAACAGCCCCGACGCGCACCTCGGCGGGATGACCTACGGCGGCTACACGAACGTCATCGTCGTCGACGAGGCGTTCGTCCTGCGCATTCCCGACGGTCTCGACCCGGCGGGCGCCGCGCCGCTCCTCTGCGCCGGCATCACGACCTACTCCCCGCTCCGCCACTGGGGCGCCGGCCCCGGGAAGAAGGTTGGTATCGTCGGCCTCGGCGGCCTCGGCCACATGGGTGTCAAGCTCGCCCACGCGATGGGCGCCCACGTCGTCCTCTTCACGACCTCCGCCGGGAAGGTCGAGGACGCGAAGAAGCTCGGGGCCGACGAGGTCGTCCTCTCGAAGGACGAGGAGGCGATGAAGCCGCACGCCGGGAGCTTCCACTTCATCCTCGACACGGTCGCCGCCCCGCACAACCTCGACGCCTACACCTCGCTCCTCGCCCGCGACGGCACCCTCTGCCTCGTCGGCGCGCCCGAGCTCCCGCACCCGTCACCCGCCGTCTTCGGCCTCATCTTCGGTCGGAAGGCCATCGCGGGGTCCCTCATCGGCGGCATCGCCGAGACGCAGGAGATGCTCGACTTCTGCGCCGCGCAGAAGACGCCCGCCGAGATCGAGATCATCCCGATCCAGAAGGTGAACGAGGCCTACGAACGGATGCTGACGGGGGACGTCAAGTACCGCTTCGTCATCGACATGTCGTCCCTGAAGTAGCGCGTGAGATCCCCGGCTCCGCCGCTCCCCCGGGAGCGGCGGAGCCGTTCGTGCGGGAGGAGAATCCCTCCATGCCGCACCTCGTCCTGGAATACTCCGCGAACGTCCCCGACGCGCCGGACCTGGGTCGCGTCCTTCTCGACCTCCACGACGCCCTGATGGCCTCGGGCCTCTTCGAGAGGAAGGACATCAAGAGCCGCGCCGTGAGGCACGACGTCTTCGCCGTGGCGGACGGCGCGGAAGACCTCTCCTTCGTCGCCCTCTCCATCGCGATTCTCGACGGCCGGTCCGACGACGTGAAAGCGGCGCTCTCCGAGTCGGCTCTCGACGTCCTGGCCCGTGCGTTCCCGAAGCTCGCCGAAGGGGGGCGCGGCGCCCTCAGCGTCGAGGTCCGCGACCTCCACCGCGCGAGCTACCGGAGGCTGCGGATCCGGGAGGGGTGAGCCGGGGCGGACACTCGCCGCGGGGTGCGGATCCGTTCCCGGGGCGGGACGCGAAAACGGGGACACGAACCCGGAGACCGGAGCCGGCCCGTTACGCCCCGGCCGGGACCTTCCGGAACCACTCTCCGATCCGCTCGGGAGTCTCCTTGAAGCAGGCTCCGTCGCCGATCCTCACGACGAGCCGGCCGTCGGGGGAGGAGCCCGCCACCGTGAAGCGCGTTCCGCCTCCGAGCGCGTTTCGCAGCTGCGCGGGCGCGTCGTCGCGAAGGCGGAGCGCCTCGCCGACGCGGTAGCCCGCGAGCTCGCGCCGGGGCGTCAGGAGGATCGTCCCGCCCGCGACGTTCGGGACGATCTGGGGCCCGGCGCTCTCGGGAGGGGACGCGAGGTCGTGGAGCCACTGCCGCTCGGAGATGCCGATCGCGTCGAGCTGGTCCTCCACCTTGCGCAGGTCTTCCTCGCCGGCGATCCGGTCGAGGTAGAAGTAGCGGAGGGCGCGCTGGAGGAGCTCCTTCGGAGAGTCCTCGAACGAGCGCGTCTCCTCGGTCCGGCGGTCGACGACCTCCACCCTCTCGACGTAGCCGAGGAGCTCGATGAGCGTCCGCCGGGTGAAGGCGATCCGCTCGCGCCCGTCGCGGCCGATCTCCCGCCGGCGCGCGAGCCCCTCGAGCGTCGCGTGGAGCTTCGCCAGCTTCGGGAGGAACCCCCGGACGCCCCCCACGCGCGCGAGCCGTCCGAAGAGCGGCGCGACGCGCTGGCCGCCGTACGCCTGCCCGTGCAGCGAGAACGCCGGCTGCTCGCCGTAGACGAGGAGCGCGAGCATCTCGGCGTACTCGGCCTCGGACGGCGGGCTCACGTACTTGTAGGCCGTGAAGCGGTCCTTGTAGGCCGGGGAGAGGGGCGACCGCCCGGCGTACTCGGCCGGGTTCATCGTGGCGAAGACGCGGAAGCCCTCGTGCACCGGCTCTCCTCCGGCCCCGAGGACCCGGCCGTCCCCTTCGGTCAGGACGAGCGACGGAGGGCGCTCGAGGACGGGGTTCAGGCGCTCGAGGACCTGCGGCTCGCCGAGGTTGAGCTCGTCGAGGATGAGCCACCGCCCCTCGCGCATCGCCACCGGCACCACGCCGTCCTGCCAGCGCCACTCGGGGACGTCGATCCCCTCGGCGGCCGCGACCTTCTGCGACTCGAGGAGCGAGAGCCCCCGCCCCTGGCGCCGGGCCCGCTCGACGATCGCCCGCGAGGCCTCGGTCAGCTGCCCGGCGTCGCTGAGGAGCGCACCGAAGCTCGCCTCGAGCCGTCCGTCGTTCGGCACGTACCGGCCGATCAGCTCGGAGGTGTCGGTCTGGCCGCTCAGGTTGAGGCGCGACACGGGCGTGCCGGTCACCGAGGCGAGGTACTCGATCGAGCTCGTCTTCGAGGTCGAGGTCTCTCCTTCGAGGAGGCACGGCTCGCGCAGCCGAATCGCCGTCGCGAGCTTCTCGAGGAGCTCGGCCGTCCGGCGGTCGAGCGTGAAATGGGTGAACCGCTCGGGGCGCGGCACGAGGGGGCCGCTCTCTCCGCGGAGGGGAAGCTCCATCTCGAGGACGTGAACGCGCCGCTTCTCCGTGTCGACCGCCACCGGCGGGAGGCCGCCGGAGGCCGGCCTCGCCGACTCGCGGCTCGTGAGGGGGAGCCCGTCCACGGCGGCAGTTTACGGTGGCCCGGAGTGCGCGGGATCGCGGAAGGACGCGGGGTCGGCGAGGATCGCCTCGAGGAGGTCGCCGAGGACCCTGGGGAGATCGTCCGCGCGGATCCCCGCGATCGACGTCGGGTAGAAGTCGCGCACGTGCTCCGTCCCGTCGCCGAGGCCGAGGCCGACGAGGTTCTGCGCCGTCTCCGCCCGGATCCGCGCCACCGCCGCGCGGAGATCGGCCGCGTCGCTGCGCAGACCTTCCGGCAAGCCATCGGAGAGGACGAGGAGGAACGCGTCGCCCCCCGCGCGCGCCGCCAGGCGGGCTGACGCGGCGAGGAGGCACGGTCCGTCGTCGTTCCACTCCGGGTGGTTGCGTCCACCCGGGTTCGACCCCTCCACCTCTCCGCGCATCCCGGCCATCCGGAGGCGGACGGCCGCTCCGAGTGCCTCGTCGAATGCCTTGAGGACGATCGGCTCGTCCTGGAAGCCGAGGACCTCGAACGGGACGTCGAGCCGCGCGAGCGACTCGGCGAGGAGAACCGCGGCGCGGAACGTCTCCTCGACCTTCCCGCCGAAGCGCATGGAGCCGGAGAGGTCGACGAGGAGGGTGATGGCAGTGTCGCGCCGCCCCGGCAGGCTCCGCTTCCCGAAGAGGCGCGGGTTCGACTCGGGGACGCCGGCCGCGCGGCGCGCCGTCCAGCGAAAGACCGAAGGGAGATGGATCCGGCTTCCGGAAGACGCGAGTCTCGTTCGGCTCCGGGATGTCGGGCGCAGGATCTCCTCGAGCCTCGAGACGAGCCCTTCCTCGAGGCTGCGGACACTCTCGCGGGCGGCGTCGTACGGGTTGCGGCTCGCCGCGAGGGCGGCGGTCCGCGCGCCGATCTCCCGCATCTCCGCGGCCGAGCGTTCCCGTTCGACGCGCGTCGAACGTTCCGCGTGGCTCTCGGGCCGGAGCGGGTCGAGAGCGCCGTCCCGCGTCCGGGTGAGCGCGTCCTCGAGCGCCCGGAGCGACTCCGGAGTCCGCCGCGCGGCGTCGCGCGTCACGAGCGGGCGAAGGACGGGCCAGATCCGTTCCCAGACGATCCGGTAGCGCTCGATCGCGGACGCTTTCACCTCGTCCTCGCCGGCGCCCTCCGGCGGCAGGGTCCGCTCGAGAAGCTCGACGTCGGGCGCGATCCGCGCGTAGACGCGCGCCGCCTCCGGGTCGAGCGAGGCGAGGAAATCGGCGGCGGCGTCGGTGCCGCCGGCCGGCCCGGAGCCGAGGTGGGGCGCGTAGACGACGAGGTTGGCGACCTGGACGAAGAGGGGCGCCTCTGAAAATCCCGCGAGGCCTGACGCCTCGACCGCCTCGCGGACGGAGTCGCGCCGCGCCGCGTCGAGCCAGATGCCGGCCCCCGCGAACCGGCGTCTCACCACCTCGTCCACGGCCCGCTCTTCCGTCGAGCTGAGGAGGAGGTGGAAGCCGGGCTGCGCCAGGACCTCGTCCGGGACGAAGCCGCCGTGTCGCGTGATCGCGACGTGGCCCGCCTCGTGCGCCGCCTTCCCCTTGGCGACCTCCTCGGGCATCTCGAGGAGGCGCGGCGGGAGGTGGACCCAGGTCCGGGCGATCCGGCCGCGCTCTCCGGCGTCGTGTCCTCCGGGGCCGTGCTCCTGCCAGGTGAACCACTCCTCGTCGACGTCCTTTCCCTCGGCGGCGAGCCGGGCGCGGACGGTGGGCGAAGCCTCTGTCGTCACCTCGAGCCCGGGCCGGGCGCAGACGGTCCGGACGATGAGGCGGAGCCGTTCCTCCAGGGCCGCGCGGGCGTCCACCTTTCAGCTCTCTCCGAAGAAGAGCGTCTCCGCTGCGGACGGGCCGACGGAGGCGAGGACGACCGGCGTGCCGAGCCCGTCGGGCGAAGCGAGGAAGCGGAGGAAATCGCGGGCCTGGGGAGGAAGGTCGCCAGGGGTGCGGCACGAGGAGAGCTCTCCCTCCCACCCCGGCCGCTCTTCGTAGACCGGCCGGCAGCGTTCGAGGTGCCGCGCGTTGGCGACCAGACCCGCCGGCGCGCCGTCGACCTCGTAGCGGGTGGCAAGGCGGACGTTCCCGAGACCGGAGAGCCGGTCGAGATGGGTCACGGCGAGCGCGACGGGCTCCGCGGCCGCGACGGAGAGGGCGTACCGGAGCGCGACGAGGTCGAGTGGCCCGGCGCGCATCGCCCCCTGCCACGGATTCGGGACGTTGTGCGGCTCGGGGAGCGCCTCGGTCAGGTCGGGGTCCTCCGTCACGAACGGACCCGCCCCGTGCCGCGTGGCGTAGGCCCGCGTGATCCCGAGCCGGAAGAGCGGGCGCCCCGGGGCGATGCGGGCCGCGAGGCGTTCGGCCGGAGCGAACGTCGTGTCGGTGGCGGTGACGTGAGGGACGAATCCGCGCGTGGCGTCGAGGAGAACGCCGTGGGCGCCTTCGAAGAGAACGGGCACGCCGCGGCCGAGCTCTTCCTCGACCTCCGCCGCGAGCTCGCGTTCGCCTGCGAACCGGACCCCGGCGAGCCCTTCGGACATCGAGGCGGCGAGCGCCGCGAGGACGGATCCCGCGGACCCGGCGTCGTCGTCGCCGCCGCCGCTGTCGCAGTCGCTGCCGAGCCGGCGGATCTCCGCGAGGTGTCGCGCGAGCTCGCCGCCGTTCTCGCCGTTCTCTCCGCCATGTGCCGTCCGGCTTTCCCCACGACCGCCTTCCTCCGCGAGCTGCTCGGCGTGATCGAGCGCCACGGCGCGCTGCCGGCGGAGCTTGCCGACGAGGATCGACGGGTCGAGCAGATCCCCGGCGAAGATCGCCTCGCTCCCGCGGGCGGCCGCGTCCCGCACCGCCTCGCCGACGCCGCGGCCGCAGCTGCCGTGGCGCCGGGCGCCGCGCGCCAGCTCGCGCATCCGTCCGACGAGCCTGTGGAACGGCGTCACGATGCGGCAGAGCGGGTCGACCCGGAGCCGGGCGCGTCCGTCCGGGGCACCCACGAGCGCGAGCGCCTCCGCCTCCCGGCCGAGCGCGAGAGGGTCGATGAGCATCTCGCGGGCGATCCACCCGCGCGTCCCGGCGACGAGCATTCCCGACGGGAACTGCGCGAAGCAGTGGACGCGCCCTTCCGGGGTGACGACGTGGTGGGCGGCCTGCGGCCCGCCGCCGAAGCGGACGACGGTCCGCGCGCCGGTGCGCCGGACGAGCGCGTCGACGACCTTCCCCTTTCCCTCGTCGCCGAAGCCGAGGCCGACGCAGGCGACGAGGCCGGAGGGCTCCGTCACCCGCCCGCTTGATCCGCGCGGCCGCTCACCGCTCCCGCGCCATGGCTCGCGGCGTGGTCCGTCCCAGGGCCGTGATCCACGGCCCTGTCCGTTACCGCGCGGTACTGCCCCCACGCCGCGGCCGCCTCGGCGAAGCGGCGCAGGCAGATCCCGTCGCTGAGGAGGAACGTCCGGTAACCGAGGGTTTCCATGAGGCGGACGTCGCAGAAGTCCGCCAGGCTCGGCGTTCCTTTCTGCTCCACGCCCTGGAAGACCCGAGACGCCAGGATCGTCTCCGGGTCGATTGCGACGAGCTCTTCGAGCGCCGGGAGCATCTCGGCGGGGTTCCCGCCGAGGTTGACCATCAGGTCGTCGCGCGCCGCCATCAGCCGGCACCCCGCGAGCCCCGACCGTCCGGCGGAGCGTACGAACTCCATTCCCGCGGGCGACTCGATCTTGAGGACCGGCCGGACCCCGGGGAGGAGCTTTCGAACGGCCTCGATGTCGTCCGGTCCCTCGACGAACGAGAGCATCACGTCGAGGATCCCGAGCGAGGCGCAGGCGTCGAGGTACTCCTCGTCCTCCTCGGTCAGATAGCCCTTCACCTCGAGCCGCCGCGCGTGGACGTTGACGGCCTGCCCCTGCCCGACGGCGTTTGCCGGGGGAGGGTCGACGAAGACCCTGTTCCCGCGCACCTCGACGATCTCCGACGACTCGCCTCCCCGGAAGACGATCCGGGCGGGGAGCTCCACCACGATCTCGTGGTTCAGGACGATGTCGCCGAAGGTGGGGACCGCCCACTGGACGATCCGGAGCTGGCGCCCCTTCAGGTCGATCCAGAGCCGCTTCCCCGCGCGTTCCGCCTCGGCGGCGACCCGCTCCAGCGTCTCGCGCGGAGACCACGGGGAGCGGGCCCCCACGTTGAACCGCGCCCCGGCGACGGAAGGAGAGGCGAGGATCTGCCGGAGCAGCGGCGTCTGGTGCGCCGCCGGGAGCGTGGCCAGGAGCGACACCTCGAGCGTCGAGGGCGGGGGCACGTCGCGCCCTCCGCTCAGAGCCTCTTCGACCGTCCGCCCCGCTTCGTCTCCGCGGGACGGTCGAGCGGCAGCGGCTTCGTCACCTTCGCGAGGGCGGCTCCCGAGGCAAGGGCCCCGAGCGCCTCGGCCGTCTGGCTCCGGCGCGTCTCGGTCTGGCCGCGTTCGGTCATGTGCTCTAGGTACTCGGAGAGGTCGCGGCCGCCGCTCAGGGCGAGGACGCCGAGGATGACGTCGGCGATCGCCTTCGGGTCGTCGATGAGGAGGATGTTCTCGGCGGGGAGGACGCTCGCCCACTGCGCCTTGATCGTCGCGTCCTGGTATCCCGCGTACCGCGACGTCTCGTCGGCCGCGGCCCTGCGCTCGCGCGGGTCGTAGTCGAACGCGAAGGCGGGGACGTCGCTCGTCTCGCCGGTCTCCCCGTGCCTGGAGACGACGCCCGAGAAGTGCTGGACCTTCCCGTTCACCTCGAGCTCCACCTGGAACTCGGTCGGCTTGCGGCTGTCCTCGTGGAACGCGTAGTTGCGGACCCAGACCCGGTAGCGCCCCTTCGGGGCGGTGCCGCGGGCCCACCGCGTGTTCTCCACCGGCTTGGTGGTCTCGCCGTGGACGTTCCGGTCGACGTCCAGCTCGCCGCCGCAGGTCGCCCTCTTGTTTCCGAAGAAGATGTGCTCCCCGGCGGGCGTCTCGACGTGGAGGTCGAGGTCGTTGCGGTTGTTCCACACCAGCGAGGCGCGGATGTCGACGCCGGCGTGCATGCCGCCCGCCTCCACGACGCGGCGCTGGATCTCGGCGTCGATGTCGGCCCGCCGCTCCTCCCACGTCGCCCGCGGGTAGATGAGGAAGACGTCGAACCGCTCCTGCAGCTCGCGGAAGACCTCGCGCGAGTCGAGGTCGGCGGGGAGGGCGTCCCCGACGAAGCGCTTCACGTGCTCCTTCGCCACCTTCGGGTAGAAGCCCTCGTCGCCGACGAAGAAGAGGTAGCCCTTCCTGCCGCTCGCCAGACAGTGGAGCTTCGTGTGGCGCGCGTAGTAGTAGGCCGCGAGCTCGTACGTCTCCTGCCCGGTCCCGCCCCCGCCCTCCTCGAGCCAGAACTTCCCGAGGACCGCGTCGAGCCGGTTGTCGGCCTCGAACTGGCCGACCTGGAGCGGCGCCTGGTCGACCGTCGCGTCGCCGATCGCGGCGAAGCTCAGTGCCGGCTCCGGCACGTAGGCCCGCATGTTGATCTGCCCCATCAGCATCGGCATCTTTTCGTAGACGATCTTGGCGTCGTTGCCCCGCGAGCGGGTCACGTCGAACGCGACGACGATCGGGGTCGCCTGGACGCACTCGCGCGAGGTGCCGAGGGGGCTGAGGTCGGGGTGGACCTCGCGCCGGGCGGCGTCGCCCGCCGCCGGGGCGCCGTGAAAGGTGAACGCGTCCTCGCGCGTCGACCGGGCCCGTTCCGCCACGTCGCCGTCGTAGAAACCGCCGCCCATGAGGGCCTCCTTTTCGCCGGGCTAGACCCGGAACTCGACGAAGCTGTGGGGGCCGTAGAGCTCCTCGCGGGCCAGCCCCACCTCGCGGTAGATCTCCCACGCGTCCTGCGCCCTCTGGCGCGGGCTGGGGAGGGTCATGAAGGAGAGGATCCTCGCGAGGCGCCCCGGAACGGAAGCGGGGAGCTCGCCCGTCGCGGGGTCGCCGCCCAGGAGGGTGACCATCGTCTTCCCGGCGGAATAGAGGTCCGAGGCCGGGACGGGCGGCTTGCGCTCGCCCACCTCGGGAGGGCTGTAGAGCTCGTTCAGCGTCCGGAAACCCTCGCCCGTCCGCGCGGGCTCGACCACCGCGGCCGTCCAGTCGATCACGAAGACGTTGTGGTCGGGGGGGTGGACCATCACGTGAGCCGGTTCCACGTTCCCGTGGACGACTCCCTTGCTGTGGGCGAACCCGAGGACCGACAGGAGCCGCGCCAGGATCCACGCGGCGTGCTCGGCCGGGACGCCGGCCGGGAGCTTCTCCCTGAGGGTCGTTCCGTCGAAGGCGTCGATCTCGCGGAGGACGACGCCGTTGCGGTCGCCGCTCTTGAACTGGTCGAGGAGAACCGGCAGATGCTTGCTCTGGGCCGACGGCGTTCCCTTGAGCCTTCCGAGAACGCGGGCCTCGTTCCTCACGAGATCGTTGTCCTCCGCCTCGCGCGCGAGCTTGAGGACGACCCGCGAGTCGGGCCCGTCCCCCTCGAGGCAGGTCCCGCGGTAGAGGGGCCCGACGTCTCCCTCGACGAAGGGGCGGGTGGCGACGCGGTACGTCTTCCGCGCCGTCTTCACCTCCATCGTCTCCTCCCCCGCGGGCAGGTCCGGAGCGTCCCGCTGGCCCCAGGTCCCGTTTGCGAGCTTCACCTCGGCGCGCCCGCGAAAGGAGGTGAGCCGCCGGAACGCCTCCCCGGCGACGTCCCTCTCGTCCGGGTCGGACGATCCGTGGAAGCGGTCGGGGTGGCACGCCCGGGCGAGCCGCCGAAACGTCGCGTCGAGCGCCTCGTCCCGGCTCCCGCCGTCGGCGGTCTCGAGCGTGCCGAAGACGTCCTCGGGTCCCATCGCCCCGACGAGCGCGTCGTAGAGCTGTACCAGCCCGGGGTCCATGAACCGGACAGTTTAGGGAGGGCCGGGACACGCGTAAAGGAAGATCCCCTCCGCAGGAGATCCCCAACCAGGAAGACCCCGGGTCCGAAAGATCCCCTACGATCTCCCCGCCATGAACACATCTCTCCACGTGAAGGCGAGGACCCTCCGCCCGAAGAACTATCCGGTCCGCTTCGAGGTCCCGGACGGGAAAGTCCCCTGGGACGTTGCCTGGCCCGGGTACGAGCCGCCGTACTTCGTCGACCCCGCCGTCCTCGCGAATGACCGGACGGTGAACCCGTCGGGCTGGGCCGAGCCCGAGGACCTCCCGTTCGGGAGGCACCGGTTCGCGAGCTACGAGGGGGAGGTCCGCCTCGACCCCGAGGGTCGCCCGCTCAACCCGCGGGGACGGACCGGCCTCGCGGGCCGGGGCGCGCTCGGGCGCTGGGGCGCGAACTTCGCGGCCGACCCGCTCGTCACGCGCGACGGCCCCACGCCCTCGTCGATCGAGCTTCTCGTCATCCAGCGCCGCGACAGCGGGGAGTGGGCGCTCCCCGGCGGGATGGTCGACGCCGGGGAGGAGGTCTCGCGGACCCTCGAACGGGAGTTCGAGGAGGAAGCGGGCGTGCGCCTCGACCTCAGCGGCGCCGTCGAGATCTATCGCGGCTACGTCGACGACCGGAGGAACACCGACCACGCCTGGATGGAGACGGTCGTCCGGCACCTTCACCTCGTCCCGCCCCTGTCGCAGGCGATGGAGCCGCGGGCGGCGACGACGCGCAGGCCGTCCGGTGGGCGGTCGTCGACGAGGAGCTCCTCTCGCGGCTCTACGCGGACCACGGAGCGTTCGTGAGGAGGGCGCTGGAGCTCTTCGCGGCGAGGTGAAGCCGGAGGGGTCTGCGGGGAGAGGGGCCGCCGGAGGGCAGCGTCGAGACGCCGCGTCGTCGCGGATTCCCGGCCGGGAGCCTCGCCGCCTCAGCTTCGGTAGAGCCCGTGGGCCCGGATGTACTCCTCGACGGCCGGGTCGAGGAGCTCCGCCACGGGCTTTCCGGCCGCGAGGCGTTTGCGGACCTCGGTCCCGGAGCCGACGAGGTCCGAGACGTCGACGAGCTCGGAGCGGGGCGGAAGGTCTTCCACGGACATTCCCGAGCCGCCCCGCGTCAGGATCGCGAACCGCAGCCGCTGCCAGATCTCGGCCCCCTTCTGCCAGGTTCGCTGGATCTCCGAGGTGCCGTCCCCGCCTCCGGCGACGAGGTCCCCCCCGACGACGTGCCACACCTCGGCCTTCGGGAAGCGGGCGGCGAAGCGCTCCTCGACGAGGAAAGTGGGCGTGAAGGCCCGCTGCTCCATGTCGGTCAGGTCGAGCTCGAGGCCGGCGATCCCCCGGAAGGCGAGCTCCGCCATCCGCCGGCGGTGCTCGGGCGCGACGGCCCCCACGGAGGCCTTGTCCTCGCGGAGCCAGCAGGGGACGACGAAGAGCGCGTCGAAGCGGGCGGCGAGGCGCCGCGCGATCTCCTGGTGGTGGCGCCCCGGCGGGTTGAAGCTCCCGCCGTAGACCGCGATCCGCCTCGGCCGGACGTACCGCGCGAGGACGACCTGCCGGATCTCCCGGTACCGGCGCGTGAGGTGGGCCGGCAGCATCGATTCCCTCAGGTCGTAGCCGAAGGCGCGGCGCGAGACGATCGGGATCGGCGGAGCCTGGACCCTCTTGAAGACGGCTCCTGCGAACCGGCCCCACCGGTCCTCGAGGTCGGCGACGAAATCCGAAGGGGTGGGGAAGAGACGCGCGAGCGTCCCGGCGGGGAGGAGAAGTGTCGCTTCGAGCCGCCCCGCGGCGTACTCGGAGAGGAACCACTCCGGCCCTTTCCGGAATTCCGTGAAGGCCCGGACCATCTCGTCGTGGTAGCCGCGCGCTTCCACCGTTCCGTAGTCGAACGGGTCGCCCTTTCCCTCCTCGACGCTCTGCGCGGCCGAGAGCTCGGCAGAGGGCTTCATGTCGATGCAGGCCTTCGGGATCACCTCGCGGCCGAAGACGCGTTCGTTCAGGTAGGTCGCGAGCTGGCGCACCTCGCGCTTGACGAGGTCCCCGATCGGGGCGATCGCCCCCGACTGGTCCCCGTAGAGCGTCGAGTAGCCGAAGGCGATCTCCACCTTGTTCCCATTGCAGGTGAAGAGCGCGCCGCGCTTCTGGGAGAGCGTCGCGAGAATCTGCATCCGGGCCCGCGCCTGGACGTTCTCGTAGGCGAAGTCCCCCGGCGTGACGCCCGTGGCGAGCGCGAGCTGGTCGACCATCTCCTGGATCGGGACGGTCACGAGCTCGACGCCGAGGCTCGAGGCGATCTGCCCGGTGATCCCGAGCGTCGTCGGCCCGTTGAAGCGGGACGGCATCGAGACCGCCGTCACGTTCGCCGGGCCGAGGACGTGGACGAGGAGCGCCGTCACGGTGGCGGAGTCGATCCCGCCGCTCAGCCCGACGATCGCCTTGCGCCGCTCCGGCGGCAGCGCGGAGAGGAACTCGCGGAGGGAGGCGGAGAGGGACTCGAAGAGCTCCCGCGAGTCGTCCGCTGCGGCCGGCGTCACCGGCGCGAGATCCCTCGAAAGGACCACGTCCCTCGTCACTTCTTCGTGGGAGGGGAAGGCGACGACGACGTCGCCGGAAGGAGCGTAGACGGCCGAGGACCCGTCGAAGACGACGAGGTTCTTGCCGTTGTTCTGCAGTCCCACGGTGTTGAGGAAGACGAACGGGACCCGGCACCTGCCCACGATCGCGCGGACCACCTGGTCCCGCTTGCGGTTCTTCTGCCAGGTCCAGGGCGAGGCGGAGAGGTCGAGGAGGAGCTGCGCCCCGTTCCCGACGAGGATCTCCGACGGGTCGAACGGGTAGTCGTCGTGCCACATGTCCTCGCAGAGGAGGACTCCGAGCCGAACCGTCTTCCGCCCGCCGCGCCCCCACTGCACCGGGAACGGACGGAGGGCCGCGTGGAGGTCCGCCGGGCCCGGGTTCGGCCCGCCCGGGTCCGCCTCCCGGGCCGCCTCGCGCGACTCCTCGACGAGCTGGCGCGTCGAGGTGAAGTGACGCGCGTCGTCGAAGAAGCGATATCGCGGGAGGAGAGTCTTCACCGCCGCGCGCGTGACGCCGTTCGTCACGAGCTCGCCCGCCTGCGCCACAAAGGCGGCGTTGTACTTCCGGAGCCGGCCGTCCTCGTTCTTCAGGCGCGCGTCGGAAAGGAGGCTCCCCCAGACGGCGGCGATCCCGCCCGCCGTGGCCACCCGGATCTCGTCGTTGGCGGCGGCGACGTCGCGAACGAAACCCTCGTCCTCCCAGGCGTCGCCAATCAGGTAGCCCGGGACCGCCATCTCCGGAAACGCCACGAGGTCGCACCCGCGCTCCTCGGCGGCGGCGATCTCCCGAAGGATCGCCTCGGTGTTCCGGTCGGGCCGGCCGGGGACGACCCTCAGCTGGCAGAGGGCGATCCGGAACCCTTGAAGGCTCCTGTCGAGGGTCGTCGGGCGGGGCGCGGATCGCGGCGACACCTCGTGGAGACTACCTCTCGACGTCCGGAGCCGGGAGAGGCTCGGCCGGGCGCCGGCTCAGGCCAGCGCGAGGATCCGCTCGCGCGGCGGGATCCCGCCGCACTCGACCGCGCACGTTCCCCACGCAACGGCGGTCGCGAGGGCGGACTCCATCGGCGCACCGCTCGCGAGCGCGTGGAGCAGCCCGGCGGCGAAGACGTCCCCGGCTCCGGTGCTGTCGACGGTTTCCACGTCCCGCGCCGGGACGTGGAAACGCCGGTCGGCGGCATGCGCTTCGGCGCCGCCGGATCCGCGCGTCACGACGACCCACCGCAGCGGCTCGCCCGCGGCCCTCCGCCCGGTCTCCCAGGGCGCGAGCCGTTCGTCGTCCGCCAGGTCCGCCGCGGAGGCGACGAGGACGTGCGCGGGGCGGACGGCGGGGCCGGACGGGGGGACGTGCGCCACGACGAGCGCCGAATCGAGCCTCCCGGCCAGGATCGAGGCGAGGTCGAGGTCGCGGCTCCGGACGTAGATCACGTCGGCGGGAAGGGTCCGGAGCCGGCGGGGCGGGCCCTCTTCGCGGCAGCGGTGGAGGCTCACGACGGTCCGCTCGCCACCGGGCTCGACGACGACGAGCGAACGGGTGCTGGACCCGGCGCGGCGGACGACCTGCGCCGGGTCGACCCCCGCCTCCGAAAGCCGTTCGAGAATCGTGCTTCCCCCGGGATCGGTGCCGACGGCGGAGACGACCGTCACCGCGTGTCCGGCGAAGGCGAGAGGGATCGCGGTGTTCGCCGCGCCCCCGCCCACCCGACGGCCCCGTTCGCGGCCGTCGAGATGAGCCCCGGCGCGCAGAGGCTGGCGCAGGGTGACGACCTCGTCGATGGAGACCGAACCGACGACGACGATTCGAGGCATCTCGAGGGGCGAGGCTACGCCTCTCAGGCCTCCGCGGGACCCGCTGCCCCCCGAAAAGAAACCCTTGCGCTCGCCTCGCACTTACGCTTTACTTGCGCTAAACCCTCAAGGAGGCTCCCATGAGCAGTGAAACCAACGGCATCGCCACGTCCCTCCTTCCCGAGTTCGACCTCGAGATGGCCAACACCCGAAAAGTCCTCGAGCGCGTTCCGGAGTCCGCCTTCGCCTGGAAGCCGCACGCGAAGTCGTTCTCCATGGGGGAGCTCGCCGGGCACGTGGCGACCATCCCGGGCTGGATGACCTCCACCCTGGTGGACGAGTCGTTCGACGTCAGTCCCGGCGGCGTTCCGGCGACCTTTCCGAAGCCCGCCTCCGTGAAAGAGGCCGTCTCGATGTTCGACGAGGCGCTGGCGCCGGCCCGGGCCGCCCTCGAGGCGACCGGCGACGCGGCGTTCCTGAAGAGCTGGTCTCTCCTCGCCAACGGCGAGACCCTGTTCGCGATGCCGCGCGTCGCCGTCGTTCGGAGCTTCGTCCTGAACCACCTGATCCACCACCGGGCGCAGCTCTGCGTCTACCTGCGCCTGAACGACATTCCCGTGCCGGCGCTCTACGGCCCTTCGGCGGACGAGCAGGGCTGAGACAGGTCCTGGGGCGGGCCGGCGTCGAGGCCGGCCCGCCTTCGCGAGCCGGCCATTGTCTCGGGTCGGAGCGGCGAGCGATCGCCGAACGAGCGGCGGGTCAGACCTCGCCTTCCGGCATCGCCCGGAAGTACGACTGCGGGTGCGCGCAGACGGTGCAGACCTTCGGCGCCTCCAGCCCCTTTTCGATGTGCCCGCAGTTCGTGCAGTACCAGTAGACCTCGGTTCCCTTGCGGAAGACGGCGCCCGCCTTGAGGTCCTCGAGGGCCTTGCGGAAGCGGGTCTCGTGGTGCTTCTCGATGTCGGCCAGCTGGGTGAAGAAGCGGGCGATCGGGACGAGCCCCTCCTCCTCGGCCTCCTTCGCCATCCGGACGTACATGTCGGTCCACTCCATGTTCTCGCCCGCGATGCACGTCTCGAGATTCGCGTCCGTGGCGGCGAGCAGGTCGAGGAACTTGAACATCCGCTTGGCGTGCTCCTTCTCCTCCTCGGCCGTCGTCTCGAAGACCTTCGCGATCTCGAGGAGCCCCGCCTTGCGGGCCTCGCCCGCGAAGAAAGTGTACTTGTTGCGGGCCATCGACTCGCCCGCGAACGCTTCCTTGAGGTTCTTCTCCGTCTTCGTCCCTGCCAGCTTTCCGGCCATGTCTGACTCCTTTCGAACCTCCGGCGCATCGCCGCTCTCGGCGCTGTCGCCGGGCCAACGGGGCAGGTTAGCGCGGAAGCGGCGAGCGAGCAGTCCGGTGATTCCACTCACGTCTTCTTTCTGACATGCGGTCGCAGAATCCGGGGCTTCATGGAGGTGCCGGTTGTCCGACAACCAGAGTCTTGCCGTCCCGCTCTTCGCCGTGCTGGGGCTGGGTTTCGTCCTCGCCGCCTGCGGGACGCAGAAGTCGCCCACGGAGCCTTCCGACGCGCCCGACCCGGCGGCGACGTTCTCGCGAGTCCAGGTGGAGGTCCTCACCCCCTCCTGCGCCCTGTCGGGGTGCCACTCCGGGGCGAGCCCGACCGCGGGCCAGGACCTGAGCGCCGGGAGGGCCTACGGGCAGATCGTCGGCGTCCGCGCCGTGCAGTCGACGCGGCTGCGGATCGCCCCGGGGGACCCGGAGGGGTCCTACCTGATCTCGAAGGTCAAAGGGGACGCCACCATCTCGGGTAGCCGGATGCCGCTCGGCGGAACGCTGCCGCCGGAGAAGGAAAAGCTCCTCGTCGACTGGGTTCGGCGCGGGGCGCCGAACGACTGAGGCCGCCATGCTGAAGAAGACGATCCTCGCCGCCCTCGCCCTCTCCGCCGTCCTTCCGCTTTCCGCACAGGAGCCGCCTCCCGACTGGGATCCGGGTTACGGAGACCGCTTCCTCCAGACCGCCTCGCCCCTGACCAACGATCCGGGGCTGTTCCAGGTGCTCTTCACGCACCGGTTCAACCAGCCGGTGAACGAGGCCGGGGGCAACAACCTCTTCGGCCTCGACTCGGGGGCCAACATCGGCATCGGCCTCAGCTACGTCCCCGTCGACCGCCTCGCCGTCGAGGCGTATCGCGCTTCGTCGGGCGGCGACTACGAGTTCGCGCTGAAGTACACCTTCCTGAAGCCGACGCTGCAGCTTCCGGTGGCCGTGGGCCTCCGGGCCGGGACGAACTGGCTGACGAAGTACGAGCTCGAAGACAAGGTCGGCTTCTTCGGCCAGGCCCTCGTCGCGGTGACGCTCGCCGAGAAGGTCACCTTCGCCGCGGCGCCGACGTTCGTGTCGAACACGCCTCTCTTCACCGACGTCTGGAACGTGCCGCTCATGGTCCAGCTGAAGCTGGGGAAGGGGTATCTCGCAACGGGCGAGTACGTCTTCCGCAACGCGGACCTGGCCGATTCCGTCGGCCAGTGGTCGTTCGCTCTCGAGAAGAGCCTCTGGCGGCACCGGTTCGCCGTCTGGATCGGGAACTCCGCCGCGTCGACCGTCGACCAGACGATGGCGGCCGACTACGGCGGGGGCGTCACCGACTCCAACCTCCGCCTCGGCTTCAGCATCATCCGGCAGTTCGAGCTCGGGAAGCGGCCGTGACGAGCCCGGGGGGGCCGACAGCCCCCTCGCCCCCTCCGGTGCCGCGGGAGCGGTAGCGTGCCGCTTCAGCCCTTCGCCGCCGGGGAGGTCGCCACGTTCCTGGGCGACCCGGACGTGGCCCTCCTCTCGGAGGCCGCGCTCCGCTCGGTGCGTGACGGAGGGCTCCTTCCTCTCGCGGAGGGGCTGGCGGCGATCGGGCGCGGCGGGAGCCCCGGCCCAAACCTTCGGAAGGCGGCCTTCGCGGCGTCCGTCCAGGGCCTCTCCCCGCGTCTCGCGCGAATCCCGGATGCGACGGCTCTCCCCGACCTCCTCGTCGAGCGGTTCCGGCTCGAGGCGGACCGCTGCGAGGCGCGCGGACGGCGAATCGTCCAGCGCCTCCGCGAGGTGCTCGCCCTCCTCTCCGCCGAAGGGATCGAGGCGATCCCGTTGAAGGGTGCCGCCCTGCTCCTGAGGGGAGAAGCGAACCCGGGCCTTCGTCCGATGGGCGATCTCGACCTCCTCCTCGTCGAGCCGGCCGACGTTCGCCGCGCCGCGGCCGTCCTGGAGCGGAACACCCCCTACCGCCCGCTCCTCGACACGCCCCGCCACCTCGTCCTGGCCGAAGAGAACGAGTCGGTTCCCTCGCCTGCGGGAGAGCACCCCTCAAACCCGCTCCGCATCGAGCTGCACCGCTCCTTCCGGCTGCCCGTTCTCGGCGTCGTCCTCGACCCGACGAAGGGCCTTCGGGCCGACGCGGCGCCGGACGCCCAAGGGATCCGTCTCCCTTCCGACGCGGCGATGCTCCGCCACCTCTGGCACCACGCCGCCGAGGACTTCGCGGCGAAGGGCCTCCGCGGAATCCAGGCCCTCGACTTCCTCGACCGCGCCCGCCGTGCCGGTCCGCTCTCCGCGGACCTCCCGGAGGAGGACCTTCCCGCAGCGGCGCCGCTCCTCTACGCGGCCGAGGCCCTGGAGCGGCTCTTTCCTGGCACGTTCGAACCGGCGTCGCTCGCGCGCCTCGCCGCCGGGGTCCCGGCCGTCCTCCGGGAGCGGGCCGCGGCCCTTCCCGTCCTGCGCCACGCGCGCGCCGCGGGCGGTTTCTCCCGGACGGCCCTCTCGCTCGCTCCCCACCGCCTCGCCGAGGCGCGTTTCCTCGTCCGAACCGCCTTTCCCACCCTCGGCGAGGTCCGGGCGAACGTGGCGCCCGATTGCGACGGGGCGGCCCTCGGCCTCGCGTGGGTCAGGGTCTTCCTGGGCCGGGCGCGGGCCCTGATGCGCTGACGGCCGGCCGCGGCCGGGAAACCCGGCGGTAGATCTCCCCGAAGCGGGCGGCCGTCCGGTCGGCGTCGTTCTCGCGCGCCCAGGCGAACGCCGCCGCGCCCAGGCGCGCGCGCAGACCGGCGTCGGACGCGAGCGTGACGAGGGCGTCGGCGAGCGCCTCCGCGTCTCCGACGGGCACGGCGAGCGACCGCACTCCGTCTCCCTCGGCGACATGCCCCACGGCGGTGCCGGCCGTCGGGACACCAAAGGCGGCGGCTTCTACGAGGGCGACCGGGCCGGCCTCGTGAAGGGACGACACCACGAGCAGGTCCGCGCGGGCGAAGAACGGCCGGACCTCGTCGGTCGGAAGCCAGCCGTGAAACGTCACCGCGTCGAGGAGGCCGAGGCGTGCGGCGAGCTCCTGAACCTGGCCCGAGAGGGTGTCCTCGCCGAGGACGTCGAGGAGGAGAGCCGGGACGCGGCGCCGGGCGAGGGCGAAGGCGTGAAGGAGCGTCGCCTGGTCCTTGACGCGGTTGAGGCTTCCGACGTGGAGGAGCCGGAGAGCCGTCTCTCCGCCGTCCCGGGCAACCGGGCGCGGTTGAGACGGGAAGCCGTCCGCCTCGACCCCGAGCGGGACGAGGGCGCCCTCGATCCCCGCGGCGGCGGCCGCGCGGAGGATCGGCTCGCTCGCGCCCGTGACGGCGGCGGCGCGCCGGAGCGCGAAACCGACCTTCCACCTCTCCCTCGCCACGAGAGAGCAGCCGTAGCCGATCTCGGGAATCGCCGCGAGCTCCCCGCCCGCGAGGGAGACGACGATCGGGGTTCGCCGGGGCGCGGCGAGGGTGGCGAGGAACCCGCAGGGGCTCGCCCAAAAGGCGTGAACGACGTCGAACGGCCCCTCGCGGCGAAGCGAGCGGGAGAGCTGCGCGACGCGCTCGAGAACGCCGAGGCCGGGGAGCCGGCGCCGGGCCCGGCCGAGGTCGACGACGCGCGCGCCCAGGAGCGGCCACTCGCCCGGTTCCTCCTCCTGCCCGAGGGCGAAGACGACGACGTCGTGCCGGGCCGCGAGCCGCTCGACGAGCCAGAGGAGAGCCGGGATCACCCGCTCCCGGCCGCTGGGGTCGACGCCTCCCGGGACGACGAGGCCGACCTTCACGGCGGAGCGGGCCTCAGCTGGCGAGGCCGGAAAGGCTCGTGGGACCGGGGCCCGACCGGGCGCCGGGCTCGGCCGCCTCCGCCTCGCGCCACTTCTCGTCGAGCGCCAGACGCCTCCCGTCGGGTTCGCCCGCCGTGCTCGCCGCGACGGCCTCCTCGTGGAGGAGGTCGCGAAGGCGACGGTAGAACGGGCCGGTGTAGGTCCCCGCGAAGAGCATTGCCAGCTCGTCGCTGTCCTTCCAGTGGGTCTTGTCCCCGAGCTGGTCCCTCACGCGGTCGTGGAAGACGGTCCCGGGAAGCGGGTAGGCGACGGAGACGCCGACGTCGTCGGGGCGCTCCTCGCGGATCAGGTCTCGCGTGGCGAGGACCTCCGGCCACTCCTCCCCGGGGTAGCCGAGCTGGAGGAACCACGAGGCCCGGATGCCCGACGCCTTCAGGCGGCGGGTCGCCTCGCGGACCTGGACGACCGTCGTCCCCTTGTCCATGGCGTTGAGGATCTTCTGGGCGCCCGACTCCACGCCGAGCCAGACCTCCTCGGCGCCGGCGCGCCAGAGCGCCTCGATGGCCGATGGGGTCATCAGGTCGACCCGCGATTGAGCGGTGAACGGGATGACCGCGTCCCGGGCGGCCAGCTCGTCTGCGAACCGCTCGATCCAGCGGTACGAGAGGCCGAAGATGTCGTCGGCGAACCAGACGTGGCCCGGGCCGACCGTCGCCTTCAGCCGGGCCATCTCTTCGGCGACGTTTCCGGGGCTCCGCTGGGCGTAGCGCATCCCGTAGAGGGGCTTGGCGCACCAGTTGCACTTGTAGGGGCAGCCGCGGGTCGTCACGACATTCCAGGAAAGCCGCCCGTGCGCCCCGGTCCACGCCTCGCGGTACCGGCCGAGGTCGACGAGGTCCCACGCGGGAAACGGGAGGGCGTCGAGATCGTGGACGAACGGGCGGGGTGCGGTCTTCACGGCGGGAGCGAACGCCCCGACGGCCCGGGCGGGCAAAGCGAGACCGGGAACGTCGAAGAGGTCGGTCAGCGGGTCCTTCTCCCACCTCTCGACGACCTCGAGAAAGGTCCGGTCCGTCTCCCCGAGGAGGACGGCGTCGGCCCCGGCGCTGATGTAGAGGTCGGGCGAGTCCGCGGCGTCCGAGCCGTTGACCGCCACGCGGGCTCCGGCCGCCTTCGCGGCCCGGATCATCCTCAGGGAAGCCTCGCGCCGCCGCGTCGTGCACATCTTCGTCAGGAAGTTGAAGTTGTCCTCGAGCATCCCGACGATCGCGGGCTTCGTCGAGTCGACGACGGCGGCGAACTCCTCCTCGCCCGAGGAGAGCATCGCGTCGAAGAGCGCGACGTCCCTGCCGGCCTGCCGGAGAACGGACGCGGTGATGAGCGTGGCGAGGGGCGGGTAGGGCCTCATCTTCCGGACCTGCTTGGGGTCGTGCGCCAGGAAATAGGGCTGGGCCAGAAGCACTGCCTTGCTCATGAGTTGTTGCGACAGAGTATAGGAACCGGTCGGACCCCTGCGTCGCCGTCTACTGTGAGATGGCTTACGAAGTGGACGCTTTCGCGGACGATCCGCCCCGCATACCGGGCTCCGGCGGGGCGGCGCCATGGCATCGTGCCGCATGGCGGCCGCTCCCTTCTCGGTGCCCGGTGACGCGATTCGGCTCGAAGCGAACGACGAGCGGGTCTTCGGCCTCGCGGAACAGCTGTGGGAGCGGACGGGCTCGGAACCGGCGAACGGCCGGGCGATCGAGCTCCGCGTGACCGTCCGCTCCGGTGGGCCTCCCGGACCCGTCCCCGAGAGGCAGCTCGCCTGGGAGCTCGGGGAGCACGAATACGTCGCCTCGATCCCGGGTCTCCTCGCGATGACGATCGACCTCGCAGAGGCCCGCGCTCACGCGGAGGTCTCCGTCGGGATCCTCGAGGGCGCGCCGTCGTTCGCGGCCCGGACCCTTCTCGAGGCGCCCGTGGCGGTTCTGCTCTGCCGCCGTGGATTCAACGTCCTTCACGCGGGGGCGGTCGCGGGTCCGGGCGGAGCGGTCGTCCTGCGCGGGGCGGGCGGAGCGGGGAAGTCGACCCTGGTGGCCGCCGCGTGGCGGGCGGGATTCGGGGTTCTCGCCGACGAGAGCCTCCTCGTTTCGCGGGAGGACACCGACCTCCTGGCGTCCTCCGTTCGGGATCTGACTCTCCTCGCCGACGCGGAAAGCCTCCTCGGCCTGGGGGGCGCCACCGAGGAGGCCTTCACGGGTGGGGAGCCGAAACGGCGCATCGACCTCTTTCCGGGCTCGTCGCCGAAACAGCGCGTCGCCCGCCGCGCCGCCACCCTCCTTCTCGGAGAGCGCTCACCGGGCCCCGCCCGCCTCATCCCGCTCGACCTCGAGGAGTTCCGGCGGGAGTTTCGGGAGGGAGAGATTCCTCAGGAACGGCAGGGCGGGGACCCCGACGCCGTTGCCCAAGCCTGGGCGCGAGAAAGATCGTGGCGGCTGGACGGCGCCGCCGACCTCGGAGGCGCCGTCGAGATCCTCGGAAAGCTGGTCGCGTGAGGACGGGAGGGGGCCCGAAGGACGGCCAGCCTAGAATTGCGAACGAGATGCAGCGAGCGGCCACCGTGGATTCCCGTCCGGAGCTCCCGGCGCCCGGCGTGGAGACCGCGGCAGCGCCGGAGACCCGGCCCTCCCCATTCGAGGCCCTCGCCGGCTCCTACGACGAAACGTTCACGCACTCCCGGATCGGAACGCGGATGCGCAGGGCGGTCTGGCGGCGCCTCGACGCGGCGTTCCCTCCGGGTTCCCGTGTCCTCGAGCTCGGATGCGGAACGGGAGAGGACGCCATCCACCTCGCCGGCAGAGGCGTCGTCGTCCTCGCGACCGACCCGGCCGACGGGATGGTCGCCCAGGCACGGGCAAAGGCGGCGACGGCGGGCCTTTCGGACCTCGTTTCGACGCGGACGCTCGACGCCGGCCGCCTCGACGAAACGGAGCTGGCCGGGCCCTTCGACGGCGCCTTTTCCAACTTCGGCGCCCTGAACTGCGTCGCGGATCTCTCGATCGTCTCCGCGGGACTCGCCCGGCACGTCCGATCCGGGGGGAAGGTCCTCCTCTGCCTGATGGGGCGCTACGTCCCCTGGGAATGGGGCTGGTACCTCGCCCGGGGCGACCGGAAGTCCGCGTTTCGCCGGCTCGCGCCGGGAGGCGCCGAGTGGCGTGGGCTTTCCATCGCCTATCCCCCGCTTCGGGAGATCCGCCGCCTCTTCGCCCCGGGGTTCCGATTCGTCGGGGCCCGGGCGATCGGGGTCCTCGTCCCCCCGTCCTACGTCGAGGAGTGGGCCCGGCGACATCCCCGCCTCCTGGCGGCGCTCGACGCGGCCGAACGCCGGGTGGAAGCCCTTCCCCCGTTCCCGTCGCTCGCCGACCACGTCCTCGTGGAGCTCGAGAGGCTCTAGCTGAACGTGGAGAACGCCCCTCTCCTCCCCCGTCGGGACCCGCTCGACCAGGTGCCGATCCTGATCCTCTTTCCGCACGAGCGGTGCAACTGCCGCTGCCTCATGTGCGACATCTGGAAAACGACCGGGCGAAACCAGCTCTCGCCGGACGAGGTCCGCTCCTGGAGCGCGGAATGGCGCCGCCTCGGGGTTCGCCGGGTCGTCCTGAGCGGAGGGGAGCCCCTCCTGCATCCGGGCTTCGTTCCCGTCTGCGAAGCGTTGAAGGACGCGGGGGTCCGGACGACCCTCCTCTCGACGGGCCTCCTCCTCGAGCGAAAGGCGTCGGACGTGGCGCGGCTCGTCGACGACGTCATCGTCAGCCTCGACGGCCCGAGGGAGATCCACGACGCGATCCGCCGGGTGCCCGGGGCCTTCGACCGTCTCGCCGGGGGCGTGAGCGCCCTGGCGTCCGCGGCCCCCTCCCTCCCCGTCTCGGCGCGCTCGACGGTTCAACGGGCGAACGCCCTCCACCTGCGCGAGACGGTCGCCTCCGCCCGTGCGATCGGCCTTCGCGGGATCAGCTTCCTCGCCGCCGACGTGTCGCCGGGCGCGTTCGGGAGGGGGGAACCGTGGTCCGAGGCCGACGCCTCGCCGATCGCACCCGGTCCGGAAGACCTTCCCTCCCTCGCCGCCGAGCTCGACGCCCTCGAGCGCGACTGCGCCGCCGAGCTCCGGAGCGGGTTCATCGTCGAGCCGATCGCGCGGCTCAGAACACGCATCCTCGGCCATTTCGCGGCTCACGCCGGCCGGGGAGAATTCGCGCCGATCACCTGCAACGCCCCCTGGGTCTCCGCCGTCATCGAGGCGGACGGAACGGTGAGGCCCTGCTTCTTCCACCCGCCTTTCGGTAACCTCCGGACGGCGGGGAGCCTCTCGGCCGTCCTGAACTCGCCCGGGGCCCTGGCCTTCCGGGCTTCCCTCGACGTGGGGACCAACGCCGTCTGCAGGCGCTGCGTCTGCAACCTGAATCTGCGGGAAGGAGACGTCTCGTGAGGTCCGAAGCCGCCAGCCGCCGGAAAGTCGTCCTCTACAACCCGAAGGCGGTCTTCTTCACGATGCCGCTCGGACTCCTCGCGGTCGGCTCGCACCTCGACCCGGAGCGGTACGAGGTCGTCATCGTCGACGCGAGGCTCGAAGAGGACCCGGTCGCGACCCTCCTGACCCACCTGCCGGACGCCCTCTGCCTCGGTATCACGGTCCTGACCGGCGCCCCGATTCGCGACGCGATCCACGCATCGCGGGCGGCGAAGCGGGCGAGGCCCGACCTGCCCGTCGTCTGGGGAGGCTGGCACCCGTCGCTCTTCGGAACGGAATGCTTCGAGGAGCCTTCCGTCGACGTGACCGTCCAGGCGCAGGGGGAAGAGACGTTCGCCGAGATCCTCGCCCGGCTCGAGGCCGGAGAGTCGCTCGAGGGGTGCGCCGGGTGCACGTACCGCGCTCGGGACGGCGGCGTCCAGCGCAACCCGGGGAGGATCTTCTCGAACGTCGGCGGTTTCCGTCCGCACGACTACGCGCTCCTCCCGGTGGAGCGGTACTTCGCCCTCAAGGGGAGGCGGCAGATCGACTACGTCTCGTCCCAGGGGTGTCATTTCCGCTGCGCTTTCTGCGCCGACCCCTTCGTCTTCGGTCGGTCGTGGGCCGGGCTGGATCCCGTCCGCATGGGCGAGGAGATCGAGCTGCTCTGGAAGCGCCATCGCTTCGACGACGTCAACTTCCAGGACGAGACGTTCTTCACCCACGCCGATCGGGTAGAGGGAATCGCCCGCGAGTTCGTCGACCGGAAGCTGCCGATCACCTGGGCCGCGACGATGCGCGCCGATCAGGGGGACCGCCTCCCGGAGGAGTCGTTCGCGCTCTGCCGCCGCTCCGGCCTCCGCCGCGTCATCATCGGCGTCGAGGCGGGCTCCCAGGAGATGATGGACCGGATCCGGAAGGACATCCGGCGCGAGCAGGTCTTTCGGAGCGCCGAAAAGTGCCTGCGGCACGGGATCCACGTCAACTTTCCGTTCATCCTCTGCTTCCCGGGGGAGACGGAGGCGAGCATCCGGGCGAGCCTCGACACGGCGAGGGAGCTCCGGGCCATGAGCCCGACTTTCGAGACGCCCCTTTTCTACTTCAAGCCCTATCCCGGCACGCCACTCACCGCGGAGGCCGTCGCCGCCGGGTACGTCCTGCCGCAGACGCTGGAGCAGTGGGCGGACTTCGACTTCTACCGCTCCGAGAGCCCCTGGCTGACGCCCGAACGCGAGGCCCTCATCGAGCGGTATCGCTTCTACCAGAAGTTCGGCTACGACGTCCCGCGCGGCCTCCTCAGGCCCCTCCAGAGCCTCGCGCGGTGGCGGTGCGAGCGCCGGGCCTTCGGCTTTCCAATCGAGCGCGCCCTCGCCAACGTCTTCTTCCCGCCGCAGGCCCTCTCGTGAACCTCCTCGCCCGGGCGGTTCGCCGAGGCACGCTCGGCGTCCAGAGAAGGCTCCTCATGCGCCGCGTGCGTCGGCTCGTCCTCGAGCGCTGGGACGGCCTGTCGCTCGTCGTCCTGCCCGACGTCCTCAACCCGGTCGTCTTCCGCTCCGGCATCCTCCTGGCGGAGGCGCTCGGAAAGCTCCCGCCACCGGCGGGGAGGGAAGCGGGCCCCGGGCGCGCGCTCGACATGGGGACCGGCTCGGGCATCGGGGCGCTCGCGCTCGCGCGGGTCGGCTTCGGCGTCGTGGCCGTCGACGTGAACCCCGAGGCGGTCCGCTGCGCCCGGATCAACACGCTGCTGAATACGCTCGAAGCCGCCGTCGACGTTCGCGAAGGGAGCCTCTTCGCGCCCGTCGGGGACGAACGGTTCGACGTGATCGCCTTCAATCCTCCGTTCTTCGTGGGGACCCCGTCCGACCTGCACGACCGCGCCTGGCGTGCGGAGGGAGTCTTCGAGCGCTTCGCCGCCGAGCTTCCCCGGCACCTCGCGCCCGGCGGCGTGGCTCTCGTCCTCCTCTCCGACCACGGCGCCGAGGAGAAGCAGTGCGAGGCACTGCGGGCTGCGGGGC
This sequence comes from Holophagales bacterium, assembly GCA_016714815.1. Classification (GTDB taxonomy): domain Bacteria; phylum Acidobacteriota; class Thermoanaerobaculia; order UBA5066; family UBA5066; genus UBA5066. Next base: position 599,372 of record JADKBZ010000001.1, read on the forward strand.
TCGAGGTCGCCGTCCACGCCCGCCGCGACTTCCTGAACGAACGTCTCACGGTCTGGTCGGCGCGGCCCCCGGGGGCGCGGTGAGCGCGTCCCGCGGGCGGCCCGTTCTCCTGGTCAATCCGCGCATCTGCTCCCCGAAGAACGCGCGTCTTCCCCTCTCCCTCCTCGCGCTGGGTGCGGTCCTGGAGGGGAAGCGGGAGTACGCCCTCGTGGACGGCAACCTCGACCCGGATGCCGCCGGGACCGTCCTCGCGCACCTCGAGCGGGCTCCGCACTCCCTCGTCGGCCTCACGGTGATGCCGGGGCCGCAGGTCGGGCCGGCCATCGCGATCTCCGCCGCGGTTCGCGCGCGCTTTCCTCTCGTCCCGATCGTCTGGGGAGGCTACTTCCCGTCCCTCTACCCCGAGGCCGCCCTCAACGCGACGTACGTCGACGCCGTCGTCCGCGGCGCCGGCGAGGAGACTCTCCTCGAGCTGCTCGCGCGGGTCGACGACGGAAAAGGCGCCGACGGGCGCGCGCCGCTCGACCTCTCCGGCGTTCGCGGCGTCACCTGGAAGCGGGACGGGGCGGCCGTCCACGAGGCCGATCGGCCGTGGCGGGAGCCCGACGGGTTTCCGCCGCTTCCGATCGAGCGCCTGGGCAACGTCTCGCCCTACCTCGCGCGCACCTTCCTCGGCCGCCGGACCGGCGTTCACCAGGCCGCCCTCGGCTGCCGCTACCGCTGCTCCTTCTGTGGAGTCGTCTCGATGTTCGGAGGGAAGACCCTCCTCTCCGGCCCCGCGAGAATGCTCGCGGCGGTCGAGGCGCTTCGCGACCGGCACGGCGCCGACGCGATCCAGTTCTACGACAACAACTTCTTCGACAGCGAGGAGTCGTCCGTGCCGGTTCTCGAGGCGCTGTCGCGTGCGGGGCTTCCGTACTGGTGCTACGCCCGGCCCGACACCCTCGCCGGCTTCTCCTCCCGCACGTGGGAGCTGGCGCGGCGAAGCGGCCTCCGGATGGCGTACATCGGCGCCGAGGCGGGCAGCGACCGCGCGCTCCGCGCGATGCACAAGGGGACGAAGGTCGAGCAGACGTTCGAGGTGGCCCGGAGGGCTCGCGAGTACGGCGTGATCCCGGAGTTCTCCTTCGTTCTCGGCGGGCCCGAGGACCCGGAGGGAGAGGTCGAGAACACGCTTCTCTTCGTGAGGAAGCTGAAGGCGATCCACCCCGAGTGCGAGGTGATCCTCTACTTCTACACGCCGACGCCGCAGCGGGATTCCGAACGTGCCCGGCGAGACGGGCCCGGCGTGCGGGCGTTCCGGACGGCGTACGGCGCGCAGGAGGTCGACCTCCCGACGACCCCCGAGGAATGGACCGAAAAGCGCTGGATCGACTTCGTCTGCCACCAGGACGCTCCGTGGCTGACACCGAAGCTCCGGAAGCGGATCCGCGACTTCGCGACGGTTCTCGCCTGCCGCTTTCCGACCGTCCAGGACGCCCGCCTCCCCCCCTGGGGGAAGGCCGCCCTCAGGGGTCTCGCCTCGTGGCGCTGGGCGGCCCAGGCCTACGGCAGCCCCGTGGAGCTCGAATTCGCCCGGCAGGCGGTGAGGCTGAAGGACCCGCAGAGCGAGGGCCTGTGACGCACCCGTGCACGTCGTCCACCTGAGCCTCGGCTTCGCGAGGGCGGCGGACGCGAGCTCGTTTCTCGACCGGATCCCCGTCCTGACGCGACTCTGCGAGGAGACGGCGCGGCTTCCAGGAGTCCGCGTCACGGCCCTCTGCCGGTTCGACCGGGACGAGGACCTACGGCGCAGCGGCGTCGACTACCACTTCCGGGTGGACGATCCGCGTCACCTCCTCGCGGGGCGGCGCACCTTCCCGACGGCTCTCTTCGGGCTGGCGCGGGACCTGCGGCCCGACGTCGTCCACCTCCACGGCCTCCTCTTCCCTGTCCAGGCGGCCGCGCTTCGTCTCTGGCTCGGAAGAGGCCCGATCCTCGCGGTCCAGCACCACGGCGAGAGACCGGAAGGGCGGATGCGCCCGTCGCTCCAGCGGCTTCTCTTCCGGGCCGCCGACGGATTCCTCTTCACCTCGCCGCGGATCGCCCACGAGTGGATCCGGGCCGGCGTCCTGGATCGGGGGTGGCCGATCCACGGCGTCGTCGAGGCCTCGACCGATTTCGTCCCGGTGCCGTCGGCCGAGGCGCGCGCGCGGACGGGCCTGAAGGGCTCTCCGTCGATCCTCTGGGTGGGCCGCCTCCACGACAAGAAGGACCCGATGACGGCGCTCGAGGGCTTCGCCGGAGCGCTCGAGCAGCTTCCCGGCGCTCACCTGTCGATGGTCTATCGCGAGGCGCCGCTTCTCGCCGACGTCCAGGCCTTCCGGAGCCGGTCGCCCCTTCTCGCCGAGCGCGTGCACCTCCTTGCGGAAGTCCCGCACGCCGACCTCCCGAGCCACTACAGCGCCGCCGACCTCTTCCTGACGAGCAGCCCGGCCGAGGGCTCGAACTTCGCCCTCCTCGAAGCGCTCGCCTGCGGGACGCCGCCGGTGGCGAGCGACATCCCGGCCCACCGCGTCCTGACGGGAGAGGGAGCCGTGGGGAGGCTCTTCACGGTGGGGGACGCGGGGTCGTGCGCGCGGGAGCTCGTCGCGGCGGCCACGCGCCTCTCGGAGGCGGCGCGCCTCGCCGCGAGGACGCACTTCGAGGAGAGCCTCGGCTGGCCGGCCGTGGTGGCGCAGGCCGGGAAGGCCTACCGGTCCCTCGCGGCAGGAAAGGGCCGGGGCGGGGGAATCGCGTGACTCCTGCGTCCCGCCTCGGCGCGCGTAACATCGGGACCCGATGACGAAGAAACGTCCTCGTGGTCCCGACGTCCGGCGCCTGCGCCAGCTCCTCGCCGGCGCCCGGCCGCACCACACCGTCCCCGCCCGGATGGAAGTCCTCTCGGCGACCCTCGTCGGCTGTCCGTACGTGGCGCACGGCCTCGTCGGCTCCGCGGCCATACCGGAGCACTTCACCGCCTCGCTCGAAGGCTTCGACTGCGTGACCTACGTCGAGACGGTCCTCGCGCTGGCCCGGGCCAGCGACGCGGCCGGGTTCGCGGAGGAGCTTCGCCGGATCCGCTACGAGGGTGGCGAGGTCGAATGGGCCCGCCGGAACCACTACATGACCGACTGGGTCCGCCGGAACGCGCGGGCCGGTCTCGTCCGGCCCGTCTCCGGCGGGGCGCTCGCGACGCGGAAGGAGAAAGTCCTGAACACGGTGCCGGGGCTCCCGCCCCGAAAGGCCCGCTTCTCCTGCGTCCCGAAGGCGAAGCTGGGGGCCTTCGAGCCGCGCCTGAAGAACGGCGACATCGTTCTCTTCGCCTCGACGAAGACGGGGATCGACGTGTTCCACTGCGGCCTCCTCGTCCAGAAGGACGGGGGCTGGAAGCTCCGGCACGCGTCGCAGAGCGCCGGCCGCGTCGTCGAGACCGACCTGGCCGGGTTCCTGAAGGCGAACCGGACGTCGGGGCTCGTCGTCGTTCGCCCGCTCGACGTGGCGGGCGCGGCGTCGAAAGGGGCCTCGTGAGCGTCCTGCACCCGATGCCGGCGTCCTCCGACGGCCTGGAGGCGCTTCTCTCCGGGGCCGATTCCGGGGTTCTCTTCCTCGCCGACCCGCGGGTCACGGTGACGCCCGGGCCGAGGCTCTTCGAACGGATGACCCAGGTCCTGAAAGACACCGGCGCGGGGTGGGTCTACTCCGACGCGGTCGGCCACGCGCGGATCGACTACCGCCCCGGGAGCCTGCGCGACGGGTTCGACTTCGGCCCGGTCGTGGCGATCTCCGTGCCGGCCGCGCGCGAGGCGGGCTTCGAGCAGGGGCTCCGGTGGGGCGTCCTCTACGACCTCCGGCTCCGCCTCTCGGAGCGTTGGCCGGTCGTGCGAATCCCCGAGCCGCTCTACGCGGCGAGCCTCGCGGAGGCGAGGCCGTCGAGCGAAGCCCAGTTCGACTACGTCGACCCGAGAAACCGCGGCTACCAGCTCGACATGGAGCGCCTCGCCACCGAGCACCTCCGCCGGATCGGCGCGCTCCTGCCGCCCCGGTTCGAGCCGGTCCCCCGGGCCGACGGGCCGTTCCCCGTCGAGGCGAGCGTCGTCATCCCGGTCCGGAACCGCGAGCGGACGATCCTCGACGCCGTCGGCAGCGCCCTCTCGCAGCAGGCGCCGTTCCCCTTCAATGTCCTCGTCGTCGACAACCACTCCACGGACGCGACGACGGAGATGCTCCGGGGGGTCCGGGACCCGCGGCTCGTCCACGTCGTCCCGGAACGTCGCGACCTGGGCATCGGCGGCTGCTGGGACGAGGCGGTCTTCCACGCGCGCTGCGGCCGCTACGCCGTCCAGCTCGATTCCGACGACCTCTACCTCGACGAGAGCGTCCTGGCCCGCATCGTCGGGGAGCTCGAATCCGGCCCGTATGCGATGGTCGTCGCGTCGTACACGATGGTCGACTTCGCCCTGAACGAGATCCCGCCCGGCCTCGTCGACCACCGCGAGTGGACGCGGGAGAACGGCCGGAACAACGCCCTGCGCGTGAACGGCTTCGGCGCGCCGCGCGCCTTCGACACCACGGTCCTCAGGCGCGTCGGCTTCCCGAACGTCAGCTACGGCGAGGACTACGCCGTCGCCCTCCGGATGAGCCGCGACTACGAGATCGGCCGCATCTACGAGTCGGTCTACCTCTGCCGCCGCTGGGAGGGGAACTCCGACAGCGCCCTTCCGCCCGAGACGCAGAACCGCTACGACGCCTACAAGGACTGGCTCCGGACGGTGGAGCTCGCCGCGCGGCAGGGAGCCGGGAGAGCCGGATCCTGACGGACGGCCTCGCCTCCCGCGTCGAGGAGCTCTTCCGGCGGCAGGAGGAGGAGTGGCCGCTTCTGGCGAAGGGAGTCGCCGGCCTCGCGGACGCCCTCACCCGGCCGGTCGTCGCGGACGGGGCCGAGGTCCTTCTCCGGCACATCCCGCACCGCGTCGCGAGCACGACGGCGGCCGTCGACCCTTCGTCGATCGCCAGGCGTCCCTGCTTCCTCTGTTCGGCGAATCTCCCCGCGGAGCAGAAGGGCCTCGAGTGGGGCGACGGCTTCACGCTCCTCTGCAACCCGTTCCCGATCGTCGGGAATCACCTGACGGTCGTCCATGCCGAGCACCGTCCCCAGCGGATCGAGGGACAGGTCGGGGCGATGCTCGACCTCGCCGCGGCGCTCCCGGGTTCCTTCGTCGTCTACAACGGACCGCAGTGCGGGGCGTCGGCGCCCGACCACCTGCACCTCCAGGCCGGCTCGCGGGATAGGCTTCCCGTCGTCCGCGAGGCGGGGCGCCGGCCCGGCCCGGCCCTCGAGGCGTACGGGATGCGGGCTCTCCTCTTCCGCGGCGAAAGGGCCCGCGTCCTCGGCGAGACGGAGCGCTCGCTCGCTCTCCTCTCCGAGACGACGGGCCGCGAGGGCGAGCCGTGGTGCAACGTCGCGGCGTGGAAGGAGGCGGACGGCTGCGTGCTCGTCCTCTACCCGCGAAGCCGGCACCGCCCCGAGGCGTTTCACACCGGCGAGCTGAAGGTCAGCCCCGCCTCGATCGACCTTTCGGGGATCCTCGTGGCCCCCTTTCCGGCGGATTTCGAACGGCTCACCGGCGACGACGTGGCGGCCATCTATGGCGAGGTGACGATTCCAGAGGAGCCGTTCCGCGAGATCGTGAGTCGCCTGGAGAGACGCGGATGAAGGTTTCGGTCGGCCTGACGGAGGGGCTCGGTGCGGTCGAGGTGGAGCTCCTCGGCGAGTTCGTGGACTCCGCGGGGGGGCGCCTCGCCCCGGGGCGGCACCGCTTCGCAGGGGAGACGACGCTCGTTCCCTCGGATCCGTCCTCCGCGGCCTTCGCCCTCGACGACGTCACGATCGGGATCGGCTTCCATTGGGAGCGGAAGGAGCGGCAGCTCTTCCGCGGCGCCCTCCGGATCCTGAGGCGCCCGGCGGGGCTGACGGTCGTCAACGACGTGCCGCTCGAGGAGTACGTCGCGAGCGTCATCTCCTCGGAGATGAGCGCGACGTGCCCGCTCGAGCTCCTGCGGGCGCACGCCGTCATCTCTCGCAGCTGGCTGAAGGGCCCGGCCGCGGCCGGCATCGCGCCGTCGGGCCCGGACGCGCCGGGCGAGATCCGGCGCTGGTACGGCCGCGAGGCGCACCCCGACTTCGAGGTCTGCGCCGACGACCACTGCCAGCGCTACCAGGGAATCACCAAGGCCGTCTCGTCCGCCGTGGCCGCGGCCGTCCGGGCCACCGCGGGAGAGATGCTCCAATTTGGCGGAGAGATCTGCGACGCCCGCTTCTCCAAGTGCTGCGGCGGCCTCGTCGAGCGCTACGACACCGCGTGGGACGACCAGGAGATTCCCTACCTCGTTTCGTTTCCCGACGGCCTCACGGAACCGGTCCCGGCGGATCTCGAGCTCTTCATCCGCTCGAGCCCGGCGGCCTTCTGCAACACGGCGGACGGGGCCCTCCTCGCCCGCATCCTTCCCGGATTCGATCAGGAGACGCGCGACTTCTTCCGCTGGACCGTCTCCTACTCGGCCGAGGAGGCGGGCGCTCTCGTCGCTTCCCGTCTCGGCGTCGACCTCGGGCCGATCGTCGCCCTCGAGCCGCTCGCCCGCGGTCCCTCGGGACGGATCGTCCGCCTGCGCATCGCGGGCGAGCGCGGTCAGCTCGTCGTCGGCAAGGAGCTCGAGATCCGTCGGGCCCTTTCCCGCTCGCACCTCTACAGCTCGGCGTTCGTCGTCGATCGCGACGTGGCGGGCCGCTTCGTTCTGACCGGCGCGGGCTGGGGGCACGGTGTCGGCCTCTGCCAGATCGGGGCCGCCGTGATGGCGGAACGGGGATTCGGCTACCGGGAGATCCTCGCGCACTACTACCCGGGGACGACGGTCGATCACCCGGTCTGAACGCCGATCCGGGAACCAGGCTCCCGTGCGCGAGGTCAGAGCGCCATGGGAGGACGACCATGAGAAGAGCGCTGCCGGTCCTCGCCCTGGTCCTCGGTGCCGAGGGGCCCCTCGCGGCCCAGACGGCGGACGACTTCCCGCCGCTCACGCGGGACTTCGCGGCGGCGGCGATCCAGAAGGCGATCGGCTGCCCGGTCGACGTCCTCGTCCTCTCCGTCGAGGCGGACGAGCCGGACGAGAAACCGGCCTCGCGCACCGTGGTTTTCCGTCTGCCGGAATCCGGAACGGCCGACCTCGGTGTCGGGTTCGACTGGGAGTGGCAGTTTCCCATCGAGGTGGAGAGCGAGTGGAGCGAGCCTCCGGGCGCGTGGAGGATGGCGTCGGCGGCGAGCCCGGTGCGCCCTCTCGACAGCGATGAGACGCGAAAGGTGCGACAGGCGGTCTCTGAGATGCGGACGATCGCGACCGCGGTCGAGGCTTTCGGCGTCGACTACGAGCTATACCCGCTCGCCGGAGCCGGGCTCTGGAAGCGGCTGGTTCCGACCTACATCCGGCGATTCCCGCCGAAGGACCCGTGGGGAAACGCTTACCGCTACGAGACGGGACCGAAGCGGGATCACTACGTCCTCTCCTCGTCCGGAGGCGAGGCGTTCTCGCGGCTGCCGGAGTCGTACTTCCGCGAGGTCGCGGCGACGGGTCTCGGGCCGGCGCTTTCCGGAAGGCCAGCCGGGCCGTCCGAGATCGTCTACTCCGACGGGGTCTTCCTGCTGACTCCGCTCCCGGAAGCCGACGGAAAGTCGTTCCTTCCCGGCGTCCACCCGTGCGTTTCGGCTGCCCGCGGGGCGCCGGAGGCGGCCGGGCCGGACGACGAGTGAGCGGGGGTCCGCGCGGCGGGGGAGGGTGGTTCGGCCCCCCGTCGCCGCGGGCTTTCAATGGCCGGCCGCCTCGACCGCGCGGGCCCCCGCTTCATCGCCCGCCGCCCGGAGGGCGAGGACGAGGTTCTCCCTGAAGACCGCTTCGCCTGGCCGGAGCTCGACGGCGCGCCGGTAGGCGGCCACGGCGTCCTTCTGTCGTCCCGCGGCGCGAAGGGCGGCGCCGAGGTTCGACCACGCCTCCGCGCGGGACGGCTCGAGGCGGGCGGCTTCGAACCACTCGGGGAGCGCGGCGGCGGCCCGGCCCGAGCGGGTCAGGGCGTCTGCCAGTGCGAAGCGGAGATCGCCGCGCTCCGGGTCGAGCGCCACGGCCTGCCGGAGGATCTCCGCGGCTCTCGCCGTCTGTCCCGTCCGGAGCAGCAGGACGCCGAGCCGGGAGAGGCCGAATCGGCTTCGCGGGTCCTCGGCGACGGCGCGGGTCAACTCGCCGAGCGCCTCGGAAAGTCGGCCGCTCGCCTCGAGCTCCTCGATCCGCGTGTAGGTGCCGAAGAGAGCCGCCTTGTCCTTCGGATCGGGGAGGCCCGGCGGGGGAGAGCCGCGAGGACGCGTCGTGGAGAGGTACCCGAGCGACCGGAGGCGCTCGCGCGTCTCCGAATCGACGGCCGCGGTCTCCTCGGCCTCGGGCTCCTGCTCGGCGCCGTCGAGCGCGGCCTTCAGTGAGAGGAGCTGTTTGCGGTGCTCCGGTTCGCGCACCCGGTTCCGGCTCTCGCCCGGATCGTCCGAGAGCCGGTAGAGCTCGGGACGCGGGGCCTGGATCACCTTCCACCCGCCGGTCCGAAGTGCGGCGAGAGGTGCGAATCCGTAGTCGGCCCAGGGGAGCTGCGACTCCAGGTAGGCGGGAGGAACGGCCTGCGGACGGCCCGACAGAAGGGGAACCAGGTCGACCCCGTCGATACGGGGCAGCGGTTCGAGGCCGAGAAGGGAGAGGAGCGTCGGCGCGACGTCGAGGAGACGGGGCGACGCAGCGGGCTGGGCGGGCACGAGCCGGCCCGGCCAGGAGAAGACGAGAGGCACGAGGACGGTGGAGTCGTAGACGAAGAATCCGTGCGTCCTCTCGCCGTGCTCGTCCAGCCCCTCGCCGTGGTCGCCGGCGACGACGACCAGCAGGTCGCCTCGCGCCTTCGCGGCTGCCAGGAGGCGCCCGACGTGATAGTCGACGTACGCGACCTCGCCGTCGTACGCGCCCCGGGGACCGGGCCGGGCGAAGGAGGGGGGCGGCTCGTACGGGGCGTGGGCGTCGTAGAAGTGGACCCACGCGAAGAACGGGCCTTTCGTTCCGGCGATCCAGGCGGAGGCGGCGGCCGCCGTCGCCCGTGCTCGTCGCTCCTTCCGGCCGTCGGGCCCATCCGGGAGCGAGTCGTCGTAGCGGCCGAAACCGCGCCCGAGGCCAAGGCTCCCGACGAGCGGGAATCCGCTGACGAAGGCGGCCGTCTCCCAGCCTGCCCCTCCGAGCCTCTCGGCCAGGGTGGCGATCCCGGGCGGCAGCGGCTGCCCGTTGAGGCGGACCCCGAGCTTGCGGGGAAGCCGCCCCGTGAGAAGGGCCGCGTGGGAGGGGCCGGTCAGCGGAACGGGGGCGACCGCGGCCCGAAAGCGGACTCCCTCCTTTGCGAGCGCGTCGAGGACGGGAGTCTCGTTGGCTCCCGAGACCCAGCCGAGCGCGTCGGGGCGGAGAGTGTCGATCGTGACGAGGAGGACGTTCGGCTTTCGGGCGGCCGGTTCCGCCGCCCCTGCGGGGCTGCCGAGAAGGGCGGCGAGAAGGACGGGAACAGGGATGCGGAGGAGGTGAGCCACGCCGGCTGGAATGCTATCTTGCCGGCCGTGCTGGCGCTTCTTCTCGTCCTCGCCGGGCCCCCCGCGAGGAGCGGGCCTCCCCCCGCTCCCCCGGCGGCAATCGCCCCGCGCCTCCTGCCGGACGAGGCCCACGCCTCTTTCGGGGAGAGCTACCAGGGTTCCACCGTCACCCACACGTTCTACCTCCACAACGAGGGGATGAAACCCGTCACGATTCGCAGGGTGGAAACGAGGAGCGGTGGGGCCGGTGCCCGGTTCACGACCACCCCGTCGACCGTTCCCCCGGGCGGCGCCGCGGCCCTGAAGGTGGAGCAGCCGCTCGGTGACCGCCTCGGCAAGGTCACCTTCCGCTACCGGGTAACGACCGACGGGCCGGACGATCCGCCCGTCCGAATTTCCCTGGAAGGCTTCGTACAGTCGGCCTACTCCCCGGAGCGTCTCGTCGTCGATCTCGGATCCGTCGATCCCCGCACCGGAGGCAGTGCTCTCGTCGACCTCGCGAGCGATGAGACGGGACGCCTCGAGATCCAGAAGCTCGAGACCTCCTCTCCCGAGCTGCTGGTGGAGACGGTCGGACGCTCCGGAGAGGCGGACGAAGGGGTGAGCCTCCGGGTCCGGCTCGGCCCCGGGGCTCCCATCGGACCTTACGCGCGCCGGGTGCGCCTCACCACGAACGTCGCGAACCAGCCGGTCCTCGAGGGGATCGTGACGGGCAGCGTCTACGGAGACGTCGTTCCCTCCCCGGTCCCCCTTTCCTTCGGTGGCGGCAGGCCCGGGGCGATCCTTGCGGAGAGCTTCGAGCTCCGGCACCGGAAGGGAGCCGGGTTCCGAGTCGTCCAGCTCCTCGACTTCACCGGAGGCCTCGCTTTCGGCCTCGGGCCGTGCGGAGCCGAAGGCATTCCCGGCTGCGTCCGCGTCGACGCCTCGTTCGCCTCCGAAAGGCCCGGCACGTTCGGCGGAGAGCTCGTGGTCGAGCTCGAAGAGGGAGAAACGCTCCTGGTTCCGTGGACCGCGACGGTCTTCCCGGAGGGGACGGACCTCAGGGTCATCGGGGCGCCGAAGGAGACGGCGTGGTGAGTCGCGCGTTCGCCGCGTGCGCGCTGGGTCTCGCCCTGACGACGGCCGTTCCGGCCCGGTCGGAGCCCCCCCCGTCCGCGGCGCTCCCCGTCCCGCCGTCGCCGCAGGCGACCCTCCGGTGGAAGGAGAGCAGTCCGGACGTCTACGGCTTCGTCGTCCTTCGATCGGAGGAGAGGGGCGGGCCGTTCCTTCGGATCAATGGTCCGCTCGTCCGGAGCGCGAGCCCCGACGGCGCCGTCCAGAAGGAATACGTCTACGTCGATCGCGACGTGCGGCCCGGCCGCACCTACTACTACGCGCTGACGGCCGTCCTCGGGTCGGGCGCGAAACAACGGATGCCGGGCGTCCGGAAGAAGACGATCGAGGGGCCGGAGAAGGAAACGGCGCGGGATGCTCCCGCGCCGTCGCCGCCAGACTGATCGGAAGAGCCGTTCAGTCGACCGTGAAGCCGTTCAGCTCGACGGGGAGGTTGCCCGTGGCGTTGAGCGTGTAGGTGCCGCAGTTCCCGTCATCGGGGGACCCGTAGTACGAGTCGACGTGGACGAAGTAGGTCCCCGCGGTGTAGGGCGCTGCGGCGATGGTCTCCGGACCGGCGCCGATGCCGATGGCGTCCTGCGAGCTCGCCACGCAGTTCGCACCGGCGTTGCAGACCCCGCTGATGACGAAGAGGGCCAGGTCGCCGGTGGATCCGGTGAGGCTCATGCTGAAGGCGACGCTGTTTCCTGCGGTCGTCGTGAACTGGTAGACGACCTCGGGCCCCGGGTAGGGGAACGGAAGATTGGTGTTGCAGACGCTGCCGTAGCTCGTGACGAGGTTCGCTGCCGGCGCGTTGCAGGTGTTGCCGGAATCCGTGTACGGCAGGCTCGAGAAGGCGACGGGCGTGGTGCAGTCGCCGCCCTGGGTCGGCGCCAGCGTCACGGCGTGGGCGTTGCGCCAGGCCGGATCCGACCGGTTGGCGGCGAGCGACGGGAGAGCCGTACCCGCGAGCGTGAGGAACCCGATCACTCCGAGGACGGACAAGCTTGAACGACGCATGGAAAAATACCCCTCCTTGACCAGCCATCGTACCTCAGCGGGGAGAGGGCCTGAAGCGTCGCCCCGGTCAGTCCTCGTCGTGGGAAATGTCCACCGGCTGACCGACGGCCCAGTCGATCGCGGCAGGGATCGAAGCAGGTGGAAGCCCCTTCCAGTAGACCGTCCACTCCGGCAGCCGCATCAGGCCGTCGCAGAGCTTGGCGTACCACTCGCTGATCGGGTTCTTTCGTCGCGCGCGCCAGAAGACGACGGGGGTCTCGGCGACCAGCGCCTCCCAGAGGTCGCGCGCGATTCCCTCTCCCTGGGCTTCCGCCGAGACCGCGAACTTCGTCAGGTAGGCGCCGAGCGGCGCGTCCGAGAGGATCGCGCAGCCCCGGTAGCCCTCTTCGAGGTAGACGCGATCGGGCGTCCGCGCGAAGAAGGCGTCGGAAGGGGCACGGCCGAAGCTCGACGCGAGGAGTTCCCGGATCCGCGACACGTCGAGACCGTCCCAGCCCTCGTGCTTCACGACGCGGGCTCCGCGGCGGAGGAGGCTGCCGGCCCCCTTCACCGTGAACAGCTCCCTGAGGACGTTCAGGGGAGAGGTGACGGCCACGGTGAAGGCGAGCGGCGCCGCCTCCTCGCAGAGCCGGCGCGCGCCCTCGAGGATGAGCGCCTCCTTGCGCGAGAGCTCGCGGCTCGACAGGAGCGCGGGAACGTCGGTCGTCAGGTTCACGATCGGGACGAGGACGCCCCCCTGGCGAAGGCCGCCGGGCCGATGAAGGAAGAGGAGCTTTCGGGTCTGGAGCTCGCGGAGGAGGCGGCCGAGCTGTTCCTGCCGCTCTCCCGGCTGCTCGCGGCCGACCGGCTCGAAGACGACGACGGGGACGACGCCGCCGGCGACGCACGCCGTCACGCGGGCGGCCAGGGCCGGGTCCGTCGCGGAGAGCTCCTCGACGCGGACCCCCTCGGCCTCCAGGTGCCGGCGCAGGTTCCGCGCGTGCGCGGCCGCGTCGGCCGGCTGGAAGATCCCGAGGACGACGGTCGGGAAGAGGTCGAGCGCGGCGAGGAACTTGAGGTCCTGGACGACGGCGTCGGCCGCGTCGGCCATGACGTTCGCGTCGATCGCGATCGCCGCGAACTGCTCGCGGGGATGGGCCCGGAAGAGGTCGAGGTAGAGCCGCGCCTCGGAGGGTTTGCCGGTGCTCTCGAGAAAGCGGAGAACGACCTCCTGGGGGGCGAGCTCCGCCTGGGAGGGGGGCGTGGGGAGGTCGGCCATCGGGAGTGGGAGGATACGAATATTCCTGACGTCAGGAGCCCGAAAAGTCAAAAGAGCCCCGGACGCCTTTCGGCGGCCGGGGCCCGGAAACGGGAGAGGTCGTAAGGCTCAGGCTTCGGGGGTCGTCTCTTCGTGGATGACGACGAACTGGCGGGAGAAGGCGTCCCAGGCCTTGTCGTCGAGGGAGGCGGCAGAGCCCTTGCCGGGGAGGCCGCCGTCGGCCATGACGGGGACGGAGGCCATGGAGCCGGAGGGGACCATGAAGTCGGCGAGGCGGTGGAGCTCTTCGCGGAGGAAGTGAGTGGCGGCGGCGCCGATGCGCAGGGGAGTGATGGCGGCGTGGTGGTCGCGGGTCCAGATGGAGGCGACCCAGCCGGCGCCGTAGGGGTCGCGGACGACGGCGTTGGGGTCGCTCTGGGTCTTGGCGTTGGCCGACATGAAGGTGCCAGAGGCGGGGGAGGGGATGACGAGCTTGCGGCCCTTGACGGTGAGGGTGAAGAGGGGCTGGCCGCGCTCGATGGAGGCGCCCTGGGCGGGGACGTCGACCTTGTCGATCTGGCCGACGGCCTCGGCGAGGAAGTCGTCGATGCCGACGCGGAGGCGGCCGTCGGAGGTGATGCGCAGCCAGGTGTGGGCGGTGTCGAGGAAGACGCCCTGGGGAGGCTGGGGCAGCTTCATCGCCACGATCGGCTGAAGCGCTTCGGCGGCGACGGTCCGGGCCTGACGGTGGAGGACGAGGCTGTCGACGGCGAGGGCGACGACGATGGTGAGGATGACGAGCAGTGCGACCATGTTGAGCCTCCTGTGGGGTGCGTCCGATGTCTCTCGGCCCCGTTTCACCGAGAGTTTTCGCAAGGGCGTTGCCACATCCTCGATCGAAGGGCTTAAGTCGTTTGGACAGATCACTTTGGCGTGTTTTCGATCGCCTCCCCGGGGAAGGTCTCTGGTGAACTCCTCAACACCGGCTGGGAACGGTGGAAACACGTCAAGTCGTTCCATTCAATCGCTTTGGCACCGTTTCGTGAGCCGGCCAGGAGAAGTGTCGGAGCTGCTGAGATTCGCAACGCCGGGCGAGCTGCCCCGCCGCCGTGGATAAGATCGCCGCCTCGAGAGAGCGCCCTGATGCCTGACCCGGCCGTCGAACACGATCAGCTGCGCCGGCTGATCGGCGTCCTGCTCGTCACGAGCATTCCGCTGCTGGCGTTCACGCTCTACGTCGGCCTGACCTCGGGCTCGCTCTCGGTGATCACCGTCCTCCTCGACTCCGGGGTCAACCTGCTGCTCAACCTCGCGACCTTCTTCGTGCTGCGCATCGTGGCCGGGAGCAACGTCTTCTCCTTTCCTTACGGCACCGGAAAGCTGGAGAACTTCACGAGCTTCTTCCACGGCTGCGGCATCGTCCTGGTGGGCGGCACGATGCTCTACCAGGGCGTCCTCCGCCTGGGCAGCCCGCCCGTCAGGGTCTCGCTCGGCCTCGCGCAGCTCGCCGTTCTGGCCGGCGTCCTCCGGATGGCGTTCATCGTGGCGTGGCTTTCCCGGATGGTCCGCCGCTCCCCGGAACGCTCTCCTCTCCTGCACGTCTACCACCTCAACTTCACCGCCGGGATCTGGTACTCGAGCGCGCTGCTGCTCGCCATGGCGATCGGCTGGATCCTCTCCTGGCGGTGGGGGAGCGCGTTCGAGCTGGCCGTGGACCTCCTCCTGGCGGCGGCCTACTCCTTCTTCCTGCTGCTCAACGGTCTTCGCGTGATTCACGCGAACTTCCGCGCGCTCCTCGACCTGCCGCTCCCCGAAGGCGATCAGCTGAAGATCCTCCGGGTCCTCACCCGTCACGTCGACGCGTACGACGACGTCGTGAACGTCTTCTCCCGGTTCAGCGGCGGCCGGAGGCGCGTCGAGATCGAGCTCTCCTTCCCTCCCGAGACTCCCGCGAGCCGGATCGAGCACCTCCGGGGCCGGATCCACGACGAGCTCGGGGAGCTCCTCGGGCCCCTCGAGTTTCACCTGATCGCCCGGTCCCGCAGCTAGTTCAGGTCGGGCTCTTCCTCAGGACGATCAGGTCGTCCCGGCTCGGAATCGTGGCCGGGTAGGCGAGCCCCGGGAACCTCGAGTCGAGGTCGGCCGCGATGAAGGCGTCGAGCCTTTCCGTGTCGCAGGGAGCGTGGGAGAGCGGGTCGAGCAGCGGCATTCGGAAGAGACGGATCAGCTCCTCCCAGCTCCCGATGTCCCGCAGCGAGCCGTCCATCGGAGCGATCTCGACGTCGAGGCCGTCCGAGGCCAGCGCTTCGTAGAAGCGTTTGTCGTGGCAGGAGGCGTGGAGGCCCTGGTTCGCCGAAGACTCCTCCAGCCGGCCCTCCTCGAGCTGGAACCGGATCCCCATCCGCGCCATCGGGGCCGTTTCCTGATTCAGGGTGATGACCAGGTGTCCGCCGGGGTTCAGCAGGGTCAGCGCGAGCCGGAGCCGGGCGCGGATCTCCTCCGGCCCGCTGAAGTGGTAGAGCATGTGCGTCATCGTCACGAGCCCGAACCCCTCGGGATGGTCGTCGCGCAGACGATCGCGCGCCCGCTCGTCCCACCGGTCCGGATAGACGTGCGGGAACCTCTCCTTCAGGAGCTCGACGCAGCGGGGATTCGGCTCCAGGAGGACGAGCGTGCCGGCGAGAGGGTTCATCAGGCTCGCGAGGCGCCCTTCTCCGGCACCGATGTCGAGGACGGAGAGGCCGGCGCGGCGGGCCGCCGGGAGGATTCGCCGAGCCTGCATCTGCCGCGCGGTCTCGGCGCACTGGACGGAACGGCGTTGAAAGAGGGTCAGCGCCTCCTCGAAAACCGCCGAGGTCGGGGGCCTCGCGCCCACGGGCATCACGAGGCCGATAGGGCCTCCGTCACGAGCGCCCGCGCCTCCTCCTGGATCCGGCGCAGGTGGCCCTGGCCGAGGAAGCTCTCGGCGTAGATCTTGTAGACGTCCTCGGTTCCCGACGGGCGGGCCGCAAACCAGCCGTCGGCCGTCGCCACCTTGAGCCCGCCGATCGCGGCCCCATTTCCGGGCGCCTTCGTGAGGACGGCGGTGATCGGCGCGCCGGCCAGCTCCTTCGCCTTCACGTCCTCGGGAGAAAGCCTGCCGAGCCGCGCCTTCTGCGCGGGCGTGGCGGGGGCGTCGACGCGCTCGTACACCGGCTCCCCGTAGCGGGCCGTCAGCTCGCGGTAGACGACGCCGGGGTCCCTGCCGAGCACCGCGGTGATCTCGGCGGCGAGGAGGCCGAGGATCATCCCGTCCTTGTCGGTGGTCCACGTCGTTCCGTCGCGCCGGAGGAACGAAGCGCCCGCGCTCTCCTCCCCGCCGAAGCCGAGGTCGCCCGAGAGGAGCCCCGGGACGAACCACTTGAAGCCGACCGGCACCTCGACGAGCCGCCGGCCGAGCCCCGCGGCGACGCGGTCGATCAGGCTCGAGCTGACGAGCGTCTTTCCGATCCCGGCGTCCTTTCGCCAGCCGCTCCGCGCGCCGAACAGATAGTGGATGGCGACGGCGAGGTAGTGGTTGGGGTTCATGAGGCCCGCGGGGGTGACGATCCCGTGGCGGTCCGCGTCCGCGTCGTTGCCGATCGCGACCTGGTACCGGTCTCGGATCGCGATGAGCGAGGCCATCGCCGAGGGGGAGGAGCAGTCCATCCGGATCCGGCCGTCCCAGTCGAGCGTCATGAAGCCGAAGGCGGGGTCGACCCGTGGGTTGACGACCGTCAGGTCGAGGCCCCAGCAATCGCCGATCCGCTGCCAGAAGTCGACGGCCGCCCCGCCGAGCGGGTCGACGCCGATCCGCACGCCCGCGGAGCGGATCGCCTCGAGGTCGACGACGGAGCCGAGGTCGTCGACGTAGGTCGTCAGGTAGTCGTGGCGGGTCGTGGTCGCGGCCGTGCGCGCGCGGGAGTAGGAGACCCTTCGGACGCCGTCGAGCCCGGCTGCCAGGAGAGCGTTGGCCCTGTCCTCGATCCACTTCGTCGCGTCGGTGTCGGCCGGTCCGCCGTGCGGCGGGTTGTACTTGAAGCCGCCGTCCTCGGGAGGGTTGTGGGAGGGCGAGATGACGATCCCGTCCGCGCGCGGACCCTCGTGATCGCGGTTCCACGCGAGGACGGCGTGGGAGATGACGGGGGTCGGCGTGTAGCGGTCCGCCGCGTCGACGCGCACCTCGACGCCGTTGGCCGCGAGCACCTCGAGCGCCGTCCGGAACGCGGGCTCGGAGAGGGCGTGGGTATCCTGCCCGAGGAAGAGCGGTCCCGTTGCTCCGTTGCCGAGCCTGTACTCGCAGATGGCCTGCGTCGTGGCGAGGATGTGTGCCTCGTTGAAGCTGTCGCGAAGGGAGGAGCCCCGGTGCCCCGAGGTTCCGAACGCCACGCGCTGCCCGCGTTCGGCGGGGTCCGGCCGCTCGGTGTAGTAGGCGGCGAGGAGGCGGGGAACGTTGACGAGGTCAGCAGCCTCGGCGGGCAGGCCGGCGCGCGGATGGCTCATGGAGACCCTCCAGCAGGCCAAGGTATGCGCCGGCGCCTTTCGAGTCAACAGGATGGGCGCGAGTCCGCCCTCGCGGCAGAACCTCGCCGGGGAAGCCTGCTACTTGCCCAGGCCCTGAGCCTCGTCGAACGCCTTCTTGATCTCCTCCCACGACTTCCGGAACTGCTTCTCCTCTTCCTTGGTGAGGATCCGGAAGGGGACCTGCACCTCGCTCCCGGCGAACTTCACCACGAGCCAGTGCTGACCGGTCTGGATGCCACCGGGGATCTTGAAGAAGAGGCGTCCGAAGGCGGCCCGGTTGTCGTTCACCTCGACCTGGTCGAAGGAGAGACTGCCGACCTTGCCCATGTCGGCGAAGAACTGGAACGCCCCCGCGGACGTGACGCCGGGGGGGAAGTAGTTGAGCGAGTCCCTCTGGACCCGGGCGCGCGCGTTCAGGGCGGGAAGGCCGAAGGCGTTCGAGTAGTCCTTCTGCGTCGCGAGCGGTATCACCTTGCCGTCGGGCGTCTTGACCGAGAACGCCTCGCGCGGGATCGACTGGCTCTTCACCCCGTGGCGGAGCGTCAGGCCGGTCTGGAGGTACATCCACTCCTCGCCGACGGAGCCGTTCGCGATGCGGTACCCGAGGGTGACGTACCCCTCGTTGTTGTAGGCCACCCGGACGAACTCTCCCTCGATGGTGAAGGCTTCCGGCACGGTCGGCTGGGGAGCCTTCACGCCCGCGATTGCGGGCGGCGCGGGCGCCGCGGGCGAGGGCTCCTGGGCGAGCGTACCGCCGGCGGTCGTCAGGACGGCGAAGGAGAGCGGTAGGAGACACGCGAGGCGCCGGGCGGTTCGTTTCATCTCGTCCTCTTTTCCTTTCGCTTCCAATCCCATCCCGAACGGGAAGGGCTCCCGAAGGAATGCCGAGGGGCGGGACCTGCCACCGGGAATTGTCCCACCGATGATTGCGAAACAGCAGATCCGCAGCGGAGGACCCGAGCGGCGCCGCGGTCGATTCCCGGGAGCCGGGCCGCGGAAACCCGGGACGTAGAATCGGGCGGACTCTTCATCGGGGTGCGGGCCGGGGTGCCGGGTGCACCGGGGCGGGAGAAACGGGAGGGACCTGGATTGAGCCTGGGATCGAGGATCGTCTTCGCGCGACGCCTGGGGCGGAAGGGCCTCCTCGTGCTCGCTCTCGGGTCGTTCGCCCTTCGGGCGGAAGGGCAGTCGGGCAGCCTTCCCTTCGGACTGATCGTCTCGGAGCAGGCGCAGACGTCGTTCACCCTCGTCGGCGCCGGGGCCCGCGCGGCCGGAATGGGGGGAGCCTTCACGGCCCTCGCCGACGACGCCACCGCGGCGTCGTTCAACCCGGCCGGCCTCGCCCAGCTCCTCGTCCCCGAGGCGTCGGCCGTCGTCGACTTCACGCGCCACAGGGACGAATACCGGAGCTTCCTCTCCTACGACCAGGTCCCGGTCCTCGGCCTCTCGGACACGACCGTCGAGTTCGACCACACCGCTTTCAACTTCGCGTCCGTCACGGTGCCGTTCGAGCTCTTCTCGAAGCGATTCGCCCTCGAGCTGTCGACTCAGCGGCTCGTCGACTTCACCTACGAAGGGACCCGTCAGTTCGAGGAGGTGGACGCCGCGGGGAATCCCCTCTTCCTGCTCGAGCAGTCGAGCTTCCAGAGCGGTTCGATCCGGCTCTACTCGGGGTCGGTCGCCTTCCAGCCGACGGAACGGACGCTCCTGGGCGTCACCGTAAACCGGTGGGACGGCGACTGGGAGATGGCCAGCACGAACTCCGAGCAGTCGGTCGTCGCCGGAAGCGAGCGGGAAACCTTTACCTACTCCCAGTCGAACCGCCTCACCGGCTGGAACGTCGACCTCGGCCTCCTGCTGACCTACCCGGCCTTCAACGTCGGCGTCCGCTATCGGACTCCCTTCGACGCCGACTACGAGTTCGACGCCGCTCTCGAGACGAACATCCAGACGCCGCTCAATCCGCTTCCCCCGACGGCGACGAAGCTCCACTGGCCCGGCACGCTGAACGTCGGCGTCGCGATCAAGCCGACCGACACGCTCGTCCTGGCGGCCGACTGGGGCCGGACCGACTGGTCGAAGATGGTCTTCGACGTTCCGGGCGTGGGGCACGTCAACTTCTTCGACTTGAAGCCGCCCGAAGAGACGAACGCGGGGACGAGCGACGACTGGCACGCCGGGGCGGAGTACCTCTTCTTCGTCGGGAAGACCGTCGTGCCGGTCCGGGCCGGCTGGTTTCGCGAGCCGCAGCCCGCGACGGACGCGGTGACCGGGGACCGGGTCGTCCGGACGGGGCTCTCGTTCGGGACGGGCGTCAAGGCCGGCTGGTGGGCGATCGACGCGTCCCTCCGGTACTCCACCGCGAGCGCCCAGGTCTCCCGGTTTCTGGAGGCCGACGAGATCGCTTCGGGGAACCTGCGTGCCACCTCGCGGGGGGACCTGACGCGAACGGACTGGGCGGCCTTCGTCTCGCTCATCGTCCAGATTCCGTCCGGCTCGGCTCCCTCCCGCGCGCTCCACGAGATCTTCGTCGGACCCTCCAAGCCGAAGTCCTGAAACGGAATGAGCTTCCGCCCGGTCCGCCTCCTCGTCGTCGTCCTCGCCGCCCTGGCCTGCTGCGGCGGCGTTGCGCGTGCCGACACGACCTTCTACGAGGCCTACCAGAATGGCCTGGCCCGCGAGAAGGAGGGGAACTGGAAGGAAGCCCGGGAGAACTTCCTCCGAGCCTCCGAGCTCCGTCCGGCGCCGGGCCGGCGGGTGAAGTCCTACGGTCTCAACTTCATCGAGCCGTACGACCCGGCGCTCCACCTGGCGCGGGCGTCGTTTCACCTCGGCCATCTCGACGAGGCCCGGCGACTCCTCCAGGCCTCGAGGGCGGCGGACGTCAGTCCCGCCGCCGAGGTCGCGGCCCTGGCCGCGGAGATCGAGGCGGCCCGGCTTCGCGCGAGCGCCGCCGCGAGGGCCGTCGAAGCTCCCGTCGAACCGCCCGCGGCCGCGCCGACCCGGCCCGAACGAACGGCTCCCGCCGAGACGCCTCCTCACGTTCTTCCCCAGGGATCGGCCCCGGCGACCGGAGTCCCGTCCGTCGCGCCGGTGCTCCCTGCTCCGCGGGCGGATGCGGACCCGCAGCAGGCCTCGGGGCGTCCGGCCGTCCGGCCCGGGCCGCCGACGGCAGCACTTCCGACGCCCGACCGAATCCCGGTCGGGAAGGCGGTCGAGCCGACTCCCCGGTCCGCCACCCTGGGGGAGCCTGGCGGGGACGCCGGGGCCCCCGTCCGGCCAGCGGAGCCGCGGCCGGGCTCGCTCCCGCCTCCGGACGCCACGGCTCCGGCCGGGAGTGAGGGGCGTCCGGAGGGGTCCGTGAACTACGGCGCGATGGCGCTCCTCGCCTCGGCGCTCGCTCTTCTCGTTCTCGTCGCGACCCGTGCGGCCCTGGTGATCCGGGATCGCCGGCGCCCTTCGCCGGTACCGGCCGGGAACGAGATCTCCTCGGGGTCGGCCATCCCGTCCCCGGGGGCGGGGACGGAGGAGGAGCAGAGCCGGGCGACGAGCCTGCTCTCCGTCGAGACCGGCTCCTCGCCTTCAGGGCGCCGCGCCGGTTCCGCGTCGACCGCTGCAGGGGTGCGTCCGCTGCGGGAAGGGACCGACACGCGATTCGGCGCCTATGAGCTGGAAGGAATCCTGGGACGGGGAGGAATGGGGACGACCTTCGTCGCCCGGCGCCTTCGGGACGGCTTCCCGGTCGCCCTCAAGGTCCCGCACGAGCACATCCTCGAGGAGCCGGAGTTCGTCGAGCGGTTCCTCAGGGAGGGAGCGCTCGGAGCGCTGCTCCGGCATCCCAACATCGTCCGGGTCTACGAGGCCGGCGAGCACGACGAGCGCCCCTTCATCGCGATGGAGCTCGTCCCGGGGACCACCCTCGAGCGGGTTCTCCGGAAGGAGTCGCGACTGCCCCTCGCCCGCGCCCTTCAGATCTCGCGCGGAATCGCCCTGGCGCTCGACTACGCACACCTGAAGGGGATCGTCCACCGCGACCTCAAGCCCGAGAACGTGATGGTCCTTCCCGATGGCGAGGTCAAGGTGATGGACTATGGCATCGCGCGCAGGATGGACGTCGCCGGGCTCACGGCCACCGACGTCTACCTCGGCACCCCCCACTACAGCGCGCCCGAGTCGCTCGTGCCCTCCGAGGTCGGCCCGCAGTCGGACCTCTACAGCCTCGGCGTCATCCTCTTCCGGATGCTCGCTGGGGTCCTGCCGCACAGCGCGCCGACCCCCTTCGAGCTGCTCCACAAGCACGCGTACGAGCCCCTGCCGCCGCTCCCGCCGGAACTCGGCATCCTGCCGGAGGTCTACGGCCTCCTCCTGGAGCTGACCGCCAAGAGCAAGAATGAGCGCTACGCTTCGGCGGAGCTTTTCCTCCGGGACCTCGACCAGATCCTCAACCGTCTCTGAGCACCCGTCTCTGAGATGGAAGCACCCGGGGGGGCACCGGAGTAGAGTTCGCGGAGTGAAGCTCTCCGCCTACGGCACGACCGACCCCGGTCTCTGCCGCGCCGGCAACGAGGACGGGTTCGTCATCCGCGACCTTACGCGGGAGGCGATCTTCGAGCCGGCCGTCGTCGTCGATCAGCCCGTCGGCCCGCGCGGCGTCCTCTTCGCGGTCTGCGACGGGCTGGGAGGGCACAACGCGGGAGAGGTCGCGAGCTCGCTGGCGCTCGAGACCCTCGAGCTCGAGATGCAGGGGCTCTCCAACGCCTGTCCCCGCGTCGAGCTCTTCGAAAGAGCCGTGGAGGCGGTGAACCGGCGGGTCTGGTCCGAATCGCTTCTCCACCCGAAGCTGTCGGGGATGGGGACGACGCTCACCGCCGCAATCGTCTGCGGCGAACGGGTCCTCATCGCGCACGTCGGCGACTCGAGGGCGTACTTCGCGCGCGGCGGGCGGCTCGAGCAGATCACCCGGGATCAGTCGATCGCCGGGCAG
The DNA here is from genome assembly GCA_016714815.1 of Holophagales bacterium. Lineage (GTDB taxonomy): Bacteria > Acidobacteriota > Thermoanaerobaculia > UBA5066 > UBA5066 > UBA5066. Next base: position 621,918 of record JADKBZ010000001.1, read on the forward strand.
CTCGTCGCTTCCGGGGTCATGACGGAAGAGGAAGCGATGAAGTCCCCGTTCCGCCATGTCCTGGTGCAGGCCATCGGACTGAAGGAAAAGGTGGAGGTCGCCCTCGACGGGATCGACCTCGTCCCGGGGGACACGCTCCTCCTCTGCACCGACGGGCTGAGCGGAATGGTGGGCATCGCGGACCTGCACGTCTACCTCGCGCGGGAAGACCTCGAGGCCACCGGAGACGCCCTCGTGGCGCTTGCCAACGAGAACGGCGGAGACGACAACATAACCGTCGTCCTCATCCGGGTCTCCTGACGAGAGGAGGATCTGCTGGCCGCGCGGGAAAGGCTCGCGCACGGAGGTGGCCTTGTCGGGAAGCGGCTTCTTTCACGTCGGGTCCGGCACGGGGCTCCGGCGCCTCGCCGGATCGGATGAGGCCCTCGGCGCCCGAGAGCAGGGCGGCTACGTCTGGATGGACCTCCGGGACCCGACCAGGGAGGAGCTGGATGCCATCGCCGGGCCGCTGGGCATTCATCCGCTCGCCGTCGAGGACTGCCTGGACGAGGAGCAGATTCCCAAGATCGAGGACTACCCGGGCCACACCTTCATCCTCTTCAACCGCTTCCGGTACCTCGACAGGGAGCTGGTCGTCGAAGAGGTGGACTTCCTGTTCGGGAAGAACTTCCTCGTCACCGTGAGCGGCCGTAACGGGGGCGACGGGGGCGCGTTCGAGAAGGCCGAAGCGATGGTGGGTGCCGAGAGCGGGACGGTGGAGAAAGGTCCCGACTTTCTGCTCCACGTCCTCCTCGATCAGACGGTAGACGGCAAGCTCGACGCGATCGAGGCGATGGAGGACGACATCGAGGCGGCCGAGGAGGAGCTGCTCAGGGATACGACCGAGTTTCGGCTCGAGGTGCTCGTGCGCCTCCGGCGTTCGCTCCTGCTGCTTCGCAAGAGTCTCTTCCACGAGCGCGAGATCCTCGTCAAGGTCTGCCGCAAGGACTCGCCGTACATCACCGAGCCGGCCATCTACCACTTCCGCGACATCTACGACCACCTGACGAAGTTCTTCGAGTTCAGCGAGATGAACCGCGACATCCTGACCAGCCTGATGGAGATGCACCTGTCGCTCACGAACAACCGGATGGCCAGGGTCGCGAACCGCACGAACAGCAGCGTCCGCAGGCTCACGCTCATCACGACGGTCTTCATGCCAATGACTCTCCTGGCGGGAATCGGCGGCATGTCCGAATGGAGCATGATGACCGGGCCCCTCAACTGGAAGCTCGCCTACCCGCTCTTCTTCCTCGGAATGGCCGTGATCGGAGGCTCGAGCTACTACCTGCTCCGGTGGCTGGAGCGGCGCGACCAGGCGCGCCCGGAGTCCTAGCCGGTTCCCGAGGGAGGCGAGAGGATGGACGAGCGATCGACCTCGGGCGGCGCGACCCCCGCCGGCAACCCCTTCGCGAGGCGGGCCGCCCCGCAGGGCCCGGGGCGCTGGATCCCCATCCTGGCGGTGCTGCGCACGTACGAGCGCGCGTGGCTCGTCAGCGACCTCGTCGCCGGCCTCGTCCTGACGGCGATCCTCGTCCCCGTCGGGATGGGCTACGCGGAGGCCGCGGGCCTGCCCGCCATCTACGGGCTCTACGCCACCATCGTCCCGCTCCTGGCGTACGCGGTCTTCGGCCCGAGCCGGATCCTCGTTCTCGGGCCAGACTCGGCGCTGGCCGCCTTCATCGCGGCGGCGGTCCTGCCGCACGCCGCCGGGAACCCGCAGCGGGCGGTCGCGCTCGCCGGGCTCCTCGCCGTCCTGACGGGCGTCCTCTGCATGGCGGGCGGCCTCGCCCGGCTCGGCTTCATCACCGACCTCCTCTCGAAGCCGGTCCGGTACGGGTACCTCAACGGGATCGCGCTCACCGTCCTCGTCGGCCAGCTCCCGAAGGTCTTCGGGTTCAAGGTCGGCGGGGAGAGCCTCCTGCAGAAGGGGGCGGGCCTGGTCGAGGGGATCCGCAGCGGCCAGACCGTCGAAACGGCGCTCGCCCTCGGCCTGGCGAGCCTCGTCGTGATCCTGGGGTTCAGGAGGTGGTTGCCGAAGGTCCCTGGAGCGCTCGTCGCGGTCGTCGGCGCGACGATCGTCTCGTCCGCCTTGAGCCTAGCGGCGGCGTACGGGGTCTCCGTCGTCGGCCCCCTGCCGCAGGGCCTGCCGGCCTTCCAGATACCGGCCGTCTCCCTGGCCGACGTCCGCTTCCTCTTCCTGAACGCCCTTGCGATCGCCCTCGTCTCCTTCGCCGACATGAGCGTCCTCTCCCGCACCTTCGCGCTGCGCGGCCGCTACGAGGTCGACGCCAACCAGGAGCTGATCGCCCTCGGCGCCGCCAACGTGGCGACGGGCTTCTTCCAGGGCTTCGCCATCACCAGCAGCTCGTCGCGGACGCCGGTGGCCGAGGCGGCGGGGGCGAAGACGCAGCTCACGGGCGTCGTCGGCGCCGCCTGCATCGCGCTCCTCCTCGTCTTCGGGCCGAGGCTCCTTTCGGACCTGCCGCACGCGGTCCTCGGCGCCGTCGTCATCTCCGCCTGCCTCGGGCTCGTCGAGATCTCCGGCGTCCTGCGTCTCTGGCGGCTGCGGCCCGGGGAGTTCGTGCTGTCGATCGTCTGCTTCCTCGGCGTGGCGCTCTTCGGCGTCATCGAGGGGATCTTCATCGCCGTCGGCCTCGCGCTCGCCGACTTCGTCTGGCGCGCGTGGCGCCCCTACGACGCCGTGCTGGGGTGTGTCGAGGGGATCGAGGGTTACCACGACGTCTCCCGTCACCCCGAAGGCAGAAGAATCCCCGGTCTCGTCCTCTTCCGGTGGGACGCGCCCCTCTTCTTCGCCAACGCCGAAACGTTCCACGCGCACGTCCTGCGTGCGGTCGCCCTGGCGCCGACGCCGACGAAATGGGTCGTCGTGGCCGCCGAGCCCGTGACCGACATCGACACCACGGCCGCCGACGAGCTGGCCGCGCTGGATCAGGAGCTCGAGGAAGCCGGCATCGAGATCTGTTTCGCCGAGATGAAAGGTCCGGTGAAGGACCGCCTGAAGAAGTACGGCCTTTTCGCGAAGCTCGGAGCGGGGAACTTCTTCCCCACGATCGAGCAGGCGGTGGCCGCGTACCTCTCGCGGTACGGATCTGAGCCACCTCGACCGTAGGACCGTGTGCTCCTTTTCCTTACCTTAGAATCCCGCCGGTCAAACGGGAAGACCGGAGGAGCACGTGAAGAACGGATGGAGAGTGATAGGAGTGGTCGCCCTGGCGGTGACGGCATTCGGGGCAGGATCCGCCCCGGCCGCGGACGGGGTCGAAACGGAAGCGATCGCCGAGGGGCAGCTCCTTCAGGGCGCCCTGCCGGCCCCACGGCTGACGCTGGCCGGGCTTCCGGGAGACGACGTGCTCTCCGAGCTCGTCTCCGACGCCGCGCCGGGACCGAAGAACCCGGCCGCTGAAACCGGCGCCGCGGCCCCCGCTCCCTGGGTCGCGAAGGAGCGGCGGCTGGGCTTCGCAGCCGGAACGGTGGTCCTCCTGGAGGCGCTCCCCTGGACGGTGAACCGGTACCTGAACAAGTCGGAGTTCGCCTACATCTCGGTGGACACGGTCCGGCAGAACCTCGAGACGGGGTTCACCTACGACCGGGACTCCTTCCACACCGACCAGTCGTCGCACCCCTTTCACGGCAGCCTCTTCTTCAACGCGGCGCGCTCGAACGGATACTCGTTCTGGGAGTCGGGCGCCTTCGCCTTCCTCGGCAGCTTCGCGTGGGAAGTGGGGATGGAGTCGGAGCCGCCGGCCTTCAACGACCTCGTCAACACCACGCTCGGCGGCATGGACAAGGGCGAGGTGTTCCATCGGCTCGCCACCCTGGTCCGTGACAACACCGCCCGGGGCTCGTCCCGCTTCTGGCGGGAGCTCGGCGCCGCCGCCCTGGACCCGGCCGGAACCTTCACGAGGCTCCTGAACGGGGAGCTGAACAAGTATTACGAGAACCCCCCTGACCGCGTCCCCACACGGTTCGTCGTCAATCTCGAAGCCTTCTTCCGCACCCGCGTCGGGTCGCTCGTCGGCGACGAGAACAACAACCAGGGGGGGGCCGAGTTCCGCGCCCGCTACGGAGACCCGTTCGACGGCGAGCACCACACTCCCTACGAGTACTTCGACGTGGCGCTGACCCTGACCTACCCGGCCTCGGCGTTCATCTCCCGCGCGGAGAGCCGCGGCGTCCTCACGAGCCGGGCCCTTGGCGGCGGCGGGAAGTCGAAGCAGCGGCTCGCCCTCCTCCTCCACTTCAACTACTACGACAACGCGCCGGTCGCCTTCGGGGCGGAGTCGTTCGATCTCGACCACCAGCTCCTCCTGCCGCTCGCTCACGATGTCGAGCTGCGCACCGAGGCCGGGATCTCGGCCGCTCCCCTCGCCGCGCTGGAGGTCGACTACCTCGACCTGGCGACGCTGATCTTCGGCCGGAGCTTCGACTACGGCCCCTCCGCGGGTCTCCACGCCGCGGCCCGGTTCCGCCGCCACGAGATCGACCTCGTGAAGCTCTCCTGGGGCCTCTTCTGGCAGTCGACGCTCGACGGCGTCAGCGACGGCAGCCGCGTCCACTCCTTCGCTGCGGAAGCCCGCGTTCCGCTCCTCGGCGGCCGTTACTCGGTCGGCGCGGAGTGGAGCTGGATCAACCGCATGACGTCCTACGACATCCTCCCGTCGATCGACAAATCCAGGACCGCCGTCCGGGTCTTCGGGACCGTGACCTTCCGCTAGAGAGATGACGATGAACGGACAGCGAATCTTCCGTCGCGCGGCCGGCCTCGCCGCCGCCCTCCTTCTCTCCCTCCCCGCGGCCGCAGAGGAGGCCGGGCCCTTCGAGGTGACTCTCGTCTACGGCGCGGGCTTCGGCAGCCGGGTCCAGACGCACCCCACCGAGGAGATCCGGATCGCCAACTCGGGCCTGGCCGGGGTGAGGCTCGGCTACGCCGTCGGCCCGTCCTTCCGGCTCGAGGCCGGCTGGACGCACGCCTCGACCGATCTCCTGTCCCGCGACCCTTCGGTGGAGGCCTCGTACGAAAAGATCGGAGACGTGAAGACCGACGCCTACGAGCTGAACGCCTTCTACGACTTCGGCCGCAAGGCGGCGCGGGGCTACCTCGGCCTGGGCGCCGGGGGAATGAGGATCGCGCCGGCGATCGGGACTCTCTCGGAGTCGGAAACGCGATTCGCCTTGAATGCGGCAGCCGGCGTCCGGTTCTTCCTGACGCCGCACCTGGGTCTTCGGCTCGACGGCCGCTGGCGCTGGCGGGACGGGAAGACGAGGATCGGGACGCTCCCGTGCAACGAGGAGGAGTGCCTCATCTTCACGACGAACTGGTACTCCAGCTCGGAGCTGACGGCGGGAGTGACGTACCGCTTCTGATCCGGTCCGGGCCGGAGCGGCGAGGCTCCGGCCCGGACCGGGGCGAGCCATTTCGCGGACCAGGTTGCGGGAAACGGCTGCCGCACTCAGGCTCACGGCGGTGCCGTGAGCCTCCAGGGGCTTTCCGGGCGGGAGTCTTCTCGCCTAGTCGATGCTGAATTTGAGCAGCTCGACCGGCGACGTCCCCAGGATCTCGAACGGGAAATCCTGAATGACATCGGGCGCCGTGGTCGGGTTTCCGCTGTCGAGCGCATCCGCCCAGGTTCCTGCCGCAACCGTGAACTGGCGACCATTCCCGCCTCCCCGGCTTCCCGGGATGGTCGAGGGCGGGTCGAAGTGAGCTCCGGCTCCAGTGACCGTCGAAGCCCAGTCGAGCCAGTAGATTCCCGGCGCCAGCAGCGTGCCGACCGTCACGTTGTTCCGGTAGATCCTCCGGGTGGTTCCCGGGGCGGTCCCGGGGGGGGGGACGGTGCTGTTGCTGATCCGCAACAAGGTTGAGTCCGTAGTCGAGGCCATCCGATTCGTGGTCGTGTCGCCGAAGGCGATCGTCGTGCAGCCGACGTCACCCGGCCGGAGGCCAGCAGCGCAGGGACCCCAGATCTGGAGAGTGTAGGCCGTGAATGGCGACGGTGGCCCCGTCACGCCCGTCTGATACGAGTACAGGTTGACCGATGTCACCGTCCAACCCGTTCCCGCGGGCACGGTGAAATCGTCGGCGAGCCGGTTCGAGCCCTGGGTCCCGCCGAATCCAAGGGTCGTATTGGCTTCCGTCGTGTTCCCCGTGTTGTGCTGGACCTCGGACCAACTGAACCCGGCCGGCGCGGCGACCCCGCTCTCAGAGGTGGCCCCGGTGCCCAGGTTGCCGTTGGTATAGAAGACCTGCGCGCCCGCCTGCGAGGCGAAAAGCAGCGCGACCGCAAGGAGCCCGAGCGATTTCAGGAACCGATTCATCAGATGCCTCCATCGAGGTTGTGATCAGAGCGAAACGAATCTGTCGTTGATTTCTATCATCGAAGGATACGAGGCACAAGTAACCTCCGCGCCCGGATCATGCGTTTCCCACGGCCTCGGCGTGGCGGACGTCGAGCGTGCCGGCCATCCGGAAAGGTCCAGGCGGCCTCACCCCTGTCGAAGCTCCTGCGGTTCGAACTTGCCGAGCGGGGCGTCGGGTCCGGGGAGCTGGCGCTGCCGCCAGAGCAGGTAGATCGCGGGGTAGACGAGGAGCTCGAGCGCGAACGAGGTCACGAGCCCCCCGATCATCGGGGCGGCGATCCTCTTCATGACGTCGGAGCCCGCCCCGACCGACCACATGATCGGCATCAGTCCGAGCATCGCGGCAAAGACGGTCATCGCCTTCGGCCGGATCCGCTTGACGGCGCCGTGAATAATCGCTTCGACCAGGTCGGCACGGTTCCTGAGGAGCCCCTTCGCCTTCGCCTCGTCGTACGAGAGGTCGAGGAAGAGGAGCATGAAGATGCCGGTCTCCGCGTCGAGGCCCATGAGGGCGATGATCCCGACCCAGACGGCGATCGACATGTTGTAGCCCAGGAACCAGAGGAACCAGACGGCCCCGATGATCGAGAACGGGACGGCGAGGAGGACGATCATCGTCTTCATCGTCGACTTCGTGTTCATGTACATGAGGAGCCAAATGAGGACGAGCGTGATCGGGATGACGATCTTCAGCCGCTCCCTCACGCGGATCATGTTCTCGAACTGGCCGCTCCAGACCAGCGTGTATCCGGACGGGAGGGTAACCCTCTCGGCGACGGCCTTCTTCGCCTCCGTAACGAAGCCGCCGACGTCCTCCTTGCCGGTGTCGAAGTCGACGTAGACGTACCCCGAGAGGAGCCCGTTCTCGTTGCGGATCATCGAGGGGCCCTGGACGAGCCGGATGTCGGCGAGCTGGCCCATCGGGACCTGCGCTCCCGTCATCGTCGGAACGAGGACCCGCTCGAGGCGCGTCAGGTCCTCGCGGAGCTCTCGGGGATAGCGGAGCGAGACGGTATAGCGCTCGCGCCCCTTGATGACGGTCGTGATCGGCTCGCCGCCGATCGCCGTCATGATGACCATGTTCGCGTCGTCCACGGTGAGGCCGTAGCGGGCGAGCTGGTCGCGCTTGAGGTCGAAGTCGATGAAGTAGCCCCCGGCGACCCGCTCGGCAAAAGCGGATCGCGTCGCCGGGACGGCCCGGACGGCCGTCTCGATCTCCTTGCCGATCCGCTCGATCTCGCCGAGGTCCGAGCCGAAGACCTTGATCCCGATCGGCGTCCGGATGCCGGTCGAGAGCATGTCGATCCGGGCCTTGATCGGCATCGTCCAGGCGTTCGTCGTCCCGGGGATCTTCATCGCCCGGTCCATCTCGTCGACGAGCTCGTCGTGGGAGATCCTGTCTCGCCAGAAGGGGCGGAAGGCGGACGCGAGCCACTCCGGCGCCCAGGAGGAGTACCAGCGTTCGCGCGGGCGCCACTCGCCCTCGGGCTTCAGGATGACGGTCGTCTCCATCATCGAGAAGGGGGCGGGGTCGGTCGCGCTGTCGGCGCGGCCCGCCTTGCCGAAGACCCGCTCGACCTCGGGGAACGATTTCAGGATCCGGTCCTGCGTCTGGAGGAGCCGCTCGGCCTCCGTGACGGAGATGCCGGGCAGCGTCGTCGGCATGTAGAGGATGCTCCCCTCGTAGAGGGGCGGCATGAACTCGGAGCCGAGCTTCAGGAAGACCGGCACGGTCGCGAGCATCGCGAGGAGGGCGGCGGCGATCGTCGCCTTCGGGTGCTTCAGCACCAGCCGGCAGGGCGGCTCGTAGATCCTGTGGAGAATCCTCGAGACGGGGTGCTTCTCCTCGGCGTAGTACTTCCCGACGGTGACCTGGTTGACGACCCAGGCGAGCCACCTCGGCCGGAAGTGGAAGAAGTCCATCCGCGCGAAGAGCATCCGCATGGCGGGGTCGAGGGTGATCGCGAGGAACGCGGCGATCGCCATCGCGAGGTTCTTCGAGTAGGCGAGCGGCTTGAAGAGGCGCCCCTCCTGGTCGACGAGGGTGAAGACGGGGAGGAAGGCGACCGCGATGACGAGGAGGGAGAAGAAGACGGACGGGCCGACCTCCATGAGCGCCTCCAGGCGCACCTTGTGGAAGTCGCCCGGACGCCCCCCGTCGTTCCAGAGCTGGAGCTTCTTGTAGGCGTTCTCGACCTCGACGATCGCGCCGTCGACGAGGACGCCGATCGAGATGGCGATCCCCGCGAGGGACATGATGTTGATCGTCAGCCCGAGCTGCCCGAACGGGATGAACGCGAGGACGACCGAGATCGGGATCGTCAGGATCGGGACGATCGCGCTCGGGACGTGCCAGAGGAAGATCAGGATGATGATCGAGACGACGACGATCTCCTCGATCAGCTTCCCCTTCAGCGTTTCGACGGAGCGCTGGATGAGGTCCGAGCGGTCGTAGGTCGTGACGACCTTCACCCCCTTCGGGAGCGACGGCTCGATGTCCTTCAGCTTCTGCTTCACCCGCTCGATGACGTGGAGGGCGTTCTCGCCGCTGCGCATGACGACGATGCCGCCGACGACGTCCCCCTTTCCGTCGAGGTCGGCGACGCCCCGGCGGATCTCGGGTCCGAGCGAGACGCGGCCGACGTCTCCGACCGTGAGCGGAGTGCCCCGCTCGTTCGTCTTCAGGACGATCTGCTCGATGTCCTTCACCGACTTCAGGTAGCCGCGCCCGCGGACCATGTACTCGCGGCCCGAGAACTCGATGACCCGCCCGCCGACCTCCTCGTTGCTCATCCGGATCGCCTCTGCGACGCGCGAGAGCGGCACGCCGTAGGCGGAGAGGACGTTCGGGTCGACGGTCACCTGGTACTGCTTCTGCGACCCGCCGACCGTCGCGACCTCGGCGACGCCCGGCACGGACTGGACGGCGTACTTCAGGAACCAGTCCTGGTACGACCGCAGGTCGGCGGTGCTGTTCGCACCCGACTCGTCCACGAGGGCGTACTGGAAGACCCAGCCGACGCTCGTCGCGTCGGAGCCGATCTCGGTCTTCACCCCCTGCGGGAGGCTCCCCTGGATCTTGGAGAGGTACTCGAGGACGCGCGAGCGTGCCCAGTAGAGGTCGGTGCCGTCCTCGAAGATGACGTAAACGTAGGAGAAGCCGAAGTCGGAGGCGCCGCGGATCGTCTTGACCTTCGGGGCGCCGAGGAGGGCCGTCACGATCGGGTAGGTGACCTGGTCCTCGAGGATGTCGGGGCTCCGGTCCCACTTCGAGTAGATGATGACCTGCGTGTCGGACTGGTCGGGGATCGCGTCGAGGGGCGTCCGCTTCACGACCCAGACGGCGATCAGGATCACGACGGCGTAGAGGGAGAGGACGAGGTACTTGTTCTCTGCCGAGAAACGGATGATCCGCTGGATCACCCCGAGGTCCCGGCCCTCTTCGGGGCTCGCGTGACTCATGGCGCCCGGCCTCAGTGGACGTGGCCCGCGGGCGGCGGGGCGGCGGAGCCCGCGGCCGGAGCGGCGGGCGGGGCCTTTGCGCCCATCGGGGCGGGGTCGGCGCCCATCGCGGAGAGGGCGGACTTGAGGCGCGACTCGGAGTCGACGAGGAAGCTCGCCCCGCGGGCGACGACGTCTCCTTCCGAGAGGCCCGCCGTCACCTCGACGACGCCGTCGGACTGGTCGCCGACGGAGATCTCGCGCGGAACGAGCTGCCCCTCTCCCGGTGAGAGGAAGACGACCTTCCGCTCGCCGCTGTCGATCAGGACGTCGTCGGGGACGACGAGGACGTCGCGCGAACGCCCGTGGATCGTGACGGAGGCGAACATCTCGGGCTTGAGCTCTCCCTTCGGATTGGCGACCTCGAGCCGGACCTTCACGGTGCGCGTCGCCTCGTCCACGGCCGGGGCGACGTACGTGACGCGACCGGTCCAGGAGCGCCCGGGCCAGTACGACAGCGTCATCGTCGCCGCCTGCCCGAGCGAGAGACGGGGCAGCTCGTACTCGTAGACGTCGGCGATCACCCAGAGAGCCGAGAGGTCGACGATGTCGAAGAGCGTGTCGGCGGGCATGACCTTCATCCCGTGGTACGCCGTGCGGCTCGTGACGAACCCGGAGATGGGAGCGTAGATGTTCAGGGTCCGGGTCGGCTCCCCGCGCCGCTCGAGGGCGTCGATGTCCGCGGGGCTGATGTCCCAGAGGAGGAGCCGCTCCCGGGCGGCGGCGACGAGGTCCCGCCCGCCCCGGGCGACGGACGGCAGCGCCGACCCGGCGGTCGACCGGGCGGCCGCGAGCGCCAGCAGGTACTCCTTCTGGGTCGCGTAGAGCTCCGGGCTGTAGACCTTCACCAGGACCTCGCCCTTCCGGACGTACTTGCCGGTGTAGTCGGCCTCGATCTCCTCGACGTAGGCCTCGTAGCGCGTGTGGACGTGGTGGACTCTCCGCTCGTCCCAGGCGACGCGTCCCGTCGTCCGGATGGAGGTTTCGAAGGAAGCCCGCTTCACCACGATGGTCGTGAGTCCGAGGAGCTGGCGTTTCGTGGCGTCGATCGTGATCGGCACGAGGCCCGGGGTGCCGGGCGTCCCGGTCTCCTCCGTCGCGGGGGAGGCGTCCGCTCCCTTCCCGATCTCCTCGATCGGCACGAGCTTCATGCCGCAGATCGGGCAGTCGCCGGATCCGTCCTTCACGATCTCGGGGTGCATGGGGCACTGGTGCCGCGGGGCCATTTGTTCCTTCTGGCCCTTCGCGGCGGCCGGGTCGCTCTTCGTGCAGCCGGTGGAGAGCGTGACGGCGCCGGCGGCGATCGCGAGGCCGGCGACGAGGCAGAGGGCGAGCGTCCGTTTCATCTTCATCTCTTCCTACATCTTCGAGAGGGAGGCCGAGCCGCCCGCCGGGGCGGCGGTTCTCGCCGCCGGCATCCCCTCCGCGGAGCGCGCCAGGGAGAGCTCGTCGAGGTCTGCACGGGCGCGGAGGAGGCCGGCGAGACGGCCGACGGCCGCCCGGCGGTCGGAGAAGTACGTTCCGAGCGCCTCGAGGACGGTGACGAACGGGACCGATCCCGTGCGGTAGCTCGCGAGGGCCGCGTCGACCGAGAGCCGATCCTGGACGAGGACTCCCTCGGAGTCGAGCACCGCCTGCCGGGTGATCTGGCTCAGGCGGACGAGCCGCTCCTGGGTCAGAGCCTCGATGCGGCGCCTCAGGGACTCCTCCGTGGCGGTGGCCGACGACGCGAGCCGCTCGGCTTCGGCGATGAGGGGCCGCTGCTTTCTCCCGCCCCAGAGCGGGACGGTGACGCCGATGCTGGCGGACCACATGAGGGGGAGGCCGCCCCGGTTCATGTACGCGGCCGAGGCGACGAAGTCGGGCTTCAGGTTTCGGCGCGCCAGGTCGGTTCCGAGCTGACCCCGTTCCTTCGCCAGGGCCGCTTCGCGCAGCTCCGGCGTCGCCGCGAGGGCCGTCCTCAGGGTCTCCTCCGCGGAGGGCAGGGTCGGCAACCGGCCAGGGACGAGGCGTGCCTCGGTCGGCACGGGCGTTCCCGCGGGAACGAAGAGGAGCTCGCGAAGCTCGGAGAGGGAGGTCTCCTCCGCGGCGCGATCCGACTCCCGCTGCTGCGCGAGCCGCGTCTTCTCGGCCTGGGCCCGGAGGACGTCCTGCTGCGTGGCCAGCCCGGAGGCGTAGCGCGCCCGGGTGACCTCCTCGATCCCGGTGAACGTCCCGATCTGCTCGTCGACGATCGCGAGGTTCTCGCGGGCCTCGAGGAGGAGGGCGTAGGCGCGCTTCACGGCAGCCGAAAGCGCCAGGACGGTCCGGTCGGGGCCGGTCGCCGCGCGCTCCGCGTCCTTGCGGGCGATCTCCTCGGCGAGCCGGAGCTTCCCCGGGAAGGGGATCTGCTGCTCGACCATGAGCGCGAGGCGCGTCATCTCCATCTCGCCGAGGGACGGCGAGGCGCCGTCGTTCTCGTACGACAGGGAGAACATCGGGTCGGGGAGCGCGCCCGCCGGGCGGACGCGCTCCACGGCGGCGGCCGCCGCATCGCGGGCGGCGCGGAGCTCGGGGTTGCGCTCGAGGGCCTCCGTCACGAGGCGGCCGGCCTCGGCCTCGGAAAGGACCTCGGAGGTGGCGGCGGGAACGGGGAGCAGAAGGAGGACGGCCGTGAGGAGCGCCGGAGTTCGGCGACGGGGGCGTCTGGGCATTCGTCACCTCTGAGGAAGGGCGGGCCGCCGGGCGGCTCTCCCGGGAACGAGGCTACGGACGAAACATTAGAGGCGGATTAGTCTCTCCATTGCGTGCGACTCTCCCGGCCGGAGGACAGGGAATGAGGGTTCTCGTCATCGAGGACGACGTGAAGCTCCTCGAGAGCGTCCGGAAGGGCCTCAAGGAATCGGGGTTCGGGGCGGACGGCGCTTCGGACGGGCGCGAGGGCCTCGCGCGGGCGCTGGAGGGCGAGTACGACGCGATCGTCCTCGACCTCATGCTCCCCGGCCTCCCGGGGCTCGAGGTGCTGAAGGCCCTTCGAGAGGGGCGCCGGACGACGCCCGTCCTCGTCCTGAGCGCCCGCTCGTCCGTCGAGGACCGGGTGCGGGGCCTCGACCTCGGGGCCGACGACTACCTCGCCAAGCCGTTCAGCTTCCAGGAGCTGATGGCGCGCCTGCGCGCCATCACGAGGCGGCCCGCGGTCGAGCCGTCGACCGTCCTCGTCGCCGCCGATCTCGAGGTCGACACCGTGCGGCGGGAGGCGACCCGGGCGGGCCGGCGCCTGGAGCTGACGGCGAAGGAGTTCTCGCTTCTCGAGTACCTGACCCGCAGGAAGGGTGTCGTCCTGACGCGCACGATGATCCTCGACCACGTCTGGGACCTCGACTACGACGGCGGCTCCAACCTCGTCGAGGTCTACGTCAACTACCTCCGCAGGAAGGTCGACGCCGGGCACGACGTCAAGCTCATCCAGACGGTGCGCGGCTCCGGGTACGTCCTCCGGGAGCCGGGATGAGCTCGAGGTCTTTCTCGTTCCGCGCGCGGCTCGCGATCGCCTACTCCGGAATCCTGGTCGTGATCCTCGCCCTCTTCGGAGTGGTCCTCTACCTCCTCGTCCGGACCCAGATGCTCAGCCACCACGACGGCGAGCTCGCCGAGACGGCGGCGGCGGTGGAAGCCGTCCTGGCCGAGCACGCGGACTGCGCACAGCTGACCGCCGCGCAGATCCAGGCCCTGAACCGCTACTCCAAGCTCGTTCTCTTTCACTCGGCCGGCGGCAGCCCCGAGGTCTTCTACCGTTCGCCGGACCTCGACTCCGTTCCCGGCGCCCGCGAGCTGGCGGCCAGGCCGCAGCTTCTCGAGGAGCAGGCCGGGTTCCGGACGTACGAGGAGAACGGCTACCAGGTCCGGGTCTACTCGGCGCCCTACCGCTCGCGGGCGGGACGCCACGGAGTGGTCCGCGTGATGGAGCGGATGGGCGACGTGGAGCTGCCTCTGCGCAATCTCCGCCTCGGCCTTCTCCTCCTGGCTCCCGCGGCGATCGCGGGCTCGGTCCTCGTCACCTGGTCCCTCGCACGGCGCGCCCTCGCTCCGGTGGTCGAGGTGACGGCGCTCGCGCGCGAGATCGAGGCGACGCAGCTGAGCCGGAGGCTCCCGGTCCCTGCCGTGAAGGACGAGATCGGCCGGCTGGTGGAGACGTTCAACCAGATGATCGCGCGGCTCGAGTCGTCGTTCGAGGCGATGAAGCGGTTCACCGCCGACGCCTCGCACGAGCTGCGCAGCCCGCTCACGAACGTGAAGAGCACCGTGGAGCTCGCGCTCGACCGCCCCCGCGACGCGGCCGAGTACCGGGCGGCGCTCGCGAGCGTCTGGGAGGAGGCGGAACGCCTCCGCCGGATCGTCGAGGACCTTCTGCTCCTCGCGCGGGCCGACTCCGGACGGCTCCCGTTCGAGCGCGAGCCGGTCCGGCTGGACGTCATCGGGATGGAGGTCGCCGAGTCGTTCGGCCCGCGCGCCGCCGAATCGGGGATCCGGGTCGAGGCGGAGGGCGAGCCGGGAGTCGTCGTCGCGGGCGACGAGCGGTGGCTCCGGCAGCTCGTCCAGAACCTCGTGGAGAACGCCGTCCGCTTCTCGCCCGCGGCCGTTCCCGGAAAGCCCGCGCCCCTCGTCGCCATCCGGGTCCGCTCGGACGGCGGGGACGCGCTCCTCGTGGTCGAGGACGAGGGACCGGGGATTCCCGAGGAAGAGCGGGAGCGGATCTTCGAGCGGTTCTACCGGGTCGACGCCTCGCGGCACCGGGACGCCGTCACCGGGGCCGGGCTGGGCCTCGCGATCTGCGCCTGGATCGTGGAGGCGCACGGCGGAACGATCGGGGCTTCTGAGCGGCCGGGCGGGGGAACGGTCATCCTGGTTCGATTCCTCGGAGGTTGAGGCGCCGCCGACGCTCTTGCGGGAATCGCCCGTCGGCGCTCCTGAGGCCGGTCTTGCGTCCGGGCGTTTCTCCAAGCCCGCCTCGTCACCGGTGACGACCCGCACCTGCGCGCTCTTCGGCCCCGCCTGGAAATGAAGCCAGACCGGGAACGGGACGCGGGTTCGCCGCGCCTGAAGGGGCGCGAGCCGGCCGGCCGCGACGGTTCGGGTGCCGAAGACTCCCTCCAACCGCCCTGAGCCTTCTCCTCCGGGTCGTCGTCCGCGGATATCATCGGCTCGAGGCGCCGTAGCCCTAGGGAGGCGTGTGTCCGGGAACCCGTCGGAGCATCTGTGTCAGGTCGCCCCCGCCGGGCAGGAGAGCCCCGGTTCCGGCGCCGCTGCGGACTACGCCGTGGCAGCGTTCCGTGCGCTGTCCGAGGGCGTCGTCGTGCAGCTCCCCGGTGGCCGGATCGTCTCCTGTAACCCGGCGGCCGAGCGAATCCTCGGTCTCGATCGAGATCAGGTGTCGGGGAAAGCGTCTCTCGGCCCGGTTTGGAACGTGGTCCACGAGGACGGTTCCCCGTTCCCCGGCGACGCCCACCCGGCGATGGTGACCCTCGCGACCGGGAAGCCCCTCCGGGGCGTCATCGCGCAGGTTCAACGCCCGGACGGGAGCTCCGGATGGATCTCGATCAACACCGAGCCGATTCCGGGTCCGGATGGGAAACCTGCTGCGGTCGTATCGACCTTCGTGGATCTCACGGACGTTCGGAGGATGGAAGAGAAGCTCCGCCGCCAGGGAGAGCTCCTCTCGCTGGCCCAGCACTCTGCCCGGGCCGGAATGTGGTACTGGGACATGCTCGGCGGTCAGCTCGACTGGTCGCCGGAGATGTTCCGGCTGTTCGGGTTGGACCCCGGCAGGGAGGAGGCCACCTTCGACCTCTGGCGGCGGACGCTCCACCCCGACGACCGGGAGCTGGCGGAGCGGCGCATCGGCGTCGCGGTCCGGCTGCGCGAGTTCCTCGACAGCGAGTACCGGATCGTCCGTCCCGACGGTGACATTCGCTGGATCCAGGCGCTTGGAAAGGTCGACTACGACCCGGCGGACCAGCCCGTCCGGATGGCGGGTCTCTGCGTCGACGTCACCGAGAGAAAGCGGGCCGAGGAGAGCCTCAGGGTCAAGGAGGCCGCCCTCGCCTCGTCGATCAACGGGATCGCCATCAGCGCCCTCACGGGGCGGCTCACCTACGTCAACGACGCCTTCGTGAAGATGTGGGGCTACGACACGGCCGACGAGATCCTCGGAACGTCGCGCTTCGAATACTGGCAGGACGCAAACGCCGTCGGCCAGGTCGTGGAGGCGGTGACGGCGCGCGGCTTCTGGGTCGGGGACCTCCTGGCCAGGCGCAGGGACGGATCGACGTTCCAGGCCCAGGTCGTGACGAGCCGGGTCGACGGCGCAGACGGGCGTCCGATCTGCTACCTGGCCTCCTTTCTCGACGTCTCTCAGCGCAGGCAGGCCGAAGAGGCGCTGCGGCAGAGCGAGGAGCGGTTCCGGAATCTCTTCGCCAAGCACAGTGCCGTGATGCTCCTCATCGAGCCGGAATCCGGCCGGATTCTCGATGCGAACGAAGCCGCCACCGTCTTCTACGGCTACGAGAAATCGACGCTCCAGTCGATGCGCATCGACGAGATCAACGCGCTCCCGGCTGCCCGGGTCGCCGAGGAACGGGCCAGGGCGCTCGGAGAGAAGCGCAACACCTTCGTCTTCCCCCACCGGCTCGCCAGCGGCGAGGAGCGCCTCGTAGAGGTCCACTCGTCGCCGGTTTCGCTGCCGCAGGGCCGCGTCCTCTTCTCGGTGATCCACGACATCACCGAACGAAAGCGGGCCGAGGACGCTCTCCTGAAGGAACAGGAACACCTCCGAATGGTCCTCGACAACAACGGAGAAGCCATCCTCATGACGGCGCCGGATGGGTCGATCGTGACCGCCAATCCGGCCGCGTGCCGGATGTTCGGCCGGTCCGAGGAGGAGATCTGCCGGATCGGGTTCGCTCGATTCCTGGACACGAGCGATCCGCGCCTCGTTGCCGCATTTGCCGAGAGAGAGCGCACCGGTCAGGTCCGGGCGGAGCTGAATTGCGTCCGAGCTGACGGATCGGTCTTTCCGGTGGACGTGCTCTCGGTCTTCTGTACGGACGCCTCGGGGGCGAGGTGGACCATCACGAACCTCCGTGACAGCACGGATCGAAAGAAGTCGGAGGCCATCCTCCAGGCGAGCGAGGCGAGGTTCCGTGCCGTTCTCCGCGCCTCCCCGGTTCCGATGGCCCTGAACGACGACGAGCAGAACATCACCTTCCTGAACCCGGCCTTCGTCCAGGCATTCGGCTACACGGAACTGGACCTTCCCACCGTCGCGAGCTGGTGGGAGAGCGCGTATCCCGACCCGGACTACCGGCGGCGCGTCGTCGACGATTGGCAGGCGAGCGTGGAAGAGGCGGAACGGACCGGGACGCCCTTCGAGTGGATGGAAGTGGTCATCCGGACGAGCGACGGCGCGGACAAGGCCGTTCTGGTCAGCTCGACTCCGCTCAGCGGATTCGGGGTGGGCGAGCGGCTCGTCGTGCTGTACGACATCACCGACCGCAAGCTCGCCGAGGACGAGATCCGAAAGCTCAACGAGGGCCTGGAGCAGCGTGTCCGGGAAAGAACGGCCCAGCTGGAGGAGTCCAACAAGGACCTGGAAGCCTTCTCCTATTCGGTATCGCACGACCTGCGGGCTCCGCTCCGCGCGATAGAGGGCTTCTCCGGGATACTCGAGGAGGAGGGCCGCGATCGCCTGACCGGCGAGGACCGGCGCCTCCTCGAGGTCGTGCGCAGGAATGCCGTCCGGATGGCCGTCCTGATCGACGATCTCCTGAAGTTCTCCCGGACCAGCCGCGGCGAGATCCGGCGAAAGCCGCTCGACATGAAGACGATGGTCCGGTCCGTCTTCGAAGAGGTGGCCGGAGATGCCGGGACGCGAGCGAGGGTCGTCTTCCGGCTGGGCGACCTTCCTGACGCCGAGGGGGATGTCGCGATGCTCCGGCAGGTGTGGGTCAACCTGCTGTCGAACGCGATCAAGTACTCGGCGCCAAAGGAGGAGCCGGTGATCGAGGTCGGCAGCAGGACAGAGGGTGGGTTCACCCTCTACCAGGTGCGGGACAACGGGGTCGGGTTCGACCTCAAGTACGCCGACAAGCTCTTCGGGGTTTTCCAGCGTCTCCACGCGGACCAGGAGTTTTCGGGGACCGGGATCGGCCTCGCGCTCGTGAAGAGGATCGTGGAACGGCACGGGGGACGCGTGTGGGCCGAGGGGGCCGTGGGCGAGGGCGCGACGTTCTTCTTCTCTCTGCCGGTGAAGGACGCGTCCTGACGGAAGGAGTGGCGACGCCCATCGCCGTGAGGCCTCTCAGCCGTCGAAGCGGTATCCCAGGCGGTGGACGGTGACGACGAAGGCGGGGCGCGAAGGGTTCGCCTCGATCTTCTGCCTCAGTGTCGCGACGTGGACGTCGACCGTCCTCGAGAAGACCGAGGAGTCGTAGCCCCAGACCTCGTCGAGGAGCCGCTCCCGCGAGAGGACCTCCCCGCGGTGCTGCAGGAAGCAGCCGAGCAGCCTGTATTCCAGAGTCGAGAGAGGCACCGGCTCGCCGCCCCGCGTGACGACGGCGCTTCGCAGATCGACCGTCACGTCCCCGAACGTGAAGGATTCGCGGCTCTGGGGTGCCGACGGACGCCGCCGGAGGAGGGCCTCGACGCGGGCGAGGAGCTCGAGCATGTCGAACGGCTTGCCGAGGTAGTCGTCCGCGCCGAGCTTGAGGCCGAGGATCTTCTCGCGCACCTCGGCGCGGGCGGTGAGCATCAGGACGGGGAGGTCGAAACCTCGCCGCCGCAGCTCCATGCAGACTCCGAAGCCGTCCATGCCGGGGAGCATCACGTCGAGGAGGACGAGGTCGAAGGAGGAAGCGGCGACGGCCTCGAGCGCCGCTTCGCCCGTCGCCCGGACCTCCACGGCGTATCCCTCGGCGAGGAGGCGGTCGGAGAGCGTGACCGCGAGGCTCTTCTCGTCCTCGACGACGAGGAGCCTGCGGGACTTCCCCGGGGCGGGCGCCGGCGGCCGGCCGCTCACGACGCCTCCGCCGGGACGCCGGCCCCGGGCCGGACGGGGAGATGGATCGTGAAATCGCTCCCCTCCCCGCGCTCCGTCCGGACCGTGACCCGCCCCCCGTGGCCGAGCGCGACGTGCTCGACGACCGCCAGGCCGAGGCCGCTTCCCTGCACGCCGCCCACGCTCGCGTCCTCGCCGCGGAAGAAGGGCTCGAAGAGGTGCCGGACCTCCTTCCGGGAGATCCCGCGCCCCCGGTCGGAGACGGTCAGGAGGATCTCGCGCCCGTCGGGGGAGGCGCTCGCGGTCACCGCCACCCGCCCACCCTCCGCGCCGTATTTGACCGCGTTGTCGAGAAGGTTCCGGAGGGCGAGCTCGAGCGCGTCGGGATCGGCGGAGAGGGGCGCGAGGGCCTCGTCGACGCTCGTTTCGATGGCAAGCCCCTTCTCGGCGAGGACGAGCTGATAGCCCGCGAGCGTCTTCTCGACGAGCTCCGCGACCTTCAGCGGGCGAAGCGCGTACTCCTGCCTTCCCGAGCCGATGCGGGAGAAGGCGAGGACGCGGGCGACCGTCTCCGAGAGGCGGCTCCCCTCCATCTCGATCATGTCGCCGTACCAGCGGACGCGGTCCGGGTTCGAGACGATGCCGGCGGAGAGGTTCTGCCCCGCCGAGCGGATCGCCGTGACGGGAGTCCGCAGCTCGTGCGTGACGGCGGCGACGAACTCCATCTGTTGTCGCGCGAGGCGAGAGGCGCGCCGGCTCGACGCGAGGACGAGGAGCGCGCTCGCCCCGAGAAGGGCGAGGATGCCGAAGCTCAGGGCGAGATTCCTCACGCGGAATCCCCCGACGAGCGCCTCGACGGAGCCGGAGGGGTGGCGTACGACGAGCAGCCAGGCGCCTCCCTCCACGGGTCGCGGGGGACCCAGGCCCGGGTCGGGACCGCCAGGCGGGGGAGGGCTCCCGGCCCCCGGTCCGGGGTGCGGCGGCCGGGCGGAGCCGTCCCGGGGAGCCGGCCCTCCACCGGCGGGAAACGAGCGCTGGAGGAAGAGCATCCGGGTGACGTCGCCCGTCGAGGGGGCGCGAGGGGGCGCGTCCGGCCCGTCGGTGAAGAGGACGCGGCGCCCGGGGGCGGAGCCGAGGACGGTGACGCGGTACGCCAGTCCGCGTTCGCCGCCGAAGTGGGCCCTCGCGCGTCCGGGGAGGAACGTCTTCGCAATCCAGTCGAGGTCGAGGAGGACGACGGCGAAATCGCGCCCGGGCGGCCTTCCGGGCCCGAACCCGCCGTCGCCGGGGGGCGGTCCTCCGAGCGGAACGACGATCGCCGGGAGGTCGGGCCTGAGCGGTGGCCCGGGCTGGTCCGGCAGCTGGCGCCGAAGCGGCTCGAGCGAAGCGGGCCAGTCGCACGGCAGCGCCTCGCCCTTCGAAGGGTCGACACGGAAGAGGGAGATCCGGCCCTCGCCGTCCCCCTTCGCGAGGAAGACGTCGGAGACGAGCTCAGGGAAGAGGGCCGACTCCTTCCAGCGCGCGAGCCGCGCCGACACGAGGGCGGCCTCGTCGCCGGGATATGGGGAGGGGGCAGTGCAGAAGGCGAGGGCGCGGTCGAGCTCGCGATCGAGGTCGTCGCAGAAGGCTCGGGACGCTTCCTCGAGGCGGGCCTCGGCCCTCGCCCTCTCCGCGTCGCCGAGCTGGGCGATCCACCGGTACTGGAGGAAAGCGAGGACGAGAAGGGTGACGAGGAGCGCGCCGAGGAGCGCGAGCGTCCCGGCGGGGCCCCGACGGCTGCGGCTGCGCCCTTTCACGGCGTGAGCGTAGCTCGTCGCCGGCCCGGTGGAGCGGTGCGGGCCAAACCCTTACATCCCTGACAACTCGGCTCGAAACCCTGACACACGATTTACCCCCGCGTGAGGACTCCGGGCGGCGCGGAGTCCACATTTCGTTCGTCGCGAGACGACACCCGAAAGCCGGCTCGACCGGTACCTCGAAAGGAGACCCGAAATGAAGAAGACCCTCCTCTCCACGATGGCCGCCCTCCTCCTCATCGCCAGCGCTCCCCTCGTCGCCCAGGGGCCGCCCCCGCCGGGAGGCCCTGGCGGACCGGGCGGCCCCGGTGGACCGGGCGGACCGGGAGCCCCGAAGGAAGCGATCGTCGCCTTCCTCAAGCTGACGGAAGCCCAGGCGGCCGGTGCCGACACGCTGGCGACCGCCCTGAAGGGAGCTCTCGACGCTCTCGACATCGAGATCAAGGCGAACCGGGAAGGGGTCGACGCCGCACTGGCGGCTTCGCAGCCGGACGCGGCCGCCGTCGGTGCGCTCGTCATCGCCGGCCGTGCCCTCGACAAGAGCGTAAAGGCGGCCCACGACGACTTCGACGCGAAGTTCACGGCGCTCCTGACCGACGAGCAGAAGGGCCGGCTGGCGATCTTCAAGGAGGCTCTCGAGGCGCTCCGTCCGCCCGCGGGCGGGCCCCGGGGCGGACCGCCGTCCGGCTCGGGAATGCCCGGCCCCCGTTCCTGAGGAGAAGCGGAAGAGGGCCGGCGGTTCGCCGCCGGCAGCTCTTCTCTAGCGCCGCGCCTCTTCCCCGGTGACCTTTCCCCACGTCAGCCCGAAGCGCGCGAGGTACTTCCGGAGCCGGTCGGCGTCGTTCGGGTTGCTCTTGAGGCGGCGGGACGCGGCGAAGAGCGTCCGGCCCGCCTCCGAGAGAGAGCGGGTCGTCCGGCAGACGCGGATCACCTCCCCGAGCTGGGGGAGGTCGAACCGGTCGACCTCGTCGAGCCGCGCGCCGAGGAGGCGGGCCGGGTCGTCTTCCGGCGCGGGGCGGCGGCCGGACGCCGGCCGTTGCCACTGGGCCGTCAGCCGCTCGATCTCGGCCTCGACGTCCCCCACGGCGATCCGACCGCCGGCGGCGAGAGTCGCCATCCGCGTCACCGCGGCGTTCAGGTCGCGAAAGTTGGCGGTCCAGGCCGCCTCCTCCGATATCGCGAAGGCGAGGAAACGCTCCCGGGCCTCGCGGTGGAAGCGGACGGTCGTCCCGCTCGTCTCCGCGAAGCGGTCGAGCTCGTAGTCGAGGTTCGGGGGGATGTCCTCGCGCCGTTCCCGAAGAGGCGGAAGGCGGAACGTCCAGAGGTTGATCCGTGCGAAGAGGTCCTCGCGGAAGCGCCCCTCAGCCACGTCCTCCTGAAGGTCGCGGTTCGTCCCGGCCAGGAGCTGGAACTCGCTCTTCACCTCGCGGTCGGAGCCGAGCGGGAGGAAGCGCTTCTCCTCGAGCGCGCGCAGGAGCATCGCCTGCTCGTCCGGCCCGAGTTCCCCGACCTCGTCGAGGAAGAGGACGCCGCCGTCGGCCGCGCGAAGGAGGCCCGTCCGCCTCTCCGCGGCGCCCGTGAACGCCCCCTTCTCGTGCCCGAAGAGCGTCGACATC
This sequence comes from Holophagales bacterium, assembly GCA_016714815.1. Classification (GTDB taxonomy): domain Bacteria; phylum Acidobacteriota; class Thermoanaerobaculia; order UBA5066; family UBA5066; genus UBA5066. Next base: position 644,282 of record JADKBZ010000001.1, read on the forward strand.
GCGCCGTCGCCGCGCACCGTTGCGCAGTTCACGTCGACGAAGGGCCCCGAGACCTTCCGTCGCGCCTTCTTCAGCTCGTAGATCCGCCGCGCCAGGAGCGATTTCCCGGCGCCCGTCGGCCCCATGAGCAGGAGCGGCGCCGTCGAGGCGGCCGCCACGCGTTCGATCCGCTCGATCAGGGCGTTGAAGCGCTCGCTTCGCGTCGCGATGCCCGATTTCAGGAACGAGAGCCCTTCCCGCTGCTCCTTCCGGAAGCGGGCCGCGATCCGGTCGTAGCGGGAGAGGTCGAGGTCGATGACCTGGTAGGCGCCGGGGCTCGACGAGTGCCTGCGGTTCGGAGGCGAGGTCTGAAGGAGCTTTGCGGGGAAGAGCCGTGCCTCCGTCAGAAGGAAGAGGCAGATCTGGACGACGTGCGTCCCCGTCGTGATGTGGACGAAGTAGTCCTCCCGTTCCGGGTCGAACGGGTAGGCGCGTGCGAAGTCGTGGAGCGCGCCGTAGACCTCCTCGAAATCCCACGGGTCCTTCATCTCCACCGCGTGGAGGCGCGCCTCGGTCTCGGGGGAGACCGCCGCGACGTCCTCCACGAGACGCCGCGCCAGCCGTGCGAAGCGCGCCTCGTGAATCAGCTCGAGCCGGTCGAGGAGGAGCTCCTCGTGCTGGAAGAGCGAGACCGTCGGCCGCCACGCCTCCCACCGCTCGGAGCCCTCCCCGCGGTCGAGGGTCGGGCCCACGAGGCCGAAGACGACCTGCCTGCGCGGAGTCATGATCCGACAGGATATAGCCACTTATCCGCAGATATCGCCCTCGCAGCGGCTCCGGAAGGTTGCCCATTCGGGACGTCAGCCTGAAACCATTGCAGCGGAGCCACTTGCCATTACCTCCGGGTCGTCCTCGTCGCGGCTGGCACGGCCTTCGCAAAAGAGCCTTTCAGGAAACGAAAGGACGCGGAGGACGACATGGCAAGCAGGCAGGTCTTCAGGTCGCTCGTCGGAAAGCTCGTCCCGGCGGCCAGCTCCCGGAACGAGGCGGGAGGGGTGGCGTACGAGAGGACGCCGAAGCAGGCCCTCGCGCAGTACGTGGCGACGGGCTGCCTGAACGCGACGTATTACGCCTCAGCCGACGACCAGCTCGAGAAGGTCCTCGGACTCGCCTCGAAGGTCGACTCGGAGTTCCTGGCGAAGCTCGCTGTTTTCGCGCGGGAGAGCGCGGGGATGAAGGATTCCCCGGCCCTTCTCTGCGCCGTTCTCTCGACGCGGTCGCCCGAGCACCTCGCAAAGGCGTTCCCGCGGGTCGTCGACAACGGGAGGATGCTCCGGAACTTCGTCCAGATCGTCCGGTCGGGAGCCGTCGGGAGGAAGTCGCTCGGGACGGTCCCGAAGCGGCTCGTGAGGGAGTGGCTCGCTGGCGAGGACGGCACGGCGCTCTTCCGGGCGTCGGTCGGCAGCCAGCCGTCCCTCGCCGACGTCATCAAGATGGTCCACCCGAAGCCGGTCGACGAGGCGCGGCAGGCGCTCTACGGATACCTCATCGGAAAGAAGGTCGACCCGAACGTGCTCCCGGAGACCGTCCGGCAGTTCGAGGCGTGGAAGGCGGCGGGAGCGAAGGAAACGCGGCAGGTCCCGGACGTGCCGTTCGAGATGCTCACGGCGCTCGAGCTCGGCCGGGACGAGTGGGTCGCCATCGCGAGGAAGGCGACGTGGCAGATGACGAGGATGAACCTGAACACGTTCGCGCGGCACGGCGTCTTCGAGGTGGACGGAATGGCCGGCCTCGTCGCGTCGCGGCTCGCCGACCCGAAGGAGGTCCGGAAGGCGCGGGTCTTCCCGTACCAGCTCCTCGCCGCGTACTCCGCGGCGAACGAGGGAGTCCCGGCGATCGTCCGGAACGCCCTCCAGGACGCGATGGAGCTGGCGATCTCGAACGTGCCGGCGGTGAAGGGAAAGGTCTTCGTCTGCCCCGACGTCTCCGGCTCGATGTCCTCGCCGGTCACCGGCCACCGGAAGGGGGCGACGACCGCTGTGAGGTGCATCGACGTGGCGGCGCTCGTCGCGGCGGCGATCGTCCGGGCGAACCCGAAGGCCGAGGTGATCCCGTTCGAGCAGGAGGTCGTGCCGGTGGAGCTGAACCCGAGGGACTCGGTGATGACGAACGCGAAGAAGCTCGCCTCGATCGGAGGGGGCGGAACGAACTGCTCGGCGGCGCTCGAGGCGCTGAACCGGCGGAAGGCGAAGGGAGAGCTCGTGGTCTTCGTATCGGACAACGAATCGTGGGCCGACCCTGGGACGGGCCGGGGAACGGCGCTGATGGCCGAGTGGGGACGGTTCCGGAGCCGGAACACGGGAGCGCGGCTCGCCTGCATCGACCTCCAGCCGTCCGCGACGACGCAGGCGGCCGAGAGCGACGACGTCCTGAATGTCGGCGGCTTCTCGGACCAGGTCTTCGACCTCCTCTCCGCCTTCGCGTCCGGCAGGCTCGCCGCCGACCACTGGGTCGGCCGGGTCGAGGAGGTCGTACTCTGAGGTAACGTGATGTTGTCGGGTCGAATGCTGCCGGGACTACATCTACACCATGTAAACGTCTCGGCGTCCCCTCGTCGACCCGGCAACTCGAAGTGACGGACAGTAGACGCGGCGAATGCCAGGGGGACTACATTGACCCTCGAGGCCGGGTGCGATGCCCGGATCGCGCAAGCGAGAGCTCAGGAGAGAGCGCGGGGAATTCGTCTCCCAGATCCTCGTCGCCGCCATCGTGGAACAGAATCAACCGGCGCGAATGCGGTCGGAACTCCATGTCGCGGGTTCGAATCCCGCCGGCACCGCCAAATGGCGGGTGTCGTAGCTCAGCTCGGCAGAGCAGTTCGTTTCGACACCCCTCGTCGCGCCTTTCCGGGAGAAGCCATGACCGACCGTAACTACGACGTGACCGACATCCCCGGCGGCGTGCCGGTGAAGAGCTGGACGCGGGGCGTCCCGTTCGAGCCCGAGGCGAAGAAGCAGCTCGCCAACATCGCCCGCCTTCCGTTCATCCACAAGTGGGTGGCGGCCATGCCCGACGTCCACCTCGGCAAGGGGGCGACGGTCGGAAGCGTCGTCCCGACGTGCGGGGCGATCATCCCCGCCGCGGTCGGCGTCGACATCGGCTGCGGGATGATGGCTCTCAGAACCGACCTCTCGGCGAGCGACCTTCCGGACGATCTCCACGCCCTCCGCACCGCGATCGAGAGTGCCGTCCCCCACGGCCGGACCGACAACGGCGGCCGGAACGACCGGGGCGCCTGGGCCGATCCGCCGGCGGCCGTCATCGAGGCCTGGGCGCCGCTCGCCCCGCGCCTCGAGGCGCTCGTGGAGAAGCATCCGGTCCTCCGGAAGGCGAATCACCTCGCGCACCTGGCGACGCTCGGGACGGGAAACCACTTTATCGAGGTCTGCCTCGACGAGGAGGACTCCGTCTGGCTCATGCTCCACAGCGGGTCGCGCGGGATCGGCAACAAGATCGGGACCTACTTCATCGACCTCGCCAAGGAGGACATGCGCCGGCACTTCATCAACCTGCCGGACGCCGATCTCGCCTACCTGCCCGAGGGGACGAAGCACTTCGACGACTACGTCGCCGCCGTCGGCTGGGCGCAGGAGTACGCGATGACGAACCGGCAGGTGATGATGGCCGGCGTCGTCGCCGCCCTCCGGACGCTCCCGGGCCTGCCGCCCTTCACGGCGGGGACCGTCGCCGTGAACTGCCACCACAACTACGTCGAGCGGGAGCATCACTACGGAAAGAACGTTTTCGTCACGCGGAAGGGGGCGGTGCGCGCGCGGAAGGGAGACCTCGGCGTGATCCCCGGAAGCATGGGGACCCGCTCGTACGTCGTCCGCGGCCTCGGCAACCCCGAGAGCTTCGACTCGTGCAGCCACGGCGCGGGGCGGTCGATGTCGCGCGCCGAGGCCCGTCGGCGGTTCACCGTGGCCGACCACGTCAAGGCGACGGAGGGAATCGAGTGCCGCAAGGACGAGGACGTGATCGACGAGACGCCGGGCGCCTACAAGTCGATCGACGCGGTGATGGAGGCGCAGAAAGATCTCGTGGAGGTGCTCCACACGCTCCACCAGGTCGTCTGCGTGAAGGGATGACCGGGCTCGTCCGGATCGACGGGTCCATGGGAGAAGGGGGCGGCCAGGTTCTCCGGACCGCCCTCGCCCTCTCCCTGACGACCCGCCGGCCCGTCGAAGTGACGAGGATCCGCGCGGGCCGCACGAAGCCGGGCCTCATGCGCCAGCACCTGACGGCCGTCCAGGCCGCGGCGGCCGTCGGCTCGGGGCACGTGACCGGAGCGGAAATCGGCTCGACGTCGCTGAGGTTCGAGCCGGGGACGATCCGCTCCGGCGCCTTCGAGTTCTCGGTCGGAACGGCCGGCTCGACGACGCTCGTTCTCCAGACGATCCTCCCGGCGCTCCTGACGGCCGGGGGGCCGAGCTCGGTCCGCCTCCGGGGCGGGACGCACAACCCGATGGCGCCCCCCTTCGATTTCCTGGTGAAAGCGTTCCTTCCGCTTCTCGGGCGGATGGGGGCTCGCGTCGAGGCGGAGCTCGTCCGTCCCGGGTTCTACCCGGCGGGCGGAGGCGAGTGCCTCGTGACGGTGAGGCCCGTTCCGCGCCTCGCGCCGCTCGAGCTCCTCGCGCGCGGCGAGGTGCGGCGGCGCCGCGCGCGAGCGGTCGTCTCGAAGCTCTCGCGGGAGATCGCGACACGCGAGCTCTCGATCGTCTCGCGTCTCCTCGGCTGGGAGGCGGAGTGCCTCGAGGCGGTCTCCGTCGACTCCGCCGGGCCGGGGAACGTCCTCTCCCTGGAGATGGCGAGCGACGGGCTCACCGAGCTCTTTACCGGCTTCGGCGAGAGGGGCGTCTCCGCCGAGGCGGTGGCCGAGCGGGTGGCGCGCGAGGTTCGCGGCTACCTCGCCTCGGGCGTTCCCGTCGGCGAGCACCTCGCCGACCAGCTCCTCCTTCCGATGGCTCTCGCGGGCTCGGGCGCCTTCCTCACGGCTCCGCTCTCCCGCCACGCCACGACGAACATCCAGGTGGTCCAGGCGTTCCTGCCGGTCCGGTTCGACGTGGAGGCAGACGAGAAGGGGAACTGCGTCGTGAGAGTCATGAAATAGAGGAGAAGGAGGAGCCGACATGCACGGCCGCGCGACGCTGGACCGAATCCTCCGCCTGCACCGAGCGAGCTACGACCTGCTTCACTGGGTGAGCAAGAGTCTCGACTCGGGCGGCCTCTCGTTTGCCACGGTTCATCGCAACATGAGCGCGGGAGACGCGGCGGCCGATTGGCTGACCCAGAACTACGGAAGCCTACCGCCCGCCTGCCGGCCGGCGCTCGAAGACGTGCGCGCCTTGGGCTTCCTGCTCGCCTCGTACCTCTCGACCTCGTTCGAGCTGCCGAGACGCCCCGTGCCGTACCTGGTCACCTCCTGTTGCTGCGAGTGCTGCGGCTACCTCGCGTCGGGCCGACGACTCGTCGTCCGCACCCCGTCCGCCAAGGACGTGGGCCAGGCTCATCGGCTGAAGACGATCTGGCTCAAGGAGCTCGCCGCCGAGTCGGGGATCGACTTCGATACCGACGTCGAGCGCGCGTTCTTCTCGGATCGACACCTCTCGCACGAACTGGCATTCGTCGCTTACGCGGCAGAGCTGATCCGGCGTTCCGAATTCGCATCCCAAGGCCACGCCGTCCTCGCGCTCTGGCGTTCGATCGCCTGGAAGGGCGGCCACCCGATCAAGGGGTTCGCTCTCACGAGTGATCGAGTTCTCGAGGCGCAGCAGGCGACAATCCATGGGCTACGAACGGCAGCCGGGCTCTAAGTCACGGCGTTGACACCCGCTCGGGTAGAGCCACGCGGGGAGGCGGTCGGTCCGTTCCAGCGTCCCGCCTGAGCGGTGGACCCGCAGGAAGACCTCCTGAAGGAGATCGTCCGCATACGCGGGATCGCGGACGCGACTGGCGATAAGAGAACGCAGCGTCGGAACGCCCTGGCCGCGCCGGGAAGCACCCCTTCGAGGAGCGCCTCGTCCGCCGCGGCCAGGGTAGAGGGGGCTGGCGCCGCCGTCAGAACGAGACGGTCACTCCGAGCCGGACCTGGCCCTGGACGAGTCCGCTCGAGCAGCCGTCGTCGTCGTGGCAGCGGTGGTGGCTGTCGTCGTCGTCGTCATCGTCGTCGAACCGGGTGTCGCCGGTATCGGTCCAGAAGCCGCGCCCTTCGAAGCGGACGGCGACGTGGGACGAGAGCGGGATCTTCACTCCTCCTCCGAAGCTGGTGGAGAAACGACGTGTGCCCGAGTTGAAGCCGTCCTGCGGGTCGAGGTCGGCGATGCCGATCGAGCCGACGATGAACGGGGAGACGCTCTTCGTCTTCCACTGGTAGAGCGCGCCGACGTGGTAGTAGTCGATGTCGAGGTCGAACTGCTGCTCGGTGGGGCCGAAGAGGGTGCTGCTGCCGAGGCCGGTGCGCTGGTGGTCGAAGAGAAGCTCGATCTGCAGGTGGTTGCTCACGGGTATGTCGACGACCAGGCCGAGCGAGTGCCCTTCCTCGAGGTCGGCGTCGCGATCCAGGGTCGTCGTGTCCTCGGCCCGGATCTCGCCGCCCCAGCGGAAGCCGACGGTCGGGGTGATCTCGATGACGGGCTGTGCGCTCGCTCCGAGCGCTCCCCCGAAGAGAACGATCGCCGCGGCGAGCGTGGCGAGGCGGGAAACGCGGGTCTGGTTGACGGGTGTCATGTCGAGTGGTCCTCCTTGCCTTCCTGTGTGCCGTGGCGGCTTCCGGCGACCGGCGCCCCCGGCACGCTCACAAGATCGGCGCCGCGGGCGGCAGGCGCTTGACCGAACGGTGATCTCCGCGTGACCACTGCGTGAGGAATGCAAACCGGGCCTTCCGGGGCCCGAATAGCGCCAGGTTCCGCGGTAGCATCCCCGCCGTGAAACGCGGCGCCGGCCCGCAGTCCCGCGGCCCGAGGGACTCGCGCCACCGCTCGGTGGCGTTGCTCGCCCTCCTCGCCCTCGTGCCGGCGGGAGAGCGCACGGCCCGGGCGGCGGACGAGCCGCGGTCGTTCGTCCTCACGTTCTCCAACCCGGGCGCGCGCAGCCTCGCGTTCGGCGGCGCCTTCGCGCCGCTCGCGGACGACGCGACCGCCGCGTACGCGAACCCGGCCGGGCTCGTCCAGCTGCTGCGGCCCGAGGTATCGCTCGAGTTGCGCGTCAGCGGGTCGCTCGAGGACGACGGGTCCGGCGAGGCGACGGTGAGCCGAGCCAACGGGGTCTCGTTCTTCTCCGTGGTCTACCCGATGCACCGGCTCTCGCTCGCGCTCTACGGGCAGCAGCTCGCGGGAGTCGACGTCGAGGTCGCCGACGAGAAGAGCTCGAGCCTCACCGGCTGGACGGGCCGACAGGCGCCGGCGGGGGAGCGGCTCTCCGGCCTCGAGGTCTGGCGTGTCGGCCTGTCCGGCGCGTTCCGCTTGCGCGACAACCTGAGCTTCGGGCTCGGCGTCTCCTATTTCGACGGCACCGCGGAGCTGGCCCCGAGCGGCAGCCCCTCCGCGAGCGCGAGGAGCGTCGACAGCAACGACTGGACGCTCAACACCGGGGCGCTCTGGAACCCCTCGGAGCAGGTGCGGCTCGGAGCCTTCTACCGCCAGGGGCCCAGCCTCTCGCTCGGAACGCTGCCAGACGCGCCCTGCGGGAGGCCGGAGTGTCCGGAGCGCTCGCTCCGGCTCCCCGACACGTTCGGCGCCGGCGCCGCCCTCCGCTCGTCCGGCGGCGCTCTCACGGTCGCGTTCGAGTGGGACCGCGTCCGCTACTCGAGCCTCGTCGCGGGCCTCTCCGCCGCGGCGCTCGGCACCGACCAGCTCACCCTGTCGGACGCGAACGAGTTCCACGTCGGCGCCGAATACGCGTTCCTGCGCGTCGACCCCGTGATCGCGGTGCGCGTCGGTGCGTGGCTCGACCCCGACCACGCCCTCTGCGGCGATTCGACGGATTCGCCGTACCCGTGCGCGGCCGGTGAGCGATCCGACGAGGTCCACGTCACACTCGGCTTCGGCCTGGCCTTTCGCCGCTTCCAGCTCGACCTCGCGGTCGACGGCTCCCGCTCCCAGGTGACGTCGTCGATCTCCGGGATCTTCAGCTTCTAGTGGTCCCCGTCATACAGACGTGATCTTATTCAGCGTTGCGCGGGCTCGCTTGACCTTCTCCAGGATGTCGCAGGCTCTGGCGGTCCACACACGGCCGCGGATCGTTGTTGTGAGCGTCCAGATAGGCGTGAATGGCGCCGACAAGATCCCTCCACGGACGAGAAGGCGGCGCGACGCAGGGCCTTCTCAGGAGGTCTCGGAACCTCTCGACCATGTTCCACCGGGCGCGGGGGGGGGGGGGGGGCGGGGGGGGGGGGGGGGGGGCCCGGGGGGGGGGGGGCGGGGGGGGGCGGGGGCTCGCGGTCGAGCGCCGCAGGAAGGCGAGCCAACTCCTGATGTCGATGCCGCGGCATGCAGACGCCAATGACGTGACCAGTGCTGACGTTGAGCGCGGCGAAGAGAGTGGTCGTGCCGTGCCTCTTGTAGTCGTGGGTCATCGTTCCGCAGGGGCCGCGCGCGGGGGCAGACCGGGCTGGGTGCGGTCGAGTGCCTGGATCTGGCTCTTCTCGTCGGCGCAGAAGACGACCGCATGCTCGGGAGGGTGCAGGTCCAGGCCCATCTCTTCGAGCTTCTCGGCAAAGGAGCGGATCGTTGCTGACCTTGAACGTTTTGAAGAGGTGGGGCTTGAGTCCATGAGCACGCCAGATGCGGCCGATCGTCGCCTCGCTAACGCCGGTCGCCCTGGCCATCGTGGTGCGGCTCCAGTGAGTCTGGCCCGGAGGCGTCCCCGTCGTCGTCTTGCGGACGATCGCTGCGACCTTGGCCCGCAGTCTTCTTCCTTCGCCCGGGGCGCGCCCCGCCTTCTCGATACCGGCAGCGGCCCGCGCCCCCGGGCGAGACGCAGCTTCTTCGCGATCTCACGATTCTCGACTCCGTCGCCGGCGAGCAGAACAACGCTCGCCCGAGCCCCAGGGCGGACCGGGTGCGGGCGCGGACAGTCTCTCAAAGTCTGGCGCTGCTCCGGGGCCAGGTTGATCTCGCGCACGTCGAATGGCCGCTTCCTCCCCGGAAAAGATACCGGGTCGGAGCGGATAAGTTCACGGAAATGCGACGGGGACCACTAGGAGTCCGTCCGGGTAGGTGCTTTTCGCTGCCCGGACTTGGGGGCGCCGGGGGGCGGCGAGGTGCGCTCCCCGGGAGCAGGCGCCTGCGCCGCAAGGTGGCGGCCGAGGAACCAGTTGCCCGGCACCGGGCGGCCGTCCGCGCCGTCTCGGACGAGCCCCAGCCCACGGAGACGAGCGAGGTGTACCGGGGAAGGCGGGGGGCTGGTTTCGATCCCGGCGGAGAGGCCGGCCAGCAGCTCGCGGTCGGCGGATTCGAGGAGGCCGAGGTCGACGTCGCAGAGGTGGGTCACGGTCGGATCGCGAGCGAGGCGCTCGCAGGCCTGGGCCGCGTCGCCCGTCTCGACCGCGCGCTTGGCCGCGAGCTGGAGGAGGAACGGGTGCCCGCCGCAGCGCGACGCGAGCAGCCGGACCGCGGCCTCGGGAAGCTCGGGCCTCCTCTCAGGAGGAAGGTTCTCCTGGAGAAGGAGGGCGCGGGATTCGCCGGCGTCGAACGGTCCGAGCCACGCGGGAGTGCCGAAGGCCGCGAGCAGGCCGGCACCGGGGCCGCTCCCGGCGGTAGCGGCGAGGCGCACCGAGGACGCCAGGACGACCCGCGCACCGGACGCGGTCAGCGCCCGCTCGAGCGGTACGGCGAGGTCCGGCTCGCGGCTCAGGAGGCCGAACAGGTCCTCGGTCTCGTCGCAGAGGAGGAGGAGCTTCCGGCCTCGTTCACGGAGCGCGCCCGCGAGGTCGGCGATCGTCTCCGCCGCCGGGCCGGGCGGCGGCGGCGCGACGCCCGCCTCCGCGAGCCGCGACTCGGCGTCGAGGAGGGCGTCGTGGAAGCCGAGGTCGAGCTCGTCGGGCTCGTCCGACCCCTGCAGGTCCCAGACGACCGGCACGACGCTTCCGCCCGGCGTCTCGAACGCGAGCTGCTCGATCTGGCGCAGGAGCGAGGTCTTGCCGACGCGGCGCATCCCGACGATCCAGTGACGGTCGCGCGAGCCCTCGAGCGCTTCTCGGAGCAGAGCGGGCCGCCCGTAGAAACGGTCGCCCCGCACCCACTGACCGACGACGTACGGGATGCTCACTCGAGGCCCTCGCCGGCGATCGCCTCCACGTCGGCGAGCGTGATCGTGCCGCGCCCCTCCAGGTGGAGGCGGCCGACGAGCGCGACGCACGCCCTCTGGATCCGGTACGGTCGGCAGCCGGTCACGTCCAGCAGCCTCTGGAGAGCGGCGTCCTCGATTCGGAACACCCCTTCGATCGGACGGCGCACGAGCTTCTCGGCGGCGGGGCGGTCGAGCGGAGCGACCTCGATCTCCTCGAAGAAGTTGTACCAGGGCGACCCGGCGCGCTCCCACTGCTTGCGGATCTCGACGCCGGAGACGACCGCCACGAGGCTCTCGGAGAAGGCGCGCATGAAGAGGCTGCGCAGCCGCTGGTTGACCTTCGGGTCATAGGAGTTGAGCTCGTCCACTTCGTCGATCAGGAGGACGAGCTTCACCCGCTTCGCCGTACGCCGCGCGAGAGCGTCTATCACCGCGCGCAGGTCGCGGACGAGCTCGTGGTGGCTGTAGCCGGCGGCTTGAGAGGCGGCCGGGTCGACGCAGCCGGGAGGGAGGAGCGGTCCCACCTCGTCGAGGATCGCGATCATCAGCGCGCCGAAGAACCGCTCCTCGGTGACCCCCTGGAGGTCGACGAGGACGGGATGGAACGCGAAGTCGGGGTCGTCGAGGCCTTCGAGCCGACGCTTCAGGTGGTGGAGCAGCGAGGTCTTTCCGATGCGGCGCTCGCCGTAGAGAAGCAGGCTGTTGTTGTGAATCGTCTGGAGGACGCGGTCGATGAGCGGCTCGCGCCCGAAGAAGAGCCGCTCGTCGAGGACCGGCGCGCCGGCGACGTAGGGGTTGAACTTCCGCCGCAGGCGGCGGCGCCGCCGCAACGTCCGGCTGGCGGCGACGGCGCCCAGCCCGGCCAGCGGCAGGGCGCCGAGGAGCGAAAGAAACCAGGGAGAGCGCGTCCAGGGTCGCTCGTAGAGGACGGTGTACTCGGCGCTCGAGGAGAGGCCCTCCGAGTCGGTGGCGGTGACGCGGAAGGTCGTGAGGCCCGGCGAAAGCCACAACGTCGACGAGAACTCCGTGAGGACGAAGTCGCCGACCTCCTGGCCCGCGGTGCGGGCGGGGGCTGCGGCGCCCGGACCGTCGCCGACGACGATCTTCACGGTGGAGCGGTCGAACGCCACGCCCGCGAGGCGGAACTCCGGCTCGTCCACGAGCTGGGCCCGGGTGCCGTCGGGGAGGTTCTCGCGCTGGTCCGCGAAGCGGATCGCGGGGGGGAGGTTCCCGCCGGGACGGGCGCCGAGGAGCTGCCGGCCGATCTCGCCGTAGGCGCGGCGCACGGCGGCGCGCGCGGGCTGGCTCGCGGCGTCGAGCGCGAGGGCGCGGTTCGCGGCGGCCAGCGCCCGCTCGTGGCGGCCCGCGGTGTGCTCGGCGTCCGCTTCCGCTATGGCGCGGGCCACGCCGTCGCGCAGCTCGGCGACGCGGCGAGCCGCGAGAAGGCGTTCCAGGAGCGCCGCCGCCTCGCGGTTTCCGGGTTCGAGCGCGAGCGCCGGCTGGAGGCGATCGAGCGCCTCGGCGGTGCGTCCGGCATCGGCCAGCGTGCGAGCCGCCGCGAGGGCCTCACCGACCGCGGGGCCGCGCGAGCCGCGGGCGGGGCCGAGGGCCGAGAGGATTCCGTCCTCGGCGCGCTGCAAGAGCCCTTCGGGGTCGGCGCCCGGCCGGAGCGCGAGCGCCTGTCGCACGAGGCTCGCCGCCTCCGCGAAGCGCCCGCCGTCGAGCGCGACGCGGGCCGACGACACGAGCGAGGCGGCCTGCGCGACGTCCTGGCGCTCGCGCTCGCGGCGGTCCACGTCTTTGCGGAGCCGGGCCGCCCGCGCAACCGCTTCGGTGTGCTCGGGGGCGACCGCGAGGGCGCGGTCCAGCGCGTCGAGGGCCTCGGCGGGCTTTCCCTCTCTCTCGAGCGACTCGGCCTCCTTCAGCGCCTGCGAGACGATCGTCGCGATCCGTTCCGCCTCGCCCTGGCCCGTGCTCGCGCGGGCCTCGTTCGTGAGCTCTCGGTAGCGCGTCAGCTCGGCCAGGTCGTCGGCCGAGCGGGCGATGGCGCCGAGCTGCACCTCCGTCTGGAACGCCTGCTCAGCGGCCTCGAGCTCCCCGAGGTGGTAGTAGGCGATGCCGAGCTTGAAGTAGGGGAAATAGGCGACGACCCGCATGCCATAGGAGCGCTCGCGCGATCCCGAGTCGCCCTTCGCCTCGATCGCGCCGTTCAGCTCGGCCACCGCCGTCCGCCAGTCGCGGGTGGCGAGCGCCTTCTCGGCGCGTGCGTAGTGCTCGTACCAGCGGTCCGCCCGGGCGGGCGCGGCGAGGAGGACGAGCGTGAGCGCGACGAGGGCCGCCGCGAGACGCGGCGTTCGGGACATGGACGCGCTCACGGCCGCGAATCCAGCCACCGGCTGAGGAAGTGGCTCGCGATCGCCACGCCGCCGTCGGGCCGGCGGCGCAGAAGGCCGAGGCGTTCCATCTCCAGGATTCGCCCGGCCGCGCCGGGCGCCCGGGCGGTGGCCTCGTCCCCCTCGGCCAGGCATCGCACGAGGTCGCGTTCGTCCTCGTCGAGAAGCGAGAGGTCGACGGCGAAGAGCCGCCGGAGCCCCGGGTCGGCCTCCAGCTCGGCGCGGGCCTCTGCGAGGTCGCCACGCTCGAGAACGCGCGCGGCGAGAGCCTGGAGCTGATATGGGTGGTTGCCGCACGCCGTGCGGATCCCTTCCACGGTCTCGTCGTCCAGCGCGGGGCGGATGCCGGGGCCGGGGTACGCCTGCCGGAGGAGGTCGCGCGCCTCGGCGTCGGTGAGAGGTCCGAGGTAGACCGGCGGCGTGAAGCCGTGCAGGAAAGGCGAGGTCTCGCCGTCCGGTTCCGCGAGCGCCCAGAGCCGGCGCGAAGCCGCGAGGACGGTGCGGATCCCCTCGCGGGACTGGAGCGCGCGGCGCAGCTTGCGCAGGACGGCCGGCTGGCGCTCGCGCAGCCGGAGCAGCTCCTCTGCCTCGTCGACGAGGAGGAGGAGCTTGAGTCCGCGGGCGCCGAGCATGCGGCGCAGGCGCCCGAGCGAGGTGAAGAAGTCGCCGGAGGGGACGTCTGCGGGAGCGATCCCCGCGGCCGAGAGGCGCGGGGCGGCGTCGAGGAGAGCTTCCGAAAGGTCCTCTTCCAGCTCGGCGGCGTCCTCGACCCCTTCGAGGTCGAGGACGAGCGGCATGTAGCCGCGCTGGGGAGCCGCGGCCGTCAGGTGCTCGACCTGGCGGAGGAGCGAGGTCTTGCCCACGGCCCGCGTCCCGACGATCCAGAGCGCGTCGCGCGGGCCGTCGAGGATCTCTGCGAGCTGCGAGTCCCGCCCGTAAAAGCGCTCGGCGCGCACCCATCCCCCGGCGGCGAAGGGCCTCGGTAAGGCCACCGCCGCCTGGCGTGCGTCCGCCCTTGCGGGGCGTTCGGGTGGCGCGGGCGGTGCGGCCACCTTCACCGTGGCGAGCAGGCGGTAGCCGCGCTTGGAGATCGTCTCGATGTAGCGCGGCTGGCCGGCGAGGTCGCCGAGGGCGCGCCGGAGCTTCGCGATCGCCCGCGTGATGGCCCACTCGGTGATGAACTCGACCTTCCAGACGCCTTCGATGAGCTGGTCGCGGGAGACGACCTGCCCGGCGCGCCGGGCAAGGAAGACGAGGAGGTCCATCAGCCGCGGCTCGAGCTGCACGCTCGCGCCAGGGCGAGAGATCCGGTTCTGGTCGGGGTGGACGAGCCACTCCCCGAGCTCGAGGCTGCCGCCCTCGGCGGCGGGCTCGCGCTCGGAATGGGCCATCGGCGCGGATTCTAGCCGTGCCGCGCGCGCGCCCCCGGCGGCGAGGATCCGCTCGGAGTGGTCCGGGGCCGGGAACGCGATGCGGTCCACCCCGCGAAGCTAGACCACCACGGCAGCGGAAACGTGACCAATCGGGAACGGATTCGTGACCCTGTGCCGCATCGGCCGCCCGTCATCGAACGATCATCCGAACGTCCCCGAACCGTCCCGACCGCCCGCCCTCCGGTCCCTACCCTCGAGGCATCCGGGAGACGGAGCGAAAGGAGCCGACATGCGGGGCATCTGGGTTCTTCTGGGGATGATCGCGATCGGGGGGGCGAGCGCAGCGGTGGCGGACGCGCCCGCACGCCCCTGCTGGCCGCTGCGTGGGCAGGTCGTCGAGGTCGAAGGCGGCGGGGCCGTCGCCGACGCCGAGGTCGCCGTTCAGGGCGGTCCGAACGGCCGCACGGGCGAGGACGGACGATTCGAGCTCTGCGTCGTCGGGGAGCCGCCCCTCACCCTGACCGTGCGCCGTCCAGGGCAGAAGGGGTCACGCCTCATCGAGGTGGTGAGCCGGCCCGCCGAGGAGCTGTCGATACGGCTCGAGACCGAGCTGGCCGGCCGCTTCGCCGACGAGGTCACGGTGGTCGCGCCCGAAGAGCGGCGGATCGAGCCGGCTCGCGAGGTCCCCGTCGAGGCGGTCACCACGACACCCGGAGCGGGCGAGGACGTCCTGCAGACGATCGGCGCGCTGCCCGGCGTGACCAGTGTCGACGACTGGAGCTCGCGGCTCTACGTCCGCGGCGGCCGGCCGGACCAGAACGGCATCTTCCTGGACGGAATTCCGATCTTCGACCCCTACCGGATGTTCGGGCTGACGAGCCTCTTCAACCCAGACACGGTCGGTGCGATCTCCTTCCTGCCGGGCGGCTTCGACGTCCGCTACGGAGACCGGCTGTCGGCCGTCGTCGCGGTCGAGAACCGGGACGGGCGGCTGGACCGCGCCCTCGCCGGAACGGCGAGCATCGCGCTGACCCACGCGAACCTCGTGGCCGAGGGCCGGCTCCTCGAGAAGACCCCGTCGAGCTTCCTCGTCTCGGCTCGACGTACCTACTACGACCTCGCGATGAAGGGCTCCGGGGACTCCCGGTCCAGCTACCCGAGCTTCGTCGACGGCCAGGCGCGGCTGGCGATCGAGCCGGCGCCGGGCCACCGGCTCTCGCTCACCCTGCTCGGCTACGACGAGGGGACGGACTTCGCCGAGGAAGAGGAGTCGGACTTCGGCGAGGTCGACGACCGGGTCGAGGTTCTCGACGACCAGAAGGGCTTCGTCGCCGGACTGAACGGCAAGCACCAGCTCGGCGAGCATTTCCGGCTCGACTACGTTCTCGCGGCGACCCGCAACCAGCAGTCTTCCGACATCTTCTTCAGCCAAGGGGAGACCGGCTTCGAGACGACGTACGTGCAGGCCCTGACCGCGGACCTCCTCTCGCTGCGCGCACAGTCCGAGCTCGACCTCGGTCCCCACACGCTGATGGCGGGCTTCGAGACGGCCGTCAGCTCCAACGACGTGCAGTTCAAGCTCGCGACCGACGACCCGCGGGTCGAGGTGCCCCCGTCGCTCCGCGATTTCGCCGAGACCGAGGACTTCCACAGGCAGGCGGCGTTCGTCCAGGACACCTTCCGGCTGACGCCGACCCTCGCCCTGAAGGCCGGCCTTCGGTGGGATCGCTCGACCCTGGCCGACACGAGCAGCGTCAGCCCGCGGGCGTCGATGCGCTGGCGGCCGAGCCCGAAATGGGAGCTTCGCGGCGCCTGGGGTCGCTACACGCAGTCTCCGAGCTACGAGGCCCTCCAGGGCGACGGCTACTTCCTGGACCTCCGCGGCATCAAGGACCTCCACCTGGCGCCCGAGCGCGCCGAGCACTGGCTGCTCGACGCCACCCACACCCTCGCCGGCGGCCTCCGGATCGGTCTCGACCTCTACCACAAGGAGCTCGACGACATCCTCCAGTCGGGCGAGGAGCTCGAGGAGGTGCTCGTCCTGGCCGAGGACGGCTCGGTGCGGAAGACGGCGATCACCCGCCCCACCTTTCTGCCCGAGAACGCCCGCCGCGGCTACGCCCGCGGTGCCGAGCTCGTCGTCACGCTCCTCGAGCGCCCGTCGCGGCCGTACTACGGAATGGTCAGCTACACGTTCGGGCAGGCCCGGACGAGGGACGACGAGGCCTGGCGCCCGGAGCCGTGGGACCGGCGTCACACGCTCTCTCTCGTCGGGGGATGGCGATTCCACCCCCGCTGGGAGCTCGGCCTGCGCTGGCGCTACGCCAGCGGCTTCCCGACCACTCCCGTCACGCGAGTGCTGAATGTGGTCGAGGACGTCGATGGCGACGGGGTCTACGACCCAGGCCAGGGCGACTTCACGACCTGGCAGCGAGACGATCCGCCGGAGGTGGAAGGTTCCGCCAACCTGCCGGCCTACCACCGGCTCGACCTGCGCCTCGAGTACTCGCCGCCCGCCAGGGGCGTTCGCTGGACCTTCTACCTCGACGTGATCAACGCCTACGGCCGCGAGAACGTGGTGGACTGGATCTACAACGCCGACTACACCGAGCGAAAGGCGCAGGAGGGAATGCCGATCCTCCCGTCGGTCGGGGTCCGCCTTCAGTTCTGACGGGCAGAAAGGGGAAAGCGGAGACGATCACCCTTTCGCGGCCAGGCGGGAGCCGCACCTACAAGGCCCGGGCCGCTTTCTCCAGCTGCTTCAACCTGCTGGCCAGCAGCTCCTGCTCCCGCAGGTTCTTCGTCATCGTGATGGCGCGTTGGAGCTCCTCCCGTGCCTCGGAGAGCCTGCCCGCCTTCATCAGCAGGTCTGCGTGGACGCTCGGAAAGAGATGGTAGCCGGCGAGCGCGGAGCCACCTGCGAGGGTGGCGGCCGCGTCGAGTGCGTCGAGCCCTGCGGCCGGGCCCTGGGCCATGCCGACGGCGACGGCGCGATTGAGCGCCACGATCGGAGACGGGTTGATTCGCAGCAGGGCGTCGTAGAGAAGGACGATACCGTCCCAGTCCGTCTCCTCGGCGGTGCGGGCGCGCATGTGGCACGCGGCGATGGCGGCCTGCAACGCGTAGGGTCTCGCGCCGCCGCCGAGCCCCTGCGCCCGCTGGAGCGCGGTCATTCCTCGCTGGACCTGCGCCTCGTCCCAGAGGGAGCGGTCCTGGTCCGGGAGCAGGACGGCCTCGCCGTTCCTGCCGCGGCGCGCTGCGCTGCGTGAGGACTGCAGCTCCATCAACGCCACGAGCGCATGAACCTCCGGCTCGCCGGGGAGAAGCTGCGCCAGCAGGCGCCCCAGGCGCAGCGCTTCTTCGGAGAGAGCCGCCCGCGTCCATTCCTCGCCCGAGGTCGCGGTATACCCCTCGTTGAAGATGAGGTAGGTCACGAGGAGAACGGACTCGACCCGGCGAAGCAGCTCGTCCCCGCTCGGCGTCTCGAAGGGAACGCGGGCCTCCGAGAGGGTCTTCTTGGCGCGGGAGATCCGCTGGCCGAGAGTCTTCTCCGGCACGAGAAACGCACGGGCGATCTCCGCCGTGGTCAGGCCGCCGACGAGGCGCAACGTGAGCGCGATCCGTCCCTCCATCGCGAGCACGGGATGGCACGCGGTGAAGACGAGCCGCAGCACGTCGTCGTCGATCACCTGATCCAGCGAACGCTCCAAGGCGTCTCCAAGCCGATCCTGCTGCCACTCCAGGTCGCGGGAGATCTCCTCGTGCTTCTGCACGAGCATCCGGCCGCGCCGGAGCGAATCGATCGCGCGCCGCTTCGCCGCCGTCATCAGCCATGCCCCGGGTTTGTCGGGGATGCCTTCCTCGGGCCAGACCTCGAGGGCCGTCACGAGCGCATCCTGTGCCAGCTCTTCGGCGATGCCGACGTCGCGGGTGACGCGAGCGATGGCGGCGATGAGGCGTGTGGACTCGGTCTTCCACACGGCCTCGATCGCCCCGTGAACCTCGCTCATCCGTCCGAGCTTACCGGGTCAGTCGCCCGAGCCCTTCCGCCGCCCTCTGGACGTCCTCCGGAAAGCCAGATCTCCCGCGAATCCCTGCCTGGGAGCTCCAGCCCGCCGCGCGGCTTCTAGCTAGTCGGCTGCCGGGTTGAAGAAGATCTCCCGTACTTCGACCTGCCCCCGCATCGCGGCGACGCCCTTGCGCGCCCAGGCCACCGCCTCGTCCATGTCGGCGCACTCCAGGATCCAGAAACCGCCGATGTGCTCCTTGGTCTCGAGATACGGCCCGTCGGTGACGAGGACTCCGCCGTCGGCCTGCGGTCGCAGCGACTTCGTGGAGCCGAGGCCGCAGGCGAACTTCCGGACGCCGGCGGCAATCATCTCCTTGTTGAGCGCGTGGATCTCGCGGCCGACCGCTTCGTCCATCTGGGAAGGGTCGAAATCGTCGGGGAGGTAACCGGCAACGAGGAACTGCGGCATCGTCTTCTCCTGTACTTCAGGCGGAGCTCTCTGCCCGGCCTTCACTCCTACGACGAACGGCGAGGCCGGAATTCTACAAGCCGTCGAAGAAGGACCATTTCCGGGTCAGTTCGATTCCTGGAGTGCGTGCGTGTCGCGGAGCCGCCTCGAGGGCGGTCCGCGATCAGACCCAACGCGGGCCTGAATGCTCGCTCGTTTCCCGCTGTGCCCGTCGACATGCGCTTCAAAGCGAGGTCATGCCTGATCTCGCCGCCCTTCCTTCTGGCCGCCGCTTGGCGCAGCGCAGCAATTGATGTTGCGGCGCGGCATCCCTTCCGCGAAACTCGGGCGTTTTCAATTCGCTCGACCGCCCCCTGGGTGCCCGGTACCCGCGAACGGCAACATCCCTTCGTGACGGTTTCAGGGAGGCTCCTCATGGCATGCCCCGACCGCTCTCTCGCTCTTTCGTCTCTGCTCATCGCCTCGCTCTCCGTGGTCGCGTTGGCGCCCGACGCACGTGCCGCGACACTCAGCTTCGCCCCAGCCGTGACCTACGCCACGGGTGGGACCGGGGGTGACGAGCCCCGCTCGGTCGCAGTGGGAGATTTCAACGGCGACGGCAGACCGGACATCGTCCACACGAGCTTCTACACCGGAGTGCGCGTGCGGTTGAACGACGGCACCGGCGCCTTCCCCACCAGCACCACCTACACAGCTGGGTCCGAGCCCAACGCGGTAGCGGTCGGGGATCTCAACGGCGACGTCCTGCTCGACCTCGCCGTCGCGAACAGGAGCGGCTCCTCCGTGAGCGTGCTGCTGGGCAATGGCGACGGCACGTTCGTTGCCGCCGTCACCTTCTCGACCGGCGCCCTTGGAAGCAATCCCTACTCGGTGGCGATCGGTGACCTCAACGCCGACGGCAAGGCCGACCTCGCCGTCGCGAACGTCGGCACCGACAACGTCGCCGTCCTGCTCAACACCGCCGCCACCGGGGCGGCGGTCCCGAGCTTCGCGGCCCACGTCGACTTCGCCGCCGGGGATGGGCCCTTCTCCGTGGCGATCGGCGACCTCAGCGGCGACGGAAGACCCGACCTCGTCTCGGCAAACGAGTACAACGACAGTGTCTCGGTCCTGGTCAACACGACCGCTTCCGGAGCTGCCGTGCCCTCCTTCGCCGCTCACGTCGACTATGCCGCCGCCGATGGCCCCCTTTCCGTGGCGCTGGGGCTTCTCAACGCCGACGGCAACCTCGACCTCGCTGCCGCGAACATCTTCGCCGGCAGGAACGTGAGCGTCCTGATCGGCAACGGCGACGGCACCCTCGCCGCAGCCACGAACACCCCCTTGCCGGCCGTGGCCGGCAGCCCCTACGCGGTCAAGACGGGGGACTTCGACGGCGACGGCAGGCTCGACCTGGCAACGGCGAACTTCAACGGCCCGAGCGCGAGCGTGCTCCTGGGCGATGGCAGCGGCACCTTCTCCGTCGGCGGTACCTACGCCACGGGCAGCAGTCCCTACTCGGTGGCAGCAGGAGACTTCAACGGGGACGGCAAGCTCGACCTCGTGACCTCGAACTTCTTCGGCACCATCGACGGGAGACCGAGCCTCAGCGTCCTCCTGAACACCTCCGCGTCGGCCCCGACCATCGCCAAGGTCTTTGCGCCGGGCACGGTCGCCCAGTGGCAGCCGTCGACCCTCACCTTCACGCTCGTGAACCCCAATCCGACGCTCGCACTGACGGGCGTCGCGTTTACCGACAACCTCCCGAGCAACCTGGTCGTCGCGAGCCCGCCCAGTGTGACGAACACCTGCGGAGGCATCACCTCCGCGACGGCCGGAAGCAGCGCGATCAGCCTGGCGGCCGGCACGCTGGCTGCGGGCGCGACCTGCACGATCGGGGTCCACGTCTCCAGTGTGGTGGCGGGCATCTACAACAACACGACCGGCCCGATCTCCGCGAGCGAGACCGGTGCGGGGACCACCAGCAACACGGCAACTCTGGTCGTCGTGGGGCCGCCGGCGGTCGCCAAGGTCTTTGGTGCGGCCTCGATCCCGCTGAGCGGCTCGACGTCACTGAGCTTCACGATCAACAACCCCAACACCTCGACCGGGCTGACCGGCATCGGCTTCACCGACGTCCTTCCCGCGGGCATGGTGGTGGCGACGCCGAACGGACTGTCGGGTTCCTGCGGCGGCGGGGCGATCGCCGCCGTGAGCGGGTCGTCCAGCGTGAGCCTGACGGGCGCCACGCTGGCCGCCTCGAGCACGTGCGCCCTCTCGGTCCACGTCGTAGGTACGAGTCCCGGCGTCAAGAACAACAGCGTCACCGTCAGCTCGACCGAGGGCGGCACCGGCAACACCTCGACCACGAGCCTGACTGTCGCCACCCCGCCTGCTGTCACTAAGGCATTCGGAGCGGCCTCGATCCCGTTAAACGGCAGCACCTCGCTGAGCGTCACCATCAGCAACCCGAACGCGGCGATCGCCTTCACCGGCCTGGCCTTCAACGACATCTTCCCTGCGGGGATGGTGGTGGCGGCGACACCCAACCTCTCCAACACCTGCGGCGGAACGCCCACGGCGGTAGCTGGAGCAGCCTCGGTCAGTCTTTCGGCCGGCACCCTCGCCGCGAGCGCCACCTGCTCGGTGTCGCTGGACATCCAGGGCATCTCGGCGGGTGTGAAAACCAATAGCGCGTTCGCCAGCTCAACCGAGGGCGGCACGGGCACGGCGGCCTCGGCCAGCCTGACCGTGGGAGCGGCACCCGGCATCACGAAGGCCTTCGGCGCCGCGTCGATCGCTCTCGACGGCTCGACCAGCCTCTCCTTCACGATCACGAACCCGAACACCGCTCTGGCTCTCAGCAACGTCTCCTTCACCGACACGCTACCGGCGGGCCTCGTGATCTCGACTCCGAACGGGATCACAGGGAGCTGCGGCGGCGGGACGATCACGGCCACGGCCGGCGCCTCGTCCCTGAGCCTCTCGGGCGGAACCGTTGTCAGCCTCGGCTCGTGCACCTTCGCGGCCAACGTGACGGGATCCACCGCTGGGACGAAGAACAACACGACCGGACCGATCTCCTCGACCGAGAGCGGGCCGGGAGGCACGAGCAACACGACGAGCCTCGTCGTCGTCGCGCCGCCGACCTTCGCGCAGGCGTTCGGCGCGGCGACGATTCCGCTGAATGCCACGACCACACTGACCTTCGACCTCGGCAACCCGAACGCAGGCACGATGCTCACCGGAATCGGCTTCACCGAGACCCTCCCCACGGGCCTCGCGGTCGCTTCTGGAACGACCGGGGTGTGCGGCGGAACAGTCAGCACGACCTCGCCCGGCACGATCGCCCTGGCCGGCGCGACCCTGGCGCCCTCGGGCACCTGCACCCTCGCGGTCACCGTGACGGGTGTCGTCGCGGGTGCGCAGAATGCCACCAGCGGCAACGTGGCCTCGGTGGAAGGTGGGCTTGGTGGCGCGGCCAACGCCTCCGTGATCGTCATGGCCCCGCCCACGCTCAGCAAGACCTTCGGGTCGACGATCGTCCCACCGGGAGGGACGACGACGCTGATCTTTACCCTGGCAAATCCGGCACCCAACACGTTGCCCATCACCGGGCTCGCTTTCACCGACACGTTCCCGGCTGGCATGCTCGTCGCGACGCCGAGCGGTCTCGCGGGATCGTGCGACGGCGGAACGATCACGGCCGCCCCAGGCTCGGGAGTCGTCTCGCTGTCGGGGGCCACGCTTTCGGCGGGCGGAGCCTGCACCTTCACGATCAACGTCGTGGTGACTGGCGTCGGCGTCGTGACCAACACGACGGGCCCGGTGGCCTCGAGCGAGGGGGGCTCGGGCGGCTCGGCCAGCGCCTCGATTACGGTCGGGGAAGTGTCCGTTCCAACGCTCGCTGCGGCCGGGCTCGCGCTCTTCGGCATGCTCGTGGCACTGCTGGGCCTGGCGGCGATTCGAGGGAGGCTGCTCGGCTAGCCCGGATCCCTCACGAAGGTCGGGCATCAGGGGCGATTGACGGAGGTTCCCAGGTCGAGGTCCTCGACTCGGGGACGCTCGCCTTCACGCCGGAGCGGGGCGACTCGCTTCTCCCGTCGTAGAGCATCGTGAGGCTCAGGAGGATGCAGCCGAGCCCCGTGACGATTCCGGGCGTCAACGGCTCCCCGAGAAAGATCGCGCCCCAGAGGACGCCGAAGACGGGAATGGCGTACGTCACCGTGGAGGTCTTGAGCGCTCCCACCCGGCCGATGAGCCAGAAGAAGAGGACGTAGGCCACCGCCGTCGAGAGGAGCGCCAGGGCGACGAGAGCCGCGACCGGGCCGGTCCGCCACGACGCCGCAGGCGCCGTGACGAAGGCGGGCACCACGAGCCACGCCGCGGCCCCGAGCTGTTGCCCGAGCGCGAGGGTCAGGACGGGCACGCCCTGCATCCGGTGGCGAGCGTAGAGGCTCCCGCCCGCGTAGAGGAGCGCCGCGAGGAGGACAGCGCCCGCGCTCAGGAGGGACCGCGTCCGAAGGCCGGCGGCGCCCTCGGCGCCGACGATCGCCCAGACGCCCACGAGGCCGAGCAGGAGGCCGGCTCCCCGCGCCGCGGAGAGCCGCTCCCCGAGGAAGGCGACGCCGAGGAGCGTCACGAAGAGCGGCTGGACCGCGAGGAGGACCGCGGCCGTCGAGGCGGAGAGGTGGACCTCGGCGGCCGCGATGAGCGAGAACGGGGCCGCCGCGTGGAGGAGGCCGAGGAGGAGGAGCCTGCCGGCCCAGGGTCTCAGGACGACCGGCGTGCCGCGTGCCGCGGTGTAGCCCCACAGGACCGCGGCCGCGAGGACGACCCGTCCCGCCATGAGAGGGAACGGGCCGAGGGATGGAGCGGCGATCCGGATGAAGAGGAACGAGGCCCCCCAGATCGCCGCGAGGGCGAGGAGCGCGGCGATCTCCCTCGGGCGCATCAGGCTCTCCTCCCGGCGCCGTCGAGGGCGTCCAGCGCGTCGGTGATCCCGGGGGCGAAACTGGCGCAGTTGTGGCTGTGGCTGTGGCTGTGGCCGTGGTGAGGTTTCATGCGAGCTCCTTTTCGCGGGCGGTGGATCGCCCCGCGGAGCGCAATCTAAGCAGCCATATGGCTCCTACGTAAGATCCATATTCTGTATTCTCGTTAGACCATTTATGCCGAAGCGCGCGACCTCCCTCCCGCTGACCCTGCCTCCCCGGCCGGCCGGCAGTCCGGCGACCCGCTGGCTCTGCGACGCGCTCCGGGCGGAGATCCTCGAAGGCCGGCTCCGCCCCGGGGCCCGCCTCCCCGCGACCCGCGACCTCGCGGCGCAGTACGGCCTCTCCCGTGGCACGGTCGTCAACGTGTTCGACCAGCTGGGCGCGGAGGGATACCTCACGGGGAGCGTCGGCTCCGGGACTTGCGTGAACGCCGTCCTTCCGGACGAGCTCCTGAAGGCCCCGGGCGTGCAGGGGCGGCGGTCCTCGACACCCGCGCCGCCCCGGCGGAACCTCGCGGCGTTCGCGCGGCGGGTCTCGCTGTTCCAGGGCTACGAGCCCCGCCCGCTTCGCGCCTTCCGGGCCAACCAGCCGGCGCTCGACCTCTTCCCCACGACGCTCTGGGCCCAGGTGGCCTCGCGCCGGCTTCGGCGAGCCACGACCGGGCTCCTCCTCGGGACGGAGCCGCTCGGCTGGGCTCCCCTGCGCGAGGTCGTCGCCGACTATCTCCGAACCTCGCGCGGCGTGCGGTGCGAGACAGGGCAGGTCGCGATCGTGTCGGGCGCGCAGGAGGCGCTCGACCTCGTCGCCCGCCTCTCGGTCGAACCCGGAGACCTGGCCTGCGTGGAGGAACCGGGCTACACCGGCGCCGTGCGCGCCTTCGAGGCCGCCGGCGCCCGCGTCGTCCCCGTTCCGGTCGACCCGGAGGGAATCACGATCCCGCGGCGGCTCCGGCGCGTGCGGCTCGCCTACGTCACCCCCGCGCACCAGTTCCCGCTCGGGATCGGGATGAGCCTGCCGCGCCGCCTCGCGCTCCTCGAGTGGGCCCGGAGCGCGGGCGCGCTCGTCTTCGAGGACGACTACGACGCCGAGTACCGCTACGCCGGCAGGCCGGCGCCCGCGCTGCAGGGCCTCGACCGCCACGGCGTCGTCTGCTTCTCGGGGACGTTCAGCAAGGTCCTCTTCCCCTCGCTGCGTATCGGCTACCTCGTCGTCCCCCCGGACCTCGTCGACCGCCTCGCCGCCGCGAAGTCGGTCGTAAGCCGCCACGTTTCCCTGCTCGACCAGGCGGTGCTCCGCGACTTCATCGCCGACGGCCACTTCGGCCGCCACGTGAGGCGGATGCGCGAGGTCTACGCGTCGCGGTTCGGGATCCTTCTGTCGGAGGCCCGAGCCCGCCTCGGCGGGCTCCTCGACGTGTCCGAGGTTGAGGCCGGCCTCCAGACGGTCGGCTGGCTTCGCGGAGGAGTCACCGGGACGGAAGCGGAGAAGGCGGCCGCGGATCGCGGGGTAGAAGTCGCGAGCCTCGCGCGCTACGCGCGGTTGCCGCTCCGCAGGGAGGGCCTGCAGCTCGGCTTCGCCGCGGTGGACGAGGAGGAGCTCCGTCGCGGCGTGCGGGAGCTCGGCGCGGCGCTCGAGGGGCTGCGCATGCGGTAAACCCACGACGCGCCCGGCTCGCAATGGGCGCCGGCAGCAGCGCTCCGGGCCTGGCGCTGCCTCTGAATCGTGGCTTATAGCCTCGGGTCCACCGGCTCGCTCTCGAGCGCGAGGACGGCGAACGCACACTCGTGGACGCGCCGGAGCGGTTCGCGCCGGACGAAACGCTCGAGACCCTCGATGCCGAGGGCAAACTCCCGGAGCGCCAGGGAACGCTTCGCCGAGAGGCCGCGCTTGCGGAGACGCTCGAGGTTCGAGGGGAGTGTGTACTCCGGGCCGTAAATGATCCGGAGGTACTCCGGCCCACGGCACTTCAGCGCAGGCTGGATGAGTCCGCGCGAACCCTTCGCCACGAAGTCGAGAGGCTTCACGACCATCCCCTCGCCATCCCGCCCGGTCAGCTCCTCCCACCACGAGACTCCCTCGGCCTCGGAGGCGGGATCGGTCACGTCCACCACGCGGTGCGGCGTCGCGGTGACCACGCTCCCGTCCGCCTCCGCGATCCGCCGCAGCGTCTCCATGTGCCAGAGGTGGTCCCTGTCGACGTGAACGCCCCCCTCGGTGGCGAGGAGATGGAACGGAGCGAGCTTCAGGTCGTCGATTCCCACGACCCTCCAGCAGTACTGCCGGTATGCCGACACGAAGCGCCGCGCCATCCCGGTCCGCGTCGCGACGCGCTCGGCGACGTCCGCGTACGCCTCGTCGCGCCCGACGGCTCGTTCGAGAAGCGACGCGGCGAGCGGCAGGACGGTGTTCGCCGCCGCGCCCACCGGGGCGTACTGCGTCCGGAGGAGCTGCTGCGCCTTGACCGACCACGGCATCAGCTCGCAGTCGAGGACCATCCAGTCGGTCTCCAGCTCTTCCCAGAGCCCGGCCTTCGTGATCGCGTCCCCCACGCGGACCAGCAGCTTCCGCTCGAGGGTCCGATCCTCGAAGAAGCGCCGTCCCGTCCGGGTCACACAGGCGCCGCTCCCTTCGCCTACCACGCCGAATCGCTTCCGCGCGACCTCCTCGTCACGACAGATGACGACGACGGCCCGCGACCCCATGTGCTTCTCCTGGCACACCACGCGTGGGACTCCCTCGCGGCGGAAGTACGCGAACGCCTCGGCCGGGTGCTCGAGCAGGCCTTCGCGCGCACTCGTCTCGCTGGGAGACATCGTGGGCGGCAGGTAGACGAGCCACTTCGGGTTCGCCCCGAACCGGCTCATCACCTCGAGCGCCGCAGCGGCGTTCTCCGCCCGGATCGTCACGTTCCGATGGAGCCGCGTCGTCACGAGCCGCTTCCCCGTGACGTCCTCGAGGTCGAGAACGTCGTCGAGCTCGTGCTGGGTGCTCAGGACCGGGGCCTTCGCCTCCTCGGACAGGAAGGGCCGAACCGGCTCGTACCAGGTCCGCTCCGCCTTGACCGAGACGAGCTCTTTCTCCGGGTAGCGCAGCGCGGTGAGGCTTCCTCCGAAGACGCAGCCGGTATCGACGTTGATCGTCCGGTTCAGCCACTCCGGCTCGGCCACCGGCGTGTGCCCGTAGACGACCGTCGCGGCGCCGCGGTACTCCGACGCCCAGTTGAAGCGCACCGGCAGGCCGTACTCGTCCGTCTCGCCCGTCGTCTCGCCGTAGAGCGCGAAGTCGCGGACCCGACCCGAGCCGCGCCCCTGCATGTCGGCGCGCATCCCGGCGTGCGCCACGACGAGCCGACCGCCGTCGAGCACGTAGTGGCTGACGAGCGAGTCGAGGAACGCCGTGACCTTCTCGACGAACTCGGGCGGCTCCTTCTCGAGCTGCGAAACCGATTCGGCCAGCCCGTGCGTGAGACGCACGTCCTTCCCCTTCAGCTTCCGCATCAGCTTCATGTCGTGGTTTCCCGGCACGCAGACGGCGGTGCCGGCCTCGACCATCCCCATGACGAGCCGCAGGACCCCGGGCGTGTCGGGGCCGCGGTCGACGAGGTCGCCGAGGAAGACCGCCTTGCGCGCCTCCGACGATGGTTGGTACCTCGGGTACCAGACGCGAAATTGGGGCTCGCTCCACTCCGACATCTGGACCGACACAGCGGCGGACCTCGCTGACCGTGGCGTCGTGGCGGTGTTCCCCGTCTCCGGCTGGTGGAAGGAGCAGAAAGCAGGAGACCGGAGCATCGATGGAGCGCGATACGCACTCGTCGTCTCCATCGAAACCCCGGGGTCGACGTAGACATTTGGACTCCAGTCGCGGCGCAGATCGCCGTGCCGATCGAGATCGCGGTCGAGACGTAGGCCCGGACCCTCACCCCGCAAGGGCGGGCCGCACCGGGATCAGGCTGCAGACAGCAGTGCGAACGACAGGGTTGCCGCTCCGCCTCGTATCCCACTATCCTGAAATCGGTTACGCCTAGAGCAACGCGCCGCCGTGACTACTCCGAAGACCGGCTCGTGGAGAAGCCATCTATCGCGCTCTTCGGCGAGCAGAGCCGGGAGAGGATCGACGCCTACGAGGAGACGTCTGGTGCGACGGGGACGCTCGGGCGGGAGACGCCCCAGGAGGTCGTCCTCGTCCCGCGATGCCTGGCTGCGCTCCGGCGCCTCAACCCTGGCCTCCCCGAGGAAGCCCCGCGACACCACGTCGATCAGCTCACCCGCGATAGTCGGGTCCCCTCTCCGGAGAAGGCGAACAGAGAGGTCCATGAGCCCCTGAAGGGCGGCGCGGACGTGAAAGCCCGGCACGCCGATAGCACCGCGACGCCGGAGAAGGTCCGCTTCGTCAACGGGAACGATCCGAAAGGCAGCGACTGCCTCCTCGTCTCTCAGCTCTGGGTGACGGGCGTCCTGAACCGCAAACGCGCCGACATCGTCGAATTCGTGAACGGCAATCCACTCGTCCTCATCGAGCTAGGGGCGAGCCACAAGCGTCTCGAGGACGCCCGTAAGAACAACCTCCGCGACTACAGGAGCGCGACCCCCAGCTCTTCTGGTTCAACGCGTTCATCGTCCTGTCGAACGGCTGTGAAGATCGGATTGGCTCGACGACGGCCACGTGGGAACACTTCCCAGCCTGGAAGAAGATCAACGACGAGGGCGAGGAGGGCGTGATCTCCCTCGACACGCTCCTGCGCGGGACGTGCGAGCCAGTGCGGCTCCTGGACATTGTCGTGAACTTCACCGTACTTCGCACATACATCGCGAAAAGGTAGCGACCCGCGAGCGA
This sequence comes from Holophagales bacterium, assembly GCA_016714815.1. Lineage (GTDB taxonomy): Bacteria > Acidobacteriota > Thermoanaerobaculia > UBA5066 > UBA5066 > UBA5066. Next base: position 672,661 of record JADKBZ010000001.1, read on the forward strand.
AAGGGTTCCCTCAGGTTCAGGGGACGTCGAGCCCGATGGCGAGCGGCCCGGCGCTACGACGGCCGCAGCATCCCCTTCGCGAAGCGGACCAGGTCCCTCGCCATCCGCTCCATCATCGAGCCGAACGGCTGGTCGTTGACCAGGTAGGTCCAGGTGGAGGAGGGGCTCGCAAGTCCCTCGCGCCCAAGGTCGATTCCGTCCGCGGTGATCTCCGCCGTCTCGAACGTCCCGGCGACGCGCGCGTCGAGCTCGCGCAGGAGGTCGTCGAAGATGGCGACGAGCGCCCGCTGGTATTCGGCGAGAGGGTCCTGCGTCCCGAGAGTTCGGAGCGAGATCCCCTCCCGCAACTCCGCGACGTTCTCGAGGTGATCGGACCAGAGGGTGTCGATCCAGGCGATCGTCAGGTCGCGCTCGACGCGGCTCGCGCGCTCTTCGCCGAAGGCGTCCCGGACGGCGACCCACCGGTCGGGGGCGGCGAGCTCGAGGAAGCCGGTGGGCGCCTCGTCCCGCCGCGCCGCGAAGATCTGCCTTTGGCTCTCCAGGAGCCGGTCGTAGCGAAGCAGGGTGTTCCGGATCTCCAGGTTCTGCCCCTCGAGGACGCGTTGGGCGTAGGCGATCGCCTCGCCCGCGGCCGGATCGCGGACCGGGCCGCTCTCCGCCCACTCCCGCAGGGGACGCGGCAACGAATCGGTCGCGCCGTGCTTCACGAAGAGGTCGTCCTCGAGGCTCACGAAGAAGCGCGACTCGCCGGGGTCCCCCTGCCTCCCCGCGCGGCCGCGAAGCTGGACGTCGATGCGGCGCGCCTCGTGCCGGTTGGTCCCCAGGACGAAGAGGCCGCCGAGCGCCCGAACCGCGTCCGCCCTCTCCTCGCGCGCCCCGCCGAGGCGGATGTCGACGCCGCTCCCGGCCATGTTCGTCGAGATCGTGACGGCGCCGACGTCGCCCGCCTCCGCGATGACGGCGGCTTCCTCCTCGTCGTTCTTCGCGTTGAGGACCCGGCACGGGGCGCCGGCGCCGCGGACGAGCGCCGAGAGTCTCTCCGACTCCTCGACGCTCGCCGTCCCGACGAGGACCGGGCGCCCCGAGGCGTGGAGGCGCCGGATCTCCTCCACGACGGCCCGCTCCTTGTCCCCGCGCCGCGCGAAGACGACGTCCGACCGGTCCAGGCGAACCCGGGGCCGGTTCGGGGGAACGACGACGACCCCAAGGCCGTAGATCGAGCGGAGCTCCTCGGCCTGCGTCGCGGCCGTTCCGGTCATCCCCGAGAGCTTCGGATAGAGGGCGGCGAACGCCTGGAGCGTGATGGACCCGAGGACCCGGCCCTCTCGCGTCAGCGGGAGCCCTTCCTTCGCCTCGAGCGCCGTGTGGATCCCGTCTGGCCAGCGTCGGCGATCCGCGATCCGCTCCTTCACCTTCGCCGCGAGACGGACCGCGGACCCGTCCGGAATGCCGGTTCCCCCGGCGATGACGAGCGGGATGCGTGCCTCGTCGATGAGGATGGAATCGGCCTCGTCGAAGAGCGCGAAGTGAAAGGGGCGCTGGACGACGTCCTCGGGCGGCCGCGCGAGCCGGTCGCGCAGGAGGTCGAAGCCGGCCTCGTTCGCTCCAAGGCAGGTGACGTCGGCCGCGTACGCCGCGCGGCGCTCGTCGCGGGACGAGCCCTGGGTGATCGCCGCCACCGTGAGCCCGAAGCGCCCGGTGAGCCTTCCCGGGGGGTGCAACTCGCCATCCCCCGGACCCCCCAAACCGCGCCAGAACGTCCGCTCGTCAGGCGAGCGCGACGTCGGCAGCTGCCCGCGCGTGGAGCACGGCGGTGTCGAAGAGCGGTACCGGGAACGGCGCGTCGCCGAGCAGCAGCCCGATCTCCGTACATGCGAGCACGATTCCTTCGGCACCGCGTGCAACGAGCTCCTGCATCACTTCCGTGTAGGCGCTCCGGGACGACGCGAGGAGCTGGCCGCGGCAGAGCTCCTGGAAGATGACGCGGTCGACGAGCGCGCGCGCGTCGGCCGGCGGCGTGAGCACGTCGATTCCGAGGCGGGCGAGGCGGGCTGCGTAGAAGTCCTCCTCCATCGTGAACCGCGTCCCCAGGAGTCCCACGCGCGTGAGGCCGGCGGCGCGAACGGCCGTTCCCGTCACGTCCGCGATGTGGAGGAGCGGGATCCGGACCGCCGCCTCCAGCGTCTCCGCGACCTTGTGCATCGTGTTGGTGCAGAGGACGAGCACCCCCGCCCCGGCCTCCTCCAGGACGATGGCCTCGTGAGCGAGCAGCCTCCCGATCTCCCCCCAGTCACCCGCGCGCATCAGGGCCTCGAGAGGCGCGAAGTCGACGCTCGACAAGAGGACCTTCGCGGAGTGCAGGCCCCCGAGCCGCTCGGCCACCAGGCGGTTCAGGGTGGTGTAGTACGGCACCGTCGATTCCCAGCTCATCCCGCCGAGGAGCCCTATCGTCTTCATGCGTGGAGTGTCCCAGATTCCGAGCGCCGGACGGCCCCCCACTCGCACCGGAACGAGAACCCGACGCCAATCGTCTGGACGAAGCCCCCGGGGGGCGAGACACTCGCGGGATGCTCGATTCCCTCAAGCGGTTCTTCCAGGAACGTGTTTCCGGTCGCCCCGCCGACGCCACGGGCGACCCTGGCCAGCGCCTCCGACTCACGGCCGCGGTGCTCCTCGTCGAGGTGATGCGCGCCGACCCCGAGGTCAGGGACGAAGAGCGGACGGTCGTCCGCACCGCCCTCCAGGGAACGTTCGGCCTCTCGCTCGCCGACACGGATGATCTGATCCGCCTCGCCGAGGCGGAGGCGGATGCCGCGATCTCGCTCTACGAGTTCACGAGCCTCGTCGAGAAGGGGTTCTCCCTCGCGGAGAAGAAGCGAATCGTCGAGCTCATGTGGCTCGTCGCCTACGCCGACGCCGAGAAGCACCCCCTCGAGGAGCACCTCATCCGCCGCGTTGCCGGCCTCCTCAACGTCCCCCACCCCGACTTCATCGACGCGAAGGCCCGGGCGCGGGGACAGAGCGGGGGGTAGAGGCGCCCTTCGGCAAGTGCGCCGGCTCGCATCGCGCCGGAGATGCTCCGGACCCACGTGCTCGCCTGGCCCCCGGTGAACCGCTCTTCTGATCCCGCGAGGCTCCTGCTTCTCGTTCTCTCGTCTTGACTTCCCCGAAGCGAGGTCGATGATGAGCCACATGGGTGGATCTCGCCTTGGAGTGCGCAGCTCGCATGCCGAGCGGTCGAGCGGCAGGACGGCCATGGCGAAGACGAAGAGCACCGGGACCGATCCGGACGCCCCGGTCACGGCGCGCGCCGTCCGGCCAGCGAGCGGGACCCTCGCAAAGGCCCCCTCCGGAATCGACGGCCTCGACGAGATCACCGGCGGCGGGCTGCCCCGCGGCCGGCCGACTCTCGTGTGCGGCAGCGCCGGCTCCGGCAAGACGCTCTTCGCCATGGAGTTCCTCGTCCGCGGGATCCTCGAGCACGGCGAGCCGGGCGTGTTCATGTCGTTCGAGGAGACCGAAGAGGAGCTGACGGCGAACGTCGCCTCGCTCGGTTTCGACCTCGGGCGACTGACCGCCGAGGGCAGGCTGGCGATCGACTACGTCCGGATCGAACGCAACGAGATCGAGGAGGCCGGCGAGTTCGATCTCGGAGGCCTCTTCGTCCGTCTGGACTCTGCGACGAAGAGCGTGGGCGCCAGGCGGGTGGTGCTCGACACCGTCGAGTCGCTGTTCGCCTCCCTCCCCAATCCCGCGGTGCTCCGCTCGGAGCTCCGGCGCCTCTTCCGCTGGCTCAAGGACCGCGGCCTCACGGCGGTGATCACCGGCGAGAAGGGCGAGGGGACGCTGACCCGGCACGGGTTGGACGAGTACGTCTCCGACTGCGTCATTGCCCTCGATCACCGCGTCACCGAGCAGATCTCGACCCGCCGGCTGCGGGTGGTGAAGTATCGTGGATCGGTCCACGGCACCAACGAGTACCCGTTCCTGATCGACGAACAGGGAATCTCGGTCCTGCCGATCACCTCGCTCGGCCTCACCCACGCCGCTTCACGGGAGCGGATCTCGACGGGCATCGCCCGCCTCGACGAGATGTTCGGTGGAGAGGCCTACTACAAGGGGAGCACGATCCTGTTGTCGGGAACCGCCGGGACGGGCAAGACCAGCGCCGCCGTCCACCTCGTTCGATCGGCCTGCGAGAGGGACGAGCGGGTCCTCTACTTCGCGTACGAGGAGTCCCCCGCCCAGCTCGCCCGCAACATGCGGTCGATCGGATTCGACCTCGAGGCGTACATGGAGAAAGGGCTGCTCCGCGTCCACCCGAGCCGTCCCCAGGCGAACGGGCTCGAGCTGCACCTGCTCACCGCCCACAAGGCGATCGCCGAGTTCGACCCCGCGATCGTCGTCGTCGATCCGATCACGAACCTCATCAGCGTCGCATCGGCGAACGAGACCCGCTCGATGTTCACCCGCCTGATCGACTTCCTCAAGATGCGGGGGACGACCGCGCTGTTCACCAGCCTCACCGCCGGCGACGCGAGCGCCGAGCAGACCGACGTCGGCATCTCGTCCCTGATCGACACCTGGATCCTGCTGGAGACGGTGGACAGCGGGGGCGAGCGCAACCGCCTCCTGACGATCGTGAAGTCGCGCGGCATGGCCCATTCGAACCAGAAGGCGGAGTACCGGATCAGCGCCGACGGCATCCACCTCGCCGACACGTACCTCGGGCCGAGCGGCGTGCTCACCGGGTCGGCGCGCCTCGCCCAGGAAGCCGCCGACCTGGCTGCGGGGACGGCCCGGACCGAGGCGCTCGCCCGGCTGGAAGCGCAGCGCGAGCGGAAGCGCCGGGCTCTCGAGGCAGGGATCGCCGACCTGCGGAACCGGTGGGAAGCCGAGGACGCCGAGGTGGAGGAGTCGATCCGCGAGGTTTCCCGCCAGGGAGATCGTGCCGGCAGCGGCCGCGCGGAGATGGCGACCAGCCGCCTGGCGTTCGGGCTGGAGACGCGGCAGGTGCCCGTGGCGGGCCGCTCGAGCGAAGAGCTGCCGCGGGGTCGACGAGGAGGGAAGCGGAGATGACTCGTGAGCCGTCCAGCGGGAAGGGCGGTCGTTGAGCACGCCGCCCAGGACGGCGCCGAAGAGGCGCGGCAAGGCGGCCGGCGAGCCCGGCGCGCGGGGACGGGGGGGGCCGTCGCGCGAGCGACCGCCCGATCCGACCGACAGCGAGCGGGCCAGGCGGGCATCGAAGGCGGCCGCGCGAGACCAGACCGAGCAGCACTACCTGCTCCGGCTCTACGTCACCGGGACGAGCGCCTTGTCGTCGCGTGCGATCCTGGCGGTGCGGGAAGCCTGCGAAACGCGCCTCCGAGGACGCTATCGCCTCGAGGTCATCGACATCTACCAGCTACCCGCTCTGGCGAAGGACCATCAGATCGTCGCCACACCCACCCTGATCAGGGTGCTGCCCGCACCTCTCCGTCGCTACATCGGCGACCTCTCGCGGGTCGAGAAGGTCCTCTTCGGGCTCGAGATCCGCGCAGTGCTCTGATGGGCCGCCGTGCTCCGAAGACGCTGGAGGAAGAGAACGCCGAGCTTCGCCGGCGCCTGCAGGAGGCGGAGCAGACGCTGGAGGCGATCCGAACGGGCAAGGTCGAATCGCTGGTGCTCGAGGGGCCGAACGGGCCGCGCATCTTTCTCTTCGACGGGGCGGCCCAGTCCTACCGCCTCCTGATCGAGGCAATCAACGAGGGCGCGGCCACCCTCAGCGACGACGGGACCATCCTCTACTGCAACGCCGCCTTCGCGCGGCTCCTTGGCGAGCCGCTCGAGCGGGTGATGGGCGCCAGGCTCGAGGATCGGGTGGCGGAGCGCTTCCGGTCGTCGTTCGACGGGCTGCGCAGGCAGGTCGACAGCCGGGTCGAGCTCTCCGTCGTCGACGCGTCCGGGCGGGAGATCCCCGTTCTGCTGTCGACGAACGCGTTCGAGGACGACGGCCGTCGGCTGGTCTGCCTCGTCGCGACGGACCTGCGGACGCAGAGACGCAACGAGGCCATCGTCGCCTCGGAGCGCTTTGCCCGCTCGGTTCTGGAGCAGGTCGCGGACGCCCTCGTCGTCTGCGGTCCGGACGGCCGGATCATCCGTGCCAGCCGGTCCGCGGAGGTCCTCTGCGGCCGCAATCCCTTCCTCTCGTCCTTCGACGAGGCCTTCCCTCTCTTCCTCGCCGGTGAGAGCGCCGCCCGCGGCGTGGCGGCGAGGGCGCTGGCCGGCGACGTGCTGCGCGCGGTCCCGGGGTGGCTCTCCCGGGCCAGCGGTGAGACGGTCGATCTCCAGGTGAGCGCCGCCCCGCTCCTCGGGGAGGGCGGCGAGAGTCACGGCTGCGTCGTCACGATGGTCGACGTCAGCGAGGAACGTCGGGCCCAGGCGGCGCTGCGCGAGGCGGATCGGCGCAAGGACGAGTTCCTGGCCATGCTCTCGCACGAGCTGCGCAATCCGCTCGCCCCCATTCGCAACAGCCTCCACATCCTCGAGCGGGCTGCCCCGGGTGGCGAGCAGGCGCGGAGAGCGCAAGGGGTGATCGACCGTCAGGTGGCCCACGTGACGCGGCTCGTGGAGGACCTGCTCGACGTGGCCCGGATCAGCCGCAACAAGATCCACTTGCAGAAGCAGACGATCGACGTCGACGAGATCGTCGCCCGCACCGTCGAGGACTATCGTTCGACGTTCGAGAAGAGCGGCATCGCGCTGGAAGTGACGCTCTCGGAGCGGGCCCTGCCCGTCGAGGCCGATCCGGAGCGGCTGGCGCAGGTGGTGGGGAACCTGCTCGGCAATGCGGCGAAGTTCACCGGAAGGGGTGGGCGCGCGGATCTGACCGTCGAGGAGGACGCAGCGAGCGGCGAGGTCGTCATCCGCGTCCGGGATACCGGCGTCGGGATGACGCCGGAGACCCTCGGACAGTTGTTCTCTCCGTTCACCCAGGCCGACCGCACCCTCGAGCGCAGCGGGGGAGGACTGGGGCTGGGCCTCTCGCTGGTGAAGGCGATCGTCGAACTGCACGGCGGGACCGCAACCGCGTCGAGCCCGGGGCCGGGGGAGGGATCGGAGTTCGTGATCCGACTGCAACTGCTCGGGCCGCTGTCGACCCCGATCCCGATTCCCGGAGAGCCACCTCGAAGGGTGGCGAGCCGCGTGCTCGTGATCGAGGACAACGTCGATGCCGCCGACACGCTGCGCGAGCTGCTGGAGCTGAACGGCCATTCCGTCGAGGTAGCCTACGATGGCGTGGCCGGCCTCGAACGGGTGCGGGCGTTCCGGCCCGAGGTCGTGCTCTGCGACATCGGCCTCCCGGGGATGAGCGGCTACGAGGTGGCCCGGGCGATCCGCTGCGATGAGTCCTTGAAGGGCATTCGGCTGGTTGCGATGAGCGGCTATGCGCACCCCGTGGAGGTGGCCCGGTCGGTGGCGGCGGGATTCGACTTCCACCTCGCCAAGCCGGCAACGCTCGAGGCGATCGAGAGCGCCCTGATCCTGAGGTGAATCGCCTGCCGGGGCTGAAGGCGGCGACCGCGCGGCACCATTGACCTCGCCGACCCTGGGGGTGGAGAAACACGAAGGGCGCCGGTCATAAGTGACTGGCGCCCTTCGATTTATGATTGGTTGCGGGGGCAAGATTTGAACTTGCGACCTTTGGGTTATGAGCCCAACGAGCTACCAGGCTGCTCCACCCCGCGCCAAGGGAGGCGGAAGATACCGGGCCAGCGAGGGGAAGTCAAGCGGCGGGGCATCGGCGAGGGGTTTCGGGCGTTGAAAAGGTCGCGCTTCCCTTTTCGAGAGGTTTCTCGTATATTAGATCAGATCTAAAGAGCGGGGTGAATGCCCGCCGAGATTCACGAGGAGAAACAGGAACATGAGCATCATCAACAGCCAGATCCCCGAGTTCAAGGTTCAGGCGTACGCCGACGGCAAGTTCATCGAGGTCTCCGACAAGGACCTCGCCGGCAAGTGGTCGGTCTTCTTCTTCTACCCGGCCGACTTCACCTTCGTCTGCCCGACCGAGCTGGGCGACCTGGCCGACACGTACGCCGAGTTCAAGAAGATCGGCGTCGAGATCTACTCGGTCTCCACCGACACCCACTTCGTCCACAAGGCGTGGCACGACGCCTCCGACACGATCAAGAAGATCAAGTACGTGATGCTCGCCGACCCGACGCACCTCCTCTCGAAGGGCTTCGGCGTCCACATCGACGAGGCCGGCCTCTCCCTCCGCGGCACGTTCGTCGTGAACCCCGAGGGGAAGGTCAAGGTCGCCGAGATCCACGACCTCGGAATCGGCCGCGACGCCAAGGAGCTCCTCCGCAAGGTGCAGGCGGCGCAGTACGTCGCCGGTCACGACGGCGAGGTCTGCCCCGCGAAGTGGACCCCGGGCGCCGAGACGCTCAAGCCGAGCCTCGACCTCGTCGGCAAGATCTGACCGCTCCTGGCCGGAGGAAGGCCCGGGTCGCCCGGCCCGGGCCTCCCCTCCGCCGATCGCACCGGAAACGGATTCAGGCCCTGACGGCGGCCCCGCCTGCGGCGCGCCCCGTACTCCAACGGAACAGAAGTAGAACCTGAGGACGCGAATGCTCGACACCTCCCTCTCTGCCCAGCTGCAGCAGCTCTACCGCGACCTTCCGCTTACGATCGTCCTGCGCCAGCGCCCGTCCGGGCACCCGAAGCAGGACGAGCTCACCACGATGCTCGCGGACGTCGCGGCGACGGCGCCGCAGAAGATCGTCCATCGCGTCGAGGGAGAGCCGAGCGCGATCCCCGCCTTCGAGGTCGCGCCCGAGGGGCGCACCGCGACGATCCTCTTCAAGGGGATCCCGGGCGGCCACGAGTTCTCTTCCCTCGTCCTCGCGGTCCTGAACGCGGCGGGACTCGGGAAGAAGCCCGACGAGGGGATCCAGGCGCGGATCCGGCACCTGAAGGGGCCCGTCCGCCTCCGGACCTTCGTCTCCCTCTCGTGCCACAACTGCCCCGAGGTGGTCCAGGCGCTGAACCAGATGGCGCTGATCCACCCCGACTTCGTCCACGAGATGGTGGACGGCGGACTCGACGAGAGCGAGGTCGCAAAGCTCGGGATCCAGGGCGTGCCGACCGTGATCTCGCCGGTCCACGAGAACGCCCAGGTCTCCGTCGGCCGTGCGGGGCTCGCGGAGCTGCTCGACGCGCTGGAGGAACGCTACGGCTCGGAGCCGTCCGAGGCCGTGGCGGGGCTCCCCGTCCGGGCACCGTACGACGTCGTCGTCGTCGGGGGAGGCCCGGCCGGTGCGTCCGCCGCGATCTATTCCGTCCGCAAGGGGCTCCGGACGGCGATCGTCGCGAAGAACGTCGGGGGGCAGGTTCTCGAGACGGTCGGCATCGACAACCTCATCGGGACCACCCACACCGAGGGGAAGAAGCTGGCGGCCGACATCCTGGCCCACGTGAGGAGCTATCCCGTCGAGATCCTCGACAACCGCCGCGTGGAGGCGATCGAGAACGGCGAGCTGAAGACGATTCGCCTCGCGGGGGGCGAGGTGCTCCAGGCGAAGTCGCTCATCGTGGCGACGGGGGCGCAGTGGCGCGAGCTGAACGTTCCCGGCGAGAAGGAGTACATCGGCCGCGGGGTCGCCTTCTGCCCGCACTGCGACGGCCCGTTCTACAAGGACAAGAAGGTCGTCGTCATCGGCGGAGGCAACTCGGGGATCGAGGCCGCGATCGACCTCGCGGGAATCTGCGCGTCAGTGACGGTGATCGAGTTCATGGCCGAGCTGAAGGCGGACAAGGTTCTCGTCGACAACCTGAAGAAGCTCTCGAACACGGAGGTCATCCTGAACCACCGGTCCGCCGAGATCGTCGGCGACGGGAGCCGGGTGACGGGAATCAAGGTCGTCGATCGCGGGAGCGACGCGGAGAAGACGATCCCGGTCGACGGGATCTTCATCCAGATCGGCCTCGCCCCGAACTCGGGGCTCGTGCGCGGGCTCGTCGACGTCAACCGTTTCGGCGAGATCGTCGTGGACGAGAAGTGCCGCACGTCGACGAAGGGGATCTACGCGGCGGGCGACGTCACGACGACGCCCTACAAGCAGATCATCATCTCGATGGGCGAGGGGGCGAAGGCGGCGCTGGCGGCCTTCGAGGACAGGATCCACGCGGCGTAGGCGCGCCGTCCTCCGGAGAGGGCGATGCGGCGCCCCGCGGATCTCCGCGGGGCGCCGTTTTCGTTCCGATCGGTGAGTTCTCTCACTCCCGCGCCTCGCAAAGGGATGGCACGGCGGCTGCAATGGACGGTGCGGGAGCGAGGAGCTCCCGAGATCGCCCAAGGAGGTCCGACATGAAGAACGCCCGCAGCAACACGACTCTCGCCGTCCTCGCCGTCCTGGCTCTCGCGGCGGCGCCGTCGGCCCGTGCGGACGTGCGGTTTCACGTCTCGCTTCCCCTTCCGCCGTCGCCCCGCGAGGTCCTGCGCAGCCTTCCCGTACCGCCGCTGCCACACGTCGTCGTCCACGACCGCGGGCGGGGTCCCGACGACCGGTACGCCGACCACGGCCGGCGTGACGGACGGTGGAACTACGAGAACCGCCTCCGGGACGACCGGTACGGATACGACCGACGCCACCGCGACGCCGCCCGCTGGGCTTTCGTCGAAGGGCGCTGGGTCGTGCGGCCGTTCCGCAGCGCGGTGTGGGTCGACGGCCACTACGACCGGTGGGGCCGCTGGATCTCCGGGTACTGGGTCCGGGCCCGCTACCGGTAGTCCGGAGGTCTCGACAGGCTCAGGTCACCGCCAGGCGGCGGCGGAACTCGGGGCGCTCGTGGGCGTGCGACGACAGCACCTCCGCGAGCGCCCTTGCCGCGTCCCACGTGTCGACGAAGCGTACGTAGAGCGGCGCGAATCCGAAGCGGAGGACGTCGGGGACGCGGAAGTCCCCGACGACGCCGCGGGCGACGAGAGCCTGGATCACGGCGTAGCCGTCGGGGTAGGCGAAGGAGACCTGGCTTCCGCGCCGGACCGGGTCGCGCGGGGAGACGAGGCGGACGGCCGCGCCGCACTCCTGCTCGACGGCCTCGACGAAGAACGACGTGAGCTTCTCCGACTTCTCGCGGACGAGGGAGAGGTCCGCCTCGAGGATCACGTCCAGCGCGGCGTCGAGGGCCGTCATCGAGAGAATGGGCGGCGTCCCCGAGAGGGCGCGCGAGATTCCCGGAGCGGGCCGGTAGCCCGGCTCGAAGGCGAATGGCGCGGCGTGACCGAACCAGCCGGAGAGAGGCTGGCGGAACACTTCCTGGTGACGGGCCGCCACGTAGAGGAACGCCGGGGCGCCAGGACCTCCGCAGAGGTACTTGTAGCCGCAGCCGACGGCGAAATCGGCCCCGGCGGCGTCGAGCTCGACCGGCATCGCGCCGGCCGTGTGGGCGAGGTCCCAGACGACGAGAGCGCCCGCTTCGTGAGCGGCGCGCGTGACGGCGGGGAGGTCGTGGCGCTCGCCGGTCCGGTAGTCGACGTGCGTCAGGAGGAGGACGGCGGTGTCCGTGTCGAGGGCGGAGAGGAGCTCGCCCTTCGCGACGAGGTGGAGCCGGTGTCCGCGCGCGAGGAGCTCGGCGAGCCCTTCGGCGACGTAGAGGTCCGTGGGGAAATTCCCCTCCTCGGAGACGATCGTGAGCCGGCCGGGCCGGAGGGCGAGCGCGGCCGAAAGGACCTTGAAGACGTTCACGGAGGTCGAGTCGGTGCAGACGACCTCGCCCGGCCGGGCGCCGACGAGGCGCGCGATCCTGTCCCCCACGCGGCGCGGCAGGTCGACCCACCCCGCGTCGGTCCAGCTCCTCACGAGTCCCTCTCCCCACTCGCGCGTCACCGCCGCCGCGACCCGGGCCACCGCCCCCTTCGGCAGAGCGCCGAGCGAGTTGCCGTCCAGATAGACGAGACCTTCGGGGAGGGCGAAACGCTCGCGGAAAGGGTTGAGCGGGTCCGCCGCGTCGAGGCGTTCGGCGTCGATGCGGGCGATCACGCCGTCAGCGACCCGGGGCCGCGGGGGCAGCCGGCGTCCGCTTCGGCGTCACCTTCTCCTCGAAGCCGGGTGGCAGGACGAGCACGACGTCCCCCGGGGCGACGAGCTGGAGAGTCTCGCGGGCGATCTTCTCGACGGCGGCGGGGTCCTCCGAAAGGAGAGCGACCTCCCGCTCGAGCCCTTCGTTCCGCTCGTTGATCGCGGTGACCTCGGCCTGGAGGGCTCCCGCCTGGGCCCGCTGCTTGCGGACCTGGAGAAAGCCACGGTCGCCTGCCAGAAAGAAGACGAACAGGAGGACCGAGAAGACGAGCGAGAAGCCGACGTAGGAGAGCGGGTGGACGTGCGGACGCTCCGGCCGGGCCGCGGGCCCGGTCACGGCGGGCTCGTCCGTCCGGCGCGCGGGGCGGGGAGGCGGCGCCTGCCGCCCCCCCACCCTGGAAACGAGGCCCTTCTTCGGGCCGGAGATCCGCTCGAACCTCAACTCTTCGACTGTTTCCCGGAGCTTCCCAGGTGCCCCGACCCTCTACTTCTTCACGGCCAGCCCGAAGAAATGGCCCGCAGAGGCGAGCTCTTCCTCGACCCGGAGGAGGCGGTTGTACTTCGCGAGCCTCTCGGAGCGCGAGGCCGAACCGGTCTTGATGAACATGGAGTTCGTCGCGACGGCGAGGTCGGCGATCGTCGTGTCCTCGGTCTCGCCGGAGCGGTGCGAGACGGCGGTGACGTAGCGGGCGACCTGCGCCATCCGGACCGCCTCGAGCGTCTCGGTGATCGTCCCGATCTGGTTCACCTTGACGAGGAGTCCGTTGGCGATGCCGTCGCGGATCCCCTCGGCGAGGATCTTCGGGTTCGTGACGAAGAGGTCGTCGCCGATGAGGTGGATCTTCGAGCCGAGCTTGTCGGTCATCAGCTTCCAGCCGACCTTGTCCCCCTCGGCGCAGCCGTCCTCGATCGAGACGACGGGGTAGTCCTTCACGATCGCTTCCCAGAACGCGACCATCTCCGCGGGGGAGAGCTTGAGCCCTTCGCCGTCGAGGACGTAGGTGCCGTCCTTGAAGTACTCGGAGGCGGCCGGGTCGAGGGCGATGTAGACCTGCTCGCCCGCCTTGTAGCCCGCCTTGCCGATCGCCTCGACGATGACGTCGAGCGCCTCGCGAGCGGTGCCGATCGCGGGGGCGAAGCCCCCCTCGTCCCCGACTCCGGTCGCCAGGCCCTTCCTCTTCAGGATCGACTTGAGGGCGTGGAAGGTCTCGGCCCCGGCGCGCAGCGCCTCGCGGAACGACTCGAAACCGGCCGGGACGAGCATGAACTCCTGGTGGTCGAGCGGGTTGTCGGCGTGGGCCCCGCCGTTGACGACGTTCATCATCGGCACGGGGAGAGAGACCGCGCCGGTGCCGCCGAGGTAGCGGTAGAGGGGGAGCTCGCACGCCTCGGCGGCGGCGCGGCAGACGGCCATCGAGACGCCGAGCGTCGCGTTGGCGCCGAGCTTCGACTTGTACTCGGTGCCGTCGAGGTCGCAGAGGAGCTCGTCGAGGCCCGCCTGGTCCCGGGCGTCAAAGCCGAGGAGCTCGGGGGCGATCGTCTTGTTGACGTTGTCGACGGCCTTCAGCGTCCCCTTGCCGCCGTAGCGCTTCGGGTCGCCGTCGCGCAGCTCGAGCGCCTCGCGGGTGCCCGTGGAGGCGCCCGACGGAACGCCGGCGCGGCCCGAGGCGCCCGACTCGAGGAGACACTCGACCTCGATGGTGGGATTCCCTCTGGAATCCAGGATCTCCCGTGCGTGGATTTCTTCGATGGCGTACATGCGGCGTCCTTCCTCCCCCGCTCGCGGGGGTGGCGAGATTCAGCGTTCCGGGACGGTCCGGCAGGCGTTGGCGAAGGCGAAATCCTCGGCGAGGACGGCTCTCCAGCCGGATGTTCCGGATCGGGTCATTGCAACCGGGCTCCTTCTGGCCCGTAAGATTCTACGGGTGAGAGCGCTTCGGCTGGTAACGGACCTTCGGGCGGTCGCCCTGGCGGCGGCCGTCCTGGCCCTTCCGCTCGGGGCGGCCCGGGACGCCGAGCCGCGCCGGGTGGTGATGGCGGGCCTCGCCCAGAGCTACGTGGAGAGGGTTCCCGGGGCCAAGGCCGAGATCCTCCGGATCATCAACGCGGAGCGGGCGGAAGCGGGAGCCCCCCCGCTGGCCTACGACCTCCTCGGGGCGAAGGTGGGGGACGAGTTCTGCGAGGACGCGGCCCGGAACCGGACCTCGGGGCACTGGGACGCCGCCGGCCGCCCCCCATACCTGCGCTGGGCGCTCGCCGGCGGCATCGATCACCACGCCCAGAACTTCGCGTCCGAAAGCAGGTTCGGCTACGAGTTCACGGAAGCGCCGACCGAGCTCCTGAAGAAGATGCACGAAGCCTTCATGGCCGAGAAGCCGCCGAAGGACGGCCACCGCAAGACGGTTCTCGACCCGATCTGGACGCACGTCGGGATCGGCTTCTCGATCGTCGGCGGAGAGATGCGGATGACGGAGGAGTACAGCCGGCGCGTCCTCGAGTGGGCCGAGCTGCCGGCCCGGCCGGCGAAGGCCGGCGGACGGGCCTTCGTCGCCCTGAAGCTCCCGAGAGGATGGAACGTCGGCGCCGTGGACCTCGTCTACGAGGGGCTCCCGCAGCCGATGTCGCGGACCGAGATTGCGGCGCGAGGCTCCTACCGGATGCCGCCCGCTTCCCGGACCCTCCGCCCCTACCCTCCCGCCGGCGTCCTGTGGGAGTCGGGCGACAGGGGCGACTTCCGGTCGACCACCGGGGGCCGCATCGAGCTTTCCGTCCCCCTCGACCGTGGCCCGGGGCACTACTTCCTCGTCGTCTTCGCCGCGGAGGGGGAAGTCGTCGGCAGGAGGCTCCTCCCGGTCGCGGCGCCGATGGTGACGGCGGAGTAGCGGCGTGAGGCACCTTCTCGTCTCTTCCGGGGACGAAGGTCTCGTCGACCGGCTCCGGACCGTCCTCCCTCCCGGCTCGGTCCTCTTTACCGCGCGGGGCGTCGACGACACGCTCGAACGGCTCGGCCGTTCGTCCCGCGTCGACGTCGTCGTCACCGACGACCCGGAGGTCGAGGCGGCCATCCGCGAGGAGGTGCCGGGGACCCTGCCGGTCGTCCTCCTGCCGGCGGGGGTGAAGGCGGCGGACGCCGTGCGCGCCATCGCCGCCCTCGGCGACGCCTGAACCGGGGGGCTCCGTCTCCGGGCCTAGAACAGGCGCCGGTAGTCCGAGAGGTCCTTCTTCCAGACGAGAACGCCGCAGAAGCGCTCGCCCTCGGGGCAGACGGGCTTCGCCCCGGCGCGGGCGCGGACACCGCAGGGGGGGAGGAGCCAGCGGCCGATCCTCGGCTCGACCTCGCGCACCTGCTCGGCCTCGTCGAGGGAGGCGCGCCAGATCTCTTCCTGCGCATTGAAGCAGAGCCGCATGGCGAGCTTGTGGCGGAGGCCCGCGAGGTCGGCCGACTCGGTGAAGCGGAGGGCGACGGCGTTCGGGAGGAGGTAGGCGCGGAACTCGTCGGGGACGCCGAGGGCCTGCAGGCGCGCGATCGCCTCCCACGACTTCTCCATCGTCTCGTCGTAGAGCGCCCTCGCCTCGCCCGGCTCGGCGAGGAGCATCGGCGTCACGTAGTCGGGCTCGTCCGTGAGGTAGGCGTGGAGGGTCGGGCGGGAGGCGGGGGTCGTCCGGTGGCGCTGGTCCTGGCTGTCGGCGGTGTGGGAGAGCCGCTTGCGAAAGGTGTAGGCCGGGTGGTGAAGGGCCCGGGCGAGCTTGCCGTGGTCGGTCAGGTTGAGCGCTTCTCCGAGGAGCGGGTTGGCGGCCGGATCGATGGCGAGGGCGATCGCCTCGTCGTCGGAGAGGGACTCGGGCGAGGCGCCGACGACCTCGCGCACCGCCTCCGCCAGGAGCTCCTCGTTCCGGGTCTTGCGGTCGACGAGGCGCGAGATCCGTCCGCCGAGCCCGGCGTCGAAGCGCTCGCGGAAGGAGGCGTCGCCGGGCCTGCCGGACCGGAGGCCGCCGAAGAGGCGCGCGGCGAGGCCGAACTCGGGCGTCTCCTCGAGCGGGATCGGCTCCTCGAGGACGGCGGCGTACGAGGGGTCGTGCCGGAGGAGCTCGTCGGTCATCGACTCCACGACAAGCCGCTGCTCCGTCGGCGCGTCGAAGGTCGCCGCGAGGCGCCGGTAGCGGAAGAGGGTGACGGCCGAGACGGTGTGGTAGAGCGTCGTGAAGGTGGCCACGGGGAGGACGTATCGGGCGACCTCGAGGGCCCGCTTGCGGATTGCCTTCTCCCACCTGGCGGGCTGGCTCTCCCGCCCGCGGAACGTGCCGTAGAAGGCCCGCGAGGCGGCGGGGACGAGGAGGTCGCCGAGGCGGCGATAGGCCTCCGTCTGCCGCTCGCAGGTCTCGCGGTAGACCTCGAGCGCCTCGCCCGCGAGGGGCGGGACGGCGAAGGTCCCGGGCTTCACCTCGACGTAGCGCTGGGAGGTCTGCTCGGAGTTGTAGAAGGGGTGGGCGTGGAGGAACGACCAGACGAGCTGGCGGCTGACGTTCTCGAGCGTGAACTCGAAGTGGGCGTGCTGGAACGTCGTGTGGTGCCCGGCGAGGTAGACGTCCTGGGCGAGGGCGTCGCGGCGGGAGCGGCGTCGCTCCCTTTCGGCCGGGTCGGCGATCGCGTCGCCTCCGACCTCTTCCGGGGTGACGATCCCCTTCGGGCTGTAGCAGGTGCGCGCGGCGGCGACGACGCCGTCGAAGGGGCGCGCGAAAGCGTTCACGAGCTTCACGCGGGGAGGGGCGGAAAGGAACGGGGTCACGCGGCGCGGAGTCTAGCGAGGATCCGTCGAGTTGGATTCGGCTCCTTTCCGGGCCTATAGTGGGGCGTTTGGGGGCCCCGCGATGCTGAAACTGAACCGCATCGTCGACTACGGCATCCTCGTCTTGACCGAGATCGCGCGCCGCAACGCCTGCGTCTCGACCACCGAGCTGGCTGCCGTGTACGGCATCTCCGCAACGATCGTCGCAAAGGTCCTGAAGAAGCTGGCCCGGGCGGGCCTCGTCACCTCCGAGAGGGGAAGCCGGGGCGGTTACCGTCTCGCCCTGCCCGCCACGGGCGTGACGCTCCGCGCCGTCGTCAACGCTCTCGAGGGGCCGATCTCGCTCACGTTCTGCTCCAGCGGAACGGCGAGCGGCCGATGCCGGACCCGGCCGTTCTGCGTGGCGTCCGACGCGATGAAGCGGCTGAACCACCTGGTGAACGGAGCGTTCGAGGCGGTCACGCTCGAGGACATTCTGCAGGCGAAGGAACGTCCGGGCCCGGTGCCGGCAGGCGCCGTGACATGACCCTCCGGCGGCCTGTCTACCTGGACCACCAGGCGACGACGCCGCTCGACCCGCGCGTCCTGGAGGCGATGCTCCCCTGGCTCATGGGGAGCTTCGGGAATGCCTCGTCGCGCCAGCACGCCTTCGGCTGGGAGGCCGGGAGCGCCGTCGCCGTGGCGCGGGAGACGGTCGCGGAGGCCCTCGGCGCCGAGCCGAGGGAGATCGTCTTCACCTCCGGCGCGACCGAGTCGAACAACCTGGCCCTTCTCGGCGCCGCCAGGGCCGCGCGGGGACGGGGCGACCACGTCGTCACTTCGGCGGTGGAGCACCGCGCCGTCCTCGATCCCTGCCGGCAGCTGGCGGCCGAGGGGTTCGACGTGACGGTCCTCGATCCCGACGAAACGGGACGGACGGCGGTCGAGCGCGTCGAGGCGGCGCTGACGACCCGGACGATTCTCGTATCGTTGATGGCGGCCAGCAACGAGATCGGGACTCTCAACCCGGTGGCGGAGATCGCCGCGCTCTGCGCGTCCCGGGGGGTCCTCTTTCACACCGACGCCGCCCAGGCCTTCGGTAAGGTGCCACTCGCCGTGAAGCCGGGCGTCGCTCTCGCCTCCTTGAGCGCCCACAAGCTCTACGGCCCGAAAGGGGTCGGCGCGCTCTACGTGAGGGCCCGGCCCATCGTCCGGCTCGCTCCCCTCGTCTTCGGCGGGGGGCACGAGAGGGGGCTCCGGTCGGGAACGGTGAACGTCCCGGGGATCGTCGGCTTCGGAGCGGCCGTCCGGATCGCCGTACGGGAACGGGAAGAGGAGGCGGCGCGCCTGGCCGCCCTCCGCCGCCGCCTCGACGAGGGGATTCGTGGCCGGCTGGACGGCGTGACGCTCAACGGTCCCCCGATCGACCGTCTTCCGGGGAACCTGAGCCTCTCCTTCGGTGGCGTCGGCGGAGAGCGGCTCCTCGCGTCGCTGCGCGACCTGGCGGTCTCCTCGGGGTCGGCCTGCTCGACCGCCGAGGCGGAGCCGAGCCACGTTCTCCTGGCGCTCGGCGTCCCGGCGGCGCTCGCGAAGGCGACGATCCGGTTCGGCCTCGGGCGGTTCACGACCGGGGCCGAAACGGACTTCGCGGCGGCGACGGTCGTGGAAGCGGTCCTCCGCCTCCGGGCGGACCCCTCCCTGACCACTCTCGAATAGAATCGCTTCGCTCCGATGCTGTCGAGACTCACCGTCGCCATCGTGGCGCTGATGACCCTGTCCCCGCGGGCCGCCGCCCAGGCGCCTCTGAAGGACGTCCGTCCGACGCCGGTTCCGGCGGGCGAGGTCCGGGTGAAGGTCCTCGTCGCGGTCGACGGAAAGGCCCTCCCGGTCGCCGACGCCGTCGTCTGGTTTCCCGGGTTGCACGGACCGGCCCCGGCGGCGCCGCCGAAGATGGCCTCGCGGGACAAGCGGTTCGAGCCGCGCGTTCTCGCCGTGCCGCAGGGATCGGCCGTCGCCTTCCCGAACTACGACAAGATCTTCCACAACGTCTTCAGCCTCTCGGAGGCGTCGCCGTTCGACCTCGGTCTCTACCGCAACGGGGCCGCGCGGACGGCGAGCTTCGAGAAGCCCGGGGTCGTCCGCGTCTACTGCAACATCCACCCCCAGATGGCGGCCTACGTCGTCGTCGTCGACGGGAACCTCTACGCCCAGACCGGCAAGGACGGCTTCGCCCTCGTCCCCGGCGTCCCGGCCGGCCGGCGGACCCTGAAGGTCTGGGAGGAACGGGGGGGCGAGTGGAGCGGCCCGGTGGACGTCCCGGCGGGAGGGACGGTCGACGTCACCGTCTCCCTGGACGGGTCGAAGTGGAAAGAGCAGCCGCACAAGAACAAGTACGGGAAGACCTACCCTCCGCCGGACGACGATGAAAACCGCTACTGAAAGCCCGGTCTCCGAGTCGGCTCCCACCGTCGCCGCCCCGCGGGATTCGGTTTCGATCCCCGCGAGCTCCCGATTCGTCGGAGAGCCGTTCGAGGCGCAGGGGCTGCGCCTGAAGACGCAGTACTTCCTCTCGGCCGCGCTCCTGGTCGTGGTCACGCTCGGGCTCGCGGTGGCTCTGGCGACGTGGAGAGCGAACCTCATCGCCGAGGAGAGCATCCGGACGGCGCTGAAGAAGATTCCGGGTGACGTCGCCGTCTACCGGACGGGCCTCGAGTCGCAGCTGAAGGCGACGCTCCGGTCGGTGGCCGAGGAGCCGGGGATCAAGGCGATCTTCGATTCCCCCGTGGGGACCCTCTGGGACACCGCCAAGGACAAGGCCGAGATCCTGAACGCCCGGACGTTCTTCTTCTTCGACCGGGCGGGCGTGCTCGTCGCGCGAAGCGACCGGCCCCCGGCCGAGTCGGAGCGGCGGTCCTTCCGGGAAGTCGCCTGGGTGGCCGAGCCCCTCGATTCCTGGAAGGAGTCGGCCGCGACGATCCGGGAAGGAAAGACCCTCGCCGTCGTCGCGGCGGCGCCCGTCGTGGCCGGCGACCCCGAGAAGGGGGAGGCCCGGATCGTCGGCGTCGTGGCCGCTTCGATCCCTCTCGACGACTCGAGGGCGCGCGAGCTGCGGGACCTGACGGGCGGACAGGTCGCCTTCGTCGCCGACATGGCGAAGAAGGGGGCGCCCCCGAAGCTCGAGATCGGCGCGGCGACCGACCACTTCGGGGGCGACATGCTCGTCCCCGCCCTGAACGGCGACCCGGCGGTCCTCTCGACGCTCTTCCGGGAGGCGACGAACGTGGGGCCGCTCGACCTCGTCGTGAGCGGCGAGCGGCGGGTCGTGAAGGCGATCCCGCTCCTCTCGGCGTCGGGGGAGGCGATCGGCGCCGTCGTCGTCTCGCGCTCCCGCGAGGAGGAGACGGCCGCGTTCCGGCAGATTCGCGAAACGCTTCTCCTCGTCGGTCTCGGCGCCCTCCTCGTCTCGATTCCCGTCAGCTTTCTGCTCGCCGGGCGGATCGCCCGACCCCTTCAGCAGCTGGCGGCCGGGGCGATCGCGGTTCGCGACGGCAACCTCGACGTGCAGCTCCCGTCGGGAGGGAGCGGCGAGGTGGGGCTCCTCGCCCGGGCCTTCGAGGCGCTCGTCGGCGAGCTGCGCGAGAAGCGCCAGCTCGAGGAGCTCCTCGCCGAGCTGCGCCGCAGGCCGGCGGACGCCACGCACGGCGCCCTGTCGCCGTCGGCGACGGCGGCGACCGTGACGGCCGGGGCGGCCCGCGGTGCGGCGCCCGGTCCGCGTCTCGGCGCCACCTTCGCCGGGAGGTACGACGTCCTTTCGGTTCTCGGCCAGGGCGGGATGGGCGCGGTCTACCAGGTCCTCGACCGCGAGCTGGACGAAGAGGTCGCGCTGAAGGTTCTGACCCCGGAGGCCTTCGCCGAGGGAACCCAGGCCGTCCAGACGCTCAAGCAGGAGATCCGCCTCGCGCGGAAGATCACCCACCCGAACGTCGTGAGGACGCACGATCTCGGGGAGGCGGACGGCCTCCGCTTCCTGACGATGGAGTTCGTCCCCGGCACGACCCTCCGCGAGCTGCTCGACCGGACGGGCCCGGTGGCTCTCGCCCCCGGCCTCCAGATCGCCAAGCAGCTCTGCCGCGGCCTGACCGCCGTCCACGAGGCGGGAATCCTCCACCGCGACATCAAGCCGCAGAACATCATGGTCCTGCCGAACGGAGTCGTGAAGCTCATGGACTTCGGCATCGCCCGGACCGACGACGGCTCCGACCACACCTCCGCCGACGGCGAGACCGTCGGGACGCCGTACTACATGAGCCCCGAGCAGGTGATGGGCCGGGCGCTCGACGCCCGGAGCGATCTCTACACCGTCGGTGTCGTCCTCTTCGAGCTCTTCACGGGAAGGCGCCCCTTCCTGGGCAAGGAGGCGGCGGAGGTGATGCGCATGCACATCTCCGCCGAGCCGCCGCGGCCTTCCATTCTGCGCGCCGACATTCCCGAGAACCTGGAGAGGATCGTCCTCGCCTGTCTCGCCAAGCGTCCCGAGCGGAGGATCGCGAGCGCCGCCGACCTCTACGCCGCGCTGACGCGGGTCGCCGCCTAGGAAAACGGGGCCGCCGGCCAGCCCTCAGCGCGCCGGGCGGCGGGCCGCGCGCCGGGGCACTGCGTCGGCCTTCGCCGTCTTGCGGCGCGGCGCGCGGCGCCCGGCGAGCTGGGCCTCCAGCTCGGTGATCCTCGCCCTCAGGCTCTCGACGTCCTCCGCTTTCGGCGGCGCCTCGGGCTTTCCGGTGGCCGCCAGCGCGGCCTTCTGCTTGAGCGCCTCGAGAGTCCGCTCGAGGAACGGGAGGGCGTGGCCGAGCGGCGGGAAGACCTCCTTGGCCCCGCGCTGGGCCGAGAGCGCGGCGTCGGCGTACCAGGCGACGAAGTCCCGGAAGGCCCTGTCGGAGGTGACGATCAGCTCCCTGAGGAACGGGAGCGGCAGGTCGCCTTTGTTCTGGCGGGCGTCCTCGTGAATGATCTGGGTGAGGATCACCCGCGTGATGTCCTCGCCGGACTTCGCGTCGACGACCTGCACCTCGGCCCCCTCGCGGACCATCTGGGCGATCTCAGGGAGGTTGACGTAACGGCTCGAGGACGTGTCGTAAAGCCGGCGATTCTCGTACTTCCGGACCACGATGGGTTGGGTCATGGCGACTCCTCCGGGGTGCAGACCACCAGATTGTAGGACTTCGACCGCCGCGCACCGTCACGGGTTGGGGCCGAAGGACCCGTGACCCCGGACCCGCGCCTCCGTAAACTGCCGTCTCGTCTCGCGCGTCCCTTTCCGTCCAGGGGCGCAGCGCACCGCCACGGAGCCCAAGGGAGGTCCTCGTGACTCGATCCAGTCTCGTCGTCGCGCTTCTCGGATCCTTTCTCGTACTGCGAGCCTCTGGCGTTTCCGCGGGTTCACTGAGCGGAACGGTCGTGGTCGACGGCCGGCCGGCAGCCGGGGCGGTCGTCTCGGCGATCCCGTTCGAGGAACCCCTGGAGAAGGCCCGCCGGCAGCTGCGGGGGGAGGCCGAGCCGAAGGCGCTCTCCTCCGCGACGGCCGGTCCCGGAGGTGCTTTCGCCCTCTCGATCCCGGCGGTGCCGGGCAAGGAGAGCTGGTTTCGCGTCCGGATCACCGCGAAGGGAGCCGTCGCGGCGGAAGCGCCCGGCGTCTTCGACGCGTCCGAGACGGACGACCTGGGCGAGCTGGCTCTCAGGAAGGCCGAGGCGCTGGCGGGGCGCGTGACCGGGCCGGGAGGGAAGCCCGTTTCCGGGGCGCGCGTCACTCTTACGGCGAGGGGACGCTTCGATGCCCGGTTCGATCTGACCCCCGCCCCCGAGGTGACGACGACCGGGGAGGACGGAACCTTCCGATTTGCGGGCGCGGCCTCCGAACGCAACGAGCTCGTCTTCGAGGCCGCGGGGCTCGCGCCGGTGCGCGTCGCCGACGCGAAGGGGGGCGCGCAGAGCCGGGCGATCGTCCTCGCGGCCGGGACACCTCTGGCGGGGAGCGTGAAGAAGAGCGACGGGAAGCCGGCGGCGGGGGTCCTCGTGCGGTTCGAGGCGGACGGCCTCGAGACGGGCTGGGTGGAGACGGGGGCCGACGGGGTCTTCGTCCTTCCGGACCTGCCGTCGCGCCGCGGGAGCGTCGTCGCCGATGCGGGCGAAGCCGGCTTCGCCCAGGCCGTCTCGATCACGCCGGGGCCGGGCCGCGCGGCCCTCAGGCTCGTCCTCGCTCCGCCGACGGTCCTCCAGGGGCGGACGCTCGACGTCGCCACTCTAAAGGCCGTCCCGCGCGTGAAGCTGGCGCTGGGGGCGGCCGAGGGGGTGCGCGTGGCGCGGTCGGGGGCCGACGGACGCTATCGGTTGAGAGCCGTGCGCCCCGGCGACGCCTCCGTTCAGGCGGACGAACCGCGATACGTTCCCTGGTACCGGCCCCGGGTTCTCCTCGAGAAAGGGGCCACGAAGGTCCTCGACATACCCCTCACGCGCGGCGCGACGCTCTCGGGGCGGGTGCTCGACGAGAACGGCCGGCCGGTGGCGGAGGCGAAGGTCGTCGTTTCCCTGGGAGGCGAAGGCCAGGGCCGGTTCCGGCTCGCCGCGCAGGCGTTTGCGAGCGATCGCGGAGCGAAGATTCGCTCTCGCGAGGATGGGACTTTCTCGGCCACGCGCCTTCCTCACGGCGAGAACCAGCGCGTCACCGCCGAGCACCCCGAGTACGAGAAGGGGAAGGTCGGAGGAATCTCCCTGCAACCCGGCGAGACGCGGACGGGAGCGGTCGTCGCGCTCCGGCGAGGTCTCGTCGTGACGGGGACGGTGAAGGACCCGGAGGGGAATCCGATCGCGGGAGCCGAGCTGACCCTTTCTCCGTCCCGCGTGGTCCGCTCCTCGCGGGGCGGGATGAGGATGCAGATGGCTTTCGGCGGCCTGGCGGACGCCCCCACGGCCAGGAGCGGCGCCGACGGCCGCTTCGAGCTGAAGGGAGTCGCCGCCGGCGACTGGGGGCTCACCGCGAAGTCACCGGGCCGGGCGACGGAGGTCGTCGATCCGGTGAAGCTCGTTCGGGACGCGCGCCCCGATCCGATCGACATCGTCCTCTCCCCGGGGGCGTCGATCGCCGGCTTCGTTCTCCGGAAGACAGGAGGGGGTGTCGAAGGGTACACCGTCGTTCCCCGGCCCTCTGGAGGGTCCGCGGCGGGCAACTTCGGTTCCGGTGCGAGGCCGACCGGCCCCGACGGGGGGTTCGTCCTGGACGGCCTGAAGGCCGGGGAAACTTACGATCTCCAGCTCTTCGGCGGTGCTTCCATGGGGCCGGGCCCAGCGAAGAAAGGGATCGTCGCACCCGCCGCGAACGTCGAGTGGATCATCGAGGGCGCCGGGCGGATCGAGGGCGTCGCCGTCGACGGCCGAACCGGCCAGCCGCTGACGTCGTTCGAGATCTCCTACCAGACCGATCGATTCGGCGGTAGCGCGATGATGTCGAGCGGCCGGCGTCCCGGCGGCCGTGGCACCGGCCGCGTGGGAGACCCGGTCGTAGTGGAGGCCCCGGACGGCCGATTCGTCCTCGAGGACGTTCCCGCCGGGAAGTGGCTGGTCGGCGTAGCAGCGAAGGGCTACCAGGCCGGCCGGGCCGCGGGCGTCGTCGTCGAGGAGGCGACGACCACGGATGGAGTGGAGATCCGGGTGGCGCCTGGAAGCACCCTCAAGGTCCGCGTCACCGACGCGAAATCGGGCCGGGGCGTCCCCGAGGCGCAGGTCGGGGCCATCGGAGAAGCCGGCGGTTCGTCGTTCCAGAGCGGCGAGCTCGTGACCGACGTCGACGGCCGGCTCGAGGTCGAGGGGCTCGCGCCGGGCCGGACCAAGGTCTCGGTGTCGCACGCCGACTACACGGACCGGACAGAGAGCGTCGACCTGAAGGAGGGCGGGAGCAGCGTCGAGGTGGCCCTCTCCCGCGGGAGCTCGCTCGGAGGCGTCGTCCTCTCCGAAACGCGTCAGCCGGTGCCGGGTGCCGAGGTGGCGCTCGAAGGGGCGAACGCCCCCGGGCGCGGCTTCGGATCCGGAGGAGGAGAGTCGGCCACGACGGACGCCTCGGGGCGCTTCCGTTTCGACCACCTCGCGCCGGGGCGTTACACGCTCGGCGCGAGCGTTCCCGCGCAGGCGGCGGAACCGGTCGAGGCGATCGTCGTCGCGGGCGAGTCGAAGGACGACGTCGTTCTCGTTCTCGCGGGAGGCGCGACGATCCGCGGCGTCGTCTCGGGCCTTTCCGAAACCCTGCGCGCCGGGGTCGGCGTGAACGCGAGCGGACCCCGCGAATACGGCGCGTCGGCCCGGACGGGTGCCGACGGCCGCTTCGAGCTCTCCGGCGCGCCGGCCGGGACGATCTCGCTCCGTGCCACCGCGGGAGACTTCTTCGCGGGGGCGACCCGTTCCGCCAGCGGGAGCGTGACGATCGCCGAAGGGCAGAAGGAGGCCGAGGCCGAGATCGTCTTCGAGGGGACGGGCGCTCTCTCGGGGCGCGTCACCCGCGGCGGATCGCCGGTTCCGGAAGCGAGGCTCTTCCTGGGAGGCCCGAGGGGAGCTTCGTCCGGCTCGGGGCGGACCGACGAGAGCGGCTCGTATCGGATCGAAGGGCTCACGCCCGGCGACTACACCGTCAACGTCCAGGCCGCAGCAGGGGGAGGCCGGGGGGTCTCGAAGGAGATCCGGATCGACGGCGAGGCCTCGCTCGACGTCGAGCTTCCCATGGCACGGCTCTTCGGCATCGTCGTCGACGGCTCGACGAAGCAGCCGCTCGCCGACGCCCGCGTCACGGCGAACCTCGACGGCGGCTCCTCTAGCCGCCCGGGCTTTGCGAGCTCGGATTCGAATGGCCGCTTCTTCGTGGACGACGTGGAGCCGGGCGCCTACACGCTCACGCTCCGCCGTTCGGGCTACCAGGAGGCGAGCGACACCGTTTCCGCCACCGAGGCAGGGGGCGACGCGGGGACGATCGAGATGACCCGGGGCGAGGGGCTCGAGCTCCGTGTCCGCGACGGGATCTACCAGATCCCGCTCCGTTCGGCGAACGTCCGGGTCAGGGACGGGGCGGGCGCGACCGTCACCTCCACGTGGCTCTCGCTCGACGGCGACGGGAAGGGCGAGATCTCTTCGCTTCGCCCGGGTCGCTACACCCTCGTCCTCGCCTCGAGCGGCTACGCGACGCAGGTTCTCGAAGGAATCGTCGTTCCGGGCGCGCCGCTCCCGGTCGCCCTCACGCCGGGCGGGAGCGTCGAGGTGAAGCCCGGGGAGGCGTCGAGGGCGAAGGGGGAGGCGACGCTCCGGAACGCGCTGGGCCAGCCGCACCCGTACCGCTCGTGGGGAACCGAGGGGCGTGTCCCGCTTCCGGCGGCGGGGACCCAGCTCCTCGAGAATCTCGCCCCTGGCAGCTACACGCTCGCCGTCGACGGCGCCGCGCCGAAGGGCTTCACCGTGACGGAAGGGGGAAGGACGGCCGTCGAGCTGCCGTAGACATGGAGCCGATGGACGTCGAGCGGCCCCGGAGAACCTCGTTCCGAGCATTGCGAGGAGCGCACCGCGCCCTTTCCGCGACGGGCGCTCCTGCTAGCATCCGCGCATCCACCGGAAGGAGATCTCCCATGCGCGCTCGAGCCCGCCGTACGTCGCTCTCCACCCTTCTCGCCCTCCTCGCGATCCTGCCGTTGCGCGCGGCCGCCCAGGAAGGGGGCGGCCTCTCGACGGGCGACGGCCGGTTCCGGCTGAAGGGAGAGGTCAAGCTCCACTTTCGCGACTCGACGGACTCGGCGGCGAGGATCGGCCAGATGCAGGGTGTGGACGTCTTCGAGCGGACCGTCGACCCCGGCAGCTCGTTCGAGATCTCCACGGTCAACCTGATCGGCGAGGGGGAGCTGACGGAGGGCCTGAAGGCGAAGGTCGAGATCCACTTCATCGACCTCTACAACCGCAACCCGACCTCCACCGCGGACGAAGTGAGGGTCCGCGAGGCGTGGCTCCGCTTCGGGAAAAGGATCGACGGCCTGAAGGCTTTCGACGGGACCAGCCTCTACGTCCAGGCGGGGAAGGCGCCCCGCTTCGCCAAGCAGCTCACGCGGCGACTCGAGAGCTACGGCCTCTGGGGAACCGCCGTCAACCGCTTCGAGGAGATCGGCGTCGAAGCGGGAGGGAGCCTCGGCACGGTCTTCTACTGGCGGGCCGCGGCTGCCAACGGGAATCCCGTGTTCATGCGCGACCCGAACTCCCTCGCGGGAGACCACGGGACCCCCGAACGGGTCGACCTCGAGCGCCTGGCCGAGGCGCCTTACAACTCCGGCTTCCCGATCCTCTACGACGCGCAGGCGACCGACACGCACTTTGGCGGCCGGTTCCAGGTCGGCGGAGGGCTCGGGTTCCGCGTCGTGTCGGGAGACGGGAAGAAGGGGCTCGACGTCCTCGGCTGGGCTTACCAGCGAAAGCTCGCCGACTCGGTCGCGATCAAGGGATCCATCTACGGCGGAGACCTCGACACCCTCGACGGCATCCCTCCGCGCTCCCTTCCGCTCGACGGTCGCGAGAAGACCGAGGCGGGGGTCAATGTGGAGGCCCGCTGGGAGCGCTTTTCCTTCTTCGGGCAGTACGTCCACCAGGACCTCGCGGGCCTCGTCCGCAAGGGCTACGAGATCGAGGCGGGCTACCGCTTCCCGCTGAACGGCCTCTTCGCCGTCGGCGACCAGCCCTGGTTCAACTGGATCCAGCCGGCCGTCCGCGTCTCGCGCATCGACAACGACTTCACCGCCCCCGCCGGCTTTGCGGCCCCGTCCTTCGCGTGGGCCTGGTCGAAATTCGATCTCGGCGTCCGCTTCGGCATCGTGAGGAACGTCGATCTCACCGTCGAGTACGCCCGCCAGGACATGCGGACGAAGGCCGCCGTCCTCCACCCCGACGAGCTCCTCGTCACCCTCCGAGCGGGGTTCTGACCGCCTGGTCCTGGTGGTGGAGATGGGGTCAGGTCCGAGATCGTGTATTGTTGACAAACAATACACGATCTCGAACCTGACCCCACGACTGTTCTAGTCCGCTGCGACCTGGAGAGAGCCCTCCTCGACCCAGTGGACGAGGAGGCGGCGGACGCGGAAGGCGTCCGTGGACGCGACGCTCTCGCACTCGAGAGCCGTCGCCCCCTGGGCGAGCCTCGTCCAGACCGCGGAGAGGAGCTTCTGGTCGTCTTCCTGCGCCATGCGCGTCGGCTTCGAACCTGTCGGGCGGAGCCGCGCGCCGTCGGGGATGAGCGCGGCGGAGCGCTGGAGCTCGTCGTAGCGGCGCATCCCTTCGAGAAGGAGGCCCATCACGGGTTGCGGCGTCGCGAGATTGACGTCCTCGGGCCGGAGCGACGCGGCGCGGGTGAAGCCGAAGGCCGCGGCCGCGGGCCTCTCGAGGTGCTGGTGGAAGGCGTCGGTGCCGCGGAGCGTCCCGAAGGCGGCTCCCCTGACCTTCCCGCCCTCGAAGGCGACGCAGCCGATCTCCGTTCCCCGCGAGTCCTTGAGGGCCAGAAGGCCGGTCGCCTGGGTCTGCTCGAGCGTCTGGAGGAGGGTCGGAAGGCCGAAGACCTCGAGGTCGCCGGCGAGGCTGGCGGGGCCGGGACCTTCGGGCGCCTTCCGCGGCTGCTCGAAGAAGGCGAGGGACTTTTTCGCGTCGCGTCCGAACTCCTTTTCGGGGTACTTGCGGGCGATCTCCTCGAAGAGCCGCTGAACGGCGGGGGCGGGGGTGCCCGAAAGGGCCTTCACCAGGTGCCGCGCCTCGGCGTCGGAGCTGGACGCCAGGACGATGCCGAGAACTTTCACTGGCAGGGCGCTGCGGAGCGCCTTGACGAGACGCTCGACGAGCTCTTCCTGCGGCGAGAGGTCGTGTCCGGCGACGTGGACGAGGCGGGCGACCGAGCCCGACGCCGCGCCGGAGGCCTTCAGGCCGTGGTCGACGATGGCCCTCAGCGTGGCCGGGGTCGCCTGCCGCGCGAGGGCGGAACAGGTCTTGTCGAGGAGCTGGAGGAGGTCGGGCGGCAGGACCGCTCCCGCCTTCGCGGCGGACGACTCGAGCTGCGAGAGCCGCGCGACGAGGATCTGCCCGGCCCGCTCGTGGCGCGTCTGGCCCAGGTTCGCGAGCGCCTCCTTGACGAGCGGGAGCGGCTGCGAGGGCTCCGAGAGGCGGAAGAGGAAGTCGATCTCGGCCTCGGACGGGGCCTCGGCGGTACGGGGGACCTTCCGGAGGACGTAAAGGAGATTCCGGAGGAAGTACCAGTCGGTCTCCTCCGCCGGGGCGGAGGCGGCGACGGAGAGCTTCGCCAGCGCGGCGTCGCGCGCGGCGGGCCCGTGGACTTCGAGAAGGGAGAGAAGGAGCCTTCGCCCATCCCGTTTGCGCTCCTCGCGGAGCGACTCCAGAAGCCCGTCGGGTCGAAGGGCGGGGAAGAAGTCGAGGATGGTCTTCAGGCCGAAGTGGTTCTCCGGTTTCTCGGCGTAGACCCGCATCCGGGCCGCGTCGAGCGACTCGTGCGAACGCGCTCGCATCGCCTGGGCGACGGCCTTCTCGACCCGCTCCCGCCGGATCACCTGCTCGGCGAGGCCGAAGAGGGTCACGGCCCGTCCGAGATTCCCTTCGTTGAACTGCTCCACCCCCGCCTGGACCATCTCGCGGAAGCGCTTTGCCCCCTCCTCGGCGTCCGGGGCGAGGGTGACGAGGCGCCGCATCGCCCCGACGACGCTGCCGCGCGCCCCCGGGCCGATCGTCTCGTCGGCGTCCGGGTTCACCGGCACTCCCCACCCCGGAAGGCTCTCCGAGAGCTTCCGGAAGAGGGAATCGCCCGTGGGGACTTCGACGCCGATCCGGGAGAGCCGGGCGAGGTTTTCCTCCAGCTCGCGGCTCGAGCGGGAGGCCGTGGCGGCGGTGGCCAGGAGCTGAGCGGTGAGGGCGTCCGGCAGCCTCTTCGTCGGGTCCTTCGACCCGTCCCTGGGAAGCGACTTCTCGAGCCTCTCCACGAGAAGTCCGAAGCGCGCCAGGCCCCGGGCCACGTCGTCGTTCGTCGCATGAGGCCCGGCCGAAACGGGCGGGGAGGCGGGCGGCGGGACGGCTCCGGCCGCGGTCCCGGGCGCGTCCGGCGAGCGGGTGCGCGAGGCGAGCGGCTGCTCGCTTCCGATCTGGCGGTAGATCGTCTCGACGGGGGAAGTGAGGACCGTGGCGGCGCTCCCGAGGCGGGAGACGTTCTCGCGCAGGAGGCCGCGGTCCTCCTCGGGGCAGAAGGTCTCGAGGTGGGGAAGGATGCCGCCGAGAAGCCGGAGGGCCTTGTCCGTGGGGACGAGCTTGAGCTCGGCGAGGAGGTGGATCTTCTTCAGCGCGTGGAAGAGGTAGTCCGACACCGGCAGGCTCGCCGTCCGGCTCTGGTACTGGGCGGCCGCCCAGCTCCGGATCTGCTCCGCCACGAGAACGGGGGGCTGGGAGGCGAGCAGCTCGAGAGAGCCGGCGACCATCATCGGCGGCATCGTGTCCGACAGGTACTGCGAGAACTCCTGGAGGGCCTCCTGGACCTCCGGGCTGACGCGGGTGGGCTCCAACTTCGGATCCGCCTCCTACAAACCCTTCATTGTAGCGACGGATTCCCCGGACTCCGACTCCCCGAACCTCGTGCCAGGCGTGAAATCGTGTATTACGAAGAACGCCTCTCCGAGAACCCGCGTCCGGGTCCGGGGCTCAGGCCCGTCCCACGAACTCGTGGGTCTCCGTGTGGACCTTGACCCGGTCTCCTTCCTTGATGAAGAGCGGAACCTTGATCTCCAGCCCCGTCTCCAGCGTCGCCGGCTTCGTCGCCCCGCCGCTGGACGTGTCTCCCTTGAAGCCCGGCTCGGTGTACTTCACCGTCAGCTCCACGTGAGCCGGGAGCTCGAGGTCGATCGGGTTGCCGTTGAACTTGAGCAGGCCGACCACGGTGTTCTCGACGAGCACGTGCCGGTTCTCTCCCACCATCTCGGGCTGGAGGGTGAGGGTCTCGAAGGTCTCCTGGTCCATGAAGTGGAAGCCGTCCCCGTCGGAGTAGAGGAAGGTCGAGGCGGCCTTTCCGAGGTCCGGTTCCTTGAACTTTTCTCCCGCCTTGAAGGTCTTGTCGAAGACGGCCTGGGTGATGAGGTTTCGCATCTTGACGCGCACCAGGGTCTGGCCGCCCCGCGCGGTGGGGGTGGAGATGGTGACGTCGAGGCAGGCGTACGGCTCGCCTTCGAGCTCGAAGAACGTCTTCCGCTTGATTTCGATGGCTTCGATCAGTGCTGCCATGGCGTTCCCTTCGTGGCGTGGTTGACGTCCGCTCCCGGCCCGGGCTCGCGGCGGGCGAGCATTCTAGGGCCAGCCCCGGCGTCGGCCGGAAGCCGTCCGGCGGGCGGCAACAATACACGATTGCACGCCTGGCACGGAGCTCTGGTGGGGAGTCGCCCATAATCGCGGCCGTGCAGGGCCGGAGGGACCCCCTCCTCGACAAGGTCGCCGCCGCGCCCTCCGTGGCGACCCTTCTCTCGCGCCTCGAGGCCCGGGTCCTCGAGGACGCTCCGGGAGGGGTGTCTCTTGTCGGCGCCCCGCCGGGACTTCTGCCCTACCTCTTCGGCGCCGCGTCGGCGGCGCTGGGGCTGAAGTGGGTCGTCGTCTGTGCCCACGAGCGGGACGCCGCGGCCCTCCACCGCGACGCGGCCGCGGTCTTCGGCTCCGCCCGCGTCGGTTTCTTTCCGGCCCCGTCGCTGACGCCGTACCAGGGGATCCCGCCGTCGCTGAAGGTGAGGCGCGAGGAGTACGGGGCGCTCGCCCGGCTCGCCGAGGGGAACGTCGACCTGCTCGTCGTTCCGGCGAGGGCGCTCCTCAGGATCCTGCCGGGTCCCGAGGACATCCGGAAGCGAAGCCTCGTCGTCGCGCCGGGGGAGCGGATCGAGGTGGGCCGCCTCGTCGCGTCGCTCGTGGCGGAGGGGTATTCCCGGGCCGATCTCGTCACCGAATGCGGCGACCTGGCCGTCCGCGGCGGTCTCGTCGACGTCTTCCCCCCGAACCTGGCCGAGCCGGTCCGGATCGAGCTCGGGTTCGAGGAGGTGGAGTCGGTCCGGACGTTCGACCCCGACACGCAGCGGTCCACGGGAACTCTCGAGCGCGTCCTCCTCCCGCCGATGACGGCGACGACCGACACGGCGAGGAACCGGGAGAGGGCGGTGGCGGTCCTGGCCGCCTGCCGGACGGAAGACGACGATCCGCCGGTCCCGCGGGACCCCGACGCTCCCCGGAAGAACGACGGCCTGGAGGAGCTCCTCCCGCTCCTTTTCGGCGGCGGGACGCCCGCCTCGATCCTCGACCACGCCCGCTCGTTCGCCCTCGCCGTCGACGACCCCGAGGGCGTCGCCGAGGAGCTCGCCCGCGCCGCGGACCTCCTCCGTCTCGACTACGAGAAGGTGCGAAAGCAGGGGAAGTCCCTGCCCGACCCGATCCGGCTCGCCGGCGACGCCGACCGGACGGCCGACCTCGTCCGCGGACGGGCGCTCGTCGCTTTCGCGGCGGCGGTTCCGGCGGGCGAGACGGTCCTCGTCGGGGCGGAGACGGTCCTGTCGTTCGAAGACCGGCTCCCCGACGTCCCGCGCGAGATCGAGCGGGCGCGGCGGGACGGCCTCGCCGTCGTCCTGTCGGCCCCGTCCAAGGGAGAGCGCGAGCACCTCGCGCGGATCCTCACCGAGTACGAGATCGCCTTCGCCGGCGCCGACGGAGACGCGACCGCGCCGCTGGCGTCGGGAGCCTGCCGTCTCCTCGACGGCGGCCCGGCGTCGGGTTTCCTCTTTCGGCCGGGCGGGCTCCTCGTCCTCACGGCCGCCGACGTCCTCGGCGAGCCGCGGGCCGCCGCCCCGCGCCGCAAGGCCGCCTCCGAGGCGTTCCTCTCGGACCTGCGCGACCTGAAGCCGGGCGACTTCGTCGTTCACCGCGAGTACGGCATCGGCCTCTTCCGCGGCCTCGTGACGATCCAGGACGTCGGCGTCGCCCGCGAGATGGTCGACCTGCGCTACGCGGGCGACTCCCGGCTCCTCGTCCCCGTCGAGCGCCTCGACCTCCTCCAGAAGTACCAGAGCGGCGGCGAAGGCCCCGCCCCGCCCCTCGACAAGCTCGGCGGCACCGGCTGGGCGAAGCGGAAGGCGTCGGTCCGCAAGGCCGTCAAGGACATCGCCGAGCAGCTCCTGAAGCTCTACGCCCGCCGCGCGACGACGCCGGGGCACACCTTCTCCAAGGACTCGCCCTGGCAGAAGGAGTTCGAGGAGGCGTTCGAGTTCACGGAGACGCCCGACCAGCTCGGCGCGATCCGCGACATCAAGCGCGACATGGAGTCGGAGAAGACGATGGACCGGCTCCTCTGCGGCGACGTCGGCTACGGCAAGACCGAGGTCGCGATGCGCGCCGTCTTCAAGTGCGTCCTCGACGGCAAGCAGGCGGCCATCCTCGCCCCGACGACGATCCTCGCCGACCAGCACCACCGGACGCTTCGCCGCCGCTTCGCCGCGTTTCCGGTGACGATCGACCTCCTCTCCCGCTTCCGGAACCCGGAGGAGCAGAAGGAGGTCGTGCGCCGTCTCGCCGAGGGGACGCTCGACGTCGTCGTCGGGACGCACCGGATCCTCTCGAAGGACATCTCCTTCAAGGACATCGGCCTCGTCGTCATCGACGAGGAGCAGCGCTTCGGCGTCGCGCAGAAGGAGAAGCTGAAGGAGCTGCGCGCCTCGGTGGAGGTCCTCTCCATGTCGGCGACGCCGATCCCGCGTTCCCTGAACCTGGCCCTCGGCGGGATCCGCGACCTCTCCGTCATCGAGACGCCGCCCAAGGACCGTCTCGCCATCGCGACGCACGTCGTCGCGCAGGGGGACGAGGTCGTGAAGGAGGCGATTCGCGCCGAGCTCGACCGCGGCGGGCAGGTGTACCTCGTCCACAACCGGATCGAGGGGCTCGGCGTCTGGCGCGAGCGGCTCGCCGAGCTCGTCCCCGAATGCCGGGTCGTCGTCGGGCACGGCCAGATGTCGGAAGGGGAGCTGGAGCGGACGATGCGCGCCTTCACGACGCGCGCGGCCGACCTCCTCCTCGCCACGACGATCGTCGAGAACGGACTCGACATCCCGACGGCGAACACGATGATCATCGACCGGGCCGACCTCTACGGCCTCTCGCAGCTCTACCAGCTTCGCGGGAGGGTGGGGCGGAGCGACAAGCCCGCCTCGTGCTGGCTCCTCGTCCCGCCCGGCATGGCACTCACCGACGACGCCCGCCGGCGCCTGCGCGCCATCCAGGAGTTCTCCGACCTCGGCGCGGGCTTCCGGATCGCCGCCAAGGACCTCGAGATCCGGGGCGCCGGAAACGTCCTCGGAGGGGAGCAGTCGGGCCACATCGACGCGGTCGGCTTCGAGACGTACGTCACGCTCCTGGAGGAGGCGATCGGCGAGCTGAAGGGTGAGCCGGTCGCGGAGAAGCGCGAGGTGACGCTCCAGCTCGGCCTGCCTCTCGGCCTGCCGGCGAAGTGGATCGGAGAGGAGAGCCTCCGGATCGCCCTCTACAAGAGGCTCGCCACGGCCGACGGGATCGACGCCCTCGTCCACCTCTCGAAGGAAGCCGAGGATCGCTACGGGACGCCGCCTCCCGAGTTCGCGCGCCTGCTCGGACTCGCCCGCCTGCGCCTTCTCGCCCTCGACCTGGGCGTCCGGACCATCCAGAGGCGCGGACCCGAGCTGGCCGTCACGCTCGACAGCGGGCACCGCCTCGACCCCGATCGCTTCCTCTCGGCGCTCAAGGCGAAACGGCTCACGGCGACGGGGCCGGACGCGTTCCGCGTCCCGGAGCTCTTCCTCGGCCTCCCGCCCGACACGGAGGAGGTCTGCGCCGTGGCGGGCCGCCTCCTCGCGTCGCTCGCGCGGCCGGGCGCGCTCGTTGCGCCCGGGCTCCTCGCCGCGTTCGGTGGAGGGCCGTCGTGAGTCGCCTCGCCCCGATCCTCCTCTCCATTCTCATGGTCGCGCCGGCCTGTGCCCGTAAGGGGCCGGCCGCCGCGCAGAGCGCCACCGTCATCGCCCTCATCGGCGACGAGCCGGTTCGGGAGGACGACTTCGCGACCTACGTCCGGGCCTCGGCGGGCGCTCCCCTCGTCGAGGTTTCGCCCCAGGTCGCCTCGAGCCTGCTCGACCAGTACCTCGAAGAGCGGCTCCTCCAGAAAGCCGTCGACGCGGCCGACCCGAAAGCGGCCGGGGAGACGGCGGCCGAGCGGCGCCGGGACGTTCTCTCGAGGGCCGCCCGCCTCGACGCGATCACCGACGCCGACCTGAAGGCCGAGTACGAGCGGCAGCCGGAACGCTGGCGTCACCCCTCCCTCGTGAGGCTCTCCCAGATGATCCTTCCGAGTCGCGAAGCGGCGGAAGGGGTGCGGCGCAGGCTCCTCTCGGGGGCGGACTGGGCGACGGTCTCGAAGGAATCGAGCCGGGCTCCGAACGCCGCCTCGGGCGGCGGCCTCGGGTGGCTCGAACGCTCCGACCTGCCCGGCGAGTTCGAGAAAGCGGTCTGGGGCCTTCCGGCCGGCGGCCTCTCGGCGGTCCTCCCGGCGAGCCACGGGGTCCACCTCTTCCGGGTGGAGGAGCGGGCCGACGGACGCGTCGTCCCGTTCGAGGAGGCGCGCCCGGCTCTCCACCTCGCCGTGGCCGAGAGGAAGAGCTCGGAGGCGCTCGCCACCTACCTGGCGGGTGCCAGGCGCCGCTGGGTCGTGGCGGTCATCGAGGAGCACCTCCCCTTCCCCTACGTCGGGGGAGCGGCCCGCTTTTCGCTAGACTCCGTCCCGTGACGCTGATCCGACGCCTCCCCGGCACCGCCCTCTTCGCTCTCCTCGCCCTCTCGGCCACCCCCGCAGCCGCCGAGGTCATCGACCGGATCCTCGTCCACGTCAACGCCCGCATCGTCACGCAGAGCCAGCTCGACGAGAGGACCGAGACCGCCCTCCGGGAGGCCCCCCCCGGCCTCGACGCCGCCCGGCGCGAAGAGGTCCGGAAGGCGGCCCTGCGCGAGCTGCTGAACGAGGCGCTTCTCGAGGACCGGGCGCGCGAGCTGGATATCGTCGCGACCGATGTGGAAGTCGAGGAGCAGGTCAAGCGTCTCAAGGAGCAGAACAAGGTCACGTCGGACGAGGACTTCGCCAGGGCGCTCGCGGCCTCGGGCCTGACGCCCGAGAAGCTCCGCGACCAGCTGAAGCGGTCGACGACCATCCAGCGCGTCGTCGGGCGCGAGGTGAACAGCAAGGTCGACCTTTCCGACGACGCCCTCCGCCTCGCGTACGAAAGGGAGAAGGAGACCTGGGCCGTTCCGGAGAAGGTGCGAGTGGCCGAGGTCCTGATCCTCACCGGCCCGGGTGCCGCGGAGAAGGCCCGGGAAGCCGCCACCGCGGCCAAGGGCGGAGTGAAGTTCGAGGACGTCGTCGTCCGGTTCTCCGACGGCCCGACCCGCTCCAAGGGGGGGGACATGGGAACGGTCGGAAAGGGAGAGCTCGCAGCGGCCCTCGACGCCGCCGCCTTCGCCCTTCCGACCGGCGGCATCTCCGATCCGATCGAAACCCGGTCGGGATGGCACGTCCTGAAGGTCATCGAGAAGTTTCCGGCCACCTTCAGGCCCTACTCCGAGGTAAAGCCCGAGATCCTCAAGAAGGAGCAGGACACCCAGTTCCAGAAGAAGCTCACCGAGTACCTCGAGAAGCTCGAGCGCGACGCGGTGATGAAGGTCTCGGCAGAGGCCGGCCGTTACTACCAGCCGCCGGTGGCCGCCGCGCTTCCGCCGGACACGGCCGCACCGGAGCTGTCCCGCCTCCCCTACGAGCCGCAGAGCCGGGTGTGGGGGGCGGACAAGAAGGTCGAGATCACCCCGACCGTCGGCTACCGCCTCGGGGGTACGACTTCGACGGTCTACAGCGACTTCATCGAGAGCGTCCAGGTGCCGCCGGCCCTGAGCTTCGGGCTGACCCTCGAATACGCGATCCTCCGGAACGTGAACCTCGAGTTCATCTGGAGCCACCAGGACTCCGAGCTCAAGCTGAACTACCGGCAGACTCCCCCGGAGGGCTACAACGAGCGGCTCACGCACCTGAACGTCGACACGTTCCAGATCGGCGGGCTCTGGATGCTCGGAACCGGGGGCGACAAGATCCGCCCCTACCTCGACCTCCTCCTCGGCGTGAGCGTCCTCACCCCGGCGCCGCAGTTCTCCACCCTGACCCGGTTCTCCGGCAGCGTCGGGGGCGGAGCGAAGATCGTCCTCTCCGACTCCCTCGGCGCCCGGCTCGGGTTCCGCTTCATGCCCGTCTACGTCAACTCCACGAGCGCCGGGTACGGCTACTGCGACCCGTGGTACGGCTGCTACACGTACTACGACTCGAGCTTCATCTACCAGTGGGACGGCCACACCGGCCTGAGCTTCCGTTTCTGAGCGGGCCCGGCGGTCCCGAGGCGGCTGAGACGGGGCCTGCCGGAGCTCGAGGCTCCCCGCGGCGTACGAGTCGTTCGAGAGGCGGCGAACGGGTTACGCCCGCGTAGGCTGCGGCCGCAGCGCGGGAGACGACCGGCAGCCGCCCGTCAGCGCGCGCCCTTGCCGCCGAGGACCGTCGGGATCGTCCGGAGCAGGATCTTGAAGTCGAGGGTGAGCGACCAGTTGTCGATGTAGGCGAGGTCGAGCTCCATCCACTGGTCGAAGCTCGGCAGGTCGCTGCGCCCGGAGACCTGCCAGAGGCCGGTGAGCCCCGGCTTCATCGAGAGGCGGCGACGCTGCCACTTCTCGTAGCGGGAGACCTCCTCCGGCAGCGGCGGGCGGGGGCCGACGAGCGACATCTCGCCCTTGAGGACGTTCCAGAGCTGCGGGATCTCGTCGAGAGAGAAGCGGCGGAGGAAGCGCCCGAAGGCGGTGACGCGCGGGTCGCGGGACGCCTTGAAGACCGGCCCGTCGTGCTCGTTCAGGTGAGCGACGTCCGGGAGAAGCTCCTCGGCCCCGTCGACCATCGTCCGGAGCTTGTAGAACGTGAAGGGGCGCCCGTTCAGGCCGCAGCGCACCTGGCGGAAGAGGACCGGGCCGTGCGAGGAGACCTTGATGAGGGCTGCGACGAGCGCGGCGAACGGGAGGGCGACGAAGCCGAGCGTGGCGGCCAGGACGACGTCGAGGACCCGCTTGGCGAGGAGGCCGCCGGTCTCGGTGGGGGTCGTCGAAAACGTCAGGAGTGGCGTCCCGTCGAACTCCTCGAGCTCGACCCTGGCGAAGACGTGCGGGAAGAAGTCGAGGATGAGCCGCGTCTTGACGCCCATCTCCTCGCAGAGAAGGAAGATGTCCTCGAGCGTCTCGATGTCGCCCCGGTCGACGGCGAGGATCACCTCGTCCACCGGCAGGGAGGTCAGGATCGTCGGGAAGTCCTCGAGCGAGCCGAGGACCGGCAGCCCCCCCGCCGTCGTTCCCGCGTCCGACGACGCGGGCCGCTCCCTCACGAGGCCGAGCAGCCTTAGGCCCCACCAGGGGTGGTCGTGGATGAGTCGGGCCATCGAGCGGGCGCGCGGCGTGTCGCCGACGAGGACGACCGTCCGGAAGTTGTAGCCGCGCATCCGGACCTTCCGGGCGACGATCCGGACGACGAGCCGCTCGGCGACGAGGAAGAGCGTGTTGAGGACGGCGAAGAGGGGCAGGAACGGCCGGGAGATGAACTCGAGCCGGAGGCTGTAGACGAGGATCGTCAGGAGGACCGTCCCGCCGAGGACGATCTTGCCGACGAGGAGAGTCTCGTCCTTGAGCCCCGACGTCCTCTTGCTCCGGTAGGCGCCCGAGACGAAGAGGAGGCCGGACCAGATGACGACGATCGGCCCGACGAGGACGAGGTACCAGGTGAACGGGTAGAGCTCGGTCAGCCTCGCCGGGAAGAACCGGGGAAGGATCTCGCTCCGGACGAGGTAGGCCGCGGCGAGGGCGCCGAGCGTCGACGCGAGGTCGGCGGCGTAGAGCGAGGCGGCGACGGCCCGGGCCTGTTGCTTCAGCATTCCCGCCCCGATGGTAGCCCGCCTCGCGGAAGGCCCCCAAGGAGAGCCTCGTAGGCGGTCGTCACGTCGTCCCAGCGGTAGCGTTCGCCGGCGCGCCGCCGCGCCGCGGCCCCGAGGGCCTCCCTGCGGGCCGGGTCCGGCAGGAGCGTTACGAGGAGGCGGGTGAGGGTCGCCGGGTCGCGGGCGTCCCACCAGAGGGCGGCGTCGCCGGCCACCTCCCGGTTCTCGGGCGTGTCGTGGGAGAGGACGGGCCGCCCGAACCCCATCGCCTCGACGAGGGCAGGGTGCGTCCCGCCCACCTCGGTGGCGTGGACGTACGCCGAGGCGTTCGCGAGGAGAGCCCGATAGCCCTCCCCGTAGACGGCACCTGGCAGGAGGACGCGCGGGTCCTTCGCGGCCTCTTCCCTCAGGCGGGCGATGAACCTCTCGGCGTAGGGGGCCGCGCCGACGAGGACGAGGCGCGGATCGCCGGGGACGTCGCGAAAGGCGCGGAGGACGGCGTCGGGGTTGTTCTCGGGCTCGAAGCGCGAGACGTAGAGGACGTAGCCGCCGCGCTCGAGGCCGAGCCGGTCCAGGATCGAGAGGTCTTCCGGGGCGCCGAGGTCGGAGCCGTAGGGGACGAAGACGGACTCGTGGCCGTAGCGCTCGAGGTAGTAGCGGTGGATCTCCTTCGCGTCGGTGACGACGACGTCGGGCAGGACGCAGGAGAGGCGCTCGGAGACGGCGTAGACCGCCCGGCCGAGGCGGTTCCACTTCCGCCGGTTCCTCTCGAGCCCGTCGACGTTCAGGAGGATGCGCGTTCCGGAGCCGAGGAAGCGAGGCAGGCGGCAGGAAAGGGCGTTGGCCCCGTTGCAGACGAGGACGGCGTCGTACCCCTCGACCGCCGCGTGGAGGCCGGGAGGTGACGCCGTGGACGACCGTGTCGAGGTACTTGTGGCGGATCGTCGGGGTGAAGACGACCCGGACGCCGCGGAACGAGGAGAGCTCCTCCCCCACGCAGCCTCTCCGGGCGTAGACCGTCACGTCGTGGCCGCGCCGGGCGAGCCTCACGGAGAGCTCCTCGGCGAGCGTCTCGAACCCGCCGTAGGCCGCGGGGATTCCGCGAGTCCCGAGAATGGCGACCCTCACGCGTCGAGGTCCGGGATCCGGGCGCCCCCCGGGCAGGGGCCGAACCAGCGCAGGAGAGCGCGGTCGGAGACCGTCCGCCGGCCGAGGATCTCCTGTCGCTTCGCCAGGAGGCGCGTGCGGTGCCGCGCCAGCCAGCGAAGGGCTTCCAGGGAGGTCCGCTCGGCGGTGAGGCAGCCCCCGACGACGACGACGTCCCGCGCGAACGTGAGCGGGAAGGTGGACCGGAGGTGGTCCGTGCCGGCGTTGTTCACCCGGAGGAGGAAGCGGTTCTTGACCGAGTGGAGGTTCGCCAGGACGGACATCTCGCGGCGCCGCTCGGGAAGGTTTCGCCGACGGTGCCAGGCGACGGCGGCCGGGAGGCAGCGGGCGGCCCATCCGCGCCCGCGGAGGCGCCAGGCGAGCTCGACGTCCTCGCGGTAGACGAAGAAGTCGTCGTCGAACCAGCCGGTCGAGATCTTCACGTCCTCGAGCGCGGCGACCCTGTAGAGGGCGACGCACCCCGAGACTCCGAAGACCTCGGCGGGACGGTCCCACCGCCCCGTGTCCGTTTCGCCCGCTCCCACGTCGAAGTGCCGGCCGCTGCGCGTCATCCGGATGCCGACGGTGTCGACGACGTTCGTCGGCACGAGGTCGGCTCCGTAGGCCCTGAGGATCTTCCCGGTCATCGCTCCCACCCACTCGCGCCCGGGGCGGTCCACGTCGGCCAGGAGCTTTTCGAGGTAGTCGGGGGCGAGGACGACGTCGGCGTTCAGGACGAGGACCCACTCGGCCCCCCGCTCGACGGCCTTGCCGATCCCGACGTTGTGCCCTCCGGTGAAGCCGAGGTTCTCGCGGGAGGCGACGATCTCCATCGGCACCGGCGCGAGCTTCTGCGCGGCGGCGAGGGACGCGCGGGTGCCGTCCTCGGACCGGTTGTCGACGGCGACGACCTCGAAATCCCGGTACGTCTGGGCGAAGAGCGTGGGGAGGAGGAGCTCGGTGTCGCGGGACTCGTCGTGGGTGACGAGGGAGACGAGGACCTTCGCCACTCAGGCCCTCTCCGAAAGGAGCGCGCTCCGGAAACCGAGGCCGAGGAGCCCCGCGAGGACGCGGAGGTAGGCGCGCGCGGCCTCGGGACGCGCGTGGTCCCCGCGAACGACGGGCAGCAGCGCGAGGCGCAGGAGCGCTCCGGCGGCCAGGACGGCGCGGGCCGCGGCGCGGACGGGGAGCCCCGCGTGCCGGTGGAGGTACCGGAGGAGGTTCCGCGTGTAGAGCGGGAGGTAGTCGTCGTAGGGGAGCGCGCGCATCGTGGTGCCGCCGACGTGGCTCGCGCGAGCCACGGGGACGAAGCGGATACGGTAACCCGATTCGAGGATCTTCGCGCAGAGGTCCACGTCCTCGAACCAGGCGGGCGCGAAGGCGGGGTCGAACCCCCCGACCTCGGCGAAGACCGAGGCGCGGACGAGGAGCGCGGCCGCCGCGGGCTGCTCCACGTCGAACGGGGCGCTCCGGTCCCGGTCGAGGTAACGTTCGCGGAGGTACCCCCGGTTCCGCGGGAAGAGGCGATTCACGAGGAAGGCCTCCCGGGCGAGAGAACCGAGGGAGGGGAGGCGGCGGAGCTGGAACTCCCCCTGGCCGTCCCCCTCGAGCGCGGGGGCTGCGGCCGCGACCCGGGGATCGGCGTCCAGCTCGGAGAGGAGCGCTTCGAGCGTGGCCGGTCCGTCGAGGAGGACCGCGTCGGGGTTGAGGAAGAGGAGGGCCTCCGCGGGCGGGAGGCCCGCGAGAGCTCCCGCGCCGAGGTTGCATGCGGGCCCGAACCCCGTGTTTCCGGCGAGCCGGACGACGGCCGCCCCGGCCCGCTCGGCTTCGCCGGCAGAGTCGTCTTCCGAGGCGTTGTCGACGACGACCACCCGGGCGGGAGTGGGGACCGACGCGGCAGAGGGTCCGACGAGCCCGGAGGAGTTCCAGGAGACGACGACGGCCCGGATGCGGGAGAGGCCGGTGGTCACTCGGGAAGCCCCGGCAGGAGGGGAGGGGCCCGGCGGACGGCCCGGTCCTCGGCCGAGGTCGCGAGGAGGTCGCGGACGGCACCGGCCACCAGCCGGAGAGCGCGGGGAAAGCCGACGTCGAGAACGGTGTCCCGGATGGCCGGAAGGGGGAGGGGATGACGGAGGAGGATCCGGAAGCGCGCCGGGGCTGTCAGGTTCCGCCGCAGGGTCCGGACGCGGTTCTGGAGCAGGAGACGCCACTTCAGCTCGGGAGTGCGGCGGCCGGTGGCGGAACCCACGTGGCGGGCCCGGGCGGCGGGGACGCAGGCGAAGCGCCCGCCGGACCGCAGGAGGCGCAGCGCGAGGTCGGCGTCCTCGTACCAGGCGAAGAATGACCCGGCGAACCCTCCGGCCCGCTCGAAGTCGCTTCGCCGGAAGACCGGGGCGGTGCCGGAAACGCCGGAGACCGGGAAGGGCGGCGCGCCGGACGGGGGAGGCGGTTCCCCGTGGCCGAGCTGAACCGCTTCCCGGCGCCGGTTCCAGGCAATTCCGAGCCCGTCGACGAGCTGCCCTTCGGCGTCCAGGACGACCCCCTGGACGGCCGAGAGCCCCGGGTCCGCCTCGAGCGCCGCCACGCAGGCGGCGAGGTAGCCCGGCGCCAGGACGGCGTCGTTGTTGACGAAGGCGACGTAGGGAAGGGCTTTCATCCGGGCGTCCACGGCCCCGGCGTTCGAGGCCGGGGAGAAGCCCCGGTTCGTCCCGAGGGGAAGGACGAAGACCTCGTCGCGGGCGCCGAGCCGGCGGAGCTCGCCGGGCTCGGAGCCGTTGTCGACGACGAGGATCCGCGCGGCCCCCTGCCCGGCGAGCGCGTCGAGGCAGGAATCGAGGAGCGCTCCCCCGTTCCAGTTCACGACGATCACCCCGGCGGGGAGCCTCTCCATCGAGCGGATTATCGGGGCCGCCGTAGAATTCGCCTCCCATGCTGGCACGAGACTTCCTCCGCACCCACTTCGCCGAGATGCCCCACCTCCTCCGCAACAGGACGTACGACGCCGGCTCCCTGGCGCGGTGGGGAGAGCTGGACGCCGAACGGCGCCGCGTCCTGACCGCCGTCGAGGCGATGAAGGCGGAACGCAACACCCTGTCGGCCGAGGTCGGCCGGAAGAAGAAGGCGAAGGAAGACGCCACGGCCGAGATGGAGCGGGCGAAGGAGCTCGGCGTCTCGGTGGCGGCCCAGGAGAAGAGGGTCGAGGAGATCGAGGCCGAGTTCTTCGCCATCGAGCAGGCCCTCCCGAACGTGCCGCTTGCGAGCGTCCCCGAGGGGGAGGACGAGACCGGCAACGCCGTCCTGAAGACCTGGGGCGAGCCGGGGGTCTTCTCCTTCACGCCGAAGCCGCACTGGGAGCTCGGCACGGCCCTCGGCATCCTCGATTTCGAGCGGGCGGCCAAGGTGACCGGGGCGCGCTTCACCGTCCTCTCGGGCGAGGCGTCGCTCCTCTCGCGGGCTCTCATCAATTTCATGCTCGACCTGCACACCCGCGAGCACGGCTACCGCGAGGTGCTGCCGCCGTTCATCGTGAACGCCGCGTCGCTCTTCGGCACGGGGCAGCTCCCGAAGTTCGAGGCGGACCTCTTCCGCCTGCAGGGGACGGACTGGTACCTCGCCCCGACGGCCGAGGTTCCCGTCACGAACCTCCACCGAGACGAGGTCCTCCGGGACGACCAGCTGACGATCTCCTACTGCGCCTACACCCCCTGCTTCCGGGCGGAGGCGGGCGCGGCGGGGAAGGACACGCGGGGGCTGATCCGGCAGCACCAGTTCGACAAGGTCGAGCTCGTCAAGTTCGCCCGGGCCGAGGACTCGGCCGAGGCGCACGAAAAGCTGACGCGCGACGCCGAGGCCGTCCTGGAGCGGCTCGAGCTGCCGTACCGGCGGGTCGTCCTCTGCCGGGGCGACATGGGGTTCTCCTCGGCGAAGACCTTCGACCTCGAGGTCTGGCTCCCGGGGCAGAACACCTACCGCGAGATCTCCTCCTGCTCGAACTTCGACGCTTTCCAGGCGCGCCGGGCCGCCATCCGGGTGAAGCGGACCGGGCCGGACGGCAAGTCCCGGAACGAGTACGTCCACACGCTCAACGGGTCCGGCCTGGCGGTGGGCCGGACCCTCGTCGCGATCCTCGAGAACTTCCAGCGGGAGGACGGCTCGGTGGGGATTCCGACGGCCCTCCAGCCCTACTGCGGAGGCCTTTCCGAGATCCGCCGGTCCTCCTGCTAAACTACTCCCCCCGCGGGAAGCGGACAGGTGGGAGAGTGGCTTAATCCAACGGTTTGCTAAACCGTCGTAGGCCTTAAAAGCCTACCGGGGGTTCGAATCCCCCCCTGTCCGCCAGTTCCTCCGTCGGAGGAGTGGCCGAGTGGTTTAAGGCGGCGGTCT
Organism: Holophagales bacterium; assembly: GCA_016714815.1. GTDB lineage: Bacteria > Acidobacteriota > Thermoanaerobaculia > UBA5066 > UBA5066 > UBA5066. Next base: position 717,115 of record JADKBZ010000001.1, read on the forward strand.
TGAAAACCGTTGAGCCGCAAGGCTCCGGGGGTTCGAATCCCTCCTCCTCCGCCACCTTCCCCCGTGTGAGAATTCGATCTCGCCCGTGACCGAGCTGCGGCCCCGAGTCCTCGTCGTCGATGACGACCCCCTCTCGAGGAGGATCCTCGAGCAGGCTCTCGGCCGTTCGGGGTACGACGTCGAGACCGCCTCCGACGGGCAGGAGGCCCTCGCGAAGGTCCGCAGCCACAGGCCGGACGTCGTCGTCACCGACTGGCAGATGCCCCGGATGGACGGCCTGACCCTCTGCCGGATCCTGAAAGGGAGCGACGAGACCAGGTTCACGCACGTCCTCATGATGTCGGCGCGCGGAGAGACCGACGCCAAGGTCACGAGCCTCGAGAACGGGGTCGACGACTACCTCGTCAAGCCGTTCGACCCGGTCGAGCTGACGGCCCGCGTGAAGGTGGGGCTGCGGCTCCAGAAGGCCCTCCGCGACCTCGCGGCCAAGAACGAGATCCTGGAGAAGCTGGCGCTGACCGACGCGCTGACGGGACTGGCGAACCGAAGGGCGTTCCTGGACGCCCTCGAAGCCGAGCTGTCGCGCGTGGGCCGCCACGACCATCCGGCGAGCCTTCTCTTCCTGGACCTCGACGAGTTCAAGCGTGTGAACGACACCCACGGGCACGCCGTGGGGGACGAGATCCTGGCCGCCTTTTCGCAGGTCTTGAGCAGAGGCTGCCGCCGGGGAGACCTCGCCGCCCGGATCGGGGGAGACGAGTTCGCCGTTCTCCTGCCGACGACCGGGCGGGTCGCCGCCGCCCTCGTCGCCGAGCGGATCCGGAGGGCGACCGAGTCGATTCCCCTGGGAAGGAACCTCGAGGTGCCGGTGACGGTCTCCGTCGGGGTCGCTTCCACCGAGGATCTCCCGGAGCCGGCCGAGCCGGCCGGCCTTCTGAGTCGTGCCGATGCAGCCGTTTACCGGGCGAAAGCGGGTGGCCGCAACCGGGTTGCCGCCGGCTGACGTTCCCGGCCGTCGGAACGCCCTCGAATCCGGCAGGTTTTCCCCCGAGCCGTCCTGCGGACGGGAAACTAGGGGAGGCCTTCCTGCGTAATCACCTTCTGGCGCCCCCTGGCGCCCCTTTCGAAAGGAATGCGAGAGAGATGAGCTCCCGGCTGAAATGGATCCTCGGCGTGGTCGCCGTTGCCGTCGTCGTCCTCGTCGTCGTTGCCTCCATCGCGGGAAAGGACCGGAACCTGACCCGCGTCACCACCGCGAAGGTCGGGAAATCCGACCTCGTCTCGACCGTCAGCTGCAACGGCCGGGTCCAGGCGAAAACGAAGGTCGAGATCTCCTCCCAGGTCATGGGGCAGATCGTCAACCTCGCCGTCGAGGAGGGGGACCTCGTGAAGAAGGGGGACTTCCTCCTTCAGATCGACAAGGCCCAGTACGACGCCACCACCAAGGCGCAGCAGGCCAACCTCGAGGCCCTTTTCGCCCAGCGCGAGTCGGAGCGGGCGACCCTGGAGCAGGCCCGGCGCGACTACGACCGCGAGCGGAAGAACTTCGAGGCGAAGATCACCTCCGAGCAGGTCATGCAGAAGGCCAAGCTCCAGCTCGACGCCGGAATCGCCTCGCTCAACGCGGTCGAGCGGCGGATCGAGCAGGCCCGCGCCCAGCTCCTCGGCAGCAAGGACTCCCTCGGCAAGACGACCCTCCTCGCCCCGATGAACGGCATCGTCACGGCGCGCCCGGTCGAGCAGGGGGAGAACGCCGTCGTCGGGACGATGAACAACCCCGGCACGGTCCTCCTGACGATCTCCGACATGTCGATCGTCGAGGCGGAGATGGAGGTCGACGAGACCGACATTCCGAACGTCAAGGTGGGGCAGAAGGCGAAGATGACCCTCGACGCCTGGCCGGAGAAGAAGTACGACGGGGTCGTGACCGAGATCGGCGGCAGCCCGATCACGAAATCGGCTCTCGGGACCGACGCCACGGCCGTCAATTTCAAGGTCAAGGTCCAGCTGAAGGACCCGCCCGCCTCGATCCGCCCCGGCTTCTCCGTCTCCGGCGAGATCGAGACCGATCGCCGGGCGGGGGCCCTCGCGATCCCGATTCCGGCGCTCGTCGTCGCCGAGGAGTCCTCGCTCAAGCGCGTCGAGAAGGGGAAGAAGCCGGAGCCGACCCCGATCCCGTCGGCCGCGGACAAGGACAAGAAGAAGGACGTCGAGGGGGTCTTCGTCGTCGACAAGGCCGGCAAGGTCGACTTCCGGAAGGTGAAGACCGGGATCACGGCCGAGCTCCAGATCGAGATCGTCGAGGGGCTGAAGGAGGGCGACGAGATCGTCTCCGGCCCGTTCCGGGCGCTCCGGGCCCTCCGGATCGGCGACCGCGTGAAGGTGGACAACAGCGGCGTCCCGCGGGACGAGAAGAGCTCGTAGACCGTCGACATGCTGAACGGGGAGCTTCTCCGCGTCGCCTGGCGGGCCATCAGCGCCCACAAGCTGCGGTCGTTCCTGACGCTCCTGGGCGTCATCATCGGGGTGATGACCGTCGTCGCGGTCGTGTCGGTCATCCAGGGTCTCAACAACTACGTCGCCACGAAGCTCTTCTCCCTTTCCCCGACGTCTACACGATCGAGCGCTTCGGCATCATCACGACCCGGGACGGGTTCCTCGAAGCCCTCAAGCGGAAGCGGATTCAGAAGAGCGACTTCGAGATGTTCCAGCGCCTCTCGAAGACCGCGGTCATGGTCGGCGCCCGCTCGGGGACGAGCCGCGCCGTGAGGTCGGGAAGCAAGCGCCTCTCCGACGTCCAGATCTCGGGCGTGACGGCGAACGTCGCCGAGCTCTCCAACCTCGACGTCGACCTCGGGCGCTTCTTCACCGAGTCGGAGAACGAGCGGCGCGCCTTCGTGGCCGTCATCGGCACGGAGGTGCGCGACGAGCTCTTTCCCCGGCTCGACCCGGTCGGCCGGACGATCTCGATCGACGGGATCCCGTTCCGCGTCATCGGCCTCCTCGTCAAGCAGGGCTCCGCCTTCGGGCAGAGCCAGGACAACGTCGTCTACGTCCCGCGCGAGGCGCTCGCCAAGGCCTGGGGAGCGCGGCGGGGGCTGTCGATCTACGTGAAGGCCAGGGGTGGCGTCGAAGGGATTCCGGCATCGATGGACGAGGCTCGCGCCATCTTCCGGGCCCTGCGCAAGACCGCACCCTCGGCCCCCGACCCGGTCTCGTTCGTCACGGCCGAGGCGATCCAGGTCGTCTGGCGCTCGATCTCGGCGGGGGCCTTCGCGCTCCTCGTCTTCATCAGCGGCATCTCCCTCGTCGTCGGGGCGATCGTCATCGCGAACATCATGCTCGTCTCCGTCGTCGAGAGGACGAAGGAGATCGGCATCCGCCTCGCCATCGGCGCGAAGAAGCGCGACATCCGCCGCCAGTTCCTCCTCGAGGCGGCCCTCCTCTCCCTCGGAGGCGGCGCCGTCGGCGTCCTCTTCGGATGGATCATCTCGTCCCTCATCAACGCGTTCTCTCCCCTTCCGACGCTCGTCACCCCCGGCCTGATCTTCACGGGCCTCACGCTCGCCACGCTCACCGGCCTTCTCGCCGGCGTCTTCCCGGCGGTCAAGGCGTCGCGCCTGCCGCCGATCGAGGCCCTTCGCTATGAGTGAGCGCTTCTTCGACGGCCTTCGCCGCACGCTCGGCGAGAACCTCCGCTTCGCGTCCATCGCCCTCCGCGCGCACAAGCTGCGCGCCTTCCTGACGATCGTCGGCATCGTCATCGGGGTCTGGACCGTCATCGCCATGGTCGCGCTCGTGACCGGCTTCAACCGGTCGACGATGGCCGCCTTCTCGTCGTTCGGCACGACCCTCGTCCAGTTCCAGAAGTTCGAGCCCCGCTTCTTCGGCGGCGGCCACCGGCCCCCCGAGGAGGAGCGCAACCGCAAGGACCTCACGATCGAGGACGCCGAGGCCATCGCCCGCCTCGCGCCCTCCATCGCCGCCGTCTCGCCCGAGCGCTACCTCTGGGGCGGCTCGAAGGTGAAGGGGAACGGGAAGGAAGCGAACTCGCCGACGGTCTCCGGCGGAACCCAGAGCTACCTCGTCTGCAACAACTGGACGATGCAGGACGGACGGAACATCACCGACGTCGACGTCCAGCACGCCACCGACGTCGCCGTCGTCGGGTGGGACGTCGTCGACGCGCTCTTCGAGGGGAAGGACCCGGTCGGTAAGCCGATCACGATCAACGGGCGGAGGGTCCTGATCGTGGGCGTCCTCGAGAAGAAGGGCTCCCAGATGGGCGGCAGCCCCGACAACATCATCCTGATCCCGATCACGACGTTCGACGTCTTCTTCCCGCAGATCAAGAACTCGGGCGGAGACACCCTCCACATCGCCACGATCCCGAAGTCGCCCGAGCTGATCCCGAACGCGATCGAGGAAGGGACGAACATCCTCCGGGCGCGGCGGAAGGTGCCGTTCAACAAGCCGAACGACTTCGCCATCTTCACCGCCGAGAAGATGATCACCCAGATGACCGCGGTCACGAACGCGATCTCGGGGGTCATGGTCTTCATCGCCGCGATCGCTCTTCTCGTCGGCGGAGTCGGCGTCATGAACATCATGCTCGTCTCCGTCACCGAACGGACCAAGGAGATCGGCCTGCGCAAGTCGGTCGGGGCGCTCAGGCGCGACATCAGCCTCCAGTTCCTGACGGAAGCGATGACGCTCACGGGCCTGGGCGGGGCGATCGGCGTCGGTCTCGGTCTCCTGACGGCTCTCGTCGTCGGGGCGGTCTCGCCGCTCAAGACCGCGACACCCCTCTGGAGCGTCCTTCTCGGCCTCGGCGTCAGCCTCTCCATCGGCCTCTTCTTCGGTCTCTACCCCGCCCTCAAGGCCGCCCGCCTCGACCCCATCGAAGCCCTCCGCTGGGAATAGGGTCCCTGGGGTCAGGTCTACCTTCTACACTCTGCGCGCACGCGCAGAGTGTAGAAGGTAGACCTGACCCCCCCTCTCAGGTCAGGGCGAGCGAGAGGGCGATTGCGACGGTGAGGAGCGCGAACGACACCGCCAGGAAGAGCCTCCAGAACGGGGAGCGGTGGGCGCGGCCGCGGAGGTAGAGGTCGGCGCCGATCAGGTTCGCGAGGGATGAGATCGGGGTGCCGCAGCCTCCGGCGTTGACGCCGTAGAGGAGCGCGGTGAAGAGGACCCCGCCCCCTGCCTTTGCCGCCGCGGGGGCGAGGAGGATCGCCGCCGGGACGTTCGAGACGGCCTGCGAGAGGAGCGCGCCCGAGAGGACGAAGCCCGCGGGTGTCGCGCCGAGGAGCGCGACCGGATCGAGCACCGCGAAGAGCGCGGAGCGGCGCAACCCTTCGACGCCGACGAAGAGGGCGGAGAAGACGCCGAGCAGCGTGAAGTCGGTTTTCAGGAGGCCGCGCCCGAGGAGGGCGGCGGCGGGAACGGCGGCGACGAGGGGTGCGAGCCGCGGAATCGCCTGCGAGATGGCGAGGAGCTGGAGCGACAGGAGGAAGAGGCCGGCGGTCGCGAGCCGAGGCTCGACGGGGCGGGGCGTCTCCGGCGGCGCGGGCAGCGGACGCCGCGGGACGAGGACCGGGACGAGGGCGAGCGTGGCGACGGCCATTCCCGCGACCCAAGGGAGCTGCGCCGAGAAGAACCCCGCCGTCGTGAAGCCGCCGCGCGAAAAGAGGAGGAGGTTCTGCGGATTTCCGGTCGGCGTGAGGCAGCCGAGGAGGTTGGCGGCCTGGATCTCGAGGACGACGACGCGGAGCGGGTCGAACTCCGGCGCGACCTTCTCGAAGGCGAGCGTGAACGGGACGACGAGCAGGAGGGCGACGTCGTTCGTCACCATCGCCGAGACGGCGCCCGTCGTCAGGATCGCGGCGACCGCGAGCATCCGCTCGGACCGGACCCGGGAAAGGACCTGCCCGACGACCGCCTCGACGAGGCCGGAGCGCTTCAGGCACTCGACCGCCAGGATCAGGACGAGGAAGAGCGAGAGGAGGTGGAGGTCGAGAAGGGCCCGGATCTCGGAAGGGGAGACGAGCCGGAGAACGAGGGCGGCGAGGGCCAGGGAAAGAGACGCCGCAAGCACCCCCGAATCATAGACGAATGGGGTCAGGTCTACCTTCTACACTCTGCTCGTCGTGTCTCTCGCCGCACCGACACGCTCGCCACCGCTCTGCGGGCGGCCGTGCCGCCCGCAGAGTCTCGGTGGGCCGGGTCAGAGCGTGGCGAAGCGGTCCGTCGCGGCGACGAGCGCGCGGCTGTTCGGCGGCTCGAAAGCGCTGTGGCCGGAGTCGGGAGTGATGATGAAGTCGGCCTCCGGCCAGGCGCGGTGGAGCGCCCAGGCGCTGAAGATCGGGCAGACGACGTCGTAGCGCCCCTGGACGATGACCCCGGGGATGTGGCGGATCCGGGAGACGTCGCGCAGGAGCTGGTCGTCGACCTCGAAGAAGCCACGGTTCTGGAAGTAGTGGGCCTCGATCCGCGCGAAGGCGAGGGCGAACTCGTCCTCCTCGTAATGCCCGGTAAAGGAAGCGTCAGGGAGGAGCTTCGACGTCGCCCCTTCCCAGCCGCTCCAGATCTTCGCCGCGGCGAGCCGGACGGCGGGATCGTCGCTCGTCAGCCGCCGGTGATAGGCGCCCACGAGATCGCCCCGCTCCGCCTCGGGGATGTGGGCGAGGTAGGGCTCCCAGGCGTCTGGGAAGAGGATCGAGGCCCCCTCCTGGTAGAACCACTCGATCTCCTTCCTCCGGAGGAGGAAGATCCCGCGCAGGACGAGCTCGGTGACGCGGTCGGGGTGCTTCTCGGCGTAGGCGAGGGCGAGGGTCGAACCCCAGGAGCCGCCGAAGACCTGCCACCTGTCGATGCCGAGGTGCTCGCGCACCTTTTCGGTGTCGGCTACCAGGTCCCACGTCGTGTTCGCCTCGAGGCTCGCGTAGGGCGTGCTCTTCCCGCTGCCACGCTGGTCGAAGAGGACGATGCGGTACTTCTCCGGATGGAAGAAGCGGCGCATCTTGCCGTCCGTTCCGCCGCCGGGTCCGCCGTGGAGGAAGACGACCGGCTTTCCGGCCGGGTTTCCGCACTCTTCGAAGTAGATGTCGTGCAGGTCGGAGACGCGGAGCCGTCCGGTCCTGTAGGGCTCGATCTCGGGGTAGAGCCAGGTGACGGGATCCTTCACCAGGTGGGCCATGCGAACCTCCGTCTGCATCCTGACAGAACGCGCGGGCGGAGTGAACGCGGCCGCGCCCGGTTTCTATAATGGAAAATCAAGACCTGACCCCAAACTAGAGGTTCTGCTCGAGGAAGGAGAGGATGCGCTCGTTGACGGCGCGGCGGGTGGCGGCGTCGCGGGGGCCGTGCTTCATCCCGGCGAAGGGAGTGAAGACGTACTCCTTGCGGGCCTTGTTGAGCGCGTCGGCGAAGGCGATCGACTGCTGCATGTGGACGTTGTCGTCCGCGGTGCCGTGAATGAGGAGGAGCTTCGGGCCGAGCTTGTCGGCGCTGGCGAGCGGCGCGGAGGTCTCGTACCCCTCGGGGTTCTCCTTCGGGAGCTTCATGTACCGCTCGGTGTAGATCGAGTCGTAATACTTCCAGTGCGTCACGGGAGCGCCGGCGACGGCGGCCTTCCAGAGCCCGGGGGCGCGGGTCGCGGCGTAGAGCGTCATGTAGCCGCCGTACGACCACCCGCTCAGCCCGAGGCGGGAGGCGTCGACGAACGGGAGCTTCTTCAGCTGCTCGATCCCCTCGAGCTGGTCCTTCAGCTCGATCTCTCCGAGCCGCTTCTGGACGGCCGACTCGAAGGCGAGGCCGCGCCCGCCGGAGCCGCGGTTGTCCATGGCCCAGACGAGGAAGCCCTTCGCCGCGAGCACCTGGTCGAAGAGCGAGGTGCCGCCCCAGCGCTCGGAGACGACCTGGGCGTGCGGACCGCCGTAGACGTAGACGACGACGGGGTACTTCTTCGCCGCGTCGAAATCGGCGGGCTTCACGAGGCGCGTGTAGAAGAGCGTTCCGTCGGAACCGGTGAAGGATCCCATCTCGGTCGTCGCGAGGGCGTACTGGCCTAGGGTCGACTTCGGGACGAAGACGCTCCTGGCGAGCGTCCCGTCCTTGCGCCGGAGGTCGACGCGGGGGGGCGTGTCGACGCTCGACCAGGTGTCGAGGACGAACCGGCCGCCGGGCGAGGCGATCGCCTGGTGCGATCCCTTGTCGGAGCCGAGGCGGGTGAAACCGGTCCCGTCGAGGGAGACGCGATAGAAGTGCCGCTCCCGCGGGTCCTTCTCGGTCGCCGTGAAGAAGACGGTCCCGGTGGCGTCGTCCAGCTTCGGCTCCCCGTCGATCCCCCACTCGCCGCTCGTGAGCGTGCCTGTGAACTCCCCCAGCATCCCGTAGCGGTAGAGGTGAAGGAAGCCGCTCCTCTCGGAGAGCCAGAGGAAGCCGGAGCCGTCGGGAAGGAAGATCGGGGCTACGTGGGAGTTGACCCAGGACGCGGAACTCTCTTTCAGGAGGACCCGCTGTCCTCCGCCGCGGGTCCGCGGGAGGAGGAGCAGCTCGAGCTCCGTCTGCGTCCGGTTCATCTTCGTGATGGCGACGGCAGCGGAATCCCGGGTCCAGGAGAAGGAGGGACCGACGAGGTGGGTCTCCCCGTCGAACCCGATGGAGTTCCTGGCGAGCCCTTTCCCGCCGGGAAGGAAGGAGACGATCTGCACCGTCGGTGTCGCGTTCGGATCGCCCGGCGTCGGATAGCGCTGGAGGCTGAGCTTTCCGTTCGTCGGGAGGAAGTCGACCAGCGGGTACTCCGGGACGCGCGACTGGTCGAGGCGCAGGAAGACGAGGGCGGAGGAGTCGGGCGCCCACTCGTACGCCCGGCCGCCGCTGCGCCCCGCGAGCTCCTCCTCGTAGACCCAGTCGAGCTTCCCGTTGAGGACGGCGGGGCTCCCGTCCGTCGTCAGGCGGGTCCCGACGGCCGTGGCCGTGTCGACGGACCAGAGGTCGTTCTCCTTAACGAAGGCGACCTTCGTCCCGTCGGGGGAGAAGCGAGCCAGCTCCTCCTCCGCCTCGTCGCTCGTGAGCCGGCGCGCCGACTTCTGCCCGAGCGTGAAGACCCAAAGGTCGTTCTCCGCGGTGACGAGGAGCGCGGTCCCCGCGTCGTTCCACTGGGATCCGGCGACGGGAAACGTCCGGGGCTTGCCGTCCTTGTCGACGCCCTCGACCGGAATCGCCTCCAGGACCTTCGTCGCCTTCCCCGTGACGGCGTCCTCCTCCCAGATCGTGGAGGGCGCCTTCGGGCCGTTCCCCTCCCTCTTCAGGTAGGTGAAGCGCGTGGCGCTCCGCCAGCGCAGGCCGGACGGGCCAGGCTCGACGAGGGGCTCGGCGGCGTGGATCCGTTCGAGAGTCAGGGCCGGCTTCGCGGCGGGCGCGTCGGCTCCGCGGGCGGCCGGGGAAACCAGGACGAGGAGGACGGGGACGGCGAGCGAAAGGGCGCGGCGCATCAGGGCGAACGATAGCCGAAAAAGAAGCGCCCCCCGCGGTGGGGGGGCGCCGGGAAACGGCCGGATGCCGACGGGGGGAGAGGGGAGCCCTACTTCGCGGCGGCCGGGGCCATCGGCTTCATCGTGAGAGGGTCGCGAAGCGGGACGTCGGTCACCTTGCCGGCCGTCAGCTCGGGGAACTTCACCGGGTGCTTCGGATCGGGGTTCAGGAGGTCGTCCTTCTTGCCGACGGCGAGGACGGCGACCCTGTCGGTCGCAAGGAGCCGCTCTGCGACCCGCTTGACGTCGGCCTTCGTCACCTTCTCGATCCGGGCGGCGTAGCCGGCGAAGTAGTCGGGCTGCCTGGCGAAGCGGCCGGTGAACTCCTCGTCGACGAAGACGCCCATCGTCTGGGCCTTCGACGAGAACCTGCGGGAGAGCGTATCGACGAAGGAGCTCTTCGCCGTCCGGAGCTCCTCGTCGGTGACCTCGGCCTCGCGGATCCTCTTCATCTCCTCGAGGACGATCTGCGTCGCGAAGGCGCACGTCCGGACCTTCGACTGGAAGGAGGCGCGGAAGGTGCCGGGGAACCAGACGCCCCCGGGCAGGCCGGAGCCGGCCGAGTAGGCGAGCCCCTCGTCGGAGCGGACGCGGTTCGTGATCCGGCTGGTGAACCCTCCCCCTCCGAGGACGTCGTTCATGAGGAGGGCGGCGTCGTAGTCGGGGTCGTCGCGCTGGAGCGCGGGGAGCATCACGGAGACCCGGCCCTGGTTCACGTCCTTGTCGACGAGGTAGAGGCCGGGCGCCAGGGCGTGCGCCGGCTTCGGCACGGACGGCGCGGCTTCGCCCTTGTAAGGCCACCTGGCGAAGAGCGCGTCGAGCTTTCCGATCATCTGCGCGCGGGTGACCCCCTTGCCGAAATCGCCCGAGGCGGCGACGACGACGTTCTTCGGATCGACCCACCTGCGGTGGAAGGCGACGAGGTCGTCCCGGGTGATCCCGTCGAGAGAGGTCTTCGTCGTGTAGCGGTTGAGGTAGTAGCCCTCGCCGAAGGTGAGGAAGCCCCGTTCGCGCGCCTCGATGTCGGCGGTGTCGTCGTTGCGGGACTTCATGTCGGAGAGGAGCTGGCCCTTGCGCAGCGTCAGCTTGTCGTCCTGGAAGCGGGGATCGGTGAGGACCTCGCGCAGGATCGCGAGCCCCTCGTCGAGGTCCTTGGCCAGGAGGCTCATCGACACGGAGCCCCGGTCGATTCCGTAGCTCGAGTTGATCTGGGCGGCGAGGAAGGCGAGCCGCTCCTCGAGCTGCTCGGCCGTCTTCGACTTCGTCCCCCCGCGGGCGAGGAGATAGCCGGCCAGCTCCGCGAGCCCTTCCTTGCCGGCGGGGTCGAGGTAGGTGCCGCCGCGAAGGGTGACGGTGAGGGAGACGAGCGGAAGCTCGCGGTCCTCGGCCACGTAGGCGACCGGGCCCGACTTCAGGACGGTCCGGTACTCCTTCGCCGAGGGAGGCGCGTAGGTGAACTTCGGGAAGGTCAGCTTGTCCGGGTGCGGCGGGACGGCACCAGCCGCCGGGGCCAGGAGCAGGGCGCCGAGGAGAGCGAGGGAGGAGGTCCGGCCGGGGGTCTTCATCGTCTTCACCTTCCGCTCCTCACTTCTTCCCGGCCGTTTCGAGCTCGGCGAGGCGCTCCCTCGCCTTCGCCACGAGGAGTTCGATCCCCTTCTTCACGTCGGGGGGGACCTGGCCCGCCTGGGCCTCCATCTTCGCGATCCCGTCCTTCAGCTTCGCGGCGTCGGTCTCGGCGGCGAGACGCTGGAGCGACTGCTTGATCATCGGGCGGATCTGCTCGGGGACGCCCGCGAGCGCGGCGTCGTCGTCCGCCGGGGCCGAGCCGGCCTTGCGGGTGACGAAGGCCGTCGCCTGGTTGTCTTTCACGAGGTAGGTCCGGGCGACCCTCTGGACGTCGGCGGCGGTGACGGCGTCGAGCTTCTTGGGCCCTTCGTTCATCTCCTTCCACTCGCCGGAGCCCTCGTTGAAGAGGAGCTGGAGGAGGATGAAGAAATTCGAGGTGAGGCGGCGGAACGAGCCCGCCGCGATGTTGTTCTTCACCTTCTGGAGCTCTTCGGCGGGAACGGGCTCCGCCTTCAGCCGCTCGATCTCGGCGAGCGCCGTCCGGGCCACGTCCGCCGGCGTCTTCCCTTCCTTCGCCTCGGCGGCGACGTTGAACGAGCCGGCGTACTTCGCCGGGGCGCCCATTCCGTTGTGCGAGGCGCGGGCCTCCGTGGCGACGGCGTCCGCCGGGAGGACCATCGACTTGTAGAGCCGCCCCGTCCGGCCGTTCAGGAGCTCGGCGAGGACGGAGAGAGCGTACGAATCCTTGTGCTGGAACGGCACGGTGTGCCAGCGGATCTCGGCGGTCGGGTTCGTGTCGGCCTCGCCCTCGAAGCGAAGGTCGTACTGCCACTTCGCGGGAAGGGTGATGACCTCCGGGGGGGCGACCTTGCCGCGCGGGATCCGCCCGAAGTACTCGCTGGCGAGCTTCAGCGCCTCGGCCTTGTCGAAGTCCCCGACGAGGACGGCCGTGAGGTTGTTCGGCGCGTAGTAGGTCGCGAAGTAGTCGTCGGCCTGCGCCTTCGTGATGTTCGCGACGTCGGACGCGTAGCCGATGACGGGCCAGGTGTAGGGGGTCGAGTGCCAGAAGATGGAGTCGAACGCCTCGTCGAGCCTGCCGGTCGGCGTCGACTCGACGCCGAGGCGGCGCTCCTCGTAGACGACGTCCCGTTCGGCGTAGAACTCCCGGAAGACGGGGTCCCGGAGCCGGTCGGACTCCATCCAGAACCAGAGCTCGAGCTTGTTCTTCGGCACGGTGATGAAGTAGAGGGTCAGGTCGTTCGTCGTGCCGGCGTTCATCCCGGAGGCGCCGTTCTTCGTGTAGATCCGGTCGAACTCGTTCTTGACGAGGAGGTCGCGCTGCTCCTTGACGAGGAGGTCGAACTTCGCGTCGAGCTCCTTGTAGCGGGGCGTCCGGCTCTCCGGCTTCGTGATGTCGTCGACCTCGCCGCGGCGCAGGGCGGCGCGCATCTTCGACTCCTCGGCCCGCATCTCGTCGCGCAGCTTCTCCTGCTCGGCGATGATCTCGAGGTCCCGCTTCGGGTCCTTCGAGCCGAGCGTCGTCGTCCCCTTGAACATCATGTGCTCGAAGAGGTGGCTGATGCCCGTCATGCCGACGCGCTCGTTGACGCTGCCGACCCTGGCGACCCAGCCGGCGGCGACCGACGGCTCGTCGGGGCGGTAGACGAGGAGGAGCTTCATCCCGTTCGGCAGGACGTGCTCCTCCCCTTTGACTTCCTGGGCCGCGGCAGGGCCTCCGAGGAGGAGGGCCGCCACGGCGGCGGCGACGAGAGTTCGTCTACGGATTTTCATGGACACCTCACCCTGGTTCTTTCTTGCGCGGCACCGGGCGCCGGGGTTCGGCCCCGAAGCGGGCCGAGCGGGCCTGGCCGCCGCGGCGGTCAGAGAAAACGGCGGATCGCGTCCCGCCAGAACGGCCAGTCGTGCCCGAAGACTCCGGGCCAGAATTCGGCGTGGACGCCGATCCCCTTCGCCTCGAGGAGCCCGGCGAAGTGCCGGTTCTCCCCGATGAGCGAGTCGTGCTCGCCGGTGGCGACGAACCACTCCACCTGGCGGAGCCGCTGGACCAGCCCGTCGTCGGCGTTGGCGACGAACGCTTCGGGGCAGTGGTAGTAGCAGAGCTCGTCCCAGTAGCCGTCCAGGAACTGCCCCACGTGGTAGAGCCCGGAGAAGAGGACCGCCTTCGTGACGAGCCCCGGGTACCGGCCGGCGAAGCTCGCGGCGTGGTAGGCGCCGAAGGAGGCCCCGGCGACCCCGAGGTCGCCGCGGCCGCTGCGGTGCTGGATGTAGGGGACGAGCTCTTCCTTCAGGTACCGGTCGTAGTCGGCGTGGCGCCTCACGCGGTAGACCGGGGGCGCGTTCTTGTTGTACCAGCTCTCGGTGTCGACGGAGTCGACGCAGACGAGCTGGATGTGGCCGGCGTCGACCTTGTCGGCGAGGGCGCCGGTCAGGCCGAAGTCCTCGGCCTGCCAGAAGCGCCCCATCGAGGTGGGGAAGATGACGACGGGGTAGCCGCGGTCCCCGAACCAGAGGAACTCCATCGTCCGGCCCAGGTGGTGGCTGACCCAGGAGTGGTATTCGCGCTTCATGCGGCGGAGTCTATCGAGCCCGGGGGCTTTGCGGCTCGAAGAGGGCTTCGGTACGATCCCGGGTGCGGAAGAAGCCGGGTCCGTGGAGGTTGGCGTGAGCGTGAAGACGATCGGGGTCCTGTTCGGAATGGAAGACACGTTTCCGTGGGCCCTCTGCCACGAGATCAACGAGCTGGCCCGGCGTCGCGGCCTCGCCGTGAAGGGAGAACCCGTTCAGATCGGGCACATCTCCCAGGAGCAGGGGTTCGCGTACGATCTGATCCTCGACCGGATCAGTCACGAGGTCCCGTTCTACCGGACGTTCCTCAAGTGCGCGGCCGCCCGGGGCGTCCAGATCGTCAACAACCCGTTCTGGTGGTCGGCCGACGACAAGTTCTTCGACAACGTCGTCGCCCGGGCCGTCGGCGTCGCGGTCCCCCGGACGGTCCTCCTTCCGCACAAGGAGCACCCGCCGAACACGACCGAGAAGTCCTTTAGGAACATGGGGCTCGTCGACTGGGACGAGGTCTTCCGCTACCTCGGCTTTCCCATCTACATGAAGCCGGCCTACGGCGGCGGCTGGAAGGACGTCTACAAGGTCCACAGCCGCGACGAGTTCTTCGACGCGTACGACAAGACGCACACCCTCACGATGATGGCGCAGGAGGCGATCGACTTCACCGACTACTACCGGTGCTGGGTCGCAGGCCGCCGGAAGGTGAAGATCATCCCGTACGCCCCGAAGGAGCCGCACGAATCGCGCTACTCGGCCGTCGCGGGGCAGGCCGTGCCCGACGACATGGCCCTGCGCGTCACGAGGGACGCCCTCGCCCTCTGCGACGCCCTCGGGTACGACATGAACACGGTCGAGTTCGCCGTCCGGGACGGCATTCCCTACGCCATCGACTTCATGAACTGCGCCCCGGACGCCGACCTCGGCTCGGTCGGCGAGGAGACCTTCCGCTGGATCGTGACCGAGATGGCCGACACTCTCGTCGAGCGGGTCCTTCACCCGGCGGCGTGGGAGCCGACCGGAACCTGGCCGAAGGCGCTGGGACTGATTCCGCGCTGAGACGCCGCGTTACCGGCTGGGAGGCGCCTCCTCCCGGGGCACGGTCGGCGGCCCTCGCGGACCTACTCCGCCGGGACGGGCTTGCCTGCGAGGTAGAGGTGGATGCCCTCGAGGGCGTCGTCCCGCGGGTCCTCGTGGGGCCAGCGGGCGACGGCCTCCCGGAGCTCCCGGGCTTCCGCGTCGAAGCGCCTCGGCCCAAACGCCTGCGCGGCGAGGAGCGCGCCCCAGGACAGCCCCTTCACGTGCGTGATCCGATTGAGGGAGAGGTCCTTCGCGTCGGCCCGGTAGTCTTCCGCGAGACGGACGATCGCCCGGCGCACGAGCGGCTCCCGGGGGGGGCGGGCGTCCCGGCCATCTTCACGAAGTTCAGGACGTACTCGCGATGGAGAGGCTCGGGGCGCTCGAGTCGTGCCGCCATCCGCTCCATCAGGCCCGTGAGCGCGAATCCGTGACCGTCCCGGCCGGCGGCGGCCGCGCTGGAGACCTGAAAGATGACCGGTTGGGCACCGGGAGCGCCACACGGTGACGGGCGAAAGGTGCCGCACTTCCCCTCGTCGCGATCGTAGAATGCCGCGAAGCAATGCCGCGGAGGCGAGCGGACGAATGATGAACACCATTCTCGAATCGAAGTCGGCCGAGCTCAGCCGCTTCCAGGATGCTCTCGACGCGGCCCGCGCCAAGGGTCCGGGGCCGTACGACGCGCTTTTCAACGCCCCGCCCGAGGGGATGAGCGTCCACGAGATCAACGCCGACAAGATCCTGACGCGCGTGAGTCCCGCCCACGAGCGGCTCCTCGGGTATCCATCGGAGCGGATGACGGGCCAGCCTGCGTCCTCCTTCGTCATCCTTCGGGAGAGCTCCGAGATGGCCATGAGCCGGAAGCTCTCGGGGAGCGGAGCGCTCGAGCCCTACGTCCGGGCCTTCCTGAAGGCCGACGGGTCCGCCGTCACCCTGCTCCTGATCGACCGGCGCAAGCTCGATGCTGCCGGAAAGGTCCTGGGTATCTGTACGGTATTGACCCCGATGCCCTCTCCGCCTGCCACGGGAACCTGGACCCGCCCGCCGGGATTCCCCGGGACAGCCGGACCGGGGGGCTCCCGAGCCAGCTCCTGATTCCCCATCCGGGCCTCAGCCGGAGGGCGGGGCCCCGCCGGGCGCCGGATGGGGGAGACGGAACCAGAACGTCGCCCCTTCGCCGGGGCGGCCACTCGCGCCGACGGTCCCCCCGTGCCGCTCGACGATCCTCCGGACGAGGGCGAGGCCGACCCCGGTTCCCTTTGGGCCCGTCGTCTCGTTGAGGCGCGAAAAGACCAGGAAGAGCCGATCGCAATCGGCAGGGTCGAAACCGATGCCGTGGTCCTCGATCTCGTAGACGTTTCCCCCCTCCTCGCGCCGCCCCCGGACGCGGATCCGCCGGTCCGCCTTCGGGGCGGAGTACTTGAGGGCGTTGGAGAGGAGATTCGCCCAGACGTGCCGGAGGAGATCGGGATCCCCGTGCGTCTCAGGCAGGGGATCGAGGACGAAGTCGACCGCGGGCCTGCCGTCCGCCTCGAAGAGCTCCTCCCAGACGCCGCGCGCCAGAACCGTCATGTCGACCGTCGTCCGCCGGAGGTCCCTGGCCCCGGAGTGCGACAGCCGGAGCAGACCCTCGATGATCCGTTGCATCTCCCCGGTCCTCGACCGGATGACCTCGAGCAGCCGCTGCCCCTCTTCTCCCAGGCCGGAGCCGTGATCCTCGGCCAGGACGCGGGAGAAGCCCTCCACCGCGCGAAGGGGCGCGCGCAGGTCGTGCGAGACGGAATACGAGAAGGCCTCGAGCTCGCGGACGGCGGCGGAAAGCTCCCCGGTCCGTTCCCCGACGAGCTGCTCGAGCCGCCCCTGGTAGCTTCGCAGCTCCTCCTCGGCTCGCTCGCGCGCCCCGACGAGGGCGAGGAGCTCCCGCTCCCGTCCCCTCGCGCGGGCCAGCCTCCACCGCGAAGCGCCCAGCCCCACGGCCAGGGCGGCCCCGAGACAGAGGCCGAAAAAGAGCGGGGTGCGGGTGAAACGGCCCGCCACCCGGAGGGTCACGAGAGCGGGCCGGGCGCTCGGCACCCCGTCGGCGCTCGAGGCCGCCGCGCCGAAGACGTAGTCCCCCGGAGGAAGGTTCGTGTAGTAGGCGGTCCGGCGGGTCCCGGCCTCGATCCAGCTCTCGTCGAACCCCTCGAGACGGTAACGGAGACGCACGGAGCGCGGCGCGGCGAAGCTGAGGGCGGTGTAGGCGATCTCCACCGAGCGGGCGCCCGCGCCGACGTCGACGGCGTCGCCGAAGGCGACCTCCCGCCCGTCGATCCGCACGGACTCGACGACGACGGGGGGCGGCACGGGGTTGTCGTAGAGGCGGGCCGGGTCGACGACCGCGACGCCCATCGACGTGGGGAACCAGAGCCTCCCGTCGGTGGCCCGCCACCCCGCGGGGCGGAAGCCCCCGTTCGTCTCCCGGCTTCGCATCCCGTCCGCCGTGCCGTAAGAGACGCTTCGGAACGAGGAGATCCGCCCGTCGGCGAAGGCGTCGAGGTCCGCCTGCCGTGTCCGGGAGACCCCCTTGTTGCTTCCCATCCAGAGGTTTCCGCGGCCATCCTCCAGGATGCGGCCGACGAGGTCGTCGAAGAGGCCGTCCTTCTTCCGGATCGTCACGGCCCTGTCGCCCCGGAGGCGGACGAGCCCCTCTCCTATCGTCCCCACCCAGACCGAGCCGTCCGCGGTCCGTGCGAGGTCGAGAATCGATCGGGCGGCCACGATCGAGGCCAGGGACGTCAGGCGTCCGTTCCGGCACCGGACGAGTCCGGCTCCTTCGGTACCGACGAGAATCGAGCCGTTCTCCTCTTCGAGCAGGGACGTCACGGAGATGGACTGCAGGCCCTCCGCAGAGCCGAAAGCCCGGAAGACACTTCCTTCGAGGTGGCAGAGGCCGCCTCCGTTGGTGCCAATCCAGAGGGTGCCGTCCCGGGCCACGAGGATTGCCTGAACGAGGTTGCTCGAGAGCCCGTCCCGCGTCGTCCGGGTGGTGAACCGTCCGTTGGAAAACCGCGTGAGGCCACCGCCGGCGGTCCCGACCCAGAGGTCCCCCGAGGGATCCGGCTCGAGAGACAGGACGACCGGATGAGGCAGCCCATCCTTCGTCCCGAAGGTCGTGAACCGGCCGTCGCGGAATCGGGAGAGGCCGCCGCCGGCCGTGCCGACCCACATCGCGCCGGATCGATCCTCCGTCACGGCGAGCGCGAT
Organism: Holophagales bacterium; assembly: GCA_016714815.1. GTDB lineage: Bacteria > Acidobacteriota > Thermoanaerobaculia > UBA5066 > UBA5066 > UBA5066. Next base: position 735,117 of record JADKBZ010000001.1, read on the forward strand.
CTCGCTCGCGAGGCCGTCGGCCGTCCCGTAGGTCGTGAATCGACCCTCGTGAAGGCGGAAGAGTCCGCTCCCGACGGCTCCGACCCAGAGGCCCCCTTCCCGGTCCTCTCCGAGCGACCAGACGATGTCCGCCGGGAAACCGTCGCGCGCGGCCACGCACGAGAATCGCGCGCCGTCGAAGCGGCAGAGGCCGCCGCCGTTCGTCCCGACCCAGAGCTGCCGGTCCCGGTCCTCGAAGACGGCGAGGATGGTCTGCACGGGGAGCCCCTCGTGGCTCCCCATCGTCACGAACCGGCCGTCGCGGAAGACGGCGACGCCGCCTCCGTTCGTCCCGATCCAGATCTCGCCGCCGCTCGTCTCGCAGAGAGATGTGACGTACTCGTGGGGAAGTCCGTCGGCGACGTGCCACGTCTCGAACCGCTCCCCGGCGATGCGGGTCAGGCCGGTGCGCGTCCCCACCCAGACGGTGCCGTCGCGCCCGGCCAGGAGCACGCGGACGGCGTCGCCCGCGAGGCCGTCGCCCGTGGCGAGGCGCCGGAGAGCCGAGCCCTCTCGGACGAACAGCCCGGAGTCGGTGCCGATCCAGAGCGTCCCGTCGACCGTCTCGGCCAGAGCCTCGACGCTCCTTCCCGGGAGGCCGCCGGCCTCGCGCGTGAAGCGGCCGCCGGAGAGCCGTGCGAGGCCGCCGCCCGTGCCGATGACGAGCGAGCCGTCCCGCGAGACGAGGAGCGACCGGACATCGGGCTTGGGGAGCTCGGGCGTGCCAGCGGAATCGAAGACCCGGAACCGGACGCCGTCGAACCGGGCGAGCCCCTCCTCTGTGCCGATCCAGACGTAACCGGTCCCGTCCTGGACGACGGCGCGAACCGTGGCCTGTGGCAGCCCTTCCGGAACGGACCATGCCTCGCGCAGCAGGCGGGCGACCGCGACCGACGGGTCGATCGCCAAAGCCGTCGGGGCGATGGCGAGACCGAGCATCGCGACCCGAGCCGCGAAACGTGCCCGTCCCGGGAAGGATCCCAAGTCGTCCCTCCTCGCCGGAAGGTACCGCTTCCGGTGACCGGCGAGTCTATGCCCGCGCGTCCGTCGGCGCCCGTCCGTCGCCGGGGCTCACTCGGGAACCGGCTTTCCGGCGAGGTACGTGTCGACGAGGGCGACGGCCTCGTCCCTCTCGCTTCCCTCCGGCCAGGCCGCGACCGCGGCACGCAGCCCGGTCACCTCGGCCGCGAAGCGCCGGGGGCCGAAGGTCTGCGCCGCCAGGAGCGCGCCCCACGCCAGCCCCTTCACGTGGGTGATTCCCCTGCGCGACGAGTCCTGCGCACCGGCCCGGTAGTCCGCGGCGAGGCGGGCGATCGCCTTCGCGACCGCCGGCTCCCAGGCTTGGTCGGGCGTCCCGGCCATCTCCACGAAGCTGAGGACGTACTCGCGCTGGAGCGGCTCGGGGTGCTCGAGGCGCGCGGCCAGGCGCGCCGTCAGGTCGGGCAGGGCGCGGATCCTCTCGACGGCCTTCCGGTGGTGCGCCTTGCTCTTGTCGATGAAGAGGTGGGTCAGGAAGACCTCGATCGGGGTGTCGTCGGGGAGGGCCGCCAGCTCGGCGGCCTGCGCTTCCTCCCGCTTCGCGTCCTCGGCTCGCATCAGCGTCCGGCGCGCCTCGTCGGCGACGCGCCCCTCCTCGACCCTGCTCGCATTTTCCGCGGAGCTCTTCACGAGCACCACGAACCCGACGCAGAACGTGAGAACGGCGAGCGTGCCCAGAACCGCTCCGGTGGGGCGGAGCCACCTCGTGCCGGCGAGGGCCGCGGGGTCGGACCGGAGGAGGAAGCCGACCAGTCCGACGACGAAGAGCGGAAGGAGAAATCCCCCCGCGAGGCCCGCGGGCGTTCGCAACGGGGAGTGAACCTCGAGCGAATAGACGGCCGCCGCGACCGAGAGGACCCCGAGGCCGGCGACGGAGCCGAGGACGGCGAGCGTCGGGACGCCGGGGGATCGGCTCACCCAGTCGAATCGCCCGAGGCCCACGCCCACGAGGGCGCCGAGGAGGACGAGGAGCCACGCGGCGATCGGGATGAAGAAGACGACGACGCGCCCCATCGAGTCGGGGCCGCTCGGAGGCCGGAGCGTGAAGAAGCTCGTCGTGAGAGCGAGGAGGAAGGTGAGGAGCACGGCAAGGCCGAGGGCGATCATGCCGAGGCCCGGAAGGAGCGTTCTCATGGTGTGCGCAGCGGATGCTAACCGAGCGCCCGTCTCCGGGAGGAGGGGGCAGAATGGGAGGAGCGTCGGCTTCCCCCCGCCCCGGCGGCGGCGGACCGGCGGACCGGAGGTGACGGCGTGACGAGACTCGGCGGTGGCCTGGCGATCCTGCTCGGAGGCGCGCTCGTGGCGGTGTCGGCGGAGAAGCCGGCGGAGCTGATCCTGAAGAACGGGAAGATCGTGACGATGGACGCCGCGCGGCCGGACGCGACGGCGCTCGCGATCGCGGGAGACCGGATCGTCGCCGTCGGGACCGACGCGGCGATCGACCGGCTGCGCGGAAAGGCGACGCGGGTGATCGACCTCGCCGGGAAGACGGCGATGCCGGGCTTCATCGACGGACACGCGCACCTGACCGGGATCGGCGACGCGCGGATCGCCCTCGACCTGAGGGGCGCCCGGAGCTGGAACGAGGTCGTCTCGCGCGTCGCCTCGGCGGTGAAGAAGGCTCGTCCCGGCGAGTGGATCCTCGGCCGCGGCTGGCATCAGAAGGACTGGGCCTCGCCCCCCGTGCCGAACGTCGAGGGGTTCCCGCTCCACGCGAGCCTCAGCGCCGTCTCCCCGGCGAACCCGGTCCTTCTCTCCCACTCCAGTGGCCACGCGGCCTTCGCAAACGCCGCGGCGCTCGCGCGCGGCGGCGTCGGGCGCGACACGAAGCCGCCCGCCGGCGGCGACATCCTGAAGGACGCCTCGGGCGAGCCGACGGGACTCCTGCGCGAAACGGCGGAAGAGCTCGTCGACGCCGCCCTCCGCTCCGACCTCGCGAAGCGGACCCCCGCCGAGGTGACGGCCGACCTCGACCGGCGGATCGACCTCGCCGTCGAGGAGGGACTCCGCAAGGGGGTGACGACGCTCCACGACGCGGGCGTCCCGCTCGGCGTCGTGGAGCGCTACCGGCAGCGCGCCGAGGCGGGGACGCTCGGAATCCGTATCTACGCGATGCTCTCCGCCTCGAACGAGGAGCTGGAGAAGAGTGCCGCGAAGGTGAGAGTGGTCGGCGCGGGACGGAACCACCTGACCGTCCGCGCGATCAAGCGGCTGGCCGACGGCGCCCTCGGGTCGCGGGGTGCGTGGCTCCTCTCGCCCTATTCGGACGCGCCTGGGAGCACGGGGCTCAACACCTATCCGATGAAGGAGCTGGAGGCGACGGCCGAAATCGCGGTCGCCAGCGGCTACCAGCTCGGCGTCCACGCCATCGGGGACCGGGCGAACCGCGAGGTCCTCGACGTCTACGAACGAGTCCTCGCGCGTCATCCGAAGCAGGACCTCCGCTTCCGGATCGAGCACGCCCAGCACCTCGACCCCGCGGACGTGCCGCGCTTTGCGAAGCTTCCGGTTCTCGCGATGATGCAGGGGATCCACTGCCCGTCCGACGCGCCGTTCGTCGTCGCCCGCCTCGGCGAGAAGCGGGCGAAGGAAGGGGCCTACGCCTGGAGGCGCGTCCTCGACGCGGGGGGGCGGATCGGCAACGGGACCGACGCTCCGGTCGAGGACGTCGACCCGATCGCCTCGATCCACGCCTCCGTCACGCGCCAGCCGAAGGGCGGCCCGGCCTTCTTCCCCGAGCAGCGGATGACGCGCATGGAGGCTCTCCGCTCCTACACCGTCGCGAACGCGTACGCCGCCTTCGAGGAAGAGCTCAAGGGGACCCTGGCTCCCGGGAAGCTCGCCGACGTCGTCGTCCTCTCGAAGGATCTGACGACGATTCCGGACGGGGAGATCCCGTCGACCGAGGTCCTCGTCACGATCGTCGGCGGGAAGGTCTCGTTCGAAAGAGCGAGATGAGGGCTTCTCCGGGGCGAAACCTCCGGCGCCGGACCGCGTAGAACGACGGAACGACACTTCGGGAGAACACCGTGCGCGGGAATGGCCCGCGGCGGGAAGACGTGCCCCTCGCGGGGCGAGACGAAAGGAGAGGACCATGGCCGAGAAAGTGAGCCCGATCCCCGAGGGGTACCGGACCGTTACCCCCTATCTCGTCGTCAAGGGCGCCGCGGAGGCGCTCGACTTCTACGCGAAGGCGTTCGGAGCCGTCGAGACGGTCCGGATGCCGGGGCCGGGCGGGAGCGTGATGCACGCCGAGATGAAGCTCGGCGACTCGATCATCATGCTCAGCGACGAGTTCCCCGACTGGGGGCAGCTGGGTCCGGTGTCGCGCGGGGGGACGACCGTCAGCGTTTTCCTCTACGTTCCCGACGTCGACGCCACGTTCCGGACCGCCGTCGACGCCGGATGCAAGGAGTGCATGCCCCCAACGGACCAGTTCTGGGGCGACCGGTTTGCGAAGGTCTCCGATCCGTTCGGCCACGAGTGGGCAATGGCGACGCACGTCGAGGACGTCTCGCCGGAGGAGATGGGAAGGCGGATGGCCGCGATGGAGCCCCCGAAGGCCTGACGCGCCGCCGGCGGCGGGCGCTTCAGCCGGCCGCCCCACTCGCCTCGCGGCGAGGAGGTCTCGCCGAAAGGTGAGACGGGCCCCGGAACGGGAAACCCCGTTCCGGGGCCCTTTCGTTTCCATCTCTCTCTCGCGGTGCGACTTGAGAGGTGGCGGCCGACGCGGGGCCCTGGCGTCCGGGCGCGGCACGGCCGTTGCGCTTCCACGGGGCGAATACCCCGAAGGAGGCCGCCATGAAACGCCCCGCCCTCCACCTCGTCCCGCTCCTGGCCACCGCGCTCCTCTCCTCCGGCTGCGCCTCGATCTTCCTCGGGTCGCACGACGACCTGGAGGTCGTCACCGAACCGCCCGGCGCCACGGCCCGCGCGGGAGACGTCTCCATCGTCACCCCGGGGGTCCTGAAGCTGAAGCGGGGCGGGACGGCGCCGGTCGTCGTCCGGGTCGAAAAGGAGGGGTTCCAGCCGCGCGAGATCGCCGTCGCCTGGTCCCGGTCCGGTGCCGTCTGGACGAACGTCGTCGGAATCGGGGCAGGGGCCGCCGCAGCGTTGTTCTCCACGCTGTTCATGAGCTGGGGCGACCCCGACGGGGCGGAGAGCACCGCGACGACGGGGCTTCTCGTCGGCGGGGCCGTCACCGTCACCGGCCTGACGATCGACCTCGCCTCGCCCCGGACCTACTCACTCGAACGGGACGACATCGTCCTCCGCCTCGAACCGGTGCGCCTCGCCGAGGCGCCGAAAGGAGCAGCCCGATGAAACGCTTCGCCCTGCCGACCTTCGCCCTGACCGTTGGCCTCGTCTTCGCTCCTCCGCTCTCCGCAGCCGACCGGACCGTCACGATCCTCCACCTCTCCGACACGCACTCGCACCTCGACGCCACCGGCACGCGTGACCGGAGCCTGGACGGGACCGTCGGGGGAATCGCCAAGGCCACGACCGTCATCTCCGAAGCCCGGGCCCAGGATCCCGACGCCCTTCTCCTCCACGGCGGCGACATCCTCCAGGGGGACCTCTTCTTCAACTCGTACTTCGGGGTTCCCGAGCTGCAGTGGATGGTGGCCATGCGCTTCGACGCGATGGCGGTCGGCAACCACGAGTTCGACCCCGGGCCGGAGATGCTCGCCGGAATCCTCGCGCAGGGGTTCGCCGAAGGCTCCGTTCCGCTCCTCTCGGCGAACGCGGGGAACCTCGGGAGCCTCGAAGCGTTCGTTCGCGGCTCGATCCTGAAGACGGCCGGCGGCGTGAAGGTCGGTATCTTCGGACTCACCGTTCCCGACGACCCGATGTGCCAGAACCCGCCCGTGACGCTCGACCCGAACGTCGCCGACGTGGCGTCCGCCGAGGTCGCCAGGCTCCGGACCGCGGGGGCCGAGGTGGTCGTTCTCCTCTCGCACCTGGGTCTCGCGGCCGACACGACCGTCGCCGAGGCGGTGAACGGGATCGACGTGATCCTCGGCGCGCACGATCACTACCTTCTCGACGAGCCCGTCGAGGTCAGCTCCCCGTCGGGGCGTCCGGTCCTGATCTTCCAGTCCGGTCCCCACTTCGCCAACGTGGGACGGCTCAGGCTCAAGGTGCGCTCCGGAAGGGTCCAGCTCGTCGACTACGACCTCCTCGCCGTGGACCGGCACGTCCGGCCCGACCCCGCCGTCGCGGCTCTCGTCTCCCAGATGAAGGCGGGAGTCGAGGCGTCGTTCGGACCGGTCTTCTCGACCGAGATCGGCGTCGCGCGGCGGGACCTCCCGATCCTCCCGCGGGAGAGGAGCCCCTGGAAGGACACCCCGACCGGCAACCTCGTGACGGACGCGTTCCGGGCGGCGGGCCGAACCGACCTCGCGTTCACGACCACCGGGTTCCTCTCCGAAGGGATCTCGAGGGGGCCCCTCGTCGCCGCCGACCTCTTCCGCGTCGTCAGCTACGGCTTCGACGAAGAGACGGGACTCGGGTTCCGCCTCGTGACGAGCGAGCTGGGCGCGGAAGCGCTCGCCACGGTGCTCGAGATCGGAGTCGCCGGCCCGGGCCCGGGGGACGCGTTTTTCCCGCACGTCTCCGGGATCCGCTTCGCCTACAACTCCAGGCAGCCCGCCGGCGCGAGGGTCTCGCTCGAGAGCATCCGCATCGGCGGCGAGCCGCTCGACCCGACCCGGACCTATACGCTGACGACGAACGCCGCCGTCGCGATGTTCCTCGTCGACATGCTCGGGGTTCCCCTGTCGAACGTGACACCTCTTCCCGACGCCTTCGAGTACACCGCCCTCCTGGCGGCGGTCGAGGGGATGGGGGGAGTCGTCGACCCGAGGGCGGACGGCCGCGTCAGGGATCTCGTGCCGGCCTGCGGCCCTGCCGCAACCAAGGCGCCCATCTCCAACCCGGCCCGTTGATTCCAGCCCGATCGCGGAGGAGGCTCGCCATGAACGTCTCGCGCACCCGCCCGGGCCCTCGGGGCCGCACCGTTCTCTTCATCCTCGTCCTTCCGGCGATCCTCCTCGCTTCCGTTGACCTCCGGGCGGACGGCCCCGCGACGTCCCCCCGGAGCATCCGGAACTGGTCCTTCGAGGTCGTTTCCGGGCCGTCCCTCGGAGGGCCTTCCAGCGACCTCGAAGCGGCGATGCGCCGATACGGGTTCGACGACTCGACCCACGGCGGCTGGTTCGGCAGCGGCACCAGCTACCCCTACACCGACGACGAGCTCTGGGTCACCACTTCCTACTGGGGCGCCGCGCGGCGGCGGCTCGGCAGCGGGCCCTGGCACGTCGGCCTCGCGGGCGGCCCGACCGGGTTCGGCATCGTCTCGGGCTACCGGGAAACGGGCGCCGGTGGCTACACCGGGGCCTATGTCGACGCCGAGGCCCGGATGGTGACCCTGGCTCCGATGGCGTGGTACGAGCCGGCGCGCGGCCTGCGGCTCGGGGCCGGACCGGCGATCCACCGGGTCGACCTCGAGCTGGGAAGCATGTGGTTCTCGTCCGGCAGCGAGCTGTTCCGGAGCTACGAACCCGGCCTCGTCGTCGAGGCCGCGATCACCGTCCCGGTCGACACGCCCGTCTTCTTCATCGCCCTCGCGCAGTACCGCTGGGCGGCCAGCGCCACGGCGGGTCCCTGGGAAACCACGACCAGCTCGGGGGCCCGGGTCGAGTTCCCGGGCACGAGCGTTTCGCTCTCGCACGGTTTCGTGGCGCTCGGAATCGGTGGCCGGTTCTGACGCGCGGGCGTACGCTTGCCGGATCACCGTCTCCCTGATGGCACCGGGGCCTGATCGCGGAGGACGCCATGTCCCTCTCGCTCCGCCCGTTCGAAAGGCTCGCATCGGCCGCCGCCCTCGTGACGCTCCTCCTCGGTTCTCCCGCACTCGGTGCCGAGGAGACTTTCCCGCGGCCGCCCGCCGAAAACGCCGCGGCGCCGCGGCCCTCCGCCCGCGGGACCGCGAGCCTCTCGATCGACCTGCTCGTGGCCGGCATGTCTCTCGGCGGCCCATCCGGCAGCATCGAGTCGGCGATGCGCGTGGCGGGGCTGGACGACCCGGGCCACGGGGGAATCCTGGGCACGGAGCACGTCTCGTACCCCCGGACGCACGACCTCCCCGAGCGCGCCACCGTCTGGATCGCGGGCCGGGGCAGGCTCCGCGGGGGCGTCTGGCGATTCGGCTTCGGAGCGGGCGGGACGGGCCTCGGCACCGTGGAAGGGCACGCCTCCCCGGCCGACCTCTACGTGACGGCCAAGTCGACCGTGCTCAGTGTCGTGCCGATGGCCTGGCTCCAGGCGGCGCCCGCCCTGCGGCTCGGATTCGGGCCCGCCCTGCACGTCGTCGACGTCGACACCGACATCGGCGACTTCCCCGGCGCGGACCCGCCGGAGGAGTTCGCGAACCGGCGCTGGAGGCTCGGCCTCCTCGTCGAAGCGGCCCTGCAGGTCCCCGTCGACAGGCCGTACTACTTCCTTCTCCTCGGCCAGTACCGCTGGGTCGCGGAGACCACCGTAGACATCCCGGCGCCGGGCGGCTCGCTGTCGGTGGGCGTGCCCCTGTCTCACGTCTTCGTCGGCGCCGGCGTGGGGATCCGCTTCTGAGCCCAGGGCCGACGGTCGTCGGCGCGTCTTTCCGGTTGCCTCGTCCGGGGGCGTAAAGGGGAGGGAAACGTGCGCACACGTCGAAACGGAAGAGCTCACTTCGCCCTCGCGGCGTTCGCCCTCTCCGCGGCGGCCTCCGTCGTGCGAGCGGACGACTACCGGACTCCCCATGCGGGAGAGGTCGCGGTCGGCACGATCTTCGGCAACGAGGTGCGGGCGCCGAAGCGCGACCGGGGGCGCATCACCTACCTCAACCTCGGGGCCGTCCTTCTCTCCGGCGGCCCCGACGGTCTCGGCTTCGGGCCGGCGGGCGGGGCGTACTTCTGGCGCGCTCCCGAGGAGGGGGATAGCCGTTTCCGTGCGGTCGTCGCGGGGATCGCCAACGAGCTCCGCTGGGACAAAACGATCTCCGAGAACAAGGTCGTCGCGCTCGTCGCGTCGTTCGACAGCCTGACGCCCCCGTGGGCGCGCTCCACGTACGTGCAGGGGGAACGGCAGCTCTCCGGGGAGCTCGAGTGGTACCAGGCGCGCCTCGGGACCGGTCTCGCCGCGCACGGGAGGATCGGACCGGGCGCGATCGACAACGCGCTCGACGTCGCCCTGTCGATCGAGGCTGGAAACCTCTGGTTCCGGGAGGGGGACGACACCGATCCGACCTTCGTCCTGCCGACGAACACCTTCGAGACGCGGGGGCACCTGCGGGTCCGCGCCGACGCCCTCGTGAGAAATATCGTGGAGCTGCCGCACCGGGGCTGGGCGGCCGGCGCCGACGGCGTCTGGGGGCGACGGAAGAACTGGAAGCCGTGGGGGATCCCGTCCGAGGGGCTCGAGACGGGAGGCTCGAACTGGCTTGCGGCGAGCGCCTTCGCGGTCGGCGCCACCGGCCTTCCAGGCCTTTCGGAGCGGCACAGCCTCGTCGCCATGGTGCACGCCGGGACCGGCTCGGACCTCGACCGCTTCTCCGCGTTCTGCCTCGGGAGCGGGTCGACGTGGGGCGACTTCGAGACGCTCTCCCGCGTCGTCCTTCCGGCGGCGGGCGTCGACGAGATCGCGACGGCGCGCTACGCGACCGTCGACCTCGAGTACCGCTTCGAGCCGGTCTTCTTCCTCTACCTGCAGCTTCGCGGAACGCTCGCCTGGGCGGACGTACCGGTCCGGACGGAAACGGGGCTCGTCACGCGCACCGGCACCTTCCCCGCCGTCTCCGCCGGGTTCACGACCGGACTGCCGTGGAACCTGTCGATGGAATTCCTCGGCTCGTGGAACTTCGGTCTCGAAAGCACGGTGGACGGCCGCGTCGAGAAAGGGCGCGCGGGTTTCTTCGTTTCGGTGACGCGGGAGTTCTGACCCGGCGTGCGGGGCCGGGACGGCGCTCTCCTCACGATCCCTCGGGTCGACGGAGAGCCGGTCACGCACGGTCCGCCGTGACCCGACAGGTGTCTGGGGCCGGCGAGTGCGCTGGGGAGTCCGTGCGGGCGCGGTCCCTTCGTGACTTCGTCGTCACTTCGTCATCGCCACGAGGGCCGCGGCGTAGGCGCCCAGATCCCGGCCGCAGGCGCCGAGGAGGTTCCGGGCCCGCGCGCCGTCGAACGGGGCACCGTTCACGAAGACGCCGGAGCCGGATTCCGCGCGGCCGACGGGGACGGGAGTCCACGAGAGCCGGGCGGCGGCGGCCTCGAGCGCCGGCTGGCGCTCGGGAGGAACGGCGAAGACGAGCTCCTGCTCGCCCTGGGCCGCGGCGAGGAGGGCGAGCGGCGGCAGGGAGAGGCTCCGTGCGACCTGCAGGGCGCGCGGGTGGAGGAGCTCGGCGGGAGGCCGCGTCAGGCGGAGCGCGACCCCGTTCAGACGGGAGAGCTGGTCGAGGGTCGCCACGAGACCGTCGCTCGTGTCCATCGCCGCCGAGGCGATGCGGCGGAGGGCGATGCCGTGCGCGATGCGGGGCGGCGGCACCAGGTCGTCCTCCGACAGGAGCGATCCGCCGGCGAGGAGCGTCGAGGCGGCCAGCGCGGCGCCGAGGCCGAGCGGCCCGGCCGAGAAGAGGAGGTCGCCGGGGGAGATCCCCACGCGGGTCAGCTCGAAGCCACGCGGAACGGTCCCGGCCGCGGTGCACCCCACCGAGAGCTCGTCGCCCTCGTTCGTGTCGCCGCCGAGGACGAAGGTCCCCGCGGCGGACGCGGCCTGGGCGACACCCCGCGCGACGGCCTCCTGGACGACGTCGGCGTTCCCGGCGGGGAGCGTCACGGAGAGGAGGAGGCCGAGCGGCTCGGCGCCGACGGCGGCGAGGTCCGAAAGGGCGGCGGCCACCGCGAGCCGTCCGGCGGTCTTCGGGTGGCGGTAGAGGCCGAGGCGGATCTCCTCGCAGACCGTGTCGACGGTGAGGGCCAGGAGCCGGCCGTCCCCCAGGTCGACGAGCTCGGCGTCCGTTTCGTGAACGCCCCCGCGCTGCCGGGGAGCGCGCGGGAGGAGGTCGGCCCACCGCGTGAGCCGCCGGTTCTCGACGACGTCGTCGTTCAGGCGCATACGCGGATCCTCCGGGCGAAGAGGTCGAAGCTCGCCTCGACGACCTGCTCGACCTCGCCGTCGACCTCGAGGAGGAACGGCGCGTCGGCCGAGACCGCGATGAAGGTCGTGAAGAACGACCGCGTCCCGGGGCGGCCCCGGAAGCGGCCGAAGAGAAGCCCCGCGAGCGTCCGGAGGAGCCGGAGCTTCCCCATCCCGGCGCAGACGGCCACCCCGAGAAGGCCGTCGTCGGCCGAGACGGGAAGGTCGTAGCGGAGGGCGCCGGAGAGCCACGGGCTCTTCAGGATCGAGAGCGAGGAGAGCGCGACCGTCTCCGTCCTTCCGTCATGCCTCAGTCGAACCGGGAAGTCGCGGTGCCGCGCTACGGCCCGGAGCGCGGCGCGCGCGATCGCGGGACCGGTTCCCCGCCGCGCGCCGCGGGCGGAGTTGAAGAGGGCGTTCCCCTCGGCCACGACCCCGGCCGAGGCGCTGACCGCGAGCAGGCTCGTCACCTCCCGGCCGAGAGCGTCGACCGCCCGGACGCGGACGAGGTCGCGCAGGGCGGCGTGCGCCGCGTCGAGCCGGAGAGGAACGGGGGAGTCGCCCGGCCGGAGCGGCTTGACGAAGTCGTTGCTCGAGCCGAGCGCGGCGATGCCGAGCGTGAGGCCTTCGAGCGGCTCGGAGCCGCACGACTCCACGAGCGCCGCCAGGAGAGCGTGGACCGTCCCGTCCCCGCCGGCGGCGACGAACGTCCTCACACCCCGGTGAAGGGCGGCGGAGACGGCGCTTTTCCACTCTCCGCCGGCGTCGAGGACCACCTCCGCCGCGTCGAACCGAACGCCGATCCCGCGGCGCGCGAAGGAGAGGGCCCGGGGGTCGCCGGCTCGGCCCGCAGCCGGGTTCCGGAGGACGAGCGCGAAGGGCCGGCTCACACCTGCTCCCGGCAGGGGCGCGCGAGGAGGGCGATGACGACGAACGCCAGGACGGGGGGGACGAGGAGCCCGAACGAGGGGGCGAGGAGCGCGGCCTCGGCGAGGTGGAGCGCGACGAACGAGACGACGGAGCCGGTGATGGCGGGGCTCGCGTCCGCGTCCCTCCGGACGCGCCAGGCGGGGAGGTGGGACGCGAGGAGCCCTGCCGCGCCGGCCGCCCAGAGAAGCAGGACCGGGACTCCGGAACCCGCGGCCCCCCCGCGCGCGACGAGGAGCCAGGACGCCGCGACCGCCGCGAGGGCGTGGACGAGGCTGACGACGACGGTCGCGCGGCGGCCGAAGCGGACGGGGAGCGTGACGTAGCCCGTCGGGCGGTCCGCCTCGACGTCTTTCAGGTAGCCGAGGAGGACGAAGACGGCGTACGAGAAGAAGGCGCTCGCCATCGCCGGGAGGAGGAGCGGGTTTGCGAATGCGCGGGCGGGGGACGGTTCTCCGCAGAGGAGGCCGATCGCGGGGAGGAGCGCGACGACGGCGCTGTTGCACGGCGGCCCGGCCCAGAAGGTTCGCTTGAGGGGCGAGTAGGCGAGGAGCCCGAGGACCGCGAGGAGGGCGAGGAGGAGGTTCCAGGGGTTCGCGAGGGCGAGGGCGAGCCCGCAGCCGAGGAGCCCCGCGAGACTGACGGCGAGGACGTCCCGCTTTCCGACGACGCCGCGGACGAGTGGCCGGTACGGCGCGGAGCGGGCGTCGGTGTCGGTCTGGAAGACGTCGGTCAGCGCCTGCCCGAGGCCGTACGAGAAGAAGAGCGCGGCGAAGGCGAGAGCGCCCGTCGCCACGTTTCCCGGAGGTGCGATCGCGAGGCCGACGAGGCCGCCGGCTCCGGAAACCGGCATGAGGTACGGGCGCGTCGTGACGAGGAACGCGCCCCAGAACCGGGCCTCGGACGGACGGGCGGCCGTCCCGATCGGAGCGGGAACGGCAGGAGCCGCGGGAGCGGAAGGAAGAACGGCGCTCACGAGGGCTCCCCGGCGGCGCCGCCGTCGAGCTGGGCGGCGGGGCCCGGCCCCAGGAAACCGTGCCGGCCGGCGACCTGCGCGAGCGTCTCCGCGGCCCGGTCGAGCTCGTCGTCCGTGTGCCGGGCGTTGACGGTGAAGCGCAGCAGACAGGAGTCGGCGGCGACCGCCGGGTAGGAGACGCTTCCGCAGCGGATGCCCGCGTCGTAGAGCTCGCGCCCCGCCCGCAGGAGGGTCGCCTGGGGTCCGACGCGGACGGCGACGATCGGGGTCCCGGTTGCCAGCGGCGAGACGCCGAGCGCTTCGAGCGAGGTGGTGAAGCGGCGCGCGTTCTCGCGGAGGCGCTCGCGCGGCGCCGGGTCCTCGTCCATGAGCCGGAACGCTTCGGCGACGGCCGCGGCGACGGGCGCCGGAAGAGAGGCGGTGAAGACGGCCGACCGGGCGAAGAAGCGGAGGTAGTCGACGAGGTCGCGCGGCCCGGCGACGTAGCCTCCCGCGGCGCCCGCGGCCTTCGAGAAGGTCCCCATCAGGACGTCGATCCGGCCCGGGAGGCCGAAGAGCTCCTCCGAGCCACGCCCCGTCGGTCCGACGACTCCGGTCGCGTGCGCCTCGTCGACCATCAGGAGCGCCCCGGCGCCCTTGGCGACCGCGGCGAGCCCGGGGAGCGGAGCGACGCTTCCGTGCATGCTGAAGACGCCGTCGGTGACGAGGAGCTTCCCGCCCCGGCCGTCGTCGCGCGCGAAGGAGCGCGCGGCGGAGGCCGGATCCCGGTGAGCGAAGACACCGCCGCGCGCGCCCGAGAAGCGGCAGCCGTCGTGGAGGCTCGCGTGGACGTGGCGGTCCCGGACGGCGAAGTCCTCGGGACGCAGCAGGCCGGTGAGGATCCCGATGTTGGCGGCGTAGCCCGAGGGGAAGACGAGCGCGGCCTCCCGCCCGTGGAACGCGGCGACGACGTCCTCCAGAGCGCGGAGCCACCGGCTCGTCCCGGACAGGAGCGGGGCGCTCGGGGTCCCGGCGCCCGCCTCGTCGAGAGCCCGGTGCGCGGCGGCGGTGACGCGCGGGTGGAGGTGGAGGCCGAGGTAGCTGTTCGAGTCGAAGCAGACGAGCTTCTTCGGCCGCGACGTGAGCGGGTCCCGGACGACGATCTCGTGGTCGAGCGGTCCGAGGAGCTCGAGCTGGTACTGGGTCGGGAAGTCCCCCTCGGCCCGGAGGACGTCGAGCATCGCCGAGAAGGCGCGGCAGCGGTCGAGGAGGTCCCCCGACCGGCCTCGCCGGAATCCGGAGATCGATGCCGGAACGGGAGCAGGGTCCGGATGCGTGGCGCTCATTTCGGTCCTCCCGGCCCGGGTCTCGGTCTCCCGGGCCACACCCCGGAAAGAGCAACGGGCGGGCCGGGACGGAACTCGCGATCCGCCCAGGCGGGATGTCGCTAAGGCGAAAGGAGTTGGGCGCCGGCAGGCCCTTCCGGCCCGCGGTCGGACGACCCGTCCGCCTCGCGTCGAGGAGAGGATCCCTATCCGATCGGTGAGGGAGACGGCTCGATGCCGAGGACGTAGGCCTGGTGAAGGCGTGGGATCAGGGTCCGGAGGCGCTCCTCGCGCACGAGGAAAGCGAGGGAGATCCCCGTGCCGCCCGCCAGGATCCCGGCGATCGCCTCGTCCTGGAGGCCGGCGAGGATTCGCTGGCAGGCCCCGTGATCCCTGTGGAGTCCGTCGCCGACCAGGGCCACCACGCACCACCCCTGCTCGATCGCCACTCCGGCCTCCCGGAGCTGCTCGATGGCCGCCGAGGCGGCCGGCGACTCCGGCCGCACCACCAGAAGGCTCCCCTCCGGCGTGGAGAGCAGCCCATACCGCACCGCCCCCGCTTCCTGCAGCTGGACGATGCTCGGGAGCAGCGTCTCCAGCTCCCGCTCCGGGGGAAAGCGAAGGCAGGCGAGACCTTCCTTGTAAGCCACCGAGGTGATCTGGCCGGGGCGGCGCCCGGGCGCTTCCCGCAGGATCGCCGTGCGGCTCGCCTCGGGGCGGTGGGTGTTGGCGACGACGAGGCGAAATCCGGCGCGGGCCACCGGGGCCAGGCTGTCGGCGTGCAGGACCTTTGCGCCGAACGCGGAGAGCGCCGAGGCCTCCTCCAGACTCATCACGGGAATCGGCCGGGCCGCCGGCACGAGGCTCGGGTCGGCGGTCAGGACGCCGTCCACGTCGGTCCAGATCTGCACCTCGTCCGCCCCCATCGCCTCCCCCAGAAGCGTGGCGCTCGTGTCGCTGCCGCCGCGTCCCAGGGTCGTCGTGGCTCCGTCCGGGGCCTGCCCCAGGAACCCCTGCGTCACGACGACGCGGCCCGCCTTCACCGCCTCGGACCAGGGAAGAGAGGTGCGGCGAAGCTCCCCGAGCCGCGGCCGCGCCCTCCCGTGCCGGCCGTCGGTGAGCATCACTTCCCGCACGTCGAGGAAGGACGCCTGGACCTCCGACGCGTTCAGCAGGGCCGTCACCAGGTGGGCCGAGAGGGTCTCGCCGATGGCCAGCGCGGCGTCCTTCGCCCGGGGCGTGGCTTCCCAGAGGAGCCCCATCCCTTCCAGGAGGCCCGCGAGCCGCTCGAAGAGCGGCTTCCAGATCCGTTCCAGCTCCGGGCCCAGAAGCAGACTGGTGGCCATCGCGCCGTGGCGCGTCCAGAGCGCCTGGTGGAGCTCCCGGGACCGCTCCACCTCCCCTCGGGCGGCGGCGGCGATCGCCTCCAGGATCCGGTCCGTCGTCCCCGAAAGGGCGGAGACGACCACCACGCCCCCGTGGGGGAGCTCGCTCTGGATGATCGAGACCGCCAGGCGGACCGCCTCGGGGCTCCCGACGCTGGTCCCGCCGAATTTCAGGATCTTGAGGCTCATCGGATCGCTTTCCCCGGTCGACGATTTCGACTTCGCTTCCGCCCGCCCGGGGCCGGTCACTTCAGCCCCTCGGCGACGTAGAGCTCGGACAGGTTACGCGCGTACGACCAGGCCCAGGTGCGCCCGTCGGGCGTGACCCGGACGGTCGGGATCCCGATGACCCCCGCGCCGTCGGACGGCGCGAGCCTGCGAACCGGCACCGAGAGCCCGGTGGAGGGGTCGAGGCGGACCACGTCCGCGCCAGGGCCGCTCCGCGCGAAGGCGAGGAGCTGTCGGCCGTCGTCGAGCCAGGCGATCGGAACGAGGCCCCGGGGGGAGGTCGCGAGGCGGCGTGGCTCGCCCCCCGCGACCGGGCAGAAGAGGAGGTCCCCGTCGTCCATCGCGACCGCCACGGTCTTCCCGTCGGGCGACGGCGCGCCCGCGGAGAAGCGGGCGTCGACGCCCGGCGGGGAGATGGCGCGCGCCGGGCCGCCGGCCGCCGCCACGTGCCAGAGGCGGACTCCCTGGCTCCCGTCCGCGCCGGCGACGAGGAAGGAACCCCCGCCGGCGAAAAAGGAAGCCCAGGACGGTGCCACGACCGGCGCCATCTCGACGGCCGTCGTCGGCCCGGTTCCGGTCGGCACGAGGCCGAGACCCATCGAGGCATTCGGTCCGAACGACAGGACCTTCTTCCCGTCGGGTCCGAGAGCCGTCGCGAACCCGCTCCCGAGCGTCACGGGCGGGCCCCCGTCGGCGGGCCTGAGAGAGGCCGAGTAGCGGGAGCCGCCCCCTTCGCCGAACTCGGTGAAGAGGAGCGTCCGGCCGTCGGGAGAGAGGTCGGTGAGGAGCGTCGCGTCGAGCCACGAGACGTCTCGCTCCCCGCTCCCCTCTTCCGCCATCTGGGCTCCGATGCGCGTCGTGTCGTGCGAGAGGAGGACGAGCCCGCTCCGGGCGACGTCGTGGAGGGTCAGGTTCCCGGGCATCCGGTAGACCTCCCGGACCCGGCCGCTCCGGGTGACGGCGCGAAGGGTCCGCGAGCCCGTCTCCCCGGTCGCCGTGAACCAGACCTCCTCGCCGGACGGGGTCCACGAGAGCCCCACCAGGCTCATCCACGCGGAGGAGAGGACGCGGGGCTCTCCCCCCGAAACCGGGACGAGGACGACGTCCCCGCCGTCGTCCGGGATCACCGGGTGGTGGAGGAAGGCGACGAAGACGCCGTCCGGTGCGGCCCGGACGTGGCTGATCCAGCCGGGCGTCTCGAAGAGGACGCGCCGGCCGGGGACCTCGAGGCGCGTCCGTCCGTCCTTCCGGGTGACCGCGAGGATGTCGGACGAGGAAGCGATGGTGTCGGCCGCCGCGACCCCGTCGAGGAGGGCTCGGGGAGCGCCGGCCACGAGGGGCATCCGGGCGGCGGTGCCGATCGAGCCGTTCACCAGCCAGGGCCGGGCGCCGAGGGAGACGAGCAGCTCGCCCGAGGGCGAGACGGCGAGAAGGCTCGCGTCCCCCTGGCCGAGCGGGACCGACGGGCCTCCCGCGATCCGGGTGGAAAAGAGGTGCGCGGGGCTCCCGTCCCAGGACGCGCCGTAGACGACGTCCTCTCCGCCCGGCGTGAACCGTGCGGCCCAGACGGTGCCGCGCCGGAAGGTGAGCTGCCGGAAGGAGGGGAGAGGCGGCCGCCGCGACAGGAGGCCGGCCCCGGCGCCGACGGCCACGAGCGCGACCGCAGCCCCGGCCACGAGCGCCATCGCCGTCCGGCGGGGAAAGGTCCGCGAAGGGACGGACGCCTCGGTTGCGGCCGGCTCCCGGCTGCTCGCGAGGGTGGCGAGGTCGCGCAGGTCGCGCGCCAGGTCGCGCGTGGCGGCGTAGCGGTCGTCGGGGTCCTTCGCCAGGCAGCGCGCCAGGATCCGTCTCACCGGACCGTCGAGGGTCTCGGCCAGCCGCGGGATCGGCTCGGGCTCGTCGCGGACGACGGCGGCGAGCGTGTCGAGGATCGAGCCGCGCGCGAACGCCGGCCGGCCCGTGAGGAGCTCGTGGAGGAGCGCCCCGAGGGCGAACTGGTCGGCCCGGAAGTCGACGGCGTGCCCCTCTGCCTGCTCGGGGGCCATGTAGGCGGGCGTTCCGACGGCAACGCCCGGGATCGTCCCCGCCGAGCCCGGGATCGTCGCGTCGTTCGGAGAGGAGACGGCCGGGGCCGACAGGAGCGCGAGACCGAAGTCGAGGATCTTCGCGTGCCCCTCGCGCGTGACGAGGGTGTTCGCGGGCTTGACGTCGCGGTGGACGAGGCCCGCCTCGTGAGCGGCCGCCAGGCCCGTGGCGATCTGTGCCGCCAGGTCGAGGGCGCGCGGAACGGGGAGAGCCCCCGCGGCCAGGAGCGACGCGAGCGTCCGTCCCGGGACGAGCTCGAGGACGAGGAAGGGGGGCTCGGAGTCGAGCGCGACGTCGTGGACCGTGACGATGTTCGGGTGCGAGAGCGCCGACGCCGTCCGCGCCTCGCGCGCGAGCTCCCGGAGTGCCTCCGGGGAGGAGCGCGTGCCGACGAGGAGCTTGATCGCGACGCTCCGGCCGAGCCTCGGATCGTGGGCGCGCCAGACCTCGCCCCGCGCGCCGCGCCCCAGGAGCTCGACGACCTCGTACGGGCCGAGGTGGACTCCGGCCCGGACGCCGCTCGGCTCGGCGGTCACGTCCCCGGGACCTCGCGAAGCCCGAGCTGGTTGAGGAGCCGGTGGAGGTAGTTCGGGTGAAGGCCGAGAAGGCGCGCCGCCTCCGTGACGTTGCCGCGGGATTCCGCGAGCGCGGCGGCGACGACCTGCTGCTTAGCCCGGTTCACCGCCTCGTGGTAGGGAGGGAGCGCCTCCTCGCCGCGGCCGCCCGGCCCCTCGACGAGGGTCTCGGGAAGGTCCTCCAGCCTCACGAGCGGCCCGGCGGAGAGGACGGCGGCCCGCTCGACCGCGTTGGAGAGCTCCCGGACGTTTCCCGGCCATTCGTAGGAGACGAGCCGCCCGAGAGCGGCGGGGAGGAAGCCGTCCAGGCGCCGGCCGAGCCGCTGGGCGTGGCGCGCGAGGAAGAACGACGCGAGGCCGGGGATGTCCTCGCGCCGCTCCCGGAGCGGCGGGAGGGTGATCGTCACGACCGCGAGACGGTAGTAGAGGTCCTCGCGGAAGCGCTTCTCGCGGACCTCCGTCGGCAGGTCGCGGTTCGTCGCCGCGACGATGCGGACGTCGACCCTGACGCTCTCGGTCCCTCCGACCCGCTCGAACGAGCGCGTCTCCAGGACCCGGAGGAGCTTGGCCTGGGTCGAGGGCGCCATCTCGCCCACCTCGTCGAGGAAGAGCGTCCCGTGGTGCGCGCTCTCCAGGCGGCCGCGCCGGCGGGCCACGGCCCCGGTGAAGGCCCCCCGCTCGTGCCCGAAGAGCTCGCTTTCGACGAGCGTGTCGACGAGCGCGGCCGCGTTCACCGCGACGAACGGGCCGTCGCGCCTCTGGCTCCGGGCGTGGAGAGCCCGCGCGGCGAGCTCCTTGCCCGTCCCGCTCTCGCCCGCCAGGAGGACGCTCGCCTCGCTGGCCGCCGCGCGGGCGAGGAGAGCCCTCACGCGGCCGATCGCCGCCGAGTCCCCGCGAAGCTCCTCGTCGTCGGCCGGGGCTTCCAGGCGCCGGCGTTCCCCCTCCAGCCAGACGAGGTGCTTCACGAGCGCGAGCGAGGCCCCGGCGGAGGCGCAGAGGCCGAAGAGAAGCTGGAGGTCGTCCTCGGGAACGGGGACATCGCCCGCGACGAGCCAGAGGACCCCCAGCCGGTCCTCTCCGCGCAGGATCGGCACGGCCGCGGCGTGGTGCCGGTCGAGGCGGAGCGCGACCGCTTCCCGGCGTTCCAGGGCTTCCACGGCGGCGCCGGAGGGAATCTGATCGGATCTCGGGCCGTTTCGGGAGGCGGCCGCCTCCCGAAGCCCGGCTCCCTCCCCGGCGAGGAGGACGACGCCGGTCGAGCCGCCGATCGCGTCGCAGGCGGCGAGGAGGAGCGCCCTTGCGAGCCCTTCTTCCGTCCGCTCCGTCGCGAACCGTCGTCCCGCGGCCAGAAGCAGTCCGAGGCTTCGCTCGGTCTTCCGCGAAGCGGGGGCCGCCTCGTCTCCCGCGAAGAGGGCCTCGGAGAGCGGGAGCCGGATCGTGGAAAGTGCTGCCGGAGCCGGGAGGCCCGGGGCCGCCGCGCCCGCGGCCTCCCAGCCCTCCGGCCGGTAGACGAGGACGCTCGAGCCGAGCTCGATCCGATCTCCCGGCCCGAGGAGGTGGTCCGCCGTGGAGAGGCCGTTGACCCTGAGGCCGTTGAGGCTGCCGAGGTCCTTCAGCCGCCATCCCTCCGGAGCCCGGACGAGGACCGCGTGCCGCCGGGAGAGCGTGGCATCCGGAAGGCACACCTCGCACCCGGAGTCGCGACCCAGCACGACTTCTTCCGTCTCCAGTGCGACCTGGGCGCCCAGGGACGGCCCCGCGACGATCACGAGCCGGGGAGGCATCCGTTCCTTCTCTTTTTCTACTCAGGTGATTTTAGTCCCGTCACAGGCCCACCGTGGCGAGGGCATTCCGAGCCGTGTACCCTCGTCGCAACGTTCCGGAGAAGGAGACCATCGCGAATGAAGAAGCCCATTGGCCTCGTGTCTCTCGCCCTGCTCGCGCTCGCCCTGGCCGCCCCGCCCGTCGCGGCCGACGGCTTCGGCCTCGACCTCGGGATTCACGGTGGCGCCGTCGGGACGGACGGGGGGAACGGGAACAGCTTCGTCGGCGGCGCGCAGGCCCGCTTCCACCTCTTCTGGATCATCGGGGCCGAGGCCCGGGCGTCGTACTACACGGACACCGTCGACCTCGGAAGCCTCGGCAGCGTCGACGTCGAGAACATTCCCTTCCAGGTCTCCGGGATGCTCTACCTCATCAAGCTCCCGAAGGTCGGCCTCTACGTTCTCGGAGGCGGGACGTACAGCAATCTCAAGGTCAAGGACTCGGACGTCACCACGGGCGAGGTGACGGAGAACAAGTGGTCGGCGCACGCCGGAGCCGGGCTCGACATCAACCTCGGCAAGAACGTCTCGCTCAACGGCGACGTCCGCTACGTTTTCCTCGACGCGAACAGCGTCGACGAAGCCCTCGGCGCCATCGCGTCCGACTACACGGGCGACTTCTGGGCGGGGACGATCGGCCTGAACTTCAAGCTCTTCTGACCGTCCGTTCCGGACGGACCGCGCGCTGGAGCCGGAACGGGTCCTGCTAGCATCCCGCTCGCATGCCCGTTACCGGCTTCCTCGCCCTCCTCGACGACATTGCGACCGTCCTGGACGACGTCGCGATCCTGGCCAAGGTCGCCGCGAAGAAGGCCTCGGCGGCCGCGGACGACGTCGCCGTCCTCTCGAAGGTCGCGGCCGAGAAGACGACCGGCGTCCTCGGGGACGACCTCGCGCTCAACGCCGAGCAGGTGACCGGGGTCCTGGCGGAAAGAGAGCTGCCGGTCGTCTGGGCCGTCTTCAAGGGCTCCCTCGTCAACAAGGCGATCCTCGTTCCCGCCGCGCTCGCCATCAGCGCCGTCGCGCCGTGGGCGGTGACGCCGCTCCTGATGATCGGCGGCCTCTACCTCTGCTTCGAGGGGTTCGAGAAGGTCGCGCACAAGCTCCTTCACCGCAGGAGCGACGACGAGGCCCGCAACGCGGAGCCGGCCGGGGCCCTGCTAGGCCCGGACGTCGACCTCGCGAAGGTCGAGAAAGAGAAGATCAAGGGCGCCGTCCGGACCGATTTCGTCCTCTCGGCCGAGATCGTCACCATCTCGCTCGGGATCGTGGCCACGGCGCCCTTCGGAACGCGTCTCGCGGTCCTGTCCACCATCGCCCTCCTCATGACCGTCGGCGTCTACGGACTCGTCGCCGCCATCGTGAAGCTCGACGACCTCGGCCTTCACCTGGGCCGGAGCGAAGGCGGGGGCGCCGTCGCGCGGTTCCGGCGCACCCTCGGAAAGGGAATCCTGCGGGCCGCGCCGGTCCTGATGCGATTCCTGTCGATCGCCGGCACCGTCGCGATGTTCCTGGTCGGAGGAGGGATCCTGGTCCACGGCATCCCGTTCCTGCACCACCTTTCCCAGCAGTTCGCGGCCGGTAGCGAACTCGTTTCCTCCCTCGGTCCGACCCTCCTCGGCGGGCTCGCCGGCGTCGTCGGCGGGGGCCTGGCGGTAGCCGTCGTCAGCCTGGGGACCCGCCTGCTGCGGAAGAAGCGCTGACGGGGAAGGGAGCCGGAGTCACCCGGACCGGGCGAACGGAGGTGCCCGCCGGGTCACCTTCGAGCGCTTCGCAACCACGAGCTTCGCGACGAGCACCGGGTCGGCGCCCGGAGAGTACAGGGCGAGTACACTCCCCGCGTCCGCATCTGGTCGGTGTCAGGGAGGTTCGAGTGAATCGTTTTGCATTTCGTGTTCGGCTCGCGGCGCTTTCCGCGGCTCTCGTCGTGGCCGGGGCCGCTCCAGGCGTGGAGATCCCGCTTCGCGCCTGGGAGGTCCCCTCGTCGGCCGTCGTGGCCCTCGCGGACCTCACCGGCCCCGGCGCTTTCATCCCCGTGACCCCCTGCCGCATCGCGGACACGCGGGCCGGGTTCGGATTCAGCGGAGCGTACGGGCCGCCTGCCATCGGGGCCGGGACCTCCCGGACCTTCGACATCACGGCATCGGGGTGCACCGGCATTCCGCCGAATGCGTCGGCCTACTCGTTCAACCTCACCGTGACGAACACGGCGGGACCAGGGTTCCTCCAGGCGTACCCGGCGGGAGGGTCGGCCGGGTCCAGTTCCGCGGTGAACTACTCCGGCGCCGGCCAGACGATTGCGAACGCCGCCATCGTTCCCGCCGGAGGCGGGTTGGGCCTCGGCGCGATCACGATCACGGCCGGCGTCAGCACGACGGACCTCATCATCGACATCAACGGCTATTTCACGAACTTCGTGAACAGCGGAGCCGGATTCATCATCAGCGGGAGCTTCGGCGGGAACGGGGCGATCGGCGGATTCAACTTCTCGAACAACAACGGCTCGCACGGCGTCGGTGGCGGTGCCGCAGGGACCGGCAGGATCTTCGGAGTCCGGGGAGAGATCGGGCCCCTGGGCGCCGCCGGCTCCTCGGGCGTGTACGGCATCGGCCCGAACACCGGTCGCCTCACCTACGGGGTGCTCGGCGAGTCGGCCACGACCGTGAACGACGCCGCCGGCGTCCTCGGGCGGGCGACGGGGGACTTCCCGTCCTCGTTCAGCAACATCGCGTCCGTCGCCGGCGTGCGTGGAGAGGGGGCGTCGAGAGGCGTCCTCGGAATCGCGGGGCCGAGCGGAACGGGCGTGCGCGGGATCTCGATGAATGCAGCGGGTAACAGCCTCCAGTCGGCCGGCAGTCTCGGCCTGGACACCACGTATGGCGTCTTCGCGAGCGGCAACATGGGGGCCACCGGGACCAAGCCGTTCGTCGATCCCCACCCGTACAGGGCCGGGATGGTGATCCGGTACGTCGCGCTGGAGGGGCCGGAGGCGGGGACGTACTTCCGGGGCCGCGGGGTGTTCGTGAAGGGAACGGCCGTCATCGAGGTTCCCGAGAGCTTCCGCCTCGTGACCGACGAGGAGGGGCTGACCGTCCAGGTCACGCCGCTCGGCCGGGCGGCGGCGGTCGGAGTGACGCGCCTCGGCCTCGACTCCATCGCGGTCGAGAGCACCCGTGACGGCGAGTTCTCGTACCTGGTGCAGGGGGTCCGGAAGACGTTCAAGGACTGGGAGGTCGTCGTCGAGGGCGACGAGTTCCGGCCGGAGTCGGCTTCGTCGACGATTCCCGGCTACCTCAGCGAGAGGCAGAAACGGAGCCTCATCGAGAGCGGGGTCTACAACGAGGACGGCACCGTGAATGCGAAAACCGCCCGTCGCCTCGGCTGGGACCGCGTCTGGGCGGAGCAGGGGACGGCCTCGACCGCCAGGTGACGCCGGCTTCCGGGCCCTGATCGCGCGCACCGGACGGGCCGAGGCACCTGCCCCGGCCCGCCCCGGGGCTGAAACGGGCCCAGCTCCCGGGTCTGCCCCGCGGGCGCTCTTACCTGCTCCCGCGGCTCACCATCAGGTCGAGGTCTTCCTTGAGGCTCTGCAGGTCCTCCTCGTGCTCGACCTCCTGCTCGAGGATGGTCAGCGCCAGGTTGTACGTCACCATGTCCTTGTCCTTCGTGGCGTCCATCAGCGCCTTGTAGGTGTCGATGGCGCACTGCTCGCCGGCGATGTTCTGCTCGAGCAGGACGGCGACGTAGGAGTCGGCTGGGGCGTCGTACGCGCAGGGGCTCTGGGTGAACCACTCCTTCGGGTCGAGGACGGGCGTTCCGCCGAGCTGGATGATCCGGCCCGCCAGGAGCGTCGCGTGCCCCAGCTCCTCGGTGGCGTGGAGCGTCAGCTCCGCCGAGACCGCGTCCTTCATCGGTCCCTTGATCAGTTTGGCGCCGAGCCAGTACTGGTAGTAGGCGAGCCACTCGCTCGCGTAGGCGGCGTTGAGCATCCGGAGAAGCTCGTCCACGTCGAGTCCGACGATCTGCCGTCCTCTCGTTCCCATCGTTGCCTCCTTCGGGGTGGGGCGCGTGGCCGCGTCCCCGGCCCGGAACCGCGAGCATAGCCCGGGGGCGGGGAGGAGGAGACGTGCGAATCCGTCCTCTCCTCTACCGGCGAGGATCGCTACTCCAGCTCCGCCGTGCCGCACCCGAAGATGTCCGCGTACAGGGCTTCGCCGAGGACCTCGAGCGGGGCTCCCGTTTCGGGAAGGACGTCGCCCTCGATCCAGCCCGAGGCGACCAGGCGGTTGTGCACGAGCTCCGCGGCCAGCCGGTGCCCCAGCGGGTTCCAGTGACCGTCGCAGCACCAGCCGAAGAGAGGCGTCTTCAGGGCGTGGCGGTCCCGATAGGCGAGGAAGGCGGGTCGAAGGTCCAGCAGGTCGATTGCGGCGGATGTACAGAAGGCCTCCAGCCGCCTCACCGGATACTGCATGTCGAAGTCGGCGGGGGCCGGTTCCGGCCCGATCTGAGCCCTCAGCTCCGCCCGCCAGTCCGTGGCGAGCTGGAGCGGACCGGGGACGTTCACCACCAGCAACCGCGAGCCGGCGGCGTCCGTCTCGGCCTTCAGCGCACGCAGCGCCCATTCGGTGGCCAGCCAGGCTTCGTCCCACTTCCGGCTGAGGTGCGGCCGGTAGACGTTGTGGGCGAAGCTCTCCTGGTCGAAGAACTGGCCCCGGGGCGGTCGGGCCGGTCCTCTCCTCCCGAGGCTGCGAACAGCGCGGTAGGTGTGGGAATTCGCTCTCAGCCAGACCTTCCAGCCGGCCTCCGGCTGGCGGTGCTCGAAGTCCATCCGCTCGCGCGTCCTCCCCGCCTGGACTTCCAGGCAGGGACTGAAGACCTGGCCTTCCGCCCGGCTCAGGCCGCAGTGATTGTCGCGGACGTCGTTCTCGAGGTAGAGAAAGAGGACCGTCAGGTCGGGCCTGCGGTCGCGCAGCTCCTTCCGCCAGACCAGCAGCTCCTGGAAGGTGCCGTACCCGCTGACGCCGGCGTTCCAGATTTCGCCGTGCGTGCTGGCCTGGAGGAGGCTGGCGACGTGGCGCCCCTCGTCGATGGTGAGCGCCAGCAGGTAGGAGTCTCCCAGCAGCGCGATCCTGGGGCTGCGGGCCGCGTGCCATTCCCCACCGCGAAACCCGAGGCCGTTGGTCCTGACGTGCGGGTTGCGCAGGCAGGCCAGGCCGTAGGTGACGTCCTGACGGGGAAGGGGGCGGTAGCCGAGGTCGGGATCTCCCGAATACTGAAACGAAGAAGGGAAGTCCATGAGGCGGAGGGGGAGCAGCCGCAGCACGCCTTCGGCCAGGGCCAGGGTGATGAGCAGGCTGGCCGCGACCTCGAGCACCCGTCGGAACACTCGATGCACTCTCTCATCGTGGGCCATCGCGGCGGGATTCGATCACACGAAGAGACGGATTTGGGCACTGCTTCCCGGCTCAGTGCGCCGCCGGCGGGTCCGGCTTCATTCCGATCGGACTCTCCTTCGCCGCGTCGGGGAAGGGCGCGTGAAAGGACTCCTCCCACCTCGGGCCGACGGTGACCGTCGCCGGAACGCCGAAGAGCCGGCTCGCGATGGCGCTGCCCGCCAGGTTCGCTCCGGGCGCGCAGCGGCCGGGGCGGGGAGAGAGGCGAATCTTTTCCCGCGGCGTCGCGGTCGGCGTCTGGAACTCGATCCGGGCGACCGCGTGAGGAGGGAGGCCAAGGGGAACTTCCCGGTGGGCGCCATCCTCCGTGATCCGGAGGGTCGGGAAACACTCCTGCGTGTTGTTGAGCACGAGGAGCCGGTTCCGGGTCAGCGGGCCGTCGGCGCGAGAGGTCCACTCGAGGATGCGGACCCCCCGGGTCTCGTACGCCTTGCGAACGAACTGGCCCTTTCCGGCCTGGCTCATGTCGTAGAAGTGCGTCGTTTCGGTGATTTCCCAGGTGACCCCGCTACGGTCCGTCTCCCGCCAGACCTTCTCCTTCTTCCCGACCTCGCGGGGACCGGATTTCCCGTTGTCGACCCGGTCCGCGACGATGAAAACGTCGAGGCCGGAGTCTGCCTGCGGCTCGCGAAGAGACGGGAGGCGGAGGAGCGCGTCGATCGTCGCCTGGATCGCCGAGCGGTACTTCCCGCCGAGGTCCTCCTCGCGGTTGGATGCGAAGCTGCAGTCCCGGCGCGAGACGCGGAGCGCCTCGGCGAGAGAGGCGGCCCGCGGCGCGGGATCGCGGTAGACGCCGATCTCCCGGCCGGAGAAGATCTCCTCGGGGTTCGGCCCCGACAGCCTCGCGTCCGGCGGGACGGCGGCGTGGGCGACGTCGTGAAGGAG
Source organism: Holophagales bacterium (assembly GCA_016714815.1). Classification (GTDB taxonomy): domain Bacteria; phylum Acidobacteriota; class Thermoanaerobaculia; order UBA5066; family UBA5066; genus UBA5066. The sequence goes on from JADKBZ010000001.1 coordinate 762,008, forward strand.
CCGGCCGAGCGCGAGGGCGTCGTTGTACGAGAACCTTCCGGGCGGCCTCGCGAGGAGGACCTTGAGGAACTGCTCGGCCTCGGCGCCGGGATCGGCCAGCCTCTCGGAGGCATCCGATCCCACGCACGCCTTGAGGACGTTCTCCCGGTGCGCCTCGGGGATCCGCGCCGCCGCGGCGGGCGAGACCCGGAGGGCGCCCTCGACGATCGAGCGGTGCAGATCCCCCGACCAGGCGTGTACGGGGTCGGCGGAGAGGAGGACGAGGATGCCGGCGGTTGCGAGTTCGGAGAGTCGCATCGTGCGCAGCCTACTTCGTCGCCTTGATCTCGTCCGAGACTTTCCCTGCGCAGGCTCTTTCTGGTTCTCCTCTTCGTGTTTTGCTCGGAGTCTCGCCTCGGAAGACCCCGTGACAACAGGTCGGAACCGGGTTCGCCCGGGCCGAATGTGAGATAGGCTCGCAGAATCTCCGCGTTCGATGATCCACCGCGATCTCCGCCATCGTCGGGAGCGGGAGAGCGGTGGCTACCGCGAGGCCTGGGGAACGGGATGGAGTGGAACCTCCTCGGGGAGTGCCTCCCCGCGAGCGTTCCGAGGAGGTGACCTCGATGTCGAAGCTCAGGGTGGCGAGCTTTTCGATCTCGCTCGACGGGTTCGGGGCGGGGCCCGCCCAGAGCCGCGAGAACCCGCTCGGGTTCGGAGGCGCCCAGCTCCACGCCTGGGCCTTTCCGACCCGGACGCTCAGGCGGACGGTCTTCGGCAGCGACGGCGGGACGACGGGACTCGACGACGACTTCGTCGCGCGCGGGTTCGAGAACGTCGGCGCCTGGATCCTCGGCCGGAACATGTTCGGTCCGGTCCGCGGCCCGTGGCCCGACGAAAGCTGGCGAGGCTGGTGGGGCGAGGAGCCGCCCTACCACGTTCCGGTCTTCGTCCTGACGCACCACGCACGCCCCCCGCTCGCCATGGAAGGGGGCACGACGTTCCACTTCGTGTCGGGCGGCATTCACGAGGCGCTCGAGCGGGCGCGGGAAGCGGCGGAGGGACGCGACGTCCGCCTCGGGGGCGGCCCGGCCACCATCCGACAGTACCTGCGCGAGGGGCTCGTCGACGAGCTGCACCTCGCGATCGCGCCCGTCCTCCTCGGCGCCGGCGAACGGCTCTTCGACGAGACCGACCTTCGCGCGCTCGGCTACGCCTGCACGCGCCACGTCGCGTCCGAGCACGCGACCCACGTCGTCCTGGAGCGATCGCCTCGCCCCTGAGGCGCGCCCCCGTCACGGAAAGGAGACCCGACATGCCGAACACCATTCGCCTCCACCGCGTCCTCCGGGCTTCGCCCGACCGGGTGTACAGGGCGTTCCTCGACCCGGACGCGATGGTCAAGTGGATCCCGCCGAACGGCTTCACCGGCAAGGTCCACGCGATGGACGCGCGCGTCGGGGGCTCCCACCGGATGTCGTTCACGAACTTCACCACCGGTTCGAGCCACTCCTTCGGCGGGACGTACCTCGAGCTCGCTGCCGGCGAGCGGATCCGCTACACGGACGCGTTCGACGACCCGAACCTCCCGGGCGCGATGCAAGTGACGATCGCGTTGAAGAAGGTCTCCTGCGGGACCGAGCTCACGATCACGCAGGAAGGGGTCCCCGACGTCATCCCGGCCGAAGCCTGCTACCTCGGCTGGCAGGAGTCGCTCGTCCTCCTCGCGAAGCTCGTCGAGGCCGAGATCCCCGACGGGGCCTGACGCGCCGAGCCGATCCTCACGGTTGAAAGCGATGAGAGCGGACGCGCCCGAACCGAAGAGCATCGACGAGTACGTCGCGGCCTTTCCGCCTGGCGTCCGAAAGCTCCTGGAGGACGTGCGGAGGGCGATCCAGGAGGCGGCGCCGGGCGCGGGCGAGGCGATCAAGTATCGGATGCCGACCTTCACACTGAACGGCAACCTGGTCCATTTCGCCGCTTGCGCCAGGCACGTCGGCTTCTACCCGGCGCCTTCGGCGATCGAGAAGTTCCGCAAGGAGCTGTCGGCGTGGAAGGGAGCGAAGGGCTCCGTCCAGTTCCCGCTCGACGAACCCATGCCCCTCGCGCTGATCGGCAGGATCGTCCGCTTCCGGGTGAAGGAGCAGCTCGAGCGGGCAAGAAGGGAACGAAAAGCGAAGCCAACGGCTTCGAAGCGCTGAAGCGGGCCGTTCGTCCGCTTCGGAAGGGCCCAGCGGCAGAGGGGGCCAGCCGCCCCCCGGGCCGCGCGGCGCGGAGGCGACATGTGCAGGAACATCCGGACGCTCCACAACTTCGAGCCCCCGGCGACCGAGGAGGAGATCCGGGACGCCTCGCTCCAGTTCGTGAGGAAGCTGAGCGGCGTCACGAGGCCGTCGCGGGCGAACGAGGCCGCGTTCAGCTGGGCCGTCGACGAGGTCGCTGCGGCCGCGCGGATGCTCCTCTCGTCGCTCGTGACGAGCGCGGGTCCGAGAAGTCGCGAGGTGGAGGCGACCCGCGCGAAAGCCCGTTCGGCGGTCCGGTTCCACGGAGCCGCCGGGTGAGAGGTGCATCGATGCGTACGACGAGAACTGCCCTGACCCTCCTCGCGATCCTCTCGCTGGCGCGAGGGGCCGCCCTCGCGAAGGAGCCAACGGCCGCCTCGAACTCCCGCGAGTCGATGCTCGTCACGGTCGCGTGGCTCGCACAGCACCTGTCGGACCCCGGACTCGTCCTTCTTCACGTTGGCGACAAGGTCGAGTACGAGGCCTGGCACATCCCCGGTGCGCGGTACGTCGCCGTGTCCGACATCTCGGTCTCCGACAGGACCGGTGGCGGGCTCACCCTCGAGATGCCCTCCGCGGAAGAGCTGAGGCAGCGCCTCGCCGCACTCGGGATCTCCGACGGCTCGCGGATCGTCGTGTACCCGGGAAAGGACTGGCTCTCCCCGGCGACGCGCGTGATGTTCACGCTCGACTACGCCGGACTGGGCGCGAGGGCCGCGCTGCTGGACGGGGGAATGGATGCGTGGGTGGCGGAGGGGCACCCGGTGACGGCTTCCGTTCCGGCTCCCGGGGCCGGCACGCTCTCGCCGCTGAAGACGCGGCCCATCGTCGTCGATGCCGGGCGAGTGCGCGAGGCCCTCGGTCGGCCCGGCTTCGCGGTGGTCGACGGGCGCTCGGTCTCGTACTACGACGGGATCGACACCGGAGGCGCGCGGGAGAAGCGACACTGCACGGGTCACATCGCGGGGGCGGGAAACGCCCCGTTCAGTGCGGTGTTCGACGACGACCAGAAGCTCCGGTCCCCGGAGGAGCTCGCCGCGCTCCTGGCGAAGGCGGGAGTGAAGGAGGGAGACACCGTGATCGCCTACTGCCACATCGGGCAGCAGGCCACGGCGGTCCTCTTTGCCGCGCGGACCCTCGGCCATCCGGTGATGCTCTACGACGGCTCCTTCGAAGACTGGTCGCGTCGCGCCGGCTTTCCGGTCGAGAGCCCGTCGAGGTAGAGGGACTCGGGAGGCCGTCCCTCCGTTCGGCGAGCGCCGGTGCGCGAGCGGGGGGCCACGGGGCTGAAGGCGGACCGGTGGAACGCCGTTAGGGCGAAGGTCGATAGGAAGACTCAGGGTGAACGGAGGGTATTCGACCGCATCTGCTTCACCTTCGCCACCATGCTCGGCGGGGCGCCGAGCGGCCGCCCGTCAGCCCGCCTCGACGAGTTTCTTCATCCGGTCCAGCGCCTCGCCCCATGCCGCGCGCAGCCCGTCGGCCTCCTCGCGGGTCTGGAGACGGTCATGCGTCACCATTACCGTAGTTTTGCCCGGTGCCGGCTGGAACTTGATCTCCACCGGTGTCCCGGGAGCACTCGCGTCCTTCCAGATCAGCCGGATCGTCTTCCCGGGCGTCACGCCCCTCACGTCAGCGGCGTTCCCGTCGCCGTTCGAAAGGGATCCGCCCGGTTTCAGATCGAGGACGTTCTTCGGACCGAGCCAGGCGTCGAGGGCTTCTCCGGTCGCCCACGACTCGAAGCACTTCTCGGGCGCCGCCTTCACCGACTTCGTCGCGCAGATCGTGTAGCCCTTCCCCCTGCCGTCCTTCTCGACGACCCCCTTGTGCCGCTCGTACTCGACCTGGAGCGTCGCGGACCACCAGGCGTCGACCTTCAGCTCGCCGAGGAGGTAGCCGCCGATCTCGCGCCGGCCCTTGGCCGGGCCGCCGAAAGAGTCGAGGACCTTCCACCACTCGACGAAGCCCCTCCCGGTATCCCTCTTCACGTTCTCGTCCGACACGACCTTCTCGGATCGCAGCGTTACCTTCATCGCGGAACCTCCTCGCAGAGTCTGCTCTAAGGGTCTGGGCCGAAATGTAGAGTCTCTCTGACCCGGGAAGTCGGGCAGGCGGCTCCCGCGGTCCGAGAACTCCCGCACGGGGATCATTCTGAATCACAGGTCCTTGCCTATCGAGGAGATCCGCCTGGCGCCGTCCCGCTCGGGAGACCGTCGAGGGCTGGTTCGCCGGCCGGTTGATTCCACCAACCCCCACCGACCGGAAGCCCTCACCTCAGGTCGTTCCTGGCGAATCGACGCGACCCCTTCAAGCCGGTGCCTCGAGCCGCATCCGGCCCCGGTCGATCCGCAGGAACACGGAGCGGCGCGCGACGCGGGCCGGCAGGAGGGAACGACCCCCGGAGTGCGAGGTGGAGCCTGTCTCGGGCGTCATCGGCGTTCGGCCCCAGGAGGGGCTCCTCACCGTGCAGACGGTGCGGAAGGAGCAGGGGCTACCGCCGCTCGGCGCGGCGAGGTCGCTCCGCGGACCTCGCGCGGCCCGCTGGAACGAGACCGGGCCGGCCGCCGCCGGTGAAGGCGCTCGCGGTGCGCGATCGGGGCGGCAGGCCGCGTCCTCCGATGCGAGTCAGAGCCGGCGCTGGCGCTTGATCTCGAGGTAGCGGTTCACGAGCGCGAGAGGAAGCTCCTTCGGCGTCACGTCGACGGCGATCGTGCCGGGCTCGCGAATCGAGTCGAACGCCCTGCGCCGGGCAGCGAGGTAGCGGTGCGCCGACGCCACGCGCAGGGCCTCGTCGAGCGTTTCCGGATGCCGGTCGAGCGCCTCGTCGAGCGCGGTCTCGCGGAGACTCGCCAGGAGGACGAGGTGCCGCGTGCGGAGGAGGCGCAGCGCTTCCTTCAGCTCCGAGGAGTCCTCGTCGCGCACGTTGGACACCAGGACCACGAGCGCCCGCCGCTGCTGGCGCTTCATCAGGCTGGTGGCGGCCTCGAGGTAGTCCGACGGGAGCGTCGTGGTCTCGAGGTCGTAGACCCGGCCCAGGATCGCCTCGAGCCCCGACGCGCCCTTCACCGGCGGGAGCCAGCGGTCCGGGCCGCTGAACGTCTGGAGCCCGACCGAGTCGCCCTGGCGCAGCGCCACGTAGGAGAGCAGCAGCACCGAGTTGAGGACGTGGTCGAAGTGCGAGAGGGTGCCGTCCCGCGCGTGGAGGCGCCGTCCGCAGTCCACGAGGCAGATCACGCGCTGGTCCCTCTCGTCCTGGTACTCGCGCGAGGTGAGCTGGTTCCTGCGCGACGTGGCCTTCCAGTCGATGCGGCGAAGAGAGTCGCCGTCGCGGTACTCGCGGAGCTCGCGGAAGTCGGTTCCCTCCCCACGCTGCTGGCCCTGCCGGACGCCGATGCGCCCGAGACGATCCTCCACGGCGAAGAGAGCGAAGCGCACCACCGCGCGCACGTTGGGCACGACCCGCACCTCTTCGCGCGCCCCGACCCTCACGCGCCGCTGCCACAGGTGGAGCGGGCCGTCGAGCAGGACGTCGGCCATCTCGAACGCGAGGTCTCCGCGGCGTCCCGGGGTCAGCTGATACGTCACGTCGGCGAAGCTCCGGGCCGGAACCCTCACGGTCACCGGCAGGCCCGAGACGGCGCCCCCCTCCGGCGGATGATCGGTCACGACGAGGTCGAGCGTGCCCGTGCCGGGGTTCGTGACGCGCAGGTGGACCTGGGTGACGTCCCCCAGGGGCAGCGTCCGCGGAACCCGTCGCGACACGGAGGGGACCGGCGTCGCCGCGAGCCGCTGTCGCGAGGTGAGGAGCCCCAGGGCGACGCCCAGCGACGCGACCGCCCAGACCCCGAGGAGCGGCGGCACGAGCGCCGCCGCAGCTGCCAGGAGGACGAGCAGCGAGAGCAGCCGGAGCAGACCCGGGCCGGGTCTCACAGGCGGGGAGCCTCGACCTTCTCGAGCAGCGCGGGCACGATCTTGTCTGCCCGCTGCCCCTCGATCTCGAGCTCGGGGCTCACGATGACCCTGTGGATCAGGACCGGCAGGGCGACGCGCCGGACGTCGTCGGGCACGACGAAGTCGCGACCCCTGAGGAGCGCCATCGCCCGGGCGGCCCGAACGAGCGCGATCGCGCCGCGCGGGCCGGCGCCGTTGCGGAGCCCGGGAAAGGAGCGGGTCGCGCGGACGATGCGCACGGCGTAGTCCGTGATGCGATCGTCCACGAGGACGGCGGCCGCCGCGCTCTGGAGCCACGAGACGAGCTCGGTGCTCGCCACCTGCCTCACCGCCGAGACGTCGAGCGCCTGCCCCACGCGACCCGCGGTCACGGCCTTCACCAGCGCGACCTCCTCCGCCGCGGCCGGATAGCCGATGTGGACCTTCAGCAGGAAGCGGTCGAGCTGCGCCTCGGGCAGCGGATACGTCCCCTCCATCTCGATGGGGTTCTGCGTCGCGACCACGAGAAACGGCTGCGGGACCGGAAACGACTGCCCCTCGATCGTGATCTGGTTCTCCTGCATCACCTCGAGGAGCGCCGCCTGCGTCTTGGCCGGTGCGCGGTTGACCTCGTCGGCCAGGACGAGGTGCGCGAACGCCGGGCCGCGCCGGATGCGGAAGCCCTGGGACTTCTGGTCGAATACGGCATGGCCCGTCACGTCGGTGGGCATGAGGTCGGGCGTGAACTGGATGCGCGCGAAGGAGCCCCCGAACGCACGGGACAGGGCGAGGACGAGGAGCGTCTTGCCGAGGCCGGGCACCCCTTCGATGAGGATGTGCCCGCCGGCGAGGAGCGCCGTGAGCGTCTCTTCCACCACGACGTCCTGGCCGACGACCGCCCGTCCGATCTCCTCGCGGAGCCGGGCGACGGTCTCGAAGGCGCGGGTGAAGCGGGAAGCCGCCTCGGCGGAGGCAGGGGCCGGCTGGGTCTCTTCTGTCAAAGGCTCCTCCTGAGCGTCTCGAGAGTCTGGATCGTCTGGACGAGGTCTTCCGCCAGGCCTGGGTCTTCCCCGTCGAGCGCTCGCTCGATGCGAGAGCCGGGGAGGCGAGAGAGCGCCGCGAGGCGGGTCACGCGTTCCCGCTGGGAACGCTGGAGCAGCTCTGGCTCCCGCGCGAGGATGCGGGCCGCCACGGAAGCCCGGGGTCCTTCCAGGAGAGCGCCCCATTCGCCGCGCCGGTAGAGGTAGGCCCCCGCGGCGTCGACGTGCTCGAGCAGGCTTCGCCGCTCGGCCGGCCGCTCCGCGAGCATCGGGCCGAACCGCGCGCCGAGCCGGAAGAGGAGCGCGGCGAGCGCCACGGCGAAGGTCGAGAGGAAGGCCCAGCCGTATCGCCAGAGGAGCTCGAGGAGCGAGGGCGTCCTGTCGCGAAGCGCGATCACCGCGTATTCGGGCCAGGTCCCGTCCTCCTCGTCCTGGCCCTCGTCCCCGGGGCCGATCGCCAGGTGCCAGGCGAGGCGGGCGTGAGACGCCTCGTCGAGGAGGTCGTTCCAGAGGATCTCCGGCTCCGTGAGGAGAGTGACGCGGCCCGAACCGTAGCGGAGGGAGAGAACGACGGCGTGGTCCCGGTCGGGTGCGGCCACGTCGGCCGCCGTCCGGCCGGCGGCGAGGCGCAGGGGGCTCTCCAGCTGGAGCGAGAGAGCGTCGCCGTAGGCCTCGAGCTTCGTCCGCGCCGTGGACCTCGGCCGCTCGTCCTTCCGGATGCCCGGGAGGGCCTCCTTCGAGCCGTCCCGGCTCTCCTTCTCCCCGACGGGCCGGTTTCGCACCGAGACGCCGAGGATCTCGAGAAGGACGTCCCGCTCCTGGCGCGAAGGTCCCGCGACGAGGTGTCCCCCTCTCCGGACCCATTCGAGGATCTCGCTCGCCCGGTCCGGGCCCCAGGCCTCGCGGTCCACGAAGAGGAAGAGGACGCCGGCCTGGTCCTTCGGAAGCTCGAGGGCGCCGGGCAGCGTGGTGGCGGGAATGCCGGATGCCGTCAGGAACCTCTCCAGGGCGAGCGCGCGGTTCACCCGGGCACGGCCCTGAAAGCCGACGTCGATCTCCTCGGTCACGCGCTCGTGGGTCGCGAGGAACCAGGCGGCGAGGGAGCCCGCGAGGATCACACCGGCGGCGACGAGGGGGCCGACGGAGCCGCGGCGGGCGCGAGGGGCCGTCACGGCGGCACCTGGGGGCCCGCGGGAAAGGCGCGGGCGAACCCGGCGCAAAGGCCGAGGCCCACCGCCTCGTCGACGCGGCGATGGGCGTACGCGAGGGTCTGCCAGGCGGCGACGAGGTCGGCGAGGTAGGCGGTTCGGAGCGCGCCCGGCGCGGCCCTCCGGAGAGCGGAGAGGCACTCGCCCTCGGTGCTCGACGGCGAAATCGGCAGGCCGCTCTCGGCGAGCCGGGCGATCGACGCCCGGTAGAGGAGGCCGAGCGCCTCCTCGCGGCGTCCCTCCGTCCAGAGAGAGCGTGCGCGCACGGGGACCTCCCGCGGCAGAGGCTCGGCCTCGCCGAGCGTGGAGACGCGCGGGGGCGGGCTGGCGGCGCGAGCCTCCTCGGGACCCGCGCCCCGTTCCCTCCGCGTGTCCCTGACGAGGCGCAGGGCGAGCGCGACGAAGAGCGCGAGGAGCGTCAGCGCGAGCACGGGACGGGCGGCTGAAGCGAGCGGGGACAAGTGGAGATCGTCGAAAAGCCTCGGAGACGGCCTCTCTTCTCCGGCCTTCTTCGACTTCCAGTGAGTGACCGTCCTCTTCGTCTGGAGCTCCTTCGCCTCGTAGACCTGCCGGATCGTCATCTCGGGCGTGCCGGGCGCCGGCGCCCCCGACGGCGCCGTCTCCGCCCGAAGCCCCGAGGGGAGGAGGAAAGCCGCGAGGAGGCCGGCGAGGCCCGCGCGCGAGAGACGCTCGGTGAGCCGCCCGAAGCCGATGGCGATGTCCCAGCCCTCGAGCGACGTGCGGCGGTTGAGGTAGAGGGCGAAGCCGCCGGACACGTAGAACGGCTCGATCAGCGCGTGCGCCAGGTACGTCGCCGCCAGGAGGCCGAACAGGTCGGCGTTCGAAAGGTCGAGGCCCCCGAGCAGCTCGGCGACCTGCTCTTCGCCCGAGGAGAAGGGCTGCCGCTCCGGGAAGAGGAACTCCACCGCCGTCGCGGCGCCCAGGACGAGGACCATCTCCAGGAGGCTCGAGCCGGCGGTGAGGAGCGTCGCGGTGCCGCGGTCCTCGCGCTGGAGCAGCGACGAGCGCCGCCAGCGTTGCGACCCGCGCAGGCCCTCCAGCTCCCAGACGGGCAGGAGGAACGAGCGCACGGGGCTCAGCCGGAAGAGGACCAGGGCCGAAACGAGGTGCCCTCGCAGGAGCCCCGGAAGCGCCTTCAGGACCTCCCGGAGCGAAGGCGGCGCTCCGAAGAGCGCCCTCGAGAGGACGAAGAGGGGCACGCGGTCGAAGAGCGGCCGGAGCCACCAGAGGAGGGCGAACGCCCAGCCCGGGTGCGCGTGGAGCGGGAGGATCACGAGCAGCCAGCCGGCGGTGAGCACCGCGAGCCACGGCGGGAAGAGCTGCCTGGCGAAGCGCCGTGTGAGGCCGAAGCCGTGGTCCACCGCCTCCCACGGCGCGCGGGGCCGCACCTCGGCGGCGATTCGGCTAAGCAGCACGAACTCGGGCTCGGTCCGGTCGGGCCTGGTCGCCTCGGCGCCCCGAAAGGCTCAGGTGAAGGAGGACGACGATCCAGAGAGCCGCTCCCACCGCGAGCTTCACGCTTTGCGGGACGACGGCGGAGGACGACCAGAACGCCTCGAGGAGGGCTGCGATCACGAGGTAGACGGCCGCTCCTCCGACGATCGGGAGAGCCTGCCGGCCCTCCTGACGGAGTGCGGTGGCCCGGGTGCGGTTCCCGGGCCCGAGAATCGAGAAGCCGAGCCGGAGGCCCGCCGCGCCCGAGAGCGCGATCGCCGTCAGCTCGAAGGCGCCGTGCGAGATGACGAACGAGTAGAAGCTCGTCTCGTAGCCGAGGCGGCCGATCTCCGCGGCGAACGCTCCCATGAAGAAGCCGTTGTAGACGAGGAAGAAGATCGCTCCGACGCCGAAGAAGAGGCCGCTGGCGAACGTCCGGAACGCGATGCCCACGTTGTTGTAGACGTAGAACCCGAACATCGCGAGGTCGGTGGAGCCGGGGCGGGCCTGGCGCCCCGAAGGCCCGTACATCTCGCCGATCTGCGCGGCGACTCGAGGCGGGACGACGGTCGTCACGAGGTCGTGCGACACGGTGCACGCGAGGAGCATCCCCACGGCGGGCAGCACGAAGAGGAGCGTCGCCACGAGCACCAGTGCGCGCTCCTGACGCACCCTGCGGGGGAACGTCACGAGGAGCAGGCGGGCGAGGTCGCGCGGGTGGAGCGCGCGGCTCTGATAGAGCACCTCGTGGGCCTCGAGCGCCAGGCCGTTCAGGCGGCTCTCGAGGTCGGTCCCGTAGTGGCGGTTGCGCACGAGCGCGAGCTGGTGGCAGACGCGGCGATAGAGCTCGGGGAGCTCGGCCTCGTCGTGGGGCTCCAGGCGGGCGGAGTGGCGTATCCCCGCGGAGGCCCGCTCCTTCTCCCTGCGGCGCGTCGAAGGAGCGTGCAGGATTCTCTCGAGGCGGCTCCATTCGTCGGAGTAGCGGGCCTCGAAGACCTCGCGGCTCAACGCTCCCCCTCCCCGGCCTTCCGGCGGCGTCCGACGAGCCAGCTCGCGTGCCCCAGGAGCCGGGTCACGCCCTCCTGCCCTGCGGCGCCGGTGAGGCCGCTCGCCAGGTCCGCGAGCTCGCGGGCACGCTCCGGCGGCCAGGTCGCGAGGCGTTCGGCGAAGCCCACGATGACCCGTTGCTCGTGCGCGTGCAGCGGGACGGGCGGGGCAACGGGAGGGACGTCGGGAACCCGAAGGCCGCGCGAAGCCCTGGGGCGCGGGCTGTCCGCGTGGACCACCACCGTACCGGCCACGAGGTCCCCGAGCCGCTGGAAGTCGTCCGTGAGGAGGATCGAAAGCACGCCGGCGGCATACCCGAACGGCAGGAAGTCGGCGAAGCGAAGGAGGTTGCGGAGCATCGAGGCCGTGAGGTTGACGGGCGTGCCGTCTCCGTTGACGACCTTGAGCCCCAGGAGGCTCTTGCCGGGGGTCACGCCCCTGCGGAAGACCTCGAAGAGCACGGGGTAGGCCCACTCGCCGAGAAACAGGACCAGCAGGAGAGGGCCCTGCCCGAGGTCATGGAGAAGCGAGAGGACGACAGCCGCAATGGAATATGCGAAGCCGCGAATCGCGCCGTCGACGAGCGCAGCGTAGAGCCGCGGTAGGGGACCGGCGACCCGAAGCGTGAGCGTGACGCCCTCGGGCGTCTCGACACGCCTCACCGCGTCGAACGGCAGGACCTCGCTCTCGGTGAGGGGGGCTTTCCCGCGAAACATGACGGCCGGCAGGATTGTGCTGCAACCCGTGAGGGAGAGACAGCGCCGCCTCGATTAAACTCCCGAGGTCCAACCCAGACGAACGAAAGAGGGTGTCCGAGACCATGAAGTACTTCGTGTCCCGCGATGATCGAGAGTACGGCCCGTACACGATGGAGGAGCTGCGCACCTACGTCGCGCAGCAGCGTATCGGCGCCGCCGATCCGGTCCGGGAGGCAGGGGCGGGAGGACGGACCTTCACGTCGGTGTCGGAGGCTCTGGCGGCAGCGGAGAACGGGCCGGGCGGCTCGGCGCCTCCTCCGTTCCCGCCCCCTCCGCCTCCCGGAGCCGGCGCCTCTCCCTATGCGGCGCCCGCCACCTGGCAGTCTCTCGGCGGCGCCGCGGCCGGGGGCCCGGCCGACACGACGATCCCGATGCCCAACGACCAGACCTGGGTCATGGTGCTCCTGCTCAGCCTCGTGACGTGCGGTATCTACTCGATCATCCGCATGTTCCAGCAGGCGTCCTACGCGAAGAAGGTCGATCCGGACAATCAGGCCACTACGTTCTACCTGGCGTACCTCGGCATCTACCTCGTCAGCGTCGTGGTGACGGTCGCGTCCAAGGGCGAAGGGTCGGCCATCGGGACGCTGCTCTCGCTGGGAGCGGGCATCTGCGCGATCATCGGGACCTTCAGGGTCCGTGCGGCCCTTCAGGTGGCGTTCAACAGGCCTCTCAGCGGCGTCATGACGTTCTTCTTCAACGTCCTCTATTTCCAGTACCACATGCACGATGTGGCGACGGCCATGAAGGAAGGCCGGCGCTTCTGAGCTGAGGGCCCGCCCGGGAGCCGCCGCCGTCCCGCGCCTCGTGCGTCCCACCCTCGGCGTCGCACGCCGCGGGCAGCGAATCTCCGGCTCTGCCGGACGCGCGCGAGGGTCGCGGAACCGGGCCTGTATCCTGCGACGCGATCCGAGGAGTCGTCTTGTCGAGGCACCGCATCTTCACCACGAGTGTCGCGAGCGTCTATCCGCACTACGTCCAGAAGGCGGAGCGCAACGGGCGCACGAAAGCGGAAGTGGACCGGATCATCTGCTGGCTGACCGGCTTCGGCGAGGAGGAGCTGGAGCAGCAGCTTCGACAGGGGACCGACTTCGAGACCTTCTTCGCGAAGGCGCCGGCCCTTCACCCGAACACCGCGCTCATCAAGGGCGTCGTGTGCGGCGTCCGCGTCGAAGAAGTCGAGGACCCGCTGATGAGGAAGATCCGCTGGCTCGACAAGCTGATCGACGAGCTCGCCCGGGGCCGGGCGATGGAGAAGATCCTGCGTTCGTAGGTTGTCCGGAGGGTGCCTCTCGTGCCTCGTGGGTCGACGAGTCGGAGGATGTCGAGGCCGAGATTCGCGACGGGGCGTGAGGCGCCAGGAGGGCGCGGCCCGGACCCTCGCCTGGACGCCTGACGGCCGGTTGCCGGTACCATCCCGACAGGAGCCCGTCATGCCGAGTCTCTTTCCGTCGCTGCCCCTGTTTCTCCTCGCCATCGCGGTCGGCGCAGGCGTCGCTTCGCCGTCGGCCGCCCAGACCGATTCGCCGGCCCCGCCGGCGGCCCGGAAGGAGGTTCCCGTGAACCGTCGCGTGACCGGCACGTTCGAAGTGGTCCTGACGCCCCAGACGACCGAAGCGGGGCCGGTCGTCGCCCGCATGTCCATCGCCAAGCAGTTCCACGGGGAGCTCGAGGCGACGTCGAAGGGGGAGATGCTCGCCTCGAGCTCGAGCGTGAAGGGCTCGGCCGGGTACGTCGCGATCGAGCACGTCGCCGGCACGCTCCAGGGCCGGCAGGGGACGTTCGTCCTCCAGCACACGGGCACGATGACCCGGGGGGCCCCGTCCCTGTCCGTCACGGTCGTGCCCGACTCCGGAACCGGGAAGCTGACCGGGCTCTCGGGCACGATGGCGATCCGGATCGAGGCCGGGAAGCACTTCTACGACTTCGAATACTCCATCGCACCGGCCCCCTGAGGGAACAGCCGCTCGGGCTGATCGGCAGAAACGCGCGCTATCGCGGGAACCCCTCCCTACTCCCCGAAGTCCACGTCGTCCGAAAGCTCGTTGGGGTTGACGTCCTCCCTCGGAAAGTGGAGCGCGAGGACGCGTCCCGCCTCGGCGATGCCGAGGACGAGGCCACCGGTGAAGTCGCCCTTCTGGAACCGGCCGGAGACCGCGGCCGTGACGTCGTCCCAGAACCGCTGCCCGACTCTCTCGTGAATCCCCTCGTCGCCCAGGACGACGAACTTCCGGCGCGAGGGGACGAGGAAGAAGAGGACGCCGCTGCGGCGGGCCGTGGCGGTCATGCCGATGCGCACGAAGGCCTTTTCCGCGGTCTTTCTCACGTCGCCCCAGAAGAAGGTCGAGACGGAGACCCGGATCTCGCCCGTCGTGTTTCGCTCGGCCTCCCCGATGGCAGCTTTCACCGCCTCATCGTCGATCAACTGCCGCAGTCGCCGTCTCATCATCGGGACCTCACCATCCTCCCGTCGCGCCGCCGCCGCCGGATCGCCCGCCGCCGCCCGAGAATCCACCTCCGCCACCACCTCCGCCACCGCCACCTCCCCGACCCCCGGAGAAGATGCTGACGAGGAGATAGAGCGCGAGGCCGGGGTTCGTCACGAGGAGGACCAGGAACCCGACGACGAGGAGACCGGCGAAGACGAGCTGGAGCGGGGTCAGGCGGCGCGCCTGCGGTGACGGGCCCGCGGGGGCGGGCGCCAGTCCCGCTCCGGCGAGATCGGGGCGGATTGCGTCGAGGAGCGCGCCGACTCCGGCGTCGAGCGCTCCGTCCGTGTCGCCGGCCTGGATCCGGGGCGCGATGACCTCGCGGATGACGCGGGAGGCGACGGCGTCGGGGACCTTCTCTTCCAGCCCGTAGCCCACCTCGATCCGGATCTTCCGGTCCTTTGCGAGGACGAAGACGACGAGACCGTCGTCGAGGCCCTTCCGGCCGGCCTTCCAGGCGGCGAAGGTCTTCACGGCCCAGTCCTCGACGGGCGCCTCCCCCGTCGTCTCGCCGATCCAGACGAGGACCTGGTGGCCGCTCGCGCGCTCGAAACCCTGAAGCCGCGCGTCCAGCCGGGCGAGCCCCCCGGCCGAGAGGAACCCCGCCTCATCGGTCGCCCAGCGGATCGGCGGCGCCGGCAGCGGCGCCTCGGCCGCGAGGGCGGCCAGGGACGCCGCGAGGAGCAGCAGCCAGACGAGGTGTCGTTTCATCGTTTTCGTGTCACGCGTGCCGGTTGCCGGGCGCGCCGCGCCCTCCCGCGCCCGGGTTCTAGAACTTCACCTTCGGCGCGGTCTCGGCGCCGGCCTGCGCCTTGAAGTAGACCTTCTCGTTGAACCGGCTCCCGAAGAACCCGGCGATCAGCACGGTGGGGAAGCTCATCCGCTTCGTGTTGAAGGCCTGGGCCGTCTCGTTGAAGCGCATCCGCTCCACGGCGATCCGGTTCTCGGTTCCCTCGAGCTGGGCCTGCAGGTCGCGGAAGTTCTGCGTCGCCTTGAGGTCGGGGTACTTCTCGACGACGACCATGAGGCGCGACAGCGCGGACGAGAGGCCGTCCTGCGCCTGCTGGAACTTCGCGAAGGCCTGAGGGTCGTTCGCGATGCCGGCGGCGTTGACCTGCCCCACCTTCGAGCGCGCCTCGGTCACGGCCGTGAACGTGTCCTTTTCGAACGCGGCGGCCCCCTTCACGGTCTCCACGAGGTTCGGGATGAGGTCCGCGCGCCGCTGGTAGGCGTTCTCCACCTGCGCCCACTGGGCCTGCACCGCCTGGTCGAGCGACACGAGGCCGTTGTAGGACGAGACCCCGAACAGCGCGACGGCGAGCACGGCCACGAGGCCCAGGCCCAGGCAGCCCAGTCCGATCTTCTTGCCCATCGGTTCCACTCCTTTGCGTCGGTTGGTTCAGCCCCGGCGAACCCGAAGGCCCGCGCGCCGGCCGGGTGCTAGTCGTCCAGGACGAAGGTGACGAGCATGTTCACCTGGTACTCGGTGATCTTTCCGTTCTCCACGCGAACCTGCTGCTCCTTGATCCACGCGCTGCGGATCTGGCGGAGCGTCTTGCTCGCCCGGACGAGGCCCTGCTGAAGGGCGTCCTCGAAGCTGGTGGGCGACGTGGAGGTGACCTCGGTGACCTTGGCGATCGACATCGTCTACTCCTTTCGCGCCGCACGGCGCGTCCTTGCTTCCGTCTCCGGCCCGGCCTCTCGGGACCGACGAATTCGACCTGGACGGTCGCGCCGGAAGGACGGACAGGCGTCCCGACCTTCCCGCAACGGGTGTGCCACGACGCCCCCGCGTCGTACCCGCCTTGAAAAGCCACCCCTCCGGAACCGTCGCCCGCCCCTTCGTAACCGGTTCATCCCGCGCGGAAGGATTTACATCCAGGCCCATCCGCGACGAGGGGTCCGTGCTGCGCCGGAACGCTCCGTCCTCTCGTGAACGGGTTCCCCTCCGCATCGCTGGCACGAGGCTCGCGTGCCGGAGGGCGGCGTACTCCGGGGAGTACAGGGGGAGAGATGATTTCCTTCGCGTCGCTCTTCGTCGGCTTCGTCCTCGGGCTCGTGAACGTCCAGCTCCTCGCGAGCGGCGGTGTCGAGCGGATCGAGCTTCTCCTCGACGGGCAGCCGGTCGCCGAACTGACGGAACCGTACTCGGTCCTTCTCGACCTCGGATGCGAGCCGTCCCCGCACGAGCTCGTCGCCGTCGCCTACGACGCGCAGGGGAAGGAGCTCGACCGCGTCCGGCAGTGGATCAACCGACCCCGCGCGACGGCGGACGCGAGCCTCCTCCTCGAGAACGGTGCAGGGGGAAACGGGCGATTCGCGCGGCTGGCCTGGCGCGCGCTCGAGGGAGAAGTGCCGGTCGACGTCGAGGTCACTTTCGACGGAAAGGCGATCCGGATGAGCGACTTCTCGCGCATCGAGCTGCCCGCCTACGATCCGGCCCAGGTCCACTTCCTTCGGGCCGTCGTCCGATTCGAGGAAGGCGCCACTGCGGCCGCGGAGCTCGTCTTCGGAGGCTCGCGGAGGGCGGAGACGCTGACGGAGCTGACCGCGGTCGCGGTCGAGCTCGAGAAAGGCGCGAGCCTCCCCGCTGCCAGCGAGCTTGCCGGGTGGTTCGAATCGAGGGGCGGCGAGCCTCTCGAGGTCGCCGCCGTCGAAGACGGCGGGACCGACCTCGTCTTCGTCCAGGAGGGAAGCGCCGGGTCGCGACTCAGGAGGGAATACGGGGGCCTCCGCCACGAGGACCGGTGGGACGAGGTCGCGCGAGAGCCGACGGATGCGGGGCTGCGGTTCCGGATCCTCGAACCCGTCGGGCGCGTGAGCCGGCAGTCCGAGATGGTCGTCAACGTCTTCCCGAGCTCGTCCTGGCGCTCCAGGGGCGTCGGCAGCTCTTCGAGCATCGCCTGGGTCGTGAGCTCCTACATGAAGCAAGGCTGGCGGGGAAAGAACCAGCGGATCGCGGACGCGGTCGCCGTTGCGGCTCTGTCGGCGGCGGAAGCGAACCGGAAGCGAGCCGTCGTTCTCCTCCTCGGTCCCGATGCGGAGGACAGGAGCCTCCGCTCGCCCGACGAAGTGATGAGATTCGCCGGGCGGCTCGGCGTCCCGCTCCGCGTCTGGTCGGTCGGGGACTTCCGTAGTCCCGAGGCGAAGAGCTGGGGGGCCGAGGTCCTGGTCAGCTCGAGGCTGAGCGTCGAAAGCGCCGTCAGCCGCCTTCTCGAGGTCGTGAATCGCCAGCGGATCGTGTGGCTCGAGGGCGCGCACCTGCCGCAGGACGTCGCCCTCGGCCCTCTCGCCAGGGGAATCCGGCTCGCCCGCTGAGCGGCCAGGAGACGAGGATGCCCCGGCGCGGTCTCGCGCCGGGGCATTTCACCTTACGGCGAATCCCTCGTCAGCCCCCGTTCCCCTCCGCCTCGTACCCGAGGTTCGGGGCGAGCCAGCGCTCGGCCTCGTGCAGGGGCATCCCCTTGCGGCGGGCGTAGTCGGCGACCTGGTCGCGGCCGAGGCGTCCGACGGCGAAGTAGTGGGCGTCGGGGTGCGCGAGGACATAGCCGCTTACGGAGGCGGCGGGGAACATCGCGAGGCTCTCGGTGAGCGTGATATCGGCATTCGCCGGTGCGTCGAGGAGCGAGAAGAGAGTCTGCTTCTCCGTGTGGTCGGGGCAGGCCGGATAGCCGGGCGCGGGGCGGATGCCGCGGTACCGTTCGCGGATCAGATCCTCGGTCGAAAGACCTTCGGATCTCCCGAAGCCCCACGCCTCGCGGGCCAGCTTGTGGAGGCGCTCGGCGGAGGCCTCGGCCAGGCGGTCGGCAAGCGCCTTGGCGAGGATCGAGCGGTAGTCGTCGTGGTCCTTCTCGAAGCGCTCGCAGAGGGCCGGAAGGCCGTGCCCCGCGGTGACGGCGAAGAGGCCGACGTGGTCGCGCCGCCCCGACTCGCGCGGGGCGACGAAGTCGGCGAGCGCCTCGTACGGCGCGTCGCCGCTCTTCTCCTGCTGCTGGCGCAGGGTGTGGAGCGTCGCGAGGAGGTGGTCGCCCTTCGGGTCGGAATAGAGCTCGACGTCGTCCCCGACGGAGTTGGCGGGAAAGAGGCCCCAGACGGCGCGGGCCTGGAGGAGCCGTCCCTCGACGATCTCCCCGAGGAGCTCCCGGGCGTCGGCGAAGAGCTCGCGCGCCTTCTCGCCAATGACCGCGTCGTCGAGGATCTGCGGGTAGCGGCCGCGCAGCTCCCAGGCGTGGAAGAAGGGGGACCAGTCGACGAACGGGATCAGCTCGGCGAGCGGAACGTCCTTTTCGACGCGGACGCCGGTGAAGGACGGAACGGGGAGGTCGGCCGCGGCCCAGTCGAGTGCTCGCCGCCGGGCGCGCGCGGCGGCGAGCGGGAGGAGCGGCCTGCTCTGCCGCCCCGCGTGGTCCTTCCGGAGCGCCTCCTGGAGCGCCGCGTTCTTCGCGAGGAACGCCGGGCGCAGGTCGTCGGAGAGGAGGCTCCCCGCGACTCCGACGGCGCGGCTCGCGTCGGCCACGTGGACGACGGGCTGCGGGGACGCCGGGGCGATCTTCACGGCGGTGTGGGCGGGGCTCGTCGTCGCGCCGCCGATCAGGATCGGCACCGCGATCCCCTCGCGGGAAAGCTCGCGGACGGTGTGGACCATCTCGTCGAGCGACGGCGTGATGAGGCCCGAGAGGCCGACGAGGTTCGCGCCCGACTCGCGCGCCGCCTTCGCGATCCGGTCGGCCGCGACCATGACGCCGAGGTCGATCACCTCGTAGCCGTTGCACGCGAGGACGACGCCGACGATGTTCTTGCCGATGTCGTGGACGTCCCCCTTCACGGTCGCCAGGAGCACCTTCCCGGCCGCTTTCACCGTGCCCGCGGCCTTCTGCGCCTCGAGGTAGGGCGTCAGGACGGCGACGGACTTCTTCATGACGCGGGCGCTCTTGACGACCTGCGGCAGGAACATCTTCCCCGACCCGAAGAGGTCGCCGACGACGTTCATGCCGGCCATGAGCGGCCCCTCGATGACGGCGAGCGGCGCGCCGAGCTTCTCGAGGGCTTCGAGCGTATCCGCCTCGACGTGGTCGGCGTTTCCCTTCACGAGGGCGTGCGCAAGGCGCTCCTCGACCGTTCCTGCCCGCCAGGCCTCCGCGTGCGCCTGGGGTGCTCCGCCCGTCTCCCGCGCCTTCAGCCCCTCGGCGAAGGTCACGAGCCGCTCGGTGGCGTCGGGACGGCGGTTCAGGAGGACGTCCTCGACCATCCCGAGGAGCTCCTTCGGAATCTCCTCGTAGACCGCGAGCTGACCCGCGTTGACGATCCCCATGTCCATCCCCGCCGCGATGGCGTGGTAGAGGAAGGCCGCGTGCATCGCCTCGCGGACGGGGTTGTTCCCGCGGAAGGCGAACGAGACGTTGGAGACGCCCCCCGAGACCTTCGCGTGGGGAAGTTCCGCCTTGATGCGCCGCGTCGCCTCGAAGAAGGCGAGGGCGTAGTCGGCGTGCTCCTCGATCCCGGTCCCGACGGTCAGGACGTTGGGGTCGAAGAAGATGTCCTCGGGAGGGAATCCCTCCTCCTCGACGAGGATCCGGTAGGCCCTGCGGCAGACCTCGACCTTGCGGTCGGCGGTCGCCGCCTGCCCCTCCTCGTCGAACGCCATGACGACCGTGGCGGCGCCGTACCGCCGCACCGTCCGGGCCCGCTCGCGGAACTTCGCCTCGCCGTCCTTCATGCTGATCGAGTTGACGACGGACTTTCCCTGGAGGCACGTCAGCCCCGTCTCGATCACGTCCCACCGGGAGCTGTCGACCATGACCGGGATCCGCGCGATGTCGGGGTCGGCCGAGAGGAGGTTCAGGAAGCGGCGCATCGCCGCGACGGAGTCGAGCATCCCCTCGTCCATGCAGACGTCGAGGACGTTGGCGCCCCCTTCCACCTGCTGGCGCGCCACGGCGAGCGCCCCTTCGTAGTCGCCCGCGGCGACGAGCTTTGCGAACCTCGGCGAGCCGGTGACGTTCGTCCGCTCGCCGACGACGAGGAAGTTGGAGTCGGGGCGGATCGTGAGCGCCTCGAGCCCGGCGAGGCGGGTGAGCCGCTCCACCGCCGGAACGGTCCGAGGAGGAAGGCCCTTCACCGCCTCGGCGATCGCCCGGATGTGCGACGGGTTCGTGCCGCAGCAGCCGCCGACGACGTTCACCCAGCCGGCCCGGGCGAAATCGCCGAGGTCCTCGGCCATCGATTCCGGCGTCTCGTCGAAGCCGCCGAAGGCGTTCGGGAGTCCCGCGTTCGGGTAGGACGAGACGAGGACGGGCGCGATCCGCGAGAGCTCCTCGACGTAGGGGCGCATCTCTTTCGCGCCGAGGGCGCAGTTGAGGCCCACCGAGAGGAGCGGGGCGTGCGCGACCGAGTTCCAGAAGGCCTCGACCATCTGGCCGGAGAGGGTCCGGCCGCTCCGGTCGGTGATCGTGACGGAGAGCATGAGCGGCACGGACGTGCCGCGCTCGGCGAAGACCTCCTCGACGGCGACGAGGGCGGCCTTGCCGACGAGCGTGTCGAAAACCGTCTCCACGAGGAGGAGGTCGACGCCGCCGTCGAGAAGGCCCCGCACCTGCTCGGCGTAGGCCGAGACGAAGTCGGCGAAGACGTTCGTCCGCTTCCCCGGGTCGTTCACGTCGACGGCGAGGGAGAGGGTCCGGTTCGTCGGACCGATCGACCCGGCGACCCAGGCCGTCCGGCCCGGGTTCGCCGCCTCGAAGTCGCGGACGGCCTCCCGCGCGACGCGCGCGGCCGCCTCGTTCATCTCGCGGACGTGGTTCTCCAGGCCGTAGTCGGCCATCGAGATCGCCTGCGCGCTGAAGGTGCAGGTCTCGAGGATGTCGGCCCCCGCGTCGAGGTAGGCGCGGTGGATCTCGGCGACGACGTCGGGGCGCGTCAGCGGGAGGACGTCGGCGCACCCCTTCAGCTCCCGCGGGTGATCGGCGAAGCGCGTCCCGCGGTAGGCGTCCTCCTCCAGCCGGTAGGGCTGGATCATCGTCCCCATCCCGCCGTCCAGGACGAGGATCCGCTCGGCGAGGGCCTTTGCGAGGGGCCCGGGAACGGGCGCGGGGCGCCTCACTGCACCCCTTCCGGCCCGTCCGCCAGGTGCGCGGGCTCCTCCCGCGACTGCAGCACGGCGAGGATCCTCTTCACGACGTCGTACCGCGCCATCGGCATCAGGTGGAGTCCGCGCGCCCGCTCGACGATCGCCTTCGCGAGCTCGAGGCCGATCGCCATCCCTTCCTCCGCCTCGAATTCCGGCCCCTTCTCGGCCGCCCTGCGCATCCGGTTGAGGATCGCCTCGGGGACGACCATTCCGGGGACCTCGTTGGCGAAGTAGAGCGCCTGCTTGAGGTTCCTCGGCGGGATGAGGCCGACGAGGACCGGGATGAGCCGGGCCTCGGGGCGCGCGAAGAAGCGGTCGAGAGCGGCGACGTCGTAGACGGGCTGGGTCTGGGCGAACGTCGCCCCCGCCTCGATCTTGGCGGCGAGCTTGGAGATCTCGACGTCGAGGTCGGGCGCGGCGGGGTTCGCCGCGCAGGCGATGGCGAACGACGTGGAGGTCCCGATCGGCGAGCCCGCCAGGTCGACGCCGGAGTTCAGGCCTCTCACGATCCTGAGGAGGCCGAGGGTGTCGACCTCGCCGACGTGCCGCCCCTGCGGGTAGTCGCCGATCTTCAGCGGGTCTCCTCCCACGACGAGAAGGGCCTTGATGCCGAGGCCCGCCGCCCCGAGGAGGTCGGACTGGATGCTGAGGACGTTCCGGTCGCGCGGCGAGAAGTGGAAGACGGTGTCGACTCCCGTCTCGTGCCGGATCATGTGCGCCACGGCGATGGAGGACATCCGGAGGCGCGCCATCGGGTTGTCGGTGACGTTGACGGCGTCGACCCCGTAGCCCCTGAGGAGCTGGGCGCCGTCGAGAGCGGCGGTCGTGTCGGTCCCCTTCGGCGGCTCGATCTCGACGGTGACGACGAGGGCTTTCGGGTCGGCGAGCTTGCGCTTCAGCAGCGACGTCTCGAGCGACTCGGCCGCCGGGGCGGCGGGAGCGGAGACGAACGCGCGGGCGACGCGTTCGACCGCGACCCGGCGCTTTCCGACGACCTCCTTCGCCATGGCGGCGACGTGGGCGGGCGTCGTTCCGCAGCAGCCGCCGACGATCGCGGCGCCGGCCTTCACGAAGTCGTGCGCGACCTCCCGGAAGTAGTCGGGCGTGGCGGGGTAGACCGTCCGGCCCGAGACGTTCCACGGGTATCCGGCATTCGGCATCGCGGCGACCGGGACGCCGACCCGCGAGACGACCTTCTGGAAGACCTCGAGGGTCTCCTGGGGGCCGATGGTGCAGTTCAGCCCGACGATGTCGGCCCCCGCCTCCTCGAGCGCCGAGAGCGCCTCGACGACCTCGGTCCCGAACGTCGTCTTGCCGTCGGCGAGGAAGGTCATCGAGGCGAGGATCGGGATCTCCTTCGAAAGGTCGCGCGCCGCCTTGACGGCCTCGATCGCCTCGAGCCGCGAAGAGAAGGTCTCGAAGAGGAGGAGGTCGACCTTCTCCTCGAGGAGGATCCGGATCTGCTCGGAGAAGAGCTCTCTGACCATCGCCTTGGTGAGCGGCCCGTAGGGCTTGACGAGCTGGCCGAGCGGTCCGACGTTGCCCGCGACGAGGACGTATTCGCCGGCGGCGGCCTCGTGGGCGAGCCGGACTGAGGCGCGGTTGATCTTCTCGAGGGAGTCGGCCCAGTCGAACTTGGCGAGCTTGACGCGGTTCGCGTCCCAGGTGTTCGTCGTCAGGATCTGGGTGCCCGCCTCGACGTAGTCGTCGTAGACCTCCCGGACGAGCTCGGGCTGGGCGATGGAGAGCGGAGCGCGGGGGCTCTCGGGGGCGGCGCCGCGAGAGACGAGGAGCGTCCCCATCGCCCCGTCGGCGAGAAGGACGTTCGTCTTCAGGCGTTCGCGGATGTCGTGCTTCATGAAAAAACCCCTCCGAGGACGAAGGGGCGTTTCGTGTGATTCGCTTGCCGTTCGGCCTCGATTTCATCTCTCTCCGGCCGTGCCGGAGCGGGAATTGGCACCTGCCACTCCCCCCTGCCGGACGCCGAAGGCCGGGCGGGGAGGAGCCGGTTGCCGCGGCATCGCAGGGCCCGTCCCTCCGCCGCTCGTGATGAAACCCAAACTCAAAGAGCCGGGCGGAGCCTACGGGAGCGGAATTCGGTGCGTCAAGCGAACCGTGGAAGCGGGGAAACCGATCGGGCCGGGGCTGGTTTAAACTTGCGATCCAATGAGAGTCCTCGTCGTCGGTTCGGGGGGTCGCGAGCACGCCCTCGTCTGGAAGCTCGCCCAGTCTCCGGAAGTGAAGGAAATCTTCTGCGCTCCCGGGAATCCCGGCATCGCGCAGATCGCCACCTGCCTCCCGATCGGCGTGACCGACATCGTGGAGCTGGCCGACTTCGCCGAGACGATGAAGATCGACCTGACGGTGGTGGGTCCCGAGCTCCCGCTCACGCTCGGCCTCGTCGACGAGCTCGCCAAGAGGCGGCTCCTGGCCTTCGGGCCGAACAAGCTCGCCGCCGAGCTCGAGGGGTCCAAGGTCTTCTCCAAGGCGTTCATGCGCAAGTACGAGATCCCGACCCCCGAGGCCGAGGTCTGCACGACGCGCTCCGAGGCGGAGAAAGCCGTGAAGGCGCTGGGCCTGCCCTGCGTCTTCAAGGCGGACGGCCTCGCGGCCGGCAAGGGGGTCGTCATCGTCCGCGACGAGGCGGACAGGGACAAGGCCCTCAAGCTCTTCTTCGGTGAGAGGGTCTTCGGGAGCGCGGGGGACCGCGTCCTGATCGAGCGTTACGTCACGGGGGACGAGGTCAGCTTCATGGTCCTCTGCGACGGCGAGCGGGCGATCCCCCTCGCCACCGCGAAGGACTACAAGAGGGTCTTCGACGGCGATCGCGGCCCGAACACGGGCGGGATGGGGGGGCACAGCCCCTCGGTCTTCGTCGACGCCACGACCGCCCGCGAAATACTCA
>JADKBZ010000002.1 GCA_016714815.1 Holophagales bacterium
GCGCCGCGGCGCAGAGGACGAGGGTCGGCCGGGCGACGGCGTCAGCCACGGCTCGGTTCACCCGATTCCGTCGGGTAGCCCTTCTGGACCCAGTCCTGCCCGAAGTTCTTCGGCACGTAGAGGACTTTCACGCTCGAGAATCCGGCCGCCACGAGCATCCTCCAGGGCTGCTCCATGTTCGGGCAGCGTTCCCAGGGGCAGCAGCCGCAGTAGAGGACGATCGGCTTCGTTTTCGGGAGACCGGAGACGGCCTTCCTGAGCGCGTCGAGCCCCGCCTGGTTCGCTCCCGGCCTCGGCGAACAGCGACCCTGGGATGCGCCTGGACGAAGAGGACGCGAATCCGACATGGAAAGATGGCCGGCTTCTCGGTGCCTGCGGACTTCCGGACCCGGGCGAGCTCCTCGGGGTCGTCTGGGCGTTCTTCCAGGAAGTGGCGGGCTTCGGGGCCGAATCCGGCCGGCCGACCAGGCCCGGGTCGCCGGGACCAGTGCGACGAGCGCGCCGAGGAGCAGCGAAGCCGGACGGAGCCTCGGGGAGAGGCGGCTGCGCGGGGGAGTCGTGGTCGAGCTCATGAGGCTTCCGTTCCCGCGTTCCGCGGAATGAATGAGAGTGGGCTCTACCGCGATGGGGCCAGACCGCGCGGCCGGCGCTCGGGGCATCCCGCGGCCGACGCCGACGAACCCGCCTTCAGTCCACGGTGATCGACTTGGAGACGTTCTTGGGAGCGTCGGGATGGACGCCGCGTTCCGCGACCCGGAGGCGGTCGAGGTACTCCATCTTCTTCACCGACATCCGGAACGCGAGGCGCTGGAGGATGACGCTGGCGGCGAAGACGAAGAGGGCCGGGTCGCCCGACGCCGGCACCTCGACGACCATCGACCAGTAGCGCGGTCGTCGCCGCCCGCCCTCGGCGGCGAGCGCCAGCTCGGCGTTCTTCTCGGCGACGATCAGGATGTCCGCTCCGCGGATCTTGTGGGTATGGACCTGGCTGACCGTGATGCGGACGTCGCGCTCCTCGGGAGGGCAGACGAAGAGGAGCGGGTCGTTCGATTAGTGGCGTTCCACGAGCTCCGGGTGGAGGCGCAGATCCTCGGCCAGAAGAAGGCGGACGAGGCGATCCGCGTCTTCGAGAAGAACACGAAGGACCACCCCGAATCGTGGAACGCGTGGGACTCGCTCGTCGACGGCTGGGCCACGGCGGGAGACAAGAAGAAGGCCGTGGCGAACTACGAGAAGGCGCTCTCGTTGACCGAGGACGAGGTCCAGAAGGAGCGAATCCACGGGGAGATCGCGAAGCTGAAGTGAGCGAGTGACGATCGTCGACCCGGTTCCTGCATCCGGGACGGTCCGTCCCGGGACTGGGACGCGGAGTCCGGCCCATTCGCGCGGAGACGGCCTTTTCCCGCTGCCGGCGCACGGCACGGGATTGGCATTGGGCGGACCGAGGCGATGCAGTGGACATACCGCGACAGGCGAAACCGACCCGCCGGAAGTACTACGTAGGAGCGGGGCTGGCCCTCGTCACGGGCCTTCTCTTCTGGGGGCTTTCCCGCCTGAAGCCTGCGGCGCCCGCCGTGGAGCGGGAGAGCGTCCTCGTCGACACGGTGAAGCGCGGCGCGATGGTGTTCCAGGTGCGGGGCACCGGCACCCTCGTCCCCGTGGACGTCCGGATGATCACGGCCCAGGTGGCCTGCAAGGTGGAGCGGGTCCTCCTCTTCCCGGGCACGCCCGTCACGGAGGAGAGCGTCATCGCCGAGCTCTCGTCCCCCGAGCTGCAGCAGGCGACCGTCGATGCCCTCTGGCAGATGCGCCGGGCCGAGGCCGACTACGAGGTCGACAGGCTCAACCAGCGCGCCACTCTCGACTCGACCCGGGCCAACGCGAGGGAAGCGCGGGCCACGCTCCTGGCCTCCGAGCGCCTCCGCAAGGAGGGCCTCCAGAGCGACCTCGATGTCCTCCGGGCCGAGGTCAGGGCCGAGGAGGTCACGGGTCGCCTGGCGGCGGAAGAGGCCCGTGCGGGCCTCTTCGAGAGCACGGGCGGAAAGGTGGCGCCGGCCCGGGCCAGGCTGGAGCAGGCCAGGGCTCTCTACGCCCTCAAGCAGGAGCAGGTGGCGTCGCTGCGGGTCCGGGCAGGGATGACGGGCATCCTCCAGCAGGTGCTCGTCCAGGTGGGGCAGCAGCTGGCCTCTGGCGCGAGCCTCGCGAAGGTTGCGAGGCCGTTGCCCCTGAAGGCCGAGCTCCGCGTGAGCGAGACGCAGGCGAAGGACATCCTGATCGGCCAGCCCGTCGACGTCGACACGCGCAACGGCATCGTGAAGGGAAGGGTCGTCCGGATCGATCCGGCCGTGCTGAACGGGACGGTCACGGTGGACGCGAGTCTCGAAGGAGACCTGCCGAAGGGGGTTCGTCCCGACCTGAGCGTCGAGGGAATCATCGAGCTCGACCGGGCCGACGACGGTCTCTTCGTGGGGAGGCCCGTCCAGGCGCAGGCGCACGGGAGCATGAGCGTCTTCCGGCTGAGCCCGGACGGCAGGGAGGCCAGCCGCGTGAGCGTGAAGCTGGGTCGCGGCTCCGTCTCCGCCATCGAGATCGTCGAGGGGTTGAAGCCGGGTGACCAGATCGTCCTCAGCGACACCTCGGCCTGGGACGCCGCCGACCGCATCCGGTTGAAGTGACGAAGCCATCCGTGCTTCGAGCAATCCGTACCAAAGGAGTGTCCATGCCATTCACCACACGGTTCCGGACCCCTTCCGGCCACGCGAGGCTCCTCGTGCTGCGGCCGCTCGTCCGGGCGTCCGTCTGCCTCCTGCTGCTCTCCCTCCCCGCGCACGCAGGGCCGGTCCACGTGGCGGCGCAGAAGGGCGATGCAGCCGCGGTCTGCCGCCTCCTCGCAGAAGATGCCGGGCTGGCGAATGCGAAGGACGCTGCGGGCAACTCCCCCTTGCAGTGGGCCGCCCTGGGTGGACATCTCGAAGCCGTTCGTTGCCTCGTGGAAAAGGGGGCGGACGTCAACGCCGCCGACGGCCACTCCGACACGGCGCTGCACGAGGCCGCCGCGGCCAACCACGGGGAGGTCGTCGCCTACATGTGCGAGCACGGAGCGCGTATCGACCACGCGAACTACAAGAAGAAGACGCCCCTCCACCTCGCCGCCGTGGCCGGGGCGACGGCCGCCGTCAAGGCCCTCGTGAAGCATGGGGCCGCCCTCGAGGCCCGCGACGACAGGGGACGGACGCCTCTCGTGCTCGGCGCGCGGGAGAAGGGCGGGCCCGAGGTGGCCCGCCTGCTCCTGGCCGCCGGGGCGGATGTGCGGTCCAGGGACGACTCCGGAAGCGACGCCCTCGAGCTGGCCGCATGGCGGGGCACCGCGAACGTGGTGGACGTCCTGCTGGACAACAAGGCGCCCGTCCCGACCGAAGAGCGGGCCGCGAGCCAGATGCTCTCCTTCTCCGCGGAAGGAGGGCTGACCCGCCTCTTCAGGCTCCTGGTCGCCCAGGGCGCGGACCCGACCCGACCCAACGGCAAGGAGGGAACGCTCCTGCACGACGCGGCGGCCGGCGGATCGGCGGAGATCCTCGCCGACCTGATCGACAAGGGGCTGGACGTGGGGGCAAAGGACCGCTACGGGTGGACTCCCGCCCACTACGCCGCGCTGGAAGGGAGAGAAGCTGCCCTGAAGACGCTGCTCGAGAAGGGGGCGGACCCGAACGCCCGGAACGTCATGGGCCAGTCTCCCCTGAACGTCGCGGAGGAGGGCGGCCACGCCGCGCTGAAGTCCCTGCTCCTCGCCCGCAAAGCGGATCCGGGTCCCGTCCAGTTTCCGGTCCTCAAGGGCGACTACGCGGGCCAGGCCCTTCCGGGCAGGACGCCGAAGGTCTTCGCGCAGGGGATCGTCTCGTCCATCCGGGGCCTGCACAGCACCGTGGCCTTCTCGCCGGACGGCAGCGAAGCCTACTGGTCACCGATGGATCCGAAGTCGCCTGCGCTTCTCTCGATGAAGCGCGTGAACGGCCAGTGGACGGCGCCCGAGAAGGCCTCGTTCTCGGGCGCCCACCGCGACGACGTCCCCTTCTTCTCTCCCGACGGAAAGCGGCTCTACTTCCTCTCCACGAGGCCGATCCCCGGGCATCGCAAGCCCGGCTACGAGAACATCTGGTTCGTGGACCGGACCGCCTCCGGCTGGTCCGAGCCCCGCCCCCTCGGAAGCGAAGTGAACGCGGTGGAGATGCACTGGCAGTTCTCCGTCGACAGGGCAGGGTCCGCCTATTTCGGATCCCACGATCCAAGGGGGAAGGGAGGCGGAGACATCTGGGTCTCCCGTTTCGAGGGCGGCCGCCATCGGGCTCCCGTGAACCTCGGGGCACCGATCAACACGGCGCAGGCCGAGGGGGAGCCCTTCATCGCTCCCGACGGGACCTATCTCCTCTTCAGCCGCGACCTGGATCTCTACGTCAGCTTCCTCCGGAAGGACGGAGGCTGGACCGAGCCGCTGTCCCTCGGACCCGGCATCAACACCCGGGCCTACGAGCTCTGCCCGCAGGTCTCCGCCGACGGCCGGTACCTCTTCTTCCTCAGCAGCCGGACGGGCGAGAACGCCGCCTTCTGGGTCGAGGCCGGGTTTCTCGAGGAGATGCGCAAGACGGCCCGTCTCCAGGAAGGTCCGCCGAAATGATCGGCGGCATCTGAAGGAGATGGCGATGAACAAGAGACGGACCGGCTCCGTACGAAGCGAGGCTCCCGGCGGAGACGGCGTTCGGCGTCTCGGCGTCGTCGTGGTCACCGGCTTCCTCTTCTGTCCGGGAGCCCTCGCGACACGGGCGGACGCCCAGTCCGGAAGCTGGATCCTGCCGTCGTCGGCGTACAGCGGCGGCGCGAACGGGGCGGAGTTCCACTCGGACGTTCGGATCCTGAACCTCGGAACGGCTCCCGTGACGATCGCGGGAACGTTCTACGACCAGTCGAACAGGGAGACCTACGCGGCAGGTCCGTTCGAGGTTGCCGCCCGCAATCAGGCCTCGTTCGACAACGTGCTGCTCTCGCTCTTCGGGCGACCGCTCGGCTCCTACGGGCCGATCCGGTTCCAGTCGTCCGGCCCGATCGTCGTGTCGTCGAGCGTGAACAACGTCAACGCCTGCGGCAACGGCTCGACGGCGGGGCTGTGGCTGCCGGGAATCGCGGCCTCGCAGGCGCTGAAGGCGGGGGCGCTGGGGCAGCTGGCGCTGAGCGCCTCGGCGGGAAGCGGATACCGGACGAACGTGGTGTTCATGAACCCCGGCGAGGCGGGCACGGCGGTCCGGGCGAACCTGAGGCGCGGGGACGGATCGCTCGTCGGGACCCTGACGATCGATTCGATCGCGGCGAACGGGTTCCGGCAGGTGGAGCTCTCGAGCGTCCCGGGGGCCGCGGGGACGACGGATGCGAACCTCTGGATGGAGTTTCGGAGCGACCAGCCGCTCCTCGCGTACGCCTCGGTGATCCACAACGCGTCCGGAGACCCCTTCGCCATCGTCGCGACGGCAGACTCCGAAGGAAGCGGCGAGGAAGGGAACGAGGTCACGGTAACGCTGCCGGGCGGGGTGCCGCTCGTGATGATCAGGGTGCCGGCAGGGACGTTCCAGATGGGGTCGCCGGTGAGCGAGAGGAGCCGGGAGAACGGGGAGACGCTCCACCAGGTGACGCTCACGTCGGACTACTACCTCGGGAGGTACGAGGTGACGCAGGGGCAGTGGAAGGCGCTGATGGGAACGAACCCGAGCGCCAACGTGGCCTGCGGGGATGACTGCCCGGTGGACTCGGTCTCGTGGGCGAATGCTCGCGGCGTCGGTGGTTTCATCGAGAAGCTGAACGCGCACATCGCCGCGACGGGGCAGGCGGGGGCCGGGAAGTACCGGCTGCCGACGGAGGCTGAGTGGGAGCGGGCTGCGCGAGGCGGGGGACAGACACGGTTCTCCTTCGGCGATGCCCTGGACGGGGACGACTACAACTGCGGGTTGAGCGCACAGGCGGAGCCGCACATGTGGTGGTGCGCGAACGCGGGAGCCCGGATGCCGCAGCCCGTGGGGGGCAAACAGCCGAACCCGTACGGGCTCTACGACGTTCACGGGAACGTCTGGGAGTGGTGCGAGGACTGGTATGGAAGCTACTCCCCGGCGCCCCAGACGGACCCGATCGGGCCGGCCACCGGCGCTTCCCGCACGTGGCGAGGTGGGTCGAGTCACTACGAGCTCAGGGGCTGTCGCTCGGCGATGCGCTTCGACTACGACCCGGGCGGCCGCGAAGACATCGGTCTGCGTCTCGCCCGGTCGAAGTGACCCATGGCGTGCGTGCCGTTCATCCCCCGGTCCCGGAGTCTCTGCGTCGTCCGGGCGTCCGCCTGCGTTCTGGCCGTGGGCCAGCTCCTGGCCCTTTTCGTTCCGGGTCCTCTGAGGGCGGAGGAGGTCCGGACGAAGGACTCGCCCGTGGCTCTCTCCGCCCGGCTCTGGGAGCGGGCCGGGCAGGCCGGGGTCCCCGCAGCCATCGAGCTCTACCGGGAGCTCAGACGTCGTGACCCGGAGGGCTTTCGCGCCCTGCCCTGGGACCAGGAGCTGAACCGGTTCGGCTACAGGCTCGACAGCCTGGGGCGGTATGCCGAGGCCATCGAGGTGTTCCGCCTGAACGTCGAGAACACCCCGGAACACTGGGGCCCCCACGACAGCCTCGCCGAGGCGTGCATGCACGCCGGACAGCGCGACCGGTCCATCGAGCACTACCGCCGGTCGGTGGAGCTGAATCCGAAGAATCAGGAGGGGGCCCGGTTCCTCTTCCTGCTCGAGAACTACGAGAAGCAGACGCTTCGGATTCCGATGCGCGACGGCGTAAAGCTCTTCACCCAGATCTACGCCCCGCGCGACAGGACGAAGAAGCACCCCGTGATGCTCTACCGGACGCCGTACGGGAATCCCCCCTACAACCCCTCCACGATGCGATCCGGTTTCGGCATCGCGTGGAAGATGGCCGAAGAGGGCACGATCTTCGTCTTCCAGGACGTGCGGCACGCGCCTTTCCGAAGGCGCCTTCGTCCCGATGCGTCCGCTGCGCGACCCCGGGGAGAGCGGCGGCATCGACGAAAGCACGGATGCCTGGGACACCATCGAGTGGCTCCTGAAGAACGTCCCGCACCAGAACGGACGCGTCGGCATGCGAGGCAACTCCTACGCGGGGCTCTATGCCCTGATGGGGGCTCTCAGCCGGCATCCCGCCCTCGTCGCCGTCTCCCCGCAGGCCCCGCCCATCGACTGGTTCCGGGGCGACGACATGCACACGAACGGCGCACTGAACCTCCTCATGGCGGTGAACTGGCTCCGCACGAACGGAGTGGTTCGCGAAGGACCGGACGAGAAGGAGGTCCCACCGGTCCTGGATCTGGGCTGTCCGGACCTCTTCACCTTCTTCCGGCAGGCCGGACCCCTCTCGACGTGGAACGCCCGGTACTTCAAGGATCGCGTTCCCTTCTGGAACGACCTGATGACCCACACGACCTACGACGCGTTCTGGAAGGCGCGCAACGTCCTGCCGCACCTTTCGAACCTCTCGGCCGCGGTCCTGATGGTGGGGGGCTGGTTCGACGCCGAGGACCCCTACGGGCCCGTCGCCGCCTACTCGGAGATCGAGCGGCGGCAGCCCGGGAAACTCTTCCACTCTCGTCATGGGTCCCTGGTACCACGGCGGCTGGACCCGTTCGGACGGGGAGCGGCTGGGAGACGTCGACGTGGACAGCTCCGAGGCCGCCAGGTTCTTTCGGCTCGAAGTCGAGCTGGCCTTCTTCGACCACCATCTCCGGGGAGCGAAGTCGCCCGGGCTGCCCGAAGCGCTCGTGTTCGACACGGGGACCGCGACGTGGCGGTCACTCGCCGCCTGGCCGCCCGTCGACGTTCTTCCGACGGCGTACTACTTCCGTGGCAACGGGCTCCTGGACACAGACGCGCCGACCGGCGAGGCCGCCTTCGACGAGTTCCCGAGCGACCCCGCCAGGCCCGTCCCCTTCAGTCCCTGGATCGAACGTGAGTGGAGCTACCGGTTCATGACCGCGGACCAGCGCTTCGCCGCGAGCCGGCCGGACGTTCTCACCTTCGCAACGGAACCCCTTCCGGAGGACGTCACGGCCGTCGGCCCCGTCGGTGCGGAGCTTTTCGTCTCGACGACGGGCACGGATGCAGACTGGGTCGTGAAGGTCGTCGACGTCTACCCGGACGACACGCCCGACTATCGGGGCATGCCGGAGAGAACCGGGATGGGCGGCTACCAGGCGCTCGTACGCCAGAGCGTCCTGCGCGGCAGGTTCCGGGGCAGCCTGGAAACGCCGGAGCCCTTCGTTCCGGGGCGGGTCGAGCGCGTCGCCTTCGACCTGCCGGATGTCTGTCACACGTTCCGGAAGGGCCACCGGCTCATGGTCCAGGTCCAGAGCAGCTCGTTTCCCCTCTACGACGTCAATCCCCAGCGCTTCGTGGACATTCCGTCCGCCCGGCTCGGGGATTTCCAGAAGGCTCTTCATCGGGTCTACCGGGGGCCGGGCCAGCATTCCTTCATCCGTATTCAACGCCTGCGGCCGCCGGAGCCGCGAACGGCGTACGCGGGAGTCGCGGTCCCCCTCCGGGTCCCGTTCCTGGAACCGGGATGACGCGTCCCACGTACGGGACGGGAGGGGGGCGCATATCCCGAGGAACAGCGGCTTTCCGCGTCCCGCCTCCTGGCACGGAACTGGCGTTGGGCCGACCGGGGCTTCGAAGTAACGATCAGGTCCCCAGCCTCGTATCTCGCCACGAACGAACCGCGTTCTGAAGGAGCTTTCATGCGGCAGCCGCTCATCCAGCTCGAAGGGCTCGAAAAGGTCTTCACGACGGACGAGGTCGAGACCCACGCCCTCTCCGACGTCCACCTGGAGATCCGCCAGGGCGAGTTCGTCTCCATCGGCGGGCCCTCGGGCTGCGGCAAGTCGACGCTGCTCTCGATCCTCGGCCTCCTCGACACGCCCACCGCCGGGACGTACATCCTCAACGCGAAGCCGGCCTCGGGACTCAGGCTGTCGGAGCGGGCGCGGATCCGGAACCGGGAGATCGGTTTCATCTTCCAGAGCTTCAACCTGATCGGCGACCTGACCGTCCTCGAGAACGTCGAGCTGCCGCTCGTCTACCGCGGGATGGCCGCCGGAGAGAGACGCAAGCGGGCGACGGAGTGCCTGGAGCAGGTTGGGATGAGCCACCGGGCGGGGCACCTGCCGAGCCAGCTGAGCGGGGGCCAGCAGCAGCGCGTCGCGGTGGCGAGGGCCCTGGCGGGGCGTCCGAGCATCCTCCTGGCGGACGAGCCGACGGGCAACCTCGACTCCACGAACGGCGACGCCGTGATGGAGCTGCTCAAGGAGCTGCACCGGGCCGGATCGACGATCTGCATGGTGACCCACGACCAGCGCTTCACCCACTTCGCCGACCGCACGGTCCACCTCTTCGACGGGAGGATCGTGAGCGAAGCCGAGGCGGGAAAGCTGCAGACGGCCTGAGGACCGTATGCAGAACCTCCTCGGTGAGCTCGCCGTCGCACTCCGCCGGCTCGCAAGGCGCCCCGGCTTCACCGTCGCGGTGGTCGTGACCCTGGCCCTCGGCATCGGCGCCAACACGGCGGCGTTCTCCCTCGTCGACAGGCTTCTCCTGAACGCGTTCTCCTTCCGCGAGCCCGATCGGATCGTCGTCCTCTACGAGTGGGACTCCACGCAGAGCGGCAACGACGCCGGGTTCGCCCCCTCGCCTCCCGCGTTCCTGGAGATCCGGCAGACCACCACGCAGCTCGAGTCGGTGGCCGCCGTCCGCGGCACGACGGGGAACCTCTCCGGCTCCGGCGAGCCCGCGCAGGTGGAATTCGCGCGCGTCTCCGCCAGCTTCTTTCCCATGCTGGGGGTGAAGCCGATGCTGGGGAGGACCTTCATCGAGGCGGAGGACCGGGACGGCGCGCCGAGGGTGGCGATCCTGAGCTACCCGGGCTGGAAGCGCAGCTTCGGCGCCGACGCCGGAATCGTCGGCAAGCGCCTCGTCCTGAACGGGGAGTCGCACGAGATCGTCGGGGTGCTGGGGCCGGAGGTCCGCATCCCGTTCGTCTTCGCCATCGACAACCCGACGCTCTTCCGCCCGATCGCCTTCAGCGCCACGGAGCTGCAGAACCGGAACGACCACAACGCCCGCGCCTTCGCCCGCCTCAGACCCGGGGCCAGCCGGTCCTCCGCCGAGGCGGAGCTGAAGGGGATCATGGCGAGCCTCGCCGCCCGCTACCCCGCGGACCAGCAGGGCCGCACCGGCCGCGTCACCTCGATGAAGGACGAGGTCTCGCAGATGATGGCGGCGCAGATGCTCCTCCTCCAGGGCGTGGTGCTCGTCGTGATGCTCATCGCCTGCGTCAACGTCGCCAGCCTGCTCCTGGCCAGCGGCCTCGGCCGCCGCAGGGAAATGTCCACCCGGGTGGCGCTCGGCGCCGCGCGCGGCCAGCTCGTGGCCCAGATGCTCACCGAGAGCGCCCTCCTCGGAGTCTTCGGATTCCTGGGGGCCCTGATCGTCGGCAAGGGGCTCATGGCGGCCTTCCCGGCGATCGTCCCCGAACAGTACGCCGACGCGATCACCCTCGGGATGGACGGCCGCGCGCTCGGCGTCTGCCTCGCCAGCACGCTCCTGGCCGTCCTCGTCTTCGGCCTCCTGCCGGCCTGGAAAGTGTCGCGCATCGACCCCGCCAGCGCGCTCAAGGGCGGGGAGAGAGGTGGCGCCGGGCGCGAGCATCACCGGCTGCGCCGCCTTCTCGTCGTCTTCGAAGTGGCGCTGGCTTCCTGCCTGGTGGTGACGTCCGGGCTCCTTCTCCGGAGCCTCGCCAGGAGCAACGAAGCCCCGATGGGTTTCGACTCCCGCCACCTCCTGACGGCACGGCTCCGGTTCGTTCCCGGCCAGTACTCCACGCCGGAAAGCGCCCAGGCGTTCCTCGACCAGATGCTCGGCAAGCTGGCCGCCCTCCCCGGCGTGAAGGCGGCGGCACTCACGACCAACCTGCCCCAGTTCATGGGGGGAAGCTACTGGTACGACGTGGAAGGCCAGCTCCTGCCCAACAACTCCCGGCACCTGGCTCTGGTGCGCTGGGTGAGCCCGGACTACCTCCCGGCGATGGGCATTCCCCTGCTCGGGGGCCGACGGTTCACGAGAGAGGATCCCGACAGCGTCTGCATCGTGAGCGACACGCTGGCGCGGAAGCACTGGCCGGGACAGGATCCGCTCGGCAAGCGGATTTCCCTGGAAGGCGCAAGCGGCCCCTGGCTCACCGTCGTCGGCCTCGTGGGGTGGACCCGCCAGTTCAACCCCGGAAGAGCCGTCGACCCGGAGGTCTACTTCCCGCTCCACACGGGCGGCCGGATCGCCGCCGCGTCCGTCGTCCTCCGGGTGGAGGGCGCGCCTCACGCCGTCACGCCCTCCCTGCGCCAGGCGATCCGGGAGCTGGACCCGAGCCTGGCCCTGGCCAACGTCTGGTCGGGCGAGGAGCTCCTCCAGGTCAACGAGGCCGGACCCCGGATCATCGTCAAGGTCACCGCGGGCTTCAGCCTTCTCGCGCTCTTCCTGGCGGGAGTCGGCGTCTACGGAGTCATGAGCCTGCTCGTGGAGTTCCGGACGCGGGAGATCGGCGTCCGCATGGCCCTCGGGGCCCGCGTGGGGGACGTCCTTCGCCTCGTTCTCGGGGAGGGTCTTGGGATGGTCGCTTCGGGCCTTCTCCTCGGGCTGCTCGCCGGCTGGGGCCTCGGCCACGCCATCGCCAGCCAGCTGTACGGCGTCACTCCCGCGGATCCCGCGACGTTCGTGATCGCCTCGACCACGCTCGCCCTGGTGGCGCTGCTTTCCACCCTCGTCCCCGCGCTCCGCGCCGTGACCGTGAACCCGGTGCTGGCGCTGCGGGAGGAATAGCGCCCCGTGGATACTTCCCGGATGTCCGCACGCATCCTCGTCGCCGACGACCAGTCCGACATCCGGGAGAGCCTCCGCCTGCTGCTCAAGTCGGAAGGCTTCAAGGTGGCCCTCGCCGGGACTCCGGCGGCCGCGCTCGCCGCCGTGGAGGCCGAGCCGCCGGACCTCGTCCTCATCGACATGAACTACGGCCGCGACACGACCTCGGGCGGCGAGGGGCTGGACCTCCTGGAGCGGCTCCAGAAGGTGGCGCCGACCGTTCCCGTGGTGATCATGACCGCCTGGGGCAGCATCGAGCTGGCGGTCGAGGCGATGCGCCGGGGGGCGAAGGACTTCATCCAGAAGCCCTGGGAGAACGTCCGGCTGCTGGCCACGCTGCGGACCCAGCTGGAGCTCTCCACAGCCGTTCGGCGGTCGTTCCGTCTCGAGGCCGAGAACGCCCTGCTCCGCGGAGAGGGGCTCCCGGCCCTCGTGGCCGAGTCCCGGGCGATGCAGCCCGTCCTGAACCTGATCCAGCGCATCGGCCCCTCCGACGCCACCGTCCTCATCACGGGCGAGAACGGCACCGGGAAGGGCCTCGTCGCCCGCCTCCTGCACGCGGCCTCGTCGCGCGCCTCGCGCCCCTTCCTCACCGTGAACGCGGGAGGGCTCTCCGAGGGCGTGCTCGAGAGCGAGCTCTTCGGCCACGTGAAGGGCGCCTTCACCGACGCCAGGGCCGACCGCGTGGGCCGCTTCGAGCTGGCCGACGGCGGGACGCTCTTCCTCGACGAGATCGGCAACGCCCCCCCGAGCCTTCAGGCCCGGCTCCTGCGCCTCCTGGAGACGGGGGAGTTCGAGCGGGTCGGGAGCAGCCGGACGCTGAAGGCGAGCGTGCGCGTCCTGAGCGCCACGAACGCCGACCTCGACGCCGAGGTCGCCGGCGGTCGTTTCCGGCAGGACCTGCGCTTCCGGCTGAACACGATCGAGATCCTCGTTCCGCCCCTTCGCGAGAGGCGGGAGGACATCGGCCCCCTCGCGGCGGTCTTCCTCGCCCAGCACGTGGCGCGCTACAGGAAGGCGATCGTCGGATTCGAGGAGGCGGCCCTCAGGCAGCTCGAGCAGCATCCCTGGCCGGGCAACGTGAGAGAGCTGGACCACGCCGTCGAGAGGGCGGTCCTGATGGCGACGGGAAGCCGCGTCGCCGCCTCGGACCTCCTCCTTTCGTCCCGCAGCGCCGGGGCGGGAAGCCTCGACGAGCTGAGCCTCGAGGAGATGGAGGCCCACCTCATCCGCAAGGCGCTCGCCCGGTTCGGCAGCGCCACCGAGGCCGGCGTGGCGCTCGGCCTCTCCCGGAGCGCCATCTACCGGCGGATGCAGAAGCTCGGGATCACCGGGACATGATGAAGCTGGGCCACGATCGCCGCATCCAGGCGCTGGCTCTTCTTTCCGCGCTGCCTGCGATCGTCGTGGCGTTCGTTCTGCTCTGGTCGTCGGCCTGGCCGATAGCGGCGCGAGTCGGCATTGCGTTCGTGCTTCTCTGGGGCACGTGGAGGATCTCCGAGGTCCTGCGGCAACGGGTCGCCCGCCCGCTCCAGACCCTCTCGAACGTCCTCGGCGCGATCCGGGAGGGC
This sequence comes from Holophagales bacterium, assembly GCA_016714815.1. Classification (GTDB taxonomy): domain Bacteria; phylum Acidobacteriota; class Thermoanaerobaculia; order UBA5066; family UBA5066; genus UBA5066. The sequence continues at coordinate 13,568 of JADKBZ010000002.1, forward strand.
GACTTCTCGTTTCGGGCCAGGCTGCCGGAAGGGGACAACGTCCTCGGCGGCGTCTACCTCGAGCTGAACGGCCTCTCCGAGCTGCTCCTGCAGGAACGTCTCGGGACGATGGAAGCCACGGCCCTCCTCAGGGCCGTGATGGCCGAGATCGACGTGGCGGTTTTCGCCTTCGACGGAGAGCAGCGGCTGCGCCTCGTGAATCGCGCGGGAGAGACGCTCCTGGGAATCAGCCGCGATCGGCTCCTCGGAATGAGCGCCGCCGACGTTGGGCTGAAGGAGGCTCTCGAGGGGAAGAGCGAGCGGCTCGTGGACCTGGTCTTCGCCGGGCGTGCGGGCCGATTCGAGCTCCGGCGCGGGCCCTTCCGCCAGGGCGGTCTGCCGCACGAGCTCCTCGTAATATCGGACCTGACGCGTCCCCTCCGCGACGAGGAGCGGCGGGCCTGGCAGAAGCTCGTGCGGGTCCTGGGACACGAGATCAACAACTCGCTGGCGCCCATCCGATCGCTGTCGGAGAGCCTCTCGAAGATCATCGAGCAGCAGGGGGGCGACTGGATGGACGACGCCCGACAGGGCCTCGGCATCATCGCTTCCCGCGCCCGAGGACTTGGGAGCTTCATGGAGGCCTACACGCGCCTCGCCAGGCTCCCCGAGCCAAGTCTCCAGCGTGTCGCGATCTCTCCCCTCGTGAAGCGGATTGCGGCCCTCGAGCAGCGGATGGTCGTGCAGGTCGTGGACGGGCCGGAGCTCCCGATCGAGGCGGACGAAGACCAGCTGTCGCAGGCCCTGATCAACCTGACGCGCAACGCCGTCGACGCGGCGCTGGAAACCGCGGGAGAGGTCCGGATGGGGTGGCGCGCGACGCCCCCCTGGCTCGAGCTCTGGATCGAGGACGGCGGTCCGGGCCTCCCGGAAGGGGGCAACCTCTTCGTTCCGCTCTTCAGCACGAAACCGGCCGGCACGGGCATCGGGCTCGTCCTCAGCCGGCAGATCGCGGAGGGGCACGGCGGAACCGTCGAGCTCGCGAACCGCGAAGACGCACCGGGCGCCAGGGTCGTTCTGCGGCTACCCCTCGTTCCCAGCGTCCCATCCTGATCCCGAGGAAGCCCCATGTTCCACGATCTTCGATTCGCGCTCCGCCTCGCGCGCCAGAGGCCCTTCCTCACCCTCGTTGCGGTCCTCTGCCTGGGCCTCGGAATCGGTGTCAACGTCACGATCTTCGCGTGGATGCGCAGCACGGTGCTCAACCCGGTGCCGGGGGTCCCCGACTCGGGGAGCCTCGTCTGCGTCGACGGCAGGGACTCGAGAGGCCCCGGCTCGATCGACACCGAGGACTACGTCGCGCTTCGGCGTGACGCCGACGTCTTCGAAAGCTCCTGCGGGTTCGACATGCTCCCGCTCGGCCTTCGCGTGAACGAGCGGGCCGAAAGCGCCTGGACCCAGGTCGTCACCGGCGACTTCTTCGGCACGTTCCGGCTCCGGCCCGCGCTTGGCCGTCTTCTCTCCCCGTCGGACGGACGGACCGGCCAGCCGCTGGTGGCCGTCCTCTCTCACGCCTACTGGGAGCGGCGTTTCGCGTCGGACCCCGGGGTCGTGGGCCGGTCCGTCCTCCTGCAGGGCAAGCCGTGCACCATCGTCGGCGTGGCTCCGGCGGGGTTCCACGGCGCGATGAGCGGAATCCGGATGGACGCCTTCGTCCCCCTCGAGCCGTACATCGAGGTCACGAAGAACAACCGGGCCTCGCGCACGCCCAACGGCGGCAACGACGTCTTCGCCCGCCTGAAGCCGGGAGTCGGCCTGAAGCAGGCGTCCGACCGCATCCAGAGCCTGTCGAGGGCGCTGGCCCGGCAGAGGACGGACCGGGACGAATCGTGGGAGGCCTTCGTCCTCCCCATCACCTCGAACCGCCACGGGATGCAGTCGGTCCTGCGCGTTCCCATGTTCGTCCTCTTCGTCGCCGCGGCGTTTCTCTTCCTCGTCGCCTGCAGCAACGTGGCCAGCCTGTTGCTGGCCCGGGGTGCGGAGCGGAAGGGGGAGTTCGCCATCCGGATGGCCCTCGGCGGATCGCGGGGGCGCCTCCTCCTCCAGATCCTCCTGGAAGGGCTCCCGCTCGGCGTGGCGGGAGGCCTGCTCGGCGTCCTGGCAGCGTGGGCGAGCCAGCGTCTCCTCCTCGGATTCTTGCCGGTCACGCACTATCCCGTCCTCCTCGAGCCCCGGCTCGACGGGGGCGCGCTCCTCTTCGGCGCGCTCCTCTCCCTGCTGACCGCCCTCCTCGTCAGCCTCTTGCCCGCGCTCTTCTCCTCGAACGTGCAGCTCGGACCCGCGATGAAGGAAGGCGGGCCGAAGGGCTCCCTCGGTGTCGGGCACCGCAGGCTGATGTCGACGCTTCTCGTGGGGGAGCTCGCGCTGGCGACGCTCCTCCTCGCCGTGACCGGCCAGGTCGTCCGGACGATGATCGCCCTCCGCGGCAGCCCGACGGGCTTCGAGCTGCGCAACCAGCTCGTCGTCGGGCTCGACTTCGGCGCCTCAGACCTCCCCCCGGCCCAGCGCCCGCGGCTCGTCGGCGACCTCCTCCTGCGGGCACGAGAGCTTCCCGGCGTGGAGTCTGCCGCCGTCGGCTTCCGCGTCCCGCTCGACTTCGGGGGTTTCTGGTCGAGCGAGGTGGAGCCCGAGGGACACACCTTCGAGAAGGGCGAGAGCCCGAAGGCCGACTGGAACGTCGTCTCCCCGGGGTACTTCCAGACGCTGGGCGTCCCCCTCCTTTCGGGACGGGAGTTCGACGAGCGGGACGTCTCCGGCTCCGAAACCGTGGCCATCGTCGACGACCGCTTTGTGAAGCGCTTCTGGCCCGGCCAGAGCGGTGTCGGCAGGCGGGTCCGACTCGGCGACGGCTCGACGGTCGTCGTCGGCGTCGTGCGCGCCATCACCTACGAGCCCTTCGGCTCGGACAGGGGCTTCACTCTCTACCAGCCTTTTGCCCAGGTCCCGATGAGCAGTGCGGTCCTCCACGTGCGCGGGAAGAACTCGCCAGCGGCCCTGGTCGCGCCGCTCCGGGCGGTCCTGTCGGAGCTGGCCCCCACGCTCCCCATGGGGTACGTGCGCGACCTGGCGTCGTTCCAGCGCGGCGCCCGGTTCCCGCTCGTCATCCTCGCGCAGGTCCTCGGTTTCCTCGGCGGCGTCACCCTCTTTCTCGCGGCGGTAGGAATCTACGGCCTGTTCGCTCATTCCACCGCGCGCCGAAGCCGCGAGTTCGGCATAAGGCTCTCGATGGGCGCCACTCCCGGGAACCTCTATCGGCTGGTCCTCGGCCAGGGGGCCCGGCTCGCCCTCCTCGCGCTCGTCCTCGGCCTTCTCGGAGCGGTGGCGCTGGGACAGCTCCTCAAGACCGTTCTCGCTGAAATCGACGCCGCTGATCCCTGGGTTCTCGGAGGCGTCACCCTGGTGCTCGCCTCGGTCACCTTCGTCGCGCTGCTCGTCCCGGCCCGTCGCGCCGCGCTCCTCGAGCCGTCGGTCGCGCTGAGGGAAGACTGAGGCCCGCGGCTCGTCCCCGCGAACAGGAGGAGGATTCATGTCGAAGAACCGGCTCGTCTCCGTCGCGATCGGCCTGCTGGCGCTGGCGCCCCGGGCGAGCGCGGCTGAGGACGAGTTCCGCGTCGTGTCGCTCGGAAGCAGCGCCACGCTCTTCCAGATCGGCCGGGAGGCGACGACGAACGTGGTCGTCCTGGCGTCGCGCCGCGGGCTCGTCGTCGTCGACACGGGCGTTCTTCCGTCGCGAGCGGCCGCGCTGCGGGCGGCCATCGAGCGCGAGCTCGGCCGGAAGGACTTCGCGTACGTCGTCAACACCCACGTTCACTTCGACCACATCGGCGGCAACCAGGCCTTCGCCGACGTCCCCATCGTCGGGCACCAGAACGCCGTCCGGGAGATGTCGCGGTGGTACGGCTCACCATTCGCCCTCCAGGCGTTCCTGCAGAGCCGCGCCGGCTACCAGGCCGGGCTCGAGGAGGACCTGAAGAAGGCGGCTCCCGGCTCGAAAGAGGAGGCGCGCCTCCGCGAGCAGAAGGTCGAGAACGGAATCCTCGTCGACGACGTCCGGAGCGGCCGGTTCGTCCCGACCCGGCCCCGCATCCTCTTCAACGACCGGATGACCCTCGACCTCGGGGACCTGACGCTCAACCTCGTCACCTTCGGAAGAGACCACACGGAATCGGACGTCCTCGTCCACGTTCCCCAGTTCGAGCTTCTTCTCGTCGGCGACCTCTTCTCGCGCGACTGGTTTCCTTCGTTCCAGAGTCCCGCGAGCGACGTCCTCGCTGGTTCCAGGTCCTCGACAGCCTGCTCTCGGAGGGGGGCGGGGTGAAGCGGGTGCTCTCGGGCCACGGCGACGCGATGACCGGCGACGAGTTTCGCGGCCAGGTGGCGTACCTTCGTGGCGTCTGGAACGCCGTGGCGAAGGCGCGCACCGAAGGGCAGTCGCTGGCCTCCACGCAGGATCGCCTCCCGTTCGAGAAAGCCTTCCCGCCGGCGAGCCGGGAAGCGGGGCTCCCGGGAGCGAGGCAGCAGCACCTCTCCAACGTCGAGACCGCGTGGCGAATCCAGTCGGAGAGCCCCGTCGTCCCCTTCGTTCAGGGGGCTGCTGCGAGGTTGGAGCGGTTCCCCGGAGGAGGCTCTCGATGCGAAGGAAGGCTCTCGTGGCCACGCTCCTCGTCGTTCTCCTGGCCCTCGCGTGCCCGGTCGTGGCCGGCGAGGAGCCGATCGTCTTCGTCACGGCCTTCGATCAGTTCGCCGTGGAGGCCTTCCGCCTGCACGCGCTCGACTACCTCACGAAACCCATCGATCCGGGGCGCTTCTCGGAATCGTTGGACCGTGTACGGGAGTACCTGAAGCCACAGAACCAGAGTGACCCCGACCAGCGCATCCAGGCGAGGCTCGATCTGCACGGACGCCGACAGGCCGTTCGGCCGCACCTCGTCGTGAGGGAGCAGGTGCGCCACATCCTGGTTCCCACGGCGGGGATCCACGCTCTCGAGGCGACGGGGAACTACTTCTCCCTCCACTGCGACCGCGCGAGCTACCTCCTTTGAAGCAGTCTCTCGGCGACCGAAGGCCGGGTCGACCCGTGCCGGTTCCTGCGCACCCACCGCTCCTGGATCGTCAACCTGGACCACGTCCGTGAAGCCCAGACCGTGTCGAAAGGGGCCTGGATCCTCCTGACCCGGAGCGGAATGAAGGTCCCGGTTGGCCAGCAGTATCGCGAGGCGCTGCGGAAGATCCTGGGGTAGCCCCGCACGAAGGAGAACCCATGATCGTGCCGCGTCTTCGCCTGCTCGTCTTCCTCGCGGTCTGCTCGTCGCGAGCCGCGCTCTGCGCCGATCCGTCGACCCTGCCTCTCCCGGTCGAGGCCGGGAGGATCGAATCGACTTTCCTCGGAGAGACCCGCGAGTTCAAGGGCGGGAGGCGGCAGCTCTCACTGGTCATGGGGGAGAACGATTTCCCCACGGTGATCAGCCAGAACGGTGCGCTGAAGGAGGTGATCGCCACCTCGGCTCCCGCCGGGCTGACGTGTCGCCTCGCCGTCCTCCGGGGCGCCGGGCACGTTCCCGCCAACGCCCTCGTCGAAGGGCTGCGCGACCTGTTCGACGGATGGAAGCCCCCGAAGGACTCCGCCGAGGGAAGCGCGAACCGCAAGGCTGGAGGCTGACCGCTCTGGTTGTCGTCCCGGGGATGGGACTGGCATTCCCGGGACGGGGACGCTTTCCGTAACCAATTCGTCGACACGTCCGTCTCTGTGAGGACCGACGAGATGGCACTCGCCTTGCGACCCGTCAGATGGAGTCGACCATGAGCTTTCATCAGGACCTCCGGCAGGCTCTTCGCGGGCTGCTGCGCACGCCAGGCTTCACCGTCGTGGCCGTTCTCACTCTGGCCCTGGGCATCGGCGCGAGCACGGCCGTCTTCTCGGTGCTTCAGACCCTCTTCCTCAAACCCATTCCGTTCGCTGACCCGGAGCGGTTGGTCACCCTCCATACCGCGGACCCGAAAAGGCACTTCCCGGGATTGCGCTACCTGTCGCTTTCGGCGGCCTGCTACCGGGACATCCAGGAACGGCAGCAGGTCTTCTCGGGCGTGGCGGCGTACCAGCTCAGGGGCTCGACGCTGACCGGAATGGGGGAGGCAGAACGGGTCGTGGCCATGAGGGTCACGGGCTCCTTCTTCGAGGTGCTCGGCGTTCGAGCCGCGCTGGGAAGGACGCTGCAGCCGGTGGACGAGCGAGGCGCCGGCACCGTCGTCCTCTCGCATCGCTTCTGGATGCAGCGTTGCGGCGGAGATTCCTCCATCCTGGGACGCAGCGTCACCGTGGACGGCAAGGGCCGCGTCGTCGTGGGCGTGATGCCGCCGGACTTCGCGTGGCAGGATCGGCCCGAGCTGTTCGTACCGGAAGCGCCTACAGCCGAAGAGCTGCAGGAAGCCAGGGGGACTCTCGCCTTTCGGGCGATCGCGCGCCTCCGGCCGGGTGTTTCACTGGAACAGGCGAGGGCGGCGATGGAGAGCCTGGCAAGAGCTCTTCAGACGGAATTCCCGGACGCCAGGGAATGGGGGATCGGTACGACGAGGCTGTGGGAGTACCTCTACGGCGACCGGCGTGCCACGTCCGGGTTCCTGCTCCTCACCGGAGCCTTCGTTCTGGTGATCGCCTGCGCGAACCTGGCCAGCCTGATGACTGCCCGGGCCGCCGCCCGCCAGCGCGAGATGGCGCTGCGCAGAGCGCTCGGCGGCGGGTGGAAAGAGGTGCTCCGGCCGTTCCTTGCCGACGGCGTCGTGCTGTCGGCAGCAGGCGGCAGCCTGGGGCTGCTCGTGGCGTGGGGCCTGAGCGGTCTCCTGCGTCCGTACGTTCCCGTGGAGCTGCAGGAGGCCTACGGACTGGATTCCAGGGTGTTGTGCTTCACCCTGTCCGTGTCGATCGTGACCGCCCTGATCTCCGGTCTCGTCCCCGCCCTGTTCTTCTCGCAGTTGAAGCTCTCCCAGAGCCTGGCGGAAGGGAACCGGGGCACCGGTGGGCGCTCCGAGGGCTGGCTGCGGAGCATCCTCGTGACCGTCCAGGTGGCCCTCACACTCGCACTCCTCGTGAGCTTCGGTGCTCTCTGGCAGAGCCTGCGCAACCTGCAGCAGGCCCCGATGGGATTCAAGGCGGAGCACGCCCTGGCGTTCACAGTGAGGCCGAACCCCCTCAAGCTCACCGACGACGCCCAGCAGGAGGCGTACCTGCGCCGGATCGTCGGCGGCCTCTCGGAGCTGCCGGGCGTGAAGGTCGTCGGCTCCGCGAGCGCGACTCCCATGGGCAGCAACAGCGCGAGCGGGGACTTCATCCTGCCGGGACGCGAGGCGGAGAAGCTCTCGGCCCACTATCGCTCCGTGAGTCCTCGCTGCTTCGAGGCACTCGGCCAGACCGTCCTGTCGGGGAGGGATTTCGTGGACTCGGATTGCGTCGAGCGCCCGCTCAACGTCATGGTCAGCCGTTCCCTCGCGGCGCGTTGCTGGCCAGGCGAGGACCCCCTCGGGAAGCCGATCTTCAAGTACATGTTCGACGAGGCGGGCACCACGTTCCGGGTCGTGGGCGTCGTGGAGGACGTCCGTCACGAGGGACCTGCTGTGGACCGCAACCTGGAGACGATCTACTGGCCTTCCCGCGGTTTCTTCTGGGGAGCCTCTTCCAGGGTCGTCGTGCGGGCCGAAGGGAATCCGATGGCGCTCGTCCCCGCCATCCGCGCCTGTCTGAAAGGGGTCGACCCGGACCTGCCCCTCACCGGCATCGAGACGCTCCAGGCGGCGCTGGACACGACCCTGGAGACCTCGAGAAGCCAGGCGACTCTGATGGGCCTGCTGGCGGGTATCGCTCTCAGCCTTGCGGCGGCGGGGATCTACGGGCTGATGGCTTTCTCCGTCTCCCAGCGCACGCGGGAGATCGGGATCCGAAAGGCCCTGGGGGGGCAGGACTGGCAGGTGGTCTGGGAAATCGCCCGGAGGGGCCTGCTGCTCACGGCGCTCGGGCTCGGCACCGGCGTCCTGATGACCGTGGTCGTGGGGCGTGTGCTGGAGAGCCAGGTCTACGGTGTCTCCGCCACCGACCCTCTCTTCCTGGCCCTGGCCAGCCTCACCTTCGGCTTCGTGGCCCTCGTCGCCTGCCTCATCCCAGCTTCTCGTGCGGCACGGCTGAACCCTGTCGAGGTCCTGCGTTCGGAGTGATTCCGGGCGTCCTGATAGGGGTGTCTACGGCGAATGCGTGCAGCGGCCCCGGGCTCGGCACGCGAATCGCCCACTGCACCACGCTCGATAAGACGCCGGTCGGCGGCGGCATCCGGGCGATCAGCTCGCGGGTGCGCGCAAGGGATCGCGCGGTGGGGCCCAGGCTGCGGACCGCCGAGAGGGCGAACCCGACGTCGAGGCTCAGTATCCCGGTGATCGCGGTCATCTTCGCGTCCTGGATGGCCCGGTCCATCTGCCGCGCGAACGTCACTTGGCGGTCGGTCTCGACGATGTTCGGGTAGTGCACCTTGAAGGTCTGCGCAAGGTGGCAGCGCGGCTCTACGGTGTCGAGCAGGGCCTTCGTTGCCAGGTGGTCGGAATACGGCTTCACCGTCGGGTCTTCTCCCACGACGACCTCCTACCGCAACCAGAGCCGACTCGGTCTTGAATAGAGATGGGCGTTGCCCATCCAGACGTCGACCACGAAATGCACCGATCTGGCTGGGACTTCGGCGCGAGAATCCGGGAACCTGGGACGATGGCGGCGCGCCTCTCCGGGTCGCTCTCGTCCCTGGCTCAGGAGTCCCCTCGAAGGTTCGGCCCGGGGCCCCCGGGCGCCCAAGGAAAGACGAAACAGGGCTCGTCGAAGAGGAAGTAGTCGGCCTTGCCGTTGACGGCCAGGGTGCGGACGACGGCGGCGTCCCCCAGGACCTCGCGGGCGAGGGCGAGAGTGGCGCCCGTTCGCGAACGGTCGTCGACGACGAGGACGCGCCTCCCGCGGAGGTCGAAATCGGGCGGCGCGAGGAGGACGGGGGCCGCTCGCCGGGGCCGGTGCTTCTCGTCGCGGAAGTTGACGCGGAGCCCGGCGACGGGAAGGCCGAGCTTCTCGGCGACGAGGCGCGCCGGCTCACGGCCTCCGTTCAGGACGGCGACGACGAGGTCAAAGTCTTCGTCGAACCGGATCTCGTCGATCCGCCGGAGAACGTCGGCGAGCTCTTTCTTCTGCACGCGGGGGCCAGTGTCTCACCGGGTGCGGTCCGGGGCGAAACGCTCACACCGGACGGAGCTGATCGGCCACCGAGCGGGTCTTGTCGGTGATCGTCATGCCCGTGTGAAGCGTCGACTTCCGCTCGATGAGGAGGAGATGGCACTCCCTCTCGGCCACGGGGTTGTGCCGGACGCCCTTGGGCACGACGAACAGCTCGCCTTCGCCGAGCTCGACGGAAGTGCCGTCCATCTCGATGCGCAGGTGGCCCTTCAGGACGAGGAAGAGCTCGTCCTCGTCGTCGTGGCTGTGCCACGCGAGAGAGCCCTGGACCTTGGCGACCTTGACGTAGGCATCGTCGACCTCGGCGACGACGCGGGGCGACCAGAGCTCCGTGAGCGATGCGGCGATCTTCTCAGGCGACGTGACCTTCGGCATGGCGACTCCGTTTGGCGCTCCACGCCAGGAGCGCGATGGCGCAGACGAAGAAGAGAGTGCAGGCGAGGCTTCCCTCGGGTCCCTGGGCGCCGCCGGTGAGATACGCCGGGCCGCGCGCCGTGAGCTTCACGATCAGCGCCGGCAGCTTCGCGTCGAGTCCGGTAACGGGAAGCTCGAAACCCGTCGCGAGGAGCCAGTTCCAGCCCGAATGCCAGCCCATGACGCCCCAGATGTTCCCGGTCCTCAGGGCCCAGGCGCACGTGAAGAGCGAGAACAGGAAGATGTTCACCGTGTCGAGCGCGTGCTGCCGTGGGCTCCAGTGAAGGGACGCGAAGACCAGCGACGTGAGGGCGACGGCGAGCGCGACGTGAACCCACGCGAGAACGACGAGCCCGACGAGGGCGAAGGGGAAGATCAGGACCGCGAAGAGGCCCGATAGTCCGATCGGATCGCCTTTCGCATCCGCGAGCTGAAGGCGTTCCAGGACGCTCGACACGCCGACGAGGGGAATGGAGACGAAGAGAACGCCAAGGAACGGGGCCAGCGCGGCCCATGGAAGCCAGCCTCTCGCGGGTTCTGTCGAGTAGATTGAGCGGGCGCTCACTGTGAAGCGCGACCCTACCCTCCGCGGCGCGGGAAGGTCAAACGAGCCCTCCGGCGGACCGTCGGCTTCCAGCCGACCTGCGGCTGGAATCCCCGCCCAGACTACGGCTTCTGGCGCGGCCTCCTCGAAGGCGCGGTCGCGGGGTACCGCTGCCGAGAAGCTCTCCCGGCATAAGGTCGTCAGCCTCCATCAGCGGGCCGGGACCGGCTCTTCTCCTTCATCTCGTCGAACTGGCGCGAGGAGCCCCTCTGCGACGACGAGACCATCGTTCGCCTGCTTGCCGCGACTACGACCGCCAGGGGGCTGTTTGTCCCGGCCCGTCGCGCCGCGCTTCTCGAGCCGTCGAAAGCCCTGCGGGAGGTGTGAGCCCCGCGTCGGGTCCGATGCCTCCGCCCGCCAGGCAGGACGGTGTTCGGCGGGGCCTCGAACGCTCTCGCCTGAGTCGAGCTGAGTGTGCCGCTCGTCCGCCAGCTCGGGGATGGCCTGTCCCTCGACGTCCGGTTTCGTCTCGACGAGAACGAGGAGAACGAGGGAGACAACCCCACCCTGCTCAACTTCGCGCTCGGCCAGGCGTCCTGAGGGCCAGGCCGGCCACGGGGAGGGGCGGGTGCCCCCCGATTCCCTTCACTCCTGCGCGGGCAGGAAGGCCCCGTCGCCGCTCCGCTCCCCGGGCTCGGCGCCGTCGTTGACGACGCCGTAGACGAGGAACGGGTTCGTGCCTCGCACGCGGCGGACGCGGACGTACCCCTGCATCGTGCCGGGCGCGAGCGCCGACAGCACCTTCCCGATCTGGACGATCCGGTGGGCGGCCACCTCGTAACGCTCCGTCGCCACAGCCTGGCCGGTCATTCCGTCGGAGAGCGCCACCTCGAGCTCGATCGGATCGCCCCCCGCCTCGCCGGTGTTCACGAGCGCCAGGTTCGACCGGTTCGTCGCGTCCTGCAGGAGGCCGCTGACCCGAACGGTGTCGGTCGCGGAGCGGCCGAACGGCACGGCGCCGAAGTAGAGCCCGAATCGTCCGTCCCCCGACGGGGCCGGGTTGCCGACGCGCGCGCTCACGGAGATCCCCGCGAGCGAGCCGCCTTCCAGCGCGGTAAGCGCGAGCGGGGCGGCGTAGCCGGCGCCCGCGGGGACCGCCCCGACAGGATTCGCCTGCCGGAGGACGTCGACGAAGCGGGGGAGGAGCTTCTGCCCGTGCGCGGGGACGGTGATGTTCACCGAGGCCGAGCCGGCCGGGATCGGGTCGGCCGAGAGGGTCGCCCGGACCGTCCGCGCCTCACCCGAGGTGTTCGTGACGACGAGCTCCGTGTCGTAGGTCCCGGTCTCGACGACGACGGGGAGCGTCAGGCCCGCGGGGTTCCCGCCCAGCTCGACGGGATCGACGAACGAGCCGTCGGACGTCGGGTTGTCGTTGATCACCCCGTAGGCGCCGAACGGCGCCGTGCCGGCGATCCTCTCGACCGTGACGAAGGCGTCCTTGCCGCTCGCCGAAGGAGCGAGCTCGGCGAGGGAGCGCTGCTCGAACCCGCCCGGCCCCAGCGTCAGGTCCGTCGTCCCGGCGGGGGTCGCCGAGGCCGGGTCGCCGAGGTAGACCTTCAGCCGGAGCGTGATCTCTCCTTCGCTCCCCGCGTTCTGGACGGCGACGTTCGAGCGATCCGACGTCCCTTCGCGCAGGCCGCAGAGCGCCACGGGTCCTGAGAGGAGACGGCCGGACGGGATGCCGGCGTAGGCGAGCCCGGCGCGGCCGATCGGGGGAACGGGCGTCGCGGTCCGCACCGTGACGCTCGCGTCGGCGCTGCTCTCGAGCCCCCCGAAGGTGACGCCCAGCGTCCCGGCGCGGGCGCCGTCGAGCGGGATCGGGAGCCCCCGTCCCCGGAGGAATTCGACCGCGTCGGCGATCACCGTCTGCGCGCGAGGCGCGAGCGTGAGCGCGTCCGCCAGCGTCCCGCTGCCTCCTCCCGCGAAGGCCGTGTAATCGAGCGAAATCGTCACGGACCCCGCGCCCAGGTTCGTCAGAGTCAGCTCGGAGCTGAAGAAGGACCCGTTTCGGCCCGGAGCCGAGAGGACGACGGGAACGAAAGTGCGGGCGCCGCCCGCCTGGACCTCGACGGCCCCGAGGTCGCAGCCCGCGCCCGCGGGCCGCAGCCAGCCGCGCTGGTCCTTGCCCGTGGGGCAGTCGGCCCGCGGAATCGCGTCGAGGGCCGGGCTCCCGGCGCCCGGCAGAATCGTGCGGGTCGGTCCCCCGTTGTTCGCGAGCGCACCGAGGAGCGGGTCGGCCGACGCGAAGCCGGGGCACGAGTTGTCTCCCCACTGGAGGTTGCCGCCGCTCCCCGCGCCCGGGGTCAGGTTCGGCGTGCAGTTGCCCGGGGTGTTCCCGGCGAGGATCGTGTTCCTCACGACGGTCCCGTTCGAGAGCCTCAGCGCGGCGCCGCCCGCGGGCGCACCATTGCCGGCGATCGTCAGGTTCGACAGGGTCGTCGTCGCCCCGCCCCCCTTGATCACCGAGACGGGAGGGCCCGACGTCCCGGTCGTCGTGTTACCGCTGAAGGTGGAGTTGACGACCGAGAACGACCCTCCGGCCCCGAGGCCGTTGATCTCGAGGACGCCGGTGCCTCCCGTGTCCGCGTTGCCGGTGAAGGAGCTCCCGCTGATCGAGACGACGGTGCGCGTCTGCCCGCTGTTGAGGTACGCGTAGAGCCCCGGGGCCCTCCCGCCGTTCCCGCTGAACGTGGAGTCGTACACCGACACCACGCCTCCTCCGACGTGGATCGCCCCGCCCGTGGTGCTTCCCGCGTTTCCCTGGAACGTGCAGCCGCGGACGACCGTCGTCGGCTCGAGGCAGGCGGAGCAGGCCTGCTGGGAGAGGGCGCCGCCGAACGGAGCGGTGTTGCCGGTGAAGGTGACGTTCTCCAGGGTGAGGATCCCATTCGTGTAGATCGCCCCCCCGGCGACGATTCCCGTGCTGTGCACGCCGTTGGCGAAGGTGAGGTTGCGGAGTGTGACCCGCGGCAGCTCCGTCTTCCCGCCGTAGACGTTCAGGATCCCGCCCGAGCCCCCCGTGCCGTCGAGGGTGATCAGCCCCCCGCCGTCGACGACCACCGGGGTCATCGTGCTGATCGCCATCCCTCTCACCGAGATCGTCGCGGCCCCGCCGCAGCTGAACGTCACGGTTCCTCCGGCGGCGATCTCGGCGCCCAGTGCGCTCGCCGTGCACGAGGCCGGCGTGCCGGTACCGACGACTCCCGCCGCCGCGGGGCCGCCCGCAGCGAGGAGTGCAGCGACGAGGCCGGAGAGGAGGACGCCAGGGTGGCGTCCGGCGACGATCCCGGCGCGGGAGGAAAGCTCGAGTTGCATGGTCTTCTCCGGCCCGGCGTCGGCACTCTCCTCGCCCCGAGGGGCCGAGGGAACTGGGAGGGAAGGGATCGTGCCGGGCGACTTGCAAGAGTAGGCGGGCGCTCAAGCGGCCACAACGCATGTGCATGCGCCCCCGCGTGATCCGGGTCACGGCGGCTCCGCTCTCCCCGCGCCTCCGCCCTGCGTTCCGTCCCCGAGGCTTCCCGGCCCGCACCGTTTGCACCTTCCCCGAGCTCGACGACGGGACGAACGCCCCGCTCCATGGCTCAGGCCGCGCTGCGGGCGGGGCAGCCTCTCTTCGGGACTACAGTGACCTGGCGAGACGGAACCCGAGGTTCTCGACGCGGTCTTGCGGTCCGCTGCAGGCGTGATACGCCGAGCGCGCCTGGTGCAGGGTGTTGGTGTAGCTGCCACCCCGAACCACCCGGCACGGGCCCGTCGTCGGGCCCGCTGTCGGCCCCTGCGGATTCGTCTGCGCCGTCGACGGGTAGGCCCCGTACCAGTCCTCTACCCACTCCGTCACGTTCCCGTGCAGATCGAACAGGCCGTACGGGTTTGCTCTCCTCGTCCCGACGGGGTGGGTCTTGTCCCCCGAGTTCCCGCTCCACCAGGCGTGCGGGGCGGCGACCGAGTTCGCCCCCCAGGGACTGCCCTCGTCCGGCGCATCTCCAAACGAGAACCGCGTCTGCGTTCCAGAGCGTGCCGCGCGCTCCCACTCCGCCTCTGTCGGAAGCCGGAACGCCGTCGTCCCCAGCAACCGGTTCAGCTTCGCGATGAACCCGTTCGTCCCACGGATGTCGTCCCAGGAGACCTGCTCGACCGGGCAGTTTCCCCCGCACGAGCTGAAGTGCGACGGGCTCGAGCCCATCACCGCCTTCCACTGCGCCTGCGTCACCTCGTACTTCCCCACGTAGTAGTCGGGACGGATCGTCACCTGGTGCGGCGTTTCGTCGTCCTCCCGGCCAATCTCCGTCGTCGGCGACCCCATCTGGAACGTGCCCGCGGGGACTCTCACCATCACCAGCGGCACGCCCCCGGGAAGGTCGAACGTGAGCTCCTGCCCACCGTTCGAGGGGCGACCCTCAAGGGCTTTCGTGCCGGTCTGTGCCTCGATGGGCTGCGCGAGGAGGATCAATGAAAGGACCGGCACAGCCAGGAGACAACCACGCTTTCTCATCTCTCACTCCGTTTCGGGTCGATCCCGGCGAGTCGGCCGTGACCCGAGCGGCGGCATCTTACGTGGTCCGTCCGTCCCGGGACTTCGAGGTCCGCCGAAGGAGTGGACATCGCCGGAACATGACCTGTCGCACGGCGGCGCGTTACGACCTTGATAGTCTGATCGCAGGACGGCCCCTCAAGGAGATCCCCATGAAGAGCGCAACGCTCGCGGCCCTTCTCCTCTGCCTCGTCTCCCTGCCCTTGCGAAGTGACGACCAGCCCGCCCCGACCCGGTTCGCCGTCGCCATAGAGGGCGGCGACGTCGAAGCGGTCAAGGCCCTGCTGGCCGAGGGGAACAAACCGGACACCCACATCGACTACGGCGAGAACTGGGTCACGCCACTCATGATGGCGTGCTGGCACGGAGAGAAGGAAATCGTCGAGGCCCTCCTCGCGGCCGGAGCAGACGTCAACGTCCAGGCTCCTGACTGGCGAGAGACCGCCCTCGAAAAGGCCGTGTCGCGCGGCCACGTCGAAATCGCGCGCCTCCTGATCGACAAGGGGGCCAACCTCGAGTCGAGGAACAAGCCGGGCTCCACTGCGCTGGCCCTGGCCTCTGCGGCCGGGGAGCTCGAGATGGTGGAGCTGCTCCTGTCGAAGAAGGCGAACCCGAACGCGGAGGACGACAGCAGCTTCATGCCGCTGAGGCTCGCAGTGGTCGCCGGGAGCGAGCCGGTGGCGCGGGCCCTTGTCGCGAACGGGGCCAAGGTCGACAAGGCTGCCACGAAGTACAACAAGGGCGAGACCGCCCTGCACATGGCGATCACGCAGGGGAAGCCGGAGATGGTGAGGGTCCTCCTCGAGCTGAAGGCCAACCCGAACGCCCGGACGGTTTCCGGGGACACGCCGATGAAGCTGGCGAGGAACGGCGACCAGGAGGACGTGGTCCGGATGCTGAACGCCGCCGGGGCCAGGTGAAGCGGAGGACGCCGATGCCGACCGCCGGCCGCCCCGCCGCAGCACCTCTCCTCCTCGCCGCCGCCCTCCTCGCCGGCTGCGCCTCCCCGGGCGGGCCCGAGCCAGGTGCGACGCCGAAGCCGATGCCGGCCCCCGCCCGGAGCGGGACGGCGAAGGGGTCGATCGTCGTGAGCGGCACCCCAACGCCGCTGAACTTCGCGTACGCGGTCGTCGTCCGGCCGCGAAAGGCCACCGGGGACCAGACCCACGTCGTCCTCTCCGAGAAACCGATCCCCCTCGAGGTGCTCGACGACCTGATCCACGCGCTCCCGAGGTCGGGAGTCAACAGTCTCCAGGTGGCCCTCGACGCGGGCGGCGTGCCCCTCTCCACTTTCTTCCACCACGAGTCACTGCCGACCGGGCTCGAGGTTCGGAAGGTAGCCCGATACGCATCGACGGCGGCGCCCGCCGGGCGCGTGGCGGGCAAGCTGACGTTCGACGACCCGGATTTCTCGTGGAGCTTCTCGGTGGAGTTCGACGCCCCGGTCTACCGGCCGGTGCGTCCTCCCAGCCGGGCGGACGACCCGTCCCTCTCGCCGAAGGAGCGGGCTCGCGTCCTCCTCGACGAGCAGCATCTCGAGCCGACGTACGATGGCCTTCGCCACGCGGTACTCGACGCGGACGCCGACCTCGTCTCGCTCTACCTCGACGCGGGTGTCCCCGCCCCGAGCGGCGAGCCGAAGCGGGGCATCCTGGACGAGGCCGTCGACTCGGGGAACGTCGAGGTCGTGAAGCTCCTCCTCGAGAAAGGGGCGAACGCCAACGGCAAGGACTACGGCGGCTGGCCGCTGGTAATGAAGGCGGCCGCGGACAAGGAGACCCCGCTCCTCTCGGCGCTCCTGGACGCCGGGGCCGACCCGAACGCCAAGGCGGCGGAGAACCAGACGGCTCTCATCTCGGCTTCGATCGGCGGGAAGCTCGGAAACGTCGAGCTCCTTCTGAAGCGGGGTGCCAAGGTGAACGCCCGGATGTCGTCCGGGACGACGGCCCTCGAGATGGCCGTCGGCCTGGGGCACGTGTCCATCGTCGAGACGCTGATCGCGGCAGGCGCCGATGTGGCGCGCGACAGGAGGGCCCTCCTCGAGTCGGCCCGGCGGAGCAAGAACAAGGAGATCGAGAAGCTGATCCTCGACGCCGGCAAGACCGTCCCGAAGAAGGCCACGCCCGCGCCGAAGTAAGCGCGGTTGGGAGGGGGGCCTTTCCGGCGAGTCGGCGGCGGCTGGACCGGCCTCGGCGTGCGGGTACCTGTGCCGTACGTCGGTTTTCCTCCGCTGCACGGCCCTTCCGGGACAAGGACGCTCGCTTCTTTCATCGTGCCGGTCCGCTCGACGAGGACCGCACCCGCAAATTCCTCGCCTGGCATCACTCAGGAATCTCCGTCTACGGTCTCGTGACCGCTCCGGCCGGCGACGATCGCGGGCGAGCCCGACCTGCACGTCCCGAACCTCTACCGCGCCTTCCGGGCGCTGGCCCTCGGGGGCGTCCTGGCGCTCCCGGAACCGGCGCGCCTCGCTCACGGAGCCGTCGGGCGCGCTGCGGGCGGAGTGAGTCTGGGAAGCCGCGCGGAGCCACGCGAGCCTCCCCATTTCGGAATGTCTCTCCCGCTCTCGGGACTCTCCAGGCTCCTCATGTGCTCCCATCCCGGGCCGCGACGAGGCACGACCTATGCTAAGGAGCAGACCGTGCCGACAGGAGGCTTCATGCGAGACCGTCTTCGGGGTTCCGGCTTTTCGTTCGCCCTTCTCGTCCTCGTCCTCTCGGGCCCGGTCCGGGCGGCGGATCCGCCTCGGCCAGCCCTCCCGGATTCGCCGGCCGGACGCCGTGTCGCCGCGTTCTTCGACGCGTTCCGCGCAGCGACCAAGGAGCGGCTCGCGGCCTTCTTCTCGGGCGCGGTTTCGCCCGAAGGCCTGAAGCAGCGCCCCGCGGCCGAGCGTGCCAGCCGGCTCGCGGCGATACGGAAGGAAACGGGCGAGGTCGCGATTCGCCGCGCCGACGCCCCTGCAGCCGGCAGTGTCATCGTCGTGACGGAAGGGTCGGGGAAGAGCTTCACGCGGTGGGCCTTCGACTTCGGTCCGCCTCCCGACGTCTTCCTCGTCGGCATCGCGATCGACGAAGCCGACGATTCCGATCTCGCCGGCCCGCCCCCGGCGATGTCCGAGGCCGAGGCGATCACCGCGGTCGAGAAGGCCGCGACGGAGGCGGCGTCCGCCGACCGTTTCTCCGACGTCGTCCTGGTCGCCCGGAACGGGAAGACTCTCCTCCACCGGGCGTGGGGTCTCGCGAGCCGCGAGCACGCCGTCGCGAACCGCCCCGACACGAAGTTCAATCTCGGCTCGATCAACAAGCTCTTCACGAAGGTCGCCGTCGGGCAGCTCGTCCAGGCGGGCCGCCTCTCCCTCGACGAGACACGGTGGGGAAGCACCTCCCGGACTACCCCAACCCGGACGCACGGAAGGCGACCGTGCGGCAGCTCCTCGACATGCGGTCGGGAATCGGAGATTTCTTCGGCAACGAGTTCGAGGCGACGCCGAAGGACCGATTCCGGAAGAACGCCGACTATCTCCCGCTCTTTGCGAAGAAGCCGCTCCTCTTCGCCCCCGGAACCGACCGGCGCTACTCGAACGGGGGCTACGTCGTCCTCGGCGAGATCGTCGCGAAGGCGAGCGGGCGCGACTACTACGACTACGTCCGCGAAAACGTCTACGCCCGGGCCGGGATGATCGACACCGACTCGTTCGAAGCGGACGTCCCCGTTCCGAACCTGGCCGAAGGGTACACGCGCGCCTGGGACGGCGAGGAGAGAACGCGGCCGCGCCGCCGGAACTTCTACACCCGGCCCGCACGGGGAAGCGCAGCGGGAGGCGGCTACTCCACCGCGCCCGACCTCCTGGGCTTTGCGACCGCCCTCCTCGGCGACCGGCTCCTCTCGCCGCCGTACACGGAGTGGTTCGTCTCGGGCGTGGAGCCCGTTCCCGGGGCGGTCCCGGGAGACCGGAAGAGGGGCAGCATTGGCTTCGCCGGGGGGGCCCCGGGCATCAACGCGCTCCTCGAGATCGACCGCGAGGCCGGTCTCGTCCTGGTCGTCCTTGCCCACGACGACCCACCCGCGGCGACGGCGCTCGGCAAGACGCTCCTCCGCCTCCTCAACGCGATCCGGCGCTGACGGCATCGACGCCACCGCCGCGGTGGCGTCGATGCCGTCAGTCCACGGTGATCGACTTGGAGACGTTCTTGGGAGCGTCGGGATGGACGCCGTGCTCCGCGACCCGCAGGCGGTCGAGGTACTTCATCTTCTTCACCGACATCCGGAACGCGAGGCGCTGGAGGACGACGCTGGCGGCGAAGACGAAGAGCGCCGGGTCGCCGGACGGCGGCACCTCTATGACCATCGACCAGTAGCGGTCGTCGCCCGTCGGCCGCCCCTCGGCGGCGAGCGCCAGCTCCGCGTTCTTCTCTGCGACGATCAGGATGTCCGCCCCGCGGATCTTGTGGGTGTGGACCTGGCTGACCGTGATGCGGATATCGCGCTCTTCGGGAGGGCAGACGAAGAGGAGCGGGTAGTTCGAGAAGTGGCGTTCCACGAGCTCGGGGTGGAGCCGCAGCGCCCCGAGCCCCCCGGGGAACGGCCCGTCGCCTCGATGCTCCTCCCAGGCCTCCAGGACTCCCGCGAGGTCGTGGATCGAGAAGAGGGTGTTCTTGCCGAGGATCGTGTTGGGCCCGTGCTTGAACTCCGCCGCGTCGTACCCCTCCGCGTGGTTCAGGACGACCTCGCGGATCTTGAGGGCTCCCTCCCGCGCGAGGCCGATGAGGCCCGTGCCCAGGATGTGCAGGCTCGGCTCGAGGTAGAGCCTCTCCGCGGCCTTCTCGATGCTTTCCTCGCAGGCGCGGAGGGTCTCGGCGACGAGCTCGCGGGCGGAGGCGAGCTTCTCGACGATGCGCCTCTCGGTCAGCGAGAAGGAGGCCGCGACGACGTACAGGACCGCCACCTGGTTGAGGAAGCTCTTCGTGGCGGCGACGGCGATCTCGGGCCCGCAGAGGATCGGCAGGTAGAACTCCGACAGCTCCTGCGGGATCCGGCTGTTCTCGTTGTTCACGAGGGAGACGCGGCGCAGCGCGGGGATCCGGGCCTGGACGTCCTGGAAGACGTCCACGAGGTCCTTCGTCTCGCCCGACTGCGAGATGCCGACGAGGAGGTCCGCCGGCTTGAGCGTGTTGAGGTAGAGGGAGCGGAACGTGCCGGGGTTGCACGGGAAGACCGAGACCCCCGCGAGGTGGTTGAAGAAGTATCCGGCCGTCAGCGCCGCGTGGTACGACGTGCCCGACGCGACGACGAAGACGCGCCCGCCTTCTTTCTGCGCCTCGCGGATCGCCTTCACCAGCTCCTGGAGGAGCGCCGTGATGCGGCGCCGCTTCTTCCAGACCAGGACGAGGTCGAGGAGGGAAAGGGCTTCTCCCGCCTCCGGGTGCAGGCGCGCGAGGTCCGCGAGGAGCGCCTTCTCGTCCGAGACGTTCGTCTCCCCGTGCGCGACGATCACGGCCCGGTGGGCCTTCACCCGCTCCTCCAGCTCGAGGTGGAGCGGATCGGCGAGGAGCGCCCGGAAGCCGTCCGCAAGGGTCGCCTCGTCGGTCGCCCCGTAGAGCCCCATGAGCTTCTCGACGATGGCCTTGCAGAGGTCGACGCGGTCCTCGAACGCCGCGAAGAGGCCCTCGGTCCGGGGCGAGCGGAAGTAGTAGAGGGCGACCTGGTCGAGGTTCTCGGGCGAGGAGGCGATCTCCTGGTCCATGAAGTACTCGAACGGGGCGCGCAGCTCCGTGTCCCGCACGTTCAGCTTCGAGCGCCGGGCCTTCGGGGCGGAGAAGGAGAGCACGGGCCCCAGGCTGAAGACCACGTATTCCCGCTCGGTGAACCAGATTCCCTGCCCCTCGGAGAGCGGGACGAGCATCCGCGTCCTCGAGAGGACGGACGTCAGGTCGCTCGAGATGACGATGAGCTTCCCGGAGGCGTCCGAGCCGATTCCCGCGTAGAGAGACGACCCCGACTTCACCGCCACGACGCCCGTCCCGCGCGGGTCCGCGTAGGCGGCGGCGTAGGAGCCCTGGGCTTCGGCGTCGGCCTTGCGGGCCGCGTCGACGAGGAGGAGCGCGTCGTCCGGGACCTCGACCTCGAGCCCGGCGGCCTCGAGAGCGGCGCGGGCCCCGGCGAGAACGGAGGCCGGCTCGGACAGGTTCCCGGCGTAGGCGTCTTCCACGAGGTGCGTCAGGGCTTCGCCGTCGTTCTCGGAGACCACGTCGTGGCCGCGGGCGGTGAGGAGGGGCCGGAGCGTGTCGGTGCTGGAGATGTTGCCGTTGTGGGCGCCGACGAGCTCCACGCGGCACTTCACGTGGTGGGGCTGGGCGTTCGCGTCCGTCACCGCGCCGTAGGTCGCCCACCTCACCTGGCCGATGAACCGCTGCCCGGACTCGCGATCGATCCCGAGCTCAGGGACGACGCGGCTGGGGGCCCCCACCTTCTTCAGGAGCTTCACGGACCCGTCCGCGTGGAGGAAAGCGCCTCCGGTGGAGTCGTATCCCCGGTACTCGAGCCGCTTCAGGAGCTCGCCCCCCTCGAGGCCGAGCCCGGCCACTTCGTCCCCACGACAGATCGAAACGATTCCGCACATCTGGTTCGTCGCTCCCCCCGCTGATTCTCCTCCCTCGCCGGTCCGAGCTCGTCACCCCGATACTCCTCTCGGTCGCCCGGGACGGCGGCCAGCGGGGGGGAGGTGCTCGTCGGGAGGCCCTCGCCGACGTGCGGTTTCCGCTTGCCGGCGATCTGACGGAGGAGCTCCGGGGAACCTCGACCCGATGCTACCGGGCAGACGAGCGCGGAGAGGCCGGCCGCTGCCGTCGTACCAGGCTCCTCACCATCTCCATCTCGGCATCGCGGCCCCGGCCGATGTCACTCACCGTGGGGACCACGAGGATGTCCGGCTGCAGGCCGGCATCCGGTCGATCCCCGTCGGGGAACTGCCCGATCAGCGGCAGGTCGAGCTCGAGACCGGAACCCGGCAGGCGCAGGAAGAAGAATGCCCCTCCGTTGATCCCGCGCTGATTCCCGCCGGTTGGCTGGCCGACCAGCTTCCCGAGACGGTTCTGCCGCACGGTCTGCGCGAACTCGAACGTCGCGGAGCTGTTGGTGGCGCCGACCAGCACCCAGAGGCGCCCGGGAAACCTGGGAGCGGCGGGCGTGATGACTCCACCGAGGTCGTCGTCGGCGTCCCTGCGCAACCGGTAGAAGCGATCCGTCGAGTCGATTGCCGCCAGGCCCCAGTTCCTGAAGGAGGGATCCCAGGTGTCGAGATACGGCAACAGGTCGTCAGGGACCTTCCGGTAGCGCACCAGACGCCTGACCGCCTGGCGCGGCACCGGCGAGGCGATCAGGTGGCGGACGATCGCGTCGCCGACGTCGCTGCCGCCCTCGTTCCCCCGCAGGTCGATCACGAGGTCCGTGGCGCCGCCGGCGACGAGCGTCCGGAAGGTCTCCTCGAGGTACCGCTGCCAGTTCCACTTGCTGTCGTAGAGAACCCAGCTCGGCATGCGCAGGAGGCCCGTGCGCTCGTCGAGCATGCGGAAGTCCCAGATGGACGGGTCGTTGCCGGCCCGGGTCGCCTCGGCCGCCTCCATCGACGCGAAACGATCCGCGTAAGGGACCGGAGGAACGCGAACCGTCTCCTCGCGGCCTCCCTCGGGGCCGCGCACGCGCAGGGTGACCAGCGGCGCAGCCGATGGGAAGAAAAGTGGCCAGTAGATGTCGAACGCCTCGAACCGGCTCGTGCCCTCCGCCTGAAGAGAGGCCACCCGCTTCGCGTCGTTGTTGCCGTCGGCCCTCGCCACGGTCAGGAGGCGCGCCAGAACGGTGGCCACGGGGACGCCATCGAGGGAAAGCACCTCCGTGCCCGCCTTTACCCGGGGGTCGGCGATGAACGATCGGGTCACGATCATGCGATCGCCCAGCCAACGGAAGGAGAAGGGGAGCCGCGGGGCCTGGAAGAGCGCCTGCTGGACCCCTTTCGCCTGGTTGAAGAAATTCAGGTAGGTGTGGCCGCACTTCACCTTTGCCGCGAACACGGAGAACGCCAGGTACGCGTCGGCGAGCGTTCGGTCCCGCTGGAACTCCTGCTCCAACGTCCGGAAGGCCAGTTCCATTTGAGCCGGGGTGTTGTAGCGGAGGAGGCCCGGATGGAGTGCTTCGTAGGCGCGCCGGAGGATCGCGGCGTCGGCTCGCAGGTCCGCGGCGCGCAGGACCGACTCGGCGCGCAGGGCAACGGGGGCCGCGGGCGGATTCGAGAGGACGGCGGCAGCTGCGTGGGAGGCGCCATGGCAGCATGTTCCGGCGACGGCTATCAGCCAGAGCAGGGCCGGGGAGCGGCGAGACGGCATGAGGCAAGTCCGTTCAGGGCGTTCGGGCGGATGTCGTCGACGGCGAGCCGGAGGCCGGCGGGGCGTCCGCCCAGCCGTACTCCCATCGCCAGGGCATCCGGGTCTCTCCGAGAACCGCCCGGACGATTTCGGGGTAGATCCGCTCCGCCCGGACGTCGTTCGCCAGCAGGACGACGCAACGCCGGCCCGTTTCGAGGCAGACGACGAGGTTGCCGGTCCAGTCGTTGTGGCCGCCCTTGAACCAGGCCGGGCCGCCCGTGTCCCGAAACGTCACGAGGCCGAGCCCCGCCGAAAGCCCGATATCGGCGTTTCGCGGCTCGATCCCGGGGGCCAGCGTGGGGAAC
The DNA here is from genome assembly GCA_016714815.1 of Holophagales bacterium. GTDB lineage: Bacteria > Acidobacteriota > Thermoanaerobaculia > UBA5066 > UBA5066 > UBA5066. The sequence goes on from JADKBZ010000002.1 coordinate 37,128, forward strand.
TGGTGCGGCGAAGTGATGGCGATCTGCGGCCGGACGAACTCGGCCCGCGAAGCGGCGCGGAGAGTGTCGCCGCGCACGATGCCGGCCCAGAGGCGGGCCTGGTCTTCGATCGTCGTGTCCATCGAGCCCGCCGCGCTGGCGCGGCTGCGCTCGTCGTGGGGCTCGACGGAACCGTCGAGACCGTAGCCGTCCGCGAGATCCTTCGCGAAATCCGGCCGCCACGACAGGCTCGTGCGAGTCATGCCGAGCGGGGCGAAGACGCGGTTCTGCATCTCCCTCCCGAGGTCCAGCCCCAGCCCCTCCTCGAGCGCCAGCTGGAGCACGTAGAAGCCCTCGCCGGAGTATCCGTAGCGGCTTCCCGGAGTGGAGTGAAAGCGAAGCTTCCGGTCCTCCTCGAGCCAGCGGAAGTTCGCGAAACCGGAAGTGTGGGACAGGAGGATGCGGGGGGTCAGGGCGCGCCACCGCTCGTCGCCCGCCAGGTCGGTGAACTCCTCGTACTCGGGCAGGGGCCTCGGCAGCAGCGCCGCGATCGGGGTGTCGAGGTCCAGGCGGCCCTCGTCGACGAGCTGCAGGACCATCCACGCGACGGCCGTCTTCGTCAGCGACGCCCCGTACATCACGGTGGACGTGGTCAGAGGCAGGCCGCGTTCCTTGTTCCGGTGGCCATAGGCGGCGACGTGAACGATCCTGCCGTCGTCGACGACCGCCAGCGCCATCCCCGTCACGCCGTCGCGCTGCATCAGGCGTCGGGCCTCGGCGTCGACGGCCCGCCCGGCAGGAGCGGGCTGCGTCTTCGGCGTCGGGGAGCACCCGGTGAGGGCCACGCCGAGGACGAGGGTGCAAAGGACGTTCGTAGACATCTTGGGCCCGAGCATACGTTCGTTCGGCGAACGGGATACGGATACCGACCGACGGCGAAGACCATGACCGACGCGAAGACGATCCTGCTGGTGGAGGACAGGTCCCAGGACGAGAAGCGGGACCGCCTGAAGGGCTACGAGAGCGGCTGTTACAGCTTCGTCCGCAAGCCCATCGACTTCGCCGAGTTCGCCGAGACCGTGGCGCGCCTGGGTGTCGACTGGCTCGCGACCAACGAGCCGCCGTCGGGATAGGCAGGGCGTGGGCGCAGTCGCCCGCGCCGTCGGTTCTAGGCCCCGCTCTCCCCGCCGTCCGAGGCCCTCTCGCCGTGGCGCGCGGTGTAGAGGGCCGCGGTGCCGAGCCCGCCGAGGACGCCGACGACCACCACGGCGACGAGCTGCGTCCAGCCTCCGACCGTGACGGGGTGGAAGAAGGTCTCCACGGCGGCCCCGAAGTCGAAGCCGGCGGCCGCGTTCGCCCGATACGCCTTGATGGCGCCGAGCCCGATCATCCAGGCGCCGCTGACGATCGACGTTGCGAACGCGCCGATCACGCCCCGCCAGGCGATCTGCCGGCCGGTCATCCTCCGACGGACGGCGACCGTCTCGGCGGTGAAGCGCGGCTCGCGCACGCCGATCGGAGCGAACCGCTGCAGGAGGAGGAGCCCCGGCACGCCGGCGACGATGGTGAACCAGAAGAAGGCGCGCCAGCCGGCGGCGTCCACGATCAGCCCGGTGATCGGCCCGCCCAGGATGCGGGGGAGGCCGAAGAGCGACGAGAAGAGCGCGTACTGGGTCGCCGAGAACCTCTTCTCGGTGATGCGCAGGAGGAGCACGCCGAACGCCCCCATCCCGAGGCCGCTCGTGATCATCTCGAACGCCATCGCGCCGTACATCACGGGGCGTCCGCCCGGCCAGTAGGTGATCAGGACGTAGCCGATGTTCGAGAAGATCTGGAAGAAGCCGAAGATCCAGAGCGAGTGCCCGAGGCCGAGCCGGGTGCAGGCGACGCCGCCGAGGAACGTGCCGGCGATCGTCAGGGCGACGCCCGCGGTGCCGAGGACGAAGCCGCGGTCGAACCCGCCGTACCCCATGTCGATGAGGAAGGGCCGGAGCAGCGACTGCGAGAGCGCGTCGGAGAGCTTGTAGAGGACGACGAAGACCAGGATCTCGACCGCGCGGTGGCGCGAGAGGCACTCGAGGAACGGCAGCCAGATCGCGTCGCGCAGCGTCTTCGGCCCGACGGGCGGCTCCTCCGGCTCCGGCGAGCGCCACGTGACGAGGATGAGCGGCAGGTAGACGAGGCCGAGGAGGAGGTTGACCGCGCCCCACCCCAGGCTCGCCGCCGCCCAGATGGCGAGGCCTCCCGAGAGGGTCATCGCCGCCCGGTAGACGGCCGTGCGCAGGCCGACCGCGACGCCGTGCTCTTCCTTCCGGAGGACGTCGACGGCGTACGCGTCGATCGCGATGTCCTGCGTGGCCGCCGAGAGGGCGACGGCGAGCGTCAGGGCGAGCGCGACCCACGGCGTCTCGGGACGGCTCCCGACGCCGGAGAGCCCGAGCCCCGAGAGGGCGAGCGCCACCTGCGCCAGGGCGATCCAGCCCCGCCGCCGGCCCCAGAACGGCAGCCGGAAGCGGTCCATGAGCGGCGACCAGAGGAACTTGAAGGACCAGGGGGCCTGCGCGAGGGTGAAGAGCCCGACGACGCGGATGTCGACGCCCATCGAGCGCATCCAGTCGGGGATCGCGATCCAGACCAGCCCGAGTGGCAGCCCCGACGAGAACGACAGCGCCACCACGGCCGCCACCCGCGACAACGATCCCCTTCGCGCACCTTCCGGCGCCCCCCCGACCGGTTCGCTCATAGCGCGCGGATTGTACGGGGACGGACCGCGGCCCGGGAGGGTGACCGAACTCTCATTCACGGAAAGCGAAGGGGAGCCGCTTGACGGACCCGACCTCGCTGGCTACTCTCCTAGTTGCGGATAATCCGCAACTAGGAACTATGCGCAAGTCGGAGCTCAGCCGCATCGACCGGAGACTCGAGCACCTCAAGACCGTCGCCAGGGAGGCCGGCCTGAAACTCACCCACCAGCGGCTCGAGATCTTTCGGGAGCTGGCGGGAACCGACGCGCACCCCGACGCGGAGACCCTCTTCCGCGCCGTGCAGCAGCGGATGCCGACCGTGTCGCTCGACACGGTCTACCGCACGTTGTGGATGCTCCACGACCTCGGGCTGGTCACGACGCTCGGGCCGCAGCGCTACGGCGTGCGATTCGACGCGAACCTCGACCGGCACCACCACTTCTCCTGCGTGCGCTGCGGGCTGGTTCGCGACTTCGAGAGCGAAGAGCTCGACGGCCTCCCGGTCCCCGACTCCGTGAAGCGGCTCGGCAGCGTCGTGGACGCGCACGTCGAGGTGCGCGGGCTCTGTGCCACCTGCCAGCGCGACCAGGGAACTCCGAAGAACCTGCAACCCTCCGGAACTCGAGGAGAACGAACATGAGCGAAAGTGGAAAGTGCCCATTCACGGGGGCTTCCGGCAGCCCCGTTGCCGGCCGCGGCACGACGAACCGGGACTGGTGGCCCAACCAGCTGAACCTGGGGATCCTCCACCAGCACGCGCCAGCGGCGAACCCGATGGGCCCCGGCTTCGACTACGCCGAGGAGTTCGGGAAGCTCGATCTGGCGGCGCTGAAGAAGGACCTCTACGCCCTGATGACCGACTCGAAGGAGTGGTGGCCCGCCGACTGGGGCCACTACGGCGGTCTCCTCATCCGGATGACCTGGCACAGCGCGGGCACCTACCGGATCTCGGACGGGCGCGGCGGCGGCGGATCCGGCAACCAGCGCTTCGCGCCGCTCAACAGCTGGCCGGACAACGGCAACCTCGACAAGGCGCGCCGGCTGCTGTGGCCCATCAAGCAGCGGTACGGCCGCCGGATCTCCTGGGCCGACCTGATGATCCTCGCCGGCAACTGCGCGCTCGAGTCGATGGGCTTCAGGACGTTCGGCTTCGGCGGCGGCCGCGCCGACATCTGGGAGCCGCAGGAGGACGTCAACTGGGGCACCGAGCGGACCTGGCTCGGCGACGAGCGCTACAGCGGGGACCGCCAGCTCGCCAACCCGCTCGGCGCGGTGCAGATGGGGCTGATCTACGTGAACCCCGAAGGGCCGGGCGGAAACCCCGACCCCGTGGCCTCGGGCCGCGACGTGCGCGAGACCTTCGCCCGGATGGCGATGAACGACGAGGAGACCGTCGCCCTCGTCGCCGGCGGCCACACCTTCGGCAAGGCCCACGGCGCGGGCGACCCGAAGCTCGTCGGTCCGGAGCCCGAGGCGGCCCCGATCGAGGAGCAGGGCCTCGGCTGGAAGAACGCGCTCGGGACCGGCAAGGGCGTCCACACGACGACGAGCGGCATCGAGGGCGCCTGGAAGCCGAACCCGACGAAGTGGGACAACGGCTACTTCGACATGCTCTTCGGCTACGAGTGGGAGCTGGTGAAGAGCCCCGCCGGCGCCTGGCAGTGGCTGGCCAAGGACGTCAAGCCCGAGCACATGATTCCCGACGCCCACGACCCGTCGAAGAAGCACCGGCCGATGATGACGACGGCCGACCTGTCGCTGCGCTTCGACCCGATCTACGAGCCGATCTCGCGCCGCTTCCACGCGGACCCGGAGGCCTTCGCCGACGCGTTCGCCCGCGCCTGGTTCAAGCTGACGCACCGCGACATGGGGCCGAAAGTCCGCTACCTCGGCCCGGAAGTCCCGGCCGAGGACCTGATCTGGCAGGACCCGGTCCCCGCGGTCGACCACCCGCTCGTCGACGCGAAGGACGTCGCCGACCTGAAGGCGAAGGTCCTCGCCTCCGGCCTGCCGGTGGCCGAGCTCGTCGCCACGGCCTGGGCCTCGGCCTCGACCTTCCGCGGCTCGGACAAGCGCGGCGGCGCCAACGGCGCGCGGATCCGCCTGGCGCCCCAGAAGGACTGGGAGGCCAGCGAGCCGACGCAGCTGGCGAAGGTGCTGGGCGTTCTCGAAGGGATCCGCAAGGCCTTTGGCGACGCCCAGGCGGGCGGAAAGAAGATCTCCCTGGCCGACCTGATCGTCCTGGCCGGCGGCGTGGCCGTCGAGGCGGCGGCGAAGGCCGCGGGGTACGCCGTCGAGGTGCCCTTCACCCCGGGCCGCACCGACGCCACGCAGGAGCAGACCGACGTGGAGTCGTTCGCCGTCCTCGAGCCGAAGGCCGACGGCTTCCGCAACTATCAGAAGAAGGGCTTCGCGGTTCCGGCAGAGGAGATGCTCGTCGACAAGGCACACCTCCTGACGCTGAGCGCGCCGGAGATGACGGTTCTCGTTGGCGGCCTCAGGGTGCTGGGCGCCAACGTCGGCCGGTCGAAGCACGGCGTTTTCACGCAGCGGGCCGGGGCCCTCACCAACGATTTCTTCGTCAACCTCCTCGACATGGGGACTGCGTGGAAGTCGACCTCCGAGGCTGGGGAGACGTTCGAGGGGCGGGACCGAAAGACGGGCGAGCTCCGCTGGACGGGTACCCGCGTCGACCTCGTCTTCGGCTCCAATTCGCAACTGCGCGCACTGGCCGAGGTCTACGCGCAGGACGACGCGAAGGAGAAGCTCGTCCGCGACTTCGTCGCGGCCTGGAACAAGGTCATGAACCTGGACCGGTTCGACGTCAGCTGACCCGAAGGGGCACGGGGCGCGGGTGCGAATCCCGCGTCCCGACCGCTTGCCAGAGACGACCTGGCGCCCGCATCGACGGTCGGGCGGGTTCCAATTTCGAGCGATTCGACGCTCTGCTCGCCGTCTGGCCGGCCTGACGTGGCGGCCCACTCGGCCGATATATTATTCTGAATATAACGACGCTGGCAGCTCGTGCTCCTCCGTCACCGGGAGCGAAACGGGCCTCGTCGTCGCCGGCTGAGATGACGACTCGTCCGCTGGAAGAGGAGCTGCGATGGAATCGTACCGAATGCTGATCGACGGCAAGCTGGTGGACGCCGAGAGCGGGGAGACCTTCGAGGTCGTCGACCCGTGCACCGAGGAGCCGATTGCGATGGTGCCCTCGGGCTCGCGCGGGGACGTTCGGCGGGCCGCCGCCGCCGCTCGCAGGGCCTTCGACCGGACGAACTGGCCGACCCTGGACCAGGACGCGCGGATCCGGCTGCTCCTCGACCTCGCCGACCGGCTCGAAGCCAAGGCCGAGATGCTCGTGGAGCTCGAGACCCGGCAGTCGGGAATCCCCATCCGAAAGACGACGTTGATGGACATCCCGGTGGGGATCGAGATGTTCCGTACGATGGTCCGGGCCTCGGCCTTCCCGCGCTACGAGCCGTTGCCGTGGATCGACTTTCCGGCGGTCAGCTGGAACTTCGTCCACCGTGGCCCGATCGGCGTCTGCGGGGCGATCTCCGCCTGGAACTTCCCGTTCCTCTTCACCATGTGGAAGGCCGCCCCCGCGCTCGCGATGGGCAACACCCTCGTCCTGAAGCCCGCCTCCCTCACCCCGCTGACCTGCCTGGAGTTCGCGAAGACGGCGCTAGAGGCGGGGCTGCCGCCCGGCGTCCTCAACGTGGTGGTGGGCGGCGGCGCGACGGTGGGGGCCGAGATCTGCGAGAGCCCGCTCATCGATAAGATCTCCTTCACCGGCTCCACCGAGGTCGGCCGCCAGGTACAGCGGATGGCCGCCGGCAACATCAAGAAGCTGACCCTCGAGCTCGGGGGCAAGAGCCCAAACGTCGTGCTGGACGACGCGGACGTGAACATGGCCGTCGACGGGGCCATCTTCGCGATCCTCTTCAACAACGGCCAGGCCTGCGAGGCCGGGAGCCGGCTGCTGCTGCACGACTCGATCCACGACGCCTTCCTCGAGCGGATGCTCGAACGAATGAAGCTCGTCAAGGTAGGCGACACCCTCGACTTCGACACGACCGTCGGGCCGGTGGTCAGCGAGGGCCAGCGCAAGGTGGTCGAGGGCTACATCCGCTCGGGCGTCGAGCAGGGCGCGAAGCTCCTCTGGGGCGGCGGCCGCCCCGAGGGGCTCGAGAGAGGCTTCTTCGTCGAGCCCACCATCTTCGGAAACGTGACCCCCGAGATGCGGATCTTCCAGGAAGAGATCTTCGGGCCGGTGCTGTCGGTCACCCGCTTCAAGAGCGTCGACGAGGCGGTCGCGCTCGCCAACGACACGAAGTACGGCCTGGCCGGGGCGGTCTGGTCACGCGACATCCAGCGCGCCATCGGCGTGGCCAAGAGGATTCGAGCCGGGACGGTCTGGATCAACGACTACCACCTGCTGAACCCCAACGCCCCGTTCGGAGGCTTCAAGCAGTCCGGCACGGGCCACGAGATGAGCACCTACTGCCTGAAGGAGTACACCGAGATCCAGCACCTTCACGTCGACCAGGTCGGCAACGACCGTGGGAGAAAGTTCTGGTTCGACTACGTGATGAACCGGCCGGAGTAGACCTCGACGGCCTCTCGGCGGACCGATGTCCGCCGAGAGGCCCTTCCTTCCGGCCGACCCCCTCAGCCCATGAAGGGGTATCGGTAGTCCGTCGCCGGGACGAACGTCTCCTTGATCGTGCGGGGGCTGATCCAGCGGAGGAGGTTCAGGCTCGAGCCGGCCTTGTCGTTCGTGCCGCTCATCCGGCCGCCGCCGAAGGGCTGCTGGCCCACCACGGCGCCCGTCGGCTTGTCGTTGACGTAGAAGTTCCCGGCGGCGTGGCGCAGGTGGTGGAGCATCACCTGGAGGGCGTAACGGTCCTGGCTGAAGACCGCCCCCGTCAGCGCGTAGGGGCTCGTCGCGTCGACGATGTCGAGCATCTCCTCCCACTTCGACTCGTCGTAGACGTGCAGCGTGAGGATGGGCCCGAAGAGCTCGTGGCTCATCGTGTGGTAGCCGGGGTCGATCGCCTCGATGAGGGTCGGCCTCACGAACCAGCCGACCGCGTCGTCGTACGTGCCGCCTGCGAGGATCCGGGCGTCGGTCGCGGCCCGGGCGGCGTCGATCGCCTCCTTGTGCTCCCTGAAGGCCCCCTCGTCGATGACGGCCCCGACGAAGTTGCCGTGGTCGCTCACGTCGCCCATCCGGATCCCCTCGACCTGGGCGATCAGGTCGTCCTTGATGCGCGCCCAGAGGTTGCTCGGGATGTAGGCGCGCGAGGCCGCGCTGCACTTCTGCCCCTGGTACTCGAAGGCGCCCCGGAGGATCGCCGTGGTCAGCGCCTTCGGGTCGGCGCTCGGGTGGGCGAAGATGAAGTCCTTGCCCCCCGTCTCGCCGACGAGGCGCGGGTAGGCGCGGTAGCGCTCGAGGTTCCCGGCCACCGTCCGCCACATGCCGTTGAAGACGCTCGTGGAGCCGGTGAAGTGGATTCCGGCGAGGTTCGGGTCGTTAAGGACGGGGTCGCCGATGGCCCGACCGCTCCCGGGTAGCATGTTGATGACGCCGTCGGGCAGGCCCGCCTCGCGCCAGAGCCGGGTGAGCTGGTACGCGCTGAAGAGCGAGGTGCTCGCCGGCTTCCAGAGGACCGTGTTGCCGCAGAGGGCGGGGGCCGCCGCCAGGTTGCTCGCGATGGCGGTGAAGTTGAACGGCGCGACGGCGAAGACGAAGCCCTCGAGCGGCCGGTGCTCCATCCGGTTCCAGGTGCCGGGGCCGCTCTCCGGCTGCTCGGTGAGGACCTCGGCGTAGTAGCGGGCGTTGAAGCGGAGGAAGTCGATCGTCTCGCAGGCGCTGTCGATCTCGGCCTGGTGGCAGGTCTTGCTCTGGCCGAGCATCGTGGCGGCGTTCAGCACGTCGCGGTAGGGCCCCGCGAGGAGCTCGGCCGCCTTGAGGAAGATGGCGACCCGCGCCTCCCACGGCATGTGGGCCCAGTCGTGCTTCGCCTTCCGGGACGCGTCGATGGCGAGCGCGACCTCGGCGGGGCCGGCGAGGTGGACGTCCGCCAGGACGTGCCGGTGGTCGTGGGGCATGACGGCCTTGGCCATCCGGCCGGTGCGGATCTCCTTTCCTCCGATGACGAGGGGGATCTCGACCCGCTGGCCCGCCATCTCCGCCACCTTCGCAGAGAGGCTCGCGCGCTCGGGGCTGCCGGGCGCGTACTCCCGGACCGGTTCGTTCTTCGGGACGGGAACGGTGAAGATTCCGAGCGACATCTCAGACCCCTTTCTCTGTTCTGCCTGGCGGACGAGGACGGCTCGCGGGCCGCCTCAGAGCTCGAGCTCGATCCCCTGGGCCAGCTCGATCCGGCCGCTGAAGTTCAGGGCGTTCGTCTGGCGGCGCATGTAGGCCTTCCAGGCGTCGGAGCCGCTCTCGCGGCCGCCGCCGGTCTCCTTCTCGCCGCCGAAGGCGCCGCCGATCTCGGCGCCGCTCGTCCCGGTGTTGACGTTGGCGATGCCGCAGTCGCTCCCCTCCGCCGAGAGGAAGATCTCGCTCTCGACGAAGTCGTTCGTGATGAGGGCGCTCGAGAGGCCCTGGGGCACCCCGTTCTGCAGGGCGATCGCCTCTTCGAACGTCCGGTAGGGGAGGACGTAGAGCACCGGGGCGAAGGTCTCCTCCTGGATCATCGGCAGGTCGCCCGTCGCCTCGACGATGCAGGGGGTCACGTAGCAGCCTCCGGGGAGGTCCAGCTTCTCGCCGCCGCAGATCACCCGGGCGCCCTGGCCCTTCGCCGTCTCGATCGCCTGCATCATGGTGGCGACGGCCGGCGCGTCGACGAGGGGCCCCATGAGGTGCTGGTCGTCGAGCGGGTCGCCGATGGTCGTCGCCGCGTAGAGGGCCTTCAGCCGCTCGACGAAGGTCCCGAAGACCGACTCGTGGACGATGACCCGCCGGGTCGACGTGCAGCGCTGGCCGGAAGTGCCGATGGCGCCGAAGTAAACGGCCTTCAGGGCGATCTCCAGGTCCCCCTTCTCGCTCACGATGACCGCGTTGTTGCCTCCCAGCTCGAGGATGAGGCGGCCGAAGCGCTCCTGCACGAGCTTGCCGACGTGACGACCGCCGGGGACGGAGCCGGTGTAGGAGACGAGCGCCACCCGCGGGTCGGTGTTGATCAGGTCACCGATGTCGCTCCCTCTTCCGATCGCCAGGCTGCAGATGGCCGGGTCGAAGCCGTGCCGCTCGAGCACCCGCTGGGCGATCCGGTTGACCGCGACGGCGGTCAGGGGAGTCTTGCTGGAGGGCTTCCAGAGGACGGTGTCGCCGCAGACGAGGGCGAGCGCGGCGTTCCAGCTCCAGACGGCGACGGGGAAGTTGAAGGCGGTGATGACGCCGACGACGCCGAGCGGGTGCCACTGCTCCTGGAGCCGGTGCCGGCGTCGCTCGCTCGGCATCGTCAGCCCGTAGAGCTGCCGGCTGAGGCCGACGGCGAAGTCGCAGATGTCGATCATCTCCTGCACCTCGCCGAGCCCCTCGCGGAGGGTCTTGCCCATCTCCAGGGAGACGAGCCGGGCGAGGGAGTCCTTGTTCAGCCGGAGCTCGTCGCCGATCGCCTTGACCACTTCGCCCCGCTTGGGGGCCGGGACCGTCCGCCAGGAGGCGAAGGCGCCGTGGCAGCGGGAGAGGATGGTGTCGAACTCGCCCTTCGTGACGTTCACCACCGTGGCCAGGGTTTCGCCGTCCACCGGCGAGACCACCGTCTGCTCCTTGCCGCTGCCGAGCCACTCGCCCGCGAAGCCGCCGAGGTTCCGTTCTTCGATTCCCAGCCCGGAAAGGAGGATTGCTGTCTTCGTCGTCGTGGCCATGTCCGGTGCCTCCAGGACACCCGTTATAGGCGCCCGGGAGCTATTTACAAAGCTCATTGTTTTCATTTCTCAAGTGAATATGATTCATTCATGGCGAATCCCACCCTCGACCTCCAGCAGCTGCGCGCCTTTACCCTGGTCGTCCAGACGGGGAGCTTCTCGGCCGCGGCGAGCCGGCTCCACCGGACGCAGAGCGCCGTCAGCCACTCCGTGCGCAAGCTCGAGGAGTCCGCGAAGGTGCGCCTCCTCGACCGGCGCAACAGGGAAGTCCGGCCGACGGAGGAAGGGCAGCGCCTGTACCGGGCCTGCGAGTCGGTCTTCTCCACCCTGGACGCGGCAGAGGAGGAGCTCCAGAGGGACCGGAAGCGGGCGGAAGGCCGGATCCGCCTCGGCGCCACGGTGGAGTTCGGCTGCAGCGTCCTCATGCGCTACATCCAGCCCTTCCTGGAGGCCCACCCCGGCATCGAGATGGACTTCCACCTGAGTCACGACCTTCTCAAACCGCTGCAGCGCGAGGACCTCGACCTGGCGATCGACTGCGGGGAGCACCCCCTCGCCGAGCTGGAGCGGACCCCGCTCTTCCGCGAGGCCTACATGGTGGCCTGCTCGCCAGCCTATCTGGCGGCTCACCGGATCCACGACCCGTCGGACCTGGCGCGCTGCACGGTCCTGTCGCTGGACAAGGAATGCGCCTGGTGGGAGCGATTCCTCACGGCCCTGCCGAAGGCGCGCCGCCCGAAGTTCGGCCGGGTCGTCGCCATCAATCACATCCGGGGCCTGATCACGGCGGCGGTGAACGGGATCGGCGTCCTGATCGCGCCCAGCTACAGCCTCCAGGGAGAGCTCGAGCGGCGCGCCCTGGTGCCGCTCTTTCCGGCGATCCGTCCCGTCGAGGACCGGTTCTGGCTTTACCAGAAGGTCGCCAAGTCGCGGCTGGCCAAGCACCAGCTGCTGAAGGAGTACCTGGTCGAGCTCAATCCGACCGAGTTCGGGGCCTGAACCGCCGGCCGCGGCGGGGGACGGCGCGGGGAGAACCAACGGGGAAGCTGCAATCATCTTTTCCCCAGCGGGACCGAGGAGTTGACGCGTGACCAGATGGCGGGCCGAACCTCGGTCGACCCACGCTGGCGGGCGGTTCACGAGGACGGGTCGCCGTTCCCGGGCGAGACGCATCCTGCGATGGTGACTCTCCGGACGGGCGAGGCTCTCCGGGGGGGGCGTCATGCGTGTTCACCGGCCGGACGGACGCGGAGAGATGAGATGAGACCCCTCGGGCCCGGTCTCTATTCTCTATTCCGGCTCGCAGTCGTCGTCTTCGCCGAACTCTCCTCCGCCTTCCGGAACGCTCCGAAGGTCGTCGGGCTGGAGCTCGACGAAGCGTTCGGACTCCTTCTTCTCCTTCTCCGGGAGATCTTCGCCGGAAAGGGGAAGGCCGGCCCACTCGCACAGGACACCGTCGGAGTTGACGCGGACGACCGTCATCAGCGGTCCGCCTGAAAGACGCTGCACCACGTCGCCTGCGGAGAAGGTGACCGGGTCCGGCGAGACCATCGCGAGATCGGTTCGGCCGCACGCTTCGCATTCGGTCTCTTCGCTCAGGAGCTGGGATCCACAACTCGGGCAGACACTCATGGCTCTGTACTCCCTCTGGCGAAGTCCCTCACTTCGCGCTGGTCCGATTCCGGGCTCGATCGACGGCGGTGCTAGGCGACGACCGACAGCTTCCTTTCCTTCGGGAAGTCGGCTCCGCGAGAGACCTCCTCCCAGGCCGAGAACTCGCGGCGCAGGTCCTCCAGCTTCCCCGTGGCGGCCGTGCAGGCGTCCGATCCGAGGAGCAGGCGGTGGGGGGGCGTCCTGGACTCGACGGCCTTCACGATCGCCGCCACGGCGCGAGCCGGGTCGCCGGGCTGTCTTCCGGAGCTGGCGCGCACCTGCTGCCGCCACTCGCCGGCCGTCGCCCGGTAGTCGGGGAGCTGCTTCCTGCTCTCGTTCGCGGAGCGACCGGCCCAGTCGGTGCGGAAGCCGCTCGGCTCGACGAGCATCACCCCGATTCCGAGAGGCTCGACCTCCTGCCAGAGGGCTTCCGACAGCCCCTCGACCGCATGCTTCGTCGCGCTGTAGTAGCCGAGCGACGGGAAGGAACGGAGCCCCGCGATCGAGGAGAGATTGACGATGAATCCGCTGCGGCGGGCCCTCATCCCGGGGAGGACGCCGCGGATCATCCGGCCGAGACCGAAGACGTTGATCTCGAACATGCGGCGCACCTGGTCTTCTTCGCTCTCCTCGACGGCTGCGAAATAGCCGATCCCCGCGTTGTTGACGAGGACGTCGATGCGGCCGAACCGCTCCTCGGCCGCCCTGATCGCGGCGTCGATCTGGGCCTGGTCCGTGACGTCGAGAGACAAAACGAGGGCCTCGCCCTTGGCTGCCAGGACGTCGACGTCGGCGGGATTGCGCGCGGTCACCACGGTGCGGTAGCCGCGCTCGAGAACGTACGTGGCGAGCTCGCGGCCGAAGCCCGTCGAGCAGCCGGTGATGAACCAGACCGGAGGAGGGGAGAGCTTCCGGGGAACGACGGTGATCGGCATCGTGGAGATTCCTGCGTTCTGACAGCGGACGTCGCGGTCGTGCGGCGGCGTGGGGAGGGCGTACGTCGCCAGGTTTGCGGGTGAACCCGTGGAAACGCTTTCCCGCGGGCGTTGAAACTCTTGCCGACGATCGGTGTCTGCCCTGTGATCCTCCCGCGACACCGGCGCTCGGCCTCTTCGACGCACGAAACGTGCCGCCAGCCGGAACACGTCGAAGAGGTCGGTTCGCTGCGCCCGGACAGCGGACGTCCGGGTCCGGATCCTCCGGCAGCGTTCTTGCGCATTCGACCTCGGGGAACCCGGGCCCCGCGGAGGAGAAAGTGAAGAGACGCTCGAGGACCTGTTCGGCAAGGACGCGGATTGCTCCAGGTAGGCCGCTCGCGAAGAACCGCGCGAGGGCTCTGGCCGGCGATCGACCGTGAGTCCCCGGCTGAAGAAGTGGCTCGTCCCGTCGGCGATCGCCGTCGCCGTCGTGGTCGCGGCCGTCGTGGCCTGGACCGCCCTCAAGCCTTCCGGTCCGGGGGCCGGCTTCGCCAGCGGCAACGGCCGCATCGAGGCGACGGAGATCGACGTGGCCACCAAGCTCGCCGGACGGGTGCAGGACATCATGGTCCGGGAAGGGGATTTCGTGACCGTCGGCCAGCCGCTGGCCCAGATGCGGGTCGACGTGCTCGACGCGCAGCGCGACGAGGCCCAGGCGCAATCCCGGCAGGCCGTGACGGCGGTCGCCAGCGCCGAGGCCCAGGTGGCCGCGCGCAGGAGCGACACCGCCGCCGCCAGGGCCGTCGTGGGGCAGCGCGAGAGCGAGCTCGACTCCGCGCGCAGGCGCCTGGCGCGTTCGCAGGCGCTGGCGAAGGAAGGGATCACGGCGCAGCAGGTGCTCGACGACGACCGCGCGGGGGTCCGTCAGGCGAAGGCCACGCTGACCGGGGCCGAGGCCCAGGTGGCCGCGGCCGACGCCGCGATCACGGCCGCCCAGGCCGCGGTCGTCGGGGCCGGCTCCAACGTGGCGGCCACAGAGGCGACGATCGCCCGCGTCGAGGCCGACATCGAGGACAGCCAGCTGAAGTCGCCTCGCGCCGGCCGTGTGCAGTACCGGATCGCGGAGCCGGGCGAGGTCCTCGCGGCCGGGGGCCGGGTCCTCAACCTGGTGGACCTGGGCGAGGTCTACATGACCTTCTTTCTCCCCGAGACCGTGGTCGGCAAGGTCCCGCTGGGAAGCGAGGTGCACATCGTGCTCGACACGACGTCGAAGTACGTCATCCCGGCGAAGGTCTCCTACGTCTCGAGCACCGCGCAGTTCACGCCCAAGACGGTGGAGACGGCCAGCGAGCGGCAGAAGCTGATGTTCCGCGTGAGGGCGCAGATCGGCCGGGAGCTGCTCCAGAAGAACGTGAAGCTCGTCAAGACCGGCCTTCCCGGCGTCGCCTGGGTCAAGCTGGATCCGGCGGCGAAGTGGCCCGCGAACCTGGAGATCAGGGTGCCGGAGTGACCTCCGGCTCCGCCCGGCCTCTGCTGGTGGCCAGCCTGGCCGGGGTCGGGCTGAGCTACGGAAAGAAGGTGGCGCTGGCCGACGTCACGCTCGACCTGCCGGCCGGGCGGACGGTGGGATTCATCGGGCCGGACGGCGTCGGCAAGTCGAGCCTGCTGGCGCTCCTCGCCGGCGCCCGCGCCGTGCAGACGGGAACCGTCCACGCCCTCGGCGGCGACCTGGCGAGCGCCCGGCACCGCGGCGAGGTCTGCCCCCACATCGCGTACATGCCTCAGGGGCTGGGCCGGAACCTCTATCCGACCCTGTCGGTCGAGGAGAACCTGCAGTTCTTCGGCCGCCTCTTCGGGCACGAGGCCGCCGAGCGGCGCCGCCGCATCGACGAGCTGACGAGGAGTACGGGGCTCTTCCCGTTCCTCTCGCGCCCGGTCGGGACGCTCTCCGGCGGGATGAAGCAGAAGCTCGGGCTCTGCTGCGCGCTGATCCACGACCCGGACCTCCTGATTCTGGACGAGCCGACGACCGGCGTCGACCCGCTGGCCCGCGCCCAGTTCTGGGGCCTGATCGAGGGGATTCGGAAGGAGCGGCCGGGCGTCAGCGTCATCGTCGCCACGGCCTACATGGACGAGGCGGAGCGCTTCGACCTGCTGGTGGCGATGGACGCCGGACGGGTCCTGGCCACCGGAACGCCGGCGGAGCTGCTCGAAAGGGCCGGAAGCGATTCGCTCGACGCGGCCTTCATCGCCCTCCTCCCCGAGGAGAAGCGCCGCGGCCACGAGCCGGTCACGATTCCGCCGCTCGCCGCCGGAAGCGGGACGGAAGTGGCCATCGAGGCCACCGACCTCACCATGCGCTTCGGCGACTTCGTCGCGGTCGACAAGGCCAGCTTCTCCATCCGGAGGGGCGAGATCTTCGGCTTCATCGGCTCCAACGGCTGCGGCAAGTCGACCACGATGAAGATGCTGACCGGGCTGCTCTCGCCGAGCGAGGGGCACGCGTCTCTCCTCGGGCACGCCGTCGATCCGAAGGACCTCGCCACGCGCCGGCGCGTGGGCTACATGTCGCAGGCGTTCTCGCTCTACTCGGAGCTTTCGGTGCGCCAGAACCTCGTTCTTCACGCACGCCTCTTCCAGGTGCCGGAGACGAAGATCCCTGTGCGGGTGGAAGAGATGCTCCGGCGCTTCGGGCTGGATTCCTCCGCCGACGCGATGCCCGACACCCTTCCCCTGGGCATCCGCCAGCGCCTTTCGCTCGCCGTCGCGATGGTGCACGAGCCGGAGCTCCTGATCCTCGACGAGCCTACCTCGGGAGTCGACCCGATCGCTCGCGACAGGCTCTGGCAGCTGATGATCGACCTGGCTCGAAGCGACCAGGTCACGATCTTCGTCTCCACGCACTTCATGAACGAGGCGGAGAGGTGCGACCGCGTTTCGCTGATGCACGCCGGGCGCGTCCTCGCCACGGGCGTTCCGGCGGACCTGGTGCGCGAGCGCGGCGCCGAGAGCCTGGAGAAGGCCTTCATCGGCTACCTCGAGGAGGCCGGAGCGGGGGGAGTGGCGAAGGGGGCGCCCGGGGCGAGCCCGGCCCCGGCAGAGCACCCTCCGGCGGCAAGAGCCGGATTCCGGCGTCTCTTCAGTCTCGGCCGCGCCTGGAGCTACAGCCTGCGCGAGACGCTCGAGCTGCGGCGCGACCCGGTGCGGGCGACCCTGGCGCTCCTGGGAACGGCCATCCTGATGGTCGTCTTCGGCTACGGCATCGGCCTCGACGTGGAGGACCTGACCTACGCCGTGCTGGACCGGGACCAGACGACGCTCAGCCGGAGCTACGCGCTGAACCTCTCCGGCTCGCGCACCTTCGTCGAGCGGCCGCCGATCTCCGACTACGCGGACCTCGACCGGCGGATGCGGGCCGGCGAGCTCGCGCTGGCGATCGAGATACCGGCCAGCTTCGCGCGCGACGTCGCGCGGGGGCACACGGTCGAGATCGGAGCGTGGGTCGACGGCGCGATGCCCCAGAGGGCCGAAACGGTGGAGGGCTACGTCCAGGGGATGCACCAGGGCTGGCTCGTGGACCAGGCGGCGAGCCGGCTCGGCAGGAGCGCCGCGACGGGGCTGGCGACCGTCGCGACCCGTTTTCGCTACAACCCCGACGTGAAGAGCCTCCCGGCGATGGTGCCGGCGGTCATCCCGATGCTCCTCCTGATGATCCCGGCGATGCTGACGGCGCTCTCGGTGGTGCGGGAGAAGGAGCTCGGGTCGATCCTGAACCTCTACGTCACGCCGGTCACCCGCACCGAGTTCCTCCTCGGCAAGCAGGCTCCCTACGTCGTCCTCGCGATGCTGAACTTCGCGCTCATGACGCTGATGGCCGTCACGCTCTTCGACGTGCCGGTGAAGGGGAGCCTCCCGACGCTGGCGGCGGCGGCGTTCCTCTTCGTCCTGTTCGCGACCGGCTTCGGACTCTTCGCCTCGTCCTTCACGCGCAGCCAGATCGCCGCGATGTTCGTGACGATGATGGGCACGATGATCCCGGCCATCCAGTTCGCCGGGATGCTCAACCCCGTCTCCTCGCTCGAGGGCTTCGGCGCGGTCGTCGGCCGCGTCTACCCGGCCTCCCACTTCCTGACGATCAGCCGCGGCGTGTTCAACAAGGCGCTCGGCTTCTCCAGCCTTCGCGGGTCGTTCTGGCCGCTCCTCCTGGCCGGGCCGGTGATTCTCGGGATCTCGATTCTGCTGCTGAAGAAACAGGAGCGGTGAAGATGCCGAACGCCGGGAACGTCTGCCGCCTGGGGGTCAAGGAGCTCTGGAACCTCGCGCGCGACCCGATGATGCTCGCGCTGATCGCCTACTCCTTCACGGTGTCGATCTACGTCGCCGGGACTTCGATGCCGGAGACGCTTCACAAGGCGCCGATCGCGATCGTCGACGAGGACCGCTCTCCCCTCACGGGCCGGATCGCCTCCCTCTTCTACCCGCCCCACTTCATGGCACCCGCGATGATCCCGCTCTCTAGGGTCGACCCGGGGATGGATGCGGGCGACTACACCTTCGTCCTGGACCTCCCGCCGGACTTCCAGCGCGACGTGCTGGCGGGCCGTTCGCCCGCGATCCAGCTGAACGTCGACGCGACGCGGATGAGCCAGGCGTTCACGGGAAGCAGCTACATCCAGCAGATGGTGCTCGCGGAGGTCAACGAGTTCGTCCATCGGACGAGCACCGCTGCCACGCCGGCCGTGGGGCTGGCGCTGCGGGCCCGGTTCAACCCCAACCTGACGCAGTCGTGGTTCGGGTCGGTGATGGAGATCATCAACAACGTCACGCTCCTGGCCATCATCCTGACGGGAGCGGCGCTGATTCGCGAGCGCGAGCACGGCACCATCGAGCACCTCCTGGCGATGCCCGTCACGCCGGCGGAGATCATGCTCGCGAAGGCGTGGTCGATGGGCCTGGTCGTGCTGCTCTCCGCCGCGCTCGCGCTCGTGGTCGTCGTGCAGGGAATCATCCGGGTCCCGATCGAGGGCTCCCTGGCGCTCTTCCTGGCCGGCGCGGCGCTGCACCTCTTCGCCACGACCTCGCTGGGGATCTTCATGGCGACGCTCGCGCGCTCGATGCCGCAGTTCGGGATGCTGGCCATGCTGATCCTCCTACCGCTGCAGCTCCTCTCCGGGAACTCCACGCCGCGCGAGAGCATGCCGGTCCTCGTCCAGAACGTGATGCTGGCGGCGCCCACGACGCACTTCGTCTCCCTGAGCCAGGCTGTCCTCTACCGCGGAGCGGGCCTCGGCGTGGTCTGGCCGCAGCTTCTCGCGCTCGCCGCGATCGGTGCGGCGTTCTTCGCGATCGCGCTCCGGCGCTTCCGGAGGTCGGTCAGCGAAATGGCGTAAGCAGCCGGCCCGGTGCGGCGTCGTCCTACGCCAGTCCCGCGCTGTCGTCCCCGGCGCGCGCGAAGAGCGCAGCGATCTCCGGCACTTCGGCAGCGCGCTGAAGCGGCGTGGCTCCGTACCTGTTGGGAGCCCCGGGGATCCGCCCCGTGGCGGAGGAGCGCCTGCACCAGCGGGACCGATCGGCGCCTCACCGCGAGGTGGACAGGTGTCTCCTTGATCTGCGTCGCCGCGCGCACGTCCGCCTTGCGGGCGAGAAGCCTCTCGCCCACGAGAGCCCGGTCGTAGTTCGCGGCGAAGTGGAGGGGCGTCAGCGACTGCCGTCCACGGGCATTCACCTCGGCTCCCGTGTCGATCAGGAGCGCGACGACGGAGAGGTGGCCGGCGGCCGCGGCCCTCAGACCGCGACGACTTCGATCGCGGGCGCGTCCACCAGGTGCTTCTTCACGGCGCACTGGTCCGCGGCACGGAGGACCGCGGTCCGGTACTTCTCGGGAAAGCCGGGGGGAAGGGTGAGCTGGATCCGGATGCTGGAGATCAGCTTCGTCTCGGGGTTGCGCTCCCAGGCCATCGAGGCGGACAGCCCCTCGGTGGCGATCTCCCGTTCCTGGCAGAACCGCAGCGCGTAGAAGCCCGCACAGGTCCCGATCGAGGCGAGGAAGAGCTCGAAGGGCGCGGGCGCCGTTCCCCCTCCTCCGTGTCGGACGGGCTGGTCGGTCCGGATCGTGGCCCCGTCGAAGTGCGCCTCGACGACGACGCCACCGGGGAAGGTCATCTCCATGTTGTTGGCCATCGCTTCAAATCTCCTCTTCGAAATCGGTGTCAGCGGCCGGGCCGCTCCGGAAGATTGTAGCACTAAATGAGTATAGGGTTATAGAGTTCTCCCCCTTCGGTTCTCGCGGTCTCAGGGGTTCGTCCCGGGGCAGGGGGCGCTCCGGATCGGCACGGGGCCCGGCACGCGGCCGGCGGGTTCCTACCGCGGAACTTCGTTCAGCAGGAGCCAGTAGAGGCCAAGGTGCCGGACGGCCTCGCTGAAGAGGCGAAAATCGACCGGTTTGCGAACGTAGCTGTTGGCGTGGAGCTGGTAGCTCCTCACCATGTCCTCGTCCTCGCTCGAGGAGGTCAGGACGACGACGGGCACGGAGTCGAACTCCGGTTCGCTCCTCATCCTCTTCAGGACGTCGAAGCCGCCGGCCCTCGGGAGCTTGAGGTCGAGGAGGATGACCTGCGGCCTGAGCGACCTGTCCCGGGTCGCCCACGCCCCCTCGCAGAAGAGGTATTCGAGCGCCTCGACGCCGTCGCGGGCGACGACGATCGGGTTGATCACCCCGTTCTTCCGGAGCGCCGCGACGGTGAGCTCCTCGTCGTCCGGGTTGTCCTCGACGAGAAGTATTTCCCTCTCAAGCATGGCCCCTCCCGATCGTGAAGTAGAACGTGGCGCCGCCGTCGAGGGACGACTCGGGCCAGATGCGGCCTCCGTGACGCGTGACGATCCGGTGGACGGTGGCGAGGCCGATCCCCGTCCCGGGGAACTCGGCCGGACCGTGCAGGCGCTGGAACGGAGTGAAGAGCTTCTCCGCCCACTGCATGTCGAACCCGACACCGTTGTCGCGAACGAAGAAGACGGTCTCGGCGGGCTGGTGCATCCGCCCGATCTCGACGCGCGCCTCGGGGCGGCGTGAGGTGAACTTGAAGGCGTTGCCGACGAGGTTCTCGAAGACGCTCCGGAGAAGGACCGGGTCCGCCGCCGCCGACATCCCGTCCGCGACGGAGACGTCAAGCGTGCGCCCCGGCTCGGCGGCCGAAAGCTCGGCCACGACCTCGCGGGCGAGAGCCGTCAGGTCGACGTTCGTCACCTTCAGCTCCCGGCGGGAGAGTCGCGACAGGTCGAGGATCTCGTTGATGAGCTGGCCCATCCGCCGCGTGGCGACCTGGATCCGGTCGAGATAGTGGCGCCCCTTCTCGTCGAGCCGGTCCGGGTAGCCCTCGACGAGGGCGCCGACGAACCCGTCGATGGCCCGAAGGGGAGCCCTGAGGTCGTGGGAGACGCTGTAGGAGAAGCTCTCCAGCTCGTGATTGGCGGCTTCCAGGTCGGCCGTCCGCGCGGCGACGAGCTCCTCGAGGTGCTCGCGGTGCGACTTCAGCTCGTTCTCGATGGTGACTCTCTCGGTGACGTCGAAACAGAGGCCCGACATCCGCTTCGGCCCGCCGGCGGCGTCGTACGAGGCGTTCCCCCTCGCCTCAATCCAGCGGACCGCCCCGCCGGGGCGGACGACCCGGTACGACTGGACGAGCGGGACGTGGTCACGAACGCTGGTCGCAATGTTCTCTTCGGCGCTCTCCCTGTCCTCCGGGTGAAGCGTGGCGCGCCAGGTCTCGAACGTGGGGGATTGCGTCTTCGCGTCGAGCCCGAAGAGGCGGAAGAACTCGGGTGACCAGGCCAGCTGCCCTGAATCGAAGTCCCAGTCCCAGGTGCCCGAGCCGGAGGCTTCCTGCGCGAGGAGGAGCCGCTCTTCGAGCAGCTCCACCGCCTGACGCGCCTTCACCTGCTCGGTCGTCTCGATCGTCGAGGCGAGGACCCCCCACTCGTCGGAGCCGGGAAGGCGGGTCCTCACGAGGGTCCAGCTGAACCAGCAGGGCTCGAAGGGACCGTCCTTCGCCCTCTGGAGGGCGAAGGGCGCGTCGAAGACCTCGAACGGGATCCCGGTCTCCCGGACCGTGTCGTAGATCGGGCGGAGAGCCGCGATCGCCTCGGGCCAGATCTCTTCGAGCCTTCTCCCGAGCATCTCCTTCCCGGGCGCCATCGCCTGATAGGCAGGGTTCAAGGTCTCGACGACGTAGTCGGCTCCACGGAAGAGAATGACCCCGATCGGCAGCGACCGGAGCATCGTCTCGAACAGCTCCCGCTGCGAGGCGACGAGCCGGCTCGAGGCCTCCCTCTCCTCCTCAGCCCGTCTCCGGTCCGTCACGTCCAGGATGACGCCGCTCCAGATGCCCGGCTCGGCCGGCGTGGTCGGGTTGGGCCTCGACTTGAAGTGGAGCCACTTCGTCCGGCCCGAAGGGGTGACGACCCGGCACTCCGATACGAAGGAGACGCCGTCCCGGACGGCCTCCACGTTTTCCCGGCGAAATCGCTCCGCGTCGTCGGGGTGGACCATTCGCCAGAAGAGGCCGATGTCCGAAAGGAGATTTCGGGGCTCCAGCTCGAGAAGCTCCTGGCAGCCCGGCGTGACGTAGAGGAACCGGCCGTAGCCCGCGGGACCATTCCCGGCGTCGTCGAGGACGTACTCGTAGAGCATCCCCGGAACCGTCGCGGCGATCCGCCGGAGGCGTTCTTCGCTCTTTCTCAGCGCGTCGTCGGCCTGCGTCCTCTGGGTGACGTCCTGGAGGGCGCCCGCCAGGCGGACCGCCACTCCGTCACGGACGAAGACCCTCCCGAGGGCTTCGACGAGGACCTCCCGTCCCCGGGCCGTGATGATCCGGAGCTTCACGTCGAACGGCTGGCCCTCCTCGATGGTCTTCCGGACGGCTTCGGCGATGATGGCCCGGTCGTCGGGGTGGTAAAAGCCGATCGCCTTCTCGACCGTCGGCTCGAAGTCCGGCCCCACTTCGTGGATCCGGCGGGTCTCCTCCGTCCACCGGAGGCTATTCGTCGCGAGGTCGATCTCCCACCCGCCGATCCTCGCGAGGCGCCCCGTCTCGTTCAGGAGGTCCTCGTCGCGGCGCAGCCTCTCGTTCGCCCTTTCCAGCGAGAGCTCGGCCTCCTTCAGCTCCGTGATGTCGAGGCAGGTGCCGACCATCCGGATCGGGTGTCTGCCCTCGTCGAAAGCGACGAATCCCCGGGCCTCGAGGTGCCTCCATCCGCCGTCCGGGCGTGCCACGCGGTATCCGGCCCGATAGGTGCCGTCTCCCTCGATAGCAGCGGCCACGGCCCGTTCCACGGCGGCGCGGTCGTCCGGGTGGAGGAGCTCGAGGAACTGGGAGAGCGACCCGATCCGCTCCGGTGGAACGGCGAAGAGACGGTAGAACTCGCCGGAGCCCGAGAGCCGGTCGCCTCGCGCGTCCCAGGTCCAGCTTCCGACCTGGCCGACCGACTGGGCTTCCAGAAGCTCCGCCTCGGTCCTCAGTGCTTCGGCCGTCCTTTCCGCGACGAGCTCCTCCAGGTGGTCGCGGTACCTCTTCAGGTCGCCGTCGACGAGCTTTCGCGCCTGGATGTCCTGGAAGACGCCCGAGACGCGGACGGTCTTTCCGTCTTCGAGGTAGGGGTGCCCGATGGCCCGGACCCAGATCCGGTTCCCACGGGCCGTGATCAGCTCGAGCTCCTCGTCGAAAGGCTCGCCGTTCGAGACCGCCCGTCCGAAGACCTCGGAGATCCGTGGCCGGGACTCGGGCGCGTAGAAGGCGATCCCGGCCTCCACCGTCGGGTGGAAGCTCCGATCGGCCTCGTGGATCTCGTAGGTGACGTCGGTCCAGGCCAGTTCGTTCGACCGGAGGTCGTACTCCCAGCCGCCGACGCGGGAGAGCCGGGAGGTCTCGTCCAGGAACTGCTGGCTCCTGGCGAGCTCCCTGGTCCGCTCCGCGACGATCTGCTCGAGGCGCTCCTGGCGGGACCCGAGCTCTTCTTCCGCGGTTCCCGTCCGCTCCTCGGACCGGGCCGGGGAAGGCCCTGTCCGGACTCCGGAATCGGCCGTCGAAATCGGAACGGGATCGGACATCTCTCCGTCCACCTCCCCGAGCACTCGCCATTCTCCCACCCGCCTCGTGGGAGCGGCCCGGAATCTCGCGGCCGGACGCTTCAGGCCTGGTCTGCCACCTCGCCTCGCCCCTCGGCGGAGTACATGGCGTCGATGGCCGCGCTGAAGCGCTGCTCGACCACGCGCCGCTTGACCTTCAGCGTGGGCGTGACCTCGCCCGCCTCCTGCGTCAGCTCGCGCGGCAGCAGGGTGAAGCGCTTGATCTTCTCGTAGCCGGCGAGCTCGTGCGAGCGCTCGCGGAGGATCCGCTCGTAGATGGCGACGACCTCGGGGCGCTTCACCAGCTCCTCGCGCGAGGCGAAGGGGATCCCGTCCTCCTTCGCGCGCTCCTCGAGCGCCGGGAAGGCCGGCACGATGAGGGCGCTGAGGAAGTTGCGGCGGTCGCCGATGACGACGACCTGGTCGAGCAGGGGGTGCCCGGCGAGCATTCCCTCGACGCGCTGGGGAGCGACGTTCTTCCCCTGCGACGTGATGATGAGGTCCTTGATCCGGTCGGTGATGCGCAGGTAGCCGTCCGGCTCGAGCACGCCGACGTCGCCGGTCCGGAACCAGCCGTCCTCGAACGCGGCGGCGGTCTCGACGGGCTTGCCCCAGTAGCCCTTCATCACGTTGTCGCCACGCACCTGCACCTCGCCCGTGTCGGCGATCCGCACCTCGCAGCCCGGGATCGGGCGGCCGACGGTGCCGAACCGGAAGGCGCCGGGGGCGTTGCAGGTGACCATGGGCGAGGTCTCGGTGAGGCCGTAGCCCTGGCAGACGAGGAGCCCCACCGAGAGGAAAAACTCTTCGATCTCCTTCGCCAGCGGCGCCCCGCCGGCCGAGAAGAACCTCTTGTCGCCGCCCACCGCCTCCCGGATCTTCGAGAGGACGAGCTTGTCCGCGAGGGCGTGCCGGAGCTTGAGCGCCGTCCCCACCGGCGCTCCGGTGCGGCTCGCGTACTCGAAGGTCGAGCCGACGCCGAGCGCCCAGCGGAAGAGTCGCTGGCGCACGGGCGAGCTCTTCGCGACGCGCCCCTGGATGGCGGCGAAGACCTTCTCGTAGAGCCGCGGGACGCTCACCATCGCCGTGGGCCTCACCTCGGGCATGGCGACGACGGCGTCCCTGGGGTCCTTCAGGTAGACGTTGGCCGCGCCGGTGCGGAAGACGAAGTACGACCAGGCCCGCTCGTAGACGTGGCTGAGAGGCAGGAAGCAGAGGCTGCGGTCCTCCTGGCCGAACTCGAAGCGCTCGTCGAGGGCGCGGAACTGCGAGGCGAAGTTGGCGTGGGTGAGCATGGCGCCCTTGCGGTCGCCGGTGGTTCCCGAGGTGTAGATGATGGTGGCGAGGTCCTCGAACTTCGCCGCGGCCATGCGGGCCTCGACCTCCCTCGCGCTCTCCGGCGTGGCGCGGCCGAGGAAGTCCGCGAGCGACGAGGAGCGCGGGCCGGAGAGGCGCGTCTCGGGGTCGAACGCCACGAGCGCGGGCGCCCCCGACTCGAAGGCCGCGACCTTGTCGTGCTGCTCCTGTCCGCCCACGAAGACGAGCCTGGCGCCCGCGTCGAGGAAGACCTGCTCCGCCTGCTTGCCGGTGTCCGTCGCGTAGATGGGCACCCCGACGGCGCCGGCCATCAGCACGCCGAAGTCGGCGACGGCCCAGTCGGGGCCGTTGGGCGCGAAGACCGCTACCCGGTCTCCTGCCTTGATGCCGGCGCTGACGAGGGCGCGTGCCATGGCCTCGGCGCGCTCTGCGAGCTCGGCGTAGGTGATGGAGCGCCAGCCGTCGGCGTCGCGGTAACGCATCGCCTCACGCGGGCCGAACTTCGTCGCCGATTCCCGGATCATTCGTGAGAGATGGACCAGTGCCATGGTGCTCCTCCCGCTGATTGCCGCGTCGCGTCATGACACCACGATCCGTGGCGGACGGAAAGGGGTTCGCCGGCAGAAAAGCACACAGCACTCGGGCCCCTGGGGGGGGCGGGGCCGCCGGAAGGGGGGGGGGGGGGGGGGGGGGGGGGGGGGGGGGGGGGGGGGGGGGGGGGGGGGGGGGGGGGGGGGGGGGGGGGGGGGGGGGGGGGGGGGGGGGGGGGGGGGGGGGGGGGGGGGGGGCCCGCCACGCGGCGGGCGACCGTATCCTCGAAGGGACGCCGGGGCTGGCGCGGCTCTTGCGGTGAGCGTCACAGGTGAACCTGGAACGAGGCGCCCGGACGGACCTCCGAGGCGGCTTTCGTTCATCGACAGGTTCTCAGACAGGGTCGGAGGCAGCATGAAGAACCGTATAGCCCGTCAACTTTGCCTGGTGGCAGCGATCGTGGGATTCCCGTCCTTTTCGGCGGCCCTGGCGCAGGCGCCGGCCAGGCAACCGGCGAGCCCGGCACTCCTCCAGACCCAGGACCTGACGTCGGCCCAGCTGGCGGACCTGGTGGCCCCCCTCGCCCTCTATCCCGACGCGCTGCTCAGCCAGACCCTCGTTGCGAGCACGTACCCGCTGGAGGTCGTCCAGGCGCAGCAGTGGCTGCGACGGAACGAGGGCCTTCGGGGCCAGGAGCTGATGGACGCCGCCCGGACGCAGCCGTGGGACGCCAGCGTCCAGGGGCTCGTGGCCTTTCCGGACGCCCTGGCGACCCTGAACGAGGACATCCAGTGGACGACGGCCCTCGGAAACGCCTTCCTCGCGCAGGAAACGGACGTCATGTCCGCCGTGCAGCGGCTCCGCGCGAAGGCGCAGGCCGCCGGGAGGCTCTCCTCCAATCCGCAGCAGACGGTCTCCGCCGTCGCCCAGGAAGGGGGGACCGTCATCGAGATCGTGCCGGCCGATCCTCAGGTGATCTACGTGCCGCAGTACGATCCGGTCTACGTCTGGGGAGCCCCGGCGTGGAGTTCCTATCCGTCGCTCTCGTACGGCTACGGCTACGGATTCGGCCTCGGAATCGACGTCGGATACTGGTTCGGCGGCTGGGCCTGGGGCCGGGGCTGGGGCTGGGGCCCGAACTGGTACGGCGGCTCGGTCTACGTCAACAGCGCGTTCTTCCGCCACTGCGGATACAACTACGGTCGCCATCGCCCCTACTACGGCGGGCCGCACGGCGGACACAACGGTGGCTACAACGGTGGCCACAACGGCGGGAACCACGGTGGCAACGCGCGGGGCGGACAGGGCGGCCGGGAGACCTGGCAGCACGACGCCGGGCACCGGATGGGAGTCGCCTACTCGAACCGGCAGCTGGCCGGCAAGTACGAGGCAATCTCCCGCGCTTCGCGCTCCGGGATGTCGACCCGCGGGTCGTGGGACCGTTCGGGCGACGCGACCGCGTCCCCGTCCGGGAGCCGGAGCCTGAGGGCGGGTTCCATGGGCCGTGGAACGGAGCAGGTGTGGCGCAGCGGAAACCGGGCGGCCGCTCCGGAATCCCGCGACAGGGGATCGGATCAGGCCGGGCGTGCCGGGACCCGGGCGATGGCCCCGAGCGCCGGGAGGGGAGCTGCGGATCAGGGCTGGCGTGCCGGCAACAGGGCGGAGGCTCCGGGCTCCCGCGGGGGCGGAATGGAGCAGTCGTGGCGTTCCGGCGGCCGTTCGGCCCCGGACTCCCGCCCGGGGGCATCGGACCAGGCGTGGCGTTCCGGAAGAAGGGCGGACGTGTCGGGTCCTCGCAGCGGCGGGGCGGACCGGGGGTGGAGCTCGTCGGGAGAGCTGTCGCGCCGTTCGCAGGGCGAGGCGCCCCGCCAGGGCTCGACGATGCGCGACCCGGGCTCCATACGCCGCTATCCGGCCTCGCCGTCCCGCTTCGGGGAATCCTCCCCCTCGCCGCGAAGTGCAGCCCCTTCGTCGAGCTATTCGGCCCCGTCGCGCTCGTACTCGTCCTCGGCTCCGGCGCGGGGGTTCCAGGCGGCGCCGCGAAGCTCTTCGTCGGATGGCGGCGGACGCAGCTTCGGGGGCGGGGGCTCGCGGAGTTCCGGCAATGGCGGAAGCTCGCGCGGAGCGGGTGGCGGTTCCGGTTCGACTGGTGGGTCGCGCGGAGGCGGCCGCCACCGCTGAGGAGGCCGCGGGCGCTCGCACCTGACGCGGGCGCCCGCTCCTCACCGGGGCGCCCGCACGGGAGAAGGCAGGCGGCTATCTCGACCGCGCTCCCTTGCGTGCCGCAGCTCTTCCCGGTCTGGCCGCCTTTGCGGCGCCTCCCTTGGCGCTGGCCTGCCTGCGCGGTGCGACCGGCTTCTTCGAAACCTTCGTAACCTTCGTAACCTTTGCAGCCTTTGCAGCCTTCGTAACGTTCGTGACCTTCGTGGTCTTCGTGACTCTCGGAGCCTTCGTATCCTTCAACGTCTTCGCCGGCTCCGGTGCCGCGGCGGCTTTCGCGCGCGCGGCCAGCGCCAGCTCGCGCACGCGGTCGATATCCTCGTCGGAGTACGGACCGTTGACGCCGGAGATGGCGGCCAGCTGCATCCCGTGCTTGAGCCCGAGGCGGTAGATCTCGCGGACCTTCTCCCACTCGATGTCCCGGCCGACCGTGAAGCTCTCGAACTTCCCCTCGAGCGCGAGGACGATCGTCTCGGCGAGGCAGGCGTAGGCGACGTTCTCCGGCAGGCCGATGTTCTTCATCTTCACGTCGCCGGGGAGGCGGATCTCGCCTGACTCGATCACCAGCACGTCGGGGCGCTTGGCGACCTCGCCCGGCGGCAGGTCTAGCGGGCGCGCGACGTCGGTGATCACGCAGCCGGGCTTGACCTTCATGATGTCGAGGATCTTCTTGCCGGCGCCCGAGGTCGCGGTGACGATCATGTCCATGTCGGCGATGTCCTTGTCGGCGCGCGACGAGAGGAAGAGCCGGGCGTCCGGGGTGTCCCTGAGGATCGACTCCTTGACCGAGAGGAGCTTGGCCGTCTCGGGCGAGACCATGTAGACCTCGTCGGCGGCCATCGCCAGGAGGCGGGCGCAGACGGAACCGATGGCCCCGGTGGCCCCCACGACCATCGCCTTCATCGCGATCTTCCCCCCGGGCTTCGGCGGCGGGAGGAGCCGAAGGCGCAGGAGCGCGTCGCGCGCGGCCCAGAGGGCGCCGGAGGCGCTGTAGCTGTTGCCGGTCGTGATCGGCAGCGGCGCGCGCCTCGCGACGGTGGCCCCCGCGTCGCCCACGACCTTGGTGAAGGCGCCAAGGCCCATGATCTGCGCGCCGAGCTGCTTGGCGATCTTCGCGGCCTCCAGCAGGCGGCGGTAAGTGAACTCCGGATCGTGGCTCATGATCTCCCTGGGCGTGCCTCCCACGGAGATGAGCCAGCCCTCGGCCTCCACGCCGGTGGGAGACTTGATTCCGGTGACCTTCGAGTAGACGAAGGGAGGCATGTAGGCCATCGCCTTCTCCAGCGTATCCATGAAGATCGGCGGCGACACCTGGGAGAGGAGCTCGATCGGCTTGACCTTCTTGAAGTACTCCTGCGAGAGCGGGTGGATGACGAAGGCGAAGCGGTTGACGCGCTTGAAGCCGCCCGGGTAGAGGAGCCGCGGCTCCACCTGCAGCCGCGTGAGGATCTCCAGGTAGTCGTCCTCGAGGAGCTCGGCGGGCTTCTTTCCCGTCGCCGCGATGATCATGGCGTCCAGGAGGCTTGGGGCGATCACGTGGTCGAACAGGAACGGCGAGCCGTCCACCACCACGGCGACTCCCTTGGCCTCGAGCTTGGCGAGGCGCTCGTCGCTGACGGTGGAGGTGACGACGGTCTTGCCGGCCAGGTCTTCCCGGTCGAAGCCGTCGAGGTCGTGAACGGGGGCCACTACGACGGTGGCCCCGTGGATCGCCTTGCGCAGCAGGAAGCGGTTCCACTCCTTCACCGGATCCGACGACATGATCCCGGGCAGCGTCCAGTCGAGCACGTGGTGGGCGCCGGCGGTGTAGAGCCGGAGCGCGTCCAGCGACGTCAGGAGCTTCGGGATGCCGAGCTGGAGCAGCGGGTCGGCGAAGCTGACGTTCTGCGTGTACTCGTACATCGTCTGCGCGAGCTTGAGGTTCGACATCCCCGAGAAGAAGAGGACGCTCGCGTTGGTGAAATAGGAGCCTAGGGAGTTCTGGACGTGGCGGACGGCCCATTCCTGAAGGATGTCGGTGAGGCGCGCCCCCGTGGTGACGGGAACGCTCGTCACGACGCCCGTCAGCTGCGTGATGTCCCGGTCGATCGCCCGCCGGGAGGGAAGCTCGTACCGGTCCTTCACGACGGCGATGCCGATCGCGTCGGCATGCCTCTCCCAGGCCTTCAGCAGCTTGACGGTCTTGGTCGTGCTGGCGTCCGTCCCCAGGCGCCACACCTTGAGACGCTGCCCCAGGAAGTCCGTTTCGAAATCGAAATTGTGCTCGCCCGAGCCCAGGCTGATTCCAACGACCGTCTTCATCTCGTCCTCACGGCAGGGTCCCCCTCGCGTGACCGGTCACGTCGGCTCGTCACCTCTACCGAAATGTCCGGTTGCCCTCGGAATGGTAGCGCGAGGAGGGCGCGGAGGCCCGTTCCCTCCCATCGGTTTCCCTTGACCCCGGCACCCGTCGGGCTGGATCCTCGCCATGCCCGGC
This sequence comes from Holophagales bacterium, assembly GCA_016714815.1. GTDB lineage: Bacteria > Acidobacteriota > Thermoanaerobaculia > UBA5066 > UBA5066 > UBA5066. The sequence goes on from JADKBZ010000002.1 coordinate 66,972, forward strand.
GGACGGGCGATCTGAATGGACTCGCCTGCTGAAGAGCCTGCCACGCCCGTGCGTCGACGGTTTCGTCGCGCCCTCGTCGTCCTTCTCGGGATCCTGGGCCTGCTGGAGGTGGTCTACGTCGCCGGAGGCCTCTTCCTCGTGAAGAGCGGCCAGGTCGGGCGGTGGATCAACACGCACCCCGAGAAGCTACGGATCACGTTCGACTCCGTCTGGCCGATCGTACCGGGACTCGTCCGCGTCCGTGGCTTCCGGATCGTGAACCAGGGGCGAGGCGACCAGCTCGAGGGGACCGTCGACCGGGTCTGGGGAGCGGTCAACCCGCTGGAACTCCCGGCGGGGAGGCTGCACATCGTCTGGCTGAGGTGCAAGGGCGTCACGTTCCGCCTCCGGACCCGGCCCGCGAACGCGGGGGAGGCGGCGAGCCCCCCGGTGGGTCTGCCCACGATCGAGGGCGTGGCGTGGGAGCCTTACGCGGGGTCGCCGCCGGCGCCGGCAAGGAAGAAGAAGGCGGGCCTGAAGATCATCTTCACCCGCGCTCGCCTCGACGAGGTCCGCGAGGTCTGGATCGGCACGAGGCGCCTCCAGGGCCAGGGCTCGGTCGTCGCGAGCGTGACGATCGTCGGCGACGGCCGCCTCGCGATTCCGCACGCGGACGTGAGGTTCGACGGCGCGGCGATCGAGAACGGGAAGGAGGAGTCATATACCGGCGTCCAGCTGCGCGTCCTCGGGAAGATGCCCACCTTCGACCCGAAGGTAGCGAAAGGCCCGGCGCTCGTGTCGCTCGTCAGGGCCCGGGTCGACGTGAAGGCCAGGATGCCCTCGGGCGCCCATTACCTGAACGTCTACCTGAAGAACGCCCCCTGGATCCGGTTCGAAGGAGGCGAGTCCAGCCTCGCCGCGCAGCTCGCGGTCGGTGACGGACGGCTCGCCCCCGGGGGCTTCATCGAGCTTTCCTCGAGCGACCGCCAGGCCGAGATCGCGGGGTTCCTGATCCGGGGAAAGGCGCGGACCCGGCTCGATATCGTCCCCGCGGCGGGGGACGCCGCCGAGGCCCGGCTCGTCGTCGGGTTCGAGAACTACGACCTGCACCGGCGAAAGGACGCTCCGGAGCCCGTGATGAAGGGGCAGGGGCTTCGCATCATCGCGGTGGCCCCGGCCACCCTCGGCGCGATTCCTCCGTCGGAGTTCTCCGGGCGTCTCGAGCTCGGCCGCGCGGAATTCCCGCGGCTCGACTTCGCGAACGCCTTCGTCCCCGCCGGGGGCGGCCTTCGCTTCCGGGGGGGGAAGGCGAAGGTCGAGGGGGCCTTCGACGTCGCCCGGAGCGGCTCCTCCTGCAAGGGTTCGATGAAGGTGACCGCCGTCGGCCTCTCCGTCGACACCGGAGGGGTCGGGATGGTGGGGGCCTTTTCCCTCGCCCTGAAGGTCCCCCGGGGAGACCTGCTGAAGCAGACGTTCGACGTCGACGGGACGCGTCTCGAGCTCGACCGGTTCACCTTCGAGTCGAAGAACGAGACCGCGACCGCTTCCGACTGGAGCGCCAGCGTCGCCTTTCCGAAGGCGCACCTGGCGCTGGGGAAGGCCTTCGGCGTCGCCGGCGAGCTGGAGCTGCGGGCGAGCGACTCGCGGCCGGTCGCGGCGTTCCTCTCGAAGGACGAGCCCCTCTCGGGCTGGAAGAAGAAGCTCGTCACGGTCGGCGAGATCAAGGGGGCAGGCCGCTGCTCCCTCTCGGCCGGAACGCTCGCGGTGGAGGACTTCTTCGTCGGCTGGGGGAAGACCGAGGTCAAGGCCCGGTTCCGCACGACTCAGGCGGGGGCCGTCGGGAAGGCCCTCGTCCGCGTCGGGGTGCTCAAGGCCGGCATCGGGCTCGAGGGAAAGCGGCGCCACGTGCAGATCCTGCGTCCCGGGCACTGGTACGAGCAGCCCTGAGGCGAGGCGAAGGTATTCCGGAAGGCCGCCGACCCCTGTTGCTATCCTCGTCGGGCTCTTCTCCGGCAAGGAGGCGGCCATGGACCTGGTGCTCAGGGAGCTCGTGGACGGAATCGGCGTCCTGACGCTCGCCAACGACGCGAAGCGAAACGCCCTTTCGGAAGATCTCCTCGACGAGCTCGTCTACGGCCTGGCCGAGATGAAAGGCCAGAGCGCGCGGGCGGTCATCCTGACGGCCCGCAAGGGAGCGACCGTCTGGTCCGCCGGCCACGACCTGTCCGAGCTCGCGCAGCCCGGGCACGACCCGCTCGCCTACGACGACCCGCTCGAGGAGGCGATCCGGGCCATCCGCTCCTTCCCAGCCCCCGTCATCGCCATGCTCGAGGGGACGGTCTGGGGCGGAGCGTGCGAGCTCGTCTTCACGTGCGACCTGCGCGTGGGAACTCCCCGGACCTCGTTCGCGGTCACCCCGGCCAGGATCGGCGTTCCCTACAATCTCAACGGTCTCCTGAACCTGGTGGGCGCGGTCGGCCTTTCGACGGCCAAACAGCTCCTCTTCACGGCGGAACCGCTCGCCTCGGCCCGGGCCGAGCAGCTCGGGGTCCTGAACTACGTCGTCGCGGCCGAGGAGCTCGAGGAGTTCACCCGGTCGCTGGCGGGCCGGATCGCCGGGAACTCGGCCCTGGCGATCTCGGTGATCAAGGAGCAGCTGCGCATCCTCTCCGGCGCGCAGGCCCTGACCCCGGAGACGTTCGAGAAGATCCAGGCGCTCCGGCGGATCGTCTTCGAGAGCGGCGACTACCGCGAGCTGGTCCAGGGGTTCCTCCGGAAGCGCAAGCCCGCGCCGTCCGGAACGTGAGGCGGGGGCCTTCCCCGCGATGAGGTGCTGAGCATGGAGATCCACCGCACGGCAGACCACGGAACCTGGACGGTCCTCGTCCTCGAAGGCCGGATCGACCACGAGGCCGCGCCTTCTCTCGAGTCGGCCTGCCGGGCCGAGCTCGCAGTGCCGGGCTGCTCCCTCGCCCTCGACCTGTCTTCCGTCACCTACCTTTCGAGCGCCGGCCTCCGCGCGCTTCTCGCCGTGGCCAAGGACCTCGGTCCCGCGCACGCCCGGATCGCTCTCGTCGCGACCCGGCCCTTCGTGAGGGAGGTCCTCGAGCTGTCGGGACTCGGACGGTTCCTGCCCCAGGTCTCGTCGATCGACGAGCTGGGCTGAGGCGCCCTGCCGTACACCCGCCCCGATAGAATCCCGCGATGTCCAGCAGCGCTCCCGGCTACCGCGAGATCCCGTTCAACTACACGTCGGCGGACGACGCGCGGGTCGTCTCGCTGCTGCTGGGAGACGGGGCGTGGGAGCGGCTGCAGGCGCTCCGGGCCCGCCGGGTGACGGGCCGGAGCGCGCGGCTCCTGATGCGCTTCCTCGGAGAGCTGTTCCTCCACCAGCGCAACGCCTACCTCTACGAGGAGCTCCTGACGAGCCCGAAGCGGCAGGCTCGGCTCTTCGACGGCCTGGAGGCCGACCTGGGCGGGGTCGAGGCGAAGGCCGCAGGCCAGCCCCTCGTCGTCGAGATCCTCGCGTCGTGCCGGGTGCTCCTGGGGCGGTTCGAGAGCTCGGTCCGCGAGACGCCGGCCCTCCGGAGCCGGGTGAAGCGGGCCCTCGCGCCGATCGTCGGCGCCGCGAACGTCCAGTTCGACCCGTTCACTCTCGTCGCGCACGCGACGGACGCGACCGACTGGCGGCTGCACCTGCCGTTCGCCGTCGTGAGGCCCGACGCCGAGGAGCAGGTCGCGCCGCTCTTGGCGGCGATCTCGGCCCTCGGCCTCCACGCGATCCCGCGCGGGGCCGGGACCGGCCTCACGGGCGGGGCGGTGCCCCTCGCCCTCCGCTGCGTCGTCGTCAACACCGAGGCGCTGAACCGGATCCGCGGCATCGACCGGCGGGCTTTCACCGCCGGGGACGGTTCGTCGTTCCAAGGGGCCGTGATGACGCTCGAGGCGGGCGTCGTCACCGAGCGGGCGATGGAGGAGGCCGACGAGCACGACCTCGTCTTCGCGACCGACCCGACGAGCGCCTGGGCGTGCACCATCGGCGGGAACATCGCCGAGAACGCGGGAGGGAAGACGGCGGTCCTCTGGGGGACCTGCATCGACAACCTTCTCTCGTGGACGACGGCCCTTTCGGACGGCCGCGTCCTCGTGACGACCCGCGAAGGGCATCCGTTCCGGAAGATCCTGCCGTCCGACGTCCTCCGGTTCACGATCGCCGGGCCCGGGAAGGAAGCGGTGCGGACGGTCTCTCTCACGGGAGAAGAGACGCGGCGCCCCGGCCTCTGGAAGGACATCACGAACAAGCTCCTGGGCGGGCTTCCCGGCCTCCAGAAGGAGGGGACCGACGGGATCGTCACCTCCGCCGAGTTCGTTCTCCACCCGCGCTACCCCGAGAGCCGGACGCTCTGCGTGGAGTTCTTCGGCGCCGACTTCGACGAGGCGAGCCGCGTCATCCTCCAGCTCGACGAGGCGTTCCCGAACGTGGGGGAGGAGGTCCTCCAGGCCCTCGAGCACTTCGACGACGAGTACGTCCGCGCGATCGGCTACCTGACGAAGGCGGCGCGGGTCGAGACGCCGAAGGCGGTCATCCTGATCGACGTCGTCGGGAGGAGCACCGCCCAGGTGGAGCGGGGGATCGCGGCGATTCGCCAGATCGCCTCCCGCCACGCCGGGATGGAAGTCTTCGTCGCGGCCGACGCGAGGGAGGCGAAGCTCTTCTGGAACGACCGCAAGAAGCTCGGCGCCATCGCGCGGAGGACGAACGCCTTCAAGCTGAACGAGGACATCGTCCTGCCGCTGACGGCGCTCGCCGAGTTCGCCCGCTTCTGCGACGCCCGAAACGCGGAGGAGGAGCGGGCCGCCCAGCGCGACTTCGCCGACGGGGCGATCGAGGCCCTCGCGGCGGTGCCCGCCCGAAGCCTTCCCGAGCGGTTCGAGGAGAAGCTCGGGCGCGCGCGCGTCCTGCGCGACGAGGCAGTTGCGGCGCTCGCGGGCGCCGGCGGACCGGCCCTCCGGGCGGTGGAGGTCGCCGAGGAGCTGCGCGCGGAGCTTCTGGGGCTCGTCCGGGGCGCGCCGGTGCTGGAGGCGGCGATCGAGGAGGCGTTCCTGCGGGCGCGCGGACGGCGGATCGTCCTGGCGACCCACATGCACGCCGGCGACGGGAACGTCCACGTCAACATCCCGGTCCTCTCGAACGACCTCGGGATGATGAAGCGGGCCGAGCAGACGGTGGACGACGTGATGGCCGAGGTCGCGCGCCTCGGCGGCGTCTGCTCCGGCGAGCACGGCATCGGCGTGACGAAGCTGAAATACCTCGAGCCGGAGCGGATCGCCGCGCTCAACGCCTACCGCAGGGAGATCGACCCGGCCGGGACGATGAACCCGAAGAAGCTCTCGGACCTTTCGGCCTCGCTCTCGGTCTTCACGCCGTCGTTCAACCTCCTCGGGCTCGAAGCCCGCATCCTCAGGCACGCCCAGCTCGGCGAGCTGGCGGCGAAGGTCGCCACCTGCGTCCGGTGCGGCAAGTGCAAGCCCGACTGCTGCGTCTTCTACCCGCAGAAGGGGCTCCACTTCCACCCGCGCAACAAGAACCTCGCCGTTGGGGCGCTCGTCGAAGCGCTCCTCTACGACGCCCAGCGCGAGCGCTCGGCGCGCTTCGCCCTCCTGTCGTGGCTGACCGAGGTCGCCGACCATTGCACCCTCTGCCACAAGTGCGCCAAGCCGTGCCCCGTGGACATCGACACGGCCGACGTCTCGATCCTGGAGCGGCAGATCCTCGCGGCGCGCGGCGCGAAGCGGACCCCGCCCCCGACGGCGGCGGCGCTGGCCTACCTCGGCACCACGTCGCCGCTGGCAAACCGCCTCCTCCGGGGCGGAATCGTCACGGCGGGCGGCGCCGCCCAGAGGCTCCTCAACGCCGCAGTCTCGCCGCTCCTGCCGAGCTTCCCGTCCGTCACCGGCCCGCTCGCCGTCCTCCGCTCCGCCGTCCCGAAGGGGGACCCGGGGACGCTCCGGGACCTTCTTCCCGAGTGCGGTCCCGACGAGGCCCTCGTCCTCGAGCCGGACCGGGACGCGACCTCGACCGTCTTCTACTTCCCCGGGTGCGGCAGCGAGCGGCTCTACTCCACCGTGTCGATGGCGGCGCTGCACGTCCTGCTGGAAACGGGCGCCCGCGTCGTCCTGCCGCCCCCGTACCTCTGCTGCGGCTTCCCGCACCGCGCGAACGCAAAGGAGGAGCAGCACGGGAAGATCGTCCTGAAGGACGTCATCGTCTTCTCGCAGATCCGCGGGATGCTCCGTCACCTGACGTTCGACGCCGTCGTCGTCACCTGCGGAACCTGCATGGAGGCGCTCGGGAAGATGGAGGTCGAGAAGGCCTTCGGCTGCGAGGTGGAAGACGTGATCGCCTTCGCGGCCGGCCGCGGCCTCGCGTTGCCGAAGGACGGCCGGGCGCTGTACCACACGCCGTGCCACGATTCCTTCGGGGGCGCGGGCCTCAGGCTCCTCGGAAAGGCGCTCGGGGTCGAGGCGGCCGAGGCCCCGCACTGCTGCTCGGAGGCGGGCACCCTCGCGCTCTCGAGGCCCGACATCGCCGAGGCGATGCGCCACCGCAAGCGGGAGGCGCTCGCGGCGGCGCGGGACCACGGCTCCGGCGGGGAGAAGCGCATAGGAGAGGGCGCGCGCCCCACGGTCCTCACGAACTGCCCGTCGTGCCTCACGGGCCTGAAGCGGAACGAGGACGTCGGGGTGGAGGCGCGCCACGTCGCCGTGGAGGCGGCGGAACGGCTCTCCCCGGGCTGGCGCTCGCTCCTTTCGGAACGGGTCCGCAAGGCGGTGGCCGTCCGGTTCTGACGGGGCGGCCGCGGCGGCCGCCCCGGATCGTCCCCTGCTACTCGGACTCGAGCAGCGCGGGCAGCTCCCTGGCGACGCGCCTCGTCGCTTCCCGCCGGGCGGCGAGCTCCTCGAGTGCCCCGGGTGTCTCGCGGAACGCGGCCCAGAGCCTGCGCGCCCCCTCGGTCGCCTCCGGGTCGTCGGGCTCGTTCGTCTCGAGGTCGACGACGAGGTGCTCGGTCGCGTCGTCCTCTTCCGCCAGGAAGTCGAGGGCGACCTGGGTGCAGGGGCAGTCGGGAGTCAGGCACCAGAAGTCGATCACCCAGTACTTGTGGCCGTCTACGAAGACGGAGATGTCCCAGCGGCTCGGGAAGATCTCGAGGAAGGGGACCATCGTCTCGAGGTCGAGGGCGGCCCAGTCCGTCTCCTTCCACTCGTCGGGGTCCTCCTGCCGGCGCCCGCGCCGCCACCGGTCCTGGAGGAGGTCGAGCGTCTCGTCCTGCGCGAGCCGGCGGAGGCGGGCGAGAAGGAGGGCCTCCTCGCTGCCGGGCTCCGGCTCGGCCTCGACGGAAATCTCGCCCGACTCGGCGTCGAGAAGCGCCTGCAGCGGCGTGCCGTCCCCCTCGACGAGCTCTCCGTCGACGAGCGTCAGCGGCTGGACGAGCAGCTCCACCTCGTGACACTGGCACTCCGTTCCCGTGCAGCTTGCGGTGTCGAGGGCGACGAACGCGGCCGGCGTGCCGTCCGCCGGCTCGTCGTGCAGGACGAGGCGCTCTCCGTCGTCGAAGGTCCGCTCGAAGGTCTCGCTGTCGTCTGAGGAATCGGCGTGCGTGTGCTCGTCGTGGGTCGTCATCTCGTTCGTCCTTGCCCGGCCTCGTCGGGAGGCCGGGGCCGCGTGCCGCCGGGATTCTCTCCTGCTCAGGGTGGCTGCGACTCGGCGCGGCCTACGAGCCGCCCTCGACCATTCCTGTCCATGGCCCCTCGACTGATGCGTTTTCATCATTTTCCGGGAAGTCCCCCGCCTGTTGGAGTTTCGGGCCCCTCGCGGAGCTTGGCTACAGGCGCGGGGTCCACCCCGGCCGGAGGAGACGATGAACGAATCGAAGGTCGATACTGGACCTCCGCGCGCAGACGCGGCGGTTGGGACGGTACGCATTTCTGCATCGAGGAGTTCGATGAAGACTCTCGGAACGGATGCGCCCCACACCTCCGCCTTTCGTCAACAGCCCGGCATCGACCGATCACGAAAGAGAGCGCGCAGGGCTTCGCGGCACAATCGCTCGAAGCGGAGCTTGCTGCTCGGCGCCGCGATCGGGATCCTTCTCGGCAAGGCCGCACTGGCGGTTTATCCCATGCCTCAGAACCAAGTTCCGCCTCTCCTCTACTTTCCCTGCGATGCTGCCACACACTTGTGCAATTTCTGCGACACAGAAACGATGGCACAGGCCCTTCAGCTGAAGACGTCGAACCGGAGCCCCCGATCCACCGCAATTCCGGATTCCCTCGGAAACTGTTCGGGCTGGGCTCACGAGTGGTGCCAACAGACTCCAGCCCTCGGAACTCCCACATATTCCTTCTCGACGAATGCATCAGGGCAGCTCGAAGCGCGTATATCGGTCGACTACGACTTTCCCGATAACTACTGTCAGGTCTGGGAAACCGGACAGAATTGCTTTGCCAAGAACTGGCCGATGCCGCCCAGCCTGACCTATCACCGTACCCGCCTGATGCTCTCGGAAGGGGCCTCTCAGATCAACGTCCCCGCGATCTTCGAGAAGGGCGTCTGGATGCCAACGGTGGCCGCGGACTGCGACGGCTCGGTCCACACCTACACGATCACGGCCACTCACAGCGGAGGCTACCCTGGCTGTAGTGATCCGGCCGAAGTGAGCGTCCCGCTCGTCGTAACCTTTCCCTCCGCGTCGAAGGGCCCGTGTGGTACCAAGGATCGAGGAACTTGCCCCGCCGGAACCGGAGCGGGTGGCGGAGGTGCCGGGCCCGGCTCTGGCGTCGGTCAGCCCATCAACGTCGGTTCGGGCGACGTGACGGCGACTCTCCCTCTCTTCTCGATCAGTCAGACACCGCTTCCCCTCGGGTTCAGCCTCACTTACCACTCCAGCCCTCTCTCGTACTCAACGGTCAGCGTCCCAACACCCTTCGGGGCGGGGTGGACCCACCCGTTCAATCAGGTGATGAAGAGAATCCCCGACAGCTCTCCCTCCCGGCTTTACCACTACACCTCAGATGGCCGCGAGTTCGAGTACACGTTGAACGGAGCCGTCTGGAACGCGTCCCTCCCGGCTGAGCTCCGTGGGTCGGTCTCTCAGGACACGACGAACCACCACTTCGTCCTCACGGATCTCGACGGGACGGTCACCCGGTTCTTCGACGACCTTGCGGTCGCGGGACCGGAGGGCGGCTGGGTCTCGACGACCGATCGCTGGGGAAACGCCATCACGGGAGTCTATTCCGGAGGAAACCTCGTGACGGTGGTCGACACCGAGAACCGCAGCATCGCCCTCGACTATACGAGCGGCGTCGTCACCAGCATTTCCATCCCGGAGGCGCCCCTGCCCCGGGTCTGGCGCTTCTCCTCCGACACCGGGTCTACCCTCCTCTTCGGAATCGCTGATCCGCTCCGTACGACTACAGACTGGCGTTCCTTCGGCTATGACGGCGGGAATCGCCTGCTCTCCGTCAAAGACGATGCCTCGAAGACCCTCGAAGGTCACACCTACGATACCCTCGGACGCGGCGTCACGTCCTATTCCGAAGGCGGCAACAGCAGCTTCGTGAAGGTCGAGTACGACACGCCGGTTCCCAGTCAGACGACCGTGACGCACAGGATCGATCAATCCACGAGTCAGGTCTCGGTCTTCTCCCTTCTCTACCAGGGTGGCCGCTGGCTTCCCACGCGGATCGACGGCCCCTGCGCGACCTGCGGCGGCGCGACCGGCGACACGCAGTCCTTCACGTATTGGCCCGACAACCACGTCTACCGGGCGACGGACGGCAATGGGAACGTCACGGAGTTCGGCTACAACACGGACGGAAACGTCATGTCGATGACCGAGGCGTTAGGCACGTCCCTCGAGCGGACGACCACCTGGGCCTACGAGTATCCCGCGTGGCCGAACTTTTGGACGACGAGGTCGGTGCCGTCGACGACCTCCGGTCTCCGAACGACGAAGCGGGAATGGGGCCTGGCGAGAACCCGCCGCTGACCATCACCGAGAGCGGCTATTCCTCGGGTGTCTTCAAGGCTTACGAGACGTTCGAGACCTACGGGACGAAGCACAGGCTCCAGTCCGTGAACGGGCCCCGCACGGACGTCACCGACACGACGACCCTGACCTACTACTCCGACACTCCGATCACCGACAACGCGGGCCGGCTGAATACGTCCACCGACGCGGCCGGCCTCGTCACCACGTACGCCTCCTACGACGTCTACGGCACCGCCAGGAACGTCACGGACGCCAACGGAGTCCTCACGAGCCTCACGACGGACGAGATGGGGCGGGTGACGGGAAGGAGCATCGCGCCGGTCGCAGGCGACCCGGACCAGACGACCTACTCGACGACGTACCGCTTCGATTCGCGGGATCGCCTCGATCTCGTCACTCTGAGCAACGGCAACAAGACGGCCTACACCTACGAGGACGGCACGAACCGCCTGACCGCGACGATCCGGGAGGACTCCGCCGGTCACCAGCTCGAACGCCTCCTCCTGACGCTCAACGACATCGGTGGCAAGAAGCAGGAGGAAGCCCAGGAATGCACGGCGTCGCCTCAGACGACCGACTGCGCGACGTCCTGGGCCACGAGGCGGAGCGAGAAATTCACCTACGACACGAAGAACCGCCTCACGCAGGTCGTTCTTCCCGTGCCGCTGCCGGCGGATTCCTCGAAGATCGTCTACGCCTACGACCCGAACGGCCAGCTCCGGACCGTGCAGGACGAGCGCCACGCCACCGCCAACACCACCTACACGTACGACGCCCTCGGCAGGCTCTCAGTCGTCGCTCAGACGCTGACGGGTGCCCCGGGCAACCAGATCACGACGCAGTACGGATACGACGTGCAGGACAACCTCACGTCCCTCACCGACCCGAACGGCAGCACGACGACGTACGCGTACGACGACTTCCGGAGGATGACGTCCCAGGCGAGCCCGGTCTCGGGCGCAACCACCCCACGTACGACGAGGCCGGCAACCTCGTGGACTCCACCGACGCGAACGTGGCCCTGACGCACCGCACCTACGCCGAAATGAACCGCCTCTACACGGCCTCCTCCACCCGAGCCAGATATCCGACGGAGCTCCTCACGAACACCTGGGGCGGACCGGGATCGACGGCCCGGTATTCCCGGGGCCGGCTCCTCTCGGCCGACGTGAAGGTCGACGGGGTGTCGAAGGTGACCACGGAGTACGGCTATGAGCGTCGCGGACTGGCGGCGTCTGAGAGCCAGACCGTGCTCGGCACCGCCTCCTCCGTCGGCTACCTGTACGACGGAAACGGCAACCGCAAGTCCGTGACCTACCCGTCCGGACGCGTGGTCAACGTCGGCTTCGACTTCGCCGACCGGCCCTTCTCGGCCTCCTCGCCGAGCCCGGCCCGCACCTACGTCTCGGCGGCCTCGTACTACCCGTTCGGGCCGGAGAAGTCGTTGACCTACGGCAACTCCACCGTCTGGACCCTGACGCGCGACGCCCGCTACCAGCCGGCCGCGATGGGCCTCTCGGGCGTCTCCGGCGTCTCCTACACCTACACGCCCGACGCCCTGGGCAACATCACGAGCATCGCTGACAACGGGGACGTCAACTACAACCGCGCCTTCGGCTACGACGACCTCAACCGGCTCACCTCGGCGACGACCGGGTCGGCCCTCTGGGGTGCGACCGGCCTCTTCACCTACGGAGGCACCTTCATCATCGGCTCCACGCCGACGCGCGACAACCTGAACCGGCGCCGGCTCCAGCTCGGCACGCGGGACGTCTCGTACGGCTACGACGCCGTCGCGGGGCGCTGGACGACCCGTCTGGCGACGGAGTCGGACCTGACGCCGACATCCGTCTCCCGGGACACGGGGGGCAACGAGACCGGCTACGGCGGGCAGGCGTCGGGCTATAGTTCCCGAAACCTCATGGCGTCGACGGGCACGGCCGGCCTCTTCTACAACGCCAGCGGCGTTCGCGTCGCCCAGACGACGCCGTCCTCGGGAACGCTCCTCTACACCGTCACTCCGTGCCGGGTCTTCGACACGCGAGGCCCCGCCGGCGCCTATGGAGGGCCGGCTCTCGTCTCGGGCGGGACGCGGACGTTCACGATCTGGGGCCAGTGCGGCATCCCGACGAACGCGACGGCCGTCACGATGAACGTGACGGTGCCCGGAGCGGGAAGCGACGGCTCGCTGAAGATCTTCCCTTCCGACGTCAGCCAGCCGAACGCCACCGTCATCAGCTTCATGGCCGGCAAGACGAGGGCCAACAACAGCATCGGTAAGCTCTCGGCCAGCGGACAGGTCAACGTCTTCAACACCGCAGCGGTGGACACCCACGCCATCCTCGACGTCTCCGGGTACTTCCTGGCGAGCCCGAGCTACCGGCAGAGCTACTTCTACTCGCCGGAGATGCACCTTCTCTCCGAGACGGGTACGAGCATCTCGAGCCCGGCTCCCGCCACCGAGTACGTGTGGTTCGGGGGGAGGCCAGTGGCGCAGGAGTCCGTGGCGAGCCCCAGCGCCGTGAAGTACCTCGTCTCCGATCACCTGGGAGCGCCGTTCCTGGCGACGAACTCCACGCCCGCGATCACCTGGAGGGTCGAGTACGAGCCGTTCGGCAACGTGTATGGGAGCCCGCGAGCGGGAGCTGTCTCGGACGTCCGGTTGAGGTTGCCGGGCCAGGAGTATCGGGAGACGAGCCCGGGGCGGTACTACAACGTGTTCCGATGGTACCGGCCGGATGTGGGGCAATATACACAGCCAGATCCCATCGGACTCCAGGGCGGACTGAACCTGTTCGGGTATGCGCGAGCCAACCCTCTACTCTTCAAGGATCCGAAGGGCCTGAAGGAGTGCAGCAAGTGCGATCAGTGTCCGTGCGGCCTGTGGCTCTACGGCGGCGTCGAGGGAGAGGTGTTTGCCTTTACCGGTGGGAGCTTCGGCGGGTGGGTCAGCTACTCCTGCACGTGTAGTCAGCGTATGTGCGTGGGCGCCTCGTTCGGGATCTCCGTTGGAGGTGGCCTTGGTGCGACAGGCGGCGTTGAGATGGGACTCGTCGTGGGCGCGTGCAACGATTCCGATCTTCAAGGCCACTCCGTGATGAGCGGTGCGTTCGGCGGAGTTCTTGGCTCTGGGTCAGTGAGCGGCGGTTCGGCGCCAACGGTTGGAGGTGCGCGCTACCTCACGGCCGGCTTCGGCCCCGGTTTCGGAGGTGCGATACGCGTGCAGTTGCCCCTCGCGACCCTGAGCTGTTTCGAAGCACCAAGACCGGCACTCCGGAACCCCGCTGGACCGTACTAGGAAACCCGACGTGAGTGAGGGAACGAGAATTCGCCTTTCGAAGAGAGCTGTCGTTTCTCTTGCGCTTCTCGCAGTCTCGCTAGCGACGCTTCCGTGGCTCGATCTTCCTGCGTGGTTCGTCGTCGTGGTGGCTCTGGCACTCCCCGCCGGGTACAACTACCTAGCCTACATGCGGCAGATCCCCGACGAGCCCGCAACCCCGGATACCATCAAGCTTCTGGCCGCCGCGGCAGTCGGAGCGCTCCTGTGGGCGGTCGTAATTCTTGCAATCGGATACTGGTTCTCTTCGTGACTGCCCAGTGCCACGTCTTGACTCTCAACCATAGCGATCGGCCTTCGATCGCCCCGTAGAACACAAATCAAACCCGGAGGCCGCCGGGGGCAAGCCCGAAAGGGCGCCCCCGGCGGCTTCGTCGCGCGGGGCGAGGAAGGTACGGGCGCAGGGCACGGCGCGCGCCAGAGGCACCTCCCCGGCCTTCCTCCTGACGCGCGCCGTGCAGCGCCCCGCGGCCCAAAGCGCTTTGGGACCGCGCCGGCTGTCAATGAGGCGCTCCGCTTCGCTGCGCGCGGGCCCCGCGCGACTCCGGGGCATCGCCTCCACTCGCTGACGCTCGCTGCGGCGACACCCTGCCGCCGAACAAGTTCGGCGGACACCGCCGTGGTCGTGCGGTGCGCGCACCGCGCGGTCGCTGAATGGCCCGGACACGGCTCTCGCGATCGCGCCGTCGAACGCGCCTGTGGTGCTCGCGAGCTGCGCTCCTCGGCCCGGCGACGTCGCAGGCGACAGCCGCGCCAGGCCGTTCTTCAAAGCCTGACCTACGGCAACTCCACCGTCTGGACCCTGACGCGCGACGCCCGCTACCAGCCCGCCGCGATGGACCTTTCGGGCGTCTCCGGCGTCTCCTACACCTACACGCCCGACGCCCTGGGCAACATCACGGGCATCGTGGACAACGGGAACGCCGGCTACAACCGCACCTTCGGCTACGACGACCTCAACCGGCTCACCTCGGCGACGACCGGGTCGGCCCTCTGGGGTGCGACCGGCCTCTTCACCTACGGAGGCACGTTCACCATCGGCTCCACGCCGACGCGCGACAACCTGAACCGGCGCCGGCTCCAGCTCGGCACGCGGGACGTCTCGTACGGCTACGATGCCGTCGCGGGGCGCTGGACGACCCGTCTGGCGACCGAATCGGATCTGACGCCGACGTCGGTCTCGCGGGACGCGGGGGGCAACGAGGCCGGCTACGGCGGGCAGGTCTCGGGCTATAGTTCCCGAAACCTCATGGCGTCGACAGGTACGGCCAGCTTCTTCTACAACGCCAGCGGCATTCGCGTCGCCCAGACGACGCCGTCCTCGGGAACGCTCCTCTACACCGTCACTCCGTGCCGGGTCTTCGACACGCGAGGCCCCGCCGGCGCCTATGGCGGGCCGGCGCTGGTCTCGGGCGGGACGCGGACGTTCACGATCTGGGGTCAGTGCGGCATCCCGACGAACGCGACGGCCAGTCACGATGAACGTGACGGTGCCGGAGCGGGAAGCGACGGCTCGCTGAAGATCTTCCCTTCCGACGTCAGCCAGCCGAACGCCACCGTCATCAGCTTCATGGCCGGCAAGACGAGGCCAACAACAGCATCGGTAAGCTCTCGGCCAGCGGACAGGTCAACGTCTTCAACACCGCAGCGGTGGACACCCACGCCATCCTCGACGTCTCCGGGTACTTCCTGGCGAGCCGAGCTACCGGCAGAGCTACTTCTACTCGCCGGAGATGCACCTTCTCCGAGACGGGTACGAGCATCTCGAGCCGGCTCCGCCACCGAGTACGTGTGGTTCGGGGGAGGCCAGTGGCGCAGGAGTCCGTGGCGAGCTGGCGCCGTGAAGTACCTCGTCTCCGATCACCTGGGAGCGCCGTTCCTGGCGACGAACTCCACGCCCGCGATCACCTGGAGGGTCGAGTACGAGCCCTTTGGCAACGTGTACGGGAGCCCGCGGGCGGGAACGGCCTCGGACGTCCGCCTGCGGCTGCCGGGCCAGGAGTATCGGGAGACGAGCCCGGGGCGGTACTACAACGTGTTCAGGTGGTATCGGCCGGATGTGGGGCAGTACACACAGCCAGATCCGATCTGGAACATCGCACGGGCCGATCCGGCGCTTGTGATCGCCAGGCTGGAGAACGAGCGAACCGACAACGCCCTCCTGACGGGTCTCTACTTCCCATCCGCGCATTCCAAGGGGATCGGGACCAACCTCTTCGCCTATGTCTCGGACAACCCGACTGGATGGATTGACCAGGACGGTCTTGCGGGAAGACGACCGGAGGGGATTTCACCCGGGAGCCTGTTCTGCGCACTGCGCGTCTACGCGCAGAACAAGGGTTTCCCGGTAGACCCGTCGAAGGACAAGTGGAAGCACTGCTTCGTGTCATGCGTCATGTACCACGACTGCGGGTTCCAGGCGACGGTCGCGGCCGGATTGGGTAAGGAGGTGCGCGACGCTTTGGGTTTCGGCACTCCGAGTTTCTGGGACTTCATGGCGGATCTGACAGGAACCGGATGCGGAAGCAGCACACCCTCGGACAAGATCGCCTGCATGAGGTGTTGCAGATGCCGGGTGAGCCCGTGAGAAAGAAGCTGGGAGCAACACTCGCTGCGATGCTGCTCTTTCTCGTCGCTGCCTTGGCAGTAGGAGTTGTCGGGCCGCGCAGGATCCTTAGGAGCCTCGTGGAGACGGTGATCAGCCGAGACTATGCGAAATTCAGAGCTGTCAAGACGGGTTGGACGGAAGAGGAGGTTCGGAGACGACTCGGGCCACCCTACCGCGCCTACGATAGGGCTACCGCTCCGAAGGACTACTACGTGAGGGCTGGGCCCGCAAAGAGCGCGCTATCACACACAGGGTCCTTATCTACATTGGTGACGAGCCCATCGCATACATCTACATCGACAGGGAGAATCGCGTAGAAGAGACCTACATCGTCGGGAGTTGAGTCCGCTCGCATCGAGGCGGGTCGGGGGCACGAAATCGATCGCTTCGTAAGACACGAATCAAACCCAGAGGCCGCCGGGGGGAGCCCGAAAGGGTGCCCCCGGCGGTTTCGTCGCGCGACCCGAGGTGAGCAGGGAGCACGGATGGCCACGAGGCGCAGCGAGAAGTTCACGTACGACACGAAGAACCACCTCACGGAGGTCGTCCATCCGGTGCCGCTGCCGGCGGACTCCTCGAAGGTCGTCTACACCTACGACGCGAGCGGACGGCTCTGGACCGTGCAGGACGAACGGCATCCCTCCGCCAACACCACCTACACGTACGACGCCCTCGGCAGGCTCTCGGTCGTCGCGCAGACGCTGACGGGCGCCCCGGGCAACCAGGTCACGACGCAGTACGGATACGACGTGCAGGACAACCTCACGTCCGTCATCGATCCCAACGGCAGCACGACGACCTGGGTTTACGACGACTTCCGGAGGATGACGTCGCAGGCGAGCCCGGCCTCGGGAGGAGCGACCTACACGTACGACGAGGCTGGCAACCTCGTGGACTCCACGGACGCGAACGGCGCCCTGACGCACCGCACCTACGATGAAATGAACCGCCTCTTCACCGCGACCTCCACGCGGACCGGGTACCCGACGGACCTCGTCACGAACACCTGGGGCGGACCGGGATCGCCGGCCCGGTATTCCCGGGGCCGGCTCCTCTCCGCGGACGTGAAGGTCGGCGGGGTCTCGAAGGTGACGACGGAATACGGCTACGAGCGCCGCGGCCTGCTGGCGTCCGAGAGCCAGACAGTGCTCGGTACCGCATCCTCCGTCGGCTACTAGTACGACGGAAACGGAAACGCAAGACCGTGACCTACCCGTCGGGGCGAGTGGTCAACGTCGGCTTCGATTTCGCCGACCGGCCCTTCTCGGCCACCTCGCCGAGCCCGGCCCGCACGTACGTCTCGGCGGCCTCGTACTACCCGTTCGGCCCGGAGAAGTCGCTGACCTACGGCAACTCGACCGTCTGGACCCTGACGCGCGACGCCCGCTATCAGCCGGCTGCGATGGGGCTTTCGGGCGTCTCCGGCGTCTCCTACACCTACACGCCCGACGCCCTGGGCAACATCACGGGCATCGCGGACACCGGGAACGCCAACTACAACCGCACCTTCGGCTACGACGACCTCAACCGGCTCACCACGGCGACGACCGGGTCGGCCCTCTGGGGCGCGACGGGGCTTTTCACCTACGGCGGCACCTTCAACGTCGGGTCGACGCCGACGCGCGACAACCTGAACCGGCGCCGGCTCCAGCTCGGCACGCGGGACGTCTCGTACGGCTACGACGCCGTCGCGGGGCGCTGGACGACCCGTCTGGCGACGGAGTCGGACCTGACGCCGACATCCGTCTCCCGGGACACGGGGGGCAACGAGACCGGCTACGGCGGGCAGGCGTCGGGCTATAGTTCCCGAAACCTCATGGCGTCGACGGGCACGGCCGGCTTCTTCTACAACGCCAGCGGCGTTCGCGTCGCCCAGACGACGCCGTCCTCGGGAACGCTCTCTACACCCGTCACTCCGTGCCGGGTCTTCGACACGCGAGGCCCCGCCGGCGCCTATGGCGGGCCGGCGCTGGTCTCGGGCGGGACGCGGACGTTCACGATCTGGGGTCAGTGCGGCATCCCGACGAACGCGACGGCCGTCACGATGACAATGACGGTGCCCGGAGCCGGAAGCGACGGCTCACTGAAGATATTCCCGTCGGACGTCAGCCAGCCGAACGCGACCGTCATCAGCTTCATGGCTGGCAAGACGAGGGCCAACAACAGCATCGGAAAGCTCTCGGCCACCGGGCAGGTCAACGTCTTCAACACCGCAGCGGTGGACACCCACGCCATCCTGGACGTCTCCGGGTACTTCCTGGCGAGCCCGAGCTACCGGCAGAGCTTCTTCTACTCGCCGGAGATGCACCTTCTCTCCGAGACGGGTACGAGCATCTCGAGCCCGTCTCCCGCCATCGAGTACGTGTGGTTCGGGGGACGACCGGTGGCGCAGGAGTCGGTGGCGAGCCCCAGCGCCGTCAAGTACCTCGTCTCCGACCACCTGGGAACGCCGTTCCTGGCGACGAGCTCCACGCCCGCGATCACCTGGAGGGTGGAGTACGAGCCCTTCGGGAACGTGTACGGGAGCCCGCGGGCGGGAGCCGCCTCGGACGTCCGCCTGCGGCTGCCGGGCCAGGAGTATCGGGAGACGAGCCCGGGGCGGTACTACAACGTGTTCAGGTGGTATCGGCCGGATGCGGGGCAGTACTC
The DNA here is from genome assembly GCA_016714815.1 of Holophagales bacterium. Taxonomy (GTDB): domain Bacteria; phylum Acidobacteriota; class Thermoanaerobaculia; order UBA5066; family UBA5066; genus UBA5066. The sequence continues at coordinate 85,600 of JADKBZ010000002.1, forward strand.
TCAGCCAGATCCCATCGGGCTCCGCGGCGGGCCGAACCTCTTTGGGTATGTGGGCGGCCAGCCGACTCGATTTGCTGACCCTCTTGGCCTCTGGAGACCTTTGGGGCCATCGAACTATGACTGTGCCGCTGTCATAGCGCGCGACGTGGAGGGCCAGATGTGGAAGCGAACGAATCCAGACGCTCTCCCGGGGGAGATTCCGAAGAACCCACCGCACTGGACCTGGATTCACTGCATGTCCAACTGCCGCATATCAAAGGAATGCGGATCCACTCCCTTCCGGGGAAAGGCCATCGCTCTTCTCGCGTCGGTCGGGAAGGAGGCCTCAGATCTTCCGGCCTGTGCTCAGGAGTTGTGGCGATCGGGTACCCCTGTCTTCGGCGGCTCGTGTTTCAGCGCTTCTCAGAACTCTGATCACCGAGCCAACCGAGCCGGCCGTTCCTGCCCGCCAGACACTGAGTGCGAGAAACACTGTGCGCCCTACGACTTGCAGGATGTCGAAGACGAGGCCGGCCCGCTCTATAGGCCACTCAAATGGCTGCTGCGCCCAAGGCAATAGCGACGGTGCGTGGAGGTCGTATGGGAAGGAGTCGTGGAAGTCGATGGTCGGGGCTCGCTGTCTCTGTCGTCGGTCTGGTGCTAATCGGATGCACCGGCGACAGGGAGGAGGCTATAGACGTTGGTCCGGGGTCAATCGTCGAAGACGCGAAGGCGTTCGATGGCCTCCTCAAGGTCCGTCTGCGGCCGAACACCGCGTTTGAACCGCTCCTCGTGCCCGGGCTCTTCGCAGGCTTGGCACCAGAATCGACTATTGAGGATGCAGGAAAGCGTTGTGACCTGCTTACCGCCCAGAGCGCGCAGCGGAGCGAGTTCCTCGGGTGTGAGTTTCGGAAGTTCGACTTCGGCCCAGGCTGGCTCTTTCGATTTCGAGATCGCGAAGTGCGGCTCTGTCTGGAACGTTCGTCCTCAGGCGCTGCCGTTCGCGAGCACGTGGTGCTTCGAGTTTTCACGAGGGCCCCAGGTATTCCGTTAGAGTCGGTCGTAGAACTCCATTGGCCAGCAGCTGATCGACTCCGCGAGATCGAAAAAGTGACTGTCTATGACTATGATGGCGTGTTCGCGTTCATGTCGTTGAAGTCCGGCCTCGTCGTGGAGGCGGGGTGGCAACGTAGGTAGCCTGACCACTTCTGACCGCTCGGGGTCGGGCCTTGAGTTTCCGCCTCAGCGATCGATCTCCGATCGGTCCGTAGATCACGAATCAAACCCGGGCTGCCGGGGGAAGCCCAATTGGGCGCCCCCGGCGACCTCGTCGGGTGATCCGAGGTGAGCACGGATGGCCACGAGGCGCAGCGAGAAGTTCACCTACGACACGAAGAACCACCTCAGGGAGGTCGTTCATCCCGTGCCGCTGCCGACGGATTCCTCGAAGGTCGTCTACGGCTACGACCCGAACGGCCAGCTCCGAACCGTGCAGGACGAGCGGCACGCCTCCGCCAACACGACCTACACGTACGACGCCCTCGGCAGGCTCTCGGTCGTCGCGCAGACGCTGACTGGCGCCCCGGGCAACCAGGTCACGACGCAGTACGGGTACGACGTGCAGGACAACCTCACGTCCGTCACCGACCCGAACGGCAGCACGACGACGTACGCGTACGACGACTTCCGGAGGATGACGTCCCAGGCGAGCCCGGTCTCGGGCGCAACCACCCACACGTACGACGAGGCCGGCAACCTCGTGGACTCCACCGACGCGAACGTGGCCCTGACGCACCGCACCTACGACGAAATGAACCGCCTCTACACGGCCTCCTCCACCCGAGCCGGATATCCGACGGAGCTCCTCACGAACACCTGGGGGGGTGCGGGATCGACGGCCCGGTATTCCCGGGGCCGGCTCCTCTCGGCGGACGTGAAGGTCGACGGGGTCTCGAAGGTGACGACGGACTACGGCTACGAGCGCCGCGGGCTGCTGGCGTCCGAGAGCCAGACGGTGCTTGGAACGGTTTCCTCCGTCGGCTACCTGTACGACGGAAACGGCAACCGGAAGTCCGTGACCTACCCGTCCGGGCGGGTCGTGAGCTTCGGCTTCGATTTCGCGGACCGGCCCTTCTCCGCCACTTCGCCGAGCCCGGCCCGCACGTACGTCTCGGCTGCTTCGTACTACCCGTTCGGCCCCGAGAAGTCGTTGACCTACGGCAACTCCACCGTCTGGGCCCTGACGCGCGACGCCCGCTATCAGCCGACCGGGATGGGCCTCTCGGGCGTCTCCGGCGTCTCCTACACCTATACGCCCGACGCCCTGGGCAACCTCACGGGAATCACGGACAACGGGAACACCAACTACAACCGCACCTTCGGCTACGACGACCTCAACCGGCTCACCACGGCGACGACCGGGTCGGCCCTCTGGGGCGCGACGGGGCTCTTCACCTACGGAGGCACCTTCACCATCGGCTCCACGCCGACGCGCGACAACCTGAACCGGCGCCGGCTCCAGCTCGGCACGCGGGACGTCTCGTACGGCTACGATGCCGTCGCGGGGCGCTGGACGACCCGTCTGGCGACCGAATCGGATCTGACGCCGACGTCGGTCTCGCGGGACGCGGGGGGCAACGAGGCCGGCTACGGCGGGCAGGTCTCGGGCTATAGTTCCCGAAACCTCATGGCGTCGACAGGTACGGCCAGCTTCTTCTACAACGCCAGCGGCATTCGCGTCGCCCAGACGACGCCTTCTTCCGGAACTCTCCTCTACACCGTGACGCCGTGCCGCGTCTTCGACACGCGAGGCCCCGCCGGCGCCTATGGCGGGCCGGCGCTGGTCTCGGGCGGGACGCGGACGTTCACGATCTGGGGTCAGTGCGGCATCCCGACGAACGCGACGGCCGTCACGATGAACGTGACGGTGCCCGGAGCCGGAAGCGACGGCTCACTGAAGATATTCCCGTCGGACGTCAGCCAGCCGAACGCGACCGTCATCAGCTTCATGGCTGGCAAGACGAGGGCCAACAACAGCATCGGAAAGCTCTCGGCCTCCGGACAGGTCAACGTCTTCAACAGCTCGCCAGTGGACACCCACGCGATCCTGGACGTTTCCGGATACTTCCTGGCGAGCCCGAGCTTCCGGCAGAACTTCTTCTACTCGCCGGAGATGCACCTTCTCTCCGAGACGGGTACCAGCATCTCGAACCCGGCTCCCGCCACCGAGTACGTGTGGTTCGGGGGACGACCGGTGGCGCAGGAGTCGGTGGCGAGCCCCAGCGCCGTCAAGTACCTCGTCTCCGACCACCTGGGAACGCCGTTCCTGGCGACGAGCTCCACGCCTGCGATCACCTGGAGGGTGGAGTACGAGCCCTTCGGCAACGTGTACGGGAGCCCGCGGGCGGGAACAGTCTCGGACGTCCGACTGCGGCTGCCGGGCCAGGAGTATCGGGAGACGAGCCCGGGGCGGTACTACAACGTGTTGCGACGGTATCGGCCGGATGTGGGGCAGTACTCCCAGCCGGATCCACTCTCGAACGCGATGGCATCTCCCCGCGGCGAGGAGAGCACATACGCTTACGCGGGCGACAACCCGCTCTCGTTCGTGGACCCGTTCGGACTCGAGAAGAAGTGTGTTGGGCCGTCATCGTTTCAGTGGGTCGGGCCGAAGTCCCTGCTTCACCGCCTGCCCTCGTACACCAGCAGCCCGTATTGGAACCTGTTCTGGTTCGATCTGAGCTGCGGTTCGTGCTGCAATGGACCGAGCCCGTCGAACCCCTACGTGGCTCCGTCGGCAGCGACAGCGATGAGTATCGGGAACAGCTTCCTATACGGCCTCATGAACCCTCGGGTCGAGTTCAACGAGCCCAGCGGCACTTGCCGAAAGGTCGGCGTTAGCGTCCAGACGCGCTATGCGTTGACGTTCGGTCTGTTCGCCGCGGGCTATCAAACCACGCAAGTCTGCTACGACTGTCCGTGATGGAGCCGACGCTCGTGAAGACGCTGAAGCTTCTCGGCTGGTCGGCTGCGGGCATTGCTGTCGCAGCGATCGCCCTCCTGTTCGGGGCTGAGATTGATGGTGTACTTGGGGTGGTAGCCCGGCACGACCTAAGGACCATCCAGCGCTTGTCGACACCGTCGGGGTCCACAGTCGAGCAGCTCATCTCGAAGCGCTTCAAGAATGTGAAGTGGAAGGCATATCACTTCGACGAACTCTACCGGACGGTTGTCGACTGCGAGGCGTCATCAGCCGCAGGAGAGACCGTGACGTTCTCCTGGGAAGTCGGGCACTTCTTCTCGCCCCATCCAAAGCTCGAGCGAAAGCGTCTCTTCCTATGCGCCCTTACCCGCGAGGCCGCAGAGCTGACACCGTGGCTCACCCCACCTGGCTATCCGCCGAACCGCTACCCACCGCAAGAAGCACGGGTGTTTCGGTCAACTGCCCTATACGGAGACCTCGGCAAGTGACCGCTCGTGGTCTTTGATTTTCCACTTTAGCGATCGGCCTCCGATCGCTCCGTAGAGCACTAATCAAACCCGGAGGCCGCCGGGGGAAAGCCCGAAAGGGCGCCCCCGGCGGCTTCGTCGCGCGGGGCGAGGAAGGTACGGGCGCGGGACACGGCGCGCGCCAGAGGCACCTCCCCGGCCCTCCTCCTGACGCGCGCCGTGCAGCGCCCCGCGGCCCAAAGCCGCGGTTTGGGACCGCGCCGGCTATCAATGAGGCGCTCCGCTTCGCTACGCGCAGGCCCCGCGCGCCTCCGGGGCATCGCCTCCAGTCGCGGACGCTCGCTGCAGCGACGCCCTGCCGTCCAACAAGTTGGACGGACACCGCCGTGGTCGTGCGGTGCGCGCCCCGCGCGATCGCTGAAGGGCCTGGCCACGGCTCTCGCGAACGCGCCGCCGCACGCGCCTGCGGTACTCGCGAGCTGCGCTCCTCGGCCCGGCGACGTCGCGGGCGAGAGCCGCGCCAGGCCGTACTTCGGAGGAGGCGGCGCTGCGAGCGCCGCGGCGCTTGAAGGCGTGACAAAGGGCCGAGAACGCGAACGCCGCCGACGTCGTCCTCGTCGTCAAGCTCCTCACCGAGGAGATGTCGCTGCATCTCCTCGTAGCAGCGATGGGGTCGAAGAGGCGGCTCACTACCGCGACGATCGGGTCGGCCCTCTGGGGTGCGACCGGCCTCTTCACTTACGGAGGCACCTTCACCATCGGCTCGACGCCGACGCGCGACAACCTGAACCGGCACCGGCTTGAACTTGGCACGCGGGACGTCTCGTACGGCTACGCCGCCGTCGCGGGGCGGCGTACGACGCGGCTGGCGAGCGAACCGGACCTGACGCCGACGTCCGTCTCGCGGGACGCGGGGGGCAACGAGACCAGGCACGGCGGACTGGCATCGGCGATTGGTTCCCGCAACCTCATGGCATCGATGGGCACGGCCGGCTTCTACTACAACGCCAGCGGCGTTCGCGTCGCCCAGACGATGCCGTGTTCGCCATGGCGGGCCGGCGCTGCCTCGGGTGCCAGTGCGGGATCCCGGCGAACGCGATGCCGTCAGGGACGGGTTACACGCCTTTCGTCCTGGAGCTGGCCTGAGAATCGTCCCACCGGTACGGTCTCCACGATTCGCAGGTATCGTCCCGTTTCGACGGACGAGGAGGCAGGCATGACCCGAAACGTCCTGAAGCGGTTCCTCGGCGGACGGGTGTCGGTCGTCGTGGGCGACCTGACGAGAGAGGACGCCGACGCCGTCGTCAACGCGGCGAACTCGACGCTCCTCGGAGGGGGAGGGGTCGACGGCGCGATCCACCGCGCCGGGGGAGGCCGGATCCTCGAGGCGTGCCGCGAGATCCGGCGGACGCGCCACCCCGAGGGGCTTCCGACAGGTGAGGCGGTGATCACGACCGGAGGTGACCTCGCGGCGCGTCATGTCATCCACACGGCGGGCCCGATCTACGGAGCCTGGAACGGCGCCGAGGCGGAGAAGCTCGCGTCGTGCTACCGCCGTGCGCTCGAGGTGGCCCGGGAGAACGGACTCGCGACGATTGCCTTTCCGGCGATCTCGACCGGCGTTTACGGCTATCCGAAGGACGAGGCGGCAGGCGTCGCCTCCGGAGCCATCGCCGCGTTCCTCGGTCAGGACGAAACGATCCGCGAGGTGCGGCTCGTCTTCTTCTCGGAGGGCGAGGCGCGCGCGTTCCTCTCGAGCCAGCGGTTCGGAGAGGAGTAGCGCCTGCAGCGCCCTGCGCCCCTCCGCTTCCGGGACGACGGGACCTTCACGATCGTCCAGCTGACCGACCTCCACTGGCACGCCGGCGCGCCCGAGGACCTGCGGACCGTGGCGCTCGCCGGGGCGGTGCTGGACCTCGAGCGGCCCGATCTCGTCGTCCTCACGGGCGACGTCGTCGGGGGATACGACAGCCGCGATCCGGCCGACGGGATGCGCCGCGTCGCCGCGGCGATCGAGACGCGCGGCGTGCCGTGGGCCTTCGCGTTCGGCAACCACGACGACGAGGGGCCGGCGAGCCGCCTCGAGCTTCTATCGGTGCTGCAGGAGCACGCCGGGTGCCTGGCGGTGCGCGGCCCCGAGGAGCTGCCGGGGGCCGGCCACTACGTCCTGCGCGTCGGCTCCTCGCGAGGGGAGGCGCTGGCCGCCGCGCTCTACGTCCTCGACTCGGGCGGGGTCAACGACCGCGGGATCGGCGACTACTCCTGGTTCTCGGGAGCGCAGGTCGGGTGGTATTCGGAGACGGCCCGTGGGCTCGCCGCCGAGTACGCGGCGGCGGAGCGCGGGACCGTTCGCGCCGAGCGGCTCCCCGCGCTCGCCTTCTTCCACATCCCGCTCCCGGAGTACGAGGAGGTCTGGAGGACGCGCTCCTGCCTCGGCTTCCGGCACGAGCCCGTCTGCGCGCCGGCCGTGAACTCCGGGATCTTCGCCGCGTTCCTGGAGGCCGGGGACGTGATGGGGACGTTCGTGGGGCACGACCACGTGAACGACTTCGAAGGGGAGCTGTGGGGCGTGCGTCTCTGCTACGGCCGCGCGGGCGGCTACGGCAGCTACGGCCGGGACGGGTTTCGGCGAGGGGCCCGGGTCGTGAGGCTGCGGGAAGGGGAGCGCGGCTTCGAAACGTGGATCCGCCTGGACGACGGCTCGCTCGCCGAGCGGCCGCTCCGCGAGCCCTTCGCCTGAGGCCCCCGGCGAGGCAGGCTAGGTTTCGATCGGGTCGAGCCCTGTCGGGACGATCGGCGTTCGCCTGCAGATCCCGTGGTCCTGGCAGATCTGCCGCATGGCCTGGGCGGCGGAGTTGAACGCCAGGATGATCGAGCCCCCCTTCCGGCCCGCGGTCAGGTCTCCCGCCAGGAAGAGCCCGGGGACGCTCGTGGCGAAGCCTTCGGTGAGCTTCGGGTTCGGGCCGTCGTACTCGATGCCGGCGGCGCGGAGAAAGTTCTCGGGGGTCGACCCGCCGAGCGAGAAGACGACGCGATCGACGGGAAGGGGGGCGTGCTCGGGCTCGGCGAAGGAGACGGAGACCTTTCCGCCGGCCGCCTCGAGCGCCTGCGTGTTCGAGCTCCACAGGATCCGGAGCTCTCCGCGCGACTCGAGCGCCAGGACGCTGTCGCGGTTGATCGGATTCGGGCGGTTCAGCTCCCGTCCCCGATACGAGAGGACGACACGGTTTCCGCGCTGGACGAGGAACTGGGCGTATTCGGCCGCGGTGTCGCCGCCCCCGACGACGAGGACGTCGAGCCCTTCCATCGCTTCGGACGTCACCTCGAAATGGACCTTGTCCCGGACGGCCGCGGGAATCGGATGGGAGGGCTTGTTCGGCCGTTCGAGGATCCCGATCGCGATAACGACAACCGGAGCGACGTAGGTCTCCGCGGAGGCTTCGACCTCGAGGAGGCCGTCTTCGCGGCGGCCGATCCGGCGGACCGGCTCTTCGTAGCGCACCTCCACGCCGCTCTCCCGGATCGCGCGGTCGAGATACGAGATCGCCGCTTCGCGGGAGAGGTCGGGGATGCAGAGCACCCCTTCGCAGCGGGCCTCGATCCCCTTGAAGTTGGCGGTGACCGGTTTGCCCTCCGGGTAGAACTTCCGGATGTTCCAGGAGTGGATCTGGCCCTTCTCGAGGACGACGGTCCGCTCGGCCGGAACGCCCGCCTGCCGGGCCTCGGCACAGAGGGCGATTCCGGCAGGGCCGGCTCCGATGACGACGAGGTCGTATTCACGCATGACGGTGGTCTCCCGCTCTCCGGGTCCCGAGCTTCTCGGGGGGAGTCGGCGCCGAGGATACCGGGACGTTCCGCCGAGAGGCTTCGGCTAGACTCCGCCGCCTCCCGCCGCGGTCGCGGACTGCCCGGGCGGGAGGGCGGGGGTGTCTTGCTCTTCACGGAACCGACCTTCCTCTTCTTCTTCCTGCCGCTCGTCCTCGCGCTCTACTTCGCGCCCCTGTCGCGGGAGCACGGGGCCTGGGGCAACGGGCTGCTGCTCGTGGCGAGCGTCGTCTTCTACGCCCGGGGAGGCGGCTCGTTCACCTGGCTGATGCTCGGCTCGATCGCGTTCAACTACACGATCGCGATCGCGGTCGACCGCACCCGCGGAACCCCCGCCTGCCGCGGGCTCCTGGCGTTCGCGGTCGGCGCCAACCTCTTCGTCATCGCCGCTTTCAAGTACACGGCCTTCTTCGCCGCGAACGCCAACTCCGTTCTGGCGTCGCTTTCCCTCGGCCCGCTGACCGTCCCGGCCGTCCTGCTGCCGATCGGCATCTCCTTCTACACCTTCCACGCCATCTCCTACGTCGTCGACGTCTACCGCCGCGACGCGATCGCGCAGAAGAGCCCGGTCCACGCGGCGCTCTACCTCCTCCTTTTCCCCCAGCTGATCGCCGGCCCGATCATCCGGTACCGCGACCTGGCGGACCAGCTCGCGCGCCGCGTCGTGACGATGGACGACTTCGCCGAGGGGATCCGCCGCTTCGTCCTCGGGCTCGCCAAGAAGCTCCTCGTCGCCAACACCGTGGCGGGCCCGGCGGACCGGATCTTCGCAATGCCCCCCGAGCAGTGGAGCGCCGGTCACGCCTGGCTCGGGATCGTCTGCTACACGCTCCAGATCTACTTCGACTTCTCGGGCTACTCGGACATGGCGATCGGGCTCGGGCGGATGTTCGGCTTCCGCTTCCCCGAGAACTTCCGCCACCCCTACGTCGCCGACTCCGTCCAGGAGTTCTGGCGCCGGTGGCACATCTCGCTCTCGTCCTGGTTCCGGGACTACCTCTACCTGCCGCTCGGCGGCAACCGCGTCTCTCCCGCCCGCACCTACGTGAACCTGGTGGTCGTCTTCTTCCTCTGCGGCCTCTGGCACGGCGCCAGCTGGAGCTTCGTCGTCTGGGGGCTCTTCCACGGCGCCTTCCTCGTCTTCGAGCGCGCGGGCCTCGGCGCGGCTCTCCGGCGCGTCCGGGCGCCGCTGCGTCACGCCTACCTGATCCTCGTCGTGATGGTGGGATGGGTCTTCTTCCGGGCCGACACGCTTCCCCGGGCGCTCTCGTTCCTCTCCGCGATGGCGGGCCTCGGACCCGCCCGGCCAACCCCTTACGCCCTCGCGTGGTACCTGACCCCGGAGCTCTGGCTCGCGCTCGCGGCCGGAATCGCCGGCTCGACTCCCCTCGTCCCCGCTCTCGCCGCCTGGCGGGACCGGCTCGCCGCCCGTCCGGCGCACCCGCTGATTCCGGGAGCGCTCGACGCCGCCGCCACGGCGGCGCTGCTCTTCCTGCTCGTCGTCTCGGTCATGCAGGTCGCCGCCCGGACCTACAACCCGTTCATCTACTTCCGATTCTGATGAAGTCCCGCAACACGCTCGTCGCCTGCTTTCTCCTCGTCCTCGTCCTGCCGGGCGCGGCCAACCTCGCCGGCTTCAGCGGCGCGAACCCCGAGGGCGAGAACCGCCGGATGGCAGAGTTTCCCCGGCTCGACGCCCGCCCCGCCACGCTCGCCGCGCTGCCGGCCGCCTTCACCGCCTGGTTCGACGACAGCTTCGGTTTCCGTTCGCACCTCGTCCGGTGGTCCAGCGAGTTTCGCTACTTCGTTCTCGGCGTGTCGCCCACGACGACGGTCGCCAGGGGAGAGGACGGCTGGCTCTACTACGCCGACGACTCGGGGATGGACGACTATTCCCGCGAGTCGCCCTTCACGGCCGCAGCGCTCGATGACTGGCGCGAGACGCTCGTCAGGTCGCGGGAGTGGCTCGACGGCGAAGGGATCGGATTCGTCTTCGCGATCGCCCCCGACAAGCACGTCGTCTATCCCGAGCACCTCCCGTCCTCCATCCGGCCCGTCGGCGACACCTACCGGATGGACCAGCTCTTCCGGACGCTCGACGGAAGCGGCGTCGTCACCGTCGACTTCCGCGAGGCGCTCTTCGCCGCGAAGGCGCGGGAGCGGCTCTTCGAGAAGACCGACACCCACTGGAACGAACGCGGGGCGTTCGTCGCCTACCAGCAGCTGGTGGGGGCGATTCGCGAGCAGGTGCCGGCGGTGCCGCCCGCCTGGGCGCGCGAGGAGTTCGAGGCGGTGTCGCGCGACGAGAGCGCCCTGGACCTGGCGGGGATGATCGGCCTCAAGGACGTCCTCCGCGAGGAGCGGCTCCTTCTCCGGCCGCGTCGGGCCCGGCTCGCCCGGACGGTGGAGCCGGTCGGCGGGGAGCCGTGGTGGGGGGAAGGGCGCATCGTCACGGAGATCCCCGGCTCGACGCTGCCGCGCGCCGTCGTCTTTCGGGACTCGTTCACCTCGCGGCTCGCGCCCTACCTCTCCGAGCACTTCTCGCGGGTCGTCTACCTCTGGCAGGACAACTTCGACGCCGGGGTGATTCGCGAGGAGAAGCCGGCAGTCGTCATCCAGGAGATCGTCGGCCGCCACCTCCTGTACGTCTCGCCGTATTCCTCCGCGCCCGCCCGGTAGGCGGGCGCGGAGACCCGTGAGAGGGGGAGGAGAGAGTCAGCTCCCGCCGAGGAAGGGTGCCGCCGCGGCGATCCCCGCGGCCGGATCGACGTCGCGGCCGAGGGCCTGGAGGCTCGCGCCCGCGGCCGCCAGGACGGTGACGACCTCGCCCCCGCCGATGTTTCCCATGTGTCCGAGCCGGAAGGCCTTCCCTGCGATCGGGCCGAGGCAGCCGGCGACGACGACGCCCCGCGACGCCATCTGCTTGCGGAAAGGGAGGTCCTCGACGCCGTCGGGGTAGCGGACGACGGAGAGGGTGTCGGCGAGGGCCGACTCGTCGGTGAAGAGCGGGAGCCCGAGCGCCGCGAGGCCGGCGCGGAAGGCGCGGGCGTTCCGTGCGTGCCGCGCGAAGCGGGCTTCGAGACCTTCCTCGTGAACGATCCGGAGGGCCTCGGCGAAGGCGACGATCTCGTTCACGCAGGGTGTCGCGAAGTACTTCGAGGGGTCCTGCATGACGGGGAGCCAGCGGAGGAGGTCGGCGTAGTAGGCCGGGACGGAGGCGCGGGCCTGGCGCCGGGCGACCGCGCGCGTGGAGAAGAGGTCGAGCGCGAGTCCCGGAGGGGCCCCGATCGCCTTCTGGGCGCCGGTGAGGAGGACGTCGATTCCCCAGCGGTCGAACGGCTCGTCGATGCCGCCCGTCGCGCAGACGCCGTCGAGGATGAACATCTCGTCGCGGCCGCGGAGGAGCTCGACGTAGGCCTCGACGGGGGCGGCGGTGCCGGTCGAGGTGTCGACGTGGGTGACCGTCACGGCAGCGTACTTCGCTCCGCCGAGCTTCTCGGCGAGCGCCTCGGGGGTGACGGCCTTTCCCCATTCGGATCGGAGGACGTCGCACGGGATGCCGAACGCGGCGGCGAGGTCTCCCCAGCGGTCGCCGAAATATCCCTGGGAGACGACGAGCAGGCGCTCTCCCGGCGCCACGAGGTTGACGAGGGCGATTTCCATGGAGAGCGTCCCGCCCCCCGCGACGATGAGCGGCTGCGCGCTCTCGCTCCGGGCGAGCAGGCGGAAATCCGAGAGCGCCTTCCGGAACGTCTCGACGAACGCGGGGAAGACGTGCGAGACGGTGGGGCGGGCGAGGGCGTCGAGGATGCGGGGGTGGACCGGGGTCGGTCCGGGGATCATCGTCAGCGTTTCGTCGATCACGGCGTTCCCTTCTCGGCGGCGGGCGGCTGCGGGGGGTCCGGTGGCGTGCCCGCCGCGGCCTGGTCCGGGCACTCAGTCTATTCGATGAAGAGGGGGAGTTGGCCTGGCGGCCCGGAGGCCGGCGCGCGAGGTTCACGATCCAACACGGGAAGGGCTTCTGGCGCTAAGCTCTCTCGTTGCGGGCTCGCGGGGGATATCCCTGCGAGAGGAGAGCACGATGGAAGACACGCTCACATTCGTCATGGCCGGTGGACAGGGCGAACGGCTGAAGCCGCTCACCGACGTGCGGGCCAAGCCGGCCGTTCCATTCGGCGGGATCTTCCGGATCATCGATTTCACGCTCTCGAACTGCGTCAACTCCGGGCTTCGGCGCATCTACGTCCTCACGCAGTACAAGTCGCACTCGCTGTCGAACCACCTCAAGAAAGGGTGGAACCTCTTCAGCCCTCGCCTCGACCAGTTCATCGACGACGTCCCCGCCCAGCAGCAGCTCGGGAGCAGCTGGTACCAGGGGACGGCCGACGCCATTCGCCAGAACGCCAACTTCGTCGAGAACAAGAGGCCGCGGCTCGTCCTCGTCCTTTCCGGCGACCACGTCTACAAGATGGACTACCGGCTCCTCAGGTCCTTCCACGACGAGAAGGGGGCGGGTCTCACGGTGGCCTGCGTGCGGCTGCCGGCCGAGGAGGCGCGCGGGAACTTCGGCGTGATGGAGGTGGACGAGGAGGGGCGGATCGTCGGGTTCGAGGAGAAACCGAACGAGCCGAAGACGATTCCCGGCACGACCGACTGCCTCGCCTCGATGGGGATCTACCTCTTCGATACCGAGGTCCTCCGGAAGGGGCTCGACAACGACCACCTCGACTTCGGCAAGGACATCATCCCCCTGCTCCTCCGGCAGGGAACCCCGGTCTTCGCGTACGACTTCACCTCCCGCAACATCATTCCCGAGTGGGAGTTCCTCAAGCACGAGGGGGTGCGGCGCAAGGAGCTGGTGCCGAGGGCGAGCGACGCCGACTACTGGCGCGACGTCGGGACGCTGGAGCAGTACTGGCTGGCGAACCTCGACCTCGTCCAGCCCCGGCCGAAGTTCAACGTCTACGGAGAGCACTTCCCCCTCTTCGCGGCTCCCGGGCACTTTCCGCCCGCGAAGTTCGTCCACGAGATGCCGGGCCGCACGGGCGTCGCGGTGAATTCGATCGTCGCCGACGGCGTGATCGTGAGCGGCGCCACGGTTCGCGAGTCGGTCCTCGGCAGCGGGGTCTACGTCCACAGCTGGGCGATGATCGAGAAATCGGTCCTCCTGGGAGGAGAGCTGCGCGGAGGGATCCTGTCGGAAACCAGCATCGGCCGGCGCTGCCGCGTCCGCAACGCGATCATCGACAAGAACGTCCACCTCTCGGAGAACGTCTCGATCGGCTACGACCGCGCGGACGACGACCGCCGAGGCCTCAAGACGGTCCCGATCAACGGGGGGAGCGACTACATCGTCGTCATCCCGAAGGACTTCTCGCTGTAGCAGGAGACGGGCGGCAACGAGCTCGCCGGTTCTACGGCGTGCGGAGGGTTCCGGCCGGCGCGGAACGGGGAGCCCGGCCGACCCGAGGCGTCGGCCAGGCGACCGAGACGGTCGTCCCGGGCGGGGCGGCGGCGCGCAGGGCCTCCGCTCGAAGGAAGGGGAGGGTCTCTGGGCCCGGCTCCGAGACGAGCCGGAGCTGGACGATGCTCCCCGGCTCGAGGCGCCGGAGCGCGGCAGAGAGGCGTGATGCGAACTCCGCTCCGCCGCAGGACGGGTCGATCTCGGCGACGGCCATCGGCTTCACCGGCAGCTCCCGGAACTCCCAGGCGACGGTTCCGCCCGGATTCCCGCCGGGTGTCGCCTCGAGGAGGAAGGTCCCTTTCGGCTCGAACCGCTCGGCGAAGGAGGTCCGGTCCGTCGAGCCGGCGAAGAGGACGGGGGCGTCGAGGAGGCGGCCGTCGAGGCCTCGCGTGAGGACCTGCGAGCGGTGGATGTGCCCCGACAGGACGGCGGCGAAGCCCCTCGGCACGTCCGCGGCGCGGAGAACGTCCTCGCCCGACCGGAAGACGTAGCCGACGGGGCCGACGGTGGCCCCTTCCACCGCCTGGTGAACGCAGAGAAGCCTCACGTCGGCCTCGACGGCGTCGTGCCCCGTGGCCGCGAGGAGCGCGGGAAAGCCGTCCCGGACGCGCGGCGCGTACGGGAAGCCGGAGAGCGCCAGGGAAAGGCCGTCGCGGACGACGACGAAGGTCCGGGGGCGGTCGAAGACCCGGATGCCCGGGTGCGTGAGGAGGAGCTCGCGGGGAACGCCGCCCCTCTCGTGGTTTCCGGGAACCCAGAAGACGTCGACCCCCGCGTCGGCGAGGTCTGCGAGGCGTGAGAAGACCCGCTCGGCGAGCCACGCCGGAATCCGGCTCCGGAAGAAGAGGTCGCCGCCGTGGACGAGGACGCGCACCTCCCCCCGTGTGACCGGCTCGAGCGCCCGCTCGAAGCTCTCGAAGAGGTCGTCGCCGCGGCGGGGCCTTTCCACTCGGGGCCGCGACGGCAGGTCGAGGCCGAGGTGCGTGTCGGAAAGGAAGAGGATGGGGAGCCTCACGCCGCCGAGGCTACAGTCACCGGCGGGAAGGCGCTTCGTCTATATTCGTTCGCAGAGAATGCTGGCTTCCGACCGAAAGACGGCTCCGTGAGCCTCGCGCCGGGGATCCGCATCGGGCCGTACCTCGTCCTCGCCCCGCTCGGGGTGGGGGGGATGGGCGAGGTCTGGAAAGCGCGCGACACGCGGGTGGACCGGGAGGTCGCCGTGAAGGTGCTCGCTCCGGACGTCGCCGGCGTGCCCGACCGGATCGTCCGCTTCGCCCGCGAGGCCCGGGTCCTCGCGCAGCTTCGGCACCCGGCGATCGCCGCGCTCCTCTCCTTCGAGGAGGCCGACGGCCGTCCGCTCCTCGTCATGGAGCTGGCCGAGGGAGAGACGCTGGCGGAAAAGATCGCCGCAGGTGCGCTGCCGGTTCGGGAGGCCCTCTCCATCGCACGGCAGATCGGCGAGGCGCTCGAGGAGGCCCACGAGAAGGGGATCGTCCACAGGGACCTCAAGCCCGCGAACGTGAAGGTCTCGATCGACGGCAAGGTGAAGCTGCTCGACTTCGGCCTCGCCAAGGCGTGGGCGGCGGAGCCCGCCTCCGGGATGTCGGCCGAAGACGAAGCGGCCCTCGTGACGAAGACGTCGGATCAGACGACGCCGGGGTCGGTCGTCGGCACGGTTTCGTACATGGCGCCGGAGCAGGCCCGGGGCCGGCCCGTGGACAAGCGGGCGGACATCTGGGCTTTCGGGGTCGTCCTGTTCGAGATGTTGACGGGCCAGCGGCTTTTCGCCAGGGAGACCACCTCGGACGCGGTCGTGGCCGTCCTGACGCACGACCCGGACTGGTCGCTCCTTCCCGAGGGGACGCCCGAGGGGGTGAAACGCCTCCTGCGCCGCTGCCTGGCCCGGGACGCGAAGAACCGCCTCCACGACATCGCCGACGCGCGCCTCGAGCTGGAGGAATCCAACGAGCCGGAGCCGCTTGCCCCGGACTCTTCCGTGGCGGGTCCCGCCGAGATGCGATCCCGCCCGGCGAAGCGCCCCCGGGCCGTCCGGGCGGCGCTCGTCGCGGCGCTCGTCGTCGCCTCCGCGGCCGGGTCGGCTTTCGTCGCGACGCACCGGGCCCGAACCGCGCCGCCGACCTTCCGGAACCTCAGCTGGTCGCACGGCGACGTCTTCTCCGCGCGCCTCACGCCCGACGGCGAGAACGTCGTCTACAGCGCCGCCTTCGACGGACGGCCCCTCGCCCTCTACTCCGCGCGGCTCGACGCCATCGAGTCCCGGCCGCTCGACCTGCCGGCGGGCGACGTGGTCGGTCTCTCGAAGAGCGCGGAGATGGCGCTCCTGGCCCAGCCGCGAAACGTCGGAAGCTGGAAGAGGGTCGGCACGCTCACGAGGGCCTCTCTGTCGGGCGGCTCGCCGAAACCGGTCCTGGAAGACGTTTTCGCCGCCGACATCGCGCCGGACGGCGGCGCGTTCGCGGTCGTCCGGTCCGCCTCTCCCGGGCAGCAGCTGGAGTATCCGATCGGCCGCGTCGTCCACCGGAGTCGCGGCTGGATCTCGGCCCCTCGCATCTCGCCGGACGGCACGAGAGTCGCCTTCATCGACCACGACACCGACGGCGACGACCTCGGATCGGTGTCGATCCTCGAGCGCGACGGGCGCGTCGAGCGGCTCTCGCCGCAGCTCGACTACTCGCAGGGGCTCGCCTGGTCCCCTTCGGGAGAGGAAGTCTGGGCCACGAGCTACCGGGTCGAGGAGGGAGCGCTCCTGCAGGCCTTTTCCCCGGGGCATCCCCCGAGAGTCCTGCTGCGGGTCCCCTCGACGGTCCGGATTCTCGACGCCGCCCCGGACGGCCGCCTCCTGATGACGTACGACGACACGCACGTGGAGCTGGAGGGGCGGCTCGCGGGCGACATCGCGATGCGGTCTTACTCCTGGTGGCGCGCGAGCTTCGTGACGGGCATCTCCCACGACGGGGCGCTCTACTCGGGAGATGGCGCGATGAGCCTCGAAAAAGGGGGGAGCGCCGCGTTCTATCGCCGCGCGGGGGGCTCTCCTCCGGTGAGGCTGGGGGCCGGATTCTCCGCGGGGGTCTCGCCCGACGGGAGCTGGATCTACCTCACCCCGTCGAGCGGGCGGGGCTCCCGCCTGCAGGCGGTGCCGACCGGGCCGGGCGAGCCCCGCGACTTCGACCTCGGCCCGGTCGAGGCGCTGATCTCGGGGACGCGGGTCCTGTCGTTCCGCGAGGATGGGAAGCTCCTCGCGTTCACCGGCAGCACGGCGGGCTCGGACCTGAAGGGGTTCGTCCTCGATCTGCGGGCGGGGGGAGCGGCCCGGCCCGTCACGCCGGCGGGGGTCGACGAGGTCCTCCTGTCGCCGGACGGAGCGTCGATCGCCGGGGTCGTGCGCGGGAAGGGCGTCTGGCTCTTCCCGCTCGCGCCGGCGGACGGGCGGCCGGTTGCGGGGACGAATCCGGGCGACCTGCCCGTCGCCTGGGAAAGCTCCTCGAAGGCTCTCTTCGTCTGGGACCGGGGGATTCCGGTCCGGGTCTTCCGCGTCGACCTGGCGACCGGCGCCCGGACGCTCGCGCTCGAGGTCTCCCCGCGGGATCCGAACGGAGTCCTGTACGGGCACGTCCGCTTCACGCCCGACCTCGCGCACTTCCTCTTCCGCTTCCGGAGACACACGAGCTACCTGGCGGTGGTCACGGGAGTGAAGTAGGAAGCGACCCTTCCAGCCTGGGGCTATGCTGGCGGGCTGGCAAGGAAGGGGACAGCCCATGCGCAAGCAGGTCATCGCCCAGGAAGCTCGGGGAGAGCGCACCGACGAGGGGACCTTTCTCGACCTGGAGGCTCTCGCCCGGGTCGAGATCACGTCCGAGGATCCCGCCCACCCCATCGAGTCCGCGCTCGTTCCCGGAGGCGGGGCCGGCTGGCGGGCGGCGACGCAGGGGCCTCAGCGAGTCCGTGTCTTCTTCGACGAGCCGCAGAGGATCCGGCGCGTGCGCGTCGTCTTCGAGGAGACGCAGGCCGAGCGGACGCAGGAGCTCGCCCTCTCGTGGATTCCGGCGGGGGAAAAGGCGGGCCGGTTCCTCGTGAGGCAGCAGTACACGTTCAGCCCGGGCGGCGCGACGCGCGAGGTCGAGGAGTACACCTTCGACCTGGAGGGGGCGGCGGCGCTCGAGCTGGAGATCGTCCCCGACATCGGCCGGGGTCCGGCGGTCGCCTCGCTCGTCTCTCTCCAGATCGCCTGATCGTCCCGCCGGGACCTCCGCGCTACGCCGAGACGTCGGCGAGGCGCTTCAATTCCTCGTCGGCGAGCTGCAGCGAGACGGCCGGGAGGAGCTCGGCGAGCTGCTCCGGCGTGCGGGCGCTGGCGATCGGCGCGACGACGCCGGGACGGGTGAGAAGCCAGGCGAGGGCGACGGCCGAGACGGTCGTCGCTCTCCCTGCGGCGATCGCGTCGAGCGCGGCGAGGACGCGAAGACCTCTTTCGTCGAGGTACTTCGCCGCTCCGCCGGCGCGGGCGCTCTCCACCGTCACGCCGGGGCGGTACTTTCCGGCGAGGAACCCGCTGGCGAGGGCGTAGTAGGGGAAGCAGGCGAGCCCCTCGCCCGTGCAGCGGTCCGCGAGGGCGCCTTCGTACTCGGCCCGGTGGACGAGGTTGTAGTGCGGCTGGAGCGCCACGAAGCGGGAGAGCCCCTCGCGCTTCGAGATGGCGAGGGCCTCGGAGAGCCGCGCCTCGGTGTAGTTGGAGGCGGCGACGTGGAGGACCTTCCCTTCGCGCACGAGGGCGTCGAACGCGCCGAGGGTCTCTTCCAGGGGAGTCGACGGGTCGTCGGCGTGGGCGTAGTAGAGGTCGATGCGGTCGGTTCCGAGCCGCCGGAGCGAGTTCTCGGCGGCCGTGCGAATCGTTCTCGCCCCGAGGTTGTCGAGGCCCGGGAGCTTTCCCACCTTCGTCGCGACGACGATCCGGTCCCGGTTCTTCCGGGCGGCCATCCAGTGGCCGAGGATCGTCTCCGACTCGCCCCCGACGTTACCGGGCACCCACGAGGAGTACATGTCGGCCGTGTCGACGAAGTTTCCCCCGGCGGCCGCGTAGGCGTCGAGGACTGCGAAGGAGTGCGGCTCGTCGATCGTCCAGCCGAAGACATTGCCTCCGAGGCAGAGCGGGAAGACGTCGAGGGAGGTGTTTCCGAGCTTCGTCACGAGGCCTCCTTCAGGGACGCGGTCAGGCTACCACTCAGTCCGACGCGGGGAGGAAGGCGCCGTCGTCGCTGCGCTGCTGCGGCACGCCGCCGTCGTTGATGACGGCGTAGGCCAGGAACGCGCTGGTACCCGAGGTTCTGCGGACGCGGGCGTAGCCGTGGGGGACGCCGGGGGCCCAGCGGGAAAGGAGAGTGTTCTCCTGCGTCCAGCGGAAGGCCTTCACGGTCAGCCCCTCCTCGGTGTGGACGAGCTGCCCGGTCGCGCCGTCGAAGACGTCGATCGCGAAGACGTCGTCCTCGCCGGCCTCGCCCGTGTGGACGAGCGCCAGGTTCGTCCGGTTCGTCGCGTTCTGCTGGAGGCCGTAGAGCCACGCCGTCCCCGTCGCCGCCCCGCCGGAAGGCGTCGCGGGGTAGAAGAGCCCGTACCGGCCGCCGCCTCCAGGCGAGGAGGTGCGGGCACCGACGACGATCCCCGTCAGGTCGTCGGCGGGCGACGAGACGAAGAGGGCGCCGACGTAGCCGCTTCCCGCCGGGCCGATCCCGGGTGCCGCGTGATCGCGGAAGTGCTGGAAGACGTTCGGAAGGATCACCTGCCGGCCTGCCTCGAGGGAGAGCGAGACGGCCGTCGAATGACCTGGGGTGCCGACATTGTCCGCGAAGAAGAGCAGCTGCAGCTCGCGGGAGCGGGTCGACCAGTTCGTGGCGACGAGCTCGCTCGTGTAGACGCCCGCCTCGATCACGACGGGGACGGTCAGCCCGGCAACCGGTGCCGTCGTTGCCAGCTGCGGCGGGATGAACGAGCCATCGGAATTCGCCTGGTCGTTCACGACGCCGTAGGCGTACCAGGGCGCCGTACCGCCGACGCGCTCCACCTTCACGTATCCGTTCGTCATCCCGTGCAGGCCCAGGATTCCGCCCACCTGCGTGAACCCGCCGGGCGGGAGGGTTTCGTCGGCGCGAACGACCCGTGCGGACGAATCGCCCGAGAAGACGGTGACCCGGAGAGTGACGCTGCCGTCCGCGGGACTGCCGGCGTTCTGGAGGGCCAGGTTCGAGCGGTCGGAGGCGTTCTCGCGGAGGCCGCAGACGTAGGCCGCCGACGTGAGGGTCTTCCAGGCCGGTGTCCCGCCGTAGGCGAGGCCGGCCTGCCCGTTCGCCACGGCGGTCGTCGTCCGGACCGTGACGGCGACGTCGGAGAGCGACGGCACGCCGCTGATGCCGACGGACAGCGTCCCGCCGCGGTTACCCGAAGCGGGAATCGTCGCGCCGAGCCGGGCGAGGAAGGCGAGCGCGTCGGGCTCGATGATCTGGTGGCCCGCGGGGAGAGTCAGCGCTGCCGAGCCGGAGCCGCCACCGAGCGTCGAGGCCCCGGTGTAGGTGAGACGGAGGGAAGCGTCGCGATCGGAGCGGTTCGTCAGCGTCAGCTCGGACGTGTAGTGGGACGGCGCGACTCCGAAGACGTCGAGGACGATCGGGACGAAGACGACCCCCTCGGTGGACGGCGTGCCGCCCGACTGGTCGACGCGGAACGTAGCGGTGCCGATGCGCAGCGTCCCGGAGCGCGGGGAGGAGTCGAGGTTCGGCGCGACGGAATAGGTGAGCGAGCCCGAGCCGGAGCCGCTCCATCCCGAGGTGACGACGATCCACGGGTCCTCGGAGACGGCGGTCCAGGAGCAGCCCGAAGACGGCGTCACCTGGATCGTGGCGCGCCCCCCCGCGGCGGCGAACGATTGCGAGAAGGGGGGCGTCAGCCCCGTGAAGCCGCACATGACGATCTGGAACGCCCCGTCGCTGATGTCCGAGGTCGTCCCCGCCGCGTCGCTGACCCGGACGTGGCAGACGGGCGACATGGACTGCGGGACGACCCACTGGTAGGAGCCCGTGTTCGGCGTGCTCGTCACGATCGGCTGCGGGTCGACCAGCTGGCCGTCCCACAGGGAGGTCGTCGAGTATTCGAGGTTCACGCTCGCGATGGAGGCGCTCGCGGTCCAGGTGATCCTCTGCGTCGAGCCCGCCTGCCACACCTCGCCCCCGTTCGGCGAGGTGACCCGGAGGGTAGGGGCGCCGCCGGAGTCGACGGTCATCGCGAAGACGCCGGCTCCGGCCGTTCCGGCGTAGATGCGGGTGTGGTCGGCCGGGTCGATCGCGAGGGCCTGGACGTCGGTGTTCGTCAGCCCCGAGTCGAGGGGATTCCAGGTGGCGCCGCCGTCCGCGGAGAAGGCGACGCCGTCGGAGCCCGAGGCGTAGAACGTGCCGGCGGTGGTCCGGTCGGCGACGAGGTCGCCGTTCCAGGAGGAGAGGTGCTTGACCTGGCTCCAGCTCGTCCCGCCGTCCGTCGACCGGTAGACCCCGTCGGACCCGAGCATGAGAACGGTATTCGAGCTCGTCGGGTGGACGGCGATCGCCACGACACCGGCCGGCGCCGATCCCATCGGGATCGATCCGGGGACCGAGGTCCAGGTCGCGCCACCGTTCGTGCTCTTCTTCACGCCGCCGAACGTCATCGCCGCCCAGACGACCTGGGAGTTCCCCGGGTCGACGGCGAGGGCGTTGACGAAGCTGTGTCCCGGGCCCGTGTAGACCGGGGACCAGGTCAGGCCACGGTCGGTGCTCTTGTAGATGTGGTCGACCGTTCCCGCGTAGAGGGTGGCGGGCGAGGCCGGATCGATTGCGAGGGAATTCGTCGGCTCGAGAATCACCGGCACGTACGTCGCTCCCGCGTCGGCGCTCCGCCCGAGGGCGCCCCCGGTGCCGGCGTAGACGATGGAGGCGTTCGACGGGTCGAACGCGATCACGGACGTCTCGTAGCCGGTGGAGAAGGTGCTCCAGGCGGTGCCGCCGTTCATCGTGACCGAGAAGCCCGTCGGCGTCCCCGCGACGATCGTCGAGGGGCTCGCGGGGGAGACGGCCAGGGCCGTGACGGTCGCTCCCGCGGGGCCGATCGGACTCCAGGAGTTCGTGCCGGCCGCGAGGCGGGGCGCGACGGCGAGAAGGGAGAGGCAGGAAAGCGCCGAGCAGACGACGACGGCGCGGATGGGCCGAAACCTCATGCGGTTCATCAGGAGTTCCTTCCCGAGTCGACGGCGGACAGACCGGCAGCCTCTACGCCAGGGACTCTCCTCGAGCTGCAATGCGGCATGGAACGATAGGGGAGATGCCGAAGCGCTGCAAGAATCAGGACCGGCAGGGGTCGGTTGGCAGCACGGCGCCGCGGCGGAATCGGCCGGTGCCGAGGGGCGACAGGCCGAAACGGCGGTAGAATCCCCTGTTGCGGTCCAACCGGCCCGTGCGAGGAAAGATCAATGCTTCAGACAGTTCGTCAGCCCCTCTCGGGGAAGCCGTCGTCCCGGCCTGCCGGGGTTCTTCCCGCCGTCCGCGGCGTGTGCACCGTGCTCGCCATCCTCGCCGTCCTCGCGATCTCGGCCCTTCCGGCCGAGGGGCAGAAGATCACCGAGGTCGTCTTCGACCACGTGGGGAGCCCGGACACGTACGAGTACATCGAGGTGGCCGCGAATCCGGCGAGCGTCCTGCCGCCGGGGGTCGCGGACACGATCCTCGTCAGCCTCTCCTCCTACCGCATCGTCGAGCTGGACGGCAGCACGGACCCCGGGAAAGTCCTTCACGTCTTCACCCCGGGAACGACGAACGGCTCCGGCCTCTGGTCGACCGGCTACATGACGTCGACCCTCGAAAGCCCGACCTTCACGCTTCTCCTCGTCTCGGATTTCACGGGCGCGGTCGGCGACGACCTCGACGCGGGGAACGACGGGGTCCTCGACGCGGCCCCCTGGACCGCGATCGCGGATGCCGTCGCCTTCTCCGACGGCGCTGCGGGAGCCCGGACCTACGAGGCGCCCGTCCTGGGGCCGAATTTCGACGGCACCGCCACTTCACCGGGGGGAGCTTCGCGCTTCCCGTACTACCGTGACACGGACCTCGACGGCGACTGGAAGCGGAACGACTTCGACGGGTCGGGACTGCCGGGAATGACGGGGACGCTCGCCGCCGGCGAGGCTCGCAACACCCCGGAATCCGTCACGCGGGTGGCGCTTTCGGACTTCTACGCGGCAGTCGACGCCACGACCCCGTCCGCGCTCCGGTCGACGCTCCACGCGGCGCTCGAGACGCACATCCGGTTCCCCTACACGGCAGACACGACGGACGTCTGGGACATCCTCAATACGGCGGACCAGGACCCCGTCGACTTCGGGAAGATCCTCGACATCTACAAGAACGCGGTCTACACGAAGATCTCCGGCGGGACGGGGGCCTACAACCGCGAGCACTCCTGGCCGAACTCCTACGGTTTCAACAACGATCAGGCGGCGTTCGAATACACGGACTGCCACCACCTCTTCGCGTCGGACACGACGTACAACTCGAATCGCGGAAACCAGCCGTACGGCACCTGCACCGACTGTAGCGCCGCCCCCGCGGCGTACGAGAACGCGACCCTGCCGAATTACACCTTCGGCGGCGGGACCGGGACCTATCCCGGCAACTCGAACTGGGACAACGGCGTCGTCTACGAGGTCTGGAATCACCGGCGCGGCGACATCGCCCGGGCGCAGTTCTACATGGACGTCCGGTATGCCGGGGGAACTCACCCTTACACCGGTTCCACAGAAGCAGACCTGATCCTCACGGACGATACCAACCTCATCCAGACGAACCAGCCCTACATGGGATACCTGTCCGTACTCCTTCAGTGGCACCTCGCCGACCCCGTCGACAGCGCCGAGCGCGCCCGCAACGACATCATCGAGAGCTTCCAGGGGAACCGGAACCCGTTCGTCGACCACCCGGAGTGGGTCGAATGCGTCTTCCAGGGAACCTGCGGAGGCAACCCGTCGCTCTACTTCTCGGGCCTCGGCTCGGCCATCGACCCGAGCCTCTGCTCCGTCTCGGGCGTCGATCTGACGTGGAGCGTGCCGTCGGCGTGGAACGACGACTGCACCTCCGGCTGCAACCGTGGGTTCCGCGTCCTCCGGGACGGCGTGGCGCTCGCCACGGGCGGCTGCGCCGGCCCTCTCTCCGCCACCGCGACCTCCTGCACCGACGCCACCGGCACGGCCGGCGTGACCTACGCGTATGCCGTCGAGGCGTTCAACCACGAGAACGAGACGAGCACGGGCAACGGGCCGATCTCGGCGACCGACCGGACCAACGACGGCCTCGCGCCGGTCCTCGCAGTCGGTCCTTCGGCCTCGTCGGGCACCGCGTCGTCGTTCACGGTCACCTGGACGACCGACGAGCCGTCGGACAGCCGGCTCGAGTACGGCCTCACGGGCGCCTACGGGTCCGCGTCGTACACCGCGACGCCCGTCACCTCGCACTCTCTCACGGTGACCGGCCTGACCGCCGCGACGGAGTACCACTTCCGCGTCGGCTCGACGGACGCCTGCGGGAACGGGCCGACGTGGTCTTCCGATGGCACGGTGACGACGCAGGCCGTCAGCGCGACCCTCGACCTCGGCGGCTACCAGCTCATTCAGACGAGCACGGACAAGACGTACACGATTCCGCCGGGGACGACGGTTCCGGCGGGAGGCTACGTCGTGATCGCGCGGAACGCGGCCAAAGCCGCATTCGAATCCGCCTGGGGCGTCACGCTCGGGCCGAACGTCGTCTTCCTGAACGCGCTGAGCCCGAGCGGAGAATGGGCGCCGACGATCAACGGCGGCGAGACGTTCACGGTGAAGAACGCCGTCGGCACGATCCTCGACGGCCCGACGATCGTGCTGCCGGCGACGTTCCAGAGCGTCCGGCGCAACGACCCTTGCCTGCCTGCGGGCTCGGCGGGGAGCTGGACGGCCGGTGCCCTCGCCTCGGCCACGCCCGGCTCGGGGGCGGGAGCGGGCTGCGGGATCGGTCTCGTCATCAACGAGTTCAGCGACGCCAGCGACTTCAACCACGAATTCGTCGAGCTTCACTACGATTCCCAGACCGCCCTTGCCCCGGTCGTCACTACGGTCGCGGCGACCGACGTCACGACGGCCGGCGCCACGTTGAACGGCACCGTCAATCCGAACGGGGTCGCCACGTCGGCGGCGTTCGAATGGGGGCCGACGACCGCGTACGGTCAGACGACGGTGGTCCAGGCGATGGGTTCCGGTACGGCCGAGCTGCCGGTGTCCGCTTCGATTTCGGGGCTGGTCTCGTGCACCATCTACCACTACCGGACCACCGCGACGAGCGGGGCGGGCACCGTGACCGGCTCGGACCAGACCTTCCAGACGACCTGCACCGGGGGCCGCCTCTACACCGTCACCCCCTGCCGCATCGTCGACACCCGGGATTCCTCGCCGTTGGTCGACGGCGTGCCGATCGACGTCGTGTTCCGCGACAACTGCGGGATTCCGCCGACGGCGCTGGCGGTGGCGGCGAACCTGACCGTGACGCAGCCGTCGCTTCCGGGGTACCTCTCCGTCCATCCGCCGGGCATCGCCTCGCCGGGAACGAGTGTCGTCCACTTCGCCACCGGAAAGACGAGGGCTGCGATGACCATCGTCAAGCTGTCGGACGGCGGCGGGGGCGACGCGCGTTTCCTCGCGACGGTTCCGATGGGAGGCACGGTCCACGTCATCGTGGACGTGAGCGGATACTTCGAGTAGGGCCTCGTTCCGGCGCGGCCAGGAGAGCAGATGGAAACAGCGATCCGACGTTCGACGATCTCCACTCTGCTCTCCGTCGTCGCGCTCCTTCTCGTCCCGCCCCTGGCCGCGGAGGATCCGAAGGCCGCTCCCGAGAGCGGCTTCTCGGGCCGCTGGGCGCTTTTGGAGACGAAGGACAACGTCGTCCTGAAGTCGAAGTCCGGGGGCTGGAGCATCCTCGGCGGCACCGACGAGGGAGCGGGAGGTTCCGGTGTGCCGAGATCCGGAGGCGGGTTCGACATCCCCCTCGAGGTGATGACGGACGCCCGCCGCCTCGTCATCGTGGAAGAAGGGGCGACGGTTCGCGTGACCTACCCGACCGGCCGCAAGCGGAGCTTCGTCACCGACGGCGTGAAGCGCTACCTCGACGACGGCGACGGCCCGGCTGACGTCACGGTCCGCAGAAAGGGGACGACGGTCACCGTCGCGTCGGAGTGGTTTCGCGGGTACAAGCTGAAGGAGACCTGGGAGCTTCAGGCGAGTCCCCGACGCCTCGTGGTGACGGGAAAGCTGAAGGGGCGCGAGTCGCAGCAGTACGTTCGGACCTTCGTGCCGGCACCACCGGAAGACGCTTCCGTTCCCGCCGGGACGGCAGGATCGGCGGCGGCATCTTCGACCTCCGTCTCCGGGGAGGCCGCAGGGCCGGCCTCTCCCGCCGCGGCGATCGAGGCGAAGCCGCCCGCGGTGGACCGGCTCGCCGATTGCTCGGTCCACCCTCCGAGGAGAGCGAGCGCCGAGGAGCTGAACCGTCTCGTTCGCGTTCCGCAGGACGAGGCCCGGAAGTCGGCGATTGCGTCCCTGGCGCCTTTGAAGCCGGGCGACGTGATCACCTCGGAGGTGGAGCCCTACGAGGGATGCCTCGTCTGGCCTTTCACGATGCGGCTGCCGTCCAGGAAGGGCGTCCAGGAGGTCTTTGTCGACGCGGGCGACGGGAAGGTCGTCTGGTCGGAGTTCGTGCCGATGGGGCCGTCCGCGCAGGGCGAGGCGCCCGCTCCCTGACCTGGCGTCCTTTCGTCCGGCGCCTCGTCAGTGCCCGGCGGGCGCCTTCTCGCCGGCCTCGATCTTCACCGGCAGGACGTTCTTCGGCAGGGGAAGCGGGCAGGTGGCGTAGGGGGTGAAGGCGCAGGGCGGGTTCTCGGCGAAGTTGAAGTCGAGGACGAGGCGGCTCTCGCCGTTCTTCGGCTTCCCGGCGTAGAGGAAGCGGCCCGCGCCGTAGCTCCCGCTGCCGGCCGTGGCATCGCTGAAAACGAAGAAGAACGTGTCGTCCGAGGGCGACTCGACGGTCGGCTCGAGAGCGTGCTCCCTGCCGGCGATCGTGAACCGGACGAGGCCGGGAGCGAAGGCCTTCTGCGGCGGTCCCTGCGCCGACGGCACGTCGATCTCGCGCAGGGCCTCGTACGGCTCGAACCGCGCCTCCAGCCGGAGCGCCGGGTCGACGGGGAAGTGGTCGATCCCCGTGAAGCCGGTCCGTCGCGGGCTCTCGGGGTCACGGGCCCTCACGGCGAGCCGTCCGCCCCGCTCGATGACGGTGAGGCGAACGCGGCCGACGGTGACGACGTCGGGCTTGCCGCCCTTGTCCGAGCGGAGCGCCTCTCCGGTCGGGGGGGCGCCGTTCACCGCGACGGGCGCGCCGGGCTCGGCCCTCAGATGGACGGACCCGTCCGGGCGGAGGTCGAAAGCCGCCGCCTTCTTCGGCACGCCCTGGGCCTCGAGGGCGAGGGGGGCGGCGGGGTCGGAGCCGACGGCGTTCTCTCCGGGCGTCAGCCAGTGGAGGGCGACGAGCGTCAGCCAGCCGTTCTCCGATTCCAGCTTCTTCTGCCGGAGGGCGCGCGCCGCTCCGATCTCCGCCGCGTAGGCGGGGTTCGAGACGGGGGGGCGCTTGCAGGCGATGGTGGAAAAAGCGAGGAGGAGAAGCGCGGGAACGGCTCGGCGCATGAGCCCTTCTAGCACGGTGGAGGCCCCCGGTCAGGAGGCGGGAGGCGGCGCCAGGGGAAGGCTGAACGCGAAGACCGCGCCCGGGCCCGGATGCTCCAGCCGGATCCGCCCCCCCTGGGCCTCGACCGCGAGGCGGCAGAACGCCAGCCCGAGGCCGCTTCCGCGACCCGAGTGGTTGCCCACGACGAACTTCTCGAAGATCCGCGGCCGGAGCGCCTCTTCCACGCCAGGTCCCGAGTCCTGGACGAGGAGGTCGACCATCGTCCCGTCGAGGCGGGTGCTCACCCGGATCGGACCCGCGCCGCTCTGGCTGAACTTGACCGCGTTCCCGAGGAGGTTCTCGAGGATTCTCGCGACGAGACCCTGATCGGCGAGAACTCTGGGGAGCGTCTCGGGAACTTCCGAGACCAGCTCCAGCCCGCGGGCCCGGGCGGCCGGCATCGTCGTCCGGAGGACCTCCTCGACGAGAACGGCGAGCGGCACCTCCTCCTTGAGGACCGGGAGGACGCCCTCCTCGAGGCGGGCGAGCTCGAGGATCCCCTCGACGAGCTTCAGCTGCCGCCGGGTGTTCCTCTCGGCGGCGTCCAGCAGCCTCCTGTTGCCCTCGTCCATCGTCGGCGCGCCGGCCAGCAGCTCGAGCGCGCCCATGACTCCGGCGATCGGGCCGCGCAGGTCGTGCACCATCATCCGCGTCATCTCGTCGCGGGAGCGTGAGAGGGCGGCCTTTCCGAGCCCGAGGCTGACGGCTTCGGTCAGTGCCTCGGCGAGGTCGACGTCCGCGGCCTCGAACGCGCGGGGCCGCGAACTCTCGAAGCAGGCCACGCCGAGCGACCGGCCGAGGTGCCGGAGCGGAACCGCCAGTCGGCTCCATCGTCCCGCCTCCACCTCCTGGCCGGTCGGGGCGTCGTCGTGCTGGGTGGCGCCGGTCTCCATGGCCCTGCCGAGGAGACCCTCGTCGACGCGGGGGCGGGAATCGGTGAGGCCGTCGGTTCGTCCGTGAAGGCGGAAGTGCCCATCTTCCCCGGCGATCGCGAGATAGACCCGCGGCCAGACGGAGTGCTGCGACAGGGCCTGGGCTGCCAGGGTGACGATCTCCTTCTCGTCGGTTCGGCGGGCGGAGATCTCGAGGACCTGGTTCAGAAGCTCCTGGCCCCGCGTGGCCTGCTGGCGGGCGTCCGCGATCTGGGCGTTTCGGAGGGCGAGGGCGATCTGGGCCGTCGTGGACTCGAGAAGCAGGCGCTGCTCCTCGCCGAAGTGGTTGGGCTCCGGGTGAATGAGTGTCAGGACCCCGGCGAGGGCCGGGCCGCTCGATATGGGTGCGGAAAGGGCGGAGCGAGCCTTTTCCCCCTGGGAAGGGGAGCGGTGCCAGCGGGGATCGGTCTGCACGTCGAAGACGAGTCCCGTCGTGCGGTTCCGGACGACCCAGCCGGCCAGACCCTTTTCCAGGATGATCTCCGCCTCTCGTTCCTCGACGGCGATGTTCGACGCCTCGTGACTGAAGAGGCCCCGGACGAACCGCCCTTCTTCGTCGAGCATCAGGAGGCTTGCACCGGTGGCGCCGGTGAGCCCGCTGGCCACCGTGAGGACGCGCTCGAGAGTCGCGCCGAGGTTCGACTCGTCCCCGGCGGCCCGCGCCACGCTCAGGAGGTTCGCGAGAAGGTCGTTCTTCTGCTCCACGACGCTCATCAGCCGGCGGCTCGTGTTCGCCAGGAGCGTCGTCGTCCAGACGACGGCGCAGAGCGTGCAGAGGAGCGGCGGCACGCCCATCCAGGGGCTCGCGTCGAGCATCGGCCCCCCCACGATGCCGGTCGCGACGGCGAGGACCCTGGCCCAGAAGAGGAGGGCACAGGCGCCGAGGGCGATCGAGGTGACGGTCGCGAGGTTCTGGGTGCCGCTTCGCGGGCGGCGCCGCCAGCTCGTCCAGCCGGCCGCCCCCAGGAGTGCGGCGAGGAAGGCGCTCGAGAGGATGGTGCGCGCGTCCGGGTCGAAGCGAACGAAGGTGTAATAGCCGAACGCCACCGTAGCGGCCGCGGTCGTCCAGAGAGTGAAGCGGCGCCTCGCCGGAAGCCCCAGGATGAGCCTGGTGCCCTCCAGGATCAGCGCGGCCCCGAGCACCACGAGGACGTTCGCCGTCCAGACCGTGAGAAAGGGAGGAAGGCGGCCCTGGACGGCGAAGAGGACCAGTCCCACGAGGAAGAGGACGTAGCTCTGGGCGAACCGGTCGGGTCCGCGCAGCGATTTCAGCTCGCGCCAGGCGAGCGCGACCGAGAGAACGAGGCCGGCAAAGACGACCGCGCTCGCGACGAAGAGCGTGTTTGCGTCGATGACCGGCATCATTTCAAGAGGACATGATAAGGGTAGAGGGAGGCTTTCGTCTTCTCCTGGAACAGCGAGGGTGTCCGTTCGGGTCGGCAAGGTCAGGACAGAGGCGTTTCGTTGCGCCGTCCCGGGCCGGAATCGGACCCCTGTTCCGTGCTTGGCCGCCGACCCGTCGGGGGCGCCGGAGCCCGGTGCGGTGGACCGGTGGAGGGAACGGGAAACTCCCCGGGAGGGTGTTTGGGGATGCGTCCGGGGTGGGTCACCCTGTATTCTGGTCGACGGCCCCGGGAGGGGCTTTCGACGACCCGTTCCACGCCGCCGACGGCTCCGTGGAGAGGCCGCGAACCCCGGATCGGGGCCGTGAGGAGGATGCATGGATTTTTCGATCAAGGTCGACCCTTCGACGTGGCAGCGCTATATCTCGACGCCGAAAAGAGGTGAGGGGGTCCTGACGGATTCCTTCCTGAACAAGGGGACGGCCTTCACGCCGGGCGAGAGAGACGAGCTCGACATCCTCGGGCTCATCCCTCCGGCGGTCTTCACCATCGAGCAGCAGCTCGGCCGGGTCTACGAGTCCTTCTGTGCGAAGTCGACCCTCCTCGAGAAGTACATCTATCTCGCGAGCCTCCACGACCGGAACGAGGTCCTCTACTACCGGCTCGTCCACGAGCGGATCGAGGAGATGCTTCCCATCGTCTACACGCCGGTCGTCGGCGAAGCGTGCCAGAAGTTCTCCCACATCTTCCGGCGCGGGCGCGGGCTCTACATCGGCATCGACCAGAAGAACAGCATCGAGAAGATCCTCCGCAACTACCACGCGACCGAGCCCTCGGTGATCGTCGTGACGGACGGCGAGCGGATCCTCGGCCTCGGGGACCAGGGCGCCGGTGGCATGGGGATCCCCATCGGAAAGCTCTGCCTCTACACGAGCTGTGCGGGCGTGTCGCCCTATTCGACGCTCCCGATCATGCTCGACGTCGGCACCGACAACGAGGAGCGCCTGGCCGACCCGCTCTACGTCGGCCTCCGGCACAAGCGGATCCGCGGCGATGAGTACCAGGAGTTCATCGACAAGTTCGTGGCGGCCGTGAAGAAGGTCTTCCCGAACGTCCTCCTGCAGTGGGAGGACTTCCTCAAGGACAACGCGATCTTCCAGCTCGAGCGGTTCCGCGACGAGCTGCTGACGTTCAACGACGACATCCAGGGGACCGCGGCGGTCGTCGTCGCCGGCATCTTCGGGGCCCTGCGGCTCACCGGCGGAAAGATGAGCGACCACCGGCTCGTCTTCGCGGGGGCCGGCGCCTCGGCGCACGGCATCGCCGAGCTCTTCGTCTCGGCGCAGGTCGCCGAGGGAGTGCCAGTCGAGGAGGCCCGCAAGCGGATCTGGACCTGCGACACGAAGGGGCTCGCCGTCTCCGATCGCGCCGGGCTCGAGGGCTTCAAGAAGGAGTTCGCCCGCGACCGCGCCGAGCTGGCGGGCTGGAAGGTGGCGGACGCGTCGCGGATCTCTCTCGAGGAGACGATCGAGAACGCCAAGCCGACGATCCTCGTTGGCGTGTCGGCGACGCCCGGGACGTTCACCGAGCCGATGGTGAGGATGATGGCCAGGCTGAACGAGCGGCCGCTCATCTTCCCGATCTCGAACCCGACGTCGAAGGCCGAGTGCACCGCCGAGCAGGCGGTGACCTGGTCGGACGGGCGGGCCATCGTGGCCACCGGGAGCCCTTTTGCGCCGGTCGTCCATGGGGGCGTGAAGCACCGGATCGGCCAGTGCAACAACGCCTTCATCTTCCCGGGAATCGGCCTCGGCGTCTGCGTCTCCAAGGCGAAGCACGTCAGCGACGGGATGTTCCTGGCGGCGGCCAGGGCCCTCGCCACCCACGTCACCGAGGCGGACATCGCCGAATCGGCCGTCTATCCTCAGATCTCGACGATTCGCGACTGCTCCCATTCCGTCGCCTGCGCCGTCATCCGGTGCGCGGTCGAGGAAGGGCACGCCGACGCCTCGGTCCTGGTGAACCTCGAAGAGGTGGTCCGGCGGGCGATGTGGTTCCCCGAGTACCTCCCCATCCGCTACGAGCCGCACCCGGGCTCGGGCCGGCGGCACTCCTAGCCTGAAGAGGGGGGCGGCTCGCGCGATGCGCGAGCCGCCCCCCGTGCCTTCGTATCCGCGTTCGGGGTGTTTCCCCACGAGGCGGAGCGCGTCCCTCTGAAGTAGACTCCCCGATCGGCAACAGGCAGCGTGCGGCAGAGCAAGGAGACGGATTCGCGCCTCGACGAGTGCCCTTCCAGGGCATGCGTGAGCGTCGCCTCGTGAGGCTCGTTCTGACGTTCCCCGACCCCGGACGCGAGCGGCGGAGAAGCGTCTTTCTCCGGGACGGCCTCGTCGTCGGGAGGGATAGCGGCCCGGATCGGATCGTGATCGACGCGCCCGGGATCGCCCAGCGGCACGCGGAGATCGTCGTGGACGGCGACGGAGCGCCGTCGATACGGGCCTCGTCGCCGGATGCGGCGCTCTTCGTCAACGGACGCCTCGTCGATTCCGCCGTCCTCTCGGCCGGCGACGCGGTCCAGCTGGGCACCGTGGCCGCCCGCGTGGTCCGCGACAGCGACCGGTCGTGGAGCGAGGCGCCGCGGGTTCCAGCGCCGGCTCAACCCTCCCGGCAGGAGAACCTCCTTCATCGTCGTGGGACGCGGGAAGGACTTCTCGCCGTCGCCGGGCTCGCCGCCTTCTTCCTGATCGGGCGATTCCTCGCTTCCGGAAAGCCGGCTCCGATGCCGGCACCGGCCCCAACGCCGGCGGCGACTTTTCCCGTCCGGCGGGAGACGCCGTCGCTCCGCCCCACGCCGATCCCGTTTCCCACCCGCAGGCCGATGCCGTCGACGCCGTCGGTGCCATCGAGGGCGTACGTCGTCCGCCCAGGGCAGCCGGGCCTGGATGAGGTCCTGAAGGCCGTCGTCGGCATCACCCACACGGAAGGGAGCCAGGGCCAGGCCCTGGGTTCCGGCTTCATCGCCACCCCGGGCGGGCTCGTCGTCACGAACGCCCACGTGGTCGCCGGGACGGCGGACGTCCAGGTGATCCTCCGGGACGGCTCTCGCGTCTGGGCCCGGGTCGTCGACACGGACTCGCTGCGGGACGTCGCCCTCGTCCGTCTTCCCCGCGGAAGCGCCTATCCGTCGCTCGCCGTCGAGTCGACCAGCGCCGTGCGCGTCGGCGAGAGCGTCTGGGCCGTCGGCTTTCCCTACTCCGAGTCGCTGGCGTTCACCGTGACCCGGGGAATCGTCAGCGGCGTCCGCACGCTCCCGGACGGCTCGCAGTTCGTTCAGCACGACGCGGCCATCAACCCGGGTAACAGCGGCGGGCCGCTCGTCGGCGAGTCGGGCCGCGTCCTCGGCATCAACACGTGGAAGCTGGCCGGGAACGATCGTCTCGGATTCGCGGTCACCGGGGACACGATCCTGGACTTCCTCCGGGGACGGGACGAATGAGGCGGGACCAGTTCGTCTCGGAGGTACCGGTCCGCGGCGAGATCGTTCCGGCCGGCGACGGCACGTGGGCGCTGGAGAGGCGGCTCGACCCGGCCTTCATGCACGTCAAGTCGGCGCGTGCGGCATTCCTGGCGGAGGTCGAGGCCGCCCGAAGGCAGCTGGGAAGGCCCGCCGGGCTCGCCGTCGTCCACGAAGCGACGGTCGGAGAGGAGCCGCGCCTCGTGCGCGAGTACCGGCCGGAGGGGACCCTTCGGGACCTGCTCGTCACCGGCCTGGCGGTCTCAATCGAAAGCGCGCTCGGGATCGTCTCGGGCCTGGCGGACGCTCTCGACTCGCTGCACAGGCTCGAGATCGTCCACGGAGATCCCGCCCCCGAGAACGTCCTTCTTCGCGCGGAAGGGGGAATCGTCCTCTCGGACGCACGCTCGTCCCGACGGGAGTTCGGGCGCGGTCCGGAAGGCGCGAAGAGGGCCGACACCCCCGGTGGCGACCGGGCGGTGCTCCTTCCCCTCGCCCGGAGGCTGATCCGGCTCGGAGGCGAATCGGCGGCGGACCCTCTCCGGCGCGATGCGCTTTCGGTGCTCGACGGACCGTGGGAAGAGGAGCGAAAGATCTCCGCCCTGCAGAAGCTCGCCGGTCCCGTGCCCGTTGTTCTCGCACCCTTCGAGCGGAAGGTGGACCTGGCGATACCGTTTCCCCTGCCCGTCTCGATCTCGGTCTGGGCCATCGCGCAGCCGCGCACGCGGTATGCGGTTGCGAAGCTCTGCGCTCCTGCCGCCGGCCTGACGCCCGCCCGGGCGGCCAGGGTGCTGGAGACGGGAGCCCTCGCCTTCGAATCGGTCTTTCCCTCGCCGGCCCGGTCGCTGTCCTCCGTCCTTCAGGCGGCGGGTGCGAGGGTCTCCATTCTCGCGCCGGGGCGGGCCCCGGCGCCCACCAGAACTCGGGAGGAATGAAGTGGTCAGACGCGTTTTCGGTTTCGTCGCCCCCGCCCTCGCGCTGGTCTTCCTGATCCCGCCGTCGACGGCGCACGCGTGGGATGCCGAGGCTCACAAGGCGATCCTGGAGATGGCGCTCCTCGTTTCCCCCGCCGCCGCCTCCCGCGTTCCGGCCGAATACCGTGACGAGCTGGTCAAGGAAATGCAGTCGCCGGATTCCAGGGACACGCTCTGTCGATACCATCGCGGTCCTCTGGCCCGGGTGGACCCGTTCGGGGAGGCCGAGCGCGAGCTCGCATTCCTGACCGGAGGGGGGGCGTCGCTCAAGCCGTATCCGCGGGCGAAATCGATCGGCAGGTACCTGCACTGGGTCGCAGACGCCGTCGTGCCCGCCCCCATCGCTTCGGGAAAGGTCTGCGAGATCATGGACTTCTGGGGGAACAAGGACTTCATCGTCTTTCGTGAGAGGTCCCCCCTGGCGGCTCCTCTCTCGGTGTCGCTGAAGGCCCGGGCCGAGGCCGCGACCTGGGCCGACGACGGCCCGGCGGCGATGCCGGCCGTACTCCGCCTCGCCGTGAACACGACTATCGAGGCGCTTCTCCTTCTCCCGGCGATTCCCGGGGCGCCCACGGCGCCCGACGACGGCCCCGTGGTCTTCCTCGTCAACCGGATCGACAACGGCCTCGCGTCCACGAAGTCGGACCTCTACTACTACGAGATGACCTACCGGTCCGGCGGCGTCCGGATTCAGGACGCGGGCATCGCCGAGATCCGCACGGGCGGGGATGGGGAGAAGAAGGCGAACCTCATGCAGAGGCAGCGCGTCCAGATCGCCGAGCAGAGCGTGCGGACCAGACCGGACGGGGGCCGTTCGATACGGGCGCTGGTCTTCAACAACCTCGCGGTTCCGGCGTGCGAGGTGGCCCTCCGGAGCGAGAGCTGGAGCGTCCCGGTCAGTGGAACTCTCCCGCCCGGGGGACTGCGGCTCGCTTCATTCGACGTCCCCCCGGGTGTGGACCTTCGCAAGGTGAGCCTTACGTCCCGAACCGCGGATTGCCCCGCAGCGATCGCGGAGGGCGCCGTCCGGTCCGATCGCAGGCGCGTCCTCGGGTGTACGGGCTCGGTTCCGAGCCTCAAGGCGGAGGAGAACACCACCGCGCTGGGCGGCGCCGTGGAGAAGCGCTCCTCCGTCGCGCAGGGGCCGGCGCTCGCTTCGAGCGCCGCCGCGCCCGCCCCCGGGGCCGCGGGGCGCGAGAAGCCGGGCATCGTCGTCGGCCTGAAGGCGGCGGCGGACTACGGTCCCGCGGCTCCCGTCGAGGTGCTGGCGATGGAGGTGGTTCCGGGCCCGTGGGACTGGCGGGTGACCGTCACCGTGCGCAACCCCGCCGAGGTGCAGACGGGGCAGGTCCGCCTCGTCGTCGCCTGGTCCGGAAGCTCGGCCGTCAGGGAGTCGATCTGGGTCGACGTCCGGAAGATGGCGCCGGGCGCCACCCAGACGTTCGTCGTGACCCACCGGCCCCGGCAGTCCGGTGTGCCGGAGGGCCTGCGCCTCGTCGACGTTCTCGCTTCGAGCTGACCGGGCGGCTACGGCACGAGGACTGTCGAGCCCGTCGTCCGCCGCGCCTCGAGCGCGGCGTGGGCCGCCGCGGCGTCCCGGAGCGGGTACGTCGCGTCGATCCGCACCTTCACGAGGCCCGCGCGGAGCACGGAAAAGAGGTCCGCCGCCACCGCGAGGAGATCCTCGCGCCTGGCCGTGTAGTGCATCAGCGTCGGACGGGTCAGGAAGAGCGACCCCTTCTGGGAGAGGACGAGGGGCGGGACGGGCGGGACGGGACCCGAGGCGTTTCCGAAGGAGACCATCAGGCCGAGCGGCGCGAGGCAGTCGAGGGAGCCGTCGAAGGTCTCCTTCCCGACGGCGTCGTAGACGACGCGGACGCCGGCTCCGCCGGTGATCTCGCGGACGCGGTCGACGAAGCTCTCCCGCGACGTGACGACGACGTGATCGCAGCCCGCCTCCCGCGCCAGGACCGCCTTGGCGTCGGTAGAGACGGTACCGATCACGGTCGCTCCGAGGCTCCTCGCCCACTGGGCGGCGATGAGGCCGACGCCGCCGGCCGCCGAGTGGAGGAGGATCGACTCGCCCGGCTCGACGCGATGCGTCCGCCTCAGGAGGTACTGCGCGGTCATCCCCTTCAGCAACGCGGCGGCGGCGACCCGGTCGTCGACGTCGTCGGGGAGCGGGACGAGGCGGTCGGCGGCGACGAGGCGTTCCTCGGCATAGGCGCCGACGGGCCCCGCGTAGGCGATCCGGTCGCCCGCCTTCACCTCGGTCACCCCGGCTCCGACCTCCAGGACGACGCCGGCTCCCTCGGAGCCGAGGACCGCGGGAAGAGGGAGCGGGTAGAGGCCGGTGCGGTGGTAGGTGTCGATGAAGTTCAGACCGATGGCCGTGTGGCGGATGCGCGCCTGGCCGGGAGCGGGGGAGCCGGCCTCGACCTCGTCCCAGGAGAGGACCTCGGGCCCGCCGGTCTGGTGGATGCGGATGGCGTGCGTCATGGCGGCTCCTTCGGGGAGAGCGTACCGCGTGGCGGCGGCCCGCGCGCCCCGGCGACCTCCCGGCCGCTCCTTGCACCTAAGAATATAGTTGACAGCCGGCCCCGAGCGACCTATGTCTTTAGGTATGACGAAACCGGGAAGCGACATCCAGCTCACGCCGCTCGAGCTCGAGGTGATGAAGGTCCTCTGGGAAGAGGGGCCCTCGACCGTGCAGGGCGTCCACCTCCGGATCCAGGACGTCCGGCCCCTCGCCTTCAACACGGTGCAGACCGTCCTCGGAATCCTCTTCCGGAAGGGGAAGGTGAAGCGGACGCTCCGGGACCGGGCCTACACCTACCGGGCGGCGGTCACGCGGGACGCGGCGGCCGGGCACGCGCTCCGGGACCTGATCGAACGGGTGTTCCAGAGCCGTCCGGAGGAGCTCGTCCTCAGCATGGTCCGGAGCCGTCAGCTCACGGCCGGGCAGCTCGCCCGGCTGCAGAAGCTCGTGGAGGAGGAAGGGGATGAACGCCGCTAGCCGGTTCCTCTCGACCTTCGCGCTGAACGCGGCGTGGCAGCTCCTCGTCGTCGTCG
Source organism: Holophagales bacterium (assembly GCA_016714815.1). Classification (GTDB taxonomy): domain Bacteria; phylum Acidobacteriota; class Thermoanaerobaculia; order UBA5066; family UBA5066; genus UBA5066. The sequence goes on from JADKBZ010000002.1 coordinate 122,987, forward strand.
CCGCGGCGGCCGCCTCGGACTTCCTCCTCGGGCGGTCCGCCGCCCGGACCCGTCACGGCCTCTGGCGCTGGGCGCTCCTTCTCGCCGTGGGACTCCCTCTCCTGGCGGCCGTGCCTCGCGGGACGAGCGGCGCGGGGCCGTCGCTCGCCCTTCCGGGCGTTCCGGAGGTTCTTCCGTCCGTCGCGGTGCCGCTTCCGTCCGCCTCGGCGGGGCGGCTCACCGTTCCGGTCGCCGGGGCCGCGGGCGTGGCGGCGGTCCTCCTGGTTCTCGTCGCCGCCGGCTGGCGGGGCACGGTGCTCCTTCGGGCGCTGGGCGGGGCGGCGCGGTGGCGGAGGGCCGCCGTGGAGGAAGCGCCGGGGCGGGTCCTGACCCTGATGCGCGAGTGCGAGGAGGCGTTCGGGATGGCCCCCGTGCCGGTCCGGATCCTGCCGGGCCTCGACGGGCCGGTCACGCTCGGCGCCCTTCGCCCCGTCGTCCTGATTCCGCCGTCGTTCCCGGAGGAGCACGGGGACGACGCGATCCGGGCCGCCCTCGCGCACGAGCTCGCCCACGTGAGGCGAAGGGACTACGCGATGAACCTCCTCGCCGAGGCCGCGCTCCTGACGGTCGCCTGGCATCCCGCGGCCGGAGTGCTGCGCCGAAGGCTCGACGAGACGCGCGAGATGGCGTGCGACGAGCTCGCCTCCGGAATCGTCCTCGAGCCCCGGCGCTACGCCCGCTCGCTCGTGGCCGTGGCCACCGTCAGCCGGCGGCCCGTTCCCTGTCCCGCGCTCGGCGTCAACGATGCCGGCATCCTCGAGGAGCGGATCCGCCACCTCCTCCGTCCGCGCGACGCGTCTCCCCGCCGAAGGCGCCTGGGGCTCGCCGCCGGGGTGGCCCTGCTCCTCGTCACGAGCCTTTTCGCCTCGCTGGCGGTGGTCGAGGCGAAACCCCTGCCGGCGGGAACGCCGGCGGAATGGAGGTCGCAGATGAACCACGTCGTCTCCGCCATGGTCCTGGCGCTCGGAGTCTCCGGAAGCGGGAATCAGCTCGACAAGGGCCTCGAAGCGATGCAGAAGGGCGACCTCGCGGGCGCCTCGGCGATCGTGGAGAAGGTGATCGCCGCGAACCCGAAGGACAGGGACGCGCTCTACACGCTCGGAGTCCTCCGCTGGCAGGCGGCTTACAACGGCCTTCAGGAATCGAAGAAGGCGGGCAAGATCGACGTCGCGACGCGCGACCAGATCCGGAAGAGCGTGGCGTCCGGGCACGACGCCCTCGGGAAGGCGTTGGCGGTCGACCCGGCCTTCGCCGACGCGCACGCCTACGACAGCCTCCTCTACCGTCTGGACGCCGAGCTCGCGGACGATCCCGCGGAGGCGAAGGTCTTCCTCGCCAGGGCCGAGGCCCGGCTCTCGCAGGCGAAGGAGCTGAAGGCGACGGCGGGATCCCGACCGGGGCCGGGACTTCCCCCGCCGCCCCCGCCGCCGGCCGGCGTGAAGAAGGGGCTCCCTCCACCTCCTCCTGCGCCTCCCCCCTCGGCGAAGAGCGCGTCGACTCCGCCTCCTCCACCGCCCTCCCGGTAGGCGGCCCGGGTCAGTCGGACGAATTCGGCTCCTGGGACTCGAGAAGAGCCAGGAGCTGGTCGTTCTCGAATCGTTCGGCGAGGTCCAGGACGAGGTTCGCGGCCGCCGGGTCGGTCCTTCCGAGCTCCGCGGCCAGGCTCCGGACGGCTTCGATGTCGGCGGTCACGACGGCGTCACGCAGGCCCGAGAGGATCGGCTCGGGGATCCGGAGGGTGTCGGAGAGGGCATCCCCGGAATCCTCGGGGGCCTCGTCGCCGGGGCTTTCGACGACGTAGTGGATCCGGAGAAGGTCGCCGATCGTCCGGAGCAGCTCCGCCTCCCGGAACGGCTTTCCGACGAAGCCGTCGCCCCCGGCGTTCTCCACCTGCCGGCGGTCCTCCTCAAAAGCGCTCGCCGTGAGGGCCACGATCGGAACGCGCGCCCCGCTCTCGGAGCTCCTCATCGCGCGGATCGCCTTCAGGCCGCCCATTCCGGGCATCCGAAGGTCCATCAGGACGAGGTGCGGCTGCCATTCGCTGAAGACCTCGAGAGCGCTTTCGCCGTCGATCGCGTTCTCGACCTCGAAGCCGATCCGCCGGAGCATCGTGGAGACGATCGTCCGGTTCGCCTCGACGTCGTCCACGACGAGGATCCGGCGGGCCGGCTCGCCCGGCGGGAGGCCGATCGCGCGGTGCGGGGAGAGCTCCTTCGACGCGGGGCCGCTCCGGGAGATGGTCACGGGGAGGATCACGCTGAAGACGCTGCCGACGCCGGGCCGGCTCGCCACCGTGATGTCCCCGCCCATGAGCTGGGCGAAGGCGCGGCTGATCGCCAGGCCCAGCCCGGTTCCGCCCCCCGTCGTCCGGCCGGTCCGGGTCTGCTCGAACTGCTGAAAGAGGAGCGGAAGCTCTTCCGGCGGGATCCCCGGGCCGGTGTCCTCGACGTCCACCACGAGGCGCGGGCTCCCTTCGGGATCCTCTGCGCGCAGCCTCACGACGACGCCTCCCGTCCGTGTGAACTTGACGGCGTTCCCGAGGAGGTTGACGAGGATCTGGCTCAGCTTCCCGACGTCGACGACGACGTGCTGCGGGAGGCCGGGGGAGCGCTGGACCTCGAAGGCGAGGCGCTTCTCGTCGGTCCGGCGGCGGAACATCCGCTCGAGGTCGTCCAGGAGGTAGTGAAGGTCGGCGTCGGCGAGGTTCAACGTCGCCCGCCCGGCCTCGATCTTGGACATCTCGAGGATGTCGTTGATGAGGCCGAGAAGGTGCTCGCCGCTCGAGTTTATGGAAGCCAGCTGGTCCTTCTGAACGGAGCTGAGCCCCTCCTCCCGCATCAGGAGCTGCGAGAAGCCGAGGATCGCGTTCAGGGGCGTCCGGATCTCGTGCGACATGCTCGCGAGGAAGATGCTCTTGGCCCGGTTCGCTTTCTCCGCGGCCTCTTTCGCCCCTTCCAGCTTTCGCTCGGCCTCGAGGCGCGCGTAGGCGATCCCCACCTGGTGGCCCACCTGCTCCATCAGCTCGACGTCCTCCGAGTGCGGGGCCTCCTCCCCCCCGCCGAAGAACTCGAGGACGGCCACGACGCTGCCTCGGAGGGTGACCGGAAAGGCGTGGCCGTGGCTGGGGGCGGTTGCCTGCTTCCAGGCTCCCGGCGAGAGACGCACGGAGTCCGGCGGAAGGTCGGACGAAACGGGCCGGCCCGTGGCGAGGACCCTCCCGGCGAGGCCTTCTCCGATCCCGAAGCTCCTGTCGGCCTTCCCCTCGGCGAACGTCCGGAAGGAGTCGCCGTCCTGGAGGTGCCAGAGCCCGCCGTCGACGAGGCGGGGCGAGTCCGCGGCCAGGACGAGAGCGTGTCCGACCGGCCAGCCCCAGTGAACGGCGACGCTGTGGACCGCGGCGAGAAGCGCCTCGTCCGGGGTCTGGGCGGCGTTCGCGGCGGAGGCGACGTCGCGGACGAGCCGGGCGCGCCGCTCGCTCCGGTGGAGCTCGGCCGTCCTCGTCTCGACCAGCTCTTCCAGGCGCTCGCGATGCCGCCGGAGCTCGTCCTCCGCGTCCTTGCGCGCCGTGACGTCGAAACCCTCCGGGACGAGGAGGTAGATGCGGTTCGACTCGTCGCGCACCGGCGTGATGGAGAAGTCGACGGTGATCCGCCGGCCGTCGGCGCCGGTGTTCTCGACCTCGAAGCGGGTCACTTCGCCGGCGCCCGCCCTCCCGACCGCCGCGCGGATCTTTTCCCGCGCCTCTTCCGAGGAAGCCCACCAGGGAGTCTCCCAGAAGGGGCGGCCGACGACGTCCTCGAGCGAGACCCCCGCGAACTCGAGCGCGCTCCGGTTGATCTCGAGCACCGTGCCGGCCGGATCCATCAGGCCCATGAAGGCGCTTGCCGCGTCGAAGATTCCCCGGAACCGGCGTTCGGCCGCCTCGAAGAGGGAGTGGTTGACCTCCCGCTCGCGCTCGGCCCGCGCCTTCTCGTCCCGAAGGCGTTTCCCGGCGAGGGCCTGCTCCACGGCAGGGCCGAGGCGGGCCAGCCGGTCCTTGTTGAGGTAGTCGGACGCCCCGGCCTTCATGCACGCGACCGCAACCTCCTCGCTGACGTTCCCCGTCACGACGAGGAACGGGACGTCGAGGCCCCGCTGCTTCAGGAGGGAGAGGGCGGTCAGGGCGTCGAAGCCGGGGAGGGAGTAGTCGGAGAGGACGACGTCGGGCATCGAGTCGAGCGCCGCGAGGTACTCCTCCCTGGTCTCGACCCGCGACCAGGTGAGCGCGATTCCCTGGCGTCTGAGCTCGTGGACCATCAGCTCGGAGTCGGGGTGAAAGTCCTCGACCACGAGAAGGCGCAGCGGTGTGGCCAGTGTCATCAGTCCTCCGCCTTTGATGGGTCCTGCCCGGGGCCGAATCCGCCCGGCGTTCCGAGCAGCGCCAGGAGTCTCTCGTACTCGAAATCGCGGGCCAGTCGTAGCACGAAGCGAGCCGTCTCGGGGTCTTCCTCGACCAGTTTCCGGGTGAGCTCGTCGACCTGTTCGAGATCCGCCTGGCGTATCGCCGACCCGAGGGCGCTCCGGAGCCCTTCCGGAAGACGTCCGGAGAGGTCGGCCCCCGCGGCCGGACGCGGGTCGAAGGAGCCGGGGGTGGAGGGTGCGCCGGGAACCGGGAGCGGGCCCGCTTCGGCCTCCGCTTCGGAGCCGCCCGGCCGGCAGGGGAGCGTCAGGAGGAACCGCGTGCCGCGGTCGAGCTCGCTCTGGACCGAGATCGTGCCGCCGAGGAGCCGTGCGAGCCGCCTGACGAGCGCCAGCCCGAGGCCGGTGCCCCCGTACAGGCGCTCCGTGCGGCCATCGAGCTGCGTGAACGTCTCGAACAGCTTTCCCAGGTTCTCGGGAGAGATGCCGATCCCCGTGTCCCGGACGACGATCCGCGCCACGCCCGCCGCCTCGTCGCGGGTGAGCTCCAGGCCGATCCTCCCGCCGGAGGGAGTGAACTTGACGGCGTTGCTCAGGAGGCCTCCGAGCAGCTTCGACAGGAGCGGGCCGTCCGTCTCGACGACGAGCCCCGGCGGGTCGACGACGAGGGCGACCTCGAGCCCCTTCTCGGCGGCCGCCCGGCCGATCCGGCGCAGGCAGGCCTCGCCCACCTCCGACAGGAAGCAGGGCGCGAGCCGGGCTTCCAGACGGCCGGCGTCGATCCGGGCGACGTCGAGGACGTCGTTGAGCAGGCCGAGCAGGTGCTCCCCGCTCGTCCGGATGACCTCCACCTGCCGGAGCGACTCGGGCGGCAGGGGTCCGTGCACCTGCTCCTTCAGCAGCGTCGCCATTCCCAGAACGGCCCCGAGCGGCGTCCGCAGCTCGTGGCTCATGCTCGCGAGGAACTCGTCCTTCATCCGGGCCGCCCGGGCGAGCTCGAGGTTCGCGGCCTGCAGCCGGTCGTGGCTGAGCCGGAGCCTTTCCTCGGCTTCCCTCCGGGCGGTCACGTCCCGCGCCGTCCCGATCACCCGGGAGGGGCGTCCCTCGGCGTCACGTTCGAGCACGAGGCCGCGGGTCTCGAACCAGCGGTACGTTCCGTCCCTGCAGAGGAGCCGGTGCTCGACCTCGTACCCGGGGGTGACTCCTTCGAGGTGCCGGTCGAGGTGCAGGGAGAACTTCTCGCCGTCCTCGGGGTGCATCCGGCTGTTCCACGCCTCGACGCTCGCGTCGAGCTCGTCCTTCCCGTACCCGAGCAGCTCCTTGAAGCGCGGGGAGAAGTAGGTCTCGCCCGTCGCCGGGTTCCAGTCCCACACCCCGTCGCCGCTTCCCTCGAGGGCGAACTGCCAGCGCTGCTCCGCCTCGCGCAGCCGCTCCAGGGTCCTCTTCTGCGACTCCTCGATTGCGCCCGTCTCGCCGAAGGCCGTGCTCCCGGGCTTCACGGGACGCTCCCGGCCCCGGGCGCGAGGAGCGCCAGGAGGCGGTCGTACTCGAACTGCTCGGCGAGCTCCCGGACGGTGACGGCGGCGTCGGGGTCGATCCCGGCCAGCTCGTTCGCCAGGACCCGCACCCGGTCGAGGTCGGCGCTCACGACGGCCGCGCGAAGCGCGGTCCGGAACGGGTCGGGAACGGACGGCGTGCCCGGAGGCACCGGCTTCTCGGGCGCGCCCGGCGGCGTCGCCTCGTCCTCGAAGACGTAACGGACTCCCAGCGTGCGGCCCACCGTCTCGATCAGCTCCGCCTCCCGGAACGGCTTGCTCACGAAGCCGTCCCCGCCCGCCAGCTCCACCTGCCGGCGGTCCTCCTCGAACGCGCTCGCGGTGACGGCGATGATCGGGGTCCTGCCCGTCCCCTCGGCGGCCCGGATGCTCCGGGTCGCCTCCAGGCCGTCCATGCCCGGCATCCGGAGGTCCATCAGGACGAGGTCCGGGCGCCACGTCGAGAAGAGCTCCAGGGTCTGGCGCCCGTCGGTCGCCGTCCGGACGACGAAGCCGACGCGCCCCAGCATCTGGCGAAGGATCTCGCGGTTCTCTTCCACGTCGTCGGCGACGAGGATCCGGCGGCGGGTCTCGCCCGCGGGCAGGCCGGAGACGCGCCGCGGCCCGGCCTTCTCGGCGACGACGTGCGCGGTCGAGAGGGACACGGGCAGGGAGAGGCTGAAGACGCTCCCCTCGCCGAGCCGGCTTCGGACCCTGATGTCCCCTCCCATGAGGCGCGCGAAACCCCGGCTGATCGCCAGACCCAGACCGGTCCCGCTGCTGGCCTCGCGGCCCGAGCGCGTCTGCTCGAACCGCTGGAAGAGCCGCGGGAGCTCTTCCTCGGAGATGCCCGGGCCGGTGTCGGCGACGTCGACGTGGAGGTGGAGGAGGGAGCCGGAGGCGGGCCGGGCCGAGACGCGGACGGTCAGGCCGCCGGTCGAGGTGAACTTCACCGCGTTGCCCATCAGGTTGATCAGGATCTGCCGCAGCTTCCTCTCGTCGGTGACGACGTGCCGCGGCAGGTTCGGCTCGCGGTCGATCCTCACGTCGAGGCCTCGCTCCTGCGCCCGGACCCGGAACATCGACTCGAGGTCCCAGAGGAGATCGAGCAGGTCGCATTCCGCCGGGTTCGCCGTCACCCGGCCCGCCTCGATCTTGGACATCTCGAGGACGTCGTCGATGAGGCCGAGAAGGTGCTCGCCGCTGCGGCTGATCGCCCGGAGCTGCTCCTGCTGCCGGTCCGTCAGCCCCGGGTCGCCCAGGAGGAGCTGCGAGAAGCCGAGGATGGAGTTCATCGGAGTCCGGATCTCGTGCGACATGCTCGCCAGGAACGCGCTCTTGGCCCGGTTCGCCGACTCCGCGATCTCCTTGGCCTCGGCGAGGCTCCTCGCCTCGCGGGCCAGCACGTGGTCGGTGATGTCCTGGATCGTGCCCGCCGCGCGCACCGGCGTTCCATCCGGACCGAGCTCGGTGCGCCAGCGAGCCCGGACCCACTTGACCCGTCCGTCGGCCACGACGATGCGGTGGTCGATCTCCCGGGGCACCGGGCTCCGGAACGAATCGGTGTACGCCTTCAGGACCCACTCCCGGTCCTCGGGGTGGACGGCCGCGAAGAAGTCGTCCGTGGAGGTCCCGAAGCACGACGCGTCCCTCTCGAAGATGCCGTGGATCTCGGGGGATCTCACGAGCGTTCCGGCGTGCAGGTCGCGTTCCCAGCTCCCGAGAAGGGCGAGCGCCTGCGCTTCCTCGAGCCGCGCCTGCTTGGCGAGGAGCGCCGCTTCGGCCGCCTCGCGTTCCGTGACGTCGAAGAGGCTCACCAGCAGTCCCGTGCCGAGCGGCGCACCGGCGATCAGGATCGTCCGCTCCTCGCCCCGCCTGCACGTGACGCGAACCTCCATCGGCGGGACGTCGCTTCCGCGCTCGAGCGCCGTCGCCAGCGCCGCATCCCAGCTCTGGCGATAGCCGGCCCGGCGGGCGGCGTCCGGGTAGGCGCGAAGCCACCAGTCGTCGATCGTCGCGAGGTCCGCGCCCGTGTAGCCGAACGTCTCGACGAACCTCTCGTTGAGGTTCAGCACTCCGGTGGCGCCCTGCACCACGCAGAGCGGGACGGGTGCCGCCTCGAAGAGCCGCCGGAAGCGGGACTCGCTGTCGCGCAGCGCGTCGTCGGAGCGCTTTCTCTCGGTGATGTCCTCCTTGATCGCGACGTAGTGGGTGACGCGGCCGTCCTGCCCGGCGATGGGTGCGATGACCGCCTGCTCCGGGAAGGTCTCCCCGTTCTTCTTCCTGTTGTGCAGCTCCCCTCGCCAGACCTGTCCGGCGACGAGCGTCCGCCACATCTCGACGTAGCTCGCTTCCGGCGTCTTGCCCGATTTGAGGACCCGCGGGTTCTGCCCGCGCACCTCCTCGAAGTCGTAGCCCGTGACGAGGCTGAAGTAGGGGTTCACGTACTCGATGGCGCCCGTCAGGTCGGTGATCACGATCGAGACCGGGCTCTGCTCGACGGCGCTCGACAGCTGGCGCAGCCGGGCCTCGGCCTGGTGGTGAGCGGTAACGTCCTGCACCGTTCCAAAGGAGCGCAGGGGCGTGCCGGCCTCGTCGAACCAGGTCTCGCAGCGCTCGTGGACCTGCTTGACGCTGCCGTCCCTCAGGAGAAGGCGGTAGTCGATCTCGTAGGCCGCCCGGTGCGCGAGGGAGGCCGCGAAGGACGTGACCGCCCGCTCCCGGTCCTCCGGGTGGATGAAGCCGAGGAACGTCTCGCTGGTCGCGGCGAGAGCGTTCGGAGGGACGCCGAAGATGCGGTACATCTCGTCCGACCAGATGCGGCGATCCCGATGGTGGTCCAGCTCCCAGACGCCGATGTGGGCGATCCGCTGGGCTTCGTTCAGGCGGGCTTCGTTCTCGCGCAGGGCCTCCTGCGCCTGCTGGCGCTCGAGCTCCGCCCCCTTCCGTTCGGTGATGTCGGTCCAGACGGCGGCGATGTGAGGACGCTCCTGCAGCGTGAGGAGGCGGGCGCGGACGTGAACCGAGCGAATCGCCCCGGAGCGGTGGCGGTGCCGGGTCTCGAAGTCCGCGCTGCCGAGTCCGAGCATCTTCCCGATGACGAGCCCGGTCTCGTCCCGGGACTGCCCGGCCTGGATGTCGTCGATGCCCAGCCCGGCGAAATCCTCCCGCGAGTACCCGAGGTTGCGGTGGGCGGCCTCGTTGAACTCGACGAAGCGGCCCGTGCCCGCGTCGACGAGAGCGATCGCGTCGAGGGCCTGTCCGACGATGCTGGAGAAGACCTCCTCGCGAACCCGAAGCGCCTGCTCCGCCGCCCGCCGCTCCTCGTCCCGCGCCAGGACGTCGAAGGCGAAGGAGAGGTTGCCGGCCACCTCCTCCGCCAGCGCGATCTCGGCCTCGCCGAAGGTGTCCTTCTCGCCGGCGTAGATCATGAGAGCGCCCGTGGCGGAGCCGAGCCGGTAGAGAGGAAGCGCGATGCTCGAGCGAAGCCCGCTCTTCTCCGCCCGTTCCCGCCACGGGGCGGTCGTCGGATCGGCGAGGAAGTCGTTGACGACGACAGGACGCCCCTCCCGGAACGCCGTGCCCGCCGGCCCGCGCCCCTCGGGGCTGGTGTCCACGGAGACGCGGATTCCTTCGACGTAGCCCGTGTCGTCGCCGGCCTGCGCCTGCGGCACGAGGGCTCCGGACGTGTCGAGCCGACCGACCCAGGTCAGCGTGAACCCTCCCGCCTCGACGAGAATGCGACAGACGGACCCTGCCAGGGCCGCGTCGTCGGTCGCGTGGACGATCGCCTCGCCGACCCGGCTCAGCGCCAGGTACATCCGGTTCAGCCGCTCGAGCTGCCGCTCGTGCTCCTTCCGCTCGGAGATGTCGCGCAGGAGCGCGAGCAGGTGCGGACGCCCCCCGATCTCGACCGGGCGCGAGCTGACCTCCACGGGGAAGGCCGTGCCGTCCTTTCGGCGGTGGATCGTCTCGAAGACCCGGCCCCCCGCCTGCCGGGTGGCCGCGAGATCGTCCGCGAGGGCCGCGCTCGTCTCCGCGGCGCGAAGATCCGACACGGACAGGCGAAGCAGCTCGTCCGGCGCGTAGCCGTAGAGGACCGAGGCGCGGTCGTTCGCCTCGACCAGGCGAAGGTCGTCGGCCACCAGCAGGATCGCGTCGTTGGCGTGCCTGAGGACGAGCGCGAGCCGCTCGGCGGTCTCGAGCCGGGCCCGTTCCGCGTCCCGCTCCCGGCGGAGGAGGTCGAAATGGCGCTCGCGCCAGAGGAGCGACACGGCCAGGAGCGCCAGGGCGAGCACGAGGGCGAGCCCCACGACGAGGCGCAGCGCCTCGTCGCGCGCAGGCCCGTAGGCCTCGCTCAGGTCCACCTGGGCGATGAGCTTCCAGGGCGTGCCGGAGACCGGGCGCGCGACCGCGAGGCCCCGGACGCCTCGATAGGTGACGCCCTCGATCGCGTCGGCCCGGGGATCGAGGACGGCGGCAGCTGCCAGCAGGGACGCCTGACTCAGAGGGAGGCGCAGTCCCGATGCGGCGCCGGGCCTGTGACGCAGCGGGCTGAGATAGGCGAGCGAATCGCCCTCGCGGCGGAAGAGGATGCTCTCGGCCGTCTCGCTCGGAGAGGGCCAGCGGGCGAGAAGGGGAAAGAGGTGCGCGCCGGCGTCCATCCGCAGGCGGACCGCGCCGGCAGGGGTGGTCCCGTCGGCCGAGAAGACGGGCGCGACGAAATCGAGGAGGACCGGCCCCGCCCCGGTCCGGACGAGCTCGCCGGTGACGACGCCGCCTGCTCTCCAGGCCGCCCGAAGAAGCTCCGTCTCCGCCGCGTCGGCCGGAGCGGAGGAGCGAGGAACCGCGACGACGGGCCTCAGCCCGGAATCGAAGAACGCCACCGAGGAGTAGCCGTAGGCGGTCCGGACGCGCTCGAGGTACGCGGCGAGCTTCGCCGGAGCGGCGCCGGACGGGTCCGGTGGGACGAGGTGTCCGGCGTCGTCGAAAAGGAACGGGGACCGTGCGAGCACCCCGGTGTCGGCCCGACGCTCGCCGAGCCAGTTCTCGATCTGAGCCGCCTTGAGCTCGGCGACGGCGGCGAGCTGCGCGCCCGCCTCGGCCCTCATCTGGCGGATCTCGTAGGTGACGTAGACGGCCCCCAGCAGGACGAGCGCGATGACCGTGGCGAGGAGGAGTCCGGCCGGGAGCCGGCGGCTCTTCCGGTCTCCAGGCCCGGGAGGCGCGGGAGGAACGCCTGCCGCCACTTCAATCCTCCTCTTCGAGGTACGCCAGGAGCCGGTCGTACTCGAACCGCTCGGCGAGCTCCCGGAGCCGGGCGGCGCAGTCGGGGTGGTCCTTTCCGAGATCGTCCGTCAACAGCCGGACCCGGTCGAGGTCGGCGTCGACGACGGCCGCCCGGAGCGCATCGCGGAGCGGACCGGGGAGGGAGGGAGCGCAGGGGGCCCCCGGTGCCTGTGCACCGCCCGGTGCGGCCGGCCCGTCGTCGAAGACGTACCGTATGCCGAGGCACCGGCTCACCGTTCGAAGCAGCTCCCCCTCGCGGAACGGCTTGCTCACGAAGCCGTCTCCGCCAGCCTCCTCGACCTGCCGACGGTCCTCCTCGAAAGCGCTCGCGGTGACCGCGACGATCGGGAGGCGTCCCTCCTTCTCCGCGGTCCGGATCGTCCGGGTCGCCTCGAGCCCATCCATTCCCGGCATCCGGAGGTCCATCAGGAGGAGGTGCGGGCGCCAGGATCCGAGGAGCTCCAGCGCCTCGAGTCCGTCGTTCGCGGTCCTCACCTCGAAACCGACCCGCTCCAGCATCTGCCGCAGGATCTCCCGGTTCTCGGCCACGTCGTCGGCGACGAGGATTCTCCGCCGGGTTTCCCCCGGCGCCAGCCCGAGGACGCGGCGGGAGTCGGCCTTCTCGACGGCGACGGGCGCGGTGGAGCGCGTGACGGGGAGGCAGAGCGTGAAGACGCTTCCCTCTCCGACGCGGCTCCGGACCTCGATGTCCCCCCGCATCAGCCGCGCGAAGCCGCGGCTGATGGCCAGGCCCAGCCCCGTTCCGCTGCTCGCCGCGCGCCCCGTGCGCGACTGCTCGAACCTCTGGAAGAGGCGGGGGAGCTCGTCGGCGGAGATTCCCGGGCCGCTGTCTTCGACGTCGACGAGAAGGCGAAGCGCATCGCCGCCGGCCGGCTCGGTCCTCACCCGGAGCTTCAGCCCGCCTCTCGCGGTGAACTTCACCGCATTGCCCAGGAGGTTGATGAGGATCTGCCGGAGCTTCTTCTCGTCGGTGACGACGTGCCGCGGCAGCTCCGCGGCCCGGTCGAACTCGAGGGTGAGGCCCTTCTCGCTCGCCCGCATCCGGAACATCGACTCGAGGTCGAAGGTGAGGGCGAAGAGGTCCACCTCCGCCTCGTTCACCGTCACGCGCCCCGCCTCGATCTTCGACATCTCGAGGACGTCGTCGATCAGCCCGAGCAGGTGCTCGCCGCTCCGGTGGATCGCCCCGAGCTGCTCCTTCTGCCGCTTCGTCAGGCCCTCGTCTCCCATCAGAAGCTGCGAGAAGCCGAGGATGGCGTTCATCGGCGTCCGGATCTCGTGCGACATGCTCGCCAGGAAGGCGCTCTTGGCCCGGTTCGCCGCCTCCGCCGCCTCCTTGGCCTCGGCCAGGCTCCTGGCCTCGCGGGCCAGCATCTGCTCCGAGAGGTCCTGCACGGTTCCCGTCTGGCGCCGCGGCGTACCGTCCGGGCCGAGCTCGGTTCGCCAGCGTTCGCGGACCCACTTGATCCGGCCGTCCGGCATCACGAGCCGGTGCTCGGTCTCGTGAGGCGCCCCGCTCGCGAGCGAATCCGCGTAGCTCCTGCGGGCTCCTTCACGGTCGTCCGGGTGGACGTACGAGAGGAAGTTCTCGAACGATCCGCCGAGCGACGACGGCTCGACCTCGAAGATGCCGTCGGCCTCGCTGGACCAGGAGAGTCGGCCCGTCGTGACGTCGAATTCCCAGCTCCCGAGGTGCGCGAGGGCCTGGGCCTCTTCCAGCCTCGCCTGGTTTGCCCGGAGGGCCGCCTCCGCGGCCTTCGGCTCCGTCACGTCGACGAAGGACGCCAGCACGCAGAGCGGCTGACCGGCCGCATCCTCGACCCGGTTCGTCAGGGCGTTCACCCAGAAGGTCGAGCCGTCCTTCCGCCGGGCCTCGAGGTCCCCGGTCCAGCGTCCCTCCGACAGGGCCACCTCGACGCAGCCGCGCGCGGCGTCCGGGTCCTTCCAGTAGGGGAAGGCGATGGTGCCGAGGACGTCGTCCACCGACGCGAAGCCCCACATCTGGAGGCACGCCCTGTTCGCGTAGGTGATCGCCCCGTCGAGGCCGACGATCGCGATTCCCGCGGACGACGAGGCGAGCGCGGCTTCCTTGAGCCGCAGCTCCTCGTCGCGGCGCTTGCGGTCGGTGATGTCGCGGGTCACGCCGAGGATGTGGGTGACCTTCCCGGGCTCGCCGGACAGGAGCGTGGTGACGATCTCGGTTTCCACGACGCTCCCGTTCTTGCGGGGCTGGGAGATCTCGTGGACGGCCGTTCGGAGGGACTCGTCGCCCGCCTCGAAACCGGCGACCTGGCGGAACAGGTTCTCCGCCACCGCCCGGGCCGACCCGGCCGTCAGCGCCTCCTGCACCGGCTGCGCCATCACCTCCTCGGGCGTGAACCCCCGCAGCCGCTCGACCGACGGGCTGACGTACGTGAATCGCTGCGACGAGACGTCGAGCGTCCAGATGACGTCGGTCGAGTTCTCGGCCAGGAGCCGGTAACGGCGCTCGCTCTCCTCCAGGGCCAGCTCCGCCCGCTTTCGCTCGCTGATGTCGCGGACGAAGGCGATGAGGGGCTCGCTGGAGCCGGGGTCGACGGACGCGCTCATCTCGACGTCGACTTCCGATCCGTCCCGGCGCCGCCAGCGCGATTCGAAGCTCCCGCCGCGGCTCTCTGCCACGAGGGCCGCGGGGTCCGGCATCCCGGGGTGCCCGGGCTCCGCGACGAAGTCCGAGAGGCTCATGCCGACGAGCTCGGAACGGGTGTAGCCGGTCAGGGCGCAGAGCGCCTGGTTCGCCTCGAGCACCCGCCTGTCGGTCGAGAAGATGACGAACCCGTCCGCCGTCGTCTCGAGCGCCTTGTGGTATCGCAGCAGGGTCTTCTCGGCCGCCGTGATGTCGCGGGCGACGACGAGCCGGAGAGGAGGACCGGCGTCGGCGAGGAGCCGCTCCTTCACCTCGACGTCGATCCGGCTTCCGTCCTTGCGGAGGTGGACCTGCCGGGAGCCGCCCGTGATCGTCGAGCTGTTTCCGGCGCGGGGCCCCTGGTCCTCCGGGGAGGGATGGTCCGCCCTCAGGTCGTCGAGGCGCCGCTGTCGGATCTCGTCGTCGCCGTAGCCGTAGAGCTGGCAGGCCCGGCGGTTGGCCTCGAGAATGCGGCCGCTGGCGTCGGCAAGGACGATCGCGTCGCTCGCGTATTTCGCCAGGAGGGCGTAGCGCTGCGCCAGCGCGGCGCGCTCGAGCCCGTCCTTGCGCCGCTCCCAGAGGAGCCTCCCGAGCCCGCCGATCAGGACCGTCGTGACGAGCTGGACGAGGGCGAGCGTGGGCGCGACGTTTCGGAAGAGCGCGAGGGCTTCCGACCAGGGCGGCACGGCGAGGAGGGACGAGGCCTCTCCGGCGGCGGCAGCGGCGCCGGCGCCGACGAAGGGCCAGGGGCTGTCGCGCCAGGTGACGCCGCGAAGGGAGAAGAGCCGGCCGACGGCGAGGGTGAGGAGGAGATCGACGGCGATCCCCGCGACTCCGGCCCACGTCCCGGCACCTCCGAGGATGATCCGGTAGATCGCCGCGGCGCCGGCGACGAGGGCTCCGACGGGAGCGCCTCCGAAGACCGTCGCGGCCGCGATGACGGCCCCCCGGGCGTCCACGATCACCCCCGGGCGGACCTGGGTGTTGTAGCCGAGGGAGACGAGCGCGAGCGCCAGGAACGCGACGAGCTGGATGAGGCGCTGCCGCTCCGGGGCGAGGCGTGCCGCCAGGGCGAGGTCGACGAGGACGAAGAGCCCGAAGAGGGCCATCGTCGCGCCAGCGATGGAGAGGACGCTCTCGAGCATTTCAGCGCTCCTCTCCGACGAACGCCAGGAGCCGGTCGTACTCGAAGCGTTCCGCCAGGTCCCGGACGGTGGCGGCGGCGGCGGGGTCGCTCTGGGCCAGTTTGTCGGCGAGGCCGAGGACGCGGTCGAGGTCGGCCGAGACGATCGCCGACCGGAAGGCGTCCCGGAGCGGGGAGGGGATCGACCGGGCCTCCACGGGGTCCGCGCCCGGCGCCGGCGTCTCGGCCTCGTAGAGATAGCGGAGGCCGAGGAGCCGGCCCACGGTCTGGAAGAGCTCCGCCTCCCGGAGCGGCTTGCTGACGAATGCGTCGCCGCCCGCCTGCTCGACCTCCCGGCGGTCGTCGTCGAAGGCGCTCGCCGTCACGGCGACGATCGGGACCCGGCCCTCTGCCTCCCCGCTCCGGATCGCCCTCGTCGCCTCGAGGCCGTCGATCGCGGGCATCTTCAGGTCCATCAGGACGAGGTCCGGATGCCACTCCGAGAAGAGCCGGACCGCTTCGGCGCCGTCGGCGGCCGTCTGCACCTCGAAGCCGACGCGCCCGAGCATCTGCCGGAGGATCTCGCGGTTCTCCTCCACGTCGTCCGCCACGAGGATCCTGCGGCGGCGCTCGTCCTCGGGCAGTCCCGTGACGCGCCGGGCGTCGACCGGCACCGAGGGGACCACGGTCCGGGCGGCCGAGATCGGGAGCCTCAGGCGGAAGACGCTCCCTTCTCCGAGGCGGCTCGACACCGTTATCTCTCCTCCCATGAGGCGGGCGAAGGCCTGGCTGATGGCGAGGCCGAGCCCGGTGCCCGTTCTCGCCTCCCGTCCGGTCCGGGTCTGCTCGAACCGCTGGAAGAGGAGGGGGAGCTCCTCCGCGGAAATGCCCGGGCCGGTGTCTTCGACGTCGACCAGGAGCCGGAGCCCCTCTCCTTCCGCCGGTTCCGTCCGGACCCGGACCTCGACGCCCCCTTTCGACGTGAACTTCACCGCGTTCCCCGTCAGGTTCATCAGGATCTGGCGGAGCTTCCTCTCGTCGGTGACGACGAGGCGTGGCAGCGCTGCGGGCCGCTCGACCGCGAAGGAGAGGTCCTTCTCCCGGACCCGGAGCCGGAACGTCGCCTCGAGGTCGTCGAGGAGGGAATGGAGGTCGGTCGTCGCCGCGTCCACCGACGTCCGCCCCGCCTCGATCTTCGACATCTCGAGAACGTCGTTGATCAGTTCGAGCAGGTGCCCGCCGCTCCGGACGATCGCCCGGACCTGACCGCGGTGGGCCGGGGAGAGCGCGGGATCACCGAGCAGGAGCTGCGAGAAGCCGAGGATCGCGTTCATCGGCGTCCGGATCTCGTGGGACATGCTCGCCACGAAGAGGCTCTTGGCCCGGTTCGCCGACTCGGCGGCCTCCTTGGCCTCGGCGAGTCCCCGCGCCTCGCGGGCGAGCAGCTGCTCGGTGATGTCCTGGATCGTCCCGCGAACGCGCACGGGAATCCGGCCGTCGCCGAACTCCGCCAGGCTGTGGACCCTCGCCCAGCGGTCGCCCGCGCCGGACGGCTGCAGGCGGAAGTCGACGTCGAAAGGCAACCCGCTCCGGACCGACTCCTCGAACAGGCTCCGGACGAGCGGCCGGTCCTCTTTCCGAACGAGCCCGCGGATCGCCTCCCGTGAGATTCCGCCGGGGTCGGGCGGAAGGTCGAAGACCCGGAATGCTTCGTCGGATCCGGCGATCCGCCCCGTCGCGAGGTCGAGCTCCCAGACCCCGAGGTGGGCGATCCTCTGCGCCTCTTCGAGCCGGGCCTCGCTCCGGTGAAGGGCCTCGTTCGTCCTCTCGATCACGGCGGTCCGGCCCGTCATGCCGAGGAGGAGGACCTGGAGGAGGGTGGCGAAGACGAGCCCCGCCACGCCGATGGCCCACGCCACCCACGGCCGCTCCCGCTCCGCATACGCCGCGGTGACGATCGCGGAGAGGTCCCAGTCGCGATCGCCCATCCGCAGCCGGGTGCCCCATTGCGACACTTCCCCCGCGGAACCGGCGCCGGCCCGGTCACGTGCAGGTCGGACCGGTAGAGGAGTCCTCTTTCCGCGGGTGCGCCCGGGTCCGTCAGCCGAAAGACGAGGCCGGGGTGGACGCGTCCGCGGGTGGCGATGTCGATCATCTCGTCCACCTTCACCACCGCCACCGCGAACCCGGCCGGCCGGGAGGCGTCCGGGGCGTCGGCCCTGGGAGCCCGCGAAACGGGGAGAAGCTCCAGCAGCCCGACCCGGGACTGCCGCTCCTGGACGAGGAGGATCGGAGCCGTGACGGCCATCCGGCCGCTGCTTCGGGCTCTCGCGATCGCGTCCCTTCGCACCGGCTCGGAGTTGATGTCGAATCCCACGGCCGGCCTGTTGTCTTCCAGGGGGACGATGTAGCGGACGGTGACGTACTCCGGGCGCCGGCCGGCGGCCACGAGGCTCCGCTCCGCGTTCCGCTCGGTGATCCGGAAGGGGCCGACAGGGGAGCGGAGGCTCGTGACGGCTTCGAAGCTGTCGCGCTCCTGGTCGGGGACGAGATCGTTGAAGCTGAGGGCGAAGATGTCGGGTTTGTCCTTCAGGGTGAGCCGGGTGAACTGCTCGAACTGGGAGAAGGTGAGGTCGGGAGTCGCTTCGATGAAGTGACGAAGCGAGGAGAGGACCTCCCGGTGGACGATCAGCCGGTCGGCGATCCCCTTGGCGACGGCCCCTCCGTCGGCGTCGAGCCGGCTGTCCTGCGCCTGCTTCTCCCAGCGGGCGGCGGCGACGTAGGCGACGAGGACCAGGCCGATCGTCACCAGTATCGGCGGGACGATGCGCCGGCGTCTCCCGTGCCAGAGGCCCCCCGGCGCTTCGATCACGCAGAGCGTCAGCGGAGCGAAGACCATCACGCCGAGGGCGTCTCCGACGTACCAGTTGCCCCACGTGAAGAGGACCGCGGGCGCCCCGATGACGCCCGCGCCCTGAAGCGCGGTCACGGCGATCGAGGCCGAGATCAGCGTCGCCGCTCCTCCGCCCAGGAGCAGGAATGCGATGACGTCCCGCTCCCGCTCGAGAGTGCGCCAGGCGGAGCCGGTCCCTCGTCTCGCCAGGAATCCGCCGACCCAGGCCTGCGCGGCGGCGCCACAGGCGATGGCCGCCGCCACCCCCGCCGTGGCCGGTGTGAGCGTGCCGCCGAGCCCGGCGTGCGCGAGGTTCAGGAGGGCCGATCCGAGCCAGACGCCGGCGAGCGCCCGGGTGCCGAAGCGGAGGACGACGGCGAGGGCGAGGCCCGCGGCAGGGAAGATCGGGCTCGCGTAACCGGGAGGGATCGCCAGAGTCAGACCGGCCGCGCCGAGAAGGAAGTAGGAGAACGCGACCGCGGCGGTGAGCCGTCCGGCCGGGGCGGGGCTCTCCGGCGGCGCAGGGGCGAACGGCGAGACGCTGCGGCTCATCTCAGTCCCCCGCCTCCAGGTACGCGAGGAGTCGGTCGTACTCGAAGCGCTCCCGCGAGGTCGCGCACGGTGGCGGCCGCGGCGGCGTGGCTTTCCGCGAGCTCGTCCGCGAGGCCGAGGACCCGGTCGAGGTCGGCCGCGACGACCGCGGATCGGAGACCGTCGCGGAGCGGACGGGGGATCTGGCGCGCCTCCGCCCGGGCCAGGTCCCGGGCCGGCCCCGGCGGATCGCCCTCGTAGACGTACCGGAGCCGGAGGAGCCGCCCCACGGTTCTGAGCAGCTCCGCCTCCCGGAACGGCTTGCTGACGAAGCCGTCGCCGCCGGCGCTCTCGACGTCCCGGCGGTCGTCCTCGAAGGCGCTCGCCGTGACGGCCACGATCGGGACTCTCCCGGACACCTCGTGGGACCGGATCGTCCTCGTCGCCTCGAGGCCGTCGACCCCCGGCATCCTCAGGTCCATCAGGACGAGGTCCGGTTGCCACGTCGAGAAGAGCCGGAGGGCCTCGGCGCCATCGCTGGCGGTGCACACCTCGAAGCCGACGCGCTCGAGCATCTGCCGGAGGATCTCGCGGTTCTCGTCCACGTCGTCGGCGACGAGGATCCGTCGCCGCGCCTCGTCCCCGGGCAGGCCTTTCACGCGCCGGGCTTCGACACGTTCCACCGGCGCCGGCGACTCCACGGCCGAGACGAGGAGGACGAGGCGGAAGACGCTCCCTTCGCCGGCGCGGTTCGACGCCGTGATGTCACCTCCCATGAGGCGGGCGAAGGCGCGGCTGATGGCGAGGCCGAGGCCGGTTCCCGTGCTCGCCTCCCGCCCGACGCGCGTCTGCTCGAACCGCTGGAAGAGGCGGGGGAGGTCCTCGTCGGGAATTCCCGGGCCGGTGTCCTCGACGTCGACGAGGAGCCGCAGCTCCTTCCCCTCCGCCGGCTCCGTCCGGACAAGGACCCGCACGCTTCCTTCCGACGTGAACTTCACCGCGTTCCCCGTCAGGTTCATCAGGATCTGGCGGAGCTTCTTCTCGTCGGTGAGGACGTGGCCCGGAAGGTCCGCGGGCCGCTCGATGTCGAACGAGAGGCCCTTTTCCCGGACCCTGAGGCGGAACGTCGCCTCGAGGTCGTGGAGGAGCGCGTGGAGGTCGGTCTCCGCCGTCTCCACGTGCGTCCGCCCCGCCTCGATCCTCGACATCTCGAGAACGTCGTTGATCAGGTCGAGGAGGTGCCCTCCGCTCCGGATGATGGCCCCGATCTGTTCGCGGTGCCGGGGAGGAAGGCCGGGGTCGCCGAGGAGGAGCTGGGAGAAGCCGAGGATCGAGTTCATCGGCGTCCGGATCTCGTGGGACATGCTCGCGAGGAAGACGCTCTTGGCCCGGTTCGCAGATTCCGCGGCCTCCTTCGCCTCCGCGAGGGCCTTCGCCTCCCGGACGAGGAGCTGCTCGGTGAGGTCCTGGACGGTGCCCGTCACTCGCGTCGCCTCATCTTTCGGGCCGAGCTCGACCCTCCAGCGGCCCTTCACCCAGCGGACGCGCCCGTCGGGGAGGAGCAGCCGGTGGTCCGCCTCGGCCGCCCCGCCGTCCGAGAGGGAATCGAGGACCGCCTTCTTCACCCACTCCCGGTCGTCCGGGTGGACGATCGAGAAGATCTCGTCCTGACCGAACCGTCCGTCCCGGGGCGCAAGGCCGAGGATCTGGCACCCCTCGTCCGAGAAGGAGAAGGTCCAGGCCGACGGATCGAGCTCCCAGACGCCGACGTGCGCGATCTGATGCGCCTCCCGGAGCAGGGCCTCGTTCTCCGCGAGGGCGTCCTGCGCCTTCTGGCGATCGATGGCGAGCGCCACGTGGGCGGCGACCGAGGCGAGGAAGTCCCGGTCGCGCTCCGTGTAGCGCCCGGCCGTCTCGTAGTCCTGGACGGCCATCACGCCGATGCCGCGGCCGCCCTTCTTCAGCGGCGCCCCGAGCCACGAGGGAGAGGAAGTGCCGACGATCTCGGCCTCGCCCCGCGCCTCCAGGCCGGCGAAGACCTCCGTCGTCATCATGTCGACCGCCTCGCCGGAACGGAAGACCCACGCCCCGCAGTCGCGGCCGAGGTCCAGGCGGGACGGGTCCGCGTCGTACTGGTCGACCCAGTAGAGGCTTTCGAAGAGGCCCGTCGCCGGGTCGTGCAGCAGGACGAAGAAGTTCTCGGCGTAGAGGACGCGCCGGAGCGCCTCGTGGACGAGCCTCAGGAACTCCTTCGGGTCGGGCGTCGAAGCGAGCCCCTGCATGATCTCGAGGAGGGCCTGGCGCTCGATCTCGGATCGCGTGCGGTCGGTGACGTCGGAGATGACTCCGCGCAGGAGCCACGTTCCGGTCGTCCGGTCGAGTGTCGGCTCGGCCTCGTCGCGGACCC
Organism: Holophagales bacterium; assembly: GCA_016714815.1. Classification (GTDB taxonomy): domain Bacteria; phylum Acidobacteriota; class Thermoanaerobaculia; order UBA5066; family UBA5066; genus UBA5066. The sequence goes on from JADKBZ010000002.1 coordinate 143,888, forward strand.
AGATGTCCCGGCCATCGCGGGTCCGCATCCGGTAGTCCAGGCGGATCGAGGCTCTTTCGCGGAGGTTCGTGCGCGTTTCCCGGGAGACCCGCTCGCGGTCGTCCTCGTGGACGCAATCGAGCCACCTCACGCGGCGTTCGAGGAAGTCTTCGGGGGTGTAGCCGAGGAGCTGCTCGACCTTCGGACTGAGGTAGTGCCAGCGCCCTCCGATCTCGTCGAGGTAGACGATCGCCGGGGTCTGCTCGACGAGGGTGCGGTGCTTCCGTTCGGCCTCGGCGAGGCGGGCCTCCGCCCGCTGGCGGATCGCGCCGTAGAGGAGGAAGACCCCGGCCACCGCGAGGCCCGCCGCGAGCCGGAGCCAGGGGCCCGCGCCGCGGATCGCCGCCACGTAGGCCGGTCCGGGTCGTGCGACGACCTTCCAGGTGCGTCCGCAGACCTCGATCTCCCTGGAGAAGTGAAACGGGTCGCTCTCGAGACGTGCCGGGTCCGGCCCGGGGTCGACGGGCAGGGGCCGCGGTCCGGACGTGGACGGGAGGAAGGCGAGGAGTTCCGTCTTCCCGCCGGTCGTGTCGAAGAAGGAGAGCTCGATGTCGTGGGCGTTGATCTCGCTCAGCGCGTGCTGCGCGAGCTCTTCCAGGCGAAAGGCGCTGAAGGCGACGCCCGCGAGGTTCAACCTCCGCGCCCGCAGGGTGTCCGTCGCCGCCTCGTGCCTGTAGACCGGACGGAAGAGGAGGAGAACGCTCTTGCCGGGTGAGGCCCACCCGTCGTGCAGGAGCGGGCTGAGGGTCGGCAGCCCGGTGTCCCGGGCACGCTCCAGCGCCTCTCGCCGGCGGGCCTCGGACGCCTCGTCGAAGCCGAGGGCCTCGAGGTAGGGCTCGAACGGCTCGAAGAGCGTCGCCGGGAAGAGCTCGGCGCGGGCGGCGGCCGGAACGGGCCGGCCTTCGGGGTCGAGTTCGAAGATCGAGAAGTCCGGCCTGTCCGAGGTCCGGAGCGACTCCTCGAAATGCCGCCGCTCCTCCGCCCGGACCCGGGGCGCCCAGCCGAGGGCCCTGGTCGTCGGCAGGTCCGCCAGGAGCGGCGTGGCAAACCGGCGGAACTCGTCCCGCCGGATCTCGATCGACGCGTCGAAGAAGGCCTGGACCGCATTCAGGCTCTGGCGGGGCCTGTCCACGGCTTTCCGGACGACCTCCACCAGCTCGCGGGCGTCGGAAGCGAGGCGCGTGACGACCTCCCGTTCCCGGGCGGCCGAGGCCATCGCGAACGAGAGGAGCGCGAGCCCGGTCAGGGCGGACGGCAGCGCCCAGGCGAGGGGCTCGGGGACGGGCTGCCGCCGCCAGCGGCGGCCGGCGACGATCAGCCCGGGCGCACAGGTCAGGACGCCGACGACGACGCCGATCCAGAGGCGTGCGGCCACACCGGGCAGCCTCGCCGCGGGGAGGCCCTGAAAGAGGCTCCGGCCGGCGGCGGCGACGAGAGGGGTGAGCCAGCTCGCGAGCGCGAGCAGGACGATCGCGCGGAGGACGAGCCGGACCGGGGCCGGCGGCAGCTCGCCCACGGCTCGGCGGAGGAGGCCGGCGGAGAGCCAGGTCTGGAGCGTGGCGCCGGTCGCGACGGCGGCGGAGAGCGGGAGGTGGGCGGGCCCGGACGGGGCCGACAGGTCGAAGGCGAGAGAGCCGAGGAGGACCCCGAACCCGATCTCCCACCCCCGGATCGCAACCGCCGCGAGCGCCACGCCGAAGGCGGGAGCGAAGACGGTCGGGTCGTCGGGCGAGACCCTGAAGAGAGCGCCGGCGAGGGCGGCGCCGTACCAGGCGAGAGCGAGGGCGAGGTTCCCCAGGAGAATCCGGGCCGGTGAGCCGCCGGGGCCGGGAGCGCCAGGCACTGGCGCCTCGCCCTTCACGGCGGCCCCGCGGCCCGGAGCCCGGACCAGTTCACTCCTCGAACCTCGTCCAGATGGCCGAGAACTCCGACTCCATCGCGCGGAAGGCGGAGAGGATCGCCGGATCCCAGTGCTCGGGCAGAGTCCGGCCGTCTCCCTCCACGATGATCCGGACCGCCTCCTCGTGCGTGAAGCCCCTCTTGTACGGCCGTGCGCTCCGCAGGGCGTCGTACTGGTCGGCCATGCTGAAGATCCGTGCCGCGAGCGGGATCGCCTCGCCGGCGAGCCCCTGCGGGTAGCCGGTCCCGTTCCAGCGCTCGTGGTGGGAGCGGGCGATCTCCTTTCCCATGCGGATCATCTCGTTGTCGGGGTGCTGCTCGAGGACGGCGGCGAGGGTGTTGGCGCCGAGCGTCGTGTGCGCCTTCATCACGACCCACTCCTCCGGGGTGAGCGGTCCCTTCTTCAGGAGGATCGCGTCGGGGATCGAGACCTTGCCGATGTCGTGCAGGGCGCTCGAGAAGTAGAGGTCGTCGATGAACTTCCCGTCGATCCGCCGCTCCTGCGCGCCGTCCGCGGCCAGGTGGACCGCCAGCGACCGGCAGTAGCGCCGGACGCGGAAGAGGTGCGCCCCGGTGTCCTCGTCGCGCGACTCCGCGAGCTTGGCGAGCGCGAAGATCGTCGCGAGCTGGGAGTCGGAGATCTTCTTCACCTGCTCCTGGACGAGCCGGGAGAGCTCCTGGTTGTGCTCCTCGAGCTGCTGCTGGAGGTGCCGGAGCTTGAGGTGCGTCGCGATGCGCGCGTCGACCTCCTCGAACTGGAACGGCTTGCTGATGTAGTCGACCCCGCCGGCCGCGAAGGCCCGGAGCTTGTCCTCCGTCTCCCCGAGGGCGCTCAGGAAGATGACCGGGATCTCGCTGAGCTTCTCGTCGGCCTTCAGCTGCCGGCAGACTTCGTAGCCGTTCAGCCCGGGCATGTTGATGTCGAGGAGGATCAGGTCCGGTGGCTTGCTCCGGACGGCCTGCAGCGCGAGCGTCCCGTTCGGAACGGGCCTCGCCTTGTAGCCGCGCTGCGCGAGCATCCCGCTCAGGAGCTTCAGGTTCGCGGGCGTGTCGTCCACGATCAGGACGTCTGCGGTCGTCTCGCTCATGGAGTCTCTCCTCGGCCCGGCTGCTGCCGGTGGAACCGGAAGGTGACCTGGATTCCCGGCCCCGGCTCGCGGTTCGTGATCTTCACGGTGCCGCCCGATTCGGAGACGACGAGGGCGACGTAGGTGAGGCCCAGCCCGGTTCCCGGCGCCTCTCCCGTGGCGCGGACCTCGAACTGGTAGAGAGGTGCCCAGAGCCGGGAGAGGACCTCCGGCGGAAGGTGGACCCCGTCGTCGAGGACCTCGAGGACGACTCCTCCCTCCGATCCGAAGAGCCGGAGCTCGATGGCGGGGCGGCCGTCGGGGTGAGCCCGCACCGAGTTCCGGAAGAGCTCGAAGAAGACGGATTCGAGGCGGGCGGAAGAGACCGGAAGGACGTCCGGGGTCCCGGCGAGCCCTTCGGCCTTCACTCCTCCCGCGACCCCCGCCAGCGCGGCCGCCCGGTTCGCGGCCGCCAGGATCTCTCCGGCGGCACAGCCGTCTCCCGGATCGGGAGACGTCAGCCTCGCTCCGAAGTCGGCGAGGTCGAGGATGTGCCCGCGGAGGCGGCTGGCGGCCTCGCGGACGAGGGCGAGCCACTCGGCCAGGTCCTCCGGGCTCCGGTCCGGCTCCTCGCCCGAGAGCGCCTCGAGGGTGCCGAGAATTCCGTTCAGGGGAGTGCGGAGCTTGTGCTGGAGGGCCCCGGCCACCGACCAGCCATCGCGGAACGACTCCACGGTCGCCGTGACGTCGCGGAGGCGGACGGAGAGTGTCGCGTGCCCGGCATCCAGGATCTCGGTTCGCAGCCAGAGCGGGGGAGCGGAGCGGGTGCCGGGGCGGACGAGGAAGGCATCCTCCTGGCCGGGGCGTCCGTCGAGCCACCCGTCGAACGAGTGCGGCGGCACGGCTTCGTAGAGCTCGAGCGCCCGGGAAAGGAAGGGGACGTCGGTGTCTCGCGGAGGAGAGGGAAGGCCCAGGAGCCGTCGCGCCGACTCGTTCGTCCAGGTGGTCGTCCCGTCCGGCCGGAGCAGGAGGATGCCGTCGCGGCTCCCCTCGGCGACCCACGCCAGGCGGGCCCGCTCGGCCGCGAGCCGGCGGAAGCGGTTCAGCTTGGCGAGCGTCCCGAGCCGGGCCCTGAGCTCGGCGATGTCGACGGGCTTGCCGATGAAGTCGTCCGCCCCGGCACGGAGGGCGTCGATTCGAGCGGGCCTCTCGTCGAGCGAGGTCACGACGATGACCGGCACCTCGGAGAGGACCGCATCCTCGCGAAGCCGCCGGAGGACCTCGAGCCCGTCGATGCCCGGCATGAGCAGGTCGAGAAGGATGGCGTCGGGGACGTTGGCCGCGGCCTTCGCGAGTCCGTCGAGGCCGTTCTGCGCGGTCTCGACCTCGTAGCCGGTCCCCGCCAGCGCACCCTCGATGGTCTGCAGGGCATACGGGTTGTCGTCGATCACGAGGACTCGGAACGTCGCCATTCGCCTGACCTCCGGGTCTCCCGTGCCTCGCTGGGAGGACGCACGGTAGCCCACGCTTCCACGTTCAGTATTCGCGCCCGATCGAGACCTGTCTGCCGGCTGGCCCCTCGCCGGGATGGCAGACGGTGGTCCCGTTTCGTGTCGGTGTCCGTCCTACACGGAGAGCAGCCGGAGGATCCGGTCGTACTCGAATGCTTCGGCGAGGTCCTTCAGCTTCGCGGCGGCTGCCGCGTCCGTCCCGGCCAGCTCCACGACGAGCTGGCCGAGCTGCTCCTGGTCGGCATTCACCACGGCCTCGTGCATCGCGAGGCGGAGGGCCTCGGGGATCCTCCCCGCAGGGAAGGCCCCGGAAACCGGCGGCCCGGCACCGGGCTCCTCGTCGTAAACGTAGTCGATTCCGAGGAGCCTCCCGACCTTCTGAAAGAGCTCCGCCTCGCGGACGGGTTTCCCCATGAAGTCGTCCGCGTGCACCTCGCTCGCGTGCTGCCGGCTCTCCTCGAAGACGCTCGCGCTGACGACGATGACCGGGGTGTGGGCGCCCTTCCCGTTCTCGTGCATGGAGCGGATGGCGTCGAAGCCGTCCAGGACCGGCATGCGCAGGTCCATCAGGACGAGGTCGGGTTGCCAGGACGAGAAGAGGTCCAGGGCCTCCCGTCCGTTCGCGGCGGCCTGCACCTGGAAGCCGACCCGGCCGAGCATGTCCTCGAGGATCGTCCTGTTGTCCGCCAGGTCGTCCGCCACGAGGATGCGAGGCGGCACGAGTCCCGGCGGGAGGCTGCGAACCCCCGGCGTCCGTGCGCTCTCCAGCGGGAGCCGCGCTCCGGAAGGGGTCACGCGGATCTCGGCCGTGAAGACCGAGCCGACGCTCGGCGTACTCCGGACAGTGAGGTCCCCTCCCATCAGGCGGGCGAGCCCCCGGCTGATCGCCAGGCCCAGCCCCGTCCCGCTTCCGGCCTGGACTCCGCTTCGCGTCTGCTCGAACTGCTGGAAGAGGCGCGGCAGGTCGTCCTCGTGAATCCCGGGGCCGGTGTCCTCGACCTCCATCCCGAGGAGGACCGTTCCGTCCCGCTCCGTCTCGGAGCGGACCCGGACGTGGACACTCCCTTCCCGGGTGAACTTCAGGGCGTTTCCGATCAGGTTGATGAGGATCTGCCCGATCCGGGCCTCGTCGGCCACGACGGCGCGCGGCACGCCGGCGAGGCGTTCCACGGAGAAGGCGAGGCCCTGGCGTGCCATCCGGAGCCGGAACATGGTCTCGACGTTGGCGAGGAGCGCGTGGAGGTCGATGTCCGCCAGGTTCAGGCTGGTGCGGCCCGACTCGATCCTCGACATCTTCAGGATGTCGTTGATGAGCTTCAGGAGGTGGTCCCCTCCACGCTGGATCCCCTCGAGCCGCTCCCTCTGGGACCGGGAGAGCGACGGGTCATCGAGTAGGAGCTGTGAGAAGCCGAGGACGGAGTTCATCGGCGTCCGGATCTCATGGCTCATGTTGGCGAGGAAAGCGGACTTGGCCACGCTCGCCGCGCTGGCCCGGGCGGCCAGCTCGCTCGTCCGCTCCGTCTCCTCCTGGAGGAGCGCGTTGAGCCGGTCGGCCTTCTCGAGGGCGGCCCGGAGCTCGGTCGCAACCGCCTCCCGGGCCTGAACGGCCTCGTGGCGGGCGGTGATGTCGCGGCTGATCCCGAGGATCCCCATCAGCTCGCCGCCGAGGCCGTAGTAGGGCGTCTTGAGCGTGTCCACCAGGATTCGCCGTCCGTCGGGGTGCGAGACCCACTCGTCGTTCCTTCTCGGACGGAGCTCGGCGAGCATCAGGGCGTCCTGCTGCCGGATGAAGTCCGCGGCCTCGGGCGGGAAGAGGTCGTGGGTCGAGCGCCCGACGATCTCCTCCCTCGGCCGGCCGAGGAGCTCCGCGAAAGGAGGGTTGCAGCCCAGGCAGACGCCGGCGGTGTCCATGATGAAGACGAGGTCCGGTATGGAGTCGAGGAGGCTCTGGACGAGCGCCTGCTGCCTCCGGACCTCGGCCTCGGTCCGGCGCCGGTCGGAGATGTCGAGGAAGGTCACCACGGCCCCCACGACCCGCCCCTCGCGGAGCTGCGGGTAGGACCAGTACTCGGCCGGGAAGGGGGTGCCGTCGGAGCGCCAGAGGGTCTCTTCCCTGGAGTGGATTCCGGTCCCGGCGAGGAAGGCCTTGAAGAGAACGCACTCCTCCGGGGGGACCAGGGTCCCGTCCCGGAGGGAGTGGTGGATGAGGTCGTGCATGTTCCGGCCGAGGAGCTGCCCGGGACTCTCGTAGCGGAGCATCCGGAGGGACGCGTCGTTGCAGAACGTGCAGCTGCCGGCGAGATCGAGGCCGTAGATCGCCTCCGCCGTCGAGTTCAGGAGGAGCTGCAGCTTCTCCGCCCGCTCGTCCGCGATGGCGAGCGCACGCCGCTCCGCGCGGGCGAGGGAGAGGAAGAGCTGGAGGAGGCCGAGGCTGGCCAGGACCCCGATTCCCAGGATCAGCTGGTGGCTCCGGCCACCGAGGCTGGCGATGAATTCCGGCCGGGGCGCCAGCTTCAGGGTCCAGATCCTTCCGGCGATCTCGAGCCGTTTCCTCGTCGTCCAGCTTTCCGGCTTCGCCGGGGAATCGGCGCCGCTGGAGTAGAGGAGGGCGCCCTCGTCTTCCGACTCGCCGTCGTAGAGCGAGAGCTTCAAGTTACGGGAGGAGGGGCCGATCGCACCTTCCATCAGATTCTGCATCCGGAACGGCATGTAGGGCCATCCCAGGAGCGCCTCCCGCCGCTCGGCCACGGTCTGGCGGGGCGCTCCCCGCCGGTAGGCGGGAGCGTAGATCAGGGTCCCCGCCTGGATCCGGGTGGACGTCTCCTGGTAGAGCGTCACTCTTCCGCTCAACGTCACGGCGCCCGTGTCCCGCGCGTGGGCCATGGCCGCCCTTCGGGTGCTCTCGGCGTACATGTCCCGGGAGAAGGCCCGCTGGTTTCGTTCGTCGAACGGTTCGAGATAGATGATCGAGCTGACGCCTCCCTCGGGAGGCAGGGGACCGCCGGGGTGGACCTCGTAGTCCTCGAAGCCCTCCGCCCGCATGCGCCGGACGTGGGCCGTCAGGCCGGCGGCCGGAACCCACTCCGCGAAGCCCAGTCCCTGGACTCCCGGGTTGTGCCGCTCCAGGTCGAGCGAGGCGACGAATTGCCGCCACTCCTGGCGCGTGAGGCCGCCGGGACGGAGGGAGACGAACTCGCAGGCGGCGTTGAGGATCTGCACGTGCATGGACATCCGGCCGGTGATCCGTGCCGCCACGGTCTCGACCTCGAGGTCGTACCGTTCCCGGATGCGCCGCTCTTCGGCGCGCCGCACGAAGGCCCAGACGGAGAGGGCGAGCCCCAGAGCGAGGGCCAGTCCGGCCCACGGTAGCCACGTCCGCCCGAGGTGCGGCGTCGGGGAGCGAAGGCGCTCCTTCTCGCCGATCATCGGGGGGGGCGCTCGTCGGTCACCTGTGCTCGGAAGGCTTCCGTTCACTTGGCCTCCGCAGCCTGCGGATTCTCTCGAACGAGAGGAGCCGCGATTCCGATCTCTACGGATTCAACACTCGCTCTGTCGTCCTCACGGTCTGCCGGTCGATCGCTCGCCCGGCTGGAGGGGTCCTCCTCATCTCGTGGCGGTGCCCGTCCAGCACGACGGGCCGGCGCCGGGGGTGATGCCGGTCCGAAGCGCGTACGCGACGAGCTGCGACGTGGTTCGCAGCCCCAGCTTGGTCAGGAGTCTCGACCGGTAGGAGCTGACGGTCTTCACGCTCAGGCTCAGCTCGGAGGAGATCTCGGTCGGCGTCCTCCCGGCGCCCAGGAGGGCAAGGACGGTGTACTCGCGCCGTGAGAGGGGCGGGGCCTCGTCGGCGGAACCGCCTTGTCCGAGGCGGGCAGCGAGTTCGTCCGCGAGAGCTTCCGTGACGTACCGTCCCCCGGCCGCCACCTTGCGGACGGCGTGGACGAGCTCGGTCGGCGCGCTGTCTTTCGTCAGGTACCCGGAGGCGCCTTCCCGAAGCGCGCTGACGACGAGCTGCCCGTTCGCGTGGATGCTCAGGATCAGAACGCGGCAGCCGAGGTGCCGTTTGCGGACCTCGGCGACGAGCTCCAGGCCGCCGCGGCCGGGCATCGCGAGGTCGGTGACGACGACGTCGCAGCGGCAGAGCGGCAGCATGCCGAGCGCCTCTTCGGCCGACGCGGCCTCTCCGACGACCCGGATGTCCGGCGACTCCTCGAGAATCCGCTTCAGCCCCTCGCGGACGACGGAGTGGTCGTCGACGACGAAGACCGCGATCACGACGAGAGCCCCTGGTCCGCGGGCCCCAGGGGAATTCTGAGGTGCACCCGGGTTCCGCTGCCGGGTGTGGAGAGGATCTCGAGGCGGCCGCCGAGGGCGGCCGCCCTCTCGCGCATTCCGAGGATTCCGAGCGACCGGAGGCACGCGGGGACGGCCGGATCGAAGCCTACTCCGTCGTCGCGGACGTCGAGGGCGAGGCAGCCTGCCTCGACGAAGAGCTTCACGCCGACTTGCCGGGACCTGGCGTGCCTGACGACGTTGGTCAGAGATTCCTGGAGGATCCGGAAGACGGCGGTGGAGAGACCGGTGTCCCGGATGGGAGCCGGCAGTGTCGATTCGAACCGGATCGCGAGGTCCGTTCTCGCGGCGAGCCGGGCCGTTTCCTCCTCCATCGCGTCCGCGAGGCCGGCGTAGTCGAGGACGGCGGGGCGCAGGTCGCTCGTGAGCCTGCGAACGGTTCCCATCAGCCGGTCGATCCGTTCGACGAGGTCCGCCAGGTCCGGCCCGGCCGCGGTCGCAGCGCTGCGCCTCCGCCGCTTCTTCCCGAGAAGCTGGACGGCGTCCAGCTTCAGCATCGTCAGCTCCTGGCCGAGGACGTCGTGGATCTCGTGAGCGAGCTCCTTGCGCTCCTCCTCCCGGACCTCCTGGAGGCGGAGCGCAAGGGCCCGGAGCGCGGATTCCGAGGGGCTCGGCCCGTCCCGGCCTCGAACGTCCCGGCTCGGTTCAGCCGGTTCGTTCTCGCTGTTGGGGGGGATGGGATTTCCCACGCCGCACCTCGCGCCGATACCTCTCCGACCACGACTCCGGGATCGTCCATCCGCTGAAAGAGCCCCGCTCATTCTAGTCCTCGTGACCGCGGACGGGCGTCCGGAATCGACCGTTTCTCGCGGGAGTGCCCCGCAGGAGGCAAGCTCGGCGCTAGGCGCTTTCGGCCAGCGCCTCGTCGGCGTCGAGGTCCGGCTCCGCGGCCTTCTCGTAGCTCCACCCGGTGATGAGGCCCGTGAAGAACCAGAAGAGGAGCGCGACGCCGCCGAGGAAGACCGTGTCGCCGACGATGCGGAGCCACCGCAGGGTCTGAAGGGCCGGGAGCTGGAGGAAGTCGGCGCTTCTCGCGTACCAGAGGCCGTGCTCGACGCTCGCCCAGGTCTGCGCGAGGCCGATCGGCAGGAGGCTCAGGACGACCATCGCCGCCAGTCCGACGTTCATCGCCCAGAAGGCGAGCTTCAGCTGCGTCTCCTTCCAGGGGCGAACGCCCGAGAGCTTGCGGGCGATGACGAGGACGAGCCCGAGGGAGAGGAGGCCGTAGACGCCGAAGAGGGCCGTGTGGGCGTGGACGGGCGTCGTGTTGAGACCCTGCATGTAGTAGAGGGCGATCGGCGGGTTGATGAGGAAGCCGAAGACGCCCGCGCCGACGAGGTTCCAGAAGGCGACGCCGACGAAGAACCGGATGGGCCAGCGGTAGGCGGACATCCACGGTGCCGCGGTCTGGAGGCGGCTCGTCCGGAACGCCTCGAGGCCGATGAGGGTCAGCGGGACGACCTCGAGGGCGCTGAAGCTCGCCCCGACGGCGAGGATGGAGACCGGCGTGCCGCTGAAGTAGAGGTGGTGGAACGTGCCGGGGATGCCGGCGAAGAGAAAGAGCGCGGAGGAGGCGATGACCGCGGCGCCCGCGTGCTTCTTGTCGACGAGCCCGAGCTTTGCGAAGAGGAGGGCGATCGCCGCCGTGGCGAAGACCTCGAAGAAGCCCTCGACCCAGAGGTGGACGACCCACCAGCGCCAGTACTCCATGACCGAAAGATGCGTCTTGGCCGTGAAGAAGAAGCCGGCGCCGTAGAGGAGGCCGATGGCCGTCGTGGAGCCCGTGAACATCAGGACGAGGGAGCGGGAGTCGTCGCGGCGCCGCGCGGCCGGGAGGATGGCCCGGAGCATCAGGACGAGCCAGAGGACGAGGCCGACGAAGAGGGCGATCTGCCAGACGCGGCCGAGGTCGACGTACTCGTAGCCCTGGTGGCCGAACCAGAAGCTCAGGTCGAGCGGGAGGACCTGGTGGATCGCGAGGTACTCGCCCGTGAGCGACCCGGCGACGACGACGAGGAGCGCGCCCCAGAGGACGTTCACGCCGAGGCGCTGGAACTTCGGCTCGTGCCCTCCGATGACCGGGGCGAGGAAGAGGCCCGCCGCGAGGAAGGCGGTCGCGATCCAGAAGACGCCCGTCTGGACGTGCCAGGTGCGGGTGAGGGCGTAGGGAAGCCACTGGCCGATCGGCAGACCGAAGAGCGCCTGTCCTTCGACCGTGTAGTGCGCGGTGAGGGCGCCGAGGCCGACCTGGACCGCGAGGAGCGCGAGGACCGTTCCGACGTACTTGCCGCAGGCGCGCATGGAGGGGGTGAGCGCGAGGCCCATGAACGGGTCCGACGCCGGCGGTGTGACCGGCGGTTCCGGCTTCTCGCGAAAGGCGTTCCACCAGACGACGGCGCCGACGCCGGCGAGGAGGAGAACGATCGAGACGAACGACCAGACGACGTTCGCGCTCGAGGGATGGTTCGCGACGAGCGGCTCGTGGGGCCAGTTGTTCGTGTAGGTGATCGACTGCCCGGGGCGCTCGGTCGTCGCGGCCCAGCTCGTCCAGAAGAAGAAGGCCGTCAGCGCCTTTCTCCGGGTGGCGTCGGGGATGGTCGACTCCGACATCGCGTAGGCCTGGCGGAGCGTCTTCAGCCCTGGAGAGCCTCCGAAGAGGGCGTCGAAGTGGACGGCGACGCGCCGGAGCGCCTCGGCCCGCTCGGCCGAGATCGTGACGGCGCCCGACGCGGCCTCGTACGTGTTCGCCCGCATCTCGCGGACGAGGGCCGCTTTCAGCACGGCCTGGCGATCGGCGGAGAGGGACGCGAAGTCCTTCGCCCCCTCCTTCTCCGCTTTCACGTCGAGGAGGGCCGTGGCTTCCCGGTGGAGCTGGTCGGCCGTCCAGTCGGGAGCCTGGTAGGCGCCGTGGCCCCAGATCGAGCCGAGCTGCTGGCCGCCGGCCGACTGCCAGACCGTCTGGCCGGTCAGGATGTCGTCCTTCGTCATCAGCGTCGTGCCGTCCGGCGTGACGACGCGCTCCGGGATGGGCGGAGCCTGACGGTAGACCTCGCGTCCGAAGAAGCCGAGGAGGAGGAACGTGAAGACGAGGACGCCGCCGAGGAGTGCCCAGCGCTTCGCGTCGTGGACCGGTGTGGTCGTGCTCATGGTGTCCTTTCGATTCAGAGGGTCGCTGAGAGCGCGCGGCGGAAGAGGACGTTGTTCTCGAGATGGACGTGCTCCATCAGCTCGGCCTCGAGCTCGTCGAGGCGGAGGTAGAGGGCCCGCCAGGTGGTGCAGCCTTCGGCCGGCGGAACGAGGTTCGTCGTGAGGGCGCGCGTCTTCTGCAGCGCGAGCGCGACGTCCTCGTGCTCGCGCTCGAGGGTGGCGATCGTCTCCGCGAACGCCGCGGCCTTCCCGGAGAGGAGCAGGGGAAAGAGCTCCTGCTCCTCCTTGTCGAGGTGGTCGAGGAGGGTCGCGGAAAGAGCCTCCACGTGCGCGGCGAGCCCGCGCGGCACGCTCTCCTTTTCCGCGTGAACCGCCTCGACCTTCCGTGCCATCTGGAGGAGAAGCGGAAGCTCGGTGCGGAGGCGGGCGTGGTACCAGGAGACGATTCCTTCGACGATCTCGGGCAGCGGGCTGTCGAACCAGCGCTCGGGGCCCGCAGCCGGCCGGGTCTCTGCCGTGATCTCGAGGAGGATCGAGGCACTGTCCAGGCCGCGCTCGGCGCAGGCCTCGGAAACCGGCCGGCGCCCGTGACAGCAGTAGTCGAGGCCGTGGCGCCGGAAGACGCGGGAGGCGGCGGGGAAGACGACGGCGAGATCGGCGAGGGTCGATGCGGGCTGGAGCGGGGTATTCATGTCGGCCTCCGGCAGTGGACTTCGCAGGAGGTGTGCCGCTCGTCAAGCGCTTGCGCGGCAACGAGTTGAAAAGGTGTGTTATGAGGATGACAGCGGGGGTCGTCGTGAGAATCACAACGTCGTCATCGGAATCGCAACGGCCAGACGCCCTCGAGGTCCTCCTCGATCTCGCGACCGACCTGACGGCGTCGCTCGGCGCGCTCGACCGCTACGGGCGGCTTCTCGCCGCGGTCCGGCGCCTCGTTCCGTACGATGCCGCCTGCCTCCTGTGGCTGCAGGGAGACGAGCTCGTTCCGCTCGCCGCGCACGGGCTCGTCCCGGCCGCGCTGGAGCGCCCCTACCCCCGGCACCGGCACCCGCGGCTCGACGCGATCCTGAGGTCCCCGTCGCCGCTCCTCTTCCCGCACGACTCCGTCCTGCCCGACCCCTTCGACGGTCTGCTCACCGCGGACCCGCACGCGCTCGAGCGGATCCACGCCTGCCTCGGCTGCGCGCTCACGGCGGACGGCGAGGTGGTCGGGGCGCTCACGGCCGACGCGCTCGACCCCGATGCCTTCGACGGCCTCGACGCCCGCGTCCTCGCGACGCTCGGCGCACTCGCCGGTGCGGCGATCCGGACGGCGAGCCTCATCGAGGCGCTCGAGCGGAAGGCCGAGCGCGGGACTCGCGTCGCGCGCGAGCTCCAGCGGAGCGCGGACGAGTCGGGCGGCGCGGCGATCCTCGGAACGGGAGGAGCGATCGCGGCGCTCCTCTCGGAGATCTCCGTCGTCGCGTCCTCCGACCTTCCGGTTCTCGTGACGGGAGAGACCGGCGTCGGCAAGGAGCTCGTGGCGCGGCACGTCCACGCCGGCTCCCGCCGGCGGGAGGAGGCGATCATCCACGTCAACTGCGCCGCGCTCCCGGAGTCGGTCGCCGAGAGCGAGCTCTTCGGGCACGTGGCGGGCGCGTTCACCGGCGCCGTCCGCGACCGCGCGGGGAAGTTCGAGGTGGCCGACGGCGGCTCGCTCTTCCTCGACGAGATCGGCGAGCTTCCGCTCTCCCTCCAGCCGAAGCTCCTGCGCGCGCTCCAGCAGGGGGAGATCCAGCGGATCGGCTCGGACCGCCTTCACCGCGTCGACGTGAGGATCATCGCCGCGACGAACCGGGACCTGATCTCGGAGGTGGAGCGGGGCCGGTTCCGGGCCGACCTCTACCACCGTCTCGCGGTCTATCCGATTCGCGTGCCGGCGCTTCGCGAACGGAGGGAGGACATCCCTCTCCTGGCGACGCACTTCGCAGACTCGACCCGCCGCCGGCTCGGTCTCGGGCCGCTCCGGCTGGGCGAGGACGTCCGGGAGAGGCTCGCCGCGGCCGACTGGCCGGGAAACGTCCGCGAGCTCGAGAACGTCGTCAACCGGGCCGTCCTCCGGGCCGCGGCGGGCAGGCCCGCGGGGGCTCCGATCGTCGTCGGCCTCGCCCACGTCGACGTCGCGCCGGGCGCCACGCGCGAGGAGCCGCCCGTTTCGGCCGGAGAGGGGTTGCCGGGCGGTCCGCTGCGGGAGCAGGTGGAGGAGCTGGAGCGGAAGCTGATCCGCGAGGCGGTGGAGCGCTGTGGAGGCAACCAGGCCGCCGCGGCGCGCGAGCTCGGGATGCACCGCGCGAACCTCCACCACCTGTCGCGCCGGCTCGGACTCAAAGGCTGATTGCGTGCCGGCTGCCGAACCTTCTTCTCGAAGCAATTCGCCATCCATGGCTCCCGGCGCGTCGAACGAGCCCAGGCTCGTGTCCCGCTGGGCCTACTACCTCGGATCCATCCTGCCGATGCTTCGCAGCTCCCGGCAGCCGTTCCGCCTCGCGGCCTTCATGCTCGGCGCGAGCCGCGGCCCCTTCCTCTGGGAGCTGCGGTCCGGCGTGCGGTTCCGGACGAGGACGCCGCTCGACGCCTGGGTCGTGAAGGAAACGTGGCTGGACCGCTTCTACGCAGTCGCAGGCACGCCCGTTGTCGACGGCTGGACCGTCCTGGACATTGGTGCGGGAGTCGGCGACTTCGCCGTCCTCGCGGCGAAGGCGAGCCCGTCCGGACGCGTCTTCGCATTCGAGCCCGCGGAAGACGCCTTCGTCCTCCTCGAGGAGAACCTCCGGCTCAACGGCGTCACGAACGTCGTCCCGTTTCGCGAGGCGCTCGGCGCCCCGGGGGACGGACTCGGGATGGCGGCCGGTCCCTCCACGGTCCGGTCCCGCACGTTTTCCGACGCCGAGGGGCGGCCCGCGGTGCGGCCCGTGCCGACCGTGTCCCTCGAGGACGCTCTCGACAGGCTCGGTACGCCCACCTGCGACCTCGCGAAGCTGGACGTCGAGGGGTGGGAGGAGCGGATTCTCCTCGGCGCCCGGCCGGAAACCCTTCGCCGGATCCGGCATTTCGTCCTCGAGGTTCACGAGGAGCGCGGTTCCGCGAGGGGCGATCTCCTGGCCGGCCTCTTCGCGGGTCTCGGCTACGAGACGAAGAGGACGCCGAACCCCGCGTGGCCGGAGCTTTCCTGGCTCTACGCCCGGAGGCGATAACGCAGGGCCGGGCCACGGTCACCGCGGCGCCGGAAGCCTCCAGCGATTATCCGTTCTGACGGTATCCTCGGCAGCCGGGCACATGGACACGAGCTTTCTCTCCGCCACGATCCTCCTCGTCCTCATCACCGACCCGCTCGGGAACATCCCGTTCTTCATCTCGGCGCTCCGGAAGGTGCGGCCCGAGCGGCGGCGGATCGTCGTCGTGCGGGAGTGCCTCATCGCCTTCGCCGCTCTCCTGCTCTTCCTCGTCGCGGGCCGGCCCATTCTCCGCGTCCTTCACCTGAGCGAGGACGCGCTCCGGGTGAGCGGGGGAGTCGTCCTCCTCCTCATCGCCATCCGGATGATCTTTCCCGAGCACGGGGTCCGCCTGGGAGAAGACGAGGAGACGCCGGCCGAGCCGTTCATCGTCCCCGTGGCGATCCCGCTCATCGCCGGGCCGTCGGCGATGGCGACGGTCCTGCTCATGTCGACTCCGGACCCGCTCAGGATGCTCACGCTCGCCGGAGCCCTGACCGTCACGATCGCGATCACGGCGCTCGTCTTCGTCTCGAGCACGCGGATCCAGAAAGCCCTCGGCGATCAGGCCATCACGGCGTTGGAGCGGCTGATGGGGCTCGTGCTGACGGCGGTCGCGGTGGAGATGCTGCTCGGGGGCGTGGTCAGCTACCTCCGGAGGTTGCCGGGCTAGCAAGGGACTCCCGTGTCTCCCCCCACCGGGTTTCGGACTGGTAGAGTTCCCGTTCATGCAGACAAGGCTCAGCGAACGCGAGGGGGTCCGTCTCCTCCGTGAGGAGTTCGAGAAGGACGGGATTGCAATTCGCGAAGGAGTGCCGTTCGAGGTCGCCGGAACGATCCTTTTCCTCGACGGATACGACCCGGAACGACGTGTCGGGTTCGAGTTCGTCACCGCGGAGGCCGGCGACAGAAAGGCCTTCGGTGAAGGCGTGGTCGCCGCGCTCGAGCGGAAGATGGAGGAAGGCGAGGCGTTCCTTCTCCTGGTGGACGAGTGGGACGTCACGGACGCCGCGGATCTGGCACTGGCGGCCCGGAGGTTCCTCGACGAGCTTCGAAGGCGCGAGGTGCTGAAGTGATCTACCGCGTCGAGGACTTCCGCGCCCGGGCGACGACCCGGCTGACGGAGCTGCGGCAGGCGAGGTCGCGCCTTGCCGAGCAGCGCCGGCTGCACGACACGCGGCGGGCGGAGCTCGTGAAACGGCGGACCGACGCAACCGAGGAGCTGACGAGGGCCCTCCTCCCGGCTTTCACCGTTGAGGCTCTCGCGGAAGCGGCCCGGGTGACGGGGTTCCCGGGCCTGGTTCAGAGCGACTTTCCGGGGCAGGCCGACACCGAGAGCCGGAGTCTCACGGCCCGGATCGAGCAGATCGAAGCCGACCCGCGCTACCGGGACCGGCGCCTCCTTCGCGACCCGGGCGTCGGGACGTTGACTCGGGCGATCGCGGAGCTGCAGGAGTTCCGGGAACCGTTCGCCGTCGTCGTCGAGCGGTGCCGGCATCCGCGGCTTGCGCGCCTCCTCGAGGTCGGCTACGGCACGTCGCGCTACGCCGTTGCGTTCTGGAGGATGAGCTACTACGCCGACTGGAAAGCCGGGGACGAGATCCTCGAGCGCTTCGGGGAGAAGAAGTCGTTCGCCGAGGTCCTGGCCGACTACCTCGAGGCCGTCCGGACGCTGGAGACCTACGATCCAAGGCTGGAGTCGCTGAGGGCCGAGTTCTCCGCGGGCGTGGGCCTCGAGGAGGAGCTGGGCGCGTCGAGAGAGGGGCTCCGGAGCCTCGAGCCGCGCTACTACGGCCTCGCCCGGATCGCCCTGGCAGACCACCTCGAGGCGCTGCCCCAGGAGTCGCTCGGTGACGTCCTTTCAAACGTCCCCGCGCTCGAGATCCCGGTGAAGAAGTGGCTCGGCCTGGACCACCAGGTGCGATACCTCGATTCCATCCGCGACCTGCAGATCGAGCCGGCCTGCGAAGACGTCGACAGGGAGATCCGGAAGCTCGAGAAGGACAACCTGAAATACCAGAGGCCGAAGAACGCGGGGGCCGTCTTCCGGGCCGAGGACTTCGAGCGGCGCTTCGACCCGGCGCGGACGGAGAAGCTGAAGAAGCGCGTTGCGCGGATCGGTGAGGCCCAGGAGACGGTCTACGCGTTCGAACGGTACGACCGCGGCTCCTTCGTCCGCGACTTCCTCTGGTGGGACCTCCTCACCGACGGGAGAATCGACGGCGACTTCATTCCCGAGGTGAAGACCCACCACGACGCTCATCCGGGCGCGCGTTACGAGCGGAGTCTCGACACCGGGGACCTCTCCGCCGCGGGCGCCGCCGTCTCCTCGTCCGGAGTCACCCGCGACGGACTGCTCGACGCCTCCTGACGTGGCGAAGACTCTCCGGATCGTCGCCTACGCGGTCAATGGCGCCGGTGCCGGACACCTGCAACGCCTCACCGCCATCTGCCGCTGGGTGAGGCGCTATTCGGCCTATTGCGGGGCGGCGTGCGAGGTCTTCTTCCTGACCTCGAGCGAGGCCGACGGTTTCCTTTTCCACGAGGGATTCGCGTCGTTCAAGATGCCGTCGAAGACCTCCGTGACGGCGGCCGGCATCGACAAGCTCGCCTATCTCGCCCTCGCCAAGCAGTGGGTCTGGCACTCGCTCGGTCTTCTCCGTCCCGACGTGCTCGTCGTCGACACGTTCCCGAACGGCTCCTTCGGCGAGCTCGTTTCCGCACTCGATCTGGCGAGGGCCCGCGTCTTCGTCTACCGCCCCGTGAAGGACGAGTTCGCCCGGCGCGCCGACTTCCAGGCGATGCTGCCGCTCTACGACCGGATCCTCGTTCCGGAGACGCAGGAGGCGGCGCAGATCGTGGTGCCGGAGAAGGCGAGATCCGCGGTCCGTTTCACGGGTCCGGCGATGGTCCGCGAGCGGGTCGAGCTCCGTTCGCGGGAGGAGGGCCGCGCCCGATTCGGGATTCCCGACGGTCGCCTCGCCGCCCTCGTATCGGTCGGCGGCGGAGGCGACCCGACGGCTGAGGCCGACCTGCGACGTGCTACGTCCGCCCTTCTGGCCCACGAGGAGGTCCAGGTCGTCCTCGCCGCGGGGCCGCTCTACCGCGGAGGACGATGGGGCGGCGAGCGAATCACGTGGATCTCGGAGCCGGCGCTGGCCGAGTGGCTCCCGGCGTTCGATTTCGCCGTCGCGGCGGCCGGGTACAACACCGTCCTCGAGCTGATGCACGCCGGTGTCCCCGCGGTCTTCCTGCCGCAGGAGAAAGTCGCCGATGAGCAGGACCGCCGTGCGACGGCCGCGGTTCACGCCGGAGCGGCCGCGATGGTGGAGTGGGCGGGGGCGGGGGAGCGTCCGGGGCTCGAAGCGGCGATCGCGCGCTTCCTCGACGCCGGCGAGCGGGAGCGGGCGGCGAACCGGGCACGGGCCCTGGTGCCGCGAAACCACGCGCGCGACGCCGCCGCCGAGATCCTCGAGCTCGTCCTGCCGCCGCACGAGGTGGCCTGCGCCGAATCCGCCGTCACCGACGACCTCCTCGGGGCGGCGCGGGGGCTCGGCGTACCGCTGGAGGGCTTCTTCGAGCTGATCCAGGCGCTCGTTCCCGCGATCGGCGGGGGTCCCGGCTCGAGGGCCGGGAGAAGGGCGGAGAGAGAGGCGTCGGACGCGGCGGGCGGCCTCGCGCGGCGCGCGGTCGAATCGGGCGTGCCCGGGATCCACGCCCTGAGGCTTCTCGTTCCGCTCCACAAGAGGCTCCTGAAAGGACCGCTCGAGGAACGCCTCGAGGGAACGGAGCGAATACTGGCGGCGCTCGCTCCCTTCTCGGAGTGGGGCGCTGCGCTTCACCTCGTGAGGAGCCTGAGCCCGTCGCGCGACGCGGCGGCCCTCGACGTGGCGGGGGAGCTGGAAGCGTTTCTCGGTCGGTTCATCGGCCAGCCCGGGGGACTGGCGCAAGCGGTAGCCGCGCTGGCGGCCGCCGAGACCGGCGACCCGCGCGCCCTCCGTGCGCTCGTCGGCGGGCGGGGGTGACGCAGGTGAATCGGCGCGACCTCACCCTGGCCGGGATCGACGCGGGCATCCCGGTGACCGGCCCGGAGACGGTTCACATCGACCTCGTCAACGCCTGCAACACGAACTGCATCACCTGCTGGGACCACTCGCCCCTCCTCGACACGCCGCGTCCCGCGGCCTGGAAGGGGCGCCGCGTCCGGACGGACGACGTGGAGCGGCTCCTCGACGACCTCGACGACCTGGGCGGGGTCCGCAACGTGATCCTCTCCGGGATGGGGGAGCCGTTCGTCCACCCTGGCATCCACGACGTCATCGCGGCGGTGAAGCGGCGGTCGTTTCACCTGACGATCATCACGAACCTCCTGCTCGCCGACGTCCGGAGGGTCCTCGACCTCGGCGTCGACCAGCTCCTCGTCGGCGTCCACGCGGCCTCTCGGAGAACCTACGAGGCGTTCCACCCGTCCTTCGGGAGCGGTGAATGGGACACCCTCCTCGAGAAGCTCCGTGCGTTTCGGGACGCGGGTCGCCGCTTCAAACAGGTCCAGGTGATCTGCTCGGTGAACGCCCATGAGCTGCAGGAAATGGTCGCCCTCGCCGCGGAGATGCACGCCGAGTCGGTGACGTTCAAGCGGGCGAGCCTCAGGGGGGGCACCGAGAGCTGCGGCCTGGACGAAGCCGTTCGCCGACGACTCCTCGAAGAGGGTGTTCCGCGGGCGCGCGAGGCGGCAGGGCGCCTCGGCGTCGCGACGAACCTCGACGTGCTCGAAAGGCAGCTCGCGGCTCCCGGGGACGAGACGACGCCGGTCGGTGCGCCGGGCTGCTTCATGGGTTTCGCCTACGCGCGGGTCACCGTGGACGGCGACGTACTCTATTGCTGCGACCCGACGATCCGCGTCGGCTCGATTTCGGACGGGACGCCCTTCTCGGACCTCTGGAGGGGGGCAGCGTGGCAGCGCCTCCGCGACCGGCTCCGAGCGGGGGAGAGCCTTCCGGGGTGCGCTCAGTGCGGCAAGTTCAACCAGAACGTCGCGCTGGGCCGGGCATTCGAGATTCGCTACGGAGCTCAGCGCCTCCTCGAGGTGACGGGGCGCGCGTGAGGAGGCCGACCGTCGAGTGGCAGGTCGCGGGGGCGTGCAACTACGGCTGCTCGTACTGCATCCAGAGCCCTAAGCACCGGGTCGGCGCGCCGTCGCTGGAGACCGTCGACGGTCTCCTCGCGTTCCTCGCCTCGCTTTCGGGAAGGTGGGAAGTGAAGATGAGCGGAGGCGAGCCGTTCGCCTTCCGGCTCTTCCTCTCGCGGGTCGTCCCCGGCCTCGTTCACCGGACTCCCCACACCGTCTCCGTCCTGACGAACCTCTCGGCCCCGCTTTCCGAGCTCGAGCGCTTCGCGGCGCTCACGCGCGGCCGGCTCGGGATCGTCAGCGCGAGCCTCCACCTGGAGTACACGACCGTGGGCGCGTTCGTCGAGAAGGCGCGCCGTCTGCGGGAATGGATCGGGCCGGAGCCGTCGCTCGTCGTGAACGCGGTCCTCGTGCCGGGAAAGCTCGAAGAGCTTCTCGAGGTGCGCGACTCCGTGGAGGCTGCGGGCCTGCCGTTCTTCCCTCAGGTGATGAAGGTGAACGGGGGTGTTCACGACTACGTGGCCGAAGACCGCGCCCTTCTGCCTCTCTTCCTCGACGCCGGCGGTGACCCGCGCCGCGAGAACCGGGCGCCGAGCTACCTCGGGCGAACCTGCTGGGCGGGTGTCGACTACCTCGTCCTGACGCAGAGGGGTGATGCCTTCAGCTGCCGGACGGCGAAACGTTTCGGAGAGGGCTTTCTCGGCAACGTGCTCGATGGCGGAGTCCGCCTCGCGGACGCTTCGCACCCGTGCCCGTACACGATCTGCCCCTGCACCGTCCCGGCGAACCGCGGGATGGTGGAGGGGGTGGGGTCTGCGACCGCGACGGCGAAAGAGGCGGCGTTCTCCGTGGCGGGAGAGGTCCCGTGATGCTCCCGCCGCCGAGGCCTGTCGAGGGGGTCGTCAGCTGGAACATCGGGACGGCCTGCAATTACCGCTGCCCCTACTGCACGCAGCGCGACAAGCGCGACCGGACGAGCCTCGCGGGGGAGACGGAGGGCTTCCTCGCCGCCTTTGCCCGGCTGCCGGGGAGATGGGAAGTGAAGCTCTCCGGGGGCGAGCCGTTCGTCCACCCGGAGCTCGACGCGTTCGTCGCGGGGCTCGCCCGCCTCGGACACCGGATCTCGGTCGTCACGAACCTCTCCGCCTCGCGCGAGCGCCTCGCGTCGTTCGTCGCGGCGGCGCAGGGGCGCGTGGGCGTCTTCTCCGCCAGCCTCCATCTCCCATACGTTCCGGACCTCGATGGGTTCGTCGGGAAGGCCCGCTTCGTCGAGGAGCTCGTGCGCACCGGTGCCGACCCCTCGCTTCCGCGGCCGAGCCTCTCCGTCACGGCGGTGGCCACGCGCGACGCGCTTCCGGGCCTTCCCGGCCTGGCTCGGCGCTTCGCGGACGCCGGGCTGACGTTCAAGGTCCAGCCGGAGAAGCAGAATTCGCGGGTGATCCCCTACTCGGAAGGAGAGCGGGAGCTTCTCCTCGCTCTCGGCGGCCACAACCTCACGGGCGAGATCGAGCACCGCTACCTCGGCCGGCCCTGCTGGGCCGGAGCGCTCTCGATGATCCTGGACGACAAGGGCGAGGCGTGGCGCTGCTACCCGGCCCGCAAGGCGCGCCGGGATCGCCTCGGTCCCTTCCTCGGGGAGGGCTTCGCCCTGGCATCCGGCCCAACTCCTTGTACCTACGAGACCTGTCACTGCACCGTTCCCATCGCCAGGGGCATGATGGCGAGAAGCCCCGAGGAGACGAGCCATGCGCTACAAGACCTTTAGGACCCTCGCGATCGTCGGCGTCGTCGGGGCGGGAGCGGCCGGTCTCTACGGCTTGTCCCGCCGCGACTCAGGCCTTGAGCCGGCGGCGGCTCCCCCGCCCGCGACGGTCCCCGCCCCGCGTCTTGCCGCGGCCGCGGAGCCCGGGGCCGGCTCCGGGGCTCCTGCGGGGCTCCCGGCTCCGGGCAAGGCAGAGGCCGTCCCGACGGCTCCCGACTCCCTCCGGCCGATGGATCGGGAGATCCTCGCTCGCGTTGCCCAGGGGATTTCGGGTGACAAGGCGAAAGACGCCGTTCGCGGCCGTCCGTGGAAGGTGAACCTCTACCAGGACGCCGGGCAGCCCCGAGTGAACCGCCTGAAGATCGACCTCGACCGCGACGAGAAGTGGGACGAGAAGTGGACCTTCGTGACCGGAGGCGGCCGCGAGATCGTGAAGCGCCAGGTCGCGCCGAACGACGACGAGGTCTACACGCTCGAGTTCCTCCTCGACGGGGAGAGATGGATGCCGAAGTAGAGGCGTCCCGCCAGGGCGTGGGGAAGGGGGCCTCGAGCGGTCCGAGTCAGAGCTGGGGCGACCGTTGCCCCGCCTCGATGATGAGGCGGCGAAGCTCGTGGTGCAGCCACTCGTGCTCGGCGCGCTCGCAGAAGTTCTCGTCGATCTCGACGAGGCGATCGTCTGCGACGAGGCGGCAGGCCGCTCCCCGGACGCGTTCGATCTCCTCGATCGAGCGCAGCGGCAGGGACTTTCCGCGGAAGCGGACTCCGTCGGCCGAGACCCGGATCGAGGGAGGCCGATGGAGCCGGCTCCACACCCTTGCGGCGACGTACAGGCCCGGGACGAAGGAAAGGACGCCCACGCCCGCGACGGCCCAGAAGTAGATCGTCCCTGGCCCCTCCTGGACGGCGGTGCGCAGAGCATCCTGGAAAAGCCACCCTGCGACGGCGGGTGGCACCACCAGACCCGCGGCGATCATCCTCCGGTCGAACACCGGTCGATAGGACGTGGTGATCTCGTAGCCGCCTTCCTTCCAGGCGACCGCGAGCTTCGAGGCGGGCCGTTGCGGCAGGGCCGTCGTCGCCGCTTTGTCGATTCCCAGCCTCTGGAAGAGCGGGACGTCGAGATCCTCGGGGGTCCTCACCTCGCCAGACGGTTTGACGTACGGGACTCTCCACATCTTCGCGTGGGTCTCGAGGGCCCGCCTCGTTTCCAGCTCGTCCTCGGACTCGTGCAGCAGAAGCTCCGGAAACGGTTCGGATCGGGCGACGTGAAAGGTGGCGAGGCGGTGGGTCTTCCCCCTCCGCACGCGGCGCTCCTCGACGATGTGCCGGAGCGGTCCGACCTCGGAAACGGGGAGCTGCCTGACCACGGCCCCGTTTCGGACGAAGGTCACGGTTCCGGCGGCGGAATCGACGGAGATGAAGTGCCGGGGCCGGAGCTTCGTGTGGAGACCGGCGCCGAGAACGAGGAGGAGGAGAAGGACGAGGACGGCGAAGAGCCGGAGAAGCCCGGGAGGAGGCGGCCCGAAGCCGCCGAGGCGCCAGCCCACGGCTTCGACGATTGCGACGAGGAGTCCGGCTCCCCCGAGGAAGCGCGCGCGGGACCCCCAGACGCTCCGCCGACCCTCCTCCTTCAGGAGGAACCTCTCCCGCGGTCCGTTCACGCCGCGGATTCTAGAGGCATGCCGGGTCGTTCATCCCGATCCGGGTGAGCCGTAGCGCCAGAGCGTTGCCCGAAGCCGGGCGATCGGGGGCCGACTTGCAGAGACACTCGAGGACGAGGGCCGCCAGGGGCGGGGGAACACGGGCCTCCTCGAGCCGGTTCGACGGTACGGGCTCGACGACGTGCATGCGAGCGGTATCCCAGGGAGTCGAACCCTGGAAGGGCACTTTCCCGGTCAGGAGCTCGAAGGCGATGACCCCGAGCGCGTAGACGTCGGCGCGCGGATCGACTTTCCCGCCCGTCGTCTGCTCCGGTGCCATGTAGCGGGGCGTTCCGATGAAGCTGAGAGCGGAGGTCAGGGGCGCCAGCGTCGGCCTGTGCGCAAGCCCGAAGTCGAGAACGGTGACCTTTCCCTGATCGTCCACCATTATGTTCTGGGGTTTGAGGTCCCGGTGCACGATGCCGGTTTCGTGCGCCGAGCCGACGCCGAGAGCGACTTGTCCGAGGTAGTCGACGACCGCGGCGGGCGCAAGGCGGCCGGCCGCTGCGAGAAGGTCGGCGAGAGTCCTCCCGTGGATGAGCTCCATCGTGAGAAAGGAGAGCCCGCCCGCGTTCCCGAGGGAATGGACGCGCGCGATGTTCGGGTGGCGAACCTGGCGACCGAGCGAGACCTCGCGCCGGAACCGCTCCAGGCATTCGTCGTCCTCGGGCTCCGAGTCCGGGAGGAGAACCTTGAGCGCCACCGACTCCCCGAGCTCGACGTCGAGGACCTTGAAGACGATGCCCATCCCGCCCGACCCGAGAGTTTCCTGCCAGACGTAGCGGGGCACCGATTCGAAGATCCGCCTTGCGACCCTTTCCTTGTTGGCAGAACGGTTCAATCGACCTCCACCCGTACTCCCGGTCCTCTGCCGGTGGCATCTCGATGATGGCATGCCTCACTCGCGAGCTCCCGCCAGCGGTGCTCGGGTGGATCCGACCGCTTCGGGCCCGTGGACCGCCATTCCGGCAGAGGAGGTCACGGCCGAAGGGGTCCTTGCCCGACCGTCGAGGGGAGAGCAGAATTCCGACCTGCCTGTGAGCGAGTCGAAAGCAACCGCGACGGCATTCCTCTCGAGGGACGGGGTTGCGCTGGGAGTGACGGCGCTCGGTCTCGCGTTCCTCGTTCCGTCGCTTCTGTCGGCCGTACCGGAGACACTGGTCGGCGCGTTCAACGACCGGCTCTCGGACCCCCTCATGATCACGGCCGTCCTTGCGGTCGTCGCCGCGGGGGCCTCCCGGGTGAACTCCGTGCGGGAGCGCCGTTTCTGGTCGCTCCTGATGGCGGGACTGGCCTCCTTTCTGATCGTGCAGGTCCTCGACGTGTTCGTGCCGCTGGCGAAGGCCTCCGGGGTGCTCCTGCAGGTCCGGAACCTCTTCTACGTCGGGCTCTACGCCTTCTTCGCGATGGCGCTCGACGCGAGCCCCCAGCTCCCGGACGACGCCGGCCCGGCCCGGCGGGCACTCGTTCGCCTCGAGACGGCGGGCGTCCTCGTCCTGGGAGCCGGTCTCTTCGCCTATTTCTCGGTCCTGCCTGCGGTCTTCGGGAAGGCACGGCCCGGTGCGATGAGCCTGCTCTCCCTTCTTCTCTTCGTGGTCTTCGACGCCTACCTCATCCTGCGGACGGGGGATGCCCTGCGGGCCACGTCGGATCCGAGGTGGAGAGCCACGTTCGGGCTTCTGCTCGTCGCCCAGCTCTTCTGGCTCGTTTCCGACGGGACCGAGGCCCTCTGGCACGCGGATTCCATTTCGAAACCACAGGCGGAAGGGATACTCGACGCTTCGTGGCTTCCGCCCTTCCTGGCGGTCGCCTTCGCGGCTCGGCTCAGGAAGTGGGTGCCACCCCGCCGGGATTCCTCGGCCTCCGAGACCCGTCCGGCTGCGCGGGAGGCGCGGCTCCAGGGGCCCCTCTGGTTCCACGCTGCGGCCCTGCCGGTGGTTCACCTCCTCCTCGACGCCGCCGGTGCCGTCGACCCGGTCGTCGAACCCTACCAGCGGGTGTGCGTCCTTTCGGTTTTCGCGATCAATGCCGTTCTGGCGGACGTCTCTCGCCGCAGGCTGGAGGCCGGGAACACGAAGCTCGAGGAGGCACAGGGGCGCGCAATCGAGGCGGAGAAGCACGCCCACCGGGACGCCCTCACGGGTCTGCCGAACCGCTATCTCCTCCTGGAGCACATCGAGCGGACGATCGCTCAGGCCCGGAGAACGGGGTCGCGAACGGCCATCGTCTTTCTCGACATCGACCGGTTCCGGGTCGTCAACGATTCGATCGGGCACTCGATCGGGGACGCGCTTCTGCTTGCCGTCGCCGAACGTCTCGCCCGGGCCATGCGCTCTTCCGACATGCTGGGCCGGCTGGGCGGAGACGAGTTCGTCGTCGTCGCGTCCGACGCGTCCGAGCCGGGCGACGCGAGGCGCGTCGGCCGGAGATTGCTCGACGCGCTCTCCGAGCCGTTCCGGATCGAAGGGACCGAGTTCCTCGTCAACCCATCCATCGGCGTCAGTCTCTTCCCGACGGACGGAAACGATGCGGACACGCTCCTTCGGAACGCGGACCTCGCCTTGTACGGCGCCAGGGCGGCCGGCGGCGACCGCGTCGAGGTCTTCGACCCGGATCGGCACGGGGAGTCGAAGGGCCTCCTGGGCCTGGAAGCGTCTCTCCGGAAGGCGTCGATCGCCACGGATTTCGTCCTTCACTACCAGCCGATCGTCGAGCTTCCGAGCAGGGCTGTCGTGGGGTTCGAGGCGCTTCTGAGGTGGCGGCACCCGGAACGTGGGCTCCTCCTGCCGGCGGAGTTCCTCGAGGTGGCCGAGAGTTCGGGCGTCCTGGCGCGCATGACGCCCTGGATCCTCCGCGAAGCGTGCCTCGAGGCGTCGCGCTGGCCCGGTGGCGAGGACGGCTCCTTCAGCGTCTCCCTGAACCTCTCGGCGAGGCAGTTCCTCGACGCCGAGCTGGCCGAGCACGTGGATGCCGCTCTTCGCAGGAGCTCTCTCCCGGGGAGGTCGCTCGTCCTCGAGATCTCGGAAGGACTCGCGATGCAGCACGTGAGCCGGATGCGGAGGAGCCTCGACCTCCTGAAGGGTCTGGGTGTGCGTATCGCGATAGACGACTTCGGTACGGGGTACTCGTCTCTCGCCTCGCTTCGGGCGCTGCCGATCGACATTCTCAAGATCGACCGTTCCTTCGTGCACGGCCTCGGGCTGAACGACGCCGACGAAGAGATCACGGAGACGATTCTCGCGATGTCGCGCGCGCTGAGACTCGTCTCGGTCGCCGAGGGGGTCGAGACGAACGCCCAGCTGGAGGTCCTGATCGCTCACGGTTGTCGCCGGGCGCAGGGTTACCTCTTCGGCCCGCCGACGGCGGCGGCCGGAGTGGCGAAGCACCTCGAGGCCGTCTTCCGGACGTAGCCCCGGTCCGCCGCGGCCGGCGGCGGACCGGGCCGGGCCTACACGACGACCGGCTTCTCCGCCACGATCCGGGCGAGGACCGTGGAGAGCATGTCGACGTGCTCTCTCTCCTCGGCCTCCAGCTCGCGGTAGAGCTTCCACTCGTGGGAGCCGGTCGGGAACTTCCGGCCGGCGTCGAGGAAGAAGGCGCGGGCCCGCTTCTCGAGGTGGACGGCGAGGCGCAGGAGCGAGGCGCCGGAGTAGTCCTTCACGTCGGCCCCCGCGAAGATCGCGACCTGGGCGGGCGTCAGGGTCTGGGTCAGGGCCGCCGCCGGGGCTTCGACGTGATAGCGGCGGGCGAGGATCTCGAGGTGTCCCTTCTCCATCTCTGCGAGCTCGCCGAAGAGGTGCGCGAGGTCGGGGTCCTTGCCTTCGATCTCCTTCGCGCCCCGGGCGTAGAAGGCGATGCCGCCCAGCTCGATCTCGAACGCCTGGCGGATCGCCTGCACGGCGGCCTCGGAATCGAGGCTCACCTCGTGGCCCAGCTCGAGGGTCCCGCCGCAGGCGGGGCAGAGTCCGTAGGGGAAAGCGAACCCTTCCGAGACCTTCTGGCAGGAGGTGCAGGTCCAGGTGATCCGCTCGCCGGCGCAGCAGATGTGCTCCTCGTCGCCCGCCTCGAAGGGGCGCCGGCACTTCGTGCAGGCGGCCGCGGCCGGGACCGGAACGGTCGCCGTTCCGGCTGCGGCCTCCTCGTCGAGGACGACGGGCCACTCTTTCGTCGTGAGGTACTTCTCGATCGCCTTCGCGGCGCGCCGTCCGGCGCCGAGGGCGAGGATGACCGTCGCGCCGCCGGTGACGATGTCTCCGCCGGCGAAGACGCCGGGGAGGTTCGTCGCCTGGGTCTTCGGGTCGGCGTTCACGTACCCCTCGCCCCGGACCGAGAGGTCGGGAGCGGAGCGGGAGATGACGGGGTTGGCGCGGGTGCCGAGCGCGTAGATGACCGTGTCGCACTCGAACGTCTCGAACTCGTCGATCGGGACCGGGCGCCGCCGGCCCGACTTGTCGGGCTCGCCGAGGACCATCTTCTGGACGACGACGGCCTTCACGCCCCCCTTCTCGTCGACCTCGATCTTCGTCGGGCTGACGAGCCAGTTGAAGTGGATCCCCTCTTCCTTGGCGTGGCGGAGCTCCTCGATGCGGCAGGGGGCCTCGGCCTCGGTCCGCCGGTAGATGCAGTGGACCTCCTCGGCCCCGAGGCGCCGCGCGACGCGCAGGCAGTCCATCGCGGTGTTCCCGGCGCCGAAGACGGCGACCTTCTTGCCCATCGCGACGGGGGTGTCCTCGAAGGGGAACTTGTCGCCGTGCATCAGGTTGATCCGGGTGAGGAACTCGTTGGCGCTGTAGACCTGGCCCGCCTGCTCGCCGGGGATGCCGAGGAACATCGGGAAGCCGGCGCCGGTGCCGATGAAGACGGCGTCGTAGCCCATCTCGCCCCGGAGCTGGGCGATCGTGAAGGTCTTGCCGATGACCTTGTTCGTCTCGAACTTCACGCCGAGCTTCTCGAGGCCGCTCACCTCGCGGTCGATCGTCGTCCGCGGGAGACGGAACGAGGGGATGCCGTACTTCAGGACGCCGCCGACGACGTGGAGCGCCTCGTAGACCGTGACGTCGGCTCCCTTTCGGGCGAGATCTCCCGCGCAGGCGAGGCCGGCCGGGCCGGAGCCGACGACAGCGACCTTGCCGAGCCTGCCGGCATTCTCGGGGGGCTTCACGTCGGGAAGAGGCGCGTGGTCGCCGACGAAGCGCTCGAGCCGCCCGATGGCGACCGGCTCCATCTTCTTCTCGAGGATGCACTGGATCTCGCACTGCGATTCCTGCGGGCAGACGCGGCCGCAGACGGAGGGGAAGAGGTTCGTCTCCTGGATGACGGAGAGGGCGCCCGGGAGGTCGCGGACGAGCAGGTGCCGGATGAAGCGGGGGATGTCGATGGAGACGGGGCAGCCGGCGATGCAGGTGGGCCGCGCGCACTGGATGCACCGGTCGGCCTCGACGAGGGCGTCGGCCAGCGTGTAGCCGAGGTTCACCTCCTCGAAGTTGCGCGAACGCTCCAAAGCGTTCCTCTCCGGCATCTTCATGGCGTGCTCGGGGAGCTCCCTGAACTTCTTGTAGTTCCTCTTGTGGAGCTCGAAGAGCTGTTCCTCGATGGAACAGATCTTCGAGAAGTCGTCCTTCGCCTTCGTCTCCTGGGGCTTGAAGCGCTCCTGGCGCAGCTGAAGCTCGGGGAAGTCGACGAGGTGGCCGTCGAAGTCGGGGCCGTCGACGCAGGCGAACTTCGTCTCGCCGCCGATGCTCACGCGGCAGGAGCCGCACATCCCGGTGCCGTCCACCATGATCGCGTTCAGCGAGACCATCGTCTTCACGCCGAAGGGGCGCGACGTCTCGGAGGAGGCCCTCATCATCGGGAGCGGGCCGATGGCGACGACGAGGTCGGGCTTGTCGTTCTCGAGGACTTCCTTGAGGGCTCCCGTCACGAAGCCGGGCTTGCCGTACGAGCCGTCGTCGGTGCAGACGATCAGCTCGTCGCAGTACCTCCGGAAGCGGTCCTCCCAGAAGACGAGGTCCTTGTTGCGAAAACCGATGATCCCGGTCGTCCGGTTGCCGGCTTCCTTGAAAGCGCGCAGCTGCGGGTAGATCGGCGCGACGCCGAGGCCGCCGCCGACGAGGACGACGTGTCCCACCTTCCCGACGTGGCTCTCGAGCCCGAGGGGCCCGACGAAGTCGGAGAAGGAGTCGCCCTCCTTGTAGTCCCGCATCATCTCCTTCGTCGTCTTGCCGAGGGCCTGGATGACGATGGTGACGGTGCCCCACTCCGGGTCGTAGTCCGCGACCGTGAGGGGGATCCGCTCGCCCCCCTCGTTCAGCCGCAGCATCACGAAGTGCCCCGGGCGGGCCGATTTCGCGACGTCGGGAGCGTAGACGTCCCAGAGGAAAGTTACGTCGGAGAACTGCTCGCGCTTGACGATCTGGTACACGACTCCCCCTGCTTCGGCCCGGCGGGACGGCCGGACCCGACCGCGGATGATGCAACGAAACGGGGAGGAGCGGGGGGAGGCCCCCCGGGGGCGTTCGCCGGGGGGCTCCGGAAGGGGCGGGCGCTAGGGGTTGATGATGAGCTTGGGGTCGATCGTCACGGCGTCCCGGCCCGGAACCGTGATGACGAGGCTGTAGCAGACCGTGGCCTTCTTCACCACCTGGCCGACCCTCTTGGCATCGATGGCGCAGGCGACGGAAGCACAGGAGGGATCCATGAGGTGCGGGGGCCTGGGCTCGCCGTCGCAGACGTCCTTGAAACGGACGGTCAACGTTTCAGCGGGACAGTCGGCGACCCAGACGATGATGGTCTCGTTCTTCTTGAAGTCATCGATCTCGAGGGTCTCCGGACGGGCAGTCCCGTCCACGCCGATCCGGACCAGGGCGATCGGGCCGCTGACCTTCCTGTACGGTTCCTTCTCGGGAGTCCCGGGGGCGGTCGCGGGGGCCGCGGCCGTCGGGGCGGGTGGCGCAGGAGCGGGACCGTCCGCCGGCTTCGCGGCCTGCTCCTGGGCGGACCCGCCGCACCCCAGCGCGAACGAAAAGACGACCGCCGCGGGCAGAAGAACGCCTCTGGTCATGAGTCCCTCCTTGGCGGATTTCTCCGCAGAAACGCCTATCCGGGTTGGTTGCCGACGATTTTGACGAATCTCGGGTCCGATCTCAATGGCGTCAGTTCGGGGTCGCGCACGATTTCGCCGGTCGGGTAGCCGGCCGCGACGGCCCGGGCGAGGAGGTCGAGGGCCGGACCGGTGTCGCCGGCCGCCAGCCGGACGAGGGCGGCGGGGTAGAGGACGTAGGCGTGGCCGGGGTCGATTGCGAGCGCGGCGTCGGCGTGCGCCTTTGCGCGGCGGTGGTCCCCCGTCCGGGCCAGGGCGAGGGCGAGGCTCGTCTCCCGGTCGGCGTCGCGAGGCGTCAGGGCGAGGTCGGCCTCGAGGAGCTCGATCGCGTGCCGGTAGGCACGAAGGGTCCTTTCCCGGGGCTCCGAGTTCCAGCGGAGGGCGTCCCCCAGGTTCACCCAGAGCGTCGCGTCCCCGGGATTCATCGAGGCGGCGCGCTCGTACGCCTTCACCGCCTCGGCGTAGCGGCCGAGGACGAAGAGGCAGGTCCCGAGGTTGGAGAGGGCGGAGGCGGTGGGCCGGATCTCGATGGATCGCCGGTACTCGACGATCGCTTCCTCGTGGCGGCCGAGCTGCTGGAGCGTGACGCCGAGGTTGTCGAGGACGCGCGTGTTGTCGGGCGACAGTCCGAGGGCCGTCCGGAAGCTGTCGAGCGCCGCCGCGAGATTTCCCGTCGTCAGCTGGAAGACGCCGAGGTGGCTGTGGGTCGACCACCACCCCGGCTGGATCTCGACAGCCCGCCGGAACTCTCGGGCGGCGTCTTCGTGGCGCCCCAGCCTGTTCAGGGCCATTGCAAGGCCGAGCCGGGCCTCGACCGACAGGGGCTGGGCCTTCAGGGCCTTCTGGAACGCGGTCTCGGCTTCGTCGGGCCGCCCGAGCAGGAGGCCGATCCTGCCGCGGGTCTCCTCCACCGGAGCGAGCCCCGGCTCCAGCCGCGCGGCCCGGCCGCTCGCCTCGATGGCGCGCTCGGCCCACGACCGCTCCCCGGTGATCGTCCGCTTGGCGAGGTACGCGCGCGCCAGCGCGGCCTGGATCGCCGCCGAGTCCCCGAGACTCTCCAGGATCCGGACGGCGGCGTCGACCTCGGCCTCGTTCTCGTAGCGCCTCAGGTGGCCGAGCGCCTGCAGGTATCGGTCCTCCGCGAATGCTGGCTCGGCTCCGCGGGGCGCCGCGGCGGCCTGGGCGAGTCCGAGAGAGGAGGCGGTCCGCCGGGCCACGTCGTCCTGGAGGTCGAGCAGTCGGGTCGTCGACCCGTCCACGGTCCCCGCGGAGAGCTGCCGTCCGCCCGCTTCGATGACGGCCCAGGTGGCACGGACGCGTTCCTCCTGGAACTGCAGGGCGCCGCGGACGACGAGCTGGGCCCCGGTCCGCTGCACGACGGACGCGAGGTCCCCGCCGACGCCCTCCGTCGCTCCGGACGGGAGGACCGCCACGCCGCCTCCCGACGCGAGAAGGGCGCTCACGGTTTCCGCGAATCCCTCGCCGATCAGCGAGCCCGCCGCCCTCTCGCTCAGGATGCGGAACGGGAGGACGACGACGCGCCGGCCGGCGGACGCGGCCGATGGCAGGGGAGTGCCGGGAGATGCCCTTCGCGCGAGCCAGAGCCCCCCTGCAAGGACGGCGACCCCGATCGCGGAGGCCGCGACGACGGCGCGGCGACGGCCCGGTGGCCGCATCGCGAGGCTCCACCCCGTGACGACGCTCCCGGCCTCCGACATGTGGTCGCGAATCGAGGTCAGCTCGTGCGCGATGTCCCGCGTGGAGACGTACCGGTCGTCGCGGTCCTTGGCGAGGCAGCGCTCGACGAGCCACGCGAGGGGCGCCGGAACACGGGGGTTGACCCTGGCGATCCCTTCCGGCTCCTGCGAGAGGATCGCGCCGAGAACGTCCGCCTGGCTCTCGCCCCGGAACGGCCGCCGCCCCGCCAGCATCTCGTAGAGGATCGTGCCGAGGGAGAACTGATCGGAGCGATGGTCGACGGGCCACCCTCGGGCCTGCTCGGGAGACATGTAGTTCAGCGTCCCGACGATGCGGTCCGGCTCGGTGGTGACGGAAACGTCGGCGGTCGTCTGCTCGGCCCCGGCGAGGGCGGCCGCCTTCTTCGCGAGCCCGAAGTCGAGGATCTTCACGAGCCCCTGCGGGGTGACCATGATGTTCTCGGGCTTCAGGTCGCGGTGCGTGATCCCCTTCTCGTGCGCCGCCGCGAGGCCATCGGCCACCTGGGCCGCGACGTGGATGAGGCGGCGCATCGACGGAAACCCCTTGCGCAGGATGTCGCGAAGGCTCTTCCCGTCGATCAGCTCCATGGCGATCCAGGGATAGCCGTCGTGCTCGCCCGTGTCGTAGACCGTCACGATGTTGGGGTGATTGAGCGCCGACGCGGCGCACGCCTCGCGCTCGAACCGCTGGACGTACTCCTCGTTGCCCGAGAACCGTTCGGCGAGGAGCTTGATGGCGACCTCGCGTCCGAGCCTCGGATCGCGGGCGCGGAAGACACGTCCCATTCCCCCCGCGCCGGCTTCGCCGAGTATCTCGAAGCGCGCGACGCGGTCCCCGGGTTTCATGGCGTGACCGGTGACGCCCCGGCCGCACGGACCCGGCGGGGCGGATCGACTCGGCTCATGTTCGAATCATAGGCGCGCGATGGGCGCCGATCGAGCCCCGCCGGTGCAGTTTTCTCCCGGGAGCCCTCCGCGCGCGAGCCGTTTCTCGCGCGATCCCACCGAGCAGGACTCCCCCCGCTGGCATACTCGCGGAGTGGGGAGAACTGGGGGCGTCCTCGTCCTCGCGCTGGCGATCGCTGGGGCCGGCTCGTGCCGCAAGGCACCCGCTCCCGTGCGGATCGCCATTCACAGCGCGCCGATCAGCTTCGACCCTCACCTGCAGAACGAGGTCCTCACCTCCGCGGTCCTGGCCAACCTGTACGACGGCCTGACCGAGTCGGACGAACACTCCCAGGTGCGGCCGGCGCTGGCCGCGGAGTGGAGAAACCCCGACGACCGGACGTGGGTCTTCCGGCTGAGGCCGGGCGTCAGGTTCCACGACGGAAGGCCCCTGACGGCGGAGGACGTCGTCTTCAGCCTCGACCGGGCCCGAAACCACCCGGGTACGGGCCTCGCGAGCTACCTCGTCGAGGTGGAGAGCGTCGAGGCGCTCGATCCGCGGACCGTCCAGATCCGGACGCGGCGCCCCTTCGCGGCCCTCCTGGTCAAGCTGTCGCCGGTCCAGATCGTCCCCCGGGACGCGCCGGAGAAGATCACCGAGCCGATCGGAACCGGCTCGTATCGCCTCCTGCGGTCCGAGGTGGGGAAGTCGATCGAGCTGGTCGCGGCCTCCACGGACTGGCGCGGTCCGGCCGAACGGCCCCCCTTGACGTTCCTCGTCGAGAAGGAGCCCCGAAGGCGGCTGGAGATGCTCGTCGCGGGCGAGGTGGAGGTCGCGGCGGGGCTCTCCGAGGAGGCCGTGGAGGAGCTCCGCGGCTCGGGCTGCTGCCGGGCGGCGGTCCGTCCCGGCTCGATCGTGGAGTACCTGCACCTCGCGCTGATCGAACCCCGTTTCCGCGACAAGCGGGTCCGTGAGGCGATCGACCTGTCCGTCGACCGGGCCGCCTACGTCGCCGAGGCGCACCACGGGCTGGGGCAACCCGTCGACCAGCTCGTCGTCCCCGGAGTCTTCGGCTTCGCGGCCGACCTGAAGCCGGCGACGCGGGACGTCGAGCGGACGCGCCAACTGCTCGCCGAGGCCGGCTATCCCGGGGGCTTCGACGTCGTCCTGGAGCACCGGCCGGGACGCCGGGTCGACATTCTCGCCGCGCAGCTCGCCGAGGCCGGGATCCGCGTGACGCCGAAGGAGTCGCTCTGGACGGACCTTCACAACCGCCTGCGGCGCGGAGAGGTCGGTTTCTACGCCGGCGGGGTCGCGGCGCAGACGGGCGAGGCGAGCGACGTTCTCGACAGCTTCGTCCACACCCGGGAAATCGCCCGGGGCTACGGCATCACGAACCACTCCCGCTACACGAACCCGAAGGCCGACATTCTCATCGAGGAGGCGGGCGCCTCGCTCTCGCTGATGCGCCGCCGGGAGCGGCTCCAGGAGGCGATGCGCGTCGTCATGTCCGACCTCGAGTTCGTCCCGATCGCGGGCCTCTACGACGTCTACGGCGTCCGCGAGGGGATCCGTTTCGCGCCCCGCCTCGACATGAAGCTCCTCGGGCGGGACATTCGCCGTCCGTAGGTGTTGCCGGGGCGCTCCTATACTCCCCCTCCTGTGCGCGTCGCCCTCGTTCTCCTCCTCCTTCTCTCCGCCGTCCCGGGCGCTCCGGCCCGGGCAGCCGATGGCCCGCCTCCCGTCTCTCCCGCCGAGCTCGGCGCGCACCTGAGGTTCCTCTCCGACGACCTCCTGGAGGGGCGTGCGCCGGGAACGCGCGGCGACCGGCTGACGCAGGCGTACCTGGAAGCGGCCTTTCGCGCCAGCGGCCTCGCCCCCGCGTTCGGCCCGAGCTACCGGCAGGAGGTCCCGATCCGGCTCGTGACGCCCGACCCGAAGACGTCGCTCGACTTCTCCGGGGCGGCGGGGAGCGAATCGGCCGGCCGTTTCGGCGACGACTTCGTCCTCGGATTCCCGTCGCCGGAGGCGGCCGGGAACGTCACCGCGGACCTCGTCTTCGCAGGATACGGAATCGAAGCGAAGGAGTGGGGCTGGGACGATTTCAAAGGGGTCGACGTGGCCGGGAAGATCCTCCTTCTCCTTGCCGGGGAGCCTGGCGGAGACGACCCCGCGCTCTTCGCGGGGAAGGCGCTGACGAAGCACGGCCGGTGGCGGACCAAGCTCGAGGTGGCCGCGCGGCACCGGGCGGCGGGCGTCCTCTTCGTCTACTCGAAGGAGGGCGCCGGCTACGGCTGGGAGGTCGTCCGGAACGGCTGGACCCGTCCCGTCACCTACGACGCCGCGGACACCCGGCTCGTCCTCGAAGGGTGGCTGAGCGGCGCGGCCGCGGCCCGGGCCGTCCGGGCCGCTGGGGAGTCGACCGAAGAGCTGCGGGCCGCCGCGAGCCGGCGCGACTTTCGCCCGAGACCCCTGGCGGTGAAGATCGTCGCGCGCGGCGTCCCCAAGTACGAGTCGATCGTCTCGGGGAACGTCGCCGGGATCGTCCGGGGGAAGGGTCCCGCGGGGTCGGCTCCCGTCGTCGTCGTGAGCGGCCACCACGACCACCTCGGGCTCGGGACGACCGAGAACGGGGACGCCATCTACAACGGAGCCCTGGACAACGGTTCGGCTCTCGCGATCCTCCTGGCTCTCTCGCGCCGGATCGGCGCCCGGGCGGGGGAGCTCTCCGTCGACGTCCTGTTCGTCTCCCCGGCCGCCGAGGAGGGAGGGCTCCTCGGTTCCGGCCGCTTCGTCGCGTCCCCGCCGGTGCCCCTCTCGCGCCTCGTCGCCTGCGTCAACCTGGAGATGTCGGCGGTCTGGGGGCCGGCCCGCGACCTCGTCGCCATCGGGGCGTCGGAGAGCGCGCTCGGCTCCGTCGTCGAAGCGGTTGCGAAGCGGGAAGGGCTGAAGGTCGCGCCCGAGCCCGCGCCCGAACAGGGGTTCTTCTTCCGTTCGGACCAGTACTCCTTCGCCAGGGCCGGCATCCCGGCGATCTGGCTCGACCTCGGGGACGACCTCGTCGGCAAGCCGGAGGGGACGGGCCTTTCCCTTCGCGAGGAATACCGGGCGAAGCGCTACCACCGGCCCACGGACGCGTTCGACCCGACCTGGGAGCTGACCGGGACGGCGCAGCTGGCGCGCCTCGTCGAGCTCGTCGTCGAGGAGGTCTCGGCGCGCGGAGGAGCGGTCCCCTGGAAGGCCGGTTCCCCCTGGCAGCGCTGAGACGAACGCCGCCCGGGACGGCCGGGGCGTAGCATGGAGGGGTGAGCGACGAGCCCGAGATCCCCACGACCTCCGATTCTTCCGACGCCAGCGGCCTCCTCGACGGCGGGTTTTCCTCGCTGGGCCTCGACCCCCGCCTCCTGACGGCGCTCTCCTCTCTCGGGTACGAGGAGCCGACGCCGATCCAGGTGCAGGCGATTCCTCCGCTCCTGGCGGGACGCGACGTCCTCGCGCAGGCGGCGACGGGAACGGGGAAGACCGCCGCGTTCGCCCTCCCGATGCTCAACCGGCTGATTCTGGAAGGGGGCGACCGGAAGGCCGTCTTCGGCCTCGTTCTCGTCCCGACCCGCGAGCTCGCGATGCAGGTGGCCGAGGCCGTCCACCGCTACGGCCGGGGAACCGGGGTCCGCGTCCTCGCCGTCTACGGCGGCTCGTCGATGGGGCTCCAGCTCCGCGAGCTCGCGCGCGGCGTCGACATCGTCGTCGCGACTCCGGGGCGGGCGCTCGACCACGTCAAGCGCGGGACGCTGAAGCTCTCGGGCGTGAAGCTCGTCATCCTCGACGAGGCCGACGAGATGCTCGACATGGGCTTCGCGGAAGACCTCGAAGCGATCCTCGACGCGACGCCGGAGGGGCACCCGATGGCGCTCTTCTCGGCGACCTTCCCCTCGCGGATCGCCGGCCTGGCGGGACGGCGCCTCACCTCGCCGGTCGAGCTGCGGCTCGGCGCGAACCGGGAGGCCGGCGCCAAGGAGGACGCGGGCGGCCGCGTGAAGCAGACGGCCTACGTCGTTCCCAGGGCCCACAAGCTCGCGGCCCTCTCGCGCATCCTCGACCTCGAGGACCCGACGTCGGCGATCGTCTTCTGCCGGACGCGGACCGAGGTCGACGAGATCTCCGAGAAGCTCAACGCGCGGGGCCGCAGGGCCGAAGCGCTCCACGGCGGTTTCACGCAGGACCAGCGCGACCGGGTGATGAAGCGCTTCCGAGCGGGAGCGGCCGACCTCCTCATCGCCACCGACGTCGCCGCCCGCGGGCTCGACGTCGAGCAGATCTCTCACGTCTTCAACTACGACGTCCCGAGCGAGGCCGAGGCGTACGTC
The DNA here is from genome assembly GCA_016714815.1 of Holophagales bacterium. GTDB lineage: Bacteria > Acidobacteriota > Thermoanaerobaculia > UBA5066 > UBA5066 > UBA5066. Next base: position 181,815 of record JADKBZ010000002.1, read on the forward strand.
CACCGGATCGGGCGGACCGCGCGGGCGGGGCGGGCGGGGACGGCGATCACCCTCTTCGAGCCGCGCGAGCAGTGGCTCCTGGCCAACGTCGAACGGCTGACGAAGAAGAAGATCGAGAGGGCGACCGTCCCGACCGTCGCCGACCTCAAGGCCCGCCGGCTCGAGCTGACGCGTGCCTCGCTGCGCGAGACGATCCTCGGCGGAGGGCTCGAGACGTTCCGCGTCGCGGTCGACTCCCTCGCCGACGAGTTCGACATCCTCGACGTCGCCGCCGCCGGCGTGAAGCTCGCGCACGAGGCCGCCGGCTCGCCGGGGGAGGAAGAGGAGATCCCGTCGGTCCAGGTGCCCCAGGACCGGCCGCGCTTCGTCCCCAGGTCGGAGACCGGCGGGATGACCCGCCCGGTCCGCCGCACGCCGAGGCTTCCCGGCGCGGTGAGCCTCTTCATCGGCGCGGGGCGGGATGCCGGCGTTCGCCCGGCGGACCTCTTCGGCGCCATCACGAACGAGGCGAAGCTCCCTTCGAAGGCGATCGGCGCCATCGAGATCGCCGACCGGTTCTCCCTCGTCGAAGTGCCGGGGGAATCGGCCGACGCCGTCATCGAGGCGCTCCGCCGGACGACGCTGCGGGGCCGGAAGGTCCTCGTGCGGCGGGAGAGGCCCGCGCCGCCGAGGCGGTAGGCCCTCTCTCCGTCCGTCGCGACTGGTGCTATGTTCCTCGCGAAATCCAGGCGGGGTCGGGCGAGGATCGTGATCGATACACGATTCGAGACCTGACCCCGTCGTGGCAGGAGGGGTGGAATGGCGACCAAGAAGGAAGAGCCGCTGGCGAAGAAGTTCAACGAGGCCAAGGGCCGGGTCGAGACGCTGAAGAAGCGCCCGTCCAACGACCAGCTCCTCGAGCTCTACGCCTTCTACAAGCAGGCGACGGACGGCGACGTCACCGGGTCGCGGCCGGGAATGCTCGACCTGAAGGGGCGGGCGAAGTTCGACGCCTGGGCGAAGGCGAAGGGGACCGGCAAGGACGACGCGATGAAGAAATACGTCGCGCTCGTCGACAAGCTCGCCGCCGAGCTCGGCTGAGCGCACGAGCGCCCCGCTCGCCTCGTCGGGTGCCGACCTCGTGGAGGACGACCATGATCACTGACCTCATTGGCGACACGGCCCTCTCCCTCGGCCTTCCCGCCCTGAAGCGGGCCGTCGGGCTGGTGACGCGGGTGCTACCCATCCCGCAGCCGACCCTGATGGTCGGCCCGGGCTCGAGCGCCCGGCTCGGAGAGACCATCGCCGATCTCGGCCACCGCCGGATCCTGGTCGTCACCGACGGCGTCATCACCCGGCTGGGGCTGGCCGGGCCGCTCCTCGACGCGCTGACGCGAGGCGGTTCCCAGTTCGTCGTCTTCGACGAGATCACCCCCGACGCTCCGATCCCGCTCATCGAGAAGGGGATCGACCTCTACCTCGGCCAGGGGTGCGACGCCCTCGTCGCGTTCGGCGGCGGCTCGGTGATGGACTCGGCCAAGGCCATCGGCATCTCGGTCGCCAACGGCCGGCACCCGCGCCAGCTCGTCGGCTACTTCAGGGGGTGGAACGGCCCCCCGCCGCTCTACGCCGTGCCCACCACCGCCGGGACCGGCTCCGAGGTCACCGTCGCCGCCGTCATCTCGGATCCCGAGAACGGCACGAAGCTCGTCATCGCCGACACCCGACTCGTTCCCCGCCTGGCGGCCCTCGATCCCTGCCTCATGGCGGGGCTTCCCGGGCCGATCACCGCCGCGACGGGGATGGACGCCCTGACGCACGCGATCGAGGCCTACATCGGCGACTGGGGCACCGACTACACCGACCGGATGGCGCTCGCCGCCGTCGCGATGATCTACGAGAACCTTCCCCTCGCCTACGCGACCGGCCAGGACCTCGCCGCGCGGGAGAAGATGGCCCTCGCCTCGACCTACGCGGGCCTCGCCTTCACGCGCGCCAACGTCGGGAACGTCCACGCCATCGCGCACCAGCTCGGCGGGCGGTACCACACGCCACACGGCCTCGCCAACGCCATCGTCCTCCCGGCCGTCCTTCGATTCAGCAGCCCGTCGATCACCGGCAAGCTCGCCACGCTCGCGGCGCGGGCGGGGGTGGGCGACCGGGACCGGCCCGAGGGCGAGCAGGCGCGGGCGTTCCTGGAATCGGTGGACGCGATGAACGCCTCGCTCGGGATACCGGCCCAGCTCGACGCGCTGCGGGAGGAGGACATCCCGGCGCTCGCGAAGGCCGCCTGCTGGGAGGCCGACACGAACTACCCGGTCCCGAAGCGCATGACGCAGGCCGACTGCGAACGGATGCTTCGCGAGATCCTGCCGGTGCCGGTGCAGGAGCGCCCGGAGGAGACGGTCTCCGAGGAAGCGCAAGAGCCGGAGGCACCAGCGGTTCCCGTCCGCAAGCCGCGGTCCCCCCGCAAGGCCAAGGTCGACACCAAGGTCAAGGCCAAGTCCAGGGCCAAGGCCGAGGACTAGAGAAAGGCCGGGGAGGGCGAGCGCCCGTGACGAGGCCGTTCTCGCTCACGGGCCTCGGCTCTCGATCGCCCGGGTGATGCGGCCGGCCGGGCCCATCGTCAGCGGGGGAGAAGCGTCCTCGGGTCGTTCGTCGTCCGGTCGATCACGCTCGCGTAGCTGGCGAACTCTCCTTTGGGCGTCGCCGTCGAGATGAGGAGCTGGCCGTTCAGCAGGTCCGCGGTCACTCCCAGGTCGCGGACGACCTGCGTCACCTGCCTCATCCCGAGCGGGGCGAGCCTGTAGCTGCCCGTCCCCAGCTGAGCTCCGGCCCCGGACAGCAGCTTCACGTCCACGACGAGCTCCTCCTCGGTGGCGTTCGTCAGGATCAGGTTGGTACGGAACCTCGCGTCTTCCCGAACCGCCACGATCGCCCGGACGGTCCCGCTTGTCAGGAGATCGCCCTCGGCGGAGGCGGGGACGCTCTGCCCGAACGTGCCGCCGGCCGGTCCGGGAGTCGACGTCTGGCCCAGCACGTTGAGCGAGGCGGCGGGGGAGCCGACCCGGATAGCCCCGTACCCGGACGAGACGCCGAAGACGCCCCCCAGCACGTCGGCCCAGGTAACCGCCTTTCCCGCCGCGAGGTTTACGACCTGTCGAGCCCCGCCCCGGCCGTCCCCGTCGTGGCCGAGGAACTGGAGCGTAACGGCCGCGTCCGTAGTCGCCCGGTTCGCGATCGTGACCTGGGTCGTGTAGAAGGCGCCCCCCTGGCCGGAAGACCGTGCGCTGGACGGCAGGATCCAGGCCCCGCCCGGGGTCGTGGGCGTCGGCAGGAGGGTTCTGGGGTCGTTGGTCGTCCGGTCGATCACCGACGCGTAGGCGGTGAACGCGGCGTCCGCCCTCACGGTGGAGAGGACCAGCACCGCGTTCTGGACGTCGGCCGTGACGCCGAGATCGCGGACTACCTGGGTGACCTGAGTCATCCCGAGCGGCTGCAGGGAGTAGCTCTTCGAGGCGAGCGGAAGGCCGTTGCCGTCGAGGAGCGCCACGGTCACCAGGTGGGTCGTCGATGCCGTGTTGGTCAGGATCAGGTTCGTCCGGAAAGCTCCGTCCTCCCGGACCCCGGCGATCGAGCGCGGGCTCGTGCGGAGGATCAGGTCGTCCTCGGATGTCGCGGGGACGCTCTGGCCGAACGTCCCGCCGGACGCTCCCGGCGTCGACGTCTGTCCCTGGACGGTCAACGGGGCGGTCGAGGCGACCCGGATCGCCCCGTAGCCGCTGGAAAGCCCGAAGAGGCCCCCGAGGACGTCCTCGAACGTCACCGCCTGGCCGGCGCCGATGCTCGCGGTCCGTTCCGCGCCGCCGCGGCCGTCCGCGTCGTGGCCGAGGAACTTGATCGTCACCGTGGCGTCGGTGGTCGACCGGTTCGCGACCGTCAGGTCCGTCGTGTAGAACGCGCCGCCCTGCCCTCCGGCCCGCGCGCTCGAGGGGAGGTACCAGTAGCGCTGGGCATCCAGGCCGAGCGTCGTGAAGAGCCGGGAGAGGTCCGCGCCGACGCGGGCCTCGAAGACCCCCTTGATCTCGGGGTCCGTCAGGTAGGTGTCGGCGCCGTGGGTGTCGACGAGGTCGCGCCAGGCCTCTGCGGCGCAATCTCCACGGCAGCCGAATTCCTGGTCGAGCCGCTTGAAGAACTCGCTTCCCACCGAGTGGCCGTCCGTGTCGCCGGGCTTCCAGGAGCGCCACGGGCCCGTCATGAGCCGCGGATCGCCGCCGCAGGCGACGTGAACCTCCGCCTGGATCGCGAAGCCCTCGTCGAGCCAGCTCGGGAGCTGGTCCGCGAAGAAGTAGTGGTTGTAGACGTGCATCGGCTCGTGGAGCTCGTAGCGGAGGTCGAGAGGGTCGTTCACGCGGGTCTGGCCGGCCCGGATCAGCCCCTCGAACCCCGTCGTCGTGACCTGCGCTCCACCCAGCCCGTAGTTGATGCTCAGACCGGCGTAGGTCGAAGCCTTCTCGGCGTGGATCGTCATCGACAGGGGAACCGGCAGCGCGCGCCCGAGGTACGAGTCGAGGCAGGAGCGCGTGGAGCGGACGAAGCCGAAGGCCGTCCCGACGAAATCGCGCTCCGCCTGGGTCGGCATCGCGTACTGGGCGGCGACGCGGACCTCTCCGTCGCAGAGCCCGTCCAGGCAGCCCCAGGTCCTCCGGCCCGTTTCTCCGACGGGGAGATAGCCGACGACGACGAGCTTTGCGTTGGGGTCCGACTTGAACACCCTCAGCTTGTAGGTCCTGTCGTTTCGCGCGCTCAGCAGGCAGTAGCCCGCCCCGGTCTGCGCCGCGGGAAGCTCCCACCCGGGCGTATAGCTATAGGTCTTCTCGGCCGTGCCGAGGGCGTAGGCGGGGCAGGAGATGTCGGCCAGGGCGCCGACGCTGCCCCGGGGGAGGAGCATCGCGTTGGACGAGCCGTAGTTCGGCGATTCCGCCCAGCCGTAGCCGTCCGAGAGCCGGACGAAAGAGTAGCCGTCGAGGATCAGGTCGCCGCCGCGGGAGACCCGGCGGTCGGGGGTCTCGAGCCGGACGGCGAACGGGGAGGCGGGCCAGCCGGTCGCGTCCCGCGCGCCCAGGCTCTTCGGGATCGCGAGGAAGAGCCCGTCGCTGCCGCCGGCCGCGTTCCCCCCCTTGCGGCCCGGCACGGGAGCGTTCGCGAAGACGAGCTGCTGGTTCTGGGCGTCCCGCTTCGCCCGCATGGCGAATCGGTACTTCCGTCCGTTCACGAACGGGAAAGCCGCTTCGGCCCGGAGCGGCGGCACGTGACAGACCTTCGCCGCGCCCGGGTTGTGGACCAGGTCGTCGTTGTCGACCCAGGTCCCCTGGCTCGACGTCGCGCCGAGGTAGGTGGGCTGGGTGCCCGACAGGTCCCAGACGTACATCTCGAGGCCGGAAGCACCGCAGGCCGAAGCGGACTCCGGCTCGTCGTCGCCCCAGCTCAGGAACGTGCCCGGAAGGGGGGCCAGCGCCGAGTAGGTGACGTCGGCGATGAATGCGTTCGTGCAGGACGCCGATCCGTAGGACCTCGAATCCTGCCAGTGGATCGGCCGGCCGTCCGCGAACGACTTGCTGGCCGCCACCGTCGCGCACTGCTCGTTCGGGCCGATCGCGAGAGCGCCGGGCGCCGCCGAGAGGACCGCCAATGCGAACGCGGCCGCGACGTACCACTTTCCGCTCATCTCCGCCTCTCCTCGCCCCGGCGCCTTCCCCGGCGTGGGCACTCCTATGGTCTGACAGGGGGCGGTTGGAAAGGATAGCCGTCCCGGAAACGGCTCGCAACGCTCGTGCTTCCCCCGCTCGTCCGCGTGACGGCTGGCGCCTGGAGCGCGCCGATCGCCGGATACGTCGCCGGGGGGCGGTCGAACTCGACCTGATCGACGTCGGACCAGGGAACGTACCCGGGGCGCGGACGGCCCTCCTCGAAGACCAGCATTCCCGCATTCCCCTCGCCGAGGTCGCCGGAGCGCTCGAGCCGCAGCTCCTCGCCTCCGTGGAGGGTCACCCGGGCGTGGCGCGTGTCGCGCTCCTCGCGGCCGGAGAGGACGACAGAGGCGACCAGCCCGAAGGGGATCGTGTAGTCCACACCTCGGGAGGGCGCGTCGAGCGTCTCGGTCGTCTCGCTCTCGTCGAGGTCGAAGACCAGCCGGCCGGCGAGGCGGCGGCCGTCGCGCGTGGTGACGCTGCCCGTGAGCGGCCGCCCCGGCGGGAAGTCGGCGTAGGCCGGGCCGCTGCCTCCGGGGCTGAAGTCGACGCGCTCTAGGGCAGCCCGGGAGACGAGCACCCGGCCGTAGCGCCGGTCGTCGACGTAGGTCCCTCGGTTGCCGCGTCCGGTGTCGCGTGTGCCGGAGAGCACGACCTCGCGGCCGTCCAGGAGCGTCACGAGGAAGCCGTCGTCCGGGCGGCGTGCGATGGAGCGGATCGTGTCGAAACGCGGGGCGGGCTCGCCGCCGACGGTCCGGCCCTCGAGCTCGTCCGAGCCGAGACCCTTCTCCCGGTCCCATTGGACGAAACCGGTGAAGTCGCCCTGGGGCGTGCGCACCGTGCCGTGCAGCCGTCCGGGCACGGCGTCGAGCCGGCGGGTGGGGAGGAGCTCGATGGCGCGGATCAGGCTGCTGTCGAGGTCGACGACGCCCCGGCGGTTGTCCCACACGCGCACGCCGTCGTCGAAGTCGCTGGCGGAGAGCCGATCGAGGTCGAACACCGTTCCGCTCCGGAGAGTCACCCGCACGTCCTTGCCTTGCGCTTCGATGCGCGAGATGTCGCCGAAGCGCGCCATGAAGAGGCGGCCGAGGTCGGCCTTCACCTCCCGTCGGGCGATCTCGATCCCGAAGATCTCGATCGGGCGCTGCACCACGGGAACCTTCCCGGGCGGTACCTGGGCGACCCACGGGTTCCCGCGCCGGGCACCGTTGAAGAAGTCGCCCCAGAACGCCTCCTCGCCGCCGCCCCAGCGGAGACGGCCCTCGAAGGTTGCGCCGCCGAAAGTGGTGACACGGCCGTAGAGGAAACCCTGCTGGCCCTCCTCCGCCAGAGCGGGGGGAGAAGCGGGGAGCGCGGGGGGGGCGGGGGGCTGCGCCGCGGCCGGCTCGGCGTTCCGCTCGAGGGCCCGGCGGCCGACGGCGAGGCCGAGGAGGACGACGACCAGGGCGAACGCCCCGGTGGCGATCCGGGCCCGCGTCAGAGCCGCCCCTCCCCGGAAGGCGCCCGCTTCATGCCGCGCGCCGGACCTGAAGGGCATCTCGCTCGTGGCGAGCCCGGAGACCCATGCCGGACGTCCTCTGCCGAGGTCTCGTATTCGGCCTGTGAAGGCTAGTCGACCGAGAAGCCGATCAGCTCGACCGGGGTTGCCGGGGCGGCGTTCCCGTTCAGCGAAACGCTGACGGAAGCGGTCCCGCTCGCCGGAATGGTGAGGTTCCACTGGAACGCCCCGGTGAAGTCGATGTTGGCGGCCGGCAGCCCGGAATTGTCGAAGTCGTCGAGGACCGTGTCGCCCAGCCTGCCGAACACGTCCGTCGTCGCGCCGAAAGGCCTCACCAGAAAGGCCTCGGCAGGCGCGTTGAAGGCCCTGTACTGGGCGGCGCCCGCGGTCGCGTCGGTGATGCCGAGGTAGTTGTTGGCGTTCAGCAGGATGGCGGTATCACCGGCGGCGGTGCCGTTCACGTCGAAGTCGGCGCCGTGGAACAGGCTGATCACGAGCGGGTTGACCGCGCTCAGGTTCGTGATCGACATCGTCAGGATCAGCTCGCCCGTGCCCGCGGCCGCGCTCGTCAGGGTGAGAGTGTTCGTCGCGCTGAAGAGGCCGCGGGTCGAGACGTCGGTCCAGGTGATGGTTCCGGTGGAGCCGGCGCACGTCGTGGTGGCGGGTGCGGGAAAGAACGACTCCTGGGTGTCTCCCGAGACCCGGAACCACCAGCCGTCCTCGAAGAGGTAGTCCCCGGTGCCGACTCCGGTGAAGTTCGAGCTCGGCGTCGCGTCGTAGTGAGACGTTGCCGGTATCACGTACGTCGCCGCCGAGGCCGTGAGCGTGCAGATCTGGGCGTCGGCAGACGCGGGCGTTAGCGCGGCCACCGCGAAAAGGAAGGACAGGGAAGCGAGCGAACGCTGACGAAGCATCTCCAGATCTCCTCTCGATGGGTTCCTTACGAGCATACCATCGGCTCTTTGCTGGCCGCTGGGGCGAGATGAGCAGCGCCGCGGCGAAGAGGCTCATCGACGGCTCTCGGGGACAGGTCCCTGGGGGCGAAGCCGGCTCGATGGTCGCAGGCCCTGGTCGAACGAGTTCCAGGAGGAGGATGGAGACGCCGAGTGCTGCCGGATGGAGTGCTTCGCCATGTCACGCGGCGTCGCGGGCGATCTGGACGAGCTTCGTCGCGATCTCCTCAGGGGAGAGGATGAAATCCACGCAGCCGCTTTCGATCGCGCTCTCGGGCATGTCGGGCTGCTTGGCCGTGTCCGGCCGCTGCGCGATGGTGATGCCGCCCGCTTCCCGGATGCCGCAGAGGGCTGCGGCCCCGTCGCCGTCATAGCCGGAAACGATCACGGCGATGAGCTTGCCCTCCCAGTGCTCCGTCAGGGAGCGAAGGAAGACGGTGATGACGTCCGGCCACCCTCTCGGCTTCGATATGGGCATCAGGCGAAACTGCCCGTCCTTGACGTGAAGGTCACGCTGCTCGGGGATGATGAACACGTGGTTCGGCTCGATGACGAGGCGCTCCGTGATCAGCTCGACCGGCATCGTCGTGTAGCGGGGGAGGATCTCGTGCAGCAGCGTGGCGAACGTCCGCACGTGGTTGACGATGACGATCGCGACGCCCATGTCAGGCGGCAGGTGCTCGAGAAGCCTCGTATAGGCATCGAGGCCACCGGCGGAGCCGCCGACGCAAACGACGGGGAACGATCTTTCGGGTCTGGCGACGTCGATCATGTTTGTCTCCGTCATCGGCGGCCGCGGCATCGGCGGCGAGCGTGGCGAGTCTGCTGCACGTCGGGTTCGGCCGCTCTGGCGGGCTGGCCCTGGAGCGGCCGGGCGCTTCGTTTCTACGATACGCGCGCCGCCTCTCCTTGAGTCCCCCTGGACCGGAACCCCGGAAGGATTCCCCCGGTACACTTCACGGCATGCTCGTCGACGACGAGAACTCCGAACGCCAGCAGACGGACGAAAGCCTGCGCCTCGAGCGGGAGGGGGCGGATCTGGCCCTCGGGGCGGAGCCCGCTCTCATCGACGAGACGGCCGACGCCGTCATCCACCGTGCCCGGGCGCGCGCGGACCGGGTGCTCGCGGCGGCGCGCGCGCGGACGGATCGCGGGTTCCGGCGCTCCAGCGTGCTGCCTGCGGACGGCGTCACGGTCGAGAGAGAGCGGGAAGACCAGGTCGTCCGCAAGGAAAGAGCGGCCGCGGACGAGACGGTGCGGTCCGAACGAGCCGAGCACCTTGCCATTCTCTCGCGCGAGCGCGACGCGACCGACAGGGACCTTCTCAGCGAGCGCGCCCGGTCCGACGACGTCCTCGCGACGCGCGACGAATTCCTGGGCATCGTCAGTCACGACATACGCAACATGCTGAGCGGCGTCGTCAGCCTCGCCGCGCTGATCTCGAGGCTCGTCGCGCGGGGAGACCGGCCGGACCAGATCCTCTCGTATGCCCAGCGCATCCAGCGCGCGGCCGGCCGGATGGATCGCCTCGTCGGAGACCTGGTCGACGTCGCGAGCATCCACGCGGGAATGCTCGCCGTGACGCGTGAGGTGGCCGACGCGTCTCACGTCGTGGCCGAAGCGGTGGACACGTTTCACGCGCAGGCCTCGGCGGCCGGGATCTCTCTCGAGGCGGACCCGGTCCCCTCGCCCTCCACCGGCGCCTTCGATCCCGACAGGGTCCTTCAGGTGCTCGCCAACCTGCTCGGCAACGCCATCAAGTTCACTCCCGCAGGCGGGAAGGTCGTCGTCCGGCTCGAGCGCACCGGAGACGAGCTGGCGTTCGCGGTGATCGACACCGGCATCGGCATTGCCGAGGACAAGCTCGAGCACATCTTCGAACGATTTCTTCAGGTGGACGCGACGGACCGCAGGGGCCTGGGGCTCGGCCTCTACATCTCCAAGTGCATCGTGCAGGGACACGGGGGACGGATCTGGGCCGAGAGCAGGCTGGGCGAGGGGAGCGCCTTCCACTTCACTCTGCCGATCGCCGCCTCGGCTTGACGTTTCGCCTTCGAGGGCGCACCGAGCCGGGATAGCCGCGGGCGGCGGACCGGTCAGCACGCGAAGGCAAACGGGTGAAACGGCAGCTCCGGCGGTGCGAGCCAGACGGAGCGCCCTCGCGACCACTCCCATGCGGCGAGCGCCGCGCCCGAGGCGGCCACGAAGTGATCGCTCGGCTCGGCGAGCGGAAGAGAGGTGATGCCCTGCGTGGAGAGCCACTCCAGGAGCGTCGCGCGGTGCTCCTGCCGCTTCTTGAACGCCAGGACCGAAGCAAGGGGGGCGCCGCGAAGGCAGAAGGTGGCGCCGGGGTGGACCTCGATGACCCGCACCTCTGCCGGATCGAGCGTACCGAGCAGCCGCGCGACACCCAGGCCACGCAGGGTGAGGAAGGCCATGCGATTGAAGGTCGGGGGCATGACGGAGCCGTGCCGCATTCCGCGCTCCACGATGCGATCGCGAAGGGACCGATCGCGCAGGCGCAGCCCTCCGCCAGGTTGATACGACAACGGCGCATCGAGCCCGACGACGACCAGGCCCTTGCGCGAGAGTCCCGCGACGAGATCGAGGATCTCCGCGTCGCCGGCTGTCGGCAGGTGATGAGCGAAGACGGCCGAACTCTCGTGGCTGCGGAGCACGACGACGCAGGTGCCGCGGGAGTTAGAGGGCCCGGAAAGATCGATTCCTGCGATGTGGACGGCCGTCATGGAAGTCGCCTCCGGTGCCGGACCGCATTCGGAGCGGCGAGCGCAAGCGGATCGGGTGGAACGTGAGCTGCGCCGGGCTGCTTCGACCGCCGCGATGTCGGTCTTCTTCCTCTGCCTCGTCGCCTCGAAAGCGCGCCGAGTCCGCTGCGCGCCGGGCTATGCGTTTCCAGCCGGGGTTGCGTGCCTGAAGATCCTCGCGGCTGTCTCTTCCAGGTGCCTTCTCCCTTCCAGGGGTGCTGCCGGGAGAGCGCTGGCTCCGTTGGCAGCGCCCCAGAGCGCACCCGCCATGGCACCGATGGTATCGACGTCGCCGCCGAGCGACGCGATGGACTGGATCATCGTCTCGAACGGCGATGCCAGGTGCCGGAGCGCACTGTAGACCGCGGTGATGCAGGAGGTGGGCGCCGTCATGCCGTTGCCGAGGCGAGCTGCGACCTCGGACGCACTCGGACGCGCTCCTTCCTCGAGCCACGTGGAAGCCACCGCAAGCCGACTTCGGAAGTCGGGCAGCCGACAGGAATCCCGGACGTTCGCGAGGACCTGCGGGACGACGGAGTGGAGAAGGAGCTCCTGCGTGGCAACCGCGACGGCCACTGCGCCCTCCACGGCGATCGAATGCCGGTGCGTGACCTCGGAAGACGCCTGAACCGCGGCGAGGAGTTCTTCGCGAGACGTGCCGTAGAACAGCGCGAGGACGGGTGCGCGCATGGCCGCGCCGTTGCCGTACGAGCCGCCGGGAAAGACGGAACGGGAGGCAGCGCTCCAGTGCTGGCCCGCGCGGATTCGCTTGAGGACCTTCGCCGTGCCCGGACCATAGCCCCGGCTCGGGCTATAGCTGGCGGCAAACTGCCTGGCCAGGTCGTCGGGTTGAACCCCGTGATGCCGCAACACCGACTCCGCCAGGTCGAGCGCCATCCGGGTGTCGTCGGTCCACCGGGCCTCGCCGGTTCGGGTACGGCCGATCAGGCGCCAGAGAGCGCGTTCGAGAATGCCCCCCTCGTGCGGTGCGCCCAGCGCGTCGCCAAGGGCGAGACCGAGGAGGCAACCGGCGGCTTGATCCTGAGTCAGCGTCATGGGTGAGGTAGCGTAGGCCTTCCCGGCCGGCTATGCGTCGGGCCTGCCCCAGAACGTCACGGTGGTCGAGGAGAAGGCACTCTGTTCGACGGCGCTCTCACTGCCGTCCGCCGACTGAAACGCAGGCGGGTGAAGCGATAGGCAAGCGGTCGTCTGCGCGTCCGTCGAGGGGACCTCGGGATCGAGGCAGGGCGGGAGAACCGTCCAGGGCGTCCCAGCGCGGTAGACGCCGTCGCCCGTAGTCGTGCCGATGAGACTGAGGTCGGCGCTCTCGGCGTTGCGGTAGACGACGAGAACGAACGCGTCGACGCGGCGGGCCTGTTCGAGAATCTGAGCTCTGATCGGCCTCGTTCCGACGACGTGCGCGACACCCAGGAGGAGGAATCCCTGTTCGCGAAGAGAGGCCTCGTCGGTCGCGGGCGTCCGTCCCATGAGGACTGTCGGCGGCGAAACGCGATGCTGCAAGGGCGGTCGGACCGAAGGGAGGCGATCCACGTACGAGCTGGGCCAGGGGTTGGAAGCGCATGCGGGCAGAAGGAGGGTGAAGGCGAGAGCGCCAAGAGAACGGGAGCTCACGGGTGCCTCCTCTGGCTCGAAGGCCGTTGCGAACGGTCCTGAAATGGAGTCGTCCTCATCGACGGAAGCAAGGGTGGTGCCTGACGGAACGTTCGGATCGGAGGACGGCGGCTCGCTCGAGTCCTCCGGGGATGGCAGCAAAAAGGGCACCGCGGGGGGCGGAAACGAAGGGATTCCGAATGCTACGGAAGAGAGGCGATGAAGGAACCGACCGTGAAGACGAGGAAGGCGACCAGGGCCACCATGCCGCAGCCCAGGAACCCGCGTTCGGCGCCGTCCAGCTGATCCCAGTCGTGGGATGCCTCTTCAAGGGTCTTTCCGGTGACGACGGGAACGAGTGCGGCAACGGTATAGCCGACAGCGTAGGACAGAATGATGACGTCCGCGTAGGCGAGTGTCTCGAAGACCGAACGGCTCAGATACGGGCCATAGACGCGAATCGCCGCCGGCGTCATGAGAAGGTACGCGAGGACGCCGACGGGAAGGGCGACGAGGAGAAGACGAAAGCCCCGAGCCCGGGGTGTGCGCTTCGGCCGTTGCGGGCTATGAGCGGGCGGGACGAGCGGGTCCATTCGGTCTCCTCGAACTGCATCTCCTCTACCCGCGTGTCGCGAGCCTGCCGCGACCCGGGGCGGGTCCCCGGAGAAGGAAACGCCCGGGCCGACGCCCGGGCGTTTCCGGCGGACCAGGCCCCGGCTACTCGACGGAGAAGCCCTGCAGCTCGACAGGTAACGCGCCGCACGACGAGACGGTGACGTCGTCGACGGCGAGCCCGGCGAACTGCCCGGAAGTGTCCGTCTGGAGGTGGAAGCGCAGCTCGACGGTCTGGCCCGCCAGCTCGCTGATGTCCCTCGTGAAGACCGCCCAGCCGGCGGACTCGTTCACGGTGGCGGCGGTGGAGCCAGGAGAGACCGTCATCGTGCCGTCCCGCCAGTCGAAGAGGATTCGCCCGACGGTCGGGCTCCCCACCGGTCGCACCTCGACCCAGGCGCGATCGAAGGAGGCGCTCTCGAGCTGGTACTTCTGGGCCCAGGAGACCCGGATCGGGACCGTGGCGGCCGAGGAGAGCACGATCGGCGGGGAGATCAGGTCGTGGTTCGCGCTCGCCGAGTAGGTCCCGGCGAGGTTCGTCTTCCAGCAGTTCGTACCCGAGCGGCAGGTGGTGATCGGGGCGGCGGCGGGCGTCCCGCGGGCCCAGGTGTCGGCGGTCCCCGCGTGGGTGAAGCCCGCGTCGCCGGTCTCGAAGTCCGTCGTGAAGAGGGTCGTCGGCGTCCCGGCGCCGCAGCCCGCCAGGGCCGGCTCCGGGCAGATCACGAGACCCCAGCCCGTCAGGGTCCCCGTGTTCGCGGCGGTGTCGTCGTAGACGGTCAGCGTCCAGGTCCCGCCAGCGTCCATGCCTTCGAACCAGCCCGTCCGGTAGGCCGACTCCGGCTGGAAGACGAGGCCCGAGACGATCGTGAAGTTCCCGATCGGCAGGGCGGCGGCGTCGTCGATCCGGAGCGACATCGCAGGCTGCGCGGCCGCGCCGACGTCCGTGAAGAGGGCCACCACGTTGCCGTCCGGTGAGGTCAGCGTGACGTCGACGTCGGGCATGTTCGCGTGTGTCAGGTCGAGGACGACGGCGAGCGAGGCGATCCGCGTGCCCGCGGGAACCGAGAGGGTCGACGTCACCGACCCGACGTCGGGGATCGGCTTCGGGACGTCCGCGCTAGTGGTCGTGGTGCAGGCGGCCCCCGCGGGCCTCACGCCCACCGAGAGGCCGTAGGTGAAGGTGGCGTCGGGGGTCCCCGCCGGAGCGTCGACGTAGACGTGGTAGGTGCCGGCGTCCTTGACGGTGAGGAAGAGGGCCTCCGAGTTCGGGCTCGTGACCGAGGCGTCGTTGACCACGAGGATGCTGGAGGGGGAGCCGAACGCCGAAAGGCCCACCCTGCCGTTCCAGGTCGTGGAGTTCCTCTCGGGGTCGAGGTCGAGGGAGAGGAAGACCGTGTCCCCGGCGTTCAGCGCCACCGAGTAGTAGTCGACGTCGCCGGCGACCCCGATGACCCCGCTGACCCAGCCCGACCCGGGCAGGGGCGTCGCGGTCGCCGTGTCGTTGTTCGGCTCGGTCTCCACCCCCGGCGAGCCCGTCTGGACCTTGAGGTGGAGGTGGTACGGTCGAACCGTGGAGGTCCCGGCGGCCTGGATCACGCGGAGGTAGTAAGTCCCGCTGGCCGGAAGCGTCGCCCCGGCGATGCTCGAGGAGGTGCTGCCGAGCGAGCCGTCGTCGAGATCTGTTTCTATCACCGTCGTCCCGTCCGAGCCGAGCAGCGTCAACGTGGTGTCGAGGCTGGACGGGCTGGCCGACGTCATCGTCGCCGCGTACACCTTGTCCCCGGCGGTCCCGGAGAACGAGTAGACATCCACGTCTCCAACGGGAAACACGTGTCCGCGGAAGACGACGTCCGTGCCGCCCGCCGGGGTGGCGGCCACCGCCGTCTCGTTCGGCTCGACCTCCTCGACGAAGCTCTGGCCCGTCGTCGCCCGGGTTCCGAGCCCGGCCGTGACGGCCCGTGCCGGCTTCACCACCCCGCCGGGCGCCCCGTTGCCGCCCCCGGCGAGAGGCAGGACGCTCACCTCCGCGGGCGGCGCGGCAGCCGGCTCCTTGCCCGGCTGGCCCCCCACCTGTGCAGCGGCCTCGCCTGCCGTCAGCGCGGCGAAGGCGAGCAGGACGGACGCTCTCAGACAGACTCTCCGAAGCACCATGGTCCCCTCCTTCGATCCCGTTTCGCTTCCTTGGCTCTATCAGAAACCTACCACGGTTCGCGGGACACCCCGACCCGGATGGCGATGAGGGAAAGGAGAGAACGGCTGCCGCGAGTCCGCTGCCTCGCGGTCTGGCAGGCCGCCGCGGTCAACGATGAAAGGGCGCCTCCGGGAGTCATCCGGTAGATTTCGTCTCCAGCGGGGAGCCAGAGACTGCCGTCCGTACCCGCGGCGATCGATCGAAGTCAGGCCCGACCGCAATGCCCCCGGGGCCGCTGTATTTGGTCGAGCAGACTGGCGGAGGGCGGTCAGCCGACCCCGAAGAGAGCGGCCTTGTTGAAGCGGATACGGGGTCGGGCGATGAGGCGGAAACCTGCCCGATGAGCGTGCTGAATGGTGGCTTCGAAAGCGGCCTTGGAAACGTGGAAGGGCGGTTCGACGATGAAGAGCTGGCCGTGTGAGGTTAGGAGAGGCCGAAGCTCGGTGAGGAATGCCGCGGGATCGGGGAGTTCATGAAGAACGTAGAACGCGAGCGCGAAGTCCACGGGCGTCGAGAGGCCGATTCGATTCGGCTGGCACTGGTGAAGCGTGAGGCGGGATTCGAGCTCGGTGCCGTGAGCTTTGACGCGGACTCTCTCGAGCATGGCGGGTTGCAGGTCGACCGCGATGACGCGACCGGACGAACCGACGAGGCGCGCGAGCTCCAGAGTGAAGAACCCGGGACCACAACCGAAGTCGAGAGCGGTGATGCCCTCTCGCACGTAGGGCGCGAGAAGGCGGCGAGGGCTTTGAAGCCACCGTCGGATCCGATTGTCGAGCGGACCGGCGAGAGTGATAGGGCAGACCTGATCGCGTGATTCAGGCATGTTCGTCTCCTCCGGGCAAAGCCCTGGCCGTGACATCAGCGGCGAGGGTAGCGAGGCCGCTGCATGCCGGGTCAGATGGCGCCCTAGAGGGTTACCCAGTCTGTCAGCTGAAGTCCCTCGAGGGGGATACCGGGACGAGCGAGAGTCGAGGCCTCGGAACGAAGGCCGGACGGAAAGAGAAAGACCGCGCCAGACGCAAGGCCCTCGCAGCGCATCAGGGGCTGAAACTGCGTGCCGGGGTGCCCGACGATGCGACGGTAGTCGGTGAACTCGGCACTCCAGGCGAAGGCCGTGCCGACCGACGGGCACCAGATGGGAACGTCGAGGGTGGTGGCGCGGCCACGAGAAACGAGAGACAGATTGGGGCGTGCGGGCGCGGATACGCCGTTGGAGCACTTCTGGACAAAGGCCAGGGAGAAGCAGGGGTTGTTGACGCCGAGAGCCGTGTCGATGGCTGGGAAGTCGGAACCGCGAAGGCGAACCGAGACTCCAAAGGTAGGCGCGGCCAATGAACGGTGGAACTGAGCCTTTCCCTCGAGCCACCCGGGCCTGACAGGAAGGCGTTGAGCAGCCTGACTACCAGGGTCGGCCTCGGGCGCCTTGGCGCAGGACGCGAACGCCGCAGTACCGACGAGGGCAGCGAGGGAGAGACGTGCGAGACGCTTCATGAGCGCTCCTCCTGCGAAGAAGACATCTAACCGTGGGCGTCAGCGGCGAGCGTAGCGAGTCCGCTGCATGTGATGCGATGGACTGGCTTCGTCAACGCGCGATCCAGCCACCGCAGACCGGGAACACCTGGCCGACGAAGCAGTCCGCTGCATTGCTGCACAGGTATGCCGCGAAGAGTGCGTCCTCGCGAGCGGAGACGAGGCGGCCGAGCGGCACCTCGCGCGCCAGGCGCTCCTGGAACCGAGGATTCTCCTGGACCTCGGCAGGAAAATACGTCGGATTGTCCACGAAGTTCTGGGCTATGGCATTGACCTGAACGTTGTGCGGCGCCATCTCTACGCCGACGGCTTGAACGTAGGCCAACTGGGCGCCACGTGCCGCACTGTAGGACGAGGCTCTCTTCATTCCGCGCAGGCCGGAGGCGCTGCCAATCACGAGGACTTTTCCCTGGCGCCTGGCGATCATGCCGGGGAGAGCGGCAGCGAGCAGCCGCGGGAGCGGATCCACGAGGGCGGCGAACACCTGCCTCCACTCGGCTTCCGTGACGTCTACCGCAGGCGTGGATGGCGCTTTGAGCGCGAGGTTGGCAACGAGCACGTCGATTCGGCCGGCGTCGGAGACGACGCGCTCGGGCGCGCTTGGAGCGAGGAGTGCTTCGGCGCTGGCAACGACTTCGGCACCCTGCTGCGCGAAGACGTCGCAAAGCACTGGTCCCATGAACTCTGTCGCCTGGGTGATGAGCACGCGCCTGCCTGTAAGCGTTCGTTCCATGGATCGTCTCCGTATGACAGCAAGATCAGCGAGTATGGCGTGAGCGCCTAACCGGGGCATCAGCGGCGAGCGCAGCGAGTCCCCTGCATGCGGGTTAGGCGATGGTCAGGCTCGCCCGGCAGCTCGGAGGTGCATGAGAATGGAGAGGGTGCCGGAAGAAGCGCAACGTGGACGAGTGCTCGGGGCTATGGGACCTCCTTGAGTTCCCATCGAACGTGTCGCACGAGTGGCGAGGACGTGGATTCCGAGCCCCTCATAGAGGCGTCCGGCTCTGGACCGAGACTGGCGCAACCGAGCTCGAAATAGCCGCCAGGAGCCAGGAAGTGGGGAGCCCCCCATCCTGGGTGTGAGTCGTCTCGGGCCACGACCGTGTGGGGGACGGAGTCTCTGTTAATGGCCACGGCGATGTCGCCGAACGGGCAGGTGCTGACGGCCTTGCGGACTTCAATCTCGACACAGCCGTGAGCCGAGCATGGCGCCGTACTCCTGCAGGCGAGGAAGGTCGTGAATAGAACGAGCAGTACGAGTGGCCGATCTGCGAAACGCAATGGAGCTCCTCTGCCTGTCGTTAGGCGATGTGCGCGCGCGAGACGTAGAACTCCGGTGGAAGGGAGCCTCACGAGTGCCTCCTTCGACCTTCAGATCCTCGAGGCGCTGCCGAGGCCATCAGGTCGGTGTTCTGGAGAGCGTTCGCATGGTGCATGCCAGATGCGCCGACCACCCGAGGTGACGGCGTGGCCGACTGACTGATGCATCAGCGGCGAGCCAAGCGAAGGTCGCTGAAAGCCAGGTCAGGCCGCGCCCGGCTCCCTTGGCCCCGCTGCGTATCGTGGCCCGGGGTTGATGTCGAGGACTTCTCGCTCCGGTGGCACGAGAGCGACCTCGTGTTGACAGCGCCACCGATGTCCGTCGACTCCGTCCACGGTCTGGCCGTCTTCGATGACGTCGCCATTCTCGAAGACGTACCAGGCCGTGTTGTAGAGGAGCCCGGCCACTTCATTGACCTCGAGACCATGAAAGTGGCACTGAAGATCAGGCAGCCCGAGGGCAGCAAGGCCAAGTGTGTCCATGACGGTCTCTTCCTCCCGGCCTTGAATGTTGAAGAGGCGCACGTTTAGCGCACCCGCGAAGAACAGACCTGACGGGGGGCCGCTGCCAGCCTCGGCAAAGGCGAGGGGGTCCACGAGACGCAGCGACGGCCGCCAGTGAATGGCCTCGCACGGTATTACTTCGAGAACTCCCAGGAGCGCCCGCTGGAAGAGGTGGAGGCGAGCCTTGTATTCCAGGGCAGAGGACATGAGGTCCGTGACGACGACTGTAGCGTGACTGCGGTGGAGAGCCGCGGCAGCGCCAGGGAAGGTCCAGGATTGCTGCACAGACTCAGCCAGGGGCTGCGGCGCCAGAGGCTTGTCGGCGACGGCGATGAAGGTCTGCGCGGCAATCCGGGCATCCGAGAGTTGAATCGGGTGATCCTCATGTACGAAGGCGAGGACGCCGCTCTCGGCGTCTCGATCCAGCGGAGTGGCGCCAGGACACCGGGATCGGAGGGCTGCCAGGAGTTGCCGCTTCGAGATCGTCGGCGGTCTGGTGCAGAGGAGTTCAACGCCGTAGGTGCGTGCGAAGCCGTAGTCAGGCATGGGCTGATCCTAATGGCGACCTAACCGTGGGCGTCAGCGGCGAGCGTAGCGAGTCCGATGCATGCCGGGCTAGACGGGGCCAGCAGGGTGTTTGGCCGCAGCCGCTTCGATAGCGCGGACCTGCGACTTGAGCCAGGCACCCTCGTCGGCGAAGCCGCCTTCACGGCAGAGCCCTTCGAGCTGCCGGTACCGGTCGAGGGCGTTGAAGCGAGTCGCGTTCTGGAGCTTGCGGAGACAGACCGGGCAGAGATGAAGAGGCTGAGCGTCGAGCTCCGCCAAATGGTTCGAACCGTTCATGAGACACGCGTAGTAGACGCAGTGAAGAATACCGAACATGTGTCCGGTCTCGTGTGCGAGGACCTTGCAGCCCCGCAGCAGTGGCGTGGCCGTGCCAGGCATCGACACGCCAGCGGCCTGCGGGGAGTAGCGGGCAAAACTGTAGACCCCGACACGGGCCGACAGTGTCGCTTGCCCGAAGACGAAGTTCCAGTCGTTGCCAGCGTAGAGGTCCTCCATCGTTAGGCCGAGCCGACAGAAGGCGTCTGGTGGGAGCTCTCGCGACAGCACCTTGAGGAGGTCAGTCGTTAGGAGCTGGCGCGGCGTCCTTGAAGTGGCCGGGCGCTCGGTGATTTCGTCGCGACACAGCGGCGCCGCCGACTGAACGGTGACCTCTACGCCAAAGTACGCTTGGGCGAAGCGCCGCAGGAACTCCATGGGGGGCGCGTCAGGGCCGGTGAACTCTCCGATGGGTTGAAGGTAGATGACCTTTCGGACCCGATCCGGACGGTTGCGCCGAGCGGATAGGAACTGCGAGTACGTCTGACCGGGCTCGTGGTGAGAACTGAGCCAGTCACTGGGGCCGGGCTCCGGCATCGGGCGAGTGCCACCCTCAACCGTGAGTGCCGCGCGAAGGCTGGTGGGAACGAGGTCGTCGAGTGGCCCCAGAGCGTCGCGTAGGGCGGCGGCCTTTCGTTGTTCGAAAGGCGAATACACGGTAACGGCAGCAGTCCGGGAGGGCGGACTGCACCGCTCCATGCCCACAGCCAGGGTGAGTGTGACTGCGGCCGCTGCTATGAGAAGCGAGGAAGTGCGCAAGGTGTCAGCCCGCCACGTTCAACCGTGGCATCAGCGGCGAGCGAAGCGAGTCCGCTGCATGCCGGGTTAGGCCTTGGGCGTCCGGGCATGCCCGGCATCGAGGTGCCCACCGCTTCTGAGTCGGCCGGTGTCTCCATGCTCTCGGCGGAGCAGCGAGTTGCGCGTACGGCCGGTTGCGTGGCGCGCGGTCCGTCGAGAAGGCGGCGCCGCTTCCGTAGCCGCGAATCCGGCTCCCCTCTTCCCTCTTCACGGGATGTCGGCACCGCCCGGCACGCCGAAGCGCTGCGTGTCCCACCGCTTCAGAAGCCCCGCGGCACGGTTGTAAGCAGAATTTCTGGACTGGCAGGTCTTCAGGGAGGCACGGAGCCAGGCGGAGGAGTCCGCGAGGCGTTTTTCCCCGGCGGCCCGGATTCCCATCATGAGGGCCACTTCACAGCGGCGATCCGCAGTCGTCGCCACCTCGAGGAGCTTCTCCTCCGACGCCTCGCCCATCAAGAAGAGCCCGTAGATCGCGTAGGGCGCCGGAGTCTTCGGATCACGGAAATGAGCCAGGAGCCGGTCCCGGTGTTCACCCGAGACGCCACCCTGCAACGCAGCGGCCTCCGCACGCAGGAGCCAATGTCCGTCGTTGTCGGGCACGAGCCACAGGAGCTCGAACTGGCGGTTGTCGAACGCGGAATAGGCCACCCACGAGTTGTTCGGGCCAGACAGGACCTTTCTGCGGAACCAGTCCGCCGCGTACTCTCCTCCCTTATCGAGCTTCCGATACCGGTACGCACGCAGGAGGGGATCCATGGTCGCGTCATGCGGCTCGAGGATCGCTTCCAGGACCTCGACCGCGACATCGAAGCGCTTCGCGCTGGCGAAGGGCTGCGCGAGGTCGAAGAGGTACCAGTCGTTCAGGCGCGCCTGCACCATTGCCTCGATGGCCTTCCGCCGTGCCCTTGGCTTCGCCTGCGCGAACGCGGAATAGAACCGCCTCGGGAAGACCTCGCGCGCCACCTCTGCGGAAAGAGGCCGTTGTGGATCGGCCAGCGTCTTCGCGGCCTCCTCGTACTCCTCCTGGCGCCATAGGATCCCCGCGAGGTCCACCCGCGACGCGCTGCTGTCCGGGTACCTCTCGACCTCGGCGCGAGCCATGTTCAGGGCCTCGGCGTGCCGTCCGAGCCCTTCGAGCGCCTCGGCACCGGCCCACAACGCCGCGGACATCCACGTCTCAGTGTGCGGCTCGATCGCAGCCCACGCTTCCGGAAAACGGCCCTCCAGGAAGAGAACGTGTGAGAGTCGCGAGGCGTAGAGGGCCTTGGCGAGCGGCTCCGCTTCCGGGTGAGAGGCGAGCCAGCGCCGCAGATAGGACTCGGCCTCGGCCAGATAGCCCTGATCGTAGAGCAGGCGGAGGGCGGTCATGTCCGAACCGCTCTCGTCGGCGCGACCGAGGACGTCGAGGGCCATCGCGCGCAGCTCGTCCCCTTGGAGGACGCCCCGTTGCACGAGGTAGTCGAGCGACTGGGCCCTCATCCAGGGGTCCGCCCCGGCGTCCGCAGCGACGGCATGAAGGCTGGCGACGTCGCCCGAAGAGTGAGCGAGCCAGGGCCCATGGCCTGTACGAGAGGAGCTCGGGAACGCTCGGTAGTAGTCGCGAGCCCCGAGCGGATCCAGGAGCGTCTGAAGACAGATCGTTCCGAAGAGCTCGCCATTCGCGGGGCGACTGTCGAGGATGCTCACCAGCGCCCGAGCGACTGCCGGTCTATCGGGAGTGTCCGTGGGCAGGGCGTCGTTGACCGTTCGGCCGGTCCTCCGAATGGCAGCCTGGCCCAGGCTCGGAAGAGTGGTCAGGTCGGCGGCCAGCGCACTCACCGGGAGGGTCCCGTTCTTGAAGGCGGAGAGGTTTCTGAACCACCTCTGGAACTCCGCGCCGGGCCCTGGGTCGCCGCCCTCCAGCGAAGCTGCGAATTCGGCGGCGGCCGGGCCGGAGGAGAGGTTGTCGAGATAGAAGCGCCCGAGACCCTCGAGCGCCGAGTAGAAGATCGCGCGCTGGCGACCTTCGGCCGCGGCGCTGTCGAGGAATGTGCCTGGCCGGCGCTGACGCGAGGCCTGCGCCCTCTCGAAGAGCGCGAGAAGACCCGTTCCCTCGAGCGGTTCCGGGACGCCAGCTTCGTGGAGGACGATCTTGAGAA
This sequence comes from Holophagales bacterium, assembly GCA_016714815.1. Classification (GTDB taxonomy): domain Bacteria; phylum Acidobacteriota; class Thermoanaerobaculia; order UBA5066; family UBA5066; genus UBA5066. The sequence goes on from JADKBZ010000002.1 coordinate 204,349, forward strand.
GCAGCCCGTTCGTCTCTACGTCCGAGCCGAAGGGCCTGTTCCAGGCTTGCAGGCGAATCGCGAGGACGGCGGAGTGATCCAGCCCGTTTGGGTGGATCTTCGCCAACGAGGAGTCCACCTCCGCGAGCGTGCCCCGCGAGCCCTTCCGGAGGAGGTGCAAGTAACGACACTCGGGAGACGCGGCACTCTGCCCGGCCAAGGCCTCCAGGGCCGCGTCATCCTCTTCCAGGAAGAGCCTCTGGATACTCCCCGCCGGGAGGCCGGCGGCGATGAGCCGCGCCTCTCGCGTGTATCCCATGAAATACGCGAGGGTCGCCTCGCGCTCGGGAAACCGTTTCTGAGACGCCGCTTCCGCCATCGCGAGGAGTGCCAGCGCTCGGCCCGGAATCAGGTCCGCCATCTCGAGGGTATCCGTGACCTGCATCTCGAGAGTGCCGTACGCAATCGAGGCGAGGTCGAGAAGCGCGCCTTTGTCCGTCCCCGACGTCCAGAGACGATCGATCTTCTCGAGAGCCTGGATGGGTCCGTCGCCGAACGGATCAGATGCGAGGTTCCGAAGCCGAGCTGCCTCTGCCGGTGCGAGCGGCCTGCCGGCACCTGCGCGCCGAGCCCCGGACGCCACGATCCGGAGCGCGTCGAGCGTCTCGACGAACCCGGGAATCGCCGAGAGGGTGGCCGCGGGGGAGCTCCCGACGTTCACCGTCCAGCGACGCCGGAGCGCCGCGACGCTCGCCGTCACGTCCTTCCCACCGGCCCGGGCTGCGACCTCCTCGAAGGCGAGGAGGAGCCGTCGGTCGGGCTTCAGCAGCGAGTCGGCCTCGACGACGTCGCGCATCTCCGCAGGCGGCACGGTGAGGATCGGAGGCGGAACTGGCGTCGGACCCTTGAACCGGGGCCTCGGTCGGCCGTTCGCCACCGGTTCCGGCGCGGGTGAGCGCTGCAGGAATCCCCAGCCCAGGACGCACAGCAGAACGGCCACGAGAGCACCGAGGACATAGCGTGACCTGCCGGAAACGATCGATCTACTCATCTCCTGCCTTTCGGTAGGCCGGTACCTGCGGCCTTCTACGACTGCGGGGAGAGGGCTGGGCAGACCTTCGCCGGTCTGCTCCTTCCGGGACTACCTATGGCATTCACAAAACCCCTCCGCGAGGCCGTCGCCAATCATATGCCGGTACCGGAGCTCCTCGGCGGAGCGGGCCACTCCGTGCCTTCCACGCAGATGGAGCCATCCTTGACGCCGATGGGCAGACTGTGGTCCTGGTCGACGCCCCAGACCAGCAGGCATGATGTGACCTTCACGGTCTTGCCAGACGGGAGGCGTTGCTCGGTGGTGGGCTGTCGAAACGGACCGGCCGGACCGCAAGAGGCAAGGCATAGCGCGAGAAGGGGGCGCAAGAAGTGAGGGCGCCGTGGCACGACTGCCTGTTTTTGCGGTGATATGAGAGGACCCGAGCGGGCGGAATGGCGGCGAAAGAGGCTACGCTACTTCAGGCGTCTAACGGTCGCCCCACGCTCCCGCCGACGACCCATCACGTGGTACCCGGCACCTTCGTACGCGACGCGTAGTGGTCGCGACATCGGTCCTTCCTCGGGAGCCGAGCGCTGGACGCGCCCGAACTCTCCTCGGGATTCCAGCCCTTTCCCTCCAGCCTCGGCCCGCGGCTCTCCCGGGCTTGGCCGGCAGGTACGGACCGGGAGTAACGCGCTGCGGCACCCCCGGACCATCCTCTACTATGAAGACACCCGGCGACTACTTGCCCCAGCTGAACAAGCGTGTCGGATTGGCATTCTTTTTGAGATAGTCGAACTCGGCCTGGTGCCGCTGCACGAACTGCACTGCCGAAGCCACATCATTGCCTTTCCCAGAGGAGTTCCAGGCCGCAAGCAACACCTCAGCGATCCTGATCACCTCCTGGGTGTTCCAGGTGTCGATGGCCACAGCCGTGAGATAATTGACCAGCTGATTTCCCGAGAAATCGCTCTTGGATAACTCGACACCGGCCTCCACCGCTACCGCTCCCTCACCCGTTCCCAATGGTGTGGGGCTGTACCATAAAGTCGAAATGAACGCCCAGATCTGTTCCAAAGTCAGAGCCATATCAACCTCCATCTGCCGCTGAGCCACAGCGTCGTAGACTTCGTGGGATTTTAACACTCCCGGTTTCTCCCCCGGAGATCAGAATCTGTGAATCAGAGAGGCGATGAAGCGCAGGTGGCAGATCGCCTTCTGCGTCACGTCGCGGAGGGAGTTGGTCCTTCGGGCACGACCAACACCAGGTGCCGGCCCGCCGACGATGAGTACAGGCGAGCTTCGGATGTGGCAGCGCTGACGATGTTCGAATGCACGGGAACCGTATCTACTGAACGCCCTCGAGGTCTACCCGTGGCATCAGCGGCGAGCGAAGCGAGTCCGGTGCAAGCTGGGTTAGGGCACGGCTCAACTGGCTTTCGACAGGACCGGAACCTCATGAGCGATTCGTGCCCCGGTGCGGTCGCGCTCGGTCTCGAGTTCGAACCGAACCTGGAGGTTTAGCCAGAAGCGCTCGGAAGTGCCGAAATACCGCGAAAGCCGAAGAGCGGTGTCTGCGGTGATGCCACGCTTGCCGAGGACGATCCCGTTGACACGACGGGCCGGGACGCGAAGATCCTTGGCCAGACGGTACTGGCTGAGTCCGTGCGGTTCCAAGAACTCGGCCAGGAGAACCTCGCCGGGATGGATGGGTGCGAGCTTTGTCACGGCGGTCACCTACGAGTGGTAGTCGACGATTTCGACGTCGAAGGCATCGGTGGCGCGCCAGACGAAGCAGATGCGCCACTGATCGTTGATGCGGATGCTGTGCTGGCCAGCACGATCGCCCTTGAAAGGTTCGAGGCGATTCCCGGGCGGTACGCGCAGGTCGGCGAGGGAGTCAGCCGCATCGAGGATGACGAGTTTCCGAAGCGCAACGCGTTGAAGGCTGCCGGGCAGACGACGCGAGCGGCGACGTTGAAAGAGCGCTTCCGTGTCGGGTTCGCGGAAGGAGCGGACCACGCGACGGTGTAGTAACGGATACCGTTACTACGCGTCAAGAATATGCGGCAGACCTGCCCACCGTGGCCTAACCCGACTTCCGCAGTTCGGGTCCCACAGAAGGAGTTTCTAAGGGGTAAGCGGCTGTAAGTGACTGCGTCTGCGTGAGGGAGCTTGAAAAGGTGCGTGTAGTGCCAACCTACCCCCTTGATCGGGCGGGATGCGGCGTGAGATCACTTGTTCGGACGACGCCGCATGTATCTGCGCCAATCGAAGGTACGCAAGGACGGAAAGACGCATACGTATTGGCGTCTCGTGCGTTCGGTGCGCCGGGGCCGCAAGGTCATGCAGGAGACGGTGGCGCAGCTGGGCGAGTTGAATGCCGCCGGCAGGGCGCGGGCGCAAGAGCTGGCGTGTCGGATCACTGGACGGGGCCGACAGCAAGAGCTGTTCGAGGAGCGACCGACGGAGGAGACGGTTCCGGTCCGATTGGATCGGGTTCGTGTCGAGCGGACGCGGAGCTGTCAGCTCGCTCCCGAAAATCCCCCCATGTTCGCGTCTGAAATTCCCCCCTCTCCTGACAGGGAGGAAAAGGGATGGAAACGACTATAAGCGCGACAGGGCTGACGATTCCGCCCGGGACGCCCGTGGGCGTCGCGGAGGAGCCGTTGATCCGGGAAACAGAGTGGGGAGCGATCCGAGAACTCCACGCCAGGGGGGTGTCGAAGAAGGCGATCGCCCGACAGCTGGATGTGGACATCAAGACCGTCCGGAAGTGGCTGAAGAAGGAGTGGCGACGACGCTGCCGGGAGATCGCCGAGCGGGGCTTGGACCCGCATCGGGGTTTCCTGGAGGGCCGGGGCCCCGAGGTGGGCTTCAACGGAAAGGTGCTCGAGCGGGAGCTTCGGGAGAAGGGGTGGTCGGGGCACTACGCGACGGTTGCGCGGTACGTGGCACCGCTTCGGAAGTCGTGGCACGGGCGCCGGAGGCCGTCGTGCGCTTCGAGACGGACCCGGGCCAGCAGGCCCAGGTGGACTGGGGCTCGACGGCCGTGACGATCGGCGGGGAGAAGGTGCGGATCCACGTCTTCACGATGGTCCTCGGCTACAGCCGGCGCGGGACGTGTCAACGACTTTGAGACAGCGACGGGTCGAATTTACTGAACAGTGGGTTCCTTCTCTACGGGCTCGCTCTTCGGGGGGTTGATCCAGGCGGCCGACGGCAGAGCGGGTGGAGTCGGCGGCTTGCGGACGAAGCGTTCCGGATGGGCCTGGTAGGCGTCGGAGAGGACGGACTGGCGCTGGTTGAGCAGGTCTGCTGCGCGTCCGTAGTGGACGCTATCCGGGGTGAGCAGGCCGATGCCAGAGTGACGATGTTCGGTGTTGTACCAGGGGAAGAAGCTCAGGCAGAAGGAGCGGGCGTCCTGGATCGATCCGAAGCGGCTGGGGAAGTCGGGACGGTACTTGAGCGTTCGGAAGTGGCTCTCGGAGAAGGGATTGTCGTCGGAGACGTGAGGACGACTGTGAGTCTTCGTGACGCCGAGATCCGAGAGAAGCAGTGCCACGGCCTTGGACTTCATCGAGGTGCCGCGATCGGCGTGAAGGGTGAGCTGGCCGGGCGGGATGCAGTGCTTGGTACAGGTCTGGTCGATGAGCTGGCTGGCCAGGGAGGCCGACTCGCGGTCGGCGACCATCCAGCCCACCACGTAGCGGCTGAAGATGTCGAGGATCACGTAGAGGTAGAAGTACGTCCACTTGGCCGGGCCGAGCAGCTTCGTGATGTCCCAGCTCCAGACCTCGTTGGGTGCCTGGGCGAGGAGCTCGGGCTTCTTGTAGGCGGGGTGTCGCAGCTGGTCGCGGCGTTCGCGGACTTCCTGCTCGTCGTCGAGGATGCGGTACATCGTGCGAGGCGAGCAGAGGTAGGTGCCCTGGTCCAGGAGCGTTGCCCAGACCTCTGCGGGCGCCTTGTCGACGAAGGTCTCGCAGTGGAGGGTGTCCAGGACGACCTGGCGTTCGACAGCGCTGAGTGCGCGAGCAGGGATGGGGCGCTCCCTGGCCGGCGGCTGCGGTTGCAGGTCGCGGTAGTACGAGGCTCGGGCCAGGCCCAGCGCATCGCAGGCACGGGCCGTCCCGATGGCCAGGGAGAGATCGCTGACGGCGGGCATCAGTCGTTGCCTTCGTTCTTCGGGGCGCTCAACGGCACACCCAGGAGCAGCGAGACTTTTTTTTGGACGTCGATGATGATCTCGGCCGTACGCAGGCGCTCCTCGAGCCGCAGCTTGTCGCGCTCGAGCTCTGCGACGCGGGTGGCCATGGCGTCGACGACCTTCTGCTTGCGTCCGCGTTTCTTGGGGGCGAGCCCGGCGATCGTGGCCTGTTCACGCTGGCGCCGCCATTCCGTCAGATGGGAGGAGAACAGGCCCTCGCGCCGGAGCAGAACACCGACGGTGCCGGAAGCCGAGCACCCATCGGCCTCTTCGAGAATCCGCTTCTTGTACTCGGCGGTGAACGTCCGGCGCCTCGGACGATCCGTCAGGACCTCAGGGTCGGGAGGCGGCGCGGCGGGGCCCGCAGGCAGGGGGGGCGGCGCGGCCGTCGTGGGGGCCGAGCTACGCTCCGGCTCCCTCCGGTCGCCTACGCTCCGCTCGGCCCCCACGACGGGGTCGGGCACGGCCCTGGGGAGGTGTCTCTGTACCTTGCTCATTCATCATCTCTCCCCGCCCTCGTTCTACAGTAATTACCAGGGGGGTCGGTGTCTCACGCACGTTGGCACAGAGGCCGTGCGTCGTTTGCGGCAAGCCCCTTCGCACCCCTCAGGCCCGGTTCTGTCCGGCTTGTGGCTGGTCGGCACTCTAGGCAGCGAGTGCTCACCTGTCACGTCTCGGTCGCACCCCGGCTCATTTCATTCTCCTGGGGCTTCTGCCGGAGCCACTATCGTGTTCACCCGTCCGGTGGTTCCGGAAACACGAACCCGCATTCCTTCACCGCCGCCGGACCCCACTCTCCACACGCGGCCTAGCCTTGAACCCAGGTCGGGTAGCCAGGAGGTTGCCCCCCAGCTCCCACGGAACCGGACTTGTGGATCTCACATCCGGCTCCCTTCCCGGGACACCAGGGGTCGGGGCCGGAAGCCCTTATGCCGGTGCCAGGGCTTGCGCCCCCGCAGCTATCCCAGTTCCAGCCCCAGATTGAGCTGTACCGGGGCGAGCTCGAGCCCACCTCTGTCCGTGCCATGCCGTCAGCGAGAACAGTCCCCGCTTTTCTTGAAGTATTCGTTTCGGAGACTCTTCTGCACCGCCGCAGTTCGGCTCAGGTCCCAGAGGCGTCGTCGCCCCTCGTAGACCGTCCGCCAGGCCTTCTTCGGTGGACACCCGAGCGATGAGTCGGCGCGCGATCGAGCGCTTGCTCCGCCAGTGCTTCAGCAGCACCGCACGGAGTCGGCGCCTGATGCGGGCATCCAGATTTCGCAGCGTTCGTTCCGCTGTCTCTCCGGTCACGATCCAGAAGAACCCGATCCAGCCTTTAAGGTACTCGTTCAGCTCCCCGGCAGCGTCGCCCACAGCGACTGCCCCCGTTCCGTCGCGTCTTGTGGCGGATCTTCTGGTCCACGCGTTCCTTCCGAACGCTTCGACAAGTCCACCTCCACGGCCCCGTCCTCAGGATCGCGCCTGGAGCCGGAACCCTAGAAAGTGCCGCTCCTCCGAGTTTCGCCACGGCGCTCTTGGACAGGTTTACCTTCAGCCGAAGCTTGCGCTCGATGAAGTCCCTGACGTTGGCCATCACCCTTTCGCCTGCCCGCTGACTTGCGAACATAGATGTTCTGGTCATCGGCATAGCGCACGAGCGGTGTCCTCGTCTCGAAAGCTCCCAGTCGAGCTCGTCGAGCACGATTGTTCGACAGCAGGGCTGAGAGCGGCCCGCCCTGTGGGGTCCCCTCTTCCGTCGTCACCACCACTCCGTCCGGCATCACCACTCGCGCTTTCAACATCCGTCGGATCAAGGCGATGAGCCGGTCATCTTTCACCAGCTTCCCCAGCCGGACGAGCAACCGCTCCCAGTGAACCCGATCGAAGAACTTGTCCAGATCCAGGTCCACCACGATCCCGTAGCCCTCCTCCAGATGCCGCTTCGCTTCGGCGATCGCCGTGTGACAGCTCCTGCCCGGCCGGAAACCATGGCTACTCGGGGTGAAACGTGGCTCGTAATGCGGACTGAGCACCTGCGCCACAGCCTGCTGCACGATCCGATCGATCACGTTCGGGATGCCAGGCCTTTCGCCGCCTCCCGTCTTCGGGATCCATACCCTCCGGATGTCTCCCGGTCGGTATTCCCCGTCGTCAATTCGCGGCTCAACACCGGCACGATGGCATCCAGGCGCTGCTGACCTGCTCCACCGTCTGCCGGTCCGGTCCCGCGGCACCGTCGTTCGACGCCACTTTCCGAAACGCTGCCCTCAGGTTCTCTTCTCGCGCCGCCTCCTCGATAGTCATCGCGGTCAGGGCTCTTCCTGTCGTGCTCCTCGACTTCGGCCGCGCGCGGGTAAGGCTGGGGTCGGCCCCTGTCCCTTCCGCCGTCGTCCCCTTTCGGGCTCTCGGCTGTCTCGAGGATCAGTGCAAGCTGGGCGCCACTTCTCTGGCCGTGGTCCCCTTCCTCCCCCGTCGGGTCGCCCCAACGGTTGAGGCCGCCTTTCGACGGCTTTGCGGTACAACGAGACCATCCGACTCTCCCGTCCCTTCGTCATCTCATCCTTTCGTCCTCGACCAACTACCGCCCATCCGAATCGGATGCACGGAGGCCGAGAGGTCTCCCCGGGTAAGAACGCGGAACTTCCCCGGATCACCGTCGTCTCTACTCACGTTCCCGCCGACGGATACTGGGCCTGGCATTGCTGATGGTCAGCTCACCCACGGGCCACAAGCTCACAACGGGTCGCTCTACGCTCGGTGCCGGGTTTCACCTCAGGCTTCCATCGGACTTCTCCCTCTCGTTGAACAACGCCCCTGCCTCGTCGGTGTTGGGTTCCCTCCGTCAGGGCCCCAAGAGGACTTCCACCTCCTGTTCCGCGCCCATGCCGGGCGCACCATGCAACGGACTCGCTCCGCTCGCCGCTGATGCCAGACGTTGGCAATGCCCGCTTCGGGGGAGCACCCGCGCGCCCTCGTCTTCGCACGCGTACGCCACGCACCTTCGTCACCCGCCAACGCGAGGTGCTCCTGCATCCCACCCTCCTTCGCGGCTCAACGCCAGTTCCTATGGTTTCGTCCCCACCCGAGCTCGGAGCCATCCTTCTCCTCCTGCCGGCATCCCCTGCCACACCCGGCGCCGCAGGCCGTCCCCCGTTCGCTGCCCCAGGTTCTTCGGCTGCTCCGGCCGCCGCCTCGCGGGGCAGCCCTCTTTGCCTCGCCGTCTCTGCGCTCCTGTTCTCCGTCCGTCGCGCCAGTCATTTCCTCTCTGGCGCGGAGCCCGCTTTCCCGGGGGGCACTCCCCGCGGCGGCCCCTCGGGCTCTCGGAGGTCGCCGTCATTCAACGCCTCGTCGTCTCTTTCACGGCATCGCTGACCCCGGCATGCAGCGGACTCGCTACGCTCGCCGCTGATGCCAGACGTTAGGCGGCCCTACCCAGCGCTCCAGCTGAGCCGCCAGGTTCCTCGGCTCCCGGTCCCTCGCCCCGCCGAACCCTTCCCAGCCACAGCGCTCCTGAAAGAGACTCGTCGCTCATCTGGTCATGCGAAAGACCCGCATCTTCGTCCTCGCAACCGCCGCCCATCTCTTTGCGACCGTCGGCGTTTCCTCCGCGGCCGTCAGCTTCGGATTCGCCGAGTTTGACGGCACTCACCACCCACTTCGCACAGCCTGCCGCCTTCGTGTTCTCCGTGCTCCAGTGGCCTCTCTTGTCGCTGTGGGAGGACTCAACCACTCTCAATCAGATCCTCCCCCCTGTGCGCCGGATACATCCCCTTCGCCGCGCAGCGCGCTCTGGGGCGCCGTCGCTGTTGCTATCGCCTCGTCGCCGCCACACTCAAGCATCGGGCGGCAAGAGCCGGGCCGCCTAACCCCGGCATGCAGCGGACTCCGCTTCGCTCGCCGCTGATGCCAGACGTTAGGCCGCCTCTCGGCGTGCCGCGTTCCTCCTCCGTGGCTGACACTTGGTTACTGACATGCGGCACTTCTTGAGCGACGACGGCTCCCTTCCCGACCTCCCGGGACCGGCCCTCGCCCTGGCTTTCCATCTCGGCTCCATCGTGGGCTGGGTGTCTCGCACTCCCGTCAAAGGCCTTCAAGACACGAACGTCAACTGTAGGCGTAGTCCCGGCAGACAGCGCTGCGTCGGCGAGATCCAGGCCGAACTCATTCAGCACACTCGCGCCATTGAGTTGGTGTCGTCCTCTGCGGCGACCGCGGCCTCATCTCTGGCTGGGGCACGCTCTGGGACAAGACGCTGCCCTCATAGCCGCCTCCCGTGGTAAGGACACGCGCATGCCCATGAGTCCATCGCGCTCGTCTTCAGCCCGGGTTCGTGCCGTGGAAGGCGGCGTTGCTTTCGGCCCGGCCCTCCTTCGGAACCCGGTGGCCGACAGCCGCCATCCCTCCCCACTCATCGGGCGGTTTAACCCGGCATGCAGCGGACTCGCTACGCTCGCCGCTGATGCCAGACGTTAGGCCGCTACCCAGCTCCTCTATGCTTGCGTTTGAATCAGCTTTCATGCGAATTCACGCACCACCTGGAATCGTCGTGCTCCTCCTTGCCGCGCTCATCGGCTGCGCTTCAGGGCCCGAGGCCACTTCGCACCCGCCGTCATCGGCTCCCACACCTACGGCATCTTCCAGCCCGTCTGTCCACCCACCACGTTGCCAGTCGGTATCGGCACCATCGTCCTCGACCCTGAAGCATCTCCCGGCCTCCGTGTCGCAGTTCGACAACATCCGTCAAGGCATGTCGTACCCCGAGCTGTTCGCGCTACTCGGCCCCGCCACCCGGGATCTCTGCTTCGGCCGCATCTGCCTCGAGTGGACATGCGTCGACGGGCGTCACCTGGTCGCCTCATGGCCCGCTACCAAGTCCGACACGCCTGACGTAGTCATTTCACCCTCGGTACCCGCTTCTCATTAACCTCGCGGCCTAACCCCGGCATGCAGCGGACTCGCTACGCTCGCCGCTGATGCCAGACGTTAGGCCGCTCAGGCCCTTCTCACTCATATGCCACATTCATACGACTCGCTCGTGTCATCTGCAGCCGCCTACAACGACGATCGCCTTGCTTGGGCTCATGCCGAATGGCAGATCGGCACTTACGAACGATTCGACTTTGACCAGACCACCGGCCTCCTGACCTTCTCGAATGCCGGCGTGCCAATGGTCTATGCCCGTCTCAGGTCGTCGGTACGCATTCCACGGTTTCAGAGACTTGGCTCTGGGCCTGGGACAACTCGTCTATCCTCCCCGCGCTTCTTGAAGTCGCTCTCCAGACGCGCGCTTTCGGCTCCGCCACTCGTACAGCCAACTAACAACCGCGAAGTTCCCGGCCTCGGAGAGGGATTCTTGGTACCTGGCTGCCATAGCCCTGTACCTCAGCCGGTCCGCGTTCCTCTACAGGTGCCCCGTCAAGATCGGCTCATCCTTCCTCGCGGTGCGGTCGCTCAGCCGGGCCTCCTGACTGCATCGAGGCGTTGTTGCTCCCGCATCAAGGTCCCGTCAAATTTTTGATCCGGGCTAACCCCGGCATGCAGCGGACTCGCTACGCTCGCCGCTGATGCCAGACGTTAGGCCGCTTCAATAACATCACTGTACGGAGAACTGCATGACCGCTTTTGCACGTTTCGGGCTACTGATGGGTCTGACGATCTTTCCGGTGATGCACTTCGGCCCACACCCCTACGCGCAAGTCCTTGCCGGCGCTCTCGTCGTCCTCGCCCTCGTCGCCGCCGGAATCCTCACCTGGCGTCGCACCGGCCTGCGTCTCGCCTCCGCCAGCATGGTCGTCGCGGCTGTCGGCATGGTGCTCTTCACGCGCATCCTCTTTCTCTGGCGCGGCCTCTTCGCCGCGCCTCCCTGCACTCACTCGCGCTCGGCATCGCTCTCTTCGCGAGCCTCATGCTCGCCCAGTCTCGACAGCTCCCGAGCGCTGGGACCAGTGGCGCCACCACCAGCGCACCGTCACGCTTGCCGACATACTCGCTTCAGGCACATCCCCGAGCTCCCGGGCGCGGCCTAACCCCGGCATGCAGCGGACTCGCTGCGCTCGCCCCTGATGCCAGACGTTAGGCTCGTCTCAAACATGTGACGGTTACAATGGTCTCGACCTTGCATGCACACACTGAGGCCATACGTATGAGATTTCAGCGTGCCCTCCCGATCATCCTCGCCTTTGCCCTTGCTTCTTGCGCCAGTACCGAACCGTTTCAGATAGCGTCGTCGCCCTCAGGTGGGTACTGCGCTTCCTTTGGCGGCCAGGTCCGCCCGGACGAAGTTCGCCCACAGCTCCTCTTTCCACCCCGCAGAGTCCGTACTCGCCTCCGGCTATCAGTACTTCCGTGTCGCCCTTGCCTCGCCGGATCCGGCCAGCCCACCGCGAACATCAGTCCGCGTGCGAGTACCAGCCAGCAGGGCCAGCTGTACTTCGAGGTACTCTCGGGCCCCAGCCCGCTCGAGAACACCTACGACTCAGTGCAGGTCATTCAGCAGGCCTCGCCGAAGCTCAAGCGCGGACTCCATCCGACCACCGGCAGTGCACAGCTCAGGCCCCAGGCTCCCACGCCACGAGCCCAACCCCGGCATGCAGCGGACTCGCTGCGCTCGCCGCTGATGCCAGACGTTAGATCGCAGCCTTCTGCATCTCGCGACGCGCCATCTGTCGGCTTCTCGCACGTCCCCTTGCTGGCTGTCCCGTCAAGGCGCGCTCAACAGGGACCATCCACACCACGCCTGGCTTCCCTCTGCCCATCACCCTCGGTTCCCCACGCCCGGCGTGCCGACCAGCCCGCGACCCACATTCCAGAACCCCACTCGCCAGTCCCTGCTGCGGTCTAACCTCGGCATGCAGTGGACTCGCTTCGCTCGCCACTGATGCCCGACGTTAGGCGACCCTGCGCCGTCGTTCTCCAGCGTCTCTTTCACGAGGTACCCGTTCCCGACAGACCCATCCCCCCAGAGCCCACCCGCACGGTCTTCACTTCACTCGAAGGCTCGATCACGAACCACCGCCTGTCACGGCTCAGCTCGGGTGGCGGTACCACCACGTTGGCATTCCAACGACCGTCGCCCATCCCGGCGAAACCCACCCCAAGCAGTTCGGCTCTTCGTCGTCGGCTTCAGCGCCAGTCCCTACGGCATCGAGTGGATGCGGTTCGAGAAAGACAGCCCCATTCACGAACTCATCCGCACCGTTCCTCATGTCGCCTTTGAAGTCGATGACCTCGACGCTGCTCTCGAGGGGCAGAACATCATCCATCCACCAGGCGCTCCTTCCGAGGGCGTTCGATCCGCGATGATCGTCCATAACGGCGCTCCCATAGAGCTAATCTCTTTCCGGAAATGGGAACCTTCAGCATCAGCAGGGCAAGGTCCGTCGCTCTTCGCACGGGTCGCCTAACCCCGGCATGCAGCGGACTCGCTGCGCTCGCCGCTGATGCCAGACGTTAGGCAGCGCTTCCGCGCCCCGGTTCTACGATCCGATCGTTCACAAACGGCTCTTCGGGCTTCATCACTCTCGGTCTTCCCGACGAGTCTCAGGGCCGCCATTCCTCCCTTAGGGTGGGCACCGTCCAGCGTTCTCACTCATCCGCACCCGCATTCGGCCATCGCGCCAACACATTCGAACCGGACTTTCGAAATGCCCAGCTTCAGGGCCTCACGCTTTCCGCGCCGCAATCCACCCAGACCAAGGCAGCGCCTATGGGGCTATCCCCCCTCGTTCCTTCAGGCGCCTCACCCCACTCCACCTTCGGTCCCGCTTCCGCGGCGCCGCCTAACCCCGGGTCGGGTAGCCAGGGGAGGTTGCCCTCCCCCAGCTCCCACGGAACCGGACTTGTGGATCTCACATCCGGCTCTTCGGGACACCGGGGTCGGGGCCGAAGCCCTTATGCCGGTGCCAGGGCTTGCGCCCCCGCAGCTATCCCAGTTCCAGCCCCAGATTGAGCTGTACCGGGGCGAGCTCTCGTGCCCACCTCTGTCCGTGCCATGCCGTCAGCGAGAACAGTCCCCGCTTTTCGAAGTATTCGTTTCGGAGACTCTTCTGCACCGCCGCAGTTCGGCTCAGGTCCCAGAGGCGTCGTCGCCCCTCGTAGACCGTTCGCCAGGCCTTCTTCGGTGGACACCCGAGCTTGATGAGTCGGCGCGCGATCGAGCGCTTGCTCCGCCAGTGCTTCAGCAGCACCGCACGGAGTCGGCGCCTGATGTGGGCATCCAGATTTCGTAGCGTTCGTTCCGCTGTCTCTCCGGTCACGATCCAGAAGAACCCGATCCAGCCTTTAAGGTACTCGTTCAGCTCCCGCAGCGTCGCCCACAGCGACTGCCCCCGGTTCCGTCGCGTCTTGTGGCGGATCTTCTCGTCCACGCGTTCCTTCGAACGCTTCGACAAGTCCACCTCCACGGCCCCGTCCTCAGGATCGCGCCTGAGCCGGAACCCTAGAAAGTGCCGCTCCTCTGGTTTCGCCACGGCGCTCTTGGCCAGGTTTACCTTCAGCCGAAGCTTGCGCTCGATGAAGTCCCTGACGTTGGCCATCACCCTTTCGCCTGCCCGCTGACTGCGAACATAGATGTTCTGGTCATCGGCATAGCGCACGAAGCGGTGTCCTCGTCTCGAAAGCTCCCAGTCGAGCTCGTCGAGCACGATGTTCGACAGCAGCGGCGAGCGGCCCGCCCTGTGGGGTCCCCTCTTCCGTCGTCACCACCACTCCGTCCGGCATCACCACTCGCGCTTTCAACATCCGTCGGATCAAGGCGATGAGCCGGTCATCTTTCACCAGCTTCCCAGCCGGGCCAGCAACCGCTCCCAGTGAACCCGATCGAAGAACTTGTCCAGATCCAGGTCCACCACGATCCCGTAGCCCTCCTCCAGATGCCGCTTCGCTTCGGCGATCGCCGTGTGACAGCTCCTGCCCGGCCGGAAACCATGGCTACTCGGGTGAAACGTCGGCTCGTAATGCGGACTGAGCACCTGCGCCACAGCCTGCTGCACGATCCGATCGATCACGTTCGGGATGCCAAGGCCCCTTTCGCCGCCTCCCGTCTTCGGGATCCATACCCTCCGGATGTCTCCCGGTCGGTATTCCCCCGTCGTCAGTTCGCGGCTCAACACCGGCACGATGGCATCCAGGCGCTGCTGCACCTGCTCCACCGTCTGCCGGTCCGGTCCCGGGGGCACCGTCGTTCGACGCCACTTTCCGAAACGCCTCCCTCAGGTTCTCTTCTCGCGCCACCTCCTCGATCGTCATCGCGGTCAGGGCTCTTCCTGTCGTGCTCCTCGACTTCGGCACCGCGCGCGGTTGAGGCTGGGGTCGGCCCCTGTCCCTTCCGCCGTCGTCCCCTTTCGGGCTCTCGGCTGTCTCGAGGATCAGTTCAAGCTGCTCTGCCACTTCTCTGGCCGTGGTCCCCTTCCCTCCCCGTCGGGTCGCCCCAACGGTTGAGGCCGCCTTTCGACGGCTTTGCGGTACAACGAGACCATCCGACTCCTCTCGTCCCTTCGTCATCTCGTCCTTTCGTCCTCGACAACTACCGCCCATCCGAATCGGATGCACGGAGGCCGAGAGGTCTCCCCGGGTAAGAACGCGGAACTTCCCCCGGATCACCGTCGTCTCTACTCGTTCCCGCCGACGGATACTGGGCCTGGCATGCTGATGGTCAGCTCACCCACGGGCCACAAGCCTCACAGACGCTTCGCTCTACGCTCGGTGCCGGGTTTCACCTCAGGCTTCCATCGGACGCCTTCTCCTCTCGTTGAACAACGCCCCTGCCTCGTCGGTGTTGGGTTCCCTCCGTCAGGGCCCCAAGAGGACTTCCACCTCCTGTTCCGCGCCCATGCCGGGCGCACCATGCAGCGGACTCGCTCCGCTCGCCGCTGATGCCAGACGTTAGGCAGCTCATTCAGGCACACCCATGAAATCAATCACCTACCGCGGTGGTCTCGTCACCTTCCGCATCCCGCGGCACTGGGTCGAGGAGTACGAGGAGGACGGAGGCGGCACCTTCTACGAGGACCGTCCTGACTCCGGCACTCCGGGACGTGTCAACGACTTTGAGACAGCGACGGGTCGAATTTACTGAACAGTGGGTTCCTTCTCTACGGGCTCGCTCTTCGGGGGGTTGATCCAGGCGGCCGACGGCAGAGCGGGTGGAGTCGGCGGCTTGCGGACGAAGCGTTCCGGATGGGCCTGGTAGGCGTCGGAGAGGACGGACTGGCGCTGGTTGAGCAGGTCTGCTGCGCGTCCGTAGTGGACGCTATCCGGGGTGAGCAGGCCGATGCCAGAGTGACGATGTTCGGTGTTGTACCAGGGAAGAAGCTCAGGCAGAAGGGCGGGCGTCCTGGATCGATCCGAAGCGGCTGGGGAAGTCGGGACGGTACTTGAGCGTTCGGAAGTGGCTCTCGGAGAAGGGATTGTCGTCGGAGACGTGAGGACGACTGTGAGTCTTCGTGACGCCGAGATCCGAGAGAAGCAGTGCCACGGCCTTGGACTTCATCGAGGTGCCGCGATCGGCGTGAAGGGGTGAGCTGGCCGGGCGGGATGCAGTGCTTGGTACAGGTCTGGTCGATGAGCTGGCTGGCCAGGAGGCCGACTCGCGGTCGGCGACCATCCAGCCCACCACGTAGCGGCTGAAGATGTCGAGGATCACGTAGAGGTAGAAGTACGTCCACTTGGCCGGGCCGAGCAGCTTCGTGATGTCCCAGCTCCAGACCTCGTTGGGTGCCTGGGCGAGGAGCTCGGGCTTCTTGTAGGCGGGGTGTCGCAGCTGGTCGCGGCGTTCGCGGACTTCCTGCTCGTCGTCGAGGATGCGGTACATCGTGCGAGGCGAGCAGAGGTAGGTGCCCCGGTTCAGGAGCGTTGCCCAGACCTCTGCGGGCGCCTTGTCGACGAAGGTCTCGCAGTGGAGGGTGTCCAGGACGACCTGGCGTTCGACAGCGCTGAGTGCGCGAGCAGGGATGGGGCGCTCCCTGGCCGGCGGCTGCGGTTGCAGGTCGCGGTAGTACGAGGCTCGGGCCAGGCCCAGCGCATCGCAGGCACGGGCCGTCCCGATGGCCAGGGAGAGATCGCTGACGGCGGGCATCAGTCGTTGCCTTCGTTCTTCGGGGCGCTCAACGGCACACCCAGGAGCAGCGAGACTTTTTTTTGGACGTCGATGATGATCTCGGCCGTACGCAGGCGCTCCTCGAGCCGCAGCTTGTCGCGCTCGAGCTCTGCGACGCGGTGGCCATGGCGTCGACGACCTTCTGCTTGCGTCCGCGTTTCTTGGGGGCGAGCCCGGCGATCGTGGCCTGTTCACGCTGGCGCCGCCATTCCGTCAGATGGGAGGAGAACAGGCCCTCGCGCCGGAGCAGAACACCGACGGTGCCGGAAGCCGAGCACCCATCGGCCTCTTCGAGAATCCGCTTCTTGTACTCGGCGGTGAACGTCCGGCGCCTCGGACGGATCCGTCAGGACCTCAGGGTCGGGAGGCGGCGCGGCGGGGCCCGCAGGCAGGGGGCGGCGCGGCCATCGTGGGGGCCGAGCTACGCTCCGGCTCCCTCCGGTCGCCTACGCTCCGCTCGGCCCCACGACGGGGTCGGGCACGGCCCTGGGGAGGTGTCTCTGTACCTTGCTCATTCATCATCTCTCCCCGCCCTCGTTCTACAGTAATTACCAGGGGGGTCGGTGTCTCACGCACGTTGGCACAGAGGGGCGGCGACACGATCTGGGATGACAGAGAAGACGGCCCGGAAGTACCGCGATCTCGGAGGGATTCCTGCGCGGGCGCCGCGGACGTATCGGACGCGGAAGGATCCGTTCGAGTCTGTGTGGCCGGAGATCGAGAGGCTGCTGGAAGCGTCGCCGGGACTGGAGGCCGTGACGATCTTCGACACGCTGCGGCTGAGGGCGGACGTGAGTTTCGGCGACGGGCAGCTGCGGACGCTGCAGCGACGGATCCGTCGGTGGCGTGCCAGCCGGGGCCCGGAAAAGGAAGTGATGTTTTCGCAGGAGCACCGGCCGGGCGAGGCAGGCCAGAGCGACTTCACGGACATGAGGGAACTGGAGGTGAGGATCGGGAGGGAGCCGTTCGATCACCTGCTCTACCACTTCGTGCTGCCGTACTCGAACTGGGAGTCGGCGGGCGTCTGCTTCACGGAGAGCTTCGAGTCGCTGGTGGCGGGGCTGCAGGGGGCGGTCTGGGAAATGGGCCGGGTGCCGAGGAAGCACCGGACGGACAACCTCTCGGCGGCCACGCACGAGCTGAAGGACGGGGGCCGGAGCTTCAACGAGCGCTACAAAGCGGTGCTGGACCACTACGGGATGGCGGCGGACCGCAACACGCCCGGGCGCGGCCACGAGAACGGAGACGTCGAGCAGAGCCACCACCGGCTCAAGCGGGCGCTCGATCAGGCTCTGATGCTGCGGGGCGGTCGCGACTTCGACAGCCGCGGGGAATACGAAGTCTTCCTCGGCAAGGTGATCGAGGGGCGCAACCGTGGGCGGCGGGAAAAGTACGCCGAGGAGCTCGCCGTGATGAAGCCCCTTCCCCTCACACGTCTCTGCGAGCACCGGACGGAGCGCGTCGGGGTGAGCGTCTTCTCGACGATCCGCGTCGCCAACAACGTCTACTCGGTCCCCTCCCGGCTGATCAGTGAGCGGGTCGAGGTGAGGCTGTACGCCGAAACGGTCGAGGTCTTCTACGCCGGCGAGCGGGTCTGCGCGATGGAACGGCTCCGCGGCTCGGGCAACGCCCGGATCGACTATCGACACCTGATCTTCTCGCTCGTGAGGAAGCCCGGCGCCTTCGCGCGCTACCGCTACCGCGAGGCGCTCTTTCCGACGGTGACCTTCCGAAGGGCCTACGACGCGCTCGTCGAGAGGCTCGGCGAAGAGGCGGACCTGCCCTACGTGCGAATCCTGCATCTGGCGGCGACGACGACCGAGAGCGGCGTCGAGGAGACACTGTCGACCCTGCTGGAGCGGGGAGAGCTGGCGGGCTGGGAGGACGTCAAGGAGCGCGTCCGTCCGGAGACCCCGACGATCCCCGAGTGCCAGATCCCGGCTGTCGACCTTCGGGCGTACGACTTCTGCCTTGAAGGGGTCCCGTCGTGAGGCCGCCCTCCGAGCAGACCCTCGAGATGCTTCTGAAGTCCTTCAAGCTCCCGACCTTCGCACGGGAGTACGCCGCCGTGGGCGAGAACGCGACTCGCGAGGGGCTGACGCATCCGGCCTACCTCCTGGCGCTGGCCCGACTGGAGGCGCACGAGCGGGCCGACCGCCGCACGCTGAGGCTTCTGGAAGAATCCCGCCTTCCGAAGGAGAAGTCGCTGGCCAGCTTCGACCTGGCCCGGCTCTCGCCCAAAGCCCGGACGTCCTTCAACGCGTTGAAGGACGGCGCCTTCCTCGATCGCGCCGAGAACGTCCTGGCCTTCGGAAACCCCGGGACCGGCAAGACCCACCTTCTCTGCGCCCTCGGCCAGGAACTCGTCCGCAACGGCAGGACCGTCCTCTTCACTCCGACCTTCCAGATCGTCCAGAGGCTCCTGGCCGCCAAGAGGGACCTGCGGTTTCCCTCCGAGCTCAAGAAGCTCGACCGCTTCGACGCCCTCCTTCTCGACGACATCGGCTACGTCCAGCAGAGCCGTGAGGAGATGGAGGTCCTCTTCACCCTTCTGGCCGAGCGCTACGAGCGCCGCTCGGTCCTGATCACGAGCAATCTCGTTTTCTCCAAGTGGGACCAGATCTTCAAAGACCCGATGACGACGGCTGCCGCTATCGACCGCGTCGTCCATCACGCCGTCATCCTCGAGCTGAACATGGAGAGCTACCGCGCCGAGGCGGCCCGTCAGCGCTCCCGCGGCCCGAAGGACGCCGGCTGAGGAGCACCGGCCGTGGAAATGTGGAAATCGCTCCACCCGCTCCGCTGCGTTCCACGATTCCCACATTTCCACCGCCCCGCTACAACTTTCTCTCTGAGGAAAGGAGACCGAGAGCAGCCCCGCCGGTCGCCGTGACGGCGCCCTGGCGGATCAGCAGTCAGAAGACTCCGACCCGGTAATTCCTATTGTCGTCAGCCGGTATTTCTTATTGACGCCGGACACCTTGTCCTCAAAGGTCGGTATCCCGATCGGCCGCGTCTTTCCGCTGTCGCCCTTCGGGATGTACACCCGCCGCACCGGCGGCGCCCAGTACGTTCCGGTCCGGAACCGCGTCAGCAGGTCCGCGAGGTTCCCTTCCAGGTTTCGCGCGTACTCGTCAGCGGTTTCTCCGTCCACGCCCGGCGCCCCGTCCCGGCGCGTTCGCCGGTACGCCTCCTTCAGAAACTCCACGTCGATCACGTGGGCCAGGGCCGTGAGCACCACCTGTCGCTTTTCCCGCGCCAGTTCCGCTATCCGTTCGAGTCTCGTGGACACGGGTCCAGAGCTCAGTGTCTCTGCCATGTTTCCCCCAAACGATTCCGTTGCCCGGCCTCCCTCTTCCCTCCACTGGCTCCCTCGGGTCGGTTCGCCAGCTTCATCGGTACTTTCGAGAGGCTCCGACTCCTCGTCGTCCGTCCCGCCGCACTTCGTTCCCTTCGCTTGGCGGTACCCCGCGTGCGCCCTCTCTCCCGTACTGCCAGCGGCTCAAGGACGCTTCCGCTGGAGCGAGGGTCCTTCCCTCGTCCGGTTCTTCTCGCGAGGACACGACGAGGTATCCCAGGTTCCTGGGAGACCCCTGTGCCTGCATGCCCCGGTCTCAGACCCCGGTGGGCTTCCGGACCTCGCCATATCGGTCCGTCGGTTCTGCCTTCTGCCTTAGACACGGCATCGGCCTGCTCCACAACAACCTCATTTCGGGGCTCTATCCCACGGCCTACGGGCTCGCTGTCTACGCTTCGCAACTCGGGTCGCCCCGATCGCCACGCAAGACTCGCTTCCGGCTGGTGGCTAACCGTTGCCGGGTAGGCTCTTCCCTACCGGGTCTCTCCAGAAGGTTTCGGGTCTGTTCGACTACATCCCTTCCCCCTTCTCCAGGCTTACCCTGGCGCACGCCTAACCCCGGCATGCAGCGGACTCGCTACGCTCGCCGCTGATACCAGACGTTAGCCGCTCTCCGGAAGGTCCTCGGCACATTCCAGACCTTCGTGGTTCTCCGCACTCTCCGCCCGACTGACGCCCGCGTCTGGCAGCCGCCGTCGCGTTCCCGCTCTTTACGTCCCGCTCCTTCCTCCGAGGCAACCGCCCGTCCTCACATGAATCACCGCCGTCCTATACCGTCCCTCGCCGCCCCCAACACGTGGGTCCTCATCGCTACGGTGCTCGCCGTGCCTGGCATTGGTCTCCTGCTGCTCGGGCGGTTCGTCCACTTTCCCGTTCTGGTTCAGATCGGCCGCGTACTCGTGGCCCCCCTTCTTCTCGGCGGGCTCATCGCTCTCTTCGCCACCGTGTTTCTCCTGTTCCGGCGGGGTCGGCCGCAGGCGTAACGGGGCTCGCTAACGGGTTCGGACCCACGGCCACACCGCTTGCGTCCTTCTCTTCCGTCACCATGCCGCATCGGTCGTCGCGGCCTAACCCCGGCATGCAGCGGACTCGCTGCGCTCGCCGCTGATGCCAGACGTTAGGCAACCCTGCGCCGTCGTTCTCCAGCGTCTCTTTCACGAGGTACCCGTGCCCGACAGACCCATCCCCCCGCCAGAGCCCACTCCGCACGGTCTTCACTTCACTCGAAGGCTCGATCACGAACCACCGCCTGTCACGGCTCAGCTCGGGTGGCGGTACCACCACGTTGGCATTCCAACGACCGTCGCCCATCCCGGCGAAACCCACCTCAAGCAGTTCGGGCTCTTCGTCGTCGGCTTCAGCGCCAGTCCCTACGGCATCGAGTGGATGCGGTTCGAGAAAGACAGCCCCATTCACGAACTCATCCGCACCGTTCCTCATGTCGCCTTTGAAGTCGATGACCTCGACGCTGCTCTCGAGGGGCAGAACATCATCCATCCACCAGGTGCGCCTTCCGAGGGCGTTCGGTCCGCAATGATCGTCCATAACGGTGCCCCTGTAGAGCTCATCTCCTTCCGGAAGCAAGAGCGTTCTGCACCGGCAGGGCTGGGTCCCTCGCTCGCCCCACGGCCCGCGTCTTCTACCAGCACGCACAGGTCGCTCGTACGGTCACCCAGTTCCACACCGACGACCTCCCCGTTAAACCCGCCCGCCTTGGTTCCGCCTTCCTTCGTCCCGGTGCTACGCTTCTTCATGGCCGGTCTCCTCTCCGGGCTTCGCGCCCGTTGCTTCTTGCAGCCGATTCTCTCGGACTGCGCCGGGAGACCGGCCTTCTCATTCCATCTCGCTACGCTCGCCGCTGCTGCCAGACGTTGGGCCGCCCATCTACTCTCCGGTGATGACCACTGCACCTGCTAGCGACACTTCCTCCTACCTACTAACCGTTCTCCGCCAGCGTCTCGCCCTCCTCGGCCGCTCTCCACGCACTGTCGACGCATACGCCCATTGGGTCGGTCGCTTCATCCGGTTCCACGGCCGTCGAGCCCCATCCAGCCTCGGCGCGGTCCAGATCGAGGCGTTTCTCACGCACCTCGCCACGGTCGAGCACGTCGCCGCGAGCACGCAGGGTCAAGCGCTTGCGGCCGTGCTGTGCTTCTTCCGTGAGGTCCAGTCCATCGACCTGTCGGCAACCCTCCAGTTCGGTCGCGCCCGGAAGACACGCCACATCCCGACCGTCCTCAGTCAACGTGAGGCACTCGCACTCCTCGGCTGCCTCCAAGGCACACTTCGCCTCATCTGTCAGGTGCTCTATGGATCCGGCCTCCGTCTATCCGAATGCCTGCATCTCCGAGTGCAGAACCTGGACTTTGATCACCACACGATCGTCGTAATCAACGGGAAGGGGCAGAAGGACAGGCTGACAGTCATTCCCCCCAGCCTCGAGAGGCCGCTCGAAACCCACCTCGGTCGCCTTCGTGCGTTACACCAGGAAGACCTCCTCCGCGGCTACGGCCATGTTCCCCTTCCGAATGCCTTCTTCCGCAAGTCTCCGGCAGCCGCCTCCGACTTCCGCTGGCAGTACCTCTTTCCCGGGTCTCGACTGATTGACGACCCCAGCACCGGTCTCCGGGGACGTTGGCATCTCGACCCCTCAGTCGTACAGCGGGCGGTTCGTGACGCCGCTCTTCGCGCCGGACTCCGAAAGCGCGTTGGGCCCCACACGCTACGCCACTCCTTTGCCACGCATCTTCTCGAACGCGGCTGCGACCTTCGACGCATTCAGTCTTTGCTGGGGCACGCTCATCTCGAGACAACAGCGATCTATACGCACATTACAGATCTCTCCGCTGCCTCCATTCCCTCGCCCCTTGAGGCGCCTGTCGCAGTCGCGCCCTCGTCGCTGAAGGCCTAAGCCTAATGCTGTTCAGCCAGAACGGGCCCGAACTCGGGGGATGTCGGGGTTTCGATCGTGAGGTTGCCGGTGCGCGGGCAGATAGTTGCGCATCTTTCGCTTGACGGCCCTCGGGCGGGAGCGGCCTCGTCGCGGCGCCACGCGCTTCCGAGGTCCTCCGCCCGCCCGGCCAGAGGATCCAGGATGGTCGTTACGAGCGGGTAGATGGCCTGCGGTTCGCCCACCGCACCATCCACTACGGATCGTCGTAGAAAGGCCGGGCGAGCACCCTCCCCTTTTTCGTCCGCAGTCTCAGGTCGATAGCGTGTCGACCCGGGGGGCGTTCGGGCCGGGCGAAGACGATGACGTATCGCCCTTCGATGGCGCGAAAGGCGAGCTCGAGGGCCTGGGTCGAGAAGATGTGGGTCTTTGCGTAGGTGCCGCCGGTCAGATCGGCGAGGACCATGAGCGGCCCCTCGAGCGTGTGCCAGTCCGCGTCGGAGATGTCGAGCGTGAATACGTTGACGCGCGCTTCCTGAAGAGTGTTGACGGCCCGGGCGTGCCACACCCAGTCCGCCGGCACCCCGTTCACGTGAAGTCCCCACCCGAGGAAGAGCATCACCTTGGCGCCCGGAATCTCCCGAAGGGCCTTCGCCGTGACGAAGAGGCCCCGCTCGACGTTCGCCGCCGCTCTCGCGGCTTCGACGTCGAAGTGCGCGGCGAGCGAGGGAAACGGACTCGGAGGTGGCGGGTCGGGCGCGCCTCCGATCCTGAGTGTGTCGAAGAGTGCCCGATGGATCGCCGCCCGGTCATTCGTGAAATCGAGGCGGAGCTTGAGGTGCGAGTCGTAGGAGAGGACGGCGACGCGGTCCGTCGGGAGGAGACGGTCGAGAAAGGCGACCATCTCGTTCGCCATCCGCATATGCCCCTTCGTCCTGTAGTGGCCGAAATCGGCCTGAAAGAAGAGGACGATGAGCCGGCCCTCGGGGAATTCAGGGATCCCCGGCTCTTCTGCGGCGGCCGGCGCCCCCTGCGGCATCTCGGAGCGGCCGGCCGGGACGAACTCGACCTCCTCCACCGGCACCTCTTCGCCGCCGACGCGCAGCTGGAAGTCGGACGGGGTCAGACCGCGGAGCGCACCTCCCTGCGCGCCGAGCACGTAGGCGTCGACGAGGACCTTTTCGACGGAAGCCTTCGCGGCGACGCTCCCCTTTCGCGACGGCTCCTGCGCGACGGAGGGAGCCGAAAGGAGGCAGCCCAGGGCGAGGCAGAGGCCGGCGCGGGCTGCACGTCTCACGGCAGGCATTCTGCAGCTACGATCCCTCCGAATGAAGCCCGACCTGGAAACGCCGGAGCGCGAGCTCCTCGCCGGGCAGGTGGAGAGGGTGACCTTCCACTCGGAGGAGTCCGGCTTTGCCGTTCTTCGCGTGAGGGTTCGCGGGCGGCGTGATCCGGTGACGGTCGTCGGACACGCGGCCGCCATCTCCCCCGGCGAGGAGCTGCGGGCCTCCGGCACCTGGGTCACGGACCTCAAGCACGGTCCGCAGTTCAAGGCGGAGACGGTGACGACCGTGACACCGACCTCGCCCGAGGGGATCGAACGGTTCCTCGCCTCCGGTCTCGTGAAGGGGGTGGGGCCGCACTTCGCGAAGAGGCTGGTCGACGCGTTCGGCACGGGCGTGTTCGAGGTCATCGAGGCCGAGCCGGCACGCCTTCGCGAGGTGCCGGGCGTCGGCCCCCTCAGGGCCGAGCGGATCGTCGCGAGCTGGGCCGAGCAGAAGAGCGTGCGGGAGATCATGGTCTTCCTCCACTCCCACGGAGTCGGCACGTCGCGGGCGGTCCGGATCTACAAGACCTACGGGGCCGACGCCATCTCGGTCGTCTCGAAGGACCCCTATCGCCTCGCCCGCGACGTCCGCGGCATCGGTTTCCTCACCGCCGACGCGCTCGCCCGCCGCCTCGGGATCCCGGAAGACGCGATGGTTCGCGTCCGCGCCGGGGTCTCGCACGTCCTGGCGGAGGCGCTCGACGAGGGGCACTGCGGCCTCGCCCGCGGCGTACTGGTCCCACGCGCGGCCGAACTCCTGAGGAGGCCGGAGGAGCAGGTGGCGGAGGCGCTCGAGCTGGAACTCGCCGACCGCCACGTCGTCGCCGAGGACGCCGGCGGGAAGGCGTGTGTCTTCCTCCCGGCGCTCCACGCCGCCGAGCGCGTCATCGCCGAACGAATCGCCGCGCTCGCGGCCGGCGCGCCACCCTGGCGCCGCTCGGATCCGGCCAGCGCGATCCCGTGGGTCGAGGTAAGGACCGGGATCACTCTCTCGCCGAGCCAGCGGCAGGCGGTCGGAGCGTTCCTCCGCTCGAAGGTCCTCGTTCTGACAGGCGGCCCGGGCGTCGGGAAGACGACGCTCGTCGACGCCCTTCTCCGGATCGTCTTCGCCGAGTCGCTCCGGATCGTCCTGGCCGCTCCGACCGGGCGCGCGGCCCGGCGCCTGTCCGAGAGCACGCGGATGGAGGCGAAGACGATCCATCGCCTCCTGGAGGTCGACCCGTCCACCGGGCGCTTCCGCCGCGGTCGCGACAATCCCCTCGAGGCCGACCTCGTCGTCGTGGACGAGGTGTCGATGATCGACGTCCTCCTCGCGCGCTCGCTGCTGGAAGCGATGCCGCCGAGCGCCGCGCTCCTCCTCGTGGGAGACGCCGACCAGCTGCCGAGCGTCGGGCCGGGGCAGGTCCTCAGG
Source organism: Holophagales bacterium (assembly GCA_016714815.1). Taxonomy (GTDB): domain Bacteria; phylum Acidobacteriota; class Thermoanaerobaculia; order UBA5066; family UBA5066; genus UBA5066. Next base: position 229,628 of record JADKBZ010000002.1, read on the forward strand.
GACGTCGTCGCCTCGGGAGCGATCCCGGCGGTCCAACTGACGGAGGTCTTCCGCCAGGCCGCCGAGAGCCGGATCGTCGTCGGGGCGCACCGGATCCGCGACGGGCACCTCCCCGACCTGACGAACCCTCCCGGCACCGACCTCTTCTTCTTCGACGCGAAGGAGCCCGAGGACGCCGCACGCCGCGTCGTCGAGGTCGTCTCCGAGCGGATCCCGCGCCGCTTCGGCCTCGACCCGACGCGCGACGTGCAGGTCCTCGTCCCGGTCCACCGCGGTCCGCTCGGCTCGCGCGCGCTCAACGAAGCGCTCGGGAAGGCGCTCAACCCCGGCGGATCGCCCCGCGTCTCCCGCTTCGGACAGGAGCTGGCTCCCGGCGACCGCGTGATGCAGGTCGAGAACGACTACGACAAGGAGGTCTATAACGGCGACCTCGGCGTCGTCTCGGCGGTCGACCCCGATGAAGGAGAGCTCCGGGTCGCCTTCGACGGCCGGGAAGTGACGTACGGATTCGACGAGCTCGACACCCTGCAGCTCGCCTGGGCGACGACGATCCACAAGTCGCAGGGGTCGGAGTACCCGGCGGTCGTCATCCCGATCGGCATGACGCATTACGCGATGCTCGAGCGAAACCTCCTCTACACCGCCGTCACGCGCGGCAAGAAGCTCGTCGTCCTCGTCGGAGACCGCAGGGCCGTCGCCATCGCGGCGAAGAGGTCGTCGGCGGGAAGCCGGATCACGCGCCTCGAGAGCCTCCTGCGCGCCGCCGCTTCCCCTTTGCCGGGGTAGACTTCTCCGGCCCGGGCCCGCGGCGAAACGGCGGCAAAGTGGCACAGTGATACCGCGGCACCGCGTCACAGCCGCCGCGGCGACGACGTCCGGGGCGCGCACGAGAGACACGGGAGACGCGAGTCACGCAAGAGACAGGAGCGAGGCGACCATGGGCCACCACCTCGTCAACCCCGATCGCCGCTACGAGAAGCTCCAGGAGAGGCTCGACCGGAACGTCACCGGCGCCCCGGATTCCCCCGCCTTCCGCCGCGCGCTCGAGATCCTCTTCAGCCCCGAGGACGCGGACCTCGCCTCGAAGGTGCCGACCAAGCCGATCCGGGTCGACCGCCTCGCGGCACGGCTCGGTCTCGAGACGGCCCGCCTCGACGAGCGCCTCGCCGACATGGCCCGGCGGGGCCTCGTCTTCGACCTGACGAAGAACGGAAAGCGGTACGTCTCGCTCGCCCCGGTCGTCATCGGCTTCTTCGAGCTGACCTTCATGCGGGCGGGAGACGACCTGCCGCGCGCCGAGCTGGCGCGCCTCTTCGAAGAGTATTTCTTCGAGGGGGACGCCGCCTTCGCGAAGGCCGTCTTCGGCGGCGACACGCAGATCGGGCGCTCGCTCGTCCGCGAGGCGGCGCTCCCGGAGGATGCGACGGAGGTCCTCGACTACGAACGGTCGACGCGGATCGTCGAGACGGCCCGCAGCGCCGCGGTTTCCCTCTGCGCGTGCCGGCACCACTCCGAGCACCTCGGGACGGCGTGCGACGCTCCCCGCCGCGTCTGCCTCTCCTTCGGGCCCGGGGCCGACGCCCTCGTGCGGACCGGCCACGCGGAGCGGATCGACAAGGCAGAGGCGCTCCGGATCCTCCACGAGGCGCAGGCCGCGGGACTCGCCCAGACCGGCGACAACGTGAAACGCGAGGTGGGCTACATCTGCAACTGCTGCGGCTGCTGCTGCGGAATGATGCGCGCCTTCAAGACCCACGGGATGACGAAGGCGATCGTCAGCTCGAGCTTCCTGATGGAGGTCGACCGCGAGAAGTGCGGCGGCTGCGGGAAGTGCGAGAAGGCGTGTCCCGTCGACGCGATCGGCCTCGTCGAGGTCGAGGAGCGCGGCCGCCGTCGCCGGAAGGCCGTCGTCGACCCGGCCCTCTGCCTCGGTTGCGGTGTCTGTCACTCGGCGTGCCGGCTCGGATCCATCTCGATGCAGCCCCGCGAGAAGAAGGTCTTCACGCCGGAAGACACGTTCGAGCGCTACGTCGCGATGGCGATCGAACGCGGCAAGCTCGCCGATCTCCTCCTCGAGGACGTCGAGAGCCTCCCGATGCAGGCCATCGGGCGTGTAGTGAAGCTCCTCGAGGCGGCGCCGCCGGTGAAGGCGGCCCTCGCCATCGCACCTCTTCGCTCGGCGTTCCTCTCCGCCGCGCTCCCGCTCGCCCGCTTCGCGACCGGGGGCGGGGGCGGCGCCCTGCCCTGAGACTCGGGGGTTTCGCCTTGGATCGAGACCGCGCCCCCCTTTTCCCTTCCGCGGCCACACTCCTGCCGAGCCGGCGGGACCTCGTCCGAGGCGCGATGGCGGGAGTCGTGACGCTCGCGGCGGCGGGGTGCGCGAGCTCGACTGGCGGCGGGAGCCCGAAGGAGAGCCCTGAAGCGGCCGGCACCGCGGGCGAAGACGTCTTCGGATTCGTCGAGAGAACGGCCGGACGGTTCGACGCCGGCCTCTACCGGCGAACGGTCGGCGCGGCGAATCCGTTCAAGGAGGGGGACGCGATCGAAGGCGTCGCCGCCCCGGACGAGGCGACCCGGCAGCTCGCCCGCCGCCTCCTCTCCCGGACCTCTCTCCGGGCGCTCGACGCCCACCCTCTCTTCGAAGACGACCTCTATCGCCGGACGCTGGAAGCGAGGGCCCCCGAGGCGACCGCCCGCACCGCCGGCTGGACCCTTGGCCAGCTCCGCGCCTTTCTCCTCTCGGCCTCCGAGGACGAGGTCAAGGCCGTCGCGCCCGGCCTCTCGAGCGACGTCATCGCCTGCGTCGTAAAGCTCATGACCAACGAGGAGCTGGCGACCGTGGGCCGGAAGGTCTGGAACCCGCTCCCCGGCTCGCACATCGGCGCCCGTGGCTACCTCGGTGCCCGCATCCAGCCCAACTCCCCCACGGACGACGCGGACGACATCGTCTGGCAGGTGTTCGACGGGTGGTCCTACGGGGTGGGCGACGTCGTCCTCGGAACGAACCCCGTGTCGAGCGACCCTGCGTCCGTCGCGCGCGTCGAGGCTGCGCTCCACGATCTCGTCGTCACGTTCGGCCTCGAGGACGTCCTTCCCCACTGCGTTCTCTCCCACATCGACATCCAGGCCGAGGCGGAGAAGGCGCACCCCGGAACGACCGGGATCTGGTTCCAGAGCCTGGCCGGCAGCACGGCGGCGAACCGGACGTTCGACCTGACGACGGAGAAGATGCTCTCCCACGCGGCGACCCGTTCGGGCCGCTGGGGCCTCTACTTCGAGACGGGCCAGGGTTCCGACTTCACGAACGGCCACGGCCAGGGGACGGACATGGTCGTCCACGAGTCTCGCAAGTACGGCTTTGCGCGGCTCCTCGCCCGGGAGGTGGGCCGGGCCCAGGAGGCCGCCGGACGCCGGTCGGCACCGTGGGTCCACGTGAACGACGTGGCCGGGTTCATCGGCCCCGAGGTCTTCCGCAGCCGGGAGCAGCTCGTCCGCTGCTGTCTCGAGGACATCGTCATGGGCAAGCTGCACGGCCTGACGATCGGCCTCGACGTCTGCACGACGCTTCACATGGACGTGTCGCTCGACGACCTCGACTGGTGCCTCGACCAGGTGGCGACGGCCGGACCCGCCTACCTGATGGCGCTGCCGACCAAGAACGACCCGATGCTCGGCTACCTCACGACGGGCTTCCAGGACCACGTTCGCCTGCGCGAAACCTACGGTCTGAAGGTCGACGAGAAGATGTGGGCCTTCTTCCAGGAGCTCGGCGTCGTCGACGCCGATGGAAAGCCGGGTCCGAGCTTCGGAGACCCGGTCAAGGTCTACCTCCGCTACCGGCAGCGCAAGGGCGACCCGCGTCCCGACGGCGAGATCGCCGCCGAAGGACGCCGGAAGATCGAGGAAATGCGCGGCCGCGGTGTTCCGGTCGCCGTCGGGCACGGAGACCGGACGTGGAACCTCGCACCGGCCCTCGAGACGGAGATGCGCGCCCTCTACGCCGACGCGAAGAAGAGCATCCGGGCCTCGCTCCCGGCCGGCTTCGCCGCGACGTTCCCGGGGTCGATCGACCTGCGGACGCGTTCCGCCGACCGGACCGACTACATCCTCCACCCGCAGACCGGCGAGGAGCTCGACGGCGAATCCGAGGCCGCCATCCGGCGGCTGCGTTCCGCCGCGGAGAGCTTCGACGTGCAAGTCGTCGTGTCGGATGGCCTGAACGCGTACGCCATCTCCGACGACGGGCACCTGGCCCCTTACCTCGAGGCCCTGCGCACGGGCCTCCAGAGGAAAGGGTACCGGGTCGCTCCCGGCCTTCTCGTCGTAACGCACGGACGCGTCCGGGCTGGTTACCGGATCGGCGAGATCCTCTACGGGAACCTCTCGAATCCCGAGTCTCACCGGGCCGTCGTTCACCTGATCGGCGAGCGGCCGGGCTCGATGCACCACACGTTCTCGGCCTACATCACCGGCCCGAAGGCCCGCGTCTGGGGAGCGAGCGGCGAAACGCGCCGGGTGGACCACGACATCACCCGGGTCGTCTCCGGCATCGCCGACACCGCGCTCGCTCCAGCGCTGGCCGCGGAGGAGACGGTGAAGATCCTCGACACGCTTACCTGATCTGCGCCGCGGCAGATGCCTTCGCGCCTCTCTCATCCGCTGCTAACCTTCGCGAGAGGTGTTCCCATGAGCCAGCAGCCGCGGATCCGCCCTTCCGGTGCTCGCCAATGACGACGGGTGGAGAGCTCGTCGCCGAGGTCCTCGACCGTCACGGGGTGAAGTTCCTCTTCACTCTCTGCGGGGGGCACATCTCGCCGATCCTCGCGGCGGCGAAGGCCCGGGGCCTCCGCGTCGTCGACACGCGGCACGAGGCGACCGCGGTGTTCGCGGCCGACGCCGTCGCGCGGCTCACCGGCGTTCCCGGAGTCGCGGCCGTCACGGCCGGGCCGGGGGTGACGAACGCCGTGACGGCGCTCCAGAACGCCCGCCTGGCACAGTCGCCCCTCGTCCTTCTCGGCGGGGCGACGGCGACCGTCCTTCGGGGGCGCGGTGCGCTCCAGGACATCGACCAGCTCGCCTTCATCCGGCCCATCGTCAAGTGGGCCACGGCAGTCACGAAGGTCCGCGACCTCGTCCCCGCGCTCGAGCGCGCACTGTCGGTCTGTCGCGAGGGAGTCCCCGGCCCGGTCTTCGTCGAGTGCCCGGTCGATCTCCTCTACGACGAGGCGCTCGTCCGAAGCTGGTACGGCGGGAAGTCGGGCGAGCCGAAGGGACTCGTCGAGGCGGCGACGAAGTGGTATCTGGGCCGGCACCTCGACGCGATCTTCGAGGGCGGAGGCGACGCGCCCACCCGCGATCCCCATCCGCCGCCCCTGCCGGAGCCGGAAGCCGGGACCGTCGGGACGGCCGCTCTACTTCTGGCGCGGAGCGAGCGCCCGGTCGTCGTCCTCGGAAGCGGCGCTCTGATGTCGCCCGACGAGGCACCGCGGCTCGCGCGGGCCGTCGCGGCGCTGAACCTTCCGGTCTATCTCTCGGGAACCGCCAGGGGGCTCCTCGGACCGGCCTCGCAGGTCCAGGTTCGCCACAAACGGAAAGAGGCGCTCAGGGAGGCCGACCTCGTCCTCCTTGCCGGCGTCCCTTGCGACTTCCGGCTCGACTACGGGAGACAGGTCTCACGGTCGGCCACTCTCGTCTCGGTGAACCGCGACCGGAACGCGCTGACCCTGAACCGCCGACCCACCCTCGGCGTCAACGGCGACCCGGCTCTCTTCCTCCGTGCGCTCGCCGCCGCCACTCCCGCCGGGTTCCCGCACGCCTCGTGGCTCGGCCGGCTTCGCGAGAGGGACGCGGCACGCGACGCGGAGATCGCCGCTGCGCCCGCGGGAGAGAAAGGGTCGCTCGACCCGGTGACGCTCTGCCGGCGGATCGAGGAATCGCTCCCCGCCAAGAGCGTCGTCGTCGCGGACGGCGGCGACTTCGTCGCCACGGCGTCCTACGTCCTTCGTCCGCGCGGGCCGCTCTCATGGCTCGATCCGGGCGTCTTCGGAACGCTCGGCGTCGGAGCAGGCTTCGCGCTCGGTGCCGCCCTCTGCCGCCCGAACGAGGACGTCCTCCTCCTCTGGGGCGACGGCTCGGCCGGATACGGGCTCGTGGAGGTCGACACTTTCGTGAGGCACGGCCTCGGGGTCGTGGCCGTCGTCGGAAACGATGCGGGCTGGACGCAGATTGCACGCGAGCAGGTGGAGGTGCTGAAGGACGACGTCGGCACCGTCCTGCGCGCGACCGACTACCACGAGGCCGCGCGCGGGCTCGGCGGCGAAGGGCTCCTGCTCGACGACCCCGCACGGGTCCCCGCCGTGATGGCCGAGGCGTTCCGCCTCGCCCGAACGGGACGCCCCGTCGTGGTGAACGCGCTCCTCGGAAAGACGGCGTTTCGCAAGGGGTCCATTTCCCTCTGAACCCGGACCGGTCGCGACCGCCATCTTCGCCGGCGCGAAGGGGGTGCGGGGGAACCGGCCGCTGGCCCAAAGGGCCGGGGTCCCCCCGCGATCACTTCAGAGCGGGGCGAAGCGCGCCGTGAAGTGCCGGAGGACGTTCGGCGCCTCGGTGATCCGGAGGCCCCGGAGCTCCTCGCGCTTCCGGTAGACCTCGAGGACCCCTTCCGCCGCGTAGTCGATGTGCGACTGCGTGTAGACGCGCCTCGGGATCGCGAGGCGAACGAGGTCCATCGCCCCCGCCTTCTCGGTCCCGTCCGGCTGCATCCCGAACATCACCGTCCCGATCTCGACTCCGCGGATTCCGGCCTCGACGTAGAGGGCGTTCGCCACGGAGATGCCCGGGTACTCGAGCGGCGGCACGTGCGGGAGCATCGCCCGCGCGTCGATGTAGACGGCGTGGCCGCCCGGCGGCTGGATGATCGGAACACCCGCTGCGGTCAGCTTGTCGGCGAGGTAGGCCGTCGAGCGGATCCGGTAGCGCAGGTAGGGCTCCTCGACGACCTCCTCGAGCCCGCGGGCGATCGCCTCGAGGTCGTAGCCGGCCAGGCCGCCGTAGGTCGGGAACCCCTCGGTCAGGATCAGGAGGTTCCGGCAGGAGGCGGCGAGGGCGTCGTCGTTCATCGCCAGGAAGCCGCCGATGTTGGCGAGGCCGTCCTTCTTGGCGGACATGGTGGCACCGTCGGCGAGGGAGAACATCTCCTGGGCGATCGCCTTCGGGGTCCGGTCCGCCTGCCCCGGCTCGCGCTCCTTGATGAACCAGGCGTTCTCGGCGAAGCGGCAGGCGTCGAGGATGAACGGCTTACCGTACTTGTCGCAGAGCGCGCGGATTCCACGGATGTTCTCGAGCGAGACGGGCTGGCCGCCGCCGGAGTTGTTCGTGATGGTCACCATGACGATCGGGACCCGCTCGCCGTCCTCGGCGAGCGTCTTCTCGAGCCTCGCCAGGTCCATGTTCCCCTTGAACGGGTGGATCAGGGACGGGACCTTTCCCTCGGCGATGACGAGGTCGCGCGCCTCGGCCCCCTCGACCTCGATGTTCGCGCGGGTCGTATCGAAGTGCGTGTTGCTCGGAACGACCATCCCCGGCTTCAGGATCGTGTGGAAGAGGATCCGCTCCGCCGCGCGCCCCTGGTGCGTCGGGATGACGTGCTTGAAGCCGGTCAGATCGGTGACGACGTCGCGGAAGCGGTAGAAGGAGCGGCTCCCGGCGTAGCTCTCGTCGCCCTGGATCAGGGCACCCCACTGCGCCGACGACATCGCGCCCGTCCCGGAGTCGGTCAGGAGGTCGATGAGGACGTCGTCCGCCCGGAGGAGGAAGACGTTGTATCCGGCCTCGACGAGCGCCTTCTCGCGCTCCTGGCGGGTCGTGAACTTGACCGATTCGACCGACTTGATGCGGAAGGGTTCGATGATCGTCTTGAACAGCATGGCAACCGGGGATTCTACCCGGTGGCCCGCCCGTCCCGCGCCTCGCGAAGGCGTTTTGCGACGGCCTCCGCCGCGCCCGAAGGCCACTCGGCCAATACGGGTCCCAGCTCGCGTCCGGCGAGGTCGAGGAGGGCGAGGGCCGCCCCGAGCGGATCCTGCTGCAGGGCGGCGTCGAGCTCGCCTCCGAGGCGCGGCCAGGCCTTCTCGAATCGCCGGAACGGATCGAGGTCGTCGAGGAGCGCGGCTTCCGCGGGCGGGACGTGCCGCGAGAGGAGGCGCAGCAGGTGCCCGGTGGCGTGCCCGGCCACGAAAAGGCGTGCCGAGAGGAGCTCGCCTCTCGCCGCCCGCCCCCCTCCCACGAGGAGGTTCCCGAGGAGCTGCCCGCAGAGCCATCGGTCGTCGGGGCGCTCCACCGGTCTGGCGGCGACCTCCGCCATCCGCGCCGCCACGCCGCCGCGATCGAGCAGCACTTCGTACCGGTTCGCCCGGGCGACGAGGAGCTCGTCGAGGTCGAAGACCGCGAACTCGAGGAGGTGCCCGTCCGGCAGGACGACCTTCAGTCCGTGCGCGGTCTCGCGGTGAACGAGGACGGCCCTGGCGGCGCCGGGAAGCCAGCCGAGATCCGTCCGAAAAGCCTCCTGGGCGCCCGACACCGTGACGACGAAGAAGTCGTGGTCCGAAAAATCGTCCGGCAGGACTCCGAGTCCCGACATCGAACCGAGGGCGACGAGGCCGACGACCCGATGATCACCGGCGAGGGCCGCCTCGAGGGAACGGACGAAGGAGTCGTAGGCCGTACGGTCCATGCGCCTCTCCTGCCTCCGGGGAAAGCCCGGCCGTCAGCTCGCGGGCCGGGCCCGCCAGGCGCTGCCGTAGGCGTCGAACGCCTTCGCGAGCCGCCGGCGGTACTTCTGCTCCCGGGTCGGCCGGAAGGTCTTCTGCATCGCGCGAAGGACCGGGCTCGCCTCGTCCGCGACGGAGCTCCTGTCGAGCTCGGCGAGGACCGCGCTGACGAAGGGGGCGACCCGATCGGGATCCGTCGGCTCCAGCGGGAGCGAGGCGATCCGCGTCATGTGGGCCTTCGCGTACTCCGCCGCGGTATCGCGTAGCGTGAAGCGGAAGACCTGCCAGGCGGCCCCGAGACTCTTGTCGGCCAACGGAAGTACCTCCGGGCCATTCTATGCGCCTCGGCGCTCCCCCGTGACCGGTAGACTCGCTCCGACTTGAAACCCCACCTTCCAGAGCTCGCGACGGCGGTCGAAGCGGCGGCCGTCGTCGTGTCGGCGATCTCCGGCATGGTTTCGGCCGCCAGGGCCCGGATGGACCTCGTCGGCACGTTCACGCTCGCGCTGGTCACGGCGTTCGGCGGCGGCACGCTCCGCGACGTCCTCCTGCAGCGGCGGCCTCTCTTCTGGGTCAGCAACGAGGGGTACGTCTTCCTGACGCTCCTCCTCTGCCTCGCCTTCGTCTACAGCCGGAGAGCGTTCGAGTTCGCCGACGCCCTGGACCGGCACGCCTCGTTCGTCGACGCCCTCGGTCTCGCCCTATTCACCCTCACCGGCGTCCACTACGCTCACGAGGCAGGCCTGCCGGGCCTTCCAGCGGCGCTCCTGGGAGTCATCACGGGGACGTTCGGCGGAGTCCTCAGGGACGTCCTCATCCGGGAGATCCCCGCCATCTTCCGGCCCGGGGCTCTCTACGCGGTCCCGTCGTTCGTCGGATGCTGGGTCGTCCTCTCGGGCCCGTGGCTCGAGATCCCGCAGCCGATAGCCGACGCCGCCGGCTTCACGACGATCGTCCTTCTCCGGATGGCGTCCGTCCGGCTCGGACTCCGGCTTCCCGCGCCCCACTGGGCCGGGAAGCCGGAGCCCTGAGACCCGGGCGCTACTTCCCGACTCTCGCGTCCTCGACGACGAGGGTGTAGGTGTAGCCCGCGCCGAAATCGCGGTCGACGGCGACGGTCCCCTTCACGAGAACCACGTCGCCCAGGGCGACCTTGTCGTTCGTCGTCACCGTCAGGTCGTCGTCCTTGGTGGCACGGGCCCCGGAACCATCCCGGAGATGGATCCAGTTCTTCCCCATTATCCCTTCGTTGACCTTCACGACCTTCCCGCGGACCGCGACGGCCTTGCCCTTGAGTGCGGCGCGCTGGGCGAAGAGCTCGGCGACCGTCCGCCCGTCAGACCCCTCGGCCTTCGCGACGCTGATCTTCTCCGTCACCTCGGGGCCGGCCGCCGCAGCGGCGTGCGGAGCGCCCATCGCGGCGGGGGCCGAACCCATCCCGCCAGGCATGCCGCCCATCGCCGCCGGGGCGGCCGGAGCGCCGCCCGCGCCCGCCAGGGTCCCGAAGACGATGTGGTCGAATTTCCGGTTCAGCGTCTTGCTCTCGAACCCGTCCATGGGCATCGGGCCGAGGACGGTTACCGTCGTGCCCTTCTCGACCTTCGCTTCGTTCACGGCCGCCCAGGTCTCGCCGTCCGCGGTCTTCAGCTTCACGTAGGTGTAGCCGGCGGCGTTCATCGTCTCGAGGACCGTGCCCGTGAGGCTCGGGCTCGCGCCGGCGGCTCCCCCGCCGGGCGGGACCGGTGTGGGAAAGGGGGTGGCAGCTCCGTCGTGGGAGCCGGCGAGGGCGGCCGACGCGGGGGTGGGCACGGGCTGCTCGGCGGCGGACGTCTGCGTCTTGCTGCAACCGAGGGCAAGGGCAGCGATGAGGATGACAAGGCTGGTTCGCATCAGATCGTTCTCCTGCGGCTTCATGCGGCTGGATGGTACTTCGATCAAATGCCCCGCGGGGAAGTCGCTTCCCTCATCGGACGTCTGATCGAATCCCGGAGGGCGCCGGACAGCCCCGCAATCGCGACGACGTGAATCGCCACGATGGGCACCGTGGCCTTCACGCGCCAGTCCCGCAGGGCGCGGGCCACCCAGGCTCTCGCCATGCCTTCCGGTTCCCTACGGGCCCTGGGGCGCGGGGGCAGCCTCGGGCTTCGGTGCGGCGCCCCCGGACGGGCTCGCGGCCCGGCCCACGAGGTAGTCGACGAGCTCGTTCACGTTCATCGTCGAGACGTTCGAGCCCGGCACGATGAGGATCTTCTTCTTCGCGAACTGCTTGGCGACCTGCATCTTCACGTAGGCGTCGCCCCCCATCTTCCCGAGGGCCTCGGCTTCCTTCCGGATCCCCTCCGCCTCGGCCTGGGCGACGGCGACGACCGCCTTGGCCTGGTTCGTCTTCGTCTGGAAGTAGCCGTCCGCGTCGTTCCTGAGACTCCCCGCCTCGCCGCGGGCGTCCTCGAGCAGCTTGTTCCAGCTGGCCCGCCGCCCCTCGAGCTCGGACCGCTTCTGGACCTCCATCGACTTCTGCTGCTCCACGAGCTTCTGCTGGTCGGCCTCGGCCTGCTTCTGGGCGTTGATCGCGGCCTGGTAGGCCGGGTCGAAGCGGTGCTGCTGCACCTGGAGCGAGTCGATAAGGATCCCGTACGGCGTGAGCGAGGCGACGAGGGCCTTTCTCGTCTTCTCGGCCATCTCGTTCTTGATGGCGACCTGGTAGTACTCCTCCGAGGTGATCTCGTTGAAGATGTCGCGAATCACCGACCGCGAGATCGGCCGCACGACCCGCTCCCGGATCTCCTCCACCGTCTGGCCGACACGCATGACGAGGAAGCCGGCCTTCTTCGGGTCGATCCGCCACATGACGTTCACGTCGATGTGGACGTTGTTGCCGTCCTTCGTCTTGAACGTGATGTCGTCGGGGATCGGGCGGTCCCCTTCCGCGGGGTTGGAGTTCATCAGGAGGTTCTGCTGCGCGATGGAGAGCGTCGTCCAGGAGTTGACGAACGGCAGGACCGTGTAGACGCCTCCCGGGGGCTTCACCTCCTGTGCGCCCCGCTTCTCGAAGACGCCGAAGAGGCTCGTCCGGATGCCGACCTCGGTCGAGTTCGTGGGCCGGCAGCCGACGAGCGAGGCAGAGGCGAGGACCGCGAGAGCGGCCGAAACGAAGCGCCTCACTTCTGCACCCCCGCGCCAGCGGGCGAAGGCCCGGGGCCGGCCCCGCTGCTGACGCCGATGACCGCCCAGGCGTTCCGGATGAAGGAGATGTACTGCTCGGGGGTCATGACGGCCCCTTCGATGTTCTCGAACATCTTCGCCGTCTCGAGCGCGACGACATACCTGCCGCCCGAGGAGTTGAGGGCGTCGGCCTTCAGCCGTTTCGCCTCCGCCTGCGCCACGTTGACCTCCTTGTCGGCCCTGGCCCGCGTCTGCGAAGCGTAGAGCTCGGCCTCCGCGCGGATCTTTGCGATCTGCGCGTTCACCTCCGACTCGGCGATCGTGATGGTGGCGTTCCCCTTCGACTGGATCTGCTCCAGCTTGGCGTGCTCCTCGTTGACGAGCGCTTCCTTGCGGTTCTTCTCCGTCATCTGGACGGCGACCTTCTTCTCCTGGAGCGACTTCTCGTAGTTCTCGGCGTAGACGTAGTTGCGCAGGAGAAGCGTCTCCACCGCAAAGCCCCTCGCGGAGAAGCTCGCCTTCAGGAACGTCTCGGCGTCCTTGACGGCCGCGATCCGCAGCTCCTCGTTGTAGAACGTCTCCGCGTTCATCTTCCCGATCGTCTGCAGCACGCCGTTGCGGAACGTGTTGACGGCGAAGCTGTCGACGTACAGGGAGCCCCAGCCGAAATCCTTCGCGATCCGCACCGGGTCGGAGATCGAGTAGAGGAGCGTCACGTCGCAGATGACGGCGTATCCGTCGGAAGTCTGGACGTTGAACGCGTCGATGACCCGGTGCGTGGCCCGGCCGAGGACCTTGTCTCGCCTCTGGAAGAACCTCTCGACCCCTTCGCGGACGTCCTCGGTCTTCGCCTTTCCCAGCGACTCCGACCGGTCGAACGACGCCTCCAGGACGTGGATCTCCTTCGGGAAGTCGTGCATCGTCGTCCCGAAGGGGACGAAGTAGAGGCCGGGGGTGAAGGCCCGCTCCTTGATGCCCGTCTTGAGCCCGAAGCGGACCTGCTCGACGCCCCATTCGTTCGGATTCACCCGCGCCGTGCACGCGCCGTAGAAGAGGAGGACTGAGACGAGCGCCAGCCCCGAGAGAAGCCCGACGCGCCGAATCGAGCCCAGGAGCTTCCGGAGGGCGCCCTCCGCCCCTGCAACGGTCACCATAACGTCACCCTTCCCTTTCGGCCGCGCTTCCGGCGGCCCCCAGCCGCGCCTTCGCGCGGGCCTCTTCGTCGTCGCGCGCCTCGCGCTCGGCGACGGAGGTCGTGTCGGTCAGGTAGGCGAGGTCGACGCGCGCGATCTCGCGGTCGGTCCTCGTCACGAGCTGGTTCAGGTCCCCTTCGTAGCGGCGCAGCGTGAGCCAGCGCCGAAGCTCAGGGAAGACCAGCCCCCCGACGGTGAACGGGAGAACCCACTCCTTCGACCAGATCGGGATGAACGGGGCCCAGACGACGAGGAACCCGAGCCCCATGCCGAGGACGGCCCAGAGCGCCCGCTCGACCCCGTGGAGCGGCTCGGCGAGCCCGTAGAAGCCGTTCCGCTCGCGGGGGGTGAAGCTCGCGGCGAGCCGGACCCAGCCCGGAATCACGACTTTGCGGACGAGGTCGTCGACCTTCCGGAAAAGCTCTTCGCGCGCCTCCCGGGTCAGGAGCGACTCCTCGAGGCGGATCGTGTCGCGCAGGCGCGGAATCTCCTCCTCGTAGAGCGCCGTCGCCCACGCCTCGACGCCGGGGGCGCCCCGGGCGAGCGCCTCGTCGGACAGGCCGACGCGGCAGTTTTCGAGCTTCTGGACGAGGGAATCGACGAAGCTGTCGAGGGGGCCCGGCCCCCCCGAGGCGGCGGGACCGAAGACCTGGAAGGCCCGACCCAGGAGTGATTTCATGGAACTGTCGAGAGTATAGTAATGCGCTTTGGCCGGGAGTCTCTGATGCATCGGCATCATGGAACTCGGGGCGCGACAGGAAGAGACTCCGTCGACTATTGAGGGGCCGCGAGGCGGCCCGTGGAGGGTTCCCAAGATGCCTACGAGAGACCTCACGCTCGCGATGATCGGATCGGGCGGCGACGGCGTCGTGACGATGGGCGAGATGATGGCCCAGGCTGGCGCCCGGGACGGCCTGAACGTCATCAAGGTGGAAGCCTACGGGCCTCAGATTCGCGGTGGCGAGTCGTCCTGCACCCTCCGGATGTCGGCCGAGCCGATCTCCGCGCAGGGCGACGCCGTCGACGTCCTCGTCGTCTTCAACTGGGCCGACTTCACCCGTTTCAAGGGCGAGGTCGTCCCGAAGGCTGACGCGGTCATCCTCTACGAGGCGGCCGACCCGACGCCGATCTCCGAGGTGGTCATCCCGGCCGCGGGGAAGGCGACGTGGATCCCGGTGCCCTTCATCGAGCTCGCCACGAAGGCGACCGGGACGAAGGCCGCCAAGAACATCGTCACCCTCGGCATTCTGGCCGAGCTCTTCGGCATTCCGCCGGAATCGGTGAGGAAGGCCGTCGAGTTCAAGTTCGGGAAGAAGAAGGCCGGGGTCCTCGAGGCAAACCTGAAGGGGTTCACGGCGGGGCGCGAATTCGCGCAGGCCCTCGGCATCGACGTCTCGGCCCGCCGGCTCGAGTACACCGTCTCCGATTCCAAGCTCGTCATGACCGGGAACGAGGCCTGCGCCGTCGCGGCGCTTCACGCGGGGTGCCGCTTCTTCGCCGGTTACCCGATCACCCCCTCCTCCGAGGTCCTCCACTTCCTCTCGGAGTGGCTCCCCCGCGCCGGCGGCCGGATCATTCAGACCGAGGACGAGCTGTCGGCCCTCGGCGCCATCATCGGCGGCTCCTTCGCGGGAGTGAAGTCGATGACGTCGACCTCCGGCCCCGGCCTTTCGCTCATGGCCGAGATGCTCGGCCTCGCGTCCATGGCCGAGGTCCCCACGGTCATCCTCGACGTCCAGCGCGGCGGCCCCTCGACCGGCCTGCCGACGAAGTCGGAGCAGTCGGACCTCTACCTGGCCGTCTTCGGCTCGCACGGCGACATGCCGCGCATCGTCCTGGCGCCGACGGACGTCGAGGACTGCTTCCACGCCACCGTCGACGCCTTCAACATCGCCGAGGAGACGCAGCTTCCGGTCATCATCCTCTCCGACCAGGCGGTCGGGCAGAGCCGCCGGACGGTCGAGAAGGCGAATCTGGTCCACGAGGTCATCGACCGCCGGACGCCCAACGCGGACGAGCTCGCCGACTACAAGCGGTACGCCCAGACCCCCACTGGCGTCTCGCCGATGAGCGTCCCCGGGACGAAGGGCGGGATCTACCAGACGAACGGCCTCGAGCACGACGAGACGGCGCGTCCCGCCTCCTCGCACGTGATGCACGAGAAGATGAGCCGCAAGCGGTTCAAGAAGCTCGACTTCGTCGAGGAGAAGTACCCTCTCTTCGTCCACCTCGGTCCCGAGAAGGCCGACGTCGGCATCGTCTGCTGGGGCTCCTCGAAGGGCCCGGTCGAGGAGGCGATGCGCGAGCTCGCCGCCGGCGGAGTGAGCGTCTCCGCGTTCGTCCCCCGCATCATCATGCCCTTCCCGAAGAAGGCCTTCGTCGAATACATGGCGAGCGTGAAGACGCTCGTCTTCCTCGAGGTGAACTTCGTCGGGCAGCTCTACCACTACCTGCGGACCATCGTCGATCTCCCCGCCGGGACCCGCGTCTTCGCGCGGTCGGGCGGCATGAACCTCTCCGTGACCGAAGTGAAAAGCCGCGTCGAGAGCGTCCTTTCGGAAGCCGGCGCCCGCGAGGAGGTGACCGCGTGAGCAGCGTCGTCGAGACCCCCGCCCTGCCCCGCTTCCAGCCGGGCGACTACAAGAGTGACCTGAAGCCCGTCTGGTGCGCCGGCTGCGGCGACTTCGGCGTCGTCTCCGCCATGTACCGCGCGATGGCCGAGCTGCAGCTCGAGCCCTGGAACACCGTCGTCGTCTCCGGCATCGGCTGCTCCTCGCGCCTCCCGGGCTACGTCGAGGCCTACGGCTTCAACAGCGTTCACGGCCGCGCCCTTCCGATCGCCACCGGGATCAAGGTCGCAAAGCCCGAGCTGAACGTCGTGGCGGTGGGTGGCGACGGCGACGGCCTGGCCATCGGCGGCAACCACTTCCTCCACGCCTCCCGCCGAAACCTCGACATCTGCTACGTCCTCATGGACAACGAGATCTACGGGCTGACGAAGGGGCAGGCGGCGCCAACCACCCCGACGGGCGACAAGACGAAGTCGACCTACTTCGGGAACCCCGAGCCGAGCGTCGACCCGTGCGAGCTGGCGATGTCGTTCGGGGCCACCTGGGTCGCCCGCGGCTTCTCGGGCGACATGAAGAGCCTCGTCGACCTGATGGTCGCCGGCATGAGCCACCACGGGTTCGCTTTCCTGAACGTCATGTCTCCCTGCGTCACGTGGCGCGGGGACGACCAGTTCAAGGTGATGAAGGCGAAGCTGAGGACCCTCCCCGAGGGCTACGACAGGAGCAGCCGCGCGGCGGCCTTCCCCTACATGCGCGAGAAGGAGATCCTGACGACCGGCGTCCTCTACGAGGTTCACGAGCCCTCGCTTCTCGACAGGCTCGAGGGACAGCGGACGAAGGCCATGCAGGGGTACGAAGGGCTCACGACCGAGCAGGTCCTCAAAGTCTTCAATCCGCCCTTCTGACGGACGGACGCCGCGTGGCACTTCCAGAGGGCTTCACGAAGGAGCTTCTCGACCACCTCAACGACGGCGTCTACTTCGTCGACCGGGAAAGAAAGATCACGTTCTGGAATCGGGGCGCCCAGTCCATCACGGGCTGGGCGCCTCGCGACGTCATCGGCCGGTCCTGCCCGGAAGCGGTTCTGAGGCACGTCGACGCCAACGGGAACGAGCTCTGCCGGACAGGCTGCCCGCTCTCGGCCGCGATCGCAGAGGGAAAGCCGCAACGGGCCGACGTCTTCCTCCACCACAGGGCGGGACACCGGGTCCCGGTCCGCGTCGAGGTCGTTCCCTTCCGCGACGCCGCGGGTGCCGTGGTGGGCGCCGTCGAGGTCTTCACCGACCAGACCGAGCGGATGGAGGCGATCCGCCGGGTCGAAGAGCTGACCGAGATCGTCTTCCTCGACCCGCTCACGGGGATCGGAAACCGGCGCTACGCGGAGGTCGTCCTCGAAGAGAAGATGGCCGAGCTGACTCGGTACGGCTTCCGCTTCGGCGTCCTCTTCGTCGACGTCGACCGCTTCAAGGAAGTCAACGACACCCACGGGCACGACGTCGGCGACGCCGTCCTGAAGACGATCGCCACGACGCTCGCACGCTCGGCCCGCTCCCTCGATTTCGTCGGACGGTGGGGTGGGGAGGAGTTCATCGTCCTCCTGTCGAACGTCACCGACTTCAACCTCTCCCTCGTGGCCGACAGGACCCGTCGCCTCGTCGAGCACTCTGAGCTGCCGATGGCAGCCGGGCCGCTCCGGGTGACGGTCTCGATCGGCGCGACGCTCGTGAGGAAGGGTGAGGCGGTCGCCGACATCCTCAAGAGGGCCGACGGCCTGATGTACGAGGCGAAGTCGGCCGGGCGAAACCGGGTCGTCGTCCGCCTCTGACGGAAGACGACCCGATCCCTTCGCGGTTCAGGGAAGCTCGACGCCCCGCGGGCGCCCTGGCCTGACCGGAACCTCCGGCCCGCCGAGGCGAATCGACCTCTCCTCGACGGTCGCGTCGAGCCCTTCGGGTCCGACCAGCTCGACGCGGAAGGCTCCCTTCGCGCCCCACGCCGACAGGTCGTGGCGCGCTTCCTCCCCGGCGGCGAGAACGAGCCGGCGCTCGACGACGACCTTGCCGTCGACATCCACGAACCTGAGGAACGCCACGGCGCTCCCTTCCCCCTCGAGACGGCGCAGGAGGAGCGTGGTGCCGGGCTCCACCTCGACGCGATCGAGGGCGAGTCGACCGTCCTCTTTGCGCTCCAGCGCCCGGAACGCGGATCCCGTTTCCGGCCGTGCGGCCGAGGCGGGGAGGACATTGACCGTCACCGCCTTTGAGGACGTGCCCGATCCGTTCGAGGCGATCAGGACGACGACCTTCGGCCCGGCGGCCGGGAACGTCACCGTGGGCGATTGGACGGTCGTCGCCGTCATGCCGTCACCCGGGAACCAGAGCCAGCTCGTCGCCTGCGGCGACGACGTGTCTGTGAACGTCACGGGCCTGCCCGCCACGATCGACGAGGGGACGGAGAAGCTCGCCACGGGCGGAGAAAGCGCGTAGACCGGACTCGCCGCTTCGGCGCCCGGTCCCCGGTCGGGGGTGCAGGCCCAGGCGCGGACGAAAAGCTGCACCGGGTCGACGGACCCGCGGGGCGGAGCCGACGCCGAGGTTCCCTCGACCGAAGCCCAGTCGCCGCCATTGATTCGCCACTCGTAGCGCGTCGGAGTGAAACCGGACGCCGGAGGGGCCCACGCGAGACCGAGGAAGTCCGTCGCCGTGACGGGTCCCGACGGGTTCCCCTTCGGCGTCACGACCGGCGACACGGGAGCCTCGGGCGGTCCGCAGACGTTGATCACGGCCGTGGCGGTCCTCGCGGTCCCCTCGCTCGTCCGGAACGTGAAGAGAATCGTCGAGCGGCCCGGAGCGGCCGAGGAGGACGCCGCGAAGGAAAACGCGGTCGGAGGGAACGCGGGCGGACCGATCGGCTGAGCCGCAGGAGTGACGGTGACTCCGGGCGGAAGGCCGGAGGGGGTCACGACGACGTCGGCGGTCGGGGGACAGCCCCCCACGACGAGAGACGCGGTGAACGTGACCGCCGCGCCGTTCGGGTTCAGGACTGCGGCCGACGGCGCCACCGAGGGCGTGAAGGCCGGCGGGAGGACGTTCGCGACGAAATTCGCCGTAGAGCGGACGCCGCGAGCGTCGCTCACGAGCGCCGTGATCGCCGCCGGACCAGATGCCGTGCCGGCGGCGGCCTGAACGGTGAAAAGGACGGTCTGTGCGGGCGGCATCGCGGGGACCGGAATGGTCGCGGGGGTGATCGTCAGCCCTGCCGGCAGGGTCGGGAACGTGACAGTCGGACTCCCCGAATAGCCGTCGAGCGGCGTAATCATCAGGGAGTTCGGGCTCGGCTTTCCCCCGGGAC
Organism: Holophagales bacterium; assembly: GCA_016714815.1. Classification (GTDB taxonomy): domain Bacteria; phylum Acidobacteriota; class Thermoanaerobaculia; order UBA5066; family UBA5066; genus UBA5066. The sequence continues at coordinate 248,672 of JADKBZ010000002.1, forward strand.
AGATGTCCATCGCGCTGCGCTCGACCTCGATCCCGATCCGCCCGGGACGGACGACCGAGACCGCGATCGTGACCGTCTTCGGAGTCCCCGTGGACGGCTCGAACGTGAAGACGGCCTCTCCGCTCCCGGCCGGAGTCGTGAGCGGTGCGGAGAACGTGAAGACGATCGGTTCGTACGAGGGGGCCAGCAGCTCCGCGGAGACGGGCGACACGGTGACCCCGGCCGGAAGCGAGGACGGTATGACGGCGATACGGGACGGCGGGGAGCAGGCGCCCGGCGCGAGGGAGGCCGTGACGGTCGCGCCCGCTCCACCGGCCGTCAGCGTCACCGCCGCGGGCGAGACGACCGGTGCGAACTGGGCGGACCCGACGGTCACGACGAAGCTCGTGACGCCGAAAGGTCCGCCCGGATCGCTCACGAGGACGTTCACGACCTTCTGCCCGGGGAGGGCGCCGGCGAGGGCGGAGACCTCGAAGACGACGGTCCGGGACGGAGGAACCGTGTCGACCGGGATCGAAACCGGAGTGACCTTCAGCTCCGACGCAAGCGACGGGAAGGTCACCGTGGGAGACCCCGTGTAGCCGCCCAGGGACGAGATCAGGATGGAGTTCTGAACTGCGGCGCCGCCAGGACAGGCGTCGACGGCGGTCTTCTCGGGCACCACGCTCAACGAACCGAGACGTTCGACGGTGAGGACGAACGTGTCCGTACCGCTCGGAACGGGACCCGCCTGAACGCTGACCGTGTAGTTCCCGGCCGGCGTCGAGGAGGTCGTCGAGATCCGGAAGCTGACCACGGCGTAGGGCGGCCCCTGCTGTCCCACCGGCGTGAAGGTCACCGGCGACGGAACGGGCGAGGCGCCCTGGGGGAGCCCGGTGAAGATCAGGTGCTGCTGTCCGGAGACGAAGGTGTCGATGTAGCCGACCGTCGCGGTCAGGCTCGCGGAGGTTGAGCCCGCCGCCACCCTCACCGACGAGGGAACGACCGAGAGGGGCTGGACTATGAAATTGAGCAGGCCGTAAGCCGGGGTCGGGGTGTTGTTGACGGGGACCTCGTGCCCACCCGGCCACGCCCACGGCGCCGCGGCGAGCCGGAAAGTGACCGTCGCCGAGGTCTGTCCGGGCGCGGTCGTGTAGCTGACCGTCGACGGAACCGTCGTGATCCCGTACGGCAGGACGGTCCCGCCGCCGAAATCGAGGACCTGGAGACCACCGGGAAGAGTCGCGGTCGGCGAGAAAGTGATCTGCGCGGTGATGGTCGGAGACGTCTCCCCGACCGCGAACGTCACCGGGTTCGCCGAGAACGTAATCGTCTGGGCCCCCGAGGGGAGGGCCGCGAGGATCGCGAAAATGCAGAGGAAGAAACCACGGAGGACCGCTCTCTGCGACATCGTCGCTCCTTTCGCCTCCGGTCCCCTTTCAAGGTGGCCTCGGGCGCTTCTCGAAATCGCGGGCCGGTTTTCCCGACTTTAACAGTAACCAAGGATGCGGGTATCACCCGGAGCGTTTATTCTCGCCCCGAATGATCCTTTCGTATCGGCGGCCCGCCGCCCTCGCCACCATCGTCCTCCTCGTGGCTGGCTTCGTTCCGGGTTGTTCCGCCCGAAAAGTGGCGGTGAACGCCCTCGCCGGCGCTCTCTCGGCCGGTGGCGGCTCCTATGCGACCGACGACGACCCGGAGCTCGTCGCCGCGGCCGTTCCCTTTGGCCTGAAGACGATCGAGGCTCTTCTCGTAGAGGCCCCGGGACACGACGGCCTTCTGCTGGCGGCCGCCAGCGGATTCACGCAGTACGCCTACGCGTTCGTCCAGGCCGAGGCCGATCTCGTCGAAGAGAAGGATCTCGCCCGCGCGACCGCCCTCCGCGCCCGCGCCCGAAAGCTCTACCCGCGGGCCCTTCGGTACGGCCTCCGGGGGCTCGAGGTCCGTCACCCCGGCTTCGAGGCCGGGCTCCGGAGCGACAGCCTTCGCGAGAAGACCCTCGCCTCCGCCACGAAGGCCGACGTGGCGCTCCTCTACTGGACCGGCGCCGCCTGGGGCGCGGCGATCGCCCTCTCCAAGGAGAACGCCGACCTGACCGCCGACCAGGGACTCGCCGAGACTCTCGAGAGAAGGGCGCTCGCCCTGGACGAGGGTTTCGGCCAGGGGGCGATCCACGACTTCTTCATCGCGTTCGACGGGGGCCGGCCCGCGGCCGCCGGGGGCTCGGCGAGCCGGGCCCGCGGGCATCTCGAGCGCGCCGTCGCGCTCTCCGCCGGGAAGCGGGCGGCTCCGTACGTCTCTTTCGCCGAATCGGTCTCCGTCGGGGCACAGGACCGAAAGGAATTCGAAGAGATGCTCCGGAAGGCCCTCTCCATCGACCCCGACGCCGTTCCGGAGCTGAGGCTCGCCAACACCGTCTCGCAGCGACGCGCCGCCTGGCTCCTCGCTCGCGCCGACGACCTCTTCCTGGAGTAAGCCGATGACCGACCGCCGAAGCCCCGCCGCCCCCGTGCGGCTCGCACTCCCTGCGCTCGCCCTCCTTCTCGCCGGTGCGCTCCCCGCCCCGGCGCAGGTCGTCGTGAAGATGGCGACTCTCGCACCGGACGGCTCGACGTATCACCTGATCCTCAAGGAGATGGCCGAGAAGTGGAAGACGTCGACCCAGGGGCGCGTCGTCGTGAAGCTCTACCCCGGGAGCGTCGCAGGCGACGACACCGACGTCGTGAGGAAGATGCGCCTCGGCAGCCTGAACGCGGGCCTCCTGACGAGCTCCGGGGTCGCGGCCGTCGACAGGTCGGTCATGGCGCTGCAGATTCCGATGCTCTACTCCTCCTACGAGGAGATCGACCACGTTCTCTCCGTATACGGGCCGAAGCTCGAGGCGACCCTCGCGGCGAAGGGGTTCGTCGTCCTCAACTGGGCCGACGCCGGCTGGGTTCGCTTCTTCACGAAGACGCCCGTCCGGACGCCCGACGAGATGAAGCCGCTCAAGCTCTTCGCGTGGGGAAACGACACGGACTCCATCGAGATCTGGAAGGACGCGGGCTTCAGCCCCGTGCCCCTGCCGTCGACGGAGATCTCGACGGCCCTGCAGACGGGCCTCGTCTCGGCGCTGCCGGCCCCCCCGCAGGCGGCCGTCCTGCTGCAGTGGTACCAGCACGCCAAGAACATGACCGACGTGAAGTGGGCGGTCCTGCTCGGCGCGACGATGATCGGCAAGCCGACCTGGGACAAGATCTCCCCGGAGGACCAGAAGCTGATCCGCGCCGCAGCCGCCGAGGCGGGCGCGCGCCTCCGGGCCGAAAGCAGATCCTCCGAGGATCGCGACATCGAGGCGATGAAGAAGCGGGGCCTCAACGTCGTCGCCGTCGACGGGAGAGCCGAGGCCCTCTGGCGGGCGGCCGCCGAGGCCGCCTACCCGAAGGCGCGCGGCAGGATCGTCCCCGAGGCGGCGTTCGACGAGGCGAGGAAGATCCTCGCCGAGTTCCGGGCGAAGAAGGCGACGGCCCCGAAGAAGTGAGCGGCGGAACCCTGCTCCGGCGAAGCGAACAGGGGCTCCTCGTCGCGGCGCTGGCCGTGGCGACGGTCCTGCCTCTCGTCGACGCCCTGGGGCGCCCGCTCGGCGGCTTCCACGTCCCCGGAGCCGGGTCGATCCTCCAGCTCGTCACGCTCTGGACCGCTTTCATAGGCGGCCTTCTCGCCACCCGCGAAGGGACACATCTGACCCTCTCGACGGCCGAGCTCCTCGGGAGCGGCCGCGCCCGGCGCCTCGCGCGCCTCTTCGCCTTCTCCGTCGCGGCGGCGGTGTGCGCCGTCCTCGCCTGGGCCAGCGTCGGCCTCGTGAGGGCCGACCGGGAACAGGGGAAGGTTCTCTCCTTCGGCCTGCCGGAGTGGATGGCCGAGACGATCATGCCGGCCGCCCTCCTCCTGATGGCGGTCCGGTTCGCGTGGAAAGCCTCCGACGGGACCCGCGGGCGCGTCGCGGCCCTCGTAACGCTCGCCTCCCCGTTCCTCCTCTCGTTCGTCCCCGAGGCGGCGGCACCGAAGCTCGTCCTGCCGCTTGCGGCGGTCATCCTCCTGGCAGCGCTCCTCGGCGCGCCGGTCTTCGTGGCGATGGGAGGCCTCGCGCTCCTTCTGTTCTGGAAGGACGCCGTTCCCGTCGCCGCCGTCTCGGCCGAGGTCTACCGCCTCATCGCCTCGCCCACGCTTCCCGCGATCCCCCTCCTGACCGCCGCCGGTTACATCCTGGCCGAGGGCGGAGCCTCGACCCGGCTCGTCCGCTTCTTCCGCGCCCTGTTCGGCTGGATGCCGGGCGGCCTCGCGGTGATGGTCGCGGCGGTCTGCGCCCTCTTCACGACGTTCACGGGGGGCTCGGGGGTGACGATCATCGCCCTCGGCGGCCTCGTCTACCCGATCCTGCGCGACGACGGCTACCCCGAGGGCTTCTCCCTCGGCCTCGTGACGGCCGCCGGGAGCCTCGGCCTCCTCTTCCCGCCGTCCCTTCCCGTCATCCTCTACAGCGTCGTCGCCTCGGTCCCGGCCGACTCTCTCTTTCTCGCGGGCCTCGTCCCGGGCTTCCTGCTCGTCGTCCTGACGGCGGCGTGGGGCGTCCGCCAGGGGCTCCGGCTCGACGCGGCGGGCCGGGTGCGGCCGCGCTTTCACCTGCGCGAGCTGGCGGTCTCGTTCTGGCAGGCGAAGTGGGAACTGGCGCTGCCCGTCCTCGTCATCGTCCTTTTCGCCAGCGGTTTCGCGTCGATGGTCGAGGCCTCGGCGGCCGCCTGCGCCTACGCCGCCGTCGTGGAGTGCTTCGTCACCCGCGACATCCATCCCTTCCGGCAGCTTCCCGGAGTCCTCGTGAAGGCCGGAGCGCTCATGGGCGCCGTTCTTCTCCTCCTGTCGGTCGCCATGGGCCTGACGAGCTGGCTCGTCGACGCGCAGGTGCCGACGGCGCTCCTGGACTGGGTGAAGACGCACGTCTCGTCGCCGCTCGTCTTCCTCCTCGTCCTGAACGTGATTCTTCTCATTCTCGGAAGCGTCCTGGAGATCTACTCGGCCATCGTCATCCTGGCACCCCTCGTCGCGCCGATGGGAGCCGCGTTCGGAATCGATCCGATCCACCTCGGGGTCATCTTCCTGGCGAATCTCGAGCTCGGTTTCCTCTTCCCGCCGGTCGGCCTCAACCTCTTCCTCGCCTCGTCCCGCTTCGGCGTTCCCCTGCCGAAGCTCTACCGCCACGCCGTGCCGTTCCTCCTGATCCTCGGCGCGGGCGTCCTCCTCATCACCTACGTCCCGGCGATGTCCGTCGGCCTCCTCTCGCTCCTCGGGAAGCGATAGGGCGGCCCGGCGCCGGCGTTGCGTGGAGAAGGAAAGGCGGGGACCGCGCGCGGGTTCGCGAGCGGCCCCCGCAGGGGCTTTTCCTAGCCCTTGAGCTCCCGCGCCCGTGCGGCCTGCTGCGCCTGGATCGCGGTGAGGTTGATCGTGAAGACGATGTCCTCGACGAGGCAGCCGCGGGAGAGGTCGTTCACCGGCTTTGCGAGGCCCTGGAGCATCGGCCCGATGCTGACGACGTTCGCCGAGCGCTGGACCGCCTTGTAGGTGACGTTTCCGGTGTTCAGGTCGGGGAAGATGAGAACGGTCGCCTTCCCCGCGACGTCCGACTTCGGCGCCTTCAGGCGCGCGACGTCGGGCATCACCGCGGCGTCGTACTGGAGGGGGCCGTCGAGGGCGAGGTCGGGGCGCAGCTGCCGCGCGAGCCTCGTCGCCTCCTTCACCTTTTCGACGTCCTCTCCGGTGCCGCTCGCCCCGGTCGAGTACGACAGCATCGCGACACGCGCCGGGACGCCGAAGGCAATGGCCGAGTCGGCGCTCTGGATCGCGATGTCCGCCAGCTCGGCCGCCGTCGGATTCGGGTTCACGGCGCAGTCCCCGAAGACCAGGACCTGGTCGGGAAGGCACATGAAGAAGATGCTCGACACGAGGTTGCAGCCCGGGACCGTCTTGATGATCTGGAGCGCCGGCCGGATCGTGTGGGCCGTCGTGTGGATGGCACCGGAGACGAGGCCGTCGGCCTCGGAGAGCGCCATCATCATCGTCCCGACCATGATCGGGTCCTGCAGCTCGATCTCGGCCCGGTCGGGGGTCATCCCCTTGCTCTTGCGCCGTTCCACGAGCGCGTCGACGTAGCGAGGCGCCACCTCGACGGGGTTGACGATCTCGACGGAGGCCGGAAGGGTGACTCCCTGCCGGCCCGCCACGTCGCGGATCTCGTCGGGATGGCCGAGGAGGACGCACTTCGCGATGCCCCTGGCGGCCACGATCGCCGCGGCCGCCACGGTGCGCGGCTCGGCCCCCTCTGGGAGGACGATCCTCTTCACGTCGGCCCGGGCCGTCTCGATGAGACGGTGACGGAAGGCGGGCGGGGAGAGGCGGGGCACTCGCGCCGGCTTGCCGAAGGCACGGGCCCATACGAGGTCGACGTGATCGGCGACGTAGCTCATCGTCTTCTCGACGCGCTCGGCGTCGTCGACCGGGATCGTCGGGTTCATGGAAGCGACGTGCGTGGCGGCGCGATAGCTCGAGGCCTGCACCTGCAGGAGCGGGAGACCGGAGTCGAAGACCTTCCGGCAGAGGTCGAGGACGCGCCGGTCGGGCGCGAGGCCGCCGGTCAGGACGACGCCCGCGAGCGGAGTGCCGCTCTGGACCGTCATCGCGGCCGCGAGGATGATGTCGCTGCGGTCACCCGGCGTGATGACGAGCGTCCCCGGCTTCATCGCCTTGAGCGCGTTCGGGACGGTCATCGCGCAGACGGCGACGTCCTTCACGCGACGGGTCCGGGCTTCGCCCGGGAAGAGGACCTGGGCATGGAGAGCGTCGCCGATGTCCTTTACTCGCGGGGCCATCAGCCCCGAATTGCACGGGACGATCGCGATGGGACGGAGACCTTCCGCCTCGAGCGCCGCGCGGTGCTCCTTCACGCACTCTTCCGAGAGCCCGGGGACGGCGCACCCCGAGCAGCCGGCCGAGCCGGGCCCGAAGGAGTCGGTGTCGCTCTCCCCGGAGTCCCCTTTCCGTTCGCAGATCCGGTTCAGGATGCAGCCGACGGTCCGTCCCTCGGAGAGGGCGCCGAACCCGCGCGCCGCGATGGCGACCGTCTCGGCCAGCTCGGCCGCCGTCTGATCGGAGGGAGCGGCGACGAGGACGAGCTCCGCGTCGAGCGCCTTGAGCATGAGGGCGTTGACGCGCGAGGAGTGGACCATCCCCATCTCGGGGTGCATCCCCTGGACGATCAGGACGTCGACGTCCTCGCCCGCCTGGTCGGCGATGGCGACGACGCGCTCCATGAGCGTCTGGTCGTCGCCCGCGGCGAGAAGGCCTTCGGCCTCGCTGCGGGGAACGGCCGGCGGAATGGCGAAGTGGGCGCCGAGCGAGAGGAGCGGGATCGTGTGGTCGGGCTCGCGGTTGGCGACCGGCTTGGCGAAGGCGACACGGATTCCCTCGCGGTCGAGGGCGCGGACGATGCCGAGGCAGGCGGTCGTGATGCCGACGCCGCGGCCGGCGGGGGCGACGAGGACGGTCGTGCGCATGGTTTCTCTTCTGTCCTTCCCGCTTCAGACGCCGCGGGCGATCCGCTCGGCATCCTCGGCGATCATGAGCTCTTCGTTCGTCGGGACGATCAGCGCCTGGGGACTCGTGCCGGTGGTGATGCGCCCACCCTGGGCGCGCCCGTGGGTCGCGTTCGCGTCCACGTCGAGCGTCAGGCCGAGGAACCCGAGCCGCGCGATCGTCATCCGGCGGACCGTCGTCGAGTTCTCGCCGATGCCCCCCGTGAAGACGAGGGCGTCGAGGCGGCCGAGCGGGACGACGAGCCCGGCGATCGCCTTGGCGAGGGCGTAGCAGAAGAGGTCGAGGGCGAGCATCGCCCTGTCGTTCCCCCCGGCGGCCGCCTCTTCGACCGTCCGCATGTCGTTCGAGAGACCCGACACGCCGAGGAGCCCCGACTTCTTGTTCAGAATGTCCAGGATCTCCTTCGGGTGCCTGCCCATCGCATCCGCGACGTGGCCGATGATCGCCGGGTCGATGGAGCCGCTGCGGGTCCCCATCACGAGCCCCTCGAGAGGGGTCAGCCCCATCGTCGTGTCGACGCTCCTGCCGTCCTTGACCGCCGCGCAGGAGCATCCGTTCCCGAGGTGCGCCGTCACGATCCCGTGGTCTTCCGCGGGAAGCCCCAGAAGGCGCACGGCCTCGCGGGCCACGAACCGATGGCTCGTCCCGTGGAAGCCGTAGCGGCGGACCCCGTACTTCTCCAGCCACTCGAAGGGCACCGGGTAGGTGTAGGCCACCGGCGGCATCGTCTGGTGGAAGGCGGTGTCGAAGACCCCGACCTGCAGGAGCCCGGGGAAGAGCTTCTGCGCGATCCGGATCCCGACGAGGTTCGGCGGGTTGTGGAGCGGCCCGAGGGGGATGCACTCCTCGACCATCGCGATGACCTCCGGGGTGATCGCCATCGAGCCCGCGAACTTCGAGCCGCCGTGGACGACGCGGTGCCCCACCGCGAGGAGACCGTCGGCGAGGCCGACCTCGCGGAGGACGTCGACGATGCCGTGCAGCGCCTCGTCGTGCAGCGCGCCGGGGATCGGCTTCGACGTCTTCGTGCCGTTCCGCTTGACGTCGAGGGAGGCCTCGGGCGAGCCGAGCCGCTGGGCGATGCCCGACACGTGCTCGACGGAGGTGTCGGGGTCGATGACCGCGAACTTGAGGGACGAGGATCCGCAGTTGAGGACGAGTACGTTCATGCCCTTCTTCCCGTGCCGGGCGGTGCAGGGCGACGACGCAGGGGAACCCTCTCCCCCGCGTTCCTCCGAGCAGTGGTCCGGCGTGTCGTTCTGGATCTGATGGCGTCTCCGGTGTTGCCTCCCCACACCCGCCGGAAACCACTTCCGGGGCGCTTAGAAGGCCAGCGGGGCATCATAACGCGCTGCGTTGCGGCGGGCGAGCCTCGTGGGTACAGCCCGGGTTCAGCCTTCGTAAATTCCTCGGGTCATCGCGGTCCCGGGAACCGAACCGCCTCGCGCGGGTCTCACCTGGCGGAGGACAACGATGAGAACGCCGATCGCCGCCGCCCTGACCCTCGCCCTCGCCGCCGCCCCCCCGGCCTACGCCGCGGCCCGGGGAGGGTTCGAGCTCTCCGTCCTCGTGGACGGCACGCCGCGCCCCGAGTTTCACAAGGGCGGAACCGTCTACGTCGAGGCGCTCAGAGGGCGCGAGTACGCGCTTCGCGTCACGAACCCTCTCGGGGTTCGCGTCGGCGTCGCGCTGGCCGTCGACGGCCTCAACACCGTGGACGCCTCTCACCGCGACGCCGCTTCCGCGACGAAGTGGATCCTCGAGCCGTACCAGTCGATCGTCCTCGAAGGGTGGCAGGTCAACCTCTCCGACGCCCGCAGGTTCGTCTTCACCGGGGAGAGGGACTCCTACGGCGCCGCGCTCGGCCAGACCGAGAACCTCGGCGTCGTCGAGGCAGTCTTCTTCCGCGAGAAGGCCCGCCGGCCGATACCGGTGATGCCGGATGGATGCGCCTCCCGGGACGCCACCGGGAGGCCTGCGAGCCAGGCCCCTGCTCCCGGCGCGAAGGCCGAGTCCGAGGGGGCGCGGAAGGAGAAATCGGCCGCTTCGTCGCTGGCGGACGACTACGCCGCGACCGGAATGGGCGACCGGACCCGCCACGACGTCACCCGCGTCGACCTCGACCTCGAGCGCTCCCCCGCCGCGCGCGTCCGGATCCGGTACGAGTTCCGTCCCCAGCTCGTGAAGCTCGGAGTCCTCCCCGGCGAGGACGACCGGCTCGCCCGGCGGGAGCGGTCCCGCGGCTTCGACCGCTTCTGCCCCGAGCCCGACCGCTGAGACTCCCGTTCCCAGGCGCTCTCAGGCAGGCCCCGGAGCCGAGGCTCCGGGGCCTCCCCTATTTCAGGCTTCCGAGAAAACGGGAGTAGTCCTCGAAATAGCCACCCAGAGCGAGGCAGAAGCCGCTCCCTCCCAGCTCGTCCGCGAGCGCCAGAGGAACGCGCCGCACGCGGACGACGGTGCCGTGGCAATCGACCTTCTTCCCGTTCGGAAGGTGGAGGATCGTCCGGAGCTTCTCGCCGACCTTCGGCACGTACTGGCTGGAGATGGAGAGTCCCGTGTGGGATATGTCCCAGGTGAAGCCGGAGGCGGTCCTTCCTTCGACGAGAAGATCGACGAGGAGCCTCTTCTTCCACCTCGAAAACGTCCGCTTCTCGTTCATCGTTCCTCCGACGAACCGAGCTCCTTCTGCTGCCTTCCTGGTCGAGCTTCCGGGAGAATACAGATTCCCCGGGACGCCGGAGCAGAAGTTCGCGGCCGCTGCCTGCCCCGCGATCGTCCCAACCGCCCCGCCTTCGTCCCGGCCGCCCCTCCTCCACGTTCCCCTCTCCCTTCTTCTTGACCCGCGAGATCCTCCTGAATATCCTATTACTCCCGTAGGAATACATCTGAGAATCTCCCAGCGCGGCCTTTATGCCCTCAAGGCGCTCCTCCACCTCGCCCAGAGGTGGGACGGAGGGACCGTCCCGACTCACGAGATCGCCGAACACGAGGGGATTCCCGTGAAGTTCCTCGAGGCGATCCTCCTGGCCCTCAAGAACGCCCGCATCGTGAAGAGCCGGAGGGGCCGGGAAGGGGGCTACGAGCTTCGCCGCCCCCCCGCCGAGATCGTCGTCGGAGACGTCGTGAGACTCCTCGACGGCCCGCTCGCCCCGTTCGGCGATGCCGCCGAGCTGACGCGCCTGGTGAGGACCGAGCCTCGCCACGCAGGCCTCTTCGAGCTCTTCCTCGACGTTCGCAACGCCGCCGCCGCCATCCTCGACAACACGACCCTGGCCGACCTCCTCGAGCGCGACCGGCGGATCCTCGTCGCGCGCCACGAGGAAGCCGACGCCCCGCCGGAGACGAAGTGACCACTCGAAAGAAGAGCTTCTCGAGACCCGCCGGGGCCCTCGCCGCCACCGTCGCCACCGTCGCCACTCTCCTTTCCCTCCGCGCCGCGCCCGGAGCCGCCGCCGGCGAAGCGCGGCCGGTCGAGATCCTGAACGCCTCCTACGACCCGACGCGCGAGCTCTACCGGGACGTCAACGCCGCGTTCGCGAAGGAGTACCGGGAGCGGACCGGGAAGGACGTGACAATCCGGATGTCCCACGGCGGCTCGGGAAAGCAGGCCCGCGCCGTCCTCGACGGCCTCCAGGCCGACGTCGTGACGCTCGCCCTCGCCTACGACATCGACGCCCTCGCCGACCGCGGCCTCGTGAAGCCCGGCTGGCAGGCCCGCCTCCCGCACAACTCCACGCCCTACACCTCGACGATCGTCTTCCTCGTCAGGCCCGGCAACCCGAAGAGGATCCTCGAATGGGCCGACCTCGCGCGCCCGGGAGTCTCCGTCGTCACTCCCAACCCGAAGACCTCCGGCGGCGCGCGATGGAACTACCTGGCGGCGTGGGGCTCGGTCCTGAAAGCCGGAAAAGGAGAGGCCGAGGCCCGCGCGCTCGTGGCCGGGCTCTTCCGCAACGTCGCCGTCCTCGACACCGGAGCCCGGGGCTCCACGACGACGTTCGTCCAGCGCGGCCTCGGCGACGTTCTCCTCGCGTGGGAAAACGAGGCGTACCTGGCTCTGGCGGAAACCGGGAAAGACCGCGTCGAGATCGTCGTCCCGAAAACGTCGATCCTCGCCGAGCCCCCTGTCGTCGTCGTCGATGCCGTCGTCGACCGGCGGGGAACCCGCGCCGTCGCCGAGGCCTATCTCCGCTTCCTCTACTCGCCCGAAGGCCAGCGGCTCGCGGCGAAGAACCACTACCGGCCGCGCTCGACCGAGGCGGCCGCGAAGGCGGGCCGCACCTTCGCCCCGGTCGCCACGTTCACCGTCGACGACCTCTTCGGCGGCTGGCGCGCCGCGCAGAAGAAGCACTTCGACGACGGAGGCCTCTTCGACGCGCTCTTCGTGAACCGTTGAGAGCCGCCCGCGTCACCCCGTCGCTCCTCCCCGGCTTCGGACCGGCGCTCGGAGTGACGCTCCTCGGACTCTCCCTCGTCGTCCTCGCACCACTGGCTGCGCTGCTCGCGACCTCGCTGCGGGGCAGCCCCGCGGCGTTCCTCGCGGCCGTGACGACGCCACGCGTCGTGGCGGCGCTGAGGCTCTCCTTCCTCCTCTCTCTCGGCGCCGCAGCGTTCTCCGCTCTCCTTGGCCTCCTTCTGAGCTGGGTTCTCGTCAGGTACCGGTTCCCCGGCCGGCGCCTCCTCGACGCCCTCATCGACCTCCCCTTCGCCCTGCCGACCGCCGTCGCCGGCATCACGCTCACGACGCTCTACGCCCCGAACGGCTGGCTCGGCGCGCCGCTCGCCCGGCTCGGCGTCCCTGTCGCCTTCACGCCGCTCGGCATCGGCGTGGCGCTCGTCTTCCTCGGCCTCCCCTTCACCGTGAGGACTCTCCAGCCCGTCCTCGCGAGCCTCGACGCCGAGGTCGAGGACGCCGCCGCGAGCCTCGGGGCGGGCCGGTTCGAGGCGGTCCGGCGCGTCCTCTTCCCGGAGCTCCTCCCGCCGCTGCTCACCGGCGCGACGCTCGCCTTCGCCCGGGGCTTGGGCGAGTACGGCTCGGTCGTCTTCATCTCGGGGAACATGCCGATGAAGACCGAGATCGCCCCGCTCCTCGTCATGACGAAGCTCGAGCAGTACGACGTCGCGGGGGCCACGGCGCTGGCCACGATTCTCCTCGTCGCTTCCTTCGCGCTGCTCCTCCTCCTGAACCGGCTCGAGGCGTGGGCCGCGGGAGGAAGACGGTGAAAGCGCCCCGCTCGCGCGAGCCCCGCGCCGTACGTCTCCTCCTGATCGGCCTCGCGTTCGCGACGATCGCCCTCTTTCTCCTCGTCCCCCTCGCCGCCGTCTTCGTCGAGGCCTTCCGGAACGGGGCGGGGGCGTGGCTGTCGGCCGTCTCCGACCCCGACGCCCGCCACGCGGTGAAGCTGACGCTCCTCGTCGCGGCGATCGCCGTCCCCGTGAACGCCGTCTTCGGCCTCGCCGCCGGCTGGGCCCTCGGAAAGTTCCGCTTCCCGGGTCGCAGCCTCGTCCTGACGCTCATCGACCTGCCGTTCGCCGTCTCCCCCATCGTCGCCGGGCTCGTCTTCGTCCTCGCCTTCGGGAGGTCGAGCCCCCTCGGCGGATGGCTCACCCGGCACGGGATCGAGGTCGTCTTCGCGGTTCCGGGAATCGTCCTGGCGACCGTCTTCGTCACCTTCCCCTTCGTCGCGCGCGAGCTCGTCCCGCTCATGCAGTCGCAGGGCACCGACGAGGAGGAAGCGGCCCGCGTCCTGGGCGCCGGCTTCTTCACGACGTTCTTTCGCGTGACCCTCCCGAACGTGAAGTGGGCGCTCCTCTACGGCATCGTCCTCTGCACCGCGCGCGCCGTCGGCGAGTTCGGCGCCGTCTCGGTCGTCTCCGGCCACGTCCGGGGCGTGACGAACACTCTGCCTCTCCACGTCGAGGCGCTCTACAACGAATACGCGTTCCAGGGGGCGTTCGCGGCGGCGTCGCTCCTCACCCTCGTCGCGTTCGCCGCCATGCTGGCCAAGGCGTTCCTCTCCCGGCACGCCGGGGAGGAGGCTCCGTGAGCATCGAGGTCCGGTCCATCTCGAAGTCGTTCGGGAGCTTTCTCGCCCTCGACGACGTCTCGCTGCGCGTCGGCGACGGCGAGTTCGTCGCGCTGCTGGGCCCCTCGGGCTCCGGAAAGACGAGCCTGCTTAGGATCATCGCCGGGCTCGAGGAGCCCGATCGGGGCACCGTCCACTTCCACGGCGAGGACGCCACCCAGCGCGACGCCCGCGAGCGCCGGGTCGGATTCGTCTTCCAGCACTACGCCCTCTTCCGGAGGATGTCGGTCTTCGAGAATGTGGCGTTCGGGCTTCGGGTGAAGTCGCGCGCGGAGAGGCCGCCGGAGAGCGAAGTGAAGCGGCGCGTCACCGAGCTGCTGAAGCTCGTCCAGCTCGACTGGCTCGGCGACCGCCTCCCCTCGGAGCTCTCCGGCGGGCAGCGGCAGCGGGTCGCCCTCGCACGCGCCCTCGCCGTCGAGCCGAAGGTCCTCCTCCTCGATGAGCCGTTCGGGTCGCTCGACGCCCGCGTGAGGCAGGAGCTGCGCCGCTGGCTTCGCAGGCTCCACGACGAGATCCACCTTACGAGCCTCTTCGTGACGCACGATCAGGAGGAGGCGCTCGAGGTCGCCGACCGCGTCGTCCTCCTCGACCGCGGGAAGATCGTCCAGGACGGCACCCCTGAAGAGCTTTTCGAGAAGCCGGCCTCCCCCTTCGTCCTCGACTTCCTCGGCTCGGTGAACATCTTTCACGGCCGGGTCGCCAGCGGCCGCGCGCATCTCGGCCCGCTCTCCGTCGACTACCCCGAGCATCCCCAGGCCGAGTCCGCTCCCGCCTCCGGGTACGCGCGCTCCTGGGAGATCGACCTGGCGCGGGACGGCGGCGAAACCGGGGGGTTCCTCGCGACGGTCCGGCACGTCTCGGTGTCCGGCGCCGTCGTCCGCCTCGAGCTGACTCCCGACGACGGCGCGCCGCTCAAGGTCGAGATCTCGCGGGAGAGGTTCGAGGCGCTCGGGCCGGCGCCCGGGGAGCGGCTCCGGGTGACGCCGCGCAAGGTCCGGGTCTTCGTCGGGGAACCGGGCCGGGAGTAGGACGTGAGGCTCGTCGCCGGCATCGCGGTCCTGGTCCTGGCCCTTCCTTCGGGAGCGCAGCCCGATTCGTCAACCGCTCTGCCGGCGACGATCCGGGAGCCCCGGATCGTCGTTCACAAGGCGCGGCGCGAGCTCCTCGTCTACTCGGGTTCCACCCTACTGAAGACGTACCGCGCCGCTCTCGGCGGCAACCCCGTCCCGCCGAAGACTCGGCAGGGGGACCGGGCGACGCCCGAGGGGCGTTACGTCATCTGCCGGAAGAACCCGCAGAGCCGGTTCGTCCTCTCCCTCGGTCTGAGCTACCCGAACGCGGCCGACGCGGAACGAGGCCTGGCGGCGGGGCTCATCACCCGCCCCGAGCACCGGCGCATCCTCGAGAGCGCCAGGACGGGAGCCTGCCCTCCCTGGAACACGCCGCTCGGGGGCGAGATCTTCATCCACGGAAGCGGGTCGGCCAGCGACTGGACCCTGGGCTGCGTGGCGCTCGACGACGACGACATCCGCGAGCTCTTCCCGCGCATCCCAACGGGGACGCCCGTCGTCATCGAGCCGTGACGACCGCCGCCAGGGGGACCGGCAACGAACGAGCTCACCCCGTCCGGTGGAGCGCCCCTTCGAGGGCCGTTCGGGCGTCGGTCCTCCCGTCGCGATACTTGACGATGATCGCCGCCGAGATGGAGAGGCCCCGCACGTGCGCCCAGGAGCCGGGGGCGGGACGGGAGCCCGGGACGACGACGGCCCCTTCCGGAACGGTGAGGGGCTTCGCTTCCCCCCCCCTCAGCTCGCGCTCGTTCACGAGGTCGTAGATCACGCTCGAGGCCGTGAGGATCACCCCGGCCGCGAGGACGGCCCGGGCGCGGACCCGAACCCCTTCGTAAAGCCCGACACCCCCGCCGACGAAAACGTCGTCCTCGATGACGACCGGAAGCGCTCCGACCGGCTCGAGCACGCCTCCGAGCTGCGCCGCGGCCGAGAGGTGGACCCTCTTCCCCACCTGCGCGCACGATCCGACGAGGGCGTGACTGTCGATCATCGACCCCTCGTCGACGTACGCCCCGACGTTCACGTAGGCCGGCGGCATGACGACGACACCTTTCGCGACGAAGGCGCCACGACGGATCGCCGTCCCGCCCGGGACGACGCGGACGCCCGGCGGCAGGTCGCCGCGCGGCGGAAGCGTGTCGCGGTCGCGGAAGGCGAACGGGGAACCCGGGACGTCGACGTCGATGCCGAGCCGGAACGCGAGGAGGATCCCCTCCTTCACCTCCGGGTTGACCCGCCATCCGTCGCCGTCGGGCTCGGCGGCCCGCAGCTCTCCACGCTCGAGACGGTCGAGGAGCGCGAGGACCTCTTCCCGCGAGGGGCTGTCGATCATCGTTCCTCCTCGACCGGATTCCCCGCCTCGTCCAGGAGTCCCGCTTCCTTCATCGCCTCCTCCACGGTCTTGTGCTGCCCCTTCGACAGCGGCACGAGAGGGAGGCGAAGAACATCGTGGATGAGGCCGAGGCGGTGGAGCGCCCACTTCACGGGGATCGGATTCGACTCGCGGAAGTTCGCACGCATCAGCGGAAGGAGCTTCGCCTGGAGGCGCGCCGCCTCGTCGCGCTCACCCGTGAGCGCGGCCTCCACGAGCGCCACCAGGAGCGCGGGAGCTTCGTTCGAGACGACCGCGATCACGCCGTCGGCGCCGCACGCGATCATCGGGAGCGCGAGCAGGTCGTCTCCCGCCAGGACGGAGAAGCCCGCCGGGCGGTGCCGCAGGATCTCGCAGACCTGCTCGAGGCTCCCGGAGGCCTCCTTCACGGCGGTGATCCGCGGGTCTTCGGCGAGCGCCAGGACCGTCTCGGGAAGCATGTTCAGGCTCGTGCGGGACGGAACGTTGTAGAGGACGACGGGCAGGTGCCCCGCGTCGGCCACGGCGCGGAAGTGCTCGACGAGGCCTCGCGGCGTCGGCTTGTTGTAGTAGGGCGTCACGACGAGAAGGGCGTCGGCCCCCGCCTTCCGGCACCTTTCCGCGAGCTTTTGCGACTTGCGCGTATCGCTCGAGCCGCAGCCGGCCAGGACACGGATGGCGTGCCGCGCCCCGCGCGCCTCCTCGACCGTGATCGCGACGACCCGCTCGTGCTCGTCCGGCTCGAGGGTCACCGCCTCGCCCGTCGTCCCGCACGGGACGACTCCCGCGACGCCTCCCGCGATCTGGCGCCTCACCAGCCTGCGAAGGGCCGGCTCGTCGAGCTCGCCCCTCTCGGTGAACGGAGTCACGAGCGCCGTGAAGACCCCCGTGAGGTGGATGCGGCTGGCCGCCGGTTCCGGCGTCTTCATCGGGTCCTCCTGTCGAGAAAGTCGTCGAACGTAACGGGTCCCGTGAGGCCCGACCTCACAAGCCACTCGGCCGCCTGGACGGCGCCGAGAGCGAAGATCGAACGGGAACGGGCGCGGTGGACGAGCTCGATCGACTCGTCGGGCCCCTCGAAGAGAAGGACGTGCTCCCCCGGCTGCCCGCCGTGGCGGAGGGAGACGATCGGGATCTCCTCGCCGGGCGTCCGGCCGACCCCGACGGAGTCGGCGATCGCCTTCGCCGTCCCCGACGGCGCGTCCTTCTTCGCCGAGTGGTGCCGCTCCACGATCGCCGGCTCGAACTCGGGGAAACGGGAGAGCGCCCCGCCGAGGACCATCGCGGCCCGGCGCAGGGCCGCGACGCCGATGGAGAAGTTCGGGGAGTGCAGGAACGGGACCTTCCGCTCCTCGGCCAGCTGCTTCATCGGCGCGGCGTCCCACCCCGTCGTACCGCAGACGACCGGCACGCGGTGCATCAGGAGGGCCGCGACGGTCTTCGGCGCGGCCAGCGGCGTCGTGAACTCGAACGCCACGTCGACGACCTCCGGCTCGAGAGCCTCGAGGTCGTCACGCCGGCCGACCCGCGCGCGGACGCCGTGCCCCCGCTGGACGAGGACCGCCTCGATCGCCCGCCCCATCTTCCCGGGGCCCACGACGAGTGCCTTCACGCCGCCTCCTTCTCGAAGAGCTCGCGGTGGATCCTGCGGACCGCCTCCGGGGCGTCCGTGGCCTGCACGACGAACGTCAGGTTCGTCTCCGAGGCTCCCAGCGAGATGAGGACCACGTTGATGTCGCCGAGCGCCGCGAAGATGCTCGCGGCGACCCGGGGCGTGGAGCGCAGCTTCCGCCCCACGACGGACACCACCGCGAGGTCGCGGAGGATGGAGACCTCCGCGAACCCGGAAAGGTCGCGGGCGAGCGCCTCGACCGGCGCCTTCGCGTCCACCGTGATCGAGATGGAGACCTCGCTCGTGGCGATGACGTCGACGGGGACGGCGTGCCGCTCGAAGACCGAGAAGACCCGCGCCGCGTAGCCGTGGGCGAGGAGCATCCGCGGGTTGCCGACGAAGAGCGCCGCGACCCCCGTCCGCATCGCGACGGCCCTCACGCCCGCCCCGGGCCCCTCGGCCCGCACCGTCGTCCCCGGCTCCTGCGGCCGGAACGTGTTCCTCACCCTCACCGCGATCCCGCGCGTGACCGCGGGACGGATCGTCGCCGGGTGGAGGACCTTCGCGCCGAAGAAGGCGAGCTCCGCCGCTTCCGCGTAGCCGACCTCGGGGATGATCCTCGCGCCGGGAACGATCCGCGGATCGGCCGAGAGGATCCCGTCGACGTCGGTCCAGATCTCGATCGCCTCGACCGCCGCCCCGGCGTCCTGGAGCGCCGCGCCGAGGAGCGCGGCCGAGTAGTCCGACCCGCCGCGGCCGAGAGTCGTCGTCGACCCGTCGGGCGCCGCCCCTACGAACCCTCCCGTCACCACGACCCGTCCCGCCGCGCGCTCCGGCAGGAGCCGGCTCGCCGCGTTCGCCGCGATCGCGGCCTCGTCCGGCGTCGCGGCCCCGTGCGTCGCGTCCGTCGCCATCCAGTCGCGGGGGTCGACGCGCGCGACCGCGACGCCCCGCTTCTCGAGAGCGGCGGACATCAACGCGGTCGAAAGGAGCTCTCCCGCCGCGCAGATCGAGTCCGTCGTCCGGGCCGACAGCTCGCCGAGGAGCGCGACGCCGGTGGCGAGGCCGTCGAGCCGCGCCAGCTCGCGCTCGATCTCGTGGCGCAGCGCGACGGCCGCGCCGGAACCGAGCCCCATCGATTCGACCGCGGCGTGATGCTTCTCCCCGAGCGTCACGAGCGCCGCCGACGCCGCCGCCCGGTCCCCCTCGCGCGCCGCGCGCGACAGCGCCAGGAGGGCGTCGGTCACGCCCCCCATCGCCGAGACGACGACGAACGGAACCTCGGGGAGCCGCGACTCGACGAGCTCCGCCACGCCCGCGATCCGCTCGCCGGTTCCCACCGATGTGCCGCCGAACTTCATCACGAGCATGAAATCGTCCTCAGAGCCGTCCCGTCGCCGCGAGGAGCTCGGCGTTGAGGAGCGCCGCCCCCGCCGCGCCGCGAACGGTGTTGTGGACGAGGAGGCTGAAGCGGACGTCGTAGACCGGATCGGGGCGCAGGCGCCCGACGGTGACGACCATCCCGTTCCCCGCCTCCACGTCGCGGATCGGCTGCGGCCGGTCGCGCTCGTCCCGGACGACGATCGGCCGCGGCGGGGCCGACGGAAGGCCGAGCCTCTGCGGCTCGCCCGTGAACCCCTCCAGCGCCTCGCGGATCTCCCCGAGCGAAGCCTTCCGCGAGAGCTTCACGAAGACCGACTCGGTGTGCCCGTCGCGCACGGCGACCCGGTTGACGGAGACGGAGATCGGGAAGGCGGCCGCGACGACGCCGGCGGCCCCGAGCGTCCCGAGGATCTTCCCCGGCTCGGTCTCGATCTTCTCCTCCTCGCCGTCGATGAAGGGGATGACGTTCCCGAGCGCGTCGAGCGACGGGACGCCCGGATAGCCCGCGCCGGAGAGCGCCTGGAGCGTCGTCACGCAGACCGCCTCGACCCCGAAGGCGCGGTGGAGCGGCGCGAGCGCCATCGCGAGGCCGACGACGACGCAGTTGGGGTTCGTGACGATGCCGCCCCCCGCCGCCGCCCACTCCTGCCGGTCGAGCAGGGCGAGGTGGTCCGCGTTCACCTCGGGGATCAGGAGCGGCACGTCGGAGCGCATCCGGAACGACTTCGTGTTCGAGACGACGAGCCGGCCGCGCGCGGCCTGCAGGGGCTCGACCGTGTCGGCCACCTTCGCGTCGAGGGCCGACAGCACGAGGCGCGACTCCAGCTCGTCCTCGACGGACTTCACGACGAGCCCCCGGGCCTCCTCCGGCACGTCGCCCGGCAGGATCCACCGTGTCGCCGCGAGGTACGTCTTCCCCTCCGAGCGCTCCGAGGCCGCCACTTCCGCGAGCCTCAGGGAGGGGTGCCCGTGGAGGAGCGACACCATCCGCTGCCCCACCGCTCCCGTCGCGCCGAGGATCGCCACCGGGATCCGCCCGTCTCGTCCGTTCGTCGTCATCTCTTCTTCCCGTTCTCTTCCCCGGCGCGGACGCCGGAAATCAAAGAGCCCGCCGGTTCCGGCGGGCCCTCGCGTCTTCTCGGTTCCGGTCGAACGTGCCCTACACGTTCGTACGGTCCCCCGCAGGCCCGCCGTGAGGCGCGCACTTCGTAGTGAGCTTCGCGTGCTTTCGCATCCCTGCGGTATCCATCACGGGCGGAGGCTATGGGGTCCGAATGGGGCTGTCAAGCCAACCGAGCCGACCGAGCCGACCTGCGGGGGCTGAGGCGCGCTTCTTCTCCGGGAAAGCCAGGGAGAAGACGACGGCCAGGGCGAGGGCCTGGTTCAGGTGGAGCATTCCCTTCGGGGACGTCGCCTTCTTCCGCAGGTTCGCGAAGATGTCTTCCGTGAAGGACGCCGAGGAGACCGTCACCGCCGAGGAGGCCGCTCTTCACGGGCACCGGTGGAGGGCCAGGAACATCTAGAATCGGCGTGAGCCGACATGGAAAGGGTCTCGCACTACGAGATCGTCGAGAAGCTGGGCGAAGGTGGGATGGGTGTCGTCTACAAGGCCCGCGACACCCGCCTCGACCGCTTCGTGGCCCTCAAGGTCATCTCCCCGGACTTGAGAGCCGACCCGGATCGCAGCCGCCGTTTCGTCCAGGAGGCGAAGGCCGCCTCGGCGCTGAACCACCCCGGCATCGTCACGGTGCACGAGATCGCCCGCGAGGGAGACGTCGACTTCATCGTGATGGAGTACGTGCCGGGCCGGACGATCGACGACCTGATCCCCCGCAACGGCATGCGTGTCCGCGACGCCCTCGCCTTTGGCGTCGAGATCGCCGATGCCCTCGCGGCGGCCCACGCCGCCGGGATCGTTCACCGGGACCTCAAGCCCGCGAACCTGATGGCGACCGAGGCCGGCCGGGTGAAGGTCCTCGACTTCGGCCTCGCCAAGCTCCGGGAGCACGGCCCCGTCACCGAGGACGACCCGACCGAGCGCGTGAAGACGAAGGAAGGGACGATTCTGGGCACCTGCGCCTACATGTCCCCGGAGCAGGCCGAGGGCCGGACCGTCGATCCGCGATCGGACATCTTCTCCTTCGGCCTCGTCCTCTACGAGATGCTCACCGGGCAGCGCGCCTTCCGCCGCGACTCGAAGCTCGCAACGCTCGCCGCCATCCTCCGGGAGGAGCCGCCTCCTCCGCGCGAGCGGAACGAGGAGGTGCCCCCGGAGCTCGAGCGGATCGTCCTGCGCTGCCTCCGCAAGGACCCGGCGAGGCGGTTCCAGACGATGGCCGACCTGAAGGTCGCCCTCGCGGAGCTGAAGGAGGAGTCGGACTCGGGCAAGCTCGCCGGCACATCGAGCTCTCCGGGAGTACGAAAGCATCGCCGCGGGCCGGGCGTGGCCCTCGCCGCCGGGCTCCTCGCCCTCGGGGCCGGAGTCGTCTTCCTCCGGCTCTCTTCCCGGACCGGCCCGCGCGGACCGCAGGGGACGCCTCCCGTTCCGCTCACGAGCTTCGCGGGGCGCGTCTTCGACCCCGCCCTCTCTCCCGACGGGAACCAGGTCGCTTTCGTCTGGAACGGCGAGAAGCAGGAGAGCTTCGACCTCTACCTCAAGCTGGTCGGACCCGGCACGCCGATCCGCCTGACCAGCGATCCGGGCCGGGAGTCTTCGCCGGCCTGGTCGCCCGACGGGCGGCAGATCGCCTTCCTCCGGTCGAGCTCGAGCCAGTCGAGGCTCGTCGTGATTCCCGCCCTCGGCGGGCCCGAGCGGACCGTCGTCGAGGCGGAGGGACTGGGTCTGGGGCTCGCGTGGTCGCTCGACGGTCAGGCGCTCTTCGTGGCCCGGGGGGACCCGCCGGGGAAGCCTGCCGGCATCTTCGTCGTGTCGGTGGGGACAGGGACCATGAGACGACTCACGACTCCCCCCGCGGGAGCCTGGTCCGGAGACGTCTCTCCGGCCCTCTCGCCCGACGGCCGAACCCTCGCGTTCGCCCGGTCGCTCACGCGCTCCAACAGCGACATCTACGTCGTCCCGCTGTCGGCGGGCCTCGAGGCAACGGGCGAGCCGCGCCGCCTGACGTTCGAGAACAGGGCGTCGGGTGAGCCGGTCTTCTCCCCGGACGGGACGAGAATCATCTTCTCGGCGGGTGGCCGCGGATCGGACTCCGACCCCAGCCTCATGGTGATCCGGGTGTCGGGCTCCGGCGAGAAGGCCGAGAGGGTTCCCGGCACGGACGCCGGGGAGTCGGCCACGCACTCCCGGCAGGGCAAACTCGTCTTCCTGCGCTGGCTCCGGGACGAGAACGTCTGGCGCCTTCGGCCGGTGGAGGGCAAGGCGGGTGTCCCCGAACGATTCATCGCCTCCACGCGGAAGGACATCGACCCCTCCTTCTCCGCCGACGGGAAGCGGCTCCTCTTCGCCTCGGACCGCTCCGGGATGCAGGAGGTGTGGATCTGCGAGGCGGACGGCTCGAACGACGTCCAGCTGACGTCGCTTCCCGCCACGATGACCTCGGGAGGCCGCTTTTCCCCGGACGGCCGGAAAGTCGTGTTCGTCTCGAACCTCGAGGGCCAGATGGAGCTCTACCTCACGACGCCGAACGGCACGACGCCGCAGCGGCTGACCAGCAATCCGGCTCACGACAGCGCCCCCCGCTTCTCGCGCGACGGGAAGCGTGTCTACTTCGCCTCGAACCGCGAAGACGGCTTCCAAGTCTGGAAGATGCCACCCGATCCGGGCGGGGCCGCCGTGCGGGTGACGCGGGGCGGCGGCTACGCCGCGATCGAGTCGGTCGACGGGAAGACCCTCTACTACACGAAGCGCCGCAGCGGAGGTGACTGGTCGGTCTGGAAGGTCCCGGTGTCCGGCGGCGAGGAAGCCGAGATGGCGCTGAGGACCGGGACCTGGGGAGACTTCGACGTGACGGAGGCCGGGATCACCTACGTCGACTCGGCGCTTCCCGGATCCCGCCTGCGGTTCCACCGCTTCGCGGACGGAAGTGACACGGTCCTCGAGACCCTGGAGAAGCGGCCCTCCTTCGGCGTCGCGGTCTCGCCCCTCGACGGAACGATCCTCTTCACCCAGTACGACGTCGACGCGAACGAGCTGATGCTGGTGGAGAGCTTCTGGTAGGAGACCCCGGGCCCGACAAGTCTTCAGTCGCCTGAAGGGCCGACGAACCGCTCCAGCCGTTCCCTCCAGGGGCCCTCCGCCCGGAGGCGCGTCAGGTTCCCGAAGTGACCGCCCACCGTCCGGTTGACGAAGACGACGTCGGGCGGGAAGCGGACGTCCCCCGCCTCCGCGAGGCTGCTCCGAGCCGCGTCGAAAAGCCGGGTCGCGACGGAATCGTCGACGCCGAAGCGGTACGGCGGGGCGGGCCGGAGGAGCTCGAGGACGAGCGCGGCCCAAGGGGAGACGAGAGGTTGTTCGAGGGGGCGGCCATCCACCCGGTGAACCCCCATCTTCTTCAGGAGCGCGGGGATCTCGTCGATCCGCCCGGCGAGCGCAGTTCGGCAGAGCTCACGGTAGCCGCGCGCGAGCCGGAGAGGGACCTCCTTGATGCAGCCGAAGTCGTAGACGACGACGCGGCCGTCCCTGCGGAACGCGAAGTTCGCGAGGTTCGGGTCGGCGTGGAGGAGGCGGTTCTCGAGGAGGCCGCGCAGGAGGAAGTCGAAGAGGACGAGCCCCCAGCGGTCCTTCAGCGCCTGCGGCGTCGCGCCGGAGCAGGCCTCGTCGGGCGAAAGCCCCTCCTCGTAGGTCATCGTCAGGATCCGCGCCGTCGAAGCCTCCTCGACCACCTGCGGAATGACGATCTCGGGGACCCCCGCGTGAAGCTCGGTCATCCGGCGAATCCGCTCGGCCTCGTGGAGGTAGTCGAGCTCCTCGCGGAGCCGGGTGCGCAGCTCCTTCCAGATCGGCTCGAAGTCGACCTTCGACACGAGGGCGACGACCGACTTCAGGACCCGGTGGAGATTTCCGAGGTCCGCCTCGACGATCCGGTCGATGTGCGGGTACTGGATCTTCACTGCCACGCGCCGGCCGTCCCGAAGGACGGCGCGGTGGACCTGCCCTATGGAAGCGGCCGCGAACGCCTCGGGCTCGAAGCTCGCGAAGATCTGGAGCGGGTCGCCCAGCTCCTCGGCGAGCTGCTCCTCCACCATGTCGAGCGGCAGGCTCGGAGTCTCCCCCTGGAGCGACCGGAGGACGACGGCGACCTCCGGCGGCAGGAAGGCGTCCTGCAGGCTGAGCATCTGCCCCACCTTCATCGCGGCGCCCTTCATCTCCCCCAGCGTCGCGACGAGGCGTTGGGCGTTCTTCACGAGGTCCGCCGTCCGAAGTGCCTCCCTCACGGGGGCGGAACGTCCGAGACTCGAAAAGCGCGACGCGACCGTCGAGGCGCCTACTCGCGCGGCCAGGCTCCCCAGCTCGAACAGCCGGCCGAGGGGCGAGGTCTTCGGGGAACGGCGGGTCACCTGCGGAGCTCCAGTGCCAGCACTATTTCACAGCCCGCCAGGCCGCGGGGCCGCGCGTAGAATGGGCTTTCCGAGCGTGCTCCGCTCGAACGGAGGGGGACGATGGGCTCTGCGAGGGTCGCCGTAGTCCTGCTGGCAGACGCCGGCGGCCGGGTCAGAGACGTCTCGGGAGACGGCCTCGAGTCGGCTTTCGGCTGGCCCGGCGCGCTCGTGGGGAGCCAGCTCGGGACTCTCGGCTCCCCCGGCCGGCCCCTCTTTCCGGCCGACCGCCTCGACGCCGCCCGGCGAGACGGGGAGGTCCGGTACGACGTTCCGGCGGCCGCTCCCGGGGAACGTCCTCCCCTCTCCGTCCACCTCCGCGTCTTCGACGTCGCCGGGACGGCGCTGCTCCGGGCCTCCGTAAGCCGGCTCGGCGAGAACGGGGACCGCGAAGCCGCCGAAGAGCTCGCAAGGGAAGAGGCCCGCGTGGCCCTCGAGCGGAGCAGGACCGAGCTCGAGGCGATCTACGAGCACGCACCGGTGATGATGTGCGTGGTCGACGGGGAGCGCCGCGTCCTCTTCGCCAACCAGGCCTTCACGAGCTTCACGGGGGTCGATGAGGCTTCGCTCCGGGGGGGCCGCGCCTGCGGCGTCTTCGGGTGCATCAATGCGAAGGAGGACCCCCTCGGGTGCGGGTTCGGGCCGAAGTGCCCGGCGTGCGATCTGCGCCTCGCCATAGCGGACACGTTCGCGACGGGCACGCCCCACCACGCCGTCGAGTACCGGGCGAGGCTCGAGAGGGGCGGGGAGCGGCGAGAGGTCGTCCTCCTCTGCGCGACCGCGCTCCTGGACCGGACCGAGTCGCCACGCCTCCTCCTCTGCATGCAGGACGTCACGGAGAGGGTCCGCGTCACGGAGGCGCTCGCGGAAGCCGTCCAGCGCGAGGTGGCGATGGACCGGGCCATCTCCAGCCTCTACCGCCCCGTGGTCTCTCCGGAGACCGACGTCCCGGCGATCGCCCGGGCCGTCTTCGAGCAGGCGCTCCGGCTCACCGGCAGCCCCTTCGCGTTCGTCGCCGAGGTCGACCCCGAGACCGGCGCCGTCTCGCCTCACGTCCTTTCGAAGATTCTGGAGGACGGCCCCGGGACACGGGCTGCGGGAGACCCCGTGACGTTTCCGCGTGGGGCCGACGGCCGCTACGCCAGCCTCTGGGGCCACCCTCTCAACATGCGGAAAGGGTGCTTCACGAATGACCCCGTCCGCCACCCCGCCGCCAGAGGGCTTCCTTCCGGGCACGTTCCGATCGATCGCTTCCTCGCCGTTCCCGTCCTCGCGGGCGACCAGCTGGTCGGAGAGATCGCCGTCGCGAACGCTCCGGCCGACTACACCGACCGGGACCTGAAGACCGTCGAGCGCCTGGCCGAGTTCTACGCTCTCGGCATCCAGAGAAAACGGGTCGAAGCACAGGTCCGGAGCCTCGCGGATTCGCTCGAGACGCGAGTCCGCGAGCGAACCGCCGAGCTCCTCGCCGCCAATCGCGAGCTGGAGGCCTTCAGCTATTCGGTCTCCCACGACCTTCGCGCGCCGCTCCGCGCCATCGTCGGGTTCACCCAGGCCGTCCTCGAGGACCTGGGACCTTCCCTTCCGCCCGCGTCCGCCGAAGACCTCGGGCGCGCCGTCGCCGCCGCGAACAGGATGTCGCACCTGATCGACGGGCTCCTCGGGCTCTCGCGCCTCACGCGCCGGGATATGCAGCGGGGCCCACTCGACCTGAGCGCTCTCGCCCGGGAGGTCGTCGACGAGCAGCGGGCCCTCCATCCGGACCGGAACGTCGACGTCACCGTCGAGGACGGCCTGGCCGTCCTCGGAGACAAGGAGCTCCTGCGTCTCGTCCTGCACAACCTCCTGGAGAACGCCTGGAAGTTCACCGCCCGGACGCCGGGAGCCCGGGTCGATGTCGGCTCCACGACCTCCGAGTCGGTCCCTCCGGGTGACGAGGCCGGACGGAGGGCCTTCTTCGTGCGCGACAACGGCGCCGGCTTCGAGATGGCCTATGCGGACAAGCTCTTCCGGCCGTTCCATCGCCTGCACGCCGAATCGGATTACCCGGGCTCCGGCATCGGCCTCGCGAGCGCCCAGCGGATCGTTCGCCGTCACGGGGGAACGATCTGGGCCTCGAGCGCTCCCGGAGCCGGCACGGCCTTCTACTTCACCCTCGAGGAACGAGGATGAGCCTGCCGGACGCTCCAGGGCCCGCCGACGGTCGGATCCTCCTCGTCGAGGACAGCCCCGACGACCAGACCCTCACCATCCGCGCCCTGAGGCGAGCAGGCGTCGACGAAGAGGTCACTCTCGCGCGGGACGGCGCGGAGGCCCTCGCGCTCCTCCTGCCGGCGGGAGGAGGCCCCGTCGTCCTTCCGCGGATCGTCCTCCTCGACCTCAAGCTCCCGAAGGTGCAGGGGCTCGAGGTGCTGGAGCGGCTCCGCAGCGACCCGCGCACCCGGGACCTTCGCGTGATCGTCGTCACCTCGTCCGACGAGGAGGCCGACATCCTGGCGAGCCGGCGCTTCGGCGCCGACGGCTACGTCCGGAAGTCGGTCGACTTCTGGGAGTTCTGCGAGACGCTGCGGCGGTCGTGGCCGGGATGGATGGCGCCGCGGGGGCCCGCACTTCGGGGGACGTGAGTATCGACGGGCGCGGCCCACGTCGGAATCGATCCAGGTTTTCTCCTATCTCGGCAGCAGCGTCCGCGGGTCCCCCGTAGCCCGGTCGATCACCGAGGCGTAGGCCGCGAAGGCCCCGCCCGGGCTCGGCGTCGAGAGGACGAAGGCCGCTCCCGCGATGCCGTCGATTCCGAGTTCGTTCAGGACGTTGAGCTGCGCGAAACCGAGCGGGCCGACGGGAACCCGGCGGGTCGCCAGCGGCGCCCCTCCGGAAGCGGCGTAGAGCGCGACGTCGACGCCGATCTGGGTCTCGCCCGCGTTGGCGAGCATCAGGTTCGTCCGGAAGAGGGCGTCCTGCCGCACGCCGACGATCGAGCGCGGCGTCGCACCGATGAGTCCGGCCGCGGGAACGGCCGGGACGCTCTGCCCGTAGGTCCCTCCTCCGCCGGGGGTGAACGTCTGCCCCTGGACGACGAGCCCCGCTTCGGAGGGGGAAACGCGGATCGGCCCGTAGTCGCCCTCGAGGGCAAAAAGGTTCCCGAGGACGTCGGCGAACGTGCGGGTCTCGCCCGCCGCGAGCGGCACCTCGACCTCGGGCCCGTTCCGGCCGTCTCCCGAGTGCCCGAGGAACTTGACTGTCGCGAGCATCGCTGCGGTCCCGGTGTTGCGGAGAGTCAGATCGGTCGTCCAGAAGGCGCCGACGCCCGGCGCCCGGGCACTCGAGGGGAGGAGCCACGAGCCGCCGCCGACAGCGCCCGCCAGGAGTGTCCGCGGGTCGCCCGTCTTCTGGTCGATGGTCGAGGCGTAGGCGGCGAAGTGCCCGCCGGTCGTCGGCGTGGAGACGAGGAACGTGGCGCCTGTAACGTTCGAAATGCCGAGGTGTTCCGCGACGTTGAGCTGGGCGAACGAGAGCGGCCCAACCGGGATGCGGCGGGTAGCAAGCGTCGCGCCGCCCTGCGCCAGGAAGATGACGTCGACGTCGAGCGCCGTATCGGTGGCGTTCGCGAGCATCAGGTTCGTCCGGAACGAGGCGTCCTGCCTCACCCCGACGATCGAGCGCGGGGTCGCCCCGACGAGATCGCCCGGCGCAAAGGCCGGGACGCTCTGACCGAACGTCCCTCCCCCGCCCGGCGTCGAGGTCTGCCCCAGGACGACGAGCCCCGGCGACTCCGACCGGACGAGGATCGGCCCCCAGTCGGTCGAGAGGCCGAAGAGCGAGGAGAGGACGTCTCCCCAGGTCCGAGTCTCTCCCGCGGCGAGGGTCACGGACGTCTCGGGTCCGCCTCTCCCATCGCCCGAGTGCCCGAGGAACTTCACCGTCGCCGTCGCGGCCGCCGTCCCGGCGTTCCGGATCGAGAGGTCGGTCGTCCAGAAGGCGCCCACCCCGGCGACACGCGCGCTCGACGGGAGGAGCCAGGAGTACGTCACCACGGGGCTGGAACCGGCGAGCGCCCGCATCTCCGCGAGGTCGAGGCCGTCGGCCGCGAGCTCGCCGGCGTAGATCGAAGCGAGGCGGCGTGGGTGGTACCGGTCGTCGCCCCGGGCGATCTTGTCGAAGTCGGGAATCCGGTTCGTCGACCAGACTTCCGAGGGAAACGCCGTCGTCGCTTCGTTATCGAGGAAGGGCGTGAACTGGTCGACGAAACGGACCCGGAGAGTCGGCTGGGCGGCGGCGATCTCGGTCACGGCCTGCCGCGCCCTCTCGACGAAGCGGTGCTGGGCGAGGGCGACGTAGGCGGCGTCGGACATCGTGAAGTCGCGCTGGTCGTCGGGCATGTGGCCCGTGACGACGACGACCGGGTCGGTCCGGCACCACGAGCCGCGCCAGAGGAGGAGGATCAGCGCCTTAAGATCCTCGCGGTACGCCGCGTCGTCGTCGTTGCCGAAGTCGTTCCCCGAACGGGAGGCGAAGGCGAGGTCGTAGCAGAACGTCTTCCCTTCGAGCTCGCCGCGCCGCTGCTCGACCCAGGAGGGGATCGACGTCCCCGCGATCGCCGAGGTCGGCTCGGGATCCGTCGAGGGGTAGGTACCCGAGTAGGGGTAGTCCCCGCCGTCCGTCCAGGCACCCGAACCGACGAACTGGATCGTCAGGTCCGGCGCGCGGAGAGTGAGACGGTCTCGGAGGGGGACCATCCAGCCGTACTCTTCGTTGTCATTCCTGAGCTCCCCGCCTCCGCGATCGTTGAGGGCGCCCGTGGCGGTGAACGGCGGAGCGACGTACCGGTTGTACTGCTCGATGCTCTCGCCGGCGACGTAGACGCGGAGCGCCTTCACGGCCGCGGACGGTTCCGAAGGGCCGGGGATCTCCGCGGCGCTGCCGGCGGTCGCCCGGGCGAGAAATGCCAGCACGAGGAGCGTGGAAGTCTTCATCGGCTGCCCTCCCGACACGCCGTCGCGGGCGACCAGGCTTCCGCCTGCCGCCGCACGAGGTCCTCTCTTTCCGATCGCCACCTTTCAAGATTGGTCCGCGCGCGCCGGCCGTCAACCCCTTTTCCTTCTCCCTCGCGGAGGAGACGCCGGACCCGCCGGGAGGGAAACGCCCCGTTCGACGCATCCTGAGACGGTTTCCGGTAATGTCCGTCCGGGCTCTCGCCCGACGCCATGACGACCTCTCCCCAGCAGCAGAAGACCCTCTACCGGCACCTCCTCCTCACCCGCCTCCTCGAGGAGCGGATGGTGAGCCTCTACCGGCAGGGAAAGATGACCGGGGGGCTCTTCCGATGCCTCGGGCAGGAGGCGACGGCGGTCGGGACGGCCTTCGCGCTGGAGGATGGGGACCTCCTCATCCCGGTCATCCGCGACCTCGGCGCAACGCTCGTCCGGGGCGCGCGACCGGTCGACATCCTCCGGCAGGTGATGACGAAGGCCGACGCGCCGGCCCGCGGGCGCGACGGGTTCCTCCACTTCTGCCTTCCGGAGAAGGGGCTCTACTCGGGAATCGCGATGCTCGGGACGGCGGTTTCGGTCCTCGCCGGAATGGTCCTGGCCGACCGGTACCTCGGGAAGAAGACCGTCGGGATGACCTACCTGGGCGAGGGGGGCACGTCGACGGGTGCCTTCCACGAGGGGATCAACTTCGCGGCGGTGCAGAAGCTGCCCATCGTCGTCGTCCTTGAGTACAACCGCTACTCCTACTCCACGCCTTCGGAGATGCAGTGCGGCGCGGCGACCCTGGCCGACAAGGCCGCGGGTTACGGAGTCGCGAGCGCGATCGTCGACGGGAACGACGTCCTCGCCGTCGTCGAGGCGGCCCGGCGGGCCGTCGCCTGGTCGCGCGAGGGGAACGGTCCGTTCCTCCTCGAGTGCAAGACGTACCGGCGGAAAGGGCACGCCGAGCACGACGGCCAGGCCTACGTCGACGCGGAAGAGCTGGCGGAGTGGACGCGGCGCGACCCGATCGCCCGGTTCGAGCGGGAACTCGATTCGAGCGGCGGGATGGACGCGGCGGCGAGGCAGGCCGTGAGGGCGGAGATCGATGCGGAGCTGGACGCCGCCGTGGCCGAGGCGGAGGCCTCCCCCGCTCCCCTCCCCGACCGGGAGTTCCGGGGCGTGAGGGCCGACGAGGAAGCCGTCGTGAAGCGTCGCGCGGAGACGTTCGTCGGGGGGCTCGGATGAGCAGCTCCGCGAGCAATTTAGCGAGCGGACGCTCGATCGAACTGGCGAGCGGACACCCGACCAATCTGGAGAGCGGACACCCGAGTAATCCTGCGAGCGGACACTCGCCCGCCGAGGTCACCTACGTCGACGCGATCCGGATCGCGCTCGGCGAGGAGATGGAACGCGACGAGCGGATCATCCTTCTGGGAGAGGACATCGGCGTTTACGGCGGGGCGTTCAAGGCGACGGCGGGGCTCCTCGAGCGGTTCGGGCCGCGTCGGGTCATCGACACCCCGGTCGTCGAGGAGGCGATCGTCGGGGCGGCCATCGGCGCCTCGCTCCGGGGCCTCAGGCCCGTGGTCGAGATGCAGTTCTTCGACTTCGCTGCGCGGGCGTTCGACATGATCACGAACTTCGCGGCGAAACACCGCTACCGGACGGGCCTCGGCGTCCCGATCGTCATCCGCGGGCCGTCGGGAGCCGGCGTCCACGCCGGGCCCTTCCACTCGCAGAGCCCCGAGGGGTATTACGCCCGGACACCCGGCCTGGCCGTTGTCGTCCCGTCGACCGCCGCGGACGCCCGCGGCCTCCTGAAGGCGGCGATCCGCGACGAGGACCCGGTCCTCTTCCTGGAGCACAAGCTCCTCTACCGGCGGGCGAAGGAGGTCCTCCCCGAGGGCGACGGCGTCGTCCCGATCGGGAAGGCCGCCGTCCGGCGCACGGGGCGCGACCTGACGATCGTGACCTACGGGGCGATGGTCTCCCTGGCGCTCGAGGCGGCTGCCGGGCTGGCGAAAGAGGGGGTCGAGGCGGAGGTGATCGACCTGCGCACCCTCCTCCCGCTCGACGAGGAGACGGTCCTCGAATCGGTCCGGAAGACGTCAAAGGCGCTCCTCCTCCACGAGGACGCCCGGACCCTCGGGATCGGGGCCGAGATCGCCGCCACGCTCGCGGAGAAGGCGTTCGAGTGGCTCGACGCGCCGGTCCTCCGCGTCACCGCCCCCGACACCCCCATCCCGTTCTCGCCGAACCTCGAGGCGGCGTACCTGCCCGGCCTCTCCACCCTGCTTTCCGCCGCGCGTAGACTCGCGGCCTACTGACCCGACGACGAATTGACGGAGAATCGGACCATGTCGACGAACGTGATCATGCCGCAGATGGGCGAGTCGATCGCCGAGGGAACCATCACCCGCTGGATGAAGAAGGTCGGCGACAGCGTCAAGCGCGACGAGCCGCTCTTCGAGATCTCGACCGACAAGGTCGACGCCGAGATCCCCGCCCCTTCCGCGGGAGTCCTCCTCGAGATCCTCGTCCCGGAAGGGACGACGGTCGCGATCAACACCGTCGTCGCGAAGATCGGCGAGACGGGCGAGGCGACGGCCGCAGCACCGGCCCCTGCGGCCGCGGAGACCGCGGCAGCGCCGGCCCCCGCACCGGCCCCTGCGGCCGAGGCGCCCGCCCCCGTCGCCGCTCCGGCGCCAGCTCCGGCTCCGGCTCCAGCGGCCCTCGTCGTGATGCCGCCCCCCGCCCCCGCGGCCCCACCGGCAGCGCCCCACTTCGCCGTCCCGCCGCAGGAAGGCGAGACGAAGGAAGAGCTCCTGAAGAGGCGTTCTTCCCCGGTCGTCCGGAACATCGCCGAAGAGAAGGGGGTCGACCTGGCCCAGATCCCCGGCACCGGCATCTCGGGCCGCGTGACGAAGGCCGATCTCACCGGCTTCCTCGAGGCCGGAGGCGCTCCGTCCACGGCGGCCGCGCCGGCAATCCCGGCGGCTCCTGCGGCTCCCGCGGCGCCCGCGCCCTCCCCCGCTCCGATCGCGGTCGCCGTGGCGGCTCCTTCCGCACCGGCCGCCGTCGCCCCGGCTCCCGCGCCTGCCCCGGCCCCTCTCGTCGCAGCGCCGCCTGCGGCCCCCGCGAAGCCGGCGCCTGCCGTTCCGATCATCGCCTTCCCTGCCGGCGCGAACGTCTCGATCGAGGCGATGTCGCCGATGCGAAAGAAGATTGCCCAGCGGATGGTCGAGTCGAAGACGACCTCGGCCCACGTCGCCACCGTCTTCGAGGTCGACTACACGAACATCGCGAGGCTGCGCGAAAGGTGAAGGACCGCTTCGCCGCCCAGTACGGGACGAAGCTCTCCTACATGCCCTTCATCTTCAAGGCGGTCATCGCCGGCCTGAAGGCGCGCCCGTCCGTAAACGCGTCGATCTCGGGCGACGACATCGTCTACCACCGCGACATCAACCTCGGCGTGGCCGTCTCGCTCGACTGGGGTCTCATCGTCCCCGTGATCAAGAACGCCGACGACCTCTCGCTCGTCGGCCTCGCCCGCGCCGCCAACGACCTCGCCGGCCGGGCGCGGAGCAAGAAGCTCCTCCCCGACGACGTGCAGGGAGGCACTTTCACCATCACGAACCCTGGCGTCTACGGCTCCCTCTTCGGCACGCCGATCATCAACCAGCCGCAGGTGGCCATCCTGAACATCGGGACGATCGAGAAGCGGCCGAAGGTCGTCGAGCTGCCCGACGGGACCGACGCGATCGCCGTCCGGACGATGGGCTACCTGGCCCTGTCGTTCGATCACCGGCTCGTCGACGGGGCCGAGGGAGACGCCTTCATGGGCGTCGTCAAGGCGACCCTGGAGAGCGGGGCCTTCCCGGAGCTGGACTGACGGACGACGATCGGATGAAGGAATTCGCCGGGACAACCTACGACGAGGTGCCTTACATGGCCTCCTCGTTCGCGAACACGCACCCGGAAGTCCTGGCGGTGACGGCCCTGATGCGCGGGCTCGATCCGCCGCCCCTCGCCGACGCCCGCGTCCTCGAGCTCGGCTGCGCGCGCGGCGCGAACCTCGTCCCGATGGCGGGGAGCATGCCCGGAGCCCGGTTCGTCGGCATCGACCTCTCCCGCAAGCAGATCGAAGAGGCGGAGGCCCTGGCGGCCGCCACCGGCACGACGAACGTCACCTTCCACGCGATGGACCTGCGGGACTTCGACGAGAGCTTCGGCGAGTTCGACTACATCGTCGCCCACGGCCTCTACTCCTGGGTCCCGCCCGACGTCCAGGAAGCCGTGCTCGAGGTCTGCGTCCGGCGCCTCTCCCCCCACGGCATCGCCTACATCAGCTACAACACCTTCCCGGGCTGGCACCTGAGCGTGATGTTCCGGGAGATGATGCTCTACCGGACCCGGAAGATCTCGGACCCCGTGGAACGGCTGCGCGAGGCGCGGGGGTTCATCCGGTTTCTCGCCGACTCCGCCAAGTCCGAAGGGTCCCTCTGGTCGGTCCTCCTCGCCGAGCAGGCCAACTACGTCGAGCAGGCGCAGGACTGGTACCTCCTCCACGACGACCTGGAGAGCGAGAACAATCCCGTCTATTTCTCGGAGATGGTGGAGCGGGCCGCGCGGCACGGCCTCCAGTACGTGACGGAGGAGCGCTGGGGGACCTCGGACGAGATCCTCCCCCCCGAAGTCTGGAAAATCCTCGACCGGTTCGCCACGAACCGGATCGAGCGCGAGCAGTACCTCGACTTCATCCGCAACGGCCGGTTCCGGCGAAGCCTCTTCTGCCACGCCGGCCTCCCGCTCGCCACGGGCCCGGTCCCCGAGAGGCTCGAGAAATGCCGTTTCCGGACCCTCGTCCGGCCGGTCGACCCGTCCGCGGACCCGTTCACCCCGGGGGAGGAGGGCTTCGCCGCGGAAGGGGGGCTCTCTCTCACCACCTCCGACGTTCGCCTCCGGTCGCTCCTCCACGTCCTCTATGCCGTCTGGCCCGGGACACTGGACTTCCCGGCGGCGACCCACGTCCTCGCCGAAGCCGCCCGCCGTGCAGACGGCGAGGCGCCGCCTTCGCCCGTCCTCGGGCACCTGCTGCATCAGGCCCTGAGCGCGAAGCTCGCGTCGACACACCTCCTCGACATCCGAATCGCCGTCCAGCTGCCGGTGAAGCCGGAGGCGGCGCCGATCGCGAGGCACCAGGCTTCCCGGGACGAAAGCGCGACGAACCTCCTCCACCAGTCGCTCGACCTCGATCCTCTCGACCGGGTCGTCCTGGCCCTTCTCGACGGAACGAGGACGAGGAACGACGTAGAGGCGGCCGTCGTCCACGCCCTGGCGGCGGGACGCCTCGCTCCGACCGAGTCGGGCCGCCCGCCCGGGGGAGACGAGAAGACGGAGTCCGCCGCCCACCTCGCCGACCTCTCGCTGAGCCGTCTCCTGGCGAGCTGCTACATCCTCGGCTGAATGGGACGACCCTTCGACGTCGTCTCCCTCCTCGCGCTCGGGCCGCGGCCGTACGACGACGTCGTCGCCCTCCAGCATGCCGCCCAGACCCGGGCGAAAGCGGGAGAGCGGGAGACGCTCTTCCTCCTCGAGCACGAAGACGTCATCACGGCCGGCAGGAACGCGGGAACGGGCGACCTCCACTTTCCCGCCGACCAGCTCGCCCGCCTCGGCGTCGCGCTCCGTCCGTCGGACCGGGGAGGGAAGCTGACGTTCCACGGCCCGGGCCAGCTCGTCGCCTACCCGGTCCTCCGCCTCGAGGGGGGCGAGAAGGACGTGAAGCTCCTCGTGAGGCGCCTCGAAGAGGTCCTGATTCTCACGGCCGCCGACTTCGGCGTGGAGGCCGCCCGGAGCGACATCCCGGCCCGCTGGTCGTCGGTCTGGGTCGGGAACGACAAGCTCGCCGCCATCGGCGTCCACCTGTCCGACTGGGTGACGACTCACGGAGTCGCCCTGAACGTGACGACCCGGCTCGAACGGTTCGACCTCTTCGTCCCGTGCGGCATCCCCGACGGCGGCGTCACGTCGCTCGAAAGAGTCTGTCCCGGTCTTCCTCCGCCCTCCGTAGCCGACGTCGCGCGGCGCTTCGTCGCCCACTTCGCTTCGGTCTTCGACCGCGAGCCGGTAGAAGCGCTCTTTCTCACCTCCGCCGACCCCTCGGCCGGCTGACCGCCTCCCCCTATACTTCCCGCCTTCGATAAGGGGGTCCCCATGTGCCTCGGCGTTCCCGGCCAGGTCGTCCGCATCGACGAGAGTCCCATCGGCATGACGATGGGGATCGTCAGCTTCGGCGGCGTGACGAAGGAGATCTGCCTCGCCTACGTCCCGGAGGCG
This sequence comes from Holophagales bacterium, assembly GCA_016714815.1. Lineage (GTDB taxonomy): Bacteria > Acidobacteriota > Thermoanaerobaculia > UBA5066 > UBA5066 > UBA5066. The sequence continues at coordinate 284,644 of JADKBZ010000002.1, forward strand.
GCAGTCGGCGACTACGTCCTCGTCCACGTCGGCTTCGCGATCTCGAAGATCGACGAGGAGCACGCGAACGACATCTGGGCGGCGCTCGAGGAGATGGGCGAGCTCGAACGCTCCGAGAGCCCGACGAAGGCGGACGTCTCGTGAAGTTCGTCGACGAGTACCGGAGCGAGGAGAGCGTCCGGAAGGTCGCCGACTCGATCCGCGCCCTCGTCACCCGCCCATGGACCCTCATGGAGATCTGCGGCGGACAGACCCACACCCTCATCAAGTACGGGCTCGACCGGATGCTCCCCGAGCTCGTGACCCTCGTCCACGGCCCGGGCTGCCCCGTCTGCGTGACGCCTCTCGAGCTGATCGACCGCGCCGTCGCCATCGCCCGCCGCCCCGAGGTCACCTTCAGCTCGTTCGGCGACATGCTCCGCGTCCCCGGCTCCGAGCTCGACCTCCTCTCGGTGAAGGCGCGCGGCGGCGACGTGCGGATGCTCTACTCGCCGCTCGACGCCGTCCGCCTCGCGCAGAAGCTGCCGGAACGGCAGGTCGTCTTCTTCGCCGTCGGTTTCGAGACGACGGCCCCCGCCATCGCCGGCGCGCTCCTGGAAGCGGAACGTCTCGACCTCCCGAACTTCTCGGTCCTCGTCTCCCACGTCCTCGTCCCCCCGGCGATGGAGGCGATCCTCTCCTCCCCCGCCTGCCGCGTGCAGGGCTTCCTCGCCGCGGGGCACGTCTGCACGGTGATGGGGACGCACGAGTACGACCCGATCGCGGAGAGATACCGGATCCCTCTCGTCGTCACCGGCTTCGAGCCGCTCGACCTGATGGTCGGCATCCGGATGACTCTCGCGGCGCTCGAGGAAGGGCGGCACGGGGTCGAGATCCAGTACTCCCGCTGTGTCACTCCCGGCGGAAACCTCCCGGCGCAGAAGCTCCTCTCCGAGGTCTTCGAGGCGTGCGACCGGCCGTGGCGCGGCATCGGCGTCATCCCGAAGAGCGGCTACGCCCTGACGCCCCGCTTCCGGAAGTTCGACGCGGCGAAGCGCTTCGACGTCGAGACCGTCACCGCCGACGAACCCGCGGTCTGCATCGCCGGGTCTATCCTCCAGGGGCTCGCCAAGCCGCGCGACTGCGCCGCATTCGGAAAGGAGTGCCGGCCCGAGAAGCCGCTCGGCGCACCGATGGTCTCTTCCGAAGGGGCCTGCGCGGCCTACTACTCCTACGGCCGCGAGTGAGGATCGGACCAGGACGATGAGTGACGACCTCGGCGAGAAGCTCTTGGCGCTCTCCTGCCCCGTTCCCGTCTCCGACTATCCCAACGTCCTCCTCGGTCACGGCGGCGGCGGACGCCTCTCCCAGATGCTCGTCGAGAGGATGTTCGCGGCCTCGTTCGACAACGCCGCGCTCTCCGAGATGCACGACGGCGCCGTCCTGCCCGTTCCGGCCGGCCGGCTCGCCTTCTCGACCGATTCCTACGTCGTCCGCCCCTACTTCTTCCCGGGCGGCGACATCGGCTCCCTCGCCGTCCACGGCACGGTGAACGACCTCGCCATGTGCGGGGCTCGGCCTCTCGCGCTTTCCTCGGGACTGATCCTGGAGGAGGGGCTCCCGATGGAGGACCTCTGGCGGATCACCCGGTCGATGGCCGAGGCGGCGAAGGCCGCGGGCGTCTCCATCGTCACGGGCGACACGAAGGTCGTCGACCGCGGAAAGGGCGACGGCATCTTCGTCAACGTCTCGGGGGTCGGTCTCGTCCCCGACGGCGTCGAGATCTCGCCACGGCGGGCGAGCCCGGGCGACGTCATCCTCGTCTCCGGCGCGATCGCCCAGCACGGCATCGCGATCATGGCGCTGCGCGAAGGGCTCGAGTTCGGAACGACGCTGACGACCGATTCCGCCCCGCTGAACGGGATGGTCGCGACCCTCCTCGGGGCCCTCGGCCGGGACGTCCACGTCCTGCGCGACCCGACACGCGGTGGCGTCGCCTCGGTCCTCAACGAGATCGCGAAATCCGCCGGCGTCGGCGTCACGATCTCGGAAGCGGCGATCCCCGTCGGCGAGGAAGTGCGCGGGGCGTGCGAGATCCTCGGACTCGACCCTCTCTACGTCGCCAACGAGGGAAAGCTCCTCGCGTTCGTCGCCCGCGAGCGGGCCGGCGAGGCACTCGCCCTGCTGCGCGCGCACCGCTACGGCGCGGAGGCGGCGATCGTCGGCGAGGTGACGGGCGAGCACCCGGGAAGGGTCGTCCTGAAGAGCCGGGTGGGCGGCCGGCGGGTCATCGACCTCCTGACGGGCGACCAGCTCCCGCGGATCTGCTGAGCCTGTCCGGTCTGTGCGCTAGCGGGTTCGGACGGGAAGGAGCGCCTGTTCGCGCTCCTCGCGGCGGCGGCAGAGGCTGCCGACCATCTGGTCGACGCTGGCCCTCGGCAGGGCCTTCGGTCCGCTTCCGGGGCCCGAGGCGGTGACGTGGGCGTCCTCGAGGCACTCGTTCACCGAGCACCCTTCGCAAAGGTAGTACTCGGTCCCCTCGGGGAGCCGGGGCTCCGGGGCGGCCGCCAGCAGCTGGACGCCTCGGCCGATCACGGTCTCCCTCGTCAGCAGGTTCGCGCCGACGAGGTCGTTGACGGCCCGGGAAACGGTGGCCCGGGACCATCCCTTCTTCCCGAACAGCTCGGCGAGCTCGGCCAGGGTGACGGGAGCGCCCGCGCGCTGGAGGCCCCAGAGAACGGCGATGCGCGACGGGGTGGTCGCCAGCCCCGCGAGCCTGAGAACCTCGCGAAGGCGAAGGACCTCGATTCGCGTCAGCTCGACCCCCCAGCGGGGTTCGACAATCGCTGGAGGGCGCGTCCGTCGCGTCGGCACGGCAGAGGTGTAACATAGCCCGTTTGCCCGGGCAAGCGCGCGATGAGCGCCCGTGGCGGTTTTCACTACTTCTTCTTCCCCACCTCGGACCGCGACTTCGGAAGGTCGGGGTAGAGGGCCTCGAAGAACGTGAAGAGCTCCCGCGGCTTCGGGCTTCCCGCGCGCTCCCAGCCCACGTCGCGGAACCGTTCTTCACCGTCCGAGGTCTTGACGCCCCATTCGAAACATGCGTCGTCCGACGAGGCGCCCTTCGGGCAGACGAGGAAGTGCTCCCGGATCGCCGCCGGCGCGAGGGCAAAGCTCTTCGACTCGTCGCCTGCGTCGCGCCAGCGGAGCGTCTCCTCCCGGAAGGAGAGGCTTCCCTGTTCCCACCGGTTCTTGAACAGGACGACCCCCGGGCTGCGCCGCACGATCCCCTCCCACGAGCGGTCGGCCCGAGATGCCAGGCTCGGGGAGGCAGGGGCCGCGGGAGGAGCGGGAGGAGCGGGAGGAGCGGAAGCCACGACGGGGGCGGCCACCGGCGGCGGAGCCGCCACGGGTGCGGGCGGCTCCGCCGCGACCACCGGGGCGGCGGGTTCGGCCAGGACCGCCGAGGCCGGCACCGCAGGCGGCGGGATCGGGACGACCGTGGCGGCCGGCGTCTCTTTCGCGGCGGGCGCGGGCGGCGGAGCGGCCCCCGCGGCCGGGGCCGTCGGGGTGTCCGTCTTCATCATCGCCTCGATGACCGGCTCCGGGAGCCCGGCGGCCTTGCAGGCGATGATGTCGTCGGTCGAGAGCCGGTAGACGGCTTTCTCCCGCTCGATCTTCCTCACGAGGAACTCCTGCGAGAGGCCGGCCTTCCAGAGCTTGACGACCTGCTCGACAGGCCTGGCCTCCGGCGCAGGCTGGGAGACGGACGGCCGCGAAGGAGCGGCGTCCTGCCCGCGGGCCGGAAAGGCGAGGACCAGGGCGGCGAGGAGAACGGCGGACCGCACGGTGCGAGGCTCAGAGGGTCAGGCGGCCGTGGCGAGGAGGCCCGTGAGCGCCGACCACTCCTCCGGCGACAGGATCTTCTGCAGGTCGCCCGCGGCACCGACGAGCGCGTCGTCGGACCTCGACTGGGTCTCCTCCAGCTTGTTCACGAGGTCGATGAAGTCGTCGCGACGCGATTCGTAGCGCTCGAGGAGCTTCGAGAAATCCACGACCGCCTTCTTCCGGGCCACCTCGTCCTTCGCCGCCGCCGTCGCGAGCTTCGCCGCGACCCCTTCCGCCTGCTTCAGGCGAGCCGGGTCCGTGACGACGGACGGGAGCGCCTTCTGGACCCTTCCGGTGACGCGGGGAGCGAGCCCGGCCGAAGCGAAGTAGCTCTCGGGCCAGAGATCCTTCCACTCCTTCTTCGAGACGAGGTAGCGCACCTCCAGGAGCGCGTCCACGGCCGCGACCGCGGCTTTCCGGCGGTCGTCCCGGAGCAGGCTGAGGGAGAGCTGGCGGTCGCCGCCGGAGGACGACTGGCTGCGAAACGCCGCCTGCACCTGCGCTTCGGCCTTCTTCATGGCGTCCAGCGAGGCCTGCCCCGTCGTTTCGTACCGCCGTGCGGCTTCCACGACCTTCCGGGCCCGCTCCGGCTCCTTGACGACGCTCGAAACCTTCCGTTCCCAGTCCCCGGCGAGGCGTTCCTGGGCGACGACGAAGGACGAGCATCCGATCGCGAGGAGCGCGACGGCAAGTAGAGGCTTCGTTCGCATCTTCCGATTATAGCGACCCAGGCCCAAGGGGTCAGGTCTTGATTTTCTACTATAGTTCGCCCGGAGCTTCCGGCGCTGGCACCTCGCTCGCAGTGTCTTCCCGCGCTGCCAGTCTGGCAGTTCTCGAGGAGGCTCCGAATGCACGTTCACCGAATCTCGCGCTCTCCGCTTCCCGCCGCCGTCGCGCTGGCATTCGCCACGGCGGCCTTCCCGGCGCCGCTCTGGGCCGCCGAGCTGGTCCAGGGAGTCCGCTCGAAGCTCTCCGCCGCCGACCTGGGGAGCGGCGAGGCGGCGGTCGAGGCCTACCGCCTCGCGAAGGGAGTCGACCCCGAGTACCTGAACGCCGTCGGCTGGCTGGCCCGCGGCGCCGAGATGCTCGGGAAGCGTGAGAAGGCGGCCGCCTGGATCGCCGAGCTGCGGCGCGAGATTCGGGGGGAAGCCCCGGAGACGATCGTTCCCCTCGGCGCGGCGATCGAAGTCGAGGGACGGCTCCGCCTCGCCAGCGAGGGCCGGGGGGCGTCGATCCGCTTCCTCGAGGGGGAGCTGTCCCGGGCGAAGGACCCCGCCCTCCGGTCGAGGATCCGCAAGAACCTCAACGTCCTGACGCTCGAAGGCGAAGTCGCCCCGGAGCTCGGGGGCGAGGAGGCCCTCTCCGGCCCGCGGGTCCGGCTGGCGGAGCTGACCGGCCGGCCCGCGCTCCTCTTCTTCTGGGCCAGCTGGTGCGGGGACTGCAAGGCCGAGAGCGCCAAGCTCGCGCGGCTTCGCGAGAAGTACTCCCCCAGGGGCCTCGTCCTCGTGGCGCCAACCCGACTTTTCGGGACCGTCGAGGCGAACAAGGAAGCCACTCCCGCCGAGGAGATGGCCCACGCCCGGAAGATCTTTTCCGAGTCTTACCCGGGCCTGGCGGGCGTGAGCGCCCCCGTCGACACCGAGACGATGGTCCGCTACGGCGCCTCGGCGACGCCGACGTACGTCCTGGTGGACCGGAAAGGCCGCGTGAGCTTCTACGCGCCGACGCGGGTGACGGAAGCCGAGCTGGCACGCCGGATCGAGGGGCTTCTGGCGGAATAGCTTGGTCGCGACGCGACTCCGCCCGCGGAAGTGGCCTTCCAGGCGGAGCATTCCGGCGTGGAGGACTAAGATTCCCTCGGGGCGCCGGCGCCCCGCACCTCGCGCCGGACGGGACAGGGGGAACAATGTCTCTCCTCCGTTCGATCCTTCGCGTCACGCTGCCCGCCATCCTGCTCGCCTCCGGACTCCCGTCGTCCAGCGTCCTTCGCGCGGCCGGGGTCCCGGTCTCGCCGCCTCGGACGCCGTCGAACGATCGCGAGGCCGCGCCCTCGAAGATCCTGGTGGCGCACGAGCCGACGCTCCTCGTCGTGATCGACGGCGAGCCCCGTCTCCAGCCAGTCGAAGGAAGCTCCCTCGTACGGATCGGGAACACGCCGTCCGCGATCCTCTTCGACCCGTCCGAACGCGCCTGGTTCCTCGCCAGCGGCGACTTCTGGTACCGCTCCTCCGCGGCGACCGGACCGTACGAACCCGTCGCCGCGCCTCCGGCCGAGGTCGCGAAAGTGGCCGAACGGACGAAGCGGACCGAGACGGACGCGCCTTCGGACGGACTCGCGGAGGAGGCAGCGCGGCCGCCGGAGCCGGGCCGGCCTCCGAAGCTTCTCGTCACCACCGAGCCAGCGGAGCTGCTCTCCTTCGACGGAGTCCCTGATTTCCTCGAGATCGATGGCGCTCCCGAGGTTCTCTACGCCGGGAACACCGACGAGAGCGTTCTCCTCGACCTCGCCTCCCAGCGGACCTTCGTCCTCTTCGCGGGCCGGTGGCTCGCCGCCCGATCGCTCGAGGGTCCCTGGGCCTTCGTCCCGCCGGACCACCTCCCCCCCTCCTTCGCCACGATTCCGGCCGGTTCGCCGGTCGCGGAGGCCCTCGCCCTCGGGACGGGGACGGAGGACACCGAGGACGGCCGACCTCGACGCAGAGGCTCCGCCGCAGAGTGTCGAAACCGCGGCCGCCGCCGGCCGGCCCCGCGTGGCGTACGCCTTTACCGTAGTGGCGCCGCGCTCCGTGAGCCGCAGCCAGCTCGTGGCCCGGGCGATCCTCGAGGCGCGGCTGGCCCCGTGCCCCGACATCGTCGTCCGGAGGTGGAACGGATCGAGCCGCCGCGTCCGGATGCGCCCGCTGCCGGTCCCGGATGGAACGCTCGGCTTCGACGGGATCACCGTCTGCCGCGCGCCGCTCCCGACCGGGATCGCGGGCGCGTCCGTCGACGGGCTGCGGCTTCCGCTCCTCCCGGAGGGGACTCCCCGCCGGATCGCCGTCCTCGGCGACAGCGGCTGCCGGATCAAGGAATACGCGCCGGTCCCTCCGGCGACCGAGCCGACCTACCAGATCCAGGACTGCAACGACCCGGACGCCTTCCCTCTGAGGAAGATCTCCCGCGAGATCGCGGCGGCTCGACCCGACCTCGTCGTCGACACGGGCGACTTCTTCTACCGGGAGTCGAACTGTCCCGAGGGACCGCCCTACTCCTGGATGTGCGGGGGAAGCCCCCCAGTGAACCCGCCCGGCAGCCCGAACGAGGACACGTGGGCCGGGTGGGAGGCCGACTGGTTCGCCCCTGCGCACGCGCTCTTCCAGGCGGCCCCTCTCGTCCTCGCCCGCGGCAACCACGAGACGTGCGCCCGCGGCGGGACGGGCTTCTTTCACCTCCTCGAGCCGGGGGTGAGCCCCCCGCGGGCCTGCCAGCTCGACACGACGGCCGGCGGGGACGCGGCGAGCCAAACGGCGGCTCTCGCGCAGCCGACGTGGGTCGCCCGGCTCGGCGAGATCGACCTCGTCATGCTCGACTCCTCGGGCGAGAACGACTCCGCCGTCCAGAACGCCGACCTCTTCGCGAGCCTCGGGCGCCGCGCGACCGCTCTCCTCAGAAGGAGAGGAGCGACCGGCTGGCTCCTGACGCACGCGCCGGTCTATGCGTGGCAGCGTTTCGGCGGCCCGTCGAAGGCGCCGACCTGGACCGGGTTGACGATGCAGGCCGTGCTCGACCCTCTCCTGCGCCCCTTCGACGTCATCTGGTCGGGCCACCTCCACCTCTTCCAGACGGTCCAGATCCCCGGCCGGCCGGCGCAGCTCGTCTTCGGCGACGGCGGGACGCTGCTCGACGACTCCAGCCATGGAGGCGAGCTCCCCACCTTCGGCCCGCTCACCGACCCGAAGACGGGCGGACCGCTCCTGGGCCCCGACGGCAAGCCCGTCGCCCCGGGGGTCGATCCGGTTCCCCAGCCGACCCGCGGCGTTCTGACGTACACGTTCGGCTGGGCGCTCTTCAAGCCGGAACCGGGGCTCGGCCGGTTCGCCGGAACCCGGTTCGAGGCCGGCAAGGGACCGTGGGCCAGGTGCTCCGTAAGGCCCCGGTCCGTGAACTGCACGCAGGTCGACGGGACGCCGTAGCCCGGGGTCAGGTCTTGCTTTTCTATTCTGGCCCGCGCGGGCGGGGGGTCGGACCCCGCCCGCGCATCGAGGAGGGCGGGAGGGTCAGGACAGGGGCTCGAAGCGCCCCTGGAAGAAGCGGAGGGCCGGCGGCTCGTAGACGAACTTCAGCCCCTTGATCTCGTTGCGCCGCTGGTAGAGCCGCGCGATGCCGTCCGCGACGGCGCGCATGTGCTCGTTCGAGTAGACGCGCCGCGGGATCGTGAGCCGCACGAGCTCGAGCGCCGGGCGGTAGTTCTTCCCGTTCTTGTCGCGTCCCTTCGAGACGTTGCCGCGCTCCATGACGCGGACGCCCGTCTCGAGGTAGATCTCGCACGCGAGCCGCTGGGCCGGGTACTCGTCCTGGTCGACGTGCGGCAGGAAGCGCTTCACGTCGACGAAGACCGCGTGGCTCCCGGTGGGCGCGACGACCGGGACGCCGGCTTCCACGAGTCGCGCCGCGAGCCACGCCGCCTGCTCGACGCGGGTCTTGATGTAGCGATCGTCGAGCATCTCCTCGACCCCGCGCGCCATGGCGGCGAGGTCGGCCGCGGGGAGGCCGCCGTCGTGGACGCCCCCCTCGTAGATCCGGAGCTTCTCCTCGGAGAGACGCGCCCACTCGGCGTTGTCCTTGAAGGCGAGGAGGCCGCCGATGTTGATGAGGAAGTCCTTCTTCCCCGAGACGGTGCAGCCGTCGCCGTGGGCCATCATCTCGCGCAGGATGTCGCGGATCTGCGTGTTCCTGTAGCGCGCGTCGCGCTTCTGGATGAAGTAGGCGTTCTCGACGGCGCGCGTCGCGTCGAAGAGGACCGGGATCCCCTTCGGGCGGCAGTACGCATAGACCTCGCGGAGGTTGTCCATGCTCACCGGCTGGCCGCCCGCCATGTTCACCGAGAGCTCGAAGGAGATGTAGGCGACCTTCGCCGCGCCGTGCTCCTGCACGATGGCGTCGAGCTTCTTAAGGTCGATGTTCCCCTTCCAGGGGAACTCGCTCTCGGGCTGGTGCGCCTCGTCGACGATGATGTCGACGAAGATGCCGCCCGGCAGCTCCTGGTGGGCCTTCGTCGTCGTGAAGTACATGTTCCCCGGGACGTACTGGCCGGGCTTGATGAGCACCTCGCTCTGGATGTGCTCGGCGGCGCGGCCCTGGTGCGTCGGGAGGATGTACTGGTAGCCGTAGATCTCCTGCATCGCGTCGACGAAGCGGTGGTACGCCTCGCTCGTCGCCGGCGTGGCGTTCGCTCCGTCGTACGCCGCCCACTGCTCGGTCGACATCGCCGTCGTGCCGGAGTCGGTCAGGAGGTCGATCGTCACGTCGGCCGAGCGGAGGAGGAACGTGTTCCACCCCGCCTCGCGGACCGCCTTCTCGCGCTGCTCGCGGGTCGTCATCCCGATCGGCTCGGTCGTGTGGATGACGAACGGGTAGCAGTCGAACTCGTAGGTGGCGAGGTCGGCGTAGACCGACCGGAAGCGGAGCTGGTCGTTCCAGGGGCTGTCGCCCTCGACGTCGAGCGGGGCGACCTTCTCGCGCTGCCGAAAGAGGGAGATCACGGCGTCGGCCACCTGGTCGAGCTGCCAGTTCGTCATCGCGAGGCGCGGGATCTGGACCGGGAGGAGGTGATCGTGGAACTTCCTCCCCGGGACCACCGTGCGAACGGCGGCCGACTGGTAGAGCGCGACCGCCAGGGCCTGCTCGGGGAATTCCGGGACGTGCGGGAGGAACTCGTCGGCCTTGAGGTAGGCCCCGTCGCAGCCCCGCTCGAGGGGAACGCCCCCTTCGCGCAGGCGGGCCGTGAAGCGCTCCGTCTGGTGCATGACCCACTGGACTTCGTCCTCGGCGCACATCTCGGAAAGGCCGCGCGCGAAGACCTCCATCGTCCGCCCGGCCATGCCGCCGTACGTGTGGAGCCCCTCGTAGAGGACGACCTCGTTCATGAAGTGCTCGTTGTCGGCCGGGTTGTCGGTGGCGAGGAGGCCGCCCGTGTTCGACTTCGGGTCCTGCGCGCCGTCGAGGAGGACGACGTGCGCCGTCTTGGCGATCTGCTTGACGATGTCGGCGATCGACCGCTCGGCCTGCCCCGTCTCGTGGCGCTGGATGTACCAGGCGTTCTCGATGACGCGGGAGACGTCGAGGACCAGGCGCAGGCCGTGCCTGTCGGCCGTGGCGCGGACGGCGCGGAGGTTCGCGAGGCTGAAGGGGTGCTGGCCATCGGCGAAGGCCTGGAGGAGGACGACCGCGGCCTTCCGCTCCGAAAGGAGCACCTCGAGGGCCGGGAGGTCGGTGTTCCCGGTGAAGACCGCCTCGTAGCGGTCGCGCACGTCGGCGATCTCGATTGCGCGGGGCGTCCAGACGTCGACGCGCCCGATCGCGTTGCTCGGGACGAGCGACCCCTTCGGGACGATCGTCGTGACGAGGAGCTTGATCGCGCCGAGGCTGTTGTGCGTCGGGCAGACGTAGGTGTGACCGAGGACGCGGTTCACGGCGTCGACGAGCGTGTCGAAGTTCCGGGCCCCCGCGTAGGCCTCGTCGCCGACGAGCTGGCCGGCGATCTGGTCCTGGCTCATCGCGCTCGTCCCGTACGACAGCATGTCGAAGGAGACCTGCGACGGCACCAGGTTGAAGGTGTTGAAGTGGGCCCGGGAGAGGTTCCGCTTCCGCTCCTCGAGGGTCGGGAAAGCGATCAGCCGGACCGTCTTGATCTTGTGAGGTTCGTGGAGCGGTTTGGTGGGCGGCACTTCTCGTCCTCCTGAACGGGGCAATTCTTCCAGACCCGGGGGGGGCGTGGAATGCCGAACGTAAGGTCCTCTCCGTATTCCAGTTTCGTTCGGAAGGTAGAATGCGAAAAGAACCTCACGAACTCCGAAACGCCGAAATCGCGATGAGGTGGGAGGTTCGCCAGGAGGAACCGGCATGAGCACCCTCTTCATCCGGAGAACGGCAAACCTCGCGGCGCTGGCGCTCGGCGCACTTACCCTCGCTTCCGCGCTTCAGGCCGCATCCGCACCGAAGCCCGCCGCACCGGCCGACGCCATCGACGCGCTGGTGAAGGCGTCCTACCTGCCCGGCAGCCCCGGCGCCGCCGTGATCGCCGTCCGCGACGGCAAGGTGGTCTACCGGAAGGCCGTCGGGATGGCCGACCTCGAGCTCGACGTCCCGCTGCGCCCGGATTCGGTCTTCCGCCTCGGATCGGTCACGAAGCAGTTCACGGCCGTGGCGATCCTGATGCTCGCCGAGGAGGGAAAACTCGCCCTCTCCGACCCGATCACGAAGTTCCTGCCCGACTACCCGACGCAGGGGCACGTCATCACGGTGGAGCACCTCCTGACGCACACGTCGGGAATCCAGAGCTACACGGGGATGCCCGGCTGGATGGCGACGAAGATCCAGGCCGACCTGTCGCTCATGGAGCTGATCGACGGCTTCAAGAAGGAGCCGATGGAGTTCGCTCCCGGGACGCGGTGGAGCTACGACAACTCGGGCTACGTCCTCCTCGGGGCGATCATCGAGAAGGCGTCGGGCACCCCGTATGCCACGTTCCTGAAGCGCCGGATCTTCGCCCCCCTCGGCATGAAGTCCACGACCTACGGCGACAACGGGGAGATCATCCCGCGCCGGGTTCACGGCTACTCCCGCGGGCCCGGAGGCGACGCGAACGCGCGATACCTCAGCATGACCCAGCCGCACGCGGCAGGTGCGCTCGTATCGACGGTGGACGACCTCGCGGCGTGGGACGCCGCCCTCTACACCGGGAAGGTCGCCTCGCAGGCGTCGCTCGAGAAGGCGTGGACGTCGTACGTCCTCGCGAACAGCAAGGCGACGAAGTACGGATACGGCTGGATGGTGAGCAGCCTGCGCGGCCGGCCAAGCGTCGAGCACGGTGGAGGGATCTTCGGTTTCTCGACCTACGTTCTCAGGGTCCCGAAGGAGCGCGTCTTCGTCGCGGTCCTCTGCAACAGCGACGCGCCGAAGACCGACCCGGGCGTCGTGGCGCGCAGGACGGCGGCCCTCGTCCTCGGCGACCCGTTCCCCGAGAACGTGGCCGTGCCGGTGGCGCCGGAGGTTTTGGCCCGGTACGCGGGCGTCTACGAGATCGAGAAAGACCAGCAGCGGACGGTGATCGTCGAGGGGGACAGGATCTACACCCAGCGGACGGGAGGGGCCCGGGCCGAGGCGAAGCCGCGGTCGGCGACCGAGTTCTTCTACGAGAACTCGATCACGACGTTCCGGTTCGTGACCGGGCCCGACGGCCGCGCCACCGAGATGCTGATGTACGCCAACGGGACGGACGAGCCGGAGCGGGCCGTCCGGGTCGCGGACGTCCCGTCGGCGCCGAAGGAGACCAAGGTCGATCCGGCGCTCTACGACGCCTACGCCGGCGCCTACGAGCTCGCGCCCCGCTTCATCCTGACCGTCACCCGCGAAGGGGATCACCTGATGACGCAGGCGACAGGCCAGCAGAAGTTCGAGATCTTCCCGTCTTCCGAGACCGAGTTCTTCCTGAAGGTGGTCGACGCCCGGATCACCTTCGTGAAGGGGCCGGACGGCCAGGTCGACACCATCGTCCTGCACCAGAACGGCCGCGACATGCCCGCGAAGCGGAAGAAGTGACCTCTCCACCGTCCACCAAGCTCCTCGACGCGAAGGGCTGGGAGCTCCTGAAGGAGCTCCAGCTCGACGCCCGCCTCAGCTTCGCCGAGCTGGGGCGGCGCGTCGGCCTCTCGACGCCCGCCGTGGCCGAACGCGTCCGCAATCTCGAGTCCGCGGGGGTGATCACGGCCTACCGCGCCGAGCTCGACCTGAAGAAGCTCGGCCTCCCCATGCTCGCGATGATCCGGATCAGCGCCGTCGGCGACGTCCTCCCCCGCATCACGGCGGTCGTCCGCGCCATGCCCGAGGTTCTCGAGTGCCACCGCGGCACCGGCGCCGATTCCTTCATCATGAAAGTGGCCGTCGCGTCCGTGGCGCACCTCGAGACGCTCATCGACCGGCTGACGCCGTTCGGGACGACGTCGACGTCGATCGTCCTGTCGTCGCCGGTCGAACGACGGCTCGTCGAGAAGCCGGTCGTGGCGCCTGCCCGCGCGGCGAAGGGACCGAAACCGGTCGCGCGGGGCGGCGGCGAGCCCGAGGGGTAGCGATGCTCCGAGGCCTCTTTCTCGCGCTCCTCCTCGGCGCGGTCGCCCTCGCCGGCGACGCGCCCGACACGCACGTGATCCTCCTCGGCACGGGGACCCCGAACCCGACGCCCGACCGCCAGGGGCCGGCGCTCGCGATCGTCTCCGGCGGGCGTCCCTACCTCGTCGACTGCGGGACGGGCGTCGTCCGCCGGGCCGTCGAGGCGGGGATCAAGGTCGAGGATCTGAGCCGCGCCTTCATCACGCACCTCCACTCGGACCACACCCTCGGCTACCCCGACCTCCTCCTGACCCCCGGCGTCCTCGAGCGGACGGAGCCGCTCCAGGTGTTCGGCCCGAAGGGGCTCCGCGCGATGACGGAGCGGATCGTGGAGGCCTGGCGGGAGGACCGCGACGTCCGTTTCCACGGCGGCGAGCCGTCGCGCCCCGAGTCGTACGAGGTGAGGCCGGTGGAGATCGAACCGGGCGAGGTCTACCGCGACGAGAACGTTCGGGTCATCGCGTTCCCGGTGAGGCACGGGGCCTTCAAGGAAGCCTATGGTTACCGCTTCGAGGCGCGGGACAAGGTCATCGTCGTGAGCGGCGACACGACCTACGACGAACGGATGGTCGACAACGCCCGAGGCGCCGACATCCTCGTCCACGAGGTCTACAGCGAGGCGGGCTGGGCGAAGCGCACGCCCGAGTGGCGCGTCTACCACGCGCGCTACCACACCTCCGGCCCCGACCTCGGTTGCCTCGCGGCGAAGGTGCGGCCGCGCACGCTCGTCCTGATGCACCAGCTCCTGATGGGGGCTCCGCGAGAGGCTCTCCTCGGCGAGATCCGCCGCGAGTGGGACGGCGAGATCGTCGACGGCAAGGACCTCGACGTCATCCGGTAGGAGGCTCGCCGAGAGATCTCATCCCTCAATGCCGCGCGGTGCCGAGAAGGAACGCTCGACGGAAGCAAGCACTCTTCCCGCGCACGGCGCGCCGGATTTCCAGGGGACCGTTTCCCGGCTTGCAGTATTCCGATTCCGTCATCGTCAGCGTAACGGTCGCCTTCCCCGAAGACCTCGTCTCCCACCTTCCCGGAGCAGCGGGAGACCTCGCGGTCGAGGTGCGCATGGCTGCCGTGCTCGAGTGGGTGCGACGAGGCCTCCTCTCCCAGGGAAGAGCGGCGGACGTTCTGGGGATCGACCGTGCCGAGCTCCTCGACGAGCTCGGCAGGCGCGGAATCGAAAATGCGGTGGCGGACCTCGACGAGCTTCGCCGCGAGGCCGGGCTTGGCTGACTCGGCCGAGCTGATCGCCGTCGTCATGTCGGCGAACAGCTTCCGCCACGTCGTCTCGGGCACCCGAGGCCTGCGTCGCGACTCCTCCCCTTCCAGGCGCCTCTCCTGCCGCTCCGGCCCTGCCGCTTCACTTCGCCGTCGTCAGCTTCGAGAAGAGGTACGCGAGCCGCACCGCCATCAGGTCGGGATGCTTCAGCGGTCGCTGACGCCGTGCCCCCCTTCCTGCTCCTCGAGGGAGTAGACCTCCGCGCCGACGCTCTCGAGGCGCCCGGCGAGCTTGCGGGCGTGGCCCGGCCCGACGCGGCTGTCGTAGGTGGAAACGGTCACGAGGAACGCCGGGTACTTCACGCCGGGCTTCACGTTGTGGAAGGGCGAGTACTTCAGGAGGACCTCGCGCATCGCGGGGTCGTCGGGGTTACCGTACTCGTCGATTCAGGCGGCGCCCATCCAACGCACCCGGGTGACGGCGACCTTCGAGGCTGCCGGAGCACTGGGCCCGGAGGAAGGTGTCCCGGGTCAGGTCCTCGATGTCCCGGTCGGAGCGCAGGGAGCGGCGGAAGAACGTCAGGACGGACGGACGGTGGGACCGGTAGATCCGCTCGAGGGAAGCCCCTTGCGGGCTCTCGTCGCCCTCGTCCCGGGCCGCTCTTCCTTCCGGTCCTCGTCGGCCAAGGGGCTCCTCCCATCGAGAATTGACGAACGGGACGGCGGTTTCCCCCATCCCCCGCCCCTCCGGCCGGACGAAATCACCTGGCGCGAGCGCCCTGGCACGGTTCTTCGGTAACATGAGCCTGATGTGTCGCCGGCACGCCGTTCAGGCACGCCTCTTCGTGGCGCTCGCGCTCGTCGTCGGGCTATTCCCGCTCGGCGCGTCGAAGCCCGTCGAGGTCGTCTGCCCCGTCCCTGCCGTGGCGATGCCCACGGGCTGCTGCCGGGAAGCGGCCCCGCCCTCCTGCCCTTCGTGCCCTTCCGACGGCCGGCCGTCCTGTCCAACCCAGCAGCCGACGCGCGCCCGAACCTACGGCTCGGTCGCGGCCCTGCCGCCGGGAGATTCGACCCGGGAGGCCCGGGCCTCGCGTCCCAACGAGCCGACGACCGCCGCTCCGCCCATGGCGGATACGGCACCCGTCCGCTCCGCGTCAATCGCCCGCCGCGCGGCCGTGACCGGGACCTCCCCTCCCACCCGGCTCCTCGCCTGCAGCTTCCGGAACTGATCGGTGCCGCCGAGGACCGAACGGTCCTCGCGCCGCGAGAGCGGATCGCCTCCTCCGATCCCCCTCACGACGAGCGTCACCGAGACCGGAGCGAACCGCCCCGGTCCCGAATCCAGAGTTTCGAAACCAGACGAAAAGGAGAATCCATGCGCCAGTTCGCTGCCCTCGCCCTCGCCTTCTCCCTGATCGCGGCCCCCGCCGCCCTCGCCGCCACCGAGACCAAGGCCGGCACCGAGACCAAGGTCGCCGCCGACAAGAAGTGCGACCCCGCCACCTGCAAGGACAAGAGCAAGTGCGCCCCCGCCACCTGCAAGGGGCAGCAGGACCACAAGAGCTGCACGCCGGAAATGAAGGCCAAGTGCGGCGCCGACAAGGCGGCCCCCGCGGCCCCGAAGAGCTGAGCCCGCGCTTCCGACAGAGCTGACGAACTGCCCGGGAGCCTCGGCTCCCGGGCAGTTCCCTTTTCGGGCCCCGATCGGGCCAGCGCTGTCGGGCGTACGAATCCCCGAATCGTATGAAAGTCTTCATCGTCCACGCCCACCACGAACCCCGAAGCATGAACGGCGCCCTGACCGCGGCGGCGACGGAGGCCCTCACCCGGGCGAGCCACGAGGTCGAGGTGTCCGACCTCCACGCCATGAGGTTCGACCCGGTCTCCGACCGGCGCAACTTCACGTCCGCGAAGGACGAGACCTACCTGAAGCAGCAGCTCGAGGAGATGCACGCGGTGGCCTCCGGCACCTACTCGCCCGACCTGGCAGCCGAGATGCGGAAGGTAGAGGCGTGCGACCTGATGATCTGGCAGTTCCCCCTCTGGTGGTTCGGACCCCCCGCGATCCTGAAGGGCTGGGTCGACCGGGTCTTCGCGATGGGCTGGGCGTACGGCGGGGGAAAGATCTACGAGACCGGGCCGTTCCGCGGCAAGAGGGCGCTCCTCTCCCTGACGACCGGGGGACCGAGGGAGGCCTACGTCAAGGGCGGCTTCAACGGCGACCTCGACGGAATCCTGCGCCCCCTCCAGCGCGGCATGCTTCAGTTCTGCGGATTCGACGTCCTGGCCCCGCACGTCGTCTACGGTCCCGTGAGGCTCGGCGACGACGAGCGCGCGGCCCTGCTCGCAGCCTGGGCGTCACGCCTCTCCCGGATCACGGACGAGAGCCCGATCGACGTCGGGACGTACTGACCTCGCGCGGGTTTCCGGTCTCCCGCGCTCAGGCGAACGCGAGGCCCCTCGTCACCAGGTCTCGAGCGTCCGCTTCAGGTCCCGCACCACGCCCTGGTACTCGCTGATCTTCGTCCGGAGCGGCATGCGCTCCGGCACGGCCTTGTCCTTGATCGGCGCGAAGGACGCCTCGAGCGTCGCGAGCCGCTCCTCGGCCCGGTTGAGGACCCGCTGGACCGTCAGCTTCCCGCTTGCGTCCTTCAGCTCCAGCTCCCCGAGGAAGCTCGTCATCCCTGCGACGTAGCCGATCGTCTCGTCGTCGGCCCTTTCGAGCGACTCGAGGAGGACGGGCTGCAGGTCGCGGCGCAGGACGGCGTTGGCGCAGAGGGGGGCGCGCGGATCCTTCGGGTCCTTCCGGGCGGGCCCGGACCAGAGGTCGCAGGCGTGGGCGTACTCGCGCGCGGCCTGCGCCTTCTCGCGCCCCTGGGCAGATTTCATCCTCCCGACGACCTGGTCGAGCGTTTCGGGGGCCGGCCGCGGGGCCGCGGTGGGGGCGGGACGCTTCTCGGAGAGCGAGTTCGCCACGACGGCGTCCTGCTCCGCGGCGAACTGCGGTCCCGCGAGCTTCTGGTAGAGGGCTCCGTACTGCTGGACGAGCGCATAGGTCGTGTCGTCCTTCATCGCCTTCGTCCAGGACTCGTTCACCCTCTTCCAGTGGGCGGCGTCCTTCAGGCCGTTCTTCTTGAGGACGTCCTCGAGCTTCCCGCCCGGGTTGCGCGTCAGGGCGACCGAGACCTTCGCGTACGTCTCGAGAGTCACCCCTTCCCGGGTTTCCTGCCGCCAGTCCTTCGCGTCGCCGAAGTTGAGCTGCTGCGACCACTCCCCGACAATACGGTGGAAGCGAGCCTCGAGCTGGCCCGTCGGATCCGCCTTGAAGCGTTCCCACCAGGCCGAGTAGGCCGCGTCGTAGCCCGCGCGGGAGAGGCCTTCCCCGCTGAGCCACTCGGCGAAAGCCGCGTTCCCGCCCGCCTCGCCGTGCTGCGTCCGGAGCGTCGACTGGCGGGCCAAGGCCTCCGCGAGCTTGGCGACGTCGAAGCCGCTGTAGCGCTCCGGCCCCGGCGTGGCGGCGAGGAGGGGAATGGTGGAAAGGGTGAGCCCGAGGGCGAGGACGCCGTTGAGAAGACGCGACGACATGAGGCCTCCGCCTGCGCGGCGCTGCTTCGGACAAAGTGGAACGCCCGGGCAGACGGCTCGCGACCAACTTGTTGGAATCATCCCGAAAACGACGGCACAAGGCCGGTGACTTCCGTCACCCGGCCGTCCGGCCCCGCCTTCGTCCGCCGGGTAGCGGACAGACGCGGCGGTCGCGTTGCGAGAAGATTCTCCCGTCCCTGTCGGTCGCGGCATCCGCGACGAGGAGGAATCGATGCACCGAGGCCCCGTACTCCTTTCCCTGGCCGGGTTCGGACTCTGCGTCGCGCTCACACCAGCCGCTCGCGCGCTCGACGTCCCGCTGACGGTGACCGCACGGGAGGCGGCGCCCCGGCCCGGAACGATCGTCACGTCAGGAGTCCCGTTCGCAAAGGGAGCGCTCGGAAGCCCGGCGCTCGTCCGGCTTCTCCAGGGAGCGTCCGAGGTCCCGCTGCAGGCCCGTCGCACCGCCTCCTGGCCGGACGGGAGCGTGAGGTGGCTTCTCCTCGACTTCCCCGTCGATCTCCCGGCCGCTCCCGCCTCGATCGCTCTCACGCTACGAACCGGAGCGGCACCCGCGCCCGTCTCCGGCATCATCGTCGACGACCAGCCCGGCACCCTCACGGTTCGCACCGGCGCCGCGACGATCGCGTTCCAGAAGACCGATTTTGTCCTCCGCGCGCTCCCGTTCGAGGTTGGCTCGGACGGCACGACGTACCGGGCGGTGCCCGAGCAGTGGACGATCGAGGAGCCCGGCCCGGTGAAGGCGGTGATCCGCGTCGAGGGCCGGTTCGCGTCGGAGTCGGGAAGCTCCCTTGGGAGCTCGCTCGTCCGCTTCCGCGCGCGGCTCACGTTCTGGAGGAACGACACGACCGTCCGCGCCGCCGTCACCTTCCAGAACCGGGGCCCGTTCTGCTGGGAGGCCGGCGGCTGCACGCGGGCTCCCGACGTCGTCCTCGACTCCGCCCGCCTCGGCACCTCGCTCCTGCCCGCCGGGGGCCGATTCGTCTTCGGCCCCGGCGTCGAGAAGACGTGGGACGTGTCCGTCGCCGGGAGCGGCACGGCCGCGCTCCTCGACACGCGCTACCGCGCCGACGGAACGCTCGCCGAAGGCTCCGTTCCGCCGGCGCCCCTGGCCGTCGCGCCCCCCGCCTACGTCGTCTCGACCGCCGCGTGGGGGCCGATGGCGCTCCCGGTTACCGGCCTCCCCGCGGACCGGCAGGAGGACTTCGACCGGTTCGAGAAGCTCCACCGGGCCCTCGTCGTACCGGCCGACGTCGAGAATCCCCCCGGCCTTTCGGGAACCACTATCTGGTCGCACCTCTCGCGGGACCTGGCGAGCTGGAACGACTATGGCGATCTCCGCTGGGACGGCAACGGCTGCGGCACGCTCTCGGGGAACCACTACGACTGGTCGTTCGGGATGGCGCTCCACTTTCTCCGCACCGGCCGGCTCGAGTTCGCCGACGCCGCCCGCCTCTTCGCCCGGCACGAGGAGGACTTCGACGTCTACCACACGGCGGCCGACGGGAACGCCTTCAGCTTCCAGAAGAACTGGGAGGACCGGCCGTCTCACGACACGCCCGACAACTGCTTCGGCGGCGGCCGCCCCACCCACACCTGGAGCCAGGGCTACGCCCTTCATTGGCTCCTCACCGGCGATCCGCGCGGCAAGGACGCCTTCGACGAGATCCAGGAAGGGGTCCGGCTCTACGTCTACGAATCGTTCTCCGGCGAGGGACACGTCTCGACGAGCGAGATCCGGACGCAGGGGTGGCTCACCGACAACCTCGTCGCGCGCTACCGGATCGAGCCCGACGCCCTCCTCCGGACCTCCTCGTACGGCGACAAGTCGATCCCGCATGCGATCCAGGACGTCCTCGAGGACGTCTTCGCGAGGGAGGCCGCGGCCGGAAGCCAGGGTTTCGTGATCAACGGCGAGACCTGGGAGGCCGACTACCCCCACGGCCGGGCTCCCCTGCAGCACCTCTACTTCCTCGAGCCCGCCCTCTCGGCCTACCAGGAGGTCTTCAAGGGGCGCGATGCGTCCACCGCCGGCCGCCTCCTCGGCCTCATGTCGAGGATGGTCGGGTGGCTCTCGAGCGTCGGCTACGGCGGAGACACGAACGTTGCGGGTCTCTACCGCCCCCGGCAGATCCCGTTCCTCTTCGACTCGCGCCAGCCGGTCGACGGCCAGGGGCAGGGACAGATCCTCTACGGCCTGATGGCGGCGAACGCCGCGGCCTTCGTCGCGGGAGAGACGGGCCGCCCGGAGCTGCTCGACCAGGCGCGGCTGTGGTTCCGCGACGCCGTCCGCTACTCCCTCGCGATCGGCGGCGACAGCTACGGCGAGCCCGGGACCCGCTCGGCCACCTCCTACGCGTCGTCGATCTTCGTCGGCACGGAGTCGAAGGTCCACGGCTGGATCAACCGGTTCGGGCAGCGCCTCCTCGCCGCCGAGCGAGGGGTGACGCTCTTCGTCCCGGTCGTCCTCGACCTCTCCGGCCTGAACGGCTCGCGCTACACGACCGAGCTGACGGTGACGAACCGCGGCGCCGGCGAGGCCCGCGCGACCTTCGCTTACACCGCGTTCGCGGGGGGAGGGAGCGGGAGCACGACGACGCCGCTCGCCCTTCCGCCCGGACGCCAGGTCGTCCTCCCCGACGCGCTCGCGTTCCTGGCCTCGCACGGCGTCCCGGTGCCGGGCGAGGGCTCGCGCGGAGGGACGCTCCGCGTCCGGATCGACGGCCTCGCCTCGCCCGGCGACGCGTCCGTCCTCGCGCGGACGACGACGCCGGCGCCCTCCGAGGCGCCGCTCGGGCGGGCGGGGCTCGCCTACGCCGCCGTCCCCGACGCCCTGCTCCCGGCGGGGCCGGTGAGGATCTGCGGCCTGCGTCAGACCGCGGCCGACCGCTCCGCGGTGGCGCTCCAGAACGCCGGGACCGACGGCGACGTCACCCTGCGCGTCTCGCTCTTCGGAAGCGGGGCGACCGCGCCGGCCGCGACGTTCGAGGCGACGCTCGCCCCCGGCGGTTTCACCCAGCCGACGCTCCCTGATCTCGGAGCGACGGGCGCGACCTTCCTCGCCCGGGTCGAGAGGATCGGGGGAAGCGCGCCCTGGTTCGCCTACGGCGTCGTCAACGACAACGAGACGAACGATGGCTCGTTCGTCCCCCCGTTGCCCGATACCGCGGCAGGCCCCGTCGTCCTCCCCGTCGCCGTCGAGGCCGGAGGGTTCACGACGGAGGTCGTCTTCACGGAGCTCTCCGGCACGCGACAGACTCTTCACCTCACCTACGCCGCGGCCGCGGTCGACGGCGGGGCGACCCGCCTCGACATCGACCTCGAGCCGCACGAGCAGCGGGTCGTCCCCGCGCTCGTCGCCTGGCTCCGCGAGCTGCGGGCTCCGGGCGTCGGCGCGCCGGGCCCCGCCTTCGCCGGACCGCTCCTCGTCGACGCCCCGGGGGCTCTCGCCGTCACGGCGCGGACCCTCGCGGCCGATCCCCTCGGCCGCGGCCGCTACGGCCTGGCGTACCCCGCCCCCCCCGCCGCCGCGCTCCCCTCGTCCGCCGTCTTCCTCGACGGCCTCCGGCAGGGAGACGCGACACGGACGAACCTGGCGCTCGTGAATCCCGGCGCCGCGAGCGCGGGCTACCGCGTCGAGCTCTTCTCCGGCGCGACGGGCGCGAAGGTGGCCGAGACGACGGAGACGCTCGCGCCGCTCGGATTCCTCCAGATCGGGCGCGTCCTTTCGACGCTCGCCCCCGGGGTCGCCGACGGATACGCCCGCGTCACGCCCCTTTCGGGAGCCTCCTTCGCCGCCTACGCCGTCCTCAACGACGGGGAGAACCCGGGAGAGAGGACGGGCGACGGCGCCTTCGTCGCGGCGTCCAGGTGACGCACAGTCCGCGTCCGTTCGGGCCCGCTACGGCCACGCCGGCCCGTCGAGCGACGGCGGGTATGGCGCGCCGGGCTCGAACCGGGCCCAGGCGAGCGCCGTGATCTTCCGGAGCAGCCGGTAGCCGGCGTTCGACCGCTCCCACGACTGGTCCTTCTGCTCCTTCGTGATGACGCAGATAACGAACGGGCCGGACGGGGCCGAAACGAGGAGGACCTCGGAGCGGGAGGCGTTCACGGCCCCCTGCTTGGAGATGACGTGGACGGACGGCGGGATCGAGGAGAGCGACTCGTCCACCCAGAAGGTCCTCCCCAGGGCCCGGTCGGCGTACGCGTCGGCGTCGCAGGAGACCGCCCGACGCTCGCGGATCGCGACGAGGAGGCCGGCCATCTCTCGCGGCGTCGTCTGGCCCCACCCCCAGAGCTCGCGCTCCTTCTCGCGCCCGTGTGTCCTCGAGTTCACCCGGGTCGCCTTCCAGCCCTTCGTCTCGAGCCAGGAGTTGATCGCCGTTCCGCTCCCCGCGAGCTCCTGGCACCAGAGGCTCGCCGAGTTGTCGGACTTCGACTCCATCAGGAAGATCAGCTCGGCGACGTCGACCTCTTCCCCTTCGGCGACCCTGCCGAGGAGGTCCTCTCCCGAATAGCGGCGCTCTCTCGTATACGTCAGCGGCACCGTCCAGGAAACCTCCTTCTTCTCGAGGCGGTCGAGCAGCCCGAGGAGAATCGGGACCTTGACGAGCGAGGCGGTCGGAAAGGTCTCGTCGGCCCGGATCGCCACTTCCCCGGTCTCGCCCAGCCGCCGGGCGTAGACGCCGACGATCCCCTCGAACCCCTGGATCGCCTGCTCGACGTCGGCTTGCAGCGCGCGAATCGCCTCGCCACTCTCTACGGCGAACCGTCGTTCGGGAACCGGCGCCGACGCGCAGCCTCCGAGAAAAGCGGGCGCCGCGAGGACGACGGCGGCGAAGAATCGGGCCCTGGGGCGAGCACTCATGGGCGAATCGTGACAGAACTCCCGAGGCCGCGACGTCCGCTCGCGCGGGCGCCCCTTTCCCGGTCGCAACGCACGGATAGCTGTCAGAATCTTCTGAGGCGCCGCGACCGGACCGGCAGGGTCCTGGTTCGTCCGTCGCCGGGAGGCACGAAATGAGGCGAGGGACAGCTCTTCCGGTCTTTGCGTTTGGCGTCGCGACCCTCATTTCCGCCCGTCCCGCTCCGGCCCAGGCCGAGTTCCGCGCCACCGATGCGCAGCGCGTGACCCAGTACAAGGGCGCCACCATCGCCTTCGAGAAGGCGCTCGGGTACATGGACAAGAAGAACCGCGACGGGGCGCTCGACTCCCTGAACGTCTGTTTCGAGCAGATGCCCGACTTCCCCGAGGGGCACTTCCTGAAGGCCAGGATCCTCTACTCCGAGAAAGACTTTTCGCAGGCGCTCCCCGAGATCGTCAAGGCCGAGGCGGGGCACGAGAGCACCGCGGACCTGCGCGAGACGATGCTCAAGGACCGGCAGAAGGCTCTCCGGGACCGGATGCAGAAAAAGGACGACGCCATCCGAGAGCAGCAGGCGTACGTGGCAACCCTCCCGATGGAACGAAGACAGAAGGTGTACGACAAGATCAACCAGCTCCAGGGGGAGAAGGAGATCCTGAACCGGGAGGTGCAGGAGTGGAGCAAGGGTCCCGTCCCGGTTCCCGCCCGCTACTCCACTCTCCACGGGAACATCCTTCTCCGGCTCGACAAGCTTCCCGAGGCGACGACCCAGTACCAGGCCGCCCTGAAGGTCGACCCGGCCTACGGAGAGGCGGCCAACAACCTGGCCAGCATCTACCACATGGCGGGACAGAACGAGAAGGCGATGGAGATCGTCACCGAAGCGCGCAAGCGGGGCGCAAAGCTCCACCCCGAGCTGTCCAGGTCGATCGAAGCCGCGCTCGCGAAGAAGCCGTAGGCTCCGCTTCCCGATTGCGAGATCGCGCGCCGTGCTCGGCCTGGCTCTCACCCTGCTGCTCCCTCTCGTCTCCGCATCCGCCGCGGCGGCGCCGCCGCCACCGGGGTCCGGGGGCGCCCACGTTCTCCTCGAGACCGCCCTCGGGGAGATCGAGCTCTTCGTCGACGTCGCGCACGCTCCCGTCACCGCCCGCAACTTCCTCCGGTACGTCGAGGACGGCCGCTACGACGGCGGACGGTTCCACCGGACGGTGACCCCGGAAAACCAGCCCGGCAGGAAGGTGAAGATCGACGTGATCCAGGCCGGCGTTCCGCCCGAGAAAGAGAAGCTGGACCGGCCTCCCATCCCGCTCGAGCGGACGAGCGAGACGGGCCTGTCCCACGTCGACGGCGCGA
Source organism: Holophagales bacterium (assembly GCA_016714815.1). Lineage (GTDB taxonomy): Bacteria > Acidobacteriota > Thermoanaerobaculia > UBA5066 > UBA5066 > UBA5066. The sequence goes on from JADKBZ010000002.1 coordinate 308,919, forward strand.
TCTCGATGGCCCGCGACACCCCCGACTCGGCCACCAGCGACTTCTTCGTCTGCGTTGGAGCCCAGCCCTCCCTCGACTTCGGCGGCGCCCGGAATCCGGATGGCCAGGGCTTCGGCGCCTTCGGCCGCGTCGTCCGCGGCATGGACGTCGTCCGCCGGATCTGGAGGTCCCCCGCAAAGGACCAGGCCCTCGAGCCTGCGGTCCCGATCGTGCGGGCGCGAATCCTTCCGGAATCCGGTCCGCCACCCGCGAAGTAGACCGGGGGGCGGACCGGAACCAGACCTCTGCCGTCAGAAACGGTAGCCGATACCCGCGCCGATCAGCCAGGGATCGACCTTCACCGCACTCACCTTCGCTCCGCTGGCCTTCAGCACGACGTCCGAGCCGATCTGCACCCACTTCGCGTCCGCGTTGAGGTAGAGCTTCTCGCCCACCTTCACGTCGAAGCCGGCGCCCGCAGCGAAGCCGATGCTGGAGGACTCGAGATCGAGCGCCCCGACCCCCGGGACGGCGAGGTTCACGTCCGAGATCAGCGTCAGGTTCACGCCCACGCCGACGTACGGGTTGAAGACCGAGTCCGGGAGGAAGTGGTACTGGAGGGTCAGGGTCGGCGGGAGGTGCTTGAACGTCCCGATCTTCGTCCCCCCCAGCTCGACGTCGTGCTCCTGCGGGTAGGTCAGGACGAGCTCGGCCGCGATGCTCTTCGAGAAGAAGTAGCTGAGGTCGACTTCCGGGATCGTCTTCGTGCTGACGGTGATGGCGTCCGCGGGCACCCCGAGGGACGGAATGGCGTCGGACGTGTCGGCGGGGCCGATGTAGACGCCGCGAAGACGGACCATCAGCGGGCCGTCCCCGGCCAGGAGAGCCGTCGGAGAGAGCGCGAGCGCGAGGGCGAGCAGCCGGATCAGGTTCTTCATCGAGGGTTCCTCCTTCTGCCGCGGCCGCGAGTGCCGCGAACTGGACCAATATAGTAATATTACTTATAGGATAATGTTAGGCCCGGGGGCGGAAGGCACGGGACGCCTCTTCCCGCTACCATCCGGTGGTCCAGGAGGGAACCGGCATGCTGGGAATCAAGAGAGAGACCGACTACGCGGTCCGGACCGTTCTCCACCTCGCCGCCCTCGGCGAGGGAGACACCGTCCAGGTCCGCGACGTCGCAGAGCAGAAGATACTGCCCCTCTCCTTCGTCCGGCGCATCGTGGCCCGCCTGAGTGCCGCCGGCATCGTGGCCACGACGAGGGGAATGGGCGGGGGAATCCAGCTCGGCCGCCCCGCGTCCGAGATCTCGCTCCTGGACGTCTGCACGGCCATGGGCGACGCCATCTCCCTGAACCGCTGCCTCGACGAGGTCCACACCTGTCCCTTCGCCGACGGCTGTGCGGCCCAGAACGCCTGGGCGAGCGCCACGGCGCTCCTGGAGGAGCACCTCGCTTCCGTGACGTTCGAAGCTCTCGCCCGGAAAGACCGCAAACACTTCGCCGCCCACCAGCGCCTGAGCAGCCACGAAGGAACGGGACTCCCCGCGAGGAAAAAGGAAGCCCGGGGCGAGGACGGCGCCTAGCGGACGCCCGGCCGGGAATCGAGGCGGCAGGCTCCCTCTCCGGAGGGCCTGCGCCGGGCGGCGGGACCCGTCAGTACTGGGACCGGAGCAGTCCGTGCATCCACTCGAGGAACTTCTCCCCGAACGACCGCTGCTTCCACTCCGCCAGCGTGATCTGCCGGGAGTCGGCGAGGTCGCGCTCGAACATGAGCTCCATCTCCCTGGCGAAACCGCTGTCGAAGACGTGCACGTTCGACTCGTAGTTCCAGGAGAACGAACGGTTCGTCAGGTTCGAGGAGCCGACGCTCGCCCAGCTGCCGTCGACGACGAGGGTCTTGGCGTGAAGCCGCGCCCGCTGGTACTCCCAGATCTCGACGCCGGCCTCCAGCAGGTCGTGGTAATCGTTGCGGCCGGCGTAGCGGACGTACGGCAGGTCGGTGAGCGGCCCCGGCAGCAGGATCCGAACGCACACGCCCCGCTTCACCGCCTCGGCCAGGACCTTCTTGGCGGGACCGTCGGGAACGAAGTAGGCGCTGGTGATGTCGAGCCGGCTCGCCGCGGAGCCGACGGCCACGAGGAACGAGAGCCGCGCCGGGTTCGAGTCGAACCCGGGCGTCGAGTCCATCACCTGGCACACGGCTTCGCCCGACTTCCCGTTCGAGGGGTAGAGCGCCCGGCCCGCCAGCAGCTCGCCCGTCGCCTCCAGCCAGGCGCGGCCGAAGGCGGCCTGGAGCTGACGCGTCACGGGACCCTGGACGCGCACGACCGTGTCCCGCCAGCGCGTCGGCAGGTCGGCGTTGCCGAGCCACTCGTCCTCGAAGCAGATGCCGCCGACGAAGCCGACCCGGCCGTCGACGATCAGGACCTTCCGGTGGGTCCTGAGGTGCACCTTGAGGAGGGTCGCGGCGCCGATCGGCCGGAAGAAGACGACCGTGGCGCCGGCATCGCGCAGGAGCTGCTCGTTCGCCTCGCCGAAGCCCGCCGACCCGATGGCGTCGACGAGGAGCCGCACGGCGACTCCGGCGCGGGCACGTTCCGCAAGGGCCGTCGCGAAGCGGCGGGCGATGACCCCGTCCCGGAAAATGTAGGCTTCGAGGTGGATGCTCGTCTGCGCCGAGGAGATCTCGTCGAGCATCGCCGGAAAGGCCCCGTCGCCGTTCTCGAGCACCTGGACGGCGTTTCCCCCGACCGGCTCGTTCCCGGAGGCGAGCGTGAAGGCGGCGAGAGGGTCCGCCGTGGGCGAGGTCAGAGCGGGCCGGTAGCGGAGCCGGAGCGCCGTCGCGCAGCCCGACAGGGCCACGAGAAGGCCCGCGACCAGGAGCACCGGCAGGAACGAACGTCTCCTCACCAAGCCGATGAGGATACCCGTAGTCACCCGCCGGCCGGTCGGACCGGGTCTGACGCCCGTCCGGGCGCGGCCGTCCCCGGAAGGAACGCCCTCGTCTCGCCTATTCTCGTCGCGCCCGCCGCCCGGGCGGGCACCGGAGGTCGATCGATGAGGAGCCGATGCGCCGCCTCCTGAGAATCTCCCTGAGACTCGCCGCCTATGCGGGCGTCGCGCTCGCCACGATCGTCCTCGTGCGCGCTTTCGACGCGCGGCGGCTGGGGCCGCTGAGGCCCTGGCACACGATCGTTCCCGCCGCGGAGGTGAAGGCGGGCGAGCTCGACGAGACCTTTTCGTTGTCGCACTACCTCGCGCGGGAAGAGGTCCTCTTCCGCGAGGCGCGGACGAGGATCGACGAGGGCCTGGGCCCGGAGGACCGCGCGCCGGCCAACCGCTACTGGAACGAGGGGCCGCTTTCCCCCTTCCGGCTTCCGAAGGACGGGAACCGGACGTTCGAGCTCGTCCCGGAACGGATCCGCGGAGGGGTCCTCCTCGTCCACGGCCTCACCGACGCGCCCTACAGCATGCGCCGCCTCGCGGAGATCTACCGCGGCCTCGGCTACTACGCCCTCGTCCTCAGGATGCCGGGACACGGGACCGTCCCGGGCGCCCTGACCGAGGCTTCCTGGCGAGACTGGGCCGCGGCCGTCCGCCTCGGGGCGCGCCACGTGCGGACCCGCGCCGGGAAGGGCGCGCCTTTTCACGTCGTCGGCTACTCCAACGGCGGCGCCCTCGCGGTCGACTACGCCCTCGACGTCCTCGAGGGGGCCAGGCTCCCGCGCGCCGACCGCCTCGTCCTCGTCTCCCCGATGATCGGGGTCTCGCGCGCCGCGGGGCTGGCCCGGGTGCTCGGGCTCCTGGGCGTCTTCCCGTACTTCGAGACCTCGCGCTGGCTCGACGTGATGCCGGAGTACATCCCGTTCAAGTACGTCTCCTTCCCGGTGAACGCCGTCACCCAGACCGCATCGCTGACCGAGGAGATCCGGGCGAAGACGGAACGGGCCGTGAAGAATGGGACGATCGGCGGTCTTCCGCAGGTCCTCACGTTCGTCTCTCTCGTCGACGCGACCGTGAGGACCGACGCCACCGTCCGCACCTTCTACGACCGGCTCGCCTCGAACGGCAGCGAGCTCGTCGTATTCGACCTGAACCGGAGCGCGACCATTCGCCCGTTCCTGAGGCGCCGCGAGGAGCGCCTTCTCGACGGGCTCCTTCCTCGCCGGGCGCGGAGGTACCGCCTCTCGGTCGTGACGAATTCCGGCCCCGGAACGCTCGACGTCGTCGAGCGGCGGACCGCCGCCGGGTCGGCGGAGGCCGAGGTCCGTCCGCTCGGCCTCTCGTGGCCCGACGGGGTCTACTCGCTCTCCCACGTCGCGATCCCCTTCCCTCAGGACGACCCCCTTTTCGGAGCAGGCCCCCCGTCCGGCGACGCATTCCGCGTCCGGCTCGGGACGCTTCAGCCGAGGGGCGAGCGGGCGACCCTTTCCGTCCCGGTCGAGCAGCTCATGCGGCTCACCTGGAACCCGTTCTTCCCGCTCGTCGAGGAGCGCGTCCGCGAGTGGGCGGCCCTGCCGGGCGACGCTACTCGCTGACGTTCTTCCTCGGCAGGTAGTAGTCCGACCTGCGGTACATCCTCGTCACCTTCCCCGCGGCGTCGAGCTCGAAACGGAGAGTCTCGCCGTCGGGAAGCCGGAAGGTCTCCGCCCCGGTGGGCGTCAGCCGGCTGATCCCCGCCTCCGCGTCGTCCTCGGGCGGGTAGCCGTGCTCGTAGAGAGCGAGGCCGCCGTCGAGGACGAGCACCTCGATCTCCCAGTCCCAGGGATCGGTGTAGGTCCCGACGTAGCGCTTCCAGAGCGGGTCGGGCCGGACCGCTGCCGCCACGGGCGCGGGAGTGGTCTGGGTGCGGGAGAGCTCCAGGGCGCCGCCGACGACCGCGAGGGCCTGACGGGCGAAGAAGCCAGGGCTCGCGTCGTCGGCGTTCGTGAGGGCGATCGCGGCGAGGCCTCGGTCGGGGTCGAGGACGAGGTCGGCCCGGTGGCCGCCGATCCACCCGCCGTGGGAGACGTACGTGCGGCCGTTGCGGCGCGAGACACCCCAGCCGAGGCCTCGGCCGCCGGTCCACCCGGCGTTGACGAAATGCGGACGCTGCATCTCGGCCAGCGTCGGGCCCGAGAGGACCTGCGCGCCGCCGGCGGGCGCGCCGGCCGGGTCTGCGGTCAGCTGGAGCGCGGCGAAGCGGGCGAGGTCCTCGAGCGTCGAGACGATCGCCGCCGCCGGCGCGATGGCGCCCGTGTCGTAGTAGGCGAGCGTTCCGCGGCGGCCGTCCGGCTGCCTGCGGCGGTGCTGGCGCGGGAGGGCGGCGATCTCGGCGGCCGTCGGGGCGCCCGTCGTCGAGGACATCCCGAGCGGGGCGGTGATGTGGGCGCGCACGTAGTCGGCCCAGCCCTCGCCGGAGGCGGCCGCGACGACCTCGCCGAGGAGCGCGAGGCCGAGGTTCGAGTAGCGATACGTCTTTCCCGGAGGGGAGATCACCGTCACCCGCGGCATTGCGGCGCGCAGCTCCTCGCGGGTGGGGAACTCGTGCGTCGTCCAGGCGTCGAACGGGGCCTCGCGGGAGAGGCCCGACGTGTGGGTGAGGAGATGCTCGATCGTGATCGGCGGAGCGGTCGGGAACGGGCTGGGCACCTTGAACCAGGGGAGGTGCTTCGCCACCGGGTCGTCGAGCCGGAGCCTGCCGGCGTCGCGCAGCTGCAGGATCGCCGTCGCGGTGAAGACCTTGCTCACCGACCCGATGCGGAACCGCGTGGCCGGAGTCAGAGGGGAACCGCCGGAAAGGTCCGTCGTGCCGTACCCCTTCGCCCAGGCGAGACGGCCTCCGGAGACGACGCCGACGACCACTCCCGGCACGCCGTTGTACGCGAGCTGCTCGCCGGCCCAGAGGTCGTAGAGCGCGGCCGCGTCGGCCAGCCGGGAATCCGGCGGCGCCGTTGCCTCTTCCGCCGCGAGGGCGGGCGGCGCGGCGGCGAATGCGGCGACCGCGACCGCGGCGACCGCGAGCGCCTGGGTCGCGGCGCGCAGGGAGCGGACGGGAGAGAGCGGGCCGGACCGTCCGGACCCGTTTGGGATCCGCCGGAGCGAGGTGATGTCGGGACTCATCTGTAGCATCTCTTCTTCCTCCGGGAGACCGGCACCCGTGCCGGCAATGTCTCTAGCCGCGGCCGTCGATCGCGAGACGCAGCGCACGGATGTGATCGGGCGTCGTCCCGCAGCAGCCCCCGAGCAGGCGGACTCCGGCCTCGAGGAGCTCCGGGACCCGGGCCGCCATCGCCTCCGGCGTCTCGGGGTGGACGAGGGCTCCCTCCACGAACGTCGGAAGGCCGGCGTTCGGGCGGACGGCGACCGGGAGGTCGCCGTGGGCGCGAAACTCGCGGACGATCCCGGCCATCGTCTCGCCGTCGCCGCAGTTCGCTCCGACGGCGTCGGCGCCGGCGGCCGCGAGGCGGACTGCGGCCTGTTTCGGCGAAGCCCCCATGACGGTGAAGAAGCCTCTGCGCGTCGCCTCGAACGACATCGTGGCGACGACGGGAAGACCGGGGGCCGCCACGCGCGCGGCGCGCACGGCGAGCTCGGCCTCGGCGAGGTCGGTCATCGTCTCGACGCAGAGGAGGTCGGCGCCCGCGGCGGCCAGAGCCGCGGCCTGCCTCGCGAAGCCCGCGCTCGCGACGGCGGGGTCGAGCCTGCCGAGGGGAGCGAGCAGGCTGCCCGTCGGGCCGATGGAGCCCGACACCCACGCGCGATCGCCCGTGGCTTTCCTCACGGAGGCCACCGCCGCGGCGCAGATCTCCTCCAGGCGGTCCGCGAGCCCGTGGAGGGCGAGCCGCTCCGGGTTGGCACCGAAGGTGTTCGTCGTGACGACCTCGGCCCCGGCCGCCAGGTAGAGTCCGGCAATCTCCGTCAGGAGCCCGGGACGCTCGAGGCAGACCCGCTCCGGGGCGTCCCCCGTCGAAAGGCCGCGGCTGAAGAGCATCGTGCCCCACGCGCCGTCGCCGAGGATGGCCGGGCCGCGCCGCAGCCGTTCGAGAAAAGGTCCCACGCTCATACGCTCTCCATCAGCGCCTTCACGCGGCGGACCGCGCTCTCGGCGTCGAAGCCCCACCCGTCGGCGCCGATCCCGTCGGCGAAAGCCTGCGTCACCGGCGCCCCGCCGACGACCACTTTCACCCGGCCGCCGAGCCCCCGTTCCCGGACGAGGGAAACGACCTCGGCCATGCGGGGCATCGTCGTCGTCAGGAGCGCCGAGAGGCCGATGACCCCCGCCCCGGACGTCTCGGCGGCTTCGAGGAAGCGGGCCGCGGGGACGTCGGTCCCGAGGTCGATCACCTCGTAGCCCGCTCCGCGGAGGAGGATCCCGACGAGGTTCTTCCCGATGTCGTGCAGGTCCCCCTGGACCGTCCCGAGGACGACCCGGCCCGCCTCGGGCGCCCCGTCCCGGGCCAGGTGAGGGCGGAGGACCTCCATCCCCGCCTGCATCGCGCGGGCCGCGAGAAGGACGTCGGGGAGGAAGATCTCCCGCCGTCCGAACTCCCCGCCGACGACCGCCATCCCGGCGAGCAGGCCGGTCCGGAGAATCTCGCCGGGAGCCAGGCCCGCGTCGAGCGCGGCCCGCGTCCCGGCGCGGACGGCCTCGTCCTCGCCGAGGCGGAGGTTCTCCGCGAGCTCCTTCAGGAGGTCCAAGGCGTGCTTCCCTTCACGAGGGCGGGACCGGACGGCGAGCGGAGCGTGGCCATCCTCTCGAGGCAGGTCCGGTCGGTGCAGGCGTCGCAGAACTCGAAGGCGGGGCGGAACCGGTGAGCGCCCGCCGGCGCGGCGACGAGGACGCCGGAGACCGATTTCACGGGAGACATCAGCGCGCTCTCGCCGAGGGAGATCCCGATCTCGCCGGGGTCGAGGCGGGCGAAGAGGGCACGCTGGCCCGTCACGGGCCAGCCGCAGTAGCCGGGGCTGTAGGCGAGGACGGCGAGCTGGGGGTCGGGCCGCTCTTCGACGAGCGCCTTGCCGACCTGTCCGGCGAGCGCCGTCGCCGCCTCCGACGCGAGGGCGTCGAGAAAGAGGCCGAGCGGAGCGTTCCCCTCGGCGAAGAGAGTGCGAATCCGCGCGCAGAGCGGCTCGCCGACGGTCGCGGCGAAAAGGGCGAGACGGCTCGCGCGAGGGGCTACCACGTCGAGGACGGACGTCCCGCCCGCCGGCATCCCGTCGTGGTGAACGGCGAGGAACTCCTCGTAGCTCAGCTCCTCGAGAACACCGATCGGGTCCGCCTCCAGGAGAAAACACGAGATGGCCTCTTCCAGGAGGTCGAGAGTCCGCCCGGAGGGCGTCCGGTCGGCGGGAACCCCGGCGCGGACGAGAGTCTGCTGCCTCGTCGGAAGGACGGCGGCCGGATCGACGAGAAGGACTCTCCTCACTCCGGATCCCTCCCGGGGAGCCGGTCGAGGCCCGCATTCCGCGCGGCGGACTCCATCACCGTGACCAGGTCCCGCCGGGCGCTCGCCGGCAGGCGGGACGGAACCGACGCCGAGACGAGCCTCTCGACCTCGCGTCCGGCCCGCGCCCCGAGCGTCTCCGCCCCGTCCTCGCGCCACCGGGCCTCGCTCGACCGGTCGATCGCCGGACCCGGGAAGGTGATCTCCGTCCGCAGGTGCCGGCGCGTGTGCCGGGCGATCAGGAGGTGCTTCTCCGAGAGGAGCTCGGCGAGGAGGGGCAGGGCGGGAAAGTCGTCCCGCGGCTCGACCCCGCGCGTGAGGCGCAGCGCCATGCCGCAGATCTCGTGGTCGACGACGAGCTTCTCGAGGCTGAAGCCGTTGTCGAGATCGAGGAGGCCGGGCCCCGAGATGCTGTTGATCCCCGAGAGCGCGGCGAGGAGGGCGCCGGAAGAGGTCTCGAGGCCCGCCTGCGCGTCGAGCTCCTTGGAGTCGGAAACGCCGGCGTACGCCTGGGTCGGCAGCCCCAGCCGTTTGCCCAGCTCCCCCATCGCGGCCGTCAGCATCGCCGTCTCGATCGCTCCCGTCGCGGCTCCCTCGGAACGGATGTCGAAGACGGCGGCGGAGGTCCCCCAGAGGAGCGGCGCGCCCGGCGCGGCGAGCTGGTGGAGGACGACCCCGCTGAGGTTCTCCGCGGCCCCCTGCACGAGCGTCCCCGTCAGCGTGACCGGGGAGAGGAACCCGGAGAGCGGGACCGCGACGATCTCCACGGGGATGCCGGCGCGGGCGCAGTCGAGGAGGTTCCGGCCCGTCGCCTCGCTCCAGGCCAGCGGCGACGTGGGGCAGCAGGTGAAGACGGCGAGAGGCTTCTCCCGGAGCGCCGCGTCCGACCCTCGGACGGCGAGCTGCAGGTCGCGCATGACCTGGAACGCCGCCGCCGAGAACGCGCCGGTGACGACCGGCTTCTCGCAGAAGAGGAGCGAGAGGAAGAGGCGGTAGCTGTCGGAGACCTCCGCCGGGACGTCCGACGGGACGAACGCGGTGCTCTGCGCCGCCAGGTTCGGGAGGCCGGCGACGAGCCTCGCGTAGCGGACGTAATCCGGCGTGGACGGCGCGCGGAGCACCCCCGTGGCCGGGTCGAGGATCCGGATCGCCGCCGAGCCGGGAGTGAAGTGGACGTTCTCGCCAGAGAGGTCGTGCGTGCGGTCGCCGAGGACGTCGTAGAGCGCGAAGGCGCGCGGGGCCGTCGCGAGGGCGCGGTCGACGAGACGCGCGGGGATCCGCACCCGTCCTCCGCCGCCGTCGGCGACGGCCCCGTGGGAGACGAGGAGCTCGAGCCCTTCCGGATCGTGGAGCTCGACGCCGAGCGTCGAGAGGACGGAACGCGCCTCGTCGAGGATCCGGCCGGCGAGGGCGTCGTCGAGAAGGCGGAGCCGCGGACGCATGAACCAGGGAGTCTAGATCGGCTCGCGGATCGCGGGCCGGCCGCAGTCTCCGGGCGAATCTCATGCCGTAGACTTCGGCGGACTCGCATCCGTTCGAGCTGGCCGGTTTCCGGCAGAGGTGGAGGTCCCACGAGGAATACCCGTTTCCTGCCTGCCGTCGAAGCGCTCCTGGCGATCCTGGCGATCCTGGCGATCCTGCCCGCTCCGATCGCCGCGCAGAGCGTGACGAGGGTCCGGGCGGCGCAGCTCCCCGACAGGACGGTGGAGGTGCTCTACGACCTCGCCGGCGCCTACGAGGAAGGGGCGACGGTCACGGTCGCCGTGTCGAGCGACGGCGGCGACGCCTGGGACGTCCACCCCGACGCCTCGACGCTCTCGGGCCACGTGGGGGAAGGGGTGGCGAACGGTACGGACCGGCGTTTCGTCTGGAACGCTCCCGCGAGCCTTCCCGCCGAGACCTTCCGTCCGGACTTCAAGGTCGCCGTCACGGCGACGAACAACTCCATCGCGGGGCGGCAGCTCACGGTCACCCTTCCGGGCGGCGTGCCGCTGGTGATGGTGGGAGTGAGCGCGGGCACGTTCGGAATGGGGTCGCCGGCTGCGGAGCGAAGCCGCAGCCCCGAAGAGACGCGGCACACGGTGACTCTGACGCGGGAATACTGGGTCGGCAGGACCGAGGTGACGCAGGCGCAGTGGCAGGCGGTCATGGGGACCAGCCCGAGCTTCTTCTCCTCGTGCGGAGGAAGCTGCCCGGTGGAGCAGGTCTCGTGGGACGACATCCGGGGCGCGGACGGCTTCCTCGCGAAGCTGAACCAGCTCCTCGGAACGACGAGGTTCCGTCTCCCGACGGAGGCCGAGTGGGAGCGCGCGGCGCGAGGAGGGACCGAAACGCGCTTCTCGTTCGGGGACGCGCTGGAGGGCGAGGACGGGTGCGGGGCGAACGCGGCGGCGCTGCCGTACGTCTGGTGGTGCGGCGATTCGGAAGGCTCGACGCGCCCCGCCGGTACGAAGGGCGCGAGTCCGTACGGCCTCTACGACCTGCACGGGAACGTTTCCGAATGGGTGGAGGACCGGCACGCCGACTATTCGTCCGAGCCGCAGACGGATCCGGCCGGGTCGTCCTCGGGGCTGCGCCGGGTGCTTCGGGGCGGCAGCTTCAACTACGACCTCCGGACCACGCGCTCCGCCTATCGCTTCGGCAGCCTCCCCCACGGCCGCTATCCGTTCGTCGGCTTCCGTCTCGCCAGAACCCGGTGATCGGGTCGCGCTCCACTCGCACGCTCCAGGGAGGACCCATGCGCTCGATCCCCTTCTCCCGGCAGGCCCTCCGAACGATCGCGCTCCTCGCGGCCTCGCTCCTGGCCGGCTCCACCGCGAAGGCGGACACCGGATACTCGAACCTCTTCACGATCGACCTGAGGACCTCTCTCGACGGCACCATCCTCCTCGAGCGGATCGACGACACCCGCAGCCCCCTCGCGCTGGAGACGCGGCCCGGCGACGAGCTTTCCCTCTACTTCAACCTGAAGAAGGCCACGGGAGAGCCTCTCCCGGCCACCCGCTTCGACTGCCCCCTGAAGCTCGCAGGGGCCACGTCCACGGCCGCCAACGCGTTCGCCTGGTCCGTGCCTTCGCCCGGCGTCGCGAAGCTGACGGTCAGGCCGGACGGCCTGAAGTTCTCGACGAACCCCGCCCGGCTCGTCTTCCCCCAGGGGAGCGGCTACGCGCGGGTGGACGACTCCCCGGTGACCGTGGGCAACCGCCTCCCCGACGTGACCCTGCGCAGCGTGCCGAGCCCCTTCCGCGACCTGTACGCGCTCTTCGCCGCGGACTCGGCAGGGGATACCGGCCTCCTGGGAGAAGTCGCCGGCGCCCCGAAGGCCTCGCTCGAGGCGGCCCGGCTCTCGGTCAAGGGCTCGGCGGGTGTGGGGCTGAAGCTGGAGCTGGGTCCCGACGGGAGCGTCGCCCTGGAGAGACGGACGAGCCTCGGGTACGCGGGATTGCTCGAGATGCCCTCGGTCGAGCTGAAGGCCGTCGAGACCTTCGAGGTCCGCGGGCCCTCGATCGAGGCCGGCGGCGAGCGCGGTGGCGAGCTCGGCCAGCGGATCGCGTTCTCGGGGAGCGACGCACGGTCGGACGAGGCCCGGGTGGCGATCATGGCGTTCTTCCTGGAGACCGCGTCCCTGGCGGGGATTCTCGCGCCCTCTCCGCTCCTCGGGCTCCTCCAGCGCGCCGCCGTCGAAACCGCACTGCAGATGCCGGGCTCCGCAAGCCTCCTCTCGGCCGCGAGGCGGGAGACGTGGGCGGGAGCGGCCGTGGGCGGGCGCCTGTCGGCAGAGCCGCTGTCGGTCGAGACTCCCGTCGCCTCGAACGGAATCGATTCCACCACCCCGCTCGGCCTCTCGGTGGCGAGCGCCGACGGGATGATCGGGTCGCGGTCGGCGCTCCGGTACGTCACCTCGGCGGGTGGGCCGACCGTCGCCGGCCTCGAGAATCGCTGGACCCTGGCGCTCGCCGGCAGCGGCCCGCCGGCGAGCTGGGAGGTTCCGCTCGGAAGAGTGTTCGGCCCGGCCTGGGTCGACGACCACTCCTTCGCAGGAGGCGTGCTCGCGAGTTTCGGCACCAGCGGGAGCCTGCTGCAGGCCGGGGTCGACGTGAGCGTCCAGGCGGCGCCGGAAGGAGACCTGGAGCGATTCCGGACCCGGGACCGCGACGGGTTCGACGTGAGGATCCGGGTGAACCAGGCCCCGGTGCTGGAGTCCCTGCGAGCCGAGAGCGCCACCCAGCTGGGTGCCCTCTCGGGCGAGCCGGGGAGCGTTCTCCACCTGTCGAGGGAGCTCGCGGATTCGACCGCGAAGACCATCGTCGACCGGGCCGAGGCCCTGGCGCCCGCCGGCACCGTGGCCCTCGTCGCCGAGGCGGACAGGCGCAGCGGCCGGGTGAGGACGGACGAGTTCGCGCTCGATTTCTGGGGAGGACGACGCGCGGATGGCGACGACGTCCTCTCGTTCCACGGAGGGTGGGAACAGTCGCGGCTCGTCGAGAACGCCCAGCGAACCTGCCGGGCCGATGGCCAGAGCTGGGACCTCGGAGAGAACGCGTCGACCGCCTCCTGGGAAGCGGGGCTGTCCCTTTCGCAGCTCCTGTCCGGTCGCCTTCTCGCCAACGTCGGCCCGCTCATCGAAACCGCCCTGCAAGGCCTGCTCGGGTCCGTTTCCAGGAACCTGGATCTGCCTGGCGGGAGCGTGGCTACGGCACCCCTGGCCGCGGAGCCGCTCGACGTCGAAGATCCGACGACGGGCCGGCGAGGCGGCCGGGCCTCCTTTCCGGACAGCTACGGTGGCTGGACCGCGACCCTTCGGACCGGGGATCCCTCGCGCCCCGAGGCGAGCGGGCGCTCCGTTTCCGGAGCCGCCTCCGTCCGCCGGACCCTGACCACCCGGAGAGTCTTCGCGGGACCGGCCCCGTCGTCCCGTCGTGCGGCGACCGCGAGGGCGGCGGCCTCGTCGGCCCGGCTCACCCTCATCGGCAATTTCGTCTCCCTCGAGATGAAGCCGTCCGGCGATGCCGCGCCCGACCCGCTCCCCGCCCCCGTTTCGCTCGCCATCGACCTCTACGCCGACCAGATGACGAGGATGGGGGCAAACCCGGGGCTTCTCGCGGAAGCGAAGCTCTTTCGCTACGACGCGGGAGTCGGCGCGTGGCAGCTCGCGGGCGGGAGCCTCTCGAGCGACCGGACGAACGTCGCGGCCTCCGTCCCCCGGCCGGGCACGTACGCCCCGGGAATCCTCGAGGAGATCCCGGCGGGAGACTCGGACGGCGACGGCCTCCTCGACTCCGAGGAGGACAGGAACGGGAACGGGATCATCGACGCCGGAGAGTCGGACCCCTACGCCTGGGACTCGGACGGCGACGGCGTGAACGACGCCGATGAGGGGAAGAAGGGAACGGACCCGATGGTGGCCGCGTCGGTCCCGAACCGCGCGCCCGTCCTGGGCACCATCAGCAACCGCAGGATTCGCGTGGCCGAGGCGCTGGGGTTCGTTCTGAGGGCCACGGACCCGGACGGCGACCCCGTCGTCTTCGCGGCTTCGGAGCTTCCTCCCGGGGCTTCGCTCGACGCCTCGACCGGCGCCTTCTCGTTCACGCCGCAGGCGGCGGGCACGTGGCGGATCGCGTTCACCGTGACGGACACGCCCCGCACCGGCACTCCTCTTTCCGACACGAGACCGATGCTCCTCGAGGTCCGGCGGATCGCTCCGGACGAAGAGCTGAGCGCGCTGACGCGCGCCGTCCCGATCGTCCTCGACGTCTTCGGCGCCAACTCTTCCCACTACACCACCGAGCTCGTCCTCGCCAATCGCGGGGCGACGGCCGTTTCGGTGACCTACCGGTACGAGGCCTCCATCGGGGATCCGTCGGCGTCCGGGGCCGTGGCCGACACGCTCGCGCCGGGAGAGCAGCGGACGATTCCGAATGCCCTCCCCTACCTTCGCGCTCTCGGCCTTCCGATTCCGGACGCCGCCACCGCCGGCTCGCAGGGCGGAGTGCTCCTGGTGAAGTTCGAGGGAGCCGAGTCGGAGGACGCCATCGCCGCGACGGCGCGGACCACGACGGCCACTGCGAGCCCCCAGCCGGCGGGGGCCGCGGGGCTCTCCTGCCTGGGCGTGGCGCCCGCGGCGGGGAGCGAGGGGACGCTCACCCTCTACGCGCTCCGCGACGACCCGCGCGACCGCTCGAACGTCGCGGTCTACAACCCTGGCCCCGATCCGGTCACGGTCCGGGTGACGGCCTTCTCCGGCGACGCCACGGGCTACTCCAGCGTCGTCCGGGACGGCCTGACGATTCCCGGCTTCGGCTGGACCCAGCTGAGCAACGTCTTCTCCGGCATCGGCATCACGAACGGATGGGTCACGGTCGCGAGGACCTCCCCGTCCGGCCGGTTCGATGCCTACGGAGTCATCAACGACAACGCCACGAACGACGGTTCGTTCGTCGTCGCGACCCCGTCCACGGCCTCCGGGACCCGCCTGACCGTTCCCGTCCTCGTCGAGACCCCGTCCTTCCGGAGCGAGCTCGTCCTGACCAACAGGGGCTCCACCACGGCGACGCTCACGCTGCGCTACGTCGAGGGGCTCACGCCCGCGCTCGGCGCGGGAGGGACGGCCACCGTCCAGCTGAAGCCTCGCGAGCAGCAGGTGATTCCCGACGCCGTCGAGTACCTCCGGCGCCACGGAATGGCGATCGGTGCGATGGGGGCCGCGAGCTACGCAGGCGCACTCCGGATCGCCGTCAGCGGGGCGGGCATCGCGGACGTCTTCGCGGGAGCGCGCACCGCGGCGCCGTCGCCGGCCGGCGGGCAGTTCGGGCTCTTCACGCCGGGCGTGTACGAGGGCGACGAGGCCCAGGAGGAGGCTTACGTCTATGGCCTCAGGGCCGACGCCTCCACGCGGTCGAATCTCGCCGTCGTCCACACCGGAACGGACGGCGACGTGACGCTCGAGATACAGGTCTTCGACGGCGACAGGGGAGGAGTTCCCGCGGGCGCTCCACGCGTCCTGAAGCTGGCACCCGGCCGGTGGGAGCAGATCACCGGCATCCTCGGATCGGTCGGCATCCGAAACGGCTGGGTGACCGTCCGGCGAACCTCCGGCACGGGCCCCTGGCTCGCCTACGGGACGGTGATCGACGGGGCGAACCCCGGAGAGAGGACCGGGGACGGGTCGTACGTGCCCATGACGGTGAAGGGCGAAGGGAACGAAATCACGATCACGCTGCCGGGGGGCGTGCCGCTCGTGCTGGTGAGGATTCCGGCCGGGACGTTCCAGATGGGTGCGCCGGCAGGCGAAAGAGGGACGAGCCCCACCGGCTGGGAACAGCCGCAGCACGCCGTGACGCTGACCCAGGACTTCTACCTCGGGAAATACGAGGTGACCCAGGAGCAGTGGCGGGCGGTGATGGAGACGAACCCGAGCGTGTCCGTGTCGTGCGGGGCGAGCTGCCCGGTGGAGCAGGTCTCGTGGGAGAGCGTCCGGGGCACCGCCGGCTTCATCGCGAAGCTGAATCAGCTCCTGGGGACGACGAAGTTCCGCCTTCCGACGGAAGCGGAGTGGGAGCGCGCCGCCCGGGGAGGGACCGAGACGCGGTTCTCCTTCGGCGATGCGCTGGACGGGGACGACGCGTGCGGGGAGAACGCGGCGGCGAGCCCCTACGTCTGGTGGTGCGGGACCTCGGGGAGCTCCCCCAGCCCGGTCGGGACGAAGTCCGCGAACCCGTACGGCCTCTTCGACGTTCACGGGAACGTCTGGGAGCTGGTGGAGGACTGGTTCGGCCCCTTCCCGGCGTCCGCCCAGACGGACCCTTCCGGCCCGTCGACAGGCGCGGTCCGGACGATCCGGGGAGGCGCGTGGACCTTCTTCCTCCGCGACACGCGCTCCGCCAGCCGGTATTTCGACAGCCCGGAAGTCGGCATCGGCGTGGTCGGCTTCCGCCTCGCCAGGTCGAGGTAGGACGGCGCCCCGGTCTTTCGCCGTCCCGGCGCGAAGCTCTCGCTAGCGCCGGCGGTGCTTCGCCTTTGGCTTCGGCGTCGGCTTCGGCGTCGGGGGCCGCGTGACCTTCGGCGTCGGGGTCCGCGTCGCCTTCGGCTCGGCGTGGGGAGCGGGGAGCCAGGGACCGGCGATCTCGGGCCACGGACCGGCGATCTCCGCAGCCGTTTCCACGGGACGCGGCTCGGCGACGGGAGCCGGCGGGCGCTCTTCCTTCGCGGCCTCGGCCCCTCCGAAGAAGCTGACGAGCCCATCCGCCAGAGCCTCGGCGGAGTGCTGACGGAACGCCCTCGTGAGGGTCAGCTCGCGATCCTCGTCGTTCGAGAGGTTCGACAGCTCGAAGAGGACGCGGTTCGGGATCTTGTTGTAGCGCAGGACCGCCGGGACCCACTCGCGCCCCGAGCGGATGACGTGCGTCCTCACCGGCCGGAACTGGTGAACGGGGAGGTTGCGGCGACGGAACGCACCGATCAGCTTCTCGGCGAGCGAGGTCGAAGCCCCTTCCGCCAGGACGCGCTCCTTCCGGGTGAACGACACGACCGGCTCGTCGCGGACCTCGCGGAAGCCCCTGTAGAAGGGGGTCGCGCGGCCGTAGCTCGATCGGAGGAATCGCTCCCCCGGCACGTAGGCCATCGCGCCCCGCACCGACGGATGGAGGGAATCGGCGTGGATGGAAAGGAAGACGGTTCGCTCCGGCGGGATCGGCTTTCCGCCGGGGCCGGGCCGCCTGAGGATCGCATTCGCGAGATACCAGCGGAGGTTGACGCCGGCGACCGGATCGTTCAGCCGGTAGGGAGGGTCGGTCAGGAGGACGCGGGACTTCGCGTCCGCAAGCCGGTCGCGATCCGGGATCTCCCACCCGACTCCCGGCTCGCGGGTCGTCATGACGACCTCGGCGCGCGTCGTCTCGAGAAGAACCCGCCGGAGGCGGGAGGCGACGTCGTAAGCGTAGGTCGACTCCCAGACGCCGTGGTGGAGCGTCCCCGTGTCGCGCCCGCCGTGCCCAGCATCGATCACGACGCGCACCCCGGCGAGGCCACGGGCCTTCGCGGGCGTCGCGAAGAGCGCCGCTTCGGCACGCTCCTTTTCCCGCACGGCGATCTTCGGATCGTCCGGCGGGAGGAACTCCTCGGCGAGGTACTCGAGCGGAATCTTCACCGGGAAGCCGACGGGGATCCCGTGGACGTCGTCGATTCCGGAACGGAGGGCGATGTCGAGCGCGAGCTGGATGACGTCCCGGGCGTGGAGGCGCCCGGTGAAGCGGACGACGACGGCGGAGTAGAGCGCCTCTTTCCTCTTCAGCCGGTAGACGGCGAACTTCCCCTTCTCGTCCGCGCCGTACTCCAGCCGCGGCGGCTCCTCGTCGGGGATCGGCTCGGCGTCGCGAAAGGGCGGGAGGAGGTACTCGACGGGCACTTTCACGAGCGTCCCCCGGGTGACGACCGGGTCCGTCAGCCCGTTGATCTCGCCGAGGCGGGCGGCGAGGCCCTCGTCGCCCGTGAACCAGGAGGCGATCGACGCGAGCGGCTCGGACCCGACGGCGACGTGGAGCCACCCGATCGTCGCGCGGGCGTCCGAGGGAAAGAGGGCGCGCACGGCGGCGAGCCGCGTCTCGTCCGAGAGCCCTCCGTACGGCAGCAGGATCGTCCGCGTCCGCGACGGGGGCGACGCCAGGGCGAGGAGCCTCGCGGCCGCCCCCTCGTCCCGCGAGATCCGCCGCGAGAAATCGGAGACGGATTCGCCGTCGAGGGGACGCACCTCGACGACGATCTCTCCGGCGTCCAGGACGGCGGAGAAATCCTCGGAGACGTCGACCCTCCTTGCCGGCTCCTGCGCGGCCAGAAGAGAGGGAAGGAGCGCCGCCAGCAGCGCGAGCCGGACCGCCGACCTCGTCAACGGATCGCGCCCGGCGGCCTGCCCCACGCTCCCGCCGCCCGCTCGATCTCCCGGCCCAGCGCGAAGAGGAGCGGCTCGGAGCCTTCCGGGCCGGCGAGCTGCATCCCGATCGGAAGCCGCTCCCGGGAGAGGCCGGCCGGGACCGAAAGCGCCGGAAGACCAGCGAGGCTCGCCGGCACGGTGAAGACGTCGGCGAGGTACATCGCGAGAGGGTCCGCGCCCTTCTCGCCGATCCGGAACGCCGGCTCGGGCGCCGTCGGGCAGAGGATCGCGTCGCAGGACCGGAACGCCTCGGCGAAATCGAGCGCGAGGAGGGCGCGAACGCGCTGGGCCCGCTCGTACCAGGCCTCGCGATAGCCGGACGAGAGCGCGAACGTCCCGAGGAGGATCCTCCGCTTCACCTCCGGCCCGAAGCCGGCGGAGCGCGTGGCGCGGTAGAGCCCCGACAGCCCGTCGCCTTCCCGCCTCGCCCCGTAACGGACGCCGTCGTAGCGGGCGAGGTTGGACGAGGCCTCGGCGGTGGCGAGGATGTAGTAGGCGGCGACGGCGAAGGGAACGCGCGGCACCGAGACGCGGACGATCGTCGCCCCCGCCGACTCGAGAATCCGCGCCGCCGTGTCGAGCACGGAGCCGACGTCGGGGTCGAGCCCTCCCTCCGGCGCCTCCGCCTCGGCGAGGAGACCAATGCGCACCCCGGCGGCTCCGGCCTCGAGACGGTCGAGGAGCCCGCGCGGTGCGGCGGGGATCGACGTGGAGTCCCGCTCGTCGGGGCCCGCCATCGCCGAGAGGGCGAGGGCGGCATCGCGAACGCTCCTCGCGAGCGGCCCCGCCTGGTCGAGCGAGGAGGCGTAGGCCAGAAGGCCGTATCGCGAAACGCGCCCGTACGTCGGCTTGACGCCGACGAGGGAGCAGAAGGAGGCCGGCTGCCGCACCGAGCCGCCCGTGTCCGTCCCGATAGCGAGAGGGACCGCGAACGCCGCCACGGCGGCGGCCGATCCGCCCGACGATCCGCCGGGGACGCGAGTGAGGTCCCACGGGTTCTTCACCGGCCCGAACGCCGAGCTCTCGTTCGAGGAGCCCATTCCGAACTCGTCGCAGCTCGTCTTCCCGACGACGACACAGCCGGCCGCCTTCAGCCGGGCGACGCACGTCGCGTCGTCGGCCGCCACGAATCCTTCGAGGATTCTCGAGCCGGCCGTCGACGGCAGGCCGGCGACGTTGATGTTGTCCTTGACGGCGAGCGGCACGCCCGCCAGCGGCAGCGCCTCGCCGGAGGCGACGCGCCGGTCGACCTCGTCCGCCGCCGCGAGAGCGGCCGCCGGAGCGACGTGGAGGAACGCGCCGTGGAGCTCCCTGCTCCTGCCGACGCGCGCCAGCGAAGCCTCCGCCACTTCGCGCGCGGAGACGCGGCGCGCGGAGACGGCCTCGGCCAGGTCGTGCGCCGGCCCGTCGAGCAGGAGGTCGAAGTCCGTCGTCATCCCTTCCTCGAGACGACGCGGGGAACGACGAAGTGCCCGTGGCCGAACTCCGGGGCGTTCCTCCGACGAAGGGGCGTTCGCCGGGCTCGCCCGCCGGGAGGTCCTCGCGAAGAGGAGACGGCGGAGGGGCCGGCAAAGGAGGGAGGAGCTCGTCCGGCACCCGGCGGAGGGTCTCGAAATGGTCGACGACGCGGGTCAGCTCTTCCGCGAGCCGGGCGTCTTCCCCCTCGGCGAGATCGAGCGCGGCGAGCCGGGCCACGCGGCGGACGAGGTCACGGTCGATCTTCACTCGCGCGAGTATAGCCAGCCGCTTGACGCCCCCGTCGGCGCTCCCCTACCGTCGTGGTCCGCCGTGAACGCCCTCCCCGAAGCCCGCCCGGCGCTCCGGCGCCTCTCCCGCCGCCGCACCGTGAGGCTCGCGCGAAGAGCTTCCGCCGCCTCGGGCGTTCCGTTCCTCCTCGTGGGGGGCGCGGTGCGCGACGCCCTCCTCGGTCTGCCCGCGGGCGACGTGGACCTCGCCGTCCCCCGCGAGGGAGCCGCGGAGTTCGCCGAGACGCTCGCGCGTTTCGGCGGCTCCCGGGCGCTCACCATCGGGCAGTCGCCCCGCCGGATCCTTCACGTCCCGCTCGGCGCCTCGTCCGTCGACGTCTGGGAGACGGACGGCGACCCCGAGGACGATCTTCTCCGCCGCGATTTCACGATCAACGCGCTCGGCCTCTCCTTTCCAGGCGGGCGCCTCGTCGCCCTCCCCGGCGCTCTCGACGACCTCTCAGCCCACCGCCTGAGGCTCCCTCGCGCAGGAGTCCTTCTCGAGGACCCGCTTCGCGTCGTCCGGGCCGCCCGCTTCCTGGCGCGGCTTCCCGGCTTCCGGCTCGACCCGGCGGCGCTTGGAGAGCTGCTCCGCGCGGCCCGGCGCCTCGGGAACGTCGCGCCGGAACGCCGCCTGTCGGAGCTCGACGCGATTCTCGCTTCCGGACCCCGCCCCGCCGCGCTCGCGCTCGCCCGGCTCGAGTCGTGGGGAGCGCTCGAGGCGCTCCTGCCCGGAATCTCCAGGGCCTCGCGGCGCCGCGGAATCCGGCTCGCCGGCGCGGCCGGCGCCAGCACGTCCGCTCCTCTCCTCAGGACGATCCTCCTCTCTCCCGCCGGCTCCGGGCCCGCCGGCGCCGCGCTCGAAGCCCTGCGGGCGAGCAGGCACGACCGGCGGCTGGCGAAGACGCTCCTCGGCCTTCCCCGGCCGCCGCGCACCGCCAGCCGGCGCGAGGCGGTTCTCCTTCTGCGGAGATCGGCGCCCTTCTCGCGGGAAGCCGCCGCCTTCTTCGCCGTGGCGAGGGGTGCGGCCGGACGCGCCCTCGCCCTCGAGGCAGAACGCCTCCTCTCGGAGCGGGGAGCCCTGTCCCGGCTCCTGACGCCCCGGCGCCCCTTCGACGCCGCGGACGTCTCCAGGCTCCTGGGTGTTTCCGGGAGCGCCCTCGGCCTCGCGCTCGCACGTCTCGACGAGGCGCTCGCCACGGGAGCCGTCCGGGGACGGCGAGAGGCCCGGGAGTTCCTCGCCGCCGCCGATCCCTCCCGCGCCTCCCGTCGGGAACGACGACGAGGCCGGTATAAGCTCCGCACGAGGATCTGGAACATGGACCTGACCGAACTGCTGAAGTTCGTCACGAAAAAGGAGGCTTCGGACCTCCACCTCAAGCCGGGGCGCCCGCCGCTCCTGCGAATCAACGGGCGTCTCGTTCCGCTGAAGACCGATCCTCTCTCCCCGAAAGAGATCGAGGACATGGTTCTCACGATCCTGACCCCGCACCAGAAGGACAAGCTGACCGCCAACTACGCGGTCGACATCGGGTACGGCATCCAGGGGCTTGCGCGATTCCGCGGCAACATCTTCCTGCAGAGAGGGAGCTGGTCGGCCGTCTTCCGGCGGATCCCGTTCACGATCCCCGGAATCGCCGAGCTCCACCTCCCCGACGTCATCAACACGTTCTGCGACTACCCCTCGGGCCTCGTCCTCATCACCGGCCCGACCGGCTCGGGGAAGTCGACGTCTCTCGCGGGAATCATCAAGGGGATCACCGAGAGGCACCCCGTCCACGTCGTCACGGTGGAAGACCCGATCGAGTACCTCTTCCAGGACAACCTCGGCTCCGTCTGCCAGCGCGAGGTCGGGACCGACACCACCTCGTTCCAGGAAGCGCTCAAGAACGCGATGCGCCAGGACCCCGACGTCATCATGGTCGGCGAGATGCGCGACTGGGAGACGATCCAGACGGCCATCACGGCCGCCGAGACGGGGCACCTCGTCTTCTCCACCCTCCACACGAACAACGCCGCGCAGACGATCGACCGGATCCTCGACAGCTGTCCGGCCGGGCAGCAGAACCAGGTCCGCCGGCAGGTCGCGCTCGTCCTCCGCGCGATCTGCTCCATGCAGCTGATCGAGCGGATCGACGGGCAGGGGCGGGTCGCGGTCATCGAGGTCCTCGTCAACTCGCCGAAGATCACCAAGCTGATCGAAGAGGGGAACTCGAACGAGATCCTCGACGAGATCGAGTCGTCGGTCACCTACTACAAGATGCAGTCGATGAACCAGTCGCTCATCGCGCTCCTGGTGAACGGCGCGATCGACTACGAGAAGGCGACGCAGCTGACGGCGGACCCGGAGGATCTCTCCCTCAAGCTCCGCAAGCTCTTCCCCCAGATCGAGGAAAAGTTCCGAGGAGGCATCATGGCCCCGTCCGCAAACGACTTCTCCGCCATCACGGAGCTGATGGACATCAAGAAGCTCTACGAGGAAGCGGAAGACAAGTGGAAGATGCGCCTCCAGGAGAAGGACGATTCCATCGCGAGCCTCGAGGCCGAGCTCCAGTCCAAGGACCGGATGATCGAGTCGCACTCGATGGGGGCCCAGGATCTCGAGGGCGAGCTGCAGAAGGCCCGCCAGGAGAACGAGCGGATCCGCCAGGAGGCGGCCGCCCGGATCGCCCAGCTCAACGAGCGGATCAAGGAGCTCAACGCCCGGATCGTGGGCGGCTCCGGCGCGCCGCCGGCGGCGGGAACTCCGCAGTCGGGGTTCTTCAAGAGGTAGGACAGGCGACAGAAGAGGCGGCGAGCCTCCCCGGCGCGTTTCGCCGGTAGACTCGGCCCAGAATGCCCTTCGCCGTCCGTCGCGCGCTCGGCCTGGGGGCCGGGCTTCTCCTTGCCGCTGGCGCCGGCGCGGCCTTCTTCTTCTACCGCGTCGACAGGACCGTCGCGCGGGAGGCGGCCCCAGGGAGCGTCCGCGCCGGGCGGGTGCGCCCACTCTCCTTCGGGGCCGTCGAGCGTCCGGAGGTTCGGGGAGAGGTCGCCGGAGACGGCCGGATCCTCTGCCTGGCCGACGTCTCCGGAAGCCTCCAGCTCGCCACCGGCTCCGGAATCCAGACGAACGACCGGCTCTTCGACGTCCGCGACGGCCTCCCTTCCCTGCGCGTCTCGGCCGTCGCCTCCTGGAGGGGGACGGCGGTCTTCGCGCTCGAAAGGGGGGGCTGGGGCCGGCTCGGCGCCGCGGGCCCCGAGCTCGCGTCCCCGGCGTTCGGGGAGCTCGAGGTGCGGACCTTCGCCGAGACCGAGGGGGGCGAGCTCCTCGTCGGAGCGCGCCAGGGTCTCTTCCGGGCCCCGTTCGCATCGGCGGAGATCGAGAAGCTCGACGACGCCCCGGTCCGTTCGATCGCGCTCCCCCCTGGCGGCGAGATCGCCGCCGGCGGCGAGCAGGGCCTCCGGCTCGTCTCCCGCGGCGGCTCGACCCCCCGCGTCGTCGGCACTCCCGACCCGTGGGTGGAAAGCGTCGTCGTTCTCGGGGACGAGCTCTGGGTGGCGACCGCAGCGGGCGCGGCGCACGGGCGGCCCGATGCGGCGAGCCTGACTCCAGTGACGCGAGGCTCCGACGCCACCTCCGGTGTCGCGTGGGAGGGCTCCTTCCGCTTCGTCCCCGAAGGCGGCCCGCCGCGCGTCTCGGCTCTCTTCCCGGACGGCTCGCGGCGCGAGACGCCGGCGCCGGAACGGTTCCTCCGCCTCTTCGTCGTCTCGGGCCGCCTCTTCGCCGACGGCCCCTCGGGCCTTCGCCGCTTCGATCCCGCCCTCGGCTTCGAGCTCGTCCGCGAGACCCCGCCGGGCCTCGGCACCCTCACGTGAACGCCCTCGCGGCCGACGGGTCACACCTCTACCTCGGCTTCTTCGACGGCGCTCTCGCCGTCGCCGACCCGCGAGGAGCCCCTCTCTCCGCGAAGGCCCTTCTCTCGGGCGAGGCCTGGGGAGTCAACGCGATCCTCCCCCTCGGAGGAGTCGTCTACGCCGCGACGCTTCGCGGCGCGTTTCGGATCGCGGACGGGAAAGCCCGCCCCATCGAGGGGGCGGGGGCAGCCTTCTCCCTCGCCGCGACCGGCTCGGGCCTGGCAATCGGCTACGGCCAGGGGGTCCTCCTCCCCGGTCCCCGGCTCCTCTCGGCCTACCACGGCCTCCCGGGAAACCAGGCCTACGCCCTCGCGGCCAGCGGCGAGGCGCTCTGGGTCGGTACGCCCACAGGTCTCGGGCGGGTCGAGGGGCGGCGCGTGACGGAGCGCGTCCTGCCGGGCGAAGGGAAGCTCCCCCACCCGTGGGTCACGGCGCTGCTCCCCGCGAGGACGGGCTCTGGGTGGCGACCTACGGCGGCGGCCTCGCGGTGCGCCGGGAGGCCGCCGCCGGCCCGTCGTGGGAGAGCTTTCCCGAGACCCGCGGCCTGAAGGTGAACGCCGGAGCGCTCGCCGGCCTTCCCGACGGGCGCCTCTGCGCGGGGACGCAGGGCTCCGGCGTCTGGTGCTCCGACCGCCTCCGCTCGCGTTTCTCGCGCGTCGATCTCCCTCTTCCCTCGCCCGACGTCTTCGCCCTCGCGGCCTTCCCGAGAGAATCTCCCGACGTCCTCTTCGTCGGCACCTCGGAAGGGCTCCTCCGCCTTCCGGCCGCCGCCCTTCCGGAGACACGATGAAACGAGCCGCCCTCCTCCTGTTTCTCCTCGCCGCGATCCCGGCCCCCGCTCAGACGGGCCTCCTCGTCCCGACCTCGACCGGACGGCCCGACCCGCGGGTCCTCTCGCTTCGCGAGATGACCGTCGACGTCGGCGTGGCGCGCGGCGTCGCCCGCGTCAACGTGCGGCAGGTCTTCGAGAACCACACGGGGGAGATCCAGG
Organism: Holophagales bacterium; assembly: GCA_016714815.1. Classification (GTDB taxonomy): domain Bacteria; phylum Acidobacteriota; class Thermoanaerobaculia; order UBA5066; family UBA5066; genus UBA5066. Next base: position 333,881 of record JADKBZ010000002.1, read on the forward strand.
AAGGGACGTGGCGCTTCCGCCTCGCGCCTTCCGGCGCCGTCGGCGACTTCGCGGTCTGGGACGGCCTCGTGAGGATTCCGGGCGTCATCGTGGAGAAGAAGCGCGCCCGCGCGATCTACGAGGAGCTGACGACGCGGCGGATCGACCCGGGCCTGCTCCAGCAGGGCGAGGAGGAGGACTCGGCGGGAGGCGGTTCGCGGCCGTCCGGCGGCGCGGTCTTCTCCGTGAAGGTGGCCCCTATTCCCGCCAGGGGAACGAAGCGGCTCGAGATGCAATACCAGGAGGAGGTTCCCTGGGCCGAGGGAGTCGGGGAGCTGCGAATTCCTCTCCGGCCCGGCGAAGGAGAACCGACGAGCGCCGGAAGCCTCGAGGTGACGGTGACGCTCGAGGACGGCGCCTTCCTCGACCCGCCCCCTTCGTCGCTTCCCCTCACCGTCGCGGGAAAGACGGCGCGTTTCCGCGCGAGCGACGTGCCGCTCGCCAGGGACGTCGTCGTTCGCATTCGCCCCGCCGCCTCTCTGCCGCTCGCCTTCTCGGCCTTCCGCAGCCCCGACGGCAGGCTTCCCGACGGCCTCGCTCTCGCGCCCTGGGAACGCTTCTCCGACGTCCCGCCCGAGAAGGACGGGTTCTTTCTCCTCGAGCACCGCCCCGCGGCCCGGGCGGCTCCGGACGCCCCTGGCTCGCCGGCCAAGAGGCCGCTCTCCGTCGCCCTCCTCTTCGACACGTCGCTCTCGACCCGCTGGGGAAGCCTCGAGACGGGCTGGGCCTTCGTGAACCGGCTTCTCGCCCGCCTCGGCCCGGCCGACCGCTTCGTCGTCGTTCCGTTCGATCGCGCCCCGGCGCCCGATCCGGCGGGCCTCCTTCCCGCGACCGACGCGGCGAAGACCGCGGCGCTGACCTTCCTGCGCTCCCGTCTTCTCGCGCCGGGCACCGAGACCGCCGCCGCGGTCCGGGCCGCCGCCTCGCTCCTCCCCGGCGACCCGTCGGCCCGGCTCGTCCTCGTCACCGACGGGTCCCAGGCTCCCGGCGACCTCGCGAAAGCCGCGGAGGGGCAGCCTCTCTTCACGGTCCTGACCGGCGAGGAGACCCGGGAGGCCTTCCCCGCCGCCTCCCGGCAGCTCCTTCCCCTTCCGCCCGGCAGCGCGTCGCAGCCACCCGCCGGCGAAGCGCTCTTCCTCGCGCAGCTCCTCGCAGACCTCACCCGGGAAGGGGCGCGGGAACGAGCGAAGACAGATCTCCCCTTCACGGTGAAGGGAGAAGACCCGAAGCTGCGGGACGTCTACGGCGTCCTGACGCAGCCGCCGCTCGCCGGCTCCCTCTCGGCCTGGGTCGGTCGTTACGCGCAGCCGGCGAAGACGACGATCGCGCTCGGATCCGCCACCGTGCCGGCCGTTTTTCCCGATCGCGCACTCGACGCGCGCGACCTGCCGCGCCGCTGGGCGCGGGCCCGGGTCGACGACCTCCTCCGCAGGATCGAGCTCGAGGGGGAGAAGCGCGAGTGGGTAGAGGAGATCCTCGACCTTTCGCGCCGCTACAAGTTCGTCACCCCCTACACGGCCTTCCTCGCGGCGCCCCGCTCTCTCCTCCGGCCGCGCCGCATCCAGCCGGGTGACCCGATCATCCGGATCGAGGCGCTCCCGGGCACGGCCGCCGTCGCCGCCCTCCTCCCCTTCGGACGAAAGCTCGACCTGACCCGCCGTCCGAGCACGAACCTGTGGGAAGGCCGCTTCCTCGTTCCCGAGGGGACGACCGACGGACCGATGGACGTGAGGATCGTCCTTCGCGACCAGGGAGGGGCGACCGCGGTCGAGAAGAAGCGCGTCGTCGTCGACGGGACGCCGCCGACGATCACGCCGGTCCTGCCGAACGGCGCGACGGCGGGCTCGCGCGTGACCCTCTCCGCGCGCGCGGACGCCGACGTCATCGCGCTGACCGCCCGCATCGGCGACGGTCTCCCGGTGCCGCTTCGATGGGATGGCCCAGCGAAGGCGAACACCGGGGAGCTTCTCCTCCCGCAGGGAGTCACCGGTTCGGTTCCCGTCCTCTTCGAGGCGACCGACGGCGCGGGGAACCACGGGTTCGCACGCGCGACGCTGAGGATCCGCTGATGTCCGAGACGCTTCGCGCAAGGCGCCCGTTCTTCCTCCTCCTCGCCGGCTCGGTCGCGCTTTCGGCGGCCACCCGCCCCGCGGCTCTCGACGCGGCGGCCTCGCTCGTCCCCTGGACCGACCTCACCGACGCCGACGCGTTGAGCTCGGCTCTGGTGAGGAAGGCGGTCGTCGACGGCCGGACGATCCACTACCCGACGCCGACGAAGGAGCTCGCGGCCGAGCTGGAAAAGCGCTCGGCCGCGGGAGACGAGGTGGCCCTCGCGGCCCTCCGCCACCTCGCGGAAGCCCGTCGCGAGCTGGGAGACCTGCCGGGCGCCGAAGAGGCGCTCGGCCGCTGGGCCGCGGGCAGCGGCGGAAAGGCCTGGGCCGAGTCCGCAAGCTGGGGGGCCCGCTATCACCGCTGGCCCTTCGCCTTCTCCGCCGCGAAATCGGCGATCGCGTCGGACGCCCCCGACTCCCTGCGCCGCTCCGTCGCCACGGAGCGGATCGGCTGGGCCGACGACGACCCGTCGCTCGGCGACCCGCTCGCTCTCCGGGCCGAACGCGCCTCGCTCTTCCCGTCGGAAGCCGGGTACGTCGAGGAGTGGATCCGGGCCCTCGAGAAGGCCGGAAAGCTGAAGGAGGCCGACGAGGCGCTTCGCGGCGCGAAGGCGCTCCCCGAGGAGACCCGCCTGCTCGTCCTCGCAGACCTCAAGGGCGACCACGGCGACCCGAACGGCGCCTACTCGGTCCTCGAGGCGTTCGCCGGCGACCCCGCGAAATCTCCTTCCTCGCGTGCGCTCGCCGCCTTCGCGCGCCGCGCCGACGCCGTCGCGACCGGGAGGATGGAGGCGCTGCGCCTCGGCCTCGAGAAGAGCTTCGACGCCCGGTCGGTGACGGTCCTGGCCCGGTGGTTCGAGGGGAAGGGGCGGAGCGATCTCGCCCTCGAGCTCCTGGCGCAGGTCGAGTTGCGGCACGAGGCGGGCCTCTCGCGCGAGGGCCGGCTCGTGCTGGCACGGCTGTTCGAGGCGCTCGACGCCATCCCCGAGGCCTTCCGCAGCCGTCTCGCCGCGGCGGCGTCGGCCCCGGCGGCCGATCGGCTCGACGACCTCTCCGCGCTCGCCCGCCTCGCGTTCGCCGCGGGCGCGCGCCCGATCGCCTGGGGCGTCCTGAACGACGAGTCGTACCGCTGGGCGGCCCGCGCCGACGTGACCCCCGGCTTCACCACGGCCGGGCTCTCCTTCCTCCTCACCGGTCTCCAGACGGACGACGCGCTCGCCGAGCTCGAAGCGCAGCGCCTGCCGGAGAAGACCCTCCGCGCCGGCCGGCTCCTCCTCGCCGAGCTCGAGAAGCGGAGCCCGAAGCACCCGGCCCTGCCGGGCCTCCACGTCAAGGTGATGGAGCTCCTCGTCCAGCGCGGAAAGGGGGGCGAGGCGCTCGGCCTCCTCGCCAGGGCCGAGAGCGGGAACGCGGCCACGCGCGCCGAGGCCCGCCGCGTCGCGCTCCTGGCGCTGCGGCAGACGAAGGCGCCGCTCGAGAGGGAGCTTCCGCTCTGGACCGAGCGGCTCGCGCTCCTGGCTCCGGACGGCAGCGTGCCGGGCTCCGGGGCGGGATCCCCCGGCGAGGCCGAGGTCACCGAAGAGTCCGGTGAGACGGGCTTCGAGGGCGACGGTGAAGGAGGAGAAGGCGAGGGAGGCTACGGGACGAAGAGCCGGCTGAAGGGCGGAGCGCCGGCGGACCCGTACGGACAGGTCCTCGACGAGGCGCTCGTCCGCCTCGACGACCTCGACCGGTCGCACCGGGCGAGCCTTTCGCTCCTCCTCGGGGAGATGGACCGGCTGCCCCGCGCCGAGGCCGTCTGGCTGAAGTCCGTCGACCGGATCTCCTCCTGGAAGCTCGACGACGACCTCGAACCCCGCTACAGGAAGGCGATCGCCGCGTTCGATGGCCCGGAGTGGTGGAAGAAGCTCGCCCGCTGGTACGCGCGGCGGGAGAAGGCGGCGGAGCTGAAGGGGCTGGGAGAGGAGATCGTCGCGGGCTTCCGCGGGTCGGCGCTCTTCTCCCGCGACCCGATGCTCGACGACGCGGTCGTGGCCCTCGAGGGGCAGCCGAACCCCTACGTCCTCTTCTCCGACTTTCTCGCCCTCCGGGCGCTCCAGCGCTTCCCGTCGAGCCCGGCCGTTCTCGAGCGCGCCGAGGCGCGGCTCCTGTCCCGTTCGGACTTCGACGCGCGCAAGGCGAAGAGGCCCGCGGACGTGAAGGCTCGCGCGGTCGTCGACGACGCCCTGATGACCCTGCGCCGCGACGCCGTCCTCTGGGCCGATGCGCCGCGGCGCGTCCGCTTCCTGGACGACCTGATGCGGAAGGCGGCGCTCGAGGCGTTCCTCCGGCGCCTCGAAGAGTCGCCCGCGAAGACCCCCGTCGAGAACGTCCTCCTCCTCGACGGATGGGCCCGCCTGTCGCGCTTCGAGAGAGCGGTGCCGTTCGCCGAAGCGCTCTCGGAAGCCTACCCGGGCGACCCGGTGCGGGCCGTCGAGGCGATCGCTCTCGAACGCTCGCTCTCGGCCTTCTCGCCCGAGCGCGCCGCCGCCGCCGAGAGGATCGCCGGGCGGGCCGCCGCCGCGGCCGCGGACCCGTCCCCCTTCTGGACGCCGATCGGCGAAATGTGGCAGGACCTCGAGCGCCCCGCGCCCGCGGGGGTCGCGTTCCGGAAGGTCCTCGCCGCCTCGCCCCGGAGCCCCGGGACGATCCTGGAGACGGCGACCGCGTTCTGGGACTACGGCCGGTTCGGCGAGGCCCTGGAGGTCCTCTCGGAAGGGAGGACGCGCCTCGGCCAGCCTGCGCTCCACGCCTTCGAGGCGGGAGTCCTCAAGGAAGAGCTGCGCGACCGCGACGGAGCGATCTCCGAGTACGTCTCGGCGCTCGCCGAAGAGGGAGAAGGCAGCTGGCGCTCCCGGCAGCGGCTCGGGAGGCTCGTCGGCCGTCCCGCGATCCGGGACCTCCTGGTCTCCCGCGTCGCCCGTCTCGCCCCCGGCCAGCCCGCCGACGAAATCGCGTTCGCTTCGCACCTTCCGCTCGCCCAGCTCGACACGGCCGGGCCGAACGACTGGGACGACTGGATGGACCTGCCGAACGACCCGGTCGCCCGCGCCGCCCGCGCCGCCCGCCGCGAGGAGACGAGCCCCTCGGAAAGCGAGGGAACGGTCGCCGTCGGGGAGACGCTCTGGAAGAAGACTCTCGAGATGGCCCCCCGGGCGACGAATGCCGGCTTCCTCTCTTCGATCCGCGCCCGGGCAGGCGCGCTCTCCGACGTCCGCTGGGCCGGAGCCGACGGCGCGACGGTTCTCGAGAGCCTCCTTCTCGCGCGGGAGGCCGAGCTCCTTCCGACGGAAGAGGCGCGCGTCCCGAAGGAAGCCGCCCGTGCGGCCTGGCTCCTGGACCGCGGGCGCGCCGACGACGCGAAGGCGGCCTGGGCCCGTCTCCTTCCGCGGGTCGACGCCCTCCCGGACGGCGCGACGAAGATTCGCACCCTCGCCGCGCACGCCCGCTTCCTCGAGGCGGCGGGCGGGGACGCCGGCGGGGCGCTCGCCGACGCCACCCGCCGCTTCCCCTGGTCCCTCGGCCTCCTCGAGGACCAGGTCGCCTACCTCTTCCGGGCCCGGCGCGACGCCGAGGGACTCGACGCCCTCGAGGCGGCGGCCGCGCGCGCGGCCGAAGGGCACCGCGAGCCTCTGACCGAGCGCCTCGTGAACGAGTCGCTCTCCCGCAAGGACCTCGCGCGCGCCCGCAGAGCCGTCGGAAGGCTCCTCTCCTTCACTCTCGAGCCGCGGGCCCGCGTGAACGCGCTCGCCCTTTCCGCCCGCCTCGCCTGGCGCGAAGGGAGCGCGCTCGACCCGATCGCCCTGGCGAAGGCCGAAAGCCCGAACCTCCCCGAGGCGCTGCGCCCGGACCTCTGGGCTGCGCTCGCCGGAGCGGCGCGCGACGAGGGACGTCTCGAGGCCGGAGTGGACCTCTACGTGGAGGCGCTGAACCGCCGGACGGAGCGGGAGTGGCTTCGCGAGGCGTGCCGCCTCGCCGTTCGCGCGAGGAAGGCGGACGCCCTCCTGGACTTCTTCCAGAAGCAGAGGGCCCGCAGCCCGCGGGATGTCCGGTGGGCCGTCGCCGTCCGCGAGATCCGCGCGTTCCAGGGGGACCTCGAAGGCGCCGTCGCCGCCGCGCGGGAGGCCGTGGCCGTCGCACCGGAGCGCGAGGAGCTGACGCGCGACACGGTGGCGCTCCTCGAGCTGCAGGGCCGGTTCCGCGAGGCGGGCGACTTCCTCGAGGGGTGGGCGAAGACCCGCCTCGCGGACGAAGGGGTCGCCTCGTGGCGCGCCTCCCTCTACGTGCGCGCCGGCGACCTGGGGAAGGCGCTCGCCGTCGACCGCGCCTCCATCGCCGCCGTCCTCGCCACCGGCGCCGAGAACGCCGAAGACGAGGCCCGCCGGCGGACGGCCCAGGCGGCGCGGCGCTACCTCCGCCTCGGCCGCGCGACCGCCGCGTGGGAGCTCGCCGCGCCCGGAGGCGATCCGGCCCGGGTCGCCGAGGTGCCGCTCGAGAACTCCGAGAGAGCCGAGATCGCCCTGCGTGCCGGAACCTATCCGCGCCTCTTCGCCCGATTCGGGCGGGACGCAGATTTCCTCCAGGAGACGGCCTGGACCTTCGCGCGGATCGCGCTCCCCGAGCAGAAGGAGGCGCTCGAGAAAGAGCTCCTCGGCCGGATCTTCCGTCCCGACGGCCTCTCCGACGACGCCGAGGTGGCTCGACTCCACCCCTTCGCCGAGACCGCGGGCCTCAACCGCTTCGACGAGGCGCTCTGCCGAAGGCTCCTCGCCGCCGTTCCGCCCGCAAAGGCGTACTGGGGAAGCGAGCCCCCCGACGCCTTCGTCGCCGGCCTGCACCCCACGGAGGATGTCGGCAGGGACGGCTCCCGCCGCCTCCGCCTCGTCCGCTCCGACTTCCACGCGGAATGGGTCAGCTACCTCGTGGCGCGCGCGGACGACGCCTCCCTGCGCATCGCCCTCGCTCCGCTCGTCGCCGACCTGAACGCGAAGATCCTCGGGACGCCCCCCGTCACGAAGGCCGTGCCCTACGCCTCGTGGTTCCCGGTGGAGCCGTTCGCCCGCCTCGCCGCCCGCCCCGAGAACGCCGACTGGAAGGCCGGCGTCGACCGGTGGTTCCGGACCCCCGGCACCTGGAGGAGGTTCCTCGCCGCCACGAGCTCCTCGTGGAGCGTGAAGCCGCTCCTCCCGCTGCTTTCGACCGAATCCCAACGTGCCTACTTCCTGCGCGGCGCGTCGCCTTCTCCGCCCGGCGTCCCGGAAGACCCGCGGCGGCGGGCGCGAAGCCAGGCCACCGACCGTGCCGCCGAGGCTCTCGAGGCTCTCGTGCGAAACGGCCCCGCCGCGGTCACCGGCGCCGACGTCGTCCGCCTCCGCGGCCCGCGAAGCGTCGGGGAGCTCCTCGGTTCCGATCCGCGGTTCGTCTGGTCCGAGCTCGCGTCTCTCCCGGGCGACACCGGCGACGACGTCGTGACCGGATCGGGAGTCGACGCGGGCCGCGCTCCGGCCCGGCTCTGGGGTCTGCGCCCCTCCGCGCCCTGGTATGTCCTCGAGGCGCTCTCGCGCCTCCGCGAGCGTTCCTCCGACGCGCCCGCCGTTCCGCTGGAAGCGGCCTCCCGCGGGGGCGAGTCCGCCCGCGCCATTGCCGCCGTCCGATCCGCCGAGGCGCTCGCCGACCTGCCTCTCGCCCTGGCGCTCGACGAGGCCTGGTTCCACGACCTCTCCCAGGCGGACCGTCTGTCCCGCCGGCTCCGTCTCCTCGTCGTCACGGGCGGCGAGGCCGGGAAAGAAAAGGCGAACGCCCTCCTGCGCTCGGAGGTCCGGGTTCGGCAGGAGAAGGCCTCCGAGGCGGTTTTCCGGGCGTGGGAGCGCAGCTCCGCACCCCTGGGGCTCGCAGCGCCACTCTCGCACCTCGATCCGGCGCAGCCCGTCGCCGCCGGCCTCCTCGCCTTCCTCTGCGACCGCGAGGGTCCGGCCGCCGTCGCCGCCCTCCAGCCCTCGGACGACGCCGAGTACCGCATGGCCCTCGGCGCCCGCTGGAGAAGCCGCGTCGAATCGCTCCCGGCCGACCGCCTCGACTACTACCTCCGCGAGGTCTGGGCCCACGACGCCGGGAGCTTCCCTCTCGCCGCCGCCGGCCGCCTTCCGGCCTGGCTCCGCGAGGCGGCCCCCGTTCTCGCCCGGCTCGACGGGCCGCTGAGGGCCGACGGGCTCGCCGCCGCTCGCGCCCTTCCCGACGCCGCCCGCCTGGCCGAGGTCGCCCGGCGCGTCGGCGAGTTCGGTCCAGAGCTCGACCTCCTCCTGCTCCGGACGGACGTCGCCCGGGGCGACGACGCCTCGGCCCTCGCGCGCCTCGGCAGGCTTCTCGAGCTTCCCGGCGGCCTCGTCTCGCCCCTCACGCTCGCCGAGAACGACCTTCCGCCGTCGCCCGAAGGGCCCGAGTCCTCGACGGTCCCCCGCGAGAACGGATCGCCCGTTCTCCGTGGCTGGAGGATCGTCCGCGACGCGAAACGTCCCGAGCTCCTCGAGAAGGCGACGGCGGTCCTGCTCCCTCCCGTCGAGCGCCGGATCGCCGACGCCGCCGCGCCCGCCGACACCTGGGAGCTGGCCTTCGAGCTGAAGCCCGCCACCGAACGCCCGCTCCTCCTCGCCGAGCTGGAGCGGAGCTGGGCGAGGGGCGAGTGGTACGGGCGCGATCAGATCGCCGCGCTCGTCGCCGTCCTCGCGCGGAAAGAGCGCGCCGCCGGCCTGAAGTGGTTCGCCCGCCTTCCCGAGCCGTCCGAGTTCGGCCAGGTCCGGGAGCGCGCCCGCCTTCTCGTCGCCCTGAAAGACGTCGAGGGAGCGCGCGGCGAGTGGGTCGCCGCCCGCGCCCGAATGGCCCTGACGCAGACCGAGGAGCTCGCCGCGTTCGACGCGTGGCGGCAGCTCGGAGGCGATTCCGTCGCCGGCGCGCCCCCCTGGTGGGCCACCGCGCGACCCTTCTGGCAGAGGAAGGGCTCCGACTTCGCGGCCTGGGGAGGCGACCTGGCGAAACACCTCGCCCTCCATCCGTACGATCGCCACGCGGCGCGGGTCGTCTACCGGAGCCTCGCTCCCGCGCCCGAGCGTCTCGTCGCCCCGGCCGCTCTCGCCTCCGGCGGGACGGAGGACGGCGTTTCGCAGTGGCGCGTGGCGCGCGCGGAACTCCCCCGCTCCCCCGCCGCGGCCCGCGCCGCCCTCCGCTCGACCTGGTTCAACCCCGACGAGCTCCGCCAGAGGCGCTTCCCGTCCGCCGAGACGGAGGGGCTCCTCGGCGACCTGGCGCGCATCGGAGCGGCCACCAGGGAGGAGAGCCTCGCCGAACGGGCGCTCTCGGCGCTCGAAGACCGGCGCCTGGCTACCGTTCCCGCCATCCGCGCCGAGCTCGCCGCGCTCCGGCGGAAGGCGGCCCCGCCCCCCGAGACCCTCCTGGGCGGCGGCCTCGCCGTGACACGCCTGCTTCCCAAGGACCTGACCTGGGACCTCTACGCCCGGGTCCTCGACGCGGAGGACGTTCCGTGAAGACGCTCGCCCTTCTTCTCGCCCTCGGCACGACGGTCGGCGCCTCCGCCGCCGAGCCGCTCCTTCCCCTCCCCGACGCCCCGGTCGTGCTCGTCTCGGCCGATCCGGCCGCTCTCGACCGGGCCCTCACGGGCGGTCTCCGCAAGGCGCTCTCCGGGAAGGCCGCTGCGGGGGACCCCGTGATGAAGGGGCTCCGGCAGACGCGCGTCGGCCTGAAGCTCGACGAGCAGTGGGCCCTCTTCGCCGCGGACCTCCCCCTGACGTGGAGCGAGATCACCGCGATGAAGCCCACGGCCCTCGGCCTCGCCCTCCTCTCGGCGGGCGACCTCGAGGCGGTCCTCGCCGTCCGCACCCCTCTCGCCCGGCTTCCGATCACGCTCCCGGCGGGCGAGGCGCGCTCGCGCGGCGGCGTCGCCTACGCGGTCGTCTCGCGCGGCGCGGGCGACGAGCGAACGCTCGACCGGCGGCTCGGCCTCGCCTGGGCCCGTGTCGAAGGCACGCTCCTCGTCGCCACGAGCGAACGGGCGCTCCTGCTCGCCCTCGACCGCGCCGGCGCCAAGCAGGGCTATTCCGCGTTTCTCCCCGGTCTCCTCTCGGCGCGCCTCGACCTCGCCGCGCTCCGGACCGACCGCTACTTCCGCCGAGAGTTCCTCTTCTCCGAGGGACTGGAGGGAACGGAGGGCGGTGTCCTCCTCTGCGCCCTCCGCGAGGAGAACGGCCGGCTCGTCGAGATTCGCGAGGGCGCGGCGCCCCGCGGCCCGGCCGCGCCCCGGTGGGGAACCGACGGCCGCCACGTCGCCGCCGCCGGGTGGGAGACCTCCGGCCGCCGCCTTCCTTCGGCCCTCAGGCGCGGCCTCCTCGAACCGGTGCCGAGCCCCGCGGCACGGCCGGGGCTCGCCTTGAAGCCGCTCCCCGACCCGAACGCCGCCCAGGGCGAGCGCTACCTCGTCGACCTCACGAAGGCGGTGCCCGCCTCGGGCGAGGGCGACGCGGCCGAGCTGCCGCGCTGGACCTCGTTCCTGGCGGCTCTCGACCTCCAGGGCTGGGGCTGGGAGGTGGGTTCCGACGGTTCCCGCCGGCTCCTCCTGAAGGTCCCCCCGGCAAAGGAAGGCGAGCTCGTCGCCCTCGCGAAGGCGACTCTGACCCGGCGCGCGGGAGCCGTGACCCCGGCCGCCTCGAGCCTCGACGTCGGCCCGGCGCTGCCGGGCCTGGCCTGGGCGCGGCGTGGCGACTGGCTCTGGCTCGCCGCGAGCGAAAGCGCCCTCGCGGGCGTCCCGGCCCCGGCGCCGGACCCCGGCCTCGTCCGCTGGAGCCGCCTCGACCTCGACGCCGTCCGCGCGGAGAAGGGCCCGTGGAACGACGCGGAGGGGGCCGTGTTCGAAGGGCGGGTCCGCCCCTTCTCCGACCGGATCCTCGGCCTCCTCGGCTGGGCGCCGAAGACGAACGCCGTCGCCGTGGAGCGCCGCCAGGAGGGAGACCGCTTCCGGGAGCGGGTCGTCTTCGCCTCGCGGTGATCCTCGCCGCGCTCCTCGTCTTCCGCCTCGCGGGAGGGACGGTCTCTCCCGCGGCGGAAGCGGCGAAGCCCCGCCCCGTCGGCTCGCTCCAGAAACCCTGGGTCGTGGCGGCCTGGGCCGAGGCCCACCCGGACGAGGAGCCTCCCGTCGTCGACTGCACCGGGGAATCCCGCTGCTGGACGCCAGCGGGTCACGGGCGGGTCGACCTGGCCCGCGCTTTTGCGCAGTCGTGCAATTCGTACTTTCTCGTCCTCGCGCGCGCGACGCCCGAGGAGCTGCGCGCGCGCGCCCTCGAACGGGCCGGGTTCCGGCTCTCCCGTCCCCTCTCTCCCGAGGCGACCATCGGCCTCGGTCCGCTCGCCTCCCTTCCCCGCGTCTCCCCGGCGGCGCTCCTCGGCGCCTACCGCGATCTCCTGACGCGCCCCTGGCCTTCGCGCGACGACCTCCGGCTCGCCCTCGTCGACGGGATGCGCGCCGCCGCGGTCGACGGGACGGGCGCGGCCCTGGCGGTGCGCGGCGCCTTCGTGAAGACCGGAACCGTCCCTTCGCTCGACGGCCGCCCCCAGGCGACCTCGGGCTGGGCGCTCGTGGCTTCGGCCGGTGGGGAAAGCCTCGCGCTCGCCCTCCTCCCCGACGGCACCGGGGCCGGGGCCGCCGCGGCGCTCGGTGCGGAGCTGAGGGGAGAGCCCCCCGCTGCGGGGCCTCTCCCCTCGTCTTCGCGCCCGGGCGCCCACGCTCTTGCGGGCCTCGTCCGGATTCGGCTCCTCACGACCCTCCGCGACTCCACCGTTCACGTCTCGAACGCGGGCGCCGCCCCCGTTCGCGTCCGGCGCCCGCACGGGGAGGGTGCGTGGCTCGGCGCCGGAGCCTCCGTCGCCGCCGAAGCCGGCCTCGAGGTCGGCCCGGGCCTCCTCCGCCTCGCCGTCGCGCCGTACGGCCTCGTCCGTTTCGTCGAAGGGACCCTGGAGGTCTCCGGGCACGACGGCGCCCCTCGGTTCGTCCTTTCCACCTCCCGGCGGGAGTGGGTCGACGGCATCCTGCGCGGAGAGCTGCGCGGCGGCGGCTCGCCCGAACTCCGCGAAGAGCTCGCCGCCGCGGCGCTCCGCTTCCTCCGCAGAGGGCCGCGCCACGGGCGCGACGACGTCTGCGACTCGACCCACTGCACCGTCTTCGCGGGGCGGGGCCCGCTCGTCACCTGGGCGACGCCCCGGCGCGTGGAGACCGGCGGACCCGGCACCGGGGAGCCTGGCCGGCCGCTCCTCGACGACGAGGCCTGGGCGCGTGTCCTCTCCCTCGCCCGTCGCGCCGGCCCTTCCCAGTTCACCGGGCACTGTGGCGGAGCCCCGCTCTCCTCCTGGGAAGTCTGGGGCCGTGGCTCGCGAGAGGCCCCACCCTGCCCGCGACACACTCCGGACGACGCGGCGGTATGGGAACGCCTCCTTCCCGACGCCGCGCTCGCCGGCGCCTTCGGAAGCCCCGTCGTGGAGCTCCGCTCCGAAGTGGTCGCTGGCGTCCGGAAGACCCGTGTGACGACGAGGCAGAGTACGGTCGAGCTTCTCTACGACGACCTCCACCGCACTCTCGCTCCCGCGCTCGGATGGGATGCCCTTCCCTCCCCGCCCGACACGTTCCGGCGGACCTCCGGGGGCTACGTCGCCCGCGGCCGCGGCCACGGCCACCGGGTGGGTCTCTGCCTGGCGCCCCCGTCGCGATAGGCTCCGCGCGTGAGACCGATCCGGCTCCACTCCCGCCTCGCCAAACGCTCCCGCCGCGGATTCCGCGGATTCCCCGCCGCCACCGTCGCCTGGTACGGCCCCGACGACACGCGGGCCGCCAGGGTCGTCGTCACGATCGTCCCGTCCAGGGGCGCCGAGCCGACGGACCAGGCTTCCTTTTCCGCCGAGACGGGGGACCTCCGCGAAGACCCCTTCGTCGGCGACAAGGTGATCGCCTTCGTCGAGAAGCACGACGTGGCGAGCGTCTTCGCCACCGAGGAGATCCTCGGCTGCGCGCACGAGGAGGGAGTCGACTTTCCCGTGGGAACGCCCTGTCCCGCCTGCCCCTTCTGGGCGGACCGCGACCGGTGGGCGGCCACGAAGGAACGGCTCGGGACGGCGAGAGGAGAGCTCCTGACGCGGGCCATCGCCGAGGCGAAGGCCGAGGCGGAAGCGAGAGAGGGAGCGGAAGCGGACGCGAGAGAAGATGCGGAAGAGGAGCCGGGGGAAAAGCCCTGACCTTCCCCGGCCGCGGCGTCTTCTGCGGAGCTCACCAGATCGGGATAGGGGGCAGCGGTAGGTGACCTCCCTCGCTTCCACTGCTTCAGCTGCAGGCAGCGCAGCTTGTGCCGGATCCACTTGTCGAGGTCGGAGAAGACGCCGGGAGTGTCCGCCTGCTTGAAGTACTCCTTCCAGCCCGGCAGGTATCCCTTGAGCTCCTCAGTTACCCTCGGCAGGCTCCGGCCACCGTTGCGCCTGGTGATCCCGCGCACCCGTTCCTTCATCGCACCAAGGGCCTTGCTCGCCACTCGCAGCTTGACGACCTTGCCCGCGGCCACCCAGAAGCTGTAGCCGAGGAAGTCCCGCCTCGTCGCGTAGTCCACCGCGCTCTTGTCCTGGCTGACCTGCAGCTTCAGGCCGGCGTACAGCTTCCTCAGCCCCGCCAGCACCCGTTCCCCGCATGCCGCGACCGCACGTAGACATTGCTGTCGTCTGCGTAGCGGACGAAGGCGTGCCCTCGCCGCTCCAGCCCTTGTCCACCTCGTCCAGGAGCACGTTGGCCAGCAGGGGCGACAGCGGTCCGCCCCGCGGCGTCCTTCGTGTCGCTCCACCACCACCCCCGAGACCATCACCCCGGCCTCGAGGTAGCGGCGGATCAACCCCAGCACCCTCTTGTCCTCGATCCGCTTCTCCAGCCTCCCCATGAGAATGTCGTGGTTGACCCGGTCGAAGAACTTCGACAGGTCCACGTCCACCACCCACCGCCGGCCCCTGGACGTACGCCTGCGCCCGCCGCACCGCGTCGTGCGCCCGCCGTCCAGGCCGAAAGCCGTAGCTGTGGTCGGAGAATCCGGGGTCGAATCTCGGTTGCAGGACCTGCAACAGGGCCTGCTGGATGAATCGGTCCAGCACGGTCGGGATGCCCAGCTCGCGCTCGCCCCCTCCCGCCTTCGGGATCGTCTGCCTCTTCACCGGCCGCGGCTGGTACTTCCCCCCGAGGAGTTCCTCACGGATTCGTATCCATTCCCGCTTCAGGTGTTCCGGCAGCTCTCCCACCGTCATCCCGTCGATGCCAGGGCCGCCCTTGTTCTGCCGCACCCGTTTCAACGCCGCCTTCAGGTTCGCCGCCTCGACGACCTCTTCCATCAGGCGATCCGTGCCCGAGCGCTCGTTTCCTCTCCCTCGCCCGAAGGGGATTCCCACTCCCGTTCGCCCCGCGGGCTTCACCCGCATCCTCGTACGGCAGCTCGAGCTGTCCGCTCGACTTCTGGAGCCGTGCCCTCCCGAGATTCAAGGCCGCCTCGCTCTCCCTTCCGTTCGGCCCTTCACCGCCCTTGTGCGGCTACTACGACCTCTGTGTCGGTTTTCACGACCTATGGACCCCCTGACGCCGGGTTTTTCACGACCTTTCCCCCCCTGAGGGGGTAGGTTTTCCACGACCTTTCCCCCCTCGCGGTGACCGGGGTCGCCGCCTCGCGTGACGGGACAGAACGGGAGACCCTCCGGACCCCGAAGCGTCGGGTACGGAGGTCCGGTGGCCTATCGCGAGGTGGGAATGATCGAAGTCAGAGAAGTCCTTCGGCAGTGGTTGGAGGGCGAAAACAAGAAGACGGTCGCCCGGCGGGTGGGCGTAGACGCAAAGACGGCGCGTCGGTACATCGCCGTGGCCGAGGGATGCGGCCTGAAGCGGGAGACCGGGGCGGCTGGCCTGACGGACGAGCTACTCGGTCGGGTGCTGCTCGAGCTGGAAGGGTGGCGCGAGCGGGAGCACGGGGAGACGTGGGCTATCTGCGAGAGCAGGCGGGGCCGGATCAAGGAGCTGCTGGAGGAGGGCGTGCGGCTGACGAAGATCGCGCGCCTGCTGGGGCGGGAAGGGAATGAGGTCCCGTACTCGACGCTGTACCGCTTCTCGAAGGAGGAGCTGGGCTTCGGCAAGGCGACTCCGACGATCGCCGTACTGGAGGGCGAGCCGGGGCAGGAGCTGCAGGTGGACACGGGGTCCGTGGGATGGCTGTGGGGCGAAGGGGGCAAGAGGAAGCTGAAGGCGTGGATCTTCACGGCCACACGCTCGCGGCATCGCTTCGTCTACCCGACGCTCACCGAGACGACTGCGGACGCCATCGAGGCGTGCGAGGCGGCCTGGCGCTTCTACGGCGGGGTCTTCCGGGTCCTGCTGCCCGACAACACCAGCGCAATCGTGGACGAGGCACGGAATCTCGGGGCGCAGATCCAGCAGACTTTCCTGGAGTACGCGCAGGCGCGAGGCTTCGTCGTCGACCCGGCCCGGGCCGGCCACCCGAAGGACAAGGCGCGGGTGGAGCGGTCGGTGTCGCACGTGAGGGTCGACTGCTTCGGGGGCGAGAGGCTGAAGACCCTCGAAGAGGCCCGGGACTTCGCCGAGCAGTGGTGCCTTCGGGTGTACGGGTCTCGGCGACACAGCCGGACACAGAGACCGCCGCTGGAGCACTTCCTGGCCGAGGAGAAGGAGCGGCTGCTGGCAGCGCCCGTCGAGCGGTACGACACGCCGCGCTGGGGCTCGGCGACCGTGGACCGCGACCAGTACGTCCTCGTCGAGAAAGCCCTGTACTCGGTCCCGGCCCGATACGTGCGCCGCGAGCTGACGACGAGGGCCGACTCGGTGACGGTCCGCCTGTACGAGGACCGGATCCTGGTGAAGGTGCACGGCCGGGTGGCCCCCGGCCAGCGCGCCACGGACGTCAACGACTTCCCCGAGGCGCAGAGGATCTACGCCCACCGCGACGTGGATGCCCTGAAGCGCAAAGCCGCCGAGGTCGGCCCGTGCACGGGGGAGCTGGCCGAGAAGATCCTCGACGACCCGCGGCCGTGGACCCGGATGCGGATGGTCTATGCGCTGGTTGGCCTGGCCCGCAAGTACGGCAACGAGAGGCTCGAGACGGCCTGCCGCCTGGCGCTCGAGGCCGGGATGCACGACGTCACACGCCTGAGGAGGCTTCTGGAGCGCGGGCCGCGCCCGGACGAGCCCCGCATCCCGGACAAAGTCGTCCCGATCGCCCGCTACCTCCGGCCCCACGACCACTTCGCCCTGAGACGGGAGCAGTGAAGATGGAGACGATCGCTCCCGAGCTCAAGGCCGTCCTCAAGCGCCTCAAGCTCGGCCGCATGCTCGACACCCTTCCCGAGCGCCTTGCGCTGGCCCGCCAGCAGAAGACCCCGTACCAGGACTTCCTGCTCCTGGTCCTCTCAGGCGAGGCCGACAGGCGCGAAAGCCAGGCCGGCGAGCTGAGGGCCCAGAAGGCCCACCTCGAGCCCGAGATGCGAGTGGAGCGGTGGGACGAGACGGCCCGCGTCAGCCTCGACCGGGCCCTTCTCAACGAGCTGGTCACCCTGCGCTTCCTCCAGGACCACCGCCACGTGGCCATCGTCGGCCCCGTCGGCGTCGGCAAGACCTTCTGGGCCCACGCCCTCGGCCACGTCGCCTGCCGCCGCGGTCACTCGGTCCTGGCCCTTCGCACCGACCGGATGCTCAAGACCCTCAAGCACGCACGCCTCGACGGCTCCTACGAGGCCGAGCTGCGCCGCCTGATCGCCGTGGACCTGCTGATCCTCGACGACTTCGCTCTCGATGCCATGGACGTCGTCGAGAGCCGCGACATCCACGAGCTGCTCACCGAGAGGGCCCGCTCCGGCTCGATCGTCGTCACCTCCAACCGCGGGCCCGACGAGTGGCTCCCGACCTTCGCCGATCCCGTGCGCGCACAGAGCGCCCTGGATCGCTTCACCTCCAACTCCTTCGACCTCGTCATCGAGGGCGAGTCCTACCGCGCCCGGCAGAAACCCCGGCTGCCGCGTCGCACCTGAAGGGACCGGCGCCGTGGACGCTGACGGTCCGTGGAAAACGCTTCGCGTTTCCCACCGACCTTGGACACGCTTCGCGAGTCCACGAGCGCCCACCGCGCTACCGGGGAGCTCTTTCTCTATGGAAAGGAGGACCGGACCGAGGCAAGCTCACACCTCACGCTGGCGTGATCCCGGGGGAATGATCGTGAAAAACCGGGGTCCCAAGGTGCTGGAAATCGACACCTCTGCTGACTCCTCGCTCCGCCGGCTTCAACGGCGTCGCCCTTTCAGGCACGAAGCGAGGTCTCCCCAGATAAGAGCCTCCACCTTCCCCGCACAACCGCCGGATCTACGCCGCCTCCCCTTGGTCACGGGAGCTTCGCGATCACATGCTCGCTCTCGCCCGGGGAGACTTCGCCTCCTATCCGGTTTCTGTTCGTCGGCTCGCGGGTCTCGCTCCACGCTTCTTTCAGACGGTCGCTCGCTTCCGCCCTTGCGCTTCGCTCGGGTCGGTGTGACCTCCTTCCCACGGGTGCTCCCCGCTGGCGGTGGCTCATGCTGGGCAATCCGGGAGGGGGGCGGCGGTAGGTGACCGCCGCTCCTCCACACCACCGGACATGCGGGTCCGCATCCGGCGGTTCGTCCGGTTGAGGTCACGCAGCGGGGCGTCGGAAGCCCCCGCTCTATCGCGCGCCTGAGCCCTCGTCTCCCTCTTCCGCCGCTTGGGTTTCCTCGCTCCGTCTGCCTGCCCCGGCTTCACCCAGGACCCCTCGACGGCAGCTCCAGTTTCCTGGACTTCTGAGGCATTACCTGCGAGGTCGACGGTCGATTGGCCTCCCGTCCGTTTGATCCTTCCCGGCTCTCGCCGGCACTACGGCCTCTGCTGACTTCTCGCTCCACCGGCTTCGCGACGTGACCCTTTCGGGCCTGAGGCGAGATCTCCCAGATAAGAACTTCAGCTTTCCCTGCACAACCGCCGGATCTACGCTGTCTCCCCTTGGTCACGGAGCTTCGCGATCAGTAGGTCGCTCGCCCCGGGAGACTCCACCTCATATCCGGTTCTTGTTCATCGGCTCACAGGTCTCGCTCCACGCTTCCTTCAGACGGTCGCTCGCGCTTCCGCCCTTGCGCTTCGCTCAGGTCGGTGTGCCCTCCTCCCGGCGGGACTCCCACCCGCTGGCTGAAGCCCATGCTGGGCGTACTACATGAAAAAAGGGGCCCCGAAGGGCCCCTTTTCGATTCCCGTTGGTACGGGGGAACTAGAAGGTGAGAAGGACCTGGAAGAGGAACCGGCGCGGCGTGGCGTACTGGGCCGTCGAGGAGGTCGCCTTGCCGTAGTTCGCCCCGTCGGTCAGCGTGCCGGAGAGCTTGGTCTGCTCGTCGGTGAGGTTGTAGATGTCGGCGCGCAGCCCGAGGTTGGCCGAGCCGAAGATCCGGGTGTCGAACTGGAGGCCGAAGTCGCAGTAGAACTGGCTCGGGAAGCGGTCGCTGCCGCGCTCGGAGGAGAACTGCGTGTAGGACTGCCCGGCCACGCGCCAGCTTGCGACCTGCCGCTGGTACGGGTAGCCCGAGCGCCAGCCGAGCGTCGTCGCGGGGGTGATGGTGAAGCGGCCGAGGTTCCAGACGTAGGCGCCGTAGGCCTTGACGTCGTGCGTCCGGTCGTAGGCGGCCAGGCCGTCCTTGTTTCCCTCGTTGATGACGTAGCCCGTGGTCGTGGCCGAGCCCGTCCGGGTGGCCGGCGAGTCGAGGTAGTCGCCGAGGGCGCTCGTGAAGTCGGCGAAGTGGTTCCCTTCGGTCTTCGAGAGCGTGTAGGAGATGTAGCCCTGCCAGTTGGCGGCGAAGCGCTTGTCGAGGACGACTTCGAGGCTCCGGTAGTTCCGGCTGGCCGGGGCGTAGTTCACGTAGGTGTTCGTCCGGACGCCCGTCGTCGCGTTGTAGGTCTTGACGTCGTCGATCAGGTCTTCCCAGCTCCGGTAGGTCCCGCGAACGGAGACGCCGAGGACCGGGCCGATCTGCTGCTCGAACCCGAGCGTGAAGTCCTGCGAGTACGACGGCTTCAGCTCGTCGTTGACGGCGTTGCTGTTTCCGCCTTCTTCGATCCGGTCGGCGAACTCGAACTTGCCCGTCGCCGGGTTGTAGACGTTGACCGTCTTGTTCGTCTGCTGGGGGACGCCCGCGTAACCGTCCGCGAAGCTCTGGATGAGCGACTGGTAGAAGAGCCCGTAGTTGGCGGAGACGAGGGTCTTGCCGCGGCCGGTGAGGTCGTACTTGGCCGAGATCCGGGGAGCGATGACGGTCGAGCTGAAGATCGACTTGCCGAGGTCGCTCTTGCCGCTCTGGCTGTCGACGCGGACGCCGACGTTGAGGAAGAGGCGCCCGAAGTCCATCTTGTCCTGGGCGTAGAAGGCCCAGATCGTCCCCTTCGAGGAAGACGCCGCCGCCGGGTCGAAGATCTCCTGCGTGTCCGGCTGGAACTCACGGGTGTTCGGGTTGAAGGAGGCGTCGTAGTAGACGGCGTCGCCGGGGTAGGCGAACTGCGAGTCCGAGCTGAGGTCCTGGAAGTCGATGCCGCCCTTGATCGAGTGGTTCCCGCCGAGCATCGCCTTGTAGAAGTTGACGGCGAGGTTCGCCTGCGTCCGGGGCCGCTCGACGTAGCCGGTGAAGGTGGCGCCGTTGTAGTAGACGCCGTCGGTCAGGTCGTAGTGGGGCGCGGTGGCCTGGGTCATCGGGAAGCTCGCGCCGTTGAACTTGTAGAAGGGGAGCGTCGAGTTCGTCTCGAACTGGCCGACGTCGATCCGGCTCGTCGCCGTGGCGAGCGTCGCCTCGAGGGAAAGGTTCGGGCTCAGGATGCCGTTGTAGAAGCCGCGATAGGACGAGCCGCCCTGCTCCTGCGAGGTCGTCGACTCCCGCTCGGCGGTGGCGCTCACGCCCCAGTAGTCGTTGCGGACGATCCCCGTGTAGGGGTCGCCGTTGCCCGAGAGCTCGACGGCGTGGCTCGGCGTGACCTGCCAGTTCACCTTCGCCTGCCAGAGCTGGATCTCCGTCGTCTGCTGGAAGGCCTCGTTCGTGACGACGAGCAGGGTTTCCGGGGAGGTCGTCGGGGCGTATTCGTAGGCCCCGAAGAACCAGAGGTTGTCCTTGATGACGGGTCCGCCGAGGGTACCGGAGTAGCGGTACTGGACCTCGTCGTACTTGTTCCGGTTCGTGACGACGCCCGTCACCTCGTTGGGCATCTTGTTGTTGGCGTTCCACTCGTCGTTGTTGAAGATCAGCTTCGCCGAGCCGTGGAAGTTGTTGGTGCCGGACTTCGTGACGACCGACACGATGGCGCCGGAGGCGCGCCCGTACTCGGCGGAGTAGCCGCCGGTGTTGATGGCGATCTCCTGGATCGCCTCGTTGTTGAAGTTCTGGCCGAACGTGCCGGTCGTCGTGTCGGTCGTGTCGACGCCGTCGAAGAGGAAGACGTTGTTCCCCGACAGGGCGCCCCGGACGTTCGGGTTGGCCCCGCCGGTGACGCCCGGCGCCATCTGAACGGTCGACTGGTACTGCCGCGCGACGGGCAGCTTCTACGTGAAGGACGCGTTGACCGTCGTCCCCTGCGTCGTGTTCGTCTTGTCGACGACCGGCTGCTCACCGGTGACGGCGACGGACGCGGCCACGGAGCTGAGCTTGAGGTTGACGTCGAACTGCGTGTTGCGCCCGGTGTAGACCGAGAGCTTCGACGTGACGGTCTCGAAGCCCGAGAGGGCCACTTCGACCTTGTAGTCGCCAATGGGAAGGAGGGGCAGCGTGTAGGCCCCGGTGCTTCCGGTGACGGCGCTTCTCTGGAGGTTGGTGCCGATTCCCGTGACGGAGACGAGGACGCCGGAAGGGGACCCGATTCCGAGTGCTTCACGGTTCCGCCGACGGACCCGGACTGGGAACCGTCTGCCAGCACCATGCCGCCCATGGCGAGAACGGTCAGAACGAGAATGGCTGCCGAGAGTTTAAGGCGCATCAATCCTCCTCTTTGGGTCGTCTCCGGAATGCGGAAACGCCCGAAACCCGGGTTTGTCGTCGAGCCGACGAACGGGGCATCGAGCGAGCTCCGTCCGGCGGCGGTAAAGGTCGGGATGATACGGGATGTTGGAGGCATTCCACAAAGGCGGATCTCTTCGCGTCCTCGCCCATTCTCCTGGGAACCGGGGCCAGCGGAACCCTCCGCACAAACCGAAGCGGGACAATGAGTTCACGAGGTCCGGTCGACGTGGGCTCGAGTCGCTCAGAGGGGTTCCTCATGGCTACGGACGAAATAGCGAAACCGATGCCAGACAGCGCCCCGGGGCTCGATGCCGACTGGCCGGCAGGCTCCGGCCTCGCCGTCCGCCTCGCGCCTTCGGTGCGACGCCGCGGGACCGTCCGGATCGGGCCTGGTCGCCCGGGTTCGGGGGACAGCCGCTCACATCGGCCCGGGGCCTGCTATCCTCCGCTGCGCAGTTCGGGGTACTGCTTCCACCAAGCAGCTCGCCCCAGGTTGCGAAGCCATATTCAGGAGGTGGGCATTTGGGCCGTCCGAACTATTCGCACAGCAAGCGGCAACGGGAAATCGTGAAGAAACAGAAGCGCGAGGAGAAGCTCGCGAAGAAGCTCGAGAAGAAGAGCGGTAGCCCCGATGCCGCCACGGACGAGACCGGCGAGGTCGTCCCGAACGCCGAGCCGACCGACGCTCCGAATCCGGACGCCTGAGCGCCCGACCCGGCCAGGATGGAAGGAGGCCGCCCTTCGGGGCGGCCTGTTGCTTTTGAAGAGGGCGTCCTGGCGATGCCGGCCGGGCCGCCCGAAGTGAGCAGGAACACGCGGGCCACGCGGCGGTTTACGATCCCGTCGCCGCCATGAGACGCACCGCTTCGCTCGCCGCCGCTCTCCTTCTCGCCCTCTCCGCCCTTCCCCTCCGCGCCGAGAACGCCGCCCTCGACCTTCCGCTCGGCGACCCCGCCCGGCGGGAGAAGACGCTCGCCCCCGCCCTCGACGTCATCCTCGACGCCCGGACGGCCTCGGCGCTGTCGCCGGCGGAGGTCGCGCAGAAGCTCTCGAAGGCCAGGCTCGTCTTCCTCGGCGAGAGCCACACGAGCACCGAGTTCCACCGCGTCCAGCTGCAGGTCATCCGCGAGCTGCAGCGGTCCGGGAGGAAGGTCCTCGTCGGCCTCGAGATGTACCCGGTGGCCGAGCAGCCGGCGCTCGACCTCTGGAACGGCGGGACGCTCTCCGAGCAGGAGTTCGTCGACAAGTCCCGCTGGTACCGGAACTGGGGATACCACTGGAACTACTACCGCGACATCTTCCTCTTCTGCCGCGACGCCAAGGTCCCCCTCTACGGCGTGAACGTCCCGCGCGAGCTCGTCTCCGACGTCCGCAAGAAGGGCTTCGAGGGGCTGACGGCCGAGCAGAAGGCGCTCCTTCCGCCGAAGATCGACTCCGAGAACGCCGACCACCGGCGCCTCTTCAAGGCGTTCTTCGAGGAAGAGGACTCGATGCACCCGGCCTCGATGCCCGAGGCGATGTGGGACGGGATGTTCCGCGCGCAGTGCACGTGGGACGCGGCGATGGCCTGGAACGCGGTCGCCCCGCTGAAGAAGCTGAACGACCCGAACGCCGTCATGGTCGTTCTCATCGGCTCGGGCCACGTCGCCTACGGGCTCGGCGCCCAGAGGCAGGCCGCGACCTGGTTCGACGGCGCGGCCGCGTCCGTCATCCCGATCCCGGTCCTCGACGACAAGGACCGCCCGGCGAAGGTCCGCGCCTCCTACGCGGACTTCGTCTGGGGCGTCGCGAAGGAGACCGATCCGGTCTACCCGACCCTCGGCTTCTCGACGCGCGACCCGAAGGACGGCTCCGAGGGCTGGCCGGTCATCAACGTCGAGACGGACTCCGTCGCCCAGGCCGCGGGGCTCAAGGTGGGAGACCTCCTCCTCTCGATGGACGGGACCTCGCTGAAGGAGAAGGGGACGATGAGCCGGCTCATGGCCGACAAGCGCTGGTCCGACATCGCGACCCTCGAGGTGAAGCGGGGCGAGGAGAAGGTGAAGCTCGTCGTGAAGCTGGCGCGAAGGCTCGCCGAGGCGCCGAAGGCCGGAGACGAGAAGAAGTGACGATCGGCGTCCGCAGGCCTTCGTCCGGCGCGACGATCCGCGGCGCCGCGTTCGCCGTCGCGACGCTCCTGGCGGGGAGCGTCGCCACCGGGGCGCCGGCACCGCCTACGGCAGCGACGCAGCCGGCCCCCGACCCGGCGATTTTGGCGGCCACCGACCGAGCGACGCAGGTGGCGACGCCCCGATCCGTCGCCTACGACCTGGAGGTCTCCCTCGCGCCCGCGACGAGCTTTCTCGAGGTCACGGCTTCCATCACCCTTCCCGCCGGCACGAAACCGGACTTCCTCCTGAACGGGGCGCTGAAGATCGTGCGCGCCGATCCTCCCGTCGCCGAGGTCGAGCTCGGGGACGTGGCGGCGTTCTTCGGCAACAACGGCGCGGCCGCCGACCCTTCCCGGCGTGTCCCGCTCCGGCGATACCGGGCGAAGGGCTCGCCGGTGGCGCTCGCCCTCACGTTCGAGGGGGTCGTGAAGAACGACCTGACGGCCCCGAAGGAGCAGTACCAGCGCGGCTTCCGCGAAACGCCCGGGACGATCGGCCCCGAGGGGGTCTACCTCGCGGGGAGCACGTTCTGGCTCCCGACGTTCGGCGAGGAGCTCGTGAGCTTCCGGATGTCGGCGAAGGCGCCCGAGGGCTGGCAGGTCGTTTCCCAGGGCGACGGAACGGCGCGCGACGAAAAGGGCGC
Organism: Holophagales bacterium; assembly: GCA_016714815.1. GTDB lineage: Bacteria > Acidobacteriota > Thermoanaerobaculia > UBA5066 > UBA5066 > UBA5066. The sequence continues at coordinate 357,970 of JADKBZ010000002.1, forward strand.
GGCGCGCTGGGACTCGAAGGGCTCCGTCGACGAGGTCTACCTCGTGGGCGGGCCGCTCCAGGTCTACCGGGACCGGGCGGGCGACGTGGAGACGCTCGCCTTCCTCCGCGGGAAGGACGACGCGCTCGCCGCGAAGTACCTCGCCGCGACCGCCCAGTACCTGGAGATGTATCGCGGGCTGATCGGCCCGTACCCGTACGGGAAGTTCGCGCTCGTCGAGAACTTCTGGGAGACGGGCTTCGGCATGGCGTCGTTCACCCTCCTCGGGTCCGAGGTGATCCGCCTCCCGTTCATCCTGACGTCGTCCTATCCGCACGAGATCCTGCACAACTGGTGGGGGAACTCCGTCTTCGTCGACTACGCGAAGGGGAACTGGTGCGAGGGGCTGACGGCCTATCTCGCCGACCACCTCATTCAGGAGCAGCGCGGCAAGGGCGAGGAGTACCGCCGCGGGACGCTGCAGAAATACCTGAGCTACGTCCGCGACGGGCGCGACTTTCCCCTCACCGAGTTCCGCGGGCGCGAGAGCGCCGCGACCGAGGCGATCGGCTACGGGAAGTCGCTCATGGGCTTCCACATGGTCCGCCGCGCCCTCGGCGACGCGACCTTCCGCAAGGTCCTCGCCCGCTTCTACACCGACTTCCGCGGCCGCCGCGCGACCTTCGACGATTTCCGGAGGACGGCCGAAGCCGTCGCCGGCAGGAAGCTGGAAGGGCTCTTCGACCCGTGGGTGACGCGCGCCGGCGCCGCCGAGCTCGCTCTCGGCCCGGCGACGGTCGAGCGGGACGGGGAAAAGTGGAAGGTGACGGGGACGGTTCGACAGCGACAGAAGGACGCGCCGTTCGCGCTCGAGGTCCCGCTCGCCGTCGTGACGGAAAAGGGGGCCGTGCGCCAGACCGTGACGCTCGAGGGACGCGAGGCGCCGTTCGAGATCCGGACCGATTCCGAGCCGCTCGGCCTCGCCGCCGACCCGCAGTTCGACCTCTTCCGCAAGCTCGACCCGCGGGAGATCCCGCCGTCGATCGGACAGCTCTTCGGGGAGTCGAAGCTCCTCGTCGTCCTCCCCGCGGGCCTCGCCGCGGAAGACGACGCGACGTGGCGCGCGCTCATGAAGGGGTGGGAGACGCCGACCCTCGCCTTCGAGGTCCGGACCGACGCGGAGGTGAAAGAGCTCCCGGCGGACCGCGGCGTCTGGCTCGTCGGAAAGGGGAACCGCTTCGCGGAGCTCTTCTCGAAGCAGGACGGGCTGGTCTTCGGCGCAACCGACGTCACCGCCCTCGGCGAGAAGGTGACGCTCGGCGGGCACACGTTCGTCTTCGTCGCGCGCCACCCGGGGAACGCCGCGAAGGCCGTCGGCTGGATCCTCGGCGAGCCGCTCGCCGCCCTCCCGGGCCTCGGCCGCAAGCTCCCCCACTACGGCAAGTACTCCTACCTCGGCTTCGAGGGAGCCGAGCCGGTGAACGTCCTGAAGGGACAGTGGCTGGAGAGCGACTCGCCGCTGCGCGCCGACCTGCGCCCCGCGGACCGTCGCTGGGCGCCGCTTCCGCCGCTCGCGCCGGAAACGCGCCGCGCCCTCGCCGAGCTCCCGCCCGCGTTCTCGCAGGCGCGCCTCGCCGCTCACGTGAAGACGCTCGCCGCCCCCGGGCTCGAAGGCCGGGGCCTCGGGACCGCCGGCGAGAGGGCGGCCGCGGAGTACGTCGCCGCAGAGATGAAGGCGGCGGGCCTTTCGCCGGCGGGCGACGAGGGCGGGTTCCTCCAGCGCTTCCGCGTCGAGCGGACGGCCGCCGGCAGCCCGGCCGATGTCGTCAACGTCGCCGGGATCCTCGCCGGGACGGACCCGGCCCGGAAGGACCAGCCCGTCGTCGTCGTGGCGCACTACGACCACCTCGGCCGCGGATGGCCCGACGCGCGGAGGGGCTTCGAAGGTCAGGTCCATCCCGGCGCGGACGACAACGCGAGCGGCGTGGCGGTTCTCCTCGAGCTCGCTCGCGCGCTCAAGGACGAGAAGCCGAAGAGGCCGATCGTCTTCCTGGCGGTGACGGGCGAGGAGGCGGGGCGCCTCGGCTCGAAGCGCTGGGTCGCCGGCCCCTCCGCGCACCTCGCCGCGAAGACGTTCGCCGCCGTGAACCTCGACACCGTCGGTCGCCTCGGCGCCGGCAAGCTCCAGGTCCTCGGGACCGGGACGGCCGGCGAGTGGATCCACGCGGTCCGCGGCGCGACCTGGGTGACGGGCGTCGAGACGAAGGTGGTGGCGGAGACGCTCGAGTCGTCGGATCACCTCAGCTTCGTCGAGGCGGGGATCCCGGCGGTCCAGCTCTTCACGGGCCCCCACCTCGACTATCACCGCCCTTCCGACACGGCGGAGAAGGTCGACGTGCCGGGCCTCACGAAGGTCGCCGCCGTCGCCAGGGAGCTCGTGTCGTGGCTCGCCGGTCGCACGGAGCCGCTCACGGTATCGATCGCGCCGGTGGCCGCCGGGACGGCGCCGCCGGCCGGCGCCGCCGCGGGAGGCGGGCCGCCGACCGCGGCAGGTGCCGCCCCGCCAGGCCGGCGCGTCAGCTTCGGAACCATTCCCGACTTCGGATTCGAGGGTCCCGGCGTGAAGGTCGAAGGGGTGGTGCCCGGTTCGCCCGCGGAAAAGGCGGGGGTGAAGCCGGCCGACGTCGTCCTGAAGCTCGACGGCAAGGACGTCGCGAGCCTCAGGGACTTCTCCGAGAAGCTGAAGGGAATGACCTCCGGTCAGGTCGTCAAGGCGACTCTCCGCCGCGACGGCAAGGACCTCGACGTGCTGGTGACGCTCGTCGAAAGGTGATCCGGCGGGCGGCGGCGAACGCCGCCGCCCGCACCCGGCCTTGACCCTTTCGCCACGCGCGTGCTGTATTGCGCCCGTGCGACTTCGCCGCGCGCTCCTCTTCGTCTCACTTTCCGCCCTCTTCGTCTCCGTTCCGGCCGCCGGCCAGCTCCCCGGACTCCCGAAGGGTTTCGCGGCGTCCCCCACGCCCGCCCCGGCGCTGGACCCGGTCGCGGAGGCCGCCCCCGACTCCCCCCGCTCGACGGTCGCCGAGTTCCTCGGCCTGACACGCGCGGGGCACTACGCGGAGGCGGCCCGGTTTCTCGACGTCCCCACTGGCCTTTCCGGCCGCGGCCCCGAGCTCGCGCGGCAGCTCCGGCTCGTCCTCGACGCCGGGCTCTGGATCGACGTCGCGAAGGTCTCCCCCTTCCTGACCGGTCAGCTCGAGGACGGCCTGCCCCCGGAGCTCGACGAGGTCGGCACGATCACTGGGGCCACCGGAAAGCCCGAGCCGGTCCGCCTGATTCGCAAGGACCGGGCGGAGAGCCCTTCCTGGGTCTTCTCGAGATCCACCGTGGCGCACGTCCCGGCCTGGTACGCCGCGCTCGACAACCGCAAGCTCCTCGACCACATCCCGGCGCCCCTCCTCCGGCCCGGCCCGCAGCAGCTCCTCCTCTGGCAGTGGCTGGCCGTCCTCGCCCTGCTCGTCCCTGCCTGGTGGGGAGGGAAGGCCTTCGGCTGGGCCTCGCGGAAGGTCCTCCTCCGGCTCGCGCGGCGAACGGCGACCCTGTGGGACGAGGCGCTCCTCCTCCGGATGCGCGGGCCGTTCACGCTCGGCGGAACCCTCGTCCTCCTCCGCGCCGGCCTCCCCTTCCTCGGGCTCTACGCCCCGGCCGAGGCGTTCGCCATCCAGGTCCTTCAGGCAGGGGCCATCGTCGCGTTCTTCTGGGCCACGATGCGAGCGATTACCGTGGCGGGCGACGTCCTCGGCGAGGAGCCCTGGGCGACTGCGAACCCGGGCGCCCGGGCATTCCTCCACTTCTCCGTCCGCTTCGGGCGGATCTTCGTCATCTGCATGGGCTTCCTCGCGGCCCTCGCCGCGCTCGGGATCCCGGTCAACAGCGTCCTCGCCGGCCTCGGCATCGGCGGCATCGCGATCGCCTTCGCCGCGCAGAAGACGGTCGAGAACTTCTTCGGCGCCATCTCCATCGGCGTCGACCAGCCTCTCCGCGTCGGGGACTACGTTCGCGTCAGCGGCGTCGAGGGAACGGTCGAGAAGATCGGCCTCCGTTCGACGCGGATCCGGACCCTCGACCGGACGCTCGTGACGATCCCGAACGGAAAGCTCGCCGACATGCAGATCGAGACGTTCGCCGAGCGCGACCGGATCCGGCTCGCGGCGACGGTCAGCCTCGCCTACGGGACGACGGCCGCCCAGATGCGGGAGGTCGTCGCGGGGATCGAGGCGCTCCTCAGGGCCCACCCGAAGATCTGGCCCGAAACCGTCGTCGTCCGCTTCCTCGGCTTCGCCGAGTCGTCGCTGAACATCGAGCTGATGGCCTGGTTCCAGACGACCGACGTCGGCGAGTTCCGCGACATCCGCCAGGAGATCCTCCTCGGGATGATGGAGGTCGTGGAGAACGCCGGGACGACCTTCGCCTTCCCGACCCGGACCATCCACCTCGTCTCGGGCGACGCAGACGCGGCGCCGGTCCGCTAAACTGCCAGCCCGCATGACACCTGCAACAGAGAAGATCCGTGCCGCCCTCCAGCCCTTCGCCCGAATCCCGATTCCCGACGACGTCGACGCCTCGCTCTTCGAGCTCGGCGTCCTCGACTCGTTCGGCCTGATGGACGCCGTGGCGGGCCTCGAAGAGGCGTTCGGCGTGAAGGTCCCCGACGCGGACCTGACTCCGCGCCGGTTCGAGACGCTCGCGAAGATCGAAACCTACTTCACCTCGCGCGCCGCCTGACGACCTTGGCGCACCTCGCCGGCCTCGGACACGCCCTGCCCGACCGGATCGTCCCGTCGTCCGAGCTCGCGGCCCGGCTCGACGTGACCGAGGAGTGGATCCTCGCCGCGTGCGGCATCCGCGAAAGACGGTGGCTCTCCGACGGAGAGCCGGCCGCGGCGCTGGCCGAGAAGGCCGCGCTCGCCGCTCTCTCCCGGGCGGAGCTCACGCCCGGCCGGCTCGGAGCGATCGTCGTCGGGACGGGCAGCGCGCCGAGGGCCTTTCCGGGGATCTCGGCCGACCTTCAGAGGCGGCTCGGCGCGCCCGGCGCAGCGGCTTTCGACGTGCCGCTCGCGAGCGTGGGCGGCCTCTTCGCGCTCGCCCTCGCGGTCGACCTCTGCCCACGGACAGGACCGGTGCTGGCGGCGGGCGCCGAGGAGATGTCTCGGGTCCTCCTCCGCGCGCCCCTGGCGAAGGAGACGGCGATCCTCTTCGGCGACGGCGCCGCCGCGTGCATCGTCGCGCCGGGAGAGGGCCCGGTTTCCGTCGTCGACGTTCGGCTCGGGAGCGACGGAACGTTCGCCGGCGCGCTTTCGCTCGGCCACGACGGCCCCCTCGAGATGGAAGGCCGGACGGTGATCCTGCAGGCGAGCCGGAAGCTCCCGGCGGCGATCCGCTCCGTCCTCGACCCGCAGGGGCTCTCGCCGGCCGACGTCGACCTCTTCGTCCTCCACCAGGCGAACCTGAACCTCCTGAAGGGGGTCGCCCGCTCGCTCGGCGTCGGGGAGGAGAAGCTCTTCGTGAACGTGGACCGCGTCGGGAACACCTCCGCGGCCTCCGTTCTCATCGCCCTCTCAGAAGCATCGGAGCAGGGCCTCCTGAAGCCGGGCTCGCGCGTCATTCTGGCCGCGTTCGGCGCGGGCTTCAGCTGGGGCGCGGCCCTGCTTCGAGTGGCGGGCTGACCGGCGGTTCGTCCCGGAACCTCTGCCCCGGGCGCAAGGTCAGTTCAGACGAGCGGAGATCCTCTCGGTGCCGAGCCTGCGGCTCACGCGACGGTAGGGTCCCCAGTGCTCCCGGTAGCCCTGGCTCCACATCCACGCCATCACCTCGATCGCCTGGGCAGGGTCGTTCGGGGACCACTCCTCGTCTCCCCAGATCAGCCCGAGCCTCCTCATCACGGCGACGTTGCGCCGGAAGGTGGAGCGCGTGAACTGGCCAATCCCGAAATACCGCCCGCAGGACGAGCGAACCGAAGCCGTGAACCGGCTCTCCTCCCAGAGGACGTGGTACATGGTCACCGCGTCCTCGAGGACTTCGTGCCTCTCGCAGGCGGCGTAGACCATCGACCAGACCTCGGCCTCGAGCGGACCTTTCAGGTCAGGGGCCAGGCTTGGCCACCCGGTCGGCAACGTCGAGAAACCCGGGAGCATCGCGGGATTGAGAAAGGCCGGACCTCCGGCGCTCAGGCGACCGCCTCCGTCCGTCGGGACTCCAAACGCGAGAACCGACACGAGCCCGGCACCTGCAATCCTGAGGGCACTCCCTCGTATTCGTCGGCCAGGGACCTCGAGGGGCTCTTCTTCACGTAGCTGCATAAACCTCTATTCTCCAAGTGCTTTCCGTACTCCGGGGCGACCAGGACAACCTCGCGCCAAGTGTGGCTGACGGCGATCGACACCAACCGGATGCCCGGAATATGGGTGACGAATCCCGCAGCGTCAAGGAAGCAATATTCGCGCCCAGGGGGCACGAACTTACGCCCCACGTACGCTGTGCGGAATGGCTCGAACCCGATTCGGGAAGGCGGGAAAGCGGCTCCGCGCGGGGAAACGACACCGCCCGGCCTGGATTGGCGTAGACGAGCCCGGGGCCGGTCAGTACCGCCGCATCAGGCCGACGACGATTCCCTGGACCTGCACGTCTTCCTCGCGCGCCCGGATCGGCGAGAGCCGCTCGTTCGACGGCTGGAGACGGATGTTCCCTGCCGTCTCCCGGTAGAGCCGCTTCAACGTCGCCTCCCCGTTCACGAGGGCGGCGACCATTTCGCCGTTCTCCGCACGGGTCCGGCGGTGGACGACGACCCAGTCGCCGTCCCGGATTCCCTCGTCGATCATCGAATCGCCGCTGACGAGGAGGACGTAGTTTTCCCCTTTTCGCGTGAGGGATTCGGGGACGTGGATTCGATCGTCTCCGGGCAGGACCTCGATCGGACTCCCCGCAGCGATCCGGCCCAGAAGCGGAATCTGGACGGCCGACGCCGGAACGGCTTCGTCGGCGACGTCGAGCGACCGGCGCTGGTTCCAGTCCCGAACGAGCACTCCCTTGTCGAGGAGGAGCCGCAGATGCTTCTGGAGCGTCCCGAAGGAGGAGTAGCCAAAGTGCTGGCAGATCTCTCGCTGAGTCGGGGCGATTCCCCTCCGCGACCGATAGTCCCGGATGAAAGTGACGATCTCCTGTTGCCTCTCGGTGAGATTCGGTCGAATCGCCATAAAAAATTCGGCCTCTCTAGGAAATTACCTTATGAAATTCGGACGGACAAACCGACACGGTGCAGAGTATGGCGCAAATAGAACGCAAGTCAAGGCCGTGCATTCCCGGCGGCTCGCAGATCTCCCCGAGAACCGGGGAGATGCGGCTCCCCACCGGAGCCTACAGAGTTCCATTAGGCATTCCGCGTCGTTCTCCTAATAAAATATGGCAAACCAACGACAAACAACCCCTGCGATAGGCCATGCATGCTCATCACCCGAACCAGCATAAAATCCTCCCGAATGGACGATCTGGACGGCGCGGCCCTTGCGTCTAGAGTGGCGAAGACGATGTCGACACCTACCTGGACAGATCCTTTCGAAGCCGAGCTCGGTCGCCTGCCCGAGAAGCTGCGGCGTTTCTTCCTCTCGCGAGGGGTCCGGACCGAGGACGATGCCCTCGATCTCGTCCAGGAGACGCTTCTGAGGGTCCTCCAGAGGGTCAGCCAGGGGGATCCTCTCGACTCTCCCGAGGCCTTCTCCCTGGGCGTCGCCAAGAACGTTTTCCTCGAGTACTGCCGACGGGTCCAGCGGGCGAACAAGCACGAGGGCCTTTCCGGCGTCCTCGATCTCGCCGGAAACGAAGACCCCCTCTCCGACGCCCTCGCCAGCAGCCGGAAGCTGATCGTAAGGAAGGCCCTCGATCTCCTCCCCTCGCGAATGAAGGCCCTCCTCGTCCGGCGATTCGTCGAGGAGATTCCCTCCCGGACGATCGCCCGGGAAGAAGGGATCACCACGGACGCGGTCGACATGAGGGTCTACCGGGCCAAACGGGAGCTCCGGAAGAAAATGGACAGCACCGCAGCGCGGTCCGCAGTGCGGAAGATGAGGGAAGAATCCGCCCGGAATCCCCCCGAGAACGGGGAGGACCAGTGAGCCGCGAGCCAGCGATCGAGAAGGGCCGAATCCGCGAGTACCTCCTCAGGAGCCTCGCCGACGCCGAGCGCGCCCGCTTCGAGGAGTCGTACTTCGCTGACGACGAGCTCCTCGACCGTGTCGAGGCCGAGGAAGACCTTCTCGTCTCCGACTACGTCCTCGGCCGCCTGTCGGACGCCGATCGCCGCCGTTTCGAAAAGGCCCTCCTCGGAACCCCGTACTACCGGGAACGCGTGGAGACCACGACCCGGCTCCGCCTGAGAATCGCGCGCGACCAGAGCGTGCAGCGGCTTGGCCGGGAGGCCGCAGCCTCTTCCGGGGGCGGCCTCTTCCCGGGCCGGACGGGCATCGTCGTCGCGTTCGCGCTGCTCGCCGTCCTTCTCCTCGCTTCGCTCGTCACGGCCCTTCGCCTCAAACAGCAGCTCTCCTCGCTCCGCGCCGAGCTGAACGCATCGGCGCGCCCGGCCGTCACGGCGGGCGCGGGCGGCGTCGTTCCCGCGACGCCCTCCATCGTGCTGCAGGCACCGGCTGGAGATGGAATCGGCGCCCGGCGCGTGGAGCGGACCGCGGGCTCGCCTCTCGTCCTGGTCTTTCCCCGGGCTCTCGCACCGGCCGGCGCGAAGAGCTGGCGGGTCGTCCTTCGCGCCAACTCCGGTTCGGTCCTGTGGGACAGCGGAGACCAGCCGGCCGCCGGGGCCTCAAACGACTTCGCGGTCCGGCTCCCCGCCGGAGTTCCGGAAGCGGGACCCGTCGGCGTCACCCTCTGGGCCGACAACGCTCCGGCCCTTTCCGCGTTCCTGGAGGTCGTCGAGCCCGCCGCGGGCCCGTCGCGTTAGGTCACGCTGCCGACGTACACTTCCACCCGAAGGGTGAGTCCGATACTTTCCTCTCCTCCAAGACCCCGGTCGGCGCCACCATCCCTCCGTGGAGCCGGTCCCCTTCTCCCCCGCTCCGGGTCTCCTCCCCGGGGCGGGGATTCCTTCTTTTAGCGGTCCGTCCAGACGGGAGGACGCCCCTCGAGAGCGGCGCGAATCCCCTCGATCGCGTCGTCCGTCCGGAGCAGCTCTCGCGTCCAGGTTCGCTCGACGGCGGAAAGGGCCGACAGGGGATCTCCGCACGAGCCCTGGTTCAGGGCGCGCTTGGCGAGGCGGAGGGAAGAAGCCGAAAGGGTCTCGAGCCGGGAACGCATCGTGTCGAGCGCCTCGACCAGATCCCCGGGGTTCACGAGGGCGTTGACGAGACCGCGACGCTCGGCCGCTTCCGCCGTCATGGCGGCGCCACAGAGGATCAGGTCGGCCGCCTTCGTCCGTCCCGTCCGCCTCTCGAGAAGGACCGCGGCCACGGGCGGGAACGATCCACGGTGGATCTCGGGAAAGCCGAAGTTCGCCGTCGTCTCGGCGAAAACGAAGTCGCAGGCGAGCGCGAGTTCGGCCCCGGCGCCGAGGGCACGCCCCTGGACGAGGGCGCAGGTCGGGACCTCGCAGGTGAGGAGAAACCGGACGAGGGAATGCCAGGCGGACGAGAGAGCCTCGGCCTGCCCCCCTTCGACCAGCAGAATCTCGGTCCCGTTGCAGAAGTCCTCGCCCCGCGCCGCGAGAGCGACGAGACGGATGTCCCGGCGGCGCGCGACCTCCCGCAGCCGCGCCTCGAGCGTCGCCACCGTCTCGCGGTCCAGGACGTTGTCGGGAGGCCTCCAGAACGTGACCGTCGCGGCCGCACCGTCGACCGTCACCGAGACGCCGCCACTGCCCATCGCGCCTTCCTTCCTGCCGCGGTGCCGGAACCGCGGTGCCGCGTGCCGAAAGAGCCTAACGGAAAAAGACCCCGCTCGGGAGGCGGGGTCGTTGGATTCGATGGTCGGGGCGAGAGGATTCGAACCTCCGACCCCACGGTCCCGAACCGTGTGCGCTACCAGGCTGCGCTACGCCCCGAGGAAAGCGCGGACGCGGAAGATAGCACGAGCATCCGCGGAAGGGAAGCCTCCGGATGCTCAGGGCGCTGCGGGAGCGCCCTGTCCGCGCGGGTCGCCGGCCCCGGTGAGACGGCCGTCCCGCTCGAAGGCGATCGCGTGGACCTGACCGATGGGCACCCGCTCCTCGAGGACGTGCCCCCGGGCACGGAGGAAACCCCGGAGGGCCTCCGGCGCCCCCCCCTTTTCCACGAACACCACGTCGGGCCGGTGCTGGTGGTGAAGACGTAGCGCCGCCACGGCGGAACCGAGGCTCTCTCCTTCGGTGGCTCGAAGGAGGACCTGGAGGACCGTGGTGGGAATCGTCGACCCGCCCGGCGAGCCGACGACGAGAAGCGGCTTTCCGTCTTCCTCCACGATCACGGGTGCGATCGAAGAGAGGGGCCTCGCCCCTGGCCGCACCTCGTTCACGCTCCCCTGCACGAGACCGTAGAGGTTCGGGACGCCGGCAGCAGCGGTGAAATCGTCCATCTCGTTGTTGAGAAACACGCCGAGGCCAGGGACGATCGCACCGTTCCCGAAGGAGCCGTTCAGCGTCGTCGTCAGGGAGACGGCGAATCCGTCCGGGGTCGCGACCGAGAGGTGCGTCGTCTCTTCCTTCTCCGCCGCCGGGCTCGAAAGAGAGCTCTCCACGGACGCGGAGGGAGTCGCCCGCGCCGCGTCGATCGATGCCCCGAGAGCGGCGAGACGAGCCGGCGCGAGGAGCTCGCCGAGCGGGACGACGGAGCAGTCGCCGTCCCCGAGCCAGCGATTGCGGTCTCCGAAGGCTCGCCGCTCTGCCTCGAGGAGAAGGTGGGTGGAGCTCGCGTCGAGGCCCCGCGCGGCCCCCCTGGCGACCTCGAGCTGCCCGAGAACGGACCGGAGGACCAGTCCCGCGGACGACGGCAGCGGCATCGTGTGGACGACGAGAGGGCCGAACCGGATCGTGTCCGGGGCCCTCCAGAGCGGCGCGTATCCCGCGAGATCCTCCTCCGAGAGGACGCCGCCGTGAGCCCTCACGAACGTGACGATGCGCGCGGCCATGTCTCCCCGGTGAAACGCCTCCGGGCCTTCCTTCGCGATCCGCGCGAGCGTCTCGGCGAGGACGGGCTGCCTGAAGAGAACACCTGCCGCCAGGGGGAGGCCGCCTGGGAAGAAGGTCCGGCGCGTTTCCTCCCACCGGGTCAGGAGCTCGCGCTCCTCGGCGAGGTCTTCCGAGAGTCCGGCCGGAACGACGAACCCCTCGCGGGCGAGGCGTTCCGCCGGGGCCACGACCTTTGCCCAGGGGAGGCGGCCGAGCCGGCGGTGCGCCTCGGCGTACCCGCGAACGGAGCCCGGGGTGGCGACGGCGAGGGCCGTGGCGGTGGAAGCCTCCGGCAGGGGCCTCCCGCCGGGTCCGAGGAACATGTCGCGGCTCGCGCGGGCCGGCGCCGTCTCGCGAAAGTCGAGCGCCTGGACGGTTCCGTCCGGGGTTCTGACGACGAGGAATCCGCCCCCGGCGAGGTTTCCCGCCTGCGGGTAGACGACGGCGAGGGCGAGCGCCGTCGCGATCGCGGCGTCCATCGCGTTTCCTCCGGCGGCGAGAATCCCGGCGCCGGCTCTCGACGCCTCGGGCGCGGCCGAAACGACCATCCCCTTCGTCGACGAGAGGACGCGAGCCGGCCCGAAGGGGGCGGCACCGTCCTGAGCGGCGAACCCGGCCCCGCCGCCCAGGACGGCGGCGAGGACGGGTGCCAGGATCAGGGGCGGGCTAGCGGAGCGTGACGACGAGCTTCTTGGCCGCATTCAGCTCGAGCACGAGCGTGCGGGTCTCTCCGCCGGGTACGACGAGGTCGACCGGCTCGTATCCGTTGAACGACCTGTCCGTCGGGATCGCCCACGCCTTGAAGTTCGCGGGCCCCGAGGGCACCTCGATGGTCCCCTCGACGAGGCCGCCCGAGCTCTTCCGGCCGAAATCGAACTGGCGACGGAAGACTTCCTTGTCGTCGCGACGGATCATCACGTACCCCTCGGGCGCGGGGCTCTGGAAGACGATCCGGATCCGCGCGGTCGCTGGCGTCGGCGTGGGCGGCTTCGGCTGCTCGACCGGCACGACGGGCTTGACGACGCGGACGGGGGTCGGAACCGGTGTGGGCCTCTTCTTCTTCTCGAGGTCCGACGCCGCCTTCTTGTCCGCGGCGGCCTTCTCGGCTTTCGCGGCCTTCACGGAGTCACGGATCGAGAGCGCGTCGGCGTTGTCGGGCTGGAGCAGAAGGGCTGCGGAAAGCTCGTCGAGCGCCCGGTCGAACTGTCCGTTCTCGGCGGCCTCGCGGGCCGCGCCGAGCCGCGTCTCGACCTCCCTGGAACGCTCTTCGCCCGCCTGGGTCATCCGCGCCTGCTCTTCGGCGCGCTCCAGCCCTTCGCGAGCGGCGGCCGAGTCGGGCTTGCGGCGGATGACCTCCCGGAACTTCTCCACGGCCTGGGTGGCGCTTCCCCCGGCGAGAAGGCGGCTCCCGTCTTCCATGAGGGCCTTGAGCTCCTTCACCTCTCGCTCCCGGTCCTCGTCGACGGCCGCCTGCGCCTCGATCTTCGCCTTCTTCGACAACAGGAGCCCGGCGGTGACGCCAGCGGCCACCAGAACGAGGCCGAGGATCAGCGCGACGAACAATCCGTTGACCGACCGCTTCATGAGTGCCGGCGGCGGGGCCTCAGGCTTCTGCGGTGCTTCCGGTATCGGGGCGAGCTCGACGGTCGGGATCGGCGTCGGAGCGGAGGGCTTCGCGGGAGCCGGGGCGCGATGCGTCGCGGAGGAGGCCGGTTTCCTCGGGGGCTCCGGGGAAGCCTGAGGCCTGGGTTGCGGAGCGACGGGCGGCGGGGCTGGCCGCGAGACAGGCTTCTGGGCCGGCGCGCCGGCGGCCACGAGCTTCATCGCATCCACGATTCGCTCGGTCGCACGATCCTCGTCGACATAGCCGGACTGCGGCTCCTGGGAGACGGAGACGGGCGGCGGAAACGGGCTCCTCAGGATCTCGGTCGGCCGGTCGGACGGGGTCGCGGGAGGGACCGGGGGCACGGCGGGCACCGGTCGGGGAGCGGGAATCCGCTCCGGAGACGGCGCCTGCTCGTCCTTCTTCTCGGCCTTGTCCGTCGGCGGGGGAATCGCCTGGAGGATCTCCGTCGGCCGGTCGACGAACGCCGGCGGAGCGGGAGCGGCGACCGGGACCGGGACGACCGGCACGGGAGCGGGCGGTGGAATGGCCGCGAGGATCTCGGTCGGCCGATCCCCTGCCTGCGGCATCTGGACGGGTGAAGGGACGACGGGTACGGGGACAGGGGGGACGTGAGAGTAGGAGGCGGGCGGCGGAATCGCCGTCAGGATCTCCGTCGGCCGATCGCCGCCGCTCGCGGCGGGCGCAAACCCGGCCAGTCCCCCCAGCTGGATGATCTCGGTGGCACCGTCCGGGCGGTCCGCGGAGAGCCCGGGCGCGGACGGGACGGCGTCGAGCGGGGAGACCGCGAGGCCGCGGGAACGCACGGCGGTGGGCTCGACCACCTCGGGGCCGGGCATCGAGGCATCGACGTCGGCCAGGTCGTCCTGGGGAAGCGGGACGGGAGGCGGCACGGGCGCGGCCTTCTTCGAGCGGGTCGGTTCGTCGAGCTGCCAGCTCTCCGAGGCCCCGCTGAAAGGCGACTCCGTCCTCGCCGCCGTCCCCGCGTCACGCGGGGCCACGTAGGCCGTGGCGGGGAGGGGCCGGGCGACCTCGCGTGTCGCGAGCTCGTCCTCGACGGCGCGCCCGGAGCGGACGGCGCCGGTGCGGATCCGAGAATGTCGAAGGGGGAGCGCCCGACGACCGGCGAGGGCGCGGGCGGAGCCGGCGCCGCGGGCTGGGGAAGCGGGGACGGGGGCGCGGTGACCGCGGCCACCGAGCCGAGCTTCTCGGCCTCGGCCACCATCTGTCCGAGGTCGCGGAGCATCTGCCGCTCTTCCTCGCGCGCCTTGAACTCGTAAAGGGCGAGAGCGAAGTCGTTCCCGCGCTGGAACCTCTCGGCCGGGTCCTTCGAAAGGGCCTTGCCGAGGATCGCCGTGAACTCCGGGGGAATTCCGGCGTCGTACGTCTCGGGCGGAACGAACTGCTCGTGGACGATCTTGTAGGAGATCGACGTGAGGTTGTCGGCCGTGAAGGGCTTCTTCCGCGTCAGGAGCTCGTAGAGGACCACGCCGAGGGAGAAGAGGTCGCTCCGGCCGTCGACGGCGTCGCCCGTCACCTGCTCGGGCGACATGTAGTTCGGCGTCCCGAGGAACTGACCGGTGGTGGTGAGGTTCGACTTCTCGGTCTTGGCGATCCCGAAGTCGGTGATCTTCACCTGGCCCTCGGGCGTGATGATGATGTTTGCCGGCTTGACGTCCCGGTGGACGATGCCGCGGCGGTGGGCGTAGTCGAGGGCCTCGCCGACCTGGCCGACGATCTCGGCCGTGCGCTCTGCCGAGTACGGCGTCTTCTCGGAGAGGAGCTGCTTGAGGTTCTTGCCCTCGACGTACTCCATCGCGATGAACGACGTCTCGGTCGAGGAGTCTTCCCCGACGTCGTGCACCGTGACGATGTTCGGGTGGGAGAGGATGCCCGCCGCCTGGGCCTCGCGCAGGAAACGCTCCTGGAACTCGCGCTGCTCGACGTCGTCCTCGCTGACGGCGCGGATCGTCTTCAACGCGACGAGCCGGCCGATGACGGGGTCGCGACCGAGGTAGACGACGCCCATCGCGCCTTTTCCAAGCTCTCGGTTCACCTCGTAGCGACCGAACCTCTTCGGAATGCCCGAGGGGGACGCACCGGATACGCTCGGCAGAGGTCCTCCCGTTCGCGACTGCGGCAATGAGATGCCGGGCTGAACCCGGTGGAGTGCAGTTTAGGGCTCTGTGAAACAGGGTGTCAACGCACCCTCTCCGAGTCTCGAGGCTCCCTCCGGCAACCCGGCTCCCGGAATGGAGACATTGCTTCGAGGAAGCGCCATAGATCCCTATAATGCAGGCCTTTTGAGAGACCCGGCCAAGGGGGAAACAGCATGAAACAGTATCCCGCAACCGCCATTCGTAACGTGGCCATAGCCGGCCACAACGGCGTCGGGAAGACGACCCTCGTCTCGGCGCTTCTTCACGAGGCGGGCGCGGTCAACCGCTTCGGTCGCGTCGACGACGGCTCGGCGCCGACCGATTTCGATCCCGAAGAGATCGAACGGAAGATCTCGATCGGCCTCGCGGTGGCGGCGCTCGAGTGGAAGAAGCACAAGATCAACCTGCTCGACACGCCGGGCTACGGCATCTTCACGGCGGAGATGATCTGCGCGATGCGCGCCGCGGACGCGGCCATCATCGTCGTCGACGCCGTCGCCGGCGTCGAGGTCCAGACCGAGAAGGCGTGGCAGGTGGCCGAGGAGTTCGGTCTGCCGAAGATGATCGTCGTCAACCGGATGGACCGCGAGAACGCCGACGGCGGCCGCGTGATGGACCAGCTCCAGACGAAGTTCGGCCGCTCCTGCGTCTGCGTCGAGGCGCCCATCGGCAAGGAGAAGGGCTTCCGCGGGGCGATCGACCTCATCGGGATGAAAGCGTTCCTCACGGACGACTCCGGCAAGACCGTCGAAGGGCCGACCCCCGACGAGTTCGCCGGCGACGCGGCGACGCTGCACGAGGCTCTCGTCGAGATGGTCGCCGAGGGGGACGACACCCTCATGGAGACCTTCTTCAGCCAGGGCAACCTGACCGAAGAGCAGATGCTCCCGGCCCTGCGCAAGGCGATCCGGGACCGGAAGATCGTTCCGGTCCTCTTCGCGGCGGCCGGCGACCACGAGCGGGGCGTGGAGAAGATCCTCGACGAGATCGTCGACCTGCTCCCCGGCGCCGACTCCTTCCCTGCTGCGGCCACCGGCAAGGACGGCAAGACCGACGTCCTCGGCTGCGATCCGAACGGCCCCGTGGCCGCGATCGTCTTCAAGACGATCTCCGACCCCTTCACGGGCCGCCTGACGCTCTTCCGGGTCCACTCCGGCACGATCAAGGCCGACGGCACCTACTGGAACGCCACCCGCGAGGTCGCCGAGCGCTTCGGCCCGGTCTTCTCGCCGCTCGGCAAGCAGATGAACACCGTACCCGAGATCCCCGCCGGGGACATCGGGGTCGTCGCCAAGCTCAAGGAAACCCTCACGAACGACACGCTCTCCGCCAAGGAGAAGCCGTACCGCTTCCCGGCCGTCGTGATCCCCGAGCCGGCGATCTCCTTCTCCATCGAGCCCAAGTCCAAGGGAGACGAGGACAAGATCTCCATCGCCCTGGCCAAGCTCACCGAGGAAGACCCGTCCCTGAAGTTCCACCGCGACGCCGACACGAGCGAGCTGCTCCTCTCGGGCGCCGGCCAGCTCCACGTCGAGATCGCCGTCGCCCGCATGAAGCGGAAGTCGAACGTCGAGGTCATCCTCCACCCGCCGAAGGTCCCCTACCGCGAGACGATCACGCGGGCCGCCGAGGCGCACGGACGCCACAAGAAGCAGACGGGCGGCCACGGGCAGTTCGCCGACTGCAAGATCCGGGTCAAGCCGCTCCCGCGCGGAAGCGACTTCGAGTTCGTCGACGACATCTTCGGCGGATCGATCCCGCGGAACTACATTCCCGCCGTCGAGAAGGGGATCCAGGACACCCGCAAGAAGGGCTATCTCGCCGGCTACCCGATGGTCGACTTCCGCGTGGAGCTCTTCGACGGCCAGTACCACGACGTCGACTCGTCGGAGATGGCCTTCAAGATCGCCGGCTCGCTCGCGTTCAAGGACGCGATGGAGAAGGCGAAGCCGACGATCCTCGAGCCGATCATGAAGGTCGGCGTGAGGGCGCCGCAGGAGTACATGGGCGACCTCATGGGAGACCTGACGAGCCGCCGCGGGCGCCCGTCGGGAATGGACCAGATCGGCGACGACGCCATCGTCAAGGCCGAGGTCCCGCTCTCGGAGATGCTCTCCTACTCCGCCGTTCTCCGCTCCCTCACCCAGGGCCGGGGATCCTTCACGATGGAGGTCTCCCACTACGAGGAGCTCCCCCGCCCGCTCCAGGAGAAGCTCATCGCCGAGCGCGCCAAGGTGCTCCACAAGGCCGACGCCGACGCCGTCTGAGCACCCCAGGAAACTCCCGGGAAACCCCAAGGGGCCGCGCAAGCGGCCCCTTTTCTCGTCACCGCGCCGTGCGCGAGAGAACCGTGGAGCCGGATGAACCGGGGACCGGGGAACGCGCCAGTCCGCTTCACCGTGCCGCACGAGTCGCGGGGGGAGGGGTGTCCACGGCGAGCGCGCGCGCGCGACCCGCATCGGCTCACTCCGCGGGCCGCCGGGCGAGCGCAAACTCCTCCACTGCTCGTCACCGTGGTCGCGATCCGGCGGCCTGCTCGCGGAGCCGTGCGGGGCACCCACGTGCTCGCGGAACACCCCCCCCCACCGCGGGGGTCCGGTATTCCCTCTACTTCACTCGAGCGACGCGGACGCACGGGGTCAGGTCTTGATTTTCTACTATATAACCACGCGGCCGGCCAACCACGCGGGGTCCGGTATTCCCTCCACTTCACGCGAGAGAAGCGAGCTGCCTCTCCGCGCGGAAGGGGGGTACGGGGGGAAACCCGGCGGTCCGGGTTTCCCCTGTCCACTACGCCCCGTGGATTCCGGCCTTCGAGCTCGTGATGAAGTCGAGCAGGACCCTGACGTCCGGTGCCGATTCGGCGAGCTCGCCGAGCCCCGCCAGCACCGCTGCGTGGTCGTGCCGATTGCGGTGGAGGATCCGGTAGGCCTTCTGGAGGGAGGCGACGCGCTCGGCGGAGTAGCCTTTTTGGGAGAGCCCGACTCCGTTGATCTTGTAGGCCTTCGTATCCCGGTCGCTGGAGGTCCAGGTGAAGGGGAGGACGTCCTTGTTCACCGGCGTCATCCCCCGACGTACGAGAACCTCCCGACACGGCAGAACTGCCTGACGGCGACGAAGCCCCCGAGGATGACGTCGTCCTCGACGACGACGTGGCCCGAGAGGGACGCCGAGTTCGCGAAGACCGTCCGGTTCCCGACGACGCAGTCGTGGGCGACGTGCGAATAGGCCATGAAGAGGTTGTCGTCGCCGATGACGGTCACCGCGTGGCCCGTCACCGTGCCACGGTGGGCCGTCATGAACTCCCGGAAGACGTTCCGGCTGCCGACGACGAGCCGGGTCGGCTCCCCCGCGTACTTGAGGTCCTGTGGCGGACCTCCGAGGGCGGCATGGGGATGGACGACGTTGTCCTCTCCGAGGACCGTCGGACCTTCGACGATCGCGTGAGCGCCGACCCGGGTCCGGGCTCCGATGACGACCGCGTCGCCGATGACGGCGTACGGCCCGATCTCGGACTCGGGGTGAACCGACGCGGATTCGTGTACGACCGCTGTGGCGTGGATCGGCATTCAGCCTCGCTCCTCGGGCCCGCAATCCTGGATCAGGCTCATGATTTCCGCTTCGGCGCAGAGGTGCCCGTCCACACGCGCCTCACCACGGACCTTGACGATCGACCTCTTCGCCGCGACGAACTCGACGGTGAAGAGGACCTGGTCACCGGGAACGACCGGACGCCGGAACCTCACGGCGTCCAGACCCGTCAGGCGGAGCTGCCTCCGGGACGGATCGTCGGTCGCCGCAATGAGCATGAAGGCGCCGACCTGGGCCATCGCCTCGACGAGGAGGACGCCGGGCATGACCGGGTTACCCGGGAAGTGGCCCTGGAAGAACTCCTCGTTGAAGGTCACGTTCTTCAGCCCGACGACCTTCTTCCCCGGCTCGACCTCCAGTATCCGGTCGACGAGGAGGAACGGGTACCGGTGCGGGAGGACCCGGAGGATGTCGCGGATGCCGAGCCCGGTCGTCCCCGCCTCCGAGCTCATCGCTTCACCTCTGACGCGAACTCTGTGGTCCTCTCCGTCATCCCGGCCTTCTCCGCCGGCGATGCCATTTCCGTCCTGCCCGCGGCCTTCGCGAGATCGCGGACGAGACGCGCCGTTTCGGGGAGGCGCTTTAGCTCGGCGTTGACGCGCAGGGTCTGCCGGTGGGGCATGTGGGGAGTGCCGAAGCTCGTTCCGCCGTCCGGGATGTCGGAGCTCACCCCCGTCTGTCCCCCCACTCTGGCGCCTTTCCCGATCCTGACGTGCCCGATGGTGCCGGTCTGGCCTCCGAGAACGGCCTGGTCCCCGACCGTCGTCGATCCCGCGAGGCCCACCTGGCCGCAGAGCACGACGTGCCTGCCGACGTCGCAGTTGTGTCCGATCATGACGAGGTCGTCGATCTTCGTGCCGTCTCCCACGCGGGTCGTTTCGAGGGTGGCCCGATCCACGCACGTGTTGGCGCCGATCTCGGCGTCGGCCCCGACCTCGACGCTCCCGACCTGGGGGATCTTCAGAAGGCCCGCCGGACCGGGCGCGTACCCGAAGCCGTCGGCGCCGAGGACCGCCCCGGAGTGGACCTCCGCGCGCGGTCCGACCGAGACGTCGTCGTAGAGGACCACGTGAGGGTGAAGCCAGGCGCCGCAGCCGATCCGGCATCGACGTCCGACGACGGTGTGCGCTTCCAGGATCGCGCCGTCCTCCACCACCGAGCCCACTCCGACCACGGCGTACGGCCCCACTTCGGCTCCCGGGGCGACCTGCGCCTCAGGGTCGACGATCGCCGTCGGGTGAGTGCCCGCCCGCGCCGACCGGCGCGGGAACGCGTGGGCGAGCAGGACGGCGAGGGCCGTGGAGGGGCTCGGCACCTCGATCACGGTCCGTCCCGGAAACTCCCGGGCGGACCTCACGAGAAGAACCCCGGCCGCCGATGCGGCGGCCGGACCTTCGGCTTTTCCGTCGGCGGCGAAGGAGAGGTCGCGAGGTCCCGCCGTTTCGAGCGACCTCACCCCTTCGACGACGACGGTTCCATCCCCGACGAGCCGCCCCCGGCAGGCTTCCGCCAGCTCGGCGGCGGTCGTCGCTGCGGGAAGACCAGCCATCCGCCCCTTACTTCTTGGGGGCCGGGGCAGGGGCCGCCGGCGCCGGCTTGGCGTCGGTCTTCGGTGCGGCCGCAATGGCGGTGTTGAACTTCTGGATCACGGCGTCGGTGATGTCGACGCCCGGCTCCGCGTGAAGCAGCCCGCTCTGGAACTTGTTGAAAACGAGCGAGTAGCCGAGCTCCTTGGAAACCGCCTCGATCACGGGCAGGACCCGGCGCTCGAGCTCGCCGAGCTCCTTGCGCTGGAGCTCTTCGAGCTCCCGCTGGGCGTCGTCCTGGAAGCGCTTGAGGTCCAGCGCCTTGGCCTGGTAGTCCTTCTGGAGCTTCTCCATCGCCTCGTCGGACAGCGACTTGCCCTGCTCCTGGATCTTCTTCTCGAGGTCCCTGAGGTCGCTCTGGCGCTTCGTCAGGTCTTCCTGCTTGGCACCCTGGATCTTCTGGATCCGGGCGACGCTTTCCTTGCCGACCGCGGATTCCTGGACGATCCGCTGGACTTCGATGACTCCCACCTTCTGGGCCGTGGCGGGGAGGGCGAGCAGAGCGGCCGTCGCGACCGCACCCGCGACGATCAACCGATTCCCGATCATCTACGTGACTCCTTTTTCATGTCTGGCGCCGCCGGAGGCCTTCCGGCGGGCGCGCGATTCTACTGCACGTGCCCGTGACGACGGGGTGCCTGGTATTCCGGGGGAAGCGTCCGGCGCCGGGGCCGGGAAAAATGAGCGTCGGAGCCCCGCGGTCCGGGTGCCCCTTCGACTAGAAGGTCGTGCCGATGGAGAACTGGAAGTCGCTGCTCTTCTCGTAAATGATCGGATTCCCGCTGTATCCCTTGATGACCTTCGGGTCCAGGTTGATGCCGTAGATGAAGCGGAGCGGCGCCTGGAAGATCGGCAGGAACATCCGGAGCTCCGCGCCCGTCGAAGCACGCATCTCCAGCGGTTTGGCGCTCTGGCCCTCGAGCCAGGCGTTCCCCGCGTCGAAGAAGACGACGAGCTTCAGCGGCCCGGCGACGTAGTAGACCGCCTCCAGGTTCATGACGAGGTACTTGTCTCCTCCGAGGAGCGCCCCCTGATCGTTGAAGTACGCCTTGTCGTTCTCGTCGAGCGGGTAGATGCTCCCGTACCCGAAGCCGCGAACGGAACGGTCACCGCCGATCCGGAAGCGTTCGAAGATCGGAATCTCCTTGCCGTCGTAGGGGCGGACGAGCCCCCCTTCGACGTTGACGGCCAGGTGCGACTTGCGGTTCAGGTTGTAGTAGATGGTCGCGTTCCCGACGGGCTTGACGAAGGAGAAGTCCCCACCGAGCGGGCCGCCGGCGACGGTCATCGACAGGCCGAACCGCCGGCCGCGCGTCGGATCGAACGGGTCGTTCCGGCTGTCGTACCTGTAGCCCGGGGCCACTGCCGACGTCCGCCCGATGTAGTCGGTATAGGCCGCGGGAGGGATGCCCGCGCCGGGGGGGGCGGGCGCCGGGAAGACTTCGTAGCGGCTCTTGGTGTCGGTGTAGCTGTAGAAGAACGAGAGGCCGTCGAAGAGGCCCAGGCCGAGCCCGATGGAAGCGTTGAGCCCCCTGGACTCCTGGTCGACGTCGGCGTACTGCAGCGAGCGATTGAAGATCGAGCCGCCGATGGACATCCGCTTGTCGAGGAACCACGGCTCGACGAACGACAGGTCGAAATAGTTCGAGTAGCCGCCTCGCTGGAACTGGATGCCGATCGTGTCTCCGCGCCCGAGGAAGTTGCGGGTGGAGAACTGGAACTGCCCGAAGATCCCGTCGAGCTGGGAGTAGCCGGCCCCGAACTGGATCTCGTTCCGGTTCGTGTCGACCCCCTTGATCGTGACGTCGACGGCTTTCTTCTCCGGGTCCACCTTGAATTCGGGGTCTTCCTCGATCTTGAAGTAGCCGAGCTGGGTGATCTTGAAGAGCCCCTTCTTGAAGGACTCCATGTCGAGGACGTCGCCCTCGAAGAGCTGGAGCTCGCGGCGCAGGACCTTGTCCTTCGTCGTCTTGTTCCCGATGAACTCGACGCGCCCGACCCGGAACTGGTCGCCCTCCGTCACGTGAATCGTGACGTCGACGAGGTTCCCCTTGCCCGGCCGCTCGGCGTACTCGGGGTTCATGAAGGCGTAGATGTACCCACGGCCCCGATAGAGCTCGTCGAGGACTTTCATGCCGTCCGCGAGGACGGCGCGGCTCAGGGGCTTTCCCGGCTGCCAGGGGAAGAACCGCAGGAGGCGATCGGGCGGGAAGACCGTCGTCCCCTCGATCTTCAGGTCGCCGAAGTAGTACCGCTCTCCTTCGACGAGGGGAATCCTGATCCGGGCGCGCCGCTTGACCTTCTCCGGGCGCCTCTCCTGAGGATTGACGACGAAGGTCTCGATCACCGGGTCCTTCACGACGACGTCCTTGTAGCCGGCGTTCTGGTAGACCTTCTTGATCGACTCGACGTCTTCCTCGTAGCTCGCCTGGTTGTAGACGTCCTTCGAGTCCCAGAACTGGTAGAAGTTCGACTCGCGGGTCTTCTTCATCGCGCGGGAGAGTCGGCCGTTCGTGACGACGGAGTTCCCGACGAAGTCGATCGACTCGATCTTGATCTTGTCCCCCTCGTCGACGAGGAAGACGACGCGGCGCTCGTTCTCGCCCATCGGCTCGAGGAGCGTGTCGACGGCCGCCGAGCGGAACCCCTCGGCGCGGTAGGCGTCGATGAGGACGGACTTCCCCTTTGAGACGTCGCGGAGCGAGACGGGCGCTCCGACCCGGATCTCGACCTTCCCCTCCTTGAGCTTGTCTTTCAGCTGGGAGGTCGTCAGCTTCTTGTTGCCGCGAAACTCCAGGTCGGAGACCCGGGGCCTCTCCACGACGACGGCGACGAGCCGGACTCCCCCCGCGACCGTCTCCGTCTCGAGGCTGATGTCCTCGAAGAGACCCGAATCCCAGAGCTTCTGGAACGTCCGGCGCAGCGAGCCGGCCTCGTAGGGGTCGCCGACCTTGACTCCGAGGTAGAAGCCGATCGTCTCGCCGGTGACGGTCTTTCCGCCCCGCACGACGATCTCGGCGATTCGCTCGGAGGCCCCGGCCGCCGTCGTACTCAGAACGGGAGTCGAGGGGAGAGCCCCCGCCAGGGGGGAGGTCGACGGGGCGAGCCCGCCCGGCCGGAGGTCGAGCGTGGCGGGCGGAGGGGTGGGTGCAGGCGAAGGCTCGGTCTGGGCCAGGCCCGGAGACGGGCAGGCGAGCAGACCGACCAGCGCCAGAACGGCCGGTCGAAAGGGACGGCAGGCCGGGAATGCCGCGGACGGAGCCTGACCGGCGCCGGCCGGCGCGGCCTGGAGGTGTCGTTCCCTCACGTGCCTTACCGCCCGGGCACGATCGCAGCCGACGAGCGGACGAGAACCTTCAAATCGTTGTCGATCACTGTCACTTCCAGGCACTCAAGCTGCTCCCGGGCGCCGATAAGCAATTCGGATACCGCATCCTCCACGTGTCGCTGGATCGTCCGCCGGAGCGGCCGGGCTCCCGAGTGGGCATCCTGTCCCGACATCGAGAGGAGCCAGTCCACGGCCATCTGGTCTGCCACGAGCTCGAGGCCGCGATGCTTCAGCGTCTCAGCGACGTCGTCGAGCAGGAGACGGCAGATCGCCCGGAGGTTCTCCGTCGAGAGCGGGTTGAAGACGATGACCTCGTCGAGCCGGTTCGTGAACTCGGGCGAGAACTCCCGCCGGAGCTCCTTGAGGACCATCTCCTCGACCTCGCGGGCCGGAGGGGCGTTCTTGCCGTCGCCGAAGCCCACCCGCGCCTGGTTGACCAGGAACTTCGTTCCGATGTTGGACGTCATGATGATGAGCGTGTTCTTGAAGTCGACCGTGTTCCCGTAGGCGTCGGTCAGCTGGCCATCCTCCAGGATCTGCAGGAGGAGGTTCGCGATGTCGGGGTGGGCCTTCTCGATCTCGTCGAGGAGGATGACGGAGTAGGGCTGCCTGCGGATCCGCTCCGTGAGCTGCCCGCCTTCCTCGTGCCCGACGTAGCCGGGAGGAGAGCCGATCAGCTTGGAAACGGCGTGCTTCTCCATGTATTCCGACATGTCGAAGCGGACGAGCGCCTTCTGGTGGTCGAAGAGGAACTCCGCGATGCGCCGGGCGACCTCGGTCTTGCCGACGCCCGACGGCCCGAGGAAGATGAACGATCCCATCGGGCGGTTCGGGTTCTTCACCCCGAGGCGGGAGCGGCGGATCGCCCTGGAGATCGCGTCGATGGCCCGGTCCTGGCCGATGACGCGCCTGCGGAGCGTCGTCTCCATGTTGAGGAGCTTCTCGGCCTCCTCGACCTGGATCGAGGTGACCGGGATCCCGGTCCAGCTCGCGATGATCTCCTCGATGTCCCCCCGGACGACCTCGGTGAAGGAGCTCTCGTCGAGCTGGGCGCCGCGCGTCCGCTCGATCTCCTCCTTGATCTCGACCTCGCGCTCGCGGAGCGAGACCGCGTGCTCGAAGTCCTTCTCGGAGATCGCCTTCTTCATCTCCTTGACGATCTGGCGGGTCTCGTTCTCGAGGCGGCGCAGGTTCTGGGTGTCCGCCGTCATCCGGAGCTTCACCTTGGCGCCCGCCTCGTCGAGGAGGTCGATCGCCTTGTCGGGGAAGAAGCGGTCGGGGATGTACCGGCTCGACTGGTAGACGGCGGCCTTCACCGCGTCGGGCGAGTAGCGGACGCGGTGGAACCTCTCGTACCGCTCGCGGATCCCCTCGAGGATCTCGAGCGTCTCCTCCTCGTTCGGCGGGTTCACCGTGACCGCCTGGAAGCGCCGGAGGAGCGACCGGTCCTTCTCGATGTACTTGCGGTACTCCTTCATCGTCGTGGCGCCGATGCAGGCGATCTCTCCCCTCGAGAGCGCCGGCTTGAGGATGTTCGCCGCGTCGAGCGACCCCTCCGCCGAGCCCGCGCCGATGAGGGAGTGGATCTCGTCGATGAAGATGATGAGGTCCTGGTTCTCCCGGAGCTCCTTCAGGATCCCCTTCAGCCGCTCCTCGAACTGGCCGCGGTACTTGGTCCCGGCCACGATGAGGGAGAGGTCCATCGCGAGGATCTTCTTGTTCGCCAGGAAGAGCGGGACCGCCCCTTCGATGATCCGCTGGGCGAGGCCCTCGACGATGGCCGTCTTCCCGACGCCGGGCTCGCCGAGGAGGATCGGGTTGTTCTTCGTCCGCCGCGAGAGGATCTGGATGATCCTCTCGACTTCCTTGTCGCGGCCGACGAGCGGGTCGAACGTCCCCTGGGCGGCGAGCGCGGTCAGGTCGCGCGCGTACTCGGCCAGGAACGGGAGCTCCTTCTTCTGCTTGGAGGCCTCGCGCTCCTTGATGAGGGCGATCGCCTCCTCCCGCACGCCGTAGAGGTTGAAGCCGTGCCCGGCGAGGAGCCGGGAGGCGACGCACGGGTCGACCCGGAGGATGCCGATGAGCAGGTGCTCCGTCCCGACGTAGGGGTGCATCATCGATTCCGCCTCGTGCGAGGCGTAGGCGAGGATCTTCTTCGACTCCTCCGAGAGCGGCAGCTCCTGGGAGGACGACACACGCTCCGCGAAGACGCGGTCCCCCTCGATCTCGCGGCGGACGTCGTCCGGCTTCACGTTGAAGCGGGTGAATATCTCCCTCGTCACGTCCTCCCCTTCCCGCAGGATGCCGAGGAGGATGTGCTCGGACTCGATCACCTTCGAGCCGAGCTTCGAGGCCTCGTACCGGGCGAAAAAGAGGGCGCGGCGGGCTTTCTCGTTGTACTTTTCGAACATGGCTCGACCTCGGCAAAGACCGCTCGGAAAGCGGACTTCAACCGTCCCGGATCGTAGCATACGGGTTGCCGGCCCCAGGGCAGGTCAGGCGGGCACGAGGCCGCCGGACGAGAGCGTCAGAACGGTGCCGCAGCGCGCGGCGACGCCCGGGTCGTGGGTCACCAGCAGGAGGGCTCCCGCGCGCTCGCGCGCCGTTCCGAGGAGGAGGTCGAGAACGTCCGCCGCGTGCGCGGCGTCGAGGCTTCCGGTCGGCTCGTCGCAGAGGAGGAGTCGGGGCCGACGGACGACGGCCCGCGCGATGGCGACGCGCTGACGCTCCCCCCCGGAGAGGATCCGCGGCAGACTCGTGGCCTGCCTGACGAGGCCGACCCTGGCGAGGAGCTCGCGGGCCTGGGCGCGCGCCGCGGAATCCGCCACCCCCGCCAGTAAGAGAGGCAGGGCGACGTTCTCTTCCGCCGTCAGCTCCGGCAGCAGGTGGTGCATCTGGAAGACGAACCCGACGGCCTCTCCCCTCCACCTCGCCTTCGGCTCGGGGGCAAGCGACGCCCAGTCCTTCCCGTCGACGAGGACGCGCCCGGCGTCCGGCCGGTCGAGGCCTGCGAGAAGGTGCAGCAGGGACGACTTGCCGCAGCCCGAGGGCCCGACGATCGCGACGGCCTCACCAGCTCCGAGCGTCAGGGAGAGAGCGGAAAAGAGCTCGAGGCGCCCCTCGCCCTCGCCGAACCCCCGGGCGAGCGACTCGGCGACGAGAAGCGGCTCACCCGGCACGGAGCGCCTCCGTCACGTCGACGCGCGCGGCCATGCGGGCCGGAACGAACGACGAAACGAACGACCAGACGAGCGAGAAGGCCCCGACGGCGAGGAGGTCCCGCGCCGCGGGACGGAAAGGGACGTGCGCGAGCGCGAAGAGCTCGGCCGGAAGCGGTATGGCGTGGGTTGCGTCGAGGACGACGGCGAGGACGAACCCCAGCCCGAGGCCGGCGAGGGTCCCGGCGAACCCGAGGAGGAGCCCGGCGAAGAGGAAGATGCGGCCGAGGAGCCGCGGGCTCGCCCCGAGGACGGTCAGGACGGCCGCGTCGCCCCGGCGGGTCGCGGCCAGGACCGCCGAGGTCGCCGCGAGATTCAGGCCCGCGACGATCACGACGAGGAAGACCGTGGCGAAGATGGCGACCCTCTCGAGCCGAAGCGCCAGGAGCAGCGGACGGTTCGCTTCCTGCCACGTCGTCGTGGCGGTCGTCTCCGCTCCGAGCGCCTCCCTCACCGCGAGGGCCATGGCCGGCGCGGCCTCCGGGTCCGAGAGGCGCAGCTCGAAGCCGGTGGCGCCCCCCTCGGGAAGCCCGAAAAGCCTCCGGGCCATCCCGGCCGGCAGGACCGCCTCGGGCTGCTTTCGCCCCGTCGCGAGCGCCGCGACCTCCGTCACCCGGATCGAAGCCGTCAGCGGGACCGGACCGAGCGGGGAGAGCCGCGTCCGCGAGGAGACGATCGTCACGTCCTCACCCGCGAGGATCGACAGTTGCCGCGCCTGCGCCGGGTCGAGCCGGATCCCGTCCCTCTGTTCCCGGCCGACGAGGACGGCCGGAACCGCCTGGCCCCGCGCCGTGATCCATCCCCGCCCGCGGACCACCGGCGTCACCGAGACGACTCCGTCGAGCAGGGCGAGTTTCGCGGCCGCGCCCTCGGCGGCCGTGAAATCGGGCCGGCCCGCGGGCGCGACGAGAACGTGGGGAGCCTCCTCGGCGAGCCGCGTGCGGACGTGGGCCTGAAACCCGGACAGGAGCGCGAGGGAGAGGACGAGCGCCCCCACGCCGAGGACGAGCCCGACGAACGCCGCGGCCGCGACCACTCCGACCTGCGCGTCCCGGCGCGAGGCGAGGAGGTAGCGCCGGGCGAGAAGGACCTCGATCAGCGCCCCGTTCCCTTCGGCCGCATGAGCGGGAAGAGGATCACGTCGCGGATCGAGCGGGAATTCGTGAAGAGCATCGCGAGGCGGTCGATTCCGACCCCCTCCCCCGCCGTCGGCGGCATGCCGTAGGAGAGCGCTTCGACGTAGTCCTCGTCGTAGAGCATCGCCTCGTCGTCCCCCCTGGTCCGTTCGGCCACCTGCGCGCGGAACTTCTCCGCCTGCTCGTCGGGGTCGTTCAGCTCGGAGAAGCCGTTCGCCAGCTCCATCCGGCCGACGAAGAGCTCGAATCGATCGGCCGTCTTCGGGTCGTCGGGCCGGGTCTTGGCGAGCGGCGAGATCTCCGCCGGGTAGTCGACGACGAACGTCGGCTGGAGGAGGTGGGGCTCGGCGAGGGTCTCGAAGAGCTCGGCGAGGAGCTTGCCCGGCACGTCGCCGAACCGCTCGAGCGCTTCGATCCCGGCGCGGGTCGCGGCCGCCTTCAGCCCGTCGAGCGATTCGAGCTCCTCCGGGCGGATCGGCCCGCCCGGGACGTCGCGACCGTACTCGACGACCGCGGCCTTCATCGAGAGCCTGCGGAACGGCGCCTCGAAGGAGATCGTCTCCTCGCCCCACGGGAGCTGCGTCGTTCCGAGTATTTCCCGCGCGGCCCCGGCGAGGAACTCCTCGGTCAGCGCCATCTGGTCGCGCGCGTCGGCGTAGGCCGTGTAGAACTCGAGCATCGTGAACTCGGGGTTGTGCGAGGTGGAGATCCCCTCGTTCCGGAAGTTCCTGTTGATCTCGTAGACCTTCGGGAAGCCCCCGGTGACGAGCCGCTTGAGGTAGAGCTCCGGTGCGATGCGCAGGTAGAGGTCGACGTCGAGGGTGTTGTGGTGCGTCACGAACGGCCGCGCCGCCGCTCCCCCGGCGATCAGCTGCATCATCGGCGTCTCGACCTCGAGGAAGCCGCGGGAATCGAAGAAGCGCCGGAGGTACGACACGACCCGCGCGCGCACCTCGAACGTCCGCCGCGTCTCCTCGGAGACGATCAGGTCGACGTAGCGCTGGCGGTACTTGATCTCGACGTCGGTCAGTCCGTGCCACTTGTCGGGGAGAGGCCGGAGGCACTTGGCGAGGAAGACGAGCCCGCCGGCCTTCACCGAGAGCTCTCCCGTGCGGGTCCGGAAGACGGTTCCGGTCACGCCGACGTGATCGCCCAGGTCGAGGTTCTCGAGGAGGGCCCAGCCGCCGTCGCCGACGCCATCCTTGCGGACGTAGGCCTGGACCCGCGTCTTCCCGTCGGAAAGGTCGAGGAAGACCGCCTTCCCCATTTTCCGTATGGCCAGGATCCGGCCCGGAACGGCGACTCGCCGGACGTCCTCGGGCTCGGTCTCGAGGGAGGCGGCATCGGTCTTGCCCCAGCGTTCGACGACGTCCGTGACGAGGTGGGTGGCCGGGAAGCGGTTCGGGTGGAGCGGGTGGCCGAGGGCGGCGATCCGGTCGCGGGCCGCCCTGCGGTTGACGACCTGCTCGGCGAGGCTCTGCTCTGGGGACTGGGTCTCTTCGGACATGGGGCGCCGATTCTCCGCGCGCCCCTCTCCCCGGTCAAACCGCGCCGACAGGACTACGACATCCGGCGCGTCCTCGCCGTCTCGCCGCCCGGTCTACTCCGCACCCGAGACCCGGGCGTTGTGGAGGAGCCACAGGCCCGAGAAGGCGCGAAGGAGACGGAAGCGCGAGCGCGTCAGCTCGTTCAGCCGCTCGGGAGGGCCTCCCGGGCCCGTCGCCTCGAGAGCCTGCCGGAACCGGCGGTCGAGGTCCTGCGCCCGCACGAGACACTCGCCCGCCTTGTCGAGATCTCCCGCCAGCGCCGGCTCTCCGGAGGGAGCCTTCAGACGCTGGGCGATTTCGTCGACCACCAGCCGCAGGGCCGCCCCTTCGATGTAGAGGAAGTCCGTCACGGAATCTTCCAGACCGGAGACCGGCTCTTCCGACTGAATCTGCCGGGCCGCCCGCACTTCCCACGGCTCGAGGCGGAATCGGGAAAGCGACGTGCCGTACGCGGCCTGGCCGGAGCCGGTCCCGACCCGGAGCATTTCGACGGAATAGAGGATCTTGGAGGCGCCCTCTCCCAGAAGGCTGTCCGACAGGAATACGGGAGGCGTCCGGGCGGCCTTCGGCGGCTCGGGAGGAGCGGCGACGGTGTCCCTTCCCGGGAAGTAGCCGCTGATCGTCTCCCTCGCCTCGGAGAGGTCCTCCTCCTCCTCGAGAACCGGAAGGACCTCCGGGAGCGCCTCTCCGGCGGCCTCCCCTCCCGTGTCGAGCCTGGTCATCAGCTGCTCGATCGCCTCGGCGAGGCGGGTCACCTGCCCGTGCCGGATCTCCCCTTCGCTCCGGTTCTTGTCGAACTCCTCCTTGAACTGGCGGAACCTGCGGAACTCCTCCTGGAGGTCGGCATCCGCGACCTCGGGCCGCCGCGAGAGCTCCCGCTCGATGTCGAGGAGCTGCTGGGACGACTCGAAGATCCGCCGCTCCTCGTTCCGGTAGAGGACCTGGAACCGGTTCTTGGCGGCGAGGTTCGCCTCGAGGATGGCCGAGAGGACGTTCGTGTCGTAGTACGCCGGGCCGAGCCTGTGCTTGACGGTCCTGAGGCTGTCGAGGATCTTCTTCTCCGTGAGGTCCTCGAATCGGTCACACCCGTCTATGTCCTGGCGGATGAGGCCGAGCGCCTTCACCGCGGCCGTCAGCTCCGCCGCCGGCGCCGGCGACCGGCGCACGAGCCCGAGAAGGGCCGCGAAGAGCTTGGTCAGCTCCTGGGGGAAGCGGGGAAGGTAGCGGCCGTCGTCGAGGGAGCGGCGGGCTCCGACGAGCGTCACGAGGAAGTCCATCTTGTCGAGGGCTTCCGGCGAGACCTGACGCGCGTGGAAGTAGAAGCGGAGAATCGCCAGGAGGAGCTTCTCGTCCTCCGTCCGCACCTTCTCGAAGAAGCGCCTCACCCAGCTCGCGGCGATCTTCTCGTCGTCCGCCGAGAGCGCGCGGTAGACGATGTCGAGGCGCCCGTCGAGCTGGTGGATCTGGTCCATGACGACCGGGGGGGGCTGGACGTTCAGGACCGTCGTCACGGACTTGATCTGGTCGTACAGCCCCTGGAAGTCGATCTGGTAGCCGGGCGTATCGCCGAAGAAGGTCTTGTGGACTCCCTGGAGGAACTGGTGAAACGTCCAGAAAGTCTTGAACTTCTCGGTCAGCCGCGTATAGGCGTCGTGAAGAGTCTTCAGATCGACGATCGACGTACTCACTTGAACCTCTCGGAGTTGCCCCTGCATTATAGTTTCGTCCCGTGATCGACCGCACACTCATTTCAGAGGAGCAGATCGCGACCCGTCTGGACGAGCTCGCCAGGGAGATCGACGCGGCCTACGAGGGCCGCGAGATCTTGGCCGTGGGAGTCCTCAAGGGCTCGGTCTTCTTCCTCACCGACCTCCTGAAGCGCCTTTCGACCCCGGTCGCCGTCGACTTCCTCCAGGTGAGGTCGTACTCCGGGACCACCTCGACCGGGAACTTCGAGCTCGTGAGGGACCTCTCGTCCGACATCGCCGGACGGGACATCCTCATCTTCGAGGACATCGTCGACACCGGTCTGACCCTCCGAAAGCTCCTCGGCCTCCTCGGGACGCGGCAGCCCCGCTCCCTGAAGATCGCCGCCCTCCTCAAGAAGGAGCTCCCCGAGAACGCCGACCTCCCCATCGACTTCCTCGGCTTCACCATCGGGCCCGAGTTCGTCGTCGGCTACGGCCTCGACCTCGACGAGAAGTACCGAAACCTCCCCTACATCGCCATATGGGACCCAAGCAGATGACAGAGCTCCGCACCATCGCCGTCGAAAACGCCCCGAAGGCCATCGGCCCCTACGCCCAGGGGATCGTCGCCGGGGGATTCCTCTTCACAGCCGGGCAGGTCCCGCTCGACCCGGCCACGATGAAGCTCGTCTCCGGGACGATCGCCGAGGAGACGAACCGCGTCTTCGACAACCTCGCCGCGATCCTCGCGGGAGCGGGATGCGGCCTGAACGACGTCGTGAAGACGACCGTCTTCCTGCTCGACATGGGATCGTTCGCCGAGATGAACGGCGCCTACGCCGCCCGTTTCGGCGACCACCGGCCGGCCCGCTCCACGGTCCAGGTCTCGGCCCTCCCGGCCGGGGCCCGGGTCGAGATCGAGGTCGTCGCGAAGCTCCCGGCCGCCTGACGGCGGCCGGGAAGCCCTCTCAGGCGCCGGCCGAGATCTCCCGGAACGACCCGACGCACCGCTCGACGTCGGCGTCGCCGACGTCGGCGTGCGTCACGAGGCGGATGGAGCTCCCACCCGCCGCCCCGGCGAGGATTCCCCTCTCGCGCAACCGGGCCAGGGCGTCGGTCGCGGAGCCGTAGACCCCCGGGTCGAGCTCCGCTATGAGGATGTTGGTCGGGAACGCCCCCGGGTCGAGCGACACGC
Organism: Holophagales bacterium; assembly: GCA_016714815.1. Lineage (GTDB taxonomy): Bacteria > Acidobacteriota > Thermoanaerobaculia > UBA5066 > UBA5066 > UBA5066. Next base: position 390,221 of record JADKBZ010000002.1, read on the forward strand.
CCCGAAGCCCCGCCAGCTCCCTCGCCAGCCTCGCGAGCCGGGCGTGGTCCTCCGGCAGCCGTCCCCTTTCCTCCTCCAGGGCGACGAGCGCCGCGGCGGCCAGGACGCCCGCCTGCCGCATCCCTCCCCCGAAAAGCTTTCTCACGCGCCGGGCCTCGGCGACGAAGGCCTTCGACCCGGCGACCGCGCTTCCGACGGGTGCCCTGAGACCCTTCGAGAAGCAGACCATGACGGAATCCAGGCCGCGAGCGAGCGAGGCTTCCGTCACCCCGAGGGCCGCGGCGGCGTTCCAGAGCCGCGCGCCGTCCAGGTGGACCGCCAGCCCCCTCTTCCGGGCGAGGAAGAGAACCTCTTCGACGGCCGGCCGGGGCAGGACGGTGCCCCCGGCGAAATTATGGGTGTTCTCAAGGCAGACGACCGACGTGCGCGGAAGGTAGTAGACCGACTCGGGCCGGATCCAGGCTTCAATCCCGGAGACGGGCATCCGCCCGCCGGGCCCGGCGACGGGCCGCGGGAGGAGGCCGGAGAGCGCGGCCATCGCCCCCATCTCGTAGTGGAAGACGTGGCTCCGCTCCTCGACGATCACCTCGGTGCCGGAGCGTCCGTGGACCCGGAGGGAAATCTGGTTCCCCATGGAGCCGGTCGGGACGAAAAGGGCCGATTCGAAGCCGAGAAGCTCGGCCGTTCGGGCCTCCAGGCGGGCGATCGTCGGGTCCTCGCCGTAGACGTCGTCCCCGACCTCGGCCTCGGCCATGGCCCGGCGCATGGCGGGCGTCGGCTGCGTGACGGTGTCGGAACGGAAGTCGGAGAAGGGGGCCTTGCTCATCACGCCGGAGTGTAGGCCGGGCGCCGGCGCACGTGTGGCAGACTCGCCCGCGATGGGACTCGTCCTCGTGGAGACCTTTCCGGTCGCGCCTCTCGACTGCAACTGCGCCATCGTGGCCGACGCCGCCACCGGGACGGCGATCGTCCTGGATCCCGGCGGCGAGCCCGACCGCGTTCTCGAAGCTCTCTCCCGGCACGGCCTCACCGCAGTCGCCCTCGTCCACACGCACGCCCACCTCGACCACTGTCTCTCGTCGGCGCGCCTGTCCAGGGAGACGGGGGCGCCGATCCTGATGCACGAGAACGACCTGGCTCTCTACGCCGACCTCGCCCGCTGGGGGCGGATGTTCGGCGTTCCCGTCGAGGCGCCCGGCACGGTCGACCGCACGCTCGCCGACGGCGACCGCGTCGCCTGCGGGGGCGGCTCGCTCGAGGTGCTCCACACCCCGGGTCACACGCCCGGGAGCATCTGTTTCCGTCTCGAGGGCGAAAAAGGGGTTCTCTTCTCGGGGGACACGCTCTTCCGGCGCTCGGTCGGCCGGACGGACTTCCCGGGAGGCTCCTGGGACGACCTCGTCGCGTCGATCGAAACCCGCATCCTGACGCTTCCCGGCGACCTCCTCGTCCTTCCCGGGCACGGCGAGGAGACGACGATCGCCGAGGAGTCGCGGCTCAACCCGTTCGTCGGCAGCCGGTCGCGGCCGCTGGCCTGAACAGCCCGGAGCCCGAGGGGACGCGCGCCCCCCCCGGACCCCCATTTCAGATCACTCGTACCTCAGCGCCTCCCTCGCCGGGGGGCCTGAGCGTTGCGCGGCCCCCCGGACCCCCGCTACTCGTAACGCAGGGCTTCGATGGGATCCAGCTGACTCGCCTTTAGCGCCGGGTAGAAGCCGAACGTGACGCCGATGAGCGCCGAGAAGAGGAAGGCGAGCGAAACCGAGCTCGTGCTCACGAGGACCGGCCAGCCGGCGAACTTTCCGACCGCCTGCTGGATGCCGACTCCGAGTCCGATGCCGAGGATCCCCCCGGCCACCGCGAGGACGACGGCCTCGACGAGGAACTGGGCGCGAATGTCGGCCCCCTTGGCGCCGATCGCCATCCGCACGCCGATCTCCCGGGTCCGCTCGGTCACCGACACGAGCATGATGTTCATGATCCCGATTCCGCCGACGAGGAGCGAGACCCCGGCGATCGACCAGAGGAGGACGGCCATCGTCCGCGCCTGCTGCTCGGCCTGCTGGAGCATCTCGGTCTGCGACCGGATCATGAAGTCGTCTTCCTGGCCGGCCGCCTTGTTCAGCTTGTGCCGCTGGCGCAGCAGGGCGCTGATCTCTTCCTGCGCCTGGGTGACCTGTTCCGGGGACGAAACGGCGGTCATGATCATCCCGACCGACGTGGTTCCCATGATCTTCTTGCGGACCGTCTGGTAGGGGGCGATGACCGTGTCGTCCTGGTCCTGGCCCATCATCGAGCCCCCCTTCGCCTCGAGGACGCCCACGACGCGAAAGGGGATGTTCTTGATGCGGATCATCTTTCCGATGGGGTCCTCGTCGCCGAAGAGGGTCGTCGCCACCGTCCTCCCGAGGACGCAGACCTTCGCCGCGGCCCGGTTGTCGGCGTCGGTGAAGAACTGCCCTTCCGCCACGTTCCACGAACGAATGGCGGGCCAGTCGACCTCGCCCCCCTGGATCGACGTCGACCAGTTCTGGTTCCCGTAGACGACCTGCGCCACCGAGCGGATCGAGGCCGAGACGTAGGAGACGCTCGAGACCTCCTGCCGGATCGCGTCGACGTCCTGCTCGGAGAGCTTCGAGTTCGAGCCCCAGCCCGACCGCGCGCCGGACGAGGTCGTCGTCCCGGGGAAGATCATCAGGAAGTTCGTTCCGAGGGACTGGAGCTGGGATTCGGCCTGGACCCGGGCCCCCTCGCCGATGCCGATCGTCGCGACGACGCAGGCGACGCCGATGATGATGCCGAGGGCCGTCAGGAGAGACCGCATCTTGTTCCGCCCCATGGCGCGGAAGGCGACCTTCAGGATGCTCGTCGTCTTCGTCATTTCGCCCCTTTCGCGGCCCTGCGGTTCTTCATGAGCTCGTCCGAGACGATGCGCCCGTCGCGGAAGGCGACGACGCGCCGGGCGTACTCGGCGATGTCGTGCTCGTGGGTGATCAGGACGACCGTCTTCCCCTCCTCGTTGAGGCTCTGGAAGATTCCCATGATCTCGTCCGAGGTCTTCGAGTCGAGGTTCCCCGTCGGCTCGTCGGCGAGCATGATCGACGGGTCGTTCACGAGGGCCCTCGCGACGGCGACCCGCTGCTGCTGGCCGCCCGAGAGCTGCGCCGGGGTGTGGTCCCAGCGCTCGGCGAGGCCGACCCTCGCGAGGCAGCCCCGCGCCTTCACGAGCTGCTCGGCGTCGGAGAGGCTGTGCTTTCGGGAGTAGAGGAGCGGCAGCTCGACGTTCTCGAGCGCGGAGGTTCTCGCGAGGAGATTGAAGCTCTGGAAGACGAACCCGATCTTGTCGTTGCGGATCCCCGCCCGCTCGTTCCGGTCGAGCGTCGAGACGTCCATCCCCTCGAGGACGTACGTCCCCGAGGTCGGCCGGTCGAGGCAGCCGACGATGTTCATGAACGTCGACTTCCCCGAGCCGGACGGCCCCATCACGGCGAGGAACTCGCCGGGCGAGACGTCGAGCGACACGCCGTCGAGGGCGCGGACCTCGGTGTCGCCCATCTGGTAGACGCGGGTCAGGTCGCTGAGCCGGATGACCGGCTCGGAGACGGTCGGGCCGGCCACCTACATCCGCCCCATGCCACGCGCCCCGCCGCCGCCACCACCGGAACTCCCCATCGCCTTCACGGTCGCCAGGCCGAGGACGACCTCGTCGCCGTCCTTCAGGCCGTCGCCCTCGATCGCCGTGACGTTTCCGTCCGTCAGCGCGGTCTTCACGTGGACCGCGCGGAGCTTGCCCGTCGGGAGCTCCACGTAAACGTCCGCTTCGCGCGACGGTCCCGGCCGCCCCCCCCCGGGTCGGCCGGCGAAACCGGCAACGGGGCGACCGCCGCCGTTGCCGCCGCCGCGTCCGGCACGCTCGCCACCCGCGCCCCGCGCGGACCCGGCCGGGCCGGAGGCCTCACCCGAGGGGGCGCCCGCCGCGTCGGCCGTCTTCTCGTCCCCGGGCTTCCCGTCAGCCTTCTTCCCGTCCTTTTTCGCGGCGGTCTTGCCGCCGTCCTCGAGATCGGCCGGGTCGGGCCGGAACCTGAGAGCCGCGTTCGGCACGCGCAGGACGTCGTCCCGCCGGTCCACCGGCACCGAGACGTTCGCCGTCATCCCGGGCCGCAGCCTCAGCTCGGGGTTGGCAACGTCGAGGAGGACCGGGTAGGTGACGACGTTCTGAACCGTCTGCGGCGAGAGACGGATCTGCGAGACCTTTCCGCGGAACTTGCGATCGGGGAAGGCGTCGACGGAGAAGTTCGCTTCCTGCCCTTCCTTCACGCGTCCGATATCGGCCTCGTCGATGTTCGTCAGGACCTGCATCTTCGTCAGGTCCTGGGCGATCGTGAAGAGGGTCGGCGCCTGGAAGGACGCGGCCACCGTCTGCCCGATGTCGTACTGCCGATCGACGACGACGCCGTCGATCGGCGAGGCGATCCGGGTGTAGGCGAGGTTCGTCTCCGCCTGCCGGAGGGCCGCCGCCGACTGGGCGACCGCCGCGGCCGCGCCGTCGCGGTTCGCCATCGCCGTGTCGTATTCCGACTGCGCCTGCAGCTGCGCCTCCAGGAGCTTCTTGGCGCGGGAAAGGACGAGCTCCGCGTTGCGCAGCTCGACCTTCGCCCTCTCGAGGTCGGCCCGCCTCTGATCCACCGCGGTCTGGAAGGGGGCCGGATCGAGCCCGGCGAGGAGCTGCCCCTTCTTCACCTCGGAGTTGAAGTCGGCGTGCAGGCTGGCGATGATCCCGGAAACCTGGCTGCCGACCTTCACGGTCGTGACCGCCGAAAGGGTCCCGGTGGCCGTGACGGTCGCCACGACCTCTCCCTTCGTCACCTTTTCCTTCCGGAACTTCGGGCCGCTCGCCTTCTCCTTCGAAAGGAGGAGGACGCCTCCCGCGACGACGGCGACGACGACCGCCGCTCCGATCAGGGCCTTCTTCATCTCATCAGCCTTTCACTCCCCGGACGGAGCCGGGAGACGTCCCGAACGGAAACCGGACGACCAGCCCGAACCAGAACGCGTTGAAGGTACGGACGGATTCCCCTGTCCGGATCCTTCGCGCGGAGTATTCGAGCGTCGCTTCGATCCCCTTCCAGCCGATCCAGGCGGCCGCGGGTTGGTGGATCCTCTCGTTCGAATCGGCGCCCGAGGTGCGCCACTCGCTGTAGGTGTAGCGGAAGACGACGGTCGGAAGCTCGAATCGCAGGCCGCTCTTGAACGCGCGCGCGTCCCGCTCCGCCCCGGGGCGGTACTCCCCGGCCGCCGGCTCGTCCGCGGAGCGGAAGAGCCACTGGAAATCGAACGACAGCGGCCCGAAGGAGGCCGCCACGTCGGCGCTCGCGTCGCTTCGACGGAACTCCTGCCGCCCGTCCGTCGGGACGATTCGCGCCGTGCCTCCCGACAGGCCCGGCCGAAGGGTCCAGAGCCCCTTGTTGTAGAGGAAGGAGACCCGGCCCGAAAGGCCATCGCGAAGAGCCGCGTTCGGATCGGATTCGACGCCCTTCCCCTCCTCTTCCCAGGCGACGTGGTCGTTCCGGCCCGCCCAGCGCGCCGCCCAGTCGAGCGAGTGCCAGCCGAGGGGCCGGCTTCCGACGACCTGGACGCCCCAGTCGGGGTTTCGGTTGACGCCGTTCAGGGAAAAGAGGTCGCCTCCGAACGTCTGGTCCGCCAGGCCGCCGACGCTCCCGACCTTCCCGACGCGGACCTCGCCCGCCGGCGTATCGACGAAGGCGTAGCCCTCCTCGAGCCAGATAGAGCCCGGGAAATAGTCGCGGAAGAGCCCTTCCCTCCCGCGCAGCTCCACGCGGGCGCCCCAGCCCTTCACCCGGTAATCCGCCGACAGGAAGGCGTAAAAGAGCTCGGCTTCCCGAAGGTCGCGGTCTCGCGTCGGCTCGAGGGCCGCGAGAGACGCGCCCAGGACGAAACGGGGGCCTTCGTCCGACGGAGGATCAGCGGCGACGGAGGACCGGGGAAGAAGGAGGAGGCTCGAAACGAGCGCCCAGAGGGACCGGGTTACTCTCAAGCCACGGGATGATACGGCGCGCGGAGGAAGAGGTTTTCGCGCCGGGAGATCCGGCTCAGACCGGCGCGTCGTCTGCTGCGAAGGCATAGCGGGCGAGCCGCCCCTCGACGACCCTTCGGACGCGCGTCCGGAAGGCCAGGACCTCGAGCTGCCGGAGGCGGTTCGCCTCGCCCGTCCGCCGCCGCTGCTGCTGCCTCGCGACGGCCAGGAGGAGGGCGCTGCGCACGTATTCCCGCCGCTCGTCCGCCCGTCCGAATCGCGGCTCCCGCCACCGCCGCCACGGATTCACGAGGACGGCGAGGTCCTCGCCGGGAAGGATTCCCAGGAGCACCTCCTCGGAAAGCTCGCGCAGGACCCGCCGGTGCTCGAGGAACACCGGAACGAACCACGCGAAGAGGCCGACCAGGGCGCCGACAGCCGGCCCGGCGAGCCGGTAACGAGGCGGGAGCGAGCCACCCAGCACCAGAAGTCCCCCTCCCACGAGCCCCGCGAGCACGACGGCGCTCGCCCAGGAGAATCCCCGTCTCCACCCGGCCTCCGTGTTCGCGCGGCTCCCTTCGGCACCGTAGACCGACAGCGCGGCGACGACCGACGAGGCGCCGAGCAGCGCTCCGTCCAGGCCCGCACCCCGGAAGGCGAAACCGGCCGCGACGCCGGCGCCCGTCGCCAGGGCGGCCGACGACCTCGCTGCTTCCCCGGCGAGCGGCGAGTGCCGGTCCGCTCCGAGAACCGCCAGGAGGAGAGTCGAAACGAGGAGCCCGACGCCCAGGAGGAGGGGCTCCGGCAGCGGGTGCGCAGCCGCGCCGAACAGGGCGGCGCCGCCTGCGAGCCCCGCCACCGCCGCCCCTTTCGCACCTCGCGTCCGGCGCGCCGCACCGAGGGCCAGGAGCAGCAGCGCGACGCGGCCGGCTGCGAGCGCGATCACGCCTCGCCTCGCGACAGAAGCCAGAGGCGCGTCGCCTCGACGTCCCGGCGGATCTGCGCCGTCAGCTCGAGCATCGAAGGGAAGACCTTCTCTTCCCGCAGGCGCTCGAAGAACATGAGCCGGATCGGCTCGCCGTAGACGTCGGAGGAGAAGTCGAGGATGTAGGACTCCACCGTCGTCGCGTAGTCCTCGTAGACGGTCGGCCTGCGGCCGATGTTCGTGACGCACATGAAGGTCCGCTCGAAGGAGCGGAGGAGGACCTTCGTCACGTAGACGCCGTCGCGCGGGTAGAGCTCGTTCTCCGACTTGAGGTTGATCGTCGGGAAGCCGATCTTCCGCCCCATCCGGTCTCCCTTCGCGATGACGCCCTCCATCGCGAAGGGACGCCCCAGGAGCCGCCGGACCTCGGAGACGTTTCCCGCGTCCAGGAGCGTTCGCACCCGCGTCGACGAGACCGGCTCTCCCCCTTCGGCGACGACATCGAGCGGGAGGACCCGGATCCCGGCTTCCTCGCCCAGCTGCGCGAGGAGGGAGACGTTGCCCCGCTTCCCGCAGCCGAAGGCGAAGCCGGAGCCGACGTGGACCTCCCGCGCGCCGAGAGAGCGGCCGAGGAGGTCGCGGACGAACTCCTCGGCGGGCAGGGCGGCGAACTCCCGGGTGAAGGGGACGACGACGAGGGCGTCGACGCCGAGGGCGGCGATCGCCTCTTCGCGCTGGCGAAGCGTCTGGATCAGCTTCGGCGCCCGCTGGGGGTGGAGGACCCTCGTCGGGTGCGGATCGAACGTGAGGACGACCGACGGCGCGTCGAGCTCCCGGGCCCGTTCGACGACGCGGCGGAGCATCTCCTGGTGGCCGACGTGGACCCCGTCGAAGTTCCCGATCGTCACGACGCCCCCGCGCGGGAGGTCCGACCGCCGGAGAGGATCGGTGTAGACGTTCACGGCCGGCCGAGGCTCACGCGACGATCCGCCCCACGAGATCGTAATCGTGGGTTTCCGTCACCCGGACCTTCACGACGGCCCCGGGACGGGGGACGAATCCTTCGGGGACGTCGTTGATCAGGAGCTTCCCGTCGATCTCGGGCGCCTGCCGCTTGAGCCGCCCCTCCAGGAGGAGCTCCGACTCGGTGGAGACCCCTTCGAGGATCGCTTCGTGGACTTTTCCTTTCAGCGCCCGGTTCCTGCGTCGGGAGATCTCGCGCTGCGCTTTCATGACGGCCGCGCAGCGTTCCGCCTTCACCTCGGCCGGAACCGGGTCGCCCAGCGCCTCCGCTCCGGACCCCGGCTCCGGGGAATAGGGGAAGACGCCGAGGTGATCGAGCTCGGCCTCCTTCACGAAGGCGAGAAGCTCCTCGAAATCGGCCTCCGTCTCGGACGGGAACCCGACGATGAACGTCGTCCGGAGGGCGATGCCGGGCACCGCCTCGCGCATCCCGGCGAACATGCGGGAGTAGCTCTCGGGATCGCCGCCGCGGCGCATGCCGGCAAGGACCCGGCGCGAGACGTGCTGGAGCGGGATGTCGACGTAGGAGACGAAACGGGGCTCGGCGGCCATGAGCGCGAGGACCGATTCGTGCAGCGTCTTCGGGTAGGCGTAGAGGAAGCGGATCCAGGGGAACGACGTCTCGCGAAGCAGCGAAGAGACGAGCGTCGAGAGCCCCTCCCGGCCGAGACCGACGTCCTCCCCGTACCGGGTCGTGTCCTGCGAGATGAGGACGAGCTCGGCGACACCCTGCGCTTCGAGCGAGCGGGCCTCGCGAACGAGCGACTCGACGGTCCTGGACCGCTGGAGGCCCCGCATCTGCGGAATCGTGCAGAACGTGCAGGGGTTGTTGCACCCCTCGGCCACCTTCAGGTACGCGTAGCCGCGGCGTCCCGTCAGCACGCGCGGCGCGAGGTCGTCGTAGAGGCGCGTGGCGAGCGGCTTGGACGTGAAGCGCGGAAGCGACGGGAGGCCGAGCGCCGCGGCCGGCGCCTTCTCCAGCTCGTCCAGCCCGAGGAAGTGGTCTATTTCCGGGATCTCGGCCGCCAGCTCGGCGCCGTACTTCTGGACCATGCACCCCGCGACGACGACCCGGTCGATCTCCCCGGCTTCCTTGCGCCGGACCTGCTCGAGGACCGCGTTCACCGACTCTTCCTTGGCCTGGTCGATGAACCCGCAGGTGTTGACGATGACGACCCGCGACGAGTCGGGATCGCCGAGGGTCAGCCCCTCGCGCTGCAGGTAGCCGAGCATCACCTCGGTGTCGACGAGGTTCTTCGGGCAGCCGAGGGAGACGATTCCGACGGAGGGGAGCTTCAAGGCCATCTGTGGGTTCCTCGGGCGACGCGAAACGATCGCCGAGCGAACCTTCGATTATACCTTCCGGCCGACTCCGGGTCATCCGCTCGCGGAAGGGGGGGATTGAAGTCCCCCGGACGGCCGGGAGACGTCACCACATCTTCACGCCGAGGGCCTGTGCGACGCGGCGCAGGTCCCCCATCATCGCGGCGAACAGGTCGGGCGTCAGCGCGTGCGCGCCGTCGCCGGGAGCCTCGGCGGGCCTCGGGTGAACCTCCACGATCACCCCGTCGGCTCCGGCCGCGAGCGCCGCGCGCGCCATCGGGGCGACGAAGGCCGCGACCCCCATCGCGTGCGACGGGTCGACGATGACGGGGAGGTGGGTGCGGGACTTCAGGACCTGCACCGCCCCGAGGTCGAGGGTGTTGCGCGTGGAGGTCTCGAACGTCCGGATCCCGCGTTCGCAGAGAACGACGTGCCGGTTTCCGGCCGAGAGGATGAACTCGGCGGCCAGGAGGAGCTCCTCCACCGACGACATCATCCCGCGCTTCAGGAGGACCGGGCGCTTGCTCTGCCCGACCTCCTTGAGCAGCGCGAAGTTCTGCATGTTCCGCGCGCCGATCTGGAGCATGTCGGCGAGGAGCGCGACCTTCTCGACCTCCTCCGGCGCCATCACCTCCGTGACGATCGGAAGGCCGTACTCCTGCCCGGCCCGGGCGAGGATGTCGAGGCCCGCAAGGCCGAGCCCCTGGAACGCGTAGGGGCTCGTGCGGGGCTTGAAGACGCCCCCCCGGAGGACCCGGCCGCCCCCTTCGCGAACGATCCGGGCCGTCTCGAAGACCTGGCTTTCGGTCTCGACGGCGCACGGCCCCGCCACGACGACGAATCCCTCGCCGAAGACGACGTCCCCCACCTTGACGAGCGTCCGGCCCGAATCGCCCGCCCTGCGCGCGGCGAGGGGGTACGCGACGTTGCTCTCCGAGGTGAGGGGCGCCGTCGTCGAGACCGGCGGGGCGACCGGCCCGGCGGGCGTGAGGTCGACGTCCCTCGGAACCTGGAGGGACGGGTCGGCCTTTCGCGGGTAGCAGCCGAGGACCCGAAGGTATCTGGCATTCCTGCCGATTCCCTCGAGCGCCGCCGCGACGCGGGGCTCGTCCACGTTCCCCTCGATGTCGACGTAGAACTGGTACTCCCAGGGAGTGTTCTGCATCGACCGGCTCTCGAGCTTCGTCATGTTGACCGAGGCCCGGGCGAGCTCCGAGAGGCACCTTTCGAGGGCGCCCTCCTTGTGGTCGGTCACGAGGAGGAGCGAGGTCCGGCAGGGGATCCGCGGGTCGAAGCGGAATCGCTTCCTGTGGACGACGACGAACCGCGTCTGGTTGTTGCGCTGGTTGGCGATGTCGCGCCGGAGGACGACGAGGCCGTGGAGCTCTCCCGCCTCGGCGCTCGCGATGGCCGCGTTCTCCTCGCTCCCGAGCTCCTTCACGCGCCCCACGCTCGCGGCCGTGTCGAAGAAGCTCTCCGCCGTGGCCCCGGGGAGGCTCTCGAGGAACTCGGAGCACTGCATGAGCGCCTGCGGGTGCGAGTAGATCCGCTTGAGCCGGGCCAGCGGGACCTTCGAGAGGCCGAGGAGGCAGTGCTCGACCGGCCAGACCTCTTCTCCCATGATGTGGAGCTTCGAGGTCCCGAGGAGCGCGTAGGTCTCGTTGATGCTCCCGGCGACGGAGTTCTCGAGGGGGAGGATCGCGTAGTCGCACTCGTCCCGCTCGACGGCGTCGACGGCCTGCCGGAACGAGCGGTATCCGACGAAGATCGGCTCCTCCGGCCGGTCGCCGAAGAACTTCCGCCCCGCGAGGTGGCTGTAGGCCCCGTCGACGCCCTGGAACGCGACGCGAAGGACGGCCGGATCGTCCCCTTCGTTCGCCTCGCGCGTCAGGTGGCTCTCCTGGCGCCGCACGGAGGCCTCGATGACGTCGCGGAAGATCTTGACGACGTGGAAGGCGTTGAGCCCGCGCTTCTGCCCCTCCCGGCCGATCCGGGAGAGGAGGTCGCGCTCCCGCTCGAGGTCCCTGAGGGAAAGGGCCGACTCGCGGCTCTTCAGCGCGGCGACCTCGTCGACGACGGCCGACCGCTCCGCGAGGAGGTCGAGCAGCGCGGCGTCGATCCTGTCGAGCGCCCCCCGGACCTTCGCCAGATCGTTCACGGGAACGTCCTTCGCCGCACAGCCATCGCTCCGGCGCGGAGGGGTCTCGCGAACTCGCGACAGCGAGGAGCACCCGCGCTCGGCGAGCCCGCCAAACCGGACGGAACCGGGTTCCCCGGCTTCATGGGTAGATCCTGTAGAGCATGCGCGGGTACGGGATGCACTCGCGCAGGTGGGGCACGCCGCACATCCAGGCCGTGAAGCGCTCGAGGCCCATGCCGAAGCCCGAGTGCGGGAACGTCCCGTACTTCCTCACGTCGAGGTACCACTGGAAGGCCTCGATCGGAAGCTCGTGCTGCCGGATCCGCTCGAGCAGGAGCTCGTGATCGTGGATCCGCTGCGACCCGCCGATCAGCTCTCCGTAGCCCTCCGGCGCGAGGACGTCGACACAGAGCGCCACCTCCGGGTCGGCCGGGTCCGGCTGCATGTAGAAGGCCTTGATGGACGACGGGTAGCGGGTGACGAGGACGGGCGTGTCGAACCCCTCGGTGAGGGCCGTCTCCTCGTCGCCGCCCAGGTCGTCCCCGAACTTCACCGGGAATCCCTTGCCCGCCAGGTTCTCGATCGCCTCGCGGTAGGTCATCCGCGTGAAGGGCTTCGTCGCCGTCGCCTCGAGCTTCGTCGTGTCCCGCTCGAGGCGCTTCAGGTCCTCTTTCCGGCGGTCGAGGACGCGCGTCGTCAGCTCCTTGATGAACTCCTCGGCGAGGTCGAGGAGGCCGTCGATCTCCATGAAGGCGACCTCGGGCTCGACCATCCAGAACTCGCGCAGGTGCCGCCGCGTCTTCGACTTCTCGGCGCGGAAGGTCGGCCCGAAGCAGTAGACCTTGCCGAGCGCCGCGCACGCGGGCTCGAGGTAGAGCTGGCCCGACTGCGACAGGAAGGCCTTCTCGTCCTCGGTGTACTGCGTCTCGAAGAGGTTCGAGGTCCCTTCGCAGGCGGCCGGCGTCAGGATCGGCGAGTCGATCTTCGTGTACCCGCGGGAGTGGTAGAAGTCGTGGATCGCGCTCTCGACCTCGCTCCTCACCCTGAGGATCGCCACCTGCCTCGCAGAGCGGAGCCAGAGGTGCCGCTGCGACATCAGGAAGTCGACGCCGTGCTCCTTGGGGGTGATCGGCCAGTCGTGGCAGACGGAGAGGACCGTCAGGCCCGAGACGCCGAGCTCGACGCCCCCTTCCTGGCGCGGCGCCTCGCGCACCGTCCCCGTCACCTCGAAGGTCGTCTCCTGCGTCAGCAGCCCGGAGGCCTCCCAGACTTCCTCGGAGACCTCCTTCTTCACGACGACGCACTGGAGGTACCCGGAGCCGTCGCGCAGGACGAGGAAGCGGATCTTCCCGCTGTCGCGCCGGTTGTAGAGCCAGCCCTTCAGGGTGACCGTCTCGCCGATGGAAGAGGAGAGGCCGGAGATGGAGGGGGCGGTGCCGTTCGACATAGACGCCGAATTTAGCAGGCGGCGGGCCGGCCCACGATGGGAGCCAGCGAAAAGCGGTCGCTCGACGTTCGATGGCCGGCTCGGAGGGGGTGCGGGGGGACCGGCCCGCCGCGCCGAAGGCGCGTGGTCCCCGAGCGACGGCCGCGGCTACCGGCCGCGGATCCGGAAAGCCTGGATGACCGTGAGCGCCTGCGAGATCCGGAGGAGCTTGCGGTTCTTCTTCTGGCTCGCGTCCGCGTCGTCCTGCGGGACGATCGTGCTCCGCGCCTCGCGGGCGGCCTTCTCGAGCTCGGCCTGGAGGGCCACGAGCTCGTGCGCCTCGAACTTCTTCAGCATGACGCTGTTGAGCGAGAGGAAGCCCTCGGTCAGGTCGGCGGCGGTCTTCCAGGCGGGAGCGGCCATCGGACGGACAGGATGCGCCCCGGCCGCCCGTCGCGTCAACGCCCGCGTGCTAGATTCCCGCGATCCGTGCACGGCCAGCGGCCGTAATGCGTCTGAGGAGGCAACTCGTGGCGTTCCAGGGCGTTGATTTCTTCCAGCTCGACGGTCTCCTCTCGGACGAAGAGCGGGCCGTTCGCGACCTCGTCCGCGACTTCGTCGAGAACGAGGTCCTCCCGATCATCGAAGAGTGCGCCTACGAGGGGCGGTTCCCGCGCGAGCTCGTCCCGAAGATGGCCGCGCTGAACCTCTTCGGGTCGACCATCCCGGACTACGGCCTCCCCGGGCTCTCCAACGTCGCCTACGGGCTCATCATGCAGGAGCTCGAGCGGGGCGACTCGGGGATCCGGTCGTTCGCCTCCGTCCAGTCGTCCCTCGTCATGTTCCCCATCTGGAAGTACGGGTCCAAGGAGCAGAAGGACCGCTGGATACCTGCGCTCGGCGCGGGCGAGGCGATCGGCTGCTTCGGCCTCACCGAGCCGGACTTCGGCTCGAACCCGGGAGGGATGCTGACCGTCGCGAAGAAGGACGGGGACGCCTGGGTCCTGAACGGCTCCAAGGCCTGGATCACGAACGGCTCGATCGCCGACGTGGCGGTCGTCTGGGCGAAGGTCGGAGGTCTCGAAGGAAAGGTCCGCGGCTTCCTCGTCGAAAAGGGAACGCCCGGCTTCACGACGTCCGAGCACAAGATGAAGATGTCGCTCCGGGCCGCCGTCACCTCGCAGCTCGCCTTCGAGGATTGCCGCATCCCGGAGGCGAACGTCCTCCCCGGCGTGGAGGGGCTCAAGGGCCCCCTCTCCTGCCTCACCCAGGCCCGGTACGGCATTTCCTGGGGCGGCCTCGGCTCCGCCATGGCGACCTACACCTGCGCCCTGGACTACGCGAAGAGCCGGAAGCAGTTCATGGACCGGCCGATCGCCTCCCACCAGCTGGTCCAGGAGAAGCTCGCCTTCATGATCACCGAGATCACGAAGGGGCAGCTCCTGGCACTCCAGCTCGGGCGGCTGAAGGACGCCGGGACGATGAAGCCCGAGCACGTCTCCATGGCCAAGAGGAACAACATCTGGGTCGCCCGCGAATGCGCGAAGCTGGCCCGCGAGATCCTCGGAGCCAACGGGATCGTCGGCGAATACCCCGTCTTCCGGCACCTGGCCAACATCGAATCGGTCTTCACCTACGAGGGGACCCACGACATCCACACCCTCGTCCTGGGCCAGGCCGTCACCGGGATCCCCGCCTACAACCCCCCCGCCGAGTAGCTGGCGCTTCCCCTTCCGGGACGGGCCTGCCGGCCGGTCCGTTCCGGAAGACCCCCGGGAACGCCAATGTCCCCTTAGAATGCCGTACGGATGGCCATCACCGGGAACCTCCGGACGATGCAGTTGTCGGAGCTGCTCCAATGGCTCTCCATGGGGCAGAAGACAGGTACGCTGGCCATTCGGGGCGGCTCGGGTGAGAAGCGGGTCTACTTCCAGAACGGGCGGATCATCTCCTCCTCCTCGACGATCGAACGCGAGTACCTCGGCCACTTCCTCGTCTCCTACGGCTACATCACCGAGGAGGAGCTGACCAAGGCGATGGAAGTCCAGGAGGAGTCGAAGATCCTCCTGGGGAAGATCCTCGTGATGATCGGAGCGATCGCCGAGGAAGACCTCGTCGAGCTGATCCGGATCAAGGCGTGCGAGACGATCTTCGACATCTTCCTCTGGCCGGAAGGGGCGTTCCACTTCATCGACGGCGAGATCCCCCAGCGTCCGATGATCCCGATCGCCATCGACGTCACGGGAATCGTGATGGAAGGGCTCCGCCGCTACGACGAGTGGCAGCGGCTCAAGGACCGGATCGTCTCGATGCGCGACGTCCCGTCCGTGGTCGCGCCGGTGGCGATCGAGAACCTCGGCGAGCCGCAGCGGATCATCCTCCGGGCCATCGACGGCGTCCGCTCGCTGGCCGAGATCGCCGAGGCGACGCACAACCCCGACTTCCCGGTCGCCAAGCTCGTATTCGACCTGCTCGAAAGCGGGCATCTCGCGATTTCTTCCGGCTTCTCGCCGCCCCAGAGCTCAGAGCTGACGCCGGAGGACCCCTACGAGACCGTTTTCGCGGAGGCGGCGACGCCCCACTACTCGGGAGTCATCGACACCGCCGACGAGCTGAACATCCCCCCGCCTCCTCCGGACGGCCGGCCTGCCCCGCCGAAGGATTTCACGCGGTTTCTCCGGCGTGGTCCGGACAGCGGGACGAACGCCTCGCGGGCACAGGGACCCGTCACGACGTCGATGGCGGCAGCGGATGTCGCACCTCCGGCCGCCCCTCCCCCGTCGACGAGCTTCAGGCCGGCGCCGCCGGTCGCCGCTCCCCATCAGGCCCCCGGGACCGGTTCGTTCCAGGCCCCCGACCGGCCCGCGACCTCCTTCCTCGAGATGGGGGCTCCTCCTTCGTCCGTCCCCTGGCCGCCAGCCCCGCCCCCTTCCGGCGTCTTCCGTTCGACTCCGACCGCGACGGCTGGTCCCACGTCCGTCACCTTCCGATCGGCACAGTCGCATGGCCAGTCCCCGCCGTCGTCGCAGGCCGGCCTTCCGGCGCCACCGTCCGCGGGTTCCTCGAGCCCGTTCGCCTCCTCGGCCATCCCGTCGCTGACGCGGCCGATGGAAGAGCTCATGTCCTGGTCGTTCACGCCGAACGAGGCCTTCATCCTGTCCCGGATCAACGGGCTGTGGGACGTCCGTTCCATCGCGAAGATCAGCCCGTTCCCCGAGGGGGAGGTCCGCCGGGTCTTCGAGAAGCTCCACGACGGCGGACTCATCCGCTGGCGCTGACGGACGATCGGACCTCCTGTGGATCTCCCCTCGATAGCGGCCCTCGTGGCCCCCGCACTGGTCGCCGCCGGCGGGTTCACGATGTTCCACTCCTGGCGTCGCTCCGCCGAACGGCAGTTCCGGAATCGGGAGGAGGCGGCGGCATCGGAGCGCGAGGCGCTCCTCGCGGAGGACCAGGCCCTCAGGGTCCGGCTTCACGCGGCGAACGAGGCGCTTCGCCTTCGCGCCGAGGCCCTCCACCGGATTCTCAGTGCGTCCACCGAGCTCAAGGCACATCTCCCGGTCGAGGCCGTCCTCGCCAACATCGTCCGGGCCGCTTCGGCGAGCCTCGGATACCGGCTGGTCCTGCTCTCCGTGCACGACCGGGCCGACGGCGTCCTCGTTCCCCGAGCGCACGTCGGGCTCGCCGACCGATGGTCCGAGCTCGAGGCGCTCCGCCTTCCCTCCGAGCGGATCGCCGGCACCCGGACCGGCTTCGGCTCCCCCGCCCCGCTCACCTCGATTCTCCCGGATTCGCAGAGAGGCGAGGTCCTCTCCGTCCCCTTCGTCGCCGGCGAGCAGCTGGTCGGCCTCCTCGAGCTGGCCGCACCCGGAGAGGAGGCCGTGACCGGGGACGACCCGGTCGTCCTGGAGCTCTTCGCCAGCCAGGCGGTCAACGCCATCCGCCTCGCCCGGGCCCACGAGACCACACGTCTCGGCTCGCTCCGGGACCCGCTCACCGGGGTGGCGAATCACGGGCACTTCCAGGAGACGCTCTACCGGGAGGTGACGCGCCACGGGCGAAGCGGGGAACGGCTCGTCCTCCTGATGGTCGACCTCGACGACTTCAAGGCGGTCAACGACCGGTACGGCCACCCGGCCGGCGACACCGTGCTGAAAGCCGTCGTCGCCCGCCTCCTGGCGTCGGTCCGTGAAATGGACACCGTCTCCCGTTACGGCGGCGAGGAGTTTGCGATCGTCCTTCCGCAGTCCGACGCGGCGAGCGGTCATCGCGTCGCGGAACGGCTCCGGGCCGCCGTCGCCGAATCGCCCATCCCGGCCGGGCTTCCCGACCCGCTCCGCCTCACCGTCTCCATCGGCCTCGCCGTCTATCCCGACGACGCGCGAACCAAGGGGGGGCTCGTCGAATGCGCCGACAAGGCCCTCTACGCGGCGAAGAGGACCGGGAAGAACCGGGTCGTGAGGTTCACGCGGGTTCCTGCGACGGCCGAAGCGCTCCTCACGGAACGGACCTGAGCGAGGACCGGCGGGTCACGGCGGGGCAGCCGGCCACCGCGAATCGGAGGGGCCAGGCGGACGCCTCCCCGGCGTAGTCGACCCCGACCCGAGGCCCCGAAAGGACGGGCCGCGCCTCCCCCGGCGTCGGACGCAGAAGCTCGAGGTCGGGACCCGAGAGCCCGGCGCCGGACAGCTCGCGCCCGATCGAGAGCAGCCGGCAGAGCCGCCCCGGACCGGAGGCCGACAGCAGCTCCGGGCGGGACACCTCCCGACCCTCCCACCACGCCAGCGGGACGGCAGCACGCAGCAGAACGGCTTCCGGCACGCCCTCTTCTCCCGTGACGACGTTGAGGCAGTCGTGGATTCCGTAGATGCGGTAGACGTAGGCGTGCCCGGGCGGCCCCCACATCGGGGCGACCCGGGGCGTCCTCCGGCCGTTCCAGGTGTGCGCCGCGCGATCCGCGACGCCCAGATAGGCCTCGGTTTCCACGACGACCACCGTGCGGTCCGGCAGACCCGCCACGCGCCGCACGAGCCGGCATCCCAGGAGAGCGCGCGCCACGTCCTCGGTACTCCCCTCCCAGAAGGCCTTCGGGGGCCGGGCGGCTTGTCGGGCTCGCGGCACGCCGCTATTCTGGCGGACACTCATGACAGGCCACGCTCCAGAGCCCCGGCCCGGCGGATCCGTCCTCGTGACCGGTGGTGCAGGGTTCATCGGCTCCCACCTCGCCGACGCCCTCCTCGCGCAAGGCTATCGCGTCGTCGTCCTCGACGACCTTTCGACGGGCGACCAGCGTCGCGTCCCTTCGGGGGTGCGCTTCGTGAAAGGGGACGTCCGGGCCCCGGGCCTCGACACGTTGCTCCTCGAAGAGAAGGTCGACACCGTCTTTCACCTCGCCGCCCAGGTCGACGTTCGGAAATCGGTCGAAGACCCCGTCTTCGACGCCGAGGTGAACGTCCTCGGGACGATCCGGGTCGCGCAGGCGTCCGCCCTCGCGGGCGTGGCCCAGGTCGTCTTCTCCTCGAGCGGAGGGGCGATCTACGGCAACCCCGTCGGCGAAAGGGCCGACGAGGAACACCCGCTCGACCCCTGTTCGCCCTACGGTGTCGCCAAGCTCGCGGGCGAGAAGTACCTCGCCGCGCTCGCTCCGGACGGGGGCTATCTCCTCACGGTCCTGCGCTACGCGAACGTCTACGGCCCGCGGCAGGACGGTCGCGGCGAAGCCGGCGTCATCGGCATCTGGATGAACCGCCTCCTTTCGGGGCAGGACGCCGTCGTGAACGGCGACGGCCTCCAGACCCGCGACTTCGTTCACGTCGCCGACGTCGTGGCGGCCAACCAGGCGGCCTTCCTCCATCGCGTCCCCGGGACCTTCAACGTCGGGACGGGAGTCGAGACGAGCGTGGGCGAGCTCTACGGCCTCGTCGCCAACGCCTGTGGAATCGACACCCCACCCCGCTTCGGCCCCGGCAAGCCCGGAGAGCAGCGCAGGAGCGTCCTCGATCCGTCGCGGGCGCGGATGGCGCTCGGTCTGGCCGAGGTCGTCCCGCTCGCCGAGGGGATGCGGGCCACCTCGGAGTGGTTCCGACTCCACAGAGCGCAGGAAGGACTCGGCTGACCCCTCGTCAGGCGGTTGCCGCCGGTGGGGGCGCCCCCCCCGCGGCGGCGGGAGTGCCGCGAGGTTTTCCCGTCCGCCGGATGACGACGACCGTCCGGTCATCCTCGGCCGGCCGGCCGGAGCTGAATTCGCGGACCGAGGCCAGGATCTTCTCGGCCGTCTCGCGCGACGTCCGCTTCCGGTAGTCGAGCAGGATGCGCCGGACCCGGTCGAGACCGAACTCCCGGCCGCGGTGGTCGTGGGCCTCGACGATGCCGTCGGTGTAGAGGAGGAGGAGGTCTCCCGGCTCCAGCTTCACGGCTCGCCGGCCGTAGATGGCGTTCGGAGACGGGCCGAGGACCATCCCCGTCGACTCCATCTCGGAGAAGCTCCTCGTCCGGGCGTGGAGGTGAAGCGGCCCCGGGTGACCGGCGTTGACGTAGATGACCTCGCCGTTCGCCTCGATCTCGCCGTAGAAGAGCGACACGAACTTCGTCGCGAGCCGGCTCTTGTTGAGGATCCGGTTCAACCTCTCGATGGCCCTCGCGATCTTCAGGTCGCCGCCGATCCCCATCCGGAGGCCCACGTAGACGTCCCGGACGAGGAGCGCCGCGAGGAGGCCGTGCCCCGACGCGTCGGCGATCGCGGCGCCGAAGCCTTCGGGCCCGAGAGGGATGAAGTCGTAGAAGTCCCCTCCCACCGCCTCGGCCGGCTCGGAGATCGCCCAGACTTCGTAATCCCCGACCTCGGGAAACGAGCGCGGGAGGATCGACTGCTGGATCCGGCGGGCTTCCTCGAGAAGAGACTCGAGACGCTCGCTCCTCACCTTCGAATCGAGGACCGTGCGGATGATCCCGAGCGAAACGAGGAGGTCGTCGGCGGCGACGCGCGGGTGGACGTCGAACGAGAGGATGAAGGCGCCGTCGCCGAACGAGACCGCCGCGAAACGCGTGACGCCCAGGCGGGCTTCGAGCTCCCGGTCGACCGAGGGGTCCTTCAGGTCGGCGAGGACGACCCCCTCGTCGAGAGCCCGGTGGATCGGCCCGTACGTCGTCGGGACGGTGAGGCCTTCCGGCATCTTCCTCGAGCGCCCGAAACCCCGCTTGAGGACGTAATCGTTGTCGTCCCGGACGTAAAGGCGGCCGCCGATGATCCCGAGCTCGGAGCGAAAGTTCCCGACGACGGCTTCACCCACGGCGGCGACGGTGGAAACGACATCGTCCCCTCCCTCGATGGCGGAGAGGGTCTTCTCGACGTTCTTGAGGAGTGATCTGTAGTCCATGGCCGAGCCGCTGACTATACGCCCGGCCCGGGTCCGCCGGCTCGAGGGCCCCTCAGCCCCAGCGGGCCAGCTCGGTCAGGATCCGGTCCTGCCAGGCGTGGCCCCGTCCCTCGGAACACCCGCCGTTGGCCAGGAGGACGAAGGCGTAGCGCTGGCCGCTGCGAGCCTCGATGTACCCGGCGAGCGTGACGACGCCTGCGATGTTCCCCGTCTTGGCGAAGACCTTTCCGCGCGTGTCGGCACCGAGCATTCGATGCCTGAGCGACCCGTCCATGCTGCCCGTCACCGCGAGCGTCGGCTCGTACTGCGGGAAGTACTTCCAGCGCGTCGCGAGAGCCTGGAGGAAGTCGAGGTATGCGGCGGCGCTCGAACGGTTCTCGCGGGAGCGGCCCGAGCCGTCGGCGATCCTGTATCGGGACGGGTCCAGCCCCAGCGACCGGAGGAACCCCTCGACTTCCGCGAGGCCTCCCTTCCAGCTGCCGCTCCCCCTCCTCTCGGCGCCGAGAGTCTTCAGGATCTGCTCGGCGAAAAAGGACTGGGACCTCTTGTTGCAGACGGCGAGCACGGGGAGGATCGGGGTCTCGTGGACGTAGAGGACCGGAAGCGGCTTCGCGGGAGCGGACGCCCGGCCGCGGACCTCGGGGAGCCCCCCTACGGCGATCCCGTCTTCACGGAGGGCCTTCGTAAAGGCCGACGCGAGATACAGGGGCGGATCGACGACGGTGACGTCTCCCGACCAGGTTCTCCGCGAACCGACGGCTCCGGTGGCGTACACCCGCGCGCTCCCCGCACGCCGGGAGACCCCCACGTTCGCGCCCCGCCCGCCGAGCGTCGCCACCTGGCCGACGACCGACATCAGGAACGGCTGCGCCGGGTAGAACCCGAGGCTGGCCCTCCCGCCGGGACGGACAGCGCCCGTAACCCGGACGAGAACGACGTTGTCGTTGTACGAGAGAGCCGAGACGGGAGCCTGGTACCAGTTCTGCTCCTGGGCGGCCGGCCAGTGAGGGTGCGTCTTCTCGTCGTCGAAGAAGGACGTGTCCAGGAGAAGGCCGTCCCGGATCGACCGGATGCCACGCGCCGCCAGAGCGGCGGACCAGGGACGAAAGACGGCCCACGGATCATTCTCGTAAAGGCGCCCGGAGATCGCCGGATCGCCCCCTCCGTGGATGACGAGGCGGCCCGCCAGCGTCCCGTCGGCCAGGACCTCCCCGTCCTGAAGGAGAGACGTCCGGAACCTGTACCCCGGGCCGAGCCGGTCGAGAGCGGCCGAGGTCGTGAAGAGCTTCGTCGTCGATGCCAGGATCAGGTCGGCGTCGGCGTTCGTCGAGAGGATGGCGGGTTGCCCGATGGGGGCGATCGCCACGCCGATCTGCGAGCGATCGCGGATCGGCCCGCGGCGGGCGACCGCGGCGAGCCGTTCGGCCAGGGTCAGCTCCCGTACCGGCCGGACGGCCTTCGTCTTCCGGTTGGCCGCCGCCGTCTTCGTCGACGCGGCCGCGGCAGGGAGGCAGAACGCGGCCAGCGCCGCCAGAGCGGCCGCTGCGATCCCGAGTCGTCGCCCTTTCGACCCTTCCATCGTCACCGAAACGATTGTACGGGACGCCATCCGTAGAATGCAGCGTGCCGATCCGGGTCGACCTCGCCGCGAAGACCGTGACCCTCTCTCCGGGCGCCCTCCTCGCACCCGTCGCCCGCCGCATCGGGGACGGCCGTGGCGATTCGATGGAACGGCGCTGGATAGGCCAGGCCGTCCACCGCCGCGTCCTTTCGGAAGCGCTCGCGACGATTCCCGGGTACGCGGTCGAGAAGGCGGTCCGCCTCACGTTCCCCGTCGACGGGTTCACGGCGATCCTCGAAGGCCGCCTGGACGGCCGCTTCGAGGACGAGGACGGGACGCTCGTCGTCGACGAGGTGAAGTCGGTCCATTTCGCCGAGGAGCTGCCGCGCCTTCTCGGGTCGCCACGCCTCGACCGCTTCGCGCTCCAGCTCCAGTGGTACCTCCTCGCCGTCTCGAGGACCGAGGGACGAACGGTCCGCGGGCGCCTCGTTCTGGCCGACATCGAAACGGGCGACACGCGGCTCGTGCCGGTGACGTGGGACGCGGCCGAGGTCGAGGCCGGCCTGGTCGCGAGGGTTCGGACCATCCTCGCGGAGTTCTTCGGCGAGCTCGCCCTCGCCGAAGCGAAAGCGGCCGAGGCGGATGACCTCGTCTTCCCGTTCGGGCGGTTCCGCCCGGGGCAGCGGGAGATGACGGCCGCCGTGGCGAGGGCCGTTCACGCCGGGGAGCAGCTCCTCGTAGAGGCCCCGACGGGAATCGGAAAGACCGCCGCCGCCCTCCTGCCGATGCTCGTCGAGGCGCTGCGGCAGGGGCGAAAGCTCTACGTCCTGACGTCGAAGACGACCCAGCAGGAGATCTTCCGCAAGACGCTGGAGGCGATCGCCTCCTCCTCCGCCCGTTCGGTCCGCCTCCGCGCCAAGGAGAGGATGTGCGCCAACGGCATCGTCCTCTGCCACGAGGACCACTGCGCCTACGCGAAGGAGTACGCGTCCAAGCTCGAAGTGTCCGGCCTCGTCGACCGGCTCCTGGCGGCGACACCGCACCTCGAGCCCGACTTCATCTACGAGGAGTCGCGGGCCGAGGAAGTCTGCCCGTTCGAGGTCTCGCTCGAGCTGGCGGAGCGCGCCGACGTCGTCCTCGGCGACTACAACTACGCGTTCGACCCCGTCGTCGCCCTCTCGGGCCTGCGAGATCCCGCCTCGCTCGACGGGGCGCTCCTGCTCGTCGACGAGGTCCACAACCTCGTCGACCGGGGCCGGGCCATCTGGTCTCCGGAGATCTCCGAGGCCGAGGTGCGCCGCCTCTCGGAGGTGATCGGCACGACGAGCCCGAGGACCGCCTCCGCGGCGCAGGAGGCCGCCGCCGAGGTCCTCGCCCTGGTCCACGACGCGGCCTCGGGCCTGGGACCCTCCTCCGACCCGTGGAACCCCGCCACGGAGCTCGTGCCGCTCGATCTCGATCGGCTCGACGACGTCCGGCTCTCGATGGAGTCCCTCCTCGTCCGCCACCTCGCGGACCTTCGGAACGGCGGCGAGCGCGTCCCGGACGACCCGGTCCTGGGCCTCTACTTCCTCTTCGCGGGGTTTCACGACGTGGCGCGCCGCGCCGCCCCGGGGGGCCGCCTCGCCGAAGCGTTCGACCTCATCGCCTCGCGCGGCCCCGGCGGCGCCCGGCTCGCCTTCCTCTGCAAGGACCCGTCGCGCCTCCTGGGCGAGACGTTCGACGGCGCCTTCGCGACCGTCGGCATGTCGGCGACGCTCAGCCCTCCCGAGTTCTACCGCGACCTCCTCGGTTTCGACCCCGACCGGACGTCGGTACTCCTCCTCCCTTCCCCGTTTCCGCGAGAGAACCGGGTCGTCGTCGTCGCTTCGAACGTCGACACGACCTGGAAGGGACGGGCAGCCGCGATGCCCCGGATCGCCCGGCTCGTCGCCGAGATCGCCGAAGCCTGCCCCGGCAACGTCCTGGCTCTCTTCCCTTCCTATCGATTCGTCGACGACGCCAGGGCCCTCCTCCCTCCCCTTCCGGGCCACCGCGTCCTCCGGCCTTCGGACCGTTCCACGGAGCTGGAGAGGAACTCCGTCCTCGACGCGCTCCGGCAGGAAGGCTCCCGGATCCTCCTGATGGCCGTCTCCGGCGGACCCTTCGCCGAGGGGGTCGACTACCCCGGGGCGATGCTCCACGGCGTCGTCGTCGTCTCCCCCGCCCTCCCCCAGGTCCGCTTCGAGCAGGAGCGGATGCGGCTCTATTTCGAGGAGCGCTACGGCCGAGGCTTCGAGTACGCCTACGTCATCCCGGGGATGACGAGGGTCGTCCAGAGCGCGGGCCGCGTCATCCGGTCGGAGACCGACGTCGGCGTCATCGCCCTCGTCTGCCGCCGGTTCCTCCAGAACCCCTACCGGAAGTTCCTGCCGTCGCACTGGTACGACGAAAGCCCCGGCGAGCTCGCGTTCCCCGAGCCGGGAGAGCCGGTCCGCGCTTTCTTCGGGCGGGCCCTCGCGCCGCCGGCTCTGGCGGCCCCGGGCGCGCAGGCGGCGCCCGGGGGCGCGCCCGAAAAAGGAAAAGGCCCCGCGCGACGGCGGGGCCGGAAACTCTCGGGAGTCGCCTGAGGGTCAGCGAATGAGCGTGTTGTTGTTGACGATGAAGCGGCGGGTCCCCGCCGAGCGGTAGTTGCCGCGCCCGTCGATGACCTCGACGAGGAGGTCGTGCTCGGAGTTCGCGATCTTCGTCGTGTCGAGGTAGAAGCGCCAGCGGGCATTCCCCCGCTGAGGGTAGTTCGGGTACATCGCGGCGACGTCGGGGCTCGTGAGACCGTACTCGGCGTAGTCACGACCCGTCACGGCGTCGATCTGCGCGACACCGTCGATCAGGACCCGGACGCGGATGACGCCGTCCAGGTCGAGAGCCCAGCCGAAGACCGGGAAGATGCCGCCGATGAACTCGTAGTTCGACGGGTCGTCCACGTAGCCGAGCGGCGACGGGTCGAGGTTCTGCGTGGCGCACTCGAGGTGGACCGGCAGCTCCTTGAGGAGGGTGACGTTGTCCTCCTTGTCGGCCGCCTTGATCTGGAGCATGTGGTTCCCCTCCTTGATCCCCATGTCGGTCAGGAGGTATCCCACGTCGACGGCGAAGAAGTAGCCGGAATTGGCGGACTGCTGGAAGCCCGGGTAGAGGACGTTCACGTCGGGCCGGTAAAAGCCGTAGCAGTCGACGAGCGCGTTGTTCAGGTTGAACTCGCGCCGGCATCCGAGCGTCCCGAAGGCGCCGCGGGTGTCCTTGAGGACGACGCCGTCCATCTCGAGGAAGACGTGCGACACGCCGCCACGCTCGGCGTAGATGGACGTGTCGAGCGCCCAGCCGGAGACGAACATGATGTAGCGGGTGTCCCGGATCTCGCCGCCCGACGGCCCGCCGGGAAGGCTCAGGCAGTTGCCGAACCACGTCGCCTGGAGGAGCGGATGCTCGACCTCGCCGAACGGCGGGAGGTTGGGCGCGTTGTTGAAGACCTGGAAGCGGCGGGTGGCCAGGAGCCCCTGCTGCCCCTGGTCGTCGGTCGCCTTGACGGTGAGCGTGTAGACGCCGTTCGTCAGGCGCGTCGAGTCGATGAAGATGACGAAGCCGGAGTCCGTCGCCCCGGGGACGTTCGGGTAGTAGGCGGCGACGTCGGGACGGTTCACGCCGAGAACGGCCTCGCGCTCGAGGCGGCCGTCGATGAAGACGTCGACGTGCTCGACACGGCGGTCGTCGAGCGCCCATCCGGCGACGGCGAGGACGCCGTTGGCGTGGATGGAGGAATCCGGCAGCGGGACGTCGAGGACCCCGAACGGCGGCTGGTTGCGCGCGTTGTCGATCCGGACCGTGCGCGGGGCGAGGAAGTAGCAGCACCCCGTGACGTCGGTGACCCTCACGTAGAGCTTGTGCGTCCCGTTGGAGTAGTTCGCCGCGCGGAACGACATCTCGTAACCCGGCGCTCCGCCCGGCGTCCCCGCGTACTGCGGGAAAGCCTGCATGACGTCGGGCCGGGGCGTGTTGATGTTCGCCCCTCCGGCCGGCGTGACCCGGTTCGCCTCGTCCATGCCATCGACGTAGAGGTCGATGTTCGAGACGAGGTTCCCGTTCAACGCGAATCCGGCCACGCGGACATAACCCGAAACGAGCGCCCCTTCCGCCGGGGACTCGATCGTTCCGAGAGTCTGCGCGGGACACCCCTCGGTCGGGCACTCCGCGACCGCGGGCGCACCAAGCGTCAGGAGGACCGCTGCCGTTACCGGAAGGACCAGAGCTTTGAGCTTCATCAGTCTTCCTCCCCAGGCTCAAGAGGTCTCAGGTTCGCGGTATCCGGCCGCTACGCGGAGAAGTCCGGGGACCGTGACCGTTCGATCTTTTGAAGGAGATTCTAAGATCGGCCCAAAGCCCTGTCAATTAGTGGGTTCGCCGGTTCCGGCAAGGGCCCGGACGTGGGCGAGCGCCCCCTCCGTCAACCCCCGGGGGGCGTAGCCCCCCTCCAGGACCGAGACGACCCGTCCGAACGCGTGAGCGTCCGCCGCCGCCGCCAGGGCCCGCGTCATCCGGGTAAAGCCTTCCTCCGACAGCCCCATTCCACCGAGCGGATCGAGGCGGTGGGCGTCGAAACCGGCGCTCACGAGGACGAGGTCGGGCCGGAACCTGCGGAGGAGTCCGTCCAGGGCCGACTCGAAGCCCCCGGCGTAGGCTTCGTCCCCCGCACCGGCCCCCCGCGGGACGTTCACCGTCAGGCCGAGCCCCTCTCCCGACCCCGTCTCGTCGAGCGCGCCGGTCCCGGGATAGAAGGGGTACCGGTGAACCGAGAGGTACGCGACGCTTCCGTCCTCCCAGAACGTCTCCTGGGTCCCGTTCCCGTGGTGGACGTCGAAGTCCGCCACCAGGACGCGCCCGGCGCCGTGCTGCCGCTGCGCGTCCCTGGCCGCCACGGCCACGGCGTTGAAGAAGCAGAACCCCATCGCCTCGGCCGCCCGCGCATGGTGCCCGGGTGGCCGGGTGACGACGAAGGCGCGCCGTGCCGCCCCCCCCATCACGTCGTCCACCGCGGCGAGGAGGAGTCCGACGGTCCGCTCGGCGGCGTCGAACGTAGACCGGGACATCGGGTTGTCGGGGGAGTCGAAGAGCGTGAAGGGCTTGTCCGCCTCGGCCGGGCCCCGGGAGGCCGCCTCGCGGAACCGGTCGACGTAGGCGGGGTCGTGGACGAGGGAGATCGAGCCCCGCGTTCGCTCCGGCGAAGGGGGCCGGCGGAGGATGAACCCCTCGGCCTCGACGGCCGAGACGACCGCCGCGATCCGCTCCGGCCGCTCCGGATGGAATGCGCCCGTCCCGTGCCGGAGAACGAGCGGATCGTGGTAGAGGCGAAGCGGGTCCGTCACCGATCCTCCTTATACGACAGCGAGCCGGAAGATCCGTGCATTACCATTCGCCCGTGACCAAGACCGCCGCGAACGCGCTCCGGATCGCCGTCTCCCTGGGGCTGGCCGCACTCCTTCTCTGGCTCTTCTTCCGGAACCTCGACCTCGTGGAGCTGGCGAAGACGCTCTCGGCTGCTCACCCGGGGTGGCTCGGGCTCGCGCTGGCGATCACCATCTTCAATTTTCCCTTTCGTTCGTGGCGGTGGACGCGCCTTCTCCACCACGTCCAGCAGATCTCCCAGCGAGAGGCCCTCTCGGCGACCTGCATCGGGTTCGCGGCGTCCGTCCTCCTCCCCGCCCGGGCCGGGGAGATCGTCCGCCCGGCCGTCCTCTCCCGCCGGACGGGCCTCCCCTTCGCGCCGGCCCTCGCCTCGATCGCGGTGGAACGCCTCATCGACCTCGTCGCGGTCATCCTCCTGTTCGTCGTCTACGCCGTCGGCGGGTGGGCCCCGGCGGGCCTCGCGGGAGAGGCGCACGGCCGGCTCGAGCTCCTCCGGCGCTCCGCGTTCCTCCTCGCCGCGGTGACCGTCGTCGTCTTCGCGGGCCTCGGCCTTCTCGCGGCCCGGCCGCACCTGGCCGAGAGGTTCCTCGGCCCGCTCGAGCGGCGGCTCCCGGCCAGGATCGCTCCCCGCGTCGTCGCCCTCCTTCGCTCGTTCCTCGGCGGCCTCGCCTCGATCCGGACGGGCGGCGACGTGGCCGTCATGAGCGTCTCCACGCTCGTCATGTGGCTCCTGAACGTCCTCCAGTTCTGGGCGGTGGCGAGGGCGTTCGAGGTGATCCTGCCGTTCCCGGTCTTCTTCTTCGTCCTGACGTGGGCGGTTCTCGGTCTCGCCATCCCGACCCCGGGCGGCGTCGGCGGGTATCACGCCGCGGTCGCCTACTCCCTGACCGGCTTCTACGGAGTCGCCGCCGCGCCCGCGGCCGCGACGGCTCTCATGACGCACGCCATCGCATTCGTCCCGGTCACTCTCGCGGGCGTCGCCTTCCTTGCCGCCAGCGGACTGTCGTTCCGGCGCCTCGCCGCGGACGCTCCGAGCGAGCCCGGCACGGGCGGGAGTAGTCTTTCCACGTGAAGTGCCCCTTCTGCGGCGGCGTCGCCGACAAGGTCGTCGATTCCCGCGAGAGCCGGGAGGGGGAGGTGATCCGCCGGCGGCGCGAGTGCCTCGCTTGCCAGCGGCGGTTCACCTCCTACGAGCGCGTCGAGGAAGCGCCGCTCATCGTCGTCAAGAGCGACGGGCGGCGCGAAGAGTTCGACCGCGCGAAGATCCTCCGGGGCCTTCGCCGCGCCTGCGAGAAACGGCCCGTCGAGCCGGCCCGGCTCGAGGCCCTCTGCGACGAGGTGGAGGGGCTCTTCCCCACGCGCGAGCCGCGCGAGCTGAAGACCGGCGAAGTCGGATCCCACCTCATGGACCGCCTCAGGGAGATCGACCAGGTCGCCTTCGTGAGGTTCGCGTCCGTCTACAGGCGCTTCGAGGACGCGGGAGACTTCGTGGAAGAAGTCGAAACCCTCCTGTCGGACGCGCGCGACGGCGCACGGAGGATCCGATGACGAAGGGACACCCTTCGGCCCGGTGGGCCTTCAGCTCCGGCGCGGGCGACCCGGGCACGCCCCCTCCCCACCTTCCCCCCGTCGACGTCGTCGAGCACGCCCACGGCTGGCGCCTCGTCTTCGAGATCCCGGGGACCGACCCCGCGACCGTCAGGGTCGACGTCACCGGCAGGATCGTCGCCGTTCGGGGCGAGAGGCGGCCGACCGAACGCTCGCACGGGACGTACCTCTGCGTGGAGCGGGCCGCCGGCCCGTTCGAACGCCTCGTCGAGCTTCCGGACGAGCTCGACCCCGACGGAGCCGCCGCCTCGTACGCCGACGGCCTCCTGACGCTCGAGATCCCCCGCCGTCCGACGACCCGGCACCGGTCGATCCCTATCCGTCCGGCCCGAAGCGGAGAGAAGAAGTGAACGGCATGTCGGACGAAACCGCGAACGCCGACGCCGTCCAGATCCCGGACCTCCTCCCGGTCCTCCCCCTCAAGGACGTCGTCCTCTTCCCCTACGTCATCGTCCCGCTCTCCGTCTCCCGGGAGAAGTCGATCGCCGC
Organism: Holophagales bacterium; assembly: GCA_016714815.1. GTDB lineage: Bacteria > Acidobacteriota > Thermoanaerobaculia > UBA5066 > UBA5066 > UBA5066. The sequence goes on from JADKBZ010000002.1 coordinate 419,562, forward strand.
GGTCGACGCCGCCCTCGCCGAGCAGAGGATCCTGCTCCTCCTGGCGCAGCGCGATCCCACCGTCGAGGATCCCGGGCCGGCGGACCTCTACGAGACGGGAACGGCGGCCGCGGTGATGCGGATGCTCAAGCTCCCCGACGGCCGGATCCGCCTCCTCGTCCAGGGGCTCTCGCGGGTCCGGGTCGACGGGTACGTCCAGGAGAGCCCGTCGCTGCGCGCCAAGGCGGCGAGGATCCCCGAGCCCGCGGCGGCCCACCCCTCCACGGAAGAGGTCGAAGCGCTCCTGCGCGCCGTGAAGGAGGGGCTCGAGAAGGCCGTCTCCCTCGGCAAGACGATCTCGCCCGAGGTGATGCTCGTCGCCGCGGGCCTCGACGACCCGGCCCGCCTCGCCGACCTCGCCGCCTCGAACCTCGACCTGAAGCTGGACGAAGCGCAGAAGATCCTCGAGACGTTCCCGGGAGTCGACCGGCTGAAGGCGGTCCTCGAGATCCTCCGGCGCGAGATCCGCGTCCTGACCGTCCAGCAGGAGATCTCCGGGATGGCGCGGGGGGAGATCGACAAGAGCCAGCGCGAGTACTTCCTCCGGCAGCAGCTCAAGGCGATCCAGCAGGAGCTCGGCGTCACCGACGACGTCGCCGAGGAGATCGAGCAGTACAGGAAGAAGCTCGAGGGCAAGACCCTCCCCCCCGAAGCCCGCGAGGAGGTCGAAAAACAGCTCAAGCGGCTCGAGCGGAGCAACCCCGACTCGGCCGAGACGGCGATGATCCGGACGTTCCTCGACTGGATCACCGGCCTCCCCTGGGGCGTCTTCTCCGAGGACAACCTCGAGCTCGTCCGCGCCCGGAAGATCCTCGACGAGGATCACCACGGCCTCGAGAAGATCAAGGACCGGATCCTCGAGTTCCTCGCGGTGAGGAAGCTCGCGCCCGACAGCAAGGGTCCGATCCTCTGCTTCGTCGGTCCTCCCGGCGTCGGAAAGACCTCCCTCGGGAAGTCGATCGCCCGCTCCCTCGACCGGAAGTTCATCCAGATGTCGCTCGGGGGCGTCCGCGACGAGGCCGAGATCCGCGGGCACCGGCGGACGTACGTCGGGGCGCTCCCCGGACGGATCGTCCAGGGAATCAACCAGGCCGCCACGTCCAACCCCGTCTTCATCCTCGACGAGGTCGACAAGATCGGCGCCGACTTCCGCGGGGACCCCTCATCGGCGCTCCTCGAGGTCCTCGACCCGGAGCAGAACCGCACCTTCCGGGACCACTACCTCGGCGTCCCGTACGACCTCTCGAAAGTCCTCTTCATCACGACGGCGAACATCCTCGACACGATCCAGCCCGCGTTCCTCGACCGGATGGAGGTCATCCGGCTCTCGGGATACACGCTCGAGGAGAAGCTGGCGATCGCGAAGCGGCACCTCGTGCCGAAGCAGCTCCGGGAGAACGGCCTCACCCCGAAGGGGCTCGTCTTTCCCGAGGACGCCGTCCGGACCGTGATCGAGGAGTACACCCGGGAGGCGGGCCTCCGGAACCTCGAGAGGGAGATCGGGAGCTGCTGCCGGAAGGTGGCCGTCAGGATCGCGTCGGGCGACACCCGCGCCGTGAAGATGACCCCGGCCCTCGTGCGCGAGCTCCTCGGCGTCCCGAAATTCCGGAGCGACGAAGCGCTCACCCGCGACGAGGTGGGCGCGGCGACCGGCCTCGCCTGGACCGCCGTCGGTGGCGACGTCCTCATCGTCGAGGCCCGCGCCCTGAAGGGAAAAGGGCGCCTGCAGCTGACGGGCCAGCTCGGCGACGTCATGAAGGAGTCGGCCCAGGCCGCGCTCACTCTCCTCCGGTCGCGGTCGAAGGAGCTGGGCCTCTCCGCCGGGTTCTTCGAGACGCACGACGTCCACGTCCACGTTCCCGAGGGAGCGATCCCGAAGGACGGGCCGTCGGCCGGCGTGACGATGCTCACGGCGATGGTCTCCGCCTTCACCGGCCTGCCCGTGAGGCGGGACCTGGCGATGACGGGCGAGATCACGCTCCGCGGCGAGGTGCTCCCGATCGGCGGACTGAAGGAGAAAGCGCTCGCCGCGCGCCGCGCCGGCATCCGGACGATCGTCCTCCCTTCCCGCAACGAGCGGGACCTCGCGGAGATCCCGGAAGACCTTCGCCGCGACCTGCGGTTCGTCTTCGTCGAGCGCGCCGAGCAGGTCCTCGAAGCGGCGCTCATCCGGCCCCGGAAGGCGCGGGCCGGGGAGCCTCGCCGGAAGAAGGCCACCCGGAGGAAAACCGCATGAGAACGCTCCCGCCCGAGAACGATCTCCTGCGCCGCTTCGAGCGCCTCTTCGCCACCCGCCGCCGCGACGTGAAGGTGGGAGTCGGCGACGACGCCGCCGTCCTCGCCGCACCCGCCTCGCTCGCCGTCTGCACGGACGCCCTCGTCGAAGGAGAGGACTTCACCTCCGGCACGGACCCGTACCTCGTCGGCCGCAAGTCGCTGAACGTCAACCTCTCCGACCTCGCCGCGATGGGAGCGACGCCTCTCCACGCGCTGCTGACGCTCGGCCTCCCTCGCGAGACCCCGGTGGCGTGGCTGGACGGATTCCTCGACGGCTTCCGGGCCGCCGCCCGCGAGCACGCCGTCGCCATCGTCGGCGGAGACCTGTCGGCGGCCGTGGAACGGTTCGCCTCGGTCACGGCGCTCGGACGCGTCCCCGCCGAGGGGCCCCTCCGCCGCAGCGGCGCCAACCCGGGCGACGAGCTCTGGGTCTCGGGCACGCTCGGCGCCGCAGCCGCGGGGCTCTCCCTCGTCCTTCGCGGGTATCGCCGCGACCGAGACGGCAAGGTGACCGCCCCTCGCGGCCGCCGCGTCTCGCCCGAGCGGCGCGACGAGCTCGCGCGCCTGCTCCGGCACCTCCTCGATCCGCGGCCGATGGTCGACCTCGGCCGGATGCTGGCGGAAGGGGGGATCGCGTCGGCGGCCATCGACCTCTCCGACGGCCTGGCCCGGGACCTCCACCGCCTCTGCCGCGCCTCCGGGACCGGCGCCTCGGTCGAGCGGGAGTCGCTGCCGATCGACTCCGCCCTCGCGACCCTGCCCGGCCTTCCGTCCGATCCGCTCGACCTCTCCCTCTTCGGCGGCGAGGACTACGGCCTCCTCTTCACGGTTCCGCCGCGGCGGCTCGACGCGATGGGGAAGGTCGCGGCCCGCTTCGCGGTCCGCCGGATCGGCCGAATGGACGCGACGGCGAAGCTCGTCCTCGCGTCGGGTGGCCGTTTCTCCCCGCTTCCGGACCGGGGCTTCGACCACTTCGCCAGGGACGCCGGGTGACGTTTCAGGGATCGGGTCCCGGGGAGGGCGTCGAGCGCTCCCCCGACCCGCGGAAATCGCGCCCGCCGCTCTCCCCCCCGCCGTCCGGCGGCGGCTGGTACGAGCGTTTCAAGGCGCAGTTCCTCGAGATGCTCGGGCGGCACGACGAGCCGGAGAAGGTCGCGGCCTCGTTCGCGATCGGCGTCGCCATCGCCTTCACGCCGCTCCTCGGCTTCCACTGGATCATGGCGTTCTTCGCCGCGATCCTCCTGAAGCTCAACAAGCTCGACGTCTTCCTGGGGACGCTCGTCGTCAACCCGCTCACTCTCGGCCCCGTCAGCGCGGTCGCCCTGCCGCTGGGACGGCTGATCGTCCGCGCACGGCAGGAGGCGGTGACCCTCATGCCGTGGGGGGACCTCCTCCGGCCCGCCGCCTGGGCCCAGGCCGCTCCCGCGATGAGGACGATGGGGATCCAATGGGCGATCGGCATGTTCGCCCTTTCGATCCTCTTCGGCGCGCTGACGTACCTCACCCTGGTCCGGGTCCTCAGGAACAGGCGAGCCCGCGCGGCCGTGATCCCGCCCGATTTCGCGGACTAGAAGAGTGAAAGGGGGAACCCGCGGCCGGGTCCCCCCTCGCGCCTCCGGCGCGACCCCCTCCGCGCCCGGAGAGTCCGAGAGCGAGCGCTACGGGCGGTCCGCAGCCCGATATGCCTCGACGGCCGCGCGCAGACCGAGATTTCGTGCCGGGTTCCCGAAGCTCTTCTCGATTCCGGGCAGGGCCGCGGAGACGGCGCCCCGCGACCCCGCTTCGCGAGCGCCGAGCTCGAGAAGGAGCCTCGCGGGCCTCGGGTCGCGCCGGGCCAGGCGGACGGCGTGGCCGAGCTCGGCCGCGGCGGGGGCGACGTCGCCGCGAGCTTCGAGACGCTCCGCCAGAAAGAGGCGCGCCTCGAGCGACCCGGGATGGAGCGAAAGCGCCCGGCGCGCCTCGGAGAGCGATTCCGCCTCACGTCCGAAGGCCGCGAGGGTCCGGGCCAGACCGATCTGGGAGCCGACATTCCCGCCCTCGACGGCCAGCGCCTCTCTCCAGACCGGTACCGCCTCCTCGAACCGGCCGAGGGCGTGCAGGAGGCGCGCGCGCTGGCCGAGCAGCGGCGCGGACTGCGGAAGGCGGCGGAGTCCTTCGACGCACGCCCGCTCCCCTTCGGCGGTGCGCCCCGACGACTCTTCGGTTTTCGCCAGACCCAGCCAGCCGAGCTCGTAGTCCGGCTTGATCTCCAGCGCGCGGCGGTACGAAGCGCGGGCGTCGCCCCAGCGCGCCTCCCTGCGGGCCACGAGGCCGAGGAGGGCCCACGCGTCGTAGTAGCGCGGAAAGAGCGCGACCGCCTTCTCGAGGCTCGCCCGCGCGACGACCTCGTCTCCGCGGCCCCAGGCGACGTAGGCGACGTTGTAGCGGGCGCGCGCGGAGCGCGGGACCTTCGCGATCATGTCGTCGAAGAGCCGCTCGTCGTCGCGGAACACCTCGTTTCGCGCGACCGTGGCGCCGGCGTACGTGACGAGCACGACGCCGAGGAGGGCCGCGCGAAAGCCCCCCGAGAGAGCGGGAAGGGCGCCGGCGAGGCCGGCCGCCGCCGCCAGCAGCCCCGCCGAGGGGAGGTACGCGAGGCGGTCGCCGTAGATCGTCCCGATCGGGAAGAGGACGTTCGACGTCGGGAGAAAGGTCCCGAGAAAGAACGCGAGCCCGAGGGCGACGAGGGGGCGTTTTCGGGCCGCCGCCAGGCTCGCCGCCACGAGTCCGAGGACGCCGGCGAGGCCGGCCGCGGCCCGCGGATCGGCCAGGGACGCGATCACGTCGAGGGCGTGGGCCGAGTGGTCGGCCGAGAGCCCGACCGGAACGAACGTCTTCGCAGCGTAGCGAAGGAGAAGCCAGAGTCCGTTGGCGGCCCGGAGGAGGTGCGGCAGCGGGGCGAGTGGGTTGTCGAGCTCGAAGAAGGCCGCCTTCTTCGAAACGAGCCCGCCCAGCGCGAAGAGCCGGACGGCCGCGAACGCCGCGAGCGGCAGGAGGAGCCCGGCCATCGGAAGCGCCTTCCTCCGGAGCCGCGCGCGGAGCGGCTCTTCCGTGTCGCGGCTGAGAAGCTCCCCGAGCGCGACGACGCCGGGAAGGACGACGGCGTTCTCCTTCGCGAAGAGGGCGACGAAGAACGCGGCGAGGGCGCCCGCGTACGGCCACGGGCGCAGGCGCAGCTCCACCGTCGCGCGCCGGAAGAGAAGCGCGGAGAGAAAGACGAGGATCGCCACGAGGAGCTCGGCCCGTCCGACGATTCCCGTCACCGCCTCGACGTGGATCGGCACGACGGCGAAGAGCGCCGCCGCCGCGATCGAAGCGCGGCGCGGCATCCCGAGGGAGAGGAGCCAGGCGGCGAAGAGGACCGTCGTCCCCGAGTGGAGGGCGACGTTCACGACGTGAAACGGCAGCGGGTCGGTCCCCGTCGTCCAGCGCTGCACGGCATAGGTCAGGAGGACCACCGGCCGGAAGTTCTTGGCGGTCGACAGCGGTCCGCCGAAATAGTGCGACGTGAAGATCTCGCCGACGCGGCCGGGCGAGGAGAGGCGGGGGTTGTCCCGAACGATGACCTTGTCGTCGAACGTGAAATCGGCCGAAGGCCGTTCAGGAAGGGCAGGAACGGCAGGAGCGCCAGGAGGGCGAGGACCGCCGCAGCGAGGGGACGCATCGGGGCACCGGAGTCTAGTCGGTGAGGGAGAGGCGCTTGAGCTCGTAGAGCAGCGATTGCCGGGACAGCCCGAGAAGCTCCGCCGCTCGCGTCCGGTTTCCGCCGGTCTCCGCGAGCGTCTCGAGGATGACCCTCCTCTTCGCCTCGTCGACCGCTTCCCGGTACCGGCCGCGTCCCTCCGCCGCTGGCGTCGGGGCGGCACGAAGGGCCGGAGGAAGGTGGCCCCGCTCCACCCGGCCTCCCGGCCCGGCCATCGCCCTCGCCAGCTCGACTGCCGACAGGAGCTCGCGGACGTTCCCGGGCCAGCGCCAGGACAGGAGCGCGGCCCGCGCCTCCGGCGCGACCGGCGTGCCGGCGAACGCCCGGTCGAGGAGGACGCGCAGGTCCCTCGGCCTCTCCCGAAGCGGCGGAAGGGTGACCGTGATCCCGGCGATTCGATAGAGGAGGTCCTCCCGGAAGCGGCCCTCCCCGACGAGGCGCGCTAGGTCGCGGTGCGTGGCGGCGACGAGGCGCAGGTCGACCGCCCGGGTCCGCGTCTCGCCGAGGCGCCGGACCTCCCGCTCCTGCAGGACGCGCAGGAGCTTGGCCTGGATCTGCTGGGACAGGTCCCCGATCTCGTCCAGGAAGAGCGTTCCACCCGAGGAGGCCTCCACGACGCCCGGCCGGTCGCGTTCGGCCCCCGTGAAAGCGCCCCGCACCGCCCCGAAGAGCTCCGCCTCGGCGAGGTTCTCGGGAAGGGCCGCGACGTTCACGGCGACGAACGGGCCGGCCCGCCTCGAGGCGCGATGGACCTCCCGCGCGACGAGCTCCTTCCCCGTGCCGCTCTCCCCGAGAACGAGGACGGAGATCCGGTGGGGCGCGACCCGGCGAACGGTGTCGAAGACCTCCCGCGTGGCGGCGTCCTCCGTCACGAGCGTGGCGGACGGAGTCCCGACGTCTCCCCCGTCGGCGCGGGGCGCGGACGCCAGAGGCGCCTGGAACCACGCCGCGGCCCCGTCGAGCCCCGCCCGCCGCGCCGCCCTGAGGCCCAGCTGCCGCAGAGGGGCCGACTCCTCCGACGCGAAGAAGGACGGAAAGCGGCCGTGCCACTCGAGGAGGCGCGTGGCGACCTCGAGAGGCCCCTCCGGCCGGTCGAGGCTCCCCGCGAGCGCCAGCCGGGCGGCCGGCTGGGGCGCGAGCCCTCTCGCGAGCCGCTCCTCGGCTTCGAAGAGGAGGCGGTCCGGAGCATCGAGCTTCGGCGGCGCGGGCGCGGTGCGGTCCAGGTCGCGCCGGGCGGAGGCCACGAGCCGAACCCGGAGCGGCTCGACGCCGCTGCGTGCGTCCGGACGCGGCTCGGCCTCCCTCGAGCCTCGCGAGGGCCTCGGCGGCGGAGCCCCCCGCGAGAAGGCGGGCCCCCTCGAGAACGAGGATCTCGCGGAGCGCGGGGTGCTCCGCACATTCTCCGAAGCGCGACCGGGCCTCCTCGAACGCCTCGGCGCCGTCGGCGTCGTCGCCGTCGGCCAGGGCGAGGCGCTGCCGCAGGGGAATCGAGAAGAGGAGCTGGAACGCCCTCCCCGGCTGCCGGTCGTGCGCGAGAACGGTCTTCAGGTCGCCCTGCGCGGATCGCGCATCGCTTCTGCGGAGCGCGAGAGCGGCCCGCTGCCCGAGCGCGGTGAGATAGCGGTCCACTTCTCCGAGCGATGAGAAGAGCGCGAGAGCCTCCGCCAGCGCCGACTCGGCCTCCGCCAGCGCGCCGTCCTCGGCGGCGGCCACGGAAAGGTCGAAGAGCGCGTCGGCTTTTCTCGAAGGGGTGCGGGCCTCGTCGCGCGCGGCACGGAAAAACGCCCGCGCCTCGCGGGGGCGCCCGACTCCGAGCGCGAGATAGCCCGCGGTGAAGCCCGACGTCGACGGGAACGAGATCGTCGGAGGATCCCGCGAGGGCGGCCGCCACGGCTTTCAGCTCCGCCTCGGCGGCGACGAACTCCTGCCTTCGTTCGTGAAGCTCGGCACGCAGGAGGTGGACCCGAACGGAGCCAGGTCCCTCTCCCGCCTCGATCCCGTCGAGGAGCTCCGCGGCTTCCGATTCCCGCCGAAGGCGCAGGAGGAGACCGGCCCGCGCAAGGAGCCCGTCCGGGCCCGCGTTCCGGGGGAGGAGGGCCAGGGCCCTCTCTCCGTCGCCCAGGCGGGCCAGGAGCCGCGCAGCCCCCTCGCGCCTCTCGAGCGGTTCCGCCAGGGCCCTCGGCGCATCGATGCGGGCCGCCGATGCCCGCGCGTCCTCCATCCTTCCCGCCGCAGCGTGGACCTCGGCGGCGAGGAGCGGCTCTCCGAGATCCGGAGCCGCCGCGGGGGCCCGCGCGAGGAGGGCGGCGACCTCCTCCGCACGGCCCGAGCGGACCGCTTCGCCGAGGCGGAGGCGCGCCTCTTCGACGTCGGACTCCCTCGGCCCGGGCGGAGAGGCGTGCGAGGAGGAGGCGAAAAGGTCCCGCTCCCGAGGCTTCGAGGCGCGCCAGGCCCGCGGCCCGCTCCGCCCTCGTGACGTCCGATTCGAGCCGGCGCCGCTCTGCCTCGCGGGCGAAGCGCCAGCTCCCGCGCGCCGAGCGGAGCAGCACCCCGTCGTCACAGGCCTCCTCGAGGACCTCCGCGGCCCTCTCGGGCGAGACGCCTCCGACGGCGGCCGCCTCGGCGAGAGAAAAACCGTCCCCGAGGAGGGCCGCCGCCCGGAGCACGATGTCGACGGGCGCCGTCGGCCGGCGCGAAGCCCCCTTCCGGGGCCCCGCGAGAAACGAACGGGCCCGCTGCCTCGCCGCGCCCAGAAGGCGGGCCGGATCACCGGCCGCCTCCGAGGCCAGCTCTTCCCAGAAACGCGATAGCACCGGCGGCGAAGAGAACGGGAGGAGGACGAGTCCCGAGATTTCCTCGCGCCCGAGGCGCGGCACGAGCAGCGCCACGCTCTGCCAGGGGGCCGGAGCTTCCGAGCGGGTCTCGACCCTCGTGACCTCGCCGGCGAATCGGGGAAGCTCCTCCCAGGCGCGGCGGGACCGCGGATCCCACCGGTCGAGGTCGCGCGCGAGCAGGGCGAGAGGAGGGCCCGACTGCCGGGCGGGCGATTCCCCGCGGGCCAGGGAGTGGAGAGCCTCCGCACGCGGGTCCGCTCCGAGCGCTTCGGCCAGCTCGCGGAGCGGGGCGCCGTCCTCCACCGACACCGGCGGTCCGGCCTCGGCGAACGCCGTCTCCCCCGGCGCACGCCGGACCGCTCCCCTGGCCACCCACTCGGCGACGGCCCCGATGGCGACCAGCCTTTCGCCGCCCGCCGACGCGAGCTCGCGCGGGACGGCGATCCCGAGGAGGTCGAGAGCCACCCTCTCGCCCGGCTCTCCCGTCCGGGCCAGATCGAGGAGCAGCGCGTCCGACGGGCGCGCGCCGTCCGCCGCCCGAAGGACTGCGGCGACGGCGTCGGCCGAGCGCGGCGGCAGGCCGTCGCCCAGCGCCTCCTCCAGACTTCGCCTGGCCTCGCCGGAGCGTCCGGAGACCACTTCTCTTCCTGCGAGGCGGAGCGCGGTCACCCCCAGGACGACCGGAGCCGGTATCGCTCTCCAGGCCGGAACGGGCGGCGACGCGAGCCACGGGACCTCGCGGCTCCCGGGCCTGAGACCGAGCTCCTTCACCCCCTCGGCGGAAAGTCCCAGCCCGTGGGCTCCGAGAAAGGAGAGGAGGCCCGCGAGCCGGACGAGATATCCGGCGTGCTCGGAGTCGGAGAGGTCCTCCGCCAGGCGCCGCGGGACCGGGACCGGACCGAGCACCCAGGCCCCGCCTTCCCGGCGGCCCCAGGCGAAGGCGGGCAGAGACGCGTGGAGAAAGCGCGCGACCTCCGCGGCGCCCGCGTGGACGTCGGGCCCGGGAATCACCCACTCCAGCCTCTGCGCGGCCAACCGCTCCGCCCGCCGTCTCTCTCCCACGCACTCTCCGGAAAGTCGCCGGAATCTTCGCACGGTCGCGGGCGCGGACCGAGCATCCCGGGGGGGTCACCTCACCGGTGAACGACGAGCGCCGTCCAGTCGTCCCAGAAGCGGGGATACGACTTCGAGACGACCTCGGGCGTGTCGAGCGTGCAGCCCCCCGGAAGCGCGAGTGCGAGAACGGCCGCCGCCATCGCCACCCTGTGGTCGTCCGCCGCGGCGAAGTCGGCGCGGCGGGGGCCTCCCGCCGGTCCCTCGATCACGAGGGACGGGTCGCCGGAGGAGCCCTCCGTCCGGGCCACCGCCCCCGAACGTTCGAGCAGGTCGAGCGCGGCCCGGAGGCGGTCCGACTCCTTTTCCCTGAGTCTGGCCACGCCGCGAAGACGGGACGTCCCACGCGCGAAGGCCAGGAGCGCCGCCAGCGGCAGCGCCGCGTCGGGCGCCGGGTCGACGTCCGCGTCGACGGCGTCCACCCCTCCGGAGCCTCCGCCTTCCACGACGAGAACGGAGTCTTCGCCTCTCCCCTCCCACCGGAGGCCGCCCCCGCCCTCGACCGCCCAGCGACGGAAGACCGCGTCCGGCTGGGACGATTCCGGATCGAGACCTTCGAGCCGTACGGATCCTCCGGAGAGGAGGGCGCCGGCGATCGGAAAGCAGGCCGCCGAGTCGTCCCCGGGGACGACGAAGCGAGCCGGGCGGTATTCCCCCCCGGGGGCGAAGGCCGCCAGGACCTGTCGCGTCAGCTCGACGTAGGCCCCCGAGACCGGGTGGCCCTCGGTCCGGACGGAGAGGCCGCCCGCGACGACGGGCGAAGCGAGAAGGAGCGCCGAGACGAACTGCGACGAGACGTCGGCACGGATCGGGATCTCCCCTCCCGTGAGGGTCCCCCCTCGATTCGCAGAGGCAGGAAGCCCTCCGCGCCGAGAGCCTCGATCCGGGCGCCGCGGGCCCGCAGCGCCTCGACGAGCGGGCCCATCGGCCTCTCCCTCATCCTCGCGTTGCCGTCGAGGACGAAACGGCCAGGCAGGGCGGGGAGGAGAGCGAGGAGGAAACGTGCCGGGGTCCCCGCCGGCCCGATGTCGAGGACCACTTCTTCCCGGTCCGATCCCCGGAGCGGCCCGGTGACCTCCCAGACGTCCCGTCCCCGGGAGATCGCCGCCCCCAGCCGGACGAGAGCCGCCGCCAGGACGCGCGTGTCGTCCGACTCGAGGGGCGCGACGATCTCGCTCCGTCCTTCTGCGAGCGCGGCCGCCACGAGGGCACGGTTCGTGACGCTCTTGGACCCGGGAACCCGGATCGTCCCTTCGAGGCGCCCGTGCGGGAGCCTCACGCCGGCTCTCCGCGGCGGACCGCCCTCGAGGCGCTCTTTTCCTCCACGAGCCGGAACACGCCGTCGGGGCCGATCTCGGCGTGCCGGCGCTCCTCGAGCCAGGCAGGGAGAATCCGGGTCACCCCGCCCTCGGCGGCGTAGAGCTTCTCCACGTGGAAGTGCCCCACGAGAAGCGCGTCGTAGCCCGCCGCGCGGGCTCGCACCCCCTCCTGCCGGAGCTCCGCCTCGGGAAGGACACGCTTGTGCCGGAAGTTCGTCCGGTAGAGGCGCGCCTCGGTCTTCACGACGATCCGGCGGGCGATCGGCCCCGGGATCACGCCGAGCGCCACGAGGGAGAGGGGGTTCTTGGAGAGACGCCGCCAGAATCGGTACGGGAGGTCGCGGGTGTTGACCCGGTCGCCGTGGACGAAGGCATACCTTTGCCCTCCGACCAGGAGGCCGTCCGTGTCGCCGTACGCGGCGAACGCCCTCGCCCAGCGCGTCCCCCTAAGGAAGAAGTCGCGATTCCCCTCGACGTACCGGAGCTCGACGCCGCGCCGGGCCAGGTCGTCCCATCCCGCCAGAACCCTCCGGACGAGGGGCGTCTCGAGCTTGGCGCTCCCGATGAAGTAATGAAAGATGTCTCCGAGGAGAACGACCGTCCCGAACCCCCGGGCGGCCACGTCGTCGAGAGCGGCCAGAAAGTCTTCCCCGTCCCCCTCGGCCTGACCGAGATGGGCATCGGCGAAGACCGCCACTCCCCCCTCGGCGACCGGGTGCGGCTGCGGAAAAGGGATCATCGGTGGGATTCTATCGACCCCGATCACTCCTCTCCGACCGGCCGTTGACGGCCCTCACGCCCCGGGCGGATCCCCGGTGATAGGTTCCCGTTTCTTCGATGCGTATCTTCAGCGCCCTGGGCGCCCTCCTCGCGGCCGCGGCCCTGGCCGAGGCCTCCCTTCCGGCGCAGGCCGCGACGGCGAAGGTCCACGTCGGGAGCGGGGTCCGTGAGGAGCTGGCGGCGAGTGGACGGGTCCGGGTCCTCATCTCGCGAGAGGAGACCGGGCCCGGCTCCGGGGCGCCTCCGGCAGGCTTCGAGGTCGTCCGGTCCCTCTCGAAGGGCCGGATTCTCTCGGGCTGGCTCTCGCAGCCCGGACTCTCGGGGCTCGAAGGCGACGGCAGAACCGGTGCGGTCGTCCTCGACCGGGTCGTCCGTCCCGCGAGCCAGGTCGGTACGGCCCAGATCGGCGCCGACCGGCTCCTCGCGGCCGGGTCACGGGAGCCGGACGGACGATCGCCATCGTCGACACGGGAATCGACGTCTATCACCCCGACTTCGGCGGAGGCGCGTCCGGTGGGAACCGGATCCTGGGCGGATGGAACTTCGCGGACGGAAACGCCGACATCTACGACTGCGAGGGGCACGGGACCTCCGTCGCCGGGGTCGCGGCCGGAGTCCAGGGAATCGCGCCGCAGGCCTCGATCGTCGCCCTGAAAGTTTTCGGAGCCCGGGATGGCTGCCTGGGAGCCCTCTCCTCCGACGTCCTGGCGGCCGTCGACTGGGCGCTCGAACGCCGCGAGGAGCTCGGGATCGAAGTCCTGAACCTCAGCCTGGCCGACGACCGCGTTCGAAGCGGGTTCTGCGACGCCGAAGACCCCGTCTCCTCCCGGCTCTTCGCCCGTGCCCGGGCCGAAGGCCTCGCCGTCGTGGCCGCCTCCGGCAACTCCGGCCAGGCCACCAGCCTCTCCTGGCCCGCCTGCCACGCCGACATCCTCAGCGTCGGGATGGTCTATTCGGCCGGACAGGGACCGACCTCCTGGGACGGCGCCGCGGGGTGCAGCGACCTCGTCACGGGACCCGACGTCATTCCCTGCATCAGCAACGGGGGGCCGGCGCTCTCCATCCTCGCGCCCGGCGTCCGGTGGGTCACGCCGACGGCGGGGGGCGGCCGGCGCACGACCTTCTCCGGAACGTCGGCAGCCGCACCGGCCGCCGCCGCGTCGATCCTCCTCTCGCGACAGGTCGCGGCCCACTTCGACCCCTCCCTCTCCGCCGACTTCCTTCGGCTCACGGGCGTTCCGGTGACCAGCAGCCGGACCGGTGCGACGACCCCCCGCGTCGACGTCGGCGCCGCCTACGTCTCCGCGTCCCCCTTCACCGGTCCCTGCGAGCACGACCCGGCGTCCGGGGCGGCGCGTGGAGCCCTCGTCTGCCGCACCACGATCACGGCCCTCGTCGGCAAGGTCTCTTCCCTCGCCGTCGCACTCTCGCTCGAACGTCCCCGTCTCGATGGCCTGACGGCCCTTCTCACCGGCCCCGACGGGACGACCGTTCGCCTTCTCGACGGCCCCGCCCTGGAAGGAACGGTCTTCCGCGAGGTCGTCGGCAGGACCGTCGAAAGCGACGAGCCGCTGTCCCTCTTCGCGGGCCGGCCCGCCGCCGGAACGTGGACCCTGCGCATCGAGGACGGGCCCGATCCGGCCGCAGGCAGGCTGACGAGCTGGGCCCTCGTCATCGAGCCGGAGGCCCCCCTCGTCACGACTCCTTCCGAGCCCCCCGCGCGACTCCTCCCGACGATCACCCGCAACGCGGGCCTCTTCGGCTCCTTCTTCACGACGGACATCGTCCTTTTCAATCCCGACGATCGCGCCGCGGCGAACGTGTCCCTGTCGTTCCTCCCTTCCGGCCGGTCCCACGACGTCGCGGCCACCGTGAGGCTCTCCCTGCCGCCGCTCTCCACCCGAGCCCTCGACGACGTCGTCGGCAACGCGTTCCGCACCACGGGATTCGGCCCGGTTCACGTGACGGCGCCGCAGAACGTCGTCGTGGCGAGCCGGACCGACACGACGTCGGCGGGCGGCGGCTCCTACGGACTCCTCGTCCCCGACGTCGGCCCCGAGGGCGCGATCGGCCGGCTCGATCTTTCGGCGTGGCTGGCCCCCGTCTTCCGTCCGGGGAGCTCGCGGGTGAACGTCGGTTTCGTCGAGGTGAGCGGCGCCGCGGCCTCCGTCGAGCTTCTCGTCCGGGACGGTAGCGGCGCCGTCAAGGGCCGAGTCGCCGTCGACCTCGTTCCGTTCGAGAGCCGGCAGGTCAACGACGTTCACCGGTCGGCCAGCGTGGCGCCGACCTCGGGCGACCTCTTCGAGATCCGAGTCCTCTCGGGCGACGGTCGCGTCGTCGCGTGGGAAACCGCAATCGACAACGGCTCCAACGACGGGTTCCTCGACACGGCGTCCCGTCTCCGCCGGGACGCCTACCTCCCGGCGGCAGCCCGCGCTCCCGGGAGGTTCGGGTCGTTCTTCCGCACCGATCTCAAGCTCGCCAATCCGTGGTCTGCTCCGGTCAACGTCCGGGTCTCCTACTACCCCTCGAAAGGGGACGGCCCCCTCCAGCTGATCCTGAGCCTCGGGGCCTGGGAAACACGCCTCTTCGAGGACGCCCTTTCCAGCATCCTCGGACTACCCGAGGACTCCGCCGGGGCCCTGAGGCTCACCGTCCTCGGAAACTCCCCCGGAATCGTCGCCTCGAGCCGCACCTACGCCGAGGAGGGCTCGAAGAGCTACGGACTCGCCATCGGCGTTCTGGAGAACGCGGAAGCCGTGGCGGGCGAGCGGATCGCCCTGACGTTTCTCTCCTCCTCTGCCAGTACGCGGACGAACCTCGGGTTCCTCGAGACGTTCGGCATCGCGACGCGCGTGAGTGTGACCCTTCTCGACGTCTCGGGCGAGACGCTCGCGGTACGCGAGCTCCTCCTGGACCGCTACGAGGCCGTCCAGTGGAACGACGTCTTCGCCGAGATGGGCGCCTCCCCGAAGGAGAGGGCCTCGGCTCTCGTCGACATCCTGGACGGCGGCGCCGTGATCGCGCACGCGATCCGCGTCGACAACCGGACGAACGACGCGAGCTTCCTCCCCGGCAGGGTCCTCAGAACCCTCCCCCGGGTCCCGCTCGACGCCCGCTGACGAGCTCGAACCCGTGGAGGTACCCCTCGCCCGCGTCCTCGACGCGGACGTCGAGGAGCCCCGCCCGCGAAAAGAGCGCCGCCACCTCCGCCCCGTCGCACGGCGCCACGACTGCGCCCCGCGTGAAGCCGAGGACGGCCACGGCGAGCCGCTCCTGGATCCGGTCGACGGCCCTCTTCCACCGTGGCCCTCCGCCGCTCGTCAGGGCGACGAGGCTCCCGCCAGGAGAGAGGCGCGAGACCATCTCTCCCGTGAGAACGGCGCGCTCGGAAGGAGGGACGAGGTAGAGGACGTCGACGATCGCCACCTGGTCGAACCCGCGCTCCTCGACTTCCTCGACCCCCACGGCGCGGAAGGCGCGCCGCGGCGTCTCCCCGAGCCACGCCCTGGCCCGGCCCACCTTGCGCCCGTCCGGATCGACCCCGAGGTAGTGGCCGGAGTAACCGCTCCGGTCGAGGAGGTGGGCGAGGAGCCCCGGCCCGCAGCCGACGTCGAGGAGAGACGTCCCGTCGATCCGGAGTGCGGCCACGACGCGCGCCCACGGCGCGCTCGACAGTCGCCCCGCCAGGTGCGCGCGTTCGGCCCGCGTGAGGACCTTCGCCGCCCGGAAGAGCTCGAACGCCCCCGGAATCCCGGCCGTCTGATTCCCGCTCATCCCGCGTAGAGTAATCTCCGCCGTCGTGTTGCGAGGGGTTCCGAGTTGAGCGTCACGGCCGGGCGTCCCTTGCGAGCCGTCTCCCTCGTCGTTCCGATGTTCAACGAGGAGCGGAGCCTGACCCACTTCCTCGACGTCGCGCGGGACGCGCTCGGGCGCCACGTCGCCGACTGGGAGGTCGTCCTCGTCGACGACGCCTCCACCGACGGGACGGCCGCCGCCGCCGGCGCGCGCGCCGCGGACGAGCCGCGAATCCGCGTCGTCCGTCACGAGAGGAACCGGGGCCTCGGCGGGGCGCTGAAGTCGGGCTTTTCCGCCGCATCGAAGGAGTGGGTCCTCTACTCCGACTGCGACCTCCCGTGGGACCTCGACGAGGCGGGCCGGGTCTTCCGCGCGGCGGAGCTGACCGGGGCCGACGTCGTCTCCGGCTACCGGCACGACCGGACGGGCGAAGGCCCGCTCCGGACGATCTACTCCTTCCTCTACAACGGTCTCGTCCAGGCCCTCTTCCGCTTCCCGATCCGCGACGTGAACTTCTCCTGCAAGCTGATTCGGAGGAGCTTCCTCGACGGCCTGCCCCTCGAGAGCGAAGGCTCGTTCATCGACGCCGAGCTCCTCGTGCGGCTTCGCAACCGCGGAGCCCTGATCCAGCAGGTCGGCCTCGACTACTTTCCGAGGACGCGCGGAGTCTCCACGCTTTCCTCGCCTCGCACCATCCTCCGGATCCTCGGCGACCTCGCCCGCCTCGCCCCAGCGCTGCGTGCCGAGCGGCGGCGATTCGCCCGGTGACACGCCTCGTCCTGACCGCGGACGACGCCGGGCTCGCGGCCCCGCTCTCGAAACGCATCGCGTCCCTGCTGGCCGGCGGCCGCCTTTCGGCGACGAGCGTCCTCGCGTGCGCCCCCGCGTTCGCCGCGGCCGTCGACGCGCTCGTCGCGGCGGAAGTGACCGAGACGGGAGTCCACCTCTGCGCCGTCGGGGGCGAGACGCCCCTCTCGCCCCTTCGCTCCGTTTCGACGCTCGCGCCCGGAGGCCGATTCCCGGGCTCCTGGCCGGTCGTGGCGGCGCGGGTCGCCACCGGACAGGTCCGCCTCGCCGAGGTGGAGCGCGAGTGGGAGGCGCAGATCGCCGCCGTGCGGGACGCGGGCCTTCTCGTGACCCACCTCGACTCCCACCAGCACCTCCACCTCCTGCCGAGGCTCCTCCCGATCGCCCTCTCCCTGGCGCGCCGATTCGACGTTCCGTTCGTCCGGGCGCCTCACGCCGGCGATCCGGCGGCCGTCGGGGCCCCGGTCGGGCCAGCGGGCCGATTGCGCGCGCGGCTCCTCTCGCTCTTCGGCGCCGCGGCGAGACGGCAGATCGCCGACGCCGGCCTTCCCGAGCCGCCCCGCATCCTCGGGCTCGCCGAGGCGGGCCGGATGACCCTCCCACGCTGGAGGTCGCTCGTTTCCGGGATACCCCGCACCGGGACGTTCGAGGTCGTCCTTCACCCGGGAGCGGACGACCCGGAGGCCCGGAACCTCTACCCGTGGGGATACGAGTGGGAGGCCGAGGCCCGCGCCCTCGAAAGCGATGAGCTCGCCCGCCTCCTCGCGTCGCGAGACCTCGAGGTCGTTTCGTTCTCCCGCCTCGCCGTCGCGCCGGACCCGGCGGGCGTCGTGCCTCAGGGCGTCGTGCCTTAGGATCGCTCCGTGACCGCATTCGCCATCCGTTGCGCGGGCCTCGTCAAGCGCTACGACGACGTCGTCGCCGTCGACGGCCTCGACCTCGAGGTCCGCCGGGGCGAGTGCTTCGGCCTCCTCGGGCCGAACGGCGCCGGCAAGACGACGACGATCGAGATCCTCGAGGGGCTGACCGAGGCCGACGAGGGCGACGTCGAGGTCCTCGGCGCGCACTGGAGCCGGGACGGGCGCGCCCTTCGCGAACGGCTCGGCATCTCCCTCCAGGAGACCCAGCTCGCCGACAAGCTGACGGTCGAGGAGACGCTCCTCCTCTTTCGCTCCTTCTACCGGAAGGGACGCGACCCCGAGGAGCTCCTCGCCACACTCTCCCTCGGCGAAAAGCGCCACTCCCGCGTCGGGAAGCTCTCCGGCGGGCAGCGTCAGCGGCTCGCCGTCGCCTGCGCCCTTGCCGGCGAGCCGGAGCTCCTCTTCCTCGACGAGCCGACGACGGGCCTCGACCCGCAGAGCCGGCGGGATCTCTGGGAGCAGGTCGAGCGGTTCCAGGCGGGAGGAGGAACGGTCCTGCTGACGACGCACTACATGGACGAAGCCGAACGCCTCTGCGACCGCGTGGCGATCGTCGACCACGGCAAGCGGATCGCCCTCGGCACGCCGGAGGAGCTGATCGCCCAGCTCCACGCCACGAACGTCGTCGAGTTCGCCACCGAGCCCCGCCTGCCGGAGGCGCTGCTGACCGCCCTGCCCGGGGTCTCCGAGGTGCATGCGGACGGGGACGGATGGGCTCTCGGCGTCCGGACGCTCGCCGAGACGGTTCCGGCCCTCCTCGCCGCCGTCGACGCCGCTTCCGCGCGCCTTCTCACGCTGGCGACCCACCGCGCGACGCTCGAGGATCTCTTCGTCGCGAAGACGGGTCGGAGGCTTCGCGATGCGTAGGCCCTTCCCGGCGCTCGGCGAGCTCACCCTCGCCCGCCTCCGCGAGTTCCTCCGAGAGCCCGAGGCGCTCTTCTGGGTCTTCGCCTTTCCGGTCCTCCTCGCCCTCGCGCTCGGCCTCGCGTTCCGCGGAAAGGCCCCGGAGAGGATCCCGGTCGGCGTCGCCGACGGCCCGGGCGCGGCGGCCATCGCGACGACACTCGGGCGCTCTCCCGCGCTCCTTCCTCGCGTCTACGCGGATTCCACGGGCCGGGAGGCTCTTCGCACCGGGAAGATCTCACTCCTCGTCGAGGACGACGGAGGGCTCGTCTACCGGTACGACCCGACCCGGCCCGACGCGCGCGCCGCCCGCCTCGAGGTCGACGACGCCCTCCAGCGGGCCGCCGGCCGGATCGACCCTCTCCGCCCGCGCGAGACCCGCTCCACGGAGCCCGGCTCGAGGTACATCGACTTCCTCGTCCCGGGCCTCCTCGGACTCAACCTGATGGGGACGGGAATGTGGGGCCTCGGGTTCTCGATCGTCACCGCGCGGACGAGGAAGCTCCTCAAGAGGCTCGCCGCGACCCCGATGCGGCGGAGCGAATACCTCCTCTCGCAGATGCTCGCCCGGCTCGTCTTCCTCGTCTTCGAGGTGGCGGTCCTGGTCGGTTTCGGGTGGCTCGCGTTCGGAGTCGAGGTGCGGGGCTCTCTGGGAGCTCTCGCCCTCGTCTCGCTCCTCGGAGCGGCCTCGTTCGCCGGCCTCGGCCTCCTCGTCTCCTCGAGAACGAAGACCGTCGAAGGCGTCAGCGGCCTGATGAACCTCGTGATGCTCCCGATGTGGCTCCTGTCGGGGACCTTCTTCTCCTGGGAGCGCTTCCCCGAAGCCGTTCACCCGTTCATCCGGGCGCTGCCGCTCACGGCGCTCAACGACGCCCTCCGGGCGGTGATGACGGAAGGACGCCCGCTCTCGGCCCTCGGCCTCGAGCTGGGCGTCCTCGCGCTCACCGGGACGGTCTCGTTCCTCGTGGCCGTCCGGGTCTTCCGGTGGCAGTGACTACCAGCTGACGGTCTTCCCGTCGGCGTCCTTCTTCTGCTCGTCGGCGGGAAGGTGGAACGGCAGCTGGGCGCTCATCGTCTTGTTCTTCAGGATCAGCGTGTAGAGCCCGGGTTTCCAGCCACCCGCCGGGGCCTCGAAGAAGAGGTCCCCGATCGTCAGCAGGTTCGGCCCGCCCCCGATCGCGTCCTGGACGATGTGTTCGCCCGGAATCGTGAAGAACGGGAGACGCTGCTCCAGGGTGACGCGCGAGAAGTAGCCGGCGATCGGGTCGCGCGACACGGACGCTTTCTGGAGGACCCAGCGGACGTCCCGGAATCCCTCGGAAAGCCGTTTCTGGCCCGGCAGGGGAAGGCTCTCCCCGCCCGGGGTCAGCAGGGAAACGTCCTCGCGGTGCAGGTCGACCGGCTTCCCTTCGGCGGCGAAGGCGAGCTCGAGGAGGAGCCAGGGCTCCTTCTCGAAGCTCTGGCTGGCGTATCGCCAGGAGAGGACGGCCCTCACGGTCTCATCCTGGTACTGGACGACGGTCTTCCCGAGCCGGGTCACGGGGGCCTTCGCGGGGGCCGCGCCGGCACCCGCGGCGAAAGCGACCGTGGCGAGAATGGCGATCCATCTGTTCCTGCGAAGCATCGAATCCTCCCGGCGTCCTCGCGAGAGGTCGGTTTCCCGCCCCGAGGACGCCTGCACGCCGACGTGAGCACATCTCGCGCCAATCGCCGGGCTCGGCCGACGACGTAAACGAAAACCGTCCCGTGGCCGTCTTTCCGGGTGTCCGGGCCGAACGGAAACCCCGGGAGGGCCGGACGAGGAAAGGAGACCACGATGAAACAGACCACGAGAAGGCTCGCGACCACGGCCATGACCCTGAGCCTGCTTCTCGCGGGGAGCGCCGCCTTCGCCGGACAGGAGTTTCGCGGAGGCCGTGAAGGAGCCCCGGGACGGGCGATGAGAGCCGCATTGGCCAGGCTCGACCTGACCGACGCCCAGGAGCTGAAGGTCAAGGAGCTCCTGAAGGGTGAGAAGCCGAAATACGAGGCGCTCCGCGAGGAGGGCCGCGCCGCCCGCGGGGCGCTCCGGACCGCCGCGAGGGCCGAGTCCCCCGACCCGGCCACCGTCGGCTCCGCCTTCCTGCGTGTCCAGGCGCACCGGAAGACGGTTCGCGCGGAGATGGAATCCTCCCGCCAGAAGATCGAGGCCCTCCTCACGCCCGAGCAGCGGGCGAAGCTGGAAGGGCTCCGGGAAGGACGCCGGGCCGCTCGAGGCGCCGCCTTTGGACGTGGTCCCCACGGTCGAAAGGCCGGAGGCTCGAGGCCTCCGCTGGGCTGAACCCCTCCTGCCGGGCCGGCTCGTGAGGCGGGGCGCCAGCGCGCCCCGCCTCGTCCGTTCGGCCCCCCGGCACGGGCTCTCGCCGGACGGAGGGGAGCCCCGAAGGGCCGGCCCTGGGCGGCCCCTATAATTGCTGCTCACGATAGCGCCCCGGAAACGCCCCCGTTCCGGTGAGGCGCCCAGGAGATTCGAGAGATGAGCAGCACTCCCTCCGCGTCGTACGACGTCGTCGTCATCGGCTCCGGTCCCGGCGGCTACGTCGCCGCCATCCGAGCCGCCCAGCTCGGCCTGAAGACCGCGATCGTCGAGAAGGACGCGAAGGCCCCCGGGATCGGCCTCGGCGGCACCTGCCTCCATCGCGGCTGCATCCCGACCAAGGCGATGCTCAAGGCGGCGACCCTCTTCGACGAGGTCCGGCACGCCGGCGACTTCGGCGTCAAGGTCTCCGGGGTCGAGCTCGACTTCGACGCCGTCCGGAAGTTCCGCGACAAGGTCGTCTTCAAGGGCGCCCGCGGCGTCGAGTACCTGATGAAAAAGAACAAGGTCGACGTCGTTTCCGGCTTTGGCCGCCTCGAGGGAGCCGGCCGCGTCGTCGTCTCGGCCGAGGAGGGCGAAAAGGTCCTCGACGCAAGGAACGTCCTCCTGGCGACCGGGTCGGCCCCGCGCGACCTGCCGTTCCTGAAGGCGGACGGCGTGAAGATTCTCAACTCCGACCACGTCCTGAAGTCGACCCACGTCCCGAAATCCGTCCTCGTCATCGGCTCCGGCGCCGTCGGTTCGGAGTTCGCCTCGTGCTATTCCCGATACGGCGCGAAGACGGTCCTCGTCGAGGTCCTCCCCCGCCTCCTCCCGGTGGAGGACGAGGAAGTATCCAAGGAGGTCGAGAAGTCGTTCCGGAAACGCGGCATCGAGTGCTGCACCGGGACCGCGGTCGAGGCGGTGGCCGAAAACCCCGACGGCACGCTCAAGGTCGCCGCGAAGACGGTCGACGGCGTTTCGAAGGTCTGGGACGTGGAATGGGTCATCCTGGCCGTCGGCCGCCGACCCGTCACCGAAGGTCTCGGCCTCGAGGCCGCCGGCGTCGTCACCGATCGGGGCTACGTCAAGGTCGACGCGCACCAGCGTACGAACGTCCCGGGCGTCTACGCCATCGGCGACTGCACCCCGACGATCTGGCTCGCCCACGTCGCCTCGGCCGAGGGGATCGTCGCCGCCGAGACGATCGCGGGGCACCCCACCGTCCCGATCAACCGCGACCAGGTCCCCGGCTGCACCTACTGCGACCCCGAGGTCGCCTCCATCGGCCTGACGGAAGCGAAGGCGAAGGAGCGCGGCTTCGACGTGAAGGTCGGAAAGTTCGGTTTCCAGGTCCTCGCGAAGTCCGCCATGGAGCACACGAACGAAGGGTTCGTGAAGATCGTCTCCGACCGGAAGTACGACGAGGTCCTCGGCGTCCACATCGTCGGCCCGCACGCCACCGAGCTGATCGGTCAGGCGGCAGCCTTCCTGCGCTGCGAGGCGACGACCGAGGAGATGGTCCGGACGATCCACGCCCACCCGACGCTCTCCGAGGCGCTCCACGAGGCGGCCGAGGCGGTCGGCGGCCACAACATCCACGGCTGAACGGGCTCCGGGCCTTCTCCCTTCACGCGGCCCGGCGGGCTTCGCCGGGCCGTTTCGCCTCCACGGGGGTCGAATGCGGATCCTCCAGCTCTGTCCGAAGGTTCCCTGGCCCCCCGACGACGGCGGGCGGGTTGCGATGCGGGTCCTCGCCCTGTCGCTCCAGAAGGCGGGAGCGGACGTGCGGGTGCTGTCGATGAATCCGGCCAAGCACCGCGTCGACCCGCGCTCCCTCCCGGACGAAGCCCGCGACCTGCGCCTCGAGGCGATCGACGTCGACACGCCGGTCACGGTCGGCGGGGCCCTCTCGAGTCTCGTCCGCGGCACGTCGTACAACGTCGACCGCTTCCGCTCGAAGGCGTTCGAGAGAAGGCTCCGGGAGGTTGCCGGCGGCCAGGCCCCCGACGTCGTCCTCCTCGAGAGCCTCTTCATGGTCCCCTGCGTTCCTGCCCTGCGCGAGGTCACGGGTGCGCGCGTCGTCCTCCGTTCCGTCAACCTCGAGCACGAGATCTGGGAAGGCCTCGCACGGGGCGAGCGCCGGATCGCGCGGAGGCTCTACCTCCGCCACCTGGCGCGCCAGCTCCGGCGATTCGAGGTCGCGACCATGAACGACGTCGACGCGATCGTCGCGGTGACCCCGGAGGACGCCCGGACCTACGCCCGCCTCGGCGCGACCGTCCCTCTGCACGTCGCACCGGTCGGAATCGGGGCGGGCGACTACCCCGACCGGTCCGGTCAGGGAGATCCCTGGACTCTCGTCTTCCTCGGGTCGCTCGACTGGAGGCCGAACCTCGAGGCGGCGGAGTGGTTCCTCGGGAGCGTCTGGCCGCTCGTGAAACGAGCCGTCCCCCAGGCCCGGTTTCACGTCGGCGGAAGCAACCCGCCGGAAGGTCTCGCCGCCCGCCTCTCTTCCGATGGAGTCCGTTTCCTCGGACGCGTTCCGGACGCCCGGGGATTTCTCTCCTCCGGGTCGGCAATGGTCGTCCCTCTTCTCTCCGGAGGCGGCATGCGCGTCAAGATCCTCGAGGCGATGGCTCTCGGCGTGCCGGTGGCATCGACCCGGCTCGGTGCGAGCGGGATCGGCGCCGAGGCGGGCACGGAGATCCTTCTGGCCGACGGCCCGGAGGGACTGGCCGCGGCGTGCGCATCTCTCCTGCTCGACCGGGACCGGAGCGTCGGGATCGGGCAAGCCGGAAGACGTCGCGCCCACGAGTCCTTCGATGCCGATGGAATCGGTGGCCGCCTCCTCGAGTTCCTCGAGACCGTCGGTGAGCATCGAGCCCCGGTCACAACCCACTTCCGCAGTACCCGAGGGATTCAAAAGGGTCCCTGAACGACCCCGGGGTCAAACCTTGCCCCGGCCCAATCCGGCCAGAGTTCAGGGACTGACCCGGGAATCCCCCGAAAACATGACCAAATCTCTGGCACGTTTCTCGCTCAATAGGGCGCAACCGGATGACCGGTAATCGAGGAGGAGAGAACGTTGAACGTCAAGCCCCTTCTGGCCGCCCTGCTGCTCCCGCTCGCTCTCACTGTCGTCGCTGCGCCGCCCACCACGCCCACCATGCAGCCTGACTACGAAGTGCCCGACGGCCCTGTCGACGTGGACGCTCCGTTCGTTCTCGAGGGCGTGGAGTTCGAGAGCCAGAAGGCCTTCATCGAATCCGGCCGGCGTTGCGTCACGGTCATGCCGGACGAGGACGAGATGGAAGCGATCGAGGCCCAGATGGAGATGGCCGGGACGCACCCGCGCTTCGGCACTCTCGCCACCGGCGGCAACATCAACGTCTATTTCCACGTCATCAACAAGGGGACCGGGATCGCGAACGGCGACATCACCGCCACGATGATCCAGAACCAGATCAACGTCCTGAACGCCGCCTACGGCAAGTGGGGCTACTCCTTCACCCTCGTCTCGACCGACCGGACGACGAACGCGACCTGGTACGCCATGGGCTACGGCACGACGGCCGAAACGCAGGCGAAGACCGCGCTGCGCAAGGGGACCGCCCAGGACCTCAACCTCTACTCCGCCAACCTCGGCGGCGGCCTTCTCGGCTGGGCGACCTTCCCGAACAGCTACACCAGCAAGCCGAAGATGGACGGCGTCGTCCTCCTCTACTCCTCGCTTCCGGGCGGCACCGCGGCCCCGTACAACCTCGGCGACACCGGGACCCACGAGGTCGGCCACTGGATGGGCCTTTACCACACCTTCCAGGGCGGCTGTAACGGCAGCGGCGACTACGTCACCGACACGCCGGCCGAGAAGTCCGCCACGTACGGCTGCCCCTCCACGAACCCCGACACCTGCAGGACCAAGGCGGGCCTCGACCCGATCCACAACTTCATGGACTACACCGACGACGCCTGCATGTACGAGTTCACGCTCGGTCAGGACACCCGCATGGACTCCATGTGGACGACCTACCGCCTCGGAAAGTAAGGTCTCGGAAACCAGAGCCCTCGAATGCGGGGAGCGGCCTTCCGGCCGCTCCCCGTTTCCTTTTCCCCGGGCCGCCGAACGCCCCGGACCGAAAGGCGCCGTTCGAACCACGCCCGATCGTCCCGTCCCGTGCCACACTTCCTCCAATGCCCAGTCCTGTCCAGCGTAACCGCGCCTTCCTCGCCGGCGCCGGCGTCCTTCTCCTCGCACTCCTCGCTTTCGGAATCCGCTCGGTCCGGGGCCGCCCGGTCGAGGCGGTCCGCGTGGCCCGCCAGGACCTCCTCGAGACCCTCGTCGTCAGCGGCCGGGTCCTGGCCCGGTCGAAGGCCTCTCTCGGCTCCACGGTCACGGGGCGCGTCGAGGCGGTCCTCGTGGAGGAGGGGGCCCGGGTGTCCGCCGGACAGCTCCTCGTCCGCCTCGACGAGCGGGAAGCCGCCGCGGCGCTCGCCGAAGCGCGAACCCGGCTCGAGAAGTCGCGCGGGACAGACCGCCGTTCGATCGAGGAAGAAAAGGCGCAGGCGGCTCTGAGCCTCGCGATCGAGGAGCGGCAGCTGAGCCGAATCGCCACCCTCCGCGCCGAGGGCTTCGTCAGCGAGCGCGAAGAAGAGGACGCGAGGAAGGCCCGCGACCTGGCCCGCAGCGTCCTCTCCGCCGCCACGGCGAAGGCGGCTTCCGCCGGCGCGGGCGGGGCCGACGAGCGGGCGTGGGCAGCAGCGGTCGCCGCCGCCGAGGCGCGGCTCTCCCAGCTCCGGATCCTCGCCCCCGAACCCGGGGTCGTCCTCGTCCGCGCCGTCGAGCCGGGCGACGTCGTCTCGCCCGGAAAGGCGCTCCTGACGATGGCGCTGGACCGCGAGACCCAGCTCCTCGCCCAGCCGGACGAGAAGAACCTTCCCTCCCTCCGGGTCGGCCAGAAGGCCCGCGCCTCGGCCGACGCCTTTCCCGACCGCTCGTTTCCCGCCGAGGTGATCTCGATCTCCCCGGGCGTCGACGTCGCCCGGGGAACCGTGGACGTGAAGCTGCGCGTTCCCGATCCCCCCGGCGAGCTGAGAACCGACATGACGCTCTCCGTGGAGCTGGAGGTCGGAAAGGGCGATCGCGTCCTCGTCGTTCCCCTCGAAACCGTCCGCGACGCGGCCTCCGAGCCGTGGGTCCTCGCCATCCGTTCCCGGCGCGCCGTCCGGACCCCCGTGACCCTCGGTGCGCGAGGGGGCGCCGTCGCCGAGGTCCTGAAGGGACTCGCAGAGGGGGACCTCGTCGTCCGCCTTCCGGGAAAGACGAAGGACGGGCAGCGGGTCCGGGCCCTCGTCCCGGCGAGCGACTGACATGCCCTTCGAGGTTTTCGTCGCCCTTCGCTTCCTGAAGGAGGGGCGCACGCAGACGTACCTGATCCTCTCCGGGATCGGCGTGGGGGTCGGCGTCATCGTCTTTCTCTCGGCTCTCATCGGCGGCCTGCAGAAGTCGCTGATCGAGCGGACGCTCGGGACCCAGGCCCACGTCGTCGTCCGGGCGCCCGAGGACGTCGTCCGCTCGGTCGCGGAGCCCCAGGCCGGCCTCGCGGTAGCGCCCCGGCTCGAGAAGCCGGCCCAGCGGCTCAGGTCGATCGTCGGCTGGCCGCAGACGCTCGACCTCCTCCGGGCCCTGCCGGACGTCCGGGCGGCCGCTCCGACGGTCTCGGGCGCGGCGTTCGCCCTCCGGGGCCTGGCGAACCGCTCCGTCGCTCTCCGCGGCGTCGAGCCGTCCAGCTACCGCCAGATCATCGACATGGCCCCCCGCGTGATCGCCGGGGAGTTCCGCGTCGACGGGACCAATGCCGTCCTCGGCCACGAGCTCGCCTCCGACCTCGGCGTCTCGGTCGGAGACAAGGTCCGCATCGAGACTCCGGCCGGCCGCTCCGAGGTCATTCTCGTCGCGGGGATCTTCGACGTCGGCATCAAGGACCTGAACGAGCGGTGGGTCTTCGTCTCCCTGCGCGCGGCCCAGACGCTCCTCGACCTGGCGGGAGGCATCTCGACCATCGAGCTGAAGGTCGACGAGATCTTCGCCGCCGAACGGGTGGCCGGGGAGATCACGGCCAGGACCGGCCTGCAGGCCGACAGCTGGATGAAGCTGAACCAGCAGCTCCTCGTCGGACTGAGATCGCAGAGCGCCTCCAGCTGGATGATCCAGTTCTTCGTCGTGGTGGCGGTCGCCCTCGGCATCGCGAGCGTCCTCGTCGTCTCCGTCGTCCAGAAGTCCCGCGAGATCGGGATCCTCAAGGCGATGGGGACGAGGACGGGCCAGATCGTCCGGATCTTCCTCGTGCAGGGGGCCGTCCTGGGGCTCGCGGGCTCGCTCGTCGGGATCGCCATCGGCACGGGCCTCTCCTATTTCTTCGCTTCGCTGGCGACGAACCCCGACGGCACCGCGACCTTCCCGGTGAACGTCTCCGCGGGCCTCTTCCTCGGGGCCACGGCCGTCGCCACGATCACGGGCCTCGTCGCCGCCGTCGCGCCGGCCCGGCGGGCGGCCTCCCTCGACCCCGCCGACGTCATCCGCTATGGCTGAACCTCTCGTCGTCCTCGAGGGAGTGACGAAGTCCTTCGGCACGGAGGTCGTCACCCAGGTGCTCCACGGGATCGACCTCGAGATCCTCCCCGCCGAGTTCACGGCCCTCGTCGGCCCTTCGGGCTCGGGCAAGAGCACGCTCCTGAATCTCCTCGGCCTCCTCGACCGCCCGACGACGGGCCGGATCCTCCTCGCGGGCCGCGACACGACCGGGCTGACGGACGACGAACGGAGCGCCTTCCGGGGGAAGACGCTCGGCTTCGTCTTCCAGTTCCACCACCTCCTGCCGGAGTTCACGGCCCTGGAGAACGTGATGATGCCGATGCTCGCGGCGAAGGGGCGCGAGGGAAAGGGGATGAGGGAACGGGCCCTCTCCCTCCTCGAGGAGATCGGCCTCGCCGACCGCGCGGACTACCGCGCGACGAAGCTCTCGGGCGGCCAGCAGCAGCGCGTCGCCATCGCCCGGGCGCTCGTCCTGGAGCCGCCGCTCGTCCTCGCCGACGAGCCGACCGGCAACCTAGACACCGAGTCGGGGGATCAGGTCTTCGAGCTCCTCCACCGCGTGTCGGCAGAGCACCGGACGGCCTTCCTCGTCGTGACGCACGACGAGCGGATCGCCGCCCGGTGCGACCGGGTCCTCACGATGGTGGACGGACGGATCCGGTCGGACGAGCGAAACGCGAAGACCTGACGCCGAGGCGCCGCCCGGCGGTGCCGGGCGGCGCCCCAGTCCGTCGACGATCCGGATCCTCAGAGGTAGCGCAGCTCGATCGCCTTCCGCTCCAGCTCCGCCCGGAAATCGGGGTGGGCCACGTCGATGAGGGCCTTCGCCCGCTGGCGGATGGTCTTGCCGTAGAGGTTCGCCACGCCGAACTCCGTGACGACGTAGTGGACGTCATAGCGGGGCGTCACGACGCCCGCGCCCGGCTTGAGCGTCGAGACGATGCGCGTGAAGCGCGCCCCGTCCTTGCCGTCGCCGCTCGACGGGAGACCGATGATCGGCTTGCCGCCGCGCGAGCGGGCCGCCCCGCGGATGAAGTCGAGCTGCCCGCCGACTCCCGAGTAGAGGCGGGGGCCGATGGAATCGGCGCAGACCTGGCCCGTCAGGTCGACCTCGATCGCCGAGTTGATGGCGACCATTTTGTCGTTCTGTCGGACGATGTACGGGTCGTTCGTGTACTCGCTGGGGCGCATCTCGACCACGGGGTTGTTGTCGACGAAGTCGTAGAGCTTCTTCGATCCGATGAGGAAGCTCGCGACCATCTTCCCACGGTGGATCGTCTTCTTCTCCCCCGTGACGACGCCCTTCTCGTAGAGCTCGACGACCCCGTCCGAGAACATCTCCGTGTGGATGCCGAGGTCCTTCTTGTCCTTCAGGTAGTAGAGAACGCCATCCGGGATCGCGCCGATCCCCATCTGCATCGTCGAGCCGTCCTCGACGAGGTCGGCCACGTGCTTGCCGATCCGCATCGACAGCTCCGACGGCGTCCCCATCTTCATCTCGAAGATCGGGTAGTCGACGGGCACGATGTGGTTGATCCGGCTGATGTGGATGAAGGCGTCGCCCAGGGTCCGGGGCATCTGGGGGTTCAGCTCGGCGATGACGATCTTCGCCGCCTGGGCCGCAGACCTGTTCGTCGAGATCTCGACACCATACGAGCAGAAGCCGTGCTCGTCGGGCGGAGTGACGTGGATGAACGCCACGTCGAGCGGGAAGGATCCCTTCCGAGAAGAGCTGAGGGACCTCCGACAGGCGGATCGGCGTGAAGTCCGCGCGCCCCTCGTTGACGGCTGCGCGGACTCCTTCGCCGATGAAGAGCGTGTTGACCCGGATGTGCCCGGCAAACTGCGGGTCCGCGTAGGGGGTCTTCCCGAGCGTCAGGATGTGGCAGACCTCGACGTCCGTCAGGGAAGGGGCTCGCTCGACGAGGGCCTTCATGAGGGCCTGTGGAACCGCGCAGTTCCCGGTGAGGTAGACACGGTCGCCCGACTTGACCGACTGTACGGCCTCCTCGGCGCTGACGATCCGGTTGTGGTAGGTGTGGAGCCAGCTCATGGTGGTTCGTTCGCTTCCTGTCTCAGATGACCGGTCGGGTAAAAGAGACCCGCCTGAAGTTTCGGAGCTCGCCCGCGTGCGTGACGACGCCGCAGGCGAGGGCCGGATCCGCCTGAGCGGCCTCCTCCACTCCCTGGACGACGACCCGCTCGATCCACGGCGCGGCCGCGTTGAGGAAGGCGTGAGTCGACGTCCGCGCGACGACGCCGCCGAGGTTCGGGATGCAGCAGTGGACGACGCCGTTCTCGACGTAGGTCGGGGCCTCGTGCGTCGTCGGGCGGGACGTTTCCGCACACCCGCCCTGGTCGATGGAGAGGTCGATGAAGAGGGCTCCGGGCTTCATCTTCCGGAGCATCGCCCGCGTCAGGACGTGCGGGGAGCGCTCCCCCGGCACCATGACGGCCCCGACGACGACGTCGGCGTACTCGGCCGCGCGAGCGACGTGGAACGGGTGCGCGACGACGGTGACGAGCCTGCCGGAGAGGGCCTCGTCGAGCGTCTGGAGCCGAGCGAGCTCCCTGTCGAGGACCGTGACGTGCGCCCCCATACCGAGGAAGGCCCTCGCCGCCGCCTCACCCGCGACCCCGGCCCCGATGACGACGACTTCGGCGGGGGGGACACCCGGAACGCCGCCGAGGAGCTTGCCGTGCCCGCCGGCGTCGTTCTGCAGGAGATGCGCGGCGACCTGCGCGGCCATCCGGCCGCCGATCTGGCTGAGCGGCTTGAGGACCGGGAGCGAGCCGTCGGCGAGCTGGATCTGCTCGTAGGCGACCGCGGAGATGCTCTTCTCGAGGAGAAGGTCGACCTTTCCGGGGTGCGCCGCCGCGAGATAGAGGTACCCCATGAGCGCCTTGCCGGGCTGGAGCCAGTCGATCTCCTGCATCGTCGGGCGGCTGACCTTCAGCGCGAGGTCGGCCCGGCGCCAGACCTCTTCGGCGGTGTGGACGATCGTCGCTCCCGCCTGGCGGTACTGCTCGTCGGTGAACCCCGCCCCGGTGCCGGCGCCCGCCTCGACGAAGCAGGGGTGCCCGGCTCCTCTGAGCATCCGGACCCCGACGGGAGAGATCCCCACGCGAAACTCGTCGGGGCGGCATTCCTTGGGGATGCCGATGTTCATGGCGGCCCCGGTCACTTCAGTCCCGCCAGCTTCGTGCGGTCGACCGAGTCCCAGACCTTGCGGACGAGCTCAGGCGTGATGTTCGAGCCCTGGATCTCGACGAAGAAGCGTTTTCCGATGACGACGTTCAGCTCGGCGTCGCCGCCGTCCTTCCTCCACTTCTCGATGCCGGGGTTGCCGTCGAGTGTGACCCCCTTCTCGTACCCTTCGGTCGACTCGCGGGCGAACTGCGCCGCCATCGTGATGACCGTGTAGAGAGGCGCGTTGAAGGCGCCGTCGGTGATCTTCACCTGGAGGCTCTTCCCCTCCGCCGAGAAGCTCTGCTCGGCCATCGAGACCTTGAAACCCATGGCATTCGTCGTCTCGCCCCTGGGTTCACCGTCGGCCGTCCATCCGGACGGGGCCTTCGGAAGGAGCTCGATGAGCTTCGAGAAGTGGACCGGCTCGACCGCCTTCATCTCCTGCGACTCTTTCGCCGCCTGCTCGGCCTTCTTTACGGCGTCCTGGATCTGGCCGAGCGCCGCGATGGGGTTCTTCGACAGCTCTTTCCCCTCGGCCTCGGGGGCTTCCCTCTTCCGGCAGCCGGTGGAGAGGACGAGGGCGCAGGTCCCCAGGACGACGAGCGTGCGGGTCGTCTTCATGGTCACGAATCCTCCTTCGCGAGAGACGGCTCGATCGTGGCGCCGGAACGGGCGCCCGCCGTTTCGCGATGCGGCGAATTCTACAGATTGAAGCGTTCTCCGCACCCGCTCCGCCCCCGTTTTCCGGTCGCGCTCGCTTCCGCACGACAACGGAGCGGATGCGGACCTCAGTCCGCCCTGAGGCCTGCATTGGCACGGCTCTTGTAAGAGCGAATGGCGAGGCAGAACGAAAATGTCCCAGGCCAACGTGGAACGGATCGTCGGAAGGCTCGTCACGGACGAGGACTTCCGGGGTGCGTTTCACCTGGACCCCGAACGCGTCGTCCGTGGCCTCCTCGACCGGGGCTGCGATCTGACGCGCGCCGAGATCGAGACCCTCGTCGCTCTCGACCCCCTCACTCTGGAACAGTTCGCCAACGCCCTCGATCCACGGCTCCAGAAGGCGAGCCTCCGTGGCGCCGCGGGCCCATTCAGCAGCGCCGACAAGCTCCTGTGAAGACTCTCACCGATCGTTGCCCCGGCACCCGGACCTGGCGGAGGAGTCCCCTCACTCTCACCCCACCTCCTTTCCGCACCTTTCCGCCTTCCGACAAGGTCCACACCTCACATCCCACATCCTCTTTTCTCCTGCGAGAGGGCCGGGACGCCGGGGCATCTTGAAGTTCGGCGCGGGCTGCGAGTCGTCGCGGCCCGCTCGCCGGCCCTGAAAGCACCCTTCCTCGGCCTCGGCCTGGCCGGGCCTCGAGGTCACCCCAGGCGCGTCTCGATCCAGCGGAGGAGATCGGCCCTCTCGGCCCAGCTCTGCGCGTCGCTGACCTGGAGAAAGGCGTCCTTCTCCGCGCTTTCGAGCGTCGCGAGGACTTTCATGCGCGCCGCGACGTCGAAGAAACCCGCCACGACGCGCCCCGTCGCCTCGGCCGTCGCCTTCACCGCCGAGGCGGTTCCCATCAGCTCCTGCCGGAACCGCTGCCCGGAGACGGGAGTCGGGATGTCGAAGAGAGCCGCGACGGGACGCGTCAGCCCCGCCTGCGTCGGCGACGGCTCGACGCTCCCTTCCGGCGGAGGCGGGATGAAGAAGACGAGCTGCGGCGACAGCGTCGCGAGCGTGTAGCCCCCTTCCTCCAGGGCCGCGAGCGCCTCCGCCACGCGGCGCAGGATGGCGACGCGCTCGAGGAGAGAAGCGTCGGGGCGCTGGGTCGAGAGAAAGAGGTCGAGGTCGATGGCCCCGTCGAGGAGCGGCCGGACGATCCAGACGAGGAAGAGGTCTTCCCCGATTCCCTGCCTCACGAGGTCGCGGAAGCTCCCGGGAAAGAGCTCGGGGTGCCGGAGCCGGACCCCGTTGAGATCACCGAGAAGGGCGCGCCTCTGCTCGTAGAAGGCGGCCTCCTCGGCCGCCGAGCGAAACTCGAACGGGACCCCGACGAGACGGCGGCCGAACGGGTCGTGCAGCTCCGCGAGGGGACGCGTCTGGCCGTCGCCCGGGGTCCGGGGCGCGAACGCGGCGTCGACGAGACGGTACGGCCCGACGAACTCCTCCGGCGCGCGCGCGGGCGCTTCCACCGGGGCCTCGACGCGCGGAGCGGCGACGATGCGGGCCCGATCCGCCCGGGTCGCGGCGCGCCGGAGCGCGTCGAGCGAACGGACGACCACCGGGAGCGGCGGCCGCTGCCGCCAGTCCGTCTGGCACATCGACAGGACGAGGTCCCG
Source organism: Holophagales bacterium (assembly GCA_016714815.1). Classification (GTDB taxonomy): domain Bacteria; phylum Acidobacteriota; class Thermoanaerobaculia; order UBA5066; family UBA5066; genus UBA5066. Next base: position 452,542 of record JADKBZ010000002.1, read on the forward strand.
GAGGGCCTCCGGAAGCTTCGCCGGAAGCGACACCGGCATCTCTTCGAGGCGCTCCTTCTTCTGCACGAGCGACGTCATGCTCGTGTAGAAGCCCTCCGGGAACCGTCCGTTCACGACGCGGACGAGGGTGATGCCGAGAGCGTAGACGTCCTTCGTCAGGACCATCCGCCGGCAGTCCTCGGGGTCCTCGGGCACGATCTGGACGAAGTTCTCGGGGGGCATGTACGGAAGCGTGCCGTCGAGAGTGTTCGAGAGGCGGTACTGGTAGAGCTGCTCGTCGGTCGTGGAGACGATGTCGAAGTCGATGAGGCTGACGCGAAGCCACGCCTCGCCATCGACCCGGCGCTCGTCGACGCAGAAGTTCTCCGGCTTGACGTCTCCGTGGACGAGGCCGTGCCGCGAGAGGTGGAGGAGGCCTCGCGCCCCGTGCCACGCGAGGTCGAGGAGCGCGCCGTAGGTCAGGCCCTGATCCTTCACGTACCGCGCGAGCGTCGTTCCCGGTGCGAAGTCGAACAGCTCGCACGGATCGCCGTCGACGGTCCCGCTCCCCCAGAAGCGCTGGAGGACCGGATGCCGGTGAAGGACGGAGAGGCGCTCCCGAACGAGCTCGTTCCGGCGGCGGCGCATCTCCTCCTCGACGGCCGATTCGGCCGGGATGAGCCGCCGTACGACGAGCGCCCGCCCGGCGAGAAGGTCCGCCGAGCGGGAAACGGTGTTCATTCCTCCCTTTCCGAGGGGCTCGAGGCGTTCGAGAGGGAGGAGCGCCGGCCGCCCTTCCTCCTCCGCCGACAGGAGGGAGAACCCGCGCGGCCCGACGACGTCCGGCCCGAGCGGCTCCCTCCCCAGCTCGACGCGCACGCGGTCCACGACCTGGACCCACGCGGCCGGGGCGGCGGCGATCTCCTGCGCGGCGCGTCCGACGAGACGGCGGGCGGCCCGGAGCGACCTCGCGGCGCGTCGGCGGCGGCCGCCGGGCGAGGCGGCGCTCACGCTGCCCCGGCCGCCGCCCCCGCGGGGGCGGAAACCACTCCGTTCGATCGGGGCGGAAGGCAGGCCATCTTCGACACCTCCGGGGAGCTCGACGGCGGGAGTCTAGCGGCTCTCGGACCCCGATTCACAGGATCCAGACCCTCACTCGCCCGTCGGCTCCCGCGTTCGCGAGCATTCGGCCGTCCGGCGAGAAGCCGAGGCCGTAGACCCCCTTGACCGGCACGTCGATCGTCGAGACGAGCGCGCCGTCAGCCGCCGACCGGATCTGGATCGCGAAGTCGATCGAAACCGCCAGGCGGGCTCCGTCGGGGGAGAACGCCACCTGCATCGCCCCGGGCCGGCCGAGGCGCACCGCGAAGAGCTCTTCCCCGCCCGCCACGCGGTGGAGGCGAAGCGACCCTTCGGCGCCGGTCGTCGCGAGGAGCGCTCCGTCCGCGGAAAGGGCCATCGAGGCGACCGCCGTCTGGTGACCCGGGTACACCCCGGCCTTCGTACGCCCCTCGACGTCGACCCGGTGAACCGACTCCGTCCCGGCCACGAGGAGAGACCGGCCATCGGCCGTGAAGGCGAGCGAGAAGAGGCGCCGGTCGAGGAGAGGGAGCGTCGCCACCTCGTCGTAGTTCGTGTTCCAGAGGACCGCCCGAGCCTTCGTCGAGATCGTCGCGAGGCCGCCCGCCGGCGAGAAGGCCGCCGCGAGCTGGCCGTCGAGGACGTCCAGCTCCCGTCCGCCCGGGAAGGACCAGATCCGCACCGTGCCGTCGGACGAACCGCTCGCCAGGAGGGCGCCGTCCGCCGAAAAGGAGAGCGTGTTCACGCTCGCCCCATGCCCCTCGAACGCCCCGTCGGGCGCGAAAGAGGGGACCTTCCAGAGCCGGATGCACCCGTCCTGCCCGCAGGTGACGAGGGTCTCGCCGTCGGCCGTGAAGACGGCTCGCTGGGCGTGCCTGCCGTGCGCCTCGAAAACCGCGATCGACTCGGCCATCGTCGTCCTCCTGTCGGTCTTTCCCGGGGCCGCTTCGCCGCGAGCTTACGCGCAACGCGCCGCCGGTCGTGAGGGTCGTTCGCCGGCACCTCTCCGACCGTTCCGAACCGCCCCCGCGGGCGCTACACTGCTCCATTCCGCTCCGAGGAGGCGCGCATGGGCGCAGAGCCCGCATCTTTCCCGAAGCCCTTCTCCCGACGCTCGTTCCTGGCGGTGTGCGCACCGCTCGCCGTCTCCTGCGCGCGGACGAATCCCCAGCCTCCGGGGCCGAAGCCGCTCTCCCTGCCGCTCGATCGGTTCCCGCCGGGCGTCCGCGTCACCGTCCTCGTCTCCGACCGGCCCGTCGAGATCGTCCGGACGGAGACCGGCGTCACCGCCCGGTCCCTCCTCTGCACCCACCAGGGGTGCGAGGTCTCCTGGTCCGAGACCGAGAACGCCTACCGGTGCCCCTGCCACGAGGGGATGTTCGACGCGGACGGCCGGGTGAAGGAAGGTCCGCCGCCGAAACCGCTCGCGACTCTCCCCGCACGGATCGACGGCCCGCTTCTCTTCGTCGGTCCCTGAACGCCCATGGCCCTTCCCACGCTCGTCCTCACGGGGGCCTCCGGATTCGTGGGCCGGCACCTTCTCGAGTCCCTCGCCGCCGAGTACCGCATCTTCGGGATCGCCCGCCGCTCGCAGATCCGTTGCGGAGCTCCCGTCCACCCGAACATCACCTGGTTCCAGGTCGACATCGGAGAACGCGAGCCGCTCGCCGAAGTCTTCCGGATGATCCGCGTCCTCGGCGGCGCGGAGACGGTCGTCCACCTCGCCGCGCACTACGACTTCACCGGCGACGAGCACCCGGAGTACCAGCGGACGAACGTCGACGGCCTCCGGAACACGCTCGACTTCTCCCGCGAGATCGGCGTGAAGCGCTTCCTCTTCTCGAGCTCGGTCGCGGCTTGCCGTCTCCCGGCGCCCGGCTCGGCTCTCGACGAGAACAGCCCGCCCGACGGCGAGCACGTCTACGCGCGCACCAAGGCGGTCGGCGAGGCGATGGTCCGGGAGTACGAGGCGTCGTTCCCGTCGACGATCGTCCGTTTCGCGGCGCTCTTCTCCGACTGGTGCGAGTACCCCCCCCTCTTTATGTTCCTGTCGACCTGGCTCTCCCCGGCCTGGAACCGCAGCCTCCTCGGGGGGCGCGGCGAGTCCGCCATTCCCTACCTGCACGTGAAGGACGTCGTCGCGGCCCTGCGCCTCGTCCTCGAGAAGCGGCCGGGCGACCTGGCGCCGGGCGAGGTGCTGATCGCGAGCCCCGACGGCAGCACGAGCCACCGGGAGCTCTTTCTCGAGGCGACCCGCGACTTCGACGGCGAGGAGCGCAAGCCGATCCTGATGCCGCGTCCCCTCTGCGGACCCGGCATGTGGGGGCGGGCCCTCCTCGGCCGCCTGACGGGAGACATGCCCTTCGAGCGTCCCTGGATGGCCGACTACATCGACCTGAAGATGACGATCGACGCGCGCCGGACCCGCTCCCGGCTCGGCTGGGAGCCGCGCCCCCGCCTCGAGCTGCTCCGAAGGCTCCCGTTCCTGATCGAGAACCTCAAGATGGACCCCCTCGCCTGGAACCTCCGAAACCGGGCCGCGATGAAGGAGGTCCACCTCCCCACGAACCTGAGGCTCCACAGGCTCCTCGAGCAGTACGAGGACGACGTGATCTCCGCCTACCACGGCCACCTCGTCGGCCCGCATGGGCCGAACCGGTTCGCGAACTACCAGCGGATCACAGAGGAAGAGCACGACTGGAACCACCGCGTCGTCTTCGGCCACCTGAAGAACACGGTCCGCACGCGGGACAAGGCCGTTCTCATCTCCTACTGCCGGCAGCTGGCGGCGCGCCGCTTCGAGCAGGGATTCGCCGCCGACGAGCTCTGCGGCGCGCTCCTCGTCCTGAACCTCGTCGTCCACCGCGTCATCCGCCGGGACCCCCAGGCGAAGGGGATGAGGCAGGAGCTCCTCGACTACGTCACGGGCCCCCTCCGCCTCGGTTGCGACGAGATCCAGGAGGTGTTCGACGAGCTGTCGGCGGCCCGCGCGCGCGAGGAACGGTTCGCCGCGGATCAGGCCGCTTCGCGGGACGCCTGACCATCCCTGCCCGCCCGGCCCGGCCCCGGGCCCCGCTTCAAGCCAGGGTCGAGGCCTCTCGACGGACCAGCAGGACCGTCGCGACGCCCATCGCCGCGTCCGCGGCAGCCGACAGCGGGATGGACCACGCGTTCACCCCGAGCGCCCACATCGCCAGCAGGAAGACGACGGCGGTCGCCTTCGCCAGGAGCAGGATGACGACGCCGCCGTGGACGAAACGCTCGACGAGATAGGCCGTCGCAATGACGAAGTGGAAGATGCCGGCCTGTCTCGCGAAGAAGAGCGGAGAAACGCCGCCGAAGCCGCCGAACCTCGCTCCCCACTCCGTCGCGAAGAGGAGGAACGTCCCGACGCCGAAGCTGTGGAGCGCCACGAGGACGACCCAGGCGGAGAGGTGACGGCTGCGGGGCTGCCAGCCCACTCCGGCGCCGGCACCCGCCCCGATCACGGCGCCGTCCCCTCTTCGCCCGCCCACCAGGGGCGCGCCGGAGCGGAACCCGGCCGCCGCAGGGCCGGGATTCCGAGCCGGCGCAGCTCGACGGCGACGGCTTCGGCCGCCTCGGGAATCGCCGCCGCGACGGCCGGCGTCAGGAAGAGCCCCTTCTCCACGCGGCCCGGGACGATCCCCACGAGCAGCACCTCCTCCGGCCCGCTCCCCGCCATCTCGAGGTAGAGGAGGGTCTCCTTCACGCCAGGGTCGTGAGGGCTCGTCCTCGGCCCCGGCGGGTATCTCAGGATCTCGTCCCTCCGGTAGAAACGGAGCTCTCCCGCCTCCCCTTTCGATTTCACCGTGTCGACGAGGATGACGACGCGGGCCCCCCCGATGAAGGGAACGAGGTCGAGCCCCGGCGTCCCGACGTCGGTCAGGGAGGCGCCGGGTCCGATCTCGTACTCCGCCCGAAGATGCTCCACGACCCACGGCCCTGCCGCGTCGTCCCCCATCAGAACGTTTCCGAGACCGAGGACCCGGACCTCTGCCTCCTCGTCTGGGCTTCTCTCTCCCACGCGCCGACGCGCTACGCCAGCCTCACGCGGGCGATCTCGTTCCCCTCGACGTCGAGGGTGTGAATCGCGCAGGCGAGGCACGGGTCGAAGGAGTGGATCGTCCGGAGGACCTCGAGCGGCCTCTCGGCGTCGGCGACGGGGTTGCCGATGAGCGACGCCTCGTACGGACCCACCTGACCCTTCCCGTCGCGCGGGCCGGCGTTCCACGTCGACGGGACGACGGCCTGGTAGTTCGCGATCTTCCCGTCGCGAATGACGATCCAGTGAGAAAGCGCGCCGCGCGGCGCCTCGTGGAACCCGAAGCCCCGCTGCTCGCCGGACGGGAACTCCGGTTTGCGGAAAATCTCCGTGTCCCCCTTGCCGATGTTCTCCACGAGGAGCTTCCAGTGCTTCTGGGTGATCTCGGCGATCATGCAGGTCCGGATCATCCGGGCGGCGTGGCGGCCGAGAGTCGAGTGGAGGATCTCCGGTCCGACCTTCGTCTTGGCGACCGCCCCGATCGTCTCGAGCGTCTTGACCGCCCACTTGACCGTCGGCTCGTGCTTCAGCGCGAACCCGACGAGAACCTGGGCGAGAGGGCCGACCTGCATCGGCTTGCCCTGGAACCGCGGCGCCTTGACCCAGGAATACTTGCCGTCGTCCTCCCACTTGCCGTACTTCGGGACCGTCTCCTCGTCGTACGGATGTTTCTGCCAGTCGCCGTCGTACCAGGCGTGGGCGATCGACTCCGTCACGTTTTCCTTGAAGTACGGGTCGCCGAAAGCCTTGATCTCCTTCACGGAGCCGAGGTCGCCACCCATGATCGTCCCGCCCGGGAGGTCGAACTTCGTCCCCTTCTCGTCGAGAGGGAAGTCGGGGACGGCCATGTAGTTCTTCACGCCGGCCCCGTACGGGAGCCAGTCGGCGTAGAGCGCCCCGATGGCGCAGACGTCGGGAAAGTAGACCTGCTCGATGAACTTCTGCGCCTCGTCGAGGGCTTCCTTGACGAAGTAGAGCTTGCTCATGTTGAGCGTCGCCTCGTTGTCGAGGTTGATGGCGTTCGCCACGCCCCCGACCGCGAGGTTCTGGATGTTCGGCGTCTTCGAGCCGAGGAGCGCGACGACCTTGTTGATGTTTCGCTGCGCGTCGAGCGCCTGCAGGTAGTGCGAGACCGCGAGGAGGTTCACCTCGGGCGGCAGCTTCATCGCAGGGTGGCCCCAGTAGCCGTTGGCGAAGATCCCGAGCTGCCCCGCCTCGACGAAGCCCTTCAGCCGGTCCTGGACCCCCTTCAGCACCGCCGTCCCGTTGTGGGGCCAGGGCGAGAGGCTCTCGGCGAGAGCCGACGTCTTCGCCGGGTCGGCCTTGAGCGCCGAGACGACGTCGACCCAGTCGAGCGCCGAGAGGTGGTAGAAGTGGACGATGTGATCGTGCATCGCGTGCGCGCCCACGATCAGGTTCCGGATGTACTGGGCGTTCATCGGGACGGCGATGTCGAGCGCGTTCTCCACCGTCCGGACGGAGGTGATCGCGTGGACCGTCGTGCAGACGCCGCAGAAACGCTGGGTGAAGAGCCACGCGTCGCGAGGGTCGCGCCCCTTCAGGATCTCCTCGATCCCACGGAACATCTGGCCCGAAGACCAGGCGTTCTTCACGTGGCCGCCGTCCACCTCCACGTCGACGCGGAGGTGGCCTTCGATACGGGTGACGGGATCGACGGTGATTCGCTTGGACATTCGTGCCCCCTACGCGCGCGCCGGCCGCACGGCCGCTTCCGCGCCCGGTGCCGACAGGATCGGGAAGTGCTTGACGATGACGACGTACAGGATGACTTCGAGCGCCACGACCCCGAGGCTCACCATCATCTCCGCGAAGCTCGGGAAGTACGCGAAGCGCGATCCCGGCCGGAACGCCACGATGTAGGCGTCGAGCCGGTAGACCGCACCGCCCAGGATCATGACCATCGCGGCGCGGAAGAGGTTCCCCGCGTCGTTTCGCGCCTTCGGCGAGAGGAGCATGAAGGCCGGAGCGAGGAAGAGGAGGGTCTCGATGAGGAACATTCCGGTGTAGAGGTCGAACGTCCCGAGGAGCCCCAGCTTTCCCCGGAGGCCCAGGTCGACGAACCGGATGACGCTGAAGACGGCGAGGACGGGAACCATGATGCCGGCCAGGCTCGCCAGCATCGGAGTCTCCCTCTGCCTTCCGAGAACCCCGGAGGACAGGGCCGACTCGAAGACGACGACCGCGAAGCCCATCCCGAGGCAGGAGACGAGAAAGAGAAGCGGCAGGAGCGGGGTCGACCAGAGGGGATGGAGCTTCGTTCCCGTCAGGAGCATGACGGTCCCGAGCGACGACTGGTGCATCGTCGGAAGGAGGAGCCCCAGGGCGATGAGCCACGGCAGCGCCTTGTCGACGATCGGGGCGGCCTTTTCCGAGGTCCGCCTCAGGAAGCCGGGCGGCCCCTCCCGCCACTTTTCCATGAAGGCCGGCGAGATCTCCAGCCAGAGGACGGCGATGTACGTCATGACGCAGAGCGCGACCTCGAGGAGAGCCGAGTCGAGGTTCCAGTGATGCGGGAAGATCGGAACCCTGAGGAGGAGCCAGGGACGTCCGACGTCGAAGTGGATCGCGACGGCGGCCATCGTGTAGCCGAGCGCGCTCGTCAGGAGCGCCGGGCGGACCAGCGGGTGGTACGTCCCGCGGTTCAGGATGTAGACGAGGAGCGCGACCGCGTAGCCGCCGCAGCCGAGGGCCGTTCCGACGACGACGTCGAAGGCGATCCAGATTCCCCACGGGTAGCCGTCGTTGAGGGCGGTGGAGGCGCCGAGTCCCGCCGCGAAGCGGTAGACGAAAAAGAGGGCGCAGAAGGCGAAGACGCCGACGAGAATCCGGAACGGGCGGGTCCAGAGGGGTCCGCCGACCGGAGCGTGGAGGTGGGCGTGGGCGCTCACTTCGCGCCTCCCGCGCCGCCCCCGGGACCTGCGGGCGGGGCCTCCTCCTGCTTCTTCCTGTTCCGGAAGACGACGGCACCGAGGACGGCGTAGAGCGCGATCGGCGCCACGGCGCCCTGGTAGATGCCGTGCTGGACAGCCTGCGCGACCTGGGGAACGGGTTCGGCCGAGAGGTCGGGGAGCCCCAGCTTCTCGAAAGGCACGTGAGCGAGGTAGAGGCACTGGGTCCCGCCCCCCTCCGTCTCCCCGTAGACCTTGGGCGCGTCTCCCTTCCGCTGTCCCCTGTACTTCTTCGGGTTCTCCGTGATCCGCCTCTTCGCTTCGGCCAGGAGGTCCGTCCTCTTGCCGTAGATGACGGCCTGACGGGGGCAGACCTCGGTGCACCCAGGCTGCTTGCCTTCCTTCAGCCTGTGGTTGCAGAGCTCGCACTTGACGATCTTCGGGGCGAGCTTCTCCCACTCGAACTTCGGGATCTCGAACGGGCAGACCATCTGGCAGTAGCGGCACCCCGAGCAGAAGAACGGGTCGTACGTGACGATCCCGTACTCCCGCTTCTGCAGGGCCCCGAGCATGCAGGCCCCGACGCAGGCGGGGTCGATGCAATGCAGGCACTGGGCCTTGAAGTACGACCTCTCGGGCGAGTCGGGGTCCTTGTAGAGCTTGATGACGTTCTTCGTCTGCCCGTTGAGGTCCGACGGCATGTCCCAGAGGCCGCCCGAGAGCTTCGTGTCGGGCTTCTTGTCGTTCGCCTCGCGGCAGGCGACGACGCAGGTCTTGCAGCCGATGCAGAGCGAGGCGTCGTAGAGGAGGCCGACGGCATCGGGCGGAGCGACCTTCGCCACCCGCCCGAGCGCGGGTAGGGCGATGCCAGACGCCGCGACGGCCCCCGTGGCCGCCACGCCCTTGAGCAGGGTTCGCCGATCGACGGCGGTCATGGTCAGCCTTCCTTCTCCGGACCGGAGGGCTTGCCGGAGGCGGGGGCCCCGGTCTCCATCTTCCGGCTCGCCATCGCACCCGCGACCACGCCGGCTCCCAGGAGGGCGCCGGCGACTCCCGTCGCGAGCGGGCTGATCCTCCCCTGCGCCGCCGCGATCGGCGGGTAGGTATCCGGCGGTGTCGGCCGTTCGATGTCGACCGTCGAGTGGAGCGGCGCCCGGAAGGCGAGAGCCTTCTCCGTGCAGCCGAAGCAGGGGTGCCCGATTCCGATCGGCCAGGCGTCGACGACCTCGCCGAAGTGCTGCACCGAGCAGTTCGCGTGCGTCGCCGGTCCCTTGCAGCCGGTCTTGTAGAGGCACCAGCCTTCGCGGTGCCCCGCGTCGCCGAAGACCTGGACGAAGCGCCCCGCGTCGAAGTGGGCCCGGCGCGGACAGTGCTCGTGGATCGTCCGGCCGTAGGCGAATTTCGGCCGGCCCAGCTCGTCGAGGGCCGGAAGGGTCCCGAACGTCGCGTACTGGAGGACGACGCCGAGAAGGTTGTAGGGGTTCGCCGGACAGCCCGGGATCGTGACGACGGTCTTGCCCTTCAGCACGTCGGGTGCGCCGGTCGCTCCGGTCGGGTTCGGATCGGCGGACGGGATGCCGCCCCAGGAGGCGCAGGACCCGATCGCGATGATCGCTCCCGCCTTCGCGGCGACGGTGTTCGCGAGCTCGAGGGCCGTCCTTCCGCCGATCTTGCAGTAGATTCCGTCGTCCTTCACGGGGATCGCCCCCTCGATGACGAGGATGTACTTGCCCTCGTTCGCCTTCATCGTCTCCTCGAGGCACTTCTCGGCCTGGTGCCCGGCGGCCGCCAGAAGCGTCTCGTGGTAGTCGAGGGAGACGAGGTCGAGGATCAGCGTCGACAGAGCGGGGTGCGACGTCCGAAGGAGCGACTCCGTACAGCCGGTACACTCCTGGAAGTGCAGCCAGATGACGGAGGGCTTCAGCTTCCTCTGGACGGCCGCTTCCGCCATCTGCTCGGCAACCGTGAAGGGGATTCCGACGGCCACGGCCGCCGCCGTCACGACTTTCATGAAGTCGCGGCGGTCCACGCCCGGAGTCTCCCAGGGAAGCTGGTCCTTTTCGAACGCGCCCAACAATCTCATTTGCCGTCCTCCCACTGCAGACATGTCCCGCATTACCGCGACACCAGACCGCGTTACCGCAAATGCCCCCAAGAGAAACAGGCCCCGAACGCGGAAAGGATGCTGCGGCGCCCGGGCGGGCGCCATGGCGCACCCGCATTATTTTTCCGGAGGGGATCGCCGTCTCCTGATGCAAGTCAATCAGCGGATGCCCACGTGGGGATCCCGTCGCGCCGGGTTCCGGCCTTCCGCTCCCTTTTCGCACGACACCTGGACACCGTTAGGATGAGCCCATGGCTACCCAGAAATTACGCACCGTCTGCAACAGGGACTGCCCCGACGCCTGCGGGCTGATCGCCACCGTCGTGGACGGGCGCCTCGAGCGGCTCGGCGGAGACCCGGACCACCCGGTCACCCGAGGGTTCCTCTGCTCGCGGACCGCACAGTTCCCGGCCCGCCAGAACTCGCCGGACCGTCTCACGACGCCGCTCCTTCGAGACGGCTCCGGATTTCGCGCCATCCCGTGGAAGGAAGCGCTCGCCTTCGCGGCGGAGCGTCTCCTGGCGATCCGGGCCGAGTCGGGGCCCGCCGCGATCCTCCACTACCGCTCGGGGGGCTCGCTGGGCCTCGTCAAGAGCGTCGTCGACCTCTTCTTCGAGCTCCTCGGCCCGGTCACCGTCAAGCGCGGAGACGTCTGCTCCGGCGCCGGCGACGCCGCCCAGGAAGCCGACTTCGGCGACGAGGAGTCCCACGACCTCTTCGACCTCGGAAACTCGAAGGGAATCCTCCTGTGGGGAAAGAACCCGTTCGTCTCCAGCGTCCACCTCCTTCCGCTGCTCAGGGCGGCGAAGGCCCGCGGCGCGCGCCTCGTCCTGATCGATCCGGTCCGGCACAGGACGGCGACCCTGGCGGACGCGTATCTCGCCCCTCGCCCGGGCGGCGACCTCGCGCTCGCCCTCGGCGTCGCGGCGCTCCTCTTCGAGACGGGCCGGGTCGTCCCCGGGGCCGCCTCCTTCTGCGAGGGCTTCGACGCCTTCCGGTCCCTCGCCCTGTCGAAGGCGCCCGCCGGCTGGGCCGAGGAGGCGGGCGTCGCCCCCGACTCCCTCGAGCTCCTCGCGTTAACGCTCTGCGACCGCCCCTGCAACATCCAGGTCGGCTGGGGAATGGCCCGGAGGTCGAACGGCTCGGCGATCGTTCGCGCCCTCGACGCCCTGGGCGCCCTGACGGGAAACCTCGGGATCCCGGGCGGGGGCGTCAGCTACTACTTCAAGCGGCGCGGCGCTTTCGACACCTCGTTTCTCGCCAGTGCCCCGCCCCGGACGCTCTCCGAGCCGCTCCTCGGAAAGCAGATCCTCGAAGCGGAGAAGCCTCCCGTCCGGGCCGTCTGGATCACGGCGGGAAACCCGGTGGCGATGCTCCCCGACTCCTCCACGGTCGCCCGCGCCCTCGAGACGCGGGAGCTCGTCGTCGTCGTCGACTCGTTCCTGACCGACACCGCGCGGCGAGCCCACCTCGTCCTTCCGACGACGACGCTCGTCGAAGACGACGATCTTCTGGGCGCCTACGGCCACCACTGGCTCGGCGCGTCGGTCCCGGTCGTCGCCCCGCCGCCGGAAGTGAAGGGCGATCTGGAGATCGTCCAGCTCCTCGCCGCCGAGATCGACCGTCGAACCGGCGCCTGCACCGGCGACGGCATCGCCGGGAAGATCTCGGGCACCGCCAGGGAGTGGAAGCAGCGTCTCCTCCGCCGGGTCGAGCCGCTGGGCGTTTCCGTCGAGCGGCTGGAGAAGGAAGCCGTCCGGAATCCCCTCGCGGGCGACGTCCTCTTCGAAGGGGCCGTCTTTCCGACCCCGACCGGGAGGATGCGGCTCCTCTCCGCCGTCCCTCCGCCGCCCGAGGACGAGCCCGCCTTCCCCCTGTGGCTCTTCTCGAACTCCACCGAGAAGGCTCAATGCTCCCAATGGGCGGGCCCCGCTCCCGTGGTCCTCGAGGCGACCTGCCACCCCGACGCCGCCCCAGGGCTCGCCGACGGCGCCGAGGTCCTGCTCGAAAGCGAGATCGCGACCCTCAGGGTCCGGCTGAAGCTCGACCCGCTCCAGCGCCGCGACCTCGTTCTCGTCCCGAAGGGGGGCCACTTCGACGCGGGCGCCTGCGCCAACGCCCTCGTGAAGGCCCGCCTCACCGACGCGGGAGAGGGAGCCGCCTACCTCGACTGCCGGGTGAGAATCCGGCCCACATGACGAACGAAGGCCGCCTCCCCGCCCCCCTCGACCCGCCCCGCGCCGCCCTGCGCGCCGCGCTCCTGGCCCACCAGTGCGCCGGCGAGGCCGAGGAGCGCGACCGCGCCGCGATGCTCGCCCTCGTCGAGTCCGAGCCCGCCTGCTTCGTCCGCACGACCTTCGCCCCCGGTCACTTCACCGGAAGCGCTTTCATCTTCTCGGCAGACTCGGGGCACGTGCTCCTCCACCACCACAGGCGCCTCGACCGGTGGCTCCAGATGGGCGGGCACGACGAGGGCGAGTCCGACCCGGCGCTCACCGCGCTCCGCGAGGGGCGCGAGGAGTCGGGCCTTTCGGACCTCGTCCTCCTCTCCCCGGCGATCCTCGACCTCGACGTCCACCCGATCCCGCCCGGCCGGGGCGAGCCGGCCCACTCCCACTTCGACGTCCGCTACGCCGCCGTGACGCACACGGCCGGCGCCGCCCGCGCCGACGACGCCGAGTCGCTCGGCCTGGCGTGGCTTCCGCTCGAGGAGGCCGCACGGAGAATGGAAGAGCCGGGCGCCCGTCGCGCTCTCGCGAAGGCCGCCCGGCTCCTCGGGACGTCGTTCTGATTCCCGGCGGGGCTACATCATCTTGTCCGAGCCCTTGTCGACGGCCGCGTCCATCATCTCGGCCTTCTCGTAGAGGCCGTCGATCATGTCCTTGTACTTCTCGGCGACGACCCGCCGCTTCACCTTGAGCGTCGGCGTCAGCTCGCCTCCCTCGATCGAGAAATCGGTCGTCAGGAACGCGAAGTCCTTGATCTTCTTCTCGGAGGGCTCGTCCCCGTTGACGATCTCGATCGCCTGCCGGAACAGGGCCCTCACCTTGGGGCTGCGGATCAGGTCGGTCGGGTTCTTGAACTCCACGCCGTTCGCCGAGGCCCAGTTGTCGAGACGCTCGAAGTTCGGGACGATCAGGGCCGTGAGGTACTTCCGCTTGTCGCCGATCAGGACGACGTTCGCGATGTAGCGGATGTGCTTGAGGGCCTCCTCGATCGGCGCCGGCGCGATGTTCTTGCCGTACGCGTTGATGAGGAGCTCCTTCTTCCGGTCGGTGATCGTCAGGAACCCTTCGCGGTCGACGACCCCCACGTCCCCGGTCAGGAACCACCCTTCCGCGTTGAACACCTTCTTCGTCTCTTCCGGCTTGTTCCAGTAGCCGCGCATGATGTTCGGGCCCTTCGCGAGGACCTCGCCGTCCTCGGCGATCCGGATCGTGACGCCGGCGATCGGCTTGCCCACCGACCCGAGCTTCCAGGCGTCCGTCCGGTTGCAGGTCAGGACCGGGCTCGTCTCGGTCAGGCCGTACCCCTCGTAGACCTCGACGCCGGCACCCCAGAAGAACTCCGCGACCTCCTTGGACAGGGGCGCCCCGCCCGACATGCAGAACTGGAACCGACCGCCGAGCCGCGCCCGGATCTTCGAGAAGACGAGCTTGTCGGCGATCCTGTACTTCAGCGCGAGCCCGCCGGGGACGCTCCTTCTCTTCTCGACGTACTTCAGCCGCTCCTTCCCCACGCCGACGGCCCAGTTGAAGATCTTCTGCTTCGTCGGCGACTGGCTCTCGAGGTTCTGGAAGACGCGGGCGTGGATCTTGTCGTAGACCCTCGGCACGGAAGCGAACGTGTGCGGCTTCACCTCGCCGAAGTTCTCGGAGAGCTTCTCGATCGACTCGGCGTAGGTGATCGTGGCGGCCCTCGAGAAGAGGACGTAGTCGATCATCCGCTCGAAGACGTGGGCGAGCGGGAGGAACGACAGGGCCACGGTCGTCGGGTAGATGTCGAAGAACGTCGAGCAGGTCGAGACGTTCGAGACGAAGTTGCCGTGGGAGAGAACGCCCCCCTTCGGCTCGCCCGTCGTCCCCGAGGTGTAGATGATCGTGGCGTGGGACTCGGGGGTGACGTTCGCGACGCGCTCGTCCCAGGCGCCGGGACGCTGCTTCAGCGCCTCCTCGCCCCGCTGGACGACGGCCTCGAACGAGAGGACGCCGTCGGCGTTCGGTACCTGCCCCTCCACGAGGACGACGTAGGCCAGCGCCGGGCAGCGGCTCCGCACCTCCATCACCTTCGCGAGCTCCTTCGCGTTCGAGACGACGAGGATCTTCGCCGAGCAGTCGCGCAGGATGTACTCGACCTGCGGGGCGAGGTACGTCGTGTAGATCGGCACCGTGATCCCGCCGATTCCGAGCGTGGCGAAGTCGGTCATCGGCCACTCGGGCCGGTTCTCGGAGAGAATCGCGACCCGGTCGTCGTGGTCGACGCCGAGGGTCGTCAGGCCGATTCCGAAAGCCCGAGTCTTCCGGCCGAACTCCGCCGCCGGAACGGGCGTCCAGGACCCGTTGACCTTCGAAACGAGGAGGTCCGGCTTCCCGCTCCGGGCCGAGAACTGGAAATAGTCGAGGAGAGTCCGGGCCGGCAAAGCATCCATGGCGTTCATTCCTCCGCACACCAATTATGAACACTTCCCGCGGGAAGTCGCCAGATGCGTAAACGCGTCGCGCAGCGACGGGCCGGCAGCGCGCGGGGCTAACGCGCCCTTCAGAGCGGATTCAGCGTGATGGAAAGGATGTCGCGGCACCCTTCGGCGATCCTTGCGAGGACGAGGCGCGCCGGCTCGCTGTCGAGCTGGATCCGCGCGCTCGCGGCCTCAGCCCCGTCGAAGACGACGTTCTCCGTCTTCTGGACGTTGATGCCGGCCTCCCTGAGCGCCCCGAAGACGTGTGCCAGGACGCCGACCCGGTCGCGGTGCCTCACCGTCAGGAGCCAGCGGGCCGGGGAGCGCTCGCAGAGGTTCACCGCGTTCGGCACCTCGCCCGTCGCCCTGTAGGAGGCGACGATCCGGACGACCTCGGCCGCGATGGCGTTCTGCGCCTGCTCGGTCGAAGCGCCGACGTGGTGCGTCCCGACGACGCCGGGCGTTCTCCCCACCTCGTCCTCGAAGGCCCCGGTGCCGCCACTCGGCTCCCGGTCGAAGACGTCGAGGCCGGCGCGGATCCCTTTCGTCGAGATCGCCGCCTTCAGGGCTCCCGCGTTCACCGTCTCACCGCGGCTCGTGTTGACGAAGAGGGCCCCGGGCCGCATCGCGTCGAAGAAGGCTCCCCCGAGGAGGCCGCGGGTCTCCTTCGTCAGCGCGAGGTGGACCGAGACGACGTCGGAGCGGGCGGCCAGCTCCGCGAGCGTCGCGGCCCGTTCGACCCCCGACTCCGCCGCCCGCTCCGCGGTCAGAGACGCGCTCCACGCGAGGACCCTCATCCCGAAGGCGGCGCCGCGGGTGGCCACTTCGCGCCCGATCGCCCCGAATCCGACGATCCCCAGAGTCCGCCCGGCCAGGCCGCGCGCCTTGCCGTACTCCGCCTTGTTCCAGAGGCCGGCGCGCAGGTCGGCCGTCTGGTCCGGAATGCGCCGGTCGAGCGCCAGGATGAGCCCCCAGGCGAGCTCGGCGACGGCGACGGCGTTCTTCCCCGGGCAGTTCGACACCGAGATCGCGCGGGAGGAGGCTCCCGGCAGGTCGATCGTGTTCACCCCCGCCCCCGCCCGGACGATGAGAGAGAGGCTCTTGCCCTGGTCCATCTCGGCGGCGGTCACCTTCGTCGACCGGACGACGAGGACCTCCGCGCCCGTGTCGCGGAGGCGCCAGCCCAGGGACTCGCCCTCGAGGCCCGGCTCGTAGTAGACCTCGCACCCGAGGGAACGAAGCCCCCCGAGACCGGATTCCTCGAACTTGTCGGCGACGAGCACTCGCATCGGAGGCCTCGGGCGTCAGAACCGGTGGACGAAGAGCCCGGACCTCAGCTTCGGCTCGAACCAGGTCGACTTCGGCGGCATCGTCTCGCCGGCATCGGCGATCGCCATCAGCTCGGCGACGGTCGTCGGGTGCATCGAGAACGCCACGGCGAACGCTCCCGAGCCGACCCGCTTCTCCAGCTCGCCCGTGCCACGGATCCCCCCGACGAAATCGATCCGCTTGTCGGTGCGGGGGTCTTCGATCCCCAGGATCGGCGCCAGGAGCCGTTCCTGGAGAATCGAAACGTCGAGGGAACGGATCGGGTCGTCCGCGGGGACGGGCTCCTTCGGCTCGAGCGCGTACCAGCGTCCGGCGAGGAGCATCCGGACCTCACCCTTGCCTGCCGGCTCGGCGGGTCTTTCGCCGGACGCCTCGCTCACGCGGAAGGCCCGTCCGACCTCCTCGAGGAAGGCTTCGGGAGTCCGCCCGTGGAGGTCCTTCACGAGGCGGTTGTAGGGAAGGATCCGGAGCTCGCGGTCGGGAAAGATCGCCGCCGGGAACCACTGGACCGGGTGATCGGGACCGACCGGCCCCTTCTCCTTCAGCGCCGCCCGTGCGCGCGACGCCGACGCCGAGCGATGGTGCCCGTCGGCGACGTAGAGGACGGGGATCGAGGCGAACGCCTCGACGAAGTACGCCTCGTCCTCCGCCGGGACGACCCAGAGCGTGTGGCGCACCTCGTCTTCGGCTTCGAAGTCGATCCCGGGAGGAGCCGACGTGACCTTCGCGACGCGGGCATCGATGGCGTCGGTAGCAGGGTAGGTCAGGAAGACCGGCTCGGCGTGGGCGGCCTGGACGAGGAGGTGCTTCGTCCGGTCGTCTTCCTTGTCCTTCCGGGTCTTCTCGTGCTTCTTGATGACGTCGGAGTCGTAGTCGTCGACGGCGCAGACGGCCACGAGCCCGTTCTGTGCCCGCCCCCGCCAGGTCTGGCGGTAGACGAGCAGGCGGGGAACGGGGTCCGTCCGAAGCGTTCCGTCGGCCTCGAACCGGTCCAGGTTCTCCCGCCCCTTCGCGTAGACCGGATCCGAATAGAGCGACGTCCCTTCGGGAAGGTCGATCTCTGGGCGGCAGACGTGAAGGAAGGAGGACGGGTTCCCCGCGGCCAGCTCGCGGGCCTCCCGCGCATC
The DNA here is from genome assembly GCA_016714815.1 of Holophagales bacterium. Lineage (GTDB taxonomy): Bacteria > Acidobacteriota > Thermoanaerobaculia > UBA5066 > UBA5066 > UBA5066. The sequence continues at coordinate 469,808 of JADKBZ010000002.1, forward strand.
GACGACGTCGTAGGGTACGGACGCGACCTCACGGGCCCTGTCGGGCGAGGGACGGGAGGAGGAAAACGGACGTATCTGGGCCATACGGGGGCGAGCTTATCAGGGGCTTTGACGTGCTACCCTCCCCGCCCCGAGGGTCCCTGTAGGAGAATCGAACCGGATGAAGCTCTACGTCGGAAACCTCCCCTACGCAGTCGACGACAGTCGCCTCAGGGAGCTTTTCGGGGCTTTCGGTGCTCCGCTGTCGGCGATCGTCGTCATGGACCGGGCCTCCGGCCGCTCGATGGGCTACGGATTCGTCGAGATGTCCGAGGAGGACGCCCGCAGAGCCGTCGCCGCGCTGAACCGGTCCGAGCTCGAAGGCCGGACGATCTGGGTCAACGAGGCCCGGGCGAAGGGCTGAGCGAGGCCCCGGACGGCCCCTGCTGCCGGGGGTCGCCAGAGGCGGCTCAGCCGTAGAGCCGGAACGCCCTGACCGCGAAGGCGGCGTTCGAGACGAGGACGAACGCCACGAGAGCCGCCACGAGCCAGGGCCTCGCCCTCGGGAATCGCGGCTCGAGGAGGTCGTCGGAAGCGACCGCCAGCCACGGCAGCCAGTTCCACGCGTACCAGCCCCCGAGACCGCCCCAGGTCCCGAAAAGACGCCTGTTCCCGACGGCCAGCACGAGGAATCCGGCTGCGGCGGCGGCCACGGCCAGGGCGTGGGCCGGGAGCCTACGTTCCCCGGACCGCAGGCGCATCAGGACGAGCGCGCAGACGAGCAGGGCGAGGAAGGCGGCCACCAGGACGAGAGGCGCCCGAAAGAAGCTCCAGCCCCCGACCCAGAACGTCGTCTTCACGAAGGTGTAGCCGCTCCGGCCGAGTCCGGCGGCAACCTCGAGAGCGGACTCCTCCAGCCCGGCGACGGTCCGGTTCAGCTCGTAGGTGCCGCCCCAGGCCCAGCCTCTGACCGCCTGGACGGGGACGACGACCGACGCCGCCAGAACCGCCAGGAGCGCGACGGGCCGGGCCCCCCGTCTCCAGAGCTCGACGACGGAGAAGACCACGACGGGGAGAAACGTCAGCTTCGTCAGGGTGCCCGCCGCCAGCAACGCCGGCAGGACGAGTCCGGGGGCTTCGCGGTCGAGCCGTTCGATCGCGAGCGCGGAGAGGAGAAAGACGAGGCCGTCGTTCGACGCCCGCGCGAGCGACTCCGCACCGCCGGGAAGGAGAAGGACGATCGAGACGACGGCCAGGAGCGCCGGTCCCCTCCGCCGGGCGATCCGGCGAAGCGGGCCGAGGAGGGCCCAGGCGACGGCGAGGACGGACCAGAGCCGCAGCCAGAGGAGGCGGCCCGCGGCGTCGGCGCCGGCCGCCCTGGCGGGCAGGACGAGAAGGCCCGAGACGGCGTACCAGAGAGGCGGCTGGTGGGCCTCGTAGTTCACCTCCGCCGACGCCGGTCCGCGAGGAGGGACGGAACGAAAGACGTTGAACAGCGCCCCTGAGCCGTCGAACGGAGTGCATCCGAAGGCTCGGGCCAGGTTCGGTCCGCACGGTCGCGCCGCCACCTCTGCCACGAACTCGGCCGGGACGACTCCTTCCGCCGCCGGAGCCCCGGGGCTCTCCGCCCAGGCCTCCGCGCGGGCCTGGTGAAACGGCTCGTCCGGCCCCTCCCACGCAGGCCAGGCGACCGCATGGAGCAGGAGGCGGAGACCGGCGAGGACGGCGAGGGCCGTCGCGGCCCGCTCGCTGTCCCTGGAGAAGGCTCTCAGCGCCCCCCTCCTCTCCGGACGAAGTCGAGAGGCGAGGGCTCCGGAATCCTAGCGGTCTCGACGGAGGGGTCCTCCTCCTCCCGCCCGGCAAAGAGCTCCATTCCAATTCCCGCCTGCCGGGTCACCATCTCGGCGTAGCGGCCTCCCGCAGCCATCAGCTCCTCGTGCCTCCCGCGCTCGACGACGAGCCCCCCCTCCACGACGAGGATCTGGTCGGCCCGCCGGATCGTCGAGAGCCGGTGCGCGATGACGAACGTCGTCCGCCCCTTCAGCAGCTCCCCGAGCCCCTGCTGGATGAGCGCCTCCGACTCCGTATCGAGGCTCGACGTCGCCTCGTCGAGAATGAGGATCCGCGGGTCGGCCAGGAGCGCCCGGGCGATCGAGACGCGCTGCCGCTGCCCGCCCGAGAGCTTCACGCCCCGCTCGCCGACGACGGTCTCGTACCCCTTCTCGAACGCCTCGGCGAACTCGTCCACCCGCGCGACCCGGCAGGCCGCGACGACCTCCGCCTCCGAAGCGTCCGGGCGCGAAAAAGAGACGTTCTCGCGGATCGTCCCGTCGAAGAGGAACGACTCCTGCAGGACGACCCCGAGCTGCGAGCGGAACGAGTCGAGCCGGGCCGTCGAGAGGTCGACGCCGTCCACCGTGACGAGCCCCGAAGCGGGCGACTGGAAGGCCGCGACGAGGCCGATGATCGTCGACTTGCCGGAGCCCGAGGGGCCGACGAGCGCCGTCACCGTCCCCGGCTCGGCGCGGAAGGAGACGCCGTGGAGGACCTCCTTCCCTTCCGCGTACGCGAAGCGGACCTCCTCGAAGACGACCTCCCCCCGGATCGGCCCGAGCTGAACAGCCCGCTTCGGATCGACGTCCTCCCGCGTTTCCGAGAAGACCTCCTTGGTCCTTTCGAGGCCGGCGAGCGCCTCCGTGAGCTGCGTTCCGATGCCGACGATCTGGAAGACCGGAGCGATCAGGAAGCCCAGAAGAACGGTGTAGGTGAAGAGGCCGCCCACCGTGAGCGACCCGGCGAGAATCTGCCGGGTCCCGACCCACATCACCACGACCCCGACGCCCCCGAGGAGCGCCGTCGAAGCGACTCCGAGGAGCGACATCCCCGTGATCGTCTTCAGGACGTTCGTGAGGAGCTTCGAGACCCCCTCGCCGAAGACGGCCTCCTCACGCTTCTCGCCGTGGTACCCCTTCACGACCCGGATCCCGGCGAACGTCTCCACGAGCCGGCCGGAGACCTCGGCGTAGATCTTCGACCGTTCCCGGAAGACGGGGCGCAGGACGCCGAACGCGGCCAGGAGCCCGACCGCGAAGCAGGCGAGGAAGAGCGCGGTGAGGCCCGTCAGGACGGGGCTGAGGGTCGTCATGTAGGCCAGCGCGAGGCCGGCCGTGACGAGCCCCCCGACCATCTCGACGATGCCGGTGCCGACGAGATTCCGGATCCCCTCGACGTCGTTCATGACGCGGGAGACGAGGTTCCCCGACTTCTGCCCGTCGAAGTAGGCGACGGGCAGACGCGTCACGTGCGCCTGCAGCTTCGTCCGGAGCTCTGCGATCAGGCGCTGGGCCCCTTTCGAGAGGACCTGCGTCAGCGCGAACGACGTCCCGGCCTGCACGAGGGTCGCGGCCGCCACCGCCCCGAGGAGCGGCAGGAGGAGGTCGGACCGCGACTTCCCGATGACGTCGTCGATCAGGACCCTCGTCGAGGCGGGAAGAACGAGCCCCGCCGCCCGTCCGATCGCCATCAGGGCGAAGCCGGCGGCGAGGATCCCCTTCCTGGGCCTGACGAGCGCGGCGAGGTCGGGGAGGATCGCCCGAAGCCGCTGGCTCTTCGGCGGCTTCTTCTCCTTCTTTTCCCTTTCTTCCCTTTCCTGCTGCGTTTCGCCGGCGGCCCCGCTCATCCGGGCAGGATCGCTTCCTCCGACTCCTTCACGGTCACTCCGCGCTCGGCGAGCTCGGCGAGGAAGCGAGCGTAGAGGACGTCGTCCGGGGCGAGCAGCTCGGGCGGGAAGACGCCCGGCGTCGTGTAGGCACCCTCGAGCAGGAGGCGTGCCGCCGTCGCACAGGGAAAGCCCGTCGTCCTCGCCATCGAGGAGTCGCCGGTCTTCGGGTCGGTCCTGTCGAGCAGCTCGAACGTCCGCCGCACCCGGGCGCCGCCGCGGCGCCCCTCGCAGACGACGCGGAGGAACGTCAGCTCCTCCTCTCCTTCGGGCCTCTTCCAGCAGTGGAAGACGAGCGCCTCCGTCAGCTTGCGCGGGACGACGGGGACGCCGTCGACGAGGACCGGCTCGCTGCCGAAGAACCCTGTTTCGCGGAGCATCCTCATCCGGTCCGCGTGCCCCGGGTAGCGAAGCGTCTTCTCGCAGAGGTTCCGGGCCTTGATCGTGTCGAGGAGGGTCCGGAGACCGTCGCTGTAGAAGCCCTCGAGCGTCCCGACCCCCGGCACGTCGAGCGGCTCGACGCCCGACAGGGCGGGACGTACGACGACCTCGCCCCCCTCCACGCAGCGGGAGGGACGCGTGTATTCCTCGATCACGTCGGTCGGCGAGAAGACGGACCGGTACTCGAAAGGCCAGTAGCGCACGGCGGGAAGCCCGCCGACGAAGATCCTCACGTCGTCGATCGAGTCGAAGAGCGCTGCGGCGCGCCCCACGGCCAGGCCCGACAGGCCCGGCGAGACGCCGCAGTCGACGATCGCGGGGAGTCCCCTCTCGACCGCGAGCGGCTTCAGCTCGAACGGGTCTTCGGGGGAGAACGAGATATCGGCCACGGGGCGGCCCGCCTCGAGGGCGGCGCGCACGGTCTGCGTTCCGAGGAAGCCGGGCACCGCCCCGACGACGACGTCGACCTTCGCGGCGACCCGCGCCACCTCGCGCACGTCGGCGAGGTCGGCCCGCTCGGTCGAGAGGTTCGGAATGCCCGCGAGGCGCCCCAGGGCCGCTTCGCTCCGGTCGACGGAAAGGACGGACCAGCGGCCATCGGCGGCGAGGTCCCTGGCGACGAGCGAGCCGACGAGACCCGCTCCGAGAACGGCGACAGTTTTCATGGCGCCGATTATCAACCCCGCCTCCGGGTCGCTGGCGCCCGCCCGCCGCGGCCGCCTACGCGGCCGCCTTGACACCCGGCGCCGGGCGCCCCTACCCTCTCCGTCCGTGACGGGAAGCCCCCTTTCGTTCCGACCCCTCGCAGGCCTGCTCCGTGCGGGCCGTTCGGCGGTCGTTCTCGTCGCCCTCCTCGCGCTGCTCGGCCTGACGTCGGTGGCACACCACCACTCGGGCGCGACCGAGGAACGGAGCTGCCCCGCCTGCCAGGTCGCCCGAGACGGCGCTGGATCCCCCCCCGAGACTCCGTCCGCCGACTCGCTTCGCCCCACGGCAACGTCCGTCCCTGCCCAGCTCGTCTTTCCCGACGTCGCCGGCCTTCGCACCCACGCCGGCCCCCTTCCGTCCCGCGGCCCGCCCCCGGTCTCTCCCGCCGAGCAGCTCTAGTCCGCTCGAGTTCCGCCCGGACGGGCGGAAATGGACGGGCGCCTCGCCAGGGCGCGGCCCCGATCCCCAAGGAGAGATCCCGATGAAATCCCCGTTCCTGATCGCGGGCGCCGCAGTGGCGTTCGCGTTGACCTTCGCCACCCCCGCTGCAGGGCAGGGTGCGCCCGCCGATCGAAAGGCCCTCGAGGAGAAGATCCGCGCCCTCGAGACGAAGCAGGAAGAGACCGCGAAGTCCCTCGAGGCGCTGAAGACCTCCCTCGGGACACCTGCCCCCGCCGCGGCCCACGCCGATCTGCAGCGCCAGCTCGAAGCCATCGAGAAGCAGCAGGCCGAGACGAAGGCCACGCTCGAGACGATCCAGAAAGAGATGTCGCAGCGCCACCCCGGCCCCATCGAGGCGCCCGGCCTCACGACGAAAAGCTTCCCCCTGTTCGGCTCCTCCGGCCAGGTCAGCTCGGGAACGTCGTTCAACCCGTCGATCTCCGTCATCCCGGACTTCGTCTACTACCGCGACAACCGCCAGGGCGGGGCGTTCGAGATCGTCGAGGAGGCCGACGGCTTCCACGGCGTCCACGCAGAGGAAGGTCACGATCACGGCGGACTGAACGAAGGGTTCAATCTCGGAGAGACCGAGCTCGCCTTCACGGCGTCGGTCGATCCGTACTTCGACGTGACCGCTCTCTTCGCCGCGAGCGAAGAGGGTCTCGAAGCCGAGGAGGTCTACTTCCAGACGCGGAGGCTCCCGGGGGGCTTCCAGCTCAAGGGCGGCAAGTTCCTGAGCGGCATCGGCTACGCCAACAAGCAGCATCCCCACCAGTGGGACTTCGCCGACCAGAACCTCGCCTACGAGCTCCTCCTCGGCGGCCACGGCCTGAACGAGAAGGGACTTCAGGTCACCTGGCTCCCGAAGCTCCCCTTCTACCTCCAGCTCGGTGCCGAGGTCCTCCAGGGCGAGAACGAGAAGATGGCGAACTACGTCGGTCCCGAGGAGTTCCCGGGCCTGACGGAGGAGGCCGATCCGCGCGTCCTGGCGCACAAGCCCGGTCCGAGGCTCTTCACGGGCTTCGTGAAGGTCGGCCCGAACATCGGATACGCCAGCGCGCTCCAGGTCGGCCTCTCCTACGCCTCGAGCCGGAGTCACCAGGAGGTCCACGACCACGACGGCGACGGGATCCCAGAGGGAGTGCTCGACGGAACGGCGGAGCTCTGGGGCGCCGACCTCGTCTACAAGTACGACTCGCCGCGCGAGTACGGAGCCGGCGACTTCATCTTCCAGGCGGAGTACCTTTCCCGCAAACGCGATCTCGACGTCCTCGGAACGACGTCTACCGCCGTCTTCAAGCAGGACGGTGCCTACTTCCAGGCCGTTTACGGCCTCCTGCCCCGCTTTCAGGTCGCCACCCGCTACGACCTCGCGGGCCTGACGAACGAGCGCGTACGCGCCGGCGTGAAGACCGAATACGAGACCTCGAAGCGCTGGTCCGCCGCCCTCACCTTCAACCCCTCCGAGTTCTCCCGCGTCCGCGCGCAGTACAACCGCGGCGAGCTCTTCGTCGGAGGCGAGAAGGAGACGTTCGACCAGTTCTTCCTCCAGGTCCAGTTCTCCATCGGCGCCCACGGCGCCCACAAGTTCTGAGGAGGCGCACGTGAAGAAGTCTCTCCTTGCAGCGGCCCTCCTCGCGGCCACCGTCCCCGCCACCGCCACCCTGAACGTCGTCGCGACGACGTCGAGCATGGGCGTTCTCGTGAAGTCGGTCGCCGGCGATTCGGTGAAGCTCACGGTCCTTGCCCCCCCCGACCGTGACGCCCACATGCTCCAGGCCCGCCCGAGCATGATGGTCGCGCTGCGCAACGCGAACCTCCTCGTCTCCGTCGGGGCCGAGCTCGAGGTGGGATGGCTCCCGGCCGCCCTCCAGGGGGCGAGCAACGGGAAGATCCTCCCCGGCTCTCCCGGCTACTTCGAGGCCGCGGCGCAGGTCCCCCTGATCGAAGGGGGAACGGCGCCCGACCGCGCGCAGGGCGACGTCCATCCGATGGGGAACCCCCACCTCTACATGGATCCGCCGCGCATGGCCCAGATCGCCGAAGCTCTCGCCGGCCGCCTCGCCTCGCTCGACACCGCGAACGCCGCGAAGTACCAGGGCGGCGCCGCCGCCTTCCGAAAAGCGGTCGAGGCGCGTCTCCCTGTCTGGAAACAGAAAGCCGCCGGCGCGAAAGGGGTCCTCCTCTTCCACAAGGACGTCAACTACCTCACGACCCTTCTCGGAGTTCCCGTCCTCGGCTACGTCGAGCCCCTTCCCGGCATCCCGCCGACGGCCTCGCACCTCAAGGAGCTGACCGACCGGTTCAAGGGACAGAAAGGCGTCATTCTCTACACCGACTACCAGCCCGGACAGGGCCCCGACTTCCTCGCCCGCAACCTCGGCTGGCCGAAGGTGAGGCTCCCCCTGGAGCCGGCCATCGGCGCCTCCGCCGAGGAGTACCTGAAGCTCATCGATCGCTGGGTGGATGGAGTAGCCTCGGGGAAGTGAGCTCCGAGCCTCTCCTCTCCTATCGGGAGGTCGTCGCCGGTTACACGGGGCCCGTCGTGGGCCCCGTCTCCTTCGACCTCCATCCCGGGGACGTTCTCGGCCTCGTCGGGCCGAACGGCTGCGGAAAGTCGACGCTCATCGGAGCCCTCACGGGCGCCTCGCGCGTCTTCGCGGGCGAGGTCGTCCGGGGCACGGGCGTCTCCATCGGATACCAGCGCCAGCGTCCCGTCCGCGACGCCGACGTGCCTCTTCGCGCAGACGAGCTCCTTCACCTGACCGGAGCCGACGCCGAGCCCCCGGAGTCCCTCAGGCCTCTCCTCGGCAAGCGCGTCGACCGCCTCTCCGGCGGGCAGTTCCAGCTCCTCACGGTGTGGGCCTGCCTCGGAGGGGAGGCGCAGGTCGTGGTCCTGGACGAGCCGACGAACAACATGGACCCCGCGGCCGTGGGCGCCCTCACCGACCTCCTCCAGGCCTCCCGGGGCGACCGGGCCGTTCTCGTCGTGACCCACGACGCCCGATTCCTCGCGGGGGTCTCCGCTCGCATCCTCGAGGTGGGGCGATGAGCTTCGCCCTCGTCTTCGACCCGCTCTTCCGCGTTCCGTTCGCCAACGGCCTCCTCCTCGCGCTCGTCCTCCCACTCCTCGGCTCGTACGTCAGGCTTCGCAACGAATGGCTCGCGGCGCTCGGTCTCGCGCAGGTCACGGCCGCGGGGGGAGTCGTGGCGATCCTCCTCGGCATCCACCCGCTCGCGGGGGCCATCGGCGCGGCGGTCCTCGCCGCGGGCGTCAAGGGACGGACGGAACGGTCCGGAAACGACGTGTACGCCGTCCTCCTCTTCTTCGGCTGGAGCGCCGCTCTCCTCGGCGCCGCCAACAGCGTCCGCGGCGAGGAGCTCTCCCACGCCCTCCTCGAGGGGCAGCTCTACTTCACGACCTGGGCGAACCTGGGCGGGGCGGTCGTCCTCTTCGCACTCGTCGCGGCGGCAGGCCCGTGGCTCTCCAGGCGCCTCCTCCTCGAGCACTTTTTTCCCGAGCACCTTTCCGCCAACGGTCAGGCGCCCTGGCGGCTTCACCTCGCATTCGACCTTCTCGTGGCGCTCTCCGTGGCCCTTGCCACCGAGTCGATCGGAGTCATGGCGACCTTCTGCCTCGTCTTCTTCCCTCCGTGGGTCGCGTTCCGGATCGCGGCGTCGTGGAAGCGCGCGCTCGTCCACGCCGTGGGAATCTCGGTCACCGCCTACCTCGCAGCCTTCGTCGTCGCCATCGTCCTGAACCAGCCGTTCGGGCCGGTCCTCGTCGGGACGCTCGTCCTGGGAGGCGTCGTCCGGCTCCCCTTCCTGCGTCCCCGCTGAGGGCGACGCCTTCCGGTAGAGTCCGCGCGACATGAAAGACAACGTCGCCCTCATCACCGGAGCCTCGTCGGGAATCGGCGAGGCGGTCGCCCGCGAGCTCGTGCGCCGCGGCGCGAAGGTCGTCCTCTGCGCCCGCCGGACCGACCTCCTCGAAAAGGTCGCGGCCGAGCTCCGCGCCGCCGGCGGCTCGGCGATCGCGGTCGCCTGCGACGTCACGAAGGACGGAGACCCGGAGGCCGCCGTCGCCCGCGCCGTCGCGGAGTACGGGCGGCTCGACACCGTTCTGGCGAACGCCGGGTTCGCCATCGCCGGCCGCATCGAGGCGCTCACCCTCGACGACTACCGCCGGCAGTTCGAGACGAACGTCTTCGGGACGATCCGGACGCTCCAGGCGGCCCTCCCCGAGCTGAAAAAGACGAAGGGGCGCATCGGCGTCGTCGGAAGCGTCAACGGCTTCGTCGGCACGCCCGCGACCTCGGCCTACTGCGCCTCCAAGTTCGCCGTCCGCGGCCTCTGCGACGCCATCCGGCACGAGCTGAAAGCCTCCGGCGTCTCCGTTACGCACATCGCCCCGGGATTCGTCGCGAGCGAGATCCGCATCAAGGACAACCAGGAGACCGTGCACCGGCACGCCAAGGACGCAACCCCGCCGTGGCTCGTCGCCTCGGCCGAATCGGCGGCCCGCGAGATCGTGAACGCGCTTTCGCGCCGGAAGCGCGAGCAGATCGTCACGTTCCACGGGAAGGTCTTCGTCTTCCTCGAGAGGCACTTCTCCTGGCTCGTCGCTCAGCTCGCGGGGGTCGTCGACGCGGACAGGAGATCGGACCGGAAGAGGGCCGCCAGGCACGGCCGGGTAGGATGACGCGGGCCCTCCTCGTCGCCGGCTGGGTCTGCTTCGCCCTCGACGCGTTCGTCGTCGTCGGCATGTTCGTGTCGCGCAACATGGGCGACGACGCGGCGGGCCGGGGAATGGCCCGGGGGTTCGCGCTCCTCCTGGCGCCGGTTCTCCTCATCGCGGGGGTTCTCCTCGTTCAGGGGCAGCGCGTCGGCTCGCGAGGCGCGATCCTCGCCGGGACCCTCATCGTCGCGCTCCCCTTCCTCCTCTTCGCCTGGAACCTCTTCACCGACGCCGGCTCCGGCCTCCTCCGGGCGATCTCCAGGAGCCGCGAGGGGAAGTACGCGGACGCCCGCCTCACCGCGATCGCGCGGGCGGTCGACGCCGGAGACCCGGCGGCAGCAGAGGCGGCGATCCGGGGCGCGAAGCTGGATTTCGCGGCACGCGACAGGAACGGCTCGACCATCCTCGGCTACGCGGTCAAACGGGCGCTCGCCTGGAACGCGCCGCCGAAGCGAATGCCGATCGTCCGGCTTCTCCTGGATGCCGGCGCCCCCGTCGTCGACGGCGTGGAAGCCGAAGGGGTTCCCCTCGTCGCGAACGTCGCCGACAACGCCGACCCGAGGACGGTGGAGCTCCTCGACCTGCTCCTCTCTCACGGGGGCGACCCGAACGCGACGCTTCCGTTCGACCCGGAACCGCTCGTCTTCTCCGTGAACCTGACTCTCGACAAGACGAAAGTCCTGGTGCGGCATGGCGCCGACCCGAAGGCCCTGGCAAGGAGCGGCGGCCGGGAGGGGTGGACGGCGCTGATGTTCGCCGCCGAGCGCGGCGACTGGGACGTCGCGCTCTTTTTCCTCGAGGCGGGAGCCCCGCCGGAGCAGGTCGGAAAGGACGGATCCACGGCCCGGTCGATCGCCGAGGGGGCCGCCCGCCAGGAGCGCGAGTCCGGCGGCTCCGGGATGCCCTCCGAATACGATCGCCTCGTCGCCGCTCTCGGCACGGCCTCGAAGTAGGCCCGGGCTCTCGCCCCGGGGCTCCCCTTCCCCGGGGCCGCGCTCGTGTCGTACGATTCCCTTCGCCCGCTCCGCGGGCATCGATGAGAGCCTGAAGACCCGCATTCCGTCCCCCCGTGCCGCGTCGAGCGCCCCGTCGCTCGCGGCAACCTTGCGAGGTCTTCATGACGTTCTCCCTTTCCGCCGAAGGCGTTTCGGCCGTTCTTCCTGACGGCACCGTTCTCTTTCATTCGGTCGATCTCTCGCTTCCCCGCGGCCTGACGGCTCTCGTCGGTCCGAACGGGGTCGGCAAGAGCACGCTCCTGGACATCCTCGCGGGGAGACGCGCCCCGTCCGGCGGCCTCGTCGTCCGGCGCGGGACGGTCGCCGCCCTTCCGCAGGGGAACGCCCTCCCGCCGGAAGAGATCGCGGCCCGAATCGCGGGTGCGGACGCGTTCCCCGGCTGGCGCGTCGACGACGCGCTCTCGCGGGTCGGACTCGCAGGGCTCGACCTGACGCGGTGGGCCTCGACGCTCTCAGGGGGCGAGGTGACCCGCCTGCGCCTCGCGCGCCTCCTCCTCGAGGATCCGGCGACCGTCCTCCTCGACGAGCCGACGAACCACCTGGACGAGGACGCCCGCCGCCGCGTCCACGACTTCGTCTCCTCGTTCCGCGGAGCCGTCCTCGTCGCCACGCACGATCGCGCGCTCCTTGCCCGGGCCGACCGGATCGCCGAGCTCGGGCCCGGCGGCGTGCGGCTCACCGGTGGAGGATGGACCGCCTTCGTCGAGGCGCGCCGGGCCGAGCGGGAGGCCGCCGGGCAGGCCGTTCGCTCCGCGGAGCAGCAGCTCGACGCCGCGTGCCGGAGGGCTCGCGAGGCCGCTCTGCGACAGGCGCGGCGGAGCGCCTCGGGACGCCGCGAGGCGGCCCGCGGAGGCCTTCCGAAGATCGTCGCCGGCGCGAGGAAGAGCTTCTCGCAGGTGACGGCGGGTCGCCTGAAAGGCCTCCACGACGACCGGGTGGCGGCCGCCAGGGACGCCCTCTCGTTCGCGCGACGGCAGGCCCCCGAGGACCCCGCGATCGTCGTCGACCTCGAGGCGACGCGCGTCCCCGCGAGGAGGCGCCTCGTCGAGGCGGACGAGGTCAACGTCCGCCTGCCCGGCGGGTGGCTCTGGGCGAGCCCTCTCTCCTTCGCCGTCGCCGGCCCCGAGCGGATCTGGCTGCGCGGAGGGAACGGCGCGGGCAAGTCGACCCTCTTCTCGCTCCTGGCGGGCCGGTCGCCGGACGCCGGTGCGCTCCGCCTCGGCGCCACGCGCGTCGGCCGGCTCGACCAGGACGCGGCCCTCCTCGGCGACCGGGGAACCCTCGCAGAGGCGCTCCGGCGCCTCGCCCCGGCGCGAGCCGAGCACGAACGGCGCGTCCTCCTCGGCCGGGTCGGCTTCCTCCAGGAAGCGGCGAAGAAGCCGGTGGCGGCCCTCTCGGGGGGCGAGCGGATCCGCGCAGGCCTCGCGGCGCTTCTGGCCTCCGAACAGGCTCCCGAGCTCCTCCTCCTCGACGAGCCCTCGAACCACCTCGACCTGCCCGGGCTCGAGGCGGTGGCCTCCGCCCTCCGGGGCTATCGAGGCGCGCTCCTCCTCGTGACGCACGACGCGGAATTCGCCCGCGACGTGGAGGTGACGCTCGAGCTCCGGCTCCCGCCGCGGCGGTGAGGGGACGGTCCGATTCAGCCGCGGCGAACGGCGGCGGCCAGGACCGGACGCGGGAGAAGCCTCAACCCACGAGGAAGGCCCGGGCCACCGCCAGGTATCCGTCCCGCGCGCGGGTCAGCTCGTGGAGGTCGACCCACTCGTCCACGGCGTGCGCCTGGTCGATGGAGCCGGGGCCGAAGAGAAACGCCGGGATCCCGCGGGACGCGGCGGCGGAGGCGTTCGTCGTGTAGGGGGCGCCGAACGGAACCGTCCGAAGCGCCTCGAGGAGGCGCGCCGCCAGCGCCCGGTCCCCGCACCGCCATCCGGGGATGAACTCCTCCATCTCGACGTCGACCCCGGTGAAGCATCGGCGGGCGGTCTTCGCGATCCGGACCGAAACCCCCTCCATTTCGTGGAGGGCGCCCGCGGTCCGTTCCAGCACGCCGGAGGCCGTCTCCCCGGGGAGGAGCCTCAGCGCGAATCGGGCCACGCAGCGGTGAGGAATCATCCCGGTCGACGGCGCCGGCTCGGAGTGAATCTCGATCAGCTCGCAGACGCCGCTCCCCAGCTCCGGGTCCGAGGGGAGCGGAAGGGAACGGATGAGCGAGACGGCCTCCATCATCCGGTAGACGGCGTTCTCCCCCAGCTCGGGCCGGGAAGAGTGTGCGGCGCGGCCCCGCGCCTCCACGACGAGCCCGGCCCTCCCTTTCTGGGCGACGCCGAGCCTCAGCGACGTCGGCTCGCCCACGAGGACGAGGTCCGCCGGGTGGCGCTCGAGGACGTGGGAGAGGGCGGCCGTCGTCAGGTCCTCCTCGCCGACGCTCGCGGAGACGAGGAGAGTCCCGGCGAAATCGTCGAGAGCCTCCGCCGCGCAGAGCATCGCGGCGAGGGCCCCCTTGGTGTCCGCCGCGCCCCGGCCCCAGAGGCGCCCCTCGCCGATCTCAGCGCCGAAGGGATCGCGCGTCCACGCGGACGGATCGGTGACCGGCACGGTGTCGAGGTGCGCGTCGAGGAGAAGGGTCGGCCCCGGGAGGCGCCCCTCCTTCACGCCGAGGACACCGCCAAACCGGTCGGTCTGCACCTCGAGGCCCGTCGTCTCCATCCGCTTCGCGACGAAGGCCGCGAGCCGGCCTTCCCCGCCGGACGGGCTCGGGATCCGGACCATCTCCCGGCAGAGCTCGACGACCGGGTCTGACGAACCGGCCTCGGCGAGCTCCACGGCGGCGCTCCCGCAGCCGCTCAGGCGAGCCGCCCCTCGCGGTAGTCGCTGACCGCCTGGTGGATCTCCTCTTCGGTGTTCATGACGAACGGGCCGTACTGCGCAATCGGCTCGCCGAGCGGCCGCCCCGCGACGAGGATTGCCTTCGCGCCCGCAACCGCCTCGATCACGACGCCGTCCGCCGCGGGGTCATTCGCGAGGATCGCCATCCTCTGCGCCGGGACCTCCTTTCCGGAAATCGACACCCCGCCCCGGTAGACGTAAACGAACGCGTTGTGACCCGGAGGAATCGCCTGGGCGAAGCGGGCGCCCGGATCGAGGTGGAGGTCGAGGTAGACCGGCGCCGTCGCCTCGCGCGTCACCGCGCCAGCAACGCCGTGGCTCTCTCCCGCGATGACGATCGCCGTGACGCCCCGTTCGACGACGCGCGGAAGGTCGGCGGCCCCGAAGTCGCGGTACCAGGGGGCCTGCATCTTGTCGCGGCCGGGAAGGTTCAGCCAGAGCTGGAACCCTTCCATCACCCCGTCTTCCTGCTGCGGGATCTCGGAGTGGATGACGCCGCGCCCGGCCGTCATCCACTGGACGCCGCCGCTCTCGAGGAGCCCCTCGTGGCCGGCGCTGTCGCGGTGCTTCATCCGCCCCGCGAGCATGTAGGTGATCGTCTCGAAGCCGCGGTGCGGGTGGTCGGGAAAGCCGGCGATGTAGTCGTTCGGGTCGTCACTGCCGAACGCGTCGAGCATCAGGAACGGGTCGAGCCGCTTCTGGAGCGCCCCGTGGAGGACGCGCGTCAGCTTCACGCCGGCGCCGTCCGACGTCGCCGTGCCGGCGACGAGCCGCTCGACGGTCCGGGAAGTCTGGACGGTTTCCTCGCGGAAGGGGTTCATCGTGGTCATCCGGTTCTCTCTTCGAGGCGCGCATTCTGAATCGACCCTGCGTCCCGCGCCGCGCCCATCGACGTTTCTCCGATCGGACCGGCCGCTCCGGATGGTCCTACTCGAAGAACCCGTTGACGTCGAGGAGGACGTCGACGGGCGACGGGGAGCCATTCCTCACCCAGAGCGTCCGCGTCCCGTCCCGCGCGAGCTCGATCAGCGCGTTGCAGGCGCGGGTCCGCCCCGTGCCGAAACTGAGATTCGACGTGCCGGGCAGCTCCCCGTCGCCCGCCCAGACGACGACCGAGCCGGCGGCCCCGGTGGCCACGACCGTCAGGTTCGCCGAGAGGGACTTCGCTCCCGGGGGAATCCCGCAGGCCCCGTTGAGCGGCATCAGCCTGCGGGCCCCCGCGCCGAGCGACGGCCCGCCGAGAGGACCGGCCGCTCCGCGCGTGTCGAGCACCCGGCACGGCGCGAGGGCGTGATATCGCGAAGGACGCGGCGACCCCGCCGGCCCCGGCGCCGCGCCCGTCCGCCTGTTGCCGCCGCGCCCCGTTCCCCAGAGGACCCGGGCGTTCCCCGTTCCTGGCAGGTCGTAGACGGCGACTCCCGACGAGACCGTCCCGACTGCGGCCTCGAGCTCGCCGTCTCCGTCGACGTCCGCGAGAGTGGGAGCACCGAGGGAGCCGTTCCAGGTCGCGCCACCGAACGGCGCCGGGAGGCTGACCGCGTGCAGGGAGTTCCCGAGATGGTCGAGGACGTGAAGCTGCCCCGTCCCCCCCACCGACTTCTGCGGCCACGAGGTGAAGATCACCTCCGCGTGCCCGTCGCCGTCGAGGTCCGCCACGGCCGGCTCGCTCGCGAAGCGGATTCCCGTTCCGGGCACGTCGTAGGGCCAGCTGCCGTGCTCCGTCCGGTCCAGCCAGTACGCGTGGACCTTCCCGTCGTACGACGGAAAGAGGATCTCCTTCTTCCCGTCTCCGTCGAGGTCCGCCAGGACCGGGTTCGGCGGGACCGTCTCGATGACGCTGTAGTCCTCCGAGAGCGGGCCGCTCCCGGCGCCCGGAGTCGGGAGCACCGTCCAGTCCCAGCCGGCGCCCGACGCGCGCGTCCGGTCGAGCCGGAAGACGAACGGCATCTGGTAGAGGCTCGAGTACGGGCTCGTCAGGCAGTTGTAGACGTTGCCGACGATCACGATCTCGCGGACGCCATCGCCATCGAGGTCGCCGACGACGGGTGCCGAGTCCGCCCAGTTCGGGCGGTGCTCCGAGCCGCAATTGGCATAGCCGCGAAGGTCGACCGCGTGGTCCACGTGGACGCCCACCTGGCTCCAGACCTTGCCCGCACCGTAGATTGCGTTCGCGGGGAGCTGGTTGCCGCCGCGGTCGAGCGCGGTGACGTAGTGGGTGTCGGTCGGCCCGATCAGCTCCTTGTCGCCGTCGCCGTCGAGGTCCGCCACCGCGACGTTCTCGTTGAACATCCCCCAGCCGTATCCCGGCTCTCCGTCCCGCCGGGCGGGCCAGCCGGGGCGGACGCTGCCCGACGCGTCGTAGACGTTCAGCTGCTTCGTGTCGCCGCCGCTGGCACGCCCGACGACGATCTCCAGGATTCCGTCCGTGTCGAGGTCCTCGACCGCGAGGGTCCGGACCTCGCCGCTGCCGAACGGGTTGCGGGTCCAGAGAGCGCTTCCGTTCCGGTCGTAGACCGTGAGCTGATCTCCGCCCCGGCCCGCGACCACCTCGAGGTTTCCGTCGCCCGTGAGGTCGGCCACCGCGACCCCGGGCCAGACGCGCGAACCGTTCGAAGCGCGCCACTTCAGGGTCCCCGTCGCCCCGTCGAGGGCCACGACGTCGTACGAGCCCCAGATCACCTCCGCGTGGCCGTCCCGGTCGAGATCGGCGACCGCGGGCGACGAGTACCACCCGGTCTGGCACCACGAGGCGAAGCAGCCGCCTCTCTGCCACTTCAGGACGGGTGCGGCGACGGCCGAAGGGGTCCGGTCCCCGGCCTCGGAGCGAGGCGCCAGGAACCCGCCAGCGCTTAGGAACGCCAGGAGCCAGTGAAGCCAGAGGGCGGGAGCTCTTCCGGGGACGCGCATGAGGCCTCCCATTGGTCGTCCTTCAGACCCCCGGGGTCAGAGGAAGCGGTGTTTCTGCCTCCATCCTACGACCATCCGGCTGCGGCGATCAGGAGCTTCCGGGCCCGGACGCTCCCGGCCGCACCCTAAAATCGCGGGCGAGGCCCCAGATGGAAGCAGCGCAGCGCGTTCTCTTCGTCGACCCTTCGACCGGCTTCTACAGGATGCGGAAGTACCGGGTCGGCGACTATTTCGGCCCCGTCGACCTCGGGATCCACCTCGCCGACCGCTGGAGGAGCCTGAACATCGGCGCCGGGCTCTTCGCGGGGTCAATCCTCCCCGGCTCGAACCGGCTCGTCGTGACCGGCTTCTCGCCCGCCTGGCGCGGCTTCTACGTCTCGAGCATCGGGGGCGCCGCGCTCGTCTTCGACAACCTCGGGATCAACATGGTCAGCCTCGTCGGGAAGGCGCCCACGCCGTCGGTCCTCTACCTGAACCGGATCCACGGCGAGGAGATCGACGTCGAGGTCCACCCGGTCGACCTGAAACAGGCGTGGGCTCGCGGCCGGGGGGGCTTCTATGGCCTGATGGAGGAGGTCCTCGAGCGCTTCGGCCCCCGCTACGCGACCGACCCGCGCATGCTCGCCGTCGGCCCCGCGGCCGAGTCGACCGATTTCGGCGCAATCGGCAGCGCCCCCATCGTCAAGGGCCGGCTCACCCACGCCGACACCTGGGCCGGCCGCGGCGGGATGGGGTCGAAGATGCTCCAGGACCATGGGATAGCCGCCGTCATCTACGGCGGCACGTTCGTCGACGAGGACTTCCGCGACCGCAAGGTCGCCGACTCCTGGTTCCAGGAGCGCTACGAGAAACGGCTCGCCACGAAGGACTTCGAGGCGACGACGAAATACCGCTTCGACCCGAAGTTCGAGACCGGCGGCACCTTCGGCGTGAACTACGCCACGGTGAAGGGGCGCCTCCTGGCGTTCAACTACCGCTCCCTCCAGTACACCGAAGCCGAGCGGGTCGGGCTCTGGGAGCGGCTCGTCGTCCCCCACTTCCTCGCGCAGTTCAACGAGGAGACGATCGCGAAAAGGCAGCAGTCGACCTGCGGGGAGCCGTGCGCGGCCGTCTGCAAGAAGCTGCGCGACGAGTACAAGAAGGACTACGAGCCGTACCAGGTGATGGGGCCGCTCTGCGGCATCTTCGACCAGCGCGCCGCCGAGCTCCTGAACGGGAAGGCCGACGCGGCGGGCTTCGACGCGATCTCGGTCGGCGGGGTCCTCTCCTGGTTGATGGAGTGCCTCCTCGAGGGCGACCTGTCGCCGGAGGAGCTCGGCGTCTCGCGTCTCCCCCGCTGGGAGCTCGCCGGTTTCGACGTCGTCGCCGACTCGATGCACAACGCCCGGCTCGGCGTCGAGCTCGTCGATTCCATCCTCCTCCGTCGTGGGCTCCTCGACCTCTCCGAGGGCCCGCGGAAGTGGGGACGCCGGGTCCACCACGAGAAGGGAAACCGGATCCTCGACCGGTTCGTCCACCTCGCCTCGGGGCGACGCGGCTGGATGGTGCCGAACCAGTACTGGACCCCGGGCGCCCTCGCGCCGATGCCGATGATGGGCAAGTACTACATGTTCTACGGGCCGGAGTTTTTCCCGCCGCGGACCCTGGGCCGAATCTGTGCCGAGCGGATGATGGCCGAGCTCGCCATCGACGACCTGGGAGTCTGCCGCTTCCACCGTGGCTGGGCCGAAGAGATGCTCCCCGACATCGTCGGCTCGGTCTACGGACTGAAGGACGAGTACCTCGAGGCGATCGCCGTCACCGCGAGCCGGATCAACAGCCGGAACGCCTCGGTTTTCTGGGAGTCGGAGCGCGACGTCGACTTCGTCGCGACGTACCTGAAGCGGCGGCGAGACGTCGAGGGGGACAAGGACCCCGAGCTGGCCCGCTGGGTCGAGGCGTTCGAGAAGGACCGGCACGAGGCCGCGCTCGACTGGTGGTACGAGATGCGCAAGGGGATCGACGAGAGCCTGCGCGCCTTCTTCTGACCCCGGCGACCGAGGGGCGATCCCGGGGTGCAGAATGTTCCCTCATGCCAGCTCCCCGGCACGTCGTCGTCATCGGCTCGGACCGCGTGGGCTTCCGCGTCGCGGAGCGGTTCGCGGGAGATGGCTGCAGCGTCTCCGTCGTGGCTCTGCCGGGGAGCTGGCTCGCGGAAACTCCTCTGCCGGCATCGTGGAGCCTTTTCCGGGCCCGGCCCGAGGAGCACGTCCTCCTGGAAGCGGGCCTGCGGGGCGCGACCGCCCTCCTGGCCGTCAGCGAGGTCGACGAGGTCAACCTCGGAGCGGCCCTGGCGGCCCGCGAGGCGTCGCCCGGCGTGCGCCTCGTCATCCGCCAGTTCAACATCCGCCTCGCACCTCTCCTCGCGCAGCACCTCCCGGATGCGGACGTTCTCAGCCTCTCCGCCCTCGCCGCGCCGACGTTCGCGCTTTCGGCGCTGACCCCCGGGGTTCTCTATTCGCACTCCTTCGGCGACGAGACGCTCGTCCTGCGCGAGGTCCCGCATGGACAGCCGGTTCCCGCCGGTGCCCGCGTCGTCGCGATCGAGACCCCCGGCCCCGGAGAGAGCCCCGCGGCCGCCGACGGAGTACACATCGAGGGGCGCTGCCTCGTCGCGAGCGACGGCCGGGACCTGCAACCCTACCCACGAACCGAAGCCGGGCCGCCACCCGAAGCTCCCCTGCCCGCCGAAGACCGAGAGAGCGGCCGGCTCCTCGTCCTGACCGTCGCCGCGCTCGGCGCGCTCCTGTTCGGGGAATCGGCGTTCTTCGCCTGGCGCCTCGGCCTCTCGCCCCTCGACGCCGTCTACTTCGTCAGCACCATCCTCACGACGGTCGGGTTCGGCGACTACAGCCTGCGGGACTCCGACCCCCTCTCGAAGGTGGTCGGCATCGTCACGATGTTCGGCGGTCTCTTCCTGACGGCCCTGCTCGTCGGCCTGCTGACGAGCCGGCTGATGGCGCGCCGAGAGGCGCGCCGGCGCGGACACTTCCGTCAGGGTCTCTCGGGCCACGTCGTCGTCTGCGGGCTCGGGACGCTCGGCCTCAGGATCGCCGAGGATCTGAGGCGGCGGGGGGTCGACGTCGTCGCGATCGACCCGGGACCCAGGCCGCGCCTCCTCGATCTCGCCCGGGGGGCCGGGGTCCAGGTCGTGGAGGGGGACGGCACCGAGGAACGGGCGCTCCTCTTCGCCGGCCTGCCGGGGGCCCGCGCCCTCGTCGCCGCCACCGACCGGGACCACCTCAATCTCGAGATCGCGCTCGTGGCGCGGAGCCTCTCGCCCGGGATCCCCCTCACCGTGAGGCTTTTCGACGCCGGGCTCGGCCGCCGCGTGCGCAAGACGTTCGGGATCCAGAGCACGCTGAGCAGCGCCGCGCTCGCGGCCGGCCGCTTCGCGAGCATCGCGCCGGGACGGACGAGGCTCGCCGAGCTCGACTTCGGAGGCCGGGAGATCGAGCTCGTCACGGTCCCGGGGCCGGGAGCGGTGGAAGCGCTGGTCGCGGCAGCGGGCGGACGACCTCTCGCGGTCTGGGGACCCATTTGCGGCTTCGGCTTCGATCCCCCTGGCGACCGGGAGGTCGGACCGGACGACGTCCTCGTCCTCCTGAGGATGGCGGGCTCCTCGTCGACCCGGGCGCTCTGAACGCACGACAGGAGAAGCCCACGGTGCCGGAGCGAGACCTGCCACGAGGCGTCAGGCATTCGCCTTCATTCGAAGTCGAGGAAAACCTTCAGGGCCTCGCGGGCTCTGGATCTGAGCTGGGGATCGGCAAGCTCGCCAAAGGGCGATCCAAGCCGGCGAACGGAGATCGTCCGGACCTGGTGGGCCAGGGCGAGGGACGCTTCCGGCTGCCCTGCCGCTCCCGCGGGGAGGAGAACTTCCGTGGAGTAGACCCTCCGGCCCGGCTTGAGGCTGGTCAGGGGCACGACGGCCACGACCGGAAGCGCCTGGTGGATCACCTCGCGGGAGACGACCAGCACCGGGCGAGTCCCGACCTGCTCGGACCCCAGGACCGGATCGAGCGTCGCGCGGAAGAGCCGCCATTGAAGCGCGGCAGGGGTCACGGCAGGTCCTCAGCCGCTTCTACGTCGGCGGCCTCGAGGTCCCTGTCGACCTCCGCGATGTCGGCCGGAAAGGCAGGATCGGCTGCGGCCTGCCGGAACTCCTTGGCCAGCCTGCGCTCCCGCTGCTCCCGCAGGGCTTCGAGGAGGGCACGAGCTCGGACTGCGAGAACCACCTCTGCCGGGAAGAGTGGGAAGGGCTACGATCTCCTCCTCATGGACTTCCAGCAGCTGATTGCCGCCCGCCGCAGCGTCCGCGCGTACCGCCCGGACCCCGTTCCCGATCCCCTCCTTCGGGAGGTGCTCGAAGCGGCGAGGCTCGCCCCGTCGGCCTGCAACCGCCAGCCGTTCCGCGTCCTCGTGATCCACACGAAGGGGCGCGAGGCCGACCTCTTCCGCATCTACCCGAAGGAGTGGTTCGTGCAGGCTCCCCTGGTTCTCGCCGTCTGCGCAGTCCCAACCGAGGCGTGGGTCCGCAGCCGTTACGACGGGTGGAGCGCCGCCGAGACGGACGCCACGATCGCGACGGACCAGATGCTTCTGGCCGCCGCGGACCGCGGCCTCGGGACCTGCTGGATCGCCGCTTTCGACCCTGAGGCGGCCCGGGAGGTCCTCGACCTGCCGGAGGACGTCGTCCCGGTTTCCTTCACGCCGCTCGGCTGGCCTGCGGACACCCCGGGGCCGAAGGAACGCAAGCCGCTGGAGGACCTCGTCCACTACGAACGCTGGCTCGGTCCGCCCCGGACCTGACCCGGCCTTTCTTCCTCGCCCCGGGAACTCACCCGCATCCGGCGCTCGGCATGGCCGGTTCCCTCGAGGGGTTCCAACCCCCTTTTTCTTCGCGACAATGGCCGGGATCGGGACACGCGCGTCTCTGATACGGGGCCGGGTCCCGTCCGGGACGCCAGCGACTTGAAGCCGAAGGAGTTCTCCATGAGTCCCGCATTCCAGGCCCGGCTGACGATTCCCGCCGATCTTCGTGCCCTGAGCCTGGCGCAGGCCTTTGCAAGGGAGGCGGCGGCGCTCGCGCAGCTGACCGGCGACAACGGGGAGAGGCTCGTCCTCGCCGCCGAGGAGGCCTTCACGAATGCGGTCGAGCACGCCTTCGAGCCCGGGGAAACGGGGACGCTGGAGCTGGCCGCCGAAATCTCCGACGCCGAGCTCGTCCTCTCGCTTCGCGACCGCGGCCTCCCGTTCGACGAGTCCCTCGCTCCAGACTACCGGCCGCTGGGCGGAGTGGCCACCGCCGACGCGAGCACGCAGGGCCTCGGGCTCCACCTCATCCGCAACGCCGTCGACGAGGTGACCTGGGTCAATCACGGCATCCAGGGCAAGGAGCTGAGGCTCGTCAAGAGGCTCTCCCGGCCCGACATCACCGAAACGGAGGCCGCCGGGAGCCTGACCCCCTTCCGGGAAGACGTCCCCCAGGCGCCGGAGCAGAACTACACGATCCGGCCGTTCCTCCCCGGCGACGCCATCCAGATCTCGCGGTGCGCCTACCGGACCTACGGCTTCACGTACGAAAAGGAAGACCTCTACTTCCCCGAGAGGCTCGTCCGGCTCCACGAGAGCCGCGAGCTCCTCTCGATCGTCGCCCTCGACGAGGCGGGGCAGCTCGCGGGGTACGTCGCCCTGAGCCGGCCGGGGCTCGGGGAGATCGCGGAGGCGTGCCAGGCGATCGTGGCCCCCGCGCACCGCGGCCGGAGCCTCCTCGGGAGCATGTCGCTCCGCCTCGCCCGGGAAGCCGCCGAGGCCGGACTGAAGGGGATCTACTCGGAGCCCGCGACGACGCACGTCTTCAGCCAGAGGCCGCTGGAGCACATGGGGTTCGTCTTCTGCGGCGTGACGCTCGGCTGCATCCCCCGGACCCGCTTCTACAAGCAGATCCAGACGGAAGCGGCCTCGGAGAGGAAGAGCCTCCTCCTCTACTTCCGATACCTGACCCCGCCCGCGCCGGCCGTCCTCCGCGCCCCGGAGCACCACCGCGGGTTCCTGGAGCGGATCTACGCCGGGCTCGGCGCGCCCGTCGCGTTCGCCTCCGGAGAGGCGGCAACCCCGGGACCGGGAAAGGTGGACGTGACCTTCAGCCGGGCAAAGGGGACCGGGAAGATCTCCGTGAAGCGGACCGGTCCGGGCTCCGCCGTCGAGATCCGCCGGGCCGCGCGCGACCTCTCGGACCTCGCGGGGGCCGAGGCGATCACCCTCGAGCTCCCCCTCACCGATCCGCGCTGCCCGGAGCTCTGCCTGGCCGCCGAGAAGGAGGGCTTCTTCTTCGGGGGCGTGGGGCCCCTCTTCGACGCGGGCCGCGACGTCCTGCGCCTCCAGCGTCTCCACACCGACCTCGAGATGGAGCACCTCCAGGCCTTCAGCCCGCTCGCGAAGGAGGTCCTCGCCTACGTGGCGAGCGAGAGGAAACGGGTCGGGCCCGCGTCCTGATCCCGCCCGGCGTTACTCTCACCGGCTCGTGAGGTGCTCGATGAGAGATCCTTTCCTCTTCTCCGCCCTGCCGGTCGTGGCGATGCTCGCGGTTGCCTCGCTGGCCGTCGTCGCGGCGGAACCGAATCGGGAGCCTTCCCCCGGGCCGGTCTACGACCTCGTTCTGGAGGGCGGCCGCGTCGTGGACGGCACCGGGGCGCCGTGGCGGCGCGCCGACGTCGGCGTGATCGGGGACCGGATCGCCGCCGTGGGCGACCTCGCGAAGGCGACGGCGAAGCGGCGGGTCGACGCGAGCGGGCTCGTCGTGGCGCCCGGCTTCATCGACATGCTCGGGCAGTCCGAGTACGAGGTCCTCGTCGACAACCGGGCGGCGAGCAAGATCACGCAGGGAATCACGACGGAGATCACCGGCGAGGGGTCGGCGATCGCCCCGCTGAACGCCCGGATGATCGCCGACGGCAAGGACACCTGGCAGCGCTACGGCGTCACGCCCGACTGGACGACGCTCGACGGCTACTGGAAGGCGTTCCGGCGGGCGCGCCCCGCGATCAACCTCGGGACGTTCGTCGGAGCGGGAGGAGTCCGCAATCTCGCGATGGGACAGGACGACCGGCCCGCCACGGCGGCCGAGCTGGAGGCGATGAAGGCCGCGGTCGCGGAAGCGATGGAGGACGGAGCGCTCGGCCTTTCGAGCTCGCTCGTCTACGTGCCCGACCGCTTCGCCTCGACGGAAGAGCTGATCGCACTGGCGCGGGTGGCGGCGGGGCACGGCGGGAGCTACATCACCCACCAGAGGAGCGAGGATTTCGCGCTCGACGCGAGCCTCGACGAGGTTTTCCGGACCGCGCGGGAGGCCGGCGTCCAGACCGAGATCTACCACCTGAAGGTGGCGGGCCGGCGGCAGTGGGGAAAGATGCCCGCGGTCCTGGCCCGCATCGAGGCCGCCCGGGCCGGCGGGCTCGACGTGACCGCCGACGTCTACCCCTGGACCGCGAGCTCCAACGGGCTCGACGCGAGCCTGCCGGGCTGGGTGCGCGAGGGAGGCGACGAGAAGATGGTCGAGCGCCTGAAGGATCCGGCCACGCGAGCCCGCGCCCGGGCCGACTTCCTGAAGGAAGACCCCGAGTGGCCCGACGGCGGCGCGGCCGGCATTCTCCTGACGCAGCTCTACGAGCCCGGCCTGAAGAAGTACGAAGGAAAGACCCTCGCCGAGATCGGGCGGGAGGAGAAGAAGGACCCGCTGGACGTCCTGATCGACCTCGTGATCGCAGACCGGGGGAACACCGGGCGCGTGACCTTCAGCATGAGCGAGCCCGACGTGCGGGCGGCGCTCGCCCACCCCTTCGTCTCGATCTGCACCGACTCGAGCGCCCAGGCCGAGGACGGCATCCTCTCGAAGCAGCGGTCGCACCCGCGCGCGTGGGGCTCGACGGCCCGCATCCTCGGAAAGTACGTCCGCGAGGAGAAGCTCCTCTCCCTCGAGGAGGCGGTCCGCAAGATGACCTCGCTCCCCGCCTCGCGCATGCGGCTCCACGACCGCGGAATCCTCCGGCCCGGAATGATGGCGGACCTCGTCGCCTTCGACCCGAAGACGGTGGCGGAACGGTCGACCTTCGCGGACCCGCTCCACTACAGCGCGGGAATCCCGTACGTCGCCGTCAACGGGGAGCTCGTCGTGGACGGCGGCCGCATCACGGAAGCGAGGCCCGGGCGTCCGATCCTCGGTCCGGGCTACAGGCCGCGGAGCGCGCCGGCGGAACGCCGCTAGCTCACTTCCGCGGCGGCGAGGGCCCCGAGGAGGCGGGAGACGCCCGGCGCCAGGGCCGGGCTCCCCGTTCCCCGACGGGCGCCTACGCCGCCTGCTCCGCCGGCCGGTCGCTCACGATCCGCCCGTCGCGGATCTCCACGATCCGGCTCGCGCGGCGGGCGAGCGCCAGGTCGTGCGTGATGACGACGAGCGTCGAGCCCTGCTTCCAGAGGTCGAGGAAGACTCCCATGATGTCGGTGCCGGAGGTCGTGTCGAGATTGCCGGTCGGCTCGTCGGCGAGGACGATGTCGGGATCCATCGCGAGGGCGCGGGCGATGGCGACGCGCTGCATCTGGCCGCCCGAGAGCTCCGTCGGCTTGTGGTCCATCCGGTCGCCGAGGCCGACCCTCTCGAGGAGCCCGGCCACCTTCGCCCGCCGCGCTTTCGGCGGGACGCCGCCGAAGACGAGCGGCATCTCGACGTTCTCGAACGCCGAGATCTGCGGCAGCAGGTTGAACGCCTGGAAGACGAAACCGACGCGCCGGTTCCTCACGTCGGCGAGCTGGTCGCGCGTGAGCCCCGCGACCTTCTCGCCTCCGATGAAGTAGTCGCCCCCGCTCGGCGTGTCGAGGCAGCCGACGAGGTTCATCAGGGTCGACTTGCCCGAGCCGGACGGGCCGACGATGGCGACGAACTCTCCCTTTTCGATCCTCAGGTCGATCCCCTTGAGCGCCTCCACCTGCACCTTGCCGGTGTCGTAGACCTTGCGGATTCCGGCCATCTCGATGATGGGGCGCCCGCTGGCCGGGGGGTGCTTCTCGATTCGGCTCGACATGGCAAGCTCCTACTCGTAGCGGAGGGTGGCGGCGGGGTCGATGGAGGCGGCGCGGCGGGCCGGGAAGTAGCCGGCGAGGAGGCCGATGACGCCGAGGATCGAGGCGGTGGCGACGCCGATCGGGAGCGAGAGCTTCGGCGTCCCGAGGAACTCCATCACCTTGTTCCCGTCGGTCGGGATGAAGCTCATCCCCAGGACGAGGAGCGAGGCGATGAGCATGCCGGCCACGCCGCCGACCAGCGTGTACGAGAGTCCCTCGAGGACGAACGGCCCGGTGATCCAGCCCGTCTTCGCGCCGAGCGCCATCTTCACGCCGATCTCGCGCGTCCGCTCCTTGACGACGGCGTACATGATGTTCGCCACGCCGACGCCGCCGATCAGGAGCGTGAGCGCGCCGATGATCCCGAGGAACATCTGGATCCCGACGCTGACGTTCTGGTTGACCTTCTGGGACTCGACCGTGTCCCACGTCGGCAGCGCGCGCTCGTCGGAGGGGTCGAAGCCGTACTTGGCCGCGACGACCTCGCGCGTCCGGGCGATGGCGTCCTTCATCTTCGCGCCGTCCCGGACGCGCAGGACGAGGTTGTTGACCGTGGGGCGCCCGAAGAGCGCCTTCCAGGTCGAGATCGGGATGATGGAGTGGTCCTTGTCCATCCCGGCGTAGGCCCCCATCTGCGTCTTCTTCTGCATGACGCCGACCACGGTGAAAGGGGCGTTCGCCACGAGGAGCGTCTGCCCCACCGGATCGTCCTTGCCGAAGAGGTTCTCGGCCAGCTCGTTGCCGAGAAATATGACGCGGCGGCGCTCGGCCTCGTCGAGCGGCGAGAGGAAGCGGCCGCCCGCCACCGGGTACTGCTTACGCGCCTCGCCGTAGGGGTAATTGACCCCCTTGACGCGCCCGGCGACCGTCTTCTTTCCCGCGGTCAGGTTCGTCCGCCACTGGATCGCCTCGCCGATGAGCGACTCGAGCTCCGGGAGACGCGACGCCAGGACCGGGATGTCGTCGATCGTCACGCGGATGGGTCGGCCCGGATTCATCCCCTTCCACGGTTTCGTCGTCTCGCTCATCCACATGACGCCGATGTTCTCGCCCATCGCGCGCGAGTTCCTTCCCAGCTGCTGCTTGAGCCCTTCGCCGAACGAGAGGAGGAGGAGGATCGCGACGGTCCCCCACGCGATCGCGGCGATCGTCAGGAACGCGCGCTTCCTGCCGAGCGTGGCGGACTGGAGGAAGAGGTGGAAGACGACTTTCACGGCCCTTCTCCTACATCTTCATCGCCACGACCGGGTCGAGGCGGGAGGCGGAGCGCGCCGGGAAGAAGCCGGCGAGGAACCCGATGACGCCGAGGATGCCGGTCGTGATCAGAGCCACCGCGGGCGAGACCTCGGGCTTTCCGACGAACTCCTGGAGGCTCTCGGGGAAGACGGCGCAGATGCCGAGGGAGATCGCGAACCCGACGGCGCCGCCGATCGCCGTCACGATGAGCGTCTCGACGACGAACTGCCTGAGGATCGCCCCCGACTTCGCGCCCAGGGCCATCTTCACGCCGATCTCCTTCGTCCTCTCGTCGACGATGACGTTCATGATGTTCGAAACGCCGATCCCGCCGACGACGAGCGTCAGCGACCCGACGATCCCCAGGAAGAGCGAGAAGGCGAGCATGAAGACCTCGAAGAACTGGAACTGCTCGGTCGTGTCCCAGACCGAGAACGCTTCCTGGTCTTCCGGGTCGAACTTCAGCCGGCGCGACAGCGCCGCCCGGAGGCTCTCGGTCACGGCCTTCGACTCGAGCGCCGAGACGGGCTGGAAGACGAAGTTCGAGATGTACTTCCGCCCCGTCAGCGCCCGGAAGGTCGTCCCGGGGATCCAGGCCAGGTCGCTGTCGCGGCTGTTGTAGCTCGAGTCCTGCTCCTTGGCCGTCAGGACGCCGATGACGAGGAACGGCGAGGCGTTGAAGAGGACCGTCTTCCCCACCGGGTCGGTCCCCTTCCCGAAGATGTCCTCGGCCACCTTGTTCCCGAGGAAGACGACCCGCCGCTGGTCCTTCACGTCGAGCGGGTTGAGAAACCGGCCGCCCGGCACCGGGATCAGGTTCCGCATCTCGCCGAACTCGGGGGTGACGCCCGAGACGTCGACCGGAAAGGTCTTCAGGTTGTAGACCATCTTCCAGCCGTCGCTGTACTCGCCCGAGATCCGCTTCAGCCCGTCCACCCTCGGCCGCGCCGTCTCGAGGTCCTCGTCGGTGATCCGGATCCGGCGCCCCTTGCCGAGCCCCTGGTACGGGATCGACGTCAGCCCGGGCCAGGAGATGCAGATCCGGTCTCCGAGGCCCGCCGTCTGCTTGATGAGGTTCTTCTTGAGGCCCGCCCCGAAGGCGAGGAGAAGCGTTACCGCAACCGTCCCCCAGACGAGCCCGAAGACCGTCAGGAGCGTCCGGAGCTTCTGGCTCTTCAGGTCCCGGTGGAGCTGCAGCAGCGCGTCGCGAAGCACGTCGTCTCCTCGTCCGGTTCCCTGGCCTACATGATCTGCCGGGGCGGCCGCTGGACGAGCTGGTCGCCCTTCTTCACGCCGCTCGTCACCTCGATGTTGAGGCCGTCGGAGATTCCGGTCGTGATCGCGACCTTCTTCGGCTCGTCCTTCGGGCTCTTCCCCGGCAGCTCGACGAACGCCTTCTTCCCGCCGTCCTCGAACGTCACGAGGCGCTCGGGAATCGTCACGACGTCCTTCTTCTCGCGGATGATCAGGTCGGCGTTGGCCGAGTAGCCGGCCCTGAGGACGATCTTCTGTCCCGGGTCGAGCTCGATCTCGACGTCGAAGAGGGTCGCCCCGTCCTTCTGCTGGGCCTGGGGAGCGATCCGCGCGACCTTGCCCGTGACGACGTCGGTCGGCAGCGCCCCCACCTTGATGCGCGCCTCCAGGCCGACGCGGAGCTTGCCGACGTCGATCTCGTCGACCGTCCCCTTGAAGATCAGGTCGGTCATGTCGGCGATCGTCGCCAGCTCGGTCCCCGGCTGGTACGACGTGAGGGGGACGACCGGGTCGCCCGGGTTGACGGCGCGGGTCAGGATCGTCCCGGCCGCGGGCGCGCGGATGATCGAGTCGATCCCGGAGACGATCGACGTGATCTTGCCGCTCCGGGTCAGCTCGCGGTCCTGGCTGGCCTTGGCGAGCGCGATCTTCGCCAGCTCGAACGCTTCCCGCTTGACGTCGACGTCGGACCGGGCGGTGATCCCCTGCCGGTTCAGCTCCTTCGCCCGGTCGTACTCGGACTTGGCGCGCGCGAACGAGGCGGTCGCCGACTCGACCCTGCGGTCGACCTCGGTCACCTCGAGCGGCGTCGGGTCGGGCTGGATCTCGAGGATCGGGTCTCCGGCCTTCACGCTCTGGCCCACCTCGACCCGGCACCCCTTCACGATCCCGGAGATCTTCGACTTGACCGAGAACTTCTGCCGCGGCTGGATCTGACCGACGGCGAGCGCCTTCTCGGTGATCGAGCCGGCCTCCGCCACGACGATCTTCATCCCGCCGTCGCCCTTCTTCCCCGAGCTGGCGAGGGCGTAGATACCGGTCGCGACGCCTCCGAGCACGATCAGTCCGAGGAGAACCTTGAAGAGCTTGCCCATCCCCGACCTCCAGGACCCCGCACCGGGACGCTTCGTCTCACTGGACGTTTCCGTCTCAGGGGTCATGCCCGCAGTTACGGAGGAAGACGGGGAAGGTTCCGCAAGGGACTCGAGTGCGACAGAATGCCCCGCTCGTCGAGGGCGTCCCCGCATTTCCGCCGGCCCGGACTACCGGCAGACGACCCGGTCGCGTCCCGCCTGCTTGGCCTCGTAGAGGGCCGCGTCGGCGCGCTTCAGGAGGTCGGCGAGCCCCTGGTCTTCCTCGACGAGGGTTGCGATGCCGATGCTCACCGAGGCCCGTTCACGCCGCGGCATCCCGCCGAACGGGGTGGAGAGCCTCACCTCCAGGACGGCCTTGCGAAGCCGCTCCCCGACGACGAACGTTCCCTCCCGCCCGGTCATCGGGAAGACGGCGAGAAACTCCTCGCCGCCGTAGCGGCCGACGAGGTCCTCGGTCCGGAGACACTCGACCATCTTCGCCGCTCCCTCGGCGAGGAGCCGGTCTCCCTCCGCGTGCCCGAGCGAGTCGTTGATCTCCTTGAAGTGGTCGAAGTCGATCATCGCCACCGAGAACGGCGTCGCCCTCCGGCGGGCGAGGGAGAACGCCTCTTCGGCCGACTCCAGGATCGACCGGCGATTCGGAAGGCCCGTGAGGGCGTCGGTGATGGCGAGCTCGGAGAGCTGCTCGTTCAGCCGGCGCAGCTCCTCGGTCCGCTCGGCGACGGTCTCCTCGAGGCGCGTGTGGGCCACCACGAGCCGCCGCTCGCGCGCCCGGACGATGAGCGCCGCCACGAGCGCGAGGGCGGATAGGCCGAGAAAATGGACCGGCAATCGCTGCCACCACGGCGTCGCCACGATCACCCGCACCGACGCCGGCGCCTCGGGGGACCGGCCGTCGACGGTCGTCGCCGTCACCTCGAAGACGTACTCCCCCGCCCCGAGCGCTCCGTAGGTCATCTCCGCCTGCCCCGGCCCGGCCGCCGTCCATGTATCCGAGAGGCCGGCCAGCCGGTACTGGAATTTCGTCGCCGCCTCGTCGAGGAAGGACAGGGCCGCGAAGTGGATCGCCAGCGGCGCGTGCCGGAACGGGAGAAAAAGGGGGACTCCCGGCGAAACCCGCGCCGGGCCGACGCGAATCTCCGAGATGGAAACCAGCGGACGAACGGGCCGGCGCGGTGCGGGAAGCCCCTGAAAGAGCGACAGCCCGTCGGTCGTGATCCAGACACGCCCCTTGCCGTCCGAAAGGAAGCCGTCCTCGTTGCACTCGTTCGCTCCGAGGCCGTCGTTCGTCGTGAAGATTCGGATCTCTCCCGAAGGGGCGATCCGGACGGCGCCCCGGTTCGT
Source organism: Holophagales bacterium (assembly GCA_016714815.1). GTDB lineage: Bacteria > Acidobacteriota > Thermoanaerobaculia > UBA5066 > UBA5066 > UBA5066. The sequence goes on from JADKBZ010000002.1 coordinate 500,729, forward strand.
GCCGGCCCAGACGAACCCTTCGCGGTCCTCACCGATCCAGTAGATGTAGGAATCGGGGAAACCCGAGCTCGAATCGAAGACCCGATTCCGGCCATCGGGCGTGCGCCGGAAAAGCCCTCGATCGGTGCCGACCCAGAGCCCTCCCATCCGGTCCTCCAGGATCGCGGTGACGGCGTCGGAGGGAATCCCCTCCGCCCTTCCGAGCGCCTCCGGCGGCCCGCCTTCCTTCAGCCCAGCCACGCCCCACCCGAGGCCGCCGACCCAGACGGTCCCGCTGCGTCCGACGTGGATCGTCGTGATCGAATCCCCCACCGGCTTCCCGGCCTGCGACAGCTTCCCGTCCCGGAGAACGAAGAGGCCCTGCCGCCGGGAGCCGAGGAGGAGCGCGCCGTCCCGGGTGAAGACGATGTCGTCGATCACTTTCGGGACTCCGTCCGGCAGGGGAAACGGGCTCACCCTCTCCCCCGAGATCCTCGCCGCGCCTCGCGAGGTCGTGAGGAGGACGTCCCCATCGGGCGACACGCAGAACGAAAGGACCTCCGTGTGGGGCAGGCCGTCCTTCGCCGTGAAAAGCCGTACCGCGCCGTCCCTGGCCCGCCGGACGATCCCGCGATCGTGGGCGCCGATCCAGAGCGAGCCGTCCGGCGACTCTGCCATGCCGTAGAGCGGCGCCGCGGCGGGGAGCCCGTCTTCGGGCCCGTAGGTCCTGAAGGCGGCCGGCCCGCGCTTGACGAGCCCGGAATCGGTGCCGAACCAGAGGACCCCCTCGCGGTCTTCGAAGGCAGTCCAGACCCTTTCGTCGGGAAGGCCCTCGGCCGGGCCGAACCGCTCGAAGGCCACGGCGGAGTCCCAGCGGAAGGCGCCCCGGTCGCTCGTCACGATCCAGAGGCCGCCGCTTTCGGCCTCGCGAAGGACGCCGGCCACGTTTCTTCCCGGAGCCTCGTCGCTCCCCAGGCGGCGGGCCTCGAGCGTGACCGGGTTCACGTCGAAGAGCCCCCCGTCCGCGACCCCGACGAGGAGTCCGCCACCCGCCGCCACCGAAACGACGTTCACGGTCCCGGGCGGAAGATCGGCCACGTCGACGCGCGTCAGGGCTCCACCCGGGAGGAGGCGCGAAAGCCCGCGCGTCGACCCTGCCCACAGGACGCCGTCCGCCGTCTGAAGAAGGGCGACGACTTCGGTGCCCGACAGATCGCCCACCGCCGGAACCGCTTCGAACGGACGGCCGATGGAGGAAGCGACGAACAGCCCCCCGGAGGCGCCCGCGTAGAGGCGGCCGTCCGGGAACGCCAGGAGTGTGTTCACGGAAGGCGACGGCCCGGCCGGAGAGGGAAGCGTCGTCCATTCCCCGGACGCGAAGACCGCCGACCCGTTCGTCGTTCCCACCAGGATCTCGCCCGCCGGGCCGAGCGAGAGCGACAGGATCGAGGAGCCCGGGAGCCCCGTCGCGGCGTCGAACGTCTCGAAACGGTGTCCGTCGTATCGCCCGAGCCCTCCCGTGCGCGTCCCGACCCAGAGGAATCCGGCGCGGTCCTGGCAGACCGCGGTCACCTGGAGCTGCGGCAGCCCGTCGCGGGCCGTGTAGACGCGCACGGCCGATCGGACGGCCTCCGCCGGCGGCGCAGTGAGCGCCGCGGCGAGTGCGGCCGCCGCCAGGAGGACGCTTCGGCCCCTCACGTCCGGAAAACGACCTCGACGATCTCCGAACGGAAGAAGAGCCTCATCGGCGGCCCCCACGTCCCGGTCCCGCGCGACACCACGAGCGTCATCCCGTCGACCTCGTAGCGCCCCGCCTGGAACGGATAGGGAATGGCGGAGAGGAAGGTGAAGGGCCAGAGCTGCCCGCCGTGCGTGTGCCCCGAGAGCATCAGCCGCGCCCTGCGCCCGGCCGCCTCGCGGACGAGGAGCGGCGAGTGCGAGAGGTGGACGACCAGGGCGTCCTTCGGCACGCCCGCGAACGTCCCGTCGAGGGTGTGGCCGTCCAGGCCGAGCTGCCTCCTCGCGGTCAGGTCGTCGACGCCGGTCAGGACGAGCCCCGGGGCCGCCTCGACCCACCCGTCGCGCAGGGTCCGGATTCCCGCCGCCTCGTAGACGGCCAGGCACCGATCGAGCCCCGCGTAGTACTCGTGGTTCCCGCTCACCCCGTAAACGCCCAGGGGAGCCGAGAGCTTCCGGAGAAAGGGCACGAGCGGGCCGACCGGCCCCACCTCGCTGTCGACGAGGTCTCCGGTCACGACGACGACGTCGGGAGCCAGGCGTTCACCTCGGCGACCCGCCTGCCGAGCCAGCGCTCGCCGAGGAGGCTCCCGAGGTGGAGATCGGAGAGCTGGACGAGCTTCAGCTCCGTCCGCCCTCCCGGGAGCGAAGCCACCTTCAACTCGTGCCTCGCCACGCGCGGGCCGCGCCCGGCCTGCAGGAGCGCGACGACCGACAGCACTCCCGCGACGGCGAGCGCGACGGCACGGGCGGGAATCGCCCCCTTCGGCCAGAGCTTTCCGAAACCCGTGACGACGTCCGCCGTCAGGAGCGACGCGAAGGCGAGAAAGAGCACTCCCATCCAGACCGCCCCGGCGAGCTCCACTCCCAGCGCCAGCTTTCCGGGAATCGACCGGGCGAGGAGACGCCCCACGGGGTAGGAGAGCCAGAGGAGGGCGAAGAGAGCGATCCGGGCCGGAAAGGGGAGGACGCGTGCGAAGGCCGGAATCGAGAGAGCCCGCTGGAACGCGTAGGCGTGCACCAGCGTCCAGACGGAGAGAACGATCCCGAGGAAGAGGGCGAGCCGCCCCGAAGAGCCCATCGCGTGGAGTGTAAGGGAGGGCTCGCCGTACCCTGCTTCGGACCTACCGCTGGATCCCCTCCGGCCACCGCACGAACTGGCCGTTCTGGAAGACGATGTCCTCGCCTGCCGAAGAGAGGGGGAAGCTGCCCGTGAGAGAGGGTGTCGCCGGCAGCGGTTCACTCGACGTCGAGAGGATCCGATCGGAGCCGCCCGAGGTGAACCTGTAGCTCAAACCCTGCGGATCGACCTCGTACAGGTAGGGAGCGCCCCACGGGTCCCGCTCCGGAAGAGACTTGATGTAGACGGGAGCGACGATGTCTTTTCCTTCCATCGGGCTTCCTGTACCGAGCCTGCCGGGATAGCGGTTCATGTCGACGGCGTACGCCTCGACCGCGGTGGCCATGCTGCGGATCTCTCCCATCGCCTTACGGAATAGATCGATTTCCGCCAACGGCCTCGCTTCGCCGGTGTGCTTGCCGGCAGGGAACTTCGCCAGGTACTCCTGGATGCCGCCCGGCCCCTGAGCCAGCGTGACCCGCGTGAGCCAGAAGACGTCGTCGTCCTCCTCCAGGCTCGGATCCCACTGCTTCGCCTTCCCGAACGCCTGCTCGACGACGTTCTTCTCCTGCGGAAGCGGCAGAAGGATGGCCGCGTCGCGAAGGATGCGGGCCGCGCCCTTCAGCTGATCTGGAGAGAGCTCCCCCGCAGCCAGGGCCCAGCCGATCGCTTCCGGCAGGAACGACTTCTCCTGGTAGGACTTCGCCAGGCGGAAACAGAACTCGCCGAGCTTCCGGCGACCGTCCGGGTCGAACTTGCCCGCGAGGACGAGAAGGGAGATCGGGGCGGTCGTCCTCTCTGCCACGACGGCCTTCTCTGCAACCTCGAGAGCCCAAGACGACGCGAGCTTCCCGCTGTCCGGTTCGTAGTTGGTCGCCCTGTTCAAGTAGAGGCTGATCGTCTCGAGGGCGTTCCTCTTACTGGTCTTGTCCCTGTCGTCCCAGATCGCCTTCGCGGCGTCGAGGTACGCCCTCGCGATCTTCCCTTTCGCCCGGCTGCTCAGGAGGAGCGCCTTGTCGAATGCCACAGCCGCCGCGTCCGGCTCCATCTCGATCAGGAGGACCCTGCCGAGCATCAGGTAGGCGTCGACGTTCTTCGGCGAGCCCTTGATCTCCAGATCCAGCAGCTCCCGCGCCTTGCCGTATTCCTTGACATCCACGTACTTCTGCGCGTTCCGGACCGCGGCGCTGTCGCAACCCACGAGTACCAGCCCGAGGACCGTCACCGCAGCTACGAGGGGGGCTTTCGCTCTCAGCATCGTCATCTCCTACTTGCCGTGACCGTCCGCTCAGTTCTCCCGCGGGCGGCTGGAACGACCGGAGGTTCCGCCCGACAGGTAGGAGCGGGCGGCGTCGAAGAACCTGAAGGCACGTCCCGATGGCCTCGCTGCGGACCCGCCCCTCCCCATACTGACATGCCCGAGCCGCCACCGCCAATTGCAGGAGGTCGCACTGGTCCGCGCCGCTCGCCCGGGATTCCCGGCCCTGCTCCGGACTTCATCGCAGGGCGGACCGGCTCCCTCCCACTACAATCCCCGGTCGTGATGACCGAAGCACGACAGGACAAGTTCCCCACCGTCTTCTGGACCGCGAACGTCACCGAGCTCTTCGAACGGGCGGCCTACTACTCGATGGCGAGCTTCGTCGTCATCTACCTCGGCCAGCTCGGGCTGGGGGCGTACTGGCCCTCGAACCTCAACAGCGTCCTCTGGACGCTCGTCTACTTCCTCCCGATCCTCTCCGGCACCATCGCCGACCAGGTCGGGTTCCGAAAGTCGCTCCTCTTCGCCTTCGTCCTCCTCGCCGCGGGCTACATGCTCATGGGTTCGCCCGTCTGGTTCGGCGGGGCGAAGCTGGCGACGGTCGTCGGAAAGGAGTTCACCGCCTCCACGGGCCTCGTCGGCACCATCGTGGCGGGGATCCTCCTGATCGGCATCGGCGGATCGGTCATCAAGCCGTGCATCTCGGGGACCGTCCAGAAGACCGCGGGGACCCTCGCGACGCTTGGCTTCGCGATCTTCTACATGATCATCAACATCGGGTCGCTCTTCGGCCGCGGCACCGCGTTCGTCGTGAGGACCCGCCCCGACGTCGTCCTGATCCTCGGCGTCGTCGCCGTCTGCGGCATCGCGGCCGCCCTCCTGACGCTCCTCGTCAAGTGGAACGTCCTGCACCGCGACGAGCCCGGGACGATCGCGAAGACGACCCTCGGCGCGTTCGCCATCATCGCCAGCGCCGTCGCCGGCATCTCCTGGGCCCTGCGCCTCCGCCCGGCGCCCGAGATGGCCGCCGGAGGCCCCGCCCTCTCGTACATCTTCGGCGTCGCCACCGCCGCGTCCATCGTCGCCTTCTTCGTCGTCCTCGTCTTCTACAAGGAGCCCGAGGTCGCCGCCAACGCTCCGGCCAAGCCGAAGCGCAGCCCGGGCCGGATCCTCCTCGACATGGTCCTGGTTCTGAAGAACCGCCGCTTCGCCCTCTTCCTCCTCGTCATCAGCGGCTTCTTCTTCCTCTACAACCAGGTCTACAACGTCATGCCGCTCTACGTGAAGCGGGTCGTCGAGACGAGCCCGGCGATGGACCTCTACACCGCCGCGAACCCCTTCGTCATCGTCGTCTTCCAGCTCCTCGTCACGAGCCTGTTCGGGAAGATGAAACCGGTGAAGTCGATGATCGTCGGCTGCGTGATCATCGGCGTCTCGATGGGGATCAACCTCTACCCGCTCTACGCGGACGGCGGCCTGCGCGCCCCCGTGGCCGACCTCCTTCCGATCGCCTCCATCTTCATCATCCTGACGGTCGGCCTCATCGCCTTCGGCGAGCTCTACACCTCGCCGAGGATGTACGAGTACATCGGCGGCCTCGCGCCGAAGGGGCAGGAAGGGCTCTTCCTCGGCTACGCGAACCTTCCCCTCGCCATCGGCTCCCTCACAGGCGGCCCGGTCGGAGCCTGGATCTTCAACGACGTCATGGCGAAGGGGGCGACGACGAGAGCCGACGGCCTCCTCGACCTGAACCGCGCCGCCGCCACCCGCGGCTGGCTGCTGCTGATGGCCATCGGCTTCGTCTCGGCCGTCTCGATGTGGCTCTTCAACCGCTGGGTCGAGAAGCAGGAGGCGAAGGAGACGTTGAACGAGGCCTAGGTACCGCTCCTCCGTAGCGCGGGCCGTCTCCCGGCCCGCGCTAGGATGGCGACCGTATGCCGACGTTCGAAGCGGAAGCCGACCTCGCCTGCCGGCTCGCCTTCCAGGCGGGCGCGCTCATCCTTCGGCACCGCCGGTCGAACCTCGAGGTCGAGATGAAGCCCGGAAACGAGCCCGTGACGATTGCGGATCGCGAGGCCTCCCGGATCATCGTCGAGGGCCTGGCCGCAGCCTTTCCCGGCGACGCGATCGTCTCGGAGGAAGAGCCGGTCGACCTCGACCACCTGGCCAGCTCGGAAAGAGTCTGGTTCGTGGATCCGCTCGACGGGACGCGCGAGTTCGTCCGCGGCCTCGACAACTTCTCGGTGATGATCGGCCTCGCCTCGTACGGGCGGCCACGGGCAGGAATCGTCTACCAGCCTTCGCGGGAACGGCTCTACGTCGCTGCCGCCGGTACGGCGACCGTGCGGATCGACCGCGGCGAACGGCGTGAGCTGCGGTGTTCATCGGTCAGCGATCCGACACGGGTTCGGCTCGTCGTCTCGGAAACCGACCGTCGTCCGGAGATCGACGGCCTCAAACGCCGGATGGGGATTCGCGACGAGACCGCATCCGGCTCGGTCGGACTGAAGCTCGGCCTCATCGCCGCTGGCGAACGCGACCTCTACGTCAACCCGACCGGCAACGCCAAGGCGTGGGATACGTGCGCGGGGACCGCGCTCCTCGAGTCGGCCGGCGGCCGCATCACGGACCTGGGCGGCAGAGATCTCTGCTATCGAGGCCCGGACCTATGGCACCGAAGCGGCGTCGTCGCCTCGGCGAACGAACGGATTCACGAGGCCGCCCTGCGGGCGGTCGAGCCGCTCGAGCGCGCGAGGGCCCCTACCCGCTCCTGAGGCTCGAGAACGGGCGCCGCGCCGTGACGAGCGTGGGACGAACCGGGTAGAGCCACCTCGGGACCCTCAGCCAGGGCAGGCCGATCACGGGACGAATCCACCTCGACAGCTCCGAGGCGGGTCGGACGTGCTCGACGCAGACCTCGCCGAAACCCGCGTCGCCGAGGGCCGACTCGTAGAAGCTCGAGGTGTGCATGACGACGAGGGGAATGCGCGCCAGCGTGAGCCCCCACCGCACGGCGGGAGCGAGCGCTACCTCGACGGCGTATACCGCCCGGGGGACGCAGAACTCGCTGATCCAGACGCGCCCGCCGGGCCTGAGCATCCGAAAGACCCGGACGAGGATCCCTCGGACGTTCCTGCGCGCCGTGAGGGCGTTCCGGCCCGCGACGTGGTGAAGGACGAGGGGAAGGACGACGTGATCGAACGTCCCGTCCGCGAAATCCGTCGTGCGCACGTCGCCCTGGACCAGCTCGAGCCCTTCCCTCGCGGACCTCTTCAGCATCTCCGCCGAAACGTCCAGGACCGTGAGCCGGTAGTCGGGAACCGACAGCCTGGCGGAATTCCAGAGCCCGCCGACGCTCAGGACCGAGCCGTGAAGCCCCTCCTCGATTCTCCCAGCGGTCACCTCGTGGAAGGGGCTCATCCCCCCGCGCGCCGAGTGGTAGCTCTCCGCGTGGCGGTCGAAGAACTCTCCCTCCGGCGAATCGAGCACGCAGAAAAGTACCACGTACCTCCGTCGCCACGTGCTGTCGGGCCTCACGGTCCACACCGTCGAAAAGGTGCCGACGGGGTGCGCCGGCTCCGGTTCACGCTACGATCCGGCGCAGCATGACGACCGCCGGAATCGAGAGGCCGTGAGCGCGCCGCGGGGTCCGGGGGGCCGATCGGTCGGGCGCGCCGCGACGCTGGTCCTCGTGGCGCTCGGCTCGACCCTGGTCCTTGCCGGCGTCATCTCGGCCCTCGCGATCTCCCATAACCGCTCCTTCCAGGTGGACGAGGTCGAGCACCTGCACGCCGCCTACAACATCGCGGACGGCCGGGCCCTATACAGGGATTTCTGGCAGTCCCACAACCCGCTCCTCCACCTGGTCCTGCGTCCCCTCGTGGACGTCGAAGACCCGGTCGGAACCTACCGCCGCGGCAGGGTGCTGATTGCGGCGTTGATGTTCTGCACGATCGGCCTGTCCGCGTGGACGGCGGGACGCCTCGGTGGCCCGGCCGCAGGCGTGATGGCCGCCGGTCTCCTGCTGTTCGAAACGACGTTCGTCGAAAGGGGGATCGAGGTCCGGCCGGACAACCTCGTGGCGCTGACCGTCGCGGGCGCACTGGCTCTTCAGGTTTCGTCGATCCGGGAGTCGCGGCGCTTCTGTCTTCAGGGACTCCTCCTCGGCGTCGGATTCCTCGCCACTTCCAAGGCGGCTGTCGTTACGGTGGCGTTCGGGGTCCTCTGGGTCGTGTCGGCGGTCCGCCGCCGGAAGCCGTTCCTTCTCGTCGGGCCGGTCGCCTCCTGGATGGTCCCGGTGCTCGTCGCCGCCGCGTTCCTCGCCGGGCTGGGGCTCCTCGACGACTGGTCCCGCTGGAACGTCAAACCCTACTTCCTGCACGTCAGCCGAAGCCTCCTTCCGGACCTTTCGTTCTCGCCCCGTCGCTTCCTCCTGGCGGATGCCGGCCGGAACGTCTTCTTCTACGCGTCCTCCCTGCTGGCGCTCGCGTACGTGACGGTCCTGACCGGCCGCCGGCGACCGGAGGCACGGCCCCTCTGGTTTCCGGCTGGCCTGGCGCTCACGTGCCTCGCATTCCTCTGGTTGAACCCCTTCCCGTTCCCCTACAACTTCGTCACGGTCCTGCCCACCCACGCCGTACTGGGCGGAACGATCTGCGGACTCGCCGTTAGCTGGTTCTCCGCCCGCACGAAATCCGGATCGGCCGCCACCTCGATCGTCGTCCTCTTCCTCGCCCTCGCCGCCCTGCCGACCGCGTCGCGGAGGTTCAGCAAGAGCCTCGAGGGGAACGCACACCAGTTCGCGACGCTCCGCGCCATCCAGCGGGTGACCGCCCCGGACGACCGCGTCTACGACGCCGCGGGAATGTACTTCCGGCCAGACGCGTACCCCGTCTACGCCATGACGGGCGTCGGGATCTCGAAGTACAGGCTCGGGCTCTTCCCTCCGATCATCCCGGCGCTCCTCGAGAACGAGGTGACGGCCTACATCTACAACTACCGCATCCGCCTGCTGCCGGACGCGGAAAAACGGTTCCTGGGCGAGCATTTCGTCCGGTACGACGGGGCGGTGATGGTCCTGGGGACCGTGGTGCGTGGACTCCAGCCGGGGATGCGGCTCTCGTTCCGCGTCCTGAAGGAAAAGCCGTTCCGGTACTCCGGTGACGGCCAGCTGCTCGTCGACGGCTTCCCCTTCGAGGCCGGGGTGCTCACGAGGGGAATCCACGTGCTGGGGGCGGCCCGCCCGATCGAGCTCGGGCTCCTCGGAATGGACGTTCCACCTCCCGCGGAAGGCGGCTCGTTCCCGGAGAGGCTGCTCTTCGAGCCCTTCGACTGAAGTGGGCGGCGTGAAGTTCCCGCCGGGCACCTCGTGGGCGACGACCAGGGTTGCGGATTCTCCCGGGGGCCCGGGAGAGGGATCATCTCGGATCGTGAGCAGCCCGGGTCCCGGACCCGTCGCCGAACGACGGGCAGTCTTCCTCGACAGGGACGGCGTCCTCGTCGTCGATCGCGACTGGCTGACGCGACCAGACGAAGTCAGCGTGCTCCCCGGTGTTCCGGGGGCCCTTCTCGCACTCGCGTCGGCGGGGTTCGTCCTCGTCGTCGTTTCCAACCAGGCGGTCGTAGCGAGGGGCCTCGTCGACGAGAACGGGATCCGCGCCATCCACGAGCACCTCGACCGGGAGCTGGTCCGCCTCGGCGGCGTCGCGCCCTCAACCTACTACTTCTGTCCTCACCACCCCAGCGCGACGGTTCCGGAGTACCGCACCGCGTGCGACTGCCGCAAACCGCGTCCCGGCCTCCTCCTCCGCGCAGCGAGCGAGCTCGGCATCGACCTCGGCCGGAGCTACCTCGTCGGCGACCGGATGACCGACGTCGCGGCCGGTTGGCGCGCCGGGTGCCGGACGATCCTCGTCCTGTCCGGCAGGCACCTCGCACCACCCTTCGAGACTCCCGACCCGCCCGATCCCGACCTGAGGCCCGACTGGGAAGCAGAAGACCTCCCGGCCGCCACCCGGATAATCCTCGGTGATGCGCATCCTCATCACGAGCCTCGGTAGCACCGCGGCGCAGGGCCTCGCCTGGGCGCTGCGGGTCGATTCCCGGCGAACGTGGCACGTCATCGGCGCGGACCTCCGCGAGGAGCCCCCGGGTCTCGACCTCGTCGACCGTGTCGAGCGGATCCCGGCCGGGGCAGACTCCTCGTACCCCGACGCGATCGCAGCCCTCGTCGCGCGACACTCCGTCCGAATAGTCGTGCCAGTCATGGAACCCGAGCTTGCGTCGCTTGCCGCAGAGCACGCCCGCCTTGCGGGCCTCGGCGCCATCCTTCTCGCGCCCGGTCCTGCCGCCGTCGAAGCGGCCGGGTCCAAGCGCCTTCTCCATCGGACCCTGACCGGGCTCGGCCTGACGGCGCCACCGGTCTCGCCCGCGGGGACCCTCCCCCGCTTCCCCGCATTCGTTCGCCCCGACCGCGGCACCGGAAGCCGGGGAGCCCTCCGCGTCGACGACGCGGATCAGCTGGAGGAGGCTCTTCGCGGCCGGACGGATCTCGTCGTCACTCCGTGGGTCGACGGGACCCCGTACAGCATCGACGGCTTCGCCTTCCCCGAAGGACGCCTCGTGCACGCCATCCGGCGCCGGAGGGACGAGGTGCGGGGCGGCCTGGTCGTCCGTTCGGAGGTCGTCCCCCTCCATCCCTATCGCGAGCGCGTCGAGCACCTCTGCCAGGGGCTCTCGATTCGAGGCTTTTTCAACCTTCAGGTCATCGAGGACCGTCGTGGGGACGCGTGGTTCCACGACCTGAACCCGCGCCTCGGAGGGGGTATGGCCCTTTCGTTTTCGGCCGGCCTCGACGCCCCGGGCTATCTCGAGGCCATCTCTCGCGGCGAGGAACCGCCCGCCGGAGGGAGCGAGGCCGTGGGGACGCGCCTGGTTCGGCGCTGGCACAACACGGTCCTCGCGCCCCGCACGGTCTCGCCGGGCTGAGATACCCTCTTCCCCCGACGACGGCCATGGAGCACACGAGAGAGAACTATCAGCGCAAGGCGGCTCCGCTCGCGCTCGTCCGGAGAATCCTGCGGAGCCAGCAGTCCCGGCTCTACGGCCGCTACGCGGAAGCCTTTCCTCCACGTCCCGGCGAGCGCGTGCTGGACCTCGGAGTCACGGGGTCCGTCCGCGACCGCTCCGGGTACTTTTTCGAGTCGTGCTACCCGTACCCGGCCAACCTCACGGCCGCCGGGATCGAGACCTCCGAGGGGTTCGAGTCCTGCTTCCCGGGGATCCCGTTCGTTCGGCTCAGCCGGGATGGACGCCTGCCCTTCGCGGACGGCGAGTTCGACGTCGTCTTCTGCAACGCCGTCATCGAGCACGTGGGCAGCCGGGCCCGGCAGCGGGAGTTTCTCGCCGAGGTGCTGCGCATCGGCCGTGCGTCGTTCGTGACGACGCCCAACCGCTGGTACCCGGTCGAGCTCCACACCGTCCTGCCGCTCCTGCACTACCTCCCGACGCCGGCCTACCGGGCGGTCTACCGTCGGCTCGGATTCGAGTTCTTCGCCTCCGAGGAGCACCTGAACCTTCTGACCGAAACGGAGCTGCGCGCCCTCGCCCCCGTTTCTTCGGAGTTCGAGGTCCTGAGGCACCGCTTCCTCGGGCTGACGTCGAACCTTCTCTTCGTCTCTCCGCGCCGGGAGGCCGCGAAGGCAGACGGAGAGCGCCGGCCCTCCGCTTAGACTTGACCGGCCTGGGAACGCGCGGCGACACGTCGGGCAGGACGGAGGGCGACTTCGATGACGGAGAAAGAGAGCCCTGCCGACGTGGCATCGCTGGCGAACGAGATCGCCAGGGATGATCGCCTTCTGCGCTACAGCCTCCCCTGGAGCGGCGAAGAGCTCCGGTCGTGGCGGCTGTTCCGTGCCGGCTGAATCTCCAGCTGACCCTCGGCGGCAATCACCGGTGTAGCGAGGAGACGGGAGAGAAGGTCCGGAGCAGCCTTCGGTGGCCCGCCCTGGCCGCGGCCGAGCTTGGAGTCGCGTTCGCCCCGCGAGTCGCCACCGTGCTCACGACGTTCAACGCGGCGGCGCTCGAGCGCGTGCTCGAGTTCTGCGGGGAGATCGGCGCGGCGCTGTACCCGGAGCTGCCGGACTCGAGCCTGCCGATCTTCGCCGACACCTCCATCGAGCAGGCAGGCCGGATCGAGGAGGTGGACGTCCAGGAGCTGGTCCGCGCTCTCTACCGCCGGATCGAGGCCGGGCGCCCGGTTTCGCTCTGGAAGCGCAACGTTCCCTTCGTCGAGAGATACCTGGCCCGGAAGCCGATCGAGTCGCCCTGTCCGATGGCATTCGAGGATGTCTACGTCGGGGCGACGGGCAACGTCTACGCGGGATGCCGGGTCCTCGAGCCGGTAGGAAACGTTCGAACCGCCTCGATCGCGGAGATCTGCGGGAGCGAGACCTACCGGACGCGGTCCCGGCAGGTGTTCCGGCGCGAATGTCCCCGGTGCTCCTGCGGATATCGGCAAATGTCGGCCTACTACATTCCCTACATCCTCCAGGGGGGCTGAAGAGGCCGCCGCCCGGCCGCGTGCTACCCTTTCCGGGATGGCGAGCTCCGCAGCGGGGGGAACCCTCGAAGCGTCGCGAGAGGCCATCCGAACCTGGCAGATGGAGGGGCGGCCGCCCGGGATGCCACCCGAGAACGGCCTCCTCTACCAGCCGATTCCCTTCCGGGGATACGAAGATCTCCCGTGCGAGCGCGACTCTTCCGAGGATCGCTTCCAGCTGTTGCTGCGCGTCCTCGAGCCGCGCGGCGAGCACCTGCTCGACCTGGGCTGCGCGAATGGCTACTTTCCGTTCCGATTCGCCCAGGTCGCGGGTGCGCTCGGAGGCGCACTGGGTGTCGACCGCTTCCCCGGCAACGTGAACACCGCCAGTCACCTGGCCGAGCGTTACGGCCTCTCCGATCGCCTTCGGTTTCGACAGGCCGAGATCACGGAGGCGCTCCTCGACGAGGTCCTCGAGTCGCCGTACACGCTCGTGCTCCTGCTCTCGGTGCACCACCACCTGATCCGCGAGCAGGGGATCGAAGGGGCCAGGCGCGTCTTCACGCGCCTCCACGAGGCGGCCGCGACGGTCGTCGTCGAGCAGGGCAGCCTCACCCAGGACGAATACGAGGCGTGGACGGGCCGCCGCGAGCCGTTCAGCACGCGGGCCTTCTCGCGCCTCGTGAGCATGGCCGAGTCGGCGGGGATCGCCGCCGGGCGCTGCTTCCCGATCGGCCTCGGGAGGTACGCGAGCGGCCGCAAGGCGGATCGCCGGGGCTCGGGCCGCGCGATCGTCGGCCTCTCGAAGCGTCCCCGGGCCGGCGGCGTCCTCTCGATCCGGCGTAAGGCGCACAAGAACGGCGTCTTCATGGAGCTGCTCACTCTGGCCGGCGCGGACGGCAGGCCCGCCGAGGTGTGGAAGAACGTCGTCTCCGGCACGCCGCGCTCGGCGCGCGAGGCGGCGGCCCTGCGGGCGCTCGCCGGGGAGCCGGGCTTCGTGCGCCTGCTGGACGGCGACCCCGTCGACGAGGCCGACGGCCTTCTGCGCCTGCGCTACGAGCCGATCGCCGGCATCGACCAGGAGGCCGTCGCCCGGCACGGTCCTTCAATCCGGGCCCAGTGCCTGGAGCGCCTGCTCACCCTGGCGGCGCACGGCATCGTCCACGGAGAGCTCCACGGTGAGCACGTGATGCTCCGCGGCGACGGCCGGGTCCTCGTGCTCGACTTCGAGAGCGCGCGCGGGGCCGGCGAACCGTTCGAGCTGTGGCACGAGGAGGTTGCTGCGGACAACCCGGCGCTCGGCCTCGGGATGTACCCGCGCCCGGAGTACGAACGGGACTGGGACGCCGTGGACCTGGCGGCCATGGCGAAGCTGCTGGAAGGGTGGGGCCTCGCCCCGCCGGACGACGACGAGCGCCTGCGCTACCGGACTCTGCTGGAGCAGGCGCGGCGGCCTCCCCGATGACCGATTCGCCGCCGCCCGGGACCCGGGAGTCGCTGACCGTCATCGTCCCCTGCCTCAACGAGGAGGGGAACATTGCCCGCACCGTGAAGTCCGTTCGGGCGGTCCTCGCCACGATCGACCTCGAGGGCCGGATCGAGCTGATCGACGACGGCTCGACCGATGGCACCGTGCGCGAGATGGAACGCCTGTGCGAGGCGCACGAAGGCATTGGGATGCACGTCAACCCCAGGAATCTCGGCGTCGGCCGAAGCGTCCTCCAGGCCTACGACCGCATCCCGGAAGGCCACTGGGCGACGGTCGCGGCCGGCGACAACGAGATCGTCTTCGATTCCATCCGCAATCACCTGGAGATGCGGCACCGTTACGACATCGTGCTGGGGTACCTGCAGAACTCGATCATCCGGACGATCCCTCGCCGGATCGCGTCCGAGGCGTTCACGCGCACGATTCGCCTGATCTACGGCTACCCGTACAGGTACCTCAACGGTCTCAAGCTCTACCGGGTCGACGCGTTTCGCGGAATCGACGTCGTCTCGAGCGGCCACGCGTTCAACGCGGAGCTCCTGGCCAAGGCCGTCCTTCGCAACCCGAACCTGCGAATCGGCGAAGCGCCGTTCCTCGCGCGCGGCCGGGCGATGGGCAACTCCAAGGCGATCCGGCTGCGCTCCGTCCTCAAGGCCGTGAGCGACGTCTACCGGGGCTACCGCAGCGTGTCGGCCTACCGGGAGCTTGCCGTGCGGATGCAGAGCGAAGACTGACACCCGCGAAAGCCGGGAACGGAGGCGAGCCGGGCCCGCTCACGCCCCATCCGGTCCCTCCCCTTTCGCGGCCTCCCGGTCCACCGCCTGGCCCGCGCGCCGCCGGAACGTCTCGCGGAGGAAGACCGGAATCCCGACGAGAGTGAAGGGAATGACTGCCGCCGCGTGCCCCACGATCGCCACCGGGAGCCCACGGACGGGGTCGAGTCCCGCGGCGGTGAGGCCCGCGAGAGCGAAGTAATGGTACGTGCCGACGTGGCCGGGCGTCGACGGCATGGCGAGTCCGAACGCGAGGAAGACGACGACGAGGAGCGGCGCGTACCACGGGAGGCGGATGCCGAACGACCAGAGCCAGATCTGGACCGAGGCCATTCCGCACCCCCAGAGCCCCGCCGAGATCACCGCCACGAGCGGAACGGCGGCTCCCGACGGAATCGCACGCAGCCCCTCGCCCGCGTTGTACGCCTTCTCCGAGACGAAGGCTCTGGCGCGAGCCCCGAGAGGCCGCGCCAGGGCCTCGAAGAAGGAGACGAGCCGTTCCGGCCGGAGTCGGAACGCATAGACGGCGGCGAGCGCCAGGAGCGCGCCGCCGAGGGAAAGTCCAAAGGCGGCGCCCAGGGGAAGGTCTCTCGCCAGGAACGGCAGCACGGACACGAAGAGGACGCCGAGGGATGCAGCGTCGAAGAGGCGCTCGACGACCACGACGGGCAGTATCCCGCTCCGCGAAAGCCCTCCCTCGCGGGCGAGGTAGTCGATCCGGACGAGCTCCCCTGTCCGCAACGGCAGGGCGTTGTTGGCGACGAAGCCGATCAGCTGGGACGTGAAGAGCTGGCGGAACGCGTAGCGCCGCCGCGGCCCGAGCAGAATCGACGTCCGCACGGACGCGAGGGTGAAGAAGAGGACCTTCGTGACGAGCACGAGAGAGAGGATCCGGAGGTCGACGTCGGCGACCGCGGACAGGACCTGCCCGACCGGGATCTTCCGGAACGAGAGGGCGAGGAAGACGGCCGACGTGACGAGACCGAGAACGACCGCGCCGCGGCGCCGGGTCAACGGGCGAGCTCCGGCCTGTGCTTCAGGAACTCGACGAGGTCCACTCCTCCCACCGGGTCGTTCCCGAGGGTCCCGACGTGGACCGCAGCCACGCAGCTGGCGAGGTACGCGGCCTGCGCCATCGGAGCTCCCGCGAGATCCGAGAGGACGGCGGCCGCGAGAAAAACGTCGCCCGCCCCTACGGGGTCGATGGCCGGCCCCTTCGCGAGAGACGGGAGATAGTCGGTCGGAAGCCGGCCGGCATCGGCCTCGGGCCGGCCGAAGATCAGCGTGCCGCGCTTGCCGAGCGTGAGGATCAGATTCGCGGCGTCCGTCTCGCGGTAGTACCGGGACGCCAGATTCGAGATGCCGCTCTCGTTGTCCGCGAAGGCGAAGCGGAGCTCCTCCTCCGTCGGCGTCGCGAGCCGGGGTCGTCGGAACTTGAGGACGCTGACCCGCCGCGAGCTGACGTCCGCGTAGTACGGGCGCCCGGCGGCAGCGGCCAGCTGCGCCACGCCGTCCGTGATCCGGGCGTTGAACAGTCCGTACCCGAAGTCGGTGCAGACGAGCGCGTCGCTCTCGGCCAGGCGGCTCTCGATCTCGAGCAGCACGGCGTCCGTCGTCCGCGTGGAGAGGGGTGCCGAACGCCCGTGGTCGACCTTGAACACCTTCTGCTCGTCCACGAGGTAGCGCGTCTTCGTGAACATCTCCCGGCCATCGTCCGGCACCATGGCGAGGTCGAAGCCCTGGCGCGAAGCCATCTCCGCGAGCTCCTCCGCGCTCGCACCCTGGCCGAGCGGCGTGAGAAACGTCGCGTGGCCGCCGAGCGCGGCGATCTGCCCGCAGATGAGAGCTCCGGCGCCGGGATACCGGACCTCCCGGATCGGCGTCACCGAGAGGACCGGCGTCTCGGCGGCGATGCCGAGCGCGTCGCAGTGCACGTAGTGATCGACGACGGCGTCGCCGAGGACCAGGACCCGCTTGTCCCGAAACCTGTCGAGGAGGGCCTCGACGGAAACGCGGTCTATTCCGTGGCGCTCGCAGAAGAGGCGGACCTTCTCGTCCTCGAGGTGGAACCGGTCCATGAACTGGCTCAGGATGAAGGTCGAAGAGTAGATGACGTCGCCGGAGCTGTAGAGAACGCGGCCGCCGTAGGCCTCGACGATCTGCTTCTCCTTGAGGAATCGCTGGTCGGTGCCGCGCTCGTACTCCTTGCCCTTCACGTAGACGTCGGGACGGAGCGCCTCCAGGATCGGCCCGGCCCACGTGTTGTCGTCGAGGACGACGCTGTCCACCATCTCGAGAGCGGCGAGGTTCTCGAGACGGAGGTCCTCGTGGACGAACGGCCTTCCCGGCCCCTTCCCCACCACGGCATCGGCGCTGACGCTGACGAGGAGATGCGCGCCCTGCTCCTTCGCGAAGCGCAGGTAGCGAATGTGGCCCGGATGGACGATGTCGAAGCAGCCGTGGCACTGGACGAGGGCCTTTCCCTCCCTGCGGAGGGCCTCCCTCAGCTCGAGCATCTCCTCCAGGCGCCGGACTTTCCCTCCCGGCTCGGTCATGGCGCAAGGTCCCGGCAGGCGTCGAGGACCGACTCGATGACGCGCGACCGCTCCTCCGCGCTCAGCTCCGGGGTCGCCGGCAGACTGAGGATCTCGCGGACGACGCGCTCCGTGACGGGAAGGGGCCGCGGCGGAAGGTCCGCGAAGGCCTCCTGCTGGTGAATCGCAAGCGGGTAGTGGACCTTCGCGTCCACGCCTCTCTCCCTCATCCGCCGGAGCAAGACGTCCCTTCGCGGATGGCGAACCACGAACGCGCTGACCGCGGGCTCGACCCCCTCCTTCTCGGGAGGGAGCCGGACGACGCCGGCGAGAGCCCGCCGGTAGGCGGCGGCGTGCTCCCGGCGCGCGGCCGCCCAGGCCTCGAAGCGGTCGAGCTTGACGAGGAGGAACGCGGCCTGCAGCGTGTCGAGCCGCGAGTTCCCGGAAACGACCTCGCAGTGGTCGCGGTCGCGCAGGCCCAGGTTTCGCAAGCGGCGCAGCCGCTGGGCATCGTCGTCGGACGCGACCGTGAGGAACCCGCCGTCGCCGAGCGCAGAGAGCCCCTTCAGCGGGTGCAGGGAGAACGCACCGACTCCCGTGCTCCCCACCGAACGGCCCGCCGCGCGCGCGCCGAAAGCCTGCGCGCAGTCTTCGACGAGCGAAAGCCCGTTACGCTCGCAGAACCGGGCGATGGGGTCCAGGTCGCAGACGAAGCCGTTCAGGTGCACCGGCAGGACGGCGCGCGTCCGGGGCGACAGCGCCCCCTCGAGACCAGAGGGATCCAGGAGCATCGACTCCTCGTCGACGTCCACGAAGACGGGCGTCGCGCCGGCGAGCCGGATCGCCGTCGCCGTCGCGACGAAAGAGTGCGAGACGGTGATCACCTCGTCGCCCGGTCCCACTCCGCGCAGGCGAAGTGCGAGCACGAGAGCGTCGGTGCCGTTCGCGACGGTCACGACGTGAGGCACGCCCAGGCGCTCCCGGAGCCGCTCTTCGAGGAGGGCGACCTCGGGACCGAGGATGAACTGGCCGTGGTCGAGCACCCGCCCGAACGCCTCGACGAGATCCGCACGCAGCCCCCGGTGCTGCGACGGCAGGTCGATGTACGGAATCGTCACGCGGCGCTTCCGCGCAGGGTCGCCATGACCGATGGAGCCTTCATCACCTCGATGTTCCGGTAGATGGCCGCGGCCGGCTCGGGAACCCGCCCGTCGGAAAACGCCGCCCGGAGGTCGCGGACAGCAGCTCGGAGCGGCCGGAGCGGCACGAATCCGAGGACGTCCCTGGCGAGGCGCGCGGTCAGCCGGTAGGACCTGTCGTCGGCGGTCGGCACCACCACGATCGGCAGCCCCGGGTCGATCTCGGAGCGGACCATCTCGGCGAGCCCGGCGACGCTCGCATTCTGGGTGGAGACGTTGAACGCGCGTCCGTTGATCGAACGCGAGTCTGCCCGGAGCAGGAGGGCGTAGAAGTCCGCGACGTCCTCGACATGGATGTTAGGCCTCATCTGGGCGCCGCCGAACACCCGTATCCGACCCTCGGTGATCGCGTGGTACGTCAGGATGTTGATCGTCAGGTCGAGCCGGAGCCGGGGTGACCAGCCGCACACCGTCGCGGCCCGGACGGAGACGCCGCAGAACTGGTCGTCGACGAGCGCGCCGAGGACGTCCTCGGTCTCGGCCTTGTACCGGGCGTAGAGCGTGAGCGGGGTCAGGGGGAGGTCCTCGGTGACCTCCTCTTCCTCCTTGACCCCGTAGACGCTGGCGGAGGACGCGCTCACGAAGCGGCGCACGCCGTGCTCCTTCGCCAGGCGCATGAGACGGGCCGTCCCGTCGAGGTTGATGGACCGGGTGACGTCCGGGTCGATCTCCGAGCACGGATCGTTCGAGACCGCCGCGAGACTGACGATCGCGTCGGGCCTCTCCCTCTCCAGCAGCGCCCTCACGAGCCTTTCGTCGCGGATGTCTCCCCGAACGAGCTCCAGTCCCGGATCGGAGGCGAGACGGCTCAGGGAGGAGTCCCCGAAGATGCCGAGGTCGAGAACGACGACCCGGTGCTCGGGAAGGAGGCGTGGGACGAGGACGGAGCCGATGTAGCCGGCACCCCCCGTGACGAGTACGACTCCTCCCGGTCGGGACCGGACATGCTCGATCGGCGCCATTCTCGCGGCGATTCTAGCGGAATGGGCGCGCCTGTCCTCCTCGCTCCGCCTCATGGACGACGCCGGAGCGCGCCCGGTCCGTGCCCGGACTCGGCCGCTCTCCCCGCGGCCGCGCCCGTTACCGGCGCTCTTCCGCCAGCACCTCGAACTGCACGTCGCCGTCGGCGGGGATCCGCCCGCCCGTGCTCCGGTCGAGCGCGCGGCGGAGGGCGACGACCGAAACCCAGCGGTCCTCCGGGTCGACCGCCATCGCCTTCGCCAGGGAGCGGGCGTAGGTGACGGGGACGCCCGATGTGACCGTCCCGATGATCGAGACGACCTCGTCGACGAGGCTGCGCAGCGGCAGGTCGGGCCGGTCGAACTTCAGCCTCACCCCCGTCAGGAGCTCGAAGCCGGTCGCGGCGATCGCCCACTGGTCGGAGGCGGGGGTCGCGTCGGCTCCCGCGACGACCTCGGGCGCGATGTAGCCGGGTGTCCCCATGAGGATGCTCACGGAGGAGATCGCCCCGCCGCTCTCGGGTTTCGCGTCGGCCTTCGTCTCGCGCGCCAGGCCGAAGTCGAGGAGCTTGAGGCGCGTCGCCCCCCCGGGGCCGCGCGTGAGGAAGAGGTTGTCGGGCTTGACGTCGCGGTGGACGAGGCCGGCCGCGTGCGCGGCGGCGAGGACGTCGAGCGAGCGGTCGAGCACCCAGGCCGTCTCCAGGAACGGGACCGGCTTGCGCAGCGTCAGCTCGGTCCTGAGGGAGCCGCCCGAGAGGAGCTCCATCACGAGGAACGCCCCCCCGGGCCGCAGCTCGCCGTAATCGTAGACGGCCACGGCGTTCGGGTGGCCGAGGCGCGCCGTCAACCGGGCCTCGCGGCGGAAGCGGGCGATCGCCGTCCGGTCCACGAGCTGCTCGGCGCGGATCACCTTCACGGCGCAGTCGCGGTTGCCGCGAATGTCGCGGGCGGCATAGACGGTCCCCATTCCCCCCTCACCGAGACGCCGGTCGAGACGGTAGCGACCGGCGAGAAGTCGGGGAATCGCCTGCGTCATTCGCACCGCGTGGCCGTCGGCGGAGCAGACGACGTCGTCCTCGTCGGCCACTCGCCCGCAGAGCTCGCACTCGTAGAGCGCCCCGCCTCCCTCTTCCTGCAGGTGCCCGAGAACCTTCTCCCTCACGCGCCGGTCCTCGTCCACCTGCCTCGTCAGCGCGGCCCGTTCGAGGGCCAGGGCGACGTGCCCGGCGACCGTGGCGAGGATTCTCCGCTCCTCCGGGACGTACGCCTCTCCCGTCCGCTTCGCCCCCAGGGCGATGAGCCCGAGCGGCTCGCCGTCCCCCGAGAAGAGGGGCAACGCGGCGGCGAAGCCGGCGGCCCGGAGCCGGTTCGCGAGCTCCCCCTGCGAGTAGGGCGGGTCGCCGCCGTCGGCCGTGAGGGGATGAAAGGTGTTCCGGGACTCGATCGGATCCGACATCGGGAGGACCGTCGTCCGGTCCAGCTCGGGGACGTCGGCCAGGATTCCCGTCGTGACCGGACGGACCGGCGCGCCGGGCGCCTCGAGCGCGAAGACCCAGAACGCCTGCCGGTCGGGCCGATGGGCGGCCGCGATGCGGTGGAGGACGTCTCCCGCGAGGTCCTCGCCCGCGTCCCTCAGGTCGCCGACGACGTCGGCCACGAGCTGCGACGGGTCGTAGGCCCCCTGCCGGAACTTCCGGTCGAGGGAAACCTGGGCCCGCTTCCGGAGCGGGTCGAAGACGAGGAAGAGAAGGACGGCGACGACCGCCGTCGTGAGCGTCCCCTGGAGAGCGGGCGAGGCGAGCGCCACGAGCGCCGTGACGGCCGGCACGCCCGCCAGGAGGAGGACGACGAGGGCGCCGGAGGCGATGGCGTAAGAGGCGCTTCGCCGGATGAGGCGGTCGACCTCGAACAGGTGGAAGCGCGTCGCGGCGACGATGAGGGCGAGCGGAAAGAGGACCGAGACCGAAGAGAGTGCCCAGATCGGCAGGACCGGGGGAGCGCCGGCGACGGCAGGGATGTCGCGCAGAAAGATGTAGAGGCCGATGTAGACGATGACGGCGACGAAGACGACCCGGGCGCGCCGCCTCACGTCTTCCCGTCGCGCCACCCAGGCGAGGGAGAGGAAGTAGACGAAGATGAAGAGGTTGACCGCGAGTGCAAAGAGGGCGACTCCCGTCTTCCAGGCGCCTGCCGGAGGGGCGCCCCCTCCCTCCATCCACCACTCCCGGAGATAGAACCCGAGCGGAACGACGGTTACGAGGGTGACGAGGACGTAGGCTCGCCCAGGATTCGCGAGACGCACCACAGGAAAGAAACCGCCGATCGTCACGACGATCCAGCCGACGGCCACGAAGTAGAAAGTGGTCGACCCCGCGAAGGCGACCTGATCCTCCAGGGCCGTCCCGTTCGTCACCACACCGATGATCCGTCCCGCGTTCAGAACGCCGAGGAGCGTCAGGAGCGGGAAGAGGGCCCGGTTTCCCGGGTCGAACGGACGCTTGAGGAGAACGACGACGGCGCCGACGTAGTGGACGCCGAAGACGAGGAATGCCAGGACGAGGCGCGGCGGGGTCACTACCCCCCGCTCCAGGCCGAAGAGCGCGAGCCAGACGATCCAGGCGAGCGAGGCCAGGAGAGCCCCGGCGAGGGCCACGGCGACGACACGTTTTTCGGCGGGCTCGAGATTCCTCACGGGCGCCGTGATTATCCGCTCGGCCGTCCCCCGTCGCCGGATCCCCTCTCCATTCCGGCGTCGCGGGCGAACCGCGTACGATTCCGCCATGAGAGCGTCGCTCGTCGTGCTTCTTTCCCTCGCCGTCAGCCTCCCCCTCCTCGCCGAATGGCCGCCGAAGGGGCGCGGCGAAGCGACGAGATCCCCCGTCTGGGCCGAGCACGGCATGGTGGCGAGCGCCCAGCCGCTCTGCACCGAGGCGGGGGTCGAGACTCTCCGAAAGGGGGGGAGCGCCGTCGACGCCGCGATCGCGACGAATGCCTGCCTCGGCCTGATGGAGCCCACCGCGAACGGCCTCGGCGGAGACCTCTTCGCGATCCTCTGGGACCCAGGCACCAGGAAGGTCGTCGGGCTGAACGCCTCCGGCCGAGCGCCGCTCGCGCTGACGGCTGAGAAGGTCCCGCCGCTCCCCGACGGGACGATCCCGCTCTACAGCCCGTTCGCCTGGACCGTACCGGGCTGCGGCGACGGCTGGCTCGAGCTCCACGCGAAGTACGGAAAGCTCCCGCTCGCCGAGGTCCTCGCCCCGGCGATCCGCTACGCGGAGGAGGGCTTCCCCGTCTCCCCCGTCATCGCCGGCAACTGGGCGGGTTCCGTGGCGCGCTTCAAGGACAAGCCCGGCTTCGCGGAGGTCTTCCTGCCCGGCGGGAAGGCGCCCAGGGAAGGCGAGCGCTTCCGCAATCCAGGCCTCGCGAAGACGCTCCGCCTGCTCGCCGCGAAGAAACGGGCCGGGTGGGAGGGCGAGTTCGCGGATGCCCTCGTCGCCTTCTCGAAGGCGAACGGGGGCTTCTTCGCGAAGGAGGACTTCGTCCGGCACCGCTCGACGTGGGACGCCCCGATGTCGACGAACTACCGGGGATACGACGTCTGGGAGCTTCCGCCGAACACGCAAGGTCTCGCCGCCCTCCAGATGCTGAACCTCCTCGAGGGGTTCGACCTCGCGAAGATGGGGCGCGGCAGCGCCGACTTCTGGCACCTGATGGTCGAGGCGAAGAAGGTCGCCTACGCCGACCGGGCCCGCTACTACGCCGACCCCGCCTTCGCGAAGCTCCCGCTCGAGCGTCTCCTCTCGAAGGAATACGCGAAGGAGCGGGTGAAGAAGATCGACCTGAAGCGCGCCTCCCGCGAGGACCCGCCCGACGAGGAGCTCGTCCTGAACCGCAAGGAGACGACCTACCTCTGCGCGGCAGACGCCTCGGGGCTCATGGTCTCCCTCATCCAGAGCAACTACACCGGCTTCGGCTCCGGCTACGCCGTCCCGGCCCTCGGCATCGGCATCCACAATCGCGGCGCCCTCTTCTCGCTGAAGAAGGGGCACCCGAACGTCCTCGAGCCGGGCAAGCGCCCCTTCCAGACGATCATCCCCGCCTTCCTGACGAAGGACGGCCAGCCGCTCATGGCATTCGGCCTGATGGGGGGCGACATGCAGCCGCAGGGGCACGCGCAGGTCGTCGTGAACCTCGTCGACTTCGGGATGAACCTCCAGGAGGCGGGCGACGCGCTCCGCTTCCACCACACCGGGTCGAGCGAGCCGACCGGGACGGTGATGAAGGACGGCGGGACGCTCTTCCTCGAGGAGGGGCTCCCCGGACCGCTCCTGGAGGAGCTGATGCGACGCGGTCACCGGATCGGCCGGGAGCCGGTCGGCGCCTACGGCGGCTACCAGGCGATCGCTCGGGACCCCGCAACGGACTTCCTCCTCGGGGCGACGGAGAAGCGAAAGGACGGGGCTGCCGCCGGTTTCTGATTGGTCGGGAGCACCCTTTCGGAGACCCGGCACCGCCCGGTGCCGGTGTAATCTGCCCGCCATGAGCGTCCCGACCGCAGAGAAGTCCGCCCCCCGCGTCTCCGAGCGGGGCCGGCGCGTCCCCGCCTCCCCCATCCGCAAGCTCGCCTCCTACGCCGACGCGGCCAAGAAGCGCGGCGTGAAGGTCTACCACCTGAACATCGGCCAGCCCGACCTCGAGACCCCCGCCCCGATGCGGGACCGGCTCCTGCAGATCCACGACAAGACCTACGCCTACACCCCGTCGAACGGCACCCCCGAGTGCCTCGACTTCCTCGTCGGCTACTACAAGGGCCGCGGCGTCGAGCTGACGAAGAGCCAGGTCATCACGACGACCGGGGGGAGCGAGGCGGTCCTCTTCGCCTTCATGGCCTGCTGCGAGACGGGCGACGAGGTCCTCCTCGTCGAGCCCTTCTACACGAACTACCGCGCCTTCGCGGCGATGGGGGGAATCGAGCTGACCCCGATCGTCACCCGCGCCGAGGACGGCTTCCACCTCCCCTCACGCGAGGAGTGGGAGAAGGCGAAGACGCCGAAGACGAAGGCCGTCGTCCTCTGCAACCCGAACAATCCGACGGGCACCGTCTACACGCGCGAGGAGCTCGTCACGGTCGCCGAGTTCTGCCGCGACAACGGCCTCTTCCTGATCGCCGACGAGGTCTACCGCGAGTTCGTCTACGACGGCCGAGAGGCGGTGAGCGCCCTCTCGCTTCCCGGCTTCGAGGACGTCGTCATCGTCGTCGACAGCCTCTCCAAGCGCTACAGCGCCTGCGGCATCCGTCTCGGCTGCCTCGTCACCCGCAACCCCGAGGTCTACCAGTCGTGCCTCCACATGGCTCAGGGCCGCCTCTCCCCGCCGGGCCTCGCCCAGGCCATCGCGCCGGGAGCCGCCCTCCTCGGCCCCGAGTACGTCGAAGGGGTCGTCACCGAGTACGGCAAGCGCCGCGACATCCTCTTCACCGAGCTGACGAAGATCCCCGGCATCTTCTTCCGCAAGCCCGAGGGGGCCTTCTACTTCGTCGCGCGGATCCCGGTGAAGGACAGCGAGGACTTCGCCCAGTGGCTCCTCACCGACTTCCAGCTCGACGGAGCCACGGTGATGGTCGCGCCGGCCGACGGCTTCTACGCGACGCCCGGCCTCGGCAAGGACGAGGTGCGGATCGCCTACGTCCTCAAGGCCGAAGACCTCACCGCCTCCTGCCGCGTCCTCGAAGCGGCGATCCCGGCGTACCGGCAGGCGCGAGGGCTCTGACCGATCAATGCGGACTCGCAAGGGCCGGTTTGATCAGAGAATCGGCCCTTGCATTTCCCGCTAACGGGGCCCACATTCTCGTCAGGGGACAGACGAGGACAACGAGTTCGGCCCTCTTACAGACCTGATTACCCCTGGCCGGCGAGGAACCACTCTCCGCCGCCCCCCTCTTCGCAGGTCAGGGACGCCGGGAGCGACGCTCAGAAGCGCGCTCCCGGCAGCTTTTTGTAGAGCCCTTGTCACGGCCCTCCCGCGCGGCGTCTCCCCCGGGTTAAGGTCCGCGGCGTGAAGCGGACGCACGGGCTCGCCCTCTCCCTCGGCCTCGCGGTTCTCACGGTCGCGTGCGACGACCCGGCGGGGCGTCCGGGACAGTCGAACGCCCCGCAGCTCTCCCGCCCCTCGGTCCAGCCGTCTCCCACCCCCGCGCGCCCCGGACGGCCCGTCGAGCCGCTCGCACGGCTCGAGGCCGCCGGGCGCCCGCCTCTGGAGCTGAGCGCCGTCGCCGTGCCGGGCCACCCCCCGCTCCCGACCTACCGGGCGACGGTCCGAAACGCCTCGGACCAGCCGGTCCGCCGGGTCATCGCGACCGTCGTCTACCTCGACGCGAACGGAAAGGCGCTTCCCGGCGAGAACCACGACGTCGCGTTCGGGAGCCCGCAGAAGGCGATCGACCCGGGCGTCACGCTCGACACGATGTTCCTCTCGCGGGTCGACACCGCGGCCGAGGTCCGCCTCGTCGCGAAGGTCGTCACCTTCCTCGAGAAGGGCCCCGGGGCCGACCCGCTGCCGCGCGAGTGGAAGAACCCCCGCTACGAGGCGGAGCTGAAGGCGGCCGAAGGGCGGCGCTGAACCTGGCTCCGGTCTGGCCCCGGTCACCTTTCGAGCGGTAGACTTGGCGGTCACTTCGTAGAGAGAGTCCGATGTCGCGTGAGCGGTCCCGCCTTCGGGTTCCTCCGGGCATTCGCTGGCAGCCCGGAAGCGTGCCGATGCTCCGCTCACGGACGCCGGGCGCACTTCCGCCCCGCCACGAACAGGTCCAGGGAAGGAGAATGGGAATGCGCAAGCTCGCGGTATTCGTCGCTGCATTGGTCCTCAACCCGTCCCTCTCCGCCAGCGGGAACCTGACAGCCGGGGACGACGCCGTCCCGGTGCGCAACTGGCAGGCACCTGCCTACTGGACCGTCCCGATCCAGAACGACGAAGCGCGCTCCGCCAGGGTCGAGGAACCCGGGGCCGACACCTCCACCCTCGCCACTTCCACGCTCGCCTTCGTCGGCATCACTCCCTGCCGCGTCGCCGACACTCGCCAGGCCCCTCCCGGCGAGTTCGGCCAGCCCTGGATGCAGCCGTCCACCGTCCGCAGCTTCACCCTCACCGGCCAGTGCGGCATCCCCGCCGAGGCCGAGGCCGTCTCCTTCAACTTCACCGTCATCAACACGGCGGGCCCCGGCTTCCTCCTCGTCTATCCTGCCGGAGGCCAGGTTCCCGGCGTCTCCACCCTCAACTACCTCGCCGCCCAGACGATCGCCAACGCCGCCGTCGTCCCCCTCGGGACTCTCGGTGGCGGCAGAGGGATTTCCGTGATCCCCGGCGTCTCCGGCTTCGATCTCATCATCGACGTCAACGGCTACTACGCCGCGCAGGGCGTCGTCTCCTCGCTCAACGGAGCAACCGGCGCGGTCTCCATCACCGCCGGCTCCAACGTCGTCGTCACCCCGTCCGGCCAGAACGTCCAGGTCGCCGCCGGGCCCCTCGTCTCGAGCCTCGCGGGCCTCACCGGAGCCGTCCTGGTCGACGGGAACACCGGCGCGGAAGTGTCGCTCGTCGGCCAGACCATCCTCATCAGGACCAACGCGACCTCGACGAACGACCCCAATACCCTCGTCGCCCGCGACACCGCGGGCGAATTCGCCGCGGGAACCGTTCAGCTGCTGGGGAGCCCCTACCTCCTGACGGCGTCCGACGGATCCAGGCTGATGCACGCCACGGGAGACGCGACGAACATCTTCGCGGGTCGGAAGGCCGGCGGAACGACCGTGACGGGCGTCTACAACACGGCGTTCGGCTACGAGGCGCTCAGCAGCGTCACGACCGGGGCTACAACGCGGCGTTCGGCCACCGGGCGCTCGCCACGCACAAGACGGCCAACGAAAGCACCGCGTTCGGAGAACGAGCCCTGGAGCTCTCGACAGGCGGCATGAACACCGCGGTCGGGGCTTCCGCGCTCCGTAGCACGTCCACGGGCGCCACCAATACGGCGATCGGAGCAGAGGTGATGACCGGCCTGACGACGGGGGTCCAGAACATTGCAGTAGGGGCCGGCGCCGGGAACGGACTGACGACAGGCAGCTCGAACATCTTCATTGGCGTAGATCTTCATCCGACCACCTCTGGCGAGACCAACACGATCCGGATCGGCGTCAGCACGGCCGCTGCGACCTTCATCCGCGGAATCTCCGGAGTCAACGTCGGCACGGCGAGCGCTGTCTACGTCAACTCCTCGGGCCAGCTCGGCACCGTCACCTCCTCCGCCCGCTTCAAGAACGACGTCGCCGACCTCGCCGACCCCTCGCCCCTCCTGCAGGCCCTCCGCCCCGTCTCCTTCGTCTACAAGACCGACGAAACCTGCACGCCCCAGGCGGGCCTCATCGCCGAGGAGGTCGAGAAGGTCGCCCCGCACCTCGTCACCCGCGACGAGGACGGCCGCCTCCTCTCCGTCCGCTACGACCAGCTCGTGCCTCTTCTCCTCGCCGAAGTGAAAAGGCTCGAGGCCCGGGACACCGAGCTTTCCCGAACGCTCTCGACCGTGTTCGAACGCCTGCGCCAGCTCGAATCCGCGCAGACCGGACGCTGAAGCCGCCGCGTCGACGCTTCTCTCCAGGCACAGGGACAAGGAGGCCAGCGTGATTCGGAATTGCTCACGCCGAACTCTTCTGCTCATCGCTGTTTTCACCGCCGCCGTCTTTTTCGTGACGGGGCCCGCAACCGGATCGGCCGAAGACGGCACGATCCCAGTCCGCAACTGGCACGCCCCCGCCTACTGGGCCGTCCCGATTCCGGACGCCGGTCCGCGCTCGGCCCGGGTCGAAGAGCCCGAGACCGAGGCCGCCCCGCTCGCCACCTCCACCCTCGCCTTCGTCGGCATCACTCCCTGCCGCGTCGCCGACACGCGCCAGCCCCCTCCCGGCGAGTTCGGCCAGCCCTGGATGCCGGCCTCCACCGTCCGCAGCTTCACCCTCACCGGCCAGTGCGGCATCCCCGCCGACGCCGAGGCCGTCTCCTTCAACTTCACCGTTACCAACACGGCCGGCGCCGGCTTCCTCCTCGCCTACCCCGCGGGAGGCTCGGTCCCAGGCGTCTCCACCCTCAACTACCTCGCCTCCCAGACCATCGCCAACGCCGCCGTCGTCCCGCTCGGCACCCTTGGATCGGGCAAGGGAATCTCCGCCATCCCTGGCGTCGCGGGCTTCGACCTCATCATCGACGTCAACGGCTACTACACCGCCCAGGGCGTCGTCTCCTCGCTCAACGGAAGAACGGGCGCGGTCTCCGTGACGGCCGGCGCGAACGTCGCCGTCACCCCCTCCGGCCAGAACATCCAGGTCACGGCGGGGCCTCTCGTCTCGAGCCTCGAGGGCCTCACCGGCGTCGTCGACGTCGCCCCGACCAACGGGACGACCGTCACCGCCGGAAGCGGCACGCTGACCATCGGCACGAACGCGACGTCAAGCTCCGTCGCGAGCACCCTCGTCGCCCGCGACGCGTCTGCAGGATTCGTCGCGGGCACCGTCGACCTCGTCGGCTCGCCCTTCCTCCTCACGCAGGCCGGCACCCGCCTCCTGCACCGGACCGGGACCACGAAGAACACCTTCTTCGGCGTCTCGGCCGGCGGGACGGGGACCACCGGAGACGGCCTCACGGCGTTCGGGTACAGCGCCCTCCCGGCGAGCTCCACCGGGAACGCGAACTCGGCGTTCGGCTCCAGGACGCTCGAGGCCTGCACGACCGGGTCCACGAACTCCGCCTTCGGCTCGATGGCCCTCGACGAGATCGTCTCCAGCACGGAGAACGCGGCGTTCGGCGTCTCGTCCCTCGGCCAGCTGACCAACGGCGACGGGAACTCGGCGTTCGGAACCGGGTCGCTCGGCACCCTCACTTCCGGCAACAACAACGTCGGTATCGGAAAGAGCGCCGGATCGGGCCTCCAGACCGGAAACAACAACATCTACATCGGTTTCAACACGGGCCCCGTCGAACTGAGCGAGTCGAACACGACCCGCATCGGCAACGACAGCTCCGCGGCCGCCTACCTCCGCGGAGTCTCCGGCGCCAGCATCGGCACCGCGAGCGCCGTTTACGTCAACTCCTCCGGCCGGCTCGGCACCGTCACCTCCTCCGCCCGGTTCAAGAAGGACGTCGCGCCGCTCGGCGACCCCGCCCCCCTTCTCATGGAGCTGCGCCCCGTCTCCTTCCTCTACAGGGCCGACGACACGATGACACCGCAAGTCGGCCTCATCGCCGAGGAGGTCGAGAAGGTCGCGCCGCACCTCGTCGTCCGCGACGAGAAGGGTCAGCTCCTCTCCGTCCGCTACGACCAGCTCGTGCCCATGCTTCTCGCCGAGGCCCAGAGGCTCGAGCGCGACAACGAGAGACTCCGCGCGGCCCTCGAGGGGCTGACCGAGAGGATGGCTGCCGTCGAAAGGGACCTCGTGCGCCCGCCCGCCCCGAAACCCTGAAGTCGGCATCGGGTCTGAATCCCCGGGGTCCGGCGGGCCCCGGGGTCAGGCCCCGGGCCGCCCGTCGCGGGCGAGCATCCCCCGGAAGCTCCCCCGGTAGGACCAGAGCAGGAACCCCTCGAGCCCGACGACGACGGGCACGATTCCGAGGAACACCGGGTCGAGCAGGACGTGATAGAGGGCGATCGAGACGACGCCCGGCAGAAGAAGCGCGAGGGCGAGCGGGACGAAGCGGTTCGAGAGGAGAAGCAGCCCCGCCCCCAGCTCGATCGCCTTCACGACCTTCATCCAGCCGCTCTCGATCAGGATCACCTGGAGGGCGTGCGGCGGGGCGATCGGGAAGAGCCCGAGGAACCCGCCGAGCCCGGTCACGGTGAATAGGAGCCCCAGTGCGAGCCTCGCGGCGCGGACGATCAAGGAGGCCCCGAGGGGTTGTATTCGATCTCGACGAAGTCGAAACGCCCGTACTCGTAAGGCCCTTCCGGCACGTGCCAGATCGCCTCGCCCCGGCTCGCGAGGCGGAACGCGCCGAACGAACGTACGTCGTGGAGCGGCGTGGACCAGCGCGCCGGGGAGAAGGACTTTCCGTCCTTCGACGCCATCGACCGGTCGTCCGACAGGAAGTCGACGAGCCACCCATCCCCGTCGAACCGGAGCTCGGCCCGGACGGTTTCGGCGCCGCGGGTGAACGCCGCGCGCACCGTCCGGTCGTCGACCGGTTCCCACCGGATCGAGGACGAGAGGAGCGTTGCGGGCGCCAGGACGGCCATGTCGTTGAAGTGGGTCACCGTCTCCGAGCGGTTCATCACCGGGCCGCGGGCGTGGGTCACGGGGACGAGGGACGCCACCTTCACGGCGAAGGTCGCCGACGGCCCGACGAAGCGGTGGAACGCCTCGAACGGGATGCCGGCCCGCTTCGCCTCGACGAGGAAGAGCCGGGCCGGTTTGTCGAAGAAGGAGTATTGCTCCGCGGTGATCGGCATCCAGGGCTCGGCCGGCCCGCCCCGGAGGAACCCGGCGAACCGGACCCTCATTCCCTGCACCCGTTCCTGCCCCACGACGCCCGCCGCCCGGAGGTAGCGCCGGACCGGCTCCGGCAGAGGGGCGAGGTCGGCCTCTGTCACGAGCGGCTGCGGCGAGCGCCGCGCCAGGCCGGTCCACGCGTCGTTCTCGAACGTGGCCCGGAAGGACCACGGGCCCCGGGAGAGGAAACCGTACGAGACGCCAACGAGGACGACGAGCGAGGCGACCGTGCCGAACTTCGCGTCGCGCCAGGATCCGCAGATCAGCGTCTGCGACAGGACGAGCGCCGCGGCGCCGACCATCCAGAAGCGGCGCGGCGAGGCGTAGAGCGCCACGGCGCTCGCGACGAAGAGACCCGTCGCGACGAGCCACACGAGGCCCTCGACGCGCGAAATCGGCTGGCCCAGCTGCGGCACCGCGACGAAGCCGAAAGCTTTCGAGAACCCGATCAGGTGGATCAGCCCGTGGAGAACCAGGAACGCGGCGAAAAAGGCTCGGATCATCTGGATACATTCATTCTGGCCACGCTCCCCAGGGCTGTCCAACGGCCCGGGGCGCCCGGCGGTCTTCCCGCCCGCGGGAAAACCGGGCCGAACGCGCGTTTCCGCACGTGGCGCCGGACCCTGGAAGGGCGCGACGCGACCTCCCGGGTCCGGCGCCACGTGCGGACGTCCTGTGATATATAAAACTGGGCGGATATTTCTTGGGACAAAGGATGTGAATATGGTGCGAAGCCTGTCGGGGTGTGTCCGTATCTCCGGGTTGATCACGATGATGGCGTGGGTTGCACAGCCAGCGCTCGGTCAGGCCCCTCAAGCAAAGCGCTCCGGACCGCCGGCAGCTTCGAAGGGCGCGGCGAAGGCCGTTCCATTGGCCGCCGCCCCCGGGGACGACCCGGACGTCCCGCGCTGGCTCAAGAACGTCGACAAGGAAGCGTTCCTCGGCGCCCGTGCCAGCCACGTCGCGGCGCTGCGCGGCGTCGAGGACCTGTTGAAGCACCCGGACCTGCGCCTGAAGGCCCTGCAGCTGCGGGACAAGCAGAATGCGGTCGGCGTCAACGCCAACCCCACCACGTGGACGGAGATCGGCCCCTATCCGATCCCGAACGGGCAGACGGAGACCACGACCCTGTCCGTGAGCGGCCGGGTCACGGCGATCGAGATCGACCCCGTCGCCCACAACACGATCTATCTCGGCACGGCGAACGGCGGCCTCTGGCGCTCCCTGGACGGCGGGACGAGCTGG
The DNA here is from genome assembly GCA_016714815.1 of Holophagales bacterium. Classification (GTDB taxonomy): domain Bacteria; phylum Acidobacteriota; class Thermoanaerobaculia; order UBA5066; family UBA5066; genus UBA5066. Next base: position 533,092 of record JADKBZ010000002.1, read on the forward strand.
ACGGCCATCTTCGAGACGGCTGCCTCCATGGCCATCGGCGCCCTCGCTCTCGCGCCGTCCGACAGGACGATCCTCTACGTGGGCACGGGCGAGCCGAACGGCTCGGCCGACAGCTTCTCGGGCGTGGGCCTCTACCGGATCGAGAGCGCGAACACGACCGCCGTCCTCCACGGACCGATCAACCCGATCCGCAGCTACGTCGCGGGGGACGGGACCACGGCCGTCAACAACCCGTGCTTCAACGGACGGTCGATCTCCAAGATCCTCGTCCACCCGACGGACCCGGCGACCGTGTTCGTGGGGGTCGCCGGCGGCATCATCGGAATGGGGGGCGACGCAGCCTTTGGCGGCGCCATCCCGCCGCTCGCGATGCGCGGCCTCTACCGCTCGACGAACGCCACGGCGGCGCCGGCCGCCGTGACGTTCACGAAGCTCGCCGTCACGCTGGGCGGCGCGGGCTTCGACACGCCGAATACCGGCAACCGGAACGTCGACGACATCGTGTTTCCGGACCCGGCCGATCCCACCGTCCTCGTGGCGTGGATGAACGGGACCACCGCCGCGAACGACGGCGGGGTCTTCCGCTGCACGAGCGCCACCACCTCGATCGCCTGCACGCAGACGCTCCAGACGACGACCGCGAGCGCGCGCGGGATCTTCGCCGGCTACAAGCAGGCCCTGGCCCCGACGAACGTCATCTACGTCGCCACGGGGGAGGCGAGGACCGGGACGCTCTGCGCGTCGACCACCTCTGCGGGCGTCGTCCGCGTCTCCACCGACGGCGGGGCGACGTGGTCGGCGAAGCTGGGCGGCGGCGGGGGCTTCTGCGGCGGCCAGTGCTTCTACAACATCGGGGTCGACGTCCGGCCGGGCGCCTCCGCGGCGACCTCGGACGACGTCCTCTACCTCGGAGGCAACGTGACGAGCGGGACGACGCCCATTTGCTCGCTCCTCCTCGGGAAGTCCACGGACGGCGCGGCGACGTCCTTCGTCAGCTCCGCGACCGGCCTTCACGCCGACACTCACTTCATCAAGGTCGATCCCACGGACCCGACGATCGTCTACCACGGCAACGACGGGGGCGTCTACAAGTCCACGGACAGCGGCGTGACGTGGACGAGCCTGAACGTCTTCCCTCTCAGCGCGGCCCAGTACCAGAGCGTCTCCGTGCACCCCCTGAACTCGAACTACACGATCGGCGGGACGCAGGACAACGGTACGCACATGTACACGGCCGCGGCCACCTGGAACCGGATCGACTTCGGGGACGGCGGCTACGCGCGGATCGACCAGAGCGCCACGGATACGACCACGGTCACGATGTACCACACGTATTTCAACCAGACCAACAACCTGCTGGGCTTCGGTCGTGTGAAGACGACGGCGTGCGCCTCCGAGGGGCAGTGGTCCTTCAAGGGCATCTACGGAGGGACCGTCGACTCCACCACGGCCTATTGCGACGGGACCGTCGGGGACACGTTCAACGGCATCTCCATCTCGGATGCAGTGAACTTCTACGCTCCGATCGAGGTCGGGCCGGGGTCGCCGAACACCGTCTATTTCGGCTCGAACAAGCTCTACCGGTCGGCCGACCGGGGCGAGACGATGCCGGCGGTCAGCCAGACCCTCACGACGATCCGGACGATCGGGATCTCGCCATTGAATGACGACTTTCGCCTCGTCGGCCTCAACGCAGGGTCGGTCTACGGTACGACCACGGGCTCGTCGACGCTCACCAACTTCACGACGAACCTGCCGACCCCCCTCAAGCAGGTCCTCCGGGTCGCCTTCGATCCCACCGACTCCACGGGGAACACCGCCTACGTCGCGCTCGGCGGCTACTGGGGCAACGCGAACGGACACGTCTGGAAGACGACGAACCTCGCGAGCGGCACCCCGACGTGGACCGCGGCCTCCGGGACCGGCCTCACGAGCATTCCGGACGTGCCCGTCAACAGCGTCGTCGTCGACCCGCTCAACGCGGCACACGTCTACGCCGGAACCGACATCGGCGTCTACTACTCCTCCGACGCCGGGGCCACCTGGAACCCGCTCGGCACGTCCCTGCCCCGCAGCCCCGTTTTCGAGATGGCTTTCACCCCGGGCGACACCTCGACCCGCGTCCTGCGCATCGCTACGCACGGCCGCGGGATGTGGGACCTGACGCCCCCGCTGCCGGTCGTGCTGACCGGGTTCACGGTCGAATAGTCCCCTGAACGGCCGGCCCCACGGCGCTCCCGGAACGGTCCGGGAACGCCGTGGGCCCCCCCTTGGACGCTGGGCCCATCCGGGCCGAGACCGTTCTCGGAGCCCGTCATTCCCGCCCGGAGGGACCCTCGCGGCTACACTCCCGTGAGCATCGTCCCGAGGGAGTCGACATGACGCATCCGACGACCCGTCCCGTTTCCGCCCTGCTCGCGACGTTCTCCATTGCCCTGCTGCTCCACCCGGATGCCGCGCTCGCACAGGCGGAAAAGAAGGGCGCGAAGGCGAAGCTGCCCGCCGCGTCCGAGTCGCTCCTCCCGAGCGAGACGCCGGAGAAGTTCGTCCCGGCGACGAAAAGCTGGGACCACGAGCGGCGCGACGTGATGATCCCGATGCGCGACGGCGTCCGCCTCCACACCGTGATCCTCGTGCCGAAGGGGGCGAAGGGGGCGCCGATCCTCCTCACCCGCACTCCGTACGACGCGAAGACGCTGACGAGCCACGCGCAGAGCGCCCACCTCGGCCCCGCCATCCAGGGCTACGACAACGCCACGGACGTCATCGTCGACGGGGGCTACATCCGCGTCGTCCAGGACGTGCGGGGCAAGTACGGCTCCGAGGGCGACTACGTCATGAACCGCCCCTTCCGCGGGCCGCTGAACCCGACGAAGGTCGACCACGCCACCGACACGTACGACACGATCAACTGGCTCGTGAAGAACCTCCCGGAGTCGAACGGCCGCGTCGGAATCCTCGGCATCTCCTACGACGGGTTCCTCACCCTCGCGGCGCTCGTGAACCCGCACCCCGCCCTCAAGGTCGCCGTCCCGATGAACCCGATGGTCGACGGCTGGAGGGGGGACGACTGGTTCCACAACGGCGCCTTCCGCCAGCAGGGGATCCCCTACTTCCTCGACCAGGCGGCGACGCGCGGCAACGAGATCACCTGGTGGACCGACCACCGCGACGACTACGACGCCTACCTCAAGGCCGGCTCGGCTGGCGAGATGGCGCGGTCGCGCGGCCTCGAGCAGGTCGGCGTCTGGCGGAAGGTCCTCGCGCACCCCACGTACGACGCGTTCTGGCAGGAACAGGCCGTCGACCAGGTCCTCGCCGCCCAGCCCCTCGCGGTGCCGACGATGCTCGTCCACTCCCTCTGGGACCAGGAGGACATCTACGGGGCGATCGCCGTCTGGGAGGCGCTGAAGCAGAAGGACACGGCGGGCGACAAGCTCTTCCTCGCCTTCGGCCCCTGGCACCACGGCCAGGAGATCGGCGACGGGAGCTCGCTCGGGCCGCTGAAGTTCGGGAGCGACACGGCGCTCACGTTCCGCAGGGAGATCCTGCAGCCCTTCCTCGACCAGTACCTCCGCGAAGGGGCGCCCAGGGCCGACCTGCCCAAGGTCTCCGCGTTCGAGACCGGGACGAACAGCTGGCGGCGCCTCTCCACCTGGCCCGCGGGCTGCGCGAGCGGCTGCGACGTGAAGCCGACGCCGCTCTACCTCGGCGCGGGGCTGAAACTCGGCTTCGCGGCGCCGAAGTCACCCGAGCCCGCGTTCGAGGAGTACGTCTCGGACCCTGCCAAGCCGGTCCCCTACCGCGCGCGCCCCATCCAGCCGATGGGCTACGACGCGGCGAACAGCTGGTCGCGCTGGCTCGTCGACGACCAGCGCGAGGCGTCGGGGCGCCCGGACGTCCTCGCCTTCGTCACCGACGTCCTGACCGCGCCGGTGAAGATCAGCGGCCCGCCAATTGCCAACCTCGTCGCCGCGACGAGCGGCACCGATTCGGACTGGGTCGTCAAGCTGATCGACGTCTATCCCGACGAGGTCCCGTCCCAGCCCGAGCTCGGCGGCTACCAGCTCATGGTGTCGGCCGACATCTTTCGCGGCCGCTACCGCGAGAGCCTGGAGACCCCGAAGGCCCTCGCGCCCGACGTCCCGCTCCCCTACCGCTTCGCCCTCCCGACGGCGAACCACGTCTTCCTTCCGGGGCACCGGATCATGGTGCAGATCCAGTCGAGCTGGTTCCCGCTCTACGACCGAAACCCGCAGAACTTCGTTCCGAGCATCTTCGAGGCGAAGCCGGCGGACTTCCGCAAAGCGGTGCAGCGCGTCTACCACGCCCCGGGGCTCGAAAGCTTCGTCGAGCTCCCGCTCGTGACGAAGCCCTGACGGCCGAGTCGGCGACTGAGCGCCCGTTCGGGGACCCTGCGTCCTCGCGACCGGTGCTACGCTTTCCTCGGGTACCTGAACGTTGAGCCTTCCCGAACGCCACGACCTTCCCGACGGGACTCCCGTCTACACGGGGGCCGGAGACCCGTTTGACCGGAACGGGGTCGACCTCACGCTCGTCGACGCGATGCTCGCGATGACGCCGGCGGAGCGGCTCGGCTGGCTCGAGGACGCGCTGGCGCTCACCGAGATGCTTCGGTCCGGGCTCGAGACCCCCTCCGCGGGGAATCACGGGAGACCGTGAACGCGGGACGCCTGCTCCGGGCACTGACCGACGGCGAAGTCCGGTTCATCGTCGTCGGAGGGATCGCCGCCGTCGCCCAGGGAGTCCCGTTCGTCACGTTCGACGTCGACGTCGTCCACGAACGCTCCCCGGAGAACGTCCAGCGACTGCTCGCGGTCCTCTCCGGAATCGACGCGGTTTACGTGCGCCCCTCGGGCTCGCCTCCGATCGTCCCCCGGGCGGACCTCCTCCTCGGCGACGGGCACCACATCCTGACGTCCGTCTACGGTCGCCTGGACGTCCTCGGCCGGATCGAAGGGGGAAGAGGCTACGAGGAGCTGCTTCCGTTCACGGTCGGGAGTCGCGTCGGGGATGCTGCCGTGCGGCTTCTCTCCATCGAGACGATCCTCGAGATCAAGCGGGCGAGCCCTCGCCCGAAGGACCGGGCGATCGTTCCGCTCCTGGAGGCCGTTCTCCGGCGCCGCTCGTCCTGAGCCGGCCGGCCGAACCTTCAGGTCGCGCGCGTACCTCCGCCGACCGCCATGGCAGGCGCCGCCTCGAGCGTGACGACCTCGAACGGCTTCAGCGTGAACGCCTGCTTCGTCCCGGCCCGGAGGAAAAGGTCGTTCGCCGGCGGGCCGCCGCGCCACGGGTTGCGGGCCTGCCAGGTCTCGGCGGCGCGGTCGGGCAGCTCGAAAACGGAGGCCGGGTCGAGGCGGATCTCCTGCGGCCGGTCGGAGGGATTGCGCAGCGTGAGGACGCCGAGGCGGTCGCTCCACGACGCCCAGCCGTAGACCTCGAGCCGCGCCGGGTCGCCTCCGACCCAGTGCGTGTCGGCGAGGACGCCGGCGTTTCGCCGCGACCAGCGCGCGCCCTCGGCGAGCCGGTCCCAGCCGGCCGGCGTCAGGAGCGACGGCGTGACGTACATCTCCTGCAGCTGCGTCCCGCTGCCGAAGAAGGAGCGGATCTCGGCGTCGAAGTCGCCGGCCGGATCGGTGTCGAGCCTCTTGGCGTGCTTTGCGTAGACGAGCCCGTGGAGCATCACGGAGCTGAGCGGGAAGAGGCTCCCCGCGAGCGCCACGCCCTGGTAGGTGTCGGCGTCGCGGTAGGTGATCCAGCGCTGCCGGTCGGTCCCGACGCCGGTGAAGTCGTGGTCGTCGCCTCCGCGCCAGATCGAGTCGGCCCAGCGGAGCCAGAAGGGCGAGGCGTACGTCCCGGTCGTCAGGTTCACGTAGAGGTCGGGCTTCTCGCGGCGGAGGTCGTCGATCAGCGCGATCGCGGCGTCGAAGTCGCTCCCGAACGCGCTCCCCGGGACGACCGAGGCGGCGTTCCCCGTCCCGTCGATCTTGAACTGGTTGACGCCGAAGCGGCGGATCATGTCGAGGCAGACCTCGCGGAAACGCTCGTAGTAGACCGGCCCCGAGAGCGCGAAGCCCCCCTCCTGCACCTCGAACCCCTGCTCGGCCGCGTACGCGAGCCGTTCCTTCTTCGGCTTGCCGTAGCCGCCCCAGGGCGAGAGCCAGACGCCGGGCGCGGCGCCGTAACGCGCCGCCGCTTCCTTCAGCGGCGCAAAGCCGCGCGGGAAACCCTCGTGGAAGCCCCAGAGCCTCCGGTCGTCCCAGCCGTCGTCGAAGAGGAACGAGTCGAGCCGAGCGTGCCGCTTCGTCACGAGCTCCTCGCCGAAGGCCTCGATCACGGCGAGCGCCCCCGCCTCATCGAACTTCGTGAAGTAGCCGAGGTCGTACCAGGAGTTGTAGTGGAGGAAGGGACGGTAAGGGTGCGCGCGTTCCCGCTCGAGGTAGGCGAGGAAGCCGCGCCGCATCTGCCCCGCGGGGGCCGCGCCGAAAACCGCCGACACCGTCGTCGACTGCCCCGCCCGGAGCGGCAGGGCGCGGGCGAGCGCGCAGCCGACGCGGCCGGTCGACGCCCAGCTCGTCGACAGTGGGGGCTCGACGCCGAAGAACCAGTTTCCCGCCGTGACGGGCGAGCCCTTGGTGTTTCCGCTGAGAGCGCCGTCCAGCGCGAGGTCGACGAGTCCGACCTCGGTGACCGGCACGTCCGCCCCCACGGCCGTCAGCGTCACCTCCTGGCGCAGGTATGACGACCCACGCCGCAGGATCGCGCGCCACGTGACCTTCAGCTTCCCCGATTCGTCGACGAGGTCGGCGACGAGCTGGCGGCCGGCGAACCCTTCCGCACGGCGCGAGGCGCCCGGGATCACGGCGACCTCTTCCAGCCGGGGCGGGGCGGCGAGCCGCATCCGCGCCGAGTCGACGATCGCGAGGCCGATCGTCACAGAGAAGGCGGGAAGGCCCACCGCGAGCGTCTTTCCCGCTCGCCCGTCGACCAGCCTCACGAGCCTGAGCCCCGAGGGACCGGCTTCCCACTCGCCGGCGACGAGGTCGTTGCCGAGCGTCAGCCGCGGGCCGTCGATCCCGGCCTTCTCCGCGAGCGGGCGCGGCGTGTCGTCCGCGCGCGCGGTCGCCGCGGGCGCCGGCAGGCCCGCGGCGACGCCGAGGCCGACGGCGGAGCGGACGAGGAAATCGCGGCGGGAAGGGGTCGAACCGGAAGGGTCGGCAGGCGGGACGGGGCTCGACATTCGCCGATGCTACGGCAGGTCGCGAGCCGGGCTGGAGCGAAGAGTGCTCCGGAGCCCGGGGGGCGTCAAGACGCAGAGGCCGGGCCGGCCGGGCCGAGGCGAGACCGTCAGGCGCTCCGGTTCACCGCGCTCTTCCGCACGACCCAGGTCGTCATGGAGCGCTGCCCCGCCACGACCGTCGTCTTGATCGGATCGAGGAGCGTGCCGCCGAGCTCCGCCGTCAGCGAGACGAGGAGCGCCTCGTCGACGAGGTAACGATCGGTTCCGTCGGGAAGGGTGCAGCGGCGCCCACCGAGCGGCCGGACGCGATCCTCCATGCCGATCGAGGAGGCGAGACGACAGAAGAAGAGGCCGCCGGGAGCGAGGAGGCGCCAGCTCCCGCGGAGCATTGAGAGGAACTGATCCTCGTCGCGCGCGAAGTGGAGGACGGCGCTCGAGAGGACGACGTCGGCGCAGGCGTCGGGGAAGCTGCTCGATTCCGCCCCCTCCTGCCGGATGGCCGACCCCGGGAGCGACGGAGCGAGTCGCGCCGCGAGAGTGCGCGTCGCCTCGATCGCGCCGGGATCCGGATCGAAGGCGAGCACCTCGTACCCTTCCCGAAGGAAGAAGACGAGATTCCGGCCCCGGCCGCAGCCGGCGTCGAGAACTCTCATCCCGGGCGTGATCCGTTCCCGCAGGAGCTGGTCGAAGAGGTAGATGTCGATCGAGCCGACGAGGGCTCCGAGATCGGTGGGAATCAAAGCGGCCCCCGGGGCCGGTCCGAGGCTTCTTCGCCGGAACCCGGTTCCGGAGATTCCGGTTTCAGCCACTCCCCGAGGCGCGCGGTGACCTCCGCCCGGTCGAGCAGATCGAAGTGGTTCATCCCGCGCGCGATCCAGGTCCGCCCCTCGGGAAAGAGAAGCGTCCGTTCCGGGTCGCGGTGGTGACCGAGGGCGCTCTCGACGGGGACGAGTCCGTCCCAGGCGAGCCGCTCACCGGCCTTCGCCGGCCCCTCCGTGGTCGTGGCCGCGACGGCGAAGAAGGCGATCCCCGCGGGCAACGGCAGCGGATACCTCGCGTCCCCGCGGTGCGCGAATCGGTCGTGCCCCTCCCAGTCGTCGTCGAGCAGGTTGCCGTGGCGCAGGTCGGTGATCCCGGCGCTCCGGAGCTTCCCGAGACGCGCGAACGGGAGCGAGTAGGGGCTGACGCCGAGTGCGGCCTGGACGAGGTTCCCGGCCCGCTCCGTCGGCGCGCCGTGGTGCGGCGTCCCGAGGAAGACGACCGACCGGAGCGATCGCGGCCAGGAGTGTCCCGCCTCGGACGCGTAATGAAGCGCGCTGCGTGTCACCAGCCCGCCCATGCTGTGGGTGACGATCGTCAGCTCCGGCGGCGGGGCGGGCCCGCTCGCGAGGAACGACTCGAGGAGGCCGGAGAGCTCGCGGCCGTTCGTCGAGACGTGGCGGCCCGTGTTGTATCGGAGGGTGACGGGCGTCAGGCCGAGGTCGCTCCCGAGCGCCGCGCCGAGGTCGCGCCCCTCGCGGCTCCAGCAGGTCTCGTTCATGCACAGGCCGTGCATCAGAAGGAGCATTCGCGCGGGAGTTCCGGCCGACGCCGCGGCAACCGCTCCCGCCTCCGGGCCGAGAGGTTCACCGTTCCTCCGAAGCTGCATCGGGATCGCGAGGGGATTCCCGCTCGCCTCGAGGTAGTCGCCGAGGACCCCGTTGAGCGCCGCGACGAGAGAATCCCGGCCGGGCGAGGGGGCCGCCTCGCCGAGAACCGGCGCGAGCTTCGCCAGGGCGGCGTCGACACTGTTCCCGACGAGCCGCGTCACGCCGCGGACGTTGCCGTAGACGAATCCCGTCAGCCCTTTCGTCCGACCCGAAGGGGGCGTCCCGAGCGGCCCCGGAGCGACCGAGATCGTCCGGTGCATCGCCTCGACGAGCTCCGTCAGCCCCAGCGTCGCCTCGACGGCGAGCCGGCCGAAGCCACGGAAATTCCCGGATCGGGTGTGGGGGGAATTCGTCATCGTTCTCGGCGCGGCGGGCGCGCCGGCGCGGAGAGTATCCCGCCCCGGGAGAGAATCCCCGGCGATGCCGGTGGACCGGGCCCGCCCGACGATCGTTCTCCGGGGTGTGCGCGAGCACAACCTCCGGGGGTTCGACCTCGAGATCCCTCGCGGAGAGCTGATCGTCGTCACCGGCGTCTCCGGCTCCGGCAAGTCGTCGCTCGCCTTCGACACCCTCCTTCGAGAAGGGCAGCGCCGCTTCCTCGAGCTGATGCCCTCCTTCGCGCGGCAGTTCGCCGGGGGATTCCGGCGGCCCGACGTCGTCGGCATCGAGGGCCTCGGCCCCGCGATCGCCGTCGGGCAGAACGTCGGCCTCGCCAACCCGCGCTCCACAGTCGGCACGATGACCGAGGTGTGGGACCTCCTGCGCCTTCTCTTCGCGCGCCTCGGCCAGGCCCCTCCCGGCGTGACGCCCAGCCGCGGCCTCTTCTCGTGGAACGGCGACGGGGCCTGCCCCGCCTGTCACGGGCTCGGCCTCGAGGACCGGCTCGACCCGGAGCTCCTCGTCGCCGACCCCGGCCGGTCGCTCCGGGAGGGCGCGCTCCGCGTCTCGACTCCGAACGGCTACCTGATGTACTCGCAGGTCACGCTCGCGGTGCTCGACGACGTCCTCCGCGCGCACGGCGGCTCGGTGGACGTCCCGTGGCGGGAGCTTTCGGACGAGGCGCGCGGCGTGGTGCTCCACGGGTCGGACCGCCTCCTCGTGCCGTTCGGCAAGCACCCGCTCGAGAACCGGCTGAAGTGGAAGGGGATCACCGCCCGGCCCCGCGAGGAAGGGCACTACCGCGGCCTCCTCCCGGTGATGGAGGAGATCCTCCGCGGCAAGCGCAACGACTCGATCCTCCGCTTCGTGAGGACGACTCCCTGCCGCGGCTGCGGCGGCACCCGCCTCGGTCCCGAGGCCCTCTCGGTGCGCTGGCAGGGGCGTTCGATCGCGGAGCTGGCGGCTCTCACGGCCCGCGAGCTCCACACCTTCTTCTTGGCCGTCGCCGACGGCGGCCCCGTCCTCGCGCCGATCCGCGCGGACCTCCTCGCCCGCTCTGCGCTGATGGACGAGCTCGGCGTCGGCTACCTCGCCTTCGACCGCGCCGCCCCAACCCTCTCGCCCGGCGAGGCCCGGCGGCTGCGCCTCCTCACGCTCGCCCTCGGCGAGCTGCGCGGCCTCGTCGTCGTCCTGGACGAGCCGAGCGCGGGGCTCCACCCGCGCGACGTCTCGTGTCTCCTCGGAGTCCTCCGACGCCTCTCTGACCGGGGCCAGACGGTCGTCGTCGTCGACCACGACCCGCAGCTCGCGCGCGGTGCCGACTGGCTCGTCGACCTCGGCCCCGGCCCCGGAGCGGCGGGAGGGCGGCTCCTCTTCAGCGGGCTGCCCGCGGCGCTTCTCGCGCCGGACGGACCCGACACGCCGACGCGCCGATGGCTCCTGGCGGAGCAGGGCGCCGGACACGCCGGGCACGCCGAACGCTCCGGGCACACGGAACGCGCCGGGCACGCTGAACGCGCAAAGTCCGGAACGGGGGACGCGGACGAATCCGTCGAGTTGCACCACCTCTCACGGCACACCGTCACCGACGCCTCGCTCGTCCTCCGGAGGCGGGCGCTCAACGTCGTCACGGGCGTCGCCGGGGCGGGCAAGACGTCCCTCCTCGCCGCCGCCGTCGACCGGCTGCGCGCGGACGGCACCTTCCCGCGGATCGTGACCGTCGACGCCGACCCGATCGGCCGGACACCCCGCTCGAACCCCGCGACCTACACCGGCGCGTCCGACCACCTGCGCGACCTCTTCGCCGCGACGCCGGAGGCCAGGGCCCGGGGCTTCGGCAAGGGGCACTTCTCGTTCAACACGGCCGGGGGCCGGTGCGAGTCGTGCGAGGGGGCGGGCGTCCACGAGGTCGGCATGCGCTACCTCGGTACGGTCGATCTCGTCTGCGACGTCTGCGCGGGGCTTCGCTTCCATCCCGACGTCCTCGAGGTGCGGCTCGACGGCCTGAACATCGCCGACGTCCTCGCCGGCAGCGTCTCCGACGCGGCGGAACGGTTCGGCGGCCACCCGAAGCTCGCGCGGATCCTGAACGCCCTCGTCGGCCTCGGCCTCGGCTACCTCCCGCTCGGCCAGAGCGCGACGACACTTTCGGGGGGCGAGGCGCAGCGGGTCAAGCTCGCCACGGAGCTCGCGAAGGCGTCGAGCCCGGCGCTCGTCGTCCTCGACGAGCCGACGACCGGACTCCACGCGGCCGACGTGGCGGTTCTCGTTTCCGCCTTTGCACGCCTCTCCGCCGCCGGCCACACCCTCCTCGTGGCCGATCACGACCTCGCGCTCGTTCGCGCCGCGGACCGGGTCACCGAGGTCGGCCCCGGCAGCGGCCCCGACGGCGGACGGATCGTCGTCGCGGGGAGCGTCGGCGACGTCGCTTCGTGGCCGGAGTCGCCGACCGGCGCCGCGCTCCGCGGCGAGTACGGCGCCCCGGCGAACTCCGGTGGAATCGTGCCGTCGCAGCCCGGAGAGGCCCGGGACGAGCCGGCGCCGGGCGAAGGCGCGCCGCCCGCGGGCTCCCCGCCCCGGAACGTCCCCCTCGAGCTCCTCGGTGTCACGACCCACAACCTGCGCGGCCTGACGGTCTCCTTCCCTGCCCCGGGATTCACCGTCGTGACCGGCCCCTCTGGCTCCGGCAAGTCGTCGCTCGTCTTCGACACGCTCCTGGCCGAGTCCGAGGCGCGCTTCGCCGATCTCGTCTCTCCCTGGGCGCGACGCTTCCTGCCGATGCGGGGAGGCGCGGAGCTCGAAGGGGCCCGCGGCCTTCGCGCGGCGGTCGCCGTTCCCGCGCAGCCGGGGCGCCGCAACCCCCGGTCGACGGTCGGCACGGCGACCGAGATCGACGAGCTGCTCCGCCTTCTCTTCGCGCGCGCCGGCTCGCGCCCCTGCCCGCGGTGCGGCCGCGAGGCGCTCGCTCCGGCCTGCGCCTGCGGGGAGAGGCTCGAGCCGCTCTGGGCCGCCGACTTCTCGCCCCACACCGAGCGCGGCGCCTGCCCGGCGTGCCGCGGTCTCGGCTTCTCTCAGGGCTGCGACCCTTCGCGCCTCGTGAACCGACCCGACCTCCCGCTCGGCGGAGGCGCGCTCGCCGGCACGCGCTACGGCGCCTATCTCGGCGAGGCCGACGGGCAGCACCTGGCGACGCTCCGGGCCGCGGCGTGCGCCCTCGGCCTCGGGGTGGACGGGCCTTGGAGCGGCCTCTCCCCCGCGGCCCGGCAGCTCGCCCTGGAGGGCGCCGGGGACGAGACGTTCGACGTCGAGTGGAGCTACCGGCGCGGGAAGCTCAGCGGCGTCCACCGTTTCCGGTCCCGCTGGGACGGGCTCGCGCGCCTCGTCGAGACGGAGTACGAGAGAGTTCACGCGGACGAGCGGGGCGAGGAGCTCGAGCCGCTCCTCGTCGATCGTCCCTGCGTCCCGTGCGGCGGGGAGAGGCTGAAGCCGCAGAGCCGCGCCGTCTCGTTCGCGGGCCTTCGGGCCCCCGAGGCGGCCCGCCGCGAGGCCGGGGTCCTCGCGGCCTGGCTCGACGACGTGGAGTCGGGCGCGGGCTCTACGCCCGTCCCCGCCGCGCTTCTCGCCCTCACGCACCCGATCCGCTCCGACCTCAAAAGGAGGGTGAAGGCCCTTTGCGGGGCGGGGCTCTCTTACCTCGCGCCCGAACGGGAGCTGTCGACGCTCTCGGGCGGAGAGGCGCAGCGCGTGAGGCTCGCCGCCGCGCTCGGCGGAGGGCTCGTCGGCGTGACGTACGTCCTCGACGAGCCGACGCAGGGGCTCCACCCGCGCGACACGGCGCGACTCGCCGCCCTCCTCCGGAAGCTTTCGGATGCCGGGAACGCCGTCGTCGTCGTCGAGCACGACGCCGCCCTCGTCGCCGCGGCGGACCACGTCGTCGAGCTCGGCCCCGGCGCCGGCCCGGACGGCGGGATCGTCGTCGCCTCCGGCCGGCCGTCGGTCCTCGCGTCCGACTCGAATACGTACACCGGGCGCCTCCTCGTACGTACGGGTCCGACGGCGCCCGCCCACCGGCGTGCCCTCGTCCCGGGCGTCACGATCCGTGGTGCGACCCGTCACACGCTGAAGGACCTCGACGTGGACTTCCCGTCCGGCGGACTCGTCGTCGTCGCCGGCGTCTCCGGGAGCGGCAAGTCGACCCTCGTCCTCGAGGTCCTCGCTCCCTCTCTCCGCGCCGCGCTCCGAGGCGGCGTTCCCGTCGGCTGCCGCGCGCTCGACCTCCACGTGCCGGTCGCGGCCGTCCTCGCGTCCGATCAGGAGACCCTCTCCGTGGGAGGTGGAAGCACGGTGGCGACGCTTATCGGCGTCGCCGAGCCGCTGAGGAAGCTCTTCGCCGCGACGCCGGAGGCGCGGGCGCGCAAGCTGACGGCGAAGGCCTTCTCCTCGAACACGCCCGGCGGCCGTTGCGAGCCGTGCGCGGGCCGCGGCGTCGTCACCGTCGCGATGGACCTCCTCCCCGACGTGACCGTCGGCTGCGAGGCGTGCGGCGGACGGAGGTTCTCCGAAGACGTCCTCGCCTGCCGGCTCTACGGACGAAACCTCACAGAGACCCTCGACGCCCCCGTCGGAGAGCTCGCGGTCCGGTTCGCGGGTCGTCGCGAATTCGCCGCTCCCCTCGCGGCTCTCTCCGAGATAGGTCTCCCCTACCTGCGGCTCGGCCAGGAGGGGGCCGCGCTTTCGTCGGGCGAGAGGCAGCGGCTCCGGCTGGCGCGGCTCCTCGCCGGGCCGCACTCCGGCCGCACCGCGGTCCTCCTCGACGAGCCGACCCGCGGGCTCGGCTTCGAAGACGTCGACCGGCTGCTCGGCGCGCTCGGCCGGCTCGCGGCGGACGGCCACCTCGTGGTGGTCGTGGAGCACCACCCCGGGGTCCTCGCCGCGGCCGACTGGCTCGTCGAGCTCGGCCCGGAAGGCGGCGCTCGCGGCGGACGGATCGTCCGGGCCGAAGCGCCGTAGCCGGACCGGGCTTCAGCGCCCTCGCGCTACTTCACCTCGCCCCTGGCCCCGCCGGGGTTCCCGGAAGGCTCGACCTTGCCCCCCGCAGCCACCGGCGCGAAGTAGCCCGAGACGTCGAGGATCAGGTCCACGGCGGCGGGTGCGGAGTTGCGGACCGAGAGGGTGCCGCTGCCGTCCGTCGCCAGCTTGCTGATCCCGGCGGCGGCTCTCGTCTTCCCGGTCATGAACGCGACGCTCGCCGTGTCGGCGAACGTCCCGTTCCCCGGGAAGAGGGCGAAGGAGCCGGCCGCGGCCGGCGTGACTCCCGTGACATTGAGGACCAGCGCGACCGCTCCGGTCGGGATCCCGCAGACGCCCACGAGCGGGAAGACCCTGGTCTGTCCGGCCCCGATCGCCGGTCCGCCTAGCGGTCCGGCCGGGTCGCGCGTATCGACGAGACGGCACGGAGTCAGGTTGAAGAGCCGGGTGCTGGCGTCCGCGGCGTGGATGGTCACGAGGACGTCCGCGGTCGAGGCCGGGCACGACGCGCTCGTGATCGTCCACCGCAGGACGACCGGCCCCGCGCCCCCCGTGTGGGTGAAGGTGGCGCCCGGGGTCGCGCCGTTCGGCGCGAAGACGCCCGTGCCGCCGGAGACGATGGACCACTGCCCCGTGCCGACGCTCGGCGTGTTGCCGCCGAGGCTCGTCGTCGTTCCGTTCGTGGCGACGGTCTGCGGCCCGCCGGTGGTGGCCGAGGTCGGCGCCGGGTTCACCGTCACGGTGACGTCGGCCGTCGAGGCCGGACACGGCTCCCTGGAGATCGTCCAGCGCAGCACCAGGGGCCCCGCGCCCCCGGTGTGAGTGAAGGTCGGACCGGGAGTCGTGGCGTTCGGCGAGAAGACGCCCGTGCCGCCGGAGACGACGGACCACTGGCCCGTGCCGGAGGTCGGGGCGTTGCCCCCCAGACCGATCGTCGTCCCGCTCGCGCAGATGATCTGCGACCCACCGACGGTCGCCGTCGTCGGCGCCGGGTTCACCGTCACGGTCACGTCGGCCGTCGAGGCGGTGCAGGTGGCGTTGGAGATCGTCCAGCGCAGGACCACGGGGCCTACGCCCCCCGTGTGGGTGAATGCGGCGTCGGGGGTCGTGGCGTTCGGCGAAAAGACGCCCGTGCCGCCGGAAACGACCGTCCACCGGCCCGTGCCGACGGTCGGCGTATTGCCTCCGAGGTTGGCCGTCCTGCCGTTGGTGCAGATGGCCTGCGGCCCTCCGACGGTGGCCGCGGTCGGCGCCGGGTTCACCGTGACGGTGACGTCGGCCGTCGAGGCCGTGCAGGGCGCCCGGGAAATCGTCCACCTGAGGACGACCGGACCCGTGCCTCCCGTGTGGGTGAAGGTGGCGCCGGGGGTCGTGGCGTTCGGCGAGAAGGTCCCCGTGCCGCCGGAAACCACGCTCCACTGGCCCGTTCCGGAGCTCGGGGTGTTGCCTCCCAGCCCGGTCGTCGTCCCGCTCGCGCAGATCGTCTGCGCGCCGCCCACGGTCGCCGTCGTCGGCGCCGGATTCACCGTGATGGTGACGTCGGCCGTCGAGGCCGTGCAGGGCGCCCGGGTGATCGTCCAGCGCAGGACAACGGGGCCCGTGCCTCCCGTGTGGGTGAACGTCGCCGTGGGCGTCGCTGAATTCGGCGAGAACGTGCCCGCGCCGCCGGAGACGATGCTCCACTGACCCGCTCCGACGATCGGCGGATTGCCGCCGAGGCTGGTCGTCGTCCCGCTCGCGCAGATCGTCTGCGGGCCGCCGACGGTCGCCGTCGTCGGCGGCTGGTTCACCGTGACGGTCACGTCGGCCGTCGAGGCCGTGCAGGGGGCGTTCGAGATCGTCCAGCGCAGGACCACCGGACCCGTGCCGCTCGTGTGCGTGAATGTGGCGCCGCCCGTCGTGGCGTTCGGCGAGAACGTCCCCGCCCCGCCGGAGACGACGCTCCACTGGCCCGCGCCGACGCTCGGCGTGTTGCCTCCGAGGGCGGTCGTCGTCCCGCTCGCGCAGATCGTCTGCGCGCCGCCCACGGTCGCCGTCGTCGGCGCCGGATTCACCGTGATGGTGACGTCGGCCGTCGAGGCCGTGCAGGGCGCGTTGGAGATCGTCCAGCGCAGGACCACCGGACCCGTGCCGCTCGTGTGGCTGAAGGTGGCGCCGGGAGTCGTGGCGCTCGGCGAGAAGGTTCCCGAGCCGCCGGAGACGACGCTCCACTGGCCCGTCCCGGAGCTCGGCGTGTTGCCGCCCAGGGCGGCCGTCGTGCTGCTCGCGCAGATGGTCTGCGCTCCGCCGACGGTCGCCGTCGTCGGGGCCGTCCGGACCGTGACGGTCGCGCTGCCGCTCCCGCTGCCGGTACAGGCGAGGCTGTCGGTGAGGGTCGCCACCGAATACGTCGTGCTGGCCGCGGGGCTGACAGGGAAGGTGAAGGCCGGGCCAGCACCGTTCTGGGTACCGCCCCCGTTGTTCAGCGTGACCGCGTACGGAGGCGTTCCTCCCGAAACGGTGACCGTGACGCTCGACGGGCTTCCCGCGCAGACCGTCCCGCCCCCCGTCACCGTCCCGGTGATCGTCGCGCAGGGTGCACGGACGGTCAGGATCCCGGTGCCGGTCACGGCCTGGCCATCCGGGTTCGTCACCGTCACGTTCCGGACCCCGGCGGCGGCGCCCGCCGCGACCGTCAGGTTGAGCGTGACGTGCGTCGGGTCGGTATAGCTCACGCTGTTGACGGTGACGCCCGTACCGGAGACCGTGGCCGCGATGTGGCTCGAGCAGGTGCTGCAGGTCCCGGCCGGATCGAAGAAGCCCGAGCCGGACGTCGACGTGCCCGTCACGACGACGCTCACGTTCGAGGCGCCCTGCACGACCGACGTTGGCGTGCACGTCGCCGGAGTGGCGGGCGGCGGGGCGAGGAGCTTCACCACCTGGACGCCATAGCTGTTCGTCGCGTTGCAGAACTCCTGGATCGTCCACATCGTCATGTCGTCGTTCGGGTCGAGCGACGTGTACGAGTAGTCTCCCCAGCGCCTTGCTCCGCGATCGACTCCGGTGTCGCTCCCCGGGTTGTAGGCCGTGGAGCTGGCCGTGTAGTTGACGGGAGTCCCCGTCGTCCCGGGCGTGTCGCCCACGAGCCGTCCCACGGTCCCGGCGTTCACCCTCGCGTTCGCACCGGCGGTGGAGAAGCCGAGCGCGGCGTGCCCCTGGCCCGACACCATGATCGAAGGGATCCAGTAGAAGACGGGGTTCGTCCCGAGCGGGTCGTAGACCGTGCCGGACTGCGAAACGGTCGGAGTGTTCCCCGCGGCGACGCCGGTGATCTCGTACCAGCGGGTGGCGGTCCGCGACAGCGTTCCGCTCGCGACGCCCACGGCGTTCACGCCGATGTTGTGCGCCGTGAGGAGCTTGCCGCTCCGGAAGTGCGCCGCGTAGAGTCTTTCGTCGAGCGCGTCGAGCTGGCCATTGGCCCCACCCGTGTTTCCCAGGTGGGGAACGTTGAGCGGGCCGCTCGTGGTGCTCACGTTCGTTACGGAGACGTTGGCAGAGATGGCGGGCGTCCCTGCGGGGGTGGAGACGCGGCGCAGGTTGAGCCTCCCGTAGAACCTCGTGTCGGTTCCGATGAAATAGCCCTCGGTCGCGGCCGGGTCGTAGTTGTCGACGCCCTGCGGGGTGTAGGGCCCGGAAACCGCCCCGGTCCCGAGGGCGCGGAAGACCGTCGCGACGATCGGCCCGGCGCCGAGCACCGAGCTCTTCCGGATGACCCAGCCGTCGGTCGAGTGGAACGTCTGGGGCGCGGCGCCGCAGAAGTTGTTTCCACCGATGTAGAGCGCGTTCGCATCGACGCCGAGGGTCGGGTAGTCCATCAGGCAGGTGTTCGAGATCGCCGGCGGCGCCGTGTCGATCGCGAGAAAGAAGTAGGTCCAGACGGTGCTCCCCGAGACGACCCCCGCACTTGCGGCGTTGCTCACGGCGACGAGGATCCGGTTCGGAAACGAGACGTTGATGATGACGACGATCCAGCGCTGCGTGAGCCGGTCGTACCGGATCCGCGGGTCGCTCGTTCCGGCGCCGTTCCTCACGGAGTTGAAGAAGGTGTTCGTCGTCGCGTTGAGGACGCCGTCGGCGAGGCCGGTCGTCTTGCTGAAGCTGACGATCCGCCCGTTCACGGCGACGATGTACTGCGTCGGGCCGACGGCCCCCATCGAGTCGGGGGGGAAGGCGCTCGTCGGGTTGACGCCCGCGAGCGTCGCCCCGAGGAACGTCGTCCCGAGCGTCTGGGGCGAGAACGGCGTGAACGCCTGGGGGTCGTTCCCCCCTTCCGGCAGGGGGGGCCACTGCGCGACCGGCAGGGCGTCCGGGTCCTGGGGAAGCTTCGTGCGGTCCGGACGGATCTTTTTCGGTTCCGTCACCCTCTGGATCTCGGTCGGAGGCTCCTTCGCGGCCCGGGCCATGATCTCGGAGGTGGTCTCCGTCACGCCAGGCGAACCGGCGAAGGTGATGCCGGGCGTCGCGCCGGACGGGGCCTCGGCCGCCAGGGCCGTCGCGGGGAGCAGGGCGACCACGAATCCTGCCGCCAGGAAGAGGGTCACGGCCAGGGTCCGGGAGGGGAATTCAGGCGCGCACGGCGCTCTGTACATCGCTTCTCCTTGAGTCCGAAGACTCGGGAAGGGAAACCGATCGAGGATAGCGCACGCACGATCATCAGGGCGGAAATGAAAACCGGCGGCAGGAGATCAGGCCGTCCTTGAAAACCGTTCACCCCGGATTGAAGGCTGTTCAAGTCCCGGAAGACCCCCGTCTTCGGCCGGGACCGGAGATCCGGCTCGGCGACCCGGCCTTCCGCTGGCATCGAACGTGCGCTTCTTCTGGCATGATTTCGATTCCCGGCCTCCTCCTTCTCCTCCTCATCGCCGCGATCTGCGGCGGCATCGGCAGCGCGATCGCCGGCGGAACCCGTGGCGGGATCCTCGTCTCCATCGTCCTGGGCTTCATCGGCGCGCTCCTCGGCTCCTGGGTCGCCCGCCAGATGAACCTCCCGGAACCGTTCGTTCTCCGGGCCGCCGGGCAGGCCTTCCCGATCCTCTGGTCGGTCATAGGCGCCGCCCTCTTCGTCGCGCTCGTCCACCTCTTCAGCCGCAGGGGATAACGGTCCGGATCACCGTTCGATGGGGCTCCCGGGCAAGGATCCGGCGAGGGAGAAAAGAAACGCCAGGGTGCTCGCGCCGACCGGCTTGGCGAGGTGGTGGTCGAAGCCCGCCTCCCGGGAGCGGACCAGGTCCTCCGGCTGCACCCAGCCCGACAGGGCCACGAGGAGGACGCCTTCCACGGACGGGTCCGCCCTCAGTCGCCGGGCCACCTCGAGGCCGCTGAAGCCCGGGAGCCCGATGTCGAGGATCGCGATGTCGGGATGCAGGCGCCGGGCGGCCTCGACCGCCGAGGGGCCGTCGTGCGCCACGTGCGCCTCGTGCCCGTCGAGGGAAAGGAGCTCGGCAAGGGTCCGCGCGGCGTCGACGTTGTCGTCGACCACGAGGACGCGCCGCGGGGTCACCGGAATCGCCGGCACCGGCGGCAAGGCCTCGGACGGGTTCGCTTCTCCGGCCTCCACGGGGAGGCGAAGCGTGAATACGCTGCCCTTCCCGGGCCCGTCGCTGGCCGCGGTCAGGGAGCCCCCGTGCATCAGGGCGAGCTGCCTGGCGAGCGCGAGGCCGATCCCGAGCCCGCCGTGCCCCGCGGCGGGCGTCGGCGCAGCCTGGCCGAACATCGTGAAGATGTGCGCCAGGGAATCCTCGGGTATTCCGATGCCCGAGTCGGCGACCCGGACGACGACGCTCCCCCCTTCGCGATCCGCCTCGACCCGGATACGCCCGCCCGGCTCGGTGTACCAGGCCGCGTTCGAGAGGAGGTTCGTCAGCACCTGCGCGAGACGGACCGGGTCGGCGCACAGCGGAACCGGCGACCGGGGCAGGCGAACGTCGAGCGCGTGGCGCCGAAGGACGAGGAGGGGCCGTGCCGCCTCGAGAGCGCTCTCCACGACCGTGGAGAGGGAGATCCGCTCGGGCCGCAGCCCGACCTTTCCGTGCGAGATCCGCGATACGTCGAGGAGGTCGTCGACGAGCCGGACCAGGTGAGACACCTGACGCTCGATCACGCTCAGCGTGGCGCGGGCGCGGAGGCGATCCTCGTCCGTGTCGCCCAGACGCGCCAGGATCTCCAGGCCGTGTCCGATCGGGGCGAGCGGGTTTCGAAGCTCGTGGGCGAGGGTCGCGAGGAACTCGTTCTTCCGGCGGTCGACCTCCCGGAGCTTCTGCTCGGCCCGGCGCCGCTCGGCCACCTCCGCCGCAAGGGCGGCGTTCATCGTCTCGAGGCTCGCCGAGCGTTCATCGACACTCTCCTGCAGCACCTCGCGGGCATGCCGGTGAACGACTTCCTGGCGCCGCGCCTCGACGGCGTACCGGATCGAACGCTCGAGGAGCTCGGGGGTCAGCCCGTCGAGCGCGAGGAAGCCCGCCGCTCCGTTCTCCATCGCGGCCAGGTCCAGGCCCCGGTCGTCCGCTCCCCCCACGAGGAGCGTGGGAGCGCCCACCCCGGCATCCTGGCTGGCGCGCAGGAGGCCCGTTCCTTCGCGATCGCCCAGCCTGCCGCTCACGAGGTGGGCGTCGTACCGGCCCGCGATCATCCGGTTGTATCCGGTTTCGAACGAGCGAGCCCAGTCCACCTCGGGATGAGCCGGCATCCGCGTCACGAGGTCGCGAAACCTCTCGACGTCCGCCTCGTCCGTCGCGACGAGAAGGACGCGGAGCGGCCTGGCTTCTTCGGGGTCGGAGATCCGCGAGGTCATGCGGGAAGTCTCGACCCGGAGCCGGGGCGAGTCAAAGGCCGATCCCGCAACCCCCGGTCGACGGATCCGCGCACGAGACTCTGGCACGTTATATGCGTTGCAGCATAACCAGAGGTGACGTCATGAACAAGCAGGAAATCAAGGGCAAGTCGAAGAGCCGCAGGGGACGCGTCAACGAGGCCCGGGGTGTTCTCACCGAGGACCCCAGGCTGGAACGCCACGGCGCCCAGCAGCGTGCCGAAGGGGGGCTCGAGTCGTTCGTCGGCGAGATGCGGCGCCGCTTCGGCGAGATGATCGAGAGGCTCGGGACCGCCATCAAGACCTGAGTCGCACGGGTTGCTCCGACCGTCGTTCAGAAGAGCGAATCGGTCGTGATCAGGTAGACCGGGCCGCCGCCTCGATCGGGAAACGCGACTTCGAGGCGAAGGATGCGCACGACGGAGGCGCGGGTCGCTTCCACGAGAATTCCCGCGCCGACGTCGCCGCGCCACCCGTCCGTGGACGGCCCGACCCGGGCGCCCCACGTCTTGCCGCCGTCGGCGAACGCCGTCAGGCCCAGCGCCGCCACGTGCAGCAGCTCGCCGGTGATCCGGCCCCGCCATTCCACGTTCGCCACGACCCGCGACGTGCCGTCGAAGGTGTTCGGGTTGTAGCCCCTGAGGCCCGTGTCGGCGCCGAGAGTCAACTGCCGCTCGCCGTCGAGGGCGGTGCCGAGGTCGGCGGCGACGCGGGCCCGGAGGCCCGCCGACCCGGTGAGGGCGCCCCCGGCCTCGAGGTGCGTGATCGCGTTGCCGAGGCCGCGGCTCTCGACCCGTCCCGAGAGTGCGATCCGCTGCCACGTGAAAGTCCTTCCCGAGAGCTGGCCCGATTCGAAAGTGCCCTGGTAACGAAGACGGATGCTGTCCCCGCCGAAGAACGGCAGGGAGAGCCCGGTCGTCAGCTTCCAGTTCGGTCCGAGCGGAAGGTCCTCCTGCCGCATCCAGGCCCGGAACCCGCGCACCACCTTCCATCGGAACGTCTGGTGATCCCAGCCCACCTCCGGGCCCACCAGGTCCCGATCCTCCGGCTGCGGGTACTGCGGGCCGTACAGGCTCTGCCAGTTCCGGAAGAGGGCCCGCTCGCCGAACGCTCCGAAGAGGAGCCGGTCCGTGACCAGGCCGCCACCGGGCAGCCTCAGCCCGCCCCAGACTTCCCAGTCCCGCCCGTTCACCTCGCCTGCGACGCGCCGCTCGCCGTCCGACCAGAGGTACTCCCGGGACTCCTCGCGCTTCCAGTCGACGCCCCCGGCCTTTGGCGTCGCCAGCGAGAAGAAGGGGTACTGAAACAGGAAATGGTCCACCGATCCGTCGGAGGACGACTGGTGCTCCAGCTCGAGCTGCCAGCGGCTGCGAAGAAAGGTGATGTCCCTGTAGCGGAAGGTCGAGGAGGTCCGCTCCGGATCCGACGTGATCTCGAAGGAAAAGCTCTTCCCGAGACCCAGGACGTTGTCCTCCGAAAGGCCGAAGCTCGTGGAGCGTCGATCCCCGGACATGCCGAAGCTGAGGGTGACGCCCGTCGACCACTGGTCGTGCGTCTCCACGGTCACCTCGGCGCCGCCGGGGACCGGCCGAGCCGAGATGTTCACCGGATTGAGGAAGCCCGTTCCCCGCAGGAGGATCTCACTCTCGGCCAGCCGCAGCGGGTCGAGGGGATCGCCGGCCCTGAAGAGCAGCAGCCGGCGGATGAACTCCTCGCGGGTGACGATGTGCAGGGCGTCGACCCAGTGGTACGGCCACGCCGACGTCGACGGGTCGTCGAGGTCGAAGACGTCGTGCCGGACGATCCGCACGGCCACGATGGGCGTGCCGGGGGGCACCTCCTCCGCACGGGCGCCCCGGGCACCGAGCCCGAAGAGAACGAAGAAGAGGGCCGCGGCGGCGCGCGGCACGGCTCCCCTCTGCCCAGCCGGGATCGATGGCCGGAGCACGTCCGCACGGCGGCGAGGCCCCGCCGGCGCCGGATCCCTTCCCAACGGCCGTCTCCACGCTCGCCTCATCGCGGGCTCCATCCTCAGGAGGCATTCGCAAAGGCGGCGCCAGCGCCTACCGCCGGCTCCCGGCCGTGGCACGCGGCGTGCTCAGTGGGGGCGTGAGCAAGAGAACGAAGAAGTCCCCCGCCGCCTCCTTCCTGTCCGACGTCGACGGCCTCCGACGCCGTGCCCGAAAGCAGATCGAGGAAGGGGCCGTGACCTCGAGCTACAAGGCGGACCGGGTCCACGTCGTCGAGCTCCTGAATACCGCTCTCGCCTCGGAGATCATCTGCGTCCTGCGCTACAGGCGGCACCACTTCATGGCGACGGGCATCCACGCCGAGCCGGTGGCTGCGGAATTCCTCGAGCACGCCACCCAGGAGCAGGCCCACGCGGACCGGCTCTGCGTACGGATCCGGCAGCTCGGCGGCGCCCCGGACCTGAACCCGGCCGGCCTCCTCTCGCGAGGCCACACGCAGTACGTCGAGGGCGGCAATCTCACCGAGATGATCCGCGAGGACCTGATCGCGGAACGGATCGCGATCGAGTCCTACGGCGAAATGGTCCGGTACGTCGGCACCGACGACCCGACGACCCGGCGGCTCCTGGAGGAGATCCTCGCCCAGGAGGAGGAGCACGCCGACGACATGGCGGACCTCCTCGTCACCCTCGACCCGAAGAAGAGCACCTGAAGCAATTCCTTCGCCGGGCGCCTGTAGCCCTTACGCAGGCGCCCGCCCGAAAGACCGGCCGAAACCAGGGAGAAGACCGATGAGCACCCTCTCGACGAAAGATGGAACACAGATCTACTACAAGGACTGGGGCACCGGTGAGCCCATCGTCTTCAGCCACGGCTGGCCGCTCAGCTCGGACAGCTGGGAAGCCCAGATGCTGTTCCTGGCGTCCAGCGGCTATCGCTGCATCGCCCACGACCGTCGCGGGCACGGGCGCTCGAGCCAGCCCTGGAACGGCAACGACATGAACACCTACGCCGACGACCTCTCGGAGCTGATCGAGACGCTCGACCTGAAGAGGGCCACCCTGATCGGCTTCTCCGCCGGCGGCGGGGAGGTGGCGCGCTACATCGGCCGCCACGGCACGAAACGGGTCGCCCGGGCCGCCCTGATCGCCGCAGTGCCGCCATTGATGCTGAAGACGGACGCCAATCCCGGTGGGCTGTCGCGCGAGGCCTTCGACAAGATCCGCCAGGGCTGCCTCGCCGACCGCTCGCAGTTCTACAAGGACCTCGCCGGCGGCCCGTTCTTCGGCGCCAACCGGCCGGCGTCGAAGGTCTCGAAGGGGATGATCGACTCGTTCTGGCTCCAGGGAATGCAGGCCGGGCACCGAAACACCCTCGAGTGCATCCAGGCGTTCTCCGAAACCGACTTCACCCAGGACCTCTGGAAGTTCGACGTGCCGACGCTCATCGTCCACGGCGACGACGACCAGATCGTGCCGATCGGCGCCTCCGCCCTCCTCTCTTCGAAGCTCGTTCCGAAAGCGACCCTGAAGGTCTACCCGGGCGCGCCCCACGGCCTCGCGTACACCCACAGGGACCTCCTGAACGCCGACCTTCTGGCTTTCCTGAAGGCGTAAAGAGTCCCGTATCCGCCCGCGCCACACCTGCAGATGGAGAAATGATCATGAAGGGCTTTGTAAAGGACATCGAAGCTCTCGCTATCGGGAACGGTGCCTTTCGCCAGGTGCTCTACACGGCGAAGAGCTGCCAGCTCGTCGTCATGTCGCTCCCGCCCGGGGGAGAGATCGGGGCGGAGGTGCACGAGCTCGATCAGTTCTTCCGCGTGGAGGAGGGGTCCGGCGAGGCCGTCCTCGACGGCGTTCCGACGGCGATCCAGGCCGGCTTCGCGGTCCTCGTCCCGGCCGGGACGAAGCACAACATCGTCAACACGAGCAAGGCTCCGCTGAAGCTCTACACGCTCTATGCGCCGCCGAACCATCGGGACGGCGTCGTCCACCACACCCGCGCCGACGCGGAAGCCGACACCGAGCATTTCGACGGCAAGACGACGGAATAGCCAGGCCACCGGGCACCGGGACACCAGGCCCGGTCCGCCTCGTCAGGCGCCCGGGCCCGGCTCCTCCCGATCTAGACCGCGACGAAGGTTCCCCGCAGCTCGGCGTGCAGCGGCCGGTGTTTCGCCAGATACGCTCTCAACGCTCCGATGCTTCGCTCCGCGTGCTTCTGGCGGTTTCGGCCGTATTTCCGCGCAACTCCCTGCTCCGTGACGAAGACCGTAGGGTAGTGGCGCCCGGACTGCAGTCGGTCGCCGCCCACGAAGACCTGCTGGACGCGCTGTCCCGGCGGGTTCTCGATCTTGATGAAGGCATTCAGCCCCAGAGAGCGTTTGACGTAGCCCCCCATCTGGTCATACGGGTCCCGACCGAACGTCCGCTCCAGGTTCTCCTCCAGCATCGCGACGATCTCGTCACCCCGCAGCTCGACCGTCGAGACAGGTGGGTCCATCGGAATCATGTTGTAGAGGTCGTTGACGGTGACCTCCCCGGCGGGGATCGGCGCGCCGAAGCGCCAGCCGTTCGAGAAGGCCAGCTGCGCTCCCGTACTCTCCAGCAACGCTTGGAGAAGGAAGTTGTCCATCGTCGACTCGAGCATCGTCGCTCGATTCAGCGCGGTCGCCGTCTCGCCCACCACTTCCGAAAGCATGTCCCGCCAGGGGGCGAGCGTGTGACGGACGAGGAGGTCCACCTCAGGATCGGGGCGGACGCCGGCCTTCACCTCCATCAGCTCGTGCCGCCACTCCACGATCCGGCCCCCGTCCACCTCCAGATCGAGGCGTCCGAGAAACGACCCGTGACAGCCCGACTGGATGACGAGCGTCTTCCCCTGAAGCACCGGGGTGAACAGCCGATTGTGGGTATGCCCGCTCAGGCAGACATCGACACCGGGCACGGCCGACAACAGCTTCAGATCCTGCGGCAGCCCGAGGTGCGAGACGAGGAGAACCAGGTCCACCTTCTCCCGGGTCCTGAGGACGTCGATGATCCCGGGAAGCTCGTCGAGCCCCAGCGTGAACTCGAGACCTTCGCTGAAGGAAGGGGGCATCGTCTTGTCGACGATGTTGGAGGCGATGCCGGCGAGTCCGACGCGACAGCCTCCACGCTCCACGACCCTGTAGGGTGGAAACGGCCGAGCTCTGGTCTCCTTGTCGTAGACGTTCATCGCCAGCATCGGGAAGCTGAGCTCCGCGGCCAGCTCCTTGAAGGCCCCGGGGCCGTAGGCGAACTCCCAATGAGCCGTCATGGCGTCCAGCCCCAGCGCGTTCAGGACGGGAACCAGCGCGGCTCCCCGGGTCTCCATTACCGGATACGTTCCGTGGAAGGTATCGCCGCAGTCGCAGAAGAGCGTGCCCCCCGGATTCGCAGCCCGGACCTCCTTTACGACTGCGGCGATGCGGGCGTATCCGCCCGCCGGCCGATAGACGGCCCGCCCGCCCTCCCAGAAGACCTCCTGGTGCAGATCGAAATTGGCGTGGCTGTCGTTCAGCTGAAGGACGGTCAGCGATTTCGCGGAGCTCATGATCTCGATATCTCCTGTCGGAGGAGCGCCTGGATCCGGCGCCGAAACACGAGGGCTTCGCCCCTCAGTTCTTCTTGATCTTGTCTTCGACTTCCTTAGCGCCATCGGCATAGAACTTCGCTTCGTCGGGGGCCAGCTCGTGCAGAACCCTGAGGAACTCCCCGGCGTGCACGCGCTCCTCGTCCGCCACTTCCCTGAGCACGGCCATGCCTGACGCCCTTTCCTGCTTCCCTTCCGATCTCGCCTCGCCCCCGGAAGCCGCGTTGGGAGAGGCGTCGTCCTTCGTCCGGAACGGACCTTCAGAGGCCGGTCTGTCTCATGGTCTCGCGCATGAACGCTGGAAGGTCCGCCGGTTGTCGCGACGTGACGAGCTTGCCGTCCACGACGACCTCCTGGTCCTCGTAGCGCGCGCCGGCCGCCTTCAGCTCGTCGGCCACCGACACGTAGCAGGTAGCGCGTCGGCCCTGTAGCAGGCCGGCGCTGATCAGGATCTGCGGACCGTGGCAGATTGCGACGACCGGCTTGTCGAGGGCGAAAAACGACCGCGCTATCTCCAGCGCCTTCGCCTCCTTTCTCACCACGGCGGGAGCGGCTCCCCCCGGCAGGACGAGGATCGCGTAGTCGTCGGCACTCGCCTCATCCAGGGCTTTGTCCACGGCCACTTCGTAACCGTGCTTGCCCTTGATGACGCCGCGGCTCAGGGAGGCCACCGTCACTTCGATTCCGGCCTCCTTGAGCCGGTAATATGGCACCAGCAGCTCGGAGTCTTCGAAACCATCGGCGCTTACGATCAGTGCTTTCATTGGTCCTCCGTCTTGTTACCGAATCGCTTCACGCAGTCTCGAGGAAGATCACATGTCCGCTCCAGAGCCTGGCCATGAATCCTCCTCCAGCCCAGGCCAGCAACCTTCCTGCCAGCCCGGCTCCGGTCCACCGCGGCCTTCTGGCGCGCCGCTTGCACCGAGCGGATGAAGGAGGGCCGACATGGAAGGTCCAGGCCGTGGTTGTCTCGCCAGCTTGATCTCGTGGAAGCTGGGCGGAGGGTTGATCTCGACGATCGTCATCTTCTTCATTGCCTATGCTCTCCTGGGTCACGTTCACTGCTGAACGGCCAAGCCGGCAGTCTCGGAAGGGGCCCGAGATTGCCGGCACCTACGATCAGGGCTGGGGCGCGCCAAGACCAACAGCTCTCCCTACAGGCAACGGAGGAAGGCCACCAGGTCCTTCTTCTCCGGTGCCGTCAGGCGTAGCTGCTGGATGAGGTTGAAGTACTCCACCGTGTCCTCGAGCGTCAGGCACCTCCCGTCGTGCAGATACGGAGGCGAGTCCTTGATGCCGCGGAGGGGGAACGTCTTGATGGGCCCGTCGTGCGCCATCATCATGCCGCCCGCGAGCGTCGGCTTGTAGAACCGCTCCGCCCTCAGGTTGTGCATGCTGTTGTCGGTGTAGTAGGGAGCGGGGTGGCACGTGGAGCACCGCGCCTTTCCCGCGAAGAGGGCCTGGCCCCTCGCCTCGGAAGGCGTGGCCTTCGCATCCAGCTCTCCGTAGATGTCCAGCTTCGGAGCGGGAGGAAAGTCGAGGATCGCCATGAACTCGGACATGAAGTGAACCTGGGAGCCCCTCTCGAGCACGTTCACGCCCTTCTTGGCGGCCATGGCGTGGTCCCCGTCGAAATAGGCCGCGCGCTGCTCGAATTCGGTGAAGTCCTCGACCGTCTTCAGGGCGCGCTGCGAGCCGAAGAGACGCTGAACGTTCACGCCGCGAAGCGACGGCGTGTTGATCCGGTGCCGGAACTCCTGCGGGCGGATGTCGCCGACGAGATGCGTCGCCTTGTTGGTGTGCCCGTTGACGTGGCAGTCGAAACAGGTGACGCCGATCATGCCGTCGGCCCGGTCCGTCCGCCTGTCCTCGGTGGAGTTGAACTGCTGCTGCGGGAACTGGGTCAGGAGCAGGCGGAGCCCCTCGAGCTGCTTGGGGTTCAGGAGGCCGTTGAAGATCTCGTAGTAGTTCTCGAGCGTGATGACCTTGCCCTGCGACACGTCGCCGAGGTCCGGCCGCGTCGTCAGGTAGATCGGGGGTGCCTTGTCCGGCAGGAACTGCTCGGGCAGATCGAAATCGAGATCGAAGCGCGTCAGTCGAGGGAGGACGTCGATCGTCATCTTCGGAAAGAGCATTCCCCCTTCGGCGTGATCAGGGAACGGAAGCGGAAGGTACGGGAAGAGCCCCTTTTCCCTGATCTGCTCGGGGGTCATCTTGTCGAGCTGCTCCCACGTGCCGGCCAGACGGGCCGTCGGACCCGTCGGCACCGCCTTCCCGCCCGACATGAGGGCATCTCCCGACGCCTTCTTCAGGTCGTATCTCGAGGCGAGCAGCGCCGCATGAGCCTTGGCCCGCTCGGCCTTCACGGCGAGGCGGTCCGCCTTGATCTGGCGGAAGTTCACGTCCTGGTTGACGGGTCCGTAGCTCGAGACGACCTTCGTGGATTCGCCGTGAACGGCGAAGGCGATCGCCAGGGCTCCCGCACCAGCGACGACGAAGAACCCGATTCGATTTCGCATCATTTCCCAGTCCCCTTTCCTGTTTCCGAAGCCGTTCCTCGAATTCCCCACATCGCACCCGAAGTCATGTCGGCGAACACCTCCTCGTAGAGCTTCATCAGCTCGGCCCGGTAGACCTCGTCGACCCGTACCGCCTTCCTGGCGTACGAGGCGCACCATCCACAGGCGGAGCAGTCCGCGGAGCGGCAGTCCCGGCCCTGGAATCCCTGCAGGAAGCCCGTCAGCTGCCTGTTGTCTATGCAGACTGGCTCGCCCGCCAGCGGCTCGAGCATCCCTCGCCGCGAGGCGACCTCCTTCAGCTTCAGGAGCTTCGACAGCCGGACCGACTGCGGCCGAAAGAAGTACTTCAGCTTGCCGGCCAGGTCTGCCAGTGGCGAGACGTCGCGCTTTTCCCTGTACCCGAACGGCTGTATGAGGTCGAGCAGGTTTCCCTCGTAGCGTCCCTCGCTATAGGCCTTGACCCTCTTCGCGAGGACCGGGGTCGGGGCGCCCCGCTCCAGCACCTTGAAGGAGTCGTAGCCGAGGTCCCGGTAGAGCCCGAGGTCTTCCGGCCGGATGAACTCGGAGCGCAGGTACTGAGCCGGGTCCTTCAGCTTGTCGTACGAGCACTTCATCACGCACCAGTCGAGCAGGAAGCCACGCGACGCATGCCCCTTCTGCGACGCGTGGGAGAGGTTCACCATGTGCTGGCCGGAGAGCGGGCAGAAGAGCTGGCAGTTGGCGTTCACGATCAGCTGCAGCTCGATCTTCAGCGCCTTTCGGAGAGCGGCGAGGAGGCGGAAGTCGCGATTGACGCTGAGCGATTCGAGCGTGATGCAGTCCGCGCCCTCGTCCTCCCAGTACCTCGCCTTCGTGACCCCATCGACCCTGGCGTACACGCCCACCCGGACCTTGAGCCCGGGGTGGCGCTTCTTGATCACCGGAAGGAGGGACGGAAGCGAGATCGTCACCGCGCTGACCCCGGCGCTCTCGACATAGGCCAGCAGCGCCTCGATCTCGCGCTGGCCCTGCCTCGTGAACTCGCGGTTGTCCATGCACGCGGGATTCAGCAGGTAGTTGAAGCCGATTCCCTTCGCTTTCGCCTTCGCGACGTGGCGCTCGAATCGCCTGCGCGGCAGCGGCGGGAGCGTGAAGGATGCCCGGCCTCCGCCGACGGCATCGGACGCGAGCTTGCCGAAGATCTCCGTGACCGGATACCCGGAAAGCGCGTCGAGGAGTCCGTCGTCGAAGTTGGTCGCTACCGACAGACCGAAGTCCTTCATCTCACCCGCCTTCTCACCTGTGCGCAAGAGGAGCGGGACGAACGCCGTAGCGAGGAGGGTCCGGGAAGTCCCGGAGACCATCCGCCCTTCCGGCGGCGGGCCGCCGCGGCTTCGCACGATGGCTCAGGAGCCTCGTCACCACCGCGATTCCGATCGGCACGGCCGCCTTCAGAAAGATCCGGAACATCCAGCCCGGATCCGCGCGCGCGGCGGGCGCGGGAGAGGCGCCTCGCCTCGCCTTCCGTCGCAGCTCCCGGCCGGCTGCTTCGTGCCTCCGGGCGCGAATGGCCATCGCGAGGCCTCCGGCCACCGCTCCGAGGATCGCGACCCCGGCCCCGAGGGCCAGCGCCGGGTGCCTCTTCGCCTGGAGCTTCAGATCGAGAGCTTCGTGCCGGCGCCGATCGAGCTCCGAGATGTACGTGCCCAGCTCGTCGCGCGTCGCGTCGATCTCGGTCCGCAGGCGGCTGACCTGAACGGCAGGCGTCTCCTCGACCTTCGCAGCGGCGCGCTCCGGTCCTACGCCAGTCGGTTCTTCATCCATTCGAGGTCCTCCTTCAAGCTGGCCCTGCTGGCTTCGAGCGGTTTCGCTACGCGCCGGGCCCACCCGATCGCTCCCACCACGATCCCCAGGACGAGGAAGGGAGCACCCACCATGAGGGCGGCCGCCCATCCGGGAACGACCGCGGTGAGCGCGAAGACGGCGGCGACGAGAAGCATGTTGAGTCCCAGGAGCGCGCAGACGGCGGCGATGCCGAGGCCCCGGACCATCGCGATCTCGGATTTCACGTCGGACCTGATCTCCGCTTTGGCGAGCGCGACCTCCCCGACGACCAGGAGCTTCACGCGATCCGTGATGCCCGAGAGCAGATCTCCGAGCGGAACGTCCCTGAGGGATTCGGGGTGCACCGGGCCGGTTCCGATGGCCGGCGGTTTCTCTTTCGTCGTCTTCACGGGAGCCTCCTCGAGAGCGTGGTTTTCCCGCAGCTACCCCTCCCGTGCCGCGGACGGTCGCCGCTGGGGCTGAGGAGGCTGAGGAACGCCTGCACGAGAACCACGCCAGAACGATTAGCAAGGAGCGAGCCACGAAGGGCCGCTGAGACCCGATCGGCCCTGAAGGTCCCACTCTGGCTTCGTCCTTGCGGTCACTTTCACCTAACGGAGGTGCTCCATGGCACCAGGACGAGGAACCCACCCATGAACAGGCACTCGGGCAGCAGCCGCTCGTTCTGGATGGGAACGGCGCGGATCGCGGAAGGGAAACCGCTCGCGGGAGACCACGTCGCCGACGTGTGCGTCGTCGGCGCCGGCATCGCGGGCCTGACGACGGCCCTCGCGCTCCAGCGCTCCGGGCGAAAGGTCCTCGTCCTCGACGACGGCCCCGTCGCCGGCGGCGAGACCGAGCGGACGACCGCACACCTCAGCGCCGTCCTCGGCGCCCGCTACACCGAGCTCGAGAGGCTCCACGGCGAGAGCGGCGCGCGCGTCGCCGCGGCGAGCCACACCGCGGCGATCGCCTGGATCGAGGCGATGGCGTCCGAGATCGGCGGCGCCTGCGAGTTCGAGCGGCTCGACGGCTACCTCTTCGTCCCACCCGGGGGTGACCCGGGCGTCCTGGACCTGGAGCTCGCCGCGGTCCATCGCGCCGGGCTCACGGGCGTCGAGAGAGTTCCCTGCGCTCCATTCGCGACTTTCGACACCGGTCCGGCCCTGCGCTTCCCCGACCAGGCCCAGATCCATCCATTGCACTACATGGCCGGACTGGCGGCCGCCTTCCGGAAGGCCGGCGGCGAGATCTGCACCGGCACCCACGTCACCGCCGTCGAGGACGGGATTCCTGCGCGTGTCCTGGCCGAGGGAGGAACGGTCCGAGCGACCGCCGTCGTCGTCGCGACGAACAGCCCCGTGAACGACCGCTTCGCGATCCACACGAAGCAGGCCGCCTACCGGACCTACGTGATCGGCGCCCGGATCCCGGCCGGAGTGGCGCCGCGCGCCCTCTACTGGGACACCTGCGAGGACGCGGAATCGCAGTCCGCCTCGAAGGCTTCGTATCACTACGTCCGGCTGGCCGGCATCGCCGGCTCACCCGCGACCCAGCTCCTGATCGTCGGAGGCGGCGATCACAAGACCGGGCAGGCGCACGACGCCCCGGAGCGGTTCGCGCGGCTCGAGGAGTGGACCCGCGAGAGGTTCCCGATCGACTCGATCGCCTACCGGTGGTCCGGCCAGGTTATGGAGTCGGTCGATTCCCTGGCCTTCATCGGCCGCAATCCGGGCGACCAGAACGTCTTCATCGCCACGGGAGACTCCGGGAACGGCATGACGCACGGGACGATCGCCGGAATCCTGCTCTCCGCGCTGGTCGAGGGTCGGGATCACGACTGGCTGAAGGTCTACGACCCCACGCGACTGACGCTCGGCGCCGCCGCGGACTTCGCCAGGGAGAACGCGAACGTTCTCGCGCAGTACGCCGACTGGGTGACGCCCGGCGACAAGGGCACGGCCGACGAGGTGCGCCGCGGAGAAGGGGCGATCCTCCGGCGGGGAGCCCGCAAGATCGCCGCCTACAGGGACCACGCCGGCGTCCTCCACGAATGCTCCGCCGTCTGCGTGCACCTCGGAGGCCTCGTGAGCTGGAATCCCCTCGAGAAGACGTGGGACTGTCCCTGCCACGGCTCCCGATTCGATCGCCTCGGGAACGTGGTCAACGGGCCCGCGAACGGCAACCTGGAGGACGTCGAAGGCGGCGGGCCCGGTCAGGACTGAGCGGCGGCTGGCATGGCCCTTGCGCCACAGGACGCGTGAAAGATCTGCGCTCCGAGATGAAGAAAGTGCCCCGCGCCCTGCGCTTCGCGAGGCGTCCGCTCGTGGTCGCTCTCTCGCTGATCCTCCTCGTCTTCGTGGCGTCGTTCTTCGTGGACGAGCCCCTTCGCCGGAGCATCGAGCGCCGGATGAACGACAGGCTCCAGGGCTACGACGTCCGCCTTCCGAAGCTCCGGGTTCACGTCTTCTCGTTCTCGGTGGCGCTCGAGGGGCTGACCGTGAGGCAGAAGGCTCACCCCGAGCCCCCGGTTCTCCAGATCGAGCGCCTGACGACGAGCGTCCACTGGCGCGCGCTCCTGTCGGCCCGCCTCGTGGGGGATGTCCTCCTCCAGCGGCCCAGCGTCCACATGAACCTCATCCAGCTCCGGGAGGAAGTGAAGGATGGCGTCCCCGTGAACGAGCGGGGATGGCAGGAGGCACTGCAGGAGGTCACTCCGCTCAAGATCGACCTCTTCCGGGTGGAGGACGGGACGGTCACGTACGTCGACGCCGACGCGGCGCGTCCCATTCGCCTGACGTCTCTGCGGATGAGGGCGAATGACATCCGGAACGTCAAGTCGAAGCCCGACGTGTATCCGTCGCCCGTTCACGCAGAGGCCACGCTCTTCGGGTCGGGCCGCGGCGTCCTCGACGGACACGCCAACTTCCTGGCCGAGCCCTACCCGGGCTTTCATGCGCTGTTTCACCTCGACGCGGTTCCGCTCGACGCGCTCTCCCTGCCGGTCCGCTCGCACACGTCCTTCGTTCTCGCGGGCGGGACCCTATCCGCCGCCGGAGACCTGGAAACGTCCCCGGCGGTGCGGAACCTGCGTCTCTCGAAGCTCTCGCTCTCGGGCGTGAAGCTGGACTACCTGCAGGCGAAGACCGGCTCCGCCCAGCCGCCTGCCGCCGCGCCGCCCCCGCCCGTCCGGACGGCGGCGAAAGCGAAGGAGGCCTCGCCGCCAGACCCGGAGTGGGCCATCCGGCTGGACGAGGCCCTGATCTCGTCGAGCGAGCTCGGCTTCGTGAATCGCGAGAAGGACCCTGGGTTTCGCGCGTACTTTTCACGGCTCGAGGGCTCCATCTCGAACCTCGGCAACCACGCCTCGGGGGCCCGTGCGCGCTACGACGTCCGCGGACGGTTCCTCGGCAGCGGAGAGACCCGGCTGACGGGATCCTTCCGGGAGGGCGCCACCAGCCCCGACTTCGACCTGAACCTGCGGATCGAGAGCACGAACATGACGCTCATGAACGACCTGCTCCGGTCCTACGGGAAGTTCGACGTGGTGGCCGGCTCCTTCTCGTTCTACTCCGAGCTGAAGGCCCGGGACGGCAACATCGAGGGCTACGTCAAGCCGCTCTTCAAGGGAATGGACGTCTACGACCGGAGGCAGGACAAGGACAAGTCGGCCTTCCGGAAGCTCTACGAGATGCTGGTCGGAGGCGTCGCGGGGCTCCTCAGAAACCGCGAGAGGAAACAGGTCGTGACGGTCGCCACCGTCTCCGGGCGCCTCGACCAGCCGGACACGAGCGGCTGGCAGATCGCCGTTCGGCTGATCGGGAATGCCTTCTTCCAATCGATCCTGCCCGGATTCGACCGCGAGCTGGACCACCTGACGAACGAGCGGACGAAGAAGAAGGCGGGCCCCAAACGAGTCAGCGGCGCGCCGCGGAAGGAAGCGCCGTGAGGATTGGCCCGATCGGGGAAGGCCTTCGCGAACGTGCGGCCGTGCTCCTCGGAATCGGTCCCCGTCCCCTCCTCGAGACCCACAGCACCCTGATCCTGTCCCAGGCTCTCATGGTGGCGGCGAAGCTCGGGCTCTTCGAGGCCCTCGCCTCTTCCGCCCTGACTCCGGCCCAGGTCGCGGTGCGCTGCAGTACCGACGAGCGGGCCACGGCAAAGCTCCTCGGCGTTCTCGAGGCGACCGGGTACGTCCGGACGGTGGCCGGCAATGGCTGCGCCCTCACGCCGGACGCCCGCAAGTGGCTGCTCCCGGCAAGCGCGCACTCGCTCCACGACAGCCTGCTCTTCCGGTTCGTGGAGTGGAGCTGGATCGGCGGCCTGGAGAGCTTCGTCCGCTCGGGCCGACCGCTCGACATCCACACCGGAATGCCCGCCTCGGAGTGGGCTCTCTACCAGCGCGGGATGCGCTCCCTGGCGTCCATCCTCGTCCGGGAGGTGGCCTCGAGAACTCCGCTCCCGAGGGGTGCCCGGTCCATGCTCGACCTCGGCGGCTCCCACGGCCTCTTCTCCGGCGCGCTCTGCGACCGGCATCCCGGCCTCCACGCCGAGATCCTCGACCTTCCCGAAGCCGTGGAGCAGGCCGCGCCGATGCTCGCGAGGGAGGGACGCGGAGACCGCGTGCGGCTTCGCGCCGGAGACGCGCGCACCGACGATCTCGGCGTCGAGTCCTTCGACCTCGTCTTCGTCTCGAACCTCCTGCACCATTTCGAGGCCTCGGAGAGCCGCGACGTCATCCGGCGGGCCGCGCGTGCCCTGCGGCCCGGCGGCATCCTGGTGATCCAGGAGCTGTTCACGCCGTCCTCGATCCGCCAGGACGACCAGGTCGGCGCCCTCGCGGACCTCTACTTCGCGCTCACGAGCGCGTCCGGCACGCTCGCCGTGAACGATCTGGCGGCGTGGCAAACAGAGGCAGGCCTCAGGCCGATGAGGCCCGTCCGGTTCGCGATGTTTCCGGGAGCCGGCCAGCAGAACGCGACGAAGCCCGGATCGCCGAAGCGGGAACGGTGGTGGGGGCGGCGGCATGGAGGTTGCGTTGCTGGAGGCAGGAGGATCCCAATGGATACCATCTACAGCCCGGGCGTCGAGGAACAGGTCAAGAAGAGCGCTCGCGATCTCCACAAGACCGGGGACGACGCCAAGAAACTCTTCGACGACGCGGTCTCGCGCGGCCAGGGCGCCGTGGAGGAATTCGGCGCGAACGCCCAGGCGGCTGCCGACCGCGCCCGCGCCTACATGGAATCCGCGCGCAAGAAGGTCGGAATCGCCACCGAGCGCGTCACGACCTACGCGGACGACAACACCGCCATCGTGACCGTGGCCGCCTTCGGGGTCGGGCTTCTCGTCGGCTTTCTCGTTTCGCGCAAGTCGTGAGCTCGTGCGTCGGCACGCGCTCCTGGCCTGAAGCCCGCGTGCCGGCGGATGGAGTGACGTCGTGAACTGGCTCTTCCTGCTCGGCCTCGCCGTCGCCATCGCCGCGATCGCGGCCGTCACGGGCCTCAAGCCCGGAAAGACGCGGCCCGTCGCCCATTCCCGGATGATGGGCGTCGCGCGCGTCGTCCTCGTCATCTTCGCCGTCGTTCTGGCCTGGGTCGCGTTCCGCGGTCGACCGGGCTGACCCGCCTCCTGCAAACCCGTCGGCTCCCGAACCCTCCCCGGACAGAGCGCGACCCACCCTCCGCCGAGGCTCTCACCTCGGCGGAGGGTGCGTATCTGCCAGGAGTGTTCCTCTGAGGGAGGGAGTCGCTGCCGACCTCAGGAAACGGCCCCTCCCGCCTGCCGGGCGGCGCCCAGGCCGCGCCGGGCCCTCGCGAAGGCGAGGGCGGAGCGGACGACCTCGACGAAGATGCGCAGGCGGGTGACCCGCGCAGGCGGGTTCAGCTCTCCCGCGAGGAAGCGGCGCAACGCCTCGTTGCGCCGGAGCTTCCCGCTGGAGGTCCGGGGAATCGTGCCCGGGGCCAGGAGACGGACGGTGTGGGGGCGGATCCCGGTGTGCGCGAGGATCGCGCCGCGAATCCTGTCGGCCGCCGATGCGTCGCCATCCACCTTTCCGCCGTCCCGGGCGCGCTCGGTCAGGACGAGCAGCTGCTCGCCGTCCTCCCCTTCCGGGACGAAGCCGACCGCCACCGCGCACCCGGCGCGAACCCCCTGGACTCCGGCGAGGCACTCCTCGAACTCGTGCGGCAGGTGGTTCGCTCCCCGGATCACGATGACGTTCTTCTCGCGGCCGCAGACGTAGAGCTCGCCGCCGGCGACGAATCCCAGGTCTCCCGTGTCCAGCCACCCTCTCGTCAGGACGGTCCTGGTGATCTCGGGAAGGCCGAAGTACCCCGTCATGACGGACGGCCCTCGAACGAAGATCCGCCCGACCCGGCGCTCCCCGGCAACCCGGCCGTCCGGGGTCCGGACCTCGACGTCGGTCCCCGGCACGGGGGCCCCGACCGACGCGATCGCCCGCGTGCCGTCCACCGCCTCGCCCGTGGCGGCCAGTCGCACGGGGTCGACGCGAAGCGCCTTCACCTCACGCCCCCCGGGGGTGAAGGTGACGGCGAGGGAGGCCTCGGCGAGGCCGTAGACCGGGCGCAGGGTGCGCCGGTCGAACCCGAACGGCTCGAAACGCCTGGCGAAGTGCTCGAGAGAGTCCGGCGACACCGGCTCGGCCCCGCAGAGAGCGAGCCGCCAGCTGGAGAGGTCGGCCCCGGCCAGCTCCTCGTCCCGCACCCGTCTGCCGCAGAGCGCGTAGGCGAAGCTCGGCGCCACGGAGATCGTGGCCCGGTGGCGGGCGATCGCCCGGAGCCAGAGCGCGGGCCTGGCCAGAAAGAGCTCGGGCGGAATCAGGACGAGCGGAGCCGGGTAGAAGACGGCCTGAAGGAGACAGCCGATGAGGCCCATGTCGTGGTAGAGCGGCAGCCAGGAGACGCCCTTCTGCGGGGCGCCCTCCTCGGCCGGGAGGAGAAATCGGAGGGCCGCGAGCTGCGCCAGAAGGCTTTCGTGAGAAAGGGCGACGGGCCTCGGGCTCGCCGTCGATCCCGACGAGAACTGGATCAGCCCGAACGCCCCGGACCCGATGACCGCCTCGTGCGCGCCGCCCTCGCCAAGCTCCTCCAGGGTCAGGCACCCCAGCGAAGGACGGGACGATTCGATCGCCTGGCCGAGAAGCTTGCGGGTCGCGGCGTCGGCCAGGACGAGCCGCGCGCGAACCGCGATGATCATTCTCGACGTGGCGACGTGGTACTCGGCGAGCCGCCCCAGCCGCACGGGCGGGTAGAGCGGAACCGGCACGGCCCCGGCCAGAAGCACGCCGAAGAACGCGTCGACGAACCCGGGCGACGTCGGGAAGACGAGAGCGACCCGGTCCCCGGTCTCGACCCCGCGAGCCCTGAGCGCCCCGGCCGTCCTTCGGGCACGCGCGTGAATCTCGCCGTACGGGATGAAGGTCTCGCGTTCCGCGAGATCCACGAAGGTGAGGCCGGCGTCGCTCGCCGCGCTCGCCGCGAGGGCCTCGTTGACGGTCCTGTGTTTCGGAATCGGGAGGCGGGGCCCGTTCATGCCTCCGGCCTCCTCCCCGTCCTGCGGCGCTCCCGAAGCCCGGTCCTTCCGGACCTCCCGCTCGACGACCCCGACGAGATCGTCGACGGAAACGACGGAGCCGGCCTCTATGCCCGTCAGCTTCACCCGGAAGCGGTCCTCGAGCGCGACGGCAAGGACGATGGCGCCCATCGAGTCGATCTGGAGGTCCGTCGAGAGGCCGTGATGCATCTCGACCGGGCCCGGGAACTCCAGGTCGACGGCCACGGTCCTGCGTATCTCGGCGAGGATCTCTTCCCGAAGCTCATTCACTCTTTCCGCCCTCTACCACTGCAGGAGGACCAGCTCGGAGCAGAAGCCCGGGCCCATCGCCATCAGGAGCCCGAGGTCCCCCTCCGCCGGCTCGCCCGACGCGAGGAGGTCCGCAAGGACGAAGAGCACCGACGCGGAGGAGAGGTTCCCGACTTCCTTCAGCGACTTCCACGAGCGCGCGAGGGCGGCCTCCGGCAGCTCCAGCGCGCTCTCGAACGCCTGAAGCACCTTCGGCCCGCCCGTGTGGGCGACCCAGTGCCGGATCGAGGCACGGTCGTGTCCGCTCATCGCCAGGAACTCGTCCACGTCGTCGCGAACGTTCTGGCGCACCAGCTCCGGCACCTGCGCCGAGAGGACGACCTTGAAACCCGAGTCGACGACGTCCCACCCCATGACCCGTTCCGTATCGGGGTAGAACGCCGACCCCGTCGCGGCGATGGCGGGACCGCTCCCCGAGCCTCCCGGATCACGCCCCTCCCCCGTCAGGACGACGGCGGCCGCGCCGTCGCCGAAGAGGCCCGACGCGATGATGTTGGCGATCGAGAGGTCCGCCAGCTGGAGCGTGAGCGAGCAGAGCTCCACGGAGAGGACGACGGCGACCTGGCCCGGGACTGCGGCGAGAAGGTCCGAAGCGCGCGCGAGCCCCGCGGCTCCGCCGACGCAGCCCAGGCCGAACAGGGGCGTCCGCCGGATTTCGCGCCGGAAGCCGAGCCGGTTCACCAGCCGCGCGTCGATGCTCGGCGTCGCGACCCCCGTCGTCGTGACGAAGACGATGTGGTCCACGTCGGCGGGCGAGAGCCCGGCCTGCCCGAGCGCGTCCCGGATCGCCATTTCGCCGAGGTCGACCGCCGCCCGGATCCACGCCTCGTTGCGGCGAGCGAACGTGGTGAGCTCCCGATACGCCCAGAGGGGCAGCGCCACGTATCGCCCCTCGACCTGGACGGACCGGTGGAGCTCCTCGAGCCGCTCGGGATTGAAGTGGACGCCGCCCCACGCCTCGCGCAGGGCGGCGGTGAGGCTCTCCTGGTCGACGAAGTTCGCGGGAAGCGCCCGACCGACGGCGCGAATGTGGACGGGAGGCCGGGACGGCCGCTCGGTCATCTGCACGGGGACGTCCACGGATGGGGCGACTACCCGCGCCGGCCGTGCCAGTAGTAGCCGCCGCCACCGAAGAGGAGGATCAGAACGACGACGATGAGGATGGTGTCCATGCTGTTTCCCTGCCTTTCCGAAGGGGATTTCGCACGTTGCGTGCCAGCACCCCGTCGCCGTGGACGGCCTTCACTCGTATCTCAGCGCCTCGATCGGGTTCAGGGCCGCCGCCTTCCGCGCCGGGTAGAAGCCGAAGAAGACCCCCACCGCTCCGGAGAATCCGACGGCGCCGACCATGACGAGCGGAGAGATGACCGTCTCCCACCCGGTGAAGTACGCCAGGACCTTCGCGCCGGTGAAGCCGAGGACGAGGCCGACGACGCCACCGAGGGCGCCCATCACGA
Organism: Holophagales bacterium; assembly: GCA_016714815.1. Lineage (GTDB taxonomy): Bacteria > Acidobacteriota > Thermoanaerobaculia > UBA5066 > UBA5066 > UBA5066. The sequence goes on from JADKBZ010000002.1 coordinate 573,500, forward strand.
TGCTCTCGACGAGGAACTGGATCAGGACGTCGGCGCCGCGGGCGCCGATCGCGAGCCGGATGCCGATCTCCCGCGTCCGCTCGGTGACGGAGACCAGCATGATGTTCATGATGCCGATGCCGCCCACGAGCAGGGAGATCGACGCGATGGCCGCCATCAGGAGCGTCATCACCCGCGTGCTGCTCTCGGCCGCGGTGGCCAGGTCGGTCTGGTTGCGGACTGTGAAGTCGTCGTCGTCGTCTCCGCTCAGGCGATGGGACTCGCGAAGGAGGACCCGCATCTCCTCCTGCGCCGCGGGGATCTCGCCCTGAGAAGCCGTGCTCACGAGGATCTGCGGGATGCGCGGCCTCCCCGTGAGGCGGGTCGCCGCCGTCGTGTAGGGGACGAGGATCACGTCGTCGGAATCGCTTCCGCTCGCGGTCTGCCCTTTTGGAGCGAGGACGCCCATCACCAGGAACCGGAGCGCGGCGATCTGGATCTCCTGCCCCACGGGGTCGCTCCCGGCGAAGATCCGCTGCGCGACCGTGCGGCCCAGGACGGCGACGCTTCGGGCCGCCCGGACGTCCTCGGGCCCGAAGAACGAGCCCGAGTCCGTCTGCCAGTCCCGGATCGTCTGGTAGTCCGTGTCGACGCCGTTGATCGACGTCCGCCAGTTGCCTCCGGGCGCGAGGACCTGGCTGCGCAGGGCGAGGACCGGGGACACGGCCACGACCGTCTGCGACTGGCTGCGGATCTTCTCGGCGTCGGCAACGGTCAGGGTCGCGAAGGCCTGGGCGCCCTGGCTCACGCCGCCGGTCGTGCTCGCCCCCGGCGTGATGACGATCATGTTCGTGCCGAGGTTGCCGATCTGCTCGCGGATCCGCGACCGGGCCCCGTAGCCGACCGCGACCATGACGATCACGGCGGCGACGCCGATGACGATCCCGAGCATCGTCAGCGCCGCCCGCGTCCGGTTCCTGAGGATGCTCTGCATGGCGAGGCGGAAGAGGATGAGGAGGTTCACGCCGCGTTCCGGTCCAGCTCTTCGAGGTCCCGGGCCGCGTCGCGCCGGCTCGCGACCGGCTCGTCGCTGAAGATCCGGCCGTCCTTCATCCGGACGACGCGCGTCGCGTAGACGGCGATGTCGGGCTCGTGCGTGACGACGACGATCGTCTTCCCTCCCGCGTTCAGCTCCTGAAAGAGCGCCATGACCTCCACGGACGTCCGCGAGTCGAGGTTCCCCGTCGGCTCGTCGGCCAGGACGAGCGCCGGCTCGGTCACGAGGGCCCGGGCGATGGCGACCCGCTGCTGCTGGCCGCCCGACAGCTCGTTCGGCGGGTGCTCCATCCGGTCGCCGAGCCCGACCCGCTCGAGCGCCGCGACGGCGAGGGCGCGGATGTCGCGCTTCAGGCCCCGGCGGTCGTAGAGCATCGGCAGCTCGACGTTCTCGAGGGCGCTCGTCCGCGCCAGCAGGTTGAACCCCTGGAAGACGAACCCGAGCTTCTGGTTGCGTATCGCGGCGAGCTCGTTCTTCCCGAGCCCGTCGACCCGCACGCCGTCGAGGGTGTAGGAGCCCGAGGTCGGCGTGTCGAGACACCCCAGCATGTTCATCAGGGTCGACTTGCCGGAGCCCGACGTCCCCATGATGGCCACCAGCTCCCCCTTCGTCACCGTCAGGTCCACCTCGCGGAGGGCGTGCACCTCGTTCGTCCCCGTCACGTAGGTCTTCGTGATCTTGTCCGTCTGGATGACGACCTCGCCCATCGCCGCGGCCCTCAGAAGCCGCCGCCGGGCCGGCCCCGGCCGCCCTGCTGCTGCTGGCCGCCCATGGGGTTGGCGGCGGCCGCCGCGGGGGTGCTCGAGGCCGCGACGAGGCCGTCGATGACCTTCATCCCCTCCGTCACGCCCTTCCCCTCGACCTCGGTGAAAAGGCCGTCAGTGACGCCGGTCTTCACGCGCACCGCCTGGAGCTTCTCCTTCGGGTCCAGCGTGTAGAGCGTGCCGCGGCCGCTGCCGGAGGCGCCCCCTTCGGCCCGGCGGGTGCGCGCGCTGCCCACCCCGGCCCCGGCGCCCGCGGCGGGGGTGCCTCCGGTCGCCGGTCCCTCTTTCGGGGAGGCCTCCTTCGTCCCGAAGCGGGCGAGGACGTCGTCGCTCGGCTTGTAGCGCAGGGCCGCGTTCGGCGCCCTGAGGACGTTCTCGGCCGACTTCACGAGGAAGTCGACGCGGGCCGTCATTCCGGGGAGGAGCTTCCCTCCGGGATTCTCGAGCGTCACGACGACCGTGTAGTTCACGACGTTGTCCGCCGTCGTCGACTGCAGGCGGACCTGCTGCACGGAGCCCGAGAACTTCTGCCCCGGCATCGCCTGGACCGTGAACGTCACGGCCTGCTCCTGCCTGATCCTCACGATGTCGCTCTCCCCCACCAGCGCCAGAATCTGCATCCGCGAGAGGTCGTTCGCGATCAGGAAGAGCTGCGGAGCGGAGAGGCTCGCGGCGACGGTCTGCCCGAGGTTGACGTTGCGCTCGACGACGACGCCGTCGATGGGCGCGTAGATCGAAGTGAATGAGAGGTTCTGCTTCGCCCTCTCCAGGGCCACGGCGGCCGACCTCACCGTGGCATCCGCCACCTTCTGCGTCGAGCCCCCCTGCTCGAGGGCACTCCCCGCGATGAGCCCCGCGGTCGACAGCGCACGGTTCCGGTTCTGATCGCTCCTGGCCTGGCCCGCCTGCGCCTGGACTCTCTCCAGGTTCGCCTGGGCGTCCGCCACCCCCTGCCGGGCGATGGTCGGGTCGATCCGCGCGAGGCTGGCCCTTCTTCACCTGGTCGTTGAAGTCGACGAGGAGCGCCGATACCTGCCCGGAGCCCTGGGTTCCGACGCTCACGGTCGTGACGGCCTGGAGCGTGCCGGTCGAGGAGACGAGGGCCTGGATGGCTCCGCGGCTCACGGTCGTGAAGCGGAACGCCGGCGCGGGCTCCCCGGAGGTCAGCCGATAGACGCCCCAGGCAGCCGCCGAAGCAGCTCCCACCAGGCCGCCGACGATCAGGACCTTCTTGTAAAGAAGCACTCCGCCTCCGATCTCCGCTGTAAATGTTTCAAACGGGACGGCACGGTCCCACCGCCCGTTTGCGCTCCCACCAGCTTGATGTAGGCACCCTGGATGCCATCTGCTCCACCTCGGCTGGAAACCACGGGGAGCAACATGGGGGCCACGACGCTGGCCGGGCCCCCTGGGGGCCCGCCGGCTTCCGGATGGCGGAGGGCGTCCGCCACCGGAGATCCTCAGCCGGCAGGCTGGGCCAGGAACCTCGTCTCGAAGAGCTCCGCCGGCACCGGCTTGCTGATGAGGAAGCCCTGCATCTCGTTGCAGCCGAGCAGCCTGAGCAGGCGCGACTGCTCTTCCGTTTCCACTCCCTCCGCCACCACGGTGAGCTTCAGCGAATGCGCGAGGCTGATGATCGTCGACACCAGGGCCAGGCCCTCCGGCCCCGCCGTCATATCGGTGACGAACGCGCGGTCGATCTTCAGGGTGTCCACCGGCAGCCGGGAGAGGTAGCTGAGCGAGGAGAAGCCGGTCCCGAAATCGTCGATGGCGACCTTCACTCCGAGGGCGCGAATCGCCTGCAGGCTGGCGATGCTGTGCCGGACGTCCTCCATGATGAGGCTCTCGGTGATCTCCAGCTCCAGCCCGGCTCCCCCGTCCGGGTTCCCGTCGACGACCTGCCGGACCTCGTCGATGAAGCTCCTGCTTCGAAGCTGCAGCGGCGACACGTTGACCGAGACCCTCACGGCCGGCAGGCCCGCAGCCCGCCAGCGCTGGGTGTCGGCATTGGCCCGGTGCAGGGCCCAGCGCCCGACCTCGTGGATCATTCCCGTCTCCTCGAGGACCGGTATGAACCGCCCCGGCGGCACGAGCCCCGTTCCGGGATCGTTCCACCGGATCAGCGCCTCGGCGCCGGTGAGACTGCCGCTCGCCAGGTTCACCTTGGGCTGGTAATGAAGGACGAACTCCCCCTTCTCGAGCGCCTCGCGCAGGCGGCTCTCCAGGGTGAGCTTCTCGCCCACCGCATCGGTCATCTCCCGCGTGTAGAACGAATACCGTTCGCCGTCCTTCTTGGCTCTCTCGAGCGCCGCCTCGGCCCTCCGCAGCAGCGTTTCGGCGTCCGTGCCGTCCTCCGGGAAGAGCGCCACGCCCGCCCGGGCGGAGATCCGGAACACGGCTTCCTCCAGGCGGAACGGATGCTCCATGAATCCCGTCACCGCCTTTTCGAGGAGCCGGGCCACGTGGCCCTCCGCCTTCACCGCCGGCAGGACCGCGGCGAACTGGTCCGCCCCGACGCGCGCCAGCAGCCCGACGTCTCCCGCGAGGCGGGTCAGCAGCTCGGCGACCTGCCTGAGGAGCGCGTCGCCGGCCGCCCGGCCGAGGCTCTCGTTGACGTTGCGGAACCGCTCGAGGTCGACCAGGAAGAGCGCGAGCGAGTGTCGCCCGATCGCGGCGCTCCGCATGTACTGCCCCACCCTTTCGAGGAACAGGGTGCGGTTCGCCAGTCCGGTGAGGACGTCGTAGTAGGCGAGGTAGTCGAGCCGTTCCTGCTTGCCGATATGGTCCATCGCGAACGAGATGTCGCAGGAGAGCTCCGTGAGCAGCCGCAGCTCCTCGTCGTCGAAGACGCCCGTTTCTCCGGCGATGAGGGCCATGACCGCTTCCGGTCGTCCCGTCACGGTCAGCGGGAAGTAGGCCGCCGACCGGAGACCGTGCTCCAGGAGCCCCTTGCGGATCGACGCCAGGGAGAGATCGGTCGCGATGTCGTTGCAGATCACGGCCTGGGCCTGGCGCAAGGCCCGGCAGGCCGGCCTCTCGCTCTCGGGCGTCCCTTCGCGCCCCGTGAGCCGGACGAGCCCGACGTATTCCGCGTCGCCGCCGAACCACGCCACCACCCTGCCGTCCAGGGTCTTCGGGTCGACCACGCCGATCCACGCCATCCGGAAGGCCCCGACCTCGACCGCGATCCGGCAGGCCTCCACGAACAGCTCTTCGCGATCGCGCACCCTCACGATCAGCGCGTTGACACCGCTGAGCATCGCGTAAACCCGGGTCAGACGCCGGATCCGGACTTCCGCGAGCTTCTGCTCCGTGATGTCCTCGCCGATGCTCGCGATACCGATCCTGTCGCCGTCTGCCGATCTGAGGAGCGTGTGGTTCCAGCGAACGAGGCGCCGGTCCCCCGCGCGGGTGAGGATCTCGTTCTCGTGGCACGCGACCCTGGCCTGGTCGCCGAGGAGCGTCGCGAGGAAGCGTTTCCTGCCGTCCAGCTCGGGCGGCACGAAGAGGTCGAACCAGTCCCGGCCGAGCACGTCCTCCTGCTGCCATCCGGTCAGTCGCAGCAGGTAGCTGTTGCAGAAGGTGATCCGCGCCTCGCGGTCCAGCATCACGGCCACGAGCTCCACGTCCCGCAGCAGGTCGCTGAACCGCCGCTCGCTCTCGCGCAGCTCCTGCGTCGTCTGCCGGAGCTGGGTGATGTCCTTGGCGAGGCCCGCGATCCGGACCACCGTGCCGGAATCGTCCCGTACCGGGAAGGTCCGGGCCTCGATCCAGCGCACCTCCCCCCCCGGACGCACGATCCGGTACTCCATGGTGGAAGGCTTCGCCGCCACTTCCTCGGTGAACTGCCGCTTGATGGCCGCCTGGTCGTCCCGGTGGACCGCGTCGATCCACGACTTCGGGCGAGCGTGCAGGCTCTCGCAGGTGCGGCCCCAGATCTCCTCGTAGGCCGGGCTGACGTAGAGCATCCGCTCCCTGGCGGCCTCGTGAAGGAAGAAGACGTCGCGGATGTTCTCCGCAATCTGCCGGAACCGTCCCTCGCTCTCGCGCAGGCGGTCGTCGGCCAGCCTCTTCGCCGTGACGTCGACGTGCACGACGACGACGCCACCCGGCTGTTCGTGGATCATGGGGGTCACCATGAGGAGGAACCAGCGCTCCTGCTCCGGCGAGTGACACGGGTATTCGGCGGTGAACGATTCGGCTCCGCCCCCCAGCACCGCCCGGATCCCCTCGGCGGCCTCGCGAGCCCCTTCGGCGCCCTTTCCCCGGGCGCGGTCGCAGACCTCGAGGTAGTTGAGACCGACTCCGTAGGCCGGACTCCGGAGCCCGTTCGCGTCGGCGAACCGCCGCCACGTGTCGTTCACGGACAGGACCCGTCCGTGGGGATCGAGGAGCGCGAGGTGCGCGGGGAGCGCGTTGAGGATGGCCGCCTGCCTGGCCGCTTCGGTGTGCCGCAGCGCTTCCTGGGCGTGCCGCAGGAGATGCGGCCGGCCGTGGCGGTCCGCCACGGTGTCCACCTCGCCTGCGGTCAGCTCCTCCAGCCGCTTCCCGGTGGCGTGAAGCGCCTCGATGAGAGCGAAGACCACTTCGCTCGTCTCCGCCGGAGGCACCGTTGGGCCCGAAGGAGCCTTGGCCCGTTTCATGGCTCCCGCTTCTCCAGCCCGAGGGCCTCCAGCACGGCCGAGGTCTGGCTGAGGGAGCCGACGATCTTCCGGACGGGCGAAGGCGAGAGCCGCACCAGGGTCGGCGTCAGGAAGATCCCGTCCGCCAGCGCGCGCTCCGGGTGCCGGAACACGTCCACGATCTCGATCTCGTGCCGGCCCGGCAGGTGCTCCCGGCAGAGCGCGGTGAGGTTGATCACCGCCCGCGCGGAGTTCAGCGCGTCGTCCGCGACGTAGAGCCGGAACCGGAACACGACGCGCCGGCTCATCTCTTGCTCACTTCCGCTCCGGGTTCGCCGCGTCGGCCCCGCGCATCTCGCGCATCCGGGAGCGGCCTCGCAGCAGCTCGCCCTCGCGGCTTTCCGTGGCGCGGACGAGGAGCGCCTTCTCGACCTGCTTGGCCGCCCTCTCCACCTGCAGCGACTTCAGCCGCACCTCGATCTCGGCCTCCTCGGCGTCGAGCTGCACGCGCTTGAGCGCTCCCGTGGCCTCGGCGGATTCCTTCGCGAATCGTTCCGCCCGTTCCTTCTCCCAGCGCATCGTCCCCATCAGGACCTCGCCCCCCGCGCTGGAGGTGTCGGCCAGCGTCACCCCCTCGTCGCTGAGCACAAGCTCGCGCACCTGGTTCGAATGCGCCGTCCCGCGGGACTTGATGATCGACAGGCCCCGGTTCCGCTCACCCGCCTGGACTACGTAGCTGAGGTGTATCCACGTGTCCGCGAGCGTCGAGACCTGCAGCCTCGCGCCTCCGGGCGCGCGGCCGGGAATCTCGTCGAGGAGGCTCGTGCAGACCAGGGTGACGCCGTCCGCCTTCGCCCAGTCGATGAGGCGGTCCGCCACGCCGGGCGCCGTCAGGTCCCCCCCGGAGTTCGACCATGCGGACACCGGGTCGAGGACGAGGCACCGGGCGCGGTGCTCCTTCGCGAGCGTCCGGACGCGCATCACGTACCCCTCCGCGCTCCCGGTGATGGTTCGGGCCGAGACCAGCCGAAGGGACCCGTTCTTCACCCAGCGCTGCAGCCGGATTCCCACCGAGGCCAGGTTCCGGACCACCTCGGCACAGTTCGAGTCGAAGCTGACGAAGAGGGTGCGCTCCCCGCGACGGCAGGCCGCCTCGGCGAAGGCCCCGCTCAAGGTCGTCTTCGCGGTGCCGGGAGAACCGGTGATCAGGACGCTGGCACCGCGGAAGTAACCGCCGCCCAGCATGGTGTCCAGCCGGTCGATGCCGCTGGAGATCCGCTCGGCGCTCACCCGGGCCCCCGCGCGTCCCGCCGTCCGTGCCATCGCCACCTCGAGGCCGCGGTCGCCGATCAGGAACGGCGCCTCGTCCTCGTCGAAGCCGGAGCCCCGGTACTTCTGCACGCGGAGGCTGCGCTGCGAAACGCCCCGGACGATGTTCTGGTTCAGGATCACGGCGCAGTCCACCATGAACTGCATGAAGCCGTACGGCTGCTCGTTGAGGGTCGGCGCCTCTGTCCCGTCCGTCTTGACGTTGATGAGACCCGTCAGTTCGCGCTCCGCCAGCCATTCGTGCAGCTTGTAGACCTCCCGCTTCCTGGCCGCCGTGTCCGGCAGGAGCGCCAGGAGGATGTCGAGGGCGTCGAACACGATGCGCTGCGCCTTCGTCTCCCCGATCCGGGCCTGCAGGGCCGCCAGCAGCCCGCCGAAGTCGAAGTCTCCCGACCGGACGAGGTCTCCCGACGGTCGGGCGTCGATGAAGGAGAGCGCTTTCCGGCGCTGCAGCTCCGGCAGGTTCCAGCCGAAGGCCTCGGCGTTTGCCAGGGTTCGCTTCGAGCTCTCCTCGAAGGCGACGAAGATCCCCGGTTCCCGGCACGCCCGGGCGCCGTGCACGAGGAACTGCAGTCCGAAGATGGTCTTGCCGGAACCCGGCCCGCCCCCGAGGAGCGTCGTGGAGCCCCGTGGAAGGCCGCCCCGGGTGATCTCGTCCAGTCCGGGAATTCCAGTGGCCGCCTTGGCGGGCGATCTCGCGGGGGAGGATCGGGCGGCGTTCTTTCCCGTGGGAGTCATCGGGGACCCTCCGTGAAGCACACGCGGTTCCGAACCGCTCCTGCCGGGCGATCGGATTCGGGAGCGGGCCGCCTGTTCTGGCGTCGGGAGAGCTGCAAGACCGGCGCCACAGGCGTCCGGCTACCGACCAGATTCCTGGTGTGACAGCTGCGGGGCCGAAACGTCGGATCCGGGGCGCTTGCGAAACGGTCCGGCCTTTTGATGGCAATTCTTTCAACCGGCCCTGAAGAGACGACTACCGGGGAGGTTCCGCATCGTTCCAACGGACCGGAATCCCGGGGTCCACTCCCCGCGGACAGGTTCCGGGCTCTGGCATGTCGCTTGCGCGGTTCTGAGCGAACGTCCCGCCCGCCTTCGCAGCGGGAGGTGCGGTTCAAAACGGGGCCGCGCCCCCGAGGCGACACACCCGTACGGAAGGCCGCTCATGAACACCGACAGGCCGACGACCGCGCCCGGCAGAGCCAGAACGCCCTTCCCCGGGAGAGGGCCATGTCCGTGAAACCGTCCTTCAGGACCATCGCTTCGTTCGCCGGAACGGCGCTGCTGGCCGCGCTGATCGCCGGGTCGTCGTTCCGGGCACTGAGGCGTTCCGAGGAGACGGCCGCGGAGCGCAAGCACACCTACGAGGTCCTCAAGCGCGCCAACGCCCTGCTGTCCGAGCTGAAAGACGCGGAAACGAGCCAGCACAGCCATTCGCTGACCGGCGTCGAATCCGTTCTCGACCCGTACCTCGCGGCCCAGAGGAACGTCCCCGCCCACCTCGCCGAGCTGCGGCGGATGACCCTGGATCCAGCCAGCCGGAGACACCTCGACGTCCTGGCGACGCTGATCCCCGCGAGGCTCGAGGAGCTCTCGCACGCGATCGACATTCGCCGAAGCAGCGATGCCCCTTCCGTCCCGGTTCCCGTCGCGGGCGGCCTGGACAGGCGATTGGCAGACGCCATCCGGAACGAAATGACCGCCTTCGGGACGACGGAGGACCAGGCCCTGGCGCTGCACGACGAGGCGTTCCGGTCGAGCCTGCGCGTCCTGTTCGCGCTCATCGTCGCCGGCTGCGCCGGCATGCTCCTGTTCGTCCTCTCGTTCACGTACCTGGTCTCCCGGGACGATCAGCATCGCCTGAACGCCCTCGTTCACCTCGAGACGGAGAAGCTGCTCGCCCGTCAGGAGGAGACGAGCGACTCGCTGAGACGCGCCTACGGAGCCCTGCACGTCAGCGAGGCCCGGCTCTCGGTCACCCTGCAGTCCATCGGAGATGCCGTGATCGCCACCGATGCGGACGGGCGCGTGACGATCCTGAACCCTCTCGCGGAAAAGCTCACCGGATGGACGCAGTCGGAAGCCGCTTCCCGTCCGGCGGACGAGGTCTTTCGCCTCGTCGATCAGGAGACTCGGGAGCCATCCACCGTGCCCCTGAAGGAAGCCCTGGCGCAGGGAGAGGACCAGCACCTTCCGGAGCACGCGGTGCTGATCTCACGCGACGGAGGCGAGTGCGCCATTGCGGACAGCTGCGCCCCGATTCGCGATCCCGACGGCAAGGTGGTCGGCGCCGTCCTCGTCTTCCGCGACGTCACCGAGGAGACGGCCGCCCAGCACGCCCTTCGCGACAGCGCCGTGCTCCTCCAGACGATCCTGAACACCGTGGTGGACGGCATCATCACGCTCTCCCCCAGCGGCGGCGTCATCGAGACGGCAAACCCGGCTGCCGAAAAGATGTTCGGCTACGCGACGACGGATTTCATCGGGCTTCCGCTCAGCCTGCTCATCCCCGCGCTGGACCTCGAGCAGAGCAGCGGGCTTCTTGGAGCGCGCCGCCCGCACGGGGAGAGCAACGCCCTCGGCCTGGGGCGCGAGGTTACGGGGCAGCGCAGGTCCGGCCGCTTCTTCCCGCTCGAGCTCGCAGTGGGTGAGATGTGGCTGGGTGGCTCACGCCATTTCACCGTCCTCCTGCGTGACATCACGGCCCGCAAGGTCGCGGAAGAGGCGCTCAAGAAGGCCGGAGCCCTGCAGCACGCCATCTTCAACAGCGCCAACTTCTCGAGCATCGCCACCGACGCGAAGGGAGTCATCCAGATCTTCAACGTCGGCGCCGAGCGGATGCTCGGTTACAAGGCGGCCGAGGTCGTGAACACCATCACGCCAGCCGACATCTCCGACGCGCAGGAGGTGGTCGCACGAGCGGAGGCCCTGAGCGCCGAGCTGGCGACGACGATCGCCCCCGGCTTCGAGGCGCTCGTCTACAAGGCCTCGCGCGGCATCGAGGACATCTACGAGCTGACCTACATCCGCAAGGACGGCAGCCGCTTCCCCGCCGTCGTGTCGGTCACTGCGCTGCGCGACGACCACGGCGCCGTCATCGGCTACCTGCTGATCGGCACCGACAACAGCGCCCGAAAGCGCGCGGAAGAGGCGCTGCTGGCGGCCGGGGCCCTCCAGACGGCCATCTTCAACAGCGCCAACTTCTCGAGCATCGCCACCGACGCGAAGGGAGTCATCCAGATCTTCAACGTCGGGGCCGAGCGGATGCTCGGCTACGCGGCCGCCGACGTCCTCAACAAGATCACCCCGGCAGACATCTCCGACCCGCAGGAAGTGATCGCCCGGGCCCAGGCGCTCAGCCGGGAGCTGGAGACGCCGATCCAGCCCGGCTTCGACGCCCTGGTCTTCAAGGCCTCCCGCGGCATCGAGGACATCTACGAGCTGACCTACATTCGCAAGGACGGCAGCCGCTTTCCCGCCGTCGTGTCGGTCACTGCGCTGCGCGACGACCACGGCGCCGTGATCGGCTACCTCCTGATCGGGACCGACAACACCGCGCGCAAGCAGGTCGAGGCGGAGCAGGAGAGGCTCAGCCAGCGCCTGCGCGACCACCAGTTCTACACGCGCTCCCTGTTCGAGGCCAACATCGACGCCCTGATGACCACCGATCCCGGCGGCATCATCACCGACGTCAACAAGCAGATGGAGGCTCTCACCGGCTGCACGCGCGACGAGCTGATCGGGGCCCCGTTCAAGAGCTACTTCACCGATCCCGACCGGGCCGAGGCGAGCATCCGGCTGGTGCTGAGCGAGAAGAAGGTGACGAACTACGAGCTCACCGCGAGCTCCAGGGACGGCAAGGACACGGTCGTGTCGTTCAACGCGACGACCTTCTACGACAGGGACAGGCGGCTCCAGGGGGTCTTCGCCGCCGCCCGCGACGTGACCGAACGCAGGCGCCTGGACCAGGTGCTGCAGGAGAAGAACGTCGAGCTGGAGAGCGCGCGATCCGTGGCGGAGCGGGCCAACCTCGCGAAGTCCGAGTTCCTCTCCAGCATGAGCCACGAGCTTCGCAGCCCGCTCAACGCGATTCTCGGCTTCGCCCAGCTGATGGAGTCCGACTCCGTGCCGCCCACCCCCTCCCAGGTGGAGAGCATCGCCCAGATTCTCCAGGCGGGCTGGCACCTGCTGCGGCTCATCGACGAGATCCTCGACCTGGCCAAGGTGGAGTCTGGCCAGGTGCCGCTGTCGCGGGAGCCAGTGTCGCTGACCGAGGTGATCCTCGAATGCCAGGGGATGCTCGAGCCGCTGGCGCAGCAGCGCCGCATCCGCATGTCGTTCCCCCGCCTCGAGACGCCGTTCTTCGTCTCGGCCGACCGGACCCGCGTGAAGCAGGTCCTCATCAACCTCGTCTCCAACGCGATCAAGTACAACAGCAGGGAGGGGAGCGTCGACGTGACCTGCGCCGAGCTCACGCCGGGACGCGTCCGCGTGAGCATCGTGGACAGCGGGCCGGGGCTCTCTCCGGAGCAGCTACCGCAGCTCTTCCAGCCGTTCCACCGGCTCGGTCAGGAAGCGGGCCCCGAGGAAGGAACCGGAATCGGCCTCGTCGTGGCCAAGCGGCTCGTCGAGCTGATGGGGGGGACCATCGGCGTGGGGAGCACCGTCGGGGTGGGCAGCGTCTTCTGGTTCGAGCTGACGGCCGTGGCGCCGCCGCGCCTCGCCTCGGGGGAATTCGAGTCCGTTCCAAGAGAGCCGAGGACCGTCTCGAGCGGCTTCCGGCGATACACCCTTCTCTACGTCGAGGACAACCCGGCAAACCTGCGGCTGGTCGAGCAGATCCTCGCCCGGCAGCCGGACATCCGCCTTCTGACGGCCGTGGACGGCACCAGCGGCATCGAGGTGGCTCGGGCCGCCCTGCCGGACGTGATCCTCATGGACATCAACCTGCCCGGGATAAACGGATTCCAGGCCCTGAACATCCTCCGCTCGGACCCGGCCACCGCAGGGATCCCGGTCATCGCCGTCAGCGCCAACGCGATGCCCGTCGCCATCTCGCGGGGCGAGACGGCCGGGTTCTTCCGCTACATCACCAAGCCCATCAAGGTGAACGAGTTCATGGAGACGCTGCGCCTGGCGCTGGAGCTCGTCGGGTCGCGGGCTCCGGCAGGCCGCCCATAGGACCACGGAGGTGGCACCTTGAAGGCATCGGACGTCCTCGACGGCAGGCTCCTGATCGTCGACGACCAGGCGGTCAACGTCCTCCTGCTCGAGCGAATGCTGACCGGCGCCGGCTACTCCTCCATCGACTCGACCACGGATCCCCGCGAGGTCTTCGAGCTTCACCGCAGGAACCGCTACGACCTGATCCTGCTCGACCTCCAGATGCCCGGTGTGGACGGATTCCAGGTGATGGAGGCCCTCGAGGAGATCGAGCCGGACGGCTACCTTCCGGTGCTCGTCGTCACGGCGCAGCCGGGTCACAAGCTCCGGGCCCTCCAGGCCGGCGCGAAGGACTTCATCAGCAAGCCGTTCGAGCTGCCCGAGGTGCTCGCGCGCGTGAGGAACATGCTCGAAGTGCGCCTGCTGCACGAGAAGCTCCGCACGTCCAACGACCTGCTGGAGGAACGCGTCCGGGAGAGGACGGCCGAGGTCACCCAGAGCTACCTGGAGCTCATCTTCACGATGACGCGCGCGGCGGAGCACAAGGACGAGACCACCGGCGCCCACGTGCAGCGGATCAGCCACTACTGCCGCGAGCTCGCCGGCGTGCTGGGACTGGACGCCGGGTTCGTCGACAGGATCTTCTTCGCGAGCCCCCTGCACGACATCGGCAAGATCGGCATACCCGACCACATCCTGCTCAAGCCCGGCAGCCTCACGCCGGAGGAGTGGAGCGTGATGAAGGGGCACACCTCGATGGGGGCGAAGATCCTCGGCCAGAGCAAATCCCCCTATCTCCAGATGGGTGCGGAGATCGCGCTCAATCATCACGAGCTCTGGAACGGGGGGGGCTATCCGAACGGCCGCCAGGGCGACGCGATACCGCTTTCCGCGAGGATCATGAACCTCTGCGACGTCTACGACGCCCTCCGGAGCGCCCGTCCCTACAAGCCCGCCTTCGACCACCCGACGACAGTGGGCATCATGACGCACGGCGACGGCCGGACGATGCCCGGGCATTTCGACCCCGCTCTTCTTGCGGCGTTTCAGCAGGACCTCCCGGCGTTCCGCGAGATCTTCGAGAGCTGCACGGCGTAGGCACGCCGCTTGCGATCGTGATCGGCAGGAGGTGCTGACCATGAGCACATCGAAGAAGTCCGACTCCGCAGCGACCATGACGGTCGAGCCGGATCCGGCATCCAACCCCGATCCGATCACGGGCGCACCGGGATCGCATCCCGTCGGCACGGCCGTCGGTTCCGCGAGTGGCGCGGGCGCCGGCGCCCTGGCCGGAGCTCTCGTCGGCGGCCCGATCGGCGCGGTGGTGGGCGCCGTTGCGGGCGCCGTGGCCGGAGCGGCGGGCGGCCACGCCGTCGGCGAGGCCGTGGATCCGACGATCGAGAGGGACTACTGGCACGTCAACTACATGACCCGGCCCTATTACAGGGAGGGCCGGAGCTTTGGAGACTATGAGCCCGCATACCGCTACGGGTGGGAGAACGCTGCGATGCCGGGAGAGATGACCTTCGAAGAGGCCGAGAGGGCCCACCTCGCCGGCGGCTGGATGGCCGCCCGTGGCGAGTCGCTTCACCCGTGGGACGAGGTCCGCGAGGCGACGCGCGATGCCTGGACCCGCGCCCGGCACAAGCACACGGTCTGAGCTCTCGGGCTTTCAGCCGGGACCCGCAGGCCCCCTCGGGTAAGGAGGCCTGCGGGTTTCTCCCGGAGAGGCGCCGGCCGGTGCGAGCTCCCATCACCCGCGGCAGACCGCCAGGAACGCCTCCACGACCTCGGGATCGAAATGCGTGCCCGAGAGGCCTTCGATGTAGGTGATCACCTTCTCCTCGGGCCAGCCGGTACGGTACGGTCTGTCCGAACGGAGGGCATCCCAGACATCGACGACGGCGAACGTCCGGGCCGCACGAGGGATCTCCTTTCCCTTGAGACCGCGCGGGTAGCCCGAACCGTCCCACCTCTCATGGTGCGCGTAGGGGATGTCGATGGCCGGCCTGAGGTAGGCGATGGGGGAAAGAAGCTCGAAGGCGAGCCTGGCGTGTCCGCGCATCAGGACCCACTCCTCGTCCGTGAGCGGCCCCGGCTTCAGGAGGATGCCGTCCGGGACGCCCATCTTGCCGATGTCGTGGAGGAGCGCTCCGCGCTGGATCTGGATCAGCTCGTCCTCGGGGAACCCCATCGCGCGCGCGAGGCGGAGCGTCATGTCCTTGACTCGCTGGGTGTGGCCCTCGGTCTCGTTGTCCCGAAGGTCGAGCGCCCGCGACCACCCCTCGATCGTCTCGTCGTACGCGAGCTCGAGGTCGACCCGCGACCGCTGGAGCCGGTCGAACATCGAGGCGTTGTCGATCGCGAGGCTGGCCTGGCCGGCGAGGACGTCGAGGGTCTCCAGCCACTCGGGGTCCGGATCGAACGGTCTGCGGTGGAAGACCTCGAGGACCCCGAGGACCTGCCCCTTGGTCACCAGCGGGACGCCGATGTAGCTGACGAAGCCCTCTCTGGCGAGGATCGCGTCGTGGCCGTGGCGCCCCTCCTCCGCCTCGAGGCGGGCGATCCGGAGGGTGCGGCGCTCGAGGGCGACGAGGCCGGCATGGCTCTCCCCCACGCGCTGGACGGTGTGCTGGACCGCGGGCGTCCGAAAACCGAAGCCCGCCGCCCAGGAGAGAGAGTGGAAGCGGGGATCGTGGAGCAGGACGTCGGCCGCCTCGACCTCGAGAAGCGACCGGAGCTCTTCCAGGACCGCCTGCAGCGGGATCCGCTCATCCGTCGTCCCGATGATCGCGAGGTCGATCCGCCGAAGGGCCTCGGCGAACTTCAGCCGCCTCCGTGCGTCCTCGAAGAGAAGCATCCGGCGGAGCGCATTTCCCACCATCTCGCCGCAGGTGGAGAGGAGCCGCACCTCGGCACGGGAGAAGGCCTTCGCCGCCGGAGCCTTCAGCCGGACGACGACGAGGACGCCGAGGAGCCCCGTCTCCGACTGGAGCGGAATGAAGGCCTGGGGCCCCAGCCCGGCTCCGACGGGGAATCCCGCCGGAAGGCCGGAGCCGTCCGCGGGACCGTCGAGAACCAGGGGCTGGCCCGTCCTTCGAACGGCGCCGCACGCCCCTTCGTCGTCCCCGTCGGTGAGGCCCGCGCACGGCTCCAGGTGCCCCACCCCGGAGACGAACTGGAACCCGCCGCCGTCCTGTTCCGCGAGGGCGACGGCGCCGCCGTCGGCGCCGACGAGGGTCCGGATCTCTCCGAGGGCGAGCGGCAGGAGCTCCCGGGGCGACTGGGCCCTGCGGAGCCGGGTCGCCAGCGACAGGAGCGTCGAGAGCTCCTCCGTCCGGGCCCGGGCTTCCTCGTACAGCCGCGCGTTCGTCACGGCCATCGCCGCGCGGTCCGCCAGCTCCGCCAGGAACTCCTGGTCTTCGCGGGTGAACCGTTCCTTGCCGATCTCGCGCGAGAGCCCGAGGGTCCCGATGGCCTTCCCCTGCGCCCGGAGAGGCACGACGAGCAGGCTGGGCGACCCGCTCCGCTCGATCTGCGGCTGGTAGTCCGGGACGGGGCTGGGGCGACGCATGCCCCCGGTGCTGTCGGGAATGTAGAGAGGACGACCGGTCGCGACGACCCGGGCTGCCAGGTCCGACTCGTTCCCGGGGACGTCCACGCTGCAGATCTCCGCCTCCAGCGGCAGCGTCTCCAGCCCGGCCTCATCTGGATCGTGCGAAGCGACCGGATCGAGCCTCCGGCCGTCCTCCGAGAGGAGCGCGAGGACGCACGCTCCGTCCAGAAGCTCGGCGGTCCGCCGGACCGTCGTCGCCAGGAGGCTCCGCACGTCCGTCCCCGCCACCGACAGCGCCTGGGCCACGCTGGCGACGAGCTCGGTCCGCTGGGCCTTCCGCTGGGCCGCCTCGAAGAGCTGCGAGTTCGTGAGGGCCTGCGCGGCCAGGCCCGCGAGCGCCCGGAGCTGGGCCGTCTCTTCCTCCGTGAAGACCCGGGGCCCGTCCACGGTCAGGGCGCTCAGGCATCCGACGAGACTCGCACCCTGGACGGCGGCGGCGATCACTCCGCTCCGGAAGGCCGGCTCTTCGCGCGCGGCCGCGTCCAGACTTCCCGGCGGGAGCGGCCGGGGCGGCCGGTCCGGGAGGACGAGGACGGCGCCCGGCTCGGCCGCGAGGGCATCGAGCGCGGCCCCGGGAGCAGGGAGGAACCTCCGCGGCACGTCTCCGAGACCGATCGCCGCCCCGTGGCGGAACGTCCGCGAGGCCGGGTCGTAGAAGCTGAAGACGGCGGCGTCGGAATGCATCGCCCGGGCCGTCTCGGTGCAGACCGCCAGAAGGACGCTCTCGAGATCGAGCCGTTCCGCGAGGCGCCACGCGATGCGGGAGAGCGTCTCCACCCTCTCCCCGTCGCGGCGGACGATCTCCTCGGCGCGCCTCCGCCGGCTGACGTCCTGGATCGTCCCGCGAAGGCCCGAGACGCTCCCGTCCGGCCCGGACAGCGGCTCGCCGCGGGCGATGACCTGCCGGACCGCGCCGTCCGGCCGTACGAGCTCGAGATCGAGCTCGTACGGGTCAGGGACCTCCGGCAGGCCGCGAGCGCTTCCGCCAGAAGGATCGCGCTCGCGGGAACGAGGAGCCCGGCGGCGTCGAGGCGCTCCGCCGGCTCCGACGGGTCCCGACCGGCGATTCCGTAGAGCCCCGGGGACCAGGTCACCTCGTCCGTCTCTGAAACCCAGGTCCAGCTTCCGGCTTCGAGCAGCCGCTGCGCCTCGACGAGCTCTGCCTCGTCACGGCCTGGCGACGGGCGCCTCCCCGTCCGCGAAACCCTGCGGACCGAACGCGGACCGTTTCCGATGGCGTCCGGCGGCGTCCTCACAGGCACCGTATCGCCTCCTGCTCGTGAACTGGTAGCAAACGCGGGACCAGCGGACGATTCGAGCTCCCCTCTTCGATTCGGACCGGTGACTGCGCCTCCGCCCGGTCGCGGGCCTCCCCGGCGGGATTGGAGGTAATTGCTGCAAAGGAGGCGGCACCGTTTTCAAGCCGCTCGCCGGAAGGCGCCCGTCGCGGAAGCGGTCGAGGGCCCCGCTCCCGTGGCGAGGCATGGACCGACGAAGAAGAGGAGCCGCGGCTCGCGAGGCAGGCCGCCACGCAACTGGCACCGTTCCTGCTGGTCCGTGCCAGGAGATGAACCTCATGAACAGCACGAAACTCGCCTATCTCGTTCCCGCAGCGCTCCTCGTCGTTGCCACCGCCTGCGGGCCGACGGCCGGCACGACCGAGAAGAAGTCCGAGTCGACGACCCAGACCGCCGAAGGGACCGTCCAGACGACCAACGAGTCGACCCAGGTCGGAACGACCCTCGCCGCGACGTCGGAGACCAAGGTCGACACGCCTTCCGGGACCATCACCTCGAAGACCGAGACGATCATCGGGACGATCACCGTCTTCGAAGCCGGCAAGAAGCTCGAGGTCCTGACCGGCGAGAAGAAGACGCACAGCTACAGCCTCGACGACAAGGACATCGTGTTCGCCATCGAGGGCGCCCCCGCGGTCGGCAAGAACGTCACGGTGGTCGAACAGACCGGCGACGACAAGATCCACCGCGTCAGCGTGACGCTGAACTAGACACGGGACCTTCCGCCGCCTCGGCCCCCCTCCCAGGCACGCCGGCACAGGAGAAATCGCGATGAAATGGGCCAACCTCTATTTTCTCGGATACGTCGTTCTCCTCGGAGGCCTCGTCGCGGCCCTCTGGAAGATCGGAGTGCTGGAGCGCGTGGGCGCAGGCTGGACGGCCATCGGCATCGTGATCGCCGTGGGACTGGGAATCATGGTTTCCGTCTCCAGCAGCGGCCGCAAGGAATCGATCCAGATCGAGAAGTGAGGACGGCCCCGGTTCCCGTCCGGGAACCGGGGCGCTCCTACCGGACCAGCAGCGGATACGGATCGACCGGAACACCTCCCCACCACTTCTTCTCCGGACCCAGGAGGGTGACGGCGAAGTGGAGGTGGGGAGCCTTTTCGTTCGCGTTGCCCGTCGAGCCGACGGTGCCGATCACGTCTCCCTTGCGAAGGAACCGTCCTTCGAGAATCGAGGGAGCGTAGCTGTCGAGATGGGCGTAGTAGTAGCAGTACCGTCCATCGAGGTCGAACTCGTAGAGCGTCAGGCCGCCCCGCACGCTCGTGAAGAGCTTCTGCACGATTCCGTCGGCCACGGCGAGCACCGGCGTCCCGCGCGGCGCGGGGAGGTCGACCGCCTCGTGCGCTCGCGTGGTTCCCCGGGCCTCGGTGAAGGAGCCCCAGAGGGACCGCGGGTCGAAGCCCGCGACCGGCATCAGGAGAGCGGGCGAGGGCGCAGACGCAGACGCCTTTACGGCTGAAGGCAAAGGTACGGGCACAGGCACGGTCGGGTCGGTGCCGTCGACGCGAACGAAGCACCAGGTCACGGGGAGGACGAGGGCGGCCCCGAACAGGAGCGGGAGGAGCCTTGCCGGACGGGTGGTCGCGCGCCTCACCTTGGTCCCCAGCGGGCTCTCGTCCCGCGCGTGTCGACGTGAACCATCGGACCGTGCGCGGCCGTCGCGGGGTAGATCCCGATCCCGCCCGCGAGCTCCGGGACCTCCTTCTCCACTCTTTCCGCGGCCGCCGCCACGATCCGGGCATCCGCGAGGTCCACGCAGCCGTCGCCGTTCAGGTCGTCGAGCCGGCCGTCCCCGTCGTCGTCGGGATAGACGTCGGCGGAGTCGCCGTACAGGTGCCGCGACACGGCCGACCGGCCGCCCGGGCCGACCTCGCGCGCGTTGTAATTCGGGGTCCGGAATCCGCTCATGACGTGTAATCCCTTCACGGGGTGACCGTCCTCGCGAAGGGCCTCGATCAGGAGCTCGAGCTTGTCGACGAGCTTCAGGTCGAGGATGAGGTACTTCGGCCAGACGTTCGCCTGGCCCTTCGTCAGGAAGTCGCCGAGCCGGAAGTGCTCCGAGACGCGCGTCGCCGCGGCCGCCTTCGTCACCTTGATGAACCCGGACGGAACCGCGTAGGCGGCTCTCCCGGCGGCGTAAGCCGCGGCGCCCGCGGGAACGGACGAAGGCCCCGCGCCGGCCTCGTTCGGCCAGCTGCCGAGAACGTAGGCCCCGATCCGGCCGTCGCGCTTCTCCGCAAACGGCGTGAGCAGGATGACGCTCGCCCCCGTCTTCGCGTGGGCCGGCGGCCAGCCCGCCGGCCACTCGAACGGATAGACCCCGGGCTCCGGGATCACGACCCTGAGGCCCGCGCGCTCCAGCTCGGCGAGCCCCTCCCTCGTCTCGATGAACGCGAGCAGCCTTCCCGACCGCCCGCCGATGTCCCGGAAGCGGGCCGGCGGCTTCGGCTCGGGCGGCGAGGCGAGGACGGGCCCGGCGAGGGCGAGAAGCGTGGCGGCGAGAACGACGAGGAGGCGCACGCCGGCCTCACTTCACGAGAAGGGCGGGCGTACCCGGGGAAACGAGGTGGGAGAGCTCGAGCGCGTCCCAGTTGGTCAGACGGATGCAGCCGTGCGACGTCGTCCCACCGATGGTGGACGGCTCCGGGGTGCCGTGGATTCCGTAGTGCGGCTTGGAGAGGTCGATCCAGACGACGCCGACGGGATTGTTCGGGCCGGCCGGCAGCCTCGCCTTCTCGTCGCCCGGCTCCGAATCCCAGAAGAGAGCGGGGTTGTAGAGAAACGTCGGGTTCCAGCCGACGCCGTTGATCTTCCACTCTCCGACCGGCAGCGGATCGTGCTCGCTCCCGACCGTCGCGGGATAGCGAGCCCTCACGCTGCCGTCCGAAGCGAGGGCCACCACCGAATGGTCCTTCTCGCTCACCCTCACGCTGAGCCCCGCGGCCTCCGCGAGCGGCGCTCTCTCGACGTTCGGAACCAGGATCTCGATCCCCTCCCTGTCGAACACGACTCCCGGGTTGAGCGCGAGAAGCAGCCGTGCGCTCGAGTGAAATCTCTCGCCGAGGCCTTCGATCGGCGACTCGAAGCCGAGGGCGGCGAGCCTGGCCCTTTCGGGAATCCCCGCGGGGAGAATCTCGAACGGACCCGCGACGTCCCCGGGAGCGAGAACGTACGGGACGACGACCGGCGCGGTGTCCCGGTTCAGCTCGGCCCAGGTCTTCGCCTCCACCCTGTCGCCGGCCTCGATGCCGCGGACCTCGTTGAAAGCGGCCACGGCCCGCCGCGTGTTTCCGCCGAAGCGGCCGTCGATCTCTCCGGGCGAGAAGTGCGCCCGGTCGAGGAGGACCTGGGCCCGAAGGACGGACGAGCCGGACGCGCCGGTCCCGGCGAGGCGCGGCCGCTTCGCGGGGTCGTTCGCGGCGACGGCGCCGAGGGCCAGCGGCTGCGCGCCCGCGGCCTTCCCGGGTCTCGTCGCGGCGTCCGCCTGCAGCGTCAGGGCGAAGAGAAGGAACGACACGCCGGTCTGGAGGAATCTCTGGTCTGTTCTCACTCACCGCAGCGCGCAACACCGGTGCCACCGGGAGCCGCCGCGGCGGCGAGCCTTCCGCCGCGAGGAGAAGCTCCGCGGAACCGGGGGGATGGCGCAGTTCGTGCTTTTGTATTCGGGCGGAGACTTGGTCATGAGCCAGCACGAAGAAGACAGCGGGCTGAGAAGGACCGATCGAGACCGGGCGGCGAGCACCTCCGGTCCATACTCTCCCGAAGGAGACGCCTCATGAACCAGACGCGACGCCGGGCCGCGGACGAAGCACGAGACCTCCGCGCACGGGCCGAAGAGAAGACCCCCTCCTCCGACGCGGCGGTGCCGGATCGGACCGAGGCCGACAGCGTCCATCTGCAGCACGAGCTCCAGGTCCACCATATCGAGCTGGAGCTCCAGAACGTGGAGCTGCAGCGCTCCCGCGACCAGCTGGAGGCGGCGCTGGAGCGGTACACCGACCTCTACGACTTCGCCCCGGTGGGCTACTTCACCTTCGACCGCTCCGGCAGCATCTTCTCCGCCAACCTGACCGGCGCCGATCTCCTGAACGTGCCGAGAGCCCGCCTCGTCGGCCGCCGGTTCGATGGCTTCCTCTCTGCCGAGTCCCGGCCCGAGTTCGCCTCGTTCCTGGCGAGGACGCTGGACGGCTCCAGCCGCGAGTCGTGCGAGCTGACGCTCCTGCCGGCGGGCGGCAGGCCCCGGGACGTCCGCATCGAGGCGACGGCGTCTCCGGCCGGAACCGAGTGCCGGGCCGCCGTCCTCGACATCACCGAGCAGCGCGCCGCAGAGGCGGCGCTCCGGAAGATGAACGACGGACTCGAGGCGGCGGTGAGGGAGCGGACCGTCGAGCTGGCGGCCGCCAGGGCCGCGCTCGAGAGAAACGTAAGGTCCGGGTCCGGGCCTCGCTGAGGGTCCACCGAACGTTCGGACGAACTCGCTGACGTCGCCTCCCCGCAGGCGGTGGCGCGGTTCGTGCTCTGGTACGGGTGGAGTGAGCCCGATGACCCGACCAGGACTCTGTCGAACCAGATGAGAACCCGAATGATCTTTGCCTTCGGAGCCGCCGGCCTGCTCGCCCTCGGCTGGGGAGGAATGAACCGGCTCCGGCGAACCGCGGACGGCGTGGTCTTGCGGGCCGCCGATCCCACCCTCACGCAGCAGTTCGCCGCCCGCGTCGCCGCGGCGTCGCACCGGGCCTCGTCTTCAGGCGCGCCTGCAAAGGGCCCCGGCGCGTCGTCCTCACAGGTTCGCGAAGATCCCGTGCGCCCGGAGGCCCCGGAGCCGGACGGCGAGACGGGTCGGGCGAGGTCGCCCATGGACCTGCAACGGTTCCGCGAGGCCTCTTCGATGCAGATCCGGGGTTCCGACGGACGGGAGGGGATCGCCGTCCTGACCAGCCTGAACCCCCGGATCAACGACGGCTACGTCCTCGAGCTTCGCTGGAACGACGGCGAGGAAACGTGGCTTCACCTCGAGAACGCCCGGCCCGACCTCAACCGGCTCGCCCTCGATCCCGGCCAGCCGTCCGGCCTCGTGGTGGAGAGTCCCGGCGGATCACGCCCCTGCGATCTCTGGTCGAGCCTCGTCCCCGACCGGCTGAAGGAGCTCGCGAAGCGGCGGCGACCCTACACCGTGCTCTGCGACGGGGACGCCCTCCTCCGCCACCGGACGCAGGGGTCGCGCACCGCCCGCGAGTGGGCGGCCGACTTCCTGCGCAGCAACGTCCCCGGCGGCGAGGGGCTGACGGTCCTCGTGAAGAACGCCGTCTATCCCGACGCCTTTCTCGAGAAAGCCGAGCTGGCGGCCGGCGCCGCCGGCGCGTCCCCGGGCGCCGCACCACCCGACGGCCTCGGCTTCCCCCGCGCCGCCCTCGTGAAGGCCGAGCACCTCGGCGACCGGCTCGTTTCGCGCGAGCTGGGGATCTCGACCTCCGGGGGCGGGTCGCTCCTCGCGGGCCGCTGGTATCCGGCTGCGGGAAGCCCCGGCGTCTTCGTGAGCCTGATGACCCCCGGCCGGGTCGCACGGGAGATCCTCGCGGAGGGCTCCGTGCGGAGCCTCGACGCCACCGAGGAGGACGCGCTCGTCTACCTGGTCGCCTTCGACCTCGAGCGCTTCGACCTCGGTTTCGGCGTCGGCACCGACCACCCCGGCGTCGGCTGGTCGGAGAGCGTGGACGACGCCTCCAGAGAGTCGGCCCTTCCCGGCCCGGACGGCTTCGCGGATCTCGCCCCGCTGGAGCCGACGGGATTCGTTCCGCCGCAGGTCGCCGACAGGGTCGTCGCGACCTTCGCCGGCGGCTTCAAGCGTCTCCACGGCGCCTTCCACAGCGGCCCTTTCTCACGGGTCCGCTCCGGAAGCCACTACGGCTTCGTCGAGGGAGGCGCCGTGCTGAGCACGCTTCAGCCGGGCCTCTCCACCCTCTTCGCGCTCGACGACGGGAGCGTGGAGATGAAGACCTGGGCGCCCTCCGACGACGCGCGTCTCGAGCGCGTCCGCTCGGCCCGGCAGAACGGCGTTCCCCTCCTCGAGCGCGACCCGGAGACGGGCCTCGTCGTGGCGGGCGCTCTCGTCGGACGCTGGGGCGAGGGAAACTGGGGGGGATCGCAGAACGCCCGGCTCCGCTCGGTCCGGGCGGGCGCCGGCCTTCAGGAGTGGGCGGGGCGGCGCTACCTCGTCTTCGGGTACTTCTCCAGCGCCACACCCTCGGCGATGGCCGTGGTCCTCGCCTCGTACGGCTGCCAGTACGCCATGCACCTCGACATGAACGCTCCCGAGCACACCTACCTCGCGCTCTATCGGGAGCAGGGCGGCAGGCTCGAGGTCGAGCACCTCGTGCGGGCCATGAGCGTTCTCGACAAGACCTCGGGCGGCACGACGGTTCCGAGGTTCCTCGCCTATGCCGACAACCGGGACTTCTTCTACGTGATGAAAAAGCGGGTCCGAGGGTCGCGCGCTCCGCCCGGTCCGGGCGTCTCCGCGGCCGTTTCCGCCTCCCCCGCGTCGCCATGAGCCGCGGACGCGAGACCCCGGCCGCGCGGCGGCTCGCCGCGCTGCTCGCCGCCGCCCTTCTCTCCTCGGCCAGCGCCGCGGGGACGAGCCTCGTGGAGCAGAACGAAGCGATGCTGCGGAGGCTCCAGAAGACCCACGGGTACTCCCCGGAACAGATCGGCGCCGTGCGGCGCATCCTCGCGAGGTCGCGGATCGCCGGCCAGGGCAATCCGGCGATCTCGAAGCATCCGCTCACCCCCGGGGAGTGCCGGGATCGCCTCGGCGACCGGGCCGCGGCGACCGCCGACCCGGTCTTCGCGAGTGTCTGCGGGGGCCCCTTCATGGCGCCGCTCTACGACCCTTCGAAGGAGAGCCCGGAGCAGGCGCGCGTCTGCATCGACCAGTTCGAGTTTCCCGACCTCCCGTGCGAGGTCCCGGTCGTCTGGATCCGGGCGAGCGAGGCCGCCGCGGTCTGCGAGGCGGTCGGCAAGAGGCTCTGCGACGCGCACGAGTGGGAAGGGGCCTGCGCCGGCGCTCTGAAAGCCCCCGACTATCGATTCGACCTGGCCCGTGGCGCCGGCGCCAGCACGGCCGTCCGCCGGATGGCCGCCGCGCACAACGGGTCCTCCTCGGCGGCGAAGAGCTGGTCCTACGGACCCGCGTACCGGAAAGGAGTCTGCGGGACGTCGAGCCACAAGACCCCCGGGTGCACCGGCGGCGACTGGGTGAAGTGCGGCTCGAACACCTTCCCTGCCGGCTCCTTCCCCGGGTGCCGGAGCCCGCTCGGCGTCTTCGACCTGAACGGCAACGCCGCGGAGCACATGAACCTGCCGCTCGACGAGAGCCAGATGTCGAGCCGCGGCAGCCGGACGCTGGGTGTGACCGAGATGAAAGGGAGCTGGTTCGTCTTCGACGACTACCGCGCCCACGAGGACTGGTGCCGGTGGCGCGCTCCGTTCTGGCACGGCACCCGGGTCCTGGACCCGAAGAGCCACGCGAACTACCACCTCGGTTTTCGCTGCTGCAAGAGCCTCGCGGCGCGCTAGTTCAGGGCCCGGCCGAGCGCCGCCGGCCCGAGGAGGCGGCGCGCGTCGCGCACCACTCCCTCGTCGCTGAGGAGCCCGACCCGGGCCGGGTCTTCCAGCACGTCGAAGACGGATCGCGCGAGCCCGTCCACGAAGACCGTGTCGCTCACCAGGCGGATGCCGTGGCTGTAGTCGGCGTACCAGGCCGCGTGCACGGTGCTCAGCGGCTGGATCGCGGCGCCGTCGGGATGCAGCCAGCCGTAGATCGCGACCCTTCCCGGAATGGACGCGAGACGAGGCGTGATCACGACGTCCTTCTTCGTCCCGGAGACGAGGGTGCCCGACGGCAGGCGGCGCTGCTGCTCCTCGATCGTCCGGTTGTGGGCCCAGAGATACGCCACCGAGGTCATCGCCGCGCAGGGGGGCATCGGCTTCGGCTCCAGCCTCGCCTCGGCCTGACGATGGATGGCGTTCACGATCCTGCGAGTCGGAAGCGTGAAGCCGAAGCGCCGCGCGACCGTCAGGGCGTCTTCCAGACCGAGCGGAACCCGGACGGAGTCTTCGTCGGAACCGACGGCGAGGTAGTCGGGCATGACCCAGACCACCGCCCGCACGAGAGCGCCGAAGGGGCCGGGTACGCTCGTCTCGACGGATCGCAGCTGGCGGAGGGTGCTCGGGATGTTCCCCTCCAGGATCTGCTCGACGAGCACCCGTGAACGCTCCTCCCGGCTCGACGAAGCGAGGCGCGCCATCAGCTGCGAGCCGGTGGGCGCGGAGGCGCCGCGCAGGGGAATCGACGCGACGAGGTCGACCGGGAAGCGGAGGGAGGGGCCCGCGGAGGCACGGTGGGCGCCGTCCGGAACGAAAGCGAGCGCGCCGAAGCCGACGATCCCGCACAGGGCCAGCCTCATCCGACACGCCATCGGCTGGGACCGTACGCGCACCGGACCGGTTAAGCAAGCAAGGGGTGAGGCATTCCGCCTCGATGCCTGTATGCCCCTGTGCCTCTATGCCTGCATGGGCGATCCTCAGTTGCGCCCGAGCAGGCGCCTCTTCATCTCTTCCTTCGGCGGGCTGGGACCGAGGTAGACGAGGAGGAACGAGTCCGCGAAGTCCTTCCCTTCGAACGTGGCCGTCGTCCCGTCCGTCATCGTGATCTTCGAGCCCCTGCCGGGCTCGTACGTGAAGGTCATGCGGTCGCCCTTCTTCAGGTCCTTGATGACCGACAGGAGCTTTGCGATCTCGCGCCTCGCCCTCTTCCCCGCCTCTCCCGCGTTCCGCGCGAAGTCTCCCCTGAGCGGCGTGACGAGCTGATCGCGGCTCACGGACCGGAGGAAATGCAGGGTCAGCGCCTTTGGGACGTCGGGGTTCACGACGGCCCCGGCCTCGTGGGCCGGCACGGGAAGGTAGAGCGCCACGACGTAGACCCGGAAGACGAGCTTCTTCAGGAGGGCCGTGCCGTTGAGCTTCAGATCCCGCCCGCCGACGCTCATGGTCTCGGGGAGCGTCACGCCCTCGAACTGCGCCGCCGGAAGCGGCCGTGACAGGGCCAGGCACGCCAGGGACGTGACGAGCCACGGCACGGACCGCTCCGGCGAGGCGCGCATCGCTACGGGAGCCGCCGCGCGATCTGAAGGGCCGGGTCGTTCGTGACGTTGTCCGCGACCGTCGCGTAGACGAAGGCCGAGCCGGCGATCACGTCCACCGTCACGCTCTCGTCACCGGCGAACACGGCCCCGTCGAAGAAGTCCGACGCGGACCGCTGGATGTAGTAGGTCGCCGGGTAGCTCACGGTGAACGTCTTCAGGATGCTTCCGTAGGAATCCCTGAGCGTGAAGGCGAGCGTCGCACCGGCCTCCATCGTCCTCAGCCCGACGCTGAGACGGAACTTCTGGACGTCCGAGGGACCCAGAAGGAGCCCCGTCTGTCCCGCGGCCAGGGCCTCGGAGGGCGGAAGCCCGTACTCCGTGACTCCGGTCGTGCCGAGCGGCCCCGCGTCGTCGTAGACGCGGGCGCGGATGACGGGGACGGCGCCCCCTTCGGGCACGACGTCGAGGCTGCCGTTCCCGGTCGTACCGATGAGGCCGAGAACGTTCGGGAACTGGAGGGTCTGACGCGGCTGAAGGGTGTAACGGAGGAACGAGTCCCCCACCGAGCCGCTCCGTTCCTTCGGGTGGTAGACGAGCCGGCCGAACGCGAGGCTCCCCGAGGGATTGCTCAGCTGCACCGCGGTCCGGTAGTACGCGCCGTAGAGGCCGGGCGAGGAGACGACCGTCACGATCGTGGCGGCCACTTCTCCCGGGAGCGGGACGGGGGTGACGATCACCTGGACGCGGCTCGCCGTCGCGCCGCCGGGACCCGTGACCGTGAGGGTGTAGGTGGTCGTGACCACCGGGCGAACGTCAACCGACCCGGTTGCCGGGACCGCGCCGACACCCTGGTCGATGACGGCGGAGGTGCCTCCCGTCGACGACCAGCTCAGTGTCGCGGCCCCACCCGCGCTCACGGTGGCGGGATTGGCCGAATAGAAACCGATGACCGGAGCGGGCTCGCTCGTTCCGCTGACGGTGCCCGTCACGATGCCGGAGTAGACCTGGGTCATCGTCCCCTGGTTGAACGCCCACGCGCGGTAGTGGTAGGTGCCGGGGCGAGGCCGAAGTCGAGGACGGTGAGGGTGTTTCCGGCCGGGCAGAGGTCGTAGAAGAACTTCGTGTCGATCTGCTGAAAGGAGCCGTTGGTCCCGGCCCGTTCGAGGACGATGGCCGCGGTCCGCGCGTCGCCCGGAGTGAGCGAGAGCGTGACCTGGTTCGCGCCGGTCGCCGAGATGGCGAGGACGGGAGCAGACGGGGGCAGCGTGAAGGAGTCGTCGATCCACGCTCCCGCCGCCGCCACGTTGCACCCCTTCACCCGCACCCAGAACTCGTAGACGCGATTCGCGCCGTCGAGCGTGACGATATGGGTCGTCGCGGTGGTTTCCGCGATCACTTCGAACGCGGAGAATCCGGCGCAGTAGTCGCCCGATTCGGCCCGCAGGATCTCGTACACCGTCCCGGAGACGGCACCCGCGGGGACGTCCCACGCGTAGGTGACCTGCCGCGGAAACGCCTGCGTGCTGCTCACGAAGCGGAAGTTGGGAACGGTCGTCGCACTCGGGCACGGCTGCGCCGCCGCCAGGCCCGCCGCGAGCAGGGCGCCGACGAGAGAAGCGCGCAACCCGAAGCGCGCGAGGCCCTTCGATTCGACATCCTTCATTCGATCCTCCTTCAGGCCGCAGGTGCGGTCGAAGCGGCTGAGCGCAAGGGCCGTGCCGTGATCTAGAGGGCGGGAGCCGCCTGCACGCCAGCCCTGAGCCGTTTGCGCAGGCGGTTCGAGTCGAGGGGCAGAGGCTTCGTCGTCTCGAGAAACTCGAAGACGGTCTCCACGAAACGGCGGGGGTCGTCCCGGTGGGGAAAGTGGCCGGCCTTCGGGAAGATGGCGAGCCGGCTCCCCGGGATCTGCTCGTGGGCGTCCCGGCCGTGGCGGACGGGGATGAGCGAATCCATCTCGCCCCAGATGATGAGCGTCGGCAACCCGGCGGCGAGGTAGAGGCGGTCGCTCGCCACGATCCGCTGGCCACCCACGTCGATGATTCCCTGGACGGTCTGGATGAACGCCCTGCGCGGCCGGCTTGGCGAGGGAGACGAAGCTGTTCCACGATTCCTCGAGGTCGGCGCTCGCGCGGACGCCGATCCCCCCCAGGACCCGGACGAGCCGGCCGACGCTTTGCTCCCCTGCCGCGCTCAGCCAGGGCAGGACGACGTCGGCGCCGGGGAGCGCCGCCGCCCGAAGCAGCGGGTGAAGCTCGCGGCCCAGCCCGCCGCTCGAGACCAGGACGAGACGCTCGCAGCGCTCCAGGAACTGGTAGGCGAACTGCAGGGCGACCCCGCCTCCGAGGGAATGGCCGAGGATGGTCCCCCGTTCGTGACCGAGAGCCTCGAGGAGGTCGCGGATCCCGTTCGCATAGGCCCCGAGCGAGTAGTCCCCCTCGGGCTTTGAGGACTCCCCGTGGCCGATGAGATCAGGGGCGACGACGGTGTACCGCTCGGCGAGCCACGGGATGACGCAGTCCCACGTCGCGGAGGTCCCGGCGATCCCGTGGAGGAGGACGAGGAGAGGGCCGTGTCCGGACGTCCGGTAGCTGCACCGCTGCCCGTGCAACGAGATTTCCAGGCGCGTGCCCACGTTCCGGCCCTCCCCTCCCGGATCCGGCGTCAGCCGTTCCTGCCTCTCCAGTAGAAGCCGCCGCCTCCGAACAGGAGAATCAGGACGACGATGATGATGATGGTGTTCGTGCTCATGGTCAGATCCCTCCGATCTACACGAGGCCGTTGCACTCACCGTGCCAGCGCCAGTGGCACGCGGGCTGCACGCATGACGAGGTGGGAGCAACGAGCACCATGACGACCACCGACACCCCGGACCCCGCCGTCGACACACTCAATTCGCTGCTGCGTGGAGAGATCTCCGCGCAGGAGGCCCACGAGAAGGCGCTCGTCCTGGCCGTCGACATGACCGCCTTCGAGGCCGACGAGCTCCGGCGCATCTCGGCCGAGCACACGCGGGCCGCGGAGCTCCTCCGCACGGAGGTCTTCCGGCTGGGAGGCGCACCGGCAGGCTCCGCGGGCGCCTGGGGCGCCTTCGCGAGGGCGTTCCAGGCCTCCGCCAACCTCCTCGGAGTCTCCACGGCGCTGGCATCGCTCTCCGAGGGCGAGGAGCACGGCCTGAAGGAGTACGAGGCGGCGCTGGAGACGGCGACGGGTCCCACGAAGACTCTGCTTCGGGAGCGGCTGATCCCCGGCCAGAAAGGCCACCTCGACGCCCTGACCGCGATCGCCGTCCGGCGCCGTTCGGACTGACCCGGCCGCGGGCCTGCCGGCCGCACGGAGCCGGGACCGGAGCGTGAGGCGGGAGAAACTGCAAACGCACCAGCAGGTTTTTCAAGAGCGGGAGACGTCGAAGGCGCGGGATCCCTCCTCGAGGAGAACGGCGCGACGCAGGCCAGGAGCCCGAAAATGGACCGAAGCGGCGGAACCGACGGGGGATCAGCGGCGGTCGAGACCGCGCCGAGGGAGACCCGTTCGCTGATCCCGGCGACCGCGGACGCCGCGACCCTGCGCAGGCTCGCCGACCAGGTCTTCTCGCGGGCCGGCGGCGCGCCCCTCGTGAGGGGCAACAGCGTGCGCCTCCTCTCCGACGCCGTGGAGAACTACCCGGCGTGGCTGGAGGCGATCGGCTCGGCCCGGCACACGGTCCACTTCGAGAACTACATCGTCCACGACGACGAGGTGGGCCGGCGCTTCGCCGACGCCCTGCGGGAACGGGCGAGAACCGGCGTCTCGGTTCGCGTCGTCTACGACTGGCTCGGCTGCCTCGGCAAGGCCTCCTCGCGGTTCTGGCGCCAACTGGAGGAGGCCGGCGTCGAGGTGCGCTGCTACAACCGTCCGCGCCCGGGCCAGCCGCTCGGGTGGATCGGGCGGGACCACCGCAAGTGCCTCGTGGTGGACGGTCGCGTCGCGTTCGTCACCGGGCTCTGCGTGGGGAGGATGTGGGAAGCCTCGGTCCCGCGCGGCCTCTCCGCGTGGCGCGACACGGGCGTCGAGGTCCGCGGCCCCGCCGTGACGGAGGTGGCGCACGCCTTCGCGGACTCCTGGGCGGTCACCGGAGCGCCCCTGCCCCCCGAAGCGAACCCGTTCGACCCGGCTCCGGCGGGCGACGTCGACCTGCGCGTCATCGCGACGACGCCCGGCACCGGAGGCCTCTACCGCCTCGACCCGCTCGTCGCGTCCCTCGCCCGCCGGACGCTCTGGCTCACCGACGCGTACTTCGCCGGCACCTCCACCTACGTCCAGGCGCTTCAGGCCGCGGCCCGCGACGGCGTCGACGTCCGCCTCCTCGTCCCCGGACCGGGCAGCGACATCCCCTTGATGCAGGCCGTCTCCCGCGCCGGGTATCGCGCCCTGCTCGAGGCCGGCGTCCGCGTCTTCGAGTGGAACGGCTCGATGCTCCACGCCAAGACCGCCGTGGCCGACGCGCGCTGGTCGCGCGTCGGCTCGACGAACCTCAACCTCGCGAGCTGGATCGGGAACCGCGAGCTGGACGTCGTGGTGGAGAACGAGGCCTTCGGCCGGCAGATGGAGGAGACGTTCGAGGAGGATCTCGAGAACGCCACGGAGATCGTTCTCGAGCGCTGGGCGCGGGTGCGTCCCGCCGGGAAGGTCCGCCCGCCGCGGGTTCGCGGCGCCGGCGGGAGCACGACGCGCGCCGCGGCCGGCGCGCTCCGCGTCGGCAACGCTCTCGGCTCCGCCCTCGCCGCTCGCCGGTTCCACGGTCCGGCGGAGAGATGGCTGATGGCCGAAGGAGGACTCCTGCTCGCCCTCCTGGCCGCCATCGGGTTCCTCTGGCCGCGCCTCCTGGCGTGGCCGCTCGCCGCCTTCAGCCTCTGGATGGGCCTGGCGCTCCTCGCCCGTTCGGCGCACCGAAGAACCGGCGGCCCCCCGGGCGCCAGAGAGAGATGATCGTCCCGATGCGTTTCCGGGTGATGACGTGGAACATCCACCGCGCGATCGGCCTCGACCGGCGCTTTCGCCCCGAGCGGGTGAGCCGCGTCATCGAGACCTACGAGCCGGACGTCGTCCTGCTGCAGGAGGTGGACGACGGCGTCCCGCGGTCCCGCAGGATGGACCTCGGCAGGGAGCTGGCCGCGAGCTCGGGGTACCCCCACGTGGCCATCGGCCACAACGTCACCCTTCGCAAGGGCCGCTACGGCAACGCCACCCTCAGCCGCCACCCGATCCTCCTCGAGCGCAACATCGACCTGACCATCGGCAGGTCCAAGCGCCGCGGCTGCCAGCACACGACCATCGCCCTCGAAGGTCCCGCCGGCCAAACCCGCCCACTCGAGCTCTTCAACCTGCACCTGGGCCTCTCGGCTCGCGAGCGGGCCCTTCAGGCGACGCTCCTCGCCGGGGCCCGCGAGCTGTCGAGCCTTCCGTCCGGCGCGGCGTGCCTGGTCGGGGGCGACTTCAACGACTGGCGCTCGCTGCTCACCCCGTTCTTCACCGGGCCGCTGGGTTTCCGTTCCGCCACCGAGAGCACGCGCCGGGGAGAACGGGCGTTCCTCACGTTTCCGGCGTTCTTCCCCAGGGGACCCCTCGACAGGGTCTACTACCGTGGTCCGCTCGAGCTCCTCGCGGCCCGGCGCTGCCGGCTGCGGGTCTCGCGGATCGCGAGCGACCACCTACCGATCATCGCCGACTTCGAGATTCCCTGACACCGTGAATGGAGGCGGGCCGGCCTTCGGCCGCAGGATCCGCGAGGCCGTCACGATGAAACGCTTCGGCGCGCTTCCGATGAAGCCGAACGGGTAGCAGGTGACGAGAGTCAGCCTGTCGTCGGCCGTCCCCGCGAGAACCCTCGTCTCCCCGGGCCCGACGACCTCCGTGGAATCGACCCTGTATTCGACGTGATGTCCCGGCGCACGGATCCAGATCCTGTCGTCCAGCCGGATCTTCCGAAGGCCGCGGAAGAAGGAATCCCGGTGCCCCGCGAGAACGACGTTTCCCGGTTCGCCCGGCCGTGCGGTCCCCCGAACGTGTCCCACGGCAACGGCCAGAGTGGCGTCGTCGTCTCCGTCCCGGACGATGGCCGAGACGCCGACCCGCGGGATCTCGATACGGGCGAGGACGGCCGGACCGGAGGGCGCGACGGTCGGCGTGGACGCGGGCCTGGAGGGAGCGGACCGCGAGAGTCTGGTCGGGAGCATCCGCTCCGCCTCGAGGAGTGTCCGTTCGTCACGGGCACCCTGGACCCGGGCGTTCGCGGCTCCGATGAGAACCTCGCCGAGAAGGGCCAGTCCCACCACGACGAGGACGGCCTCTCCCCGGCGCATCCACCTCGCCAACGGCCGTCCGGGACGGTCGGGCGCCGCCTGTGGCGCCCGACCTCCCTCGACGGGCCGGACCGCCGGGGCCGACGGTCCGCGCTTTCTCACGCCACCCGGCTCCCGAGCTGGCGGAGCGCGAGCGCCCCGGCGAGCGAGAGGAGACCGAGCGCCGCGAAGAGCGGCTCGTGGCTCGCGGTCCGGGGCATCGCCGGAACGGCCTGGGCGACGACCGCCACGGGCTTCGTTTCGACGGCCGGCGGCGGTGCGAGCCTCTCCGGGACGATGGGCGTCAGCGGAACGGTCTTCAGCTCCGCCTCTTTCGTCTCATCCGGAACGGACGGCACCGTCTCGTGGGTGATGCTCGCGAGGTAGAGAGCGCGCTTTCTCGGGTAGACGATGTCGCGCGCCGTCTTCGTGCCCGCCGGGAACCAGGTCCGGAGAGCCTTGGGCTCGCCGCTGGCGGCCGTGTAGTACTCGAACAGCGGAATCCTGCTGTCGGGGTCGGTGTTGGCCAGGCGCGGGTTCGCGGCGGCCGTGACGAACACCTTGCTCTTGTCCTCGTTGGTAATTTGTATGACGTTGCGGTTGTAAGTTTCACCCGAGGACTGGTCGATGACGCGGATGACGTAGGTCCCGGGCTCGAGGATCACTCCGGCCACCTCGACCCGCTCCGTCGTCTCGAACGTCGAGATCTCGTTGCGGTTCCCTCCCTGCGCATTCGCCTGCGGCGTTACCAGGAGCAGGGCTCCGACGGCCCCGGCGACCAATACTTTGTCAAACACGATGGCACCTCTGACTTTCTCGCCTGGATCGACCCGTCCGGGCCGCAGGCTGACCGACAAAGAGCAACCGGTGTGCCGCAGCCCGGCGCCGCGGCGGTACTTCGCATCCGCTCCAGACGAACCGGAAGGGCGCTCCTGCGGGCCGGCCGGATGGCATCGATCCTGCGACCGTCTCCGCAGCTCTCGAAAGGGGGCAGAAGGAACTCCGCCATGCTGCGAAGCCTGAAAGACCTCGAGGGATACACGGCGAGCGCCACCGACGGTGACATCGGGAGGGTCGTCAACTTCCTCCTGGACGACGCACGATGGACCATCCGCTACCTGATCGTCGAGCCCGGCAGCTTCCTCGACGGGGCGCAGGTCCTCGTCTCCCCCATCTCGTTCCGCGAGGTCGAGTGGGCGACTCACCGATTCCACCTCGCGCTGACGAAGGAGAAGGTCCTCGGCAGCCCGAGCGTCGACCTGCACAAGCCGGTCTCCCGTCAGCACGAGGAGGCGTTCTCCCGCTACTACGGATTCCCCTGGTACTGGCGCTCCTCCGGGCTCTGGGGCACGGCTTCGTTCCCGAGCGGACTCGCGGAAGACGCGGACGCAGAGGCGTCTGCCACGCCTCCGGCGAAGCCTGGCGACGTTCACCTGCGCAGCTCCCGGGACGTCCGGGGCTACCGGATCCAGGGGAGCGACGGCCCGATCGGGCACGTCGAGGACTTCATCGTCGACGACGGGACCTGGCAGGTGAGGTACCTGGTGGTCGACACCAGCGACTGGTGGTTCGGCCGAAGGGTGCTCGTCGCACCCGACTGGGCCACCCGCATCAGCTGGGCGGGAGGGACGGTCACGCTGGACCTCTCTCGCGAGGAGATCCGCACGAGCCCGGAATGGGACCCCGCCGCGCCCCCGCACAGCGAATACGAGTCCCGCCTGCGCCACCACTACGGACGAACCGCGTCCGGACGGGCGTCGCGCCTCCTCTGAACGGAACGGGCGCGCAGTCCGCCTGCGCGCCCGATCGGACACCCTTTGCTCGCCAGGTCGCGAGCCCTCGACGGAGTCAGACCGCGACCAGCTCCGGCGCCACCTGCGCGGCCGTCAGCTCCTCGACGATCCGGCGCCACGTCTCCTCGCGCACGGATTTCCGCGGGAGGAGGTCCGCCATCTCCATCTTCGCGTTCCCCGCCCTCTGAACTCCACGGCCGAGGTCGGCCAGGTCGACGTACTCCTCGCCGGCCGCCATCTCGTGCTTCGTCTCCGAGTTCGACACGCGACCGACCTCGTCGTCGGAGAGCAGCTTCAGGATCCCGTCCCGGGTGACGTAGGCCGCACGCTCCGCCTCGTTCATCGCGACGGCCGTCGACGGGGCGTGAATCGCGACGTGCGAGGCGCCCGTCGTTCCGAGCAGGGCGCGGGCATGCTCGACCATGTCGGCGCTCCCCCGCGCCAGGACGAGGAACTTCCCGGCCTTGACCTCGACCTCGTACTTTGATGACGCTCTCCTCGGGGATCCCGACTGTGGAAAGGGCCGCCGCCACGACGCCGGCGACACCGCCGAGCGCGGCCCCCTCGAGCGCTCCGACCATCCAGCCGACGAGCGGCCCCATCACGACGAGCGGCCCGATCGCGGGAACGAGGAAGACCCCGCCCCCGACGAGCACTCCCCAGAGCCCTCCCCAGAAAGCTCCGCGCCCGCCCCAGACCATGATCTTGTCCTCGGTTGTGTAGTACCCCCGGACGTTTTCCTCCGACTGGAAGTCCCTGCCGATGATCGACAGGCGCTTCATGTCGACGCCCGCTCCCTGGAGGGCCCGGACAGCCGCCTCCGCGGTGGTGTGCGTTTCGTAGATCGCCACGATGGCGTGCTCCTGCGTGCTCGAGGTCGTTCTGGTCATTTCGGCTCCTTGCGCTGTGAGACTGCATTCGTTCCGGTGGCCCGAGCGCGCACGAATCGTGCCGCTCCGCCGCAGGCGGTATCCGCGGCACGCTGGTTGCACCTCCTGGGGCTGCGGGGCGGCGACGATCGGCCCAGCCGCCATTTCGGAGGCACTTCATGTCCAGGACGTTCGGCATCGACCCGGAGGCGAGAAGGATGGGGCAGGCGACGGAGGACCCGGCGGACGTCGGACCGTCGCTCCCGCGGCCGGAGGAGGACGCGGCTGAAGGGCTGCGGGCCGGGCTGCAGCTGGAACGCGACCGCCACCTCCGGACGAGGGCGGAGTTCGAGAACTACAAGCGTCGGACGGAACGCGACCGGGACGTGGCGGCCCGCCAGTCCAAGCGGACGCTGCTTCTGGCTCTCGTCGACCTGGCCGACGGTTTCGACCGGGCGCTCGCCCACGTCGACGAGTCGCCGGAGTCCGTTGCCGAAGGCCTCCACGGGATGCAGCGCCGCCTGAGGAGCCTTCTGGAGGCCGAGGGAGTCAAGCCGTTCGAGAGCGTCGGCCAGGCCTTCGACCCGACGCGCCACGAGGCCCTGGCCGCCGTGGCGACTTCGACGGCGAATCGGGGACCGTCGTAGACGAGGCGGGCCGCGGCTACCTCTGGAACGGCGACCTGCTCCGCCCCGCGCGCGTCCGCGTCGCCGAGTAGCAGGGAGGCGAAGGATGGCCGCGACGTTCCGGGACTACTACGAGGTGCTCGGGGTCTCCCGCACCGCGAGCCTCGGCGAGATCAAGAAGGCGTACCGCCGGCTCGCACGCAAGCACCACCCGGACCTGAACCCGGCCGACAGGAGCGCGGACGGGAGATTCAAGGAGCTGAACGAGGCCAACGCCGTCCTCTCCGACCCCGAAAAGCGCGCACGCTACGACGAGCTGGAGGCGAGCCGGAAGGCGGGGCCTCGCCCGGCGCCACCGCCGGGGTGGCGGCCGGCCCGTCCCGGTGCCGGTGGAGGCGGAGAAGAGAGGTTCAGCGACTTCTTCGAGGAGCTGTTCGGCGGCCGCGGGGGCGGAGCGGGCTTCGACGTCGCAGGGCGCGACCTCGACGCCGAGATCGGGCTGAGCCTTGAAGCGGCCCACCGCGGCGGTCGCCATTCCTTCAGGCTGGAGGGGCCCGACGGACCGGTGAGCCTCGACATCACGATTCCGGCCGGATCGAGGGCCGGTACGACCATCCGGATCGCCGGCCGGGGCGAGCCCGGCGTGGGAAAGGGGCCCGCCGGCGACCTTCTCCTGCGTGTCCGGCTCGAGCCGCATCCGGTCTTCGAGGTCGTCGGGGTGGACGACATCCAGACGGAGCTGAAGGTCTCTCCCTGGGAGGCCGCGCTCGGCGCCGGGATCCGGGTCCCCACGCTCGATGGACCGGCCGCCGTGCAGATGAAGGTGCCGCCCGGCTCCCAGGCGGGGCAGCGGCTGAGGCTGCGCGGCGAGGGCCTGAACCGGCGCGGGGGAGGGCGCGGCGACGAGTATCTGCGGCTCCAGATCGTGAACCCGCCCCACCTGAGCGACGAGGAGAAGGCGCTGTTCGCCCGGCTCGCCGCGGCGTCCCGCTTCGACGCCCGTACCGCGGCGAATGGAGGTCCCTCGTGATCGACGCCCGCTTTCCCCTGGTGCTCCAGCGGTCTTCGCGGGAGTACGTGACCATCGAGACCGCCGCCGCCCGCGTCGGCCTGCACCCGGTCCTGGTAGAGCGATTCGTCGAGTTCGGCCTGCTCGAGCCGGCCGAGGGGACGGGCGACGGGATGCGCTTCGACGCCGCGGGCCTCCGTCGTCTCCTCGCGATCTCGCGGCTGCGCTCGGACCTCGGCGTCAACCTCCCCGGCGTCGCCGTGATCCTCGACCTCGTGGAGCGTCTCGTGGCGCTGGAATGCGAGCTCGCGTGGCGGCGCGGCGCCGGCGGCTCATCCGCCGGCTAGAGGCCGAGGCTCGCGAACAGGCGCCACTCGCTCTGCGTTCCGGCCGGCTCCTGGAATCCGGAATAGGTCGTCCTGCGGCTGTACCACGAGTA
The DNA here is from genome assembly GCA_016714815.1 of Holophagales bacterium. Classification (GTDB taxonomy): domain Bacteria; phylum Acidobacteriota; class Thermoanaerobaculia; order UBA5066; family UBA5066; genus UBA5066. Next base: position 611,527 of record JADKBZ010000002.1, read on the forward strand.
GCCCGCGCCCATACCCAGATTCTTGCCGAGCGGGAGGCGCGCCGAGGCCCGGAAGAACTGCAGCACGTTGCTGGAGGAGCTTCCGTTCGCGGTGTGGGCGTACGCGAGCCCGTACCCGATCCTCAGGATCTCCTGCTCCTTCCGGTAGAGACGTCCGGCCAGGCGGAGCCCGCCGCCGGGCGCGAAGTCGTAGCTGCGGCCCGTCTCCGGGTTCAGGAAGTTGGTCGTCTCGATGGCGGCGAGCGGGAAGGCGATCGCCATGACGTCCGTTCCGAGCTGGAGGTCTGTCCCGACGGTGTATCGCGTCAGCAGGCCGGCCGCGAAGATCTGCGCGGCGAAGACCTGGGACTCGTTGTTGAAGTACTCGTACTCCTGGAAGAAGCCGAAGATGTGCCTGAGGCGCGCCTTCGGGTCGCCGAGCTCCCACCCCCTGAGGATTCCCCTTCCCTCGATCCGCGTGAGGCCCACGCCCGCCGAAGCGAGGTCGGCCTCGAGCCAGAACGAGTCGAAGGGCTTGCGGATCTCGCCGGCGAACTCGTCGCCGTAGATGGCGGAGAGGGAGACGAGCGCCTGGTTCGGGCTGTCGGCGTCGGCGGTGACGTGCCGGTACCCGAGGTCGGTCACGAACGTGAAGCGGCTCGGGAAGCGTTCGTCCGGGTTCGCGAACGAACGGGTCATCTCGCCGTGCACCAGCCGGTTGAGCCCGCCCATCGGGTCGACGACGAGGCCGGAGAGTTCGCGCCAGAAGCGCGTGACCCCGGTCGCCCTGTTGTCGCGAAGCATGATCCCGATGCGATGCGCCATCTCGCCGCGGGACATGCCGCCGAGGGTCGTGTTCACGAGGTCGTTGATCGAGGGCTGGGTGTTCTCCATTCCGAACTCCCAGATGAGGCTGCCCGCCATCGTGAACGCCCCCGACTCCCAGTAGCTGTAGCCGTTCGACCGGGCGGCGTTGAAATAGAGGCTCCCGTGAAAGGGGTGCATCGACTGGTTCATGTCGAAGGAATCCGCGTCGAAGCCGAAGCCCGCCTTGAAGTTCTCCTTCAGGGTCGCCATCGAGATGAACGCGAAGTCCTCCTTCGTGACGTATCGCGAATACGCCCAGGGCACGACCTCGAGAAGCGCGATCTCTCCCGCTGTCGCGAAGAAACGCTCCTTCGGCGCTGGCCGCCGCGACGGCGCCGCCAGGACGGCCGTGGAGGTCGGCGAGGCCGGCGCGGGAGGAAGGTCCCAGATGCGCGGGCCGCCGAAGCGGTACGAGACGCCGCCGGTGATCTCGGCGCTCGAGTACAGGTTCGTGGTGAAGCCGTAGCAGCCGAGGTCTCCGCAGATGACCGTGCTCGTACCGGGACTGGCGCTGCGGAAGCGGTAGCGGCCGTCGACCCGGAGGGCGAGGCGCTCGTTCAGGAAAACCTTCCCGCCGAGGGCGATGTTCACGACGGGCCGGGTGTCCGATTCCGCGGAGACGCCCGGGACGAACGGGTGGAGCGTCATCGCGCCGATGCCGAGCCCCATGTAGCCGCGCACCCGGCCCTCGCCGAACCCGTAGAGGCCGTTCACCTCGTAAGTGGTGACGTCGACCGGGGCCGAAGGGGCCAGGGAGGCTCCCGTCGACGGGCTGATCGCCTCCAGGCGGGGCGTGGCGCGGGACAGGGTGAGCTCCAGGCTGAAGCTGCGATCGATGTTCCAGGCCCCGCGCAGACCGAACGCGGCCCCGTTGCCGATCGCGATGTCGGTGCTCTCGTTCTGGTAGATCCGGGTTCCGAAGGAACCTCCGGCGAAGGCGCCGACTTCCCACCGCCCGGTGTCCTGGGCCGCGGCCCCGCCGGCCAGGAGGAAGGCCGCCGCAACGAGAGCCGGGGCGAGCCATGGCGAAAGGCCGGCCGCCTCGGGCCTGTGACGGGCTGTGACATTCATTCTTCTTCTCCCGAACATTCCCGCGCTCAGAACTCGAGCGTCGCGGAGACGCCGTACAGGCCCTCGCCCACGACGGGCAGGAACGTGAGGCGGGCGCCGCTGACTTCCGGCTCCTTCTCGCCCGAGCGGAGCCTCCTGTTGAAGTGAACGACGGAGCGGCCGACCACCGTGCCGATCAGGGCCCCCGCCACGACGTCGGTCGGGAAGTGCTTTCCTCGCCGCACGCGTGCCCAGGCCGTCATCGTGGCCGCCCCGTACGCCGTGATCTTCACCCAGAGCTGGTCATACGACGTCGCGATCACCGACGCGACGGCGAAGGCCTGGGTGGTGTGTCCCGAGGGGAAGGAGCGTGCTTCGAACGGATGGAACGAGTACGCGCCCTGCTCTTCCGTCGGCCGTTCGCGCCCGATCACCGTGGCGAGGACCGGCGTGATGATGCCGGCGGAGAGGAGGCTGGCCGAGAGCCCGTCCAGGCAGACGTTCTTCGCCTTCGAGTCCTTTCCGATCATCCCCGCCAGGTAGAAGCCGCCGAGGAGCACGAAGGAGGCCCCGCCGCCGAGCTGGTCGAAGACGTCTCCCACGGCACCGAACGTCGGCCCGTGCTCGCGCGCGGCGTCGCTCAGCGACTCGTCCGCCACGGACAGGGTGGCAATGGCCGCCGTGGACGCCGAGAAGAAGAGCCACTCCCGTCCCTTCCAGCGGAGAGGCGCTCCCAGGACGTGCCCCGTGTCGAGGAGGATCATTTTCGGGAACCCCGGGGGGTGATACGGAGACGCCTCGCCGGCCGGAGCGGGGCTCTCGGCTGCCGGCAGGTCCGTCGCCGGAGGGGTCGCTTCCACGCCCGCTGTCGCGGGCGCCTCGTCCGGAAGCGAAAGCGAGGACGCCTCCGGCTGGGCGTTCGCCGGAGACGTCGCCGTGAGGGAGGCGCCGGCCAGCAATGCCGCCAGCACCAGAGCTCGCCCGGGGCGTTCTGCGCATCTCATCGTCCGCTAGTCCGCACGATTCGTGCCGGAAGCGTCCCGGCGCCCGTGGCGCCCGGAGCGGGTGTCACGGGGCGGTGCCTGTATCGACTCGAGTAGACGGCCGTCACCTCGGCGCCCAGGAGCAGGATGAAGGACTCGTAGTAGACCCACAGGAGGACGACGACCAGCGATCCCGCCACCCCGAACTGCGACGCCGCGGTCGTCCGCGCGAGATAGAAGCCGATCAGCCACTTCCCGATCGAGAAGAGCAGCGACGTCACGACGGCGCCCAGGCCGACGTCCTTCCATTCGAGGTTCGCGTCCGGCAGGACCCGATAGATCAGGCCGAGAAGAACGGCGAGCACCAGGAACGACAGGACCTCGTTCGCGAAGGTCACGAACGCCACTCGAAGCGGAATCTCCGCGGAGAGAAGGTCCGTGAGCGCCATCAGGCTGGCGCTGAGCACAAGGGAAACGAACAGAAGAAGGCCGACGATCAGGATGAGACCGAAGGACACCAGCCTCTTCCTCAGGAGTGAGCGGAAGACGGATCCCGGCCGCGGCGCCACCTCCCACACGCCGTTCAGGGCCTCCTGAAGCTGGATGAAGACGGCGGTGGCCCCCAGGACGAGCACCACGACAGCCGCCACGCCGAGGGAATCCGCGCCCGGACCTGGTCCGGCCGCCTTCTCCAGAAGCGCGGCCACCGCGCTCCCCGTCTCGGGACCCATGACTCCCTGCAGCTGCCGAACGATCTCTCGCCGGGCCTGCCCTTCGGCAAAGTAGCGTCTCGCCACCGAGAGGACGACGAGGAGCACCGGAGCCAGCGCGAAGAGCGAGTAGAAGGCGAGCGCCGCGCTCTGGGTATCGGTCGCGTGAAGAACGCACCGGCGCAGAGTCTCGCCGACGAAGGCCACGACTTCCCCAAGAGCCCGTCGCATCCGTCCTCCAGCGCGGCCCGTCGCGTTCCGGGCGGGTCCGGTCAATCGGCGAACTCGCTCGACCAGGGCCTCTCCACGGTCTCGTCCGGCCGGAGGTCGTCCCTTCGCCGGTCCGCCGAGATCTCCGCTGCGATGCCCGCGGCCTGCTTCGCGCCGACGCCGTGGCTCCGGCGCTCGTACTCTTCCTCGGCCCGGTCGTCGCCTTCCCGGAGGCTCCGGTCCGCGGCCCCCTCCTGCTCCCCGGGCAGCTCCACGCGGAGCTCCTCGACGAGCATCATCAGCGTGGCCGCGACCGGGAGGGCCAGGAGAGCTCCGAGGATCCCCATCAGCGTTCCGCCCGCCAGGAGCGCGAAGAGCACGACGGACGAGGGAAGGCGCAACGCCCGGCCGTAGATCCTCGGAATGAGAACGCGGCTCTCGAACTGCTCGTACGCCACCATCAGGACGAGGACGACGATCGCCACGCCGCGTCCGTGTGGCAGGGCCGCGAGGACCGCCGGTCCCACGGAGAGAACCGGCCCGATGTAGGGCAGCACGTCCGCGAGGCCGGCGAACACCGCCAGCGCCAGGGCGTTCTCCACGCCGCAGGCCGTCAGGAGGATGAACGTGAAGATCGATATCAGGAGGGACGTGAGCATCTGCCCCCGAATGTATGAACCGACGATCGTCTCGAGATTCATGACGATGCGGGAAAGCCTGATGTGGTGCGAGCGGGGAACGACGGCGAAGAGCCCGCCCCGCAGGCGATCGCGGTCGATCATGGCGTAGAGCGCCAGGAAGAGGGCGCTCAGGGAGTACGCGACGGTCTCGAAGGCACGCAGCGAGAAGGCGAACGCCTTTGCTCCGACGCCGCTCGTCAGCACGTCGGGCGGGAGGCCACGAAGCCAGCCCGCGAGCGGCTCGGTGAGGTGGGAGGTGGCGAGACGGTCCGCGATCTGCACGCGCCACGCCGGTTCGTGCTCCAGGAGACCGGCGGCCTGGGTCACGAGCGTTGGAACCGTGAGGACGACCACGAGCACGGCGAGGACGAAGAAGGCTGTGAAGACGATCGCGATCCCCAGCCCGCGCGCGACGCGCCTGTCCTCGAGCCAGCGGACGGCGGGGCTCAGGGTTCCGGCTACGATGAGCGCTCCGACGAGCGCGAGGAGGACGGGCCAGAGCCGGATCAGCAGCCAGAGACCGGCGACGACGAGCAGGAGCGCCATCACGGCTCTCGGGGCCACCTCGATGCGAACCGGACGCGGGGGCTCGCTCACCTCGCGGGGCCTGCCGTCTCCGCCCGGGGCGTTCATCCGGGCCTTGCCGGCTCCTGTCATCGGACTCACCGGCGGGCTTTTCGCAATCCTTTTGCCAGCCGCCGGCAGCGGCGATCGATCCGACGAGGCACGGGTCGAGGCGCTCTTCCCCGCGCCCCCTGGTCCTGCCTCAGGGCGTCGGGCGAGAGAGCGGAGTGGAAATCCTGCAATCCGGATTGAAGAACGTGCTCGCCGGACCACATCCCTGCGGTCCGGTGTCGGCTTGAGGGGCGGGGAGCTGGCGAGCCGTGGCAAGAGCCGCCGCGGCACGCGACGTGCTTCTTCCCCTGCCGCCAGGGTGCGGCTGGTCCCAGGCCGTGGGTCGTGAGGCTGCACCGGAAAGGCCGACGGGGTGAAACAGCGCGACGACACCGGAGGAAGCACGGCAAAGCGGTGGGCAACCCGGTCATTCCGTGGCGGGCGCCCGTCTCAGGCCTCCTGCAGAACAGGGAAACGAGCATGACATCGTCGAAACCCAGGGACCCGAAGAGGCGCGCTTCCGCCAGGAGGGCCTCGCTCGAGCACGTACTCGTGGAGAACGAAAAGATAAAGGCATCCGTCGAGAAGGCTGCCAGTGACCTCACATTGGTGAATGACGTTCTGAAGCAGGACGCGATTCCTCTGCAGGTCATGCAGCAGGCCCTCACTCGGAACGAGGATGTCGAGCGCGAGGTTTCGAAGGCCGCAGACGATCTGAAGGTGGTCAACGTCACGCTCGCCGATGAAATGGCGGAGCGCGTCGTCATCGAATCCGAGCTCGCCAGCGTGAGGACCGACCTGGCCGGGGTGCGCGACGATCTCCTGAACGCTCAGGTGAGGGAGAAGGCAGCTCGGGAAGCGGCGCTTCACGACGCGCTCACCGGGCTCCCGAATCGTGCGTCCTTTGAGCAGGGTCTCTGTCACGGGTTGATCCAGGCGACACGGCACGGCTGGAGACTCGCCGTTCTCTTCATCGACATCGACAACTTCAAGAGTATCAACGACTCCTATGGTCACGGTCTGGGAGACCAGGTCCTGCGGACGACGGCGGCGCGTCTCCGGTCGTTCTTTCGCGATGAAGACATCATCTGTCGCTGGGGAGGCGATGAATTCGTGTGCCTCCTGCTGGACGTCCAGCAGGAGGACTCCGTGGCCGGCCTCGCCAAGGACCTGTGCGAGCACATCTCCGAGGCCCGCAGGTTCGGCGAGGTGACCCTGGTGACGGAGCTCAGCATCGGTATCGCCATGTTTCCGGAAGACGGCGAGACGGCGGATGCCCTCGTCAGGAATGCGGATATCGCGATGTACGAAGCCAAGGGAACGGAGACGCGCGTCGTGCTGTTCCAAAACACCTTGACAGTGCCGATGACACGGGTCCAGCATTGTTGAGGTCTGTTCAGGAAGCTCGGGGGTTCTTCGTCCATTGCGTCGAAGGACCGAGGAGTTTCGGATGAGCGTTCGTCGCGGGCAGAAGGCCTCCAGGGCTTCTGACGCCAGAACCGGAGAGGGCCGGCTGGCCCGGACAGAGTACAAATTTTCGCAGAGATCTAGGAGGAGCCGCAAATGTTTCGAATGAAGTCGGCGTCTGCGCTCCCGTCTGCCCCCCCATCACGGTAGACCCGGCGACTCTCCCCTCGGGGGGGCAGCCCGCCGTCCCCTATAGCGCGACGATCTCCGCGACCGGCGGGACAGCGCCCTACACCTTCGGGGTGACGGCCGGTACGCTCCCCGCAGGGCTCACGCTCGTCTCCAGCGGCCCGTCCACCGCCCTCCTCTCCGGGACGCCGACCACGACCGGGACGTCGGTCTTCACGATCACCGCCACCGACGCCAACGGCTGCACGGGCTTCCGGGCCTACACGATCCGGATCAACCCCGCCGCCTGTCCGTCGATGACCATCCTTCCCGCAACTCTCCCCAACACCGTGCTGGGATCCCCCTACAGCCAGCCGATCACCGCCAGCGGCAGCACCCCCGACACGTACGTCTATACCGTGACGGCCGGCGCTCTTCCGCCGGGCCTCGCGCTCACTCCGCTCACCGCCACCAAGACCGTAACCCTGGCAGGCACTCCCACGACCGCCGGCAACTACAGCTTCACCGTCACCGCCACGGACCAGAACGGCTGCCAGGTGAGCCAGGCCTACACGATGCTGGTCAACCCGGCCGCCTGCCCGACGGTCACGGTCCTGCCCGCCCTGCTCCCCTATCCCGTCCTCGGAGTCCCCTACTCGCAGACGATCTCGGCCACCGGCGGCACCGGACCGTACGTCTTCAGCGTGTCGGCCGGCTCGCTCCCGCCCGGACTGACGCTCAGCCCTCTCACCGCGACGGCCACGGCCACCCTGTCGGGGACGCTCACCACACCGGGCATCTACGACTTCACGATCACGGCGACCGACGTGAACGGCTGTCCCGGAGCGCAGGCCTACAGGTTCATGAACGGCGGCGCCACGGGAATCCCGACGCTCTCGACCTGGGGACTGCTCCTTCTCGCGACGCTCACGGGCCTCGGTTCGGTCTGGGCCCTCCGGAGAGCCGCCTGACCTGACCCCGGGCCACGGATCCAGCCTCTCCCTCGGAGCCCTGCCCGCCAGACCTGGCCGGCAGGGCTTCTCTCTTTTCGGGCCGGCCAGAAAACGGAAACGGCGGCGGGGTCCCGAACCGGGAGTCCCCCGCCGCCGCGCGAGCCGACGTCCGGAGCCTTTCCGGCTCCGGACCGCTGGCCCCTACTTCTTCATGCCGACGGTGAGCTCGTTGTTCACGTCCTTGACGCCCTTGGTGCCGCGCGCGATCCGCTCGGCTTCGCTCTTGATCGTCGACGAGCTGACGCGCCCGATGAGGGTGACGACCGACTGCGAGGAGCTGACGTCGATGTCGCCGGCCTTGATGCCGGAGGCGGCGATCAGCTTCGATTTGACCTGCGAGCTGATCAGGACGTCGTCGGTCCAGCTGCCGACCGTCCTCTCTCCGACCGTCAGGTCGTTCACCACGCCGCCGACGTCGTTCGTGCGCCACGAGATCCGGGCGGCTTCCCGCCGGGCCTCTTCCGTGTCGACGACGCCCGTCAGGTGGACGACGCCTTCCCGGGTCTGCACTTCCACCTGGCGAGCCTTCACCTTTTCGCTGTTCTGAAGCGAGTCCTGGATGGACGACGTGATGGCCGAGTCCGCCGTCCGCGTCTCCTTGGGCACCATCGAGGAGGCGCACCCCGCGGCCATCGCGAGGGACGCTGCGGCGAGGAGGCCGGGAACGAGGAGTCCGATACGAGGGTTCTTCATGATCGTAGGTCCTTTCGGGCGGCCCTCGGGGCCGCCAGGTCGGGCGCCGGGGGGAGCTCCGGCGCGGATTTCGGGCACGGCTGCGGCTTCGTGTGGACAAAGGGCAGGACCCCGCCAGCCAGAATGAGATGGGACGCCGGCCCTCGCCGGACCTGGAACACCCAATGGATGCGCAAGAGGGGTGCCAGTACCGGACGCGCGCGCGGCCTTCGCCGAGCCTCCACGCCCCGCCACCCAAACGCCTCGACGGGCCCGCCGGGCTGTATTCCTTTCAACGCGGAGGGAATTGCTGCAAGCCGGAGGCGCCTTCCCGCTCTCGCGGATCGTGGCATTTCGCTTGCGCAACACGGGGCTCGGACGGCCCGCTCCGGGGCCGGGCCGAAGAAGGAGACCCGCATGACGACGACTCTGGTGGAAGCACGACCCCACGTTCTCGCCGCCTCGACCCTCAAGGGCAATGTCGTGAAGAACCTCTCCGGCGAAAAGCTCGGCACGATCGAGGAGTTCATGATCGACCTGGACAGCGGGAGGATCGGCTACTGCGTCCTCTCGTTCGGGGGAGTCCTCGGGATCGGCGACAAGCTGTTCGCCATTCCCTACAAGGCGATGACCCTCGACACCAGGGACCACACCTTCACGCTCGACATCGCGAAGGAGCGCCTCGAGAAGGCGCCCGGCTTCGACAAGAACGCCTGGCCCGACATGACCGACCGGGCCTGGGGAGAGCGCGTCTACGGCTTCTACGACGTCCAGCCCTACTGGATGTAGGCCGGGGAATCGGGGCGGCGCCCGGCGCCGCCCCGGCCCGTTCAGCGTCCCGGACGGAGAGGGAACGGAAGAACCTGGTCCCGGCTCCGAAGCGCTCCCTCGCCGGGCTTCGTGGAATCGGAAGGCCTGAGGGCCGCGGCGTCCCGGGAGCCGCTCCCGGTGGTCCCGATCCTCACGAAGTCGCCCGATCCGAGCGGCACCGCGACCCCCGCCCCGGTGACCCAGGCCGATCCACGACCGACGGAAACGCAGGTCTCTCCCCCGCTGTCGACGTCGATCCGATACTGCCCGGCGCGCTCGAAGGTCACCAGGGCCGTCGCGGTATCGACCCCGAAGAACTCGCTCGGCCGCAGCTCCCGGACGAGAAACGCGGCGGACCCTCCCCAGACGTAGAACCTCCTCGCGCCGTCGACGAGGCCGATCGCCTCGAGACCCGACCCGGACGAGAGGCGGATGTCGCATCCCGCGGTCCAGAGCTCCAGGCACGCGCCCCTGGCCGCGTAGAGCCGGTCGCCGGTCGCAACCGACAGGCCCGCGAACGCGGGCTTCCAGTCGTCCGCATCGCCGCCCCGGCTGTGAGAGACGCCCCCTGAAATCGACGCCACGCGCGCGACCGCCCCTCTCGCCTCGCCGCCGCCGGGCAGCCGGGTCCCGGAGCGGGGCGTCGCGACCTCCATGGAGAGGAGAGCCGTCCCGCTGCGGCCCGGCTCGAGCGATCCGACCACGGCCTCAGACCACTCTTCGTCCCTGGAGGAGGCGGATGACCACGACGACGACCGCGACGACGAGAAGGATGTGGATGAGGCCGCCCATCGTGTACGAGGTCACCATGCCGAGGAGCCAGAGGATCAGGAGAATGGCGAGAATCGTGTAGAGCATCGGGTCTCCGCTTCTCCGTCTCCCCGCGTTTCGGGCGCGTGCCCGGGCGCGGCGGGGGGACGGGCTTCCGTCGCGCCTTCGAGACGGACGACGCAAGCCCGCTGCCAGCACGCCGGCCGTCTCTTCCTCAGGCCTTCGTCGTCCGGCGCAGGACCAGCTTCCACGCCTCGACGACGACTACGACGACGACGCCGGAGCCGAGGACGACGAGGAGATCGCGCGCGCCGAGCGGAGCCGTCCGGAAGACTCTCTGGAGAACCGGCACGTAGACGACCGCCACCTGCAGGGCGACCGTCGAGAAGAACGCGCCGACCATCAGCGGGTTCGTGAAGAGCCCGAGGTGGAAGAGCGAGCTCCGCTCGGAGCGGACCTCGAGCGCCAGGACCACCTGCGAGAAGATCAGCGTCGTGAAGAGGAGCGTCTGCCAGGCCGGGTCGCCGGTCCGGTACGACCAGAGGCCGACGCCGAGCGCGATCAGGCTCATGACGACGCCCATCACTGCGACGAACGGCACGAGGCCCCGCCCGAAGATGCTCTCCTCCGACGTGTAGGGGGGCCGCTTCATGATGTTCTCCTCGGCCGGCTCCACCCCCAGTGCCAGCGCGGGCAGGCCGTCGGTCACCAGGTTCATCCAGAGGATCTGGAGCGGCAGGAGCGGGAGCGGCATGCCGAGGAGGGGCCCCGCCAGCATCACCACGATCTCGCTGGCGTTGCAGCTCAGAAGGTACTTGATGAACTTCCGGATGTTGTCGTAGATCTTCCGGCCTTCCTCGACGGCCGCGACGATGGTGGCGAAGTTGTCGTCGAGGAGGACCATCTCGGCCGCGTCCCTCGCCACGTCCGTTCCGGTGATCCCCATCGCCACGCCGATGTCCGCCTTCCGGAGCGCGGGCGCGTCGTTGACCCCGTCCCCGGTCATGGCAACGACGAGGCCCTGCTCCTGGAGGCTCCCGACGAGCCGGATCTTGTGCTCGGGCGAGACCCGGGCAAAGACCGCCACGGCCTTCGGCCCGTTCACCCGGTCGCGCAGCTGGTTCTCCGTGAGCGTATCGAGGTCCTGCCCGGTGAGGAACTCCTCGCTCTCGGTGATGCCGATCTGCCTGGCGATGTGACGCGCCGTCAGCGGGTGGTCGCCCGTGATCATGACGGGGCGGATTCCCGCCGCGCGGCATCGGGCCACGGCGTCCGCCACTTCCGGGCGAGCCGGGTCGAGGATGCCGAAGAGACCCACGAGGATCAGGTCGGATTCGATGCCGGCCAGATCCGGCCCGGCCGGCGGCTCGTCGAGCGGACGGACGGCAACGGCCAGGACGCGCATTCCCTGGGCCGCCAGCTCGTCGTGCGCCCCCATCACGCGGCGGCGCCGGTCGTCGTCGAGCGGCACGAGGGCTCCCTCGACCCAGAGGGACCGGCAGAGGGGCAGGAGCCCGTCGATGGCCCCCTTCGTCACGGCGAGGAAGCCGGGCGTCTCGACGGACTCGCTGCGCCGGGCCCAGAGCGCCCGCAGCGCTTCGGGAAGCTCCGCGTCCCCGGCAGGCATCCGGTGGACCGTCGTCATCCGTTTCCGCTCGGAGTCGAAGGGAAGCTCGGCCACGCGCGGCAGGGCCTGGTCGAGCTCGTCCTTGCGAGCACCGTACTCCGCGGCGGCCAGGACGAGCGCTCCCTCGGTCGGATCGCCGACGGCGCGCCGGGCATCCTCCGGCTTCTCCTGCCTCGCGAGGATCGCGTCGTTGCAGAGAGCGCCTCCGACGAGGAGCAGGTCGAGGGTCGAGGCCCGGGGCCCCTCCGCCTCGACGGAGGCGACGCGCTCGAGGGTCAGCCGCCCCTCGCCCTCCCGCTGGACGAGATCGATCCGCCGGTTGGCGATGTCGATCGCCGTGACCGTCATCCGGTTCTGCGTCAGCGTTCCCGTCTTGTCCGAGCAGATGACGCTGACCGAGCCGAGCGTCTCGACCGCCGGGAGCTTGCGGATCAGCGCCTTTCGCTTGAGCATCCGCTGCGCCCCCAGCGAAAGCGCGATGGTGACGACCGCCGTCATCGCCTCCGGAATCGCCGCGACGGCGAGACTGACCGCGGTGAGAAGGACCTCGAAGACCTCCTCGCGCGTCCCGGCCGTCCGTATTCCGAGCAGGAAGACGACCGCGACGAGGACGCCCGCCGCGATGGCGAGGCCCTTGCCCAGTCGATCGAGCCGTTTCTGAAGAGGCGTCTTTTCCTTCTTCACCGACTGGATCAGGCCGGCGATCTTCCCCAGCTCGGTGGACATGCCGGTCGCGGTCACGACGACCTCGCCCCGGCCGTAGCTGACGATCGTCCCCGCGTAGACCATGTTGCGGCGTTCGGCCAGGGGCTTCGGCGCCTCGAAGACGATCGTCCCGTCCTTCTCCACGGCCTCGGACTCGCCCGTGAGCGCCGCCTCCTGGGTGCGGAGATTGGCACTCGAAAGGACGCGGCCGTCGGCGGGCACGACGTTCCCCGTCTCGAGGAGGACGACGTCGCCGGGAACCAGGTCGCGGGAGGAGATCTCCAGCACCTGCCCGCCGCGCCGGACCTTCACCGTCGGCACCGACATCCGCTTGAGCGCGGCCATCGACTGCTCGGCCCGGAACTCCTGCGTGTATCCGAGGACCGCGTTGAGGACGACGATGGCGAGGATGACGCCGGCCTCGATCCAGTCGCCGAGAACGCCCGAGAGGATCGCCGCGGCGAAGAGGATGAACGTCATGACGTTGAGCAGCTGCTCGCCCACGATGGCGAGGCGGCTGCGTCCCGCTCGTTCCGTCAGCTCGTTCGGACCGTGCTCCGCCAGGAGCGCCGCGGCCTCGGTCGCGCCGAGCCCCGCGACCCGATCGCTCGCCAGGGACTTCAGTGCGTCGTCCGCGGTCTGCCGCGAGGCGTCCATCGGTCCTCCTCCAGGCGCCTCCGCCCCCGGCGGCACGAGTTCGTTCCGCCGGGGGCGGGCCTGTTTCACAACCTCATCCGTCGGGACCCGACGTTCAATCGTTCTTCTTTCCGGGCTCGGTCCCGGTATCGGTCTCACGCCGATCCTTCTGCTTCGTCGGCTTCGGGGTCGGCTTCGACTTCGCCTTCGATTCGTCCTTCTCCGGCTCGGCCTTCTTCGGCTCCGCCTGATCGGGCCTGGGCTGGGCGGCTTTCTGCGCCGCCGCCTCGCGGCGCGACTGCGGCGCGGGAGCCGTCTCGGCCCTCACTGTCGGGGGCGGCGCGGGCTGGCCCGGGTTCCTCTCCGCCTGGGGAGGAGGTTCGCGCCGCTCGGGCCTGGCCTCGGGAGGCGGAGGAGCCGGCGCCGGCTCCCTCGTCATTTCGGGCTGCGGAGGAGGGACGGGTCGCGTCGGTGACGATCCCCTCCTGAACTCGGGCTGGGGCTGGCGCTGGGGCTCGGGAGAGGCAGCGGGAGCCGGAGCGCGATCCCGCGCGGGAGGCGGTGCGGGAGCTTCGACGCGAGGCGGCGCCGCCGTCGGGCGGGCCATTTCGCTTTCGCGCCGCGGCTGGGGCTGCGGCTGCGGCTCGCGGACCGGTGGCGTTTCCACGCGTTCGCGGGCCGGCCGGGCGGCGGGCTCGGCGGGGCGGCTGGCGGCCGGAGGAAGCGGCTGCGGCTTGCGCGACTCCTTCACGTCGCCCCGCGGTGCGAGCGCGACCCCTTCGCGGCCGGCGGGTCGGACGGGCTGTGCGCTCCGGGCTCCGCCCTTCTCTTCCACCGAGAGACGGCGCGCGACGTCGACCGGCACCGGCTCTCCTTCCTTCTCGCGAATCACCGAGAGCTTCCGGTCGAAGGAGGGGGGCGCCTGCGGCGGGGCCGTCCGCGTGACGACCTCGCGCTGGAGGATCCGCTCCGGGGGCCGGGCCGAGACACGCCCCTGGACGGCGACCGCGCTCACCCGGATCGACGCGCGGGTCGGCAGGACCGGGATCGGCCCGCGGAGAATGGGGGCCGCCGCGACCTCGCGCACGACCCGGGCGTCCCGAACGAGATCGCGGTCGACGCGTCCGCCGCCGACGAAGACGTTGCGCGAGACGACGGTGACCCGGCTGCGGTAGGCGTACCGGAAGTTCGTCACATTCGCCGACGGGCGCGAGTGGGTCCACCACGGCTGGAACGGCTCGCGGGGCGCGAGGGGGAACCAGCCGACGAACCCGCCCGCCGTGACGGAAACGGACCAGCCGGCGCCGCCGCCGACGAAGCCGACGACCGCCGGGGAGTAGCCCGGACGGCCGCCGAGCGGCCCCTCGGGCACCCAGCCCCAGCGGCCCCGGACGACGGCCCAGCGGCCGTAGTGGTAGGGCGCCCAGCCCCACGGCTCGGAGGAGAGCCACGTCCAGCCCCACGGGTCGCGCCAGATCCAGCGTCCGGCCCTGTAGGGCTCCCAGTTCGCGGCCATTCCCCTCGGGTACCAGACGGAGCCGTACTCGGAGCCTCTCTCCCAGCTTCCGTACGCGTCGAGGTCCTCGGCGCCGTAGATGTCGGGGTGCACGTACGAGGCGGAACGGACCGAGCGGTAACGCCGGGCACGGTTCTGCACCCAGTTGTCCCAGGAGTCCGCGCGGGAGAGGCCCACGACGTCGTAATCGGGGTTGTCGATGCCCCGCACGCGGATCTGGTCCCCGCGCTCCAGCTCGACCTGCCCGCCGGCGGCGGCCGCCCAGGCCCTGCCCTGCCGCACGGAGACGCGGCTGTTGCCGTCCTCGTCCACGTCGACCCGGTAGGTTCCCGGCGTCTCGAACGTCACGGAGACGTTCGGCGTCGCCACCTCGAAGACCTCTTCCCGCTCGAGGCGGATGACCTGGAAGGTGGCCGTCCCGACCGTGAGCGAGAGCTGACGGACGTCGAGCGTCAGATCGAGAGCGGCCAGCTCCGACCCGGGCCCGAGGTAGACCCTCGCGCCGCGCAGCTGGAGCTCCGCCCGTGAGCGGCGACCGGCCCAGAGCCGGTCCCCGAACGTCATCGGGTAGTTGATCGAGGCCGGCTGCCAGTCGTCCGGCGCGTCCCCGCGGTTGAGCGAGACCTCACCCTCGAAGTACGAGACGCGCGCGACGGACTGGCGAATGCCGTCGTCGCCTTCATCGTCGGCGTATTGGGCCACGGCGGGATGGACGGCCAGGAGGGCCGCAGCGAGAACGAGCAGGGACGGGAGCCGAAGTCGAGGCTTCATGTCTCCTCCTTTCCGCGCTCCGTGCGAAAGGCGTGCCGTCTTCCACCCGGATACCGGCCGGGCCGAAAGGCAGCCGCTGCGGAGGAGGCCCTCCTGCCGACCCGCCGGGCTGAACTTCTTTCAAACGAGAGAGCAACGATTTCACCCGTCGCGGCCAGGATCCCGTTCCCGTCCGTCAGGCAGGCGGGGAGCGTCTGAGACCGCCTTCGGCGCGCTGGCAGGCGGATTGCGACGAGACGGGGGCAGACCGAAGGAGGCCTCCATGAACGCGAAACTCCGAAACATGTCCGTCCCCGTGGGCATCGCGGCCCTGACTCTCGCCGGGATCCTCTCGACGCTCTCCGCCGGGGCCACCGAAAAGAAGTCCGAGACCATCTCCACCGAGGTGTCCGAAGCGCTCACCTCGCTCTCCGTCCGGTCGAAGCTCGTCGAGAAGCTCGGCGCCGACGCCCTTCGGATCGACGTTTCGTTCACCGGCGAGACGGCGACGCTGACGGGCGAGGTCGCCAAGGCCCCGAGCCAGAAGCTGGCGGAGGAAGTGGCCCTCTCGGTCAAGGGCGTGAAGAAAGTCGACAACAAGGTGACGCAGAAGGTCCCCGAGGGAACCGTCGACGCGAGCGAGACCGCGGTGAAGAACCTGGCTCTCGCGCTCAAGGTGAAGGGGATCCTGATCGGTGAGATCGGCACGAACGCCCTGAAGATCGACGTCGAGGCCGCCGACGGCGTCGTCAGCCTCCGCGGCAAGCTCGACAAGCCCGATACGGCGAAGGCCGCTCTGAAGAAGATCGGCGCCACCAAGGGCGTGAAGAAGGTCGTCAACCTCCTCAGCTGAACGAACCCGGGCGAGTGCGGCGGGGCTCCGGCTCCCCGCCGCACGACGAGACCTCAGTCGGGCTTCACCGAGAACGTCACCGAGACGGGCCGGGCGCCCACGAGGGGTCCGGAGAGGAGCAGGCGCTTCCCGCGGCCCGTGACCTCCATCGCGAGCGAGCGGGTGCCCGCCTGGAGCTTCTCGGACAGCGCGTCTCCCTTGACGCCGCCGAGTACGCCTCCCATCACGCCTCCCTCCACCCCACCCTCGACCGCGCCCTCCTCGACGTCGTCCCTCTCGGAGCCCGGCGCCGGCTTCTTCTTCCTGTAGAGCCCGGAGAGGTCCACGCCCCGGCCCCGGTTTCTCGCCTGGTCCGTCTGGATCGTCTCCCCGACGCTGCTCTTCGAGACGTCGATGACCGGCGACTCGCCGGTGACGACGACCGACTCGGAAACGGAGGAAAGCGGTAGCGCGATCGGGAGGACGACGTTCGCCCCGGCGGCGACGGACGCGCTCCTCTCCACGGTCGAGAAGCCCGAGAGCGACGCCCGGACGGTGTAGGTCCCCGCGGGGAGGCCCGGGAACGAGGTCGTGCCGTGAACGCTCGTCATGGCGAAGACCGCACCAGGGAACCCCGTCCCCTTCAGCTCCACGTTGGCTCCGGGAAGGGTCTGCCCATCCGGGGTCCGGACGGCCACGTTCAGCGCCGCCGTGCCGCCGACGGCCTGGGCCGCGCCCGGCGAGGGAGCATTCGACGCGAGGTTCTGCGGCGCCGGTGCGGCCGCGGCCACCCAGTTCTGCCGCCTCACGTCGACGTGCGACACCGTGGCCGGCGCGTCCTTCGTCCACGCGACGAGCCCGATGCCGTCCGTCTTCTCCACCCGGTACTGCCGGTCCTGGGGAAGGACGATCGTCCACCGTGCCAGCGACGCCATTCCCGGAAGGGGACGTTGGGTCACGCTCAGCTCGCCCCGCCCGGAGGGCACGCTCGCGACGCTCTTCGACGTCACCTCCACGAGCCTCCGCGGGTTGCCCGACGGAGGGAGAGAGACGACGAGCGAGGCGCCGTCGACGCGCGGCGTGGCGGGAACGCCGTCGACCGCGACCGCGAGGAGCTCCTCCCCCTCGGGGAGCGGGACGTCGAGGTGCGGCAGGCGCGTCTCGAAGGTGAAGCGCCGCCGGTCGACGCGAGCGCCGCCGTCGCCGAAGACCGTCAGGAGGTCCGCGTCGACGAGCAGCGTGTCGGGCGGGGCGATCACGGCGCGCGCCGGGGCCGCGAGCGCGAGGCGCGCGCCGGCGCCGGTGACCCGGTAGGCCCGCGTCCCGGCCGCGGCGAACGGGAGCGCGACCGCCGGGAGGTCCTCCACGTCCACTCGCGAGAGGAGGGCCGTCCCGTCCGGGAGCGTCTCCTGGCTGCGGAGCGGGTTCGCTTCGACGAGGACGTACGACCGGCTCGAGGCGGCCCCTTCGACGCGCGTCGCCTCCATCGTCACCCGCGCGTCCTCTCCGGGGGCGGGACGCGTCAGGAGGAGCGTGAACGCGGCGTCGCCGCTGATCGGCGCCGACGGCGAGATGACCACGCGGCCGTCTTCCTTCGTCGAGAAGGACGGATCCGACGGACCGCCGAGGCTCGCCACTTCCGCCCCCTTGCCAAGGACGAGGACGAGCTCTTCGAGCGGCTTTCGGGTGACGGAGACGCGGACGAAGACCCGCTGCGTCACGCGGTCGCGCTCCACCCGGAGGACGTCCACGGTGTCGCAGAGGACGAGCGGCTTCCCGGTCGAGGCCGCGATCCGGGCGGGCGCCTTCACGACGACCCGGACGAGCGCGGAGGCGGGAAGGGAACGAGCCGCACCCGCCGCGAGGGGCTCCTCCGGCCCCCCGGAGACCGAAACCGCCAGCGTGTCGCTACCGAAGCCGGCGAGGCGCGCGGACGAGGCGGGCAGGACGGTGAAGTCGACCGAACGCTGCCCCTCGGCGCGGCTCTCGGGAGGGAGGAAGCGAAGCCCGAGGCGATAGCGCCCCGGCCGCGGAAAGACGAGCGTGGTCCGCCCCGCGTCGGAGACGACGCCGACGGGAGCAGGCCCCTTGTCGGTGATCGCGTCGAGGAGCCCCGCGGGGAAGCGTCACGCGCGCGTCGCCCGCGGGAGCCTTCACGACGACGTCGGCCGTCAGCTCCAGGGCGATCCGGTCCGCCGCGACGCGCGCCTCGTACGCGACGTTCTCGACCGACGGCGGGACCGGGGCCGGGACCTTCTCCGGCTCCTCCGACGCCCTCTCGGCCGCGTCCTTCAGCTTGTCGTATTCGGCGCGCGACATCCGGACGACTCCCTCGAGCTCGTCGGTCGGGAGAGGAACGGACCACGCGAGGCCGGACCCGAGCGCGAGGGCGAGGGTGAGGGTGAGGGTGCGACGTTTCAGTACCACGGGCTCTTCTCCGTCTTTCCGGTGAGGGTGACCGTGAGCGCGGGAACGGCGCCGTCCAGGTCGCCGAGGGCGGTGGTGTAGGAGACCGGGGCCGCCGGGAGCGTCGCCAGGGGCGACCAGGAGCCGTCGCGCCGCGCGCGGCGGTCCTCGCCGGCCACGCGCGCCGCCTCCTCCGCGGCCGCCTTCTCGCCTGGCGGCGTCTCTTCCCGGACACGCGCACGGGGCGCCGGAGGCTCACCCAGCGGCGCGAGCGTCTTCGAGTCCTCCTTCACCGAGAGCCCGGGAGGCAGGACGACGGCCCACGAGACGCGCTCGATCGGCTCGTCCGGCGCCGCGGAGAGAAGGGTCAGCTTCTCACCGGCCCGGGGCGCCGCGCCCCGGCCGCCGAGGAGAAGCTCGACGCGCGTCCGCCCCGAGCCGGAGTCGATCGGCACCTCGAGGAGGCCGGGCGCCGGGTGCGAGACGGCGGCGGGGCGGCCGTCCGCCCGGGCCGCCAGAAACGACGCGTCTTCCGGGACGCGGAACCGGAGCGTGGAGCGGCCCCGCGAACGGACGTCGGCAACCATCCGCGTGCGGGTCTCGCCGGCCTCGCCGACGAAGACCGTGAGCGAGACGCGCGCGAGCGCCGAGGCGACCGCCAGGGCCTTCAGCTGCCGGACCGCGAAGCTCGGCGGCCGGGGCTTTCCGCCGCGCGAGACGAAGCCGAGGGCGGTCTCGTCGGCGCCGATGCGCACGCCCTCCATGCCGGAACGCGGGGACCAGTCGTCGTCCGAAGAGGGAGTCAGGAGAATGCCTCCCTCGGAGACGACGGTCAGCTCCGTCTCGAGCCGGTCGGTGGCGGAGACGTCGAGGCGCGGGAGGGCCGGAACGAAGACGGTCGCCGTCGCGTCGCGCGGCGCCGCGAGCGCGAGGAGGAGGGAAACGGTTCCACCTTCCGGGACGGCCGGCTCGAGCTTCAGCACGGACGCGCCGTCGGCCGCCGGCCCCTCGACGAGGACCGGACCGCTCACCGACACGAGCGAACCCGCCGGAAGGGAGAGCCGCCGCTCGGAAAGGGTGCCGCGCCGGACCGAGAGGATGAGCCGCACCTCGGTCCGCACGCTCTCCTCCGTCATCCGGATCACGGTGTGGAGCGTGGCGTCGACGACCGGCGGCCCCGACGAGGCGCGGGCGGCGCGAGAGACGAGGAGAGTGGCGGCGCCGTCGCGGTCGAGCGTCACGCGGCCCGGGCGGGTGGCCCCCTTCGGCGGGCCGAGGGTGACGACGCCCCCCTCCGCGGTGGCCGAGGCGTCCGCCGGGAGCGTCAGGTCGTACGCAGCCGGGAACGACGCCAGGCGCGGCAGGCGGAACCGGAGGCCCGCCGATTCGTCGCTCCCCTGGCCGGAGATCTCGCCCGCCAGGAGGACGCGCCAGGTGCCGGGCTGGGGCGTCAGGAGCCGCGTCCCCGAGCTGTCCGATTGGAGCGTGGCGCCGTCGGGGCTCACCGACGAGCGGCCAATGGACGCCGCGTCCGTGACGAGCGGGACGACGGAGGGCTCCTCACCGGCGCTGACGGCGGCCACCTCCGCCTCCCAGCTCGCGCGCCGCGCGGCGAGGTCGACCGCGAGGCTTCCACGCAGCAGGCGCGCGGAGGCCCACGGCGTCTCCTTCGCCTCGACGCGCCGGACCTTCGCGGCGCCGCGCAGCTCGTCGTACGTGGAGAGCGGAAGCTCCACCTCGCTCCGGGCCTCGCGCGTCTGCGCGGCGAGGGGAAGGGCCGAGGCGGCGGCGAAGAGCCAGCAGAGGACGGAACCGGGGCGGATGAGGCGCATGCCCCATTAGACACGCAGGGCGCCGCTGGAGTTCCACGATTCTCGACCGGGCGCGTTCCCCGGGGGCGGCGCCCCCGCGGGTCTAGAATGCTCTTCGGCCTTCACCGTGGCGTCTTCCGCTGGAACTCGGACCGGGGCGACTTCGACCGATCGGCGGCCGGCGAGCCCGCACGCGATCCCGGCCGTGGCGGCGACGTGACGAGGCCCGGAAAGTGGTCTCCGAAGCCTCCGGCTGCAGACGGCTCCGCCTGGCGGAGCGAAGAGCTCTACGAAGAGCTGATCCGGCACCAGGGCGAGGGGGTCGGGATCGTCGACCTGGAGGAGCGGTTCACGTTCTGCAATCCGGCCGGCGAGGAGATCTTCGGCGTCCCGCCCGGAGGGATGGTCGGGCGAACCCTCCGGGAGTTCACGACGCCGGAGAGCTACTCCCTCGTGCTCGATCAGACGCGGCTTCGCCTCGGCGGAGAGAAGAGCACCTACGAGATGGAGATCACCCGCGCGGAGGGCTCGACGCGCTGGCTCCTCGTCACCGCGGTGCCGCGGAAGGACCGCGCGGGGCGTCACGACGGCACGCTCGGGATCTTCCGCGACATCACGAAACGGAGGGAGGCGGAGGCCGCTCTCCGGGTCGCCAACGAGCAGCTCGAGCGGAAGACGGCGGAGCTCGTCGCGGCCCGCGAGCGGCTCGCGATCCTCGACCAGGCCAAGAGCAACTTCCTGCGAGTCATCTCGCACGAGCTGAGGACGCCCCTGAACGGCCTGTTCGGCATCGCCGAGCTCCTCTTCTCCGCCTGTCCGGACGACGCGGACGGAGCGGAGATGAAGGAGCACTTCCGCCAGTCGCGTAGCCGGCTCCTGGCGCTCGTCGACGACGCGCTGCTGCTCACGCAGATCGACGTCGGCCCCGGGGAGTTCGCCCCCCGGCTGGTCGAGCTCGACTCGGCGCTCCGGGCCGCCTGCGAAAAGGCCCGGCCGCTGGCGGCGGCGCGGCAGGTGCGGCTCCTTCCGGAACCCGGCGAGCCGGCGCTCGTACCGGGCGACGCGGCTCTCATCCAGCGGGCGCTGCACGCTCTCGTCGAGACGGCGGTGAAGTTCTCGGCTCCGGGTCAGACCGTGCGGCTGACCTCCGCTTCGGCCCCCTCCGAAACCGCCGTGCACATCGAAGCCCGGGGGCACGTCGTTCCCGGAGCGGCCCTGTCCCGGTTCTTCCAGCTCCTCGCGATCGGGGAGACCCTCATTCCCGAAGGGGACCTGGGTCTGCAGCCGGCGATGGCCGAGCGGGTCTTCGCGCTCTTCGGGGGCTCGGTCACGGTGGAGAACCTCGACCCGCCCGGCATCCGCCTGACCGTCCTCTTCCGGCCTCCGCCCGAGACTCCGGATCCCTGATCACCCCGGATCGCTACGCCCGGCCCACCGCCCCGAGCGTGAACCGGAAGGTCGCCCCTTCGCCGGGACGCCCCTCGGCCCACACACGCCCTCCGTGGCGTTCCACGATCCGGCGCACGAGGGACAGGCCGATTCCCGTCCCCTCGAACTCCTTCTCGCTGTGAAGGCGCTGGAAGGTGCCGAAGAGCCTGTCCCCCTGCCCCGGGTCGAATCCGGCGCCGTTGTCGCGAACGAAATACTCGCATTCGCCCTCGCGGACGCAGCCGCCGAGCTCGATCACCGGAGCTTCCTTCCGGGAGGTGAACTTCACCGCGTTCGAGAGGAGGTTCTGGAACACCTGCCTGAGGAGGTCGGGATCTCCGGTGACGGGCGGAAGACCGGACACGACGACCTCGGTCCGTTCCCGCCGCGCTGGCGGAAGCACCTCGGAGAGGACCTCCCGCGCGAGGCGGTCCACGTCCACCGGGACCATCCGGAACTCCCCGCGGCTCGCCCGAGAGAGCTCCAGGAGACCGGCGATGAGCCTGTCCATCCGAATCGAGCCCGACCGGATGCCGTCGAGCAGGTGGCGCCCCTCGTCGTCGAGCGTCCCCCCGAGATGCTCCTTCAGGAGCCCCGAGTAGCCGTCGACGGCCCGGAGCGGCGCCCGGAGGTCGTGCGACACCGAGTACGCGAACGCCTCCAGCTCCCTGTTGGCCGCCTCGAGCTGGGCGGTGCGCAGCCGCACCCGCTCCTCGAGCTCGAGATTCAGGCGGCGGACCTCGGTCTCGGCACGGTGCTGCTCCGTGACGTCCTTTGCCAGGACGAGGCGTGACCGGCGCCCCTCGAAAGCAATCTCGTGGGTCGTGATCTCCACGTCGATGAGGGAACCATCCCGCCTCCGGTGGCGGAAGATCCCCGGGTGGCGGATCCCGGTCTCGCTCCGGTTCACGGCCACCTCGAAGGCCGGAACATCCTCGGGGGGGCGGATCTCCCTCACCGTCATCGACAGGAACTCCTCCTTCGAGTAGCCGTAGTGCCCGAGCGCCGCCTCGTTCACCTGGCGAAACGCCAGGCTCTCGACGTCGATGACCCACATCGGCAACGGGTTCGACTCGAAGAGGAGCCGGTAGTGGGCTTCCCGCGCCGCCAGCTCCTCCCGGGCGAGCTGCCGCTCCGACATCTCGCGCTCCATCCACCTGTTGGCGTCCGCCAGCTCGGACTGCCGCTGGCGCAGCGCCTCCTCCGCCTCCTTCCGTGCCGTCAGGTCGATGTCGATGCAGTGCATCTCTCTCTCGCCACGGCTGTTGACCAGCAGGACGTGACTCGAGAAGACGCTCACGGGGCTCCCGTCCTTCCTCCGCAGGACCAGCTCGCCCGACGGGACCTCGACTCCCCGGTGCACCCAGGCGTCCACCGCGTCGATCACGCCCGCCCTCATCGGCTCGGGGATGATCAGCGCCTCGAGCTGCCGTCCCAGCGCCTCCTCCCGGCCATAACCGTACAGGGTCTCGCTGGCGGCGTTCCAGAAGACGACGCGGCGTTCCTCGTCGTAACCCTGGACGGCGATGTTCGGGACGTTCTCCACGAGAGACCGGAAACGCTTTTCGCTCTCCACGAGCGCTTCTTCCGCCCGCTTCCGGCAGGAGACCTCGGTGTGGACCACCACGGCGAAGGACGAGCCATTCCTCCTCAATCCCGTCACCGTCGCCTCGAACCAGCGCCGCTCGGTCGGGGAATCGCACGCGTACTCCAGCGAGAAGGTCCGCACCTCTCCGCGAAGGACGGCGCGGATGCCGGACGCAGCGGAGGCGGCGCCCGGGTCCGAGTCCGCCACCGCGTCGCACGCCGCGAGGTAGCTGAGCCCGGGGAACCCGCCCGGCGCGGCGTGGCCGTTCTCCCGCGCGAACTCCTCCCAGGACCGGTTGACCGCGACGATGAGGCCCGCTTCGTCGACGAGGCAGACCTGGGACTCCAGCGCGTCGATCAGCCCCTCGGACCACTCGCTGGTTTCGCTCACGTTCACCTCTTCCGAAGAGACCCGGGCAGGGAATCCGCGGCCTGGCGACGATCTCCCGTACGGTTCCGGTTCCGGGCAGCCGTATTGTCTCCCCGAAACGCGGCGGAGCCCCTCCCGGATTACGCAGGGGCCCTCCAGGCCGGCCCCCGCCCGGGGCTCGGCCGAGGTCACCCCCGCAGCGACAGGTCGACTTCCGCGAGCACCACCGCCGGAGAGGGAGGAGCGGGCGCCACCGCCGGGGTCGTCCCGAGGACGACCCGGACGCGGTGGGCGAGCCCGTCGTCCAGGAGCGGTATCGCCGCGGGGTCCGCGGGGGCCCCGTCCAGCTCGACGCTCGCGACTCCCCGGCACTTCCCTTCCGGGTTCTCGATCTCGATCGCGTAGCGCGCCCCGCCGAACCGCCACTCGACCGAGCAGGCGGGCCACGAGGAGGGGATGCAGGGATTCACCGAGAAGGAGGCCCCGCGGCGCTCGAGGCCCAGGATCCCCTCCATCGCGACCCGGTACATCCATCCGGCCGCCCCCGTGTACCAGGTCCAGCCGCCGCGCCCGCGGTGCGACGGGTGGTCGTAGACGTCGGCGGCGACCGCGTAGGGTTCCGTCCTGTACGTCTCCACGTCGGCCGCGCTGCGCGCGTGGTTGATCGGGTTGAGCATGTGGAAGAGCTCCATCGCCTCGTCGCCGCTCCCGAGCCGGGCCAGGGCGAGGACGACCCACTGCGCGGCATGGGTGTACTGCCCGCCGTTCTCCCGGATCCCCGGCAGGTAGCCCTTGATGTACCCGGGGTCGAGGGCCGTCCTGTCGAAGGGGGGCGTGAGGAGCAGGACGACGCCGGACGCGCGGCGCACGAGGTGGGCGAGAACGGAGTCCATCGCCCTGTCGGCACGCTTCGCCGGGGCCGCGCCGGAGAGCACGGCCCAGCTCTGCGCGACGGAGTCGATTCTCCCCTCGTCGTTCTGGGACGACCCGAGCGGCGTGCCGTCGTCGTAGTAGCCGCGCCGGTACCAGTCGCCGTCCCAGCTCTGCTCGAGCATCGTCCCGAGCCGCTGGCGCTCCGCGCGATAGCGCGTGGCCCGCAGGGCGTCGCCCCTCGACTCGCAGAGCGGCCCGAACTCGCCGAGGATGGCGTGGAGGAACCAGCCGACGAAGACGCTCTCGCCCCGTCCCTCGTGGCCGACGCGGTTGTAGCCGTCGTTCCAGTCGCAGCTGCCGATCAGCGGGAGCCCGTGGACGCCGGCCGTGAGGCCCCGGTCGATCGCCCGGACGCAGTGGTCGAGCATCGACCCGGCCTCGCTCGAGACGGCCGGCATCCCGAACACCTCGGCCTCCCCGGGCGGCAGGAGCGGCGCCTCGAGGAACCGGATCCTCTCGTCGAGGATCGCGGCGTCTCCGGTGGCCCGGACGTAGTGAGCGACGCCGTACGGCAGCCACAGGAGGTCGTCGGAGCAGCGGGTCCGGATGCCGTTGCCGCTCGAGGCGTCCCACCAGTGCTGGACGTCTCCCTCCACGAACTGCCGCGCCGCGGCCCGGACGAGGTGCTCGCGCGTCAGGTCCGGCCGGGTCAGCGTCAGCGCGAGGACGTCCTGGATCTGGTCCCGGAACCCGTACGCCCCGCTCGACTGGTAGTAGCCGGAGCGTGCCCAGAGGCGGCTGGCGATGTCCTGGTAGAGGAGCCAGCGGTTGACGAGGAGGTCGAAGGAGTCGTCGGGCGTCGAGACGCGGACGGCCCCGAGCGTCTCCTCCCAGGCCGCCTCCACCGCGGCCAGCTCGGCCTCGGCGACCCGCACTCCCGCCTCGGCCCCCCCCCCCACATAGCGCTCGAGGAGGCTCGCGGCCTCCGCCTCGTCCGTCCCCTGCCCGAGGACGAAGACGACGCGCCGCGTCTCGCCCGGCTCGAGCTCGACCACCGTCCGGAGCGCCGCGCAGGGGTCGAGACCGGCGCCGAAACGCCCTTCGAGCGCTTTCGCGCCCACACCCGCCGCGCGGGCGAGCGAACCGTTCCGGCCGAGGAATTCCCTCCGGTCACCCGTGGCGGAGGCGACCGGCGCATTCGTTCCCGCGAAGGCGACGCGCCCCCGGAACGCCTCGTTCCAGGAGTTGCGGGCCAGGATCGCCCCGGTCCCCGGGTCGCGTTCCGTCGTGACGAACTGGGGGACGCCCGCTTTCGGCGGGCCGAGCCACCAGTCGTTGTACGACGTCACCGTCAGGTGCCGCCGCCACTCCGAACGGTTCGTCAGCGTCAGGAGCGACACCTTCACCGGCTCTTCCCGGGAGACGAAGAGCGCCAGCTCCTGCTCGATTCCTCGCGCGGCGCGAACGAATCGCGTCACGCCGGGGGCGTGGCGGACGACCCAGCGCGGCGAGCGCGCCGTCCTGCGGATCGGCGCCGGCGTCGCGCCCCAGACCGCCCCGTCCGCCTCGTCGCGGACGAAGATCGCCTCGGACGTCGGGTCGGTGACGGGATCGCCGGCGTGCGGGGTGATCCGGTTCTCGCGGCTGTTTCCCGACCAGCTGTGGGCCGCCCCCGTGGAGGTGACGATCGACCCGAACCGCGGGTTCGCCAGGACGTTGACCCACGGGAGCGGCGTCTCCCGCTCGCCCTCGAGGACGACGACGTACTCGCGGCCGTCGCGCGTGAAGCCGCCGAGACCGTTTTCCATGACGAGCGGTGGGACCAGGGCCCCGGACTCCGTTCCCGCAGAGGCCTCGGGCTCGTCGGCGAACGGGCCGGCCAGCGGGCGCGGCGGCTCCTTCTCCGGGCGGTCGAGCTGCTCCTGGAGGTTTCCGCGATCGCCCGACAGGACGGCCCGGGCCGCGGAGAAGAGGAGGACCCTCTCGGCCTCCGGCATCCCGTCGCCCCTGAGGAGGAACACGCCTCCCCGCTTTCCCTTCCAGGCTCCCCACGGCCCCCCCTCGACGACCTGCGCGAGGTGCTCGTGCATCTCGTCGCGGTAGCCGGCCGGATGGTCGTTCAGGATGACGACGTCCGAGTCGAGCCCCTTGAGGCGCCAGTGCTCGTGCGCCATCAGGACCTGCCTCACGAGAACGACGTCGTCCGCCTCGACGACCCTCACGAGCGCGATCGGGAGATCCCCCGAGATGCCGTGCGCCCAGAGGCCGGACTGGCCGAGCGTGTTCCTCGAGAGGGTCGACTCGTCGCCCCGGAGCGACCCGTCGGCGAAGAAGACCCGCGAGCCGAGCCGCTCGAAGAGGAGGGCCTCCTCCACGGTGATCCCGAGGTGCCGGAGCGAGACGTGGGCGTGCGTGTAGGCGAGCGCGAACGTCCGGGCCGCCACGCCGGGGTCGTGGTACTTCAGCGCAAGGGCGTGGACGGAGGCCGCGTCGACAGCGACGCCCGTCGCGAAAGCGAGGCGCGCGGAGGCGCCGGGGGCGAGGCGGAGGCGGGTCCGGATGCTCAGGACCGGGTCGAGAACGGCCCCCGTCGTCCCCGAGAGCGCGCGCCCGTCGAGGGCGACCGGGTCGTGCGGGCCCCGCCCGCGCCCGAGGAAGCGAAGGCGGTCGGTCTCCCACTCCACCTGCGCCTGCGTGCGCCCCTCGATCGAGAGGGCGTGGAACGTGAAGAGCGTCGGCTCCTGGGCGCTCCGAGGGCGCCTGCGGGCGACGAGGGCCGTGCATTCGGCCATCCACTCCGTCTCGACGAAGAGCCTGCCGAACGCGGGGTGCGCGAAGTCGTCCACGCCGAGCCCCATCGCGAGCTCGACGTAGCTCGTCAGCTCGATCTCCCGCGGCCGTTCGCTCCGGTTCGTCAGGGAGATCCGGCGCACCTCCGCGTCGTCCTCCGGCGAGACGGCGACCTCCAGCCGCGTCTCGATGTCGTGGTCCCGCCGCGTGATCGTCGCCTTCTCGACGAGGAACTCCACGAGGTACTCCTCGGGCTCCCTGCCGACGGGCTGCCAGGCCGCGGACCAGACGGCGCCGGAATGGACGTCGCGCAGGTAGACGAACTGGCTCCCGGGATCCCGCGTCGGGTCCTCGCGCCACCGGGTCACGGCGTGCCCGCGCCGGAAGCTCGATCCCCCGCCGGCGTTCGTGACGATCGCCACGTAGGCGCCGTTCGAGAGGATCTGGGACTTGGGGTACGGCGTGAACGCCGAGCGAAGGCGGTAGGGCGCGCGGGCGGCCGCGCCCAGCGCCACTCTGGTCTCCTCGGCCGGGCGCGGCTCGGTGATCGGCGCCTCCCGCGGGATCCGCTCCTGCAGGAGGAGTTCCGTCGCCTGGATTCTCGGGTCCGCGTGGAACCGGCGGATCATCACGTCGCCGAGGAGGACGTTCGCGAGGGAGACGAGGGTCATCCCCTGGTGGTGGGCGAACCAGGCCTTCACGACGACGCCCGCGCCGGGGGCGGACGGCAGTCCCGCCGAGATCGCCTCGATCGGCCCGCGCGGCGTGTAGTCGACCGAGTCGTAGAAGCCGTTCCGCCCCTCGGCCCCCTCCCGGGCGAGCCGCCGGAGGTTCCGGACGGCGGCGGGGGCGTCGACCTGCGCGGCGAGGGCGGTGGCGTAGGGGGCGACGACGAGCTCTTCGGCGAGCCCTCTCTTCAGCCCGAGGCCCGGGACGCCGAACGCCTTGTACTGGTACGTGCCGGCGCGGTCGACGATGCTGTAGGCCGCCTCCGAGATTCCCCACGGCACGCCGCGTCCCCGTCCGTAACGGACCTGCTGCCTCACCGCCATGCGGGACGACGTCTCGAGGAGAGTACCCGGATACGTCCGCATGAGGAGGGCCGGCATCAGGTACTCGAACATCGACGCGCTCCAGGAGACGAGCGTCGGGACCCCTTCCACGCTGACGACGAGCCTCCCGAGGTGGAACCAGTGGCTCTGCGGCACGTCCCCCTTCGCGATGGCGAAGAAGCTCGCGACGCGCGCCTCCGAGGCGAGCAGGTCGTAGTACGACGGGTCGAGGCGTCCGGGCCCGTTCGCGTCGGCGAGCCGGTAGCCGATCGAGAAGAGCTGACGCTGCGGGTCGTAGAGGAAGCCGAAATTCATCCCGTCCGCGAGCGCCATCGCGCGCCGGGCCAGGTCCTGCAGGCGGCCGGCGAGCCCCGAAGCGGGCTCGGGCGGCGTCGACGCCAGCTCCCGGCACCCTTCCGCGAGGGTCAGGAGCGCCCCCGCGAGGTTCCCGCTGTCGACCGTCGAGACGTAGCGCGGCGCGAGCGGCGACAGGTTCTCCGTGTCGTACCAGTTGAGCAGGTGCCCTTCGTGGCGCTCCAGCCCCTCGACCGTCGTCAGCGTCGTGTCGAGCCTTTCGAGCAGCTCGGCGAGAGGCAGGAAACCGAGGTCGTGCGCCGCGAGCGTCGAGAGGAGGGACATCCCGATGTTCGTCGGCGAGGTCCTGTGGAACACGACGGCCACCGCCCCCTCCTGCACGTTGTCGGGAGGGAGCCCGTGGTCGCCGGCATCGGGCGCCTCGAACGTGCGCCACGTCTTCCTCGCGACCTGGGTCAGGTAGTCGCGGTCCTCCGCCGAGAGCTCCCGGCGGAAGGAGCCGGTGGGCTGGCTCAGCCAGTAGGCGATCACCGGGGCGGCGATCCAGAGAAGGGAGAAGGGAAGGGAAAGGAAGAAGGCGGCGGGGCGGAGCGTCGAGACGAGCACGAGCAGCCCCAGGGCCGCGAGCGGGCTCGCCGCCATCTCGACGACGAACGCGCGGACTCCCTTGTTCAGGAGCCCGGTGGCCCGCGCCGCCTGCGCGGCCGCCGTCTCCCAGTCGAGGAGCCGGCGCTGCGTCACGACGAGGCGGACGAGCGTCAGACCGATGGCGTGGACCATCTCCCAGGCGTGGTACGGGAGGAAGACGAGCGTCAGGAGCGCCTGGGCGAAGGCCGTGCTCAGGTCTTCGAGGACGCCCCGGAGGTGGACGCGCACCGGCCGGTCCGACTTCCTCCACCGGAGCATCTGCGCGAGGGACGCCAGGAGCGGGAAGGCGACGACCGAAAGGCCCCCCAGCGTCCAGGCGAGCGGCCTCCCGGGAAGGACGGTCCAGGCCGCCGCGAAGAGGGCGAGCAGCGACGGCGCCACCAGGCTTCGGCGGAGGTTGTCGAGGACCTTCCACTGGCTGATGAGCGGAAGGGTGTTCTTCACGAAGCCTTCCTGCGACGGGACCATCGGGAAGAGCCAGGCGAGGATCTGCCAGTCGCCCCGCACCCAGCGGTGCTGGCGGCGCGCGTGGGCGAGGACGTTCGCCGGGTAGTCGTCGACGACTTCCACGTCGGAGGCGAGCGCGGTCCTGGCGTGAAGCCCCTCGAAGAGGTCGTGCGAGAGGAGCGCGTTCTCCGGGGCGCGGCCGTCGACGCTCGCGCGGAAGGCGTCGACGTCGTAGAGCCCCTTTCCCGTGAAGATCCCCTCGCCGAAGAGGTCCTGGTAGGTGTCCGACACGGCCGTGGAATACGGGTCGACGCCGGTGTGCCCGGAGTAGACCCTCGCGAAAAGGGACCCGGCGGCGCTCGTCAGCGTCACGCTCACCCGGGGCTGGAGGATCCCGTAGCCTTCCGTCACCCGCCGGGAGACCGGATCGACGAGCGCCTTGTTGAGCGGGTGGGAGAGGATCCCGACGAGGGTCCCCGCCACGCCCCGCGGGAGGCGCGAGTCGGCGTCCAGGGTGAGGACGTAGTGCACGGAGGGGAGAATCGACATCTCGCCGATCCGGACGCTGAAGGAGACGTCCTCGGGGTTGCGCAGGAGCCGGTTGAACTCCTCGATCTTTCCGCGCTTGCGCTCCCACCCCATGAAGACCCCTTCCTTCGCGTTCCAGAGGCGGTCGCGGTGGAAGAGAAAGAAGCGGTCCCTCGTCTCGGGCGCGTGCCGGCGGTTCAGCTCCTCGACCCCGGCGACGGCCGCGGCGAGAATCGGTCCGTCGGCCTCGGTCGTGGCCGTCTTCGCGTCCCGGAAGTCGCTCAGGACCGCGAAGTGGACGTGCGGGTCGAGGTTGCCGAGCGCCTGGACCTCGACGTGCTCCAGGAGATGCTCCACGCCCTTCACGCTGCCGAGGAGCGTCGGGACGACGACCATCGTCCGGGAGCCCTCGGGGACGCCGTCGGCGAGGTCCAGCCGGGGGAGCCGGCGCGGCGGGACCCTGGCCGCGACGAAGCGCTGCACAAGGAGCGTCGCGAGCTCGCTCGCGGGGACCAGGACGAGGAACGCGACGGCGGCGGCCATCTCCGGCGCCCCCGAAGCCCTCGCGTACGCGGTCGCGGCCAAGACGGACAGGCTCGTCAGGAGCCCGATGCCTCCGAGGTAGGCCGCGGTGGCGTGGCCAAAGACGAAACGGCGAAGGCGCTGGCCGAAAGGCGGGTGCCAGGCCACGTCGATCTCGAGGCCGCGCCGGCCCTTGCCGATGAGGTGATACCCGACGTGACTCGCCCGGCCGTCGGACGCGCCCGAGCAACCCCTGGGCTTCGACGCCGTTCCCTGCCCGCACGAGCGGGCACTCTCGACCGCGCGCAGCGCCACGCGCACCTGTGCCTCGCCGGTCGGCTCGGAGAGCTCTTCCACCGCCTGGCGGTAGCGATCGCGGCTCTGGAAGTCCATCCGCGAATAGACCGCCACCGGGTCCCGCCGCAGGATCTGCTCCACGAGGCTGACCCGCTCGACGTAGCGGCTCCAGTCGAGCGTCGCACAGAGCCTCAGGCTCGTGACGGTGTTGCCGGTGGAGGCCTGGTCCGTGGCCTGCCTCTGGTACTCGGACCTCACGACGTCCTCGGGCGTCGTCCCCCGGGCGATCAGAGCCTCCTCCACGAGGACGTGGAAGGGGGCGACGCGCTGGTCGTGCTCCCGCATCCGGTGCCGGAGCTGGGCGACGAAAGCGCTGTGGAGCGGAACGGGAAGCGGCCCCGGCGAGAATCCCTTCTCCAGGGCGGCGAGGGCCGCGTCCGCCGCCAGGCGCGCCGTCCGGCCCGCCTGGATCCCCTCGGCCAGGCGCCTCAGGTTCTCGATCAGCGCGAGCTTGAGCATGCTCGGCCACGCCCAGAGCTCGCCGATCGACAGGGGCGCCACCGTCTGGAAGGCGACGACGAACCGCGTGAGGCGATCGGAGTCGAGGCGGCCGTCCCCGTGCCGGATCAGCTCGAGCGCCATGGCGTGGATCCGCGCCTGGCCCGAGAACTCGCGCGCGGCGAGCCTGGGAAGCTTCCTGTAGTAGCGGCGAGGGAGGTCGTGCCTCACCGCGCGGGCCTCCGCGTCGACGAGGTGGAAGTTGTCCAGGAGCCACTCCGCGGCCGGCGGCACGGCCTCCCCGCCGTGGACGTCGTCCGCGAGGACGCCGTACACCTCCCTGAGGACGCGCAGGTTCTCGTCCAGGCGGGGGAGAACGTCGTGCCCGCCGGCGCGGGGCCGCGCGAGCGTGAAGATGGCCGCGAGAGTCTTGGCTCGCTCTTCGAGGCTCTCCAGGCTCAGGACCTCGCCCCTGAGCGGGACGGCATCCTCGACGGAGCGCCGCCGGAAGAGATGCCTCACGTCGTCTCTCCGGGACCCGGCCTCGCTTCTCCCGCGTTCGGGTCCTTCTTATTCATGAGCCGCGCCAGGAGCGCCGTCACGTCGGTGACGTGCCTGCGCTGCCGCGGGATCAGCTCGATCGCCACGAGGTCGCTCGCGTCGCCCTCCAGCGTCCCGTCCATCGCCTCGTACATCGACAGGCCCGCCTCCTCCCCTTCGAGGAGCTCGTGGACCGTCGCCGCGTCCACGAGGAGCGCGAAGGCGCCCGCCGTCGCGGCCAGGCTGGCGGGAATCCCGCCCAGCTGCCGGACGACCACACCCAGCGCCGCGACGGCCCTCTGATGATCAGAGGCGAAGCGGAGAATCTCGGGAACGTCGACGGTGCGTCGATTCTCGGCCGAGCGGAGGGCGTGCTTCCAGGCATTCACCGCGGCGAGCTCTCCCCGCAGGAGGAAGTTCAACCCCGCAATCCCTTCCGACTGCGTTCTCGCGTCCGCGGCGGCGGTCATCGCTTTTCTCCGGGGTGCCGCTGCGGATGCGTTTGCACGTTCATGGAACCTCGTTCGACGGACGGGAACGCACGGAGCGTGCCACGAGGGCTCGACGCCCCTGCATTGACGTTCCCCCCGCAGGCCGATGCTTTGCATAGAGATTCCGGCAGATGAACGAGGCTCTCCCTCCTGACCCCCCCGGCGGCATTGCGGGTGCGCTCGGAACGCTCCGCCACGCCCTCGCCGACCCGCTCTCGGCCGCCGGGGTGAAGCTCGAGCTCCTCGAGCGACGCCTCGCGGCGGCCCCGTCGGACGCTGGCGCCCTCGCGGAGAGGGTACGTGGAGTCAGGGCCGACCTCGCCGCCGCGGGCCGGCTCATCGACCTCCTGCCGCGCCTGGCGGCCGTCGCGGGCGAGGCGGCCGTGGAGACCTCGCTCGGCGATCTCTGCCGCGTTGCCGGGATCCCGGTCGAGGGAGCCCCGGCCTTCGAGCCCCGGCTCGTTCTTCGGCGCCTCGCCACGATCGACGCCCTGAGGATCCTGGTCTGGTTCCTCCGCTCGCGCGATCCCGCGGGAGCGCCGCCGCTCCTGTACGACGATTCCGCGCCCGGGCGGCTGGCCCTCCGGATCGAGGCCCCCGGCGGGGGCGGCGAAGAGAACCCCGAACGGCTCTTCCACCTGCCGCGCGGCCAGGAACGGGCCGGGGATCTCTTCGTCGCGCGGGCGGGGATCGAGTCCGACGGAGGCCGCCTGCAGCTCGTCGAGCGGGAGGAGCGGCTCGTCGCGCTCGTCTCGTGGCCCGCCCCCGCGCCCGCCGGAGAGGAAGGGGCCGCTTCGTGAACGTCCTCGTCGTCGAAGACGAGCCCGGGGCCCGGGAGGCGATCGTCGAGCTGGTCAGGGAGCTGGGCTACGAGGCCTCCGGCGTCGGCACCGTCGCCGACGCTTCGGATGCCATCGTTCGGCTCAGGCCGGACGTCTGCATCGCCGACCTCGGCCTGCCCGACGGCGACGGACTCGACGTGGTGCGCACCGCGAAGGCCACCGGGCACGACTGCGCCGTCGTCGTCCTGACCGGGCGGGGCTCGGTCCGCTCCGCGGTCGAGGCGATGAAGGCCGGCGCCCACGACTTCCTCCTCAAGCCCCTCCGGACCTCGCAGCTCGCCGCGGCCCTGGCCCACCTCTCCGAGAGGCACGAAGGAGGTCGGGGCGCCCTCGCCGAGGGGCTTCCCGAGGCCCCGGCCGAGGGGGGGCTCGCCGGCATGGTCGGCCGCTCGGCCCCGATGCTCGAGGTCTACCGCCTCCTGACGCGGGTGGCGCGCTCGAACGCGCCCGTGATGATCACCGGCGAGAGCGGGACGGGAAAGGAAGTCGCGGCCTCGACGGTGCACCTCCTCTCGCGGCGCGCCGGGCGGCCCTTCATCGCCGTCAACTGCGGGGCGATCTCGCCGACCCTCGTCGAGAGCGAGCTCTTCGGCCACGAGAAGGGAGCCTTCACCGGCGCCGACCGGCGCCGGGCCGGGACGTTCGAGATGGCCAACGGAGGGACCCTCTTCCTCGACGAGGTGACGGAGATGCCCCCCGAGCTGCAGGTGAAGTTCCTGCGCGTCCTGGAGACCCGCACCTTCCGGCGCGTCGGAGGGAACGAGGAGCTGGACATGGACATCCGGCTCATTGCCAGCTCCAACCGCGACCTCGCGGAAGCGGTCCGCCGCGAGACCTTCCGGGCCGACCTCTTCTACCGGCTGAACGTCTTTCCGCTCCGCCTTCCGTCCCTCAGGGAGCGGAAGGACGACATCCCGCTCCTGGCCAGCCACTTCCTCTCGGAGATCGAGATGAAGGAGCGGCGAGGCTTCTCGTCGTTCGAGCCCGGGGCGCTTCACGCGCTCGCCACCCACAGCTGGCCCGGGAACGTGCGCGAGCTGAAGAACGCCGTCCACCGCGCGTACGTCCTGAGCGACCCGCCCGGAATCGAGGCCGAAGCGGCCGAGGCCGTCCTCTCGGACTCCGGCACCGCCGAGCCCCGGCCCCTCGCCCGGGACGAGGAGGCCTGGCCGGCGGTCGAGGTCCGGGTCGGCGAGACGCTCCAGGCCGTGGAGAAGAAGCTCCTCACGGCGACCCTCCTCGCCGTGAAGGGAGACAAGCGCGTGGCGGCCGAGCTTCTCGGCGTCAGCCTGAAGACGGTCTACAACAAGCTCAAGGAGTACCAGCTGGAAACGTAGGCCGGCCTTGAAAAGCGTGCAACCGGGTTTGAAGGCCTTTCAAGCATCTCCGGCTGCGCCGCCGGCTTCACGGACCGATCCATGCCGGTTTACCGCAATGCAGCAAAAGCGGGTGGAAGGGGCCGCGTGGCACGACCCGTGCTCCTTCCCGGGGTGCAAAGGAGAACCCATGACACAGCAGCAGACCACCGGAAAAGTGAAGAAGACGAAGGGGAAGGTCAAGGAAGCGGTCGGCATTCTCTCCGGCGACAAGAAGATGGAACGGGAGGGGACCGCCCAGCGCGCCGAGGGCGCGATCGAGGAAGGGCTCGGCAAGGCCCGCCACGAGGTCGGCAAGGTGCTGACGAAGCTCGGAAAGGCGATCAGCGGATAACGTCCCCTCCGCGGCGGGGCGGCCACCGTGGCTCGCCGCTTGCACCTCCGGTTCCGCCCTGACGGAGGTGCAATTGAAAAAACTCCTGACTCTCGCGTCCGCCCTCATCCTCGCTGCTCCCCTTCTCGCCGGCGAGGTCCACGTCCGATCGCCGGCGCCCCTCGTGGTGGGCGCCGTCTCCCACGTCCTGCTTCCCACCTCGGCCAGCCTCAACGGGCAGTTCGGGTCCGTCTACAAGACGCGGATCAGCGTCGCCAACGTCACGGGCTACGCCTACAACATCCGCGCCGGCTTCAGCACCGCCGCGGGCGAGGTCGCCGTGGCCTCCTTCGGCATGCAGCCGTACGAGACGCGCACCTGGGACAACTTCCTCGGCGACGTCCTCCACTTGAGCGGCGCCGGCGCCATCGATTTCGACAGCGGCGACACGGCAGACCGGTTCATCGTCTCCGCGCAGGTCTACGTCGACGGGCCGAACGGCCGGTTCAGCACCGCCGTGCAGTCGGCCGACGAGGCGGGAACGATCATTTCCGGGCGGCCGGGCTACGTGATCGGGATCAGCGCGAACGCGTTCGACCGCACGAACCTCGGCTGCGCGAGCGACTCGGCTTCGTTCCAGAGGATCACCGCCGAGGTCTACAGCCCCTCCAACATCTTCCTCGGTTCGCTCGCCTTCGACCTGAACCCCTGGGGCTGGACGCAGGTCGGCGTCAACATCCCGGTCACCGACGGCATCCTGGTGATCACCAGCACCCAGCGCGCGGTCTGCTACGGCGTCGTCGTGGACAACGTCAGCAACGACGGCACGTTCCAGCTCGCCGTTCCCGACTGATCCGCGCACCAGAGAGCGCGAAGAACGCCGCGGGCGTGGGGCAGCGGAAACCTGCGCCACGCCCCCCTCGTGGTACCGGACTTGCTCTCGCAGGTCCGGGCCTCAGGGCCGCACAACTGCTGGAGGCAATTCATGCGTGTTTCGATTTCCCGTGCCTGGTCCCTCTCCGGTATGGCTCTGGCCCTCTCTCTTCTGGCCACCAGCAATCTCGGCGCCCAATGCCCCACCGGCACCTCGATCGCGAACTTCCGGTACGTGGACGCGACGAGCACCACTCCCCGTCAGGTCACCTATGCCTGGGATGCCCCCGCGGGCGCGGCCGAGGGAACGATCTACGAGGTGATGGGGAGCACTTCCCCCGACTACTGCTTTCCGTCCTCGTCCTACGACGTCGTGGAGGAGACGACGGCCACCCTCGAAACGGTCACTCTGAACACGAGCGGTGTCGTCTACCAGTTCTACGTGCGCGTGAAGGGCTGCCCGCAGGTCTCCACACCTGGCACCTGGGTCGACGACTCCTTCCAGGTCCCCCCGACCGCGCCGCTCCTCGCCGCCGTCGCCTCGGCTTCCGGACAGGTCGACGCGACCCTCACGCAGGACGACTCCCGAACGGCCGTCCAGGTCCTCGAGCGGGCCGGGGCCGACGGGGTCTTCCGCGCCGCCGACATCAACTACTACTACGACATCTGCCCCGCGGGCAGCCCGAAGACCTTCCAGGACTCGGGGCTGGCGACGGGGACCTATACCTACCGGGCCTGGGCCCTCAACCAGGGAACGTCGAGGAGGGTCTACTCCGAGGTCGTCCCCGTGACGGTCGTCGGAGGAACCTGCACTCTCGGCTGCTCCGCGGTCGTCCCCGCGGCCGCCCCGGCCGGCACGCCGATCACGTTCCGCGCGACGACCGCGACCGCCGGCTGCGCCGGTGCGGCGACGGTCTCCTGGAGCTTCGGGGACGGCACGATCTCCACCGTGACCAACGCCGTTCACACGTACGCCTCTCCCGGGATCTACTCGTGGGCCCTGACCGCCTCCCTCGAAGGGGCGGCACCGTGCCTCAGGACCGGCGTCCTCACGATCGCCAGGGCCCTCCCGGCGATCGAGTTCTTCACCGCTTCGTCGACCGCGATCGAGACCGGCGGCTCGACGACCCTGTCGTGGGCGACGTCCGGCGCGAGCGACGTGAGAATCGAGCCGGGCGTCGGCGGCGTGAACGGGACCGGCTACATCGACGTCTCCCCGCTGCAGACGACGACCTACTCCCTGTTCGCGACGAGCCCCTCCGGCACCACCGTCCGCCGGCTCCAGATCGTCGTCCGGGCGTCCGCCGGCACCGCCCCCCGCTCCACCCTGGTGACGGTCGTCTCGGCACCGGGCCTGCACGGAGCGTTCTACCGGACGGACGTCCAGCTGAACAACCCGTCCACGTCCTCCGTCTACGGCCGGCTCATCTACCACCCGAAGGAGACCTCGGGCAGCGACTCCGACCCGACGCTCGTCTATGCGCTCGCTCCGGGCCAGACCTTCGACTACCGCGACCTCCTCACGATCCACGGAGTCTCCGGGAACGGCAGCCTCGACGTCGTCGCCGACAGCGGCGCGCTGCCGATGGCCCGGGCCCGGGTTTTCGACAGCGGCGGCCTGCTCGGAACGACCGGAGCCAGCGAGGACGCGCGTTACGAGGGCGACGCGCTCGTCGCCGGAGACCTCGGGGTCCTGCTCGCCCCCGCCGACCCCCGGAGCTACCGCTTCAGCATCGGCCTCAGGACCCTCGCCTCCGGAGCGACCCTCACGTTCGTCCTGAAGAGCGCCAGCGGCGTCCCGCTGAAGACGATCACCAGGTCCTATGCGCCCCACTACTACATGCAGGCTTCGAGCGAAGCCTTCCTGGAGGGAGCCGTTCTCCAGGGAAACGAAAGCGTCACCGTGTCGGTGCAGGCGGGGAGCGCCTTCGTCTACGGAACGGTCGCCGACAACACGACGAACGACCCCAGCATCCAGTTCGCCGACCGGCTTCCGTAGACGGAAGCGTCCAACGCCCGTCGCGGCCCGGTCCCGTCCCTGGCGACGAGACCGGGCCGTTTGCGCAAACGGCCCGCTTCTTGCTTCGTTCAACTCGTGAAACTTGGAGGAATACCAATGAAAAAGATCGTTCTCGCGCTCACTCTCGCCGCCGCGACGTCGGCCAGCGGTCTCGGCCTCGCCGCCCCGCAGGATCCGGCCTCCTCGCCGATGTCCGCCACCGCCAGCTCGCCGCTGGTCGAGGACATCACCCGGCTCTGGCGGGCGAATCTCTCCGAGGAGTTCATCAGCAAGTACTTCGCCCACTCGGACCTCGCGCGGGACCTCACGCCCCAGGACATCGTCGTGCTCCGGAGCGCGGGCGTCCCCGAGACCCTCATCACCTCGATCACCCTCGGGAGGTCTGCCCCCGGTACCGCGGCGAAATCGTCCCAGGCCGTGCCCGGCCCGGCCGACTCTCGCCGGTGGGACGGCCTCGCTCTCCGGAACTCCGGGATCGTGATTCTGAAGAGCCGGTGGGACTCTGGCACGCTCGAGTTCAAGGAAGGTTCGCTGCGGTGGGTGGACTCCCGGCAGACCGACAAGAATCTCCTCCTTCCGATGGCCCAGGTCACCGAGCAGCAGCTGACCTGCCTGAAGAAAGCGGGGGGCAACGAATGCTTCGAGTGGGTGGTCAAGACGCGGAACGAGGAGCATCGCTTCCGGGACACCGCCTGGCGGCAGGGCGAGAACACGAAGGTGCAGGAGCTCTTCGACTTCTTCCGCCTCGCCTACCCGGGCCTGATCTCGTCCCGCAATCCCGTCGACGAGAAATAGAGCTCGCCGCGCCGGCGGCCTGAAGTGTTCCCGGTCCCCGGAGCTTCAGGCCGTCCGGCCCCCGGCCCGCGCGAGGAGCCGCCCGAGCGTCTCCACCTCGACCGGCTTGGCGAGGTGATGGTCGAAGCCGGCCTCCCGGGAGCGCACCAGGTCTTCCGGCTGCACCCAGCCCGAGAGGGCGACGAGGAAGATGCCCGCCAGGGACGGCTCGGCGCGGAGCCGCCGCGCGACCTCGAGCCCGCTGAAACCCGGGAGGCCGATGTCGAGAATGGCGACGTCCGGAAGGTGGCGCCGGGCCGACTCCACCGCCGAGGGCCCGTCGTGGGCCACCCAGGTCTCGTGACCGTCCAGCTCGAGCAGCTCGGCGAGGGTCGTGGCGGCGTCGACGTTGTCGTCCACGACGAGGATGCGGCGCGACGTGACGGGCGAGGCGCAGGCGGACGGCCGAGGCTCGGGAGCCACTGTGGCGGGCGGGTCGACGGGAAGACGAAGCGTGAACGTGCTGCCCTTTCCCGGACCGTCGCTGGCTGCGGTCAGCGAGCCGCCGTGCAGCTCGGCGAGCTGCCTGGCGAGCGCGAGGCCGATGCCGAGGCCGCCCTGGCCGAGGGCGAGCGCCTCGGAGGCCTGGCTGAACATCCCGAAGATGCTCTCCAGCGCGGCCGCCGGGATTCCGACTCCGGAGTCGACGACCTGAAGGACGGCGGCCCCGTCCTCCAGCTTCGCCTCGACGAGGACCTCGCCCCCGCGCTCGGTGTATCTCGCCGCGTTCGAGAGGAGGTTCGTGAGGATCTGCGCGAGCCGCACCGAATCGGCGTAGAGGACGATGGGATCCTCCGGCAACCGGACCCGGATCCCGTGCTCCCGGGCGAGGAAGAGGGGGCGCGTCGCCTCGAGCGCGCTCTCCACGACGGAGGCGAGGGTGACGAGCTCGGGCTTGAGGCCGACCTTCCCGTGGGAGATCCGGGAAACGTCGAGAAGGTCGTCGATCAGCCGGACGAGGTGGCTCACCTGCCTCTCGATCACCTTCCGCGCCTCCGCCGCGCGGCTGCGGTCCGCGTCTCCGTCCCCGAGACGCGCGAGGATCTCGGTTGCGTGCCCGATCGGCGCCAGGGGGTTCCGCAGCTCGTGCGCGAGGGTGGCGAGGAACTCGTTCTTCCTCCGGTCGACGTCGCGGAGCTTCTGCTCGGCCCGGCGCCGCTCGGCCACCTCCACCGCGAGCGCGGCGTTCATCGTCTCCAGGCTCGTGGAGCGCTCCTCGACCCGCTCCTGCAGCTCCTCCCGGGTCCTTCTGAGGACGGCCTCCTGGCGCCGCGCCTCGACGGCGTAGCGGATCGAGCGCTCGAGGAGGTCCGCGTCCAGGAGGTCCATCGAGAGGAAGCCGGCCGCGCCGCTCTCCATCGCGGAGAGGTCCAGCGCCCGGTCGCCTCCGTCGCTCAGGAGGAGAACCGGGGCATCCCCGGCGGCCCCGCGGAGGGCGCGCAGGAGTTCGAGGCCGCTCCGGTCGCCGAGACGCCCTCCCACGAGGAGGGCGTCGTACCGGTTCGAGTTGATCCGGACGAATCCGGCCTCGAACGAGCGTTCCCAGTCGATCTCGACGCGCACCGGCATCTGCGCGACGACGTCACGGACCCGGGTGGCGCACTTCTCGTCGGCCTCGACGAGAAGCACGCGGAGGCTGCCTTTAGCGGTCGTGGCGATTCCCTTCGCGATTCCGGCCACCGTCGTGATTCCGGCCGCCGTCGTGATAGCGATTCCCGTCCCTCTCCGAGCGCCAGCGACGGTAGTCCTCCCCCTCGATCATCCGCTGGTTGGACCAGTGCGCCGGCTCGTAGCGCCACGCATTCCCGTCGCGCCTGTACCGGGCCTTCACCCATTTCACCCCCCGCGGGCCGGAACGTTCCCAGCGACCGGGCATCCAGGCCCAGTCGTTCTCGTGCCAGCCCCAGGAGCCCTTGAGCCAGACGAAGTCCTTCCCCGGTCGGGGCGTCTTTCGCTCGTACCGCGCGCTCGGCGGAGCGCTGTGCCCGACGCGGATCTCGACCGCAGGAAGGGGAATACCGAATCGCAGGTCGATCTGACCGGCGGCCGGAAAAGATGTGAAAGCGGCGAACGCCACCACGGCGACGGACTTGCCAAGGTTCTTTAACACGATGACCTCCAGCAACCCCTTCGCAAGCGAGGTGCCACGGAGACTGGCCCTGGGCGCCGCTACTTCCTCGCGCTGGAAAAGAGCAGGATGCCGCCCGCCACGATGGCTCCGATGCCGGCCCAGACCGGCACGTTGACGGTCTCCTTGTCTTTGATCGAGAAAGAGATGGGACCGAGCTCGGTCTTGTGGGTCTTCTTCGTGTAGGTGAAGCCGCCGTAGACGAGCGCCAGGGCGCCCGCCACGACCAGCACGATCCCGAGGCCTTTGAGGCTGTTCATGTCTGAAGTCTCCAATAGCCGTGCCGGAGCAAGGCCGGTGCCACAGGGCGTCCTCGCGCCATCGGGGATGTAGCCCTTTCAACCGCAGCGGTAGCGACTGCAACCTGGCCGCACCGGAGGAGCCCACCCGTCCTACATCTTGTCGGGCTCCGCCCTCATCGGCTGGGGGACGGCCTCTCTCCTCGGCCTCGGTGTCGGCGTCGGCTTCGTCTCGACCTTCTCCGGTTCCGCCTTCTTCGGCTCGACCCGCTCCGGCGCACCTCTCCTCGGCTCCGCGGGCCGCGCTTCGGCTTCGACCGGACGGGCCGGGACCGGTGTCGGCTCGATCCGCTGGCGCCTCGGCTCGGGTGCGGTCCAGCCCTGGACCCGGGGGGTCGGCTCGGGAGTCGGACGATCGAAGCTCCTCTCGGGGGGCCGGGAGACGTCGCGGTTGCCGGGCCAGGCTTCCTCTGCGGGAGCCGTCGGCGCCACTTCTCTTCGCGGCTCGGACCGGGGGGCAGGCGCCCAGCCGCGTGCCGGGGTCGGCGATGGCTGTTCGACGCGGCGGGGCTCGTAGGCCGGCCGCGTTGGTTCGACGTCTCGCCGGGGCTCCGGTACGCGGGCGGGAGGCGCCCCGTCCGGACGAACCGGACGATCGGACGTCTCGGGCGGTCGCTGGAAGGAGGGGGCCAGCGGTTCCGGCCTGCGGGTCGTCGTCACGTCGCCGCGGGGCGCCAGCACGATCCCGTCCCCGCCGGCGGGTCGAACCGGCTGCACGCGCGCCTCCCCACGGCGCTCTTCCGCCGAGAGGCGCCGCGACACGTCGGCTGGCACCGGCTCTCCTCCCCTGTCGCGGATCACGCCGAGCGTCCGGTCGAAGGACGGAGGCGCCGGCGGCGGGACCGAGCGGGTGACGACCTCGCGCCGGCCAATCTCCTCCGGCGGCCGCATCACGTCGCGTCTCCGGTCGCCCGCCGGAACGCGGATCGAGTCCCGGGTCGGCAGGACCGGGATCGGCCCGCGAAGAACGGGCGACCGGGAGACCTCGTTCACGATTCGCGTGTCCCGCACGACGTCTCGGTCCACCCGCCCGCCGCGGACGAAGACGTCGCGCGAGACGACGGTCACGCGGCGCCGGTAGGCGTAGTCGTATTCGTAGCCCGCGGCGCGTTCCCTGGTGCGGGAGCGCAGCCACCACGGCACGAACGGCTCCCGGGGTCCGAGAGGAAACCATCCGACGAACCCGCCGGCCGAGACGGAGAGCGACCAGCCCGCGCCCCCTCCGACGAAACCGACGAGGGCCGGGGAGTAGCCCGGATAGCGGCCCCCGGGGCCGACGGGAACCCAGCACCAGCGTCCCCGCACGACCGCCCAGCGGCCGTAGTGGTAGGGCGCCCATCCCCAGGGCTCCGACGAGAGCCACGTCCAGCCCCACGGGTCGCGCCAGATCCAGCGCCCGGTGCGGTACGGCTCCCATCCGGCGGCCATCCCCCGCGGGTACCAGACGGAGCCGTACTCGGAGCTCGTCTCCCAGGTGCCGTAGGCGTCGAGGTCGTCGATCCCTGCAATGTCGGGGTGGACGTACGAGACCGAGCGGACCGAGCGGTAACGGCGGGCGCGCATCTCCACCCAGCGGTCCCAGCTGTCGCCCCGGGCGAGGCGGACGACGTCGTAGTCGG
Organism: Holophagales bacterium; assembly: GCA_016714815.1. GTDB lineage: Bacteria > Acidobacteriota > Thermoanaerobaculia > UBA5066 > UBA5066 > UBA5066. The sequence goes on from JADKBZ010000002.1 coordinate 654,435, forward strand.
GGCGGTCGATCCCTCGCACGCGGATCTGCTCGCCTCGCTCCAGGGAAACCTGTCCACCGGCCGCCGCGGCCCAGGCGCGGCCCTGGCTGACGGAGACGCGGCTGTTTCCGTCTTCGTCGACGTCGATCCTGTAGGCTCCCGGCGTCTCGAAGGTCACGGAGACGTTCGGGGTCGCCACCTCGAAGACCTCGTCCGGCTCCATCCGGCGGATCCGGAAGGTGGCCGTCCCGAGGTTGAGGGAGAGCTGCCTCACTTCGCGCGCCAGGTCGAGCGCGGCCAGCTCCGTCTCGGGCCCGATATAGACGGTGCCGCCGCGCAGCTGCAGCTCCACGCGCGCGCCGGGTGCGGCCCAGATCCGGTCGCCGAGCGTCATCGGGTAGTTGACGGAGGCCGGCTGCCAGTCGTCCGGGTCGTCTCCCCTGTTGAAAGAGACCTCCCCTTCGAGCCAGGAGACGCGCGCCACGGATTGGCGGATCCCGTCGTCCTCGTACCCCCTCTCGTCTTCGTACTGGGCAGAGGCGGGCGGAAAGGCCAGGAGGATCGCGACGATGGAGAGAAGAGTCGAAAGCCGAGGTCTCATGGTTGCTCCGTAAGGGGAGATTAGCGAAAACCGTGCCTCCCCGCGGGAGGACGGTGGGCCCGGAGCCGAGCCGCGCCCCAGGCGCCCAGGAGCGGCGGCGCCAGGAGCGCGGCGAGGAGGCCCGTCGCGATGCCGGCGACCGCGTCGGTGACGTAGTGAAACCGTCCGTAAACCGTCGAGACGTAAAGCGACAGGATGACCGGCGAGAGGACCCAGAACGTCGGGCGGTGATGTTTCCAGGCCATCAGCCACATCACCGTCGCGGCCGCGGCGTGAGGGCTGGGGATCGAGCCCCCCGCGAAGTGCGTCCGGGTCCGGATCAGCTCGCCGGCCCAGGTGAACGCCCACCCCTCGAGCGGCACGGTGAAGCGATCGGGAATCCAGTACATCGGGCTGGCCACGGGGAAGGCGACGAACCCGAGATCGCAGAGGACGTTCGCGAGGCCGAGCGTGAAGAAGTACTCCTCAACGGCGGCGGGTCCCCGCTTCCACTGCAGGATTCCGCAAAGGAGCGGGTAGAGCGGCACGTAGATCACGTAGCAGAACATCAGCCACTCGGTGAGCGACGGCGTGACGAGGCACTCCATCCAGACCGTCGGCTGGACGCCGAAGAGGCGCTCCTCCAGCGCGAGGACGAGGTCGTCGAGGAACCTCCCGTGAAAGATCAGCTGCAGCCCGGCGACGGCTCCGAAGAGATACGCGAACGAAAGCGAGACGGTGACCGTGCGCAGGAGGAAGACGGGAAGCGGCCGCCGGAGGCGCGCCAGGAGGAGCGACGAGGCGAGGACCGCGGTGGCGACCGCGAGGTTCGAGGCGACGAGGGCCGGCCAGCGATCGACCGTCCCCCTCCCGCCCACGGCAAGGAGGCTGAAGAGCGCGAGCGCGGCCAGGATGACGACGTCCGCCGGCCGGAGCTCGAAAGGCCCGAAGGCCTCCCGCCCGGGTTCCTGCGCCGCGAGGGACACGCGCTCTGCCGCCACTGTCAGCGGGAGACGATGAAGTAGTCGAGGGAGAGGCCGAGCAGCCAGTGGGTCGCGAGCGGAACGAGCAGGGAGCGCGTCCGGAACGCGACGACGCCCCAGACGACGCCGCCCAGGACCGCCCCGAGCGTCTCCCCGAACGGCTTGCCGACGTGAAGAAGCGACGAGGCGAGGACCTGGACGAGGATCGCGTTGCCGTCGCCGAGGCGGTCGCGCAATCCGAATTGGACGAACCCGCGAAAGCCGAATTCCCAGCCGGCGTAGAAGAAGAGATAGGCGGCTGCGTGGAGCGCGAACGCGAGCGGCCCGTCGCCCGCGGCACGGTTAAGCGGGTACTCCGCCAGGAACTCCGGGTCCTTCGACGCGAAGAAGCTGAGCGCGACCATCACGGGCGTCGCGACGGCGAAGGCCTTCCAGCCCCACGAGAGGTCGCCCGCACGCACGCCCCAGTCGGCGAGCGGCTCCCGAAAGACGAGGGTGACGATCAGCGCCGGGATCAGCCCGAAGAGGACGAAGGCCGAGCCGAAGTGGTAGAGCCCTGCGGTCAGCTCCGGGTTTCCGCCGACGGCGTACGAGGAGGCGAGGTGCCGGAAGTAGAACGGCTTGCTCCCGAAGTACCGGAAGAGGATCCCGAGAAGGGTCACGGCCAGCAGGACGGTCGCCGACCTCCGGTCGAGGCGGCTCCACAGGTCACGGAGGGAGGGCGCCGTCTCTCCACGAGACGTCATCGGCGGATCCTCCGCCCATGCAGCCAGTCGAGGGTCCGGCGGAGCCCCTCCCTGAGGGGCGTGATCCGGTACCCGAGCTCGCGCTCGGCCTTCGCGCTCGTGAAGGCCCAGTCGGCGAGGAACGTCTCGACCCAGCCCGGGGTGACCTTCGGGTAGACCCCGAGCCACTGGGCCTTGCGCTTCTCCAGGCCGGCGTAGAGGAGCGCCAGCGGGCGGGGCAGGCTCACCTGGAAGTGCTTCCGGTTCGTCAGCTCGTCGACGAGCGAGAAGAGCCCCTTCAGCGAGACGTTCTCGCCGCCGAGGAGGTATCGCTCCCCCACCCGCCCCCTCTCCATCGCCAGGAGGTGCCCCTCCACGACGTCGTCCACGAACGCGTAGTTCCCGACGTCCCCGCCGCCGTCGAGGAGGGCGGGAAAGAGCCCCCGATCGTACTGGTCGATCATCAGCGAGACCGAGTTGCCCTCGGTCAGCGGCCCCGGCCCGTAGAGGCGCGTGGGGTGGACGATCACCACGGGAAGCCCGCGCGCCGCCCGTTCCAGGGCCTCCCTCTCCGCCACGGCCTTGCTCTCCTCGTACTCCGTGAAGAACCGGGGCGTCGCCCTCGGCATCGCCTCGTCTCCCACGATTCCGGGCGGCGTCGGCCCGAAGACGACGACGGTCGACGTGTAGACGAGGCGCCGGACCCCGGCCTCCTCCGCCGCCTCGAAGACGTTGCGGGCCCCCTCGACGTTGACCCGGAAGAACGTCGAAGGGTCCTTCGCCCAGTTCTTCGCGTAGGCGGCCAGGTGAAACACCTCGGTGCAACCCTCCAGGCCCCGCCTCAGGGAATCGCGGTCGAGGACGTCCCCCGTGACCCATTCCGGCGGAGCGGCTCCCGCCGCAGGCCGCTCGCTCGAAGGCCGGGCCAGCGCCCGCACCCGCCGCCCCCGGTCCAGGAGAGCCGCCACGAGCCGCCCGCCGACGAACCCCGTGCCTCCCGTGACGAAGACCCGTCCGGCGCTCCCGTCTTCCGGACGCGTTCCGGACGCCGTCGAGGCTCGGGCGCGGTCCTCGGAGTCACTCACGAATGCCGTAGCGTACCCGATGAAACGGCGCGGACCGGCCTCAGGACGTCAGCCAGAGAAGGGCGCCGGCGCGATCGTCGAAGACGCGGACCTGAAAACCCCGGTTGAGGGCGACCGTCTCGTAGAAGCGCAGGTCCCTCTCGGCCTCGGGGGCGACCGGCAGGAGGATCGCCTCCTTCAGCCCCGGGGGGACCTCGAGGTTCGCCATGAAATCGCCCAGCGCGTAGATCGACTGGGCCGAGGATTCGCGGGAGAGCCTCGTGCAGTCGCCGAGGAACCGGGTCGCCCCCTTCTCCGTCGCCAGGACGAGATTCGCCCGGATCACGTCCCGGAGATCCTCCGGGGAAAGGGGATCCGTGTAGACGGTCTCGACGACGGCGTACTCCTCGTCGTAGCTCAGCGTCCACGGCATCGCTTCAGCCCTCCCGCTTCGGGATCGCACTTCGGGGACGTCGGAGCCGCGGGAAGGCCATCAGCTCTCGGCCCGCACCGGGGAAGGAACGGAGGCTTCGTCCGAGAGAGTGAACCGGACCGTCGCCCCACGCCCGACCTCGCCTTCCGCCCAGACCCGCCCCCCGTGCCGCTCCACGATCCTCTTGACGAGCGCCAGGCCGATACCTGTTCCCTCGAACTCGTCCGCCCGGTGGAGACGCTGGAACACGCCGAAGAGCTTGTGCACGAACTCCGCGTCGAAGCCGACGCCGTTGTCCTCGACGAAGTACTCCGTGCCTCGCTCGCCCGCCCGGGAGGCGATCACCACGGTGGCGCCCGGCCGGCCCGCGCTGAACTTGATGGCGTTGGAGACGAGGTTCTGGAAGACGACGCGCAGGAGGCCCTCGTCCCCCAGAGCGGCCGGGAGCTCCGACAGCCGGACCTCGACCGCCGCCCTGGCGGCCTCGGCCCCCAGCTCCGAGACGACGCTCCTGGCAACGCGGGTCAGGTCGACCGGAGCCAGGGTCATCGCGGTGCGGCTCGTCCTCGAAAACGCGAGGAGATCGTCGATGAGCTGCCCCATCCGGCGCGAGCCGAGGCGGACCTTTTCGAGCAGCCGTCGGCCCTCGTCGTCCAGGGACCCGGCGTAGTCGCTCGCGAGAATCGCGGCGAAGCCGTCGACGGCCCGGACCGGGGCGCGAAGGTCGTGCGCGACGGAATAGGAGAAGGCCTCCATCTCGCCCACCGCGGATTCGAGCTCGGCGGTGCGGGCGGCGACGCGGCCCTCCAGCTCCTCGTTCAGCGTTCGCACCTTCTCCGCTTCCGCCGAGAGGAGCTCCCTCTCCATGGAAACTTCGCGCGTCCGCGCGACGACCTGTCTCCGGAGGGACCGCGACCAGAGCACCGACCCGAAGAGGAGCGCCAGCAGGGGGAGAAGCACCGCAAGCGCGTACCTCGCGACGGTCCGGAAGGCCTTCCTCTCCTCGTAGGGTCCGAGCCACTGGTTGCGAAGCGTCCGGTACTCCCCCGTCTTCTGGATCGCCGCCAGCCCCTCGGACATCGACGAGAGGAGGCTCGCGTTCGCCGGAAGAGCCGCGTAGCCGTACTCGGCCGAGAAGACCGGAGTGTCGGCGAGCCGGAGGTTCCGCCAGCCGTGCTTCTCGATCCAGTAGAGGGCCGGGACCGCCGCCACGAGGGCGCAGTCGTGCCGACCCGCCGCCAGCAGGCGGAGCGCCTCTTCCTGGGACGCGACCGCCACGAGGTTCTTTCCGAGGCCCCGCTCGACGGCCAGATCCTCCATCACGTCCCCCGCCATGACGAGGACGCTCCGGCCGGAGAGGCTCGCCAGGTCGGCAGGCACCGGCGAGCCGTTCCGCACGACGATCGTGTGCGCGACGACCGTGTAGGGGGGCGAAAAGTCGTAGGCCTCGTCTCTCTCCACCGAGTAGAACATCCCCTGGACGAGGTCGATCTCCCCGCTCTCCAGGCCCTTCCGGATCTTCCCCCACGCTCCGAGCCGGAAGTCGACGTCGATGCCCGCCTGGCGGGCGACGGCCCGCGTGAGCTCCACGTTGAAGCCCGCGGGCTGACCGTTTCGGTCTAGGTACTCGTACGGAGGGTAGTCGTTGTCCCCGCCCACGACGACCCGGCTGCCGGGACGGCTTCGGGCTTCGAGCGGCCCGAACCACTTCGTCTGGAGACGCCGGAAGGTGCCGTCGGCCATCACGAGCGCGAGCCCCTCGTTCAGGGTGGAGAGAAGCTCGTGGTCACCCGCCCGGACCGCGAAGCAGAACTGCTGGGAGAAGTCCTCGAGGGGCTTGCCGACCGTCTTGAGGTTCTCGATCCGCGCGCTCTTCATGAGCTGGAGCGCCACGAGCTTCTGCATGACGACGGCGTCGTGCCTGCCGGCCGAGAGCTCCCTCAGAGCCGTCTCGAACGACGGAAGGGGAACGATCGTGGCGCCCAGCCGGGCCCGGTTCAAGAACTCCTCTGCGTTGTCCCCCTTCAGGACGGCCACCTGCCGGCCCGTCAGATTCTCCGGCCCCCGGATCTCGTCGTTGCCGCGCCGGACCACGATCGTCCCGTGCATCGCGAGATACGGGAACGTGAACTCGTAGAGCGCCTCGCGTTCCGGGGTCCGGCCCACGAGGGGCAGCGCCTGGAGCCTGCCCTCGGCCAGGTCCCGCTTGAGGTCGCTCCAGACACCGGTCCGAAAGACCACGTCGCGCCCCGCCGCTTTCACCGCGGCGGCGAAGAGCTCCACGGAGAAGCCGTCCGCCTTCCCGTTGCCGGCGACGATGCTGAAAGGCGGATAGTCCGTCTCGGCGCCCGCGACGATCGCAGCCTTCGCGGCTCCCGGTCCACCGGCAGCCGCGAAAGCCGGCGAGGGAAGGCCGAGGCCCAGCGCCAGGAGAAGGAGGGTGGAAAACGAACGACGGGTCACGGGACATCCGCCCGCCGCGCCCCGGGCAGGCCGGTCATCGTCGACGATGAGGATGTTCCCGACCGGGAAACCCGACATCACCCCTCCGAAGCCTGCTGGACCGAACGAGCGACCCCGTTTTCCGTCGCGAAGGCCCGCCCCCAGCCCTCCAAACGCATCGGGCATCGTACCCGAACGGAAACGGCACCGGAATGCCCACGCCGCCTGCCCGCGATCCCTATGACTCCCTCCTGGAGAAGACCGTGCCGAATCCCTCCACCGGCGACGCGGGGCGTCGCTTCGAGGACGCCCTCCTCTCCCCGGACCCAGGCGGGCGCGCGGGCCGTTCGCGGGAAGGTCAGGCGTAGCAGACGCGGTTGCGCCCCTCGGCCTTGGCCCGGTAGAGCGCGGCGTCCGCAGACGCCAGGAGAGCTTCCGCCTCGCCCTTGCCGCAAACGCCCGCAACGCCGATGCTCACGGTGAAGGTGATGACCCCCGCCTCGGTCGTCGCCGAAGCCGCCGCGACGCTTCTGCAGACGCGTTCGAAGACCCCGCTTTCAGCGGAGGGCTTCGCGCCCGGAGCGATCAGCAGGAACTCCTCGCCCCCGAAACGGCCGACGACGTCGTAGGCCCTCAGGCAGCCTTTCACCACACTGGCGAAGGCGTTGAGCACCTTGTCGCCCGCGGGGTGGCCCCAGGTGTCGTTGACGTTCTTGAAGTGGTCGAGGTCGCAGACGGCGACGCTCAGCACGCCGTCCTCGCGGGCCGAGCGCGCGAGCTCCCTCTCCAGCGCCTCCAGGACGGCCCGCCGGTTCGGGAGCCCGGTGAGGGCGTCGTGGGAGGCCTGGTAGGCGAGGGCGTCGCGCGCCCTCGCGAGGTCGGCCTGCAGCTCGAGCATCCGGGTCCCGACCCCGATGCGGGCCCGGAGCTCCTCGGAGTCGTACGGCTTGGAGACGTAGTCGTTGGCCCCGGCATCGAGGCCCTTCACGATGTCGCCCTTCTCGCCGCGGGCCGTCAGGAGGATGACGTAGGGAGGGTTCGAGGTCTCCCTCCGGCGGATGAGGCGGCAGACCTGAGGCCCCTCGAGACCCGGCATGTTCCAGTCGAGGAGGGCGAGCGCAGGGGCGTCCGGCTGGACGAGGGCGGCGTGCGCCGCGAGCCCGTCGGAGACGACGGTCGGCTCGAGGCCCCACTTCTTCAGGATCGCCTCGAGGATGCGGCGCGAGGTGACGTCGTCGTCGGCGACGAGGACCCTCACCGAAGGACCTCCTTCATGCGCGGCACCAGGAGCGCGAAGGCCGCCTCCAGCTCGGGAGCGAGCGCGGTGACCTTTTCGATCCGGCCGGCGATCCCCGCCGCCTCGAGCTCGCCCGCGACCGCGCTCATCGCCACGGCTCCCACGTTCGCACAGGCTCCCTTGAGGGCGTGCGCCTGCCGGGCGGCCTCGGCCGGATCGCCCCTGCCGACGGCCGCCCCCAGGGCCACCAGCTTGCCGGGCACGTCGTCCAGGAACCCCGTGGCGATCTCCGCCACGAGCTCGGCATCCCCCATCAGCCGGTCTTCGAAGCCCGCCCGGTCGAAGACGGGAAAACCCTCGGCGGCGGCGCTCAGCATGGCCGGGGAGGGAGGCAGGAGGGTGGAATCCTCCTCCTTCGGCAGCCACTTCTCGAGAGCCGCGTTGAGGTCGGCCGGGACGATCGGCTTGGAGACGTAGTCATCCATCCCTTCCTGCAGGCAGCGCTCCCGGTCGCCCTTCATGGCGTGAGCCGTCATGGCAATGATAGGGATCTTCGGCCAGGGCGCCCGGGTCAGGCCGGAGCGGATGGCCCGAGTCGCCTCGAAGCCGTCCATCACCGGCATCTGGACGTCCATGAAAACGAGGTCGTAGGGGGCCGATTCGAGGGCCTGGATCGCCTCCTGGCCGTTGGCGACCACCTCGGCGCGGAAGCCGAGCTTCTCGAGGATCCGGAGGGCCACCTGCTGGTTCGTGGGGTTGTCGTCGGCCAGGAGGATCCGGAAGCTGCGCCTGCGCGCCTCGCTGAGCGAGTGCCTCGTGAGCAGCGCCGGCTCGACCCGGCCGGACTTCAGGCTCCGGCCCAGCACCGTGGCGAGGCAGTCGTGGAGCTGGGACTGCTTCACGGGCTTCGTCAGGTAGGCCGAGAAGCCGATCTCCTCGAGGCGCCGGGCGTCTCCCCTGAGCCCGAGCGAGGTCATCATCACGAGGAGCGCGCCCTGGAGCTGGGGATCCGCCTTGATGGCCCGGCCGAGCGTCTCTCCGTCCGTCACGGGCATCTGCATGTCGGTGATCACGATCCGGAACGGGTCGCCGCCGGCGACGGCCGCGTGGAGCATCCGGAGCGCCTGGGCCGCGCTGTCGGCCTCCTCGTGCCGCACGCCCCAGGACGAGAGCTGCTCCGAGATCACCATCCGGTTCGTGGCGTTGTCGTCCACCGCCAGGATGCGAACGCCCTTCACGTCGGCCCTCTCGAATCCCTTCCCGCGCGACGGATCCTGCTTGCGCAGGGCCGCCGAGAACCAGAACGTCGACCCCTGCCCGTCCGCGCTCGTCACGCCGATCTCCCCTCCCATGAGGCGGGCCAGGCGCTTGCTGATGACGAGGCCGAGACCGGTGCCGCCGAATCGCCTCGTCGTCGAGGCGTCGACCTGCTGGAACGCGCTGAAGAGGATGCCCAGCTTTTCCTCGGGGATGCCGATCCCGGTGTCCCTCACGTCGAAATGGACCTTGAGGATCGAATCGGATTCCGACTCTGGCCGGGCCTCGACGACGACCTCGCCCTGCGACGTGAACTTGATGGCGTTCCCGATCAGGTTGACGAGGATCTGCCGCAGGCGCCCCGGGTCGCCCCGAAGGAACGTCGGCATCTCCGGGTCGATCCGGCAGACCAGCTCGAGGCCCTTGTCCTGGGCCCTTACGGCGAGCATCTCCGCGACGTCCTCGAGCATCGTCCGGAGGTCGAAGTCGAGCTCCTCGAGCTCGAGCTTTCCTGCCTCGATCTTCGAGAAGTCGAGGATGTCGTTGATGACCGCCAGAAGCGACTCGGCGCTCGAGCGGACGACCGCCGCGAACCGGCGCTGCTCCTCGGTCAGGCTGCTGTCGAGAAGGAGGCCCGTCATTCCGAGGACCCCGTTCATCGGCGTCCGGATCTCGTGGCTCATGTTCGCCAGGAACTGGCTCTTGGCCAGGCTCGCGGCCTCGGCCTCGCGGGCCATCTGGTTCGCGAGGGCGCTCGCGGCCTCGAGCTGCTCGTTCGTCTCGGCCTTCTCCTCGAGGGCCCGATGGAGGTCCGCCTCGGCCTGCTTGCTCGCGCTGATGTCGCGCAGGATGCCGACCGCGTGCCACGCGCCGTCGATCTGGACCGCCGAGAGGGAGCGCGACGGCGATCTCCCGTCCGTCCCTGTGAAGGGCCGAAAGCTCGAGGGTCTTCCCCACCGCGGCTCCCTCGCCGGTCTTCAGGAACCGGGCGTAGGCAGGGAGGTGCGCCGGGTGGAACCTCTGCGGCGCGATCAGGTCGTGGAGGTTCCTTCCGAGCGCCTCGGCCGCCGGGTGGCCGAGGATCCTCTCGGCGGCGGGGTTCCAGTACGAGACGTTCCCGGACCCGTCCATCATCAGAATGCCGTCCTGGGCCGACTCCGTGATCGCGTGGAGACGGGCCTGGCTCGCCTGGAGCGCTTCCGCCGCCTTCACCCGTTCCCAGTACCTCTTCGCGCTCATGGCCCGAAGCCCGAGCCCGAGGATCGCGGCCCCGGCGAGGAGAAGGGCCCCTGAGAAGACCGCGGCCATCCACCCCCGCTCCCGGACCGGAGCGAGGACCTCGGCCGTATCCACCCGGGCGACGAGCGACCAGGGAGAGCCCGCGACCGGCCGCACGGCCGCGATCGACGGGACGCCCCTGTAGTCGACACCCTCGACGATGCCCCGCTCTCCGAGCGCCGCCCGGACCGCGGGAACGTCCTTCCGGGTAAGCGGCATCCTCAGGCTGAGGGCGGAGCCCTTCTGGTACTTCAGCTCGTTCAGGTACAGCGCATCCGCTCCCTCGCGGCGGACGAGGAGCGTCTCGGCCGTGGGGCTCGGCGTCGGCCAGCGCTCGAGGAACGGGTAGAGGAACGCGTTGGGATTGATGCGAAGCGCGACGACCGCCAGGAGCGCCTTGTCCGCGCTCTCTTCGAGGACCGGCGCCAGGACCTGGAGGTAGATCCGGCCGTCCGCTTCGTCCCTGTAGAAGTCCTCGAAGACCGCCCGCCCTGCACGCAGCTCTTTCCCCGACTCGGCGGAAACGAACGAGATCGGCCCCTCCGGCCGACCGGGGAGGTCGGGGCGGTCGGGAACGACGAATCTCTTGCGGTACCCGGAGTCGAGCAGCAGGACGGCGTCGTTGGCGAAGGCCTTCTGGTAGCTCACGAGCCAGGTCTTCAGATCGTCCGCGCTCGCGACGTCGCCGGCCAGGAAACCGCGCACGATCCGCGCAAAGGCCCTGTTCCCCGAGAAGACCGCCGCATCCCCGAGCCGTTCCCTGCGCCAGGCCGCCAGCTCGTCCGCCTTGAGGTCCACGATGGCCATCAGCTGGCGCTCGACCTGCATTCGATGCTGGCTCTCGAACCAACGGAAGTAGACGGTCGCGGCCCAGAGCACCGCCGCGGCGAGGAGTCCGAACAGGACGAGGAAGAGGGCCTTTCGATAGCTCCGTGCCGGGCCGCCGCTGTTCATAGAGCTCTTCCTCGCTCCCGCTGGCCGAATCGTGTCTCGACCGCGGGCGGACCTTTCATTATCGCTCCGGCGCGGCCTTCCGCCAGGAATCCCGCCGCTCGGGCGATTTGCCACCCGGCCGCCGGCAATGGGGCCAGAATCGTCCCGACAGGGAGTGGACCAGCCGATGAGCGGTTCCCCTCGCGGTGGAGGCGTGACCGGGACCACGATTTCGTTGCCGCTTGCCGGCGACTGGGCAACCTCCGCCTTCGACAACTCTCCGATCGGCATGGTCGTGACCTCGACCGGGGGCCGCCTGCTCCGGGTCAACCGGGCTCTTTGCGAGATGCTGGGGTACACCCACGACGAGCTCGTCCGCGCCGACTGGCCCTCCCTGACCCACCCGGACGACGTCGCGCCGACCTGGGAGCTCGTCCACCGGCTGCTGGAAGGCACGGTCTCCTCGGTCCGGATCGAGAAGCGCTACCTGGCCAGGGACGGGCATGTCGTCTGGGGGGACCTCTCCTCGAGCCTCCTCAGAGACGGCGACGGCAAGCCCCTCTACCTCGTGACCCACATCGTCGACGTCACGGCCCGCCGGCAGGCCGAGGACGAGCGGCGCGTCGCGGCGGCCGAGATCCTCGACCTCTACGAGAACGCTCCCTGCGGATACCACTCCTCGGGCCGGACGGAATGGTCCTCCGGATGAACGCGACCGAGCTCTCGTGGCTCGGCTACTCGAGGGAGGAGCTCGTCGGCAGGAAGACCTTCGCCGACCTCGTCACGCCGGAAAGCCTGCAGGTCTTTCGGGCGAACTTCCCCGGCTTCAAGGAAAGAGGCTGGGTCAACGACCTCCTCTTCGACCTGGTCCGCAAGGACGGCTCGCACCTGCCGGTGATCCTGAGCGCGACCGCGGTGAACGACGCCGCCGGGAAGTACCTGATGAGCCGGTCGACGGTCTTCGTCGACACCCTCCGGAAGCAGGCGGCGAGAGAGCTGGAGCGGCACCGGGAGCACCTCGAGGAGCTCGTCGGGGAGCGCACCCGCGAGCTGAGCCGGATCGCGGAAGACCTCCTCCGGTCGAACCGGGACCTCGAGCAGTTCGCCTACGTCGCCAGTCACGACCTGCAGGAACCGCTCCGGATGGTCGCCTCCTTCGTCGAGCGGCTGGAG
>JADKBZ010000003.1 GCA_016714815.1 Holophagales bacterium
CGCCTTCGTCGGGAGTCGTGGCGAGCAGCGCTGGAAGAGTCGTGTCGAGGGCGAAGGAGGCGTGGACGACGGCCTGGTGGCCCGCGCAGTCCTGGGTGCGGGCTACGAGGAGGTACGTTCCCTCGGCCTTGATCGGCGTCCCTTCGACGTAGGGCTGGCCGTTGAGGGTAAAGGTGGCGACCGGAGGCGCGGCGGCGCCGTCCCGAACGGAGGAGCGGACGGAGACGGCGCGATTGAGGAGGGCGGGGGTCGCCCCCTGCGGCGGCGTGTCGCCCGGCCCCGAGCCGGGGAAGGGAGCGCCGTCGAGGGTGAGGGAAAGCTCGGGAGTCGAGGAGTCGACGCGGAGGGTGGCGAGCGACCGGGTCACGTGGCCGAGCGCGTCGGTGGCGGTGACGAGAAGAGTCGCGTTGCCGTCGGTCGACGCGGGAAGCGGGAAGGAGACGGTAAAGACTCCGGCGGCATCGGCCATGGCGGGGAGCGTCGTGGCGGTGCCGGAGGGAGGAGTGAGCGTGACGGAGACGGCGCTCTCCGGCGCACCGACGGCGCGTGGGTGGGCATCGGCGATGCGGCCGGTGACGGCAACGGAGGTTCCCGCTGCGAGGCACGCGCCCGACACCGGCGTCTCCAGTACGAGGACCGGAGGGAGGGTGTCGAGAACGACCGGGAGGATGAGGGTCGACTCGTTGCCCGCGGCATCGCGGGCGAGGAAGACGAGGGAATTGAGCCCTTCGGCGAGCGGGACGGAGACGGTGAAGCCGTCTCCCGCACCGAGCGCGACGGGGGCGCCGAAGAGGGTGAAGGTGGTGGCGCCGACGGCCGTCCCTGTGACGATGACGGGCGAGGCGGAGAGGACGGATCCGGGCAGCGGCGAGCCGACGACGATGACCGGCGCCTGGGTGTCGATGGTGAAGTGGCGGGTGGCGGTGCGCTGCTGGGGCGGCGTGCTCGAATCGGTCGCGCTTGCGACGAGGACGTGCGCTCCCTGGGCAGAGATGGACGTCCCCGAGCTCCACGAATCGCCGTCGAGAGTGACCGCGACGCTGACGGGCGTCGTGCCGCCGGTTGTCGAGACGACGGGCGTGACGGCGCGGCGAAAGACGGACCCTTCCAGAAGCGGCTGGCCCGACTCGTTGACCGAGAGGGTGAGCGGCTCGGCCGGCGGCACGGAGACGAGATCCCGATGGAGCGCGGCGCCTCCGTTGAGGGTGAGCCGCCCGCCGTAGAGGCCGCCCGTGAAGGAGCTGCCGCCGTCGACGGTGACCGCGGCGGTCGAACGCGAGGCGTAGAGGAAGCCCTTCAGGATGGAGGAGCCGTTGAGGGTGACGGCCGTTCCGCTCGTGAAGAGCTTGAGGGCCGCCGGGCTTCCCGCGCCGTTGAGCTTCGAGACACCGTTCACCGTCACCGTGCCGGTCGTCAGGATCCTCACGTCACCCGTGATCGAGAGGGCCGAGCCGCCGTTGATCGTGATGTTGCGGAGGTAGTAGATGCCCGCAGGCACCGCGAGCGTCTCGTTGCCGTTGAGGGTGAGATCGGGGGGTGAGGAGCCCGAAAGCGGATTGCGGTTCTGGCTCGTCTTCGGGATTCGGGCGTTGTCGTTCGCCGAAGCGAGCGAAGTCGCGAGAGGGGCGAGGTCGAGGGGAGTGCAGGGCCAGGCGGAGGTGAGGTTGCCCTTCGCCCCGACGACTCTCGAAAGCCCGTTCGTCTTGATCTTCTTTCCCGGACCGGCCGTGGCGTTGCCTCGAATCGTGCTATTGCCGTTGAGGGTGATGCCGCCGTTGGAGACGACGTGGCCCTGGTTGGGGGTGCCGAGGGAATCGACGACGGCGCCGCCGTTGATCGTCACGTCTCCGCAGGAGAAGACCGCCTGCGTGACGAACTCCGGGCGCAGGTCAAACGGGTCGGTCTGGGCCGGCGCCGGGGTCAGCGTGAGAAGGAGAGAGGCGCCGAGGGCGAGAGGGGCGGCGATTCGGGACGCGGAGAGCACGAATCGTCCAGATCGGCGCGTCGAGGTGCCGGCGGTACGCATGGATGGAGATCTCAACGCCGCCCCCCCTTGCGAATCGCGGCTTCGTCCTCGGCCCACGAGACGACGACCTCGAGCGGGCTCGGGACACGGCGAAGCCCCTCAGGGACGGCGACGAGCTTCGCGGGGAGAGAAGCGATCGGAGCCGCTTTCGTCACGACCGTTTCCAGGAAGGGCCCTTCCTCGGCGGAGGTCGACGCCCGTCCCACCGCTCGGCGCGTCCGGACGGCGAGTGCGCCCCCTTCGCGACTCCGGACCGTCTGGAGCAGGTCGGCGGGACCGACAGACCCGTCCGTCGTCCCGAGAACGCTCCGCTCGAAATCGGCGAGCGCCGCGACCCCTTCCGGCGTGAGGCGCGGGGCCGCCGGGTCGACCCAGACGTCGAGCGACGGGCCGGCCTCCACCGAGGCGCGCAGGTGCTTGGTCGGAAGCTCGGCTCCGCCCAGGGTCCCGAGCACCGACGGTCCTGAGCCGTCCCGAACCTCTTCCACCCGGACGGCGGGTCGATCGTTCGAGCCGAGCGCCTTCTGCTTCGGCGCCGTTTCTATCGCCTCCGCCTCCTCCAGCCTCCGCCGCAGCTCTGCGAACCGGCCGAACGAGAGCGACCAGTAGGTTCCCTCCTTCGGTCGGACTTCCGTCAGCTCACGGCGGGAAAAGTCGACGATCGTCCGGCCGCCGTCGGCGCGTTCCGAGACGAGGAAGCTTCCGCCATAGGTCTCTCGCACCGTCTCGCCCGTGATCGGCGCACCGCCCAGGCTGCCATCTACGGCATGCTGTTCGACGGTAAAAGGGACCGGGAATGGCTCGCGAACCTGGCCGACGGCGGGCAGGGAGGCGACGGCGAGCAGAGCGGCGGCCGGGAGAAGGCGAGATGTCGTCATGGGAACAACTGGATTCCTGGACGCGCCGAAGGCGGCAGAACCACCTTCGGACGACGCCGGTCTGTGTCGAGCCCCCCCTTTGAGAGGCTCGATTCGTGGTTGGGGAGGGACGATGGGAGCCGCGGTTCACAGCTCTCGGCAGGCGGCTCGAGGATCGACACGCCTGGAGCGACGAGGGTCGACGAAGCATCGACCTCGGTGTAAGAGGGCGATCCGTCGGCCACGACGAGCTCGTCCGAGAGCACGAGGCGCGCATTGCCGCGAACGAAAAGGGACGACGTGCCGACGACCCCCTGGAAAGAGTCTCCCGGCTGCACCTGACCGAGGGCCGCGTCCGAAAGATGGAGCGTGGAGGTGGCCGGATCGAAGGCTCCGACGTCGTACGTGCCCACGGTCGATCCCGCTCGGCTGATCCGAACAAGCCGCCCGACGACCCCCCTCCCCCACGTCGAGCCCGCGCCTCGCACGTCGACACCCTCCACCTCGGTGATCGTCCCAGATCCGACGCCGACTGGATCCGTGACGGCCGCAACTGTCTCTCCGCGCTCCGGTCGACCGTTATCGAACCAGAGCCCTTCACGGAACGCTCCGCGGGAGACGCTCCCGGCTCCACCGAGCACTCCTGAAGGTCCCCGCCCGCCTGCTGCGACCGCAACTCCAAAACCAAAGGCACCCCACGGAAGCGCGATCATCCCACCGCCACCGGAACCGCCGTCACCGCCGGAGGCCTCGACCCGCCCCGCACCGAGAATCCCCTCCCCGGTGTCGATCCGGATCGACCCGCCGGCTCCTGCGCCTGCTGCGCTGGTTTCTCCCGCGCCGGTGACGAGGCCGTCAATCACGGCGCGCCCGGCGAAGACCCGAAACACGCCTCCACCATCGCCCCCCTCGTGAGGAATGCCACCAGACAGGCCTCCTCCCCCGGCACCCGCGTGGTACGCCTCGAAGAACGCACCGTAGGAGCCTCCCGCCGCGCCCATCGAGCCGGGGTCTCCAGCCGCGCCACGTCCGACGTGGGTCCCGCCGATCCCGGCGGCTCCGGCCGGCCCATCTGGAGAGAGGCCCTCGATGAGGTTGTTCGCCGCGGTCAGGCCGCCAGGATAGCCCTTGCCGCGAACGTCGATGGTGGCACCAGCGGCGACGAACAGATCTTCCACTCCGAGGTCGAGCCCGCGAGGGTCGGCCGCCGCGTGAGTCACTACGGCCCCCGGGAGAATGACGAGCCGACGAAGGGAAGGCTGAGCCGGAAGGGTCGTCGTCCCGCCGGCGCAGACGAGCGTCGTGCCCGGAGTCAGCTCGGCGGACCCCTCCTCGAACACGCGGTCCGCCGACACGAGAATGTCCGCGCGGACGACCGTCAGACCGAGCGTCGTCTCCGCGAAGGCTCCCCCTGCCGCCGTGGCCCGGGCGACGAGACGAAGCGCAGCGGCGTCGTCAGCGGAGCCGTCGACGGCGTAGGTTACCCGGTAGAGACCGTCCGCCTCGGGCGCCGTCAGGGTGGCGACCGGTGTCGCCGCTCCCTCGACGAACAGCTCGACTTTCGAGATCGTCTCGGAGGCCGACGACGCTCGCAGGGTCAAATCGACGCCCGAGCCCGCCACGGCCAGCGCCCCGGAGGTCGGGAGGACGAAGCCGACGGCCGGCAACGAAGCCGGGTTCACGGTCAGACTGAAATTACGCCAGGTCCCGTTTCCTTTTGCGTCCGATATGTAGACCGAGGCATCGATCGGAGTCGGAGAGGCGACCTCGGGAACGGTCCACGTCGCCTCCCAGCGGTCGCCCGCGGCCGGCGCCGCCTCGAGAGAGACGCCTCCGGCGCTGAACTCGACCCGGGCCACGCGGGCGTCATCCCACGCTTCGACGCCGACGACGACCTGCGTCCCGGAGAAGACGACCGAGCCCGCCGGAGGGAACGTCGAGACGACCGCCGGAACTCGCTGGTCCCGATGGACCGTCGCAGCGGTCGAACCGGCTCCCGATGCCCCGTCGACATCCACGACGGTCGCCTTGAAGAGCACGGAGCCTGGAATCGCATCCGGCGGAATTACGATTCCGGTGAAGCACGCTTCCGTCCGCTCGTCCGAGAAGGCGAAGCTCCCGCTCGCCTCCAGCCGGTACCGGTCGACGGGCCGAGGCGAAGCGGCGTCGACGCAAACCTCCAGGCGACCACCTTGAAAGAGCGCGGCTCCGTCGGTCGGGCAGACCCGCAAACCGGTAACCCGCGGCGGTAGCGTCCGGGCAACTCTGATCAAGATCGCAGTACCGGTAGGGCTGCCGTGCGTGTCGCGTACCGTCGCGCTGACGAGAAACTCCCCGTCGACGGCCTCGGCCGGAACCAGTATCTCGACCGTGCGATCGTCGCTCGTCGGCGCGGCTCCGCCCGCGTCGAGCGGGATATCGATCGGAGTGATCCCCGTGCCTTCGATTCGGACGGACAGGAAGGACAGCCCCTGCCCGTCCCGTGCGTGGGTCGTTACCGAGAGGCTCGATCCCGGAGTCACGGTCGTCGCCGAGACCTCCATCGCGATCGTGGGGAATGGGTCGACTGGAGGAAGGCTGGTGTTGCTCGACTCGAATCCGGCCGACTCGTCCACGAGGAGACGCCCTTCGACGACGTCCGCCGTCTTCAACCGCGTCCGGCCCGTTACGGTCACGGAGTCGAAGAGGCGAATTCCCTGATACACGTCGCCCACGGCGACCTGCCCCTCCGCGTCCTCTTCGAGGGTCAGGGTCTGGCTCGCGAGATCCAGCGACTCGATGCGGAACTGGCCGACGTTCTCACTGCCGCGCCGGACCTCGAGCAGGACATCCTCTACTCCCGGAGCCCAGCTGGTTGCGGAGCCCCGGATCGTCCGCCCCTGGGCGAACGAAACGGATCCGCTTCCCACGGCCGGAAGCTCCGTGATCCCGGGCTGCTCTGACGGCGCGGAATCGATGGCGAGGTGGCCGAACCGGTCGCCGGGTTGCTTCAGGAAACCGGTACCGGGCGCCCCGGAATCGAATCCCTGCGCTCCGCCGGCCACCCAGAGCCCCGGTGAAACGTCGCCGAAGCTCCCGTGGAGGGCGATTCGCCCTCCTCCCGCGTTCCCGCGCACCCCGACACCGAGCCAGGGCGTTCCTCCGAGAACCGCCACGTAGCCGCTCCCTTCGATCCTGTTCGCCTCGACGAGGACGCTTCCGCCCGCGCCACAGCCTCCGCTCGTCCCACCTTCTCCGTCCGACCAGATCTGGCCGTCGACGATCAGTCGGCCATCGACGCGGAGATGAACCATGCCGCCGCCGGAGCCTCCGGGGTTCGCTCCGTTCGCCCCGCCGCCGGAGCCGGCGGTACTCGGAGTTCGGACGCTGCCGAAGACCGGGCCTCCTGGCCCGCCGACCCCGACGTTGCCGCGCCCGCCGTGGCTTCCGCCCGCACCGTCAGCGCTCCCCTGAAGACCGGGGTAGGTGAGGCCATTGGCAGAACCGACGTTAGAGCCCTGGTATCCCCCTTCGTATCCGTCACCTCCCGCAAGGATCGCCCCCCTGGGGGCGACAGAGAGGTCTCCCGTGACCGTGACGTCGACGCCCACCGGCCCTCCCCCGGGGAGTCGGAGCGGAACGAGGATCGAATTCGGCTGGATGACGACCGACGAGAACGAGTGGCTCCCGGAGACCGCCAACTCGCCGAAAACGGCCAGGGAATGCCCGTCGAGGGAGGTGTCCGTGGCCTCCAGGATTCCCGTGTCGCCAGGGACGCCGGTGCCTCGGACCGCCGACGGAACCTTCACCGAGAGAGTCGTCGCCGACCGGCCCAGCTCCGTGCCGGACGCGTCGAGTACCACGGCCGTCAGAGCGATCTCGCTTCCCCCGGGAGTCGCTTCCGGAACGACGAAGTCCTGGCCGAAGCCGCTTTCGGCCGTCGCCGGGGCTCCGACCGGAACCCCGTTCGCCTCGTAGCGAACCCCCGCGACCGCCACCTGGGATTCGATGTAGACATTCAGCGGGACGATTCCGCCCGGGATCCCCAGGGCCCCGGCCGTGGGATTCTGGAACCGAACCCGCGCGCTCCCCGCCGGAAGGAGGACGAGAGTTCTCTCTTCGGAGCCCGCGTTTCCGGCCCCGTCGACGGCCTCGACGCGAACCCGGACCGAGGAGGGCGCGCTGACGGTCGGAGGGGTATACCCGTCGACCTGGAACGTCGACGCCCGGGAAGGCGCGGTGACCGTCCCGACGAGAACCCCGTCGACCAGGAACCGCACTTCGGCGATGCGGCCTCGATCCGAGACGTCGGCAGCAAGGAACGTGCTGCTCCCCGAGAGAAGAATCTGCTGATAGGTCCGGACGCGTGTGACGGCCGGAGCCGTCGTGTCGACGATCGTCGTCGACACCTGATTCGTCGTGACCGACTCGTTCTCCGAGTTGCGCACCTCGACCGACGCCGTGACGGGGCCCAGGATCGAAGACGGTATGGGAACCCGAATCAAACGGGTGACGTCCTTCGCTTCCCCTGCTCCGGCCGGTCCGAGCGTGATCAGTCGCGTGTACCCGAACGCTCCGGAGATCGACAGCCTCGCCGACCGAAGCCCGCGGCCGTCCGTCGCCGAGAGGCTGAGCTGCAGGTCGTCCCCGGGTGCAGCCGTCGCCGGCCCGGCGAGCGTCGCCGATAGCTGGCTCGGCTGGCCGATCTGGAGATTGAGGTCCGGCGCCGCTCCTGTCTGCCCGGCATCGTCCGTCAGACGGACGACCGCAGTGGCAGTGCCGCGAGCGCCTGTCGGAATCACGACCGGAGCGAAGGAGCCGACGAGGGCCGTCGTCTGGCCCGTGAACGGGATCGACTCGCTGTGAGTGAGGACTCCCGAAATGGTCAACGTTGCCGTTCGAGCACCTCGAATCGCGAGGACGTCGTACGAGACGGTGATGCTCCCGCCGGGCTCGTAGGGCCCAGCGGGCGTCGCCGTCGACGTCACACGGGGGATCGCGCTCGTCAGGATCCGGATCGGTATCGGGCCGGCGGTGCCGACGAGACCGAGGTCGTCCACGACCCGGGCCGTCAGGTCGAGCGTCTGGTCGGCGGTCACTTCGGGGACGGGCACGATCAGCATGTGGCTGCCGGCAGCCGGGTTCTGAACACCCGGCGTGTTCGGTCCTAGGTTTACCTTCAGACTCGTCATCGGCCCGTCGTCGCTCACCGAGACACGCGTGATGAGCATGTCGCCGCCCGCGACGGTGGTTCCCACGGGGGCGATCGGCGAGGTGAACGTCACGGTGGGCGCGCCGTTCTGCGGCGCCACGACCTCGCGGAGAATCGGGACTGCGGAGCCGGTGCGACTGGACGTGTCGACGGCCGTCACGTTGATCGTAAACGGACCTCGGGCGTCTCGTGGAATCGCGAAAGGCGGGAAGGTACCGCTCCAGACTCGACCCGCATCCAGTGTCGTCACCCGGCCCGTGCCTCCACTCGAACGGATCGGGCTCGTCAGACTCGTTTCGTAGGTAACGGAGCCCGTGACCCGCAGTGTCATCGTCGCGAGGACCGGGTTGCTGAAGACGCCGGCGAAGCTGACGGTGACCGAGGTCCCCGCGCTTACCGGAGACGTCACGTTGACAGACGAGGTCACGCGCGGATTCGAATCCGCGAGGATCGTAACGGCGACGGGTGCAGACGGAACCGTCGTTCCGGCGTCATCCACCACGGTCGCCACGAGCGCCCTGGTCTCGTCGGCGGCGACGGCAGGGATCGGAACGGAGACGGAGATCATCGGCCCGCTGAGGCCCGTGAAAACCGACGTCGAGGCCCCGACCTTGACCGCCAGGCTGGGAACCGGTCTTCCGTCAGGGATCTGCACCTGTACGACCTCGTTCGTCCCGCCGAAAAGCGCCGTGCCGGAGACGGGCGCAACGATGGCGACCGTCAATGGCGGCGTGGCGAGGACGGTAAGGGGAACGGAGGTCGAGGCGCTCTGGCCGGAGGAGTCGAGAACCGTCGCCACGAGCTGGACCGTGGACGTCGAAGAGAGCCACGGCGCGCGAACGACACCAGACGTGGCCGTCGCTACGAGAACGACGGGGGCTGCCCCTCCCACCTGGAGGGTGACCCGGACGATCGGGTGATCGTCCGTCGTCGAGAAGGTCACGGGAATCGATGCGCCTGATGCGAACGATGTCCCGGAAATGGGTGATGAGATCGAAATCGTCGGCGGCCGATCACGAACGGGATCGGCGCTGGAGAGAGTCGCGCCCCCCGTGATCGTCACCGCGTCGAAGCGGTAAACGCCCTGCCAGAGGTCTCCACCCCGCAGCGCGATCGTCTCCGCGGAGTTCGGCTCCAGCGTTACCGACTGGTCCGAGATGGTCCCGATCCGCCACGTCCCAAGCAGGCTCCCGTCTCGCGTGATCTCCACCCAGTGCCCCGCGAAGTACGGGGGGATCATCGCGCCGCGACCTGTGGCGAGCGTCGCTCCGCTCGTCTCGGGCTGGGCGGTTCCGAATCCCAGGCTCGGTAGCACCGTCTGCTGCCCCGTCGTCCCGAGGTTGTCTACTCGCAGCGTTCCGTGCGTCGAACCCGGTCCCTTTAGGACCACCGTGCCCGCTCCGCCGTTCTCCGCCGTCGTTCCAGACCCGCCTCCGCCCTGGGCTCTCACACGGGTCAGCACCGTTCCCGTCGACGTGCCGTACTCGATCGCCACGGCTCCGCCGCCGCCACGCCGGTAACTCACGCCCCCGGCTGCCTCGATCAGTCCGTCTCCCGTCATCGACCCGGCGGTGATCCAGATCGAGCCTCCCGCTCCTGCTCTCCAGGTGGCTCCCTCGCCGTTCGCGATGATCTTCGCCGTCGCTCCTCCGAGCGCCACCGTTCCGGCTTCGATCCGCAGCGTGCCCCCACCGGGGCTCACCGAGCCGCCCCAGCCTCCGCTACCCGCTTCTCGGGGCCGCTCGACGCTTCCGTACGTCGGCGCCTTCGCCGAACCGCCAGACAGGCCGCCGGTCCCGACGTGGCTCCCCCCGGAGTCCGTCGCCGCCGGGGCTCCCGTCGCTCCCGGGTACGTCGACTCTCCCGGATACCCACGCCCCGTCACGTCGATCGACCCGCCGTCTTCGATCGCCAGCGTGCCGGTCACCTTCAGGTCGAGGCTCCGGGCTTGCGTCGCCGTCATGGCCGAATGTGTCAGCCTCGCTCCGGTCTTCACCGTCAGGTTGGTCGCGGTGATCCCGGGGATCGAGACGTTTCCTGTAACCGAGACTGTCTCGGCCACCAGCGGCGTCGTGACCTCCGTGTAGCTGCCCGCCGCCGTCGGCCCGCTCAGGTTGACGGTCGGTACGCGAATCGGATCTTCGCTTCGCAGAACCGCGTTCCCGTTCACTTCCACCGCATCGAAACGGTAGACGCCCTGCCAGAGGTCTCCGCCCCGCAACGCGATCGTCTCCGCGGAGTTCGGCTCCAGCGTCACCGTCTGGTCCGCGATCGTCCCGATCCGCCACGTCCCCAGCGGGCTCCCGCCTCGCGTGATCTCCACCCAGTGCCCGGCGAAGTACGGGGGGATCGTCGCGCCACGACCTGTGGCGAGCGTCGCTCCGCTCGTCTCGGGCTGGGCGGTTCCGAATCCCAGGCTTGGCAGCACCGTCTGCTGTCCCGTCGTCCCGAGGTTGTCTACTCGCAGCGTCCCGTGCGTCGAACCGGGTCCCTTCAGGACCACCGTGCCCGCTCCACCGTTCACCGCTGCGCTGCCGCCCGAACCACCCTTTGCATTCACCCGCGTCAGCGCCGTGCCCGCCGACGTGCCGTATTCGATCGCCACCGCTCCGCCGCCGCCTTGCCGGTAGCTCACGCCTCCAGCCGCCTCGATCAGTCCGTCTCCCGTCATCGACGCCGCCGTGATCCAGATCGAGCCTCCGGCTCCACCTCTCCAGGAGCCTCCATCGCCGTTTGCGACGATCTTCGCCGTCGCCCCTCCCAACGCCAACGTCCCGGCCTCGATCCGGATGACTCCTCCGCCAGGCCTCGCTGCGCCGTTCCAGCCTCCGCTGCCAGCTTCCCGCGGCCTCTCTACGCTCCCGTACGTCGGCATAGCCGCCGAGCTGCCGGCCAGGCCGCCAGTCCCGACGTGGCTTCCCGCTGAATCCGTCGGGGACACGGCCCCCGTCGCACCCGGGTACGTCGACTCTTCGGGATACCCACGCCCCGTCACGTCGATCGACCCGCCGTCTTCGATCGTCAGCGTGCCGGTCACCTTCAGGTCGAGGCTCCGGGCTTGCGTCGCCGTCATGGCCGAATGTGTCAGCCTCGCTCCGGTCTTCACCGTCAGGTTGGTCGCGGTGATCCGGGGATCGAGACGTTTCCTGTAACCGAGACTGTCTCGGCCACCAGCGGCGTCCTGACCTCCGTGTAGCTGCCCGCCGCCGTCGGCCCGCTCAGGTTGACGGTCGGTACGCGAATCGGATCTTCGCTTCGCAGAACCGCGTTCCCGTTCACTTCCACCGCATCGAAACGGTAGACGCCCTGCCAGAGGTCTCCGCCCCGCAACGCGATCGTCTCCGCGGAGTTCGGCTCCAGCGTCACCGTCTGGTCCGCGATCGTCCCGATCCGCCACGTCCCCAGCGGGCTCCGCCTCGCGTGATCTCCACCCAGTGCCCGGCGAAGTACGGGGGATCGTCGCGCCACGACCTGTGGCGAGCGTCGCTCCCGCTCGTCTCGGGCTGGGCGGTTCCGAATCCCAGGCTTGGCAGCACCGTCTGCTGTCCCGTCGTCCCGAGGTTGTCTACTCGCAGCGTCCCGTGCGTCGAACCGGGTCCCTTCAGGACCACCGTGCCCGCTCCACCGTTCACCGCTGCGCTGCCGCCCGAACCACCCTTTGCATTCACCCGCGTCAGCGCCGTGCCCGCCGACGTGCCGTATTCGATCGCCACCGCTCCGCCGCCGCCTTGCCGGTAGCTCACGCCTCCAGCCGCCTCGATCAGTCCGTCTCCCGTCATCGACGTCGCCGTGATCCAGATCGAGCCTCCGGCTCCACCTCTCCAGGAGCCTCCATCGCCGTTCGCGACGATCTTCGCCGTCGCCCCTCCCAACGCCAACGTCCCGGCCTCGATCCGGATGACTCCTCCGCCAGGCCTCGCTGCGCCGTTCCAGCCTCCGCTGCCAGCTTCCCGCGGCCTCTCTACGCTCCCGTACGTCGGCATAGCCGCCGAGCTGCCCGGCCAGGCCGCCAGTCCCGACGTGGCTCCCCGCTGAATCCGTCGGGGACACGGCCCCGTCGCTCCCGGGTACGTCGACTCTTCCGGGATACCCACGCCCCGTCACGTCGATCGACCCGCCGTCTTCGATCGTCAGCGTGCCGGTCACCTTCAGGTCGAGGCTCCGGGCTTGCGTCGCCGTCATGGCCGAATGCGTCAGCCTCGCCCCGGTCTTCACCGTCAGGTTGGTCGCGGTGATCCCGGGGATCGAGACGTTTCCTGTAACCGAGACCGCCTCGGCCACCAGCGGCGTCGTGACCTCCGTGTAGCTGCCCGCCGCCGTCGGC
Source organism: Holophagales bacterium (assembly GCA_016714815.1). Classification (GTDB taxonomy): domain Bacteria; phylum Acidobacteriota; class Thermoanaerobaculia; order UBA5066; family UBA5066; genus UBA5066. The sequence goes on from JADKBZ010000003.1 coordinate 12,399, forward strand.
CCGCTCAGGTTGACGGTCGGTACGCGAATCGGATCTTCGCTTCGCAGAACCGCGTTCCCGTTCACTTCCACCGCATCGAAACGGTAGACGCCCTGCCAGAGGTCTCCGCCCCGCAACGCGATCGTCTCCGCGGAGTTCGGCTCCAGCGTCACCGTCTGGTCCGCGATCGTCCCGATCCGCCACGTCCCCAGCGGGCTCCCGCCTCGCGTGATCTCCACCCAGTGCCCGGCGAAGTACGGGGGGATCGTCGCGCCACGACCTGTGGCGAGCGTCGCTCCGCTCGTCTCGGGCTGGGCGGTTCCGAATCCCAGGCTCGGCAGCACCGTCTGCTGTCCCGTCGTCCCGAGGTTGTCTACTCGCAGCGTCCCGTGCGTCGAACCGGGTCCCTTCAGGACCACCGTGCCCGCTCCACCGTTCACCGCTGCGCTGCCGCCCGAACCACCCTTTGCATTCACCCGCGTCAGCGCCGTGCCCGCCGACGTGCCGTATTCGATCGCCACCGCTCCGCCGCCGCCTTGCCGGTAGCTCACGCCTCCAGCCGCCTCGATCAGTCCGTCTCCCGTCATCGACGCCGCCGTGATCCAGATCGAGCCTCCGGCTCCACCTCCAGGAGCCTCCATCGCCGTTTGCGACGATCTTCGCCGTCGCCCCTCCCAACGCCAACGTCCCGGCCTCGATCCGGATGACTCCTCCGCCAGGCCTCGCTGCGCCGTTCCAGCCTCCGCTGCCAGCTTCCCGCGGCCTCTCTACGCTCCCGTACGTCGGCATAGCCGCCGAGCCCCCGGCCAGGCCGCCAGTCCCGACGTGGCTTCCCGCTGAATCCGTCGGGACACGGCCCCGTCGCACCCGGGTACGTCGACTCTTCGGGATACCCACGCCCCGTCACGTCGATCGACCCCCCGTCTTCGATCGTCAGCGTGCCGGTCACCTTCAGGTCGAGGCTCCGGGCTTGCGTCGCCGTCATGGCCGAATGTGTCAGCCTCGCTCCGGTCTTCACCGTCAGGTTGGTCGCGGTGATCCCGGGGATCGAGACGTTTCCTGTAACCGAGACTGTCTCGGCCACCAGCGGCGTCGTGATCTCCGTGTAGCTGCCCGCCGCCGTCGGCCCGCTCAGGTTGACGGTCGGTACGCGAATCGGATCTTCGCTTCGCAGAACCGCGTTCCCGTTCACTTCCACCGCATCGAAACGGTAGACGCCCTGCCAGAGGTCTCCGGCCTGCAGCGCGATCGTCTCGGCGCCGTTCGGCGCAAGGGTCACCGTCTGGTCCGCGATCGTCCCGATCCGCCACGTCCCCAGCAGGCTCCCGCTCCGGGTGATCTCCACCCAGTGCCCCGCGAAGTACGGACGAATCGTCGTGCCTCGGCCCGTAACGAGCGTCGCTCCGCTCGTCTCGGGCTGGGCGGTTCCGACCCCAGGCTCGGCAGCACCGTCTGCTGCCCCGTCGTCCCGAGGTTGTCCACGCGCAGCGTCCCGTACGTCGAGCCCGGTCCCTTCAGGACCACCGTCCCGGCTCCGCCGTTCACCGCTGCGCTGCCGCCCGAACCACCTTTGCATTCACCCGCGTCAGCGCCTTGCCCGCCGACGTGCCGTATTCGATCGCCACCGCTCCGCCGCCTTGCCGGTAGCTCACGCCTCCAGCCGCCTCGATCAGTCCGTCTCCGTCATCGACGCCGCCGTGATCCAGATCGAGCCTCCGGCTCCACCTCCAGGAGCCTCCATCGCCGTTTGCGACGATCTTCGCCGTCGCCCCTCCCAACGCCAACGTCCCGGCCTCGATCCGGATGACTCCTCCGCCAGGCCTCGCTGCGCCGTTCCAGCCTCCGCTGCCAGCTTCCCGCGGCCTCTCTACGCTCCCGTACGTCGGCATAGCCGCCGAGCCCCCGGCCAGGCCGCCAGTCCCGACGTGGCTTCCCGCTGAATCCGTCGGGGACACGGCCCCCGTCGCACCCGGGTACGTCGACTCTTCGGGATACCCACGCCCCGTCACGTCGATCGACCCGCCGCATTCGATGAAGAGCGAGCCCGTCACCGTGAGGTCGAGGCGCCGGGTTCCTCCGGCCGAGTGAGTTATCGAAGCTCCGCGCAGGACCAGGAGGTCGCGGAACGTCCGCGGCTGGTCCAGGACCAGAGTCGTTCCGGATGCGACGTACGCAGTCTGGCCGCTCAGGGCCTCCCAGTCGTTTGGTCCGGTCGCCGAGATCTCGACCGCCGGAACCACCGTAACCTCGGTCTGAACCTCGCCGGAGGCGTTCCCCCCGAAATCGAAAGCCCGAACGCGGAATCGGACGACGGTCGGCTCCGTGACCGCGGGTAGAGTGATCCCCGTCGCGCTGACGGGGAACGAGCGAGCCGTACCGTTCGCCGCGAAGAAGGTGGCGAGCGGCGTGGCCTCGGCGTCGCGGAAAACCTCAACGTGGTGGACTCCTTGGTCGTCCCCTGCCGTCGCCTGAAGAGTGAACGCGCTCAGGCCGGATGGAAGCAGCGCCCCTGCCGTGGGGCAGTCGATTGAGACCGTCGGGGGCACCGCGTCGGATCTCGGCGTGACCGTGATCGTTCGCGAGGCCGGAGTGGAGTTCCCGGCGACGTCCGTCGCCGTGACCGTTACCGTGTACGTCGTCGAAGACGCAACGGGCGGCGTCAGCCAGGAGAGGGTCGCAGGAGAGGTCACCGATTCGGCGACGCTCCCGTCGAGCTCGATTCTGACCTTTGCGAGCTTCACGTCGTCCGTCGCGCGAGCCGTGACCGTGATCGTCTCCCCGGAAACGTAGGTATCGCCCGTTCTCTGGGGCGAAAGATCGACGCCTGTGACGACGGGATTGGTCACATCCCCGGTGACGTTCCAGGTCGCCGTGCTCTCGGTTACCCGGCCCGCCCGGTCGGTGGCGCGGACCTTGTACGTCACAGGTCCGGCGGGTTGCCCGACCGGGATGGACAGGTTCGAGGGCCCGGCGATCAGCTCGAGCGGCTCGACCAGCGTCTGCGTCGACGTCGTCCCCGTGGGGGACCACGTTCCTTCGACCTTCGAGAGGCCGATCGAATCGACAGCACGGTAACGGAGGGAGATGGTGGAGCCCTGCTGCACGGACGATCCGGGTGCGGGCGTCGTTCCATCGAAGGCGATCGCCGGCCCTTCATTTCCGAGAAGGACCCTGGCCGAGGGGTCGAGGGCGAAGGCCGAGCGCTGATCCACGGCGCCGCCGGCTTCCAGCTCACCTCCGGAGACGACACGGACCGGACCACGCCCTTCGAAGGCGGCATAGCTCAGCCTGGACTTCACGGTGACCATCGCGCTCGCGGCCAGCGCCGACGAGAGGGCGGTGAGCTCTCCCTCGGTCGCCGTCACGGTGAGGGCGACCGTCTGATCTGCTGAGCCGACAGCCCCCGCGGTCCGCGTCTGAGCCGTGACGGGCAGAACGAGGGTGGCCGGGGCTCCTCCTCCCGCCGGCGCGATCGTCGCGACGAGCTGTTCGCCCGCGATCGACGCCGTCGCAGAGGGGGCGAGGATCGTCAGAACTCGGGTTGCCGGATCCACCGCCGTCACGGTGCCTGTGCCCAGGCCGGGAAGAGGCGTGAGCGCCGGCGGATACGTCGACGGTCCGTTCGAGATCCGAAGAGTTCCCCGGTCGAGGGCCTGCCCCGACGCGTCGAGGCGCTCGAGGAAGACCGTTCCCGCGCCTGCGGGCGGTGAGAACGGATCCTGGATTCCGAATAGAGACCTGGCCCCGACGGCATCGACCTGGACCGTCAACGCCGAAGGCTCGCCCCAGGAGACCGAGACGCGCCCGCCGCTACCGCCGGGACGATAGATTCCTATCGCCGAGGCGGAGCCGTTGGCCCGAAGGCCGCCCCGCCCCTCTATCCGCCCTGCTCGGACGCGAACGGAGCCGCCCGCTGTACCCGCGCGGTCCGCAGGGATCTGACCATCGGCACTGACGTCACCGAACAGGCGAAGGGTCGCACTGGGAGCGTCGATCCGGACGACACCGCCCCCGGTTCCACCATATCGGCCGCCTCCGCTGCCAGGAAGGCGCGGATCCCGGATGTTTCCGTAGACGCTTCCCGGGTCCTGAAGGCGGGCGGTCCATTCGCCGTCGGCCGGATGCCCCGAGCCGCCGTGCGATCCCGCGGCGCCAGGAGCCGAAGCTCTCTCGCCCGCGAGCGTGACCGGGTCGTGAGAGCCGTCGCCGCCCAGAAGCCCGCGTCCCGTGACGTCGATCGCCGCGCCGTGGCCAACGGCGAGCGCCTCTCCGATGGAGAGCTCGAGGGGGTAATAGGGAACGGTCGAACTGTAGGAAGTGACCTCAGGAGACGTCAGGATCGTCCGGCGGACGGTTACCGCCGAGCCGGCGCCGGCGGACCAGGCGCCGCCGGAATAGAGGTGAAGACTCCCGAACGAACGGGCTCCTCCCACCGCCTTCGGGTAGAGGCTCAGCGTTGTGCCGTCGAGCAGGAAGACGGGAAGGATTTCCGTTCCTGCGGGCGTCGGGACGTCCGACGCGGAAACGACGGAGGTCGTCGCCGCTTCGTAGACGTACCGGGCCGCCAACACGTGGAGCGAGACGGGGCGAACGACGCGGTTCGCCCCCGCGTCGATGACCTCGACCTCGAACGGGAGCGAGACGCCCGCCGCCACGCCGTTCGGCACTCTCCAGACGGCCTCGTAGATCCACTCTCCAGCTGCGCCCGAAAGGAGGGCGGCTGGGGTCCAGTCGGTCGCCAACGTCGCGCTCGCGTCGATCGGACCGCGCACCATCACGTTGACGAAAGCGCCCGGTATCTCCTGTCCCGTTCCGTCGAGGTCCCTGTCGGTGACACGAATGCGGAGAAGGAGATCGACGCCGCTCTTGGCGCCGTCGACGGAGGCGTAGGCAGCCGGCCAGAGGGCACCCTCGAAGGGCGAAAGCCACTCGGCGACGGGCTTCGTCGGATCGCTGCTGGGCGCCAGCTCCAGGGTCACCGTGGCCGGACGCGGGTTTCCTCCGTAGTCCTCGCACCGCGCGGTGACTTCCACGCTGACCTTCGCCGTCAGCGAGCTCGGGACCGTGACAGAGGGCGAGCGGAAGATATCGGACGTGCCGACACGGGTGGCGACGAGCGTCTCGGGGAGGACTCCCCCGGTCGTCGCGAACGAGACCGCCCGAACGGCCGTCTCGAGATCGCGCGCGCGCACTTCGAGAACGAACGTATCGCCGATGACGAAAGACGTCGCGGCGTCTCCGTTCGGACGGCGGGCTACGAGTTCCGTCACGACGGGAGCCGTCGCGTCGTCGGCGACGACGAACGGTGCGTCCGCAAAGGCCTGCGCCCCCTTCGCGTCGGTCGCCCGGACCCGGACGAACAGCGCGCTCCCCTCGGCCTCGGAGATCGGGACGGCGAAGGAGAACCCCTGCTGGGGGAGAGCCGGCCAGCCTTCGGCCGGGCGATCGAGCGTCCGGGCGGGAGCAGAGGCGATCTGCTCGCTTCCCGAAGCGACGGTCCGACGCAGCTCGGCGCTCAGCGTCAGCCGGGCGTCGTCGGCGTCGGCGATACCGGTGGCCGTTGCCGAGAGCGAGGATCCCGCATAGAGGATCCCGGGGACGGGCGACGTGGCGACGACGGCGACGCCCCCGACGACGGGTGGAGTGTTCGGGAGGACGCGCATGTCCAGGCGCACCTGCCCGCTCGGGTTTCCGCTCGTGTCGAACGCCTTCACCCAGACAGGGAAGGGTCTGGCCGTAACGCCGTCTCCGGAGTAGGCCGCGACGAATCCGAGAGTGAACGGAGACGCCGTCATGACGGCGCCGGGCGATGCCGCCGGCTGGCTCGGGTCGGCCGAGCTCGCGAAGGTGTACTCGACCCGGTCGACGTCACCGTAGGGGTTCTCGGGCGTGACGTCGTCGAGGTTGCCGAATGACGGGGAGAGTGTGTAGGAGGCAGAGGCCGAGAGGTCCCCGCCCGGCGCGTTCGACGGCAGTTCGATCGTGAGGGCCGGAGCGTTCGTGTCGTAGATCCGGTACTCGCCGACCCAGTCCGGCATCGGGTTCCCGTTAGCATCCGTCAGCCCGCTGACCTTTAGTCGGCGTCGCAGCGAATCCCCGGAGAAGGTCACCCCTAGAGGCGGAGCCACGAGGATCGAGTAGCCGCCTCGTGTGAGCGCGGTCGTCACCTGGAAGGTTGCCCAGTCGCCCGCCAGGTTCTTCCACTCGAACAGGACCGCGGAGCGGATCTGCGCGGGAGTCAGGACGAGGATCTCACCGAAGTCGATCCGGATCGACGCCTCCGGGTCGACGGGGCGCGCGAGCGACGGGAGGGTCCCGACGACCCGCGGGCCGTCGGTGTCGGAGGTGGTGAAGCTCGATCCGATGTCGCCGGAATCGGTCAGCGGCCGCCCCTCGCGGTCGCGGACCCCGGCCGCTCCACCCTTGACGAGGAGACTGTAGACCGTCGAGTTCTCGTATCCCGGGCTCGGCGAGAACCGGACCACCTGCCGCCCCTCGGCGTCAATCGTGGAGGACCAGCTCCCGGCAGCGGGCGTTCCGGAGTACGCGAGCTGGAAATACGCCGACGACGGGCCGGACGGCAGCACTGCCGCCGCGAGCGGCTCGGAGAAGATGATCTCCACTGGCGCTGTTCGGGAGACGAACGGCTCTCCGTTCGGAGGGGTGAGCGAGACGATGCGCGGACGAGAGGCGTCGAGGACGAGCGCCGGAAGAGCGTAGTCGGTGCCGTGAGCGTTGCCGAGGCTCCCGACGGCGCTCGCGATCCTCTCGCCGTCGAGGCTCTGAGCGACGATGCTGTAGGCCCCGGGGGAAGCGCCGAGAAGCGGAAGGTGCCATCGGCGGCGGTGAGGAGGAGCTGCTCGGCTCCTGCGGCAGGGTGAATCCGAACCGCGACACCAGCGGCTGGAGTTAACCCGGCCGTGTTTCCGTCCCACGCGTCTGCTTTCGGCGCTTCGTAGACGACGCCGTGAGCCGAGACGACCGGCGAAAGGGTCAGGTCGACGTCGAGGACCTGGTCATCCCACTGGAGGGAGTGCGAGGCCGAAGCCCCGAGAGTCGAAGCCGGGACGTTTGCCGAGACGGTGACCTGCCCCTCTTCCACGGCGGTGAATGCCGCGCGGCCGGAGCCGTCCGTCGCCGTCGAGAACGACCCGTTCGACGCATGGACCCATACCGTGGCTCCTGCCACGAGGACGCCTCCGGCGTCGCGAACCGTAACCCGGACCGTTCCTCGGGCGAGGAGGGCGATGCGGTAGGGGTCCGTGCTCGTCCCCGCGCCGGCGGATCCGTTCTTCAGGTCCCTCGACAGCGCAAGAGCCCGACGCTGCTCTCCTCCCGCTTCCTGTACCGAGATCTCGAAGCTCGGCTCCGCGAGGACATCTCGGAAGCGAAAAGCGTGCCCCGTATTGGCGGTCTCGGGAGCGAGGAGGCTTATGAGTGGTTCGCGATTCCGGCAGTAAGACACCGCGAAGATGCCGTCCCCGTTCACCGGATTCGGATTGATCTCGACGAGGCCGCCGGCCTGCGTCTTCTGCTCGAGCAGGACCCAGACATCCCGGACCGGCTCGAGGACGAGTGCGACCTGAGCCTCGGGCGCCGTCGGCGTGAGAGTCACGCTCGCGGAGGCCTGGCGTGCGCTTCCTTCGACGCCGGCTGTCAGTCCGTAGGTGCCGACCGGAAGCCCGTCGAAGGCGAAGGTGCCGACGGAGCCCGCCTCGCGGCTCGTGCTCGCGAGAGCGGTCAGGCTCGCTCCCCAGAGGCGCCCGTTCACAGTCCCCTGCAGGCGGACCATGCCGCCACCGATGGGGACCGTCCGGGCGACGTCGTCGAAGAGCACGCCCGAGAGCCGGCCGCGCTGGTCGAGGACGACGACCACCTGGAGCTCCTGTCCGGCAGTTCCGAGGTGAATATCGCCAAGCCGGCCGCCGCGTCCCGTCGGGGCGTGGAAGGCGTGAACGGCCCTGGTGCCGAGAGGAAGCGCCGGGAAGTAGGCGCGCCCATCGGCTCCGGCGACCGTCGCCTCTCCATTCGAGAGGAAGACCTGGGCATCCGGCACCGGGGAACCGCTCTCCGGGTCGCGGACGAGAACGTCGAGGTTCGCCACCTGCCCCGAGAGGGCGATGTCTCCGACGTCGACGACCTCGAAATCGGCATTCAGCTCACCGGAACGTCTCCCCTGTCGGGAGACCTGCCCCGGATCGCGAGCCACCACGTTGAAGCGCCCCGCGACCACGCCGGAGAACTCGAATCGACCGTTGACGTCGGCCGTCAGGAAGCCTGGCAGGGCGGGAAGGCGCCGGTACGGGAAGTCGTTCTCCTGGAGGAAGACCTGGGCGCCGGCAAGAGGAGTGAAAACACCTTGCGCCGTCTCGTCGACGACACGTCCACGTACGATTCCCTTCGGCTTCAGGCGGACGACGAGATCGAGCACCTGGCCCGGCTCGGAGAGCTGGCCATAGGTCCGGCCCGTCCGCTCGATCGCGCCGCGAAGGCCGTGGGCCGTGACGGACACGCCTCCAGGCCGGACGAGCGGAAAGCTGAAGGTGCCATCTTCGCCGGTTTCCTGGCGCCGAGGAAGCTCGCCGCTCGCCTCGAGCTCGACGTCGATGCGGGGAACGGGCGTGATGCCGTCGACGTCGACGACGATACCCGTGACGGTCGAGGAATCCTGGAACAGGAGGTCGACGTCCTTGACCTGGCCGGCGAAGTCGATCGTCCCCTGGAACGACGCGGTGCCGTGGAAAGGGTTCGAGGCGGTGATGCCGAGCGGACCCACAGGCAGGACGAGGGTGAGGTTCCCGTCGCCGTCCGTCGACGTCTCGATTCCGGCTGCCTTCTGGCGAATGACGAGCTCCTGCGGGCTGAACCAGGTCGGGTAATAGGAAACCGGGCTCATCGCGCCACCGCTCGACGACCGTGTCTTCACGTTCACCGTTCCGGCGCCCCGGAGCCGGACCGTCACGAAGGCACGATGCCCGCCGTAGAGAACCCGGGTCGTGGAAACTCCGATCCAGCCGATGGCACCGGGCTCGAGACCTGTCCCCTTGTGTGCGGCGACCGGGTACTCCCGGACGGGGACTCCATCGAACGAGAACGTCCCATCGGCCCGGGTCGTCGCTTCCCCGATCGGAAGCAGGGTCACGGTGACGCCGGGAGCCGGCCGCCCTAGAGGGTCGAGAACGACGCCGTCGATCGCTCCCCTGGATGTGCTCGTCAGGACGATCGTCGCGGCGACGACCGGGTCGGGCGAGGCGTCGGTGACGGCGACGAGCGTCGTCCCCTCCGTGCTTCGGGCGTAGTCGATGGCGTGAACGCGATACGGGCTCTCTGCCGATCCCTGCGCCGGGACGCCGTCGATCCGGTAGTCTCCTTCGGCGTTCGTCACGGCCGAGCTCCCGGGTCCCTCGACGAAGACCGTTGCCCCGGCAACCGGGACGTCGGCCTGTGTGAGCGGGTCGTGGAACAGGATTCGTCCCACGACGGCGCGCGGTGTCGAAGCGGCGAGGGTGAGGGTGACTTCCTCCGTCGCGTCGGGAGCCAGATCGATGTCGGCGAAGGCCGGAGTCCTCGAGATCGAGAAGTCGGCGGCCTGCACCGAGACACGCCCCGCCGGGATTCTCTCGAACCGGAAGCTCCCCGTGGGCCCCGTCGTCACCTGACCGTAGGGGGCACCCGCCGAGTAGACCGCGACAGTGGCGCCGGAAGCCGGATCGGCGGACGAGCCGCTCGCCGAATCGCGTCGGACCAGGATGTGTCCGGCCACCGTTCCGGTTCGAACGGGCTGCGTCCGTTCCAGACGGAGAGTGACCGTGGCGGTGGCGCCCGGAGCGGCGAGCGCCACGGTCGCGTAGGCCGATCGGCCCGCCGCGTCCCGCGCGGTCAGCGTGATCGGTCCCACCGGGAGACCGTCGATTCGGAAGGCTCCATCCGCCCCGGCAAGCGCGGTCCGGACCTCGGAGAAGAGCGTGCTCGCCGCCGTGACCGTCGCCCCGGCGACGGCCTCCCCGTTGTCGTAGCGAACCTGGCCCGTCACCGAGCCCCGGCCAAGCAGGGCGATGTTGATCCGCGCGAGCCGCGACTGAAGCCGGATGATCGACGAGACCTCCTCGGTCTCCTGCAGGGCGAGAGGATCCGAGCCGGGAGGGACGATCGCCCGGATGCGGAATCCCGACTGGACGTTCCCTTTCGCGCGCGGCTTGGCGACCGCAAGGAGCGGCTCCTCGACGAACGGAAAGAGGAAGGTCCCGTCTGCGCCCGTCGTTCGCTCCGCCACGAGATCGTGGAGCACGCGCGGATCGCCACCCGTTTCGTCCTCAACGACCCGGTCCCGGACGAGGCGAACGGTCGCCCCGGCAATCGGGGCACCTGTTCCCCGAAGGACTGTCCCCTCGACGAGGCCGCCGACGTGCCCGGCCTCGATCTGAATCGCCGGAACGAGGCTCGACAGAGAGTTCCCGAACGTATCCCGGAGCCCGGGTGAATCGAGGTGATGGAGGTGCGACACGACAGCCTGCCCCTCGAACAGCGAGCTGATAGCCGAGACCGGCTGAGAGAATCGGACGGCCACGACCCGTTCGCTCGTGGGCTGCCATAGTGCCGAGGCCGCTTGGAACAGGGTCGTTCGCTCGAGAGTGGCGCCGGACGAGGTGGTGTCGAGCCCGCGGAAGCGAGTCTCGACCGCGTACCGGTCCTCCGCCTCCGCATCCGCCCTGGCGGGGGGCCGGTTGAAGAGGTACCAGACCCCGGAGCCGTACGGGTCGAGGACGAAGTCCTGCCTGGCGCCCACGAGAGCGAATGGGGGAAGCTCGACGGGACGAATCACCGGCGCTGGCGCGCCCGCGACCGGGAAGCCCGTCGCGAGGTGCACGAGCCCGAACGTCAGCGGTGTCGAGTTGCCGGCCGGAAGGACGGCCTGCACCGCCCAGGCTTCCCCGACGGGAACCGTCACGGACGAAAAGTCGACCCGGACGAGTCCGGAACCGGTCGGAGCGGGAGCCACGAACGAGAAATCGACCGGCATCGGCGACCCGGTCGACGGACCATGGACGACGAAGGCGTATCCGGCCTCGGACGAGAGCCGACCGATCACGGCGAGAGGCGTCGGCGAGCCTCCCGGCCGGTCGAAGACGTCATAGATCTCGCCGAAGGGCAGCGAACGGAGAGCGCGGCTGTCGCCACCCGAATAGGCGAGGTAGGTCACCCCGGTGACGCCGTTTAGCTTCCGAACCTCGAGCGTTGGCGCCTCTCCCGCCCCAGCGCCCTCGAGCGTCGCGGCCAGCCAGGGACGCGCGTAGCTCATGGTCGAAGCGACGTGACCGAGGAGAGCGGAGGCCGAGAGACCCTTCGCAACCTGCTCCTGCCGGAGAAGCGAAGCGAGGGCCTCGGCGGCATCCCGTCCCTTCGTCAGCGTGCGCCGGAGCTGGTCGTACTCGGGAAGGTCGTGTCGGCTGCCGAGCTGATCGAAGAGCAGCGCCTCGAGCGACGGAAGCAGCTCGTCGCCCAGATAGAGCCTCTGCCCCGCCTCCGCGAGGTCTATAGCTCGGCGCTCCACGTCGGAGGAGACGATGCGAGGCAGCGACTGCGGAATCGAGCCGGGCGGAGCGACCGCAAGGCTGTACGCGAGACCGAGGAGCCGGACATTGGCACGGACGAGAGCTTCGGGAAGGAGCTCGGTGAAGCGCGGGAGGACGAGGGACGACGGGGAAAGCGGAATCCCCTGCTCCCCGACTCCGGTTCTGAGCTGAATGCGGCCTTCCATTGGGCTGGAAGACTGGTACGTCGTCGCGACGCAGCGGCCCGTGATGTCTGCTACGAGCCTGTACTCCACGGTGGCGCCCTCGCCGGGGTCGAGCTTCCCAATGGGCCGGACGAACGTGTCGCTCGAGTCCGCTTTATGCGCTCCAACGATGTTGCCCGCCTCCAGGCTGACGCTCACCGCCTCCTCGAAGGCGCTCGGAGAGACGTTCGTCACGGTGACGTAGAGGGTGTACGGCTCCCCTTCGCGAACGACATCGGGATGATTGAACGTGAGGTTGAATCGCGCGTCGACGACCTCCACGGCCGCCTTGAGCCGCCCCGCGAGGGGCAGGACGTCGCGACCCGGCCGTTCGAGATCCGCACCGATCTCCATCGTAACGACGTGCGTGCCGGGAACGAGGCCCTCGAGTGTGAAGCTCGCTGTCCCCTGCTCCATCGGCCCGAGCTGCGCCGCCCCTCCGGCGCCGAGCACGGGAACCCGCTGCCCTGGCGCGACGGCCGGATTGGTCTCGGCCAGGCGAAGCAGCTCCCGCGGGACGGCGGCAGGCAACCGGATCGCCGCCGTTACATTCGACAGCACCGCCCCGCTTCCGGAGGGCGCGCCGTTGGCGACGAGCAGCTGAGCTTCGAAGAACTTGTGGAGGAACGACACGCTGCCCGGAAGGACGATGACGCCGAAGAGCTTCGTCTCGGCCGGGAGCTCCTCGAGCTCTTCTCCCGGGGCGAGCTCCTCGTCCCGGCTCGTCTCGAGCTTGAAGGGAATCAGGTGAGGAGGCTGCCAGCGCCGAACGACGGCAGCCAGCTCAGCCGGCAGGCCGTCGAGGCGAACCTCCGGTTTCGAGAGGAGGTCGACCTGCCCGCCCTCCTGGAAAAGGACGGGGAATTCGATCGCCACCGACCCTTCACGGAATGCGAAGCCGACGGCGAAATTGAAGGCCTGATAGTTCTGCTGGGTAATCTCTATGCCGCGCGCCTGGAGCTCGGCCAGGGTCAGCTGCCTCACCGTGGCGGATGCGACGAGGATCTGCTGGACCTCGAGAACGACGACTGCTGGCGTCGCGTACCCGAGCACCTCTCCGCTCGACTGACGTTCGAGCCGGATGTTGTTGAGGAGATAGGTCCCTTCCGTTTGGAACCCGGGGAGAACGAACGCTCCGCCCGGAATCGCGGTGTACGTGACGGGCCCCGACAGCTCGGGCCCGGAGAGCTCTCCCTTCACGACGAGCCCGGCGACCCGCGAGTCCCCTGCGGGCATCGACCCGCAGACCCCTGCGAAGCACGTCTTCACCGCGGTCGATTCCGCCACGTCGAGCAGCTGCGCCTCGTCTCCGGGAGCGATCGAAAGGCGGGCGCCCTGGATCAGCAGCCGGTCGGCCACGAGAGGCGCTGCCGGCTGCGCCGGCGCGGCAAGACCGGAGAGAAGAGTCCCCGCGGCGACCGCGACGACGCCTGCTGCAAACGCAAAGCGGGAAGGGCCAGAGAGCTGCCCATGCAGCCGCCGAACGAGATATCCGCATTCCGATTTCGCCCCTCACGCGACGAGGGACTCTATGCGAAGAAGTGGGATTTGTATGAGTATATATTCTTCAATTCCGGCTCAATTCGAGTGCACACCGAATACTCAACCTACCGAATCGCAACGGGTCGGGTTCGCGCGGGATTCGTCTAACTACATCCCAACAGGCCGTTTACGCTCTTCCGAGTCACCCCGAAGGAAGCGGGTCAGAAGGAAAGAGGACCCGATGCGTACTCTTTTCAGAATTGACCTGTTCTGGGACTCCTCCAGGCGCCAGACGAGGAGGAGAGGGGCCCGGGATTCGCGCGATCGGAGGTCGAACCACTTCCTGGCTGCGGCTGGACAGCCCGGGACCGGTGGACCCGCCAGGAAGGAAACCGGTGCCTCCTGCGTAACGGCATCAAGGGCGGGGCCGCCGATCGGTCGGTCCCATCACCTATTCCGTTCTGAAGCTTGCACCAAGGGCTCGAGGGCGCCACTCCCGCGGAGGTCTACTTCCAGTGCGTGGACCCGAGAGATGCCAAGGGTAAAGGGTCGCGAGGCTGTGGCCTTCACCCGAGAGACCGAGCTCAGAGAGACCGTGGTGCAGGCCCTCCGGCGGTTGCCTCGCAGCTCGACGAAGCGCACCGCGGCCATCGAAACCGTCTTCAGTCTCATGGCGAATGAACCCAGGACTCACGAGCATTCCATCGACGTGCTCATGGCCGGCCGGGCGTGGCGGAGCTGCTTCGAGACTTCGAGGGCTTGACATGCGCACGGGTGGCGGACCTTCGCGGTTCGACCGCTGGGAATCGCGCGGCGATCGCGAGCCGCCGGAATAGCGAAAGACCGATCCTCTCCGTCCGGTGCCAGAAGTCCCAGCGCTACCCAGCCTTTGAGCTCGACGAGGACGGCGAGCCGCCGCGCGGATCTGACTGAGTTTGCCGATGGCCAGAACGATCTCCAGCACAGTTTCGTCACCTGCCCGCAATTGCGAGACCATCAGTCGATACGTCGTCCATCCTCGCCATTCGCCCCTTCTCCGACCCCAACCGTCCTGCCAGTAGCGGTCCGCAGGTCCCTGGGGTAAACTTGACCGTTTGCGAGATTCGAAAGGGTCACAATGAGCACTCCGACAAGCAGGCACGCGGCGTCAGCCTCGGTCGCGCCGGACGCCGTCACCTTTCGTGGGTCCGTCGAGGCCCGGCCCCGCACCCTCGACCCCTCCCCGGTGAGTCCCGACGGGACCTCTGATAGCGTCGCTCGCCTTCCACGCACCAGGACGCTCTCCCGGAGGACGAGACCGTGACACAGGACCGGCACGATGGAAGGGAAGAGCTCGTGAACGGGAACACCAGCACTCCGAAGCCCTACTCGCCACCTGCAGTGATCTGGGAGGAGTCGCTCGACCGGGGAGCGATGCTTGCCGCAGCGTGTGGCAAGAACGAGAGTCTTCCCAACCTCCAGTGTCAGTCTGCGCCGGCGAGCTAGCGAGATGCGACACGCGGAACACGTGGCCTGGCAGCGCGTTGGCGAGGAGGTCGTCGTCGTCGACCTCGATACCCAGCGCGCGATGGGCTTCAATCCAGTGGGATCCCTGCTTTGGGAGCTCATCGGACAGACCGACGAGTCGACGCTCGCTCATATCGTGGCCGAGCGTTTCGCGGTGCCGCTCGAGCGGTCCGCGACCGACGTGCGGGCGTTCCTCTCCGATCTCACGGCACGCGGGCTCCTCGAAGAGAGCGCGTGAACGATCCGTTCGCGCACGCCGGACTCCTGGGCGTCAAGCAGCGTGCGCTCGACCGAGCCATGCCGCTGTCCGCCTACCTCGAACTGACGTATGCCTGCACGTGGCGCTGCCTTTTCTGCTCCAATCCACGTCGCCACGACATTCAGCGTCTCTCGGCGGCACAGTGGCTGCCCGTGCTCGACGACCTGCGCCTCCTCGGTGCACTCGTCGTTACCCTGACCGGCGGCGAGCCGCTCGCGCATCCCGAGTTCTTCGCCATTGCCCGGGGTGTGCGTCAACGAGCGATGGCGCTCCGCCTGTTCACCAACGGCAGCCTGGTCGACCGGGACGTAGCGCGAGCGCTCACGGCGCTCCGCCCGCTCTCCGTCGAGCTTTCACTTCACGGCGCCACCGCAGTGACGCACGACCGAACCACCGGCCGGGAGGGGTCCTTCGCAGCGACCCTGTCGGCCATCGACCACCTCCAGGCGGCGGGCGCGACGCTGCTTCTCAAGGCACCGCTCACTGGCATCAACGAGGGCGAGCTCGACGAGCTGCTCGCCCTCGCCGAGTGTCGCGGCATCCCGATCCGGGTCGATCCAACCCTCAAGCCGGGTGACGATGGCAACTGCGCGCCGCTCGCGTACGGGGCCAGCCGCGCCGGCGTGGCTGCACTCTACCAGCGCCTCGCGGCGGTCGGACAGCTGCCGCAGACCGGCCGCGCTGCGGGCGGGGTCAACTGCGGGCTCGGCCGGACCACTGTCGCCATCGACCCCGAGGGCAACGTCTTCCCATGCATGCAGTGGCGGCATTCAGACCTCGGCAACGTGTGCGACACGCCACTGACTCAACTGTGGCGAGGCGGTCAGCGCCGGGCTGCGGCGACAGCCATTGCCGACCAGGCCAATGAGGTTCTGCTGGCTCTCGGTGAGCCGATGGCATCTTTCCCGTTCTGCCCCGCCGCGGCGGTTCTCGAGCACGGTGATCCGCTCGCCGTCGGAGAGTCCTTCGTTCGGCACGCGAGCCTCGCTCGCGAGCTGCGGAGCCCGGCGTGAGGGTCCTTCTCGCTGGCGTCTGCATGGAGACCGGGCCCGATCGCGAGCTCAGCGCCCCCGAGCGTCTCGCCATCCGCTGCATGGGCCAGGAAGCGAGTCGCGGGGAGCCGGCTACCGGCCGAGCTACCTTCCGGATCCGCCTGGGCCGCCGGCCCCTGAAGGTCGCTCGGAGGCCGGGCGGACCGGGCCCGGCCGAGGTCAGCGTCAGCGGGGAACTCGTCCAAATGCACCACCGCGATTTCGAGGCGGACCTCGATGTCGCGGCCGGGCACGGCGTTCTCCGCCGCGACCGTGGCACCACCTTTCCCGTCGAGTCCACCCTGCGCACGGCGCTCTGTTGCCGCCTTCCACTGATCGGGGGTGTCGCGCTGCACGCCGCGGGCATCGTCGTGGATGGTCATGGCTTCGTCTTCTACGGCCCGTCCGGCGCGGGCAAGAGCACGCTCGCCGGCACGAGCCCGCACCCGGTGGTGTCCGATGAGCTCGTGGCGGTCGCTGGGGACCCGTTCGAGCTTCGGCATACCGGGTTCTGGGGTGAGCTGGGAGCGCGCGGAGGGGCGCCGCTCGGCGCACCGCTGGCTGCGCTCGTGGAGCTGGCCAAGGGACCGCACCTCGAGCTCACGCCGATCGACCCGGCAACCGCCTTTCGGCGACTTCTCGGTGTCGTCGTGCTTCCCCCTGCGCCAGCGCTCTGGCGCCCGGCAACCGCAGTCGTCGCCCGCCTCGTCGCCACCGTCCCGGTCCTGCGCCTGGCGTGGCATCCCGCCGCGCTTCCCTGGCCGGCACTCGAGGCGTTCATCCAGACGAATCACGGCCACGCTGACGGCCGTCGGAGGCTCGCATGAATCGGTACCCCCTCCCCGCGATCGTGCTGCTTGGCGCTCTCATCACGGGAGCGACGCCGGTCGTTGGGCAGGTACGCCGCGCCGGTGTTGGTCCCGCAGCGCACCCGGCCACGCCAGCAGCAGCCCACGGCGGCACCTCCGACGTTCCGGGCGACTGGCTGGCCGCAGTTCAGAATGGCATCCGGCGCGCCGAGTACGACGTCACCTGGCAGGACCGCACCGTCCTCTCCGACGTCGAATCGGCGTGGCAGGCGCCCAACCGAGCGCACGACTTGCGGACGTATTTCACTGCCGAGGGCATTCGTGTCGTGCGGCGGACGGACGCTGCCCCCGCCTGGGAGTGGACCCTCCACCTCCAGCGGGCCGGCCGAGGCGAGCGGCTCTCGCGTGTGGCACCCGCAGAGCTCGTGACGGCGGGAAATCGCGTCGAATACCGTCACGACGACCTCGTCGAGTGGTACGTCAACGACGAGCGCGGCTTGGAGCAGGGGTTCACCGTGGCGCGTGATCCCGGGGGCGATGGCGAACTCGTCGTCGAGCTCGCCATTCGCGGGAGCCTGACGCCCTCTCTGATCGAAGACGGAGAGGCTGTCGAGCTCTTCACGGCCGGCGGCGTTCGGGTGCTGCGCTACGCGGAACTTGGCGCGACGGACGCGGCGGGCAGGAAGCTACCGACCCGCATGGCGCTGGAGGGCTGCGAGGGCGGCGGCAGAGACCGTTGCGCACTGCGTCTGTTCGTCGACGCCAAGACCGCCCCCTTTCCCGTGACCGTCGACCCTCTCATCACGGACCCGGCCTGGACGGCCGAGAGTAACCAGGCCGGAGCCTACTTCGGGTTCTCAGTCGCCTCGGCAGGCGACGTCAACGGTGATGGATACGCCGACGTCGTTGTAGGGTCGCACTTCTACGACAGCGGAGAAGCCGACGAGGGCCGTGTCTTCGTGTATCACGGCGCCGCTGCGGGGCTGGCGGCAAGCGCAGCATGGACGGCGGACGGGAACCGCCTATCCGCCCGTTTCGGACAGTCGGTGGCCTCAGCGGGCGATGTCAACGGCGACGGCTTCGCCGATGTCGTCATCGGCGCGCCGAACTTCGACAACGGCCAGACCGGAGAGGGACGGGCATTCGTCTTCCACGGCTCGGCCGCTGGGCTGGCGATGAACCCGGCGTGGACTGCCGAGAGCGACCAGGCCTTTGCGATGTTCGGCTACTCGGTTGCGTCGGCAGGCGACCTCAACGGAGACGGCTTCGCGGATGTCATCGTCGGCGCACCTATCTACCAGAACGGTCAGACTGGAGAGGGCCGTGCCTCCGTCTACCACGGGTCGGCAGCTGGCCTGGCGACGACCCCATCGTGGACGGCGGAAGGCGATCAGGCCGGCGCGTACTTCGCATTCTCGGTCGCGTCGGCGGGCGACGTCAACGGCGACGGCTACGCCGACGTCATCGTCGGCGCCCCTACTCCGACAACAGTCAGGCCGATGAGGGCCGGGCCTTCGTCTTCCATGGTTCGGGGACAGGGCTTGCGCCGAGCGCGGCCTGGACGGCGGAGAGCGACCAAGTCTCCGCGAGCTTCGGGTACTCGGTGGCCTCAGCAGGCGACGTCAACGGTGACGGCTACTCCGACGTCGTCGTTGGCGCACCCGACTTCGACAACGGCCAGACCGATGAGGGCCGCGCATTCGTGTATCTTGGCTCGGCATCAGGGCTCGCCGGGGCTCCGGCCTGGACGGCGGAAAGTGACAAGGCCTTGGCAAACTTCGCCTACTCGGTCGCATCGGCAGGCGACGTCAACGGCGATGGAGTCGCGGACGTCATCGTCGGCGCGCGCTACTACAGAAACGGCGAGATGGACGAGGGCAGCAGCTACGTGTATCACGGCTCGACATCCGGGCTGGCTACGAGCCCGGCGTGGGCGATTGAGAGCAATAAGGCCGGAGCGTGTTTCGGGCGCTCGGTCGCTTCCGCGGGGGACGTGAATGGCGACGGCTATGCCGACGTCATCGTCGGCGCTTACGGCTACGAGAATGGCGAGGCCTCCGAAGGGCGCGCGTTCTTGTATCTCGGCTCCGCGTCCGGGGTTTCGACGACCGACGCCTGGAGGGTCGAGAGCAATCAGGCCTCGGCGCTCCTCGGCGCTTCCGTCGCCTCGGCGGGCGACGTCAACGGCGACGGGTATGCCGACGTCATCGTCGGCGTGCGCTACTACGGCAACGGCCAGAACAGCGAAGGCCGCGTCTACGCGTATCACGGCTCGGCGTCCGGGCCTTCGACGCTCCCGTCATGGACCGTGGAGAGCAACAAGCTCGGGGCGCTCTTCGGGTGCTCGGTCGCCTCGGCGGGAGACGTGAATGGCGACGGCTACGCCGACGTCATCATCGGCGCGTTCGCCTACGAGAACGGCGAGTCGTACGAGGGCCGCGCGTTCGTCTACCACGGCTCGGCGTCCGGGCTGGCCGCGACCCCGGCATGGACGGCGGAGAGCAACCGGGTCGACACGAACTTCGGGACCTCGGTCGCCTCGGCAGGAGACGTCAACGGCGACGGCTTCGCCGACGTCATCGTCGGGGCGAACTACTACGACAACGGCGAGACCAACGAGGGCGCCGCTTTTGTATATCACGGCTCGCCGTCAGGGCTGGCGGCGACTCCAGCATGGACGGTGGAGAGCAATCAGGCTTCGGCGTTCTTTGGGAACACGGTCGCTTCGGCGGGAGACGTCAATGGAGACGGCTTCGCCGACGTCATCGTGGGAGCGTTCTCGTTCGACAACGACCAGGCCAACGAAGGCCGCGTCTTCGTCTACCACGGCTCGCCGGCCGGGCTCGCGACCACCCCGGCATGGACGGCAGAGAGCGGCCAGACCAGCTCGTCGTTCGGTGAATCCGTGTCCTCGGCGGGGGACGTCAACGGCGACGGTTTCTCCGACGTCGTCGTCGGCGCGAAGTACTACGAGAACGGACAGACCGACGAAGGCCGCGCCTTCGCCTACTACGGCTCGGCGTCCGGGCTGGTGGCCACTCCTTCATGGACTGCGGAGAGCAACACGGATAACTCGGCGTTCGGCATCTCGGTGGCCTCGGCAGGCGACGTCAACGGCGACGGCTTCGCCGACGTCGTCGTCGGCGCGCAGTACTACACCAACGACCAGTCCTCCGAGGGGCGCGCGTTCGTCTTCCACGGCTCGGCGGCAGGGCTGGCGTTGGTCCCGGACGCGACCGTCGAGAGCGATCAGAGCCAGGCTCAATTCGGGCAATGCGTCGCCTCGGCCGGTGACGTCAACGGAGACGGGTTTGCCGACGTCCTCGTCGGTGCGCCGAACTACGACAACGGCGTGACGAATGAAGGCCGCGCCTTTCTGTACCTCGGCGGCGGCGGCGCCGGCCGCCTCGTGCGAGCCCAGCAGCTCCGAGGCGGCGGCAGCGGGACCGTCGTTCACCCCTGGGGCTCGGCGGTGGACGCCGACGACTTCCAGGTGCGCGCCAACGCCCAGTCTCCATACGGGCGGTCCACCGCCACGATCGAGATCGAGGCGTGCCCGACCGGCGTCGCGTTCGGCAGCGGATCGTGCAGGCGGGCTTCGTCCGCATCCGCCGACACCGGCGCCTCCGCGACCGGTGCGCAGCTCACCGGCAGCGTCGGCTCCCTCGGCAACGGAACCCTCTACCGCTGGCGCTCTCGCGCCTGGTGGAAGCTCAACGGCATCTGGCAGCACGGCCCGTGGCGCCGCCTCTCCGGCCAGGGCACGGAGGCCGACATCCGGGTCGCCGCCGACCTCGACGGCGACGGCGTCGCGCCGCCCCGGGACTGCGACGAGACCGACAACTCGATCTACCTCGGTGCTCCCGAGCTGTGCGATTCGAAGGACAACGACTGCGACGGGCAGGTCGACGAGCCCGCGTTCGCCGGGCTCACTTCGGCCAGCGCGCTCGGCGGCTCCGAATGCGGCATCCGCCTCGACTGGCCCACCACCTCGGCCTGCTCGGGCAGCCCGCTGTACAGCGTCTACCGCTCGACGACCACCGGGTTCACACCGGGGGCTGGAAACCTGCGCGCCACCTGCATCTCGCAGTCGTTCTTCATCGACACCTCGGTGGCTGCCGGCACTCCGTACCACTACGTGGTCCGTGCGGAGAACCCCTCGACCGGCGGCAGCGGTCCCTGCTACGGCGGCGGCGAGGAGACCAACGTGGTGCGCAGGTCCGCGACCGCCTCCGCCTGCTCCGCCGCCTCCGGTGACGTCCTCTATCTGACGGCCCGCGCGGGTGACTCCACCGTGAGGCTCGAGTGGGTCAACCCCGGCCCGGTTTACGCATTCACCCGGTTGTGCGTCAAGGCTGGCGGCTACCCGACCGGCCCCTCGGACGCCGGCTCGACCTGCACCGACGTCGGCGCCCCGGACGACGCCGGCGCCTACGGCACCACCACGTTCTCCTCGCTGGGCAACGGAACACAGCACTACTTCGCCGCCTACGTCTGGAGCGGCTCCGCCTTCTCCGGCGGCAAGTACACCCAGGCACGCCCCTTCGACACCACCACAGCCGGGAAGTGGGCCTACTCCTCCGCCGCCACAGCGCTTGCCCCTTCGGGAATCCGGCCCAACTTCGCCAGCTACGCCTTCTCCAACGACCGCATCCTCCACGCCGTGGCCGCCGGCGCCGGCGGGGGCACGTGGCCCCCGGGCTGGGTTCCGGCCTCCATGAACGCCCCGGCCCAGGCGCGTCCAACCCTCGTCACCTTCCCCTCGCTGACGATCCTCGGCGCCTCTTCCGTCGCGTTTGCCGGCGCCCAGGACGGCCGCGTCTACGCCTTCAACGCCCTCAGCGGCGCTACTCTCTGGTCCTCCCCCATGCTCGGAGACGCCGTCCAGGCCGGCCCCTCCATCATCGCGACCGATTTCGGTGGAGTTGCCAACCTCGCTCTCGTCGCCACGCGCACACCGGGTGGCGACTCCAAGATCTATGGCCTCAACCTCGCCGACGGCTCGATCGCGTGGACGTTCAGCAACGGCGGCGGCACCGACGGAATCGGCATCATCTCCTCGCAGGTCTCGGCCGAGCCCTCCTCTTCCCGCCTGTGGGTAACCAGCCGCTCCAAGCCGGGCGGCAGCGCGAGCACCGTCTGGTGCCTCAGTTTTACGGCAACCTCCGCCGCCAAGGTGTGGGCGCGAGCCCTCGGCGATGTCGATGCCGCTGCGATCCTGCGCGAGAACCGCCTCTATGTCGGCACCAACGCCGGCACGATCCACGCGCTCGATCCGAGCTCCGGCGCCGAACTCTGGGGCGCTCCCTACGCCACCCTGGACGGGGCAGTGAAGAGCTTCGTCTGGGTAGAGGTCACCGGGGCGCTCACCCGGCTCTACTGCTCGACCAATACGAAGATCCACGCTCTCGATGACGGCGGCTCTTCCGCCACGACGCTCTGGTCCGCTTACTCAACGGCTGCGCCTTCGCCGGTTGTGGTGATCAACGGCAGCCTCTACGTTGGCACGTCCAGCATCAATGGCCAGATTCTGCGCATGGACGCCCTCACCGGGACGCTGCTCGGGGCGGTCGCGCTCGGCGATCCCGCTGTGGCGAAGACGGTCGGCGCCCCGAGCTTCGACAGCAAGGCAAAGCAGGTGATAGCGGGCACCGACCAGGGCGCAGTTTACGCAGTCGCCGCACCGTTCTAGGCGGCAAGGAGACGAGAATGATCCGAATGGCACTCCTGATTGGCGTCCTCTCGTCGGCATCAACCGCAGCTGCGCAGGCATCTCCGCCGGCTTGCATGAGGTTGGCCGTCGTGGCCTACCCAAGCGCGACGCGCACGCCCCCACAGACCAGAAAGGTCCCGCTGTTCTCCGCGACGCAGGTGGCGGACCTCGAGTTCCGCATCGTCTGGGGACCAGGTTCTAAAGGGGCGGAGCTCTTTCAGCTCCGCCTGTTCACCCCGGCCGGGCACCTCTATCAGGCGATGGATCTGCCGGTGGGCCTCCCGGGCAAGCAGGCAGAGGCGACGCGCAATCTGAACGGCTATCCGTTCCCCGTGCCCGTGGCGAGGCGAGAGGCGGCGACCGCCGAGGGCCTCGACGCGGAGCAGGTATCCGCCCGCCTGCCGCTCGGCGGCAGCCTCGTGTCCACAGCCTCGCTCTACGGCCGGTGGCGAGCCGAGGCCTGGCCTGACAACGCGCCCGCCCCATGCGCCTCGGTGGTCTTCGATGTGACGCCCTAACGCGAAGGGGTTCCTGGGAGGGCGGGAGCGGAAGCGCTCTCCGGATCGCTCGTCACGGAAGCAGTCGCTCTGTCGCAGTTCTCATCCATCCCGGGAGAGCGCTCCGACGCAGGCCGAGTCGCAACGCCAGCGCCGCGAATCGCGCCAGCCAGCGGGCGCGCCGAAAGGAGCGTTGAATCCGTGGCGGCAATGTATGGAGCGCAGGGGCGGGCCCGGCCTCGGGAGAAAGGACTGCCACGACCTTGCCGAGGACAGTGCTGCCGTCCACGACTCCGAAAACGCCCCCGGCGTCTCCGCGGTGAAAGACCACGACTCGTTCGCGGACGCGCGCAACGTGGAGGACGCGGTGGAGCACAGGGTACGGGTGGCAGGCGAACAGCACCACATCGCCCGACGAGGTCTCCGGGGCTTCTGCCGCGGCGATCACCACGCGTGCGCCCGCCACCACCGACGGGGTCATGCTTGAGCCGATGACCTCGACGACTTCGGTGTGGTCCTCCCACTGCGAAAGCGATGGTTTGCCCGTGTCAGCCTCCGATCATCGAGATGAGCGGCCGGAAAGCTGTTCAGCTACCGGGTAGGAGATGGCCAGGCCGGAGCACGCCTCACTACTCCTTCGGCGCTTCCGCCGCCTCCCGCAGCCGCCGCACGTTCGCCGCGACGTCCCCCTTGAAGACCGCCGACCCCGCGACGAGGACGGTCGCCCCGGCCTCGACGACCCCACGGGCGTTTTCGGGCTTTATGCCGCCGTCGATCTCGAGCTCGGCCTTCGAACCGATCGCGTCGAGCATCCCGCGGAGGCGCCGGACTCTCGCCGTCGCGCCGGGGATGAACGACTGTCCTCCGAAGCCGGGGTTCACCGACATGACGAGGACCTGGTCGACGTCGGGGAGGATCTCCTCGAGGGAGGAGAGCGGCGTTGCGGGGTTGAGCGTCACGCCGGCCCCCACACCCAGCTCCTTGATCTGCTGAATGGTCCGGTGCAGGTGGGGGCAGGTCTCGACGTGAACCGTGAGGACGTCGGCCCCGGCCTTCGCGAAGTCGGCGAGGTAGCGCTCGGGCTCGACGATCATCAGGTGGACGTCGAGGAGGGCGCCGGTCTCTTCGCGGAGCGGCCGGAGCGCCTCGACGACGAGCGGGCCGATCGTGATGTTCGGGACGAACCGCCCGTCCATGACGTCGACGTGGAGCCAGTCGGCCCCGGCGGCGACGGCCTCGCGGGCGTGAGCGGCGAGCCGGCCGAAGTCGGCGGAGAGGATGGAGGCGGCAAGCTTCGCCATGAGGTCATCTTCTCCGAGAACCGCCCGCCCGGGAAGTCGCCGCGACAGGGGCAAGGATCCTCCCGGGCGGAACGAGCCGGGGCGCCTGGCGCCCCTCACGCGACAGGACGGCGAAGCCAGCGACACTGGCGGGCACTATCTCGCCGTTTCCCGGCGGCCTCGTCGCCCCTTTCCTCTTCACCCAGAGCGTCTCTTTCGAAGCCACTCCGAGGCTCGTCGAGAGAGCCATCCGGGCCCGCCGCCCGAACGACGTCGTGATGGTCGACGTGACGTGGATCGAGGCGCTCTTCGGCTTCCGCTCCTTTCGCCTGGCGGTCGTCATCGACGTCTTCTCTCGCTTCCCGCTCGCGTGGCGCCTCTTCGACACCGAGCCGTCGGCCGAGGATGGCCCCTGACCAGGGGGGCGCGGGTTCCCCGGCCCCCCACCCGGCCTGGGCCGTCGGCCGGCACGGCTCCATCGCTTTCATCGAGCGCCTCTGGCTCGGGCTCAAGGACCTGCTCCAGCTCCGGCTGGATCGGCGCCTCCTGCGCGAGGGCCTCGAGCCGCGGATCGGTCTCGGCCTCCACTACTACTCCGTGCTGAAGCCGCACCAGGGACTAGGCGGCGCCACCCGAGCGGAGGTCTACTTCCAGAAGGAGCCGGCGCGGCTCTCGCCGGTCCCGCCACCGAGGGAGACCGACCCGATGCCGCCACCCACTTTCGTCATCCGTCATCTCGACGCCGCCCGCCGACTTCCCGTTCTCGTTTGGAGAGCGGCGGTGAGCCGGGAAGCGAGTCCCTGAAGCTCAGTCAGCGTCCCCCAGCAGGTTCCGGCCCAAACGGGACACCTCTCCCGGAACGACCAGGGACGGACCCGGCACGACGCCCGCGTGGGCATAGGTGTTGGACGCCGCGTCGTAGACGAGTCGCACCACGCGATCAGAAGAGAAGAACTGCTCGCGCGGCAGCCCGGCGGGCACGCAGCGCGGGCTGAACTCGCCGCGGCAGAGAAAGCCGGCCGGCACTTCCTGGCACGAAGCTCCCGGATCCGGGGTGTCGAGGGCTACCCGGCACTCGATCGAGGGGTCCTCGTAGATGAGGGTGAGCCAGGCGCGCGCCAGGTAGGGAATGCCGGTTGCGACCAGCTTCTCGTGCCGGGGTATCTCGAGGATCAGCGCGGCCCCGGGAGCGAGCCTGGGGACGGCTTTCAATATGGATGTGAGCTCCTGGCGATGGCGTTGGGAATAGCCGAGGTAGTACCCCTGGCGCTCGACACCGCCGAAAACGCCGAGCACCGTGAAGGCAACCGGGACCGCAAGGACGAGCAGGCGTCGCACCGGGCCCCGAGCGTGCGTCATCCCGGCTTCGACGAGGCCGGCGAGAGCGAGTGAGGCCCACACTCGCGAGTGGAGGTGAGTGCGGAAGTAGACCTCCGAGAAATGCACCGAGGCGAACGGGGCACAGGCGGCCGCCGCCATCAGCAGGCAACCGATCGAGGGCCACAGGAGGTGCGGTCGGCCAGCGGGCGCCGGGGTGCGCCGAGCTTCCCGCCAGACCAGGACCGCAAACCAGCCTCCACCGAGCGCGGCGAAAGCGGGGCCGAGCCACGCCGGCAGCGCAGCCGAGGGCGCCGCGAACCACTGCGGTCTGCCGAAGGCCCAGACCCAGGGGGTGAAGTTGTAGCCGAAGAGCGAGGCGGCGGCTCCGGCGCGCTCCAGCGGCGATGCCGATCGGATGGCGACGGCCGCATAGCCGGAGCCGTCGCCCAGGAAACGGAGGAGCAGCACGGCTGCGGGGACCGACGCGAGCCACCAGCACGACACACCCACCGTCAGGCGCCGATCCCACACACGATCGCGGGCCAGCCAGAGCAGCGCGGGGGCGAGCGCAACCGCGGGCGCCGCGTATTCGGTCGTGAAAAGGCTGACCTGAACGAGGGCGCACGCCAGGAGGAGCCACCAACCGCCGCCACCATCGAGCCAGCGCAGGACGCACCAGAATCCGGCGAAGCAGGCGAGCAGGGCGCACAGCGCCGGGAGCGCGACCAGGCTGTCCGTCAGAAAGTCGCTGGTGGCGGTAGCGGTCAACGCTCCGGCCACCAGCGGCGCCAGGCCCCCTCCGAAGAGCCTGCGAGCCAGCAGGTGGGCCAGGCACGCCGTGCCCAGCCAGGCGAGCCCGTAGAACGCCTGGAGCGTCTGGCGCGGCACCCCGGTCCGCAGCCCGATCGCCGACGACACACCCAGCAGGCTGCGGGTCGGCGTGCTGGCGAACTGCGTGAAGGCCCCGCGGACCGTGCCCCCCGGATCGCTGAACACGCGAAACAGCACCTGGGCGTCGTCGTGGTACAGCGTCCGCGCGAACGCATGACTACCCCAGACGAGCCAGGTCAGCGCGAGGTACAGGACCAGATCGCGTCGCTTCACAGCCCCGCATCACCTCTCGCCTTCACGGCTTCGAATATACCCCGTGGAATCCGCCCGGCTTCCGTGCCACCGCTTCCGTGCCAGGCGTGAAATCGTGTATTTCGCGCTGGGAAGAGGGCGTCCGCTCGCCAGTCGGGCTCCGTTCTTCCTCGCTCGAGCCCCCGGTCGCGCTGGAGCTGCGGACAGGCCCCCTTCGTATCGCCCGAAAGACGCCCCCCCTACCTCTCCCCCGCCGCCTCCCGCAGCCGCCGCACGTTCGCCGCGACGTCCCCCTTGAAGATCGCGGAACCCGCGACGAGGACGGTCGCCCCGGCCTCGACGACCCCACGGGCGTTTTCGGGCTTTATGCCGCCGTCGATCTCGAGCTCCGCCCTCGAGCCGATCGCGTCGAGCATCCCGCGGAGGCGCCGCACACGACCGGTCGCTCCCGGGATGTACGACTGGCCGCCGAAGCCGGGGTTCACCGACATGACGAGGACCTGGTCGACGTCGGGGAGGATGGCCTCGAGAGAGGAGAGCGGCGTTGCGGGGTTCAGCGTCACGCCGGCCTTCACACCCAGCTCCTTGATCTGCTGAATGGTCCGGTGCAGGTGCGGGCAGGCCTCCACGTGAACCGTGAGGACGTCGGCCCCGGCCTTCGCGAAGTCGGCGAGGTAGCGCTCGGGCTCGACGATCATCAGGTGGACGTCGAGGAGGGCGCCGGTCTCTTCGCAGAGCGGCCGGAGCGCCTCGACGACGAGGGGCCCGATCGTGATATTCGGGACGAACCGCCCGTCCATGACGTCGACGTGGAGCCAGTCGGCCCCGGCGGCGACGGCCTCGCGGGCAAGGGCGTCGAGACGGCCGAAGTCAGCGGAGAGGATGGAGGCGGCGAGCTTCGCCATGGGGCCATCTTCTCCGAGAACCGTCCGCCCGGGAAGCGGCCGCGCCTGTGGCACGGAACTTCCCGGGCGGAGGGAGCAGACGAGCCGAGACGGCCCTACGGCATCAGGACCGGAAGGACGATCGTGCTCGTACCCGCGTACGGGCAATACGGCGGATCCTGCGTGCACGGGCCAGGGAGCCGAATGGTGGCCTTCGACACCATGTCCGTGGGGTGGGTGAACGGGAGCTGGAACAGATGGCTTCCGGAGGTACATTCTCCGGAGGGGATGAAGCAGGACGTGAGACGGCTGTAGTCCGTCCAAGGGGGCGCGTAGTCATGGATCATGGTGATGCTGCTTCTCGTCGCCGTGGTCGGGAAGGTCGTGTAGGCGATGAATTGTTCGTAGAGCCGTCCGGTACCGTCGTTGGGGTACGTGCACGTCATCTGGTGGATGATCTCGGGGCTGACCTCGACCACGATGGTGACCGGGCAGGGGTTGCTGCTCTTCGTGGCGTTCAGTTCGGGCTCTGACGGGAACCCGAGCTCGACGATCTCACGTTCTGCGTCGGGGGGAATCTCCACCGCTTCGAGCCCGGCGAACCGTTCGGCAGGGGCATAGGCGAAGACCAGTGGCCGCCGCGCGGACGAACCACGCGCACCTGCGTCGGTTGCGTCCACCCTGAGGTCCGCCGACGAAAGGATCTGGAAACCTCCAGGGAGAACGGTTCCCTCCGGGACGAGGGCGAGGTTGCTCTCGTGATCGACGATGACCCGGATGACCGGGACCTTGGTTTCGTCGACCCTCGGTTCCTCGCCCGCAAGGGACGGCGAGCCCGCCAGGGCCAGGGCGGCCAGGACCAGGACTGCTGACGGTGTGCGGAAGCTGGAGCTCATCTTCTCCTCCTCATTCTCGAGAGCCTTCCGGCACGGCGGCGACACCGGGAAGACGGTCCCCCCGCTCTCGCCGACGATGCATCAGAAGAGCTGCAAGGTGCGAGGCACTCTACGGAGACGAGGCCTTTTGCGCAAGCAGATAATTCCATCGGACAGGTCTATTTGCATAACGCTTGTTCGGTATTCCCGGTCGGACCCGTCGGCGCTACGGCTCATCCCGCTTCAGCCGCGCCGCTTCGAACCACTTTCACGCAAGCCGATCCGTGGCGGGGGCAGCCAATTCAGGACCGGATTAGTCCGAAACGACGCCGTGCGGCTCGCCAGTCGCCGGCGGCCTCGTCGCCCCCTTCCTCTTCACCCAGAGCGTCTTTCTCACGCGGGCGACGACCTCGCCGTCCTCCCCCACGACCTCCGCCGTGAGGACGGGCTCCGTTTTCCCGTCCTTGTCCGCGGCGGCGCGGATCTCCGCGACCTCCGCCGTCGAAACGTGGAACGTCGCCGTCACCCGGCCGCGCCCCGGCTTGAGAAACTCGATCGCGGCGGCCTTGTCCCAGACGAGGTAGCCGTCTCCGAGGTGCCGCACGAGGAGAAAGACGAACCAGGGGTCGCACATCGCGTAGAGCGATCCTCCGAAGTGGGTGCCGAAGAGGTTCCTGTTCCAGAAGCGAAGGCGCATCTCGACGCGGATCGTCTGGTCGTCCCCGTGGCTGCGCAGGACCCGGACGCCCGCTCCCAGGTAGGGCGGGTAGAAGTTGACGAAGCGCATGAGGAGGCGTTCCCGCCGCGTCGGCATCCGCCGAAGATAGCCGAAACCACGCAGGTCCGGGCTCTCGGGTCCCGCGCTCCCCCCCTCGCTCGGCTATCCTCGGCCTTCGTGAAGCTCGTCATCCAGATTCCCGCCTGGGACGAAGAGGCGCAGATCGCAGCCGCCGTCCGCGAGCTGCCTCGGCAGGTACCCGGCTTTTCGTCGGTCGAGGTCCTCGTCGTCGACGACGGCTCCACCGACGCGACGTCGCGCGTCGCGAAGGAGGCGGGGGCCGACCACGTCCTGCGGCTCGGCCTCCACCGCGGGCTCGCCGTCGCGTGGCGGGCGGGCCTCGACCGCGCTCTCGCCCTCGGGGCCGACGTCATCGTCTCGACCGACGCCGACCGGCAGTACGCCGCGGCCGACGTCGTCACCCTCGTCGGGCCGATCCTCAAGGGCGAGGCCGAGATCGTGGTCGGGGACCGCGGCGTCGCGACGAAGCCCGACTTTTCCACCGGGAAACGGCTCTTCCAGCGCCTCGGGTCCTGGGTGGTGAGGCGGGCCTCGGGGACCGAGGTGCCCGACGCCACGTCGGGCTTCCGGGCGCTCACGCGCGAGGCGGCGCTCCGGCTGAACGTCTACACCCGGATGACCTACACGACCGAGACGCTGATCCAGGCGGGACACAAGAACATGGCGGTCCGCTCCGTCCGCGTGGGCACGAACCCGCCGGTCCGCCCCTCGCGGCTCTTCCGGAAGACCTCGAGATACGTCCTCGTCCAGGGCGCGAACATCCTCCGGATGTCGGCCCTCTACAAGCCGCTCCCCGTCTTCCTCGGGCTCTCGGCGATTCTCTTCATCCTCGGGGCGGGGCTCTTCGGGCGCTACCTCTGGTTCCTGGCGACCCGCGAGACGCCCGGGGCCCACCTCCAGTCGCTCCTTCTCGCCACGGTCTTCCTCGTCGGCTCGTTCCTCTCGTTCCTGACGGGGCTCCTCGCCGACCTGATCTCCATCAACCGGACGCTCCTGGAGGAGATCCTCCTCCGCCAGCGCCGCCACGAGGCGGCCCGCGGCGCCGGGGACCGTGACGACGCCCGCGGGTGATGCGGAGGAGGCGCGAGCGCTCACGCCCATTCCTCCCCGGTCTCCTCTCTTCCGCCGCGTCGCCCTGACGCTCCTCTGGGTCTCTCTCCTCGCGCTCCTCGGCCGGCAGCTGGCGCACGCCCCCGCCGACGTCCTCGGCCGCCTCGGGAACGCACGCCCCGAGCTCCTCGCCGCAGGGGTCGCCATCTACGCGCTCGGCTTCGCCGCCCGCGCCGCGCGGCTCAATCTCCTCCTGCCGCCGGCCGACCGGATCCCTTTCGGCCGCGCCTGGGCCGTCTCGGGCGCGACGACGTTTCTCCTCCAGGTGCTTCCGTTCCGGGGGGGCGAGGTCGCGAGCTGGGCGCTCTACCGCCGCGTCCTGGGCACCGGCTGGGCGCGCGCCGGGGCCGTCTTCGTCCTCGCGAAGACGCTCGACAGCGCCGCGTTCCTCCTCGCCGGCCTCGCGGGGGCTGCGGCCCTGGCGCTCCGGAGCGGCGTGCCGGTCCTCGGAGGCGCGACGGCCGTGGCGGTGGCGGCGGGAACGGTCCTTCTCGTCCTGATGCCGCGCCTCGGCGTCCCGCTCGTCGAGGCGGCCGCGCGCCGGTTCGCGGCGCGGCCCCGGCTCGCCCGGGGGTTCGGCGAGCTGGCCGAAGGGCTGCGGGTGGCCCGCGAAACGCCGCGCGCCTACCTCCTCGCGTTCGCCGGGGCCGTCGCGTTTCTCGCGGGCCACTTCGCGGCGCTCGCGCTCCTCTTCTCCGCTCTGGGCCTCACGCCCTCGCTCCCCGCGCTCGCGTTCGCCTCGCTCGCCTCGGTCCTCTCCGCCGCCGTCCTCCCGTCGCCCGCCGGGACGTTCGGACCGATGGAGTCGGGCTTCGCGGCGGGGCTCGCGCTCGAAGGGGTACCGCTCGTCCTCGGCGCCACGGTGACGGGCGCCGTCCACCTGCTGACGACGCTCGCCTGCGGCCTCGTCGGCCTGCCGCTTCTCCTCCGGAAAGAGCGCTCGGAACCGGAGTGAGGTCGGGGGCGGACGAAACACTTCCCGGCGGGATGCGCCGTCTCGTCCTTGGATTCGTCTCTCTCGCGCTCGCCGCAGGAGCCCCTCGTGCACCTGCCGCGACACGCGAAGAGATTCTCGCCACGGCCAACCGGGTGGCCGACCGGCTCGCCGCCGTGAAGCCGCTGGGACGCAACTGGGAGGACGTTCCGTACCTTTCGGGTGCGCTTCTCCTCGCGGGCGAAATCGACCGCGACCTTTCGGGGGCGGGAGCGCCGCTGATCTCGAGGGTCGAGGCCGCCATCGGCGGCGGTTACCCGGCCGTCACCCACGGCGACTACGCCGGCTACGCGCAAGCCGCGCTCGACCTCTACGCCAGGACGCCTGTGAGCGACGGGGAGCGGCGGGCGGCGCTCCTCGCCACGACCGACGGGCCGCTCGCCTTCGCAAGGCGCGCGCTTCGGACGACCCCGGCGGACGGCCCCCCCGTCGCCCCGTGGTGGGTGGACGGCGGCTACGGCGTCCGCTTCTGGCAGGACGACTTCTTCACACTGGCACCGGGGCTCGCCCGGCGCGGCTCCGCGCGCGACGGGCTTCCGGCCGACGCCGAGGCGCGCGCGCTCGCCTACGAGTGGGTCGAGGCCTACGTCTTCGACCATCGCCCGGCATCGCCCGACGAGCGCGAGCGGGCCGTGCCCAGCTCCCCCAGCCGCGCCGGCTTCCTCCTCTGGGACCCGGAACGCGAGCTCTTCCGGCACGACCCGTCCGGGACGGCAGAGGGCCCTTTCTGGGGTCGCGGAAACGGCTGGGTGGGCTTCGGCCTCGCGACGGCGGCCCGGTTCCTCGACACCCCCTACGACGCCGGGCGTTGCGAGGTCGTCCTCGACCGTACGGCGATCCGCGGTTTCCTCTCGCGGCTCGCCGGCTCGCTCGCGGCCCGGCGGACCCCGGACGGCGGCTGGGGAACGGACCTGCTCCGATTCGAAGGTCAGGCCGCCGAGAGCTCGGCCACGGGCCTGATCACGTTCTTCCTGGCGCGGGGAGTGAACGAGGGCTGGCTCGATCGCGAGGTCTATCTCCCCGTCGTCCTCGACGCGCTTGCCCTCCTTCTCTCACGCGTCGACACGGACGGGGATCTCACGGGGATCCAGCCGCCGGGGACAGGCCCCGACGGCGCGGTCACCTCGTCCGACGACCCGGCCGTGAACGTGACCTACGGCGTCGGGGCTTTCCTCCTCGCCGCCGCGGAGACGTGCCGCCTTCCGGCGAGCGACCTCGCCCGAATGGAGGAGGAGGCTGGACGGCCAGTCGACCGCGCCCCGCTCCGCCGGACCTGGATCGTCGCGGTCCCTCCGCTGCTCGCACCCTTTGATCTTCTCGTCGCAAACCCGGGCGAGCGCGAAGCCCGGGTCGAGGTCGAACGGCGGGATCGCCGGGGCCGCCTTCTCGCGGCGAGGAAAGAGCTCCGCGTCGCGCCGGGAGGCGCCGCCAGGCTCGCGCTCGGGAAGGCGGAGAACGACACCGGCTCGACCGCGATCGTCACGGTCCGAGCCACCGGAGACGTCGACGTCTCCCTGCTCGCCAAGGCGGAAAGGGAGATCCGGGCCCCGGTGCGGAGGGACGCCGAGGCGCTCCCCCGGTCAATCCGGTCGATCGAGGCGACGCCGCTTCACGAGGCGCTCGCCGGGGGAGAGCTTTCCGAGGCGCGTGCCGCGGCGGAAGGCCCCGTCCCGCTCGGCGCCGTGAACCTCGGTCCCGCTCCGGCCACGCTCCGGCTCGAGGTCGGCGCCCCTGACGGAACCTTCTCGAACCCGGTGCGGCTCACGATCCCGCCCCTGGGAGGCGCGTTCGTCAAACGCCGCCTCGCGCCCGGATCCGTCGTGAGGTTCTTCAGCGAGACCCCTGGCGGCGCGATCCTTCCCATCCACCCCGCCGCGGATTGACGTCGAAAAACGAGTCCGGTCCCCCGCCTCCCTCGTCAGCCCGCCGTCTTGACGGAAACGAGCCGGCGCGACCCCGGGGAGACGACCTCCTGCCCGAGCCGGCAGTAAGGGCAATCGGCCTCGCTCCAGGTCGGGACCTCCATCCGGAGGACCGCCCGGAACGGCAGCCCTTCGAGGCTCTCGGTCCCGCCGCCGGCGGCCGCGCTCCGGCGATCGACGACCGCGGCACAGGCGACCGGCTCGGCCCCGAGGCTCTTCACGAGCGCGAGGACCTCGCGCGTCGAGCCCCCCGTCGTCACGACGTCCTCGACGACGACGACCCTCTCTCCCGGCTCGAGCCCGAGGCCGCGGCGGAAGGCGAAGGCCCCCTCGACCCGCTCGGTGAAGACGGCGCGCCGCGTGAGGGCGCGCCCCACCTCGTGGCCGATGATCAGCCCCCCCATCGCCGGGGAGACGACGACGTCGATTCCGAGGGGCGCGAGCGCCGCGCCGAGAGCGGCGCCGAGAGCGCCGGCCCGGTCGGGCCACTGAAGGACCCTGGCGCACTGGAGGTATTTGTCGGAGTGAAGGCCGGAGGAGAGCTTGAAGTGGCCCGAAAGAAGGGCCTCGGTCTCCTCGAAGTGGCGGAGCGCTTCCGTTGCGTTCATGCCGATGCGTCCTCGCGTTTCTTCAGGCCGTAGCGGTCCATCTTCTTGTAGAGGTTCGACCGCGGCGTTTCGACGGCTTCCGCCGTCCGGGTGACGTTCCCGCCGTTCTCGGCGAGCTTGGCGACGATGTAGAGCTTCTCGGCTTCGTCCTGGAAATCCTGGAGGGTCTTGACGGCGAGGAGCCGGCCCCAGACCTCGTCCGCCGTACCCGTGCCGGCGGCCACACCCGCCACGGGCGCGGACGGGGCAGCGTCCGGCGACGGCTCCGGCTCCCCCTCGCGGACGACCCGTCCGCCGCGGACGACGATCGGCCCCTCGGGGCGCGCTTCGCCGGGGACCTCGACGTCGACCGAGTCGACGACGTCTCCGTCGGTCATGATCATCAGCCGCTCGACGTGGTTCTTCAGCTCGCGGACGTTCCCCGGCCAGGGGCGCGCGGCGAGAGCCATCAGCGCGTCGTCGGTGAAGCGCTTCGGCCGGTAGTTGTTCGTCCTGGCGAAGCTCTCGGCGAAGTGGAGGACGAGGGCCGGGACGTCTTCCGGGTGCTCGGCGAGGGCGGGAGTCTTCAGCGGGATGACGTTCAGGCGGTAGAAGAGGTCCTCGCGGAACTTCCCCTGCCGGATCATCTCCGTCAGGTCGCGGTTCGTCGCGGCGATGACCCGCACCTTCACGCGGACGACCCTCGGGCTCCCGACCGGCTCGACCTCGCCCTCCTGCAGGACGCGCAGGACCTTGGCCTGGGCCGAGAGCGACATGTCGCCGATCTCGTCGAGGAAGATCGACCCGCCGTCGGCCTCCACGAACTTCCCCACCTGCTTGCGCTCGGCGCCCGTGAAGGAGCCCTTCTCGTGCCCGAAGAGCTCCGACTCGATGAGGGTTTCCGGGATCGCCGCGCAGTTCACCTGGATGAACGGCCCGGCCTTCACCGACGAGCCCTCGTGGATCGACCGGGCGACGAGCTCCTTGCCCGTCCCGCTCGGCCCGACGATCAGGATCGTCGCGGGAGTCGGCGCGGCGCGGGCCACGTCGGCGAGGAGCTTCCTGATCACCTGGGCGTCGCCGACGAGCCGCGTCAGCCCGAGGCGGCTCCGGAGCTCGAGGTTCTCCCGGGTGAGGCGGGAGGCGTCGAGAACGCGCCGGAGGGCGTTGAGGACGTGCTCGGTGGCGAGCGGCTTCTCGAGGAAGTCGTTCGCGCCGGCCCGGATCGCCTCCATCGCCGTCCGCACGTCGCCGTGCCCCGAGATCATCACGACCGGCGTCGTCAGGCCCCGCTTCCGGATCTGGGCGAGGGTCTCGAGGCCGTCCTGCCCCGGCATCTTGATGTCGAGCAGGAGGGCGTCGTGGTCGGGCGCTTCGGCGACGGCGTTCGGGCCCGCGGAGACGGCCGTCACGTCGTAGCCCTCGTCGATCAGAATTTCCCGGAGCGACTCGCGAATGTCGCCCTCGTCGTCGCAGATGAGAATCCTCTGGGCCATCGACCCGGAGGATACGACGGCGTCAGGGAGTTTTCGTCGCGGGCGGCGCCCCGGCCCCGCCGAGCTTCTCGAAAGGGAGGTCGAGGAGCGGGTAGTCGCGCCAGTCCTTGAAGTCGAAGTGCCACCACTCCCACGGGTAGACGAAGAAGCCCTCGCGCTCCATCGCTCCCCGGAGGAGGTCCCGGCGGTCGAGCTGCTCCTTCGTGCCGCCCTCCCAGGTCACGTACGATCGCGGGCTCATCTCGTCGTACCCGGCCCCCATGTCGACGGCCATTCCGGTGGCGAGGTCGTAGAGAGTCAGGTCGACCGAGCAGCCCCGGTTGTGGCGCGAGCCGCGCGCGGGGTTGGCGACGAAGAGCTTCTTGTCTTCGGGCGTGGCGTCCCAGAACGCCTTCGTCACCGCCCAGGGGCGGTAGCCGTCGAAGACCATCAGGCCGTACCCCTTCGCGGCCAGCTTCCGGTGGACCCTCGCGACCGCCTCCGCGGCAGGCCGCTGCAGAAACGCCCGGGCCTCCCTGTAGACCGGCACGCCGAGGAAGTTGTCGCTCCGCGCATAGCGGACGTCCAGCCGGATCCCCGGTTCGAGGAGCGTCAGCTCCGCGAGGTCGGGCGTCCGGAAAGGCCCCGGCTCCGCCGGAGGCCCGCCCTGGGCGAGGGCGGGAATCGCCGAGGCGAGAAGAAGTGCGGCAAGAAAGGCTCTCATCCTGCCGCGAATCCTAGCCCCCGAACGGGGTCACCCCCAAACGGGGTCAGGTCTTGATTTTCTATTCTGGGTCGATCAGCCCAGCGGCATCCGTTTCAGGGCGAGGACGGTGAAGTCGTCGGCGTAGTCCGCGGAGCCACGGAACTCGGCCGTCGCCCGGACGACCTCCTCGAGGATTCTCCCGCTCGGCAGGTGACGCGAGGCGCGAACGACCTCGGCGATCCGGTCGACGCCGAACTCCTCTCCTCCCGCACCTTCCGCTTCCGCGACCCCGTCGGTGAAGAGGACGAGCAGGTCGCCCGGCTCGACCGTGACCTCGCCCGCGAGATACCTGGCGCCGGCGAGGAGACCGAGAGGCGGGCCGCCGGTCGTCAGGCTGGAGTACCGCCCGTCGGCGCGGACGAGGAGCGGAGAGGGGTGGCCGCAGTTCGTGTAGCCGAGGAGGCCGCGGGCCGGATCGAGGACGCCGTAGACCGCCGTGACGTACTCCGTCGGCGCCATCCTCTCGCGCAGGAGCGTGTTCGCCGCGGACGCCGTCCGGACCGGCTCGGGCTCCCCCTCCACCTGGGTCCTGAGGATGGCGCGAAAGGTCGTCAGGGTCATCGCGGCGAGGCTCCCCTTGCCCGAGACGTCGGCGACGACGAGGCCCAGCCTCCCGTCAGCGAGGGGAATGTGGTCGTAGTAGTCCCCGCCGATCTCGTAGCGGGGGCGGGTGTAGCCCGCGGCGTCCCACCCGGGGATGCCAGGCCAGGTCGCGGCGCCCGTCCGCCCGCCGGCCTCGAGCGCGAGGCGCAGCTGCTCTTCCAGGCGTTCCTTCTGGACGAAGAGCCGGTAGAGGACCGCCTTCTCGACGGCGATCGCAGCCGCGTCCGAGAAGAGCCTCAGCGTCTCGGCGTCGGCGTTCGTGTACGCGCCGGGATGGTCGCTCTCGAGGTTCATCGCCCCGACGAGACGGCCTCCCGCGTGAACGGGCACCACCAGCTCCGACCGGGTCGCGGGGCGCGCCTGGACGTACCGCGGATCGCGGCTCACGTCCGAAGCCACGGCGCACTCGCCCGTCTTCAGGACGTGCCCGACGAGCCCCTGGCCGAGCGCCAGGAGCCGGTCGACGTCGGGAAGCGGACCGTCGAACCCGCGCCGGACGGTCGCCGCGATCTTTCTCCACGAGACCCCGTACCCCGGGAAGACCTCCTCGCGGTTGAGGAGGAAGATCCCGGCGGCGTCGTACCCGACCGCCTCCCGGAGCGTGTCGAGGAGCCGGCCGAGGACCTGGTCGAGGTTGAGCGTCCCGTCGAGCTCGTGCGCGATGCGCACGAGAAGCCGGTTCCGCGCCTCCCCCGTCATCCCCCGCCCGGACCGCGCCCCGTCCATCGCCGGAGAGTATCAGGGTCAGGTCTTGATTTTCTATTCTGGGTCGATCCCCGGGAAACCGCCCGCGACCTCCCAGGCACCGGCGCAAGGCCGGTGCCGCGCGAAAGGCGAACGACCTCGGCACGATCGTCGAGACCTCGGCATAATCGTCAATACCTTCGACCCGCGAGGCCCGGCATGTACACCTTCGCTCTCACGTTCGCCCTTCTGCTACCGCAGGCGTCGGCTCCCGCCGCGGCCGCCGCTGCGACACCCGTCCCGACGGCACGCCCCGCTCCGGCACTCGGCCGCGCGGGAGAGCCGGCGCGGCCGAGGTCGCTCTCCGAGCACGCCGCGCTCATGAAGGCGAATGGGACGCCGACGAAGCCGGTTTCGTTCGACGACGTGAAGACCGTGGACCCGGCCGACGCCGCGGCGGCCTCGTCGCCCCCCGCGGGCGGCCGTTCGGGCGCGCCCGACGCGCGGAAGAAGGGCGGAAAGGGCGGGGCCGAAGACGCGGACGCGGTGAAGGCCCAGCGCCGGATGGACAAGGCCGTCGCCAGGGGCCTCGCCGTCCCCGAGCGGGGCCGCGGCTCGAGCCGGGACAAGGCGCGTCGCGAGTGGGACGACGCCGCCGAGGCCTGCCGGACGACCCCCGGCTGCAACCCGAAATACCGCGACGACGCGCTCTACGGCGAGAACAAACCGCTCAAGACGGACGAGGAGCTCATCGACGACATCCGCAAGCGGGGCTTCTCAGAGCCGCACCCCTGCCGAAGTAAACGGAAGTAAACGGGGTCAGGTCTTGATTTTCTATTCTGCCTGCACGGGACGCCGTTTCCGCCGGAGGCTCCCCGGGGCGCCTCGACGGGAAGGAAATGGCGGAAGCGTGTGGGGGTCGAACCCACCCGCCGCCCCTCTCGGAGCGTGCACGCTGGTTTTGAAGACCAGGGGGGCCACCGGACCCCTTGCGCTTCCGCCGCGAATTCTACGCGGTACGCCCGGAACCGCTCCGTGAAACGCGTTCTCTTCGTCGAGGGGACGGACGAGGCCGCCCTCCGCTCCTTCGCGGCGGGTCTGAATCACCCCTGGCGCCTTCTCGCCCGCCCCGAGCAGGGGCTCTATCTCCTCGAGGTGACCGAACCCGGCGAGGAGACCGGGCGCGCCGCGGCGAAGCTCGCGGGGTTCCGCTCCTGGACGTTCGACGTCCTCGACGAGCGTGCCGGCGGCTAGACTGCACCCATGGCCGACTCCGTTTCGCGCCGCGTCGTCGTCGGGATCTCGGGCGCCTCGGGGATCCCCTACGCGAAGGACCTCCTCGAGACCCTCCGCCGCGTCACGGACGTGGAGGTCCACCTCGTCGCGACGGAAGGGGCGCGGCGCGTCGCCGCCGACGAGCTCGACCTACCGATCGACGAGCTCGCCGCCCTCGCCCACGTCGTCCACACGAACAGGGACGTCGGCGCCGCCATCGCTTCCGGCTCGTTCCGGACGGCAGGGATGGTCGTCGTCCCGTGCAGCGCGACGACGCTCTCGAAGATCTCCCACGGCATCTGCGACAACCTCCTGACCCGCGCGGCCTACGTCCACCTCAAGGAGCGGCGGCCCCTAGTCCTCGTGCCGCGCGAGGCGCCCCTCCCCCTCCCGACGCTCGAGGCGATGGTGAAGGCCGCCCAGGCCGGCGCGACGATCCTCCCCGCGAGCCCCGGCTTCTACACGAAACCGAAGACGATCGACGACCTCCTCGGCTTCGTCACCCAGCGGATCCTCGACCTCCTCGGAATCGAGGCGGCCCGCGCTCCCCGCTGGAAAGAGGGCTGAGCCGGCCGGCGGAGCGTCCCCACGACCCCCGCCGTACACTCGGCAGGATGGCGGCGATTCGCGAACACACTCTCCTCGCCGGCGACTTCACCGCGCTCGAAGCCCGGTTCCTCGACGAAGTTCGCTCCCTCAAGGCGGCCGACCCGCTCCGCCCCGTTGACGTCCTCGTCGGCTCGAACCTTCTCGGCGTCTACCTGAGGCGTCGCGCCGCCGAGGCGCTCGGCGGGATCGCGAACCTGCGCTTCGTCACGTTCCTCGACCTGGCGCGCGACCGCAGCCCGGGACCCGACCCGCGCCCGCCGCTTCCGCCGCTCGGAGAGGAGCTCCTCGCGCGGAGGACCCTTCGCGAGAACTCCGCCGGCGCCGCGTTCGGCGAGCTGCGCGAGAAGCCCTCCCTCGCCGCGCTCCTCCTCCGGACGGCGAACGACCTCCGCGAGGCGGGCCTCGACCCGCGGCGGCTCGGCGACCTCCTTCCCGCCGTCGCGGCGACGCCGGACCGCGCTCTCCTCCTCGGACACGTGGCGACGCTGATCGCCGACTTCGAATCCCGGCGCACCCGCTTCGCCGACCCGACGTCCGCGCTCGAGCGGGCCGCCACGGCGGTCCGCCCGCCGTCCGCCGAGTCGCTCCTCGTCTACGGCCTCTACGACCTCGGCGGCCTGCGCGAGCGGCTCCTCGCAGCCGTCGCGCGGGAGCGCCCCGTCGTCGCTTTCGTGCCCGACGACGGGGAGGACGACGCCCCGGCGTCGCGCGAGCGGACGAAAGGCCTTCCTCCCGTTCGCGCGGCGCTCTTCGCCGAGCTCCTCGGCGTGGGCGTCGAATGCCTCCCGAGCCCTTCCGGCCCCGCGCCCGCCTGCGTCATCGCACCGACCGAGTGGGCGGAGGCCCGGGAGACCGTGAGGGAGATCCTCCGCGCCGTCGACGACGGAATCCCTCTCCACGCCTGCGGGATCCTCCTGCGCGACCCGGCGCGACAGGAGCCGGCGCTCCTCGCCGAGCTCCGGCGCCGGAAGATCCCCTTCTTCCGCCCCGCTGGCGGGGGCTTTTCGCGAACGCCGGCCGGGCGGGCCGCCCTCGCCCTCCTCGGCCTTTCGGCCCGGAACTTCGAAGGCGAGACGCTCCTCGAGCTCGCCGAGGCGCTGGAGGGAACGCCGTCCCTCGTGGAAACTCCTTCCCTCCCGGAAACTCCTTCCGTCGTCAGGACCCCGTCCCTGCCAGCCGGCTCCGCGGCCCGCCTCGCCCGTCTCCTCGGCGAGCTCCGCTTTCACGAAGGGCTCGACGACTTCCGGCGGCGCGTCGACGCCGCCCGCGCCCGCACCGGCGTCGTCGAGGCTCCCGATTCGGAGTCCCTCGGCCGCCTCTCGACGCGCTCCCGCCGCCTTCACGAGTCGGTGGCCGCCGCGGAGGCCCTGCTGACGCTCGTCACCCCCGCACTTCCCGACGCCTCCCCCGCCCCGTTCCCCGAGTGGTCCTCGCGCCTCTCGGCCGCCGTCGCGACGCTCCTCCCGGC
Organism: Holophagales bacterium; assembly: GCA_016714815.1. GTDB lineage: Bacteria > Acidobacteriota > Thermoanaerobaculia > UBA5066 > UBA5066 > UBA5066. The sequence continues at coordinate 53,185 of JADKBZ010000003.1, forward strand.
CGGAGCCGAACGAGCCGCCCTCCACGCCGCGTTCGAGTCGCTCGCCACCCTCGACCGGCTCGAGCGGCGCGCGCGTCTCCGCCGCCGACCTCCTCGCCCTCCTCCCCGACGCCCTCGAGTCCGTCCCGGTCCGGAGCGGGCGGTTCGAGAGGGACGGCGTCGCGGTCCTCTCCGCGATTTCCGCGCGCGGCCTTCTCTTCGACGCCGTCTTCGTCCCCGGCCTGACGGAGCAGCTCTTTCCCCGTCCGGGGCGGCCCGACCCCCTCTTCTTCGACGAGGAGCGCCGCAACCTCTCCTCGCTCGCGGGCGTCCGCCTCGCGCCGCGCACCGGAGCCCGCCACGCGCGCGAGGAGCGGTTCCTCTTCCACGTGGCGCGCACGTCGGCCCGCAGGCGCCTCGTCCTTCTCTCCGGGCGGCGGGAGGCGGCGACGGACCGCCCCCGGCTCCTCTCCCCCTTTCTCCTCGACGTCCTCGCGGAGGCGGCGGGAGGGCCCGTCCGCGAGAAGGACCTCGCCACTCCCGGAGCGGTCCCCGGCCTCCGCTTTCTGCCGCTCGGCGTGGTCGACGACGACCTGGCCATCGACGGCGCCGAGGTGCTGACGCGCGCCCTCGCCCGGGATCCGAGCCTCGCCGCCCGGCTCGCGTCCCGGCCCGACGGGCTCGACCGCGCCGTGGATCGCGCCTCCGCACGCGCCCGGGACGCCTTCACCGCGCACGACGGCCTCCTCGGGCGCTCTCCCGCGCGCTGCGCGCTGACGGCCCGCCCGCTGTCGGCGAGCCGCCTCGAGCGGCGGGCCGCCTGCGCCTACCGCGCGTTCCTCGCCGAGGGGCTCGGCCTCGAGGCACCCGACGATCCGCCCGACGCCCTCTTCCTCGACGCGCTCACCCTCGGCACCCTCGCCCACGCCGCACTCGAGCGTCTCGCCAGCCTCACCGGAGAGAAGGGGCTCGGCGTCGTCACCGCCCCGGCGCTCCGCTCCGTCGCCCGCGCCGAGGTGTCGGAATTCTTCCGCGAGCTGGAGACCGACCCGCCGGAGCCCCTCCTCGACGCCGCCGAGTCGCTCCTCGTCGCGCGCGTCGAGGCGGTTCTCGCGCGGGAACGGGACCGCAAGGAGAGGCTCCCTCTCTCGGGCGCCGAGGTCCGCTTCGGCCCGAAGGAGCCTCTCTCCCCGCGCGTCTCCCTCGCCTCGGGAGAGGTCTCCCTCGCCGGCCAGATCGACCGGCTCGACCGCGACGGCGACGCGGCGCTCGTCGTCGACTACAAGTTCGGCGCCCCCCGGCCATACGGGAAGAAGAACGCGAAGGAGTACAGGATCGCCGGGGGCGAGCGGCTCCAGCTCGCGGTCTACGCCCTCGCCGCCCGCGAGCTCGGGGCGTCGCGCCCGCGAGGCGAGTACCTCTTCGTCGATCGGGAAGGCGACGTCTCCGTTCCCGTCCCCGTCGCCTTCGACGAGGACGAGACGAAGGAAGCCGTCGACCGTTTCGTCGCGGCCCTCGCGCTCCTCGACGAGGCGGCGTCCCGCGGCCTCTTCTTCCCGAAGACGACCCCCTTCGCCTCGCGCGCGAGCCACTGCGGAAGCTGCGACTTCGACGCCGTCTGCGGCCCGGGCCACGCGCGGGTCACCAACCGCAAGCGCGAGGCGGAGCGGGAACGCGACCCGGGCAATCCCCTCTTCGCCCTCGAGGAGCTCCGGTGAGCGCGCTTCCCGACCAGGCCGACCGCGACGCCGCGGTGAAGGACACCGCGTCGTCGATCCTCGTCGAGGCCTCCGCCGGCACCGGCAAGACGACGACGCTCGTGAACCGCGTCCTCGAGCTCGCGCTCGCCGACGGCGTCCCCCTCTCGCGCATCGCCGCCATGACCTTCACCGAGAAGGCCGCCGGCGAGATGAAGGAGCGCCTCCGGGAGGCCCTCGACGAAGCCTCCGTCTCCACCGACCCCCTCCGCCGCGCCCGGGCCGTCGAGGCCCGCCGCGACCTCGAGGCCGCGCCGATCTCCACGCTCCACGCCTTCTGCGGGCGGCTCCTCCGGGAACGCCCCGTCGAGGCGGGCGTCGACCCCGACTTCGTCACCCCCCGAGGAGTCCGTCACCGAGGAGCTCCTCGACGCCCTCTTCGCCGAGTGGCTCGACCGCGTGGCGCGCGAAGAGGGGCCGATCGCCGACGCCCTCCGGCTGGGGCTCTCCCCCTCCGAGCTCCGGGCGCTCGCGGGAGAGCTCTACTCCGACCGGGCCCTCGTCCTCTCCGGCACTCTCGAGCGCGACCCGCTCCCGTTCGCACGCCGGGAGGTTCTCCGCCTCGCCCTGGCCGGGTCGGACCTCCACGACGGGATCCCCGGAGAGGGCCGCGACGAGAAGAAGGCGCTCCTTCTCGGGGCGGCCGTCTCCGAGCTCGGAGAGATCGCCCAGGCCTCCGACGAGGCGCTCGCCGCCTTCTCTCCCACCGTCGAGATCTCGCTCATGGGGGGCAAACGCGGCCTCTGGAGCGAGGAGCTGAAGGAAGGGGTCAAGGAGTTCCGCGAGAACGTGAAGGAGCTCGCCGTTCTCCTGTCCGGCATCCCCCGTTCGCGCCTCCTCGCCTCCGTCGCCGCGGCGATCGTCGACGGCCTCTTTCCGGCGGTCGAGGCGGAGAAGTCGCGGCGGGGGATCCTCGACTTCGAGGACCTCCTTCTCCGCGCCCGCGATCTCCTCCGGGTCTCGCCGGCGGCGCGCGAGCACTTCCGGGCCCGGTTCCAGACCTTCATCGTCGACGAGTTCCAGGACACCGACCCGGTCCAGGCGGAGATCGTCCTGCGCCTCGCCGCAGGAGAGGCCGAGCAGGACCCGGTGAAGTGGGAGGAGCTCGACCCGGCTGGCGGCGCGCTCTTCCTCGTCGGCGACCCGAAGCAGTCGATCTACCGTTTCCGCCGGGCCGACGTCGAGACGTGGCGGCAGGTCGCCGCGCGCTTCGGCCCGGCGGCGAGGAAGAGCCTCACGACGAGCTTCCGCGCGGCGCCCGGGCTCGTCTCCTACGTCAACGCCGTCTTCTCGCGCGTCTTCGCCGGGAGCGACGAGTCGTGGGACGTGGACTACGCCCCTCTCTGTCCGAGCCCCGACAAGGCCGCGAGCGCCTCGCCGAACGTCCTCCACCTCGTCCCGCCCGAGGCGGGAGAGGAGGAGCCGGAGGAGGGCGCCGACCTCAGGGGCCTCGCTCTCGAGGCCCGCGCCGTCGCCAACCTCCTCCGCGAGCGGTTCGCCGGACGGCCGCGGGGCTGGGAGGGGATCGCCGTCCTCGTGTCGCGCAACGACTCGATCGACGTCTTCGAGGAGGCGCTCCGCGAGGCCGGAATCCCGGCCGTTCTCGAGGGAGGGGCCAGCTTCTACCGGCGCCAGGAGACGGCCGCCGTCGTCCAGGCCCTCCGGGCGATCGACGATCCGGCCAACGGCATCGCGGCGACGGCCGCGCTCAAGTCGTTCCTCTTCGGCCTCACCGACGTGGAGCTCCTCGACGCGGTGGAATCGGGCGCGCGGCTCGACGCCCCCGACGCGGGGCCGATCCCGGGTCCCGTCGGAGACGCCTTCGCCCTGCTTCGCCGGCTGCGCGACGCCCGCCTCGCGCGACCCCTCGCCGAGACGATCCTCGACCTCCTCGACTCCCGCGCCGCCTTCCCGTCGATCCGGGCCGGCGCCGTCGTCCACCCCGTGCAGGCCGAGGCGAACCTCGAACGCCTCGTCGTTCTCGCGCGCGCCCTCGACGGCGAAGGGCTCTCGTTCCGGGAAGCGGTCTCCCGGCTCGTGTCGCGCCTCCCGTCGGTCCAGGCCGAGCCGCGCGCCTTCGAGGAGAAGGCCGACGCCGTCCGCCTCATCACGCTCCACAAGTCGAAGGGGCTCGAGTTCGACGTCGTCGTCCTGGCCGACCTCGGCTTCAAGCTCCCCGAAGCCGCCGGGCGCGGCCGACGCCTCGTCTACGAGCGGTGCGGCGGGCGCTGGGCCATCCGGGCCTCGTTCGCCGGCGCGCGCTGCGGGTCGCCCGGCTTCCGCTTCGTCGACGAGGGAGACGGGAGCCGCCTTCGAGCCGAGGAGAAGCGGCTCCTCTACGTCGCCTTCACCCGCGCGAAAGAAACGCTCGTCGTCTCCTGGTTCCGGACGCGGCGGCTGAAGAAGGACGGCGAGGTCTCCGATTCCCTCGACAGGTCGCTCCTCGCGCCGGTCTCCTTCGCGAAAGACCTCGGTCCCGAGATCGCGCCTCTCGTCGAGAGCGTCCCGGCGAACCTCGCACCGCCCCGGGCCATTCCGCCGCCGCCGGAAGCCCCCCGCGAGGGAGACCTCTCCGTCGCGATCGACGCCGCCGAGGCCCGGCTCGCGAGGGCTCGCGCCACCGCTTCGCGACCTCTCCGCCGCTCGGGAGAGAAGGAGCGGCCCTGGGTTCCCGCCGCTTCCGCCGGTCCCGCCTCCCACTCCCCCGAGGACCTCCCGGCCCTCGAGAGGTCCGAGGAGATCCAGGAGCGCGCCGTGCGCCTCGGCACCGCCGTCCACGAGGCGATGGAGCTCCTCCTCGACCCGGCGAGGATTCCCCCCGCCTCCGCCGCGGACGCGGTCGCATCGACCGCGACCGTCCTCGAGCCCGCGTCCGCCGCCGAGGCCGTCGCCCTCGTCTCGCGCCTCCTGTCACACCCCGTCGTCGCCCGCGCCCGCGCCGCCCGCCGGCGATTCGTCGAGCTGCCGGTCCTCTTCCGCGACGACGCGCTCGAGGGATCTCCGCTCGTCGAGGGAAAGATCGATCTCCTCTTCGAGGAGGCCGACGGATGGGTCGTCGTCGACTGGAAAACGGATCGGGTCTCGACGGCCGCGATCCGCGCGGAACGCGAGGCCCTCTACGTTCCACAGCTGGCGAGCTACGCCCGGGCGCTCGCGGCCGTTCTCGGGCCGGGAACGGTGGTGAAGGAGACGATCCTCGCCTTCGCGAGGGGCTGACCCCGAGGGGCTGAGGCCCCGGCGGCCCCGACGGCCTCAGCGGCCCGCGGCCTCTTCCGGGAGCTTCCCCAGGTGCTTGATGACGAGCCCCTCGGCGATGAAGATCGTCTCCTCGGCGATGTTCGTCGCCAGGTCCGCCACCCGCTCGAGGTTCTTGGAGATCGACATGATCTCGATCGAGCGGCTGATGAGCGCCGGGTTCTCGGCCATGTAGGTCAGGAGCTCGCGGATGAGCGAGAGGTTCTTGGCGTCGACGATGTCGTCGCGCAGGACGACGTCCTTGGCGAGGACCGGGTCGCGGCGGACGAAGGCGTCGAGGGCGTCACGGAGCATGCCGCGGACCACCTCGGCCATGTGGGGGATGTCGATCCACGGCTTGAAAGGCTTGGCTCCGGCGAGCCTCTCGGCCGCCTCGGCGATGTTCACCGCGTGGTCGCCGATCCGCTCGAGGTCCGCGTTGATCCGGATCGCGGCGACGAGGAGCCGCAGGTCGCCCGCCACCGGCTGCTGCGTGGCGAGGAGGTGGATCACCGCCTCCTCGTTCCTCACCTCGAGGTCGTTGATGACCGGGTCCCTCTCGCAGACGCCGCGCGCCTTCACCGCGTCGCCCTCGATCAGGGCTTCGATGGCGACGCGGATCTGGCTCTCGACCTCCGCGCCCATGCCGATGAGCTGGCGCCGGAGATGCTCGAGAAGGTCGGTGAAGTGCTCTTTCATGAGGCCTCCTTCAAGGCGAGGTCCGCTGCCGAGGCGGTGGGGAGCGCGACCGTGAACCGGCTCCCGCGGAGCGGCTCGGATTCCACGCGGATCGACCCGCCGTGGAGGATGAGAAGGTGCTTGACGATGGCGAGGCCGAGGCCGGTCCCGGGCGTCGCCTTCGAGCGGGACGGATCGACCCGGTAGAAGCGCTGGAAGACCTTCGCCTGCTCGCTCGCGGGGATGCCGATCCCGCGGTCGATCACGTGGACGAAGACCTCGCCGGCCGCCGGCCCCTTCCCCGCCTCGGCGACCACCTCGACCCGGGCGCCGGCCGGCGAGAACTTGACGGCGTTGTCGACGAGGTTGCGGAAGACCTGTGCGAGGCGCCGCCGGTCGCCTCTCACGGCGAGACCGGCCCGCGCCTCCAGCGTCACCTCGACCCGCTTCGCCTTTGCGACGCTCTCGAGGTCCTTGACGACGCCCGCGAGGAGCCCCTGGAGCGGGACCTCCTCGAGCTGGAGCGTCACCGCGCCCGACTCGATCTGCGAGAGGTCGGTGAGATCCGAGACGAGGTCCTGCATCTGCCCCGCCTGCCGCTCGAGGATCGCGGCCAGCCGGGCGGCGGCCTCGTCCAGCGACTCCTCTTCGGCCAGCGTTTCGGCCGCGGCTCGAATCGTGGCGAGCGGCGTCCGGAGCTCGTGAGAGACGTCCGCCACGAACTGCCGGCGCATCCGCTCGGTCCGCTCCCGCTCCGTCACGTCGCGCGCCACTCCGATCGCGGCCGGCTCGCCGTCGAGGTGCGCGCCGGGGACCGCCCGGGCCGTCACCTCCAGGAGCCGCTCGCCCCCCTCCCGGCCGTCGACCTTGACGACGACCGGGGAGGGCGCCTCGTCTCCCGCCCCGCCCGCTCCGGTCAGGGAACGGAAGAGCCCGAGGACCATCGGATCCCTCACGACGTCGTGAAGGGCGGGGCAGTAGGCGTCCGGCGGCACGCCGAAGAGGAGGCGAGCCGCCGGGTTCACGTCGAGGACGGCCAGGGCACGGTCGACGACGACGAGCCCGACCGGCACCTCCACGAAGACGGTGCGGGCCAGGACGCGCGCCTTCTCGCTCCCCTCCCTCTCCTGCGCGACGAGGTCGGCGAAGCGGTGGAGGGCGTGGAAGACCGGCTCCGTCTCGGGGGAGAGCCCTCGCCACTCTTCCGGCCTCGTCCCGGCGGCCGCCGTGGCGACACCGTCCCGCACCCTGTCCAGCTCGCGCATCCTTCGGAGGCGGATCACGAAGAAGACGGTGCCGACGAGAGCCCCGGCGACGAACGCACGGGGCTCGAGCCCCACGACTCCGACCGTGATCGCGCCGAGGACGAGGGCCTCGAACGCCGGGCGGGCCCGCCTCGGAACCGCCGGCTTCATGCGGGGAACCTGTAGCCGACTCCGACGACCGTTTCCACGACGTCGTCCCCGATCTTCTTCCGAAGGGAGCGGATGTGGACGTCGACCGTCCGGGTCTCGACGTCTGCGGCGTAGTCCCAGAGGCGCGAGAGGATCGTCTCCCGGCTCACGACCCGCCCGCCACTCTTGATGAGGAGCCAGAGGAGGTCGAACTCCTTCTTCGTCAGGTGAATCGCGTTGCCATCCCGCTCCACGAGGTGGCGCGCCCGGTCGACGCGGACCTTTCCGTTGTCGAACACGTCGTCGGACGCCGGGCTGCCGCCTCCGCCGCGCCGGAGGTGCGCGACGATCCGCGCCAGGAGCTCCTTCATCGAGAAGGGCTTCGTGACGTAGTCGTCGGCCCCGAGGTCGAATCCGAGGAGCTTGTCGCGTTCCTCGGCCCGGGCCGTCAGCATGAGGATCGGCACGCGGCGCGTCGCCTCGTGGCGCCGCAGCTCGCGGCAGATCGTCAGGCCGTCGACGTCGGGCAGGTTGAGGTCGAGAAGCACGAGATCGGGAGGCCGCTCCGTCATCTCGTCGAGCGCGACGAGACCTCCGGCGTATCGCACAGGGTCGAACCGGCCGTCCTTGCGGAGGCTGTAGAGGAGCGTGAAGGCGAGGTCCTCGTCGTCCTCGACGACGGCGATCCGCCAGCGGGCCGGGGTTCCTCCGGCCGCGTCCGGCGTCTTTCCCTCCGGGGAGCTCGCCATCGCTTCCCGGGGGGCCTGGCTTCGCGGGCCCCCCGGACCCCCAGTACCCGTCATCAACCGAACCTCCCCGTAATGTAGTCCTCGGTCATCTTCTGCTTCGGGCGCGTGAAGATCACGTCGGTCTTGTCGAACTCGACGAGCTTTCCGAGCATGAAGAAGCCGGTCTCCTCCGAGACGCGCGCGGCCTGCTGCATGTTGTGCGTCACGATGACGATGGTGAAACGGTCCTTCAGGCTGAAGATCAGCTCCTCGATCTTCGCCGTGGCGATCGGGTCGAGGGCCGAGCAGGGCTCGTCCATCAGGACGACCTCGGGCTCGACGGCGAGGGCTCTGGCGATGCAGAGGCGCTGCATCTGGCCGCCGGAGAGCGAGAGGGCGCTGTCGTCCAGCCGGTCCTTCACCTCGTCCCAGAGCGCGGCCCCCTTCAGCGCCACCTCGCACGCATCGCGAAGCCGCGTCCGGTTCCGCTCCCCCTGGATCCGGAGGCCGTAGACGACGTTCTCGAAGATCGACTTCGGGAACGGGTTCGACTTCTGGAAGACCATCCCGAGCCGCTTGCGGACGTCGACGACGTCGATGTCGGGACCGTAGAGGTCCTCTCCGTTCACCCGGAGGGACCCCTCGACGCGGACACCGTCGATCAGGTCGTTCATCCGGTTCAGGCACCTGAGCAGCGTCGACTTCCCGCAGCCGGACGGCCCGATGAACGCCGTGACGGAGCGCTCCTTCACCGTCAGGTCGATGTCGAAGAGCGCCTGCTTCTCTCCGTACCAGAAGTTGAATCTCTTCAGCTCGATGAGGGCCGGGGCGCCGGATGCCGGGGCGTCGGCCGGCGCGGAGACCCGGGTCTCGATGGCGAGTGCAGGCGTCGGTGCGGTCATGATCTGTGCGTCCATGATGAGGGATCTCAGATTCCCGACGAGCGGAGCTTCTTGCGAAGCCGGCCGCGGATGACGATCGCCGTGAGGTTGAGGGCGACGACGAGGACGATCAGGAGGATCGTCGTGGTGAAGACCATGGGCCGCGCCGCGTCGACGTTCGGCGACTGGAAGCCGACGTCGTAGATGTGGAACCCGAGGTGCATGAACTTCCGGTCGAGGTGCATGAACGGAGCGAAGCCGTCGATTGGCAGGGCCGGCGCGAGCTTGACGACGCCCGTGATCATGAGCGGCGCCACCTCCCCGGCGGCCCGGGCCATGGCGAGGATGAGCCCCGTGAGGATCGACGGCATGACGGCCGGGAGGACGACCCGCCACATCGTCTCGAACTTCGTCGCCCCGAGCGCGAGGGAGGCCTCGCGCATGCCGCGCGGAATCGCTGCGAGGCCCTCTTCCGCCGAGACGATGACGACCGGAACGGTCAGGAGCGACAGGGTCAGCGAGGCCCAGAGGATTCCCCCGGTGCCCCAGGTCGGCGTCGGCAGCGCCTCGGAGAAGAAGAGGCGGTCGATCGACCCGCCGAGGAAATAGATGAAGAAGCCGAGGCCGAAGACGCCGTAGACGATCGACGGGACGCCCGCGAGGTTGTTCACGGCGATCCGCACGGCGCTGACGACCGGCCCCTGCTTCGCGTACTCGCGAAGGTAGAAGGCCGTGAGGACCCCGAGCGGCGTCACGACGATGCTCATGATGAGGACCATCAGGACCGTGCCGAAGATGGCCGGGAAGACTCCCCCTTCGGTGTTCGACTCGCGCGGGTCCTCCGAGACGAACGCCCAGACGTTCGCGGCATAGCGCCCCGCCTTCGTGAACCAGCCCATCTCGTTGGGGCGGTCGGCCCGGACGACCTGGACGAGGGGCAGCTCCTTTTCCTGGCCTCCCGCCGTCTCCAGGACGAGGACGGCCGTGACCCGGGACCGAACGGCCTGCAGCTCGGTCAGGAGCCGGTCGTACTCGGCCTGGAGCTTCGACTCTTTCGCCGCCAGCGCCTCGACGTCCGGGCCCGACGAGACGCCCTTCCGCTCGAGCTTCTTCCGGGCCAGGCGAAGCTTGTCCTTCTCGAAGTTCACCGCTCCGATCCGGTCCTTCTCGAGCGTGAGCGCCTCCTCGTAGACGTCGAGCGCCTTCGGGAGGAGGGCGCCCAGCGCCTTCCACGACGCGTCGCGCCCCGAAGCGACGACGTTGCCTCCGTCGCGGACCTCCTTCACCCAGCCGTAGAAGGCGCCCCACTCGCGCCGCTCGAAGGCGATGACGTCGGCGGGCTTTGTGGTCGACCGGATCGCGGACTCGTCTATCCAGACGAAATCCTCGCCGGTGACGTCCCGGTTCCCCTGTTTCACCTTGATCCGCCATCGAGGCGGTGTGCCGGCGGTCGCGCCCGGATCCGGGACCCTCTCCCGCGCCGCGAGCGGACCGGCTACGGTCCGGCCGTCGGAAAGCGCGTACTGCGAGACCTCCGCGGGCCAGAAGAAGCCGAGGCCGTTGGCCAGGATGAGCCAGAGGAGGCCCGCGACCATCAGCACCGCGGCGGCCAGGCCGCTGCCGGTGATCCAGATGAACGGCTCGCCGCTTCGGAAGAGTCCGGCCTTTCGCGCCGAGGCGAGGGGAGGGGTCGCGCTGCTCATTCGAACGTCCTGTACTTCTTCCGGAGGCGCAGGCGCACCAGCTCGGCCGCCGTGTTGACGACGAACGTCATCAGGAAGAGGAGGAGGGCCGCCAGGAACAGGACCCGGAAGAGCGTCCCGCCTTCCGGGGCCTCTGGCAGCTCGACGGCGATGTTGGCGGAGAGGGCGCGGAAGCCGTTGAAGATCGACGCTTCCATCACGGGAGTGTTCCCGGTGGCCATCAGGACGATCATCGTCTCGCCCACGGCCCGCCCGAAACCGATCATCACGGCGGAGAAGATCCCGGGCGAGGCGGTCGGGAGGACGGTGCGGATGGCTGTCTGCCAGCGCGTGGCGCCGAGGGCGAGCGAGCCTGCCGCCAGACCCGTCGGAACGCTGGAGAGGGAGTCCTCGGCGACCGTGAAGATGATCGGGATGACCGCGAACCCCATCGCGATGCCGACGACGAGGGAGTTGCGCTGATCGTAGGTCAGCCCGAGGGCCGTCAGGAGGAAGTGCCTGTAGTCGCCCGCGAGGAAGAACCGCTCGAACTGGAATCCCAGCCAGATCGAAAGCGCCCCGCCCCCCACGACGAGCGGAACGAGAAGAACGGCTTCCCACCCGTTGGGAATCCGCAGCCGGACCCTCGACGGGAGCTTCGCCCACGCCGCCGCGCCCAGGACGGCGAGGAGCGTGATGACTACGGGCATGAGGAGGACGCCCGGGACGATTCTCTCGAGCATCGGCGCGAGCCAGAGCCCGGCGATGAAGCCGAGGACGACGCTCGGGAGCGCGGCCATCACCTCGACGACCGGCTTGATGACGGACCGCAGGTTCGGGTGCATGAACTGCGACGTGTAGAGCGCGGCGGCGAGGGCGATCGGAATCGCGAGGATCAGGGCGTAGAACGTCCCCTTGAGCGTCCCGTAGATGAGAGGCGTCAGGCTGAACTTGGCCTCGAAGTCGTCGGTTCCGCCGGTCGACTGCCAGACGTAGTCGGGCTTGGCGTACCCCTCGTACCAGACCCTCCCGAAGAGCGCGTTCCAGGACACCTCGGGGTGAGGATTCCGGAGCGAGAACTGGTGGAGCCGCCCATCCACCGAGGCCGCCAGGACGGCGTCGGCTTTCGGCGCGAAGACGACGGCGCCGAGAGGCGCCTTTCCCGCTTCGAGCGACAGGAGGGACTTGCCGGTCGTGGCGTAATGCACCTCGACGCCTCCCGCGGCGTCTCCCGTCACGAAGCCCTTGTCCCGTCGCGAGGCCGAGAAGCCCGTGACGGCCGCCCCGTGAGGGCGAAACTCGTGGATCTTCGCCAGGCGCCGCGAGTCGCCCGCTTCCGCCTGGATCACCTGCCAGGAAGCAACGCGCCCGGCGGAGTCTCCGGAAACCAGGGTGCGGTCCCCGTTCAGGAAGCCCAGGACCCCGAGGGCCGCTCCCGACGAGCTGGCGGAGACGGTCTCTTCCTGCTTCGGGTTCGCCTCGTCGCGGAGGTCGAACCGGACGATCTCACCGCCCGACGTGCCGGCGAAGATGTCCTGTCCGCGGACGTCGAGGGCCAGCGACGTCACTTCGCCCTTCGCCTCGACGGGAAGCACGATGCGCACCTCTTCCCGCGTCGTCTCTCCCATCATGCTCGTCTTCTCGACGACCCGGACGAGAGTCAGCTGACGAGGGCCGGTCGCGACGAGCGCGATCGGGCCGTCGGGGCCACGGACGTACTTGAAAACCCCGGCAGCCTTTCCCTCCGTTCCGACCGTCACGGGCGACCCGGGACGGACGGACGGCGTCACGCGCCGCTTCCCTTCTTCGTACGCCACCTCCGTCGAGACGCCGACCGGATAGAGGCGGCCGTCGGAAAGCCCGAGAACGATCAGCTCCGGCTCCGGCGCGACGGCCTTGACGACCGTGGCCTCGCCGAGCTCGGGCAGCTCCACGACGGTCGCCTCGCCGCCGGAGACCGGCAGGATCAGGAGGCCGCCCTTCGTGGCGACGAACGCCTCTTCCCTGTATTCGTCTACGGCCAGGGCCAGCGGGACCGTACCGGCCGGCAGCGCGCCGGCCGGTACGGAGGTGGCCGAAGACGGCCTGAGGAGCGGCCATACCACCGCGACGATGACGAAGAGGATCGCCAGGATGGCGGCGATGATGACGACGCCCGAGAGCGTGACGAACCGGGCAGCGAGCCGGTCGGCGAGGAACCGGCGGCCGAGCGGCCGGGCGGCAGCCTTTCGGGCCGGCGGCGCCACCGGATCGCCCGGGGACGCGCTCTCGAGCGTGGAGGACATGGCGTCCGCGTCCTACTTGAGGAGCTTGGCGAGCTCTTCCTGCTCGATCTTCGACGGCAGGGGGAAGTAGCCGTCCTTCACGACGACTTCCTGGCCGTCCTTCGAGAGGACCAGCTTGAGGAACTCACCCACGATCGGGTCGAGCGGTTTGCCAGGGGCGCGGTTCACATACACGTAGAGGAACCGGGCCAGGGGGTAGTTGCCGGAGTAGGCCTCTGCGGGGGACGCCGGGTAGCACTTGTCCCCCTGCTTGGCCGCGAGCGGCAGCGCCTTGACGCCGGCCGTCGCGTAGCCGATGCCGGAGTAGCCCATGCCGAACCGGTCGACCGTGACTCCCTGGACGACGGACGCCGAGCCGGGCTGCTCCTTCACCTCGTCCTTGTAGTCGCCGTTCTTGAGGACGTGCTCCTTGAAGAAGCCGTAGGTGCCGGAAGCCGAGTTGCGGCCGAACAGGCTGACGGGGCGGCTCGCCCAGTCGCCCGTGAGGCCGAGCTGGCCCCAGGTTTTCACGTTCTCCTTGCTGCCGGCCCGCCGGGACTTGGAGAAGGCGGCGTCGACCTGCTGCATCGTCATGCAGGCGAGCGGGTTGTCCTTGTTGACGAAGACGGCGAGGGCGTCGACGGCGACCCGCACCTGGGTCGGCTTGTAGCCGTACTTCTTCTCGAACTCGTCGATCTCGCTCCCCTTCATGGCGCGCGACATCGGGCCGAGCTGGGCCGTGGCCGAGATGAGCGCCGGGGGGGCCGTCGAGGAGCCCTTCCCCTCGATCTGGATCTTCACGTTCGGGTACATCTTGTTGAACTTCTCGGCCCAGAGCGTCATCAGGTTGTTGAGCGTGTCCGAGCCGATGGAGCTCAGGTTTCCGGAAACGCCGGACACGGGCTTGTACGGCTGGATGGCCGGATCCACCTGGACGGTCTGGCCGGCAGCCGGGCCGGCAAGGAGCGCGGCGGCGAACATTGCGGGGGCGATCTTCTTCATTCTGTTCCTCCTTCGGGAATCCAATACGGCGGCGAGTCTTCCCGCAGGACGGGCGGAACACTGTTACGTCCAGGTTAAATCTGTATGAAGCGCCACCCCCGGGTCCGCTCGCAGGCGCCGCTCTGTTTACATCTCCTTCACACCGCCTGAACCGCACCCTCCGGCGGCTCTCCGAGACTCCCCCCGGTTTGTAACGATCTGAAAGGAGAGACGGAATGCACCCCTTCAAGCTTCGACACATCATGGGAATCGCCCTCGTGGGCCTCCTGCTTCTCGCCGGCGCCGCCCAGGCCCAGGTGAACCTCCTCTGGTACAAGGAGGTTGCCAAGGAAGGCCGGATCTACGTCTTCAACGACCCGAACGAGTTCAAGGCGTGGGAAGGCTCCGGGGAGCTCGGAAAGTCGATCACCAAGATCAACTACGGGCCGAACGGCGAGACGATGGTCTTCGACAACGAGGTCGCCCTCGACCTCTACAACTTCAAGCACGACAAGGAGGCCGAGGTCCGGAAGTACACCGCACCGAAGGCTCCGACCTTCCCGCCCCCGACGACCCTCAAGGTCGCCGACGGCGAGCTGAAGTTCGGACTCCTCCTCCAGGCCTGGTACATCATGGACGACTCTGCGCAGGCCACCTCCGGCACCTCCTACCTCGGCAACCCGACCGGCGCGAACGACTTCCGCCTCCGCCGCGCAGAGATCAAGCTCTCGGGCAAGGTGACCCCGGCGTGGGGCTACGAGGTCATGATCGACCCGACGAAGAGCCCGAGCGTCACCGCAGGCGCCGACGGCAAGGTCCTCCAGGACCTCGGCATCACCTTCCTCGGCCTCAAGGGGCACGAGTTCACCCTCGGCCAGAAGAAGATCGCGATCACCGAAGAGGGGCTTCGCTCCTCCTCCGAGATCGACTTCCTCGAGCGCGCCAGGATCACCCGGATCATCGGCGACCAGCGGCAGGCCGGGCTCTTCTACAAGGGCGAGTACGGCGAGATGTTCGCGGCCCAGGCCTCCATCACGAGCGGCCTCCCGTCGAACGTCGCCGGCACCTCCGACCGGCTCTTCTACGCGGCTCGCTTCGACGTGAAGCCGGCGAAGGGGATGACCGTCGGCGTCTCCGGCGGCACGGGCAACCAGGGCACGGCCGCCCTGGCGCGCGACCGCATCGGCGCCCACTTCCGCTGGGACGGCACCGAGACCCTGCCCCTCATGCTCCGCGCGGAGTACGGCAAGGCGACGGACGGCCAGACGGCCACCACCGAGATCGACCGCGACGGCTACTACTTCTCGGCCCTTTACACCTTCGCCAGGCAGTTCCGCCTCGGCGCCCGCTACGAGATGTACGACGCCAACAAGGACGTCTCGGCCGACAAGCTGTCGATCCTCACCGGCGGCTTCCACTACATGATCAAGGGAAAGAACATCAACCTGAAGGCTGAGTGGTACGCCATCAACCAGGAAGGCCGGAAGGTCAACAACATCCTCGACGAGAAGTACAACCAGTTCGTCCTCGGCGCGCAGGTCGCCTTCTAGCCCCCGGTCCCGGATTCCCTCGAAGGCCCCCGGCACCAGGCGCCGGGGGCCTTCCTCTTTCCGCCCCGCTTCCGGATCGCCGCCGGAGTCAGGCCGCGGCCAGGAGAGCGGCGCCCGAGCCCTCCCCGGCGCGGATCCGCTGGCGCGCCCGGATCGAGAGAAGCGCGCCGGCGATTCGGGGCCTAAAGCCGCCTCCTCGAGGAGACGGCGGACGGTTTCGTCGAAGTCGGACGGGCGTCCGAATTGTCCGTAGAGGAGCACGACGAGCGGAGTGCGAGGCTCGTTCATCTCTTCATCCTCAAGCTCTTTCCTTTTGCCCTGACCCCGTCGTGGCCGTGCCAGCTTCTGGCGCTGACGCCTGACCGCACCGCCTTCGCCTCCAGGCCGCAGGATTTCAGGACAGACGGCAGTGGTCCTGCGCGACGCCCCCGGTGACGGGATATGGTGAGGAGATGACGGTGGGCGGATTCTTCAAGCAATGGTTCGGAGGCGGCGCACAGTCCTCCCTGCCCTCAAGAGCGAGAGGCCCGAATACCCCGGGGGACGACGGCGCTCGCGCCCCGGTCGGGAGCGCCCTCGAAGAAGGCGTCGCGCTGGCGCGAGCCGGTCAGCACGAACGGGCCGCGACCTGTTTTCGGCACTACCTGGCGTCCTGTCCGGCGAGCGCCGTCGGTCACCTGAACCTGGGCTCGACGCTTCAGGACCAGGCCAGGCTCGAAGCGGGAGCAGCGAACCGCAGGGAGTTGATCGAGGCCCTCGCCCGGGAGGCGGCACGGGAGTTCGAAGCGGCGCTGTCGTGCGACCCCGGGTTTGGCGGGATCGGCCGAGCCATGGCGCTCATCGGGCTCGGCCGGATGCACCTCGTGCTCGGCGAGTTCCCTGTCGCGACACGTGTCCTGCTGACGGTCCTCGAGCTGCCGGACGTCGATCGAGCGACGAAGGACGCTGCCCGCGAGGCCCTGGCGCGCGTCCACTTCCGCGAGACGATCGGGGAAGGATCGATCCCGCGCGAGGACGAGGAGCGACGGGCCGCGCTCTTCGCCGACGCCTCACGGCTCCTCGAGGGCCGGCTCACGTCGAAGGATGGCTCGCCTCTACCGAAGCCGGGCGTCAAGGAGGTCGCGTCTCTCGGAAAGGCCCGGGAGGCGCTCGGTGCGGCGCTCGCGATTGCTCCGAACGACTGGCCGAGCCACTGGATGCTCGGAATGGTCGAGCGACGCCTCGGCGACGAGAGGTCCGCCCTCGATCACTTCAAGAGGGCGTGGGTGGTCAACCCGTACAACCCGAACGTCGGCAGGGAGGCGAGCATTTCCGCGGGGCGGCTGGGCCGGGGCGAGGACGCGGTCCGATATGCTCGGTCGGCCGTCGCGGCGGATCCCGACGATCCCGGCCTTTTTTCGAACCTCGCCGTCAGCCTCCTGCTCGTGCGCGACGGCGTGGAAGCGCTTCGCCTCGCGCGTCTCGCGTCGGGCCGAGTCCCCGGCGATCGCGTGTCGCGGGACGTGCTCGGGCTCGTGGAGGATGTGGTCCGCGGAAGGAAGCCATTTCCCGAGCGGATTCCTCAATAACCTTGCGGCTCGCGGCCGCGCAGCGAAAAGCGCGGTGTCGACCGGCCTTCATTCTGACCACACGTGACGCCGGTACCCTCCCCGGCCGTGGCCTTACGGATCGACGCAGCATCGGACGGCCTCGCCGTGGCCAGCCAGCGCCGACGGACCGCGCTCGTGGGCCTGGTGTCCGTCATCGATACGGGTTCCTCAGCCTCTCGATCGGAATCGTCACGTGGAACAGAGAAGGGGCCGTCGACTACCGGACGCTCGCGTCGACCGTGGCCGAGCTCAAGAGTGCGGCCAAGGCGATCGAGGGCCCGGCTGTCGTCGTGACCGATCCGCCAGAGCGTTCAGAATCTGATTCTCGAACGCCTCCGCCGACTCGACGGCGGCTGGAACCTCGAGGCCGTCCTGCCGCCCGACGACCAGCCGCTCTTCGTCGCGCCCGAGCCGCCGCAGGACGACATCCGCCTGACCGCGAAGGAGTGGTCGATCCTCTCCCTCGTGAACGGCAAGAGGACGATCCGCCAGATCATCTAATCTACGCGGGCGAGGACGAGTACCGCAGGTACGTCGAGTCGGCCTGAGAAGCTCCACGGGAGGAGCGTCGCCCTCTGCCGCTGCGCGGCCTCGGTGCCCGAGCCGGGGGTCCCGTTTCCGACGACGCGGGAGACCCGAGGCCCGGGGGAGCCGTCAGACCGAGGTCAGAGGAGGCGAGAGGGGGACCTGGCTGGCGTCGGCAAGGATCCGACGCGCCTGGTCCGGCAGGGAGGTGAACCGGACGGCGAAGGTGCCGTGCCCGGTTGCGCGTCGCGGGAGCGCCTTGGCGTAGGCGTCGACCGAGGGCTCCGTCCCCAGAACGATCCGCAGATCGCTGAAGGGGCGAACCCCTTCCTCGGACCGGACCTCCGCCTCCGAGAGGTCGTCGGAGATCGCCACGATCGCCCCTTCCCGCTCCTCCCCCCGGGCGTCCTTCCCGCGGATGACCACGAACTGGCACGGGACGTCTTTCGACGAGGGGCGTGTCACGACCGCCCGGCGGAGGACCCGGAGCCCGTAGGCGCCCCCCAGCCCCGTCAGGTCGTGGAGGCGGACGGGACGCATCCCCTTCGGCTGCACGTCGAGGACCGCGCCGACCTCGGCCAGATCGCCGAGCGCCTCCCTCGTCGCTCCGGAGAGAAGGATCTGCCCTCCCACCGTGTACGACTCGATCCGGGACGTGAAGTTCACGGATCGCCCGACGACCCCGAACTTCATCCGTCGCTGGGAGCCGATGTTGCCCACGACGACCTCTCCGGTGTGGAGCCCGATCCCCATCTCCACCTCCGGCATCCCCCTCTCGCGGTGCCTGGAGTTGACGGCCTCCATCTCGCGCTGCATCTCGATCGCGCAGGCCGCCGCCCGGTGGGCGTCGTCCGGTCGCGCGAAGGGGACGCCGAAGAGGGCGAGGATCGCGTCACCCAGGAACTCGTCGATCATCCCGCCCCACTTCTGGATCACGGCCGTCATCGCTTCGAGGTAGCCGTTCAGGAGGGAAACGACCTCCTGGGCGTCGAGCCCGTCCGCGAGCGCCGAGAAGCCCCTCAGATCCGACATCAGGAGCGTCATGGTCCGCTTCTCGCCGCCGAGCTTCAGCCCCTCGGGGCTTTCGAGGAGGCCGGTGACGACCTCGTCGGAAAGGTACCGCCCGAAGGTCTCCTGGATGAAACGGTTCCTCACCTCGAGCTCCCGCTTGCTCTCGGCCAGCTCGGAGACGATCCGTCCCTTCTCGATGAGGCCCGAGAGCTGCTCGGCGATCTGCTCGAACACCTCCACGTGGGCGTCGGCGTACTGTCCCTTCTGCCGGCTGGAGAAGAAGAGGAACCCCACCGGGACGCCACCGGAGACGAGGGGACAGGTCAGGGACGAACGGAGCCCTTCCTGGACGATGAGGCGGGTCGACTCGGAGCCCGGCTTCTTCGCGAGGTACTCCTCGAGGTCGTTCAGGATCCTCGACTTCCCGGTCAGGACGATCTCCTCGAGGCTCGACCCGGCGATCGGCGCCTCGAAGCACTTCCCGAGCTGCGGCGGCCCCATCTCGCTCCTCACCCACCGCGTGGCGGCGACCTTCCCCTCCTGTTCGAGGAGCGAGACGCCGATCCGGTCGTAAGGGATCACGTCCCGGAAGCTCTCGTAGACCCTGTCGAGGACGTCGTCGAGGAGAAGGCCCCGCGCGATCTGCGCCCTCACCTCCTCGAGCCGCTGGAGCCGGCGGTAGTCGAGCTCGAGGGAACGGCCGACCTCGCGAAGCGCCCGCGCGACCGGCCCGACCGTCCGGGAGGCCTCGAGCTCCTGCGCCCGGTCCGCGGCACCGCCGAAGTCGTACCGTGCGAGGTGCTCCGCGGCCAGGACGAGCCTCGAGACACTGTCGGGTCCTTTGGGCTTCTCGGTCACGAAATGTCCACGCGAGACGATAGAGACTCGACCGATGCGCCGCAAGCAGGGAGTGACCCGGTTCGGAGACAGGCAGGAAATCGTGGGATCCGGTTACGCGCGTTGGACGCCCGCCCCTACTCCCCCCCGAGGTATGCCCTGCGCACCGAATCGCTCTTCGCGAGGGCGGAGGCCTCGTCGCGAAGGACGATCCTCCCCACCTCCAGGACGCAGCCGACGTGCGAGACCGAGAGCGCCATCCGGGCGTTCTGCTCGACGAGGAGGATCGTCGTCCCCGCCGCGTTGATCTCGCGGACGATCCGGAAGATCGTCGCGACGACCTGCGGCGCCAGGCCCAGGGACGGCTCGTCGAGGAGGAGGAGTCTCGGGCGGGCGAGGAGAGCGCGGGCGATGGCGAGCATCTGCTGCTCGCCTCCCGAGAGGGTCCCCGCGCTCTGCGAGAGCCGCTCCCGGAGGCGCGGGAAGAGGGCGAGCGAGCGCTCCCGGTCGGCGGCGATCCCGGCGGAGTCGCTCCGGGTGAAGGCGCCGAGGGCGAGGTTCTCGTCCACGGACATGTTCGGGAAGATCCCTCGCCCCTCGGGCGCCTGGACGACGCCACGCTTCACGATTTCGTGAGGGGCGAGCTCCCCGATCTCTTCTCCCGCAAACGCGACGCTCCCCGCCGACGCCCGGAGGAGGCCCGAGATCGTCCGAAGCGTCGTCGTCTTGCCGGCGCCGTTCGACCCGATGAGGGTCACGATGCGCCCCTCGGGAACGTCCAGGTCGATGCCGTGGAGCGCCTCGATCGCACCGTAGCGGACGGTGAGGCCGCGGACGGAGAGAAGCGGCCCGTTCACGCTCGTCCCTCCACGGCCTCGTCGACGGCCTCGTCGACGGCCTCGTCCACGGCTCCGGTCCCGAGGTACGCCTCGATGACTTTCGGGTCGCGGCGGATCGCGGCCGGCGCGCCGACGGCGATCGTCTCGCCGTGGTCGAGGACGGTGATCCCTTCGACGAGGTCCATCACGACGCCCATGTCGTGCTCGATCAGGAGGACGGCGATGTCGAAGCGGGCCGGGAGGCCACGGATCAGGTCGGTCAGCTCGTCCTTCTCCCGGGGGTTCATGCCGGCGGCCGGCTCGTCGAGGAGGAGGACCTTCGGCGCGGTCGCCAGCGCCCGCGCCATCTCCAGCCGCCGCTGGTCGCCGTAGGGGAGGTTTCGGGCGTCGTCGTCCGCCCGCTCCTCCAGGCCGAAGAGGGAGAGGAGTGCGCGCGAGCGCTCTTCCATCGCCTTCTCCTCGGCGAGGTGCCGCGGCGTCCTGAGGAGCGCCGCGAGGAGGCCGTGCCGGGCGTCCAGGTGACAGGCGACGCGGACGTTGTCGAGGACGGAGAGGTCCGGAAAGAGCCGGATGTTCTGGAACGTCCGCGCCAGGCCCGCGGCGGTGATCTCGTGCGGCGGGAGGCCGTTCAGGCGCCGCCCCTCGAGCGAGACCGTGCCCGAGTCGGGGCGGTAGACGCCCGTCAGGAGGTTGAAGGCGGTCGTCTTCCCGGCCCCGTTCGGGCCGATCAGGCCCCAGAGCTGCCTCCTGCCGAGCGACAGGCTGAAGGCGTTCACCGCTTTCAGCCCGCCGAAGGCGAGCGAGATGGATTCGACGGAGAGGAGCGGGCCGCTCACCGCCCGGTCCCCTTGCGTCGCGGACGCCAGACGTCCCAGATCTCGCCGAGACCCAGGAGCCCCTGGGGCCTCACGATCATCACGACGACGAGGAGCGCCGCGTAGAGGATCATCCGGTACTCGGAGAAGGAGCGGAGGAGCTCGGGGAGGAGCGTCAGGATCACCGCGGCGATCGCCGCGCCCGAGATCGACCCCATCCCGCCGAGGACCACCATGATCACCACGTCGAAGGATTTCTGGAACCCCAGCTCGCGAGGGTTCAGCGTCGTCCCGACGAGGTGGGCGAAGAGGCCCCCCGCGAGTCCGGCGAAGAGCGCCGAGAGGACGAACGCCGTCACCTTCACGCGGGTCGTCGGGATCCCCATCGCCTCCGCCGCCACCTCGTCCTCTCGGATCGCCAGGAACGACCGGCCGTGGCTTCCCGACTTGAGCCGGTACGCCACGACGAGCATCACGGTCACGAAGATCCCGACCCAGAACGGCGACGTGTAGAACGGGATCCCCGTGAAGCCGAGCGCGCCGCCGACGTGCGTGGCGAGCTCGGGGAGCGGCGTCCTCCGGACCTCCGCCGCCGTCGGGAGGACGTCGCCGGTCCGCTGCAGGAGGACCCGGAGGATCTCTCCGAAACCGAGCGTGACGATGGCGAGGTAGTCGCCCCGCAGGCGGAGCGAAGGGAGGCCGACGAGGAGCCCCGCGAGAGCCGCCACGGCCGCGCCCGCCAGGCAGGCGGCGAGGAAGAGCAGCTCGCCGCCGCCGAGGAAGCCGCCGTGCGCGGCCGGGCTCCCCCAGAGGAGCATCGAGCCGTAGTACGTCACGAGCCCCGCGGTGTACCCCCCGACCGCCATGAAGCCGGCGTGCCCGATGGAGAACTGCCCGGTGAATCCGTTCACGAGGTTGAGCGACACCGCGAGGATGACGTTGATTCCCGCGTCCATCACCAGCTTCGTGGCGAAGGGTCCCGAGGCGGGCGCGACGACGAAGTGGAGAAGGAGCGACGCGAACGCGCCGACGAGGAACGGCAGGACGCCGCGGAGGGCCGTCACGGCGGCGCTCGGCCCAGGGCGCGCTTCCATCTCAGACCTTCTCGACGGCGGCCCGGCCGAGGAGCCCGGCCGGCCTGTAGAGGAGGACGAGGATCAGCAGCGTGAAGACGTAGAGGTCGCGAAGGTGCGGGGAGAAGTAGGCCGCGCCGAAGAGCTCGACCGCGCCGATGAGCAGGCCGCCGAGCATGGCGCCGCGGATGTTTCCGATTCCGCCGACCACCGCCGCGACGAACGCCTTCAGACCGAGGAGGACCCACGTGGCGTGCGCCGGCTGGTTGAGGCCGGGGTACTTCATCGCGTAGAGGAGCCCCGCCGCGGCCGCGAGCGCCGAGCCGAGCCCGAAGGTGAAGGCGACGACCCGGTCGACCGGGATCCCCATCAGCGCCGCGGTCTTCACGTCCCAGGAAACGGCGCGCATCGCCCGCCCGAGCTTCGTCCGGAAGACGAGCGCCTCGAGGCCGAGCATCAGCGCGACGGCCGTCCCCGCGCCGATCAGGTCGACGAGGCGCAGGTCGACCCCGGCGACGCTCGCCAGGACCCGGTCCGGGAGGAGCTGAGGCATCCGCTGGGGCTGCGTCCCGAAGACGAAGGGGAGCTGTCCGACGTTCTGCAGGAGGAGGGAGACGCCGATCGCGGTGATGAGGACGTTCAGGCGCGGCGCCCCCCGGAGGGGACGGTAGGCGAACCGCTCGATGGCGATCCCCGCGGCGGCGCAGAAGGCCATGGAGGCGAGGAGGATCGCGAAGCCTCCGAGGAGGGGAGGCGTCGCCCCGGCCTTCGTCCAGCCCAGCGCCGCCGCCATCGCGAACGAGCTCCAGGCCCCCAGGACGAAGATGTCGCTGTGCGCGAAGTTGATGAACTTCAGGACGCCGTAGACCATCGTGTAGCCGAGCGCGATGAGCGCGTAGAGGCTGCCGACGGCCACGGCGTCCATCGCCGTCTGCAGGAGCTTGGTCATTCGGCGGGCGGGATCGACTCGACGAACGTCGGGACGCCCCCCTTCATCTGCACGATCACGGCCGACTTGTTCGCGTTCCGGTCCGCGTCGATCGTGATCTTCCCCGTCACGCCGGCGAAGTCCTTCGTCGCGGCGATGGCGGCGGCGAGGTCCTTCCCGGAGAGCGACGGGGCGCGGTCCATGGCGTCGAAGAGGAGCCGGGCCGCGTCGTAGGCGAGCGCGACCATCGCGTCGGGCGTCCCGTGGTGCTTCGCCCGGTACGCCGCGAGGAAGGCCTGCACCTCGGGGCGCGGGTCCTCGTGGGAGTAGTGATTCGAGAAGTAGCTCCCCTCGATCGCGGCCCCGCCGATCTCGGCCAGCTTGGCGGAGTCCCATCCGTCGCCGCCGAGGAGCGGCGCGGTCAGCCCCAGCCGGCGCGCCTGGATGGCGACGTTGCCGGCGTCGGTGTAGTAGCCGGGGACGAAGACGGCGTCGGGCATCGTCTCCCGGATCGTCGTCAGCTGGGCACTGAAGTCCTGGTCGCCGCCGGTGTAGGCCTGCTCGGTGGTGACCGTCCCGCCGAGAGCCGCGAAGGCCGCGCCGAAGTAGTCCTTGAGCCCCTTGGAGTAGGCCTGCCCCTGGTCGTAGAGGATGGCCACCTTCTTCGCCTTCAGGCTCCGGGCCGCGAACTTCGCCACCGCTTCGCCCTGGAAGGAGTCGAGGAAGCAGACCCGGAAGACCATGTCGCCGACCTGCGTGACGGCGGGGTTCGTGGACGCCGGGGTGATCATCGGCACACCGTACTGCTGCGCGACCCGCCCCCCGGCGATCGAGAGCGACGAGGCGACCTCGCCGAGGAGCGCGACGACCTTGTCGTCGGTGACGAGCCGGGTGACGGCGGTCCCCGCCTCCTGGGTCTTCCCCTGCGTGTCGTAGGTCTTCACGCGGACCTTCTTTCCCTTCACGCCCCCCTTCGCGTTCCGCTCCTCGACGGCGAGGAGGAACCCCTCGTCGGACGAACGGCCGAACGTCGCCTCCGAGCCCGTCATCGACCCGTAGTGCCCGACGAGAATCTCGTCCGGGGCCGGGGCGGGACCCGGGGTCGTTCTTCCGCCGCAGGCGGAAAGTACGAGCGTGGCGGCGAGAGCCAGGATCGCGGCCGAAGCGCGCCGGACGATTCGGGAAACGCTGTGGTTCGGTCCTCGTGCCATCGGTCTCTCCTCTTCGGGACGCAGAGCGACAGCGTGAATGGCGGTCGCCCCGGAGCCGCCCCGACACGGGTCGTTCAAAGTGTCCGTCTCGAAACCGCGCATTAGAGCAGTCACCCCGCCCTCCCACAAGCGGCCCGGGCGAGCTCCCTGACCGGGCTCCGGAACGAGGACGCGGGGTGTCGGGTGGCCCTCACCTTCGACCGGTCGCCGAAAGGAGCGCCGGGCCTCGAAGAGCCGCGAGACACAACACACAGCCCTGACCCCGTGCTCTTCCCCTCGTTCCCGGACGCGAGCCCGGGACTTCGAGTTCTCCAATACCTTGCGTAACAAGATATCGTGCATTACCATTGCCTCATGACGAAGGACGAGGAACGCGTCGAGGGGCGAAAGGGGATCGAGAGGGAGCTGAAGCGGGGCTCGCTCGAGCTCATCGTGCTCCACCTGCTCGCTCCCGGAGAGGCCTACGGGTACGAGATCGTCTCCATGCTCACGGCGGAGACGAACGGGGCGCTCGAGGTGACGGACGGCACGCTCTACCCGGTCCTCTACCGGCTCGAGAGGGCGGGCTTCGTCTCGGTTCGATGGGAAACGCCGCAACGGGGCGTCCCGCGGAAGTACTACAAGCTGACCGAAGCGGGGCGCGCCGAGCTGGCCGCGCTCACGCTCGAATGGACCACCTTCGCCAGGGCCATGGCGAAGCTCTTGCGACCAGGGAGGGACGGCCGATGACCACCGCGGACGAATTCGTCGAGAGAGTGCTCGCCAGCCTGCCCGGCTCTACGCCCCAGCGGGAGCAGATCGGACTGGAACTGAGCGGCCACATCGCCGAGCGGGTCGCGGAGGGTGTGCCGCTCGACGACGTCCTTCGGCAGCTCGGCGACCCGACCGTCCTGGCGGAGTCGTACCTGAGCGCCGTACCGCTCGTCGGCGCACCGTTCCTCAGCCGGAGCCTGGCCAAGGCCCTCGACGCCGCGTTCGTCCTCGTCGCGGTCGCAATTCCTGCGACTCTCACGGGGATGCTCGTCCCCGAACGCCTTCAGGGAGGCGTGGTCGTCGTGGCGATGATCGCCGCGGGCCTCGGGTTCGTCCTCGGCACCGTTTTCGCCGAGCTGCGGTTCGGGCAGACCCCGGGCAAGCGTCTCCTCGGCCTGCGGGTCGTCCGCGAGTCGGGGGCGCCGATCGGGCTCGGGCAGGCGATCGTCCGCCAGCTTCCGCTCGTCCTCTCGATCTTCTTCGTCGACGTCCTCTTCGCGCTCTTCACCGAGAAGAAGCAGCGAGCCTTCGAGATGCTCTCCAAGAGCCGCGTCGTCGTGGACTGAGCCGTGCTCGAGATCCGCGACCTCGTGAAGGTCTACCCGGGCCCGGTGACGGCTCTCTCGGGCGTGAGCCTGACCATTCCGCGGGGGCTTTACGGCCTCCTCGGGCCGAACGGGTCCGGCAAGACGACCCTGATGCGTATCCTCGCAGGCCTCCTGGCGCCGACGTCCGGCTCCGTGTCGAAAGACGGTGTGGACGTCACGCACCAGCCCGACCTCGTCCAGCCGCGTCTCGGCTTCCTGCCGCAGGACTTCGGTTTCTACCCGGAGCTGACGGGCCAGGCAATGCTGCGGCACCTCCTGGTACTGAAGGGCGTCGATGCCCCCGGGGGGCTGAACGCGCTCTGTGAGGCACTCCTTGACCGGGTGAACCTCACGCGCGAGAAGGACCGGAAGGTCGGGACGTACTCGGGAGGAATGAGGCAGCGGCTCGGCATCGCGCAGGCGATCGCCGGAGACCCCGACCTCGTCGTCGTCGACGAGCCGACGGTCGGGCTCGACCCCGAGGAACGGATCCGCTTCTTCCGCCTCCTCTCCGAGCTGGGGCGAGACCGGACGGTGCTCCTGTCGACGCACCTCGTCGAGGACGTCGCGATGCTCTGTCCGCGGTTCGCGGTGATCCGGAAGGGACGGGTGCTGGCGGAGACGACGCCAGCGCGGGCGCGCGCCTCGATCGCGGGCCGGGTCTTCGAGGGGTTCGTCGAGCCGGCCGACCTCACGTCACCGTCGCTGGCGGCGCGCCTGACCCAGGCACGCCTGGAGGAGGGACGGAACGTGGTCCGCCTGCACGTGCCCGACGGCCCTCCCCCCGACGGCTTCGTGCCGGTGCCGCCGACGCTGGAAGACGCGTACATGGTCCTCGCGGGAGGAGCGGCGCCCGGGCTCGCCGCCGCCTGGCCCGAGACGTCCGCGTGAGCCCGTCCCGCGCCGGCGCCGTGGGGCGGCAGGAGCTGCGCGCGCTCCTGGCGAGCCCTCTCCTCTGGGCGCTCGTCCTCTTCGCCGCCTTCGCCACGCTCACCGTCGACCCCGTCTCGATGATCCCGACGGGCGACTCGGCCATGGGCGGACTGCGCCCGTTCTCCAACTCCCCTCACGCGATCGCCCGCATCTTCAGCCTGACCGGCCTCCTCTTCTATCCGTTCCTGGTCTCGATCCTGGCGGGATCGTCGATCCTCCGCGACGACGAGGCGCGCGTCGGCGACCTCCTCCACTCCACGCGGCTCACCCCGGGCGAGTACGTGGCGGGGAAGTTCGGCGGGATTCTCCTGGCGGTCGGCGTCGTCCTCGTCCTCCACACGGCGATCGCCGTCGGCTGGTCCGAAGCGGGCGCGTACCTGGGCTCGACCGCGGCGCGGGGGCCGTTCCGCCTCGCGAGCTACGTCGTCCCCGCCCTCGCCTTCCTCGCACCCGGGGCGATCTTCTGCGCGGGCCTGGCCCTGGCGGTCGCGGAACGGACGCGCGCCGCGATGGCCGTCTACGTCGCGCCGGTCCTGCTCGTCCTCTCCGGCCTCGCCGGACTGGCTCCCCGCGGTTCCTCGCGGCTCGACGCCGTCCTCGGCTTCCTCTTCTCGGCGTTCGACCTGTGGGGGACGCGCTGGCTCGACGAAACGATCTTCCGGACCGATCGCGGCGTGGCGTTCTACAACGGCGCACCGCTCGCGTTCGACGCCGTATTCCTCTGGAACAGGCTGTTCGTCCTCGCGGTCCCCCTCGCCGCGGTGTTCCTGTCCGCGAGGCACCGCCGGGCGGCGCTGCGCGGCGAGTCCGGGGGCCGGAAGGCGCCACGGCCCTCTGTGCCGGCGCCCGCCACGGCGTCTTTTCGTCCTCTCGGCGAGCTCCGGATGACTTCCCGGCGGCCCGGGCTCGCGGCGAGCGCGTGGGAGATCGCCCGGGCCGAGCTCGCGCATCTGCACCGCCAGCCCGCGCTCGCCCTGCTCGCCGCACTCGCCCTGCTCGCCGTCGCGGAGGCGGCCTCGTCGTCCCGCGGCGTCTTCGACTCCGAGGTGATCCTGACATCCGGAGGTCTCGCCACGGCCCTCTTCGAGCTCCTGGCCGCGCTGGGGGGGCTCCTCGTCCTCTTCGTCGTCGTCGAGTCGCTCGACCGGGCCCGCCGGCTTCGCGTCGCCGACCTCCTGCACGTCACTCCGGTTCCCCCCGCCGCGTACCTCCTCGGAACCCAGCTGGCCGCCTGCGCCGTGATCGGAGAGATCCTCCTCGGCTGCGCCGCCGTGGGGCTCGGCCTCGTCGCCTTCAGGAACGAAGGCCCGGTGGAGGCGTGGCCCTTCCTTCTCGTCTGGGGGCTGATCCTGGGGCCGACCTTCGTCGCGTGGGCGAACGCCGTAGCCGCCCTCCAGTGCCTCCTGCGGAGCCGGTACCTCACGTACGCGGCCGGCCTCGCGGTGCTGGGGGGAACCGTCGCCCTGCGCCTTTCGGGCGCGATGACCTGGGTCACGAACTGGCCGCTCCTCGGGGCGCTTCGCTGGAGCGACCTGGGGACCTTCGAGCTGGACGGCGAGGCGCTTCTCCTGAACCGGGCGATGGTGCTCGGCGCGGCGGCCTTCCTCGGAGCCGTATCGGTCCGGGCCTTTCGGCGGTCGGAGCCCGACCCGGCCGCGACGCGGGCCCGCCGGAGCCCATCCGCGATCGCGAGGGAGGCACGAGCCCTCGCGCCCTTCCTCCTCCTCGCGGTTCTTCCGGCCACGGTCCTCTCGGCGCGGATCCGCAGCGGGTTTCAGGGAGCGCCGGAGGCGGCGCGCGCACGGGACTACTGGAGGAGGAACGTCGCGACGTGGTCGGGGGTCGAGACCGCGACTCTCCGGCACGTGGACGTGAAGGTCGCGCTCGAGCCGGCGGAGAGGCGCATGCGGGTCGACGGCGTGTTCGTCCTCGTGAACGGAACGCCGGCCGCGCTGCGGCGGCTGGCGTTCACCGTCGGGCCGGCGTTCGAGGGTGTCGCGTGGACGGTCGACGGCGCCGAGGCCGCGTTCGAGGACCGGTCGGGCCTGCACGTCCTTCCGCTCCGCGAGGCGCTGCCGCCGGGAGGCGAGGTGAGGGTCGGCTTCGGGTACGCGGCGGTCTTCCCGCGGGGCGTCACGCGGAACGGAGGCGGAACCTCGGAGTTCATCCTGCCGTCCGGCGTCGTCCTCCACACGCTCGGGCCGAATTTCCTTCCCGTGCCTGGCTTCGTCGAGGGAATCGGGGTGGATCGCGAAAACCGTTCCGAGCCGCCCGAGCTCCCGGACGACTTCTGGCAGGGCGAGCTGGAACCGGTGACCGGAAACGTGTCGGCCTTCACGAGCCGCGTCGAGGTCGTCGCGCCGAGCGCGTACACCGTCAACGGCGTTGGGGAGAAGACGAGCGAGCGCCGCGAGAGCGGGCGGACCACCGTCGTCTGGGAGAGCGGACACCCGGTGCGCGTCCTCGACCTCGTCGCCGGACGCTGGGCGGTGAAGCGCCAGGACGGGGCGGCGGTCTTCTACCACCCGGCCCACGAACGCAACGTCGAGGTGATTCTCTCGACCCTCGCGGCCGCGCGCCTGCGCTACTCGGAGTGGTTCCTCCCGTACCCCTGGGCGGAGCTGAAGCTCGGCGAGTACGCGGACCACGCCACGCGCGCGCAGGGCTTCCCGACGAACATCCCGTTCTCGGAAGGCATCGGTTTCCTGACGCGCGGCGGACCGGGGAACCGGCTGCCCATCATCGTCACTGCGCACGAAGCCGCGCACCAGTGGTGGGGCCATCTGCTGGTGCCGGGCCGCGGGCCGGGGTCCGACGTCCTGATAGAGGGAATGGCCCACTACGCCACTCTGCTCTTCCTTCAGGCCGAGCACGGCGAAGAGGCCCGGGTCTCGTTCGCCAGGAGCCTCGAGGAACGGTACGCCGAGCGGCGGCGCGTCGATGCGGAGCGTCCGCTCGCGCGCCTCCGGGGCGACGGAAGCGCCACCGACGAGACCGCGACCTACGACAAGGGCGCCTGGGTGCTCTGGATGCTCCAGCGGCAGGTGGGCCGCGAGCGGATGCTCGCGTCGCTGCAGTCGTTCCTTCGGCGGTTCCAGGCGAGCCGAGACCACCCGGCCCTGCAGGATCTGATCGACGCGATCCGTCCGGCCGCGGAATCGCCCGCTGAGTTCCAGGCCTTCGTCGACCAGTGGTTCTTCGACGTCGTACTCCCGGAGTTCCAGGTCCGCGACGCCGTCGTCCGGCCGGCGGGAACGGGCTGGACGGTTTCCGCGACGATCGAGAACGTCGGAACGGGGTCCGTGACGGTCGAGGTCGCGGCGCAGCGCGGAGAGGGCGGCCCTGGCCCGGCGGTGGGCGAGGGCGAACGGGCGGCGAGCGCAATCGTCACGATTCGGCTCGCGCCGGGGAGCCCGCGGCGGGTGACCTGGACCGTACCGTTCCGGCCGGACCGGGTCGTGGTCGACCCGGCCGTCCACGTTCTCCAGCACCATCGCGCAGAGGCTCGGGCCCGAGTCGGCCCGAGAAGCGCTACGGAAGGAGCGTCGCCCTCTGCCGCTGCGGCCGACGACTCGGCCTTCGGCTCTGCTGAGGACGCTCCGAAGCCGACGCCCTGAGCCGCGGAGCGTCCGTCAGAACGAAGTGCGGTCGATCGTCGCAAGCGCCTGACCGGCCGGATTCACGTATTCGCGCGTCTCGCCGTTCACCCTGTCCGTCACCCGGACCGTGAACCCGGCGTCCGTGAGGGCGGAAATGTGAATCCAGTAGTGGCCGTTCTCGGACCGCCCGTCGAGGATCTTCACGACGACCTGCGGGTTCTGGTTCCAGTCGAACCAGAAGAAGCCGGACTTCAGGGTCAAAGGAGCGGCGGACGCGGCCCCGGCGGGGCCCTGAACGGCGACCTGGAAGCGGCCGCTCTCGAGACAGAGAGTCGTGGGATCGGGCTCGCACGACCACGATGCGTACAAGAACGCGGAGGGCAGAGTCGCGCGGGTCCCATCCGGGTTCGTCACGCTCACGTCCGCGAGCCCGGCAGGGTGAGCGCCGGTGCGGACGCGGATCCGCTGCGGGCTGAAGAAGGTGAATTCCGTCGTCGGCGAGCCCCCGATGGCGACGACGGAATCCGGGCGGAATCCGTCTCCCGAGAGGAGTACGAGCGTTCCACCCTCCGTCGAGCCGCTGCCGGGAGAGATCGCCTCGATGCGAAGAGGAGCAGACAGGTCGCGGACGAAGAGGCCCGAACCCCCGCGTCCCGGGCTCGTGACCGCGAAGAGGGTCGGCGCGCCGCGAGCGTCGAGGAGAAGCTGGCCGACTCCGACGGCCGGGAGGCCTTCGCTGACGGACTCCCACGTCGTCCCGCCGTCGCTGCTTTCGTAGACCCCGCCGGGCACCCGAACGACGCTTCCGTCCCCGAAGGCCTGGTCGATCGTCGACGCCGAAAGGAAGAGCTTTCCCGTCGAAGGCTCCAGGGCAAGGCCGGTCGCCGCCGGGCGGAGCCTCGTCTCCTCCCATGGAAGATGGTCCGTCGGCAGGTTGCCGCTGACGTCCACCCACGAAGCGCCGTCGTCGCGGCTCAGGTAGACGCCGGCTCCACCTACCGCGGTGTAAATCGCCCCCGTTCGCGGGTCGAAGGCGATTCCCGTCACGAGCCCGAAACTGGAGCCCCGAAGGAACTCTCGCGCTGGCAAGGGGAGCTTTGACCATCCGCCGCTCCCGCGCTTGCGATACAGCGCGTCGCCGCCGGCCCAGACTGTGGCGGGATCCCGCGGATCGAAGAGCACGAACTGGATCGGTCGTGCGCCGAACTCCGGGATCCCGTCGGACAAAACTGTGTCGCCTCCGTCGCGGCTCCGGTAGAGGGCGGTGGCGAACGGGTCGGCCGTGGCGGGGACGGCGCCGCGTGCACTGGGCGTGTGGTCACCCGCGATCGACAAGTAGAGGTCTTTCGGGTCGACCGGGCTCACGGCGAGAGCCTGCGGGCTGATGAAGCGGCTCGGACCGGCGGGTCCCCACGTGGAGCCGCCGTCCGCGCTCCTGAAGAGCGGCTCGCCGGGATAGCCGCCGCGGATGCCGTAGACGGTGCCGGATCCGCGGGGATCGGCCGCGACGACGGTGAACGACGCGCATCCGGAATCGGCGGCCCCGGGCGTCGCCGCTCGCCACGTCGCTCCGCCGTCCCCCGACCGGAGGAGATCTGGCGGCGTCGCGAGAAAGAGGGCTCCGGGGCCGGACGGGTCGAGCGCCAGCGAAATCACCGGCGCGGAGGCCAGCGCCCCGAGCGATCGCCAGGAGGAGCCCCCGTCGTCGCTCCGGAGGGCGCCGCTCCCGGCCGTTCCTGCGTACACGGTCCTGCCGTCGCCACCGAGGACCAGACGCGAGGCAGCAAGCGGCCCGCATCCCGTCGGCGGAACGATGCGAAGGGCCGACCAGGTCGTTCCCCGGTCCGTACTCCGAAACGCCGCTTCGCGGTCATCGGTGACGAAGATCGCCGAAGACACGGCGTCGATCGAGAGGCGCCGGATGGAGCGGAACGTCCCTGTCTCCCCCGCCGCCGTCCAGTGAGCGCCACGATCCAACGAGAGGTAGACGGCTCCTCGATCGAGCCCTGCATAGACCGTCGAAGTCGTCTTCGGATCCACCGCGACCGACCAGGCGTCGATGCTGATCGAGGAGTCGGGCAAGCCGGTATTGGCCAGCTCCCAGTGCGCACCGCGATCGAGGGACCTCACGACACCCGATGCCACCACGGCGTAGAGTGAGGACGGCGTCGAGGGGTCGATGGCGAAGGAGGAAACGGGCATGAACAAGCGCCCGCCGATGTCGATCGGGACGAGCTCCCAGCTCACGCCCTCGTCGACGCTCCGATAGAGCTCTCCGCTGGCCAGGCTCCAGACAGTCCCGGTC
Source organism: Holophagales bacterium (assembly GCA_016714815.1). Taxonomy (GTDB): domain Bacteria; phylum Acidobacteriota; class Thermoanaerobaculia; order UBA5066; family UBA5066; genus UBA5066. Next base: position 85,318 of record JADKBZ010000003.1, read on the forward strand.
TCGGAGCCGCTCACGATGAACTCCTCGACTCCCGCCTTGAAGCCGTACCACGTTGGCGGCAGCGCGGAAAGGTGGGACCAGCTCGCGCCGTCGTCCAGGCTCCTGTAGAGCTCCTCGCCGCTTGCCGCCAGAAGGGTGCCCGACCCGGGAAGGACCGCGAGGGCCGCGACCGGGGAGACCTCGAGCGGCAGCCGGGACCAGGACTCGCCCCCGTTCGCGCTGCGGAACAGGCCGCTGGCCTCGGCGTAGACGACGCGGGGCCGCACCGGGTCGACGGCGAGGATCCTCACGTCTCCTCCCGGCGGTCCCGAAGCCCGGAAACCGGCGGCCGGGAGCGGAGCCGCGGACACGAGCAGGAGAGAGAGGGACAAGGACAGACGGGTCGCAATCATCACGAGGCCTCCGCGGGAAGTCCTGTCAGGAGTGTACGGAGAGGCGCTGACCTCACGCAGCGTCTCTCGACGGCCCGGGGCCTGCGGAGCTGCAGATCGAATCCTCCTCGTCCCGACCCGCTCCGCCGGATTCAGGAGATCCCGGATGGCGGAGAAGCGCTACTGGAGGAGCGTCACCCGTTGCCGCTGCGCGGCTTCCCCCTGCCGGGAGAGCTCCTCGATCTCGCGGACGGTCTCCCCCGCCGCCTCGGCTCCCGCGACGAGCTCGTCGAGGCGCGCGGCGACCTCGCCCGGAGCGAGGAGCGCCGCGGATTCCTGCGCGAGGATCTTGAGGGCCGTCTCCAGCGTCTCGAGCTCGGCGATCTCGGGCGCGAGCGGCTTGCCGCCGCCGAGCCCCTGCTTCTCGGCCCAGCGCGCGTTCAGGACGTCGACGAGGAGGCTCGACGCCGGCGACCAGACGTGGACGTCGCTCTCCCCGGCGAGGATCGCCTCCATCGATTCCGCCGAACCTTCGGCCACGGCCTCGATCCGGATCGGCTTCCCTCCCGCGCTCTTCGGGTTCGACGCGTGGAAGGCCTCGATCGAGTCGGTCAGGAAGCCCTTCTTTTCGGAGCCGTAGGAGACCTTGACGACGACGGCGTCCTTCGGGACGGGGGGTGCCGCGTCGCCCGAAGGAGACTCGCGACGGGCACAGGCGGGAACGAGAAGGAGAGAGAGAGACACGAGAGCCGCGAGCCGTGTACGGGCCCCCACCGGAGAGAGAGTCATGTGAGGCTCCTCCACTCCCGATGGTACGGACGGCTTGAAGGGCCTCGTGTGAGGATGCCGTGAAGCCGGTGTTAAGGGCCGACCGCTCCAGCCGCTTCGAGGAGTCGCGGCCGCTCGACCTCGACGAGCACCGTCCCTTTCCCGATCCGGGCGCGGTGCCCTTGCCAGACGACCTCCTTCGAGAAGAACGGGACGGCCTGCGTCGCGATCTGGAGGAGGTCCTTCAGCGGCATCGCGAGAAGCTCGACGGGGCGAAGGGGCGAGCAGCAGATCCGGCCCAGGAGGCTCGCCTGGAGAACGCGAAGGAGGAGTGCGACGAAGGCCAGGGATGAGACCGACCCCGCCCACGGCGAGCCTCCCGGGACGGCGAGGAATGCGGCGAGAAGCGCGACGGGGAAGGGGTTCATCAGCAGCTCGCCCGCGAAGAGGGACTTCGAGAACGCGTAGCGGATCTTTCCCCAGCGCACCTGGCGGTCGAGGGCGCGGGCGACGGTCCGGCGCTCGATGACGTTGGAGATGACGACGGGCGAGAGGACGACGCGGAAACCGGCCTCGGCGACGGCGAGGCCGATCGCCTGGTCCTCCGCCAGGAGCTCCCCGAACGCCGCGAAACCGCCGATGAGGTCATGGACGTGCCTCGGCAGCGCCATCGACTTGCCGACGACGCACGGCGTTCCGCTCCAGGCGGCCAGGACGTTGCCGGGGACGACGAACGTCAGGAGGTGGAGGCTCTCGACGACCGCCCCGAAGTCGCGCGCGCCCGAGCCGACGAAGACGTTCGAGACGCAACCGACGGAGGGATCGTCGAAGAGGGCGACGGTCTCCGCGACGTCGTCGGGAGAGACGCGGACGTTGGAGTCGGAGACGAGGAAGAGGTCGCCGCGGGCGACACGCGCGGCGGCCACGAGCCGTTCGACCTTCGGGTTCCCGATCCGTCCGGCGGGAGCGCCGCCGACGACGAGGACGAACGGGGCCTCGGGGAAGCGCGCCCTCACGCGGGCGACGGCGTCGAGGGCGGGATCCTTCGGGTCGGCCACGGAGAGGACGACCTCGTAGTCGACGCCACGGAGCCCGGCGAACGACGCGAGGTTCTCCTCGAGGCCGTCGTCCAGGCCGCGGAGCGGCTTAAGGATGGAGAGGCGCGGCCGTCCCTCCGTGGAAACGGCCCGCGGGAAAGAAGGGTGACCGGCCCGCACGCGCGGGCCGCGGCGGAAAGGGCGGTGGCTCCTCTTCAGGCGCCAGAGGAGAGCGACGGGCAGCGTCGTGATCGCGAGGCCCAGGGCGGCGAAGGCCGCGAGGAGGAGCGCGGCGGGCGTCATGCCGAGGCCCTCGCGAAGCCCGGAAGCCCCTCGCACGGCTCGGGTTCGAGGTGGGGCGAGGGGACGTGGACGGGAGCGTGGGCGGGAGCGTGAAGGCGCGTCAGCCCGAGCCCCTTTCCCTTCCGGAGCGCCGAGAGGACCGCCTCGGGGCGCCTCTCGCAGTCGAGGAGCGTCTTCCAGGCCCAGAGGTGCGGGGCCCGGTGGAAGTCGCTGTTGCCGAGGAAGGCAAAGCCCGCCTTGCCGACCTGGGGGAAGAGGTCCCATCGGCAGGCGAGCTCCCAGAGGTGGACGAGCCCCTTGACGTCGTCCTTGCGGTTCCAGAGGTAGAACGTGTTGGCGAACCAGTCCGACTGCTCGTTCGGGTGGCAGGCGACGGTGATGGCTCCCGCGTCCCGGGCGCGGGTGAGTGCGTCCTCGACGCGTCCGTCCGCGGAGACGAAGTCGTCGAGGCCGAGGGCGAGGGCGTGCGCCGAGCGGCCGCCGGTGATGCCGTTTCGCGTCAGCTCGACGCCCGGCAGGACGAGCATCCGGTAGGTGTCCCAGGCGCGTCGCGCTTCACGCTCGATTTCGGAGCGGTAGGCGTCCCACTTCTCCCTCGTCACGGAGAGGCGCAGCCGGTGGGCCGCCTTTCCGAGGAAGGAGTCGGAGTTGACGACGTGGTCGGTGATGGCGATGACGTCGTGCCCGGACCGGCCGAAGAGGTCCACGACTTCCGGCAACGAATGCCGGCCGTCCGACCACGTCGTGTGGATGTGGAAGTCGCCGAGCAGCATGCCGAAGTCCCCCCTTTTCGGAACCCGACGATCGGCTCCGATGCTGAGGGCGGCGTGTGGGGACCGTAACGACGCTGTTAAATCAGCGGCCGCCCCGCACGGGAGCGGGCCCCAGGTAGGCGGACGCGAGCTGGCGGAAGGTCTCTGCCGAGGGGCGCTCGCGCCGTGCCAGGGTCTCGCGGTCGAGCTCGAGGAGGCCGAAACGGGGCTCCCAGCCGTCGAGCCACTCGTAGTTGTCGACGAGCGACCAGTGGAGGTAGCCGTGGACGGGGAGGCCTTCCTCCTCGGCCGCCGCCAGGACGGCGACGTGGGACTCGAGGTACGCGGAGCGCTTCGCGTCGGCCGCGTCGGCGAGGCCGTTCTCGGTGATGAGGAGCGGCTTGCCGAGCGAAGCCGCGACGCGCAGGAGAGGGAGGAACGCCTCGGGGACGACCTCCCATCCGTTGTCGGTGAGACCGCGGCCGAGCGGATCGCGATAGGCGAAGGAGCCGATCCGCCCGCCGTCGCCGAGGAACTTCAGGTGAAGCCGCGAGTAGTAGTTCACGCCGAAGAAGTCGAGCGAGGCGGGAAGCCCGGGCCGCCTCCCGGTGAACCGCGTGAAAGGCGGCAGGTAGGCGCTCCAGCGCCCCTCGCCGAAGGCGTCGAGGAGCGTCCGGTTGTAGAAGCGGTCGGCGACGCCCACGAGCGCGCGGTCGAACGGATTCCTCGCCCGCTCCGGGACGAAACCCATCATGTTGTGCGCGATCCCGATGGCGGCGCCAGGAACGGCCGCGCGGATCTCGGCGGCCGCCGCTTCGTGCGCGGCGAGGAGGTGGTCAAGGGCCCGGGCGGCGTCGCGCGGGGACGAGATCCCTGGCGGGACCTGCCCGTCGAGGAAGCCGCCGAGGACGAGGACGAGCGGCTCGTTCAGGACGGTCCAGCAGCGGGCCTTCGGCCCGAGCGCCCGCGCCGTCCGCGCCGCGAAGCGGGCGAAGGCGTCGACGGAAGCCGTCGAGGTCCAGGGGGTCGCGGCGTGGAACCAGCGCGGGTGGGTGTAGTGAAGGAGCGTGACGACCGGCTCGAGCCCGAGCGCGTCGAGGCGCGAGACGAGGCGTCCGTAGCGTTCGAGAGCCGCCTCGTCGAACTCGCCGCGGCGCGGCTCCACACGGCTCCACGAGACCGAGAAGCGGAACGCATTCGCACCGAGAGCGGCCGCCGCTTCGGCATCCTCCTCGTACCGCTCCCACGAGCCCGCAGCCCGGCCGCACGGGCCGCCACGAGTCTTCCCTGCCGTCTCCCAGTCGGTCCAGTCGCACGGGTCGCCCCCCTCCACCTGGAAGTGCGACACGGCGACACCGAACAGGCGGGGACGGTCGGCGAAGGGGAAGGGCGCGGACACGGCGACGGATGATCGCCGATCCGCGCCCGCCGCGCTTCGAGTCGCGCGCAGTGCGCGCCGGCCGGTCCTCCCGCTACGCCACCGGCAGGGAGAACGAGAACGTCGCTCCCTGCCCCACGGCCCCTTCCGCCCAGACCCGGCCGCCGTGCCGAAGGACGATCCGCTTCACGAGCGCGAGCCCCACTCCGGTCCCCTCGAACTCGTTGGGTCCGTGAAGGCGCTGGAACACTCCGAAGAGCTTCGCCGAATAGGCCGCGTTGAACCCCGCGCCGTTGTCCTTCACGCTGAAAACCGCGGCTCCGCCTTCGACCCGCCCCTCGACCTCGACGACCGCCCTCTCCCGCGCCGCCGAGAACTTCACGGCGTTCGACAGGAGGTTGATCCAGGCCTGCCGCAGCATCGCCGGGTCTCCCTCGACCCGCGGGAGCTCCCCCACCCGGAAGTCGATCCGCTCGCGGGCTCCCGGATCCCCGATGACATCCTCGAACGCCGTCCGTGCGAGAGCCGCCATGTCGATCGACGCGAGCCGGATCTCGCTGCGGCCGAGGCGGGAGAGGCGAAGGAGGTCGTCGATCAGCTGCGACATCCTTCGCGCGTTCGCGCTCACGACGCCCAGGAGACGACGCCCCTCGGAATCGAGGCTCCCCCCGTGGTCCTCGACGATCATCCTCGAGAAGCCGTCGATCGCGCGGAGGGGCGCACGCAGGTCGTGGGACACGGAATAGGAGAACGCCTCCAGCTCCTTGTTCGCCTCCTCCAGCTGGGCCGTCCGCTCGTGGACACGCTTCTCGAGCTCGACGCTCAGGTCGCGGTACCGCTGCTCGCTCTGCCGGAGCGCCGCGTCGGCCGCCCTCTGGTCCTCCACGACGCTCAGGAGCGCCTGGCGGGACCGGTCCGCCTCGACGAGCAGCCGGCTCATCTTGGCCTGGGCCACCCGGGCCTCCTCCTCGGCGCGCTTCTTTTCCGTGATGTCGAGGACCATCGAGATGTTCGTCCTGGGGGACTCGCCGGACGCCCACATCGGCGAGACGGCGAGCGACCCCCAGACGACCCTTCCGTCCTTCCGCAGGTAGCGCTTGTCGACCGTGAACTCGGAAATCCGGCCGGCGGCGAGCTCGTCCATCCTCGCGACGTCGCGAGCGACGTCCTCCGGATGCGTGACGTCCTGGAAGCGGAGGGCCGCCAGCTCTTCCGTCGAATAGCCGACGAAGTCGGCGTAGCGCTGGTTGACCCTGAGGAACCTTCCGGTGACCGTCTCCACGTGAGCGACCCCGACGGCGGCCTGGTCGAAGACGGCGCGGAAGAGGCTCTCCCTCTCCCGGTAGGCCGCCTCCCTCGCCCTTTCGGCCGTCTGGTCGCGGAGGATGGCCACGGAGCCCGCGACGCCGCCGTCGCAACCGAAGACCGGGCTGACGCTGGCCCGGATCGGCCGCTCGGCGCCCTCCCGGACGGCGAGGACCGTTCTCGTTCCGAGGACTCCAGCCTCCCTTCCGCCGAGCACCTTCCCGATCGGGTCCGAGGCGGCCTCGCGCGTCGTCTCGTCGAGGAGCCGGAGGACCTCGCCGGCGGGCCTGCCCGCGGCCTCCCCCTCCGTCCAGCCGGTGAGCGCCTCGGCGGCCTGGTTGAGCCTCGAGATGCGGCCCTCGGCGTCGGTCGCGATGACGCCGTCGCCGATCCCGTAGAACGTCGCCCGGAGCCGCTCCTCGCTCTCGCGAAGCGCTCCCGCGCTCCTCTCCCGCCTCAGGCGGTTCGACAGGAGAAGCCCGAGCGCCGCCGTCGCGGGAGGGTAGATGAGGAGAACGGGCAGCGTGATGCGGGAGAGGACGCGAATGGCGCTCGTCCACGGCAGGAGGAACATCATTGCGAGCATCGCCAGGTGAACCGAGATCCCGAGCCCGTAGAGCTCGGCCCACCCCAGATCGGCCAGGCGCGACCGGCGGCGGCGGCGCCAGAGGAGGCCGATACTTCCGGACGCCATGATGACCGAGACCCCCGTCACCACCGCGGCCCCTCCCATCCAGACCCGGAAGGCCGCCGTGACGGCCATCGCGACGACGGTCGGCACCGCCCCGAAGTAGAGGCCCGCCACCCCGAGGAGGATCGAGCGCGTGTCGAACACGATCCCGGGCTCGAGCGGCCACGAGGAGAGCATCACCGCCACCCCGATGCCGCCGAGGACGAGCCCGACGAAAACCTGGCGGAGACGGCTCTGGCGGGCCTTCAGGCGCGTCGTCGCGAGGTCGTAGACCAGGGCCATCGCCAGGAGGAGCGAGGCGTTCTGTACGAGCGCGAGAAACCCGGAATCAACCATCGGTCCGCAGCCTCCCCGCCACCTCCAGCGCGCTCTCGTAACGCGGAGCCTGGCCCGCCGCGGCGAGGAGCTCGTTCACCTCGCGCTTCAGCTCGAGGATCCGGTCCTCCCGCCCGAGCGTCGCCTCGTGCCAGCGACGCAGCTCGTCGAGCTGCGCCAGGAGCGCCTTTTCGCTCTCGAGCAGCGCCCCGGACCGCTCCTCGACGGCCCTCTCGAGCGAGGCCCTGTCGGCCCGCAGGGCGTCCTCGGCTTTCTTGATCCTCACCATCGCCCGGACCTGCGCCGTCAGCTCCGCCGTTTCCACGGGCTTGGTGAGGAAGGCGTCCCCCCCGAGCTCGAGGCCGCGGGCGCGGCTCTGGCTGTCGCCCTGCTGCGCCGTCAGGAAGACGACCGGGATGTGGCACGTCGCCGGATCGCCCTTGAGCAGCCGGCAGGCCTCGAATCCGTCCATCCCCGGCATCCGCACGTCGAGCAGGATCGTGTCGGGCTGGAACTCTCTGGCCTTCCCGATTCCCTCCGGCCCCGAGCGGGCGGTCACCGTCTCGCAGCCGGGGATGCAGCTCTGGAGGAGCGCCTCGATGGAGACGAGGTTGTCGGCGTTGTCGTCGATGGCGAGGATCCTCATCGGCTCATCCTTCCACCGGCCTCTCCCGCGGCCCGGTCCATTCTTCCACGGCGGCGAGGAGGCCCTCCACGTCGATCGGCTTGGCGAGGTAGCCGTCGCACCCGGCGGCGAGGAACGCCTCCCGGTCGCCCTTCATCGCGTGGGCGGTCAGGGCGATGATCGGAAGGTCGCGCGTCGCGGGGTCCGACCGGAGGCTCGCGACGACGCCCCGGCCGTCCAGCCCGGGCAGCGACATGTCGAGGAGGATCAGGTCGGGCCTCTGCGTCCGGGCCGCGAGGATCCCTTCCTCGCCGTTCACCGCTTCGAGGAGAACGCAGCGATCCTTCAGGATCGCCCGGAGCGTCGCCAGGTTGTCCGCGTAGTCCTCGATCGCCAGGACCCTCGCGACCTTCGCGTCCCCGCGGCGGCGGCGGGGGATGGGAAGACGAACGGACCCGGCCGCCGGAGAGGGGACCGCCTTCCGCGCAGGCCCCTCGCGTCCCAGCAGCCGGGCCGCGGCGGCGGCCAGCTCGTCCCGGTCGACGTCCCCCTTCCGGATCAGCTGGTGGACGTGGTTGGCGCTCAGCCGCCCGAGCTCCTCGCGCGTCAGGTCCTTGGCCGTCAGGATGAGGACCGGCGTGTGCGCCGTCGCCGGCGTTCCCCTCATCCGCTCCAGGACGGTGAATCCGTCCACCTGCGGCATCATCAGGTCGAGGATGATCCCGTCCGGCGGGTTCGTCCGCATCCGCTCGAGCGCCTCCCGGCCCCCGCGCGCGACGTCCACGAGGTAGCCCTCGGCTTCGAGGACCATCCGGATCTGCACGATGGCCGGCTCGCTGTCCTCCACGAGAAGAAGGCGGTTCCCGCCGCCCCGCGTCCCGATCGCCGTCGAATCCGGCCCCCTCGCCTCCCGCCCGATCCGCGCGAGGATCCCGCCCAGCTCCGCGAGGAGGTCGCCCGCGGAGAGGGAGCTCTTCTCGAGGACCGCGGCGGCCTTGCCCCGCAGCTGCTCGCGTTCCGCAGCCGACAGATCCCGCGCCGTGACGATGACCGCCGGGACCCGCCGCGTCCGGACCTCGGACCGGAGCGCCTCGAGTACCTCGAAGCCGTTCATTCCGGGCATCACGAGGTCGAGAGTGATCGCGTCGGGCACCCGTTCGGCCGCGAGCGCGAGCGCCTGGGTGCCGCTCGCGGCGAGGCGGACCTCGTAACCCGCGGACTCGAGGATGCCGGCCATGGACGTCCGGTCCCTCTCGTCGTCGTCGACGACGAGGATCGACGCGGGGGCGGGCGCCACCCGGGAGAGCTCGGCGACGAGGACCGCCGGGTCGACCGGCTTGGCGACGACCCCAACCGCCCCGAGTGCCAGGCCCGTCTCGCGGTCGGGCGACATGGACACGACGATCACCGGGATCGCCGCGGTCTCGGGGCTCGCCTTCAGTGCCTGGAGAACCTCCCACCCGTCCATCTCGGGCATCAGGATGTCGAGCGTGATCGCGAACGGCCGGTGCTCCCGGGCGAGGCGGAGCGCCTCGCGCCCGCCGTGCGCGACGAGCGTGGCGAAACCCTCGCGCGAGAGGTGGGCCGCGACGAGGGCCGCATCCTCGGGGTCGTCGTCGACGACGAGAACGGTCCTTCGCCCGTCTGCCCTCCACGCGGCGGCGGCGGCCCGGTCTGCCGGGTGCGCCGCGGGGTCACCCGCCGGGGCCGGGGAGAACGGGAGCGAGATCGTGAACGTCGACCCTGCCCCGGGGACGCTCCTCACCCGGATGCGCCCCCCGAGGAGGTGCGCGGACCGCGACGCGATCGCCAGGCCGAGCCCCGTCCCCTCGAAGGAACGGGAGGTCGTCCCGTCGACCTGCCGGAACTCCTCGAAGATGTGCGGCAGATCCTTCTCCGGAATCCCGATGCCGGTGTCGGCCACGACGATCTCGAGCTCGCCGCCACGCCTCTCTGCCGTGACCGTCACGCTCCCCTCGCGGGTGAACTTCACGGCGTTGCCGATCACGTTCTGGAGGATCTGGTGGAAACGCTTCGTATCGGTGACGAGCGGAGGAAGCCCCTCCTCGACGTTCGCGACGAACCCGATCCCCTTTTCCCGGCAGATCGGCTCGAGCGGTTCCGCTATCGCGCGGATCCTCTCGGCCGCGACCACCTCCTCGAGCAGGACGTCCGCCCGGCCGGATTCGATCTTCGCCAGGTCGAGGACGTCGTTGATGAGCGAGAGGAGCTGCTTCCCGTTCCGCTCGATGATCTCGAGGTAGCCCGCCTCCTCCGCGGTCAGGCGGTCCCGGCTCCGCATCTGGAGAACGCGGGAAAGGGCGAGGACCGAGTTGAGGGGAGTCCTCAGCTCGTGGCTCATGTTGGAGAGGAACTCGCTCTTCATCCGGTTCGCTTCGGCCACCTGGGCCGCCTGGGCCTCGAGCTCGACGTTCTGGTCCCTGAGCGCCGCCGACTGCCTCGCCAGCTCCTGCGCCTGGGCCGAAAGCTCCATCCCCTGGGCCGTCAGCTCCGCGTTGCGCGCCGAAAGCTCACCGGCCAGGGTTCGGGTCTCTTCTCCGACGAGGATGTTCGAGAAGCCGAAGCCGAAGGCGACGAGCGACTTGTCGACGATGGCGAGGGCCTCGGGTGGGTACTCGCGCAGGGATGCCAGCGCGAGGACGGCGACGAGCTTTTCCTGGACCACGACCGGGATCGTCAGCAGCTCGCGCGGCACGGCCGTTCCGGCCACCGTCCGGAACGTGAAGCGGGTGTCCTCCGGGATCCCGCGAACGTGCGTCACCTTTCCCGAGGCGACCGCCTCCCCGAGAGCTCCTTCGAGCCGCGTCAGGTCGAACGGCCCGAGCGCCTCCGCCGAGAGACCCACCGACGAGGCCGGGATGAGCCGGCCGTCGCCCGTCGGAAGGTAGAACGCCCCCAGGTCGGAGCGCGTCACCCGGACGACGACGGGGAGGAGGCTGCTGCAGAACTGCGCAACCGTCGCCGGCTCCACCATCGCCTCCATCACGTCGCGATTCCCGGTGGCAACGGTGTGCTCGGCCTCTACGGAGTCCGCCATCGCGTTGAACGCCCGCCCAAGCTCTCCCAGCTCGTCGCTGCGGTCGACGTCGTTGCGAGCCGAGAGGTCGCCGTGGCCGAAGGCCTCTGCCGCGGACCTCATCTCCGCGAGCGGCCTGGAGAAATAGCCCGCGACGAGGACCGCCAGCACTCCGACGAGACCGAGGCAGGCCGGGACGAGGACCAGGAGCGCCCGTTCGAGGTGCGCGACCGGCGCGTACAGCTCTTCCAGATCCTGTTTGGCGACGAATCCCCAGGCCGTCCGGGGGATGTAGCCGTAGGCCGCCAGGACGAGGACGCCCCGGTAGTCGGGCGCCTCCACGACACCGGTCTTCCCCTGGGAGGCGAGAACCGCCGGCGCCGCGCCGATCTGCAAACGGAGCCGCGAACCGGGGGCCCAGCGAACATCGTTCACCGCAACGGCGTCGTGGTTGACGATGAGGGTCTCTCCGGTCTCCCCGAGCCCCGTCCGCTCGTTGAGGAGGTCGTCGAGGAGCTTCAGGTCGATGTCGGCGACGACGACGGCGGCGACGGGGGCGCTCGGTCCCGGCAGGAGGACGGGGACCGAGAACGTCATCCGGGGCTTGCCGGTGAGCTTCGAATGATGAACGTCGTAGATGTGGAGTCGCCGCGTCCGGACGGGTTCGGTGAAGCTCCGGCTGTCGGACCGGACCTCCCCCTCGGATTCCACCGCCGTCGCGACGAGGACCCTCGCCGACGACGCGTCCAGGACGGCGAGACTCGAGACCCCCGAGTGAAACTGCGTAAAGCTGACGAGGTGGGCCCGCAGCTCCCCGAGGGCTCTCTCGCTCACGTCCAGCGGCAGGGCTCCCTCCGGCAGGAGCGCGTTGCGGGCATTGACGGAGATCGTCTCGAGGTCCCCCGTGACCTCGTCGATCCAGTCGTTGATCCGCCGGATCTTCAGGTCCCGCGCCGAGGTGAGTTTCTCGAGCGCCTGGCCCTTGATGGCGTCGACCCGCTTCTGGAATGCCAGGAGGCCGAACAGAAGGAGCGGCCCGGCCGCCACGAGGAGGAACAGGATGGAAAGCTGGCCCCGGATGGTCCGGAACGGCATGCGGAGCTTCATGGCGGGCTCCCTTCGAAGGATCTTCCGTTGCGGGCGGGCTTGCGGTAGAGACCGACGCAGCCGTCGACCGGGCGGAGGCGGCCGGCCCAGGGGCCGGAAAGCCTTTCGGCGGGGCCGAGCAGGAGAAATCCCCCTGGCGCGAGCGACCAGCAGAGCCTCTCGAAGACACGCTGCTGAAGCTCGGCCTCGAAGTAGATGAGGACGTTTCGGCAGAGGACGAGATCGAACGAGCCGAAGACGCTCTCGGAGGGTGCGGCCGTCCCCGGACCGGCGAGGTCGTGAAGGGAGAACCTCACCGTGCCGGCGATCTCCGGGATCACCCGGTAGAGCTCCCCCTCCGGCGCGAACGACGACTCGAGGAGCCCGAGCCGCACGTTCGCGAGGCTCTCGCGGGAGTAGAGGGCCTCGCGGCCGCGCGCGAGGGCGTTCTCGTCGACGTCGGTCGCGAAGATTCTCGCGTCGACCGGCTCGCGCACGCGCCGGGCGAGGTCACGGAGCAGGATTGCGACCGAATACGGCTCCTCCCCGTTGCAGCAACCGGCAGACCAGATGCGAAGGCCCGAATCCGCGGCTTCCGGTCTTTCGACGAGGAGGGAGGGGAGGACGACCTCGCCGAGGAACTCGAAGACGAGCGGGTCCCGGAAGAAGCTGCTCACCTTGATGGTCAGCGCCTCCACGAGGGCGTCGACCTCTCGCGGCGACGACTCGAGGAGGTTCAGGTAGTCCCCGTACCCCCCCGCTCCGGCGGCCGCGATCCGGTCGTCCACGCGACAGGCGAGAACAGAGAGGCAGTAGCCGGACGAGTCGAACCGGCGGGCGCGGCGCACGAGGTCGAGGACCTCGGTCAGGCCGGGCGAGCGCGATTCGACCTCAGCCCCGGCGCCTCGGCCTTCCGGGGCCGACCGGAGGCCGTCGTCCGGGTCAGGGATCGTGCCCCGCGTCACGGGACGAGGTTCAGACGCAGCCAGTAGGCGGCGATTTCCTGGAGCGCCCGAGCGTGGGCGGCGAACTCCACCTGCTTGACCACGTAGCTGTTCGCCCCGGCCCGGTAGCAGGCCGCCACGTCGGACGGCAGCATCGAGGAGGTCAGCATGACGACCGGGACGTCCCGAGTGAGGGGTTCGGCCCGGATCGCCTGCAGGACCTCCAGCCCGTCCAGCTTCGGGAGCTTCAGGTCGAGGAGGACCACGCTCAGCCCCTCGGCTCCCGGACGTCCCTGGAACTCGCCGCGCCCCAGCAGGAAGTCCAGGGCCTCTTCCCCGTCTCGCGCGTGCGCGACCATGCCGGGAACACCGACCTTCGAGAGTGCCCGAAGGGCCAGCTCCGCGTCGTTTTCGTCGTCTTCCACGAGGAGGATCCGTACGCTGTCAGGCATCGTCCCCTCCAGCCTGGGGAATCGTAAACGCAAACGTGGCGCCTCGCCCGACGGCTCCTTCGGCCCGGACCCGGCCCCCATGACGCTCGACGATCCGCTTCACGATCGCGAGACCGATCCCGGTCCCCGTGAACCCGTCCCGGGCGTGGAGCCTCTGAAACATCCCGAAGAGCTTCTCCACGTGGGCCGGGTCGAAGCCGACGCCGCTGTCGGCGAGCTCGTACCAGACGGTCTCCCCTTCCCGGACGGCCCGGACCTCGATCCGCCTCTCCGGCAGGGACGCCGTGAACTTCACCGCGTTCGCGAGAAGCTGGTGGAAGACGACGCGGAGCAGGACGGCGTCGCCGAAGGCCGCCGGAAGGTCTCCGACCGCGAAATCGATTCCTCCCCGCGACTCCCCGGGGACGACGTCCTGGAACGCCTCCCGGGCGAGCGCGCTCAGGTTCACCTCTCCCCGGCGAAGCTCCGCGGTGCCGGCCCGGGCGTACTCGAGCAGGTCCCGGATCAGCTGGTCCATCCTCTCGGCCCCGGCCCGGACCCGGGAAAGGAGCCGGAGCCCCTCCGGATCGAGCCGGTCCGAGTGCGCCTCCTGGAGGATTCCCGAGAAACCGTCGATGGCGCGAAGCGGCGCCCGGAGGTCGTGCGCGATCGTGTAGACGAACGACTCCAGCTCCCGGTTCTTCTCGGACAGCTCCGCCGTCCGGGCCGCCACGCGCTTCTCCAGGCCGGCGTTCAGCTCCCGGATCTCGACGGCGTTCCGGGCGAGCTCCTCCTCGACCCTCTTCTGCTCCGTCACGTCGCGCGTCACGCTCATGACGTGGGGCACGTCCCCCAGCTGGATGACCCGGGCCGACATGCTCCCGACGAAGTGGCTGCCGTCCTTCCGCCGGAAAACGATCTCTGCGTTGCTCACCGAGCCCCTCGCCCGAAGCTCGGCGACGACCGTGTCGCGGGAGGCGGGCTCGGCGTAGAGGCCGAGGTCCAGCGTCGACCGCCCGAGGAGGTCGTTCCGACGGTAGCCGGAGAGCACCTCGAACCCCACGTTGACGTTCCGGCAGAAACCGTCGTCGGCCCGGGTGATCAGGACCGCGTCGGGGCTCGTCTCGAACAGGAGCATGAAGTGGTCCCTGGCCTCCCTCAGCTCCGCGTGGGAGCGCTGGTTGACCATGAGGATGAGGCCGAACGTGAGGAGGTTACTGACGATGAAGGCGTCCACGTAGGGACCGAGGTTGAAGGCCGAGGTGCTGAAGACGTCCGCCGTGCTCGCCCCGGCCAGGATCATCCCCGCCCGCCAGGCGAAGAAGAGCCCGTGCCCGAGGAGGACCAGGCAGAGGAAGGACGCCGTGACGCGCGTGGCGCCCGCCCTGGCCGCTCGAAGGTCCCAGGCCGTCACGAGCGCGATGACGGAGAGCGTCGTGCCGATGATCGCCGAGCGGGCGTCGATGTCGTCCACGACCAGGAGGAAGAAAGAGATGCCCGCCGAGTAGAGGACGAGAATCGCGGCGACCAGCAGCCGCCTCGTCTCCCGTTCGTGGAACCTCATCAGCCCGACGTAGAGGCACGCCACCCCGAAGACGAGGAACCCGTTCTGGCAGAGGATCGCCGTCACCCGGAGGCCCGGCACCTGGCGCAGGAGCATGAAACCGACCCCCGCGGCCACGGAGCCGGACCAGAGGAGCCACCAGCCAATGCCCTTGTAGGACCGGAACACCGCGTACTGGAGCGACAGGACGACGATCTGGAGGAGGTGCCCGACCGCGAGCAGGACGACGAGCGTCCGGACGTCGAGGGTCACTCGGCCGCCGCCTGGATCCGCCACGAGGCGGTCATCTGCTCACGCCCTGGCCCATCGGCCGATTATGACGGTTTCGGGCGCCCGGGTGCCACGCCGACCTCTGGGCGGCGGCGGCTGTTCGCCGAGGGGGCAGAACCACAAATCGAGAACCCTCGATTCGTGGCGAGTCGAACTGGCGCTTTGGCCCGGCCCGTCAGCCTTTCGCAGGGGCCGCCGTGGCCGCGGGTGAAGCGACCTCCTTCGGCGTTCCGGGCGTCATCGACCACTCGATCCAGGATCCGAGGTAGAGCTTCACGTTCGGATACCCGAGCTGGTACTTCAGCATGAAGAACGCCTCGGACGCCTGGTGCCCCGAGTTGCAGTAGACGATGACCGGAGTCTCCTTCGTGATTCCGAGCGCCTCGAAGTCGGCCCGGATGTCCACGTCGGCGCGGAACGTCCCGGCCCCGGGCTGTCCGGCGGCGACGACGTCGCCGGCCCAGAACCGGTGCTTTGCACCGGGGATATGCCCCGCCGCCCAGGACTCGGCCGGTCGCACGTCCAGGAGAAGCGCGCTCTTCTTCTCGACGGCCGCGAGCACCTCCTCGAGGCCGACGAGCGACCTGGCGTCCGGCACCAGCGCGTCGCTCGTGATGGAGACGAACTTGCGCTCCGTCGTCACCGGACGCTTCTCCGCGGTCCAGCGCGCGAACCCTCCGTCGAGGACGGACACCTGGGCGACCCCCGAGATCCGGAGGACGTCGGCCACGTACGTGGCGTCGATGTCGCTCTGCTCGGCATAGACGACGACCGGGGTGGTACGGGAGATGCCGAGGCGATGGATCACCAGGTGGAGCGTCTCCCAGGGGAAGAGCACCGCGGGGACCCCTCCCGAGGCGGAGCGGGTGCTGTCGACGACGAGCGGCTGGGCGCCGGGGAGATGGGCCGCGAGGTACGCCTTCAGGCTCGGCCGGGCGTCGATCACCACGACGGTCACGGGGGCTGCAGCGAGCTGCTCCGCGAGCCAGGCCGGCGAGACGACGGCCGGGACGGGAGCGGCGGTGGCGGAAACCGCCGCCAGAAGAAGGACGACGGCGAGAGGAAGGACGATTCGCGAGGGAAGGCTCATGGCAGGGCTCCTCGTGGAATTCTGCTCCCGACGGTCCACGTGGCCCGCTCCTCCCGCCGTTCACTCCGCCGGATCTCGCCCCGGGCGGCGGCTCCCGGCTTCTCCTTCCGGTCGGTCTTCTCCCCTTGCGTGACCGCCTCGAAGCGACGTCAGGCGACCTCGCCCGGCTCCACTCGCCGGAGGCCCTCGAACCGGTCGAAGTCCCGGTCCCACGAGCAGATTGCCTCCGCATCGTAGACGCGGCAGGCGGCGGCGTGGACGGCGTCGCGGGCGCTCGCCTCGGGGTGGGCATCGAGAAGACGACGCGCCCCATCGAGGACCTCGGCCGTGACCGGCAGGATGCCGGGGAACAAGGCCCGGGCCAGGTCGTAGAGCTGCCGGCCATCCTGCCATCGATTGATCGCCCGATAGCGGTGGAGGATTTCCTGGAGGATTTCCGCGTCGATGACCGCGTCCACCTCTCCGCGGGCGATCCGGTCGAGGAGGTCCGCGGAGGGGCGCTTCAGTCGGTGCGGCGCTCCCGCGGCGTACATCAGGACGTTCGCGTCGACGAGGATCAACGGGGCAACCTCTTGGGCGCAGCGACGGACTCGGCCTTCATCCCCGCCACGCTCGCAACGGGGAGCGTGAGGGACCGGATCCGCGCGGCCGCCTCGAGCCGGTCGGCTCCTCCCACCGGGCCGTACGCCTCCTCGCACGCCTTGCGGACGAGCTCGCCGAGACTCAGCCCTTCACGGGCGGCCACACGGACGAGGTGCTCGTGGAGGGGCGGGGGGAAGAGGATCGTCGTCTTCTTCGAAAGCTCCATAGGTGGCTCCGTATATGGAGAATTCTACTCTCCCTTCTTCACGGGTTCCGGCCCCCCCAACCGCGGCGAGGACGCCCATGCCGTCCCCTTCACCTCGGCCGGCAGCAGCTCGGCGGCGTAGGCCTTCGGACCCGCCTTCTCTCTTCGAATGAACTCTTTTCAATCGGCGGACCGACGAGCGCCATCCAGAGCGCGAGGAGCCCCTGGACGACGACCGATGTGCCTCCTGTCCCGACGGGAGCCCTCCTCCGGGGTCGTCTCTCACTGCGAACTTCAACAGCCCACTCTGTTTAACGGCCTTGCGGCACTCCGGGACCCGGTCGGTCGCCACCCGCTGTTCGACTCCGAAGGCACGACACCTGTCCGGCGCGACGGCAGGCGACGCCCCGGCCCGACAGTCCGGAGCCCCGTGGCACCGCTGTTGCGGTGCAGCAACTGCTCGTCGCGCGTGAGCCGCCGGAGCAAGAAGGAGAAAGCCATGGCATCGACCACAGTCGAGACACAACCCATCGTCCTCACGGCCTCCAGCCTCAAGGGGTGCGCCGTCAAGAACCACCACGGAGACGAGCTCGGAAAGGTTGAAGAGCTCATGGTCGACCTCACGACCGGCAGGGTCGGATACTGCGTCATCTCGTTTGGCGGAGTCCTCGGGATCGGCAACAAGCTCTACGCGGTTCCGTTCAAGGCGATGAAACTCAACGTGCCGGACCGTATCTTCCGCCTCGAGATCACCAAGGCGAAGCTCGCCGAGGCACCCGGGTTCGACAAGGACACCTGGCCCGACATGGTGGATACCACCTGGGGCACCCGGCTCCACGGCTTCTACGGCGTGGAGCCCGAGCCGAAGGGCTGAGCCGCGCCCCCGAGCGGACCGTCAGGCCGCTGCCGTTTCGCCTCCAGGGGAAGGGCAGCTTCCGGGCGGGACAGGACCGGACAAGAGGAGAGACTCATTCACTACGCCAGCGGCAACTACGAGGCCTTCGCCCGCCCACGCAAACCGAAGGGCGTGGAAAACAAGACGGCCTGGTTCGTCGGTTCCAGCCTGGCGGCACTGGCGGGTGCAGCTTTCCTGGTCCGCGACGGCCGGATGCCGGGCAACCGGATCACCCTCCTGGAGCAGCACCAGCTGCCCGGCGGCGCGCTGGACGGAATAGACGAGCCGAAAAAGGGTTTCGTGATCCGCGGTGGGCGCGAGATGGAGGAGCACTTCGAGTGCCTGTGGGATCTGTACCGTTCGATTCCGTCGCTGGAGATCGACGGGGCCAGCGTCCTCGACGAGTTCTATTGGCTCAACAAGGACGATCCGAACTTCTCTCTGCAGCGCGCCACCGTGAATCGCGGTGAGGACGCGCGTACCGACGGCCTGTTCACGCTGAGCGAGCAGGCGCAGAGGGAGATCGCCAAGCTCTTCCTGGCCACCCGCGAGGAGATGGAGAACCGTCGCATCAGCGAGGTGTTCGGGGAGGAGTTCCTCAGCAGCAATTTCTGGCTGTACTGGCGCACGATGTTCGCCTTCGAGGAGTGGCACTCGGCGCTGGAGATGAAGCTGTACCTCCATCGCTTCGTTCACCAGATCGCCGGTATGCCGGACTTCTCAACGCTGAAGTTCACGAAGTACAACCAGTACGAGTCGATGGTGCTGCCGCTGGTCAAGTGGCTGTCGGACAATGGCGTGGTGTTCCAGTACGGCACCGAGGTCACCGATGTCGATTTCGACCTCGCGCCCGGACGCAAGCAGGCCACCCGCATCCACTGGCAGAGGGACGGCGTCGGAGGCGGCGTCGAGCTCGGCCCCGAGGACCTGGTCTTCATGACCATCGGCTCGCTCACCGAGAACTCCGACAACGGCGACCACCACACCCCGGCGAAGCTCGACGAGGGACCGGCGCCGGCGTGGGATCTGTGGCGGCGCATCGCTGCGAAGGATCCGGCTTTCGGGCACCCGGACGTGTTCGGCACGCACATCCCCGAGACCAAATGGGAGTCGGCGACCGTCACCACGCTCGATGAACGCATCCCGAGCTACATCCGGAAGATCGCCAGGCGCGATCCGTTCAATGGAAAGGTGGTTACGGGCGGCATCGTGACCGCGAGAGACTCTTCCTGGCTTCTCAGCTGGACGGTGAACCGGCAACCGCACTTCAAAGAGCAGCCCAAGGACCAGATCGTGGTCTGGGTCTACGCGCTGTTCGTCGAGAAACCCGGCGACTATGTGAAGAAGGGGATGCAGGAGTGCACGGGCGAGGAGATCACCCAGGAATGGCTCTACCACCTGGGCGTGCCGGTCGAGGACATCCCCGGGCTGGCCGCATCCGGCGCGACGACCGTGCCGGTAATGATGCCGTACGTGACCGCGTTCTTCATGCCGCGCCAGGCCGGTGACCGGCCGGACGTCGTACCCGAGGGCGCGGTCAATTTCGCCTTCATCGGCCAGTTCGCGGAATCGAAGGAGCGCGACTGTGTCTTCACCACCGAGTATTCCGTGCGCACGCCGATGGAGGCCGTCTACACACTCCTCGACGTCGAGCGCGGCGTGCCGGAGGTCTTCCACTCCACCTACGACCTGCGCTCGCTCCTCGCCGCCACCGGCCGTCTCCGCGACGGCAAGGAGATCGACCTCCCGGGGCCGGCGTTCCTGCGCACCCTGTTGATGAAGAAGCTCGACAAGACCCAGATCGGCGTGCTGCTGCGCGAGTTCGGGCTCGTCGCGGACGACTGACACGCGGGCGTCGCCGCGACTCGGATTGTCACCTGCTGCGGCCTCTGCGACTCCGTCTGCGGCATCAAAGCAACGGTGACGGACGGCGAAGCCGGGCGCCCCGGTCGCCGTCCGAGCGCCCGCCACTCCGCCTCGAGTGAGGGTACGGGGTGGACACGAACGCATCAAGAATCTATGATTTGTGCTCGACCGAAGCCAACCCGGTGCCGCCGGGCACCGCGCTCGAGACGAAAGGATCCGCTCATGGAAACCACCCCCGCCCACAGGAAGATCGAGGTCCTCGGTCCCGGATGCTCCCGCTGCAAAGAGTTGTTCCGCGCCGTCCAGAGCCTCGTCGAGACGGAGAAGCTGCCGTTCGACGTCGTGAAGGACGAATCCATGGAGCGGATGGTGGAGGCTGGCGTCCTCGCGACCCCCGCTGTCGTCCTCGGGGGCAAGGTCCTCTTCTCGGGCCGCATCCCGAAGGCCGAGGAGCTGCGCAGCATTCTCGCTTCGGCCTGAGTGCTCGAGATGAGCATCGGCAAGAAGCACCTCTTCACCGGAGCCCTCCTCGCCTTCGTCGCCGTCACCGCCGTCACGATCGGCGTGAAGGAAACTCGCCACGCCCGCGCCGTAGCGGCGATCGAAGCGACTCGGGTGGCCGAACCGCCGGCGCCATCCGTCGCGTCCGCCTCCGTCCACACGAACGAGCCCACAGCCGTCGCCATGGCCGTCGTCGCTCCGCCGCCGACCGAACCGGCGGCGACCGTCGTCGTCACCTACTTCCGCGCCACTGCACGCTGCACGTCGTGCCTGAAGATCGAGGACCTCACGAATGCGACGATGACGAGTCGGTTCGCGGTGCCCATCGCCGAGAAGCGGGTTGTCTGGCGTGTCCTGAACCTGGACGAGCCCGAGAACAGCCACTTCGTCAAGGACTACGGCCTTTTCACCAAGTCGGTCGTCGTCTCCGAGGTGAAGAACGGCAAGGAGGTCCGCTGGAAGAACCTGGACCAGATCTGGCAGCTCCTCGGCGACCCGGCGGCCTTCCAGGGCTACGTCGAGAAGGAAGTCCAGGCGTTCCGCCCGAAGGCATGATCCCGGATCTCGCCCCCGCGGCGGCCACGGCCCTCTGGCTCGGCATCCTGACTTCCATCAGCCCCTGCCCTCTCGCCACGAACATCGCGGCCATCTCCTACATCGCCCGGCGCGTCGACCGGCCGCGCCAGGTCCTCCTGTCGGCTTTCACCTACTCCCTCGGCCGGGCTCTCGCCTACGCCGCGGTGAGCGCGGCCGTCGTCCTCGGCCTCCTCTCCATCCCGGGGCTCTCGCAGGCTCTCCAGCGCTACATGAACAAGGCTCTCGGGCCGCTTCTGATCCTGGTCGGCATGTACCTTCTCGGTCTGATCTCTTTCGGCTTCTCGACGGCCGCGGGAAGCGACGACCTTCGCAAGAAGGCAGCCGAGGGAGGCCCGGGGGGAGCGGCCCTCCTGGGGGCGCTTTTCGCCCTCTCGTTCTGCCCCGTTTCGGCCGCCCTCTTCTTCGGAAGCCTCGTCCCCCTCTCTCTTCAGCACGGGTCGAAGGTCGTCCTCCCGGTCGTCTACGGCCTCGGAACGGCGCTCCCGGTCGTCCTCCTCGCCCTCGTGGCGATGGGGGGCACCCGGGCTCTCTCGAGCGCCCTGAAAAGAGTCGGCGCCTTCGAGGTCTGGGCCCGTCGCGTGACGGGGGTCGCCTTTCTCGCCGTCGGCATCTACCTCTCGGTTCGCTTCGTCTTTCTCGCCTGACCAGGGTGAAGTCTTGACATATCAAGATTCGTGGATATATTGAAACCGATGGCTTCTCCGTCCGTCCGCCCACGAACCGCTCGCCCCACCGCTCTCGAGGCTGCCAGGCAGGCCGCCCGGCTCGCCGACCTCTTCCACGCGCTCTCCGATCCGACGAGGCTCCGGATCGTCGCGGCGCTTCGGCAGGGCGAGCAGTGCGTCTGCAATCTCACCGGCCTCCTCGACGCCCAGCAGTCCCGTCTCTCCTTTCACCTGAAGACGCTCAAGGACGCCGGGCTCGTCCTCGACCGGCGCGAAGGGCGCTGGATCCACTACTCACTCGTGCCGGAGGCCTTCGAAGAGGTCCGCCTCGCGCTCGAGGAGCTCTCTAAGGCGGCGAAGGCCTCGGCCGCTGCCTGCTGCAAGCGCTGAAACTCCTTTTTTTGACTTACGTATCGAGAATTCTTGATGAAAAGGAGACCCCAATGAACGACGAGAGCATTCGCGACATCGTGAGAGAGAAATACGGGAAGGCGGCCCTGCAGGTAGCGGAAGGAAGCGCGTCCTGCTGCGGCACCGCGCCCTCGTCCTGCTGCGGCCCGGCTCCTTCGGCCTCCGGCCTTTCGGGCGACCCGATCACCTCGAACCTCTACGCCGAGAACGAAAAGGCGCTCCTCCCGACGACCGCCGTGAACGCCTCGCTCGGCTGCGGCAACCCGACCGCCCTTGCAAAGCTCGAGGAAGGGCAGGTCGTCCTCGACCTCGGCTCCGGCGGTGGCATCGACGTCCTCCTCTCCGCGAAGCGGGTCGGCCCGACCGGCAAGGCCTACGGCCTCGACATGACCGACGAGATGCTGGCCCTGGCCCGCGAGAACCAGAAGAAGGCGGGCGCGACGAACGTCGAGTTCCTGAAGGGGACGATGGAGGAGATCCCGCTCCCCGACGACTCCGTCGACGTCATCATCTCCAACTGCGTCATCAACCTCGCGGCGGACAAGGACCGGGTCCTCAGGGAGGCGTTCCGGGTCCTCAAGCCGGGCGGCCGTTTCGCCGTGTCGGACGTCGTGACGAAGGGGGAGATCCCCGCGCCCGTGAAGAAGAGCGTGGAGCTCTGGATCGGGTGTATCGCCGGGGCCCTCGAAGAAGACGACTACGTCGCGAAGCTGACGGCCGCGGGCTTCACGGACGTGACCGTCGAACCGACGCGGATCTACCGGGTGGACGACGCCCGCGAGTTCCTCACCTCGGCCGGGATCGACGTCGACGCCCTCGGGCCGGAAGTCGACGGCAAGTTCCGGAGCGCCTTCGTCCGCGCGGTCAAGCCCGCGCGAGCCTGATTCCCGATCCCTTCGCCTCGACCGCTCACTCGCTGAGGAGGTAACGCCCCATGCCCGATGGCGTCGGCAAGAAGCTCTCCTTCCTCGATCGCTGGCTCACATTCTGGATCTTCGCGGCGATGGCCGCGGGGGTCCTCGCGGGCAGCCTCATCCCGGGCGCCGAGTCCTTCGTCAACTCGTTCCAGGTCGGGACGACGAACATCCCCATCGCCGTCGGGCTCATCCTGATGATGTACCCGCCCTTCGCGAAGGTGAAGTACGAGGAGATGGGGGACGTCTTCCGCGACCGGAAGGTCGTCGGTCTGTCGCTCTTCCAGAACTGGGTCGTCGGGCCCATTCTCATGTTCGTCCTCGCGATCGTCTTCCTGCGCGACACCCCGGAGTACATGGCGGGCCTCATCATGATCGGCCTCGCCCGCTGCATCGCGATGGTCATCGTCTGGAACGAGCTGGCAAAAGGAGACACGGAGTACGCCGCCGGGCTCGTCGCCTTCAACAGCGTCTTCCAGGTCCTCTTCTACAGCGTCTACGCCTGGTTCTTCATCACGGTGCTGCCTCCGTTCTTCGGCCTGAAGGGAAGCCTCGTCGAGGTCAGCATGGCGGAGATCGCCAGGAGCGTCTTCATCTACCTCGGGATCCCGTTCATCGCGGGCGCGCTAACGCGGTTCGTCGGCGTGAGGCTGAAGGGGAAGGAGTGGTACCACCGCCGCTTCGTCCCGGCGATCAGCCCCATCACCCTCGTCGCGCTCCTCTTCACGATCGTCGTGATGTTCAGCCTCAAGGGAAAGCTCATCGTGTCGATCCCGATGGACGTCGTCCGGATCGCCATCCCGCTCGTCATCTACTTCGTCGTGATGTTCGTCGCCTCGTTCTGGATGGGCC
Organism: Holophagales bacterium; assembly: GCA_016714815.1. Classification (GTDB taxonomy): domain Bacteria; phylum Acidobacteriota; class Thermoanaerobaculia; order UBA5066; family UBA5066; genus UBA5066. The sequence goes on from JADKBZ010000003.1 coordinate 108,773, forward strand.
GGAAGATCGGGGCCGACTACGGCAAGACGACGACCCTCGCCTTCACGGCGGCGAGCAACAACTTCGAGCTCGCGATCGCCGTCGCCGTCGCCGTCTTCGGGATCAACTCCGGGGCCGCCTTCGCGGCCGTCATCGGGCCGCTCGTCGAGGTGCCGGTGATGATCGGCCTCGTGAACGTCGCGTTCTGGTTCCAGCGGCGATACTTCGCCCCTGCGGCCGGCCACGGAGCCGCATCCGCATGAGCACGCCCCGCGTCCTGATCCTCTGCACCGGAAACTCCTGCCGCTCCCAGATGGGAGAGGGATGGGTCCGCCACCTCCTCGGCGATCGCGTCGAGGTCCACTCCGCCGGCACGAAGCCCTCCTTCGTCCACCCGAGGGCGATCGAGGTGATGGGCGAGGCGGGCGTCGACCTCTCGTCCCACGCGAGCAAGTCGGTCGAGACGCTCCGGGTCCTCCCGTTCGACCTCGTCGTCACCGTCTGCGACTCGGCGCGGGAAACGTGCCCGGTCTTCCCCGGTGCGAAGAAGACCGTCCATCACGCCTTCGAGGACCCCGTCCACGCCGGGACGGGAGACGACGCGCTCCCCGTCTTCCGCCGCGTCCGGGACGAGATCCGCGGCGTCCTCGTGCCGCTCGTCGCGCGGGAGCTGGGGCTTTCCCCCGTGGAGGCGACGTGACCGCGGAGATCGCCCTCCCCGCCTTCCGTCCGGAGCCGGCTCCGCCTCCCGCCGCGCCTCCGGCCCGCCCGGTCGCCGCGATCGTCCTCCTCCACGTCGCCGCCCTCGCTGCCTGGGCCGGGGCCTACATCGGCAACGGCCCCTTCTCGAAGCTCTTCACCTACCGCCTCCTGGGGTTGACGCCCGGCACGCACCTGGCGTCCGCTGTCGAGTTCTTCGTATTCGAGGTCCCGAAGGTCCTCCTGCTCCTCACGCTCGTCGTCTTCGTCGTCGGCATCGTCCGGAGCTTCTTCACGCCCGAGAAGACGCGCAGCCTCCTCGCGGGCCGCCGCGAGACGGCCGGAAACGTCCTCGCCTCGCTCCTCGGCATCGTCACGCCCTTCTGCTCCTGCTCGGCGGTCCCGATGTTCATCGGCTTCGTCACCGCCGGCGTCCCGCTCGGCGTGACGTTCTCGTTCCTCGTCGCCGCGCCGATGGTCAACGAGATCGCCCTCGCGCTCCTCTTCGGCCTCTTCGGCTGGAAGGTCGCGGGGCTCTACCTCGCAACCGGCCTCCTGATCGCGTTCACCTCCGGCTGGACGATCGGGAAACTGAAGCTCGAGAAGTGGGTCGAGCCGTGGGTCTACGCGATGAAAGGCCCGGCCGGAACCTTCACCGAGGAGAAGATCGGATGGGAGCGCCGGCTCGAGATCGGGCGCGAGCAGGTCGGCGAGATCGTCGGAAAGGTCTGGATCTACGTCCTCGCCGGCATCGCCGTCGGCGCCGGGATCCACGGCTGGGTTCCCGAGAACTTCATGGCCGCGATCATGGGAAAGGGCGCCTGGTGGTCCGTGCCGCTCGCCGTCCTCATCGGCATCCCGATGTACTCGAACGCGGCCGGAATCCTCCCGGTCGTTCAGGCCCTCCTCGGCAAGGGCGCCGCGCTCGGAACGGTGCTGGCGTTCATGATGTCGGTCATCGCCCTTTCGCTCCCCGAGATGGTCATCCTCCGGAAGGTCCTCTCGCCGCGCCTCATCGCGGTCTTCGTCGGCGTCGTCGGGACCGGAATCCTTCTCGTCGGTTTCCTCTTCAACGCCGTGCTCTGAGCCGTGCATCTCCTGCAACGCCTGCGAGCTGGCCGGCGACAACCGCGCGGACTGCTCCGGCTCCCCGCATCCCGCCTGCGGCGGGTGCCTCTAGGCGCAGGGACTGATCCAGTGCCCGTAGGGCGGGCCGCACCCTCGAGGCTCCTCAACCGTGGGGATTCGATGAGAACCTCCCCCGGGCGATGGACACAGCGCGATACGGCCTGACAGTGATCGACCCCTCGCGGCCGTAACTCAGGCGCAGGACACCGATCCTGTGGCTATTCCGGCGGGCCGACGGGAGACGGCTCTCAGTACGACGTCAGGAGAACGCTTCCCCGGTAGGCTTTGGGTTGTGGTTCGAGGTCGTGGCGCGTGAAGCCGCCGTCGCGAACGACGAAACGGATGGTGTAACGCGTTCCGGCCGAGAGGGGGACGCCGTGCCCTTGCGACTTCCCGTCCGGACCGAGGATCTCGAAGGCCGACTCCGGGGCCGGAGAGAAGTTCGGCGCCAGGAAGAACTGCCGGGCCGTGGCGCGGTCTTCGACGGTGAACAGCCGGAGGCTGGAGGTCGACGTGGCCGTGGTAGGGACCCAGTTGAACTCGAACGTTCCCCCGCCCCCGTACGGGATGCTCGCGACGACGTCCATGAAGTCGCTCACCGGCTTCAACGCGGCCGGGATCCCGTACCAGGCGAAGAGGTCGGCTCCCACGGACGAGCGGTGCCACGACTGAAGGACCGCGGTCCCCGGTGAGGGCCCGGCGGCGACGTCGCTGCCACCGTCGAACTTCATCAGCGTCCCGTCGTACCCCGCTACCCAGACCTCGTTCTCGGAGACGGCGGCGATCGCCATCCAGACGACCGTGACCGGTCCTTCCTTACTGGCGTGCCAGTCTTCCGCCGGGGTCTTGCGGACGAAGAACGGCCCGAGGTTCGAGCTGAAGCCGGTGACCCAGACGTCGTCCGGGGAGAGCTGCGAGGCGCGGAAGAGGTAGGTCGCGCCGTAATCGTCGCCGATGGCGTCGATCCGCTCGAAATCCTCGCCGTCGAATTCGTAGATCGCCGCGGTGCCGTTGAAATTGTCGTGCCCGAAGAGGTATGCCGTTCCGCCCGGACCGGCGGCGCCATCGGAGAAGAAGATGTTGTCCTCGGAGGCGACCTCTTCCCAGCCCTCGGCCCCTTTGCCGAAGACCTTCGCCTTTCCCATCCCGCCGAACCCGGTGTCGTCCTCCGTCGCGACGAACATCAGAGGCTTCCCCGGAAGCTGAAGGAAGAACTCCGCGATCAGGTGCTCTCCGAGCGCCGCCTCGTCTTCCCAGCTCCCGTCCGCAGCCCGCTTCAGGACGTGAGTCGGCCCCACCCTCTCGCCTTCGCTCGCGGGAATCTCCGTGCCGATCGCCCAGGTTCCCTCGGCCGTGCCGGCGACATCCGAAAGCTGGACGTCGGCCGTCACTTCGTAGTCGACCTTCCACGGGCCGCCCGAGCTCCGGCAGACGAAACCACGATAGCTGCTCCGATGGTTTCCGACCGCCCAGAGCGTTCCGTCGGCTCCGGCGCGAAGCCGCTCCACCTTTCCGTCCGGGACGGCGAGCTCCGTCGTCAGGGCTCCCGCGACGCTGCGCCGCGTGATTCGCCCTTCCGCCGAGGCCGCGTCGGCCCCGGCCAGGAGGATGCTGCCGTCGGCGAGGCGCAGGACGTCCTCGAAATTGTCCCGGCGCCCAACGAGCTCGCTTCGCCATCCGTCGGCGCTCCGCGACAGGATGGCCCCGCCTCCCCCGACGGCCCAGACCTCGCCCGTGGAGGTCGAGGCGAGGAAGTCGACCTCCTGCGTGACGCCCGAAGGCTCGCGGGTCCAGGCCGAGCCCTTTCCCACGACGAACATCGTCTCGTCGGAGCCATAGTCGTTCGCCGCAACCACGAAGGTGCCGTTCGGCATCCCGGTGAGGGCCGTCGGAAAGAGCTCGAGCTCCGGTTCGGTCGCCGACCAGGCGGTACCGCTCCGCTCCCAGACTCGGAATCCCTTTCCGCCGCAATGGTGCACTCCGCAGCTCACCGCGAGGACCGGGCGCCCCGCACCGGCGCCCCAGAGCCCCTGGACCTGCTGAGCGGCCCCGACCCCGGCGGAGGGAGGAGGCGTCGTCACCGTCTCGATCTCCTCCCTCGCCCAGGTCTGGCCGTCCCAGTGGTAGAGCGACGCCAGCGCGTTGTCGTTCTTCACCGCCGTCATCCAGACGTCGGACGGGCCGCTGGCCCAGATCGACCGGACGGAGACCCCTTCGGTCTCCTCGAGCGTCATCATCTCGGCGTCCGTTCCGTTCCAGCGAAGTGCGACCGGGTACCCCGTTCCCGGATCGGTCCCCCCCAGCCAGACGTCTTTCGCCGAGAACGCCCACAGCGCGACGACGGGGACCCCGACCTCGCCGAGCGCCTTCCAGCGGCGGCCATTCCAGGCGAGGAGCCTGTACGAGTCGGCGCCCACCTCCGCGCCGACGGCGAGCGTCGTTCCGTCGGCGGCGACGAACGAAGCTGTGGTGCGGAGGGAGTAGTCCGCCGTCACCGGCTGCCAGCTGGCGCCCGCCTTCTTCAGGTGGACTCCGTCGAGGCCCGAAGCGAGAACGTCGCCTCCCGGGGAGCGGCAGATGGTCTTCAGCCGCGCCCCGGCGGGGAGCGGGTTCTGCCAGGTCCACCCGTTCCCGAGGCCGGAGCTGCGAGCGAGAGGGTCAGGGCGAGCACGAGCGAAGGAACCTTTTTCACGATGACTCCTCCTCTGGCTGTTTCGAGACGATTCCTCGAGCGCCCGGCGCTCGGACAACTGACTAAGGAACGCAATTCGGCTGCCACGAGAGACCGGGCTCCGTTCGGCGGCCTCGGGCCGAATCCAGGACGGAACTGGCAACGCCCCGAGACACTCGTGACAGGACTGGCACGGAGGACGCGCGTTTCCGCGAGGGCAGGCCGCGGCCGAGCGCCTCACAGCTCCCCAACGAGGTGGCCGCTGTCTTGCTTCCCCAGATACCCGGAGTCATCCGCCCGGAGCGGCCTCGCAGGTCCGCCCCGCCAGGGATCAACGGTCGACAGCCCGAGGAGGCGACAACGTGAACAGGAATCGGCCCGGCTCTCGTCTCCGCTCAGGCCTCGTCGTGATCGCGACCGGTCTCTCCACCCTCTTCCCGCCCCCACTCGAGGGCGCCGCACCCCGGGCAGAGGACAGGCGCCACCGTCACGTCTGCTCCCCGGCCCCTGCGCTTTCGCCCGAGGAGGCGGAGCTGCGCCGCGCGGCGGCTCCCCTCGCCCCGGTCCCGAGGCTCCTCGGGACGCGGCTCCCCCCGAGGGTCGACTGGCGGGGCGAGCTTCCCCCGGTCATCGAGCAGCCCGACCAGATGAGCTGCGTCGCGACGGCCGGGGGCTACTACCAGCGAAACCAGACCGAGAAGCATTTCCGCCACCCCGAGTGGGACCTCGGCGACCCGCGCTACCGGTTCAGCCCGAAGATCTGCTACCGCTTCGGTGGCGTCGGGTTCGCGGATAAGGTGCAGCAGGCTCTCTGGGTCTGGGGCTCGGTCGACTGGGCCGAGCTGCCCTTCACCCCGGAGAGGATCACGGAATACCCTTCGCCGGCGCAGCTCGAGGCGGCCAAGCCGTACCGGACGGGCGGCTATGCGGCCATCTGGAACCGGATGGGGGCGACGTACCCGCTCGTTCCGCCGAACCCGATCGACCAGGCGAAGGCCTGGCTGGCGGAGGGCTACACCCTCTCGGTCGACATCAACCCGGAGAACCCGCACTACCCGGACAACGGTCCCGGCCACGTCCCGTACAACCCCTACTTCGACCCGGGCTTCATCACGGGAACGCCCGGACACGGCGTGGCGATCGTCGGGTACGACGACGACGCCAACCCGTACGGGACGACGCCGGACCACCGGGGCGGGTTCCTGGTGGTGAACTCGCACGGTCCCGACTGGAACGGCCCGATGAAGGGCTTCGTCTGGATGAGCTACGACTACGCGAAGCGGTTCGTCACCTACGCCTGGATCCAGCTTCCCGGCGCGCCCGACGAGCCGGTGATCACCGGGGCGAGCCAGCGCGAGCTGAACGTGGGCGACTCGGTCACGCTGACGGGCCACGGCTTCGGCGCGCTCCGGCGGAGCGCGGGCGTCACGTTCAACGGCGTCCTGGCCACCGACGTCTCCTTCACCGACGAGGCCGTCACGGCGACCGTGCCCGCGGGCGCGACCTCGGGTCCCGTCGTCGTCTCGAACGGGAATGGGATCCCGAGCAACCCGTTCCACCTCGACCTCGCCGTCCTGCCGCCGGTACGGATCCTCCCGATCGTCCTCGACGTCACGTCCGGCACCGCGCGCTTCACGACCGAGGTGACGCTCACGAACCGGGGAAGGAAAGCGGTCTCGGCAGCGCTCCGCTACCAGGTCTCCCTCGGCGGACCGGCCGGCTCCGGCGAGGTGACCGAGCCTCTCGCGGCGGGCGAGCAGGAGGTGATCCCGGACGTCCTCGCGTTCCTCCGGACGAAGGGCCTGCCGATCCCTGCAGGGAACCAGGGCGGCCAGCTGATCGTCCGGTTCATCGGAGCCGACGGCGAGTCCGTCGTCGCCGCGTCCGCGCGGACGACGACGCCGGCCGCCTCGCCCGGGCCGGAGGGAACGCTGGGGCTCGCCTACGCGGCGGTCCCGCCATCCCACCTCACCGGCTTCGGCCCGCTCACGGTCTTCGGCCTCCGCTCGAACGCGACCGACCGATCGAATCTCGCGGTCTTCAACCCGCAGCCGGCGCCCGTCCGGGTCAAGGTGACGGCCTACGACGGCAAGGGCTCCGAGAACCTGTTCGAGGTGATCCGGGACGAGGAGACGATCCCGCCGTACGGCTGGGTCCAGTACTCGGGCGTCCTCGACTGGAGCGTGTCCGGCCAGGGCTGGGTCACGGTCGAGCCGCTGATTCCGGGAAGCCCGTTCGGGGTCTACGGCGTCGTGAACGACAACACGACCCACGACGGCTCGTTCCTCCCGCCCTCTCCCGCGGACCTCGGCGGGGGACGGATGACGGTCCCCGTCCTGGTCGAGACGGCCACGCTGTCGAGCGAGCTCGTCCTGGCCAACAATGGGGGATTCGAGGCCTACCTCACCCTCCAGTTCGGCGAGCGGACCTCCGGAACACCCGGAGTCACCTTCATCCTCTACCCGAAGAAGCAGCTCATCATCCCCGACGCGATCGAGCAGCTCCGGAAGTGGCACCTTCCGATCGGCCCGCGCGGCGCCGCGGACTACGCCGGCGCCCTCCACCTCACGGTGCGCCGCGCGCAGAACGGCCACATATTCGCCGCGGCCCGGACGACCTCCGGCTCGAGCGCCGGCGGCCGGGTCGGGGTCTTCACGCCGGCCGTCGTCGAGAGCCAGATGGCCTCGACCGAGACGTACCTCCACGGCCTGAAGGCGGACGCCAGGACGAGGACGAACGTGGCGCTCGTGAACACCGGCCTCTTCGAGGAGGGCCCCGTCGCCCTCGAGCTCCGCGCGTTCGACGGCGACGCGGGAGGCGCCGAGAGCGGCCAGCCGCAGGTCGTCGTGCTCGGTCCCGGCGCCTGGCGCCAGCTCGACGGGTTCCTGGAGCAGCAGGGCGTCGCGAACGGCTGGGTCCGCGTCGCGCGGGTCGTCGGGAGCGCGCCGTGGCTCGCCTACGCCGTCGTAAATGATGGAGCCGCCCCCGGGGCCGGGAGCGGCGACGGCGCCTACGTCGCGATGTCGGGTCCGCAGCCGTAGCGGTTCCGGGGGACGGACCTCCGGTCGCGCCCGAGACGCGGACGAGGATGAGGCTGTTGACGCCCCCCCGTCGCGGAGGATGGTCGGACGCCCGCAGGCCCCGGTGGGATGAGCACGCCAAGGTGGTTTCTCAGGCCGACCCTCGGTGCTCACAAGCCGGCCAGAGGTTTCGGGTGAAGTCCGTCGAGCCCAGCCAGCTCATCGACGAGCCGACGGCGCGCCTGATGGCCGAAAAAGGAGTGTGACTCGGCCTTCAGCTCTTCCCGGCGAGGCGCTTCCCCAGGACCGACGCCAGTCGACCGACGTTCCGCGGTCCGAAGAACTGGCCGTGGGCGCCGGGGACCAGGTCGACCGTGTAGCCCGCCGGGTAGGACGACCGGAACAGGCCCTCCGGATCCGGAAACCGCCCGAAGGGGTTGAAGTGGCTTTCCTGGCCGAAGATCAGCGCCACCGGCCCGTCGTAGGGAGGGAAACGGCCTTGCTCCATCAGGAAGAGCCTCGAGACGACCCGGCCGGCCTCGCGCAGGCGGAGAGCGGCCTCGCGGGCGATCGTCCCTCCCTGGCAGTTCCCTCCCAGCCAGAGGGGGCCCTCCGGCTGCAGGGCCTGGATCTCGCCGGCATATCGCATCGCCAGGCCCTTCACGTTTTCCTCCGTGTACTCCATGACGAGATACCCGGAGCGCAGCCCGTGAACCGGCTGGTCCGGACCCAGGCTCCGCGCAAGCTCCCTCAGCTCCTCGAAGCCCTGGAAACACCAGAAAAGCCCGGGCCTGGCGCCGGACGCGTTGTGCGTCACGATCAGCGCGTCGGGCCGCGTTCGCTCCCCCTGCCACGCCGCCAGGCATTGCAGCTCTTTGCGGAGGATCGCTTCGATCGCGGGTTCCGGGTACGCCAGCGAGGAGTGCCGGCCACTGGAAGCCTCGAGCCGCTCGGCCAGGTCCGCGATCGTGCCCGGCTCCGGGCCCCAGTCCGACGGCACCTCCACCCCGAGTGCACGACGTACCTCGGCCTGGAGGCGGACCCAGAGGAGCGAATCCCCCCCCAGGTCGAAGAAGCCGTCCTCGATGCCGACCTCGTCTCGCCCGAGCAGCTGCTTCCAGACGACGGCCAGCTCCCGTTCGAGGTCGGTCCGGGGAGGAACCGGAGACGGACTCCGGAACCACTCCGGCTCTCCGAGATCCTTCAGCGCGACGCGGTCCTCCTTCCCGTAGGGGGTCAGGGGAAGCCGTTCGACTCTCACGAGACCGGCCGGCACGAGGAGGGCCGGGACTCGCGGACCGAGGAATGCCCGAAGCCGCCGCAGGTCGACCTGCGGGTCCGCGACGAGCGCGGCCACGAGGAGCTCCCCCTCCGCCGGCCCCGGCTGAAGGAAGACCGCCCCCTCCCGGACGCCGGGACACGCCGTCAGGTGGGCTTCGACCTCCTCGGCATCGAGCCGCACGCCCCGGATCTTCAGCTGCCCGTCGAGGCGCCCCAGGAACTCGAGCGTGCCGTCGGGCAGGAGCCTTCCCCGGTCCCCCGTCCGGTAGCAGCGCTCCCCCGGCTCGTCCGCCAGCGGGTCGGGACCGAATCGCTCGGCGGTCCGCTCGGGCGCTCCCAGGTAGCCGCGGCCGACTCCCGCTCCCGCGATCGTGATCTCCCCCTCGGCGCCCTCCGCGACCGGATGCAGGTCGGCGTCGAGCAGGTAGACCCGCGTCCCCTGGATCGGGCACCCGAGGTTTCGCCCCGCCCTCTCGTCGGCTTCGCCTGCGGCTTCCGCACCGGGACGGCGCGGATCCACGAGCCAGGCCACGGTGGAGTAGATCGTCGTCTCGGTCGGCCCGTAGTGATTCAGGACCTTCCGGACGTGCCCGAGCCGGCGGAGCCGCTCCACCAGCTTCGGCGGAATCACCTCTCCCCCCAGCCCGATGACCCGGACCGACTCTGGCAGCGTCCCCGCGTCGAGCCAGGCGGCGAGCAGGGACGGGGTCGTTCCCACGCTGGTGATCGGGACGTCGGCCGGGGAACGGATCAGCGTCGCCAGGTCCCGCACGAGCAGGGTCCCGCCGTGCGCCAGCGTCGCGAAGATCTGCTGCACGGAAGAGTCGAACCCGATCGAGTCGAGGAAGGGGACCACTTTCAGATCCTCCTCGTCCAGCAGCTCACGGGTCGCGTAGTCGAGGAGGTTCGCGACGTTGCGGTGCTCGATGCCGACGACCTTCGGCTCCCCCGTCGACCCCGAGGTGAGGATCGCGTAGGCGAGGTTCCGCGGGGACGTGGAGACCGGCGGCCTCGAATCGGGCTCTCCGAGAACGTCCGGCCAGGCGTCGTCGACGTCGACAACGCCGTTCCGCGCTCCTCCCGGCGCCGCGATCCGGTTCCCCGCGGACAGGCCCCGTCTCGCGCCCCCTGGACCAGCCGTCTCGCCAGCTCGGGGAACTGCTCGCTCGGGGGCCGCCGGCGCGTGCTCTCGCCCTTGATGAGAAGCCAGTCGTTTTCGAGGACGTATCGAATGCACGCGGAGGCCGCCATGGTCTGGGGGTTGAACCCTTCGACGCCCTTCGGATGCTGGATGCCGCAATCGCTGTAATCCGGCATCCGTGGAAGGCGCTTCCGACTCGGAAGAGAAGGTTCTCGCGAATGGTGCCCGAGAAGAGCTGCGAGGCCTGGATCCGTCGTCGCTCCGGGTCCCTGATGATATCAGAATGCGATATCATCCAGCGCGTGAACGCGAAGCACAGGAAGACTCTCGACGCCATCTTCGCGCACCCCACGCTCGCCTCGATACCCTTCGCCGACATCGAGGCCCTGGTGAGGGCTCTTGGCGGCACCGTCTCGGAGCGAGCGGGCTCTCGCGTCAGGATCGAGATCGGTGCCGAGCAATGGCGTTGCCACCGGCCTCACCCTGGCAAGGAAGCGAAGCGGTACCAGGTCGAGGAGGCGCGGGAGCTGCTGGAACGTGTAGGAGTCAGGCCATGAATACCATGTCGCACAGGGGATATACCGCCCGGGTCGAGCTGGACGATCGGGACAGCATCTTCGTCGGTCGCATCCTCGGCATTCGCAGCATCATCAGCTTTCACGGCAAGACCGTTGCGGGGCTTCGAACCGAGTTCGCGAAGGCTGTCGACGAGTACCTGGCGGATTGCAAGGAGCGCGGCCTGGCGCCCGAGAAGCCCGTCTCGGGCAAACTGCTCCTGCGGGTTCCGCCGGAGATTCACGGCAAGGCGCTGGTGGTCGCTCAGGCGGCCGGGAAGAGCCTCAACCAGTGGGCCACAGAAGTCCTCCGGCGCGCGGTGCAGGCAGGGGAGTGAACCAGGCCGCTCCCGGGCCGTGGATTCAGGCTTCCGGCACGAGCCCGTCGTCGACGACCGCGGTCTCCTCCGGTGCCGCAGGCGCCGCCTTGGGCATCGCCCACGGCTCCCTCTCGCCGATCTGCTGCCGCCACATCGCGTAGTAGAGGCCCCGCCCCTCGACGAGCTCGTCGTGGCTCCCCGTCTCGACGATGCGGCCGCGCTCGAGGACGTGGATCGTCTCCGCGTGCGCGATCGTGCTCAGCCGGTGGGCAATCATGATGACCATGTGCTGGCGGCTCCCCGAGAGCTCGCGCACCGAGGCCGTGATCTCCCGCTCGGTGATCGAGTCGAGGGCCGAGGTCGCCTCGTCGAAGATCAGGAGGCGCGGGTGGCGCAGGAGCGCGCGGGCGATCGAGATGCGCTGGCGCTCGCCGCCCGAGACCCGAAGGCCCGATTCGCCGAGACGGGTGTCGAGCCCCTCGCTCGAGCGCTCGAGGAGGGGCCCGGCCGAGGCCTGGCGGAGCGCCTCGAGCATCTCCTCGTCGGTGGCGTCCGGCTTCACCAGCTGGAGGTTCTCCCGGATGGTGCCCGAGAAGAGCTGCGGGTCCTGGGTGACGAAGCCGATCTGGCGCCGCACGCGGTTGTAGCGCAGCTCGTTGATCGGGACGTCGTCGATCGTGATGACGCCGCCCGTCGGGGCGAAGAGCCCGACGAGGAGCTTGACGAGCGTCGACTTGCCCGAGCCCGAGGGACCGACGAAGGCGATCGTGTCTCCCAGCTTCGCGCTGAAGCGGATGTGGTCGAGCGCGTCCTCCGCGGCCCCCCGGTAGCGGAACGAGACGTCCTCGAAGCGGAGGCTCCCGATCTCCCCGACGTCGACGGGATCCTCGACCCGCTGTTCGACCGGTGTCGCCATCAGCTGCCCGAACGCCGCGAGAGAGGCCTCCGCCTCCCGGTGGTTCAGGAGGACGTTCCCGAGCTGCTGGAGCGGTCCGAAGATCGTGTTGAGGATGAACTGGAAGGCGATGAGCTCGCCGGGCGAGAGGGCCCGGCGGAAGATGAGCCAGAGCAGGATGAAGAGGATCGACTGCCGGAGGACGTTGATGATCGTCCCCTGCAGGAAGGCCAGCGACCGGACCTTCTTCACCTTCGCCATCTCGAGGTCGAAGATCCGCTTCGTGTAGCCGGTGAGGCGCCGGATTTCCGCCCGGGTGAGGCCGAGGCTCTTGACGAGCTCGAGGTTGCGCAGCGACTCGGTGATGGCCCCGGACATCCGCCTCGTCTCGCGGACGACCTCGCGCTGCACCGTCTTGATCTTCCGGCTCAGAAGGCCCGTGAGGGAGCCGAGCAGGAGGACCCCGATCCCGAAGGCCGGGATCAGGAGCCACGACCTCGTGACGCCGTACCAGACGAGGAAGCCGATCCCGACGAGGGAGGAGTAGAGGATCGTGACCGAGGAGTTCACGAACCTCTCGGTGTCGCTCCTCACCTTCGTGAGCAGCGCCATCGTGTCGCCGCTGCTGCGATCCTCCATCTCCTGGAACGAGAGCCGGAGCGTCCGGGTCAGGCCGTCGTCGAACATCTCCTTGCCGACCCGCTGGACCAGGAGCCGGAGGAAGTACTCCTGCACGGCCGACGCGAGGCGGGCGGCGAGGGCCACCGCCGCAGCGACGAGGAGCCAGCCGAAGGCGCCGCGAACGAGGTCGGCCTCGGGGCGGCCTCCCGGGTTCAGGGCGTACTGGTCGACGATCCGGCCGAAGATGAGCGGGTCGACGAGCGTCAGGACCTGGGCGACGCCCGCGAGGAGGAGGGTGAGCGACACGAGACCCCGGTGGGGCCGCAGGTAGCCCCACAGGATCCGCATCGCGCGTGGCTCGCCTTTCGGCGCCGTCGTCGGAGAGCCCGTCATCGCTTCGCAACGTATCACCCGGCGCGATAGACTCCGTTCGTCTTCGACTTCCGGCCCCTACAGGGAATCCCCCACGGGACCAGGAGCGGTGGGCAGGGCTCCAGAGGGAGCCTGAAGCCCCAAGGGTCGCCTCCGGAAACGGGACGGCCTCCCGGTTGGAAAGGAGATCGCTCGATGGCCCGCGCCCCGGGAGCCGCGACCCTTCGCGTCTCCGTCACCGATCGCTGCAACCTCCGCTGCGCCTACTGCATGCCCGAGGAAGGCGTTCCGCTCCTCCCCCGGAGCGAGATCCCTCCCCTGGCGGAGCTGGCCTCGGCGGTCGCCTGGCTCGTGGCACGGTACGGAGTCGATCGGGTCAAGGTGACCGGCGGCGAACCGCTCGTGAGGGGCGGCGTCCCGGAGTTCGTCGCCAGGGTCGCCGCGATCCCGGGCGTTCGCGAGGTCTCCATGACGACGAACGGCACGCGTCTCCCGGCGTCGGCCGTGGAGCTGGCGAAGGCGGGCCTGACGCGCGTGAACGTCTCCCTGGACACCCTCGACCCGGTTCGATTCCGAGAGCTGACCCGCGGCGGCCGCGTGGAGGAGGTCCTCGCCGGCATCGACGCCGCCCTCGAAGCGGGCCTGACGCCGCTCAAGATCAACTCGGTCCTCCGGCGATCCTCCTTCCGCGAAGACGTCCCCGCCCTCCTCGACCTGGCCGCCGTGAAGGGAGTCGAGATCCGGTTCATCGAGCTGATGCAGACCGGCACCGAGGCCGCCTGGGCGATCGATGAGCGCGTGACCGGCGCCGAGGTCCGGAGCTGGCTCTCCACCGAAGGGGCGATCCTCTCGCCGCTCCCCGACCGTCCGAACGCCCCGGCGCGCCGTACGTCGATCTCGAGGCACGGCCGGATGGTCGTGGCCGGGTGGATCGACCCTGTCAGCCACGCGTTCTGCGACGACTGCGACCGCCTTCGGCTCGACGCGCGCGGGCGCCTCCGCCGCTGCCTCATGGACGACCAGGCCTTTCCGCTCGTCGACCTCCTCCGGCGGGGAGACGCCCACGTCGAGGAGGCGACGGCGTTCTACGTCGCCGGCAAGCAGCCCCCCGTCGCCATGACCTTGGGCTCGACGATGGCGTCGATCGGCGGCTGAGCCCGGCTGTCGAGCCGCCCCGCCCGAGATACGGACCGTCATGCGGCCCAGGTCCGGCCCGGTTCGAAGGCCTCCCCGGGATGATCCTCGGCCGGGCCGCGCTCGCTCTTGCTTCTTACGCTACCTGCCGAAATGTCTATAATTAACGGGAAGATGACTCCCTTTGACATCGGACTGTCCCTGAAGAACGCAGAGCGGCGCCTCGGCGGCGCGCCGCGAACGTCCGCCCGTCGCCCACGTTCGGACCGCGGCCGATTCCGGCTCGACGGTCGGATCCTCGCGGCCCTCACGGACGCGGCCTCGGGTCAGGAGCGTCCGTCCATGGCCGAGATCCTCGTGAACGTCGGCAGACGTTGCCGGCGCGAAGGGCTCGAGCCGCCCTCGCGCGCCACGGTGTACAAGCTCCTGAAGCTGCTGCCAACGCCCACCTACCGTGTCTCGGACCTCCCTCCGGCGGTCCGCCGTGCCCTCTACAACCTCGGGTCGGAGAGCGACGTCCCTGCCCACCAGTTGGCGTTCTACTGCTTCAACTACGGTGACCTCGCCGCCGCGAGCTTCGCGGCCGGGCTCCCGTGGCTCGCGATCCACCAGGCCCTCGGTGTGCCCGGGTACCGGGCCAGGAGCCGGGGCCTCGTCGAAGCCGTGGCGCGGGCTAGGGGCATCTGACGTGGAGCGGCATCCAATAGAGGTCATCCCGCCCGCCATCGGCCGGGCCGTCGCCAGCCTGGGCACGTGGTTCGTCATCGGCGGTCAGGCGATGCGCTGCCTCTGCCCGTATCGTCCCAGCCGGGACGTCGACTTCGGCGTCACGAACGCGAAAGACCTCGCCACCCTCGTGCGCCAGCTGCAGCGGCGAGGAAAGGTGGAGATCCTCGATCGCAGCCCGGACACGGTCCACCTCCTCTTTGACGGAATCGACGTCTCCGTCTTCGTTCTCGACATCCTCGCGCCGTTCGTCGACGGCCAGAGACTGAACGTCACGGGCCTCCTGGCGACGAAGCTCCACGCAATCCTCGACCGAGGCACTCGACGGGACTTCTTCGACCTCTACGTCACCCTTCAGTCCAACGCCCTCGGAATCGCCGAATGCCTCTCGGCGATGCGTCAGGTCTTCCGGCAGGACGTAAACGACGGACTGCTGCTCCGCGCTCTCACCTGGTTCGACGACGCCGACCGCGAGGCGGCCCTTCCGGGCGAAGGGCCGGAAGACTGGGCCACGGTGAAGGACTTCTTCTGGACGAAAGTGGGCCATCTCCTCGTACCGCCATCCCGCGCGCTCCGCATTCAGCAGCGGATCGTCGACGTCGTCGAGAGTTCGACACCTGCGTCACCGTGAGGCCGCGTCCCCGAAACGGCCTGGGTCGGGGCACTTGCCCCGGGGACGATACGGCTACCGGTGGGTCGATCAGGCCGTCCGGCTCCGCCCCTCGATCGCCGACGCGGTCCACGCGACCGCCACCGTGACGAGACTCCCGGCGAGCGTGTAGAGCGGCCAGGCGAGCTTCGTCCCGAGGACGACGAAGACCATCACGCCGACTCCCGAGAGGAAGCCGATGGCGGCGGCGCGCGAGGTCGTCTTCCCCCTCACCGCGAGAAAGAAGAGGCCGAGGAAACCCCCGTAGGTGAACGACGCGATGCTCAGCGCCAGCTCCACGACGGCCTGGCCGGTGCCGATGAAGAGGAGCGCCGCTCCGGTCAGGAGGATCGCCCAGGCGAAGCTGACGCGGCGCGAGAGGCGGAGCTTGTACTCCTCGGTCGCCGCACGCCCCCGTTTCGTCGAGGCGTAGAGGTCGAAGACGGTGGAGCTCGAGATCGAGCTGATCGAGCCCGAGATCGTCGACATCGCGGCCGCCAGGAGCCCCGCGATGATGAGGCCCGAGAGGCCGGACGGGACCTGCTCGACGATGAACTTCGGGAAGACCGCGTCGCCCTTGAGCGGAAGCTCCCCGTAGTAGAGGAAGAGGAGCGTCCCGACGGCGAGGAAGAGGGCGAACTGGAGGATGACGACGACGCCGCTCGCCACGAGGGCGCGGCGGCTGTCGCGCAGGCTCTCCGTGGAGAAGAGGCGCTGGACGATGATGTAGTCCGTGCCGTGGGAGGCCATCGAGAGGACGGCCCCTCCGAGGATCGCCGTGAGGACGTGGTAAGGAGACGTGAGAAAGCCGCCGTCCGTCTGGAAGACCGTCAGTTTGCCGGCGGCGGCCGCGGCGGCCAGCTTTGCGCCGAGCTCCGGGATCTTCGGAACGAGGACGAAGATGGCGACGAACCCGCCGAGGATGTAGACGCCGAGCTGGATGACGTCGGTCCAGATGACGGCCCTCACGCCGCCGACCTGGACGTAGACGACCGTCACGGCCGCGGTGAGGAGGATCGCCACCACGTAGAGCGTCACGTCCGTGACGCCCGAGAAGAGGTTGTAGCCGCGGAAGATGATGACGAGCGGAATCGCCGTCGCGTAGAGCCGCACGCCGTCCGCGAAGATCCGGGTCAGGATGAAGGTCCCGGAGGCCATCCGCCGGACACCGACGCCGAACTTCCGTTCGAGGAGCGCGTACGAGGTCGTCAGCTCGCCTTCGAAATAGCGCGGGAGGAGGACCCACGCGATGACGATTCGGCCGAGGAGGTAGCCGAAGGAGAGCTCGAGGAAGCCCCAGGCCCCCTTGAAGGCCATACCGGGAACGGAGATGAAGGTGAGCGCCGACGTCTCCGTCGCGACGATCGAGGCGGTGACGGCCCACCAGCCGATCTTCTTCTCGGAGAGGAAGTAGTCCTTCGCCGAGGCCTGCTTTCCCCCCTTGAAGAGACCGAAGGCGGCGATGCCGCCCATGTAGAGGACGACGACCACCCAGTCGAGAACGGTGAATCCGCTCATCTGTCCTCGCCCCTTGCAGGAAGGCGTCCGTTGGTCCTCCAGTACGATTCCCGTGTCTCGAGATCCCGCATATCCGCTCCCCTCCGTGCAGGCACCGCCGGGCAGGATAGACGAGACCAGCCGGCGTCGCCCATGGCCGCGCCCTAGAATGGGTCATGAGCGACTTCGCGCAAGCCGGCCCGATCACGACCCTCACCCGGCTCGGGAACCGCCCGCTCGTGGAGCTGGAAGACGCCCTCGTTCGGAACACCCGTCGCAACAGGGCGGCTCTCCTCATCCCATCCCTCGTCTCCGAGCTCGAACGCCCCGCCCTCCTCAGGATCTGCGACGAGGTTTCCCGTGCGCCCTACCTCGACACGGTTCTCGTCTCACTCGACCAGGCCGACGAGGCGGGCTACCGGGGCGCGCTCGAGTACTTCAAGCGCCTCAAGCGGCGCACGGTCGTCCTCTGGAACGACGGCCCGGGCGTCCGGACCCTGCTCGAGAAGCTCCGGAAGGCCGATCTTCCGATCGGCGAGCGGGGCAAGGGGCGCGCCTGCTGGATGGGCTTCGGCTACCTGCTGGCGCAGGGGAACGTCGAGTACATCGCCCTCCACGACGCCGACGTCCTCGACTACGACCGCGCGATTCTCGCGCGACTCCTCTACCCGATCGCCGATCCGATTCTCAACTTCGACTTCTGCAAGGGCTACTACGCCCGCTTCACCGACCACCTGAACGGCCGAGTCTCGCGCCTCTTCGTCGGGCCGATTCTGGCAGCGCTCCGGGCTCTCCTCGGAGCGAACGCCTACATCGAGTTCCTCTCCGCCTTCCGCTACCCGCTCGCAGGAGAGTTCGCCCTCTCCGCGGACCTCCTCCGCCAGGTGCGGGTCCCGTCCGACTGGGGTCTCGAGATCGGCACTCTCTCGGAGGTCTACCGGCACCGGTCGCCGCGCCGCATCTGCCAGGTCGACATCGCCGACCGCTACGACCACAAGCACCAGGCGCTCTCTCCGGAGGACCCGGCGAAGGGCCTCCACCGGATGGCGGCCGACATCGCCAAGCACCTGTTGCGGACCCTCGCCGCCGCCGACACCGTCCTGGGCGACGGGACCCTCAAGTCGCTCCTCGCCTCGTACCAGCGCCGCGCCGAGGACGCCGCCTCGAGCTACTACGCCCTCGCCAAGTTCAACGGCCTCACCTTCCCGCGGCACGAGGAAGAGCTGGCGATCGCGACCTTCGCGGGGGCGCTGAAGAGCGCCGTCGAGCAGTTCGGCGCCGACCCGCTCGGCGCTCCGCTCATCCCGAACTGGGCGCGCGTTCTCTCCGCCGTTCCGGAGGCGGGCGACCTCCTCCTCGAGGCCGTCGTCGCAGAAGGCGGCATCCTGAACGGCTGAGGTTCCTCAGGGGAGGAGCAGGAAGGCGAGAGCGACGACCGCCGTCGGCACGAGCGCGCCGAGGAGGAGACCGATCGGCCGGACGCCGTCGGGGAAGTAGCGGGAGAGGATCGACTGACCGGCGGGGTTCGGAGCGTTCGCGATGACGGTGAGCCCGCCTCCGGTCACCGCTCCCGCCACCACCGCGTACTTCAGCTCGGGCGTGAAGCCGGGAACGAGAGAGGCGAGGTACGTGATCGCCGCGTTGTCGTTGAAGGCGGTCAGAACCGTCGCACCGAAGAAGAGCGGGATCTCGTCGAGCCGTGCGAGGACGGGAGCGATCCACCACTGCTGGAGCGTTCCGTGAAGGACGAGCCCGGCCAGGAAGAAGCCGACGAGCAGCGCGGGACGCAGGTTCAACGGGTTCTGGTGCGGCGCCGTCGCCTGCGTGAAGGCGAGGAAATACAGAAAACCCGCGACGAAAAGGGCGGGCGTGTGCGCGGTGAAGACCGTCCATCCGAGAAAGAGGAGGTGGGTCAGGACGATCCAGGTGGGGACGGCGCGTTCCGACGGTCGCTCCACGGGATCCGAGAGGCGCGCCTTCTTCGTTCCGGCCAGGAGGGCGAACTCCTTGCGGAAGAAGACGGCGTAGGCCGTCGTCGCGATCAGGATCGCGACGGCGGCCTTCCACCCGAAGCTTCGAAGCATGAACGTCAGTCCCCATCCGTACTTCCCCGCGACCATCAGGACGGGTGGGGCGGCGAAGTGGGTCAGCGTCCCTCCGACGGAGACGTTCACGAAGAGGAGGCCGAGGGTGCCGTACTTCAGCCGCGACGAAGGGTCGAGCTCGAAAAGGTGCCGAGCGAGGAGAAGGGCGCAGATCGTCATCGCGGCCGGTTCGGTGATGAAGGAGCCGAGGAGAGGCCCTGCCGTCAGGATCGCGGTCCACCAGGCGAGAGGAGTCCCGCCGCCCCGGCCCGCAACGGCGCCCATGAACTTTTCCGCGAGGGAGAGGATCGGCCGGGTCGAGGCGATCGCCATGACGACGACGACGAACATCGGCTCGGTGTAGTGGACGTTCGCGACATAGGACTCGACCGCGGGCCATCCCTTCATCGCGACGGCCGTCAGGAGGAGCGGGATGGCCCAGATTCCGAAGACGGCTTCCACCTCTCCGAGGAAGTGGAGGATCTCGACGCGGAAGCTGTGCCCGTCGCCGCGCGTTTCGCGCGCGGTCCGGTCCCGGAGACGGTGCGCGGCCGCAGTGATCGGGGCCGCGGCGAAGGTGTGGAGGATGGCGAGAAGGAAGACGACGGTCGCCACGAGGTTGACGGGGTCCCGCCCGGCGCGGTGGACGAGGAGCTGCCAGAGGCTCATCCCGGCCTCACCCGTGTAGGCGTCGAGCGGAAGAGGGAGCACCGCTCCGGCCGCCGGAACGGCCCCCGCGGAGAGCGCCGGAGCCGCGAGGAGAAGAGCGGCGCAGCACGCGAGCCCGCCTGCGAGCCGGTGCCGCGCTGTAGTCGGGATGGAGCCGTGCTCCGCGACCCGGTTCATAGGTGCCGGATCCCCGAGTCTTCCTCCTCGGCACGGAGCTTCTTCTCGAGCCACCCGCGCGCGAGGTCCCGCGCTCCGAGGCCGAAAGCGAGGGCGAGCGTCAGCGCGATCGCGCCGCCGACGATGGTGAAGGCGGCCACGAGGATCGACCGGCCGACGCCGAGGTGGTCGAGCGCCGCCGCGACGAACGACGCGACGACGAGGACGTAGGCCGCCCGGGCCCCGGTCCGCGCCCACGGCAGGCCGGCGTTGACGGCCCCGAGGAGGACGCTCCGCCTCACCAGAGAGCCGACTCCCACGCCGACGACGGCGAGGAGCACGGCGCCGAGGAGGCGAGGCAGGAAGCTGACGGCCTCGGAGAGGACGCTCCGGAGCGCTCCGGGTTCGAGCGCGTTCACGCCCACGGCCAGCGAGACGACGACCGTGGTCCAGAAGGAGACGATCCCGACGATGCGCTCGGGCTCGGCCTTCAGGCCGGCGGCCCGGAGGAGCTGTCGGGAAGACGACAGGTCGTCTCTGCGGGCCTTGCGCCGGAGGTAGATGGCGAGCCGCAGGAGCGTCCGGATGAGGAGCCCCGTCAGGACGCCGACGAGAAGCGCGGCGAGAAGGACGAGCGCCGCCGGGACGACCGACAGGAACGCGTCGAGGAGGCGCTCGAAAGCGAGGGCGATCTGCGAGCCGAGGTTCTTTCCCATCGTCGTCTCCGTCAGGGGGCCGTGCCCCACAGGGTTTCGATCTCCCCCTTGGCCTTTTCGTAGGCGAGGGCGAGCGCCTCGAGCCGGCTTTCGGCCTCTTCTGCCGAGCCGGCCTCCGTCTCGGCTACGAACGTCGCCACCTTTCCGAGGTAGAGAGGAACGAGGGACCGAATGAGCGTCGCGGGAGGAAGCACCCGCCGCCGGAACCCGGCGGCGGCTTCCGCGACGATCCGGATCCACGCGTCGTCGCCGAGAGCCAGGGCCGGAGCGTGCGCCGCCTCCCGGATCGCCGCCAGGGACGCCTTCGACAGGAAGGACTCCCAGATCGGCGGCAGGTCGTGCGCTGCCTGGCGGTACTGCGCCAGGAGCCGGTCGAGCTTCACCGGCACCGGCTCGAGCCCGACGGCGTAGGGAAAACCGAAGACCCGGACTGGCTCCGAGCCCGAGACACCCTTCCAGGCCCTCTCGTAACGCTCCATCAGCGTGAAGAGCGTCGAGACGACCTGAACCATCATCGGCGCCAGATCCGAGCCCGGGTCCTTCGGGTCGTGGAGCTTCGCTCCCAGGAACGACTGCGCCACCTTCCGCCGCTCGGCGAGGGCCGTCGTCGTCATGAAGATGTCGATCCCGTACTGCGCGACCGGCCCCTCCCAGTCCTCGAAGGCGAGGAAGCGGGCAGCGAGGTCGCCCGAAAATCCGAAGTCGCCGCCGATCGGCTGGCGGATCCGCTGGCCGTAGAGCGCGCGCG
Source organism: Holophagales bacterium (assembly GCA_016714815.1). Lineage (GTDB taxonomy): Bacteria > Acidobacteriota > Thermoanaerobaculia > UBA5066 > UBA5066 > UBA5066. The sequence continues at coordinate 129,833 of JADKBZ010000003.1, forward strand.
TGAGGGGGTAGACGATCGTGTTCGTGATCGTCCCGTCGTAGCGGTGCCGCGCGTAGAGCGGCGCGACGAACTCGTAGCCGTGGCTCACGATCGGCTCGAGCAGCAACTCGACCCACTCCGGCGTCACGCTCCTGAGGTCGCTGTCGAGGACGCAGCAGGCCTTGGCCTGCAACTCGGCCGCGATCCGGAAGACCGTCCGGAAGGCGCTGCCTTTTCCGGGGATTCCCTGGTACGGGGTGATGATCTTCGCCATCGATCCCGACGGGACGGCATCGACGAGGATCTCGGCGAGACTCCCCACCTCGGTCCGCTCGACGAGCTCGCGCGTCCGGTCGGTGGAGCCGCCGTCGGAGTTGACGAGGACCGCTTTCGCGTCGGGAAAGTGGCGTGCGAGGCCCGCGACGACGGCCCTCACGACGTGGCCGATCGTCCTTTCGTTGTTGAAGGAGGGAATCCCCACGAGGAGGTCGACCTTCCCGATCCGTGCGATCGACGCGGTCACCTCGGCCGAGAGCGGCGGAAGACGGGGGCTCACGTCGTTTCCTCCCCGAGGAGCTCCGCGACGGCCGCGGCCCAGCCGCGCCCGGCCGGGAACGGCGCGAGCCGGCCCGCCGGCACCGCCGCGCGGAGGACCGGATCGATCTCGCCCGAGGCGCGGGGGACGAGCACGGCGACGTCGCACAGAGAGAGAAATCCGGCGTCGTTCGGGGCGTCGCCGAGCCCCGCGAGGGGACGGGAGACGAGCACGGCGCGGAGGAGGAGATCGACGGCGTTCTCCTTGCCGTGGTCTCCCGACAGGTGCCAGAACTGGCCACCGCGCGTCAGCCTCGTCCCCGGAAGCCGTCCCGCGAAGCGCTCGAGCGCCTCGGCCGCTCCTTCGGGCGCGAGAAACGGCAGGCCGAAGCCCCGGGCGAGCATCGCCGGGATCCTCTCTCGCGAAAGGCCGGTGATCCGAAAGATCTCCGCCGCAGGCAGCTCCGTGGCGGGCGTCAGCCGGAAACCCGTGAGACGGGCGAGCTCCAACAGTCGCGCGGAGAGCTCCGCGACCGGGACCGCCTTCTCCGAGACGACGACGCCGCCGGGGCCGACGACTCCCGCGCCGTTCTCGAAGCTCCCGATGCCGCCTGCGCCGAGCTCGGCGAGAACGCCGCGGAGCTCGACCTCGGTCTTGCTCGTCAGCGGCACCACCGGAATGCCCTGCTCGCCCAGATCCGCGATCACCACGCGCACCGCCTCTCCGATGACGCCCCCGTGCTCCAGGAGCGTTCCGTCGAGGTCGGTGAGGACGGCCGCCGGCTTCATGGCCCTCAGTATCCGAGCAGAAGCCTCACCGCGAGAACGAAGTGTGCAGAAACACAATACCGTCAGGCTAGCACAGGGCCGGAGACGAACCCTGGCGCCGCGCTCGCTACCGGATCGGCGGCTTTCCTCCCCGGTAGAAACGGACGAACGCCTTCTCGAGCGTCGCGAGCCCTTCCGGGACGTGCCCTTCGATCTCGTCGAGGAACGCCTCGAGCTTCTCTCGCACGTCGACGATCTCGACGATCACGGGAAGGTCCTCGGAGAGCCTCTCGATCTTGAACGTGTGGAGCCGGCTGTGCGCTCCGAAGCCCATCACCCCGCGCAGGACGGTGGCCCCGGCGAGCCCTCGCTCCTTCGCTTTCACGACGAGCCACTCGTAGAGGAGCTTCCCCTCGTGGCGGTCGCTCTCGCCGACGAAAATCCGGAGGAGGGCGCCTTCTTCCGGGAGCGTCATCGTCACCTCCAGAGGAGCTGTGCGGCCGCCCTCCCGAGGGCGACGGCGAGCAGACCGAGGACGAGCTGGCCTCCGGCGTTCGCGGCGGACGCGAGCGCCTCGCCACCGCGCAGGAGGTTGAGCGTCTCGTTGCCGAACGAGGAGAACGTCGTGTAGCCGCCGAGGATTCCGACGAAGACGAACGTCCGCGCCTGCCCCGACGGAACGCCCCGCGTCTCGGAGAGCTGCGCGAGGAGCCCGATGACGAAGCACCCCGTGACGTTCACGGCGAACGTCCCCCACGGAAACGTGGCGCTCTTCGAAAACGCCTGCACCGCGCCCCCGAGGAGGTGTCGGAGCGAGGCGCCGATCCCGCCACCGAGAAAGACGAGGGCGAGGGACTTCATCGGTCGGGGAAGCGTAGCACCGGCGGAGGACCCTTTCGCCGCCGGCACCGCGCCGTCAGCGGCGGGCCGCCACCGCCGTCCGGGCAAACCACCCGGCGAGGAGCGCTGCCAGGACGCCGCTCGCGATCCGGATCGCCGTCGTCTCCACGATGAAGATCCCGACCATCAGGGCGAGAATCGGCGCGAGATAGACGAGCGCGTAACGGGCCACGTAGCCCCCGAAGCTCGGCATCTCGACGCCGTCCGACTCGGCGATCGACTTGACCATGAAGTTCGGGCCGTTGCCGATGTAGGTCATCGCGCCGCAGAAGACCGCTCCGAGGCTGATCGAGACGAGGAAGACCTCCCTCACGCCGGCGACGGCCGGCTCTCCCCCGAGAGCCTTTGCGAGCTCGAAGAACGTCACGTACGTCGGGGCGTTGTCGAGGACCGACGAGAGGCCGCCGGCGAAGACGAAGAACGTGACCCTGTTCAGCGGCAGCGCCGCCGCGTTCTGGGCGAGGTACGCCAGGGCCGGGACCATCGTCAGGAAGATCCCGATGAAGAGCGCCGCCACCTCCTGGATCGGGCCCCACTCGAACCGGTTGTCGACGAACCGGGTCTGCCGGTCCCCGAGGCGGAACGAGAGGAACGCCGCCGTCAGGAGAACGATCTCCCGGAACGGGATCCACGCCGTCAGCGGGGCGTGTCCGCCGTGGATCGCGTGCAGGTCGACGGACGGGACGAGCGCCACCGCCGCGACGATGACGCCGAGGAGGGCGATGCTCCCCTTCCCGTGAATGGCGAGGGGCTTCACGTCGACCGCGTCGCGAACGACGTCGGGCATCTCCTCGCGCCGCCAGGCCAGGCTGTCGACGGAGAAGTAGGCGAGGAGCAGCATGCCGTTCACGAAGAACCACTGGGGGAAGAGGTTCAGCGTCCAGAGAAAGGGAACTCCCCGAAGGAGGCCGAGGAAGAGCGGGGGGTCGCCCAGCGGCGTCAGGAGGCCGCCGCAGTTCGCGACGACGAGGATCGTGAAGACGACGGTGTGGACCTTGTGCTTCCGCTCGCGGTTCGTGTTCAGGAGGGGCCGGACGAGAAGCATCGCGGCCCCGGTCGTCCCGATGAGCGAGGCGAGGACGGCCCCCACGGCCAGGAAGAGCGTGTTGTTTCGGGGAGTGGCCCGGATGTCTCCTGCGACGAAGACGCCCCCGCTGACGACGAAGAGCGAAAGGAGGAGGGTGATGAACGCGCCGTACTCGACGAGCGCGTGGATCACCGCGGTCCGGCCGCCGATCGACCAGCACCAGACGCCCATCGGCACGCCGAGGACGAGAGCCACCAGGAGCTGGAAGCTCCTCTTTTCCCAGAGGTGCTTCGTCCCGGTCATGAGAGGAAACGTCGCGATCGCGGCGAGGAGCGCCACGAACGGCAGGAGACCGTACCAGGGAACCGTCATCTGAACCTCGCAGCCTCCAAGACTACTTCAGGAGAGCGAGAAGGCTGCCGGCCGCCACCGCCGTGCCGATGACCCCGGCGACGTTCGGCCCCATGGCGTGCATGAGAAGGTAATTGTCGGGGTCGGCCTCCTGACCGACGTTGTGGGCGACGCGCGCGGCCATCGGGACCGCCGAAACGCCGGCCGCGCCGATGAGCGGGTTGACCGGAGTGCCCGGCAGCCGGGACATCAGCTTGCCGAGGAGGACGCCGCCCGCCGTAGAGACGGCGAAGGCGACGCAGCCGAGGACGAGGATTTTCAGCGTCGCCGTCCGGAGGAAGCTCCCCCCGTCCATCGTCACGCCGACCGAGAGGCCGAGGACGATCGTGACGAGGTTGATCAGCTCGTTCTGGGCCGACCTGTTGAGCCGCTCCGTCACGCCGCACTCGCGGAGGAGATTCCCGAACATCAGGAGACCGATGAGCGACGTCGCGGCCGGGACGATGAGGGCGCAGAGGACCGTGGCGATGAGGGGGAACGAGATCCGGAGCCACTTCGGGACGTCGAAGTTCGCCTCCATCCGGATCATCCGCTCCTTCTTCGTCGTGAGGAGCCGCATGATCGGCGGCTGGATGAGCGGCACGAGCGCCATGTACGAATAGGCCGAGACCGCGATCGCCCCGAGAAGGTGGGGCGCGAGCTTGATCGTCAGGTAGATCGAGGTCGGCCCGTCGGCCCCGCCGATGATCCCGATCGACGCCGCTTCCTGCGGCGTGAAGCCGAGCCAGCCGGCGACGATGAAGGTGCCGAAGACCCCGAGTTGCGCCGCCCCGCCCAGGAGGAACGTCTTCGGGTTCGCCAGAAGCGGCCCGAAGTCGGTCAGCGCGCCGAGGCCGAGGAAGATGAGGGGCGGGAAGATCTCGAGCTGGACCCCCTGGAAGAGGTAGTGGAAGAGCCCGCCCGGCGCCCCGGCCTCGGGAAGGCTCATGAGGCCGTTCAGGGGGAGGTTCGTCATCAGGGCCCCGAACCCGATCGGGACGAGCAGGAGCGGCTCGAACTCCTTCTTGATCGCCAGCCACAGGAGCAGGAACGCGACCGCGATCATCACCCCCTCGCGCCACGTGAGCGCGAGGAAGCCGGTCTGCGCGATCAGCTTCTCCATGTCACCCCTCCGGGGCGTAGCGGATGAGCGGGTCGCGGACCTGGACGGCCGCGCCCACCTCCACGCAGACCTCCGCGATCGTCCCGGTGCGCGGGGCGTAGATGTAGGTGTCCATCTTCATGGCGTCGAGGAGGACGAGAGGCGTCTTGGCCTCGACCGGCATCCCCTTCGTCACGAAGACCTTCTGGACGGTGCCGGCGAGGGGCGAGGCGATGACGTTCGGATCCATGCCGCCAGCGGGGAGCGGTGCGGGAGCGGGCGCGGGCCGCGCGGCTTCCGGAATGGGAAGGGCCGCGGCCCCCGGGTACGGGAGGTTCGCGGGCGAGCCGATCGCCTCGTCGTCCTGGAGAACCTGGACCTCGACGTCGTAGACCTTGCCACTGACGGTGATGCGGAGCTTCTTCATGTCTATCTCTTCGGTTCCATTCGGTGGGAGCGGAGGATGTCGATCCGCCCGACGCGCGACCAGTTCTCCTGGCCGGCGGGACGGAGGGCGTGAATGCGACGGACGACGACGGCCTTTCCGAGCGCGGCGTGCGCCGCCGCGGCGAGGACCACCACGAGCTCGGGCGTGATCCCGTCCTCGGAAACGGCGGCCGCTTCGGCCGCGGAAGCCGCGGCAGCCGTTCTGGCCTGCCGGCGGGTCACCGCCTGCAGGAGGTAGAGGACGCCGACGAGGAGCGTCATGACGCACATCACGACGCTCATGCAGATGAGGGCGACGACGTAGGGCGACATCATCGCCGCCTCACATCGGGATGTTGCCGTGCTTCTTCTGCGGGCGCAGGTCGCGCTTGGCCCGCAGGGTGACGAGGCGCTCGATGAGGAGCCGCCGCGTCCACGACGGCCGGATCACGTCGTCGACGTAGAGCGCGGCCGCGGCACGGTAGGGGTTGGCGTGAAGGCGCCGGTACTCGGCAGCCTTCTCGGCGAGGAGTGCGTTCTTGTCGGTGGCGGCCTCCAGCTCGCGGCGGTGGAGGATGCGCGCCGCCCCTTCGGGGCCCATGACGGCGATCTCGGCCGTCGGCCAGGCAAGGACGGAGTCGGCCCCGAGATCCTTCGAGCACATGGCGAGGTAGGCCCCGCCGTAGGCCTTCCGGAGGATCACGGTCATCTTGGGGACCGTCGCGGCCGAGTAGGCGAAGAGCATCTTCGCGCCGTGCCGGATGATCCCTCCGTGCTCCTGCGCGACTCCCGGAAGGAAGCCCGGGACGTCGACGAGCGTGACGAGCGGGATGTTGAAGACGTTGCAGGTGCGGACGAAGCGGGCGGCCTTGTCGGAGGCATCCATGTCGAGCGAGCCGGCCAGGTGCATCGGCTGGTTTGCCACGACGCCGACGACCATCCCGCCGAGCCGGCCGAAGCCGACGACGATGCTCTTGCCGAACGCGTCCTGGACCTCGAGAAAGGTGCCGCCGTCGACGAGGCGCCGGATCACGTCCCGGACCTCGTAGGCCTTGCGCGGGTCTTCCGGAACGATCTCGTCCATGGCGTCGTCGTCGAGGAGCGGCGCCTCGAACGCGACGTCGGGCGGCGACTCGAGGTTGTTCGCCGGAAGGTAGGAAAGGAGCGCCTTGACGGTGGCGATCGCGGCCCGCTCGTCGGGCGCCGAGAAGTGGATGTTCCCCGAAACCTCGGCGTGGACGCGGGCTCCGCCGAGCGCCTCGTCGGAGATCACCTCGCCGGTCGCCGCCCGGATGACGTCCGGCCCGGCGATGAACATCTTGGCGCTCTCCTGCACCATGACGATGAAGTCGGTGAGGGCGGGCGAGTAGGCGGCGCCGCCGGCGCAGGGGCCCGCGATGACGCTGATCTGCGGAACGACGCCGGAGAGGAGCGTGTTCGTGTAGAAGATCTGGCCGTAGCCGGAGAGCGCCTCGACCCCTTCCTGGATCCTCGCGCCGCCCGAGTCGTTGAAGCCGACGACGGGGAGTCCGGTCCTGAGAGCGCCCTTGAGGCACTCGCAGATCTTCGCCGCGTGGATCTTGCCGACGGAGCCGCCCCCGACGGTGAAGTCCTGCGAGAAGGCGTAGACGGCCCGGCCGTCCACCCACCCCTTGCCCGTCACCACGCCTTCCGCGGCGAGAGGCTTGGCGCCCGGCTCTCCGGAACCTCCCTGCGCCCAGAGACCGAACTCCACGAAACTCTCGGGATCGAGGAGAAGACCGAGGCGCTCGCGCGCCGTCAGCTTCCCCTGGCGATGCTGCTTCTCGATCTTCTCGGCGCCGCCGCCGAGAAGAAGCTCCCGCCTCCTTTGATCGAGGTCTGAAAAACGACTGGACATGTGCCTCCTCAGTGAGCCCCCCGAATGGAGGGCGGAGGAATTCTACTCTTCGGAGAGAGACGGGGGGCCGGGAAGGAAAGATGCGGCGAAACGGAGTCTCCGGTAATCTGGCTGGTTTATGGACAGCGCCGTCGACTTCGCCGAGCTTTCCCCGGACACGAACCACGCGGCGGAGGTCCGGCTCCTTTGCGACGTGATCGAGGCGACGTGGGACGAGGGCCTCTACCCGCAGCTCGAAGCCGACCGCCCCTGGTCGCGCCACAACCCGGTCCTCCGGGGAGAGTTCGCGAGGCCCCGCGCGATCCGCTGGTACCTCGAGCGCGAGCTCGGCAAGCTCGCCGCCGCCGGAGCGCGGATCTCCATCAGCGGCTCGCGCCCCCGCATCCCGTTCGACGACCCGGCCCTCTTCGAGAGCCTCGACGAGGACGCCTGGGACCTCCGCCAGAAGAAGCTCTTCCTCTTCCGCCCGGAGCGGATCGACCTCTCCCTCAACCGGCTCGAGCACTACACCGGAACGCCGCCCGAACGCTTCCAGCGGCACGTCCTCTTCACGAACTACGAAATGCACGCCGAGGCGTTCCGGGCGCGCTACCCGGGGGCCATCGGCCCCGGACGCTCGGTCCAGATGCCGGCGTGGCACCACGAGCTCGCCGACAATTCCGGCCTGACCCTCGTCAACATCGGCGTCGGCCCTTCGAACGCGAAGACGATCACCGACCACCTCGCCGTCCTCCGGCCCGACGCGGTCCTCATGGTGGGCCACTGCGCCGGCCTCCGGAACCACCAGGAGGTGGGAGACCTCGTCCTGGCGACCGGCTACATGCGCGACGACCGGATCCTCGACGACGCCCTCCCGACGAGCGTGCCGGTCTCCTCGAACCACTTCCTCAACGCCCTCCTCATGGAGGGGATGGAGGCGCGCGGCCTCCGCTTCCGGATGGGGACGGTCTTCACCACCTCGAACCGGAACTGGGAGTTCAACCAGGCCAAGGCGCTCGCCGCCATCCAGGCGAGCCGGAGCGTCGCCGTCGACATGGAGTCGGCGACCGTCGCCGCGAACGGCTTCCGCTACCGGATCCCGACCGCTTCCCTCCTCTGCGTCAGCGACAAGCCGCTCCACGGCCAGCCGAAGCTCTCCGCCGAGGCGCAGGCCTTCTACCGGGAGAGCCGCGTGGCGCACCTCGAGGTCGCGGCCGAAGCGCTCGAGAAGGTGCGGGAGCGCTTTCCCCACGGCCTCCCCGCCTCGGACATCCGCTCCGCGGACGAACCGCTCCTCGGCTCGGGCTGAGGCGCGGCCGCGAGGTTGCGGGTGGCCGGCGCCCGGCGCCGGCCACCCGCGAAGGTATCCGTCGTATCAGCGGTAGTAGCCGCTCACGTCGATGATGACATCCACCGTGCCGGTCTCCTGGCGGCTCGCGATCGACAGGAGCCCTCCGACGAGCCCGACCGTGGCGTTGTTGGCACGCGTCTTCCCCGCGGCGAAGAAGACGGTGTCCGTGGGCGGCGTCAGCCCCGTCCCCGGGTAGAGGGCGACGCTTCCGCCCGTCGTCGGGTTCGTCACCGTGACGTTGACCGCCACGGCCGACGCATCGACGGGAATGCCGCAGCGGCCGGCCATCTCGAAGGCGCGCACGGCACCCGCGTCGAGGGCCGGTCCGCTCCACGGACTCGTCCCGCTCCGCGTGTCGACGACCCGGCAGGGGGCGAGGGGGAAGAACCCCGCTCCCGCCGACAGCAGGAAGGACGCGGAGACGTGCCGGGTGGCGTCCATCGTCAGCGTGCAGGAGCCGCTTCCGAAGCAACCTTCGCCAACCCATCCCGCGAAACGGGATCCGGCGGTGGGAGTTGCCGTCAACGTGACGAGAGAGCCGCCCGGGAATCCTTCGGAGCAGACGTCGCCACAGGCGATTCCGGCGGGCTGGGACGAGACGGTTCCCGCTCCGGCGCCGTCCTTCGAGACGCTCAGGCTCTGCCCCGTTCCGGGTACGACGACGACGGTCGTCGTGCTCGTCCCGGAGCTGCACCCACCGACGATGAGGCTCACGCTGTAGTCGCCCGCCTTCGCCATCGTCGCATTCGGAATGGTCGGGTTCTGCACCGCGGAGGTGAAGCCGTTCGGACCCGTCCAGAGATAGGTGGCGCCTGCGACCGTCGAGGCGGTGAGCCGGATCGTCCAGCCGGTCGGGAAGGGACCCAGGTTTCCGGCCGTCGGCGGCGCGACCGCCGTGCAGGTCGTTCCGAAGACCCAGAGGTCGTTCAAGGATCCCGGGACGCCGAAGGCGTCGATAGCCATCCCCGCCGAAGAGCAAGAGGTTCCCGCTCGGGTCCGTCCACGGGATGGATTCGAATCTGGCCCCGGGGACGTTTCCGGGCGCCGCGACGCCCTTCGCTCCGTAGCTTCCCGGCTGATTCGGACCGGCGGACCCGCTGACCCACGTCCAGTTCGTACCGTCCCACTTCCAGAGGTCGTTGTAGGAAGGCGGGCCGCCGTACCAGGACTCTTCGGCGCCGCCGAAGAGCCACAGATTACCGGCGGAGTCGGTCCAGGAGGCGGCGCCTGCTCTCCCCCGCGGGGCATTTGTAGGCGCCGCTACGCCCTTCGTCCCGTACGAGCCGGGGTCGTTGACGTCATCGGCCCCGCTCATCCACGTCCAGTTCGCTCCGTCCCACCTCCACAGGTCGTTGAAGCTCCCGTACCCGCTCCTGAAGGTGTCGCCGGTGCCGCCGAAGAGCCAGAGGTTCCCGGCGGAATCCGTCCACGACACGGAACCGACGCGCCATCCGGGTACGTTCCCTGGCGCCGGGACGCCCTTCGTCCCGTACGTTCCGGATTGACCCGGCGCGTCCGAGCCGCTCACCCAAGTCCAGTTCGTCCCATCCCACTTCCAGAGGTCGTTGCGATACCCCTGGCCGGCGCCGCCAAAGAGCCAGAGGTTCCCGTTCCCGTCCGTCCACGAGGTGGCGTCCACCCTGGCCCCGGGTACGTTCTCCGGCGCCGGGACGCCCTTCGTCCCGTATGTACCGGATTGACCCGGCTCGTCCGACCCGCTCACCCACGTCCAGTTCGTCCCATCCCACTTCCACAGGTCGTTGCGCTCCGCTCTCCAGTTGGACCCCGCGCCGCCGAAGAGCCAGAAATTGCCGTTCGGGTCCGTCCACGAGACCGAGCCGTGCCGTGCTCCCGGGACGTTGGCCGGCGCCGGCACACCCTTCGTCCCGTAGGTTCCGGTCTGATTCGGCACGTTCGACCCGCTCACCCAGGTCCAGCTCGTCCCGTCCCATCGCCAGAGGTCGTTGAGGGAGAAGTAGGCTGTGCCGTTGTACTTGTAGGTGTAATCGGACTGAATGAGCCAACCCGTCCCGTCGTAGCCCTGGCCTCCAAAGAGCCACAAGGCCCCGCCCGGGCTCCTCGACGAAGCGGAGTCGGCCCTGGCCCCGGGGACGTTTTCCGGCGCCGGGACGCCTTTCGTTCCGTAGGTGGCCGTTCTTGCGTCACCATTCGACCCGCTCACCCAGGTCCAGTTCGTCCCGTCCCACTTCCAGAAGTCGTTGAGGCAGTTGTATCCGAGCGCGGTGAGCCCCTCACCTCCGAAAAGCCACAGGTTCCCGCTCGCATCCCTCCACGGAACGGAGCCGTTCCTCGCCCCCGGGACGTTTCCCGGAGCCGCGACGCCCTTCGTTCCGTACGCGCCTGGCTGTGACCTTGATTCCGACCCGCTGATCCAGGTCCAGGTCGTCCCGTCCCACCTCCAAAGGTCGTTGAAGGCTGATCCCCCAAACAGCCAGAAATTGCCGACCGGGTCCGTCCACGAGACCGACGGCTCCCTTGCTCCCGGGACGTTGGCCGGGTCCGGGACGCCCTTCGTCCCGTACGTTCCGGGCTGGTACGGCGCGTCCGATCCGCTCACCCAGGTCCAGTTCGCTCCATCCCACTTCCAGAGGTCGTTCAGATAGCCCGAATCCACGGCGGCCCTTCCATAGCCGCCGAAAAGCCAGAAACTCCCGCTCGCGTCCTTCCACGAGACCGAATACCCCCTGCCCCCAGGGACGTTCTCCGGTGCCGCCACGCCCTTCGTCCCGTAGGTTCCGGGTTCGCTCCACCCTTGCGAACCGCCCATCCAGGCCCAGTTCGCTCCGTCCCATCTCCACAGGTCGTTGAAGTAGCCTCCGTAGCAATCCCAGACACCACAGTCGAACATCTCGCCGCCGAAGAGCCACAGGTTCCCGCTCGCATCGATCCACGAGACCGCGTTGGTCCTCGCTCCGGGGGTGTTCCCCGGGGCCGGTACACCCTTCTCTCCGAAGATGCTGTCCTGCTCGTTCGATCCACGAACCCAGGTCCAGTTCGTCCCGTCCCATTTCCAGAGTTCGTTGGAATAGATGTCGAAGTTGTTCCCGAAGTAGAGGCTACCTCCGAAGAGCCAGAAGTTCCCGCTGGTGTCCGTCCACGAGACGGAGCCCCCCCTGGAGCCCGGGACGTTGCCCGGTGCTCCGACACCCATAGTTCCCCTGACTCCGTTCTGATCTGCCGCTTTCGACCCGCTCACCCAGGTCCAGCTCGTCCCGTCCCACTTCCAGAGGTCGTTGAGAGAGCCGAACGTCGCTTCGGCATAACCGTAGCCTCCGAAAAACCAGAAGCTCCCGCTCGCGTCCGTCCACGAGGCGGAGTCGTTCCTGGCGCCCGGAACGTTGCCCGGCGCTCCGACCCCCTTCGTCCCGTAGACGCCATAAAGATGGCCCTCGGCCGCCCGATTCGACCCGCCTTCCCAGGTCCACTGGCCACCGACGATGGTGAGGTCGCGAGGAGATTGCACGCCGCGCACCCCGGCAACCAGCGGCGGTGCGACGAGGAGGCAGCAGGAAAGTAGCCCCGAGCCGACCGCCATCGTCTTGCGGATCATTCGTTCTCCTATAGAGCGCTCTTGAGTAAACATCGAAGGTCGCATTTGTATCAGCGGTAGTAGCCGCTGACGTCGACGATGAGGTCCACCGTGCCGCTCTCCTGGCGGCTCGCGATCGACAGGAGCCCTCCGACGAGCCCGACCGTGGCGTTGTTGGCACGCGTCTTCCCGACGGCGAAGAAGACGGTGTCCGTGGGCGGCGTCAGCCCCGTCCCCGGGTAGAGGGTGACGCTCCCGCCGGTCGTCGGGTTCGTCACAGTGACGTTGACCGCCACGGCCGACGCACCGACGGGAACGCCGCAGCGGCCGGCCATCTCGAAGGCGCGCACGGCACCCGCGTCGAGGGCGGGGCCGCTCCACGGGCTCGTCCCGCTGCGCGTGTCGACGACCCGGCAGGGGGCGAGCGGGAAGAACCTCGTTCCCGCGGACGACAGGAAGGACGCGGAGACGTGCCGGGTCGCGTCCATCGTCAGCGTGCAGGGACCGATTCCGAAACAGCCTTCGCCGACCCATCCCGCGAAACGGGATCCGGCGGCAGGAGTCGCCGTCAACGTGACCTGCGAGCCGCCCGGGAATCCTTCGGAGCAGACGTCGCCGCAGTCGATTCCGGCGGGCTGGGACGAGACGGTTCCCGCTCCGGCGCCGTCCTTCGAGACGCTCAGGCTCTGTCCCGTTCCCGGTACGACGACGACGGTCGTCGTGCTCGTCCCGGAACTGCACCCTCCAACGATGAGGCTCACGCTGTAGTCGCCCGCCTTCGCCATCGTCGCGTTCGGAATCGTCGGGCTCTGCACCGCGGAGGTGAAGCCATTCGGACCCGTCCAGAGGTAGGTCGCCGCTTCGACCGTCGAGGCGGTGAGCCGGATCGTCCAGCCGGTCGGGAAGGGACCCAGGTTTCCGGCCGTCGGCGGCGCGACCGCCGCGCAGGTCGTCCCGAAGACCCAGAGGTCGTTCAAGGATCCCGAGACGCCGACGGAGTCGAAGCCATCGCCGCCGAAGAGCCAGAGGTTCCCGCTCGTGTCCGTCCACGGGATGGATTCGAACCTCGCCCCGGGAACGTTCCCGGGCGCCCCGACGCCCTTCGCCCCGTAACTTCCGGACTGATTCGGGCCGGCGGACCCGCTCACCCAGGTCCAGTTCGTCCCGTCCCACTTCCAGAGGTCGTTGTAGGACGGCGGGCCGCCGTACCAGGACTCTTTGGCGCCTCCGAAGAGCCAGAGACTCCCGGCGGCGTCCGTCCAGGTGACGGCCCCGGCTCTCGCCCGCGGGACGTTCGTCGGGGCCGCCACGCCCTTCGTCCCGTAGGAGCCGGGGTCGCCGACGACATTGGCCCCGCTCATCCAGGTCCAGTTCGTCCCGTCCCACCTCCAGAGGTCGTTGAAGCCCCCGTACCCGCCTCTGCTGTAGCCGCTGCCGCCGAAGAGCCAGAGGTTCCCGACGGAATCGGTCCACGACACGGAACCGAAACGCGCGCCGGGGACATTCTCTGGCGCCGGGACCCCCTTCGTTCCATACACGCCCTCCTGGAGGGCGTAGGTCGCCCCGCTCATCCAGGTCCAGTTCGTCCCGTCCCACTTCCAGAGGTCGTTGCCACCGACCTCCAGGCCAGTGCCCCTGCCTCCGAAGAGCCAGAGGTTCCCGTTCCCGTCCGTCCAGGAGGTGGCGTCCACCCTGGCTCCCGGCACGTTCTCCGGCGCCGGGACGCCCTTCGTCCCGTAAGTTCCGGTCTGACCCGACGCGTCCGACCCGCTCACCCACGTCCAGTTCGTCCCGTCCCACTTCCAGAGGTCGTTGCGATACCCCTCGCCTTCGCCGCCAAAGAGCCAGAGGTTCCCGTTCCCGTCCGCCCACGAGACCGAGCCGTGCCGCGCCCCGGGCACGTTCGTCGGTGCCGGCACGCCCTTCGTCCCGTAGGTCCCGGTTTGATTCGGCACGTTCGATCCGCTCAACCAGGTCCAGTTCGTCCCGTCCCATCGCCAGAGGTCATTGAGGGAGAAGTAGGCCGAGCTGTAGTACTCGTAGTGGTATTGGGACTGATCGAGCCCGCCCGTCCCGTCGTAGCCCTGGCCACCAAAGAGCCACAAGGCTCCGCTCGGACTCCTCGACGAAGTCGAGTCGGACCTCGCCCCGGGGACGTTCCCCGGCGCCGGGACGCCCTTCGTTCCGTAGGTGGCCGTCCTTGCGTCGCCGTTCGACCCACTCATCCAGGTCCAGTTCGTCCCGTCCCACTTCCAGAGGTCGTTGAGGCTGTTGTCTCCGACCGCGGTTTTCCCCGCGCCCCCAAAAAGCCAGAGGTTTCCGCTCGCGTCCCTCCACGGGACCGAGCCGCTCCTCGCCCCCGGGACGTTCCCCGGGGCCGCGACGCCCTTCGTTCCGTACGTGCCTGGCTGTTCCGTCGATTCCGACCCGCTGATCCAGGTCCAGTTCGTCCCGTCCCACTTCCAGAGATCGTTGAAGCTGCCCGTTTCGGCCGCATCGGAGTCGTAGAGCATTCCCCCGGAGAGCCAGAAACTGCCGGCCGGGTCCGTCCACGAAACCGACCCCTGCCTTCCTCCCGGGACGTTGGCCGGCGCCGGGACGCCCTTCGTACCGTACGTTCCGGGCTGGCCCAACGCATCCGATCCGCTCACCCAGGTCCAGTTCGTTCCGTCCCACTTCCAGAGGTCGTTGAGGTATCCGCCCCATTCCGTGGCGGATACGCCCACGCCCCCGAAGAGCCAGAGACTCCCGCTCGCGTCCTTCCACGAAACCGACTGCGCCCTGCCCCCTGGGACGTTCTCCGGTGCCGCCACGCCCTTCGTCCCGTACGTTCCATACGCGCTCCACACCTGCGAACCGCCCATCCAGGCCCAGTTCGTTCCGTCCCATCTCCACAGGTCGTTTAAGTAGCCTCCATAGCACATCCCCCAGGGGTCACAGTCGTGCATCTCGCCGCCGAAGAGCCACAGGTTCCCGCTCGCGTCGATCCACGAGACCGAGTTCGCCCTCGCTCCCGGGATGTTCCCCGGGGCCGGTACTCCCATTTCTCCGAAGACGCTGCCCTGACCGATCGATCCGCCCATCCAGGTCCAGTTCGTCCCATCCCACTTCCAGAGTTCGTTGAAATAGATGGCGAGTCCGTTTCCGAAGTACCGGGTGCCTCCGAAGAGCCAGAGATTCCCACTGGCGTCCGTCCAGGAGACGGAACCCTCCCTGGAGCCCGGGACGTTGCCCGGTGCTCCGACACCCTGCGTTCCCCAGACTCCGTTCTGGTCTGCCGCTTTCGACCCGCTCACCCAGGTCCAGTTCGTCCCGTCCCACTTCCAGAGGTCGTTGAGAGCGCCGAACGTCGCTTCGGCATAACCCTGGCCTCCGAAGAGCCAGAAGCTCCCGCCGGCGTCCGTCCACGAGGCGGAGCCATTCCTGGCGCCCGGGACGTTCCCCGGCGCTCCGACCCCTGTCGTCCCGTAGACGCCATAGAGGTGGGCCTCGGCGGCCCGGTTCGACCCGCCTTCCCAGGTCCACTGGCCGCCGACGGGGGCCGGGTCCCGAGGAGAAAGCGGGGCGCGCGCGCCAGCGGCGAGCGGCGATGCGACGAGGAGGCAGCATGAAAGCAGACCCGAACAGGCCGCTATCGACCTCCGGACCAGGGCCGCTACGAAAGCCAGGAGCGGTTTCGGTTTCGACATCCGGAGGTCTCCTGTGCCTGAATGCGATTCGCGTCGACTGTAGTGTCCTGCTGGGAGTGGATCCCACGCGCCGCCATTATGCTCAGCGCGTCCGTAAGATCCTCGGGACTCCCGGGCGAATCGGCGCCCCCCGGATCCGGGCGCGTCCGTCCGCCCGGCTCCGCCCGGCCGGGAACTTTCGTCGGCGGCGCCGTGTCTCACCCCGTCGATGAAACACGCCCTCCTCCTGCTCGGAGCCCCCCTGGCCCTCTCGGCCTTCCTCGTTTCCGGTCGCCCGGAGGCCGGGTCCGCGACCGCCTCGGTGAAGCCGGTGAAGCCGGCGACTCCGAGCACTCCCGCGACCGCGATCGCCCGGAAGGCTCCTGCGGAAGAGCAGGCCCCGACGCCTCCTCTCCGCCTCTCCGACCCCGACGGCCAGGAGATGCGGCTCGAGGGGCTCTCGGCGCGGGCCGCGGTCCACGGGATGCTCTCGCTCACCGAGCTCGAGCTGACGTTTCGCAACCCCCACCCGCGGCGGATGGAAGGGCGCTTCACCTGCGACCTTCCGCCGGGAGCCGCGATCAGCCGCTTCGCCAAGGAGGTGAACGGCCGGCTGATGGAGGGCGAGGTCGTCGAGCGACTGCGCGCCAACCGCGTCTACGACGAGATCCTCCACCAGATGAGGGACCCCGCGCTCCTCGAGCAGGACCAGGGGAACCGCTTCTCGGCCCGGGTCTTCCCGATCGAAGCGAACGCGACCGTCCGCCTCGTCCTCTCCTGGAGCCGCCTCCTCCCGCTCGAGGAGGGGCGCCGGACCTACACGCTGCCGCTCCGCGGCCTCCCGACGATGGAGCGCTTCACGTTCCACGCGCTCCTCGCCCCGCTCCCGGGCGAGGCGGCCGAGCAGCGGGGCACGACGGAGGGGACGACGCTCCCGGCCGGCGCCCGGCACGGCTCGGTCGAGACCGTCGACATGGACGAGGTCCGGTTCACGCCGAAGGACGACGTCGTGATCTCGTGGCGGCGCGCCCCGGGCGCGCCCGCGGTCGACACGCTCGTCGCGGGAGACTTCGCCCTCGCCGCCTTCCACCCGTCCCTCCCGAAGCCGGCCCCGGACTCGAAAGCCGCCTGGCTCTTCTTCGTCGACACCTCCGCATCCTCGGCGCAGGCGCGCCTCGAGAGGATCGCCGCGCTCGAAGCTCTCCTCGCCTCCCTTCCGAAGGACGACGCGGTCGAGATCCACGCCTTCGACCAGGTCGTCGAACCTCTCGGCCGCGCCACCGCCGCCTCCTGGGCCGGTCGCCTGCGTCCCGCCCTCGAGTCGCGCGCCTTCCTCGGCGGAACGGACCTCGCCGCCGCGCTCGACGCGCTCGCGGCCGCGGCGGGCCGCGCGCCCGGGACGCGCGCCGTCCTCGTGAGCGACGGCGTGGCGACGCTCGGAACGACCGAAGGCTCCGACCTCCTCGCCGCCGCCGGAAGGCTCCCGAAGGGAACGCCGCTCCACGCCCTCGTCTTCGGCAACCGGCAGGACGCGGAGACGCTCGAAGCGCTCACACGCGGGCGCGGCCGGGTCGTGTCGCTCCCGTTCGCCGCGAATCTCGCCGCCGCCGCCAGAGACGCCGCCGCCGCGCTCCGGAGGCCGCTCGGCGTCGAGCTGACGGTGGAGGCCGCCGACGCCGAGTGGTCGTTCCCCTCCCGCTTCGCGGATGTCGCGAGCGGGAGCGAGCTGATCGTCCTCTCGCGCCTGAAGCCGGGAGCCGAGCCGTCCGCGCGCCTCCTCTCGGGCCGCCGCGAGCTCCTCCGGACCGCACAGGCGACGCCGCTCTCTTCCGCCGCCTTCGGACCGCTCCTGGCGAGGGAGGCGTGGCGCGCATACCTCGCCCACCTCGCCGAGCGCGAACGGACCGAGCCGTCCCCGGCCGTCCGCGAGGCGCTCGCGACCGAGCAGGTCCGGGTGAGCGTCGATAGGCGGATCCTCGTCCCCCGCACGACCCTCCTCGTCCTCGAGAGCGAGGAGGACTACCGCCGCTTCGGCCTCGACCGCCGCTCGCTCGGCGAGATCCTCACCGTCGGCGCGACGGGAATCGAGAGAGCCGACCGCGCGCCGGTCGCCGTCTCGGTCTCGCGCGAGCGGCAGGAGCCGGTGAAGAGGGATGCGGCGGCGAACCGCGACGGCAGGGCCGAGCTGGCGCTGCCGAAGCCGAACGAGCCGGTGGACGACGCGAAGGAGACCGGCGCAAAGGACGGTTTCGCCGGAGGCGTGGCGGGAGGAATCGAGGAACGCATCGAGCAGGAGGTCGCGCGCGGTGCCGCAAGCGGGGCCGCGGGGAGCTTCGAAGCGAAGGCCGAGGGAACGGTCGCGGCGATCCAGCCCGTCGTCCTTGCCGGAGACTTCCCTGTCGCGGCAGACGGTGAGCGGGCCAGCGGTGGCGCGGGAAGCGCGCTTGGCGGACCTCCGCTGAGCTTTCTCGGCGACGTCGCTGCCGCTCCGCCCGAGGCTTCCCGACCGGTCGCCTCGGCCTCCGCCCCGATGCCCGCGATCGCGTCCCCGCCGGCAACGACGAGGCGGGTCCCGGTCCCCATCACCTCCCGGCTCGCGCCCGACTGGACCCGTCCCGTCGTTCCGACCGCGGAGGAGGTCGCCCGTCTCGACCGCGAGGTCGAAGCGAGCCCGCTCTCCCGCGAGGGGTGGAACCGGCTCTCGGAGGCGTTCGCCGCCCGCAAGGAGTGGAAGAAGCTCCTCGACCTCGCCCGGCGCTGGCAGGACTACGACCCAGAGAATCCGCAGGTCTACGAGTGCTGGGGAGAGGCGGCGCTCGCGCTCGGCCGCACCGTCGAGGCCCGGCGCGCCTTCGGCTCGCTCGCCGAGGTCGCACCCGGCAAGCCCGAGCTCCTCCAGCGCGCCGGTCTCCTCCTCTTCCGCGCCGGCGCGGCCCGGCTCGCCGAGGCGCCGCTCCGGCAGGCGCTGAAGATCCGGCCCGACCGCGCCAACGCCTCCCGCCACCTCGCCCTCGTCCTCTGGCAGACCGGGCGATACGCGGACGCCGCGCGCGTTCTCGAGGAGGCGTCCGCCCGCGACTACCCCGGCTGGTACCGCAACGTCCGTCGCGTCCTCCTCGAGGAGCTCGGCCTCGTCTACCGCGGCTGGATCGCCCACGTCCCCGGAAAGCGGACCGAGATAGAGCGGCGCGCCCGCGAGCGGGGCGTCGACCTGGCGCGGCGCGACGCGCTCCGCGTCACCCTCGCCTGGGAGACCGACGCCAACGACGTCGACCTCCACGTCGTCGACCCGTCGGGAGAGGAGTGCTACTACGGCCACCTCCGGAACGAGTCGGGCCTCGAGCTCTACGAGGACGTCACCCAGGGGCTCGGCCCCGAGGTGATCCGGACCTCGAAGGCCCGCCCGGGCGTCCACAGCGTCGGCGTCAACTACTTCGCGGCCGGGCCGATGGGCGTGGCGCGCGGGATCCTCGTCGTGACGCGCGACGACGGCCGCGATGGGGCGGCGCCTTCGGTCGAGATCCTCCCCTTCCGCCTCGTCCCCGAAGGGCGCGACCTGAAGCTACTCGCGAGAGTAGAGGCGGACGGACGCCGCGGGCAGAGCTGAGGGCCTTCGTCGCCGACCGTGGCAGCCGCCGCGGTCGGCGACGAGGCGCCTCTACCGGTAGTAACCGCTCACGTCGATGATGAGGTCCACCGTGCCGGTCGCCTGACGGTCCAGCACCGACAGGAGGCCGTATTGGAGACTCATCGTGATGTTGTTGGCGCGGGTCCTTCCCGCCGCGAAGAAGATCGTCTCGGTCTCGGGCACCAGCCAGGTCCCGGGGTAGATCGTGAGACTCCCGGCTGAGGTCGGGTTCGTGACGGTGACGTTCAGCGCCACGGCCGCCGCGTCGAATGGCACGCCGCACTCGTTCCTGACCCCGAAGTCGCGTAGTTCCCCGGCGGAAAGTGCTGGACCACCCAGCGGCCCCGTCGCGTTCCGGGTGTCGACGACACGGCAGGGGGTGAGCGGGTGGAAGCCAGCGCCTCCCTCCGGCTGGAACATCGCGTCGACGGACCTGGCCCCGTCCATCAGGACGGCACAGGGGTCCGTCCCGAAGCAACCGCCGCCGGTCCAGCCCGCGAAGCGTGATCCCGGGCTGGGAGTGGCCGTCAACGTGACGCGGGAATCACTCGCGAACGGAAAGACGGACGTGAGCGGGAAGTCGATGCCCAACGGGATGGAGACGACGCGCCCGGAGCCCGCGCCGCTTCCGAAGACGGAGAGGTTCCGCCCGGGTGCGACGACCACGACCGTGGTACCCGGCTCCGAGCGGCACCCGCCGACGATGATCGTGACGCTGTAGGAGCCGGCCATCTCCATCGTCGCGTGCGGAATCGTCGGGTTCTGCTGGGTGGATGCGAAGCCGTTCGGACCCGTCCAGAGGTAGGTGGCGCCCACGATCGTCTGGGCGGTGAGCCTGATGGTTCCTCCCGTGCCGAAGGGCCCCTCGTTGCCGGCGGTCGGCGTCTCGACCGTCGAGCAGGTCGTCCCGAAGACCCACAGGTCGTTCAGAGTCCCAGAGACGCCGCCAGCTGCGCGGCCATAACCTCCGAAGGTCCAGAGGTTCCCAACCGGATCCGCCCAGGAGACGGAGGACGACCTTCCCCCGGGTGCGTTTCCCGGCGCCGCCGCTCCTTTCGTCCCGTAGATCCCGTCCTGGCCGTCGGAGTTCGACCCGCTCACCCAGGTCCAGGTCGTTCCGTCCCACTTCCACAATTCGTTTCGTTGGCTGACGGCGGTGGCATCTGTCTCCCCCCCGAAGAGCCAGAAGTTGCCGCTCAGGTCGGTCCAGGCGACGGAACCCTGCCGCCCACCCGGAACGTTCCCGGGCGCCGCGACACCCTTTATTCCGTACGACGCATACGGAATCGAGCTCGACCCGCTGACCCAGGTCCAGTTCGTTCCGTCCCATCTCCAGAGGTCGTTGAGTCGGCCCTGAATGTCTGCCGAGTTGCCTTGTCCGCCGAAGAGCCAGAGTCCTCCGGAGGCGTCTTTCCACGAGACGGACCCGTATCTCGCCCCAGGGACGTTCCCGGGCGCCGCGACCCCCTTCGTGCCGTAGGTGCCGTACTGACCCGCCCGGTCTGACCCGCTCACCCAGGTCCAGTTGGTTCCGTCCCACTTCCACAGGTCGTTGAGACGCCCCTGGCTGTTCGCCGCAAAGCCTGCCCCCCCGAAGAGCCAGAAATCCCCGCTCGCGTCCGTCCACGAGACGGATCCGAACCTCGCACCCGGGACGTTGCCAGGCGCCGCCACGCCCTTCGTGCCATAAGTCCCGGTCTGGTTCGGGGCATCCGCCCCGCTGATCCAGGCCCAGTTCGTTCCATCCCACTTCCACAGGTCGTTGAAAGACGGGCTGTCCACACTCGGCGTATCCATGCCCTGGCCACCGAAGAGCCACAAGTTGCCGCTCGCGTCCGTCCACGAGACGGGCATCTTTCTCGCTCCGGGAACGTTCGCCGGCGCCGGCACACCCTTCGTCCCGTAAGACCCTGCCTGGGAGCACTCGCTCGACCCGCTCACCCAGGTCCAGTTCGTCCCGTCCCACCGCCAGAGATCGTTGAGGAACCCGTCGCCGGTCGCGGAAAAGCCATACCCCCCGAAGAGCCAGAAGGTCCCGACCGCATCCGTCCAGGAGACGGAAGCCGACCTCGCTCCCGGGAGATTCTTCGGCGAGGCCACACCCTTGATCCCGTAGGCCCCGGCCTCGAACAACCTCATCGGGCCGCTCACCCAGGTCCAGTTCGTCCCATCCCACCTCCACAGGTCGTGGAGAAGACCCTGGCCTTCGGATCCGAAAACGGAAGTGTCCCTGCTGGCGCCTCCGAAGAGCCAGAAGAACCCGCCGGCGTCGACCCACGATACGGCGCTGCTTCTCGCCCCCGGCACGTTCCCCGGCGCCGCCACTCCCTTCGAACCGTAGATCCCGTTCTGGTTCATCTCGTTCGACCCGCTCACCCAGGTCCAGTTCGTCCCGTCCCACTTCCAGAGATCGTTGAGATACCCGGCTCCTTGTCCCAAGGGGCAAAGACCACCGAAGAGCCAGAAGTTCCCACTCGCGTCCGTCCACGAGACGGCACGAGACCTGGCCCCGGGGACGTTTTCGGGTGCCGCGATCCCTTTCGTACCGTAGGTTCCCGCCTGGCCGGCCTCGGCCGAACCGCCGACCCAGGTCCAGTTCGTTCCGTCCCACTTCCAGAGGTCGTTGAGGTATCCGCTGCTCGTCGCCGCGCGCCCGTAGCCACCGAACAGCCAGAGATTTCCGCCGGCATCCGTCCAGGACTGAGCCTGGGCTCTCGCCCCCGGCACGTTGCCCGGCGCCGCCACCCCCTTCGTGCCGTACGTCCCCGCCTGATTCCCGACCTCCGAGCCGCTCACCCAGGTCCAGTTCGACCCGTCCCACTTCCAGAGATCGTTGAAGTACTGCGAGGCGCTGCCGCCAAAGAGCCAGAGGTTCCCTCCCGCGTCCTTCCACGACACCGGGTTGCACCTCGCCCCCGGCACATTGCCCGGACCCGGCACGCCCTTCGTCCCGTAGACCCCTGGCTGATTCGGTTCGTTCGACCCGCTCACCCACACCCAGTTCGACCCGTCCCACTTCCAGAGGTCGTTGAGATACCCGAAGCTGCTTGCCGCTTTTCCTTCGCCCCCGAAGAGCCATAGCCCCCCGCTCGCGTCTGTCCAGGAAACGGAGCGCCACCTCGCGCCAGGGACGTTTCCCGGTTCCGGGACGCCCTTCGTACCGTAGGTCCCCGACTGGTGCGTCGAATCCGAGCCGCTCATCCAGGTCCAGTTCGTCCCGTCCCACTGCCAGAGGTCGTTGAGGCGTCCGGGGCTGGTCGCCGTGTCTCCGTATCCCCCGAACAGCATGAGATTCCCGCTCGCGTCCGTCCACGAAACGGAGAACTCTCTCTCTCCGGGAAGGTTCTCCGACGCCGCGACGCCTTTCGTGCCGTAGACGCCCGGAAAACTGAGCTCGGCCACCCGGTCAGAGCCGCTGACCCAGGTCCACTGGCCGCCGACGATGGCTGGATCCCGTCGAGCGACCGCCGGCCCGCCTGCGGCGGAGCCCGCTGCTGCCGTGAGAAGAAGCGTGAACAACCCGGAACCGAGCACCCGCATCTCCCGAATCACCGAACCTCCATCTGAGATATTCCGGACGGACTCGGCAGCTTCACCGGAAGTAGCCGCTCACGTCGAGGATGAGGTCGACCGTGCCGGTCGCCTGACGGTCCGCCACCGACAGGACGCCGCCGACGAGACCCATGGTCGTGTTGTTTGCGCGACTCCTCGCCGCGGCGAACGTGACCGTGTCCGTCGCCGGGCCCGGGCCCGTTCCGGGGTAGACGTTCAGGCTCCCCGCGGCCGTCGCGTTCGTGACGGTGACGTTCATCGTCACGGCGAGGGCGTCCGCGGGGACGCCGCACTGGCCGGCGATCTGGAACGTGCGTGTCCCTCCCGCCGCGAGCGCCGGTGCGCCCCACGGACCCGCCGCGTTCCGCGTGTCGACGACGCGACACGGCGTCAGGGCGAAGAACCCCGACCCCGCGGCCGGCAGGAACGTCGCGGAAACGGACTTCGCGCCGTCCATCGTGAGGGTGCAGGGGACCGTCCCGAAGCACCCTTCGCCGATCCAGCCCGCGAAGCGCGAGGTGCCGTCCGGGGTCGCCGTCAGCGTGACCGGCGTGCCGCTCGCGAAGAGCGCCGAGCAGCTGCTCCCGCAGTCGATTCCCGAGGGGCTGGAGGCGACGTGCCCGGTGCCCGCGCCGCCCGTCGAGACGGTGAGCGCGTGCGCGAGGAAGACGTCCACGGTCGTCGTGGCGGCCGCCGAGGTGCAGCCGTCGACGATGGCCCGGACCTCGTAGGTGCCCGCCATCGCCATCGTCGCGTTCGGGATCGTCGGGTTCTGCGCGGTGGAGGTGAAGCCGCTGGGCCCCGTCCAGAACCAGGTGGCGCCCGGGACCGTCGAGGCCGTGAACTGGATCGTCGCGCCGGTGCCGTAGGGGCCACCGCTCGCGGCCGTCGGCGCGGCGAGCGAGGTGCAGTCCGTCCCGAAGACCCAGAGGTCGTTCAAGGTCCCCGTGTAGCCGGCGGCCTCGCCGCCGAAGAGCCAGAGATTCCCGCTCGCGTCCGTCCACGAGATGGAATCGCGCCTCGCCCCCGGTACGTTTCCCGACGCCGCCACGCCCTTCGTTCCGTACGAGCCCCTCTGCCCCACCGCGCTGGATCCGCTCGCCCAGGTCCAGTTCGTCCCGTCCCATTTCCAAAGGTCGTTGAAGATCGACACGTTCCCCGAAATGACGGTGACACCGCCGAAGAGCCACAGATTCCCGTGGGCGTCCATCCCCGATATGGCGCCGTTGCGGGCCCCGGGCACGTTTCCCGATGCCGCGACGCCCTTCGCGCCGTACGACCCGACCTGGTTCGCTTCGCTGGATCCGCTGACCCAGGTCCAGCTCGTTCCATCCCACTTCCAGAGGTCGTTCAGACTTCCTTCCCCCCCCGACCCGGCGGCGGCATGCCCGCCGCCGCCGAAGAGCCAGAGGTTTCCGTTCGCGTCCGTCCAGGAAACCGAACCGGACCTCGCCCCTGGCACGTTCTCCGGCGCCGCGACACCCTTCGTCCCGTACGAACCGGCCTCCTCCACCCAGTCGGACCCGCTCATCCAGGTCCAGTTCGCCCCGTCCCACCTCCAGAGATCGTTCAGGCGTCCATACCCTCCCACCCTGTCCGCTGCCTGCCCGACGCCACCGAAGAGCCAGAAGTTCCCGCCGGCGTCGGTCCACGAGACG
Source organism: Holophagales bacterium (assembly GCA_016714815.1). GTDB lineage: Bacteria > Acidobacteriota > Thermoanaerobaculia > UBA5066 > UBA5066 > UBA5066. The sequence goes on from JADKBZ010000003.1 coordinate 154,224, forward strand.
GAGCCGACTCTCGCTCCGGGGACGTTTTCGGGCGCCGCGACCCCTTTCGTCCCGTAGGTCCCGTACTGGGATCCCCCGTTCGACCCGCTCATCCAGGTCCAGTTCGTCCCGTCCCACTTCCAGAGGTCGTTGAGGAGAGTCGTGTTCGCTGGATAGCCCCAGCCGCCGAAGAGCCAGAAGCTGCCGCTGGCGTCCGTCCACGACACGGAATCTGCCCTGGCCGGCGGAACGTTCCCGGGCGCCGGAACGCCCTTCGTTCCGTAGACGCCGGCCTCATTGGCGCCGCTGGAGCCGCTCACCCAGGTCCAGTTCGTCCCGTCCCACTTCCAGAGGTCGTTGAGCGCCCCTTGCCCGGCCGCGTCGTAGCCGTAGCCGCCGAACAGCCACAGGCTCCCCGTCGCGCCCCGTCCGGAGACGGACCTGGACCTCGCTCCGGGGACGTTCCCGGCCGCCGGCACCCCTTCGTCCCGTAGACGCCGGGCGTGTGCCGGAACTGCGAGCCGCTCACCCACGTCCAGCCTGTTCCGTCCCACTGCCACAGGTCGTGCAGCCATCCCGATGAGGCGGAGTCCTTTCCAGCGCCGCCGAAGAGCAGGAGGCTGCCGTTCGAATCCGTCCACGAAACGGAGCCGGCCCTCCCTCCCGGTACGTTCCCGGGCGCGACAGTCCCTTTCGTCCCGTAGACCCCGAGCTGCCCCGCTCCGTCCGAGCCGCTGATCCAGGTCCAGGTCGTTCCGTCCCACCGCCACAGATCGTTCAGACCCCCGCCGTCGATCGCGGCGTCGATCGCGGCGTAGCCGTCGCCGCCGAACAGCCAGAAGCCGCCGGCCGGGTCGGTCCACGAGACGGCAGACTCTCTCGCGCCCGGCGCGTTCGCTGGAGCGGCCACTCCCTTCGTCCCGTACACCCCGTACTGGTTCGCCGTGTCCGATCCGCTCACCCAGGTCCAGTTCGTCCCGTCCCACCTCCAGAGGTCGTTGAACTCCTCCCTGAACTCTCCGACGATTCGGCTCCCCCCGAAGAGCCAGAGATTCCCGCTCGCGTCCGCCCACGTGACGAGATTCCGCCTCGCCCCGGGCACGTTCTCCGGTGCCGCCACGCCCTTCGTTCCGTAAACCCCGGACTGGTTCGGTACGTTCGAACCGCTCATCCAGGTCCAGTTCGTCCCGTCCCACCTCCAGAGGTCGTTGAAGTAGTCCTGGGTCGTGGCCCACGGAATGCGGCCACCGAAGAGCCAGAGGTTTCCGCTCGCGTCCTTCCACGAAACGGAACCCTCCCTGGCCCCCGGCACGTTCGCCGGCGCCGCGACTCCCTTCACTCCGTACGTTCCTCTCCAGTTGGGCTGGGAAGACCCGCTGACCCAGGTCCAGCTCGTCCCGTCCCACCTCCAGAGATCGTTGAAGTACCCATACCCGAAGGTCGTCGGGCCGGCGCCGCCGAAGAGCCACAGACGACCGTTCGCGTCCGTCCAGGAGACTGAGCCCCACCGGGCGCCGGGGACGTTCGCCGCGGCCGGGACCCCCTTCGTCCCGTAGACGCCGAGCTGGTCCGCGACGCTCGATCCGCTGACCCAGGTCCAGCTCGTCCCGTCCCACTTCCAGAGGTCGTTGAGAGCCCCCGATCCCCGTTCGCTATAGCCCTCGCCTCCGAAGAGCCAGAGGTTCCCGTTCGCGTCGCGCCAGGAGACGGAGAGGTCCCTCGCCCCAGGCACGTTCTCCGGCGCCGCCACGCCTTTCGTCCCGTACACGCCGGCCGTTTCGGCCTCGGCCACGCGATCCGAACCGCTCGCCCAGGTCCATTGACCACCGGCAATGGTCACGCCCCGAGGAGAGAGCGGCGCAGTCGGTCCAGCGGACAGCGTCGGCGCGACGAGGGCGCCGCAGAAGAGCAATCTCGAACCGAGTACCCACATCTTCGGGGTCATTCATCCTCCAACCAGGCTGGTTCGGACGGACTTCGCAGTATCAGCGAAAATAGCCGCTCACGTCGACGATCAGGTCGACCGTGCCCGTCGCCTGGCGGTCGGCCACCGACAGGACCCCATCGACGAGGCCGATCGTCGCGTTGTTGGCGCGCGTCCTCCCCGCGGCGAAGAAGACCGTGTCCGTTCCCGGCGTCGGCCCCGTCCCCGGGTAGACGGTGAGGCTCCCGGCGGCCGTGGCGCCCGTCACGGTGACGTTCAGCGTCACGGCCGTCGCGTCCGCGGGAACGCCGCACCGGCCGCCGATCTCGAAGGCGCGCGTCCCGCCGGCGACCAGCGCCGGGGCACCCCACGGCCCCGTCGGATCCCGGGTGTCGACGATGCGGCACGGGGCGAGGGTGAAAAGCTGGAGCGGCCCGGCGGTCGGGGTCAAGCCACCGATCTGCGCCATGAGCCACCAGAGCGCTCTCGCCACCCGGACCGCCCCGGCGCTGCTCAGGTGCCCGCCGTCGCTCGTCCACTCCGGCTGCATGAGCTCGCGGCCGCTCGAGTCGGTGCGCTTCAACCCGGCGGCGTTGTAGCACTCGATGTCGGCGATGTCGAAGAGGAGCTTGCCGTTCGCGATGGCGTACGAGCGCACCTGGTCGTTGAACGCCTGCCGGGCCGTGTTGCCCGACGTCTCGATCGGAATCGTCCACCAGACGAAGCGCTTCGACGGATAGGTCGCCTCGAGCCCGAGGAGCGCGTCGCGGTAGTAGGTGAAGCTCGCATCCGGATCGATGTAGCAGAACTTCATCGTGAGGACGTCGAAGCTCGAGGCCTGGATCGCGGCCTGCGCCACGAAATCGTCCACCTTCGCCTGCCAGCCCGGGTTCCCGCGGTCCTGGAAGTCCCAGAGGCTCCGGTCGTACCTCGCGTTCTGGCCCTCGAGCGTGTCCAGTCCCGAGCTGATGTTCCCGCCGACCGAAGCGCGCCGGACGAGGAGACGCAGGCTCGCCGCCGTGGCGATTGCGGCGTCGGGCACGGACCCGACGTCCACCGCCGCGTGGCCGGCCACGATGGCCTGCGCAGCGGCTGGTACCGGCCGGACGAGGAGCGCGAGAACGAGAAGGGCCCCCGGGCGAGCGTTCATGTCGACCTCCGGCCGGACACTATCGACCCGAACGTCGCCGGCCCGCAAGTGCGACGAGGTCCGCCGTTCCGGCGGGACCTACGGCTCGTGAGGATCCGGCGAGGTGGCGACGAGCTGCCGGAGCGCTTCCGTCCCCAGGAAGCCCTCGGCCGCCGACGCGGCGCCGAGCTTCCACGACGCGAAGACGACGGCGCGCCGGAGCGCCGACCGCGCCTCGCGGTTCCGGGCGTAGGAGTGGAGAAACGCCGAGAAGAGCGCGTCGCCGGCGCCCACCGTCGAGACGACGGGGCGCGTCTTCACGGCCGGGACCCGCTCGACGGAGCCGTCGGCGGGATGGTGGAGGAGCGCTCCCCTCGCGCCCAGGCCGACGACGACGACGTCGGGCGAGTACTTCTCGCCGAGCTCCCTCGCGAACTCTTCCGCGCTCACGGGAAGGGACTCGTCGCTGAGGAAGACGACCTGCGACGAACGGAGGAAGTCGTCGTTGTAGGGATCGTCCAGGGAGGAGATCGCGTGGACGTCGGTCGCCACGAGCTTTCCGGCGGCCCGTGCCGCGGAAAGAAAGGGCCTCGAGAAGTTCACGTTGCAGAGGGCGGCCGCGTCGCAGGCGCCGAGCGCCTGCAGGAAGAGCTCCGGCGGGTAGGACCTCTCCTGGACGTCCTTCAGGTCGACGTGGATCTGCCGGCGGCCCTCGCCGTCGTAGAGGATGACCGACTGCGCCGTCTCGCGCGCCCCGTCGCGGACCCAGAAGAAGTCGAGGCCGTCGCGCGAAAGCGCGTCCCTCACCTGCCGGCCGGCGAGGTCGGGAGCGACGATCGAGAGGAGGAGCGGCGCGTCGCCCAGGGCCTTGAGCGCCTTCGCGACGTTGTAGCCGACCCCCGAGACCGACGACGCCACCCCGAAGAACGGATACCGGACCGGGAAATAGGGGACCGGGAAGCCGTCCACCTTCAGGGTGGTCTCGAGGTTCACGAGTCCGGAGACGAGAAGGCGCGCCATCGAGGCGGATTCTCCACCATCGGGCCCCTCACGTCGCATCCCGGCCGTGCACAATGGGGCGGGTCCCGAAAACCGGCCATGGGAGGTCTCCGTGTCGCGCACTCGAATCCTCCGTTCCCCCGCCGTCCTCGCTCTCCTGGCGGCGACGGTTTTCGCCCGCCTGCTCGCCGCGACCACCCCGACGACCGGCCCCGCGGTGCCCGCCGCACCCCTTCCCGCGGCTCGCCGGACCATCGCCGTCACCGTCGACGACCTCCCGTTCGTCGGATACGGCCTGCCGCTCGAGGCCGTCACGCGCCTCTCGCGCGACCTCGTCGCCGCGCTCGCGGCGCGAAAGGTGAAGGCGGTCGCCTTCGTCAACGAGGACAAGCTCTTCGTTCCCGGGGAGGTCGACGAGCGGATCGCCCTCCTGACGGTGTGGCTCGACGCCGGGATGGAGCTCGGGAACCACACCTTCGGCCACACGGGTCTCACGCGGACGCCGCTTCCCGCCATGCAGGACGCCGTCCTGAAAGGAGAGGTCGTCACGCGAGGGCTCCTCGAACGGCGCGGACAGCCCCTGAAGTGGTTCCGGCATCCCTACACGCACACCGGCACGACCCGCGAGATCAAGGACGCCTTCGAGACCTTCCTCGCCTCCCGCGGCTACACGGTGGCGCCCTTCACCATCGAGCACGAGGACTGGGTCTTCGCCTCGGCCGACGCGAAGCTGGCCGCCGCGGGCGACGCCGCCGGCCAGACGCGTCTTCTCGCGGCGTATCTCGACGACTTCGACGCCCGCTGCTCCTTCTACGAGGAGCGCTCCCGTGCCCTCTTCGGCCGGGAGATCCCGCAGGTCCTCCTCTCCCACGCCAACGCCCTGAACGCCCGCGCGATGCCGCTCCTCCTGGAACGGCTCGAGAAGCGCGGTTACACCTTCGTCACGCTGGACGAGGCGCTCTCCGACCCGGCCTGGAAGAGCCCCGACGGCTACTTCGGCAAGTACGGGCCCTCCTGGCTCCACCGTTTCGCCGCCGCGCGGGGCGAGGACGTCGGGAAACTCTTCGCCGCCGAGCCGGAGGCCCCGAAGTGGGTGCAGGAGCTCGACCGGTCGCGGCGCGAGCCGACCGCGACAGCGGCCGCCCCGATCCCTTAACATCCTTCCCGACTTTTCAAGCCCCCCCAGGAGGCCTTCGATGTACACGCTCGTCCTCGTTCGCCACGGTGAGAGCCAGTGGAACCTCGAGAACCGTTTCACCGGCTGGACCGACGTCGACCTCACGGAGAAGGGGCGCGACGAAGCCCGCGAAGCGGGCCGCCTCCTCCGCGACGGCGGCTACGACTTCGACGTCGCCTACACCTCGGTCCTCAAGCGCGCGATCCGCACCCTCTGGATCGCCCTCGACGAGATGGACCGGATGTGGCTCCCCGTCATCCGCGCCTGGCAGCTCAACGAGCGGCACTACGGCGCCCTGCAGGGTCTCAACAAGTCCGAGACCGCCGAGAAGTACGGCGAAGACCAGGTGAAGGTCTGGCGCCGGAGCTACTCGACGCCGCCGCCCGTCCTGACGCCCGAGGACGAACGCTTCCCCGGCCACGACCGCCGCTACGCCTCCCTCTCGAAGGAGGAGCTGCCGCTCACCGAGTCGCTCAAGGAGACCGTCGCCCGCGCCGTCCCGTACTGGGAGAGCGTCATCGCCCCCCAGGTAAAGGCGGGCCGCCGCGTCCTCGTCGCGGCCCACGGCAACAGCCTCCGCGCGATAGTGAAGTACCTCGACGGGATCTCCGACGACGAGATCGTCGGGGTGAACATCCCCACCGGCGTCCCGCTCGTCTACCACCTCGACGAGAACCTGAAGCCGCTGAAGAGCTTCTACCTCGGCGACGCGGAGGCGGTGAAGGCAAAGGCCGAGGCCGTCGCGAACCAGGGAAAGAAGGGCTGACGGGCTCCCGGGGTCAGCCCGGGAAAAGCCGCGCGACCGCGACGCCGAGCGCGCCGAACGGCTCGGCGGCCAGCTCGGCGTCCGCGGCGAGGACCGGGCCGGGCACCATCGAGCCGCGGACGTTCGCGAACGTCTCGACCCGCTTCGCACCGACGTCGACGAGCCACACGTAGCCGACACCCATCGCGCCCCAGGCGCCCATCTTCTCCCGACGATCGAAACGCTCCGTCGTCGGCGAAAGGATCTCGGCGACCCATTCGGGGACGACCGTCGCGGGCGTCGCGTTCAGATCGGGCCAGCCCGTCGTCGAACGCCGCCACGCGGCGAGGTCGGGGACGAGCCGCGAGAGGTTCTCCTCGGACCGGATCTCCGGCTCGACGACGAAGAGCCACTCCGGGGCCGCGATCCCCTCCCCCCAGCCGAAGCGGAGGCGGAGGGCCGCGAAGAGGTTTCCCTGCACCTCACCGTGCACGATGCGCGGTCGCGGCGTCATCAGGTAGACGCCCCGGGCGATCTCGCCTTGCGTCCCCTCGGGCTCCCGCTCGAGCCGGCGTTCCAGCTCGAGAAAGCTCCGGACGGGATCGACGACGGCGCTCATCGCGGCAATTCTACGCGTGCGACCCGCGCCCCCCGCCCCGGGCGTCCTCGTCCTCCGTCCCCTCGGCATCGTCATCGCCCAGCGCCATCTCGAGGACCTCCTCGCCGATCGCGACCCCCTTGAAACGGCTGCGCAGCTTCAGGTCGAGGTGGTCGAGGAACTGTCCGGCGGCCTCCGCGGCCTCGTCCAGAGAGGCGAGGTTCCAGGGATCGGAGGGGTCGTCGACCGGCATCGTGTCGAGGGGGACGTGGAGGCCCCGGAATCGGACGAGCCGGCACGTGATTCCTGGAGCCGTCTCTCTCCAGCCCTCTGGGGCGGGAAGGCGGGTCCCGGTGCGGAGGTCCTCGATCACGAGGCCGCGGCCCGAGCGGTCGATGCGGCAGAGCGTGTCTTCGGCCTCGATGAGGGCCCGGATCGCCTCGCACGCCGCGTCCGGCAGGGACGCCCCGTGCTGCTCGAGGAGGAGGTCCGCACAGGTCCGCCCGTCGGAGTCGACGACGACGTCGAACGGCAGTCTCGGAAGGAAGAGCTGGACGAGATCGTCTTCCTCGCGCCCGTTCTCCTCGACGAGCGGCTCGAGCTCGTCGAAGACGTGAAGGCAGGGCTGCAGGGCGGGGTCGTTCTCGGCGCCCGGCGAGAAGCAGAAGGTGCCCGCCAGGTCGACGGCGGCCTGGATACAGGCCAGTTCGGCCCCCTCGCCGCTGACGAGACCGAGGGCGAGGAGCTCCCTGTAGCGCGTCGGCAGGTCGAACTCCTCTGGGAGCTCGGGAATCGACGAGAGCTTGAGCCCCAGAGGGAGGCAGCAGACCTTGAACTTCCTGCCGCTTCCGCAGGGGCACGGTTCGTTACGGCCGATCGACATCGGCGGAGTATCTCCCGGGACGAATCTCGAACGGGCGGTCGGAAAACCCGGGAGCTCGTCGGCGAAAGTCTGCTCCGGCCGCAACCCCGCCAGGAGGGTCAGGCGAACGGATTCCGGACGACGACGCCGGCCAGCTTCTGCCCGGCGTTCAGGTCTTCGCTCCAGAGGACGCCGCATCCGCTCCGGCGGGCGCTCTGGAGGATCAACGCGTCCCAGAGCGAGACCTTCGCCTTGCGGGAGAGCGCGATCGCGTCCACCAGGTCCGTCCGGGACGGCTCGTGACAGGGCCAGGCGGAGAGGTCCTCGACGATCCTGGCGGCCGCCTCCGGCGACAGGGGCCGGGCGACCTTCCGCGTCAACGTGACGTAGAGCTCCTGGAGCACCTGGAGGCTGAGGCAGCCTCCTCCTCTCTCCCAGAGATTCCTCACGAGCGCTCTCGCCTTCTCCCCCTTCTCCCCGCTGCCGGCGTCGAAGGCGTAGACGAGGACGTTCGTGTCGACGAACTCGCGCGGCGCCTCATCGCTCATGGAGCTCGTCCCGCGAGGCGGGCCGCCGCCCACTCGTTCCGAGGTCCGCCGGACGGTCGAGCGCGGCAAGCCCTCGCCTGCGGGCCCGGGCGTACGCATCGTCGTCGTCGACGGCCTTCGCGAGGAGTCCGGCCAGGAGCGCCGAAATCGACGTTCCCCTCTCGGCCGCGAGGACCTTCACCCGCGTCAGGACCCCTTTCGGCAGGGCGAGGGTGACGTTCTGCGTACCGGAGCGCTCCACGGTCGTCTTCACGTAAACAAGTGTAGCACGCGAACACGGGAAATCGCCCCCGCCGTGAAGGCGACCGGCGCGCCCGCGCCCGCCTAGACGATCCGTTCGCGGATCCGCGCCGAGACGAGGTCCATCACCCAGACCGCGACCGCGATGAGGAGGACGAGCGTCCCGACCTCGCCCCACTCGCCGAGGTCGACGCGGGGCTTGAGGATGTAGCCGATGCCGCCGCCGCCGACGAAGCCGATGATCGTCGACATCCTCACGTTGATGTCCCAGCGGTAGATCGTGAAGGAGAGGAACGGAGGGATGACCTGCGGGACGACGCCGTAGCGCAGGACCTGGAGCGTGCCGGCGCCCGTCGCCTTGATGGCGTCCATCGGGCCGCGGTCGATGCTCTCGATCTGCTCGGAGTAGAGCTTCACGAGCGAGGCGACGGAGTGGACCCAGAGGGCGAGGACGCCCGCGAAGGGGCCGATGCCGACCCACGAGATGAAGATGAGCGCCCAGACGAGCGGCTCGACAGCGCGCGTCAGGTTCATGGCGGTGCGCAGGGCCGTGTAGACGAGCTTGGCCGCGGGGCTCTCGCGCGTGAGGTTCCTCGCGGCGGCGAAGGCGAGGAGGAACGCGGGAGGGATCGCGAAGGCCGTCGCCATGAAGGCGAGGAAGAGGGTCTGGATGAGGAGGATGAGCCCCTCGAAGAGGACCGCTCCCGACGGGTGGAGGAGGCCCCGGATGACCCCCGCCGCCTTGTCGAAGTTCGTGAAGAAGGTCCCGAGGTTGACCTCGGTGACGAGCCAGCCGGTGAAGAAGGTCAGCTCGACGAAGAGGAGCGTGAACCAGCCTCGAAGGGTGTGGTCCCAGGGCACCTCGGACTCGGACTGCGGAAGGGCGCCGGCGAAGCTGAGCCCCGGCGTCCCGCCCAGGAGGCGCCCCGCCGCGTGCCAGAGCACGGCGAGGAGGAGCCCCGCGCCGCCGAGGAGGGCGTAGTGGAGACGCTCGAGGATCTCCTGCGCGGTCCGGAGCGCCCCTTCCTCGACAGGGAAGGCGAGCGTGCGGACGAGGAACTCGCCCATGAGGAGGAAGGTCGCCAGGAGAAGGGCGTCGACGGAGAGGGCGAGCCCGCGGGTCGGAAGGCTCGGCGGGACCGGTGCGACCCTCCTCACGAGGCTTCCCCGAAGCCGAACTCGGCTTCCTGCCCGTAGATCGACTTCAGCGTCGCGAGGTCGAAGTCCTCGGGCTTTCCCTCGTGGACGAGCTTTCCCTCGCGGAGGGCGACGGCCCGCGTCGCGTAACGCTTCATCAGGTCGAGGTCGTGGAGGGAGCAGATGACCGTGATCCCCTCCTCGCGATTCAGCGCCTCGACGTGCCGCATGACCGAGTTGCGCAGCGCCGGGTCGAGCGATGCGACCGGCTCGTCGGCGAGGATCAGCTTCGGCCGCTGCATGAGGGCGCGGGCGATGGCGACCCGCTGCTGCTGGCCGCCAGAGAGGGCGTCGGCCCGGCTGTCGCCCCGGTCTCCCATCCCGACGCGGTCCAGGCACGCCTGCGCCTCGGCCCGGTCGGCGTCGGAAAAGAGGAGGAAGAGGCTCCGGAGCGTCCCGGTCCTGCCGAGGGCGCCGGAGAGGACGTTGTCGCGCACGCTGTGCCGCTTCACGAGGTTGAACTGCTGGAAGATCATCCCCGCCTCGCGGCGGAGGGCGCGCAGCCCGGCGCCTTCGGCGCTCGTCACGTCGCGGCCGAAGATCGTGATCTTCCCCTCGGTCGGGTCGATGAGCCGGTTGATGCAGCGCAGGAGCGTCGACTTGCCCGAGCCCGAGAGGCCGAGAACGGCCAGGAACTCCCCTTCGCGCACCTCGAGGGAGACGTCGTCGAGAGCCCGGATCCCGTCGGGCCAGACTTTCGAGAGCTTCTCGACGGAGACGGCGACCGGCGCGCTCACTTCTTCTTCTCCTCGCGCTTCTTCTTCAGCTTCTCTTCCTCGGCCTGGAGGAGCTGGACGGCGCTGACGCCGGTGGCCCGAAGGGCCGAGCGGAAGCCGTCGAAGGTGGTGTCGTCGCACGGCCGGGCGGCGACCGCCGCGACGAGGTCGAGGTAGGCGCGGAGCCCTTCCGGGGTGGCGATGAACTTCTGGAGGGAGCGCTCGAAGCGCTCCCAGGTCGACTTCGGGAAGCCGCGGCGGACGCAGCAGACGTCGTTCGGGATCGGGTCGGTGAGCGCGAGGACGCGCACGTCGTCGAGGAAGGCGAGCCGCGCCTCGTCCGTCGTCATCCGCTTCATGACGAGGTGGCGCGCGTCGGCGACGTAGGTGTGCTCGACCTCGTTCACCTTGCCCGGGGGCGAGTAGAACGAAGAGCCCCCCGCGACCTTGCCGTCGGCCACCGCCTGGACGACGTTCGCGTGGCCGCCGGCGAAGTAGACGTGCCCCAGCTTCACCGAGCTGGCGTTGAGGAGGTTGAGCGGGAAGATGTACCCCGACGTCGAGGTGGCGTCGGAGAACGCGAACGGACGGCCGTTGAGATCCTCGAGGCGCGAGACGCCGGAGTCGGTCCGGGTCAGGACGGAGCCGTAGTAGACGTTGACCCGCTCGCGAGCCGCCTCGGCGGTCTTGAAGGCGATGCGGGTCTTCTCGAGCGTCCCGGGACGGTCGTACTCGAGGAGCTTTCGGCCGTCGCCGACGAGGTCCTTCGGACCCGAAAAGACCCAGCTGGAGGCGGCCGCGTCGACGGCGTCGGCCCGGTCGAGGAGCTGCTGGACGGCGTCCTTGTCGTCGGTCGCGGGAACCTCGACCCAGCCGGGCGCCCAGCGATTCAGCTCGGGGGTGAGCGTGGCCCGGAGCTCGGGGGAGAAGCTCTTCGGAATGGCGATCCGCTTTTTCGCGAGGTCGGCGAGGCCGGCGGGCTCGCCCGCGCCGCTCCTCGTCACGACGACGGCGAAGCGCTCGGCCTCGCGGACGACCTGGAGGCGCGCCTCGGCCCCGTAGCGGGCGTGGGCGACGACGTAGGCGAAGGCGGGGACCCAGGCGATGTCGGCCTGCCCCGTGCCGAGCGCCTGGACGACGGCGGCGTAGCTCGTCGGGACGGCCGACCGGATGACGAGGCCGGAGTCCCTCCTCACGAACTCCGCCAGCTCGTTCCCGCGGCGGGCGAGCGTCCCCTGCTCGACGGAGGGGACGAAGAGCATCCGGATGACCTCTCCCCCGGCCCGCTCGATCCGGTCGCGCCTCGCGAGGCCGGCGAGGAAGGCGAGGAAGAGAAGGGCGGCGAGAAGCCAGCCGGCACGCGGGAGGATCTCCCTCCGTTTCGCCGTCATGGGCGGTTCTCCTCCCATGCGGCAGCTCCTCCCCTCCTCATGGCCGGGCGGGAGTCTAAGGCATCGGCGTGAAGGCCGCCGGCCGGGGCTACGATGCGCTCGTGCCCCCGCGTCGAACCGGTCCGCAGCCCGTCGTCGTCCTGCCGCGGTTGAGGTTCCAGCGCGGCCCGGTGATCGTCCTCGGACCGGGGAAGGCCGATCTCCTCGAGGCGATCGGCCGGGCCGGGTCGATCCGTGGGGCCGCGACGGCGCTCGGGATGTCCTACATGCGCGCCTGGTCCCTGGTCAGGGTCATGAACGCCGCGTTCCGCACGCCGCTCGTCCGCTCGGTCCGGGGCGGCACAGGCCATGGCGGGGCGGTCGTCACGCCGCTCGGCCTGCGGGTCGTCGTCCTCTACCGCGAGATGGAGCGGGCCGCGCTGGATGCGGTGGCCCCCGGCCTGGTCCGGCTGAAGCGCGACCTGCGCCGCTAGCCCCCTCCGCGGATCCACGCCGGGAACGGGTGGCGGATTGCGGCGACCCCTAGGTAGCGATATATTTCATTTGAGATATCGCGGATGGGAGGGCCGTCGCGCCGGCCCGTCGCGAGGGAAGGGGGAGGCGATGGAGCACCGGCCCGGGGACGTCGTCAGGAGGCTCGAGCGAGTGGGCGCACCCGCGGCCTCGTGAACCGCCGCACGTTCCTGGCGACCCTCGTCGCGCTTCCCTGGTCCGGCGCCCACGCCGGCGAGACCGCGACGCCGAAGGTCCACGTCTTCGGCCGCCTCCCGGCACCCGGACGGGTAAGGCGAGTCTTCGCCGCCGGTCCTCCGGCCGCGGTGCTGGCCCACGTTCTCGCTGCCGACAAGCTCCTCGGCTGGCCCCAGCAGCTGCCCGACGAGGCGCGCAACTGGCTCGCCCCCGGCGTGCGCGACCGGCCCTTCCTGGGCCGCCTGGCCGGACGTGGCAGCACGATGCCGCTGGAGAAGCTTCTCTCCCTCGCGCCCGACCTGATCCTCGACACCGGGACCGTCGACGCGACCCACCTTTCGACGGCTGAGGGCATCCACGCCCGCACCGGTCTGCCCTACGTCGTGCTCCCGGGCCGACTGACCGACAGCCCCTGGCAGCTCCACGAAGCGGGGCGGATGCTCGGTGTCCCGGCACGCGGCGAGCTGCTCGCGCGCGCCGCGGGAGGGAAGCTCGGCGCGGCGAAGGCCCGGCGCGATCGCGCCGCCACGAAGCCCCCCAGGGCCTACCTGGCTCGCGGCGCCGATGGCCTGGAGACCGTGCCCGCCGGCTCGATCAACGCCGAGGTGCTCGAGCTGGCCGGCGGCGTCAACGTGGCGAACGGGCCGGGCGGCAACGTCGCCCGCGTCTCGCTGGAGCAGGTCCTCTCCTGGTCCCCGGAGGTCGTCATCACCCAGGATGCCGGGTTTCACGCTCGGGCGCTCGAGAGCGCAACCTGGCGACGGCTGCCGGCGCTGCGCGACGGACGATTCCACCTGGCGCCGAGCCTGCCGTTCGGCTGGCTGGACGGTCCACCCGGCGTCAATCGCCTGATCGGCCTCCCCTGGCTCGTCTCCCGGTTGCATGGTGCGACGGCCGACGACGACCAGGCCGCTGAGGCGCTGGCTTTCCATCGTCTCTTCTACGGCTACGCGCCCGACCGGAGGGCGTTCGAGACGCTGCTGGGGAACGCCTGATGCCGCGGTGGCCCTGGCTCCTTCTCGGGGGCCTGCTGCTCCTCGCGATTCTGACCGGCCTCGGCGCCGGCCCCTTCCCGCTCTCGCCCGCGGAGGTGGCGCGGCTCCTCCTCGCCGGCCCGGCAGCGGAAGGCGACGCGGCCTTCGTGGTCTGGAGCCTGCGCCTGCCCAGAGTGCTCGCCGGCCTGCTGGTGGGAGCGGCGCTCTCCGGTTCCGGGGCGGCCTACCAGGCGATGTTCCGCAATCCGCTCGTCTCGCCCGACATCCTCGGCGTCTCCGCCGGAGCGGGCCTGGGGGCCGCGCTGGCCATCCTCTCCGGCCTGGCGCTCCTCCAGGTGCAGGGGCTCGCCTTCGCCGGCGGCCTCGCGGCCGTCGGGCTCGTCTACCAGGTCGCCGGGCGGGTCCGCCGGCACGACCCGGTGCTCGTGCTGGTGCTCGCAGGCGTGGCCGTCGGCACTCTGTTCTCGGCAGGAATCGCCCTCGTCAAGGTGCTGGCCGACCCCACCGTGCAGCTGCCGGCCATCACCTTCTGGCTCCTCGGCGGGTTGCACGCCATCACGAAGGGCGACCTCGTCCGGGCCGCCCCCCTCGTCGCGGCAGGGCTGATCCCGATGTTCCTTCTGAGTTGGCGGGTCAACCTCCTGACTCTGGCCGACGAGGAGGCCGCAGCCCTGGGCGTGAACGTGCCGCGGCTCCGGTTCGTCCTGATCGTCTCCGCCACGCTCATGACCGCGGCTTCCGTCGCCATCGCCGGCATCGTCGGCTGGGTGGGCCTCCTCGTGCCCCACGCCGCGCGCCTCCTCGTGGGCCCTGAGTTCTCCCGCCTGCTGCCGGCCAGCCTGCTGCTCGGGGCCGCCTTCCTCGTGGCCGCCGACACGCTGGCGCGAAGCGTGGCCGGCATAGAGCTCCCCCTCGGCGTCCTCACGGCCATCGTCGGCGCGCCGGCTTTCCTCTGGCTTCTGGCCAGGAGCGGTCGATCCACGTGAGCCGGATCCAGGCGCTCGGCCTCTCCATCGGCTACGGGGGAGCCGTGGTCGGCGAGGAGATCGACCTGGCCCTCGCCGGCGGGGAGGTCCTTTGCCTCCTCGGTCCCAACGGCGGCGGCAAGACCACCCTGTTCCGGACGCTCCTGGGCGTGCTGCCGCCGATTGCAGGAGAGGTGCGGGTCGGGGACCAGCCGCTTTCACGCTGGCCGCGCCGGGAGCTGGCCCGGTTCCTGGGGTATGTCCCCCAGGCTCATGCCGGGCTCTTCGCGTTCACGGTGGAAGACGTCGTGCTGATGGGCCGCACCGCGCGGATGGGCCGCTTCGGGTCCCCGTCGGCCCACGATCGCGAGGTTGCCCGGACGGCCCTGGAGCGGCTCGGCATCGGCGCGCTCGCCTCGCGCGTCTACACCCGGATCTCCGGCGGCGAGCGACAGCTCGCCCTCATCGCCCGGGCGCTCGCGCAGGAGGCCGAGACGCTGATCCTGGACGAGCCGACGGCGAGCCTCGACTTCGGAAACCAGCTGCGCGTTCTCTCCGAGATCGCCCGGCTCCGGCGGGACGGCATCGGCATCCTCATGTCCACGCACCAGCCGGAGCACGCCTTCAAGGTCGCGGATCGGATCGCGCTCCTGAAGGCGGGGCGAATCGTCGCCCAGGGGGCCGCGCGCGACACGGCGACGCCGAGCCGCCTCGCCGCGCTCTACGGGGCCCGCGTGGAGGACGTCGCGTCCAGCCTGCCGACCTTCTCGAGCCGGCCGTGAGGAGCCGCGTCGAGGCCCCCGAAGAGCTCGTCGCGACCGTCGCCGATAGGACCGAGCCTGCCCTCGTCCTCCTGACCGGAACGCGCGGGACCGGGAAGTCCCGCTGGTGCGAGCGGCTCGCCGGCGTCGGCCGCGCGGCCGGGCTGGACGTGGCGGGCCTCGTCTCTCCGGCGGTGGTCGAATCGGGGGTGAAGACCGCCATCGACCTGCTCGACCTCGGCAGCGGGGCACGCCGCCGCCTCGCCGACCGTCCTCCGCCGGGCCTGCCCGGCACGGCGGGGCTGGGTTGGCGCTTTCATCCGGAGACGCTCGCCTGGGGGAACGAGGTCCTCGGGCGGACGGGGCCGTGCGACCTCC
This sequence comes from Holophagales bacterium, assembly GCA_016714815.1. GTDB lineage: Bacteria > Acidobacteriota > Thermoanaerobaculia > UBA5066 > UBA5066 > UBA5066. Next base: position 169,518 of record JADKBZ010000003.1, read on the forward strand.
TCGTCCTCGACGAGCTCGGGCCGCTGGAACTCAGGGACGAGAGCGGCTTCGCGGCGAGCTTTCCTGCTCTCGCGGCACGCCGCTATCGCCTCGCGGTCGTCGTCGTGCGGCCCGAGCTCCTCGGCGAGGCGCACCGGCGCTGGCCCCGGATCGCGGAGGTTCTAGAGCTGCACGCGAGAGAGGCCGACGAGGAGGGAGGCGGATGACGACCATCCGCGACCTCGACTTCGGCCGGATGTACCGGGAGCAACTCGCCGCGGCCGGCCGGCTGGAGAAGCCGCCGGGAGAATGGGATACGCGAGCCTCGGAGCCGAGCCGCGAGACGGTGGGGAGCCCCTGCGTCGACCAGTTCGACGGCAGGGGCATGCGGAACGCCCTCGTGGCGAACGCCACCGCCCGGGGCCTGTCCAACGTCGAACCGATCCTGCGCGCCTGGCACGAGGACTGGGCTGACGTGCCGGCGTGCGACCTCGTGGTCGCCTCCCGCGCCACTCTCGTCGAGGACCTCGCCGATCCGCAGCGAGCACGCCTCGTCGCCCCCCCTCGCTGCCGGGCCTTGATCTCGTGGGCGTCCCGGGCGTCGTGAACGCCTCTAGGTTCCCTTCGAGCCCGGCCGAATGTCGTGGCCACTCTCACAGGAGCTTTTCGACGATGCGCCGAGTCTCGTTCCTTCCTTCGATCCTGGCGGTGATCCGCCTCTGCGCCCCTGCACCCGTCCTTTCCGAGGCCCTGACCCGCGAGGTCCGCGTCGCCGCCGCGGCCGACCTGGAATTCGCCCTCGACGCCGTCTTCGCGGCGACGGCCGCGTCGACGGGCGGGATCCGTCCCGCCGTCACCTATGGCTCCTCCGGCAGCTTCTACGCGCAGATCGAGAACGGCGCTCCGTACGACCTCTTCCTTTCCGCCGACGCGGACTACCCGAGGCGCCTCGCGGCGAAGGGACTCGCGGACGGCGAGCCCTTCCTCTACGCCGTCGGACGGATCGCCCTCTGGGTGCCGGCGTCGTCGAAGGTCGACATCGAGGGGCTCGGCCTGCGTGCGCTCCTCGAGCCGTCGATCCTGAAGATCGCCATCGCGAACCCCCGGCATGCCCCGTACGGCCGCGCCGCGGAGGCAGCGATGAAGTCGCTCGGCGTCTACGACGGCGTGAAGGAGAAGCTCGTCCTCGGCGAGAACGTCGCCCAGGCTGCGCAGTTCGTCGAGAGCGGCGCCGCCGAAGCGGGGGTGATCGCCCTCTCGCTCGCCCTCGCTCCCCGGATGCGATCGGCGGGCCGGCATGTCGAGCTCCCGACCGGCAGCTACCCGCGAATGGACCAGGGGGGGCTCGTTCTGAAAGGAGCGCGCGATCCCGCCGCGGCCCGCACCCTGCGCGACGCCCTCCTCGGCCCGCGCGGCCGCGAGCTCCTGAAGGAGCATGGGTTCACTCTCCCCGCGGCGGCTCCCGCTCCTTGACGCCGGCTCCGCGGCGGGACTAACGTCGTCCGCAAATGGACAGCCCGCTGAACCGCACGCTCGCCGTCACGAAGGCGCTCGCCAATCCGGCGCGCCTGCGCGTCCTCGCCGTTCTCGAGAGGGGCGAATGCTGCGTCTGCCAGCTGACGGCCGTCCTCGACCTCGCCCCTTCGACGGTGTCGGCCCACCTCTCGGAGCTGCGCCGAGCGGGTTTCCTCCTCGACCGCAAGAACGGGAAGATCGTCTTCTACCGCCTCTCGGAGAGGGCGGAGCTGAGACCCTGGCTGAAAGCGGCGCTCGCCGGAGTCGGGGACGACGAGCGGATCGCGGCGGATCGGGCCTTTCTCGACCGGGTGAAGACAGTCGACGTCGAGACTTTCTGCGGCGCCGGCCCGCGCTGGAAGCTCCTCCCCGCGTTCCGCGCCACGTCGAAGCGGCCCGCGCGTTCACGAAAGACGGGCTGACGGCCGGCCGGCACCCCAGGTCATCAGGCCAACGGCGGTCCTGATGACGGGGTGCCACCGACCCACATTCCGGAGGACACCTCGGCAGCCGCGTCGGCGCAAACCTCTCCACTGAAGGGGCTTGCGGCGCCGGCCCGAGGGAAGGCCCCACCCCGCCCCCCGGGCTCCCGCGACACCGTCACGATTTCGACACATCGCGAAATGATGAAAACTCATCGTTGAGCGGCGGGCCGAACCCCGTCATCATTTCGTCCGTTCGCAAGATGCCGACCACACCGCTCTCGCAGCTCCTGGACGTTTCGAAGGCGCTGGCGAACCGCGCCCGCCTGCGCATCCTCGCCGTTCTCGACGGACACGAGCTCTGCGTCGGCCAGGTCGCGGCGATCTTCGACGTCGCGCGCTCCACCGCCTCAGAGCACCTCTCCGCGCTCCGGCGGGTGGGGCTCGTCGCCGAGCGCCGAGACGGCAAGTTCGTCTACTACTCCCTCGTCGCGGACGTTCGGGCGCGCAAGTTCTCCGACGTCGTCCTCTCCGAGGTCTCGGCCGACGCCGCGATCCGGAAGGACCGGGAGATGGCCGCGCGGATTCTCACCCTGCCCCACGATCTCGTCTGCGATCAGGGCCGCGCCGCCCTTCTCGCCCCGATCGGTCCGGCCGGTCGGGCGGCCGATCCGTCCTCACCGTCCTGCCCTTCAGCAGCTTCGAACACCGACCCACAGGAGGTCCCATGAAACAGGCCCGGCCCTCCCCGGGAGGCCCGCCCCGTGTCCACGGGTGGATGCCACAGGGCGGAATCCTCCTCGCGGCGGGCGCCCTCCTCTCCCTTCTCCCGTCGCCGCGCGCCGCGGCGGCCGAGAGCGCCTGTGCGCCCTGCCACGCCGAGCAGGTGGAAGCGGCCTCCAAGGGGCCGCACGCCGGCATCGCCACGCGCGAGCCGCGGTACTGCGAGAGCTGCCACGGCGATGCAGCCAGGCACCTCGAGAGCGGCTCTGCCGCCGACATCGTCGGCAAGGCAGCCCTGGCGAAGGCGGACGCGAAGGCCCGCTCGATGGCCTGCCTCACCTGCCACCGGACCGGTTTTCCCGGCTGGGAAGGGACGCCCCATTCCCGCAGCAACGACGTCTCCTGCTGGAGCTGCCACGGCGACTCCTGGCATGACGCCAAGGGCAAGGCCGTGAAGAAGCGGGGCGAGAGCGCCTGCGCCTCCTGCCACGTCGAGCAGGTCAGCGAGTTCCGGCGCGTCTATCGCCACCCCGTCCTCGAGGGGCGGATGGGCTGCGCCTCCTGCCACGACGTCCACGGCAAGTCCGCCGGGGGCAAGAAGGGCCCCGAGGCCACCTGCCTCGAGTGCCACCCCGAGGCCGCCGGTCCGTGGGTCTTCCCTCACCGGGCGATCGAGGACGGCTGCTCCTCGTGCCACGTCCCGCACGGCTCCGTCAACCGGAGCCTGCTGAAGACCTCGGGCAACGGCGTCTGCCTCACCTGCCACGTCCAGACCAACTTCCCGGCCGCCGGCAAGATCCCGCACAACCGCTACCTTCAGGGGGGCGGCAAGTGCATCGACTGCCACAGCGAGGTCCACGGCTCCAACGTGGACGAGCTGATGGCGCCGCAGTACCGCAAGCGCTGAGGAGGAGACGATGAAGAAGAGCTTCCTCCTCCCGCTCGCCCTCACGACAGCCTTCGCCGTCGCGCTCCCCCTGGCCGCCCAGGACGCCCCGAAGCCCGCTCCCGCCAGCACCACCGACGTCACCGTCGCCGCGGTCGCCGGCATCGAGGACGGCGACGAGGGCCGGCGCGACGACCACGAGGGCTATCGCAACGGCGTCCTCGTCGGCCTCGAGCACAAGTCCAGGGGGCTCGAGATCGGCCTGCGCTTCGAGCCGACCACGGCCGGCTGGCTCGACCTGACCTACCGCCCCGAGAGCCCCTTCCGCCTCGAGCTGACGCTCGACCGGACCCGACGCTACTCCGACACCTCCATCCGTCCGGAGACCACCTCTCTGGGTACCCCGGTCTCCACCCTCTACCCGAACACCAACACCCTCGTCCCGGCCTTCGGCGACGTCGACCCGGTCGCCACGCGGACCCGCTTCAAGGTCCGCGCGGCGTGGCTCCCCTCGGCGGGCGTCGTCGACTTCACCGTCCGCGGCGTCGACCTCGGCGGCGAGCGGGTCCCCGAAGCCCAGGGCTTCGCTTTCGGTGACTCGGGCGCCCCGGGCTTCTTCAGCCCGGCGCTGGCCGACCTGGACACGCAGCTGCTCGAAGGGGCGCTCGGAGCGCGCCTGCGCCTCCTCTGCATCGACTGGAACGCCCGCGTCGCCCTCGGCAAGCGGACGAGCGACACCGTCACCCAGACCCCCGTCTGGGGCTCCACCAGCCTCCTCGAGATGTACCGCGGGGCCGAAGGGCACGACGCCGACTACCTCCAGGCCCACCTGACCGCCGCCAACCAGTACGAGCACGTCCAGCTGGCCGGCGGCGTCCACTACGACAAGGTCGAGTCGACCCCGACCTTCAGCGGCGGCGCGCTCGGCGCCACCCCACGCGACGTCCTGACGAGCGGCGTCTCCGACGTCACCCACCAGGGAGCCGCCGGCGCCGTCTCCGTTCAGCCCTTCGGCGGCTTCGACGTGAGGGTCACCGGCCGCATCGGCAAGGAGGAGACCGAAGCCTCCGGCACCGAGACCCTCAAGAGCCGCACCTACGCCCTCACCCAGAACCAGGACCTCGACACCTGGGCCGTCCGCGGCGAGCTCGGCTACCGCACCGGCGGCCTGCGCGCCTCGGTCCTGGGCGGGCGCGAGGAGACCACCAACGACCTCCGCTTCGTCCGCGGGACCGGCCTGCAGCAGCAGGAGAACGAGCGGACGAAGGACTCGCTCCGCGGCGAGCTGCGCTACAAGGCGGGCGCCTTCCGCGTCGCCCTGCAGGGCGGACGCACCTGGGACGAAACCACCGTCAACTTCGTCGACCTTCTCAACGGCTACGCCACCGGCCCGAAGGAATCGACCTTCGATTCCGTCTCCGGCTCCCTCACCGGCAAGCTCGGCAAGGCCCCCTTCACCGTGATGGCCTCCTGGGGCCGGGGCGTGGCGGACCTCGAGGCGCCGTTCTACGAGCCCTTCTACGACCCCACCTGGGTCCTGGGAACGGCGCGCGCCGAGACCGAAGCCACCAGCGTCGTCCTGCACGCCGGCACCCCCGGCGGCTCGGCCTTCGAGCTCTGGGGCGAGGTCGGCTTCCGCAGCCAGCAGTGGGAGTTCCCCGACGCCGTGACCTTCCCCGGCTTCGTCGCGACCGACGAGAAGGTCAACGGCGTCACCGCGGCTCTCGGCCTCGACTGGACGCCGGGCGACGGATGGCGCGCCGGCCTCTCGGGCTGGCTCGACGCCCCGACCGAGTCCACCGACCACCAGGCGTGGCGAGTGGAAGGGCTGGTCGAGAAGAGCCTCTCGAAGACCTTCGACGCCCTCCTGAGAGTCCAGTACCGCGACTTCGACGAAGCCCTCTACAGCCTGGACGACTACACCCTGACGGCCTTCACCTTCGGCGTGAAGGGCCACTTCTGAGAGAGGAAGGACCGATGAGCAGGAAAGCCGCCTTCGTGGCCTTCGCCCTCGTCCCGATCCTCGCCCTGGCCTCGGCGCCCTTCGCGGGCTCCGAAGCGCGGGCGGCGAGCGCGACGGCGATCCACGACCCCCAGAGCCCCTCCTACAAATCCGACTGCCTGACCTGCCACGTCGACGTCCTCAAGCAGACGACGGCCGACCCGCGGGTCCAGACGTTCCACAACGCCATGCTCCCCTTCACCCCGGGCTACAACCCGCGCAAGGGGGCGCAGAACACCAACTGCGTCTTCTGCCACCGCGCCGCCGTCGACTTCACCCAGGAGTCGGGCGCCGAGCTTCGGCGTGCCGTGAGCGTCGAGGCCTGCGTCTCCTGCCACTCCCGCTCGGGCCCCGGCCCGGTCTACTACAAGTAGGAGCAGAGGATGAGCACGTACGGATTCCTCGTCGACCTCGGGCTCTGCATCTCCTGCTCGGCCTGCGAGGCCGCCTGCAAGACCTGGAACAACGTCCCCACGGGGCGCAACGTCCGCTGGCGCCGGGTCATCGACCAGGTCCTCGGCGTCTGGCCGAAAGTGACGACCTACGGCGTCTCGATGGCGTGCAACCACTGCGCCGACGCCCCCTGCGTCAAGGCCTGCCCCTCCGGCGCCCTCTCCGTCCGCGCGGCGGACGGCATCGTCCTGCTCGACAAGGCCAAGTGCATCGGCTGTCAGAACTGCGTGTCGGTCTGCCCCTACGGCGCGCCGCAGTACGACGCCACCGAGAAGAAGACGTCGAAGTGCACGATGTGCGTCGACCGGATCGACGCCGGCAAGGTGCCGGCGTGCGCCGACACCTGCCCCACCGGGGCGCTCCAGTTCGGCAAGCTCGCCGACCTCGACCGCAAGGGGGTCAAGCAGATCCCGAACTTCGCCGAGCCCTCCTACACCAACCCGTCGATCCGCTTCGTGCCGAAGGAGGGATGAGATGAACACTCTCGACGCGAACCGGCGCGAGTTCCTCAAGACCTCCGGCGCCGCGCTGGCCGGCATGGCCGTCGTGCCCGGCTTCCTCGACGGCATCGTCCAGAAGGCCTCCGGTCCCGCCCCCCTCGCCGACACGGCGACGCAGATCATCAGCGACTGTGCCTGGTGCGGCTCGGCCTGCGGCATGAAGGCCACCGTTTCCAACGGCGTCCTGACGTTCGTCGAGGGGCTCCCCGAGGACATCCAGGGCGGCGGGAAGATGTGCGCCAAGGGGAAGGCCGCCACCGGCTACCTCTACGACCCCGACCGTCTCAAGTACCCGATGAAGCGGACGAACCCGGTGAAGGGAATCGGCGTCGACGCCGGCTGGGTCCGCATCACCTGGGACGAGGCGCTCGACCTCGCGACGGCCAAGCTGAAGGAGACGATCGAGAAGAACGGGCGCGACAGCGTCATGATCCTCGGTCTGGCCAACCCCGACGTCTGGGCCCGCTTCCAGAACTGCATCGGGACGTCGAACCGCTTCGACCACTGGGACGAGTGTTTCCTCGCGAACCGCGTCGTCTCCACGAACGTCATCGGCGGCTTCGTCTGGTGTCACGACTTCGCGAACGCGAAGTACATCGTCACGTTCGGGTGGGACGTCGTCGGCAAGGCGAAGGTGGTCTGGGCGCGCGCCGTCACCGACGCCAAGAAGAAGGGGGCGAAGATCGTCTCCTTCAACCCCTACAAGGCCGCCGGAACCTCGGTCGTCGCCGACGAGGCGATCTCGATCCGCCCCGGGTCGGACCTGGCCGTCGTGAACGCGATGATCCACGTGATCCTCGCCGAGAACCTCTACGACAAGGCCTTCGTCGAGGGGCTGACGAACTTCCCGCAGTACGAGACCGAGATCCGCGCCCACTTCGCCCCTTACACCCCCGAGTGGGCCGAGGCGCTCTCCGACGTCCCTGCGGAAACGATCACGCGGATCGCCCGCGAGTTCGCGACCCACGGCCCGGCCATCGCCCCGATCCACAAGAAGACGCCGTCCGCCAACTACGCCAACGGCAGCGAGACGACCTTCGCCATCACGATCCTGAACGTCCTCGCCGGCACCATCGACCGGCCGGGCGGGCGCTACTTCCCGCGAACGCACACGATCCCCGGCATCGACGCGATCGTCCCGCCGCCGGCCTACCCCGCCAAGAGCGGCGTCGACATCGTCGGACGCCAACGCCACCCGTTCCTCAAGACCGTCGGGAGCGGCATGTTCTCGTGCCTGGCAGACGGCTTGCGCAAGAACCCCGGCAAGATCCAGATGGGGATCATCACCCGCTACTCGACGATGGCCTTTCCCAATCCGCCCGAGGTCGAGGCCGAGCTGAAGAAGATCCCGTTCACGGTCGTCTGCGACATCTTCCCCAACGAGATCATCGACCTGGCCGACGTCGTCCTCCCCTCGGCCCTCTACCTCGAAGTCTCCGACCTCGTCGCGCGCGACCACCACGCTCCCTACAAGATGACCGTCGTGCGGCAGCCGGTCGTCCCGCCGCAGTTCGAGACGAAGGCGCTCGGATCGATCCTCCTGTCGTGGGGCCTCAAGGCCTTCCCCGAGTACTGGAAGAACCCCGACGGGACGCCGATCAACATGGGGTACGTTCTCGACGAGAAGACCAAGCGTGCCGGACTCGGAGCGAATTTCGCCGAGATGAAAGCGAAGGGATTCGTTAAGGAGGTCGCGCCCTTCGTCCCGCGGACGACCTTCCCGACGGCCAGCGGCAAGATCAACATCTACGTCAAGGCCTTTGCCGACGCCGGCTTCGAGCCTCTCCCGACGTGGAAGCAGAAGCGGGACGTCCCGAGCAGCCAGTACCCCTTCTACCTCCTCACGATCATTCCCCCGATGCACATCCGCAACACCACGGAGAACAACCGGATCACGAACGAGATCAAGGGGACGAACGAGGTCTTCATCAACGTCCAGACGGCGCGCGGACTCGGCATCGCCGAGGGCGACACCATCAAGGTCCGTTCGCGCGTCGGCGAGATCCAGGTCCCGGCCCGCCTCACCGAGGCGATCCGGCCCGACTGCGTCCTCGTCCCCCACGGCTTCGGCCACCAGTCGCGCCTCATGACGGCCGCCTACGGCAAGGGCGCCAAGGACGCCATCCTCGTCCCCGGGCAGTCGATGGACGACATCCTCGCCCGCAAGGACGTCGGCGGCTCGGCCTGCATCATGGACGCCGTCGTCTCCATCGCGAAGGTCTGATCATGATCAGCGGCGGTCCCGGCCCCAGGGGTCTCCTCCTCGCCCTCGCCGGTGCGCACCCGTCGGGGGGGGGGCCGCGGACCGCCGCCTTCGTCTCGGGCTTCCTCTCGCGCGTTCTCCTCGACCCCCCGTCCGAGGCCCTGAACGCTCTGCTCGGACGGCGGCCCGATCCCCCTCTCGCGCACGACGGCCTCGGTGCTCGGGTCGAGGCCGTCGCCCGCCTCTACCGCGAGGCCGAACCGGTCGGGCTGGCGAAGGAATGGACGCGCCTTTTCGTCGGACCGAGGGCGGCCCCGTGCCGCCCGTGGCACGACACCTGGGAGTGCGAGGGTCCGCCCCGGCTGCGCGGCCCGAAGCACGCCTCGATGCTCGGCTACTGGAGCCGTGCGGGGCTGGAGCCGGTTCACGTCGAGACCGAGCCTGCCGATCACGCCGGCCTCGTCCTCGCCCTGTTCTCGGCGCTGGCCACGCGAGCCGCCGGAGGGGACGACGTGAGGCGCCTCCTCGAGGACCTCTGGGCCGCGCACGTCGCGTCGTGGATGCCCCGGTTCGCCGCGACGCTCGAGTCCGAGGCGAGGGTCCCCGCTCTGAAGGCTGCCGGCGAGCTGCTCGTCGAAGCGGTTTCCTGACCGCCTCGTCCTGCCGGTCCCCGCACGGACGGCCCCCCCACCGGGGCCGTCACGGGCGCGAGGGCCACATCCTCGGATCCGCCTACCTTGGCGTCTGAAGGGCGCTCTCGATCGCCTTCTTCAACTCGGGGTTGACGACCACCCCGTTGCCTTCGGCCTTCGTCGCGGCCTCCCTGGCTTTCTCGTACTGCCGCGCGGAATAGTGGAGGGCCGCCAGGTTGTTGGCGGCCTCGCCGTAGGCCGGGTTGATCTTCAGCGCCTCCTCGTACTGCGTCACCGCCTCGGCGGGCCGCTTCAGGCGCAGCAGGACATTGCCGTGGAAGAAGAAGTACTCGGCCGGAATCCCTTTCGGGTCCGGACGCTGGGCGTTCAGGATGCGGTCGATCTCCTGCTTCCTCGCTTCTTCGGCGATGATCTGCTGCTGCAGCTCCGCCGACACCTGCGATCCCTGCCTCTGGCGCAGGGTGGCGATCGAGTCCGCCGTCTCCTTGGCCCTCCTGCGCAGCTCGGACATCCGGTCCTCGTCCATCCTGGCCAGGATCGTCGCCGTCGCCTCGTGGCCGGCCTTCGCCCGCTCGACCTCCGTCAGCGCCTGCGCGTAGTCCTTTTCGGTGTAGAGCAGTTTGGCCATCAGGAGGTGCGCGTTCGCGTGCGCCGGAATGAACCCGAGGCAGACGCCGAGCTCCTTTCGTGCCCCCTGGAAGTCCTTCTTGTCGAAGAGCGCCCTGGCCTTTCCATAGGAGACCTCGGCATCGCGGTACCGGCGCACGAGCTGCGCGTCGACGTTCTGGTACTCCGACTGCGCGGGGCTCGTCTGCGCCATCAGCGGCGGCCCGACGGCGAGGGCGAGGGTCAGGACAGCTGCAGATTTCCGCATGGCTCCTCCTCTTCGAGAGTCGGGTCGGACCTAGCCGCCCTGTTTCGGCCCGGTCTCGATCGCCCTCTTCAGCTCGGGGTTGATGGTCGCACCGCTCGCCTCGGCTTTCGAGAGGACGGCGAGGGCCCTCTCGTTCTGCCGCTCCCCGAGGTAGAGGGCTGCCAGGTTGTTCGCGGCGTCGGAGTAGCCCGCCTGGGCTCTCAACGCCTCCTCGTACCGTGCCGCCGCCTCGGCGGTTCGCCCGAGCCGGAGGAGGACGTTCCCGTGGAAAAAGGAGTACTCGGCAGGGAGCTCGTTCGGGTCGGAGCGCTGGGCAGTGAGGAGGCGCTCTATCTCCTTCGCCTCGGGTTCGAACGAGGGCCACGCCCCCACCGCCTGGTGAGTCAAGTGCTGGTACTCCGCGGTTTGCGTTCGGACTCGCGTGTACATGTCGGACAGTCGATTCGCCTGCACGCTCGCCAGGCTCGTTGAAAGGGCCTGGTGGCCGGCCCTGGCCTTCTCGACCTCCACAAGCGCCTTCGCGTAGTCCTTCTCGATGTAGTGGACCTTCGCCAGGAGGAGGTGCGCGTCGGGGTACGCCGGGATGCGCTGGAAGCAGACGCCGAGCTCCTTCCGGGCCCGTTCGAAGTCCTTCCTGTCGAAAGATTCGCGGGCCCGCTCATAGGCGGCCGTGGCGTCCCGGTACTGGCGGACTCGCTCGACGTCGACGTTCAGGGACTCCGGCGGCGCGGACCCCGTCTGCGCCACCAGCGGCAGCCCGACAGCGAAGGCCAGGGTCAGAAACGCTGTCACTTTCCTCACGTCTCCTCCTCTTCGGGAGCCGAGGCGAACCGGACCGGCGGTCCTGCTCCTCGACCGGCCTCTTTTCGGGACGGCTGGTTCAATCAAGCAATGGAAATGCCATCGCCGGTCCCGGGTCTTCCTGGCTCGCCCTCCGCGGCCCCCGGGCGGCGGGCCCCTGGAGTCAGGTCTGCGCCCGCGCCCCCAGGACCGTCCGCCCCGCCACGGCGAGGAGGACGATCGCTCCGCCGGCGAGCGCCCAGCCCGACGGCCTCTCCCCGATGCCGAGGTACGCCCAGAGCGGGTTGAACGCCGGCTCGAGCATCCCGAGGAGCGACGCCTCCGCGGCCGGGACGACCGAGAGACCCCGGACGAAGAGGATGTAGGCGACCCCCATCTGGACGATGCCGAGGAAGGCGATCACCGCGAAGCCCTTCGCGTCGAGGGCGAGGTGGCCCCAGGCGAAGGGGAGGGCGATCGCCCCCGCGATCACGTTTCCGAGGAAGACCGAGGCCATCGCGTCGCGCGACTGGTCCCGGCGCAGGAGAAGGACCGTCAGGCCGAAGAAGACGCCCGAGACGACGCCCATCAGGTTGCCGGCGAGGTGCCCGCTCTCCAGCCTGCCGACGAAGAAGAGCGACATCCCGCCGAGCGCGACGGCGATCGCGACCGCGTCCGCCTTCCGGAACTTCTCCTTCAGGAGCCACGGCCCGAGCGCCAGGACGTAGAACGGCCCCGTGTACTGCAGGAAGATGGCGTTCGCCGCCGTCGTCCACTTCGTCGCCGTGACGAACGTCAGGATCATCAGCGCGTAGACGATGGCCGTCGCGACGGACGCCTTCTTCCACCGCTCGAGGCTCGGCCGGAAGACGGCCACGAGAAACGCGACGGTCAGCACCGCCCGCCAGAAGACGACGCCGACGGCGTCGAGCGGGACGAGCTTGATCGCGAGCCCGCCGGTCGACCAGAGGAGCGCCGCCCCCGCGACGAGGAGACGTCCCTGCCGGGGAGTGACGGCCCCCGGCATTCAGCCCTTCAGGACGAGGACGGGGACGGTGAGGGCGAGCGCCCGCTCCGGCAGGCACGTCCCGCCGCCGCAGGCGCGGTAGCGGAGGGAGACCGCGATCGGGTGTTCTCCCTCGGCCGCGGCCGGACCGACGTCGAAGACGAGCGTCACGTCGACGCGCCCCTCGTACCCCGGCTCGGCCGTCCCGTCCTCGTGCCGGACGGTCCGGCGCGGCGGAAGCTCGACGGTGGTGCAGCGCAGGTCCGGCCCACCCCACGCGTCGACGGCGAGAGGCTTCTCCCCCGTCAGCGACCACCCCTCGTCCAGCTCCACCGCGATCCGCACCTCCAGCATCTCGCCCGGGGCGACGCGGTCCGTGGAGAGAGTGGCCGAGACGCGGACCGGGCTTTCCGCCGGCACCGGCTCTTCGGCCGCCGCCGCGCTCGCGGCTTCGTCCAGCCTCCGGTCCACGGCGCTTTCCGCCCGAACCGCGGCCGCCTGAAGGAGGCCGCCCGTCCGGAGCTCCTCCCACGCCAGGTGCCACGACTCCGTGCCGTGCGGCGCCCGCTCCATCAGCCCCGACACTTCCTCGACCGCCGCGAGCGCCTCGGCCGCCAGGGCCGCGTCGCCGTCGCGCCGCGCGAGACGGGCGAGGGCCCGGGCCGCCGCTCCGGGTCCCGAGGGAATCGCCTTGTCGAAGAGGTCGCGGGTCTTCACGAGAAGAGGCTCGTGCCCCTCGCCGGTGAAGGTGAAGCCCGGGACGCCGGGCCGCGTGAACCGGCGCCTCAGACCGTGGACGACGCGGCGCGCCTCCGCCGCCCACCGCTGCGACTCCGACCTGTCGGGCTCGGCGTCGGCGAGGTCGAGGAGCGCGAGCGCGAAGTAGGCTTCGTCCTCGAGAAAGGCGAGGATCTTCGCCTCTCCTCCCTTCCAGGTCCGGAGGAGGCGCCCCTCGCCGTCGCGCATCCGCGTCAGGAGGAAGCGCGCGCACTCCCGCGCCGCCTCGAGGTAGCCCGGCTCGCCGAGGATCGACGAGGCAACGGCGAGCCCAGCGATCGTCAGGGCGTTCCACCCCGCGATCCGCTTGTCGTCGGTGGCGGGCGGGATGCGCAGGCTCCGCCGCGCGAGGAGCCGGGCCCTCACCGGGGCGAGGCGCGCCTCGTCCAGGGCCGACGGCTCGGCGGCGACGTGGAGGACGTTCAGGCCCGTCGCCCGCCTCGTCGACTCGTCGTGGAAGTTTCCCTCCGGGCGCACGCGGTAGGCGCTGGCGAAGAGGGCGGCTTCGTCCCCCGCCACCTCGCGCACCTCGGCCTCCGGCCAGACGAAGTACTTCCCTTCCTCCCCTTCCGAGTCGGCGTCCGTGGCCGCGTAGAAGCCCCCTTCCGTTCCGCGCATCTCCGAGAGGAGCCAGTCGCCGATGCCGCGCGCCGTTCTCCAGTAGAGGTCGCGCCCCGTCAGGACGAACGCCCGCGCGTAGAGCGAGAGGAGCTGCGCGTTGTCGGTCAGCATCTTCTCGAAGTGCGGCAGGAGCCAGCGTTCGTCGGTCGAGTAGCGGTGGAAGCCTCCGGCGAGGTGGTCGTGGATGCCGCCGAGGGCCATCTCGTCGAGCGTCTTCAGGGCCATCGACCGGGCGATCGAGTCCCCCTCGGCCCCCTTCAGGAGGAGCCACTCGAGCGCCAGGTGCGGCGGAAACTTCGGCGCGCCGCCGAAGCCGCCGTGCCGCGCGTCGAACGTCCGCTTCAGCGTCTCCGTCAGGACGTTTCCCGTCGCGGCCGAGAGCGCCTCGCGGCCCGTCCGCTCGGTGATCCGGTTCGCGTTTCCGACCTGGGCGACGATCTCGTCCGCCCCCTTCGCCAGCTCGTCGCGCCGCTCGCGCCACGCCTCCGCCAGCTTCTCGAGGATCGTCCGGAACCCGGCGCGTCCCTGCCGGTCCTCGGGCGGGAAGTAGGTCCCGCCGAAGAACGGCCGTCCGTCGGGGAAGAGGAACGCCGAGAGAGGCCAGCCTCCCCGGCCGACCATCGTCTGGACGGCGCTCATGTAGACGTCGTCGACGTCGGGACGCTCCTCGCGGTCGACCTTCACGCTGACGTAGTGCTCGTTCAGGACGGCCGCCAGCTCCACGTTCTCGAACGACTCCCTCTCCATGACGTGGCACCAGTGGCACGCCGAGTAGCCGATGGAAAGGAAGAGCGGCTTGTCTTCCTTTCGCGCCCGCTCGAACGCCTCCGCTCCCCACGGGTACCAGTCGACCGGGTTGTGGGCGTGCTGGCGCAGGTAGGGGGAAGACTCCAGCGCGAGCCGGTTCGAGGGGAGGGCGGGATCGCTCATGGCCTGGATTCTGCCGCACTCCCCCCTGGCCTGGCTCCAGTCCGGCTATCGTCCCGGTACCGATGCCCCGGACGACCCTCGCCGAGCTCGCCCGCCTCTTCCTGCGCCTTGGCGCCACCGCTTTCGGCGGGCCGGCAGCGCACGTCGCGATGCTGCGCGACGAAGTCGTGAAGCGCCGGGAGTGGCTGACGGATGCGGAGTTCCTCGACCTCCTCGGTGCCACCAATCTGATTCCCGGCCCGAATTCGACCGAGATGGCGATCCACGTCGGCTGGGCGCGCCGCCGCTGGGCCGGCCTCGTCGTCTCAGGGGCCGCATTCATCCTCCCCGCGACGCTCATCACCGGCGCGCTCGCGTGGGCGTACGTCCGCTATGGCGATCTCCCCCAGGCGCGGTGGCTCCTCTACGGCGTGAAGCCCGTCATCCTTGCGATCGTCTTCCAGGCCCTCTGGGGCCTGGCGCCCCTCGCGATCCGCACCTGGCCGCTCCGCGCCCTCGGCGCCGTCGCCGTCACTGCGGCCGCTTTCGGAGTCCACGAGCTCGCCGTCCTCCTCGGCGCGGGCGTCGTCGCCGTCGCCGCCTTCGGTCTCCGCGGTGGCAGCGGGGGCGCCGTCTGTGCGGGGCTCGGCCCGATTCTCCCGGCGGCCGCCGGGGCCGCGGGGCTCTCCGCCGCCGCGAGCGCGGTGACCCTGAACGGCATCTTCTGGCTCTTCTGCCGGACGGGCGCGGTCCTCTTCGGAAGCGGCTACGTCCTCCTCGCGTTTCTCAGGGCCGACCTCGTCGAGAGGCTCGGGTGGCTCACCGAGGCGCAGCTCCTCGACGCGATCGCCGCCGGGCAGGTGACGCCCGGCCCCGTCTTCACGACCGCCACGTTCGTCGGCTGGCTCCTCGCGGGGCCCTCCGGCGCCCTCGTCGCCACGGCCGGGATCTTCCTGCCCGCCTTCGTCTTCGTGGCGCTGTCGACGCCGCTCGTTCCGCGCCTGCGCGCCTCGCGAACCGCCGCGGCTTTCCTCGACGGCGTCAACGTGGCCTCGCTCGCTCTCATGGCCGTCGTGACCGCAATCCTCGGCCGGACCGCCATCGTCGACCTGCCGACGGCGCTGCTCGGCGTCCTCGCGGCCCTCCTCCTCCTCCGCTTCCGGGTGAACTCGACGTGGCTCGTCCTCGGGGGGGCCGTCGTCGGGGCGATAATCGCGCCATGACATCCATCGGTGACGCGTCCCGGCGGAAGACCGCCGCGGACGACGCCCTGCTCACTCCCGCCGAGCGGGTGAAGCGCGCGCTCCGCCTCGGCGACGACGACGCGGAGGCGTTTCGGCGGGCCCGCGGCATCACGCGCGCGGCGGCCGAGGCCGAGCTCGCGTCGCGGCGCCGGGCCGGCCGGCTCGCGAGCCGGGTCGCGGGGACCGGATGAGCCTCCTTTCGAAGGTCGCCGCCCACCTCGCCGTCCGCCGCGTCTCGTTCGCCGCCGTCGGCGGCGTCGCCCTCGCGGTGAGGGGCGTCGCCCGTTCGACGTTCGACGTCGACCTCCTCACGATGGACGCGGCCACCCTCGCCGAGGCGTTCTGGGCCGTCGTCGAGCGCGACAACGCCGCGCTCGAGGTTCGGCGAGGAGACGCCGACGACCCGCTCAGGGGCCTCGTCCGGCTCACGTCGCGCGACGAGCGGCCCGTCGACGTCGTCGTCGGCCGCGGGGCGTGGCAGGAGGGCGTCGTGAAGCGCGCCGAGTCCTTCGCCCTCCTCGACGTCCTCGTCCCGGTCGTCCGCGCCTCGGACCTCGTCCTCCTCAAGCTCCACGCAGGCGGGACGCAGGACCTCTGGGACGTGAAGCAGCTCCTCGACACCGACCAGGACGGCGAGATCGCCCGCGAGGTCCAGTCCCGGATCGCCGAGGTCCCACGCGGAGCCGCGATCGCCTGGAAGAGGATTCGAGAGGGCTGAGGCCGCGTGCGGTGCTCCGCCGGCTGAGCTATATTCCACAGCCTGAGACAGCCTCTGAACACGGTCCTTGCCTGACGGGTTGGCGCGCCCCGTAGCGCGCCGGTGATCGAGACGGGCAACCTGCCCGGCGATGCTTCTTTCGCCGCGCGGCCCGCCTCTCCCTCCCCGTCCGCGACCGCTGCCTGACGGAGGCCCCGCAATGCCCCTGACCCGATTCGGGTGGGACCCTGACTTCGAAGCCCTGTTCGAGAACCACGCGCGCGAGGGGCTCGTCCCCGGACGCGTCCTCACCGCCACCCGCGAGAGCTACCGCCTCGCGACGCCGTTCGGCGAGCTCGCCGCCGAGCTTTCGGGCCGCCTCCGGTTCGCGGCCGGCTCCTCCGCCGAGCTCCCGGCCGTCGGTGACTGGGTGGCCGCTCGCGCCTTCCCCGGGGACGGCCTCGCCGTCGTCGACGCGGTCCTTCCCCGCCGCACCGCGCTCGTCCGCCGCGCCGCGGGGCGTCGCGACGAGGCGCAGCTCCTCGCCGCGAACGTCGATCTCCTCCTCGTCGCCTCGCCTCTCGACGGGGACCTGCGCGCGCGCCGCCTCGAGCGCTTCCTCGCCCTCGCACGCGAGGCAGGAGTCCCGCCCGTCGTCGTCCTGACGAAGGCCGACCTCGCGGCCGATCCTTCCGCATCTCTGGCGGGCGCCCTCGAAGTTGCCGGCGACGCGGCGGTCCTCGTCGTCAGCGCCGTGACCGGCGACGGGCTCGAGGAGCTGGCGGCCCTGCTCGCTCCCGGCCGCACCGCCGCCCTCCTCGGACCCTCCGGCGCGGGCAAGTCGACTCTCGTCAACGCCCTCCTCGGCGCTACCCGCCAGGCGACGCGCGAGGTGAGGGAGGCGGACCTGCGAGGCCGCCACGCGACGACGCACCGTGAGCTCTTCGCCCTCCCCTCGGGGGCTCTCCTCGTCGACACGCCCGGGCTGCGCGAGCTGGCCCTCTGGGACGGTGCGGATGGGATCGCCGCGACCTACGACGAGGTCTCGACCCTCGCCTCCACCTGCCGTTTCCGCGACTGCCGGCACGAGGGAGAGCCAGGCTGCGCGGTGCTCGAGGCCGCCGAAGCCGGCGTCGTCGACAGGGATCGCGTCGCCGCCTGGGAGAAGCTCCGCCGCGAGGAGGAGGCGCTGGAGATGCGCCGCTCCCTCGGACCCGCCCGCGCCGAGCGTCTCCGCTGGAAGCGGATCATGGGCGGCGCGAAGGGGCCGGAGAAGATGAGGTGAAGGAGCCTGTCACCTCACGGGCGCGGGATCCGGCGCGGCCTCAGGCCCGGCCGGGGCGTTCGCAGACGCTCTGCCCGGGTCGTTCGAGACGAGAAGGTACTTGTCGTCCTGGGCCGTCGCCAGGACGCGGTAGGGCGTCCGGAAGGCTTCCGGCCCGGTCCACTCTTTCCGCACGTCCCGGTGCAGGATCGCGAGCACCCGGCGGGAGCCGTTCCAGACGCGCGTGAACTCCTCGTCCGTCTGAAAGATCCCCGTCCGGTCGAGCTGGCGGCCGAAGTTCAGCTCGCTCCGGGCGTTGATCGCGCTCAGCGGCGTCAGGTGCCGGACGTAGAACGGGATCGACTCGACGTAGCGCCCCCGCTGGACGAGGAGGTCTCCCGGCTGACGGTCTGCAGCCAGGGCTTCGACGATGGGCCAGGTCCCCTGCCACTTCGCGTACGCCGGAAGGACCCAGAGCGCCGCGCCGAGGAAGAGGAGCCAGGCGGTGGCGAGAACGGGCAGCTCTTTCCAAGGGGCGACGGCCGGAGAGCCGGCCACCAGGAGGAACCCCGCCAGGAGGCAGGCGGAGAGACCGAAGGCCGAAGGCGCGAGGCCGGGGATCGAGACGATGCCGGAGGCCCCCAGGAGCGCCGCCGCCGCCGAGAGGAGCCCGAAAAGGAACATCAGCGACCGCCGTTCCCAGGCGAGGAGGCCGGAGCCGCGCTCGTCGCGGGAGAGCGTCAGCGCGAGGAGGAGGGAGATGCTCGGGAAGACGGGGTGGACGTAGGGGATGAGCTTCGACTTCGAGACCGAGAAGAAGACGACGACGAGGAGGATCCAGATCCAGAGGAACGCTTCGAGGGGCCGCGCGGCCCACGCGGAGCGCGTCTTCCCCGGCCAGGCGGCGCGAAGGCGCGGGAGGAGCGGCGTCCACGGGAGGAAGCCGCCGATGATCACGGCCACGAAGTACCACGGCGGCCCCGGCCGGCGGTGGTCGGGCCGCAGGAACCGGTAGAAGTGCTCGTTGACGAAGTAGAAGCTGAGGAACTGCGGCTCGCGCAGCGCGGCCAGGACGTGCCACGGCACCGCGAGCGCGAGGAAGACGAGGGCGGGGAGCGGCGCCACGAGGCGGCGGAACGGCCCCCAGCGCCCGGTGACGAGGGACCAGACGACGACGGCCCCACCCGGCAGCACGACGCCGACGAGCCCCTTGAGGAGAACGGCCGCGGCGGCGGAGACGGCGAAGACGACGACCGGAGTGCGGGAGCCCGGCCGGGACCTCGCGTCGGCCTCGGCGAGCGCGACGAACGCGAGGACGGCCCCGGTCTGGGCCGCCGTCAGGAGAGGATCGATGAGGACGATCCGTGAGAGGCCGAACCCCAGGAGCGATCCGCCGAAGAAGAGGGCGGCGAGCGCTCCGGCCCGTTCCCCGAGGCGACGCCGGGCGAAGAGGAAGAGCGCGAGCATCGTTCCCGCCGTGGCGAGCTTTCCCGGGAGGCGCGCGGCCCCTTCCGTCTCGCCGAAGAGGCGGAAGGAGCCGGCGACGAGCCAGTAGCCGAGCGGCGGCTTCTCGAGGTAGACGAGGCCGTTCTGGTGCGGAATGACGTAGTCGCCCGAGGCGAGCATCTCGCGCGGGATTTCCGAGTAGCGTCCCTCGTCCGGGTCGATGAGCGGGACGTGAAAGGGCTCGGCGAGGACCAGGAGTCCGAAGAGGATCGCCAGCAGGGTCTCGGGAAGGGGCCGCGGAAGGGTTCTCGTCACCCTCCGAGGCTAACCTCCCCCCCGAACGGACTCCAAACTGACGGCGGACCGCTCCCCGGCCCCGGAGTTCTCAGTCCTCCTCCGGAGCGTCCTCCTTCTTCGGCGCCTTCACCTCGATCCGCGTCGTCGCCATCTCCTTTCCCGCCGCGATCCCGATCGTGTATCTCCCCGGCGGGAGGGTGCGCTCGCGCTTCGTCCGAAGCGGGTCCGCGAGGAGACGGGCGACCTCCGGGGGCGTCGCCTTCGAACCGGCCTCGTCGGCGTCCTCGTCCGCTTCCGTCCGGGGCGCGGTTCCCGACAGGCTCACGGCCTTCCCGCGGGCCTCGGCGGCCTCCTTCCTCATCGCCTCCTCGTTCGCGTCCGCGAGCGCCGGGTCGGCCGAGAGGTCGTAGGCGAAGGCGTTGAAGCCTTCGACCGAGGGAGTGGTCCACTCCTTCCAGACGCGTCCCTTGACGTCCTTCACGGTGATCGTCGCCGTGCCGGCGGCCGGCGCGCCCGCCCACCAGGCCAGGGTCCTCGTCGTCGGAACGCGGTACCAGGAGAAGAACTCGTTCTCGCCGTAGCCGCGGCGCCGCTCCCAGGTCGCGGCCTTCACCTCGAAGGCGTGGAGGGCCTTCTTCGCCACTTCCGGCGTCAGCTCGCGCAGGGGCGCCGCTTCGGCGACGAAGGCGCTCCGGCCGTGCGTCCCGAGGACGACATCCCCTTCCTTCGGGTGGATCGCGAGATCGTGGACGGGCACGTGAGGAAGGCCTCCGGTGAGCGCGCTCCAGGTGGCGCCCCGGTCGAGCGAGACGAACGCGCCGGCGTCCGTCGCGGCCCAGAGGAGGTGCCTGGCCTTCGGGTCCTCGCGGACGGAATTGACCGGCTCGTCCGGCAGGCCGGCGGCGATCGACGTCCACGTCGCGCCGAAGTCGGCCGACTTCCAGACGTACGGCGCGAAGTCGTCGTTGCGAAGACCGCTCTGCGAGACGAAGACGGTCCCGTCGTCGTGCGCGGAGGCGACGACGCGCGTCACCCAGCGCTCCTTCGCGAGGCCCTTCGAGAGGTCCTTCCAGGTCGCGCCGCCATCGCGGGTCCCCCAGATCTTCCCTTCGTCGGTCCCGGCGTAGAGGACCCCGAACGTCTTCGGCGACTCGGAGATCGTCGTGATCGTCCCGAACGGCACGTCGCCCGGCTCGCGCGGCGACGTCAGGTCGGAGCTCACGGCCGTCCACGTCTCGCCCCGGTCGAAGGAGCGCCAGAGCTTCTGGGTCCCGAACCAGAGGATGTTGCGCGAATGGGGCGAGAGGAGGAACGGGGTGACCCAGTTGTAGCGGAGCGCCGGCTCGCCGAGCGCCTGGCGCGGCCGGATCCGTTCCCGCTGACCCGTCTTCAGGTTCAGCCGGCTCGCGTGACCGAACTGCGAGGCGGTGTAGACGACGTTCGGGTCCTTCGGGTCGATCTCGATCCAGGAGCCGTCGCCGCCGAAGATGGCCTTCCACGACTCGCGCGACGACTTTCCCGGAACGTAGGTCGACGGGCCGCGCATCACGCCGTTGTCCTGCAGGCCGCAGACGACGTTGTACGGCTCCGCCGAGTCGACGGCGATCGTCGTGATCTGCCCGACGGGGAGGTTGTTCACCTTCGTCCAGGTCTGGCCGCCGTCCCACGAGAGGTTCAGGCCGCCGTCGTTGCCGAGGGCGACGTGCCGCGCGTCTCCCGGAGCGAAGCGGAGGGCGTGGTGGTCGCCGTGGACACCGAGCCGGTCGAGGCCGCGCCAGGTTTTCCCGCCGTCGTCCGAGCCGGCGAGCGGGACGCCGGCGAGATAGACCTTCGAAGCGTCCTCGGGCGAGACCCAGATCTTCCCGAAGTAGTAGCCGTAACTGTAGGCGACCTTCTCGAGGGAGACGTCGTGCGTCTTCTTCCAGGTGTCGCCCGAATCGTCCGACCGGTAGACCTCCTTGCCGACGGTCTCCACCTCGACCATCTGGCGGTCCGCGTCGTCGACGTAGGCGACGACGTCGGCGAGCTTCACCTTGCCCGACGCGACGTCCTTCTGGAGCGCGCGCGCCTCGAGCTCCTTCGGGAAGTCGTTCGCGCGGAGGAAGCGCTCGACGACGGCGGTCTCGACCTTCGCGAACTGCTCCGGGGCGAGGGCCTTCAGCCGGCGGGGCGTCAGCTCGCCCGGGGGCGTCTCCTCGTCCCTCTCGCCGGGGCGCCTCGCCTGGTTGTCGACGACGGCGTAGACCGTTCCCAGACGCGCGGCCGTCACGGCGAGCCCGATGCGCCCGACGACGTCGCCCTGCGGAAAGCCGCCGGCGAGGCGCACCCAGGTCGAGCCGCCGTCCTTCGAACGGTAGATCCCGCTCCCGGGCCCCGACTCGAGAAAGTTCCACGGCTTGCGGTCGCGTTCCCAGAGCGCGGCGTAGAGGACGCCGGGCTCCTTCGGGTCCGCCACGACGTCGATAGCGCCGGTGCGCCCCGGCCCGCCGAGGACCTTCGTCCAGCTCTTCCCGCCGTCCGTCGTCCGGTAGAGGCCCCTCTCGCCGCCGTCGGTGTACAGCGGCCCGAGCGCGGCGACGAAGACGGTGTCGGGCGTGCGGGCGTCGACGAGGATCTTTCCGACGTGGTGCGAGTCCCGGAGGCCCGTGCTCGCCCACGTCTTCCCGCCGTCCACCGACTTGAACACCCCGGTCCCGGCGTAGGACGTCCGGCTGGAGTTCGCCTCGCCGGTCCCGGCCCAGAGGACGTTTCCGTCGGCGTCGCCGACCGCGATGGCGCCGAGCGTCATCGACGACTCGCGATCGAAGAGGGGCGTCCAGCTCCCCCCCTTGTTGTCGGTCCGCCAGAGGCCGCCGGAGGCGAATGCGACGAAGAGGGTGTCGGGGCGGCTGAGCGGGCCGTCGATGTCGACGATCCGCCCTCCCTGCACTTCCGGCCCCACGTTCCGGAACGCGAGGTTCGCGAAGGGAGACGCCTTCTCCATCGCGAGCCGGCGCTCGTACCCGGCGAGCCGCGTGGCGGCAGACATTCCCCGGGCGGACGGGTGGAGCCGAAGCGCCTCTTCCGTCTTGGTGGCGGGAGGGGCGGCGAGTAGAGAAGGCAGAGAAGGCGAGGAGAGGAGGAGGACGGAGAGAAGGGCGCGGTTTCTCATGCGGGCTGCTCCCGGCGATCCTACAGGCGCCGCCGCGCCACCCCCGCCGAAACGCGCAGAGTGTAGAACGCAGACCAGACCCCCGGTTGCCGTGCCAGGCGTGAAACCGTGTATTGTTACGACAATACACGGTTTCACGCCTGGCACCAATTCGGACGGCGTAAGCTCGGCCGGATGGACGGAAACCCGGGATCGCCGATTCGCCTCGCCTTCGCGGAAGCGGGGGACGGCCCGCCGCTCCTCCTCCTCGCCGGGCTCGGATGCGACCGCGACTTCTGGGCCGGGCACCTCCCTCTCCTGGCGGGTCGCGTTCGGGCGATCGCCCCCGACAATCGCGGCTCGGGGGAGAGCGCCGCCGGGCCGGGACCGTACTCGGCACGGGAGATGGCCGGCGACGCCCTCGCTCTCCTCGACGAGCTCGGCGTCGACCGCGTGGACGTCGTCGGTCACTCGCTCGGAGGGATGATCGCCCTCGAGATGGCGCTCGCCGCCCCTTCCCGCGTCCGGTCGCTCGCCCTCGCGGCGACGGCGGCTCGCGCCCACCCCCGGACGGCCGCCTGCCTCGAGGTCGCGGCCGGCCTGTGGGAAAGAGGATGCGCGCCGGAGCTGCTCGTGAAGACGTTCCTGACGTGGACGACGTCGGGGCGGTGCCTCGCCGACGAGGAGTTCGTGCGGCGGGCGGTGGGACGGCAGCTCGCGCCTCGGGTGCCTCAATCGCTCGAGGCGTGGAAGGCCCAGGCCGCCGCCGTCACCGGCTTCGACGCGAGGGGGCGTCTCGACGGGATCCGCTGCCCGGCGCTCGTCGCCGCGGGGGACGAGGACGTCCTCTTCCCGCTGGCCGTCACCCGCGAGCTCGCGGAGGGGATCGAGGGAGCGCGGCTGGCGGTGAGTCCCGGAACCGGACACAACGGGGTGGCCGAGGACGCGCCCGGATTCTGCGGGACGCTGCTCGAGTTCCTTCCGAAGGCCTGACCGGCAGCGTCCTGGCGATGCGGCGACCCCGGCGCCGGCCGGGAAACGTGTACGATCCCCGAGGTCTTGCGGGAGGAATGGGAATGGCTTTGAGCATCGACGTCCAGAAGTCCGCGGACAGCCGTTGGACGGCGCAGGTGGCCCTGGCGGGAAGCCTCGACGGCGCCACCGCGCATCTCCTCGAGGAGGCGCTTGAACCTCTCCTCGACTCCGTCCGTCACGTAGTCTTCGACCTCGCGGAGCTGAAGTTCATCTCGAGCGCCGGCATTCGCGTCCTGCTCTCGGCCCGCAAGCAGCTGAAGGACCAGGAAGGCTCCTTCGCGATGAAAAACCTGCAGCCCCAGATCGCGAAGGTCTTCGAGATCATCGGATCGCTGCCCGGGTTCCAGATCTTCCGCAGCGAGCAGGAGCTCGATTTCTACCTGGCCGCGATGCAACGAAAGTACTCCGCTCCCGGCCCCGCCTGACGCGGACGAGAGGGGCCTGACCCGGACGAGAGAGGCCGGCTCGCGCCGCACCGCGGCGTACAATTCCCAATGGTTCGGCCCGGGTCCTCGACCGAGAGGATCCACCGGCGCGGGAGGAGGGGCGTGAGGCGATTTGGCCTGCGGACGAAGCTCGTCGCGCTCGCGCTCGCTGCGGCGGCCCTGCCGATCGTGGCCTTCGTGGCCCTCACCGCCGGTGGCCGCCGGGACGCTTCCGAGTACGTCGCCTCGGAGCTCGACACGGTCACCCGGATGAACCTCGGGCAGTACGTGCGCGACCTGTACGCCACGTGCGGCACGATCGACGCCCTGCTCGCGCCGCGGCTCGCAGAGGGGCACTCCGGGCTGGCGCGATCGGTCCGGGACGCCGGGGGCCTCTCGTGGGACGGGCCGCTCTCGCGTGTCGACCTGACGGGAGCTCCCGGCCGTTCGGTGGCCGTCCGGCAGGCGCGCGCCGGGAACCGCCCCCTCGGAGTCTCGAGGTCGTTCGCCGTCCCCGAGCCGATCGTCGACGACGTCGCCCGCGAGACCGGGATCCAGTCGACGATCTACCAGCGGCTGAACGACCGGGGCGACATGCTCGCCGTCGCGAGCAGCATGCCGGGCGACGACGGCCTCCGCCTGAACGGAAGCCTCCTCCCCGCGGCCACCGCGGACGGGAGCCCCGAGCCCGCGGTGACGGCCGCGATCGCCGGATCCGGGCACCGGGCGATGGCCCGTTTCGGCGGCAAGCTCCTTCTCACCTCGACCGAGCCGCTGCGCGATCCCTCGGGACGCGTCGTGGGGATGGCCCTCGCGGCGATCGGAGGGCACGAGCTGGAGGCCCTCTACCGGACGATCGTCGAGACGAAGGTCGGCGAGCGCGGCTACTTCGCGATCCTCGGGGCGAAGGGGCGGCACCGCGGCGTCTACTTCGTCTCCCGCGGCGGCACGCGGGACGGCGACGACATCGGAGACCTGCGCGACGCCTCGGGCAGGCCCTTCGTCCGCCAGATGATCGACGCGGCCGTCCGCCGGCCCCCTGGAACGATCCACCACAGCAGCTACCCCTGGAAGAACCCGGACGACCCCCGGACCTGGACGAGGGTCGTCGCGGACGCCTATTTCGAGCCGTGGGACTGGTACGTCAACGCGGGGACGAACGAGGCCGATTTCCAGGGAGCGCACGTGCGGATGAACGCCGCCTTCGACCGCCTCCTGCGCCACGTCGCCCTCGGCGGCGCCGCCGCCTTCGTCCTCGCCGCCGCGGTCGCGCTCCTCCTCGCGCAGCGCGTCGCCGGCCCGCTCGTCGTCCTCGTCGGGGAGGCCGCGCGCCTCGGCGCCGGCGACCTGCGCGGCGCCGCCGCCCCTCCTCCCCTGCCCGCCCGCTTCCGGGACGAGACGCGCCTCCTCTCCCACGCCTTCGCCTCGATGGCGGGGGCTTTCGCCTCCCTCGTCCGCGAGGTCCAGCGCTCCGGCATCCAGGTCGTCGCCTCCGCCACCCGGATCGCCGCCTCGGCCCGGCAGCTGGAGGACTCGGTCACCCACCAGGCGGCCGCCACGCCCCAGGTCTCCGCTTCCGCCCGCCAGATTTCCGCCACCGCCCGCCACCTCTCCGAAACCGTCGACGCCGTCGCCTCCGTCGCCTCCTCCACGGCCGCCCGGGCCGCCGACGGCCGAAACGCCCTCACCCAGATGGACGGCTCCGTCCGCCGCATCTCCTCCTCTTCCGCCTCCGTTTCCCAGCGCCTCGCCGCCATCTCGGACCGCGCCCACGCCATCTCCTCCCTCGTCACCACGATCACGCGCGTCGCCGACCAGACGAACCTCCTCTCCCTCAACGCGGCCATCGAAGCCGAGAAGGCCGGCGAGCAGGGCCGCGGCTTCGCCGTCGTCGCCCGCGAGATCCGCCGCCTCGCCGACCAGACCGCCGTCGCCACGCTCGACATCGAGCGGACGGTCGGCGACGTCCTGACCGCCGTCTCCTCCGGCGTCCTCGACATGGACAAGTTCGTCGACGAGGTCCGCCTCGCCACCTCCGAGGTCGAGAGCCTCGGATCCCTCCTTTCCGCCATCGTCGAGGACGTCTCCGACCTCGAGCCCCGCATCGAATCCGTTCGTTCCGCCGCCCGCGAGCAGGCGGACGGCGCGGCCCAGATCTCCGAGACGATCACGCTCATCGACCGGTCCGCCTCCACCTCCCGCGACACTCTCGCCGAGTTCCGCGCCGCGACGCTCTCCCTGAAGGACGCCGTCGGCTCGCTCCGCGCCGAGGTGGGCCGCCTCCAGGTCGACCCATGAGCAGCGCGCCGCGGCGACGGGCCGGGGAGGAGTCGTTCGGCTTCGGCGGAGCCGAGCTCGCCTTGCGCGCCGAGGAGACCGTCACGAAGGCGAGCCTGAGGTCAAAGATCCTCCTGCTCGCGGCGCTCGCAGCCGCCATACCGCTGCCGATCCTCTGGTTCATCACCGTATCGGGGGCCCGGCAGGCTTCCCTCGAAGCCACCACCGAGCTCGACTCCCTCGCCCGGCAGAACGTCCGGCAGGTCGCCGCCGACGTCGTCCGGCTCTGCGAGACCGCGAACGGCCTGATGCAGCCGCGGCTCGATCGCGGGGTCGTCTTCGCCCGGGAGGAGCTCGCGCGGCGGGGCGGCTTCGAGTCCGACGGGGCTCGCCGCACCTGGACGGCGGTCGACCAGGAGAGCCGCTCGACCACGCCCGTCACCCTTCCCGGCCTCCGCCTCGGCGGGATCCCTCTCGTGGAGAACCGCGACCCGCTGGTCCCCTCTCCCATCGTCGACGAGCTGAAGAAGGCCACGGGCATGTGGAGCTCCTTCTTCCAGCGGATGAACGAGAAGGGCGACATGCTGCGCGTCGTCAGCAGCATCCTCACCCCCGACGGCCGGCGGGGCACCGGCCTCTTCCTTCCGGCCGTCCTTCCGGACGGCGCGCCGAACCCGGTCACGTCCGCGGTCCTGGCGGGCAGGACGTATCGCGGGACGTCCCTCGTCGCCGGGAAGATGTACCTCGCCGCCTACGATCCCGTCCGCGACCGCTCCGGCCGGATCGTCGGGATGCTCGCCGTCGCCTTCGACTCGCAGGTCCTCGAGGGAATCCGGCAGACCGTCGCCAGCACGGTCGTCGGCAAGAGCGGCGCCGTTTCCGTCATCGGCCTGCGCGGCGCGAGCCGGGGCGTCTACGCCGTCTCCCCCCGCCGCGAACGGGACGGACAGAGCGCCTGGACCGAGCGGGACGCCTCCGGACGGCTCGCGGTGCAGGAACAGGCCTCTCTCGGGCACACCCTTCGTCCCGGCGAGACCGCGTTCCACCGCTCCCTCTGGAAGGGCCCGGGCGGGACCGCCCGGTGGCACAAGGTCTCCGCCCTCGCCTACTTCGAGCCGTGGGACTGGCTGATCGAAGCGGGAACGAACGAATCGGACTTCCAGGGCGCACGGACGGGAATGGACGCCGCGTTCCAGCGCCTGATCCGGAAGGCCGCCCTCGGCGGCGGTGCCGCCCTGGTCGTCGCCGGCCTCGTCGCCCTCCTCTTCGCCCACCGTCTCGGGAACCCGCTCGTCGTTCTCGCAAGCGAGGCCGCGCGCCTCGGCCGAGGCGACCTGCGCGGCGCCGCGGCCCCCGCTCCCCTCCTCGCGCGCACCCGCGACGAGAGGCGCCTCCTGTCCCACGCCTTCGGCTCGATGGCGGCGGCGCTCGCGTCTCTCGTCCGCCAGGTCCAGCGCTCCGGCATCCAGGTCGTCGCCTCCGTCACCCGGATCGCCGCCTCGGCCCGGCAGCTGGAAGACTCCGTCGCCCACCAGGCGACCGCCACTCCCCAGGTCTCCGCCTCCGCCCGGCAGATCTCCGCCACCGCCCGCCAGCTCGCAGAGACCGTCGACGCCGTCGCCTCCGTCGCCTCTTCCACCGCCGCCCGGGCCGCCGAGGGTCGCGGCGCCCTCTCCCAGATGGACGGCTCCGTCCGCCGCATCGCTTCCTCTTCCTCCTCCGTCTCGCAGCGCCTCACCGCCATCTCGGACCGCGCCCACGCCATCTCCTCCCTCGTGACGACGATCAACCGGGTCGCCGACCAGACCAATCTCCTGTCCCTCAACGCCTCCATCGAGGCGGAGAAGGCGGGCGAGCAGGGCCGCGGCTTCGTCGTCGTCGCCCGGGAGATCCGGCGCCTCGCCGACCAGACGGCCGTCGCCACCCTCGACATCGAGCGAACGGTGCGCGAAGTCCTCTCCGCCGTCTCCTCCGGCGTCCTGGAGATGGACAGGTTCGTCGACGAGGTCCGCCTCGCGACCGGAGACGTCGAGCGCCTCGGCTCCCACCTCTCCGCGATCGTCGGAGACGTCTCCGACCTCGAGCCGCGCCTCGAGTCCGTCCGCTCCGCCGCGCGAGGCAGGCGGAAGGCGCAGCCCAGATCTCGGACACCGTGGCCCTTCTCGACCGCTCGGCCACGTCCTCCCGCGACACCCTCGCCGAGTTTCACGCCGCCTCGCTCTCCCTGCAGGACGCCGTCGGCGCGCTCCGCGCCGAGGTCTCCCGCCTCCAGGTCGACCCATGACCGGCCGCTTCGCCCGCCTCCCGATCGCCCACCGCCTCCTCCTCTCGAGCGTGGCCTTCGGAGTCCCGATCGCGGCGCTCGTCTCCTTCGGCTTCTTCGAAGTCCAGGCGCGCCTCGACGACACGCGGAGGGAGAAGCTCGGGGTTCGTCTCTCCGGGCCCCTCTGCGAGCTCTCGGAGCGGCTCTCCCGCCTCACGCGAATCGCCGGACGGGCCAGCGGGGAAGACCGCGGCGGGCCCGCGGCCCGGGAAAAGGCCGCCGCGGACGTCGAAGCCGCGTTCAACGCCCTCCGCGACCCGGCCGCGCGGGACGCCGCGAATCGACTGGGCCTCGTCGACGAATCCCAGGCGGACCTGGTCGAGGACCTCCGCGCCGAGTGGCGAAAGGTGTCGGCGGCCTGGGCCGAGGGAAACACCGGACGCGTAGAGCGGACGAACCTGGTCCTGGGAGAAGGGATCGCGGTCCAGCTCCGAAGGGTCCGGGACTCGTCCCACCTCGTGCTCGACCCCGCCCTCGACTCGTACTACCTGATGGACGCCACCCTCCGGGCGCTTCCGGCCGTGGAGGCGCGAATCGCGACGGCGCTCCAGAGCCGGGCCGCGAGCGGCGCGGACGATCCGGCCCTCGTGTTTTACGCGGGCGAGCTCGGCCGGATCGAGCACCCGCTCGTCCTCGACGCCCTCGCGACCGCTCTCCGGGAAGACGCCCACTATTTCGGACCGAGCCCGAGCCTGGAAGCGAACGTCCCGCCGCTTCGCGACCGCTACGACGCGGCGGTGCGCGCTTTCGTCGAGGCCGCGCGCCGCACGGCCTCGCGGGACGCCGAGGCCGGCACCGTCGAGGAGAGCGGCGAGGCGGCCCTCTCCGCGGCGGCCGACCTCCGGCGGGCCGGTGCGGCGGAGCTCGACCGGCTGCTCGACGTCCGCGTCGCGTACCACTCCCGGCAGCGCCTCCTCGTCCTGGCGTTGACCATCCTCGCGCTGGCGATCTCCGTACGGCACGTCGCGTTCATCCTCTTCGGCATCTCCCGCCCCCTCCGCTGCGTGGCGGACGCGGCCCACCTCGTCGCCACGGGGGACGTGGCCGGCGCGCGGCGGCGCGCGGCGGACGTCCCCGCCCCGAAGGAGGCGAACCGCAACGAGATCTCGCAGCTCGGCGGGGCCGTGCGCGAGATGGCGGACGGACTGACGACGCTCCTCCTCGAGGTGCGGGCGGCGGGAGGCCAGGTGAAGGAGACGGCCGCCCGGATCGCGGCGACGGCGCGCGAGCTCGAGGCGACCTCCTCGGAGCAGGCGGCCTCCACGACCGAGGTGAGCGCCACCTCGCGCGAGATCCACCGCCGCGCCGAAGGACTCGCCGGGACGATCGGCGAGGTCGGGAAGGTCGTCCGCGAGGCGTCGGACCTCGCCGCCGACGGGCGCCGCGGGCTCGACCGGATGGAGTCGAGCATGGGGCAGCTGACCGCGGCGACCGCCTCCGTCTCCGAGCGGCTCGCCGCCATCAGCGGGAAGGCCGAAGGGATCGGCGCGATCGTCACGACGATCGGGCGCGTCGCCGAGCAGACGAACCTCCTCTCCTTCAACGCCGCCATCGAGGCCGAGAAGGCGGGAGAGGCCGGCAAGGGTTTCGTCGTCGTCGCCCGCGAGATCCGCAGGCTCGCCGACCGGACGGCGTCCGCCGCGGTCGACATCGGCGAGGTCGTCGGCAGCATGCGTTCCGTCGTCTCCTCCGGCGTGATGGAGATGGACCGGTTCGTCGACCAGGTACGGCGCGAGGGCGACGAGGTCCGGCGCATCGGCGGCCAGCTGGGGACCGTCATCGAGCAGGTCGAGGCCCTGACACCGCGCTTCGCCGAGGTCCTCGGCGCTGCCGAGGCGCAGGCCGGCTCCGCCCGGGAGATCCGCGAGGCCGTCTCTCAGCTCTCCGCCGCCGCCGGGCAGACGCGGGACACCCTGGAGGAGTGGAGCCGGGTCGCCCAGGGACTGGACGGAGCCGCCCAGACGCTCGGCGCCCAGGTGGCGCGCTTCCGCCTCGCCGAGGACGGCTCCGGCGCGACGGCCGCCGGAGGCTAGGCGTGCTGTACCTCCTCTTCACGGCCGGTGCCCGCAGGTACGCGCTTGCGGCCGGCTCCGTCGTGGAGGTCGTCCCGCTGCTCCGCCTCGATCCGCTCCCGGGCGCGCCCCCGTCCGTTCGGGGCCTCTTCTCGTACCGCGGCATTCCCGTGGCCGCGGTCGACGTCTCCGTTCTCTCCGGCGGCGGTGAAGCGCCGGAGAGGATGAGCACGCGGATCGTGATCGTCTCCTACAGCGAGGCGGGGGGGGCGATCCGCCTCGTCGGGCTCCTGGCGACCTCGGTCACCGAGACGGTCGCACGTTCCGGCAAGCACGAGGCACCGTCGAGGCTGAACCTCCCCGACGCGCCCTGGATCGAGTCCGCGTTCGTCGTCGGGGACGAGGTCGTCCCGTGCGTGCGGGTCGAGGCCTTCCTCCCCGTGGAGATCCGGGCCCTCGTCGACGCTCGATCGGAGCGTCCCGGGTGACCCGCTCGCTCTCCGCCGTGGAGTCGCTCCTCGCCGCCCGGCTCGGGCTCGACGTCTCGTCACTCTCGCCGGACGCCACGAAGCGCGCCGTCGAGAGGCGCTCCCTCGCCCTCGGGCTGGACGGACCGGCCCGCTACCTGGGCCGGCTGCTCGACGACCCCTCCGAGTGGGTGGCGCTCGTCGAGGAGGTCGTCGTTCCCGAGACGTGGCTCTTCCGCGACGGCGGTCCGTTCGACGAGCTCGCCGCCTTCGTCCGGTCCCGCGCCGGGTCCCCTTCCGCCCGTTCGATTCGCATCCTCTCCCTCCCGTGCGCGAGCGGCGAAGAGGCGTGGTCCGTCGCCACGATCCTCGCCGAGACGGGCGTCTCTCCCCGGGAGGCCACCGTGGACGCGGTCGACGTCAGCCCGCGGCTCGTCGAGGCCGCCCGCCGGGGCATCTACGGGTCTGGCGCAATTCGTGATCTGGAGGCCCTTCCCCGGACGGAGGCGTTCCGTCCGGTGGAAGGAGGACTCGAGATCCGCCCCGCGCTCCGGCCGTACGTCCGCTTCCACGTGGGCAACGCGCTCGAGTACGAGGCCCCGGCCCCGCCTCCCTGCTACGACGTCGTCTTCTGCCGGAACCTCCTCATCTACCTCACCCCGGAGGCGCGGCGACGTGTGACGAACCGCATCGACGGGATGCTGCGCCCCGGAGGCCTCCTCGTCCTCGGGCACGCCGAGGCGTTCTCGACGTTCTTCCCCTCGTACGCGCCCGTGCCGCGCCCGCGCTCGTTCGCGGCGCGAAAGCCGGAGGCGGTGGGCGAGCCCGCCCGCCCGCGCGTCCCGGCGCGGCCCGCCCAGAGGCCCGGCTCCGTGCCGGCCGCTTCCGGGAGCCGGCCCGCCGCCGAGAGAAACCACGGCCGCCACCGGCCGCCACCGCCTGCGGCTCCCGCGGGGGAGGAGCTCCTCGTGCTCGCCCGGCGGCTCGCGGGCGCCGGCGAGCGGGCGTCGGTCGAGCGGCTCTGCGCGGAAGCCCTGGCGGCCGATCCGGTTTCCGTCGAGGCGTACCTCCTCCTGGCCGAAACGGCCCTCGCCGCCGGCGACGAGAGGCGCGCCGAGGCCAGGTTCGACCGGGTTCTCTACCTCGATCCCCGCCACGAGGGCGCGCTTCTCCAGCTCGCCCGCCTGCGGGAGCGGGCCGGGGACGGGGACGCCGCCGGCCGCCTTCGAGGCAGGGCCGTGAGAGCCGCGAGGGCCATCCCGTGAGCGCGCCCCCCCTCGCGGGCTCCGACTGCTGGAATCGGATCGGCGTCTCTGGAGACGGCTCCTGCGACAGGCTCGGCGAGCTCGTCCACTGCCGCAACTGCCCGGTCTTCTCGGAGGGCGGGCGGGTGCTCTTCGAACGCTCGCTGCCACCGGGCTACTCTGCCGAGTGGACGGCGCTCCTGGCGCTCCCCAAGCCGGAGGCGCCGGCGGGAACATTCGCCGCCGCCCTGTTTCGCGTCGGGGACGAGTGGCTCGCGCTGGAGGTCGCCCACGTGGTGCAGATCGGCGGGATCCGGCCGGTCCGCCGCATTCCCCATCGCTCCGGCGAGGTCCTCCTCGGCCTCGTCAACGTCGACGGCGAGCTCGTTCTCTGCGCTTCCCTCTCGGCCCTCCTCGGCATCCCCCCGGTCGCGGCGGAAGCGGAGCCCGCGCGTTTCCTCGCCGTCTCCCTGCCGGGCGGGCGATGGGTCTTCCCCGTCCAGGAGGTCGACGGCGTCCACCAGCTCGACTCCGCGAGCCTCGTTCCCCTCCCGTCCACCCTCTCGGAGGCCCGGACCCGTCACGCCCGCGGGCTCGCCCGGACCGAGGGACGCACCGTGACTCTCCTCGACCCCGACCGGCTCGACGCGGGGCTCCGCGAGAGGGGAGGCCTCGCGTGACGGCGGGCTCCACGGGCTCAACGGGCTCTACGGGCTCCACGATGGACGGCGACGGGCTCCTCGAGCTCTTCCGGATGGAGGCCGAGACGAACGCCCTCGCGCTCGAGGCGGGTCTCGTCGCCCTCGACACGGGCCGCGCGACGAAGGAGGTCCTCGAGCCGCTCATGCGCGCGGCCCACTCGCTGAAGGGAGCGGCCCGGATCGTCGGCCTCGACGCCGCCGTCGGCCTCGCGCACACGATGGAGGATGTCTTCGTCGCCGCGCAGCGCGGACGCATCACTCTCGTTCCGGCGCAGGTAGACCGCCTGCTCGCCGGCGTCGACGTCTTCGCCCGACTCGCCTCCGTCGACCCGGACTCCATCCCGGCCCAGCTCTCGGGCATGGCCGCCGACCTCGCGCTCCTCGTGAAGGAGTACGGAGCCTTCGTGTCGGCTCCGGCGCCGGCCTCCCCACCCCCGCCGCGGGCGCCGCCCCCCAGCCGCAACCCCCGGCCGGACCCGTCCCTCCGCCCGCAGCCGCCCTTCCGCCCTCGCCGACATCGTCCGCGCCGGCTCCGGGATCTCCCGCGCCCACTCCGGCGGAGGCGCCCGGGTCGCGCGAGGGGAGCGTCGTCGTCGGGACGGGCACGCTCGACCGTCTAACCGGTCTGGCGGGCGAGAGCCTGGTCCAGGCCCAGCGAGCGCCCGACCTGATGCGGGAGTTCCTCTCCGTGAAGGCCGCGCTCGCGAGGATGTCGGGTCTTCTGGAAAACCTCTCCGGCCCCCAGACGGGGGAAAGGACCGTCCCGGCCGCCACGCTCGTCCGCGAGGTCGAGGAATCGCGCGCGGCCTTCGTCCACGCCCTCGACGCCCTGGAGCGGCACACGCTCCGGACGGAGGAGATCGCCGACCGCCTCTACGGCGAGGCGGTCGCCGCCCGGATGCGCCCCTTCGGCGAGGGAGCCCGGGGGTTCCCCCGCCTCGTCCGCGACACGGGCCGCGAGCTCGGCCGGGAGATCTCCCTGGAGCTGCGGGGAGAAGAGACGCGGGTCGACCGGGACATCCTCGCCCTCCTCGAGGCCCCGCTGACCCACGCCCTGCGCAACGCGTGCGACCACGGCATCGAGCCGGCGGAGGAGAGGATTGCGGCCGGCAAGCCGAGGGCGGGACGGATCGTCCTCTCCGCCGAGCACCGGGCCGGGGCACTCTTCGTCACCGTCGTCGACGACGGGCGCGGCCTCGACCCGGAGCGGATCCGGGCTCGGGTCGCCGACCGGGGGCTCGCTCCCCCGAGCCTTCTGGCGGAGATGAAGCCCGCGGAGCTCTTCGAGTTCCTCTTCCTTCCCGGGTTCTCGACGGCCGCCGCCGTGACGCAGCTCTCGGGGCGGGGCGTCGGCCTCGACGTCGTCCAGAGCATGGTGAGGGAGGTCGGAGGGCGGGTGAGCCTCACGTCGACGGCCGGTGCGGGGATGACCCTCTCGATGCAGCTCCCCCTCACGCTCTCGGTCGTGCGCGCCCTTCTCTTCAGGGTCTCCGGCGAGGCCTTCGCCCTTCCTCTCTCCCGGATCGAGCGGGTCCTCGAGGTGCCGGCCCAGGAGCTCCAGACCGCCGAAGGGCACGCGTTCATCGACGTCGACGGCCAGGCGGTCGGAGTCCTCTTCGCCCGCCAGCCGCTCGGCCTGCCCCCCTCCGGCGAGCCGACGGGAGCGACGAAGGTCGTCGTGATCAGCGACCGGCTCGACACGTTCGGCCTCGCCGTCGACGGGTTCCTCGGGGAACGCCAGCTCGTCCTCCGGCCGCTCGATCCCCGGCTCGGCAAGGTGCCCGACGTCGCCGCCGCGGCCCTCCTGCCCGACGGGACGCCCGTCCTCGTCCTCGACGCCGAGGATCTCGTCCGCTCCATCCACGCGCTCCTCTCCCGGACCGACGTCGAGTCGGTCCGGCCGAAGGCGGGGGCCGGGACGGCGCGCAAGGTCAAGCGCCTCCTCGTCGTGGACGACTCGATCACGGTCCGCGAGGTCGAGCGGCGGCTCCTGGCGAGCCACGGCTACGAGGTGGACGTGGCGGTCGACGGGATGGACGGGTTCAACCGCGTTAGGACGGGACGCTACGACCTCGTCGTCACCGACGTCGACATGCCGCGGATGAACGGCATCGAGATGGTGACCCGGATCCGCGCCGAGGCGGCCCTCGCCCGGATGCCCATCGTGATCGTCTCCTACAAGGACCGCGAAGAGGACCGCCTGCAGGGCCTGGCGGCGGGCGCGAGCTACTACCTGACGAAAGGGAGCTTCGACGACAGGACCCTCCTGACGGCCGTCGCCGACCTGATCGGAGAACCGTGAAGCTGCGCGTCGCGATCGCCGTCGAAAGCAGGTCCGAGGCGGAGGCGCTTCGGCAGGTCGTCGAGGAGGATCCGGGCCGGGAGGTCGCGTGGCAGGCGCCGGCGGCCGAGGCGGTCGCCCGTTGCGCGGCCCGGACGCCCGACATCCTCCTCCTCGGCCTCGCCGCCCCGGACGTCGACGGCGTCGAGGCGACGCGGCGGATCATGACCGCCTCCCCGACGACGATCCTGATCGTGACGAACCCCTCGTCGACCGACGCCGGAAGGGTCTTCGACGCGATGGGGTCCGGCGCCCGGGACGTCGTGGAAGCCCCCCGCCGGGGCCCGAACGGCGAGCTCGTGGGAGCCGCCCCGCTGCGCGCGAAGCTCTCCCTCCTCGCCCGTCTCGCGTCGCCCGGCCCGGAGAGCGCGAAACCCCGCGGGACGTCCGGGGCCGAGCCCCTGGCCATCGCCCCGCTCGTCGCCGTGGGAGCCTCCACGGGAGGGCCGGGGGCCGTCTCCCAGCTCCTCTCCGCCCTCCCGCCGGACCTCGCCGCGGCCGTCGTGATCGTCCAGCACGTCGACGACACCTTTGCCGCCGGCCTCGCGGCGTGGCTGGAGGGGCAGGCCGGGCGGCCGGTCCGGCTGGCCGTGACCGGCGACCGCCCCCGCGAAGGAGACGTCCTCCTGGCCGGGACGAGCGCGCACCTCGTCGTCTCCGAGAACGGGTCGCTGGCGTACACGCCCGAGCCCCGGGAGAGCCCCTACCGCCCGTCCATCGACGCCTTCCTCTCGAGCGCCGC
Source organism: Holophagales bacterium (assembly GCA_016714815.1). Classification (GTDB taxonomy): domain Bacteria; phylum Acidobacteriota; class Thermoanaerobaculia; order UBA5066; family UBA5066; genus UBA5066. The sequence continues at coordinate 205,466 of JADKBZ010000003.1, forward strand.
CCGCAACTGGGCCACGCCGGGAGTGGCGGTCCTCCTGACGGGGATGGGCCGGGACGGCGCCGAAGGCCTCCTCCGCTGCCGCACGGCCGGCTGGCACACCATCGCCCAGGACGAGAAGACGAGCGTCCTCTACGGGATGCCGCGCGCCGCCCGCGAGATCGGCGCCGCGACGGCGATCCTCCCTCTCCCGGAAATCGCGCCCGCCGTGGCGCAACGCGTACGCGAGGAGCGGGCACGGAGAGGTGCCGGAAGGAACCGATGATGAGCGACCAGGATCCCGCCGCCGGCAAGGGTGCCGCGTCGGTGGTCTCCCCCTCCCGCCGTCCCGTGACGGTCCTCCTCGTCGACGACCAGCCGATCGTCGGCGCCGCCGTCCGGCGAATGCTGCAGCCGGAGGCGGGCATCGTCTTCCACTTCTGCAACGACCCGGCCCTGGCGATCGAGACGGCCACGGCGGTCGAGCCGACCGTGATCCTCCAGGACCTCGTCATGCCGGGAGTGGACGGCCTCGACCTCGTCACGAGGTACCGCGAGACGGCCGCGACCCGCGACGTCCCGATCGTCGTCCTCTCGACGCGGGAGGAGCCCGAGACGAAGGCCGAGGCGTTCGCCCGGGGCGCCAACGACTACATCGTCAAGCTGCCCGATCGCCTCGAGCTCGTCGCCCGGGTCCGGTACCACTCGAAGGGGTACATCGCGCTCCTGGAGAGGAACGAGGCGACGCGGCAGCTGATGGCCGAGCTCGCCGAGGCCGCGCAGTACGTCAAGAGCCTCCTGCCCCCTCCCGTCGACGAGGGGCCGGTGACGATCGACTGGCGTTTCCTGACGAGCACCTCCCTCGGCGGCGACGCGTTCGGCTACGGCTGGATCGACGACGACCACCTCCAGGTCTACCTCCTCGACGTCTGCGGTCACGGCGTCGGCGCGGCGCTCCTCTCCGTGACGGTGATGAACGTCATCCGCTCGCAGAGCCTTCCGGGAGCCGACTTCCGGCGGCCCGGAGAGGTCCTCTCCGCGCTGAACGAAGCCTTCCCGATGGCGAAGCAGAACGGCTCGTACTTCACGATCTGGTACGGGGTCTACGAGGCCTCCACGCGCACCCTCGTCCACGCGAGCGGCGGCCACCCCGCGGCGCTCCTCATGGCCCCGGGCGGCCCGGCCCCGGCCGTGCGCCTGCGCGCCCCGAACCTCATCATCGGCTTCATCCCCGGCAGGAAGTTCGTGAGCCAGGAGGTGAAGGTCCCCGAGGGCTCGCGCCTCTTCGTCTTCAGCGACGGCGTCTACGAGGTAGAGCTGCCCGACGGTCAGATCTGGCCGTTCGACGACTTCGCCACGTTCCTCGAGCAGCCCGCGCCCGCAGGCACCTCCCGCATGGACGACCTCCTCGTCGAGGCGCGCCGGCTGAACGGCTCGGACGCGCTCCCGGACGACTTCTCGATCCTCGAGGCCGTTTTCAGATGAAGCCGGCGGCACGGACGGGCCGATGACCGGGCGACGGTTCTCCGCGGTCGTTCCGGCCGTTTCGGAGGCCGTGGCGTGGGCGAGGGCGCGGGCCGACGAAGCCCGCCTCCCGGAGGCGCGCGGCCTCGACCTCGAGCTCGCGGCCGAGGAGGCGTTGATGAACGTCTGCCTCCACGCGTACGGCGGCCAGGGAGGAGAGGTCGCTCTTCGCGCCGAACGGACCGGGGAAGGGTTCGTCCTCGAGATCGAAGACTCGGGCCCCCCGTTCGACCCTCTTTCGGCCGAAGCGCCCGACACCACCCTGCCCCTCGAGGCGCGCGAGATCGGCGGCCTCGGGATCCTCCTCGTCCGAAGAGTCACCGACCAGGTGAGGTGGAGGCGCGAGAAGGGCCGCAACGTCCTGACCCTCGTCTTCGCGCTCCCGGACGCCGGAGAAGGCCGGGAGGACCGTTGCTCTTCGCACTGAGACGTCTCTCTCTCGGGCTCCTTCTCGCCGCGCTCGCATCGGCGACCCTTCTGGTCTCAGACCTGGGCCAGCGCCGCCCGAAGGTGCGCCCGCTCCCGCGCGTCGCGATCTTCCAGCTCACGAGCCGGCCGGTCCTCGACGACTCCGTCCGTGGAATCCTCGAGGGCCTCTCCCGGGCCGGGTACCGCGAAGGCTCGACTCTCGAGGTCCAGCGGTTCAACGCCGAAGGGGACACGGCGACGGCGAACGCGATCGCCCGCGAGATCGTGGGAGGCGGCTACGACCTCGCGATCACGGCCTCGACGACCGCCCTCCAGGTGCTCGCGAACGCGAATCGCGAGGGCCGGCTGCTGCACGTCTTCTGCACCGTCACCGACCCGTTCGCCGCGAACGTCGGCCTGAAAGCCGGCGACCCGCTCGGCCACCCGCGCCACCTCGTCGGCATCGGGACCTTCCAGCCGGTCCGGGAGCTCTTCCGCCTCGCGCGCCGGATCCGGCCGGAGCTGAAGAGAGTCGGCACCGTCTGGTGCCCCGCCGAGGCCCCCGCCGAGGCCTGCGTCCGGATCGCCCGCGAGGAGTCGGCGGCGCTCGGCATCGAGCTCCTCGAGGCGCGCGCCGACTCCACGGCCGACGTCGCCGAAGCGGCGCGCTCTCTCGTCTCGCGAGGAGTCGAGGCGCTCTGGCTCGGTGGGGACAACGTCGTCGAGACGGCGAACTCCGCGCTCGTCGCGGTCGCCAGGGAGGCGAGGATCCCGCTCCTGGCGAACGCTCCGACCCACGCGGAAGCCGGGGCCCTCGTCGGCCTCGGGGCCGACTACCTCGAGGTCGGCCGCCTCGCCGGAGAGCTCGCGGCGCGGCTCCTCGGCGGTCTCGACCCCGCCACGGTGAAAGTGGAGAGCGTCGTCCCGACAGCGCTCGCCCTCAACCTGTCGGCGCTCGGGAACCTGCGCGATCGCTGGGTCGTTCCCGACGACGTCCGGTCCGGTGCCGTGCTGGTCATCGACGAGAAGGGGAACAGGACGACCCGCGGCGGATCCGCCGCGCCGGATGCCGCGGCGACGCCCGGCCGCCGCTACCGGATCACCCTCGCTCAGCTCGTCTCCGACCCTTCCATCGACGCGACGCGGGAAGGGGTCCTCGGCGGCCTTTCGGAGGGAGGGCTCGTCCCCGGCCGCGACGTCGACGTGAAGGTCCGCGACGCCCAGGGCGACCTGTCGGCGCTCCCGGGCCTCGTCGACGCCGCCCGCTCGGACCGGGCGGAGCTGATCGTGACGATCACGACCCCGGCCCTCCAGGCGGCGATGGCCCGCGTACACGACCTGCCGGTCGTCTTCGCGCTCTCGCTCGACCCCCTCCTCGTCGGCGACAGGGGGACGCACGAAAAGCACCTCGCGAACGTGGCGGGGATCTACGACCGGAGCCCGTTCGAGGCGCTCCTCGACCTCCTGAAGGAGCTCCTCCCCGGGGCCCGCCGGATCGGCACGCTCTTCAACCCGTCCGAGCTCAACTCGGTGACGTTCCTGGGCGAGCTCGACCGGACGGCGCGCGCCCGCGGCTTCGAGCTCGTCTCCGTGCCGTCCGACTCCGCCTCCGGCGTCGCCGACGCGGCCCTCGCGCTCGTCCAGCAGAAGCTCGACGCCGTCTGCCAGATCAACGACAACCTCCACGAGGCCTCGTTCGCGGGGATCGCCACGGCGGCCCGCCGCGCCCGCGTTCCCCTCTTCGCCTTCAGCTCGCCGCTCGTCCACCAGGGGGCGGCGCTCGCCCTCGCGAACGACCACGCCGACGGCGGCCGGGAGGCGGGCCTGATCGCGGCCCGGATCCTCCGGGGAGAGAGCCCCGGGGCGATCCCGTACCGCGGGATCACGAAGACCGTCCTGGCCGTGAACCCGGCCGCGGCGGCCGCGGCCGGCCTGAGGCTCCCGGAGTCCCTCGTGGCCCGCGCGTCGATCGTCGTCGGGCGATCGCCCGCGGCCTCTTCCCCGGCTCCTCTGCCGGCCCCGCAGGCGCCCGCGGCTGCTTTGCCGAAGGAGCCTTCTCCCCCGCCGCCGCTCGGCCGGAAGGCGAACCTCCAGGTCGTCCATTTCGCCGAGTCGTCGATGGTGGAGGACGCGATGGCCGGGCTGACGGCCCAGCTGCCGAAGCTCGGCCTCGTGGAAGGACGGGACTACGCGATGACGGTGCGCAACGCCCAGGGAGAGATGTCGAACCTCGTCTCCCTCCTCGACGCCGCCGTGGCGACCCGCCCCGACGTCCTCCTCCTCACCTCGACGCCGACGCTGCAGGCCGCCCTGAAGCGGGTGAAGGACGTGCCGATCGCCTTCAACATCGTCGCCAATCCGATCCTGGCGGGCGCCGGAGTCAGCTTCTCGGACCACGTACCGAACGTCACCGGCATCTCGACGGAGAGCGACTTCGCCGGGATGGCGAAGACGGTTCGCGAATGCCTCCCCCGCGCGCGCCGCGTCGGGACGCTCTTCAACCCGGGGGAGTCGAACTCGGTCTTCAACCGGGACGGGACGGCGAAAGCCCTCGCGGCCGTCGGCATCGAGCTCGTGTCGATCGGCACGTCGACTCCCGCGGAGATCTCCGACGCCGCCCTCGCCCTCACGAGCCGGACGATCGACGCCATCTGCCAGGTGAACGGGAACATGCACGATTCCGGCTTCGCGGGAATCGCCCAGGCGGCGCGCAAGGCGAAGCTTCCCCTTTTCGCCTTCACCTCCGCGCAGGCGATCAAGGGGGGCGCCGCGGTGGCGGTGGCGCGAGACTACGAACGCGCCGGCGCCGACCAGGCGCGCCTGGCCGCACGCATCCTCAGGGGCGAGAGCCCCGCGTCCATTCCGTTCGAGCTGGTGAGCCGGACGGCGATCGTCGTCAACCTCGAATCCGCCGCCCAGCTCGAACTGACCATTCCGGCCTCGCTTCTGGCGCGCGCCGACCAGGTGGTGGGACGGTGACGGCGATCGAGCGGAACCAGGCCGGGGACATGGCCGAGATCCGGGCCGCCGGCCGCCTCGACGCCGAGGGCTCCTCGGCGCTCGAGGGCGAGCTGAACGAGGCGATCCGGGCCGGCGCCCGGCGGCTGCGGCTCGTCCTGACGAACGTCGCCTTTCTCAGCTCGGCCGGGATCCGCACCCTCCTCAAGGGCCAGCAGGCCGTCGCCCGGCTGGGCGGCGAGCTGCGGATCGAGGAGGCGTCCGCCACCGTCCTCGAGGTCCTGCGGCTCAGCGGGCTGGACGAGCTCCTCGGAACCGGCGGATCGAAGGCGGCTTCAGGAGCCCCGTCCATCGAGGTCGTCGCGGGAATTCCGGGGAGGGTCCACGCTCTCGGCGGCAGTGGAATGCGCGGAGCGCTCGTGGGAGAGCCGGAGCGCCTTCCGTCGGGGTCCTTCGACGCCGGCTCGACCTCGCAGCTTCCCTTCCCCACGGGGAGCCTCGGCCTCGGCCTCGGCGCGTTCGGAGAGAGCTTCGAGGAATGCCGCGAGCGCTTCGGGGAGTTCCTCGCCGTCGCGGGGGCGGCGGCCTGCCTGCCGACCGACGCCCACGAACCCGACGACGTCGTCGCGCGAGGGGCCCTCGTCCCGACGGTCCAGGCGCTGTACGGGATCTCCTGCTCGGGGACCTTCTCCCGGGCGTTCCGGTTCGAGGCGGACGCGGCCGCCGGACCCGTGGCGCTCTCCCGCCTCGTGGCGGCGGCCCTCGAGCTCGCCTCCGCCGGGACCGCCGCCTTCGTGGTGGTGGCCGAGTCGGCGGGCCTGATGGGAGCCGCCCTCCGGCGCTCCCCCGTCGGCGCCGGCGACCTCTTCGCGTTCCCCTCCGTGCGCGAGTCGCTGTCGTTCACCGCGGAACGCGTTCACGAGCGCGCGACCGCCCTCGTCGTCGGCGTCGCCGCGGCCGACGAAGGGACGGGGATCGCGTCCTTCGTCCGGCCCGCCGGGTCGACTCCCTTCCCCGCCGGTCCACGCGCACGCCGCCGCCTTCACCTTCCGGGCGCTGCCGGCCGGCACGCCGTCCCTGGAGACGGTCGTGCGGGGGCTCTTCGAGGAGGAGCGGCTCCTGGCGCTCCTCCACCTCCTGCCGGACGCCCGCGAGCTGACCGGGTCCGGAGAGAGCCTCTTCCTCGCGGGGACGCTCTGGGCCGCCCCGCTCCAGCTCACACCCCGGGCCGGAGGCGCCGCGTGAACCTCCTGATCGGCTCGCTCACGATCGGGTTCATCCTCTCGGTCCTCGCCCTCGGCGTCTACGTCTCCTACCGGATCTTCGACTTCGCCGACATCACGACGGACGGCTCGCTCACGCTCGGCGCGGCGACCGCCGCGGTCCTCCTCGTACGGGGAACGCCGCCGGTCCTGGCCACTCTCGCCGGTTTTGCGGCCGCCGCCGTCGCGGGAACGGTCACCGGAATCCTGGCGACCCGGTTCCGGATCCCCGGCATCCTCTCCGGGATCCTCGTCATGACCGCTCTCTACTCCGTCAACCTGCGGGTGATGGGGAAGAGCAACGTCCCCCTCCTGTCGGTGCCGTCCCTCGTCGACGTGGCCGAGAGGGCGGGAATGCGGATCTCGGGAGGCGCGAAGAGCGTCTTCCTGATCGGCTGGGAGGTCGAGGTGCGCGACCTGGCGACGCTCGGCGGCGCGTTCCTCGTCGCGGCGGCCGTCGCGGGGCTCCTCCTCGTCTTCTTCCGGACCAACCTCGGGACCGCGATGAGGGCGACCGGCAACAACGCCCAGATGATCCGCGCCCTGGGAGTGAGCACCGACCGGATGACCGTCGCCGGCCTCGCGCTCGCCAACGGCCTCGTCGGGCTCTCCGGCGCCCTTCTCGCCCAGTACCAGGGATTCGCCGACGTCCAGATGGGAATCGGCATGGTCGTCTGGGGCCTGGCGAGCGTCATCATCGGCGAGGCCCTCGTCCGGTCGCGCCTCCTCGGCCTGGCGCTCGCCGGCACGATCCTCGGCTGCGTCCTCTTCCGGCTCCTGGTCGCCCTCGCGCTCCGGTGGGGCCTCGACCCGAACGACCTCAAGCTCGTGACGGCCGCGTTCGTCTTCGCCGCCCTCGTCCTGCCGCGCCTCCTCGAGCGCCTGCCCCGGCGAAAGGAGGCGTCCCGTGCTTGAGGTTCGCGACCTCGAGAAGACCTTCCACCCCGGGACGACGGACGAGGTCCGCGCCCTCCGGGGCGTCACCCTCTCCGTCCCCGACGGCGCGTTCGTCGTCGTCATCGGCACGAACGGCTCGGGGAAGTCCACCCTCCTCAACGCCGTCTCCGGGACGTTCCTCGTGGACTCCGGCACGATCCGGCTCGACGGGACGGACGTGACCCGCTGGAGCGAGGATCGGCGGGCCCGCAAGGTGGGACGCGTCTTCCAGAACCCGTTCAGCGGGACGGCGCCGGCGATGACGATCGCCGAGAACCTCGCCCTGGCGGCCCGGCGCGGGAAGGCGCGAGGGCTCGGCCCCGCTCTCCCCCGAGCGCTCCGAAGCGAGCTCAGGGACCGGATCGCGGCGCTCGGCATGGGCCTGGAGGACCGGCTCGAGAGCGAGATCGGAACGCTCTCGGGGGGGCAGCGGCAGGCGCTGACCCTCCTGATGGCGACGTGGGTGAAGCCGTGCCTCCTCCTTCTCGACGAGCACACGGCGGCTCTCGACCCGAAGACGGCCGAGCAGGTGATCCGCCTGACGAAGACGATCGTCGAGCGGGACCGCCTGACGACCCTGATGGTGACCCACTCCATGCCCCAGGCGGTCCACCTCGGCGACCGGCTGGTGATGATGCACCGCGGGAAGGTCCTCCACGAGGCGGCGGGCGAGGAGAAGAGACGCCTCCGCCCCGAGGACCTCCTTTCCCGCTTCGAGGAGGTGCGGCGGGCCGACCGCCTCGACGCCCCCGCGGCGGAGCTCCTGCGCAACCTCTACGTCTGACGGGTGAGGAACGCGACCGGCCGGGGGCCGGTCGCGCGGGCGTATCCTCGTTCTTTCGTTTCCCGACCGTGCCGGACCGGCGCATTCATCAGGAGGAAGCGATGATCGACGTTCGAAAGCGGGCCGACGAGGTTCTCGAGAGGGCGACCCTCGCCGCGGCCGTCTTCCACCAGCTCGACCAGGCGGAGACGGACCGGATCGTCGAGAGCGTGGCCCGAGCCGGCTTCGACGCGCGGGTCCGCCTGGCGAAGATGGCCCGGGAAGAGACGGGCCTCGGGGTCTGGCAGGACAAGGTGACCAAGAACGTCCTCGCCACGCAGATGGTGTACGAGGACATCCGCAGGGAGAAGACCGTCGGGATCCTGAGCGACGACCCGCGCTCCGGGATCACCGAGATCGCGCAGCCGCTCGGACCCGTCTTCGCGGTGACGCCGGTGACGAACCCGACCTCGACCGTCCTCTACAAGGTCCTCATCTGCCTGAAGACGCGCAACCCGATCATCATCAACCCGCACCGCCGGAGCACGCGCTGCTGCGTCGAGACGGTGCGGATCTGCTACGAGGCGGCGCTCGCGGCCGGGGCTCCCGAAGACTGCATCCAGATCCTCGACGAGAGCTCCCGGGAGCTGACGCACGCCGTGATGACGCACCCGCAGCTGGCGCTCATCCTCGCCACCGGCGGGACGGGGCTCGTCAAGGAGGCCTACAGCTCGGGTACGCCCGCGATCGGCGTCGGCCCCGGCAACGTCCCGGTCCTCATCGACAGAAGCGCGGACATCCCTTTCGCGGTCTCGAGCATCCTGATGTCGAAGACCTTCGACAACGGCACGGTCTGCGCGAGCGAGCAGGCGGTGGTCCTCGAGAAGGCGATCGAGGCCGAGGTCGTAGCCGAGTTCACCCGGCAGGGGGCGTACTTCCTCTCGGCGCGCGAGACGGCGCTCGTGGAGAAGGTGGCCATCCTCGAGTCCTCGGGGACGATGCACCCCGACATCGTGGGACAGGGCGTCCCCGAGATCGCCCGGATGGCGGGAATCGAGGTTCCCGAGGGAACCCGCCTCCTCCTGGCGCGCCTCGAAGGGACCGGCAAGGGCTTCCCGCTTTCGGGAGAGGTTCTGGCCCCGATCCTGGCGTTCTACGTCCGCCCCGACTTCGAGTCGGCCTTCAAGCTCTGTATCGAGCTGAACTACCTCGGCGGAATCGGGCACACGGCGGTGATCCACGCCAACGACGAGGCCCGCGTCCTGGAGTTCGGCCACCTGATGAACGCGGGCCGGATCCTCGTCAACACGCCGTCGTCCCAGGGCGCCGTGGGCGCCTTCTTCAACCCGCTCCTGGCCTCGCTCACCCTGGGATGCGGGACCGGGGGGAAGAACATCACGACGGAGAACATCTCGGCGAAGCACCTCATCAACATCCAGCGGATCTCGCGGCGGCGCCCGAACGAGAAGTGGCTCGCCTTCCCGCACGCGCGGCTGCTGGACGAAGGCTCCGGCTGGGACGTCCTCATTCCCGAGTACCACAAGAACCACTGAGAGACGCGACGGGAGACGACGATGGCCGAATTCGAGTTCGACGCGGGGGAAACCCGCCTGCTTTGCCGGTTCGACGGACGGATGGACGGGGCCGCCAGCGCCCAGCTGCAGACCGAGGTCGAGGAGAGGCTCGCCCCGCTCCTGGCCGCGCACCCGGAGAAGCTCTCCGTGACCTTCGACGTCGAGAAGGTCACGTTCGTCTCGTCCGCCTACCTCCGGATCTGCATGTCGGTCGCACAGAGGGTCGGGGCGGGGCGGTTCTCCGTCCGCGGAACGAACCCGGCGCTGAAGAAGATCTTCCTCGTCGCCGGCCTCGACAACGCCTTCCAGGTCGGCTGAGAAGACGGCGCTGAGGAAGGTCCCCGTGCGAACGGCCTTCTCGTTCTTCGCCGCCACGTTTCTCGTCGGGACCGCCGTCGTCGTCGCCGCGCCCCCGCCGAAGCTCCTCGACCTGACCTACCCGTTCGAGGACTCCAGCATCTACTGGCCGACGGCGACGTCTTTCAAGCTGACGCGTGTCTCGTTCGGCCCGACGCCGGGAGGCTGGTGGTACGCCTCGAACGACTTCACGGCGTCGGAGCACGGCGGCACGCACGCCGACGCGCCGATCCACTTCGCCCGCGGCGGCCGCACGATCGACCAGATCCCTCTCGAAGAGTGGATCGGCCCCGCGGTGAAGGTCGACGTGTCGGACGCCTGCGACCGCGACCGGGACTACATGCTGACCGTGGACGACCTCCGCGCCTGGGAGAAGAAGCACGGCCGCATCCCGGCGAAGGCGTGGGTCGTCATGTATACGGGCCTGGACACGCGCTTCTACCCCGATCCCGTGAAGGTCCTCGGCACCGCCCTGCGCGGGGCGGAGGCGATCCCGCTCCTGAGCTTCCCCGGCTTCTCGCCCGAGGCCGCGACGTTTCTCGTGAAGGAGCGCTCGATCACCGGAATCGCGCTCGACACCCCCAGCATCGACCGGGGCCGGTCGCCCGACTTCAAGGTCCACCAGATCGTCTGCGGCGCCGACAGGCTGGCACTGGAGAACCTCGCCGCGGCGGACCGCCTGCCGGCGAAGGGGGCGACCCTCCACGTGATCCCGATGCTGATAAAGGGCGGCAGCGGCGCCCCCGCCCGCGTCTTCGCGACGATCCCGTAAACGTAAACGCCGGAGGGATGCGGCGTCGGCCGCGGGCTAAGATCGACGAGGAGGGACGCCATGGAAGTGACGGCGCGCGAGGAATCGGGATGCACCGTGGCGAAGGTCGCCGGCCGGCTCGACGCCGCCACGGCCCCGGTGTTCGAGAAGACGTGCGAGGAGTGGATCGGAAAGGGGACGAAGAAGCTCGTCCTCGATCTCTCGTCGCTCGACTACGTGAGCAGCGCGGGGCTGCGCGCCGTCCTCTCGACGATGAAGAAGCTGAAGGCGGCCGGGGGCGGGCTGGCGGTCTCGGGCCTCACCGGCGTCGTGAAGGAGGTCTTCACGATCTCCGGCTTCGACGCCCTCCTTCCCATCGGCGACTCGGTGGCCCAGGCGATCGCGACCCTCTGAGGCCGTCCCGGACGCCGATTGAGCGGGGACGCGAGGTCGGGGCATCATCGCGCCCTGGGGGAACTTCCGATGAACCGATTCGTCGCACTCCTGGCGGCCGCCTGCTTCTCCCCGTCGGTCTTCGCGGCGGAGCCGATCCGGATCGGGCTGATGGCGCCCCTCACCGGCTCCTGGGCCAGCGAGGGGCAGGAGATGAAGCGGGCCGTCGAGCTCCTCGCGGCGGGCGTCAACGCCCGGGGCGGGCTCCTGGGGCGGCCGGTCGAGCTCGTCGTCGAGGACGACGGAGGAGACCCGCGAACCGCCGCGCTCGCCGCGCAGAAGCTCGCCTCGCGACGCGTCGCGGGGGTCGTCGGGACGTACGGCTCCTCGGCGACCGAGGCGGCGCAAGGGATCTTCGACGAGGCCGGGATCGTCCAGATCGCCAACGCCTCCACGGCCGTCCGGCTGACGGGTAAGGGGCTTTCCCTCTTCTTCCGGACCTGCCCGCGGGACGACCAGCAGGGGCGCTACGCCGTCGGAGTCCTGGCCGCGACCGGGGCGAAGCGGGTGGCGATCGTCCACGACAACACCTCGTACGCGAAGGGGCTCGCCGAGCAGGCCCGTGCGGGCCTCGCCGCCGCGGGGCTCACCCTCGCGGCCTTCGAGACGGTCACCCCCGGCGAACGGGACACGACGACCGTCCTGACGAAGCTGAAGGCCGCGAAACCCGACCTCGTCTTCTTCTCGGGCTACTACCCGGAGGCCGGGCTCCTCCTTCGACAGAAGCGCGAGATGGGCTGGAACGTCCCGTTCCTCGGGGGAGACGCCAACAACAACCCCGACCTCGTGAAGGTGGCGGGCAAGGCGGCGGCCGAGGGCTTCCTCTGCCTCAGCCCGCTCCTCCCGCAGGACCTCGAAGGGCCCGAGGCCCGGGCGTTCCTCGCGGAGTACAGGTCGAAGTACGGCGCGGTCCCCGGCTCCATCTGGGGAGTCCTCGCCGGAGACGCCTTCCGCGTCCTCGTGAAGGCCGTCGAGGCCGCGAAAAGCACCGAAGGAGCCCGGATCGCCTCGGCCCTGAAGGGCTCCGTCAAGGACTTCCCGGGTCTCTCCGGAAAGATCTCGTTCGACGGGCGCGGCGACCGCGTCGGCGACGTCTACCGCGTCTACCGCGTCGACGCCGCCGGCGCCTTCGTCCTCCGGAAGTAGACCTCGCAGCGATGGAGGAGCTCCTCCAGCAGGTGACGAACGGCCTCGCCATCGGCGGCGTCTACGCCCTCGTCGCCCTCGGCTACACCATGGTCTACGGCGTCCTAAGGCTCATCAACTTCGCGCACGGCGAGCTCTTCACGCTCGGCGCCTACCTCGGGTTCACCTTCCTGACCTCCGCGGCGCTCGGCCCGCGGCTGGGCACGGGGTGGGGCCTTCTCCTCCTGGCGCTCCTCGTGGCGGGCCTCGTCGCCGTCTCGGGCGCTCTCCTGGAACGGGCGGCCTACCGTCCACTGCGCGAGGCGCCGCGCCTCTCGGCCGTCGTCTCGGCGCTCGGCGCCTCCATCTTCCTGCAGAACGCCCTGATGCTCGGCTGGGGCGCCCGCTTCCAGGTCTACCCGGACGAAGCGCTGCCGACCTCGGCCGTCACGCTCGGCGGGACGCGGGTCCCGGTCGTGAGGCTCGCGGTCATCCTCGTGTCGCTCGCCCTGATGGCCGCCCTCTGGCTCTTCGTCAACCGGACGAAGCTGGGGACCGCCATTCGCGCCGTCGCGCTCGACCGCGACGCGGCGCGCCTCTGCGGCATCGACGTCGACCAGGTCGTCCGGGCGGTCTTCCTCGTCGGCCCGGCGCTCGGCGGCGTGGCCGGACTGATGGTGGGGCTGACGTACGGGCAGATCGGCTTCACGATGGGGTGGAGCTACGGGATGAAGGCCTTCACGGCGGCGATCCTCGGCGGGATCGGCAACGTGCCGGGGGCGATGCTCGGCGGCTTCCTCCTCGGCCTGGCGGAGTCGCTCGGGAGCGCCTACGTCTCGAGCGCCTGGAAGGACGCGATCGCCTTCGTCGTCCTGATCGTCGTCCTCCTCGTCCGCCCCACGGGAATCCTGGGCGAGCGGGTGGCGGAGAAGGCGTGACGCGCGGCCTCGTCGCGACCGCCGCCGCGGTCGTCTTCGCCCTCGCGATGACGGCCGCCCCCTTCGTCCTCTCGACCTACTGGGTCGACGTCCTCGACAGCGTCGGCATCTACGCCCTCCTCGCCCTCTCGCTGAACCTCATCCTCGGCGAGGCGGGGCTCTACGACATGGGGCACGCCGCCTTCTTCGCGGTCGGCGCCTACACCACGGCGATCCTGACGACGCGGCTCGGCGTCCCGCTCCTCCTGACGCTTCCCGCAGCCGCGCTGGCGGCGGGCCTCTTCGCGGCGCTCGTCGCCCTCCCGGTCCTCCGGCTCCGCGGCGACTACCTCCTCATCGTCACCGTGGGGGTGGGCGAGATCGTCCGGATCGCGCTCGTCAACGACGTCGGCTCCCTGACGGGGGGCGCCAATGGCATCTTCGGCATCCCGCGCCCGTTCCTCTTCGGGCTGAAGCTGCGCACACCGGAGCAGCTCTTTCCTCTCATCTGGGGCGCCGTGGCGCTGACGATCCTCGTCTTCCACAGGCTCTCGGCCTCCCGCTTCGGCCGGCAGTTGCGGGCCGTCCGCGAGGACGAGGTCGCCGCCGAGGGAAGCGGCGTGAACACCGCCCGGGCGCGGCTCACCGTCTTCGTCCTCGGCTCGGCGTGGGCCGGGATGGCCGGCACCCTCTTCGCCGCGAAGATGACCGTCGTCTCGCCCGAGTCTTTCGGCTTCTGGGAGTCGGTCCTCGTCTTCACGATGGTCCTCCTCGGCGGCGCCGGGTCGATTCCCGGGGTGCTCCTCGGCGCGTTCCTCGTCGCGGGGCTCCCCGAGCTCTTCCGCGGGCTCGCGAGCGCCCGGATGCTCGTCTTCGGCCTCGCCTTGATGGTGATGATGGTCGTCAGGCCCGGCGGCCTCTGGCCGCGTCGGGCGCGGGGGGCCTCGTGAGCTTCCTCTCGGTTCGGGACCTCGCGAAGCGCTTCGGCGGCGTCAAGGCGGTGGCCGGGGTCTCCTTCGACGTGGAGGAAGGAGCGATCGCCGGCCTCATCGGGCCGAACGGGGCGGGCAAGACGACCGTCTTCAACCTGATCACCGGCAACACGCGCCCCGACCAGGGCCGCGTCCTCTTCAACGACGCCGACGTCACGGGCCTGCGGCCCCACCGGATCGTCGCGCGCGGGATCGCGCGGACCTTCCAGTCGATCCGCCTCTTCGGCGGGATGAGCGTCCTTTCCAACGTCCTCGTCGGCGCCGACGCGCGGCTGAAGAGCGGCCTCCTCGCCTCCTTTCTCGGCACGCCGGGCCAGCGGCGCGAGGAGCGCCGGGCCCGCGAGGAGGCGCTCGCCGCGCTCGAACTCGTCGGCCTCGCGGACCGGGCCGCGCTCCCCGCCGGGAGCCTCGCGCACGGCGAGCGGCGGCGGCTCGAGATCGCGCGGGCGCTCGCGTCGCACCCCCGGCTCGTCGTCCTCGACGAACCGGCCGGAGGGCTGAACGAGGCCGAGACCGCGAGCCTCGCCGCCCTCGTCCGGCGCATCCGGGAGCGGGGCGTCACGGTCCTCCTCATCGAGCACGACATGGGGCTCGTGATGGACGTCTGCGAGCGGCTCGTCGTCCTCGAAAACGGGACGAAGATCGCCGAAGGGACGCCCGACGAGATCCGGAGCGACCCGCGCGTCGGCGAGGCCTACCTCGGCGTGGAGGACCCCGCGTGCGCCTGACGGTGGACGGGCTCCGCGCCGGCTACGGGCCCGTCGAGGCGCTCCACGGCGTCAGCTTCCGGGTCGAGCCCGGCGAGATCGTCGCGCTGCTCGGTGCGAACGGGGCCGGCAAGTCGACGGCGCTCCGCGCGATCAGCGGCCTCGTCCGCCACACTTCCGGCGAGATCCGCCTCGACGGCGAGTCCCTCGCGGGAGTCCCGCCGCACGAGATCGTCGCGCGCGGCCTCGTCCAGGTCCCCGAGGGGCGCCGCCTCTTCGCGACGCTCACGGTGCGCGAGAACCTCGACCTCGGCGCCTTCACGCGCACCGACGCCGCCGGCGTCGAGGAGTCGCGGCGGCTCGTCCACCGCCTCTTTCCCGTCCTCCTCTCGCGAGAGAAACAGCTCGCCGGCACGCTCTCGGGGGGCGAGCAGCAGATGCTCGCCATCGGCCGCGCGCTTCTCTCGGGGCCCAGGATCCTCCTCCTCGACGAGCCGAGCCTCGGCCTCTCGCCAATCCTCGTGAAGAGCATCCTCGCGACCCTTCGCGAGATCAACCAAGCGGGGGTCACCGTCCTCCTCGTCGAGCAGAACGCCCGCGCCGCGCTCCGCCTCGCCCACCGGGCCTACGTCCTCGTCACCGGCACCGTGGCCCTCGAAGGCCGTGCAAAGGACCTCCTCGACGACCCGGCCGTGCGGCGGGCCTACCTGGGAGGGTGAGCGACGGGACGGATGCCGACCGCTCCGTCCCCCCCGATCCCGGCCCGTGTCGTATAACGGCGCCAAATGAAGCTCGTCACGTTCGTCCGCCCGGGGGGCGACCCGGCAGGCCTCCCCGGCCTCATCCTTCCCGGCGCGGGAATCATCGACCTCGGCCGGGCCTCCGAGGCCTTTCGCGGCCTCTCCGTCCTCGACATGGTCCGGCGCAGCGAGGAGCTCTTCCCGGAGGCCCTCGTCCTCTCGACCGGGGAAGCGTCGCTCCCGAGCGGCAGCCTCCTCAGGGAGGAGGACGTCCGGCTCCTCGCGCCGCTGCCGCGCCCCGTCTCGGTACGCGACGGGTACGCATTCCGCCAGCACGTCGAGACGGCACGCCGGAACCGCGGGATGGCGATGATCCCCGAGTTCGACGAGTTCCCCGTCTTCTACTTCACGAACGCCCTCGCCGTCATAGGGCCGGGCGACCTCCGCGTCGGCCGGCGCCGCCTCGAGAAGCTCGACTTCGAGCTGGAGTGCTTCGCCGTGATCGGGAAGCGGGTGACGAACCCGACGCTGGAGGAGGCCGACGACGCGATCCTCGGGTACGGCGTGATGAACGACTTCTCGGCGCGCACCCTCCAGATGGAGGAGATGAAGCTGAACCTCGGGCCGGCCAAGGGGAAGGACTTCGCGACGGCGATCGGCCCCTGGCTCGTCACGAAGGACGAGCTGTCGAACCGGATCTCCCCGTCTCCGAGGGGAAACGTCCTCCACGCCCGGATGACGGCGCACGTCAACGGCGTCCAGGTCTCCGACGGGAACGTCGCCCAGATGTACTGGACCTTCGCCCAGCTCGTCCAGCGCGCCGCCGACGGGGTGACGCTCGAGCCGGGCGAGGTGATCGGATCGGGGACGGTCGGCACGGGCTGCTTCCTCGAGCTGAACGGCTCGGGGATCACGAAGGACCAGTGGCTGCGGCCGGGCGACGTCGTGGAGCTCGCCATCGACGGCCTCGGGGCCCTGACGAACAGAATCGTCGAGGACCCGGCGAGATGAAGGACGACCTCTTCGCGCTCCAGGACTACAACCTCTGGGCGAACAAGCTCCTCCTCGAGTCGCTCGCGCCGCTCCCGCACGAGGAGTACGTCCGCGAGCTCGGGGGCGGGTGGCCCTCGATCCGGGCCGCGCTCGTCCACCTCGCGGGAGCGACCCGGGCGTGGGCGGAACGCTTCGACGGCCGGGACGCGACGACCCTCCCGGCCGTCGAGGAGGTCCCGTCCCTCGCCGACGCCGCGCGGATGCTGAACGAGGCCGACGCGCGCGTCTCGGCCTTTCTCGCGGCGCGGACCCCGGAGCAGCTGGCGGCCCCCCTCGTCTGGAAGAACCTCCGGGGCGAGGAGAAGGCCGCGCCGCTCTGGACGGTCCTCCGGCACACGGCCAACCACGCGACCTACCACCGTGGCCAGATCGCCGCGATGCTCAAGCGGGTTGGCGGAAAGCCCCTCGCGACGGACCTCGTCCGCTGGGCGATCGAGCGCCACGAAGCCGGCGCCTTCGGAGACTGACCCCGTGATCGAAACCTCCTTCGACCGCCTCGTCCGCCGCGCGATGATCCTCGGGATCGGGAACTTCGCGACCCGGGTCTACTTCCGCTGGCTCAATTCGGTGAAGGCCGAAGGGGTCGACGTCCTGAAGGCGCTGCCGCGGAAGAACGTGATCTTCCTCTCGAACCACCAGACCTACTTCACCGAGGCGATCGCCTTCTACGACCTCTTCTACATCGTCCACGACATGCCCTACGAAGACCCGCACCTGCGGTTCTCGGCGGCGTCGGAGACGATGGGGAAGAACCTCCTGACGAAGTTCCTCACCTACTCGGGGGGCGTCACGTTCCGGAGGTCGTTCCGCGAGGCGGGCCAGGAGGTCAAACGGCCCGTCGACCTCGAAGGGGTCAGCAAGATCGAGGAGGCGATCGCCACCGGGTGGCTCCTCCACTTTCCGACCGGTACGACGCAGAAGAACGCGCCGATCCGCCCCGGCATCGCCCAGCTCCTCCACCGGACGAAGGCCATCGCGGTCCCCGTCCGCGTCGACGGCTTCCGGGACCTGCTCCTGCACAAGCAGTTTCCCGGGCGGATCGGAAAGGACGCGACGATCCGCTTCTTCCCTCCGATGGACCTCGACGCCTTCTACGCCGCGCCGTTCGACAAGGAGAAGGGGCGCGAGCTGATCGAGACGCTCGGGAAGATCATCCTCGATCCGGCGTAGGGGACGAGTCCGCTGCGGAAGGACGATCGTCCTGCCGCGCGCGCGCGTTCCGCAGCTTCACCCGCTCGATTCGTTCGGACGCCCAGAGGTCGGTCTGGGCGTTCAGCTCCTCGACGCCTGCATGCCGGTAGAGGCCAGGCGGAAAGCGAAGATCCGCCATCAGGGAACCTGCCCGCCAGTGACCGGCGAGAATCTGGAAGAGCTCCTCCGAGCCCGGCCTGCGAAGGGGCGGGGGTGGCATGTCCGCGACGGAGCGAAATTTCCGGACGGGCATCAATCGTCCTTCACGCCGAAGCGTTCCCTGAGAACCTCGGCGTCCATCCGGTCCTTTGGCCGGACGGTGTCCCTCTTCATGCGATAGAGCATCCGGGGCGTGGCGACCGAGACTTCGATCGCACCAAAAGGCATCCGGACCGACTCGACGTCCTCGAACCGGAACGCTTCTCCCAGCCGCGTGAGGATATCGATGTGGAAACCGCCGTCCGGAGGCACGTACTGCACGGCCGGGTAGTCTCCGATGAGCTCGTCGACCGAGATCTCGTCGATGAGCGGGTCGTGGAATACGGTGCGGAACGCCCGCTTGAGCGCTTCCAGGTTTTCGCGATCCGGCTCGACGAAGAGGTCGACGTCCTCCGTGGCCCGGACGAAGCCGTGAAGATTCAGGGCCGCGCCGCCGACGACGACGTAACGGACTCCCTCCTTTTCCAGGGCCTCCAGGACCTTCTTCATCACCTCGAAATCCAAGGCCCTACCCCTACTTCTCCGCGGGCCTGGCCTTCAGCGACCTCGCCACGAGACCGACGCCTCCCGCGAGGAGCCCGAGCATCATCAGCGTGTTGAAGAGGCTCGTCGGCGTGAACCAGATCTGCAGGTTCGCGATGATCCCCGCCACGATGATGAGAGCCCCGGCCCCGGTCAGGAGCCAGCCCGCCACCGACTTCCCGTCGAAGAAGAGGAAGCCGATGCCGACGAGGAGCGGGATCAGCGAGAGGCCGAACGTGCTCGGCCCGAACCAGTGCCAGAAGCCGCTGTGGACCTGCACCTGCTGGAGGAGGAGGTAGCCCCCGACGACCATCATCGCGAGGCCGCCGAGGAAGAGCCCGACGCCGCCCGGCGTCCCGCCTGCGCCTTTTGTCTCCATGGCGAAAGTGTATACGCCCTTGGGGCGGGAGGTCAGCCGATCGCCCGGAGCCTCTCCAGGACCGCCTCGACGTCGTAGTCGGGCGTCGAGGCGCCGGCCGTCACGCCCACCTTCCGCATTCCGGCGAACGCCTCGGGGTCCAGGTCGGCGGCCGTTCCGACGAAGACCGTCGGCTTGCTCTCTCCCGCGATCTTCACGAGCTCCATCGTGTTCTTCGAATGCCGTCCGCCGATGAC
This sequence comes from Holophagales bacterium, assembly GCA_016714815.1. GTDB lineage: Bacteria > Acidobacteriota > Thermoanaerobaculia > UBA5066 > UBA5066 > UBA5066. The sequence continues at coordinate 224,509 of JADKBZ010000003.1, forward strand.
GACGATCGCGTCGATCGACGGCTCGGCGCAGAGGACTCGCAAGGCGTCCTGGTTCTCCTTCGTCGCGTAGCAGATCGTGTCGGCGATCCTCAGGTCCGGCACCCGAAGGCGCATCAGGGCGATGTCCTCTGCGAACCGCTCGGCATTCAGCGTCGTCTGGAAGACGACCTTCACCTTCGGGTGGGCGTCCCACGGGAACTCCCGCACCTCCGCGTGGTCGTAGAAGATGCCGTATCGCTTCGGGTCGAGGTCCTTCGTGTAGCCGATGACCTCGCGGTGCCCCTTCTGCCCGAGGACGGCGATGAAGCAGCCGTCGTCGAGGGCTCGGGCGATCTCCCGGTGGATGTCGGTGACGAACTTGCAGGTCGTGTCGATGGCGTGAAGGCCCAGGGCCGCCGCGTCCGCGCGGACGGACGGGGCGACGCCGTGGGCCGAGAAGACGATCCGCCCCTCGTGCCCGTGGGCCTCCTCGAGCCTGTGCACCGTCGGAAAGCCGAGGTGGCCATCTCGCGCTCGACGCTCTCGTTGTGGACGACCTGTCCGAGGATGGCGCCGGTCTGGCCCTTGGCCGCCGCGATCCTGACGAGCTTGTCCGCCACGCGGACCCCGGCGCAGAAGCCGTACTTCTCGGCGAGGACGACCTCCACGGCTACCGTCCTCCGCCGCCGGTCCGGTCGGGGAGGTCGAGAAGGACGATCTCGGGCGGGATGACCTTCACGAAACGGTCGCGCTTGATCAGCTCGAAGCCCTTGCCGCCCCTTCCGGCGACGTCGTGCCGGCGGGTGACGGTGTGGGTCGTTCCCTTCGAGTTCTCGAGGGTCAGGGCGGCGCGCTTCTCGTCCCTGCCGAAGAGCGTGGCGCCGATGACGCGGTCGTCCTCGGCGAGGCGGATCCCGATGACCCCCTTCCCCGGCCCGGCGAGGACGGGGACCTCGTCCGAGTCGAACAGGATCGCCCGCCCCTTCTCGGAGGCGAGCGCGACGATCGCCCCCTCCTCGCAGATCTCCACCGACACGACCTCGTCCCCGTCCGCGGGCCGCGCAAACCGGCGCCCGGAGCGCGTGGTCGCCTCGCGGAGCGGGTCGGCCGAGAAGCGCAGGACCATTCCCTGGCGGGTCACCGCGAGGAGGACGACGTCCTTGTCCGGCGTCACCCGCGGGTCGAGGGAGAGGGCGGTGACGACCCGCTCGCCGTCCCCGAACTTGAAGAGCTTCTGGACGGGCTCCCCGTAGCCCGTCGAAGGGGGGACGTCGTTCATCCGGAGGACGTAGGCCGAGCCCCGGCTGCTGAAGAGGACGACGAGCTCGCGCGTCCCCCCCTGGAGGACCGTCAGGACCTCGTCCCCTTCGCGAAGGCGCGTCTGCTTCGGGTCCTTCAGCTGGCCGAGGCGCTTCAGCCACCCGTCGGCGGTGACGACCGCGAAGGCGTCCTCGTCGGGGATGAACGCCTCGGCGTCGTACTCCGGCTCCTCGACCGCGACCGAGATGCGCGTCTTCCGCTTCTCCCCCGCCATCACGCCGCGCAGCTCGACGAGCTCGCGCTGGACGACTCCCCAGAGCTTCGCCGGCGATTTCAGGATCGCCTCGATCCGCGCCGCCTCGGCCCTCTTCTCGGCGAGCTCCCTGCGGATCGACTCGATCTCCAGCTTCGCGAGCTTGTAGAGCTTCGTCTCGAGGACGGCGTCGGCCTGTTCGTCGTCGAGGTCGAACCGCTTCATCAGCTTGCCGGCGGCGTCGGCCTTGCCGTCGCTCTTCCTGATGATCCGGATCGCCTCGTCGAGCTCGTCGAAGATCTTCTCGAACCCCTCGAGGAGGTGGATCCGGCGGAGCAGCTCCTCGAACTCGTACTCGAAGCGGCGCTTCACCGTCGCGAAGCGGAAGTCGAGGAAGTGCCTGAGGATCGCCGAGAGCGAGAGGCGGGCCGGTTCGGCGACCTCCGGGTTCGACGTCGGGACGAGGACGGTCAGGTTCACCGGCACCGTCGTCTGGAGCGGCGTGTGCCTGTAGAGGTAGCTCATCACGAGCGCCGGGTCGGCGTCGCGCTTGAGCTCGAGGACGACCCGGACGTCGTCGGTCGACTCGTCCCGCACGTCGACGAGGGCCGGGAGCTTGCGCGCGATGATCACCTCGGCGATCTTCTCGACGAGCGAGGCCTTCGCGACCCCGTACGGGACCGACGTCACGACGATCGCCTGGGTGCCGCGGCCCCGCTCCTCGATCTCGTACTCGGCCCTCAGTTTCAGGGTCCCCTGCCCCGACTCGTAGATCTCCCTCAGCTCCTTTTTCGTGGAGAGGAGCTGGCCCCCCGTCGGGAAGTCGGGCCCGCGGACGAACTTCAGAGGGTCGGCCTCGGGGTCGTCGATGGCGGCGATCGCCGCGTCGAGGACCTCGACCGGGTTGTGCGGCGGGATCGACGTCGCCATGCCGACGGCGATGCCGGTCGCCCCGTTCACGAGGAGGTTCGGGAAGCGGGCGGGGAGGACGATCGGCTCGAAGTGGACCCCGTCGTAGTTCGGCTTCCAGTCGACGGTCCTCTTCTTGATCTCGGAAAGGAGCTCGACGGCGAGGGGCCGGAGGCGCGCCTCGGTATACCGGTACGCGGCGGCGGAGTCGCCGTCGAGGGAGCCGAAGTTCCCGTGCCCCTCCACGAGCGGGGCCCGAAGGGTGAACGTCTGGGCCATCCGGACCATGGCGTCGTAGATCGCCACGTCGCCGTGCGGGTGGTACTTGCCGATGACGTCGCCGACGACCGTGGCCGACTTCTTGAACTTGGCGTCGGGCGTCAGGTGGAGGTTCTGGTACATCGCGAAGAGGATTCGGCGCTGGACCGGCTTCAGCCCGTCGCGGACGTCGGGCAGCGCCCTGGACGTGATGACCGAGAGGGCGTAGTTCAGGTAGCGCCGCCGGGCCTCCTCCGGGAGGGGGATCTCGGCGTCGAAGGCCAGCGCCGGCTGGTCGGCGCTATCGGGGCGTTTCCTCGTCATGGGCTCCTCAAGAGAAATCCCCCCGGCCTGGGGCCGGGGGGACGGATGTTACGGGCAAGCGCGGCCCGCGAGGGGCCTATTCAGGAGCCCTGTCTCAGCGGGCGGACTTCGCCGCCTTGTTCGGCTGGGTGAGCGCCGCCATGAGCGAGGCGCCGAAGTTCGTCGGACGGCTCGGGTCGCTCTTCTCGCGCTTCGCCGAGTCCTCGCGGTACTTGCGGATCTCGCCGCGCTCCGCTTCCTCGCCGGCGCCCTTGGCCGACAGGGAGATGCGCCGCCGCTGGGCGTCGAGGCCGATCACCTTGACCTCGACCTTCTGCCCGGGCGAGAAGGTCTTCGTGGCGGGGGTCCCGTGCGGGAGACCCGTCTCGGAGTTCGGGATGAGGCCCGTGAGGCCGATCTCGAGCCGGACGAAGACTCCGAACGCCGCGACGTTCTCGACCTGCCCCGCGACGACCGAGCCCTCGGGCATCTTGTCGGCGAGCCCCTCCCAGGGGTCCGACGTGGAGACCTCGCGGAGGGAGAGCGACAGGCGGCGGTGCTCTTCGTCGACCTCGCGCACCCAGCCGGAGACTTCCTGGCCGGACGCCACGGACGGGTCCTTGAGGTCGACTCCGGGGGGGAGCTGGGAGACGTGGACGAGGCCGTCGATGCCCGGCTCGATCTCGATGAAGATGCCGAACTCGGCGTGACGCGCGACGGGCTTCGTGAAGGCGGTCCCGGGCGGGATCCTCTGGGCGAGGCCTTCCCACGGATCCTTCTCGAGCTCCTTCATGGAGAGGGAGATCCGCTTCCCCTCGTTCTCGACCTTGGTGACCTTGACGGACACCTCCTGGCCGACCGTGAGGACGTCCTTGGCGTGCGCCACGCGGCGGCGCGAGATCTCCGTGACGTGAACGAGGCCGTCGACGCCACCGAGGTCGACGAACGCGCCGAAGTCGGTGATGGAACGGACCTTGCCCGTGACGACGGCACCGAGGGTGATCCTCTCGCGGATCTCGCCGAGGTTCTTCTCGAGGGCGTCCCGCAGGAGGGCGGCGCGGCTGACGACGACCCGGCGCCCGTCCTCGGCATACTCGATGACCCGGAAATCGAAGGACTGGTTGACGAACTCGAGAAGACCTGGCTCGTCGTGCCGTCCGACGTCGATCTGGGAGACGGGGCAGAACGCGCGCGGCCCGCCGGGCCCGCCGATCGCCACCTCGAAGCCTCCCTTGTTTCGGGAGAGGACCTTGCCGAGAACCGGGATTCCGGTCTCCCAGGCGGCACGCAGCTCCGCCTTCGCGCGACGCGCGCCGGCGAGCTTTTTCGAGAGCCGGATATCGGGCCCGGCCTTGATAACCACGGCGTCGATCCGGTCGCCGACCTTCTCGCCATCGAGCTCGTGAAGGTCCATCAGCGCCTCGGACTTGGCCCCGATGGAAACGAGGACCACGTCCGGCGTGATTCCGGCGATTATCCCGCTGACGGCTTCCCCTTCCTGGGGCCGCTTGCTGGCGGGGAAAGTCGCCTCGAGGGCGGCTTCGAATGCGTGACGATCCGCTGACTCGGTGGAGTCGGCGGGGGGAACGGCAACGGCGTTTGTGGTCACGGACGGAACTCCTGCCCGCGGGACTGGGATCGCCGGGCGGTCCGGCGAAGCGCGGGATCAGGGATTGTACCCCCACCGGCCACCGGTCCGCCGAAAACCGCCAAAGGCCCTCCTGGAGAGTCAATTCTGAGATCCGATCGCGACATCTTCTCGTATAGTCGGAGGTTAGTGACCCGAGAGAGCCGCGACCCGAACGTCACCGCGGCCGGGCCCGGAGGACGTCCTTGACCGAATCGCTCCTGATCGCCCCGGAAGTCGCCCCTGCCCTCGCATCCGTCAACCCGACGCGGGATGAGCTTCGAAGGTGGTATTCCCTCATGCACCTGGGGCGCGTCCTGGACGACAAGGCCCCGAACTACCTCAAGCAGGGCCTCGGCTGGTCCTACCACGCCCCGTGCGCCGGCCACGACGGTATCCAGGTGGCCCTCGGGACGATCTTCCGACCCGCGTTCGACTATCTCTTCCCGTACTACCGCGATCTGACGACCTGCCTCTCCGCGGGCGTCACCCCCGAGCAGATCCTCCTCAACGGCATGTCCAAGGCCTCGGACGTGGCTTCAGGTGGCCGTCACATGTCGAACCACTTCGCCCGGCACGACCTCTACATCTGGAACGTCTCCTCCTGCGTCGCCAACCACGCGCAGCACGCCGCCGGACTCGGGCGGGCGATCCGGTCGTTCGGGATGAAGAGCCTCGTCTACTGCTCGATGGGCGAGTCGTCCACCTCCGAGGGGTATTTCTACGAAGCGGTCAACGGCTGCTCCCTCGGCAAGCTCCCGGTCATCTTCGTCATCCAGGACAACGGCTACGGCATCTCGGTCCCGAAAAGGCAGCAGACGGCGAACCACTACGCCTCGGACAATTTCGCGAGCTTCCCGAACCTCAAGGTCATCCACTGCGACGGCAAGGACGTCCTCGACTCGGTCCGGGCGCTTCGCGAGGCCGCCGAATTCGCCCAGAGCGGCGCGGGGTGCGTCCTCGTCCACGCCGACTGCGTGAGGATCGGCTCCCACTCCAACTCCGACCGGCACGAGCTCTACCGCGACGACGAGGAGCTCGCCGCCGCCCGCGCGCTCGACCCGCTCCCCCGCTTCCGCCGCCTCCTGATCGAAGGGGGAGCTTTCTCCGAGGAGGAGATCCGCGCGATCGAGGAGGAGAACCGGGTGACCTACGAGGCCGCGGCGGACCGGGCCCGGACGGCACCCGACCCCGACCCGAGGTCGATCCACGACTTCGTCCTGCCCGAGCCCTGGGTCCCCGAGGGTGACGGGCTGGCGAGCGTGCCGAAGACTCCGGCCGTCTCTCCCGACGGCCGGCCGAACCGCGAATCGTCGCTCATCCACGCGGTCAACGAGACGATGAAGGACCTCTTCCGCGAGAACCAGGACACCTTCATCTGGGGCCAGGACGTCGCCTCCGGAGAAAAGGGCGGGATCTTCAACGTCACGAAGGGGATGGAGAAGGAGTTCGGGAGCCACCGCGTCTTCAACGCCCCCATCGCCGAGGACTACATCCTCGGGATGGCCGACGGCTTCTCGCGCGTCTGCGACGGCGTGCGGGTCATCGTCGAGGGGGCCGAGTTCGCCGACTACTTCTGGCCGGCGGCCGAGCAGATGGTCGAGATGTCTCACGAGTACTGGAGGACGAACGGCCAGTTCGTCCCGAACGTCACCGTGCGCCTCGCCTCGGGCGGCTACATCGGCGGCGGCCTCTACCACTCGCAGAACATCGAAGGGTGGCTCACGACCCTTCCCGGGATCCGCATCGTCGTCCCGGCCTTCGCCGACGACGCCGCCGGCCTCCTCCGGACGGCCGTCCGCTCGCGCGGGATCACCCTCTACCTGGAGCCGAAGTTCCTCTACAACTCGGCCCTCTCGAAGACCTTCGTCCCCGACGGGTTCGCGGTGCCGTTCGGGAAGGCGCGCCTCAGGCGGCCCGGGAAGGACCTGACGGTCCTCGCGTACGGGACCCCCGTCCACTGGGCGCTCGAGGCCGCCGCGACGCTCGCGAAGGAGGGCAAGGAGGCCGAGGTGATCGACCTTCGCTCCCTCGCCCCGCTCGACTTCGACGCCATCGCCGCCTCGGTGAAGAAGACGTCCCGGGTCCTCATCGTCCACGAGGACAAGGTGAAGGGGGGCTTCGGAGGAGAGCTCTCGGCCCAGGTGACGAGCGAGCTCTTCGAGTACCTCGACGCGCCGGTCGAGCGGGTCGGCTCGCCCTTCACGCCCGTCGGATTCAACCGGATCCTCGAGCGGGCGATCCTGCCGAGCACCGAGACCGTCCTCGCGGCCGCCAGGAAGCTCCTCGCCTACTGACGATTCCGGGCCGCGGGGCCCTCGCGGCCGGCTTCCTCCGGAGGCCGGCCGCTCTATCATTCAGCCGATGCTCCTCGGGAAAAAGGGCTCGTCCGGACAATTCGCCTGCGGCGTCCGGGGACGTGTCGGGAGCGCGTGGACCGCGGCGCTCCTCGTCCTCCTGACCCCGGGCCCCGCGGCCCTCGCGCTCGACCCGGCCCGCCCCATCGCCCACGCGACCCTCGACAGCTGGGAATCGGGGCAGGGGCTCCCGCAGAACACCGTCCAGGCGATCGCCCAGACTCCCGACGGCTACCTCTGGATCGGGACACAGGAAGGCCTCGTCCGCTTCGACGGCGCCCGGTTCACTCTCTTCGACAGCCGGACGGTCGCCGACTTCGCCTCCGATTCCGTCCTCGCCCTCCTCGCCGACCAGGACGGCACGCTCTGGATCGGCACGAACGGCGGGGGCCTCCTCAGCATGAAGGGAGGGCGCTTCGCGTCTCTCGGCCCCCGCGAAGGCCTCGCGGGCCGGAAGGTCCAGGCGCTCGCGCGCGACGGGCGCGGAGTGCTGTGGGTCGGAACGGAGGACGAGGGACTCTTCCGGCTCGAAGGGCCGGGCTTCCGGAGAGTCGATACGCCCGGCGGAGCCGCCCGCTTCCTGGTTCGGACGCTCTGCGTCGATCGGGCGGGCGTCGTCTGGGCCGGATCGACCGCGGACGGGGTCGTTCGCCTGGAAGAAGCGGGCGCCCGGACCTTCACGACCCGCGAAGGCCTCCCGAACGACTCCGTCGTCGCCCTCGCCCCGCACCCCGGCGGAGGCGTCTGGGCCGGCACCGCCGGGGGAGGACTCGCGCGGATCGTGGACGGCCGCGTCTCGGCCGACGAAGCGCCCCGCCTTCCGACGAACCAGGTATCGGCGCTCCTCGTCGATCGGGAGGGGAGCCTCTGGGTCGGGACGTGGGGCCGGGGCGTCTGCCGGGTTTCCGGCCGGGACGTCGCCTGCCGGTCGGCGTCGTCGGGAGACCTCCCGGCCGACCACATCTGGAGCCTCTTCGAGGACCACGAGGGAAGTGTCTGGATCGGCACCTGGACCGAGGGGCTTCTGCGCCTCCGCCACGGCCTCTTCGTCGGCCTCGGGAAAAGGGAAGGGCTCGCGGGCGAGAACGTCCGCGCCGTCGCCCAGGACGCCTCGGGAGCGGTCTGGGCCACCGTCGCCAGCGGCGGCCTCAGCCGGATCACCGGTGAGACGATCCGGGTTTTCGGGACGGGCGACGGACTCCCGTCCGACCAGACCTCGGCTCTCCTTCCCGCCCGGGACGGGCGCCTCTGGGTCGGCACCTACACCGACGGTCTCGTCGCCGGACGCGGCGGCGTCTTCCAGCGCGTCCCGTTGCCGCCGCCGGCCCACGCCTCCCGCGACGTCCGGGCGCTGGCCGAGGACGAGGACGGGTCGATCTGGGTCGGACTCCTTCCGGGAGGCGTCATCCGGCTTCGCGAGGGGCTCGCCCGGCGCTTCGGAATCGTGGACGGCCTCCCGTCCGACCGGCTTCTCTGCCTCCTGCCTGCCCGCGGCGGAGGCGTCTGGGCGGGAACGACGGGCGGGCTCGCACGCTTCGAGGGAGACCGCTTCCGTGCCTACACCCGGCGCGACGGGCTTCCCGACGACCGCGTCCAGTCGCTCCTCTTCGACGACGAAGGGACTCTCTGGATCGGAACGGCCGGCGGGCTGGCCCGCCTGCGCGACGGGAAGCTCGCCGGCGTCGGGACGAGGGACGGGCTCTTCGACGGACTCGTGAAGAGCATCCTCCTCTACGACGGCTGGCTCTTCATGAGCTCGAACCACGGCGTCTTCCGCGCGCGCCGGGCGGACGTGTCGGCGACGATGGACGGTCAGCGGCGGGGCTTTTCGTCCGAGCACTTCGGGCTCGCCGACGGGATGCGGAGCGAGGCCTGCTCGGGGGGGACCCAGCCGGCCGCGATGCGAGCCTCCGACGGCAGGATCTGGGTCGCGACGACGCGTGGCCTCGCGATTCTCGACCCGGCGAAGCTGGAGCGGCCCCCGCCCTTCCTCGCCCTCCGCATAGAAGGAGTCTTGTCCGACGGCGCCCCCGTCGAGCCGGGTGAGACCGTCGTCATCCCCCCGGGATCTTCTCGCCTGGAGATCCGATACACCGGGATCAGCCTCGTAGCGCCAGCCGACGTCCGATTCCGGTTCCGGCTCGAGGGGGTCGACCCGGCGTGGGTGGACGCGGGGCGCGAGCGTTCCGCCAGCTACACGAACCTCTCGCCCGGGAGCTACGTCTTCGAGGTGGCGGCCAGACGCGGAAGCGCCACCTGGACGACGGGAGCGAAGACGACGATCCGGATCCAGCCGGCCCTCGCTCAGAAGGCCTGGTTCCGTGCGGCGGTCGCCACCGGCGCGCTCGCGCTCCTGGCGGCGGCACTCTTCCGCCGCAGCCGCAAGCAGCGCCGTCGGCACGAGGTCCTCGAAGAGCTCGTGACGGCCCGGACCTCCGAGCTGGAAGCGGCCACCCGGGAAGCCGAGGACGCCAACAGGGCCAAGAGCGCCTTCCTCGCCACGATGAGCCACGAGATCCGGACGCCGATGAACGGCGTCATCGGGATGACGAGCCTCCTCCTCGGCACTCCCCTGACCCGGGAGCAGCGCCAGTTCGCCGACACGATCCGGCAGAGCGGAGAGACGCTCCTGCGCCTCATCGACGACATCCTCGACTTCTCGAAGATCGAAGCGGGGAAGATGGGCCTGGAGCGGCGCCCGTTCGAGGTTCGCGCGTGCCTCGAAACGGCCGTCGACGTCCTGGCCCAGCGAGCCGAGGAGAAGCGCCTCGAGCTGACGCTCGACGTGGACGACGGCGTGCCGGTCGCTCTCCTGGGCGACGTGACCCGGGTGAAGCAGGTCGTCATGAACCTCGTCGGAAACGCTGTGAAGTTCACCGACGCCGGAGAGGTCGCCGTGACCGTCACCTCGCATCCCGAGGGGGCCGTCGCGACCGGGGCCCCGGTCGAGCTCGCGGTCACCGTCCGCGACACGGGGATCGGCATCCCGCCCGAGCGGGCGGCGTCGCTCTTCGAGTCGTTCCGACAGGGCGACAGCTCCACCACCCGCCGCTTCGGCGGGACGGGGCTCGGGCTCGCCATCTCGCGCCGGCTCGCCGAGCTGATGGGAGGGGGCATCTCCTTCGAGAGCTCGCCCGGCAAGGGCTCGACCTTCCGGTTCGTCGCGCGGCTGGAGGCGGCCCTCCCCCTTTCGGCGTCCTTCATCCCGCCGCGACGAACCGCCTTCCAGGGCCGACGCGCTCTCGTCGTGGAGCACGGCACCACGAGCCGACTGCTCCTGGCGCGCCTCCTGACCCGCTGGGGCTTCTCCGTCACGGCCTGCTCCTCGCTCCCCGAGGCGCCCCGGGACGGCGGCCGCTTCGACCTCGCGATCGTCGACCGGGACCTCCCGGGCGGAGACGGCCCCCCGGCGGCCGCCCGTCTCGGAGCGGCCGGTGTGCCTCCGTGTCCCGTCGTCCTCCTGGTGCCTCTCGGGGCCGCCGAGACGGACGAGAAGGAAGAAGGGTTCGCTGCCCGGGTCGCCCGGCCCGTCAAGCCGGCGGCGCTCTACGAGGTCGTCGCCGCGCTCCTCGGCGGACACCGGCCGGCGGCCCGGAGGGAGTCGTCGATCCGGCCGAGGTTCGACGCCGCGATGGGCTCCCGCCTCCCCCTCCGGATCCTCCTCGCCGAGGACAACCCGACGAACCGCGAGCTGGCGCTCCTGATGCTGGAGCGCCTCGGCTACGCCGCCGACGTCGCCGCGAACGGAGCCGAGGCCGTCGACGCCGTCCGGCAGACCGTGTACGACCTCGTCCTGATGGACATCCAGATGCCCGAGCTGGACGGGATCGAGGCGACCCGCCGGATTCGCATCGAGCTCGGCAGCGCGGGTCCCCGCATCGCGGCGATGACCGCCCACGCTCTTCCCGGAGACCGCGAGGCGTGCCTGGCGGCCGGGATGGACGACTACCTCGTCAAGCCGATCGGCATCTCCGACCTCGTCTCCGCTCTCGAGCGCGCGGCCTCGGCCCTCGACCCCCAGGTCGACGGGGGCGAGCCGGCGCCGGCCGAGGCAGAAGACCTCTCCCTCGAGAAGGGACCGCTTCCGACGCCTCCCGGGCTCGACGCGAAGGCGTGGGCCCGGCTCAACGCCTCCCTCGGCGCCCGGGCGGCTCACCTCCTCCCGGGGATCGTCCGCTCCTTCTCCCACGAATCGGAGGGGCTTCTGGCGTCCGCGCGGGCGGCCCTCGCGACGGAGCGCGCCGACGAGCTCCATCGCGCCGTCCACACCCTCAAGTCGACGAGCGCCAGCTTCGGAGCGCTCGAGCTCTCGGCCCTCTGCCGGGAGGCGGAATCGAGGGCCAAGGAGAACGAGACGACGACGCTCGGCCCTCTCCTCGACGAGATCGGAACGGAGCTCGCGCGCGTGAGGGCCGCCCTCGAGACGCTCCCCCCGAGCGCCCCCGGCGATCCCTCGGGGCCTCCTTCGCGATCCGAGTTCTGATCGTCCCGCCGCGCCGACCCGTTCCGCCTCGAGCCCGGTGCCTTCGTCAATCCGGGCCGGCCGCTCCTACTTCTTCGCCCCGGGAATCAGGAGCGTCTTCTGGGCGTAGGCGGCGATCCCGGAGCGGCCGTCCCTGACGGCGATGGAGATCACCTGCCGGCCCCGGCGCATCCGGAGGAGCGCGTCGTGAACGACCTCGCCCTCCTTCTCGAGAGCTTCCTCCTGCCGGACGAGGTCGGAGACGCGCCCCTCCTCGTCGCGGACCTGGAAGTAGAAGACGGCGCTCCCGCGGACTCCCGCCCCTTCCGGCAGCAGGACGAGCCGGGTCGCGGGAATCCGCACCCTCACCGGCACGACGACCTGCTCCCCTTTCGGCTGCGGCTCGCCGATCTCGACGGCGAAGCCGAACGGGTTCTCGTTCCGGCCGAAGAAGAGCGCCGCGGCGACGCCCTCGGCGACGCGGGTGTCGGCGCTCCTCCGGCGGAGTGATCGCTGCGTGCGGGCCGTCAGCCCCGGGGCGTTCATCCGCACCTCGATCCGGTGGGTCGAGTCCCCGTCGGTCCTCGGGCTCTCGTAGCCGATCGAGTAGTACGACGTCAGCTCCTCCGAGATCTCCCCGAGCGGATCGGAGACCCGGCTCCGGTTCAGGATCGCCGTTCCCCCCGTTTCCTCGGCGAGGTACGACAGCATCGACTGGAGGTTGACGCGCGTGGCGAGCGGGTCGAGGTTTCCCCTCGGCCCGATCGGCGTCTCCGCGCTCCTCCCGAACCCTTCCTCCGCGAGCCCGGTCGCGTCGAGCATGTGGAGCGCCACCCGGGAGGCGCTGGCCGAACGGGAGAGCTTCTTGAAGCGGGCCGAGAAGTCCTCGGCGAATCCCACCGGGCTCGGTCCCACTCCCCTTCCGCCGCCCGAGAACGACCGGAGGTACTGGTAGGCGTCCGCGCCGGGCGCCACCGGCAGCCCGTCGGAAACGTGAAGGAGGACCTTCCGCCCCTCCAGGGCCGAGAGCTGCGCCAGCGTCGTCTCGAGCGACTGGAGCGAGTTGCCGAGGTCGAGCGCCGCCTCCCCGGCGTAGGCGCGCGCGTGCGCCTCCGCCGCCTGGGGCCTGCGATCCCGCATCGCCTGGTCGATCGCCTGGTAGACCGCCCGTCGGGACGCCTCGGCCCGCTGCCCGGAGGAGTTGTCCGTCTCCAGCTCCGAGACGGCACGGTCGAGAAGGGCGGCGTCGGTCGTGAACTTCTGGAGGATGCGGGGCGACCGGTCGGACTCGAGGACGAGGACCGGCACTCCCGCCTCGGCGCTCCGGCGGAGGAAGGCGCGCGTCTCGTCGAGGACCCTCTTGCGGCTCTGCGTCGAGATGTGGAGGTTGTCGACGAAGAGGACGAGGTAGGTCGCGGGTCTGGCGGCTTGCGGAGCCGTCGTCGCCGGGACGGTCGCGCCGGGCGGCTCGGACGGCTCGAGCGGCGCCTCGGGCGCCGGGGCCGCGGCCGCCGCGGCGGAGGGCGGCTCGACCGCGCCGGCCTCGCTGAAGTTCGTGATCGTCCGGACGACGGGGGTCTTCGGCGCCGTCGGCGCCTCCGCCACGATCCGCGCGAGGAGCGCCTCGTCGTCCGGGAGGAGCCCCGACTTCGGAAGCCGCTCCGTCATCTCGGCCCAGCTCCGGTCGATCGCGAACGTCTTCCGGAAGAGCGGCAGCGCCTCGTCGACCTTCCCCATCCCGACGAGCGAGACCGCCGTCCAGTAGGTCATCTCGGCGTTCCCGGGGACGATCGCCTGCGCGGCGGAATAGGCCTTCAGCGCTCCGGCGTCGTCCTTCTTCTCGACGGCGAGGTCCCCCTCGTTCATCAGGTTGTAGGCCCTCGCGAGCGTCACGAGCCGGCGCAGCTCGGGGAGCGGCGCCGGGCTGTCTTCCACCCGCAGGTCGAAGACCCGGTCCTGCCAGGGCCGGCCGGTCGGCGTCCCGCTCACGACGATGAGCGCGGCTGACTGCTTTCCGCGAATGTCCCCGCCGGCGGCCTCCGCCGCGTCGAGCGCGGCGAGCATCCGCTCGGCGAGGTCTCCCTTCGACGCCTCGAACGCCTTCGCCATCGCGGGCCAGACGGTGGCGTTTCGCATCATGTTCGACTGAACGGAGTAGTCCTTGCCGACGTGGTGCCCCGCCGCCTCGACGCAGCGGGCCCCCGTGTGCGCGGCCACCTGCCCCGCAGCGTCGATCATCGCCACCTGGCGCACCTCGCGCCCCGCGTCGGCGGCGAGGAGCCCCCGCAGCGCGTCGGGGGCGCTTCGCCCCGCCTTCAGGAGAGAGAGACCGAGCGGGCCGTACGTCGCGTCGACGAACGACTGGGTCGCGATGGCACCGACGCCCGCCTCCGCCCACGGAACGAGCGCTCCGACCGAGAACCAGTGCGACTGGACCGCGACGCCGAGCTGCCCCGTCGCCGGGTCGCGCGCCACGATCGAATAGGTGTGGACCGGTCGCGACGGAACGGGGATCGAGGCGGGGAGGTCGGGGACGCCGAGCTCGGACAGGACGAACGCCTGGTCGAAAGCCGTCTCCTTCAGCCGGTCGTATCGCCCCGACGACCCGCCGTGCCCTCCCGCCATGTTCGTCTTCAGGAGGAGCGGGTGCGCGTCGGTCTTCAGCGTCCGGAGCTTCGCAACGTACTTCGCCGGCTCCCAGTACATGACCTGGCTGTCATTGAACGAGGTCTTCACGAGGATCGACGGGTAGGCCCCCTTCTTGAGGTTGTCGTAGGGGCTGTACGACTTCATGTAGAGGAACTCGTCCCTTGCCTTCGGGTTCCCCCACTCCTCGAACTCGCCGACCGTGAGCGGGAGCGTCTCGTCGAGCATCGTGTTCAGGACGTCGACGAACGGCACGTGGAGGATCGCCGCCCGGAAGAGGTCCGGCCTGAGGTTCACGACGGCCCCGATCAGGAGGCCGCCCGCGCTCCCCCCCTGGATCGCGATCCGCTCCTTCGAGGCGATCTTCGCTGCGACGAGCGCCTCGGCCGAGGAGACGAAGTCGGTGAAGGTGTTCTTCTTCGACATCATCCGGCCCGCGTCGTGCCACTTCTTCCCGAGGTCACCCCCGCCTCGGACGTGCGCGACGGCGTAGACGACACCGCGGTCGAGGAGGCTCGGCAGCGCCGGGTTGAAGGAGACGAACGACGGCGCGCCGTAGGAACCGTAGCCGGTCAGGAAGAGCGGGGCGGTCCCGTCCCGCGGGACGTCCTTGCGGTAGACGACGCTGACGGGGACCTTCGTCCCGTCAGCCGCCGTCGCGGTGAGCCTCTCGGACCGGTACTTCTCCGGGTCGTAGCCGCCCGGGACGAGGGTCTTCTTCAGGAGCGTCCGCTCCCGCGTCACGAGGTCGTAGGCGAAGACCATCGGCGCCGTCGTGAACGACTGGTACGAGAAGCGGAACGTCTTCGTGTCGAACTCGGGGTTCGCCTCGGGGAACGACGAGGCGATCGCCTCGGGAACCTCTATCCGGTGCGTCTCGCCCGTCGCCAGGTCGCGCACCGAGAGGCGCGGCAGGGCGTCCTGCCGCTCGGAGAGGACGAGGTGGCCCTTGAATGCGTCGAGCCCTGCGACCATCACCCCGTCGCGGCAGGGAACGAGCTCCTTCCACGACGCCTTCCCAGGGCTCGCCGCCGGAGCCGTCACGACGCGGAAGTCGCGGCAGCCGTCGTTCGTCCGGATGTAGAGGAGCTCTCCCGCCGCCTCCACGTCGTACTCGTGGTCCTTCTCGCGGGGCGCGACCATCCGCGGCGCCGCTTCCGGCGTCGCCGCCGGGATGAGCCGCCACTCGCTCTGCGTGTGGCTCGCCGACTGGACGAGGAGCCAGCGGTCGTCGCGGGAGCGCGACACGCCCAGGTTGAACCGCTCGTCCGCCTCCTCGTAGACGAGGACGTCGGGGCCCGTCGTTCCGACGGCGTGCCGGTAGAGCCGGTACGGCCGCTTCGCGGAGTCCTCGACGACGTAGAAGAGCGTCTTCCCGTCGCCCGCCCACGCGACGGAATCGACCTTCTCGACCCGGTCCGGCAGGACCTTGCCGCTCTCGAGGTCCTTCACCTGGAGCGTGTAGAGCCGGAAGCCCGTCGTGTCGATCGTGTAGGCCAGGAGCTTCCCGTCGTCGCTTGGGACGTAGTTCCCGCGCCCGACGAACTTCTCGGTTTTCGCGAGCTCGTTCAGGTCGAGGACGACCTGCTCGGCCGCGTCGAGGCTCCCCTTCTTCCGGCAGGAGATCGGGTACTGCTGCCCCTTCTCCGTCCGTGAATACCAGAACCAGCCCCGGTGGCGGTAGGGCACCGACAGGTCCGTCTCCAGGATCCGCCCGACCGCCTCGTCGTAGAGCTTCTTCCGCAGCCCCTCGCCCGGCTTCGTCACCGCGTCCGTGTAAGCGTTCTCGGCGTCGAGGTACGCCTTCACCGCCGGGTTCTGCTTCTCGCGCAGCCAGAACCAGTCGTCCACGAGCGTCTCGCCGTGGATCTCGGTGATCTTCGGGGCTCTCCTGGCGACGGGAGGCTTCACCCCGGGAGTTTCACCCGCCGGAGCCACGAACGGAACGAGAAGGAGGGAGAGGGCGATCGCTCGAAAAGCACGCACGCCGGAAGGATAGATCCCGAAATGGGGTCAGGTCTTGATTTTCCACTATAGCCTCGGGCTATAGTAGAAAATCAAGACCTGACCCCTTGGGAGATCTACTGGTGCTACTTTTCCGCCGCCCGGGCCTTTTCGTGCCTGGCCTTCGCGTCGGAAAGGAGCTTGATCGTGGCGGCGTCGAGGGTGCCGGAGATCGTGACGGCGTTGCGGTCGCTCGCGACCTTGAACTTCCGGATGGCCGTGACGACCTCGGGCTTCTCCTCGGCGGCGATCCGCATCGCGGCGAGGATGCCGCGGAGCGCGTCCTCGAGGAGCTCGCGCGTGTCCGCGTCGTCGCTGTAGCCGGCACCGGAGAGCCGGATGGAATCTCCCTTGACCATCATCTCGAAGGAGAAGGTCGAGACGAGGTTCATCGCGCCGATGACGTTTCTCGCCGCGCCCCCCTCGCCGTTCGAGAAGGTCATCGAGCCCTTCGCCTCGGGGAGCTTCGTCCGGTCGACGAGGAGCCAGCCGGAGGCGTTGGAATTCACCCTGTCGAGCTGCGCGCCGAGGCCGGCCCCTCCCTTGAAGCCGGTCCCCCCGGCCGCCCGGGCGGCGAGGGCCTGGACGACGGCCTCCTCGGACCCCGCGACGAAGAGGCGGTCGCTCACGAAGGCGACCGCGCCGTCCCCTTTGTGACCGGTCTGTCCCTTTTCCTTCAGGAGGAAGTAGGTTCCGCCGGGAGCCGTGCGCGCCTCGGCGCCGCGCGTCGCGACGGCGGCCGCGAGGCGCTGCGACTCGAAGCGCCCCTCGAAGGCGACGAGCGCCTTCCCCTTCCCGCCGGTGCCGGCGGCGAAGACGACGAGGTCGACGTCCTCGACGGGGCGCAGGCGCGCCTCGGCGAGGAACTTCGCCGCGTCCCCGTCGACCGTCACGCTGTCGAAATCGGCGAAGAGACGGCCCGCGAGCGGGCTCGTCCGGAGGTCGGCGACGCGCAGCATCCCGGCCGTCACCGAGTCGGGCGGGACGAGGGCGAGCGCGTCGTCCGTCGGGCGGGCCGCGGCCGCCGGGAAGGCGAGGGAAGCGGCGAGGACGGCGGAAAGCGAAAGGGGTGCGAAACGCTTCATGTCAGAAGTCCTTTCTCCGGAAGAGGAACGCGGAGAGCGCGAGCGAGACGAGGCCGAAGGCCCCCGTGGAGCCGAAAACGGCGAGACGGTCGATCTCGTGGGTGTGGCGCGAGAGCTGGCCGTAGGAAACGAAATCGACCGTCACCTGGGCGAGCTGCCCCGTCTTCGGGAGCGCCCAGTAGAGGCCGCGAACGAGCGCGGCCGCCCACTCGGCCGTCAGGGCCGCCTCGATCTGCCGGTGCCCGGAGAGGATGGCCGCCAGGAAGAAGACGGCGAACGTCGCCATGATCGAGACGGCCGTCGACGAGGTGAGGACCCCGACGAGGAACGCGAAGGCCATCAGCGTGGCGATGGTGAAGAAGATGATCGCCCCGCCCAGAAAGAAACGCGGGTGGACGACGCCCGTCTTCCACCAGACGAGAAACCCCATCGTCCCGATGAGATAGGCGACGTTCAGCCCGGCGAGGAGGAGCCCTCCGGCGTAGCGCGAGAGGAGGAGCTTCACCCGGCCGACGGGGCGGGAGAGGTAGAGGTCGATCGTCCCCTTCTCCTGCAGGCGGGGGACGAGGTGCGCCGTGGCGAAGACGGCGAGGAACGTCGCGACGACGTAGAGGAATCCGGAGAAGCCCGATTCGAAGCCGAGGACGAGCTTGTTCAGGTCGACCGACCGCGGCCCCATCTGGAGCTCTTTCCCGAAGAGCTTCGCCCCGGCGAGCGCCCCATCGACGATGTCGAGGTTCACGGCGATGGCGAAGAGGCCGATGAAGACCGACGAGAGCGCCGCGTAGGCGACGAGCGTGAAGCGGGCCGCCGCCTCGCGGAAGACCTCCTCGACGTTCGCGAAGAGAGTTCTCATCCGGGGCTTCCTTCCGGCCGCAGGGCGTCGTCCGTCCCTCCTGCCTCCGCCGCCTCGCCCGCATTCACCAGGTCGACGAACACGTCCTCGAGCGTGGACCGGACGGGCGTCAGCTCGGTCACCAGGACTCCGCGGGCGCGGGCCGTGTCGACGAGGGCGTTGAGGTGCTCGGCGTCCCGCGCCGTCAGCTTCACGTGGCCGTTCACCCGCTCGGCGCCCGCCCCCGACTCCCGGAACGCCCCCAGCAGCGCCTCGTCGACGCCCGTCCCGGCGAACCGGTAGGTGAAGCCCTGCGCGGTCAGGTCGGCGATCCGCCCCGTCGCGACCAGCCGCCCCTTCCTGAGGACGGCCACCCGGTCGCACGTCATCTCGATCTCGGAGAGGAGGTGGGAGTTGAGGAGGATCGCCGTGCCGCGCGCGGCCTCCTCGCGGAGGAGGTCCCGGATCTCGCGCCGTCCCACCGGGTCGACGCCGTCGGTCGGCTCGTCGAGAAGGAGGAGGTCGGGACGGTGGACGAGAGCGGCGGCGAGGCCGAGCCGCTGCGTCATCCCCTTCGAGAACTTCTTCACCTTCATGTCCGCCCAGTCGGAGATCCGGACGCGGGCGAGGAGCTCGGGGATCCGGCTCTTCAGCTCGGCCGGGGCGACGCCCGACATCCGGCCGAAGATCGAAAGCGTCTGGCGGGCCGTCAGGTACCCCGGAAAGCGGTGCCCCTCGGGGAGGTAGCCGACGCGGCGGCGGCTCTCGGGGTCTGATGCGGGGAGGCCGAAGAGGCGCGCCACACCCGCGGTTGGATGAGTCAGGCCCAGGAGGATCTTGACGGTCGTCGTCTTCCCCGCCCCGTTCGGTCCGAGGAGTCCGAAGACCTCGCCAGAGGCGACCTGAAGGTCAAGACCGTCCAGGGCTCTCACTTCCCGCCTCGAGAACGGGGTCCGGAAGGTCTTCGAGAGACCTTCGGCGGAGAGGATGGCGGTCATGGCTCTCCTTACGGTGACCCGGGGCGGCCGGTTCCCACGCGGGGGGAAGCGCGACAAAATGTCTCGTTCCCTACCGAAGCTCGGTCGCGAACGTCTCCATGGCCCGTCCTGCGCATCCGCCTCATGGCCGTCAGGCGGGGCGGATCGCCCCGGCCGAGATGGACCCTCAGGAACCCGCCTTCGGCGTCGCGAAACGGGTCGACGGGAGCTTCGAGACGGGCGCCCCGCCCGGGTACATGCCGGAGCCCGAGATGAGCACCCACCTCGCCTCCGGTACCGGCGCCTGGAGGACCTGGAGCGAGTGATCGTGCCCGGACGCCTGGAAGAGCGCCGGATACCCCTCGAGAGCCCGGGCGAGATCTGTACGAAGCCGGCGGTAGCGCCGGGACGCGAGGTCCTGCCCCGTCCCCCGGGAGCCCCGGTAGACCACCCAGAGCGAGCCGAGGCCCGGAAACGGAACCCAGATCCTGGGATTCGCGTCGCGCAGGGGAAAGACGTGGGCCTTCCAGTCTCCCGTCCTTTGGCCGTGAGCGCCCCCGCTCGCGAGGGGGTGATGCGTCAGGAGGGCGAGAGGCCCTCCCCTTGCCGCGGTCCGGAGCTGCGCGACAGCCTCTTCCGCGCTCCTCGCCGCGCACGGAGACGACTCTCCTTCGGGCTTCGGCCCCTCGTGATGGAGCCACCACTGGGTGTCGAGAACGGCGAGCGTGACGCCCGACGGGGTCGGGAGGAGGAGCGGCCCCGGACAGCCGCCCCCCGGCGCATAGAGGAGACGCGGCGAGCGGCTCGCGAGGAAGCGCTCCTGGCGGAGGACAGACGCGAGGCCATCCACGCCCATTCCGTCCCAGTCGTGATTCCCCGGGAGGAAGAGGACGCGAGCCCCGGCGCCGAGCGCCGCGTCCGCCTGGGCGGCGAGCCGCCGCTCCCCCTCTCCCCGCCACGGGTCGCGCTCGCCGGGGAGACCGTTCGGGTAGAGGTTGTCTCCGAGGAAGACGACGAGGGTCCCCTCCGGATCCCGGGCGGCCTCCGCGGCGACCGCCTTCAGGAGCGGTTCGCCGACGGCGGGCTTGCCGGCGTCCCCCACGAGGAGGAGCGTCTCGACGGTCGCGGCAAACGGGCTCGAAGGGGCGACAAGCTCAGCCGCCGGCCGCGCGGCTTCGCCGTAACCCAGCCAGAAGAGGGCCGCCGCCGCCGCGAGGACGCCCCTCACTTCGGCGCGGCTCGCGTGCCGTTCCCCTTCGCCTTCCCCCGCCCCTTGTTCCGGAGCGTCGCGGAAAGCTGCCGCAGCTCGAGCGCGAGCTTGTGGGACGGGGCGGAGTGGACGAGGGGGCTCGATTCCTGGTGCGACTCGCGCACCTTCACCGAGGCCGAGATGTAGGGCGTCAGGACCGGCAGCCCCTCGGCGAGCAGCTCGTCGACGAGCTGCTGCGGGAGGCGCGCCCGCGGCTGGAAGCTGTTGACGATGATCCCGGCGACCTTGAGCCCCGGGTTGTGGTCCTGCTTCACCTCTTCCACGATCTCGAGGAGGCCGTAGAGGGCGCGCCGGGAAAAGTCGTCGCAGTCGAACGGGATGAGGACCCGCTCGGCCGCGATGAGCGCCGACATCGTGAAGAAATTGAGGGCGGGGGGCGTGTCGAAGAAGACGTGCTCGTACCCCGTGAGGGGCGCGAGCGCCTCGCGCAGCTTGTAGATCTTGTGCCGCCCCTCGAGCTTGGCGTGGAACGTCTCCATCACCGGCTGGGTCGGCAGGACGTCGAGACCTTCGAAGGGCGAGGCGTGGATGAAGGTCCGGAGGCTCTCGTCGAAGAGCCGGATCGACAGGCTCTGCTCGAAGAAGTCGGCGAGGTTCGGCCGCGCGGCCTTCGCCCGGGGTCCCAGGAGGTAGTGCGACGAGCACCCCTGCGGGTCAAGGTCGACGACGAGCGACCGCTCCCCCTCGTCGGCGGCGACGGCGGCCAGGTTGCTGACGAGCGTCGACTTCCCGACGCCCCCCTTCTGATTGAAAACGACCCATCGCATGCCGCGCCCTCCCGCACCGGTGATCGGGGAATGATCGCACCGGGACGCGGGACCACGTAACATGGGCGCGGAGAGGAGCGCGGTTGACGGCCGAGTCCCTGCTTCCGTTCTACGGCTACGTCGGAACCGCGGCAAGCGCGGCCATCGCGGCTGCCGTACTCGCGTCGCTCCACCGCTCACGCCAGCGCCCCTGGCTCCGGAGCTGGTCGTGGAGCTGGCTCTTCCTGACGTTCCACAGCCTCCTCTCCGCGGCCGCGTACATCGCGGCCCGGACGGGCGTTGGGGCCCAGCCCCGGGTTGCTCTCGCCTCCCTCGCCGCGATCGCCGGTTTCGCCCAGCTCGTCTTCCTCCTGTCCGGAGCCCGCGAGGCCGCCACCGGAATGCTCTTCCCGCGCGCCCGCCTCGCCCCGGTCCTCGCCGCGGCCTCCGTCGTCGCCATCCTGATGGCGCTTCCCGGCTCCTCCGACCCTTCCGCGGCCTTCCTCCGCTACACCCTCCGCTTCGGGGTCCGGTCCCTGACGGCGGGCGTCGTCTTCCTCGTGGCGGCCCTCATCGTCTGGAGGGGCCTCGGGGCGGCGCCTTCGCTCGGGCGCTCCCTCGTCACGGGCTCCCTTGCGGTGACCGGCGTCCACTACCTCCACTACCTCGTCGTCGGCGTCGGGGGCTTCGCCTCCGGGACGCGAAGCCCGCTCCTGACGCTCCTGAGCTCCGTCGACGTCCTGCTCGCCGTCGTCACCGTCCTCGGAATCGTCATCCTCCTCCTCGAGGCCGAGCGCAACGCCGCCGTTGCCGCCGCGGCGCAGCTCGAGCACATGGCGGGGCACGACGCCCTCACGGGCCTCCCGAACCGCCTCATGCTCCTCGAGCGGACGGCCCAGGCCCTCCGCCGCGCCAGCCGCGACCGACGGTCCGTCGCCGTCCTCTCGCTCGACATCGACGCCTTCAAGCTCCTCAACGACTCGCTCGGCCACGGTCTCGGCGACGAGCTTCTCCGAAGCGTCGGGACGAGGCTGAAGGGAGCCGTCCGCGAGACGGACACCGTGGCGCGCCTCTCGGGGGACGAGTTCGGCCTTCTCCTGGAGGTACGCGACGCCGAGGAGGCCGAAGTCGTCGTCGAGAAGCTCCGCGCCGCCGCAAGGCGCCCCTTCGTCCTTCACGGCCGGGAGATCCACGTCACGATGAGCGGCGGGCTCGCTATCTCGCCCCGGCACGCGGAGACGCCCGAAGCGCTCCTGGCCGCCGCGGACATCGCCTCCGCCCGCGCCCGGGAGGACGGGCGGGACACCGTCCGGACCTTCGACTCCTCGATGAACGAAGCGGCCCGGAAGACCGTGGCCCTCGAGGGAGCCATCCGGAAGGCCCTCGTCGACGGCGAGCTCCGCCTCTGCTACCAGCCCCTCGTCTCCGTCGCGACCGGCAGGATCGAAGGGTTCGAGGCCCTCCTCCGATGGGAGAGCGCCGAGCTCGGCAACGTCCCCCCCTCCGACTTCATCCACCTCGCCGAGGCGAACGGCCTCATCGTCCCGATCGGCCGCTGGGCGCTGAGGTCGGCCTGTGCCCAGGCCCGGGAGTGGCAGAAGGCCGGCACCCCCGCCCGGGTTTCGGTGAACCTCTCCGCGCGCGAGTTCCGGCAGCCCGACCTCTACCTGACCGTCCGCAACACGCTCTCCGAGACGGGCCTCCCGGCTCAGCTGCTCGACCTCGAGATCACCGAGCGCGTCGCCATGGAGAGCCCGGACGTCTCGCAGTTCGTCCTGCGCGAGCTCCGCTCCCTCGGGGTCTCGATTTCGATCGACGACTTCGGCACCGGCTACTCCTCCCTCGCCTACCTCCGGAGCTTCCCGATCGACACCCTCAAGATCGACGGATCGTTCATCCAGGCGATGGTGGGCGACCCGCAGTCCGCCGCCATCGTCCGGTCGGTCATCGACCTGGCGCACCACCTGAAGCTCGGAACGGTCGCCGAAGGGGTCGAGACCGAAGAGCAGGCCGCGGTCCTCCGACGCGCCTCGTGCGACCGGATCCAGGGGTACCTCATCAGCCGCCCGCTCCCGGCCCCTGAGGCGACGCGCCTCCTGCGCGAGGACCACCGGGCGGCCCGCGCCGCCGCCGGCTCCGTGGCCTGACGCCTCTTCGCGTTCCCCCGGCCCGTCCGTAGAATCCGCGCCGGAGGCCCACCGATGCCCGTCTACGAATACCGGTGCCGCGCGTGCGGCAAGAAGACCGAGGATCTCGTCCTCGCCGGCGACGCCGCCGACTACGTTCCCGAGTGCGCGCACTGCGGCTCCCACGACCTCGGCCGGCTCCTGTCGACCTTCGCCGCCCACGGCGGCGACAAGGGCTCCGGCTCCTTCGACGCCGCCTGCGGAGACGGCTCCTGCGACATGGCCGGGTCCGACGCGTGCGGCATGGGCGGCGGCATGGGAGGCTGCGGAATGGGGGGCGGCATGGGCGGCGGCTTCGGCGGCTTCGACGATTAGAATCCCAACCGGTCCCGTATCACCCGCCGGAGGAAAGATGAACGACAGCTTCAAGACGAAGACGACCCTGTCCGCCGGGGGCTCGGCCGTCACGGTCTACAGCCTCGAGACGCTCGCGACGGAGCACCCGGAAGTCCGGACGCTGCCGTACTCCCTCAAGGTCCTCCTCGAGAACCTCCTGCGCCACGAGGACGGGCGGGTCGTGAAAAAGGAAGACATCCTCGCCCTCGCGAAGTGGGACCCGAAGGCCGAGCCCGACAAGGAGATCGCCTTCCACCCGGCGCGCGTCCTGATGCAGGACTTCACCGGCGTCCCGGCCGTCGTCGACCTCGCCGCCATGCGCGAGGCGATCGTGGCGATGGGGGGCGACCCGGCCCGGGTGAACCCGCTCTCCCCCGCCGACCTCGTCATCGACCACTCCGTCCAGGTCGACAACTTCGCCTCGTCGCTCGCCTTCGGGCAGAACGTCGACCTCGAGTACGAGCGCAACCGCGAGCGCTACGAATTCCTCCGCTGGGGCCAGAGCGCCTTCAAGAACTTCCGGGTCGTCCCGCCCGGCACCGGCATCTGCCACCAGGTGAACCTCGAGTACCTCGCCAAGGTCGTCTGGACGAACGACGAAGGGGTCGCCTACCCCGACACCCTCGTCGGCACCGACTCGCACACGACGATGATCAACGGCCTCGGCGTCCTCGGCTGGGGCGTCGGCGGGATCGAAGCCGAGGCCGCCCTCCTCGGCCAGCCCGTCTCGATGCTCATCCCCAACGTCGTCGGGATGAAGCTCCACGGCAAGCTCCCCGAGGGGGCGACGGCGACCGACCTCGTCCTGACCGTCACCCAGATCCTCCGCAAGAAGGGGGTCGTCGGGAAGTTCGTCGAGTTCTACGGTCCCGGCCTCGCGGCCCTCGCCCTCACCGACCGCGCCACCATCGCGAACATGGCCCCCGAGTACGGCGCGACGATGGGCTTCTTCCCGGTGGACGGCGAGACGATCAAGTACCTCGAGTTCACCGGCCGCAAGGCCCTGGCCCCCCTCGTCGAGGCGTACTGCAGGACGCAGGGCCTCTGGCGGGCGGAGGACGCCCCCGAGCCGCGCTTCTCCGACACCCTCGAGCTGAACCTCGCCGACGTCGTCCCGTCTCTCGCCGGGCCGAAGCGCCCGCAGGACCGCCTCGCCCTCAGCGACGCCAAGAAGGTCTACCGCGAGAACCTCCCGGCGATGCTCGCCAAGGGCTCCTCCGCGGACGCCACGGTCCCCGTCACCGAGGGGCGCCTCCAGTACAACCTCCCGCAGGGGGCCGTCGTCATCACGGCGATCACCTCCTGCACGAACACCTCGAACCCGTCGGTCCTCGTCGCGGCCGGCCTCCTCGCGAAGAAGGCGGTCGAACGCGGCCTCGACACGAAGCCGTGGGTGAAGCCGTCGCTCGCCCCCGGATCGAAGGTCGTCACCGACTACCTCACGGCCGCGGGCCTCATGCCCTACCTCGAGGCGCTCGGCTTCCACCTCGTCGGCTACGGCTGCACGACCTGCATCGGCAACAGCGGCCCGCTCCCCGAGAAGGTCTCCGAGGCGGTCCGGACGGGCGACCTCGTCGTCGCGTCCGTCCTCTCTGGCAACCGGAACTTCGAGGGACGCGTCAACCCCCAGGTCAAGATGAACTTCCTCGCCTCGCCGCCGCTCGTCGTGGCCTACGCCCTCGCGGGAGAGATGGACCTCGACCTGACGACCGAGCCTCTCGGCATCGACCGCAACGGCCAGCCCGTCTACCTGAAGGACATCTGGCCGACACCGCAGGAAGTGGCCGACACGATCGTGAAGTCGCTCTCGCCGGCCCAGTACGAGAAGGCCTACGGCGCAGTCTTCGAGGGAGACGCCGGCTGGCAGGCCCTCACCGTCCCGAAGGGGAGCACGTTCGCGTGGGACGCGAAATCGACCTACGTCCGCAAGCCGACCTTCTTCGAGAACCTCGGCAGGGAGCCCAAACCCCTCGCCGACGTGAAGGGCGGCCCGCTGCCTCGCCCTCCTCGGCGACTCCATCACCACCGACCACATCTCCCCCGCCGGCAACATCGCGAAATCCTCACCAGCGGCGAAGTACCTGGGTGACAACGGCGTGAAGCCCGCCGACTTCAACCAGTACGGCGCCCGCCGCGGCAACCACGAAGTGATGATGCGCGGCACCTTCGCCAACATCCGGCTGAAGAACCTGATGCTCCCCGGCACCGAGGGGGGGATCACCCTCCACGTCCCCTCGGGCGAGCAGATGTCGATCTACGACGCCTCGATGAAGTACCAGGCCGAGGGGACGCCCCTCGTCGTCCTCGCGGGCGCCGAGTACGGCACCGGCTCCTCGCGCGACTGGGCCGCCAAGGGAACGATGCTCCTCGGCGTGAAGGCCGTCGTCGCGAAGTCCTTCGAGCGGATCCACCGCTCCAACCTCGCCGGCATGGGGGTCCTCCCGCTCCAGTTCGCCGTGGGCGAGGACGCGCAGAGCCTCGGCCTCACCGGCAAGGAGACCTTCGACGTCGCCGACGTCGCCGACGGCCTCACCCCGCACAAAAAGATCACCGTCACCGCAACCGCCGCGGACGGCACGAAGAAGAGCTTCGTCGCCACCCTCCGCCTCGACACGCCGAACGAGGTCGACTACTACCGCCACGGCGGCATCCTGCAGTTCGTGCTGCGGCAGATGACGGCGTAGGGCGACACCGAAAACAGGCTGATTCGCCAGGAGGGCCGCGGGAGCGATCCCGCGGCCCTTCGTGTCTTCGGTTTTCCGGGCACCCCACCGCCTCCGCAAGGCCTCTGCCACCGCCGATTGAGCTCGTCGAACCGGTTCGATAGAGAACCCGCCGGCTCCGCAGAGCCTTTCGCAGAAGTCCACCATTCGACGCCTGGAAATCAATCGTCTCCGGGGCATCGAGAGCTTCCTATGGAACCCGGTCGAGGGGGTGAACGCGCTCCTCGGCGGGGCGATACCGGGAAAACAACGATCCTCGAGGCAATCGTGCTTCTCAGTCGTACCAACGCAACGGTTCTTTCCGATACGGACTACCTCCTTCGAAAGACTGATACGGAATGCTCGATCGAGGCGGTCGTATCGCTGGCGGAATCCGTCGGCATCCGCAACGAGGCGCGGACGGTATGGCCTTGGGAGTGGGACGAAAAGAACGCGGTCCTGCCAGATCTCGAGAACGCGCCCGGAGCGGGAGTGGACGCGGTCAACCGTTTCCGCGTGCGCGGGACCCAGGAGTTCGAGCTCATCTGAAAGATCGTGCAGCCCGACGAGCAGCACCATTCCTTGGAGTGCCGCAGTCCGGCGGAGGGTCGAGATGGCGTCTCGAGCCGCCGACGCGCCTCTGGCGTCAGTCGGGGGCCTTCAGTTCCGGCAGGTCGACTGCGTGCCAGTACCGCGGAACCCAAGGGGCGGGTCCTGGCTCTTCGGACGTGTCACGGTAGACGAGATCGTCGAGCGCCCGTCCCTCACCACGCCAGAGGCCGCGCGGGTCGGCTCGATAGTCGAGGCTGAACCAGCCATCGAACAAGCCGGACATCGCCGAGAGTAACCTGCCGCTCTTGGAGTCCCACACGCGGGCGGCTCCATCCCAGCCCCCGGTGACGACCCGCGCTCCGTAGGCGGAGAAGACCGCGCTCGAAACACCACCTTCGTGCCCGTCGAGGGTCTGGACGAGGTGGCCGGTCGCCGCGTCCCAAACGCGGGCCGTACCGTCCCAGCCCCCCGTGACGATCCGCGCCCCGTCGGCAGAATAGGCGGCGCTCGAGATTCCGCCTTCGTGTCCGCCGAGGGTCCGGATGAGTTCGCCTGTCGCCGCATCCCAAACGCGGGCCGTTCCATCCCAGCTCCCCGTGAAGATCCGCGCCCCGTCGGCGGAGCAGGCGACGCTCGTGACACGGTCCTCCTCTCCGCCGAGAGTCAGGACGAGCTGGCCGGTCGCCGCGTCCCAAACGCGGGCTGACTTGTCTCTGCTCGCCGTGACAATCCGCCCCCCAACCGCGGAGTAGGCGACGCTCCAGACACCGCGTCCGTGTCCGCCCAGGCTCAGAACGAGATGGCCGGTCGCCGCGTCCCAAACGCGGGCCGTTCCGATCCAGCTCCCCGTGACGATCCGCGCCCCGTCAGCGGAGAAGGCGACGCTCGTGACCCCGCCCTCGCGTCCGCCAAGGGTCAGGACAAGCTGGCCAGTCGCCGCGTCCCACACGCTGGCGGTTCCGACCCAACCCCCCGTAACGATCCGCGCCCCGTCGGCGGAGCAGGCGACGCTCGTGACACCCCTCGTGACCCCCGAGCGTCAGGACGGGGCGATCAGTCGCCGCGTCCCATACGCGGGCAGTTCCGCCCCAGCTCCCAGTGACGATTCGCGCCCCGTCGGCGGAGCATGCGACGCTTGTGACACCCGGCTCCTGACCGCCGAGGGTCAGGACGCGATGGCCGGTCGCCGCGTCCCAAATGCGGGCGGGTCCGGCCCCGCTCCCCGTGACGATCCACGCCCCGTCGACGGAGTAGGCGACGCTCGTAGCACCGCCCTCGTTTCCGCCGATGGTCAGGACGAGCAGCCCAGTTGCCGCCTCCCACACGCGGGCGGTTCCGTCCCCGCTCCCCGTGACGATCCGCGCCCCGTCAGGGGAGTAGGCGACGCTCGTGGCACCGCCCTCGTGTCCACCAAGGGTCAGGACGATCTGGCCGGTTGCCACGTCCCACACGCGTGTGGTTCCGTCCCCGCTCCCCGTGACGATCCGCGCCCCGTCAGGGGAGTAGGTGACGCTCGTGGCACCGCCCTCGTGTCCACCGAGGGTCAGGACGATCTGGCCAGTCGCCGCGTTCCATACGCGGGCGGTTCCGTCCCCGCTCCCTGTGACGATCCGCGCACAGTCGGTGGAGTAGGCGACGCTCGCGACGCCGCCGTCATGTCCGCTGAGAGTCACGACTAGCTGACCACTCGCCGCCTCCCAAACGCGGGCGGTTCTGTCCCGGCTCCCCGTGACTATCCGCGCCCCGTCGGCGGAGCAGGCAACGCTCATGGCCCAGTCCTCGCGTCCGCCGAGAGTCAGGGTGAGATGGCCGGTCGTCGCGTCCCAAACGCGGGTGGGTCCTTCCCAGCTTCCCGTGACGATCCGCGCCCCGTCGCCGGAGAAGGCGACGCTTGTGACTCCGCCCTCGTGTCCGCCGAGTGTCATGACGAACTGGCCAGTCGCCGCGTCCCAAACGCGAGCGGTTAGGTCCCGCCCCCCGGTGACAATCCTCGCCCCGTCGGCGGAGTAGGCGACGCTCGTGACTCCGAGCGAGTGACGAGCACGAAGAAACGCCGCGAGCTTCTCCACCGATACTGCAACGTCGGACTCGGGCAAGCCGGCGGCGCCGAGAGCCGTGAGACCGTCCGTGCGGCAGGCTGTGATGCACGGTAGCCCTTCTGCTCGGCCGAGCCACACAGCACGAAGGTCGGATCTCGTGAAGGTTGCCTGCGAGAGGTCGCTGCGCGGCAGCCTCGCGGCGGCGAGACTCGCTTCCGTCGCTTGGGCGCCGGCGAGGCGGGCTGCAGAGAGGTCGGCCGAATGGAAGTCCCCTCGATCGAGCGTCGCTCCGGAGAGGATCGCCCGAGGCGCTCTCAGGCTCCGGGCTGAGACGGCGGTGAGGTTCGCGCCCCGGAGGTCGGCATTCGAGAAGTCCGCACCTTCGAGGTCAGCGCCTTCGAGAGTCGCCCCCTCCAGGCGAGCACCGCTGAAGCTCCCTCTCGCGAAGATGCTCCTACGCAGATCCGCGCCCGGCAGGCCGATACCGGGCATTACCGCCTCTGAAAGGTCGATACCGACGAGAGAAGCTCCGGGCGGCACGAGTCGGGACATTTCCCCCTGGATCGGTCCCTCGGGGTTCCGCGACTGACCAGCTCTCCTCGTACTGAGCGAGTAAGTAAGAAGGACGAGATTCGTCCCCGTCTTAGGGTTCGAAGGAGCTGCGAGGAGAGACCCGAGAAGCGACTCGAGGAGGGACTCGTCTCTACTAAGAAGGTCGAGGAGGAAGCCCATTGCCTCGAAGGAGAGTCGAGGGAGAGCGAGGGCGTCACCGAACGGAGCAGGCCCCTCCTTCGCCGCCCGGGCGAGCTGCCGGGCAAGGAAGAACTCGAGGAAGCTTCGGTGAGAGAACCCGTAGTGGCCGTCGGGGGTCCGGGAAAGGAACGCGGCCGTCCGCAGCTCCACGTCGAGCTGATTCGGATCGAGCCCCTCTCTCAGGTCACTTCGGTCTTTAAAGAGGGTGTAGAGGTCGCCGTAGTGGATCCGGTTCCCTATTCGCCCCCAGAGCTCGACCGCCACAATCTCTAGTATCCTCTTGAGCTGTTCGCTCGAGCTCTGTCGCTCCCTGGGCCGGAGGTCGTCAAGCCACTCGTTCGTATAGGCCTGGTACAGAGCCCCCGGCGTGATCGAGCCGCCCCCCTTCGTCTCCTCCTGCTGAAGGCGCGGAAGGCTCTTAATGATCATCTCCAGGAGCTGCGGCCGGTCGGCCAGGGAGGCGAGGTACTTCTCCTTCAGGACTTTCTGCGCCTTTGCCCCCTCTCTCTTCCCGAGGCGCTTGACCAGGTACTCCCCGATCTGCTTGGGAGTGAACCGTTCGAGCGTGTCGATGGCGCCATCGAAGCTCAGGGCGACGTTCGTGAGAGGGGAGATCGAATCCGTCTCCCCTCTCGCGGCCTTCAATGCCTCTCCGTGCTCCCGGAAGAACTGCTCGCGGCATGTAACGAGGACCCGGTTCGCCTGGGAGGTCTCCCCAGCTTCGCCCGTCAGCTTGACGAGATTCCGAAGCTGCTCTACGACGCTCCGCCCCGCGGTTGCGATCCCCATCTCGTCGAAACTGTCGAGCAGGAGGACCAGCCGCCCTCGGCCGACGAGATGGAGGAATAGCCTCGGGTCCTTCCGCTGCCCGGTGGCGCGAGCCCAGTGCTCGTGGAGAACTTCGTCGAGTGATGCCTTGTTCGGGACGTCGCGAAGGTTGATCAGGAAGGGGATCGGTTTCGAGAAGTCGCCTCGGGCTTGCTTCGCGAGGTCGTACGCGAGCTTCTCCGAGAAGGCTGTCTTGCCCGTCCCGTAGTCGCCCAGAAGAACCCAAAGGCGATTTCCGATTCCGTTGGCCCACCTGGCACCGTAGGCGGCCAAGTCTTCGATGACCTTGTCCGGTGTGGCGCCGGGGCGCGAGCGTTGGGTGACATAGCTCGCAGCGAGAGGCGACTGCTCGAACCTCCGGATAAGGTCGTCGAGGTAACGGCCGAAGTCGACGAGTTGCCTCTCAAGGTCTTCTGCGGTGAGAGTCTTGATCCCCTGCTCTTTCGCGTAGGTGATCGCAGCTGGGGAGAAGCCGCGGGCGACAACCATGCCGCGGGCCCCGAGCGAACGAGCCCGGGGCTGGCCAAGCCAGCCGTGGAGCTTTTCGACGGTCTCCTTCCCGCCGGCCTTCTCGTGGTCCTTGCACTCGACGAGGTACGTGTTCTCGTCCACGCCGACCTGGATCCTGGCGAGTAGGTCGACCTTGTTCGAGTCGATCAGTTGCTCCAGCTCGACGGTGTATCCGAGGAGGCGGAGGAGTTCGGCTACCAGCTCTTCGAAGCGCTTCTCCCGATTCGCCCGGGAGAGACGCGGGTGTAAGCCGTCGAACAGGTCGGGTCGCGCGCGGACCTCCTCCTCCCCCTTCTCGAAGTCCGTCTCGACGGTCTCCGCGAAGGCGGCGAGGTCCCGGACTGGCTTCTCGTAGGCCTCGGCGATACGGAGGCCCGGTTTGGTGATGAGGAGCTCCTCGGAGAAGGGCAGAGCCGGATCGAACGGGATCTCATGTGCGCTCTCCGACGGACCGAACGTCGATCGCCAGAGTTCCTGGCCAGCTGCGCGGAGCTTCGCGTCGTTCTGCGGAATGGGCGAGGCTATGAGGAAGAGCCTCGGTTTCGGTCGTCCCGCGCGGAATCCCTTTTCCGCTTCGTCGTCCTCTCTCCGAAGCCGCTCGACGACGAGCCCCAGACCTCCCAGGTTCTGCGCGCCGTACCCGCCGACGAGGATCGTGGCGTCGGGAATGACTCCCGCTAGGAGCCCGCCCAGGTCGGTGAGTCCTGTTCGCGCGTCGAGGAGGACGTGGCGGTATCCCTGCTCGCCCAGATGGCCGAGGAGCCTCGTGAGAAGATCCCGTCCTATCGTCGGCTCGTCGGCCAGCCACCTCGCCCAGTCGATGGAAGCGTACAGGGTTCCGGGATTCGCGTCGTCGCCGTGCGCAGGAAGTAGGGCCAGGTCGGAGAACGGGGTCGAGCGAATCGCGCTGACGAAGGCAGCGAGCTC
The DNA here is from genome assembly GCA_016714815.1 of Holophagales bacterium. Lineage (GTDB taxonomy): Bacteria > Acidobacteriota > Thermoanaerobaculia > UBA5066 > UBA5066 > UBA5066. Next base: position 256,313 of record JADKBZ010000003.1, read on the forward strand.
ATCCGGCCCCGGGTCTTTGTACCCCCCCGTCTGCCACGCGATGAGCCAGTCGAAGAATCCAGTCTCCACGCTCCCTTCCGACCGGAGGGCCCGAAGGCGATGGAGGCCAGGGGCTTCGACGTCGAGGTCCCAGATCAACGTCTTCCCTCTTCGCGCCAGCCCCACCGCCAAGTTCGCGGCGAGAAGCGTCCGCCCGACGCCCCCCTTGTAACTGTAGAAGGTGAAGACGACGGGGCGCGGCATCGGCCTACGCGGCGAGCTGGCGCACGAGGAATCGCGGAGGCACCTCGCTTCTCCGCTCGGCCATGGGGGCCTCCGTGACCGGCCTCGCGCTCGCCAGCGAGACGAGGTTTTCCTTCCCGCGACGCTGCCGGAGGATCAGGCGCTCCTCCTCCAGAACGCCCAGGATCTGGCTTACGCGCGCGGCGGTCAGGCCCAGCTCGCGACGCAATTCGGACTGAGTCATCTGTCGCCCGGCGAGGAGCTCCTCGATTCGCTTGGTGTGGACGAGCCGAGAAGCCTTACCGGCTCCAGCTCCGGCGATGGCGAGGCGCTTCGACTCCAGAAGGTCCCGGAAGGCCTGCCACCGCGAACTCAGATGTTGGGTTGCGGAGTGCTCGTTCGGGAGCTTCTCTCTCGAGAGGTAGATAAGGTCATCGAGCACTACGAGCGCCTCGACATCGGCGGCCCGCGAGATCTCTCGCGCCGTCCACTGACGGAAGGCATAGTCGAGCCGGGATGCCTGAAGGTCGTTGAGGCTGGAGACCTGACGCACGACCGTCAGGAGGTCCTGAGCATCGGCCTGGTCGACGAGAGCCTCGGAGTGGAGCGACAGCCATTCCATTGACACACCATAAACCGTTCTTAATCATTACGCAAGAACGATCAAGGACGATTAACAGAACCCGATGGCGACCGACCCGCCCCCGGCCGGGGCGACGGAAAGACCAGAACACGACCGTTTCCTCCGGGGTTCGCCCGGAAGGCGAGCCGCACCAACTCCCCGGCGGGCCCGACGTCAAACGACTTGTCTTCCAGGGCCGAGTGGGCGAATCCGGGAAGGGGATTCCCTTCGCACACCTCGACCGCTCTCTGAGTCGCCACTATGGTCGTCGTCCCCGGCCCGACGTGGGCCAGCTGCCGTGCTCGGGCTCGGTGGAGCGTCGACGTCTTATCGTCTCCGTAGCTTGGGACGAATAGCCAGTCGACGGGGACCTCGCGGAAGAGCGTCGTGACCCTATGGTAATCGTCGAGGAAGTCCTTGCAGATCACCAACGCGAAGATGCCGATCGGCGTATCGAGGATCTCGAGGGCATTGCCGTCGGCGATATCCTCCGCCGCGCCGTCGGCGTCTCCGAACGGCCGGAGCTTCCTGTGCCGAAGAAGGGGACGCCCCATCCCGTCCCAGAGCTCTGAGGTGTTGTAGCAGCAGGAGGTGTCCTCTTCGTGGAAGCTCCCCGCCACGACCAGCTCTAGGGGCGTCCCTTCGCCTCGTTCGAGCCAACCCCGGACCTCGGCGCGATGCTCGAGTGTGACTGTCAGCTCCGGCAGGACGAGGCCATCCGCTCCAGCTCTTCTCGCGTCGCTCCAGTTCCGCCTGATCGACTCGAGCCGTCGTTCGGGGTTCGACACGCCCCGGAATCGAACCCGCCCGGCACCGCTGGTCTCCCCCTGAAGCCGGACCGCGTCGGCCGACCCGTCCTGATCCTCGAAGTGCCCGATCCAGACGCCCAGAACACCCCGATTGGCAAGGCGGGCGAGGTGGTTTGCCGTTCTTCCTCGGGCCACGTTCAAGGAGACCCCGATGCCGGACATTGTCTTCGTTGGGACCACGGCGTGCCATCTGAACCAGGCTTCACGATTTCCGTTGCCCTCAGAGAGCGGCAGCTCCCGGTGCCTCGCCTCGGCCTCGACCGGGAGAAGGAAATAGGAGCTTCCTTCCTCCTCGAAAGGCTCCACGCCCCGTGGCTTCCCCGTCTGGGTCGCAAAGCGAAGCTCATCGAGAGCGGTGATCAGCGCGAGAGGAACGCGCTCGGCCTGGCCCAGGTCGATCAGGTCCTCGTGCTCAAGTTGTGCCTTGAACGCCCTGACTTCGGCCTCGTGGGTGTCGCTGAGACGTTCGCGCTCCCAGCGGTTCAAGACGCTCGAGCCCTCTTCGTAGCGACCCGCGAGGATCCAAAGCCGCACGAGCGCGGACGCCAGGTCCCCAGCGCTGATGAGTTCGACAACTCGATTCACGCGAGCGACTCTAGCTCATCACGAGAGCGACCGATGTGGCTGGGAGCCCCACCGGGAAGGCTGACAGTGATCCGCCGCCCTTTTGATCGGGCCGTCAACACTTGATGCCACGGAAAGCTGCTGCCCCCGACACGCCGGAAGGGAGGAAAATGGCCCCCATCTCGTGATGCCTCGGTGCAGACGATGGGACCCTCGGGAGGCCGTTGCGGTGACGCGGAAGCATAGCCATGGGGGCCGTCCCGCTTCTGTTTGCCGCGGGCGCGGCCGACCCTCGGCCACACGGGCACCGACACCTTCGACGTCTGGAACGCCGCCGACAGCCTCGTCCCAGGTGCGTAGGTCACCGTCTCCACGACGGCGGAGGACGGCAAGCAAGAACACCTGAACCGGCACCTTCCGCCTCGCCACACCAGACGAGGTCGACTGCTACCACCACAGCGGCATCTTGCTGTTGGGTCTGTGGCTATGACGACGCAGTGCGCCCGGGCACCGGTCCCGCAACGGGCGCTACTGGATCGCTCGCGCGGCCCCCTCTTCGTCAGGACGAACAGGTCTTCTCTCGCAAGACACCGCTCCACCGACCACGCTCGGGCCTCCTCGGGGTTCAAGCTGGCCCGCCGCCTCGCGGCCCGAAGACCCTCTCGCGGTGCCAAGCGAGGAAGGCCCGATGGCCGGCCTCTAGCCTACGTACCTGAAGTACAACTTCGAGGCCGAGAACGTGCCGGTCTCCGTCAGAGAGAAGCCCCGAAACGACCACGGTTCCGTCATCCGCGACGGTCATGAGCCCTCGGTCGAACGCGGCGTCCAGCTGCGGCGCGAGAAGCAGCCCGTTGTAGACGTCCAGTCGCTCCGCGTCGGTCTCGCAGTCGGCCCAAGGCTTGATATGGCTGGCGCGCAGCAGCTCGACGACGGCGAGGCCCGTCACCGCGCAGCGGCCTTCCCAGTAATCGACGAGACCCGCCCTGAAAAGGTCCTGCCCGACGCGCTGGACGACGAGGCGCTCGGCCTCGGTCGACTTCGGCAGCGCCGCGGTCCTCTTCTGGAACTTCACGAGGAGCTCGTCGGGAAGGGCCAGGGAGAGCTGGAAGGCGCGTCGGAGCATTCGATGAAGAGCCGAGACGTCGGGGACGACCCGGGCGATTAGGGCACCATCCGGGAGCGTGCACGGGAACGGTCTTCCGTGCTCCGTCAGCGCCTGTCCGACGTTTCGCCGAGAGAACGCCGCGACGAGGCCCTGATCTCCAGCCCCGCCGAGCCAAAGCCACAGCGGCGAACGCGTGCTCGCGAACGCCAGCCAGCCGCCCGATCCGGCCCGCTCCACGTCGAAGCCATTGTCGTACGCGCCCTTTGCGAGGAGCGTTCCCGTCGCCGGCGATAGGGGTCCCGTCATCAGCACCCCCGATTCCCACGGCGGGCGGATTCGGGAGCGATAGGTTCGTTTCTAAAGGACATGCGCCCGTCGTGTCCTTTAGCGAAGATGTTGCATTGCCACCAGTTACGGTGGCCCGTTAGAACAACCAAGTAGGCTCGGCGTCTCGTGTCCTTTACCGCTCCGAGGGCGATCTTCCTTCGGCCACCCCAGAGCCGTACCCGGATCGCGCCCGGCCGCCTCATCGCCGTGCCGTCATCCTGTTCGCGTTCCCTCTCCCCAAGTGCGCAAGGTGCTTGGCGAGGAGAATCCGGCTCACGAAGAGAATGCCGTGCTCATCGAGCCTTCGAATCGCCTTCTCCGTCTTCGCGAACTGGACCTTCCCCGATGCGACCCAGAACCACTCCGCGACGGAGGCGCTCTTTTTCAGGTGCCCCCGGAGCTGTTCCTGCGCGGCCTTCTTCTTCGCGATGACGACGCTGACCTGGTCCTCGTGGGCCGAGTGGGGTTCGAGGGCGACGACTCGGCCTGCGGGTGTGTATCCGAGCAAGTAGTCCCAGCGGTTCTCGTTGGGGAAGAAGGGCCGCATCGCCTCGTCCAGGTCGAGGCTATCCCCGAACGAGGCCCGGATAGTCTCGTCGAGGTGCGCACGATGGTCCCGCTCGAGAGCGCCGAGGCCGTCCTCCACCTGTTCCACGAGGGCACTCGTCGGCTCGAGCGCGGCGCGGACCGGAGGCCTCATCCGTCGCGTCTCTCGTTGAACGACTTCCGGACGGCATCGCCAAACCTCGAGCTGAACGCCGTGAGCCCTCCCCAGCCCGATTCCCCTTCGTCCTCCGCGTCCGGGTCCAGCGAAGAGATGTCCTTCGACCGCACCATGGCGTCGTCTCCGAACTCGAGGAGGGAGACGTGGTAGCTCTTCTGCAGGGCCGCCTCGGCGACCAGCTGGAGGGCCTGCGTCCGCTTCACGTCGAAGGCGTCGCAGACGAGCCTCCACGAGGCCCCGTTCTCCTTCAGCCGGCGGAGCATCCAGATCGCCGTCAGGACGACGGGCGAGTGAGTCGAGAGGACGACGCGATAGCCGCGCCAGAGGAGGTCGAGGACGAGCAGGACGAAGACCGTCAGGGCCTGCGGATGCAGCCCCATCTCCGGCTCCTCGATCACGACCCACTCGATGTCCGGTTGTTTGATGAACTTCCGCGGAGGGAGGAGGTGGTAGAGGCCCAGCAGAAGCGGCGTGAACTCGCGCTGTCCCGCCGTCCAGGTCATGAAGGGGAGTGCGGAGTCCCCGTGAGTGAGGCGGAGCCGTTTCGCGTGTTCGCGCTCTTCAATGGCAACGGTACCGCCATGGAAGACGGCCCCGTCGATAAGGTCGCGATAGGCCTTCTTCAGCACCCTGTTCAGCGGGAACAGCGGTCCGGTCTGGCGACTGCTGAACCTGTCGTAGAGATTCTGGCTGAAGAGCCGCGCGACGACCGGAGTGTCCGCCGTCAGCTTCTGGAAAGGCGCCGCCCATCCGTCGCTGATGAGCATCGACCGATGCGCCGGGATGAAGAACACCCTCTCTGCGCCATCACCGATCTTCTTGATCCCCGCGAGGGTGACCGACTTCCCATTGAACCGGACGGAGGTCTCGGCCCTATAAGCCGACGCCATCCCGACCCCGAAGATCAGGTCGATCAGGCCCTTCGGGTCACGCGAGGTCTGCCCCGCCCTCTCGAGCTCCGTGACGAGCTGTTTCCCGTCCACGGCTGTCTTGAGCCATTCGAGAGCGATGCTCTTACCGGTGCCTTGCGCCCCGACGAGGACCGTCAAGTCCCCGAACTCGATGTTCACGTCCGCGATCTGCGCGAACTGCTGAATGCTCAGCGATGGCACCGCGCTCGCGGCGCTCCCGTTCCGGGGGGCCTGTTCCAGCGCCGGCGCGGTCACGGTCTCCTCGGGGCTTTCTTCGCGAAGCGACGTCAACGTCCCACCCCCTGACAACTATCTCGGTTCATCGGCGCACCGCTGCCCGAGTCTCCGCAGACTGCATTCTCCCTCGCGCAGCAGATCATGGCCTCGTCGTGCCATCCGGGGTCGACTCAGGTGAGGCTAGTCCTTCGGGACACGACGGTCCTCGTCGCGTATCGGGATGCGCCACTCGCGGATCGGCCGGGGGCGGGTCGAGGCGGGTCTGGTAGGGCTGGTCGGTGCGGATCGACTCGGCCATCGCGTCGTAGACCTCGAGGATGACGCGCTTCGTCCGGTACTCGCCGTGCGCTTTCTCGTCGTTCTTCCGGACGATCGGGAACGTATCGAGGATGTAGTCCGTGTCGTCGTGCGAGATGCCGTAGAGGTGGAAGAACGCCGCGTCCAGCTCGGCGCGGAGGAGGAAGCGTCGGGCGGGTTTCCAGCGGAAGGGCGGCCCGTTCCAACCCACGTCGCGGGCAAAGGGCTCGAGGTCCCAGGCGGTGTAGGTGAGCTCGAGAACGCGGGGGAGGAGCCAGGAGACGAGGGGGGAGGCCGGGCACCAAGGGGTCGGCGCAGCGTAACCCGAAGGGGCGAGGACGGGGAGCTGCTTGAAGACGTTGTAATTGACGTGCGTGCCGCCGACCTTCTGCCGTGCGGCATAGTCGAGGCCGTAACTGCAAAGATTCGCGTAAAGCGCTGGCACGAGGCGAATGTCGACTGAGGGCATCGCCAGCGGAAACGGGTGGCCCACCGCCGCCTTCGGGATGAGCGATGCTATGAGAGTCCGCTGGTCCGTGCTGCGGCAGATATCTCGCCAGCCCAGAAACCAACCGTACTTCCAGCGCTCACTGATCGCCGCTTCGACCTCGGCTTCGCTCACCCAGTAGTACGGAAGGACTACGGCGAGCGGGTCCGCGTGCGCTGAATCGTCGAGTTCAGGGAGCTTGCCCTGATTCTCCTGTGCCTCGGTCTGGCCCGCGTACGTGCCGAAGCGATGATCGTAGTAGTGGACCATTTTCGATTCGATCAACGGGATGAACGTCCCCGCATCTCCGGCGAGTCGATTCCCAATCAGGCCGCACCCGCCCGCTTCCACCTCGCTGCGAGTCCGGAACAGGCGCGAGTCTGATGCCATGTTGAAGAGACCCTGCATGAATCGCAGGTTCCATGGATTCCCGTCGAGTTGGTTGTCACGCCAGAGCACGCCGGCTCGGGCGTACATCGCGAGGTTGATGTCTGCGTCACGCCGCGACCGAAACGTCGGGCATGTCCTGGAGTTCGGATTGAGAAGTTCAAAATCCATCGGTCTGAGAGCAACGTGTCGATTCGTCTCGTCAAGATCCCCAACCTGTCTCGCATAGAAGACGAGATCGGCGATCCCTGCGCGCCCTGAGCGATCGATGGTCAGCAGCACGAAACGGGAAGCATGGTGAATGCCTGGGAAGACTCGGTCCTCGTTCTCGAAATGGTATAGGGACGCGAGGCTTCCCGAGCTGACGATTGCCTGGAAGAATTCCTTTGTGGTGTCGTCCATAGCGATGCCGCCCGGCACGATGAAGGCCGCGCGTCCGGAGAGCGAAGTGATCGCACGATTGTGTTCTGCGAACAGCGAGTAGGTGTTGATTCGCCCCCGGGCGCAGAGTGGGAATCGGCCCGACTCCCGAACCAGTTGGTTCTCACCAGCAACCCTCCGAAGGTCGCGCAGGAACGCGGCATGCATCGGAGGGTCGTTCTCTCGGAGCCCCTCGATCATCTTCTTCCGCATTGAAGCGTTCGCGGCATTCGCGATCTCAGGTGATCTCTCCGCGAACCACTCCTGCTCCTTGATCTCGACGTGCTCCCACGGCGGGTTCCCAAGCACGACGTCGAACCCGCCCTTCGCGTAAACCTGCGGGAAGGCGAGATTCCAGTGGAAGAAACGGTGCAGCATCGCCAGTTGCTCCGTCGTCTTCATGGTGAGGGCCGGCGGCTCGCCCTGGCCATCGCGAATCTGGCGCCACAGCTCGTTTGTCGGAGCCGCGTCGGCCAACGGGCCGGACAGTTTCGGCCAGACGAACGCCGCGCACCAGGCATCCGCGACGAAGCGCTGGTGGCGGTAGGCCTTCGAGGCGCGGATCTCCTCCCAGCGGATCTCCTTCGCTTTCAACCCCACGGCGTCGACGTCGGGCGCGGCGTCGAGGGCGGCGACGGCGCTCGTCAGCTCGGCGGTCTCAGCCTCGCCCGCGTTCGTCCAGAGCGTCTCGAGCGAACGCTGCCCTTCGCCTGCCGCCTTGTTCCGCTTCTTGAGGGCGCTCGCCACCTTCCGGTCGTCCCCCTCGATGGGATCCCAGGCGGCGTCGGGAATCCCCTTCTCCATCAGGGCGGGGGTCGTTCCGAGGAGGGCGTTGCCGTGCTGGACGTGCGAGTCGAGGAAGGTGAGCGGGAGGCCCGGCTCGAGCGCTTCCATCCAGAGGCTCACCTTGCAGAGTTCGACGGCCATCGGGTTCAGGTCGACGCCGTAGATCGACCGGCTGACGACCTGCCGGAGGGCGCGGCGGTAGTCGGCCGCGGCGGGCGTCCCCCCGGCCGCGAGGCGCGCGATCTGCACGGCGAGGCGCCGGGCGGCTGCTAGGAGGAAGTGGCCCGAGCCGCAGGCGGGGTCGACGACCGAGAGACCGAGGAGCGCTTCGGTCTGGGCGGCGGGCGGCTCGCCGGCATGCGCCGCGAGCGTCGCCTCGACGACCGGGTCGAGGGCGCTGTCGAGAAGCACCTGAACGAGGCTGTCGGGCGTGTAGTAGCTGCCGGAGGTCTTCCGGGCGTTCCCCTTCGTCTCCGCCCCAGTAGCGAAGGAGAAGGCGCGGGCCTCCTCCGTCACCTGCGGGACGAGCTCGAGGAGGCTTTCGTAGACGCTCCCCAGCTCTTCCGGCCCCATGTCGCGCCAGTTGACGCGCGAGAGGCCCGTCGATTCGCGAAGCCAGGCGAGGCGGAAGACGGCGTGGAGGAGGTGACGGTTCTCGAGCCGCGCGGAGTCGAGGCTCGGGCACTGGTCCGGAGCGAAGAGCCCGGCGAGGGCGGGGAGGCCGAGGCGCGGCTCGCCCGCGGCGAGGCCGCGGAAGACGACCGTGAGTCCGTCCCAGAGGTCGGAGTAGCGGTCGTGGGCGCTCCGGCGGAGCGAGCGCTCGGCAAGGTGCCGCAGGCCGTAGCCCTCGCCGTAGAGCTTCCGCGTCGCGTCGGAGGCGCCGTCGGGGTGGAGCAGGCCGCGCTCCTCGACCGTGAGCAGGAAGATGAGGCGGTAGGCGAGTCGGAGGAGCTCCTGGAAATAGTCGCGCTTGGCGAGCGTGCCGCCCTGGAGCGCCGCACGGAGCGTGCCATTGGCGGGATGCTGGAGGAAACCCTGACCGAGGGCGAGGAGCGCCTCCTCGACGCCGCCGCGCAGGTGCTCGCGGGCCCGCGTCCCCTCCTCGCGCCCCGCTTCGCGCCACGCCTCGAGAGGGCAGTCGCGCGCGGGCTGCCCCGGTCTTCCGAAGCGGGTCTCGTGCGCGAGGAGCCAGAGAGCGGCGAAATCGGCGTAGCGCTCTTCGGCGAAGATCCGGTCGAGATCGGCCTCGACCCACGAGGGACGCGTGAGGCTGGCGTTGTCGCGGAGGATGCGAAGCGTCGCGCCGTCGCTGGCCACCCCCCAGAGCGCGCCCTCCTCAGCGTTGAGAAATTCCTGCGCGAGGCCAAACGGGCTCCGGCGGCGGGTCCCGTCGCCGAACCCGGGGTCGAGGGTGTCGAGGCCGCCGCCGTCCGGCCCGACGACGACCGGGACCCGGCCACCGAGCGCCGCGAAACCGACCGGGTAGCTCCGTCCGCCGATCTCGACGGGAGCGGCGGGTGCGAGCGAGGCGAAGCCGAGGCTCTCGGAGAGGAGGCCGTTGACGAAGCGATCCGCGCGCTCCTTCTGCCGGGCACCGGCGGCGCGGGCCACGACGAGCTCGCGGTGGTGGGCCTGGGCGATGCGCCAGAAGCGGCCGATCTCGTCGCGCAGGCCGAGCCCCTTCGGGACTCGGTAGTCCGCCTCCGCCTGGTCGGGGGCCTCCCGCTGCGCGACCCGCGAGAGCCACTCGGGAGAGAGAAGGCCCCCTTCGATCGAGAGGGCCTCGAAGGCGATCGTCACACCGGTGGAGCGGGAGGCCTTTCTCGTCGCCATCGCGCGCCTACGCCACCCTCGGAAGCAGGACCCAGAGGCCGATGACGTCGGCGGGAAGGAGAGGCGACACGGAGACGCTGCCGCGCGCGGCGGCGGCCTCCCGCACGCGCCGGTGGTCCTCGAGAAGGGCCTGGGCGCGCCGCCGGCGTGCTCGTCGAGGCTCGGCGAGAGCTCCGCCAGGCGCGCGAGTGCCTGCTGGACCGAACGCTCCCGAACGTGAGACGGCGGGTCGGCGACGGGCGCCGGCACGAGGAGGGCCAGCGCCTCCGGCCCTTCGACGGGCTCGGGCGGCCGCCGGTCCACGCCAGGGCCGTCGCCTCCTCGACCAGCAGCGTCGTGTGCTGCTGGCCCCGCTGGCTCACGAGCTGGTGGCGAAGCGCAGGAGACGACCAGGTCCGCCGCGCGGATGCCGCCGGAGACCCAGCACCCGACGCGGCCGAGCACGCCCGGATCGTTCCGCTCCGTCGGCGGCGCTGGCCGAGGGTGCGTTCGAGCAGCGTCTCGGCGAGCACCGACACCAGCGGGTGGCTCCGCTGCACGACGCGGCAGCGCGGCCCGGGCGGGTCGTCGAAGTCGATGAAGACGGTGCCGAGAGCCCCTCCGGCTCCAGGCGCTCGCGCACGTCCGCGGGCAGCGGTGCAGCGGCGCCTTGAAGCCGCGCCGGAGGGCTCGAGGCCGGCGCCGAGCCGGGCGAGGCCACGCCCAGGAATCGCTTCACCTCGTCCGTCCGCCCACGGCGGCGAGCGCCTTCTTCCACTCGGGCAGCACGTCCTCCGGCTTGAGGCGTCGCTGCGCGAAGACGGTGCGGTTCTCCTGGCCTTCTCGCGGCGTCCTGCCGCCCCTTCTCGAAGAGGTCGAGCTGCGCCTTGTCGTCGGGCGGGGTTCCGCCCCGGCGGCGGAGGAGGACGGCCTTGAGGAGGACCTGGGTGAGCTTCTCCCCGTCGTCCGGAAGGGGGACGGGGACACCGAGCTCCTCGCGGATCTTCGCGGCCTTCCTGAGGATGACCTGGAGGACGGCCCCGTCGACGGGGTTGTTCGCGCCGTAGAGGAGGGTGGCGCGAACGACCTTGTTCCGCTGCCCGTACCGGTCGACCCGGCCTTCGCGCTGCTCGTGGCGCGTCGGGTTCCAGGAAAGGTCGTAGTGGACGACGGCGTCGAAGCGGTCCTGGAGATTGACCCCCTCGGAGAGGCAGTCGGTCGCGACGAGGAGCCTCGACTCGGCGTCTCCCAGCTCTTTCACCTTCTCCCTCCGCTCGTCCGACGTCAGCTCGCCCGTGACGACGCCGACGGTAACGTTCGGGAAGAGGCGGCCGAGGTGGCGTCCGAGGTAGTGGGCCGTCGCGATGTAGCGGCAGAAGACGACGGGACTGAAGCCCTCTTCGAGGAGCGGGCCGAGGTGGTCGGAGAGCGTCTTCAGTTTCGGGTCGCCGGCCTGCCCCGCGAGCCGCTCCGCCTGGGCGATGAGCCCTGCGAGCGCCGGGTCGTCGCGTCCCGGCGGGCGGCTCGACGTCGTCGTCGGGGGGCGCGCGAGTCGGCGGCCCGTCGAAGACGCGCATCGCCAGAAGCTCTTCGAGGCCCTCGTCGTCGAGGCCAGCGCGCGTCCGGAGGGCCTGGACCGCGGCGGCAGGGCTCGAAGCGACGCAGCGCATGAGGGCGAGCGTTCCCCAGAAGTTGAGCCGCTCCCGACGCTCGTCCCCCGCGGCCGCCTCGACGACCGCGGCGCAGTAGTCGAGGACGGCCTCGAAGAAGCGCTCCCATTCGCCCGTCAGGAGGTAGGTAACTTCCTTCGTCTCACGGCGCGGGAAGAGGGTCCCCTCTTTCCACTCCTCGATGTCCGGCCGGCGGCGCTGCACGAAGTGGCGCGCGAGCCGCTCCCGCAGGCGGTTTCGCTCCTCGCCCTCCAGGTCGGCGAGCAGCTCGAATGACGGGTCGAGGAGACCGAGGAGGCGGAAGAAGGCCGCCTCGTCGCCGCTGTGGGGCGTGGCGGTGAGCATCACCAGGTGCCGCTGCGGTCGGCGGTGAGCCCCTTCAGCAGCTCGTAGCGCTGGTGGCGCCCCTGGCCGGTCGAGGCGCAGGTGTGCGCCTCGTCGACGATCACGAACTCGGGGCAGGTGGCGAGGAACCAGGCTCGGCGCTGCTCGCTCTTGATGTAGTCGAGGCTGACGACGGTGTGCGGGTGGGCGGTGAAGACGCTCTCGCCCGGCGGAAGGCCCCGCTCGAGCCGGACGGCGCTCGCCGCCGTGACGGGCACGGGACGGATGTGGAAGCGCCCCTCCAGCTCGGAGACCCACTGGTCGACGAGGTGAGGAGGGCAGAGGACGGTGGTCCGCTCGATCTCTCCCCGGTCGAGCAGCTCGCGGGCGATGAGCGCGGCCTCGATGGTCTTGCCGACGCCGACGTCGTCGGCGATGAGCAGGCGCACCGGGTCGAGCTTGAGCGCCATGAGCAGCGGGACGAGCTGGTAGGCGCGCGGCTCGACCGCGATCTGCCCGAAGCCGCGGAACGGGCCGGCGCCACGACGGAGGGAGAGCAGAAGCGCGTCGCGCAGGAGGAGCGCCGCGTCCTGGCCGCGCTGCTGGAGCGCCGGGGGCGGGAACGTGGCCTCGGTGACCGCCTCCCTCTCCAGGGCGAGGTGGAGGACCGTCTGGTCTTCCTCCGAGCCCGAGATCGGGCGGAGGCGTAGGGTCTCCGAATCGCTCCCGGCGAGGACGACCCACTCGCGCCCCCGGGCGCGGACGAGGCTCCCGAGGCCGAAGCTCGTGGCGCTCAAGCGGGGCGCCCCAGCGCGGCCGCGAGGCGAAGGAACGCCTCGCCTGGGATCGCGGCGTCGGCATCGAGCCTCACGACGTCAAAACCCAGGCCCTCGAGGCGGGCCACAGCCTCGGCGGGGAGGTCCGCGGGAACGGCCACCGCGTAGTGCTCGCGCCAGACGAGCGGGAGCCGCACGCCGTCCTCGACGAGGGGCTCGGCGTCGGGCGCGGGGAGGCCACGCCGGGAGAGCTCGGCGAGAGTGGCTGCCTCTGGTTCCGCGGGACCGGAAGCCGCGTCGTCCGGCGCAACGGCTGCGGTCGCGGCGCTCCTCGTCGTTCCCCTTGCGAGCCGGAGGAGAAGCGTCTTCGCCTCGGCATCCCGGCGGTCGAGGAGCTCGTGGTCGGGCTGGTTGTAGTACGACATGAGACAGCGGTAGCAGGCTGCGACGCAGGCAGTGCCCGGGACGTCTGCCAGCTGCGCCGCCTCGGCGGGCCGCTCGGATCCCTCGGGTTCGAGGTCGAAGTGGAGGATCCGTAGAGCTTCGAGGGCGACCTCCCGGAAGGCGCCGGGCTCGGAGACGAGCCGCGTCAGGACACCCGCCCCGCCCTCCGTCGCCTCGTAGAGGAGGAAGCCGTTGCTCTCGTCGCGAGACGGCATCGGCTCGGCCAGGATCTCCCCCTCCTCGAGCTGGAAGCGGACCTCGATGCCACGCAGGAGCGCGTGCTGGAGCGTGGCGGCGGACAGGGGCGTAAGCCCTTTCACGAAGGGCTGGACGAGGAGGGCGTTCTTTCGGTCCTGAACGCTCGGGACTATCCACTGCTTGGGGATGACGGCCGGGTCGGGCTCCTCGCCCCCATCATCCTCGTTCTTCGCCCAGGTCCCCGAGACGGGGTCGATGCGGTAGCCGAGCTGGGTGCGATTCGCGCGGCGGCGCAGCCCCTTGTTCAGGCGCGTGATCGTCGCGCCGGGACCATAGGCGAGGCGGAGGAGGTCTCCGTCCGCGTCGCCCACCGCCGCGAGGCGAACGTCGATGGCGTGATCGCGGACGGCCCACTCGAAGGTCGTCTGGAGCTCGAAGCCCTGTCGCTGCCGCTCCTCGTCGTTCGCGGTGATCCGCTCGGTCGGCTGCGTCGAGACGTTCTCGATCCGGTAGACGTGGTTCACGATCTCCGCGTCTCCGAGGGAGGCGCCACAGGCGTGGCAGAGCGAGGGCTCGGCACTGAAGTGGCCCGCGCCACAGGCGCGGCAGATGCGGGCCGACTTCGTCGGCAGCTCGGCCTGCGCGGCGGCAGGGTCCCCTTGGCCGAGCGAGAGCAGCGCGCGCACGACGCGATAGGCCCGCCCCTCGTGGTAGACGAGGCTCCCGGGCCCGAACTCGGAGAGGGCGAGGAAGCGCGGACGCTGGAGGTAGGTCTGGCGCGCCTTGCCGTCGGTCGAAGCCGGAATGTAGGCCATGAGCGGCAGGCGCGGGAAGTTGTAGCCCGGGAGAAAGCCCTCGGTAGCGAGGTAGCGGTAGGTGTAGAAGTCGCTCGAGAGGGCGCTCGACCCGCGCTGGAGAAGGGCGATCTGGTCGATGGCCTGTGCGTGCCGGCTCTGGGCGGCCCGCTTCTCCCGCTGGGGAGCGGCGTAGTCGTCCATCGCGCGCCGCGCCGAGTCGCGCTGCTGCTCGGCGGCGAGGAAGAGGTCGCGCCAGCGGCCGAACGCCTGGGCGAACCGGGCCGGCGCGGCCTCGACGAGGGCCGCGGCGTAGGCGTCCCGCCCCGGGTACCAGGGAGCCCTATCGGTCGTCAGATCCTCTTCGAGGAGGTCGAGGACCCCGCGCACCCGCCGGACGGCCTGGTCCGTTCGCCGCGGCTCCGCGAGCGCGGTGGCGATCTCCGGACGGAGTGGCCTCTCGAAGGTGTCGAGGACGAGGAGGTTCGAGATCGACGACTCGAGCTCCTGCTCCGTCGCGGCGAGCCACACGGCCGAGAGATGGCTGTCGACGAGGTCTCGGTTCGCGAGGTCGAGCAGCGGCGGACGCACCTCGCCGTGCACCATCGCCTTTGGGTCGCGAAAGAAGTACTGGTCGTGCGGCCCCTGGGAAGAGCAGTAGGTCAGGACGAGCGCGGCCTGGCCGCTCCGGCCCGCCCGGCCGCTGCGCTGGGCGTAGTTCGCCGGCGTCGGCGGCACGTTGCGCAGGTAGACGGCGTTCAGGGCCGAGATGTCGATGCCCAGCTCCATCGTCGGCGAGCAGAAGAGGACCGGCAGGAAACGGCCGGCCTCGCCCACCTCGCGCAGGCGCTTCGAGTCGGCCGCCAGCTCGTCCTGCTCTTTCTTCCCGAAGCGGAAGCGTTTCTCCCGCACCGCCCGCTTCTCCCCGTCGACCTGCGCCGTGTGCTCCCGTGCCTCGAAGCCGAAGAGCGGATGCCCGGGGTCTCGGAGCAGCCGCGCGAGATTCTCGTAGTAGTCGAGGAAGAAGGCGTTCTCGCTCTCCCTGGGCCGTCCGATCCGAAACCTCACACACGCGTCGTTCAGCCGCCAGCCGTTCACGCCGAAGGGCGTCGGCTCTCCGGATACGAGTCCGTCCTTCTCGGCGAGGGCGAGAAGGGCCTCCACGAGTTCGTCGAACTCCTTCGCCTTCATCGCGCGGACCGCACCGTTGCCTCCCCATAGCTTCGAGGAGCGAAGAGTGCGGCCGAGGGCGCTCCGCGACCCTCCACGTACGATCAGGTCCTCGTCGCGGAGCGACATGTCGCGCCGCGATGGCGGCGCCACGAGGAGCCACCTGGCGCGGCGCGGCTTCTCGTCGGCGCCGAATCCCCACGGCGACCTGAGACGGCTGTGCGACTTCGCGATCATTTGGTCGACGATCGCGGGGTCGAGGACCTGGCTCCGGATGGCCATCCACCTCCGCAGGTGGTCGAGGAGCTCCTGGTAGACGGCCGTCCGGACCTCCGGGGATGCGGCCCGGAGCGGCGCCGGCGCCTCGGCGAACGCGGCCTCGTCGGCGGCGAGGTCGGAGAGCCCGAGGTATTCGACCTCGACGAGCCCGAGCTGCTCGAGGTTCGGGTTGGTGTACCTCCAGCCGCGGCGCTGGTCGAACCACACGCGGTAGGAGAGGACCTGGCGAAGCGTCGACTCGGCGTCCTGGAGATGGAACCCGCGAAGCTCTGGCTCGAGGAGCCACTCGGACCGGACCTGGGGCGACGGTCGGTCGAACCCGAGGGCGCGCTGCTGGGCGAGGCCGAGCGCGTCGCTTCGGAGACCCTCCTCGCCGGCGGCCTGGAGCGCGCCGAGGAAGCCGGCCCTCACGAGGCTCACGAAGAGAAAGTCGTTGAAGTGCCCAGCCTGGAGGGCGGCGTCCTGCCGGTTGTCCGAAAAGCCGAGGAGCTTTCGCTTATGGAGCTCGAGGCCCGAGTCCCCAAGGTGCATCCAGCGAAGGACGCTGCCGACGAGGACCGTCGTCGCCGAGCTGCGACCCTCGGCCGAGAGCGACGCGAGGCGGGTCCGGTCGCGAGCGGGGCCGGTGTGCGTCGCGCCGCAGCGCAGGCAGAACCGGAACCGCCCCGGGAGGAACCAGGCCGGGGTGCCGGAGCCGATCCGGCCCGTCGGCTCGACCCGCTGGCGGAGAGCCCTGGCCCCCCGGTAGTGGGATTTGAGGCGGGGGTTGCCCGAGGCGTCGAACTCGAGCCAGGTCTCGGGGTAGTCGTCGTCTCGGTCCTCGAACGCGAACTCGGGATCGGACGCGTGAAGCGTGAGGAAACCGAAGAGCCCGTCGGCCGGCTTCTCGGTCCCGGCCTCGTCGACAGGTCCGTCTTCCTCGCGAGGCGGCGGAGGTGCGTCGTCGATGTCTCGTGAGAAGACTAGCCGGCCCACCTCGTCGTCGACGAGGCGGACGGGGTGATACTCGTGCCCGCATTCCCGGCAGAAGTGAACGGGATAGAGCCGCTTCTCGGCCGCTCCGGGAAGGAACTGCTGCCCTTCGACTGTAACGACCCGCCGGCCGGGCGGCTCGAGGGTCGCGAAGGCGTGGCCAGCGCCGGAGATGAACTGGTGGAGCTTGAACGCGAAGAAGCTCTTCGAGCCCGCTCCCGCTACACCCGTGCGCTCCGACTCCGGAACGCCGGAGACGAGAAGGAGCTCCTTGAGGGCCGACCGGCATTTCTCGACGGTCCGCCCCGACTCCCGGCCGAGGAGCTGGACCGCCTCGCTCATCGTTCGGGGCCGCGCCCGGAGCCATCGCTGGTCTCCTTCGGACCACGAGATCCCGAGCCGCGTCTCGACCCAGACGGACAGGGGATGCCTGCCCAGGGCTTCGTCGGAAATGCTCCGGGCGATTCCAGCATCCACGGCCGCCGGAATCGCGGCAAGGAGAGTCGCCTCGTCGAGAGGCGCCGTGACCCGTTCCAACGTCTCGAGGACGACATTGCTCTCCGGGATCTCGGTCGCGAAGAGCTTCGACGCGGCGCGCGCGACGACGCGCCCCTTCTCCTCGAGCGAACCTTCGCTCGCGAGCGTCGCCGAGGTGCCTATGCACTGGAGACCCTCCGGCGCGAGCCATTCCCTCACGCGCCGGACGAGGAGCGCGACGTCGGCGCCCTGACGCCCTCGATAGGTGTGTAGCTCGTCGAGAACGAGGAATCGGAGCCCGGAGCAGTTTCCGATGACACGCCGGTCGGTCTCGTCCTGGCGGGTCATGAGGAGCTCGAGCATCATGAAGTTCGTCAGGAGGATGTCGGGAGGGTTCTCGGCAATCCGGCGGCGGGTCTGGGTGTCTTCCTGGCCGGTGTAGCGCTCGAACGAGATCGGTCGCGGACCGGGGACATTCTCGAGGAACTTCTCGAGCTCTTCCACCTGGCTGTTCGCCAGGGCGTTCATCGGGTAGATGACGATGGCCCGCGTCCGCCGCGCGCCGCCGCGCGCCATCTCGGCGAGTACCGCGCTGACGATCGGGATGAAGAAACAGAGCGACTTTCCCGAGCCCGTGCCGGTCGTGACGACGAAGGTCTCGCCGCTCGATGCCAGGGCGATCGCCTGCTCCTGGTGCGCATAGAGGGAGAGGGGCTCGCCCCTCGGGGTTTCGGCCGATGCGGGACTGCGGAAGATCTCGGCGCAGCCGGCTTCGAGCATTCCGTTCGCCACGAGCTTCTCGACGGTCGTCGTCTTCCGGAAGCTCGGATTGATCTGGATGAGCGGCTCTGGCCAGTAGCGCGCCCTCGCGTAGATCTCGTCGACCTGCCTCCGGATGTCTTCCGCGAAGATCGTCGTGAACGACGTCGCGAACCGCTGATATTCATCGACGACGGCGTCGCGCAGGGCGAAGACATCCATGTTCCTTGCGGTCAATCGGCCCCCTGTCGGATTAGGTCCGTGGCGCATTCCGGGACATCAACCGTTCGAACGACTCGGCGAAGGGTAGCTCGGCTGTCCGGGTGAGACCCTACACCCTCGACACCAGGCAGAATGCCGGAAAGCTACGCTGCCAACAAGGGCCGAAGTCGTTTCGGCTTAGGTGGTTCCAGCCCCATCTTCGAGCGGATCCGCCGCTCGAACCTCGCCGGCATTGAGGTCCTCACCGCAACCGCCGCGGACGGCACGAAGAAGAGCTTCACCGCCACCCTCCGCCTCGACACGCCGAACGAGGTCGACTACTACCGCCACGGCGGCATCCTGCAGTTCGTGCTGCGGCAGATGACGGCGTAAAGGCCCGGCCCGGCACGACCATTGCCCCACGGCGGGCTCGTCAGGGAGAATGCGCGCCGATCCGCACCCGCGGAACCGGGAACCGGCGCGCAGCCCACTGACTAAGGAGACGACCGTGATCGATGCCTACCTGACCCACGTGGCCGAGCGGATGGAGCTCGGGATCCCGGCCAAGCCGCTCGACCCGGGACAGACGCGCGAGCTCTGCAAGCTCCTCGAGGCTCCCCCCGCCGGGAAGGAGACCTTCCTTCTCGACCTCCTCGAGAACCGCGTCTCGCCCGGCGTCGACCCGGCGGCCGAGGTGAAGGCCGCCTTCCTGGCCGGCATCGTGCGCGGCACCGCCGCTTCGCCCGTCATTTCGAGGAAGGACGCCGTCCGCATCCTCGGCACCATGCTCGGCGGCTACAACGTCGCGCCGCTCCTGGAAGCGCTCGCGGACCCCGAGCTCGCCGACGGCGCGGCCCAGGCCCTGGCCGCCACCACGCAGGTCTACGACGCCTTCGACCAGGTGGCCGCCCTGGCCAGGGTCAACGCCGCGGCCCGGAAGGTCCTCGAGTCGTGGGCCGCCGCGGAGTGGTTCACCTCGCGGGCGGGCGTCCCCGCCGAGATCAAGGTCAAGGTCTTCAAGGTCGACGGCGAGATCAACACCGACGACTTCTCCCCCGCCGGCGACGCCTCGACCCGCCCCGACATCCCGCTCCACGCCCTCGCCATGGGCAAAACCCGCTTCCCCCAGGGCCTCGCCACGATCGCCGCGTTCCGCGCGGAGGGCTTCCAGGTCGCCTTCGCCGGCGACGTGGTCGGGACCGGCTCCTCGCGCAAGAGCGCCTGCAACAGCGTCCTCTGGCACACGGGCGTCGACATCCCCTGCGTCCCCAACAAGCGCCGCAACGGCGTCCTCCTGGGCGGCGTCATCGCCCCCATCTTCTTCAACACGGCCCAGGACTCCGGCGCCCTGCCGATCAAGACCGACGTCACGAAGCTGAAGACCGGCGACGTCGTCGTGATCGACACGGTGAAGGGCGAGGTTAGGAGCGAGAGCGGCGAGGTGATCTCGACGTTCAGGCTCTCGCCCGAGACGCTCCCCGACGAGTACCGCGCCGGCGGCCGCATCCCCCTGATCATCGGCCGCGCCCTCACCGACCGGGCGCGGGCCGCCCTCGGCCTTCCGGCCAGCGACGTCTTCGTGAGGGCGAAGAACCCGGAGCCGAAGGCGGACCAGGGCTACACGCTCGCGCAGAAGATGGTGGGCCGCGCCTGCGGCTACCCTGACAACATCGGCGCGCTCCCGGGCGGCTTCTACGAGCCGGCGATGACCACCGTGGGCTCGCAGGACACCACCGGCCCGATGACGGCGGACGAGCTGAAGGAGCTCGCCTGCCTGAAGTTCCTCTCGCCGATGGTGATGCAGTCGTTCTGCCACACCGCGGCCTACCCGAAGGTGGCCGACGTCAGGATGCACCAGGCGCTGCCGCCGTTCATCCGCGTCCGCGGCGGCGTGTCGCTCGCCCCGGGCGACGGCGTCGTCCACTCCTGGCTCAATCGCCTCCTCCTCCCCGACACGGTCGGGACCGGCGGCGACAGCCACACCCGCTTCCCCATCGGGATCTCCTTCCCGGCCGGGTCGGGCCTCGTCGCTTTCGCGGCCGCCCTCGGCTTCATGCCGCTCGACATGCCCGAGAGCGTTCTCGTCCGCTTCAAGGGGAAGCTCCGCCCCGGCATCACGCTCCGCGACGTCGTCAACGCCATCCCCCTCTGGGCCATCCGGCAGGGCCTCCTCACCGTGCCGAAGAAGAACAAGAAGAACGTCTTCAACGGCCGGATCCTCGAGATGGAGGGGCTGCCCGACCTGACCGTCGAGCAGGCGTTCGAGCTGACCGACGCCGCGGCCGAGCGGAGCGCCGCGGCCGCCACCGTCGACCTCTCCGAGGCGAGCGTCGCCACGTATCTGCGCTCCAACGCCGCCCTGATGCGGAAGATGATCGCCGACGGCTATGGCGACCCGAAGACGCTCCAGGCCCGGATCGACGCCGTCGAGGCGTGGCTGGCCTCCCCCTCGCTCCTCCGCGCGGACAGGAACGCCGAGTACGCCGCCGTCGTCGAGATCGACCTCGACGAGATCACCGAGCCGATCCTCGCCTGCCCCAACGACCCCGACGACGTGAAGGTCCTCACCGAGGTCGAGGGGACGAAGATCGACGACGTCTTCCTCGGCTCCTGCATGACGAACATCGGCCACTTCCGCGCCGCCGGGGAGATCTGGAAAGGCGGGAAGAACAGCGGCCTCGTCCGCACCTGGCTCTGCCCGCCTACGCGCATGGACCAGCAGCAGCTGAAGGAGGAGGCCTACTTCTCGACCTTCAGCCAGGTCGGCGCGCGGATCGAGATGGCCGGGTGCTCCCTCTGCATGGGGAACCAGGGGCGCGTGCCCGAGAAGGTGACCGTCTTCTCCACGTCGACCCGGAACTTCGACGACCGGATGGGCGACGGGGCGAAGGTGTTCCTCGGCTCGGCCGAGCTCGGCGCCGTCGCGGCGACGCTCGGACGCCTCCCGACCGTGGCGGAGTATTTCGCCGTCTACGCCGAGAAGATCGCCCCGAAGTTCGACAAGATCTACCGCTACCTCCAGTTCGACGAGCTGCCGGAGTACGCGGCGGTCGAGGCGACGGCACCGCGGGCGTAACGACGGCGCTTCCCGGGGGCCGGGCTCCCCGGACGGGTGCCTCTGCTCTTTCGAGGGCCGCGGGAGAGATCCCGCGGCCCTTTTTCGTCCGCACCTACCTGGACTTGTACTTCACCTGGAACCCAACGGTCTTCGCCCGGCGACCCCTGGCGTCCGTCGCGTCGAGGAGGATGGACAGCGTCGACAGCTGCGCCGCGGGAACCTTCAGGTGGGTCGTCACGTGATCCTTCGCGTCCGGCGTCCCGGAGGCCGGCGTCAGCTCGCCGCAGCCGTCGTCCCCCTTGATGCCGGCCGTCCAGGTGAGGCTCCCCGAGCTCGCGCCCGGCTTCACGTCGAAGTCGATGTCGACGGTCGTCCCGGCCGGCACTTCGTTCCCGGAAAGCGCCGTCCCGTTCACCGAGAGGATGAGGCCGCTGATCACCGGCACCTCGGGCGTGAACCTGACGACGCGGTCGTAGTAGAGCTCCGAGAAAGCGGGCCCGATCTTCGTCTCGGGCTCCACGTACGCCCGGAACCCGACGAACATCTGCCCGGCCTTCGCGATCCCCTGCCCGCAGCCGTCGACCGGGACCGGAACCGTCGTGCAGTTCGGGTCTCCACCACAGTTCCGGGCCACCTTCCACGCGTAAAGGCTGTCCACGTGCGTGGGCCTCGCCTTTGGATCGGGGAAGAAGTCGATCGCGCTCCCGGCGAAGCGGCGGCTGCTCTCGCTGGCGTAGGGACAGGCGTTGCACGCGTCGTAGACCGCGAAGTTCGAGTAGGTGGCCTTCCCGGTCCTCTCGTGGTTGACGCCGTACACGATCGCGAACTCGTCGTCGGCGAGGCTGAACGTCCCCTCGTTGCGGAGATAGACGGTGTCCCGGCTCTCCCCGAGAACGTCGATGTCCCTCTGAAGGCCGACAAAGCTCTCCTCGAGCCAGGTCGCGGGCCGGAGGTCGTCCCCCTTCATTTCCGGGTACCTGGCGGCAATGGCCTTTCGCAGCGAGGCCACCTCCGGAGTCAGGTCCAGCTCCGTCTGTCCCGTTCCCCTCGGACGCAGCCTCTCGACGGGAAGCGGAAGGTACTTCGCCTTCTCCGTCCTCGGGTCGGGCGTCAGCCGGAAGACGGCCACGGGGGGCTGCGCGAGGTATGCCGCGCCGGCCTCCTCGAATCCGTAGTCCCAGAGCGCGAACCTCATGATCCCGGTGAAGTCGTCGTCCTTCGCGAGATCGGGGTCCCCGTTCTCCTTCGAGCTCATCCGGGCGATGTTCGGGGAGATGACGTCCGTGTTGATGATCGCGTCGGGGAAGCCCGCGATCTTGAGCGCCCGTCGAACGCGCACTTCGGTCCCCCTGTCCGAGACGATCGCGAGGACGAACGCCCGGTCGAACGGATCTCCCCTCGTCTTGCCCAGGGTGTTGAAGGTCAGCATGTTGTTCGGGTCGCCGAGGCTCGGGAAGACCTTCCGGCGGAGCGACTCGCGCTCCACCCACCTGTTGAAGCTGAAGGTCCGGAAGCTGAAGTAGGCGAGCGGAGGGGGGGTCCTGCCGATGAGGACGATCGCCTCGTCCTGTCGGATCGCAAAGAGGAGGTCGGGCCGGGTCGGGATCCACGGCTTTCCCGGCTCCGGCACCGAGACGACGAGGTAGGGGTTGCTGCTGTTGTTGCCGTTGCACGACGTGATGAGCCCGAGGCAGACCATCTGGAGGACATTGGGCTTGAAGAGGCCTCCCGGAGTCACCTGGAACTTGTCGGCCCGGACGGCCTGGAGGAAGCGGTTGACCATCGGGGAGGCCGCGAGGGTCTGCACGCTGTCGAGCCGCAGCGAGCCGAGGCTCTCGCCAGCGGGTGAGGCCGGATCGCTCGCCAGTGCCACCTGCATCGGAGCGGAAAGCAGCAGAAGCACCGGGAGGGTCGCGCTTCGAATCACTTCTTCCTCCTCAGGAGGGGGCCGGACGCCGTGAGACAACGCTCGGCCGCCAGCCTTGGAATCCTACACCGCGGGGAGAACCCGGAAGCCGATGACGATCGGGAAGACCACCGTCACGGCGAGGGTCGCGGGAGAGATCCCGCGGCCCTTTTCTTCAGCGGACGACCGCGAAACCGAACCGCACCGACTCCGTCTTCCGGTCGTACGCGAGGAGGCTTTCCCCGTAGCCGTTGAAGTACTGCGCCATGACGAAGATCGACATGTCGAGGAAGCCGATGTGGACCGGGACCGTCAGGTCGAGCTGGACGGAGCGGTGGTCGAAGCCTTTCCCCGCCATTCCCGTCACCTTGAGGTTCCCGCCGTCCGCCTTCCCGAACGTCCCGCGCAGCTTGCCGTAGCCGCGGTACTCGGCGACGTCGTCCCCGTCGTCGACGTAGGCCCAGACTTCAGGGGAAAAGACGAAGTGCCAGCCGTCCACCGAGCCGACGAAGAAGCCGGTGCGCAAATAGACGATGTTCACGCTGCGGGAGTCGGCCCCTTCCTTCCCGTTCGACTCGTGCTTGAAGCCGGCCTGCACCGCGTTGAACGAAACGCCGCGCTGCGTCCCGGGCGGGATCTTGATCCACTCCCAGAAGAGCTCCGGCATGTAGCTCGTGTCGTAGAACGGGCTGGAGACGGAATCGACGTCCCACAGGGACCGTTCGGTGTAGCCGAGCTGCAGGCTGCTTCGCGTCTTTGCCGGGCTCCTGGCGCCCAGCTCCGCGATCCTGTACTTGAAGCTGAACTGGAACTTCGCCGCCTCCGGCCCGGTTCCGTAGACGAAGTAGATCGGCTCGTGCGCCTGCAGCCGGCCCGCGAACGTCCGCCCCAGGACCGACGCATCCGCGTCGGTCGTCTCCTCCTGCGCGCGAGCGAACCCGGCGGTCGCCAAGACGCCCAGCGCCAGAAGGATCGCCGCCGTCCGGAATCGCGCTCCAGGGGACCCGTTGACCACAGGGCATTTCACCACGGCCGTCCGAGCCCACCCCTAACAGGGCCGGAAAAATATCTTCGTTCCCCCTGTTGTAGTTCCAGGCCTCTCGCGCAGCTTAGCTACGGGACCCCCTCTTTCGCTCCGTACTTCGGCTGCCCCCGGGCTCTCTCCGTCGATCCGTTTCCGCGTCCCTCGTCTCAGGAAATGACTCGAATCCGGCCCACCGGCGAAACGCGCAGACCGATTCGGCCTCTGCCACCGAAGGGCACGGAGTGTGAGTGGCGGGGCATTTCGACAAACCCAAACCATTCACACACAATCACTTATAAGCTATCGCACCAGCCCTTTTTCGACACCTCCGTTTCGAATTCCCCGACTCTTCCGGCCCGCTCCGTCCCCTCTCGACCCGAGCGTCTCCCAGAGCCCCGGTCCCCCCTCGCGGTCGCCGAAGGAATCAGACGGGCCAGCGCCGTGGCGTTCCTCTGGGAGTTCCCCTTGGCGCCGGCCGATCCCCGGACCGGCCCGAGCAGCCCCGGCTCCGCCCCTTCCAGCTCCCCCACCTCCCTGCCCAGGGAAGCGTCACCGGGAATTGCGCAGCCGCCTCCGGACCCCTCCAGCTCCACGAAATCGCTTTTCGGGACGAGTTCTCTTTTCGGCCGTCTATCCTGTCGCCCGCGAAAACAGGATAGATGGCGGCAATTGCTGTGGTCATCCGGGATTCCTTCTGGAGGTCCCGGATTACACTGCTCCAAATGACGTCTATTGCCGCGCGACGGGGACGGCGAAGGCAGCGAATCCGTGCCGTTCCGACACCCCCCTGCTGTCTAATAGTCGGTTAGGCACCTCCAGCGTTGTCGCAATCCACAAAGTGAGGCTCAATGGAACTCCGCACATCGACAACCCGATCCATCTGGGCCACGCTATCCGCTCTAGGGCAATGGTGCCTGGTGGCGGCCGCCTGCTATTTCATCGTCGGTGCTGCCGCATTCCCGATCTGGTGGAAGACCTTTCTTCTCCGGGGAGGGCTCTTCGAGGCGGCATTCTGGACCGAGGCGTTCGCACTTCTCTTCGCTCAGGTGACCTCTTTCGGACCCCTTGGCGCGGCTCTGCTCGGCTTCGTTCTGTTCCTTCTCATCGTCCTCGTCTTCTATCTGGGTCGCCGTTCGCTCGCGTCCCAAGATGGTCGCCTTCTCGTGCCTCCTCGGACTACGGTCCTTCTTGCGGCGCTCGTGCCCTCGGTCCTAGTGCTTCTGAGCCTGTTCTTCGTTCGCGGTGAGTACTGGACCGAGGCCGAGATGCGCCGAAGATGGGAGGCCCTCGAGAGGAAGTTTTCCGAACCGCTCTTCCCTCGATCCGTCGTCCCACCTACTTCGGGGACTTTCCTCTATCTGGACCGGGAGACGATCCTGGATCAATACGCGGTGCTGTTCAGCGCTCCCGCCCTTACTTCGGATACCAGCAAGGTCGGCGCCGAACAGCAGGTGGGTGTTACCGCGGCAGTTCCTGGTGCCGGGTCCTTGAGCGCGCAGCGCAAGGCCACGGAGGAAGCGACCATCACGCGCATGGCGCCTCCTCTAACGGCGCCCCTTGCGGCATCCCGCCTGATCGAGAAGTTCTCCAAAGACCCCGCAACACCGGATTTCACGGAGAGTTACTCGGCGGGTTTCGAGTTCAAGAACCTTCTCGAAGGTCTAGCGAAGCGAAAGGTAGTCTTGACGCCCGAGCAGCAGCGGCAGCTTGAGGACTCCGAGATCGAGCTCTTTGAGCAGCAGATGCTCCACCTTACGGCTCGCCGAGTCATCTTCTTCACGGGCGCCGTTTCGATCGTGGTGCAGCCGGGTTCGCGTTCTCCAATGCTCGTAGCGGCTGTAAAGACACCTCTCGCGGTGTCGTTCACAGGGGCGCTTAAGCCGCAGCAGCTGGGGCCCCACCTTCAGCATTGCGTCGACGATCCCAGCGTCGACTGCACCGTCGAATCGGTTCGGCTCTTCGCGGTTCTCGAGTCCGTCACGCAGACTGGGCCGCGCGAACGAACAGCCCGCATCTTGCCGCTAGCACTGTGGTAACAGTCGGCGCCTAACACGGCATGCAGCGGACTCGCTTCGCTCGCCGCTGATGCTGCGGTTAGCCCGCTCTTGCAGGCACTTGGCCTACTCGAAAGGAACCTATGAGTCGCGACTACCCGGCTGAACTCGCGGCGACGGCCCGCACAGTGGGCGCCGATGCCGCACGGGAACTCAAGGAGGGGCGGACCGCTTTCGCGGTTCCGCTGCAGCACCTCATCAATATTAACGTCTTCCTCCGGTATCTCGTGGAGCGCCAGATTCCTGCCGTCGCCCCTCGGGGTGTCCGCACGCTCTACGCAAAGCTCGCGGATCTCACGTCAGGCATCTGCGTGTTGCTCGCCGAGGGCTATCCGGGTCCGGCCGCTTCGGTCTTCCGCAGTCTTCTCGAGACCGCCGTACACCTACAGTTGGTTCTCGCCGCCGACATCGAAGGGCGTGCGAAGCTCTTTGAAGACTTCATTCTTCTTCAACGCAGCAAGGTCGGACCAGACAGCGGCGTCGCGCCCGAGCTCCTGGCGGAGAATGCCAACGCGCTGGCAACGGTGCGGGCTAACTACCATCCCACGCACCCCTATTCCTGGTGCTGGAAGCTCGTGCCGTCGCAGCGCAGTCGCAACGGGATTCCAGATAACCCGCGCCTCCGAGAGGTCTGCGTAGCCATCAACCGGGCTCGCTACTACGACGACCTCTACGGTCACCTCTCCTCCGCCGTGCATCCCACCCCGGCCTATGAGCTCTGGATCCGCGGCCGAGAAGGGGAACTGCAACTCAACCCAAAGTTCTCCACTCACACAAGCATGACCGCCAACCTCTCGACCCTGCTCGTGGTCGAGACGGTCCTACCGCTCCTGTCCGCGTTTAAACCCGACGACCACGAAGACCTGTGCCGCTTCATCGGCACTCTCCTTCCGCCAGCGGGCTAACCCTGCATGCAGCGGACTCGCTACGCTCGCCGCTGATGCCACGGTTAGGCGGCGCCCGGCCTCTCCCTTCAGCGCACTTCGGCTTCCACCGACCCGCGGCGGAGCATGCCTTCACCGCCTCCTACAGGCTTACAACCATGACACAACGTCCGGCGTCGGAGAACGGCGCAACCGACAACGCTTCCACTCCAACCAAGGAACTGGCGGACCTTCGAAAGAGGCTCAGCAGACGGGAGACGCTAAACCTAGTCTCAGTAGTAGCGGGTGCGACAGTCGCCCTTGTTGCTCTCGGCCTGTCTTGGAAGACTGCGTTTGATGGTTCGAAGGCCGCCGTCTCTGCGGAGCGCTTGACGGAGCGCGCGGTAGTCGCCGCGGAGACCTCCGCCAATGCAGCTCAGCAGGCGGTGCGCGACAATCGAGAGGCGATTGGCAGCCAGCTCAAGCTCTCCTCCGACGCACTCGCCGAGACCAGGGCACAGAGCGAGATCGTTAGGATTGCCACACGTCTCGATCAACGCCCATGGATAGGCGTCGCAACTTTCGAAGGTGATCTGCCGACCCGTGGCGAAGCCCTCGAAGTGACGGTAGAGTTCCGCAACGGCGGCAAGACACCCGCCACGAACCTCACCGGCACTATCAACATGGTTCAGTGCCCCCCGGACTTTCACTTGCCAGCCAAGCTACGTAGTAACAGAGCTCTCCTTCCGATGGATCCGGGGGCGTCCGCGAGTCACGCATTTGTGCTTCCCGGCACGGGATTCTCGCTCTCTAGAACGCTCAGCTCGACTAGCGTCGACGAGTACCTGCGGGCGGAACGGAAGTTGACCATTTATGCATGGGGGCGCGTCACCTACGACGATGTGTTCATGCGTCATCATTGGCTCACATTCTGCATAATGACGAATTCTGCGACTGCGGGGTATGTTAAGTGCGAACAAGGAAACGAATCCGATGAGGAGGCATTGCCAGGCCTAACGACGCACACAAAGTAGGCTCCATCCGGCCGGTCACGTGACCGCCAGCCGTCGCGAGGTTCTCAGATCCGACAGGGCACACCGAGAACACCAGGAAGCACTGACTGATGTCCGCAGCTCATGCCAGGCATCGTGCGGCGGCGTACGACTGGAGCATTGTCGAAGTCGACTTGGCCAGCGCGCATGAGGCGCGCCTGATAGGACTGTACGACGGCCTGCTCATGTTTGCGGCTCCAGATGTCTATGCCTCGAAGGCATCGCTTGCGCTACTGACGCCGCATCTTCGCCAAGGGGCACGGGTTGTGCTCTTTGGAAGCAAGGTATCCAAGCGCCGCTTCGGCTGGCTGTTGAACTCCGCGCTCAACCTCGCCATGACGAAGCTCTCTCTCCCCACCACACCAGGCATGAACACTGAGCCTCGGCACCTTGCCGCAGAGCACCTTGAGGACTTCATAGTCGAGGAGTACTTCTACGGGTGGATGTTCCTTGCCGCTGGTACCTTCCGGACAAACCCGGGCAACGCCGTCTAACCCGGCATGCAGCGGACTCGCTACGCTCGCCGCTGATGCCCCGGTTAGGCCGCGCACCGCACGTCCCCACTCACATTACGGACCCGAAAGCGATGCTTCATCACCTTCCGCCGAACCGCGTCCTCCGTCTGGCAAACGCCAGCTGCTTGTACTGCGGATCGCAGTTCCGTGACGACGACACGCGCGAACACGTCGTTGGCAGGCGATTCGTACCGAAAGGAAGCCTGGCGGGCTGCTGGAATGTCATTGCGAACGCGTGTCGGTCCTGCAACAACGCGAAGTCCGCGCTCGAGGATGACATCTCAGCCATCACGATGGCGCCCGACGCCGCCGGCCAGCACCCGGTTAGCGATGCCTACTTCATCGAGGAGGCCCAGCGAAAGGGACGCAGAAGTGTGAGTCGCACGACAGGGCGGCCCGTCGTCGTAAGCCACGAGGAACTCTCGCTCAAGGTTCCCGTCGGCCCCGGCCTGGACGCGACCGTTGGCCTCGTCATGCCACCTCAGCTTGACCAGGACAGGGCTTTTGCTCTTGCGCGCTACCACGTAGGCGCCTTCTTCTACTGCATCACGTACCAAGACGCCTCCGCAACCGGCGGCTTCTGGCTCGGCGACTACATTCACTTCTGGCTAGCCGCCAAGGCCGACTGGGGTAA
This sequence comes from Holophagales bacterium, assembly GCA_016714815.1. Lineage (GTDB taxonomy): Bacteria > Acidobacteriota > Thermoanaerobaculia > UBA5066 > UBA5066 > UBA5066. The sequence continues at coordinate 285,193 of JADKBZ010000003.1, forward strand.
CGCGAGGCTCGTCTCGTTCATGAAGGCGGTTGACTCGTGGCTGCCCCGCTTCCACGCAGTCACAGCCTCAGGCAACTTCAAAGCCATGATCCGTCGGGATCCCAGGGCCACTCTCTGGGCGTGGGCGCTTGAGTGGAACCAGAACTATCGCCTCGTTGGCTTCCTCGGCGACTTTGACCGCGCCAAGGCTCTGACCGATGGCTTCGCCGCCCCTCCGTTCCTTCCGCCTATGCGTCTTCAAAACGGCTGGATTCGGCTCCGACAGGAGGTCCCACTAGACGCCGTGTCGGACACACTGTTCTCCATTCCTGCCGTCCCCGATTCGGCCTTCTATGAAGGGCCCGCCGTCAAGTAGATTCGCAGATTGCGCGCCGGCCGTTCTCCATTCTCCTTCTTCTAAGAGATCTCTGGTGTCGATCCCACGAACTGGCAGCTTCCTTTGGGAGCCGGGGCGCGGGGCCCTCGGACAACCTTCTATCCGTGTCGGCCAGGCCGAACACAAAATGCTGTACGCGAAAGCGCGTAGAGGAAGCTCTTGGTCAACCGCCCCTTCTAACCTTCGGTCGTCCGTAGTGGCCGACCAGGCTGCGTTCTCGGGCGGGTGCATCCAGCAGTGGCTCATGATCTCGTCGGGTTTCTCCTCTTCAGGCGGCCAGGGCCTTCCGCTGAGCCCGTTGCGGGAGGACGCCGAACTCGGCATAGCGCCAGAGGGCGATCAGGAGCTTCCGCGCCAGCGCGACGATCCCGATCTTCCCGCATTCGCGGGCCTCCCGATCCGAACCGCTTCTGGTACCAGCGTGCCAGCGTGCTCTGCGGCTGGTAGCGGAGCCAGTCCCAGGCGACGTCTACGATGATTCTCGCAGGTGCCGGTTCCCGGCACGGCTAATCCCCGATTCATGCGACATGTCACCGCTCTGGTATGGCGACGGCGTCAAGCCGGGTACGACCCGATCTGGCGCCGGTTCTTGAAGTTCCGGAAGAAGACCTCGCGCGTCAGGGTCTCGGCAGTCGTTTCCCCGATCGCCTTCAGTTCCATCAGGCGCTGGCTCATCGCAGCGTTCGCGCTGCCCTCTTCCTGGATCCCCCGGTGTCTCTGGGCCTCCAGAGCCAGCATCTGTTCGTGAACTACCACGTGACGAGACAGTTCCTGGTCCACTCGCAGCGTCAGCCCCGGCGGGAGAGGCGATCCGTCCCAGGTTCGCAGCGACTCCAGCGGCACAAGCAGGCCCCGTCGCCCCATCTTCACCGACACTCCCTGACTCGCGAGAAGGCCCCGCACGCGGTTCACGATCCGCGTCTGCTCCTTCTTCAGCGATCGGATCTCTCGTTGCAGATGCCGGGCGTCCTCTTGCTCCGGACTCGGCACGCGCACGACGTGCCAGACCTTCGGCTCTCCCGAGACGTAACGCACCAGCATCGTCACGAGATCCTCAGCGTCCAGACGATCGGTCTTCGCTCGCCGCGCTCGGCGATCCACTTTGATCGATCCTGAATCCACGACGACGTTCTCGACGCTCATCTGCTTCAGCAGGCGATCCAGCCAGAAGCCGTCCCGCCCGGCCTCGTAGCACGACGCCACAGGGCACGTTGCACTCACTTTGAATCGCGTTCGGGCCTTCGCGATCGTCTTCTTCATCCCTCCGATGTCCCGAGCGTCGATCGTCGTGACCCACGCTTTCTCGTCCAGCCTCGAGCAGAACCCCAGCTTCCATTTCGTCCACCCGAGCTCGAAAGCGACATAGAGTCGTTCCTCTGCAGCGATATGCTTCTTGTGGGACGCCGTCTGTGCCATGTCTCCTCTCCTTTCCCTGCCAAGAGATCTGAGAGCCGAATCGTTACAGCGGCGTCCCTCTTTTCATAGCATCTAACCCGGCATGCAGCGGACTCGCTACGCTCGCCGCTGATGCCACGGTTAGACGCACCCTATGACGACCCTCTTCACGATCGCCGACAATCGCCTCGTCCTTGCGGAAGGGTACCGAGACCGGTTCACCATTCCGATCGACGAGTTCGGCCAGGCACTCGCCTACTCTTCCGACACGCTCATCGTCTTCTACGACGAGCGCGGATCAAAGACCTACGCCATCACTCCATCCAGTTTCCGACACCTCGCCGGGGGCTTCTTCTTCTTGAGCCGTCACCTCCACCATTTCTGGTTCCGCCTTGGGCGCCTTGAACTCGAAGGCCTTCGCGGTGCTACGCCGGAGTATGTGTGGGACGCTAAGCGGGTTTACTACCTAAACGGCTCAGTCACCGGCGCCGATGCCCGATCGTTCGTCGTCCTTCAGACGGGCTGGGCGCGGGACAGCTCCCGCGCCTATTTCAACGGCCAGGCGATCCTCGATGCTGATCCAGCAGCTTTCCGAGCGCTCGGAGACGACTTCGCCACCGACGGACAGCGCCTCTTCGGGTTTGGTGGCGTCGTCATTGGTCCGTACGTGTCTGATCCGCTCTCGTTGGGGAGAGGCTACTTCCGAATCGGCGCTTCCATCTACTTCGGCAGCGAGTGCATCCCTGAAGCAGAGCCAGAGTCCTTCCGCGTTCTGCCCTTGCTCACGGCCACCGATAAACGTGCTCTTTGGTCTCGGGGTGGCCCGACTAACGAGAGCGAAGCCTTCGCGGTGGACGGCTTCACCGCCACCGATGAGAAGCACCTCTACAGGGCTTCGCATCATCGGGCCCGTCCGCCCGCCCGGGGCGTCTAACCCGGGTCGGGTAGCCAGGGGAGGTTGCCCTCCCCCAGCTCCCACGGAACCGGACTTGTGGATCTCACATCCGGCTCTTCGGGACACCGGGGTCGGGGCCGAAGCCCTTATGCCGGTGCCAGGGCTTGCGCCCCCGCAGCTATCCCAGTTCCAGCCCCAGATTGAGCTGTACCGGGGCGAGCTCTCGTGCCCACCTCTGTCCGTGCCATGCCGTCAGCGAGAACAGTCCCCGCTTTTTCGAAGTATTCGTTTCGGAGACTCTTCTGCACCGCCGCAGTTCGGCTCAGGTCCCAGAGGCGTCGTCGCCCCTCGTAGACCGTTCGCCAGGCCTTCTTCGGTGGACACCCGAGCTTGATGAGTCGGCGCGCGATCGAGCGCTTGCTCCGCCAGTGCTTCAGCAGCACCGCACGGAGTCGGCGCCTGATGTGGGCATCCAGATTTCGTAGCGTTCGTTCCGCTGTCTCTCCGGTCACGATCCAGAAGAACCCGATCCAGCCTTTAAGGTACTCGTTCAGCTCCCGCAGCGTCGCCCACAGCGACTGCCCCCGGTTCCGTCGCGTCTTGTGGCGGATCTTCTCGTCCACGCGTTCCTTCGAACGCTTCGACAAGTCCACCTCCACGGCCCCGTCCTCAGGATCGCGCCTGAGCCGGAACCCTAGAAAGTGCCGCTCCTCTGGTTTCGCCACGGCGCTCTTGGCCAGGTTACCTTCAGCCGAAGCTTGCGCTCGATGAAGTCCCTGACGTTGGCCATCACCCTTTCGCCTGCCCGCTGACTGCGAACATAGATGTTCTGGTCATCGGCATAGCGCACGAAGCGGTGTCCTCGTCTCGAAAGCTCCCAGTCGAGCTCGTCGAGCACGATGTTCGACAGCAGCGGCGAGAGCGGCCCGCCCTGTGGGGTCCCCTCTTCCGTCGTCACCACCACTCCGTCCGGCATCACCACTCGCGCTTTCAACATCCGTCGGATCAAGGCGATGAGCCGGTCATCTTTCACCAGCTTCCCCAGCCGGGCCAGCAACCGCTCCCAGTGAACCCGATCGAAGAACTTGTCCAGATCCAGGTCCACCACGATCCCGTAGCCCTCCTCCAGATGCCGCTTCGCTTCGGCGATCGCCGTGTGACAGCTCCTGCCCGGCCGGAAACCATGGCTACTCGGGTGAAACGTCGGCTCGTAATGCGGACTGAGCACCTGCGCCACAGCCTGCTGCACGATCCGATCGATCACGTTCGGGATGCCAAGGCCCCTTTCGCCGCCTCCCGTCTTCGGGATCCATACCCTCCGGATGTCTCCCGGTCGGTATTCCCCGTCGTCAGTTCGCGGCTCAACACCGGCACGATGGCATCCAGGCGCTGCTGCACCTGCTCCACCGTCTGCCGGTCCGGTCCCGGGGCACCGTCGTTCGACGCCACTTTCCGAAACGCCTCCCTCAGGTTCTCTTCTCGCGCCACCTCCTCGATCGTCATCGCGGTCAGGGCTCTTCCTGTCGTGCTCCTCGACTTCGGCACCGCGCGCGGTTGAGGCTGGGGTCGGCCCCTGTCCCTTCCGCCGTCGTCCCCTTTCGGGCTCTCGGCTGTCTCGAGGATCAGTTCAAGCTGCTCTGCCACTTCTCTGGCCGTGGTCCCTTCCCTCCCCGTCGGGTCGCCCCAACGGTTGAGGCCGCCTTTCGACGGCTTTGCGGTACAACGAGACCATCCGACTCCTCTCGTCCCTTCGTCATCTCGTCCTTTCGTCCTCGACAACTACCGCCCATCCGAATCGGATGCACGGAGGCCGAGAGGTCTCCCCGGGTAAGAACGCGGAACTTCCCCGGATCACCGTCGTCTCTACTCGTTCCCGCCGACGGATACTGGGCCTGGCATGCTGATGGTCAGCTCACCCACGGGCCACAAGCCTCACAGACGCTTCGCTCTACGCTCGGTGCCGGGTTTCACCTCAGGCTTCCATCGGACGCCTTCTCCTCTCGTTGAACAACGCCCCTGCCTCGTCGGTGTTGGGTTCCCTCCGTCAGGGCCCCAAGAGGACTTCCACCTCCTGTTCCGCGCCCATGCCGGGCGCACCATGCAGCGGACTCGCTACGCTCGCCGCTGATGCCCCGGTTAGACGCCCGGAACACGCCATGCCTGTTAGTCCGCGCATCGTGATGGAGATCCAGAGCACCGGTCGGTGGGAACTCCGTACGTCCGACCTCGCTGACCTGGTGGACATCGTCGGCGCTGACGTACTGACCCACTTCGCCACCAGCTTTCTACACGCCGATCGCATCGTCAGCCTCACGACGATGTTTCAACTCTCGCGCGCAGACACACCGGATGGCACCCCTGGCTCACACCGGAACTTCTTTGCCTTTGCGTCCTTTCTCATCGGCTCACTACGCGAACTCGGCGAGGAGCTGAAAGACCTCAAGTCCGCACTTGTCGCTCGTGACCTCTTCGACGAGTCCGCCTGGGTCGCAGATCTGGAACGCTGGGAACTCTGGGGCCGGGCGAACCGCGTCAACACGGTCCGCAAGAAGCTGTGCTTCCATACTGATGCACCCATGTTCAAGAAGGGCCTCCTGTCCCTAGCCCAGACTCGCACGGGCAACTTCACGCTCATCCACGGCTCATCAGGGAAGCTCAGACACGGCTCCTTCGCCTTCGCGTCGGAAACCGCCCTGGAGGGCCTCAAGAAGCAACAGGGCACACTCGAACTCGTCGGGGAGCCTGCGCAGTACCTCCACGTCACGGCTCCACTGGAGCGCGAGTTCATCCGCATCCTCGAACGGCTCCATCTACGGCCGCTTCTCGTCACAATCCGTACGGGCGTCTAACCCGGCATGCAGCGGACTCGCTGCGCTCGCCGCTGATGCCACGGTTAGACGCACCGCTCGATCACCTGCGTATCATTCGAGCATGGCTCCCAGGTCCTCATTCGACCCGACCTACCTAATGGCGTCCAACGCACCACCCCCGCTCGGTTGGCAGGACTATGCCGACGGCCTCCTTGTCGAGTGGCACGCTCTCCTCTCAACCACTCCACCAGAGCGGGAAATCCACCGCTTTCTCGAACGCCATCCATCGATGGTCCCGGGCGCCTTTACCACGGCTGGCGTCAGCGAGTCCGGGCACTTCCCCGAACCACCAGGGCTCATCACGGAACCACCGCTCTCAGGCCTTACCCGACGAGTGCCGGATTTCCTCTGGATCGCCGTCGACAGCGCAACCATATCGCCTGTACTGATCGAACTCGAGCGACCCGAGAAGCGCTGGTTCACAGCGGCTGGAACTCCCTCCGCAGACTTCACGCAAGCACAGCACCAACTGGCCGAATGGCGTTCCTGGATGGCCGATCCTACCCATCAGCTGCTCTTTCGGGAGTTCTTCGGGCTTCACGACGACTACTGGCGTCGTCATGCCTTCCGACCGATCTACATCCTCATCTATGGTCGACGAGATGAGTTCCTCGAACGCGACGATCTCAATAGGCTGCGCCGAGAACTGGAGCGCCCAGACGAGTTCTACATGACCTTCGACAGGCTGGCTCCGCAGCGCAACGCCGCCGAGTTCGTCTGCCTGCGCATCGGCCTACCACGTCAATACCAAGTCGTCACGTGGCCACCGGTCGCCACCTTCTCCCCGCTTCTGGCAGAGCGCCGCTCACACTTTCTCGGCCTCGCGGAAGCTATCGCGGCTTCGGAACGCCTTTCCGCAGAGCGGCGCCAGTTCCTTGCGGAACGCCTTCCCTACTGGACTGCTTGGGTCAAAGACCCGCAATCACGCCGAGGCATCGTTCACACCGCCGATCGCGAGTAGCACTCCGCGGGCGTCTAACCCGGGTCGGGTAGCCAGGGGAGGTTGCCCTCCCCCAGCTCCCACGGAACCGGACTTGTGGATCTCACATCCGGCTCTTCGGGACACCGGGGTCGGGGCCGAAGCCCTTATGCCGGTGCCAGGGCTTGCGCCCCCGCAGCTATCCCAGTTCCAGCCCCAGATTGAGCTGTACCGGGGCGAGCTCTCGTGCCCACCTCTGTCCGTGCCATGCCGTCAGCGAGAACAGTCCCCGCTTTTCGAAGTATTCGTTTCGAGACTCTTCTGCACCGCCGCAGTTCGGCTCAGGTCCCAGAGGCGTCGTCGCCCCTCGTAGACCGTTCGCCAGGCCTTCTTCGGTGGACACCCGAGCTTGATGAGTCGGCGCGCGATCGAGCGCTTGCTCCGCCAGTGCTTCAGCAGCACCGCACGGAGTCGGCGCCTGATGTGGGCATCCAGATTTCGTAGCGTTCGTTCCGCTGTCTCTCCGGTCACGATCCAGAAGAACCCGATCCAGCCTTTAAGGTACTCGTTCGGCTCCCGCAGCGTCGCCCACAGCGACTGCCCCGGTTCCGTCGCGTCTTGTGGCGGATCTTCTCGTCCACGCGTTCCTTCGAACGCTTCGACAAGTCCACCTCCACGGCCCCGTCCTCAGGATCGCGCCTGAGCCGGAACCCTAGAAAGTGCCGCTCCTCTGGTTTCGCCACGGCGCTCTTGGCCGAGGTTTACCTTCAGCCGAAGCTTGCGCTCGATGAAGTCCCTGACGTTGGCCATCACCCTTTCGCCTGCCCGCTGACTGCGAACATAGATGTTCTGGTCATCGGCATAGCGCACGAAGCGGTGTCCTCGTCTCGAAAGCTCCCAGTCGAGCTCGTCGAGCACGATGTTCGACAGCAGCGGCGAGAGCGGCCCGCCCTGTGGGGTCCCCTCTTCCGTCGTCACCACCACTCCGTCCGGCATCACCACTCGCGCTTTCAACATCCGTCGGATCAAGGCGATGAGCCGGTCATCTTTCACCAGCTTCCCCAGCCGGGCCAGCAACCGCTCCCAGTGAACCCGATCGAAGAACTTGTCCAGATCCAGGTCCACCACGATCCGTAGCCCTCCTCCAGATGCCGCTTCGCTTCGGCGATCGCCGTGTGACAGCTCCTGCCCGGCCGGAAACCATGGCTACTCGGGTGAAACGTCGGCTCGTAATGCGGACTGAGCACCTGCGCCACAGCCTGCTGCACGATCCGATCGATCACGTTCGGGATGCCAAGGCCCCTTTCGCCGCCTCCCGTCTTCCGGGATCCATACCCTCGGATGTCTCCCGGTCGGTATTCCCCGTCGTCAGTTCGCGGCTCAACACCGGCACGATGGCATCCAGGCGCTGCTGCACCTGCTCCACCGTCTGCCGGTCCGGTCCGGGGCACCGTCGTTCGACGCCACTTTCCGAAACGCCTCCCTCAGGTTCTCTTCTCGCGCCACCTCCTCGATCGTCATCGCGGTCAGGGCTCTTCCTGTCGTGCTCCTCGACTTCGGCACCGCGCGCGGTTGAGGCTGGGGTCGGCCCCTGTCCCTTCCGCCGTCGTCCCCTTTCGGGCTCTCGGCTGTCTCGAGGATCAGTTCAAGCTGCTCTGCCACTTCTCTGGCCGTGGTCCCCTTCCCTCCCCGTCGGGTCGCCCCAACGGTTGAGGCCGCCTTTCGACGGCTTTGCGGTACAACGAGACCATCCGACTCTCTCGTCCCTTCGTCATCTCGTCCTTTCGTCCTCGACAACTACCGCCCATCCGAATCGGATGCACGGAGGCCGAGAGGTCTCCCCGGCAAGAACGCGGAACTTCCCCGGATCACCGTCGTCTCTACTCGTTCCCGCCGACGGATACTGGGCCTGGCATGCTGATGGTCAGCTCACCCACGGGCCACAAGCCTCACAGACGCTTCGCTCTACGCTCGGTGCCGGGTTTCACCTCAGGCTTCCATCGGACGCCTTCTCCTCTCGTTGAACAACGCCCCTGCCTCGTCGGTGTTGGGTTCCCTCCGTCAGGGCCCCAAGAGGACTTCCACCTCCTGTTCCGCGCCATGCCGGGCGCACCATGCAGCGGACTCGCTGCGCTCGCCGCTGATGCCACGGTTAGACGTCCGAGACGACGACGCCCCTCACAATCCCTTCAATAAGGAGGCTCATGTCCGCCACGCCAGGCACGCCACCTCCCCTCTGCACGCTTGATCCTGCACGGCTCAAGGCAGACGGCTTCACCGAGTCGGGATCGAAGCACTTCTGTGAGACCGTCGAAGACTACGCTGAAAGGTTGCACGAGCGTGCCACACACCTCGGCGACGTGGACAAAGCGCCGAAGATGACGCGCGAGATTACGCATGAGCATGTCAGGGCGTCTTCGCACTCGATCGCACGATCGTTCGGCAGCCCTCCCCGCTCCGGCTGGCTGGTCGCGGCGCAGGTCGGCGAATACATCGCTACCGCCACCGCCGGCGTCGGTGGCGGTCATCTCGACAAGCAAGGAGGCATCATTGCCTTCGGCCTGGGCGTGTCCGTCGCCGTCGTCCTCGTCGTGACGCGGCTCATGAACGGCAAGGCGGAGTAATCATGCCTTCTACCGATTCACTTCAATACACCGCTGCTGGTCGCGATCGAATGGAACGGTTTCTTGACGACTTGCGAGACCAAGCGGAAAGGGCCATGCGGGAGAAGAAATTTGTACCAGGCGAGACCACCGTCGAGATTACCGCGTCCGATATAGAGGAACTGACACGGTCCATGCGTGTGACCTTCCTCGACCGCCACGAACAGCGCTACCTGATGCGCCGAGTCATCGTGGACCTGTACCTCGCGCTGGGCTTCTTGACGGTGCTCTGGGGAGTCTTCTACACCGAGGTGCGAAACCTCTTCGCGAATCCCGTTCAATCAGTGCTACTGCTCACGGGCGTCGTCATGATGTTGGCAAGTCTCTGGATGCGGCTGTGGATGAAACGTGCCTATCGCAGCCCACGAGGGGACGTCTAACCCGGGTCGGGTAGCCAGGGGAGGTTGCCCTCCCCCAGCTCCCACGGAACCGGACTTGTGGATCTCACATCCGGCTCTTCGGGACACCGGGGTCGGGGCCGAAGCCCTTATGCCGGTGCCAGGGCTTGCGCCCCCGCAGCTATCCCAGTTCCAGCCCCAGATTGAGCTGTACCAGGGCGAGCTCTCGTGCCCACCTCTGTCCGTGCCATGCCGTCAGCGAGAACAGTCCCCGCTTTTCGAAGTATTCGTTTCGGAGACTCTTCTGCACCGCCGCAGTTCGGCTCAGGTCCCAGAGGCGTCGTCGCCCCTCGTAGACCGTTCGCCAGGCCTTCTTCGGTGGACACCCGAGCTTGATGAGTCGGCGCGCGATCGAGCGCTTGCTCCGCCAGTGCTTCAGCAGCACCGCACGGAGTCGGCGCCTGATGTGGGCATCCAGATTTCGTAGCGTTCGTTCCGCTGTCTCTCCGGTCACGATCCAGAAGAACCCGATCCAGCCTTTAAGGTACTCGTTCAGCTCCCGCAGCGTCGCCCACAGCGACTGCCCCGGTTCCGTCGCGTCTTGTGGCGGATCTTCTCGTCCACGCGTTCCTTCGAACGCTTCGACAAGTCCACCTCCACGGCCCCGTCCTCAGGATCGCGCCTGAGCCGGAACCCTAGAAAGTGCCGCTCCTCTGGTTTCGCCACGGCGCTCTTGGCCAGGTTTACCTTCAGCCGAAGCTTGCGCTCGATGAAGTCCCTGACGTTGGCCATCACCCTTTCGCCTGCCCGCTGACTGCGAACATAGATGTTCTGGTCATCGGCATAGCGCACGAAGCGGTGTCCTCGTCTCGAAAGCTCCCAGTCGAGCTCGTCGAGCACGATGTTCGACAGCAGCGGCGAGAGCGGCCCGCCCTGTGGGGTCCCCTCTTCCGTCGTCACCACCACTCCGTCCGGCATCACCACTCGCGCTTTCAACATCCGTCGGATCAAGGCGATGAGCCGGTCATCTTTCACCAGCTTCCCCAGCCGGGCCAGCAACCGCTCCCAGTGAACCCGATCGAAGAACTTGTCCAGATCCAGGTCCACCACGATCCGTAGCCCTCCTCCAGATGCCGCTTCGCTTCGGCGATCGCCGTGTGACAGCTCCTGCCCGGCCGGAAACCATGGCTACTCGGGTGAAACGTCGGCTCGTAATGCGGACTGAGCACCTGCGCCACAGCCTGCTGCACGATCCGATCGATCACGTTCGGGATGCCAAGGCCCCTTTCGCCGCCTCTCCGTCTTCGGGATCCATACCCTCCGGATGTCTCCCGGTCGGTATTCCCCGTCGTCAGTTCGCGGCTCAACACCGGCACGATGGCATCCAGGCGCTGCTGCACCTGCTCCACCGTCTGCCGGTCCGGTCCCGGGGCACCGTCGTTCGACGCCACTTTCCGAAACGCCTCCCTCAGGTTCTCTTCTCGCGCCACCTCCTCGATCGTCATCGCGGTCAGGGCTCTTCCTGTCGTGCTCCTCGACTTCGGCACCGCGCGCGGTTGAGGCTGGGGTCGGCCCCTGTCCCTTCCGCCGTCGTCCCCTTTCGGGCTCTCGGCTGTCTCGAGGATCAGTTCAAGCTGCTCTGCCACTTCTCTGGCCGTGGTCCCTTCCCTCCCCGTCGGGTCGCCCCAACGGTTGAGGCCGCCTTTCGACGGCTTTGCGGTACAACGAGACCATCCGACTCCTCTCGTCCCTTCGTCATCTCGTCCTTTCGTCCTCGACAACTACCGCCCATCCGAATCGGATGCACGGAGGCCGAGAGGTCTCCCGGGTAAGAACGCGGAACTTCCCCCGGATCACCGTCGTCTCTACTCGTTCCCGCCGACGGATACTGGGCCTGGCATGCTGATGGTCAGCTCACCCACGGGCCACAAGCCTCACAGACGCTTCGCTCTACGCTCGGTGCCGGGTTTCACCTCAGGCTTCCATCGGACGCCTTCTCCTCTCGTTGAACAACGCCCCTGCCTCGTCGGTGTTGGGTTCCCTCCGTCAGGGCCCCAAGAGGACTTCCACCTCCTGTTCCGCGCCCATGCCGGGCGCACCATGCAGCGGACTTCGCTGCGCTCGCCGCTGATGCTACGGTTAGGTGGCCCTATCATTAGCGGCTCGTCACGATGAAGACTCTCCCGTTCTCGGAGCGAAAGCTCGCCGACCTCGCCCGCCTCAGCCGGCACTTCAACGTTTTCCCCCTGTTCTTCCCACACGTTCGCCAGGACCGTTCCCCCGCCCCCGTGGCCGAACTCCTCGATGAGCTCGTGAAAGAGGGCGCTGATCTGGTTGGCCTGCTGACTGTCGAGGAGTGTCGCGCTCTACTCGGCTCGCTCCGTTCCGGTATTCGCCTCTATGTTGATGACTGCGAGAGGCGGACCTCCCAGGAGCGTGAACGAATAGCTCTGTACTGTCTCGTTGACGCAGTCCAGCGCATCTACGTGTCCTACCGGGACGTCGTTCTTGCGGAGCCGGCCACCGGGCTCGTAATGAAGACATTCCCCGAGCTCGAGCCGCTCTTTGACAAGGACGGGCTTCTCGTTCTCGATAGCCGCTTCATCCTTCACGACGGCGGCATTCAATACAGGGACCACATTCTCCACTACCACCAGTGTCTGAGAAGGGGCTTCAGCGCGAACCCGAACTTCACGTTCCTTTATCGGTTCGCGGACTACAGGGCCACTGGGCCTTCTGAGAACTCCTTTCGCATCGCAATCGACCACGATCGCCTGATGCCGCTTGCTGCGTTTCGGCACCTGATTGAATGTGATGGCTGGTACGGTCCACGCTTCGATCCATCGCGACTCGACGATCTGAATGCGGTTGGCCTCACCATTCACAGGCCGCACCCCGACGCTCACCTCGGCGCGAACTACAAACTGGAACGCACGGAGTTCTATTGGAGCGTCTCAGACGCCATCAAGACCTTCGAGGCCGAGGAGCTGTCGTCTGCGGAGTTCACATTTGACCAGTACAACCTGAATCGCTACGTCCATAGCGAGCGCGACACCGTAGAGAGGACCTTTCGGCACGTCGATGGCGCTGTGAAAGTCTACCTTTCGGCGGAGTACTCCGACCGCCTCCGAACCCAGATGCCGACGGAGGCGAAGTCCTACCGCAAGATCAAGTTGTGGCGTATAGACGGGACGGTGGCGCTCTCGGATTGGCTTGATCTCGTGAACTGCTTTTATAAGGGCAACGAGATGATCCTCGAGTACTTCGACCCTGAGCAGTACAGTGCTCTGGTCGAAGAGCGCCTGGCATGGCGACACCCGCAGCCCGTGGAGGGGCCGTAGCAGCAAGCGGCCAGGCGTTTCTCCTCGTGCTGTCCGGGCCCACCTAACACGGCATGCAGCGGACTTCGCTTCGCTCGCCGCTGATGCTACGGTTAGGCAACGGCACTCCGGCTTCAGTGGCGGTTCTCAGATCTCCATGGTGAGCGAAGCACCGGACCATCCGACGGTCTCGACCCCACCTCCCCCACGACCGAGGCTCTCGAACACGCTCGTCAGGACGGCTAATCTTCCCACCGCATCCTTCGCTCTCAGACTGCGACACACCGTCCACGGCCGCCGGGCACGGCGCACCGGTCTCCTCAGCAGTATGCGTCCCACCGGCCTTCACAACGGGTCGGCATGCTGCACGGGGCCCGGCACAAGGGCGCTCCAGCTGCCTCGCTCCCCGCAACGCCCGTCGTTGCCATTTCAGCCTTTCCGCCGGTTCTGCACGGGGGGAGCGCTGCTCCCCCCGCGAGCCCCCCTCGCGGACCGGTTTCAGAAGTGCGCACCTCTCCGTCGGCATCCCCCTTCCGAGAAGCCGCCAGGACCAACCGTGCCCTTTCCTCGCACCGCGGTCAGTTTCCCGCCACTCAACCTCCGGACTGCCCAGGTCGCCTTCGCGTCGGTGCGGGGTTCAACTTCTCACTCGTCCTTGCTCCGTCGCCTAACCCGAGGTCGGGTAGCCAGGGGAGGTTGCCCTCCCCCAGCTCCCACGGAACCGGACTTGTGGATCTCACATCCGGCTCTTCGGGACACCGGGGTCGGGGCCGAAGCCCTTATGCCGGTGCCAGGGCTTGCGCCCCGCAGCTATCCCAGTTCCAGCCCCAGATTGAGCTGTACCGGGGCGAGCTCTCGTGCCCACCTCTGTCCGTGCCATGCCGTCAGCGAGAACAGTCCCCGCTTTTCGAAGTATTCGTTTCGGAGACTCTTCTGCACCGCCGCAGTTCGGCTCAGGTCCCAGAGGCGTCGTCGCCCCTCGTAGACCGTTCGCCAGGCCTTCTTCGATGGACACCCGAGCTTGATGAGTCGGCGCGCGATCGAGCGCTTGCTCCGCCAGTGCTTCAGCAGCACCGCGCGGAGTCGGCGCCTGATGTGGGCGTCCAGTTTGTGTAGCGTTCGCTCCGCTGTCTCTCCGGTCACGATCCAGAAGAACCCGATCCAGCCTTTAAGGAACACGTTCAGTTCCCGCAGCGTCGCCCACAGCGACTGCCCCCGGTTCCGACGCGTCTTGCTGCGGATCTTCTCGTCCACGCGTTCTTTCGAACGCTTCGACAAGTCCACCTCCACGGTCCCGTCCTCAGGCTCGCGCCTGAGCCAGAACCCCAGGAAGTGCCGTTCCCCTGATTTCGCCACGGCGCTCTTGGCCAGGTTCACCTTCAGCCGGAGCTTTCGCTCGATGAAGTCCCTGACGTTGGCCATCACCCTTTCGCCTGCCCGTTGACTGCGAACATAGATGTTCTGGTCATCGGCATAGCGTACGAAGCGGTGTCCTCGTCTCGAGAGCTCCCAGTCGAGCTCGTCGAGCACGATGTTCGACAGCAGCGGCGAAAGCGACCCGCCCTGCGGCGTCCCCTCTTCCGTCGTCACCACCACTCCGTCCGGCATCACCACCCGCGCCTTCAGCATCCGCCGGATCAGACCGATCAGCCGGTCATCTTTCACCAGCATTCCCAGCCGGGCCAACAATCGCTCCCAGTGAACCCGATCGAAGAACTTGTCCAGATCCAGGTCCACCACGATCTCGTAGCCCTCCTCCAGATGCCGCTTCGCTTCGGCGATCGCCGTGTGACAGCTCCTGCCCGGCCGGAAACCATGGCTACTCGGGTGAAACGTCGGCTCGTAATGAGGGCTGAGCACCTGCGCCACAGCCTGCTGCACGATCCGATCGATCACGTTCGGGATGCCAAGGCCCCTTTCGCCGCCTCCCGTCTTCGGGATCCATACCCTCCGGATGTCTCCCGGTCGGTATTCCCCCCGTCCTCAGTTCGCGGCTCAGCACCGGCACGATGGCATCCAGGCGCTGTCGCACCTGCTCCACCGTCTGCCGGTCCGGTCCCGGAGCGCCGTCGTTCGACGCCACTCTCCGAAACGCTTCCATCAGGTTCTCTTCTCGCGCCACCTCCTCGATCGTCATCGCGGGCAGGGCTCTTCCTGTCGTGCTCCTCGACTTCGGCACCGCGCACGGTTGAGGCTGGGGTCGGCCCCGGTCCCTCCCGCCGTCGTCCCCTTTCGGGCTCTCGGCTGTCTCGAGGATCAGTTCAAGCTGCTCTGCCTCTTCTCTGGCCGTGGTCCCCTTCCCTCCCCGCGCGCTCTCCCGCGCGGTTGAGGCCGCCTTTCGACAGCTTTCCGGTACAACGAGACCATCCGACTCCTCTCGTCCCTTCGTCATCTCGTCCTTTCGTCCTCGACGACTACCGCCCATCCGAATCGGATGCACGGAGGCCGAGAGGTCTCCCCGGGTAAGGGTCACGGAACTTCCCCCGGACCACCGTCGTCTCTACTCATTCCCGCCAACGGATATTGGGCGTCGCATGCTGATGGTCAGCTTACCCACGGGCCATAAGCCTCACAGACGCTTCGCTCTACGCTCGGTGCCGGGTTCCACCTCAGGCTTCCATCGGACGCCTTCTCCTCTCGTTGAACGACGCCCCTGCCTCGTCGGTGTTGGGTTCCCTCCGTCAAGGTCTCAAGAGGACTTCCACTTCCTGTTCCGCGCCCATGCCGGGCGCACCATGCAGCTGACTCGCTTCGCTCGCAGCTGATGCTGCGGTTAGGCCGTCCGGGCACGTCTACCTACATGACCGCACTTCCAGTCAACAGTCGCCAGAAAGGAGTTCTTCGCGCTCATGCCATACACCGAAGCACAGGCTCAACTCGCAAGTAGCATCGTCACGAACTTGCTCCAAGGAGAACGTCGCGAGTTCGATCTACCTCAGCAGGTCGCGATCGCAGATATCGAGTCCGACGCGCTTCAGTTCTCCGCCGACATGGAGCTTCTTGATCATCTCGGTCAACCCGCGCCCGCCATTCGCCTCGCAGATCAGGAACCCGTCCCGATCGCGCTTTCCGCCTTCGCCGGCTGGCCTTACGAACCTGGCGGCCGGTTAGGCGCCTCCTCGTGGCGCCGGCATCCGTTCTTCCACGAATTCGCCCACTACTACCTTCGGGATATCCGCCGGGATGGGGACGCGCGCGACGGCTACGAGTATCTTCCCCTCGATCAGGCTCGCGCGACGTTCTCACGCCGCGCCGTCGCGTTCCTTGCGAACCGGATTGCCGCGGTTGCGGATCTTCTTAGACCGGAACGCGCGTGGCCTCACGTCGCCCCGCTCCAGCTCCTTCAACGGGCACGCGGCCCCCGCATCACAGCACCGGGCTGTCACTTCTATCTGTCGACTGATTCACCCGGTCTTCGAGTCTTTTGGTCCGGCGCGTACTACATTTCTCCCAACTACTTCAGCCATCCGACTACGCCAGCCGTCGGCGTGTTGCAGGCCGGCACCTACGTGTTTGGCGTCGATGGCGGCGCATATGGAAATGCTATTCAGTGGGACCGCAACGCGATTGTCGGGTTGCCGGGGTCTCCTCACGCACACCTCAACTACTAGCGGTGTCTAATGCATCAGTACGGCCCATTCATCAACCTGATGTCCGTAGCGGCGGCTCTCGTCTCGCTGTTCAGTACGATGCTGCTGAAAAGCGTCGGCAGAGTATCCAAGTGGACCTGGCTAGTAACCGAAACACCCTCCTTCATGGTAACGGCCGGTGCGCGTGCCGTCGCTGTCTCGATAATGGCCCTCACCTATGTAACGATCAGCCCTTCCAACCATCAGCTCTTCGCCACCGGTGCAGTCCTCGCCGGCCTCCTCTGTGCAGGAGCGATCTGGCGCTTCGATCTCCTCCGACGACGTCACATCGTCGCCATTCCTCTTCTTGCCCCCAACGGCAAGCAGCTAACGAAACACGGCATCCCACGGTCCAGAGCAGTTCTCATCGGTTCTGAAGCGCAGCTTCTTACGCAGGCAGCTGCCGCGTTACAGAAGGCCCGAGAGGAACGCGGGGGCATCTCGCTTCGGCAGTTCATGAGCGGCTACGGCGCTCAGTCTGTTAACGATCCTGAAGCTCTCTGGGATCGCGGTCTCTTAGCGGGTATCGGGGCTGCCCTCAGCACGCTCATCATGCTCGTAATGCTCTCCGCCGTCGTTGCGCTCTTTCTCGGAGCGTTCGTGATCTACGTTCACGGAGCTACGGCGCCGTAGAACGCCAACTCCGACGAGTGCGAAGAGGACCGAGAACGCATCGCGTGGGGCCTAACCAAGCATGCAGCGGACTCGCTGCGCTCGCCGCTGATGCCCCGGTTAGATGCTACGAAAAGAGGGACGCCGCTGTAACGATTCGGCTCTCAGATCGCTTGGCGGGGAAAGGAGAGAAGACATGGCACAGACGGCGGCCCACAACAAGCATATCGCTGCGCAGGAACGACTCTATGTCGCTTTCGAGCTCGGGTGGACGAAATGGAAGCTGGGGTTCTGCTCGAGGCTGGACGAGAAAGCGTGGGTGACGACGATCGACGCACGGGACATCGGAGCGATGAAGAGGACGATCGCGAAGGCCCGAACGCGATTCAAGGTGAGTGCAACGTGCCCTGTGGCGTCGTGCTACGAGGCCGGGCGGGACGGCTTCTGGCTGGATCGCCTACTGAAGCAGATGAGCGTCGAGAACGTCGTCGTGGATTCGGGATCGATCAAAGTGGACCGCCGAGCGCGGCGCGCGAAGACCGACCGTCTGGACGCCGAGGACCTCGTGACGATGCTGGTGCGTTACGTCTCGGGAGAGCCGAAGGTCTGGCACGTCGTGCACGTGCCGAGTCCGGAGCAAGAGGACGCCCGGCATCTGCAACGAGAGATCCGAACGCTGAAGAAGGAGCAGACGCGGATCGTGAACCGCGTGCGGGGCCTTCTCGCGAGTCAGGGGGTGTCGGTGAAGATGGGGCGGCGGGGCCTGCTTGTGCCGCTGGAGGCGCTGCGAACCTGGGACGGATCGCCTCTCCCGCCGGGGCTGACGCTGCGAGTGGGCCAGGAACTGTCTCGTCACGTGGTCGTTCACGAACAGATGCTGGCTTTGGAGGCCCAGAGGCACCGGGGAATCCAGGAAGAGGGCAGCGCGAACGCGGCGATGAGCCAGCGTCTGATGGAACTGAAGGCGATCGGGGAAACGACCGCCGAGACACTGACACGCGAGGTCTTCTTCCGGGACTTTGAGAATCGGCGCCAGATCGGGTCGTACTCCGGCTTGACGCCGTCGCCATATCAGAGCGGTGATATGTCGCATGAATCGGGGATAAGTCATGCCGGGAACCGGCACCTGCGAGGGATCATCGTAGACGTCGCCTGGGACTGGCTCCGCTACCAGCCGCAGAGCACGCTGGCACGCTGGTACCAGAAGCGGTTCGGATCGGGAGGCCCGCGAATGCGAAAGATCGGGATCGTCGCGCTGGCGCGGAAGCTCCTGATCGCTCTCTGGCGCTATGCCGAGTTCGGCGTCCTCCCGCAACGGGCTCAGCGGAAGGCCCTGGCCGCCTGAAGAGGAGCAACCCGACGAGATCATGAGCCACTGCTGGATGCACCCGCCCGAGAACGCCGCCTGGTCGGCCACTACGAACGACCGCAGGTTAGAAGGGGCGGTTGCCCAAGAGCTTCCTCTACGCGCGCTTTCGCGTACACAGCATTTTGTGTTCGGCCCCGCCGACACGGATAGAAGGTTGTCCGAGGGCCCAGCGCCCCGGCTCCCAAAGGAAGCTGCCAGCTCGTGGGATCGACACCAGAGATTTCTTAGAAGAAGGAGAACGGAGAACGGCCGGCGCGCATTCTACGAATCTACTTGACGGCGGGCCCTTCATAGAAGGCGTGGCCACTCCAGCGGCCGTTGCTCGTCTGACATCCGCAGAGTGAGCGAGCACCTGATGAAGCCGAGATCGCCTGACCGAACCGCCATTCCCGGCGGACGGCCGACGCTGACAGGAACCATATTCGGCTCCATCCGGAACTCGGCGTGCGGGCCACCTCTTCGTCCGCCAAGTTTCACTCTCTGCCTCTCGCCTCGTAGCGGCATCCTGGTTCAGGCTTCGTACGGGCCGCCGGTTCTCCCTTCTGCCAGCGTTCGCACCGGGGCTCGCGCACTTCGTCGCGCTCGAACGCCGATGTCGTCCTCGGATCGGCGCCGGTCAGAGCTCGAGACGCCTCGGCACTCGGATACTGCCGGCCATCTCCTCGGTTTCTACTGCGGCCCGCTTCCCCTGGCGACATCCGCCCCCCCGAAGAGGAGCGGCCCATTCGGGAGGCGATCAACCTTTCGCCGCATCGAGATGCCATGACCATTTCAACTTTGCCCGCTGCTACGGTCGATGTTTTGCGTAGGGCACTCCTCGCACACGAATACGACATTATTCATTTCTGAGGACACGGAACAGAAGAAGGGGCCCTGCTCTTTGAGGACCTCTTGGGTGGCACCCCCCTGACGTCCCTATCAGCCATTCGGACGTTGATCGCTCGCTACCCGAGTGTTCTATGCCTGCTACTTAACGCCTGCTACTCGTTGAGAGCGTTCCCGGAGAGCCTTGCGCCGGTGACCATTGGTATGGATTCGCCCGCAAGCGACGCTGCCGCGATCGAGTTCTCCCGTGGGTTCTACGATGCCGTCGGCGCGAACAAGTCCATTGATATCGCCATAGCAGAAGGCAAGTCGGCGGCCGACCTCAAGGGCCTCCTCGCCGGTCTCCCACTTGTGGTCATCTCACGGTCCGGTTCGCCCGAGGGCTAACCCGAACTCAGCGGTCTCGCTACGCTCGCCTCACACACCTGCCGGACTCGCCGAAACCTCGCAGCCAGCACGGCATTCGAGGGAGAGGAAATAGTGACATCACTCACGTCGGGCCTTCTCCAACAACCCAATGTCAAGGCCTATTTCGGGTCGCTGCTCGGACTCGGCTTTGACTCCGACCGAGGGAAAGCTCTCAGTTACACTCTGCTTGCGTCCACGGGATTTCTGAGCCTTGCTTCGGCCTACACTACCTGGGTAGGTCTCTGCGAGTACTTGCCTGGTTTCATTGCCTTCCTTCTGACACTTGGCGTACAGGGTCTTCTCTACGCTTCATCGTGGCGGCTAGGGGGCTCCCTGAATACACGGGCCTTCCGCCCCTCACTCCTAGTGATCTTCTCGCTCACAATGGCTACGTCCGTCTTCTTCTCCTACTCTGCTCTTCTAAATACGGTATATCAACCTGCCGCTCGCCAGCGTGACCAACTGGAACGGGCTCACCTGGCCGCCACTATCATCGATGCAGACATCTCCGCGCGATTGACCGCCGAGTTTCACGTTCAGGCGAAGTCCGTAAGAGAGAGCGTCCGGGTCTGGTACGGCCCCGTCTCCCGATCGCTCAATCACGCTCTCCTCTCTGCATCCAGTCGCGCAAGTGAGGCCTCAGCTGAACACGACCGGTTGACGCGGCGCGCTGACCGAGAGAACGTTTCTGGCGGTACCATGGTTACGATCGGTGGCAAGGCTTGGATTACTCCCTCTGGACGTGGAGACTTCACTCGACAATACGAGAGCGATGCCGATTCGTATCAAGTCTTGTCGCTTGCGCCCGCAGAACAGCATCTTGCTGCGCTCAGACGGATAGAAGAGGGCATTACCCGAGTCCTAGAATCCATTCTTCGCGACGATTCTCACGTCACGCCGGGAGACCTAGTGGTCCCCGTCATACAGACGTGATCTTATTCAGCGTTGCGCGGGCTCGCTTGACCTTCTCCAGGATGTCGCAGGCTCTGGCGGTCCACACGAACGGCCGCGGATCGTTGTTGTGAGCGTCCAGATAGGCGTGAATGGCGCCGACAAGATCCTCCACGGACGAGAAGGCGGCGCGACGCAGGGAGCCTTCTCAGAGAGGTCTCGGAAGAACCTCTCGACCATGTTCAACCACGAGGCGCTCGTCGGGGTGAAGTGCATCTGGAACCGAGGGCGACGCGCGATCCACGTCTGAACTCGAGGGTGCTTGTGGGTTGCGTAGTTGTCGGCGATCACGTGGATCTTCGTGGGCGGCGGGGTCTCGCGGTCGAGCAGCCGCAGGAAGGCGAGCCATTCCTGATGTCGATGCCGCGGCATGCAGACGCCAATGACGTGACCAGTGCTGACGTTGAGCGCGGCGAAGAGAGTGGTCGTGCCGTGCCTCTTGTAGTCGTGGGTCATCGTTCCGCAGCGGCCGCGCTTGAGCGGCAGACCGGGCTGGGTGCGGTCGAGTGCCTGGATCTGGCTCTTCTCGTCGGCGCAGAAGACGACCGCATGCTCGGGAGGGTGCAGGTACAGGCCCACGATCTCTTCGAGCTTCTCGGCAAAGAGCGGATCGTTGCTGACCTTGAACGTTTTGAAGAGGTGGGGCTTGAGTCCATGAGCACGCCAGATGCGGCCGATCGTCGCCTCGCTAACGCCGGTCGCCCTGGCCATCGTGGTGCGGCTCCAGTGAGTCTGGCCCGGAGGCGTCTCCGTCGTCGTCTTGCGGACGATCGCTGCGACCTTGGCCCGCGAGTACTTCTTCCTTCGCCCGGGGCGCGCCGCGTCCTTCTCGATACCGGCAAAGCCGGCCTCGGAGAAACGCGCCCGCCACTTGCCGACCGTACCCCGGGCGAGACGCAGCTTCTTCGCGATCTCACGATTCTCGACTCCGTCGCCGGCGAGCAGAACAACGCTCGCCCGAAGCACGAGGCGGACCGGTGTGCGCGGGCTGCGGACAAGTCTCTCCAAAGTCTGGCGCTGCTCCGGGGCCAGGTTGATCTCGGCTGCACGTCGAATGGCCGCTTCCTCCCCGGAAAAGATACCGGGTCGGAGCGGATAAGTTCACGGAAATGCGACGGGGACCACTAGTTCAACTCGAAGCGTGGCGGACGCAGCTAGACGCCTTTCTCGTATCTGACCCCGACGCGAGTCAACCCGCGGCCGCACTTTCCCGCGAAACACTTTCCGCTGCTGAAGTCGCAGCGACCGTCTTTTCGTCTCGAGCAGCCTATGCTCTGCCCGCAGACCATTCGTCTATGCGCGACCTCGACTCGATCAAACGCCCTCTTCTGGATCGGATTCACAACCTAGCTTCCCTTCCACCCTCGGCACGGACCGACCTACTGCGCAACGTCGACGCCATCGGCGCACTACAGGGCCAGGACGTCCATCAGTTCGCCCTCGCAATAGGCGAACTCCGTCGCCTAAATCTCCTGGCGATCGGTGCGTTCCTAGTGGCGGTTGTTATCGACGGTTTGATCTTGCTGTGTGGCATTCTCGGGGCGCGCCCCGACTCGTACTTGGACATGCGGCATCCCAGCGATCTGCTGGACATCCAGGAGCTTGCTCTGGAAACCGTCATGAGCCTCTCCCTTGGCGAGAGCGTGGAGGCCCCCGTGCGATCTCCCTTCATTCGACGCTGCCGCGCTCTTCTTGAACACGTAACGGTCGACAGCGATCTTGCCTACTCTGGCTTTCCGGCGGTTCTGCCGTCAGCGGCTGTCCAGGACCTCCGTCTTGTCGAGATCGGCGTTCTGCTCGCTCTCGGCCTCGCTCAGCGGCAGAGTGATGGCGATCTCGCCCTACGCACGCGCTTTGTGCTGTGGATAGCACACTGTGCACAGAAGGATCTCTCTCAGACCGCGGCTCTTGATAGTCTCAACGTGACCACTTGCTAGACGGAGTTCTTACGATGCCTGATCCAATGAATCCGCTCGAGGCTGCTCGCTCTCTAATGCAGGGTCTCTCCTGGTCAGACGCGTTCTACACAGCGCTCGCCGTAATCGGCGTCTTCATCTTCTATGCTCTTGCTTCTCGAAGACGAATTCTGGAGCGCTCTACGTGGCTGGCGGTGATGTTCTGGCTGATCGCACTCGTAGGTTGGGCCTTCGAGATGTACATGGTGACGTTCACGAAGATCGCTCAGGGCGGTCTTCTCGCGTGGCTGTGCTTGACTGTGGCCGCCGTTCTCCTGACGTTTGCCATACAGTTTCTAACGAGAAAGAGCCGCCTCTATGAGAGGATCATGTCCGGCTCGGCTATCGCTCTCATAGGCTTTGGAATCCTGGCGAGTTTTGGGCGTGGCTACCAGCCCATAGGCTTTGCCCTCGTGATGGGCCTAGTCCTTGGCTTGATACTCGGAATGCTCCTCTCCGTCCGCAGGAGCCTCGACCAGTCCCTTAAGGAGGCTGCCGATCCCGCGAGGCAGGCCGCGCGACGCGTAACGGAGATTTGAGGTCACCGCCTGCAAGGCAGCAGCACTCCGTCTACCCACTTCTGCAGGTCTATCGCAGACGTCCATAGATGACTCTCTTGTCGGACACTCTCACTCAGGGCCGGGCTCGGGAAGTGTCTGCACGAGCTGGCGGCGGAGATCGCATCGGCCTGACCGGGCATGCAGCGGACTCGCTGCGCTCGACACCGATGCCAGACGTTAGACACCTCTATGGCCTGCATCTCACATGACTTCCGCCGCAACACGCCGTGTCAGGCGACAAACTGAGCCCCATCGATAGCAAGAGGCACGCCCGATGTCTTCGCCTGCTCCCGGATTATCCAGCCTCTCAGTGGGCCTCCGCGGCCGTTCGATCAGTCTCGTTGTAGCGTTCTTCGTCCTCCTCGGCGTTGTAGCCTGCGCCGATGGGCCCTTCGAAGCGCTGGCTTCTCGAAGGCTACTCATTCAGTGCTGCCTCCTCGCGCTCGCAGCCCTATACATGTCCGCCGTCCTTGTCAGCGCGGCGCCTTCCAGGCGCTTCGTTTCTGTGGTGTTCACGGTCGTCATCGCGACAAGCGCCTCGTTCATGGCACTTCCGGGACTTCTGCGGATTCCGGTGATGGTGAGCGTCGATTCCGGAGGAAGGTGAGCATCGATTCCGGGCATGGTGAGCATTCGTCGGAGCGAAGCGACGGGAAGCCTGGCGGCGATGCCCTCCTTTCTTCGTCGGATTCTACGGGGGGGGGTGTTCCGGGGCCCCTCCCCGGTCTCTTCCCCGGTGTGTGTGAGTCAGTAGTAGCGGTTTTTCTTTTTGCTTCTTTTTCTTTTTGTGGATTGCAGTGGAATCGTGTGCGTTTCGTTCCCGCGGGCCGGTCGGGCCGGGCTCACTCGCGTTTCGAAGCCGCTCGATCGGATGAGGATCGTGCCGTCGGGTCGCGCATGGACTTGCCGGTCATGTGCATCTTGTAGGCGCCCGGGATGAGCCGGTCGCAGATGGCGTCGGCCAGGGTGGGCTCGGCGATGGCGTCGTACCAGGCCTTGACCGGAAGCTGGCTGGTGACGAGCGTGGAGGCGCGCTGGTGGCGGTCCTCGACGACCTCGAGGAGTTCGCGTCGCTCGGGCTCTTTCAGGGGTGCCAGGCCCCAGTCGTCGATGACGAGCAGGTCGGTGCGCGTCAGTTTCGACAGGAGCCGGCCGTAGGAGCCATCGGCCCGGGCGACGGAGAGGTCGTGGTAGAGCTGAGGGGCCCGGATGTAGCAGGCCGAGTAGCCCGAGCGGCAGGCCCTGTCGGCGAAGGCGCAGGCCAGGAAGGACTTGCCGACGCCCGTGGCGCCCGTGATCAGGAGGTTTCGGTGGTCGGCGATGAATGCGCACGTACCGAGGGAAAGGACCACGGAGCGGTCCAGGCCCCGAGGGGCGGCCCAGTCGATGTCCTCCAGGCAGGCCTGGTGGCGCAGCCGGGCGGCCTTCAGGCGGCGCTTCTGGTGGCGCTGCTGACGGGCGGTCCACTCGGCGTCGATCATCAGACCGACCCGCTCGGCGAAATCCAGCCCGGCCAGCTCCGGCCGGCGCAGCTGGTCCTGGAAGGCCTCGGCCAGCGCCGGGAGCCTCAGGGAGTGCATCTTCTCGACGGTGGCGTTGCTCAGCACGGCAGCACCTCGGTCTCGCCGTAGCAGGCCGCACCCCGGATGTTCTCGTGGAGGGGAAGGCTCGGCTCGGGTCCGGACGCCGCCAGCGGCTGGCGGTCCATGCCGCTTCTCAGGAAGTTCTTCACCGTCCCGTAGTTCTCGGAATTGAGGCTCCTGGCCCTCTGGCAGGCTGCCTCAAGACGGTCGTCGCCGTGATTTCGCCCCAGCCGCATCAGCCCCAGGCACGCCCGGTAGCCCTGCTCGGGATGAGGCTTGCTCCTCAGGATGGCCTCCACGACGTGGCGCGTCGATGGCCCGGTCTTCTCCGCCCACGCGATCATGCGTGACGGGCTCCACTCGGCGTGGGCCCGGTGTGCCGCCGGCATGTGCTCGGCCAGGGTCGACACTTTCCCTCGCCCGCTCAGCCGCGGGTGCGACGCCACCCGGGTCGATCGCAGGTAGACCTCCAAGCACCTGGCCGTCGCCCGCACCTCGACCCTCCGGCCGACCAGGGCGTAGGGGACGCTGTAGAGGCTGTGCTCGTACTCGACGTGGTAGTCGATGTTGACGCCACACTCCTTCCATTCGGCCATCTCGTACCGCGCCGGGGGCAGCGGCTTGAGCTCCGGCCGGTCGTACTTCTCGAAGAGCTCCCGCCTCGAGGTCCCCAGCCGCTTCATCGGCCGCTCGTTGAGCTCCCTGACCTTTTCCCGGATCGCCTCGTTCAACTCCGCTAGGCTGAAGAAGGTCCGGTTTCGCAGCGACGCCACGATCCATCGCTCCGCCAGGAGCACCGAGACCTCCACCTTCGCCTTGTCCCGCGGCTTGTAGGCCCGCGCCGGGATCACGGCCGCCCCGTAGTGCGCCGCCATCTCCTCGTACGTCCGGTTGACGGTCGCCTCGTACCGGCACGGCCCCGTCACGGCCGCCTTCAGGTTGTCGGGCACGAAGATCGACGGCGTCCCCCCGAAGAACTCGACCATTCGTACGTTCAGCCCGATCCAGCTCCCCAGGTCCTGCCGTTCCGACGCCTCGGCGTAGATGTAGCTGCTCGCCCCCAGCGCCCCGACGAACAGCTCCACGGGCCTGGCCTCACCCGTCAGCGGGTCCACGACCGACGGTTTCTTGCCCGCGAAGTCGACGAAGACCTTCTCGCCCGCCACATGCACCTGCCTCATCACCGGCGACAGCCGCTTGCGCCAGCGGTGGTAGTGCTCGCAGAACTGGCTGTAGCGGTAGCCCAGCGGATTCGCCTCCAGGTACTCCTGCCACAGCAGGCTCAGCGTCACTCCGAGCCGCCGCAGCTCGGCGTGCACCAGCGGAGCGTCCACCGCGGCCCGGTCGCTCTGCGCGTCGGCCTTCACCCCGAAGACCCGGGCCTCCAGCGCCTCGTCCGACGCCAGCTCCTCCGGTATCGGCCAGCCCACTCCCGCCGCCCGGGCCAGCCCCAGGTACTCCGACACCGTCCCTTTCCCGGCCTTCACGGCGGTCGCCACGGCTCGTTGGGGCAGTCCGCACCCCAGCTTCAGCCTCAGGATCTCTCTCAGTTGTCTCATCGTCAGTCGTTTCGCCGCCAAGGAGTCCCCCTCTGCGGAGGATCCTGGACCGCCCGGTACCTCGACCGACCCGTGCTCACCATCCCCGGAATCGGTGCTCACCATCCCGGAATCCATGCTCACCATGGCCGGAATCAGCGCTCACCATCCCGGAATCGGCGCTCACCTTGCTCCGGAAACCGTGCTCACCTTCGACCGGAATCCGTGCTCACCGTCGTCCGGAGCCGTCACGTGACAAAGTCGCACTAACAACGACATCCTTTCGGGGATGTACTTCACCCGAAACCACTGTGACAGGAGGAAGTTACTCATGCCGCGAACCCTTGATGCGTACAACATCTTGGCTTATGGTGCAATCGGCCTCGGGTTCCTGCTTGCATTTCTTGCTTATCGTCTTCTCGCAGGAGAGCAAGCCCGCGACGCCCCGCGGCCAAGGATGCTCCAAGCTACCTATGGTTTCATGACGTTCTCGTTAGTGCTTAGCACTCTCGGCTTTGCGTCCGAGTTGAATCGCGACGCGAAGATCCGCGCCCAGGAGCAGATCTTGCAAAAGTACCGTGACCGGCAGCAAGAAGCCGCTCGAACCAATAGGAAGATCGTGGCCAATCTGACGCAGTTCGCCAATCTACCGTTCATTCCGGCGCCGTACAGAGCTTCATTAGCCAACCTGATTGAAACCTTGAAATCGCCCGTCGTCGAGGAGTAGCAGAACGTGTTCTCGCCGAGGGCCGTAGCGCATTCGAAGCACGTGCGGGCTGGAATGGCTGCGCGTATTCTTTATGTCTATGTCGCAGTTCTCGCGCTCGGAAGCGCTTACTTCTTGCTCTTACTCGCCGAGGACGAAGCCTTCCATGTGCGCCTGCTGAGAGCCCGAATGTGTGCGGTACACCTTGAGGTGGGAATGCCGATGGGCGACTCACTACTCGCGCTCTCCTCCTACGAGGGTGACAGAGGAGCGGCCACAATACTGCGTGCAGCCGCGAGCGACCGTTCCAAGGGCGTTGTGGACTGGCATCTCTTACGCGGCGGCAAGATCTTCGATACAACGATCATACGTATGCTAGAGGCAGGCGAGGCGGGCGGCATCTTGCCAGACGTCTCGAGGAGTCTCGCCACCTACATCGACCACATCGGTTTGGTTGATCGGTGCCTCCACGATCTGAGGTTGGCGCACATGAGTGCTTGTGCTGCGGCCGTCCTGCTTGCGTTCCACGCGCTGGGGTTTCGCCGCTGGCGTGGCCGCGCCGCCTTGACGTACTTCGCTCTGGCGATCTTGGGCGGCGTCGTGGTTTCGACAGTGCTGCTTCAAAGGGCTTGCCTCGAGGCGTTGGGTGGGCGTACAATAGGTCGATTCATTGTGCCCGGGTATCAGCGGTTCGTGTCGGCTGCGCTTTTCAGTCGAATTGCCGCCGAGGTGGGGGCCCTCCATGAGAGTGGCGTTCCCATACTGGACGTCTGTGAGGAAGTTGGGAGTGGAGGCAGCGACGCTTCGAAAGTCGCCACGATTGCCCGGTTCTGCCGAAAGAGACTCAGGGAGGGAGGCTCCTTGGCGGATGCACTTACTCAGGCCGATTCGGTTCCGGGCATCGTCTTACAGGTAGTAGCAGTGGCCGAGCAAACTGGTTCCCTCGGCCATGGATGCCATCAGGTCGCGAGTTTCTACTACTCGGCCCTACTGCGGCAGCAGGAGCGCATACGGCAGGGAGCCGGGGTAGTCCTTGTCCTTCTTGCCGCGGCCACACTGGCCGCTGCAATGTCACGCCCCCGCGCTACCTCCGCGGGAGGACTCCGCCCCTAGCTAGTGGTCCCCGTCGCGGTTCCGTGAATCTATTCGCTCCGACCCGGTATCTTCTCCGGGGAGGAAGCGGCCAAACGGCGTGCAGCCGAGATCAATCAACTTGGCCCCGGAGCAGCGCCAGACTTTGGAGAGACTTGTCCGCAGCCCGCGCACACCGGTCCGCCTCGTGCTTCGGGCGCGCGTTGTTCTGCTCGCTAGCGACTGAGTCGAGAATCGTGAGATCGCGAAGAAGCTGCGTCTCGCCCGGGGCACGGTCGGCGATTGGCGGGCGCGTTTCTCCGAGGACGGCTTTGGCGGCGTCGAGAAGGACGCAGCGCGCCCCGGCCAAAGGAAGATGCACTCGCGGGCCAAGGTAGCCGAGATCGTCCACAGGACAGACGACGGAGGCGCCTCCGGGCCAGACTCACTGGAGCCGCACCACCATGGCCAGGGCGACCGGCGCTAGCGAGGCGACCATCGGCCGCATCTGGCGTGCTCGTGGACTCAAGCCCCACCTCTTCAAGATGTTCAAGGTCAGCAACGCTTCGCTCTTTGCTGACAACTCGAAGAGGTCGTGGGCCTGTACCTCCAGCCTCCCAAGCATGCGGTCGTCTTCTGCGCCGACGAGAAGAGCCAGATCCGGCACTCGAGCGCACCCCGCCCGGTCTGCCGCTCAAGCGCGGCCGGTGCGGGACGATGACCCACGACTACAAGCGGCACGGCACGACCACTCTCTTCGCCGCGCTCAACGACGTCACGGGTCGCGTCATCGGCGTCTACATGCCGCGGCACCGGCATCAGGAGTGGCTCGCCTTCCTGCGGCTGCTCGACCGCGAGACCCCGCCGCCCACGAAGATCCACGTGATCGCCGACAACTACGCAACCCACAAGCACCCTCGAGTACAGACGTGGATCGCGCGTCGACCTCGGTTCCAGATGCACTTCAACCCGACGAGCGCCTCGTGGCTGAACATGGTCGAGAGATTCCTCCGAGACCTCTCTGAGAAGGCCCTGCGTCCCGCCTTCTCGTCCGTGTAGGATCTTGTCGGCGCCATTCACGCCTACCTGGACGCTCACAACGACGATCCGAGGCCCTTCGTGTGGACTGCCAGAGCCTGCGACATCCTGGAGAAGGTCAAGCGAGCCCGCGCAACGCTGAATAGGATCACGTCTGTATGACGGGGACCACTAGACCGGCGAGGCCACCTCCCCGATTCGCTACAGATCCGGAGGTGCGCGACAACGGCATCTGCCTCTTCGAGATGCGACTTCGCGGCGTTAATCGCGCGTCATCGCGTCCCCGTTTCCTCCTATTCGCTCGGTTTTGTTTACGCCTGTCTCGGACTCGGAATCATCAGAGCCCAGTGTCTTCATTTCGGGATCATTCCCCTGTGGTTTCGCCGACCCCGCCTCTTTCGTCTGTCATCCGCGCTTCTCGATTCTGTTACCCGGCTTCATCGGTACCGGCGAGAGGCACGCACTCCCTCCCGCTGGTCCCGCCACGCCGCGTTCCCTTCGCGTGGCGGTGCCACTGTGGCGCCCTCCTTCCGCTACACACGGCAGTTCCTGAACGCCTTCGCTGCATCGCTGGCTCCTTTCCCCAGCCGGCTCCTTTCCAGAGGAGGCGTCTGGACCTCCCAGGTTTCTGGAGGATCCACAGTCCCTACAGGCCCCGCCCCCCGACCCCGGCGGGCTTCTGAACGCCTCCATCGCGATCCGTCAATACCGACTCCAGCTTCAGGCACAGCATCGGTCTCTCCACGCCTCTCCCTCGTCGCACTTCCAGAGTCTCCTCTTCCTTCGGTCTTCTCCGCCGCGGCCCGAAGCCTGGCGTCCTTAACCCCGGGGGCAGCAGCAGACATACCGTCCCACTTCCACACTTGAGCCACCGACCCTTGAAGCCCCATCTCTCTGGATCGCCATCGCAGGCAAGTGCGCAGGCACGATTGCGGCGATCGGATATCGCTCAGAGGTGTGGGCATCCGGTCCGTCGAATTTCTACTGACGTCGCTTCTGCTGGTCATGCCGAACCTCGTGCTCACTCTCCTTCGACCCCGACGCTATCGATACATTTGCCAACAGAGGAGTAACTTATGCCTTCCAACGCGTTCCCTGTAGTGTCCCTAAACAGCACTGGCGGGATTCCCGAGGTTGAAGTGATTTTCGGCCAGGCCCAACTCGGCGTCTATCGCTGCTTCCTCTGGGACGCCGGCGCTTCTAACCCAAAGTTGCTCGGCCACGGTAACAACGTTGATGGTCTTCCCGACCGCTTCTCCGTCGGCCTTGCCCCGACGTCGCTGTCCGGTCATTACCTTTCTGTCGAGGCTGTCATTCAGTCACCATCCAACGCTTCCGGACAGCTGTACTCACTGACGGTCCTCGTTCGGCAAGATGGTGGTACGGTTCCAGGTGGACTGCTTCAGGACAACGGGCAGCTAGCCTCTCAGGCCATCTCCCTCGTTAAGTTCGTTCGATTCGCATGAGATGCGTTCTTCCACTCGTCATCGCAGCGAGTACGCTCGCCCATGGCGTACTCGCTCAGGATTCTCTGCCTAACATACAGAACTCTGCCCTCGATCTTTCTGTACCCGACTCTCCCGCCTTCATAGTGCTCGGGCTCTCTCCGCAGACGGTCGTCCACCCCGCTAGCCCGAGAGCTCTCGCCACCGCTCTGCTCACCGGCGTGGACCAGCGCGGCAACCTTCAAACCGGCCTAGCAATCGACACCGCACCTTACCTCCTATTCTTCGGTTCTTCCGTGTCACTACCGGACTATGCGAAACGACCCAGCCTCCGATTTCTGGCTCGTACTGGACTCTCGATCGGAGCTACTCGAGGCGCGTCCGAGAGCGACAAGTCGGCAAAGCTTGCTTTCGGCCTCACCTTCACTTTCCTCGACCTCGCGGACCCACGAACCGACCAGGCCTATCTCGGGACACTCGCCGCGGTTGCTGCCCGAGTGCTCCAGAGCGCACCGCCGCTTTCACCGACCGCCACTTCTGAAGAACGCTTAAAGTGGCAGACCGACATAGCCCAGAAGGTCGAGAACGATCCGGAAGCGCTGAGGGCGCGCTCAGATCAACGGAGGGCATCGTGGAACCGGTCCAGTTGGACACTCGCTGTCGCACCGAACTGGATTAGCCCGGATGGTTCTACTGCTGCTTTCGCTGCCAATGGCACGGCCGCTTGGACTTCCATCTCGTATGGCTTCGAGGGCATCCCCGGGCTGAAAGATGCTGCTCAGCTGGTCGCGCACGTACGCTTCCACAGTAATGAGGCAGTACCTGACGCCTCAGCTTCAGGCACGACGTATCGGCAGAAGAGCTTCGTTGCAGGATTGAGGCTGCGGTTCGGAAACGCTGACTCTATTGGTTCTTTGGAGGGAGCCTATCTTCACACCGACCCGGTCGACCGGAAATCAGAGGACTACCTTCGCATTTCACTCGGTGCGGAGCGCCGCCTGTCAGATAACACCTGGCTCCATGTCGGCATTGGCGGAGAGAGCGGCCAGCGAGACGGTAAGCAGAGGCTATTTATCCTCGGCGCATTTCAATGGGGCGTCGGTCCGAAGTCTCCGTAGGCCATCTACAACTACCAGAGCAAAGCGCTTCTCGTCCAGGCACTCTTCACTGTCGCCCCCTCCCTGGTTCAAGATCCGCTCGGTCAGCACATCAGCTTCGGATCAGCCTGCTCCATCGTCTCCTCCATCGGTACTTCCGCGATCTGAGCGTTGCTGCGGTGGACTGCTCCCTCCACATGGCTTGCGGATGAGGCCGCAATGACAGGCTGGCGCGGGGCCAGGGGCTGGCATGACTGTTCACGCCGACCCCTGGGGCACCTGGTGGTACGAATCAGCAGTACCCCTTCCGAGGCGGCCAGGATGAGGGTGCAAAGGAGAGCAAGTTTCGGCCGAGAAGGCCGGTTCCCTCATGTCGGAAGGGCTCTACTTGAGCGCCGGAGTCGGCAAGATGCGGGCTATGGCCTGCGAGTCAGGGTCGGGCCACGTTGAGGCGGCTGCTGAGGTATCGTCTCGGGTCCTCACCGTCTCGCGCCCAAGGAAAGAAGCCGCCCCCGGCCCACCTTTGCTGACGGCGCCCGAGGCGGGACGATGAATCCCGTGCGGTCTACGGGAGGCAGGAAGGAGAGGCGCCTTCGATATCTGGCCAGCGCCACATGACGCCGTAGCGCGCGAAAGAAGACGAATCGCCCACGAGGGCCGCGGGAGCAATCCCGCGGCCCTCTTTCTTTTTCGGCGTCGGCGCCCCGGGGAGCAGCCTTCGCTCCCCTGCCGTGAGCCGGGCTCCGTCCTCGCTTTCGCGGCCTTCGTCCCTCGTTTCGGCCCTTTCGTCCTTCACTCGCGTCCCCCCGCCCCGGCCGAGGACAGACTTCGACCGGGGCCCCCCGCAGGGCGTCCCGGAGACGGACGTGAGCCGATCGAACCCGACGAACCCAGAGACGGGAGGGGCAAGCCGCCTCCTGGCCGCGCTCGAGCGGCCAGGTGCGACGTGGGTCGCCCTTTGCGGCGTTCTCGTCGTCCTGACGCTCTTCAGCGCGGCCGGCATCCTCCTGTCCGGCGAGGTCGCTCCGTCGCGGCGCCTCGTCCTCGTCGTCTCGAACGCGCTCGCGCACCTCTCGTACGCGCTTCTCGCTCCGGTGCTGCTGCACGTCCTGGAACGCCACCCGTTCCGCCGCGCGACGATTCTCGGTTCCCTGGGCTGGCACTTCCTCGCCGCGCTCGCTCTCGGCGGGGCGGCCGTCCTCGTCATGCAGTTCGGCCTCCACTTCACAGTGCGGCCGCTCGCTTCGGCCGAGGCGGTCCTCCTCCGGACGGGGCACACCCTTCGCTACAACCTTCACGACATCTTCTTCGTCTACGCCCTGCTGGCCGGGACGGCGGGAGCCCTGGACCTCTTCCGCAGCGAGCGCCGCCGCGACCTGTCGGCCGTGGAGCTCGAGCGGGAGCTCGCGACGGCCAAGCTCGAGGTCCTCCGGGCCCAGCTAGACCCCCACTTCATCTTCAAGACGCTGAGTTCGCTCCTGCCGCTCATCCGGAAGCGCCCCGAGGCCGCGTGCGACGCGATCGTCCGGCTCGGGACTCTCCTCCGGCTCAGCTTCCGGAGCGCCCCCTCGGGGCTCGTCAGGCTCCGGGAGGAGGAGGAGTTCCTCCGCTGCTTCCTGGGGATCGAGGAGATGCGCGTCTCCGACCGGCTGTCGGTGCTCGTCGACTTCTCCCCCGAGGTCCTCGACGCGGCGGTCCCTCCCCTCGTCCTGAAGCCGTTCGTCGAGTCGGCGCTCCAGGCGGGGGTCTTCCGGCGCCCCGGCCCGACCCTTCTCGAGGTGACGGCGCGGCGCACCGGAGACGATGTCGTCGTGCGCGTGAGGAGCAGGTCTCCCGGTGACTCCGGCTCCGACTGCCCTCCTTCCCCTTCAACCGCCCGCGACCCCGAGACCGACGCCGCGAGCGAACGGCTCGCGAGGACTTTCGGCGAGCGACAGTCGGTGAGCATTCTCTGGAACGCGCCGGGCGACCTCGAGGCGACGCTCCGCTTCCCCCACACGACGCTCCCGCTCCGTCCGCCGGCGGAGGCCGCTCCCTCGGCGCTCCCTTCGTCCGGCAGCTTTCCGAAGCCGGAGCCCGCGAGGAGCCGCTCCCGAAGCGCGCCGCTCCTGGACCGCCCGGGCCGTCTCACGTCGATCGCCGCCGTCCTCTGGCTCGTCTCCGGCTTCTACTTCGGTTCCCAGGCGCACCTGAGAGCGAGCCGACGCCCTGAGCAGGAGCCGCCCCCGGTCCTCTCCTACTACCTCCCTCCGCTCGTACACGCCGCGATCTGGGCCCTCCTGACGCCCGGGATCGTCCTCCTCTACCGGCGGATTCCCCTGACGCGCCGGCCGCACGTCGCGATCCCCGTCCACATCGCCGCCGCCGCGGGCGCCGCGACGCTCGTCTTCTTTCTCGAGCGGCCGTTCGCAGGCCCGAGCCCGGGAGATGGCGCGAGCGCGAGCGCGAGCCCGACCGCTGCCCGCCGCCTCACGGTGGAGCTCCCCGGGAACGCCGGCACGTACGTCCTCCTCGTCGCGGTCCTCCTGGTGCTCGACATGGCGCGGCAGGCCCGCGCCGCCGAGCTTCGCTCCGCGAGCCTCGAGTCCCAGCTCGCCGACGCGCGCCTCGCGACGCTCCGGACACAGCTCCACCCGCACTTCCTCTTCAACACGCTCAACGGCCTCCTGCCGCTCGTCACCCTCGACCCGGAGGCCGCCTCCCGCGTCCTCGTTCAGCTCGGAGACCTCCTTCGCGCGGCATTCGGTCACGACCTGTCTCAAATCGTCCCGCTCGCCAGCGAGGTCGACTTCCTCCGCCGGTATCTCGAGATCGAGGGGATCCGGTTTCGCGACCGGCTCACCGTCCGATTCGAGATCGCGGAGGGAACCCTCGGAGCCGCGGTCCCGAGCCTCGTCCTGCAGCCGCTCGTCGAGAACGCGATCAAGCACGGAGTCTCGCGCCGGCCCGGGCCGGGAACGCTCGCGCTCTCCTCGCGCCGGGACGGCGCCTCGCTCGTCGTCGAGATCCGGAACGACGCCGTGGTCGACGATCGCCCTCCCCGGCCGGACGGCGTCGGTCTCGCGAACACGCGCGCGCGGATCTCGCAGATCTACGGCGCCGCCGCTTCCCTGGAGGCGAGGCCGGAGGGAGTCGACGCGTTCCTCGCCGTTCTTCGCATTCCGTGGTCGACCTCCGAAACCTGAGGCGCGGCCCTCGCGTACTTGGGGAAGACCGAAGCGATCGGAGGCCGCCATGAGACTGCGCACGCTCGTCGTGGACGACGAACCGCTCGCTCGCGAGTGGCTCCGCAACCTGCTGTCGAGGGAGGACGACGTCGAGGTCATCGGCGAGGCCGCCGACGGCTTCCGGCCGTCCTCGCGATCCAGGAGATGAAACCCGACGTCGTCTTCCTCGACGTTCAGATGCCGGGGCTGGACGGCTTCGGCGTCCTCGAGACGCTGGGGCCGCGCGAGCTTCCCGCGCTCGTCTTCGTCACCGCGTTCGACCAGTACGCCGTCCGCGCCTTCGACGTCCACGCGCTCGACTACATTCTCAAGCCCTTCGGCCAGGAGAGGCTGCGCACCACGCTCGAACGCGTTCGCGGGCGGCTCAAGGCCCAGCGCGCGGGCGAAGCGCTCGAGAGCCTCTCCTCTCTCGTCGACGAGCTGCGGACGCTGCGGTCGTACCCGGTCTGGCTCCTCGTCCGCGAGGACGGCAAGAGCTCGTTCGTGAAGGTCGCCGACATCGACTGGATCGAGGCGTCCCGCAACAACGTCATCCTCCACGTCGGCAAGGCGTCGCGCTTCTACCACGACACGATGCAGGGGATGGAGGAGAAGCTCGACAAGCGGCGCTTCCTTCGCATCCACCGCTCCACGATCGTCAACATCGAACGGGTCCGCGAGATCGAGCCGTGGTTCAACGGCGACTACGTCGTGATGCTCCGCGACGGCACGAAGCTGACGCTGAGCGCGACCTACCGCTCGGCGCTGAAGGCGTTCCGCAGGCCGGTCGCGCCGGGCGCCGAGGGGCGGGAGCTGCCGGGACAGCAGGCGGACGACCGCACCCTCCTCGCCGAGCCCTGAAGGGAAACGCCCCGGCTCGCGGGCCAGAAGCCCGGAGCCGGGGCGCTCTATCGGCGCCCGGCCGAAGACGGGCTCAGAACTCGAACCGGACTCCGACCTGGTAGTTGCGCGGCCGCTGGTAGGTCAACGGCTTCTTGTAGGTCGCCTGCGCCTCCACGGCCCCGCCGTAGGTGAGGGGTTGCTCGGTGTTGAGGACGTTGAAGACCGAGCCGATGAGCGAGAAGGCGGCCCGGCTGGAGACGAACGGGAGCGGGATCGCCTTCTCGAGGTTGAGGTCGAGGACGTGCAGGACGGCCGTCCGGTTGGTACCCCGCGGCTCGAGGTATTCCGCGCCCCAGTCGGGGTCGGTCCTCGTGACGTCGTAGGCGAGCCCGGTCCGGTAGGTGTAGTTCACGCCGAGCGCCGTCTCGATATACGGGATCTGGTAGTTCGCGAAGACCTTGACGGAGTGGCGGACGTCGGCCGGCAGGTAGCCGAACCGGTTGACGAAGTTCTCGGGGTAATGGTCGAAGTCGGCCCCGCCGAACTGCCCCCCGGTCGAGTCGATACTCCCCCGCGCCTTCGAGTAGGTGTAGCTGGCGGTCACGACGCCGCGCGAGAAGCGCTGGGACGCCTCGAGGATGTAGCCGAAGTAGTCGCTCCGGAGGACGTCCTCCAGGCCGTAGAACGCTCCCGGCTGGTTCGTGACTAAGAAGTCCGAGCACTCCTCGTCCATGCAGGTGTCTTCGTAGATGTCGTGGGCCTTCTTGTAGATGTACGTCAGGGCGACGCGGCCGTTCTTCCAGAGCTCTCGCTCCGCGGCGACGGCGATCTGCTCCTGGTAGGTCGGCTTGATGTCCGGGTCGATGAGGCCCGTCGGGTTGACGGTGCCGCCGGTCTCGCGGTTGAGGTTCCAGCGCCCCTGCGCGACGCTCCAGCGGTAGTCGCGCTGGATCGGCGTGACGACACCGCTGGAGAGGAGCCGGACGAGCGTCAGCGCGGGCTCGTCGTAGAAGATCCCGTAGCTGGCGCGAACGACGTTCTTGCCGTCTCCCTTCGGGTCCCAGGCGGCGGAGAGCCGCGGCTGCACCTTGTCGAAGTCGACGACCGTCGCGTCGAGGTTGTTGTCCTGCTGCGTCCGGTCGTAGCGGAGGCCGACGTTGAAGGTGAGGCGCGAGGTGGGCCGCCACTGGTCCTGGAGGTACGCCGACCACGACTGGCCGGTCCGCGGCGAGAGGCCCTGCCTTTCGGAGACGATCTGCTGGAACGGAATGCGGTTCCCCTGCGGGTCGAAGCCGTTGAAGGAGAACGTCGCGCCGCAGGCGAGCCCCTGGGGGCAGAAGGAGGGGTCGCTCGGCGTCCCCGTCGTGAAGACGGTCCGGTCGCCGGCGGTCCAGTCGGCGTCGAAGCCGGCCTTCACCTGGTGGTTCCCGAGCGCGTCGTTGACGAACCAGGTCCCGCTCGCGCCGACGAGCGTCCGCGGGCGGTCGGTCTCATCGGAGGTGTTGTAGCTGTCGTAGCGGACGCCCGTCAGCCGGTTCGTCCAGCGGGACCTGGCGAGGTCGCCGTTCGCGGGGGCGGCGTCGAGGAAGTTCCCGACGAATCCCCCCTGGACCTCGAGGAGGAGCTCCGGCGACGCGATGATGCTCACCTTCCCCTTGAGGAGGGCGCCCCCCTGGTCGACGGACTGCGAGGCCTCGGGCCTGGTGAGAACCGAGTTCTCGGCGCCCTCGATCGTCGCCGTGGAGTTCTGGTAGTTCAGGAACCCGTTGATCCGGTCCGAAAGGGTGAACGTCAGCTTCAGGCCGAAGTTGTCGCCCGTGAAGTCGCGCGACGGCGCGCTCGGGTTCTCGGCGAGGACCGCCGCGTTCGTCGTCGAAGGCTGGACCTTCGTGAGAGGGTGCTCGTAGTTCCCGAAGAACCAGAGCCGGTCCTTCAGGACGGGGCCGCCGAGGGTGGCCGACGGCTGGATGGTCTTCGTCCTGGTGACGTTCGGGTCGAAGAAGTCCCCCTTCTCGGAGAAGTCGTTCGAGGAGTAGCGGAAGTCGGCCGTCGCCGAGAAGTCGTTCCCTCCCGACTTCGTGACGACGTTCACGATGCCGCCGACGGCCCGGCCGTACTGGGCCTCGTACGAGGACGACTGGACGCTCACCTCCTGGATCGAGTCGAAGTTGAGGTTGTAGGTGAAGGTGTGCGTCACGGGGTCGGTCGTGTTGATGCCGTCGATCGTGAACGAGTTCTGCTGGCTGTTGCCCCCCAGCATTCTCGAGTTTCCCTGCCCGACGGCTCCGGGCGTCTGGCCGACGACGGAAAGGTAGTCGCGCCCGGCCGAGCCGATCGTCGCCTTGCGCAGGTAGTCGGCGTCGAAGGAGGCCTGCGTGTTCGTCCGCGTGATGTCGACGACGGGGGCCTCGCCCAGGACGACGACCTCGGCGCCGACAGCGGCGAGGCGGAGGGCCGCGTGGACCTGCGTGTCCTTGTCGACGGAGACGTCGAACCCGGTCTTCTCGACCTTCGTGAAGCCCGAGAGCGCGAAGGCGCACCTGTAGGCCCGGCCCGGCGGGACGTTCACGAAGACGTAGCTCCCGTCGCCTTTCGTGACGGCGGTTCGCGAGCCCTGGAGCGCCGGGCCGGTCAGCGTGACGCCGACTCCGGGAAGGGGGCCTCCCGTCTCGTCCCGGACGAACCCGGAGACGGAACCGGTGAGGGCGGCGAGGGAGGGACCCGACCACGCGAGTCCCAGGACGAGAAACAGAACGACGACGAGGTGCGACCTCGTCCTCGTGCTTCTGACTCCAGCCATGAAGCACCTCCTGGGCGACAACGTAGGGGTGCGACCCCCGCCGCCGCGACGCCCGAGGGACGGATACACTCCTTTTCGTGACGGATCGGCGCGAGGGGAGGACGGAAAGCCGTTCCGGGCGCTCGAATCCCCGGCCGTGGGGCGCGACTCCGCCCGCCCTCGTCGTCGCGGCCGCCGCCTTCGCCGTTCACCTTCCGGCGCTCTTCGGCGAGTTCGTCTACGACGACATGACGCAGGTCCTCCAGAACCGGTGGATCCGCGACCTCGGCAACCTCGGGGAGATCTTCAGCGGGAGCGTCTGGAGCTTTCAGGCGGCGAGCGGGGTCTCCAACTACTACCGCCCCGCGATGCACGTCATCTACGCGCTCGAATATCAGCTCTTCGGGCTGAAGCCCTGGGGCTTCCACCTCGTGAACCTCCTCCTGCACGC
Organism: Holophagales bacterium; assembly: GCA_016714815.1. Taxonomy (GTDB): domain Bacteria; phylum Acidobacteriota; class Thermoanaerobaculia; order UBA5066; family UBA5066; genus UBA5066. The sequence goes on from JADKBZ010000003.1 coordinate 324,035, forward strand.
CGCGGTGTCCGTTCTCGTCCTCCTCCTCGTCCGGCGGCTCTTCGCGGACCTCGGCGGGAGCCTCGCTGAGAGCCGGAGCGGCTTCCGCACGCCGGAGTTCGCGGCGGCCCTCCTCTTCGCAATCCACCCGGTAAACACGGAGGCGGTCGCGTGGGTGGCGGCGGTCCCCGAGCTTTCGTTCACTCTCTTCGGGCTCCTCGCGTTCCTCGCCTTCCGCCGTTCGGCCGAAGGCTGGGGACGCTTCTACTGGCTCTCGGTCCTCCTCTTCTTCGCCGCCACGTTCTGCAAGGAGACGGCCTTCGTCCTGCCGGCTCTTCTGGCGCTGTACGAGGTCCTGCTCCGGAGGCCGCCGGCGTCGAGGCTCGTGGCGCGCCTCTTCCCCTTCGCCGCGGCGGCCGGCGTCACGCTCGCCCTGAGGCTCCACGCCCTCTCGGGCTTCGCGCCCGAGAAGCGCTGGCCGGACCTGAGCGCCTTCCAGTGCGCGCTGAACGCGGCGGCCCTCTTCGCGAAGTACCTGCTCACGCTCGTCCTCCCCGTCGGGCTCAACGCGTTCCACGTCCTCCACCCGGTCCGCTCCCCGCTCGAGCCGATCGCGGTCGCCGGCCTCCTCGGGACGGCCGCCTTCCTCGTCGCGAGCGCCTTCGCGTGGCGCCGCAGCCGGCTCGCCTTCTTCGGCCTGCAGGTGATCGCGGTGCCGCTCCTCCCCGTCCTCTACGTCCGCGTCGTCGGCGAGAACGCCTTCGCGGAGCGCTACCTCTATCTCCCCTCGATCGGTTTCGCGCTCCTGGCGGCGCTCGTCCTTCTTGCGATCGACCGGGAGAAGGCCCGCATCGCGATCCTCGCAACCGTCGCCGTCCTCTTCGCCACTGGTTCCTTCGCCCGGACGCTCGTCTGGAAGGACAACTTCGCCCTCTTCTCCGACACGGCGGCGAAGTCGCCCGACCACTTCCAGTCGCAGGCGAGCTTCGCGAATGCCCTCTACGAGAAGGGCGAGGTCGACGCCGCCATCGAACGGTACCGGCTGGCGATTGCCCTCGACCCGGGCCAGTGCACGCCCCGCCAGAACCTCGCGACGGCGTACCTCCGAAAGGGGCTCGTGGACGAAGCGATCGCCGAGCTGACGAACCCGGCCGTCCTCGGCGCCGGCGACCCAGAAGCCTCTGCCAAGCTCGCGTTCGCCTACACCGCGAAGGGGTGGCTCGCCGCCGCGGTCACGCAGTACGAGGCGGCGCTGCGCTTCGACCCGAAGGCCGCCGAGGTCCACAACAACCTCGGCGTCGTCCTCTGGCGGATGGGCCAGCCCGGCCGGAGCGCCGGGCACTTCGCGGCCGCTCTGGCCCTCGAGCCCGGCAACCGCCGCTACGCCGAGAACCTGAAGCTCGTCGCGCCGTAGACGTGTAAAGTCCCAGCCGATGGGTCTCTTCTCGGATGGGCCAAGGCCGGACTCGCCGGCGACGCGCGAGCGGATCGAAGCGGCTCGCAGGCGGCTGAAGGAGAACCCCGCCGACACCGGAGCCGTGCTGACGCTGGCGGACGCCCTCGCCACGAGCGGGCAGAAGGCGGAGGCCGTGAGGCTTCTCAACCGGTACGGGCCGATCGTCCAGGCGCGAGGCCGGCTCGAGGACGCGATCGCCGTCTACAAGAAGGCGTCGCAGCTCGACCCGCACTGCGACCTCACCTCCTCGACGTACCTCTCGCACCTCCAGCTGAAGAAGATCCTCGACGCCGAGAAAGAGGCCCCGACGGAGACGCCGGCCGCTCCGGCACCGCCCCCTTCCGGCACGTTCACCCGGCCGGGCCCCGACCCGCCTCCCCCGAGCGGCTCCTTTCCGAAGCCGGCGGCGGCGCCGACTCCCCCGTCGAGCGGGTTCTTCCCACGCCCGACTCTTCCCGAGAGCCCGCCGCCGAGCGGCGTCTTCGCGGCTCCCGAGCCCGCCGCGCCCCCCTCGGAGTGGAGCCAGAAGCGAGAGGCCGTGCACGGCGCCCGGCCCGGGATTGCGCTCCTCCGGGACATCCCGCCGGTGCTGATCGACCTCGTCCTCCAGCGGATCAACCTGATCACGCTCGCGCCGGGCGAGATCCTCTTTCGCGAGGGGAGCGAGGGGAACTCCCTCTATTTCGTGGTCCAGGGAGCGCTGGAGATTTCGACCCGGAGCGACCTCGGCGTGGAGGTTCTCCTCCGGACGGCGAGGAACGGAGAGGCCATCGGAGAAACCTCGTTCCTCACCGCGCTGCCCCGGTACGCCACCGCCACGGCGCGGGAGCCTTCCCACCTCCTCGAGCTCGACCACAACGCCGTCACCCCGATCGCCCGCAAGCACCGCCCGCTCGCGGAAGCGCTGAGCCGGCTCTACGAGGAACGCGTTCTCGGCGCCGCCCTCGCCCGCTCGCGCGTCTTCGGCGTCCTGTCCGACGACGAGCGCCGGCAGCTGACGCAGAAGCTCCGGCCGGCCGCGGTCCAGGCGGGAACGCTCGTCGTCCGGGAGGGCGTCCCGGCGAAGGGGGCCTACATCGTCAAGCGGGGCGCGTTTCGCGTGACGTTCCGCTCGGGGGACCGATCGATCGCGGTCTCGCTCCTCAGGCCGCACGAGGTTTTCGGCGACCTCGCCGGGGAACGCGAGCTGCAGGCCGAGTCGGTCACGGCGGTCGTCGAGTCGGAGCTCCTGTGCCTCGCGACGGAGGACCTCTCCACGTTCCGCTCCGCCAGCCCGCGGCTCGCCGCCGCGCTGGAAGCGCTGCGGCTCGAGCGGGCGGAGAGAAGCGTGGCGGCCCTGCTCCAGGCTCGTCGCTGACGGAGCTTCGTCAGCGGGCCCGGATGATCTCGGAGGCGATCAGGAAGTTGTCGTTGCGCGGCGTCCATTCGACACCGGACCGGAACGCGTAGAAGTCCTGGTCGACGAAGAGCGGGACGACCGGCAGGTCTTCCATCGCCACCGCGGTGGCTTCGAACAGGAGCGCCTGGCGGCGGCTCATCTCCAGGGTTCGCGAGGCCTGGTCGACCAGCCGGTCGAGGTCGCCGTTCGAGTAGCGTGCGTAGTTCGTCAGGCCGATCGCCCGCTCCCGGTCCTCGGTGTGAAGCGCGTTCTCGAACATGTCGGACGCGTCCCCCGTCGGGCAGCCGAAGCGGCTGAGCGTCATGGAGAAGCGGTTCTCGTTCATCGCCTGGAACCAGTCGCGCTCGGAGAGGGCGGTGACCCGGGCCCGGATCCCGACCCGACCGAGCATCTCGGCGACGACGAGCGCGGATTCCGAGAAGAGCCCTCGCGAACGGAACTGGAGCTCGAACCCGTTCGGCCAGCCGGCCTCGGCCAGAAGCCGCACCGCCTCCCGCGGGTCGTAGGGAATCGGCTTCCTCGCCGGGTCGTATCCGAAGATGTAGGGGGTGACGAACTGGTGCGACTGGGCGGCGGGCACCGAGAGGCGCCGGACCAGCTCGGCGCGGTCGATGGCGAGCGACACGGCCCGGCGGACCCGGACGTCCCGGAAAGGGTTCTTCCCCCCGACGACGTCGCTCGACGTCTCCCGGGCGACGTCGAAGTAGAGGAACTTCACCGAGACGCTGCTGTTGCGCCGGAGCTCGACGCCGGGCGCCTTCTTCAGCGCCGTCTCCGTCGCCTTCGCGTTCGACTGGACGAAGAGGCTCCGGCCGGACAGGAAATCGCGGAGAGCCTCGTCCGGCGAGCGGTTCAGGGCGATCGAGACGCTCCCGAGAGCGGGCCGGGGACCCCAGTACGCCTCGTTGCGCTCGAGGTTCAGCACCTCGCCCGGCTTCCACGACGCCAGGCGGTAGGGGCCCGTCCCGTTCACCCGTCCGCCGAGGAGCGGCGAGTCCTCTCCGCGCCGGACGACGAGGACGAACCGGAGCTTGTTGAGGAGGATTCCGGCGGGCGCCGCCGTCCGGATCTCCACCGTCTTCGCGTCCCGGGCGCGGACGCTCCGGATGCTCGAGACGTAGCCCGACATCTCGAGGCTGCGGCTCCCGAGAAGCCTCTCGAAGGTCCAGACGACGTCCTCGGCGGTGAGCGGCTGGCCATCCTGGAAGACGACTCCCGGACGCAGCTCGAAGAGCCAGGTGAGGGTGTCCGGGTTGCTCCAGCGCACGGCGAGCGCCGGCCGGGGCGAGAGGTTCGCATCGGTGACGACGAGCGGCTCGTAGAGGTTCGAGAGGAGAGAGAAGTCGCTCAGCCGGTTCTTCCCGCCCGGATCGAGGGAGTCGAGGTCGTAGGGAACGGAGATCGTGTACGGCCCGTCCACAGGGGCGTTCCGCCCACACCCGCACAGGGCTGACGCGAGTCCCGCCGCGAGGAGAAGTGCCGACCGTCGCACCGCGAGCACAGTATACGGACACTCCGGCGTCCGCCGGTGGCGCTGGTAGACTTCCTCCCCTTCATGTCAGCCGACGACGTGCCTCCGGACGTCCAGGTCCGCCTCCAGAGCGTCTACCACGAGCTCCCCGAGGCAATGCGGCGGATCGCCGACGCCCTGATGTCCGACTCCCTCCTCGGCGCCCTCTGGGGAGTCGAGGCGATGGCCGAACGGGCCGAGGTGAGCATCGGCACCGTCGTGCGGTTCTCCAAGAAGCTCGGCTACAAGGGCTTCAGCGACTTCCGCGACGCCCTGAGGGCCGCCTGCCAGCTCCGCTCCGAAGGTGATCCGCTGGAGGCCCTCGAGGCGCCGACCGACCCGTTCTGGGCCCTCACCGAGGTGGTGCGCCGCGACCAGGAGAACCTGAACCGCCTCCTCCAGACGCTGGACCACCCCACGCTCGAGTCCGCCACCCAGCTCCTGATGCGCTCGCGGCACAGGGTCCTCCTCGGGCGCGGCGTTTCCCACGTGATGTGCCAGGTCCTGGCCTTCAACCTCACGCAGGCCGGCCTCCCCTGCATCGCCGCCATCCCGTCCGACTTCTCCAACCAGGTGGCGAACCTCGGAGAGGGAGACGTCCTCGTCGTCGTCAGCTGCGCCCCGTTCAGCCGCGAGACCGTCGACGCGGCGGCTTTTGCGAAACGCTCCGGAACTCCCGTTCTCGCCTTCACCGACAGGAAGGACTCGCCGCTGAGCAAGAGCGCGGCCGTGACGATCGTCCTCCCGTCCGAGGACTTCCTCTTCAGCTTCGGGCTCTCGACCTTCTCCGTCCTCTCGCACGCCCTCGCCGTCGCGGTCGCCTCGAAGGACTCCGCGGGGACGGTGCGCCGGCTGAAGGCCGCCGACGAGGTGGCCCAGCCCCTCTTCGTGGAGCACTGGCTCCCGATGCAGCCGGGCGCCATCCGCGTGGCAAGGCCGCCGAAGCCCCCGGCGAAGCCGCATCAGCCCTGAGCCGGAAGGCGCGGCGCCCCCGGGTCGTGCCGCTAGAATCCCTCTCAGCCACCGTCGGACACCAGGAGGACCTCGCCATGGCCGGACGCCTCTCCGCCACGCTTCTCTCCGTCACCGTCCACCGCAACGGCCGTCCGACGGCCGCCCCGAGGCCGATGGACGTCGCGCTCGTCGCCCGCCTCCTGAACCCGGTCACGGGAGAGCTCCTCGCGGCGAGGGCGTTCGAGTTCCGGGCGTCGACGGGGGAAACGGTCGGAGCCGGCAAGCTCGTCGCCGGCCTCGAGCCGGGAACGGGTGCGCCTCTTTTCGAGAAGCCGGTGGCGCTCCCCGACGTGGTGATCCTCGACCTGCGGTTCACGGTCCTCTACCAGAACGACCTCGGACCGATCCTGGGCGCGGCGATCAACAAGATCGTCGACCTCGTCGCCGGCAAGGTCCCGATCGCCGGCGACCTCCTCGGCCCGCGCCTCCACGTGAAGATCGGCGAACGGATCTCGGAGGAGTACGGCCGGCAGAACCTCCTCCTGAACGCGACGTCGACGGGCGAGCCCGTCCGGGCCCTCGCCCTCGAGCTGGAGGCACCCGAGGCGGTCCGGGGGGTCTACCTGATCGACGCGACGGGCCGCTCCTCGGCGAAGGTCTCCCCTCCCACCGTCTTCATCGAGGCTGGGGAGACGGCGGCGACGGTCGTCCTGACGGTCGGCGTCGAGCCGCCGCCGCCGGCGAAGGCGAAGAAGTTGAAAGAGTCGAAGGTGAAGGCGACGGGGAAGGCGACCGCGGCGGCGAAGGGACGACCCCGGCCACGGTGAGGCCGGGGGAACCGCCGCAGACAGCTTCCCCCGGGCCTGGCGGCCACCTCAGACGACCGGTGCCGGTGCGCCCATGGCAGCCCACTCCTCGAGGACCGGCCCGTAGATCTCGGGCACCTTCAGGCCCGCCTGGCGCATCAGCACGGTCATCTGGCCGCGGTGGTGCACCTGGTGGACGAGCATCGCCTCGAGGGTGTAGCCCCGCTTCCAGGTCTGGCCGTAGAGCTCGTCCTCCCGCTGGAGGTCGGCATCCGACCAGGCTTCCAGCTGGGAGAGGAGCGAGGCGAGGGCCGTCCGGTAGGCCGCCGTGATCGTCTCCATCCGGGCTGGGGCGGGAGCCTCGAAGAGGCCGGATTCTCCGGGCGCGGGGCCCTCCACCTTCAGGCCGACGAGGGCGGGCATGGAGATCAGCGATTCCACGAGGTGCCAGCCGAGACGGGCGAGGTCGCGGTGGGCCGGGGTGACGGCCTGGGCGAGGGCGGCGTCCGGAATGGCGGCGAACACCTCGAGGGTGTCGACGGCTTCTTCCTCGATGCGGTGGCGGGCGTCGGCGACGGCCTGGTACATGAATCCTCCAGGCCGCCAGCTTGAAGGGGGCAGCTGACAGGGTCCTGTCAGCTGTCTCGCGCCTGCCGCAGATAGTCCTCCAGCTCCCGGCCGGGTTCGTGCGGGAAGAGCTCCGTCAGCGACCACTCCTTCATCCGATCCACCCGGAACGTCCGGAAGGCGCCTCGCGTCTCGCACCAGGCCGCCAGGGTCCACGTCTCCCCCCAGAAGGTGAGGCCGAGCGGACGGACGACGCGCCGGCTCTCCCGTTCTTCCAGGTCGAGGTAGGTCAGCGAAAGGCGGCGCCGTTCCCGAATGGCCTGACGCAGGTCACCCAGCGGGGCCCGCAGGGCCTCCGGGACGTGGAAGTCGGGCGCGATCATCGCGGAGTGCTGCATCGCCCGCTTCAGGCTCTCGCTGAAGCCGGATTCCAGCTTCCGGAGGGCGCCCCCTGCCGCCGCCGAGAGCTTCGGATCCGCCCAGGCGGCCGCCATCCGCAGGCCCATCGAGAGCGCTTCCGCCTCGTCCACGGTGAACATCATCGGCGGGAGGTCGAAGTGCCGGGGGAGGCGGTACCCCACTCCCCGTTCACCCTCGATCGGCACGCCGCTCCGCTGAAGGTCCGTGATGTCCCGGTAGAGGGTCCGAAGGGAAACACCGAGCTCCCGGGCCAGCCGCGTGCCGGTCGTGCTGCGGTCGCGGCGCAGGAGCTGCACGATCTGGAAGAGGCGGTCGGCGCGGCGCATGGCGATATCTAAGCACGCGAGACCGGGATCCGGGGGGAGGGCCGGATCCCCTTCGGGCGCGGCGCCTCCGACGATCTCCAACCGCGGGGCTTGATTTCCGCTCACCCGGGTCCAGACTCGGGGAGCCCGGAAGAGGTCCATCCGTTCGAGGAGGCGACCCGTGCACGCAAGACGTCCTCTCGCGATCCTCCTGGGCCTCCTCCTCCACGCCGCCGTCGCCGCGCGCGCCGGAGCCAGCGGCGAGCTGCTCGAGGCCGGGCACACCTACAACCAGGCCCAGACGCTGCGGTGGATCGACGCGGAGCGGTTCGCAGTCGGCCGGTGGGACGGCTCGCTCACCCTCTTCCGGCGCCCTGCCTGGCCCCGGGAAAGCGGCCCCGTCCTCCTTCAGGCGCTGACGTCGCGGAGCGCCCGGGAGATCCTGAACGTCGACGTCCTGCCGTCCGGAGAGCTCGTCGCCTCGAACGACTCCGAGAGCCTCTCCGTCTGGGAGCCGGAGGGGAACGGCTTCCGGTTCTCCCGCAACCTCCCGTTCGACGCGGCGGCCGGCACCTTCGACAGCGGCTCGCTCGTCGACGTCCACCGCCGCACCGTCTACGTGTCCGGCCACGAGAACGGACGCCTGATCCGCTGGCGACTCGACCCGCGGGACGGGATGACGCCCGACGCGCTGCTCGACGTCCGGTCGCCCGACCCGATCCGGAGCCCGTACCCGATCAAGAACGTCCGCGCGGTCGTGCCGTGGAGGGACGGGATCGTGATCACCGCCGCGGAGGACGGCGACCTCTGCCTCGTCGACGTCGCGTCGATGCGGGTCGTCCACCGCCAGCGGTACAACCCGGACGCCCAGCGGGGGCTGAACGGCCTGGCGCTTCTCGACAACCTCCTCCTGGCGACGAACTGCACGGTGGGGACGGGCGAGCACAACCTCTGGCTCTACCGGATCAGCCGCTCGGGCCTGACCCTCCTCGACTCGCGCTACGTCGCGACCTCCCCGGACGTCGCGGACGTCTTCAGCGTCAGCGCGGCCCTCGTCCCGATAGGGGACGAGACCCACTTCTACGTCACCACCGGGGAGGGGATCCTCTGGCGCGGGCGGGTGGAGAACGACCGGCTGCTCCTCCTCGACTCCGTGACGACGGGGCACCCGGGCGTTGCGCCGGTCTTCGACCTGACGCGAGGAGCGACCTTCCTCGCGGCCGCCGACCACGACCTGCGGGTTTTCCAGCCTCATCAGGCCGCCGGCCCCGCGCGGCGGATCGCGCTCCTCCACCTCTTCCCGAAGCTCGGGGACGTCCCGGCGAATCGCCGCCTTCTCGAGGAGGCGATCCGGAAGGCCGCCCGCGCGGGAGCGGACTGGATCGTCACGCCCGAGCTGGCGGAGAGCGGCTACAAGTTCGTCGCGCAGATCGGAACGGAGTGGATCGAGCCGTGCCCGAGCGCCTGGATGGAGGAGCTGTCGGGCCTGGCGGCGCGCCTCGGGGTCTCCCTCTTCATCGGGTTCCCGGAGCGGGAGAAGGAGACGGGATTGCTCCACAACAGCGTCGCCGTCATCGACCGCCGGGGAGCCCTGCTCGGGACCTACCGGAAGGTGAACGTCCTCCCGACACCGTCGGAGAACTGGGCCGTTCCGGGAACCGAGACCCCGGTCTTCACCATCGACGGGACGCGGATCGGCCTCCTGATCTGCGCCGACTCCTACAACGCCGTCATCGCCGGGAAGTACGCCAACGCAGGCGTCGACCTCCTCCTCTCGTCCGCGGCCTGGGCGCCTGGCTCGATGGGGCCGAACGACTGCTGGGAGGACCGCTCGCGCGAGACGGGGCTGCCGCTCGTCGTCTGCAACCGGAGCGGCGCCGAGCCCGACCTCTCGTGGGTCGAGGCCGAGAGCGTCGTCGACCAGGGCGGGAAGAGGCTCTTCACGTTCCAGTCCCCCACCTCGAAGGTCTTCCTCGTCGACTGGGACAGGAAGCGCGGGACGTTCTCGCAGGCGGGGAGCTTCGCGCTCGACGTAGCGGAGTGAGGCGGGGCTCTCCCCTCCCGGACCCGAAGACGGCTCCTCCGATCGCCCCTCAGCGCGAGAGCGTGAGGATCGCCTCCAGGACGCCTCCCGCGATGGCGCGGGCCTTGTCGGAGACGGTAAAGCAGTGCTCCCTCACGCAGCGGGGATCGACGTCGGCCACCTTGAGCCCCTCGCGAGCCGCAAAGCCGGGCCGGATGAGCCCGCGGATGACGCCGCCGAGGGCGGCCGTCGCCTCCACGCCCCGGATCGAGAGGACCGGCTCCCCCGCTTCCACCGTGTCGCCGATGGCGCGAAGCGTCTCCACCGGCCCCGTTGCCGGGGCGTAGATCACGCGCTTCCGGTCATGGCCCGCGATGAGGCCCGGGACGCCGCTGTTCCCCTCGGCGAAGCCCCGAAGAATCACTCGTCCCAGATCGTGCCCCCGGTTCGTCTCCACGACGGCGTGGGCGTCGACTCCCGCCTCGAATCCCGGACCGAGCGCCACGACGAGCGGGGCGAGGTCGAGCCGGGTGCCGAGGTTTCGCTTGGCGACGATGGCGTCGACGAGGGCGGCCGGCGCGAGCCGGGCGACGCAGCGGCACTCCGGGTCCGCGAGAATCGGCACCTCGCCGGAATCCCACTCCTCCGGCACGCTCTCGGAGCGAAACGCACGGACCCCTTCGAGGGCGGCCGATCCGTCGTACATCGCCTCCGACAGGCTCACCGTCCGCCTGATCGCGCTCGGCTGATCGAGCTCCAGCACGACGACCCGGAAGCCGGCGTGTACGAGCCGGACGATGCACCCCGTCGCGAGGTCTCCGGCGCCTCGCACCACGACGAGCCGGTCGCGGATCAGCGGCACGAGGCCTGGACCTCTCTTCGGAAGAGCGAGACGGACGGCTCGCTATCGAGCTGGCAGACGAGGACCCGCTCCACCCCGAGCCCGGCGAGCTGGACGCGCGAAGGGTGAAATGGCGCCGCGTCGACCTTGTTGAGGAGGAGGGCCCGCGCCGCCGGCGCTCCCTTGAAGAGGCCGTCGGGGTGCCGTACGAGGCTTACGAGGTGCTCCCAGCTGACCGTAGAGCCGGGCTCGCAGGCCGTCACGCGGGAGAAGCAATCGGGCCGATGGACCGTCCGGACGTTCATCGGCTTCCCGAGCCCGTCGAGGCCCAGGACCCCGACGACCAGGTCGGTGCCCGGAGGGAGTACCGGCTCGTCGTTCCCAGGGGCCTTCAGCGGGAGCCGTCTCGACCCGTCGGCCTCGACGAGGACGAAGTCCCACGAACGCCTGAGGGACGGGACCCACGACGGGTGGATCCCCTTGACCTTGCCAGGCTCGCTGGCCTCGCGCGAGACGAGCATCGTGATTCCGGGGGCGACATCGACTCCGGTCCCTTCGGTGAATCCGGCGCCGGCCGTTCGGGGGGACTCCATTTCCGGCCGGAAGACGAGGCGCCCCGCCGGGCCTTCCGGCTCCCGGCGCGGATCGGAGAGATGGGTCGTCGTCGTGACGAGGACCGACCGGCCCATCTCCTCCAGCTCGCGCGCGAGCCGGAGCATGGCCGTCGTCTTCCCTCCGGCTCCGACGAACGCGACGACCCCCGAACCGGCCGGCAGCAGAGGGCCGAGGGCCTCCACCAGGATCACGGGGCGCCGCGCTTCTCCCGCCGCGCCACTCGCTGGGCGGCGAGACACGCCGCCCCGTGGCGCACGGCGATCAGCTCTCCGGCGATTGCGACCGCCAGCTCCTCGGGAGTCTCGGCGCCGATTTCCTGCCCGATGGGCGCGTAGAGGGCGTCGACGCGGGCCGGATCGGCGCCGTCCGAAAGGAGCTGCTCCACCATGAGCCGTGTCTTTCTCCGGCTCCCCATGAGGCCGGCGTACCGGTAGGGCTTCCCGATGACGGCCCGCGCGCACTCCAGGTCGCACAAGTGCCCCCGGGTGACGATCACGACGTAGGTCGAAAGGTCGAACGGATAGGACGCCACGATCTGGGGGAAGGACCCGAGCCGGGTCTCGACCCCCGCGGGAAACCGCTCGGGCTCGAGGAACTCGAGGCGCTCGTCGGCGACCGTCACCGCGAAGCCGAGGCCCGGCGTGATCGCCGCCAGAGCCCGCCCCACGTGGCCGCCGCCGAGGATGAGGAGCTTCTCGCGGGGAAGTACGGGATCTACGAACAGTCCCGCGTCCTCGATCAGTGCCGCGTGGCCGGTCTCGAGGGAGCCCAGCGCCCTCGCCGGATCCAGCCCCTCGAGCTGCCCGGAAGCCCACTGGCCGTTCGCTCCGAGGACGGCCGTCTCACCCGTCTCGACGCGCTTCACGAGGAGCGCCCGCGCGCCCGTCGCGACGAGGTCGAGCGCCGCGCGGTACGGCGCCGGATCGGAGAGCGGCTCGACGAGGATCCGACTGAAGCCGCCGCAGACCATGTCCGGCCCTTCCGCTTCCGTCCCCTGCATCTCGATCTGAAGGACGGCCGGACGCCGCGTGGCGAGTGCCTCGACGCAGGCGGCCAGCGCCGCCGCCTCTCCACGTCCGCCGCCGACGGAGCCCGCCATCAGCCCTTCCGGACCAGCGAGCATCTTCGAGCCGACGTGACGCGGGGCCGAGCCCTTGACCTGAACGACCGTGCAGAGCGCCAGGTCGGGCCGGCCGGAGGCGATCGCCTGGAGAATCTCGAGGCTCATACCTTCTTCTTCCGGCTGTAGGGCGTCCCCAGGAGCGGGAGCTCGGTGCGGAACTCGCCATCACGGTTGAAGTAGGCCCCGGCCACCGCGGGCGCCGTCGGAATCGTCGCGATCTCGCCGAGGCCCTTCGCTCCGAACGCCTTCGGGTCGGGGTTCTTCTCGATGATGATCGACTCGATCGGCGGGACCTTCGAGTCCTTGAAGAGCCCGAGCGTTCCGTACTTGACCTGCGGCTCCCCGTCCTTGAGCGGGAAGTCCTCCGTCAGGCCGTATCCGAGCCCCATGACGACGCCCCCTTCGATCTGGGCCTCCACCTGGACCGGATTGATGGCCCGGCCGACGTCGTGGGCCGCGACGACCTTCTCGAGCATCCCGCTGGCGTCGAGGAGGACGACGTGCGTGGCGTAGGAGTAGGCGACGTGGCTCACCGGGTTCGGCTTGTCGCTGCCGAAGGGATCCGTGACACCGGAGAACTCAGCGTAGTACTCCTTCCCCTCGAGCTCGGCGAGGCTCGCCGTCGCGAGCGCCTCCTTCAGGGCGGCGGCGGCGCGGCAGGCGGCCTCTCCGGTGAAGAGGGTCTGGCGGGAAGCGGTCGACGTCCCGCTGTTCGGGGAGTTGGAGGTGTCGGGCGGCGACACTTCGACCTGGTCCCAGGTCAGGCCGGCCGTCTCGGCGACGAACTGCATAAGGACGGAGGCGAGCCCCTGTCCCATGCAGGCGGCGCTCGTGTAGATGACCACCTTCCCCTTCTCCACGATCAGCCGCACGCGTCCGACGTCGGGGAGGCCGACGCCGATCCCGGCGTTCTTCAGGGCGCAGGCGATGCCGGCGTCGGGGCGCTTCTCGCAGAGCTCCTTCACCGCGAGGAGGGTCTCCTTCAGGCCGGTCCCCTCGTCGCAGATCTGGCCGTTCGGGAGGGTGTCGCCCGGCTCGCAGGCGTTCAACCAGCGGATCTCCCACGGCGTCAGTCCCGCTTCCTTCGCGATCAGGTTGAGGCACGACTCGATGGCGAAGCACGACTGCGTCACGCCGAAGCCGCGGAAGGCGCCGCCGGGAGGGTTGTTCGTGTAGACGCCGGTGCCGACGATCTCGACGTTCGGGATCTTGTACGGCCCCGCCCCGTGCGTACAGGCGCGCTGGAGGACGGGCCCTCCGAGGGACGCGTACGCGCCGGTGTCCTCGAGGAGGTCCGCCTTCACCGCCGTGACGCGGCCGGCGGCGTCGGCGGCGACGACGTAGTCCATCTCGAAGGCGTGGCGCTTCGGATGGACCCGGATCGACTCCTGCCGGTCGAGCGTCAGCTTCACCGGCGCCTTCAGGTTCCAGGCGAGGAGCGCGGCGTGGTGCTGGACGATCAGGTCTTCCTTGCCGCCGAAACCGCCCCCGACGTAGGCGCTGATGACCTTGACCTTCTCCGCCGGGACGCCGAGGACGCCGACGATCCCCTTGTAGTCGTCGTAGATGCTCTGGGTCCCGGTGTAGACCGTGAGCGTCCCGTCCTCCCCGGGGATGGCCAGGGCGCTCTCGACCTCCATGAAGGCGTGCTCGGTCTCGGGAGTCCGGAATTTCTTCCTCACGACGATGGCCGCCTCGGCGATCGCCTTGTCCGGGTCGCCGCGCTTCAACGTGTGCTTCGCGAGGAGGTTCCCCTTCGGGTGGAGCTTCGGGGCGTCATCGTCGAGGGCGCGCTTCGGGTCGACGAGCGGCGGAAGGACGTCGTAGTCGAGCTGGATCTTCGCCGCGGCCGCCTTCGCCTGGGTGCGGGTCTCGGCGGCCACCAGGGCGATGGCGTCGCCGACGTAGCGGGTCTCCTCGCCGACGGCGATCATCGTGGGCCAGTCGTGGATGATGTGCCCGTGGAAGCGGTCGCCCGGCACGTCGGCGGCCGTCAGGACGGCCTTGACGCCCGGCATCGCGAGCGCCTCGGAGGCGTCGATCCCCTTCAGGAGGATCCGGGCCTTCGGAGGACGCAGCACCGCGCCGTGGAGCATCCCGGGGACCTTCATGTCGTCGACGTAGACCGCCGCGCCGAGGACCTTCTCACGCGCGTCGACGCGCTGGATCCTCGCACCGACGCCGAGAGCGGCCTCGTGGCCGTCGGGTATCGCGGCCCCCTCCTTGAAGATCCGCGCCGAGTCGACGATCGCCTTCTCGATCTTCACGTAGCCGGTGCAGCGGCAGAGGTTCGTGGCGAGGCCCTTCGCGAGGTCGTCGTGCGTCGGCTCCGGGTGGGCGTCGACGATCCCCTTGGCGCTGATGACCATGCCGGGCATGCAGAACCCGCACTGGACCGCCCCGGCATTCGCGAAGGCGTAGGTGTAGACGTCCTTCTCACGCTCCGTGAGCCCCTCGACGGTGACGACCTTCTTCCCTTCGAGCTTGTCCATCTTCTGGAGGCAGGCGCGGGTGGCCTTGCCGTCCACGAGGACCATGCAGGCGCCGCAGACCCCTTCAGAGCAGCCGTTCTTCACCGAGGTGACGTTCAGCTCCTCCCGGAGGAACTCGAGGAGGTTCACGTCCTTGCCGCAGCTGACGTCCCGACCGTTGACCTGGAAGTTCGCCATGTTTCACCTCTTGCCGGCGCGAATCGAGTCTAGACCTCTCGCTCACTTCTCAGCGGTGCGCCCCGGGAAACCCAGGGCTCCGGGCACGGTTCAGCGGGCCACGGTGAGAATCGTCCCGATCTCTTCGGGGGAACGCCCGACGACGGCCTGGTAATTCCCGCGATCCGTCGCCCCTTCCGTAATCATCAGCAGGACGGTCTTGTCCGGCCCGAGGAGTCCGCAGTCGCGGAACTCGGCCGTCGCGCCGTCCTCGTGGAGGGCGGCGAGCGCCCCGAGCGCGGCCGCCCCAGTCTCCCCCGCGACGACTCCCGCGTCCGCGAGCCCTCGCATCGCCTCGCGGGCCCTCTCGTCGCCGATCGAGACCATCCAGTCGACCCCCTTCGAAACCCTCGGCCAGGCGACGGGAGAGGGGAGCCCGCAGTTGAGCCCGACCATGATCGAACGGTGCGGCCCCGGGACGGCGGTCATCTCGCCGGCCTTCGCCGAAACCTGGATGCAGTTCGCGTCCGCCGGCTCGACCCCGACGAGCGCCCCCTTGAAGGGCCGGCTCCGGTAGTAGCTGACGGCGGCCGACATGAACGCGCCGACCCCCATCGGGACGACGACGACGTCGGGTGCGCCGATGCCCGCGGCCGCGAGCGCCTGCTCGATCTCCATGAAGATCGTCGTGTACCCGTCGACGACCCGTCGCGGCGTCACGTCGTAGCCGGGCCAGGAGGTGTCGGAGATGACGAGGCACTTGTCGCTCGCCTCCTCCGCGGAGCGGGCGACGGCGGCGTCGTAGTCGCCGTCGACGACCGTGACCTCGGCCCCCTCGTTCTGGATGGCGTGGATCCGGGCCGGCACGGTGCCGGCCGGGACGAAGATCCGGCACCCGAACCCGAGGAGCCGCGCCATGAAGGCGACCGCGCGCCCGTGGTTCCCGTCGGTCGCCGCCGCCAGAGAGAAGGGCCTCAGGTAGCCGATGCGGCGGGAGAGGTCGTTGATGTTCGCCCACGGCTCCGGCTCGAACCCGAGGTGGTCGCTGAGCGCACGGTAGGTGGCCCACGACGCGCCGAGGATCTTGAAGCTCGGCAGGCCGAGCCGTTGCGTCTCCGCCTTCACGAGGACCCGCCCCACGCCGTAGCGGCGGGCGAGCTCCGGGCAGTCGTAGAGCGTCGTGGCACGGTACGCCGGCATCCGGCGGTGGAAGATCCAGACCGAAGGGTCGGGAGCGGGCCAGCGGTGCTCGGGCCTGGCGAGCGGGTTCTTGAGGAGCGTCGCTTCCGTGGCGAGGGTGGTGGCGTTCATCTTCGGCCTCCGGGCGTCAGGGCGAGCGGGTTCGTCGGGGTCACGGGCCTAAGGGACGACGTGGGTGCCGGTCTTGCCGGCGAAGGCGAGGCTCAGGTGCGCGGGGTCGGTGATGATCGCCTCGCGGCCGCCTCCTTCGAGGAAGGCGATGACGGCCTGGATCTTCGGAAGCATGCTTCCCGGCTTGAAGTGCCCCTCGGCGACGTACTGCTTCGCCTCGGCGACCGTCATCCGGTCCACGTCGACCTGGTTCGGCTTCCCGAAATTCAGGCAGACCTTCTCGACGGCCGTCGAGATGACGAGGAGGTCGGCGCCCAGCTCCCGCGCCAGGAGGCTCGAGGCGTGGTCCTTGTCGATGACCGCCGAAGCGCCCGTCAGGTTTCCGGCGGCGTCGGCCACGACCGCGATTCCCCCGCCCCCCGCCGCCACGACGACGAAGCCGGCGTCGAGGAGGCTCTTCACCGCGTCGAGCTCGAGGATCGCCTTCGGCACCGGCGAGGCGACGACGCGGCGCCAGCCGCGCCCCGCGTCCTCGACGACGTCCCAGCCGTCCGCCGCGCGGTGATGCTCGGCCTGTTCCTTCGGGAGGAACGAGCCGATCGGCTTGTTCGGCTTCGCGAAGGCCGGGTCCTCCCGGTCGACGAGGCACTGGGTGACGACGGTGGCCGCACCTTTCTCGATACCGAGCTTCTTGAACTCGTTGTGGAGCGCGAGCTGAATGTGGTAGCCGATCGCCCCCTGCGTGTCCGCCACGCAGGAGTCGAGGGGCACCATGTGCAGCTCCTTCAGGGCGAGCTCGGAGCGGCGCAGGATGAAGCCGACCTGCGGCCCGTTGCCGTGCGTGATGACGAGGCGCAGGTCGCCGTCCGCGAGCAGCGGCGCGACGTGCCGGCACGTCTCCGCGGCCGCCAGGTACTGGTCGGGGACGGTCTGGTGCTCCTTGTCGGTGATGAGCGAGTTGCCACCGATGGCGATGACGGCCGTCCTTGTCACGTGAGCCTCCTCGTTTTCGGCGCGGCCCTGCGGCGCGCCCGGTGTCGTGTGTTTCGTGCCGGCTGCGTTCAGAAACGTTCCCAGAGCGCCGCCGCGAGCCGGCGGCTTTCCGCGGCGAGGGCGGGCTCGTCGAGGTCGACCTCGAGCCTGCGGCCGTGCATCAGGACCCGGCCGCCGCAGATCGTCGTGTCGACGACGGCCTGCGAGATTCCGAAGACCAGGTGGCCGAGGACGGTCGAATCGTCGAGCGGCGTCGGGGCGTGGTAGTCGACGAGGATGACGTCGGCTGCGGACCCCTCCGCAAGCGTACCGACCGGAAATCCCCAGAGCCGCGAGGCGATTTCCGGGTTGCGGACGACGAGAGCGCCCGTCAGCTCCATGAAACCGCAGCTCGGGTTCTCCTGGCGCAGGTGCTGCGCCCAGAGGCCGACCCGGAGCTCCTCGAGCATGGCGACCGTCATGGCGTCGGTCCCGAGGCCGACGGGAACGCCGCGGCGGACGAGGCCGACGACGTCGGCGATGCCGACCGCGTTGTTGAGGTTCGACTGGGGGTTGTGGACGACCCAGGCTCCGCTCGCCGCCAGGGCGTCCTTGTCGGCCTCGTCGCAGTGGACGGCGTGGGCCGCGATGCTTCCCTCGCGGAGGATCCCGTGCGCGACGAGCCTCTCGACGGGGCTGCGGCCGAAGCGGCTGCGGTTGGACGCCACGTCGGACGCCGCCTCGGCGACGTGGACGTGGAAGCCGATGCCGAGGTCGCGCCCCATGAGCGAGGCGCGCTCGAGGGTCTCGTCCGAGAGCGTGAAGGCCGCGTGGAGGCCGAAGAGGGCGCGCAGCTGCGGGTCGTTCGAGCTGGCGCATCTCCGGGCGAAGGACGCGTTCTCCTCGAGCCCGTCGTCGATCACGGCGGCGCCGTCGCGGTCGGAGACCTCGTAGCAGAGGCACGAGCGCAGGCCCGAATCCTTGACGGCCCGCGCGATCCGGTCCAGCGAGCCCCTCACGGCGCCGGGGCTCGCGTGGTGGTCGACGAGCGTCGTGGTTCCTTTGCGAATGGCGTCGATCAGGATGATCCGGGCGCTCATCTCGACGTCGTCGAGCGAGAGCTTCCGGTCGAGGCGCCACCAGAGGTTCTCGAGGACCTCCTGGAAGTCGGCGCTCGGCGCGGCCTTTCCGAGACCGCGCACGAGCGTCGAGTAGAAGTGCATGTGGGCGTTGACGAGGCCGGGAAGGACGAGCTTGCCCCGGGCGTCGAGAACTCGGTCGAACGGGCCCGGGATCTCCGCCGCCGGAGCGATCCGCGCGATGCGCCCCCCCTCGAGGAGCACCGCCTGCCCCTCGAGGACCCGGCAGGGACTGCCGAAGGTGATGATCGTTCCGCCCTGGATCAGGAGTCGCATCGGGGCCTCCTCGTCGCTCTCTTCGTTCGGGGGCGCTCGCGGCCGGCTACGCCAGGCCAACCTCGGCGTTGAACTCGTCGATCAGCCGGTCGAAGATGACGACCTCCTCCTCGAAGAGCTCGCGCCAGTACTCCGGGTTCCACTGGGCCTGGATCTCCTCGTAGGTCTTTCCCTGCTGCTCGACCCAGGTGTAGTACTTCAGGTTGTGGATCGCCTTGCGGTCCGTGTAGGTCAGCTCCTTGAAGTAGTCGACCGACTGCCTCTCGAGGCTCCCCGTGAAGGTCCGCGCCGCGTCGATGCCGGTGAAGGGGCCTCGCGCCTCGTTCAGCTCCGCGAGGCGAGAGAGGTACATCTCGGCGCTGTCGGTGAAGACGGTCATGATGACGTCGTTCTCGTCGAGCTCCCAGTACTTCGCCGCCTTGATCGCGGCGAGGACGTTGCAGATGCAGCTGATGCCGAGGAGGTCGAGCTTCTCGACGGACGCCTGGGGCGCCCCGGCCGAGACGAGCAGCTCCCGGCCCGCCGGCTCGTTGAAGAGCCGGAGGAGGCGCATGCAGTCTTCGTCGTCGACGGCGGCGACCGCGTCGGTGTTGCGGACGTTGTGGACCCACGGAACGTGCTTGTCGCCGATCCCTTCGATCCGGTGCCCCCCGAACCCGTTCATGAGGAGCGTCGGGCACTGGAGCGCCTCGGTGGCGACGGTCTTCATCCCCGGGAAGAGGGTCTTGAGATAGTCGCCCGCGGCGATCGTCCCCGCGCTGCCGGTGGCGCTGACCCACGCCGCCAGGCGCGTCTTCGGCGTGCGCATCCCCGCGTAGACCTCTTCCACGGCGGGGCCGGTCACGTTGTAGTGCCAGAGCGGGTTCCCGAACTCGTCGAACTGGTTGAAGATCACGTTCGCCGGGTCGGCCTTCAGCTCCCAGCACTTGTCGTAGATCTCCTTGACGTTGCTCTCGCAGCCGGGCGTCGCGATCACCTCGGCACCGATCTCCTTGAGCCAGTCGAAGCGCTCCTGCGACATTTCCTGCGGGAGGATCGCCACGGCGTGACAGCCGAGGATGGCCGAGTCGAACGCGCCGCCGCGGCAGTAGTTGCCCGTGCTCGGCCAGACGGCCTTGTGCTTCTCCGGGTCGAACTCGCCGCTGACGAGGCGCGGGACGAGGCAGCCGAAAGCGGCACCCACCTTGTGCGCTCCCGTCGGGAAGTACTTCCCGACGAGGCCGACGACGCGCGCCTTGATCCCGGTGATCTCGCGCGGGATCTCGAGGTAGTTCGGGCCGCCGAAGAGCCCCGTCTCGTGGTCGTTCTTCCAGGTGATCCGGAAGAGGTTCGCGGGGTTCACGTCCCAGAGGCCGACGCCCTTCAGCTTCGCCTTCACGCTCTCGGGTACGAGCCCCGGGTCGCGCATCTGCCGGAAGGTCGGGATGACGATTCCCCTCTCCCGGCAGCGCGCCGCCGTCCGCTTCCGGACCTCGGGGTCGACGGTCTTGATGATGCGTGACATCGCGCGCCCCCTAGAGGGAAATGCTCCGGGCGCGGTCGACGATGGCCGCGAGCTTCGCGCCGGGGTCCTTGATACGCGTGAGGAACATCAGCGCGCTGATGACGAACGGCTTGTAGGCCGCTTCCTGGTACGTCGGGATCCGGTACTGCTCGAAGACCTCGGCTCTCACCTCGCCCGCCTTGCAGCTGACGTCGGTGATGTCCGCGGGGAGACAGTGCATGTAGAGCGCCTTGCCGCCCTTCGTCAGGTTCATCTTCGGCCGGTCGCACTCCCAGCTCGTGAACTTCGCGTTGTTCGCAAGGCATTCCTTCTCGAGCGCCTTCAGCCCGTCCTTGTCGGACTTCTTGAGGAGCTCGGTCCGGCGGCCCATCACCTCGAACGGGGCCCACGACTTCGGGTAGACGATGTCGGCGTCGGCGAAGGCGGCCTCCATGCTGTTCACGATCTCGAACGAGCCCCCCGTCGCCGCCGCGTTCTTCTTCGCGACGTCGATCACGTCGGGGATCAGCCCGTACCCTTCGGGGTAGGCCAGGCTGACGTTCATCCCGAAGCGGGTCATCAGGCCGATGATTCCCTGCGGGACGGAGAGCGGCTTGCCGTAGCTCGGGCTGTAGGCCCACGTCATCGCGAGCTTCTTCCCCTTCAGCTGCTCGAGGTTCCCGAAGTGCTTCTTCAGCCACGCGAGGTCGGCGAGCGACTGGGTCGGGTGATCGATGTCGCACTGGAGGTTGACGATGCTCGGGCGGCGGTGGAGGACGCCCTGGGCGGTGCCGTCGGTGAGGGCGTCGCCGACCTCGCGCATGTAGCTGTTCCCCTCGCCGAGGAACATGTCGTCCCGGATGCCGATCACTTCCGTCAGGAAGCTGATCATGTTCGCGGTCTCGCGCACCGTCTCGCCGTGCGCCACCTGGCTTTTCTGCTCGTCGAGGTCGGCGAGGGAGAGGCCGAGCGCGCTGGCGGCGGAGGCGAACGAGAAGCGGGTCCGGGTGGAGTTGTCGCGGAAGATCGAGATCGCGAGGCCAGTGTCGAACGCGCGGTACGAGTAACCGTCCTGGTGGAGCTGCTTGAACGTCTCGGCGAGGGCCAGGATGGCCCGGATCTGCTCTTCGGGGTGCTCCCAGGTCAGGAGGAAGTCCTTCTGGAAGAGGTCGCTCTTCAGGCCCTGGAAGGCGGCGAGCTGCTCGCGGATGGCGGCGGAAGGCATGACGTGACTCCTCTCTTAAGTCTTTGTCAGAAGTGGATCTCGGCCTGGAACGTCGGGGCCGAGGTCGTGTGGTTGGGCTTCGTCGCCGTCGATCCGGGAACCGGAATCGGGGTCGGGTTGCCGAACTTGTGGTACCAGAGCTCGTAGCCCGGGCCCATGGTGATCGTCCCCCCTTCTTCACCCCGAGGAGCGAGCCGACGTCGAACTGCCAGGTGATCCTCGAGAGAACCTCCGTCTCCGTCTCGACCCCGACGGCATCCTTGCCCTTCGGAAGGGTGGCGTAGGCGAAGCCCTTGAACGTGGAGCTCACGTCCTTGCTCAGCGCGATCGGAAGGCCCCACGTGAGGTTGAACATCACGGTGCCGTCGAACTCGACGTTCTTCTCCCCGCCGGCGGCGAAGGCGTTGTGGCTCCACTCCTTGTAGTACCAGATGCCGAAGTCCGCGAAGCCCTTCTTCGGATTCAGGTTCACTGTGGGGCCGACGACGATCATCCTCTTGCCGGGGGCGAACCCCGTGTTCTTCGAGTTCAGGTCGGTCCCGACCGTCAGGGCGACGTCCCGGACCAGCCCGCTCTTGATCCCGGCCTTGAAGGCCTTGTTCATGCTGAGCTGGTGGCGGTAGGTGATGTAGATCTCCTGCGCGCCGCCCGAGCCCGCCCCGTTCGCCGGGTCGTAGCCGTTCGACATCAGGACGTCGACGTTCAGGAAGTTGCTGCCGAGGGAGTAGCGGTTCGCGGTGGTGAACTGGACGACGTTCTTGATGATGTCGTGGTCGATCGTCGGGTCGTTCACGTGGTAGCAGTAGCGGTAGCCGAGGAACATGTCGGTCCATTCGGCGGCGGGGGCCGGCGCGGCGCCCGCGAGGAGGAGCGCCGTCGGGGCGAGGAGGAGGGCGCGGAGAGTCTTCATGGTCTCAAGCCTCGGCCTTCGCGGAGGCCTGTTTGCTCTCGGCGGCCGCGGTCTCGGCCCCCTGGAGGTGGTTGAAGAAGGCGTTCAGGGCGACGGCGACGATCGAGCAGAGGAGGATGCCGCTGTGGAGGAGCGGGCTCAGCCCCTTCGGCATCTGGCTGAAGAACTTCTCGGCGACGAGCGGGATCATCCCGAAGCCGATCGACAGCGCGACGATGTAGAGGTTCAGGCGGTTCTTCGCGAAGTCGACGCCGCCGAGGATCCGGATCCCGGTGGCGCAGACCATGCCGAACATGACGATTCCGGCGCCCCCCAGGACGAACTGGGGAACCGAGGCGACGATGACGGCGAGCTTCGGGACGAGGCCGAGGGCGAGGAGGATGACGCCGCCGAGGGCGGTGACCCACCGGCTCTTCACCCCCGTCACGCCGACGAGGCCGACGTTCTGGGAGAACGACGTGTACGGGAAGGTGTTGAAGATGCCGCCGATCAGGGTGCCGAGACCGTCGACGCGCAGGCCGTCGGAGAGGTCGCTCTGGCGGATCTCCTTGCCGACGATGTTGCCGACCGCGAGGAACATGCCGAGCGACTCGATCATGACGACGACCATGACCATGCACATCGTCAGGCAGGCGACGAGGTCGAAGGTGGGCATGCCGAACTGGAACGGGTAGACCACGGCGAACCAGCCCGACTCCGAAAGGCCGGCGAAGCTGACCTTGCCGAGCGCCATGGCGATGATCATTCCGACGACGAGCCCGAGAAGGACGGCGATATTGGCGAAAAAGCCCTTCACGAACTTCGTGATCACGAGGATGAAGACGAGGACGATTCCGGCCACCGCGAGGTGGAGCGGGGCGCCGTAGGCCGGGTTCGCGATCATGGGACCCGCCATGTCCGCCGGGTTCTTGATCATCGGGTTGCCGCCGGCGGCCCAGTTCACGCCGACCCGCATGAGGGAGATGCCGATGATGGTGATGATCGAGCCGGTGACGACGGGCGGGAAGAGCGGAAGCATCCGGCTGATGAGTGGTGCCACCAGGATTCCGAATATGCCCGCGACGATGACGGCGCCGTAGATCCCGAGGAGGCCGATCTCCGGGTTCGTCGCCATGACGACCATCGGGCTGACGGCCGCGAAGGTGACGCCCATCATCACGGGGAGGCGGATGCCGAAACGCCAAAAGCCGATCGACTGGACCAGGGTCGCGATGCCGCACGCGAAGAGGTCCGCGTTGATGAGCATCGCCATCTGGTCCTTGGGGAGCTTCAGGGCGCCCCCCACGATGAGCGGTACGGCGACGGCGCCCGCGTACATGACGAGGACGTGCTGGAGGCCGAGGAGCGTCAGCCGCGTGGGCGGCAGGACCTCGTCGACCGGGTGGATGACGTTCGGTTTCGCCATGTTCTCTCTCCTCGGGCTCAGAGGCCGGCGGCGCCGGCCTGGAGGTTGGAAATGGGCGGGAGCACGGGCTCCGCGTGGAGCAGCGCGATCAGGAGGGCGCAGGTATCGAGGTCGAGGGAGTCGCCCTCGACGGCGCCCTCCCCGGCCCGGGCCTCGACGACCTTCCAGGTGGCGGCGTCGAGCGTTGCGAAGAGGAGATCCGAGCGGTACCGGGCGACGGCGCCTCCGACCTCGAGGCGGTGGGAGCGGCCGGCAACCCGCGCGTCGATCGCCACGACTCCGTCCGTGCGGGTCATCCGGAAGGCGTCCCCCTTCGCTTCGGCGAATCCTTCCGGGTCGATCCAGAACGTCGGCTTGTCGCGGAACGGCGCTCCGGACGTCGGGCAGAAGGTGACGCAGTTGCCACACTCGTTGCAGGCGTCGCCGAGGTTGACGATCTGGATCCCCTGTTCGACGGCGAGCGTCGTCGTCCCCTTCGCGACGGCCCGCCCTCCCTCCACGACGAACGACGGCAGCCCGATGGAGAGCGGCGGGACGGAGTACGCGTGGTTGGCCCGGTTCGGGCAGACGGTGACGCAGAGGCTGCAGACCTCGTCGCAGTCGAGGCACCGGGAGGCCTCGCGGCGCGCCGCCTCGGCGTCGAGGGAGAGGAGCACCTCCTGGAAGCCGCCGCGCTCGGCGACCGGCAGCTCCGGCGCGTGCTCGGGCCGAAGGA
Organism: Holophagales bacterium; assembly: GCA_016714815.1. GTDB lineage: Bacteria > Acidobacteriota > Thermoanaerobaculia > UBA5066 > UBA5066 > UBA5066. The sequence goes on from JADKBZ010000003.1 coordinate 348,117, forward strand.
GGCGCGCCTTCTTCGCCATCATGGCGGCGACCGGCAGTCCCTTGGCAAGGAGCGGCTCGGCGACCGGCAGTACGCCGTGCCGCCTCGCGATCTCCTCGGCCGCGGCCCGGCCGTCGGCAACCGCCTTGATGATCGAAGCGGGGCCGCGGGAGACGTCGCCGCCGGCGAAGATCCCGGGAAGCGACGTCTCCGCCGTCTCGAGCTTCGCGGCGAGCGTTCCGTCCCTCTTCGCGGCGAGCTCGGTGCCGCCGAGGAACTCGAGGGCCGGCTCCTGGCCGATCGCGGTGACGATCGTGTCGGCCGGCAGGACGACCTCGCTTCCGTCGACCGGAACCGGCCGGGGCCGTCCCGAGGCGTCCGGAGGGCCGAGCATCATCCGCGTGCAGGCCAGGCCCACGACGCGCCCGTTCTCGACGACGACGCGGGCCGGGGCGAGGAGGTCGTGCAGGCCGATCCCCTCCACCTCGCAGTCCCGGACCTCGGCCGGGTCGGCGGGCATCTCGGCGCGCGTCCGGCGGTAGACGAGGGAGACCTCACCGTCCGGGACGAGGCGGCGGGCCGAGCGGGCGCCGTCCATGGCGGAGTTCCCGCCACCGACGACGAGGACGCGCCGGCCGAGGTTCCGCTGCACTCCCTCGCGGAGGCCGTCGAGGAACTCGAGCGCGTCGAAGACCCCCTCGGCCTCCTCGCCAGGGATCCCGAGGCGTTTGCCCTTCTGGGCGCCGACGCCGAGGAAGACGTAGGAGAACTTTGCGCGGAGCTCGTCGAGGGTCACGTCGCGCCCGACGGCCGTGCCGGTGTGAATCTTCACGCCGAGGGACGTCAGCCTCTCGAGGTCGATCTTCAGCTTCTCGTCGTCGAGCCGATAGCGCGGCACCGCACCGCCGACCATCCCGCCCGCGTGCTCCTTCGCCTCGAAGAGCTCCGAGTCGATACCGACCCGGGCGAGGTTCAGCGCGGCCGAGATCCCCGCCGGGCCGGCACCGACGATGGCGACCTTCACGCCCTTCGGCGCTGCGGCCTGCTCCGGCTTCGAGACGCCGTTCTCGAAGGCGAAGCGCTTGATCTCGCGGATTCCGAGCGGCGTGTCGTAGAGATTGCGGACACAGCGGTCGGTGCACGGGTGATCGCAGATGCTGCCGGTGACGCCCGGGAGCGCGTTCGACCGGCGGATCACTTCGATCGCCTCGTCGCTGCGACCGTGCGCCACGAGCCAGAGGTAGTCGGGGATGTTCTGGTGGGCGGGGCACGCCTCCATGCACGGCGCCGCGATGCAGTCGAAGGGGCCGAGCGGCCGGCTCCCCTTGAAGGCGAGAGGGCGATCACGGCGTCCGTAGCGGCGGACGTGGCCTTCGGCGACGACCCTCTCCGCGTGGCGGGCGAGGTTCCAGCGGCGGCCGCGGCCGCCGGAGGTCTCGGCGACGAATCCGTCGAGGCTCTGCGCGCCCGAGGCGTCCATTGCTTCGCCGAGGTTCTCGAGATACTGCGAGAGGCGGGCGTAACCGCCGGGCTTCAGGAGGTCGGTACAGACGGTGATGGGGGCGACGCCGTCGGCGACGAGGTCGCCGAAGTTCCAGGCGTCGGCGCCGCCGCAGAAGCTGATCGGCACGGCCCCGTCGAGCTCGTCGTCGACGATCCGGGCGAGCGTCAGCGTGAGCGGGTGGAGCGCCCGCCCCGACATGTACATCATCTTCTCGGTCGCGGGGAAGACGGGGCGGTGGTTGACGACCTCGAGGGTGTTGGAGAGCTTGACGCCGAACGCGCGGCCCGCGCCCTTCGCGGCCGCGGCGAGGCGCTTGACCATGGGAAGGGCGTCTTCGAACTTCGGGTCGTGGCCGAAGGCGGCGTCCGGGACCTCGATGCCGTAGCCAAGCGTGCCGTTCAGGAGCCCGCGGAGCCGCTCGGGTCCGAGGAGGGTCGGGTTCAGCTTGACCCAGGTGTCGACGCCGAGCTCCTCGAGGAGGTAGAGGGCGATCCGCTCGATCTCCGCCGGCGGGCAGCCGTGCATCGTCGAGAGGGTGATGTGGTTCGAGAGACGGGCCGGGATCGCGACGTCGCGGACGCCGGGCCAGACCTCGGCGACCGCGTCGACGGCCGCCGGCAGGGCGCCGGCCGCGTCGCGGATCGAGGCGATGAAGCGCTGGACGCGCGGGCTCCGGATCCCTTCCAGGTTGTAGCCGACGCTCATCGCGAAGAGCGTCCCGGGCTCGGGCAGCTCCAGCTTTCGCGCGAGGGCGTGGATGAGGACCCAGGCCTTGAGGTACTCGTCGAACGACTGCTCGAGCTTCAGCTCCTGCGACCACTCGCAGTTGTAGGTCTCGTCGGCCGCGTCGATGCAGGGACGGCTCACCTCGAGCTCGTCCAGGACCTGGACCGTCTTCAGCTCGATGAAGCGCGCTCCACAGAGCCAGCTCGCGACGATGTTCTGCGCGAGCTGGCTGTGCGGCCCCGCGGCGACGCCGAGGGGCGCGGCGAGGCTCTGCCCGAGCACCGTCGAGCGGAAGCGCGGGTCCGGCCGGGCGAAGCTCCCCTTCGGGATGCCGAGGACGGTGTCCCGCGAATCGAGCTCACCGAACACCCACCGCGCGAGGAGCTTCAGGGGAATCGGACGAAAGGCCTTCTCCATGGTCTCGACCTCCTCGGGCGGCGGGTCTCGGGCGAGCCTCGTGCGGGCGGGCTATTTGGCGGCGGCGAAGATGCTCGGGAAGCGGGCCAGGAAGGCCGAGCAGTGCTGGAGCTCGCGGGTGTCGAGGCACTCGCCGATCTTGTGGGTGTTCTGCTCGATGCCGGTGCCGAAGCCGAGCATCGCGGGGTACTTGTAGGGGCCGGCCTCGACCCAGTTCTTGCCGGCGGCGCCAGGGATGCTGGTTTCCTTCGGGACCGGGAAGCCGACGCCGTCCGTGGAGAAAACCCAGCGCTCGACGCGCGGTTCCTTCGTCAGGACGCCGCCCTCGCCGATCTTTCCGTCCACGTGAGGGCTGACGACGCCCTTGTACGCGGCGACGGCGGCCTGGATGGACGGGTGCTCCTCGGGGGTGACCCAGCCGAGGTAGACCTGCGGATTGTTGAGGACGTAGCCCTTCCAGCTCGCGTCGGTGTAGACCGGGATGGAAACCTCCACCGTCAGGCCGGCCTTGCGGGCGACGGCGACGGCGGGAAGGCGCTCGACGTCAGCGACGGCCTGCTCGGGCGTCTCGCCGATCGTGAGGCGGCGGTCGAAGCGGAAGACGAGCTTCTCGGGAACGGCGCAGTCGCTCGGCGTGTCGAGGCGGGCCCAGGAGGCGGTCCGGGTGCCGTGGCCGAGGAAGGGGTCGTCCAGGAAGCCGTCGCGCTTCTCGTAGGCCTCGGCGGCCTCCTTGACGATGGCGCCGCCGTACTCGAACGGGTTCTTCCCTTCCCAGGGCATGGAGCCGTGGCACGACTTGCCGGTCACCGTGACCTCGATCTGCATGCGGCCCCGCTGGCCGCGGTAGATGCCGAGGGCGCCGCGCTTGCTGCAGCCGGTCCCGTCCGTGAGGATGATGACGTCGGGGATCACCTCAGGCCGGGCCGTCGGGAAGACGTTGCGCACGAGGAACATCGGGCCGGCGCCGTCGTTGTCCTCTTCGCAGGCCGTTCCGTAGGAGCGGACGATCGCGCCCTTGAGCGCGCCCTCGCCCGTCAGCTCGATCAGGATCTTCGTGGCGATGGCCGCCGAGATCACGCCGCCGAGCTGGTCCGCCGAGCCGCGGCCGAAGAGGAGGTGCTCCCACTCGGACTCGGGCGGCACCCAGCCCAGCTCCTTGTTGAGGAAGTCCTTGTTGATCTTCGAACGGTCGATCAGGCCGTCGTAGCAGTCGACGCCGCCGACCTTCTCCTTCCACTGGGGGCGGAGGGCCTTCACGGTGTCGGTGTGGCCGTCGATGTAGATGACCTTCTTCTTCGCCGGGTCGATGCCGTCATTCGGGTCCTCGACCCACCAGACGAGGTTGCCGAAGTCGTCGAAATAGACGTCCTCGGGCTTTCTGACCGCGTTGATCTCGATGATCTTCTTGCGGAGGTACTCGAGGCGGGGGAATTCGTGGTTGGAGAGGCCGCAGAGCGGATCGCCCCCCTGCTCCACCGGCTTGTCGACGTAGTCGGCCGGGATGCGGATCGCCTCCGCGAGCATCTCCTTGGCGAGGGGGAGGTACTTCGCGGCGAGCTCGGCGATCCGGAGGTCGAGGGTGGTGGCTGCGGCGACAGGCGGTTCGAGGGTCGGCATTTCGTCCTCCGTCATCGTGGAGTTGCGGATTGCGGTTTCGGTTTCGTCTTCGGTTCGGATCCGGGAGGAATCGGTGTGGGGGGAGGAAAGGCGAGGCCCGGTAGTTCCGTCGACCTCCTGCTTCTGCCCGGCGGGTATGAAGTTCATTGCCCTTCCTCACCCATAAGCTAGGCCCGCCCGAAGCGATAGTCAAGAAATTTCTTGTTTATGGTAAAAATTTATCGCCCGTGTCGCTTCGGCCACCCGGAAGATCACGTAAAGTGTCTATATCCAGGAAGATACCCGGATCCCCCGATTCGAAGAGCTCGACCTGCCCGGCGTATCGGTCGAGCAGCGCCCGCGCTCCGTGGTCCCCTCCGAGCCGGATCAGCTCCGGAAAGAGCGCCCTCGAGAAGCCGACCGGATGGCCTCTCCTCCCCTGGTGGCACGGAGCGGCGATGAGCGCGCCCCCCCGAAGCATTCCGGCGACGGTCTCGACGGTTTCGGGACGAACGAAAGGCATGTCCGCCAGAGCGACGATCCAGCCGTCCGCGTCGGGTACAGCCGAGACGCCAAAGGCGAGGCTCGCCCCCATGCCGTCGTCCGCACCGGGAAAGCGGGCGACGTCCAGCCCCTCCGCTTCCAGCAGGGCCGCGAGAGCCTGATCCGACGGCCGGACCACCGCGACGCTGCCGTCGACCCCGCTCCTGAGCGTCCTCGCCGCCCGGACGCCGAGCGGGGTCCCGTCGGGAAGGCGTGCGAGGAGCTTGCCGCCGCCGAAGCGGCTTCCGGCTCCCGCAGCGAGCAAGACACCGACGATCACGGGCCGATCACACCGGCCCGACAGCATATCTCCCGCGGCCCGCCCCGGACGAGCACCCTAGCCCTTGATGTTCAGAACGAGGCCCTTGAACTCCTCCGTCCGGGTGCAGGCGGTGGTCGTGCAGCCGTACCGCCACTCCAGGCTGAGCGACCACTGCTTCGACAAGTCGGACGTTTCGCCTCGGATCACGGCGTTCGGGACCTTCACGGGCCACGGTAACGCGGCCGTCGGCCTCGCCCCGGGCGACGTCCGGCTCCTCGCCGTCGCCGCCCACGTCGCCTTCTGGTGGCCCGACCACGGCTTCGCCGACGAGGCGGGCTTTCCCCTCCAGGCTCGCACGGCTCGACGCCGTCACGCCGTTCCACGTCCGATGGGCCGGGCGCGACCTCGAGCTCCGCTTCCGCTCCGCGCTCCCGTCGCCCGCCGGGCTCGCCGCGGAGATCTGTCGCTCCTCCGACGCCCTGGAGATGGTCGACCTGCCCTCCGACGTCGCGCGGCGGAGGAGCCCGACCGTGGAGGATCTCGCGCTCCAGCTCGAGCGAACAGGAACCGTCACGCTCTGGTGGGAATGACCGACGTCGAAGCCGACTCGAGAGAGCGTCCCGCCGCCGTCGCGCGAGAGCCGACCAGATTCCGAGCGACCCTCGCGGCGAGACCCGCGCTCGCGGGGCGGTCCGTGGTCGCGATCGGCGCGGCAGAACGCGGAACCGATCTGCCGCGCGCCTATTCGACCGAGAACGTCTCGAGCCCGACGGGCGTCGTCTCGGCGCGGACCAACAGAGCAAAGTTGTTGTTGACGCCGAAGTTCCGCGAGCAGCCGTTGTTCGCCGCCGTGCTGCCGCAGCGCTCGACGAAGCTGGTCGCGGGCTCTCCGCGGGGATTGCGCCGACCGCCGGCGTCTCGTTGATCCTCCAGTACACGTCGTTGCGGCTGGCGTTGAGCGCGACCGAGAGCGTATTGTCCGCCTCCGCGGAGAGATCGACGGGCGTCGGGTAGCTGAACGTGACCGTGAAGATCCCCCCGAGGGTCGCGGGAGGAGTGACGTTCGTGAGAGTCGCCGTCGACCCCGCGATCAACGTCCCTGGGCCCGTGCCGCAGGCCGAAGCCGCAGCACCGCTCGACGTGCAGTCCGTGAACATCGACAAGGTCAGGTCGAATGGAGCGGTGGACACGAGGCTGAACAATTCGACCTGCACCTCGCACGCGAATCGCGCCGTGCCACCGAGCACGATCTTGTCGGCCATGCTCGTCGCAGCACCGTTCGTGGTCGAGGTGATCTCCGCGCCTGAAGTCGAGGCATGGGTCGTGTCGTAGATCGTCACGGCGCCCGCGCAGTTGGCATTGCGCACGACGTCACGGATCACGACGCCGGAGTGCCGGGGGCTGGCGATCGAGCCGATCGCGTCGGGAGCCCCCTGGCTGAAGGCGGGGGTTGCGAGAAGAGCCCCGATGGCGAGCCATGAACGCATGGTCCTTCCTCCCACTCGGAGATGAATGAAACCGCTGGACTCTATCTCACCTGAGCGGGTTCGCGCTCCCGCACCCGCCGAGATCCCGGGCTCCTCGACGAGAGACCGCGACCGGCATCGCCCCCCTCAGCGCGTCATCGTCCCGTCCCAGGTCGAGATCTTCGCCGGGACGGCCTTCCCTGTGAACCAGGTCGACGTGACGTTCTTGCTCTCGGTGAAGAAGATGAAGCCGTCGCGCCCCATGCAGTGGAGATCGCCGAAGAACGACTGCTTGTGGCCCGTGAAGCCGAAGATGCCGAGCGGGACCGGGATCCCGACGTTCACGCCGACCATCCCGCCGTCCGTCTCCTTCGCGAAGCGGCGCGCGTAAGCCCCGCTCTCCGTGAAGATGACCGAGCCGTTCGCGAAGCGGCTCGCGTTCATGATCGCGATCCCCTCCTCGTAGTTCTCGACCCGCTTGATGCAGAGGACCGGTCCGAAGATCTCCTCTCGGCCGATCTCCATCTCCTCGGTCACGCCGTCGAAGATGGTCGGCCCGAGGTAGAAACCCTTCTCGTAGCCTTCCGGCGCCTTCGTCCCGCGGCCGTCGAGGACGAGCTTCGCCCCTTCCTGGATCCCCTTTTCGATCCAGCCGAGGACGAACTCCCGGTGCCCGGCATTGATCATCGGCCCGAGCTCCGTCGCCTTGTCGTAGGCCGGCCCGAGCTTCATCCCCTCGGCGTACTTCTTCACGCGCGCGACGAGCTCGTCGGCGACCGCGTTCTCGACGACGACGACCGGGAGCGCCATGCAGCGCTCGCCCGCGCAGCCGCAGAAGCTGTTGATGATGCTCTGCGCGGTCCGCTCCAGGACGGCGTCGCGGAGGACGAGCGCGTGGTTCTTGGCCTCCGTCAGCGCCTGGACGCGCTTGCCGTGCGCCGCCGCCGTGGAGTAGATGTGAAGGCCGACGCTCGTCGAGCCGACGAAGCTGACCCCCTTGATCTCGGGGTGCTGCAGGAGGATCTCCGCCTCGTTGCGGCTCGTCGTCACGACGTTCAGGACGCCGGCCGGCAGCCCAGCCTCGTACCAGAGCTCCGTGATCCGGAGCGCGGACTGCGGCGCGAAGCTCGCGGCCTTCAGGACCATGGTGTTGCCGGTCGCGATGCAGATCGGCGCCATCCACCCCTGCGGGATCATGGCCGGGAAGTTCCACGGGGCGATCCCGGCGAAGACACCCATCGGCTCGTTGAAGCGGACGGTGTCGTAGCCCTTCGAGACGTCCATGAGCGACTCGCCCTTCATCAGGTGCGGCGCGCCGCAGGCGAACTCGACGACCTCGATGACCTTCAGGACGTCGCCCTGCGCCTCGTCCCACTTCTTCCCGTTCTCGCGGGCGAGGAGCTCGGTCAGCTCGTCGAGGTGCTCGTCGAGGAGCGTCTTCATCCTGAAGAGGACCTGGACCCGCTTGGCCACGGGCGTGTCGCGCCAGGCGGGGAACGCCTTCGCGGCTGCGGCGATCGTCTCCTCGACCTCCTCCGCCGTGCAGCAGGGGGCCTGGGCGATGACGGCGCCGGTCGACGGGTCGAAGCACGGCATGTATTTCGCCGTCTTCGAGACCTTCCACTCGCCGCCGGCGCAGAAGAGAAGCTTGTCGGGGGCCTGGCCGCTGATCGGATCGGCCTTCGCGGCGGCGTCCTTCTGGAAGTACCTGTTCATGGCTTTCCCACTCCTGCCACGGCCGCGCTGCCGGCCGCGATCGTCTTCTGCTGGCCCCAGCCCTCGGGGAGCCAGGGGTAGTTGCGGTCGCCGAGGCCGTTCGGGTCGAAGGCCTCCTTGATCTTTCTCTGGAAGTTCAGGACGAACTGCTGCGGCATCTTCGAGAGGTCGTCCCAGATCCGCTCGTCGGTCCACCCGATCTGGAGGTAGAGGTACTCCTTGCCGAGCGGGATGCCGTTCGCCTTGCAGTCGGTGATGGCGTCTTCCATGTGCTTGATGCAGGCGTCGACCGAGGCGTTGTCGTTCGGGTCGTACGAGACGAACTGCTCGAGGGCGAAGAAGCCCCCGCCGCCGAGCGTCGAGCCGCAGCCCATCATCGCGTCGCCGCCGCACTGCACGAGAAGCCCGCTCTTCTGGTCCCTTTCGAAGCCGTCGATGGCCGTCTTCACGTACCCCTTCACGAAGTCGGGCGTTCCGGCCTGCATCCAGCTCCCCATGTAGCCGCCGACCCAGACGAAGTTGCAGTGCTTGTGCCCCATCCGCTGCAGGTACATGTTCGTGAACTCGGCGAAGTCCGCCTCGCAGAATCGCTCCACCTTGTAGCAGCCGGTCCGCCTGATGATCTCGTCGAGGATCCTGTCCTGGAGCTCGATGTCTTCCTTCGAGCGCCCCTGCAGGATGATCTGGAACGAGACCCGCGCCTCTTCGCTGATCTTCTGGACCTCGGGGTCCTTCGAGCGCGCCTCGACGTCGTTCATCGTCCCGTTCGGGTCGAGGTACGTCAGCCAGAGGGCCGCAGCGAGGTCCGCCCCTGCCAGGTTGAACTGCCGGTGGAAGATGTAGCCGATCGCGTTGTCGTAGATCTCGTAGTAGATCTCCGCGAGCGCCTCGAACGACGGGGTTCCGACCGTGTAGACCCGGAAGTTGTCGGGGATCGGGAGCCGGTACGCCGGGGGCTTCCCCGTCGGCTGAAGGACCGGCGGCCCTTCCCACGGGCCGAGCTTGACGGCGCACTTCGTGAAGACCCCAAGGCCCCCGCGTGTCCCCAACGTTCCGCGCGTGATGGCCCGGGCGCTGGGGCCCGGCCCCTCGCCGCAGAACCAGCCGCAGCCGGAGCTGAGCGATCCCGTCCGGACGATCTCGCCCGCCGGGGTCACCCACTCCTGCCCGAGGAGGTTGTCCGAGTTGCTCCCCAGGAAGTAGCTCGACGGGCCGCCGCCGAAGTAGGCCGAGGCGCTCGCGACGATCGAGGTGGAGCAGCCGGCGCCGATGATGTTGATGTTCAGGCCGCGCTTCATCACCTCGGCCTGGAGCTGGGCGCAGATCACGCCCGACTCCACGACGGCGTACATGTTCTTCTCGTCGATCTCGAGGATCCGGTTCATCCGGCGCAGGTCGAACTGGACCGTCGGCTCGTCGTCCTTCAGCGGCGCGGCCCAGTGGTACCAGCCGGTCGAGATCGGCTTCACCTTGACGTGGTACTTGTTGCAGACCTTCGTGACGGCGACGACCTCTTCCGTCGTCAGCGGCATCACCACGGCCCAGGGGCGCGGCATGTAGTGGCTCCGCTCGGGCCTCACGAGCTCGGCGAGCCACTGGAAGGCGTACGAGTCGAGGATGGCGGGGTCGTCCGTGATGTTGTCGGCGCCGACGATGTCCTCGATGGCGCGGTAGGCGTCGCGCGAGATGTCGCGAGAGCTCTCCATGTCAGGCCTCCTCCTCGATCCCGAGGGCCATTCCGACGAGGGCCATGACGTCGAAGACCTTGAGCGCCCCCGCTCCGGCCTCGACGGCGTCGCCGAAGTTCTGCTCGCACCAGGGGCAGGCGCTCACGATGGCGTCGGCGCCCGTCGTGGCCGCCTCCTCGATCCTCTCGTTCGCCGTGGCGGCCGAGAACTCCGGGTAGGCCTCCCGTGCTCCGCCGCCGGCCCCGCAGCACCAGGCCGCTTCGCGGTTCCTCTCCATCTCGACGAGCTTCAGCCCCGGGATCGCCTTCAGGACGTCGCGGGGGGGCTCGTAGACGCCGAAAGCTCCCGTGTAGCGGGGCTTCGGCGGGTCGTAGGCGACCGCCTGCCCGAAGATCTTCTTCTCGGTGCCGGACCACGGCACGTAGTCCTCGCCCTGGCGGCCGAGGTGACACGGGTCATGGTAGGTCACGGTCATCGGGACTTCTTTCGTGAACTTCAGCTTCCCTTCTTTCACGAGCCGGTCGACGAACTGGACCATGTGGATCACTTCGATGTCGGACCCCGCCTCGGCGGTGTAGAGCCGCTTGAAGGTGTGGAAGCAGTCCGAGCAGGGGGTGACGACGGTCTTCACGCCCGCCGCCTTCCAGGCCCTGAGGTTGTGGCGCGCGCTGTTGTCGAGGTCTCCGCGGTAGCCCATGCCGTAGGCTCGGCCGCCGCAGCAGTGCTCGGCCTCGCCGAAGATGCCGACGTCGACGCCGGCCTCCTGGAGGATCTTCACCGAGAGCCGGGCCACCGGCCCGAGGTCCCCGTCGAAGGAGTAGCGGCAACCCGCGTGGAAAACGACCTCGGCCTTCTCCTTCGTCAGGTCCTTCACCTTCAGCGTCTTCGCCCAGTCGCCCCGCTCGTCGGCGGGCTTGCCGAGCATGTTGAACTCGGTCCGGAGACTCTCCAGGACCGGCTCGAGCTGAGGCAGGGTGTGGCCGTTCTCGACGAGGTCGAAGCGGAGCTCGCGCATCGCCGCGAGCGGCTCCATGTCGTAGCGGCACATCTTGCAGCTGACGTCGCACTGGCCGCAAAGGGTGCACTTGAAGACCGAGTCCTTCGTCTTCTCGGTGACCGTCGAGCGCCCGTCCATCAGGGAGAGCGCCGTCACAAGGCGTCCGCCAGCGGAGTAGGCGTGGAACTTCCCGGCTTCCATCGACGGGCAGCCCTTGGCGAACCGGTCGCTCTTGATCAGGTCGAAGGGGATCCAACGGCAGTAGGTGCAGCGCGTGCACCTCATCGCGTCGGCGCGGAATTCTTCGAGAGCCATCGCTTTCTTCCTCGCCTTCTCTAGAAGCAGAGCTTCCCGGGGTTCATGACGTTCTTCGGATCGACGATTCCCTTGACGGTCCGAAGGACGAGCTTCGCGTCGGCGTCGTGCGCGTAGACCATGTCGGCCCACTCGCCGTAAGGCCGCGAGAAGTAGGCCCCGCCCGCCATCGCGTCGCGGCTCGCCTTTTCGACGGCCGCCTTCATCCGCGCCGCCTGCCGCGCGTGGCCCGGGTCGTAGGGGAGGGTCAGCTCGACGTGCTGCACGACCCCCTGGTGCTGCGGCTGGACGTAGACGCCCACCTCGCCCGCCGGGATGCCGTTCGCCTCCGCGGCGGCCTGGACAGTCGCGACGAGCCCGGAGACCTTCTCGATCTTCGAGAGGAAGAAGACCTGCTGCGAGGCGCCCCGGTACCGCACCTTCCAGTGGGGCTCGGCGGAGCACCCCTCGAAGACGGCCGCGACGTCGGCCGGCGAGATGCCCGGGAGTGACGCGACGCGCGTGAGGCCGCAGCCCGTGACGATCGTGTCGAGGTCCTTCCGTGCGACGACGACCCGCTCCTCGGGGAAGAGGGCCGCGCCCCCCAGGCCGATGACGACGACGAACGGAGGAAGACCCGCCTTCAGCACCTCGATCGCGGCCGCGTCCCTGCCGACGAGCTGCGCCAGCTGCGCGGCATTGAGGACCGCCACCTCGTCGCCGAGACGGGTCCGCGTCAGCTTCTGCCAGAAACCGGTCAGCTCGTCGAGCGTCCGGCCCGGGACGAACGTGTATTCGTGGACCGTCGGGGCGACGTCGAGCCGCACCGATGCCCAGATGACGATCCCCATCGACCCCTGGGCGCCCGTCACGATCCTCATCAGGTCCGTGGCGTTCGGCCCCTTCGGGTCGACCTGGGAGGCGCCCCTCTTCCACTGGTCTTCCAGCGACTTCGGCCCGTAGCCCGCCTCGCCGGTGAAGGCGACCTCGCCCGTCCCCCAGACGACGCCGCAGGTGCGCAGCGGCTCGGGAAGGTTGTAGTTCAGGCGAGGGATGACGGTCGGCGTCCTCTCGAGGAGGCTCGCGACGACCGACTTGTTCGCCCGCGGGGCGAGGGGACGCGCGATGCGCAGCCCCTTTTCCGCGAGCGCGGCGTCGAGCTGGGTGTACGTGACGCCCGGCTCGATGACGGCGATCCGGTTCCGCGTGTCGATCTTCCGGATCGCGTTCAACCCGGAGAGGTCGACGATCACCGCCTCCGGCACGCTCGGCACGGTGTCGCCGAGGAAGTGCGGGCCGCCCGAGCTGACGGGGACGAGCGGCGTCGCCGTCACGTTCGCCCAGGCGACGAGCGCCTGGACCTGGCCCGCGTCCTTCGGACGAACGACGAACCAGGGCCTGCGGTGCGGCGCGAAGCTCTCGTCCTTCGACCAGGCTTCGAGCGTCCCCGCGTCGTCGAGGACGTTCTCTTCCCCGACGATCTGGACCAGGCTTTCCTTCTTAGAACCCATCGGCGCCTCCCCGGGGCGGGCTGGCGGGTTCATCGCGTCGATCGTGACCGCGATCCGATACAGCCGCACCGTTGGTTGATACACTAAGCCCGCAAACGGGAACCTGTCAAGGAAGGGGTTTGATGAGGCGGCGAAGGTCCCCTTCCCGGGGATGGAGCCAGAGAAGCCGCGGCGGGCAGCCTGGTCCGGGCCCGCTCAGCCGAGGGCGGCGTCGAGCTCCGGCCGCATCCGCGCGAACGCAGAGCGGATCTCCGGCGGCGTGAAGGCCGTGAAGCCGAAGACGAGACCCGGCGGGCTCGCCCGGACCGCGTAGCGGGAGAGGGCCGGAACGTCGAATCCCGCCTCCCCGAGGCGGCGCGAGAGGGCCTCGTCGTTCCGGTCGTCGGGCAGGATCCCGGTCAGGTTCATGCCGCCGTCGGCGTGGGGGAAGGCGATCGGGAGCTTCGAGTCGGCGAAGAGCCCGAGGAAGAGCGCCTGCCTCTCCGCGTAGGCCTTCCGGCAGCGCCGGATGTGCGAGTAGAACGCGCCGCTCTCGAGGAACAGGGCGAGAGTGGCCTGGTCGACGAGCGGGAGGTGGTCGTCGATCAGGTGCTTGAGCTCCACGAAGGTCTCCAGCAGCGGCTCCGGAACCACCACGTAGCCGAGGCGAAGCGACGGGAAGAGGAGCTTGCTGAAGGTCCCGACGTAGATCACTCGCCCGCTCCGGTCGAGGCTCTGGAGGCTCGGGAGCGGAGGGGCGCCGTAGCGCAGCTCCGAGTCGTAGTCGTCCTCGATGACCCACGCGCCGGTCCGGCCCGCGTAGTCGATCAGGGCGAGGCGTCGCGCCAGCGAGAGCGAGACGCCCGTCGGGAACTGGCGCGAGGGGGTCGTGTAGACGAGTGACACCTTGCCGACGGGGCGCGCCGGAAGGCGCAGCCCCTGCTCGTCCAGGGGCCCCGGGATGACTTTCGCGCCGGCACGCCGCCAGGCCAGCCGGGCCTCGAGGTATCCCGGGTCTTCGACGTATACGAGGTCCCGCGGACCCAGGAGCAGCATGCCGAGAAGAAAGAGCGCCTGCTGTGAGCCGGAGGTGATCACCACCTGGCGCCAGTCGCACCGGACGCCGCGGGAATCGCGGAGGTAGGCCGCGACGTTCTGCCGGAGAGCCGGCAGGCCGGCGACGCAGGGGGCCTGGTAGCGGAGGAGGCTCCGGCCCTCGAGACGCAGGGCGCGGGCCCGCATCCGGTTCCAGATGAGCAGGGGGAAGAGAGCGACGTCGGGCTGGCTCGGCCGGAAGGGCAGGGGCGCTCCGAGCGGGGTCGGGCGGGACGGCGCGGGAGCCAGGGTCCGCCCCCGGCCCGCCTTCGGACGGACCTGCCAGGTCGAATGAGGAGAGAGCGTGATCGACGAGCTGACGAAGAGGCCGGACCGGGCGACCGACTCGACGTAGCCCTCGCTGAGCAGCCGGTCGAACGCGTTCACCGCGGTGTTGCGCGAGATGTTCAGGCCCGTCGCCACGTCGCGGGTCGAAGGGAGCGCGTCGCCAGGGGCCAGGACGCCGCTCTGGATCAGCTCCTTGATCTGCCGGGCCAGCTGCTCCTGGAGCGTCACACGGGACGTGCGATCGAGCCAGAGACCTTCCAGCGTCCGCATGTCCACCCCCGGAAGAATGGTATCAACGGGCGATGGCGCCGGAGGTCCGCCTCCGGTCCATGGCGCGGAAGACGAAGTAGAGAGGGACTCCCGCCAGGATCAGGCCGACCCCCAGCAGGGCGCTCCAGAAGCTCGCCACGAAGGTGCTCACGACAATTCCGACCGTGGCGACCAGGAAGAAGACGGGAGTCGCCGGATACCACGGGCACCGGTAGGGACGCTCGAGGCCTGGCTCTCGCCGGCGCAGGACGAGGACCCCTCCGACGGCCAGCCCGTAGAAGATCCAGGCCGTGAAGACGTAGGAGGTGAAGAGCTGCTGGAAGGTCCCCACCAGCGCGAAGACGGCCGCCAGCGCCCCCTGGGCGATCGTCGCGACGACGGGGGTGTGGAATCGGGGACTGATCCGGCCGAACGAACGGAAGAAGAGTCCGTCGCTCGCCATGGCGAGGATCACGCGGGACGCGCCGAGCAGGATTCCGTTGATCGCCCCGAGGATCGAGACCGAGATCAGCAGGGAGAGGGCGAGCGCGGCGCCGGGACCGAACGCATGGCCGATGGCCGCCGCCGCGACCCGGTCGGCGCCCCGGATCGCGTCGGGAGGAAGGACGGCGTAGTAGGAGACGTTGACGAGGAGGTAGATCACACAGGTCAGCGCGGTGCCGATCGCAAGGCTCGCGGGGATCGTCCGAGAAGGGTCCTTCACCTCCCCCGCCGCGAACGACACGAAGTGCCACCCGTCGTAGGCCCAGAGCACCGCGACGAGAGCGAGCCCGAAGGAAGACCAGGTGAAGCCCGCGGACGGTCCCTCTCCGTGCCTGAGAAGCGCCGCGGCGCTGCCGCTTCCGTAGAGGGCGGCCGTCATCACCGCCAGGCCGAGCACCTTGAGCGCCGTCAGCGCGTTCTGGACCCACTTCCCGACGACCACGCCGAGGACGTTCACGACGACGAACGCCACGATGCACCCGAGCTGAAGTCCCCTGGTCTGGACGGCCGAGAGTCCGAGTATCGGGCCGAGATACACGCCGAGGGCCACCGCCAGCGCGCCCAGGCCCCCGGCGTGGATCAGGACCATCGCGCTCCAGCCGTAGACGAAGCCGACGCCGGGGCCCCACGCGCGCGTCAGGTAGACGTAGAGCCCGCCCGCTGCCGGCAGGGCGGCCCCCAGCTCGCTGAGCGCCACCGCGCCGGAGAGGCTGAGCAGGCCGCCGAAGGCCCAGACACCGATCACGGCAGGAAGGGAATCGAGCTGGAGGGCGATGCTCCCGGCCATCAGGAAGATGCCGGAGCCGATCATGATCCCCATCATCAGGGACACCGAGTCCCAGAGCCCGAGTGCCCGGACGAGCCCGGAGACGGCCGGCCGCGCGCCCCCGGCCACCGCGTTGCCGGCCCCGTCCATCACGCCGCCGCCGGCGAGCCGGAGAGGTCCTTCACGGGGCCTCTTCGGACGGGCGGCCGGTGTTGGCCCGGCGAACGAGCTCGGCCAGCGCGCGCGAGCCGGAATCGGTCGCGGCCGCGAGACGTTCCGCCACGGCCAGGGCGTCCTTGCGCGGTTCGTCCTGCCCGAGCTTGAACTTCGCCTCCATCCGTTCCACCTCGATCTCGAATCCTACGATCGCGGGCAGCCGCCGCGTCACCTCGGAGTGCGGGATCTCGTCCATCTTCCAGCCGTTCGGGACGGTCCCCTCCATCCGGTCGTTGAGCGCCCCAAGGGCTGCCTCGACCTCGGCATCGGGCTGGATCCGGACGTGGCCGTAGAAGTGGACGGCCGTGTAGTAGTAGGTTCCCGGCATGTCGCGGTTCGGGTACCAGCTCGCCGAGACGAAGCTGACCGGCCCCTCGAAGACCGCGAGCACCGGGCCCGTCGCGGCGGCGAGCGCACGCGCGTGGTCGTTGGCCCGGGCGATGTGCCCCACGAGGACCCCGAGCGGCCCCCGAGAGCGATCCAGCATCAGCGGCAGGTTGGTGGCGAGCGGACCTTCGGCGCCGTTGTGGACCAGGAGCGCCCACGGGTTGGTGGCGACCAGCTCGTACGCCGCTTCGGTGTCCCAGGGCTTCCAGCAGGGTCTGACGAACATGATTCCCTCCCGTTCGAGGAGGGATCGTGGAGCGGCAGCTGGCCCCCGTAAAGACCCAGCTTCACACCATTCGATGGGTCCAGCGAGGGCCGTCCGCCTTTGCTCGGAGGCCGGTGTGCCAGCTCCCGGTCGCTCTCCGAGACGGTACCGTCCTCACGCCGCCGCTCCACGTAGCGTCCCTCCCTCCGCGCGGAGGGGGGATGCCCCGGCGTTCTCTGGCCCCATCCACATGTCGTTTTCTGGCTCTTGTCTGATACCAGCCGCGATGGAAGCATCCCCCCCGAGATACGGTGGTGCCGAACCGGACCTTCCGGAGCGCCCGCCGGTCCCCGCCCGGGAAGGAACGGAGGAGGTGGGAAGGTGAAGACGAAACTCGCAGTCGCAGCCACTCTCGCGGCGCTGGTGGCCGGCACGGCAGGTGCCCAGGCGCCGGCCGCGGACACGAAACCGACGACGGCCACGTTCGCCCAGACGTGCCGCGTCGACATGGCCCAGCCCCAGGCGCGTCTCACCGGCAAGGTGACCGACCAGGCTGGCGCGCCCCTTCCGGGAGCGAGCCTCAGCCTCGCCTGCGGGGCGTTCCACCGCACGGCGCGCTCCGTCGGGGACGGCACCTACTCCTTCTCCGCGCCCGCCGGCACCTACCAGGTGGAGATCGAGGCGCCCGGCTTCCTCCCCTGGGCCGAGACCGTCGTCCTGAAGTCCGGAGGCGGCGGCGAGCGGAGCTTCAAGCTGGCGACCGGCCACTACAGCAGCATCGTCACCGTGACCGCGACGGGCGGCTACGTGGCCGCCTCTTCCACGACGTCGACGAAGAGCGAGGCGCCCCTCATCGAGGTCCCACAGTCTGTCTCGGTCATCACGGTCGACCAGATGACCGCGCGTAACGTCCAGACGGTGAACGAGGCGATCCAGTACACCGGCAGCGTCGGCGTCGACACCTACGGCACCGAGCCCCGTTACGACTGGATCAACATCCGCGGCTTCGACCAGTCGACCTACGGCCTCTTCCGCGACAACTCCCGCTGGCAGAGCGGCCAGGTCTCCGGCCAGGTCGACCCGTACCTCCTCCAGGAGGTCGACGTCGTCAAGGGCCCGAGCTCGGTCCTCTACGGCCAGAACACCCCCGGCGGCCTCGTGAACCTCGTGACGAAGCGCCCGCCGGCGCAGGCTTCGAACGAGGTCGTCCTCAACTACGGATCCAACAACCGCGCCCAGGTCCAGGCCGACTTCGGCGGCCCGATCGACCAGGCGGGGCACTGGAAGTACCGGCTCACCGGCCTCTTCCGGAACAGCGACACGCAGGTCGACTACGTGCCCGACGACCGCTGGTTCGTCGCACCGGCCATCACCTGGTCTCCCACCGAGGCGACGACCTGGACGATCCTCGGCGACTACCAGCACGACAAGACCGGCTGGAGCCAGTTCCTCCCCTCGCAGGGGACCTTCGTCGACAACCCGAACGGGCAGATCCGCCGGAGCCTCTTCACCGGCGAGCCCGGCTACGACTACTTCAAGCGCGACCAGTGGTCCATCGGGAGCCTCTTCGAGCACCGGTTCAACGACACCTGGGCCGTCCGGAACACCCTGCGCTACTCGAGCATCGAGTACGACGGGAAGAACGTCTTCGGCGGCGGCCTGCAGGAAGACCTCAGGACCCTGAGCCGCTTCGGCTTCGGGAACTCGCTCGACCTCACGGTCTTCACCGTCGACACGAACGCCTCCGCCCGCTTCAAGACCGGAATCGTCGAGCACTCGCTCCTCTTCGGCGTCGATTACTCCGAGTCCGAGTCGACGATCGTCAGCGGCTTCTCGTTCGCTCCGTCGCTCGACGTCTACGACCCTGTCTACGGAGCGGCGATCCCCGACCTCTTCACCTACTACGACACCCGCCAGCCGACCTCGCTCCTCGGCCTCTACGCCCAGGACCACATGAAGATCGGCCCGCACGTCGTCGGGACCCTGAGCGGGCGCTACGACTGGACGAAGATGACGACGGACGACCGGATCTCCGGCGCGTCGACCGACCAGGACCCGAGTAAGTTCAGCGGCAGGGCCGGCCTCACCTACCTCTTCGACTTCGGCCTCGCTCCCTACGCCAGCTACTCCACGTCGTTCCTCCCGACGCCCGGCGTCAACTTCTTCGGGGATCCCTACGCGCCGACCTCAGGCACCCAGATCGAGGCGGGCTTCAAGTTCCAGCCGAAGAGCTCGAACAGCTTCATCACCGGCTCGCTCTTCCAGATCACCCAGACGAACGTGAGCGTCCCCGACCCGACGAACCCGCTCAACACCCTCCAGCAGGGAGAGGTCCGCGCGCGCGGCTTCGAGCTCGAGGGGGTCGGGACCCTCTCGAACGGCCTCAGCTTCCACGCATCCTGGTCCGGCCTCGACCAGGAAGTCACCGAGACGACCGACCCGACGCTCCTCGGCAAGCGGCCTCCCCTCGCACCGAAGGCGCTCTTCGCGGCCGCGGCCGAGTACAACGTCTCCAGCGGAGCGCTCGCCGGCCTCGGCGTCGGCGCCGGAATCCGCTACGTCGGGACCCGGGCCGGAGACCCCGCCAACACGATCGAGGTCCCCGACTACACGCTCTTCGACGCCTTCGCCCGCTACGTCTGGAAGTCGGCGGAGTTCCAGCTCAGCGCCACGAACGCCTTCGACAAGACCTACGTCGCGGTCTGCACCTCGGCGTCGTACTGCAACTACGGTAGCGCGATGAAGCTCATCGGGACGGTTCGCTACCGCTGGCAGGCCTGGTAGGCAGGAGCCGGAGCGGGTTCCCGCCCCGGCAGACGAAGTGACCCGGACCGGCCCGCGTACGCGACTCGCGTACCGGGCCGGTGGACTTTCGGCGGCCGCCCGGCGGACGATTCGCCCGGGCCGGCATGGAAAAGGGGCTCGGAGGGCTTCGGATGACGCTCACGGCAGATCACGAGACGACCACCCGGCGGGGCGCGGACCTCGATCCCGAGATCCGCACCTTCGTGATCGCGATGGGCGCCGCCTGGGCCGCTCACCCCGATCTCGCCACCGTCACCCCCGGCGAGGCCCGCCGCATCGCCGAGGCCGTCCGGGCGCCCTGGACGCGCGGCGGCCCGGAGATGGCGGCCGTCACCGAGCATCAGCTCCCGACGGAGACCGGCCCGGTCCGCGTTCGCTGCTACGACCCCGGCCCGGCGGGCCCCAAGCCCGGCCTCGTCTACCTCCACGGCGGAGGCTGGACGATCTTCAGCATCGACACGCACGACCGGGTCATGCGCGAGCTCGCCGCGCGCGCCGGCGTGACCGTCGTCGCCGTCGACTACGCCATGGCCCCCGAGGCGAAGTTTCCTGTCGCCCTCACTCAGGTCTGCTCCGTCGTCCGCTATCTCTCCTCGCGCGGTGCCGAGCTTGGGATCGACCCCTCGCGCCTCGCCCTCGGCGGCGACTCGGCCGGCGCGAACCTCTCCGTCGCCGCGTGCCTTCGGCTCCGCGAGTCCGGCTCCCGCGCGCTGCCGGTCGCCCTGGTCCTCGCCTACGGCGTCTTCGACCGAACCTCTTCCCCCGACGCGATCGCGAGGTTCGGCGGCGCCGGCTACATGCTCGGGGCCGGCGAGATGGAGCAGTTCTGGCGCAACTATCTCAGCGACGAAGGCGAGGCCGACGATCCCCTCGTCAGCCCGATCCACGCCGACCTCCACGGCCTTCCCCCGGCTCTCCTCGTCATTCCGACGTGCGACCTCCTCGCCGAGCAGAGCTACCGGATGGCCGACCGCCTCGAGAAGTCGGGCGTGAAGGTCCGAACGGAGCTTTACGAAGGCGCGACGCACTCGTTCCTCGAAGCCGTGTCGGTCTCCCGGCTCGCCGACCGCGCCCTCGCCGACGCGGCCGACTGGCTTCGCACCACGCTCTCTGCTTCCGCTCTGCCCTGGCCGCGCGCCGCGGCCGAAGGAGACCGATGAACCCGATCCTGAAGCTCGCCTTTCCCCTCGCCGCGACCCTCCTCACCGCCACCGCTCCGGCGCAGACGCCCGTCGCCACGGCTCCGGCCCTGACGCCCGCCGCGGCCGCTCCCGCCGCGCCCGTAGGCCGGAAGCTCGTGGAGATCTACCGCGTCGCTCCCGGCCAGCACGAGGCGTTCCTCAGGGTCATCGCGAAGCTCGACGAGGCGAACCGGCGGGCGGGAATCCCCGCGCGCCAGCTCTTCGTCCACTCCGACGGGGCCAGCTGGGACTTCCTCCTCATCCAGGACGCCGAGTTCCCGGAAGGAAAGGGCGAGCTTGTCGGAAAGGCCTACAAGGATATGGGGATCCCGACCGGGCCGCGCTTCTTCACCGAGTTCCGGTCGCTCCTCATCGAGCACACCGACACGTTCGCGAAGGGCCCGACGACGGCGACCGACTACCTCGCCGATCTCGACGCGACGCCCCGGCTGACGTTCACCGGCGCTCCGCCGGCGGCGCCCTCCGCGGCTCCCTCCGCCGCGCCCGCGGGAAGGGCTCCGAAGTGAGCCGGGCGGGCGCCCGGGCGCTCGTCCTCGCGCTGGCCGCCAGCGGCTTCCTCTCGTTTCCCGGAGCCCGCCTGCTCGCGGCCCCGGCTGGCGCCGCTGCGCTGGCGAAGACGTCGGGGCGGCCGGCCCCGGTGGCGGCCCTACCGTTCGACCACATCCTCCGGCACGACGAGCTCTCCACCCTCCTTCGCTCCTGGGCCGCCGCCCGCCCCGAGCTCGTCGAGCTGGAGAGCCTCGGCAAGACCCCCGGCGGACGCGAGATCTGGTTCCTCACCCTCACGAGCCGCTCGACCGGACCGGCGCGCGAGAAGCCCGCGCTCCTCGTCGACGGAAACATGCACGCCACGGAGCGCGCCGGCGGCGTCGCGGCGCTCCATTTCGTCTGGAGGCTCCTCTCCGGCTACGGCACCGACGAGCGGGTCACGCGGCTGCTCGACACGCGCACCGTCTATGTCCTGCCGCGGATGACGCCGGACGGCGTCGACCAGTCGCTCGCCGAGGGGCGCTTCCTTCGCTCCGTCGGCCGGCCCTCGCCGGACGGCAAGCCCGCGCCCGGGATCTACATGCACGACGTCGACGGCGACGGCAAGACCGCCTTCATGCGCCTACGCGATCCGAACGGCCCGTGGAAGCAGCTCGCCGGCGAGCCGCGTCTCCTCGTCCCGCGCGCTCCCGACGAGTCGGGGGGCGATTACTGGCGCGTCCTTCCCGAGGGAATGATCGAGCAGTACGACGGCGAGACGATCGCCGACCCGCCCGCGCTCGAGGCTCTCGACTTCGGGACGAACTTCCCCGGCGACCGCGAGGCCGGCGCGCGCGGCCCGCAGGCCGGCCCCTATCCCACCTCGGAGCCCGAGGTTGCGGCCTATGTCGCGGCGATCCAGCGGCGGCCGAACATCGTCGCGCACGTCACCTGCCACACCTTCGGAGGCCTCGTCCTCACCCCGCCCGTCAACCGGAGCGAGCGGATGCCGCTTTCGGACCGCCGCACCTACGGCACGCTCGCGGCGAAGGCGGCCGAGCTGACGGGATACAGCGCGATGTCGTACCTGGCGCTGCGCGGCGAGAACGCCGACGACGACATGCCGAGCGCCTTCGGCTGGCTCTACGACCAGAAGGGGATCTACTCCTACATCACCGAGTTCTGGAACCCGTGGCGCGCCGCCGGCGTCTCCCTCGAAGGGACGACGGAATCGGCCTGGCTCTGGGGCTTCCACCCCGTCGAGGACGAGGTGAAGTTCCTCCGCTGGAACGATGCGGAGCTCGGCGGAAAGGGCTTCGTCCCGTGGCACGCCTTCGACCACCCGCAGCTCGGGAAGGTCGAGATCGGCGGCTGGGACAAGATCGGCGTCTGGTACAACGTCCCGTTCGACCGCCTCGAGAAGGAGGTCGCGCCCCACTCCGAGTGGCTGATCTTCCACGCGCTCGCGCTTCCCCGGCTCGCCGTCCGCTCCCTAACCGCGACACCCGAGGGGCCGAGCCTCTGGCGGGTCCGCCTCGCCATCGAGAACACCGGCTGGCTGCCGACGAACGGCACGCAGCAGGCCCTCGACCGGCACGCGGTCGGCGAGGTGATCGCGGAGCTCTCCCTCCCGGCGGGCGCGCGCCTCGTCGACGGCACGCTCCGGAAGGCGCTCGGCCAGCTCGCCGGCCGCAACGAGCAGCGCTCCACGACGACGTGGTGGGGCTACCGCCCGGGGACGCCCGACCGGGCGCTCGCCGAATGGCTCGTCGCCGCGCCCGCGGGGACGAAGCTCTCCGTCTCGGCCGCCCACGACCGCGCGGGAACCGTCCGCGCCGAGCTCGTCCTTCCGGCGAAGTAGGTTCCGATCCCGCGGTCTCGGGGCCGGCCGCGGGGACAGGCATTAACCGTTATCCGATACAGCCGCATTACATTTTGATACACTTCCCGAGCCGCAGCGGAGACGCCGGAGAGCGCCTGGAGCTCGGCCGGGAGATTCCAGATGGCCCTCGACACCGCGAAAGTCTCGGTCCTCCTCTACGGCCTCGAGAAGCTCCTCCGACTCACGGCGCGGCGCCACCCCTCATTCGCCGCCCGCCTGAAGGAAAAGGACCTCGTCGCCCACGTCCGCCTCCGCGACGGCACGCAGGGGCGGACTTTCACGTTCGAAGGCGGCGTCGTCCGCTCCCGCGCGGGGATCCACGGCGACCCTCAGGTCGTTCTGTCGTTCGAGACGGCCGCGATCGCCGCGCGGCTCCTCGACCCGAGGCGGAGCCAGCTCGATTTCGTCAGCGCGGCGAAGACGTTCCAGATGGAGGCGCTCGGCGACGACGAGAACGTCGTCTGGCTCTCCCAGACGCTCAACATGCTCGCGAGCATCGGGACGGAGTACGGCGTCGACGCCGGCAACGGAGTCCGCCGCTTCACGAGCAACACGAACGGCGGCGTCGTCTTCGTCTACGTCAAGGACGGGAAGATCCTGAGGATCACGCCGATCGAGCTGGCCGCCGAGGACGCCGAGGGGTGGAGCGTCGAGGCGCGCGGGAAGAGCTTCTCTCCCCCGCGGAAGTCGACCGTCAACGCGCACACGCTCGCATGGAAGTCACTCGTCTACTCCCCCGACCGCCTCCTCACCCCGATGAAGCGGGTCGACTTCGATCCCGACGGCGAGAGGAACCCGCAGAACCGCGGCACCTCGGGCTACGTGCGGATCAGCTGGGACGAGGCGCTCGACCTGGTTGCCAAGGAGATCCAGCGCGTCAAGCAGCAGCACGGCCCCGGCGCCATCCTGAACGGGAGCGGGTCGCACCACACCTGGGGCGCCCTCGGCTACTGGCTCTCGGCGCGCCTCCGCTTCTTCAACAACGTCGGCTGGACCCCCGTCGCCCACAACCCCGACAGCTGGGAGGGGTGGTACTGGGGAGCCGCACACCACTGGGGCCAGAGCGCACGCAACGGCGGCGGCGAGACCTACAACACCGTCGAGGACCTCCTCCAGAACTGCGAGATGGTCGTCTTCTGGTCGAGCGACCCCGAAGCGACGAGCGGCGTCTACGGCGCGCACGACGGCACCGTCCGCCGCCAGTGGCTGAAGGAGCTCGGGATCCCGCTCGTCCACATCGACCCGTACTACAACCACACGGCGGCCCTCTTCGGCGGCAAGTGGATCGCCCCGCGCCCCGGGAGCGACAGCGCCATGGTCCTCGCGATCGCGCACGTCTGGATGACCGAGGGGCTCTACGACAAGAGCTACGTCGCCGAGCGGACCGTCGGCTTCGACAAGTGGAAGAGCTACGTCCTCGGCGAGGACGACGGGATCCCGAAGACGCCCGAGTGGCAGGAGAAGGAGACGGGCGTCCCCGCCAAGGACCTCCGCGCCCTCGCCCGCGAGTGGGGGACGAAGAAGACCTACCTCGCCGCGGGTGGGATCATCGGCTTCGGCGGGGCGTGCCGCACCGCGAACGGCATCGACTGGGCACGCGGCATGGTCTGCCTCATGGGGATGCAGGGGCTCGGAAAGCCGGGCGTCAACATGGGGTGCCTCCAGCAGGGGACGCCCGTCGACACCCGCTTCTACTTCCCCGGCTACTCCGAAGGGGGCTTCTCCGGCGACCTCGCGGGAACGGCGGCCGCGGTCAACGTCTACCCGCGGATGCCGATGGCCCCCTCGATGAACTCGGTCCAGCAGATGATCCCGCGGCTGAAGATCCCCGAGGCCGTCGTCGACGGCGCGTGCGACGGCTACCCCACCGACCCGAGGACGATCGAAGGGCAGTTCTTCAGGTTCCAGTACCCCTCGCCCGGCCACTCGAAGGTGAAGCTCTACTACAAGTACGGCGGGTCCCACATCGGCACGATGACCGAGACGAACCGCTTCGCGCGGATGTACCGGACCGACGCCCTCGAATTCGTCGTCAACCAGTCGATCTGGTTGGAGGGCGAAGCGAAGTTCGCCGACGTGATCCTCCCGGCCTGCACGAACTTCGAGCGCTGGGACATCAGCGAGCTCGCCAACTGCGGCGGCTACATCCACCACGCCTTCACCCAGATGAACCACCGGATCGCGGTCCTGCAGCACAAGTGCATCGAGCCGCTCGGCGAGTCGAAGTCCGACTTCCAGATCTTCCTCGACCTCGCAAAGCGCCTCGGCATCGGGATGGCGTTCTCCGAGGGGTCGAGCGAGCTCGACTGGTGCCGCCGCTACTTCGACGCGACCGACCTCCCGAAGGCGATCTCGTGGGAGGAGTTCGCGAAAAAGGGGTACTACGTGATCCCGCCCCTCCCCGCGAATCGCCGCGATCCGGTCTCCTACCGCTGGTTCGCCGAGGGGCGCGCGAAGGACACGCCGGAGCTGACTCCCCTCCCGGGCGACTACACCCACGGCTTCCGCAACGGCCTGCAGACCCAGACAGGGAAGATCGAGTTCGAGTCGTCGAGCCTCAAACGCTTCGACCCCGACGACCCCGAGCGTGCCCCGATCCTCAAGTACGTCCCCTCCTGGGAAGGGCCGCACGCCACCGAGCTCTACGCGAAGTACCCGCTCCAGCTCGTCTCGCCCCACCCTCGCTTCACGTTCCACACGCAGAGCGACGGCAAGGAGAGCTTCGTCAACGACATCACGGACCACCGGACCCGCATCGGCGGCCGCGACTGGTGGATCGTCCGGCTGAATCCCGCGGACGCCGCGGCCCGGGGCGTCGCCGACCGCGACCTCGTGACCGTCTTCAACGACCGCGGCGCCGTCGTCTGCGCCGCGCAGCTCACCGGCCGCGTCGGCCCCGGCACCGTCCACTCCTACGAGTCGTGCGCCGTCTACGACCCCGCCGGCGAGCCGGGCCGCTCAGCAGACAGGGGCGGCTGCATCAACATCCTGACGCCGAGCCGGATGCAGATAAAGAAGTCGCACTCCATCGCCGCGATGTCGTGCCTCGTCGAGATACGAAAGGCGACCGAAGAAGAGGTGGCGCCGTGACCGCAGCCGGCACCTGGCGATTCCTGATCGACGTGGCGAAGTGCGAGGACTGCAACAACTGCCTCCTCGCCTGCAAGGACGAGCACGTCGGAAACCACTGGCCGGGCGTCACCCTCCCCCAGCCCCGCCGCGGGGCGCGCTGGATGAACGTCGTCCGCAAGGAGCGCGGTCAATACCCGCACGTCGACGTCGCCTACCGCCCGACCCCCTGTCAGCACTGCGCCGACGCCCCGTGCGTCGCGGCCTCCGGAGGCGCCATCGCCCGCCGCCCCGACGGGATCGTCCTGATCGATCCGGACAAGGCGAAGGGCCGCCGCGACCTCGTCGAGAGCTGCCCTTACGGCGCGATCGACTGGAACGAGGAGCTCTCCGTTCCGCAGAAGTGCACCCTCTGCGCCCACCTCCTCGACACCGGCTGGAAAGAGCCGCGCTGCGTCCAGTCGTGCCCGACGGGTGCGCTGAAGGTCGTCCGCCTCGATGACGCCGAGGCCGCACGCCTCGCCACCACCGAAGGGCTCCTGCCGCTCCACCCGGAGCACGGCACGAAGCCCACCGCGCTCTACCGCAGCCTCGCCCGCTTCGAAAAGTGCTTCGTCGCCGGGAGCGTCGCCGCCGAGACGAACGGCGTCGTCGACTGCGTCGCGGGCGCGAACGTCACGCTCTCCCGCGGCGCCGAGGTCGTGGCGACCGCCACGACCGACGCCTTCGGCGACTTCAAGCTCGACGGCCTCGAGGAAGGGAGCGGGCGATATGCCCTCGCCGTGTCCGGGCCGGCGGGCCGGGGCATCCGTCTCGAAGTCGAGGTCACGACGAGCGTCAGCCTCGGAGTGGTGCCGATCTAGAAGCGTCGGCCCGTCGACGAGGTGCCCGTCGAGCCCTTCCGTATGATCCGCCCGCCATGCTCTTCTGCGACATCCCCCTCGCCGCCCGCATCGAGCGCGCGGAAGCCCGTCTCCTCGCCGACGGGGCCGCGTGCGTGGCGCGACGGCTCGGTACGGACCGCGTCTTCTCGCAGGCCGTCGCCGGGGGGCAGGCCGCCTTCACCGAGCCAGACTCTCCGCTCAACAAGGTCGCCGGCCTCGGCTTCGACGGGCCGGTTCCGGAGGACGCCCTCTCCGCGATCGAGGAGGCCTTCGCGCGCCACGGCGCTCCCGCGCGCGTCGAGCTTGCGACCCTCGGCGACCCCGCGCTTGCGGCCTCACTCACGCGCCGGGGCTACGTCCTCGAGGGGTTCGAGAACGTCCTCGGTCTCCGCCTCCCGGCGGTCGACCTGCCTTCCGTCCCGGACGGCGTCCGAGTCCTCCCCTCTTCAGCGGACGAGCTCGAGAGCTGGCTCGACGTCACCGTCACCGCGTTCCTCGTTCCCGACCTGCAGGGCGTCCCCTCGGCCGAATCGTTCGAGCACGACACTCTCCGCCGGATCGTCGCCGACTTCGTGCAAGCCGAAGGAATGACGCGCTACCTGGCCCGGCGGGCGGGTGCGCCGGCGGGCGGCGGGAGCCTCCGAGTCGACAGCGGGATCGCGCAGCTCTGCGGGGCCGCGACCCTCCCGGATCACCGCCGCCGCGGCATCCAGACGGCGCTCCTCTCCGTCCGGCTCGCGGAGGCGGCCCGCGCGGGCTGCGACCTCGCGGTCGTCACCACCCAGCCCGGCTCGAAGTCCCAGGAGAACGTCCAGAAGAGGGGTTTCTCGCTCCTCTACTCCCGGGCGATTCTCGTCCGCACGCCCTGAGCCCGCTTGGGCCCCCTCCTCACCCCGCCGCCGGCGGCTCCTCGCAGATCTCCTTCAGGAGCGCGAGCGCCTTCGGCCACGTCTCGTTCATGTAGCCCTCGAACTCGGGCGCCACGTCGAGCTCGACCGTCAACCCGGTTCCGCCCCCCTTCTCCGTGAACGTGTAGTTCTCGTGCGCCCCCGCCCAGGCCTTCACGGCGTCGCTCGTCGTGTCCTCCACTCCGTCCTTCACCATGCCGAGGTGGAGGATCGAGAGGAACGCCGGGCGGCGGTTCGCCTCGATCATCGAGACCATCCCGGAGCCGTCCTCCGGGCCCAGGAACAGGATCCGCGCCCCTTCGGCCCAGGAGCCCTCGTAGCGCGAGCCTTCGGCGAAGGCCGTCGTCCACCTCTCGTACGTCGCGGGCGCCAGCATCCGGTCCCACACGATTTCGCGCGGGGCGTCGATGACGGTGGTGTAAGCGAGCTTCTTCATGACACGTGCTGGTCGAAGAGGATCTGGTTCCCGTCGGGGTCGACGACGACGAAGCTCGCCGGGCCCGTCGTCTCCTCGTCCGCCTCGACGGCGGGGCCAACGCCCCCGGGCCTTCAGCCGGCGCTGGATCTCGCGGACGTCGGTGTACTCGGGAAGCGCGTTCGCGGCGGAGTCCCACCCCGGGTTGAAGGTCAGGATGTTCTTCTCGAACATCCCCTGGAAGAGGCCGATCACGCAGCCGCCGTTCCTGAGGATCAGCCAGTTCTGCGCGGCGTCCCCGGCGAACGGGGCGAAGCCGAGCTTCTCGTAGAACGCCTGCGATGCGGCGAGGTCTCGCACGGCGAGACTCACGGAGAATGCGCCGAGGTTCATTCGGGCCCCCTTTTCAATCTCCTGAAGCTTCCGGTTCGGACTGGTGCCGGGATCCTGCCACGCGGTGGGCGCGAAGTCATCGCGCCGCCGGAGCCCCGTGTAAATGGAGGCCGCCCGTCCTTGAAGAGTTTGCCGTCTGCCTGGCCTTCGCGCCGTCGGAGAACGTGGCGGAACTGGCAGGTACCGCTCGGGCCTGGCCCCCTCCTCATGGCACGGCCCGTGCTCGTCCCCGGTTCGGTAAACCTCGGGGCCGAAAGGCCCAAAGAAAGGGGACGTCATGACCCACCAGGAGACCAAAGGCCAGGTGAAGCAGGTGAAGGGCCGGATCAAGGAAGACGTCGGAATCGTCACGGGCGACGAGAAGCTCGAGAAGGAAGGCTCCCACGATCGCGCCGTCGGCGGGATTCAGGAAGCTGCAGGAAAGGTCACCCGGAAGGTCGGCGAGGCCGTCGAAGACCTCGCCGACGCCATCAAGAAGTAGTGTCCGCGAAGCGGGCGCCCGTTCCGCGAGCGGGCGCCAGGGCCCGGCCGACGGAGCTGAAGCGCCGGACGAAGCCCGACGACGAGGTCCGGGCCGGGAAGGGATTCCTTCCCGGCCCGCCGGGACCTACTTGCCGCTGCCCTCCGGGCTGCCGATGAACCGGTAGACGCCGGCCCCGAGGAGCGCGCCGACGATCGGCGCAACCCAGAAGAGCCAGAGCTGCTCGACGGCCCACCCGCCCACGAAGACGGCCACCCCGGTGCTCCGCGCCGGGTTCACGGAGGTGTTCGTGACGGGAATGCTGATCAGGTGGATGAGGGTGAGCCCGAGGCCGATCCCGATCGGCGCGAAGCCCTTGGGGGCGCGCGCGTCCGTGGCCCCGAGGATGATCACGAGGAACATCATCGTCATGACGACCTCGGTGACGAGCGCGGCGGTCAGCGAGTAGCCGCCGGGCGAGTGGGCGCCGTAGCCGTTGGACGCGAATCCGCCCGACACGTCGAAGCCGGCCTTGCCGCTCGCGATCACGAAGAGCGTCCCGCCCGCCGCGAGCCCCCCCAGGACCTGGGAGACGATGTACGGAACGAGCTGCCCGGCCGGGAAGCGCCCACCGGCCCAGAGGCCGACGGAGACGGCGGGGTTCAGGTGACAGCCGGAGATGTGGCCGATGGCGAAGGCCATCGTCAGGACCGTCAGACCGAACGCCAGGGAGACGCCCAGGAGGCCGATGCCGCCCCCGGGAAACGCGGCGGCCAGCACGGCGCTTCCGCACCCCCCGAGGACGAGCCAGTAGGTACCGACGAACTCGGCGGCGTAGCTTTTCATTCTCTCTTCTCTCCTTCAGCTTCAGCGCCCTGGGACGTTGGCGCAACTGGGACTTTACGGACGGGTCTTCGGAAACGGATTGCGCCAAGGATATCGACATTCCGGTCGTCCCGCACGGCTGCGCCAGGACGGGTGGGCGACGCGTTCCCTTAATCCCGCGAAGTGTCACCCGGCTCTAAGTCCCGTGGGCGCAGCCGGTCGGAGAAGCGGGAGGAACGATCCGGCCAGGGTGAGCCTTCAGGAACGGGACGTCATCAAGAGATGAGTCCGCGGCCTTCCTCGCGAAGGCGGAACGAGCCAGCGCAGCCTCCATCGGGATCGGAAGGGAGCGCCATTGCGTTCCCCTCCGATCCCACGGACGGCTACCTCGCGCTGGCGCTCTCCGTCACTTCCCCGCCGGGCTCGTCTCCTCCGCGATGATCTCGTCGAGGAACGACTTCGGCAGGGCGTTCTTCAGCGAGAGCGCGGCCTGCTTGATCCTCTCGGTGATCCGCTCGATCGTCGCGTCGTCCGCCTCGATCCCCCGCTCCTCGAGGAACCGCTTCGTCGAGTGGTGCCCCGTGCCGCGGCCGGCGACGATGACGAGGTCCTCGCGACCGGTGATGCTCGGCTTGTAGGGGTGCATCCCGTACCGGCCGAGCTCGGACTTGGCGAGGCTCTCGATGACGTGGACGATGATCCCGGACTCCACCTCGAAGATCCCCGAGCCGCCGACCGGCTTGTTGCGGGCGCGCTCGACCTTCGAGATCTCGGAGACGATCTCGGAGATGTTCGCGAGCTTCGAAAGGTCGACGCCGCAGTCGATGTCGAAGAGGTGCTGGAGCGCGAGACAGACCTCCTCGGTCGCGACGTTCCCCGTCCGCTCGCCGATGCCGTTCACCGAGGTGTGGACCATGTCGGCGCCGGCCGAGATCGCCATGACGGAGTTGCCGACGGCGAGCCCGAAGTCGTTGTGGATGTGGAGCCCGATCGGCTTGCCCGTCCACTCTTTCAGCTTGCGGATGTGCTTGAACATCGCGAGCGGGTGGGCCATCCCGAACGTGTCGGCGACGGTGATCCGGTCGACGTCGACCTTCTCGGCGAAGAGCCGGAAGAACTTCTCGAAGTAATCGGCCGGGACCCGGAAGGCGTCCCACCCCATGAACTCAACGTAGCGGCCGAGGCGGCGGAACTCCTTCGCATACTCGGCGACCTCGTCGACGAGCCCCTCGGGGGTCTTCTTGTAGACGTCGCGCAGGAAGTAGGGGCTGATCGCGATCTCGAGGAGGACGCCGTCGGGCATCAGGTCGACGCACGTCTTCACGTCGCCTTCCTTGACGCGGCAGAGGGGGACGATCTTCGACCGGAGGCCCATCCCCATGAGCTTCTTGATGACTTCCTGGTCCTCGGGCGTCGCGGGCAGGCCGGGCTCGATGGAGTGGACGCCGAGCTTGTCGAGCTCGAGCGCGATGAGGATCTTCTCCTCCGGCGTGAAGGCGATGCGCGGGGCCTGCTCGCCGTCACGCAGCGTCACGTCGTGGATGAGGACCTTCTTCGGCGGAGTCACCTCCGCCTGGACGTCGGGGGCGAAGTAGAACGGCGAGACCCACTTGTCCTTCGTGAAGTAGGGGGCGTCGAGGTCCACGCCAAAGGCCGGGTTCTTGATCATCTGAACTCTCCCTTCTGCGGAATGAGCGGGCTGCGCGGCGCAGCTCCGTACTCGTTGACGTTCATGGAATGGCCACTGCGTACCGCCCCGGCCGGTGATTCACCGCGATCGTCAGGTTGAAGGCACACATCCCGACGATCGAGAGGAGGACCCGGCCCGGGGAGGCGACTGCGAAGGAGACGCCGAGGATCACCGCGTCGATGAAGAGCTGGACGATGCCTACCCTCCAGCCGAAGCGGTCGTGCAGGTAGAGCGCGAGGACTCCGACGCCGCCGAGGCTCGAGCCGTGCCGGAGAAGGATGAGGAGCGAGAGGCCGGCGATGAGCCCCCCGACGACCGCGGCGAAGAACGGGTCGAGCGTCCCGAAGCGGACGACGTGCGGCATCAGCTCGGAGAAGCCCGACACGAGGACCACCGCGACGAAGGTCCTCCTCGTGAACGGCCACCCGAGCTTCTTCACCGCCAGGATGTAGAAGGGGATGTTCGCCACGAAGAGGAGCCGCCCGAAGGAGATTCCCGTCGCGTAGTGGAGGAGGAGGGCGATGCCGCTCGTTCCCCCGGTGAGGAGGCCGGCCGAAGAGACGATCTCCATCGAGAAGGCGAAGAGAAACGACGCCGTGACCCACGCCTGCAGGTCCTCCAGGAGGCCGTGGGGCGTCGCCATGCTCGACGCGGGCACGGCCTCCCCCGTCCGCCCGGCGGGGGACCGCTCTGCCTCGAGGGCCGCGGGGACACCCGATGCGCTCAGGCAGCCTCGCGCGCGGCCGTCGAAGCCGCAAGGGCTTTCGGAGGCTTCAACGTCGCCGTGACGGCCGCCCCCAGGAGCGCGACGACACCGACGAGGACGATCGGCACGGAGTAGCTGTTCGTCGCGTGGAGGATCGCGCCGCCGAGGCCGACACCGAGCGCCCCCGCGAAGAGGGAGACGCCGAAGGAGACCGCGAAGACCTTCCCCATGATGCTCTGCGGGTAGTGGAGCGACATGAAGGCCGAGAGCGCGGGGATCGTGAACGACTCGAAGAAACCGCAGAAGAAGAGGGTGATTCCGAGGAGCGCCGCGCTGTCGTGGACGAACGGGAACCTCACGGCGACCATGAAGAGGGCCGAGAAGAGGAAGCCGGTGACGAGGAGGGGGCGAGCGTTCCCCTTCAGGACCTTGTCGAGGAAGATCCCGCAGCCGATGGCGCCGAGGATCATCCCGACCTGGACCGCGATCATCTTCTGCCCCGCGGCTACCGGGCCGAGCCCCAGTCCGAGCGGGGCGGCGACGGCGAGGTAACCGGGGGTCTGCTGGTTGAAGGCGTTCATGATCCAGACGAAGGCGAACATCCCGAAGACGCCGACCCAGAAGGCCGGTTCCTTCAGCGCCTTCCCGAACTCGGTCCCGGCACCCGCCTCCGCCACGGCGGGTGCGGCGCCGGCCGGCTCCTTCGCGAAGAGGGTGACGATGCAGAGGACGAGGCTGATGGCCGGCACGATGGCGAGGAGAGCCGCGGCCGCACGCCAGTCGCCGTTCGCCTGGACCGCGGCCGGCATCAGGCCGAAGCCGAGGGCGACGCCGATCGCCATCCCCGAGCCCTGGGCCCCGGCGAAGATCCCCCGCTCGTGGGGCGGGAACCATCGGGCGGCCACGGCCGGGACGCAGGCCGAGATCGGCCCCGAGCCGAGGCCCATGATCACGCGCGTCAGGACGAGCCCCCCGACGGTCCCGCCAAGGACCGGGACGAGGAGGCACCCGGCCACGAGGAGGACGCCTCCCGCGACGATCGTCGGCCGGGCGCCGAACCGGTCGATGAGCGGGCCGGAGATGAGGACGGCGACGGCGCTCGAGAAGTAGTAGGTCGCCATCGCGGCGAGGGTTGCCTGTCCGAGGTCGAGGCCGTAGGTCGCTGCCACGTCGCCGAGGACCGGCGCGAAGAGGATGATGAGGAGCCCGCACGTCACGTAGCCGAACGTGACCGTCGCGAGCATGAACCACCGGAAGCGGGAATACCCGTAGGCCTGTTCCATCGTCTTTCTCCTCGTTCCTTCCGTCACGGTCCCGGTCAGGCGCTCGCGAGGGCGGGCGCCGCCACGTCCTCGAGGACCCGCGGGCTCTCCTCGCCGTCGAGGACGCGGAGCGCCCCCTCCGCCAGGGCCACGAGCTCTTCCTCTCCGGCGAAGAGGACGAGGGGCGCGATCCACGACGTCGCCTCGCGCATCGCGGAGCAGAAGCGCCCCGAGTGCGCCATCCCGCCCGTCAGGAGGATCGCGTCGACCCGTCCATTCAGGACCGCGGCCATCGCCCCGACCTCCTTGCCGATCTGGTAGAGCATCGCGTCGAAGACGAGGGAGGCCTTTGCGTCGCCTCCGGCGATCCGCCGTTCGACCTCCTGGAGGTCCTTCGTCCCGAGGTAGGCCTGCAGGCCCCCCTCGCGGAAGAGGAGCGTCTCGATCTCCTTCCGCGTGTACTTCCCGCTGAAGCAGAGGTCGACGAGCTCCATCACCGGAACGCCCCCGGCCCGCTCCGTGGAGAACGGCCCCTCCTCGCGCGTGTTGTTGACGTCGACCATCCGTCCCTTCTCGTGAGCCGAGACCGAGATCCCGCTCCCGGCGTGGACGACGACGAGCCGGAGCGACGGATAGGGCCTTCCGGTCTCCTGGGCGAAGCGCTTGGCGACCGCCTTCGTGTTGAGGGCGTGGGAGAAGCAGGGGCGCGTCAGGAGCGGCGTCCCCGAGAGCCTCGCCCGCTCCGGCCACTCGTCGACGCTGACCGGGTCGACGATGTAGGCGGGTGCCCCCGCGTGCGCGGCGACGCCGCTCGCCAGGAACGCGCCGAGGTTCGAGGCGTGCTCGCCCCTCTCGGCGCGCCGCAGCTCGTCGAGCATCGTGTCGGTGACGAGATAGGTGCCGCTCGCGAGCGGCCGCAGGAGCCCGCCGCGGCCAACGACGGCGCCAAGGGTCCTCACGTCCTGCCCGGCCGCGGCGAGCGCGCGCTCGATCTCGGCGGCACGGAAGTCGCGCTGGTCGAGGATCGGACGTCCCCGGAAGGGCTCGAGCTCTTCCGGCTCGTGGCGGAGGTTCTTCACGAGGACCGGCTCGAGTCTCTCGAAGACGGCGAACTTCGTCGACGTCGAGCCGGGGTTGACCGCCAGGATGCGGGCTTCAGCGGCTGGCAAGGAGCACCCCCAGCGCGATCGAATTGACCTTGTCCTCCGCGCTCTCGACGCGCGACGGGATCAGGATCGGGACTTTCGCCCCAACGACGACGTGCGCGCAGGCCGAGCCGCCGAGGTACTTCGCCGCCTTGCCGAGGACGTTCCCCGCCTCGATGTTCGGGACGATCAGCGCATCCGCGTGCCCCGCGACCGGGCTGACGATTCCCTTCGCGCGCGCCGCCGACTCCAGGAGCGCGTTGTCGAGGGCGAGGGGCCCGAAGACCTCGGCGTCTCCGAGCTCTCCCGCCGCTCCCATCTTCGCGAGCGCGTGCGCGTCGAGCGTGGAAGGGACCGACGCGGAGACCGCCTCGGTTGCGCTCAGGATCGCGATCTTCGGCCTCTGGAAGCCGAGGCACGCGAGGACGGCGACGGCGTTCCTCACGATCTGCGCCTTCTGCTCGAGCGTCGGCGCCACGTTCAGGCCGCCGTCGGTCACCGCCACCAGGCGCCTCGTGCCGCCGAGGACGTCCTCGTAGAGGAGGACGTCACTGAGGAGCGCACCGGTCCGAAGGCCCGCGTCCTTGTCGAGAGCCGCCTTCAAAAGGACGTCGGTCCGAACGTGCCCCTTGAGGAGGACGTCGACCGCGCCGGCGCCCGCCATCCGCGCCGCGCAGGCGGGGGCGTCGGCAGCGTCGACGATCTCCGCCGCGGCTATGAGCTTTCCGAGGCCGAGGGCCTCGGCGCGGCGCAGGATCGCTGCGGCGTCCCCGATCAGGACCAGGAGCGCGATCCCCTGTTCGAGCGCGTCGGCGGCGGCCGTGAGAGCGATCTCGTCGTTCGCGTCGACGACCGCGACGCGCTTCGGTCCCGTCTCCCGCGCCCGCTCGCGCAGGGCCGCGAAAGTCCCGATCGCCGCTGTGGCCTGGAGCATGGGGTTCCCTCCCAGACGTCCATCTTAACCCACAATCTGGTACGGCTGTACCACATTACAGTCCACACACCGGATCGAACCGGCCACCCCTGCGGGAAGGGAGGAGCCGATAATGGAACTGGCCGCTTCCTGATTGCGGCCGCAAGAAGGAGCTCGCTGATGAAGACCCACAGCCGTTTTTCGTTTCCGGTGACCGCGCTGGTCGCCGTCTCCCTCGTCCTCGGCCTCGCCGGCGCCGCGATGGCCGCCGACAAGCCTGCGGCCAAGCCGGCCGAGGTCACCCTCTCCGGGGACGTCCAGTGCGCGATGTGCCTGCTGAAGAAGGCCGACGCCAAGGGGTGCCAGGACGTCCTCGTCGTCACCGACAAGACGGTGAAGACCGAGTACTACCTCGTGAAGAACGCGGTCTCGGAGAAGTTCGGGATGTCCTGCGAAGCCCCCAGGAAGGCCGTCGCCACCGGGACCGTCTCCGAGAAGGACGGGAAGAAGTGGCTGACGGCGACGAAGCTCGAGGCGGTCAAGAAGGGCTGACCGGAACCGGGGCGCGCTACCGGATGTACCTGTAGCGCGCCTCGCGCCCCTTCCCGTCGACGGAGAGGTCGGCGAAGGGGTTGTAGCTCGGATTCTTCACCACCTTGAAGAGCGTGTAGAGCTGGGGGAGGAAGACGCCCCAGTTCCCGATCTCCTCGATGCAGTGGGCCGACCAGACGAGACCGTCGGCGTGGGTCTCCTTCCTCCGGGCCCCGATCGCGGACGACTTGCCGACGACGCCGTAGTCGGTCTTCTCGTACTGGTGGATCCGATAGCCCATCGGGTCGTTCGCCGTCAGCGCCTCTTCTCCGAGGCCGAGGCCCGCCACGATCACGACGTGCTCGTAGCAGATGTAATCGCGGATCCCTGCCGGGACGTCCTCGAGCTTCTCCATCCGGATGTAGAGGTTCTGACGGGTCCCGTCGTTCCACGTCTGCGGGGCGATGTGGACGGAGCCGATCGGGTTGCCGGGCTTCACGGGGACCGCCCACTGAAGGGGCTCGTGCTGGGACGGGTGCCACAGGAGGAAGCCCTTCTCCATGTTGCTCCAGAACCAGTCGATCATCCGCGGGTTGATGTCCTCGTGCTTCCAGTCGATGTGGGTGCCGATCGCGTCCTGGGTGATGCTCGTTTCCATGGGGGTCTCCTTGCTTCAGGCGCCGAGGCCTTGGTCTCTGGTGAAAATCTGACGGTTGCCCAAGACGGAAGGCCGGATCACAGCGCTGTCCTCCCGAGGAACGCCTTCTGGAAGCCCGCTGCCGAGGCCGGCTCGAGGTGCTTCACCTCCCGCGCGATCTGACCGGTTCGCCGTCGCGCGGCCGAACAGGCGAGGAGGTGCATCGCGCCGTCCGCCGCGGCGTTCCCGACCTTGACAATCCGATCCGGCGGGATCGCCGGGAGGAGGCCGATCGCCTGCGCCGCCTCGACGTCGAGGAAGAGGCCGAACGCGCCTGCGACGAGAATCGTCCCGATCTCCCCTTCCGCGAGGCCGTGCTCGGCGAGGAGGAGGTCGAGCCCCGCCCGGATCGCCGCCTTCGTCAGCTGGATCGTCCGGACGTCGTCCTGCGTGAAGACGATCGGCCTCGCCGCCGTCTCGCCGGAAGCGCGCTCCTCTTGGAGGACGAATTCCCTCTCCCCTCCTCGCTCCCTCACGAGAGGGTGGGAGAGCGAGAGGGCTCCCCGCGCGTTCAGCGCTCCCGTCCGGCGGAGCTCCGCGAGGAGCGAGAGGACGCCCGAACCGCAGAGGCCGATCGGGTGGAACCCGCCGATCGTCCCGAGGTGCACCTCCGCTCCGTCGATCCGGACCCTGTCGATCGCCCCGTCCCCGGCTTTCACGCCGCAGGTGAGCTTCCACCCCTCGAATGCCGGTCCGGAGGCGCACGAGACGGCCGTCTGCCGTCCGCCGGAGAAAAGCGTGATCTCGGTGTTCGTCCCGATGTCGACGAGCGCCCAGCTCCCCGCGGGCGGATTCGCGAGAGTCTCGAGGAGCGCGGCGACGTGGTCGCTCCCGACGAAGCCCCCGACGTTCGGCCCGAAATGGACCCGCGCGCCCGGCCCGAGGGAGAGCCCGAGGTCAGACGCCGCCCGGTCCACCGCCTCGAGGACTTCCGGACGGTAGGGGGCGCGTGCGAGCCCTTCAACCGGCAGGCCCAGCAGCAGGTGCTGCATCACCGTGTTCCCAACCAGGGCCGCTTCGACGATCGTCTCTGGCCGCCCCGCGGCCAGTTCCGTGGCCAGGTCATCGATGGCCCCGAGGACGGCCTGCTGGAGCTCGCGGCGCGGCGCCTCGCCCCCGAGGGCCTGCTCGAGGCGGCTGATGACGTCCGCTCCCCAGGCGCCCTGGGGGTTCTCCATCGCTGCCGTCGCGAGGATCTCGCCGCTGACGAGATCGACGAGCGCGGCGGCGAGGTTCGTCGTCCCGACGTCGACGGCGAGGCCGAGCGGGCGCTCCCCTTCCCCGACGCGCGAGCCGTCCCGGCGCCGCCAGAGGCCCGCCGCGTCGAGGAGAACGACCGGGTCCTCGATCCAGACGGCGGAGCGCATCCCCTCCTGCCCGCGCACGACGCTCGCAGCCGCGCTTCGCGCCGGGACGTGGACGACGCACGGCCCGGAGGGCCGGACCGTGCAGGCCCGCCTCCAGCCCGTCTCGAGCTCTTCCGTGTCGAAGAGCTCCCGATCCTCTGCACCCGGCGTCGGGACGGCGCCTTCGATCCTCACCGTGCACGAATCGCAGCGCCCGAGACCGCCGCAGCTCGATGCGACCCTCACGCCGAGCCTTCGGGCCGCCTCGAGGAGCGTCTCGTCCCGGCCGCAGGTCCCCTCCCGCCCCGAAGGGAGGAACGTCACCGGGACGGGCGTGGCCGCGAGGCTCATCTATCCCGCGGGAGCTCGCCGGCGCGAGGCGTTGTGCGAGGCGAGCGCGCGGAATAAAGCGTCGACGTTCTCGACAGGCGTGCCGGGCGGGATGTCGCAACCCGACGAGAGGACGAAGTTCGGGTACGGCTCCATGCTCGCCAGGAGCGCCGAGACCTCTGCCTCCATCTTCTCCGGCGTGCCGATGCGAAAGGTCCCCGAAGGGTTGATGTTCCCGCAGGCGAGGCGGTCGGCGGGCACCTGGGGAAGGATCTCCGTCATCGCCACCGCGTTCCCGAAGTGGAACGCGCCGGCTCCCGTCGAAACCATCGACGGGACGAGCGGCACCGTCGAGCCGCAGTTGTGGAGGACGACGAGGAAAGCCTCGTCCTGCACCGCGTCGACGATCGCCTTCACCCAACGCGAGGAGTACTCGTCGCACTGCTTCGGCGAGAGGAGCCCGGCGACCGGCTCGGCGATGACGACGCCGTTCGCCCCCGCCGCTTTGAACGCTTTCGCGAAGGAGATCAGGAACTCGGTCGTCTTTCCGAGGACGGTGGAGAGCGTCTCCGGGCTCCGCCGCATCGCCATCATCATCGGCGTCATTTCCATCAGCCGGCAGGTCAGCGAGACCGGCCCGATGATCCCGCCGAGGACGGGACGGTCGGTCACCTCGCGCGACAGGATTTCCGCCGCCTTCAGCGGGACCCCGGTGCGCGCCGCGCCGACTGCGGGGACCGGCAGCGCCCGGGCGTCCTCGAGCGTGACCACGACGTGGCCCGTCACCGTCGGCACCTCGGTGTCCGAGAAGCGGATAGCGCTTCCGAAAGCCTCGGCCTCCATCGAGAGGTCCATCACCGTCACGGCCGCGGCCGACGGGTAGCGCGCGGCGAGCGCCTTCACACAGCGCGCCTGGGCTTCCCCGTCTCCGATGAGCCCCGTCAGCGTCTCGCCCGCGAGGGCGAGGCCCGGATACGTCATCACCGGAATCGCGAGGACGGCCTCCGACCCGATGACGGTCTTCGCCCACCGTGTCATGTCGATCTTCATTACGGAGTCTCCTGTGCCGGGCCGACGAGCCGGGCCCGGCCGCTCGGCTGCCTTACCCCTTCGGGTGGCAGGCCGTGCAGGCGAGAGGGGCCTTCTTCCCGGCCTCGACGCGCGCGGCGTGGCACGTCAGGCAGGCGTGCTTCAGCGTCCGATCGTGAACGGCGTCGAGGAAGCGCGGGACCTTCCCCTTCGCGACCTTTCCGTGGCACGTCGAGCACTTC
This sequence comes from Holophagales bacterium, assembly GCA_016714815.1. Lineage (GTDB taxonomy): Bacteria > Acidobacteriota > Thermoanaerobaculia > UBA5066 > UBA5066 > UBA5066. The sequence goes on from JADKBZ010000003.1 coordinate 387,707, forward strand.
TTCTGCACGCCGGTGTGGTGGCAGTCCGCGCAGACCGCCCCGGCAGCCAGGTGCTTCGTGTGGGCGAATGCAACGGGGCCTCGCGCCGTCTCGAACGTCCGGACGTCCTTCGGAGGGTCGACCGCGAAAGCGCTGAAGGAGAACGCGAAGCCCAGGGTCAGGGCGAGAGGGAGTCGTCTCATGAGTGGCATTCCTTTCCTCTATCCGTTGTGGGCGGCGGCGAGCATCGCCTCGACGTTCTCGAGCCTGGCGTTCGGCGGCATCGTGCAGGCCGGCGCGAGGATGAAACCGTCGCCCATGTTGTCGATCAGCTTCCGGCTGTAGGCGTAGACCTCGTCGGGCGTGCCGAAGGCAAGCATGGGAGACGGGACGTCCCCCTTGATGCACATCCGGTCGCCGAGGACGTCCCTCACCTTGAAGATGTCCGTCGTGTGCTCGCAGGCGAAGACGCAGCTCCCCTTCGGGAACTCGCGGAAGCGATGCAGGTCGCGCTCCCAGTCCCCCTCGAAGTGGAGGTTCGCGACGATCCCTTCCGCGTGGATCGCCTCGATCATCGCCTTCAGGTACGGCCAGACGAACCGGTCCCAGAAACGTGGCGAGAGGAACCCGCTCGAACCGCGACCGATACCGACGAACACCGTCAGAGGCTTCACGGGCAGGAAGGCGAGGACCTCGCGGACCTGGGCGATCATCTCCGGCAGCATCACGTCCATCGCCGCCTGCACCCGGTCGGGAGACTTGAACAGGTCGCGCATGAACTTCCCCATGCTCCGGCCGCCCGAGAGCGGCTCGAGGGGGATCGCGCCGTTGACGGCCAGCGTGAAGACCGGGAGCCCCTGCGCCATGGCGAGCCTGGCCCCCGTCGCCGCTCCGGCCATCAGCTTCGGCATGTACTCGGAGAGGTCGAGGCCGAGCTTCTCCTTGCAGTAGGCGGCGAAGAACGGACGCCAGCCGGTCGCGACGATCCTGTCGTAGTCGTCCGCCGCGAGCCGCTCCTTCTCGTCGACCATGTAGGGGCGCCCTTCCGGCAGGTCGCGCCCCGCGACGAGCATCCGGCTCATCAGGATCGCGCCGACGAAGTCGGGAACGCACGACGTCATCTCCGTGGCGTCGAAGCCCGGGAGGGCCGCGAACGATCGCATCATCACCTCGGCCGAGGTGACCGGGTCGGTCGAGAAGCGGGCCATGCTCGCCCCGAGGTGGTTGACGCAGAAGGTGTCCGACTGCGACATCACCGGCGTCCGGTCGGGCTTCTCGAGGGCGAGCGCCGCCTTCAGGCGCGCAATCCGCGGGAAGAAGTCGGGGTGCGGAGCCGGAAGTCCTTCCATCTCATCCTTCCGCGGCGGGGCTTTCGCCGCCGGGTCGTGCCGTCGTCGCCGGTGGACCGAAGATCCGCTCGACCGTCACCGTCTCCCCCGGCGCCAGCGACAGGAACTCCTCGTCCCACGGCCCGGTCAGCAGCTTGCCGAGGAAGCGGAGCGAGCCCGGGACGACGGCGTGGTCGAGCTTCAGCGCCTCGGCGATCGGCCGCGTCCTCTCGACGAACGAGGGGAGGTCGTACGCGCCCGTCTCGACGACCGCGAGGCGCCCGTAGTGCGCGAGCATCCGGGCGCGAAGCCTCTCGGCCCGCTCGGCTCCCCACTTGCGAACGGAGGCCTGATGCTCGGCCCAGAGGTTCGTCTCGTGCTCGAGCCACCCCTTCGTGAGGAAGTAGGTGCCGACCTCGGACGAGATCTCCTGCCGGCGCGCGCACGACCCGAGGAGGAGCGTGATGCAGTCGTCCGCCCTCGGGAAAACGAGCCGGAAGCCCCTGGCGGTGAGCCCGACGAGGGAGTTGCCGCAGTAGCCGAAGGCGAGGAGAACGGTATCGGCGCCGTCGATCCGGTCGATTTCCTCCTGCAGGCGGGCCCGCAGGACCTCCGGCCGGTTGTGAAGCCCCGACTCGATCCAGCGGACCTCGCCGACGAAACCCGCCTCAGAGGCAACCCGGAGGACCTCGCCTTCGATCGTCCGGCAGGCAACGAGCACCGTTCCCATCGCAGCTCTCCCGAAGGTGGGGTCAGGTCTACCCTCTACACTCTACGCGGCGCCCTCGCTTCCAGCCGAGACGCAGAGTGTAGAAGGTAGACCTGACCCCCTCCTCTTTCCTCGCTACGCCTCGACCGCCTCGAGCATCGCCATCACGTTCTCGAGCTTCGCGTTCGCGGGCATCGTGCAGGCCGGAGAGAGGATGAAGCCGTCGCCCATGTCTGCGATGAGCGCCTTGCAGTAGGCGCGGACCTCGTCGGGCGTGCCGTAGGAGAGCATCGCCGACGGGACGTCTCCCTTGATGCACATCCGGTCCCCGAGGATCTTCTTCGCAAGCCGGATGTCGGTCGCGTGGTCGCAGGCGAAGACGCAGCTCCCCTTGGGGAACTCGCGCAGGCGCGGGAGCTCGCGGTCCCAGCAGGAGTCGAAGTGGAGGTTCGCGACGACCCCTTCCTCGATGATCGCCTCGACCATCGACTTCAGGTAGGGCCAGACGAACCGGTCCCAGAGCTTCGGCCCGAAGAACTCGGGCGAGCTGCGGGCGAGACCGACGAAAACGCTGAACGGCTTCACCGGCGACTCGCGGATCGCCTGCTTCACGACGCCGATCATCTGCGGGTGCGTCGCGTCCATCGCCGCCTGCACCCGGTCCGGGATCCGGTGGAGGTCCCGCACGAAGCGGGACATCGTCCGGCCCGCCGAGAGCGCCTCGAGCGGGGTCCCGCCGCCGAAGGCGACGGTGTACGTCGGCACGCCGATCGCGGCGAGCCTCTTCGTCCCCTCGATCCGGGCGGCGATCGACTGCTGGATGTACGACGGAACCGTGATCCCGAGGTTCTGCTGCGCCCACGGGACGAAGAAGCCGAACCAGCCGCGTTCGGCGATGACGTCGTAGTCGCTCTCGGCGATCCGCTCCTGCTCGTCGACCATCCAGGGGGTCCCCTCGGGGAGGTCGCGCCCCGCGATCTTCATCTTGCTCAGGAAGACGGCGGCCACCCAGTCGGGCTCGGCCACGGCCATCTCCGCGGCGTCGAAGCCCGGGAGGAGCTCGAAGGAGCGGGCGGTCACCTCTCCCGAGTAGATGAGATCGGACGAGAAACGGGACATCGGCGCGCCGACGTGATTCGCACAGAACGCGTCGGACCAGGAGATGACCGGGGTCCGGTCGGGCTTCTCGAGGGCGACGGCTGCTTTCATGCGGGCGAGCCTCTGACCGTAGGCCTGGCCGGGATTCGTGGGCGTCGTCATCGTCGCCCTACGCCGCCGCCGCAGCCCTGGTCTTGAACCAGTCCACGGCGATCATCGCGTCCTTGCAGACGAGGTCGGCGCCGACGTACCGGCCGGCGGCCTCGTCGAGAGGACCGCCGCCGACGAGGATCTTCAAGCCGTCGCGGAGGCCGGCTGCGTCGATCTCCTCGATGCAGGCCTTCACGTTTCCGAAGCAGGTCGTCAGGAGGCAGGAGATGCCGACCGCCGCCGGCCGGTGCTCGCGGATCGCCTCCAGGAACTTCGCCGCCGGGACGTCGACCCCGAGGTCGATCACCTTCACGCCGTGGCTCGCGAGGACCGAGCGGACGATGTTCTTCCCGATGTCGTGGACGTCCTGGTGGACGGTGCCGAGGACGAGCGTCCCGAGCGTCCCCGCCGCGTCCGTCGCCTCGGTGCCGAGCAGCTTCCCGGCTTCGTTGAAGATCTCGGCCGACATGATGAGCTCCGAGAGGAAGTAGTCCTTCTCCTCGAACTTCTGGCCGACGATCGCCATCCCCTCCTGGAGCGCCGAGATGATCTCGAGGGACGGCGTGCCGCTGCCCTGAAGGCGCGCGATCTCGGCGAGGACGACGTCCTCGTCCAGGTCCGCCATGGCTGTCGAAAGGACGCTGCTCATCGTCGGCTCCCCGATCAGGCGGCCACGAGGCCGTTCTGCTCGGCGTAGATCTGCGGCAGGAAGGAGGCGAGGTTCGCGTATTCGCCGACGTTGTGGACCGCCAACCCCTTGACCACGAAGTCGGGGATCCGGACGGTGTCCGGGATGCAGCGGACCGCCTTGCGGTCGATGATCCGCATCCCCATCCAGAAGCGGGTCCGGAACTCGACGCCGCCAGGGATCTCCCGGACGAGGTGACACATGATCGCCCCCGCCTTGAAGTGCGGGACTCCCGGGGGCGGCGCCAGCATCAGCGCGGCCCCCTTCCCGCCGGCGAAGGTCCCGACGTTCGGCGCCTTGAAGCGCTCCATGTCGAAGCCGAACTCCTCGGGGGTCAGGAACTCGATGACGATCTTCTCGGCGCACGGGCCGCCGGTGTTCTCGATGACGGTGTGCGTGATTCCCTGGAACTTCTGCCGGAGCGAGCGGGCCGGGTCGAGGACCTTGGCGCGATCGCGGTCGGAGAGCGAGATGTCGAAGTGGCAGGGCGGGTTCCAGATCTTGTAGCGGAGCGGCTCCAGGGCGTGCCAGGCGAACCACCAGTCGATCATCTCGACCGTCACGCCCGGCATCGGGAGACGGTTCGCGATGAAGCCCGTGCCGTCGGGCATCACGCACCACCCCGCCTCGCACGGGAGATCGCCGAGGTTCAGGAGGTCGCTGCGGTTCTCGGCGAGGAGCGCCAGGGACGGGTCGATGGGGCGGTCCATCGCCGCGACCCGCTCGGGGGCCGGCTGGGCGAGAGGCTTGTAGAAGTACTTCGAGAAGGGGCGCGCCTTCTCCTCGGGGGTGAGGTCTTCCATCTTGACGTCTTGCATCGCCGGCTCCCCTACCTGATCGCTTCGTACATCGTTTCGTAGAACCAGGGATCGACGACGGCGGGCGTCTTGAACCGCTCGAACGGGAGCGGCGTCGTCGAGACGACGGCCTTGCCGTCCCGCAGCTCGACGTCGACCCACTTCCGCCACGTCGCGTCGTCGCGCTGCGGGAAGTCCTCGCGGTAGTGCCACCCGCGCGACTCGGTCCGGGCGAGGGCCGACGTGAAGTAGATCTCGGCGCACTGCGCCATGTTCTTCAGGTCGTGACAGAGCCCCAGTACGTGCCAGTCGCCGCCCGGGGTGACCTCGTCGACCTCGTGGAGGACTTCGTCGACCCTCGCGAGCGACTCCCCGATCCGTCCGGCGCTCTTTCGCGCGCTGTAGCGCGGCGGGGAGATGACTTCCTGGAGGCGGAAGATCGACTCCCTCACGTCGAGCCCCCTATCGCGCCCCATCGGGGCGTAGAGCGCCTCGCGGAAGCGCGCGACCTGGTCCTCGTCGATCACGGGGTCGCTCGCCCCGGCCGCGTAGTCGGCCAGCGACTTCGACCCGAGGAGCGCCGAAACGGAGGCCCACGTGAGGCCGGAGCCGCGGATCCGCGACGGAGGGGGCACCGCGCCGGCCCAGCCCGCGCCCGAGCGGTTCGTGTCGCCGAGGACCCACATCCCCTCGAGCGACGAGCGCATGTCGTGGTCGGTCATCACCGGGCTGCACTCCCCGATGAACATCGGGATGACCTCGGGGCGCCAGGAGCGGTCGGAGTTGTACTTCCCTTCCCCTTCCCAGAGCCGCTGCCAGAACTTCTTTGCGTTCGGGCGGTTCCAGCGGAAGAGGAAGTCTCCGACGGCGAGCGGGTTGTTGTAGAAGAGCTCGGTCTCCTCGAAGGAGATCGGCCCCTTCCCGTCGCGGACCTCCTTCTCCATCCCGAGGATGATTCCGAGGTCGACGTCCGTCTCGAAGTCGGGGCAGTACCTCTTGGCGATCCACTCGTTGTCGGCGTTGTAGAGCGCGTACTGGCTCCCGACCATCGCGGCCTGGTTGCCGCGGAGGCCGAGGTTGTAGAAGTTCGAGAACTCGCCGTTGCGCATCTTCGCGCCGGCGCGCCAGGCCGCCGCGATCCCGTCGCCGCGGGCGCTCGACCACATGTTGCTGACCATCCAGCAGCAGGAGCCGGTCGCGTTGACGACCGCCTTGGCCTTGAAGGTCCGGAAGGTGCCGTCCGTGATGTCGAACCCGACCGCCCCGACGACCCGGTTGCCCTGCGTCAGGAGCTCGACGACCTGCGTCTTGTCGACCGACTTGACGCCGTACTTCGTCGCGACCTTCCGGAGCTTCATCAGGATGTCGAGGTCGAAAGCGCAGAGGGCCCAGAGAGGGAGAAGGTTCGAGCGGGCGAGCGACCCGTCCGCCTCGCGGGCGACGTTCACCCCCCAGCGCTCGAGGTGGCCGACCATCTCCAGCGTGGTGCCGCAGACCTTCTCGAGGAGCTCCTGGTCTTCCAGCCCGTGGCCGTGGTGGGCGGAGTAGTAGTCGCGGAACTTGCCGACGTCGTCCTTCTCCTCCATGACCCACATGACCCCGGCGCCCTTGTTCGCCTTCGAGCCCGACCAGCCCGCCGTCGACTTCTCGACGAGGAGGACCGACAGCTCGGGGTTCAGCTCCTTGACGCGGTTCGCGACGATGTAGCCGGCGAGCCCGGCCCCCAGGATCAGGACGTCGGCCGAGTGGACTTCACTGTTCGTGTCGAGGTTGGCCATCTCTCACTCCGCCACGTACGACTTCGCGTAGTAGGAGCGCGGGTACGGCTCCGGGATCCTCACGGGGTTGTGCGGGATCACCTTCACCGCGCCGTCCGGGCAGGAGAGCTCGCACCAGTTGCACGTAGCGCACTCCTGCGGGTACGTCGGAACGGGGAGGTTCTTTTCCGTGTCCCAGACGATGCAGTCGTTGAAGCAGGCCTTGTAGCAGCGCTTGCAGCTGTTGCAGATGTCGTAGTCGATCGTGATGACGTGCATCTCGGCTCCCCCGTTTGTGCCCACGATCCGGTACGGGCGTATTGCAATATAGGTAGCAGAGGACTCCAGGTCAAGGGAAAAAGGGCCTCCTTTGACCGAATCAGGGCGTCGGTGCGACCCAGGGGATCGACCGGGCGAAGAGCCAGCAGAGGCCGTAGACGAGCGGGACGTGTACCACGAGCTGGAGGACGCTGTAACCGACGAGGTCCCTCGCCTTCAGCTTCAGGATACCGAGAAGCGGGAGCATCCAGAAGGGATTGACGAGGTTCGGGAGCGCCTCGGACGCGTTGTAGATCTGGACGACCCAACCGAGGTGGACGTGGTGGACGTTCGCCGCCTCGAGGACGTACGGCGCCTCGATGACCCATCGGCTCCCCGCGGACGGGATCACCGCCCCGAGCATCGTCGAATAGAGCGCGACGAGAACCGGGTAGGAGCCGGGCGTCGAGACCGCGACGAAGAGCTTCGCGAGCCGGTCCGCGAGGCTCGTCCCGACGATCATCCCGAAGACGACCGCGTAGAAGGGGTACTGGATCAGGACCCCGGCCGTCGCCGGGACGCAGCGGGCCACCGCGGCCGCGAACCGCCGCGGCGATCCGTGGAGGGCCAGGCCGGCCGTCAGGAAGATCAGGTTGTACGTTCCGAGGTCGAGCGCCGCGAGCGCACCTGTCGGCGAGGAGCGGAAGAGGTCGACGAGGTAGACGACGAGGAGCGCGACGACGAGCGAGGGAAGAATCCGGCTCTCGTCGAGCCTGTCCGCGGGCCGGGTCGACGTCCCCGGCGTTTCGACCGGCTCCTCGTCGTCGAGGTTCACGCCGAACGACTCGGCCGTCCGGGCGCTCGCCGGCGGCGGGACAGAAGCCCAGGCGAGAAGGACCGAGGCCACGATCAGGATCACGGTCGTCACGAGGCTCGGCCAGAGGAAGAGGGTCTCGGTGAGCGGGATGAGGCCGCTGATCCGGTAGAGCGACGGAGGGATGGCGCTCTTGGTCGCCATCATCATCGCCGCCGAGGAGGAGAGCCCCATCGCCCAGACGGCCCCGACTCCGAGGTAGCCCGCCGCCCCCGCGGCCCGGTAGTCGAGCCCCTTCATGCGCCGCGCGAGCGCCCGGACGTAGAGCCCCGAAAAGACGAGGCTTAGCCCCCAGGAGACGAGCGAGGTCAGCATGGAGACGAGGGCGACCCACGCCACGGCGCCGCGAGGCGACCTCGGGAGACGGGCCAGGGCCTCGATCGCGCGCCGGGCGAGCGGCGCCGACGCCACGACGTAGCCACCGATGATGATCATCACCATCTGCATCGTGAAGGGGACGAGCGACCAGAAGGCCTTCCCCCCCTGGATCGCGAGGTTCCCCGGCCTCTCCCCCGCCAGGACTCCGAGGCCGAAGACGACCACGACACCGAGAAACGCGAAGACGAGGGGATCGGGGAACCACCTCTCGCTCGACGCGGCAAGGGCCAGCCCCGACCGGACCAGAAAGCCCGGCTTCTCCTCGGCCTTCATCTCATCCTCCCGGCCGGGCTCCGGCTCCGTCTACCGGCGGAGGCGTTCCTGCAGGTCGCGCCCGTGCGCGACGAGGGCCCGGGTCACCTCGGCCTCGTTCGTCTCGAAGCGCTGGGTTGGCACGGGGAGCGAAAGGGCGGCGAGGTCGCCGGTCGGGCCCCGAGCACCACCGCCACCGCGCTGATTCCAAGCGTCAGCTCCTCGCGGTCGACGCCGATACCGGTCTGCCGGACCTTCTCGAGCTCCCGGTCCAGGCCGCTCCAGGTGACGATCGTGTTCGGCGTGAAACGGGTCAGCTTCATCTTCTTCCGGAGCTTGGCGAGCTTCACGTCGTCGAGAGAGGCGAGGAACGCCTTGCCGGGCGACGTGCAGTGCAGAGGGAACGCCTCTCCGACCGCGGAGACCGCCCGGAGCAGGTGGGACCCGACGACCTGGTGGACGAAGACGATCTTCTCGTTGTCGAGGACGGAGAGGTCGACCGTCTCGCCGGTCTCCTTGGAGAGGGCCTCCATCGTGTCGCGGGCCATCTCGCCGATCTCGAACCGCGTCGCGCCCGCGAGCCTGAGGAGGGCCGGGCCGAGCCGCACACCCCGGCCCATCGAGGAAGCGAGGACGAGCTGTTCGCGGTCGAGGGCGTCGACGATTCTCTGGACGGTGGACCTGGACAGGTCCACCAGCTTGGCGATCTCTCCGAGGGACAGACCTTCGGGGTTGCGCTCGAGGGCCCGGAGGATCGACGCGGCGCGCGCGATCACCTGAACGCTCTGACGCTCGCCCTTCTGGACGCCGCCCCCCTTATCCGGAACCGGGGTTTTCATCGTTGTACGCCTCGCGGGAGCCATGCGGCCACCCAGCACTCGATGATACCCGGAGGCGGAGCCGGACGCCCCGCGCGCCGCCTCGCCGTGATTCTCGCCGTTCGGAACCTCCAGCCAGGTCGAGGGCGCCGTCCGGCGCGGCTCTGAGTCTTCCTCCTGATCTGTCTCCGCGTCTTCCCTGCGCTTCTTCAGCATGGCGCCACTTCCAGGACCGCCTCGCGGGCGACGGCGCTCGTCGAGCCCGTCGCGAGCCGATCCCGGTAGGAGGCGCCCGCGGCCTTGCCCGCCCGGAACGCCTTCACGTTCGTCTCCTGGACCTTCTCCCCCTTGTGGGCGAAGAGCTCGCGGATCGCCGCTTCCACGTCCCCGTCCGGCATCCCGAGCCATGGGCTCGCCGCACCGAGGAGAACCATGTTCGCGGCCTTCACCGTTCCCGCCTTCCGGGCGAGGGCGTCGGCCGGGAGGAGGACGTGGTTCGGCACGCGGGCGATCGCCGCGTGGACCGCGTCGACGTCCGGGTAGGCGGCCAGGTTCCGGAACGGGTCGGCGCTCGTCACGACGGCGCCGTCGGGCGCGAGGAGCGAGACGTAGCGGAGCGCTTCGAGCGGCTCGACCGATAGGATCAGGTTCGCCACCCCCTGCGGGATCACTTCCGAGAAGATCGGATGATCGGCATAGCGCAGGTGCGAGACGACCTCGCCCCCCCGCTGGCTCATCCCGTGGACCTCGGCCTGCTTGAAGTGCCAACCGAGCCGGCCGGCCGCGAGGTCGAGCGCGATCGAGATCGAGAGGATTCCCTGCCCGCCGACCCCGCAGAGGACGATGTTCGTTTCCATCGCTATCCCTTCGCCGTCTGGATGCACTCGCGCTGGGCGACGATCACCGACAGCCCCCTGTGCTCCACTGCGCGTTTCACGAGTGCGACGTTCTCTTCGTGGTTCTTCCGGTGGGGCGTCATCAGGTGGAGGTGCTCCTCGCGGACCCCGAGCCCGCGGATGACCCGAACGAGGTCGTCGCCCGTCGTCATCGAGCCCTGGAACCCGGTCATCGCCGTCGTCCCGTTGTCGAGGACCATCACGGTCATCGGCACGTCCCTCTTCGCCGCGTCGACGAGCGACGTCATCCCCGAGTGGAGGAACGTCGAGTCGCCGATGCTCGCGATCGCCGGGTGGACCCCCGCGGCCGCCGCCCCCATCGCCATGCTGATGGACGACCCCATGTCGATGCTCGCGTGGATGGTCTTGAACGGCGGGAGGTAGGCGAGCGAGTAGCAGCCGATGTCGCCGAAGAGCTTCGCCTCGGGGTAGGTGTCGAGGACGACCCGGATCGCCGCGTTGCTGTCGATGTGCGGGCAGCCGGCGCAGAGCGACGGCGGGCGTCCCGTCAGGGCGACGTCCGGAGCGGGCCGGTGGGGTCGCGCCGGAAGGCCGAGCGCCCCGCGGACCAGGTCGGGGCTCAGCTCGCCGGTCCTCGGCACGGCGCCGTCCAGCTTGCCGCGGATCGTCTTGCCGCGCGGGCGGTCGAGAAGGCCGCGGAGCATTCCCTCGATGTACGGATAGCCGTCTTCCAGGACGAGGAGCGTGTCGACGGCGGCGAGGAGCTTCTCGACGAGGCCGACTGGCATCGGGTAAGCCCCGATGGCGAGGTACGGCGGGACAGCGTCGCCGGGTCCCGTCGGGTCGAAGTTCTCGAGGAAGTAGTTGATCGCGATCCCCGAAGCGATGACGCCCGTCCGCCCGCCGCTTTTGCCAAGCTCGAGCCGGTTCCAGCGGCAGCTCTCGGACCAGGCGACGAGGTCGCCGTGCTTGGCGGCGAGCGCTGCCACGCCCTTGCGCGCGTTCACCGGGAGGAGGGTCCAGCGCGCGTAGTCCGTGCTCGGCTGAAGGGGCCGCTGGGGACGCGGCTCGGCGAGGACGACCGAGCTCCGCGTGTGGGAGATCCGCGTGACGAGACGCATCATCACCGGGATCCCGAACCGCTCGGAGAGGTCGAACGCGTCGCGCGCCATGTCGTACGCGTCCTGGGCGCCGGCAGGCTCGAGGCACGGCACCTGGGCGAAGCTCGCGAACACGCGGCTGTCCTGCTCGTTCTGGGAGCTGTGCTGGCCCGGGTCGTCCGCGCAGGCGACGACGACGCCGCCGTCGACGCCGCTCACCGCGGAGTTCATGAACGGGTCCGCCGCCACGTTGAGGCCGACGTGCTTGAAGGAGACGAGGGCGCGGCGCCCCGCGAAGCTCATCCCCATCGCCTCCTCGTACGCGACCTTCTCGTTCGCGGCCCAGGCGTGGGCGACGCCCCCTTCCGAAACCGGCGGCCCCCCCTTCGTCTCGCGCTCGACGAACTCGAGGATCTCGGTCGCCGGCGTCCCCGGGTAGCTGAAGGCGCCGGTGAGCCCTGCGTGAAGCGCCCCGAGGGCGAGCGCCTCGTCGCCGAGGAGGAGTCGCCGCTTCGTCTCGTTCACCAGCTTCGCCACGTCCGCTCCGCTCGCCGTCTCCGCCACTTCCGCCATCACCGTTCTCCTGTCTCTGCCGGGACCGGCCAGCCGGCGAGCGCCGGGGCCGTCACCATCCAGTCGCCACCCGAGACCCGGGCCTCCGCGCTCGATGGGTCGAGGATCGCCGGGCGAGGCATCGCCTCCCCGTCGGTCACGAAGTCGAAGACCACCCGCTCGATGACGTACATCGAGTGGGATCGCGGGACGTCGACGAGGCTCGCCAGGCTCGCCCCGAGCACCGCGCGGACCTCCGGGTCGGTCCCCATCCGGGCGGCCGATTCCAAGTCGTCGAACCAGAGCTCTTCCGTCCCGGCGTACTGGCCCACCTTGCCGTGCGCGAAGAGGCTCGTCTTGAACTGCTCCGATTCCAGCCTCAGCGGCCGGTCGAGAACGTACTTGCGGAGCCCCTTGTCCCCCAGCGCCGAGACGACGGCCGGCCCGTGGCGCCCCGCCCACCCCGCCTCGAAGGCGTCCTGGGTCGTCCCCTCGGGCCGTTTCAGCGTGTGAATGACCTTCACGCCGCCGGAGCGGAAGCCCTCGCGCTGAAAGACGGTCTCCCCCGCCAGGAGCTGCAGCTCCATCGCCGCGTCGCTGAAGGAGTGCGGGCGCATCCGCCCGAGGTAGTCCTCGTTCTGGATCGAGGGGAGGATGTCTTCCGGCTGGTCGATCCAGTGCTCGGCGAAACTCTCCCAGGCCATCTCGTGCTGCGGGAGGAGGCGGACCTCGCGAGGGACGCCGAGGATCGCGAAGTGCTGCGTGTAGCGACGGAACGTCCGCATCGTCGAGGCGTTCGTCAGCATCAGCGCGACGTGGAGGACCGACCACTCGTAGTAGAAGCGCTCCGTCGTCATACCCGGCTTGTGCCGGCTCGTGATCGTCCACTTGATCATCGGCAGCCTCCGCTCACCCCGGGCTCCCCGTGGATTCGCCGGCCGGCCCAGCGGCCTGCCGGCGAATCCGCCCGTGGCTCCTGATCAGGCCGTCCAGCCTCGGGCTGGTACCGGTAGCTCGCCATCGGCACGTCCTCGAAGGAGACCGCCATGTCGTCCCCCTTCTTCTCGAGGAAGATCCACTTCAGGAAGTTCCGGTCGTCGCGCTCCTTGTAGTCCTCGCGGAGGAACCAGCCGCGGCTCTCCTTCCGCTCGAGGCACGCGCGGAAGAACATCTCGGAGGCGAGGAGCATGCTCCGGCACTCGTTCGCGGCGCTCAGGTAGTGCGCGTCGGCCGCGACGAGCGTCGGGAGCTTCGTCTTCAGGTCGAGGACGATCCCGAGCGCTTCCTTCAGCCGCTCCTCGCTCTTCCAGGCGGTGTACTTCAGCGGCTGCATGACGTTCTGGATCCGCCAGACCATCTCCTGCGTCGTCATCCCCTCGTTTCGCTTCAGCGGGGCGTAGATCTCCGCCTTCAGCGCCTCGGCCTGCGCGGTGTCGACCACCGGCTCGGCGGATTCGGCCGCGAAGCGGGCCGCCGAGGGCCCGGCGATCCGCGCCATGAACCAGGCGGCCATCATTCCGGTACCGCGGTTGCGCCCCGGCGGGGACGGCACGGCGCCGAACGAGGAGTTCCCGTTCCCGGCGATGTCTCCCGCCGCGAAGAGGCCCGGCAGGCTGCACGCCATCTCGTGGCTCACCCAGAGCGGCGAGAACTCTCCGATGAGGCCGGGGACGGTCTCCTTGAGCGGGTCGTCGCTCTGGTACCCCTTCTGCTTCTTGGCGTAGAGAGTGCGCCAGAAGGTCTCGGCGAACGGCCGGTACCAGATCGGGTCCGCGGTCCCCTTCTCGGGGGCGAGGTTGCGGGCGATCGGCGAGTCGACGAAGTGGTTCTGCCGCTTGTCCTCGTAGATCGGGCCGTTCCCCTGGATGACGTCCTGGTACATGAAGAGGGCGTGGTTGCCGCCGAGGTCGACGCCGCCGAGGACCCCGAGGTTCCGGTTCGCCTGCGCGAACGGACGGGCGGTCTCCGAGAGGCTCTGCCCCTTCGCGTTCACGAGAGCGTCCTCGGCGCCGTAGGAGACGTGCCCGTTCTCGAGGTTCACCATCCCGACGAACGACCCGAACTCGGCGCTGCGCATCTTCGCCCCGGCGCGGTAGGCAGCGGCGATCCCGTCGCCCCGGCCCGAGGCCCACATCCGCATGATCCGCCAGTTCTGGCAACCGTTCGCGAGGACGACCGCCTTCGCCTTGAAGAGGAGCGTCTTGCCGTCGAGGAGGCTGAAGCCGATCGCGCCGACGATCCGTCCGCCGTCGGTCAGGAGGTCGACGACGGCGACCTTGTCCATGAACGTCACGCCGAGCGACTGCGCGGTCTTCGCGTGGGCCAGCATGAAGTCGAGGTCGACCGTGGTGACCTTCCACGGGATCATCGGGTGGGCGTTGAACGGGGCTTCCTTGCCGAAGACCTTCGCGCCCCAGCGCTCCACGTCCGCGAGGACGTCGCGCGTGGAGTTCGCGTACTTGCGGAGGAGCTCCTGGTCGTTCAGGTAGTCGCCGAGCTTTCGCGTGTGGTACTCGACGTAGGTTTCCTCCCCGCCCTCGGGGATGAACGCGCAGTGGCCGCCCCCCTTGTTCGCCTTGCCGGAGTAGCCGACGGAGCCCTTGTCGACGGCGAGGACCTTCAGCGAGGGATCGGTCTCCTTCGCCGTGATCGCGGCCGCGAGCCCGGCGCAGCCGTGCCCGACGACGAGGACGTCCACCTCGATGACCTTCCCGAGCGTGCGAAGTTCTGCCATGACGGTTCTCTCCTTCTCCTCGCCTCTCGGGCTACCGGTAGGTATTCGGCCAGGGCCGCGAGTAGTCGACCGAGACCTTCAGGGCGTCGTCGGGGCAGCTGATCTCGCAGAAGTTGCACTCGACGCAGTCCTCGGGGTAGGCGATGACCGGGCGGTCCCGCTCGTCGTCCCAGCGGATGACGTCGATCCAGCAGGCCCGGTAACAGGCCTTGCACTGGCTGCAGAGCGTCTCGTCGACCTTGATGACGTTCATGAGGACTCCTCAGCCTTCCCCGGGCTCCGGGGGGGCGGGCAGGAAGACGTTGTGGGCCGCGGTCGGGCTGTAAGGCGTGTGGAAGGGGCTGACCTCGGGGAAGCCCTCTTCGTGGAGCCCCTCGACGATCGGACGCTTCACCCAGCCCTCGTGGAAGGGCGTCCGGAAGAGGACGTACCACTTGAACTCGAGGAACTTCCAGCGCCCGCCTTCCTTGCAGAAGACGTTGTCGTACTTGCCGGCCTGCCACATCGCGACGAGCTTGCCGTCCTCGTCGAGGTAGGTGTTCGTCCCGAAGGAGTTCCACATCCCGCGGGCGCGCGTGCCGTCGGCGCTCACCTCGACGACGGGCGTCACGAGCATGTGGAGCATCAGCTCGCCCGGCATCGAGTACTTCTTCCCCATGTGGGTGAAGAGCTTCACGATCCCCTCGGCCCCGTGCCACATCCCGCTGTCGCACATCTCGGCTTTGACGTCCGGGTTGCCGAACGCGAAGAGCTCGCCGACCTTCTCCTTGAGGAGGCCCGTCTGGAGATAGTGGTTGTAGCGCCCCTGGAGATTGCAGATCTCCCTGTGGTCCTCGAGGCGGGCGATCCTCTGCTCGAGCGCGAGATCGGTCTCGGCTCCCATCTCAGATCTCCATCGTCTTCACATCGGGCGCGACCGTCAGCCGGGGCTCGGTCAGCGCCTGCACCTGCTCGGCCGTGACGCCCGGTGCCAGCTCGCGGAGGACGAGCCCGGAAGGGGTCACGTCGATCCAGGCCAGGTCGGTGCAGATCGCGCTCACGCACCGCTTCCCCGTGAGGGGGAGCGAGCAGACGTTCAGGATCTTCGGCTTGCCGTCCTTGCTCGCGTGGTCCATGACCACGACGACCCTCTTCGCCCCCGCGACGAGGTCCATCGCGCCCCCCATCCCCTTGATCATCTTTCCGGGGATGACCCAGTTCGCCAGGTCCCCTTCCCCCGGAGACCTCGAACGCGCCGAGGATGGCGAGGTCGATCTGGCCGCCGCGGATCATCGCGAACGACTCGGCCGAGTTGAAGTAGGCGGTCCCGGCGATCTCCGAGACGGTCTCCTTGCCCGCGTTGATCAGGTCGGGGTCGACCTCGTCGTCGAAGGGGTACGGCCCGAGGCCGAGCATCCCGTTCTCCGACTGGAGGACCACCTCCATCCCCTCGGGGACGTAGTTGGCGACGAGCGTCGGCATCCCGATCCCGAGGTTCACGTAGAACCCGTCGTGGAGCTCCCTGGCGACGCGCTGGGCGATCTGTTCTCTCTTGAGCGGCATGTCAGGACCTCGGCCGCACGGTGCGGCGCTCGATCGGCTTGACGTAGTCCTTCCCGAGGACGAGGCGCTTCACGTAGACGGAGGGGACGTGGATGCCGTCCGGGTCGAGCTTTCCGACCGGGACGATCTCCTCCACCTCGGCGATCGTGACCGCCGCGGCGCCGGCCATGCAACCGTTGAAGTTGCGGGCGGTCTTGCGGAAGACGAGGTTTCCCCACTCGTCGGCCTTCCATGCTTTTACAAGGGAAAAGTCGCCGCGGATCGGCATCTCCAGGACGTACTCCCGACCGTTCAGCGTCCGCGTCTCCTTCCCCTCGGCCACCTGCGTCCCGACGCCGGTCGGCGTGTAGAAGCCGCCGATCCCCGACGCCCCCGCGCGGCAGCGCTCGGCGAGCGTCCCCTGCGGGACGAGCTCGACCTCGAGCTCGCCGGAGAGGTACTGCTGCTCGAAGATCCGGTTCTCGCCGACGTAGCTCGAGACCATCTTCCTCACCTGTTTCGCCGCGAGGAGGACGCCGAGGCCCTGCTCCGTCGTCCCGCAGTTGTTCGAGACGATCGCGAGGTCCTTGACGCCCTTGCGGTGGAGCGCGGCGATCAGGTTCTCCGGGTTCCCGCAGAGGCCGAAGCCCCCGACGACGAGCGTGGCGCCGTCGGGGATGTCCGCCACGGCCGCGTCGGCCGACTCGAAGATCTTCTTCATCGTCATCCCCTCTCGACGAGGAGCGCCACGCCCTCGCCGCCGCCGATGCAGAGGGAGGCCATTCCGCGGCGGGCTCCGAGGTCCTTCATCGCGTAGAGGAGCGTCACGAGGATCCGCGCACCGCTGGCCCCGATCGGGTGCCCGAGAACGACCGCTCCGCCGCGGACGTTCACGTTCTCCGCACCGAGGCTGAGGAGCTGCTTGTTGGCGAGCGAGACCGCGGCGAACGCCTCGTTGATTTCCCAGACGTCGACGTCGGCGGCCGTGAGCCCCGCCCTGCCGAGCACCTTCCGGATGGCGTCGGCGGGGGCGATCGTGAATTCGGCCGGGGTCCGGGCCGCTCCGCCCCACGCCGTCAGCTTCGCGAGGACGGTCCGCCCTTCCTTCGCGGCCCTTTCGGCGGTCATCAGGACGACCGCGGCCGCGCCGTCGTTGATGCTCGAGGCGTTCCCCGCGGTGATCGTGCCGTCCTTGCGGAACGCGGGCTTGAGGGCCGGGATCTTCTCGGGACGGGCCGACTTCGGCCCCTCGTCCTCGGAGACGACGGTCTTCTCCCCCTTCTTCCCCTCGATCTCCACCGGAACGATCTCGGCGGCGAAGAGGCCTGCCTTCTGCGCCTCGATCGCCCGCCGGGTCGACTCGGCGGCGAAGGCGTCCTGCATTTCGCGGGTCAGGCCGAACTTCGCGGCCGTCGCCTCGGTCACCTCGCCCATGTGGCGGCCGTCGTAGGCGTCGGTGAGGCCGTCGAGGACGAGGCCGTCGATCAACGTCGCGTTGCCGAGCCGTGTCCCGCCGCGGGCGCGGAGGTAGTGCGGGGAATTCGACATCGACTCGGTGCCGCCCGCGACGACGACCTCGGCGTCTCCTGCCAGGATCGCCTGGGCGCCGGCGAGGACCGCCTTGAGGCCCGAGCCGCAGACCTTGTTCAGCGTCCAGGCGGGCGTCGTCTCGGGGAGGCCCGCGAGGATCGTCGCCTGCCGCGCCGGGTTCTGGCCTACCCCCGCCTGCAGGACGTTGCCCAGGATCACCTCGTCGACCGCCGACGGTTCGACCCCGGCTCGCTCGAGGACGGCCTTGATCGCGATCGCGCCGAGGCGCGGGGCCGTGACGGCGGCGAGGGTTCCGAGGAACGAGCCGATCGGGGTCCGGGCGGCTCCGACGATGACGACTTCGCGAGGGGTCATTCCCTGGTCTCCTCCGCCCGGCGGGGAGCCGCCGGGCCGAACGGGGCACCTCCTGGCGCCCCTCGCTCCGGGCGCTTCAGATACCGCGCCGGTGCAGGTCCTTCAGATAGGTAACGAGGTTCTTCTTCACAGCGGCCGCCTGTTCCGGCGTCCAGCGGCGGAAGCCCTCGCCCGTCTTCATTCCGAGCTTGCCCTCCGCCACGAGCTGCCTCAGGTACGGGAGGGGCCCGGGGGTCGTGTCGATGTCGGGGAGGACGGTCTCGTGGATCGCGAGCGAGAGGTCGGTCCCGACGAGGTCGGCCGTCTCGAGGGGGCCGAGTACGGCGAGGCGCCGCCCGAAGCTCGACTTGATCACGGTGTCGACGGTCTCGGCGTCGCAGACGCCGTTCTGGACGAGGGCCATCGCCTCGCGCCAGAGGGCGTGCTGGAGCCGGTTTCCGACGAAGCCCGGGACGTCCTTGTTCACCGTCACCGGGGTCTTTCCGGCGGAGACGAGGAGCTCCGTCATCGAAGCGACGGCCGCGTCGGATGTGTCGGCGGTCCGGATCACCTCGACGAGCGGGACGAGGAAGGGCGGATTCCACCAGTGGGCGCCGAGGGTCCGCTCCCGCCGCACGAGCCCCTTCATGATCTGCGTGATCGGGATGACCGAGGTGTTGCTGGCCAGGAGCGCCTCCGCCGGCGCGTGGCGTTCCACGTCGGCGAGGAGGCGCTGCTTGATCTCGAGGTTTTCGGGACCGGCTTCGAAGACGACGTCGGCGCTGGCAACCGCGTCGGCGAGGTCGGTGCAGGCCGTGACCCGCTCGGCGCAGGCCGGGTCCTCGCCGAGGTCGGTGGAGACACCGCGGACCCGGTCGCGAAGGGCGGCGAGCGCGGGGGCGGCCGTGTCGAAGACCGACACGTCGTGCCCCTTCGCCGCGAACACCTGCGCGATGCCGTGCCCCATGAGGCCGGCGCCCAGAATGGCGATCCGCGCGCTCACGTGGGGCGCTGCTTGCCGCCCCCCGGACCCACCGGATCCCTGCACGTCGCTGCCCACGGTCTCAGCCTGCCGTGTACCCGCCGTCGGCGTCGACGGTGTGGCCCGTGTAGAAGTCCGACGCCTTCGAGACGAGGAAGAGGAGCGGGCCGGCCAGGTCCTCGGGCTCGCCGAGGCGGCCGAGCGGGACGCGAGCGAGGAAGCCGGCGCGGACCGCCTTCGCCTTCTCGTCGTCGGCGAACATCCAGGCCGTCAGGGCCGACCGGAAGACGGTCGGCGCGATCGCGTTGACCGTGATGCCGTACTTGCCCCACTCGCAGCCGAGGGCGCGTGTGATTCCGTCGACCGCCGCCTTCGAGGAGCAGTAGGCGCTGTAGCCCATCGGGTGCCCGAGCTTGGCGCGCGCGGAGGACATGAGGACGACCTTGCCGCCTCCGCCGCGGGCGATCGCGCGCTTGCCGAACTCGCGGCAGAGGAGCCACGAGGCGGTGACGTTCGCTTCCATGACCTTCGCGAAGCGCTCGGGGGCCATGTCGACGATCGGAGAGACGTCGTTCATCCCCGAGCCGACGACGAGGATGTCGACCTGCCCGAAGCGGGTCGCGGCGGCGTCGAAGATCGCCGTGCAGTCGGCTTCGGTGTTCGGGCGGCGGCCCACGGTCTCGACCTCGGCGCCGTAGGCGCGGCACTCGGCGGCCGTCGCCTCGAGCTCCGCGGCCTTCCCCGCCGTCAGGACGAGCCGGGCGCCCGCCCCCGCAAGGACCTTCGCCGCGACGGACCCGAACGCCCCGGAGGCGCCGGTGACGACCGCGACCTTCCCCTGGATGTCGAAGAGCTTTAGCGGTTCCCGGAGGTAGTCGGTCATTTCGCCGACTCCGGGTAGGGCATGACGACGAGCATCGTCGCGACCGCGTTCGTCTCGTTCTTCACCTCGCGGACGACGCCGCCGCCGATGAAGACGCTGTCGAGCGGGTGGAGGACGACCTCGCTCCCCTCCGCGCGGACCGTCACCTCGCCCGCGAGGACGACGTAGACCTTCTCGAGCGGCGAGGCGTCGGGACCGGCGCCGCCGCCGGGGAGGAAGTGCGAGAGGCCGACCCAGCTCTTCGTCGGGCCCCCTTCCTCGAACCCCTGCAGTCGGACGGCCCGCATGTCGAAGTGGTTCGGAGCCTGATAGGGCTTCGCGTCGTTGAAGCGCTTGACGAGCATCTTCATCCCCTCCCCGTCTCGATCCGGTATTCGCCCTTCGGGTCCGTCATCGCGACGACGCGCACCATGCAGCCGTCGCCCTTGACCCATCGCCACGGGAAGATCGCGAAGGTGCAGCGCTTCCCGGTGATCTTGTCGATGTCGCCACCGACGTTCTCGACGCCGCAGATCCCCGCCTTGAGGATGATGTGGTGGCACGGCTCCCACTCGGGGAAGTCCTGCAGGACGTCGTGTCCGGTCGTCGCCTTGTACTCGGCGCAAACGCGCGGCAGGAGCCCCTTCTCGCCGCCCGGGCCGTGCGGCCCGATGGCCGTCGCGAGCGGGTGGTCGAGCGCCTGCGTGTCGGTGCCGACGAGCTTGACCTTCTTCTCTACGAACCACTCGCCGGCTTCCTTGTAGAAGCCCGGGGAGTAGCCGTAGTAGTTGTTGTTGTCGCCGTAGTACTGGTGCCACCCCGTGTTGACGATGACGATGTCCCCCTCGCGGATCTCGGGGCGCGCCGCCTCGAGGTCTGCCGGGGTGATGACTTCCCACTTCTTCTTCGGGATCGAGACGACGACGCCGGTGCCGAAGAAGTGCGGGAGGGGCACCTCGTCCATGAAAGCCGTCTCTTCCACGACGTGGGCCGGGGCGTCCATGTGGGTCCCCGAGTGCATCGTGATCGTCATCCGGTTCGTCAGGACGCCGGAGCGCGCCATCGTGTGGAGGCGCCAGATGCTCACGTCCTCGAAGTAGGGCCAGCAGGGGACGCCGAGGCCCCAGGGGTGGGTCAGGTCGTAGAACTCGAGCCCCGTCCCGTTCTTCAGGTTCTCCTCGAATTCGGTCCCGCGGATGTTCACGGTCATCGGGCTGCCTCCCTTCCCGCCCCGGGGCGTTCGCCGCGTCCGGGGAGGTTCCGTTTCTGTCTCACCATGCGATACGCATGTACTGTATCTTGGGTCTATGCGACACGACTGTCAAGTGCTCTTGCGGGGTTTCATTTCGTTGTCCTTCGATCCGTCAGGAGAGGTCCGGGCCCCGCCCGGAGAACGTTTCCTCCCGGTCCGTCCCGTGACGGGAACGGCCCGGGAGGAAGCGGTGGACGAGGTTCAGACGATCAGCTCGCCCTTCATCTCGGCGTAGATCTCCGGGAGCATCCGTCCGAGGTTCGCGAACTCCTTCACGTTGTGCCGCGCGAGCCCCTGGACGGCCGGCTGCGGCACCGCCACGCCCGGGGGGAGCGTCAGCTCGGGCTTCCCGTTCGACATCCGGTACCCCATCCAGAAGCGGGTCCGGTGCTCGATGCCGCCCGGGATGTCCCGGAAGATGTGGCACATGAGCGCCGGCACCGTGAGGCTGTCTTCCTTCTTGTCGACGGGGACGGCCCAGCCGAAGCCACCGGCGAAAGTCGAGACGTTCGGCTGCTTCCAGCGCTCCATGTCGAAGCCGAAGTCCTTCGGCGAGAGGAACGTGATGTCGATGTTGTCCTGCCCGCACTCGCAGTCCTCGGTGACGTGGTGCGTCTGGCCCCAGTTCTTCTCCTTGAGGGGGACGGCAGGGTCCAGGAAGCGCCTGCGCGTCTCGGGGCTGATGACGAGCCCGGCGTGGGCGGGCGGGTACCAGATCCGGTAACGCAGGTCCTCGAGCGTGTGCCAGACGAACCACCAGTCGATCATCTCGGCGGTTACGCCCGGGTACTGGTTCATCGACGCTATGAAACCGGCGCCGTTCGGCAGGTTGCACCAGCCGATCTCGAGGTCGAGATAGCCCGGGTTCAGCAGGTCGTTGAGCTGCTCCGGGTAAATTGCCTTCGACGCATCGGCGCGCTCGTCCATGATCGCGAGCTTCTTCGGGTCGTGCGGATAGGGTTCGCGGTAGTACTTCGCGAACGGCCGATTCTGCTCCTCGGGCGTGAGGGGCGGACGGAGGGCCTTCGCCTTGCTCGCGACTAGCGTGTCGCGGGCATTCGTCTGGGACTTCCACTCGGCGATGGGCTCGGTCATGGCAGCTCTCCTCAGGCGGCCGGCGCGACGCCGGGCCTGTCGCGAACGATGGCGACGGGGCGCGTGTAGAGGAAGAAGGAGCGGGACCAATCCGCGAATCTCTTCGGGTAGGCCTGGAGGGCCTCGTTGTAGTCGCGGAAGGCGCCGACCTGCTCCATCGTGTCGAACCAGTAGGCGGCGACGGCGTCGTAGATCGGCATGTCGACCATCCCGAAGTGCCGCCGCGCCTCGAAGTCGTTGTCCGAGAGGCGGCAGCGCCGGTTCAGGACGCAGCGGCGCAGCTGCGAGCGCATCGCCGGCGTCGCCTCCATCGCGGCGGCGTGCGCCTCGTGCCAGTACCGGTAGTAGTCCTCGCGGAATACCTCGTCGTCGCGCATCAGGTACTGGAGGACCTTCACCGCGCCGACGCCGCTCACGAAGCCGAGCCCAGGGTTGAACTTCGGCATCGGGGTCGGGACGGCGATCTCCTCCTCCTCGGCCATCAGGACGATGTTCCTCGGCTCGTCGGCGAAGAACTTGCCGTCCTGCGCCGCCTTCGAAGGCTGGCCGCCCGGGTTGTCGAGCGCCATGATCATGTCGCGGAAGTTCTCGAACGCGAGCTCGACGACGCAGTCGCGCTCGGCGACCTGCTGGTGGGTCTTGTCCGAGAGGACTCCGAACGCCCCGTCGATCACGTGGTACTGGATGTACGTGACGATCTTCGAGGGCTCCTCGCGGGCGATCGTCCCGTGGTAGTGCTCGATGTAGCGGAAGTACTCGGCCTTCGTGAGGCCCGGCCGCTTGCGCGAGGCGGCCATCATCTTGATCGGCATTTCCCCGTCCTCCCTGTCTCGTTCGTCCCGTTTCGCGGCCTCAGGCCGCCGTCGGCTCTCCGGCGGGGACCGCGGCCGGCTCCGCCTTCCTGCCGCCCATCATGAAATTGGCCAGCGCCGGCAGGAGGATCAGCGCCCCGACCATGTTCCAGAGGAACATGAAAGCCAGGAGCAGACCCATGTCGGCCTGGAACTTGATCGGCGAGAAGACCCACGTCGCGACCGCGATCGCCAGCGTGAAGCCCGTGAGCATGACGACCTTCCCCGTGAAGAGGAGGGCCCGGTAGTAGGCCTCGGTCAGGGGCAGCCCTTCCCGCATCCGGGCGAGGGTCACGCTCAGGATGTAGAGGGCGTAGTCGACGCCGATCCCTACGCCGAGGGCGATGACCGGCAGCGTCGCGACCTTCACCCCCATTCCGAGGCCGACCATGAGCGCCTCGGCGAGCATCGACGTGACGACGAGGGGAAGCATCGCGACGAGGACGGCCTTCCAGGAGCGGAAGGTGATGAAGCAGAGGACGGCGACGACGCCGTAGACCAGGTACAGCATGATTCGCCACGCCTGCTTGACGACGATGTTCGTCGCCGCCTCGATCCCCGCGCTTCCGGCCGCCATCAGGAACTTCACGTCCTTCGTGTCGTTCGCGGCGGCGAATGCCTCGACGTGGGTCACGACCCGCGAGAGCGTGTCCGCCTTGTGGTCCTTCAGGAAGACGTACATCGTCAGGAGGCTGCACGAGTCGTTGTAGAGGCCCCGGGGCGCGCCCGCCGTGATCGTGTTGAGCATGTCCTGGTTCTTGACGAGCTCGTACCACCGGGGGTTCGCCTCGTTCAGCCCCATCAGGACCCGCCGGTTCAGCCCGGCGAGCGTCGCCGTCGTCTCGACGCCGGGGAGCTGCCTCAGCTCCCACTCGAGCGCGTCGACTTTCATGATGGTGTCGTACGCCGAGCAGGCGCCTTCGGGGGTCTTCACCATCACCGCAAAGACGTCGCTGGAGGCGCCGTACGCGGCGTTCATGAACGCCACGTCCTTGTTGTAGCGCGAGTCGGGCCGCAGCTCCGGCGCGCCGGGTCGAGGTCGCCGATCTTGAGCTGGTGGCTCACGACGGCGCCCGCGACGAGAAGGACCGCGCCGATCACGACGGCGACGGTCGCCCGCCCGCGCGTCGTGAAGGACGCGATGAACCGCCACATCCCGCCGCTCCCCTCGCCTTTCTCGGCCTCCTCCTCCGTCCGGAGGCTCCTGTGCGCCGCCTCGAGGCTCACGCCCGTATAGCTGAGAAGTATGGGGAGGAGGATGAGGTTTGTGAAGATGAGGACGGCGACGCCGATGCTCGCGGCGATGGCGAGCTCGCGGATGACCTGGATCTGGATCACGAGGAGGACTGCGAACCCGACGGCGTCGGCGAGAAGGGCCGTGAGGCCCGCGAGGAAGAGCCGCCGGAACGTGTAGCGGGCCGCCACGAGGCGGTGGGCCCCGCGGCCGACGTCCTGCATGATGCCGTTCATCTTCTGGGCGCCGTGGCTCATCCCGATCGCGAAGATGAGGAACGGCACGAGCATCGAGTACGGGTCGAGCGCGTAGCCGAGCGTCCGGATCAGCCCGAGCTGCCAGACGACCGCGATGAGCGACGCCAGGACGACGAGAACCGTACTCCGGGCGCAGCGCGTGTACCAGAAGACCATGACCATCGCGATCAGGATCGCGACACCGAAGAAGACGACGACGACCTTCAGCCCCTCGATCAGGTCGCCGATGATCTTCGCGAAGCCGGTGATGTGGATCGCGACCTTCTCGGAGCCGAACTTCGTGCGTATCCGCTCCAGCTCGGCCGCGAGCTTGGTGTAGTCGAGAGGCTTGCCCTCGGCGTCGACGGCCAGGAGCGGCACGTAGATGATCGTCGACTTCCCGTCGAGGGCGACGAGCTGCCCGATCTCGCCCGAGCGGGCGACGTTGATCGCCAGGAGCTGGAGGCTCTGGGGCGAGCCGTCGTAGCCGTCCGGGATGACCGGACCGCCTTCGAGCCCCTCCTCCGTGACGCCGACCCAGCGGGTGCTCGGCGTCCAGAGCGACTTCATCTGCGCCCGGTTCACCCCCGGGATCAGGAAGACCTCGTCGCTGATCTTCGCGAGAGTGTCGAGGTATTCCTTGTCGTAGATCGGCCCCTTCGTGTTCTCGACGCCGATCCGGATCGCGTTCCCGAGCCCCGTCAGCTCGCTCTGGTAGGCGAGGAAGTTCGCGATGTAGGGCTGTCCGGTCGGGATCGTCTTCTCGAAGCTCGCGTTCAGCTTCAGGTGCGACGCCTGCCACCCGAGGACGAGGGTGACGACCGCGCAGATCGCGACGACGACGAGGCGGTGATTGAAAAGGGCCTGCTCGAGAAGGTTGCCCGATTTCTGGTCGAAGTCCTCGAGCTTCGCCGGCCCGGCCAGCGTGCTGCCGCCGACGTGACTCATCGGACACCTCCGGCGTGGTCTGCGGGTGGGGCGGCGGCGCGCGAGCCCGCGGGGGGAAGCTTCATGAGGCCCTGGAGCGTCAGGGCGAGGTATCCGTCCGGAAGCGGAAGGAATCGCGTCAGCGGCGGCAACGCCGGGACCGGGATCGGGTGGACGCTTCTTGCGCCGTCCTCGCTCACCCAGACCTGGCCGGCGAAGTTCGTCAGGTAGACCTTCCCTTCGGCGCCGAGGAGCGACGAGGTGACGTTCACGGGCGGTGCGGGCTCGACCTTCCGCCACTGTCCGGTGGTTTCGAGGACCCAGACGTTTCCGCGGAGTCCCGCCACGAGGACCTCCCCGGTCGGCAGCGGCAGGAGAGAGAAGAAGCTCCCCGCGTAGGGGGAATCGATCTTCCGGAAACTCTGGCCGGCGTCGGTCGACTTCAGGAGAAGCCCCTGCTCTCCCGCGATGTAGAGCGCCCCGTTCGCCGGCCGCAGGGCGTAGAGGTGGAGGACCTTCGGGTTCTCGACCCGGTCCATCCACGGGATCCAGCTCTTTCCGCCATCCTCCGTCCGGAGGATGAGGTTGTAGGCGCCGAGGACGAACCCTGCCGTCTCGCTCTCGAACCAGAGGTCGAGGAACGGCTTGTCGGGCCCGTCGGCGACGAGCCTCTCGGCTTCCGCCAGGAGGGCCGAGGCCTTCGGGTCGTCAGCCGGGGCCTTCGCCACAGCCGCCTTCGCCGCCGCGAGCGCGAGCTCTGCGGCCTTCACGCCGTCGAGCTGGAGGGTCCAGCTCTCGCCGGCATCGTCGGTCCTGAGGACAGCGCCGTAGTGCCCGACCGCCCAGCCCGTCTTCGCGTTGACGAAGCGGACGGCCGTCAGCGTGACGCTGACGGGGACCTTCCCCTGGCGCCAGGTCGCCCCGGAATCGTCGGAGAGGAGGACGATGCCCCGCTCGCCGACGACGACGAGCCGCTCTCCCGCGCGCGCGACGTCGAGAAGGACCTGCCGGCGCGCGTGCACGGACGCGATCGCCGGCCGCTGGAGAGGTTCGGCGACCCGGGCAGCGGGAGGCGCCGGCGGGCCGGCGAGGAGTGCGCCCGCGGCCCCGATGCCGGTCAGCGCGAGGAGGAGGCGAGGGACCCGTTTCATGCGAGACGCTCCTGTTCCGGATTCCGGACGCGGGACCTGGGGGCCGAAGAGGGAGCGGGGCCGCGCGCGGCGCGGCCCCGCTCGACCGGAAGCTAGCGGACGCTCTCCCCCGCCATGGCGTCGGGGGTGAAGACGGAGTCCTTGTAGGTGGGCATGATCGCGTACTGGTTGTCCGACTCGTTGAAGATGTTCGCCGCGTAGCCCGCCCCGGAGAGGAGGTCGTAGTAGCCGAACGACGTGCCGACGGTCGCCGGCAGGTCGGGCATCACGACCGGGACTCGCCAGAGGGTTTTCCAGAGCTGGTTCTTGGCGTCCCAGCGATCCGCCAGGACCGGCATCCAGGTGTCCTCGTCGACGTAGTAGCGCCCCTTCGGCGCCTGGTGGCGCTTGCCCTGGCGGAGCGTCGCCTCGACGACCCAGACCCGGTGAAGCTCCCAGCGGACCTTGTCGGACGCGACGTGGTGCTGGCCGGGGACCAGGACCTCCGTGTCCTTCTTCGGCTGGAGGAACCGGTTGCTGTTGTAGGGGATGTACATTTCCTGCTTGCCGACGATCTTCCAGTCGAAGCGGTCGATGCGGCCCGTCCAGACTTCCATCTCGTCGAACGACATGACGCCGGCCGTCGCGGGCGTCGGCGTGTCGCAGCAGGCGACCGGGAGCTTGCGGACGCGGCGCTGGCCGGTCAGGTAGACCCAGGAGAGGGTCTTGTCGAAATCGACGTTCTCGCGGCCGACGATCGCCTCTCCGGCGCGGATCGGCGGGCCGGAGTTGACCAGCCGGATCATCCAGTACTCGCCGCCCCACTTGGCCGGGGGCACGTCCTTCAGGTAGTAGGGCGACTGCTGGTCGCCGACGCCCTCGGTCGAGAGGACGTGCTTGCCGGAGGCGGTGATCAGGTACTGGTTGACGTGGAACTTCCAGTTCGCGCCGCGCCAGTAGAGGAGGCCGTTCCACATCACCTCGGCCCCGCTCTTCGGCAGCGGGAACGGGATGCCGGCGTACGCGCCCTCGATGGAATCGCCGTTCTTCGTGCTCCTCGCCTGGGTGGCGTTCTTGAACGTGGCGTCGTAGACCCACTGCGGCGCGGCGGCCGTCCGGTAGGTCTTGTAGACGTCGACCTTGAACGTGTCGGGGTACTTCTTCAGCATCGCCTTGACGCCGTCCGACAGCTTCGCGGCGTACTGGTCGACGTTCTTTGCCGTGATCGTGTAGAGGGCCTTCTCGGCAGCGAAGGGGTCTCCGCGCCGGCCCCCCGCCTTGTCGCCCGGGATCGGCGTCGTGTAGCCGCCGTCCCACGCAGGGATCGTGCCGTCCTTGTTCCCGGCCTTCTCGGCGCCGAGCGGGGTCAGCTCGGCCTTCAGCTTCGCGGCTTCCTCGGGGGTCGCGGCCGTCGCGACGGGCGCGGCGACGCCGAGGCAGAGGGCTCCGGCCAGGAGGATGTGGAGGGTCTTCACGGTCTTCTCCTTGCTCTTCGGCTCAGAAGGTCGTCCGGACCGAGAACGTCAGCGTGTCGCGGTCCTTCAGGTAGTTGTCGAACGAGCGGTGGTTGGCGGCGTCGAGATAGGTGCCGGCCTCGCCGAGATAGGTCGTCCAGTTGATCGAGAACTTGTAGGCGCCGTTGAAGGTCCCGGTGACGCCGACGTTCAGATCGCCGCCGTCGTCGGCTCCGCCGTTGAACGTCTCGATGGCCATCGAGGAGCCCTTCGGGTTGTAGCCGATGCCGACCGGGACGGAGAGATCGAGCCCGGAGAGGACCTGCCGGTACGTCGGCTCGAAGACGAGACGGAAGCCCCAGGCGTCGCGGGTCGTGCTCGGGTCGACGGCGGTCTCGTTCTTCGTGAACGACATGACGCGGTGCCAGGCGACCTCGCCGAGGAACGCCGACTCCTGCGAGAGGAACGTCGGGCCGAACGTGGCGAGCCAGTTCGCCTGGGCGTGGAGCGTCTCGCCGACGGCGTAGAGCGGGTGGGCGGAGTTGTCGGCCGGGAAGCCCGGGATCGGCGGGACGACGCCCGCGGCGCTCACGAGCGGCGCGTCGAACCGGTAGGACACTTCGGCCGCGGTGCTCCAGACTCCGAAGGAACGGGCGACGCTCGCGCCGACCGCCTTGACGTCTTCCGCGAAGACGAACTGGTAGGTGCCGATCTGCCCCGTCTGGAAGTTCGGAACCCCCTGGGGCCGCATGTACATCGCGGGGTCCTTGGCGTGGAAGTTCGTGAAGTAGAGGCCGAGGTCCGTCTCGCCGAGGCGGAAGCGGGCCTGGACGCCGTACTGTCCGTCGTCGTCCGCCTCGATGTCGGAGGACCGGAAGAAGGAAGGGGGCCCGAGGAACGGGGCGTGCGGCTCGCCGGTGATGAGCCTCTCGGCGCCCGCGTCGATCGTGTCGCTGAAGGAGTAGTAGGAGCCGGACGCCGGGAGGCGGGACCGCCGCCACTCGAGCTGGTAGTAGGCGCCCATCGTGAACTTCGGCGTGAACTGCCACTGCACGGAGATCTGCGTGACCGGCATGATGATCTCCTTGAACTGGGCGTTCGGCACGCCGAGGAGCTTCATCACGTCGACCGGGGCCATCGTGCCGGCGATGCCGTTCGCGCCGAAGAAGAGGCTCTCACCCCACTGGAGAGCGTGCCGGCCCGCCTTGATGCTGCCGGACATGTCGCCCGCGTGGATGTTCGCGAAGATGAAGGCGTCGAGGAGCTCGATCTTCCGCCCCGCGAGGTCGCGCGTCACATCGGTGAACTCGCCCGCGGGCCTGGAGAACGAGTTGACCGTGTAGATCGAGGTGTTGTCGTTCCCCGTGTTGTAGACGAAGTCGTACCAGCCCGCCGCGCTCGCCCTTGCCCCGAAGCCCTTGTACTGGACGTCGAGCTCGGAGAGGAGGTCGAAGCGGTTCTGCATCAGCCCCTTGTCGAAGTTCCGGTCGCCGTCGTCCTGGTTGACGGACGCGGGCATGGCGGAGACGAGCGCCGGGTCCTGGTCCTTCAGGCGGAGCCCCGCGCTGTACTTGACCGTGTTGTCCCAGCGGATCTTGAAGTCCGGGTTCCCGGTCTTGAAGTCGACCGCCCGCGCGAGCGGAGCGCCCGAGACCAGGACCAGGGCCAGGGCCAGCCTCGAAAGGCACGCCACGTTACGGGTCGTCTTTCGGCTCACCATCGTCCTCCTCCGTCTACCTCTCTCGATCGTTTCCCGCGAGTTCACTTCGGCCGACAGGCACGCGCGAACCCGTTTCCCGCTCGTGCTGGAAACTGCGATCCGGTACGCCTGTACTGCCATGCGGGACATATTGGGGACGGGGCCGGGCCTTGTCAAGAGCTGAATTTCAGTATTTCGCCCCCGTGGAATACGGGTTCGGCTCGCCGCTTCGTCCTGAGACACGAGTCCAGAATCAACGAAGGAGGGCCACGGGATCGCTCCCGTGGCCTCCTCTCACCGGACCTGAGGTCCCGATCGGCCTACCAGATCTGGACGCGCCGCGAGGCTGTCAGGAAGAGCTTCTGCCCCGGCTTCACGTCGAACTCGGTGTACCAGGCTTCGAGGTTCCTCACGCCGTCGGCGCGGTATTCCGCGGGGGCGGGCCCTTTCGCCCGCTCCAGTCCCTAGAATCGACGGGATGTCCGCCGACGTCGCCCTCGAAGCCTCCCTCTCCCTGGCCGCCCGCGCCGTCGAAGCGGCCGAGGCGCTCGTGATCACGGCCGGCGCCGGGATGGGAGTCGACTCGGGACTCCCCGACTTCCGCGGACCGGAGGGGTTCTGGAACGCCTACCCCGCGTTCCGCGAGCTGGGCCTGCGGTTCGAGCAGCTCGCGAACCCGGAGTGGTTCTTCGAGGACCCCGCGCTCGCGTGGGGCTTCTACGGACACCGCCTGAACCTCTATCGCCGGACCGTCCCGCACGAAGGGTTCGCGACGCTCCTGAAGTGGGCCGCCGGAAAACCGCACGGCGCGTTCGTCTTCACCTCGAACGTCGACGGGCAGTTCCAGAAGGCGGGATTCCCCGCCGACCGGATCGTCGAGTGCCACGGCTCGATCCACCACCTCCAGTGCCTGCGCAGCTGCGGGGAGCCGATCCGCCTCGCCGACGGAGTCGAGGTCGAGATCGACGAGGCGACCTGCCGGGCCCGGCCGCCGCTTCCATCCTGCCCTTCCTGCCGCGGCCTCGCCCGCCCGAACATCCTGATGTTCGGCGACATGGGCTGGGACGACGGGCGGACCGACGCGCAGCACGCGACGCTGGCGAACTGGCTCGCGAATGTGAAGGGTCCGCTCGCCGTCCTCGAGCTCGGCGCGGGGACGCGGATCCCGTCGGTGAGGATGTTCTCGGAAAGGGCCGCGCGCGGCGCCGGCCACACCCTCGTGAGAATCAACCCGCGGGAGCCGCAGCTCGGCTCCGGTTTCGAGGCGCCCGCGCCCGATTCCCTCGAAGCGCTCGTGGCGAACGTGATTCCGAGCCGCCGGCCGACGGGGCTTTCGATTCCCCTCGGCGCCCTCGAGGCGATCCGGGGGATCGACGCGCGGCGATGAGGCACGACCGGCCCTCCTCGCCGGCGCTCGTCGGGTTCGTCCTCGGCCTCCTCGCGACCTCGACGGCCGCGGCGGAGGTCCGGTCGGTCTCTCTCGTCCTCGAAAGCGCCGACGTCGCGGAGGCCGGACTCACGTCGACTGTCCTGGATCCGCACCTGACGTTCTCCGCCATCGGCTCGCACTGGAGGGACGTTCCGGGCGCCCGGCTCGAGCTCAGCGTCAGCGCCGACGGCATCCGCTGGGGACGATGGATCGCCGTTCCGCCCGACGGAGAAGTCGAGCCGACGCGCGAGGACGGCGAACCCAACCCCTTCGGCGGCGAGACCCTCGGAGCCCTCGTCTTCGTCGACCCCGCGAGCCGGTATCTCCGCGGCCGCCTCCTCCGGCCGGCCGGCGCGCCCGGCACCGACGAGCCGCCCCGGATCTCGCTTCACGTCATCGACCCGGGGAGCGCGGATTCCCGGAGCGCCGCGAGAGGAGCCACCCTTCCCCGGCGCGCCGCCGCTCCGCCGCCAGAGATCCCGGACGCCGTTCCGGGAGCCGCGAGGCCCCGGATCTTCGGCCGCGCGGAATGGGGCGCCCGCCCTCCGAGAACCGCATATACGACGACGCTCGCGGGGCACGTCGGCATTCACCACACGGCGACGGTCGAGGACTTCGCGGCCAACGCCTGGGAGGAGTGCGCCGCACGCGTCCGCGCGATCCAGACGTACCACATCGACACCCAGGGCTGGAACGACATCGGCTATGCCTACGTCGTCTGCCGGCACGGGGACGTCTTCCAGGCCCGCGAGGACGACGACGACTCCACCGACGTCCAGGGGGCGCACGACGGGTTCAACAGGGGAAGCACGGGGATCTCGGCCTTCGGCTACTTCCACCCGCCCGTCAACCACCAGCCGAGCCAGGCGCAGCTTGCGGCGCTCGTCCACTTGACCTCCTGGATCGCGAGCCGGCGGGGGATAGACCCTCTCGGAAAGAGCCTCTACGCGGCCTTCGGCGCCCCCGTCGACAACGTCTACGGACATCGCGACGTCGGCGCCACGGCCTGTCCGGGCGACGGGCTCTACGCCCTCATGGAGGCGATCCGGAACGCCGTGGGCGACCAGGTCCTCAGGCAGCTCTACTGACCCCGTCATCGGGCTTCGCCCGGCCCCGGCCCTCGCCCGGTTGCGCCTGTCCTGATACCATGCTCCGATCCCGAACGTTTTTTCCGTAAATGGTGCGTTTTCATCAGGTTCGGCCCGGTAAACTCCCCCACCGGAGGAGGCACCATGCCCGCCCTGAAGGAAAGACCGAAACCGTTCGTCCTCCCCGAGTTCTGCAAGGGCTGCGGCCGCTGCATCAGCGCGTGTCCGAAGCACTGCATCTCGATGGGGACCGAGATCAACCCCCAGACCGGGCTCACCCCGGTCGTACTCGACCTGGAACACTGCAACGGCTGCGGACTCTGCATCGACGCCTGCCCCGAGCCCTACGGTCTCCAGCAGACCCCGTCGGACGCCGACTACGAGCTGCAGGACCCCGCGAAGCTCTTCGGCGACCGGATGACCGACGCCCCCGAGCCGGTCGACATCCCGAACGAGATCATCCCGCTCCCGAAGATGGAGCCGCTCGTCCTGAAGGGGAACTACGCGGCCTCCGTCGGCGCGCTCCTCGCGGGCTGCCGGCACTTCTTCGGCTACCCGATCACCCCGTCGACGGAAGGCGCCGAGCTGATGGCCAAGCTCCTTCCCCACCTCGACGGGATGTTCCTGCAGGCCGTCTCCGAGGTCGCCGCCGTGAACATGATGTACGGCTGCGGCGGCGCCGGGATGCGGTGCCTGACGTTCACCTCGTCGCCGGGCTTCTCCCTGATGCTCGAGGGGATCTCCTACATGATCGGCTCGGAAGTCCCCGCCGTCTTCATGAACGTCATGCGCGGCGGACCCGGCCTCGGCAACATCGCCCCCGAGCAGGCCGACATCAAGCTCTGCTGCCGCGGCCTCGGCCACGGCAACACGCACGCCATCGTCCTGACGCCGTCGACGCCGCAGGAGATGCTCGACCTGACGATGCTGGCGTTCGACCTCGCCTTCAAGTACCGCAACCCCGTCGTCATCGCCTCCGACGGCTACCTCGGCCAGATGACCGGCAAGGTCTCCCTGCCCGAGTCGATGATCAAGCCCGGGATCCCCGCGTGGGGCGTCTGGGGCGACAAGGACCACCGGCGCAACCTCATCTCGTCGATCTACCTCGCCGAGTCGGACCTCGAGGCGTGGAACGTCCACCTGAACGAGAAGTACGAGGCGATGAAGGTCGAGCAGCGCGCCGACCTCTACATGTGCGACGACGCCGAGGTCGTCCTCGTCGCCTGCACGACCCCGTCGCGGATGGCCAAGGGCGCCGTCGGGGCGCTCCGGGCGAAGGGGATCAAGGCGGGGCTCTTCCGCCCCATCACCGTCTGGCCCTTCCCGATCGAGAAGTTCAAGACCGTTCTTCCCAACGCGAAACGGATCGTCGTCGTCGAGGCCTCGAACGGGCAGCTCGAGGACGAGCTCAAGCTCGCCCTCGCCAACGCGAGGATCTGCGACTACCCGGAGATCGAGCACGTGCGTCACTTCGGAGGGGTCCTCCCGCAGCTGGAGGAGATCGTCACGAAAGTCGTCGCCGGGCAGGAGGTGACGGCGTGAGCACGACCTCCTTCTACGGCAAGTTCGACCGCCACTCCCACGGCGAAGGGCTCAAGGGGCACGCGACCCACTACTGCCCCGGCTGCGGCCACGGCCTCGCCCACAAGTTCCTCGCCGAGGCGATCGACGACCTCGGAATCCAGGACCGCACCGTCGCCGTCTCCCCGGTCGGCTGCTCGGTCTTCCTCTACTACTACTTCGACGTCGGCAACACGCAGGCGCCGCACGGCCGCGCCCCCGCGGTCGCCATCGGCCACAAGCTCGCGAACCCCGAGTCGATCGTCGTCTCCTACCAGGGCGACGGCGACCTCGCCTCGATCGGCCTCGCCGAGATCGTCTCGACGGCGCAGCTCGGGATCCCGATCACCGTCATCTTCGTCAACAACGCGATCTACGGCATGACGGGCGGCCAGATGGCCCCGACGACGCTCATGGGCCAGCGGACCGCGACGAGCCCCGACGGCCGGACCTCCTTCACCGGCATGCCGATGAGGATGGCCGAGCTGATCGCGGGCCTCGACGGCCCGGTCTACGTCGAGCGCGTCGCCCTCTTCAACCCCAAGCAGCGCAACCGCGCCAAGAAGGCGATCCACAAGGCGCTCCAGATCCAGGTCGAGGGGCGCGGCTTCGCGTTCGTCGAGGTCCTCGCCGAGTGCCCGACGCACCTGAAGATGACGCCGGAAGAGACCGAGAAGTGGGTCGAGGAGATGATGCTCCCGGTCTTCCCGCTCGGCGTGAAGAAGGACGAGACCCGCGAGCCGTGGTGGAACGTCGCGAAGCCGACGTTCGAGACGGCGCGCGTGCTGAAGGAGATCGGCGCCGGCGAGGAGAAGGCCCCCCGCTACTGCACCGCCTTCCCCTCCCACGTCGCCCCGCACGACATCTCGCTCAAGCTCGCCGGCTCCGGCGGCGACGGCGCGCAGACCGCCGCGATGCTCATCGTCCACGCGGGCATCAACGAGGGCTTCGACGCGACGCACATCCCGGCCTACGGCCCGGAGTCGCGCGGCGGCACGTCGTACGCCGACGTCCACGTCGCCGACGGGGAGGTCCTCTCCCCCGCCTCGCCCAGGCCGAACGTCCTGATCGCCTTCAACATGCCGAGCCTCGTGAAGTTCGGGCCGGACGTCCTGCCGGGCGGGACGATCATCTACGACAGCTCGGTCATCCACGAGCTGACGCCGGTGAAGGCCGGCGTGAAGGTCGTCGGGGTCCCGATGTCGGAGATCGCCAAGGACCTCGGCAAGGTGATGGTCAAGAACATCGTCGCCCTCGGCGCGCTCCAGGCCGCCACCGGCATCTTCCCGAAAGAGACGTTCCTGACCGCCGTGAGGCGGGCCCTGAAGGACAAGTGCGCAATGATTCCGATGAACGAACAGGCCTTCGAGTGGGGCGTCAAGGCGGCCTCCGAGGTTCTCGTCCCGTGAGCGGCCCCGTGCAGGTCACCCTCACCCCGAAGGAGTGGGAGCTCGTCTCCGCCCTCCGGAACATCCCCGCGAGCCCGCTGAAGGAGAAGATCGACGCCCTCCTCGGCGACCTCGTGAAGTTCACGGCCGACCCGAAGTGCTTCGAGTCGCAGGGAGACGGCGTCCCCTGCACGAACACGAACGCCGACTGCGATTCGTGCCGCCGGGTCACCGACGTGATCGACGTCCTGCGGCGGCGTATCACCGCCCCTTAGGCTTCCCGGACTCCGCACCTTTCCCGCCCGCCGGCGCCCTCCCGGGCCGGCGGGCGGAACCGTTTTCGGGGCCGTAGAATCTCCGCGTGGAGCCACCCGCTCTCGAGCCCGACTCCCCGGCGGCACGCCTGCGGCTCGCGCTCGAGCTCTCCGCGGTCGCCGACGAGCTGCGTGCCCAGCGTTTTCGCCGAGAGCGCCCCGGCCTGAGCGACGATGAGCTGGAGTCGCTGATGGCCGAGTGGCGAGGAACACGGCCCGGGGCCCAGGCCGGCGACGCGACAGGGCGTTCGGTCCAGTGGCCCCGGCCGAGATGACCCCGCTCGAGTCCGCCCTTCGGGCGATCGCGGCCGGACTGGACCGGCG
Organism: Holophagales bacterium; assembly: GCA_016714815.1. GTDB lineage: Bacteria > Acidobacteriota > Thermoanaerobaculia > UBA5066 > UBA5066 > UBA5066. Next base: position 423,266 of record JADKBZ010000003.1, read on the forward strand.
TGAGCTGCGATGGGCGCTCGTCGGCGGACTCGCCGTCTCGGCCCGCGCCGAGCCCCGGACGACGCGCGACGTCGACGTGGCTGTTGCGACCGCGAACGATGCGGCGGCAGAGGCCCTCGTCTTCTCTCTCGGCACCGAAGGCTGGGAGGTCGCGGCCGCAGTCGAGCAGGACGCGATGGGACGACTCGCCACGATCCGGCTGGGCCCCCCCTTCGACCGTCGAAGCCGGGGCGTCGTCGTCGACATCCTGTTCGCGTCCTCCGGTATCGAACCCGAAATCGCTCACGAGGCCGAGCGCCTCGAGGTGCTGCCCGGCCTCGTCGTGCCGGTCGCCCGGCTCTGGCACCTGATCGCCCTGAAGGTCCTGGCCCGCGATGACCGGACGCGGCCGCGAGACGCCGAGGATCTCCGTGGCCTCTTCGCGGAAGCCTCGGACGTGGAGCTGGACCTCGCCCGCGCGGCGCTCGGACGCATTTCCGCACTCGGGTTTGGCCAGGGACGGGATCTCACGGCCGACCTGAACAGGGCTCTCACGGAGCTCCGATAGCGGCCGACCCGCTCGGCCACCCCTACAGCGGCAGGCCGAGCGAGAAGTAGAAGTGTGCCGTCCCTCTTCCGCGAAACCCCACCCGAGGTAGACCGGCCCGATGATCGTCTCGGCGGCGCCGTAGAGGCTCCCCGCCCAGATCAGGCTCGAGGGCGCGATGTCCTGCGTCCGGTTCCAGACGTTGCCCGTCTCCACCGTGGCGCCGGCGAAGAGGCCGCTCCCCACGAGGCTCGGGAGCTTCGCGACGCGGTACCGCAGGCCGAGACGCGCCAGGCCGGCGTACTGCCCGGAGAGCTGTCCCGTCCGCAGACCCGAGAGCCTACCGAACCCACCCAGCCGGCTGAGGTCGAAGAACGGCAGAGTCGTCCCGCCGAACGGCCCCGAGGCCTCGATTCCCCCGTGGAGCGTCCACTCGCCGGACGAGCGGGCGGACATCGCGGTGATCGAAGCCTTGTCGTAGACCCGGTCGCCTCCGAGGAATTCTCCGTACGCGCCGGCGGCGACGGACGCGGCCCAACCCGAGCGGGGGATCGTCGCGTTGTCGAGCTGGTCGAACCGGGCGAGAAAGACGGCGCCCGCCCGGTCGGCGGCCGTCTCGTCGAGGACCGGGTCCCCGATGTCGGTCGAGAATCGGGTCCTGTCCCGGAGGACGCCGACCCGGACCTCCCCGAGCGGCCCGAGGGCGAGTCCCGCGTCGAGCCGGGCGTACATTCGAGTTTCGAGGTAGCGCGCGGTGACGACGTCGACGGCGAAGACGTCCCGGAGGGACCGATCCCAGCCGAGGCTCGGCGCGACGAAGAAACGCTCCTTCGAATCGAGCGGCTGGTAGAGCTCCGTCGTGAGGAGGGTCCGCCGGCCGATCTCCGCGTCGGTCTTCCACTCCCCGTGGCGGCCGATCGACGTCACGAGCCACCCGACGCGAAAGCCGAAGGAGCTGTCGCCCTTGAACTCGGTCCCGAAGACGACGCCGGTCCGGATCCGGCTCGGGGCGTGAGCCGCGGGACGGGGCGCGATGGTGAGGCCCCTGTGGCCCGGTGGCCCTTCGACGCGGAAGTCGACCGTGTCCCAGCCGCCGAGCCCGTAGACCTCCCGCAGACTCTGGTGCAGCGCCTCCCATACGAGGGGCCCGGCCCGGACGCCGACGGAAGCCGCCACGAGCCCCGTGTCGGCGAGACCCGCGACCTCGACCCGGACCTCGGAAATCTCGGGGGGCTCGTCCGAATAGAGGGGCGGATGCGCCGCCTTCCACGCGGCGTACACCTCCGGCGAGATGGAGAGACCGGAGAGACGGCCCTTCACGGCTCGCGCCGCCGCCGCGCCCCGCTCGATCGCGTCGGCGAACCGGGGGAAATCGAAGGTGGCGATCCCTTCGAGATCGGGCGCTATGAGAACGTCCCGTCCCTGGAGCATCCCGATCTGCGCCTGAACGTTCTTCCGGATCAGGAAATTGCTGGTCTGCCCCAGGACCTTCAGGAACCCGTCGAGATCGTCCCTCTTCGCCAGCGGCATCGAGATGTCGACGGCGATGACGACCTCGGCCCCCATCTTCCGGACGACGTCGACCGGCAGGTTGCTCGCGACTCCGCCGTCGATCAGGAGCCGGCCGTCCAGCTCCACCGGCTTCAGGAAGCCGGGGACCGCCATGCTCGCGCGGATCGCACGGGCGAGGTCGCCCGAGCCGAGGACGACGGCCTCTCCCGTCTCGAGGTCGGCAGCGACGGCCCGATATGGGATCGGAAGCCTGTCGAAATCCCGGATCGAGCCGGCGGCCCACGTCATCCTCCGGAGCTGGTAGCCGAGCTCCTGGCCGGCCACGAGCCCTGTAGGAACGACGATCTTGCCGTGCGAGAAGCCCAGTTCGACACCGACGAGGTAGCGGGGGTCGTCCTCCTTGCGCCGGAAGGCCTCGTCCTTCCGCGACCGGACGTCGGAGAAGACGCCCTCCCAGTCGATCGTCCGGAGCTCCTCGGCCATCGTCTCCGGCGGCATCCCGATCGCGTAGAGCCCGCCCGCGAGCGACCCGCTGCTCGTTCCGGCCACGTAGTCCACCGGGATCCGGAGCTCCTCGAGGACCTTCAGGACGCCGACGAGCGCGCCACCCCGTGCTCCTCCCCCCGAGAGGGCAAGCCCGATACGGGGCCGCTTCGGTTCGGACGCGGCGGCCGGCGCGGGATCCTGCGCAAGGAGAGGACGGAGCGCGGCGACGGACAGGACGAGAGCCACCAGAGCCAGCCTGCGGACGTTCACGGGCTCCTCCCGGTCTGTCAGGGTACCTGATGCAGCGAAGGGGGGCGGCCGGCACGCCGTCCGTCGTCATCGGCTCGCACGGAAATCGCCCGTCGTCGGACAATCCCGCCGCACGTAGAAGGAGTCACCAATGAACGAGCCCCGGCCCGACCTCACGCGCAACGTCCTGGCCGTCCTCTTCGTCTGCGGCCTGATCCTCGGCTCCTTCTGGATCCTCCTCCCGTTCCTCGGGGCGATCATCTGGGCGACGACGATCGTGGTGGCGACCTGGCCCGTCCTCGAGTCGCTCCAGAAGCGCCTCTGGGGGCGCCGGGAACTCGCGGTCGCCACGCTGACGCTCGTCCTCCTCGGCATCGTCTTCGTCCCGTTCCTCGCCGCGGTCGGCACGATCGTCGGTAGCACGGACGACGTCGTCGCGAAGGGGAAGGTCCTCCTGGCCATGGAGGTCCCGCCCGTCGCGCCGGAGTGGCTCGGGAAGATCCCACTCGTCGGGGACCACGCCGCGAGCACCTGGACGCGGTACGCGGGTCAGGGCGTCAAGGAGCTCGCCGCGGTCGCCGCCCCGTTCGCGGGCAAGGCCGCGCAGTGGTTCGCCTCGCAGGTGGGAGGGATCGGCCTCTCGCTGATGCACTTCCTCCTGACGGTCGTCGTCGCCGCGGTTCTCTGGTCGAACGGAGAAGAGGCGGCGTCGCGCGTCCGCCGGTTCGCCCGACGCCTCGGCGGCGAGAACGGGGAGGGGGCGGTCCGCCTCGCAGGCCAGGCGATCCGTGGCATTGCGCTCGGCGTGGTCGTCACCGCGCTCGCCCAGTCGCTCCTGGCCGGGCTCGGCCTGCTGATCGCCGGCATCCCCTTCGCGGCCGCCCTGACGGCCCTGGTGTTCATCCTCTGCATCGCGCAGGTCGGCCCGATCCTCGTCCTGGGCCCCGCGGTCGGCTACCTCTTCTGGAGCGGCCAGACGGGCTGGGGGGCCTTCCTCCTCGTCTGGACGATCGTCGTCGGGACGATGGACAACTTCCTCCGCCCCTACCTGATCCGGAAGGGGGCGGACCTTCCCCTGATCCTCGTCTTCGCCGGGGTCCTCGGCGGTCTGATGACCTTCGGCCTGATCGGGATCTTCGTCGGCCCGGTCGTCCTCGCCGTCGCGCACACGCTTCTGGAGGCGTGGACGGACCAGCCGGAGAAGGCCGGGACGCCGGCCTAGCTTCGCCGCCGCCGGTGGGCGGCGGCGAAGCCGGACTGCTTGGTCAGCCGGGGCTCGAGGCGGCGGGAGAGGGTTCGGTGGCGGCCGGCTGCTGCGCCTGCTTCCACCCTCCGCCGAGGGCACGATAGAGCCGCACGATGGCGGCCCGCTGGTCGCGGAGCGTCTCCGCGTAGGAGAGCTCTCCCGAGAAGAGCTGCCGCTGGGAGTCGAGTACCTCGAGGTAGGGCGAGATCCCTCCGTCGTACCGGAGGAGCGCGAGACGCTCGGCTTCCTTCAGCGCCTCCACGTTCCTCCGCTGGGCCGCCACGATCTCCGCCGTCTTCCGCGAGGCGTTGAGAGCCGTCGAGACGTCGCCGAAGGCGGCGAGCACCGCCTTCTCGTACCCGAGGCGGGCCTGCTCCCAGCGGGCCTTCGACGCCTCGAGGTTCCGCCGGAGCCGTCCGGCCTGGAAGATCGGGGCGAGGAGGCCGGCGCCGGCGCTCCAGGCGAAGGATCCCGACTTCAGGAGGTCCGAAAGGTCCCCGCTCTGGAAGCCGAGGTCTCCCGTCAGCGAAAGTTGCGGGAAAAGGCTCGCCTCGGCGATCCCCACCTGGGCGTTCGCCGCGCGGAGCGCCTGCTCGGCCTGCCGCACGTCGGGACGCCTCTCGAGGAGCGCGGACGGCAGCCCCGCGGGGACCGCGTAGAGGCGGATCTCGCCGATCGGGGATCCCCGTTCGATCGGCCCCGGAGCCCGTCCGAGGAGGAGCGACAGGAGGTTCTCCTGGGCGAAGACGGCCTGCTCGAGCTGCGGGATTGCCGCCTCGGTCTGCGCCACGGCGGACGCGGCCTGGCTCGACTCGAGCTTGTTCCCGACCCCCCCGAGGAGCCTCTTCTCGATCAGGTCGAACGAGGTCTTCCGGCTCTCGAGCGTCCGCCGGGCGATCCCGAGCTGCTCGTCGAGCGAACGGAGCTGGAGGTAGGCGGTCGCCACGTCGGCGACGAGAGAGAGGTAAACGCCCTTGCGACCCTCTTCGGTCGCCAGGTACTGCGCGGCCGCCGCCTCGTTCGTCCTCCGGAGCCGGCCCCAGAGGTCGACCTCCCACGCCACCGAGGCGCTCAGGCCGAAGGCGCTCCTCGTCTGGCCGCCCGGGATCAGCTGGACCGTCTCCGAGGTCCGGGCGCGCCCGGCGGAGGCCCCGGCGGCGACGGTCGGAAAGAGGTTGTTGATACCGGCGAGGGCGCGGTACTCCTCGACCCGCGCGGCTGCGATCCGGAGGTCCCTGTTCTTCTCCAGCGCCTCGCCGAGGAGGCCCCTGAGGACCGGGTCTTTCGCGGCGTCCCACCACGCGAGGTCCGCGAGCGACGCCTCCGTGGCGGGGCCCTCGAGGCCGCGGTGGTTCTCGGGAGTCGGAACGACCGGACGCTCGTACGCGGGGCCGAGGGTGCAGCCGGAGAGGAGGACGGCGAGGAGGCCGGAGAGGAGGCCGGGAGCTGCGAGCTTCTTCATCTCAGTGCCCTCCCCCGACCGTCGGGACCGGGGACGTCTTCAGCATCGCCGTCGGGTCGTCGGGCCCGCGCTTCTTCCCGGCGAACTTCTCGACGAGAACGAAGAGGACCGGGATCAGGCAGACGGCGAGGACGGTGGCGATGGCCATCCCCGCGAAGACCGAGATCCCCATCACCTTGCGGGCCTCCGCCCCCGCCCCGGACGCCCTCACGAGCGGGAGGACGCCGAGGATGAAGGCGAAGGCGGTCATGAGGATCGGGCGGAAGCGGAGCCGGGCGGCGTCGAGCGCGGCCTCGACGGCTCCCATCCCCTTCTTCTCGACGTTCTCCTTGGCGAACTCGACGATCAGGATCGCGTTCTTGGCCGCGAGGCCGATGAGCATGATCAGGCCGATCTGGGCGAAGACGTTCACGACGTAGCTCTGGCCGAAGACGCTCGGCAGGAGGTTCCGCGCGAGCCAGAGCCCCGCGAAGGCGCCGAAGGCGGCGAACGGCGTCCCGAGGACGACGCTGAACGGGAGCGACCAGCTCTCGTACTGCGCGGCCAGGATCAGGAAGACGAAGAGCATGGCGAAGGCGAAGACGGGGCCCGCCGATCCCGCGGCCTTCTTCTCCTGGTACGACATGTTCGACCAGTCGTAGCCCCAGCCCGAGGGAAGGACCTCCTTCGCAACATCCTCGAGGGCGGTCAGCGCCTGGTCGGAGCTGAAGCCCGCGGCCGGGACGCCGGAGATCTCCGCGGCCCGGGAGAGGTTGAAGCGGGTCGTGAAGTCGGGGCCCGACGTCTCTTCCGTCTTCACGAGCGTGTCGAGCGGCACCATCGACCCGTCCGACGCCCTCACGAAGAAGAGCCCGAGCGACTTCGTCGAAGCGCGGAACTCGGGCTCGGCCTGCATGAAGACCTTGTAGACGCGGCCGAAGCGGTTGAAGTCGTTGACGTAGGAGCTGCCGAGGAGCGAGCCGAGCGTCGCGTTCACGTCGCCGACCGGCACGCCGAGCTTGAGCGCCTTGTCGCGGTCGATGTCGGCGAAGACCTGAGGGACCGAGGCGCGGTAGACCGCCGAGATCCGCCCGATCTCGGGCCGCTTCTGGGCCGCGGCCAGGAACTTCTGCGTCGTCTCGGCGAGCGCGGCGGGCGACTGCCCGGAGCGGTCCTGGAGCATGAAGGTGAAGCCCGAGCCGCTCCCGAGCCCCGGGATCGGCGGCGGCGCGAAGGCGAAGACCTGCGCCTCGGCGACCTGCTTGTAGAAATCGAGGTTCAGGAGCTGCATCGCGATGTCGGCCCGCTGCCTCACGTCGCCCCGCTCTCCCCACGGCTTGAGCTTCACGAAGAGGAAGCCCGTGTTCGGCCCGAGCGCGCCCGTCAGGAGGCTGAAGCCGCTGACCGTCGTGACGCTCTCCACGGCCGGGCTCGCCTGGACGATCCGCTCGACTTTCTTCAGGACCGTGTCGGTCCGCTCGAGCGAGGAGGCGTCGGGGAGCGCGCAGTTGACCATGAAGTAGCCGTTGTCCTCGTCGGGGAGGAACCCCGTCGGAAGGCTCTTGACGAGCCCCCCCGTCAGCGCCACGACGATCCCGATGAAGACGACGCTCCGGAAGGACTTCCTCACGAGGATCGCCGTGAACGAGGTGTACTTGTCCGTGAAGCGCCCGAAGAGCCGGTTGAACCAGCCGTAGAACGGGTCGAGGAACGACTTCGACTCGCCCTTCGGCTTGAGGAGCATCGCCGCGAGGGCGGGGCTGAGAGTGAGGGCGTTGAAGGCCGAGAAGCAGACCGAGATCGCGATCGTCACGGCGAACTGCTGGTAGAGCTTGCCGGTGATGCCGCCCATGAAGGCGACCGGGACGAAGACGGCGGAGAGGACGAGGGCGATCGCGACGACCGGACCCGAGACCTCCTCCATCGCCTTGAGGGTCGCTTCCTTCGGGGCCATCCCGTGCTCGATGTGGTGCATGACCGCCTCGACCACCACGATCGCGTTGTCGACGACGATCCCGATCGCCAGGACGAGGCCGAGGAGCGAGAGGGTGTTCACCGAGAAGCCGAGGAGCGGGAAGACGGCGAACGTCGCGATGAGCGAGACCGGGACGGTGAGGAGCGGGATGAGCGTCGCCCGCCAGTTCTGCAGGAAGACGAAAACGACGAGGATGACGAGGACGACCGCCTCGAAGAGGGTGTGGATGATCTCGCTGATCCCCTCCGAGATCGACTCCGTCGTGTCGAGGGGGACCGAGTACGTGAGGTCCTTCGGGAACGTGGCGGCGATCTCCTCCATCGCCTTTTCCACGCCCTCCTTCACGGCGAGAGCGTTCGACCCGGGGGCCTGGTAGACGCCGATGACGGCGGAGGGCTTGCCGTTGAGTCGCCCCGTCGAGCCGTAGTTGAGCGACCCGAGCTCGATCCGGGCGACGTCCTTCAGCCGCACCTGGGAGCCGTTCGGGTTCGAGCGGACGATCACCTCGCCGAACTCCTCGGCGTTCAGGAGGCGGCCCTTCGTCCGGACGGTGTAGGTGAACTGCGTCCCCGCCGGCGCCGGGGCGCCCCCGATCTGCCCCGCGGGGCTGAGGGTGTTCTGCGCCGCGATGGCGCTCTTCAGGTCGGCCACCGTCAGGCCGAGCGCCGCGAGGCGGTCGGGCCGCACCCAGATCCGCATGGCGTAGTCCGACCCGCCGAAGAGGCTGATGTCGCCGACCCCGCGGATCCGCTTCAGCTTGTCGTTGACGTTGATCGCGGCGAAGTTCGACATGAAGACGCTGTCCCACGTTCCCTCGGGCGACGTGAGCGCGACGAGCATGATCGGCATCGACAGCGACTTCTTGACGGTGACGCCGTACTCCTTGACCGACTGCGGCATCATCGCCGTCGCCTGCGAGACCCGGTTCTGGACGAGGACGTTCGACATGTCGAGGTTCGACCCGACGTCGAAGGAGACCTCGAGCTTCAGCGTCCCGTCGTTGGCGTTCGTCGACTTCAGGTAGAGCATGTTGTCGACGCCGTTGACCTGCTGCTCGAGGGGAGTCGCGACGGCCTGCTCCACGTCGACGGCGCTCGCGCCGGTGAAGGTGGTCGAGACCTGGATGACGGGGGGCGTGATGTCGGGGTACTGGGCGATCGGCAGCCCCTGCAGGGCCACGGCGCCGACGATGACCATGACGATCGAGATGACGATCGCCACGATCGGCCGGTTGACGAAGAACTTCGCCATGGCCTACTTCCCTGCGGGCTCGACGGCCTTGGTCTCCGCTCCGGCCGGCGCCGGTGCGCCCCCCGCCGCCTCGACCGGCTTCGGGGCGACCTCGCCGCCGGGCTTCACCTTCTGGAGCCCCTCCACGACGACCGTCTCTCCCGCCTTCAGCCCCTCGGTCACGGCCCAGAGCTCCCCGAGTCGCGGCCCCATCTTCACGGTCCGGATCTCGGCCTTGTTCCCCGCGGCGACGACGACGACCTGCTGGACCCCCTGGAGCTCCTGCACGGCCTTCTGCGGGATGCAGACGGCGCCGTTCAGCGTCTCGACGACGAAGCGGATCCTCCCGTACTGGCCGGGCCGGATGATCCGGTTGGGGTTCGGGAAGGTGAGCCGGGCGGCGAGAGTGCCGGTCTTCGGGTCGACGGCCCGCTGGAGGGCGTCGAGCTTGCCCTTGTACGGGTAGACCTCGCCGCTCGCCAGGACGAGCTCGACGTCGGCCTTCGGCGCCGCGGACTTCTCGCCGGCCGCGATCGCCGCGACGCGCTTTTCGGCGAGGCGGAGGTAGTCGGCCTCCGAGATGTTCGCCGTGAAGTAGATCGGGTCGACGACGGATATCGTCGTCAGGAGCGTCGATTCGCCCCGCCCGACGAGGTTGCCCGGCTTCACCCGGCTCAGGTCGGCCAGGCCCGAGATCGGCGCTGCGATCTTCGTGTAGCCGAGGCTGAGCTGGGCCCCCTCGAGGCCCGATTTCGCCGCGTCGAGCTGCGCCTTCGCCGCGTCGCGGGCCGAGACGGAGTTCTCGAAGTCGCGCCGGCTCACAGCCTGCTGCTCGGCCAGGGGCTTGAGGCGCGCGACCTCCTGCTCGGCCTGGCCGAGCTTGGCCTGCATCGTGGCGACGTTCGCCCTCTGCTGCGAGGCGGCCGCCTCGAACGGCTTCGGGTCGATCGTGTAGAGGAGGTCTCCCGCCTTGACGAAGTCGCCTTCGCGGAAGTTGACGCTCTCGAGGTACCCCTCGACCCGGGCCCGGATCTCGACGTCCTTCGAGCCCGCCGTCTGGCCAACGAGCTCCATCGTCACGGGCACGTCCTTCCTGGACTGCCGTCGTGACGTAGACCTCGGGAGTCGGCAGGACCATCGCCGCCTTCTTGCCGCAACCGGCGGCGGCGGAGAGGGAGAATGCGGCGACGAGCGCCGCGACCTGGCGGCTCCTCGTTCCGTGGGCGTGTCGGGGCTCGGCGGTGCTCATCGAACGTCATCCTCCAGGGGCGCGAGGCCCCCGAAATCGTCTCTCGTCTCGGTCGGCGCAAGGAGCGGGAACAGGCAGATCCCGCTTCGGATTATGAGCCCGGGCAGACGCTCCCGTTCCGATCGCCGGAGGCCGGCCGCGCCCGGCCTGGCCCGAAGTCGGACCCGTTTGCGGGGCGCTGGCGGCCCACCTATTCTCGACGCTCGAGCCCGGCTATCGAGGAGTCCATCGGGACTCGTACGGGAAAAGGACCTCGGGCCGGGGTCGCTCGACGCGTTCCGGGCGATGGAGCGCTTCGACCCGGACGAGAGCTGGCACCCGGTCGAGAACTGAGCGGAAAGGCGGCCGGGCGCTCCGCGGACCGGCGCGATCGAAGCGCCCCTGCCGCATACTTCGGCTCCGGACCAGCCCCGACTTCGTTCCAGCGAGGCACGACCATGCGCCCCCTTCTCCCCCGCTCGACCCGCGCCCCCGGCCTGCTCCTGGCCGGCCTCTTCGCGTTCTGCGCCTTCCTGCCCGCGGCCCCTTCCCGCGCCCAGGACGTCCTGGCACCGCCGCACGGTCCCGCCGGGACCGTTGAGCATCCCGTCACCCTCCCGCCGGCCGACGTCATGGTCGGGAACAGGAGGATCGCGACCCTTCGGGGAATCCTCTTCCAGAACCCGCCCCAGGAGAGGGCGCGCGTCGCCAACGAACGGATCGAGACGGCGGTGGCCGCCGGCCGCGATCTGGCGGTCACCGTCCGGAGCGAGGGGAACGTCCGGCTCTTCCTGATCGGCGGGCGGGGGGTGTTCGGGCTGACGGTCGCCGACCTCGACCAGGGATCGCCAGCAACACTCGAGCAGGTCGTCACCGAAACGGTGGCGCTCCTGGAGCAGGCGATTCGGGAGACGCGGGAGCAGCGAAGCCTCCCCGACCTCCTGAAGGCGCTGGCGACGAGCGCCGTCGCCACGCTGCTCCTCGTGCTCTTGCTCGTCGTACTGGAGCGGCTCCGGCGCTGGGGCTCGCGCAAGGCGACGGAGAAGGCCCACGAACGTCTCGGCGCGATGCGGATCCCTGGGAAGGGGCTCCTCGAGAAGGACCGCCTCTATTTCGTGACGACCCGCGTCCTTCTCCTCCTGACGCGGGCCGTCGACCTGCTCGCGATCTACGTCTGGTTCACCTTCGTCCTCGAGCGTTTCGCCTGGTCGCGGCCCTGGGGAGAGCAGCTCGGGAGCTGGCTCCTCGGCACCACCGGAAGGCTCGGGATGTCGGCGCTCGGGGCGATTCCCGACCTCGTCGTCGTCGGACTGATCTACCTGGCCACCCGGTGGCTCCTGAGGTTCATCGGCTACGTCTTCACGGCGATCGAGGAGGCCGGATCGAGGTCTCCGAGACTCTCCGGGAGACGACCCAGCCGACGCGCCGGATCATCACGGTCGTCTTCTGGATCTTCGCGCTCATCATGGCCTACCCCTACCTCCCCGGGAGCGGGAGCGAGGCGTTCAAGGGGATCGGCGTCATGGTCGGCCTGATGGTCTCCATCGGCTCGAGCGCCCTCATCGGCCAGCTCGCGAGCGGGTTCATGCTCATGTACTCGCGGACGCTGAAGGTCGGCGACTTCGTGAAGGCGGGCGACGTGGAGGGGACGGTCTCGCAGCTCGGGCTCTTCGCGACGAGGATCCGGACGCTGAAGAAGGAGACCGTCACGATCCCGAACGCCGTCCTCGCGGGCCAGATCACGAAGAACTACTCCCAGGCGACGGACCCGAACGGCATCGTTCTCGGGACGAGCATCACGATCGGGTACGACACGCCGTGGCGACAGGTGGAGGGGCTCCTCCTCCTGGCGGCCGAGAGGACGGCGGGGCTGAAGAGGGAGCCCGCTCCCTGGGTCCACCAGAGGTCCCTCACCGACTTCTACGTCGAATACGAGGTCTGCGCGTACCTCGAGGACGCTCTGACCCGCGCAACGACGCTCACGGGCCTCCACGCGAACATCCTCGACGCCTTCAACGAGTACGGCGTCCAGATCACCTCGCCGAACTACGAGGCGGACCCGGAGGTCGCCAAGGTCGTTCCCCGCGAGCAGTGGTTCGCCGCACCGGCGCGGCGGGGCCCCGGCGCCGAGGCCGCCGCGCGGAGCGGCCGGAGCGAGTAGCCGGTCCCTTCAGGGAGCCGGGGGCGTCGGCGCGGCCGGGCTCTCCGGCTTCCTGCTCCGGGCCTGTTTCCAGGCCGCGTAGGCGTCCTCGAGCGCCGCGACGAGAAGGCGAGCGACGCGCGCCGAGCCCTGGTGCGTCGTGTGGGTGAAGTCGCCCGTCACGAGGCGGGGCTCGCTGTCGTACCAGCGGGCCATCGTCCCTTCTCCTCCCATCGCGTCGAACGTGTCGAAGAACGCGACGCCGCTCTCTCGCGCCGCCAGCCGCTGGGCCTCGACGATCTTCGGGATCGAGGGCATCGTCACGATTTCTCCGGTCTCCCCGCGCATGCCGCGGTCCATCGGGGCCATCAGGAGGATCGCCGCCTCGGGAAGCGCCCGGCGAATGCGGCCGATGACCTCGGTGTGGTCGTGGCGGTAGCGCGCCCCCGGGTTCTCCCAGTAGCCGCTCTCGTTCGTCCCGTAGCCGAGGATGACGAGGTCGCTCCGGCGGAGCGCGAGGGCCTGTTCCCACGAGGAGGCATTGAGCAGGGACAGGAAGTGGACCGAGGCGCCGTTTGCGCCGAGCGCGTCGTAGACGACCCCGGGACCGTCGTTCTCGAGAACGACGCCGTGAACCGCGACGTCGCCATCCCCTTTCGCGCGGAGGACGACCTCGCGCCCGCCGGCGGCGACGGCCCGGGAATAGGAGGCCGTCTCCCTCGCCGTTCCGGCCGTCGGGACCGCGTCCGGGGGCCCCCCGTCCACCGAGACGAGGAGCGTTCCCCCACCCGGCTGCCTCGTGAACGTCACCTCGAGCCGGGTGAAGGTCTTCTTCTTCTCGAGCTCGATCTCCGTCCGGGCCTCGCCGCGGGAGGAGAAGGTGACCCCGGCGAGGCCGTGGAAGCCGGCGTTGCCCGGTGCCAGGAGCGGACTGAGGACGCGCCATCCGGACGCCTTGATCGAGACGCCGCGATGCCCGTACCAGGCCCACGGACGCCCCGCGAGAACGAAGCCGTGCCCTCCGTCGCCGAACGCCGTCTGCAGGCGCGACCGCGCGTCCCCCGAGATCAGGTCGCCGGTGAGCGGAGAGTCGCCGAAGTGGCTGATGCGGGTCACCGCTCCGGCCTCGGCGCCTGCGGTTTTCTCGAGCTTCCGGAAGAAGCTCTCGAGCTGGCCGGCCGGGTCCTCGAGGCCGACGAGCGGCGCGTCGTCGATCGGGGCCGCGGGCGGACGAGGAGCGGACGGCGCGGCCGACGCTCCTCCCGGGCTTGCGGAGGGCGCGCCGGCGACGGGAGGACCGTCCTGCTTCTTCACCTCGGGCTCGGCGTCGGCTGGCTCCACCTCGCGAGAAACCCGGACCGTGAGCGGGACCGTGGGCCGTCCGGAGAACGGCGACGCCAGGAGCGTTCCCGCCCGGTCCGCCCGGATCGGGCGGTAGCGCTCGAGCTGCGGCACCGCATAGGTCAGCGCCGCGCCCGCCGCGACGAGGAGGATCGTCGCGACCGTCCGGGGGGGCTTTTGAAGTCTCGCGGCCATCTTCAGAACTGCTGGTAGATGAACGGTGCGATGGCCTGCCCCGCGGCGAGCCTCACGCCGGCGGCCACGGCGAGGAGGCTCGCCGCCTGGACCGGGGCCGGGAGGGCGCAGAACCGGCGCTCGAGCGCCGGGAGGAAGGTCTCCGGGAGCGCCTGGGAGAGGAGCCCCGCCAGGAAGGGCCGCGGCCGCCGAGAGGGGGACGTTCCCGAGGCTCCAGGTCCCCTGCAGGAGGACGCGGAAGAGCTCGCCCGCCTGCTCGACCGTCGAGCAGCGGAAGAAGACCCAGGTAAACGTGACGAAGGAGAAGGTCGCCGCGATGCCGGCGGCGCGGCGAAGCGCGCCGGGAGGGGCCGGTCGCGCGCCCCGGGGCCGCCGCGACTCGAAGAACCGGACGACCGCGAGGCCGGCGCCGTGGAGCAGCCCCCAGATGCCGAACGTGTAGCTGGCGCCGTGCCAGAGCCCGCCGAGGCCGAAGGTGATGACGAGGTTGAGGTAGGGCATCGGGCTGGGCGGCCTCTTGCCCGGGAGCGAGAAGAAGAGGTAGTCGCGCAGCCACGTCGAGAGGGAGATGTGCCAGCGCCGCCAGAACTCCGCCAGGTCGGCCGAGCGGTACGGCGCGTTGAAGTTGTCCTTCAGGCGGAAGCCGAGGAGGAGCGCCGAGCCGATGGCCATGTCGCTGTAGCCCGAGAAGTCGCCGTAGATCTGGACCGAGTAGCCGACGATCGCCACGAAGACCTCGGCGGAGGAGAAGAGGCCGGGCATCTCGAAGACCCGGTTCACGAGGCCGGTGGCGAGCGTGTCGGCCAGGACGCACTTCTTCACCATCCCGAGGGCGATGAGGAAGAGCGCCCGCCCCCCCGCGTCGGAGGTCAGCGGAACGAGAGCGGCCCGCAGCTGCGGGAAGAAGGTCTGCGCACGCGTGATCGGCCCGGCGAGGATCGTCGGGAAGAAGGAGACGTAGGCGACGTAGTCGAGGAGCGACGGGACGGGCTCCTCCTCGCGCCGGTAGACGTCGATCACGTAGCTGAGCGACTGGAACGTGTAGAAGGAGATTCCGACGGCGAAGACGAGCTTCCACCCCGCCGCCCCGCCACGGGGCGACGCGAGGTCCGAAAGGAGCGTGCCGTACTTGAAGAGCGCGAGGATGCCGAGGTCGAAGACGAGGCTCACCGTCACGAGGAGGAGCCTCGCGCGGGGCTTCTGCGTCCGTCCGAGAGCGAGGCCGACGCCCCAGTCGACGGCGCAGGTCGCCAGAAGGGGCACGAGATAGAGCGGGTTCCAGGTGGCGTAGAAGAAGAGGCTCGCCAGGGCCAGGAGGGCCACGCGCGCGCGGTCCGCGCTTCCCGTCAGCCGGAGAGCTCCGGCGACGAGAACGACGAAGACGAGGGTGAGCGGATCGCCGAACGTCATGGCGTGCCGGACCGCCTCATCGCTTCACGACGCTCCGCCGTCCGAGCTCGGGGGTCCTGGGCGGGGCGACCCCGAGATTCGTCACGACGAGCCGGCCGCTGCTGTCGCGGTAGGAGTGCAGGTCGCCCCCGCCCGCCGTGCGGGAGGACGCCGTCCTTCCGTCGCCGCCGGCGGGCACGCTCCTGGCGAGCCGGGCCGGCCTGGGAAGCTCGTCGGGGAGGACGACCGGCCGCGCGGCGAGCGCCGCCTCCTTCAACCCGGCGCTCGCGGACGCAAAGCGCTGGCGCCCGGTCTCGAACGTCCGGGCGAGCTCTCCCGCGACCAGCCGCGCGAGGCGCTCGTAGCCGGCCGTGGTGAAGTGGACGTGGTCCGGCTGGGCGAGAGAGGGCGTCGAACGGATCCAGCGCCGGACGCTTCCGGCTCCCCCCATCGCCTCCCGGAGGTCGAAGAAGGCCGAGCCCGTCCTGCGGGCGACGAGCCGCTGAGCCTCGGTGACGAGCGAGAGCGCCGGGACCGGCCGGGAGCCTCCCGCGGTCGTCCTCTCCTGGTCGGGAGGAGCCGTCAGGAGAACCATCGCCGACGGGGCCCCCCGCCGCACTCGACGGATCACGGTCTCGAGCGTCGCCCCGTAGACGACGGGATCGAACGCGGTCTCGCGCGCCTCGTTCGTTCCGAACGCCAGAATGACCAGATCCGGCGGATCGGCCGCGAGCTGTCTCACGAAAAGCTCCTCCCGGCAGCGGAGAAGGACGTTCGCCTGTGCCCCCACGACGCCGGCCGGACTGTAGACCAGTCCGGGCCTCCCGTTTGTGAGGGAAATCCCGAGAATTCTCACCGGCCCCGCGCCGGACGTTTCCACCTCGACGCGGCTTGCCGCGGGGCCGGACCAGCGGAAGACCGCGAGGTCCGGGGAGGCTCCGCCGAGGTCGACGCCGCCCGCGATCCGCCCGTCGACGCGGACGCGGACCGCGCCGCCCCCCGGCTGCCGGAGGAGGAAGAGCTCGAGGGCCGCGAAAGGTCCGTCCACCCGGAGCGTCTCGCCGGTCCGGCGCGCCTCGACGAAACCGCCAGAGAGCCCAGTGTCTCCAGGTGGAAGTGGCGCCGACCCGTACGACCGCAGCCAGCCCGCGGAGAGCTTCAGCTCGACGCCGCGGCTGCGGGTTCCGTTGAAGGGGAGCCCCGGGAAGAAGAGGCCCGGGCCCCCGTCGCCCCCCGCGAGCGCCCCGAGCAGCTCCTTCAGAGCGCTCGAGAGCGGCTCGGCCCCGACGTGCGAGTCGCCGAGGTGAAGGACCTTGAGCCGGGCGCCCGGCACGCCGGCCCGCGCCTCGAGGAGGTGCTCGATGAGCGGTCCGGGCGGACGGGGCACCGTTCCGTCCGTCCGCGCGGCCGACGCCAGGAGAACGACGCTGAAGAGCCCGCTCCCGAGCCGGGGTGCGACGGTGCCTCTCAGGGCTTGCCGAGCTCGTCCGACGCCGCGCGGACCAGGTCGTCCCAGGGAGCGCCCTCGAACGGGCCCTCTTCCACTTTCAATTCCCCGCGGGGAGTGAAGTCCGGATCCTCCCCGACGGTCCAGAGGATCCGGACGGGCAGGAACTCGTCGGTGAGGCGGTCCTTCCCCGACCACTCCTTCAGGACGCGGACGTCGGCCGCGGCGGAGAGGAGGCGCGGCTCCATCCGGGCGGAGAGAGCCCCGATCCAGCAGCGCACGGTGCGAAGGCCCAGATCCGCCTCGTGGAGGCGAAGCGGGAATCCGCCCGCCTCGAGGAGGAGCGGCCCCGACGGACCGCGGGTGACGGTGACGCCGGGCCTCGAATCCAGCCACGTCTCGTAGACGGTCGTCCCGGGCTGGGACTGCGCACGGCGGAGGAAGAGCCGGGACCTCCGGCCAGCGACGACGGTGACGGCGACGGGATTCCCGGGGGACTTTCTCTCCAGGCGCACGAGGGCGGCGCTCCCCGTCTTCTCGCCGGTGAACCGGAGCATCCGCACGCTCGCCCCGGGCGGGGCGGGCTCCGCCAGGGCCGGCGCGGCGGCGAGAAGGAGGGCGAGGGGGGCGAGGGAAAGGGCTCGCATCAGAAGAGCGGCGCTCCCTGGAGGATTTCCGGGGAATCGGTGACGGACCGCCAGCCCCCTGCGGCCGGGTCGAGCAGCTGCGAGGAGGAGACCTCGAAGACGAGAGATCCGGGCCAGGGGTCGAACGTCCGCCCCGGGAAGAGGATCTTCAGGACGTCGAGGCTCGCCAGCGGGAGCGCATGGGCCTGGCCGGCGCGGAGGGCGATCTGGACCGTCCGGGTGACGAGGTCGCGCTCGCGCTCGCCGATCGTCGCCTCGAGGAAGCGCGCGATCCCGTCCCGGACGGTTGGGGCTCCCAGCTCTTCCGGGGCGACCGGGAGGTCGCGCCCGCCGGAGGAGAGGACGTGGAAGGCGCCGCTGCAGGCCCGCGGGCGGCCCGGCCCCGGGGCGGCCTCTTCTCCACGGGCGGAGACCTCCACGGCGGCCCTTCGAGGCCGACACGGCCCCGCGGCTGGGGATCCCCGGGGCTCCTCGGCTGCGGCGGCCGGACGATCCGCTCGAAGGCGACGCGCTCGCCGGAGGCGTGCTCGACGAGCAGCATCTCCCGTTCCGGCCAGAGGTCCTGCGCCATCCCGCGGATTCCCGGGTCGAGCGCGAGCCGCAGGAAGCGGACCGTCGCCACCGCCTCGCGCGCCACGCCCTCCCCGGCCTGGTTCACGGAATACGAGTACTCCTCGAGAACGTACCCACGCTTCGGGAGGTCGTCGAAGAACCCGGTCGCGGCCGCGGCGGGCGACGCCGGGACGGCGAGTGCCGCGAGGACCCACGGGAGGAATCGCCGGGGATGAGGCCTCGGGCGCGCATCCATGAGCGGCGGATTGTAGCGTCCCGGGATCGCGCATCGAGAGGGCGTGGACCATCGTGGCGCGAGGAGGGTCCATGAGGAACGTACGCGCGCTGATCGCGATGCTCGCCCTGGGGATGGCGGCCTGCTCGACGCTGGAGATGAACACGGACTACGACCCGGGGACCGACTTCTCGAGGTACCGGACCTTCTCGTTCATGGAAGGGGCGAAGCCGAAGAAGTGACCCGACGGGACGGGCGGGTCAGGGCGCGCGGCGAACGTCAGCCAGCCGGACCAGCCCGTCCGCCCCCGGCCGGTACGAGAGCGAACGCCGCACGACGAGGGTCTCCCTGCTGAAGTAGAGCGGGACCCACGCGACGTCGGCGAGGGCGGTCCGGAGCCCGCTCTGGAGGGCCGGCAGGCGGTGTTCGGGCTCGAAATGCGGGAGCGCCTCCGCGATCGCCCGGTTCAGGTCGGGGTTCCGGTAGTTCCCGTAGTTGTCGATCCCCGCGCCGAGAGACGGGTCCGGCGAATGGAAGGACGACAGGAGCATCTCTAGCGCGTCCCCGGTCATGCAACCGTCGGCGACGATCCAGAAGCTCAGCTCCTTCCGGTCCAGCGCCGTGAAGAACTCCGCCCTCGGGAGCGAGGTGACGGTGACGCGGATTCCGATGACGCCCAGCTGACGCGCCACCTCCTCCGCGGCCGCCCCGTATCCGCTCCGGTGGAGGACGACGTCGAAGCCGTCCGGAAGTCCTGCTTCCGAAAGCAGCCGCCGGGCCCGCGCGACGTCCTGCACGAGGGGCGGCAAGCCCGGGTCGAAACCGACGATTGCGGGAGGGACGAGCTGCGTGGCGGGAATCGCGTCGGGGTCCGCGCTCCGGGCGACGACGGACCTGTCGAGCGCCAGGCTGACCGCCTCGCGGACCTCGCGCCTGCGGAACGGGTTCGGAATGCCAGGGCAGAACGGGGTCTCTTCGCTGGCGACGTCGAAGGCGAGGTACCGAAGGAAGATGTTCGGGTAGCGCACGAGGGAGTAGACGTCGCCCGCCTTTGCGAGGGCCTCGACCTCCGCCGAGCTGAACCGGACGACGTCCCACCTCTTCGCGACGACGCCGGAGCGAGCCTCTTCGGACGAGAGGGAGAGGTCCACCGACGCGCTCCCGAAGCCCGGCTGCGGCCCCCAGTAGCCCGGGTGCCGCCGGAGCCGCACGCTCCGGCCGGGATCGAAGGCGTCGACCCTCCAGGGTCCCGTGCCGTTCGGGCGGGACCGGAGCGATTCGTTCGTCGAGCCCGAGCGGACGACCGGGACGAAGGCCAGGTCCCCGAGCAGGAGCGCATTCGGCCACCGCGTCCGGACGACGACGGTGGGCCCGGCGGCCCGCACTTCGCTCACGGTGGCGAGGCGCGCCGAGATCTTCAGGCCCTTCTCCCGAAGCGGCCGCGTCAGCGAGTAGACGACGTCCTCGGCGGTCAGTGGCGTGCCGTCGTGGAAGGTGACGGAGGGCCGGAGCCGGAAGACCCACGTGACGGTATCCGGGTTGGACCACGACTCCGCCAGGCAGGGGCGCGCTTTCATCTCGGGGTCGAGCGCGACGAGTGGCTCGAACACGTTGCCGAGCTGCTCGATGCTCGCGATGGTGTTGTCGAAGTGCGGGTCGAGGTTCGACAGGCCCGCCCCGAAGCCGACGCGGAGCACGTCGTCCGGCGTCCGCCGGCACGAGAGCGCCAGGAGAAGCATCGCGAGGGCGACAGACGCGCCCCGACCTCGCCTCCCCCTCGCGGAAAGGCCGCGCCGTCTCGCCCCCCCGGTCGCGAGCGAATGCATCCGGACCAGCCTCCGTAAGGCGATTCTGTCACGAATCCGGACGGCTCTCCCCGCGCGACCGGACGGCGCGGCGCGCAGGTTCGCTTCGCCTTTGTCAGGTCGGGCGTGGGGATAGACTTTGGTCATGAGAGCAGCCCGACTGTCCCTCGGCATCTCGTTCATTGTGCTCGGAGCGGCCGGCGCGGCCGGCGCCGAGCCCCCCCCGACGCCGGCGGCCAAGCCGGAGTCCGCCCCGCAGCACGTCACGGCCCCCTCTCTGCCGGGCCAGCAAAACAGGGAGGGAACCGTCCGGCCGGACGGCTCTCTCCCGATGGACTCGGAGGGGTACGCCGTCACGACGACGTACGACGGAACGGCTCCGTCCAAGGCGTCGCCCCGGCCCGCGCCCAAGGGCGTGACCGTTGTCACCGGCTCCGCCGCGGGCGTCCCCGCAAGAGGTCCGAACGTCCCGATCGGTCCCGCGCCGACGGGCAAAGGCACGACGACGGGGGCGAACTACATCACCGTGAGTGGCTCGGTCGTGGCGCTGGAGCCTGGCAAGTCGGTGACGATCCGGCTCCAGAGGACGGGCGTCGAGAACACCTACAAGCTTGCGCCGGGCGCGACGGTCGGCAAGGGCGTCTCAACCGGGAAGCTCGTCCGCGTTCGCGTCCTGGCCGCCGAGAAGGGAAAGGTCGCGGACAAGGTCGACGTCGTCCCGCCCCTCTCACCGACTCGCGCGAACTAGAGCACCGGGGCGCTTCGGGACGAGGCGCGAGTCGGAGCAGGCGATGAAGACCGCCTGCGGCGCCTGGTTCCTGGCGCGGCGATCCGCGCGGGTGGACTTCGCTTCGTCCCGAAACCCGCTCCTTCGAGGAGGAAACATCGTGAGAGCCGCCCGCGTCCTCTGCGTCCTTCCGGCCGTACTCCTTCTCTCGGCCCCCTTCGTGAAAGCCCAGTCGGCGAATGATCCCCCGACGCTCTTCGAACGGTGGCAGGAGCGCCGGGAGAAGAGCCCCGCCCTCGAGCAGAAGCTCCTGACGGCCGTCGACGTCATGAAGAAGGCCGCCTGGATGGAAGGGCGCTGGGAGGTCACCGAGAAGGTCTACAAGGCCGGACGAATCCCCGAGTTGGTGGCGAAGGGGACCCGCGAGTCGCGGCTCGACCTCGACGGCCGCTGCCTCGTCTCCCGGCAGACGGTCGGCAGCCTGAAGACGATCGACACCCTCATCTCTACGACGCGTACCAGGCGTACTGGTTCCGGCAGATCATGACGAACGGCGGACGGGGAGCGCTCCAGCCGCTCGTCGCCACGAGCAGCTGGGAGAACGGCGGCCTCGTCTTCTCCGGCACGCTCTGGGCGTTCGGGGAGAAGGCGGACGTGAGGGTTCGGATTCAGAAGGACTCGGACGCCTTCTTCGACGCGGTCGAGGGAGGGGGCGGCTGAAGGTCTCCGAGGCTCTCGCCGCGGCGGCGAAGCCGACGCGGCGCATCGCGGCCTCGGTCCTCTGGGTTTTCGCGCTCATCATGGCGTACCCCTATCTGCCGGGGAGCGGCACGGAGGCGTTCAAAGGGGTCAGCGTCGTCCTCAGCGTGATGATCTCGCTCGGTTCGACGACGATCGTCGGCCAGCTATTCAGCGGCTTCATGCTCCTCTACGCGCGGGTCTTCAAGGTCGGGGATTTCGTCCGGATCGGCGACGTGGAGGGGACCGCCGACGCGCAGGGACTCTTCGCCACGAGGATCACGACGCCCTGGAACGACGAGTACGAGCTGAACGCGCACATCGAGAGGCCCGTGGAGCGGATCGCCGTCCTCACGGCGCTTCACGCGAGCATCCAGGACGCCTTCAACGAGCACGGGGTCCAGATCATGTCGCCCCACTATTTCGACGACCCGAAGTCCGCGAAGGTGGTTCCGCCGTCGCAGTGGTTTCCGGCACCCGCAAGGCGAAAGGCGGAGTAGGTCCGTATCGGAAAGCGGCAAACGGGCGTTCCGGAACGGGAACGGCAACCGATCTGTGGAGAAACGTGCTGAAATCTCCTCATTCGGCCCTCGTCGAAGGAGGACTCTGATGAAACCGATACGCCTCGCCACGCTGATCCTCGCGGTCGCAGCCTTCGGCTGCTCGACCCTCGAGATCAGCACCGACTACGCCCCGGGGACGGACTTTTCCAGTTACAAGACCTTCTCGCTCAAGCAGGGAGCCCCGCCGAAGAACCAGATCGCCGCGGAGAGGGTCGCGAACGCGCTCACCGCGGCTCTCGAGGCGAAGGGCATCAAGCGGCTCCCGGAAGGGGGCGACCTCTCGGTCTACGTCCACTTCCAGGCGGGCAAGGAGACCCAGGTCAACACCACCGGCTACGGCTACGGCGGCTGGGGCGGCTGGCGCTGGGGCGGCTACGGCGGGATGCAGTCGACGACCGTGACCGAAATTCCCACGGGAATGCTCGTCGTCGACCTCGTCGACGAGGCGAAGGACGTCGCCGTCTGGCGCGGCATCGCGAAGGACCAGATCTCGACGTCCGCGACGCCCGAGGAGCGGAACCAGAAGGTGAACGAAGTCTTCGCGCAGCTCTTCGCGGGCTTCCCGCCGAAGTAAGGGAGATTCGCTGGGGCCCGCGCCGGAGACCGTCCGGGCGGGCCCTCTCTTTCGTCCGCGGGCCCCGTCGAAGGCGTCGCCCTCTATCGGGAGGCCCTGCGACAGGAAGAACGAGCTGCGGCCCTCCTCCGCGAGACCCCGGCCGAGGCAGACCTGGCCCGGGGGGGGAATAGACGGGCGCCCCGCTGCGTTTACCTCCCGCGGACCACGAAAGGAGCCTCGCCGTGTTCTGGATGTATGCCGCTTTCATTCTACTCGTCCTCGTGCTGCTCGCGCTCGACCTCGGGGTCTTCCACCGGAAGGTCCACGTCGTCTCCGTAAGGGAGGCCCTCGGCTGGTCGGCCTTCTGGATCGCCCTCGGCCTCGCGTTCAGCGGTTTCATCTACGCCGGCTACGAGAACCATTGGATGGGCCTCGGGCTGACGCCCGACCTGATGACCCTGCGTCCGGTCCCGGTGGAAGGGCTCGGGACGGTCTACAACGACGGGGCGTCGGCTGTCGTGAAGTACGTGACGGGATACCTCGTCGAGAAGTCTCTCGCCGTGGACAACATCTTCGTCATCAGCATGATCTTCACGTTCTTCGCGGTCCCCGCGATCTACCAGCACCGGGTTCTCTTCTGGGGGATCCTCGGGGCGCTGGTGCTGCGCGGGGCGATGATCGCCGCGGGCGCACGGATGATCCAGGAGTTCTCGTGGATCATCTACGTCTTCGGCGGGTTCCTCATCCTGACCGGCGTCAAGATGCTCCTCCTGAAGGAGGGCGAGACCGACCCGAACAAGAACCTCGTCGTCCGGGCGACCCGCAGGCTCCTGCCGATCACCGAGCGTTTCCACGGGGAGCACTTCTTCGTGAGGGCGGGGACCGACGCCTCGCACGAGGCGGAAACCCCGGGCGCGGCCGTCGGCCCGGACGCGGTCGTCGACTCCGCCAGGCGGGGAGCCCTGCTGGCGACGCCGCTCTTCCTGGCCCTCGTCATGGTGGAGTTCACCGACCTGATCTTCGCGGTCGACTCGATCCCGGCGATCTTCGCCATCACGACCGACCCGTTCCTCGTCTTCACCAGCAACGTGTTCGCCATCCTCGGCCTGCGCAGCCTGTACTTCGCCCTGGCCGGGATGATCGACAAGTTCCGCTACCTGAAGGTCTCCCTCGCGGTCGTGCTGATGGTCGTGGGCGTCAAGATGATGACCCACACGTGGCTGAAGCAGCAGCTCGGCGAGAACTTCAACCTCTACCTGCTCGCGGTGGTGCTCCTGATCCTGGCGGCGGGTGTGGTCGCGTCCCTGCTCAAGGGCCGCCGGGACGAGGCGAAGGCGGGGGCGGCCTGACGCCGGCCCCCGGGGCACGTTGACACGGGAGACGCCCGAACCCATATTCACCGCTGACGGATGCCTAGGGGTGGCCGGTATTCCGGCCTGAGAGCAAACCCTCGAACCTGATCCGGGTCATACCGGCGAAGGGAACGGCAAACGGAAGCGGATGCTTCCGCAAACCTCGAGAGCCCCGACGGATCCGCTTCGATCGCCCCGTGCACCGGGCACGGGGGGAGGAGGCGCTTCCATGACCTTCACCTCGGCAGCGACATCGGCCCTCCTGGCCATCTCCCTGGCGCTCGGCGGCGCCCTCGCGCCCGCCCCGGCGCACGCCGCCCCGGAAGACGAGCCGCGGACCGCGACGGCCGTGGTGCCGACCGCGGTACCGACCGCGGTACCGGCGCCCGCCCGACAGTCCGCCGCAGCCGAGAAGGACCCTCCCCGGCTCCCCCGCCGCGTCGAAGAGGTCGTCGTCCAGGCCGTCCGCGCCGACGCGGACACACCCGTGACGAAGACGGACGTCTCCCGAGAGGAGATCGCGAAGGAGAACGTCGGCCAGGAGATGCCCGCCCTCCTCGCGGACCTTCCGTCGATGACGTACTACTCCGACACGGGCCTCGGGAACGGCTACGCCTACGTCTCGATGCGCGGCATCGGCCCTACCCGGATCAACTTCACGCTGGACGGCGTGCCGCTGAACGAGCCCGAGGACGGCACGCTCTACTTCGTCGACTTTGCCGACCTCGGCAGCTCCGTCGAGAGCCTGCAGGTGCAGCGGGGCGTCGGAACCTCCGCCGCGGGGGTCGCGAGCTTCGCGGGCTCGGTCAACTTCGCGAGCCTCGACCTGGCGGAATCGACCGGGACGACCGCACGGTTCTCTCTCGGCTCTTTCGGGGCCGCGCGGGCCACCGCCGGCTTCCAGTCGGGCCGGCTCGGCAGCTCGGGCCTCAAGGCCTACGTGAGGGGGTCGTACCAGGCGACGGACGGCTTCCGCGACAACTCCGCCATCCGTCAGACGAGCGTCTACGCGGGGGTCTCTCACGAGAGTGCGGAGGGCTACTTCAAGCTCTTCGGCTTCCTCGGCCGCGAGACGTCGCAATCGGCCTACTACGCCGTCGAGCCGGAGATCCTCGAGGAGAACATCCGCTTCAACCCGCTCACCCCCGACGACCGCGACCGCTTCGGCCAGCAGTTCGTCGAGGCGCAGTACACGCGCTTCCTGAGCGAGACGTCGAGCCTCGCGGGCCAGCTCTACGTGAACGACGCCGGGGGCTGGTACCGGCTTTGGAACTCCTCGGGGACCGCGCTCCGGGAATACGGCCTCGACTGGACGAACCTCGGGGCGTCGCTGACGTACAAGGCGGACCTCGGTCCGATTGGCCTCACGTGGGGCGTCCACGGGAGCGACTTCGGCAGCACGCGGACCCGCGACGTCGTCGGAGGAGCGCGGAGCTACGCCAACGACGGGCACAAGAGCGAGGCGTCGACGTTCGTCAAGCTCGCCCGTGAATCCGGCCCGTGGCACGTCTATGCCGACGCGCAGCTCCGGTGGGCCCGCTTCCGCTACGAGGGGAGCGTCGACCTGGCGCCGGTCTCGTGGACCTTCTTCAACCCGAAGCTGGGGGTCCGCCGCGACCTCGGGAAGGCGCTCTCCGTCTACGCCTCCGCCGGCCTGACGAGCCGCGAGCCGGGACGCGGCGACCTCCTGTCCGGAGAGGAGAACGCCTCGGTCGTCCACGACCTGACCGCCGTGAAACCCGAGAAGGTCCTCGCGTTCGAGCTCGGGACCGCCTGGAAGAGGGGTCCCTTCTCGGCCCAGCTGAACCTCTACGACATGGAGTTCCGGGACGAGATCGCCCTGACGGGCGAGCAGTCGGAGGTCGGCCTCTCGATCCGCAGGAACGCCGATTCCAGCTTCCGGCGCGGCCTCGAGTGGGACCTCGCCTGGCGGCCCCGCGAGGCGGTCGCGGTCCGCTTCGCCGGAAACTGGAGCTGGAACCGGATCCGCTCCTGGACGCAGTTCTACGACGTCTACGACGAGGCGGGAGAATGGAGCGGCTCGACGAGCCGCACGTTCCAGGACGTCGAGCCGGTCCTCTCTCCCCCGTTCGCCGGGAGCCTCTCGGTTGAAGGCTCGCCGCTCCCCTGGCTGACGCTCGGGGCCGGGGCGCGCTACGTCGCGGCGTCGTGGCTCGACAACACGAACGCGGAAGGGATCGCGACGCCCGACTGGTGGAAGGTCGACCTCTCCGCGAGCCTCGACCTCTCCCGTTTCGTGAAGACCGGCAGCCCGCGCCTCCGGCTCCTCGTCGACAACGTCCTCGACGACCGGCGGATCTGGCCCAACGGCTACAGCTATCTCTACGCCACCCGCGACGGGGCCGGGACCGAGAACCTCGCGGGGGTCCCATACTTCTTCCCCATGGCCACCCGCAACGTCACCGTCGTCCTGGACCTCGGGTTCTGACATGCCGATGAGCCCGTTGGAGATCGCCGGCTTCGTCTCCGGCGTTCTCGCCGTCTGGCTGACGGCCAAGGAGAGCCCCTGGTGCTGGCCGACGGGACTCGTCAACGTCAGCCTCTACATCGTCATCTGCTGGCAGGCCAGGCTCTACGCCGACACGGGACTGCAGGTCGTCTACGTCTTCGTCTGCATCTACGGGTGGTGGGAGTGGCTCCACGGAGGGAAGGGGGGCGGCCGGCTCACCGTCTCCCGCGCGCCCCGCTCCACGCTCATGGGGCTGACGGTCGCGGGGGCCGTCTTCGCGGCGCTTCTCGGGTACGGCTTCCATCGCTTCACCGACGCCTCGTTTCCCTACCTGGACTCCACGCTGACCTCCTACAGCCTCGTCGCCCAGTGGCTCCAGACGAAGAAGCAGATCGAGACCTGGTGGTTCTGGATCGCCGTCGACGTCGGCTACATCGGCCTCTACCCCGCCAAGGGCCTCTGGCTCACGGCGCTCCTCTACGCCATCTTCCTCGGCCTCTGCCTCATGGGCCTGAAGGCCTGGAAACGCTCTCTCACGGCCGTCGCGGCCGGGGAGCCGCTCCCGGAGGCCGCTTGAGGCCGCTGAAGGTCGTCGTCACCGGTTCGGAATGCACCGGAAAAACGACACTCGCCCGATCACTCGCAGCCCGCTTCGAGGCGCCGTACGTGCCCGAGTTCTGCCGGGGCTACCAGGACGCCCTCGGAAGGCCGCTCGACGAGGGCGACGTCGAACCGATCGCCCGGGGCCAGGTCGCCGAGGCCGACGCGGCGGAGGCACGGGCGACGCGGCTCCTCGTGCTCGACACCGACCTCGTCTCGACGGTCGTCTACGCGAGGCACTACTACGGGCGCTGCCCCGCCTGGGTCGAGGAGGCCGCGCGGGAGCGGCGCGCCGACCTCTACCTCCTCTGCGCCCCCGACCTTCCGTGGAAGGCCGACGGCCAGCGCGACCGGGGAGACCGGCGGGACGAGATGCACCGGCTCTTCGCGGGGGCGCTCGCCGAGCTCGGGGCCGAGGTGCGACTCGTCGCGGGCCCCGGGCCCGGACGGGAGAGCGACGCCACCGCTGCCGTCTCCTGCGCACTTGCCACACGCTCTCCCCATCCCCGGCCGGCCGGTTAGACTCCGGGCAGCCCGGACACCGAACCGCAGAGGGAAACAATGGACTGGATCTCCGACCCGCAGGGATGGATCGCCTTCCTGACGCTTGCCGGCCTCGAGCTCGTCCTCGGCATCGACAACATCGTCTTCATCTCGATCCTCGTCGGGAAGCTCCCGAAGGAGCGCCAGCAGGGCGCCTACCGGATCGGCCTCGGGCTGGCCCTCTTCTCGCGGGTCCTCCTCCTCCTCTCGATCTCCTGGGTCATGGGGCTCACGAAACCGCTCTTCACGCTCCTCGGCAACGAGGTCTCGGGGCGCGACCTCGTCCTGATCGTCGGAGGGCTCTTCCTCGTCGCCAAGAGCACGCACGAGATCCACGACAAGCTGGAAGGCGCGCAGGGAGAGAACTCGACGAGGGCGTTCGGCTCCTACGGCGCCGTCCTCGCCCAGATCGTCGCCCTCGACCTCATCTTCTCCCTCGACTCGGTGATCACCGCCGTCGGCATGGTGAACAAGGTCGGACTGATGGTCTCGGCGATCGTCGTCTCCATCTTCGTCATGATGTTCTTCGCGCAGGCCATCGGCGACTTCGTCCACGAGCACCCGACGATCAAGATGCTGGCGCTCGCCTTTCTCCTCATGATCGGCGTCATGCTGATCGCCGACGGCTTCGGCCAGCACATTCCCAAGGGCTACATCTACTTCTCCATGGCCTTCTCTCTCTTCGTCGAGATGCTGAACCTGCGGATGCAGAAGAAGACCCCGCCCGTCGAGCTGCGCTCGGCGTACGTCGAGGAGACGACCGGCGGAGAGAAATGACCCCGCTCCCGAACCCATGAAGACGATCCGGAGGAGGAACAGATGAGCAAGGCCGCGAAGTTCTCCCGAAACTACCGCGTCGAGAGTGGAAAGGGGTTCCGCCTCAAGGACGTCGACCCCGGCGACACCGCCGGCCTCAAGCTCGAGAAGGACCACGCGGCCGAGCTCCTCGACAAGGGGGTCGAGGTTCTCGCCGAGCTGCAGGACAAGCTCTACGCGCAGGACAGGCGGGCCCTCCTCCTCGTCTTCCAGGCGATGGACGCCGCGGGGAAGGACGGGACGATCAAGCACGTCCTGTCGGGCGTGAACCCGCAGGGGTGCCAGGTCTATTCCTTCAAGGCCCCCTCGGCCGAGGAGCTCGATCACGATTTCCTCTGGCGGACGACGAAGTGCCTCCCGGAACGCGGCCGGATCGGCATCTTCAACCGCTCGTACTACGAGGAAGTCCTCGTCGTGAAGGTCCACCCCCAGATCCTCGCGGGCCAGAGGCTTCCGCCCGAGCTCGTCACGAAGAAGGTCTGGAACGAACGCTACGAAGACATCGCCTCGTTCGAGCGGTACCTCGCGCGCAACGGCGTCGCGGTGGTGAAGTTCTTCCTCCACGTCTCGAAGAAGGAGCAGAAGAAGCGCTTTCTCGACCGCCTCGTCGAGCCCGACAAGAACTGGAAGTTCTCTCTCGGCGACGCCGAGGAGCGAAAGAGCTGGGACGCCTACCAGAAGGCCTACGAGGACGCGATCCGGGCCACGGCCGCTCCCCACGCCCCGTGGTACGTCGTCCCGGCCGACAACAAGTGGTTCACGCGGCTCGTCGTCGCCTCGGCGGTGATCGAAGCCCTCGAGAAGATGGACCTCGCCTACCCGGAGGTCGACGAGGCCAAGAAGGCCGAGCTGGCCAAGGCGCGGGAAGCGCTCGAGGCCGAGAAGGGCTGACGCTCTCCTTCGACCCGGCCTCCGGGGCTCGTCAGTCCTCCTCCCGTCCGGCCGGCGTGACGAACGCCGCGTTGACGGGGGGAGGCATCTCGGAATCCGGACCCTTCACGCTCTTCCAGATCGCCTGGTTCAACGGGATCTCGGGAGTGGCGTCCTCTCTCGTGAAGTCCCAGGAGTCGCACTCGGCCTGCATCGGGGCCCCGTCCGGGGTCATCTCGTAGAGCGGAACCGTGACCGGACGGTGCCGGAACGGAGCCGGATCCGGGACGTCCGCGAAGGCGTTCGTCATCGGCGTCGCCGCCGCGTCGTGCTGCGAGAGCGGCGGCAGGCCGAGAATCAGCTCCATCGTCCGAAGCATCGAGGTCGTCGAGTAGAGGGTCGAGTCGACGACGCCTCCCCGGCGGGTGTACGGCGATATGACGAGCGCGACCGTCCGGTGCGAGTCGACGTGGTCGGGCCCGTTCTGGGCGTCGTCCTCGACGACGAAGATGGCGGTCTCCTTCCAGAGGGACGACGTCGAGACGGCCTCCACGAGCCTGCCGAGAGCGAGGTCGTTGTCGGCGACCATCGACTTCGGGGTCCTCCCTCCGCGCCTGGTCCCGACCGTGTGGTCGTTCCCGAGCCTCACGATCGAGAGCCGCGGGAAGGCGCCTCTCGCGACGAACGAACGGAACTCCTTGAGCCAGAGGTCGACGCGGGCGTTGTCGAGGATGTCCGTGTCGAAGCCGGGGAAGAACGGGCAGGTGCTCCCGCGGAGGACCTCCGTCTTCCCCTCGTAGGTGCCGTCGAATCCGGAGCCGGGGTTCTCGGGCGAGAGCCCGACGAACTCGCCGTAGTTGCGCAGGGAAAGGCCTTTGCGTGCGGCGGCGTCCCAGAGGTAGCCCGCGGTCGGAGCGGCGATCGAGTCTCCTCCCTCGTAGACGTACGGGAAGCCCATGGCCCCGTAGGACGGGACCCACGTCTTCTCGGTGTAGTCGGTCGCGTAGCCGGCCATCGACCAGTTGTGGCCGTCGGCGGAGACCTCGGCGTCCGCGTAGAAGTTGTCGAAGAGGACGAACTCGTCGACGAGGGCGTGGGCGTTCGGCGTCACGTCGCGGCCGAAGACCGTCAGCGACGGGTCTCCGTTGCCCCGTTCCAGGTCTCCGAAAACCTGGTCGTAGGTCCGGTTCTCGCGGATCACGTAGATGACGTTTCGGATGGGGGACGCGACGCCGGGGGAGAGCGGCACGACCGGACTGACGCGGGCCCCGGAGACGCCGCGGGCCGCCGGCTTCCGGTTTCGGTACGCCCGCTCGGTGTGGCGGCGCAGCTCGCTGGGGGAGGGGACCGGCACGCGAGAGACGGAGCCGGGCATCCGTTTGATGTGCCCGGAGGACTCGTCGCCGTGGACCCGAGTCGGGTCGGGACCGTCCTTCGCGTTGGAGCGGGAGCCGCTCCCCTTCGCGTTCGCCACGAAGAGCGTCCCGCCGTCGGGCGTCAGGGAGAGGGCAGCGGGGTACCAGCCGACCGGGACGAAGCCGGCCGTGCGGGCCTTCTCCGGGGGGCCTTCCAGGTCGACGACGGCCACGGCGTCGTCGTCGGCGTTGGCCACGTAGAGGGTCTCGCCGTCCTTCGAGAGCGCGAGGGCGTTGGGAGTGGAGCCGTCCGGCATCGCCTCCGCCGAGGCGCTCCCGGGCCCGTCCGGTCCGGGCGCGACGGAGACCTGGCGGACGACCTTGCGTGCCCGCACGTCGAGCAGGGCCACGAGGTTCCGGTTCGCCTGCGCCACGTAGAGGAAGGCGCCGTCGGGCGAGAAGACGAGGTCGCACGGATGGTCCGCCGTCGGGACCGTCGCCAGGACGCTCGCGCCGGCGGGATTGAGGAGCGCGACGGACGCGCCCCCCCAGAGAGAGACGGCCAGCTGCCGTCCGTCGCGCGAGAAGACCGGGCGGTAGGGCGCCCGGCCGACCTCCACGCGGGCCGCCATCGTTCGCGTCTCGAGGTCGATCTGCACGACGTCGCCGGCGTGGATGCGGGCCACCCAGAGAGACCTGCCGTCGGGAGAGACCGCCAGGCCCGACGGGAGGACGTTTCGCGTCTCGTCCCCCGGACCCGCCACCGGGATCGTCCCGTCGGCCACGAACCGGTCCTCTTCGATCCGGAAGACGAGGATCACCCTTCGGTTGGCGCCGGAGACGTAGACGCGCTCCCCCGCGGGCGACAGCGCCAGCCCCAGCCAGGTGTGCTCCACGGGGAGCGACGAAAGGAGCCGGCCGTCGCCAGCGTCCAGCAGCTGCAGGGTCTGGTCCGAGGTGCCCATCGAGGCGACGACGATCCGGCGGCCGTCCGGCGTCACCGAGAGGGCGAAGGGGTACGGTCCGACCGGAGTCTGCGTCCCCGCCGGCGTCAGGAGCCGGCCATTCGGGAGCTGGATCTCCCCGGAAGGACGGGGACCGGGCCAGGAGGGCTCCTGCGCGCGGAGCGGGAGAGCGACGATTGCGGAGACGCAGAGGAGGCGGAAGCCGGAAAGCCCCATCGGCCGAGCATAGCGGACGAGGAACTCGCGCCCGGACGCGCGTCCCGTCGCGCGTCCGCCCCGGCCCTACGCGTGCAGCTCGACGACGTCCCTTTCGGCCAGGACGTGGTGCCGGTCGACCTGCTGCCCGTCGAACTTCGCGTGCCCCCAGATCCGCGCGAAGCGCAGCGCCGCGGCGACGTCCTTGTGGACCCGTTCCGCCAGGTCGTGGACCGTCGCGCCCTCCGGGAGGACGAACGGGGCCGCCAGGTCGGGCTTCTTTCCCGGCTCCTTGGCGTAGACCCGCACGCGCTTCAGCTCGCGGTAGAGGAGCGGGCGCAGCTCGTCGAGGCCGGCCCCCGAGAGAGCGGAGACGGAGTGGAACGGGAGGTCCTTCCCGATCGCCTCGCGGGCGATCTCGGCGAACGTCCCGTCGTCGAGGTCGCACTTGTTCCCGAGAACGATCACGGGGCGCACCGCCAGGAACGGAGGGGCGTCGGCCGGAACGGGCCGCAGGAGTGGCCAGACCCTCGCCCGCTCGAGCAGGTCGAGCAGCTGCCGCGCGGCGGCTTCTCCGTCGTCGGCGGTCACGTCGAGGACGAGGAGGATGCCGTCGGCGTTGTGCGCGAGGTTCACGAGGTAGGGCTCGGTGTGCCCCGCGGCGACCGCCGGCGTGTCGACGAGCTGAACCTGCACGTCCTCGAAGGGCATCATCCCGGGCAGCGGGGCGCGCGTCGTGAACGGGTACTCGCCGATCTCGGGGTGCGCGTGCGTGAGGGCCGCGAGCAAAGACGACTTCCCGGCGTTCGGCTCGCCGAGGAGGACCCACTGCCCCGCCCCTTCGCGCTTCACGTGGCCGGGGTCGGCCCGGCGGCCCCCGTGGGCGGCGTGCTCCACCTCGGTCTCGAGCTTGGCGAGGCGCTTCTTGAGGTCGGCGTAGAGCTTCTCCGTCCCCTTGTGTTTCGGGAGGAGCGCGATCATCTCCCTCATCGCCGCGAGCTTCTCGTCGTGCGTGCCTGCCGCCTTGAACCGCTCCTCGGCGTCGTGGTAAGGCGGTGTCAGATTCGCCGGCACATTGGGAATTATGCGACCGTGGGACGCCGGCGCGCACCCGCAGTTTCGGGGAGTTGGCTAGACTCGGGGCGGAATGGAGCTTCTCGTCATCCTCGCCCTGGTCCTGGCGAATGCCCTCTTTTCCGGGGCGGAGATCGCCGTCCTGACGGTGCGCCGGACGCGCCTCGCCGAGCTCGTCGACGAGGAGCGGGCGGGCGCGGCGAGCCTGGCGGCCCTTCGCGCGAATCCCGAGACCTTCCTGGCGACGGTGCAGATCGGGATCACGGTCGTCGGGGCGGCCGCGGCCGCCTTCGGCGGCGCCACCCTCGCCACCCCGCTCGCCACGGCCCTCGCCGGGGCCGGGGTCCCCAGGAAGCTCGCGGACGACGCGGCGCTGGGACTCGTCGTCGTCGCCGTCTCCTTCCTCTCGCTCGTCCTCGGCGAGCTCGTCCCGAAGTCGCTCGCGATGCGCTACGCGGAAGGGTACGCCCTCGCCATCGCCAGGCCCCTGTCGCTTCTCGCGAGGCTCGCCCACCCGGTCGTGAGGTTCCTGACGGGCTGCTCGAACCTCATCCTGCGCCTCTTCGGCGACCGGACCTCGTTCGTGGAGTCGCGCCTCTCGCGCGAGGAGCTCCAGACGCTCCTCGAGGAGACCGCCTCGGCGGGCGGACTCGACCCGAAGGCGGGCGAGATCGCGGCGCGCGCGCTCGACCTCCACGGCCTGAAGGTCGGCGCGGTGATGACGCCCCGTCCCGCCGTCGTCGCGCTCGACGCCACGGCCCCGCCCGAGGCGATCCGGGAGACTCTCGAGAGGTGCCGTTTCGGGAGGCTCCCCGTCCACGACGGGAGCCTCGACGGGGTGAAGGGCTACGTCCTGGCCCGGGAGGTGCTCCTGAAGCTCCTCGAGGGTGCGAGGTCGCCCCTCGACGGAATCGTCCGCGAGGCCCCGTTCTTCCCGGAATCCGCCGAGGCCGTGGACGTCATGAAGGAGCTGCAGCTCCGGCACGTTCCGCTCGGGTTCGTGGTGGACGAGCAGGGCGGCTTCACCGGCCTCGTCTCCCTCGAGGACCTCGTGGAGGAGATCGTCGGCGAGATCTTCCACGAGAAGGAGGCGATAGCCGAGCCGATCCACGCCGAGAAGGACGGGAGCTGGATCGTCGACGGGCGGGCCTCCGTCCGCGACGTGAACCGGGTCCTGAACCTGGAGCTGCCGGAGGACCCGGCCTACGCCACGGTCGCGGGCCTCGTCCTGCACCGCCTGGGGCACATCCCCGGCGCCGGCGAAACCTTCGTGGACGAGGAGTCGGAGGTCGGGCTCGAGGTCGTCGAGAGCACCCCGAGGCGCGTCGCGAAGGTCCGGCTGCGACGCCGGCAGTGACGGGTCTTCACCCCCGCGGGCCGGCTCCTCGCCCTCGACGGGAGACGCTATGCTCGCGCCCCACGTGAACGACCCTCTCGACAGCTTTCACTCCGCCACCGCCCCGGAGGAGCGCGTCGACGCCTTCGTCCGGCTCATCCACGAGGCGCGGGGGCCCGACGCCGGCCCGGGGCCCCGATCTCCCATCGGGGCGGTCCTCGACGCCGGTTGAGGCATCGCCCGAGAGGCGAGAGCAGTTCCTCGCCTCGCTCTCGGCGCTTCTCGCCGAAACCGACGGTACGGCCCTCTTCGGGGACGTCGGCATCCCGAGCGACCGGGGATTCCTCGCCGAGCTGGGGGACCGGATCTCGACCCGGCTCATTCCCTCTCCCCGCGACTCGCACGACCTTTCCGAGATCGTGTACCGCCTCTTCCGTTCCGATTCCGAGGTCGAGGGGTTCCGCGACCTCCCCCTCTCCGACGTTCACCGCCTCGTCCGCCTCGTCGGGAACGGCCTCTCGAAGGAGGCCGCGTCGGTCGTCTCCGGGGCCTTCGCCGACGGGTTCCGGCTCCTCCTGGGACGACTCCAGGCGCACGGGCTCTCCCGCGACCTCCGCGCCCGATCGACGCCCGGTCCGGTCTACTCCTCTCCTTTCCACCGGGTCCTTCGATCGGGCGACGCGCTCCTCGACGTCTGGCTCGCCGGAAGATCCACCGGTCCGGCGCTCCAGGCGTTTCACAAGGACTCGGGAGAGTGCCGCAAGGAAGTCCGTGCGATCCAGAAGCACCTCGAGCAGTTCGGCGTCAGCATCGACGTCGTCTTCGGGCTCCAGGTGATCGACCGGTGCCTGACGCGCACCGCCCAGATGGCCGACGTCATGGGAGCGGTCGAGGGCCCGGAGCGTTCCCGCGCGGTTCACCGGCTCCTCGCCCGCCTCATCCAGCTCGCCCACCAGGACCGGAGCGTCCTCCACCTCGTCCGGTGGAATCTCCACCTGCTCGACCGGAAGATCGTCGACCGGACCGGGCAGACCGGGGAGCACTATGTGGCGGCGACGCCGTCCGAGTACCGGCACATCTGGCTCGCCGCGGCGGGGGGCGGGGCGCTCACCGTTCTCACGGCCGCGATCAAGATGCAGGTCCACGAGTGGCACCTCGCCGCCTTCCCGGAGAGCTTCCTCTACGGCCTGAACTACGCCGTCAGCTTCCTCCTGATGCAGGCGTTCGGCCTCGTCCTCGCCACGAAGCAGCCGGCGATGACGGCCGCCGCCCTCGCCCAGATCATGAGGGAGGCGAAGGGAGAGGATCGCGAGGAGAGGATCGCCACGTTCTTCGCGCGGCTCACGAGCTCGCAGCTCGCCGCCGCGGTCTCGAACGTGGCGGCCGTGGGTGCCGGCGCGACGTTCTTCGTCGGCGGCTGGCTCCTCCTGGCCGGCCGGCCCTGGGTCGAGCCGGAGACGGCCCGCCACACTTTCTTCGTCCTCAGCCCCTTCGACAGCGGCACGATCTTCTTCGCCGCCCTCACCGGGGTCCTCCTCTGGATGGGAAGCCTCGCGGGGGGCTGGTTCGAGAACTGGTCGACCTACCACCGCCTTCCGGAGGGAATCGCCCGGCACCCCCTCGGGAGGGTCTTCGGCGCCGGGCGGATGAGGCGGGTCGCCGACGGCCTGTCGAGGAACGCCTCCGGGTGGGCCACGAACATCGCGCTCGGCTTCCTCCTCGGCTTCGCTCCCGCCGTCGGCAGGTTCTTCGGGATCCCGTTCGACGTCCGGCACGTCACGCTCTCCACGGGGCAGCTCGCCCTCGCGGCCTCGAGCCTCGGCGAGGGGTGGTTCGCGGACGGCGCCTTCCTGCGCGGCCTCGCGGGGATCGGCGTCATGTTCGTCCTCAACCTCGCCGTCGCCTTCTCGCTCTCGCTCCACAACGCGGCGCGGGCCTACGAGATGGAGGCGGGCGAGCTGGGCGGGGTGCTGAGGCACGTCCTGCGGCAGGCTCTGCGACGCCCGCTCGACTTCGTGCGGCCTCCCCTCGCGGCGGGTGGCGAAGGCTCCTGACGGCACGGCCTCCGGGCCGAAGAAACGCTGCAACCGTCCGTCGCGTCATCCCGTACAACGGGCTATGCTGAAACCAGCCCTTCGGGCCGGGTTTCATTCCGGGTCGGGTTCCGGCCGAATGGTCGAGGGTGTTGTCTCCGGCGGTCCCCGGAGCACCTGAAGCGTGACGGAGGAGGTGAGCACAGCGCGTCGTGCCGCACCGGCTGCCTGATCGAGTCGCCCACCGGAGTCTTCGCGATGCCGTCGACCGGGGGGCCTTCCGGACGAATAAGGAGAGGTACGAAAAGTGAAGAGATCTCATCTGGTTGCATCCGCAATCCTGGTCGTGCTGCTCTTCGGGGCGTTCACGGCCCTGTCCCAGGCCCTCCCGTCGGCGACGCTGTCGGGAAAGGTGGCTTCTGACGGACAGGGGCTCCCGGGGGTCACGGTCACGGCAAAGTCCCCGAACCTCCAGGGGCTCCGGACGACGACGACGACGCTGAACGGCGGATACGTCTTCGCGAACATCCCCCCGGGCGAGTACACGATCACCTTTGTCCTCTCGGGCTTCCAGACGCTCACGAAGACGATCCGGCTCGCGGCGTCGCAGGTCTCGTCGCTGGACACCGTGATGAGCCTCTCGGGCGTGACGACGGCGGCCGTCGTCACGGCGACCGCCGAGACGATCTCGGAGAGCCCGTCGGCCCAGACGACCTACTCCAAGGACCTCCTCGACAAGCTCCCCGTGGCGCGGACGCTGCAATCGGCCGTCGTCCTCGCGCCGGGCGTCAACAGCAACGGACCCAACGGCGCGGTCACGATCTCGGGCGCCCAGTCGTTCGACAACCTGGTCACCGTCAACGGCGTCGTCATCACCGACAACATCCGGGGCACGCCGAACAACCTCTTCATCGAGGACGCCATCCAGGAGACGACGACCTCCACGGCGGGCATCTCGGCGGAGTACGGCCGGTTCACGGGCGGCGTCATCAACACGATCACCCGCTCGGGAGGCAACGCTTTCAGCGGCACCGCGCGCGTCAGCCTCGCCAACGACTCCTGGCAGGCCCAGACGCCTCTGCCGAGCCAGCTCCAGGACAAGGTGAACCCGACCTACGAGGCGACGCTCGGCGGGCCGATCTGGAAGGACCGGATCTGGTTCTTCGCCGCCGGCCGCCTTCAGGACACCACGGTGACGCGGCAGACCTCGGTCCCGACGAGCATCTCGTACCCGTTCGGCGACGAGCAGACGCGGCTCGAAGGAAAGCTGACGATCACCCCCTTCCAGAACCACACGCTCGTCGGCTCGTACACGGACGTCAGCGAGACGTTCACGAACTTCGGCTACGGTTCGACGCCCTTCTACGACCTCGCGAGCGTCTTCACGATGAAGCAGCCGAACTCGCTCGTCTCGGTCAACTACAACGGCGTCCTCACCGACAAGCTCTTCGTGGAGGCCCAGTACTCCCGGCGGCTCTTCACGTTCCAGGACTACGGCTCCTCCACGAACGACCTCATCCTCGGGACGCCCATCTACGACCTCGCCGCGGGCAAGACCTGGAACTCGCCCCAGTTCTGCGGGACGGGCTGCCCCGACTCCGACGAGAAGCGCGACAACGAGGACATCCTCGTCAAGGGAACCTACTTCCTCTCGACGAAGAGCCTCGGCTCCCACAACATCGTCTTTGGCTACGACAACTTCGCCGGCTCCAGGTACGTCAACAACTACGTCTCCGGAAGCGCCTTCTTCGTCAACGCGACGGACAGCATCTACGACAACGGGAACATCTACCCCGTCTTCGACGGGTCGAGCTACCTCGCCTACTACCCGATCGTCGAGCCTCCCCAGCCGAGCGACATCCGGACCCACTCGGTCTTCCTGAACGACTCGTGGCGGCTCAACGACTCCTTCTCCTTCAACCTCGGAGTCCGGTGGGACAAGAACGACGCGAAGGACACCGCCGGCCTGACCCGGGCCGACGACCAGGCGTGGAGCCCGCGGCTCGCCGTGACGTGGGACCCCAAGGGCGACGGGAAGCTCCGCTTCGGCGCGAGCTACGCCAAGTACATCGGGGCGATCCAGGAGGGTGTCGTCGGCGACGCGACCGGCGCCGGGAACCCCTACACGTTCCAGTGGTACTACACGGGCCCCGACGTGAACACCGACCCCGACGCCCCCCTCGTCAGCACGCACGACGCGATGCGGGCGTTCTTCACCTGGTTCGGCGTCACCGGCTCGAACCAGATGCCGCCAGGTCCGTTCGACTACGCCAGCGCCCCTGGCATCAGCCGGCAGATTCGCCAGAGCCTCGTCTCCCCCAATACCCAGGAGTTCGTCGTCGGCGTGAACGGCGCCGTCGGGACCCGCGCGTCCTACCGGGTCGACGGCGTCTACCGGACGGCGGGCGACTTCTACGCCACCCGCCGCGACCTCACGACGGGTTCGGTGGCGGACGAGTACGGCAACGAGTACGACCTCGGGCTCATCGAGAACATCTCCGACCCGCTCAAGAGGACGTACGTCGGGCTGAACACGCAGTTCTCCTACAGGGCTCACGACAGCCTGAACGTCGGCGGGAACTGGACCTGGTCGCACACCTACGGCAACTTCGTCGGCGAGTCCGCGTCGGGCGGCCCGTCGCGGTCGTCCATCCTCGAGTACCCGGAGTACATCCGGGAGAGCTGGGCCTATCCCACGGGCGATCTCGCGCAGGACCAGCGCCACAGGGTGAGGCTCTACGCCACCTGGGACGCCCCTCTGCCGAAGGCGTTCGGCGCGCTCGGCCTGAGCGGCATCTTCGCGTACGACACCGGCGTCCCCTACGGCGCGGTGGGGACGGTCCTCGAGAGGAAGTACCTCGACAACCCGGGCTACGTGAGGCCGCCGACGCGGGGCACCTACTACTTCACGGCGCGCGACGCCTTCCGGACCCCCGACGTCACCCGGTTCGACCTCGCGCTCAACTACACCTACGACTTCGGGCCGGTCCAGCTCTTCGTCCAGCCGCAGGTCCTGAACGTCTTCAACGCCCAGGAGATCATCGGCGACTTCCGCTACATCAACACGACGACCGTCTCCTACTCGAGCAGCACGAGCTCGGGCCTTAAGGACTTCAACCCGTACACGACGGCTCCGATCGAGTGCCCGCAGACCGCGACCGCGGCCGAGTGCGAGGCTCTCGGCGCGAACTTCCAGAAAGGCGTGAACTTCGGCAAGGCGACGGACCCCCG
The DNA here is from genome assembly GCA_016714815.1 of Holophagales bacterium. GTDB lineage: Bacteria > Acidobacteriota > Thermoanaerobaculia > UBA5066 > UBA5066 > UBA5066. The sequence continues at coordinate 462,334 of JADKBZ010000003.1, forward strand.
CGGCTACCAGCTGCCCCGGACCTTCGTGGTCTCGATGGGGCTCCGCTTCTAGCCCGCGGAATCCTCCTCGCTCCCGGTCCGGAGCCCCGGCTTGGCGCCGGGGCTCCATTTTTCGTAACGTGCCGCTCGGCCGGCGCCCCCGCCGCCACCGCAGGAGACCGATGAAGAGAGCCACGACCCCGCTCGCCGTCGCCGGCCTCGCCGCGCTCCTGACCTTCGTCGGCTGCGCGAGGAAGCCCGCCGCGGCGCCGCTGACGTTCCCCGGCGCTCCCCTCGTTCTCGTCAGCATCGACACCCTGCGCTCCGATCACCTCCCCTTCTACGGGTATTCCGGGGTCGAGACGCCGGCCCTCGCGGCGCTCCGTAAGGACTCGATCCTATTCGAGCGGGCCTACTCGCACGCGCCGCTGACCCTTCCGGCGCACGCTTCCATATTCACCGGGAGGCTCCCGGCCGAGCACGGCGCGCGGGACAACCTGGGCTACCGGCTCAAGCCGGACGTTCCGACCCTGGCCGAGCTGATGAAGAAAGCCGGCTACGCGACCGGAGGCGCCATTTCGGCGGTCGTCCTCGGCGGCGGCACGGGAATGGGCCGCGGCTTCGACTTCTACGAGGACAGCGTCGAGCCGACGCGGACGCACGAGGCGACGGGGCGCGTCCAGCGGCCGGGCGACGAGACGGAGGCCCTTCTCGGCCGCTGGCTCGCTCCGGTGGCCGGAGGGAGGTTCTTCGCCTTCCTCCACCTCTACGAGCCTCACGCGCCGTACGAGCCCGCGGAGGCCTTCCGCAGCCGGTTCCAGAGCCCATACGACGGCGAGATCGCGACGGCGGACGCGATCGTCGGCACGTTTCTCGAGCGCCTGAAGAAGGCGGGCGCCTACGACCGGTCGCTCGTGATCCTCCTCTCGGACCACGGCGAGATGCTGGGCGAGCACGGCGAGGACGAGCACGGCGTCTTCCTCTACCGGGCGGCGCTCCAGGTCCCCCTTCTCGTGAAGCTCCCGGGAAACGCTCTCGCCGGCTCCTCCGTCCCGTCCCCCGTGCAGCTCGCCGACGTCTTCACCACCGTCTGCACGGCGCTCGGGATTCCCGGGGCGCCCGCGATCCCCGGGAACGTCTCTCTCGCCGACCTCGCGCGCGGCGGGAAAGGGCCCGAGCGGCGGATCTTCGCCGAGACCGTCTTCCCGCGGACCCATTTCGGCTGGAGCGAGCTCGCCTCGCTCCTCGACGGACGGTTCCAGTACATCGAGGCCCCGCGGCCCGAGCTGTACGACCTGGTGGCGGACCCGGGCCAGCGGAACGACCTCTCGGGAGGGACGCCCGACCCGTTCCGCTCCTTCCGGATCGAGCTCGGGAAAAGGCGGGCGGCCTTCGAGGCCCCGGCCGCGGTCGACGCGGAGGAGAAGAAGCGGCTCGCGGCCCTCGGCTACCTGAGCACCGGTGCCGCGGCGGCCGAGGGGCCGCTCCCCGACCCGAAGGACACCATCGGGACGATCCGCCTCCTGAACCAGGCGGTCGCACGCCTCGAGTCGGGAAACCCGAAGGAGTCGCTCGAGCTGTTCGCGCGCCTCCTGGCCGAGAACCCGCGGATGGCGGACGTCTGGGAGCTCTACTCGCAGGCGCTCCTCGAGGTGGGCCGCGCGACGGAAGCGCTGGAGGCCCGAAAGAAGACCGTCGAGCTGTCGCCCCCCACGGCGACGCAGCCGCTGCTTTCGGTGGCGAACCTCTGCCTTCAGATCGGCCAGGTCGACGAAGCCGCCCGCCACGCCCAGCTCGCGCGCGACCGGGGGGACGCGGCCGCCGACGAGGTGATGGCCCGGGTCCTCCTCTCCCGCGGCGATCTCGCCGGGGCCGAGGCGGCCGCACGCACGGCGGCCGGATACGGAAAGACGCGCCGCAGGGCCCTCGTGGTCCTCGCACGGGTCCAGGTGGCGCGGGGCGCGCTGGCCGAGGCTCTGGCGACGACGGACCTGGTCGTCGGTGCGGCAGGAGACTCCGGCGTGAAAGCGCCGCCCCCGCTCTTCGGTCTTCACTCCCTCAGGGGGGAGATCTACGCCCGGATGGACCGTCCCACGGACGCCGAAGCCGAGTTCCGGGAGGAGATCCGGCTCTTTCCGGCGTCCATCGAGGCTCGCGTGGGTCTCGCCGTCATCTCCGTCACGCTCGGGCGGCCAGCCGATTCCCGGCGGATCGTCGCGGAGATGGTCGCGGCCGTGCCGAACGCGGATTCCTATCAGAAGGGAATGCGAACTCTCGCCGTGATCGGGGACCGCGCCGGGGCCGAGGAGCTCCGCCGCGAGGCGCTGAAACGGTTTCCGGCGGACCCGCGGCTGCAGCGGCTCCCCTGAGGCGACCCCTGTCGCAGACTCCCCCGGCGAAGGTTGGGGAAAGCCCGCGAGAGGCGCCGCCCCCGCCCGGACCTCGCACGTAAGACGCCTGTTTTGAGGCAAATACGATTCCAGGTGACACCGGAATCACAAATATATAATGTAGAGAACATCATGCAAGTCCGAGCCGGCACCGAGCGTCACCGACAGCTTCGGCAGTGGGTTGCGGATCGGCTTCGGACCGAGATTCTCGAGGGAAAGCGGCGTCCTGGCGACTGGCTGCGTCAGGAGAGCGTGGCCCGCGAGGAGGGCGTTTCCCAGACGCCGGCCCGCGAAGCCCTCAAGCAGCTCGTCTCCGAAGGCCTCCTCGAGCACGTGCCCTACCGCGGAATCCGCGTCGTCACCCTCTCTCTCGAAGACGCCGAGGACCTCTACGCGAGCCGGGCCGTCCTCGAGCCGATGGCAGCCCGCCACGCCGCAGCGGACATCACCCAGGAAGAGCTGAAGGAGCTCGCTTCGCTCCACGAGCGGATGCTCGCGTGCGAGGTCCCGGCCCGCCTCAAGGAGTACCGGGACCTGAACCGGCGATTCCACGAAACGATCATCTCGGCCTCGCGACGCCCGTTCCTCACGCGGACCCTCGGAAACCTCTGGTCCGCCTTTCCCACGATGCTCTGGAGCAACGTGCCGAAGATCGCCGTCAGCTCGGCGCCCGAGCGAGAGGAACCCGACGCCGAGGAGCACGCCGAGATCGTCGCGTCGCTGGCGGCGCACGACCCGGAGCGGGCGGCGCGGGCCATGAAGCGGCACGTCGAGGAGGCGGGGCGGACGCTCCTCGCCGCCATGAAGGCCCAGCCGTGAGCGGCCGGCGTCCGCTCCGAACGACGCGACCACCGGGCCGGAGCGGCCTTTCGAGCTTTCGTCACGTCATCACGCGCTCGGGTACCGGCGGATCCGGCACCCCCAATGAAGGAGGAGTCATGCCAAGGAAGGTCTTGATCGCCGTCGGAGTGGCCCTGCTGCTACTGCTCTCCATCGAAGGCCCGGCCTTGGCCCAGGGCTCCCTCACCGGCTCGCTGCAGGGCGCCGTGAAGGACGACCAGGGAGGGCCGCTTCCGGGCGTCTCGGTGACGGCCGCGTCGGCCGCGCTCGTGAAGGGGAAGGCGACGACGGTCACCGACAGCCGCGGGGGCTACCGCTTCCCCTCCCTCCCCCCCGGGACCTATCTCGTCGAAGCGGCGCTCCAGGGCTTCCGCAATGTCCAGCAGCCCGACGTTCGGGTCGGCCTCGGACAGGCGCTCGTCATCGACCTGACCCTGCGCCTCGAGTCGGTAAAGACCGAGGTCACCGTCACCGGAGAGGCGCCCCTCGTCAGCGTCGTCTCCAACGAGGTCTCCAACAACTTCGGCCAGGAGTTCCTCGAGAAGGCTCCCCTTCCCCGGAACTACTACGCCATCATCAAGACGGCTCCTGGCGTCAACCTCTACGGGAACGGCAGCGGCAGCTCCATCCTCGCCTACGGAGGCACGGACGCCCGCCAGAACTCCTACACGATCGACGGCGTGAACGTCGCCGATTCCGGCGGCGGCGGATACTGGATGCTCCCGAGCATCCAGTGGATGGACGAGATCCAGGTCAGCGGGCTCGGCGCCAACGCCGAGTACGGCGCCTACACCGGCGGCGTCATCAACGGCGTCACCAAGTCGGGCGGCAACGAGGTCCACGGCGGCCTCGAGGTCTACTACCAGCCCGAGGAGTGGACTGCCGACAACGCCCCGGAGGGCTACGACGCCGAAGCCAAGTTCAAGTTCACCGACGTCGCCCGCGAGCATCGGCGGACCGCTCGCCAAGGACAAGCTCTGGTTCTTCGCTTCCGCCGAATACTGGCAGCAGATCACGACGCCCGTCGGCGCCCTCGACTCCACCGATCGCAAGATCCCCCGCTTCCTCGGGAAGCTCACCTGGCAGCCGGGCGAGAGCACCCGCGTCTCCATGATGGGCGAGTACGACAAGGTGACCCAGGAGCGCAGGGGCATCAGCCTGTACACGCTTCCCGAGGCCTCCTACAAGCAGGACGGACCCAACGCGACGTTCGCCCTCAACGCGGAGCACCTGATCAACTCGTCGAACTTCCTCAACCTGAAGGTCACCGGCTACGACGGGGGACGACGCCCTTCCGTACAACGGCTTCGACACCCCGGGCCGCATCGACGAGGACTCCGGGTACGCCTGGGTCAATCAGGACATCTACAACCTCACCCACCGTCACAACGTGACAGTCGACGCCTCCTGGAGCCTCTTCAAGGACGGCCTCTTCGGCAAGAACGACTCCCACTCCTTCAAGATCGGCGGCTCCTACGAGGACGCCAGCGCCTCCGACGAGTGGCTGCGCAACGGCGGGTTCACCTACTACGACTATTCCGGGGACTGCGAGGGAGGGCTCGAGGAGTACTTCCAGAACCCCTCCTGCGGCCCCTACTACATCGAGCGGGGCTGGGGCGAGTACAACCTGCAGGGCCAGCAGAACGGAATCGTCCTCTACGCCCAGGACTCCATGCGCCTCAGCCGCGTCACCGTCAACGCGGGCGTGAGGTATACGAACTACAAGGCCGGATTCAAGGAGGGGTTCGGCAACGCCGACGTCTACAGCGTCGACTTCTTCGATCCGCGCGTCGGCCTCGTCTGGGACGTCTTCGGGAACGGCCGCTCGGCCGTCAAGGCCCACTGGGGCCGCTACCACGGCGGCATGTTCACGTACCTCTACGACCGCGAAGCCTCCGGGAACGTCGCCGTCCCCGACCAGGACTGCTACTGGAATTACGACGATGAGGCGTACACCGACTGTGACACGCCGACGTTCATCTCCGCCAGCATGGGGGAGGTCAACCACCCGTACGTGGACGAGTCGATCCTCACCTTCGAGCACCAGCTCGGCAAGGACGTCTCCCTCGGGGTCGACCTGATCGACCGGCGTTTCCGCAGCATGATGGCCATGGTCAACGTGAACGACGACTACACGATGACCACGGCGCAGAACAACCCGCTCACCGGCGGCGACCTGCCCATCTACATCCTCAACTCCCCGACCGATTTCGTCCTGACGACCAACAACGGTGCCTACCGCGACTACCAGTCGGCCATCCTCCGCTTCGAGAAGCGCTATTCCCAGGGCTGGCAGCTCCGGTCCTCCCTCGTCTGGACCGACCTGAACGGCAACATCTCGAGCAACAGCGGGTACGCCAACGAGTACCGCGACAAGAACGGCTACACCAACAACGACGGCCGCCTGGCGCTCTCGTACAGCGAGTGGGAGTTCAAGCTCTCCGGCGCCGTCGACCTCCCCCTCGGGATCGTCGCCAGCGGCCAGTACACCTACCTTTCCGGTCAGTACTGGACCCCCTACGTCCGGGTCAACAGGGGCCTCGACTACAACAGCAGCGTCGGACGCGACATCAACCTCGTCGCTCGCGGCTCCGAGCAGTTCGACGACCGGCACCTCGTCGACCTCCGGCTCGCCTGGGGCCTGAAGCTCGCCGCCGCCACGAAGATCGAGCTCTCCGTCGAGCTCTTCAACGCCCTGAACAAGGGAACCGTCCTGGACAACTACAACCGCTGGGGCACCTACGATGCGCGCTCTTCGAGGAAGACCTGGACGAAGGCGAGCAACTACGGCGACCCCTACACCATCGAGTCGCCGCGGCAGATCCGCGCCGGCTTCCGCTTCATCTTCTAGCCCCCCCCACCCGGCACCTTCACGGGGGGGGCGGCCGAGAGGCCGCCCCCCCTTTTTCGTCGGAGGTCACGTGATTCGACACCTCTCCCGCACCGCGTTCCTGACGTTCGTCTTCGCGCTGATCGCTGCGGCGGCTCCGGCCCAGACCGGCCACCTCGTCCTGATCGGCGGGGGCGACAAGCCCCCGGAGGTCATGAGGAAGTTCATCGAGCTCGCCGGCGGCAAGGACGCCCCGATCGTCATGATCCCGACGGCTTCCTCCGAAGCCGACGCGGCGGCCTACTACGAGAAGCTCTTCCGCGAGGAGTACGGCTGCACGAATGCCGTCTCCCTCGACATCCGCAGGAAGGCCGACGCCGGGCGCGCCGACTGGACCGCCCTCGCCCGGAAGGCCCGCGGGGTCTTCTTCGGCGGCGGCGACCAGATCCGTATCACCAACGCCTTTCTCGGGACTCCCGTGGGCGACGCGATCGCCGCGGCGTACGCCTCCGGCGCCGTCGTCGGAGGGACCTCCGCCGGCACCGCCTGCCAGAGCGAGGTCATGATCACCGGCGAGGGCGACTTCTCCCAGATCCGAACGCGCAGCGTCGAGACCTGGCGGGGCCTCGGCTTCCTCCCCCCGGGCGTCGTCGTCGACCAGCACTTCATCCGGCGTCAGCGCGAGAACCGCCTCCTCTCCCTCGTCCTCGAGAACCCCGGCCTCCTCGGGGTCGGCGTCGACGAGGAGACCGCGATCTGGGTCCGCCCCGACGGCACCTTTCAGGTCCTCGGCAGGAGCGGCGTCATGGTGTTCGACGCCAGAGCCGCGGCCGTTTCCCGCCAGCCCGGCGACACCGGCCAGGACCTCCTCGGAGTCCACGCCCTGAAGCTCCACCTCCTCCTCCCCGGCGAGACCTACGACCTGGGCACGAGAACCGTCGGAGCCGCCAAATGACCAGTCCCCGAGCTGGCGCCACCCCACTCCCCGAAATGGTGCCAGGCGTGAATTCGTGCATTATTTTCGAGTGAGGTAACAATACATGATTTCACGCCTGGCACCGTTTGCCCTTCTCGTCCTCGGCGCGGCCGCTTTCGGCGCTCCGCCTGCGGCGGAGGGGTGGGATCAGGGACGTTCGGTCTACGAGCGGCGGGTGCGGCCGGTGGAGGCCCCGGAGAAGGTCGACTGGGACGCGCGGGTCGCGGCGCTCCTCCACGAGGAGCCGGGGGACGTGATCGTCACGGCCGTCGGGGACATGATCTTCAACGAGCGGATCAGCGAGCTGAAGGAGCCGGAGCGGAAAAACCTCCTCCGGATCCTGCAGGAGTCGGACGTCGCGATCGGGAACCTCGAGTTCTCCCTCAACGACCGCCCCGAGCTGCAGAGACCCTTCTACAACTTCCGCGCGGGACGCGAGTTCGCCTGGGAGCTCGCCGCGACCGGCATCAACCTCGTGAGCATGGCGAACAACCACGCGCTCGACTTCGGGCCCGAAGGGCTGAAGGAGTGCCTCCGCGCGCTCGACCTCTCGGGGATCGCGCACGCAGGGGCGGGCCGCACGCTCGCCGAGGCGCACCAGCCGGGCACGAAAAAGCTGCTGGGGCAGAAGACGAAGCTGGCGCTTCTCTCCTACATGCGCTACTGGACCGACCGCGACAGCTGCGCCGATCCCGCCGGGCCGTGCCTGGCGACGATCGACCCGGCCACGATCCTCGTGGCGAGAGAGGGTGGCAGGGTCGAGGCGATCGAGGGGCCGCAGGAAGACGACGTGAAGGCGATGGAGGAGGACGTCCTCCTCGCGAAGAGGCGCAACGGCACCGTGATGGTCTCGCTGCACGTCCACGACGTGAGCCACTCGCGGGTCCACGGCATCCAGGACACCACTCCCCCGAACGAGGAGATCCCGTTCCGCCGCGCGATCGACGCCGGTGCCGACGCCGTCCTCGGGAGCGGGCCGCACGTCCTGCGCGGCATCGAGCTCCGCGACGGAAAGCCGATCTTCTACAGCCTCAGCAACTTCATCTACCAGTACCGGACCCCGAAGGCGATCCCCACCGACCTCCCCCACCAGCGGGACTCCGAGATGGCGCGCCCGCCGAACGTCTCCGTCTGGGACCGGCGGGACTCGCGCGAGGTGATGGAGAGCGTGGTGGCGCGGATGACGTACCGGGACGGGAAGCTGCGCAGGCTCGAGGTGATCCCCGTGACGATCGACGACGAGGGTCCTCTCTACGGCGTCCCGCGCCTCGCGTCGACGAAGCGGGCGAAGGAGATCGTCGACCTCCTGCAGAGGCTCTCGACCCCCTACGGCACGAAGATCGCCTGGAAGGGCTGGTACGGCGAGGTGGTGCTGCCGGCTCCAGGACCCTGAAGAAGAGGGAATCCCGTCCCGCCGCGGCCCCTCGGCCGCGGCGGGACGATTCCCCTGCCTAAGGGACCACCCTGAAGTAGCCGTTGACGTCGATCAGGAAGTCCACGGTCCCGCCCGAGCGGTTTCGCGCCTTGACCGTCGCCGTCCCGTCGTTCGGAAGCCGGACGACCGTCACCGCGGCCCGCGTCTTCCCCGCGAGGAAGGCCACCGAGCTCGCCACGTCGGGCGCCGTCCGGTCTCCCGGATAGACGAGGACGTCGCCCGAGGCCGCCGGGTTCACGACGGTCACGTTCACCGAGAGGGCGATCGCGTTCGCGGGAATCCCGCACGCGCCGGAGACGAGGGGGAAGGCGCGATCGGCCCCCCCCGAGGCCGGGAGCGCGGGGCCGCCGAGAGGCCCGTCCGGGTCCCGGGTGTCGACGACCCGGCAGGGCGGCAGCGTGAACATCCGGCTCGCCACGACGGCGTCCATGTTCAGAGCCCCCCAGCCGATGTCCGTCAACAGCTCGTCCGTCGCCAGGATCGCCGAACCCGCCACGTAGTTCGGCTCCATCAGCTCGTTGGGGAACAGGGCCGTGTCCCAGTGCGAGACCGACGAGCCCGGCGTGAACGAGGAAGGGGCGTACATCCGCAGGTGGCCCGACGCGACCCCGGAGCTGAAGGCACCGGTCTGCGCCGTGGCCGCGATCCCCGTCCAGTGCAGGTCTCCGTTGTCGATCATCGAGGCGAGGCGCTGACCGTCCGTCAGGGCCGGCCAGTTCTGTCCGAGGGAGTGGTCCTCGAGGTTGCGCATGTAGGCGTCGTCGAGGCCGTTGAACTTCGCCCCCGTGGTGGTGTTCACCAGCGAGACGAAGCCGAGGCCGTGACCGATCTCGTGCTCGACGACGCCGAAGAGGTCGATCCGGTTCGCCGGCGCGAGGTGGTCGAGCCCGTAATACCAGCCGGAGGTCTCCAGGCAGCCGGTCGTGCCGATCTGCGAGTTGAACTGGGCCGAGATGTCCGCGTTGACGACGCTGAGGTCCGAGCCTGCCAGCTTGTTGGCGAGCGCCTGGATGTAGTACGTGGAGGCGAACGGAGCGCCCGTGAAGTTCGCGTGGGCCGTCGTCGGCCCGGCCGATCCGAGAACCGCGCTGGAGGCGCTGCAGGTGAGCGGGTTGAACTGGGCGCTCACCACGATCGTGACCCGGCTGTTCAGCCGCGCGCCCCACGCCGCGGCGGCCGCCTGGAAGACGTTCAGCCGCTGGGCGCCTATCGTCGTGCCCGGGTTGCCGCCGACCGGTGCAACAGGGGTCGGATCGTTGAAGCCCTCCCCGGCGCCGTCGTTGTTGACGAGGTTCACGTTGGCCCCCGGCGCCGTTCCCGAGGCGAGGAGCGAGAAGCCGGCGACGAACGCCAGGAGCGGGAAGAGGCCTCGCCCGCCGCTAGCGGCCACGGGATCCTCCCGTCGGCTCCGACGGCGAGGCGCCGGCTTTCGGCTCCGCGTCGAGGCAGAGGATCCTCAGCTTCCCGGTGGAATCGACGAGCGAGACGAAGACGCTCTGGAATCGACCCTGAAGGTCGACGACCTCTCCCCCTCCCGGCTCGGCCTGGCGGCGCCGCTCGAGCCCCGAGTCCGAACGCAGGAGAGCCCTTCGCTCCGCGACGGAGAGGACGACGGTCGTCGCACCCGGGATCGGAGTCCGGGTCAGCACCTCCTTCCCCTCGTCCCAGTAGAGAACGAGGGGGACGTCCGGTACGCCGGCCACGGCTCCCGCAGCCGCCGTCTTCGCCGTTCCGGGTCCCGGCGTGGCGTCTGCCTGGGACTCGCCCGCGGCCAGAGCCGGGGCCAGCAGGAGAAGCGCCCCCAGAAGCGCGACGAGCGGCGAGAGATTTCGGGTTCCTTCCACCAGGACCGGGGTTCTGCTTGCGTTCATCCGGCGGATCCTCCTTTGCGCCGGAACGGCGACGACCGAGCCGGCAGGTCAGGGAAAAGACGAGTTCGTTGCCGAAAGGACGAGGACGAGGAAGGGTCACTTCGCGCCCCCTTCTACTGCCGGACGAGCTCCACGCGGCGGTTCTTCGCGCGGCCGTCTTCGGCATCGTTCGACGCGACCGGGGCGAGCGGACCGACGCCGTAGCCCTTCAGGCGGGCGGCGGCGATGCCGTGCGCCGTCGTGAGAGCGGCGACGACGGCCTCGGCACGCGCCTGGGAGAGCTTCATGTTCGCGTCGACGGCACCGACGGAGTCGGTGTGGCCGACGACCCAGAGCTTCAGCGACGGGTCGTCCTTCAGGAGCCTCGCGACCTCCTGGAGAGCCGGCGCCGACTCGGGCTTCACGACCGCTTTCGCCGTGTCGAAGAAGATTCCTTCCACGGCGACGTGCCCGGTCGCCTTCAGGCCGTCCCGGAAGGAGGCGGCGTCGGCGACGACGTGCTGCGTCATCGCCTGCTTCTCGACGATCCGGAGCCAGATCTTGCCGTTGCCCCTCTCGGCCTCGGCCCAGACCTCCTTCCCGTCGACGACGACGGAGCCGTTGATCCACCAGTTCGGGACCGAGTCGGCAACCGTTCCCCCGATCTTCTTCAGGGCGTTCTCGTAGTTGCGGACGACCGCGACGCCCGTCTGGTCGTCCTTCCGGTCGTCGACCGAGTACGTGAGGAAGGTGTACTTCCCCTCGACCACGTGCGTCTTTCCCTTCTGCAGCCGGAACGGGTGCGACGCGAACTCCTTCACCTCGCAGGCGGCGAGGGAATAGTTCGGCATGCGGGTCGGGAAGAGCGGGTGGTCCTTGCATCCGGGGCTGTCCGGCTTCACGGCGAGGGCGGATCCGGATGCGAGAAGAGCCAGGAGGACGGCGGAACGGATTCTCATCACGGTCTCCTCCATCGGGGCGGTTCTGGAAGGGAGGGGCGGAGGACGGACCGATATCTTACGGCGCTTGACATCAATCACCACATGCCGATATAGTTATCCAATGTGTCATCCCGTTCGTTGCCAGAGATGCGGAAAGCCCACGTGGGCCGGTTGCGGCCGTCACGTCGAAGAAGCCCTCGCGAACGTCCCGAAGGACGAGCGCTGCAGCTGCCCGCCCGAGGCGTCGTTCCTCCGGCGTCTCTTCAGCCAGACGGGGAAATAGGCAGGCGGCCCGGCGGGCCGGACCGGAGCCTCGCGGCCGTCTTCAGCGGTCCGCGAGGAACCAGCCCGTCGCGAGCCCGAGGCGCGCGACCCGGCGGACCTGGTCCGCGTCGAGCGCTTCCGGCGTGTCCCCCGGGTGGTGGTACGCCGGGTGGAAGTTGCCGAAGAAGCGGACGAACGGCACGCGCGCCCGTGCGAAGTCGCGATAGTCGCTTCCCCCGTTCACGCCCTCGGTCCAGTCGAGGTGGAGGGTGAGGCCCGTGCTCCGTCCGGCGCGCGCGAGGACCGGCCCGAGCTCCGGCGCCCAGCTCGCCACTCCGGGCTCGACGAACTCCTCCGGCTTCGTTCGCCCCAGAAGGCCCTCGGCGTCCGGCAGCCCGGCGTCGGTCACGAGCGTCCGGATCTCCGCAGCGAGCCAGGGGTGGCCGACCATGTCGAAGTTGAGGTAGGCGACCGTCTTCGCCAGGGGCCAGAGCGGGTGCCGGACCCAGTGCCCCGAGCCGATCTTGTCTTCCTCCTCTCCGGTCCAGAAGGCGAAGACGAGCGTCCGCTTCGGCCGGACGGGGGCGGAGGCGAACGCGCGCGCGATCTCCAGGAGCGCGGCGGTGCCCGAGGCGTTGTCGTCCGCACCGGGATGGACGACGCCGTCGACGCGTCCGAGGTGGTCGGCGTGGGCGCCGAGGACGACGGCTTCGCCCTTCAGCGAGGGATCGGTCCCCTCGACGACGCCGACGACGTTCCGGCTCAGCCCGAGCCGCTCGACACCGGTGGCCCGGAGGGTCGCCACGGCGCCGGCGAGCGCCCGCGGCGCCTCCTCGGACTTCGGAGGAGCGCCCAGGAGCGCCTCGAGGACGACCGGGGAGCAGCGGACGACGAGCGGCTCCGCGGACGAGCCCTCGCCGACGGAGCGGAACGCGAACGTCGCGGGCTTTTCCTTGCCGAGAAGCCGCGCGGTCCACTCCTCGCCCTCGACGGCGAGGATTCCGACGGCTCCGAGCGCCTTCGCGGTCTTCACCTTCTCGTCCCAGCGCTCCTCCCCGTCGCCGTCGGCGTACCGGCTTCGGAGGGCCTTCGTCTTCCACGCCTCCCCCGGCGGGAGACCCTCGCGAATGGCGACGACCTTCCCCTTCACGTCGAGCCCGCGGTAGTCGTCCCGCGCGGGTGAGATCTCGCGGATGCCGTAGCCCGCGAAGACGACCGGGGCGGCGACGCTCCGCGCCGTCTGGGGCGCGAGGACGACGTCGACGCCGTGGCGAAAGGTCCGGGTCTCCCGCGACTCGCCCCCTCGCCGCTCCACCTCGACCGACCCTCCCACCTCGCGAATCTCGCGCATCGGAACCGGCTGGAAGTAGGAGGGACCGAGCGGCGCCGCGCCCGCGAGCGAGAGCTGCGCGGCGGCGTACTCCAGCGCCGCGTCGAGGCCGGAACTCCCGAGGCCGCGCCCCTCGAGGGCGGGAGAGGCGAGGAACCTCACGTGCGCCGCGAGCGCCTCGGACCGCAACGCGTCGACGGCGGCACGCAGCGGCGCCGGCAACGGTTCCGCGGGACCGGGAAGGACGAAATCGGGGTGCGCCGCCTTCGCCTCCGGAGAAGACCCGGCCGCCCTTTCGGGCTGTCCGGCGGCCTCCGCTCCGAGAAGAGCCGTGAGGAATGCGGCGGATACGAAGACCATTCTCATTCCAGCTCTCCCCGTCCCGCCCCGGGACCTCCATCCGGCCCTCTCAGCGGAGCTTCTCGCTCCGGAGCGAGTGCTTCTCCAGGCGCTCGGGGACGACGGTCACGCCGATCCCCGCTCCCTCCGGCACGTCGATGTAGCCCTCGGCGTCCAGGACGACCGGCGGATCGACGAGGTCCTCGTGAAAGTAGCGGCTCGTTTCGGACGTGTCGCCCGGAAGGGTGAAGCCGTCGAGGGTCTGGAGGTGGATGTTCACGGCGCGCCCGATCCCCGTTTCGTCCATGCCTCCCGACCAGACCGGGACGCCGGCCGAGGCCGCGTGCCGGAGGATCCGGAGCGACTCGAGGAGCCCGCCGACGCGACCCTGCTTCAGGTTGAGGATCCGGCAGCCTCCCAGCTCGATCGCAGCCCTCGCCTCGGAGAGGTCGTGGATCGACTCGTCGAGGCAGAGAGGCGTCTTCAGCAGCTTCTGCAGCGCCGCGTGCTCGTAGAAGTCGCTGTAGGAGAGCGGCTGCTCGATCATCGTGAGGCCGAAGGCGTCGAGGCGCGCGAGGTGCGCGGCGTCTTCGAGGCGGTAGTCGCCGTTGGCGTCGGCCATGAGAGGGATGTCGGGGAAGCGCTCCCTCACCGCCGCCACGTAGTCGACATCCTTCCCCCTCTTCACCTTCACCTTCACCCGGTGGTAACCCTTCGCGACGGCGGCCTCCACCTCTCGAACGAGGTCCGCCGGCGATTCCTGGATCCCGAGGCTGATTCCCGAGGAGATCCTCTTCCGCGGCCCGCCGAGCAGTTCGTGGAGAGGGACCCCCTTCACCTTCGCGACGAGGTCGACGAGGGCGTTCTCGAACGTCGCCTTCGCCATCCGGTTCCCGCGGACATGGGAGAACCGCGAATCGAGCTCTCCGAGCGTCATTCCCGGCTCGACGAGCGGCAGGAGGAACTCGGAGACGATGTGACGCGCCGACGTCGTCGTCTCGGCCGCGTAGAACGGGTCCGGGTCGGCGACGCATTCGCCCCATCCGACCGCCCCGCCCCCTTCCACGCGCAGCACGAGCGCCTCCTTGCAGGTCCACGTCGCCGAGCTGATCGAGAACGGCGCGACGAAGGGGAGACGGACGAGGAGGAGGTCGATTCTCCCGATCGGCGGGATCCGCTCGGCCTCGAGCGGAAAGGGAGCGTTCGCCTCGCCGGCCGTCATCGCGCCGCCGCCCCCGGGGCCGCCGCCCTCAGAACGCGACGGACCGGGATCTCCCCGTCGGCGCCGACGAGCGGACGGAACGCCGGATACTGCCAGAGGCCGTACATCGCCGAGGGCTCGAGGAGGATGGCGGCGCGAAGCGCGCCCTCCCCTTCCAGCGGTACGTAGAGGCTCCCCGCCGGAAGCTCGGCCTCGCGGCGGTCGCCGCGCTTCACGATCGTCCGTCCGCCGTAGCGGCTGTAAACGTCGTCGAACTCCTCCTCGACGCGCAGGAGCGTCCACGTCTCGGTCACGCCCTTCCTCTGCGCGGCGAGGGTCTCGAACGGGATGCCGTGCCGTGTCAGGAGCGCCCCGATCTCGCCGGCCGCCTTCGGATCGACCGCGTAGCCGAGAGGCGTCGGGACGCTCCGCTTCACCGCGACCTCGGTCATCAGGTTCGCAGTGGGGACCTTCAGGACCTTTCCCGTCGCGACCTCGACGACGGGGAACTCGATCACCCTTCCACCCGGGTTCACCCAGAGGGCGTCCGACGGGAGAAAGGCCGGGAGCGGGAGACGGCGCGCGCGCTCGACGATCGCGAGGTCCTCGGCCCGGCGCCCCGCCCCCTCGAGAAAGCGGCGAAAGAGGACGAGGTACGCGTCGACCCGCGCTCCGAGGTCGGCGGACGGGTTCTTCGACTCGTGACGGACCGCCGCCTCGATGATGAACGAGAGCCCGCCGTACGCGCCGATGCCATTCAGGCCGCCGTCGGTATCGGGGGCCGAGTGGCGCTGCTCGTCGTCCGGCGGTGCGCCGCCGACCCAGTAGCGGAGAAAGCCGTGTCCCGCCTTCGCCTCGGCCTCGGCCGATTCGTCGACCCAGCGGCGGGCGGCGGCGATCCGCCCCGCGTCGAAGTGCGGGTTGTTCAGGCCGTCCATCGTGATGTCGGCCCACTTCTCCCACCCCTTCTTCGTCCACTCCTTCGAGTCGCGTCCGAACTCGTGCGAATCGACCGCCAGGTGCGGCTTCAGCCGCCGCGCGACGCGGTGGAGCGCCTGCGTCTCGGGCTGCAGGAGCAGCACGTGATCGCGGTTCAGGTCCGAGCCGGCACTGTTCCTGCGCTTCCCCGCCTCGGCCCCGTCCGGGTTCACCATCGGCATCACCCAGAGGTCGACGTCCGCGGGGAGCCTGGCCGGATCTCGCACGATGTCCCGGATCAGGTAGAGGAGCGCGTCCTTGCCCGAGAGCTCGTCCCCGTGCTGCTGGGCGTAGAAGAGGATCCGGAACGGCGCGTCGGCGCGGTGGGCGGCGTGGACGAGGAAGAGCGAGCGCCCCTCCTTCGTCTTCCCTTCGACCGAGACGCGTACCGGCCCCTTCCCGTCGACGCTCGCCAGGAACGCCTCCAGGCCCGCGTAGGACGTGGACGTCGCGAGCGTCCGGTGGTCCTCGGGGAGTTCCGCGGCGGCGGCACCCCGCAGCTCTCCGGAACCGGCGGCCATCACGGCGCAGAACGGGGCGAGGAAGGCGCAACGCACGAGGAGCTTCATCGGCAGGGCCTTTCCGGCCGCCGGGCTGGCCGGCGGCACGGGCTTGCTAGAACGGTCCCCACTTCATCAGCACCGGAGGGATGAGAAGGAGGAAGGACAGCACCATCAGCGACAGCATGAGCGGCAGGAACCAGCGCGCCCACTTCTCCCACGGAATCTTCGCCATGCCGAGGACGCCCATCGTCACGGCCGACGTGGGGAGGATCGGGTTGATCAGCTCGCAGAGCTGGTAGGCGAAGACCATCGTCTGGCGCGTCAGGCCGACGAGGTCGGCGAGCGGCGCCATGATCGGCATCGTGAGCGCCGCCTGGGCCGTCCCGGAGTGGATGAAGAAGTTGATGACGCACTGGACGAGGAACATCACCTGCGCCGCGACCACGGAAGGCAGGTGCGAGATGGCCCCCGAGCCGTGGAAGAGGATCGTGTCGAGGACCTTCGCCTCCCGGGCGATGATCAGGAGCGCCCGGCCGCAGGCGATGATGAGGGTGACGGTGACCATGTCCTTGGCGCCCGCGACGAACGAGGTCGCGATCTCGTTCGATTTCAGCCCCCCGACGATCCCCATCACGAGGCCCATCGCGAGGAAGAGGGCTCCGATCTCCTCGATGAACCACTGCTTCTGCAGGATTCCCCAGACGAGAACGCTCATTGCGGAGATGAAGATCCCGAGGACCAGGGCCCGTCGCACCGTCCACGGCTCGACGGCGTTCACGTTCGAATCCGCCTTCTCGCGCTGCTGGTCGAGGTCGAAAACGGGGCTCTTCTCCGGGTGCCGCTTGACGCGCGCGGCGTAGACCATGACCCACGCCACCATCACGCCGGTCGTCAGGAACCAGGTCAGGACCCTGTAGCCGAGGCCCGAGTAGAGGGGCAGGCCGACGAGGCCCTGCGCGATCCCCACCGTGAACGGGTTGAAGAACGCGGCCCCGAAGCCCGCGGCCGCCCCGAGGAACGGGATCGCCGTACCGACGATCGAGTCGTACCCGAGCGAGATCGCGAGCGGCACGGTGATGAGAACGAACGGAATGACCTCCTCGGCCATCCCGAAGACCGATCCGGCGAGGGAGAAGACGACCATCAGGACCGGTATGACGAGCTTCGTGAGGTGCGGGTGCGTGGCGAGCGCCGAGGTGATCCGCCGGATCGCGAACTCGATCGTCCCGGTGGCCTGGATGACGTTGAAGGCGCCGCCGATCAGGAGGAGGAACGAGATGATGAGGGCGCCGTCGAGGAACCCCTTGATCGGCGCGAGCATCAGCCACTGCGGCCCGAGCCAGACCTTCTCGACCTGCTGGTAGGTCCCCGGGATCGTCACCATCCGCCCGGCCTTTTCCACCGTCTGGTAGGTCCCCGAGGGGATGAGCCACGCCAGGACGAGGACGAAGACGATGAGGCTTCCGACGATCACCAGGGTGTGGGGCATCCGGAAGGTGCGCCCGTTCTCTCTCGCGGCCTCGGCCATCGGGGGTGTGCCTCCTCAGTTCTGCGCTGCTTCGCGACTCGCTCCGGTGGGCTCGACCCGGCACGCCGGGAGCCCGGAGGGGCCTTCGGGATCATAGAGGTTCGGACGCGCCCGTGGGCGCGTCCGAACCTCTTCTCCGGGTGTGCGGCCGGACGTCAGCCGCGGGGTCTGGCCCCCGTTGCCCCGGGTGCGCCTTTCGAACGCCCCGGAGAGGCCGACGGGGCAGAACGCGGGGCCGACCGAGGAGCCGGCCGCGGAGCCGCGGAGGAGGGGCGGGAGCCCTGGGTCTTCTGGCTGCTCCGCTGCCGCGCCGAATAGTCGCGGTCCAGGTCGCGCGAGGGCGCGGGCCTGGGAGCCGCCGTACCCGAGCTGGAACCGCTCGAAGGCCTGCTCCAGCCCGCCTTCTCGCGCGTCCTCCAGTCGTCCTTGTCCCGGCGATAGACGTTTCCGTCGCGGCCGGCGAAGACGTCGTTCGGCTTCCCCTTCGCCACCGGCGGCTGCCGCCGCACGTCGCGCGTCGGCGTGGACGGGCGGGCGCCGCTCGTCCCCGTCCCGCCCGGCCGGGGGGCCGGCCGCGTGGCCGGCCGCTGGTCGACCCGTGTTTCCCGCGTGGGGACGCGTCTGTCCGGAGCGTTCCGCATCCTGTTCTGCGGGCGGTTGTAGAGGTTGTTGGAGGGACGGGGCGGACGCCAGCCGCTGCCGGGCCTGCCGCCGGGGCGGTACCCGGGACGGTTGTTCACGTTGATGTGGATGTTGTTGTGCACGTGCCCGGGCCGGTACCCGGGACCCCAGTAAGGTGGACGCCACCCGGACGGGCCATACCAGCCGCCGTGCCCGTAGTGGGGCCGGCCCCCTCTCCAGTGCCCGTGCCAGCCCGACCCGTAGCTGTAGAAGCCCGCCGTGTAGCCGAAGCCGAACGACCAGCCGTACCAGGGATTCCAGCGGGCGTGAAAGCCCCACGTTCCCGGCCAGCCGTAATAGGTGCGGCGGTACCAGGGCCGGTAGTGGTAGCCGGTCCCGTAGACGATCGTCGGCCCCCAGACGTAGGTCCCGTAGTACCCCGGCGTGTAGCCGACGTAGACGACCTCGGGAGTCACGTCGTAGACGTAGACGTACTTCACCTGGTAGGCCGGGCTCGCCGGCGGAATCCGGTCGACGTCCGGCGGCCGCTCCGTCGAGACTTCCCAGGGGCCGTTCGGCGAGCCCGCGACGTACCAGACGCCCTGGTCGCAGGCGTAGTAGTTCGCGCCGGAGGAAAGGACCTGAGTGGAGGCGTTCTTCGCGTGCCGAAGCGACGTCCCTTCGACCGCCTCGAACTCGGGCTCTCCGTCGTAAGAGACGTCGAGCTTCGCCTCGGCCCGGTTGATCGCCGTCGTCTGCGGGATCTCGGCGTCGAGGACGGCGTCCTCGGCGAGCTGCGTACCGGCCACGAACGGCAGGACGTCTCCAATGGGCGACCCTTCCGGGACCTTCGCGAACGACGCGGGGAGCTTGTCGGCCCCGACGAAGGTCCAGGGCCCCTGGAGCGATCTCGACGAGAACCAGCGCCCCGACAGGAGGACGAATGTCAGCTGGCTCTGGAGGTCCTTGAGGACGTTCGACTCGGTGTTGGAGACGTAGAGCAGGTCCGCCAGGCCCGTGACGGGGACGTAGCTCGGCTCGCCGTCGAAGGAGAGAAGCTCGGCGGGCTCGGTCGAGACGACGACCTTCGGAGGCCTGGCCGGCTTCGGCTTCCCGGTGATCCCCTGCTCCTTTTCCTCCGCCTGCTGGTCCTTCTTCGCCGCTTCGGCGATCCGGGCCACGTCGGCCGGCGGCTTCGCGACGACGGAGTACGGACCGGTCGCGGCGGGGGCCTCGTACCAGGTTTCGCCGTTGGACAGGAAGAAGGCCTTCGCCCTCGGGTCGAAGAGGATCGCGAAGGGGGTGTTGACGACCCGTTGGAGCGAGGTCCCGTCGATCGTCTCGAGCTTCGGCTCGCCGTCGATGAGGACGAGGACCGCGAGCTGCTTCTCGACGAGGATCTTCGGGGGCTCGGAGGCGAGCTGCTCGGAGGTCTTCTGCTCGCGTTCGGCCGCGGCGAGGAGAGCCGTGAGGCTGTCGAGGGAGACGACGAGCTCCCATTGGCCCACCTCCGCCTCGACCAGCGCCTTCAGCTCCTTCTCCTGGCCTTCGGTGATCTCCGGGAAGCGGACCCGGTCGATCGTCGCCGAGACGAGGGTCGCCGTCCGGGCGTCGCGGTCGGTCCGCATCCGGGCCGTCGCGAAGAGGACTCCGAAGACCGGTTCCGTCTTCCCTTCCGGTGTCAGCGAGAACGCCGAGCGCGCCTTGAGGAGGTCGCCCTTCATCGATTCGACCTGCGGCTCGTAGAGGATGATCGTCGCTGCGTCGCCCCGGATCTCGCGGGGCCAGCCGGGGTCCGCCGCACGAAGCCCAGGAGCGAAGGCCGCCGCGGCGGCAAAGAAGACCGCCGCGATCGAGGCGCCGCGCTGAATCCAGGGGCCCTTCTGTCCGTTTGCCATTGAGTGCCCTCGCTCTTCCCGGTTCCGGAGGGCTCTCTCGCCCCGGGGACACGCGTGAGAGCCGCCGGGATCGCGACGGATCTTACACAGCCGCCCCGTCCGCCCGGTCTCCGCCCGCCGGGCGGCTACACTGCGGCAGAGATGAGCCGCTCGAACCCGTTCCTCCCCGCGTCCGTCGTTCTCTCTGCCGCCGCGATCCTCCTGACGGCAGGTCCCGCCGCGGCCCAGATGCCCTTCGCCCCCTTCGGAGCCCGGCAGGTCGCCCTCGGCGGGGCGAGCGTCGGCCTCGGCGACGACCCCGCGAGCTTCGTCGACAACCCGGCGCTCCTCAACGCCGCCGCAAAGGGGGGCTCGGCCGCCTATGGCGAGATGGCCATCTCGAGCGGGGGATTCGTCCCGTTGCTGGAAGGGGTGACGGGCTACGACCCCGTCCAGCTCGCCACTCCCGGCTCTCCGGATGCGGCCGCCGTCCGCGCGAATCTCCTCGCCCTCTCCGCTCCGGGGACGAGCGTCCTCGGCGACGGCCGGGCGGCGATCGTCACGGCCGTCGGCAACTGGGGCATCTCCATCGGCTCGACCGCCTGGAGCGCGGCGGTCGCCCGGCCCGATCTCGTCCACGTCGAGTCCAGCGCCAACCCCGCGACGAGCTTCGCCTGGAACGACTCCGTCGTCGCCTTCCGGTCGCTGACCCTCCAGGACTACGCCGTGTCGCGGGCGATGCCCTTCTTCGACGGCGGGCTCGTCATCGGCGTCACCGGCCGCTACTCCCGCGGGACGACCGGGATCAAGGAGGAGAGCGCCTTCACGACCGACATCGGGAGGCTCTCGTCGTTCGTCCGCCGCGGAGCGAGCGGCATGGTGCGGTCCAAGGACCGCTTCTCGTACGACGTCGGCGCGGTGATCAACATCGGGTTCCTGCGGCTCGGCGGCGTCATGAAGGGGGTCAACCGCCCGCAGTTCCCCTTCAACGACGACGTCGCCCCCCTCGTCGATCGCGGCACGTCGGTCGTCGTGGGCCAGCAGACCAGAGTCGGCGCCTCCGTCCACATCAAATCGCTCCACCTGCGGGTCGCGGGCGACCTCGACCTGAGCACGAACGAGACGCTCGCGGAGGGCCAGCTGAGCCGGAACGCGGGCGGCGGCGTCGAGCTGACCCTCGGGAGCTTCGACCTCCGCGGCGGCCTGACCGTGAACCTCGAGGCCCCCGACAAGCCTTACGTCTACACGGCCGGGCTCGGCTTCGGGAGCGCGAAGGCGCGGCTGGACGTGGCGGGGACCTACCGCTCGAACGACGGCGCGTACGGTGCCGTCCTGACGACGCGCGTCGGGTTCTGACGCGCCGTCAGGATCCCGGAGCGGCCCAGCCGACGGCCAGGGCCCCGACCGTGCCCCACGAACGACCCTCCTCGCGGGCGGCGGGTCCGACTGGACCCGGCCCCCCTCGAAGGAGCAAGATACCCGATGGCCCGGTCCCCGCGGGATCGAGGGCCTCAGGGGGCGTTCATGGTCCGTTCCACGACCGGGTCCGGGGCGGCGGTCCGTATCGACGACGAGGCCGCCTGGCGGCTCCTCGCATCCGCAGCCCGGCCGGACACCGGCGAAGTGCGAGATCTCCTCGCGAAGGCACTCGAGATGAAGGGGCTCCGCGGCCGCGACCTCGCCGTCCTCTCGGGCGTGACCGACCCCGATCTCCTCGCCGCGCTCTTCGAGACGGCCCGGCGCGTGAAGGAGACGATCTACGGGAAGCGGCTCGTCATCTTCGCGCCTCTCTACGTCTCGAACCTCTGCGGGAACGAGTGCCTCTACTGCGCCTTCCGCGTGAGGAACGCCGAGCTCGAGCGGCGCGCGCTGACCCAGGAGGAGATCGCCCGCGAGGTGCGCTGGCTCGAGGAGCAGGGGCACAAGAGGATCCTCCTCGTCGCGGGGGAGGCGTACCCGAAGGACGGCTTCGACTACGTTCTGAAAGCGATCGAGACGGTCTACGCCACGTCGAGCGGGCCGGGAGAGATCCGCCGCGTCAACGTCAACGTCGCGCCTCTCTCGCACGAGGAGTTCGTCCGCCTGAAAGACGCCGAGATCGGCACGTACCAGCTCTTCCAGGAGACGTACCACCGCGAGACCTACGGGAAGGTCCACGTCGCCGGGAGGAAGTCGGACTTCGACTGGCGGCTCACCGCGATGGACCGGGCGATGGAGGCGGGGATCGACGACGTCGGGATCGGAGCGCTCTTCGGCCTCTTCGACTGGCGCTTCGAGCTCCTCGCGCTCATGCAGCACGTCGAGCACCTCGAGACGGCCTTCGGCGTCGGGCCGCACACGATCTCGATCCCGCGCCTCGAGCCCGCGTCCGGCTCCGCCCTCGCCTCGCACCCGACGCATCCCGTCTCCGACGTCGACTTCCAGAAGCTCGTCGCGATCCTCAGGCTCGCCGTCCCCTACACGGGGCTCATCCTCTCGACCCGCGAAACCGCGGAGATGCGGCGCGCGACGTTCGCGCTCGGCATCTCGCAGATCTCCGCCGGCAGCCGGACGAACCCGGGGGGCTACGACGACGGCCCGGACGAGCTCCACGCCGGGCAGTTCTCCCTCGGCGACCACCGCCCGCTCGACGAGGTGATCCGGGACGTCGCGGCCCTCGGCTTCGTCCCGTCGTTCTGCACCGCCTGCTACCGGCTCGGGCGGACCGGCGCCGACTTCATGGACGTGGCCAGGCCGGGCGAGATCAAGGAGCACTGCAACCCGAACGCCCTCGCGACGTTCCAGGAGTACCTCGACGACTACGGCTCGGAGGAGACGCGCCGGGAAGGCGAGGCGTGCATCGCGCGAACGCTCGCCGAGATGGAGCCGGCCCTCCGGGAGAAGTCCGCGGGGATGGTCGCGCAGGTCAAGAGCGGCCGGCGCGACGTCTACTGCTGAGGGAACGCGTCGTGATGATCACCGCCCCGAGGAGCCTGCGCACCCACATCGGCCTCTTCGGCCGGCGCAACGTCGGCAAGTCGAGCGTCCTCAACGCCCTCACCCGGCAGGAGGTCGCCATCGTCTCGGCCACCCCCGGGACGACGACCGACCCCGTCGAGAAGCCGATGGAGTTCCTCCCCCTCGGCCCGGTCCTCTTCGTCGACACGGCGGGAATGGACGACGAAGGGGCGCTCGGCGAGCAGCGGATCGCGAAGACGCGCAAGGCGCTCGAGAGGACCGACCTCGCACTCCTCGTCGCCGAGGCGCCCTCGTGGGGCCCGTTCGAGGAGGAGCTTCTCGCCGAGATCCGTGCCCGCTCGACCCCGGTCGTCGTCGTCCTCAACAAGGCCGACGCCGGGCCGGTGGACGCCGTCCTCTCCGCCCGCCTCGCCGGCCTCGGGATTCCCGCCGTCCCGACCGTCGCCACGTCGGGCGCCGGCATCCTGGAGCTGCGCCAGGCGCTCCTCGCCGCCGCCCCGGCCGACCTCCTCGAAGGGAGGCGCATCGTCTCGGACCTCGTCTCCCCCGGCGACGCCGTCGTCCTCGTCACGCCGATCGACGCCGAGGCGCCGAAGGGCCGGATCATCCTGCCGCAGGTCCAGGCGCTCCGCGACCTCCTCGACTCGGGCGTGATCTCCGTCGTCGTGCGGGAGCACGAGCTGCGTGCGGCCCTCGCCCTCCTCCGCGAGCCGCCGCGCCTCGTCGTCACCGACTCGCAGGCGTTCCGCCAGGTCGCCGACGAGACGCCTCGCGGCGTCCTCCTGACCTCCTTCTCCATCCTTTTCGCCCGGTTCCAGGGCGACCTCGTCGAGATGGTCCGAGGCACCGCCGGGATCGACCGGCTGAAGGCGGGAGACCGCATCCTCGTCGCCGAGGCGTGCACGCACCACCCCGTCGGCGAGGACATCGGCCGGGTGAAGATCCCCCGCTGGCTCCGCGCGCACACCGGCGTCCCGCTCGAGTTCGAGACGGTCCAGGGGCGCGACTTCCCCGACGACCTCTCCCGCTACGCCCTCGTCGTCCACTGCGGCAGCTGCATGGGGAACCGGCGCGAGATGCTCTCGCGCCTCCTGCGCGCCCGGCAGGCGGACGTCCCCATGACCAACTACGGGCTGACGATCGCCAGGTCGCTCGGCATCCTCGACCGGGCGCTCGAGCCCTTCCCCAACGCACTGCGAGCCTTCCGCGAGTCCCGCGCAGAGGCCCCTCTCCCCACCGAGGTGACGACGTGATCGATCGCGCCGGAATCCTGGCCTGGCTTCACGAGACCGACCCGACCCGCCTCTCGAGGCTCTACCGCCGTGCGGACGGCGTCCGGCGCGAGCGCGTGGGAGACGAGGTCCACCTGCGCGGCCTCGTCGAGATCTCGAACCACTGCGTGAGGCGCTGCGCCTACTGTGGCATCGCAGCCGCGAACGACGTGCTCCCCCGCTACCGGATGACGAAGGACGAGATCCTCGCCTGCGCCGGGATGGGACAGCGCCTCGGCTACGGCACGGTCGTCCTTCAGGCGGGCGAGGACTACGGCCTGACGCGAGCCTGGGTGGCCGACGTCGTCGGGGCGATCCGCTCCTCCACCGGCCTCGCCGTCACCCTCAGCCTCGGCGAGCGGCCCGACGAGGACCTCGCCGCGTGGCGCGAAGCGGGCGCCGACCGATACCTCCTCCGTTTCGAGACGTCGGACCCCGCGCTCTACGAGGCGATCCACCCCTCGGCCCCGGACCGCAAGTCCGACCGCTTCGCCATCCTCGGCCGACTCGTCTCCCTGGGTTACGAGGTCGGGAGCGGCGTCCTCGTCGGCATTCCGGGCCAGACGGTCGAGAGCCTCGCCTCGGACATCCTCCTCTTCCGCGACATGGCCCTCGACATGATCGGCGTCGGGCCGTACATCCCGCACCCGTCGACGCCTCTCGGGAAGGGTCTCTTTCCGTTCGCCCCCGAAGGGGAGCAGGTGGCCGCGGACGAGGAGACGACGACGAAGGTCATCGCCCTCGCCCGCCTCGTCCGCCCCGACGCCAACATCCCGAGCACCACGGCCCTCGCGACGCTCGGGCCCTCGTGGGGGCGGGAACGCGGGCTTCTCCGCGGCGCCAACGTCGTGATGCCGAACCTGACTCCCCCGGCCTACCGTGCGCTCTACGAGATCTACCCCGGCAAGGCGTGCGTGTCGGAGACGGCGGAGGAGTGCGCGAGCTGCCTGCCGAACCGGATCCGGATGATCGGCCGCGTGCCGGGAACGGGGCCGGGTGCACGGCACGGCTCGGCGATGCCCGCTCAGCTCCAGGAGCTTCTCGCCTGACGACGGAGAGAACCGCGACGGCGGCCGGACCCGATGCCGCACGCTCCGCCGGTGCTAGGCTGCCTCGGCCGATGAACCTCCCGAACCCGCCGTGGCCGCCGTTCGAGGCTCCCGCCGAGCCCGAGCTGCGGCGGCGCCAGGAGTCCGTCCTCGTCGTCCTCAACCTCACGGTGCTCGCGGGGATCGCCGTGGCGTTCCTCGTCTTCGGCGGCGTGGGCCTGGCCGGCCCGCCAGGGAAGGTCTTCTTCGCCATCCTCATGGCCTGGTTCCCGAGGTCGACGCGATCCTCAGCCACCACGAGGAACTCGCCGAGAGCACCGCGCACAACGGCGGCCGGCTGGTACACGAGTTCGGCGTGCGCAGCCTGATGCCGGCAGCGCCGCTTCCCGCGGCTCACGTCGACAAGGATTGAACCGGGGACCGGAGGACCGGAGGATCGGGGGACCGAGGGGCCGGGAACGAGGTACGAGAGACGGGGGACGGGGGACGAGGGACGAGGGAAACCAGCTTCACCGTCCCGTCGCTCCGGCATGGGGCCGCGTGCGGGGCGGTACGTCTCACGGCCGCCGCTGCGCGCGGTCGACCCGCTTCCGAGCTCGCTGCGGCCGGGCGGGGGGCCCGCGCGAACTCGCTTCGCTCAAACACGCGCGCGGGCCTGATCCCCGCCCGGTCCTCGCGAGCTCGAGCGGGTCCCCGACCGTGCTCGAGGTCGGCTCGCGAGACGCACCGCCCCACCCGCGGCCGGCGAGCTTTGACACTCTGAAGGGAGCCGCCCTCCAGCCAATGGGGTCTGGTCTACGCTCTGGTACGAAACTCCCGCTAGGCGGGTGACTGGATCTGGACGTTGAGGCCGAGGTCCTTGAGGCGGCGGATGAGACTTTTCGCCGTTCGTTCGCGATCCAGGTGATCGAAGTGGTGGCCGCCGAGGTCGCGGAATGGTACCCGGCGAGAGAGCATGTGGAAAATCGAGGTGAGGATCGAAGCCGCGACGGCGACGATGGCCTTCTTGGGTCCGCGGCGAGCGCGAAGGCGGTGGAACTGGGCTCGGAAGTAGGAGTCCTTTTTCCGGGCTGCGGACCAGGCGGCCTGGACCAGGGCCGTCTTGAGCCAGCGAGGGCCTTTCCGGACACCCGAGGATCTTCGCTTGCCGGCGCTCTCGTCTTGACCGGGGCACAGGCCCGCCCAGGAAACAAGGTGCGCAGAGGACGGGAATCGGCTCATGTCCGGACCGATCTCGGCCAACACCGCATTCGCAGTGGCGGTCTTGACGCCGGGGGTGGTTCTGAGCAGTTCGAGCTCGACTCGAAAGGGCTCCATCAGCTTCTCGATTCGACTCTCGATGGCCGCCACGGCCCGGGTCACGGCGTCGTACTGGCGGATGTGCAGCTCGAGAAGGAACCGATGGTGGGGCCGGACATTGCCCTCCAGGGCCTCCATCATCTGCTCCGTCGTGGATTTCAGCTTTCCCCGGCGGCAGGCGTCCACGACGGACTCGTCGATCTCCACGCCAGAAACAAGCGCCTCGAGCAAGGCCCGACCCGTCACCCCCATCACGTTCGCCATCAGGTTCGTCAGCTTTACGTTGGCGTCTTCCAGGGCCTTCTGGATCCGCCGGATGTAGCGGGATCGCTCGGCCAGCATCTGCGTCCTGGTCCGCGTCAGGTCACGCAGTTCCTGGAACTGCGTCGGCGGAACCATGCTGGCCCGGATCAACCCGTGGGCCAGGAGATCCGAGAGCCACGTCGCGTCGTTGACGTCGCTCTTTCGCCCCGGCAGGTTCTTCACCTGCATGGCGTTGGCCAGCAACAGCTGGATCGACACCGCCAGCACGTGCCACACCGGCTTCCAGTAGACCCCCGTCGACTCCATCACCGCGTCGGTCACGCCCTCGGACACCAGCCAATCTCGCAGCGCCACGAGCCCCTTCGTCGTCGTCGAGAAGGTCCGCACCTCGTGCCGCGCCCGGCCCTTCTCTTGTATTCGTACGCACGACACCACCGTCTCGCTGTGGACATCCAGTCCTGCGCACCTGGGGTGAAGGACTTCCATACCGCCTCCTTTCAGGAGGCCGGCGGGGATCCCGGTTACTCGAAATCTGGTACTCGTGCTCTGGGAGCA
This sequence comes from Holophagales bacterium, assembly GCA_016714815.1. Lineage (GTDB taxonomy): Bacteria > Acidobacteriota > Thermoanaerobaculia > UBA5066 > UBA5066 > UBA5066. Next base: position 489,612 of record JADKBZ010000003.1, read on the forward strand.
AGCTCCGCTGGCACACTTCGGTGCTCTCGCGGGATCCCGGGTCCAACTAAACTGCGGGCTTCGCGCACCATTGAACGAACGACCTCGACGCCGGCTCCAGCCCCGATCGTGCTCCGTTTCGTCGCTCGGTACCAGCCGAAGGATGGTGCGTAACTACACTCTGCTCAGCCCAGAATGGAAAATCAAGACCTGACCCCATGCTCTTACTCCCTTTGTCTTTCTGATCGCCGGGGATTCGAGCGGGGGGGGAGGGGTGTCCCGCGAGCGGCGTCCGAGCACCCGCGGGGCCCGCACGGCTCCACGAGCAGGCCGCCGGATCAGGCGAGCGCACGTGTCTGACGAGCGAAGCGAGGAGTTTGCGCTCGCCCCGGCGGCCCGCGCAGTGGGGCCGATGCGGGTCGCGGGCGCGCAGGGCCGCCGTGGGACATCCCTCCCCCCTCGCGACTCGTGCGGCACGGTGCAGTGACCTGGTGCGTCTCTCCGTCTCTCCGTCTCTCCGTCTCTCCGTTTTCTTCCGATTCGCGGAACCTGAATTGCGGGCGAGACTCCTCACGCACGAAGGCCCCCGGTCTCCCGGGGGCCTTCTGGTTCCTGGTGTGCGGGAATCGCCGGAGCTACGCGATCGTGACGTCCTTGCAGAGGTAGACGTCCTGGATGGTGTTGAGGAGCTTGGCGCCCTCGGCCATCGGGCGCTGGAAGGCCTTGCGGCCGGAGATGAGGCCCATGCCGCCGGCGCGCTTGTTGATGACGGCGGTCTTGATCGCCTCGGCGAAGTCGTTGTCGCCCGAGGCGCCGCCGGAGTTGATGAGGCCCGCGCGGCCCATGTAGCAATTGGCCACCTGGTAGCGGGTCAGGTCGATCGGGTGGTCCGTCGTGAGGACCTCGTAGACCCGCTTGTCGGTCTTGCCGTAGGGGTTCTCCTTCGAGGCGAGGACGTTGTAGCCGCCGTTGTTCTCGGGGAGCTTCTGCTTGATGATGTCGGCCTGGATCGTCACGCCGAGGTGGTTCGCCTGGCCGGTCAGGTCGGCGGAGACGTGGTAGTCCTTGTCCTTCTTGAAGGCGTTGTTGCGCAGGTAGCACCAGAGGACGGTCGCCATCCCCATCTCGTGGGCGGCGTGGAAGGCCTGCGACACCTCGACGATCTGCCGGCCCGAGGCGTCCGACCCGAAGTAGATCGTCGCGCCGACGGCGACGCACCCCATGTCGCGCGCCTGTTTCACCTCTGCAAACATGATCTGGTCGAACTTGTTCGGGTAGGTCAGGAACTCGTTGTGGTTGATCTTGAGGAGGAACGGGATCTTGTGCGCGTACTTGCGGGCGACGGATCCGAGGACGCCGAGCGTCGAGGCGACGGCGTTGCAGCCTCCCTCGACGGCGAGCTTCACGATCCCTTCCGGGTCGAAGCAGACGGGGTTCTTCGCGAAGCTGGCTCCGGCCGAGTGCTCGATCCCCTGGTCGACGGGGAGGATCGAGAGGTAGCCGGTCCCGGCGAGGCGGCCGTGGTCGACGAGCTGCTGGAGGCTCCTCAGAACGGGGATGGGACGGTCGGACGCGGCCCAGATCCGGTCGATCATGTCCGGGCCGGGAAGGTGCAGCGTCTCCTTCGGGATTCCGGTGCAGGTGTGCTCGAGGAGGGACTTTGCCTCCGCGCCAAGAGCCGTGGTGATGGTTTCGATCGTGCTCATGTACAGGTCTCCTCGCTTGGTCTCGCGATGCCTTCGGAATGTTATCCCCGTGGCCTTCGGAGCGACAGTCCCACGGTTCTCAGGCGGTCAGGGGGCATTTGCCGCGGCCCGGAGGTCCTCGACGAGGGCGGCCGCGATCTCCGTCACGGCCCGGTCGATTCCGGCCGCGAGGTCGGCTGGGCGGCGCGCCGGGATCGGCACGGACCGGGAGTAGCCCATCGACAGGAGCAGTTCGGAGGCCTTTCCGGGCCCCGCGACGGTCAAGCGGAGCGCCAGGACCGCGGCGGGGGCCTCGCTCCTGCGGAAGTCCCCGTACAGCTCCGTGACCGTCACCCTCGCGACGAGGTCGGCGTTCCCGGGGTGGCGGCCGACGTCCCGGAACAGGCCGGAGGCCTGCAGGTGGCCGCGCAGGGCCTCGCCGAGGAGCTCGCGCGGCGACGCGAGGAGCTGGGCGTAGGGGTCCGTCTCGAACGTGCTCTCGCCCGTCCGGTAGACGAAGGCGATCCGGTCGAAGGCGGCGGCGACCTCGGGCGAGGGGAGCGCGAGGATCCTGGTCGCCCCCGGTGCCGGGGCAACGGGGGACGGGACGGGAATCCCGAAACGTTCTCGGACGAGAGCCGGTCGGGACGTGCAGGCGCCGAGGACGCCGACAAAAACGGCGAGGAGAGCGAGGCGGAACCGCAGACCTTTCACTTCTTCTTCTCCCTGTCCTCGACGCTCGCCGCGGGCTTCGGCGCCTTCCCGAGCAGGCTCCCCGCGGGATAGTCCCGCACCTCCTGGAGCGTCTGGTCGAGCGTGTCGCTCGCGCGCTTCAGGCCGGTGATCGCCTCGTTGAGCCCCTCCACGTCCACTCCGTCGACCTTCTCCAGGGTCGTCCGGAGCTGGACGGTCGTGGCGCGCAGCTCCTCGAGGAGCCGGGCGACCCGCTCGCCGTTCTCGCCGAGCTTCAGCTGCTGGATCTGCTCCCGGGCCGACGCGAGGCCGGCGTGGAGGTCCTTCGCCGCGAAGACGGCCTCGTCGGCGACGACGTTCGCCTTCGCCTCGATCCGGTCGACCCGGATCGTCGCGAGCCGCCGGCTGATCTCCTCGACGGAGGCGACGGCGCTCTCGACCCTGTCGAGGATCGGCTGGACACGTATCTCCTGGAGCATGTCGAGCGTCCGTTCGATCGCGTCGACCATCCGCGTGAACTGCGACGGCGCCGAAGGGACATAGAGGTCGTGGGGCTCGTAGTCGATCGCCGGCGGCGGGTTGAGCTTCGGATCGACCCGTTCGATCGAGAGGACGCTCGTGCCCGTGAGCGCCTGGCTCCGGATCCGGACCCGAAGCCCCTTCCCGATCTGCTCCCGGAGCCTCTCCTCGAGGCTCCCGCTCTTCTCCGAGGGGAGGATCGACCGCTTCACCTCGAACCTCACGACGGCGAGGTCGGTCTTCGTCTCGGGATAGTCGTTCCAGGTGAAGCCGATCCCCGTGACCTTCCCGACGCGGATGCCGCGGATCTCGACGCCCGAGCCGACGGCGAGCCCCTGGACGTCCCCCGTGACGGCCGTCTCGATCCGGACGCGGGGCGCCAGAGACTCCCGGAACCCGAGGGCGAAGAGCCCGCCCACGAGGAGGAGGACGGCGCCGAGGGCGAAGACCCCGACGCGCAGGTTGCGCGAACGCTCGCTCATGGGACTCCCTCTTTCGACACCGGGCGGCTCGCGCCGCGGTTCAGGAACTGGCGGACCCAGGCGTGCGCGGCGTTCTCCCTGAGAACGCGCGGATCCCCCTCCGCGACGACGCCCTTCGCCTCGGCCTGCAGGACGACCGCCCGGTCGACGATCGAAAAGACGCTCGCGAGCTCGTGGGTGACGATGACGACGGTCACGCCGAGGTCCGAGGAGAGCCTCCGGATCAGCGCGTCGAGGTCGGCGGCGGTGATCGGGTCGAGCCCCGCGGAGGGCTCGTCAAGGAAGAGGAGCTTCGGGTCGAGAGCCAGCGCGCGGGCCAGGGCCGCCCGCTTCACCATCCCGCCCGACAGCTCCGACGGGAGCCGGTCGGCGGCGTGCTCCATCGCGACGAGAGCGAGCTTCCCCAGGGCTCGTGCATCCCGCTCGGCGCGGGGAAGCGGGGTCAGCTCGTCGAGCGGGAGGCGCACGTTCTCCAGGACCGTCTTGTTGCCGAGGAGCGCCCCGCCCTGGAACGCCATCCCGAAGGAGCCGAGGAGCGCGCGGCGCGCCTCTCCTTCCGCGGAGACGATGCTCTCACCGTCGAGGAGGATCTCGCCCGCCGACGGCTTCCGGAGGCCGATCAGGCAGCGCAGGAGCGAGGTCTTTCCCGAGCCCGACCCGCCGAGGATCCCGAAGATCTCGCCCGGGGGGACCTCGAAGCTCACGCCCTGGAGGATGACGGCCTCCCCGTACGCCACCCCGACGTCGCGGACCGATACGGCGGACCTCGTCATATTCCCAACGCCGTCGTGACGGCGGCAAAGAGGGCGTCGACGACGATGACGAGGACGATCCCCGAGACGACCGCCCGCGTCGCCGCCAGCCCCACGGCGCTCGGCCCGCGCCCCGCCTGGAGCCCCCGCAGGCAGCCGACCGAGGCGACGAGGAAGCCGAAGACGACCGACTTCACGACGCCGAGAACGAGATCTCCGGCCGAGAGCGCCTCGACGAGGCGTGCCTGGCTGACCGCCAGCGGAAAGCCCAGGAAGCTCATCTGGAGGAGGCCAGCCGCGACCCCCGCGAGCATGCCGTAGAGCGTCAGGAGCGGCGTCGCGAGCGACCCGGCCAGGACGCGCGGCAGGACGAGGAGCGGCACCGGCGCCAGCCCCATCGTCTCGAGGGCGTCGACCTCCTCGTTCACCCGCATCGTCCCGAGCTCGGCCGCGTAGGCCGAGCCCGTCCGGCCCGAGACGAGGATCGCCGTCATGATCGGCCCCAGCTCGCGCACCATGATGATTCCGATGGCGTCCGCCACGAAGATCTGCGCGCCGAACGTCGCGAGGACCTGCCCGCCGATGAACGCGATGATCAGGCCGATGAGGAAGTTGACAAGGCCGACGATGCCGAGGGCCTCGAAGCCGGCGGCGTGGGCCAGCGCGACGACCTCGGCCCCGCGGGCCTTCCGCGGCCTCGCGACGGCGGCCCCGAGCGCCCGGAGGACGGCCCCGAGAAAGGCGACCTGCTCCCCCGCGTCGCGCCACGCCCCGCGCGAAGCCGCTCCGAACCCCTCGACCGCCGACGACGACGGCCTCACCGACCCGGTTCCGGAGCCTGTCATCCGCTCTTGCGCATCCCGCCGCACGAGTATGCCGCGCCGGGCGATAATGGGCGACCGGCAGGCGACGGTCCGCTCGATCACAGGCCGGGACCCGAAATGAACCTCGACACCTTTCGTATCCAGTTCTTCGCCAGCGCCCCGCGGTACGAGTGGCTCGAGCTCCTCGGCCGCGGGGGGATGGGCGTCGTCTTCAAGGCGAGGGACCTGGTCCTGGACGAGATCGTCGCGATCAAGGTCCTCTACGGCCACGTCGCGGACGACGACGGCGCGGTCGTGGCCCGCTTCAAGCGCGAGATCAGCCTCAACCGGAAGGTGAAGCACCCGAACGTCGCCCGCATGTACGACTTCGGCACGAGCGGCGGGCACCCCTTCATCACGATGGAGTTCGTCCCGGGAAAGGACCTCCAGACGCTCATCCTCGAGGAGGGCCGGATCGCCCCGCCCCGCGCCCTTCCGATCCTCCGGCAGATCTGCCTGGGGACGCAGTCGGCGCACGAGCAGGGGATCGTCCACCGGGACCTGAAGAGCCAGAACATCATCATCGGAGCGGCCGACACGGTGTCGATCCTCGATTTCGGCCTCGCGCGCGGCCTCGTGGACGAGAAGCTGACGCTCGACGCCGTCGTCCTCGGGACGCCGCACTACATCTCCCCCGAGCAGGCGATGGGAGAACCGGCGGACGCCCGGAGCGACATCTACTCCCTCGGGATCATCGCCTTCGAGATGCTCGCCGGCGTCCTTCCCTTCACGGCCGACTCCGCCCTCGGAATCGCCATGAAGCAGATCTCCGAGGCGGTGCCGGGGAACCTCTCCCTCTACCCCGACGTCTCCCCCGGGCTCCGGGGCGCCGTCCACCGTGCGCTGGAGAAGAGGCGGGAAGACCGCTTCCAGAGCGCCTCCGAGCTCGAGGCCGCTTTCGCCCGCGCCGAGGTGGAGAGCTCCTCCGTCGCGCGCCCCCCCGGAGGCGACGAGAGGAGCCGCGCGATCGACGAGGTCCTCGCGGACCTCGACGCCGCCGCCCGGGCCCGCCGCGCGGGCGCGGACGGCGACCTCGACACGAGGACCCCGCTCGTCCAGCGCCACCCCCAGGCCGGAGGCTTCCCGCTGCCCCATCCCGCAGCCCCGGCAGAGTCCCCCAGGACGGCCGCCCCCGCGCCGCGTCCGTTCGAGGTGGCTCCTCCGACGATCCCGTCCGCGCGGGTCTCCCCTCCCCCACGTTTCGCTCCCGCCTCGGGGCACGCCATCTCCGCTCCCCCCGCCCCCGCTCCCCCGCGTCCAACCGGGCGCCCCACGGTCTTCATCGTCCTGGCGGACGGAGCCGACCGGATCTCCATGGGGAAGGCCCTGGCCGACTCCGGATGCACCGCCGTCGAGGCGCGCAGCGGCGAGGAGGTCCTCGACCTCCTGATGTCCCGCCAGCCCGACGCCGTCGTCATGGACGTCGCGCTTCCGAAGGCCGACGGGTTCGAGGTGGCGCGAATCCTGAAGGCGACTCCCATCTTCGCCAGGGTGCCGGTCCTTCTCCTCGGCACGCGCGTCGACCGGTCGCAGGAGCACTTCGCCCGGCAGGTCGGAGCGAGCGACATCCTCGCGCGACCGATCTCCGAGCGGGAGATCGTCGAACGGACCTGGCGGCTTCTCGGCCCGCTCGGCTTCTACCGGGACGAGGTCCAGACGGCCCGAATCACGCGGCCCGGTCCCCGGCGCACCTGAATACGCCCTCCTCCACGCCGTCTTAACGAGGCCGGTCTAGGATCCAGAGCTTCCATGACGACGCTCGCGACACCCCCCGGCCCTTCCCGCCTCCCGGGGCTCCTCCGCCGGGGGATCGTCCCTCTCCTCCTTTCTCTGGCCGGCGGCCTCCTGGCGGGTTTCGCCTTCAACCAGGTCCTGGACCGGGCGATCGCCGGGCGGACGGAAGCGAGCGCCTTCGCGCTTCTCGCGCGCGTCGGGCCCGACCTGGAGGCGGTCCTCGCCTCGGGAGGGGATACCAGAGAGGCGGTCAGCCGGCTCGGACGCCAGCTTTCGCTCCGCACGACGCTGATCGCGCGGGACGGGCGGGTCCTCGGCGACAGCAGCGTCGCGCCGGAACGGCTCGGCTCCCTCGAGAACCACGCCAACCGGCCGGAGATCCTCGACGCGGGCCGGTCCGGGCGGGGCGTGAGGACGCGATTCTCCTCGACCGTCGGCGCCCGGCTCGTCTACGCGGCCGTCCGCCTTCGCGGGGGCGAGGTTCTCCGCCTCGCGTTTCCCGAGAAGGACCTCGCCCTCTGGGAAGCGCCCTACCGGAACCAGACGCTCGCCCTCTCCCTCCTCGCCGGCCTTCTCGTGGCCGCGCTTCTCGTCCGTGCGAGCTCGCGCCACGCCGCCGAGCTGACCCGCGTTCACGAGGCCGTCGCCGCGGCCGGCCGATGCGAGCGCCCCGCGAATCCGGGCTTCGTCTCCGAGGAGGCCGCGGTCGTGTTTTCCGCCCTCGGCGACCTGGCCGACCTCTCCGCCGAGCGGGCCGCGGACGCCCGGCGCGCCGCCGTCGTCTCCCGCATCCTCTTCGACGAGGCCCCGGCCGGCCTGCTCGTGACGGACCCCTCCCTTTCTCTCCTCGACGCCAACCCCGAGGCGCTCCGGCTCCTCGGAGCCGGGTCCGGCCCGTTCCGTCCCGGAGAGCACATCCTCGAGCTCGTCCGCGAAGCGGCGATGACCGGCCTGCTCGAGGCGGCCCTGGAGAAGGGCCGGTCCACCGGACTCCTGACGCTTCCGGTGGAAAAGGGCGGACGGACGCTCGAGGCGACGGCGATCCGCGTGGCCCAGGGCGCCAGGCCGGGCCAGCCGGCGGCCGTCGCGATCCTCCGCGAGACGCCCTCTCCGCGAAAGGCGTAGCCGAAGCCGGGCTCCTCGAGGTCGATCCGGCCCCCGGGGCGGAGGCGATCGGACCGACTCCGGTGCACAATCCACGTGCATGAGCAGCGGATCGATGCCCGGCTCCCGGCACTCGTCGTCGGGATGGCGCATCCCGCGCTCGGCCCGGCGTGACCCGCCCGTCGTCCCGGTGAGCGAGCGGGACCTCGAGGACGTCTGGCGCCTGCGCTTCCGCGACCCGCTGGTGGAGGCCGCCTTCCGCGAGGAGCAGAAGACGGCGAGCGGCCGGATCCTCCGGCCCGCCGTCGCCGTGGCCCTCGGGACGATCCTCGCCTTCGGTCTCCTCGATCCGATCGCCTTCCCCGAGACGTGGCCCCTCGTCCTCGCCATCCGGCTCTGTGCGCTGGCGGCCCCGGTCGCCCTGTTATTCGGCCTCACGTACGTTCCCCGTTTCGCGCGATGGACCCGCCTGATCCTCGAGGTCGGAGGCGTCGGAGCGGGCTGGGGCGTGGCGGCGATGATCGCGGTGGGGCACCTCCACGAGCCGGGGACGACGCTCTACTTCGTCGCCCTCAGCTTTCCGATGGCCTCCGCCGCCATCGGGCTTCTTCCCTCCGGCTACGCCGCGAGCGTCGTCCGCGCCGGCCTCATCGTCCTCTCCTTCCCCGCCGTCGCCCTCCTCCGGAGAGTCCCCGACTTCGGCCCGCCGCTGCCGGCCGACGTCGTCGTCGTCTCGCTGGGGACGCTCCTCCTCCTCTGGTTCTTCTTCGCGGTCGCCGGGTACTTCCGCGAGGCCTACCAGAGACGGACGTTCGTGACGATGAGGCTCCTCGAGGCGGCCAGCGAGAAGGTCCGGTCGGTGGCCTCCGAGCTGAAGCGGCTGAACGAGGAGAAGAGCACCTTCCTCGGGATCGCGGCCCACGACCTCCGAAACCCCCTCGGCGTCGTCCTCGGCTACGCCGAGATGCTCCGGGACGACGAGTTCACGCGAAAAGAGACGGCCGAGATGTCGGCCAAGATCGTCCACGCGGCGGAACGGGTCCGGGACCTCGTCGCGGGCCTCATCGAAGCGAGCGCGGCCGAGGCCGGGAGGGTCTCCCTCGAGAAGCGCCCGTGCGACCTGCTCGCCATCGCGCGAAAGGTCGTCGAAACGGAGGTCGCCATCGCCGCCCGGAAGGAGATCGGGATCCGGGTCGACGGGACCCCGGTCGTCGTGACGGGCGACCCGGGAGCCATCCAGCAGGTCGTCGAGAACGTCGTCTCGAACGCGGTCAAGTTCTCGCCCTGGAAGTCGACGGTCGTCGTGACCCATTCGCTCCGAGGGCGGAGCGGGCGTCGTCGAGGTGGAGGACGAGGGTCCCGGCGTGAGCGAGGCCGACCGGGCCAGGCTCTTCGCGAAGTTCGCGAGGCTCTCGGCCCGCCCGACGGGCGGCGAATCCTCGACCGGCCTCGGCCTCTCCATCGTCAAGACCCTGACCGAGGCGATGGGGGGCGACGTCTCGCTCGAGAGCCCCCCCGGCCGCGGAGCGAGATTCCGGGTCCGCCTCCCCGTCTAGGCCCCCCACGCCGGCCGCGCCTGTTCTATCCTCCCGGAACGTGAGCTCCCGTGCCGCCAGCTGCCCGTCCTGCGGAGGAGAGGTCCTCTTCCGTGCCGGCTCGTCGGTCGTCACCGTCTGCCCGCAGTGCCGCTCCGCCGTTTCGAGGAAGGGAGCGCGGCTCGAGGCCCTCGGGACCGTCGCCGAGCTCGTCCCGACGTCGTCGCCCTTCCGCATCGGCACCACGGGAAAACCGAAGACGCCCGGCCTGAAGCCGTTCCGGATCATCGGGCGCCTGCAGCTCTCGACCGGCGAGGGAACCTGGGACGAGTGGCACGTCTCCTTCGAGGACGGCCGCTACGCCTGGCTCGCCGAGGCGCAGGGGACCTTCTGGGTGATGCGGCCCCTGGCACCGCCTTCGAACCCGCCTGCTCCCGAGTTCACGCAGATCGCGCCCGGGCAGCGGCTCAACTTCGGCGCGTACGGCCAGTTCACGGTGACCGACCGGCGCCAGGCGCTCTACGCTTCGGCCGAGGGGGACCTCCCGTTCGCGTCCGTCCCGGGATCGGTCTTCATGTACGCCGACCTCTCCGGCGCCGACGGGAGCCTCGCGACGCTCGACTACGGCGACGACCCCGGCGTCGACGCCTTCTTCGTCGGAAAGCAGGTCCAGCTCGCCGACCTCGGCGTCGACGGGCTCGAAGGGTGGTCCGAGCGGAAGGTCGCCGCGAAGGCCTCCTCTCTCAACTGCCCCGCCTGCGGCGCGGGGCTCCAGCTGAAGGACCCGGCGAACACCGTCCGCGTCGCCTGCACCTACTGCGGCTCCGTCCTCGCGACCCCCGAGGACGGAGCTTCGGCCGCGAAGTTCGAGGTCCTCGCGCGGCTCCAGAAGATCCCCTTCAAGCCGCTCCTCCCGCTCGGCGGCGACGGGACGCTCCGGGGGCTGAAGTACGTGATCCTCGGGGCCGTCCTGAAGGCCTGCACGGTCGACGGCACCTCCTACTACTGGCGCGAGTACCTCCTCAAGGAGACGAAGTCGGAGGCCTACCACTGGCTCGTCGAGTCGAACGGCCACTGGACGCTCGTGGCGGGGATCGCCGCCGGCGAGGTCTCGACGGCGCCGCGGCTCGCCGTCTGGCGCGGCACCCGCTACCGGCACTTCCAGGCGACGACGGCCCGCGTGGAGGCGGTCCTCGGCGAGTTTTACTGGGAGGTGAAGAAGGGCGAGACGACCGACGTCTCCGACTACGTCGCCCCCCCGCGGATCCTCTCGGAGGAGAAATACGCGAACGAGGTCACCTGGTCGGAAGGGAGCTACGTCCCGAAGGAGGAGGTCGAGCAGGCCTTCGCCCTGAAGGCGCCCCTTCCGACACCCGAGGGGGTCGGCTCCAACCAGCCCTGGCCGCACCTGGAGTCGTCCCGCGGGTTCCTCAGGACGATGGGGCTCTTCGCCGGGATCGCCCTCTTCCTCTTCGTCTTCTTCAACATCAAGGCCGACCGCAAGGTCGTCTACCAGATGCGCCACGACCTCTCGGCCTCGGCCAGCGACCCGACGCTCTCCCCCGACGCGGCGGCCGAGGCGCTCACGGTCGTCAGCGAACCGTTCGACATCCCTCACTCGGGGAACGTCGAGGCGAGGATCGACGCGCCGTCCGACAACAGCTGGGTCTTCGTGAGCGCCGTCCTCCTGCAGGAGGCGACCGGCCAGGCCTTCGGGTTCGGCCTCCAGTCCGACTACTACCACGGCCGCGACGGCGGCGAGAGCTGGAGCGAGGGCTCCCGGTCGCGCACCGTCTACGTCGGCCGCGTCCCCGCGGGGCGCTACGTCCTCCGCCTCGAGCCCGAGATCGAGCGGGGGAAGGCGCCGTCCTACTACGACATCCGCCTCCGGAGCGGCGTTCCCCGGATGGCACATTTCGTGATCGTCCTTCTCCTCCTCCTCATCGGACCGATCGCGCTCGGCATCTCGAAGGCCCGCTTCGAGGGCCGGCGCTGGGCCGAGAGCGACTACGGGGGAGGGGGCGACGGCGGATCGGACGACGACGAATGAGGCCGACATGCTGAAACGTGGATTCCAGGTCTTCGGCGCTCTCATCCTGACGGCCTACGCGTGGGCCGGTTTCGCCGGGTGGGAGATGCCGGGCAACGCGAAAAAGGGCGTCGTGGCCGCGGGTGCGCGGAGCGCGACCGGATTCAGGGCCTACAGCTTCTGGACGGGAGGAAAGTGATGAACTGGTGGCAGCTCCACGGAGCGCAGGTGGTCTCGGCGCTCGTCTTCTCGGCCATAGGAATCGGGGTGTTCGGCCTCTTCTTCCTGATCCTCCCGAGAATCCTTCCCTTCTCGCTGAAGAAGGAGATCGAGGAAGACCAGAACATCGCCCTCGGGATCGTCATCGCGAGCATCGTGATCGGGATGGCCATCATCATCGGGCAGGCCATCGGCTCGTGACCTGGTGACATCGAGCCCGGTCCGTCCGGGACCGGTCTACCTGACGGTTCTGGCGATCGCCACCTGCGGGCTCGTCTACGAGCTCGTCGCGGGAGCGCTCGCGAGCTATCTCCTCGGGGACACGGTCACCCAGTTCTCTCTCGTCATCGGGATCTACCTGACGGCGATGGGGGCGGGAGCGTGGCTCTCGAAGTTCGTCGAGCGGGGCGTCGCCAGGCGGTTCATCGAAGCCGAGATCGCCGTCGCCTTTCTCGGCGGCTTCTCGGCGCCGATCCTCTCCTTCGCCTTCCTGTCGCCCCGCTGGTTCCACCCCGCCTTCTACGGCCTCGTCTTCGCCATCGGAACCCTCGTCGGCCTCGAGATCCCGCTCCTCCTCCGCCTCCTGCGCCGGTCGGTCGCCTTCAAGGACCTCGTCGCCCAGGTCCTCACGTTCGACTACCTCGGCGCCCTCGCCGCCTCGCTCCTCTTCCCCCTCGTCTTCGTCCCGCACCTCGGCCTCTTCCGGACGTCGCTCCTCTTCGGCCTCCTCAACGCCGTCGTCGCCTTCACCTCGATCCGGCTCTTCCGCGACGAGATCGGCCCGCCCGGAGGCCTCCTGGCGAAGGCGGCTCTCGTCACCCTCCTCCTCCTCGTCGGCTACGCCTCGGCCGACCGCCTGTCCGACCTCTCCGAGGAGCAGCTCTACGCCGACGAGGTCCTCTTCGCGAAGAGCTCGGCCTACCAGCGGGTCGTCCTGACGAAGAACCGGGCGGGCTTCCAGCTCTTCCTGAACGGGCACCTGCAGTTCTCGTCGGTCGACGAGTACCGCTACCACGAAGCGCTCGTCCACCCCGCGTTTGCCCTCGTCCCCGGCGCCCGGCGCGTCGCCGTCTTCGGCGGCGGCGACGGCCTCGCCGTCCGCGAGGTCCTGCGGCACCCTTCCGTCGAGTCGGTCACGCTCGTCGACCTCGACCCGATGGTGACGCGACTCGCCCGCGAGAACCCCCTCTTCACGCGGCTCAACGGCGGGTCGCTCCTGTCGCCGAAGGTCACGGTCGTCAACGACGACGCGATGACCTGGCTCGAGAAGGGGACCGACCGCTTCGACCTCGTCTTCGTCGACTTCCCCGACCCGAACAGCTTCGCCGTCGGCAAGCTCTACACGAAGCGCTTCTACGGCCTCCTGAAGAGGCGCCTCTCGCCCGAAGGCGCCTTCGCCGTCCAGTCGACCTCGCCGCTCTTTGCCCGGAAGTCCTTCTGGATCATCGACCGGACGATCCAGGCGGCGGGATTCTCCACGCGGGCCTACCACGCGGCCGTCCCCTCCTTCGGCGAGTGGGGCTACGTCCTCGCCGCGCCGAGACCCTTCGACGTCCCGTCCCGTCTCGTCCGGGGCCTTCGCTACCTCTCCGACGAGACGCTCCCCGCCCTCTTCTCCTTCGGCCCCGACATGGCCCGGTGGGAGGCGCCCGTGAACCGCCTCCACGACCAGGTCCTGGTCCGGACCTACGAGAGCGAGTGGCGGAAGTTCGAGTGACGTGAGGCCCTCCCGCCGCGAGGCGATCGCCGCGCTCGTCGGTCTGCCGGCCCTCTCCTCCCTGCTCGCCTCCTGCCGAACCGCGCCGGAGCGCCCTCCCTTCGGAGGGGTCATCGCCGGGGCCGACCTCCTTCGGGGGCACCGGATCCGGACCGGCGAGCTCCTCACCCGGCCCGTCGCGCGCCGCGAGAGCGTCGGCGTCGCGATTCTCGGCGCCGGAATCTCCGGCCTCTCCTCCGCGTGGACGCTCGCCCGCGCCGGCTTCACCGACTACCGCCTTTACGAGCTGGAGGACGACCCGGGCGGCAACGCCCGTTCGGGGCGCAACGCCGTCTCGGCCTTCCCCTGGGGCGCGCACTACGTCCCGGTGCCGGTCTACGGCAACGCCGCGCTCGAGACGCTTCTCTCCGAGGTCGGCGCGCTGACGGGCCGCACCCCCCAGGGCGAGCCGGAGTGGGCCGAGGAGATGCTCTGCGCCGAGCCCGAGGAGCGGCTCTCCTTCCGCGGCCTCTGGTACGAAGGGCTCTACCCGCGCGCCGGGGCGTCCCGGCAGGACCGCGAGGAGCTCTCCCGCTTCGAGCGCGAGATGCTCCGCCAGGCCGCCCTGCGCGACGCGAAAGGGCGGCGCGCCTTCGCCATTCCCCGCCGCCGCTCCTCCGACGACGCCGAATGGACCGCCCTCGACCGGATCTCGATGCGCGAGTGGCTGACGCGCAATCGCTTCTCGGGCGCGCGCCTCTTCTGGTTCGCCGAGTACGCCACGCGCGACGACTTCGGCTCCTCGCTCGACGACACCTCCGCCTGGGCCGGCATCCACTACTTCGCCTCGCGCCTGCGAGGGAGCTCGCCGGACGGCCCCTTCGAGGAGCCCGCCGCGTTCCTGACCTGGCCCGAAGGAAACGGCCGCCTCGTGAAGCACCTCGTGAAGAGCGCCGGGGACCGGATCGTCACGGGGGCCGTCGTCTTCGACGTCGTCCCGAAGCCGGACGGCGCCACGCTCCGCTGGCTCGACGTCCCGCGTAACGAGGTCGTCGAGGTATCCGCACGTCACGTCGTCTACGCCCTGCCGCGCTACACCGCGGCGAAGGTCCTCGCCCCGTGGCGCGAGGAGCCCCCGGCGTTCCTGCGCTCCTTCGAGTACGCGCCCTGGCTCGTCGCCAACCTCACCCTTTCCGGACGCCCGGCCGAGCGCGGCTTCCCGCTCTGCTGGGACAACGTCCTCTACGACTCGCGCGGCCTCGGCTACGTCGTCGCAACGCACCAGACCGGGCGCACCCACGGCCCGACCGTCCTCACCTACTACCTCGTCTTCGCGGGCGAGGAGCCGCGCAAGGCGCGCGAGAAGCTCCTCTCGGCAACGTGGGCCGAGCTGGCCCAGGCCGTCCTCGCCGACCTCTCGCGGGCCCACCCCGACCTCCCCGCCCTGGTGACGAACGTCGACGTCTATCTCTGGGGGCACGCGATGGCGCGCCCGCACCCGGGATTCATCTGGCACCCGGACCGGGAGCAGCTGGAGAAACCCGTGGGCCGCGTACGCTTCGCCCACGCCGACGCCTCCGGCCTGCCGCTCTTCGAAGAGGCGCAGGACGCCGGCATCCGCGCCGCCGAGGCGATCCTCGCCGAGGAGAAGGAGCGGTTCACGTCGCTCCTGGGGTAGCCCCCCTCCCGGGAGGTTCGCCGTCAGTCGTCCCTGAGCGGCCCCGGGGCGGTCGCTGGCCGCGCGACGGCCGCCTCCCCCACGACCTGCTTGCCGAACGCGAGGTTGAAGACGGGGAGCGCCGTCAGCGTCGTGACGATCGCCATGACGACCATGATGGAGAAGAGCGTCGGCGTGATGACGCCGCGCTCGAGGCCGATGTTGAGGATGATCAGCTCCATCAGGCCCCGGGCGTTCATCAGCGCGCCGATCCCCACCGCCTCGCGGTGCGGTTCTCCGCTGAAGCGCGCCGCGGCGTAGCAGGCGCCCCCCTTTCCGAGCGTGGCGGCGAGGAGGACGAGGAGCGCCAGGCCCCAGAGGGCGAACGAGTTCACGAGGCCGATTCGGGTGTTCAGCCCCGAGTAGACGAAGAAGAGCGGCAGGAGAAGGTTCACCGTCAGCGGCTGGACCTGCTTCTCGATCCGCCGGGCGATCTCGCCCCGCGGCATCGCTGTGCCGAGGACGAACGCGCCGAAGACGGCGTAGATCCCGACCTTGTCGGTGTACCAGGCCGCGGCGGCGAGAAGCATGAGCGCCCCGGGCAGGGCGACGCTGTCGTACGCCTCGCGCTTCTCGATCCACGCCCCGGCGCGCGCGAGGACGGGCCGGAGAACGAAGAATGCGAAGAGGGCGAAGGCGATGCCGCCGCCGATCGCCCAGACGGCGATCGAGGCCTGCCCCGAGAAGCTCGCGAGGACGACCGCGAGGATGCACCACGCCGCCGCGTCGTCCGCCGAGCCGGCCGCCAGCGCGAGAGTTCCCATCGACGTCCCCGAGAGGCCGCGCTCGTAGATGATCCGCGCGAGCATCGGGAAAGCGGTGATCGACATCGCCGCGCCCATGAAGAGGGCCGCCTCGCCGACCGAGACCTTCGCCGCGAAGAGGGCCGGGTCGCCGTGAAAGGCCACGGCGATGAGCGACCCGAGGGCGAAAGGAGTCAGGATGCCCGCCCACGAGACGGTTACGGCGCTCCGGGCCCGGCTCCGAAGGAGCTCGATATCGAAGTCGAGGCCGACGAGGAACATGTAGAGGACGAGGCCGATCTGGGCGACGACGTAGAGGACCGGCATCATCGCCTTCGGAAAGAGCGCCTGCTGGGCCTGGGGCGCGATCAGGCCGAGGAGCGACGGGCCGATCAGGACCCCGGCGATCATCTCTCCCACGACCTGCGGCTGGCCGACGAACCGCGCGAGATAGCCGACGAGCCGGCAGGCGAGGAGGATCGCCGCAAGCGCGAGGAAGAAGACGATCGACAGCTCGTGGTTCGTCATTTTCGGCGGACTTTAACCGGATTCGTGCCGGCCGTGACGTCGCGGACCGGTCCCGGGCTGCGACGTCACGGTACTGCTGGCCGGCCGGCTACTCGAAGAACCCCGACACGTCGACAACGACGTCGACGGGCCCGGCGGAGCCGTTCGCCACCTTCAGGGTCCCGTCCCCGTCCACCGAAAGCAGCATGACCGTCGCGCTGGCGCGCGTCCGCCCGGCCGGGAAGCTCACGGTGGAAGTCCCGGAGCCGGCGGCGAGGTGCCCCGGAAAGACGCTCAGGCTCCCCGGTGCCGAGGGGGTGACGGCCGTGACGTTCAGGACGACGGAGTACGCCGCGGCCGGCACGCCGCAGGCGCCCGCAACCGCGAAGGCGCGTGTCTCGAGGGCCGCCAGCGCTCCGCCTGAGGACCTCGTGTCGGCCACCCGGCACGGGGTGACGGCGTGGAAGGCGGATCCGCTGAGCGCGAATGTCGCTGACCGGGAGAGGTCGGCCGCCGGGGTCGTGACGACGTGCGTCGCGGCCCCGCCGTCGGACCACGCGGAGAACGCGAGCTTTCGTCCGTCGGGTAGGACCTGCCCCGGCGCGCCGAGCGCGAGGTCCCAGCCTTCCCACGACACGACCGTCGACGGCGCCGTCACCCCTTCGCCGTTCACGGTGAGCCGCGCGCCGGCCGGATCGGTCGACAGCGAGACGTTTCTCTTTCGCGGGAGGAGGTCGAGGCGCACGTCCGCCGAGAGGAGACCAGCGGAATCCTGGGCCTGGAGGTGGACCTCGAGGAAGCTGTTCGTCGCCGCCAGGAGATCCGCGGGCGCAGGCGCGATGAACTGGATCCCCGCGCCCGTCCCCGACTGGAACGGGACGGTCTGGGTGCCGTGATGGAGAAGGACCGTCCAGTGGAGGCCCGCTGGCGGGACGGAACCGTCCTCCGGGTCGGCCGCCGCGCCGGTGATCGTCACCGTCTCCCCGACCGCGAACGACGTCCCTCCTGCCGGCGGATCGATCGCCGCGACCGGCGGCGCGTTCGGTCCGTCCGGGGAGTAGCTCAGCCGGCGCACCTGGCCTCCGGCAGCATAAGTCGTGTAGTAGAGCGCCTGCGTCGCCCCGTACGGACCGAAGAGGAGCGACGTGGCGCTCGAGCCGCCCAGGTTCGAGACGAACGGCGTCGCGGACGACACGAGCCCTCCCCCCGCCGGGATCCGGAAGATCGCCCCGCAAATGTAGTCGGCGAGGAGATACGTCCCGTCGTAAGCGGCCGGCCAGACGCCGTTCGGGACGAAGGCGCCGCCGGTGATCGAGTTGCAGCCGGAGATCGACGTTCCCGGAACCGCCGCCCCGTGCTCATACTCGAAGAGCGGATCCCGCATCCCGCCCGGGGCCGGGCTGCACCTGCCCGTCGTACTGTTGACGCGCGTCCCCTCGCGGCAGTTCCAGCCGTAGTCGATCCCGGCCGCCAGCTCGTCCACCTCCTCGCGAACGTTCTGCCCGACGTCGTTCACGAATATCCGCGTGCCGGCCGCGTTCGGGTCCGTCGCGAAGCGGAAGGGATTCCGGAATCCCCATGCGTACGTCTCCTGGCAGCGGCTGCCCGGAGTCGTACCGCCCGTCAGGTTGCAGCGGGCGGTCCCCGCGCCCTGGAAGGGGTTCGTGGCGGGAATCCCCCCGTCGCGCGTGACCCGCAGGATCTTCCCGCCGAGCTCGAACTCGTCGCGCGAGGCGTCGTTCGCGCCGCCGCTCTCGCTGTCTCCAGCCCAGTCCGTTCCGCCGTCCCCCGTCGAGACGTAGAGGTACCCGTCGCGCCCGAAGCGGAGGTCTCCCGCGTTGTGGTTGCCGCCGAACGAGCGGATGCCATCGACGAGGACGACCTCGCTCCCGGGGTCGATCACGTTCGTGTCGGGGAGGACGAAGCGGGACACGCGATTGCGCGCCCCGTCGATCCCGGTCGCGCAGGAGCCGGTGGCGTTGCGCGTGTAGAAGAGAAAGACGGAGCGATTCGTCGCGAAGTCCGGGTCGACCGCGACGCCGAGGAGGCCACGCTCGGAATTGGTGCAGATCTGCGAGGCGGAGAGCGTGAGGGCCGGAGTCGCCAGCAGCGCCCCCGCCGCCGTGACGACCCGGAGGCTCCCGCTCTGCCGGGTCACGAGCAGCCGGCCGTCGGGAGTGAAGGCCATCGACGTCGGGCCCGGAACGGAGACGACGAGCCCGTCGACGAAGCCGGACGGGACGACGGGCTGGGTCCGGGCCACGCGCGCGGACGCGGCGAGAAGCACGAAGAGAGAGAGGCCCTGGGAGGCGGCTCGGAGCGATCGGCAATGGTCCATCAGATCGTCCTTTCGGGCGGGTCCGTGGGCCGACGGTCCGCGTGCCTGGATGATACCGATGCGCTCGTCCGGGTCCCCGCGGCCCGGGGGCACGGCTCCTTCGCCCTGGGCCTCCCGGAGTCGTTACACTCGTCCCGCCCGTGTCCGCGCCTTCGCCCACGCCGTCGCCCTGGCTCTTCTCCCGCCGCGCCGACCTCCTCCTCTTCGGCGGGCCCGCCCTGGCGTCCCTCCTCCTCCTCGCGCTCGGCGCGCGGACGGGCGACCTGGACGGAGACCTTCCTCTCGTCCTCTGGGTGCTCACGGTCCTCGGCGTCGACGTCGCGCACGTCTGGTCGACCGGCTGGCGGGTCTACGCCGACCCGGAGGAGTTCCGCCGCCGGCCAGCGCTCTACCTCGCGATCCCCGTCTCCGCGTATGCCGCGGGCGTCGTCCTTTACACTGCCGGCCCTCTCGTCTTCTGGCGCGTCCTCGCCTACCTCGCCACCTTCCACTTCGTGCGGCAGCAGTACGGCTGGGTCGCGCTCTACCGGCGCAAGGGGGGCGAGAACGACGAGCCGGGCGCCGGCTGGCAACGCCGCCTCGACGCCGTCACGATCTACGGCGCCACCCTCGCCCCGCTGGTCTGGTGGCACGCCGCGCTCCCGAGGCGATTCCACTGGCTCCTCGCCGGCGACTACGTATCCGGGCTTCCGGCGTGGGCCGGCCCCGCGGCACTCGGGGCGTTCGGCATCGTCTTCGCCCTCTGGCTCGGAAAGGAGGCGCGGCGCCTCGCCACGGGCCTCCCCGTCTCGTGGGGAAAGCTCCTCGTCGTCGGGACGACGGCTCTCTCCTGGCACCTCGGAATCGTCGTGTTCAACAGCGACTACGCCTTTGCCGTGACGAACGTCCTCGTCCACGGCGTCCCCTACCTCGGCCTCGTCTTCCTTTCGCTGCGGAAGGCCGCCGGGGCGCGTGCGGCGGCCTCGCGTCCGTCCGTCCTCGCGGACTTCGGCGCGCGTCACGCCGCCCTCTTCCTCGCGCCGCTCGTCGCCTTCGCCTTCCTCGAGGAGTGGGGCTGGGACCGCCTCCTCTGGCACGAGAACGGCGCGCTCTTTCCCGGCGCCGCGCTCGACCCCGGTCCGGTCCTCCTCTCACTCCTCGTCCCGCTCCTCGCCCTCCCCCAGGCGACGCACTACCTCCTCGACGCCTGGATCTGGAGGGGCTTCACGCCGGAATCGCCGGAGTAGGCCCGGCGCGCAAGGCCCCGTTCCGGCCGGGACGGCACGGCCCGCCCATCGATGAGTCTGCTGTCGTACGATCTCCCGGTCGATGGAGGCATGCATACGCACGGTGACGGTTTCCCCGAAGCTCCAGGTCGTGATCGACCGCGAGATCCGCGAGGCGATGAGGCCGAAGGCGGGAGAGAAGATCCAGGTGTTCCGGTTCCGGAACCGGCTGGAGCTGGTGCCGCAGTGGGAAACGCGTCGATGCGCGGCTACTTGAAGGGGATCGACACGACCGTCGAGAGGGATCCGGACCGTATATGAACCTCGTCGACTCCTGCAGGCGGCTCGAGTGAACTCGCTCGGGACCCACCTCCTCCTCGACCTCGCGGGCGCCCCCTTCGCGACACTCGACGACCCCGCCGTCATCGAGTCCGCGCTCGTCACGACCGTGGCCGCGATGGGCGCCCAGGTCCTGGGCGTCCACCTCCACCGCCTGGCGCCCCAGGGAATCTCGGGGGTCGTCGTCATCTCCGAGTCGCACCTGACGATCCACACCTGGCCCGAGCGCGGCGAGGCCGCCGTCGACCTCTTCACCTGCGGCGACGCGGCGCGCGCGCGCGCCGCCGTGGCGGCGCTGATCGCGCACCTCGGCGCGACGGTCTCGACGCTCCGGGAGATCTCCCGGGGCGCCGCCGGCTGACGGCACCCCACCGGGAGCTCAGAACGACGCGACGACGAAGAGCCGGGGTCCCACGAACGAGTAGATCGCCGAGAAGCGGTGGAGCTCTTCGCTGTCGAACGTCCCGTCGATCTGCCCTCCGGCCGCGTAGGTGGCGTCGTCCCAGACGATCGACTCGTCGATCGCCCGCCTCCCCTCGCGCCAGATCTTCTCGTAGCTGACCTGGACGTAGCTCACGTTCGAGAAGCGCCACTGCCCTACCAGACGGACGTGCTGCTGCATGACCGGGATGTCGAGGAGCTTCTCGAGATCGATCGTCGCTTCGGCGCTGGCGATTCCGTCCCGCGTGGCGCTGAGGCTCGCCTCGGTGTCGAACGAATCCCACGCGCCGCCGAGCTCGAACTGGAACCGGTTCTTCGCCCCTTCCGGGTAGTCCGCGGCGCGAACGGACGAACCGGCGAGCGCGAGGGCCAACACGAGTACGACACGAAGCTTCTTCATCTCTCTCCTCCTGGCGGCCAGGAGGCAGTTCGCCGCTGCGCCTCCGCGTAGGGGTCTCCCGGGAACCGATGGCAAACCCTCCGATTTCCCTTCGATTCCGCGCCGACCGCGCGGCAGAACGCCTGTATCGGAAATCGGCAATCGCCGCCTGGTGTTCTTACGAGGATTCGACCGGTGCCCGATGAGGCTACTATTCTTGCCGATCAACCCGCCGCTCGTTCGGACGAAGGACGGACACTGGGCCCCTCGAACAGCTTCTCCGGCCTCCGGCTCCACCCCCGAATGCACGAGCGCCGAAGATCACCCGGATCACCCGGGTCCCAAACAGGCGGCGTCGAGCAATCGCACCGCAGGACGATCCGAATGATGATGACCACCCCCACCGTCGCTCTTGCCCTCGCGCTTTCCGCAACTGCGTTTGCAGCCCCGCCGGCGGCGCCGGCTCCGAAGTCCGACCCGAAGATGGCCCTGGCGGCCGAGAAGGCGAGCGACGAGGCCGCCACGCTGGTTGCTCAGACGCGAGCGGACATCCAGAAGGACCGCAATGCCATCGTGGGCGCCGCGATGGACCTCACCGACGCGTCGGCCGGCCCCTTCCGGGAGCTCTACGCGCAGGCCGCCAGGCTCCTCACGGATATGCTCTCGATCCAGAAGCAGGAAGCTTCGACGAAGCCCGAGTGGGCCGCGAAGTTCCAGGCGAAGCTCCCGGGCAAGTTCGTCGCCCGCTTCTTCCAGGTCGACAACAAGCTCGACGCCATCATCCACTTCCAGCTCGCTGCCGAAGTCCCGCTCGTCGAGTAGCAACGGAAAAGAGCGGGAGAACCGTCGGAAAACCCGTTCGAAGGCCCTCGCGCTCGTCTCCCTCCTCGTGCTCGTCGCGCTCGCCCCCATCGCCGCCGCCCAGGACCGCGGGGTCGAGATCACGCCCACCGTCGGCTACCGCTTCGGCGGGAGGGTGTCGACGTTCGACAACACGATCATCGACTCGATCGAAGTCCCCGAGACCGTCAGCTACGGCATTGCCGCCGAGTGGCCCGTCCGCCCGAACCTGAACCTCGAGGTCCTCTGGAGCCACCAGGACATCTCGCTCGAGGCCCAGCTCGAGGGGACCCCGCCGGCCGGCGTCGACCCCGCGTTCTCCCACTTCAACATCGACACCGTCCAGGTCGGCGGCCTCTGGCAGTCCGGCCGCAGGGGCGACGAGGTCCGCGGCTACTTCGACTTCCTTGTCGGCAGGAGCGTCCTCACCCCCGCGCCAGAGTACGAGTCGCTCACGCGCTTCTCCATGACCCTCGGCGGAGGCGCCAAGTTCCGGATCTCCGACAAGATCGGCTTCCGCATCGGCCTTCGCTGGATGCCGGTCTACCTCAGCTCCGAGGGGACCGGCTACGGCTGGTGCGACCCCTGCAGGGGCTGCACCGAGTACTACGAATCGAACTACCTCTACCAGACCGACGCCCACGTCGGCCTGATCCTCAAGTTCCGACCCGGCCCCCGGCCTGAGAATCAGGGCCCGTTCCGCCCACCACGAGGGGCGGGCTCTCGCCCGCCCCTCGCGCGGCACCTGCGGTGCTAAGCTTTTTCTCGTCCGATCCGCGACTCGACGAGGACGGAAGAGAAGGGGAGACACATGAAGAGGATCTCGGTCGCCGTCGTCTCGACCCTCACGATGCTCGCCGTCAGTGGCAGCGCGCTCGCCACGATGGAAATCTACAAGGAGCTGAAGGCAAAGGAATCCACCGTCACCTGTCAGACCTGCCACGTCGCGAAGATGCCGAAGAAGGAAGCCGCCGACCTGAACGACTTCGGCAAGACGGTCAAGGCGGCCAAGGGCAAGGACGGCAAGATCGACTGGACGAAGGTCTCCTACAAGGCCCCCGCCGCCGGCGTGGCTCCCTGATAGACGGGCCCTGGCCCCGGTTTCAACCAGTGTTTCGCGCCCGCCCCGCCGCAAGGCGCGGCGGGCGTTCTTCCTTTCTCTTCCCTTGCGCCAGAACTCCCGAAGGGGCGAGGAAGATGGAATTTCCGAGGCGGTCCGCCTTCGCAGCCCTCATCCTCTTCACCTTCCTCTCCGCGTCCCCGGCGCGGGCGTGGATCCACCCCGAGCACCGCCAGATCGCGGGGAAGGCGGTCGAGGAGATGAGCCCGGCCGAACGCGAGGTGCTGGCGGCGCTATGGGCCGAGGCGCGACAGGGGCACGAGCAGCGTCTCTGCCCCGTCCCCTGGGCAGCGCGATCAGGGTCAAGGCATCCGGGGGCCGGATCACGATCGGGAAGGCGAACGAGAAGTCCCCCGCCGTCTACGCAGCGGTCGCCGGGCTGAACCTCTACGGCATGTCGGTCCGGATCGAACCCGACTGAACCGCTCCCGTCAAACGCGTCACCGGACTCGTCCGGCCCGATTCGACGGACGCCGGGACGAAGCGGAGCCCGGAGGCCCGGACCGCGGACGACAGTCCTCCACACCTCTTCTTTTCAGGCTCCAGCCTCGGGATAATCCCAGGTTACAGGGCATCCTCTCGCACCCAGACTCCTGAGATCGTCCCTCGAATCGAAAGGAGGGGTCCATGAGATCCCCTCGCGCGCTCCCATTCGTCGCAGTGGCCGTCGTGGCTCTCTTCCTGCCCTCCGCCCGGCAGGCCCAGGCCCAGGGCTCGTCGAATTTCGTCGCCGTCAAGGGTATGGACGAGCGGCTCCGCCTCGACGTGGGGGGCTTCTTCCAGAAGTTCACGACCACGATCCGGGTCGACTCCGCCACCTACGGCAGGGGGACCGAGATCAGCCTCGAGGACGACCTGGGGATCGACTCGAACCAGTCGAACTTCCGGGCGGACGGCTACTGGCGCTTCGGCCGGCACGGGCGGCTCGAGTTCTCCTACACCGGGTGGAACAGGGGCGCCGAGCGGACGATCGATGGCGACTTCACGATCGGCGACACGACGTACCATGCCGGAGCGAGCCTCGACTCGAGGCTCCGGGTCTCGGCCTTCGAGCTCTACTACGGCTATTCCTTCTGGAACACGCCGGAGTTCGAGCTCGGCCTGCAGCTCGGTCTTTCGGCGCTCATCAACGAGGTGAGCTTCGAAGGCACGGGAACGATCTCGGGAGGAGGAAGCTCGTCTGCCGGCTCCTTCACCTCGGAGAACCGGAGCCTGACCGTCCCCATACCGGCGATCGGCGCCCACTTCCGCTACACGCTGCTCCCCGGCTTCCTCTTCAGCGCCCGGGTCCGGGGCGTCGGCGCCACCATCGACAACGTCGAGGCGAGCTCTTTTCAGTGGAGGGCGGCCCTCGACTACTACCCGTGGAAGAACGTCGGATTCGGGGCGGCCTACGACTACATGGACATCTCGGTGGAGAAGCAGAGCGACCCCTCGGTCGGGCTGGACTACGAGTACAGCGGCCCGATGGCCTATCTCTCTCTCGTCTTCTAGAGGGACCTCCGCTTCAGGCGGGCCTTCCCGGCTTCTCCTCGCAGAGGCACGCCCCACGGGGCGACCCGCGGTTCCGTTCAGCGCTCGCCGTGCCGGCCCGCCAGCTTCTCGAGCGCCTTCTTCGACCCGAAAACGACGAGGGTGTCTCCCCGTTCCAGGGACGTCGCGAGCGACGGGATCCCGAGGATCCTCTCGACCATCCGCGTCCCGAGGCCGAGGATCCGCGTCTCGGGAACGATCCGCCGGATCGTGACGAGCGTGACGCCGAAGTCGCCCGGGAAGTCGATCGCGCCGATCTTCTTCCCGAGCAGCTCCTCCGGCACGCCGACCTCGCCGACGGCGAAGTCGGCCGAGAGGGCGAAGGAGTCGTAGAGCCCCTCCACCATGAGGCTCCCCGAGAGCCTCGCGACGGTCTCGGTCACCGGTAGGACGACCTCGTCGACGGCGAGCGCCTCGAGGATCTTCTCGTGCCGCGCCGTCATCGCGCGGACGATGAGCCGCTTCACGCCGATCTGCTTCAGGACGGAGACGGTCAGGAGGGCCGTCTCGAAGTGGGAGCCGAAGCTGACGACGACGGCGTCCATCTCGGTGATCCGCTGCTCGGCCAGCGCCTTCTCGTCGGTCGCGTCGAGACGCACCGTGTGGGTGACGAGGTCGCGGACGTCGTCGACCGCCTCCTCGCGCTCGTCGATCGCGAGGACTTCCGCTCCCCGCCGGGTCAGCTCGACGGCGAGCTGGGATCCGAAGTTGCCGAGGCCGATGACGGCGAACTGTCGCGACATGGCCCTACGTTACCAGCACGTCCTCGCGGGCGTACTCGTGCCGCGCGTTCCGCCGGCGGGGCGTCACGGCCAGGACGCAGCCGAGGAGGCCGACGCGCCCGGCGAGCATGAGACCCGAGAGGAGGAGCTTGGACGACGTCCGAGCGAAGGCGTGATGCCGGTCGACAGCCCGACCGTCGAGAGCGCCGAGACGGCCTCGAAGGCGAGGTCGAAGGCCGGCTTCTTCTCGAACGCCAGGAGGCCGAGGATCGCAACCGAGAGCAGGGAGACGGAGATGATGACGGTGGCGAACGCCCGCTGGATCGAGGCGTCGCCGAGGCGGTGCCGGAAGAGCTCGACCCGCCCCTTCCCTCCTGCGATCGAGAGAACGGTGAGGAGGGCGACGGCGACCGTCGTCGTCTTCACGCCACCCGCCGTCGAGGCGGGGGACCCGCCGATCCACATGAGCAGAAGGATGAGAAAGAGGGCGGCCGGGGCGAGCCCGGCGACGTCGACGGTGTTGAACCCGGCGGTCCTCGCCGACACCGAGTGGAAGAGCGCTGCCAGGAACCGCTCCCCCCACGTCTCGCCGAGGGCCCCGCCCGCGGGGTCCAGGAGGAGGAGCCCCGCCGTCCCGAGGACGAGGAGAAGACCCGTGACGGTGAGGACCATCTCGACGTGGAGGCCGGCCCGCCGTCGCCGCCGCGCCAGGAACCCTCCGATCGCGGCGAGGACGGGGAACCCCAGCCCTCCGGCGACGACGAGGACCATGATCGTCGACTGGACGACGACGTTGTCCGCGAGCCCCGGCGCAGCGAGGTTCATGCCGTGGAGCGCGAAGCCGGCGTTGCAGAAGGCCGAGACGCTGTGGAAGACGGCCGAGAAGAGCCGCCCCGATTCGGGGAACGCGCTTTCCGGAAGGTGCCGATAGAGGATGGCGGCGCCGGCCGCCTCGAAGCCGAGGGTCACGAGCGCGATCTGCGCGAGCGTCGCGCGGGCGCGGCCGAGGCTCTGCTCGCCGACGAGCGACTGGAGGCTCGCGTACTGCCGGAGCGTCCCTCCCGTGAAGGCGAACGCGAAGAACGTCGTGAGCGTCATGATCCCGAGGCCGCCCGCCTGGATGAGGGCGAGGAGGATCGCGTGCCCGAACGGTGTGAAGGCCGTCCGCGTGTCGACGACCGTCAGCCCGGTCACGGATGCGGCGCTCGCCGCGGTGAAAAGGGCGTCCACCGTCGTGAGCCCGCCGCCGGTGGTCGCGCGCGGGAGGAGGAGCAGGCCGGTCCCGGCGCCGATCAGGAGGAGGAAGCTCGCGAGGATGACGAGGTGGGGCTGGACGACCTGTCCGACGAACCTCCGGCTGTCGCGCAGCGTTCCGAGGAGGAGCGAGACGACGAGAAAGGCCTGGGTGGCGACGAGCCACGCGCCGGCGAAGTCGTCGGGGTCGAATCCGAAGAGGACGACGGGCGACGCGTGGCCGCCGCGCCGGCCGAGAAAGCCGAGCACGACGACGATCCAGACGAAGACGTCGAGCCGGTGCGTGCGGAGAAAGGCCCGGCGGTCGTCCCACGTCAGCAGACGGAGAACGCCCAGGACGACGAAGGTCCCCAGGACGAGCTCCAGGAGCAGCCGGACGAAGCCCGAGAGCTCGGGCTCGAGCACGAACCCGTGCTCGAGAACCAGCGCCCCGACCGCGAGGAGAGCCAGGAGCCGAAGCGTGACGGCAACGGCCCCGTCGAACGCCGCCCTGAGCCCCCGGTCGGCCTTCGGCCTTGCCAGGTCCCGCAGGTGCAGCTTCGTCAGCGATCGGAAGAACCGGCCTTCGGCCATCGCGCCGAGTCTACGGTCGCCTGATCCCGGAACGTATAGTTCGAACGCATGCCGCACCCATTCGGGACGGACAGGGTGGAAGAGCTCCCAGGCGGGCACGTCCGACTTCGGTGCCGGAACGCGAAGAGCTGGACTCCGCGAAGGCCCGCGGAGCGCGGAATGGTCCTCCATCCGGGGACGGCGATCCGCTGGGAAGACGCTCTCTGGGAGGTCGTCGCGACAGGGACCGGCCCCGGGGAGGGCCCGTGGTACGACCTGGCGCCCTGGGACGAGCGGCACGCGATCCGGCTCCTCCTCCCCTACGACGAGACGAGCGAGGCCGAGAGGGCCGCCGACGTGCGCGACGTCGATCGACGCCGGGCGGCGGGACGCGTCACGCTCCTCCTCGCGCCCGTCGCGGGGTTCCTGCCGGGACGGGTCCAGGAACGCCTCGGGGTGGAGCTCGGCATCCGCGCGACGACGCTGACCCTCGCGTCGATCCTCGTTCCGATGGCCGTGGGGACGTACGCACTCCTGATGACCCTGGCGGCCGGCTTCGGCGCCGGGATGCAGGTCGGCGGGCCGGCCGTCACGCCGCTCTTTCCGCTCCTTTCCTACTTCCTTCCCGAGTCGCTCCTGCGCTTCGGGATCGCGTGGTCGCAGGACCGGCCCGTCGGCGCCCTGCTCGGCATCCCGCTCTATTTCCTGGCGCGGGTCACCGGCCTCGTCGGACCGCCCCCCGGGCGCCCGGATCCGGGGGAGCCGGACGAGGGCCGCCGCCTGGACGATCGCTACCTGATGATCGAGCCGCTCCTCGCGCTCCTCCCGGCACCGGACCAGGAGCGGCTCCGGGAACGGCGCGGCTTCGCGCCCCTCACGTGGGGAAAGCGGACGGCCTGGCTCCTCCTCGTCTACCCGGGGATGACGGCGCCGGCCCAGCTGGCGAGCCTGGCGACTCGAGGGGGAGGCCTTCTCGCCGTCTTCTTCCTCCTCGGCACGCTCCTCCTGGCCGTCGAGCAGGTCTGGCGGCTCCGGCTCCTTCGGCGGGGCGAGCCGGCCCCGAGCGTCCTCGGACACCTGGTGAAGCCGTACGCCGCCCTCCTCCTGCGCTGACCGCCCGCCCGAAATAGACTCTCCCCACCATGAACGGTGATTTTTCTCCCGACACCCTCAGGGCCTGGGGCGGCGCGGCCGTCGAGCGGCTCGCCCGCTACCTCGAAACGATCGAGAGCCGGCCCGTCCTGGCCCGGACGAAGCCGGGCGAGCTCCTGGCGCAGTTCCCGCCCGAGGCCCCCGAAGAGCCCGAGCCGTGGGAGGCGATCGAGCGCGACCTCGACCGGCTCGTCGAGCCCAACCTGACGCACTGGCAGCACCCCGGCTTCATGGCCTATTTCGCCACGAACGGCTCGGTCCCCGGCATCGTCGGCGAGACGCTCGCCGCCGGCTACAACCAGGTCGGCATCCTCTGGCGCTCCTCCCCCGCCTCCAACGAGATGGAGCAGGCGATGGTCCGCTGGCTCGCGAATTTCGTCGGGCTGCCGTCCGAGTTTGACGGCCAGCTCGCCGACACCGCCTCCTCCGCGTCCCTCATCGCCCTCGCCGCCGCGCGCGAGCAGGCCTTCCCCGACGTGCGGAAGACGGGGCTCGCGGGCCATCCGCCGGCCGTCGTCTACTGCTCCGAGCTCGCCCACTCCTCGATCGACAAGGCGTGCGTCGTCCTCGGCCTCGGGATCGCGGGCCTCAGGAAGATCCCGACGGACGCCGTGCACCGGATGGACCTGGCCGCGCTCGAAGCCGCCATCGCCGAAGACCGCGCCGCGGGCCGCCGGCCGATCGCGGTCGTCGGCACCGCCGGGACGACCGCCGTCACGTCGGTCGACCCGCTCCCCGGAATCGCCGCGATCTGCCGCCGCGAGGGGCTCTGGATGCACGTCGACGCCGCCTACGCGGGCGCGGCCGCGAGCCTTCCCGAGAAGCGGCCCCTCTTCGCCGGGTGGGAGGAGGCCGACTCGATCGTCTGGAACCCCCACAAGTGGCTCTTCCTCCCGCTCGAGTGCACCGGCCTCTTCTTCCGGAAGATGGACCGCGTGCGGCGCGCCTTCTCCGTCGTCCCGACCTACCTCGAGACGCCCGAGGGGAGCGCCGGGGTGCGCGAGTACATGGACTACGGGATCCAGCTCGGCCGCCGTTTCCGCGCGCTCAAGGCGTGGATCATGATGCGGACTTTCGGCGCAAAGGCGCTGCGCGAGAGGCTCCGGAGCCACATCGACCTCGCGCTCCGCCTGGAGGGCGACCTCCGGTGCGAGCCGGACGTCGAGATCCTCGCGCCCGTCCCCTTCTCCGTCGTCGTCTTCCGCTTCGCCCCCGCCTCTCTCTCCGGGCCGGAGAGCGACGCCCTGAACCAGCGGATCCTCGAGGAGGTCAACCGGGAGGGGCGCTTCTTCATCTCTCACGGGGTCGTGAAGGGCCGCTACGCGCTCCACGCCGCCATCGGAAGCCTCCGAACCGAGGATCGGCACGTGGCCGCCCTCCTCGAATCCCTCCGTTCCGCCCGGGCCGCGGCTGAAACCGTCACGGCTCCGAACCCGTAATCTGTCCTGAGAGAGCCGGGGGGAGAGTTTCGCCGATCGTCCGCCAGGGGCGAGGCGTCGCGTCAAAGTCCCTCCGGGAGAGCGAGATGAGCCTCATCGAACCGACCAACCGCACCGCGGACCTCTCCGCCCTGAAGATCCGGCGCGACTCCCGCCCCGATCGCGGCCGCTGGGTCCTCCCCGCCGTCGCGACGGGAATCGTCGTCCTCGTCGCGCTCGTCCTCGTCTGGAGCCGGGCCACCGGCGCCACGCTCCGCGCGCCCGAGGTCTCCGTGACCCGCGTCGCCCTCGTGACGCCGACCCAGGCCTCGACCGTCCTGACCGCCTCGGGCTACATCGTCGCGAGGAGCAAGGCCGAGATCTCACCGAAGTCGGTCGGGCGCGTCGCCTGGCTGAACCTGGAGGAGGGGCAGAAGGTGAGGAAGGGCGAGCTCGTCGCCCGCCTCGAGTCGCAGGAGCTGGAAGCGCAGCGCAAGCAGTACGCCGCCTCGCGCGAGCAGGCCCTGGCCGAGCTCGTCAACGCCCGCCTCGAACGGCAGCGCGCCGCGACCCTCCTCAAGGACCTCGTCGGGAGCCAGCAGGCCTTCGACGCCGCGGATTCCCGCGTCAAGTCGCTCGAGGCCGGGGTCGCCTCGATCGAGGCCCAGGTGCGCTACGTCGAGGAGCTGATCAAGAACTCCGAGATCTACGCCCCGATCGACGGCGTCGTGACGGTGAAGAAGGCGTTCGTCGGCGAGACGGTCGCCCCGCAGGGCTTCGGCGGCGCCGGCTCCGCGGGGGCCACGTTCGCGGTCATCGTCGACCTCGGCTCGCTCGAGATGGAGGCCGACATCAACGAGCAGAACCTCGGGCGCCTCGCCATCGGGCAGCCCGCGGAAGTGGCGCTCGACGCCTACCCCGACAAGCCCTACAAGGCGCGCCTCCGGCAGATCGTCCCCACCGCGGACCGGCAGAAGGGCTCCGTGAAGGTGAAGATCGAGATCCTCGCCCGGGACGCGCGGATCCTCCCGGAGATGTCGTGCCGCGTCGTCTTCCTGAACCCGGAGACGAAGGTCGACACGGAGGCGAAGCCGAAGGTGATGGTCCCGTCCGCGTCAGTCGTCGAGGTCGACGGGAAGAAGGGGGTCCTCCTCGTGAAGGAGGGCGTGGCCGTCTTCCGTCCGCTGGAGCTCGGAGTGACGACCGGAAGCCAGGTGGAGGTCGCGTCGGGCGCCGCCGGAGGCGAGGAGATCGTCGCCGAGGCGGCGGGCACCGGAACGAAGTGGC
Source organism: Holophagales bacterium (assembly GCA_016714815.1). Taxonomy (GTDB): domain Bacteria; phylum Acidobacteriota; class Thermoanaerobaculia; order UBA5066; family UBA5066; genus UBA5066. Next base: position 520,449 of record JADKBZ010000003.1, read on the forward strand.
GTGCGGAGCAGAAGGTCCGCGTGAAGAAGGACTGACGAGGAGAGCATGGCCGAACCCCTGATCCGGATCGAAAACGTCGTCAAGCAGTACACGCGCGATACACAGGTCCTCACCGTCCTCGACGGCCTCTCGCTCGAGGTCGAGAAGGGGGACTTCGTCGCCCTCATGGGCCCCTCGGGCTCGGGGAAGACGACCCTCCTGAACCTGATCGCCGGCATCGACCGCCCGACGAGCGGTCGCATCCTCGTCGGCGCCGACGAGGTCTCCGCGATGAGCGAGGGGGCCCTCGCGAGGTGGCGGAGCGAGAACGTCGGCTTCATCTTCCAGCTCTACAACCTCGTGCCGGTCCTGACCGCGTTCGAGAACGTCGAGCTCCCGCTCCTCCTGACCCGCCTCTCGAAGGCGGAAAGGAAGAAACAGGCCGAGACGGCCCTCGCCGTCGTCGCACTCTCCGACCGGCTCGACCACTACCCGAGGCAGCTCTCGGGCGGGCAGGAGCAGCGCGTCGCCATCGCGCGCGCCATCGCGACCGACCCGGCGCTCCTCGTCGCCGACGAGCCGACGGGCGACCTCGACTCGAAATCGGGCGAGGAGATCCTCGTCCTCCTCGAGCGTCTCCACAGCGAGTTCGGCAAGACGATCGTCATGGTGACGCACGACCCGAAGGCCGCCGCGCGGGCCCACCGCCTCGTCCACCTCGACAAGGGGGTCCTCAAGGAGGACGTCCGCGCGAAGGGCGAGAAGGGAGAGATCGGCGTCGCGGCCGCCGCGGCGATCGCGGCCGGCAGGTAGGCCGTGAAGCTCCTGCCGCTCGTCCTGAAGAACCTGCTGAGGAAGAAGACCCGGTCGCTCCTGACGATCGGATCGATCGTCCTGCCGCTCTTCGTCATCTGCATCCTCGGGACGCTCCTCAGGGCCCTCGACGCGGACCCCTCCGGCGGAAAGGGGATGTACCGGCTCATCGTCCGGCACAAGGTCTCCATCACGAACTGGCTCCCGGGCGCCTACGACCCGAAGATCCGCAGCCTCCCCGGCGTCGTCGAGACGCTCCGGATGAACTGGTTCGGCGGGTCGTACATCGACCAGTCGGCGAAGAACCAGTTCGCGCGGTTCTCCACGTCCGACGCGGACCGGCTCATGAAGGTCTTCGACGAGGCGAAGATCGTCGAGGGGAGCGAGGCGGATTGGGTGAACGACCGCTCCGGCCTCCTCGTCGGCGGGCAGCTCATGAAGCGCTTCGGGTGGAAGCTGGGGCAGAAGGTCGCCTTCAAGGGAGACATCTACCCGATCACCCTCGAGCTGACCGTCCGGGCGGTCTTCTCCGCCGCCGACGAGAGCGGCGTCTACTTCCACCACCAGGCGGTCGAAGAGGCGCTCCCCCGCGTGAAGGGCTACGTCGGCTGGTACTGGCTGAAGACCGACTCCCTCGCCGCCTCGGAGCGGGTTCCGAAGCAGATCGACGCGATGTTCGAGAACTCCTCGTACCCGACGCGCTCCGAGACCGAGAAGGAATTCCAGGCGATGTGGGTCTCGATGCTCGGGAACGTGAAGCTCCTCGTCGGGTCGATCACGACGATCATCGCGATCGTCATCCTCCTCATCGCGGCGAACACGATGGCGATGGCCGCCCGCGAGCGGGTCACCGAGATCGCCGTCCTGCGCGTCCTCGGCTTCTCGAAGGAGAAGATCCTCGGCCTCGTCCTGGGCGAGAGCTTCGCGCTCTCCCTCTTCGGGGGTCTCCTCGGCCTCGGACTCTTCATCCTGATCCTCCCGGGTTTCCGCGAGGGGCTCGCGAACTCGCCGATGGGGAGCTTTGCGGCGGGCATTAAGCTCTTCCCCGAGGTCCTCCTCCTCGGCTTTGGAGTCACTCTCGCGGTCGGCCTCCTCGCGGGCCTCGTCCCGGCAATCCGGTCGGCCGCGCGCCCGATCACCGACGGCCTCCGGCAGGTCGCCTAGCCCCGGTGTCCAGGCCATGAAGTTCGTTCCCTACGTTTTCCGCAGCCTCTTCCGGAAGAAGACCCGTTCGATCCTGACGATCGTCTCGATCGTCCTCCCCTTCTTCGTCATCTGCGTCCTGGGGACCCTCCTGATGGCGCTCGACGCCGACACGTCGGGAGGGAAGGGGATGTACCGGCTCGTCGTGCGGCACAAGGTCTCCCTCGGCAACGCCATTCCCGAGGCCTACCGCGAGCGGATCGCCCAGCTTCCCGGCGTGAAGGACGTCACGATCCTCAACTGGTTCGGCGGGACGTACAAGGACAACCGCCCCGAGAACATGTTCGCCCGCTTCGGCTGCGAGCCGGACCAGCTCCTGGCGATCTTCGACGAGGTGACGATCGTAAACGGCACCGCCGCGGACTGGACCTCCGACCGGAGCGGGGCCCTCGTCGGCGAGCGGCTCATGAAGCGCTACGGCTGGAAGCTCGGCGACAAGTTCGTCCTGAAGGGCGACTACTACCCGGTAAACCTCGAGCTGACGGTGCGGGCCGTCTTCCGCGGCTCCGACGAGACCGGCATCTACTTCGACCGCAAGGTCGTGGAGGAAGGGCTCCCGGCGGTGAAGGGGCAGGTCGGGACGTTCTGGATCAAGGCCGATTCGGCCGAAGCGGTCCAGCGCCTCCCGCGCGTCGTCGACGCGCTGTTCGAGAACTCCTCCGCCCCGACGAAGACGGAGACCGAGAAGGAGTTCCAGAACGGCTTCGTCTCGATGCTCGGAAACGTCAGGGCGATCGTCACCGGCATCTCCACGGCCATCGGACTCGTCATCCTCCTCATCTCGGCGAACACGATGGCGATGGCCGCCCGCGAGCGGGTGACCGAGATCGCCGTCCTCCGGACCCTCGGCTTCGGCAAGCCGCTCATCCTGACGCTGATCCTCGCCGAGAGCCTCTTCCTCTCGGCGACGGGCGCGTTCGTCGGGCTGGGCCTCTTCCGCCTGGCCTTCCCCGTCCTCAAGGAGGGTCTCCTGAATTCTCCGATGGCCGGCTTCGCCGCCGGGATGCAGCTCTTCCCCGAGGTCCTCCTGACCGGCGTCGGCATCACCCTCCTCGTCGGCCTCGTCGCCGGAATCGTCCCGGCCATCCGCTCCGCCCAGCGCTCCATCCCCGACGGCCTCCGGCAGGTCGGCTGAAAGAGGACTTCGCGATGCTCGGAATCCCGCTGAAGTACAACGTCCGAAACCTCTTCGTCCGCAAGGTCACGACGACGCTCACCGTCCTCGGCATCGCGCTCGTCGTGGCGGTCTTCCTCTGCGTGATGGCGCTCGGCGAGGGGCTGACGAACGTCTTTGCGGCCTCGGGCTCGGAGAAGAACGTCCTCGTCCTCCGGCAGAACTCGCAGTCCGAGCTCCAGTCGGGCCTCGGGCGCGACCAGATCCCGCTCATCCGGGCCCTCCCCGGCATCGAGAAGGACTCCGACGGCAAGCCTCTCGTCTCGGCCGAGCTCGTCGTCGTCCTGAACCTCGACAAGCGCGACGGAGGCTCCTCGAACGTCACGATCCGCGGCGTCGAGGAGAAGGGGATGGCCCTTCGCCCGCAGATGAAGCTGACCGAGGGGCGGACGTTCGTCCCGGGAACGTCGGAGGTGATCGTCGCCGAGGGCGTCGCGAAGCGGTTCAAGGGAGCCGAGCTCGGGCAGGAAATCCGCTTCGGGGCCTATCGCTGGAAGGTCGTGGGGCACTTCGACGCCGGCGGCACCGCCCCCGACAGCGAGATCTGGACCGACTCGGAAGGGATGCTGAACACGTTCCAGCGCGGCGGCTTCTCGTCGGTCCTCGCCCGGACCACCGACCGCGCCGCGCGCGACCTCTTCGTCGCCGGCGTGGCCGGGGACGCGCGGCTCGCCCTCGAGGGGAAGAGCGAGCGGGCCTACTACGACGCCCAGACCTCGACGGCCGCGCCGATCAAGTTCCTCGGCTTCTTCGTCGGAATCGTCATGGCGATCGGCGCCTGCTTCGGCGCGATGAACACGATGTACGCGGCGGTCTCCTCCCGGACCCGCGAGATCGCGACGCTCCGCGCTCTCGGCTTCTCGCGCCTCTCGATCCTCGTCTCGTTCGTCCTCGAGTCGATCGCCCTCGCCTTCCTCGGCGGCGTGGTCGGCTGCGCCCTCGCGTTCCTCCTCGTGAAGGTCGCCCTCTCGGGAGTCACCGGCACGACGAACTTCGCGACGTTCGCCGAGGTCGTCTTCGCCTTCCGCCTGACGCCTCAGCTCCTCCTGACGGGGATCCTCTTCTCCCTCGTCATGGGCTTCTTCGGAGGCCTCTTCCCAGCGGCCCGGGCGGCCTTCACGAAGATCACCGCCGCGCTCAGGCAGGTGGGCTGACCCGAACCCATGGGGTCAGGTCTTGATTTTCTATTCTAGCGATCGCAGAGTGTAGAACGTAGACCAGACCCCTCGGCGTAGCCCCCTCGCGTGCGGCCGCCGGAGGCGGCTCCCTGCGGATCCTGGAAGCTCGCCGGCCGCGGGATGCCCCGCCCCGCTCGCGGCCCCCTGCCGAAGCGACGTGAGGATGAAGCTGGAGGGGCCTCTCTCCCCCGGTTCCCCGTCCCCCGGTTCCCCCGTCCCCCGGTCCCCCCGGTCAGCCCCGCCCCTGCGGCCGCTCCGGCGCGAGGAGCCAGGCCGTCCCGGCGAGCCCCGCGACGACGAGGAGGTACCAGAGCGAGCTGGTGCCGTTCGTCACCCGCGCAAAGCCGGTGGCGGCGAGGAGGAGGCCGACGGCCGCGGCGGCCGCGAGGAGGACGAGCGACCCGCCCGCCGCCTTCAGCAGCGCGGGCAGCGATCCCGTCTGCGAGCCGAGCGCGGCGAGGATGAACCCGCCGAAGGCGCAGGCCGGGAAGAGGATCCAGGCGGAGAGCCCCGGGGCATTCGGGGTCAGGCCGAACGACCCGGCGAGGAGGAAAATCCCTGCGCCGAGCCCAACGAGGGCGAAGACCAGACCCGCAACTCTCAGCACGATGCACCTCCCGTTCGGGACCTGATTATTGCCCGGCCGACCAGGCGTAGACGGCGTCGGACGCGCGATCGAACGCGACGAACGTGCGCAGCGGCACGGACCGGCCGGCCCCGGAGTAGACGTCGGCCGCGACGACCGTCGACGCCCTGGCGGGGACCACCTGGACCAGCCCGCGGAACCACCAGTCGGCCCCCTTCGGCGCACGGAACGTCAGCGTGGCCACCTGCAGGTCCGGGATCCGGAGCAGCTCGGCCTCGACGGCCGCGCGCTCCGCCGCGGGGAGACGGAACCGGAGCCAGAAGGCGCCGCTCCCCTCCTCGGACTGCAGCTTCAGCTCGGTGGCGGCGGCGGGCACCCAGCCCGGAACCACGCCTCCCGCCTCGCCGCGGGTCGCAAACGAGCTGGTCGTCCGGGAGCCGCCCCCGCAGGCGGCCGCCGTGCCGAGAAGGACGAGCAGAACGGAACGCGCGAGAAAGGACCGCTTCATCGGCCGGGACTATGCCCCAAACGGGCCTTCAGTTCACGCGGACGCCGATCGCGACGAGGAGGCCGACGAGGACGAGGGAACCGAGGAGGCAGAGCCCGAGAAGCCAGAGGTCGATCCGGCCATAACCCGGCAGAGCCGGCATCTCGCGGGCCAGAACGAGCCCGAGAACGGACAGGCCGACCGTCAGGACCGCCGGAACCCCCACGACTCCCCACCGAACTCCACCCGACGACGCCACGATGACGAGGAATCCGGACAGGAGGCCGCAGGCCACCAGCCCCGCCGACGGACCGAAGAGACGGCTTTCCTCGAAGCGGCCCTGGACGAAGACGGCGGCCAGGGCCACGGAGGCGACTCCGAACGCGACGACGCCGGCCGAGAACGCCAGGACGAAAGAGGTGAAGGAGGAATCCACCCCGGACTCAGGCTCTCGCCGCCTCCGGAGGGAGCTTTCCGAGAAGGCTCCAGAGCCCGCGGTGGAACCTGTGAAGGCCGTGGACCCCGGGGAGGAACATCAGGAGGCAGTGTCCGTGGACGAGCGACACGCCCCGCTCCCGCGCGACCCGCACGGCCTCGTCGGACCCCGCGCCCTGCTGGAGCCAGACTTTTCGAATCCCCGCCGCGGCCGCTTCGCCGACGAGCCGGACCGCCTCGGACGGAGGCGTGACGACGACGAGGCCGTCGACCCGGCCCCCAAGCGCCGCGAGACTCCGGACGCTCGCGAGCCCCTCCAGCTCCACCCCCTCGGGGTGGACCGGGACGACGTCGTACCCGCGACCCTTCAGCTCGCGGAGGATCACGTTCCCGAACTTCTTCCCCGAGCGCGAGGCGCCCGCGAGCGCCAGCCGTTTCTGCGCCACGAAATCGCGAACGAGCCCGGAGGTCACGGATGGGTCGACACTCATGGTTCACCTTTCGGGCCGCCGGACGAGGCCGCCCCTCCTCCTTCCCGCGGCCGGGCTCTATTCCACGAGGAGGAGCTGCGCGGAAGCGCCGAGGGCGGAGAGCCTGCCGCTCCCCGGCTTCCCTTCGGTCTTCCTCTCGACGTAGAGAAGGACCCCGTAGTCGGGGAAGTCGGGTTCGGCGAAGGCGTCGTCGGGGTCATCCACCTCTTCGTCGAACCCCGCGTCGAGGTTCGGCCGGAGGATGAGGTCGGACTCGGGTTCGGAGAGGGGCGAGAAGTAGTACGGCCCGATCGACGCGCTCTCGTGCAGCCGGAAGGCGACGCCGAGGAGCCTCTCGACCTCCTCGCGCACGCTCTCGACGTCCTCGGAGTGGAATCCCCAGAGCTCGACGGAGGCTTCGCTCATGGATCCATTCTGCACGACACGGTTCGCCGCCGGGAGAGGCCGTTTCGTCCGCCGCGCCCCTACGCCTTCGGACCCGCCGGCGAGGGTCCGGCCTCGGCATCACCGGCCCGGGCGGCGATGCTCGGATAGCAGTCGAGGCAGCTCCCCTGCTCCAGGTCCGGAGGCGTCGCCCCCGTCAGGACCTCGAGGAGCACCGCGGCCTCCTCGACCTCGCACCAGCCCCGGACCGGCACTTCGATTCTCTTGCACCAGCTGCAGATCCTCACCGACGAGGTCGAGCGCGGCCCGACCTTGCGCAGCAGCCGGACGGACGGCCTCGGAACGACGAAGAGCATGGACGTCGTCACCAGGAGCAGGTCGGGTCCGTCCATCGTGACGACGAGCTCCAGGGCCCGGAAGTCGTCCGGCGAATCGCACCGGATCGGGACCTGGACGACGACGCCCTGGCGGGCCCGTCTCAGCAGGAGCGCCCAGAGGTGGCGCACGCTCTCGTCGGCGATGAACGAGAAGACCGAGCGCCCGACGACGCTCTCTTCCGTCAGCTCCTCCGCGCCGTTCTCGACCGCGAACACCCGCCAGTCCGTGTCCACCGCGACGATCCGGTCGAGGCTGTCCAGCCAGTAGCGCACGAGGCCATCATAGGAGCCTCCGCGTCCGCCGCGCGACGAATCCCCCGCGGACCCTACGGTTCGAGCGGCGGCTCGAGGGAGGCCCGCACCTGCCAGGAGGTGGGGCGCCTCCGGAGCCACGACCGGAGGAGGACGCACTCGTCGCAGGCGGCCGACGGGAAGCCGTACGACACGCCGTCCAGGACCCGCCCCGTCAGAGCCGGGTCGACCCCGAGATAGACGTCGACGAGCCCGGGCTCGCGCCCGTCTCCCGACAGGCCCGAGAAGGCGGCCTCGAGGGCCGCCCACCGCAGGGGCCGGAGGCCGACGTCGGCGCACGTCTCCGCCACCTCGCCGCCGAGGAAGACGTCGCACGAGGGAGCCAGGAAGGCCTCGAAGGCCTTCCGCACGTACTCCGTCCGGCTCTCCTTCGGCAGGCGCGCGTCGACGAAGGCGACCCGGCCCTCTCCCACCTCCCGAACCGACAGCCCCTTCACGCTCCACGGGAGCGGGACGCCCGCGCCGGGACTCGTCCGCACCCATCCCGAGCGTGCCGGCTTCTCCACGGGCGCGGCCGCGAGCCGGCGATTCAGCTCGCTCGCCGCGTCGACGAGCCGCACGACCGCCCGCTCGCTCCGGAGGCCCGCCGACGCCCGTCCGAAGGCGTCGAGGACGGTCGGGAGCCGCGACGGGTCCTCGCGGACCCACTCCTCGAGGACGTCGAGAAGGCGGGGATAGAGGCGGTGGGTCCAGTTCTTCGCGGCCGCCTCCAGGACGGGCCGGGCGAGGGTCTCGCCGCTGGCGGCGTCGTCGGCGATGAGGGAGAGGGCACGACCGGCCGGCGAGGGGCCGAAGGCCCCCGAGCGCTGCGCGGAGAGAGGATTCGCGGCCAGGAGGAGCAGGGCGGCGAGGCCTGCCCCGCGACTCCACGTCCGGATCACGCTTTTCCGGACCACCCGATGATCGCCACGAAGTGACAGATGCTCCCGCCCAGGACGAAGAGATGCCAGACCGTGTGCGCGTAGCGGACCCTCGTCGCCGCGTAGAAGCCGACGCCGCCGGTGTAGAGGAGTCCCCCCGCCGCGAGCCAGACCAGGCCAGGCCACGGGACCGTGGCCAGTAGAGGCTTGGCCGCCACGCAGACGAGCCATCCCATCGCGAGGTAGAGGCCGACGGCGATCTTGTGGACCTTCTTGCCGAACAGGAACTCGAGGGCGATGCCGGTGCCGGCGATGGCCCAGACGAGCGAGAGAAGCGTCCACCCCCACGGACCGCGCAGGGCGCCGAGCGTGAAGGGCGTGTACGACCCGGCGATCAGGAGGTAGATCGCCGTGTGGTCGAGCTTCTGGAGGACCTGCTTGGCGCGCGACGGCCGCACCGCGTGGTAGAGCGTGGAGAAGAGGTAGAGGGCGACGAGGGAGCTGGCGAAGACCGCCGCACCGACGACTTCCGGGGTCCCCCAGCGCCGCGACGCGGCCACGAGGAGGTAGGGGAACGCGACGAGGCTCGCGACGAAGCCCGCACCGTGGGTGACGGCGTTGGCGATTTCCTCGCCCTTCGTCAGGGGCCGGGCGGGTCTGGCGGGTCGCGTCATCCCCTCCATGCTAACCCCTTCGACCGTCCGCGAAGGGCGGAGCGGCAGGGTTCCCGCCTCGAGCGGGTCGCCGGCACGGGGGGCGCTCCGGACGGCTCGGCCGGAGAAGCGACGTTTACGCGGTTTCCTCGCCCGAACGGTCGGCCCGCGAAAACGCTTTGAAATCCAGCCCGGCCCGGCAGAGAATCACGCGTTTCTGATTCCACGGTCCATTCCCGCAGGAACGCGAATCCACAGCAAGGGAGACTTTCCATGAGTCATCCGTCCAAGCAGGTCCCGTCATTCGGCCTCGCTGCCCTCGCCGGCCTCGCCGCCCTGCTGGCCGGCGCGCCGGCGGCAGCGGCGAACGCCACGCCGTCGAACATCGACGTGGTGTGGTGGATCGCCCCCATCTCCTCGGTCGTGGCGCTCGCCATGGCCTGGGTGCTGTTCCGAATGATGCGCGCGGCCCCGGCCGGCAACGACCGGATGCAGGAGATCGCCCAGTACGTTCGGGAAGGCGCGTTCGCGTACCTGCGCCGGCAGTACAGGGTCGTCGGCATCGTCTTCGCCGTGCTGGCCGTCCTGCTGACCATCCTCGCGTTCATGGGGATCCAGAACCCGTTCGTCCCCGTCGCCTTCCTGACGGGTGGCCTCTTCTCGGGCATCTGCGGCTTCATCGGCATGAACACCGCGACCCTCGCGTCCTCCCGGACCGCCGAGGGGTGCCGCCACTCGCTGAACCGCGGCCTGCAGGTCGCGTTCCGCAGCGGCGCCGTCATGGGCCTCGTCGTCGTCGGCTTCGGCCTCCTCGACATCTGCATCTGGTACCTGATCCTCGACAACCTCGTCTACACCCCGGCGAACATGCTGAACGGCCTGAAGGCCTTCGGCCTGACCTTCGTCCAGGCCGGAACCACCGAGCACGACAAGCTCGTCGAGATCACCGTCACCATGCTGACGTTCGGCATGGGCGCCTCCACGCAGGCCCTCTTCGCCCGCGTCGGCGGCGGCATCTACACCAAGGCCGCCGACGTCGGCGCCGACCTCGTGGGCAAGGTCGAGGCCGGCATCCCCGAGGACGACCCCCGCAACCCGGCGACCATCGCGGACAACGTCGGCGACAACGTCGGCGACGTGGCCGGCATGGGCGCCGACCTCTACGAGTCCTACTGCGGCTCCATCCTCTCCACCGCCGCGCTCGGCGCCGCGATTCCCGCCCTCGGCAAGGTCGGCGTCCTGGCCCCGATGATCGTGGCCGGCGTCGGCACGGTCCTCTCGATCATCGGCATCTTCATGGTCCGCACGCGGGAAGAGGCCACCCAGAAGAACCTGCTCCGCTCCCTCCTCATCGGGACGCTCGGCGCCAGCGCCCTCATCGTCCCGGCGGTCGCGCTGCTCGCGTACTTCGGCTACGTGCCGCAGGGCGTCTGGATCTCGGTCATCGCCGGCCTCTTCGCGGGCGTCATCATCGGCCAGGCCACCGAGTACTACACCTCGGACGAGTACGGCCCGACGAAGGGGATCGCGAAGCAGTGCACGATGGGCCCCGCCACCGCGGTCATCGACGGCATGGCAGTCGGCATGTACTCCACGGGCATCCCGGTCATCACCATCGTCATCGCCATCCTGGTCTCGTACTGGGCTCCCGGCGGCTTCACCGACATGGCCCTCGGCCTCTACGGCATCGGCTTCGCGGCGGTCGGCATGCTGGCGACCCTCGGCATCACCCTCGCGACCGACGCCTTCGGCCCGATCGCCGACAACGCCGGCGGCAACGCCGAGATGGCGCACCTTCCCGCCGAGGTCCGCCAGCGCACCGACGCCCTCGACTCGCTCGGAAACACCACCGCGGCGACCGGCAAGGGCTTCGCCATCGCCTCCGCGGCGCTGACCGCGATGGCGCTGCTGGCCGGCTACCTGGAGGAGATCCGGGTGTGGCTGGGCCGGGCGGCCGCCGAGGCCCCCAGCACGCTGACCATCGAGGGCCCCATCGCCTTCTTCAAGGGCAGGACCGCCGAGGCCTCCGCCGAGGCTGTCGCAGCTGCCAGCGCCGCGGGGAAGACCCTGATCGGCACCGTCGACGCGACGATGGCCAACTTCATGGCCGCCTACGACGTCACGCTGATGAACCCGGCCGTCCTCTGCGGCATCTTCATCGGCGCCATGATGGTCCTCGTCTTCTCGGCCATGACGCTGAAGGCGGTCGGCCGTGCCGCCGGCTCGATGGTCGAAGAGGTCCGCCGCCAGTTCAAGGAGATGCCGGGCATCATGCAGGGCACCACGAAGCCCGACTACGCCAGGTGCGTCGAGATCTCCACGGCCGGCGCCCAGCGCGAGATGCTCGTCCCGTCCCTCATGGCCATCGTCGTCCCCGTCGCCGTCGGCCTGGTCTTCGGCGTCGCAGGCGTCATGGGCCTCCTGGTCGGCAGCCTCTCCTGCGGTTTCGTCCTCGCGATCATGCTCAACAACGCCGGCGGCGCCTGGGACAACGCCAAGAAGCACATCGAACGCGGCAACTTCGGCGGCAAGGGGTCCGACGCCCACAAGGCCGGCGTCGCCTGCGACACGATCGGCGACCCCTTCAAGGACACCACCGGCCCGTCCCTGAACATCCTCATCAAGCTGATGACGATGGTCTCGGTCGTCTTCTCCGGCCTGATCGTGGCCTACGGCGGCAAGCTCTTCTAGAAGGGTCCCACGCCGCGGGGTCGCGGCGACCGGAGTTCGAAGCAGGGCGCGTGAGAACGCGCCCTGCTTCTTTTCCGGACCTACTTGTAGGAGAAGCCGCTCCCGCCGATGAACTCGCGCAGGATGCTCGTGGACGGGACGTCGTCCGGCCAGACCGGGACGAAGAGCTCGAGGAACCGCCGCAGCTGATACCCCTTGGCCTGGGCCGGAGAGTTCGGCGGGACCTCGAGGAGGTAGCGGTAGGCGAAGCTCTTCAGGACGGCGGTCTCGTAGGCGAGCGCCGAGTTGAACATCGCGTCGCAGCGCTCCTGGAACGGGAAGATGTGCTTCTCCTCCCCCGCACGCACCTTCGGCCAGCGGAGGATCGACGTCTCGGCGGAGTAGTTGCGGTACTTCCGGTCCCTGACGATCCTGCGGAGCAGCCGCCCGTCGCTCGTCCGGATCCGGTTGTGGTCGTCGATGCAGAGCTGCGTCAGGGCGTTGATGAAGATCCGGAACTTCTGGTTCTCGGCGACGCTCTCGGTCAGGCGGGGGTTCAGGGCGTGGATCCCCTCGATGAGGAGGACCTCGTTCTCCCCGAGCCGCCTCGACCGCCAGTCCGACTCGGGCTTGCGCAGCCCCACGCGGAACTCGTAGACGGGCGTCAGCACCTCGTGGCCGTCGACCAGCTCCTTGAGGTGCGGGAGCAGCAGCGGGAGGTCGATCGCCTCGAGCGCCTCGAAGTCGAAGTCCCCTTCCTCGTCGAGCGGCGTCTTCTCGCGATCGACGTAGTAGTCGTCGAGCGAGAGGGTCCGGGGCGTGATGCCGTTCACCTCGAGCTGGATGGAGAGGCGCTTGACGAAGGTCGTCTTGCCGGAGGACGACGGCCCCGCGATGCAGACGACGCGCAGCTCGTCCCGTCGCGCCGCGATCCGGTCGGCCAGCTCGGCGATCTTCTTCTCCTGCTGCCCCTCGGCGATCCGGATGACGTGCTTGATCCGGTCTCCGAGGCAGAGGTCGTTCAGGTCGGGGACCGTCCCGACGCCGATCAGCTCGTTCCAGCGCTTCGTCTCGGTGTAGGCGTTGAAGAGGACCCGCCCCTCCTCCCGCACCACGGGCGGCTTGCCGGTCTCGCCGTCGAAGACGATGAGGAGGCCCTGGCCGTACGGCTCGACGTGGAAGCTCCGGCAGCAGCGGACCGAGAGGGCGTAGGGCCCGTGCCTCACGTCGGTGAAGCCGAGGCAGGAGACGAGCGGGACCCGGTTCGACGGCCAGACGCGCAGGAGGCGGACCTTGAGCGTCTCCCCCTCCTGCTCGAAGAGGTGGAGGGCGGCGTCGATGGAGACTTCCTGCCGGACGACCTGGCGGCCCGCGTCCGCCTCGTGGTGCATCGCCTCGTCGAGCGCGGCCGCCAGCTCGACGAGCGGCGGGTGCTCCCCCGAGATGCCGTAGTGATAGCCGCCGCGGAGGCTCTGGCCCACGTGGAGCCGCGCCTTCGGGAAGAGCCGGCGCGCCACGCCGTGCAGGAGGAGCGCGGCCGTCCGCCAGACGACCTCCTCGCCCTCGCGGGAGCGGGCGCCGACGGGCTCGACGAGGCTCGGGCACTCGATCGGGAAGTCGAGCGCCACGACGCGGCGGTTGACGCAGGCGGCGACGACGTCGAGGACGTCCGTCGGGCCGGAGTCGAGGAGCTCGCCGACCGTCGTCCCCTCGAGGACCTCGGTCTTCGTCCAGGGAAGCTCTACCGGAATCAGGGCCATTTCTCCTCCCGCTGCGGACAGCCGCAACGAACCTCGGATCATAACGAGGCAATCTCCCGATTCGGAGCGGCCCGATGGGCGCGCGCTCGCCGGTGACTAGGCGGCGAGCGGGACCGTCGAGACGATCCGCTCGCCCGCGAGGCGATGAGGCTCCCCTCGAACCTGAGCCCGGGGGAGGTCAGTCGGTCCTTTGCCGCAATCGCAATGGACTCTGCTGCCGGAAGGTCCCTCTTCGTTCTACCGAACGCGCTCGAATCGTCGGAGTCCGGCCGCCATCAAGGCCGCCAGAGCAGGTACTGGCCGGGAGCGCTCATGTAGTGGCCCCAGGGTCTCGTCCGATAGCTGCCGTCCCGCGTCTCCATCGCGGAAATCGTGGCGTTGTCGATGCCATAGATGAGGTTGGCGTGCCAGTCGGACCCACCGACGCACCACATGATCACGACGTGGCTCTTGACCAGCTTGTCCTCGATGTCGTACGGCAGGCAGATGGTACCCGCGAGATCGAGGCGGCAGCCGTGCCTGGCCAGCTCGACCTCCAGCCGGGCGAGGTTTGAGGAGTTGAGCCCATAACCGCTCGATGCGACGCCGTACTCGAGGTAGAGGTCGCGCTCTCGATAGGTGGGGATGCCGGAATTGATACGGCTGAACGAGTCAATTGCCGCTGCCCAGCAGGAGTTCGGGTGATTCTGCCTGTTCAGAGGCGGCTTGGTACGGTAGTGCATTTTCTACTCTCCAGTTCCGGCGCTCGTCGATCTCCCCGAAATGTGGGAGGACTCGATCTCAAATGCAAGGACAACCCGTCGCAACGGTGCCGGCAGACACAGTTGCGCGTCTCCTGGACGGTCTTCGAAGCGTCCTACGGGTAACGCAGCCGTCGTCGGGGCACACGACGAGCTCGCTTCGCGCCTCCGTCAGGAGGGCCGGGACGAGGAGAGCCGCCCTCTCCTCCCCGTCGGGCCGGAGTCGACGAGCTCGCCGACCGTCGTCCCCCCGAGGCCACGGCCTTCGTTCAGGGAAGCTGGACCGAATCAGGGCCAGGCCGGAAGCATGCCCCCTCAGACCATCTCGAGCCACCCGAACCAGGTCGGGTGGTGCTCGCAGTACCAGGTGAGGACTTCGCGGATGAGCGCCTTCTTGTCGGGCGCCAGGACCGAGTCGTCGATCTTGTCGAAGTGGATCCGGATCCCCCGTTCACCGAAGTACTCGAGCGCCTCGGAGAAGAGCGTCTGGAGCTCGTTGCGGATGCGGCCCGAGTCGGAGACCTTGACGGCGCGCTTCTTCCAGTCCTGGCCCCGGTAGAAGCGGTCGAGAAGCGGCGAGAAGACGAGGCTCGTCTGCTCGAAGGACTCCATCAGGCGGAGCGTGAGGGTCACGTCGAGGATCCCGTTGTCCGACGACGCGCGGGTCGTGACGCGGTAGACGCCCGGCCGGATCTCCTCCACTCCGGGGAGCCCGGTGTACGGCTCGGGGAGCATGCTCCCCATGAGCGAGAGGACGTGCCACTCCTTCTTCTGGAAGAAGTCGTCCGCGGTGACCGTCTTCTTGCCGACGGGCATCGCCGCCTCGCGCGCGTTGTTGAGGATGGACGCGTACCCGAGGCAGTCCTTCGCCGTGACCTCGCGCCCGAGCGTTTCGGCGAGCCGCTCCGGGAAGTCGTTCGCCGCCGGGTCGAGGTGGAGGAGGAGGCGCTCCTTCTCGTAGGAGATCTCGAACCTCGAAGTGAAGAGGCACATCGAGGTCTGGTTTCCGAGGACCGGGTCGAGGCTCGCGGCCTGCAGCGCCTCCGCGGAGGCGGCGTAGCCGTCGGTGATGAAGAGCTGAAGCCTCCCGTCGGCCCCGGTGAACGGCCCGACGCGGTAGGTCGGTGCGTAGGTCCCGGAATCGGTGAAGGCGCCCAGCCCGCTCGGGAGGAGCCACCCCTCCTCGACGAGGTGCGCGCCGATCCCCTTCCACTCGTCCCAGAGCTTCGAGATCCGCGGGACGCGTGTCGGGCCGCCGAGCGTCCAGACGTGGACGTCCCGCGGCTCGATGCCGGGGTAGGCCTTCTGGATCGCCTGCATGACGAGCTGGCGGGGTGCGAGGAAGTCGAGGAGGACGGAGGCGTCGGCCGCCGCCTCGAAAACCCGCTTCGGGAGCGTCATCGCGCCGGTGTACCCCTCGTAGGGGCGCGCGATCCGGAGCGGCTGGTCGAAGAGGTGCAGGACGGTCGTCGGCCCCGTCGGCGCCCCCTTCGCGAAGCGGGAGGTGTTCTCGAGCGTGTCGATCGCGGCCCCCCAAACGGTGATGCGCGAGGCGACGAGCTCGGTCCAGAACGCCTTCCAGCCGTAGCCGGGGTCGTTGATGAAGCGGTGGACGCGCTGGTCGAGCCACTTCGCCACCGAGGGGCGGGCGTAGACGCGGCCGAAGCCCAGGAGCGGGTTCGAGCCCATGTCGGGCGTCTCGCCCCCCTTGGGCATCAGCCCCTCTCCGAGGCAGACCATGATCGCGTGGTTCTCGGGGAGCGACCGCGTGAGGTACCAGAGCCCCTCGCTCATGGCGTAGGCCGAAACGGCGTCGGCGTCTTTCTTCACGTGGTTCGTCTGCTGGGCGTCGAGCCCCTTCCCCTCGCCCCAGCGGCCGAAGAGGCGCGTCCCGAGCGCCGTCACGCCGGCCGTCATGATCAGGCACCGCTCCAGGCCCGTCCCGACGAAGGAGAGGTCCTGCGCGGGCTCGCCCACCAGGCGGTGCTCTTCGACGTCCTCGAGCCAGAGGTGGAAGCGGCCGAGGACGGGGCGGGAATCGAAGGCCCACTGCGAGATGAGGTCCCGGCGAACGTGTGCGTCGATCATCCGGGGAGTTTAGCCTCGCGAGGGCGCTTTCCTAGCCCTGGTAACGGTCCTGGATCGCAGCGAGGACCTCCGTCCGAAGCGATTCGATCTCATAGGTCGAGGCCCGGTGCCGGAGCGCCCGCTCGGCCTTGCGGACCGTCTCGGCGAGGACCTCGTCGCGAAGGACGTCGGCGATCCAGCGGGAGAGGTCGCCGTGGAGGGCGTGGTGCCGCACGACCCGGCCGTCCGCCCTCCGGATCTCGCGGTGGAACTCCTCCACGTTCGCCGCGGAGCGTCCCGTCTCCCCGGTCCCGGAGCGGAAGAAGAAGTGCTGGGACACGGGGAGCGCCTTCGCGCTGTACTTGTGGAGGTGGCGCGCGTGCGGGCTGGCGCGGCGCGCCACGGTGAACGGGCGCGGCCCGGTGCCGCCGCGGCGCGAGAGGAGGGCCTGCCCGGGCGCGGGCCGGCCCCCCGCCGGGCCGGCCCAGGCCCGGCAGGTTGGACGCCTCCTCGGCCCCGAGGTCGAGGACGACGTCGAGGCTCTCGAGAATCTCCTCCGGAAGGTGCTCGGGCTGCCACGTCGTCAGGCAGGTGCCGGGCCGGCGCGGGTCGAAACCCTCCACCCGGTCGTGCGCCAGGTTCAGCGCGACCTGGGCCTCGTCGACGAAGAGCCAGTGCGGAAGGCCCGTGTCGCTCCAGAGGGCCGCGAGCTCCTCGAGCGCCGCCCGGCAGTAGGCCAGCTTCGCGCTTGGCTCGAGGAACGAGAGGTCGACGACGACGCTCCCGAACCGGTGCTCGATGAGGCGCGGGAGCTGCTCCGGCCCCGGAAGCGGCTCGTTCCCGCCCACCGCGAGGACGCCGCGGAGCCTGCCGAGGGAGACGTGGTCCCCCTCGGGGTCGAGGACGCAGAGCGAGTAGCCGAGTCCGAGGAGCCGTTCGGCCAGGAGCCCCGTCAGGTGGGACTTCCCCGACATCGTCCCGCCCGTCACGAGGACGTTGACGCCCGAAGCCGGCACCTTCGCGGCCGAGCCGTCCTCCCAGGTCCCGAGGACCGCCTGGAAGCGCCTCGGCTCCGGCGTCTCGTCGCTCAGGACGGCGGGGCCGAGGAGGAACCGCGCCAGGCCCGCGCTTCCCCCCTCGGACAGGACGACGTCGGCGGCCTCCTTCAGCGACGGGACCGCGTTGGCGACCGCGACGCCCAGCTCGCAGGCTCCCAGGAGGGAGTGGTCGTTCTCCGCGTCGCCGACGGCGAGCGTCGAGTGGCGCGAGATGCCGAGGTCGCCGAGGGCGTCGAAGAGGCCGGTCCCCTTCGAGACCCCGGCCGGCACGAGCATCAGCTCCTGCCGGTTCCTCACGACCTGGACCTCGAGGCCGAGCCGGCCGATCTCCTCGAGCGCCGCACCAGCGTCGCGCGTGCCCGGCGAGAATCGCCTGCCCCCGCCGCAGCGCGACCCCGCGCTGGACCAGAGCCTCCTCGAGCTCGGCCGGCACCGGCGGCGCCAGGACCCGGGCGCCTCGCAATCCCCAGACGACCGCTCCGTTCTCCCAGACGATCCGGTCGAAGAGCTCCTCCGCGTGAGGGCAGAGCTCGAGGAGCTCCCACGGGATCCTCCCCGTGACGAGGACGATCTTGAGGCGTTCCTTGCGGAGCGTCTGAAGGGCGCCGAGGATCGTGTCGTCGAGGCGCCCCGTTGAGGTGAGGGTCCCGTCGTAGTCGAGCGCGATGGCGCGAAAATGCTGGGGCATCTTCCCTCCCGCTGTGGCGCTCGGGCCGGAGCGTCGGAAGACGGTGCCGGAAGGGAAACTCTATCACCGGCGATTGACGGAGAGGCCCCGCGCCGCTAGCGTCGGAGGACCGTGCCCGAGAAGCCGTCCTCCCGACCGATCCTCCCGACGCCGCTGCGTCTCGGCGCGGACGACCGGTTCCGCGGGCGCGGCGTCACGATCGCCTTCCTCGACTCGGGCTTTTACGCGCACCCCGACCTCGTGGAGCCGCGTAACCGGATCCTCCGGTACGTCGACGTCACCGACGCCCGCGCCGCCTACCCGCGCATCCTGAAGCCCGACGAGTCGAGCTGGCACGGGATGATGACCTCCGTCGTCGCGTGCGGGAACGGCGCGCTCTCGGGCGGCCTCTACCGAGGGCTCGCCTCGGAGGCGAACGTCGTCCTCGTGAAGGTCGGGACCGCGAGGCGGATCACCCACGAGAACATCCGCCGCGGCCTCGAGTGGGTCGTGAGGAACAGGGAGCGCTACGGGATCCGGATCTGCAACGTCTCCTGCGGCGGGGACTACGAGGCCTCGTACCTCTTCGACGGCCTCTCGCAGGCCGCCGAGAAGGCGACGCGCTCCGGCATCCTCGTCGTGGCGGCCGCGGGAAACCGCGGCCTCGCGGCGGGGCACCCGGTCCTGCCGCCGGCCTCGGCTCCGTCGGTCCTGACGGTGGGAGGGCTCGACGACAAGAACCTCATCCACCGCGCGGGCCACGACATCTACCACGGCAGCTACGGCCCGACGATCGACGGCCTCCAGAAGCCGGAGGTGATCGCCCCCGCCATCTGGCTCGCCGCACCGATCCTCCCCGGGACCCCGACGGCGACCGAGGCGAGGCTCTACTCCCACCTCGCGGCGGCGCACGACGACGACCTGGACGTCGTCCTCGAGGCCCACGCGGGAGTCGACGCCGCTCTCGACGAGGCGCGGCACCTCGCGCCGCCTCTCATCCGGCAGCTCGTCGAGGCGAAGATCCGCGACAACAAGGTCATCAGCGGCGCCTACAAGCACGTCGACGGCACGAGCTTCGCCGCGCCGATCGTCTCCTCTCTCGCGGCGCAGATGCTGGAGGCCAGCCCGGCACTGCGCCCGCACGAGGTCAAGTCGATCCTCGTGACGACGGCGCGGAGGCTGCCCGAGGTCCCCGTGGATCGTCAGGGATGGGGCGTCGTCGAGCCCGCGGCGGCCGTCGAGGAAGCGCTCACGCGGGCCGGCGACGGGCCGGCCGCCTGAGGTCGCCCGCGTCCGCCGCCACGCCCTTCCCCTTCGCCCCGCGGCCCGCGGTCCCCCGGCCGCCAGAGGAGGAAGACGAGCGCGAGGAGCGGAATGGCGACCCCGATCCCCGCCAGCCACTTCCCTCGTCCCGAAAGGCCGTTCTTCCCCTTGAGAACGAAGAGGCCCGAGATCGCCAGGAACCCGAGGATGACGGCGTAGACGTCCGCCAGCCAGGTCCAGAGCCCCTTCGGCTCGTTCAGGTGGAGGAAGTTCATCTCGCGAAGGGCGAGGCGGCCGCGCGGCTTCTCGATCGTCGCCGTCCCGGCCGCCGCGTCGGCCTTCACGCTCCACCCCTCGTAGAAGAGCTCGACGAGGTGCGGGGCCGAGCGGAACGACGATTTCGGCGGCCCCGGGAGTGCGAGGCGCTCGACGAGGGCCGCCGTCATCGCGTCGCGGTCCGAGACGGGGACGGGCGCGAACGTCCGCGTCTCGACCTCCAGCTTCCAGCTCGGGTTCCACTGGTGACGGTGGTTCACCGCGACCCCGGAGATCGCGTAGACGAGCGTCAGCCCGGCCGCGAGGTACCCGAGGTCGCGATGGAGGACGTTGTTGAGCCGGCGCCAGTTCAAGGCCGGGCGCGGCCTACTCGACGACGGCGCCGACGCCCATGATCTGGTAGACGGCCTGCGGGCCGGTGATCTTGGAGACGTCGCACTTCGTTCCCTTCTCCTCGGCCTCGTGCTTCGCCCGCTCGATCGCCTGCTCCTTCGTCAGCTCCATCTTCTTGAAGGTCCCCTCGACGACGGCCTTCTTCCCCTTGTCGGTCATCGGAAAGACGATGACGCCGTCCTCGACCTTGATCTTGATGGTCTGGAACTCCTTGTCGCCGGCGACGTTGATCCAGCAGCCGCGCTTCGGGCAGACCTCGGTGATGAGCCCTTCCACCTTCACGACCTTGCCGACGTAGTCGTCCGGCTTTTCCATCAGCTCGGAGAGCTTGACGGGGGTCGCTTCGGAGACGCCCTTGCCGTACTTCGTCGCGGCGACGGCCGGAGCAGCGGCGAGGGCCGAGAGGGCGAGGACGGCGAGCGTCGTGCGGAGGGGGCTTTTCATCTTCATGGTTCTCCTCGGTGTCGGTACGGACGCGTCGCGCCCGGGCGGCGGATCTTACCGTCGCTCCCGTCAGGCCAGGAGAGCCCCCTCGTGGACGAGGAGCCAGCGCTTCCGCTCGATCCCGCCGGAGAAGCCGTGGAGGCCGCCGTCGTGGGCAAGGACCCTGTGACAGGGGACGACGATGACGGCCGGGTTCAACGCCGCCGCCATCCCGACGGCGCGGAACGCCTTCGGCTCGCCGATCGCCTCCGCCACGTCGCCGTAGGCGCGCGTCGTCCCGGGCCGGATCGTCCGCAGCTCGGCCCAGACCCGTTCCTGGAACGGCGTCCCGGCGAGGTCGACCTGAATCGGGTCGAGCGCCTCGAGGTCGCCGCGGAAGTAGGCCCGCAGGCGCGTGAGGACGCCGCCGGGATCGCGCTGCGCGGGGAAGAGGTCGGTCCCGAACCTCGCGAGGAGGTGCGTGCGGGTGGACGGCGCGTCGGCGTCGAAGGTCAGCGTGCAGAGACGGCCGTCCCAGACGACGGCGAAGAGCCGCCCGACCGGCGTCTCGAGGGCCGCGCTCGCGAGTCTCACCGGAGCCCCTCGACGACGTAGAGGTCCGAGAGGATCTGCGGGCAGCCGTAGACGAGCGCCTTCCCGTCGGGGCGGACGAGGATCGGGCCCACCGCCACGACCCCGGCCGGGTCCGCGGGCCAGATCTCGGCCTGGGGCCTGCGCGCGCCCGTCGCCGGGTCGAGGCGGAAGAGTCGCGCCGGAAGCGCGGTGGAGGAGACGACGAAGAGGCCGCCCCCTTCCGCCCATCCGACCGCGCGCTCGTCGGGGAGGAGCCCTTTCACCTCCGTCGCCGGGCCTCCGTCGACCGGCTGCACCGACGTCGAGCCGTCGCCGCGCGTCGTCAGGACGAAGCGTCCGTCCGGGGAGACGGGAAGGGCCGCCCCGGTGGCGAAGCCGACCCCCGCGGGGCTCACCGGGCGGGGAGACCCTCCGTCGAGATCCTGTACGTAGAGCCGGGCCGGCGCGCCCGGCTCGCCGCCGCCGAAGACGATGTGGCGCCCGTCGGGAAGCCAGCTTGCGACGCGGTGGTCGAGCGCGCCGGAGAGGAGCGCCCGGGGCGCGCCGGCGCCCGTCGGGAGAAGGACGAGCTTCGCCGGGGTGTCGAGCGTCGCCGAGAGAGCCCACTTCCCGTCCGGAGAGAGCGCGAGCGCATTGCCCCGGCCCAGGCGCGTCGCCGGACCGCCGTCGGTCGTCCGGATGTAGATCGCGTAGTCGCGCCCGCCGCCGTCTCCGAGCTCGTCGAAGAGGAGGCGCGACCAGTCGGCCGAGACGCCGCGAGGGTAGGTCCAGTCGAGCCACGAGAGCTCCACGTCGCGCTCGGCTCCCGCGGCCCGGTAGAAGACCCGCCGCCGCCACTTGTCGTCCGAGACGAGGACGCGGCCCTCCTTCGAGACATCGTGAAGCGTCAGGTTTCCCGACACGCGCAAAAGGGGCCGGTCCCGGCCCGAGAGGTCGACGGCGCGCAGCTCCCGGCCCGCCCCCGCTGGAGCGCCCGAGTACCAGATCTCTTTTCCCGAGGGGGACCACGCGAGGCCTCCGACGCTCTGCCAGGTTCCGCCGAGGGTGACCGGGGCCTCCTTTCGGCGGACGACGGCCACCGAGCCCCGGTCGTCCCACCGGAGCGGGTGGTGTACGAAGGCGACCCGCGTCCCGTCGCGCGAGACGCGCGGGTGCGAGATCCATCCGTCCGTCTGGAAGAGGACGGTGCCGATCGGCATCTCGAGCCGCGTCTTTCCGTCCACGTCCCTCACGACGGCGAGCGCCTCGCCGTCCTGCGCCCAGTCGGCCTCGCGGACCGCCTCGAGGACGTCCCGCGGGGCGCGCCCGCCGATGGGGGCCCGCGCCAGGGTCCCCGAGGCGTCGAAGAGCGAACGGAACCTGCGGCCGACGGAGAGGGCCATCTCTCCCGACGGCGACACCGACAGGACGTCGGCGTCCGGGAGCTCGGCTCTCTGGGGCTCCGGGCTCCCCGGCTGCGCCACGAAGAGGCGGATCGGCGCTCCGTCCCAGGCGGCCCCGAAGACGACCGTCCGGCCGTCCGGCCCGAAGCGGGCGGAACGAATGCTTCCGCGGGAGAAGGTCAGCCGGGTCATTTCGGGAGGGCCCGGAGGGCCTCCCGAGCGCCCGACCCACCAGCCCGCTCCCAGGAGGGCCGCGGCGACCGCGACCGCCCCCGCGACGAGCGCCGCCCGTCCCCTCCGGCGGCGGGGAACGACGGGAGGCTCCTCCGTGCTCGCGCGCAGGACGCTCGCCGCCGCGACCGCCTCGAGGGCGAACGCGACGTCGCGCGCCGACTGGAACCTCAGCGCCGGCGTCTTCTCGAGGCACCGCCGCACGAGCCGCTCGAGGCCGGGGGCGACCGCGGGGACGCTTCCCGTGAGGTCGGGCGGGTCGTCCATCAGGACCGCGACCATCGTGTCGGCGGGCGTGGCGCGATTGAAGGGCGGACGGCCGGAGAGAAGCTCGAAGAGAACGGTGCCGAGCGCGAAGATGTCGGACCGGCCGTCCACGGCGTCTCCGCGGACCTGCTCCGGCGACATGTAGTCGACGGTCCCGACGACGAGCCCCGCCGCGGTCTCCTTCATCCGGGTGGCGACCGTGTCTCCCGGCTGCGACGGGCGTGGAGTGGTCCGCCTCGCGAGGCCGAAGTCGAGGATCTTCGCGCGCCCCTCGGGGGTGACGACGACGTTCGCAGGCTTCAGGTCCCTGTGGACGATTCCCTTCTCGTGGGCCGCCGCGAGCGCCTCGGCGATCTGCGCGCCCAGGCTCGCGGTCTCCTTCGACGAGAGCGGGCCGTAGACGAGGCGCTGCCGGAGGCTCTCGCCCTCGACGAGCTCCATGACGATGTAGGGCTGGCCGTCCTCCTCGCCGAAGTCGTGGACCGTGACGATCCCCGGGTGGTTCAGCGCCGAGGCGGCCCGGGCTTCTTCCACGAACCGGGAGAATCCGTCGGAGTCGCGCAGGACGTCCTTCGGGAGGATCTTGACCGCCACCTCGCGCGAGAGCCGCCGGTCGCGGGCCCGGTAGACCTCCCCCATCCCGCCGGCGCCGACGAAGCCGACGATCTCGTAATGGCCGAGACGGCTCGGGGAGGGAGTGGACAAGATTCGCCTCGTGGCGATTCTAGGTCCAGTCCGCCGCCGTCACATTCCCGAATGTTTGCCGCCGGGAGGGGCTCCCGCGTCAGCCGGCGGCCCGGGCTCTCCGCGCCTGGATGAACGACCGGACCGCCACGACGAGGAACCCGAGACAGAGGATCGCCATGACGCTCTGCAGGACGACGGCTCCCGGACGGGCCGCCTGACCCGCGAGGAGGGCGGGAATTCCGAGAAGCCCGCGGACGGAGGGAAGGAACCCGAGGAGCGCCACCGCCGCCGCGGCGTGCATGGCGTGCTTGCGAAGGTGCTCCTTCCGGGCGACGAGGCCGCAGATTCCGAGGAGGACGCCGAAGCCCACGGGGATCAGGGCCGTGGGGCTTCCGTACGCGGCGTATCCGCCGACGCCGGTGAGGACGAGGAGGCCACCGAAGAGGAGCGACATGGAGGAGACGTTCATTTCAATCACCTAACGCGCGGGGGGGGCGTCCGGATTCCCGCCCCGCGAGGTCCGGCGGACTGCTGGAGACGAAGCTCGCCAGGAGCGCCGCCGCCACGATCCCGGCGGCCCCGGCGAGGTTCACGGCCGCGAAGCCGAACCGCTCGTAGACCGGCCCGAAGGCGAAGGCGCCGAGGGCGATGGCGAGGTCGTAGGAGCCGTAGAACGCCGCCATCGCCGCCCCGCGCGCCTCTCCCGAACGGTCCACCGTCCAGGCCGTCAGGGCCGGAAACGTGAGACCCGACATGCCGACGCCGTAGAGGGCCGCCGCCACCGCCAGGGAGAGCGGCCCCCGGGCCAGTCCCGTCAACGCGACGCCGACCGCCCCGAGGAGAAGCCCCGGGACGACGACGGCACGGCGCCCGTGCCGGTCGGAAAGGCGCCCGGCGAACGGCCGGACGAGGAGGATCGAGGTCGCGTAGACCGTGAAGTAGGTGCCCGTCCGGCCCGGCTCGGACCCCAGCTCCACCGGGACGAAGGCGATGATCGCGCCGTACGAGAGCGAGGAGAGAAACAGGACGGCGCAGGGGAGGAACGCCCCGCCCGGGAAGACCCCTCCCGACCGCACCGGCCCGACGTGACGGGGCTCGGCGACCGGGACCATCAGTCCGAGGGCGACGACGAAGAGGACCGCCGTCCCGAGGAACGCCGCTCCCGGGCCGCCGACCCGAACCAGCCCGGCTCCCGCGGCGGGGCCGAGAGCCATCGCCACCGTCGGCGCCAGGCCCCAGATTCCGATCGCCTCCCCGCGGCGGGCGGCCGGGGCGAGATCGGCCACGAGGGACGAGATCGCCGTCGTCGCGAATCCCCAGCCGACCCCCTGCACGGCGCGCAGGGCCAGGAGCCAGCCGAGGGAAGCGGCGAGCGGAAGCGTCGCCGTCGCCGCGGCGAAGAGGGCGAGGCCGCCCAGGGCGAAGGGCCGCCGGCCCCTCCGGTCGAGCGCTCCCGCCGAGAGGACCCGGGTCGCCACCGCGGCGATCGACGAGAGGCCGATGACGAGCCCCACCTCGCTCTTCGACGCCCCGCGCGCCGCCGCGTAGGGCGGAAGGACGGGAATGAGGAAATAGAAGCCGAAGAAGAGGACCGCCGTCGCGGCGATGAGGAGGACGAAGGGACGGGTGAGGATCCGCTCCCTCAGGGGACCTCCGTTCCGTGGAAGTGCCGCTCGAAACAGGGCTTCCAGTCCTTCTTCGTCAGGAATTCGAGGAGGCCGGCGAAATCCGCTCGCAGGTGCATTGCCATGCTTGTTCCGGATGGCCCTAGGGCCGCTCCTCGAGGTCGAGCAGGTGCAGGTCGAGCGCCTTCACCGAGACCTGGATCTCCCGCACCGAAAGCCCGAGCGAGACGATCATCAGGACGAGGCTCGCCGCGAAGAGGGCCTTTCCGGCAGCGACCTCCCCGAAGAAGAGGACGAACATGCAGACGACGCAGACGAGGAGGCTCGAGACTCCCGCGGCCTGCATGCTCTGGATGAGGTGGATCCGGTACCTGAGGTTGTCGATCTGCTTCGGGATCAGCGGGTCGGGGTGCTCGCGGTGCCGGGTGTGGAGGCTCCTCACGAGCGAGGCGAGCGCCAGGAAGCGGTTCGTGTAGGCGAGGAGAAGGAGCGAGACGGCCGGGAAAAGGAGGGCGGGGGTCGTGAGGCTCAGCTCCATGTCCACCCGACGATAGCCGACTCGCGTCGGGAACTTTCCGGGCGCGCCGGGGTCACAAGGGCAAACGACGGAGGAGGACGACGATGCTCCAGCTCGCCACACCCCCCGAACGCAACCGGCCCGCCCTGCTGACCTCGGTCGGAATCCACGCTCTGGCGGCGTCCGCCTTCTCGTTCGTTCCGCTGCTGGCCTTCCCGATCGCGCCCTTCTGGCCCGGAGAGGTCTGGGTCATCACGCAACCCGACCTCTCGGCCCTGCGCGACGTGAAGCCCGTCGACCTGCGGGGCCCCGCGCCCCAGGCACGGCCTCCGCGAGGCCCCGCGGCGGGCGGCGTTCCGGCCCCGCCGCGGGAAAGGCCGCCGGCCGAGCCCTCCGAGCCGATCGTGCAGCCGACGTCCATGCTCGCCGCGGTCGCCCCTGCTCCCGAAGCCGAGCCTCCCGGCGATTCCGGCATCCCCGGCAGCATCGGGAACGACATCGGGAGAAGGGCCGGTACCGGACCCGGCGACCCGAACGGCGATCCGAACGGCGATCCGAACGGCACGTACGACGGCCGCGGCGGAGCGCTCCCGGCCGACCTCGTCCTTCCCGTTCCGCTCGAGACGCCGGCGCCCCGCTATCCCGACATCGCCCGCCTCGTGCGGAAGGAAGGGGCCGTCGTCCTCTCGGCGACGATCGCCGCCGACGGAAACGTCGTCGACATCCAGCTCGAGAAGGGGATGGGCCCGCTCCTGGACCAGGCGGCCATCGACGCCGTCTCGCGCTGGCGCTACGTCCCCGCCCGCATCGGAGAACGGCGGGTGGCCGTGATCCTGCGGGTGACCGTCAACTTCCGGCTCCTCTGATCGTCCGGCAGCGTCCGGAGCGCCGGGAGACTCCCGGAGCGCCGGACCACGGCACGCCGTGCCAGGCGTGAATTCGTGTATTGTTTTCAACAATACACGAATTCACGCCTGGCACCGTTTCCCGTCCTACCCGTCGGTCCAGCGGAACCGGAGCCGGGCGACGAGGAGGAAGAGGGCGGCGTAGCCGAAGAGGACCGCCGCGGCAGGAAGCGCACCCGCCACCAGGCCGGCGCCTCGCCACGTGACCGCGTCGAGGCCGTCGATCGCCCAGCGCGTCGGCAGGACCAGGGTCGCCGTCCGGAGCCACTCGGGGAAGACGAAGGCCGGGACCCAGCCTCCGCCGAGCATGACGAGGAGGAGGATCGCGAGGATCGAGAGGCCGCGCGTGGCTCCGGGGGTCTTTCCCAGCGCCGCCAGGAGGAGACCGAACGACGAGGCCATCAGCGCGGAGGAGACGAGGATCAGGAGGAACCCCGGAATGCTCCCCTGGATCCGGACTCCGAGAACGACGATGCCGAACGCGAACGTCGCTCCCACCGAGATGAGGCCGACGAGCGCGCCCGCGGTGGCCTTGCCGGCGAGCAGGGACGAACGGGAGAGCGGGGCGGCGCGAAGCCGCTTCCAGATCCCGCCCTGCCTCTCCAGGAGAAAGGCGATACCGAAGTCGAGCGCGACGAAGAGGAGGAACTGGATCCCCATCCCGGCGAAGGAGTGGGCGTAGCTGTTGTACGTCACCCCCCTGCGGGCCGTGACCGGCTCCTCCTTCAGAGTGAAGGGGGCCGCCGAGCCCGGCCCCCGCGTTTGCGTCGCCGCACCGCCCTGACCGCCAGTCGTCGATTCCTTCCAGCGGGTCACGTCCCTGAGGAGCTGCTCGAGCGTCTCGCGCTCCGGCGTCGCCGGCGCGGGGTCGGCTTCCAGGTTCCGGAGGCTCTCTTGGAGGACCGTCGTTCCCGAGCTTCCGCCGAACGCCTCCCGGGACGACTCGCGAAAGACCTTCTCGGAGAGGAGCCCTCTCACGAGGCCTGCCTCCGTTGCGCGAGACGGGTCGACGAGGAGGACGATCTCGGGGGCCTTCGAGGCTCCGAAGAAGGCGCGGACGCTCCCCTCGCCGAAACCCACCGGGAGAACGACCGCGGCGACGGCTTTGCCCTTCCTCACGGCCTCCCGTGCTGCGGCTTCGGTCGCCTGCGTCACGGCGAGGAGCGGATCGGCCGCGAGGCCCGCCACGACCGCACTCGAGACGGCGCTGCCGTCGGCGTCGGCGACGAGGACCGGGATCTTCGCGGCTTCGTGCCGCCCCTGGCCCGAGAAGAGGAACCCGAAGAAGGTCGCCAGGAGAATCGGAGTGACGATCCCGACGACGACGGAGCGCGGGTCCGAGAGGAAGAGCTTCAGCTCGTGGCGGACGATCGCGAGCGCCTGTTTCATCGGTCGTCCCTCAGGGCGTGGCCGGTGAGGTGGAGGAAGACCTCTTCGAGGCGGGGTTTCCCGCCGTCCACGCCCGGGACGGCGATGCCCCGTGCCGAAAGGAGCGCGACCGCCGCGCGCGCCTCGGCGTCCAGCTCGGGACCGCTCGCGGCGGGAAGGAGCCTTCCCAGCTCTTCGGCCGTCCCGTTCGCCACGACCCGGCCGTGGTCGACGATGACGACCCGGTCGCAGAGGCGTTCGGCCTCTTCCATGTAGTGCGTCGTGTAGAGGATCGCCTTGCCCGCCGCGCGCAGCGCCTCGAGGCTCTCGAAGATGGCGTTCCGGCTCTGCGGGTCGACGCCCGCCGTCGGCTCGTCGAGGAGGAGGACCTTCGGGTCGTGGAGGAGCCCCGCCGCGAGGTTCAGGCGGCGTTTCATCCCCCCGCTGAAGGTCCTGACCCGGTCCCGTCGCCGATCGGCGAGGCCCGCAAGGCGGAGGACGTCGTCGATCCGCGAAGAGAGGCGCGCTCCTTCCAGCCCCTGGAGCGCCCCGAAGAACCGAAGGTTGTCGTCCGCCGTGAGCTCGTCGTAGAGCGCCAGCTCCTGAGGCACGAGGCCGAGGCGCCCCTTCGCCCGGTCGGTGTCGCCCGCCAGGGGCGCTCCGTCGACCAGCACCTCGCCGCCGTCCGCGGGGAGGAGGCTGCAGATGATCGAGACCGTCGTCGTCTTGCCGGCCCCGTTCGGCCCGAGGAGGCCGACGATCGTCCCCTCCCCGACCCGGAACGAGACTCCTGAAAGGGCGGCAACGGCTCCGTAGGACTTGCGAAGTCCGGAAACCTCCAGGGCCGGGGTCACGAACGGGCTCGAGCGCAGCGCTGCATTTGCCTTAGGTACGACCCCGCCACCGAAATGTTCCGGGCCGCTCTTCGCGTTCCCCCCGACGGAGGGAGGCCCGGAGGCCGGAGATCGGGTCGGCCCTTGACATCCGAGAAACCTAGTACTAAGTTTTTAGTATGACGAACCGCCGCCCGGGTCCCCTCACCGGAGTCGAGCTCGAGATCATGCACGTCGTCTGGGAGCTCGGCACGGCGACGGTGAGGCAGGTCCACGACGTCCTCTCGGCCCGCCGTCCCGTCGCCTACACGACGGTCATGACGATGCTCGGCCTCCTCGCGAAGAAGGGCCACCTGAAACGGGAGGAGTCGGGAAAGGCCTTCGTCTACAGGCCGGCCCACGCCAAGGGGCGCGTCGTGTCGAAGATGCTCGACGACTTCGTCACGCGCGTCTTCCACGGCTCGGCCCGCCCGCTCGTCCTGGCCCTCCTGAGAGACAAGAAGATCTCGAAGCGCGACCTCGACGAGATCGCACGGCTCGCGGAGGAGGAAGAGAAATGACACCCCTCCTCGCCGACCTCGCCTCCTGGTGGCTCCAGGCGGGCCTTCTCCTCGGCGCGGGCCTCCTCCTGCCGGGCCTCGTCCGGCTCCACGACCCGGGCACGCGACTTCGGCTCGGGCAGCTTCTCCTCGCCGCCACGCTCCTCCTTCCGCTCGTTCAGCCGGGCCCGGCGCCCAGCTCCGCCGGAACCGACGGGTCCGGCCCCGGCTTCTCGCTCGCCATCCTCGTCACCGGCGAGCGCACCGCGGCGTCGGCTTCCTTCGAGACCGCGATCCTCGCCCTGCTCGCGGGCGGTGCGTTCCTCCGGTTCGGGTGGCTCGGGATCGGGCTCGTTCGCCTCCGCTCACTCCGGCGCCGCTCCCTTCCGATCGAGCCCCTCCCCCCGTCCATCGCGTCCGCGATCGCGCGGACCGCCACGACCGCGGAGATCCTCGTCTCCGGCGAGATCGCTTCTCCGGTCACGCTCGGCTGGCTCCGGCCCGCAGTGCTGTTCCCGGAGTGCTTTGCCGGCCTGGACGCCGCCGAGCAGGAAGCCGTCGCGTGCCACGAGCTCCTTCACGTGAGGCGGCGGGACTCGTGGGCGGTCCTCCTCGAGGAGGGGGCCCGCGCCCTCCTCTGGGCGCAGCCCGCCGCGTGGGGAGTCCTCTCCGACATCTCGCTCGCGCGCGAGCAGGCCGTCGACGGCGCCGCCGTCGCTTCGACGGGCGACCGGCGGGCCTATCTCCGCGCTCTCGCGGGCCTGGCCCGGCTGAGCCAGGAGTCCCCCGCGGCCGCGCTCCCCTTCCACACGCGGAGCCACCTCGTCCGAAGGGTGGCCCGCCTCGCAAAGGAGGTCCCCATGTCACGAACCCGCACGTCTCTCGCAGCCGCCGCCGCGGCCGCGCTGCTTCTCCTCGTCGGGACCGCCGGCGCGGCGGCCTTCCCGTTCGGGGGCGACCCGCAGAAGCCCTCGAGCCCTCCCGGGGCCGAGAAGGCAGCTGCCGCCGGCGGCGAAGGCCAGGTCCTGAAGGTCGGCGGCGACGTCAAGGAGCCCGTCGTCCTCCACCGGGTCCAGCCCGCCTACCCCGAGGAGGCACGGAAGAACAAGGTTCAGGGCGTCGTGAAGCTCGCCGCCGTCATCGACGAGAAGGGCGTCGTCGTGAAGGTCGAGCCGATCGAATCGCCCGACCCGTCGCTGAGCGAGGCTGCGGCCGCGGCGGTGAAGCAGTGGACCTACAAGCCGGCGACGAAGAAGGGGAAGCCGGTGAAGGTCGGGATGACCATCACCGTCAACTTCCGGCTCGCCTAGGCTCTCGCCCGCTCCCGGCGCCTCCCGCGCCCCGGCACTCCACGGTGCCGGGGCGTTTCGCTTCGGGGAGCCCCCTCGCGCAAACTCCGTTCCCTTGACACCCCGGGGATCCGGAAATACAGTACTGACGTAGTCCTAATTGAACCGCTGTCTCGATTAGGGCGGGGGCAGGAAGACGAAACAGCCATGATCCGGATGAACAAGCTGACCGACTACGGGGTCGTCCTTCTGACGACGTTCGCCCGCGAACCGGCGCACGGAATCAGCGCCCGCGAGCTCTCGGCCCGGACGGGAATCCCCCAGCCGACGGTCGTCAAGCTCCTGAAGACCCTGCTGAAGGCCGGCCTCCTCGTCTCGCAGCGCGGAACCAAGGGGGGATACGCGCTGGCGAAGCTCCCCGCAGAGGTCCCGGTGTCGGCGGTCATCGAGGCGCTCGAGGGGCCGCTCGCCATCACCGAATGCAGCGTGCCGGGAATGTGCGAGCACGAGCGCCGCTGCGTGGCCCGACCGAACTGGGCCGCAGTGAACGACGTCATCCACGAGGCGCTCTCGAAGCTGACGCTCGCGGAGATGACCCGGCCCGCCCAGGCGCATCCACCCCGTCCCGCCCCGCTTCTCCCCTCGATCGACTCTCCTCCCAGGAGCATCGCGCCATGAGCTCGAACGAAGTCCTCTCCGAGCTGACGAGCCAGGAGTACCGGCACGGGTTCGTCACCGACGTCGAGTCGGAGGTCTTCCGGCCCGGCCTCGACGAGGAGATCGTCGCCGCCATCTCCGCCAAGAAGAAGGAGCCGCAGTGGCTCCTCGACTGGCGCCTGAAGGCCTACCGCCACTGGCTGAAGATGACCGAGCCGAAGTGGGCGAAGGTCTCCTACCCGCCCATCGACTACCAGGCCATCCGCTACTACGCCGCGCCGAAGTCGGCGAAGGACGGCCCGCAGAGCCTCGCGGACGTCGACCCCGAGCTCCTTCGTACCTACGAGAAGCTCGGCGTCCCCCTCGAGGAGCGCGCCATCCTGGCGGGCGTCGCCGTCGACGCCGTCTTCGACAGCGTGTCGGTCGCGACGACGTTCCGCGAGAGCCTCGCGAAGGTCGGCGTCATCTTCTGCTCCTTCTCCGAGGCGGTGCACCAGCACCCCGACCTCGTGAAGAAGTACCTCGGGAGCGTCGTCCCCTACACCGACAACTTCTTCGCGACGCTCAACTCGGCGGTCTTCTCCGACGGCTCCTTCTGCTTCGTGCCGAAGGGGGTCCGCTGCCCGATGGAGCTCTCGACCTACTTCCGGATCAACCAGGCCGACACCGGCCAGTTCGAGCGGACGCTCATCGTCGCCGAGGAAGGGGCCTCGGTCTCCTACCTCGAGGGGTGCACCGCCCCGAAGCGCGACACGAACCAGCTCCACGCCGCCGTCGTCGAGCTCGTGGCCCTCGACGACGCGAAGATCAAGTACTCCACCGTCCAGAACTGGTACCCCGGCGACAAGGACGGCAAGGGGGGGATCTACAACTTCGTCACCAAGCGCGGCAAGTGCGCCGGCAAGAGGTCGAAGATCTCCTGGACTCAGGTGGAGACCGGTTCCTCCATCACCTGGAAGTACCCGAGCTGCATCCTCCTCGGAGACGACTCCGTCGGCGAGTTCTACTCGGTCGCCCTCGCGAACAACTACCAGCAGGCCGACACCGGCACGAAGATGATCCACATCGGGAAGAACACCCGCTCGACGATCGTCTCCAAGGGAATCTCCGCCGGCCACGGCCAGAACACCTACCGCGGCGGCGTGTCTATCGCGAAGTCCGCGATCGGCGCCCGCAACTACTCGCAGTGCGACTCGCTCCTGATCGGCGACCAGTGCGGGGCGCACACCTTCCCCTACCTCGACGTGAAGACCTCGACCGCGCAGATCGAGCACGAGGCGTCGACGTCGAAGATCGGGGAGGACCAGCTCTTCTACTGCCGCCAGCGGGGCCTGACGAACGAGGACGCCGTGTCGCTCATCGTCAATGGCTTTGCCCGCAGAGTCATCAGGGAGCTCCCGATGGAGTTCGCCGTAGAGGCGACGAAGCTCCTCGGCGTGAGCCTCGAAGGAAGCGTGGGTTGAACGTGACGACGACGATTCTCGAAATCCGAGGCCTGAAGGCCCGCATCGCCGAGGACGGGACGGAGATCCTCAAGGGCGTCGACCTGACCGTGAACGCGGGCGAGGTGCACGCCATCATGGGCCCCAACGGCTCGGGCAAGAGCACGCTGGCCCACGTCCTCTCCGGCCGCGAGGGGTACGAGGTAACCGACGGCACCGTCCTCTACAAGGGGAAGGACCTCCTCTCGATGCCGCCGGAGGAGAGGGCCCGCGAGGGCGTCTTCCTCTCGTTCCAGTACCCGGTGGAGATCCCGGGCGTGGCGAACACCTACTTCCTCCGGATGGCGCTGAACGCCGTGAGGAAGCACCGCGGCCTCCCCGAGGTCGACGCGATGGACTTCCTCGCCCTCGTCGAGGAGAAGGCCGCGCTCGTCGAGATGGAGGACGCGCTCCTGTCACGGAACGTCAACGAGGGCTTCTCGGGCGGCGAGAAGAAGCGGAACGAGATCTTCCAGATGGCGGTCCTCGACCCGACGCTCGCGATCCTCGACGAGACCGACTCGGGCCTCGACATCGACGCCCTGCGCGTCGTCGCCTCGGGCGTGAACTCCCTGCGCTCCGCCGACCGGGCGATGCTTCTCATCACCCACTACCAGCGGCTCCTGAACTACATCACCCCCGACGTCATCCACGTCCTCTCGGACGGCCGGATCGTCCGCACGGGCGACAAGTCGCTCGCGCTCCTCCTCGAGGAGAAGGGCTACGGCTGGCTGGAAGCGGAGGCGCCGGTCGGGGCCGGGAAGGCGTCTTGAGCGCGACGGCGAGCCCGCTCTTCGTCCAGAACCTCCGCCACGAGGGCCTCGAGGCGCTCGGCAGGCTCGGGCTCCCCCGCCCCTCCGACGAGGAGTGGCGCTACACGAGCGTCGCAACGCTGGAAAAGCGTCTGCCGGAATTCGTCCCGGCCGTCGCGAGGTCCGGCGCCAGGCCGGCCGCTTCCGAGGAGGCGCGCGCCGCGGTCGCCTCCCTCGGGCCGATCGGCGTCGCCGGGCGCAGGCTCCACCAGCTCGTCTTCGTGAACGGCCGGCTGGACTCGGGGCTCTCGCGGTTCGACGGCCTGCCGTCGGGCGTCCGCTTCGAGGCCCTCTCCCGGCTCTTCGGCGAGCCGCCCGGGCTCCTCGCGAAGCGACTCGGCCTCCTCGGCGGTCACCGGAGCCACCCGTTCGTCGCGATGAATGCGGCACATCTCCTCGACGGCGTCTTCCTCCATGTTCCCGACGGGGTCGTCCTCGCCGAGCCACTCCTCGTCGTCCACGTGGCGGACGGCTCGGCCGGACCCGTCGCCTCGCATCCGCGCGTCGTCCTTTCGCTCGGCGAGAACGCGCAGGCGACAGTCGTCGAGGCGTACTGCGGCACCGGCGAGGCGTTCGTGAACCCGGTGACGGAGATCGTCCTCGGCGCGCACGCCCACCTCGACCACTCGACGCTCCAGGAGGAATCGCCCGAGGCGTTCCACGTCGGGACGACCGAGGCGCACCTCGGCCCCGGCGCGCAGCTCTTCAGCCACGTCCTCTCGGTCGGAGGCCGGATCGCGAGGAACGAGCTGACGGTCCGGCTCCACGGCGACGGCGCGGGGGCGACCCTCGACGGCCTCTTCCTGGCCCGCGGCGAGCAGCAGGTCGACAACCACACGCTCGTCGACCACGCCCGCCCGCACTGCGGGAGCCAGCAGTACTACAAGGGCATTCTCGACGGGAGCGCACGCGGCGCCTTCGACGGCAAGGTCATCGTCCGCCCCGCGGGCGCCTTCACCGACGCCCACCAGAAGAACCGCAACCTCCTCCTCTCCGACACGGCCCGCATCGACGCCAAGCCGCAGCTGGAGATCTACAACAACGACGTCAAGTGCACGCACGGCTCGGCGACGGGCCGGCTCGACGCGGACGCCCTCTTCTACCTCCGCTCGCGCGCCCTCTCCGAGGGCCAGGCCCGCAGCGTCCTGACCCTCGCCTTCGCGAGCGAGATCGTCGACCGCATCCCCGTCGAGCCGCTCAGGGCCCACCTGACCGAGCGCGTCCTCGGCTGGCTCGCCGGCAGCCCGGAGGCCTCATGAGCACGACCGTCACGTCGGCCGCCGGCCTCGACGTCGCCGCCGTACGCCGCGACTTCCCGCTCCTGTCCCGCACGGCCCACGGCCACCCCCTCGTCTACCTCGACAGCGCGAACACGACGCAGAAGCCCGAGGCCGTGATCCGCGCCTCCGACCGCTTCTACCGCGAGCAGAACGCGAACATCCACCGCTCCACCTACCGCCTCTCCGAGGAGGCGACGGCGGCCTACGAAGGCGCCCGCGAAACCGTGCGCCGGTTCGTGAACGCCCGCTCGACGCGCGAGATCGTCTTCACGCGCGGAACGACCGAGTCGATCAACCTCCTCGCAACGAGCTTCGGCCAGGCGTTCGTGAAGGCGGGCGACGAGATCCTCATCACCGGGATGGAGCACCACTCCAACATCGTTCCGTGGCAGCTCCTCTGCGAGCGGACCGGCGCCAGGCTCCGCGTCATCCCGATCGACGACCGGGGCGACCTCGTCATGGACGACCTCGGCCGCCTCCTGACGGAGAAGACGAAGCTCGTCGGCGTCGTCCACGTCTCCAACGCCCTCGGCACCATCAACCCGGTGAAGGCCCTCATCGGCTACGCCCACGCCAAGGGCGTCCCGGTCCTCGTCGACGGGGCGCAGTCGATCCCGCACCTCGGCGTCGACGTCCAGGCGCTCGACTGCGACTTCCTCGCCTTCTCGGGGCACAAGGTCTACGGCCCGACCGGAATCGGCGTCCTCTACGGCAAGGAGTCGTGGCTCTCGAAGATGCCCCCGTACCAGGGGGGCGGCGACATGATCGCCTCCGTCTCGTTCGAGAAGACGACGTACGCCGAGCTCCCGGCGAAGTTCGAGGCGGGGACGGGTAACCTTGCAGGCGCCGTCGCACTCGGCGCGGCCCTCGACTACGTGACGGGCCTCGGCCTGCCGCGGATCGCCGCGCACGAGGCGGACCTCCTCTTCTACGCCACCGCGCGCCTCTCCGAGATCCCGGGCCTCAGAATCATCGGCCGAGCCCGCGAGAAGGCGAGCGTCGTGTCGTTCGTCCTCGGAGATATTCACCCGCACGACGTCGGGACGATCCTCGATCAGGAAGGGATCTGCATCCGGACGGGCCACCACTGCGCGCAGCCGGTCATGACCCGCTACGACCTCCCCGCCACGGCCCGCGCCTCCTTCGGCCTCTACAACACGCGCGAGGAGGTCGACGCGCTCGCGGCCGGCCTCCGGAAGGTCCTCGAGGTTTTCGGCGCATGACGGCTCTCACGGACCTCTACCAGGAGGTCATCCTCGACCACAACAAGTCGCCCCGGAACTTCCGGGCGCTCGAAGGGGCGACCCACTCCGGCATCGGCCACAACCCCCTCTGCGGCGACCAGCTGACGCTCTACGTCGTCGTCGACGGCGGCGTCATCCGCGAGATCGGCTTCCAGGGGAAGGGGTGCGCCATTTCGAAGGCGTCAGCCTCGCTCATGACCGAAGCCGTCAAGGGAAAGACCACGGAAGAGGCCGAGGCGCTCTTCACCCGCTTCCACGACCTCCTCACCGGACCGTCCGACGTGAAGACCGACGCGAAGGGCTTCGGCAAGCTCGCCGTCTTCTCCGGAGTCCGCGAATTCCCCGTCCGCGTCAAGTGCGCGACGCTCGCCTGGCACACGCTCCACTCGGCCCTCGCCGGGGGCGGCGCCTCGGCCTCCACGGAGTAACGCCATGTCCGCCGCGATGCCCGAACCGACGCCCGCCGCTCCCTCCGACGACCTCGAGCAGAAGGTCGTCGGGGCGCTCAAGAAGATCTACGACCCCGAGATCCCGGTCAACATCCACGACCTCGGCCTCATCTATTCGGTCAACGTCGCCGATGGCGGCGCGGTGCAGGTGACGATGACGCTCACCGCCCCCGCCTGCCCCGTCGCCGGGACCCTCCCCGGCGAGGTGGAACGGGCGGTACGGTCGGTCGACGGCGTCTCCGAGGCGAAGGTCGAGCTCGTCTGGGACCCGCCCTGGAACCCCGGGATGATGTCCAAGATGGCCCGGGTGATGCTGGGGATGTGACCGTGGCCCTCGCCGACGGCCTCCGCGAGTACCTGGCGCGCGACTGGGCGGCGGTGAGGGAGTCGAAAGAGGCCGCGCTCGCCGAGCGGCTCGACCGGCTCGGCCCCGCCGAGAGCCTGCGGATGGCCGACGAGCTTCGCCACTTCGCGCGTTCCGTCGGCTCCGACCCCGCCGCGGCCGACCTCAGGGCCGCCGACCTCGAGGCCCACCGGCGCCTCAGCTCGCTTCTGCGCCGTGCCTCTCACGTCTGACGCCGCCCGGCTCCTCGCGCTCGTCCGCGAGGTCTTCCGGCTGCGAGGCGATCGCTGGTTCCTCTTCGGCGCCCAGGCCGTCGTCGCCCACGGTTTTCCCCGGACGACCGGCGACGTCGACGTGACGGTCGTCCCCGCAGACGGAAACCCGCGCGCCCTCGCGACCGCCCTCGTCTCCGCCGGGCTGACCCTGCGGGTCTCCGATCTCGACGACTTCGTCGATCGGACCGCCGTCCTCCCCTTCCTGCACGAAGCGACCGGCCTCGGCCTCGACGTCGTCCTCGGCGCCTCCGGCCTCGAGAACGACTGCATCGACCGCGCGGTTGCCGTCGACATCGGGGACGGCACCGTTCCGGTGATCCGTGTCGAGGACCTGGTCGTCCTCAAGGTCCTCTCCGGCCGCCCGAAGGACGTCGAGGACGTGAGGTCGATCCTGCGCCGGCGGCGTCTCACGCTCGATCTCGCCCACGTCCGCTCGCTCCTCGCCGAACTGGAAGAGGCCCTCGGGCAGAGCGACCTCGTGCCCGAGCTCGAAGGGCTGCTCGCCGAGGAAGAGCGGTCGCGAGGCGTTCGCGGCCGGACGACTCCCCGCCGGACGTAGCGGTCCTTCAGCAACGGACGGGAGACGGCCTCGCCAGCATCGGAGCCATGGTGATGGTTTCGCAAGGAAGAAGGGCCGAAGAAGCCGGGCCCCGCAAGG
This sequence comes from Holophagales bacterium, assembly GCA_016714815.1. Taxonomy (GTDB): domain Bacteria; phylum Acidobacteriota; class Thermoanaerobaculia; order UBA5066; family UBA5066; genus UBA5066. Next base: position 558,134 of record JADKBZ010000003.1, read on the forward strand.
GGTCGGGAACGAATCCGGCGAACCTGGTGAGGAGTCCCCAAAGCGCCTCGTCCACGACCTCCTGACCGGACCACGCGACGTGAAGATCGACGCCGACGGCGGCGCGGTCCAGGATGGCCCTGGTGATGATGGGGATGTAGACCGGGCACCCGCCGACGTCCGCGTTTACGCTTTCGTCACAGCCACCGGAATTGTCGACTGGACTGCCAGTGGTCGTACGCGGAGCGGAGGCCCAACCAAGGACGAGATCCATCACCGAGCGGCCCGCCTGGCGGAGCTTCCGTTCCTCCCTTGGGTTCGCGGCCGCGCTCCTCGTATCCCCGTCCCCAACCGCGACCGCGCCCACGACCGCGGTGACGATCCACGAGTTCCCGATCCCGACGGCCGGTTCTTTGCCCTATGGGCTCACCTCGGGACCAGACGGCGCAATCTGGTTCACCGAGTGGGCGAGCAACAAGGTCGGCCGGATCACGACCGCCGGTGTCGTCACCGAGTTCACGATCCCGGCGACGAGCCACGGTCTCCACGTCATCGTCTCCGGGCCCGACGGCAACCTCTGGTTCACGGAACTCGACGGCAACAGGATCGGCCGGATGACTCCTGGAGGAGACCTCACGGAGTTCCCGCTCCCGGAGGCGGGCAGCGCGCCCTACGCCATCGCTGCGGGACCCGACGGCAACCTCTGGTTCACGGAGTACGTCGCCAACAGGATCGGCCAGCTCATCGTTCCGTGGACCGCGTACTTCACGATTCCTCCGTGTCGTCTCTTCGACACGCGAAACAGCGAGGGGCCGGACGCGGCGTCGCCGATCCTCGCGGCCGGGGAGTCCCGGCCCCTGGCGCTCGACGGGAGATGCGGCGTCCCCACGTCGGCACGCGCCGTGTCGATCAACGTGACGGTGACGCAGCCCGGCGCGCCCGGGAACTTCGTTCTTTTCCGTGGGGACCTCGCCCCGGTCCCGAACACCAGCAACCTCAACTTCCCGGCCGGAAGCACCCGGGCGAACAACGGAATCCTGGGGTTGGACCTTCACGGGGGCCAGACGATCAAGGTCGTGAACTACTCGGCCGGCCCGGCTCATTTCATCCTCGACGTGTCCGGGCATTTCGAGTCGTCACCCCGGAGATCCTGGATCTGGACCAAAGCCCGCCGACGGACCTGCAGAGGGTCCCTCGATACCTCCCGCTGAACGGGTCGACGGAAACGATCGGGGCGACCTGGTCCTCGACGACCTCGGCCGCCTCTGACCGAGCGGACGAAGCTCGTCGCCGTCGTCCGCGTTTCTGAAGACCGTCACGCGGCCCGGGAGATCGACGCCGGCGGCCCTTCCACGAGACGGTCGAAGACGCCGTTCGATCCCGGCCGACTTCCGCCGCAACGGATCTTTCGCCCGAGCCCGATCCGGGGCCTCGCGCTTCAGCGCGCCACGCCGCTGAGGAGGAAGGGCGGCACCTGCACAACGGTCCCGGGATCCGGCAGACGGCGAGGATCCGCGAAGAACGCTCTCATGATCCGGGCCGCCTCCGGGTGCGTGAAAAGGGGCGCGTGGGACATGCCGGGTAGGGTCATCAGGTGAGCATTGGGCAGGTGAGCCAGGGTGGCACGGGCCCACTTCCCCGGCGTGTCGGGATCGAATTCACCGGAAACGATCAGAATCGGGACCGCGCTGGAGACAGGTTCGTTTTCCCTGGCGTCCGGGTGTCCCTGAGGCCACGCGTCGAGCGCTTCCATCGGCACTGCGGTCTGGACGAACCCCCGGAGCTCCTTCGGTAGTCCGGTCGGGTGGAGGATGCGGGAAGGCCTTTCGAACGGCAGTTCCTCGTTGCACCACACCGCGAGCCGCATCCCCCAGGCCGCACCCTGGGAGGAGCCGAGGTCCGCCTCGAGCATCGGGGCCAGGAGCTGAAAGTCGCCCCTGGTCGCCGCGTCCATGGCCAGGAGCGTCGGCCGAATGGTGCCGGCCTGCTCGAGCCCCGCGTAGACGGAGTTCATGAGGCCCGCAGCGCCGAGCCGGACGACGAGGGGAGAGCCGTCCCGTGGATTCCGGACCCGGACCTGCACTGGCTTCCGGTTCGCCGTCGCCAGCACTTTCAGGAATCGGACCTCGAGGTCCTTGCACGCGACCCGGAGGGATTCGTCCCTCTGACCCGCGGCGAGTACACGCCTCAGGACCTCCAGGATGTTGGCCGGAGCCTCTTCGTCCCAGTTGGATTCCGGCGTGAGCACCGAGTCCAGGATCGCGGATCGGATGCCTTCCGGGTGATCGCGCAGAACGGTCAGCATCAGCTTCGTGCTGTAGGAGACGCCGTAGAGATTCAGCGCGGGGATTCCCAGCAGGCGCCTCAGGTCCGCGATGTCCGCGGCGCTCTGCTCCGTCGTGTAGCCCGCGAGGTCCACGCCCTCGGCCTTGAACGCCGCCGCCGCCGAAGCGAGGGCCTTGCGGACCGTGGCGGAGACGGGCCTGCCGTCGAGCTGCGTCGCCCAGCCCGAGCGCAGGGCTTCGTCGATGCCGGGCGCCACGAGCGAGGGCTCCGCGTGATGGGTCCCGCGCTGCTCGAAGAGGATCAGGTCCCGATCGTCGAGCAGAGGCTGATTCGCACGGCGTCTCGCGCCCGAGAGCGAGCTTCCCCCGGGTCCCCCGGCGGTGAAGAGGATCGGATCCTCCGGAGCCGCAGGATTGCGGCTCTTCTCGATGATGAACGGAAGGCGGATGCTCCGGGAGCCCTTCGCGTGCCGATTCTCGGGGACGACGAGGTAGCCAGTGCGCAGATCCGGCGCCTTCTCCACGACGGCGGCCGGCAGGTCGGCCCACTCGACGCGTGGCACGGGCAGCGCCGGCTGGGCGCCAGCGGGGAGTGACGCGGCCAGGAGCAGGAGCATGTTTCGGATCGCCATGTGCGCTTCTCGAAGGGCCGCTCCTATCCTAGACCACGCCAGGCCGGCCCAGCCTCACCGCGCCACCCCGGGTGCGCCCGCCCGGGCAAACGAGACTCACCTCCGGCTTTCCACGAAGGGAAAGACGCGATAGGGTGCCCCTTCCGTTTAGCGGAGGAGGAAAGCATGAGAGGTCGGATGTGGGTCGCTGGTGCCGTTCTCGCGGCCATCGTGAGAGTAGCGAGCGCCGAGAGCACCGGAGCCAACTGGCCGTCCCTGCCCGAGCAGCTGGGCAAGGACAAGGTCCTGGCGGGGAGCGCTCTCGAGGCGCTGATCAAGGCCAACCAGGATTTCGGAATGCTCCGAGCCGAGGAAGCCAAGGACACGATAAGAGTTCCGCCGTGGCTCCGGGTCGTCTGGAGGAAGTCCCACCCCGAGGGGGTCTACGTTGCCGACGACCCGACGGGCGGGTACCCCTTCGTCCTGAAGGAGGTCCACGAGTGGATGCTCTCGCACCAGGACCTCCAGCCGGGGGTTCCGGAAGCCCACGTCCCTCCGGGGCCGAAGGCGGGCGTCGGTACGAACGTGCGCACCTCGGGGCTGCAGACGGTCCCGCGGAGCGAGTCCGACATCCGGATCAACTACTGGAACCCGCAGCTCGTCATCGCCTCGTCGAACAACATCGGCGGGAGCGGCCTGCAGGGCCAGTACTACTCGGCCGACGGTGGGGCGACCTGGGGCCAGACGACGCTCGGCTCGTTGTTCACCGGTGACGCCTTCCACTCCGATCCGACCGCCGACTGGACGTCCGACGGCAAGGCCTGGTCGTCCACCCTCGGGATCGACAGCGGCGGGAGCGTCCTCAAGGGCCGGATGTACACCTCGGCCGACAACGGCGCGACCTGGGCGCAGGAGGGCACCTGGACCGGGACCCAGACGAGCGTCGACAAGCAGATGGCCTGGGTCGACCACAGCGCGACCTCCCCATACAAGGACAGGGTCTACGTCATCTACCACAACAACGCGCCGGCCTTTATGAATCGCAGGACCCCCGGCGTCGCCGGGACCTGGCTCGCGGCACCGATCCAGGTGAGCGGAGCCGAGAGCACCGGGACCTGCATCGGCGGTGACGTGAAGTCGAACGCCTACGGGGACGTCTTCGGCTTCTGGCCCACCACGACGAACCGGAGGGTCCTCGTCGTCAAGTCGGTGAACGGCGGGGACAGCTTCGGGACCCCGGTCCAGGTCGCCACCACCTACGACGGGTACGACATCGGGGTTCCCTCCTTCAACGGCCGGCGAGCCCTGATCTACGTCTCGGCCGGGGCCTACCGGACCGCCGCGAAGGACATGGTCTACGCCTCCTGGACCGACCTCTCGGGAGAGGCGGGCTGCACGGCCGCCGCCAACGAGCCCGGCTCGAACGTGGCCTCCACGTGCAAGACGCGGGTCTGGTTCAGCCGCTCGACGAACGGCGGCGCGACCTGGTCCGCCCCGGCGATGATCAACAATCAGGCCTCGCTGAACGACCAGTTCAACCAGTGGCTCGCGGTGGACGAGACGTCCGGCGCGATCGCGCTCATGTACTACGACACCGTCGCCGACGCGGGGCGCAAGAAGTCCGACGTCTGGTACCAGTCGTCGTTCAACGACGGCGCGAGCTGGAACGCGCCCGTCAAGGTGACGACCGCGCAGACCGACGAGACGACCGGGGGACAGGACAGCGGCAACCAGTACGGCGACTACAACGGGCTCTCGTACTACGCCGGCGTCGCCTTGCCCGTCTGGACGGACAGGAGGTCCGGGCTCAAGGAAGAGATCTGGACCGCGAAGGTGACCGACGCGGCCTGCACCGCCCCGGCCGCTCCGACCGCTGGCACCGCGACGGCGACGGGCGCGAACCAGATACAGGTGACCTTCACGAACGGAGCCCCCCCCTCGTCGACCTACAAGGTCTACCGGGCTCCGGGCACGTGCGCCGCGCCCACGGGGCCCTTCGTCGCGATCGCGTCGAACGTGGCCGCCTCTCCCTACCTTGACACGACGGTCTCGGGCGGCTCCACCTACGCCTACAAGGTCAGCGGGTTCGAGGTCACGGGAATCTGCGAGTCGACGCAGTCGACCTGCCTCGAGGCGACGGCGACGGGCGCCTGCACCCTCGCCCCGACGTTCGCCGGGGCCGCGACCGTGACGAACGCCGCGACCGCCTCGTGCCAGCTGGACGTGGCCTGGTCGGCCGCCACGGCCGGCTGCGCCGGGCCCGTCACCTACAACGTCTACCGCTCTACGACCAGCGGCTTCACGCCGGGTCCGGCCAACCTCGTGGCGTCGGGTCTCACCGGCACCGTCTGGAACGACGCGACGCCGCTCACCTCCGGCACCCGCTACTACTACATCGTCCGGGCGGTCGACTCGTCGAACTCCGTCGAGGAGACGAACTCCGCCGAGAAGAGCGGCTTCCCGACGGGTCCGATCGCCGTGGGGACCTTCACCGACACCTTCGAAGGGGCTCTCTCCGGCGGCGGATTCGACCGGACCGGCTGGACCCACCAGTTCATCGGCGGATCGGTCGACTGGGCCTGGTCCACCGCGGTGACCGCGAACACCCCCACCCACTCCTGGTTCTCCTCCAGCCAGACCAGCGTCTCGGACCGGATCCTCGTCTCGCCGTCCTTCATCCCGGCGGCCGACTCCGTCCTCACCTTCTTCCACACCTTCAACTTCGAGGGGACCAGCACCTGCTTCGACGGCGGGACGCTCGAGGTCTCCACGAACGCAGGGGCGACCTGGACGGTCGTCCCCGATGCCGCGTTCACCGCGGGGGGCTTCACCGGGACCGTCAGCAGCAGCTTCAGCAACCCGATCGGAGGCAAGCGGGCCTGGTGCTTCGGGACGGTCGGGGCCATGACCCAGGTGACCGTCAACCTGGCGGCCTACGCCGGCCTCGGCACACAGCTGCGCTGGCACGAGGGCGACGACTCCTCGACCAAGGCCACGGGCTGGTACGTCGACTCCGTCGTGATCACGAACGCGGGCTCGGCGTCGGCCTGCAACACGTCGCCCGTCGAGCTGCTGACGTTCAGCGTGGACTGAGCCTCCTCTCCGCCGGAATCCAGGAAGGGGCCGGGGTTCATCCCCGGCCCCTTCCCTTTCGAGGGAGTCTCGTCGGGAGGCGGACGAGGCGACGGCGATCTCGAGGACGCGGTCCCGTGCGATCAGCCGCCGGGCGGGGCCGGGGCCTAGTTCGCCCCCATCTCGGCGAGCATCGCGCGCGCCTTCGTGTGGACCCCAGCGTCGGTGGTGCGCAGCTCGAGCTCCCGCAGGCACGTGCGAGCGTTCTCGAGCTCTCCCTCCTGCCGGTACCACGAGGCGAGGGCGAACTGAGCCATCGCATACAGTGAGCCGCTCGACAGGGCGGCGGCACGGCGGAAGTACTCGGGCGCCGCTGCTCTGCGGCCGTGCCGCACGAGGTAGACACCGTAGGCGAAGCTCACTCGCGGGTCGAACGGGTACTTCTCCGTCGCCTCCACGAACCGCGCCTCGGCTTGCGGCAGCCCGTCCCGATCGAGCAGCACCGCCAGTTGCAGGAGCGCCTCGCGGTAGCCCGCCTGCACGCCGAGCGCCTGCTCGTAGAGCCGGCGGGCGGCGGGGCGCGCTCCTTCCACTGCCGCCACGTCCCCGAGCCGCGTCAGCGCCTCCACGTCTGTGGGGTCGTCCGCCACGATCCTCTCCAGGCACTGCCGGGCGCGGACGAGGTCTCTCCTGGCGAGGAAATAGGAACCCGCCGTCAGCAGGACGTCCTTGTCCGCGAAGTCGCGGACGAGGTCGGAGTAGGCCCCGTCCGCCGCCTCCAGCAGGCCCGCGCGCACGTAATAGCCGGCCACCAGGCTCCGCGCGTCCTTGTTCTTCGGATCGGCGTCGGCCATCGCCCTGGCCTGCTCGAGCGCCTCCCGAAGCCTGTTCTGCAACGCCAGGCTGAGGATGTCGTCGTACCGGAAGAACGTCTCCATCCGGGAAGCGGGCGACGGGAGCTTCGAGAGGCTCTCGAGCGTTTCCGCGTCGTCGGCAGAGACGCTTCCCAGATAGCCGAGCGACCTCAGCTGCGCGATCTCCTCGCGGGTCGGCGACCGCTGGCTCCTGCCCGGGCGCCCCTGCTTCAGAGCGGCCTTGAGCGCGGGAAACTGCGCCGCCATCGCCGCCCGCTGCGGGGTCGCGGCGAGATCGTGCGCCTCGGCCATGTCCGTCTCGAGGTCGTACAGCTCGTCGGTCGGCCCGTGGATGTACTTCCGGCCGCCGAGGAGGAAGCCCGAGAGCGGGCTCCAGCGGTAGTGGTAAAGGGGATAGAGGGTCTCGAAATAGAGGGGACGCCTCGAGAAGCTGGCGACCGTCTCGGGGCTCGGGGCGGCGGACAGGAGCGGCAGCAGCGATCGCGCCTGCATCGGCGTGGTGGCGTCGGGAACGATCCCGAGCGCGTCGAGGACCGTCGGCGCCACGTCGGCGCCGGAGACGAACGTCCTCACGCGGTGCTGCTGAGCCTTCATCCAGGGGAGGCGGACTATGAGCGGGACGTGGAGCGTGGAGTTGTAGACGAGCAGCGCGTGAGTGAGCTCACCGTGGTCCATGAGCCCTTCGCCGTGATCGGCCGCCACGACCATCCCGGTCCGATCGGCGAGGCCCGCCTCCGATAGGGCGCGCAGCACCGTACCGATGCAGTCGTCCATGAACGCGACCTCACCGTCGTAGGGCTGAAGAGGGTTCAGGTCTTCATACCCTCTCGGCGGGTCGTAGGGATAGTGCGGATCGAAGTAGTGAAGCCAGACGAAGAACGGCTCCCGGCCCTTGTTCCTCTCGAGCCACATCCTGAACTCGGCCGATACCCGATCGCCCCTGCGGCTCGCGACTCCGGTCGTGTGGAGGTTCGTGACCGTCAGGCTGCCCGGCGGTGCATCGAGGTGATCGCCGTAGTAGTCGAACCCGCGCGCGAATCCCATCGCTGCGCGCAGGGGAAAGCCGGCCACGATCCCCGCCGTTTCGTACCCGCGATCCTTCAGGATCGACGGAAGCCAGGTCAGCTCCTTCGGCACTCGAAACAGGTCGTTGTCGTGCACCTGGTGGAACGGCGGGAACGTCCCTGACAGCATCGACGCGTGCGATGGCCCGGTGACCGGGGCCACCGCGAAGGCGTGCTCGAAGACGGTCCCGCCGGCCGCGATGCTATCGATGTTCGGCGTGAGGGACGTGGTCGACCCGTAGCAGCCGAGCCGGTCCACACGCGTCGTGTCCATCGTGATGAGCACGAGGTTCCGCTTGCCGTGAGCGCTCTTCGCCGGCGAGCAGGCCGAGACTCCCAGGAGCAGGACGGCGCCCAGGAACCGGACCGCTGCTTCAGTTCCTCGCACCGGCAGCCTCGAAGACCGCTGTGGAAAGCACCCGGAATCCTCGGTCCTTCAGCTCCCGCTCCCTCATCTCTCGGACCAGCTCTTTCTGCCGGAGGTCCACGTAGCGATCGCGGATCGCCTCGTGATCCGCCGGCTCGGTCATCGACCGCCGCGCCTCGATCGCCTTGACGAGGATCACGTAGAGGCCTTCCTCCTCCTTGAAGACCCCCGTGCTCCCCGGAGTCGTCTGGGCGAGCATGCGGCGCTGGAACTCGGGGGCGACCCGGGCGGCGTCGACGGGTGTGGCCCAACCCATGTCGACGTACGAGGCGCCGGCTTCAACGCACCGGCGCTCGACCTCGGCCCTGCTCGCGGCGGGCGAGGACGCCAGCTTCTCGAGCTCTTCGATCCTCAGCTGGAGCTGAAAGGGGGACGCGCCGCCGAAAGGCATGAAGATGTAGGTGGCCTGGAACTTCTGCGGGACGAAGAACCGCCCCTGGTTCTCGCGAAAGTACCTGACGACGACGTCGTCGCCGAGCTTCTTCGCCGCCGCCTCGAGCCGGCGCCCGATCGCGAGGCTGGAACGCGCCGACAGCTGCCGTATCTCCCATCGGTCGAGGAACGCCTGTTCCCGATCGAGTCCGCCGTCCATGGCGTCCAGATAGAACAGGTTCGAGCTCAACGTGTCTCCGATGACCCTCCGACGGAGCGCGGCGCCCGCGCCCTTCGCCCCGCCACGCCCCTGGAGGCTCTTTTCGAGGAACTCCTCCAGCTCCCGGCGCGTGAGACTGCGGTCCTTGACGCGAAGCACGACCTCGTCGGGCCCGAAGAAAGGCTCGCCGCTCCGGTCGACCACGCCGTAGCGCTTGCGCAGGGACGCCATCAGCTCGTCGCGCCCGGCCTGGTTCCTCGAATTCATGATCCCGCTGACGACCTGCCCCTTCACCTCCTCGAACGGCAGCACCCTGGCAGGCGTTCGGCTCGTGACGACGACGACGTGCGTCCCCTGCTCGGTGCGGACGACGCCGGGCCGCCCCTCCTTCAAACGGTAGAGCTGGTCCTCGAAGACGGGCTCCAGCTTGCCGCGGTAGACCGGTCCGACCATCCCCTTGCTCCGCGAGGTCTGCGACTCCGAATAGGTGGCGGCCAGCTCCGCGATTGGCGTGCCGCGGCCGAGTCCGTCCAGAACCCTGCGCACGAGACCGGCCAGCTCCTCGGGGGCGTGCCGGTCGGACCGGAGGAAGACGTGCTGGAACGTGGAGGACTCCGGCAGGGTGAAGCGGTCCGCGAGGTGCTCCCTGTAAACCGCCATCGCTTCCTCGTCGGTGACCTCGTACGAGCGCTTGCCCTTCCGCTCCATGTAGTACCGGGCCAGGAAGGCGCCGCGCCCGTCCAGATAGAGGACCGCGGGAGCGGGCTTTCCGTCTCCCGCCTCGGCCGCCATCATCTTCAGAAAGGCGAGCTCGGCGAGAACTTCGGTCACTCCCTTCTTTGCATCCACCTCAGAGCGGGTGCGCAGGTGGCGGGCGTCGAGCCAGGTGAAGTAGCGCGCCGCCTCGGCCCGGGTGATGAAGCCGCCGTTCCAGGAGGCGACGGCATCCTTCGGGACCCTCGAACGGCACCCGGCTCCCGAAGGCAGGCCCAGGATCAACAGCCCAAACGCGATCGCGCATTGATGGGACGACTTCCGTTTCACCTGTCTCCTCCTCCCCGTGGCCCCTCATCCGCGGGGCGGATGACCATACCGTGGCTCAGGACTCCTGCAAAGAGAGAAGCCGCCCGGCCCCGCGTGGGCCGAGCGGCTCGCCTGGGTCCGTTGAAGGAGGGAAAGGCGCAGTCGCGCCTTCCCCTCCGTGGGATCACTGGATCTCGAACCTCATGAGCTCGACCGGGGTGTTGGTGTTGATGTGCGCGCGGATCGCAACGGCGGAGACCGTCGAGTACGCGGCGCCGCAGCCGTTCGGAGCCCACGCGCCCGCAGCGCCCGCATCGCCCGCCGCCGCCCCGGTGAAGGTGATGCAATTGAGCGGCTCGCCCGCTCCCGTCCAGGCGGCGTTCGCCGAGCCCTGCTGCAGGCCGTCGTTCGGGGTGCCCGTCACGCTGTTGTTCCACCCGCCAGCGTAGAAGTTGCCCGAGGCGATGCTCGGCAGCGGAGCGACCAGCGGGATCGTCGTCCACGTAGCGACGGTCATGTTGACGGCCAGCTTCCGGTTCAGGATCGTCGTGCCCGCGGCGTCGAACACCGCGACGCCGTCGAGGACGCCTGCCGCCCCCGTCACTTCCGAGCCGTCGAGTGACGTGGCGAAGACCTCGAGGTCCGTGACGTCGAGCGGGTACGACCCGCCGGCCGGGATGAACAGGTTCGACAGGTACATGTTGCCTGTCCACGAATAGAAGGCCGCGCTCGCCGGGTCGAGATAGTCGAGCACCACGGCCGCGCTGGGACTGTGTTCGTTGATGCCCTTGGGCGTCTTGGACTTCTGCCGGGAGATGGGACCCGCCACCACGGCGGCGGAACAGATCAGCAGGCCCAGGGCGCTGATTGCGATCAGCTTCTTCATTCTTCTCCTCCGTTCGTCATTTCATGAGGGACGTCGGCTGACGGTGGTCACGACACGCCGCGCCCCTCGGGAGGGGGTGCAGGCGGGGCCTCCAGGAACAGATCGTCCTCGACGATCAACATCTCTGCCAACGCCTGCCGACAGGGGTCCCGCTCCACCGCGGGCCACTCCCAGAGAACGGGATCCGCGCTCGCCTTCCGCGCGGGCGCGGATCCCTCGTTCATGCCGTGAGAAATGCAGACCAGAGCCCCCAGCACGGATCCCCGGCCGTGGTCGTCCACCACGACGAGCCAGTACGTCCACTGGCCCTCGTGCTCCGTGCGGTCGACGAAGTCGAACGTATTCAGGCCGGGAGCCACCGTGGTCTTCTCGGCCAGCGGTAAACCGAACCCGACAGCAGGGCCCGCATGGAGGATGACCCGCGTTCCCGCGCTCTTCGCGCGGAGCGTCCAGGAGACGGTGACCTCGCGCTGACCGCGCGGGAGAACCGCGACTCTCGAGCCGATTGGAAAGGAGTTCCCGGAGGTCAGCGGCAGGCCTGACGCGTCGGCCCCGAGACCGAAGACGAGAAGGACCATCGCAGCGGACGCCCGCAGCGCCGAACCGAGGCTGAAGCCACATGCTGGCGGTGCTTCCAGAGCCCGGGTCACTTCGTCCCACCCCTCTTCGAGAACTGTCGCGCCGAGGGAAACTAGCACATTCCACTCCAAACGCAAACCATTCCAATGCAATAAGATCCACTCGCAGGCGGCGATCATCGGAAGTCGGCGCGGTCCGCTTCCGCTCAACGCGGTGTCCTCGACGCCGAGGACGAAGGAGAGTGCGCGCCGTCTATCATCCCGGAGGTTCGACATGGCAGCGGCTTCACACGTACCAGGGAGAGGGTCCCGCGTCGCCCGACAGCACCTCTTCGTGGCGCTCGCGACGGTGGCGATGGCCTTCGGGGCCGTTTCCGTCGGCTGCTCGCGGTCGAGGTCCGGGGCTCGGAACCTCGTCCTCGTGAGCATCGATACCCTGAGAGCGGACGCGCTCGGCGCGTACGGCGGCTCGGCCTCGGTCGCGCCGAACATCGACGGGTTGGCACGCGACGGCGTCGTCTTCCAGAACGTCGTCTCGCCGATCCCGATCACCGTCGCGGCCCACGCGACGATCCTGAGCGGCTTCTCCCCCGCCCGGCACGGGCTTCACCAGAACCTGGGGCACCTCCTCCGGCCGGAAGTCGAGACCCTCGCCGAGGTGCTGGGGCGCCAGGGTTTCGCCACGGCCGCGTTCGTGAGCGCGCTCGTCCTCGACAAACGGTACGGTCTCGACCAGGGCTTCCACGTCTACGACGACGACATGTCGGCGAGCCCGCGGACCGTCTTCGGGGCCGAGAGGCCGGGAACGGATACGGTCGCACAGTCGCTCGCGTGGCTTCAGGAGCACCGCGACGAGCGCTTCTTCCTCTTCGTTCACCTCTTCGAGCCGCACGAACCGTACGAGCCGCCGCCCACGTTCGCCGCGAAGCTCCCGGAGGCGCCGTACCTCGCCGAGGTGGCCACGGCGGACGCCGCGGTCGGGCAGCTCCTCGAGGGGTTGCGGGAGCTCGACCTCGACGACTCGACGCTCATCGCGCTCGTCGGCGATCACGGCGAGATGCTCGGAGAGCACGGCGAGGAGACCCACACCTATTTCATCTACCAGAGCGCGCTGCGCGTGCCGTTCCTCGTCCGTCTTCCCCGAAAGGCGAAGGTCGGCCGGGTCTTGCAGCTGGCCGGGCTCGTGGACGTGACGCCGACCCTCTGCGGCCTCCTGGGCGCGCCGCCGCCCGCCGGAATCGACGGCCGCAACCTCGCTCCTCTCGTGATGGGCAGGGGCGCGCCGCCGCCGGCGCGGTCGTACTACTGCGAGAGCGTGACGCCCACCCGCTACGGGGCGAATCCGCTGCACGGTCTCGTCGGCGAGCGGTGGAAGTACATTCGCACGACCCGTCCGGAGCTGTACGACCTCACGCGCGACCCGGGCGAGAGGACCAACCTCGCGGTGACCGGAGCCGCAATGGTCGCGGAGAGGGACCGGGAGCTGCGGGACATCCTCGCGAGCCCGGGCTCCGGCGAGGCCCCGAAGGGAACGGCCGAAGACCGCGAGACCGTCAGAAAGTTCGCGGCGCTCGGCTACCTGACGGGCGCCGCGGAGAAGGCGATCGACGTCGACCCGAAGGCGCCGGACCCGAAGGACCTCATCGAGGTCCACGTGCTCCACACGCGGTCCATCCAGCTGATCGCCGCCGGGAAGTTCGACGGCGCCGAGCCGCTCTCCCGCCGGGTCCTGGAAAAGCTGCCGGATTCCTGGGAAGCGAATCTCACGCTGGGGAAGGTGAAGGTGGGCCTGGGGCAGTGGGCACTCGCCGTACCGCTCTTCGAGAGGAGCCTCGAGCTCAAGCCCGCGCAGTACGAGGCGCTCGAAGGGCTCGGCTCGGCCTGCTCCGGGCTCGGACGGTCCGAGCGGGCGGTCGAGTTCTTCAGGCGCGCCCTGCCTCTCGACCGGCAGCCCCCCAAGGGTGCCTTCGACCTCGCCGGGGCCCTCCTCGACCGCGGCGAGCGCGCCGAGGCGGAGCGCCTCGTCGCGATGGGTGAGCCGCTCACCGCCGGCAGGCCGGAAGCTCTCCTCGGTCTGGCGAGGATCCTCGACCGTCTGGGGCGCGGCCCGGAGGCCGCGGCGTCTCTCGAGCGCGCCCTCGTTCTCGCGCGGGAGAGGAAAGACGCGGGGCTCATCCGGCGTATCGAGGAGAGGCTCCGGCCTTAAGGCTTCGTCTTCGCCACGGCCGCCCCGTCGCCGCCGGGGGCCGACATCGTCCCGCTACCAGGGAGCAGGAAAACGTGATAACGCGCCGGCGGAGAATGCCGCATGCGACAGACAGCCCTCTCCGCCGTTCTCCTCCTCCTCTCGGCGGCAACCCCGCTCGCGGCCGAGCTTCGCCTCCCGCAACCGAGCCCCGCAGCGACCGTCTCCACCACCATCGGGACCACCGACGTCTCGATCCGCTACCACCAGCCCGCCGTGAAGGGGCGACAGGTCTGGGGCGAGCTCGTCCCGTACGGCTCCCTCTGGCGTCTCGGGGCCAACAACGCCACGACGGTCTCCTTCACCGACCCGGTCAAGGTCGCGGGGCGCGACGTGCCGGCCGGGACCTACGCGCTCTTCGCAATTCCGGGGAAGGAGAGCTGGACTCTCGTCCTGAACCGGAAGGCGCAGCAGTGGGGTGCCTACTTCGCCGACCCGAAGGAGGACCAGCTGAGGTTCGACGTCAAGCCGGTCGCCGGCGAGCCGACCGAGTGGATGACCTTCGGGATCGTCCCGACGGGCGCCACCTCCGCCCGGGTCGACTGGGCCTGGGAGAAGCTCCGCTTCTCGTTCCCCGTGGAGGTCGAGGTGTCGCGCCTCGTCTGGGCCGGCGTCGACAAGGCGCTCGCCGAAGCGAAGCCGGACGACTGGCAGACGCCGCTCCAGGCGGCCCGGTGGGCCCGCCAGGACGGCAAGCGCCTCGACGAGGCGGTCCGATGGCTCGACCGTTCGATCGCCGCCCGCGAGAGCTTCTGGAACTACGAGCTGAAGGCCCTCTTCCTCCACGACGCCGGAAAGACGGCGGAGGCGATTCCCCTGATGGAGAAGGCGATCGAGATCGCGAAGAAGGGCGGCCCGCCGAAGGAGTACACGGAGGGGCTGGAGAAGACGCTGGCGAGCTGGCAGGCCCCGAAGCGATAGGCCGCGTTCCCCCGACGGAGAACGGCGCGCCCGCGTCAGGCCTCTGCCAGAAACTCGGCGGCCGTCCGGACGAGCAGCGGATCCCCCGGGCTCGACCGGAAATGCCGGACGTTCTCGGTGACGATGACGGACGCGCCACAGCTTCTCGCGATCGCGGCGATGTGCGCGTCGTAGAGCCGCCCTCCGGCGACCCGCTGCGCCACGGCTGACCTGAAGAAGGAGACTCGCTCACGGACTGGCAGATCGACCACCTCGAACCTCCCGAGAATCTCCTCCTCGACGAGGCGGAGCGCATCCGGGGGCGGAAGCCTCAGCTCTTCCGGAAGCCGCGTGGCGACGGCGTAATACTCGAGGCAGCAGTGCCAGGCGGTAAGCGGCCTCTCCACCCTTCCGTCGGCGATCGCGTCCATCACGTTCTGCGCCGCCCGGGTCGAGGGCCCGACGTCGATCGTCCCGCCCAGAAGGACGCTCGTATCGAGAAAGACCCCCTTCAGCCGGGCCACCGGTTGCGCTCCTCGTCGACCAGGGCGGCGAGGTCGATCTGAGGGAGGTTCCGCTGGGGCACGGTGGGCCTGGCCACGAGGCGCTTCCCGACGCGCGTCAGTTTCGGCTTCGGAACGAGCCGGATCAGCCTCACCGACACGTCGTCGACGACGATCTCGATCTCGGTTCCCGGGGTCAGGCCCGCCTTCGCCCGGATGGCAGCCGGAATGACGACGCGTCCTGCCTTGTCTATGGCAGATCTCATGGTGCCAGTATGCCAGATGGATGGCAGATGCCGGCTCGTCCCCCCCCCCCGAATCGCGCTCGCCGCCCGCGCCCCGGCGGCGTCCGCGTCACTTCCCGGCCGGCTCCTCCGCGAACTTCCCGATCTCCCCGGGGAGCTTCGCCGGGTACTCCCAGAGGCCCGGGGTCGAGACGAGATAGATCAGGACCTTCATCGACTTCATCGACTCCGGGTCCCGCAGAAGGTCCTTGAACGGAGAGGACCCGCCGGAGGCGTGGAGGTCGCGGATCGGAAGGTTGAGGCGGTGGGAGAGGTTCGCCTCGAGGCCGTTGTTGAAGCTGTCTCCCGCCAGCGCGATGGGCGAGGTCTCCGACGTGAGCGGAGCGTTGCGGATCGGCTCGACGAGCTCGACGTCGTACTTGAGAAGCGGCTTAACCCTCGTTGCCTGCCCGGGGGCCAGGGCCCCCGCCGCCGCCGAGACGGCCGCGAGGTCCCGCCGCTCCACCCAGGAACGGTAGAGATGCGGGCCGGCCTGGGCCTTCCTCACGACGGGGTACCGCCGCAGGCGTTTGACGATCTCGTCGAGGGCGACCCTCTGCCCCTCCCACGCCCAGTGCGGATCGGCGAACTGGTAGAGCGACGGTCCCGCCTTCTTCCTCGCCTCGAGGAAGAGGGGCAGCAGGTCGACCACCTCGACTCCCTTGTCCAGGAGGTCATGGATCGCGCGGCGCATCTGGGGAGCGACGATCCGATCGGCAGGGGTCGCCGCGATGAAGTGTTCGGGGTAGACCTCCGTCATCTTCGGCACCGGGACGAAGATCAGGTCGACGCCGTGCGACGCGAGCCACCGCGAGATCGCGTCGATCGATGAGACGAAGGCCGTCTGGGAGATGAAGGCGTCCGTCGAGAGGGGCGCGTTCGCGAGATACCGCAGGTAGTTGGAGGGCCAGGCCTCGAACCGGGGGGGATCCCCGAGAGATTCCAGAACCTCGTACCGCGCCTCCGAAGGCCCTTTCGCTTTCGGGTTGTTCGGCGTGGCCGCGACGATCCTCGCCCGGAGGTCCACGCGGAACGGCTCGAGGGAGGCGTTCCACTCGTCCCACGAGCCGGCTCCCGAGGCGGCGAGCTGTCCGAGGACGACGTTCTTCGCTTCGAGGATGCTCTTCTCGCGCTCGCGGGCCGGATCGATCGGACTCTTCGCCGCCTTCGCGGAGGGTCGCGTGGCCGGCGGGGCGGGCGCCGGGCCTGCGAGCGCCGTGGCCGACGAGAGGGCAAGGAGAAGGACGAGGGGAAGGACGCGGTGGAGGGCAAGGCGAAGGGATAGGTCGAGGCCGGGCGGAAGCGCGGTCCTTTGGCTCATTCGATCTCCCATTTGACGGCGTAGTAGGGGATCCGCTCCAGGTCGTCGAGGTCGTCGACGCGGCGGATCGACCGGATCTCGGGGCCAGCCTCCCGGAACGGGACGACGCGGACCTTGAGGAGCGTCTCCGGGGTGAAGCTCGCGGGCGGGAGCCACTCGTTCTCCTTCATCGCGAGGAAGACGACGATCGCGTAGCGGTCGGTCCAGCGGCCCGACTCGACGCTTTGCACCTCGAGCCGGACGGTCGAGAGGCAGTCGGCGTACGGAGCGCTGTACGGGGCCGGCACGGGAGAGATCTGAAGCACGCGCGCCCGGAGGACGATCGGCTCGGCGACCGGGGCCGGCCGCGCGGCGGCGGCGGGGATCGCGGTGGGGCGAGCGCCCGCCTCCGCGCGGTTCGGCGCCGCGGCCGCGGTTGGCCGCTCCGGCCCAGCCGGCGACGCGGCCACGGGCGGGGCGCTTTCCGCGACGGGCACCTTCTTCGCAGGAGCCGGCGGAATCGGGATGACCTTCCAGTTCTCGGTCGTCAGGTCCCGGTCGGCGAACTCGTAGACGACGACCCGGGCTCGCTCGAGCCTCTCGCGGCCACCAGGGCCCGCGATCTCGGCCCGGGCCGCGTCCGCGCCCCCGCCGTTGATCGCCACGACGTCGATCGGAAGGCCGAGCGCGAGGGAGAGATGCTCGCCGAAGCCCGCGCTCGCGCCCCATCCCAGGGAGCTGTCCGAGTAAATGTTGGTAAAGCTGTCCCCGAGGAGGACGACCTCCGACCCGATCGACGCGCGCCAGGGGCCTCCGTCCGCCGCCGTGGCGACCCGGTGCGCGACGACCTCCTGGGGTGAAAAGACTTTCTGGTTCTCCGGCAGACGGAGCATCCCGAGAAGATCGCCGCCGCTGGACCGGAGCTCGCGTTCGACCTTCCACGGCGAGGGGAAGGCGGCGGCCGGAAGGGAGACCTTCCTGCGGATCAGGGCCGCGAGGTCGGCGGCGGCCAGCTCCATCAGCGGCGGCGTCCAATGGGTGTCCGCGCGCAGGTAGCGCTGGCCCGGCCCGGGGACGGACGCCGGATCGAGAGCGAAGACCTCGATCCCTTGCCGGCGCAGGCCCGCGACGAAGCTCTCCGTGCCGCGGTTCGAGGGCCGGAAGCCGGGCGGCGACCCTTCGAATCGACGGCCGAGGTGCGTGGGCTCCATCGAGACCTTGTCGGGGACCGGGAAGAGGACGAGCTCGATACCGCGTGCCGCGAGATCGGAGCGAAGCCGGAGGAGCGCCGGTCCCGGATCCGGGCTCGGCTCCGCCTCGAGGCTCCTGTCGACCATCTTCTTCCTCCGGCGGCGGAGCGCGTCGGGGTCGGTGATCGCGGGTCCCGTGACGAAATCGAGGCCGGGCTGGTAGTAGAGCCACCCGCTGTCGCCGACGAAGACCTTGCTGTTTCCGGCGCCGAGGACGCCCGTCAGGAACGTCTGGGTGTTCCTCTGGACGAACGACCGCAATCCGCTGGCGTTCTCGAGCCGGGTTTCCCACGACCGGAGCGTCTCGGCCGACGGGATCGAGGAGAGGATCCGGGAGCCGAGAGACGGCGCGCTTCGCGGCGCCGCCCGCGCGACGGCGGGGACCGGGGGATCGGTGCTCCTTCCAAGGCCGCCCAGCTGGAGGAGCGGAACCGCGAAGAGGATCAGGAGGAACGGACCGACGAGGAGCCACGCCGTCGGCTTCTCGACCCGGGTTCCGAGGAGATCTTCGAGGCTCTCGTCTTCCGAGAAGGATGCGTGCCGTTTCGCCATATCGCTTCCGTCCTCTCCTTCAGAACTGGTAGTAGAGGAACGGATTCGTCGTCTGGGTCCACATGATCATGATGCTCAGGAAGAGAACGGCGAGGCAGCCGGCGGCCTTCAGCGGCGTCAGGCGGCGCGTGAAATCCCAGACCTGGGGGAGCGTCCAGACGACGAGCGCCGAGAGCAGCGTCATCGTCACGTGGTAGGGCGTGTAGATCGTCGCCGCCACGGCCAGCGCCCCCGCGGGGACCTCGGCCAGGCCGACGAGGGAGCGGAAGTAGCTGACGGCCTGGGGGAGCGTCTCGGCCCGGAAGAAGACCCACGCGAGGCACGTCACGCCGAACGTGATGGCGATCCGGAGCGGCGCGGGCAGCTTTCGGTACGGGCTGTCCTCGTCCATGAGCCGCTCCGCGGCGAGGAGCAGGCCCTGCATCGCGCCCCAGATGACGAAGTTCCACGAGGCGCCGTGCCAGAGCCCGCCGACGAGCATGACGGTGAGGAGGTTCACGTAGGTCCTCACCTCGCCGCGCCGGTTCCCGCCGAGCGGGACGTAGAGGTAGTCCCGGAGCCACGTGGAGAGCGAGATGTGCCAGCGCCGCCAGAAGTCGGTGATGCTCTCGGCCAGGTAGGGGTCGTCGAAGTTCTTCATGAAGGCGAAGCCGAGCATCAGCCCGAGACCCACCGCCATGTCGGAGTAGCCCGAGAAGTCGAAGTAGATCTGGAAGGCGTAGGCGACGATCCCGTACCACGCGTCGTACCAGACGAGGCTCCCGGCGTTGAAGGCGGCGTCCGCCACGTGCCCCATCGGGTTCGCCAGGAGGGTCTTCTTCCCCAGCCCGAGGGAGAAGAACGCGACGCCGCGGGCGAACCTGTCGACGTTGAACGTCCGGTGCCGGATCTGCTCGGCGACCGTCTGGTACCTGACGATCGGCCCGGCGATGAGCTGCGGGAAGAGCGCGACGAAGAGCTGGAAGTCGACCGGGTTCTTCAGCGGGCGCGCCGCGCCGCGGTAGACGTCGATGGCGTAGCTCATCGACTGGAACGTGTAGAAGGAGACGCCGACCGGAAGGGCGACGTTGAGAACCGGCAGGCCGAGCGGGCCGAGCCCCAGCCCGGCGGCGGCGGCCTCGAGGTTGGTGACCCCGAAGTCGTAGTACTTGAAGAACGCCAGGATCCCGATGTTGGAGACCAGGGACGTGACGAGGCAGAGCCTCTGCCGCCGGTTGCGCGGCTCCCCCTTCGGCAGGAAGGGCAGATCGGCGCCGGAGAGCGAGTGGCCTCCGAAATGGACGAGCCCGAGCCCGCAGAAGTAATCGACGTACGAGCTCGCGAGCATGAGGAGGATCCAAACGGGATTCGCCCAGCCGTAGAACAGGTAGCTGAGGACCGTCAGGACGGCAGAGAGCGACCGGAACGGGAGGAGGGTGTTGCAGGCGAGGACGACCGGCAGGAAAAAGAAGAGGAAGACGTGGGAGCTGAAAACCATCTCGATTCGGCGCGGAGCTTACGCGACGGAGGCCGATCCCGTTCTTCGCGTACCTGGCGGTTGCCGCATGGGCCCCTCTTTCGTCGGACCGCTTCCGGTCATCGGCGCACTCCTCCTGCAGATGTGGGGTTTCGACGCGAAATCCCACGATGCGTCCCTTCTCCCCGGCGGCGAGCCCGATCTGGTCCTTCCTGATCTGGCCCTTCCTTGCGGGGTCGAGCAGACACCCCTATCCTCTCTCGCGCTGATGAGAGGCCTCACTTCCCTCCTCCTGGCCGTCGTCCTCGGGATTTCCCTTCGCGCCGCCGCCGACACCTACGACACCCACACCCTCGTGGCCGTCACGACCCGCGGCGACGCCGACGTCCGCGCGCTTCGCGACGCCGGAGCCGACGTCGTCGGGCGAAAAGGGAACGTCTACAAGGCGCTCCTGACGCCCGGGCAGCTGGAGAAGCTGACCGCACAGGGCCTGCAGATCGAGGTCCTCCGGGCCGAGATGGACGCGGACCGGAAGCGCTGGGCCGAGAACGACGCCGCCTCGCGGGCGAACCTCGCCACCGCCTACTACACGGCCTCGAAGTTCGACCTGGTCAGCCCGCCGGCGGGGAGCCTGATGGAGCACCTTCTCCAGCAGTACAACGCCCACCCCGGCATCACCCGGCTCTACAACCTCGGCGCCACCCAGGACGGCGCGTACGACGTCATCGCAATGAAGGTCTCGAAGAACCCCGACGCCGTCGAGGCCGAGCCGAAGATCCGGATCTACGGGAACATCCACGGGGACGAGAAGGGGGGCTGCATGGTCGCCTCCGACGTCCTCGACACGATCCTCGCCGGGTACGCCGCCGTCCCCCAGGACGCCACCGCGAAGAAGCTCGTGGACGAGTCGGAGATCTGGTTCATCCCGATGGGGAACCCCTACGGCAACGCCCACAACCAGCGCGGCAACGTGAACGGCGTCGACCTGAACCGGAACTTCTGGGGGCCCTCCGGGTCCGACGCACCCCCCGCCTGGTCGCAGAAGGAGACCCAGATCATCCGCGACCTGACGGAGACGGCGACCGCCGACCACGGCAAGAAGCGGTTCACGACCTCGATCTCCTTCCACGAGGGGGAGGTCTGCCTCAACTCCATCTGGAACTACACGTCCGCCGCGCCGTCCGACGAGCCGCTCTTCTGGGCCACGCGCAGCGGCGGGAACGTCACGCTCGCGGCCGACGGCCTCGCGAAGGCCTACCAGGACGGCGTCACGACACCCGGCTTCTGGTACACGAACGGCTACGACTGGTACCAGACCAGGGGCGACACGAACGACTGGTCGTACGGTGCGTGGAGCGCTCTCGACACGACGATCGAGCTGAACTCGATCAAGGCGCCCCCCGCCGCGCAGATCCCCACCTACTGCGCCCAGCACCGGCAGGCGGTGCTGAACTACATGCTCAAGACGTTCCAGGGGGTCCACGGCGTGATGACCGACCAGTCGTCGGGGGCGCCGCTCGACGGGACCGTCTCCGCCACGTGCACGGCATCCTCGACGGTCGCCGTCCCGCACGCCTACCAGGCGATCTACACCGACCCGGTGGCGGGCGACTTCCACCGCGTCCTGCTGCCCGGCACCTACACGATCACCTGCAAGGCGCCGGGGTACGTCGACACGGTCATCCCCGGCGTCGTGGTGACCGCCGACTCGAAGACCTCGTGCAACTGCCCCATGACGACGCCGTGCACGAACAATCCGACCGCGGTGAACGTCGCCCCGGCCGGACCGCTCGTCCTCTGCCCCGGGACCGGGCAGACCCTCACCGCGAACGTCACCGGGGGGACCGGGCCTTTCACGTACCAGTGGTACGACGGCGCGTCCGCCATCCCCGGCGCAGAGGACCCGACCTACTTCGCCAATGACGCCGGCGCCCACTCCTACAGCTGCAAGGTGACCGGCAGCGGCTGCACGGGCGGGATCACCGACCCGACGCCGTCACAGGTGACCTGGCAGGCGGCCCCGGCCTTCGCCGGCGCCACCTCCGTCACGACCCCCGGGAGCGCTCTCTGTACCCTCACGGTGGGCTGGAGCGCCGCATCGAGCGCCTGTCCCGGAACGGTGACCTACAAGGTCTACCGTTCCACCACCTCTCCCGTCTCCGTCGGTCCCGCCAGTCTCGCCGCCTCGGGCCTGACGGGGACGAGCTACGACGACACGAGCGCCCTCGCGAACGGAGCGCGCTACTACTACGTCGTCCGCGCCGTGAGCGGCGCGGGGGTCGAGGACGCAAACACCGTCGAGAGGAGCGCAATCCCCGCTGGGCCGCTCGTGACCGGGGACTGGATCGCGGGGGCCGAGACGGGCGGTCCCGCGCTGACTCTCAACGCGCCCTGGGGCCTTTCCACGACCTACAAGCGGACGGGGACGAGCAGCTACTCGACGGGGTCGGGAGGGACGTACGCGGACGGAGCCTGTGGCGGGCTGACCACTCCCCCGCTCGTTCTCGGCGCCGGTTCCGTCCTCACCTTCCACCACATCTACTCCACGGAGACCGGCTACGACGGCGGACGGGTGGAGATTTCGACGAACGGGGGAGGCTCCTGGGCCCCCCTGACGCCTTCGCCGGCATATCCCGGGAACATCATCCACACCACGGCCTGCGGGTGGTCGAACCCGACTCCCTGCTACATCGGCGACTCCTCCGGGTATCCGGCGACGTGGCAGCTCGCGACGATCAACCTCGCGGCCTGGGGCGGCCAGACGGCTCTCCTCCGGTGGAACTTCACGACGGACACCAGCCAGGATGGCTCCCTGGCCAACCCCGGCTGGTACGTGGACGACATCAAGGTCACCGGCGTCCAGGTGCCCGGCCCGTGCTCGGGCGCGGCCACGGCGCTCTCCTTCCACGAGCTCCCCCCGTGCCGGGTCATCGACACGCGCGGCGCGACCGGGCCTCTCGGCGGGCCGG
Source organism: Holophagales bacterium (assembly GCA_016714815.1). Taxonomy (GTDB): domain Bacteria; phylum Acidobacteriota; class Thermoanaerobaculia; order UBA5066; family UBA5066; genus UBA5066. The sequence goes on from JADKBZ010000003.1 coordinate 580,985, forward strand.
TCCTGGCCGCCGGCATCTCGGTGCGGACCTTCCCCGTGACGGGAACCTGCGGCATCCCGGCCACGGCGAAAGCTCTCTCGGTGAACCAGACCGTGACCGAGCCCGCCGCAACCGGCTTCCTCCGCGTCTACCCGGGCGACCTGACCGGCGCGCAGGTCCCGATCACGAGCGCGGTCAGTTTCTCGGCTGGAAAGACCCGCGCGAACAACGGGATCCTCGGCCTCGCCGGAAACGGGAACGGGACGATCGCGGTCGAGAACGACGCCGTCGGCGGAACGGTCCACTTCATCCTGGACGTCAACGGATACTTCGAGTAGCGGCGGCCGGCGCGCCGCCGTCTACCGGACGCGCGCGCCGTTTCCGCCCGAGGGCGAGTCCTCCGGGACGTCGAGGGTGGCGTATCCGGCGGTCCCGGTGAGCGCGTCGCGGACGGCCACCGAGATCCGGTAGCTCCCCGGCTTCACGACGAGGGTCGCGGTGATCGGCCAGGTCTTGCCGCGCGCCGACTCGTACTCGCCCTTCGGGACGGCGACGCGATGCTCGGCCTTCAGCAGGGCCGACTGCTTTCCGTCCGGGCCACGGGTGACGTAGTACGCGGTGGCCTTGCCGACCATCTCGTCCCCCTCCGGCAGCAGGGCGAGCTTCCCGATCGGGACCGAGATCCGCACCGGCAGCTCCCGGGTCTTCGACGCGCCCTTCTTCCACGCGCCCGCCGACGCGGCGATGCCGAGCAGGTTCTCGGCCGCGTCGAAGCTCAGTGCCGCCAGGACGCGGTCCTCGATGAGCGCCGGCAGGGACTTCTCGACGAAGCGCCGGCGGTAGTCGAGGCGGCACCCTTTCCGGTTCACGAGCTCGACCCCGACGGTGTGGACGGCGCTTCGCCCCCCGCGCGGCAGCGGGTAGCCGACGAGGTAATAGCTGTCGAGCTCGCGGGAGAAACGCTCGAGACCGGCCTTGAAGTCGCCGCCGTTGACGAACGCGGAGCCGCCCGTCTCGGCGGCGATCTTCTGCAGCGGCTCCTGGTAATTCCGGACGTCCCGGCTCCACGTCGCCGAGGGTCCGCCGGCGCTCTCCGCGTCCCCGGGCGCGACGAGCCCGCGCGCGTCGATGGTGAAGAGGGTCACGCCCGCCGCGGCCGCGCTGACGACGACGTCGTCGAAGACCTTCTGCTCGCTCCCTTCGCCGGTCATCGCCATGCGCGCGTCGTTCACCTGGCTGCGCGCAGCGGGGAACTCGCGGAAGTAGTCCTCGAAGGCGCGATAGACGGCCTGGCCCGGCGTACCCGCAAGGCCGTCCGAAACGTAGACGAGGACCTTCCGCCCCGGCATCGCGCTCATCGCCGTGAGGATGGCCCGGAGGCCCCGGGTCGCGTCGCGCGTCGCGACCCGCTCCGTCTGCTCGAAGGTGCGCACCTCGTCGAGGGCTCCCTGGGCGATGGCCGCGGCCTGCGCGACGGCGCTGGGCCGCCCCGTGACGATCACCTGCCGCAGGATCGCCGCCGTGATCCGGAGGTTCGCCGTAACCCGCAAGCGCTCCACGTTCGTGATCGACCAGCCTCCCGGCTCGTCGCGCAGCCGCCGCAGGGCGGAGACGGCCAGCTCCCGGTCCCCGGTCAGTCCCTGGACGATCTTCGGCCCCCCGACGTGGGTCGTCACGGCCACCCGGTCGCCCGGACCGACGCGCGTGCGGACGAAGTCGATCGCGGCGTCGAGCACGGGACCCCGGGTCGCGGTGCTGAGGTTGGCGTTGTCGACGTAGAAGTTGAGTGAAAGCCCGGGCCGCTCCGCGACGACGGGAGCTTCGGCGGACGCGACGTCCGGTTTCGAGGGCTCGCCCGTCATCGCGGGAGCACGGCTCTCTCCCGCGCGCCCATAGCAGGAGAAGTTGGAGAGCTCGACCTGCTTTCCGTCGTGAAGCACCCGAAAGTCCGAGGCCGTCAGCCCGAGGACCGGACCATGGGCGTCGGTCACCGAGACCTCGAAGCTGACGAGGTCGACGACCGCCGTCTGCACGAAGCCGGACGCCTCGGCCGGCGCCCGGGGCGCGTCGATCGCGGCTGGTGTCCCGGCCTGCTGGGAAAGAGCCAGCGAGCCGAACAGGGTCGCGCCGGCGAGGAGCAGCCCCTCGATCTTCATCTTCATCCGGAACCCGGACTCCCGGTCCGCCGACTCTACGGCTTTCCCTTCGCCGGACGCAGGAGCAGAACCCGCGCGCCAGGCGACCCCCAGGCGACGAGCAGCTCGCGGACCTCGCGGGCCGCGGAGGCGGGCTCCTGGCGGCTCGCGAGGGCGAGGCGCCGCCGCGCGACGACCCTGCCGGCCTCGACGGGCCCGCAGCTCACCGTGACTTCCCCGCGGGAATTGGCGACCTTCGCGGCGGTGGGTGGCGCCGCCACGGACCACCCCTTTGGAAGCGTCAGCGTCAGCTCGATCTCCTCGCTCCCCGCTCCGGGAAGCGCGATCGGCGAGAGCCGGCCGGCGCCGGGAAGCGGCGGCAGGTCGTCGGTGACGCCCCCGGCGATTCCGGCGAGCGACACCGCGTGGAGGCCGCGCGCGTTCTTTTCGGGGAGCGTCCCCTCGAACGTGGCCGAGAGGGACGCCGCGCCGCGCTCGAGCCGCGTCGTCCGGGCGCTCGTCACCTTCGCGCCCTCCAGCAGGCCGCCGGCGAGGCGCTCGGCGAGCTTCTGCGGGTCGCGGACGAGGCTCGCGTGCGGCGTGGCGCCACCGGCCGAGGTCAGCGCGAGCTCCCCCTTCACGCTCCCCTTCTCGTCGATCGTGAGCGACGCCACGAGACGGCTCCGCCACGGCGAGGCGAACGGCGCGAGGTCGAACGGCTTGCCCGGGACGACGACGTGGGCGCGGTCGAGCGAGCGCTCGAGCGGCCTTGCCGCCGCCGGCTCGGCCGGGTCGTAGAGGCGATCGTCGCCGTCGCCGAAGTGCACCAGGAGAACGGCCCGGTCGTGGAGCGCAAAGCCCGGGGCGCGGGCCGCCTGCGGGCCGGTCAGGAAGAGCCCGGGACGCGCCTCGAAACCGAGCTCGCCGAGGACGCGCGCCGCGAGCGAGGCCATCTCGAGCGGCGATGCCCAGCCGGCGGCCCAGACGGAGGCGAGCGGGTGGATCGTCCAGCCCGTGTGGGACGCGGGGAGCGTCGCCGAGACGTTGATCGCGTCGCCGAGCGCCGAGAGGACGGCGAGAAGGGCGCGCTCGCGGTCCGGCTCCTTGCCGAACGCCTTGCGGGCCGCTTCGATCGCGCCGGCCGGCGCGGGACCAGCCGCCTCGAAACGCCGCGCGAGCTCGGCACCGGCCCAGCCCGCCGCCGCGGGGGCGCCCGCCGCGAGGAACGCGTACGGCTCGATCTCCCCGCGCGCCGGGGTGCCGGGCTCCGACGGAAGCGCCGCGACCCCGTCGGCCTGCCAGCGGCAGGCGCGGACGGCTCCGGTCACCCGGCAGTCGGGCGGCGGCTCGAGCCCCTGGGGCCCGGGAACGAGAATCTCCAGGCCGGCCGGGACCTCGACCTCGACGACGCGCTGCGCGACGGGAAAGGCGAAGGCGAGCGGCTCGGCGACGATGAGCGCCGCCGGCGTGGAGGCGGCGCGAGAGACGCGCCACGATGCCTCGATCACGGCGCCCGGCTCGAGCGCCGTGTGGACGATCACCCTTCGGCGAAGCGCGCTCCAGAGCGGGTTCCTGTGGACCGCGGGGGGGAGCTCGTCGACGATCGCGTTCGCCGGCCCGGGCACCACCTGGCCCGACGGGAGAACGGTCCGGTTGAACAGGACCTCGAACGTCTCGACGGAGGGGTCCCAGACGATCCGGCTCTCGCCGAAGTCGCGGTTGATGGCGAGCGACGAGTTGACCCGGATCCGCTGGGTCCGTTCGTGGACGACGGCGCCGTCGGCGCGGAGCGTGTAGCGGTCGAGGACGAGCAGCGCCTCCGCGTCGGGACCGGCCGGCGCGACGAAAGCCTTCGGCGCCCTGGCGGTCTGTGGGGCCGCCTTCGTGACGACCTGCGGCTGCGCGGCGAACGCCGCGCCGGCGAAGAGGAGCGAGAGCGTGGCGAGTCCCTGGCGAACGGAAGCGCGCATCACGCCTTCCCCTTTCCCTTTGCGGCAGCCGGTCTGACGATCAGCGGCGTCTCGGCGAGCTTGCGGAAGGATTCGAGGGCGTCCCTCAAGGCAGGCCACTCCCCGGGAGCGAAGATGCGGCGGTCGAGGGTGAGCGTCTCGCTCACGACGAGGTCGCTCCCGGAGTGCTTCCAGCTCGACTGCAGGCTCCCCGCGCCCTCCAGCTTCGCGTCGTCGGGCAGTCCCTCGACCGTGGCGCCCGCCGGCAGGGTCAGCCGCTCCTCGAGGAAGACCACCTTCGAGCAGCCGATCCTCACCGGGTACTTGCGCTCCTTCGGCTTGAGCGGCAGCGCGATCTCCTCGGCCTTTGCGGCCAGGCCGACCGGGTGGCGCGCCGCCAGCGGCGTGAGGAGCATCGAGCCGTCGTCGAGGACGCGGGCGTAGCCGGGAATGGAGAACGTGGCCTCGATGGTAAACGGCACCCGCAGGTCGTCGGGGTCGGTCCGGGACGTAACGCGGACGACCGCCCGCGGATCGACGGCCGAAAGGAGCCCTTCGTCGATCGCCGCCCACTGCGTCCGCGCGCGGCCCCGGTAGGGGCGGCGCAGGCCCGAGTCGGCCTGCCCGTCGCCCGTGAGCTTCAGCGTTCCCTCGAGGGCGCCGTCCGCGCGCAGAGTGGAGCGGACGGTGAAGCGGAGCGGGTGGTCCGAGGGCGGCGAGATCGGCGTGGTGATGATGTCCGCCCCTTCGGGCAGCCCCATCAGCACCTCCTGCTGCTGCTCGCGGCTCGACCAGAGCTCGCGGGCGCCCGGCACCCACGTCGGGTCGAGGAGCTGCGCCGTGCCGTCGGGACGCCGCCAGACCGTGATGCAGTGGTTGAACTGGTCGGCGGCGATGTGCTCGATCCGCTCCCCCGCCATCGTCATGCCGGCGTACGCCTCGAGACCGGCGGCGCGCAGGAGGGCGGTGAGAATTCCCGCCTTGTCCTTGCAGACGCCGCCTCGGTCGCGCAGCGTCATCGCCGCGGGGTGGAGCGTGTAGCCCTCGCCTTCGCCCATGTGCAGGCCGATGTAGCGGATGTTCTCGGCGACCCAGTGGGTCAGCGCGGCCGCCTTGTCGTCGGCGCGGTCGAGCCCGGCGGTCACCTCGTCGGCGACGCGCTGCAGCTCCGGCGTCACCGCGAAGGCCTTCGCGTCCTCCTGGACGCCGTGGAACCAGACCGCCTTCGCCTGCCAGTCGGGCGCCGTCGTCAGCAGGAGCTTCGGCGCGACGTCCGGCCAGTCGACCATGCTCTTCTCGGCCTCCGCCGGCCTGAAGCCGCGGAGGGTGACCGTCACCGTCCGCTTCCCGCCCGCCGTGCGGTCCTCGACCTCGGCGCCGCCGTTGAAGAGCTGGTACTGGAGGTTCTTGGCGACCGGGACCGTCACGCGGTAGCGCTGCTCGATCACCGGGTTGGCCGCAAAGAACGGCACGATGTCGTAGAAGTGCCCGCGCATCGGCGGCACGAAGCGCGCCTCGCCGGCGCCCGGCTCCCCCTCGAGGAGCGCGTAGGTGAAGCCGACCCGCCGCGACACGAGCTCCACGGCGTCGCCCACGTCGAGCCGGCCGACCGGCACGAGCCGGTGGCGCGCGTTCCAGAGGATCGTCCCCTGCGTGTCGGGGTGGTCCTGGACGAGCGTGACGGCGACGTCGCGCACGCCGCCCGCGGCCGTCAGGACGCGGCACCGGAGCACTTCGACCGCGGCCGACAGCGGGTCGTACAGGAGCTCGGCGACGGAGAGCTCCCTGGCGCCGGCCGCCGTGAGCGCCTTGACGAGCGTGTGCTGCACGGTGCGCGCCATGCCGCTCTCCTCGACCTCCACCTCTCGACGGTCGAAGACCGTCACGGCGCCGGCGGCGGGAAAGGCCTCGGCGCCCCCCGCCTTTGCGAGGACCTTCTGCACGTCGGCGGCCGGCAGGTCCCAGCCCGGGGCGACCTCGGCCGCGGGCGCTGCGCCGGCGAAAAGGACCAATCCCAGGACCAGGGCGAGAACGTTCAGACGAGGAGCTCGTGCGCGCATGCCCGGACCTCCGGCGGCATGATAGCGACAAGGGGATCCGCGGCGGGGACTCGGGAATGGCGGCTCAGGCGAAGAGGGCCCCGGACGCGGCGAGAAGAGCCCTCATCTCGGCGGCGCTCCCCGGCCGCCGGCGCTGCTCGCGCGCCAGACACCGCGCCAGGACGCTTCCCAGGGCGGGAGGCAGCTCGGGGACGAGGACGCACGGGTCGGGGATGACCGGATGGCGCGACCGCTGCAGGATCTGGAGCGGGGTCCCACCCGCGAGCGGGTTCGTCCCGGTCGCCGCGTGGTAGAGCACCATCGAGAGCCCCCACAGGTCGAACGACGGGTCGGGCGGGCCGCCGACGACGGCCTCGGGAGAGATGTAGCCCGGCGTGCCGACGATGCAGTCCGTGCGGGTGTCGCCCATGAGCGGAGTCACGGCGTCGGGGGTGGGGACGAGGGGCGACGCCGAGGGGCCGAGCGCTCCCTCGCCGCGCCGGTCGAGGTCGACGCGGGCGAGCCCGAAATCGAGGAGCTTCACCTCGCCCCCCTTCGAGAAGCCGATGTTCGAGGGCTTCACGTCGCGGTGCAGGATGCCGGCGGCGTGAATGGCCTCGAGGGCCGAGGCGATCGCAACCCCGATGCGCACCACCTCGGCCGGCGCGAGGCGCCCCTTCCGGATCCGGTCCGCCAGCGTCGCCTCCTCGAGGAGCTCGAAGACGAGGAGCGGCGTCCCGTGCCAGGAATCGGCCGCGTAGATCAGGGCGAGGTTCGGGTGCGTCACCGCGGCCACGGCGCGCGCCTCGCGGCGCAGGCGGAGCGCGGCCTCGGGCGAGACGCGGGGGAGCGCCTTGACGGCGACCGGCCGGGCCAGCGCGAGGTCGAGCGCCCGGTAGACGACTCCCATTCCGCCCGCGCCGAGCCGCTTCTCGAAACGGTACTTGCCGGCGAGAACGAACGGGACCGGGGCGGGGACGAGGACCGACCCGTCGTGGGGGCAGCGCGTCTCCCTCGACGGGTGGAGCGTCGCGCAGGCCGGGCACTCCGCCGCGGAGCTCTCGGCGGAGAGAAGGTACGGGGTGGCGAGGAGGGCCGGCCCCGGCGTCGGCGTCCGGGCGGGCGGGTGCGAGGACGTGAACCGGAGCAGGCGGTTCTCGAGCGCGAGCGAGCCGGACGCCGCGATGGCCGAGAGGAGCTTCCGGTCCTCGTCCTGGATCGGCAGCTCGCTCCTCTTCTCGCCGAGGGCGATGAGGCCGACGAGAAGGCCGTCGGAAGCGACCATCGGGACGAGCAGGCGGAAGCCGCCGTCGGCGATCCAGACGCGGTCGTCCTCCGGCAGCCGGGATGCCGGACCGCTCCCCCTCTCGAGCTCGACGGAGAGGGCTTCCGAAGAGGAGCCGAGAAGGCCCGCGAGCGCCGAGGTGGAGTCGAGCGGACGCGCGGACCCGTCGGGGGCCACGAGCTTCGAAGTCTCGGGATCGAGGGCGAAGACCGTGACCGCGTCCAGGTGGAGCGCCCGGTCGATCTCCGTGGTCAGGAGGGCGGCCAGCTCGGGCGGGGTCCCCGCGGCGCGCGATCGGGCGGCGAGCTGCGAAAGGATGGTCTGGGCGTCCCACCTCTCGCGGAAGAAGCGCCGGTCGAGCCCGTCGAGGACCCGGTGGCGTGAAGTGAGGAGGGCGGTCCCGATCGCCGCCGTCGCCAGAAGGCCGAGCGGCCGGACGCCGGAGAAGAGCTCCTTCACCGTCGCGTCCTGCCTCTCCCAGACGTACGCCACGAGGAGGACGAATGGGGTCACGGCGGCCGCGGCGAGGGTCCAACGCGCGAGGAGGTACTGGAGCGCCCGGCGGACGACCAGACGGATGTCGAGAGCCTTGTGGACGAGGACGGAATAGGCCGTCAGGAACGGGACGAGGAGGAGCGTCCCCTTCACGAGAAGCCGGAAGAGGCCGAGGCCCACCGACGGGTCGCGCGCCCCCATCCCGGGGACGACCGCGTAGAAGATCAGGTAGACCGTCGCCGGGACGAGCCCCACGGCGAGGCCGGCCGTGAAGAGGGCGACCCGGCGCCGCTCGGTTCGGGGCGCGCGTCGGGCGCGCCAGATCATCGCGGGGAAGACCGGGAGGACGAGGAGCGCGACGATCGGGTAGTAGAGCGTCGCGTAGTTGTCGGTCCCGCCCGCGAAACGCTCGAGGAGGCCCGTCCGGAGACCGGTCGCCACGTTCCACGTCTTGGCTGCGCCGAGCGCGACGCCGGAAGCGAGCGCGACGCGCTCCACCGCCGCCAGGAGGGCGCGCGCCCGCGGACTCGCGAGGGCCTCCGGGAAGAGCGTCACGAAGCGCCAGAGGAAGTAAGGGAGGAGCGCGTCGACCGAGAGAGCGCGCAGGAGGTGGAGCGCGGAGCCGACGGAGGGCGAGGCGCCCTCCCCTGCTCGCGCGAGGAACGAGACGACGAACGACGAGCCCGCGGCGGCGAAACCAGCCGCAAGCACCCTCGCCCGAACGTCGCGCCAGCCGGCGAGCCGAAGGAGGAGCGCAGCAGCCGCGAGAGCGAGGGCGTGGAGGGCGGCGAAGACGTTCGTGCTGTCCCCGGCGATCTGGGTCGACGGCAAGGCCCCCGCGACCGAAAGAGCGAGGGCGCCGACACCCGCCACTGTCTTCGTCAGGGCGAGGACGAAGACGATGTCCGCGAAGGCGGTCCGGACTCGCGGACCCTCCCGGAGAGGCCGTTCCCGGGGAAGGTCGGGCCTCGTCTCGAGGGAGATCAGTTGCAGAGGTCGGTCATCGACACCAGCCGGACGGTGTCGGCGGCCTTCGTGAAGTCTTCACCGCCCAGCTCGAGGGAGCCGCGCCCGACGGCGATCTGCGCGGCGAGGCGCCCCATGAGCCGCACCCTCTCGAGCGCCTCGGTCCCGTCCTTGTCCCAGCGCGGGAGCGCCTTTGCCGCGAACCGCGTGAAGTAGGCGCGCATGGTGCGGATCGTGACGCGCGGGACACGGATCGCGCCCGCCCCCTGCCCGAACGCAATCAGGATCTGGCCGGCGATCTCCTCGACCTCGGCGGGGTCTGGCATATGAATCACCTCTGGACGGATTCTATTTCCTGGGGGGCCGGCGCGGGGACCGCTGGCCCGGAGGCGCCCTTCCAGCGGTCGTGAAGCCAGAGCCAGCTGTGCGGGCGCTGCCGGATCGCCTCCTCGATGCGACGCGTGAACGCCGCCGTGTCCTCCTCGACGTTTCCCGTCAGCGTGAAGGGGTCGTGGAACCGGCAACCGTGCTTCCCGACGCCTTCCCGCCAGTACTCGAGGAAGAAGACGTCCTCGCCGGTCTTCGCCGCGGCGACGGCGAGAGACGGGGCGGTCAGCGCCGGCCTGCCGAAGAAGGGGACCGGGATCCCGCGCGTGAGCCGCTGGTCGAGGAAGAAACCGATCAGCTGGCCCCGGGTGACGAGTTCGTAGATCTCCGCCATCGAGCCCCGCTTGTTCGCCAGGATCTCGAGGCCGTATCCGGTTCTCACCTTCTCGAGGAGCATCGCGAGGGAGGGGGCGCGCGGAACCTTCACGACGACCGTGGAGGGAACGCCGGTCCGCTGGACGAGGAGCCCCCCGATCAGGTCGTAGGAGCCGAGGTGGGTCGCGAGGATGAGAGTCGGCCTCCCCTTCCGGGAGCGCTCCACGATCTGCTCGAGTCCGTCGATCGCCAGGGTCACCGTCCCCGGCCGGTGCAGCTCGCGGAAGAGCTCGAAGTACCCCAGGATGATCCCGCGCAGCATCTGGCGCAGCGGCGGCCCCGGGACGAGCCCGGGAAGGGCCGCCTTGAAGTTCGCCACGGCGAGGTTCCGGCGCACCGGTACGACCGTCCACCAGAGCCACGACAGGATCCACGACAGCGCCGCGGCGAGCGGAAGGGGCGTGCGGGCGATCAGCCAGACGGCGAACGACATCGTCCGCGCATCATAGGGTGCCGGCTCTCGCGGGACGCGGCGGCAACCCCGACGCCTGGCGACGCAGGCGGCGAGGGCGGCGGCGCGCTCGGGCGGTGCGCCCCAAACCGACGGCGTCGTCAGGCCAGGACCGTCTCCGCCCTCCTCATCAGCCCCGCCACGTCGACGCCGTGCGGGCAGGCGCGGTTGGCGGCGCTGAAGTCGACGGAAGAGAGGTTCCGCGCCTCGGCCGGGAGCTTCGCGAAGAGCTCGCGGGCGCGGCCCTTTTCGCCGTAGGCATCGTGGTACATGAGGTAGCGCATCGTGTCGCCGATCTTCACGTTGGCGGCCACGGCCGCGCCGCAGAGGTGGTCGCAGCCGTCGCAGGCATACGGCCGCGTCGCCATCGCGTACCGGTCGAGCGCCTCCTTCTCGGCCGAGGTGAGGGAGGTCCGGTCCAGCGCCGCGGCGATGTTCTCGCGCAGCTTCTCGAAGGAGTCCATGTTCGAGACGGCGGCCGAGATCCTCTCGTCGGCCCAGACGGCCTTGAGGACCGCCTGGTGCTTGGTCCACTTCCCGGTCTTCTCGAACTTCTGCCAGGCGTCGCGGAAGCCGGCTTCCGCACCCTGCGTCTTCATCGCGATGAGGCCGACGCCCGCCTTGTGCGCGGCGTCGATGGCGGCGTTGAGCTCCTTGTCGCCGTAGCTGCGGAAGTTGTACCGGAACATGACCGACTCGACCCACGGAGTCTTCGCCGCCAGGTGGAGGAGCTCCACGACGTTGCCACCGTGGCAGGAGAAGCCGAAGTGGCGGATCTTCCCGGCCTTCTTCAGGCGGGAGACGGTGACGGCGAGGTCGTCGCTCACGTACTTCGCGTCGTCGAGGCCGTGGAGGTAGTAGAGGTCGACGTAGTCCGACTGGAGCTGCTCGAGGCTCCGGAAGACCGTCTGCTCGAACGCCTTCGGGTCGTGCTTGTCGCTCTTGGACGTCACCCAGAACTTGTCGCGGTTCTTCGCGCGGGCGAAGTAGGCCGCCAGCCCCGCCTCCGAGCTCCCGCCGAGGTAGCAGTCGGCCGCGTCGACGTAGTTCACGCCGAATCGGACCGCTTCGGCGATCTTCGGGTCGAACTTCTTCTCGAGCGCCATGCCGCCGAGAAGGAGGATGGGAACGGACTTGCCCGTCTTCCCGAGAGTCCGGCGCGGCACCTGCGGGAGAGGGGCCTCCTCGGCCTCGGCGAGGCGCGAGGGAAGGCCGAGGCCGCCGACGAGCGCCGCGCCCGCGGCCGCGCCGCCGAGGCCGAAGAGGTCCCGTCTCGTGATGCCGTTCGCTTCGTTCTTCGCCATGTCGTTCTCCTTGCGAGCCGCTCGAGGGGTCAGGCGGATTTCTTTCCGGTGAGGAGGAGGGTCCGGTCTCCGTCCCGCGTCTCGCCGACCGCCGTGACGTAGACGGCCGCGTCGTCGATGACCGGGCACTCCTTCTGGCAGATGCCGCAGCCGATGCAGAGCTCCGGCCGCATGTAGGGCTTGTTGAGGGTGACCGACTTCCCGTCCCAGCGCGTGAAGACCTCGTCGTAGGTGCCGATCGCCTTCGGCGTCGTCGGGCAGACTTCCTCGCAGACGACGCACGGCGTCTCCATCGCCCACGGGAGGCACCGCCCGCGGTCGAAGAACGCGGTGCCGAGCCGGACCGGACCGACTTCGGCGAAGGCGCCGAGCCCGAGCTTCTTCTCGAGGCTCGTCTTCTGGATCGCGCCCGTCGGGCAGACCTCGCTGCAGAGCGTGCAGTTGAGCTGGCAGAAGCCGACCGAGAAGTCCATCACCGGCGTCCAGAGCCCCTCGAGCCCCGCGACGGCGAGCCTGGCGGGCTGGAGGACGTTCGTCGGGCAGACGTTGAGGCACTGGTCGCACTTGATGCAGCGCTCGAGGAACTCGCTCTCGGCCACCGAGCCGGGGGGGCGGATCGCCTTCGGGTGGAAGCCCCGCCGGTTCACGTCCTTCGAGTAGCGCAGGAACGGGTAGGCGAGGACCCCCAGGGCGGCGGTGAGGATCCAGCGCCGCCGCGGGACGTCGGGGGCCTTCACCTCGACGCCGAGGTTCTTCGAGATCACCGGCAGGCCGTGGAGGGTCGCCGTTCCGTCCTTCGGGCTTCCCTTCACGAGCCGCGAGATCGACGGCAGCGGGTTGAACCGGAAACTCAGGGCGTCTTCCGGGCAGTCGTCGATGCAGTTGAAGCAGACGAAGCACTCGCTCTTGCGGAGGGCGCCCTGCGGGTCCGACGCGCCTTCGCACCCCTTGAGGCAGAGGTCGCAGTCCGTGCACTTCGTGACGTCGCGGTCGATCCGCCAGAGCGACCAGCGCGAGAGGACGCCGAGGAACGCCCCGAGGGGGCAGAGGACCCGGCAGAAGAAGCGCGGGACGAGGAGGTTCGCGCCGACGAGCCCGACGAGGAGCGCCCCGACGAACCAGGCCCCCGCGAAGACGCGGGGCTCCGGGGCCGCCGGCTTGAAGACGAGATTGGAGGCCGCGGAGAGCCCCTGTCCCGCGAGGGAGACGAGGCCGAGGTCGACGGCCGGAATGATCGCCACCGTGAACGTCCGGACGAGAAGGCAGATCGGGTCGAGGAGCCCGATCTGGAGAGCCCCGCAGAGCGCCAGGACGAGGAAGAGGCCGAGGAGGACGTACTTCGTCTGGTAGAGCGGCCGGTACCTGTTCTGGTCGATCCGGTTCTTGTTGTTGCGAATATTGAAGAGCCAGCCGGTGAACTGGTGGAGCGTCCCGTACGGGCAGGCCCAGTTGCAGAAGACGCGGCCGAGGAGAAGCGTCGGGACGAGGAGGAAGAGCGCCCACCAGAGCCGCCGGTAGACGGTGTGCGTCGAGAGCGCCGTGGCGAAGGAGACGAGCGGGTCGACCTCGAGGAAGAGCGAGGCGGGATAGCCCTTCAGCCGGCTGAGCCAGGTGACCGAAAGGAGGAAGACGAAGAGGGCAAAGAAGAAGAGCTGGGAGACGACCCGGACGTTCGTGATCCGGAAGGTCCGCGCCCACCACGGCGAGCCGTCGGGGTTCGGCGCGAGGCTCGGCCGGAAGGAAGGGAGAGGGAGGCCGCTGCCCGATTTCGGCGAAGCGCTCATCCGACCTGGATCTCCCTCACGTTCGTCGACCGCCAGTCGGGCGTTCCGAGACCGCGCGCGGCGGCCTTCTCGAAGTAGGCGGGAAGCAGCTCGCCCTTGCGCTCGAGGAGCTCGTCCCACCCGAAGGCGTCGGCGGCGAGCGAGTCGGTCGAGGCGATGAGCGTCCTCCCCTCCTTCACGTCCGAAAGGCTCCCGCCCGTCGGTCCGCTCCGCCAGAGGACGCGCGTTCCGTCGAGGACGACGAACGTCGGCCGGAGCATCAGGGCGAGGTCCGCGATGATCCCGTGGATGTCCTGGTGGAACTGGTTGCGGCGGCCGCCGAGGAGGCCGTACCAGTTCTTCGTCGTCATCGACGCGCGGCAGAGGTTGTGGTCCTTCACCGGCGCGACGCCGATCACCTTCGTCACCCCCTGGAAGGGACGCCAGAAGAAGGGCCAGCGGGCGATGTGCGTGGCGCCGGGGGTCTCGAGCATCCGGAAGTCCGAGGCCGTCGGGAGATAGACCTCCGAGCCCGCGTCGACGGCGGCACGCTGGACGCCGCTTCGGGCGAAGCAGGCCGCGGGCGACTCGATCGGGTTGTCGGCAACGCGCACCTCGGCCGCCCCCGCCTCGCGGCAGAGCCTGACGAGTGCGGCGACGACCTCGGGGTTCGACGTCGCGCCGAGAGGGGCCGACCGCTCGAAGGCGACGTTCGGCTTGACGAGGACGACGTCGCCCGTCTTCACGAAGCGATGAATCCCGCCGATGGCGTCGACGGCCGCCTTCAGCATCGCGTCGACGTTCGCCCCGCGGGCCACGCCGAGGTGCGGCAGGACGCCCGACGGATCGACGGCGAAGCCCTTTTCAGGGAGGCGGAGGGAGGTGCCGCGCGGCTTGCCCCGCTCTCCGTCGGGGTCCTTCAGCGACAGGGGCCAGCCGGACGGGGCGAGGGAGACGTAGCCGGCTCCGAGGGAGAGCCCCGCCACCGCGCCGAGCTGCTTGAGGAGGCGCCTCCGGTCCTCATTCATCGGCGTCCCCTTTCGCGGCGGTGGGTGGGCCGGCCGCGGCCTTCTTCGCGACGTCGGGAGACAGGGCGAGGACCGCCCTCTCCAGCTTCGCGAGCGCTTCGGCCGCCTTCGCGACCTCCGGGGCGCCGCGGACACCGACGACGAACGTCCCGGCGGCTTTCGCACGCGAGAAGGCTCCCAGGTAGCGGTCCTTGATCCACGGCTCCCCCGCCACGACGGCCTTCTCGCCGTAGCTCAGGAACCCCTTCTCGAACTGCGCGGAGAGCGCCTTCGCCTTCCCTTCGTCTCCCGCGGGGAGGACGAAGAGCTCCGTCTCGCCGTCGTCGAGCGTCGCGGAGGAGACGTTCCTCGCAAAGCCGAACGAGAAGGCGCTCTCGGCGGTGTACTGGAGGCGGTCGGGCGGGAGGCCGAGGGCGTCGCCGAAGAGGGCGACCGTCCAGGGCTTCTCGCCGGCGGCGATCCCCCCTTCGAACGTCTTCCGAAGATGCTCCAGCTGCGCGACGACGGCGGGCGACTCGTCGGAGCCGATCGCTCGGACGTAGCTCGCTCCGCGCGCGACGAAGAGGGCATTGCGCGCGACGTACCAAGACGTGCCGCCGCCGCTCTTCGGTTTCGCCTCCGGGGTCTTCTCGGCGGAGAAGGCGCCGAGGGCGTTCTCGGGAGAGCCGAGGTCGTAGAGCTCGACGTCGACCACGGCGCCGGCCGGCCCGGAGAGGGTGACGAACGTGAGCGAACGGAACCCCCGCGCGAGGAAGAAGTCGGCGCGCCCGTTGATCTTCACGTAGAGGTTCTCGGCGTCGAAGCGGGCGAGCGGCCCCTCGCTCCACCCCTTTCCGGCGAGCGCGGCGGGAAGGACCCCGCGGTCGGGCGCGACGGGGAGGTTGCCGCGATCGGGCGCGACCGGCGGGACGGACGGGACGGCGTCGGGAGCCGATCGGGCTGGAGCCGCGGAGAGAGCGACCGGGGCCTCGGCCGGAGCGGTCGGAGTGGCCGGATCGGCGACGAGCGACGGGTCGGGGTGCGCCCCGCGCCAGGCGACCCACGCGGCGACGAGGGCGAGGAGGACGACGACCGCGGCCCCCGCCTTCGCCTCAGTCACGGAGTACGTCTTGCGGAAGACCCGGAACGGGCGCGGGTTGAGGACGCGACGCTCGCTCGCGTCGAGGCCGGGGGGTGCGCTGCGAGCCGGGGCCGCTCCCATGGGCGGGCAGCGTAGCACCGCCCGCCGTCGCCGATTCCGGCCCCCCGGCGGACCCGGTCCGGTCCGGCAGGCTCCCGGAAAGACGAAGGGCCCCCGTGGGGGCCCCTCGTGAACTCGGGTGCCGGACCCGCCGGGTCCGCGGGGCCCGGGGCCCTAGTCGATCGAGAACTCCATGAGCTCGACGGGGGTCGTCCCCGGTTCGGCGAGCGTCCAGTCGGAGAAGGAGGAGACGCCGGTGATGTTCGCCAGGTTCGACGCGGGCGTCACGGTCCCGCCGGGCGTCGCGTAGGCCGCGCCGTTGAACTTGTAGATGAGGAAATTGCCTTCCGTCGCCGTCACCGGGACGTCGCCGTCGAGATAGTGGAAGGTGAGGTCGGCGGTGAAGCCCGTTCCCGCGAGCGTCCAGTACCTCTGGAGAGTGAGGCTCGAGGGGAAGGCGAAGGGCTGCGGCCCCTGAACGGCCGTCACGGTCAGGTCGGCCGGAAAGGTGCCGGCGGTCGCGCTCGCATCGACGGGCGAGTAGCCGTTCGCGGTCCCGACCGGGAAGGTCGCCGCGCCGGCGCCGCAGAAGCTCTTCTTCACGTTCCCGGTGACGTAGTTCGTCGCCCCGGCACCGGTCACCGTCGCGTTGCAGCCGAGGGAGAGGGTGCTGGCCCCGGTGCCGAGGATCCCGGTCAGGGTGAGCTCGCTCGTGACGGTCACGCCGCCGCCGAGGGTGTTGCCCGTCGTCCCGAGGGCGTTGTAGTAGGTCCCAGCCGGAATCGTCCCGGCGACCGCCTGGACGACCTCGTCCGCACCGATGTCGGGGCTTCCCGCCGGGCGCGGATCTCCGTCGAGGTCGGCCACGACGCCGGCGAGCGGAGTCCCCTGGCCGAGAAGCGTGCTGGTCCCCAGCAGGTGGAGGTCCGTCGCCGACCGGAAGAGGGGGTCCACCGACATCGAGGCGGCGTCCTTCGCCGTCACCCCCTGCCATTGGGCGAGCGTTGCCAGGTCCGTGCCTCCCGCCGGAGCGATGCTGACGGCCCGACCGACCGCGAAAGATATGCCGGTCGTCACGAAGAGATCGTTGAAGTCGGAGGTGAGGTTCGCGAAGGTGGAGGAGCCGAGGCCGATGGCGTAGCTGAGGCCGCTCCCGGTCGTCTGGGTGTTCGAGAGGACGTTGCCCCTCACGTCGAGCGCCGGATCGGCTCCGTTGACGGCGAGGGCGTACTGCCCCTGGTTCCCTCCCGTCGCCGTGCCGGACATCGATACCGAGTTGTCCCAGACCCGCGTCAGCGAGTCCGTCCCGTTCTCGACGACGAAGATGCCGGCGCCGAAGTCCGGACTGGTCCCGTTGGAGAGGACGCCCGAGATGAAGTTGTTCGCGATGAGGTTCGTCCCGGTCGTGGCCGGGGTCAGGAGGATGCCGGCGGCCGAGTAAGTGGTCGTTTGCTGGACGGTGCCGATGACGTTGCCGGTCACGGTCGCGTTGCTGACCTCGGCTCCGCCGGCAACGACGGCGTTGGACCAGCCGGCGAGGCCGCCGAGCGAGATGCCGAACACGTCATTCGACGCCGCCGACACGATCCCGCCGATGGTGTTGCCCGTCACCTGGATCCCGTCCTCGTAAGCGACGAGGATCGCCCCCCTCCCGATGGCGGCCGTGCCGGTGTTGTTCAGGACGTTCTGCGTGTACACGTTGCCGGAGTTCTTGTTCGCGGCGCTCGCTCCCTGCGAGACGACGCCGTACTGGACGCTCCGCACGTCGCAGTTCTGCACGCGGTTTCCGTCGTTGTCGGTGCCGAGGCTGACGACGGCCGCCCCGCCGAAGACGATGCCGAAGAGCGTCGCGGCGCTCCCGCTCCCGATCACGACGAGGTTCTCGAGCGAGTCGTTCTGGGCCCCGCCGGCGCCGGAGCTGACGAGGAACACGGCGCTCGCCGTGCTCGTGTCGGCGTTCGTGAAGGTCAGGCTCCGGTCGGTCCCGCCCGACGCCGAGCCGTCGATCGTCACGCGGTCGGCCCCGTTCAGGCGGATCAGCGCCCGGGGCGAGGCCGTCGTGCTGTCACCTGCGACGCTGAAGGCGCCGCCCGAGGGACGGATCGTCAGCGTGTACCCGTTCCCGCCCTCCTCGACGAGCTGGTTCAGCGCGACGGCCCCCGTCTCGCCGCTCAGGCTGGAGGTGACGTTCACCGTGACGTCGCCCGTCAGGACGCCCGCGTTGAGCGCGGCGAAGAGGCCGCCCGGGTTCGTCAGGGAGGTGATCGATTCCGCCGACCCGACGTTCACCGACGAGGCGAAGGGAGCCACGATGGTGTAGGTGGCGAGCGTCGACGGCGGGGTCGTGATGGAGTTCACGCTGGATCCCGTCACGCCGACCGGGCTCGAGCCGAGGTTCGGCGCCGGCGCCAGGTCCTGAGCGACGACGAAGGTGTCGACGACGTCGCCCGTGCTCACCCCCCCGAGGAGCGAGTTGTCGACCGTACACGTCCAGGTGCCGTTCACCCCCGTGCCGCCCGCGAGGGCGCACTGGGTGGAGAAGTAGCTCCCGGCGTTCTTCCGGAAGTAGACGCGCGGCTGCGTCGCACCCGCGGTCGGGACGCCCGTGGCGTCGGAGATCGTCGCGGTGAAGGTCCGGTTCACCGTGAGAGTCGTGTTCGCAAGAGGCGTGAAGGTGACGAGCGGGGCGAGGATGTCGAGCGGCACCCCGTCGAACTCGTCCGCGCCGATGTCGGGGAAGACCGCCCCCCCGTTGACCGAACCCGCCGGACCCGGGCGGGTCTGGAGGTCGTAGTCGGTCGTGATTCCGGCGATCACCGCACCGCCGGACTCGATGACCGTCGGCGCGACGCCCATGTTCAGGTGCAGGTCGCTTGCGGCGTTCACGTAGGTGACGCCGATCCCGGAAAAGCTGCTCGCGTCGCTCGCGGACGCGGCCTGCCAGCCTCCGAAGGTCAGGGCCCCCCCCCACCAGCCGACCGACCCGGCGGCCGCGTTCAGCACGTTGTTGTTCGACGCGCCGGCTCCCCAGCCGGTGGCGGTCACCGTCGTGGCGCCGTAGTCGTTGGCGATCGCGAGGTGAGCGCCCGTCCCTCCGGAGCGCATGTTCGTGACGACGTTGTTGCGGAAGTCGATCGTCTGCGTTCGCGCCGTCGTGGACGAAAAGTCCGACCGGACGAAGCCGAAGCTCGGCTGGGCCCCCGCGGCCACCGTCCCCTCGATGTTGATGGTGTTGTAATAGATCCTACTGATGGGGTCGGGCGTCGAGCCGTTGTTCGCCTGGATCCCGATGAAGATCGTGTTCGTCGCCTGCCCGGTGCCGAGCGAGATCATGTTGTTGACGACGGTGACGTCCGTCGTGCCGGACCGGATGATGATCCCGCCCACCGTCCCCGGGAGGGTCGTGCTCGTCGCCGTGCTGGCGTTGCTGAGGTCCCAGATCCGGTTCCTCGAGACCGTCGTGCTCGTCGCGTTCGCGAGGCCGATCCCGACGGTGAAGGCCCCCACCGTCCCCGTGTTCGTGCGGGAGATCGCCGAGATCGTGTTGCCGGAGACGACCGGGTTGAGGCCGGTGCCGACGGCGATCCCGACCGCCCCGGCCGCCCCGTTGGAGATCGTGGCGCTCGCGCTGTCGGTCGTGAGGTTCGTGATCGTGTTCCCGATGATGGCGAGCGCCGCCGTGCTCCCGGAAGCGCCGGGCGTCCAGATCCCCCTCACGTAGCCCGACGTCCCGGTTCCGTAGGACGCGAGGTTCCGGATCGTGTTGCCTGTGACCGCGGTCGTCGTCGACGTCGAGGCCAGGTTGATTCCGGAAACGACCGAGCTCCCCGTCGTCAGACCGCTCGTCCCGCCCCGCATGTTGAGTGCGGTCGCGTTTCCGATGGTGTTCCCCGAGATCGTCAGCGAGGTCGCGATTCCGGAGACGTTGATGCCAGAGACGCCCCCGGCGACGGCGGCGGTCACCCCGGACGACTGAAGCGCGCCGATCAGGTTGTTCTGGAGGACGACGATCCCCGTCGAGGAGGTGTGGATCCCGACCACGGCTCCCTGCGTCGTCGTCGGGGTCGCGGCGAGGCTCCCCGTCCCCGTCGTGGCGCCGATCGTGTTCGGCGTGACGGTGCCGACGTTCACGTCACCCGACGTTATGCTGATGCCGCAGAGGACGCCGTACGTCGTCGCGGCGCCGCTCGACGTGCCGAGCGTGATCGCGGCGACGGTGTTTCCCTGGACGGACGTCGGGGTCGCGTTTCCGACGCCGAGCTCGATCCCGATGAACCGGGTGGCGATCGTCCCCGTCATCGCGGTAACGCCCGTGCCGGCGGAGTCGGCCCCGCCGACGACGTTCGAGCTGACCGTGTGGCCGCTCCCCGAGAGGATCTGGATGCCGCGGTGGGTGTTGGCCGTCGTGTAGGTCCGCGTCCCCGTCTGGTAGATCCGGTTCGCGCTGACCGTCCAGCCCGTGTTGTTCGCCCCGACGAGGATGCCGACGGAGACCGTCGACGCGCTGAACGAGTCGGAGACGTTGGAGCCCTGGATCGCGTTCCCGGAATTCTCGGCGCCGGCGCTCCCGATCGAGAGGATCCCGTTCGTGGCGAGGTTCGCCCCCGCCGGCCCGACGTTGCATAGAGAGACGGTGTTGCCGTCGTTGCCCGTCGTCGTGCCGGTGGAGAAGAGGATCGTCCCCGACGTGACGCTCGTCGACGACCCGAGCAGCGTCGCGTTCGTGACGGTGTTGCCCGTCGCGTCGTTGACGAAGCGGATCGTCGAGGCGCCCGTGGCGGCGCTCGTGTTCGAGATTGTCAGCCCGTTGCCGCCCGTGCCGAGACCGTCGATCGTCACGGCGTCCGCGCCGTTTAGGTCGACGAGCGGCCCGGCCACGGCGCCGGAGACCGTCCGGAGGGCGCCGCCCGATGGAGCCACGAGAATCGTCGTGTAGAGCGCGCCGCCGGAGCCGCTCGCGTTCAGGGCGGCCGAGGCGGCTTCCGTCGTGTCGCCGGTCAGGCTGACCGTGATTGCCCCCTGGTGGGTCCCCAGGTTGACCGCGTCGAACGCGTCTTTCACGGTCGCGTACGTGGACGGCCCCGTCGTCCCGGCGGTCGCCGTCACCGACACCTGGGCGGCCGCGCCCGCGCCGACGAGCAACGAGGCGAGCAGCAGGGACGTCATCGTCGCGAGACGCACGCTCTTCGAGTTCAGGGATTCCCCGGCTGTTTGTCGCACTCTTCCTCCGCGGTCACTCGGCCCCTCCAATCCCACGTTCAACGGGAAGAGCCAGTCGGCAGCGAAAGACGAAGGGGACTACCGAGCTGGTCTGGCCGTGGGAAGGAAAGCCCGGGTGACGAACGACGCACGCTATCGCGCAGGGGAAGACCCGTCAAACCGCCGGATCTCGACGACTGCCCGTCCGAAAGGCCGCCGCCGCCGATAATCGAATGTCCCATCGCTCCTCGTTGCGGGGTCCGACCGTGAACCTGATTCTTCTCTTTCCCGACGATTTCGCCTCCGACGGCACCGTCCGGCTCACCGGCCGCCGGGCCCGCCACGTCCACGAGGTCCACCGTGCCCGCGTCGGGGAGAGCCTCACCGTCGGCCGCGTCAACGGCCTCGTGGGAAAGGGGACGGTGCTCGCCATCGCGCCGGACGAGGTGCGCCTCTCGGTCCTCCTGTCGGACCATCCGCCGCCGCCGACCGGCCTCGACCTGCTGCTGGCGATGCCCCGGCCCAAGGTGCTGCGCAGGGTCCTCCAGTCCGCCGCGTCGCTGGGGGCTCGCCGCATCGTCCTCGTCGCCGCCCAGCGGGTCGAGAAGAGCTACTTCGACACACCGTTTCTCGAGCCGGCCGAAATCGAAAGGAACCTCGTCCTCGGGCTGGAGCAGGCGCGCGACACCGTCCTCCCCGAAGTGGTGGTCCGCAGGCGCTTCCGCCCCTTCGTCGAGGACGAGGTCGAGGGCCTCTGGCCACGGGCGACCTCCACCCGGCTGGTGGCCCACCCCGCCGCCGCGCGAGGGCCCCAGTGTTTCGACCTCGGTACGGCCGGCTCCCCGGCCGTTTTGGCAATAGGACCGGAGGGGGGCTGGATTCCGTTCGAGCTCGAGCTTCTCGAAGCCCACGGCTTCCGTCCGTTCGACCTGGGGCGCAGGATCCTCCGCGTGGAGACCGCGGTCCCCTTCGCCTTCGGTCAGGTCCAACTCCTGCGATCGCGGGACGGCGGGTAGCCAGACCCTGGAGCCGACGATCTGGCAGTAATCTGTCGTCCTCACCTGTCCTGCCCTTGAAATCCGAGGTCTCCCGACCCATTGTTTGAATAATTCGGATTGTCTCAGGGGCGAGGGAGTACGCAGGAACAGGCTTTACCGAACGCCGTAAGGGTGTGCCGCAGGTTGGCGGTGACGGTCGGATTCTGGACGCGTCGCATCCGCGCCCGGGAACCAGCACAGATCCAATAGGAGATTCCGTGACAATTCTCCCGAACAGGTGTTTACTGAACGTTTCGGCCTGTCTTCTCCTGATCGCGTCTCTCGACGTCGCCGCACAGGGTCTGGTCCCTCTGAGGAACTGGGCCGTTCCGCAGGCAAGCGGCGTGGCCCGCCCCTCCGCGATCGGCACTCTCGGCGACGCCTCCGGACCGGGCATTTTCATCCCCTTCACGCCGTGCCGGATGGTCGACACGCGCGGCGGCGGAGTCTGGACGGGAAGCTACGGTCCGCCGGCTCTCGCCGGGTCGAGCGCGCGGAGCTTCCCGATGACGAGCGCGAGCGGCCCGTGCCCAGGGATCCCGACCGGCGCGGCGGCGATCTCGCTGAACATCACGGTCGTCAACACCGCCGGCCCCGGCTTCATCATGATCTACCCGCAGGGGGGAGCGGTCCCGACGGTCTCGACGCTCAACTACAACGCCGGGCAGGTCCTCGGAAACGCGGCGATCGTCCCGATGAGCGCGACGGGCGGAATCACGGTCGTGGCCGGAGTGTCGGGGACCGACCTGATCCTCGACGTCAACGGCTACTTCATCAGCGGCCCGACGAGGCTCAACGACTGGGAGATGTTCAGCCTGGTCGGGTCCTACCCTGGAGTGCTGTTCAGCGTAGAGAACGACTACGTCGGACTCGATGGGATCGGTCGCGCTGGGCTATTCACCTCCCGCACGGACGTGGGCGATTCGGCGGCCCTGATGGGGCATGCCTTCGCGGACGCAGGCGTCACCCGGGGAGTCACAGGGCGAAACAGGAGCATCACCGACAACGCCTGCGGGGTGAGTGGCGAAGCCGTGGGCTCGGGGATGGTCTTCGGCGTGATAGGGAGGACCTCCAGCTCAGCCTCCTCCGCGGCTGGCGTTCTCGGGATTGCGGGCAATCCGGTCTACCCGAACAACGCCATCGCCTCCACCGTGGGAGTCCTCGGGACCAACACGACTGGCTCCGGGGTCCTCGGGAAATCCTCGACGGGCCGGCCGGTCCAGGGGTCCCGCGTCGACGCCACGACGGGCCTCGCGATCACCACGGGGATCCTCGGGTACACGGCATCCATCGGCGTCTATGCCTTCGGAGACATGGCTGCCAGCGGCACCAAGTCCTTCATCGAGCCCCACCCGACCGACGCGTCGCGCCAGATCGCCTTCGTCGCCCTGGAAGGGCCCGAGGCCGGTACCTACTTCCGCGGCCGCGGACGGTTCGTCGGGAAGAGCGCGGTGATCCCGGTCCCCGAGGAGTTCCGGCTCGTGACCGAGGAGGAGGGGCTGACCGTCCAGATCACGCCCATCGGGGCCGTCGCGAGCGTCGGCGTGATGAGCGTCGACCTCCAGCAGATCGTCGTCGGGTCGACCCGCGACGTCGAGTTCAGCTACATCGTCCACGGCGTCCGGAAGAACTACGGCCAGTACGAGCCGATCCAGAAGAACACCGTCTTCGTGCCGGCGGGGCCCGACGCGAAGATGGACCCCTTCCCGGCACACATCCAGAGACGCCTCGTCGACCTCGGGATCTACAAGGCCGACGGGAGCGTCAACCTCGAGACGGCCGAGACGATGGGCTGGGCGCAGACGTGGCGGGAGGAGGCCGCGGCGGAACAGGCCGCCGCGGCGAAGGCGGCCGCGGAACGGGCCGTACTCCAGGACGGGCTTCGGCGTTAGCAGGACCAGGCAGGCCAAACCGCCAGCGACCTCGCGACCGCTCCGGTCGCGGGGCCCGCCGGCTTCGCACATCGCGGAGGTTTCATGAGACATCCGGCCGGAAGGCGATTCTTCCTGGCGTTCGCAACGCTGACGCTGCTCCTTTCCGGGGCGGCTCAAGCCTCGGACCGGGTCCCGCTGAAGAACTGGGCCGTTCCACAGGCAACCTCGGGGTCGCGCCCGTCGACGCTCGGAGCTCTCGGGGACGCGGGCAACCCCGCGATCTTCGTGCCGTTCGCACCGTGCCGGATGGTCGACACCCGTGGCGGCGGGGTCTTCACCGGGAGCTACGGACCGCCCGCTCTCGCGGCGTCGACGGCGCGGGACTTCGAGATGACGAGCGCGAGCGGCCCCTGCCCCGGGATTCCGTACGGCGCGACGGCGATCTCCCTCAACGTCACGGTCGTCAACACCGCCGGTCCCGGCTTCATCATGATCTATCCGCAGGGTGGAGCCGTCCCGACGGTCTCGACGCTGAACTACAACGCCGGGCAGGTCCTGGCCAACGCGGCGATCGTCCCGATGAACTCGTCGGGAGGGATCACCGTCGTCGCCGGAGTGTCGGGAACCGACCTGATTCTCGACGTGAACGGGTACTACATCAACTCGCAGGGGAACCTCACCCCGGGAGAGTACTTCCACCTTGCGGGGTCAACGCCGGGCTCGCTCATCAGGGGCGAGAACTGGACCTTGGGCGGAACTGGCGGGGCATTCTATGCCGGCGGCGCGGGCAGCACTGGCGTGCGTGGAGAGGCATTGACGACGGGAGTAAAGGGGACCGCGCTGGGCTCTGCCAACGGCTCCGTCGGAGTTTCAGGCCTCGCCAATTCGTCGTCGGGACAGGTGTACGGGGTCTACGGCCAATCCATGAGCGCGACGGCAGGTACGTCCGGCGTCTTCGGGGAGGCCACGGGGTCGGGGGAGGTGTACGGGGTCTTCGGCCGAACTGCGAGCGCGACGATGGGTGCCTCCGGCGTGGTCGGGGAGGCCACGGGTTCGGGAGAGGTGTACGGGGTCAACGGCCGAACTGCGAGCGCGACGACGGGTGCGTCCGGCGTAGTCGGGGAGGCCACGGGTTCGGGAGAGGTGTACGGGACCGTCGGGCGTTCGACCAGCTCGGCGACGGGCTCGGCAGGCGTACTCGGCTCGGCAGGGAGTCCGGGGTACCCGAACAACGTCTCCACCGGCGTCGTGGGAGTCCTCGGCACCACCACGAGCGGCTACGGGGTCTTCGGCAAGGCCACCGCAACGGGAATCGGAGTCCGGGGCGCGAAGGTCGACGCCACGACCGGCGTCCCCACCGCCTCCGGGGTCCTCGGCTACCTGACGTCCTGGGGCGTCTACTCCTATAACGACCTGGGGGCGACCGGTACGAAGAGCTTCGTCGAGCCGCACCCGACCGACGCCTCGCGCCAGATCGTCTACGTCGCCATGGAAGGCCCGGAGGCCGGAACCTACTTCCGCGGGCGCGGCCGTTTCGACGGGAAGAGCGCCGTCATCGTCGTCCCGGAGGACTTCCGCCTCGTCACGGAGGAAGAGGGGCTGACGGTCCAGATCACGCCGATGGGCCGGGCCACCACCTGGGTGAATCGCGCCGGGCTCGACGCCATCGAGGCGGAGAGCACGGCGGACGTGGAGTTCTCCTATCTCGTCCAGGGCGTACGGAAGAACTACAAGGGGCACGAGCCGATCCAGAAGAACACCCTCTTCGTCCCGATGGGATTCGACGCCCGGATGGAGCCGTACCCGGCCCACATCCAGAAGCGCCTGGTCGACCTCGGGATCTACAAGGCCGACGGGAGCGTCAACCTCGAGACGGCCGAGAGGATGGGCTGGGCGCAGACGTGGCGCGAGGAGGCGGCGGCGGAGCTGGCCGCCGCGGCGAAGGCGGCACGGGAACAGGACGTTCGCAGGGAAGCGATTCAGCGCTAGCAGGACCAGGCGAGTCAGACCGCCGGCGGCCTCGCAACCGCTCTGGTCGCGAGGCCCGCCGGCTTTCAATGCTGCGGAGGTTTCATGAGACATCCTGCCGGAAGGCGATTCTTCTACGCTCTCGCACCGTTGACGCTCCTCCTGTCTTGGGCAGCCGAGGCCGGAGAGCAGGTCCCGCTGAAGAACTGGACCGTTCCACAGGCGACCTCCGGGTCGCGCTTGTCGGCTCTCGGTACCGTTGGCGATGCGGGAAACCCCGCCATCTTCATCCCGTTCACGCCGTGCCGCATGGTCGACACGCGCGGCGGCGGGGTCTGGACGGGGACCTACGGCCCGCCGGCCCTCGCCGGGTCGAGCGCGCGGAGCTTCCCGATGACGAGCGCGAGCGGCCCCTGCCCCGGGATCCCGACGGGCGCGGCGGCGGTCTCGCTGAACATCACGGTCGTCAACACCGCCGGTCCCGGCTTCATCATGATCTATCCCGAGGGGGGAGCGGTCCCGACGGTCTCGACGCTCAACTACAACGCCGGGCAGGTCCTCGGAAACGCGGCGATCGTCCCGATGAGTGCGACGGGAGGGATCACGGTGGTGGCCGCGGTCTCCGGCACCGACCTGATCCTCGACGTGAACGGGTACTTCATCGGCAGCCCGGCGTCGCTGAACGACAACGAGGGCCTCCGGCTGGAGGGGTCGTACGGTGGAGGGCTGATCGCTGGATTCAACAACTACACCGGGACCAACAACAGCTACGGCGGGTTCTTCGTTTCCTACAACTCTCAGAAGGGAGGCGGCGTCTACGGAGGCGTCGCGGCAGCGACCGGTGCCACGGCCGGAGTTCGCGGGGTGACCGAGAGCGCCACGGACGGCGCGAGCGGAGTTCTCGGCGAGACGTTCGCCACCACCGGCATGGCTTTCGGAGTAAAGGGAACCACGCAAAGCACGTCCTCTTCCGCCGCGGGTGTCCTCGGGGTTGCCGGCTCCCCGGTCTATCCGAACAACGCCATCGCCGCCACCGTGGGAGTCCTCGGGACCAATACGAGCGGCTTCGGCGTCCTCGGGAAATCCTCGACGGGCCGGCCCGTCCAGGGCTCCCGCGTCGACGCCACGACGGGACTCGCCGTCACCACCGGAATCCTCGGCTACACGGCGTCCATCGGCGTCTACGCCTTCGGGGACATGGCGGCCAGCGGAACGAAGTCGTTCATCGAGCCTCACCCGACCGACGCGTCGCGCCAGATCGTCTACGTCGCCATGGAAGGCCCGGAGGCCGGAACCTACTTCCGCGGCCGCGGGCGTTTCGAGGGAAAGACCGCGGTCATCGGCGTGCCGGAGGACTTCCGCCTCGTCACCGAGGAGGAAGGGCTGACGGTCCAAATCACCCCGATCGGGCGGGCAACGGCCGTCGGCGTGACCAGCATCGACCTCGACAGGATCGTCGTCGAGGCGACCCGCGACGTGGAGTTCTCCTATCTCGTGCAGGGTGTAAGAAGGAACTACAAGGGGCACGAGCCAGTCCAGAAGAACACCGTGTTCGTTCCGATGGGGCCCGACGCGAGGATGGATCCCTACCCCGCTCACCTCCAGAAGCGCCTCGTCGACCTCGGGATCTACAGGGCCGACGGGAGCGTCAACCTCGACACGGCCGAGAGACTGGGCTGGGCGCAGACGTGGCGCGAGGAGGCAGAGGCGGCCCAAGCCGCCGCGGCGAAAGCGGCGGCGGAACGGGATGTCCTCCGGGAAGAGCTCCGGCGCTGACAGGACCAGGCGACTCTGACCGCCGACGGCCTCGCGAACGCCCTGGTCGCGGGGTCCGCCGGTTTTCAATGATGCGGAGGTTTCATGAGACATCCTGCCCGGCGGCAATCCTTCTTCGCGCTCGCATCGATTCCGCTGCTCCTGTCCGGGGCGGCCGGGGCCGCAGACCAGGTCCCCCTGAAGAACTGGGCGGTTCCACAGGCGACCTCCGGGTCGCGCCCGGCGACGCTCGGCGCTCTCGGAGACACCGGCGACCCGGCGATCTTCGTGCCTTTCGAACCGTGCCGGATGGTCGACACGCGGCGGCGGGGTCTTCACCGGGAGCTACGGGCCGCCCGTTCTCGCCGCATCGACGGCGCGGAGCTTCCCGATGACGAGCGCGAGCGGCCCCTGCCCCGGGATCCCGACCGGCGCGGCGGCGATCTCGCTCAACGTCACGGTCGTCAACACGGCCGGACCGGGCTTCATCATGGCCTATCCGGAGGGAGGCGCCGCCCCGACCGTCTCAACGCTGAACTACAACGCCGGACAGGTCCTCGCCAACGCGGCCATCGTCCCGATGAGCGCGACCGGAGGCATCACGGTCGTCGCCGGCGTCTCCGGAACCGACCTGATTCTCGACGTGAACGGATACTTCATTGGCGGAGGGACGAGCCTCAACAGCGGCGAGGGCCTCTCGTTGAGCGGTTCGTCGACCGCAGTGTTGACGGTGGAGAACACGAGAGAGAGTGACTATGGTGTGGCTGGGCTTTTCAGAATACGCAGCACGTTGGACGCTATGAGTGCCGTGCACGGTATCGCCGGGGCAACTAGCGGTATCACCTATGGATTGTACGGGTCTACGTTCAGCTCGACAGCCGGTGCCAGCGGGGTCAAAGGCTTCGCCCAACATACCAGTGGAGAAGTGTATGGGGTGAGAGGGAGGTCGGGCAGCATCACGACCGGTACGGCGGGCGTACTCGGCGAGGCAGGGTATCCGGGTTACCCGAACGACGTCTCCGCCGGTGTCGTGGGAGTCCTCGGCACCACCACGGGCGGCTACGGGGTCTTCGGCAAGGCGACGACGGGGATCGGGATCCGTGGCGCGAAGGTCGACGCCACGACGGGCGTCCCGACCGCCTCTGGGGTCCTCGGTTACCTGACGTCGTACGGCGTCTACTCCTACAACGACCTGGGGGCGACCGGCACGAAGAGCTTCGTCGAGCCCCACCCGACCGACGCGTCGCGCCAGATCGTCTACGTCGCCATGGAAGGCCCGGAGGCCGGAACCTACTTCCGCGGGCGCGGGCGTTTCGAGGGGAAGAAGGCCGTCATCGTCGTTCCGGAGGACTTCCGGCTCGTCACGGAGGAGGAGGGGCTGACGGTCCAGATCACTCCCATGGGAGGGATGACGCTCTTCGGGGTCGTCAGCGCCGATTTGAACCAGGTCGTGGTCGAGTCGGCCCGGGACGTGGAGTTCTCGTACCTCGTCCAGGGGGTACGCAAGAACTACAAGGGGCACGAGCCGATCCAGAAGAACACCCTCTTCGTGCCGATGGGGTTCGACGCCCGGATGGAGCCGTACCCGGCGCATATCCAGAAGCGCCTCGTCGACCTCGGGATCTACAACGCCGACGGGACCGTGAACGTGGCGACGGCGGAGAGGATGGGCTGGGCGCAGACGTGGCGCGAGGAAGCGGCCGCGCTCCAGGCCGCGGCGGCGGCCAGGGCGGCCGAAGACCGGGCCACCGGTCCGGGAGGGATCCCGCGCCGGTAGCCGTTTCGGACCTGTGACGTCGTCACCTCGGAGAATCTCATTTCGGGAATCCCCTCTTTGACGACCCTCCGGCGGGCTGGTAGCCTTTCCCGTTGCTGCGCCCGCCGCCCGAGAGGACGCCGGGCGAGAGGGGACCACCTCTGAAAAGGCTCCGGCTTCTCTTCCAGGTCGCCTTCGTCGCCGCCGTCGCGGTCACGGGAATCCGTTTCGCGCTCGGCAGCTCGCTGACGTCGGTGGAGAAGTACTGTCCGTTCGGCGGACTCGAGACGGCGTACGCCCTGCTGACCCGCAGCCGCTTCACCTGCGCCGCCGGCGAGCTGAACCTCGCGCTCTTCCTCTCGGTGATCGCGCTCGCGCTCGTCGCACGAAAGGCCTTCTGCGGCTGGGTCTGCCCTCTCGGTGCGGTGCTCGAGTGGACGGGGCGGCTCTCCCGGAAGCTCTTCCGACGCTCCTCCTTCCGGGGTCCGTGGCCGGTTCCCCCGCGGGTGGACGCGGCGCTGAAGATCGGCCTCCGCGTCGTCGTCCTCGGGGCGGTTCTCGCGGCGACCTGGACGACGGGCGAGCTCCTCTTCCGCGGCTACGACCCCTACTACGTCCTCTTCAGCGCCCACGGGCACGACGTGAAGGCCTGGAGCTACGCGATCCTCGCCGCCGTTCTCGGCCTGGCGATCGTCTTCCCTCTCTCGTGGTGCCGCTGGCTCTGCCCCCTCGGGACCGTCCTCTGGCCCTTCTCGTCCGCCGGGGCCCTCCGGCTCTCGCGGTCCGGGAAGTCCTGCACCGGGTGCGGCTCCTGCGACCGCGCCTGCCCCCAGCAGATCCCCGTCTCGCGCCTCGACGTCGTCCGGACGGGCGAGTGCACCCTCTGCCTCGAGTGCACGGAGAGCTGCCCGGCGCCGGGGGCGCTCTCGCTCCGCCTCCCCGGGAGAGCGTCTTGAAGGTCCCCGGCTGGAGCGTGCCGGCGCTCGTCGTCCTTCTCGCCCTCGCCGGACTCGGGGGCGCGAGGCTCTTCGCCGTCCCGAGCGTCGTCGTCGACCTCCCCGCGGCGGCAACGGGCGCGACCCGGACGACGGTCCTCGTCGTCGACGGCGTCAAGTGCGTCGACACCGCCGAGCGGGCGGCCGGTCAGGTCAAGGGCCTCACGGGCGTCTCGCGCTTCGTGGCCTACGCCTCGCGCAACCGGGTCGAGGTGACGTTCGACCCGGCGGTCTCGAGCAGCTCGAAGATCGTCGAGGCGATCGAAGGGCCCGTCCACGACGCCGCCACGGGCGAGTATCTTTTCCACGTCTACCACGTCGTCGAGATTGACGGCGCGAAAGTCCCAACTGGTCCGCCGGCAACGACCGGACCCTGACGAAGGAGTCCCGATGAAATCGTTCCAGAAGCTCGTCCTCGCCCTCGTCCTCACCCTCGCGACGCTCCCTCTCGCCGCCGAGAAGGCCGCCGCGCCGGCCGCAGGGGCGAAGGGGGCCGAGACGGCCGTCTTCGCGGTCCCCGGCCTGAAGGACGAGGCCGTCGTGAAGAGCCTCACCCTCGCCCTGGCGAAGGAGCCGGGCGTGATGTCGGCGAAGGCCGACGCCGCCGCCGGGAAGTTCCTCGTCACATTCGAACCGGGGAAGACGGGCAAGGCGACCCTCGAGCAGGCGATGACGAAGGTCGTCCCGGCCGCGAAGCTCGAGAAGATCGGGCCCGCCGACGCGAAGGACGCCGCGAAGGCGGACTGCGGCAAGTGCCCGAGCAAGGCGACCTGCGAAAAGAAGAGCTGAACTAGGGCAGACCGCCGAATCGCGGCGGCACGCGCTTCTTCGTGGCCTGCTCGAACGCGAAGGCGATCTCGATCAGGCGGGGCTCGCTGCAGCCGAGCCCGGTGAAGCTCGCGCCGTAAGGTGCGGGTTTCGCGTCGAAACCTGCCGGGAACGGGGATCCCTGCGGCGCATTCGGCACGAACCCGATGGGCACGATCACCGTCGGGTAGCCGGGCCGGGCGGCGATGGAAGCGCCGCTGCCTCCCGGGAAAAGGAGCGCGTCGAGGCGGTGGGCCATCATCACCGCCTCGATGCCGTTCGATCCCGCGAGAGCGAGGTCCTTCGCGCGGTCCGCTTCGTAACGGCGCCTGTCGGCGACGAGGTCCATCTCGTCGGAGATGTCGAGGTTCGACTGGCCGTACCGGAGCGAACCGGCACGCGTGTGCTCGAGGTTCCAGAGCCGGAGCGCGGTCAGGCTCTTCACCGGCGCCGCGGCGCCCAGCGTCTCGAGCCAGGCGTTGAAGTCGCGCTTCATGCCGTACTTGAAGACCACCGAGCAGGCGGCGTCCTTCCCCTTCGCGTTGTCCGTGCCCGAGCACATGCCCCAGGCCAGGAAGCTCTTCGCAGGATCGGTCACGAGAACGCTCGGGATCTCGGCCGGGTCGACCACGACCGCTCCCTGGGCCTTCAGGACGGCGATCGCCTCCTCCATCAGGGCGGCCGTCTCCTTGTTCAGGCCGCCCGCGGGCTTCTCGCGCCCCGGGACCCTGGCTTCGCCGTAGAAGAACGCGCGCGGAATCCCGATGCGGGCCCCTTTCAGCCCGTTCGGGTTCAGGAACTTCGTGTAGTCCCGGCCCGGCGGGGGCGCGCACGTCCGGGTGGCCGCGTCGTCGGGATCGGGAGCCGCACTCTCCAGCACGCCGAGGAGAATCGCCGCGTCCGTCACCGTCCGCGCCATCGGTCCGGCCGTGTCCTGGTCGGCCGTGATCGGGATGATCCCGCGGCGGCTGATACGCCCGACGGTCGGCTTGATCCCCACCAGCATGTTCTGGTTTGCCGGGCTGAGGATGGAACCCGAGGTCTCCGTCCCGACGTTCGCAGCCCAGAAGCTCGCCGCCGTGCCGATGCCCGAGCTCGAGCCGCCCGTGGCGAGGGCCGGCCGGCCGTCCGCGGTGGCGTCGCGCGGGTCCCGGCGCGGGTCGTACGGATTCCGACCGTAGCCGCCCACGGCGCTGTAGTTCGTCGGCATCGGCGTCGGCGACCCGGCGATCCAGTTCGCCAGCTCGGTCATCACCGTCTTGGCGAGGACGATGGCACCGGCTTCTCGCAAGTTCCGGACCAGCGTGGCCTCGTAGGGCGGGACGAAGCCCTCGAAGGCGAGCGCTCCGCCGGTCGTCGGCATATCGGTGGTGTGGATGTTGTCCTTGAGCGCGACCGGAATCCCGTGGAGGGGCCCGCGCACTTTCCCCTCGCGCCGCTCGCGGTCGCGCGCGTCCGCCTCGGCCAGAACCCCCGGGTTCACGGCGAGGACGGCGTTCAGCGTCTCCTCGTAGGTGGCGATCCGCAGCAGGTACTGGATCACCAGCTCGCGCGACGTGACGCGCCCCTGTTCCAGGGCCGCGCGCATCTCGGGGATCGACGCCTCCACGACCGAGAAAGGGGCCTGGGCGGCTGCCGGCGCCGCGAGCGAGAGGGCAGCGGCGGCCGCGGTCGTGGCGAGGAGCGACGCTCGGGTCATGCGGGACCTCCTGTCTCTGGCGGAGCAGGTCGAAGACAGCGAGATTCTACGGGCGTGCACATCTTCTGGAATCGTCCTCGACATCCGATCCGGGTACGTCTTGGAAAGGGCTGCGCGGGAAGCGCACGAGAGCGTCCGTGTCGATTGTGTGTGTCGTGATGATTCTTTCGTCCGTCCGAATGGCAGCCCAGCCAGCCCCTTCCGATCAGGGCCGAGAGCATGCCCGGCTCATCAACGTCGCCACCACCCGCTGCATCACGTGCCACAAGAAGCTGCTGCAGGGGCGCCAGACGATTCATCCCCCGGCGTCCGAAGGCTGCCTCGACTCCCACGCGTTCGCCGTCGCCGAGACGGGGACCCGGGTCTCGCTGTCGTCTCCCGAACCGGCCTTCTGCCTCGCCTGCCACGACGTCGCCAGGCATCGCAAGGTCCCCGGACGCGACGTGGCGACGGAGGCCTGCTCGACCTGCCACGATCCTCACGGCACCTCGACCGCGCACCTCCTCAGGGAGAGAGAAAGGGAGATCTCGCCTTCCCCGCTCCGCCGGCGCCAGCGCCAGCGCCCGCGTCAAGTCCAGCTCCCACACCGACACCGTTGCCCGCTCCTCCAACGCCTACCCCGGCTCCTCCAACGCCTTCGCCCGTCGAGGTCATTGCACCGGTTCCGGCACCGTCCCTCCCGGTGGAGAACTGGGAGAAGGGTCGCGGCCTGCTCAGGGCGGGGAGCTACGCGGAGGCGGCGCGCGCCTTCCTGGCGGAGCTCGAGGCGCAGAAGGAAGCCTTCACGGTTCAGCTCTTCGTCGCGTGCTCGGAGGAGACGGTGCAGAGGGCCGCGGCTGGCAGCTCGGCGAAGGAGCTCTACACTCGCGTCGTGCGCTACCAGGGGAAGGAGTGCTGGTCCCTCGGATGGGGCGTTTACCGGAGCGAGGAGCAGGCCCGCGCCGCGGCGGGCGGAGTCCCCGCCCGGCTCCTGGCGGGAGGCGTGACACCGAAGGTCTCGCCGGTCGCGCGGCTCCTCCGGTAGCTCAGGGCAAAGGCTTCGGGTCCCGGAGCCGCTGGAAGAACCACCAGTGGTGGCCGCCCGGGTCTTCGCACTCGTATCCGCGATCGCTCCAGTATTCCTCGCCGTAGTCGACCGTCGCCAGCTCGGAGCGGACCTTCGCGCCGGCCGCGACGGCGCGGGCGTAGTGCTCCTCGACGTCGTCCACGTAGACCATGAGGCTCTGCGTGTTGATGCCGCCGGCCTGGCTCGGGCTGCGCCGGTAAGGGTACTTCTCTTCCCGGCCCGCGACGTCGCCCACCATGACGAGTCCCGCGCCGTAGACGAGCTCGGAGTGCTCTATGCGCCCGCCGTCGCCCACGACTTTCATCTTCACTTCGAATCCGAACGCGTCGCGGATGAAATCGATCGCCCTCGCGGCGTCCTCGTAGTAGAGCGCCTGGGAGATGCGTGGCCATCCGGGAGGTGTGGGTTTCATGATCCGCTTCCTCTTCTCTTCTACTCGACGTATTTGTGGCCCGTTCCCGTTCCGAAGTCGACGACCCGAGGGCGGCGACGTCGGCGACGGGCCACCGGCGGCTCAGCCCGGGCCGCGTCTCCGGTGCCCGGCCCGGCCCGGCCGGTAGCCGACGCCCCCCCGCGGCCTCTGCTGGGCGCCCGCTTCCGTAGAGCCCTTCGGCCCCGTCTCCCCCGACGTCCCCGCGTCCTCCGCGTGGACGTAGGTGCTCTCCCGGGCCTCCCGGCGCCGCGCCTCGACCGCTTCCCGGGGCGGGTTGGCGGGGATGAGGCACTGCGGCCCGCTCCCGACGAGGTCGCCCCGCCCGGCCTCCGTCAGCGCCTTCTGGACGACGAACCAGTTCTCCGGCTTGAAGAACTGGATCAGCGCCTTCTGGACCTTCCTGTCGTTCAGCTTCGTGACCGTCTCCACCGGCTCGAGCGTCTGCGGGTCGAGGCCCGTCCAGTACATGCAGGTCGCGATGTCCATCGGCGCGGGGATGAAGTCCTGCACCTGTCGCGGCTTGTACCCGTGCGCCTTCAGGAAGAGGGCGAGCTCGATCATCTCGCCGACGCCCGAGCCCGGGTGGCTCGCGATGTAGTAGGGGACGAGGTACTGCTCCTTGCCCGCCTTCGCGCTCGCGCGTTCGAACTTCTCCCCGAAGGTCTCGAACGACGCGGACGACGGCTTCTTCATCAGGTCGAGGACCGCGTCGCTCCGGTGCTCCGGCGCGACCTTCAGGTGCCCGCCGACGTGGTGGGTCGCCAGCTCCTCGATATACCGGTCGTCGAGGTTGGCGAGGTCCATCCGGATGCCGCTCGCGATATTCACCCGCTTCACGCCCGGCACGGCGCGGGCGGCACGCATCAGGTCGATCGTCGGGCCGTGGTCCGTTCCGAGGAGGACGCAGATCTTCGGGTGGATGCACGAGAGCCGCCGGCAGACCGCCTCGACCTCCGGGCGCGTGCAGCGCATCTGGTACATGTTCGCCGTCGGCCCGCCGAGGTCGCTGATCGTCCCCTTGAAGTCGGGGGCGCTCGCGACCTTCTCGACCTCCCTGAGGATCGACCCCTTGCTCCGGCTCTGGATGACGCGCCCTTCGTGCATCGTGATGCTGCAGAAGGTGCACCCGCCGAAGCAGCCGCGCATGATCTCGATCGAGTCGCGGATCATCTCGAACGCCGGGATCTCTTCGTCGTACCTCG
>JADKBZ010000004.1 GCA_016714815.1 Holophagales bacterium
ACGATCAGGCACACGGCGCGCCGGCTCGGCCGGTCACGCGCTGGCCAGATAGGGAACGGCCCAGGAGAACTCCGCCGCGTACTCGCGTTCCGCCGCGACGAGGAGTGCCGCCTCCCAGCGCTCCACCTCCCGCTCGGATTCGGGGGATGCCGCCCGGATGCACCGGCGGAAGGCGATCTCGAGGAGCATCTGGTCGGTGCGCGAGAGCGGCTCCTGCAGAGCGTCGACGAGAGTGTGCATCGCGGCGGCGACGCTTCGAGGAGAGCTGCGGCGGGCCGCGACGAGCAGGAGGACGTAGGGCTGCCTCAGATCCTCGGCCTGCTCGAGCTGCGGCGCCCCCGCCAGGAGCGCGGCCTCCTCTTCCTCGAGGCACGCCCACCCTTCCCAGGCCAGCCGGTTCTCTTCCTTCCACGCCTGACGCGTCTGCGAGACCTCGATCTCCTCGATCGCCATGAGCTCTTCGCCTCCGGGCCGGGGGCTTTCCGCCGCCGCGAGAAGCGCGCGTTCCTCGGCGATGCGCTGCTCGCGGAGAGAGATGTACCGCTCCTCGGCCCGCAGCTTCATGAGGCGGTGGGCGAGCGCGGTCCACTTCTCCTGGAGAGCCTTCTTGTTCTGCATCCGCACGCGCCCCATCCGCATGTGGACCCTGAGGGCGACCGTCGCCAGGACGAGCTGCTCGAGCGTGAAGACCGACGCCAGCTGTCGCGCCACGACGTCGACGGCGTTGTAGGAGTCGTCGAGGAAGGCCGCCCCGCGCTGGACGATCCGCGGCGCGAGCTCGATCCGGGCCCGCTCGGCAAGGAGTCCGTCGATGGCGATCGGGCGGCTGATGACGTGCCGGCCCGACGCCGTCGGATCCCAGTACCCGGGACGGACATCAGCGTCCGCGTTCAACGCCGGGGAATCCCCGGTCGTCGCAGGTTCACCCGCTGGCCCCGGATCGCGCGGCACTTCCAGATGATCAGCAGCCAGGGCTGGTCTTGTCCAGCGAAAAGGCGATCGGTCCCCACTCACGTCGTCGCGATCACGATGCTACTGAGGCGCGCGATCCGGAGCAGGCGCATCCGGCTCCCAGCCGGGAAGCTGGAAGCCCCGGTGCCGCAGGAGCGCGCCGACCCGCTCCCGGAAGAGCACGGGCTCGATCGGCTTGAGGAGCAGCTCGTTGGCTCCCGACTGGATGCCGAAGGCGTAGCGGCTCCGGTCGAGCCTGTCGGCCGCAAGGAGAACCGGGAGCGCCGCCAGGTTCGGCTGCGACTTGATGACGCGCGTGACGTCGAAACCATCCATCCCCGGGAGCGAAACGTCCATGACGACGAGGTCGACCGGTCCGCGCACGAGGGCCTCGAGCGCTTCCTGGCCTGAAGCCGCCTCCACGACGCGGCAGGCCTCGCTTCCGAGCGCGGCTTTCCACGCCTTGCGATTCGCGGCCGCGGCGGATACGAGGAGGAGCATGGGAGGGCGCGCCGGGTCGACCGGAACGGCCACGGCGGGTGCGGCCGGGACGACGGCGGGGGCTGGAGCGGGAGCGGCGGCCGCGGCAGGCGGGGCCGGGACCGGACGCGCGGGCGGCGGCGCGGCGGGCGGGGCCGGAGCGACGGGAGCCGGAACCGCCCGCATCGGCGTCGGATGCGGTTCCGGTCTCGGGGCGACGTCCGAGGGGGCCGCCGGCCGTACGAGGGCGGGAGGAGCCGGCAGGACGACGGCTCCGAGAGCCGACTCGAGCTGGGCCATCAGCCCGTCCTGGCCTGCCCGCCGGCGGATCGACCCCTCCTTCGGCGTCGGAAGGGGCTCGACCCCCGCGAGCTCGGCCTCGAGGTCCGCCGTCGTCGCGTAGCGCTTCGCGGGGTCCTTTCGAAGCGCCTTCATGACGATCGCCCGGAGCCCCGGGGAAACGTCGGACTGCCGGGACAGGAGGTCCGGGACCGGGTCGTTGATCTGCTTCATCGCCACGGCGATCGGGCTGTCGCCCGTGAACGGAAGCTGCCCCGTGAGCGCCTCGAACGCGATGATCCCGATGGAGTAGATGTCCGTGCGGGCGTCGACGGGCCGGCCGGAGGCTTGCTCGGGAGACATGTACTGCGGCGTGCCGAGGATGATCGAGTCGAGGGTGAAGCCGCCACCGAGGTTCCAGCGCGCGAGTCCGAAGTCGACGATGGCGACGGCGCCGTGCTCGTCGACGATGACGTTCTGGCTCTTCAGGTCGCGGTGGACGATCCCGAGCTCGTGGATCGCCGAGCAGCCGCGGGCGATCTGCCGGAGGATCGGCACGGCGCGGGCCGGCTCGATCCGCCGCTCGTCGCGGATGAGCGTCCAAAGGTCCTTCCCCGGAACGAACTCCATCGTGATGTAGGGGTAGGAGCCGCTGATCCCGAAGTCGTACATACGCGCGACGTTCGGGTGCTTGATCTTCCGGTTGAGGTTGATCTCGCGCTTGAACCGGGTGAGGACGGCCTCGTCGTCCTTCGCGAGGTCGGGCGAGAGGACCTTGATGGCGACGACCTCGTCCAGCTCGAGGTCCCGGGCCTTGTAGACGATCCCCACCCCGCCCTGCCCGAGCGTCTCGATCCACTCGTAGCGGGAAACTCCCTCGAAGAACTTCTTCCGGAGGATGTCGGCCTTCATCTGGCGCGTCTCGCCACCGGAGCATAGAGGGAATCGGGCGCGGGATCGACGGTAGAGAGGTCGCCGGGCCCTGATTCGCCGCCGGCGCGGGTCGTCAGACGGCCCTCATCACCAGGCAGGCGTTCGTTCCCCCGAACCCGAACGAGTTCGAGAGGGCCGAGCGGATCGCCCCAGGACGGGCCTCGTTCGGCGTGTAGTCGAGGTCGCACGCCGGGTCCGGAGTCGTGTAGTTGATCGTCGGCGGAACGACGCCGTGCCGGATCGCCAGCGCGAGCACGCCCGCTTCGTAGCCGCCGGCGGCACCGAGGAGGTGCCCGGTCATCGACTTCGTCGAGGAGATCGGGACGCTTCGGGCCGCCGCGCCGAGAAGGCGCTTCACGGCGATCGTCTCGACCCGGTCGCCGTGCGGCGTCGAGGTGCCGTGGGCGTTGATGTAGCCGATCTCCGCCGGGTCCATGGAGGCGTCCTTCAAGGCGTTGCGCATGACGCGGAACGGGCCGTCGCCGTCGTCGGAGGGGGCGGAGATGTGGTGGGAGTCCCCCGACATGCCGTACCCGGCGACCTCGGCGTAGATGGGCGCGCCGCGCCGGACCGCATGCTCCAGCTCCTCGAGGACGAGGATTCCCGCCCCCTCGCCGAGGACGAAGCCGTCACGGTCGCGGTCCCAGGGGCGCGAGGCGGCGGCCGGATCGTCGTTGCGGGTGGAGAGGGCGCGCATCGCGGCGAAGCCGCCGATGGCGAGAGGGACCACGACCGATTCGGTCCCGCCCGCGATCATGGCGTCCGCGTCGCCCCGGCGGATGATGTTGACGGCGTCGCCGATGGCGTGGGCCGACGTGGCGCAGGCGGTGGCCGTCGCCGTATTCGGGCCCTTGGCGCCGGTGAGGATCGAGACCAGCCCGGAGGACATGTTGACGATCAGCCCCGGGATGAAGAAGGGGCTGATCCTCCTCGGGCCCTTCTCGAGAAGGACCTTGTGGGTCTCCTCGATCAGGGGAAGGCCGCCGATGCCGGAGCCGATGCAGACTCCCACCGACTCCGCGTTCTCTTCCGTGATCGTCAGGCCCGACTCCGCGAGCGCCTCCCTGGCGGCGGCGACCGCGTAGTGGACGAAGGTGTCGAACTTCTTGATTTCCTTCTTCTCGAGGTGGAGGCCCGGGTCGAAACCCTTCACCTCCCCCGCGATCCGGCAGGCGTAATCCGACGCATCGAAGCGGGTTATGGGGCCGATCCCGGAACGCCCCGCCAGCAGGGCTTCCCAGTTCTCCTTCGCCGTCAGTCCGACGGGCGAGACGAGTCCGATTCCCGTGACGACGACCCGGCGGCGGCCCCGGGCATCGAGAAAGTCCAGCCGGGCCGTCACTGGGGATCTCAGGCAGGCTTCGCGTGCGACTCGATGTAGGTGACCGCGTCCTGGACCTTCTGGATCTTCTCGGCGTCCTCGTCCGGGATCTCGATGCCGAAGGCTTCCTCGAAGGCCATCACGAGCTCCACGGTGTCGAGCGAGTCGGCGCCGAGGTCGTCGACGAAGCTCGCCTCGGGCTTGACCTCGTCGGCCTGGACCCCGAGCTGTTCGACGATGATGCTCTTGACCTTTTCCTCAATCGAGTTCGACATTCAATTCCTCCCTAAGTTGGCGCCAAGCCGCCGGATTCTCCCCGGCTTTCCCGGCGAATTCAAGCAGACGCAGGTTCCTCTCCCTTCAGGGGATGAGGAGACCTCCGCTGACGTTCAGGACGGTTCCGGTGACGTACGAGGCCAGATCGGACGCGAGGTAGAGGACCGCGCCGGCGACGTCCTCGGCGGTTCCGAGCCGCCCGAGGGCGATCCTGCCGGCGAGGGCCCTGGTCTGGTCCTCGCTCAGGGCGGCGGTCATGGCGGTTTCGATGTAGCCCGGGGCGACGACGTTCACGGTGATTCCCCGAGAGCCGATTTCCCGGGCCAGCGACATCGAGAACCCGACGACGCCCGCCTTGGCGGCGGCGTAGTTGGCCTGGCCGGCGTTCCCCATGAGGCCGACGACGGAGCCGACGGTCACGATCCGGCCGGCGACCCGCTTCTTCATCATCAGCTTGACGGCTTCCTGCGTCACGAGGAAGACGCCGGTCAGGTCGGTCGAAAGGACCCGGTCCCAGCTCTCCTTCGACATCCGGAGAAGGAGGCCGTCGTCGGTGATCCCGGCGTTGTTGACGAGGATGTCGAGCCGGCCGTGACGTTCGGCGATCCCCTTGAAGAGAGCCGTGACGGACGAGGGGTCCGAGACGTCGAGGGAGGCGGCTTCCGCCGTACCGCCCGCGTCGGCGATCGCGGCGGCCACGGCGCCCGCCTTCTCCTGGTTGCGCGCCGCGGCCACGACGGTCGCCCCGGCGGACGCCAGGCGGCGGGCGATCGTCTCCCCGATTCCCTGCGAGGCTCCCGTGACGAGCGCGATCTTTCCCTCGAGGGAGAGGACGTGAGTCATCTCGAGGCTCCTTTTATCAGTCTTCGACGAGATCGGCCGGCGTGGCGCCCGCCGCGGCGAGGAAAACGGGTCCGGACATCTCCAGCTGAACCCCCCTCTGGCCGGCGGAGACGAAGAGCCGCTGGAGGGCCGCGGCCCCCTCGTGGGCGAAGAGCGGCATCGCCTTGCGCATTCCGAAGGGGGAGCAGCCCCCCTTCACGTAGCCGGTCAGCTTCTCCATCTCCTCGGCCGAGACCATCGCGACGGTCCGGTTCCCCGAGACCCGGGCGAGCTTCTTCAGCGACAGGCGAGCCCCGGTCGGGACGATGGCCGCGAGCGGCCCCGTCCGGTCCCCTTTCGCCACGAGCGTCTTCCAGACCTCTTCCTGGGGCACCCCGAGCTTCTCCGCCGCTTCCTCGGCGGTGAAATCGGCCGCGGCGAAGGTGCGCAGGCCGTAGGCGGCCTTGCGCGCGTCCAGGACGCGCGTGGCGTTCGTGGTCGCCTTCGCGGTCATCCGGCGAGGAGCCTGCCGAGCCCCTCGGCATCCGACGTCGTCCGGACGGGCCACTCCTTCGCGATCCGCTTCGCGAGGCCGGCCAGGACCGTTCCCGGCCCCACCTCGATCGCCCCTTCCGTCTCCCGGGCGAGCCGTTCGACCGTCTCCACCCAGCGAACCGGAGAGCAGACCTGCCGCCGGAGCGCCTCGCGCGCCTCCTTCCCGGAGAGGTTGGCGAGGACGTCGACGTTCGTGACGACGGGGACGGAGAGGTCCGCGAACGAGGCCGCGTCGAGGAACGGGGAGAGCTGCTCCTCGGCCGGCTTCATGAGCGCGCAGTGGAACGGGGCCGAGACCGGGAGCGGCAGGACCCGCTTGGCCCCTCGCTGCTTCAGGAGCTCCGACACCTTCGCCACGGCGCCGGCCGTCCCCGCGATGACGGTCTGCTCGGGAGAGTTGAAGTTGGCGGCGGAGACCGCTTCGCCGCTGGCGGCGGCGATCTCCTCGCACGCCGCGGCGACGGAAGGCCCGTCGAGACCGATCACCGCGCCCATCGCTCCCTGCCCCACCGCGACCGCCTCCTGCATGAAGGTGCCGCGCCGGTGGACGAGGACGACGGCCTCCTCGAGCGGCAGGCAACCCGCCGCGACGAGGGCCGACCACTCGCCGAGCGAGTGCCCCGCGAGGAGGGAAGGCGCGAGGCCCCGTGCCTTCAGCACCTCGAAGACGGCGACCGAGTGGACGAGGATCGCCGGCTGGGTCACGGCCGTCCGCTTCAGCTCCTCCTCGGATCCCTCGAACGAGACCTTGGAGATGGAGAGGCGGAACGGTGCGAGGGCGGCGTCGGCACGGTCGTAGACCGCCCGCGCCTCGGGGAACGTGGCCGCGAGGTCGCGCCCCATGCCGGCGGACTGCGACCCCTGGCCGGGGAAGAGAAATGCGAGGGAGACCATCGCTACCACCTCACCAGGGCCGCGCCCCACGTCAGGCCGGCCCCGAAGGCCGTGAAGAGGATCAGGTCCCCGCGCTTGACGCGGCCGTCCCGCACCGCCTCGTCGAGGGCGATCGGGATCGACGCGGAGCTCGTGTTGCCGTAACGCTCGATGTTCACGATGCAGCGCTCCCTCGGAATGCCGAGCCGCTCGCCGACGGCCTGGATGATCCGGTCGTTGGCCTGGTGCGGCAGGAGCCAGGAGACCTCGCCCGGCTCGAACCCGCTCTCATTCAGGACGTCCTTGCAGACGTCGACCATCGACCGGACGGCGATCTTGAAGGTCTCCCCGCCCATCATCTTGATGAACGGAAGACGCTGCTCGAGCGTTTCCGGCCGGTTTGGCGGGCTCGAGGAGCCGCCGCCCGG
Organism: Holophagales bacterium; assembly: GCA_016714815.1. GTDB lineage: Bacteria > Acidobacteriota > Thermoanaerobaculia > UBA5066 > UBA5066 > UBA5066. The sequence goes on from JADKBZ010000004.1 coordinate 6,919, forward strand.
CATCTGGATGAAGGCGGCGCCCTCGCCGTCGCTCCGGATCGTCGAGGCGAGGACGCCCCGGTCGGACTTTGTGGCCCTGAGGAGCGTGGCGCCCGCGCCGTCGCCAAAGAGGACGCACGTGGCGCGGTCGGTGTAGTCGGTGTAGCGCGTCAGGAACTCGGCCCCGACGAGGAGGATGTTCTTCGCCTTCCCCGCCTGGATCAGTCCGTCGGCGATGTGGAGGCCGTAAAGCCACCCCGAACAGCCGGCGTTCTGGTCCCACGCGGCGGCCTTCTTGGCGCCCAGCTTCTGCTGGACGAGGCACGCCACGGCCGGTATCGGCTGGTCGGGGGTGACGGTTGCGACGAGGACGGCGTCGAGGTCCTTGGCGTGAACTCCCGCGCTCTCGAGGGCCTGCGTCCCCGCCGCGACGCAGAAGTCCGAGAGCGTTTCCCCGTCGACCGCCATGTGCCGTTCCCGGACCCCGGTCCGCGTCGTGATCCATTCGTCCGACGTTTCGACCAGCTTCTCGAGGTCGGCGTTCGTCAGGACCTTTGCGGGTACGGCTCGACCGGTGCCGGCGATGGCGGCGTGAAACATCTTCCCTGCTCTCCCTTCAGCGGACGGGTACCGGGGGCGCCAGGTCGCGGGCTTTCGCCCGGATCTTCTCTGAAATCCGGCGCCGGGCGAAATCGTGAAGGGACTTGATCCCGTTCCGGACGGCCCGGGCGTTCGAGCTGCCGTGCCCGATGACGACGGCCCCCTTCACGCCGATGAGCGGCGCGCCGCCGTACTCGGAATAGTCGAGGCGCTTCTTGAAGGACCGGAACGCGTCCCTGGAGAGGAGGAAACCCATCGAGGCCTGCAGGCTCCGGGTGACCTCCTGCTTCAGGGCTTCCTCGACGAGCCGGGCGAGGCTCTCGGAGACCTTGAGAACGACGTTTCCCGTGAAGCCGTCGGTCACGATGACGTCGACGTCGACGTTTCCGCCGTAGACGTCGCGGCCCTCGCAGTTGCCGACGAAGTTGAGCCCCGACTTCCGGAGCAGGCCGAAAACCTCGCGCGTCGTCCCGGTCCCCTTCTCCTCTTCTTCGCCGACGGAGAGGAGCCCGATCTTCGGGTGATCGATGCCGAGGACCTCCTGGGCGTAGAAGTGCCCCATCAGGGCGAACTCGCGGTAGTTCTCGACCCGGCACGAGATGTTCGCCCCGACGTCGAGCAGCAGCCGCCGGCGCCCGAGGCCAGGGAGGACCGCGGCGAGGGCGGGCCGGTCGATCCCCTCGATGACGCCGAGCGCGGCCCGGGCCGTCACCATCGCGGCCCCCGTGTGGCCGGCGGTGAAGAGCCCTTCGGCGGCCCCGTCCCTCACGAGCTCTGCCGCGACGCGCACCGACGCCCGGGGCTTCTTCCGGAGCGTGGCGGTCGCAGGCTCGTCGAACCCGACGACGTCCTCGGCCTCCACGATGCCGATCCGGCTCCCGCGGTAGCTCGCCGCCCGAAGGAGCGGCTCTATTTCCCTCCGGCGTCCCACCAGAAGGAGGTCGAGGCCGAAGTCGACGGCGGCCGCGACGGCTCCTTCAACGATGGCACGGGGGGCGTTGTCTCCCCCCATGGCGTCGACGGCGAGGGTCATTCAGGGTGCGACCGGGAGGTCGCGATCAGCTCTTCTGGGCGCCGGCAGTGACTTCGCGGCCCCGGTAGTGGCCGCAATCGGGGCAGACACGGTGAGGAGTCTTCGTCGCTCCGCAGCTCGTGCACTTCGACAGGCCGGGATCCTGGAGGAAGTCGTGAGCCCTCCGCAGGTCGCGGCGCGTCTTGCTGTGGCGGTGTTTCGGATTCGGCATGGCAGTTCACCTCTCGGGGTCGTCGGTTTCGGGGAAGCGCCTCTTGGCGTCGCCGCCGGCGCGGCTTCAGGCCAGGAGCGACTTCAGCTTCGCGAGCCTGTCGTCGCCCTCTTCCCGGCAGTCGCACGGGGCGGAGTTCCGGTCGGCCCCGCAACGGGGACACAGACCGAGGCAGTCGGGCCGGCAGAGCGGTTTCATCGGGAGCTCGAGCAGGAGCTGCTCTTCGACGAGGGGATCGAACGGGACGACGAACTCGTCGTACCAGACGACGTCGAGGTCGCCGGCCGTCAGCTCCGTTTCGTCTTCCAGGGGGCGGCGGTGGACGGGGGCGAAGAGCCACGAGACCTCTCCGCTGGAGGAGAAAGCGACCGGCGCGAGGCAGCGGGAACAGGCGATCTCGCCCGCCACGGAGAAGGTCCCGGTGAGGACGAATCCCGGGTCGGCCTTCTGTAGCGTTCCCGCGAACGCCACCGGCTCGAGCACGAGGAGCTCGGGCCGCTCGAGGCGCCCCATCGGGACCTCGACGCGGTAGGAAACAGCGACGGGCGCTTCCAGCGCCTCTTCCAGATTCAGTTCCATCTCGGCCCCTCCTCGCGGAGGGTCGGTGAGTCTAGCACGCGCTCCCGAGACACCCATCCGAGCCTCCGGACGGGGTCCGGACCCCGGCCCGGGTCCCGCTCCCGCGATACGATGCCCCGGATGCGCATCGCCGTCGACGCCCGCTCGCTCTGCGGCGAGAGGACCGGCGTCGGCCGAACGCTCGAGGGACTCTACGGCGCCTTCACCCGGCTCTTCCCCGGCGATTCCGTCATCCTCCTTTCCCCCCGCCCGGTCGACCTGCCCGCCGCGCTCGAGGGCCGGGTCGAGGTCCGGCCCCCGGGCCGGTTTCGCCTCCCGGGCACGATCTGGCTCCAGACCCTGGCCGCCATCGAGGCCGTGAGGGCGGGAGCGGACCTGTTCCACGGGCCGCTCGGCATCCTCCCTCTGGCCTGCCCGCTTCCCGGGGTCGCGACGATCCACGATCTGACTCCCATCCTCTTTCCCGAGTGGCACGACCGCAAGAACGTCGCCGGGTTCGCCCCAATTCTCCCCGCGACCGTGAGGCGGGCCGCCCGACTCGTCTGCGTCTCCCGGGCGACGCGGAACGACCTTCTCCTGGCCTGCCCGGAAGCGGAAGGCAAGGCGTTCGTCGTCCCGAACGGCCTCGTCCCGCCGCCCCCGGCGACCAGCCAGGTGGCCTCCTCCCGGCCGTACGTCCTCTCCATCGGAACGCTCGAGCCGCGAAAGAACCACGAGAGGCTCGTCGCCGCCATGGAGTCGATCTGGGACCGGCGCCCCGATTTCCCAGACCTCGTGATCGCGGGGGGGGCGGGCTGGGGAATGCCCGGTTTCGGGGAGCGGCTCGCGCGTTCGAGGCACGCGCCCCGGATCGCCCGGCTCGGATGGGTCCCCTCCGGGCGTGCGGCCGGCCTCCTCCGGGGCGCTCGGCTTCTCGCCTACCCGAGCCTCTACGAGGGCTTCGGCCTCCCGGCCCTCGAAGCGATGGCCGAGGGGATTCCCGTCGTCGCCTCCTCCTCGTCGTCGCTGCCGGAGGTGGTCGGCGACGCGGGCCTCCTCCCCGACCCGCTCGACGCGGGCGCCATCGCCAGCGCGATCGAGCGCGCGAACGACGACGAGACCTTTCGAGCGCTGGCTCGCAGGCGCGGCCCGGAGCGGGCGCGGCTCTTCACCTGGGACGCCGCCGCGCGCGCCACGCGCGCCCTCTTCGCCGAGGCGGCGGCATGAAGCGGCTCCGGGTGGCCCTCGACGCCCGCAAGCTGCGCGATTTCGGCATCGGGACCTACGTCCGCGGCCTCCTGGGCGCCGCCGCCGCCCGGGGAGAGCACGACCTCGTGGCGATCGTGAGGACCGGGGACGAGTCCCTCCTCCCGTCCGGCGTCGAAGCGGTCCCCTGCGACGCCGCCGGATACTCCCTCGCCGAGCTCGTCACCGTGCGGCGCGCCCTCTCGAGGGCCCGGTGCGACGTCTTCCACGCCCCGCACTACGTCGTGCCGCTCTTCCCGCCCCGGGCCACCGTGGTGACCATCCACGACCTGATCCACCTGAAACGTCCGGAGCACGAGACTCTGCCGAAGAGGCTCTACGCGACGACGATGCTCCGGCGGGCCCTGGGCGCCGCGCGCGTCGTCCTGACCGTCTCGGAGGCCGTCCGGGGCGACCTTTCCGCTTTCGCCCCGGAGCACGCGAAAAAGGTGCGCGTCATTCCGAACGGGGTGGAGAGGCGTTTTCTCGCTCCCGTGCCCGGGGAGGACGTCGCCCGCGTCCGCCGCGCGGCCGGCCTCGACGGGCCGTACGTCCTCTTCCTCGGGAACGACAAGCCCCACAAGAACCTCGATGGGCTCCTTTCGGCGTTCGGGCGCGTCGTCCGCGCAGGCCTCCCCCACCGGCTCGTCCTCGCCGGGGGGGCCGCCGAAAGGACCGAATCACGCGCCGACGCCGCCCGCGCGGCCGGCGTCGCGGAGCGCGTCGTCGACCTCGGGATCCTCCCCGAATCCGACGTCGTCCCTCTCCTGTCCGGAGCCTCGGCACTCGCGATGCCCTCGTTCCTCGAGGGCTTCGGCCTTCCGGTCCTCGAGGCCCAGGCCGTCGGAACGCCCGTCGTCTGCTCCGATCGCGGCGGGCTCCCGGAGGCGGCGGGCGACGCGGCGCTCCTGGCGAGCCTCGACGACCCCGACGCCCTCGCGGACGCGCTCGTCCGGCTCCTGACGGACGCGCCCCTCGCGGCCCGCCTCGCCTCACGCGGCCGCGAGCGGGCACGGACCTTCACCTGGGAGGCGGCCTGCGAGCAGGTCGTCACCGCCTGGCGCGACGCGGCGGAGGCGGCGTGAAGGTCGCCCTCGTCCACGACTGGCTCACCGGCACCCGCGGCGGGGAGAAGGTCCTCCTCCAGCTCGCCCGGCTCTTCCCGGAGGCCCCGCTCTACACGCTCTTCCACTTTCCCGGGTCGGTCCCGCCCGAGATCGAGGACCGGGCCGTGAGAACGACGTGGCTCCAGGGCGTCGTCTCCCGCGAGCGGGACTATCGGTGGCTCCTGCCGTTCTACTTCCTCGCCGCCGAGAGCTGGGACCTCTCGGGCTTCGATCTCGTGATCTCCACGTCGCACTGCGTCGCCAAGGCGGCGAAGCGGGGGCCGAAGGGCTTTCACCTCTGCTACTGCCACACCCCGGTCCGCTACCTGCACGACCAGTTCGAGGACTACCTCCGGGGACGCGGAGCGCTGGTGAGGGGTGCGGCGCGCGTCGTCCGCGCCCCGCTCCGCGCCCGCGACAGGGCCACGGTGCCACGCGTCGACGCCTTCCTGGCGAACTCGGAGAACGTCCGCGAGCGGATCGGCCGGATCTACGGCCGCTCCTCGCGGGTCGTGCCGGCTCCGGCCGACACGGCCTTCTACACCCCCCCGCCTTCGCCGCGCCGGCGGGAAGGGATCCTCGTCGTCTCCGCGCTCGCCCCGTACAAGCGGCTCGGCGACGCCCTCGAAGCCTCCGAGCTCCTCGGGCGGACCCTCACGATCGCCGGGTTCGGGCCGGAGGAGGGCCGCCTGCGCACTCTCGCCGGGCCGAACGTCCGCTTCGCCGGAACCCCCTCCGACGAGGAGCTCCGGGAGCTCTACCGGTCCGCCGAGGTCGTCCTGATGCCGGGCGAGGAGGACTTCGGAATCGTCCCCCTCGAGGCGCAGGCCTGCGGAACGCCCGTCGTCGCCCTCGGGAAGGGGGGCGCGCTCGAAACCGTCGTCGACGGGGTCACCGGAGTTCTCTACGGCGAAACCGGGCCAGGCGCGCTCGCCCGTGCGATCGAGCGCGCCCGCACCCTCCGGTTCGACACCGACGCCCTCGTGGAAAACGCCCGACGCTTCTCCGAGGCCGCGTTCCGGCTCCGATTCCTCGACGCCGCCCGCTCGGCCATGACCGAATCCGGGCGCGACGACCTCGCCCACGCGCTTCCCGCCGCGGAACCTTAGAATCCGGGGGGAGACCCCGTGATCCAGAAACAGGCCCGACGACTCCAGGCCATATTCCTCGCATCCGACGTCGCGGCTACGTGTGCGGCGCTTCTCGCTGCCTACGTGATTCGCTTCGAGACCGTCTGGCCCATTCCGCTCGGGCCACAGCCGCTCTCCAACTACGCCTCGCTCCTGCCGGTCGTCTTCGTCCTCTGGCCGGTCGTCTTCTACTTCCACCGCCTCTACCAGCTGAGACGCGACCGCTCCTCCATCGACGAGGCCCTCGCCATCGTCATGGCCGCTTCTCTCGCGACGCTCCTGCTCGTCGGACTCCTCTCGTTCTGGCGGGCCTGGTCGTTCAACCGCGCGCTCCTCATCCTCTTCCTCCTCCTCGACATCCTCCTCGTCGCCCTCGGGAGGTTCGCGATCTGGAGGTACCTCGAGAAGGTCTGGGCCGCGGGCGTGGGGGTCCGCAGGGCGCTCGTCGTCGGCGTGGGAATCGCGGGGCGGGCCATCGCCGACAAGCTGCTCGACCACCCCGCCACCGGCCTCAAACCGGTGGGATTCGTCGACGACGACGCGAGCAAGCAGGGGGAGGAGTACCGGGGGCTCGCCGTCCTGGGAACGACCGCAGACGTCCGGGCGCTCCTGGAACGGCACGAGGTCGACACGCTCTTCCTGGCCCTCCCGGTCGACGCCTACCGGACGATGCTCGGAATTCTCAAGGACGTCGGGAACGAGATGGTCGACATCCGTTTCGTCCCCGACCTCTTCCAGTTCGTCACTTTCAAGGCGGGAGTGGAGGACTTCGACGGCCTGCCGGTCATCAACCTGACCCAGCGCCCGCTCGAGGGGTGGAACTCGCTCGTCAAGAGGACGATGGACATCGTCCTTTCGGCCTTAGGGCTCGTCGCCCTCGCGATCCTCCTCCCGTTCGTCGCCCTCGCCATCTGGCTGGAGGACCGCGGCCCGGTTTTCTACACACAGGAGCGGATGGGGCTCGACGGGCGGCTCTTCCGGATCCTCAAGTTCCGCTCCATGCGGGTCGGCGCCGAGGACGGGACCGGCGCGGTCTGGGCGCAGGAGGGAGACACCCGGCGGACGCGGGTCGGAGCCTTTCTCAGGAGCTCCTCGCTCGACGAGGTGCCCCAGCTCGTGAACATCTTCATGGGCGACATGTCGCTCGTCGGACCTCGCCCCGAGAGGCCCGAGTTCGTCCGCGAGTTCAAGGAGAAGTTCCCGCAGTACATGCTCCGCCACCGCGTGCGGGCCGGGCTGACGGGCTGGGCGCAGGTGCACGGATGGCGCGGGAACACGAGCCTCTCCAAGCGCGTCGAGTACGACCTCTACTACATCGAGAACTGGAGCCTCGCGCTCGACCTGCAGATCCTCTGGCGGACGGCGACGAGGAGCTTCCGGGACGAGAACGCGTACTAGCTATCTCGTCCTGAGGCGGATCGTCCCCTTGTACGTATCCACCGAGACGCGCGTCCCGCCGCGGACGGCCTCGACGTCTGCCTCGAACGAACCCCGGCGTCCGATGCTCTCGTCGAGGTCGACCCTCGCTGCCTTCGGCAGGACGAGGTCGATCTCGCCCTTGTAGGTCTCGGCGCGGAGGCGGCCTCCCAGCGTCTCGAACTCCGCCAGCGCATCTCCCTTGTAGGTCTCGAGGTCGAGACCTCCCGCGAGGCGGGTCAGCCGGATGCCTCCCTTGTAGCTGTCGACCGACACGTCCCCGGCAAGCCCGTCGACCGAGATGCGCGACTTGTAGTCCTTCAACCGGAGCGAAGCGCCCCGCGGCATCCGGATCTCGTACTCCACGAAGGGCCGGGATCCGCAGTCGCGGCCGAAGTTGAACGTCATCTTCGGCAGGTCGTCGTAGTCCGACACGATCCTCACCTCGCGGCCGCCCCCTTCGATCCGCACGTTCGTCCGCGCGACGCGGTCGGCGCTCTCGTCGCAGCTGCCGTCGGCGGTGACGACGGCCCGGATGGAGGCCTCGTTTCGGTCCCAGGCCGTGATCGCGACCCGCCCCTTGTAGGTGTCCAGGACGAGCCGGCCGTCCGGGGCGAGGACGAGAGTCTTCTCCACCGCCTTCGACGGAGCCTGGGACGCGAGGCCGGGTACGGCGAGGACCGCGGACAGGGCGACGGTCGCGAGGTGGATTCGGGCCATGGCATCTCCTTCGGGATCGCTCTCCGACGGATACGAGCGCCGGGCCCCGGAAGTTCCGTCGTCAGCCGGAGGGGCGGCGCGCCCGGAGCTCCTTCAGGAGGCCCCCGAGCCGAGCCGCCTCGGCCTCCGGGGTCGGGCGGCCCCCGAACGACTCCGCGACGTACGCCCCGACGATCTCCCGGGAGATCGGGCCCGCGCCGAGCCGGTCGGCCGAGGCGAGCGTTTCCGCCGGCGCCGAGGCGGGAGTCAGGTCGGCTCCCCGCCGCCGGAGCGCTCGCTGGAGCGTCCGGTAGGCCGCCGAGGCGGGAGGGAGGCCGCGCGTCCCGAGGCCCCTCACGCTCCAGGTCCGCCGCCTGAGGAAGAGGACGACGGCCGCCGCGACCGCGACGCCGATCAGGAGAAGGGCGACGCGCCACCGGGCGCTTCCCGCGGACGAGCGGAGCAGCCGCACGGCTCTCGCCGCAGCCGCCGAAACCGCCTCCACCCCTTCGCGAACGGTCTGGGCGAGGCTGGCCTGGTCGGCCTGGGCGAAACCGAGGACGTACCGGCCGTAGAGGAACTCGAGGTTCTCGAACATCTGCCCGGCGCTCCGGACCAGGCTGACCCTCGTGACCCCCGGCCGGCCGGACGGGGGGGTCGGATCGAAGGCGATCCACCCGTACCCGGGCCCGCACCAGGCCTCCACCCAGGCGTGAGCGTCCAGCCCGCGCACGAGGTAGTAGGAGCCGAAGGGACCACGCTCGCCTCCCGCGAAGCCGGTCACGAGGCGCGTCGGGATTCCGTGCTCGCGAAGGACGAGGGCCATCGCCGTGGCGAACGTCTCGCAGTGCCCGGACTTCCTCCGCGTCAGGAACTCCTCGACGGGGTTCGGTCCCCATCGCGGCGAATCGAGCGAGTAGAAGAAGCGCGACGCGAGGTGGTCCGCGATCCGGGTTGCGAAGAGGAACGGGCTCGCTGCCGGGTCGACGCCGCCCGCGACGTCCCGGCCGAAGGAACGGAGAATCCCGGAACCCATCGCCTCGCGGGAGGGGTCCCGGTCGGACGGCGGCACGAGGTCGACGGCCGCCTTCGGCCCCGACAGGACCTCGAAGCGGAAGAGACGCGGGGGCTCGAAGGTCAGGTGGAAGTTCCCGTCGCCGTCCCTCACGAGCGGCACCACGCCGTAGCGGCGGATCAGCTCGGGCGAGGCCTCCCCCGAGATCGCCGTCACCGGGTACGGAAGGAACCGGACGCCGAGCGGGGCGATCTCGAAGGAAAGCCGGTGGAGCGGCTCGGAGGACCCGCTCCCGGGTGGCCGGAGCGGGAGGCGGGTCCCCTCGCGCATCGCGAGGACGCGCCCGTGGCCGGCGGGTTTCTTCCAGACCCCTCCGGCGAACCGCGTGTGGGCCACCAGCCGTATCTTCAGGAAGGGCGGGTCGTCCGTGACCGGACCGCTCTCGACGGCGACCCGGAGAAAGACCTTGCCGCTCTGCCGGAGCTTGCCGTAGAGGTTCGTGTCGACCGTGTCGGAGAACCCGGTATCCGCGGTGTCCCCGCCGGGAAGGCCCTGGATGTAGGACGACTTCAGGCGGGGCAGGAGGACGAACATCGGGACGGCCAGGACGAAGGAGGCCGCCAGCGACGCGACGACGGATCGGCGCGAGGGGAGCTCGCGCGCCCGCTCGTCGCCTCGCCATTCGTCGGGAGCCGCCGCCAGGTCCCGCCAGAGAGCCCACCGCGAGAAGAGAGGCCAGGCGACGGCCGCGTAGGCGGCGAGGAAGAGAAGGATCGACGCGTGGGTCGACGTCGCCATCGACGCCACCAGCAGGAAGACCGCGAGCGTGAGAGCGACCGAGAAGTCGCGTTCCCGCTTGATCGACGCGAGCTTCAGCACGGCCGTGAAGAGGAGGATGTGGAGAGCCGTCTTCAGGAGGGAACGTCCGCCGAAGCGGAAGCCGAACCAGAAGAGAAGGAAGTAGGCCAGGCCCGCGAGGTTCAGCCAGCGGTCTGCAAGACAGGGGACCTTTCCCGCCCGGACGAATCCGAGGAGGACTCCGAGGGCGGCCAGGTAGGCGAGCAGGACCGGCAGCTGGAGCGAGTCGCCGAAGGCGAGCGGGATCGGGCCGAGGGCCAGGAGCGTCCCCGCCGCGAGGATCCGCTCGCGGCGGAACGGGAGAAGGTCCGGGTCGGGCCTTGCCCTCTTCGCCATCTTCAGTCCGCCGCCCGGACGCGATAGAGCGCGACGCCGGGAGGGAGGGCGAGCGGAAGGAACGCCTCCGCCCCCGCCTCGGCGAGGGCGAGCGCCGTGAGGACCGTCGATCGGTGGAGCGGCCCCATGGCGGGCGGGATGAACTGGTCGCCGCAGAGGAGTCCGACCCGCTCGCCGCGCGAGAGAAACTTCAGAACGAGCCCCGCGGCTTCGCGCACCGCCTCCTCGAACGCCGCGTCCCATCCCGCTCCGGCGCGGGCGGGGCGGGACGTTTCGAGCTGGACGACGATCTCGCGACCGAGCTCGGACGCGCGCTCCTTGACGATCGGCCGCCCCTGCCGTGCGGTCTGCGGCCAGTGGATGTCGCGCGGGTCGTCTCCCGGGGCCGCCTCGCGCAACTTCAGGATCTCCGCGCCGTGCCCTTTCCGGCGGGGATCGATCCCGTCGTCCACCGCCTCCCGCGCCTCGGGGGGCGGGAAGCTGGCGGGTTTCGGTCTCGGGAAGACGATCCGCTCCTCGTTGACCGGGTGGAGGCGTCCCTTGCGGAAGAGGCCGATCGGGTAGCCGCTGAAGAGGAGAATCGACTCGACCTTCTGGCGTCCGCGGCGGGGAAAGACGAGGTCCACCCCCCGTTCCGCCTCGCCCGACGGGACGAGACGCGGGAAGAGGAGAGGAGCCGCCTTCCCGGAGACCTTCACGAGGAGGGCGCTCTTCTCCCGGAGTGACCGGTTCCCGAGCCGCAGGCGGAACCGGACCGGCTCCCCCGCGAAGACCTCGGCGGGACCGTCGAGGGCGACGTCGATGCCGTCGACGTTCCGGCGCGAGACGACCCCCGACACGAGGAGGATGCCGAGGAGGAGCGACAGGAGGACGTAAAGGCCGTTGTTCCCCGTGTTCGTCGCGCCGATGGCGACGACGAGCGTCGTCAGGACGTAGCCCAGGCCGAGGTTCGTCACCCGGACGAGGATCGACTCGTCCCACGGGATCTTCAGCCGGAGCCTGAGGACCGACAGCTTCACGGCTTGCTCAGAGCGGGACGGCGACCTCGTCCAGGATCTTCTGCAGCGCCTCTCGCTCCCGGTGTCCGGCCCCCGTCCCCTCGTAGCGTCCCGTGGCGCTCGCGAGGATCCGGTGGGCGAGGACGGCCGGAGCGACCCGCTTCACGTCGTCGGGCGTCGCGAACGGGCGCCCCGCGACGAGGGCGTGCGCCTGGACCGCCCGGAAGAAGCCCTGGGCGCCGCGCGGCGAGACGCCGAGGACGAGGTCGCGGCTCGTGCGGGTCTTCTGAACGAGCGCCATCAGGTAGTCGAGGAGCTTCTCGGCGACGGTCACCCGCTCCACCGCCGCCTGAGCCCCCTTCAGCTCCTCGAGCGTCAGGACGGGCCTCACCGAGGCGAGCGCGCGGTCGGCGCCTCCCGAGACGAGGAGCCTCCGCTCCTCCTCGGCAGCCGGGTAGCCGAGCGCGATCCGCATGAGGAAGCGGTCGAGCTGAGACTCGGGGAGCGGGTAGGTGCCGAGGTACTCGATCGGGTTCTGCGTCGCCAGGACGAGGAACGGCTCGGGAAGCGGGCGGGTCTCGCCGTCCACCGTGACGCTCCGCTCGTTCATCGCCTCCAGCAGCGCGGACTGCGCCTTCGGCGTCGCGCGGTTGATCTCGTCGGCGACGAGGATCGGCGTGAAGACCGGCCCGGGGTGGAAGTCGAACGACTGCGTCTGCTGGTTGAAGATCGTCAGACCGAGGATGTCCGACGGGAGCGTGTCGGGCGTGAACTGGAGGCGGTGGACCCCGAGGCCGAGCGCGCGCCCGAGGGCCATTGCGAGGGTCGTCTTCCCCACTCCCGGCACGTCCTCGATGAGGAGGTGCCCGCGCGAGAGGAGGCAGACGACCGCGTTCTCGACCGCGACGGCGGGGCCGCGGTAGACCGTCCGGACCGTGGAGACGAGCCGCGAAACCGCCGACAGCGCCCCGTCGGGACTCCGCTCGCTCACGTCCGCCCCTCGGCGAGGCTCTTCTCGACGCTGGCGCGGAGGAGGTCCGAGGAGCCCCGCTTCATCACGAGCAGGCCGTCGGGAGAGTCGATGACGACGACGTCGGAAAGCCCCAGAAGCCGCACCGGGCGGTCTCCCGCCAGGACGAGGTTCCCCGACCCGCCCGCCTCGATGGCCGGGCCCGAGAGGACCGAGCGCCCGTCCGCTCCGCCCCGGAACTCGAGGACCGCCTCCCAGGAGCCGAGGTCGCTCCAGCCGCACGCGGAGGGAACGGTCCGCACCGCGCGGGCCTTCTCCATCACCGCGTAGTCGATCGAGATCGACCGGCAGGCGCGGAACGCCGCGTCGAACCCGGCGCCGTCCCCCGCGACCTGGGCCGCCCGAGCCGCCCGCATCGCTTCCAGGACGTCGGGGCAGAGCCTCTCCATCTCGGAGAAGAGGAGCCTGACGGCAAAGGCGAAGATCCCCGCGTTCCAGTAGTGGTTTCCCGAAACGGCATGCCGTTCCGCCTCCGCCAGGGGCGGCTTCTCGACGAAGCGGACGACCTCGCGGACACCGGGCGACGTCTCCCGCCCCGCCTCGAGGTAGCCGAAGCCGGTCTCGGGGCGCGAGGGTGGGATTCCGAGCGTGAGGAAGGCGTCTCCGGCACGCGCGCTCTCGACGGCCAGCGAGAGGGCGCGGTGGAACTCGTCGGCGTCCTGGACCGCCTGGTCGGACGGCAGGACGACGAGGACGGCGTCTGGGTCCTCTTCCGAAACGGCCAGAGCGGCGAGTGCGATCGCCGGCGCCGTGTTCCTCCGGTCGGGCTCGAGGACGAGGCGGCCCGCGGCCAGTCCCGGGAACTCCCGCTCCAGGTGGGGAGCGTGCGAGGCGCGCGCGGAGAAGAGGACGTTGTCCTCTCCCGTGACGCGGGCGGCCCGGTCGTACGTCTCCCTGAGGAGCGAGGCCTTCCCCGAGAGCGGGAGGAACGGCTTGGGACGGTCGTCGGTGGAGAGGGGCCAGAGGCGGGTGCCGCTCCCGCCGGCGAGGATCAGTGCACGAACGGTCATCGTGGGGATTCTACGGACGGTGAGCCGCCGCGGTTGGTGACGAAGCGCCCCAGATCCTCCACTTCCGGGACGAGGTCGATCCCAAAGCCGTCTCTCACCGCCTCCCGCATCCTCGCCATCAGCTCTCTCACGTCGGCCGCCGTCGCCCCCCCCACGTTCACGATGACGTTCGCGTGCCGCCCGGAGACCTCCGCCCCCCCGACGCGCAGCCCCTTCAGCCCGCACGCCTCGAGGAGCCGCCCGGCGTGATCCCCTGGCGGGTTCTTGAAGACGGAGCCGGCGTTCGGTCCCGCCGGCAGCGCCTTCTTTCGCTTCTCCCTCACTTCGGCCAGCCGGGCGTCGATCTCCTCCCGCCCCGCCACCCTCAGTCGAAGCGTCGCGGCCGCCACGACGTCGTCCCCGTCGCACAGCGCCGACCAGCGGTAGCCGTGCGAAATGGCTCCCGTCGCCACGACCCGGACCTCGCCAGCACGCGAAACGACCGTCACCTCCTCGAGGAGATCGAAGATCTCGGTGCCGTAAGCCCCCGCGTTGATCCGCACCGCCCCGCCGACCGACGAAGGGATGCCCGAAAGATTCTCCGTCCCGGTCAGCCCCGCGTTGCGCGCGGTCACCGCGAGCGACATCAGCGAGGCGCCCCCTCCGGCCCTGACCAGCGGCGCCTCGATCGTCACCGCCGCCAGCTCTCCGACCATCACGAACACGACCGCCTCGAGCCCCTCGTCGGGAACGAGGACGTTCGAGCCCTTCCCGAGCGGAATCGCCGGGAGCCCCTCGTCCGCGGCCCACCGAAGCAACCCGGCGAGCGCGTTCACGTCCTCCACCTCGGCGAAAAGCCGGGCGGCTCCCCCGATCCGCCACGTCGTCCGGGGCGCGAGGGGCTCCTCGAGCCGGAGCCGGAGGCGCAGTCCGCTCAGCGGCGACGTGTCCGTCATGTCAGCAGATACGCGGCGGCGCCGACCAGGATTCCGGCAAGACTGCCGGCAAGGAGGTCGTCCGCCATGACTCCCCATCCTCCGCGGAGCGCCTGCAGCCGATCAATCGGTCCGGGCTTGAGGATGTCGAGGGCCCGAAAGAGCCCGAAGGCAACGACGACCAGGCCCCACCGCAGCGGATCCGCCGCGCCCACGGGAAGCACGGCATGCAACCCCGCCAGAGCGATCGCCTGTCCCGCGACCTCGTCGACGACGATCTCGCCGGGGTCTTTTCGGCCCCTGAGCCCCGCCACCCGCCCCGAAACGGGAACCCCCACCAGGACCGAAACGGCCGCCAGCCCCACAACTCCAGCCAGCCCAGCCACTTGGAACATCGCCTCTCCGGCCACCACCGCCAGAACGCTCCCCCACGTCCCCGGAGCCTTCGGCAACAGGCCCGCCCCGAACCCGGTCGCCAGGAAGGTCGCCAGGGGCGCCCTCCGGAAGACCTCCCTCCACGGAACCTCTTGCGCCGCGGACGGCTCCGCGCTAGCGTCTTCCACGTCTCCCCTTCGAACGGGCCGTCGCGGCGCTCGCCGGGACATCAACTGTCCGCGCGCCCGCCACCCGATTCCTATAATCCGCCCTCTTCACGCAGAAAGCGAGGATCCGAATGCCTCCCATCGAGAAGGAAAAGCTCAAGGCCCTGGAGCAGGCGCTCCAGCAGATCGACCGCCAGTTCGGCAAGGGCGCCCTCGTCCGCCTCGGCGACAAGCCGCAGGAAGCGATCCAGGCGATCTCGACCGGCTCCATCAACCTCGACGCCGCCCTCGGCATCGGGGGCGTGCCGCGCGGCCGCGTCACCGAGATCTACGGCCCCGAGTCGTCGGGCAAGACGACCCTGACCCTCCACATCATCGCCGAGGCCCAGCGGCTCGGCGGCCTCGCGGCCTTCATCGACGCCGAGCACGCCCTCGACGCCGAGTACGCCAAGAAGCTCGGTGTCGACATCGAGAACCTGATGGTCTCCCAGCCCGATTCCGGAGAGCAGGCGCTCGAGATCGCCGAGGCGCTCGTCCGCTCCGCCGCCGTCGACATCGTCGTCATCGACTCCGTCGCGGCCCTCGTCCCGAAGGCCGAGCTGGAAGGCGAGATGGGCGACGCGATGGTCGGCCTGCAGGCCCGCCTCATGTCGCAGGCGCTCCGCAAGCTCACCGCCGTCGTCTCCAAGTCGGGCACCTGCCTCATCTTCATCAACCAGATCCGCGAAAAGATCGGCGTCATGTTCGGCAACCCCGAGACGACGACGGGCGGCCGCGCCCTGAAGTTCTACTCCTCGGTCCGCCTCGACATCCGCCGGATCAACTCCATCAAGGACGGCGACGCGGTCGTCGGCAGCCGCACCAAGGTCAAGGTCGTCAAGAACAAGGTCGCCCCGCCGTTCAAGGTCGCCGAGTTCGACATCGGCTACGGCGAAGGGATCTCGAAGACCGGCGAGCTCGTCGACCTCGGGGTCGAGCACAAGGTCGTCGAGAAGAGCGGCGCCTGGTTCAGCTACGGCGACCTCCGGATCGGCCAGGGCCGCGAGAACACGAAGGCCTGGCTCCGCGACAACCCCGACGTCGCCCTCGAGATCGAAAACAGGATCCGCGAGAAGCTCGGCATCGGACCCGTCGAGCCCCCCTCCCCCGTCGTCGCGGCGCCCGAGGGAAAGAAGAAGTAACCCCGGCAAGAAGTCCACGATCCACAGCGGGGCGGGCCTTCGGGTCCGCCCTGTTTTCTTTTCGGCCTTGCTCGCGCTTCGACGAGGAGACCGGGGAGACCGGAAGGACCGGAAGGACCGGAGAGACCGGGGAATGGAGCCAATCCACTTCACCGTGCCCCACGAGTCGCGGGCGGGAGGGGCGTCCCACGGCGGCGCTCGCCGGGGGGCCTGAGCTTCGCGCGGCCCCCCGGACCCCCACTCCCATCCAAGGCCGGTCGTCGTGCGGACATCGTTCTCGTTGCACGCGCGCGCTCGCCTGATCCGGCGGCCTGCTCGCGGAGCCGTGCGGGTCCCCGCGCGTACTCGGACGCCGCTCGCGGGACACCCCTCCCACCCGCTCGGATCCCGGCGAAGCGAACCACGAGAAAAGGGTCGCCCAGAAATGGGGTCAGGTCTTGATTTTATATTATAGCGACCGCAGAGTGTAGAGCGTAGACCAGACCCCATTCCAGATGGGCATCCAGAGGCGGGTCCCTTTCAGTTCTTGAAGCTCGCCGGTCGCGGGTGGGGCGGTGCGTCTCGCGAGCCGACCTCGAGCACGCACGGGGACCCGCTCGAGGTCGCGAGGACCGGGCGGGGATCAGGACCGCGCGCGTGTCTGACGAGCGAAGCGAGGAGTTCGCGCGGGCCCCCCGCCCGGCCGCAGCGAGCTCGGAAGCGGGTCGTGCGCGCGCAGCGGCGGCCGTGAGACGTACCGCCCCGCACGCGGCCCCCTGCCGAAGCGACGGGACGTTCAAGCTGGGTCTCCCGGTCCCACGGCCCCACGGTCTCCCGCCGCTCCCCTCTCCCATCGCTCCCGGGTAGTGACCCCGGTTCCCGACGCGCCAATCCCCGTCCGCGTATATCCACGTATAAAGGAGCGTGATGCTCTCTCTTCTTGCCCTGGCGCTCAGTCCGGCGCTCGCCCCGGCCCTCGCGACTCCTCCGGAAAGGCCTCACCTCACCCCGTGGGTCGTCGTCCGCCCGGCCGGGACGGCTCCGGCCGCTTCCGGCCTCGCCCCGTCCACGCTTTCGGTGAACGCCCCCGGCCTCCTCGTCGAGGTCCGGGCAGCCGAGATCAGCGATGCCGCGACGGCAGACCGGGTCCGCCGGCTTTTCGAGGAGACGCGCGGGGCTGGCCGCAGGACCGGCCTCCTCGTGGAGCTTCCGGAGGTGAACGTCCCCGAGAACGCCCGCGAGGCCGAGGCCGTCACGGCCGACTCCCTCGTCCCGGGCCTCGGCGGCCTTCTCGGCGCGGCGCAGGGGGCCGACCTCTTCGTCCTCTCCCTCCCCGACCTCTCCGGGGAGATCCGCTCCCGCCGATACCTCCTGATGAAGGCCGCGGCGATCGTGAGATCCCGGAGTCCCTCCTCGCGCATCGCGGTCCTCTTCCACCAGCCGGCCGGCGGAGGGCTCTTCCCGCCCGGTGCAAAGGAGCTCCTCTCGGAGGAGGCCGCCGCGTTCGTCGACCTCCTCGGTCTCGACCTCGACGATGTCGCGACGACGCCCGCAACCGTTCGCGAGGCAGCGGACGGCCTCTCCTTCGCGAGGCCCCTCCTCGTCACCGCGCCGGAAGTCTCTGGTGCCGCGACGCTCCTCGACCTCGCGGCGCGCTTTTCGGGAGTCGACGCTCCGGTCGTCGCCGCCCCGCTCGCCGACCCTGCGGGTGTCCCCGTCCTCGACCGGCTCGGGGCCCTCCTGGCCGGCGACGTGAACCGCGACGGCCGGGGCGCGAGCGCCCGGAAACCCGACGGAAAGGCCCTTTCCGTCGTCCGGCTCGCGAAGGGGACCGACCTCGGCGGCATCGTCCTCGTGACGGGTGCGGACGAGTCGGGTGCCGGCGCCCGGGGACCGCTCGTACTCGAGCTCGACTCCCCCTCCTACACGACCGCAGAGGTCTTCGACCTCGCCACCGGACGCTCCCGCAGCTTCGACCTCCCGAAGAGCGGAACGCCCCGCCTCTCGCTCACGACCGCGAACGGGCCGCTCGCCATCGTCCTGACGGCGAGGGAGAAAGCCCCGTCCGAGGCGACGCGTGCCGCGACCGACGTTTCCGCCGTCCGCGCCCTGACCGTCGAGGAGATCCTCGCGAAGCACCAGGTCTGGCGCGCCGGGCGCGACGCCCGCTGGACCCGCTTCACGGCGACGAACCGCACGTCGTACCGCTTCCGCCTCGAGGGCTTCCCCACCTCCTTCGAGCTGACCTTCGAGGGGCCCTTCTTCTACGAGCGCGGCAAGGGCTTCGACTGGGCCTGGCAGACCTCTTACGTCAACGGCGTGAAGTGGAAGGGGAAGAAGGCTCCCGAGCTGCCCCTGCTGCAGCCCGAGAAGGTCTCCGAGCTCCCCCTCAACCTGACCTTCAACGAGGCCTACAGCTACGAGCTGGACGGCGACGGCGAAGCCGGGGACATCGCCTGCTGGGTCGTCCGCTTCGAGCCGAGCGAAGGCTTCAAGGCGAAGGCGATCAACGCCGGCAAGGTCTATATCGCCAAGTCCGACTTCTCGCTCCGCCGCGTCGTCGCCAGGCAGCTGAACCTGACGGGCGAGGTCCAGTCGGTCGACGAGACGACCGACTTCGCCGAGGCGCCCGCACCTGACGGTGGCCCGCCGCTCCTCCTGCCGACCACCACACGCGGGCAGTCGATCCTCCGCACCTTCTCGCGGACGACGACTCTCGAGCGGACGACCGAGCTCCTCGAGGTCCGCCTCGACCCCGCCGACTACGAGAGCCGGCGCGCCGCGGCCCTCGCGAGCGACCAGGTCATGGTCCGCGACACCGACAAGGGAGTGCGGTACCTCGAGAAGCAGAAGGATGGCGTGCGCGTCGCCGTCGAAGACAACAAGACCTCGCGCCTCTTCGGCCTCGGCGGCGTCTTCTACGAGGCGTCGCTCGACTACCCGCTCCCCCTCCTCGGCCTCTACTACATCGACCTCGACGTCGCGAAGAAGGGCAAGCAACTCCAGGGCTTCTTCGGCGGGCCGCTCCTCGCCGGCTCTTACAGCGACCCGAACCTCTTCGGGACGAACGTCGACCTCGGCGCCGACGTCTTCGCGAATTTCATCCGGGGCGACGACGCCCTCCGGGTCGACGGCGAGAAGGTCGACGCGACGACCGTGAAGGCCCGAACCTTCGCGGGGAACCTGAACATCGGCTACCCCCTGTCGCGCCACCTGAAGGCGACCGCCACCCTCGGCGGCACCTATCGCGACTACGCCGAAGGGGACGACGCCGACCCGGCGTTCGTGGTCCCGTCCGACCACCTCGTCACGCGCCTCGAGGGGCGCCTCTCGTGGGACCTCTCGGGCTGGAACGCCGTCGGGAAGTACTCGCTGAACCTCCGATCTGCGTGGGACCCGTGGGGCTATCGGACAACCCCGAGTGGGACTCGGGGAAGGACCGGTTCCACCTCTACTCGGTCTCCCTGGCGAAGACGTTCGAGCTCCCCCGCTTCCAGCGGATCGACACGGGCGTCTCGTACGTCGGCACCTCGAACACCGACCGCTTCTCGAAGATCCAGTTCGGCTTCTTCGGCGGCACCTCGCTCCGGGGCTTCAGCTCGGGGAGCCTGCGCGCCGAGGAGGCGTTCACCGCCAAGCTCGCCTACGGCGTCGTCGTCGGAAAGCTCTTCCGCCTCCAGGCGCTCTACGACCACGCCGTCGTGAACGACCCGGTGAGCGGCCTCGAATGGACGAACTTCGGCGGCGCCGGCGTCTCGGGCCAGTTCTCGGGCCCGTGGTCGACCCTCGTCCAGGTGGAGGCCGGTCTCCCGGTCGTCGGCAGGAGTCACGGCCAGACGGGCTTCGTCCTCTACCTCGTCTTTCTCAGGAGCTTCTGACGGCGGACCGTAGAATCCGCCCGTCGATGAGAGCCCGACCGCTCGCCCTCCTCCTCCCGCTCCTCCTCGCCGCCGGGAGCTCCCTGGCTGGTGAGGCCGTGCGCTGGCCCGTCCCGGCCGTCGGGCTCATGGCAGCGGACGCCGCCGCGGCGGCGCCCCCCGACTTCAAGCGGATGCTCGCCAAGCACCCGGGGCGGCTGATGGAGGGAGTGAAGGCGGGGCTCGCCGCCTCGCCGAAGCGCGACGCCTCCGCCCGGCGGGCCGCGCTCGCCTCCGGGGCGCGAGGGATCGCGAAGGCCATCCGCGACCACAAGCTCTTCGCGGACGTCGCATACGAGGCGGGAGGGCTCGTGGCCGAGGCCTCGCTCCTCTTTCCGCCCTCCGGCACCGCGCCGGACGACGCGGCGCTCCTGGCCCTCGCCCGCAGCGGCTCGAGCTTCCTCGGATACCCGTCCCGCCCGTTCGACGCCCCCGAGACGCTCGTCCTGGCGAAGCTCCCCGTCGGCTCGCCGCGCCAGGACTACGACGCCGCGGTGAGCCTCTCCGCGCGGCTGCTCGCCTGGATCTGGAACACCGCCGGCGGCGACGCCTCCGTCGCCGCCGCGCGCCCCGAGTCGAAAGGACCGTACAAAGTCCGATGAGCACGAAACGTGCCCTCCTCTCCGTCTCCGACCGCAGCGGCCTCCTCGACCTCGCCAATGCCCTCCTCCGCCACGGATTCGAGCTCGTCTCGACGGGCGGCACGGGCAAGAACCTCTCGGACGCCGGCCTTCCGGTGACGCAGGTGGCCGACGTGACCGGCTTCCCGGAGGTCTTCGACGGCCGCGTGAAGACGCTCCACCCCGCGCTCTTCGGGGGGGTTCTCTTCGACCGGTCGGTCCCGAAGCACGTCGCGCAGGCGGGCGAGAACGGAATCGGTCCGATCGACGTCGTCGTCGTGAACCTCTATCCCTTCGAGGAGACCGTGGCGAGCCTCGAGACGACCTTCGCGCAGGGGATCGAGAAGATCGACGTCGGCGGCCCGTCGCTCCTCAGGGCCGCGGCGAAGAACCACGCGCACGTCGCCGTCCTCTGCGACCCGGCCGACTATCCCGTCTTCGCCGCCGAGCTCGACGCGAACGCCGGCGGGTCGACGCTGGCGACGAGGAAGCGCCTCGCCGCGAAGGTCTTCCGCCGGACTGCGGCGTACGACGCGGCGATCTCGGCCTGGTTCGGGGCGAGGACCGAGGGCGACGCGTTCCCGGAGCGTCTTCCTCTCTCCTTCGACCTCGGCGGGACCCTCCGCTACGGCGAGAACCCGCACCAGGCGGGCGCCTTCTACCGCGACCCGGCGGCGCCGCCGTCGGCCCTCGCCCGCTTCGTCCTCCACCAGGGGAAGGAGCTTTCCTACACGAACCTCCTCGACGCGGACTCGGCCCTCTTCACCTCGCGCCTCCTCCCGCGCGGCGCGCTGACGATCGTCAAGCACCGGATCCCGTGCGGCGTCGCGTGCGGCGAGAGCGCGGTGGCCTCGTTCGAGGCGGCGTGGGCCTCGGACCCGGTCTCTGGCTTCGGCGGCGTCCTCGCCTGCACGGGCGTCCTCGACCGCGCCGCGGCCGAGGCGATGACGACGAAGTTCCTCGAGGTCGTCGTCTGCGAAGGAGTGACCGACGAGGCTCGCGCCGTCTTCGCGAAGAAGACGAACCTGCGAGTTCTCACGGTCGCTCCCGACCCGGCCCCGCGAGCCCGGCGCGAGCTGCGCGGCATCGACGGCGGGCTCCTCGTCCAGGAGGCCGACGTCCTGCCGGCAGACGACTCGACCTGGAAGGTCGTGACGAAGCGGGCGCCGACGGATTCCGAGATGGCCGCGCTGCGCTTCCTCGAGCGGGCCGTCGCCGGCGTCATCTCCAACGCCATCGTCATCGGCGGCGAGACGGCGACCTACGGCATCGGCGGCGGCCGGACGAGCCGCGTCGACGCGGCCGGCGACGCCGTCGGAAAGGCGGGCGAGCGGGCGAAGGGCGCCTCTGCCGCCTCTGACGCCTTCTTTCCCTTCCCCGACGGCCTCCTCCTCCTCGCCGACGCCGGCGTGACGGCGTGCGTCGAGCCGGGCGGCTCGGTGAAGGACGCCGAGGTGATCGCGGCGGCGGACGCGCGCGGGATGGCCCTCGTCTTCAGCGGACGGCGCCACTTCCGGCACTGAAGGCCCCTGACCGGACCGGAAAACCCAAGGAAGGATCCTCGAAGAACGAATGAGACGGTCCCTTGCCTTCCCGCTCCTGGCGGCGTGCGCCGCCGCCCTGCTCCTGGCCCGGGCGCCTCGCGCCGCCGCGGAAACTCCCGACGCCCCGGCGGTCCTCCGGTCGATCGTGAATGCCTACACGGCGAAGCCGGCGTATTCGATGACCTTCGTCCAGAGCTACGCCCCCGCCGGCTTCCCCGATGCGAGCCCCGAGACCGGCACGCTGACGATCCAGACCCCCGCGTCCCTGAGGTTCGACTACGACGGGCCGGAGGGGAAGGTCTATACGTTCGACGGCCGGGCGGCCCGGCAGTACGTCGCCGTCGACAAGCAGATCGTCCTGAAGACCCTCACCGCGGCCGAGAAGGCCCG
This sequence comes from Holophagales bacterium, assembly GCA_016714815.1. Taxonomy (GTDB): domain Bacteria; phylum Acidobacteriota; class Thermoanaerobaculia; order UBA5066; family UBA5066; genus UBA5066. Next base: position 29,230 of record JADKBZ010000004.1, read on the forward strand.
CCTCCCACTCCTCTTCCTTCAGCCCCCTGCCGAGATCCTCGAGCGCTTCGCGGCCGTGGCGAAACAGGCCGGGAACGGCCTCGTCGACCTCGCCCTGACACCCCGCGCCGACGCGGACCTGAAGTCGGTCACGGCCCTCGCCACGCCCGCCGGAGAGCTGAAGCGGCTCGTCGTTCTCGACGGCGAGGGAAACCGGACGACCTTCACCTTCACGAACCTGGCCCCGCGAAAGAAGCGTCCCGTTTCCGACTTCGCCCTGGTTCCCCCGAAGGGGACCCGCGTCGTCGGAGAATGAGGGACGGAGGAAAGATATGGCCGATCCCAGCTTCGACATCGTCTCCGAAGTCGCCATGCCCGAGGTCGTCAACGCCGTCGCCCAGGCCCAGAAGGAAGTCGCCCAGCGCTTCGACCTGAAGGGCACGGCCGCGGGCATCGAGCTCAAGGAGAAGGAGAAGCAGCTCGTCCTGACGGCCAACGACGACTTCGGCCTCAAGGCGGTGAACGACGTCCTCCAGGGAAAGCTGATCAAGAGGAACGTCCACCTGAAGTCCCTCGTCTACGGCACGGTCGAGCAGGCGGCGAAAGGGACCGTCCGGCAGGTCGTCACGATCCAGCAGGGGATCGAGACCGAGAAGGCGAAGGAGATCGTGAGGGCGATCAAGGATGCCAAGCTGAAGGTCCAGGCCGCGATCCAGGGGGAGCAGGTGCGGGTCTCCGGGAAGAAGCGGGACGACCTGCAGTCCGTCATCGCCCTGCTGAAAGACAAGGACTTCGGCCTCCCCCTCCAGTTCTCGAACTACCGCAATTGAAGGGCGTTTCCGCTCGCAGGAAGCATCCTCCGGGGCCTCTCGGGCGTAACGCGGGAAGGGACGGTAATATCCGCCCCGCAGCCGGATGAACTCCACCTCCCTCACAGACCGCCTTCTCCTCGCGAATCTCCCGGTTGAGGAGAGGGCCAATGGACAGCGTCTCGTCCGTGCACTCTCCCTCGTCGAGGGCAAGCTGCGGGACGTCGAGGACGAGCTCGAGCGGCGGACCCGCTCCGAGGTCCCGACGATCGCCCTCATCGGCGAGTACCTCGTCGACGGTGGAGGAAAGCGGATCCGGCCCGCCCTTCTCCTCCTGACCTCCCGGCTCCTCGGCTACACCGGCTCCATCGACGTGAAGTACGCGGCGGTCCTGGAGCTGATCCACACCGCGACGCTCGTCCACGACGACATCATCGACGGCGCCGACACCCGCCGCGGGCGCGTGAGCGTGAACCGGCGGTGGGGCAACGAGCTGACCGTCCTCTTCGGCGACTACCTCTACATGAAGGGGATGAAGGTCGCGCTCGAGGAAGGGGACGTTCGCGTCCTCGACCTCCTCGCCGACGTCACCCTCGCCATGACCGAGGGGGAGATCCTCGGAGCCGAGCGGCGCGGCTCGGTCGACCTGACGATCGGGGACTACCTCGAGGTCGTCCGCCGGAAGACGGCTCTTCTCTTTGCCGCAGCCTGCAGGATCCCGGCCTTTCTCGTCGAGGGGAGCGAAGGGCGCGCCGAGACCCTCTGGGGATTCGGCCTCGCCCTGGGAACCGCCTTCCAGCTCCAGGACGACCTCCTCGACTACACCGCCTCCGAGGAAGACCTCGGAAAGCCGGTCCTCTCGGACCTGCGCGAGGGGAAGCTGACGCTCCCCCTCATCCTGAGCCTTCCCGACGCCACCCCCGGCGAGCGGACGGCCATCGAGACGGTCATGCGGGAAAAGGGCTTCGTCTCCGTTCCCGTCTCCGCGATCCTCGAGATCGTCGACCGCCTCGGCGCGCTCGAGAAGGCCCGGCGAATGGTCGAGGAGTACGCGGGACGGGCGAGAGACCTGGCGCTCACCTTCCCGGAATGCGAGCCCCGGGACGCCCTCCTCCTCGCGGCCGAATACGCCGCGAATCGCCGGAAATAGGACGCCTCACCCCCGGGTGATCCGGCCCCGCGGGGGAGCCGCGCTCTCCGACTGTTCCGTTCCAGACCGAATTCCGTACGGCGAACAGCCTCCTCGGGCCGAATGCTTTCTGGTGAGACCCGTCGCAGAAGACCCGCTCCCGATATAAATAAGGCCGATCGCCATCTCTGCCTAAAAATATCTGGCGACCCCCTTGATTTCACAGAAGGCCTGGCTTACCTTTCCCTTGCGCCCCGCACGAGGTAACGGTCATGAGCTTTCAGCGACTATTGAGGTCACTTCGGCCAACTGCCGTTCGGACGACGGCCGAGGTCACCCTCGAGGACGAAATCGCCCTTTACCGCCGCCGGGCGGAGATGGCGCTTCGCGAGGAACGCTGGAACGACGCCCTCGTCTTCCTTGCGAAGATCCTCAGGCTCAACCCCTACGACCTCGCCGCGCGGATGGCGGTCGCCCAGACCTTCCACCGCGGCCTCGAGGAGCCGACCAAGGCCATCCTGACCTACGAGAAGGTCATCGCTGCAGCGGGGTACGACGAGTCGAACCCCTACTGCTCTTCTGCTCGTGAGGGAATCCGTGAGCTCTCGACGTCGATCGAAGAACCCCCGTTCCTTCTCAACGATCTCGTGACCGATGAGGCCGACCAGGAAGACAACGGCGGCCGCCCCCAGACCATCGCCCTGTAACGGGCTCCTTTTCGCCCCCGGTCCCGGATCCCCGAAGCGTCGTCATCGGCCCCCCAGCCCCGGCCGGTGACGACGCTCTTCCCTTTTCCGGAGGCATCGTGCAGACGGAGCCGGATCGAGGCGATGCCAGCCGGGTGCGAGGCGACGGCCGCGAGGAGGTGGCTTCCCGCCTCGAGCGGGACCGGCAGGTCGAGCCGGCGAGGCCCGGTCCCCGACCCTTTCACCACGACTCGTCCGTCGAGGACGACTTCCCAGTCCCGGTCCCCCTCGGCCTCGAGGACGGGATGAGGCATCGGCGCCGGCAGGTCGAACTCCGTGACGAAGGCGACCTCCGCCGGAAGAGCCCTTTCGGCAGCCTCCCGGAGCCCGATCCAGCACGCGGGACGAAGCGGGTCGTTCGCCCGGCGCCAGGCTCCCTGCGCCGCGGCTCCGATGACCGAGATGGAGACGAAGATCGCGGCCACCCGGCTCCAGGGTCTCGAAAGGCCCAGCGCGGGGCTCACCCGGGTCGAATCCCCGCTCACCCGGCGGATGGTAACCGGCGCCCCCGACCGATGGGTTACCATTCGACGTGCCCCACCCCGAAAGAGCGGTCGTCGTGATCCCTTCCCGGATGGGCGCCCAGCGCTTCCCCGGAAAGCCTCTCCACCCCATCGCGGGTGTCCCGCTCGTCGTCAGGGTCCTCCGCCAGGCCCTGAAGTCACGGCTCGCCGACGTCGTCCTCGTCGCCACGGACGACGAGCGGATCGCCGCCGTGGTGAGGCAGGCGGGCGGGACGGCGGTCCTGACCCCCTCGAGCCTCCCTTCCGGAACGGACCGGGTCCGGGCCGCCGTAGAGGGAACGGACGCCACGATCGTCGTGAACGTCCAGGGAGACGAGCCGCTGCTAGAGCCCGAGAACATCGACCGGGTCATCGAATACCTCGCCGCCCACCCCGACGTCCCTCTGGCGACCGTGGCCCGGCCGATCGACGACCCGGCCCAGATCGCCGACCCGAACGTCGTCAAGGTCGTGCGGGGCGACGACGGCCGGGCGCTCTACTTCTCGAGGAGCCCGATCCCGTTCCGGCGGAACGCGGAGCCCGGGCTGCCGACCTGGAAGCACCTGGGGCTCTACGGCTACCGCCGGCAGGCCCTCGACACCTGGACGAGCCTCCCTCCCCACCCCCTCGAGCGGGCGGAGAGCCTCGAGCAGCTCCGCGCTCTCGCCGCGGGGCTCGTCATGGCCGTCCTCCCCGCCGTCGGCGACTCCATCGGGGTCGACACGCCGGCCGACGCGGAGGCGGTGGAACGGATCCTGGCAAGCGAAGCGGCGGCGGACGGTGCCGCCCGAACGGCCCTGGCGGGCGAGGAGGGAGGGGAGCGATGAGCACGAAGTACGTCTTCATCACGGGAGGGGTCGTTTCGGGACTCGGTAAGGGAATCGCCGGGGCATCTCTGGCGGCTCTCCTCGAGGCCCGCGGCTTCAAGGTCACCCTCCAGAAGCTCGACCCCTACCTCAACGTCGACCCGGGGACGATGTCGCCGTTCCAGCACGGCGAGGTCTTCGTCACCGACGACGGCGCCGAGACCGACCTCGACCTCGGGCACTACGAGCGCTTCACCTCCGCCGTCACGGGGAAGGCGAACAGCATCACGGCCGGGAGGATCTACCAGACCGTCATCGAGAAGGAGCGGCGCGGCGACTACCTCGGCAAGACCGTCCAGGTCATCCCCCACGTCACCGACGAGATCAAGGACTGCATCCGGCGCGTCTCGGCCGACAACGACGTCGTGATCGTCGAGATCGGCGGCACCGTCGGCGACATCGAGTCGCTCCCCTTCCTCGAGGCGATCCGGCAGTTCCGCAAGGACGTCGGCCGCGGCAACGCGCTCAACATCCACGTCACCCTCGTCCCTTACATCGCCGCGTCCGACGAGCTGAAGACGAAGCCGACGCAGCACTCCGTCAAGGAGCTCCTCTCCATCGGCATCAAGCCCGACATCCTCCTCTGCCGGTCGGACCGGGAGATCCCGGAGGAGATGAAGAAGAAGATCGCCCTCTTCTGCAACGTCGACGAGCCGGCCGTCATCACGGCGCGCGACGTCTCGACGATCTACGAGTGCCCCCTCGCCTTCGCCCGCGAAGGGCTCGACCAGATCGTCCTCGACTACCTCTCCCTCCCCCACTCCGAGCGCGACCTCTCCAAGTGGGACCAGATCGTCAACCGCTGGAAGAACCCCGCCGGCGAGGTGACGATCGCCATCGTCGGCAAGTACGTGGCCCTCGGCGACTCGTACAAGTCGCTGAACGAGGCGCTCCACCACGGCGGGATCGCGAACAACGTCAAGGTGCGCCTCGTGTACGTCGACTCGGAGGACCTCGAGACGACCGGCTACCCCGAGACGCTCTCGCAGGCCGACGCCATCCTCGTGCCGGGCGGCTTCGGCCGGCGCGGCATCGAGGGGATGCTCCGCGCCATCCGCTTCGCCCGCGAGACGAAGGTCCCCTTCTTCGGCATCTGCCTCGGGATGCAGTGCGCCGTCATCGAGTTCGCGCGCAACGTCTGCGGCCTGGCGAACGCGAACTCCACCGAGTTCGACGCGAACGCGCCGCACAAGGTCATCTACAAGCTGCGAGACCTCATCGGCATCGAGGCGCTCGGCGGGACGATGCGCCTCGGCAAGTACCCCTGCGACCTGGCCGACGGCTCGACCGCCCGGCGCGCCTACGGCGAGTCGCTCATCCAGGAGCGGCACCGGCACCGCTACGAGGTGAACCAGGAGTTCCTTCCCCTCCTTCGCGAGGCGGGGCTCGCCGTCACCGGCCTCTCGCCCGACCGGAAGTTCGTCGAGATGGTCGAGCTCCCCGACCACCCCTGGTTTCTCGGCTGCCAGTTCCATCCCGAGTTCAAGTCGAAGCCGACCGCGGCGCATCCCCTCTTCAGGGACTTCGTCCGCGCCGCCCGCGCCCATCAGGCCGCCCGGAAAGAGGGGGTCGCCCAGAAGACGGCCTCGCTCGAGCCGCAGATCTCCGTCCCGGCGAACCTTCCCCCGCCCAACGGCCAGACGGCCTGAGCGGCCCGTCCGGCGGATCGCGGACGGGGATCACGCATCGAGGCCGGTCCGGCCACGGGCCTTTTCCCCTTCCCGCGAACCGGCCGCGAGATAGAGTAAGGGCGTCCATGCAGCTCTTCCCGATCGACGACGCCGAAACGCTCTTCATCTCGCCGGCCATCGACGACTGGAGCCCGGTCCACGCCAACCGGATCGGCTGCGTCATCGACCTCGACGGAGAGGTCGACCACGGCGTGCCGAGCCTTCCGGGCCACATCCTCTACGTCTACTTCCCCATCTTCGACGAAGACCTTCCCGACCTCGCGCGGCTCGACGCCGTCTGCTCCCTGGCGACGCGCCTCCTCGAGAGCGGCCAGAAGGTCCTCTCCCACTGCGGCATGGGCTTCAACCGGTCGGCGCTCGTGGCGGGGGTGATCCTCGTCCAACGCGGCCTCACCGGCGCCGAGGCGGTCGCGCGGCTCCGGAGGGCGCGCCCCGGGGCGCTCTTCAACGAGACCTTCGAGGCCTACCTCGAGAGCCTCCCCGCAGGGCGCAACCCGTCGACGGGAGACATCGCCCCGACGGGAGACCCCCGCCCCGTCGCGCCGACCGCCTGAGTTCCCGCGGAATCCGGTTAGCATCGCGGCATGCTCCCGGAACTCTGGACCCACCGCGAGGAAATGGTCGGCGACCTCCGCCTCCACTGGGTCGAGGCGGGCCGCGGACCACTCGTTCTTCTTCTCCACGGCTTTCCCGAGCACTGGCTCGCCTGGCGCCACCAGATTCCCGCGCTCGCCGCGGCCGGGTTCCGCGCCGTTGCTCCCGACCTGCGCGGCTACAACCTCTCCGCAAAGCCGGCCGGCGTTTCCAGCTACCGGATGGAGCACCTCGCCGGAGACGTCGCCAGGCTCGTCCGTCACCTCGGGTACGAGCGAACGCACCTCGTCGGGCACGACTGGGGGGGCGCGATCGCGTGGTGCGTCCCCGCGCTCCACCCCGGCCTCGTCGACAGGCTCGCGATCCTCAACGCCCCGCACCCGATCCTCTTCCGGAAGAAGCTCGCGACCCTCGCCCAGGCGAGGCGCTCGTCGTACGTCTTCTTCTTCCAGCTTCCGTATTTCCCGGAGCGCTCGCTCCTGGGCCACCGCGCGGGCTTCCTGAAGAGGATGCTGCGGCGCGATCCGACGACACCCGGCGCGTTTTCGCCGGCGGAGATCGAGGCGTACCGCGAGGCCTTTCTCCAGCCGGGTGCCGCGAAGGCCGCCATCAACTACTACCGGGCGGCCTTTCGCTCCGGCACGCGTATTCCCGGCCTTCGTCGCTCGCTCGACGCCGTCCCGACCCTCGTCCTCTGGGGCGAGGGAGACCGCTACCTCGGCCCCGAGCTTCTCGACGGCCTGGAGACCCTCGTCCCCGACCTCCGCCTCGTCCGGATCCCCGGCGCCAGCCACTGGCTCCCCGCCGACGCCGCGGACCAGGTGAACGGCGAGCTCATCGCCCACTTCAAGGGATAGGGGTCAGGTCTACCCTCTACACTCTACGGTCCGTAGAGTGTAGAGGGTAGACCTGACCCCCAGGTGAACCCCAGGTTCTCAGAGGAGCTTGCGGGTGGCCTCGGCGACGGCTCCGGGGGTGAGGCCGAGCTTTTCGTAGACCGTCTGGAAGGGGGCGGAGGCTCCGAATCGGTCGAGGCCGACGACGGTTCCGTCGAGGCCGACGATGCCGGTCCAGGAAAGGGTTGCAGCGGCTTCGACGGCGACGCGGGCGCGGCAGCCGAGGGGAAGGACCGACTCGCGCCACGCCTCGTCCTGAACCTGGAAGAGCTCGAGCGAGGGCATCGAAACGACGCGGACCGGGATCCCGTCCGCCGCGAGGAGCTTCTGCGCGGCGAGGGCGAGGTGGAGCTCGGAGCCGGAGCCGATGAGGATCGCCTTGAACCCCTCGGCGTCCGAGACGACGTATCCGCCGCGAAGGGCCTCATCGGTCGGAGGGAGGATGGGGAGCGCCTGCCGCGTCAGGACGAGGGCCGTCGGACCGTGGGACCGGCCGAGGGCGACCCGCCAGCCGGCCGCGGTCTCGTTCGCGTCGGCCGGACGGAAGACGACGAGGTGGGGCGTGGCGCGGAGCGCGGTGAGCTGCTCCACGGGCTGGTGCGTCGGGCCGTCCTCGCCGAGACCGATCGAGTCGTGTGTGAAGACGTAGACGACCGGCTGCTCCATGAGGGCCGCGAGGCGAATCGACCCCTTCATGTAGTCGGAGAAGACGAGAAACGTCCCGCCGAACGGCCGGAAGCCGTGGAGCGCGAGACCGTTCAGGATGGCGCCCATGCCGTGCTCGCGGATGCCGAATCGCAGGTAGGAGCCGGCAAAGTCCCCGGCCTTCACGTCGACCGCGCTCCTGGCCCGGGTGTTATTCGACGGCGTCAGGTCGGCCGAACCGCCCGCGAGGGTCGGAATCACCGGGACGAGCGCGTCGAGGACCGCGCCCGAGGCCTGGCGCGTGGCGAGCGGCTTGTCCGCGGGGAAGGCCGGCAGCTTCGCCTCCCACCCGTCGGGCAACCCGCCCGAAAGGAAGAGGTCGAGCTGGGCCGCGAGCTCGGGAAGCGCGGCGCGGTAGGCCGAGAGCCGGGCGTTCCACATTCCTTCCTCGGCCGTTCCGCGCGCGGCGGCCTCGCCGAAGAAGGCGCGGACCTCGTCGGGAACGAGGAACTGCGCGTCCACCGGCCAGCCGAGCTTCTCCTTCGTGAGCCGGATCTCGTCGGCCCCGAGCGGCTCGCCGTGCGCCTTGCTCGTGTCCTGCCGGTTCGGGCTGCCGAAGCCGATGTGCGTCCGGCAGGCGACGAGCGAGGGCTTGCGGCCTTCGGCCTTCGCGGCCGCGATCGCCGCTTCGACGGCGTCGGCGTCGTGCCCGTCGACGCGCTGCACGTGCCAGCCGTAGGCGGCGAAGCGGGCGGGAACGTCTTCGGAGAACGAGAGCGACGTGGGGCCGTCGATGGAAATGTGGTTGTCGTCGTAAAGGACGACGAGCTTTCCGAGGCCGAGGTGACCGGCGAGCGCGCACGCCTCGTGCGAGACCCCTTCCATCAGGTCGCCGTCGCTGGCGAGGACGTACGTGACGTGGTCGACGATCTCGTGACCCGGACGGTTGAAACGGGCCGCGAGCATCCGCTCGGCAAGCGCGAGGCCGACGGCCGTGGAGACCCCCTGGCCGAGCGGTCCGGTCGTCATTTCGACGCCAGGCGTGAGGCCGTGCTCCGGGTGACCCGGGGTCCGGCTCCCCCACTGGCGGAATGCCTTCAGCTCGTCGAGCGGAAGGTCGTAGCCGGAAACGTGGAGAAGGCCGTAGAGGAGCATCGAACCGTGCCCGGCCGAAAGGACGAACCGGTCGCGGTCGGGCCAGGAAGGGCTCTTCGGGCTGAACCTCAGGAACCTCGTGAAGAGGATGGTGGCGACGTCGGCCATCCCCATCGGCATCCCGGGGTGTCCGGAATTCGCCTTCTGCACGCCGTCCATCGCGAGCGTCCGGAGGGTGTTTGCCGCGAGGCGGCGGAGGGCGTCTTCGGCCATGGTCATCTCCTTGGTGCCCGCTTCTCGCGGGCCTTCCCCGGTGGCGTTTCGCCGCCGGGAGGCCCGCCGGGCTCCCGGCGGGAGCCGGGCGCTCGGCGGATCGTACATGGCGGCGGGGCTCCGAGACCGGCTCCGAAAGGCTACGATCGGAGGGATGGCCGTTCACGCCTCGATCACCCCCTACCTCTCTGCCGGCGACCGCTGCCGTCCCGTCTTCTTCGTCGGGCCCTGCGTCATCGAGTCCCGCACCCACACGCTGAAGATGGCGAAGGCGATCAAGGCCGTCTTCGAAGGGCTCGAAGTCGCCGACCGCCTCGTCTTCAAGTCGTCGTTCGACAAGGCGAACCGCTCGGCCGGCGACTCCTTCCGCGGCCCCGGCATCGAGAAGGGGCTCGACGTCCTCTCGACGGTGAAGGACAAGCTCGACCTGCCGATCCTCACGGACGTCCACGAGGTGGAGCAGTGCGAACTGGCGGCCGAGGTGGCCGACGTCCTCCAGGTTCCCGCGTTCCTCTGCCGGCAGACCGACCTCATCGTCGCCGCAGCGAGGACGGGTCGCGCGGTGAACGTGAAGAAGGGCCAGTTCCTGGCCCCCGACGACTGCGCCCAGATCGTCGCGAAGTGCCGCGCCGCCGGGAACTCGAACGTCCTCCTGACGGAGCGCGGAACGACGTTCGGCTACCACAACCTGGTGGTGGACTTCCGGGGGCTGCCGATGATGCGGGCCCTCGGTGCGCCGGTGATCTACGACGCTACCCACTCGCTGCAGCTCCCCGGCGGTCTCGGGAAGGAAACCGGCGGCGCCCGGCAGTACGCCCCGCGCTCGCGCGGGCTGCAGCGGCCGTCGGCGTCGACGGCTACTTCCTCGAGGTCCACGACGACCCGGCGAACGCGAAGTCCGACCGGGCGACGCAGCTCCCCCTCGCCGACCTGCCGAAGTTCCTTTCCGACCTTCTCCGTTTCGACGCTCTCCGGCGCGAGACGGCCGGCTGAGGCCCCCGGCGCGCGAAGCGCCCGCGTCCAGGCTCCAGGGACGAATGTTGCCCGGCAGCATGTGCGATACGATTCGTCGGGAATGCTCCAAGCGAGAAAATGAGGAGAACCTGAGCCCATGAGACTGGCCCGCACTTTCGCACTGGCGGCTCTGCTCGTGGCTGCCGGCACCGCCGCCGCAGCCGACGTCACCCTGAATGCCATCCAGTACCCCGAGAGGTCGTCGATCGACGTTTCCTTCACCGCCACCGCCATCGCCCCCGCAGGGGCCACCCTCGAGGCCTCGGTCAAGGCCGAAGGGGCCCAGACCCGCGTCGAGTTCTCCTGGAAGAAGATGAAGCCCGCGATCCTCTTCGGGGGCGACATCACCTCCTATGGCGCCTGGGCCGTCACGAAGGACGGCGTCGCCGAGAACATGGGCGAGCTCTTCGTGAACAGCGCCAGCGGCAGCGCCACGTTCTCCACCGGCAAGAAGGTCTTCGGCCTCATGGTCACGGCCGAGCCGTTCCCCGGCGTGACGCGCCCGACGGACCTCGTCGTCTTCACGAACGCGGCCACCAAGCCCGCCAAGGCCAAGAGCGAGCCCTTCACCTTCGGGAAGTTCCTCTCCGAAGCGAAGCCCGCCAACGCGTCCATCGCCACGATGGAGTGGAAGGGCAAGGAGTCCCTCGAGCTCGTCCAGGCTCGGGCGATCTACGCCACCGCCGAGAAGTTCAAGGCGGGTGACGTCAACCCCAAGGCGATGCAGGAGGCCAAGGTCGCGATCGCGCAGGCCGAGAACTCCGCCAAGGGCGGCAGCAGCAAGTCGGTGACGGACTACAGCCGTCGCGGCGCGGCGCTCGCCTCCGAGGCGATCCGCGACCTCTACAGGAAGCGCGCCGCCGACGAGGCCGCCCGGATCGCGGCGGAGCAGAAGGCCAAGGAAGACGCGCTGAAGCTCGCCGCCATGAGCGAGGCCGACAGGCGCATGCAGACCGAGGCCGCCCTCGCCCAGCTCGAGACCCTGAAGCAGAAGACCGAGCTCGACCTGCAGCAGACGCGGCAGGCCGCCGCGGCCCTCGCAGCCGCCAAGAGCCAGCTCGAGGCCGACAAGAAGAAGCTCGAGGACGAGAAGGCCGCCCTCCAGAAGGAGCGCGACGCGCTCGCGGCCCGCCTCGGAGGCGCCCTCGACAAGGTCGCGTCGACGACGAAGACCGCCCGCGGCATGGTCGTCAACCTCGAGGGGATCTCGTTCGACACGGGCAAGGCCACCCTCAAGCCCGACACCCGCGTCACTCTCGGCAAGCTCGCCGGGATCCTCCTGATGATCCCCGAGCTGAACATCCGGATCGAGGGCTACACGGACTCCGTCGGCAAGGCCGACGCGAACCTCAAGCTCTCTTCCGAGCGCGCCAAGAACGTCTTCGGCCTGCTGCGGGATCAGGGATCACCGACACGCGCATGGCCTACGAGGGTTACGGGGCCGAGAACCCGGTCGCCCCGAACGACACGGCCGCCGGCAAGGCGAAGAACCGCCGCGTCGAGATCATCGTGGCCGAGGGCCAGATCCAGGCCGCCCCGAAGGCGGTTCCCGCCCCGGCGCCCGCGGCGGCTCCCGCCGCCAAGGCTCCGGCCGCTCCCGCCCCCAAGAAGTAGCTTCGGCAGACCTCCCTCGTCGAAAGGGCCCCGGTGCGCTCGCGCACCGGGGCCTTTTTCTCTTCCGGCTCCGGGCTGCCACACGCCCTGGGCGGCGAGCGGATCAGCCTGGCTTCCGGAGCTTCTCGGCCACCTTCTGCGCTTTTTCCGAGAGGGGGCGCCGCTCGTCCCTGAAGTGCAGGAGGGCGAGCACGGGGTGGCGCAGGAGCATCCGCGGCCCGGCATGCCGCATGACCTCCCGGACCCGCTCCCGCATCGTCGCCTCGTAGCAGTGAACGGGACACTTCACACAGGTCGGCTTCTCCTCGGCGAACGGGCACTTTTCGAGCCGCCGCTCGGCGTAGAGGCGCAGCTCCTCGCACGAGGCGCAGAGGGGCGTCCCGCCCCCGTGGACGTTCCGGCAGCGGATCCGGATCATCGCCTGGAGCGTCTTCCACTCCCGCGCCACCCGTCGCTCGGCGCCGTTCACGAGGCGCCCTCCGGCCCCGGCCGCGGCGCCTCTTCCGGAGCCTTTTCGGGCAGCCGGACCGCGAACGCCGAGAGAGCCGTTGCCACCGCCACGCCCCCCAGGATGACGGCCAGCCTGGCCCACGGGCGCCCCGTCTCCATTCTCTGGCCGGCGAAGAACGCGAGCGTCCTCACCCATTCGAGAGCCCCGAGGACGAGTCCGGCCTGAACGACCCGGGCCGCCCACCGCTGCGGAACGAGGAGGAGGAGCCCAAGCGCGAGCGAGAGGACGACGAGCTCCAGGCTCCGCGTCCTGAAGAAGTGCGCCGCGAGGACCAGCGCCGAGAGGACGACGGGCAGGGTTCGGAGGAAGGCTCTCATCCCTGACGGAGAAGATCACGGGTTGCGCCGGGCGGGGATGACGGCGGTCATGCCGTCATTTCCTTTCCAGGCCGGCGACTCTTGACATTCAGGAACTGCGTTCCCATACTTAACCTCGTTAAGTGCAGAAACGAGGTTCAAACGCATGGGCATCACCGAGCGACGCGAGAGGGAAAAGGAAGAGGTCCGGAGGCGGATCCTCGACGCCGCGCGCGAGCTCTTCGCGCGGGACGGCTACGAGGCGGTCACGATGCGGAAGATCGCCGAGGCGATCGAGTATTCGCCGACGGCCATCTACCTCCACTTCAAGGACAAGGAGAGCCTCGTCCGCGAGCTCTGCATGGCGGACTTCGACTCGCTCGCGAAGGCCTTCCAGCGGATCGCCCGCGAGCCGGACCCGCTCGAGCGGCTGAAGAAGTCCGGTCTCGCCTATGCCGACTTCGCCCTGGAGCACCCGAACCACTACCGGCTCATGTTCATGACGCCCGACCCGGCGCCCGCCAAGGACGAGGAGGCGGCCGCGAAGCGGAAGGGGAACCCCGAGGAGGACGCCTACGCCTTCCTCGTCGCGACGGTGGCCGAGGCGATCGAGAAGGGGCTCCTTCGGACCGACCTGAAGGACCCGCACCTCGTCGCACAGGCGGCCTGGGCGGGAGTCCACGGCGTCATCTCGCTCCACGTCGCGAAGGGGACCGACGGCTGGATCGACTGGAAGCCGCTGAAGAAGACCGTCACGCTCGTCGTCGACTCGTTCAGCCGCGGCATTTCGAAGTAGGGCTCCCGTGGTTTCGCTCGCCCGCCGCAACCTCTTTCACGACAAGCTCCGCTTCGCCATCACGATCGCGGGCGTCGCCTTCGCCGTCACCCTCGTCTTCGTCCAGGTCGGCCTCTTCCTCGGCCTCCTCGAGAACGCCTCGGTCACGATCGAGAACACCTCCGCCGATCTCTGGGTCACCTCCCGCAACACGCCGAACGTCGACTTCGCCCACACCTTCCCCGAGAGCTACGTCCAGCGGGTCCGCTCCGTTCCCGGCGTCGCCCGTGCCGACAACCTCATCGTCTGGTTCATGCAGCTGAGCCTGCCGACCGGGGCGCAGGAGGGGACCCTCGTCTACGCCCTCGAGGACTTCCGCGCCTGGAACCTCCCCTGGAGCGTCTCCGAAGGGCACCTGGACGACCTTCCCCGCGGCGACTTCTTCTTCCTCGACGACTCGGCCACGAAGCGCTACGGCCCCTTCGCCGTCGGCGACTACCGCGAGGTCTCCGAGCGGCGCCTGAAGATCATCGGCCGGACCGAGGCGGCGCGCTCCTTCACGACGACGCCGATCGCCTTCATGGACACGGCCCTCGCCCAGGAGCTCTCCTACCAGGCCCTCCGCGGAAAGACGACCTACGTCCTCGTGAAGCTCGCCCCCGGGGCGGACGTCGCCGCGGTCCGCTCGGAGATCGCCCGGCGACTTCCCTACAACGACGTCTTCACGCGGGCCGAGTGGGCGGAGCGCTCGCGCGCCTACTGGGTCGCGAACACGGGGATCGGCCTGAACATGTACCTCACGGTCTTCCTCGGGGTCCTCGTCGGCGTCGTCGTCGTGGCGCTGACGCTCTACACCTCGACGATGGAGCACCTCAAGGAGTTCGGCACCGTGAAGGCGATCGGCGGGAGCAACGCCGACATCTACCGGATCCTCGCCGAGCAGTCGGTCCTTGCGGCTGTCCTCGGATTCGCCGTCGGGACCGTCTTCGCCCTCTCCGCCGGACCGGGGATGGAGAAGGCGGGGCTGAAGCTGATCATCACGCCCGACTTCGGGGCAATCGTCCTCGTGGGAACCGTCCTCCTCTGCCTCGCCGCGTCGATGGTGTCGTTCCGCAAGGTCGCCGCCCTCGACCCGGCCCTCGTCTTCCGCGGCTGACGTCCCCCAGCCCCGTTCGCACGCGGGCCCCGCACGGGCCCTTTTGCAAGGAGTCTCCGATGACCGTCCTCACGTCGCAGAACGTCGTCAAGCGCTTCACCGAGGGGAAGCAGACCGTCGAGGTCCTCAGAGGGGTCTCCCTCGAGGCCCGGCGCGGCGAGATCGTCTCGCTGGAGGGGCCGTCGGGCTCCGGGAAGACGACCTTCCTCTCGATCCTCGGCTGCATCCTGACGCCGACCGAGGGGCGCGTCGTCGTCGACGGACGCGAGGTCGACCTGTCCCGTCCGCAGGACCTCCCCGCCATCCGTCGGAAGTCGATCGGCTTCGTCTTCCAGCAGTTCAACCTCTTTCCCGCCCTCTCCGCCCTCGAGAACGTCGAGTACTCGCTCAACGTCCGCGGCGTGAAGGGTAAGGAGGCCCGGCGCGAGGCGGAGCGGGTCCTCGACGCCGTCGGACTGTCCGACCGGAAGGGCTTTCTCTCGCGAGACCTCTCGGGCGGGCAGAAGCAACGCGTCGCCATCGCGCGCGCCCTCGCCGGCGCGCCGCCGCTCCTCCTGGCCGACGAACCGACCGCGAACCTCGACTCCCAGGCGGGCCAGCAGGTTCTCGAGCTGTTCCGCGATCTGGCCAAGAGGGAGAACCGGGCCCTCGTCATCGTCACCCACGACCCGAAGGTCCGCTCGATCGCCGACCGCGTCGAGATCATCCGCGACGGCCTCCTCGCCGCCTGAATCCCCCGCACGGAGAAACACCATGACCACGAAGAGAGTCCTCCTCTACGCCATCCCCGCCACCGCGTTCCTCGCCGCGGGTGCGATCGCGCTCCGCCACTCCGCCGACGCCACGCCGTCTTCGCCGACGCGTCCGCTCGCGCTCCCGGTCGCTGCCGCGCGCGTCGCCGCCGAAGGGCGCGTCACGACCTACCCCGGCCGCGAGGTCGTCGTCGGGACCGACTTCCCGGGCCGCCTCGAGCGGGTCGCCGTCGAGGAGAAGCAGCGCGTGAAGGAGGGAGACCTCCTCGCCGAGATCGACGTCTCCGAGGAGCGCGCCACCCTCGCCGAGGCGAAGGCGCGCGTCGCCGAGGCCGAAGCCGACGTGAGGCTCGCCGAGGTCGAGATCGCCCGCGCCCGCCAGCTCTTCGAGGGGAAGGTCGGGACGAAGCAGGCCGTCGACCGCGCCGAACGCGACCGCGACGCCGCCCGCGCCCGGCGGGAGACGGCGAAGGCCCAGGTCGACGCGCTCTCGGCGCGGATCGCGAAGGGGCGAGTCGTCGCACCGATCGCCGGCGTCGTCCTCGCCAAGCACGTCTCGACGGGCGAGACGGTCGAGCGGGGCGCACGCGTCGCCACGATCGGCGACGTCGACCGGCTCCGGGTCGAGGCCGAGGTCGACGAGGCCGACACGGGAAAGGTCCGGCTCGGAGCGCCGGTCGTCGTGAAGGCGGAGGGTGAGGCGACGAGGTGGCAGGGAACGGTCGAGGAGATCCCCGACGCGGTGACCGGCCGGAAGATCAAGCCGCAGGACCCGGCCCGCCCCACCGACACACGTGTTCTCCTCGTGAAGGTGGCCCTCGCGAGCCACGAAGGGCTGAAGCTCGGGCGGCGCGTCGAGGTCGAGATCGAGGAGAAGTAGTTACCGGAGGCCGGGAGCCGGGCTCTTACACCGGGGCTCCCGAGCCACGTCTCCTGCCGCCCTTCAGCTTTCCGGCTCGCCCTGCTCCTCTTCGCCCGAGTGGGACCCCAGGACCGTCTCCAGATCGTCGTCGGCGACGCCCGGCTCGCTGAGCGAGACCTTCAGCCCGGCGGCCCGGAACCACGGCGCCTCCCCCGGCTCGACCTCTCCCCCGCCCCGGAGGAGCCTTTCGTGCAGCGCCTCGCGCTGCGCGAGCGCCCAGAGTCGCAGCGGCGACTCCTCGCGCGCCTTTCCCGGGCGTGCGCCGACGAAGCCGGCCCGGACGACGAGGAGCGCCGTGCCCGATAGAAGGAGCGCGGGGAAGTGATCCGGCGGCCCCTCGTGCAGGTACGTCCAGGCGACGAGGAAACCCGCGAGAAGAACGGACCCGACGGCCGGCCCCAGGGCGCAGAGGGAGCCGAACCCGGCGTCGCGTCCCTTGCGGGCCGCGAAGAAGAGTCCGGCCGCCAGGGCGAGCGCTCCAGCGATGCCCGCGGCCTTCTCCGGGACCGAAGCGGCGCCGAGGGCGAGGGGAACGAGGAAGAGGACAAGCGCGGTCGGAAAGAGCTCGGCGCGATCGCCCGCCCCGTCGCGCCGGGAGGCCTCGAACCGTCTCGCCTCTCCGACGCGGAGGACGACCTCGCCGTCGAACGCCTGGTCGACCGCCTCGTGGAGGCGATCGCCGAGGCCCGCCGCCACCTCGCGCGCCCGGGCGAGGGGGAGCGCGCTCCGCTCGCCGAAGAGGCTGCGGACGAACGCGGCTTCGGGGGGACGGAGGTCCGAGACGTCCTTCTGCAGGACCAGGTTCGGCGGCTCCTGCCGGTCGACGACGACGACCTTCTCGTTCCGGAGCCTCTCCCAGACCTCGTCGACCACCGGCGCGAGCGGCGCGGACTCGCCGAAGAGCGAGGCGAAAACCTCGGGCGAGATCGCCTCGGGCCGCTCCGGAAGCGGCACCGGGGAGCCGCTCTCCGGCTGCCGGCGGCGCCACGCGAAGAGGGTCCGGGCGAATAGGAAGACCCCGGCGGCCGCGGGAACGAGCGCGAGCCCGACGAGCGCGGCCGGGCCGGCGAGATCGACGCCCGGCGGCCCGGCCCCGGGCCTCCGGTCGAAGAGGAACGAGAGGTCGATCCCCTCGTCGGACGGAAGAGCCCGGTCGAGCGCGACCATCCTGAAGCTCCCCGCAAAGCTCCAGGCGTCGTCGCCGACGAGACCGTAGTCGAGAGCCTCGATCGGCCCCTCCCGGGAGGGAGCCGCGACGTTCAGGTCGAGGACCCAGCGCCGGAGCGGGCTCCGGCCAGCCTTCCCGAACGCGTCCCGCGTCTCTCGCCACCGCGCCGCGAGACGCTCGCCGAGGGGGCTGGCCGGCATCGGGCGTGCCTCCGGCCGCGGACCCCAGACGGGAGTCAACGCCCCGCGGACCTTCCACCGGAGGCGGTACGCCAGCGTCGTTGGCGCCTCCCACGGCGCCGAGCTGCCGGGGCGGAGCGCCCACGTGACCGTCGCCCCGTTCCACTCGTAGCGGTCGCGCTCCCAGAGAGAGCCCGCCTCGAGCTTCGTCTCCCCGCCGGCCGGGTCGATCCGGACGAGCTCGACGAGCTCGGGGACGGCGGGCCTCCGCGTGTCGAGCCAACGGGTCGCCGCGAACGACTCGCCCGAGGCGACGACCACGTGCTTCTCCGTGATCTCGACGGTCCCGTCTGCGAGGAGGTCCGCGTCGACGCGGACGCTCGTCCAGCCGAGGTCGGCCGCGGCCGGCGCCCCGGCGAACGTCGCGGCCAGGACCGCGAGAGGGAGGAGACGTCTCGGGAGGATGGCGGAGACTAGCAGGAACTGTCGCGAGGGCGGCCGCTCCGCGAGGCGCGGTCAGCCGAGGTGCTTCGTCGCCTCCCGGCGCGAGAGGGCCGAGAGCCGGTCCGCGTTCCGGGCCACGTAGCGGCGCACGCCGTCGGGGTCGGTCCGCGCGTGCTGCCGGAGCGCCCAGCCGATCGCCTTGCGCAGGAAGAACTCCTTCGACGCCAGCGACGGCTCGAGGCAGGAGTGAAGGAGCGGGACGTCCGTCCGCTCCCCCAATCCCAGCTGGCAGAGGATCGCCGAGCGCCTCTTCCAGAGGTCGTCGCACCGGGCCCACGCGAGCATCTCCCGGCGCATCGCGTCCGGTTCCTTCCGCAGGAGCTCGCCGAGGAGGTGCGACGAGACGGCGTCGACGACGTCCCACCAGGCCCCCGCGACGACCATCTCTTCGCAGACCGGGAGGAACGCGAGGTCGCGCCACGGCGCGGCCCTCTTCAGGCGCGCCAGCTCGACGGCAGCGTACAGCTCCTCGCGAAACGCGGCCCCCCGGAAGACGCCGAGCACCTCGCGCCGGAACGCGGCCGCGTCGGGAAGCGCGAGCGACGCGAAGAGCTCCCGGCAGACGGCGCGCAGGGGCACCGCGCCGACGCCGTGAAACGGCATCGCCGACTTCATGTAGGCCTGCGCGCCCCGGGCGCGCTCCGGGTCCCCCAGGATGGAGAGCTCCCGGCGGAGGGCGAGGAGAAGCCGGGTCGGGCGCGGCATGCCCCATTCTGCCCCGCGGCGGTTCCCGGCCGGGGGGATGTCTTCTTTTCTCCTCTCCTCCCTTGACAAGCACCCGATCGCGGCCCTAGTGTATCGGTGTGACGATACACCGACGCGCCAGGAGAACCCCGTGACCCCCCGCGGCCTCCACGTCGACCCGCGCGACGCCGTCCCCATCTGGAAGCAGATCGAGGAAGGAATGCGGCGCCTCGTCGCCTCAGGCGCCCTGAAGTCGGGCGCGCCCGTTCCCTCGGTCCGCGACCTCGCCCGCGACCTGCAGGTGAATCCCGCCACGGTCGTCCGCGCCTACCAGCACCTGGTCGAGGCCGGGCTCCTCGCCGTGAAGCGGGGCGAGGGGACGTTCGTCTCCGGGTCGATCCCGTCCGTCCCCAGGGCCGAGCGAAGCCGCGCGCTCGGCGAGGGGGCGCTCCGTTACGCGGGCACGGCGGTCACCGTCGGCGCCTCGCGGGAAGAGGCGGCCCGCGCGCTCGAAGCCGCGTTCACCCGCCTGGCCCCCGGCAAGGAAGGAGAGAAGAAGTGACGGACAGCGCAAATCGGCTCCCGGCCGTTCGCCTCGAAGGGCTCACCGTCCGGTACGGGCGCACGACCGCCCTCGACGCCGTGTCGCTCGAAGTCCCGTCCGGCTCCGTCTTCGCCCTGCTCGGGAGGAACGGCTCCGGGAAATCGTCGCTCGTCCGCTGCCTCCTCGGCCAGCAGAAGCCCGAGTCCGGGCGCCTGGAGCTCCTCGGCGGCGATCCGTGGGCGCACCGCGCGAAGCTGATGGAACGCGTCGGCGTCGTTCCGGAGGAGCCCGACGCCCCGCGGGAGATGACGCCCCGCCAGCTCGGGGCCTTCTGTGCCCGGCTCTACCCGTCCTGGGACCCGAAGGGGTACGACGCCCGCCTCGCGCGTTTCGGCGTCCCGACGGCGACCCCGTTCGGCCGGCTCTCGAAGGGGCAGAGGGGGCTCACGCAGCTCTCCCTCTCGCTGGCGGCCTCGCCGGAGATCCTCGTCCTGGACGACCCGACGCTCGGCCTCGACCCGGTCGCGCGACACGCCTTCTTCGACGAGATCGTCGCCGAGCTCGCCGACCGCGGGACGACGGTCGTCCTGACGACGCACGACCTCGCGGGGGTGGAACGGATCGCCGACCGCGTCGGGATCCTGAAGGACGGGCGGCTCCTCCTCCACGAGGAGACGGAGACGCTCAAGGCACGGTTCCGCACCGTCCGCTACCGGAGCGAGGTGGCCGAAGACCGCACCGACTTCGGCAACGAGCTGGACGAGCTGGAGCCCCTCCGCGCGAAGGTGCGCGGTTGGGGAATCGAGGCGGTCGTCTCGGCCTACACCGACGAGCGCTTCGAGCGCTTCGCGGCGACGGCCGGGATCGCCGACGCCGAGGCCACACCCCTCTCCCTCGAAGAGCTCTTCCTCGCCGTGACCGGCGAGGGGAAGGGAGCCGTCCGATGAGACGCTTCGCCGCCGTCGCCCTCCGCGAGATCGCGGAGAGGCGCTTCGTCCTCGTGGCAGCCGCCGCCGCGGCCGTGATCCCGTTTCTCGTCCCCCTCCTTCCGGGGGTTCCGGGCGACCAGGGGACGACGGCCCGCTCGATCACCGCGCTCATCCTCTCGAGCGCGCTCGGCCTCGGCGGAAGCCTCCTCGTCGGCGCCTCGGTCGTCGGACGCGAGCTCGCCGAGAAGCGGCTCTCCTTCCACTTCTCGCGCCCCCTCTCCGCTCCCGTCATCTGGGGCGGCAAGCTCGTCGGCGGGCTCACGCTCGTCCTCGCCGCCGAGCTCCTCGTCTACGTCCCCGCCTCCCTCGCCAGCGGGGTCTTCCCGGGCCTTTCGGGGATGAGCGTCGAGACCGGGGTCGTCTGGGCGATCCTCCTTTCCGCCATCCCGCTCTTCTTCCTCGCCTGGCTCGGCTCCGTGGCGCTCCGCTCGCGGTCGCCCTGGCTCGTCGTCGACCTCTTCCTCCTCGTCGCGATTCCGGCGGTCGCCTTCCTGGTCGCCCGGCGATTCCTGCGCTACGGCGGCTGGGTCGACGCCACGACCGCCGCCGCGACTGCGACCGGGGTCCTCCTCGGGATCCTCCTCGCGGCGACGTTCGCGCAGGCCGTCGTCGGACGAACGGACGCGCGCCGGGGCCACGGGGCGCAGTCGCTGACCCTCTGGGGGCTCCTCGTGGCGGCGCTGGCCGCGAGCGCCCTTTGGGCCGAGAGGGCGATCGACCCGGGCGTCGAACGGCTCGTCCGCGCCTCCGCGACGCCCGCGGGATCGGGCGGCGACTGGGTCTTCGTCGACGGCTCGGCGCGAAGTGACGGCGGAGGCTCGACGACCTACCTGCTGAACCTGAAGACGAGGCAGAGCGTCCTCGTGCCGCTGACCTGGACGGCCACCGTATCGGCCGACGGATCGCGCGCCGCGTACGTCTCCGGCTCTCCCTTCTCGTCGAGGGAAATCGCCCTCGACGCGCTCGACCTCGCGACGGGCGAATCCGTTTCGCTTGACCTGCCAGAGTGGCCCGACGGGGTCGACCTGACGCCCGATGGCCGCCGCCTCGCCGTCGTCTCGCAGGGGATCTGCCGCGTCGTCGAGCTCCCCTCGCTCCGGCTCCTGGCCTCGGCACGAGTCCCGTCCGCCACCTGGTCGTACGAGCCGCATTTCCTCTCGCCCGACCTGGTGAGACTCCACCCGCGCCGCAGCCGGATTGCCATCCGGGACAAGTCGACCTCTCTCCCCCTTCCCCTGGAAGACCCCGTCGTGGCCGAGCTGCAGGTGGCCGGGAAATCGATCAGGACCGTCGTCCGCTACCCGGTCACGGCCATCCCGGTCCCTCCTCGCACGGGCAAGGGGGTCGACTCGGGTCCCGTCTACCACCTCCTCGCGAGCCCCGACCTCTCGCGCGTCCTCCTGATGGGCTTCGGGTCGGCCCACACCGCCCGCCTTCTCGACGCCACCTCGGGCCGCGTCCTGGCGTCGTTCGAGGGGTCCGAAGCAGCCGGCCATCCGACGGGAATCTTCCTCTCCGACGGCCGGGCCGTCGTCGCCGAGGCGGCGCCGGAGGGGCGCCGACTCACGCTCCTCTCTCCCGACGGGTCCCTCCTCGTCAGGATCGCCCTCCCCGCCGGCACGGCCCGGACCCGGTTCGGCTTCGAGCCCGCAAGGGGGCTTCTCGGCCTAGGGCTGTCCCGCAACGAGCAGACCGAGCGGCTGGACGGATCGATCGCGGACCTCGAATCGGGCCAGCTGCGGCCCCTCGGGTGCTTGCCGCTCCCGCGCTCCTTCTGGTCCGACAACGCGACCGCACCTCCCCCCGGCAGCCCGGCGACCCGGCTCGCATGGGACGAGACGTGGCGCATCGTCCTTTACGACCCGGCGACGGGGACGCAGACGCCCCTCACGCGCGGCCAGCCACGCCGCAAGTAAGATCGGCCGGTGACGACTCCCGCCCGCCGCCAGGCACGCCGCGTCCTAGAGATCGAGGCCGCGGCGATCCTCTCCCTCGCCTCCGGACTCGACGACGGGTTCGACGCCGCCGTCGCCCTGCTGCACGCAACGACGGGCCGCGTCGTCGTGACCGGGATCGGCAAGAGCGGGATCGTCGGCCAGAAGATCGCCGCCACGCTCGCCTCGACCGGGACGCCCGCCTTCTTCCTCCACCCGTCGGAGGCGATCCACGGCGACCTCGGGATGATCCTCGCGGGGGACGTCGTCCTCGCCCTCTCCCACTCGGGCGAGACCGGCGAGATCGTCGCTCTTCTCCCCCACGTCCGCCGGCGCGGCGCCAGGCTCGTCGCCCTGACGGGACGCCGCGCCTCGACCCTCGGCACGGAGGCCGACGCGGTCGTCGAGACGGCGATCCGCGAGGAGGCGTGCCCGCTGAACCTCGCCCCGACGGCTTCGACGGCGGCGCAGCTCGCGATGGGCGACGCGCTCGCGATGGCCCTGTCGGTCGAGAAGGGCTTCCGCCCGGAGGACTTCGCAGCCCTCCACCCGGGAGGGAAGCTGGGGAAGCGCTTCCTGAAGGTGGCCGACCTGATGCACTCGGGAGTCGAGCTGCCTCTCGTCCCGATCGGGGCGCCGATGAAGGACGTCGTCTACGAGATGTCGAAGAAACGGCTGGGGATCACGGGCGTCGTCGACGACGACGGCCGACTCGCCGGCGTCGTCTCCGACGGCGACCTGCGCCGCCTCCTCGAGCGCGAGGGAGAGGAGGCCTGGGGAACCGACGCGGCCGGGGCGATGAACGAGTCGCCGAAGACGATCGCCGCCGGCGCATTCGCCACGGAGGCTCTCCTGCTGATGGAAGAGAGGAAGATCACCTCCCTCTTCATCGTCGGAGAGGACGGGCGCCCGGAGGGGCTCGTCCACCTTCACGACCTCTGGGGCGTCGAGTCGATATGACCAAGGGGGCCGGCTGGCGGATAATCCCGCATCATGCCGGCAGCTCCGATCGTTCCCGACGACCTCCGGACGAAGCTCCTCCGAATCCGCGCCCTCGTCCTCGACGTGGACGGAGTGCTCACCGACGGGACGCTCACGTTCGACGAAGACGGCCGGGAGCTGAAATCGTTCGACGTGAAGGACGGCCTCGGGCTCGTCCTCCTGCGCGACCTCGGCTACCGGATCGGGATCATCTCGAGCCGGTCGTCGAAGGTCGTCACCCAGCGCTGCCGGGACCTGAAGATCCCCGACGAGTGCATCCTCCAGGGCGAGCTCGACAAGGCCTCCGCCTTCGACCGGCTCGTCACGCGCTGGAACCTGGAGTCGTACGAGGCGATCGCCGTCGGCGACGACCTCCCCGACCTCGGGATGATGCGGCGCGCCGGGGTCGGCGCCTGCCCGTCGGACGCGGTCTCCATCGTCAAGGACGCGGCCGCGCTCCACCTGACGAGGCCGGGCGGCAGCGGCGCCGTTCGCGAGCTCTGCGACCTGATCCTCGAGATCCGCCGCGGCGCCCGGGCCGACAAGCCGCAGGAAGTCCGCCCCGCGCCGTCGTCGTCCGACGGCTCCGTCGTCCAGTTCCCCGGGTCGCGCGGGTAGGGGCGCCCCGGAGCCCCGTCAGGCGCTGGCGGGCTTCCCGCGCTTGCGGAAGAGCCAGGCGAGGCCGATCCCGAGCAGGTAGAGCGCGATCATCGGAAGCGCGAAGGCGCACTGCGTCGGGATGTCGGGAGTCGGCGTGATGAGCGCGGCGATGACGAAGATGACGAGGACGGCGTAGCGGAACTTCAGGAGAAGCCACTTCTCCGTCACGACGCCGACCCTCACGAAGAAGACGATGACGATGGGCGTCTGGAAGACGAGGCCCATCCCGAGGAGGATCTTCGAGAGGATGGCGAGATAGTCGTCGATCTTCAGGACCGGCGTGAAGTCGGCCCCCATCGTCACGAGAAACTTCGCCACCATGGGGAAGGCGACCGCGTAACCGAACCACCCCCCTGCGCAGAAGAGGAGGGTCGTGGAGAAGACGAAGGGAAAGACCCACTTCTTCTCGTGCTTGTAGAGCCCGGGCGCGACGAAAAGCCACACCTGCAGGAGAATCACCGGCGCCGCGAGGAAGATCCCCGCGATGAGCGCGATGTTCACGTAGAGCATGAAGGGCTCGGTCAGCTCGGTGTAGGCGAGCTTCGTCCCGGCGGGGAGAACCTCGAGGATCGGCTTCTGCGCGATCCGGAAGAGCTCAGCCGACTTCCACCAGGCGACGAAGAAGCCCGCCGCGATGGCGAGGGCCGCGTAGACGAGCCTCTTGCGGAGCTCCTCGAGGTGCTCGAGGAACGTCATCCGCGTCAAATCGTCGGCGGAAGTCTCCGTCACGCGGGCCGGACCGGGTCGCCGCGCTCCTCGGCGGCGGGGCTCGCGACCGTCTCCGCGGCCGCCACGGCCTGCGGGCCCGGACCGGGTACGGGATCGGGGCGGGGAACGGCCTTTTCCGCCTCTTCGCGGGTCGCCTTCTCCACCTCTTCTTCTATCGATCGCTTGAGGTCGGTAGAGGCCCTCTTGAACTCGCCGAGCCCCTTTCCGAGCTGCTTGCCGAGCTCGGGGAGCTTTTTCGGTCCGAAAATCAGCAGGGCCAGAACGAAAATGAAGATCAGTTCCGGCATTCCGAGGTTGCCCATGGCGGCCGAATCCTCCGCTCCCGCCTCCGCGGAGTCAAGGACGAACCGCCCGCCGGACCGCGCCACCGGACGGACGGCGACGGACCCCGCCCCCTCCCGTTTGCGGCACGCCGCGTGCTACCGTCCAGAGTGGAGGCCTTCGTGACGCCGAATCCGCCCCGCTCCCGGGCTTTGAAGCTCCTCGCCGCACCCCTCGTCCTCGCCGCCACGACGCTCCTGGGCGGCGTCTTCGGTCCGCGTCTCCTCGCCGTCTCCGACGCGACGAACCCGATGATGAAGGAGTATTCCGACGTCCTCGCGACGGCGCGGGCGTGGTACGCCGACGACCTCGGCACGGAGAAGCTCGTCTACTCCTCGATCTCGGGGATGCTCGACACCCTCGACCCGCACTCGAACTTCCTCGAGCCCGAGGAATACGGAGTGATGCAGGAGAAGCAGCGCGGGTCGTTCTACGGCCTCGGGATCATCATCTCGAAGCGCAACGGCCGGGTCACGGTCATCACGCCCGTCGAGGGCTCCCCCGCCCAGCGCCTCGGAATCCGGGCGGGCGACATCATCGACCTCGTCGAAGGTCAGCCGATCGACGACCTCCCGATCGACGCCGTCGTCAAGAAGCTCAAGGGCCCGAAGGGGACGACGGTCAAGATCACCATCGTGAGGCCCGGCCTCGGCGAACCCCTTCAGATGACGGTAACGCGCGCGGAGATCCCGACGAACTCGGTTTCCTTCGCCTTCATGATCGAGCCGGAGGTCGGCTACATCCGGCTGAAGGACTTCACGCACACCTCCGCGCCCGAGGTCGCCGAGGCGTGGGCGAAGCTCGAGAAGCAGGGGATGAAGAAGCTCGTCTTCGACCTGCGGGCGAACCCGGGCGGCCTCCTCGACCAGGCGATCGCCGTTTCCGACTTCTTCCTCCGGAAGGGAGAGAAGGTCGTCATCACCCGCGGCCGCCAGGCGAACTCGGAGCAGGTCTTCACCGCGCCCGGGAGGAACCCGAAGCCGCGCATCCCCGTCGTCGTCCTGATCAACAAGGGCTCGGCCTCGGCCGCCGAGATCGTCGCCGGGGCCGTCCAGGACCAGGACCGCGGCATCGTGGCCGGCACGACGAGCTGGGGCAAGGGGCTCGTCCAGTCGGTCTACACGCTGTCGGACAGCGCCGGCCTGGCGCTGACGACGGCCAAGTACTACACGCCGTCGGGACGCTGCATCCAGCGCGACTACAAGGAATTCATCGAGTACATCGCGCCGGACGACGAAGAAGAGAGCGAGGGCGACGCGCCGGCCGATCCCGCCCGGAAGGAGGTCTTCCGGACCGCGGGGGGCCGGACCGTCTACGGCGGCGGAGGAATCACCCCCGACGTCGTCGTGAAGTCCGGGAAGCTCTCCCGCTGGATGGCGACGCTCTACGCGCGCGGTGTCTTCTTCGAGTGGGCGGTCCAGTACCGCTCGAAGAACCCCGACGTCCCCCGCGACTTCAAGGTGACCGAAGCGATCCGGGGAGACTTCTTCGCGTTCGCCGACGGCAGGCCGAACGCGCCGGAGACACCTGCCACCCTGGCGTTCGC
Source organism: Holophagales bacterium (assembly GCA_016714815.1). Classification (GTDB taxonomy): domain Bacteria; phylum Acidobacteriota; class Thermoanaerobaculia; order UBA5066; family UBA5066; genus UBA5066. The sequence goes on from JADKBZ010000004.1 coordinate 55,735, forward strand.
AGACGAGAAGGACAAGGACGCCGTCGACCGCGCCCTGACCGAGGAGCTCGTCGGAGCCGTCCACGGCCCCGAGGCGGGCTACCGGATCTCGATCGGCGGGGACGTCCAGCTGAAGAAGGCCCTCACTCTCTTCCCCGACGCCGAGAAGCTGGCGGGCATCCGCCCCGAACCTGTCCCCGCAATCGCGCGGAAATAGGCCGCAGCCCCCCCCGGAGCGCGGCAGACGGCCCGTCGCCGGCAGTCTGCTACGCTCCGGCGACCATGAAACTCGGGATCGTCGGCCGGCCAAAGACCGGAAAGACCACGCTCTTCAATCTCCTGACCCGCTCCCACCAGTCCGTCGACAAGTTCGGGGCCGTGCGCGAAACGCACCTGGGGACGGCCCACGTCCCCGACCCGCGACTCGACCGCCTCTCCGCGCTCTTCAAGCCGAAGAAGCACACGCCCGCCACGGTCGACTTCGTCGACGTCCCGGGGATCGCCAAGGGAGAGCAGGAGAAGATCGACTTCTCCGCCCTCAAGAACGTCGACGCCCTCGTCCACGTCCTGCGCGCCTTCGAGGACGCCGACCTCCCGCACGAGGGGGGCGTCGATCCCGCGCGAGACGCGAAGATGCTCGACGAGGAGCTCGTCCTCTGCGACTACGTCCTCCTCGAGAAGCGGCGCGAGAAGCTCGACAAGGAGAGGAAGAAGACGAAGTCGGCCGAGCTCGACGCGGAGTGGGCCGCCATCGAGAAGTGCCTCCCCGCCCTCGAGGCGGCGACCCCGCTCCGGGCGGCCGGGCTCTCCGCGAGCGAGGAGAAGTGCCTTCGCGGCTTCACGCTCCTCTCGCTGAAGCCTCTCCTCCTCGTCGTGAACGTCTCCGACGCCGACGCGGCCGCCGATCCGATCGCCCGCTTCGGGCTCGAGAGCTTCGCCGCACAGCCCCGCGTCGTCGTGGCGCGGGCCGCCGCGAAGATCGAGATGGAGCTGAACGACCTGCCCGACGAGGACGTCCCGATCTTCCTCGCGGACCTCGGCATCACCGAGCGCGGCATCGACCGGATACTCCGGGCCTCCTACCGCCTCCTCGGCGTCCAGTCGTTCTTCACGGCCGGCGAGGACGAGTGCCGGGCCTGGACGGTTCCCGTCGGCGCGACCGCCGTGGAGTGCGCCGGGACGATCCACTCCGATCTCGCCCGCGGCTTCATCCGGGCCGAAGTGGTGCCCGTCGAGGAGCTCCTCGACCTCGGCTCGCTCGCCGACTGCCGGACGAAGGGGAAGCTCAGGCTCGAGGGGAAGGAATACGTCGCGAAGGACGGAGACGTCCTCCACGTCCGTTTCAACGTCTAGCCGCCGGCATCGGCGCCGGCAGGGCCGGCGCCGATGCGGGGTCGACGGTCATTCCTGCTTTTCGGGAGTCCCGGACGTCTCGGCGGGCTTCGGGGCCTGCTCGTCGGCGCTCTTGTCGATCACCGGAATCTCGACCCCTTCCCTCGGGGTGATGTCCTCGTCGCTCACCGAAGCGGCCCGGTGGGAGACCGCGGTCTTCTCGCGCGAAATATCGGCGGGCTTTTTCGCCGGTTCGGCCGGACGAACGGACTTCACCTCGACGACGATCGCCGTGATGTTGTCCACGCCCCCCCGCTCGTTGGCGAGGTCGATGAGCCCGCGGGTGATCTCCTCGAGCGTTCGCGTAGACGAAAGGGCGCTCGTGATCTCCTCGTCCGACACCATTCCCGTGAGGCCGTCGGAGCAGAGGAGGAACCTGTCGCCTCCCCCGACGGGGATCTCGATCAGGTCGACCGCGACGTGCATCCCCCCGCCGAGAGCACGGGTGACGACGTTCTTGAGCGGATGGCTCCGGGCTTCCTCTTCCGAGAGAATCCCCGCGTTGACCTGCTCCTGCACCCACGAGTGGTCATCGGTCAGCCGGCGCAGCTCGGCGTCGCGCAGGAGGTAGGCGCGGCTGTCTCCGACGTGAACGAGCGTCGCCCTCTTCTCGTCGAACAGGGCGGCCACGACCGTCGTCCCCATTCCCTTCAGCTCGGGACGGTTCACGACGGCGCGCATCACCTTCTCGTTGGCACGCTCGACCGCCGTGCTGAGTCGATTGCCGTCGACGGAGTAGCGGTTGTTGTAGCCGAACGGCCACGTGTTGTCGTGGTCGTCCTCCGTGCCGGAGATGAATTCCTGGATCGATTCGACCGTCAGGCGGGAGGCCACCTCGCCGGCGGCGTGTCCGCCCATGCCATCCGCGACGACGAAGAGACCCCTCTCGGCGTCGAGCAGATAGGCGTCCTCGTTGTGCTTCCTCTTCCGGCCGACGTCGGTGAGACCAAATGCATTGAGAGCCACGAGCGGATTCTAGCCCTTCCGCCCGAACAGCCCGCCAAGGAATCCCTTGTTTTCGGACGGGGGGCGCAGCTCGGTGGCCAGCTTCTGGAGGTCGCCGTCGTCGGGAATCCTGCTGAGGGCCTCCTGCAGGTGTCTTTCCGCCTTGGTCCGGAGGCCCACCTGGAGGTAGAGACGCGAGGCCTCCCGGTGGACCGCCCCGTTCTCCGGGTCGAGCTTCAGCGCGGCCTCCACGACCTCCACGCCCCTCCGGGCCTTGCCCGGGATCCGGCTGCAGACCAGGGCGAGGTAGTGAAGCGCCTTGGCGTCCTTGCCCCAGTGGCGGACGGAAAGGTCGAACTGCTGGAAGGCGGTGGACAGGTCCCCTTCGCGATAGGCCTTGACTCCCTTGGCGAGGTAGACCTTCGCGATGCCGGCGGGGTCGAAGGCCGCACCCCCCGAGCCCTTGTCGAGATCGAAGTCGTGGGCCTTGCGGCGCTGCGCGTTCGTCAGGACGTTCACCGCCTCCGTGAGGATCTGGAACCGGGATTCGGCGGTCGCCTTCTTCTCCGCGTCGGTGAACCGGTCCGGGTGGGCATCCCGCGCCAGGGCTCGAAATCGGCCCCTGATGACCTCCTCGGAGGCGTCACGGCCCACCCCGAGAATCTCGTAATAGTTCGTCACAGCGTACCGATCGGCTCGTGCCTTCCGGGCCCCCTTGCGCAGACAGTAGCGAAATTCTCACACGGCGGCATGCAGAAACTCAAGCGGCCCGCGCGACCCGGCGCGGAAGGAGGGGCCAGCCTAGAGCTGACGACGCTGCACGATTCGCTTCGCCGTCACCCTGACGGCCTCGGGAACGTTCCGGTCCGTCGAAAGGGCCGTCTGGTCCCGCTGCGCGAGGCGCAGGATGAGCGGGAGGGTCACGTCGATCGGGGAACGCGGGTTCCTGACGATCGCCGCCATCAGGCTGTACTTCTTCATCCACTCCCGCCGCAGGGCCACCGAGCGCAGGACGTCTTCCGAGACGCTCTTCATGTTCGCGATCGCCTCGGCGTCCGCCTCGTTGGTCTTCGGCGACTTCAGGACGGCCGTCGAGACGAGCCGGTTCGGGTCCCGGACGAGGAACAGGCGTTCCTCGCGATTCCCCCGGAAGGCGACGCGGACCCGCTGCGAGACGGTGAGCGAGGTGAGGCGAACGACGAGATCCTTCGAAGGCTCGTCCTCGCCGGGTGCGGCCGCGGCCGCGCTGCTGGCGGGCGAGGCGGCCGGGGCGGCCGCAGCCCCGCCGGGAGCCTGCCCGGGGGCCTCCTCGGCCTCCCCTGCCTCCTCTGCCTCGAGAAGCGGCGCCCCGCGCTCGCGCTCCTTCTTGAGGAAGAACTCCTCGAGGAACTCGTCGGCACGCCGCCGGATGTCCGTGGAGAGGTCAGGGTTCTCGAAGAGGCTCTCGACGATCTCCGGCGCTTCGAGAAGGCGCGCCTGGTTCGTGACGAGGACGTCCTGCAGGTCCGGCTCGATGTGACGGGCGAGCCGGACGAGCGTCGAGGTCGCGACGGAACGATGCTGGAGGATTCCTTCCAGGACCTTCCGCTCGTGGGTGCGAAGGGAGATGGCCTCGAGCTGCTCGGGCCGGGATTCCGGCATCCGAACCGCACCGAGGAGCGACGGGACGTCGAACGTCCGGAACGTCTCCTCGCAGAGAGGCAAAAGCTCTGCGTCCCCCTGCGCGAGCATCGACCCGACGGCCCGGACGAGCTCGGACGGGGAGAGGGGCACGAACCCGCGCGCAGCGAACTCGAGGATCCGGCGGGGCGCCTGGCCGTTCTCGATCGACGCGAGGATGTCGAGGCCTGGACCGTCCGAAGACATTGCAGTCGGGAGCTTACGCCAGAGCGCGGGGGGTCAGCCGCCCTGGGGCCCGGAGACCGCGCCGGGCTCACCGATGACGAAGTTCTTCACGACCTGCCCGAGCTGACCGACCACGCCGATCGCTGCGCCGTCGACGTCGACGACGACTCCGCCCGCGTTGCCGAGCGTCAGCTCGAAGGTGCGCCCGCCCTCGAAACGCCGCTTCGTCCCCTTGCGAAACAGCTCGGCTGCGACGGGTCGCCCGTCGACCTTCACCTCGGTCCAGCAGTCTTCGCTGAACGTCAGCGTGAGAATCCGGCTCGTGCCCGAGGGAGCGGGCGCCAGGACGGGCCTGGCGGCGGCCGGCTCGACGAGCGGGAGCTCGGACGGGACGGGAACGACGTCCGCCGCGATGGCCGGCGGGAGACGGAGAGCATCCGGGACCGGGGTCGCCTCGACGGGAGTCTCGCCGCGCGCGACGGCCCCATCCGGCGCACCCGCTCTTCCCTTCAGGACGGCAGCGACGCCGGTGAGAAGGGCGAGGACGAGCGCCACGGCAACGCCGAGCGCGGTGGTGTTCAGAGAGACGTTCTTGCGGGGCCGGGAGAGGCGGATCCTTTGAGAGGGGGAGGATTCGGCGCCGCTCGCCGACGATTTCTCCCGCTCGGCCGACCACCCCTCGTGAACGTGGTTGAAAGCGGCCGCGGACCGCTCCGCGTCGAGGCCGAGGTGCCGGGCAACGGCGAGGACGAAACCTCTCGCGAAGACCCGTGCGGGGAGGAGCTCGAAGCGGCCCGCCTCGAGAGCCTCGATCTGACGCACGGAGACCTTCGTCACCTCCGCGAGCTGTTCGCGGGTGACCTCTCTGAGCTCGCGTTCCCGCCGCAGCTCTTCGCCGAATTCCTGGGGAGTCTCCACCGGTAACCTATAACCCTCCCGGATACAAGAGATTACACCTCCCGAGAAGAGCTGTCAATCCGCTCTTGACACCGGGCTCTCGAGGAGGGTGCGGGCGCAGGCGGCGAGCAGCGGGTCGGCGGAAGGATCCATCGAGAGCCGCTCCAGGACCGAGCGCACGGAAGCCCGCAGGAGCGACAGGGAGATGGCCCTCGGCGTTCTCGGAGAGAGGAGAACGGCCGTTCGAACCGCCGTGCGCGCCATCCAGCGCTCGTTCGACGCCAGGTGGACCAGCGAACCTTCCTTCGGGTGCCGGACGAGAAGCCAGGCGGTCAGGTCTTCCTCGACGAGACGCGGGTTGGAGAGGAGTGCTGCCAGCACGTCCACTTCCCCGTCGTCCAGGAGCGGCCCGACGAGCGCCCGGTCGGCGATCCGCGCGAGAGCCGCCTTCTCCCCGAGAGAGAGCTTCGGAAGCTTCTCCAGGATGCGACGGTTCGCCGAGGACCGCACCGGAGCCGGAGTCCGCGCCTCCCGGCCCACGTCGACCAGGTCGCGCCACGGGAGGTCCTCGAGGAGGCGCAGCGCCTCGGCGCGCGGCGCCGCCGGATGGAGCGCCACGGCCTTGCGAACCTCGCGGCTCGACAGGAGCCCCGGCGCCGCCAGGACCTCGGCGACGACCGCCTCCCCCGAATACGGGTGGCGAAGGCAGCGCAGGACGTCGGATTCGGAGAGACGCGAGACGTTCTCGCGGACGAAGGCCGCCAGCGCCGCCCGATCGGCCCGCACGAGCGCGGTCGTGAGCGACGCGCGATCCGGCGCGTCCGGAGGGCCCCCGTTCACACCTCCGATTATCGTCCCGTCGCGGCGGCGAGTCGCCTGACGAGCGCCGCGGCGGCCGCGACCGGATCCTCTCCCGCGGCGACCGCGCCCTCCATGGCGAGAACGACGGCGCTGCCGACGACGACGCCGTCGGCGATCCGCGCGACCGCCGCGACCTGCTCGGGGCTGGAGATGCCGAAGCCGACGGCGACCGGAAGCCGGCCCACGCCCGCCTTCACGCGAGAGACGAGCTCCGCCAGCCCTTCGGGAACGTCCGCCCGGACTCCGGTGACTCCGGGCCGCGAGACGACGTAGACGAACCCGCGCGAAAGCCGTCCGACGATCTTCACGCGCCGCGGCGGCGAAGTGGGCGCGAGAAGGAAGACCGGGTCGAGGCGCGTGGCGCGAAGGGTCGAGGCGAACGCCTGCCCCTCCTCCGGGGGAAGGTCGGTGACGAGGGCTCCGTCGACGCCCGCCTCCGCCGCGTGCGAGGCGAACGCGGCCTCCCCCATCGCCAGGACGGGGTTCGCGTAGCCGAAGAGGACGACGGGAACGTCGAGCCCCCCGGCGCGGGCGCGGGCGACGAGGTCCAGGACTCCCGTCAGGCGCGTCCCCGCCGCGAGCGAGCGCTCGCTCGCCCGCTGGATCGCGGGCCCGTCGGCGATCGGATCGGAGAACGGGACACCGAGCTCGACGACGTCGGCACCCGCCTCGGCGAGGGCCGGGAGAAGGCGCTGGGTCACCTCGAGCGACGGGTCCCCCGCCTCGACGAAGACGATGAGCGCCGCGCGCCGTTCGCGCGCGGATCGCGTAAACGCGCGTGCGATCCGCCCGCTCACGACGCCACCCCCGCCAGCCCTTCGAGGCCTTCGAGGCGCGCCACGCTCGGGACGTCCTTGTCGCCGCGTCCGGAAAGGCCGATGACGATGGTCGAGCCGGGCCGCTTCCGCGCCTCGCGCAGGACCCAGGCAACGGCGTGCGCGGACTCGAGGGCGGGGATGATCCCCTCCTTCTCCGAAAGGGCGTGGAACGCGGCGAGAGCCTCGTCGTCGGTGACGCTCTCGTATCGCGTCCGTCCGAGCGCGGCGAGGTTCGCGTGCTCGGGACCGACCGCAGGGTAGTCGAGGCCCGCGGAAACGGAGTGCGTCGGGAGGATCTGCCCGTCGTCGTCGGCGAGGACGAGGGTCCGGGTCCCGTGCAGGACGCCGACGCGACCCGGCCCGAAGCGGGCCGCGTGCTCGCCGGGAGCGGCAGAGCGTCCGCCGGCCTCGACGCCGACGAGCTCGACCCCGGCGTCGGCGAGGAACGCGTGAAAGAGGCCGATCGCGTTCGAGCCGCCGCCGACGCAGGCGACCAGGAGATCGGGGAGCTTTCCGCCGAGGACCTTCCGCGCCTGCAGGCGCGTCTCGCGCCCGATGACGGCGTGGAAATCCCGGACCATCCGCGGGTAGGGGTGCGGGCCGAGGACCGAGCCGAGGACGTAGTGCGTGTCGCCGTAGTTCGCCACCCAGTCGCGCATCGCCTCGTTGATGGCGTCCTTCAGCGTCTTCGAGCCGGACTCGACGGCGACGACCTTCGTCCCGAGGAGGCGCATCCGGTAGACGTTCAGCGCCTGCCTCTCGATGTCGACCGATCCCATGTAGACGACGCAGGGGAGGCCCATGAGCGCCGCCGCCGTCGCCGTCGCGACGCCGTGCTGCCCGGCGCCGGTCTCGGCGATGACGCGGCTCTTCCCCATCCGCTTCGCCAGGAGCACCTGCCCGAGGGCGTTGTTGATCTTGTGCGCGCCCGTGTGGAGGAGGTCCTCGCGCTTGAGGAAGATCCGCGCTCCCAGCTCGGCAGAGAGGCGGCGCGCCTCGGTCAGGGGCGTCGGGCGGCCCGCGTAGGTCGTCAGGAGCTCGTGCAGCTCGCGACGGAAGGAGGCGTCGGCGCGCGCCTTCGCGTAGGCGCGGGTCAGCTCCTCGACGGGCGCCATCAGCGTCTCGGGGACGAACCGACCGCCGAACTCACCGAACCGCCCCGATGCGTCGGCCTCGGGAACCACGAACTTTTCAGCCACCGGTCCTCCCCTTCTCCCGTTCCACCTGGTTCACCCGATTCCCCTGCCGGACCGCCGCGACGAACGCCGCGAGCCTGGCCGGGTCCTTGATCCCCGGGGCGCTCTCGACGCCCGAAGCGACGTCGACGCCCGCCGGCGTGCACGCCGAAACCGCGCTCGCCACGTTCCGGGGCGAGAGTCCCCCCGCCACGAAGAGCCGTCGCGTCGCCGGGAAGTGAGAAAGGAGGCTCCAATCCCACGTTTCGCCGGTCCCCCCCGCGAGCGACGCGTGGGCCGCGTCGAGGAGGAGAACGTCCGCCGGCCACGACGCGGCCTCTTCCAGCGAATCCCGGCCCACTCTCACGGCCTGCCACACCGGAACGGGGACGTCGAGGCCCGAGCGCCCGGGATAGTCGTCGTGCCACTGGAGGGCGTCGGGCCGCACCCCGGCGACGATCGCCTCCGCCTCGGAGACGGAGCTCCCCGCGACGACGGCGACGACGCCCCTGGCGAAGCGGCTCGCCTCGCAGAGCGCCCGCGCCCTCTCGACGCTCACGCGGCGCGGCGAGCGGGACGAGAGGTTGAGGCCGATCCAGTCCGCGCCGAGCGCCTCGGCGGTCGCGAGGTCCTCCTCGCGCGTGACACCGCAGACCTTCACCTCGGTCGTCCCCTCGCCCCGGAGGGCGCGCAGCGCGCGCGCCGGGTCTCCGGAGCGAAGGAGCGACTCCCCGACGAGGAACGCGTCGAAGCCGGCCGCCGCGAGGCGCTCCACGTCCGCCGGGGCGTGGATGCCGCTCTCGGCGACGCGGACGACGCTCGCGGGAACGGAGCGACCGAGCGCGACGACGCGATCGAAGTCCACCCGGAACGTCCGGAGGTCGCGCGCGTTCAGCCCCACGATCTCCGCGCCCGCGGCGAGCGCCCGGTCGACCTCTTCCCCGTCGTGCGCCTCGACGAGGACGGCGAGGCCCCGCTCCCGGGCGGCCCGATGCAGCCGGACGAGGGTCTCGTCCTCGAGCGCCGCGACGATCAGGAGAACGGCGTCGGCCCCGAGCGAGAGCGCGAGGTCGAGCTGGACCTCGTCGACGACGAAGTCCTTCATCAGGACAGGAAGACCCGAGATCCGCTTCACCTCGGGGAGCCACGCCAGTTCGCCGCCGAAGAAGTCGGGCTCGGTGACGACGGAGATCGCAGCGGCCCCCGCGCGGCGGTAGGCCCGCGCGACGGCGGGAAGGGCCGCGGCCGGATCGGGAAGGATGGTGGCGGCCGAGGGGGAGCGGTGCTTGACCTCCGCGATCACGCGCGGGCCGCCTCCTCCCAGCGCCGCGAGGAACCGCGCGCCATCGGACGGGATCGCCGCCGCCCCTCGCGGCGCGAGCTCTCCCGCCGCGAGGCGCCGCCGTCGGGCCGCGAGGATCTCCGCGAGGATCGACGGGACGCTCACGACTCCCCCTGCGAGATCGCCGCGAGCGTCGCGAGCGCCCGGCGCGCCGCGCCCGAATCGACCGACGCGGCCGCACGGGCCATTCCGTCGCCGAGGTCGAGGGCGATTCCGGAAACGAGAAGCGCGGCGGCGGCGTTCATCAGGACCGCGTCGCGGCGCGGCCCCTTCTCACCCTCGAGGACGGCCCGGAGAATCCCGGCGTTCGTCTCCGCGTCCCCGCCCGCCATGTCGCGCGGGTCGCGCTCGGGAAGGTCGAACGTCGCCGCCGTCCACTCCTCGAGGCGGACCTCTCCGTAGAAGACCTCCGCGACGACCGTCAGGCCGTGCGGCAGGAGCTCGTCCCCCGTCCCCGAGTTGGAGACGACGAGCGCGTGCTCGGCGCCCAGCGCCGCGAGGGCGTGCGCCAGGACCGGGACACGGAGCGGACGGTCCACGCCGACGAGCTGCCGCTTCACGCCGACGGGGTTCGCGAGCGGCCCGGCGAGGTTGAAGGCGGTGCGGATCCCGAGCTCGCGCCGCATCGGCCCCACGGATTTCATCGCCGGGTGGTAGGCCGGCGCGAAGAGAAACGTCACGTTCGCCTCGGCGAGCGCCCGGGCGGCGGCCGGAGGAGGCATGTCGATCCGCACGCCGAGCGCCGCCAGCACGTCGGCCGAGCCGCTGGCGGAGGAGACGGCCCGGTTCCCGTGCTTGGCGACCGGGATGCCCGCCCCCGCGACGACGAACGCCGACGTCGTCGATACGTTGAACGTCCCCTGTCCGTCCCCACCCGTCCCGCAGACGTCGACGGACCGATCCGCCAGCTCCGCCGGCACCGGGACCGCGGTCGCCCGAGCCCGAAGCGCGTCGACGAAGCCGGCGACCTCGGCGGACGCCTCTCCGCGCCGGGCCATCGCCGCCAGAAGGGCCGCGGCACGGACGGTCGAGAAGCCCTCGTTCAGCATCTCGTCCACCGCGAGCCGAGCCTCGTCCCTCTCGAGCGTCCGGCCGTCCATCACCGACCTCAGCGCGCGCTGCAGGTCGCTCACCCGACGCCTCTCTCGACGAAGTTCTTCAGGAGGTGCTCGCCCTCGAGCGTCAGGATCGACTCGGGGTGGAACTGAACCCCTACGAGGGGCCGCGAGAGGTGGCGAAGGCCCATGACGAGCCCGTCCGAGGTCTGGGCCGTCACCTCCAGGCACCCCGGGACGCTCGCGCGCTCGACGACGAGGGAGTGGTAGCGCGTGGCGACGAACGGGTTGCCGAGGCCCGCGTAGATCCCCGCCCCGTCGTGGCGGATCTCCGACGTCTTTCCGTGCATCAGGACGGGCGCCCTCACGACCGAGGCGCCGAAGACGTTCCCGAGCGCCTGGTGCCCGAGGCAGACGCCCAGGAGCGGGATCTCCCCGCTCTGGCGGATGACCTCCTCGCTGATCCCTGCGTCCTCGGGACGCCCCGGACCGGGCGAGATGACGATCCGCGAAGGGCCGAGCGCGACGGCCTCCGCGGCCGTCATCGCGTCGTTACGGACGACCCGGACGTCTCCGTGGAGGGTCTGGAGGACCTGGACGAGGTTGTAGGTGAAGGAGTCGTAGTTGTCGACGACGAGAATCACGGCTCGTACTCCTTCGCCGCGTCCACGGCGCGCATCAGCGCGAACGCCTTGCTCTCGCACTCGTCCGCCTCGGCCTCGGGGCGCGAGTCGGCGACGATGCCCGCTCCCGCCTGGACGTGAAGGACGCCGTCCTTCACGACCGCCGTCCGGATGCCGATCGCCATGTCGAGGTGCCCCGCGAAGTCGAGGTAGCCCACGGCTCCCCCGTACGCGCCGCGCCGCACCGGCTCGAGGTCCTCGATGATCTCCATCGCCCGGATCTTCGGTGCTCCCGTGAGCGTCCCGGCGGGGAACGTCGCGCCCAGGGCGTCGACGGCGTCCCTGCCGTCGGCGAGCTTCCCCGTCACGCGGGTGGCGAGGTGCATCACGTGGGAGAAGCGCTCGACGGTGAAGAAGTCGCGGACCCGGACGGTACCGGGGGCGGCGATCCGTCCGAGGTCGTTGCGGCCGAGATCGACGAGCATCACGTGCTCGGCGCGTTCCTTCTCGTCGTTCAGAAGGTCGCGCGCCAGGGCGAGGTCCTCCTCCTGGGTCGCGCCGCGCCGGCGCGTCCCGGCGAGCGGGATCGTCTCGACCTCGCCGTCGCCGGCCCTCACGAGACGCTCGGGCGAGGCGCCGAAGATCACGGCGTCGGGCGTCCGGAGGTAGTACTGGTACGGCGACGGGCTGACGCGCCGGAGAGCGCGGTAGATCGAGAACGTGTCCCCCTCCACGGCCGCCGACCAGCGGCGCGAGAGGACGACCTGGAAGACGTCGCCCGCACGGATGTGCTCCTTTGCCCGCTCGACGCTCGCGACGTAGGCGCGTCGCGGGAGCGACTCCTCCCACGGGCCCACCAGCCGCGCGGGCTTTCCGCCGTGCACCCGGCCCGCCTCGACGCGTGCCGCGAGGGTCGAGAGCCGCATCCTCACCGCGGTCTCCTCCCCCGGGCGCGCGTGGCCGAGGAAGAGGAGCCGGTGCCGGACGTGGTCGAACGCCAGGACCGTCTCGAAGACGCCGAACCAGGCGTCCGGGAGGCCCACGGGGTCCGGGTTCGTCGACGGGAGCCGCTCGAGCCGCCTCACGGCGTCGTAGCCGGCGAAGCCGACCGCCCCGCCCGTGAACGGGGGAAGGTCGTCCCCGAAACCGTCCGCCGCCGGCAGGGCGCGCGCCTCCGCGCGGACGACTCCGCGCAGGAGGTCGAACGGATCGCCGTCGGCCCCGCTGAACGAGCGCTCGGGAGCGGTCCCGAGGAAGGACCACCGCGCGACGCGGGCGCCCCCCTCGACCGACTCGAGGAGGAAGCAGGGGTCGTCGCCCGCGAGGAGCGTCCGCATGACCGACACCGGGGTCGTCAGGTCGGCGGGACGCTCGAGGACGACGAGCGTCCGGGCCTCAGGTTTCGCCATTACTTCTCCTCCCGGCGCGTTCCGCGCCGTGCGGCGAGCTCCGCCGCGACCGCCCCGGCCGGAAGCCCCCGCGCGGCCATCAGGACGACGACGTGATACATCAGGTCGGCGATCTCCGCAGCCAGGCCCGCGTCGTCGCGCGTCACCGCCGCCAGGGCCGTCTCGACGCCCTCCTCCCCGACCTTCTGGGCGCACTTCTCGATCCCCTTGTCGAGGAGGCGGTTCGTGTACGAGCCGGGCTCGGGGCTGGCCTTCCGTGCGGCGACGACCGCAAAGAGCGGGCCGAGGTCGAGCGTGTCGACCGGCCCGGGTCGCGCGGTTCCGGCGGCGGCCGCCACGCGGGCGGGGGTCGCCTCGATCGGCGTGAAGCAGGTCGCGGCGCCCGTGTGGCAGGCAGGCCCCGCCGGCTCGACGTCGTAGAGGACGGCGTCGCGGTCGCAGTCGACCGAGACGCGGACGACGCGCTGGACGTTCCCCGAGGTCTCGCCTTTCTTCCAGAGCTCGCGGCGCGAGCGGCTCCAGAAGTGGGAGAGGCGCGTCTCGACGGTGAGCGCGAGCGCCTCCTCGTTTGCCCAGGCGAGAGTCAGGACGTCCCCGCTTCGCTCGTCGCGAACGACGACGGGGACGAGACCTTTCGCGTCGAAGACGACCCTTTCGAGCCCGGCCGGGACGGCCGGCCGTACCGGCACCCCGGCCTTCGCGAGAGCCCGCTTGACCTGACCCACGGAAAAGGTCCGGTCGTGGAAGATGGACGCTGCCAGGACCGCGTCCGCCCCCCCTTCGAGGACTGCCGGAGCGAAGTGCGTCAGCGTGCCCGCTCCCCCGGAGGCGACGATCGGGACGGATGTCGCCGACCGCGCCACCTTCAGCATCGCCAGATCGAACCCCGCGAGGGTTCCGTCGGCGTCCATCGACGTGAGGAGGATCTCTCCCGCGCCGCGCGTCGTCACCTCGGCGACCCACGAGGCGAGCTCGATTTCCGTGATCCGCCGCCCGCCGTGCGTCGAGACGACGAATCGCTCACCGAGCCGCTTCGCGTCGACGGCGACGACGACGCACTGCGAGCCGAACCGCTCCGCCAGCCGCGTGACGAGACCGGGATCGGCGACGGCGGCGGTGTTGACCGTGACGCGGTCGGCCCCGGCCTGAAGGAGCGCCCCTGCGTCCTCGACGGAACGGACGCCGCCTCCGACGGTGAAGGGGATCGAGAGGACGTCGGCGACGCGCGCGACGAGGCCGACGAGCGTTCCACGCTCCTCGTTCGAGGCGGCGACGTCGAGGAAGCAGAGCTCGTCCGCCCCTTCGGCCTCGTAGCGCCGGGCGGCCTCCACCGGGTCTCCCGCGTCGCGCAGGTTCTCGAACTTGAGCCCTTTCACGACGCGGCCTCCGGCGACGTCGAGGCACGGGATGACACGGACGGCGAGGCTCACGAGGTCACCTCCCGGAGGGCGGCGCGGGCCGCCGCGAGCCGGGCGACGGTCGTCGCGCCTGAGTGAAGGGCCCGGCCGAAGATCGCTCCGGACGGCCCGCCCGCGAGCGTGGCGGCGACCGGAGCGAGGTCCTCCTCGCCGCGCATCCCGCCCGAGGCGAGGATCTCGCCCCCGAAGACGGCGCGGACGGCGGAGAGAAGCTCGAGGTTCGGACCCGTCATCGCGCCGTCCCGGGCGACGTCGGTGACGAGGAGCGTGCGCACGCCCATCGCCGCGAGGCGGCGTGCGACCCCGGCGGCGTCTCCCGCCCCGGCGTCCTCGACCCAGCCGTGGATCGTCGGGCGCCCCTCCTTGCAGTCGAGCGCGACGACGAGGCGCTCCGCGTGGGCGGCGACGAGCTCAGCAAAGAGTTCCGGGTCGCGGAACGGGAGGCTTCCGAGGACGAGGCGGGCGACGGGAGAGGAGAGCGCCGCTTCGAGGGCCGCCCTGTCGCGCAGGCCTCCGCCGACCTCCACCGGAACGGGCGAGGCCGCGATGATCTCGGAGATCGGACCGGCGTTGCCGCCCGTCCCGAAGGCCGCGTCGAGGTCGACGACGTGGATCCCGTCGGCGCCCTCCGCCGCGAAGCGGACGGCGACCTCCACGGCGCGCTCCTCGTAGACCGTCTTCTGCGACGGGTCGCCGTGAAGGAGCCGGACGACCTTGCCTCCCATAAGGTCGATGGCGGGCCAGAGCGCGATCACGCGGCCTCCGAAAGGAAGTTCTCGAGGATTCGCCTTCCCGCCGCCGACGACTTCTCGGGGTGGAACTGGCAGCCCCAGACGTTGCCGCGCCGGGCGGCCGCGACGAAACGACCGCCGTGGTCGCACCACGCCGCGACGTCGGCAGGGTCGACCCCTTCCGGGCGGAACGAGTGGACGAAGTAGACGTAGGTCCCCCGGGGCAGCCTGGCGAGGAGCGGCCCTTCGGCCGCACTCTCCGTCTCGAGGCGGTTCCACCCGACGTGCGGGACGCGCGCACCGGGCGGGAAGGGAGCGACGCGGCCCCGCAGGAGGCCGAGGCCCGGCGTCGTGCCGAACTCCTCGCTCGCGTCGAAGAGGAGCTGGAAGCCGAGGCAGAGGCCGAGGAGCCTCGCCCCGCCGTCGAGCGCGGAACGCAGCCCCGCCTCGAGGCCCGAAACCTCGAGGCTCCGGCGCGCCGGAGCGAACGCGCCGACGCCCGGCAGGACGACGCGCGACGACGAGGCGACGACCCCCGGGTCGGACGTCTGGACGACCTCGGCCCCGAGCCGCTCGAGGGCGCGCCTCACGGAGCCGACGTTTCCCACTCCGTAGTCGAGGAGAGCGACGCGCGTCATGCCGTGAGGGTTCCCTTCGTCGAGAGGACGGTCGCCTCCGTCCGTGCGACGGCCAGGCGGAGGGCGCGTGCGGTCGCCTTGAAGACCGCTTCGGCCGCGTGGTGCGCGTTGCGGCCGCGCAGGACGTCGACGTGCAGGTTCAGCTTCCCGCGGAACGCGGCCGACTTCCAGAACTCCTCGACGAGGGCGAAAGGGAAGTCCCGCGTTACGAACTGCAGCTCCGGCGTCGACGGCGCCTCGAAGACCACGTAGGGGCGTCCCGACAGGTCCACGACGCTCCGCGCGAGCGCCTCGTCGAGCGGGACGTACGAGTGGCCGAAGCGGGCGATCCCGGCCCGGTCGCCGAGCGCCCGATCGAGCGCCTCGCCGAGCGCGAGGCCCACGTCCTCGACGGTGTGGTGGGCGTCGACGTGGACGTCGCCCGAGGCCTGGACGACGAGGTCGAACCGGGCGTGCTTCGCCACGGCCTCGAGCATGTGCGTCAGGAAGCCGACCGGCGTCGACACCCGCGCCTCCCCCGTCCCGTCGAGGTCGAGCGACAGCGCGATCGCCGTCTCCTTCGTCGTCCGGTTCACCTCGGCGGTGCGTCTCACAGGACCTCCTTCAAAGTCGTAAGGAAAATATCGTTCTCCCCGGGAGTCCCGATCGTTACGCGAAGCGCTCCGGCGACGGCCGCCGTCTGGTCGCGAACGAGGACCCCCCGCGCCTGGAGGTCGCGGAAGACGCGCTCCCCGTCCCCGTCCGGCGGAACGAAGAAGAGGAAGTTGGCGCGCGACGGCGCGACCCGGGCCCCGAGCGCTCCGAGCGCCGCCGCGACCCGCTCGCGCTCGAGGGCGATCGCACGGCAGCGGGCCCGGACCTCCTCGGAGCGGGCGAGAACCGAGAGGGCGATCTCCTCGGCCCCGAGGTCGACGCTGAACGGGAGAATCGCCTTCGCGATCTCCTCGGCCACGTCGGGCCGCGCCGCGGCGTAGCCGACGCGCAGCCCGGCGATCGAGTACGCCTTCGAGAGGGTCCGGAAAAGGACGAGGTTGCCGAGCTCGGCGAGGAGAGGGAGGAGGTCGTCCTCCTCTTCCGAGAAGTCGACGTAGGCCTGGTCGAGGAGGACGACCGGTGCGACGGAGCAGAGGCGGCGGACGAAGGCCCGCGAGACCGTTCCGCCGGTCGGGTTGTTCGGCGAGCAGAGGAGCGGCACCGTCCGCTCCCCTTCCGCCGCCCGCGCCAGGAACGCCTCCTCGTCGAGCCGGAAGTCGTCTCCCGCGAGGGGGACCGCCGCGACGCGGGCGCCGGCGATTCCGGCCATCTGCACGTAGAGGGAGAAGACCGGGGGCGCCAGCAGGAGCGAGCCGCCACAGCCGGCGAAGACCGAGACGGCGGCCAGGATCGCCTCGCCCGAGCCGTTCGCCGGGACGACCTGCTCCGGCGAGAGCCCCGCCGAGGCGGCGAGCGCGGACCGGAGCCGCAGGGAGCCGAACTCGGGGTAGTGCGCGAAGCGCCGCGTCCGGAGCGCCGCCAGGGCGGCGTCCTTCGCTTCGGCCGGGACGTCGGCCGGGCTCTCGTTGAAATCGAGCTTGGCGCGGAGCCCCCCCGGCACCGGATCGAACCGGTACGCGCGAAGGGCGCGGATCCCGGGCCGCACTGCGGCGAGCGGGTCGCACGTCATCGCTTCGACCTCAGGTCGAGCGAGCGGGCGTGCCCTTCGAGCCCCTCGAACCGCGCGAGCGTCGCGGCGGCAGGCCCGAGCCTCCGGGCCGCGGCGGCCGGCACAGAGACGCTGCGGCCCCAGCGGAAGAAGTCGCGGACGGAAAGGCCCGAGAAGCTCCGCGCGGCGCCGCCGGTCGGAAGGACGTGGTTCGGGCCGGCGAGGTAGTCGCCGAAGGCCGTCGGCGTGTCGGCGCCGACGAAGACGGCTCCCGAGGTCGCGGTGAAGAGCGGGGCGAAACGCTCCGCCGCGCGCCCCATCAGCTGGACGTGCTCGGCGCAGAAGGCGGCCCCTTCCTTCGCCGCGGCCGGAAGGGACGGAAAGACGAGGGCGCAGCCATTCGCCTCGAGCGAGGCGCGGGCCGTCGCGGCCGTCGGCAGCCCGGCCAGCTGCCGGGAGACCTCGGCGCTCACGGCCTTCGCGAGGGCGATCCGTTCGGTGAAGAGGAGGCAGACGGCATCGGGGTCGTGCTCGGCCTGCGCGAGGAGGTCGGCCGCGACCCGCGCGGGGTCCGCTCCCGCGGACGCCAGGATCAGGACCTCCGACGGCCCCGCCGGCAGGTCGATCGAGACGAGGCCCGAGACGAGGTGCTTGGCGGCGGCAACCCAGCGGTTCCCGGGGCCGACGACCTTCGTGCAGCGCGCCACCGAGACGAGGCCGGCGATGCCGTGCGCCCCGCCGGCGAGGAGGACCTCGTCGACCCCGAGCTCGGCGAGCGCCCACCGCAGCTCGCGGCTCTGTCGGAACGCGCGGGGTGGCGTCGCCACGACGATCCGCGTCACCCCGGCGACCCGCGACGGGACGACGCCCATCAGGAGCGAAGACGGATAGAAGGCCCGGCCGCCGGGGACGTAGACGCCGACGGCCTCGTGCGGGACGGGCTTCTCGACGAAGGACACCCCGAGAGCGTCGCGGAAGGAGAAGCCCTTCGGCAGCTGCCGCCGGTGGTAGGCCTCGAGCCTCTTCCTCGCGAGGCGGAAAGCCGACGCGAAGGCCGGATCGACGTCCTTCTCGCGCTTCGGCCGGACGAGGAGGCCCTTCCCGGAGATCTTCTCCCCGTCGAGCTCGGCGACGAATCGGGCGAGCGCCGGGGCTCCGTCCGCGAGGACGGCCTCGACGATCGGAAGCGCGTCCCGGAGCGTGGCGAAGTCGGGCGAAAGGCGCCGCGCCCGCAGGCCGGCGAGGGAGGCGCGGCCGTCGCGCGACGTCACGGAAGCGACCTTCAGCACGTCTTCACCCCCTTCTCCATTCCCGCCACCTTCGCTTCTTTCATCTCCTTCGTCTCTTTCGTCTCCCGCGTCCCTCTCGCGGCTTCCGCCGAGAGCCGGGCGACGAGGCCCGCCACCTCGGCGCGCCGCTCGACGAGCGCCCGGCTTCCCACGATGAACGTCGCCTGGCTCGGGAGAATCGTCTCGAGCTCGACGAGACCGTGGGCGGCCATCGTCGAGCCGGTTTCGATGAGGTCGACGACGACGTCCGTCAGCCTCAGCGCCGCGGCGAGCTCGACGGATCCGGCGAGCGGGACGACCTCGTGCGGGATCTTCCGCGAGTCGAAGAACCGCTCCGCGACGTTGCGGTACTTCGTCCCGACGCGGACCGGGTGTCCGTTCGGACGGAACTCCTCCCCGGCGCGCCCGATGAGAGCGAGCCGGCAGGTACCGAAGGGAAGCTCGAGAGGCTCGCAGACCTCCTCCCCCGACTCCTCGATCCGGTCGCTCCCGACGAAGCCCGCGTCGGCGCCGCCGAAGGCGACGTAGGTCGGCACGTCGTCGTCCTTCAGGAGGAGGAGCTCGAAGCGCCCGCTCCCGTCGGGAAGGAGGAGGCGGCGCCCGTCGCCCTCCGGGAAGTCGACGCCGGCGGCGCGAAGGAGGTCGAGCGTCTTTCCGAGGAGGCGCCCCTTGCCCGTGGCGATCCGGAAGGGCCGGGGCGCCGAGGCGGCGTCCTGGTCCCGCGTGTCGAGCGCGGTCGCGAGCGCCTCGAGGCCGATGCAGAAGCCGACGGCCGGGGCCTGGGGCCCGAAGCGCCCGAGGAGACCGTCGTAGCGCCCGCCGCCTCCGAGGGGCCCGCCGGCTCCGCGCGCGTGCAACGCGACCGTGAGCCCGGTGTAGTAGGGCGCCTCGGGGGTCCCGGCGAGGTCGACGACGACGTCGAGGCCCGGCCTCGCCTCGCGAGCCGCGCCGGCGGCCGCGGCGAGGGAGCGCGCGGCCCCGGCGAGAACGGGCAGGTCGAAGAGCGGCGAGGCGGGATCGAAGCCGGAGAGGAGAGCGGAGGCGACCTCCTCCGCCTGCGCCGCGGTCGCCCCTCCCGCGCGGAGCCGCTCCTCGAGCCTTCCGACGCGCCGGACGCGGGCGTCGGCGAGCGCCCGCTCGAGAGCGCCCTTCTTCCTGTTCACGAGGCCGGGCGCGATGGCGGCGAGGAGCGCCGGGAGAAGCCCCGCCCAGCCGAGCGTCAGGCAGAGGCGCCCGGACGGCACCTCGGCCGCCGAGTCGAGGAGCGTCCGGAGCATCCGGAGATCCGCCTCGAACGAGGCGTCGCCGTAGAGCTCCGCCCCCACCTGCGCGAACTCGCGGGGCTTGCCCAGGCCCGACGGCTCGTCGCGGACGACGTCCCCACGGTAGAAGAGCGCCACGGGCATCGGGAGGCCCGCGAGGCGCGGCGCGACGACGCGCGCCGCCATCGGCGTGAAGTCGGCGCGGAGCGCGAGGAGCTCGCCGCCGCGGTCGACGAAGCGGTAGAGCCGCTCGTCCCCTTCCGCCGTGACGCCGTCGTAAGGCGCCGCGAAGTCGAGGACCGGAAGGATCGTCTCGCGGAATCCGGCGTCCGCGAGAGTGCGGACCACCGACTCCTCGACCCGCCGGCGGCGCTGGGCCGACTCGAAGAGGAGCGCCTGGACGCCGCGCGGAAGGTTCGGGGAGGGAGAGCTCACGGGTTCACCTCGAAAAGGGAGCGAAGTCGGGCCGGAAGGCGCGCGGCGAGGGACGCCGCGTCGGCGGGGCGGCCGGTGAAGAGGGCGGACTGGCCGGCCGCCTGCGAAAGGAGGAGCGCGAAGCCGTCGACGAGGAGGGCGCCCCGGCGCCGGGCCTGACGCGAGAAGGCGGTTCCTCCGGGGCAATAGGGCGAATCGAGCGCCAGGACGCCCGGCCCGAGGAGCGCGGCGTCGCATGGAAGCGGGTCGGCCTCGTCGAGGCCGAGGGGAGTGGCGTTCACGACGACTCCGTACGGGAGACCGGAGGCCGCCGGATTCGCGACGACGCGCGCGCCGCACCCGGAGGCGAGGGCCGCGGCGCGCGCCGGGGTGCGGGCACAGACGTCGACACCCCAGCCGCGCTCCCGGAGCGCCTCGACGGCGGCGCGCGCCATTCCGCCCGCCCCGAGGACGAGGGCGGCGCCCGATTCCGGCGCCGCGGGAATCGCTCCGAGGAGCGCCTCCCGATCGGTGTTTGCGCCGGAGACGGCACCGTCCCCGCCGAAGAGGAGCGTGTTCCTCGCGCTGCCCGCCGCGCACCCCGCGAGCGCCGCGGCCTCCTCCTTGAACGGGATCGTCACCGACGCCCCGGCCAGTGGCACGCCGAGGGCCTCGAGGGCCGCCCGGAGCCGCGGGAGCTCTTCGCGAAGCGACCCGAGGGCGACGGGAACGTAGAGCGCCGCAAGGCCCAGCGCCTCGAACGCGGCGTTGTGGATCGCCGGTGAGAAGGAGTGCGAGACGCGACCGCCGAGGAGCGCGAAGAGCGCCCCGACGCGCCGGGAGCGGCCCACGGCGTAGACGTCGAGGAGGTCCGCCGCCAGGAGCTGGCCCGGGGCGGTCGCCTCCCCCGGGAGAGCGGATCCGTACGACAGGGCCGCGCCGAGGCAGGGCGAGAGGGCCCGCGTGACGAGCCCCGCTTCTCCCATACCGAACACCGAGAGGCGGCCCTCGCCGCGGGACGACTGCAGGCGAAGGAGCCGGAGGGCGTCGTCGAGCCCGCGCGCCGTCGCGACGGCCTTCACGTACCTCGCGCCCGTCGACTCCATCCGCTCCACGCGCACCTCGAGATCCTCCGGCACCCCGGCGACGTCGTGCGCCGACACGACGACACGGTCCTTCGGCAGGTCCAGAAGGCCGCCCCCCGCGAGCGCGTACTCGACGTCGACGAGGTCGAACCCGGCGTCCAGCGCGGCGCGGAGGTGCGCGGCAGCCTCGGCCGCCGTTCCCTCGAACCGTCCCCCTTCGCTTCTCGAGCGGAGTGTGGCGAGGAGGGTCCGGCCCCGGAACGCCTCGCGGAGGGACGACGGCTCCGGGGCCTCGCGCAGCGCGTCGAGGCGAACCTCGACGGCCGGGATCCTCGCATCGACGAGGCGGGACGCCTCGATCAGTCCCGCGTTCGTCTCCCGGCCCAGCGAGGCGAGGAGGAGCGTCTTCTCCGCCGTGAGAGCTGTGAGACCCAAAACAAGACCCCCTCGGTCGTCCGAGGGGGTCTTTGCGGTTCTCTCTGTCTCCCCGCGCCCTCGGACGACTCGCGTCCGACGAGCGGGTGTCGCTCGCCGTCGCTACTCGTGATGCCAGTGCCAGAGGACCGGTGCGAACGTCATCGGACGAGGATTCTGGAGGGATCCCCCGGAAACTGTCAACCCTTCCGCCTCCAGCGGACTCCCTGTGGCGTGTCCTCGAGGAGGATTCCACGAGCCGCCAGCTCGTCGCGGATCGCGTCGGACGCCGCGAAGTCGCGGCGCTTTCGCGCCTCCTGGCGGGCGGCGATCTTCCCCTCGACCTCCGCCTCGAGCGAGGCGTCGGCCCCTTCGGGAAGGACGCCGAGTACCCCGTCCGCCTCCCGGAGGAACGCCCGGGCGGCGGCCGCGTCGGCCGGCCCGAGCTGGCCCGCCTCGAGCGAGGTGTTCGCCTCCTTCACGAAGCCGAAGAGGGCGCCGAGGGCCGCCGCGGTGTTCAGGTCGTCCTCGTACCCGGCCCTCACCGCGCCCCTCGCCTCCGCCACCTTCGCCACGAAGGCCTCCGACGCCGCGGCGGCGTCCGCCGCTCCGGAGCGCTCGCCGAGGCGGGCGTCGAGCGACTCGAGGCGCTCCACCGCGGAGGCGGCCCCGCGAAGGGCGTCGAAGGTGAAGTTGAGCTTCTGCCGGTACGGGACCGAGAGGAGGAGATACCGGACGGCGCGGGGCGAATAGCCGCGCGAGAGGACGTCGGGGAGCGTGAAAAAGTTCCCCTTCGACTTCGCCATCTTCTCGCCGTCGACGATCAGGTGCTCGGCGTGGAGCCACGTCCTGACGAACGGCTTTCCCGTCGCCCCCTCGCTCTGCGCGATCTCGTTCTCGTGGTGCGGGAAGATGTTGTCGACGGCGCCCGTGTGGATGTCGAGCGTCTCGCCGAGGTACTTCATCGACATCGCCGAGCACTCGAGGTGCCAGCCGGGCCGCCCCTTCCCGAGCTCCGTCTCCCAGAGCGCCGACTCGGGCTCCCCTTCCTTCGCCCCCTTCCAGACGGCGAAGTCGCGGACGTCCTCCTTCTCGTACTCGTCGTCGGCGACGCGGGCCCCGCGTTTCATCGACGAGGGGTCGATCCGCGAGAGCTTCCCGTAGGCCGGGAACGACGCGATCCGGAACCAGAAGGTGCCGTCGCTCTCGTAGGTGTGCCCCCGCTCCGTCAGCTTCTTCACGATCTCGACCATCTCGGGGACGTGGTCCGTCGCGCGCGGGTAGACGGCGGCGGGGATCACGTTGAGCGTCTTCAGGTCCTCGAAGAACGTCGCGATGTGACGGTCGGTGAACTCCCGGAGCGGGAGCCCCTCGGCCACCGCACCGCGGATCGTCTTGTCGTCGATGTCGGTCAGGTTCATCACCTGGGTGACCGAGAGGCCCAAGCTCCTGAGCGCCCGGCACATCACGTCCTCCCAGACGAAGGTCCTGAGATTGCCGATGTGGACCCGGTTGTAGACGGTGGGTCCGCACGTGTAGAGGCCGACGTGGCCTGGGGCGAGTGGCTGGAAATCGACCAGGGAACGGGCCGCAGTATCGAAAAGGCGCAAGCTCACGGTCCGGCATTCTCGTCGCGACAGGACCGCATCGCAATCTCCTTGACGACCCCGCCCCGGCGAGGGATAACGCCCAAGCTCATGTTTCGCCCACGCACCTCCCGGCCGCTCATCCTCCTCGTCGACGACGATCCGTTCCAGGCGGAGGTCGCGTCCTACATCGCCGAAGAGCTCGACTGCGACTTCGAGAGCGCCCTCTCGGGCACCGAGGCCCTCGAGAAGGTGGCCCAGCGCGCACCCGACGTCGTCCTCCTCGACGTGAGGATGGACGACCTCTCGGGGTACGAAGTCTGCCGCAGGATCAAGACGCTTCCGGAGACGGCCGACACGCAGGTACTCTTCGTCACGGCGCGGACGGAGGAAGAAGACCTCCTGAAGGGCTTCGAGGCGCTCGCGAACGACTACCTGACGAAGCCGTTCTCCGCGCGCGAGCTGAAGGCGCGGACGAAGAATGCCCTGCGCACCAAGAGCCTCCTCGACACGCTCGGAGCGCGGACGCGCTTCCTCGAGCTGCAGCAGGAGATCACCGACAAGCTCGAGGCCGAGGAGGCCGACACCGAGGACAAGAGGGTGACGGCCCTCGGGCCGATCCTCGACCGGATCGCCCAGCTCTTCGGCGCCGACGGCGTGACGCTGCACTTCCGCCGGCCTGGCCGGCCGGAGACCCGGACGACCCTCTCCCCCACGTGGCCCGGCGGCACGCCCCCGTCCTACCTTGCCGCCCTCGCCCTCTCCGAAGATCCGCGCGTCGAGAAAGCCCCGCGTCTCCCCGGCGAGGGGCGCGACCCCGCAGGAGACTGGATCGTCGTCGCGGCGCCGCTCTGGGTCGGCCCGGAGCTCCTCGGGACGCTTCGCATCCACCGCCACAGCGGACTGCCGGCGGCGGGAGACTCGACCGAGCTCGAGCACCTCGTCGCCCTCGCCGGCCACCTCGCCCGGACCCTCCACCGGGCCGACCTGATCCAGGCGCTCCGCGGTCAACGGTAACGGTAATGGATCGGGGAGGCTCGCCACGAGCCTCCCCGCGCCTGCGGCGCCTCCCCTCCGCTGACCAGGATCGGATCGGGGAGGCTCGAGGAGTCTCCCCGCGGCGCCTTACGGCGTTTCTACCACTCGCCGCGCTTCTGGCGTTTGACGACCTTGCGCAGGACCAGACTCCGCTTCAGGCTCGACATCCGCTCGGTGAAGAGGCGCGAGTCGAGGTGGTCGATCTCGTGGCAGAAGGCGCGCGCCAGAAGGTCGGTACCCTCGAGTATCCGCTTCACGCCCTTCTCGTCGAAGGCTTCGACGGCGACGGCCTCGGGGCGCTCGACGATCTCGACGATGTCGGGAAACGAGAGGCAGCCCTCCTCGTCCCGCACGAACCCCTGGGCGTCGACGACCCGAGGGTTGACGAGGACGAGGATCTGGGACGGGTCCTTGCCGACCGAAAGGTCGACGACGCAGATCCGCTTGTTGACCCCGATCTGGGGCGCCGCGATCCCGAGACCCGGCGCCGCCCATCCTGTTTCCAGGAGGTCGCGGACCAGCGTCTGGAGCGACGGGTCCCCGAAATCGGTCACGTCCTCGTTACGGGCGACGAGCCGCGGGTCGCCGTACTTCAAAATGTCCCGAATAGCCATTCAGACGCCCCCGTCCTCTCTTCGCCGGCGCAGGTCCTCGAGGATGGCGTCGGCCGCGGACCTGGCCCGCTCACGGTGGACCTCTTCCAGGACCTTCTGAACGCGCGGGTACCTCCCGAGAATTCCCGTCCAGGCGTCGCTCGCGATCTCGAGGCACTCGGCCCCGGTCTCTGCGATGACGGTCGCGGTCCGCGGTCGGCCCGTGAGGAAAGCGACCTCGCCGAACACGTCCCCCATCGTCAGCACGCCCATCCGGAGCATCCCTCCGCCCGAGCCCTTCGTCACGACCCCGAGGACGCCCCGGGTCACGATGAAGAGGCTGCGCCCCTCCTCACCCTGCTCGATGACGACCTCGCCTTCGTGGAACGTCCGGCGCCCCGTGGAGGCGATGAATCCGGCGATCTCCTCGCTCGTCATGTCGGCGAAGAACCGGGAGGTCCGGAGCCCCTCGGGAACGAGCGGGGCCTGGACGTATCCCTTCGGCAGGACCTTCATCACCCCGCTCGCCTCGCGCTGGCGGGCCATCGTCGCACCGTCCTCGGCGGCGGTCTGCGCGACCGGGGGACCGGCCGACCAGGAGCTGATCTGGTGTCGCACCGCGACGGCGAGCGGAAAGCTCCCGTCCCCCGCGAGGTCCGCCGCGAGCCCTTCGAGAAGCTCGATCGCGCGGGCCGTCTCGCCACTCTCGTGCAGCGCCTCGGCCTCGGAGCGGCGCTCCTCGTAGCCGCCGAGGGCCACCGGGGGCGCATCGCTCTCCGCAGGAACGGCGGCCGAGGTCAGATCATGGAACTTCTTCTTGAGGAATTCAAAGACCACGTCTCAAGGTTGACGCCCCGGAGCGCGCTGGTCAAGCGTCTCTTTTCGCATTCTCTCCGTTCCCTCCAAGCCGCACGCCGTCTCCCGAAGGGGACTCCCCCCTCTGGCACGAGGGTCGCATCGCCGACGGCGAGAGGACGACTCCGATGACCATTCGCGCTTCCTGGTTCGCCCTCCTGATCGCCTCACTCCTGCCGGCCACGACCGCCGCCGCCCAGCGCCAGGGCTATTCGTACCTCTCCTGGGTCGGGCCCGAGGTCTCTCTCGTCTCGAACGCCGAGGACGACTCCTCCGCCCGGCTGAACACTCCCATCCTCGCCGGCGACCGGATCGCCACCGGTCCGACGTCACGCGCCGAGGCGATCCTGGCCGACGGCAACATCCTGCGGATCGACGTCCAGACGAACCTGAGATTCGACCGGCTCGCGAAGACGTACGAAGCCGAGGACGAACGGAATGCCCTCGTCGTGGAGCGGGGCGCCGTCTCGCTGGAGCATCGCTGGACGACCTCCCGAGACGAGGCGACGCGCATCGACACCGACGACGTCACCATCGTCTTCCCCGACAAGGGGCTCCTGCGGGTCGAGACCGGGCGACGGGGCACCGAGATCTACGTGATCTCCGGCCAGGCCGAGGTCTACGCCCGCTCCGGCCGCGCCAGCCTGAAGGCCGGCCAGTACGCGTTTGCCACGGGCGATGCGGAGCTCGAGATCGACTGGCTGGACGAGCCGCGCGACCGGTTCACCCGTTTCGTCGGCGAGAGGCGCAGCCTCGGAGGATCGGGCTCCGGCCTGCGGTACGTCTCGGCCGAATACGACTACGACTACGCCGCGTCCGGCCTCGATCGCTACGGATCGTGGGTCCTCGTGAACGGTTCCTACTGCTGGCGGCCGACCGTCGCCCCGGAATGGCGGCCCTACACCGACGGCTACTGGCGCTGGTCCCCCGCCGGGCTGACCTGGGTCTCGTACGAGCCGTGGGGATGGCTCCCCTACCACTACGGATCCTGGGACTGGAGCCTCAGCCTGGGCTGGTACTGGTCCCCTGGTTCCTACTATTCGCCCGCCTGGGTCTACTGGACCTACACCCCCTCGTGGGTGGGCTGGTGCCCCATCGGCTACTACGGCGGGTACTACGGGGGCGAATACGGAGGCCACCATGGAGGCGGCCACGCTGGCGGCCCCGAGGGATACCCGGGCTCCCGGCGGCACCGTCAGGGTGCGGAGCGCGGGACCCACGCCTATCCCCACCTGAGGGGACCGGTCGACGTGACCCGGATCGATCCGCGCGGATGGAGCTACACGTCGAGCACGAAGATCGGCTCGCGTCTCGATTCCCGCCGCGATGTCCTCCGCCAGGAACGCGTCGGATTCCGGCCTGGAGAGCGTGGCCTCGTCGCGACGACGCCCCTCTACATCGACCGCGGACGCGGCGGCTCGGCGACGACCGCCGTGCAGGAGGCCGTTCGCAGGGTGCCCCAGACCCTGGGCGCCGAGCCCCGGGGCGGACGCGGCCTCGAAGACCTCACCCCCGTCCTTCGCCGCGAGGGAACGCTGGGGACGACCACCCGGGAGTCGCTCCGCCGCGCGTTCGTGACGCCCGGCCAGGATCCGGCCTACCGGTCCGTTTCCGCGGACCAGATGGCCGCTCCCCGGCGGGATCCTGCCGCCGGGACGACCGCTCGTGGCCCCTCGCGGGAAGGCAGCCGCGGCTTCGGCTCCAGCTCGACGCCCGCTCGCGGCGAAGAACGTGCGGTGCCGGGCCGCGACACCGGCGCAACGCCGCGCGAGGCCTGGCGCAACGGAGGAATCGCCGAAACCCGCCCGGGCCGCTCGACGGACGCCGCACCTCGCCGGGACGCCGAGACGTCGCTCGGCGGAGGATTCGGCCGCGACCGGGACATCCGCAGCGACGACGGCTGGCGTTCGCCGGGAAGCGACACCCGTTCGGGAGCGACCCCGTCCCGGACGCTCGACGTCCCGGCCCGTCGCTCCATCGCCACGCCGGAAAACCCGGATCCAGGGCAGCGCACGGTGCGGCGCGAATCCGCTCCCGAATCGGAGCCCTGGCGCTCGACCGTGGAGTCCCCCACCCGGCGGCAGCTCCCCTCCCAGCCGGACGGCGGAACGACCTCCCCCGGCCGCCGCGAGGCCCCCGGCCTTCGAGGCGACGAGGGTTGGCGAGGAACGGACGCGCCGGCGCGCTCCAGCGAGGCCCCCCGCTCGGCGCCGCGCACCGACGAGGCGCCTCCGTCGCGCTCGTACGAGGCCCCGTCCCGCTCCTCCGACGCTCCCCGTTCCGCTCCCGCCCCACGCTCCGAAGCGCCCCCAGCCCGATCCTACGAACCTCCGGCACGCTCCTCCGAGCCCCCGTCGCGCTCCTACGACGCTCCCCGTTCCGCCCCCGCACCGCGCTCCGAAGCGCCTCCGTCGCGCTCCTACGACGCCCCGCGCTCGGCTCCCGCTCCGCGCTCCTACGAAGCGCCGACGAGATCCGACAGCGCCCCGACCTTCCATCCGTCGTCCCCGTCGACTCCGTCCTCTCCGCCCTCGAGCGATGCTCCCAGCCGGAGCTCCTCGCCGCGCGGCTGAACCCGGATCCCCCCCTCGCGCCCGAGGGGCGCCGCCGCCGGCGGCGCCCCTTCGCTTTCGCCCCCTACAATGCGGAGATGTCCGAAAGCCGCCACGGCCGGCTGTTGCAGATGGTCCTCGGCTTCTATTTCCTGGAGGCCGGCCTGTTCCTCGTCCTCGCTCCGTGGAGCGGCCTCTGGACCCGCCGGGTCGTCCTGCCGGCGCCGGCCGATTTCGAGCCGCTCCTGGCCTCGCATTCCTTCCGCGGCTTCGTGGCCGGGATCGGAGTCCTTCACCTCGTCCTCGCCAGCCGCGAGCTCCTCGCCTGGAAGGAGAAGCCGGAATGACGGCCGGCGCGCCCCTCCGCGCCACGCTCCTCGCGTCCGCCTATCCTCACGGTCCCCAGGCCCTGGGCCTGGGAGTCGACATCTGCGAGATCGACCGGATCGAAGAGGCCCTCGGTCGCCACGGCCAGAAGTTCCTCGACCGGATCTGCGCCCCGGGCGAGCTGAAGCGGCCCCTCGAGTCGCGAAGGATCGGCGAGCACGTCGCCGGCCTCTTCGCCGCGAAGGAGGCGGCGATGAAGGCCCTCGGGACGGGGATGCAGGGCGCCTCGTTCCAGGAGATCGCCGTCGCGCACGAGCCCTCGGGAAGGCCGCGGCTCGTCCTGACGGGACGCGCCCGCGCCCGCGCCGACGCCCTCGGCGTCACGGCGGCGCACGTCACGATCACCCACGGCCGGCGGGAGGCGGTGGCCGTGGTCCTGCTGCTCGGTCGCGGTCCGGCTTAAGGGGAAACGCTCGCCGCTCCGCCAGGGCGGATGGCGTCGGAGGGCCCTCCGCCCGCAGGCGGAGGGCCCCCGGAAACGTCGGTCTAGGCGCCGCCCGCCTTGCGGGGGGTGCGCGTGGTGGAGCCGCCCTTCTTCTCCACCTTGGCCCGCGGGGTCTTCGTGGCCTTCGGGGCGGAGTCCTTGGCAGCCTTGGTCATCTTCGGAGCGGCCTTCTTGACGGCCTTCTTCTCGGTCTTGCCGTCGGCGCCTTCGGTCGACTCGTCCGCCTTGCCGGCTTCCTTGTCGCCCGAGCCCTTCCCGGTCACGAGGCGCCGCGCCTTGTCGAGCAGCGACTCCTTCTTCTCGACGGTCTTGTCGGCGGCCTTCTTCTCGGCCCTGCGCTGGGCGAAGTCGAAGTCGACGAACTCGATGATCGCCTTCTCGGCGGCGTCACCCTGGCGCTGCCCGAGCTTGAGGATCCTCGTGTAACCGCCCGGCCGGGTCGCGAATCGCGGGGCGATCTCGTCGAAGAGACGCTTGGCCGCGTCCTGGGTCACGTCGCGCAGGGCGAGCCGGCGGGCGTGAAGGCCGCCCCTCTTCCCGAGCGTGACGAGCTTCTCGGCGAGGGGCCGGAGCTCCTTGGCCTTCGAGATCGTCGTCTGGATCCGCTCGTGGAGGAAGAGGGAGGTGAGCTGATTGCGGAAGAGGGCCTTTCGGTGCGCGCTGGTCCGCCCCAGCTTGCGTCCGGCCCGGTTGTGCTGCATCGGTCAGGTCCTCAGCGACCCGCGCTCGTGGGGGCTTCGAGCTTCATGCCGAAGGCGAGCCCCTTTTCGCGCAGGATCTCCTTGATCTCGTTCAGGCTCTTCCGCCCGAAGTTCTTCGTCTCGAGCATTTCCTTCTCGGTCTTCTGCACGAGCTCGCGAAGGCTTCGGATGCCGGCGTTCTTCAGACAATTGGCGCTTCGGACGGAGAGCTCCAGCTCCTCGACGTTCGTGTCGAGGAGGGCGTCGAGCTCACTCTGGGGAATCTCGGGTCCGGTCTTGGCCGGATCCTCGTCCGTCTCGAGGTTCACGAAGATGGCGAGGTGCTCGCGAAGGAGGACGGCGGCGACCCCGACGGCGTCACGGGGAGTCATCGTTCCGTTCGTCCAGACCTCGAGAACGAGCTTGTCGTAGTCCGTCGCCTGGCCGACGCGGGCCGCCTCGACGTGATAGTTCACGCGGCGGACCGGCGAGTGCGCCGAGTCGAGCGGAATGGTGCCGATGGGAGCCTCGGCGTCGAAGTTCCGGTCGGCCGGAACGTAGCCGCGGCCCTTCGTGACCGTCGCCTCGAGACGGAGGCGTCCTCCGTCGGCGAGCGTCGCGATCGGCGCGTCGGGGTTCAGGATCTCGACCTGGGCGTCGTCCTCGAAGGCATCTGCCGTCACGACGCCCTTCGTCTTCGCGTCGAGGACGATCGTGCGGGGACCGTCCTCGTGCATCCGGATGGCGAGGCTCTTGAGGTTCAGGATGACGTCGGTCACATCCTCGACGACGCCAGGCATCGCCGTGAACTCGTGCTCGACGCCGTCGATCTTGACGGCGGTGATGGCCGCGCCCTCGATCGACGAGAGCAGGACGCGCCGCAGCGCGTTTCCGACCGTCGTGCCCCAGCCGCGCTCGAGCGGCTGGGCAGTGAAGCGGCCGTAGTTCCCCAACTCCTCGTCCACCTCGAGGCGGTTCGGTCGCTGGAAGCCCTTCCACATCATCGTTCGCTTCTCCTCGGGGCTGGGCCCGTCACTTGCTGTAGAGCTCGACGATGAGCTTCTCGTTGACCTGCAGGGAGACGTCCTCGCGGCGCGGAAGCGCCCGGACCGTGCCCTTGAACTCGGCGGCGGCGAGGTCGAGCCAGGCGGGGACTCCGCGGCCCTTGGCCGAGTCGACGGAGGCGACGACGCCCGGGTTCGTGCGGCTCTTCTCCTTGATCGAGACGACCGCACCCGCACCCACCGTGAAGCTCGGGACGTCGACCTTGCGGCCGTTGATGGCGACGTGGCCGTGACGGACGAGCTGGCGCGCCTGCTGGCGGGACGCCGCGAAGCCGAGACGGTGGACGACGTTGTCGAGGCGGCGCTCGAGCAGCGACAGGAGGTTCTCGCCCGTGACGCCGCGCATCCGCTCGGCCCTCTCGAAGGTCAGGCGGAACTGCCCCTCGAGGAGCCCGTAGAACCTCTTGAGCTTCTGCTTCTCGCGGAGCTGGATTCCGTACCCGAGAATCTTCGACCGCCTCCGGCCGTGCTGGCCGGGCGGGAAGTTGCGCCGCTCGATCGCGCACTTGTTCGTGAAGCAGCGATCGCCCTTCAGGAAGAGCTTCATGGCCTCACGCCGGCAGAGCCGGCAAACGGACTCGTGATAACGCGCCACTGGTAGGGATACCTCCTGGCCGACTCCGTCGTTGCGTTTCGCCCTTCGTCCCGGCCCGGAATCGGGAGCCGGTTTACGGGCGCCGGCACGCGCGACGCGTGCCGGTAGTTCCCCCCTCTCGGGGGGGCCGGGAGGCGCTCGGGCCTCCCTTTTTCGCGGGTACCGGCGGAGGAGCCAGGCTCCTCCGCCGGGTCAGGAACTCAGACGCGGCGCCGCTTGCGGGGCCGGCAGCCGTTGTGGGGGATCGGAGTGGCGTCCTTGATGGAGCGGATGTCGAGCCCGGCGGCGGCCAGTGCCCGGATCGCGCTCTCCCGGCCCGCGCCGGGGCCCTGGACCCGCACGTCGAGCGTGCGGACGCCGTACTCCTTCGCCAGCTGGGCGGCGTTGCCCGCGGCGAGCTGGGCCGCGAACGGCGTCCCCTTGCGCGAGCCCTTGAAGCCGATCCGGCCTGCGGACGACCAGGCGAGCACGTTCCCGGATGGGTCGGTGATCGCGACGATCGTGTTGTTGAACGACGCCTGGACGGTGGCCACGGCGTGCGGAACGTTCTTCTTTTCTTTCTTGGGGCCCTTCTTGCGGCCCTTGGCGTCAGCGGCAGCCATCGGCTTTCCTCATCACTACTTCTTCGTAGCCTTCTTCTTGCCGGCCACGGCGCCGCGCCGCGGGCCTTTCCGAGTCCGGGCGTTGGTGTGCGTCCGCTGACCGCGCACGGGCAGGCCGCGGCGGTGCCTGAGCCCGCGGTAGCAGCCGATGTCCATCAGACGCTTGATGTCCTGGGCGGTCTCCTTGCGGAGGTCCCCCTCGACTCTCAGGTCGTCCTGGATCTTCTTGCGGATCTTCGTGACCTCGTCTTCAGAAAGGTCCTTCACCCGCGTGTCGAGGCCAACCCCCGTATCCTTGAGGATCTTCTTCGCCGACGGGCGGCCGATCCCAAAGATGTAGGTGAGACCGATCTCGACGCGCTTGTTCGGGGGGAGATCGACGCCGGCGATACGAGCCATTCCCTGTTCCCTCTAACCCTGACGCTGCTTGTGCTTGGGGTTCTCGCAGATGACTCGGACGACCCCGGCCCGGCGGATCACCTTGCATTTCGTGCAGATCTTCTTAACGGACGCGCGGACTTTCATACGGTTCCTCGATCGTTTCGGCCTCGGCCTCCCGGGGGAGCCGGCGGAGCCTTACAGTTTACTACTTGTACCGATAGATGATGCGACCCCGGTTCAGGTCGTAGGGAGAAAGCTCTACCAGCACCTTGTCGCCCGGCAGAATCCGGATGAAGTGCTTCCGCATCTTTCCCGAGATGTGGGCCAGGACCTGGTGCTTGTTCTCGAGCTCTACCTTGAACATCGCGTTCGGCAGGGGCTCGATGACCGTCGCGGTCACCTCGATGGCGTCTTCCTTAGACATCTAGGCCTCGAAACCCTCTCCTCAAAAAGCCCGGGCTTCGCCCGGGGCTGCCCGTTCCCCGAGCGGCGGCGCCGCCGGGACCGGGTATTCCGTCTCGTCCGGGACTCCAGTGACGAGACCGTCGGCCGAGAACCGGCCGAAACCGAGGACGATCGGCCCATCGATCGTCGCGACCACGGTATGTTCGAAATGCGCGGACGGCTTGCCGTCGAGAGTCCGGACCGTCCAGCCGTCCGGGCCGACCCGTACCTTCGCGGTGCCGAGGTTGAACATCGGCTCGATCGCGAGGGTCATCCCTTCGCGGATGACCTCGCCCTTCCCCCCGGGACCGTAGTTCGGAACCTGCGGCTCCTCGTGGAGAGAGGTCCCGATGCCGTGACCGACGTACTCGCGGACGACGCCGTAGCCTTTCGCCTTGGCGACCGCCTCGACGGCGGCCCCGATGTCGCCGATCCGTCCCCCCACCCGCACGGCCGAGACGCCCGCGACGAGGGCCCGCCAGGTGTCCTTCACGAGGCCGCAGACGGCAGGAGGCGCGTCTCCGACGATCGCGGTTCGCGCCGCGTCGCCGAAGTAGCCGTCGACGATCGCCCCGAGGTCGAGGCCGACGATATCGCCGTCGCGGAGCTTTCGTTTCGGCGTCGGGATCCCGTGGACGACCTCCTCGTTCACCGAGGAGCAGATCGTCTTCGGATACCCGCGATACCCCGGAAAGGCCGCCTTCCCTCCCCGGCTGCGAATGCCGTCAGCGGCGATGCGGTCGATCTCTTCGGTGGTCACCCCGGGGCGGCACGCCGCGACGCATTCGGCCAGGGTCTCCTGGACGATCTTCGTCGCTCGCTCCATTTTCAGGAGCTCCGTCCGTCCCTTGCAGGTGATCACGCGAGGATCCTGCCGGCGGCGTGGTTGACGGCGGCCAGGACGTCCGCCGCCACGGCCTCGACCGGCCGGTCGCCGTCGACCCGGTGGAAGAGGTTCCGCTGGCGATAGAGCTCGGCCAGCGGCTCCGTCTTCTCCCTGAAAACCCTGAGGCGGGAGGTGACGGTCTCCGGCGTGTCGTCCGTCCGGCCCTCGAGGAGGGACCGGCGAACGAGACGCTCGACGATGACCGGGTCCGAGACGTCGATGAAGAGGACGACCCCGACGGCCCGGCCCTCTTCCTGTAGCAGCTTGTCCAGCGCCGCGGCCTGCGGCACCGTCCGCGGGAAGCCGTCGAAGAGCGCGCCGCCCGTCGCGTCGGGCTCCTCGACGCGCTCCTTCAGCATCCTGATGACGAGGTCGTCCGGCACGAGCGCGCCGGAATCCATGATCGGCTTTGCAATCTTCCCGAGCTCGGTCCCACGCGCGACATGCGAACGGAGGAGGTCCCCCGTCGAGATCTGCGGGATGCCGAGCGTGGACGCCAGACGCGAGGCCTGCGTTCCCTTGCCGGACCCGGGCGGGCCGAAGAAGACTACGTCGACTGGCACGGTCTAGCTCCTGCGCCCCCGGATGCGGCCCTTCTTGAGGAATCCATCGTAGTTCCGCATCACGAGCTGGGATTCGATCTGCTGCACGGTGTCCATCGCGACCCCCACGACGATGAGAAGCGACGTGCCCCCGAAGTAGAAAGGCACGCCGAGGCCCTGGGTGATGAAGTTCGGCAGGTTCGAGTCGAGCCACGGTCCGATCCCGGGAATGCTCTGGACCTTGAAGCCCATCAGGAGGAACTCTGGGATCAGGGCGACGATCGTCAGGTAGAGGGCGCCGATGAGCGTGATCCGCGTCAGGACGCTGTCGATGTAGTCGGACGTCGCCTTGCCCGGCCGGATGCCGGGGATGAACCCGCCGTACTTCCGCATGTTCTCCGCGGTGTCCGTCGGGTTGAAGATGATCGAGATGTAGAAGTAGCAGAAGAAGATGATCGCGAGGGCGTAGAAGAGGTTGTAGAGCGGCTGCCCCATGGCGAGCTGGTCTGCGATCTTCTTCATGAAGTCGCTCTTGAAGGCCGACGCGAGGTACTGCGGGAACTGGATGATCGAGACGGCGAAGATGATCGGGATGACGCCGCCCGTGTTCACGCGAAGGGGCAGGTAGGTGTTCTGCCCGCCGTAGACGCGCCGTCCGACCACGCGCTTGGCGTACTGGACGGGGATGCGGCGCTGGGCTCGTTCGACGAAGACGATGATCGCGACGACGCCGAGCATGAAGACCGTCAGGAGCAGCGCCGTGAAGAGCGACATCTGCCCGCGCTGCATCTGGCGGAACATCTGCCAGACCGCCGTCGGGAGGCCGACCACGATACCCGCGAAGATGATGAGCGAGATCCCGTTGCCGATGCCCCGCTCCGTCATCTGCTCCCCGAGCCACATGACGAAGGCGGTACCGGTCGTGAGCGTGAGGATCGCCATGAGGACGAACGGGATCTTCCCGCCTTCCGATGTCGGATCGCGCAGGACGAGGAACTTGCCGGTGGCCGTCGTGGAGCCCCAGAGCCAGAGCGCGATGCCGGCTCCCTGGACGACCGAGAGGACCACGGTGCCGTAGCGCGTGTACTGGGTGATCTTCCGGCGGCCCATCTCTCCTTCCTTCGAGAGCTTCTCGAGGTAGGGCCAGACGACCGTCAGGAGCTGCAGGATGATCGAGGCCGTGATGTACGGCGTGATGCCGAGGGCGAAAACCGAGATGCGCCGAAGCGCGCCCCCCGAGAACATGTCGAGGAACCCGAGGAGCCCGCCGGCGCTCGCCTTGAAGAACTCCTCGAGCGCAAGGGCGTCGAGCCCCGGCGTCGGGATGTGCGCGCCGACCCGGTAGATCGCCAGCAGCCCGAAAGTGAACAGGACTCTCTTCCTGAGGTCCGGGACCGCGAAGATGTTCCGGAAGGACTCGAGGATGATCACGCCGGGACTTCCTCGCAACGGCCGCCGGCCGCTTCGATCTTCTTCCTGGCGCCTGCGGTGAACTGGTGGGCCACCACCGTGAGGGCCTTGTTCAGGTCGCCCGTGCCGAGCACCTTCACCTCCGCCCCCTTGCGGTGGAGGAGGCCGGCCTTGCCGAGAGACTCGGCGTCGACCGTCGCGCCCGCGGCGAAAACGCGCTCGAGCGCCTCGACCGGGACGGTGTTCCATTCCTTGCGGAAGATGTTCTTGAAGCCGCGCTTGGGCAGCCGGCGATGGAGCGGCATCTGGCCGCCCTCGCGCCCGAGCTGGCCGGAGTAGCCGCTGCGGGACTGCTGGCCCTTGTGGCCCTTGCCCGAGGTCTTCCCCAGGCCGGAGCCGGGGCCGCGGCCGACGCGCTTGCGCGACGACGTCGCCCCCTTCCGGGGACCGAGTGTGTGGAGTCCGTGAGCCATGGCGTCTCGTCCCTCTCGCTACTCGCCCACAACCTCGACGAGGTGGCGGATCTTGAGGATCTGCCCGCGCGTGGCGGGCGTGTCGGCCCTCACGACCTCGTGGCGGATTCGCCGGAGGCCGAGGCCCTTGAGGGCCTGCTTCTGGTCGACCGGAGTGCAGATGCCGGAACGGATCTGCCGGATCCGGATCGTCTTCTTCTCGGCGGCCGTGGCCACGGCCTTCGCCGGAGCCGCCGGCTTCGGGGCCGCTGGGGCCTCGGCCTTCACCGGAGCCGCCGAAACGGCACCGGTCGCCTTCGCCGACTTCTTCGGGACGCCGGCCGCCGAGGCGACCTCCGTCAGGAGGGTGTCGACGTCTTTCTTGGGATTCTTCTTGTCGGCCATCACTTGGTCTCCGCCACGGCCTCCGGAGCCGGAGCCGCCTCGACGACCGCGGCCGCAGCCGCCGCCTCGGCCGGCGAGCCGGACGTCCGGCCACGGGCCTTGAAGATCGCCTGGGCCAGGTGGAGGTTCCGGAGCGCGTCGAAGGTCGCCTTGACGACGTTGTGGGGGTTCGTCGTCCCGAGCGACTTCGTCAGGATGTTCTGGACGCCGACGGCCTCGAGGATCGCGCGGACCGCGCCGCCGGCGATGACGCCGGTGCCTTCGGAGGCCGGCTTGAGGAAGACCTTCCCCGCGCCGTAGTGCCCGGTGACGGCGTGCGGGATCGTCTTGCCCTTCAGCGTGACGAGGATCATGGTCTTCTTGGCCATCTCGATCCCCTTCTTGATGGCCGTGGGGACTTCCTTCGCCTTCCCGGCGCCATAGCCGACGCGGCCCTTGCCGTCGCCGACGATGACGAGCGCGGAGAACGAGAAGTTCTTGCCGCCCTTGACGACCTTCGTGACACGGTTGATGTGCACGACGTGGTCGATCAGGTCGGCGCCGGCGCGGCCCTCACCGAGGGCCCCCGCGGGGCGCTGGGGAGCGGCGTTCGGACCGCCGGGGCCTCGGCCCGGACCGCCCGGACGGTTGCCGAAGCGGGGGGGACGGTTCGTGGGTGTGCTGCTCAAAACTTCAACCCCTTCTCGCGCGCGGAGTCGGCGAGAGCCTTGACGTTGCCGTGGTAGAGGTGGCCGCCACGGTCGAAGACGACCGCCGCGATCCCCTTCTCCTTCGCCCGCTCGGCGATCAGGGCGCCGACGGAAACCGCCGCGGCCTTGCCCGCGGCGCTCTTCCGCCCGCCGAGGACGCCGGCCTCCCGGGAGCTCGCCTGGGCGAGGGTGTGCCCGGATGCGTCGTCGATGAGCTGCGCGTAGATGTACTTCAACGTCCTGCGAACGGCCAGCCGGGGCCGCACGGCGGACCCTTCGACCTTCTGGCGGATCCTCTCGTGGATCCTCTCGCGCGCCTCGACGCGTGCCTGAGCCCTGTTCATCGTCGGGACCTCACTTGCCGGTGGCCTTTCCGGCCTTCTTCTTCAGGACCTCGCCGACGAAGCGAAAGCCCTTGAGCTTGTAGGGGTCGGGCGGCTTGATGGAGCGGATCCGCGTGGCCGTTTCGCCGACTTTCTGCTTGTCGACGCCCGTGACGACGATGTGCGTCACGTCCTTGGCCTTCGCGTCCGGCGCCACGTCGATCGTCACGCCCGCCGGTTCGGGGAACCGGACGGTGTGCGAGTAGCCGCACGTGAAGACGACTTCGGTCCCCTTCTTCTCGGCCTTGTAGCCGATTCCGACGAGGTCGATGGCGCGACGGTAGCCGTCGGCGACACCGACGACCGCGTTCTGGACGAGCGCCCGGTTCAGGCCGTGGAAGGCACGGACCCGCTTCTCCTCGCTTGATCTCACGAGGTCGACGCGGCCGTCCTTCACGGCGACGGAGATGCCGTCGAGAATCGGCGTGGACACCGTTCCCTTGGGCCCCTTGACGTGGACTCCCGCAGCGTCGACCTTGACCTCGACGCCCTTGGGGAGGGTGATCGGCTTCTTTCCGACTCGCGACATCGTCTTCTCTCCCGGCCCTACCAGACCGAGCAGACGACCTCGCCGCCCAGGCCGCGCTTGCGCGCGTCGTGGCCGGTGAGGAGACCCTGCGAAGTCGAGACGATGGCGATTCCGAGCCCGCCCAGGACACGAGGGAGCTCGTCCTTGCCGCGGTAGAGGCGCCGGCCCGGACGCGAGACGCGCGTCAGGCCGTGGATGACGGGGTTGCCCGCGTCGTCGTACTTGAGGTAGAGGCGGAGCATGCCGGCGCCCTTGTCGTCCAGGATCTTGAAGTTCTTCAGATAGCCCTCGTCCTTGAGGAGGCGGGCGATCTCGATCTTCAGCCTGGAGGACGGGACGTCGATCTTCTCGTGGCGGGCGGACAGGCCGTTCCGCACACGGGTCAGCAGGTCGGCGATCGGGTCGGTCAGAGCAGCCACGTGCCCCCCCTCACCACGACGCCTTGGTCACGCCCGGGACGTAGCCCGCGAGCGCGAGGTTGCGGAAGCAGATGCGGCAGGTGCCGAACTTGCGCATGTACGAGCGGGGCCGGCCGCAGATCTTGCAGCGGTTTTTCGCCCGGATCGCGAACTTCGGCGTCCTGTTTGCCTTGACGATTGAGGAGCGACGAGCCATCGACGGTTCTCCCTTGTTCCTAGCGCCCGAACGGCATGCCCAGCTCGCGGAGCAGGACTCTCGCCCTGTCGTCGGAGCCGGCCGTCGTCACGATCGTGACGTTGAGGCCCTTCGACTTGTCCACCTTGCCCGGGTCGATCTCCGGGAAGACGAGGTGGTCCTTGATGCCGAGCGTGTAGTTCCCGCGGCCGTCGAAGGCCCGGGTGGGCACGCCGCGGAAGTCACGCACCCGCGGAAGGGCGATGTTCAGGAGGCGGTCGAGGAACTCGTACATCCGCTCGCCGCGCAGTGTGACCCGGCAGCCGATCGGCATGCCGGCTCGGAGCTTGAAGGTCGCGATGGACTTGCGCGCCTTCGTGATGACGGCGCGCTGGCCGGCGATCTTGGTCAGCTCCTCGGCGGCGGCTTCGACGATCTTCACGTTCGTGATCGCCTCGCCGACGCCCATGTTCAGGACGACCTTCTCGATCTTCGGAACCGCCATCGCGTTGTCGATCCCGAATTCCTTCTTCAGGACCGGGACGACGTCCGTGCGGTACTTGTCGTTGAGCCGCGACGACATCTCTTACGCTCCCGTCTTCTTGACAACGGAGGAGATCGTCGCCTTGCTCCGGAGCGCGTAGCGGACGCGCTCGCCACCCTCGACGCGCACGCCGACCCTCGTCGGCTTGCCCGTCTCGGGATCGCGGAGCATGACGTTCGAGACGGCGATGGCCGCTTCCTTCTCGACGATCCCGCCCTTGATGTTCTTCTGCGGGTTCGGGCGCGTGGCACGCTTGATGAGGTTCACGCCCTCCACGACGACCCGCCCCTTCGCCGGCACGACGCGCAGGACTTTCCCGTGCGCCCCCCGGTTCTTGCCGGTCAGGACGACGACGTCGTCACCCTTCCGGACGGTGAGTTTTCCCTTGTATTCGGGCTGTTTTTTCTTCATCGCGGGCGCCTCAGATCACCTCGGGAGCCAGCGAGATGATCTTCATGAACTTCTTCTCGCGGAGCTCCCGCGCGACCGGCCCGAACACGCGGGTGCCGATCGGCTCCTTCTCGTTGTTGATCAGGACGGCCGCGTTGTTGTCGAACCGGATGTAGCTGCCATCCCGGCGGCGCTGCTCCCGGCGCGTCCTGACGATGACGGCCTTCACGACCTTCCCCTTCTTCACGGCGTCGGGCGCGTCCGGAGCCGACTCCCTCACCGCGCAGGTGATCACGTCTCCCAGGTGTCCGTACTGCCCGACGGAGCCCCCCTTGAGGCGGATGCAGAAGAGCCGTTTCGCGCCGGAGTTGTCGGCGACGTCGAGGATCGTCCCCATCTGAATCATGGCGGCTCTCCTCCCCTACCCTTCGCGCCGCGCCGCGGTCACGACGGCGCGGACGCGCCAGCGCTTGCGCGCGGAGAGCGGCCGCGTCTCCTCGATCTCGACGACGTCCCCGGGAATGCACGCGAGGACGCGGTCGTCGGCGAGGAACCGGGCGGACTTCTTCTGGAACTTTCCGTAGCGGCCGTGCTTGACGAGGCGGGTGACCTCGACGACGACGGTCTTCTCCATCTTGTTGGAGACGACCGTGCCGACCTTGCGGCTCTTGCGGGCAGCGGGCTTCTCCGCGGCGGGTGTGGTCTCGGTGGTCATCGGGCCTGCCTCTCGGCCGTCTTCAGCCGCGCGATGTCCTTGCGCAGCTGGCGGATCTTCATCGGGTTCTCCAGCTGGCCCGTGGCCTTCTGGAGGCGGAGGTTGAAGAGCGCCTGCGACCAGTCGCGAAGCTTCAAGGTGCGCTCGTCGGCGGACCAGCCCTTCATCGTCTCTACGGTCGTCCCTTTCATCGCACGGCCTCCTCGAATGCGCGCGAGATGAACCGGGTCTTGATGCCGATCTTGTCGGCGGCGAGCCGGAAGGCGTCCCGGGCGGTCTTCTCGTCCACGCCTTCCATCTCGAACAGGATCCGGGCGGGCTTGATGACGGAGACCCAAGCCTCCGGCGCTCCCTTTCCCTTACCCATTCGGGTCTCGGCGGGCTTCTTGGTGATGGGCTTGTCGGGGAAGACGCGGATCCAGAGCTTTCCGCCACGCTTGACGTGGCGCTGGATCGCGACGCGGCCGGCCTCGATCTGCCGGGCGGTGAGCCAGCCCGGCTCGAGAGCCTGGAGGCCGAACTCGCCGAAGGAGAGCGTCCCGCCGCGGAGGGCGGTGCCCCGCCGTCGCCCCTTCTGCTGCTTTCTGTACTTGACCTTGGAGGGCATCAACATGGCGGGGCTTCCTTACGCAACCTTCCGGCGCGACTTCGCGCGGTGCAGGTCGCCCTTGTAGATCCAGCACTTCACGCCGATCTTTCCGTACGTCGTGCGGGCCTCGGCAAAGCCGTAGTCGATGTCGGCCTTGAGGGTGTGGAGCGGCAGGCGCCCCTCCTGGTACCACTCGGACCGCGCGATCTCGGCGCCGTTGAGGCGGCCGGAGCAGCGGATCTTGATCCCCTGCGCGCCGAAGCGGAACGCCGACTCCATCCCCTTCTTCATCGCCCTGCGGAAGGCCACGCGCCTCTCGAGCTGCATCGCGATCGATTCGGAGACGAGCTGGGCGTCCGTCTCGGGGCGCTGGATCTCCACGATGTTGACGTGGATGTCCTTGCCGAGCCGGCGCTGGAGGCGGTCGCGGAGCTGGTCCACGGCCGCGCCCTTCTTGCCGATGATGACGCCCGGGCGGGCGGTCATGATGTTGATCTTGAGCTTGTTGCCGCGCTCGATCTCGACTTCCGAGACGGCCGCGTTCGCCAGGTCGCGCTTGAGCTCGGCCCGGAGCTTGAGGTCGTCGTGGAGGAAGCGGAGATAGTCCTTCTCCGCGTACCAGCGCGAGTGCCACGTCCGGTTGTAGCCGATGCGGAACCCGTAAGGATGTACCTTCTGACCCATCGTTGCTACTCCTGCCCGCCGGCGGGCTCCGAGGCCTTCGCGCTCTTGATCGCCTTCGGGGCCTTCGGCTTGGCTTCCGCCTTCGGCGCGCCCTTCGGGGCCGACGGACGGGCGGACGCCTTGGCGACCGCGGCGGCGACCTTGCCGCCCTTCTTCTTGGCGACCGGGCGCGTCGGCTCGGCCGTCAGGCCCGCCTTGCGCCGGACCACGGGGTCGTCGGAGAGGTGGACCGTCACGTGGACGAAAGGCCTGGTGACGAGCCACATCCTGCCCTGCGGGCCGCTCATGAAGCGGGGCCGGGCAAAGCGCTTCTTGTAGTTCGAGATCGACCGGAGCATGGCGTTCCGCTGGAGCGGCTTGCGCCCGGCGCCGTCGACGAGTATCCGGGAGACGACGAGGGCGTCCGCATCGACGCCCGAGCCGTTCTGCTGGGCGTTGGCGACGGCCGATTCCAGGAGCTTCTTCAGGTCGGGCGCGCAACCCTTGGGCGTGGCGCGCAGCATCGCGAGAGCTCGGCCGACCGGCTTCATCCGGATGAGGTCGGCGACGAGCCGCACCTTCTGTGCGGAGCCGCGGTAGTGTCGGAGGCGGGCTACGGCTTCCATCGGGGCTCCGTTACTTCGCCGCCGGGGCCGGGGAGGCCCCCTTCTCGACCTTCCGGCCGGTGTGGCCCTTGAAGGTCCGGGTGGGCGAGAACTCGCCGAGCTTGTGCCCGACCATGTTCTCGGAGAGGTAGACGGGGATGAACTTCTTCCCGTTGTGGACCGCGAGCGTGTGACCGACCATCTCGGGCATGATCGTCGAGCGGCGCGACCAGGTCTTGACGACCCGCTTGTCCCCCGCCGAGTTGAGGGCGACGATCTTCTCCAGGAGGTGCCCGTCCACGAAGGGGCCTTTCTTTGTCGAACGCGACATCAGGGTTTCCTTCGCTCCGCCTTACTTCTTGCGGCGCTTGACGATCATGTTGTCAGTGCGCTTGTTGTTCCGGGTCTTCATGCCCTTGGTCTTCCAGCCCCACGGGGAGCAGGGGTGCCGGCCGCCCGACGTCTTCCCTTCGCCTCCGCCCATCGGGTGGTCGACCGGGTTCATGGCGACGCCGCGGTTGTGCGGCTTCCATCCGAGCCAGCGGTTCCGCCCCGCCTTGCCGATCGAGATGTTCTCGTGCTCGAGGTTCCCGACCTGCCCGATCGTGGCGTAGCAGCCGATGCGGACCTTGCGGAGCTCGCCGGAGGGCATGCGGAGGAGGCAGTGCTCGCCTTCCTTGGCCATGACCTGGGCGCCCGCGCCGGCGGAACGGACCATCTGCCCGCCCTTGCCGGGCGTCAGCTCGACGTTGTGGACGATCGTGCCGAGCGGAATCGACTTCAGCGGCAGGGCGTTGCCGGTCAGGATGTCGGCCGTGGGCCCGGAGACGACCGTCTGCCCGACCTCGAGGCCGTTCGGGGAGATGATGTAGCGCTTCTCGCCGTCGGCGTAGTGGATCAGCGCGATGCGGGCCGAGCGGTTCGGGTCGTACTCGACGGAGGCGACCTTGCCGGGGATCCCGAACTTGTCGCGCTTGAAGTCGACGACGCGATAGCGCGCTTGTGACCGCCGCCGCGCCACCAGGACGTGAGCTGGCCGAGGTTGTTCCGGCCGCCCGTCTTCATCTTCCCGCGCGTGAGGCTCTTCTCGGGGGCGCTCCGCGTGATCTCCGCGAAGTCGCTGGTCGTCCGCTGCCGGAGACCGGGGGACGTGGGCTTGTAAGAGCGAACCGGCATGTCAGACCCCCTCGAAGATCGGCGG
This sequence comes from Holophagales bacterium, assembly GCA_016714815.1. GTDB lineage: Bacteria > Acidobacteriota > Thermoanaerobaculia > UBA5066 > UBA5066 > UBA5066. The sequence continues at coordinate 98,788 of JADKBZ010000004.1, forward strand.
CAGCTTCTCGCCCGCCTTCAGCTTCACGTAGGCCTTCCGCCCTTCGCTCGTCCGGCCGATGGAACGCCCGACCTTCTTGATCTTCGACGTCGTCTTCAGGACCCGGACGGAATCGACCTTCACGCTGAAGAGAACCTCGACGGCGTGCCGGATCTCGATCTTGTTCGCGTCGCTGGCGACCTTGAACGTCAGGACGTTCTGGGTCTCCCGAAGCGTCGTCGACTTCTCGGTGATGATGGGCTTGAGGAGGATCGACTGGGCGGCCTTCATCCGAGCACCTCGGTGACCGTCTTCAGCGCCTGCTCCGTCAGGATGACGGTCTTCGCTTCGAGCGCGGAGTAGGCGTCGAGGCCGAGAGCGTCGTCGACGAAGAGGGCCGGGTTGTTCCGGGCCGCCTTCGCGAGGTTGCCGTTCTCGCGCCGGTCGAGGAGAAGGGCCTTGCCGGTGACGCCGAGCTTGACCATCACGGCGGCCAGGTCGGCCGTCCGGTGGGTCGGAAGCTCGAGGCTCTCGACGAGGAAGAGCTGGTTCTCGCGGAGCTTCTCCGAGAGGACGCAGCGCAGCGCCGCCTTCTTCGTGGCGACGTTCACCTTCAGGTCGTAGGAACGGACGACCGGCCCGTGCACCGTGCCGCCGTGGCGGTGGATCGGCGGACGCCCGCCGCCCTGCCGCGCCCGGCCGGTGTGCTTCTGCTTGAAGGGCTTCTTGCCGGTGCCGGAAACCTCGGAGCGGACCTTGACCTTGTGGGTCCCCCGGTGCTCGCGCGCGCGGATGGCCCGGACGACCTCCCACACGATGTGGCGGCGGAACGGAACCCCGAAGATGTCCTCGGGGAGGTTCGCCTCGCCGACGGTCTCGGCGTTCAGGTTCCGGATGGGGACGGTGAGGCCCGTGGAGGGAGCCGTCTTCTTGGTGGTCGGCATATTCCCTCTCCTCACGCCGCCTGCGTCCGGGACGCCTTCTTCACGATCTTGATGACCGTGTTCCGGGCCCCGGGCACCGCGCCCCGCAGGTAGATCAGGTGGTTCTCGGCGTCGATCTTGACGACCTCGAGGTTCTTCGTCGTGATCTGCTTCCCGCCCATCCGGCCCGACGAGCGGGTTCCGGGGTAGACGCGGGAAGGGAACGCCGAAGCGCCGATCGAGCCGGGCAACCGGTGGAACATCGAGCCGTGGGTCGCGACGCCGCCGGCGAAGCCGTGGCGCTTGACAACCCCCTGGAACCCCTTCCCCTTCGAGACGCCGACGACGTCGACGTGCTCGGCGGGGATGAAGATGTCGCAGAGGACCTTGTCGCCCGGGGCGAACGCGTCCCCTTCTTCACAGCGGACCTCGCCGACGGTCCGGGTGGGGGGGACGCCGGCCTTCTCGAAGTGCCCGCGAGTGGCCTTCGTCAGGCGGCGGGGCGATGGACGGGGCCCGACGAGTCCGAGCTGGACCGCGTCGTAGCCGTCGTTCTGCTTGGTCTTGCGCTGGACGACCAGGCACGGCCCGGCCTCCACTACCGTCACCGGCACGACGGTGCCGTCGGCAGCGAAGAGCTGAGTCATCCCGATCTTGCGCCCCAGAATCCCTGTGATCATGGTCAAAAACCTCGTTGCGGCTCCGGACTACTTCCCCATGGTGCGGATTTCTACTTCCACACCGGCGGGGAGTTCGAGCTTGGTGAGGGCGTCGACGGTCTGCGGCGTCCACTCGAAAATGTCGAGGAGTCGCTTGTGGGTCCGCATCTCGAACTGCTCACGCGATTTCTTGTCGACGTGCGGGGAGCGGTTGACGGTCCACCGCGAGATGGTCGTCGGCAGCGGAATGGGGCCGGCGACCTTGGCGCCCGATCGGCGCGCCGTGTCGACGATTTCCAGCGTCGACTGGTCGAGGATGCGGTAGTCGTACCCCTTGAGGCGGATGCGGATCTTGTCGTTGCCCATCGTCTTTCTCGTGGTTCCGCCCCTGGGGGCGGAGACCGGCCGTGTACGGGGAGCGCCAGCTGCGCCCCCCTTCACGACCGGCCCCTCGTTAGGCAAGGATCTCCGTGACGGTGCCCGCACCAACGGTACGGCCGCCCTCGCGGATTGCGAACTTCAGCCCCTTCTCGATGGCGATCGGGGCGATGAGGGTGATCTCCAGGTCGACGTTGTCTCCCGGCATGACCATCTCGACGCCCTCGGCGAGCTTGGCCGACCCGGTGACGTCGGTCGTCCGGATGAAGAACTGGGGACGGTAGTTGTTGAAGAACGGCGTGTGGCGGCCGCCCTCTTCCTTTGAAAGGACGTAGATCTTCCCCATGAACTTCGTGTGGGGCTTGATCGTCCCGGGCTTGCAGAGGACCTGCCCGCGCTCGACGTCCGTCCGCTCGACGCCGCGGAGGAGGACGCCGATGTTGTCGCCCGCCTGCCCCTGGTCGAGGAGCTTCTTGAACATCTCGACGCCGGTGACGGTCTTCTTGACCGTGTCCTTGAAGCCGACGATCTCGATCTCCTCGCCGACCTTCACGATGCCGCGCTCGACGCGGCCGGTGACGACCGTGCCGCGGCCGGAGATCGAGAAGACGTCCTCGATCGGCATGAGGAAGGGCTTGTCGGTCTCGCGGACCGGGTCGGGGATGTGCTCGTCGAGCGCCTTCGCGAGCTCCCAGATGCACTGGGCATCGGGCCCGGTCGGGTCGTTGAGCGCCTTGACGGCCGCCCCGCGGATGACGGGGATCGTGTCGCCGGGGAACTCGTACTTGTTGAGGAGGTCGCGCACCTCGAGCTCGACGAGATCGAGGAGCTCGGGGTCCTCCATCAGGTCGCACTTGTTGAGGAAGACGACCATCGCCGGCACGTTCACCTGCTTGGCGAGGAGGACGTGCTCCTTCGTCTGCGGCATCGGGCCCTTGGGGGCCTCGACGACGAGGATCGCGCCGTCCATCTGCGCCGCGCCGGTGATCATGTTCTTGATGTAGTCCGCGTGGCCCGGGCAGTCGATGTGGGCGTAGTGGCGCTTCTCGGTCTCGTACTCGACGTGCGCGAGGGCGACCGTGAGGATCTTCGTCGCGTCGCGACGGAAGGTCTTCGCATCGGCCTTGGCCACGTCGTCGTACGCCTTGGCGGTCGCAAAGCCCTTCGTAGAAAGGACCTTCGTGATCGCGGCGGTGAGCGTCGTCTTGCCGTGGTCGATGTGCCCGATGGTCCCGACGTTCACGTGGGGCTTGGTTCGCGCGAATTTCTCCTTGGCCATCGTATCCTCCGAATCTCTCCTCGGTCCGTCGTCTCAGACCTCAGGGAAGTCTGTTTAAGTTTGCTCGACTCGTTCTCTCGTGAAGGGCCGGCCGGCTCAGGCCGAAACCTTCGCGATGATTCCCTCGGCGATCGCCTTCGGGACCTCGTCGTAGCGCTCGAATTGCATGCTGTAGTTGGCCCGGCCCTGGGTCAGGGACCGCAGGGTCGTGGAATACCCGAACATCTCCGAGAGCGGAACGCTCGCCGTGATGACCTGGAAGTTCACGCGCGGCTCCATGTGGTTGATCTTGCCGCGGCGCGAATTCAGGTCTCCGATGACGTCGCCCATGAACTCTTCCGGGGTCACGGCCTCGACGGCCATCATCGGCTCGAGGATCACCGGATCCGCCTTCTTGGCAGCGGCCTGGAAGGCCATGGAGCCGGCGATCTTGAAGGCCATTTCCGACGAGTCCACGTCGTGGTACGAACCGTCGTAGAGCTCGACCTGGATCTGGGTCGTCGGGTATCCGGCGAGGACGCCGGTGAGGATCGCCTCCCGGATGCCCTGGTCGATCGGCTTGATGAACTCTCGCGGAATGACGCCGCCGACGATCCCGTTGACGAACTCGTAGTCCTTGCCTTCGGGATGGGGACGGAGGCGGATCTTCGCGTGGCCGTACTGGCCCTTGCCGCCGGTCTGACGGATGAAGCGGCCCTCGCCCTGGGCTTCCTTGCGGATCGACTCCCGGTAGGCGACCTGGGGCTTGCCGACGTTCGCGCCGACGTTGAACTCGCGGACGAGGCGGTCGACGATGATCTCGAGGTGGAGCTCGCCCATCCCGGCGATGATCGTCTGGTTCGTCTCCTTGTCGGTCGTGACCCGGAACGTCGGGTCTTCCTGCATGAGCTTCGCGAGGGCGAGGCCCATCTTCTCCTGGTCGACCTTCGTCTTCGGCTCGATGGAGAGCGTGATGACCGGCTCCGGGAACTTCATCGCCTCGAGGACGACGACGGACTTCTTCTCGCAGATCGTGTCGCCCGTGACGACGTTCTTGAGGCCGACCGCCGCGGCGATGTCTCCCGCCCAGACGTCCTTGATCTCTTCACGCTTGTTGGCGTGCATCTTCAGGATTCGCCCGACCCGCTCGTTCGTCTGCTTCGTGGCGTTGTAAACGGCCGAGCCGGCGTCGAGGTGCCCGGAGTAGACGCGGAAGAAGGCGAGCTGGCCGACGAAGGGGTCGGTCATGATCTTGAAGATCAGTCCCGAGAACGGGGCGTCGTCCTTCGTCTCGCGCCAGGTGTCCTTGCCGTCCTCGTCGACGCCCTTGATGGGCGGGATGTCGATCGGCGAGGGAAGGTAGGCGATGACGGCGTCGAGAAGCTGCTGCACGGCCTTGTTCTTGAACGCGGAGCCGCAGACGACCGGGTGGAGCCTCCCGATGATCGTCGCCCGCCGGAGGGCGGCCTTCAGCTCTTCCGGCGAAGGGATGATCCCTTCGAGGTACTTGTGCATCAGCTCGTCGTCGGTCTCGGCGATCGCCTCGATCGCCTTCTCACGCCAGGCGGCGAGCTCGGCGCGGTGCTCGGCCGGGACCTCGACGGTGAGGAACTCGGAGCCGAGCGCCTCGTCCTTGAAGTCGTAGGCCTTCTCGTCGAAGAGGTCGATGACCCCGCGGAAGGTCTCGGCGGAGCCCCAGGGGAGAATGATCGGCACCGGCTTGGCGCCGAGCTTGGAGATCATCATCTCGACGCAGCGGTCGAAGTCGGCCCCGACGCGGTCCATCTTGTTGACGAACGCGATGCGGGGGACGCCGTAGCGGTCGGCCTGACGCCAGACCGTTTCCGACTGGGGCTCGACACCCGACACCGCGTCGAAGACCGCGACGGCTCCGTCGAGCACGCGGAGCGAGCGCTCCACCTCGGCGGTGAAGTCGACGTGCCCCGGCGTGTCGATGATGTTGATGCGGGTTCCCTTCCAGGCGCAGGTCGTCGCGGCCGAGGTGATCGTGATGCCGCGCTCCTGCTCCTGGACCATCCAGTCCATGGTGGCAGTGCCCTCGTGGACCTCACCCAGCTTGTAGCTGACGCCGGTGTAGAAGAGGATCCTCTCCGTAGTCGTCGTCTTACCGGCATCGATGTGAGCCATGATGCCGATGTTCCTGCAGTTTTCGAGCGCGTGCGTTCTCGCCATAAAGGTTTTGTTTCCCGACCTCGGTCGTGTCTGCGCCGTCGAACCCTCCCTGGCTTCGCGTTTCCGCGACCTCGGGCGGGTTCCGCACGCTGTAAGGCGTGTCCCGGTTAGGTTGATTCCGCGGACCTGTCCGCCCCCGAAGGTGCGGCCGGTTTCCATGGACTCCGGGTGTCCCTGGGAGGCGGCCGTCGACCGGCTTCCTCCCTATCCGTGCAGGCTACTACCAGCGGTAGTGCGCGAAGGCTTTATTGGCCTCCGCCATCTTGTGGGTATCCTCCCTTTTCTTCACGGAATTCCCGCGGTTGTTCGCCGCGTCCAGGAGCTCGCCCGCGAGCTTGTCTTTCATGGTCTTCTCGCCACGGGCCTGAGAGTAGTTGATGATCCAGCGGATGGCGAGCGAGGTCCGGCGGTTCGGCTTGACCTCGATCGGGACCTGGTAGGTCGAGCCGCCGACTCGGCGGGACTTGACCTCGAGGGCCGGCTTGACGTTCTCGAGAGCCTTCTTGAAGGTCTTGAGCGGGTCGTCCTGCGTCTTTCCCTCGATCTGCTTCATGGCGCCGTAGAAGATCCCCTCGGCGGTGGACTTCTTCCCGCGTTCCATGACGGAGTTGATGAACTTGGTGACGAGCTGGGACTGGTAGAGCGGGTCCGGAAGGACCTCTCGCTTGGGGACTTCACGGCGGCGCGGCACGGCTTCTTACCCCTATCCTTCTACGACTTCGGGCGCTTGGCGCCGTACTTCGAGCGGGACTGCTTCCGGTTCGCGACGCCGACGGCGTCGAGCGTTCCCCGGATGATGTGGTAGCGGACGCCGGGAAGGTCCTTCACGCGGCCGCCACGGATCATGACGATGGAGTGCTCCTGGAGGTTGTGCCCGATGCCGGGAATGTAGGTCGTGACCTCGATGCCGTTCGTGAGCCGGACGCGGGCGATCTTGCGGAGCGCCGAGTTGGGCTTCTTGGGAGTGGTGGTCTTGACCTGGGTGCAGACCCCCCGCCGCTGCGGGCAGGACTGGAGGGCGGGCGACTTCGTCTTGTAACGAACCGCTTCGCGCCCCTTTCGAACGAGCTGGCTGATCGTCGGCATCAGGTTTCCTCGGTTCCTCTTCCGCGCCGGAGAGACGACTTTTCGGCCCTTCGGGCCAACGCCTCTCCGGATTTTTCGATGTCGAATCGCGCTCCCGGCGAGCCATGATGGCGTCGTCCGAGGGGCGAAACCGGCAGAGATTACGTGTAAGTCCCCGGCATGTCAACCCTGTACGTGTCTTTGGTCCTGCCGAGGGGTTCAAGGGACCCGGCGGACCGGGTTCCCTTCATTCCGTGCGAGCGAAGCGAGCTTCCTTCCCGCGCGGAGGGGTTCGACTCGCCGGGGCCCCATCCGGCTCCCCCGGCGGTCCGGGTTCCCGTTCATTCCGTTCGAGCGACGCGTGCGTCCTTCCCGCGCGTAGGGGTTCGACTCGCCGGGGCCCCATCCCCGGCCCCCGGCGGTCCGGGTTCCGTTCATCCCGTGCGAGCGAAGCGAGCTTCCTTCCCGCGCGGAGGGGTTCGGGGAACCCGGCGGTCCGGGTTCCCCGAGGGTTATTGCCGCGTCAGATTTCTTCGTCGAGATCCGCCGCCACCACCGGCGGCTCGTCGTCGTAGTAGGGCTCCTCGATCTCGTCGGGCTGGACCGGGATCTCCTCCCTCTCCAGCTCGATGTTGCGGTAGTACTCCATGCCGGTGCCCGCAGGGATGAGGCGACCGACGATGACGTTCTCCTTGAGGCCCCGGAGGAGGTCGATGCGCCCGGCGATCGAGGCCTCCGTCAGGACGCGGGTCGTCTCCTGGAAGGAGGCCGCCGAGACGAACGAGTCGGTCGAGAGCGACGCCTTGGTGATTCCGAGGAGCAGCGGACGCCCCTGGGCCGGCTTGCCGCCCGCGGCGACGATCCGCTCGTTCTCCTCGCGGAAGCGGAACTTGTCGACCTGCTCGTCGATGAGGAACTCGGTGTCGCCGACCTCCTCGACGCGGACGCTGCGCATCATCTGGCGGACGATGACCTCGATGTGCTTGTCGTTGATGCCGACGCCCTGCGAACGGTAGACCTCCTGGATCTTGTCGGTCATGTACCGCTGCAGCTCCTTCTCGCCCTTGACGGCGAGAATGTCGTGCGGGGAGGGATCGCCTTCGGTCAGGGAGTCGCCGGCCTCGACCCGCTCCCCTTCCTGGGCCATGACGTGCGCGCCGCGCGGGACGAGCGTCTCGCGCTTCTGCCCGTCCTCGGACTCGACGACGAGCTTCTGCTGCCCCTTGACCGTCCCCGCGTGCCGGACGATGCCGGCGACCTCGGTGATGACCGCGGGCTCCTTGGGCCGGCGCGCCTCGAAGAGCTCGACGACGCGCGGAAGACCGCCGACGATGTCGCGGGTACGCTTCTTCTCGACGGGCTTCTTGGCGAGCGCGTCGCCCGGGGTGACCGTGTCGCCGTCGCTCACCATGAGGTGCGACGGGATCGGCAGCGCGTAGCGGCGCTCGGTGCCGTCCACGCCGAGGACGACGAGCTGCGGCGCCCGCTTCTCGGTCGTGCCGGTCGTCTCGACGACGATCTTCTGCGAGAGGCCGGTGACCTTGTCGGTCTCCTCCCGGAGGTTCTCCCCGTCGATGATGTCCTTGAAGACGACCTTGCCGGCGATCTCCGACAGGATCGGCGAGGCGAACGGGTCCCAGTTCACGAGGAGCTGGCCCGGCTTCACCTCTTCGCCGTCGACGACCTTCAGGACCGAGCCGTACGCGAGGGAGTAACGCTCCTTCTCGCGCCCCTTGGCGTCCTGGATGACGAGCTTGGAGTTACGGTTGACGACGACTTCCGTGCCGTCGTTCTTGCGGACCGTGAGGGCGTTGAGGATCCGGGCCACGCCGGGGTTCTTCGCCATGTGCCGGGCCGCCTCGGCGACGCGGGCCGTGCCGCCGTAGTGGAACGTCCGCATCGTCAGCTGCGTGCCGGGCTCGCCGATCGACTGGGCGGCGATGACGCCGACCGCTTCGCCGATGTCGACCATCCGGCCGGTCGCGAGGTTCCGTCCGTAGCACTTGCGGCAGACGCCGCGGCGGGTCTCGCAGGTCAGGACCGAACGGATCTTCACCCGCTCGATGCCGGCTTCCTGGATCGCGGTGGCGGTCTCTTCCGTGATGAGGTCGTTCGCCTCGACCATCGGGACGTCCGAGGCCGGGTCGTAGACGTCTTCCTGGACGTAGCGTCCGACGATGCGGTCGCGGAGCGGCTCGAGGATCTCGCCCCCCTCGACGATCGCCGTGACGGTGATGCCGTCGAGCGTCTCGCAGTCTTCCTCGTTGATGATGACGTCCTGGGCGACGTCGACGAGCCGGCGGGTCAGGTAGCCCGAGTCGGCCGTCTTCAGCGCCGTGTCCGCGAGGCCCTTGCGGGCGCCGTGGGTCGAGATGAAGTACTCGAGGACGGAGAGCCCCTCGCGGAAGTTCGAGATGATCGGCTGCTCCATGACCTCGCCCGAGGGCTTGGACATCGGACCGCGCATCCCGGCGAGCTGCCGCACCTGCTCCTTCGAGCCTCGGGCGCCGGAGTCCGCCATCATGTAGATGGGGTTGAACTGGTTCCCCGGAGCGGCGTCCTCCGCCTTCATCTCCTTGAACATCTCTTCGGCGACGGACTCGGTGGCGCGGTGCCAGATGTCGATGATCTTGTTGTGGCGCTCGCCGTCGGTGATGGCGCCCTGGGCGCGCTGGTTGTCGACCTCGAGGACGTCCTTGCGGGCCTTGTCGACGAAGACCGTCTTCTTGGCCGGGATCCGCATGTCGTCGATGCCGATCGAGATCCCGGCGCGGGTCGCGACCTGGAACCCGAGCGTCTTGACGATGTCGAGGATCTCGACCGTCCGCGGGAGGCCGAGGTTCACGAAGCAGTAGTTGACGAGGTCCTGGAGCCCCTTCTTCTTGAGGGTCCCGTTGATGAACGGGATGTCCTTCGGGAGGTGGGCCGACATCAGGACGCGGCCGACGGTCGTCTCGATCCTCGTCGCCTTGCACTCGATCGGGTCGGCGTGGACGATGTCCTGGTCGCCGAGAACCTGGCTCTCGAGGTCGATGAGCCTCCCCGTGTAGCGAACCGTGATCCCGGCGTGCGTGTCGAGCTCGCCGGCGCCGTGCGCGAGGAGCACCTCGTCGAAGCCCGGGAAGGTCTTCCCTTCTCCCTTGCACCCGTCCTTGCGGCGGGTCAGGTAGTAGAGGCCGAGGACGAGGTCCTGCGACGGGACCGTGAGCGGCTTGCCGTGCGCGGGCGACAGGATGTTGTGCGACGAGAGCATCAGGACCTGCGCCTCGACCTGCGCCTTCGGCGAGAGCGGGACGTGGACCGCCATCTGGTCGCCGTCGAAGTCGGCGTTGAACGCCGCGCAGACGAGCGGGTGGATCTTGATCGCCTTGCCCTCGATGAGGACCGGCTCGAAGGCCTGGATGCCGAGGCGGTGGAGCGTCGGCGCCCGGTTCAGGAGGACCGGGTGCTCCTTGATGACCTCTTCGAGGGCGTCCCACACCTCGTTCGGCGCCTGCTCGACGAGCTCCTTGGACATCTTGATCGTCGAGGTGAGCTGCTTCTGCTCGAGGCGGCGGTAGATGAAGGGCTTGAAGAGCTCGAGGGCCATCCTCTTCGGAAGGCCGCACTGGTGGAGCTTCAGCTCGGGCCCGACGACGATGACGGACCGGCCCGAGTAGTCGACGCGCTTGCCGAGGAGGTTCTGCCGGAAGCGGCCCGACTTCCCCTTCAGGGTGTCGGAAAGCGACTTCAGCGGGCGGTTGTTCGTCCCCTTCAGGACGCGGCCGCGGCGGCCGTTGTCGAAGAGGGCGTCGACGGCCTCCTGGAGCATCCGCTTCTCGTTCCGGACGATGACCTCCGGGGCGCGGAGCTCGAGGAGCTTCTTGAGGCGGTTGTTGCGGTTGATGACCCGGCGGTAGAGGTCGTTGAGGTCCGACGTGGCGAACCGGCCGCCGTCGAGCGGCACGAGGGGCCGAAGCTCGGGCGGGATGACCGGGATGACGTTCAGGATCATCCACTCGGGCCGGTGGCCCGAGCGGCGGAAGGCGTCGACGACCTTGAGCCGCTTGGCGGCCTTGAGCCGCTTGAGCGCCGAGGTCTCGGTCTTCATGATGAGGCGGAGCTCGTCGGCGAGGTCGTCGATGTTGACCCGCTGGAGGAGCTCCTGGATCGCCTCGGCGCCCATCTTCGCGACGAACGCGTCGGCGCCGTACTTCGCCTTGAACTCGCGGTAGCGCTCCTCGGTGATGAGGACCTTCTCGAGGATGTTCTCCTCGTCGGCGAGCGGCCCCGGGTCGACGACGACGTAGGCCTCGAAGTAGAGGATCCGCTCGAGGTCGCGCAGCGTCAGGTCGAGGAGGTGGCCGATCCGGCTCGGGAGGCCCTTGAAGAACCAGACGTGCGAGACCGGCGCGGCGAGCTCGATGTGCCCCATCCGCTCGCGGCGGACCTTGGACTTCGTCACCTCGACGCCGCACTTGTCGCAGACGACGCCGCGGTGCTTCATCCGCTTGTACTTGCCGCAGAGGCATTCCCAGTCGGTGATGGGTCCGAAGATCTTCGCGCAGAAGAGGCCGTCGCGCTCCGGCTTGAAGGTCCGGTAGTTGATCGTCTCCGGCTTGGTGACCTCGCCGAAGGACCAGGAACGGATCTTCTCGGGGCTCGCGAGGGCGATCTTGATCGCGTTGAAGTCGCGCGGACCCGTGCCCCGGAACGCGGGCGCCGCGGGAGAGAGGGGGGAAGCGCCGAAGGTATCCATGCTCATCAGTCCCTCCTCAGACCTTCAGGAGCTCGATGTCGAGGCAGAGCGACTGCAGCTCTCGAACGAGGACGTTGAACGACTCCGGCAGCCCCGGCTCCTCGGGCACCTCGCCCTTGACGATCGACTCGTAGACGCGCGAGCGCCCCTCGACGTCGTCGGACTTGACGGTGAGGAGCTCCTGGAGCGTGTAGGCCGCGCCGTACGCCTCGAGCGCCCAGACTTCCATCTCGCCGAACCGCTGGCCGCCGAACTGCGCCTTGCCGCCGAGGGGCTGCTGCGTGATGAGCGAGTAGGGGCCGATGGAGCGGGCGTGGATCTTGTCGTCGACGAGGTGCGACAGCTTGAGCATGTAGATGTAGCCGACCGTGACCTTCTGCTCGAACCGGTCGCCCGTCATCCCGTCGTAGAGCTCGGTCTTGCCGCTGCGCGGCAGGTTCGCCTTCTCCAGGAGGTCGCGGATCTCGTGCTCGCTCGCCCCGTCGAAGACGGGGGTGGCGATGCGCAGGCCGAGCGCCTCGGCCGCCCAGCCGAGGTGGGTCTCGAGGATCTGCCCGACGTTCATGCGGGAGGTGACGCCCAGCGGGTTGAGGACGATCTGGACCGGCGTGCCGTCCGGCAGGTAGGGCATGTCCTCCTCGGGGAGGATCCGGCTGATGACGCCCTTGTTCCCGTGGCGGCCGGCCATCTTGTCGCCGACCTGGAGCTTGCGCTTCATGGCGACGTAGGCCTTGACGGTCTTGTTGACTCCGGGGGCGAGCTCGTCGCCCTTCGAGAGGAGGTGGATGCGGTCGGCCGCCACCTTGCGGATGACGTCGACCTGGGAGTCGGCGCGCTGGAGCACGAGCCGGACGGTGTCCCGGATCTCCTCGTCGCGCAGCTTCAGCCCCTTGAGGAGGCGCGGGCCCATCATCCCGATCTTCTCGACCGTGAGCTTGTGACCGGCGGCGACGAGGACGCTGCCCTGCGGGTCGACGACGTCCTCGAGGACGGCGCGGCCGTCGAGGAGGCGCTCGATCTTCTCGCGCGCCTCGGTCCTGACGATCCGGATCTCGTCGTCGGCGTCCTTGTTGAGGTAGCCGATCTCCTCGTCGAGGATCTGCTTGGCCCGGACGTCCTTCTGCTTCTCGTCGTCCTTGCGGGTGAAGATCTTCACGTCGACGACGACGCCCTCGATGCCCGGCGGGCACTTGAGCGAGGCGTCGCGGACGTCGCCGGCCTTCTCGCCGAAGATGGCGCGCAGGAGCTTCTCCTCGGGGGTCAGCTGCGTCTCGCCCTTGGGCGTGACCTTGCCGACGAGGATGTCGCCCGGCTTCACGTTCGCGCCGATCCGGATGATCCCCGACTCGTCGAGGTCGCGGAGCGCGTGCTCGGAGACGTTCGGGATGTCCTTGGTGATCTCCTCGGGGCCGAGCTTGGTCTCGCGGGCCTCGATCTCGAACTCCTCGATGTGGATGGAGGTGTAGTAGTCCTCCTTGACCATCTTCTCGGAGATGAGGATCGCGTCCTCGAAGTTGTAGCCGCGCCACGGCATGAAGGCGACGAGGATGTTCCGCCCGAGGGCGAGCTCGCCGCCGGAGGTGCAGGGACCGTCGGCCAGGACGCGCCCGGCCACGACCCGCTCGCCTTCCTTGACGATCGGCTTCTGGTTGATGCAGGTGTTCTGGTTGGAGCGCCGGAACTTCAGGAGCGGGTAGATGTCGGCGCCGAACTCGCGGGGCTTGCCGTCGGGGCCGATCCCCTCGACCCGGACGATGATGCGACGGGCGTCCACCGTGTCGACGATGCCGTCCCGCTTGCAGAGGACGACGGCGCCGGAGTCCCGGGCGACGACGCCCTCGAGACCGGTGCCGACGATCGGCGGGTCGGTCCTGAGGAGGGGAACCGACTGGCGCTGCATGTTCGAGCCCATGAGGGCCCGGTTCGCGTCGTCGTGCTCGAGGAAGGGAATGAGCGCCGCCGCGACGGAGACGAGCTGCTTCGGCGAGACGTCCATGAACTGGACCTTCTCGCGCGGCTCCGCCTTGAACTCACCCTGGAGCGTGACCTGGACACGGTCGTTCTGGAAGCGGCCATCCGCCTCGAGCGGCTCGTTCGCCTGCGCGATCGAGTAGTCCTCTTCCTCCCAGGCGGGGAGGTAGAAGGCGGTCGGCCTTCCGACGGCGAGCCTCTTGCCCGCCTTCTTGAGCTTGACGTTCATCGCCTCGAGCTCGACGCCCTCGACGATGGTCCCCTTCTTCCACTCCGAGTTGCCCTCGGTGACGACCTCGAAGTGCTCGAGGACGTGCCCGTTCCGGACCTTCTTGTACGGCGCCTCGATGAAGCCGTACTCGGAGATCCGCGCGTACGTCGAAAGAGACGAGATGAGGCCGATGTTCGGCCCTTCCGGCGTCTCGATCGGGCAGATGCGGCCGTAGTGGGTGGCGTGGACGTCGCGGACCTCGAACCCGGCCCGCTCGCGCGAGAGGCCGCCCGGCCCGAGGGCCGAGAGGCGGCGCTTGTGCGTCACCTCGGAGAGCGGGTTCGTCTGGTCCATGAACTGGGACAGCTGCGAGGAGCCGAAGAACTCCTTGATCGCCGCGATGACCGGCTTGGAGTTGATCAGGTCGTGGGGCATCGCGGAGTCGATGTCCTGGTGGACCGACATCTTCTCCTTGATCGCCCGCTCCATCCTCACGAGGCCGATCCGGAACTGGTTCTCGAGGAGCTCGCCGACGCAGCGGACCCGGCGGTTGCCGAGGTTGTCGATGTCGTCGATCTTGCCGATGTCCCGCTTGAGGTTCAGCAGCGAGTCGATGACGACGAAGAAGTCGTCGGCGGAGAGCGTCTTCTGGTCGAGCGACGTCGAGAGCCCCATCCGGATGTTGAACTTGTACCGGCCCACGCGGGAGAAGTCGTACTTGCGGGGGTCGAAGAACATCCCCACGAAGAGGTTCTTGGCGCTCTCGTCCGTCGGCGGGTCGCCGGGGCGCATCCGCTTGTAGATCTCGAGCAGCGCCTCGCGCTTCGTCTTGACGGAGTCCTTCCGGAGGGTGGCGATGAGCGTCTCGCCGATCGGCTCCCAGTCGGGGAAGAGGACCTCGACCGGGGTCGCCTGCTTCTCCGTCATGACCGTGGCGAGGTCGTCCGGGACCTCGCTCCCCGCTTCGTAGAGGACCTCGCCCGAGGAGAGGTCGACGACGTCGACGGCGAAGAGGATCCGGCCGAGCTTGCCCGGGTCGACCGAGAGGGAGACCGGGGTGCCCGCCGCGAGCTTTTCCTTCTGGTCGGCGCTGAGCTTGATGTCCGCGAAGATCTTGCCGTCCTTCTTCAGGCCGCGGAGGTGCTTGAGGCGCAGCTCCTCCTTGGTGAGGACGTCGGGAGGCAGCACGAGGTGCGCCTTCCCCTTCTCGAACGTCAGGCCGACGGCCGAGTAGAACTTCTTGAGGATCTGCTCGTCGCTCTCGAGGCCGAGGGCCCGGAGGAAGACCGTCCCGGGGAACTTCCGCTTCCGGTCGATCCGGACGCCGAAGAGACCCTTGGAGTCGATCTCGAACTCCACCCAGGAGCCGCGGTACGGGATGATCTTGCCGATGAGGGTGTGCGCCCCCTCGCGGGTGAAGAAGACGCCGGGCGAACGGTGGAGCTGCGAGACGATGACGCGCTCCGTGCCGTTGATGATGAAGGTCCCGTTGTCCGTCATGAGGGGGATGTCTCCGAAGTAGACCTCCTCCTCCTTGATGTCCCGGATCGGCCACTCCTTCGGGGCGCTCTTCCCCGTCGGGGCGTTCTCCTTGTCGAAGACCTTCAGCCGGAACGTGACCTTGAGCGGCACGGCGTAGGTCAGCCCGCGCTCCTGGCACTCGGCCACCGTGAAGGGGAGGCGGAGCTCGACCGGGGTCCCGCAGACCTCGTCGATCGTGACCTTGTTCGGGTTGGGGTGCCCGCACACCTGGCACTCGACCCGGTTGGCCCTCGGGTCCTTGACGCGGACCGTGGCGCCGCAGTGCTCGCAGGAGAACCGCAGGTGCTGGATCCCCTCGAGTCGTCCGCTCCGGGAGGCCAGGTCGCCGATCCGGTACGAGACGTACTCGAGCGCGCAGGTCTCCCGGAAGTCCGAGAAGGGAAAGACACCGCGGAAAACGGCCTCGAGACCGACATCGGCCCGCTCCACGGGGAGCAGGTCCATCTGGAGGAAGTCCTCGTAGGACCTCCTCTGGACGTCGATCAGGTTCGGCAGGGGCAGGAAGGTCTTGATCTTGCCGAAATCGTGGCGGGGGGTCTGCCCCGGGGCGAGCATGCGGTCAGCCATTCGAGCGGGCTCCCTTCAGCCGAGAGAGGGGTGACGCGAAAAGAGGGATACACCGTCCGGCGCGACGGCGCGATTCCCGGGGGGCCGGATGAACCGGCCCCTCGAGGAATCGACGCCCGTCACCGGACGGCCTCCCGTTGGGGACACGCCGGAGGACGACTACTTGACCTCGACCTTGGCGCCGATCTCTTCGAACTTCTTCTTGATGGCGGCCGCCTCGTCCTTCGAGACGGCTTCCTTGAGCACGCCGAGGTTCTCGACGAGGTCCTTGGCCTCCTTCAGGCCGAGGGAGGAGTTGACCTCGCGGACCGCCTTGATGACGTTGATCTTGGCGGAGCCGGCTTCCTTGAGGGTGACCGTGAACTCGGTCTGCTCCTCGACGACGGCGGCGGCGGCGGCCGGCGCGGCGGCGGCCGGTGCGGCCATCATCGCAGCGGAGACGCCGAACTTCTCTTCGAGGGCCTTGACGAGGTTGTTGAGCTCGAGGACGGACATCCCCTCGACTTCGGTGACGAACTGCTCGACGGAAAGGGCCATTACGTTCTCCTTGTCTCTTTCGTCTCTTCGCGCGTGCGCGTTTCTGTTATGGGTTCGGGGGTCCGGGCCTCAGGCCGCGGCGCTCTTCTGCTCGGCAACGGCCGAGATCGTCATCGCCAGCTTGCGCTGCGGGGTCGAAAGGGCGACCACGAGGCGGCGGACCGGCGACTGGAGGAGACCGACGAGGCGGCCGAGGAGCTCCGCGCGGGACGGCATGCTCGCGAGCGTCTCGAGGGCGGTGGCGGGCACCGGCAGGCCCTCGACGAGGGCGGCCTTGACCTTGATCTTCGGGTTCGTCTTACCGAAGGTGTGGAGCACTTTCGCCAGCTGGACGATGTCGGTCTTCGAGTAGGCGACCGCCGTCATCCCGCTGAAGTGCTCGGCCAGCGCGCCCATCGGGACGTCCTTGAAGGCGCGGAGCGCGAGCGTGTTCTTGATGACCACGTACTCCGAGCCGGTCGCCCGGATCTGGCGGCGAAGCTCGGTCACGTCGGGGACGTTGATCCCCTTGAAATCGATGAGGAACGCATGGGGCGCGCGCCCCACGGAGTCCGTCATCCTGGAGATGGCGTCGGTCTTCTCGGCGCGGTTCACGCGGTCCTCCCAACGAGCTTGTCGGCAACCATCGGGTCGACCGGAACGCTGGGCCCCATCGTCGACCCGAGGAAGATCGACTTCACGTACTTCCCCTTCGCCGCCGCGGGCTTGGCCTTCTGGATCGCCGAGATCAGGGCCTCCGTGTTCTCCACGAGGGCCTTGTCGTCGAACGACATCTTGCCGACCGGGCAGTGGACGATGGCGGTCTTGTCGACGCGGAACTCGATCTTGCCCGCCTTCAGCTCCTTGACCGCCTTGGACACGTCGAACGTGACCGTGCCGGCCTTCGGGTTCGGCATGAGGCCGCGGGGACCGAGGACCTTTCCGAGGCGTCCGAGGGACTTCATCATGTCGGGCGTCGCGACGAGGGCCTCGAAGTCGAGGAACCCCGTCTGGATCCTCGCGACCAGGTCGTCCCCGCCGACGATGTCGGCGCCGGCTTCCTCCGCCTCGCGGACCTTCTCTCCCGACGCGACGACGGCGACGCGGATCTTCGCGCCCGTCCCGTGAGGGAGGACGACCGTTCCGCGGACCATCTGGTCGGCATGCTTGGGGTCGACGCCGAGGCGAAGGGCCACCTCGAGCGTCTCGTTGAATTTTGCGTACGCCGCCGAGCGGACGAGCGCGACGGCCTGCTGGACGTCGTAGAGCTTCGTCCTGTCGACTCGGGCGGCCGCAGCGGTGTACTTCTTGCCTTCCGTCATTTCTCTTCCGCTCTTCCGAGAGCGGCGTCCGTCCAGCAACCCCGCGAAGAGAAGCCCCGGTGGCACCCCGGGCATCGCGGAGCCGCGCGCCGTGAGAGGTTCAGCGCCGGCCCGACCACCGTCTCAATGAGAAACCGTCACGCGACGATTTCGTTCTACTGGCTCTCGTCAGCCGATGACCTCTATCCCCATCGAACGCGCCGTTCCCGCGACCGACTTCATGGCGGCCTCGACGTCGGCGGCGTTGAGGTCCTGGAACTTCAGCTTCGCGATCTCCTCGACCTGCTTCATCGTGACCTTCCCGACGCGGTTCTTGTTCGGGACGCCGGACCCCTTCTCGACCTTCGCCGCTTTCTTCAGCAGGACGGCGGCCGGAGGAGTCTTCGTGATGAAGGTGTAGGAGCGGTCCGAGTAGACCGTCACGACGACCGGGATGATCAGCCCAGCGTCCTTCGCCGTCCTCGCGTTGAAGGACTTGCAGAAGTCCATGATGTTGACGCCCTGCGGTCCGAGGGCGGTGCCGACGGGAGGCGCGGGAGTCGCCTTCGCGGCTTCGATCTGGAGCTTGACCATCCCGACGACTTTCTTGGCCATTGTGGGTTCCTTCGATCGGTGGCGGGGCGGGCCCCGCGTGCTTCGGGGCGCCGGCGCGCCGGCCCCTTTTGATTTACTGCTTCTGAACCTGGACGAACTCGAGCTCGACCGGGGTCGGTCGGCCGAAGATGGTGACGAGGACGCGGAGCGTCGAGCGCTCGATGTTGATCTCCTCGACGTCGCCGGTGAACTCCTTGAAGGGGCCGTCGACGATCTTCACCTTCTCGCCCCGCTCGTAGGTGTACTTCGGCTTGGGCTTTTCCTTCGACTCGGCCGTGTGGTGGAGGATCGCCTCGACCTCCTCCGGCATCAGCGGCACGGGGCTCTTGGAAGAGCCGCCGACGAAGCCGGTGACCTTCGGGGTGTTCCTCACCAGGTGCCACGTCTCGTCCGCCATCTCCATCTGGACGAGAACGTAGCCCGGGAAGAACTTGCGCTCCACGTTGCGGCGCTTCCCCGCCTTCATCTCCACGACGGTTTCCTTCGGCACGCGGATCTCGCCGAACTGCGTCTCCATCCCCTGGGCCTTGATCCGGTTCGTCAGCTCCTGGACGACCCGGTCCTCGAACCCCGAGTAGGTGTGGACGATGTACCAGTCCATCGCCGGGGCCGCGGGGGCTCCGTCGACGGGGGCCGGGGAGGCGTCGTAGTCGGTCATCTCGGGAGGCCTCTTCGGCTCACTGGCCGAAACTGGCGAAGAACCAGTTGATGACCGGCGTGATCGCCGCGTCCACGACGAAGAGGAACACGCCGACGACGACCGTGTAGACGATGACGACCGTCGTCGTGCCGACGACCTCGTCCCTGGCCGGCCAGCTGACCTTGCCAGTCTCCTTCCGGACGTCGACGAGGAACTCCCTGAAGGTCTTCCACCGCTCGGTGAGGTTCATTCGATCCGTCTTCCTTGCGCCCTCGGCGCCGCGCCGCCCGTTCCGGGGCGTCCGGCCCGCCTCCACGGCGGGGGAAAGTGGCAGGGGTGCGGAGACTCGAACTCCGAACCTACGGTTTTGGAGACCGTTGCTCTGCCAATTGAGCTACACCCCTACGCGCGTCCCTGGCTTCAGACCTTGCCTTCCTTGTGCGCCGTGTGCTTCCGGCAGAAACGGCAGTACTTGGCAATCTCAAGCTTTTCCTGGTGGGTCTTCTTGTTCTTCGTCGTCGTGTAGTTCCGGCGCTTGCACTCGCCGCACGCCAGGCTGATCAGGTCTCTCGGCATCGTTCTCTCCGCTTCTTCGGCCTTCCGTGCGGCCCGTCCCGGTTCCTCTGGCTCCTGGGGTTCCTGGGGTTTTCCAGGGTCTCTGTTCCCCGCCGGCCTTCCCTCTTTCCGTGAGAGGGCTGGAGCGGGAGACGGGATTCGAACCCGCGACCAACAGCTTGGAAGGCTGTGACTCTACCCCTGAGTTACTCCCGCCGGTGTCCTTCCGGCCCTTCGTCTTCCCATTCCCGGGCTGGGCCCCGCGCCCGGGAGAAGTGTCTGGAGCCCACGAGCAGAATTGAACTGCTGACCCCGTCCTTACCAAGGACGTGCTCTACCGACTGAGCTACGTGGGCCTGGTAACCGCTGGCGGATCCGCGCCCCCCGGTGGGCCGGAACCGATGTCGGAGTTATTGGTGGGCAGGGAGGGATTTGAACCCCCGTAGCGCCTAAGCGCGGCAGATTTACAGTCTGCTGCCATTAACCACTCGGCCACCTACCCACTCTTCGTCCGTCTCTGGATTCTCCTTCCCGCGGACGGCTCCGGGCTTTCTCCGGAATCGACCGTGGAGCTGGCGATGGGACTCGAACCCGCAACCTGCTGATTACAAATCAGCTGCTCTGCCAATTGAGCTACGCCAGCCTGTCGCGCCCGAGGCCCCGGCCGAACACCCGGCCGAAGCCGGACGGCGCGAACCGTGGTGTATATCAGCGCGCGGACTTCTCGTCAAGGGACTCGAGCGCCGAAGCGCCCCCGCTCAGGCGGGGCCCTTCGCCCGCCGCTGCCGGAGGGCCTCGAAGAGGAGGATGGCGGCCGAGACGCCCACGTTCATCGAGCCCGCCCCTTCGACCATCGGGATCGCCACGAGCCTGTCGCACGTCTCGCGCGTCAGCCGGCGGAGGCCCGGCCCCTCCGCCCCGAGGCAGAGGACGACGTCCCCCGTCAGGTCGACGTCCCAGAGCGGCTCCCCTTCCGGCGACGCGCCGTAGACCCAGAAGCGGTCGTTCTTCACGTCCTCCAGAAAGCGGGCCGCATTTCCGACGCGGGCGACCTTCACCCGCTCGAGCGCTCCGGCGCTCGCTTTCGAGACCGACTCGTTCAGGCCGGCGGAGTGCCTTTCGGGAAGGACCACGGAGGCCCCTGCCGCGGCGGCCGTCCGGAGGATCGAGCCGAGGTTCCCCGGGTCGGTCACCTCGTCGAGGAAGAGGACGAGGCGGCTGCCCGGCTCGCCGCCGAGAGCCTCCTCCACGGCGTCGTACTCGCGGGTCGCAACCCGGGCCGCGACGCCGTTGTGGGCCTTCCCCGCCGTCCGGTCGAGCTCCTCGCGGGGGACGACCCGAACGGGGATCCCCTTCTCGCGCGCCGTCCGTTCCAGCTCCCGGACCCGCCCGTCGCGGCGGCCTTCCTGCAGGAGCAGCGCCTCGATCGCCTCGGGGCGCTCGGCGAGCGCGGCGGACACGGGGTGAAAACCTGCGACGATCACGGGACCTCCACCAGGACGACGGCCGAGGCGAAGACCCCTTCGCCGCGCCCGAATCCCGTCATGCCGTTGCCGCTCGACGCCTTCACCGAGACGCGCTCGAGCGGGATACCGAGAAGCGCGGCGATCACGCCCCGCATGGCGTCGCGGTGCGCGCCGACGCGGGGGCGTTCCGCGATCAGCGTGACGTCGACGTTGAGGACCACGGGGCGCCCCGCCCGCTCGAGGGCCTCGGTGACGAAGAGAGAGGAGGGGGCGTCCTTCCACCTCGGGTCCGTCGTCCCGAAGACGCTTCCGAGGTCCCCCGCAGCGGCGGTCCCCAGGAGTGCGTCCGCGAGGGCGTGGAGAACGACGTCCCCGTCGGAATGCCCGTCCGGCCCCTCGTCGGAGGGAATCTCGACCCCGCCGAGGACGCAGCGGCGTCCGGCGACGAGGGGGTGGGCGTCGAGCCCCTGCCCGATCCTGAGGCTCACCGACCACCCGCCGCCGCGAGCCACGCCTCGGCCCGGGCCAGGTCCTCGGGGAAGGTGATCTTCACGTTCCAGCGGGAGGTGACGACCGTCCGGACGGCGACGCCGCGCCGCTCGAGGAGCTCGACGTCGTCGGTGGCCTCGGAGAGACCCGCCTCGACGGCCTCCCGCAGGTGCCGGGCCCGCATCACCTGCGGCGTCGCGGCGGCGAAGAGGTCGTGGCGCGGGACCGTCTCGACGACGAGACCGGCCCGGACGCGCTTGATGGTGTCGGTGACCGGGCTCCCGGCCAGTGCGGCCCCGTGCTCCGCCGCGGCGTCGACGACGGCCGCCACGTCGACAGGGTCGACGAGAGGCCGCGCGGCGTCGTGGATGCAGAGGAGATCGTCGTCGCCGGCGCCCGAGGCGCGCCAGGCGGCGACGACCGAGTCGCACCGCGTCTCGCCGCCCGGCGTCGTCGTCACGGGCATCGCGGCGAAGCCGGCGAGGGCCTCCAGGAAAGCCTCTTCGCTGCCCGGCGAGACCGCGACCACGGCCCGGTCGACCCGGCCCGAGGCGGCGAGCCGCTCGAGGGCGTGGAGGAGGAACGGCCGGCCCGCGAGCCGCACGAGAGCCTTCGGCCCCGCGTCGTGAAACCGGGTCCCGAGACCGGCCGCCGGGATGAGCGCGACGACCGTCACGCTATCGGGCGAGGATGTCGGTTTCCTTGGCTTTGATGACCGTGTCGACCTCGGCCACGAAGCGGTCGGTCAGCTTCTGGACGTCCTCGAGGGCGCGCTTCTCCTCGTCGGCGGAGATCGTCGCGCTCTTCCCTTCCTTCTTGACCTTGTCGTTGGCCTCGTGCCGGTGGTGGCGAATCTCCACCTTCGACTGCTCGCCGAGGGTGTGGGCCTTCTTGACGAGCTCCTTGCGCCGCTCTTCCGTCGGGGAGGGGACCGGCACGCGGACGACCCGGCCGTCCGAGCTCGGGTTCAGGCCGAGGTCGCTGTTGCGGATCGCCTTCTCGATGACCGGGCAGAGCTGGGCTTCCCAGGGCTGGATCAGGATGAGGGTGGCATCGGGGGTGGACAGGTTCGCGACCTGGTTGAGCGGGGTCGCCGTGCCGTAGTACTCGACGTGGACTCCCTCGAGCAGGCCGACGGAGGCGCGGCCCGTCCGAAGGTGCTTCAGCTCGGCCTTCAGGGCGTCGATCGAAACCACCATCCGGCGCTCGGTTTCCTTCCGGATCTCGGCGAGGGGCATCGGGTCTCTCCTCTCTCTTTCTCTATCGCTCGTTCAGTTGGCGGGTTCGCCCGCGTCCACGGTGCTGCCGATCGGCTCGCCCATGATGACGCGCTGGATGTTCCCGGGGACGAGGAGGTTGAAGACACGGATCGGGATGCGGCTTTCGCGGCAGAGGGCGATGGAGGCGGCGTCCATCACGGCGAGCCGCCTCTCGAGGACTTCCTGGTAGGTGACGTGCGGGAGGAGGACGGCGGCCGGATCCTTCTTCGGATCGGCGGTGTAGATGCCGTCGACCTTCGTCCCCTTGAGGATCGCGTCCGCACGCAGCTCGCTCGCGCGAAGGGCGGCGGCCGAATCGGTCGTGAAGAACGGGTTCCCCGTACCGCCGGCGAGGATGATCGCGCGCCCCTTCTCGAGGTGGCGCTCGGCCCGGCGCCGGATGAAGGGCTCGGCGACGGAGCGGACCTCGAAGGCCGTCATGACCCTCGTCGGCACTCCCCGCTGCTCGGTGGCGTCCTGGAGCGCGAGGGCGTTGATGACCGTGGCGAGCATCCCCATGTTGTCGCCCGTCACCCGGTCGATCCCCTGCGTGGCGGCCGAGACGCCCCGGATGATGTTCCCGCCCCCGATGACCACGGCGACCTGGACGCCCGTGCGGGCCACTCCGACGACCTCGTCGGCGAGGCGGGCCACCATCGCGGGATCGATGCCGAAGGGCTGCCCTCCGAGAAGGGCTTCCCCGGAGAGCTTCAGGAGGATCCGGCGGTAGACCGGCCGCCCCGTTTCGGTGCCCATCGGCTCGGCCGCGCTACTTCGAGAGCTCGGCGACCTCGGCGGCGAGGTCGGTCTGCTTCTTCTCGATCCCCTCGCCCACCTTGAAGCGGACGAAGCGGACGACGGCGGCGTCCTTCCCGCAGCGCTCGGCGATGACCTGGGAGACCTTCTTCGGGTCGTCCTTGACGAACGTCTGGTCGACGAGGACGACCTCGCCGTACCACTTGCCGATCATCCCCTCGACCATCTTCTCGGCGACGGCCTCGGGCTTGCCGGCGGCGACGGCCTTGGCCTTGGCGATCTCGCGCTCGTCGGCGAGGGCCTTGGCCGGGACGTCCTCGCGGACGGCGTAGAGCGGGGTCATCGCGGCAACCTGCATCGCGAGGTCGCGGCCGAGCTCGGGGTCGCACCCCTTCGTCTCGACGACGACGACGGTCTTGTCGCCCGGGTGGGCGTAGAGCGCGAGCGCGTTCCCCTCGCCGGCGACGATCCGGCAGAACCGGCGAAGCTGGGTGTTCTCTCCCGTCTTCGCGGTGGCGGCCTGGAGCCAGTCGGCGATCGTGCCGAGGGCGCCGGGGACGGCCGGCGGGCAGGCCATCGACCTGAGGGCGTCGACGTTCCCCTCGGCGGCGTCGCCGAAGGAGGCCTCGGCGGCCACGAACGCCGCGAGGGCGGCGCGGGCGGCCTTGAACTCGTCCGTCTTGGCGACGAAGTCGGTCTCGCAGTTCAGCTCGACGAGCGCAGCGACCGAGCCGTTGCAGGCGTAGCCGACGAGCCCCTCGGCAGCGACGCGGCCGGCCTTCTTGGCGGCGGCGGCGAGACCCTTCTTCCGGAGGCTCATCTCGGCCTCCTCGAGGCTCCCGTTCGCCTCGGCCAGGGCCGACTTGCAGTCGAGGATGCCGGCTCCGGTCTTCTCCCGGAGCTCCTTGATCATGGCGGTGGTGATCTCCATCGGATTCTCCCGTCGCGCGGACGTCAGTCGCGCGCGCTTGCTCTTCGGTTTCTTGCGCCCGGCGTCGTCGGACGCGAAAAGGGCCGGCGGGAGCGCGCCTTTCGCAACTCCCGCCGGCCCGGCTCGATCAGGTCAGGTCGAGGTTCAGGCCTGGGCCGGCGCGGAGTCCTTCGCGACGATCGCCTCGGCGACGGCCGCGCCCTCCGCCACGAAGTTCGCGGGCATCGGCTCGTCCTCGGGCTCCGCCGCCTTCCCGACGAACCGCTCTTCCTGGGCGTGCAGGCCCTCGAGAACGGCGTCGGCGATCTTGCCCGTGAAGAGCTTGATGGCGCGGATGGCGTCGTCGTTGCCCGGCACGACGTGGGTGATCGGGTCGGGATCGCAGTTCGTGTCGACGATGCCGACGATCGGGATGCCGAGCTTGTTGGCCTCCTGCACCGCGATCGCCTCCTTCTTCGGGTCGATGATGAAGAGGAGGTCCGGCAGCTCTTCCATCTCGGTGATGCCGGAGAGGTTCTTGGCGAGCTTCGCCTTCTCGCGCTCGAGACGGATCCTCTCCTTCTTCGTGAGGATGGCGTCCGAGGTCTCGCCGAGCATGCCCTCGACTTCCTTGAGGCGCATGACCGACTTGCGGATCGTCACGAAGTTCGTGAGGGTGCCGCCGAGCCAGCGGTTGTTCACGAAGAACATCCCGCAGCGGTTCGCTTCCTCGTAGATGGCGTCCTGCGCCTGGCGCTTGGTCCCGACGAAGAGGACGTTCTTGCCCTGGGAAGCGGCCTCGGTGACGTAGGCGGCCGCCTCGCGGAAGCACTTGAGCGTCTTCTGCAGGTCGATGATGTAGATGCCGTTGCGCTTCCCGAAGATGTACTTCTTCATCTTCGGGTTCCAGCGCTTGGTCTGGTGCCCGAAGTGGACGCCCGCCTCGAGGAGCTCCTTCATCGTGATCTGGCTCATGGCTACCTCTTCGAGAACTGGAACCGGGCGCGGGCGCCGCGCTGGCCGTACTTCTTCCGCTCCTTCATCCGCGAGTCGCGCACGAGGAGGCCTGCCTTCTTCAGCATCGGCCGAAGCTCGAGGTTGAAGAGGCAGAGGGCGCGCGCGAGGCCGTGGCGGATCGCGCCCGCCTGGCCCGCGCTCCCGCCGCCCGCGACGCGGGCGACGATGTCGAACTTCTCCGGTCGACTCCGTCAGCTGGAGGGGCTGGCGGATGACCATCTTCAGCACGTCGTTCGGGAAGTACTGGTCAAAGGGACGGTCGTTGATGACGAACGCGCCGCTTCCGGGACGGAGGTAGACGCGGGCGACCGCTTCCTTCCGCCGGCCGATCGCGTGGTACTGCAGGTTGCTCACGATCTCTCCTCCGGCCTCACTGCGGCTTCGGGGCCTGGGCCACGTGCGGGTGGGTGGGCCCCGCGTAGACCTTCAGCTTCTTGAACATCTTCTTGCCGAGCTTCGTCTTCGGAAGCATGCCGCGAACGGCTTCCTCGACGAGCTTCTCGGGGCGGGTCGCGCGGACTTTGTCCGCGCTCGTCGTCTTGAGGCCGCCCGGGAAGCCGGTGTGGTACCGGTAGAGCTTGGCGGTCTCTTTGGCGCCGGTCAGCACGATCTTCTCCGCGTTCACCACGACGACGAAGTCGCCGGTGTCGAGGAAGGGCGTGTAGGTCGGCTTCGACTTGCCCGTCAGGTGCATGGCGACGACCGTTGCGAGACGGCCCAGGACCTTGCCGTCGGCATCGACGACGATCCAGCGCCGCGGGAGCTCGTTCATCTTGGGGAGAGGCGTTCGGGAACTCACGGAAACTCTCCGGTCGGGGTTCGCGAAGCGCGCGCCGCGCCACGCTTCTCGTATCGGTAATGCAGGACCCGGCCGGGCACTGAGAAAGACCGGGTTCCCGAGGAGGGACGCTCCTTGCGCAAGTGCTCTCTAGCGCAGGGCCGGGAAACATACGATGCCCCCGTCGGCCTGTCAAGTGGCACCGGCGACGGGAAGGACGGAAAGTGGAATCCCCGGGTCCCGAAGGCTTTACGGACCGGTCGGCGGAGGCTACCGTGCCGCCCCGTGAGCGAGCCCCCTCCGCCGGGAATCGACAAGGCCGCGGGAAAGATCCAGGCGATGTTCTCCCGGATCGCTCCGCGCTACGACCTCCTCAACAGGCTCCTTTCCGGCGGAACCGACGTCGCGTGGAGAAACGAGGCGGCCCGCCTCCTGGCGCCGATTCCCGGCGAGGTGCACCTCGACCTCTGCTCGGGGACGGGCGACCTCGCTCTCGCCGTCTCGAAGCGGAGTCGCGGTCGCGCGCGGGTCGTCGCCGCGGACTTCACGTTCGAGATGCTCGCGCTCGGGCTGCAGAAGTTCCGCCGCAAGGGGATCCCGATCCCGGAGGCCGGCGCCGACGGCCTCAACCTCCCATTCCCCGCCGCGGTCTTCGATGGCGCGACCGCCGCCTTCGGCGTGAGGAACTTCGAAGACCTCGACCGCGGCCTGCGGGAGCTCTTCCGGGTCCTGAAGCCCGGCGGCCGCCTCGTCGTCCTCGAGTTCACCCCCGAGCCGGCCGGCCCCCTCGCGCCGCTCGTCCGCTTCCACGTGAGGACGCTCGTCCCGTTCCTCGGACGCCTCGTCTCGAAAGACCCGTCGGCCTACCAGTACCTCCCCGACTCCGTCGGCCGCTGGCCCGCCCCGGAGGCCCTGGCCGCGCGGATGCGAGCCGCCGGTTTCGCTTCCGTCGAGATTCACCTCCTCGCCTTCGGCATCGCCGCCGCCCACGTCGCGCGGAAAGGAGCCCCATGACCGCCACGATCCTCGACGGCGCCAGAGTCGCCGCGGACATTCGCCGCGAAACCGCCGAAGCCGTCACCCTTCTCGCCGGCCAGGGAGCCGTCCCCGGCCTCTCCGTGATCGTCGCGGGGGACGACCCCGCGAGCCAGGTCTACGTGAGGAACAAGGAGAAGAGCGCCCGGGAGGCCGGAATCCGGGCCGAGACCCTCCGCTTCCCCGCAACCGTCACGGAAGCGATGCTCCTCGCCGAGATCGGGCGCCTGAACGCCGACCCCGAGATCGACGCCATCCTCGTCCAGCTCCCGCTCCCGGCCGGCATCGGTTCCTCCCGGGTCCTCGAGGCGATCGACCCGGCGAAGGACGTCGACGGGTTCCACCCCTTGAACGTCGGCCGCCTCGTCCAGGGAAAACGCGCCCCGGTCCCCTGCACCCCCGCCGGCATCATGGAGCTCCTCCGGCGCGAGAACGTTCCCCTCCGCGGGACGCGCGCCGTCGTCCTCGGCCGGAGCGACATCGTCGGAAAGCCGATGGCGACGCTCCTGACGAAGGCCGACGCCACCGTCACCGTCGCCCACTCGAAGACCCGCGACCTCCCCGACATCTGCCGAGAGGCGGACCTCCTCGTCGCCGCGATCGGCCGGCCGGCGTTCGTCTCCGCCGACTTCATCCGCGAGGGAGCCGTCGTGATCGACGTGGGAATCAACCGGATCGACACGGCCGAAGAGGTCGCCCGCTGCTTCCCCGGCGACGAAGGTAAAGCGGCGTCCTTCGCGGCGAAGGGCTCGCTCCTCGTCGGCGACGTCCACCCTGCCGACGTGAAGCTGTGCGCCTCGCGCTACACGCCCGTCCCCGGCGGCGTCGGCCCGCTCACGATCGCCCGACTCCTCGCCAACACCGTCGACCTCTGCCGCGCCCGCCGCGGCCTCTGACCGTGCTGCGAGTCGGCCTCACCGGCGGGATCGCCTCCGGCAAGAGCGCTGTCGCGACGCGCCTTCGCGAGCTGGGGATCCCGGTCCTCGACGCCGACCTCCTCGTCCGAGACCTCTACGAACCGGGTCGCGCCGGCGCCGCCGCCGTCGCCGACGAGTTCGGGACGGACCTCCTCGACGCTCGTGGAGCGGTCGATCGCCCGCGCCTCTCGGCCCTCGCCTTCGCCGATCCCGCCGCCGTCGCGCGCCTCAACGCCCGCATCCACCCGCTCGTCCGCACCGAGACCGACCTCTGGCTCGCGGCCCGCGAGGCCGAAGGCCACCCCGCCGCCGTCGTCGAGGCGACCCTCCTCGTCGAGAACGCCGGGCGCAAGCGCTACGACCTCCTCGTCGCCGTCTCGGCCCCCGAAGAGACCCGCCTCGCCCGCGCCCTCCGCCGCGACCCGTCCTCCACCCGCGACTCCGTCCTCGCCCGGATGCGAGCCCAGCTCCCCGACGAATCCCGCAACGCCGCCTGCGACGTCGTGATCCCGAGCACCGGCACCGTCGAAGAGCTCCGGGCCAGGGTCGACACCCTCGCGCCCCGCCTCGGGGTCAGGTCTTGATTTTCTATTCTGGTCGTCGTCCCCCGCGCAAAGCGTGGCGACGGGCGCTCCTCCTCCTGACCCTCTCGACGGCGATTCCCGCCCCCGAGGCCCGCGCTTCAGACCCCCTCGCCGAGCAGGTCGAGGAGCGGGACGAAAACGGAAAGCTGACCTACGCCCGCATTCGCCCGGAGAACTCGAATACCGCGCGTGTCTTCGACGACGGCGTCTGGATGACGAGGACCTACGACGAGAAGAACCGCACCGCCATGACCGGCGTCGAGGCGCCGGGAGAGAGCCACACCTTTTCCTACGACGAGTCGTTCCAGCTCGTGTCGAAGACGATGACGATCGGAGCCTCGAAGCTCTCGATCCGTTCCGAGGGCGGCTGGATCTCCGCCACCGGCCTGCCACGCATCGCCATCCGGGCCGACGAGACCGGCCGGGTCCGCGAGATCGCGACGCCGACGGGGACCCTGGCAACCTTCGTCTTCGACCCGGGTGGCCGGAGCTGGGAGATCACGCTCCGGAGCGGCTTCCGGCTCCTGACCGAGACGAGCGGCAATCAGATCCGGCAGACCCTCTACGCGTCCGAAGGGCACATGCTCTACACGAGCACCTTCCTGTCCGAGACCCGGCGCAAGTTCGTATCGAAGTTCAACCTCGACGGGCTCACCCCCGACCTCGGGCTCTCCTATGACTGGGGCCGGGACCTCTCCTGGAGCATCTCGCCGACCGGATACAGCGAGGCGCTCAGCGGGACGACGGGCACGCCCCTCGTGCGCATCGTCCGCGGAATTCCCCTGGACCGGGTCGGCAGGGGCCAGGTGGAGCTCGTGACGCTGCCGGACGGCAAGCCGATCGCGTACCGCATCCACGTCCTCGCCATGGCCGGCGGCTCGACCGCCTTCCCGGGACGGATCGTCGTCACCCCCGACGACGGAATCGCCCTCGACGCCATGATCGGCCCGAGAGGAAGCGTGATCTCGTTCTGGTCGCGCGGCGGATCGTCCGGCTTTCGAGTCGACGCGGAGACCATCGACGCGGCCGAGCCACGAACCACCGCCGACGGCTCGCACTGCCTGTCGGCCGTCTGCACCGCGAGCGGCTCCGCCGCCTGCTGCAAGCGGGTTCCCTACTGGTGCGACGGAGGCCAGAGCTGGGGCGGTCCGCGCCCCAGAGACGCCACCGACTGAGCCACCGGCACTCGCCCGATTCGCCCGGTAACCACAAGGCGCGATCTGGCCGGCCCCCGGTCCCGCGGTTCGAACGCGGCGTCGGTGACAACGGCCCCGGCGCCGAGCCCTCCTTCTCTACCGCGGCTCGACGATGCTGACCGTGTTGTTGTCGCTCGCGATCGCATAGGCGATCGCGAAACATCGGGTCGTGCAAGTGACGACGGCCCGCTGGCCAAAGAAACGAATGTCCTCCGAAGCCGTCTCGAGCGGCTCGAGCTCAGGAAGGGCGTAGATGTCGTTGACCTGGTAGTAGGTCTTGCCCGGCACCGTCAACGTCAGCGTCGCCTTCTTTCCTGCCGCCGCCATGACCTCGACGGTCACCGAGGCTTCCTGCGGGTCGCCGTTCACCACGACGAGGTTCGTGCGGTAGTGATTCCGGCGCGGATTGAGCATCAGGAGGTTCTGCGGCCGGCCCGGAGCGAAGAAGCTTCGGTCGGCGTAGAGCATCGGCCCGACTCCCCAGTTGCAGGTGCCGAAAGGGAAGACGTCCGCGCTGAAGACGTATCCACCGGAATTCCCGGAGCAGGCTCCCGGAACCGTAGGGCCGCCGGGATCAATCACCGTGCTCGTGAGTATTCGCGATACGACGAGAAGGCCATCCTGAGCCTCACAGACCGCCGCACCGTACTCGGCCTGTCCCGTCGGGTAAAACCAGCCGGGGGTGTCGATCCAGTCGCTATAGAGTTCCCACCCACCGATGACAAGCGTCTCTCCGGGACCGACGACCTTTGAGTAGGGCCGGGCCCGCGGCGATCCGATCCACTCCGTGACCCGAAATGACTTCGGGACTGTCGTCGGGTTGATGATCCGAATCTCCGTTCCCCAGAAGGAATCGTTCGCTCCTCTGGCGAAGGCGACGACATTCGGGATGAGGATTTCGCTCGCCAGGCCGGCGTTGGCGGAGAAGGTCAGAAACAACAGGAGTGCGAGGGCTCTGGTGCTCTTTATGGCTCGTTCCCTTCCATCGGACGGGGGATCATTCCCAGTTCGGCTCGGGGCAAGGTCGGGCTCCAGCTCTACTCTCCGTACCATACCCCGACACTCATCGAATGGGATCGCTCCACGGGCCCCACCCGGCTTCTGCCGACGAGAGCCGCTCGAGGTCGTCGAAGCCCTCGAGAGATGTCGTCGGCGACCGGAGGACGGGGGGTCGGCCTCGAACGCGACGTCGAAGGCGGCGTCATCGCGGGGCGTCGATGACCGCCGAGCCTCTCCACGCCGCCTTCGCCGAGCGCGCGGCGGACTCCCCGCACGAAAACGGCCGCGCGCGTTCGCGGAAGAGGCTGACCCCGCGGCCGGAGGGCGCCCGCCCCGGATGTGAGCACCCCTCGGGCCCCCGTGCCCCCGTGCCCCCGTGCTCTCGGTCCCTCGTGCCCTCGTGCTCCCGGCGGGGTCACTCCCCGCGGGGACTCGCTGCTCTACCCCAGATTCAACCGATCCGGGACTGCCAGCATTCGCACCAGCTCCGCGAATGCCCGTGCCCGATGCGAACGCCCGTTCTTCTCCTCCGCACTCATCTCGGCGAAAGTCCGCGTCTCCCCCTCCGGAAAGAAGATTACGTCCCAGCCGAAGCCGTTCGCCCCCCGCGACTCCGCCGCGAGCGAGCCCGCGACGCGCCCCTCGGCCACGACGACCTCTTCACTCCCCGCCCCCGGCCACGCGAGCGCGAGGGTCGACACGGCCTCGGCCCGCGGGTCGCCCCAGGCCCAGGCGAGGCGCGCGAAGCCCGCCTCCCCCACCGCCCCGACGGCGTACTTCGTGAACGGCCCCGGATAGCCCTTCCAGGCCGGCAGAACGAGCCCCGAGTCCTCGACGAGGACCGGGATCCCGAGCCGCTCCACGGCGGCGAGAGCCTTGGCCGTGACGACCTCGGCGAAGTCGAGCGACTGGATCTCGGGAATCTCGAGCGCACGCGCCTCAATCGACCGCCCGAGCAGAGCCGAGGCCTCGCGAGCCTTCCCCGCGTTAGACGTGAGGAAGACGAGACTGTCCAGGGAGGGACGCATTCGGAGTGCTCCTCGCCGTCCGCTTTCTCGGCGCCCTCAGCGAGGGGCGGGAAGCGGGACGCCGCGGGCGTCGAGCCTCACCCGGTAGACGGGAAGGCCGCGCGAGAGCCCCTTGAGCTTCACGTCGCCGAGCGGCTCGTAGGCGAAGTCGTCCGACGTGAGGCGGGCGGTCTCCTCGCCGACGGCGACCTCGTTCGGGCCGGCGACGTACTCCTCGATCCGGGCCGCGACGTTCACGGTGTTGCCGAGGACGGTGTCGTCGACGCGCTGCGCCGAGCCGATGTCGCCGACGACCGCGTTCCCCGTGTTGACGCCGATCCGGACGCCCACGGGCGGCTCGCCCCGCGCGACCCGCTCGAGGTTCCACGCCTTGACGTTCTCGACGAGCTTGCAGGCGGCGGAGACGGCTCTCCGCGCGTGGTCGGGCTGCACGATCGGCGCGCCGAAGAAGGCCATGACGGCGTCGCCGATGAACGTGTCGAGCGTCCCTCCCTCCGCGAAGGTACACGGTAGATCCACGGCGGCCGAGCGGGGCCGCGCCTTTCTGCACGCGCTCCCCGTGCTGGTGCCACGGCGGCGAGAGCTGAGCCACCGGACGCACCGGCGCTGCCAGCTGAACCAGCGGCGCTCACTCGCCCGCTTCGTCCCGCCGCCCCTCTCACGAACTTGCCCCCGCGTCCCGGGTGCCGAACGCGGCGCCGGTCACGTCAGGACCGGCGCCGCGCTCTCCTTCTCTACCGTGGCTCGACGATGCTCACCGTGTTGTTGTCGCTGGCGATCGCGTAGGCGATCGCGAAACATCGGGTCGAGCAGGTGACGACGGCCCGCTGGCCGAAGAATCGAATGTCCTCCGAGGCCGTCTCGAGCGGCTCGAGCTCGGGAAGGGCGTAGATGTCGTTGAGCTGGTAATAGGTCTTGCCCGGCACCTTGAGGTTCAGCGTCGCCTTCTTTCCTGCCGCCGCCAGGACCTCGACCGTTACCGAGGCCTCCTGCGGGTCGCCATTCACGATGACGAGGTTCGTGCGGTAGTGATTCCGGCGCGGATTGAGCATCAAGAGGTTCTGCGGCCGGCCCGGAGCGAAGAAGCTCCGGTCGGCGTAGAGCATCGGCCCGACTCCCCAGTTGCAGGTGAAGAACGGGTAGACGTCCCTTTCATACCAGTAACCACCGGAGTTCCCCGAGCACGTAGGCGAGAACTCGATGCCGCCAGATCCACGCACCGTACTGGTGAGGGTCCTCGATAGGACGATCAGCCCTTCTTCGGCCTCGCAGACTGCCGCGCCGTACTCAGCCTGGCCCGAAACGGCAAAGCCACCAGCAGCGTCCCAATCGGCGTAGAGCTCCCATCCCCCCACGACGAGCGTCTCGCCGGCACCAACGACGCTCGAAAACCGTCGGGCTCGCGGCGACCCGATCCAATCCACGACTCGAAATGACTTCGGAGCTGTCGTCGGGTTGATGACCCGGATCTCCGTTCCCCAGAAAGAATCGTTCGCCCCTCTGACGAAGGCCACGACGTTCGGGATGAGTACCTCGGTCGCCAGGCTGGCGTTGGCGGAGAGGGTCAGAAACAACAGGAGTGCGAGGACTCTGGTGTTCTTCATCGCTCGTTCCCTTCCATCGGGCGGGGGTTCATTCCCGGTTCGGCTTGGGGCTAGGTCGGGCTCCAGCTCTGCTTCCGACACCATACCCCGACGCTCGTCGCGCGGGATCGCTCCACTCACCCTGTCGGCTTCTGCCGACGGGAACCGCCCGAGCATCGCTCGTCGGCGCCTTCGAGTGATGTCGTCGGCGACCGGAGGACGGGGGGTCGGCCTCGAACGCGACGTCGAAGGCGGCGTCATCGCGGGGCGTCGATGACCGCCGAGCCTCTCCACGCCGCCTTCGCCGAGCGCGCGGCGGACTCCCCGCACGCAAACGGCCGCGCGCGTTCGCGGGAGAGGCTGACCCCCCGGCCGGAGGGCGCCCACCCCGGATGTGAGCCCCTCGGTCCCCCGGTTCCCCGGTTCCCCGGTTCCCCGGTGCCCCTTCCCCGGTCCCGGTCCCGGTCCCCCGATCCCCTACCCCACCGCCGCCCGATCCCCCGCCGCCAGCCGCCGGACCAGCTCCGCGAACGCCCGTGCCCGATGCGAGCGCCCGTTCTTCTCTTCCGCACTCATCTCGGCGAAGGTCCGCGTCTCCCCCTCCGGAACGAAGATCACATCCCAGCCGAACCCGTTCGCCCCACGCGGCTCCGCCGCGAGCGAGCCCGCCACGCGCCCCTCGGCCACGACGACCTCGTCACTCCCCGCACCCGGCCAGGCGAGCGCCAGAGTCGACACCGCCTCGGCCCGCGGGTCGCCCCAGGCCCAGGCGAGGCGCGCGAAGCCGGCCTCCCCGACCGCCCCGACGGCGTACTTCGTCAGCGGCCCGGGATAGCCCTTCCAGGCCGGCAGGACGAGCCCCGAGTCCTCGACGAGGACCGGGATCCCGAGCCGCTCCACGGCGGCGAGAGCCTTGGCCGTGACGACCTCGGCGAAGTCGAGCGACTGGATCTCGGGAATCTCGAGCGCGCGGGCCTGAGGGGGCGCCCGAGCAGCGCCGAGGCCTCGCGCGCCTTCCCCGCGTTCGAGGTGAGGAAGACGAGGCTGTCCAGGGAGGTACGCATCCGGAGTGCTCCGCGCCGTCAGCGTGCTCCGCGCATTCAGCGCGGGGCGGGAAGCGGGACGCCGCGGGCGTCGAGCCTCACCCGGTAGACAGGAAGGCCGCGCGAGAGCCCCTTGAGCTTCGCGTCGCCGAGCGGCTCATAGGCAAAGTCGTCCGACGTGAGGCGGGCGGTCTCCTCGCCGACGGCGACCTCGTTTCGGGCCGGCGACGTACTCCTCGATCCGGGCCGCGACGTTCACGGTGTTGCCGAGGACGGTGTAGTCGACGCGCTGCGCCGAGCCGATGTCGCCGACGACCGCGTTCCCCGTGTTGACGCCGATCCTCACCCCCACGGGCGGCTCGCCGCGCGCGACCCGCTCGAGGTTCCACGCCTTGACGTTCTCGACGAGCTTGCAGGCGGCGGAAACGGCTCTCCGCGCATGGTCGGGCTGGACGATCGGCGCGCCGAAGAAGGCCATGACGGCGTCGCCGATGAACTTGTCGAGCGTCCCCCCCTCCGCGAAGATCGCGTCCGCCGCGAAGGTGAAGAACGTCGACAGGAACCGCGAGAGCGAATCGGGGTCCATCCCCTCGGCCGCGCTCGTGAAGCCGACGATGTCGGCGAAGAAGACCGAGACGTTCCGCGTCCGCACGCGGTCGATGACGCCGCTGGCGTCGGAGGCGATCTCCTCGACGACGCCGGGCGAGTGGTAGCGGGAGAGGCGCTCCCGGATCCGCTCTTCCTTCTCGATCCGCCTCTGCAGGCGCGCCCGCTCGATGGCGACGGCGGCGAAGTTCCCGAGGGCGGTGAGGAGGTCGAGGTCGTCCGCGGTGAAGGACCCGGCCCTGAGAGGCGTGTCGACGTGGAGGGCGCCGATGACGCGGTCCTGGTTCCAGAGCGGGACGCACATGGCGGAGCGGATCTGCTGGATCCGGATCGACTGCCCCGCCTCGAACCGGCCGTCGGCGAGGGCGTCGGACGTGAGGACGGCGACCCGGTTCTGGATGACCGATTCGACGATCGTGTGCGAGAAGGTCTCCCCCGCGTCCCCCGACTCCTTCCCGCGCTGCCGCGAGAGCATCGGAACGAGCCGGTCCTCGTCACCGACGAGAACGACGACCGCCCGCTCGACGGGAAGGTGCTCGAACAGGAGGTCGACGACCCGCCCCAGGATCTCCTGGACCTCGCGGGCGAGGATGAGCGTCTTGGCGACCTGGACGAGGATCTCGAAGATCTTGCTCCGCGCCAGCGCCGAGGTCGAACGCTTGCCCGACTGGGACAGGGGCTCGCCCTCTTCCTCCGGGACGTATTCCTCGAGGTGGAAATCCCGGTTGAAGTCGGCGATGGACCGGACGAAGGTGGAGGACGAATCCCCGACGCTCTTCACCGGGGGTTTCGGCCTCACGGAGGGCGCTTCCTCCCGCACGGTCAGGGAGAAGGTCCCGACCGTCAGGACGTCGCCGGGGGCGATCGGCGAGGAGGCGACGAAGCGCCCGTTGACCTTCACGCCGTTCGTCGAGTTCTGGTCGACGATGACCCAGCGCTCGTTCTCCCGCCGGATGACCGCGTGGCGGCGGGAGACGGAGAAGTCGTTCAGGACGACCTCGTTCTCGCTCGACCGGCCGAGGAAGACCTCCGGTCCGGTGATCCGGTAACGCTGGGGTCGACCCTCGACCTCGTAGACGAGCTCGTACATCAGGGTTGCAAAAGATTATAGGGGCCCCGGCGCCCGGCCCCGTCGTCAGGGGGCCGCGGGCGTGAAGCGGACCCGGACCGTCTTGACGACGGCGATGGGGCGGCCGTCGAGCCGGGCCGGGGCGTAGACCCAGCGGCGGACGGCGTCCGTGGCCGCCGCCGTGAGCCCCATCGGGGCCTCCTGCACCGCGAAGGCGCTGCCGATCGTCCCGTCCCGCTCCACGACGACCTGGAGAACGACTTCGCCTCCGATCCCGGCCTTCC
This sequence comes from Holophagales bacterium, assembly GCA_016714815.1. GTDB lineage: Bacteria > Acidobacteriota > Thermoanaerobaculia > UBA5066 > UBA5066 > UBA5066. Next base: position 134,918 of record JADKBZ010000004.1, read on the forward strand.
GGGCTGCGGAGGGGTACTGCGGCTCGACGCGCGTCTGGAGAACGGGCGGCTCCGCACCGAACGGGAGCGCCGCGTACGGCTCGGCCGAGGGGGCCGCGGCCTCATCCGGCGAAGGCTCGGGAGCCCCGGCCCTGGCGTTCACGCCGGCTCCCGGACCCGGGCGGTCCGGCGGCTCGACGGCGGCCGGCTCCGGAACTGCCGGGGTGGGCGGGGGCGCCGCCAGGTACCGGACGGCGTGTGCCGGAACGAACGCGAGAGGGATCCCGAGGAGCCGCACGCCGAGAAAGTCGTGCTCGGCGATGACGACCTCCACCGGGTCCCCTTCCTCCAGCTCGCCCCAGCGCGCCGCGCCGAAATCGGGGGCGAGGTAGACCGGACAGGGGGCCACGATCCGGCCCTCGATCGGAGCGAAGCCGCCCACGGCTTTCGTCCGGCGCTCGCGCGCCTCCTGCTCCGGCGCGGTCTCGAACGTCCCCGCCTCCAGCCATCCGGAGCGCCCCCCCTTCGCCGCGACCCGCACGAAGGCCCCCTCGGCAGCCTGCAGCTCCACCTCCGAGCCGCGGGGCAGGAGCCCGACGATCGCCCCTGTCAGCGAGGGCTCGACGCGCAAGGGGACGCGGGAGAGCGAGACGAAACCGGACCCGCCCGCGACGGGCGCGGGTGCCGGGGCAGCCCCTTTCCCGCCTCCGCAGGCGGCGAGAGCCGTCGAGAGGAGGGCGGCGACGGCGCCCGAGGCGTACGGGGAACCACGGCGCGTCAGCGAAGCCGCTCCCTCACCAGGGGCATCGTCATGCAGCGAGGGCCGCCGCGGGCCCGGGCCAGCTCGGTCGTCGAGAGCTGGATCGCGTACTTCTTCCCTCCCCTGGGGTCGATCTCCCTACGGCCGAGGAGGAGGTCCTCGTCGCGGACGATCTCGTAGCCATGACGGTCGAGCTCGTCGGCCGTCCGCTCGTTGCGGTCGTAGCAGATGATGACGCCCGGAGCGACGGCGAAGGCGTTGGCCCCGTCGGTCCACTGCTCCCTCTGCTCGTCGATCGGGTCCGCCCCTCCGCAGGAGATCGGCGCCAGGTCGAGGCCCCGTTTCTTCAGGGCGGAGAGGAAGTCCTTCTCGGGCGTCCAGGTGATCTCGTCGTGCGTCAGGTCGACCGAGTAGACGTCGGCCTCCTCGGCCCCGCCCGCCAGGACCATCGGCGCGTAGCAGAGGCACTCCCCTTCCGAGACCTGCGTGAAGAGCGTGTCGAGGTGCATGAAGGAGCGCTCGTGCGGAATCGCCATGACGATGATGTGCTTCACCGCCGAACCGGCCTTCTTCAGCGCCTCCGAGAGCCGCTCGATCGTCGTCTCCTCGGTCCGCTCCGAGTAGCCGATCGCCAGGAGGTCTTCCCGAAGGACGAGGACGTCCCCCCCTTCGATGTGGGGCCGCATCCTCGCGTAGGAGACGTTCTTCCCCCACGCGGCCCGGAACTCGTGGAACCAGAAGATCCCGTCGGGACGGGCGAAGCGGGGGTGGTGCTCGAAAACGGCGCCGGAGACGAGCGGTTCCCGCAGGCAGGGCCGGCGTCGCCATGGAGCCGCGGACGAGGCGGTCGCCCACCGGGATGACGGGGTCCCGCTGGAAGAAGTAGTTCGGGATCGGCGGCATCAGGAAGAGCGAGTCGATCGAGCCGGTGATCTCCGGGTGCGGCTGCTCGAGCCCCTCGATGAGGGCCGCGGCGAGCCTGGGAGCGTCGAGGTCCGCGAGACGCTCGGCGACCGCTGGGGCCCACCGGAGGGTCGCGCCGAGCTCGTCGAGAACGAGCCCGCGTCGATCCGGGTCGCTGAGAACCTCCTCGAGAAGGACCTGGACCTCCAGGACCTCCGAGAAGAGCCGGAGGACCTGCTGGAACCGCCGGTGCTCCTCCCGGGCCCTCGCGCCGTGCAGGATGTCGTCGAAGAGAAGATCCTGCATCATCGACGGGGTCATCCGGTCGATTTCCCGGCCCGGCTGGTGGACGACGACGGTCCTCAAACGACCGATTTCGGAATGGACGGCGATCGGCATGGTGGAACCCCCGTGGCGGCCGCGGGAGAATACCAAGGGGAGACGACTATGAGCGAGGAAGTCGAGTTCGTCATCTGCAACAACTGCGAATCGCCCTGCTACTCCTTCGAGCTGGACCGGAAGGGGAAGGTCTCCGCCGCCTTCTGCGCGCTCTGCGGCGCGGACGAGGCGAAGGACTTCCGAATCCCCGAGGTCGAGGACATCGAGGACCAGGGTTGAACGCCGACGCCTACGAGAACCCTCTCACGGGGCGCTATGCCTCGGCGGAGATGTCGGCCCTCTTCTCGGCGCGGCACAAGTTCGCGACGTGGCGGAGGCTCTGGCTCTGGCTCGCCGAGGCCGAGGGCGAGCTGGGCCTGCCGATCCCCGGGGAGGCGCTCGCCGCCTTCCGGCAGCACCTCGTCCCGACGGACGGCGAGCTGGCGGCGGCCGACCGGTACGAGCGGGACACGAAGCACGACGTCATGGCGCAGATCCACGCCCTCGGCGACGTGGCGCCGGAGGCGCGCCCGTTCATTCACCTCGGCGCGACCTCCGCCTTCGTCGGAGACAACGCCGACCTCCTCGTCCTGCGCGACGCGCTCGGGCTGGTGAGGAAGCGCGCCGTCCGCGTCGTCGCCCGGCTCGCCGCCTTCGCGCGCGAGCAGAAGGACGTCGCCTGCGTCGGCTACACCCACTTCCAGGCGGCGCAGCCGACGACCGTTGGCAAGCGCGCCTGCCTCTGGCTCCAGGACCTCGTCCTCGACGTCCACGAGCTCTCGCGGCGCGCCGACGAGCTCCGGTTCCTCGGGTGCAAGGGGGCGACGGGGACGCAGGCCTCCTTCGTCATGCTCTTCGGAGGAGACGCCGGAAAAGCCGACCTCCTCGACCGGAAGGTCGCCGCGAAGGCGGGCTTCGAGAAGCGCCTCCTCATCTCCGGGCAGACCTACACGCGCAAGCAGGACGCCTTCGTCCTCTCCGCCCTTTCCGGCCTCGCCGCGTCCGCCGGCAAGTTCGCCCACGACCTCCGGCTCCTCCAGCACATGAAGGAGGTCGAGGAACCGTTCGGGTCGAAGCAGGTCGGCTCGTCGGCGATGCCCTACAAGCGCAACCCGATGAAGTGCGAGCGGATGAACGCCCTCTCGCGCTGGATCCTGACGACCGCCGAGAACGGCAGCTGGACCCACGCGACGCAGTGGCTCGAGCGGACGCTCGACGACTCCGCGAACCGGCGCCTCGCCCTGGCCGAGTCGTTCCTGGCCGCCGACGCCCTCCTCATTCTCTGGGAGGCGGTCGCGACCGGCCTCGTCGTCCACCCCGACGTCATCCGCCGCCGGCTCGCCGAGGAGCTCCCGTTCCTGGCCACCGAGAACGTCCTGATGGCCGCCGCGAAGAAGGGGGGCGACCGCCAGGAGCTGCACGAGCGGATCCGCGTCTACGCCCAGGCCGCCGGCGACCGGCTGAAGGCCCAAGGGGGCGAGAACGACCTCCTCGACCGGATCGCCGCCGACGAGGCCTTCCGGATGACGCGCGACGAGGTCGCCGCCGCCGCCGACCCGCGCATCTTCGTCGGCCGCGCACCGGAGCAGGTCGAGGAGTTCCTCGCGGCCGAGGTCGACCCGCTTCTCGCGGCGCACGCCTCGGCACTCTCGGACGCCGCCGTCGAGGTGAAGGTCTGAATCCACGCGTCTGCGGCCTGCCCGGCCTTCGGATCGCGGCGTTCCTGCTCGCCTCCGCGCTCCTTCCGGCCTGCTCCTCCCGCCCCGCCGCGAAGGGCGCGGGAGACCTCTCGGGAGCCGGAACCGAGCGGGGCCTCGCCTCGTGGTACGGCGCCGATTTTGCGGGGCTGCCGACGGCGAGCGGCGAGATCTTCGATCCGGACCGGGTTTCGGCCGCCCACCGGGCGCTCCCGCTCGGGACGATCGTCGACGTGACGAACGAGAAGAACGGCCGCACCGTCCGCGCCCGGATCAACGACCGCGGCCCCTTCATCGCCGGTCGGATCGTCGACCTCTCGAAGGCCGCGGCCGAGGAGATCGACTCCGTCGTCGACGGCGTCGTCCCCGTGACGCTCACCGTCGTCACTCTCGGGTCGGGGCGCCGGACGGCGCCCCCCCGCAAGGGGGCGGAGAGCGAAGCCGCCCCGGCCTCCTGGGCCGTCCAGGCGGGCGCCTTCGCGAGCGAGGAGAACGCCTCGCGGCTGAAGGAACGGCTCGCGGAACGCTATCCGAAGGTCTGGCTCGAGCCGTCCGGCGGGCTGACGCGCGTGAAGTTCGGCCCCTACGCCTCGCGCGAATCGGCGGAAGCGGCTCGCGACACGCTCGCCGACCTCGGCCTGGCCGGCATCATCGTCCCGAACCTCTGAACGTCAGCCCAGCAGCGGCTCGACCGCGGCGCCCGTCTCGATCTCGAACGGGGCCGCCCCCCTCCTGAAGACGCGGGCGCCCTTCTCCCCGAGGAGCGTCGTCACGCCGTTCTCGACGCGGAGGTAGGCCGACTCGCGCAGCCCGACCACCGGCACCGGGCTCTCCTCGAGGTACTGCAGGAGCCGCTCCTCGCGCGTCTCCCCCTTGTGGGTCGAGGACGGGTCCGGGTCGAGGTAGTGCGGGTTGATCTGGTACGGCACGAGGCCGAGGGCGAGGAGGTTCGCCGTCTGCACGATCGGCATGTCGTTCGTCGTCCGGATCGACGGGGCGGCGACGTTCGTCCCCGCGCTCGAGCCGACGAACGGCATCCCCTCGGCCGCCCGGTCGCGGATCGGACCCAGCAGCCCCTCGTCCTGGAGCCACTTGAGGAGACGGAAGGTGTTTCCGCCACCGATGAAGACCGCCTCGGCGTCCCGGATCGCCGCCCGCGGATCGGGGGTCTCGTGGACGCCCTGAACCTCGATACCGAGGCCCGCGAACCGCCCCCGCACTTTCGCGGTGTACCCATCCCGGTCCGCCAGGGCATACGGCACGAAGGCGATCCTCTTCACTCCTTCGAGAAAGCCCGCCAGGGGCTCGGCCACGTGGTCGAGATACCCGCGACCGTGGATCGTGGAGCTGCTGACGAGAAAAAGCCGGTGGCGCGCGTTCGTCATGAAGGCGAGATTACCGCGCCCCGAGGAGCCTCGCCGGAAGGAAGAAGAGCGCCTTCACCAGCTCGACGAGCCCCTCCAGGGCAACCCCGACGATCCGGAAAGGGATCGAGAGGAGCCAGAGGAAGGGGTACGCGACGAGCGCCACGACCGCCAGCGGCCAGCAGACGACGAGGAGGAGGAGCCAGAGGAGGAGCTTCACCATGATTCCCTGATACGTCGCCGGACGCCGCGGGTTCCCGTACTCTTCGTCCATGGCGCTCTTCACGCCCTTCCCCCTCCGCTCCGTCACGCTTCCAAACCGGGTCGGCGTCGCGCCGATGTGCCAGTACGTGGCCGAGGACGGTCTCGCGAACGACTGGCACCTCGTCCACCTCGGCGCCCGCGCCGTCGGCGGCGCCGGGCTCGTCATGACCGAGGCCACGGCCGTTTCGCCCGAGGGACGAATCAGCCCGCAAGACCTCGGTCTCTGGAACGACGAGCAGACCGCCCCGCTCGCCCGGATCGCCTCCTTCGTCTCGGCCCAGGGCTCAGTCCCTGCGATCCAGCTCGCGCACGCCGGGCGAAAGGCCTCGACGAAGCGCTCCTGGGACGGCGGTGGTCCCGCCACTCCCGCCGACGGCGGCTGGTCGCCGATCCTCGCGCCGAGCGCGGTCCCGTTCGACGACGGCTGGCACCTTCCGCAGGCGCTCGACGCCGCGGGCATGACCCGTCTCGTCGACGATTTCGTCTCCGCAACCCGCCGGGCGGCGGCCGCCGGATTCCACGTCGCCGAGATCCACGCGGCCCACGGCTACCTGCTCCACCAGTTCCTCTCGCCGATCGCGAACCGGAGGACCGACGCATACGGCGGCGCGCTCGAGAACCGGATGCGCTTCCCGCTCCGCGTCGTCGAGGCGGTCCGTTCCGCGTGGCCCTCCGACCTCCCGCTCTTCATCCGGATCTCGGTCACCGACTGGGTCGAGGGAGGATTCGTCCCCGAGGAGGCGGTCGTCTTCGCCCGTCAGGCTCATTCCCTCGGAGTCGACCTCGTCGACTGCTCTTCCGGCGGCATGCACCCGAGGGCGGTCGTCCCCGTCGGCCCCGGCTACCAGGTTCCGTTCGCAGCCCGGATCCGGGCCGAAGCCGGGGTCGCCACGGCCGCCGTCGGCCTCATCACGACGGCCCGCCAGGCTGCGAACATCGTTCAGAGCGGCCAGGCGGACCTCGTTCTTCTCGGGCGAGAGATGCTCCGCACGCCCCAGTGGGCCCTTCGAGCTTCCGCCGAGCTCGGCACGCCGATGCCGGGCCCGCGCCCGTACGAGCGCGCAAGACCCTTCGGCACAGCAATTTAGACATCCAGCGCAACGCAGGAGGACCCCTCCGGCCAGCCTCTTCATCGGAAGAGGTCGTCATTCTTCTCGAAAATACTTGACAATGGCACAGGCAGATCACATATTTCACATGGACCTGATGCCACAGACGAAGAAAATGCAAGAGGAACCAGGTCAGACAAAGAACCTATACGGAGGTAACAACATGATCACCCGTTGGAACGACCCCTTCCGCGAGCTCGAGTCCTTCCGCAACCAGGTCAACCGCCTCTTCGGGGAGTCCTACCCCGCCAACCGGAGCGCGGACGAGGCCCCGAGCCTCGCCGCCTGGGCTCCGCCGGTCGACATCAGCGAAACGCCCGACCTTCTCGTCTTCCAGGTCGAGCTCCCCGGCTTCACCCAGGACAACCTCAAGCTCCGTGCCGAGAACGGCGTCCTGACGCTCGAGGGCGAGCGGACGTTCGAGAAGGAGCACGACAAGAAGGCCTACCACCGCGTCGAGAGGGCCTATGGTCGGTTCGTGCGCGCGTTCTCCCTCCCGGTCAACGTCAACCCCGAGAAGATCAACGCCACGCTCGTCGACGGAGTCCTGACGATCGAGCTCCCCAAACGCGAGGAAGCCAAGCCGAAGTCGATCCCGATCGGAATCGGCACGGCGAAGCAGATCTCCACCACGGCGAAGTAAGGCCTCTCGCCCCGGAATCGAAAACCAGGGAGCGGAAGCCAGGCTTCCCTCCTCACACCGGCGGCGGCCCTGCGGGTCCGCCGCCGTTCTCGTCTGCTCCCTGCGGATCTCTGAAGGCGCGCCGGCCGCGGGCGGGGCGGGGCGTACCGCCCCGCTCGCGGCCCCCTGTCGAAGCGACGTGACGGTGAAGCTGGATCTCTCCGTCTCTCCGTCTCTCCGTCTCTCCGGTGCTCCGGGGTCAGTCGCCGAGGCAGGTTCCCAGAGCGCGGGCGGCCTCGACCCAGGGATGGTCGAGAGGCACCGTCTTTCGCTTCCCGACGACTTCCTCGAGCGGCACGGGTTTCGTTCCCTCGCCCCGGGCGGCCACCATCACCCCGAACTTCTTCTTCGCGACGAGGTCGGCACAGGCCGTTCCGAGGCGCGTCGCCAGGAAACGGTCCGCCGCCGACGGCGTCCCTCCTCGCTGCAGGTGGCCCAGGATCGTCACGCGCGACTCGAGGCCCGTCAGCTTCTCGAGCTGCTCGGCGAGCCCGAGCGCCCGTCCGGTCCGATGCCCCTCTCCGGCCACGTCGCCCCCGCTCCCCTTTCCCTTCTTCCCGGGTTTCCCCTTCCGCCCTTCGCTCGCCTTCTCTTTCTCCTTGATGCCGGCGGCGGCCTCGGCCTGCACCTTCGAGAGCGCCCCTTCCGCCACGGCGACGATCGAGAACCGCTTCTCGCTCCGGAACCGCTTCAGGATGGCGCTCGCCACCGAATCGACGTCGTACGGAATCTCGGGGATCAGGATGACGTCGGCTCCGCCCGCCACGCCGGCCCCGAGCGCGAGCCACCCCGCCTTGTGGCCCATCACCTCGACCACGATGATCCTGTGGTGGCTGTGGGCCGTGGAGTGAAGCCGGTCCACCGCCTCGGTCGCGATGCCGAGAGCGGTGTCGTAGCCGAACGTCACGTCCGTCATCGCGACGTCGTTGTCGATCGTCTTCGGGAGGGTGACGACGTTCAGCCCCGCCTTCTGGAGGTGGAAGGCGTTCTTCTGCGTCCCCCCGCCGCCGAGGCAGACGAGGGCGTCGAGGTGGTGCTTGCGGTAGTTCTCGACGATCAGGTCCGTCATGTCGAGGACCTTCCCCGCCACGGGCATCGCGTTCGGCTTGTCGCGGCTCGTGCCGAGGATCGTCCCGCCGTGCGTCAGGATCCCGGAGAGCGTCCGCTCGTCGAGCCAGACGGTGCGGTTCTCCATGAGGCCCCGGAAGCCGTCGCGGAAGCCGATGACCTGCATTCCGTGGCGCAGCTCGGCCGCCTTGCCGACGGCCCGGAGGGCGGCGTTCAGGCCGGGCGTATCGCCGCCCGACGTCAGGATCCCGATGAGCTTGGACATGTCTCTCCCTCCGGACACTCGATTATCCCGCCGCGCCCGGGCGGCAGATCCTACGAAGGCGGCGTGCAGACGGAGTTAAGTCAGGGAGCCCCGTCAGACCGTCCGGTCGCCCAGCGACAGCGGCCGCGGCTTCGTCATCGCCTCGATCGACAGCAGGTCGTCGAGCTGGGCGGGAGTCAGGTACCCCTTCTCGAGGATCAGGTCCCTGACGGCCCGCCCCGTCGCGAGAGCCTCCTTGGCGACCTCGCTCGCCCGCTCGTAGCCGAGAGCCGGGACGACGGCCGTCACGATGCCGATCGAGCGGTCCACCATCTCGCGGCAGTGCTCGCGGTTCGCCGTGATCCCGCGGATGCACCGGAGGCGGAGCGTGTCGATCGCCGCCGTCAGCATGTCGACAGACTGGAAGAGGTTGAATGCCAGGATCGGCTCCATGACGTTGAGCTGGAGCTGGCCGGCCTCCGACGCGAGGGTGATCGTCAGATCGTTGCCGATGACCTGGAAGGCGACCTGGTTGACGACCTCCGGAATGACCGGGTTCACCTTCCCCGGCATGATGCTCGACCCGGGCTGCATCGGCGGCAGGTTGATTTCGTTCAGGCCACAGCGCGGCCCCGAGGAGAGGAGCCGCAGGTCGTTGCACATCTTCGAGAGCTTCACGGCGACCCGCTTGAGGACGCCGGAGAACATGACGAAGGCGCCCGTGTCGGGCGTCGCCTCGACGAGGTTCTCCGCCAGGACGACGTCGAGCCCGGTGACGCGGCGCAGCTCCTCGACGACGAGCTCGGGGTAGCGCGGGTCGGCGTTGATCCCGGTTCCGATCGCCGTCCCCCCCATGTTCACCTCGAGGAAGAGCCTCACCGTCTCGCGCAGGCGGGCGACGTCCTCGCCGGTCGTCACCGCGAAGGCGCCGAACTCCTGGCCGAGCGTCATCGGGACGGCGTCCTGAAGCTGCGTCCGGCCCATCTTCAGGACTTCGCGAAACTCCTCCCCTTTCTCGGCGAGCGCCCCGCGCAGCTTCTCGAGAGCGGCGACGAGAACTCGGGTCGCCAGGATCGCGGCGATCCGGAGCGCCGTCGGGTAGACGTCGTTCGTCGACTGGGCGAGGTTCACGTGGTTGTTCGGGTGGCAGGCCGCGTAGTCGCCCCTGGCGTGCCCGAGGATCTCGAGCGCCCGGTTGGCGATGACCTCGTTCGCGTTCATGTTCGTCGAGGTCCCCGCGCCCCCCTGGACCATGTCGACGACGAAGTGCCCGTGGTGGTGCCCGTCGATGACCTCCTGAGAGGCCTGCTCGATGGCGGCGGCGATGGCCGGCGGCAGGAGGCCGAGGCGTGCGTTGGCGCGCGCGGCGGCGAGCTTCACCATTGCGAGGGCGCGGACGAGCGTCGGGAAGTGCGAGACCGGGATGCCGGTGATCGGGAAGTTCTCGACGGCCCGGAGGGTCTGGACGCCGAAGAGGGCGTCGGCCGGAACGTCGCGCTCGCCGAGGAGGTCGTGCTCGCGCCGCACCGCCCCCGACCCGTAGCCCTTCTCCGTCCCGACGGCCCGGGAGCTCTGGTACTGGAGCCGCCTGTTCATGACGACGGCGACGCGCGAGAGGACCTCCATCGCGGCCGCCGCGTCGCCGAGGAGGCGCTCCCGGACCGCCTCCCGGGGGAGCTCGAGGACCGACGTGCGTCCGAGGGAGCGGGCCGAGGTCGTGTGGTCCGACGTGTGGAGAAACGCGCCGATCCCGACCGCCTCGCCGCGGCCCTCGATGGAGAGCGGTTCGACGACGCCCGCCCGCGTGCGCGAGATCTCGATGCTCCCCTCCAGAACGACGAAGAGCGCCTGCCGCGGCGTCCCCTGCGCCCAGAGGAGGGTCCCCGCCGGAAGCTCGCGCCGCGACGCGGCCCCCGCGAGGAGGCCCAGGACCTCGTCCGAAAGGCCCGCGAAAATCTCCGTCGCTCCGAGCACCGCACGCGCGTCCGTCACGAGACACCTCCTGGCGCCGCCGGGCGGCGCCGGGCGCCATTGTAGGGAGGCCCGGGACCGCGGCGCGCCGGGCGAGGCCGCTACCTTCCCCTGAGCGGCCGCCGGAACGCGCTCTTCACGAGGCGGTCGAGGAGCGCGTCGAGCGGCAGGCCCGCCGCTTCCCACATCTTCGGGAACATCGAGATCGGCGTGAAGCCGGGGAGCGAGTTGATCTCATTCAGAAGGATGCGCCCGGTCGCCCTCTCGAGGAAGAAATCGACCCGTGCAAACCCCGCGCCGCCGATGGCGTCGAATGCGGCGCAGGCCATCCGGCGCACCTCCTCGCGCGTCCCTTCCGCCACGTCCGCGGGGATGACGCAGTAGGAGCGGTCGTCGATGTACTTGTCCTCGTAGTCATAGAACTCGTGGGCCGGGACGATCTCGCCGGGGAGCGACGCCTCCGTCGGGCCCCCGTCCCCTTCGAGGACGGCGCATTCGATCTCGCGCGCGTCGACGGCCGCTTCGACGAGGGCCGTCGCGTCGACGGCCAGGGCGGTCTCGACGGCCGCGTCGAGGCCCTCGAGCGTCTTCACCTTCGTGATGCCGATCGAAGAGCCGGCGCAGGCCGGCTTGACGAAGAGGGGCAGGCCCAGGGCTCCTATCCGCGCGACGAGCGCCGGGCGGAGCCCGGGCGAAGACCACGAGGCAGAGGGAACGGCGACGTACCGCACCTGCGACAGGCCGGCCGCCGCGAACGCCGCCTTCATCAGGACCTTGTCCATGCCGACGGCCGAGGCCGCGACGCCGAAGCCGACGTACGGGACGTTCATCGCCTCGAAGAGGCCCTGGAGCACGCCGTCCTCCCCGAAGGTCCCGTGGACGATCGGGAAGACGACGTCCCAGGCTCCGTCGCGGAATGCGTCCGAGAACGACGCGACCGTCTCCGCCGCGGGGGCCGGCTTCGAGCCGGGAACGACGCCGTCGAGAAGCGCCTCGCGCGGAGGCCGGGCGAAGTACCGGAGCATCTCCTCGCGGGACGCGGCGACCCCGTGCCAGAGACCGTCCTTGCCGACGAAGACGGGAAGCGCCTCGTACCGGTCGGCCGGCAGGTTCTGGAGAATGCAGCGGGCGGAGAGGAAGGAGACTCCGTGCTCCCGCGAGGGGCCGCCGAAGACGACCCCTACGCGGGTCCGGAGGCTCACGCCTTGGCCGCGGCCGGGGCTGCGGCCAGGATCCTCGCGGCCTGCTCCTCGTAGGCGGCCAGGACGTTCTTCACCGAAGCGAGGTCGACGTCGCCCATGTGGCCGATCCGGATGTTGGACGACTTGAACTTGCCGTACCCGGCTCCCGGGACCCAGCCGGCGGACTTCATCGCCTTGTTGAGCTCCTCGGCGCCGACCCCCTCGGGCGGGAAGAGCGACGAGACGCTGGGCGAGTGCGCACCCTCGCCCGGAAGGAAGCGGAAGCCGGCCTTCGGCGCCCACTCCTCGACGGCCGAGAGCATCGCGTGGTGGCGGGCCCAGCGGTTCTCCATCCCCTCGGCGAGGATGTGGTCGAGCTGGACGTCGAGCGCGTAGAGGAGCGGGAGCGACGGCGTCGTCGGGTTCTGGTTCTTCTTGCCGAACGCCTCGACGTCGAGGAGGTCGAGGTAGATGCCGCGGAACTTCTTCTGCCGCGCCGCCGCGAGCGCCTTCTCCGAGACGGAGAAGACGGCGATGCCGGGCGGGAGCGCGAGCGCCTTCTGCGAGCCGCAGACGCCGAGGTCGATCCCCCACTCGTCCGCCTCGACCCGCGTGGCGGCCAGCGACGTGACGACGTCGGCGAAGAGGAGCGCGTCGCTGTTCTCGTGGACGACCTTCGCGATGGCGGCGAGGTCGGAGATCGTCCCGACCGACGTCTCGTTGTGGACGACGGTCACGATCTGGTACTTCTTCTCCGCGAGCGCCTTCTTCACGTCGTCCGCGAGGATCGGCTTGCCCCACTCGGCCTTCAGGATCGTCGTGTCGAGGCCGAGCCGCTGGCTCATCTCGCCCCACTTGTCCGAGAAGGCGCCGTTGCAGCACGCGAGGACGGGGCCCGTGGCGCAGGAGACGAGGCCGGCCTCCCAGACGCCCGTTGCCGACGTCGCGAGCGTGTGCGCCTGCCCCTTCGTCCGGAAGACCTTCGGGAGCTTCTCGAGGATGCGGCCGTAGAGGTCGGAGAAGGCCGCGGAGCGGTGCGACATCATCGGGCCGCCGAGCGCCTGGAGGACCTGCGGACGAACCCAGACGGGGCCCGGATTGAAGAAACGGACCTGACCGGCGTGGCCGGAGGTGGAGTCGAATTCAGCGCTGCTCATGCGGCCGATTTTACGCTCGGCGACGGGATCCGCCCGCTCTCGAGTGCGGGCACGAGCCAACCGGGACGACCGACCGACCAGGCCGGTTCCGGCCTACCTCGCGGCCACCATAGGGAGCAGCGTCCCGTCGGACGTGGCGGCGTCGTTCACGACGCCGTAGGCGACGAAGCGCCCGCTTCCGGCGACGCGACGGACCTCGGCCCACGCGTCTCCGCCGTAGCCCGCCTCCCGAAGCGGCCGGTTCCATTGGAAACGGCGCCCGGGCGCGAGAGTGACCGACGGCAGCGTGGCGATCACCGCTCCGGCGGCTGCGTCGTGGAGCGTCACCTTGAGAGTGACGTCCGGCCCGCCGTCCGGCTCGGGGCTGGCGACAGCGAGGTTCGAGCGGAAGGCGCCGTCCTCCCTGAGGCCCGGAACGATGGCCCGCTCTCTCGCCCAGCGGACCTCGTTCACGACGGGAACGCTCACTCCGTAGTCCCCCGACGCACCCGGGGCGCGCGCCTGGACGACCGCTGTGACGAGGAGCGCCGCGGCGCCCTCCGGACGGTCCGACGTGAAGGAGAGCGTGCCGGCGAAGCTCTTCGGGTCGATCGGAACTCCGCTCGCGACGAGCCAGGCGCCGGCGTCGGGGATGTCGAGAAGAGTGCCGAACGGCGTCCCGCCGGGCGACGGCCTCGCGTCGAGGACCAGCGGGAACGTTCTCGAGCCGGAGTCGTCGCGGTAAGTGGCCCGGAGCTCGAGACGGGAGGCGGGCGATCCGTCCGTCGACCGCCAGCCGAGCGTCAGCTCCGTCCGGTAGGCGGCGTGCGCCGAGTCCACGCCGACGACGGCCGGCAGGAACCGGGTCCGGCGTCCCGGTGTCGCGTCGGGCGGCTCGAGCGGGACCAGGGTCCCGTCGTTCGTCTCCCCGTCGTTCCGGACGAGGTAGCCGAGGAGGTCCATCGGTTCCTCGTAAGAGCCGCTCGAATCCGGAATCTGCCTGGCTCCCAGGACGAGCGGTCGCTCGACGCTTTCGGGGTGGGGGTCGAGCTGGGAGAAGCCCCCTCTTGGCACTTTCGTTTGGGCAGAGACGTTCCAGGCGTCGGCCACTCGCGGGTCCCAGACCCAGAAGCCCTCCCCAGCGCCGTCGTTCGTCGCCGCCATCGCCACGTGGAGCCGGCTGCCGGGACTCTTCACGGGTCGCAACGCGGTCCCGTCTGCGCCGAGGCCGCCGGGGTCGATCCCGACGAGAGACGTCCCCGCCGTACCGCGTTCCGAGCTGCTCCAGACCCTCACCGCCGCCCACGCCTCCGACTCGTCCTCGAGGCCCACGAACTCGATGGTCAGCGGACCGACGAATCCCGGAAACGGGTCCTCCAGCCGGAGCTGCGTTCCCGGCACGAGCGGCAGCTCGCGCGCCGGGAAGAGCGCCGTTCCCGGGAAGAGCCGCGCGAGCGCGGGACGGACCCCCGAGAAATTCGCGACCGTGAGCTCGCTGCGGTAGCGGGTTCCTCCGATCCCCGTCGTGTCGACGACGGCGGCGAGGTGCTTCCGGACTCTCGGCGTCGGGGCGAGAAGGGGGTGATCCGCCTCGTAGCGACGGGCGCCATCCCAGCCGAATCTCCCCGAGGGGTCGATCGCGCGCGGCGCGAGCGGCCCCATCCGGACGCGCAGGCGGCCGTCGGAAAAGCCGAGCCGGGAGAAGAACGCCGTGCTGCCCACGGCCGCGATCGGCGCCGTGGCGTCGGGGCTCAGATTCGCGTTCCGCACGTCGGCCGCGGACAGGAGCGTCCGGAACGCGACGCCATCGAACGACCCGAGGGCCGCCGGCAGGCCGCTCGCATCCGTTCCGCGGACGGCGAGAAAGGTGCGACCGCCCGCGTGGGCCACGTCGAGGACGTGCAGGGCCGGGTCGAGGCCCGGGAACGCCTCTTCGAGCCGGTCGTCCCTCAGCACCCAGGCAGACCGTGGCGACTCGCCCCCCCAGGCGAAGAGGTGCGGAGCGCCGTCGAGAACGCGGACCACGCTCCCGAAGAAGCCCTGCGAAGGGGTCTGGGGCGGCGTGAAGACGGTCCAGTCGCCGTCCCGGTACCTCGCCAGGCGGCTGCCCGTCCCGTTCACGTAGACCGCCTCCGACGTCGCCGCCAGCGAGCGCTGTAGGCCGTGCGGAAGGCTCCCGTTGAAGAGGCCGAACCCCTCGGGCAGGTTCAGGTCGCGCCAGGCGTCCGACGCCGGGTCGTGCTCGAAGAGGTGGTCAGAGCCGTCGTCGATCGACACGACCGCCCGGTCCCCGATCGCGACGGCGCCCGAGATCGCTCCCGGGATCGGGAGCGGCGCGAGCCGGGTCCATCCCGCCGCCTCCCGGCGGAAGACCCGGTTTCCGACCGATGCGAAGAACCTCGACGCGCCGCCGAAGTACGAGTCCGCCCCGCTCTTTCCGGCGGTGCCCGTCGTTGGAACCCAGGTCTCGTTTTCGCGGACGTGAACATCCCAGCCCCGCGCCCAGGTGAAGAGACGGTGCCCCGCGACGGCCACGTTCGGAAAACGGAGGCGCTCTCCGAGTACCGGGGACTCGGGCGAGAGCCGGACAAAGCGCCCGTCCTTCAGCTCGTGGATGTTCCCCTGCGCCTCCCGGCTCTCGGCGTAGAGCCGGCCGTTCCACTCGAACGGGCGGGCGCCGTAGACGGAGTCGTAGACGCCCCGTGGCGCGGGGAACGGCACCGAGAGGCCGGTCGCGGTGAGGACGCGCGCGTGGACGGTCGTCGAGTCGACCGTGTAGAAGGCCCACAGGCTGTTCGGCGTGGAGGAGTAGCCCCAGCCCGCCGCCGGCCACGGCTCGAGCGTCGTCCAGCGGTCGCCGTCGAGACGGTGGAACGGGATCGGGGTCTCCGCCTTCGCCGCAAGCTCGGCGGCGCCCGAGCTCGGCCCAGCGCAGCCAGGCCCCCCGGCCTCCAGGAGGTGGAGCTTCCCGAAGAGAACGAAGAAGGTGCCGTTCCTCGCCGGGAGCGGCGGCTCTTCGCGGATCGACCCGTCGGCGAACGAGAGCGATCTGACCCGCCGGGCCTCGGCGTCGTGGACGCCTGTCGGGTCCGGTTCGCAATCGTTGAACCGGACGGTGGATACGTAGAGACGTTCGTCCGACAGGACGTGCGAGTACCCCGCCTCGGAGATCTCCCCGAGGCGGACCCAGGCGTTCCCGCGAAGGACGAACACCCGAATGCCGCCGCCCCGGAACGTCAGGGCGAGGAATCGGCCGCCGGCGACGAACTCGGGAGCGAGCTTCGCGTCCGGCGATGCCGAGCTGTCGATCGCGATCGGACGCCAGATCGTCCCTTCGAGCTCCCAGGTCCCGTCCATTCCGGACGCGAACACGCGGGAATCGTCGCCGACGATCCCAACCGAGCCGGGCGCCCGCGGCCCCTCGTCCACCACCTTCCAGACGAAGTCGGCGCGGGCTGGCCGCGCGCCGGCGAGGCCGGCAAGGCCGAAGATCAGGACGAGGACGACAGCGGCGCCTGACCGAAACGAAGCTCTTCGACGCATGGAACTCCCTGCTGAGAAGTGCTTCTTACCGGCGCAATCCTACCGCGGTCACCAGCGGGAGATGGCCTTGCGGGCCTCGTGACCTGCCCTCCCCCCCGCGATGGGGTCCTCCGCGAAGGGAGGACAGACTACTTCCCGAACAGCCCGAGGACCTCCGCGAGCGTCGACAGGACGAAGTCCGGCCGCTCCGCTTCCAGCTCCTCGCGCGTCGACGAACCCTCGGGGACGACGGCGACCGGGAGGCCGGCGGCGCGGGCCGTCGCGACGTCGACGGTCATGTCCCCGACGTAGAGCGTCTCCTCGGGCGAGGCGCGCATCGCCCGGAGCGCGGCCAGGACCATTCCCGGATCCGGCTTCTCGGTGAAGCCGAGGTCGGGGCCGCCGATGAACGTGAAGAGCTCGGCGAGGCCGAAGCCGGCGAGGAGCTGCCGGCTGAAGACGGCCGGCTTGTTCGAGGCGATCGCGAGGCGGATCCCCCGTCGCCAGAGCTCGGTGACGACGAGCTCGGCCCCCGGCATCAGCTTCGTCAGCTTCGGGGCGTTCACCTTGTAGCGGAAGCGGAAGTGATTGACGGCGTCGGCGCGCAGCTCTTCCGGAAGGACCTTCGCGACGAGCGCCTCGAGGCCGTGGCCGACGAGCCGCCGGGTCTGGTCGATCGTGACGGGAGGGCGTCCGAAGTGCGAAAGGACGTCGGAGAGGGCGTCGTGGATCCCCTCGTACGAATCGAGGAGCGTCCCGTCGAGGTCGAAGACCGCCGCGCGGAAGGTCACGCGCCCACCGTCAGGACGATCTTTCCGACGTTCGCGTTCGCCGCCATCCGGCGGTGCGCCTCGGCCGCCTTTTCGAGCGGAAAGACGGAATCGACGAGGGGACGGAAGCGCCCGTCGGCGAAGCCGGGGAGGACGTCGCGGGTGAAGGACGACGTCAGGTCGACCTTCTCGGCGAGCGCCCGCGCCCGCAGCGTCGACCCGACGACGCGAAGCCGCTTCGACAGGACGGCGCGCAGGTCGAGCTCGGCGGTGGCGCCCCCCATCGTGGCGATCAGGACGAGGCGGCCGCAGCGCGCCATCACGCGGACGTTTCCGGCGAGGGTCGCTCCGCCGACGGGGTCGAGGACGAGGCCGACGGAGCTCTTTCCGAATCTCTCCTCCACCGCCCCGGCGAAGTCGACGGCCGTCGTGTCGACGACGAGGTCGGCGCCGAGGGCGGCGAGGGGGCCGGTCTTCTCCGCGGAGCTGACCGTCGCCACGACGCTCGCCCCGGCGTCCTTGGCGAGCTGGATCGCCGCCGTGCCGACGCCCGAGGCGGCGGCATGGACGAGCACGATCTCGCCCGCGGCGAGGGCTCCCTCGCGGAAGAGGTTGAGATAGGCCGTGAACCAGGCCTCGGGAATCGCCGCCGCCTCCTCGAAGGAGAGGTTCACGGGGATCGGCATCAGCATCCCGCGCGGCACGGCGACCTTCTCGGCGTAGCCGCCGCCCGGGAGGAGAAAGCAGACGCGCTCGTCCGTCCCCTCGACGACCCCGGCCGCCTCGGCCGAGGATCTCCGACTCTCCCGGTGGCGGCGGGTACTTCCCCGCGGCCTGGAGGAGGTCGGCCCGGTTGACCGCCGTCGCCCGGACGCGGACGAGGACCTCGCCGTCGCGGAGCACGGGCTCCGGCGTTTGGCCGAAGACGAGCGCCTCGGGACCCCCCGGGCACGTGGACGAGGATCGCCTTCATGCCCCGCCTCCGATGCCGAGAGCGCGGAGGACCAGCGGGACGAGCGACTCGACGTCGTCGAGGGGAAGCCGCGGGATGGAGGAAGCGTGGGTCGTCTCCCGGTCGGTCACCACCGCGAGAACGGCGGCGTCGCCGGAAGCCACCGGGTCCCTCCCCGTCCCCGTACGGCACACCTCCACCTTCGGCCCAGGGTCGTCGCGGAAGCCCTCGACGACGACGACGTCGACGCCGTGCATCTCGCGGGCGATCACCGCGGCGAGCGCGGGCGCCTCTGCGTGGAGGGAGTGGACGCCGGAGCGGCGACCGGTGAGGAGGACCGAGGGGTTCGCCCCGGCGGCGAAGTGGAGCTGCGAGTCCTTCCCCGGGGCGTCGGTCTCGTACTCGTCGCGGGTGTGCTTGACGGAGCCGACCGAGAGGCCTCGGGAGACGAGCGCGCGGATGAGCCGGGAGGCGAGCGTCGTCTTCCCCGACTTGTGGGCGCCGACGACGTGGACGCGCGGCGGCCCCTCCCGGTAGAAGAGGCACCTCTCGCGCGCCGGCGCGAATCGGGCGACGTCGGCCGGGAAGTTGGCGATCCAGGGATCGAGGCTCTCCCCCGCGTCGACGAGCTCGCGGTAGCGCGCCGTCCCCGCGAGGAGGTCTACGGCCGGGACGTCGCTGCGGTACTCGTACGTCTCGGTCCGCCACCGGAAGCGCGACGGGTCGAGGTCGCGCAGGAGCTTCACGAGGCGAAGCCCCGTCTCGTACGGGCGGAACGACTCCGCGTCCGTGACGTGGAGCTGCACGCCTCTGCAGTCCTGCCCCGCGAACTTGTGGAACGTGGGGCGGAAGACGTGCGGCCGGAACGCGACGCCGGGGAGTCCGAGGGCATTCGCGCGATCCGCGGCGGCCTCCGCGTCGAGCCACGGCGCCCCGACGATCTCGAACGGGCACGTCGTACCGCGCGCCTCGGAGAGGTTCGTCCCTTCCAGGAGGCACATCCCGGGGTAGACGAGGGCCGTCTGCCGCGTCGGCATGTTGGGCGAAGGGAGAACCCACGCCGGCGTCTCGCCCACGCGGCCGCGCGGGGCGGTTCCGCGCCCGCCCGCCACCTTCATCGGGACGACGGTCAGGTCGCAGCCGAAGGCGAACTCGGCGTTCACGTAGCGGGCGATCTCGCCCGGCGTCAGGCCGTGGCGGGGCGGGACGGGCCAGAGCCCGACGAAGGAAAGGAGCCGCTCCTCGGGGAGGTTCCCCTCCACCCTGAGGCCGCCGAGCGGGTTCGGCCGGTCGAGGACGTAGACCGGGATCCCCTGCGCCGCGCACGCCTTCATGACGAGCGCGGTCGTCCAGACGAAGGTGTAGTAGCGCGAGCCGACGTCGGGAAGGTCGCAGACGACGGCGTCCAGGCCCGCGAGCTGCTCCGGCCGCGGCGAGAGGTCCTCGAAGCGTTCGCCGTAGAGCGAGACGACGGGGATCTTCCCAGCCGGCGTGTCGCCGTCGCCGACGGCGAGCATGTCCTGGACGGCGCCGGTGAGGCCGTGCTCCGGGCCGAAGAGGACCCGGACGTCGAGCCCGGCGTCGAGGAGGGCGCGAGCCGTCGGGACGAAGCCCGACGAGACCGAGGCCGGGTTCGCGACGAGGCCGAGCCGGCGGGCGCGGAGCGGCTCGGGATCCGCGAGGAGGGAGTCGAGTCCGGACAGGAGGGGCGGTGGTTTCATGGGCGTGCTCCGAGGGAGTCGAGGGGCACAGTGACGGCCCCGCGATAGTAATGCGCGAGGATCGCCGCGCAGCTCTCCCCCCGCCGCGCCCTCGCAATGGCCCCCGCCTGGCAGAGGCCCGCCCCGTGCCCGGTCCCACGCCCCGAGAAGAGATACCCGGCGGGACGCTCCTCGACCTCGAAGTCGGTGGACCGGAAAGAGCTCCAGCCCCAGATTTCGGAGGCCCGGGCCCTGACGTCGAAAGCCCGGACGACGAGCGACTTTCCGCCCGGCGCCGCCAGGCGCAGGGCGGAGACCCTCGCGTCGTCGCCGTGCGCCCACACCTCGAGGAAGCGCGCCTCGGGGAACCCGAGGCGCGCGGCGAGCGCCGGAAGCTGCGTCCGCGGAAGGAAGAACGTCCACCGCGCACCCGGCGAGGCGAGGCACGCGTCGTCCTCGAACGGGGCGAGGTCGGGAACCTCCTCGTCGTCCCAGACGGCCGCCGGGCGGGCCGCTCTTCCGCCGCAGACGGCGTGGAAGGGGGCGGCGATGACGCGCCCTCCCTGGGCCAGGACGAGACCTCGCGTGGCGGCGGCCGCGCGGCGGGTCGCGTCGGTGGCCCGCGAAAGCCCCAGGAAGACCTGGCAGTGAACGCCGTCGCAGAGGTCGGCCCCCTGATCGGCGTGGCGGCCCTTCCGGGCGACGGCGTAGGACCGCGCCGCGACGGCCTGGGCCTCGAGCGCCGCGGCGGGCGCCCCGGCGCCGATCTCGGCCGGAAGGACCGCCGCCACGTACGCCTCGAGGGGAACCGTCTCGACCGTCCCCGTCGAGAGACGGAGGATCCGGCGAACCGCCTCCCCGGCGGCCTCCCGGGCCATCGTGTCCGGAGGTTCCGTGTCCCGGGCTTTCGTGTCGAGCGCTTTCGCGTCCGGCGCCTTCGAACCCTGCGCGCGAACGGCGGCGCTGGCCGGCGGGAACGAGCCCAGAAGGCCGGCGCAGAGAAGCAGCAGGTATCCGGGACGGCGGGCGAACGTCACGCGCGGGGAGTTCCCTCTCCGGCCACGTCAGGCCCGCGCCGGGACCGGGTGCGCGTCGGGAGCTTCCCCGCGAAGCATCGCGACGGCATGCGGAAGGGCCGCGGCCACGGCCTCGAGGCACTCGACGGCTCCGCGGGGCGATCCCGGCAGGTTGACGACGAGCGTCCGGCCGCGAACCCCCGCGACCTGGCGCGAGAGCATCGCCGAGGGAAGCGCGGCCCGGCTCGCGGCCCGCATCGCCTCCGGGAGGCCTGGCAGCTCGACCGTGACGACCGCACGGGTCGCCTCGGGCGTGACGTCGCGGACCGAAAGGCCGGTCCCCCCCGTCGTCAGGACGAGGTCGACGAGGACGTTGTCGGCGAGGCGCGTCAGGTTCCAGGCGATGTCGTCCTTCTCGTCGGGAACGACGAGGAGCTCCACCACCTCCGCCCCGAAGAGCCGCCGGGCGGCCTCGGCGACGGCAGGGCCGCCGCGGTCCTCACGCTCCCCCCGGAAGGAGCGGTCGGAAACGGTCAGGACGGCGACCCGGACGGGCGCGGTCATCCTTCCGCCCCGGAGGAGCCGGGGCTCGGCGCGAGATCACTCGGAGAGACGGCAGCCTTGGGCATGTCGCGATTCTAGGGGGTCTCTACAATCCCCACGAAAGCTCGCCACGTGATCCCCCGCAGCGCCCGCCGCCTCCTCGCCGCCCTGCTCGCCGGTGCCGGGCTGTTGGCGCTTCTCGCCGACGCCGTGACGCAGGACCTCCCCGCGGCCGACTCTCTCGCGATGGCGGGCCGGTTCTGGAGGGCGGGACCAAGGGGGCGCCTGCTCAACGCCCCCGGCCTCGCCCGCGACGCGCTCTTCGCGGCAGACGCCGTTCGCGCCGCCGCGGCGTGGCCCGCCGACGCCGACGCCGTCCTCGCCATCGGTCCCCTGGTGCCCCCCGAAGTGCGCGAACGCCTCCGCCGGCGGGCCGCGTACGTTCTGGCCCCGCGCCGGGTCCTCCTCGAGCCGGGGAGCGGTTCCGAGGTGACCCTCGTCCGGGCCCCGGCGGGGGCCGGCCAGCGATGAGCCGGCGCCTCCCGGCCTTCGCGGCCGCGCTCCTCCTCGCCCTCGGCTTCGCCTCGGCGACGTTCCTCGCCGTCCGCCAGCCGCTCTCGCTCGGCGACTACCTCGCCGTCTGGGGCCTCAAGGCACGCGCGATCCACGGTTCGGGCGAGCTCTCGGCCGTCTTCCGGGTCGACCCGGCGGGCGAGTTCTCCCACCCCGAGTACCCGCCCCTCTGGCCCCTGGTGCTCGCCGGCACGGCGAGACTCCTCGGCCGCTACGACGAGCTCCTCCTGACGCTCCTGCGCCCGCTCCTTCTCGCGGCGGCCGCAGCCCTCACTTTCGCCCGGACGCGCGCGCCGCTCCCCTGGCGCCTCCTCGCGGCCGCTTCGCTCACGCTTCTCCCCTACTTCCAGACCGCGGCCTACACCGGCTACGCCGAGGCCCTCCTCCTCGTCTTCGTCCTGGCGGCGCTCTTCCTGCTCGAAAGCCCCGCGCCGACGCCGTTCACGCCGGTTGCCGCCGGGCTCCTCCTCGCCTTCGCGTCCTTGACGAAGCAGGAAGGGGTCCTCGTGCTCCTCGTCGTGTCCGGACTCCTCGCCGCCGCCCGGCGATTCCGCGACACCTCGATCGTGGCCGGCCTCGGAGTCGGCGTCGGAGTCCTCCCCTGGTCGCTCTATCGTGCCGCCCACGGCGTCTCGGGCCTCGCCGACTTCGACCTCGATGCGTTTCGCCCGGCCCAGCCCCTCCGGGCGCTGGCGGCGCTCGCCGAAATCGCCCTCCTCCCCGCCCTCCCGTGGATTCTCGGCGCCGCTCTCCTCTTCGCCCTCGCGCCCGGCGTCCGGCGCGCGCGCCGGCCTCTCCTCCTCGGTGCCGGGGCGTTCGCGGGCCTCATCCTGGCGTCGTTCGCGTTCGCGCGTCCCGACGTCGCGTGGCTCGTCGCCTGGACCTGGGACCGCCTCGCGCTCTTCCCCGTGGCGGCTCTCCTGCCGGCGCTCTTCGAGGCCGCGGCGGAGCCCTTCGGAACCCGGGAGGAGTAGGGACCTCAGCGGCTCCGACGGGAGCGGACGGAAGCGGCGGCGGGGCGACTCCAGTCGCCGCTCTTGCCGCCGGTCTTGCCGAGGAGCTCGATCGGCCCCACGACGATCCCCTTCTCCGCACCCTTGCACATGTCGTAGACGGTGAGAGCCGCCGCGGCCGCCGCCACCATCGCCTCCATCTCGTAGCCGGTCTTCCCCGTTCCGCGGACCGAGGCGACGATCTCGACGCTCCGGGTGCGGGCGCGGCGCGTCAGGGCGACGTCGACGCCGTCGAAGACGAGCGGATGACAGAGGGGAATCCAGTCCGACGCTCTCTTGGCCGCCTGGATCCCCGCGAGGCGGGCGACGGCGAGAGCGTCTCCCTTCCGGTTCTCCGAGGCATCGAGCGCCGACCAGGCCGCTGGCCCGAGGGAGACGACGGCCCTGGCCGTCGCCGTCCTAAGCGACGCCGCCTTCCCGGAAACGTCGACCATCCTCGCCGCCCCTTCGGCGTCGAGGTGCGTCAGCTCAGGCGATCTCTTTCTCGGCGGCACGGTACTCCTCCGGGGTGTTCACGTTGCGAAAGGCCCCGGTCGCGTAGCCGGGGAGGAGAGCCGTCTCCTCTTCGGAGAGGACGAGGGCGCGGGTCGATTCGACGGCCTGGCGGAGCGAAAGATCTCCCGCGGCGACGGCGAGGCGAAGCTCCGGGAGCGCGCCCCTCGACCAGGCCGCGCAGAGAGGTTGCGGGTGTCCGGCGTCGGTCGGGACGACGGCGAACGCGCCGGAGGCCGCCAGGCGCGCCAGCAGCGCCGCCAGGAGCGCCTCCGGAACGCGAGGCACGTCCGCGGCGAGAACCACCGTGAAGGTCTCCGGGCTCCACTCCAGCGCCGCGAGGAGGCCGTGAAGGGCCGCCCTCTCGGAAGCGGAGTCCGCCACGAAGGGGAACCCGAGCGCCGCCAGCGGCCCAGGCTCCTTGCCGACGAACGCCACCTGGCCGCAGACCCGCTCGAGCTTCCGCGCCTGCAAGAGCGCCATGGGGACGCCTCCGAGCGGGAGGAGCGCCTTGTCGCGCCCCATCCGCTTCGAGAGGCCGCCGACGAGAACGAAGCCCCAGCCCACCGCGGCGCGCCTTCCTACACCAGCTTGAGGAGGTGCCCCATCTTGGCCTTCTTGACCGACAGGTATCCCCGCGTCGAGTCGGTCGGCGGGATCTCGAGCGAGACCCTCTCGACGATCTCGAGGCCGAAGCCGTCGAGGGCGACGTACTTCTTGGGGTTGTTCGTCAGGAGGCGCATCTTCTTCACGCCGAGGTCGCGGAGGATCTGGCAGCCGATGCCGTAGTCGCGGACGTCGGGCGCGAAGCCGAGCGCCTCGTTCGCGGTGACCGTGTCCATCCCCTGGTCCTGCAGCTCGTAGGCCCGAAGCTTGTTCAGAAGGCCGATGCCGCGCCCTTCCTGGAGAAGGTAGAGGAGGACCCCCTTCCCTTCGAGGGCGATCATCTCGAGGGCGAGGTTCAGCTGCTCGCCGCAGTCGCACCGCGCCGAGCCGAAGACGTCGCCCGTCAGGCAGGCGGAGTGGACGCGGACGAGGATCGGATCGTCCTCGGAGATCTCCCCCTTGACGAGCGCGATGTGCTCCTCGTCGGTGAGGTCGGAGCGGTAGGCGATGACGCGGAAGTCGCCGTTTTGGGTCGGGAGTGTTGGCGACGCGACCCGCTGGATGAGCCGTTCGTGGTGCATCCGGTGGCGGATGATGTCGGCCACGGAGACGACCGGGATGCCGTGCCGCTCGGAGAACCGGAGGAGATCGGGGACGCGGGCCATCGCGCCGTCGTCGTTCAGGATCTCGCAGATGACGGCCGCGGGCATCAGCCCCGCGATCCGCGCGAGGTCGATGGAGGCCTCGGTGTGGCCCGCACGCTTGAGGACGCCCCCCTTGCGGGCCCTGAGCGGAAACGTGTGGCCGGGGCGGAGAAGGTCGTGCGGCTTGGTCCGCGGGTCGACCAGGGTCCGGACCGTCTGCGCGCGGTCGGCGGCCGAGATTCCGGTCGTCGTCTTGCCGCGCGCCTCGACGGAGATGGTGAAGGCGGTCCCGTGGCTCGAGGTGTTCTCCTCGACCATCGGGGCGAGGCCGAGCTCGTCGCAGCGCTCTTCGGTGAGGGAGACGCAGACGAGACCGCGCCCCTCGCGAGCCATGAAGTTGACGGCCTCGGCCGTGACGTGCTCGGCCGCGAGGCAGAGGTCTCCCTCGTTCTCGCGATCCTGGTCGTCGACGATGATGACGAAGCGGCCCTGCCGGAACTGCTCGGCGGCCGCCGGGACGGTGACGAAACCCAAGGTGGGACCTCCCGGCCGCAAAACGCGACCCGGCTTCAATTGTAGCGGGACGGCTCCTGGGGCTCGGCGCCCTCCGCCGGACGCGCCCTTCCGGCCCGGAACGGGTGGGTCGAAAGGACCGACCGCTTCGAGACTTCCCGGATCAGCGTCTTGAGGAAAACCTCGAACTGGTGGGCCGCCGGCAGGAAGGCGCGGGGCGTCCGCTCCCGCGAAAACCCGGTGAAGAACCGGTCGAAGAGCGACCAGTCCTTGAACATCAGGTGCTTCATGGAACCCCGGCGGAAGGCGTCGAGGCTGTCGATCATCGCCTTCAGCGCCTTCTTGTCCGAGCCCCTCGAGAAGGCCTGCACGGCCTGCAGCAGGCCCCAGAGGTCGTCGCGCAGCTTCAGGCTCTGGTCGAGCTTCGTCCGGTACTCCGGGAAGAGGGCGCGCCCGTCCACGTCCGACGAGAAGGTCTCGGCGAGGCCGATGACGCTCTGCTGGAAGAGGTCCCGGAGGATCCCGGAGGCATCCTCCATCCGGCCGTAGACGAGCTTGGGGTCCTTCATCAGGACGACGTCGACCAGCTCGAGCTCCATCACCTTCTTCACTTCCATCTCGACGGAGAAGACGAGCCGCTCGAGCCCCGCGGCGACGGGCGACTCCTCGGGGAAGCGCGGCAGGAGCCTCTTCCGGATGAACTCGCAGAGGCCCGCCGCCTGGGACCGGATGAGGCTGAAGACGAGGAGCGCACGCTTGATCGTGGCGGGCGATTCGATCGTCTGCCGGATCCGCTCCGTGTACCGGAGCCCCTTGAAGAGCTCGACGAAGAGCGCCGCCAGTGCCGACTTCTGGTTCGAGTCGGTCACGGAGGCCAGGACGCGGGCGAGCGACTGCTTCGACTCGCGGTCGAGCACCGGCCGGAGGTTCTCGCGGAAGAGGACGCCGAGGTTCGGGTCGTTCTTCAGCGTACCGACGACGATCCGCCCGAGCGAGAGGTAGGTCTGGAGCGGAAGGAAGGGGGCTCGCGAGATCTCGTCGAGGACCTTGGAGAAGTCGTCGAGCTTCTCGACCACCAGAGCCAGCTCGGTCTCCGCTCCCCCACGCCTCTGGGTCTCCGAGGTCCCGTTCCCGCCCCTGGAGACCTGGCTGTCGAGGAAGAGGAGGAACGACGCCAGGTCTTCCTTCCCCTCGCCGAGCAGGTGCGTCGTCAGGAGGGCGAGGTGTGCGACGCCGAGCCGGACGACCGCGACCTCCTCGACGAAGTTCTTCAGCGAGGCGTGCGATCTCTCGAACGAGGAGAGGGGCAGGTGGTCGAGAACGAAGAACCGTTCGACCCCCTTGAGCCACATCTCCATCTCGAACAGGTAGTCGTACTTGACGCGGTTCGAGAAGAGAGCGGACGTCTCGAGCACCGTGAATCGCGGCATGACGAGCGCCAGTTTACGCTGGGCCCCGCGTCCGGCGGACCGGAATTCCTCCCCGGTGCCCGAACCGGAGAGACTTGCCTCAGCGCGTTTCGGCGGCGAGCCCGGGTGGGGCGGTCCGGGTCTCCCGGCGAATCCGGACGTTGACGAGCCGGTCGTTCTGCTCGATCCGCTCGACGACGTCCATTCCCGCCGTCACCTCACTGAAGACGGTGTAGGCCCCCTCGAGGTGCGGCTGACGCGAGAGCGTCACGAACCACTGCGACCCGCCCGTGTCGGCGCCCGAGAGCGCCATGCCGATCCGGCCGCGGACGTAGGGGAGCGGGTTCAGCTCGTCCCGAAGGGCGTAGCCCGGCCCGCCCGTGCCGTCCCCTCGCGGGTCCCCGGCCTGGACGACGAAGTCGGGAACGACGCGGTGAATCGTCGTCCCGTCGAAGAAGCCCTTCTCCGCGAGGACGGCGAAGCTCTCGACCGTCATCGGCGCCTCGCGCGAGAGGAGCTCGGCCTCGAAGGCGCCCCGAGTCGTCGCGACCGTCGCCACGAGACGACCGCTCTCGGCGAGCTCGGCGAGTCGCCGATAGTCGCCTCCCGAGAGGCGCGTGGCCAGCGGCCGGCGCGAGAACCCGTCCGTCTTCTCCCCGCAGTGCTCCACGAGCAGGCGCCGGGCCCGGGTCCGGACGAGGTCGTCGGTGTCGTCCCGCCGCGTCGCCAGGAGCGAGCATCCCCCCTCCGCGAGCGACGCCGCGGCGTCGAGCGCCGACGCGACGAGGTCGGGCTCCCGGGAGCCGAGGGCGGCGGCCCAGGCCGCGCTCCAGGCCGGGCGGACGGCGGCGTCCGCGCCCGGACCGGAGGCCAGGGGTGCGGCGACGTCGAGAGCCACCGCCTGCACGCTTCCGTCGGCGTCGGCGAGAGCCCTCACGAGCTGCGAGGAGAAGGACGGCGCCCTGTCGCGCGGGAGGCGTGAAACGGCCTCCATCCGGACCCGTGCGGCAGGGTCGGCGAGGAGGGCGTCGAGCCAGGCTCCGGAACGGTCGGCCGGGAGAAGCGCCCACGCCTCGGCGGCCCCGAGCCGAAGATCGAGAGGGCCCCGCCCGGCGGACGGGAAGGCGAGGCCGAAGGCCCGGTCGGGGTCGCCCGCCGCGAGGCTGGCGAGGGCGACGCCCCCGCGCCCCCCCCGAGGCGGCTTCGGCCGCCAGCAGCGCCCTTACCGGCTCTTCCGCGGCAAACCGGCGAAGGAGCGTGAGCGCAGCCAGCGCCACCCCCGGGGCCGGGTCACGCCCCCGCGAGAGCGCGATCCCGCGGCAGCCGCCGGCGCCGGCCGCCGCCGGATGCCGGACCGCGAGGCGGTCGAGCGCGAGCAGGGCCTGGATCGCGGGGCCGGGAGCGGCCCCTGCCGCGAGCCGGAGGAGCTGCGGCTCGGAACCGGCATCTCCGAGAAGCCCCAGCCCCCGCGCGGCCCACGCGGCGATCTCCGGGTCCGCGTCGTCGAGAAGGCCCCGCAGCGTCTCCTCCGAACCGGGCCGGGGGATTCGCGCGAGCGCCCACGCGGCCGGCTTGCGGGCCGCGGCGCCCCCGCTCGCGACCACCCCGCCGAGAAGGGGAACGAGGGCCTCGTCGCGGGACTTGAACAGGGCGAGCGCCGCGTCGGCGCGCGGGCCGGCGGGTCCCGTCAGTACGGCCACGAGCGCTCGCTCCGCCTCCGGGCCACCGAGCCGTCCGAGGGCGCTGGCGGCCGCTGCGGCAGCCTCGGCGTCCGGGTCCGAAAGGGACGTCACGAGAGACGGCAGCAGCCGCCGATCTCCCGAGATCCCGGAGGCGAAGGCCGCCGCACGCCGTACGGATGGGTCGGGATCGCGCAGGAGGACCGGCAGGTAGATCGAGGCTTCCTCGTCGCGGAGACGCCCGCAGGTGAGGGCGGCCCGGCTTCGCACCCAGGGGTCCCTGGACGCGGAGGCCCGGCCGACGACGATCGGGTCGTAGTCGCGCCGGTCCTCGACCCTGAGGAGGCTCGCCACGAGGGAGAGCCTGTTCTCGTGGGTCGCCTCCGCCTGTCCGCCCCGGCCGAGGCCGGCGCACGCCGGCGTGAGCAGGGCGAGGACGAAGGGGCCCAGGAGCGCCGCGAATCGCGGCGGAGACACGCTGCGGCCCGGGGCCTTTCGGAGCAGGACCGTGGACTCGGGGCGCCCGGCGGGCCGGAGCGGCATCGCGCCTCAGAGCCCGAGCAGAAGGCGTTCGCCCAGGATCGGCGGGAGGCCCGCCTTCAGGATCTTCCTGCGGGTGGCCCGCATGTCGTACGGGACGCGGTCGAAGGTCACCGTCCGATCGTCCGAGTCGAAGATCGCGTAGCTCGCCCGCGGGTTCCGGTCTCGAGGCTGTCCGACCGAGCCCGGATTGACGAGATACCTCTTCCCCGGCTCGAGGAACAGCTTCCGCCGGCTGCCACGCACCGCCTCGACGAGGATCCCGTCCGGCTCGAGCGTGAAGATCGACGGGATGTGGCTGTGCCCGAAGAACGACACGGAGACGGCGGGCGCGACGCGGTCCATGTGGACGAAGTTCACCTGGGCATCCCAGTCGGAGAAGATGTAGGCGTCCTCGTCGAGGGGCGATCCGTGGCAGATGGCGAAGGTCTCGTCCACGAGGATCGGCCCGGTCGGCAGCCGCCGCAGGAACTCCATATTCTCCTTCGAGAGCCGCTCGGAGGTCCAGCGCGCGGCGAAGAGCGCCGGCGGGTTGAACATCTCCCCCGAGTCGACGCCGGCGACGACCTTGTCGTGGTTGCCCCGGATCGAGACGGCGGGACGCGGCAGGGTCCGGATCCGGTCGAGGATCTTGTTCGGATCGGCCGCGTACCCGACGAAGTCCCCGAGGCAGATGACGCGATCGAGCTTCTTGCGACGGACACGGGCCAGCACCGCCGAGAGCGCCTCGTCGTTCGAATGGAGATCGGAGATGAGGAGGTAGCGCACGGCCCGCTCCTCTCAGCTCATTCTCGGAACGTTGAGCGCTCCGACGACCCGCTCGACCACCGTATCGACCCCCTCGTCCCCCTGAAGTGGCAGGATCCTGTCTGAAAGTCTATAGGAAGCGAGGCGCGCGTCATAGAGCGCGCGAGCCTCGTCGAGCGACCGGAAGAGCGGCCGATCCACCGCTTTCGCCCCGAGACGGGCGGCGATGGCCTCGAACGGGAGGTCCAGGAATACGGAGCGGCCGAGCTTCTGCACCACGGCCTGATTCTCGGGGAACGTGAAGGTCCCCCCGCCGAGCGCCACGACGGCGTCCGGCAATGCCTCCGTCCCCCTCAGGAGCTCGGTTTCCCGCTCCCGGAACCACGCCTCCCCGCGCTCCTCGAACGCGCACCGGATCGTCAATCCCGAGAGGGCCTCGAACGCCTCGTCGAGATCGACGAACGGGACGTCGAGCCGGGCCCCGAGAGCCCTGCCCACGGTCGATTTCCCGGCCCCCATGAAACCCACGAGATAGATGCGGCCGGCCCCGGGGCTCACGGCATCCCGCCGCTCAGCTCTCGGAGGCCTCCCCGGCGAGCCACCGCTCGAGCCACTTGGTCGAGACGCGTCCGTGGCGAACGTCGGGGTGATCCAGGAGCCTCAGGTGGAGCGGGATCGTCGTCTTCACACCCTGCACGACGAAGAGCGCGAGCGCCCGGCGCCCCCGGGCGAGCGCCTCCTCGCGCGTCTGGCCGTGCACGATGAGCTTGGCCAGGAGGGAGTCGTAGTCGGGGGGGATCCTCCAGCCAATGTAGGCTGCCGTGTCGACGCGGACCCCGGGCCCGCCCGGGACGTGCAGCGTCGTGATCGTGCCGGGAGACGGTGTGAACTTCTCCGGGTCTTCCGCGTTGATCCGGAACTCGATCGCGTGGCCCCGCGGACGGAACTCCCCCTCCCCCATCCCGACCCGGGGAAACGAGAGGGGCTCGCCCGCGGCGACCCGGATCTGCTCCTTCACGAGGTCGAAACCCGTCACCATCTCGGTCACGGGGTGCTCGACCTGGATGCGCGTGTTCATCTCCATGAAGTAGAACGACCCGTCCTGGTCGAGAAGGAACTCCACGGTCCCCGCCCCGACGTAGTCGACGGCCCGGGCCGCAGCGATCGCGGCAGCCCCCATCCTCTCCCGGAGCTCGGCCGAGACGGCGGGCGAGGGGGACTCCTCCATGATCTTCTGGTGACGCCTCTGCAGCGAGCATTCGCGCTCGCCGAGGTGGACGATCTTGCCGAGCCGGTCGCCGAAGACCTGGATCTCGACGTGGCGGGGCTCGGCGAGGTACTTCTCCAGGTAGAGCGCTCCGTTTGCGAAGGCGCGCTCGGCCTCGTTGGAGGCGAGGCCGAAGGCGGCGGCGAGCTCCTTGCTGTTTCGAGCCACCCTCATCCCGCGGCCGCCGCCCCCTGCGATCGCCTTGAGAAGGACCGGATAGCCGATCCGGTCGGCGATCTTCAGAGCCTCGTCGGCCGACTCGACCGGGCCGGGGCTGCCCGGAACGGTCGGGACGCCCGCCTTCTTCGCGGTGTCCCTCGCAACCGACTTGTCGCCCATCTTCCGGATCGCTTCGGGAGGGGGACCGATCCAGGTCAGGCCGACCTCCCCGAGGATCTCGGCGAAGTGGGCGTTCTCGGCCAGGAAGCCGTATCCCGGGTGGACCGCGTCGGCCCCGGTGATCTCGGCCGCCGCCACGAGCGACGTGATGTTCAGGTAGGAGCCTGCCGGCGACGCCGGCCCGATGCAGACCGACTCGTCCGCCGCCTCCACGTGAAGAGCCGACCGGTCGACCGTCGAGTGGACGGCGACCGTTGCGATTCCGAGCTCCTTGCAGGCCGCGATGATCCGGAGCGCGATCTCCCCGCGGTTCGCGACGAGGACCTTGCGAAACATCAGGCAGGCCGGATCGCGAAGAGCTTCTCGCCGAACTCGACCGGCTGGCCGTTCTTCGGGAAGACCTCGACGATCGTCCCCGCCACGTCCGCCTCGATCTCGTTCATCAGCTTCATCGCCTCGACGATACAGAGCGTGGCCCCCTTCTCCACGGAGTCCCCGACCGACACGAACGAGTCCGCGTCGGGGTTCGGCGACCGGTAGAAGGTCCCCACGATCGGCGACGTGACGAGGTGAAGCCCCGAATCGACCTCCTGGGGAGGGGTCGCCATGGCGCCGGGCATGGCAGGCTCCGTCCTGGGGGTCTTCTCCTCCCACGAAACGGGCATAGCGGGATAGGCCGAGCCAGCCGCAGCCGCCGCTTCGCGGGGGGCGGGCCGAGGACCCTCTATGCGGAGCCGGAATCCGCCCTGCTCCAGCTCGAGGCTGGCGAGGCCACGGCGCGCCACGAGGTCAGCGAGTTCCTTGATTTCCTTGACGTTCATTTCTCTCTCTCGAGCTTCTTCAGGGGTCTTTTCGGGTTCCAGCCAGGCGGACGGACGCTCTCTCAGAGGAGGGCCGCGCGCAGCCTTCCGGCGGCGCGAACCGCCTCGAAACGGATGCGCCCGGCCGGAATCCCAGGTCCGGTCTTCAGGAGGAGCGCGTAGGCCGAAGTGATCGACTGGACGGCGACCGAACCTTTCGTGCCCGTGAGGACGAGGCTGTCGAGAGCCCCCTCCCCGATCTCGGCCCGGCTGCGGCGCACGTTCTTCCAGAAGGCGGTCAGCTCCGCCGACAGCACTTCCATCGCATCGGCTTCGGCCGGCGCTCCGGCCTCGACGACGGGAACTCCCTCGAAATCGGTCACGACGGCCGCGGAGGGGGCAAGCCGCTCCACGACCTCCCTGACGACCGCAGAAAGATCGCCCTCCCGCTGACCAAGGGCTCTCGAGAAGCCCCCTCCCCACTCCTCGAGCCGGCCGCGAACCGTTCCGGCCCGAAAAGCGGAGATCTCTTCCGCGAGGCTGAGGAGCCTCCGGGCCCGGGCAGGATCCGGTTCCACCCGGGAAAGCTCCTGGTAGGCCGCGTGGGCCTCTCCGAAATGCCCTTGCGCCCGGAGCAGCTCCGCGAGCGTCTCCGTGACGGCAGGCACACCGGTAGACCCGGAATCGGGTACGGAGGAACCCTCGGGATGGCGAACGGGTCCCGAACCCTCCACCGGAAGCGATAGCGGCCCATCCACGCCGCGATGAGGGGGCACAGGCGCCGTGGAGAGCATCGGCTCCAGGGACGCCGTCGTCGGGAAGTCGGCCGCCTCGGTAGACTGCGAATCCGGAAGCGAAACCGGTTCGGGAATCAGACCTCCGGAGCCGGCGTCCGATCCCGTTTCCACGAGGCCGACGGCCTCGAAGGACTCGAGCAGCGGAGGAAGCGCGGGCGAGGCCGGCGGCTTCGAGGCCGCCGAAGGCTCTTCGTTCCATCTCTCGAGCACCTCCGGCAGACGCGGAGGCACGGGCAGGCTCGAGACCAGCGCGCCCGGGGCGGAGGAGACGGAAACCGCAGGGCGGGGCCGCGAAACGGCGATTCCCCCCGTTCGCAGCTCCGGTGCGGGGGGCGGGGGAACGCCTCTCTCCGGCTGCGTCGGCGGCCGCGGCGCGGCGATCGAGGCGAGCTCGCCATCCATCTGGCGGATCAGCTCGTTCACTTCCCGATCGCCCGGACTCAGGCCTCGGAAGAGCTTCAGCTTCTTGATCGCCTCGACCGTGTCGCCGCGCGAAAGGTGCACGTCGGCCGTCTGCCGCAAGGCAACGAGATTCTGCGGGTCGATCCGCAGCGCCGCCTGGAAGCAGTTCAACGCCTCGTCGAGGCGCCCACCCTGCTGAAAGAGCCGGCCGAGGGCCACGTGCCCGGCGACCGCCGTCGGGTCCTGCGCGAGGCCGCGTTCGAGAACGCTGATCGCCTCCCGCGTCTGTCCCTGCTTCCGGTACTCGTCCGCCAGCGCCAGGAACTGGCGCGAAGCCGGATCCCGGGTGAGCGTTTTCTTGAGCTCCTCCAGGCGGGAAAGAGTGCGGCTGAAAAGTCCCATGAGTTCGGGCCAGTGTACGGCAAAGAGCGTGAGGGAAAAAGGTCGGGCCGCCCCGAAGGGCGGCCCGAGCCGGTCTCGATTGGACGAGGAGCTAGTAGACGAGCGTCAGATCGACGGAGCCCTCGTGACGGCCGCCGCCACACGGCGGGGTATCCGCCACTGTGACGGTCACTGTGGAGGACCCGGTAGCGCCCGCGGCCGACCGCGTCAGTGTGGCCGTGCCTCCTGCAAAGGTGAATGCCACTCCGGCTGGGAGAGCCGGTGACGGCACCGTGGATGTGTAGGTAAGAGCGCCGAGCCCCGGCTTCGAGGCGGAGACCGTCGTGCTGACCCCCAGAGGGTTGACTGCTGTCGCATCGAGAGTCGTCGCCAGCGCCGAGACCAGGAAGGGGGCGTTCTGGTCGTTCACGACGAGGGAATAGGTCGTCGAGCCACTCGTGGTGGCATCGCTCGCGGTTATCGAAACAGAGTAGTTCTGGGACGCCGTTCCGGGTCCGGAGACCGAAAGCTGCGGAGTCCCGGAGATCGTTACGGTGGATCCCAACTGCGTGAAGCTAAGGCCAGCGGGAAGACCGGTCACGGAAATGTTGTAGGGTCCGACGCCACCCGAGATGTTGAACGGCCCCGAGTTGTAGGCCGTGCAGATGGCTGCCGTCGGCGATGGCGTCCCGGTGATCGTGATCGGCGCGCGGCAGACCTGATTTGCCACTGTGGGGTTGTAGATCAGTACGTTCGGCAGATCCACCGTGCAGCCCGTCCGCGCGTTCCGCAGTCGGATTCCGAAGGAGGTCGGAACGTACCGGATTCCGTTGACGATGCTCCCGGTGGGAGAGCAGGGCTGCGTATTCAGGTAGGTGTCCAGCATCGCCGGTGCAGAGAAGCTCAGCTGAGTGGCGTTCGCCACGAACGCGTTGTTGACCTGAATAGCGGCACCGTTTCCGCCGAAGATCTCCACCGTCATCGGGTCGACGAAATTGGAACCGACAACCGTGATCGTGACCGGAGTGGTGCCGTTCGTCCCGGCCGCTCCGCCCGCCTGGTTCAGGGCTGTCGGCGAGGCACTGACGGCCGTCATCGGGTTGACGCTGTAGGTGAACGAGTTCGTGGCGTTCGTCGGCTCCGCGCAGGCGACGGAGGGGAAGCGGACCCGCAGAAGCCCGGTCACGTTCGAACAGGCCGCGGCGCCGCCCAGTCCCGGGTCGATGGGCGGCATGACGACGGTGATGAGGGAGGACGAGACGGAGGTAACGGCGGGCCGGAACTGGAGATTGCCCGATTCGAAAGTGACCTCGACGGGCTCCTCGAAAGCCTGCCCCGCGATGGTGACGACCGTCGACTGGTTCCATGGCGCGATGACCGGGACCACCGTGTTGATCGTCGGGCAGGCGTAGTAGCGGAACTGGACCGGGCTCGTCGTGTCCCTTCCGGTGTACGGGTTGCGGACGGCGACGTCGACCGTCTGGCCCGCCAGGAAGTTGTTCGGACCGGTCGCCTGCGGGGTCAGGAAGATGATCTGGCTGGCCCGGATCTCGACGACCACCGCTTCGACGCCTCCGACGAAGACCTGCATCGGGAGCGCGAAGTTCCGCCCGAACACGGTGACCCTCGTCGACGAGTCGTTCGGACCCGTCGAGGGAGAGATCGAGGTGATGACCGGCTCGAGGTATCCGCCGGGGTAGTAGGTGTAGGCGCCCGTCGACTCGACGCAGGCCTCCGCCGGTCCACCGGCATCGACGATGACCTTGACGGCGACCGTCTCGGGCCGATCCGGGCTCGTGAGAACCCGGCGAGGCGTGGAAACGCGGATGGAATTCGCGGACACGTCGAGGGTCACGGCCTGATTACCGCCGAAGTAGACGCTCGTCCGCTCCGGAGTGGTGCTCGTGCCGCCGGCGGTGAACCCGCCTCCGGCGATCACGACGATCTCTCCGCCGTCCGGGCTCCCGGAGCCGGTCGGGCTTTCGGGCTGCACCGTGGCAATGAAGAGCCCGGGCGCGCCGACGCACTGGCCTGCGCCCCCGCCGGACCTGTACGTGAAGGCCTGGGGAAGGAGCCCCGTCTGCTGCGAAACGAGGCCGAGGTCCACCGTGACCGCGACGTCCACCGTTTCCGGAACGGCCGGGTTCGCCAGGATCCGCCTCGGCGTGAGAACGGTGATCGTGGTGTTGCTGACGGAGACGACCGAGGCCGAAGCCCCGCCGAACGTCACGCGGGTCGTCGCCGTCGAGCTTTCCGGACTCGGGAGGAAGTTCGTGCCCGTGATCACGACCTGCTGGCCGCCTTCCGGGATTCCGGAGTTCGGGGCGATCGCGGTCACCGTCATCCGGCGGTTCGGGTCGACGCAATAGTAGGTGAAGGCCTTCGTTGCGGTGACCGAGCCGGTCGGGATGCTCCCCGAGAAGAAGCGAACGACGATGTCCACGGCCTCGGGAACCTGGGGGTTTGCGAGCGTCCGCGTCGGCGTCAGAACGACGAGCTTGGTGTCCGCCACGGACTGCACCGAGGCGGGCAACCCACCAAACAGGACCTGGACACTCGCGGCGTCCGTTCCGAAACGGCCACCGTTGATCGTCACGAGGTCGCCGCCCGAACAGGAGCCGGACGTCGGGTCGATCGACGAGATGAACGGCCCGTTCGTCGGAACCGGCTGGTACTGGATCGACTTCTCGGCCGAGCCGCAATCGTAGGTCGCCTTGACCTTCGCCAGGCCCGACGACGTCGCACCGAGCGTCACGTCCGCAAAACCGTTCTGCGTCACCTTCGACACGCTCGAGAGCCCCGTCTCGAGGAAGTAACCGAAGTCGGTCGTGAAGAGGACGGACGTCCCGTCGGGAACGGCGGAACCGCCCTTCCTGACCGTCGCGCGAACGATGATGGCGGTGCCGGCCATGGGCGTCACCGAGGTGGCGTCCAGGGCGACCGTGACGGTGCACGTTCCTCCAGGGCCCGGATCGGTCGGGGGCTTGGGCGCGGTGGGAGACTCGCCCGAGCAGGCGGAGAGGAGGAGCGAAAGTCCCGCGACAGCGAGAAACGGGAGGAAGGTTCGGCGCATCGCTTTCACCTCGGAGATTCCACGCACCTTCGTCATGCGGTCCTCAGTTCACCCGGCCCACGACAGCCTGGGTCGCGGTGCTGTAGAGAAACGTCATTCCGAAGATGCCAACGCCCCGAACGGGCTGGCCGGAAAGCGTCCGGCCGCGGAAGGTCACTGTCCCCTGGCAGCGGATCTCGTTCCGGCCGGTCTCCCGGTCGATCCCGCCGTTGAAGGGAAGAAGCTGGTCGAGTGGCGCCCGCAGCAGAGCGGACCGGGTCATGAACTCGTAGTTGACGAGTGAGGAGAGTCCCCCCGCCGGAACGACGACGTTTCCACCGAACGTCTCCGGGTCGGGAACCTTGGTTCCGCCGTCGAGCCGTTTCCACTCGACGACATAGTCCTCGATTCTCGTGTCGAGAAAGCTCGAGGTTCCCCCTCCCGGGTTCTTCAGAATCGACCGCAGCTCCACCGAGTCGAACTGGAGCGGCGCCCCGCCGCCAACGCTCCACGACTCAGGAAGCAGCTTGAAATTGACGGAAAGGAAAACGGGCGAGGCGTCGTCCCCCTGGCTGTTGGACGAACAACCGACGACGGAGAGGACTCCGACGAGGAGGGCGGCGAGTGGGGTTCGGTTCTTCATCTTCGGCTCCGTGTCCCGGACTCAGAGCGCCTTCATGACGCGCGGCGTGATGAAGATCATGAGCTCATCCGTTTCCTCGGTCGTCGTCTTGTTCCGGAAAAGGCCTCCGAGGAGCGGGATCTTCCAGAGGCCCGGGATCATGCTCTGCCCGTCGTTGGCCGTCAGCTTGAAGATGCCGGCGATCATCCCGGTCCCGCCGTCGCGCACCATGAGCGTCGTCGTGGCGTCCCGGGTGATCAGCGGAACGTTCTGGCCTCCGGTGACGTTCGTCCCCGGGGCCGGCTCGCGCCGCTGGATCTTGATGTCGAGGATGACCGTTCCTTCCGCGGTGATCTGCGGCGTCACGTCGAGCCGGAGGGTCGCGTCGATGTAGAGGACCGTCGTGGTGTTGTTGACGGTCGTCTGAACCGGGATCTGGAAGCCCGACTGGACCGAGGCCGACTTGTTCGTCTGGGTGAGGATCTTCGGGGACGAGACGATTTTCACGAGCCCGCGCGCTTCCGCGGCGCTGAGGGCCACGTCGAGGCGGAAGGTGTCGAGAACGTTCCCGAGGCTGGCCCGGAGGATCTCGTTGCCGTTGGGCAGCGACACGGTCCCGGCGACCGAGCCGTTGTTCGGGAAGACCAGCCCGGTCGTCGTCCCGGTCGTCTGGTCCGCGCTGGCGTTGAACCCCCAGGCGATTCCGAGCCTCTTGCTGAACGTACGGGTCGCCTCGACGATTCGCGCCTCGATCATCACCTGCGGCACGGGTGTGTCCAGGCTCTTGATGAGGTCGAGGACCGTGGGGAGGTATTCCGGCAGCTCCCGGATGATGAGGAGGTTCGAACGGCCGTCGACGAAGATGTCGCCACGTGCCGACATCACCTTCTTGGCCGTCGCCGCGGCTGCGTCCGCCGTGGCGTACGAGAGCTTCTGGATGACCGTCTTCGTGGGACGGTTGTTCTCCTGCGCCTTCAGAAGCGCCTGCCGCCCGGACTCTTCCTGGGCCAGCTTCTGCGTCCCGGCAATCCGCATCACGTTGCCTTCGAGGACATACCCGAGCCCGTTGATCTTCAGGATGAGCTCGAGGGCCTGGTCCCAGGGGATGTCCGTGAGGGACACCGTGACCGTCCCGCGGACGTCGGGGTCGAGGACGATGTTGAGGTTCGTCAGCTCGCTGAACTTCTGGAGCGTGTCCTTGATGTCGGCGTCCTTGAGGTTCAGCGTGAGCGGCTCGCCCGTGTACTGCCGCTCCGTCTGGCCGATCGCCCTGGACTCGAACGGGTTCGAGATGTCTCTCGGCTGGGCGTCCTTCTCCTGCTGGACCGCGAGCGTCTCCGCCGCCTCCATGAGAGCGTGGTCCTCGGCCGCGAATCGCTTCCTGGGGCTCCGCGCCGTCGCGGCGGGCGCCGGCACTGCGACCTCGGTCGAAGCGACGGTCACGGTCTCGGGGAGCATCGCCGGGGCCGGAACCGCGGCGGCCGTTGCCGCCGGGGGAGCCGCAGCCACGGGCGCCTTCCTGGCGGGCTCGGCCTCGGGCTCGAACGCCGCGGGGGCCGGGGAAGGGACCTCGGCGACGACGACCGGGGCTTCAGGAGCCACGGGGACGACGACCGGGGCTTCGACGATTGCCGCCGTCCTGGCGGATTCGGGTGCGATCGCAGGTATCGCAGCGGCCGCCGGTGCAGGCGGAGCCGCCGGCTTTTCCGCGGTCACGACGGTTGCCACGGGCGCCACAGTCGCCACGCTGGCCTTCGCCGTGCCGGGAGACGGCACGACCGGCTGGTCGGAGTCGTCGCCCTCGTGCGCTTCGTAGGACCCGGCGGCCGGGACCGGTGCGACAGGGGCGGGGGTCGCGGATGCAAGCTGGGCCGAGGCGACGGGGACCGCTCCTCTGCCCGGGAAGGAGACCGAGACCCCCGAGCCGCTCTGACGAAGCGTCGGGAGGGCTTCCTCGGCGAGATCGAAGACGACCCGCGTCACCGCCGTCGGCTCGGTCCGGAACTGCGAGACCCGGACGCGCGTCACGCTTCCGGAATCGACATCCTGCGCCCGGAACCTGGAAGCGTTGCGAACGCCGCTCAGGTCGAGGACGAAACGGGGCGGATTCGAGAGCGTGAACGCCTCGTACGAAAGCTCGCCGTCACCGTCCAGCTGGACCGAGAGGTTGCCATCCACACGACGGGCATTGACTTTCGCGAGTCGGGTGGCGGGCTTGCCCACCGCAGCGTGCTGGGCGACGACGACAGGCTCGGAACGACCGGGAGCCGCGGCGAGAACCGGGGCCGGGGCAACTCTCTCGACCGGCGTCGGCTCGGGAAGGGACTCGACGGTCGCCGGCGGCACCTCGCCGAGCGTCGCGCCCTGCGCGACGACCGGCTGGTCGTTCCGGGGGATGAGCGCCACGGACATCGCGCGAGAAGCCGGGTCCCCGGAGATCCTCGCGTCCAGCGCGCCGCGCCCCGTCAGCTCGAAGCGGACCTGAGGTCGGCCAAGCTCCGTGAAGGACCTCATGCCCAGGTGGGTCAGCAGCGTTCCGTCTGCGCGAGGTGGCTCGAGGCCCGCCCTCGCCACCGTGCCGGGCAGGTCCACGACGAGAGTCTTCGACCCCTCGCGGGCGTACACCATCGGCTGCAGCGGCCCCTCCGCCGTGAGCAGGAGGCGGGGCGCGTCGCCGTCGGTCAGGAGCGAGACTCCCGTCAGGACGACGGGCGCCGAAGCTCCTGCCGTCGATGCGACGGACTCCGCCTTGAGGGCGGGGCCAGCCTGAGAGGAGCAGCCAGCGGCCACGAGAGACACGGCGAGGATTCCCGCCAGCCCTGGTGCCGAGAACCTTCCAGTTCGAAACATGGTTCCTCCCCACGCGAGGTTCGAGGTGCCCGAGGGCTGCCGGGATTCGAGGCGGATGGTCTTGGTCCTCATCGATCTTCCTTCGCTCACGGCTTCGCCTGAAGGGCCAGCGCCTTGACGACGTCCCTGAAGGGTTTCGGGCTCGTCGGGTCGTTGACGTTCTGCCGGAAGACGACCTCCGTCGGGCCGATCTCCATGACTTCGCCGTCGAACACCGTCGTCCCCTTCCTGAGAAGGTAGGAGCGGTTGTCCCCGCCCCTCATCATCGCGATCCAGCCCTGACGGGTCCGGATGGTTCCCTGCAGCCCCAGCTCTTCCACGAGCATTCCGGCGACCCCGGGCGGTCTCTGCCGGTCCTTGTCGTCCTGGGTCCGGAGAAGAAGGGATCGAAACGGATCTCTGCGGCCCCGGACCTCGTAGGCGTAGGCCGGGACCGACGTGTCCTGCTCTCCAGGGACGGGCACGGCGATTCCCGTGTCGACCGGTGGCGCCGCGGGGGCCGCGGCGGGGACCTGCCCGGCCGCCTGCGGCGCGAGGACGCCGAGGACGATCGCGAGACAGGCAAGGGCTTTCGCAAGAAGAACGTTCTTCATCAGACGTCTCCCCCGCCCTTGTTGCCGGACGGAATCGGCCCGGGTCCGGCGGCAGCCGGAGGCTTGACGGGTGCTGTGGCAGGAGTCGCCGCCTGCTCACCCAGGTAGATGAAAGTCTTCAGGACGAAGGTGGCGGACAGCGTCCGGCCGAGCTTCGCGTCCGGGTAGCCCTGCATGATGAGGGATTCGACGTTGATGATCCGGGAGAAGCGCGCCATCTTGTCGAAGAAGAGCGCGAGATTGTGATAGGTCCCGTCGAGCTGGATCTCGATGGGCCACTCGGCGTAGAAGTCCTTGTTGATGTATTCCTTCGGCGAGAAGCTCTTCAGGAAGAAGTCTCCCTGCCTCGTCAGAGCCTCGATCTTCTTGATGAGCTCTTCCGTGTTCCGCTTCGTCGGAAGGATCTCCAGGAGCCGGTTGAGGTCGAGCTCGATCCGGCGGACCTCTTCCCGCAGCTGCGGGAGCCGGCGCTCGGCGACCCGGCCGCGCTCGATCTTCTCCTGCAGCGCTCCGTACTCGGCCTTGAGGCCGGCGAGCTTCGCCTGCATCTCGGTGAAGCTCGGGTATTGCCAGTTCGCCACGGCCCAGAGCCCGCCGGCGAAGGCGACGCCGATCAGGAGACCGTAGTACCAGGGCTTGTCTTCGAGCTGCTTCAGTTCGATCGCCACGTCCTACCCCCTCAGTTCCCCGCGGCAGGCGCGGCGGGCGCCGGACCGCCGGCACCGCCCGCCGGTGCTCCGGCGTTGTCGAACTGGGTCCGGTCGAGGTCCGCGAAGACGAACGACAGTTTGTAGATGTAGAGGTTCGACGCGCCCGTGCTGGCAGCGGCGAGCGTGGAGAGCTTCGGCTCCTGGAACGCCTGGACCAGCTTCAGGTTCGTGAAGTAGTTCGCGACGGCAGGAGGGTTGAGAGCCTTGCCGTCGATGGAGATCAGGTTTCCCTTGACCTCCATCCGCTCGAGCCAGAGAAGGTCCGGCAGGGCGTTGGAGACCTCGTCCATCAGACGGACCGGACCGCGCTGGCTCGCCTTCAACGAGTTGATGAGGTCGACCTTCTTCTGCAGCTTGGCCTTCTTGTCCTCGAAGTCCTGGACTTCCTTCAGCACCGCCTCGAGGCGGGTGACTTCCTGCTGCGCGAGACGGTTCTTCTCCTCCTGCTCCTTGAGGCGCGAAGCCTCGACCCACCACTGGACGC
This sequence comes from Holophagales bacterium, assembly GCA_016714815.1. Taxonomy (GTDB): domain Bacteria; phylum Acidobacteriota; class Thermoanaerobaculia; order UBA5066; family UBA5066; genus UBA5066. The sequence continues at coordinate 176,670 of JADKBZ010000004.1, forward strand.
CGACGACGAGGAGCCCCAGCAGGAGCCCCCCGAGGATCAGGAACAAGTTCAGCCGGCCAGCCCCGCCGAGAGCGGAAACGCCCCGCTTCTTCTTGACGGGTTTGGCTTCGGAGAGGAGGTTGATCTTGATCATGGGGCCTCCTCCGTCACTCGCCGAGCTTCCGCACGGCCAGCCCGACGCCGATCGCCAGCGACGGACCGTTCTCCGACAGCCACGCGGGGTCGACCGCGCGGTCGTCGGCCGTGACGGAGCGGAAGGGGTTCATGATCTCGACGGGGAGGCCGAACTTTTCCTTCAGCACCTCATCGAGCTGGGTCACTCGGGAGCCACCGCCGGACAGGATGATCGTGTCGACCTTGTCGGACCCGGAGGTGGCGTGGAAAAAGTCGATCGTCTTCTGGAGCTCGCCTGCGACGTCCTCGCAGACGCCGGTGAGAACGGGCTGGATGCTCTGCGCGGTCTGGCCCCCGACCGGCTCGCCCTTCTTCAGCGCCTCGGCCTGCTCGAAATTGAGAGAGAAGGCCTTTTGCATGGCGTCCGTGAACTGGTTGCCTCCGAACGTGATGTCGCGCCAGAAGACCGTCTGGCCGCTGGCGAGGATGTTCACGTTCATCACGGAGGCGCCGATGTTCAGGAGTGCCACGACACGGGTCGGATCGAGGCCGTAGTTGACCTCGTAGCAGTTCTGGAGCGCGAAGACGTCGACATCGACGAGGCCGGGGGTCCTCCCGGCCTGGGTGACGACGTTCTTGTAGTCGTCGACCTTTTCCTTCTTCGCGGCGACGAGGAGGACGCCCATCGTCTCTCCGGGCGCGCCCGGATCGAGGACGACGTAGTCGAGGTAGACGTCGTTGATGTCGAACGGGACGTACTGCTCCGCCTCCCAGCGGATCGACTCGGACAGCTCTTCCTCCGGCATCGTCGGGAGCTGGATCTTCTTGACGATGACCGAGTGGCCCGAGACGGAGACGGCGACGTTCGTGTTCTTCACGCCGGTCGATGCGAGAAGACGGGAGATAGTCTCGACGACGAGCGAGGAATCCATGATCGCGCCATCGACGATCGCCTCTGGGGAGAGGTTCTCGAGCCCTGCCTTGACGAGCTGGAACTTTCCCTCTTTGCCCGCCTTGAGCTCGACCAGCTTGACGGCGGACGAGCCGATGTCGAGACCGACGAGGTTCTTGGCCTTGCGGAACAACACGGTGCGGTCTCCCTCCCTCTACGTTCCGGAACCGACGCGACGCCTTGGCACGATCTGAGTAAAGCCTTTGTGGCGGGTATGTTGCGCGGGTACCCCCAGACTGTCAAGGACTCGGAGGGCTCGAATGGCTACTGGACAGGAAATCCGCGGAGCGCTATAAGTCGCAGTTCCGGCGACCGCCCGCCTCCGCTCCAGGGAACGGGGAGGGGTGGCGCCGGAAATCGGTTCAGGATTCAGAGGGAGCCATCCAATGCCCCAGATGTGTGAGATCTGCGGAAAGTCCCCGGTCGCCGGACACCGGGTCAGCCACGCCAACAACATCTCGAACCGTCAGTTCCGTCCGAACCTCCGGAAGGTCCGCGCCGCGGTCCCCGGCGGCTCGAAGCGGGTCACGGTCTGCACCCGGTGCCTTCGGTCCGACAAGGTCGTCAAGGTCGTCCGCTGACGTCCCGGCCCGCGACCGGGGCGGAGTCCCCCGCGTCGCACCGGCCCCCGTTCAGCGGGGGCCGAGCCGGGAAACGTTGAACTTTCGTCTCACGCTGGTCACCCCGGAGACGGAACGGATCGCGAGGAAGAGCCGGTCGAGGTGTTTTCGATCCGGGGTCGTGACGCTGCCTTCGATGACGGCCGTCCCGCCAGGGCTCGTCCGGGCCTCGATCGACTCGATGTTCGACGCGGCGTCCGAGATGACCTTGGTGATCCTGGCCAGGATCCCGGGCCGGTCCTCGACCTGGACCTCGAAATCGACCGTGAACGAGACGCCCTTGCCGACGTGCCAGTCCACCTCGATCTCGCGCCCCGGATCGAAGAGGAGGTTGCGGACGTTCGGACAGGCGGCGGAGTGGACGGACACCCCCCTCCCCCGGGTCACGTAGCCGACGATCTCCTCCCCCGGCACCGGCCGGCAGCACTTGGCGAGAGTCGCCATGAGGTCGTTCTCCCCCCTCACGAGGATCCCGGTCCCGCCGATCGGCAGGATCTTCCGGACGGCCTTCTTCAGGGCCTCGGTCCGGGAGATTTCCGCCTTCTCCGCAGGGGGCTCCTCCTGGGGGAAGAGCTTCTGCACGACGGCGCGCGGGGGAATCTTGCCGTAGCCGATCTCGGCGAGCAGGTCTTCGAGCCTGGCGACCCCGAAATCCTGGAACAGGGGGTCGAAGGCCTTCGCGTCCACGAGCCGGCCGAATGCGCGCTTGACCTTCTTCAGCTCCTTCTCGAGGTATCGCCGCCCGATCTCGATCGACTTCTGCTTTTCCTTCGTATGGAGAAATGCGCGGATCTTGTTCCGCGCCCGCGAGGTCACCACGAAGGCGAGCCAGTCGCGGGAAGGCTGCGGCACTGGCGACGTGAGAATCTCGACGATGTCGCCGTTGACGAGCGGCGTCCGGAGCGGCACGAGCCTCCCGTTCACCCGTGCGCCCGAGCAGCGGTGCCCCACGTCGGTGTGGATCCGGTAGGCGAAGTCGACCGGCGAGGCTCCGCGCGGGAAGGAGTAGACGGCGCCCTTCGGCGTGAAGGTGTAGACCTCGTCGGCGTAGAGGTCCATCTTGAGCGACGACAGGAACTCCCGGGGGTTCGCGATGTCCCGGGTCGTCTCGAGGATCTGCCGGATCGCGGCGATCCCCTGCTCGTCCACCCGGCGGCCTCCACGCCCTTCCTTGTACTTCCAGTGCGCCGCGATCCCCTGCTCGGCGACGAGGTCCATCTCACGCGTCCGGATCTGGATCTCGAACGGGGGCTCGCCCTCCGGGATCACGGTCGTGTGGAGCGACTGGTAGAAGTTCTGCTTGGGCATCGCGATGTAGTCCTTGATCCGGCCGGGGACCGGACGCCAGGCCTGGTGAACGATGCCGAGGGCGCTGTAGCAGTCCCTCACAGAGCCGACGAGGACCCGGAACGCGAGGACGTCGTAGAGCTGGTCGAGGGGGATCGACTGCCGGATCAGCTTCTGCCGGATGGACCAGAGCCGCTTCACCCGGCCGCTCACCTCCGCCGGCACGTCCGCCTCCGCCAGCTTCCCGGAGATGTCGTCGCGGAGCTTCTCGATGGCGTCCCCGGACGCCTTCATCCGCTCCTCCACCGCTCCGGAGAGGGCGGCAAATTCGTCCGGGTAGAGATGCCGGAAGGACAGGTCCTCGAGCTCTCCCTTGATCCGCCCCATCCCGAGGCGGTTCGCCAGAGGCGCGTAGATCTCCATCGTCTCCGCGGCGATCGATCGCCTCTTCTCCTCCCGCAGGTGGTGCAGCGTCCGCATGTTGTGGAGGCGGTCCGCCAGCTTGACCAGGATGACCCGGAGGTCTCCCGTCATCGCCAGGAGCATCTTCCGGAACGTCTCGGCCTGCTGCGCCTCGCGGGAGGTGTAGGCGTACCGGCCGATCTTCGTGACCCCGTCGACGACCTCGGCGACCTCCTGGCCGAAGAGGACGGCGAGCTCTTCCTTCGTCGTCTTGGTGTCCTCGAGGACGTCGTGGAGGAGTCCGGTGGCGATGGAAACCTCGTCGAGCTTCAGCTCGGCCAGGAGCATCGCCACGCCGATCGGGTGGATGAGATAGGGCTCGCCCGAGGAGCGGAGCTGGTGGCGGTGCGCCTGGGCGGAGAAGATGTACGCCCGGCGCAGGAGGTCCTCGTCGGCCCCCGGCAGGTAGCTCTCGACCGCCTCGAGGATGTCCTCGAACCTCAGCACGCAGGGATTATGGCGGCAGCGGGCCCCGAGACGCGTCCCGAGAGGATCAGGTAACCTCCCGCGGATGGCCGCACCGACACCCGAACCCGACCGCGCGCCCGCCTCCGCTTCGACGAACCCGATCCTGCGCGCCCTCGCGGCGCCTCGGCGCTGGGTCCGTTCCCTCTACGACTGGACGATGCACTGGGCCGACACGAAGCAGGCGCTCGCGGCTCTCTTCCTGATTGCCGTCGCCGAGTCGTCGGTCTTTCCGATCCCGCCCGACGTCCTCCTCATCGCCATCGTCGCGTCGTCCTCCCTGCTCTGGATCCGGGCCGCCACCCTCTGCACCGTCGGCTCCGTCCTCGGCGCGATGGGCGGGTACGTCATCGGCCTGACGTTCATGGCGACGGCCGGGCAGGCCATCGTGAACTTCTACAACGCCCAGCACCACTGGGCGAAAGTCGTGGAGCTCTACAACGGGGAGTGGGGAATCTGGTTCCTCGCCGCGGCGGCCTTTACGCCGATCCCCTACAAGGTCGCCACGATCGCCGCCGGCGCCACGGGGATGGCCTTCGTGCCGTTCGTTCTCGTCAGCATCGTCGGCCGGGGAGCCCCGTTTCTTCCTCGTCGCGGGCCTCCTCAGGCTCTTCGGTCCCGCCATCCGGCGGACGCTCGAGAAGAACTTCGACCTCGCCGCCCTGACCTTCCTCGCCCTTCTGGTGGGGGGGTTCCTGATCCTGAAGTTCGTCTGACCCGGCGATCCTGGTACGCCATTCAGTCCTCGGGGTCCGCCTTCGGCGGGAACAGGAGCGACAGCCCGATCGAGGCCGCCAGGAGCGCGCCGATGATCCCGAGCGACCAGCCGATCGGGAACTTCCCGCCGAAGGCTTCGTTCAGCCAGGCCATCTTCAGCCCTACGAAGACGAGGACGAGGCCGAGGCCGTACTTCAGGAGGTGGAACTTCCCCACCGCTCCCGCGAGCAGGAAGAAAAGAGCCCTCAGGCCCAGGATCGCGCAGATGTTCGACGTGAAGACTACGAGCGGCTCACGGGTGATGGCGAAGATCGCCGGCACGGAGTCGATCGCGAAGACGACGTCGGAAACCTCGATGAAGACGAGTGCGAGCAGGAGCGGCGTTCCGAGGAGATGCCCGTTTTCCCGGGCGATCAGGTGAGGCCCGTGGAGGTCGTGCGTGAGGGGAATCCAGCGCTTTAACGCCTTCAGGACGGCGTTGTCGGCGGGGTCCACCGGCTTGTCGGGACCGAAGATGATCTTGACGCCCGTCACGACGAGGAACGCCCCGAACACGTACATGACCCAATGGAACTGGAGAAGAAGCGCCCCGAGAGCGATGAAGATCGCCCGGAAGACGAGGGCGCCGAGGATTCCCCAGTAGAGCACCCGGTGCTGGTAGGCGGCCGGGACTCCGAAGAAGTTGAAGAGGACGACGAAGACGAAGATGTTGTCGACCGAGAGCGCCTTCTCGACGACGTAGCCGGTCAGGAACTCGAGAAAGACCTGTCGTGCTGCCGCGTCGGGGAGGAACCCGGGAACGGCCAGGAGGCGGGCGTCTACGGCGAACCGGGCCGACGCCCACAGGTAGAGGACCCCGCCGACACACATCGCCACGAAGACCCAGACGACGCTCCAGGCGGCAGCCTCGCGAAAACCGACGGCGTGGGCCTTCCGGTGGAAGACGCCGAGGTCGAGAGCCAGAACCCCGAGGACGAAAACGACGAAGACGCCGTAGACCCACCAGGTCTCGGCGAACGGGAAGAGGGAGACGGTTTCCATGGGAATCCTCGTCGCAGGCGATCCGGAATCCGGCGGCGAGCGGGATCGGGGCCACGCGAAGATCGCGCGGCCCCGGTCCCTACCTCCGCGTCGTTAGCGGCCCTTTGCCGCCACTGGCTTGCTGGTCTTCGGTGCGGACGCCTCGAGCCGGGCGAGACGCTTCGCTTTCCACGATTCCCAGTTCACCACCCAGGGGGCGGCGATGAAGATCGTCGAATAGGAGCCGATGAACATGCCGACGAAGAGGACGAACGAGAAGCCTCGGATCACCTCGCCGCCCAGGAAGAAGAGCGCGGCGACCGTGAGGAACGTCAGGGCCGCCGTGAGGAACGTCCTGGAGAGGGTCTCGTTGATCGACCGGTTGACGAGAGGGGAGAGGGCTTCCTTCTTCGGCTTCTCGAGGTTCTCGCGGATCCGGTCGTAGATGACGACCGTGTCGTTGGCGGAATAGCCGACGAGCGTCAGGAAGGCCGCGACGACCGTCAGGGAGATCTCGACTCCGAAGATCGAGCAGAGGCCGAGCGCGATCCACGAGTCGTGGACGAGCGCGACGACCGCTCCGGTGCCGTAGGAAAGGGACCGGAACCGGAACCAGATGTAGGCGAGCATCGCGGCCCAGGAGAGCCCGACCGCCCAGAGGCCCTTCCGCCGGAGGTCCTTGCCGACGGCCGGTCCGACCGTCTCGGCGCTGATGAGGGTGATGGGCCCGGCGACTGTTTTCTCCTTCAGCCAGGAGGCGACGGCCGGCGAGATCCCGGGCGTCGCCGCGGCCGCGTCGACGCTGGCGAAGAGGCCCGTGCCGGACCGGGTCGAGATGATCGCCTGCGCGATCCGGTCGTACTCGACGCCCGGATTCGAGTCGGCGCGCGCGGCCATCTTCTCCGGATCGTCCTTCTGGAGCATCGCCGAAAGCGGTTCCGCGCCGTTGAGGTTCAGGTCGAAGACGCCCGTCTCGAGGCCCTTCGGGAAGAGCGCCGTGGTGAGCGCCTTCGTGACCTCGCGGGAAACGTCCCGCCCTTCCTTCTGCTCCATCGGCACGCGAAGGAGGACCTGGTTCTTCTCGGCCTTGTCGTAGCGCTGGACCGACGTGACGGGGACCTTCGCCCCCTCCACGATCTGCCGGATCCGGTTCTCGTCGGGCTTGGCGTTGAAGGCGTAGACGACCTGTGCGCCGCCGGTGAAGTCGACGCCCCAGTTGAGGCCTTTCGTCGCGATCGCGCCGGCGGAGATGACGGCCGCGACGATCGAGCCGATGACGAAGGGCTTCTGGAGCTTGAGGAAGTCGAAGTTGGGATTCTGTAACAGCCTCACGGGATCCCTCAGATCGAGATGGTCTCGACCTTCTCACGCGACCCGTAGATCAGGTCGAAGAGGAGGTGCGAAACGAAGACGGCGGTGAAGACGGAGGCCGCGAGGCCGATGACGAGCGTCACGGCGAAGCCCTTGACGGGGCCCGTGCCGAACTGGAAGAGGAACGCGGCCGCGGCGATCGTGGTGACGTGCGTGTCGATGATGGTGGCGAAGGCGCGCTTGAAGCCGAGGTCGATGGCGGTCTTCGGGGCTTTTCCGCCGTCCATCTCCTCGCGAATCCGCTCGAAGATCAGGACGTTCGAGTCGACCGCCATGCCGATCGTCAGGATGAACCCGGCGATCCCGGGGAGCGTCAGCGTCGCGTTGATCCAGGCCATCGCCCCGAGGAGGATGATGGCGTTCATCGTCAGGGCGACGACGGCGTTCACGCCCGCCAGGCGGTAGTAGACGACCGTCGCCACGAAGACGAGGAGCATGCCCACGATCGAGGCGAGGACTCCCTGCTTGATGGAGTCGAGTCCCAGCGACGGCCCGACCGTCCGCTCCTCGAGGATGACGAGCTGCGCGGGGAGCGCGCCCGACCGGAGGACGAGGGACAGGCCATCGGCGCGCTCGGCCGTGAAGTTCCCCTCGATGATCCCGTTGTCGGTGATCTGGCCCTTGATGTTCGGTGCCGACTGGACCCGCTTGTCGAGGACGATGGCGAGCTGGCGACCGATGTTGTCCCCCGTGACCCGGCCGAACTTCTCGGCCCCCTGGGCGTTCAGGAAGAACTCGACGGCCGGCTGGTTGAACTTGTCCTGCCCCACCCGGGCGTTCTTCAGGTCGCGGCCGGTGACGGCGGCGGCGCGGTCGAGCACGTAGAAGACGGTCGTCCTCGTGCGCGCCTCGGTGTCCTCCGACATCCCTTCGACGAGCTCCAGGTTGGCCGGGATCGCCCCGCCGTAGGCCGCCTTCGCGGCTTCGGGCGAAGAGTACGGCCCCCCCTTCAGGTCGACGAGCTTGAGCTCGAGAAGGCCGGTCGTGCCGATGATGTCCTTGACGCGGGCCGGGTCGTCGACGCCGGGGAGCTGGATGACGATGCGGTCGTTCCCCTGCGGCTGGATCGACGGCTCGGCGACACCGAGAGCGTCGACGCGGTTTCGGATGGTCTCGACGGCCTGACGCAGGGTCTGGGCCTCGATCTCCATCCGGGCCGGCTCGCGGAAGGTGACTCGCATCTCACGTCCGCTCTGGTCCGCCTGCCAGTCGGTCGGCGAGAGGGCCGTCTTGACGAGATCGACGACCGCCGAGGGGCTGACCGTGTCTCCCAGCGTGATCGTGAAACCCTCGCCCGTCGGCGGGTTCACGGTCCCGATGGCGACTCCGCGCTTCCCCGCTTCGGTCCGCAGATGCTCGGCGGCATCCGCGGCTTCTGCCCGGAGTGCGTCTTCGGCCTTCACCTGCATGACGAGGTGGATGCCGCCCCTGAGGTCCAGCCCGAGCTTCAGGCCGTTCTTCAGGACGTCGGCAATCGCGGGATTCGGAGGCGCGGTGGGGTTCTTCTTTAGTGCCTCGCGGCCCCTGAATACATAGGCCGCGACGGATCCGATGAGGACGACCAGCGTCAGGGCGAGACGCCAGCCTGTAGGCCTTTTCACGAAACGCAACCTCCGAAGGCGGATCGGTCCGGACGAGGAGGCATTCGCCTCCGGACGTCCTTGGACCCCCGACTTGATTCGGCCCGGCTCTCCCGGGCCAAGACAGGGAGTCTATTCGCCGCACGGTGGCGGCGTCAATTCACGAGAGGTCGCCCGGCGAAGGCGACGACGTCCCTTCCGCCAACGCTCCACCGTGCCTCGGAAGGCGGACCCGGCGAACCCGGGCGGCCAGAGCGGGCGGGAGCGAGGCGTGCCAGCGCTCGTGACGCTCCTCGTGGCACGAGACCAGGAGGGCCGGCCTCTCGACGAGGAGCTCCTCGAGAAGGAAGCCGAGCACGGCGCGAAAACGATCGTCGTCCGTCCCGACGAGCGGATCGTCCAGGAGGAGAGGGAGCCCCTTCGGGCCGGTTCCGAGGTGCCGGAGCGTGGCCAGGCGGGCCACGAGGTGCAGCTGCTCCCGGGCTCCCGTCGAGACGGAAGCGGCGAGGTCCGCGCGGGTCACCGGCCGGCCCCCCCGCGCCACCACGGTGACCGAGAGGTCCTCGCCGAACTCCAGGGACTCGTAGGGAAGGTGGCAACCCGCGAGGATCTCCCTCGAGGCCTGGGCGAGTCCGCTCCGGAAGTCGCCGTAGGTCGTCGTCGCCGCCGAGGCCAGGACCTCCCGCGCCACGTCGAGCGCGTCCCGGAAGAGGACGGCCCTCTCCCGGGCGGCTTCCGCGAGCGCGAGCTGCTCCTCCGTCTCTCTCGCCTTCCCGCCCCCCTCGAACGCGCGCTGGGCAAGCTCCTTCTCGGCCCCCTGCCGCTCCCCTTCCAGGCCCGCCGTCTTCTGCCGGGCGGCCTCGGCCGCACGCCTCGCCGCCTCCGGCTCCGGCAGGACATCGAGATCCGATACGGCCGCGGAAAGGTCCGAGAGGCGGGTCTCCACTTCTGCCGAGAGCCGGGAGAGTCGCTTGGCGACCGACTCGTCGGCGTCGGGAGGGGGCGCGAGCGCGAGAGCCGGAAGCTCCGACTCCACGATCACCTTCCGGCGTGCCGCCCGCGCCCGGCCCGCCTCGACGAGAAGGAAGGACTCCGCCAGGGAGAGACCGGGGGGCACCTGGAGATGGACGAGGAGCCCGACGATCTTCTCCTCCAGGCCGGCCAGCGCGAGGTCCTCCTCACGCAGCTTCGCCTGATCGCGCGTCGCCGCCTCCTCGCGCGCCGCCGCAGCGTGATCCGCCTTTTCGAGGTCGGCGAGGATCTGCAGGAGACGCCGCGCCTCGTCTGGCGAAGGGAGGCCCTCGCTGAGGCCGAGGGCCGCACGAAACGGCACCAGCCCCCGGTCGGCGTCCGCGAGCCTCTCGCTCGCCGCGTGCAGCCGAACCCGCTTCTCCACGAGCCTCTGCCTTCTCTCCTCGGCCGCGCGGGCCCGTCGCTGCGCCTTCACGAGAGTGCCGGCGTCCTTGAAACCGGCCTTGCGGGCTACCTGCTCGAGCCGGAGCCTCAGGTCCGACAGGCGCCGCCTTTCCTCGAGCGCTTCGGCTCGCGCCGCCGCCTCCTCCTCCCGCGAGCGGAGCTCGTCCTCCCGGCGGTGGCCGACTCCGCGCGCCCACGCGATCCCACCGTAGAGGGCCAGCGCCACGGCGAAGACCGCCAGCGTCAGGACGAGCGGGTCGTCCGCCCGCCCCCGCTTCAGGAGCGCGCCGACGACCAGCGGTACGAAGAGTCCCGCGGACACGACGAGGGCCCGCGCCCTCCGGACGAGAACCTGCCGCTCTCCCGCCGCGATAGAGGCCTTCGCCCCGCAATCGGCGACGCGCCGGTCGAGCTGCACCCCGGAAAGCTCGAGAGCCTGCCGGTCCTCCTCGGCGGAGGCGACGAAATCCCTCTCCGCCGGAGGAAGCCCGTCCAGCCGGCGAAGGTCCTCGGCAAGCCCTTCGCGCCGGAGCTCCTCCCACTCCGCTTCGAGCGCTTCCTCGGCAGCCGACGCGGCACGCGACGCCTCGACGGCCCCTTCCAGGAGCGTTCGAAGGGTGCTCCTCGCCTCGGGCGGCAGCTCGGCGAGCCCGCCGGCGCGGCGACGCCGGTCCCGATCCTCGAGGGCCGCGGCCGTTCGCTCGGACTCGAGGGCGGTTCGGGCGGCCAGGAGCGCCTCCGGACGGGCGCCGCGGGCGCCCCGGAGGGCATCGAGCGCACCGAGGGCCTCGGGCGTGAAGATCTCCGCTTCCCGTTCGAGGCGCTCCGCCTCCTCCTCGAGCTCGACCTTCCTCCGGCCCTCGGTCCGCCGCCGCTCCACCTCGGCGGCGAGGCTCCGGCGCTCGCTTTCGACGACCGCCACCTCGGCGAGGGCTGCGGCGCGCCGCGCCGCGGCCAGCTCGGACGTCAGGGCCGCGAGCCTCTCCGCAGCCTCCGACGCGGCTTCGCGCGACCTCGCGAGACGGACCACCTCGGCCCTCTTCTCCTCGACCCGCCGTCCCGTCCGGACGATCTCCGTCTCGACGGAGACCTGGGCTCCGCTCGTCGCCTCCGGCATGCGGGCCCGGGCCGCGTCTAGAAGCCGAAGCGCCCGGACGACGCTCGCCTCGCCGCCGCCCGAGTCGGCGATCCGGGCCAGCTCGACGGTGAGGGAGGCGTCGAGAGCGTCGCCGTCGAGGACGTTCTGCCCGACGTACGCCGTCGTCCGGAAAAGCGGCTCGGTCAGCCCCGTCAGCTTCTCGCCGACGGCGTCCCGCCCCCCGGGCCGCAGAAAATCGACCGTCCGGTCCTCTCCCCGGTCCCGGTCGACGACCCGGAGCGTCCCGGCGTCGAAGTCCCGCTCGACCGTGTACCGGCCCGCGTTCGCAGAGCCCGTCGAACCCGTGGTCACGTCGAGACGGAGCCGGCTCGGCGCGCCGCTCCGGGGCTTGCGCGACTCGCGCGAACGTCCACCTGCCGCCCGGCCCTTCGGCAGACCGTAGAGCGCCGCCACGATCGCCTCGCAGAGCGTCGACTTCCCAGTCTCGTTCGGCTCGAGGACGAGGAGGAGCTCTCCCTCTCCCCAGGTGAGGTCGATCCCCTCGAGAGGCCCGAAGCCCTCGACGACGAGCCGCTCGATCCTCAGACGTCCTCCACCGGCGGCGGGACCGGGAGACGGCCGAGAAGGGCCTCCCGGCCCAGGTTGTACGCGAGCTCGGCGACGCGCCGCGAGCGGGCGTCGGGCGCCGCGGCCAGCCGGGCCTCGAGATCGAGCGCAAAGCGCCCTTCCGCGGTGGAGCGGTCCGCGCGCCCCTCGGCCTCGCTCGCCGTCCGGTCGCGCAGCACGAGGTGAGCCACGAGCCCCTTCAGATCGATCAGCGAGTGAGCCGCGCGCGTACCGGCTGCCGGGCGGCCCCGGACCGTCAGGCGGACGACGTCCCGCGGGGACGCTCCCGCCTCGAGCAGCAGGGCAAAAGCCGCTTCCCGCAAGGCGTCGGCCTCGCGCCCTCCCGAATCGAGGGTGAGGTCGAGCACCTGCCGGGAGTCCGCGGGCAACGTGTCGACTTTCGCCGGCGCTTCCGGGTCGAGCGTCACCTTCACGAAGAACCGGGGGCCGGTCTCGTCGAGGCCCCGGCCCGTCGGGGAGCCGCTGTAGGCGCCAGCCGCGCTCCCGTCCGGACGCTCGACGACCTCGAAACCGTGGTGGTGTCCCAGCGCCGCCCAGGAGAAGCCGGCCCCGGCGAGCTCCTCCCTCGAAAAGGGGGCGGTTCTCTTTGCGCCGCTCGGCGAATCCGGCCCCTTGTAGCCCTCGAGCGACCCGTGGAGCATCAGGAGGGCGAACGGAGCGGCGGGCCGGGCCGGCGGAGGGGAGAGGGGGCGTCCCGCCTCCAGAAGGGGCGACAGGAACGCCCTCCCCGTCACGGTCACATCGTCCCGCCCCGGAACCGACCGGGTCTCCCAGGACGCCGACCGGAACACCGACACGTTTCCGGGCCACGACGGAAGGCCGAGCGCCGCGAGATAGGCTTCATCGAAGAAGCCACCCGGGCCGGCGAAATCGTGATTCCCGGGGGCGATGAAGACCGGTACCGGCGCGAGCGCGTCGAACGCGGCGACGAGCCGCCGGAAGAGGGACGGCGGACCGTTCTCGGCGTCCCACAGGTCTCCCGGAAGGAGGACGACGTCGGGCCGGATCTCCCGCGCGGCCGCCAAGAGGCGCTCGGGAGCCGCGTCCACCTCGTCGCGGCGCGTTGCCCGGAACTCCTCGGTCAGACCGAGGCCGCGCCCCGTGAGAGGCGAGCCGACGTGCCAGTCGGAGGACTGAAGGAGAACGAGGGGCGCCACGGCGGTGGATGTCGGGCGCCGAACGGCCTCAGGCCGGGCCGACCGCTTCCTTGCCCGCCTCCGCCTCGTTGACGACGCTGGTGATGGCGCTCTTGGCCATCTTCACCTTGAGGGTGTCGGCGAGCTTCACCCAGACGATCTGGTCCTCGACCTGGGCGACGGTGCCGTAGATCCCGCCCGACGTCATGACCCGATCGCCCTTCTTGAGCTGGGCGAGCATCTCTTTCGTCTTCTTCTGCTGCTTCCTCATGGGCGCGAGGAGAACGAAGTAGAAGACGACGAAGATGAGGAGAAACGGGACCATCTGGAGCAGGCCGTCCTTCATCGTCGGGGCCGCGGCAGCCTGCAGGAGAGAAATCGGATTCATCGCGTGTCCTTCCCGAAATCGAGGCGCCGCACGGCATCCGCCGCGAACGCCCCGTAGCGTCGTGCCGAGAGAGCCTCCCGGATTCCCCTCATCAAGTCAAGGACGGCCGTCAGGTTGTGGACCGTCAGGAGCGTCGCCGCGGTGGGCTCGCCGAGGGTGAAGAGGTGCCGGAGGTAAGCGCGGGACGCCGTCCGGCAGGTGGGGCACGCGCAGGCCGGGTCGAGCGGGGCCGGATCCGTCCTGTAGCGCGCCTGCTTGATGACGACCGTCCCTTCGGACGTGTAGGCGAGGCCGTGACGGGCGGCCCTCGTCGGAAGGACGCAGTCGAAAAGGTCGAAGCCGTTCGCCACGGCGTGCAGGATGTCGAGCGGGTGACCGACACCCATCAGGTAGCGCGGCCGGTCGGCCGGCAGGATCGGCCCCGTCGCCTCGACGATCGCCCGCATCTCCTCCTTCGGCTCGCCGACGGAGACCCCGCCGCAGGCCACCCCCTCGAAGCCCTCCGCGGCCACGGCCTCCGCGCTCAGGCGCCGCAGGTCCGGGAACATCCCCCCCTGGACGATCCCGAACTGCGCGCCGCGCCCGCCGTCGCCACGAACGCCCAGGAACGCCGTGCGGCCCCGGTGCGCCCAGCGGTGGGTGAGCTCCATCGAGCGCGCCGCCTGGTCGCGCGTCGCCGGGTAGGGCGTGCACTCGTCCAGCACCATCGCCACGTCGACGCCGAAATCGCCGAGCTGCAGCTCGGCCGCCCTCTCCGGCGTCAGGAGGTGAGGGCTGCCGTCGAGGTGGCTCCGGAAGAGGACCCCCTCCTCCGAGAGTTTCCTGTTTGCAGCCAGGGACATCACCTGGAAGCCGCCGGAGTCGGTCAGGATGGGCCGCTGCCAGCCCACGAACCGGTGCAGGCCGCCGAGGGAGCGGATCAGGTCCCCTCCCGGCCGGAGCATCAGGTGGTAGGTGTTCGCCAGGACGATCTCGGCCCCCGCCGTCTCCACGTCGCTCCACCGGGCCGCCTTGACCGTGCCGGCCGTGCCGACGGGCATGAAGGCGGGCGTCTCGACGGTCCCGTGGTCCAGCGTCACCCTCGCGCGGCGGGCGCCGCCGTCGACGGCCAGGAGGTCGAAATTCAGCATCCGGCCGCCGCCGATCGCGGTCGCCTCGCCGAGCACGCATGGAAGCCATTCACGGGCCGAGTGTAAGCGGCGGCCGGCCTCCTGGAAGAACGGCTGACGGGACGCGTTGACCCACCATGGACCCGATGCTATGTTCCGGCGTCTTTTTTGAGGGAGCGAATGCCCGATCTCGGTAACAAACACGAGTGCTTCCGCTGCGGGACGAAGTTCTACGACCTCAGGAGAACTCCCGTCCTCTGCCCGAAGTGCGGAATCGACCAGAAGGACGCCCCGCCGCGCGACACGTCGCCGGCGGCGCTCATCGCCGCCCGGCGCGCCAAGCGCGACGAGTTCGCCGATCCGGACCTCTTCGAACGCAACCGCGACGAAGAGGACATCGGGATCGAACCCGAGGATCCGGCCGCCAAGGCCACCCTCGACGACGAGGAGCTTCCCCTGGGCGAGGGACCGTCGCTCGAGGCCGGCGACACGGGGAGCGAGGACGACTACTGACCCTCCCGCCGATGTCGACGTCGGGATAGCGATCGGTTTAGGCGGGAATGTCGGGTCGCCGGAGCTTGCCTTCGCCGCCGCTCTCGCGGGCCTCGCTCCTCACGTCGAAGGGCTCACCCTTTCGCCTCTCTACGTCACCGCTCCCGTGGGCGGGCCACGCCAGCCCGACTTCCTGAACGCCGTCGCCACCGGCCGGACCGTCCTGCCTCCCCTCGATCTGCTCCGGCTGCTCAGGCGCCTGGAAGCCGCGGCGGGGCGGCTGCGGTCCGGCGCGCCGAACGGCCCGCGACCTCTCGACCTCGACCTGCTCCTGTATGGCGATCGCCGGATCGACCTCCCCGAGCTCGTCGTCCCGCATCCGCGGCTCGGCGAGAGGCGCTTCGTCCTCGCCCCGCTCGCCGACCTGCTTCCCGACCTCGTCGTCCCGGGCACCGGCCGCACCGTCGCGAGCCTCCTCGCAATGGCGCCACCCGCCCGCGTCGAGCGGCGCGAGGGGCCTCCCGGCTGACGATCAGGCGGGGCTGTTGCCCGCAGGGGGGACCGTCTGAGGGACGGAACGAGCCTCGAACCGGAGCTGCTCGCCGGCGATCGTGACCCGCGTGTAGGGCGGAACGGACGTCGTCAGCCAGACGCTCCCCCCGATGACGCTTCCCCGGCCGATGACCGTCGCCCCGCCGAGAATCGTCGCGCCGGCGTAGATGACGACGTCGTCCTCGACGGTGGGGTGGCGCTTGACGCCCCGGATCAGCTCGCCGTGCTCGTTCTTCGGGAACGACAGCGCTCCGAGCGTCACCCCCTGGTAGATCTTCACGCGGTCGCCGATCGTCGTCGTCTCGCCGATCACGACGCCCGTGCCGTGGTCGATGAAGAAGGAGCGGCCGATCTTCGCGCCGGGGTGGATGTCGATCCCGGTTTCGTTGTGCGCGAACTCGGTCATGACCCGGGGGATCAGGCGCACGCCGAGCCGATGGAGCTCGTGGGCGATGCGGTAGGTGAAGACGGCCTTCACCCCCGGGTAGGCCAGGATCAGCTCGTCGAACCCCTGGGCCGCCGGGTCCCCGTCGTAGGCCGCCTGGACGTCCTCCGCGACGCCGTCGGCGACCTCGGGGAGCCGCTCGAACAGGGCCGTCACGATCTCTCGCGCGTGCCTGCGGGCGGCCGGCCGCCCCTCCTCCGCCTCGATCGCCCTCTCGACCTCGGCCGAGAGGCGGAGGTGGATCCGGAACAGGACGTCGCCGAGGTGGTCGCGCAGGTTGTCGCGGTAGAGAACCGTGTCGCCGAAGTAGCCCGGGTAGACGACTTCCTGGAACAGCCGAAGGATGTCGATGACGTCCTTTTTCTGCGGGCGGGGAGCGGCGTCGACGGCGGAGAGCTGCGGACGGGTCTCGGCGGTGGCCACGATGCGCGAGATCGCGCCGCGGACCCTGTCCTTCGTCGGACCGGTCATCCCTTTCCCCATGCCGAAAGGAGAATCTTCGCGTCCTCCTGCGCCCTCGCGTCCTCGACGGGAAGCGCGGCCGAGGGAACGTCGGCGACGAGAGCCTCCAGCATCCGCCTCGCCTCCGGGCGCCTCCCCTTCTCGTAGTCCCAGATCGCCTCGGCGAGGTAGAGCCGGTTCACGAAGTTGCGAGGTCCTTTCTCCGCCGCGAGACGGAGGTACTTCAGGGCGTCGGTCCGCGACGCCCAGCCCGTGATGAACGGGATCGACGGCGTCTGGTGGTGGAGCCGGCCGAGAACCCGGTAGCCGCCCCCCTCGTCGAACGAGGGGTCGAGCTGGACGACGGCCGTCGCGTAGTCCCGGATCTTCGCGGCCGCTCCCTGCCGGGCCGCCGCGGTCTTGCCGAACACCAGCGCCCACTTTCCCCAGTTCACGGACGCCCAGAGGAAGCACGGCACGACGTCCGGCCTTCCCTTCACGAATGGGACGAGCTCCACGGGCGTCGCCTTCGAGAGGTCCTTTCCGGCCGAAGCACCCGCCTCCTTCCGGATCAGGTCGAGGGTCTCCTCTCCGAGGCTCTTGCCCTCCTCGAAGACAGCTCTCTTCGCGCCATTCTCGGCGGTCGCGTGCTCTCCCTGGAAATAGAGCGCCCGCATGAGCATCCAGCGCGCCGGCAGGGACGCCGGCAGGGCCGTCATGGCGCCCCGGCCCGCCGCCACCACCGCCGAGACCGCCCCCGCCCCGGCGGCACCTCCCGCGGCCCCTTCCGCCCGGCGGGCCCAGGCGGCGTCGAAGGCGACGACGGCCGGCGCGTCTTCGGCTCCCGCGGACCCCGTTGCGACAGAAGCGAGGACGAGGAGCAGGGTCGTGGCGAAAAGGCGCATATTGAAGGGCATATCAGGATCTTACGTTCGTCGGATTCGCGGGCGGAAGCCGTCCGTGCCCTGCCCCGGTCCCGGGATAGAATGGCACTCTTCTTGCGGTACCCTGCCGGATCCGCTTTGTGAGGTGTCTCAATGGCTGACGTGCCGCCAAAACCCGAAGACGCTCCTCCGCCCACCCTTCAGTTCTCCATGGACGACGCGGTCGCGAGCGGCGTCTATGCGAACTTCGTCAACATCATCCACAACCCGGCGGAGTTCATCCTGGACTTCGCCCGCGCCGTTCCCGGGCGCGCCGACGTCCGGATCCTCTCGCGGATCCTGACGACTCCCGTCCACGCCAAGCAGCTCCTGAACGCCCTCTCCCAGAACATCGCCATCTACGAGAAGAACTTCGGCCCGATCCGCGTCGACTTCGAGCCTTCCCGGCCCGAGCCCGGCGCGCCGGTACGGCCCAACTGAGCCCCGTCCTTCGAAAGGAAACGATGCGTCCGAACCTTCGCTTCGCAGCGGCCGTCCTCCTCGCCGCCACCCCCCTGGTCGCCTTCGCGGGACCTCCCGCCCCGGCCCCCGAGTCGCTCCCGATCTACGACTCGACGAGCGACGGAGCGCTCGCCGTCGAGGCGGCCTCGAAGGCCGCGGCGGATTCGGGGCGGCGCCTCTTCGTGAACCTCGGCACGAACGACTGCGCCCCCTGCCGGGTCGTCAACGACGCCATCTACGAAGAACCGTTCCAGGCCGCCTTCTTCGAGCAGTTCGTCCCGGTCTTCGTCGACGTCGCCCCCGGCACGACGAATCGCGCGCTTCTCGAACGCTACGGCATCGACGCCTCCAGGGGCTTCCCCGCCCTGGTCCTCTCCGACGAGCAGCTCCGCGTTGCGGAGACGACGAAGGAAGGGGAAATGGCGCTCGTCGCGAAGAAGGGCAAGGAAGCCGTTCGCGAGTGGATCCTGAAGCGATTCAAGAAGACCGCTGCAGAGCGCTGAAGCTCCGGCCGGTCTTCTGAGGTCGAATGAAGTCGACTGAAGTCGAATGACGTCGAGGTGGCCGGGAGCCTCCGCCAGGAGCTTTCCGGCCGGCCTTCGCCGGCGCCCCGGGTCGGCGGCTCAGCGGCCGGCGGCCGCGGCGACGGGCCCGAGGCTCGCCTGCTGCGCCTCGAGCTTTGCGATCAGCGCGGCCCGCCGCGCGGCGTCGAGGTTCTCGGAACCGGCCCGGAGGATGGCCGGGTTGCCGTCGATAGACCGGCGGAAGAGGAAATCCTGGACGGCCTTGGCGTCGATTTTCGTCGTCGTCCGGAGGAGCCCGGCCACTTCGGTCACGAGAACGGGGTGATCCTCGTTCAGAAGAATCTCGCAGAGGTCGAGCGCGAGCATCGCATCCCGCCTCCCCTCGCTGACGAGGCCCGAGGCCGCCAGGAGCGCGAGACGCTTGCGCCCGACGCTCCGGAGCCGGGCCCACTTGCGAACCGTGGTGATCTTCGAGGGATCGAGCGCGAGGAGTCCGGCTGCGACCCGCGCCCCGAGCGCCTCGGCGACCTCGAGGTCGTCCGCCACGGAGCTCCACTTGTCCATCCGGAGAAGGAGCGACGGCTCGAAGTCCTTTCGGAACCGCTCCAGGAGGTCGATCGCGACGAGGATCTCCTCCCGGACCTTCCTGCCGGCAGCCCCTTCGAGGAGGTCCGCCGCAAGCGGGTAGTCGAGCGCCCCCTTGTGCCGGACCGCGAGCTCCCGGGCCACGGCCTTCACGCCGCTCGCGCGGACCCCGATGACCTTGAGAGGGCTCTTTGCACCCGCGGCCGGGCGGGCCTTCTCCTCCACTCTCTCGTCGAGAGCGGCCCGTAAGTCTTTCAGGATCGAGACGACTGCGGGAGATGTGATCTTCGCCATACGCGGACGACCCGAGAGTTTACCACGCCGGAGGGCCCGTGGACACCTCCTGCATGAGCCCGCGCACCCGGCGGCCTCCACCTTCCCGCGGCGATCCTACACCGAGCCTTTTTCCCCGCAAGTGCTCCCGCACTCGCCCGAGGCGCCGGCAGGGGCCACCTCGCGCCCCTGGATCACCCCCCCGCCGAGGACCCTCTCCGGCCTCTCCGGATCGTAGAGGACGCAGGCCTGCCCCGGGGCCGCCGCCCGGACGGGATCGTCGAAGACGACGCGGGCCCGTCCTCCCCGGCGGAGGCCCGGCTCTTCCGGCACCAGGAGGGCCGGCACGTCCGGATGCCTGGAGCGGATCCGGGCCAGGACACGGACCGCCCCTCCTGGCGCGGGCACCAGGAAGTTCACCGCCCGAATCGCCACCTCCCGCGACAGCACTTCGCCGCCTCCTCCGACGACGAGCCTCCGCCTTTCGGCTTCGATCCCGACGACGTAGAGCGGCTCGCCGGTGGCGAGACCGAGCCCCCGGCGCTGCCCGACGGTGAATCCCATCGTTCCGGGGTGGGTCCCCACCTCGGTGCCATCCATCCGGACGACGGGCCCCGGGAGAGCGGCCGGGTGCCCGGGAAGCGAGAAGCCGAGAGCCTCGGCTTCCCTGCGGATGAAGCCGGCGGGCCCGTCCGAGGCCGGCACGAAGCAGATCTCCTGGGAATCCGGCTTGTCCCAGTTCGGGAGGCCCGCTTCCCGGGCGAGCTCCCGGACGTCGTCCTTGATCAGCTCTCCGAGGGGAAAGCGGGCGAAGGCGAGCTGATCGGGGGTCAGGTCGTAGAGGAAGTAGGTCTGGTCCTTTCCCAGGTCGCGAGCCTTGAGAAGCCGGGCTTCCCCCGTCGCCGGGTCGGTCTCGATCCGGGCGTAGTGCCCCGTGGCGACGGCCTCGCAGCCCAGGGCGCGCGCCCGCCGGAAGAGAGCGTCGAACTTCACGTCGGTATTGCAGGCAAGGCAGGGGACCGGCGTTTCGCCCGAGAGGTAACCGCCCACGAAGGGCCGGACGACCGTCTCCAGGAAACGCTCCCTGAGGTCGAGCGTGTAGTGCGCGACGCCGATCACTTCCGCGGCTCTCCGCGCGGTCCTGAGGTCGTCGAGCGTGCAGCAGCGACCGTCCCCCGCTCCGGTCCCGTCCCGGTCGTGGTCCCAGAGGTGCATGGAAACGCCGACGACCTCGGCCCCCTGCCGGGCGAGAAGGAGGGCGGCGACCGACGAATCGACCCCTCCCGACATGGCGACCGCAATCCGCATAGACTCGGGAGTTTACGTTCCGGCGCAAAGGCGCCCCCAGGAGGTCCCGATGAGCCGCCCGCCGCTCCTTGCCCCCGGCGAAGTCGCCGCCCGCCTCGAGGCCCTGCCCGGCTGGACCTGTTCCGGGGACGCCCTCCGGCGCGAATTCATCTTCGCGGACTTCCCGGAGGCATTCGCCTTCATGACCCGCGTCGCCTTCGCCGCCGAGAAGCTGGACCACCACCCGGACTGGTCGAACGTCTGGAACCGCGTCACGGTCGCCCTCTCGACCCACGACGCCGGGGGCCTCACCGACCTCGACTTTCAGCTCGCCGGCATGATGCAGCACCTGATGAAAAAGACGGAGTAGGGCTGGTGCATTCACATCAGACCCGGAGTTAGAATCTGTCCCCGGTATGGACGCTCCCGACAACCATGAAGACCTCCTCGAGCTCCTCTCCCGGAGCGGCAAGGCCGTCTTCGCCATCGACTCGTCTGACCGGATCGTCCTCTGGAACACCGGGGCCGAACGCCTCCTCGGCTATCCGGCGGCCGACGTCCTTGGCCGGAGCTGCCACCAGGCGATGGCAGGCCGCGACATCTACGGGAACCGCTACTGCTTCGGAGAGTGTCCGATTCTCAGGATGCGCGACCGGGGCGAGACGATCCAGCCGTTCGAGATCGTCCTCGAGTCGCGCGACGCCGGGCCGAAGAAGCTCCGCTGCTCCATCCTTTCGATTCCCGGCCAGCGTCCCGAGCTGACGACGCTCGTCCACATCCTCGCCGAGACGAATGGGGCGCACCCCGATCCCGGCAACCTGTTCACCCGCTTCTCCGGCCCGATCCAGCATCCGAGCCTGGTGCCCCTCCTCCCGCCGCGTCCCACCTCTTCGCCCCTCACCAAGCGAGAGCGGGAAGTCCTTCGCCTCCTCTCCGAGGGGAAGAAGACCGACGAAATGGGAGAGCAGCTCTTCATCAGCGACGTTACCGTGAGGAACCACATCCAGAACATCCTCCGGAAGCTGAACGTCCACTCGAAGCTCGAAGCGGTCGTCTACGCGTACCAGAACCAGCTGATCTGAAGTAACGCAGGGGAACCCCGCGCCGACGGCGCGGCGGCCCCGGAAAAGGCGAGGGCGGCGAGTCGCCCCGCCGCCCCCTTTCGTGCCCGCGGACGCCCTCCGGCGCCCAGGGGACTCACTTCCCTTTTTCGAGCGACTTGACGACGTCCTCGAGGCCGTTCTCGATGGCGTCCCGGACCGTGGAACCGCGCGACTTGTGGCGGATCTGGAAGACGATCTTACCGGAGGAGTCCTTCCCGATCAGCTCCTGGACCGCGCCGGGATTGGCGTACCAGCCGCCCCAGAACCGGGCCGCCCCGCTCGGCTCCCAGGCGTGCGCGACGTTCCCCTCGATCGTCAGGTCGGCCTTCCCGCCGCCGCTGGTATCCCAGCCGAGCTTCTTCGACTTCTGGATCCACTGGTCGGCGTACTCCTTGCCGTAGTCGGCGGCCCGCTTCGCTTCCTTGTCCTTGTCATTGAAGACGAAGTCCTTCACCAGCACGGTCTTGTAGCTGCCGGCCGAGTAGCCTTCGAAGAAGACCCAGTCGGCCTCCTTCCCCTTGACGAGCTGGTCGTAGCTCTTCAGCCAGGTCGTCGGCTCGTCCTTCTCCCTGGAGGCGTCGTCGTCCACGAACTTCTTGTCGGCCGCGAAGGCCGGCAACGCGACGAGAGCCGCGAGGAAAACGAATACGGGAACGCGTAGCGAATGCACGTGCGATCTCATGAGCGGAGATCCTCCTTCAACTGCCACGATTTTTCTGTGATCTTAGCAACATGCATGTCGCGGTCTCCGCTCGCGCGCTCCACCGCCTCGCCGGTGCCGGCCTCGTCCTTCCGCTGTTTCTCTGGATGGGCACGGGCCTCCTCTTCCACGTCAAGCCCGGGTGGGACGAAGCGTACGAGCCGCTCTCGGCGCCGCCTCCCGGGCCCCCTCCCTGGGAAAGGGTCGTCTTCTCGCCGGCGGCGGTGAAAGCGCGCGGGCTCCTCGACGCGGGCCCCGTCGCGCTGGCGGTGCACCCCGCGGGGCTCGTCGCCTGGTTCGGGCGCAGGGAGGGACGGGCGGCGGCGGTCGACGGGACGAGCGGCGACCCGATCCCGACCGCGACCGAGGGCGTCGCGCGCGCCTATGCCCTGGCGGCCATCACCGCGTCGCGCCACGCCGCGAGCTACGGGACGATCGTTTCGGCCCAGCCGGACGTCCACCATTCGACCCTCACCGGAACGGAAGGCCCCGCGTTCCTCTTCCTCACCTCGGGCGGCAAACGCGTCCTCGTCGACCGCGTGACGGGCGAGGTGAGCCAGAGCGGCTCGTTGAACGACCGGATCGACCTCCTCTACCGGATCCACTACCTCCAGTGGGCTCCCTGGAAGCCGGCGAACGTCGCCCTCGTCCTGGGAGTCTCGCTCCTTGGCCTCCTCCTCGCCGCCAGCGGTCTCCGCCTCTTTTTCACTCCCTCTTCGGGCGCCTCCAACGGGGCGTCCGCTGCCCGGCCGTAGAATCCCGAAGGGTCGCCCGGACGGGGCGTCCTTCACGAGGACAATGAAGAAACTCCGCCTTTCCACCCTCGCCCTCGGCGTTTCGCTCGCCGTCTCCTTCCTCGCGCTCGCACAGGCCGCCCGGAAGGAGGCGTCCACGCCCCCTGTCCGCTCGCCGAAGCTCGCAGTCCTCGTTTCGGTCGACGGCCTCCAGATGAAACGGCTGCTCGACTATCGGCCGTATTTCGTCGCGGGACTGAAGCGGCTGCTCGACGAGGGGTACGTGGAGCGGAATGCGCACTACGCCCACCTGAACACGGAAACAGGACCGGGTCACGCCTCGCTCGGAACGGGAGCCCCGCCGCGCGTCACCGGGATCGTCGCGAACAGCTGGTTCGAGCCTCGCGAGGACGGCTCCCTCCGCAAGGTCTACTGCACCGATCAGCCTTTCGCCGACCCGGAGACAAAGGCCACGGTCTTCCGCCCGGGCCCGGCGAACCTGCGGGTTCCGACGCTCGGAGACCGACTCCTCGAGCGCTATCCGGCGGCTCGGGTCGTCGCCCTTTCGGGCAAGGACCGGGGGGCCATCTTCATGGCCGGGAAGCGGCGGGAGCACGCGGTCTACTGGTGGGACCAGGTCACGGGCCGTTTCGTCACGTCCCCCTCCTACGACGTCGCATCGCCAGGCGGCTCCATCGCGGCGAAGGTTGTCGCCCAGTTCAACCGGACCCGTGCCGGCGGGCACCTCCCCCGCCGTCTCGGCCTGGCCTGGCGGAAGATGGCCGACCCCCTCTTCCCGTTCGGGGCGGCGCCCCCGGCACACCCCGTTCCCGCGTTCGAGATCCGCCCGTTCCAGATCCCGGTGAACGGCCTCGGCTGGGACAAGGACCTGTCGCTCGCTTCGAGCGGCTACTTCCACGGCATCTACTACAGCCCGTTCATCGACGAGCTGACGGTGGACCTCGCCCTGGAGGTCCTCGCCTCCAAGGACCTCGAGCTGGGGCACGAGGAGCAGCCGGACGCCCTCTGCCTCTCGCTGTCGGCCCAGGACACGGTCTCCCACGCCTACGGCCCCGAGTCGGAGGAGAACCTCGACACTCTTCGCCGCCTCGACGTGCAGCTCGGCCGCCTCTTCGAGGCTCTCGACCGCGGCTTCCCCGAAGGGAAGGTGATCCTCGCCCTCTCGGCGGACCACGGCTTCCAGACGATCCCCGAGCTCGAGGCCCGGCGCGACAAGACCTTCACCGGCGGGCGGGTCCTCTCCGGAAACGGCGCCGTGACGAACTTCGAGAAGAGGCTGAACCGCTACGTCTGCGAAGAGCTCTGCCTGCCGCTCGACAGCCGGCCGATCTTCGGGAACGAAGGGTTCGACCTGAAGTACAACCTTCCGGCCCTCCCGTCCATGATGACCGTTGCCGGACCCTGCGGCGCGGCGGGACGCCCCGTGACGCGGGCCGACCTCGACAGCGTCCTCCCCGGCGCGATCGCCCGGCTCCACCACGAGGAGTTCCGGACGGTCCTTCTCGCCTCGCAGAAGGAGAGCTGGGACACGACCGATCGCGACGTCCGTTTCGCCCTGAACGACTACGACCCGGTTCGCTCGGGCGAAGCGCTCCTCCTGCCCAGGCGGGGAGTCATCATCTACCCCGACGCGCGCGGGAGCACGCACGGCTCGCAGTACGACTACGACACCCATGTCCCGCTGGTCTTCTGGGGCGCAGGCGTCCGGGCCGGAGTCTCCGACGCCGAGCGCACGCCCTACGACTTCGCCCCGACCGTCGGGAAGCTCCTGGGGATAACCCTCCCCGACGCCGTCGGCAAGGCGATCGACCTTCCGCGCTGAGTGGCGCATCCCCCTGACGGAGCCGCCCTCCACGGTCGGCTCCGCCGGGACGGGAGTCTCCGTCCACCCGGTCGAAGGCACAATCGCCTCCGTGCCCGAAACTCCCCACCGCCGTCGCCCCCGATACTCCGGTCGAAACCCGCGCCACTTCGACGAGAAGTACAAGGAGCTCGACCCCGGCCGCTTCCCCGAGACCGTGGCGAAGGTCGTCTCGTCCGGAAAGACCCCCGCCGGCTCGCACCGCCCGGTCCTCGTCGAGGAGATCCTCGAGGCGCTCCGGCCCGAGCCCGGGCTCGTCGCCGTCGACGCGACGCTGGGCCACGGGGGCCACGCCGCCGAGCTCCTGCCCCGTCTCCTGCCGGGCGGCCGGCTCCTCGGCCTGGACACCGACCCGCTGGAGGTGCCGAGGACCCAATCGCGCCTCCGGGGGCTCGGCTTCGGCGACGACGTCCTGACCGTCCGCCGGTCCAGCTTCGCCGGCCTCCCGAAGGTCCTCGCGGAGCTGGGGCTGCCCGCCGTCGACCTCGTTCTCGCCGACCTCGGAATCTCCTCGATGCAGCTCGACGACCCGTCCCGCGGATTCACTTTCAAGGCGGACGGACCGCTCGACATGAGGATGAACCCCTCGAGGGGCCTCTCTGCCGCCGACCTCCTCGCGCGGATTCCGCCGGACCGGCTCGCGCAGCTCCTGAAGGAGAACTCCGACGAACCGTACGCGGAGGAGATCGCGAGCGGTCTCGTGGCCGCCCGGACGCGGGCGCCCGTCACCACGACGCTCGGCCTCGCCGCCATCGTCCGCGAGGCGCTGGCGGGCCTGCCCGCGAGGAGCCGGGAAGAAGCCGGCGACGACCCGGTGCGGCGGACCTTCCAGGCGCTCCGGATCGAGGTGAACGACGAGCTCGGCGCCTTGCGCGCCTTTCTCGCCGCGCTCCCCTCCTGCCTCGCCCCGGGCGGCCGCGTCGCGATCCTCACCTTCCACTCCGGGGAGGACCGGCTGGTGAAGAAGGCGCTGCAGGCCGGCGCCCGCGAGGGAATCTGGGCCGCCTGGTCCCGCGAGCCGGTCCGACCCGGCCCCGAGGAGCTCCGGGCGAACCCGCGCTCCCGCCCCGCGAAGCTGCGAACGGCTCTCCGCGCGGACGCCGCAGCCGGCCGCACGGCATAAGATCTCCCAATGCTGACTGCAGAGTGCGCGACCCCGAAGACCCGTCTCGGACCGGCCCGCTGGGATTGGTGGGAGTGGTGGATCGACCGCAAGACCCGCTGGGTCCGCGACGAGGTGAAGCAGCTCGACGAGGGGCTCTTCCGGACTCTCGCCGCCGGAACCGGCCTCCCCGCCATCCACCAGCGCTCCACCTTCGCCTTCAAGGACGTTCGCGATGGCGCCGACCGCTTCCTCGGGATGGCCAAGGGGGGCGAACGCCCCTACGCGCGGATCTATACCCGGCTCGGCAACCCGACCACCGAGTACCTCGAGAGAGTCCTCTTCCAGCTCGAGGCGCACCACGTCATCGAGAAGGCGCTCGCCGCGGACGAGAAGGAGCCGACGATCGGCGCCCTCATCTTCGGCTCGGGAATGGGGGCGATCTCCACGCTCGCCCTCTCCGTCTGCCGCTCCGGGGACGCGATCCTCGCCGGAAACGTCTACGGCTGCACGGACAGCCTCTTCCGCGGCCTCGGGAAGTTCGGAGTCGAGGCGGTCTTCTGCGACATGGGAAACGTGGCGGCCGTCGAGGCGGCGCTCGAAGCGCACCCGAACGTCGCGATGATCTTCCTCGAGTCGCCCGAGAACCCGACCCTCCGGATCGCCGACATCGAGACGATCTCGCGCCTCACCGAGCCGCGGGGAATCCTCCTCGTCGTCGACAACACCTTCTGCTCGCCGTACCTCCAGCAGCCGTTCCGCCTCGGGGCCGACCTCGTCATGCACTCGCTGACGAAGTTCGTGAACGGCCACTCGACGTCGATCGGCGGCGCGCTCCTCGGTCCCTTCCGGTTCATGAGGACGGACTTCTTCCCCTGGTACAAGGACGTCGGCGCCACGCCGTCGCCCTTCGACTCGTGGCTGAACGGGATGACGATCCAGAGCCTCGCGCCACGCCAGGCTCAGGAGAGCGAGACGGCGCTCCAGATCGCCCGGTTCCTCGCGACGCATCCGAAGGTCGCCTCGGTCGGCTATCCGGGCCTCCCCGACTTCCCGCAGGCCGATCTCGTCCGGCGCCAAATGCGCTCCGGCGGATCGATCCTGACGTTCGAGGTGAAGGGAGGGGTTGCCGCGGGCGAGGCGGTGATGAACTACTTCGGCAGGAAGGACACCCCGATGGAGCTCGCGGTCTCCCTCGGTTCCTGCATCACCTATATCCAGCATCCGGCGTCGATGACCCACGCCGTCGTCCCCGAGGCCGACCGGCTCGCGCGGGGCATCACCCCCGGGCTCATCCGGCTCTCGGTCGGCGTCGAGGGCGCGGACGTCCTGATCGAGCACCTGAACCGGGCGCTCGACCTGACCTGACGGCAGCACGACGAAGGCGATCCGCGAGAGAGGGAACGAAATGACGAATCGACTCCGCAACATCGCGATCAACACCGGCGGCGGCGACGCCCCCGGACTGAATGCCGTCATTTGCGGCGCCGTCAACGCCGCCCTCAACCGCGGATGGCGCTGCTTCGGCATCCGCGACGGCTTCAACGGCCTCATGTTTCCCGAGCAGTTCCCCGCGGGAGGTCTGATCCCGCTGACGCGCGATCGGGTCGAGGGGATCACGTCTCTCGGCGGGACGATCCTCGGGACGACGAACCGCGGCAATCCCCTTCGCTTCCCGGTGAAGCAGGCCGACGGGACGACGATCGAGGTCGACCGGACCGACGAGCTCGTGAGGGCGTTCGCCCTCCACGACATCGACGCCCTGATCTCCATCGGTGGCGACGGCTCGCTCGCCATCGCGAACGCCCTGGCGAAGAAGGGACTGCGCGTCGTCGGCGTCCCGAAGACGATCGACAACGACCTCGACAAGACGGTCATCACGTTCGGCTTCGACACCGCCGCGTCCTTCGCGACGGAATCGATCGACCGCCTCCACTCCACGGCCGAGGCGCACCGCAGGATCATGGTCGTCGAGGTGATGGGGCGCTACGCCGGGTGGATCGCGCTCAATTCGGGGATCGCCGGGAACGCCGACGCCATCCTCATCCCCGAGATCCCGTACGACCTCCAGAAGGTCGCCGAGCACCTCCGGCGCGGGGAGGAGGCGGGGCAGAAGCACGCCATCGTCGTCGTGGCGGAAGGGGCCAGGCCGAAAGGGGGCACGACCTCCACCCTCGGTCCGCGCGAAGCGGGCGCGATGGAGCGGCTCGCCGGAGCGGGCGAGCGCGTGATGACGGGGCTCGAGGAGCTGACGGGGCGCGAGGTGCGGACCGTCGTCCTCGGCCATCTCCTTCGCGGCGGGTCGCCGTCGAGCTTCGACCGGCTCCTGGCCCTCAGGTTCGGGGCGGCCGCGGTTCGGGCCCTCGAGTCGGGCCAGAGCGGCGTGATGGTCGCCCTCGCGCCGCCGACCGTGAACTACGTCCCGCTCGAGGACGCCACGAACCGGATGAAGACGGTCCCGCTCGACTCCGACACCATCCTGACCGCGCGGGACCTCGCCATCAGCTTCGGAGACTGACCCGCCCCCGGCGCCGACCCGCGACGAGCCGAAGACGCCTTCAGGACCGGGGCGGGACGCCCGGCGGAAGGCCCCTCGCCACGTCGGCCGTCTCTTCCAGCGGCGCCCAGCGCGCCCGGTGGAGGAAGAGGGGCTCCGTCTTCCCCTTGACCGCGACGGGCGGGAGCGGCTCCAGCAGGAACCGCCCCGTCCTGAGCCGCCGGCGGGTCGCCTCCGAGATGAGGACCTCGCCCTCCTGCGCCGCCGTGCAGACCCGCGCCGAGACGTTCGTCGTGTCGCCGATGGCCGCGAACTGGACGTAGTCGGGCGAGCCGATGTTCCCGAAGGCGACGGGGCCGGAGTTCAGGCCGACGTGAATCTCCAGCCGCCGGTCCTCTCCCCAGCTCGCATTCAGCTTCGCGAGGGCGCTGCGCATCTCGAGGGCGGCCGCGAGCGCCCGGTCGGCGTCGTCGTCGTGGGGCGCGGGAACGCCCCAGATCGCCATGAGCGCGTCGCCGATGTACTTCTCGAGCGTCCCCTCGTGCCGGAAGACGATCTCGGCCATGACGGGGAAATAGCGGTTCAGGAGGTCGACGACCTCGCGCGGGGCCAGCTCCGAGGACATCGCCGTGAATCCGCTGATGTCCGAGAAGAGGACCGTCACGTCGGCGTCCCGCACCTGGGCCCCGAAATCGGCCGAGCCCATGAGAGGCCCGACGACGGACGGAGGGAAGAAGCGGAGAAGACTCGACCTGCGCACGGCCTCCTCCTGGAGCTTGCCCGTGAGGCGCGCGTTCTCGATCGCCTGCGCCGCCTGGCTGCCGAAGGCGCCGAGGAACTCGAGGTCCTCCGGGCCGTAGCGGTTCGGGATGGAGCGGTGGTCGACGTAGAGGACCCCGATGATCCGGTCGGCGACCTTGAGCGGCGCCGCCATGGAAGAGCGGATCGACTCTCCCGCGACCGTCGCCGAGCCGGCGAAGCGCGGGTCGACGAGGGCGTCGTCGCTGACGAGCCCCTCTCCCCTCTCGAAGACGTGGCGGACGATGCTCCGGCTGAAGAACGAGTCCGTCTCGGACATCGCCTTCCGCGACCTCACGACCTTGGCGACCGGCTCCGGCGAGCCCTCTTCCACGAGGAGGAGCGCGGCGCGGTGGACGTCGAGGATCTGCAGGAGAAGGTCGACGATTCGCGGCAGGACCGCGTCGACCGGCTCGGGCGAGGAGAGGATCTGGCTGATCGTCAGCAGGATCTTCAGCTTCGCTTCCGAGCGCTGCATCGGCAGCGCCCCGCGAAGCTGGATGGCCGACGTCTTGTCGATCTCGGCCCCGGCGCCGAGGAGCCCGTGGAGCGTCAGCTCGGGCGAGGAGAATTCCGGGCGAACCGACCGCCTCTCCTCCTCGAACCGGAGCGGCAGCTCGCCGAGCTGCACCGCGTCGCCGTGCTTGAGGCGGCACTGCAGGACCCGGAGCCCTCCGACGAACGTCCCGTTCCGGCTCCCGAGGTCGAGGACGCTCGAGCCCCCTTCCTCCACGTCGATCCGGGCGTGAAAGCGGGAGAGGCTCGCATCGTGGAGAACGACGGCGTTGTCCCGGGAACGGCCGATCGTGTTTCCGCCCGGCTTCAGGGGGTAGCGCTCTTCGGGAACGCCGCCGCCCGCGTTTCTGACGAGGAAAGGCATGGGTGGAGGGGATTCTAGCGGCGGTTCGCCCCTATTCCGAGAAGCGTCTTCACCGCGGGCTTCGTCACCTTTCCCATCGCGTTCCGCGGGAGCTCGGAGACGACGACGAGGCGCGACGGCACCTTGTACGGAGCGAGATGCCCGCGAGCCCAGGCGCGAAGCTCGTCGAGGTCCGGGGGCTCGCCCTCGGCGACGATAGCGGCCGCGACTCTCTCGCCCCATTCCTCGTCGGGCAGGCCGACGACGGCCACGTCGCGGATGGCCGGGTGGAGACGGAGGGCCTCTTCGATCTCGAGCGCCGAGAGCTTGTAGCCGCCCGACTTGAGGATGTCCATCGAGGCGCGGCCGAGGATCCGGAAAGACCCGCGCTCGCGCACGGCGACGTCGCCGGTGAGGAACCGGCCGCCGGCGAAGGACCGCGCCGTCTCCTCCGGCCTCCCGTGGTATTCGCAGAACAGGGCCGGGCCGCTCACGCGGAGCTCGCCCGGAACGCCGTCGGCGCACTCCTCTCCCGACTCGTCGACGAGGGCGACGCCGACCCCGGGCAGCGGCGCGCCGACCGTTCCCGGAACCCGCTCGCCCCGCAGGGGATTCGAGAGCGCCATCCCGATCTCCGTCATCCCGTACCTCTCCAGGAGGCGGTGCCCCGAGATCTCCTCCCACCTCGCAAAGAGCGGAACGGGCAGCGCCGCCGATCCCGAGACCATGAGGCGCAGGCGCCGGCACGCCACGCTCCGGCGGGTGCGCGTCGCACGGTCCGCGGCGTCCCACGCCGCGGCGAGCTTCGCGTAGACCGTCGGCACCGCCATGAAAAGGGTGAGGCCGCCCTCCTCGAGCCGCCGCCAGCAACTCTCCGCGTCGAACCCCGCGAGCATCTCGACGCATGCCCCGTTTGCGAGGGCGCAGAGAGTCACGTTCACGAGGCCGTGCGTGTGGTGGAGCGGCAGGACGTTCGGGATCGCGTCGTCGGCGCTCCACTCCCAGGCCTCCGAGAGGGAGGCGACCTGCGCCGCGAGGCTCCCGTGCGTGTGGACCGCCCCCTTCGACTTCCCGGTCGTCCCGCTCGTGTAGAGGACGAGGGCGCGTCCCTCCTCCGCGAGCCGGGGCCAGGAACGCCGCGCCGCCGGCACATCCCCTGCGGCCGCCTCTTCCATGTGGAGGGACCGGATCCCGCGCTCTGCCGCGAGCGGCGCGAGCCGGGCGGCATTCGCGGCGTCGACGAGAACGTGCGCCACCCCCGCGTCGTCGAGAACGTGCGCGTGCTCGGCGGGCGGGTGCGAGAGGGCGAGCGGAACCGCGACGCCCCCGGCGCGCCAGGCGCCGAGAAGGGCCGCGACGAAGGAGACGCCTGGAGAGGCGAGGATCCCGACGCGCTCCTCTCCGAGCGTCCCCCGTCCGGCGAGGAGCGCCGCGGCAACCCGGTCGGCGGCAACGAGAAGGCCGCCGTACGTCGTCCGCGATCCCGCGTCGACGACGGCGGTCCTCTCCCCGTGTCCGGCGAGGCGCTCGAAGAGCGTCAGCGCTCGAAGATCTCCTTGCAGATGATCAGCCGCTGGATCTGGCTCGTCCCCTCGTAGATCTGGTAGATCTTGGCGTCGCGCATCAGCTTCTCCACCGGATACTCGTGCGAGTAGCCGTAGCCGCCGTGGACCTGGACCGCGTCCGTGGCGACCTTCATCGCCATGTCGGCGCAGAACGCCTTCGCCATCGCGGCGTACTTCGTGTTCTTCAGCCCGTTGTCGATCGCCCACGCGGCGAGCCGCACGAGGTGGCGCCCCGCCTCGATCTGCATCGCCATGTCGGCGATCATGAAGCTGATCGCCTGGTAGGCCGCGATCGGCATCCCGAACGTCTTACGCTCCCTGGAGTACTTGATCGCCTCGTCCATCGCCCGCTGCGCGAGCCCGACGGCTCCCGAGGCGACCGGCGGACGGGTGTGGTCGAACGCCGACATGGCGATCCGGAAACCGTCGCCTTCCTTGCCGAGGAGGTACTTCGCCGGGACCTTCACGTCCTCGAACGTCAGGCCGCGCGTGTCGCTCGCCCGCTGCCCGAGGTTCCACTCCTTCTTGCCGACCGTGATGCCGGGCGTGTCGGCCGGGACGATGAAGCCCGACATCCCCTTGTGCTTCTTTTCCTGGTCGGTGTACGCGAGGACGAAGTACCAGTTCGCGACGCCCCCGTTCGTGATCCACGCCTTCGAGCCGTCGATGACGTAGTCGTCCCCCACCTTGCGGGCCTTCGTCCGGATGCCGGCGACGTCGGAGCCGGCCCCCGGCTCGGTGACGGCGTAGGCGGCGAAGAGAGGCTCGGACGTCAGCCGCCCGAGGAACTCCTTCTTCTGCTCGTCGTTCCCCGCGACGATGACCGGGGCGGCCGCGAGGGCGTTCGCCTCCATCGCCGTGGCGATGCCGGTGCAGCCCCAGGCGAGCTCTTCCGTGATGATGCAGCCGTCGAGGGTCCCGAGGCCCATGCCGCCGTACTCGGGCGGGACGTGGGTGTTCATCAGGCCCAGCTCCCACGCCTTCTTCGCGACCTCGCGCGGGAACTCGCCCGTCTCGTCGTGGTGCGCCGCCTTCGGCGCCATCTCCTCGCGCGCGAACTTCCGGGCCAGCTCCTGCAGCGCCTGCTGCTCTTCCGTCAGGGAGAAGTCGATCATCGGTCTCTCCTCGTTTCGGCCCGGAAAGGGCCTCTATTGCGGTGCAGCAGCGGATTCTATCGCCACGCGGAGAAGCTCCGTGTACTCGGCTCCGCGGGGCGTCAGGTCGCTCTGGTAGAGAACCAGGCTGGAGACCCGGACCGCGCCGAACGGCTCCGGCGGGATCGTCGGCAGGGCCCGCGTCAGGCGCTTCCCGGCGTCGGGGTCCTTCACGCGCGCCAGCGTCAGGTGGGGGGAGAAGGGGCGCTCCTCCCGGGGAAATCCCTCCGCCTCGAACGCCGCCTCGACGGCCGCGCCGATCGAGGTCAGCGCCTCCGCCCCTTCGCCGCACCCGGCCCAGAGGACCCGTGCCGGCCCCCTGGGAGGGAAGGCCCCGAGGCCCTCGAGGGCGAGGCGAGCCCCGCCTGCGGCCCGCGCGGCAGCCGCGGCCGTGGCCGCCTTCGCCGCCGTCACGCGGTCCGCCCCGATCTCCCCGAGGAACTTGACGGTGAAATGGAGCTGCGATTCCGGGATCCACCGCACGCCCCGAAGGGGCGGGAGGAGGCTGTGCGCCCCGGCGAGCCGCCGTCTCACGACGGGGTCCTCGACGGGAACCGCGACGAACGCGCGAATCACTCCCCGAGAATAGTCCCGTCCGCTACGATCCTCCCGAGGTCCCGCATGAAAAAGAGCACGCTCCTCGGCTTCGTAGCCGCGGCGACGGCCGCCCTCCTCCTCTCCGCGGCATCGCCCGCGCCGAGCGCTCCCGCCGCCTCGATGCTCCTGGACTCCTTCACCCCGCAGACGATGAGGATCGACCTCCTCCACACCGGCGGACAGGGTGTCGAGATCGTCGCCGTGGACCGGATCGTGAACGACGGCCCATGGGCGGGAAGCCTCTCGAACGCCGACGACGGGCTCGGCCTCGGGGCCTATCGTTTCGAGATTCTCGAGCCCGCCACCGGCCGCCTCCTCTGGGCCCGCGGCTATTCGTCGATCTACGGCGAGTGGGAGACCACCCCCGAGGCAAAGACGAGCCACCGGACCTTCCGCGAATCGCTTCGCCTTCCCTGGCCGCTCAAGCCGGTACAGGTCGTCCTGAAGAAGCGCGACCGAAAGAACCTCTTCCGCGAGGTCTTCTCCACTCTCGTCGATCCCGCCTCGCCCGACGTCAACCCGGCGCTGCCCCCGAAGCTCGGCACGGTCTGGACCGTCTTCGAGAACGGCCCGGCGCCGGAAAAGGTCGACCTCCTCGTCCTCGGCGAGGGGTACGCCGAGAAGGACCTCCCCAAGTTCCGCTCCGACGTGAAGCGGATGGTCGACACCCTCTTCCGCACCGAACCGTTCAAGAGCCGGAAGGCCGACTTCAACGTCCGCGCCCTCGACCTCCCCTCCGGAGACGGAGGCGCGCACCGGCCGCAGTCGAAGCTCTTCCGCCGGACGCCGCTGCAGGTCCAGTACAACGTCTTCGGCTCCGAGCGCTACGTTCTGACCTACGACGACCGCACCCTGCGCGACGCCGCGGCCCAGGCGCCGTACGACGTCCTCGAGATCCTCGTCAACGACGCCCAGTACGGCGGCGGCGGCATCTACAACCACCAGGCGACCGCCTCGGCCGACACGGGCTTTGCCGACTACGTCTTCGTCCACGAGTTCGGCCACCACTTCGCCGCCCTCGCCGACGAGTACTACACCTCCGACGTCGCCTACGAGACCGGCGCCGCCGACCTCCCGGAACCCTGGGAACCGAACGTCACGGCCCTGAAGAATCCCGCGACGCTCAAGTGGAAGGACCTCGTCGCGGCCGGAACACCCCTCCCGACTCCCTGGTCGAAGGAGTCCTTCGAGAAGACCTCGCGCGACTTCCAGGCCCGCCGCAAGGCGCTTCTGGCCGCCGGCGCGGCGCCCTCCGCCATCGACGACCTCTTCCGCGAGCAGAAGAGAGTCGAGGCCGCGTTCTTCGCAAAGGAGAAGTTCATGGGGAAGGTCGGCGCCTTCGAGGGGGCCGCCTACGAGGCGAAGGGCCTCTACCGCTCCTCCGCCGACTGCATCATGTTCACCCGCACCGACGCCGGCTTCTGCCCCGTCTGCCGCCGCGCCATCGAGAAGGTCATCGACAGCTACCGGTAATAGGGGTCAGGTCTTGATTTTCTATTACAGCTACTGCGGAGTGTAGTTTCCCGCCGGCCTTCGGCCGGCACCGAGGGACGAAACCAAGGGTGTCTCGTACCAGAAGGTAGACCCCTCTTCTTGAGCAGCCGGTTCTACCGACGCTCCAGGGCTGACCCCGCAGGCGCTCCTGCGGAGCCCTGAAGCTCGTCGGCCGCGGGCACAACCGTTCTTCCCCTCCCGCCCCGGCCTCAGCCCCGGACCCCGAGCCCCACCGGACACGCGATCCCGATGCCGCCCAGGCCGCAGTACCCGCCCGGGTTCTTCGCGAGGTACTGCTGGTGGGCATCTTCGGCGTAGTAGAAAGGGCCTGTCGGCCGGATCTCGGTCGTGATCGGGTCGTAGCCCCGCGAGGAGAGGACGTCCTGGTAGGCGCCGCGGACCGCAACGGCGGCGCGCGCCTGCGCATCCCCGTGCGTGTAGATCGCCGAGCGGTACTGCGTCCCGACGTCGTTGCCCTGGCGCATCCCCTGGGTCGGGTCGTGCTTTTCGAAAAAGAGCTTCAGGAGCTGCTCGAAGGAGACCTGCCCCGGGTCGAAGACGACGAGGACGACCTCGGCGTGACCCGTGCGCCCCGTGCAGAGCTCCTTGTACGTCGGGTTCGGGGTGAGGCCGCCCGAGTACCCCGCCGCCGTCGTGTGGACGCCCGGGAGCGTCCAGAACGTCTTCTCGGCGCCCCAGAAGCAGCCCATGCCGAAGACGGTCTGCTCGAGGCCGGCAGGGAACGGCGGGAGGATCTCCCGTCCGTTCACGAAGTGCCGGTTCGTCACGGGTATCGGCGTGTTGCGCCCCTCGAGCGCGTCCTCGGAATCGGGAAGGCGGAGCTTGTTCTTGTCGAACAGCACGGCGTCACCTCCGGGGTGGTTTGAGCCGGAGTCTATCCGCGACGACGCCGGGCGCCGTCGATCCGGCGGAAGGCCGGCCTCAGGTGTACCGGCGCCTCAGCCGGTAGTGGGAGACCATCCACTCGTTCCCGCCCCGGAAGGCGAAGAGCTCGGCGCAGGCCATGAAGAAGATCCTCCACTCGAGGACCTTGCGCCGCGCAACCCCCGGCCCGTAGGTCTTCGTGAAGAGCTCCTTCGCCGCCCCGCGATTCCGGTCGAGGTTCTCGAGCCAGGCCTCGGCGGTGCGCGCGTAGTGCGTGCCGTTGACGCGCCAGCGCTCCTCCACGAAAAGGTGCTCGGGGAAACGCAGGAGGAGGTGGTCGGAGGGCATGAGCCCACCGGTGAAGAAGTTCCTCGCCATCCAGTCGCTCTCGTCCCGAGCGACGTAGGGGTACGACACGTCGCGGTGCGAGAAGACGTGGAGAAAGAGGCGGCCGTCGGGCTTCAGCCACGAGGCGATCCGGCCGAGGAGCTCGGGCCAGTTCCGCATGTGCTCGAACATCTCCACCGAGACGACCCGGTCGAACGCCGGGCCGGTCGCCGGGTCGAAGACGTTCATGTCGCACGTGACGACCTTCACGTTCGTCAGGTTCCGCTCGGCCGCCCTGCCTTCGATGCAGGCCCGCTGGTCCTTCGAGTTCGACACGGCGACGATGCGCGACCCGGGATATCTCTCCGCCATCCAGAGCGTGAGCGAACCCCACCCGCACCCGAGCTCGAGGACGTTCTGGCCGTCGGCGAGGCGCGCCCGCTCGCAGGTGAGGGAGAGCATCGCCGCCTCGGCGGCGTCGAGCGTCGTGCCCCCTTCGGAGAACAGGCCGGAGGAGTATTTCCGGTGGGCGCCCAGGACGAGCTCGAAAAAGGCGGGCGGCACCTCGTAGTGCTGCTCGTTCGCCTCCGCCGTCGCGAGGGCGACCGCACTCTCGCGCATTTCCAGGACGAGCCGCTCCTCGCGAGCGAGCGCCTCCTGCGCGTCGTCCGCCTTCTCGTCCTCCAGCCGCTTCCGAAGGAGCTCGCGGATCTCCCGGCGGACGAGGACGTCGGGGAGGAGCCCCCGTTCGAGCAGCGGGTCGTACCACATCGGAATCAGCTCTTTCTCGGGAGGCGGGGGACGGGCACGTCAGCGCCCATCCGTCTCCCCGGAAACCGGGACCGGCGCGGCCTCCAGGGCGGGCTCGGCTCCCGCCGCGGCCCCGGACCGCAACCGTCGCGCCACACCCCTGAGAACGGGCCGGAGGGCAAAGAAGACCACGGCCACGATGACCGGCACAGTGAGAAGCCAGGCCCCGAGCGCCTGGAGCGTCACCCGCCAGAGCGCGGCGAACGCGTCCGCCGGCCGCGACGTCACGAAGGCGGCGAGCTCCTGCGCCGACAGGTGGATGGCGGCGCCTCCGAAGAGGAGCCTCCCCAGCCTGAGGTACGGGACGATGAAGGCGAGCTGGAGGGGAAACGAAAGGTAGTTGATCGCCTGGATGAGGGGCTGGTTGAGCCGCAGGACGATCGCGGCCGTCGTGCAGAGGATCGTCGTCGTCCCGACGACCGGGATCACGGCGATCGCCAGTCCGATTGCGATCGTCAGGGCGATTGCGTCGGGAGAAAGGCCCTGCGTCAGCTGCTCGATGACGGGACGGACGAGCCGTCGGCGCAGGAAGTCGATCACGCGGCGTCCGTGGTGCCCGGGACCGGACCCAGAGCACGGTTCCCGGACCGCGTCAGGACGAGCTGGACGTCGCCCAGGTGCCTCGTGGCGAAGCCCCCCTCGCAGTAGGAGAGGTAGAAGTCCCAGAGCCGGACGAAGCGCTCGTCGTATCCGAGCTGGTGCACCCGCGGAAGGTTCGCGAGGAACGCAGCGCGCCAGCGCCGGAGGGTCTCGGCGTAGTGGGCGCCGACGTCCTCGAGGTGGTGGATCAGGAGGCGCGAGCGAGCCGCGAGAGCCGAGGCGATGGCACCGACCGACGGGCAGTGGCTCCCGGGGAAGACGTGCTTCTGGATGAAGTCCGGGCGCCTCAGGAGGCGCTCGTGGCGGTCGTCCGGGACGGTGATCGACTGGATCACCGCGATCCCCTCCGGGGCGAGGAGACGGTCGACCGTCTCGAAGTACGAGGGAAGGTAGCGGTAGCCCACCGCCTCCAGCATTTCGATCGACACGACCCGATCGTACGTCTTCCCCTCCGCGGGAAGGTCCCTGTAGTCGACGAGACGGATCTCCACCCGGTCCGACAGCCCCTCCCGCGCGACCCGTTCCCGGGCCCAGGAGGCCTGCTCGGCCGAGAGGGTGATCCCGGTGACGCGCGCACCGAGCTCCTTCGCCGCGAGGCAGGCGAAGGAGCCCCAGCCGCAGCCGATCTCGAGGACGTGGTCGCCCGGCCGGATCCGGGCCTTCTCCGCGATACGCCGGAGCTTCTTCTGCTGGGCTTCCTCGAGCGTCTCGCGACCCGTCTCGAAGAAGGCGCACGAATACGTCATCGACGGGTCGAGGAAGAGGCGGTAGAGCTCGTTGCCGAGATCGTAGTGCGCCCGGATGTTCCTTCGCGAACCGGCCCGCGTGTTCCGGTTCAGGGCGTGGACGAGGCGGTTGCCGGCGCCCGCCGCGCGCGTCAGCCACGTTTCGCGGTCGAAGAGAGGGGCGTTGGCGACGAAGAGCCGGACGAGGCCCGGAAGGTCGTCCGTCGACCACTCGCCGTCGAGGAAAGCCTCGGCGGCGCCGAGATCGCCGCCGAGGACGAGCGCCCGGAGCGGCCTCCAGCTGTGCGCGACGAGCCGGATCGGCCGCCCATCGGTTCTCCCGAAGCGCCTCGTCGTTCCATCGGGGAGGGTCAGCAGGACCGCCCCCCCGCCGAGCCCATCGAGGGCGCGAAGGACGAGGCGGGCCGCGAGGCGGTCGAAGGTCCCCGGGACGGAGCCTTCCGGAGCGTGGGATTCGGAGGTGGTGTCGAACGACGTCACGCGGCTCTCCTCGAGTGGATCAGCCCGGCCGGTGGCTCGGGGCGGGTGAAGACGGGAACGTCCTTGAGCCAGAGCCTCAGCGCCTGCCAGTGGATCCAGACGATGACCCTGGCAGGCAGGAGCGGGTGCCGGACGAGAGCCCGCGCGAGAGTCCGCGTCGTGAGCGGCGTGCGGCGCGCCGTGAAAGTGGCGTCGAAGACCTTCTCCCCGTCCTCGTAGTCCTCGACGTGAACGGCGACGTTCTCGCCAGGGAGCGAAAGGTGGAATTCGTACTCCATCCTCATGGGCAGGAATGGGGAGACATGAAAGACCTTCGGGAAGCGGGGTGTCGAAATCCCCTTTTCAAAGCCCCGCCGGTTCAGGACGTAGCCGAAGGTCTCGCCGAACGTGTTGTTGATCTCGGCGACGGCGAAGTCGAGCCGCCCGCCCTCGCCGAGCACGTAGTAGTAGTTCACCGGGTTGAAGGCGTAGCCGAGGACGCGGACATACGTCAGGAGGAAGACCCGCCCCTCTCCCAGCTCGATCCCCCGCGCCGCGAGCCAGTCCCGCAGCTTCTCCTTGATCGGCCGCTCCCCGGGCCCCATGTAGTCACGGTCCCAGAGGGCGATCAGCCCGCGTCCGTTGTGCCGGAGAAGCCCCGTCTCCGCTTCTATTCGCGGCAGCTCGTCGAGGTCGAGGTAGAGCTCGTAGACCGGGTAGACGAACTCGTGGGCCTTCGGGGAGACACGGCGATGGCGAACCGTCCCCTCGTAGATGCACGAGGCCAGAGGCGGCCTCACCACGGTTCCGCCCCGAGCGAGGCCGCGACGGCGAGGCCGGAGGCGAGCCCGTCCTCGTGGAAGCCGTAGCCGAAGTAGGCGCCGCAGAACCAGGTGCGGGACTTGCCGTTCAGCGTCGGCAGCTCGACCTGGGTCGCCACGCTTTCCCGCGTGAAGACAGGGTGGGTATAGCTGAGGCGCCGGGCGACCGAGCCCTCCGGCGGCTCCCGCGTCGGGTTCAGGGAGACGATCCAGTCCGCCTTCGTGGGGAGCCCCTGCAGGCGGTTGATCCAGTAGTTCAGCGTGGCCGAAGTCCAGGGCCGGGCGCAGTCGTCGAGAACGTAGTTCCATGCCGCCCGGGCCTTGCTCCGGTTCGGGAGGAAGGACGGGTCGGAGTGGAGCAGCGTCTCGTTCGTCGAATAGCTCCAGGCCCCCAGCAGCCGCTTCTCGTCTCCGGTCGGCTCCTCGAGCATCGCCAGCGCCTCGTCGGCATGCGCGGCGACCACGACCCCGTCGAATCGCTGCGAACCGCCGTCGCCGAACACGAGCTCGACGCCGTGCCCGTCGCGGCGCACCTTGACGACGGGGCTCCCGAGGTGGATCCGCTCCCGGAACGGGGCTGTCAGCCGCTGCACGTACTCGCGGCTCCCGCCGTCGACCGTCCGCCACGGGAACTGCGTCGTCACGCCGAGGAAGCCGTGGTTGAGAAAGAACCGCACGAGGGTCGCCGCCGGGAACGTCTCCATCGCCGCGGGGCCGGACGACCAGACCGACGCCGCCATCGGCACGAGGTAGTGGCTGCGGAACGCGGCGCCGTACCGCTCGCGATCGAGGTACGCCGAGAGGGTAAGCGACTCCGCCCCTGGCTCGTCGAGGAGCCTGGGGGCCTCGCGGTTGAAGCGCGCGATCTCGAGGAGCATCCCGTGGAACGAGGGACGCAGGAGGTTCGACCGCTGCGCGAAGACACCCGAGAGACCGGTGCCGCACCACTCGAGGTCGCACCGCTCGCAGCGAACGGAGAACGACATGTCGCTCGCCTTGGTCGGGACTCCGAGTCTCGCGAAGAGCCTGACGAGGTTCGGGTAGGTCACCTCGTTGTAGACGAGGAACCCCGTGTCGACGGGCACTTCCCGGCCCCGGTCGTCGACTCCCACCGTGTGGCTGTGCCCTCCCGGGCGCCCTTCCCGCTCGAACACGCGGACGTCGTGACTTCCGTGCAGCCGCCACGCGGCCGACAGCCCCGAAATTCCCGTTCCGACGATCGCCAGTTTCAAGAGACCTCCCCAGTTCTGCCCTCCCACCTACGAAACGGATCGACGGATGGGATTGCGTCGCGGGACCGGATCCGAACCGTCGTTCACCGGACCACCCCGCCGCTCCCGCCCGGAGTACGATCGACGGACAGACTCCGTCCGGTCGGCGAAGAGCAGGGTGCCCGGCCCCCGGCGTGGGAGGGCTTTGGAGGAATCGATGGTGAGTAGGGCTCCCGGACTCGATTCGCCCGGCGGATCCGCGGGTTCCGACCTCGAGAGGGTCGACCTCAACGAGGTCGTTCTCGCTCTCTCGGACGCCCTCGACCTCGTCGGGACGCACGTCGTCCAGCACGGCAAGAGGGTCGCCTTCATGGCGGCCGCCTGCGGCCGGCCGCTCGCCCTCGAGGAAGAGGAACGGACAGACCTCCTCCTGGCGGCGGTCCTCCACGACTGCGGCGTCTCCTCCACGAGGCTGCACCAGAAGCTCCTCGGCGAGGACCTCTCCTTCGAGGACGCCCACGGCCACGCCGACGCGGGGGGCGAGCTCCTCGCGAGGTTCGCGCCGCTGTCGCGAGTGGCCGCCATCGTCCGGCTCCACCACACCCCGTGGGACTCTCCCGCCCGCTTGGAGGCCGACTCGCGGACCGCCCTCCTGGCGAACCTCGTCTTCCTCGCCGACCGGGTCGACGCGCAGCTCCAGGCCCGCGGGGACCGCGACCCTCTCCTGTCGACGGACGAGATCCGCCGATGGATCTTCGCCCGCTCGGGAAGCTCGTTCGCCGAGGAGGCCGTGGGGGCCTTC
Organism: Holophagales bacterium; assembly: GCA_016714815.1. Classification (GTDB taxonomy): domain Bacteria; phylum Acidobacteriota; class Thermoanaerobaculia; order UBA5066; family UBA5066; genus UBA5066. The sequence continues at coordinate 218,163 of JADKBZ010000004.1, forward strand.
CTCGAGGCCTCGGCCGCGGAAGCGTTCTGGCTCACCCTGGAGCCGCACCACCTCGAGCGCGCGCTCAGGGACGAGATGCGGATCGAGCGCCACCGGACCGTCCCCCTGTCGGACCTGACGGACCTCGCGCTCATCTTCGCCGGGATCGTCGACGGCAAGAGCCTCTTCACGGCCTCTCATTCCACCGCCGTCGCGCGCCTCGCCTCCCTCCTCGGACGCCTCGACGGCCTCGACGAGGCGACCTGCGCGCGGCTCCAGCTCGCCGGCCTCCTCCACGATCTCGGGAAGCTCCGCGTTCCCGACGAAGTCCTCGATAAGGTCGCTCCCCTCGACGAGGGGGAGTTCGCCACGATCGAGCGCCACGCCTTCGAGACGTTCCAGATCCTCAGCCGGGTCGAGCCGCTTCGGGAGATCGCCGGCTGGGCCGGCTACCACCACGAAGGGCTCCGCCGGAAAGGCTACCCGTTCCGGATACGGGCCGGCGAGATCCCGCTTCCCGCCCGCCTCCTGGCCATCGCCGACGTCTTCCAGGCGTTCGCGCAGAACCGCCCCTACCGGGGCCCTCTCGGGGCCGAGGAGATCCTCGCCCAGCTCCGCCTCTTCGTGGAGGCGGGCAAGCTCGACTCGCACGGGGTCGACCTCGTCGCGGCGAATCTCGGGGAGTGCTTCCGGGCCGCGACGCTCGACGCGAGCGAGGCCTCCGGGGCACACTCTCCCCCAGAGTGACCCGCAAGAAGAGGGAGAAGCCCCTCTCCGACACGAAGCCGCGTTCGAGCACCCCTCCGGGGTGCCTCGTCCCGTTCTTCGCCGTCTTCCTCGTCGTCGGGCTCCTGGCGGGAAAGACATTCCTGTGGGAACCCTTGCGCAACTCCGTCCGGGCCCGTTCGTGGATCCAGGCGCCCTGCCTCGTCCTGTCGAGCGAGGTGAAGCGCCACGCCGGCGACGAGACCGACACCTTCAGCGTCGCGATCCGGTACCGCTACGAGTTCGGAGGGGTCAGGTACGAATCCGGCCGCTACGACTTCGAGCCGCGTCCGTCGAGCGGGAGGAGGGCAAAGAGGGCGATCGTCGCCCGGTACCCGGCCGGCACGGAAACGACCTGCGTCGTGAACCCGGACGACCCGTCGGAAGCCGTCATCGACCGCGGGCTCGGCTCGTGGGCCTGGTCCGGCCTGTTTCCGCTCCCCTTCATCCTCGCTGGTGCCGGGGGCATCTGGTGGGTGATCCGGAGCCGCCGGGACGAGAAGCGAAAGAGGGAGGAGAGGGAAGCGAGATTCCGGGGAGAGTCTCTCCCGAAGCCGCCGGAGCCGTCCGCCTCCGTTCAAGGCCCCCTCACGCTGAAGCCGAAGCAGGGCGCCGGGGTCCGCGCCGCGGGAACCGGTTGCGTCGCCCTCTTCTGGAACGGAATCGTCGCCACCTTCGTCACACTGGCCAGCAGGGACTGGATCGCCGGCGAGGGACCGTGGTTCGCGACGCTCTTCCTCGTCCCCTTCGTCCTCGTCGGACTCGCCCTCCTCTGGGCCTTCCTGAAGACGCTGCGTGGACTGGCGGCCCCGCGGCCGGTCCTGACCCTGGAACCGGCGACGATTCGCCTCGGTTCCGATGCGCGTCTCTCGTGGGGGTTCCAGGGGCGGACCCGCTCTCTCTCCTCCCTCCAGGTGACCCTGGAAGGGAGCGAGGAAGCGACCTATTCCAGGGGAACCGACCGCGTCACCGACCGCACCCTCTTCCACCGCTCCGACGTCGTGCGAACGCCCGATCCGTTCGAGGCGACGACTGGTGCGACGACCTTCCACGTGCCGTCCGGCACCGTGCCGACCCTGTCGGCCCCCTCGAACCGCGTCGTCTGGCTCCTTCGCCTTACCGCGCGGATCCAGGGAACGGACGACGTGAAGGAGGAGTACGAGTTCACCGTCCTACCGCCGGTTGCTCCCGGGAGGTTCGGCGGATGATCGGAATCGAGACCGACGAGGGACGGACGGCGTTCCGGCCCGGAGAGCGGATCGAAGGAAGCCTCTCGTGGAGCCTGGACGAGCCGGCGAAGGCGATCGAGCTGCGGCTCTTCTGGCACACGAGCGGCAAGGGAGACCGCGACGTGACGGTCGTCGACCGCCTCCGTCTGGGGAATCCGCCCCCCTCCGAGTCGCGCCGCCCGTTCCGGTTTCAGCTCCCGGCCGATCCGTGGGCTTCCTCTCATTCCGCGTGGGCGCTGGGCCGTCGTCCTCCCTTCGAACGAGGCCGTTCTCCTCGTTCTCGTCGTCTCTCCTACGGCCGGGGAGATCCGCCTGCCGCGGATCGAGCCCTGATGCGTCCCGCGGACAACCCGTTCGCCGCCCACCGGCTCGAGGCGCTCCGGTTCCGTTCGGCGGAGACGTCGCGGCCTGCGCTGGGAGGGGTCGCCAAGGGTTCGGAAGCGACGCTCTCCTCGAGCTCGCCGGCGGCTGGGTGCGGTCGTCTCTTCGGCGGGGGTCGCGCGCCGCGGGCGGCGACGCCCTTCTCGTCGACGGCGCCGGGCGGCTCGGCCCTCTCTCCTGGCTCCGGCTCCTCGTCCGCTCGCGCCGCCCGGCTCTCCTCATCGTCACCTCCCACCGCGCGACGATCCTCCCGACTCTCGTCCGCTGCGCACCGACACCCGACCTCGCCGAGGAGCTCGCCGCCGAGCTCTCGGACGACCCGGCCTTCCGCCCGCTCGCGCGCGCCGCCTTCGCGCGCCGGGGCGGAAACGTCCGCGAGACGCTGCGCGACCTCTACGACGCCGCCGCACGCGGAGCGGGCGTGGTATGACGCGCCCGATGCCGCGCCCCCCCGCCGTCGTCCTCCTCTCCGGTGGCCTCGACTCGGCCACCGTCCTGGCCCTCGCCCGGCGCGACGGCTTCGCCCCGTACGCCCTCAGCTTCCGCTACGGCCAGCGGCACGCCCTCGAGCTCGCCGCGGCCGGCCGGGTCGCAAAGGCGCTCGGGGCCGAGCGGCACGTCGTCGCGACGATCGACCTCGGCCTCTTCGGCGGGTCGGCCCTCACCGCCGACCTCGACGTCCCGAAGGACCGCCCCGCCGACGAGATGGCGCACGGCATCCCGATCACCTACGTCCCGGCGCGCAACACCGTGTTCCTCTCCTTCGCCCTCGCCTGGGCGGAGGTCCTCGGGGCGTTCGACCTCTTCGTCGGAGTCAACGCGCTCGACTACAGCGGCTACCCCGACTGCCGCCCCGAGTACGTCGCCGCGTTCGAGACGATGGCGAACCTCGCGACCCGCGCAGGTGTCGAGGGGACGGGCCGTTTCCGGGTGCGCGCACCGCTCATCGAGATGTCGAAGGCCGAGATCATCCGGACCGGGCTCGCCCTCGGCGTCGACTACGGGCTCACGCTCAGCTGCTACGACCCCTCCCCGGAGGGCGTGCCGTGCCGCCGCTGCGACTCCTGCCAGCTCCGGGCGAAGGGCTTCCGCGAGGCCGGTGTCGCCGATCCGGCGCTCGAGCAGACGGGGCCATAGAAGTGAGCTACGCGGTCAAGGAGATCTACGCCACGCTTCAGGGGGAGGGGGCGCAGACGGGACGCGCCGCCGTCTTCCTCCGCTTCGCGGGATGCAATCTCTGGTCGGGACGCGAGGAGGACCGCGCGACGGCAACCTGCCGCTTCTGCGACACCGACTTCGTCGGCGTCGACGGCACCGGCGGCGGCCGGTTCCCCGACGAGACGCTTCTGGCGAAGGCGGTGGCGGCCGTCTGGGCCGCCGGGAAGCCCGACGGCGGCCGGCCTCTCGTCGTCTGCACCGGAGGCGAGCCGCTCCTTCAGGTCGACGACGCGCTCGTCTCGGCGCTCCACCGTGAGGGATTCGAGATCGCCGTCGAGACGAACGGCACCCGCGCCGCACCCCCCGGGCTCGACTGGATCACGGTGAGCCCCAAGGCGGGGGTCGAGCTCGTCCTGACCGAGGGCCACGAGCTGAAGCTCGTCTACCCCCAGGCCGGAGCGGAGCCCGGGCGGTACGAACGCCTCTCGTTCGGCGCGTTCTTCCTCCAGCCGATGGACGGGCCGGACCGGGACAGGAACGTCGCGCTCGCCACGGCCTGGTGCCTCGCCCATCCCCGGTGGCGCCTCAGCCTCCAGACGCACAAGCTGATCGGCCTTCGCTGAAGTCGAAGGCCGCGGCACGAAACGGGGAGGAGCTGAAAAAGGAAACTCCGCGTTTCCGGCCGGGCCACGAGGGTGCGTTGGGGGGGGGGCGAGGAGAGCGAGGGCTTACGCGACCTCGGGCTCGCAGACCTTCCGCGCGGAGCTTCCATCAAGTTCTACGTGCCTCCGGCAGGAATGGTTTTCCGGGAACGTCTCGTCGAGATCCCCGCCGAAGTCCGCTCGCGCCCCAGCCCGCCGGGATGTTGCGAATCTCACCAGTTCCGTCAGACCCTCCAAGCTGTCCAGACAGGATCGCGCAAGTTACTCCAAGGCAATAAATTACCAGCTATGTCAATCAACGGTCCAGCGTTGAAGAGTTCATCAGGGCGACCGACGGAGATTTGCGGACATAGCCATGTTACTGACTCTCCCGCAAGCACTTGCTGCTGATACTCCTCGGTTGGCAGCACCCTTGCGATAACTCCTGGCGAAACGGGGCCGAGAGACATCGGACGCACCCCACAGGAGGCATCATGGTCGCACTGCTCGTCATCCTCACCATCGTCCTCGCGCTCGCCGTCGACAGCCTCGTCCTCCACCGTCAGGCCCGGACCGTCGCCGCCGAAGCGCTTCAGCCGATCGTGGCGATGAAGCTGCCCCAGCCTCCCCCAGGGCGTCTTCCTCGACACCGCCCACACCTGGCTGCGCATCACCTCCGACGGCCGCCTCCGCGTCGGCATCGACGACTCCTCGCCGAGGCCGTCGGCCAGATCGACAAGGTCGACGTCCCCGCCCAGGGCGCCTCCATCGAGCGCGGCCAGCCCCTCTTCACCCTCACCGTCAAGGGCCGCAAGCTCGTCATCCCCTCCCCCGCCTCCGGCACCTTCATGTCGGCCAACGCCAGGACCCAGAGCGACCCCAACGCCGTCGTCCGCGACCCCTACGGCGCCGGCTGGGTCGCCTCCATCTGGACCCGCGACCACCACGCCGCCATCGCCCCCCTTCGCATCGGCGCCGCCGCCACCCACTTCCTGCGCGAAGAGCTCCACCGCCTCGCCGACTTCATGGTCCCCTCCGGCTCCATGGCCTCCGTCCCCGTCATGGCCGACGGCGGCCTCCCCGGCAAGGGCTCCGCCGCCTCCCTCGACGACAAGGCCTGGGACGCCTTCTCCCGCCAGTTCGTCGTCACCCACGAAGAGACGACCCCGAAGCCTGAGCCTTACGACCTCTCCCGTTTCCGGGCCCCGGCCGCCGAACGGTGTCCGGGGCCTTCTGGTCTTCAGGGCTTCAGGGCTTCAGGGCGATGGATCCGGAGTCGGGTTCGGGGACGGCGGCCACGGCCCGTCTCCGTCCGGAAGGTAGTAGCGGGCGATCTCCGTCTGGAAGTCTTCCCTCGACAACCTCTCGACCAGCTTTCGGGCCCCGTCGTTCGGATCCGGCTCGGCGGCGATTCCAGCGGCCCAGGCTGCCGACCCCTTGTCCTGGCGGGTGGAGCGGATCCGGAGTCCCACCAGGGTTCCGTCCTCGCAGAGCACCACCTGCAGCACGAACCCGAGCCCGCTCGGCCCGAGCACGTTGAAAGTGCCCCACGTCGCGAAGTTCCCGAGGCTGTAGGCGATCAGCCGCCCCTTGTAGACCTCCATCCCCCTCGGGACGTGGGGGCCGGAGCCGATCACGAGATCCGCTCCCGCGTCGACCACGGCCCGGGCGAACGCGGTGACGTTCCCGCGATTGGCGCCGAGAAAGAGCTCCACCGTCCCCGGAACGTGGAGGGCCTTCTCCCCTTCCGCCCCCGCGTGCATGGAGACGAGGACGAGCTGGCAGCCCTCCTTCTCCTTCAGCTCCCTCACCTTCTCCGCGACCGCTTCGGAGTCGAGGGGAAAGCAGCCCACGTGAGGAGCCGCGGCGACGAATCCCACCCTGACGCCGCTGGCCGTCGTGACGACGGTGGCGGGCCGGACCAGGCTCCCTCCGTGCGCGAGGCCGGCCTCGTCCAGGGCCGCGAGCGTGGCCGCACGGGCCGAAGGCCCCGCATCCATGGCGTGGTTGTTCGCCACGCAGAGGACGTTGAAGCCGGCTTCCCTGTAGATGGCCAGGCTCTCGGGAGGCATGAGAAAACGGTAGGAGTTCTTTCCGAGCGCCCGGGCCGCCGCGGGATCCGAGGAGATCGTCCCTTCGAGATTGCCCGTGACGACGTCCGCTCCGGCCCACAGCTCCCGGACTCGCTCGAAGACCCTCCGGCCGGCCGCAGGGGGAAGTGCGGCGCGGGTCGGGTAGACCGATCCCACCATCGTGTCTCCCACGGCGGCGATCGTCACCATCCGGACGTCCCCCGTGGGCTCCGTGGCCATTCCGGGGAGGGAGAATCCCAGGAGGACCGACAGGGCCCGGACGAGCTTCATTGCGTCGGTCCGACCTCACCAGTGGCATCCGCCCCGGGAGCGGTCTGGATCGTGGGCTCTTCCGGTCTCGCTTCGGGTCCGTCGCGCGGCACGACCCGACGGGCCTGGACGAGCCGCCGGTCGTAGTACGCGCTGTCGAGCCGGGCGACTTTCACGCCTCGCTGGCCTGGCCCTCCCCTGGAGCCCGCGTGGATGAACAGCCCCTCCCCGAGGTAGATCCCGACGTGGCTGATCCGCTTCCGAGGGTCCGGAAGAAGAGGAGGTCCCCGGGCTGGATCTCCCCACGCGCCACCCTGGCCCCCTGGGTCGCCATCGATCGCGAGGAGCGGTTCAGCGCGACACCGATACCCCGGAAGACGAAACGCACGAACCCCGAGCAGTCGAACCCCGAGGGCGAGGCTCCCCCATAGCGGTAGGGAACCCCGACGTACGCCTTCGCCCTCTCCAGGAGGGAGGGCACGGCCTCGTGGCGAGCCGGGGCCGCCTCCTCTGCGAGGCAGGTCGCCGAGAGCCAGAGGCTCAGGACGGCTGTCGCACGTTTCAGGAATCGAATCGACACGCTCCGCTCCACAGCCTGCAGCAGTCATCGACATCCAGGTCTCTGATCTGCGTCCCGGGAGGATAGCAAGGTCGCCCCGTCCCCTCCCGCGGGGGCGGGGTCGGGCCGACCGGTCGGTCTATCATCGGCTGTCGCGCATGAAGAACGTCACGGACGCCATCGCCCGGCTCGAGGAGACCCCCGGGGTCCCGGCTCCCGACGCGGATCCCACCCCGCGCAGGCCAGAGACGCTCGCCGGGATCGAGTCGTACTCCTCCGCCCGGCTCCCGGCCTGAGAGTGGGGGAGCTTCTCGGCGCCTCCCGGACCGCGGGAGACGGCAGGCGGAGCCGGTGCCGGCAGGGAGTCTCGAGAGTTTGAAGGGATTCCCCCTCCTCGTTCTCGGGGCCGCCCTCTTCGCGGCGACGCTCCTCACGCCGAGCGCCGAGTCGGCTTCGGGCACGGTCGCCCGAAAGAAGTCGTCGGCAAAGCGGGTGCGCGCCACGGCGACCCCCGTCCCGAAGCGCCGGCCGGTGAAACGGCGGCCCGCGAACCCACGAACGGTGAAGCCGCGGACGACGAAACCCGCCCGCGCCCCCGTGGTCGCCCCCGTGCCGATCGAACACCCGGAGGCTCTCGAGTCGTTCTTCGAAGGGCTTTCCACCCTTCCCCCGGCAGGAAGCCAGGATCTGGGCGAGGACGTCGTCCGAATCCTCCACTTCGGCGACTCGCACGTGGCGGCGGATTACTGGACGGGAGAGATCCGGCGACGCCTGCAGGGGCGATTCGGCGACGCCGGACCGGGCTACGTGATGCCTGGCCGCCCCTGGCGGTATTTCCGTCACGCTCTGGCGAGGAGCCCGAAAGCCGAGGGCTGGGAGACCGCCGGTCTCGGCCCGGACCCGAAGGACGGGCTCTACGGACTCTCGGGAGTCGCCCTGGTCCCGGCCCCCGGAACCCAGCCCGCCGCGCTCGAGGGCGACTTCCGCGTCTTCGAGGCCCAGATCCTCAGCCTCGCCCCCTCCAGCTGCGTCTCCATCGCGGTCGACGGGGTCACCGTATTCGCCGGGACCCTCGACGGCTCGTCCGACCCGACAGACGAGTCCGACCTCTGCTCGATCCTCGACGTGGATCCCGTCGAAGGGGGGCCGGCTCAGTTCGCCCGGATCTCGAACGCGGAGCCGCTCCCCGAGGGTCCGCACCGGATCGAGATCCGCGACGCGTGCGGCGGCCTCGCCCGCATCCTCGGAGTCGACCTCGCGAGCGGGCGGTCCGGCGTCCTGATCGACGCCCTCGGAGTGAACGGCGCGGAGATCACCGCCCTGGCGAAATGGTCGGCGCCGCTCCTCTCCGCGCTCCTTTCGCACGCGCGGCCGGGCCTCGCCATCGTGTCGTACGGCACGAACGACATCGGGCGGACCGACTTCGTCTTCGAGGACTACCGGGCCGAGTGCGTGAGGGTGCTCTCCGGCCTCCGCGCGGCGGCGCCGGAGATGCCCGTCCTCGTCACGGGGCCGGTCGACCGGGGCGCGCGCGGGCGCAGGGCGCCGCGCGCGCTCCTGAACCGCAACGAGCCCCTCGTCATCCGGGCCCTCCGAGAGGCCGCGCAGGAGACGGGATGCGCTTTCTGGGACGCGAAGGCCGCGATGGGAGGGGACGGCGCGATCGACCGGTGGGCGGCCGCGCGCCTCGCTCAGCCGGATCGCGTCCACCTGACGGGCACCGGGTACGCGAAGCTGGCAGGGCTCCTCGTCGATCAGCTGCTCGGAGAGCTGGACAGGTCCCGTCTCCGCCCCGTCGCCGGGTCACAGCCTCCGCCTGGCTCCTCGCCTCCGCGCTGACGACGACCGAACTCCCCGCGAGCTCGGGGCGTTGCGAATCTCATCGCCCGTCGCACTTCCGGCCAGACCCTGATGAAATGGCCGGAAACCATTTCTCTTCAACAATTTGACGAACAACTCCTCTCTCCGCGGCGTTGAGGAGTTCATCAGGGCCCGACTGGGACGACTGGACGTCGAATCTACGCAAGGCATTTGTTCAGAATGCTTTACGAAGTTCACTTCGAGTCTGGCAGCGGCCTTGCGTTAACTCCTGGTGAAACGGGGCCGAGAGACATCGGACGCACCCCACAGGAGGCATCATGGTCGCACTGCTCGTCATCCTCACCATCGTCGTCGCCCTCGCCGTCGACAGCCTCGTCCTCCACCGTCAGGCCCGGACCGTCGCCGCCAGCGCTTCAGCCGATCGTGGCGATGAAGCTGCCCCAGCCTCCCCAGGGCGTCTTCCTCGACACCGCCCACACCTGGCTGCGCATCACCTCCGACGGCCGCCTCCGCGTCGGCATCGACGATTTCCTCGCCGAGGCCGTCGGCCAGATCGACAAGGTCGACGTCCCCGCCCAGGGCGCCTCCATCGAGCGCGGCCAGCCTCTTCACCCTCACCGTCAAGGGCCGCAAGCTCGTCATTCCCTCCCCGCCTCTGGCACCTTCATGGCGGCCAACGCCAGGACGGAGCGACCAACGCCGTCGTCCGCGACCCCTGCACGGCGCCGGCTGAGTCGCCTCTCATCGGACCCGCGACCACCGCCGCCATCACTCCCCTGCGCATCGGCGCCGCCACCCTCTTCCTCCGCGAAGAGCTCCACCGCCTCGCCGACTTCATGGTCCCCTCCTCGGCTCCATGGCCTCCGTCCCCGTCATGGCCGACGGCGGCCTCCCCGGCAAGGGCTCTGCCGCCTCCCTCGACGACAAGGCCTGGGACGCCTTCTCCCGCCAGTTCGTCGTCATCCACGAAGAGACGACCCCCGAAGCCTGAGCCTTACGACCTCTCCCGTTTCCGGGCCCCGGCCGCCGAAAGGCGTCCGGGGCCTTGCCGCTTCATCCCCAGACACCGAAGAGCGACGGGTGAATCCCTTACGCCCTGGTCGAAAGGACCTCGGCCCGTCCCGCGGGGACCTGATCCGCGGAGCAGCCGCAGGCGCCGGCCCTGCCCGCGACACAGGCCGGACAGACGCCGATCGCGCGACCGAGGGCCGAGAAGGAAATCCCCGTGTTGCCGCTGGTGGCCTCCGCGATCGGCGCCCCCGGAACGAGAGCGCCGCTCTCGTAGGCCGTTCGCAGGATGTGAAAAGCCATCCGGTCCTTGATTCTTCCCGTGAAGTTGAACCTCTCGGCCTTGGCGTGGATCCGCCGCGGCTCTCCCCGGTACCGGAAGTCGAGCGCGAGGAGGGGCGTGTGGCCCAGCAGGCGACCCACGGCCAGGGAAGTCCGCTGAAGGTCGTTCTTGGTCGGATTTCCTTCTCGAAAAGGGGCTCGCGGCGGCAGCGCGCGCCCCTGCACCGCCCGGACGAAAGCCCCCGCGCGACCGGGATCTGGACCTCTCCCGGAACGGTTACTTCCCCTTCTTCGCCTTTTTCGCGGCCTTCGCCGACTTCTTCCCCGCCTTCGCCTCGGTCTTTTCGGCCACAGAAAGGACGTCCTCGATCCAGGAAGTCCCCATCATCGTGTGCGGCAGGCCGAGCGTCGTCAGCCCGAGGAGGGCGACGCCCCTCACTTCGGTCGCCGACGCGCCCGCCTCCAGCGCGCGCCGGGCGTGCGAGTGGGCCGCCCCCTCGAGGCGCGATCCGAGAGAGAGAGCCAGCTTGAGGAGCTCGGCGTCCTTCTCCGCAAAACCCGCGGCTTCCCGGCTCGCCACGGCGAGCGCCTCGTAGGTCATGCCGCACTCCGGGTAGGTCTCGACGAACTTCCGGAACGGACCGGGCGCTTTCTTCATGGAATCCTCCGAAGGGCCATTGTAGGAGCCTCGCGCTCCGCCGGCGCCCCGCCGGACCGGCGCGCCCCGCTCACGGCCAGAGCGTCTCTCCCCCGGCGTGCCAGTCCCGCGTCACGTCCAGCCAGAACGCGAGCCCGGCGAAGCGCCCGAACGGCCGGTAGAAGCGGACGACGCGCGCGTCCTTCACGATCCGGCCCCGAAAACGGAGCTCGGCGACCTTCTTTCGCGACCAGGAGTCGAGGCCGAGGTGCCCATGGTGGCCGAGAAGGCGCAAGAGGGTTTCCGCCGCGTACGGTCCGAATCCCTTCTCCGCGCGAATGAGGTCCATGACGTCCGTGTCGGGGCGCGATGGGGCCTCCCACGTGGAAAGGTCCAGCGCTCCCGAGTCGACGCGCCCGGCGAAGGCGTGGAGAAAGGGGGCCCGGTAGCCGACCTTCAGCTCCTCGCGCAGCCGCCCCTCGGGAAGCGAGGCGAGAAACGCCGCGTCGGGGAAGGCGCCGCCGCGATCGAAGGCCGCGATCATCCGGGTCACCATCGCCTTCGTCAGCGACCACGAGCAGTTCGTCGTGCAGAGGACCTTGACGGCGTCCTCGAAGAGCGTCGGGGCGCGGAGGATCCGCCCGGCCCGCCGGTCGGCCATCCACCCGAACCCCTCGCCACGACGCGCCGCGCAGAGGGCGTGAAACGGCGCCAGGTCGGTCGCGAGGTCGAGGACGCGGGCGACGACGGGCCTCACCGCCGCTGCCGGCGCGGGGGACGTCACGCCGACCCCGCCGCTCTGGGCCGTGAAGTGGACCCGCACCGGCTCCCCGCCGTGGAGGAAGACGAACGAGAGGCGCCTTCTCTCCTCGTCCCACGCGAACGGCGGGAGGTCGTACCAGCCGTGGCTCCGGGCCACCAGGTCGAGATCGACGCCCGGGACCGTGAAGCGCGAACCCGTCACCGGGGCCCTTCGGCCCCATCGACCGGAGGAAGTCCCGGCCCCCCCGCTGGCGCCGGGCTCCCGCCCCCGTGGACGGTGCAGCGTTCCGTCGGCTGCGTCCCCGAGAGGAACTGCTCGTTGATGGAGGTGGGGCAGTCTTCCGTGACGAGCATCCCCGTCGTCGGGTCGACCGAGGCGGTGACGACACCGGGCACCTCGGGGAACGGCTCCTCGAAGAAGTGGGACGGGAGGCGGCGCGCGAAATCGGCGTAGATCGGGACGGCGGCCGTCGACCCGGAGAGGTTCAGGCCGCGGTTGTCGTCGAAGCCGACCCAGACCGCCACGAGGAGGCGGGGGGAGAAGCCGATGAACCAGGCGTCGCGCCCGTCGTTCGTCGTACCGGTCTTCCCCGCGAAGATTCCCTGCGCCCCGCGCCCGCGAGCGGAGGCCCCCGTGCCACGGTTCACCACCCCCTGGAGGATCGAGTCGAGCACGGAGACGGCGGCGGGATCGGCCGCGCGCTGCAGGGGGACGTCCTTCCGGTCTATCCGCCTCCCTTCGGGACCGACGAGGCCGAGGAGGGAGTTCGGCTTCACGAGGATGCCGCCGTTGGCGAAGACGGAATAGGCCGCGGCGATCTCCATCGGCGTGCACTCGAAGGCCCCGAGGGCGAGCGAGGGGTAGGCCTTCATCGGCGACGTGATCCCCGCCTTGCGCGCCGCCACGATGACGTCGGAGAGGAGCGTCTTGCCTCCTCCCGTCTCCCAGACCGCGAGCCGGACGGTGGGAATGTTCAGCGAGTGCTCGAGAGCGTAGCGGACGGTCACGGGTCCCCGGAACTGGCCGTCGTAGTTGCGCGGCGACCAGGTTTCCTCCTCGGTCTTGCCGAAGACGAGGGCGATCGGCGAGTCCTGGAGGATGGTGATCGGCGTGACGGGCGGGACGAGGTCCCGCCTCTCGAACGCGGCGAGGTAGACGAACGGCTTGAAGAGCGACCCGGGCTGACGCCTCGCCTGGACGACACGGTTGAACTGGCTCACCTGGTAGTCCCGCCCGCCGACGAGGGCCCGGATCGAGCCGGTGTGCGGGTCGAGCGCGATGAGCGCCGCCTGGAGCGGCTCCGTCCCTTCCTTCGTCCGGAGCCTCTTGAACTTCTTCTCGAGCTCCTCGAGGCCGGACAGGACCGCCGCCTGCGCCGCGGCCTGCATGTCGGGGTCGAGAGTCGTGTAAAGGGAGAGGCCCGCCCCCGAGAGGTCGCTGCGCGACTCCTTCACCTGCGTCAGGACGAAGTCGACGAAGTGCGGCGCCTCGATGCCCGCCACCGGCTTGCTGACCCGCGTGAGCGGCGCCGCCAGGGCCGCGTCGTAGGCGGCGCGGTCGATCTTCTTCTCGTCGAGCATCCCCTTCAGGACGAGCGCGCGGCGCGCCTGGGCTCTCTCGGTGTTGCGGAACGGCGAGAATCGCCCGGGGGAGGAGATGAGTCCGGCGAGCATCGCGGCTTCGGGGAGGTCGAGCTGCGAGACGGGCTTGCCGAAATAGAACCGGGCCGCCTCCTCGACCCCGGTCACCGAGACCGACCCGCGCTGCCCGAGGTAGATCTCGTTGAGGTAGGCCTCGAGGATCTCCTCCTTGCCGTACTTCGCGTCGAGGATGACGGCGAGAAGCGCCTCGACGGCCTTCCGGCGAAGGGTCCGCTCGGGGGTCAGGAAGAGGTTCTTGACGAGCTGCTGGGTCAGCGTGCTCGTCCCCCTCACCGATCGTCCCCGTGCCACGCTCTGGAGGACGGCGCCGACGAGCCGCTTCGGGGAGAGTCCCGCGTGCGTGAAGAAGTCCCGGTCCTCGGTCGTCAGGATCGCGTCGAGGACGACCTTCGGCACCTGGGCGAGGCGGACGAGCGTCCGGTCCTCCATTTTCTGGTCGAAGACGGAGCCGACGACCTCCGGCTCGAAGACGACGTACGGAAGCGGGGAACCGTCGGACTCGCGCTTGAGGCCGGCGATCCGCCTCCCGGAAAAGTCGATCCTCGCGAGCATCCCCGGGAAGCGGCCATAGGCCGTCTCCCGTGGATTGACGCCGACGACCAGGCGGCTCCGGGAGAGGAGGTACCGCCCGCCGGTGACGGGCGGCGCGGGAACCGGGGCGTAGCGCAGGCGCGCGAGACGCCTCTCGACGTCGTCGGGACCGAGGGCGTCACCGGGCTGGAGAACCCAGACGTCGGAATAGAGGCGCGTCGGAATGCTCCAGCGCCGGCCCTCCATCGTCCGGGTCACGACGCGGTCGTAGTACGCGACCACGAGTGCGAAGGAGACCGCCAGGAATACGACGAGGCCGGCTGCCCCCCAGAGCGCCCACCGCGGGATCGCCGCCCAGACACGGCGGAAGCGGGCGAGGAGGCCGGACCTCATCCCGGGAGTGTAGCGAACGCCCGGCTCACATCGAAGGCGACACGCCGCCGGAGAAGAGCGAGACGACCTGTGCGTCGGTCAGCGGGCGCGGTCCTCCGAGGAGGCGTGCGGCGAGAGTGACTTTCGCGAGGTGCTCGACGCGCTCCATCCGGTGCAGCGCCTCCCTCACGTCGCGGCCGAGCGTCAGGACGCCGTGGCTCGCGAGGAGGAAGGCGTCGTGGTCGTCGACGAAGGGCTCGAGCGCCCGGGCGAGCTCTTCCGTTCCCGGCGTCGCGTAGGGGACGAGCGGGATCGTTCCGACGGTCAGGACGATCTCGGGTATGACCGGGGCGTCGAGGGAGACCCCCGCCGCGGCGAAGGCGGTGGCCACCGGCGGGTGCGCGTGCACCACGCCCCCGACGTCCCCCCGCCGCCGGTAGCAGAGGAGGTGCATCGGCGTCTCGGTCGAGGGGCGACCCTCTCCTTCGACGACCGCTCCCTCGAGGTCGACGAGCAGCAGCTCGTCCGGCGAGAGCCCGCCTTTCTCACGCCCCGCCGGGGTGACGAGGAACGCGCGAGGACCGAGGCGGACCGAGACGTTTCCGTCCGTCGCGGGCGCGAAACCGAGGGCGTCGAGCCTCCGGCCACACGAGACGAGAGCGGCGCGGTCGGCGGCGTGGTCCATCGCGTTCTCCTTTCCGTCAGGCGACGGGAAGCATCGTATGCCCGTCGCGCGGGTCGACGAAGAGGGGCGGGTTCCCGTTCGGCCCCGAGAGGACGAGCCCCCGCCCTTCGAGCCGAAGGCGGGTTTCGACGGCTCCTCTGCGAACGACCACCTCGAGCCCCGGTCGCTCCTCGAGAGCCTTCCCGAGGAGGAGGAGGGAGGCGCGGTTCACCATCCGGCAGAAGCCGCCGTCGTAGAAAGACTCTCCCGTCGACCGCCGGAAGTCCGCGAGCCCCGCGGGGCAGAGGTTGCAGAGGTCGAAGACGTCGAGGCATCGGGAACAGGAGGCCGGTGCGGGCGCTTCGGCCTCGGTGAAGAAACGGTCGAGCCCCTCGAGGGACGGAAGGGTCCGCCAGGTCGGGAAGTCGGAGCAGTACCAGGTGACGTAGCAGTCGGTGAACCGGCCGTCGGGAAGGAGACTGACGCCGAGCCGGTGGCAGGTCCAGTCGCGCTTCAGACCGACGTGCCAGCCTCCGGATTCCGGAGCGCGGAGGAGCCGCACCCCCCGATCCGCGGCCTCGTCGAGGAAAGAGGCGAGCTGCCGGACGAACTCCTCCCTCTCTTCTTCGTTGAAGGAGCGCTTCAGGGGCCGGAAGGCGAAGGGCACCGGGTCGAGATCGAGGAGCGAACGGAAGCTCTCTCCCAGGTGCCGCGTATCCCGCGGCGTGACGCACGCCGTCAGCTTCAGGGTGACGTGGGGTACGCCGGAGAGACGGGCCTTGGCCGTGCGGAACGCCGCCTCGACCTCCCGCCAGTTCCCCTCGTTCCGCTCGGAACGACGGCCGTCGTAGGAGAAGAGGAGGAGGACCGGAGCCGGCGAGGCCGCGATCGCGTCGAGGACCCGGGGCGTCTGCTTCGAGAGCCCCCCCGTGAACGCCATGACCGGGACGTTCAGCCCGCGCCCGTTCAGGGCGAGAAGCCACTCCCAGAGCTCCGGCTGGTCGAACGTCTCCCCGGCGCCCACCTCCAGCCCCGAGATCTCGTACTTCTCGGCCGCCTGACGAATCTTCGGCTCGGCCATCGAAGGGTCGAGACGGGTCCGGCGCGCCCGCGGAAACCCGCCCGACTTCTTCAGCGCGCAGTACGGGCAGCTCCCCGGGCAGTCGAGGCCGAAAACGACCTTCAGGACGCGCCGGGGGCGCTGTCCCACCGGCGCCGCGACGGGCAGCGACGCGATCCCGGGCATTCCCACCGCGTCACTTGTAGCGGTTGCAGGCGGCCCGGGTGAGGAGCTCGGCCGGGTCCAGGGGACTCAGCGCCTCGCGGGCGCTCCCGCAGATGGGGCAGGCCCAGCTCTCGGGAAGGTCCCAGGGGGTCGGCTTCATTCCCTCCGCGGGGGGAGGCGTCTTCCCTTCCGTCTCCACCATGAAGCTGCACGTGTCGCAAAGCCACTTCGGCATGGGTCACTTTCTCCCGGCACCGGCGGTGCCTGGGCTCACGCGATCCCGTACGCGTGCAGCTTCTTGTAGAGGAGCGCGCGGGAGATCTTCAGGAGCTTCGCCGCCTGGAGCCTGTTGTTGTTCGTCCGCGCCAGGGCGAAGCCGAGGGCGCGGCGCTCCGTCTGCTCGACGAGATCGGCGAGCCCGCAGTCCTCCGAGAGGCAGAAGTCCTCCCGGCTCTCCCGGGCGCCCGCCATGATCATCCGGACCTGCTCGTCGCTGATCGTCGGCTCGACGACGATCGTCAGCGCCCGCTCGAGGACGTTGTGCAGCTCGCGGATGTTCCCCGGCCACTCGTAGCGATCCAGCAGCTTCTGCGCTTCCGGGGAGAGCGCCTTGTGGTAGATGCCGTGCCGCTTCCTCAGGTCCTCCCAGAAGACGCGGATCAGCTCGGGGATGTCCTCGCGCCGTTCCCGAAGCGGCGGGATCCGGATCGGGATGACCGAGAGGCGGTAGTAGAGGTCCCTGCGAAAGCGTCCGTCGTCGGCCTGCTTCTCGAGGTCCTGGTTCGTGGCGGCGACGACCCTCACGTCGACCTTGAGGACCTGCTCGGAGCCGACCCGCTCGAACTCCCGCTCCTGCAGCACGCGCAGGAGTTTGGCCTGCAGCGCCGGCGAGATGTCGCCGATCTCGTCGAGGAAGATGGTGCCGCCGTCGGCCATCTCGAACTTCCCCTGCTTGCCCCCCTTGCGCGCGCCCGTGAAGGCCCCGTCCTCGTAGCCGAAGAGCTCCGACTCGAAGAGCGTCTCCTGGATGGCCGAGCAGTTCACCCGCACGAACGGCCGGGGCGCCCTCGTCGAGTAGGCGTGGATCGAGTGGGCGAAGACCTCCTTGCCCACTCCGCTCTCGCCGAGGAGGAGAACCGTCGAATTCTGCGGCGCCGCCCGCATGGCGCTCTCCTTGGCCCCGCGGCTCGCCGGCGAGAGCGCCGGGATGTCGGCGAAACCGAACCTCACGTCGGGCGCCACCGTCCCCTTGCGGCTGCGGAGCGCCTCGAGCTCCTTCTTCAGGTGCTCGACCTTGTGCGCGAGACGGTTCACCTCGCCGAGGTCGGTGAAGTCGATCTTCCCCGCGGCGCCGACGCACCGCCCGTCCCTGTAGAGCGGGATGCGCGAGACGACGACGCGCCGCTCGCCGATCTTCTGGAGCTCTCCGTGCTCGGCGATCCCCGTCTGGGCCACGATGTGCATCCGGGTGTTCTCGATCACGTCCGTGACGTGGCGCCCGATCACCCGCTCGCTCGGGACGCCGTGAATCTCCTCGAAGCTCGGGTTGATCATCGTGATGACGCCGTCGCGGTTCACGACCATCAGGCCGTCCACCATGACGTCGAGGACTCTGCGGAGCCCGTCGAGGTCCTCGTGCGCCTGCGCGAGCTGCTCGCCGACGAGCGCCGAGACGTCGTGGATGGCCAGCGTGACGTAGCGAAGCGCGCCCTCGACGACGAGCGGAAAGCCGAAGACGAGGAGGAGCCGGCCCCGGTGCTGGTGGATGCGGGGCGCCTGCCAGCCCCCGAGGGCCCCGGCCGAGCCGAGCGCCCGCGGAGGGAAAAGCCGGTGGAGGACCGGCTCGTCGCCCGCCAGCGCCTCGCCGAAGAAGCGCCGCAGCTCGGCGTTTGCGAGGACGACCCGTCCGGCGGTGTCGGCCACGGCCACCATGTAGGAGACGCCCGCCAGAACTCCCTCGGAGAGCTGGCGAAGCCACGCGTCGACGCGGTCGTGAGCGGAGGGCGGAGTGGGCCCCTCGTCCCGGAAGAGGATCCCGCGGTACCGGCCGGCCTCGTCGACGACGACCGCGCTCTCCGACGCCCCGTCCCGGGCCCAGGAGTCCTCGAGCCCGGGCGACACGAGGACCGGCGCCTTCTCCAGGAGCGGCCCGACCGGCGCGTCCAGGTCGGACCTCCCTCGAGGCGAGAGCCGGGCCAGGAACCCGGGGAGATCGAAAACCCCGATGACGCGACCTTCGCGGTCGATTGCCGGGAGAAGCGGACGCCCCTGCCTGAGCGCCTGGGCGAGCGCTCCGGCCAGGGTGCTCCCGGGCGAAAGGGGCGGGAAGTCGCCAGGATCGTAGCGGACCGTTCTCACCGGGTTTGGTGCCGCGGCGGCGGCCCTCCGGCTCGAATTATAGGGAACCTTGGAAAAGGGACGGCCATGCCCGGACGCGGGGGACGGCAGAAAGCCGGGGGGTGCCGCGGAGCCGGGCACGACCATCACCAGGTGTCTCTCAGAAGATCTTCTTGAAGCTGTAGATCAGCTCGAACCTCAGGAAGTAGGCCGAGTCGCGACCGATGTAGAAGTCGCCCGGCTTGAGGTACTCGTAGAGGACGTGCCCCTTGAGCGCCTTGGAGAACACGACGTCGGCTCGCGCCTGGAGCATGTCCCCCCGCTTCTTCCCCTTGCCGAACACCCTCGTGCTGCCGGGGAACGCCTCGAGGGCGCTCATGTAGTAGTAGGTCCCGCGGAGACTCAGGAACTTCGCCGGGCTCGCGAGGAGCTCGGCCTGCCACATGGAGAGGTTCGTCCAGTAGGCAACCCCCTTCTCGGGGACCTGGCTGTAGATGTAGAGCTCACTCCACTTCGGCCAGCGCGAGAAGAGAGGGTCCCACCCCTCGTTGGACCTCGTGGCCGGATCGTCGCCCGACATGCCGATCCAGCCGGCCTGGATCGACGGCTTCCACGAACCGGGGAAGACCTTCTTCGCGTACGCGTAGCCGCCCCACGCGGCGATGTTCTTGTTCCCGCCGGCGGCTCCCGGCTTCGGCTTCTCGCTCCCGAGCTCCCCGGCCGCTTCCGCGGTCAGGGAGAAACCCTCGGGAAGCTGCTGGACGACCCGGCCCCCCAGGATGCCGAGCTGGCGGTCGGGCTGGAACTGCGCGTTCGTCGTGCCGCGGCGGTCGTCCTTCTCGCTCTTCCAGAAGACGTAGCCGTCGATCGCCGTCTTCGGCAGGTCGCGGCCCGTGAAGTAGAGGCCGACGGCCGCCTCGTCCCACTCCTGGAGGAGCTTGTTCTTGTCGTTGATGACCGGGAGGTACCAGTCCTTCGCCGGGTCGGAGATCCCGATCAGCTCGACCTTCGACTTCTTCCAGCCGAACGTCACGTCGACGGCATTGAAATACGCCGTCCTCGAGCCGTCGCCCGACGTCCCGTCGAAGAGGACGAAGCCCTCCCCCTTCATCAGGTTCTGCCGGCCCACGCGGACGGACACCGACGGGTCGATCTTCCAGTCGAGGTAGAGGTTCTCGAAGACCACCTCGTCCCACTTGAAGGGCGTGTCGGGGTGGACCGTGTTGCGGCTCTCGTTGTTGAGGCCGACGTAGAACTCCCCCGTCTTCCCGATCGTCGCCTTCGCCCACGCGCGCGTCCGGAACCGGTACCAGAGGCGGTGGTCGTCGGTGGCGTCGCTGAAGTCGAAGGTGTTATTGAGCGCCTCGGACCGGACGCGCTCCTCGGCGCCGACCTCCCAGGTGATCTTCCAGGGGCTCGGAACGGGCGCGGGCCGGGCTTCTTCCGCCCGGGCGCCGGGCGCGAGGATCAGCGCCGCGCAGGCCAGGGCCATCAGTCGATTCGTCATTGGGTTCCTCGTTTTCAGAAGGGGGTCTTCCAGCCGGTGTAGCAGGTCAGCCCTTCGGCCTCGACCAGCGCCTTGAGCGGGGCGAGCTCTTCGACGGGCATGCCCGGGTGGTTCTCGAAAGCGTACTGCCTCCCCAGCTGGCGGTATTTCGACTCGCCCAGGCGGTGGAACGGCAGGAGATTTACGACCTCGAGCCCGGCGTCCTTCACGAACCTCGCCGTGGCCCGGATGTTTTCCTCGGAGTCGTTGCAGCCCGGAATCACGGGGATCCTCACGACGACGAACCCGGGCCAGTCCGACGCGGCCAGCGCCTTGACGTTCGCGAGGATCAGCTCGTTGGAGACGCCCGTCAGCTCCCTGTGGCGCTCCGGGTCCATCTGCTTGATGTCGACGAACACCCAGTCCACGCTCTTCAGGACCTCGAAGAGGTATCCCTCCGAAACGCAGGCGGTCGTCTCGATGCAGACGTGAAGCCGGGCCTCCCGGCAGCGCCGGAGGACCTCCAGCATGAATTCCCGCTGCAGGAGCGGCTCGCCGCCGCTGAAGGTCACGCCGCCGCGGCTCCCCCAGAACTGACGGTCCCGCTTGAAGACCGCCATCAGGTCGTCCACCGTCGTCCACTTTCCGCTCACTTCGAGCGCCTCGTGGTAGCAGCTCTGGACGCACTCGTGGGTCGTGCAGACGTCGCAGAGAGCGCGGTCGAAGGTCGCCTTCCCCGCCTCGTCCAGGGTGATCGCCTTCTTCGGACAGGCCTCGACGCACCGTCCGCAATGTTTGCACTTGATCTCGTGGCGGATGACGACCGGCTTGGTGAACAGCCCCTCGGGATTGCAGCACCAGACGCACGAAAGGGGACAGCCCGAGAGAAACACCGTCGTCCGCGTACCAGGCCCGTCGTGGACCGAATGGCCCTGAATGTCGAAGACGAGTCCCCTCGTGTCACCGTTTGCCATGGCTTCCTCCGCTCCCGCGGCGAGACGTCCCGCCCGCCCCCGTGCCCGGCCGGAAAGACGCGCCCCCCGCCGCCGGGCGGCGGCGGGAGGCACGAACGGAAGGACCGGGTTCAGCTCGCGCGCGACGGCGCGATCGCCGGGCTCCCCGCCACGAGCACCTTCGGCTCCGCCTTGAGCGGGAGCGTGGTGGCGAGAACGACGGAGAGGACGAACGAGCCGAGCGCGTAGTAGATGGAGTAGGTGTAGCTGCCCGAGACGTCCTTGAGCCAGCCGCCGATGAACGAGCCGAGGAACGGCCCGATCCCCATGACGATCATGGTGGCCAGACCCCAGATCTTGCCGAGGGTCTTTCGGCCGTAGACGGCGCCGGTGTAGCCGACGACGCCGCCCGGGACGATGGCCCAGTAGACGGCAAAGATGAAGCAGGCGACGTAGGCGAAGAAGTCGCCCTGCTTCGTGCCGAGGAGGAAGAGACAGGCGAGAACGCCGGTCCCCGGTCCGACCATCAGCATGACCTTCCGCCCCTTGACCTCGTTGCCCATGAGGGTCACGACCTTGTCGGCGATCTTGCCCATGATCGGCATCGAGAAGATGCCGATGAGGCCGATGACGGCGTAGGTCTGCGTCGCCTTGGCCAGGCTGAAGCCGACGTCCTGCGTCCAGTAGCTGACGACCTGCGTCCAGATGAGGAACTCGGCCATCATCGACGTGAGGAACGTGAGGATCGCGGCCCAGATCGCGTACTTGCTGAACGCCTCGCCGACGCCCCACTCGTACTCGGCGGCCGGGGCGCCCCCGCCGGCGGGGGCCGGCATCGCGCCGAAGGGCTTCATGCCGTAGGAGTCGGGCGACTGCTTCGCCACGATGACCGCCACGACGAGCGCGAGGAAGACGATGCCGCCGAGGATCATCATCTCGCCGCGCCAGGCGCTGGTCAGGGTCTCGAGGGCGGCCTTGACGGCCGGGACGTCGAGCGTGCCGGCCTCCTTGAGCTTGGTCGTGATCGCCGTCGCGAGCTCCTTGCCCTGGAGGTCTGCCGCGTTCGGAAGGAGAGCCTTCACGGCTTCGTCGAGGCCCTTCTGCGCCGCGCCGAGCTTGGGCTTGACGACCTGCGCCAGGACGAACTGCGCCATCGGCGCGCCCGCGAAGGCGAAGCCCCACATCGTGGCGTACGACTTTCCGACGTACCACTTGCGGACCGAGACCGTCGACGTGACCCAGAGCATGCCGGTGGCGATGCCGCCGAGGACGCCGAACGTGAAGAGGTACGCGGCGTGCGAGCTGATCATCGACGTGAGGATGAAGCCGAGGCCGCCGAAGACGGCGGCGATCGCGTAGACGGGCTTCGTCCCCCACTTGTCGAGGATCATCCCGGAGAAGTAGGCCGTGACGGCGTAGACCACCATCATCAGCGAGTAGCCGAGGGTGACCTGGGCCGTGGACCAGCCCATCGTCACGCCCATGGGTCCCTTCAGGATCGCGAAGGTCGCGCGGTACCCGAAGAGGCAGAAAACGGCCAGCCAGGAGGCGAAGACCACCAGGCGACCGTAGAGGATGGCTTTCCTGTCTTCCATGCGCTCTCTCTTTTCGTCTCTCTCCGGCCCCGAAACCCGTCCCGCCGGAGGCTGACACGGACGAGGGGCCGGGGACGCCTCGCGGCACCCCCGGCCCGGTCCGTCAGTTTGAGATTACTGCTCCCGGAACATCTCGCAGGTCAGGGCGACCATGTCGGGGTAGGCGAAGAACTTCGGCGTGGCCGTCGAGGCCTCGCAGACGCCAAGCTCGACCCTCACCTTGTCGGCGGTGAAGTTGCGGCAGCCCTTGCACTTCGGCGTGGCGACGCACTCCTCGCACTGGTCTCCGTCGGCCGGGACCATGTTCTTCGTGCGGTGGCAGATCCCCTTGGCGACGTCGACCGCGGCGAAGTTGCGGCAGTCGCGGTGGTGCATCAGTTCCATTTCAAACCCCCTCGTACTCGGTGCGGGCGATGAGCTCGTCCTGGACCGGCTTGCCGATTTCGACCCAGTACTGCGTGAACCCGGCGACGCGGACCATCAGGTCGCGGTAGTTCTGCGGGTTCTTCTGGGCGTCCTTGAGGACCTTGGAGTCGACGATGTTGTACTGGACGTGGAAGCCGCCCTTGCGCATGTAGGCCCGGGTGAGGTCGAGGAGCTTCCTCGCGCCCTCTTCGCCCTGGATGGCGGTCGGGTGGATCTTGATGTTGAGCTGGGAGTTCTGCGACATGCTGTGGTCCCAGATCGACGCCGAGTTCAGGAGCGCGTACGGGCCGTTGCGGTCCGTGCCGGGGAAGGCCGACATCGAGGCGTCGGCGAAAGTCGTCCCCGCGAGGCGGCCGTCGGCCGTCGCGATCGTCGCCGAGCCCATGGCGCCGTGCGTGGAGACCGAGATCTGGCACGCGTAGAGCGGCTTGGCATTGAGCGATTCGTAGTTGTAGCAGTCCTTGCAGAAGAAGTTTTCCCAGTCGAGGAGGATGTTGTCGACGTAGGCGTCGTCGTTGCCGTACTTCGGCGCCTGCAGCGCCATGAAGTGGAGCTTGTCCCACTTGCCGGGGCCGTCCTCGCGCTTCTCCTGGTCGGCGAGCGAGAAGGAGTTCACTTCCTTCGCCGTCTTGAAGCCGAAGTTGTCCTTCAGGGCCACCCGGTACTCGTCGAGGGAGACCTTCTTGTCGTCGTAGACGATCTTCTTGAGGGCCGCCATCGAGTTGATGGTCGTGATCGTGCCGGCGGACTCGACGTTGTACGTGGCGTTGTAGCGGTAGCCGAGCTCGTTGATGAGGTGGCCCTTGTCGAGGCAGTCGGGCTTCATGTACGAGTTGATGACGGCCATGTTGTTCTTGCGCCAGACGTCGTGCTGGATGTTGTTCGTCAGGTCCAGCACGTGGACGGCTTCCTGCCAGTAGAGCTTGTACTGGGCCCAGAGCTCGTCGAACGTCGCGAGCTTCTTGCCGTGGGCCTTGAAGACGCGCTCGCCGGTCCGCTGGTCGACGCCGTCCCACAGCGTCAGCTCGAGGACCTTCGGCATGGAGATGAAGTGGACGCCGACCGAGGTCGGCTGGCCGGCGCCGCCCGGGATCCAGTAGGTCGTCCCGTTCAGCGTGATCGGCTTCCAGGTGCAGCCCGAGGTCTCGAGGCAGCCGCCGATCGCCCAGGCGCGCGCGTCCTCGATGTCCATCCCCTCGGGGCCGTAGTGGTGCTTGAGGAACTCCATGCCGACCTGGTTGTTCATGAACGCCGGGTAGCCGCCGCCGGTCTTGATGCACTCGGTGGCGAGCAGCAGGTAGTCCTCCGGGAGCTTCTCGTCGTAGAGGACCGCGAGCGTGGACTGCGGCATCACGTTCCGCATGCCGGCCTCGAGGAGGAGGTACTCCAGGCGGTTGCAGGCGTGGTTCCCGTTCTTCTGGAGGCCGCCGCACGACACGGTGTTGAACGTGTTGCCGGAGAGGACGCCGCCGACGACGCCCATCGAGGCGAAGCAGTCGATCGAGGTCTTCACGACGCGGTCGAGCTCGAGGAGCTCGATGACCTCGTCCTCCGTGATCCGGCCCGCCTTGATGTCCTGGTCGAACCAGGGGAAGAGGATCTGGGCGATGCGGCCCGGGGACATCCCCGAGATGGCGTCCTCGTTCAGGACGGCCAGGTGCATCGTCTCGATCATCTGGAAAGCTTCGATGAAGGTCCGCGGCGAGTTGTGCTCGAGCCACTCGAGGCGCTCGGCGATCCCCTTGTACTCCGCCTTCTGGACGGCGTCCTTCTCGATCGATTCGAGCCGGCGCGCTTCCTTCGCGTAGTTGCGGACCCAGGCCTGAAGGCCCTCGGTCGCGAGGATGACCGCCTCGTAGTTGTAGAGGCGGTTCATGCCCGTCAGACCGTCGCCGTCCGCGCGGCCGGCGACCTTGGCCTTCATCTCCTTCGCCAGGTTGATGATCCCGTCGAAGCCGAGGCTGAGCGGGTAGAAGTAGTTGATGACCTCGCGCCCCTGCGGGAGCGTGAAACCGGAGTCGAACATGCAGACGACGTTCCGCATGATCGCTTCCTTGGTCTCGTAGCCCGGGACCATCTGCTCGTACTTGTGGCCCAGGTCGTCGACGGACTTGCCGACCCACATCCGGGCGACCTCGAGGAGGCCGGGGACCTCTTCCTGGCGCATCCCGAACTTCCCGGCGATGGAGACGACCTTGCCGAAGCTCTTGACGACGTTGCCGCCGCCCTGGCCGAACTTGGAGTGCTCGTCGACCGAGGTCGCTCCGCGCTTGAGCGCGTCCTGGTAGAGCTCGTCCTCCTTGGCCATGTAGAAGCCCTCGGAGAGCCACGGCATCGGGAAGGAGCCCCGGAAGAAGGGCGCCTTGTGCATGACGAGGAGCTCGCCCGGGAAGATCACGGGCGTCGAGTGGGAGAAGGCGGCCTTCAGGGCCATCGCGCGGCGCACGACGGGGATCTCGTTGTCGTGCTGGAAGTACTCGCGCGTGTACCAGTACGGGAACTCGTTGTTCGCCGACGAGAGCGTCTGCATGAAGACGTCCCGCAGCTTCTCGACACGCGGGTGCGGGGCCATCTTGACCTCACGATCGGTGAGGCTCTTCGGGGCGTGACCACCGGCCTCGTTCTCCATCGAGACTCCGGCGTCCGCCAGCACTTCCTTCAGTTTCTTCGGCATCGAAACCCTCCTGATTCGCTCGCTGCTTCCGATTGGGCTGTCTGGGCCGACTGGGTCCAGTTTCGTTCGCCACGCTCACCGCAAGGTTGCTGCCACCAACGCCACACCCCGGGCGTCTTCGCCCAACCCACTCCAGAGGCGTGAGTTGGAACTCACTTCGTCATATCGGCCCAGGCCGGTCCCTGTGTCGTGAGCCGTGACATGCAAAAGGGCGTTCCGGCGCTCCGGGGCGTTCTTTTCCTGCTCAGAGTTTTTGCTCAGGGGCCGCGCTCCGAACGGACTCAAGCCGCCCCGAGACTCCCTGGCGAACGACTGTCTCTGTTCGTGACACCCATGTAACGTGCGGTGACATGCTCGGAACTCCTTGCGAAATGGCGATCTACGACCCATCTTCTTCCCGGGCGGACTGGGCCTTTTGGGACAACGAAGATGGCGAACGCACCGTCGGTGAAACGTCTGGTCGCCGCGCTCGTCCTCGACCGCGAGGCCGTCGATTGCCAAAAGGGGTTCTCCTCCGGCGGCATCGGCACGAACACCTGATCGCGGCTCGCGCCGCGAGGGAGAAGCCATGCCCGTGATCCCGATTCCCGACCGCGAGTCCCTCCTCGAGCAGATCGTCGGACGCGAGTGGGACATGATGAAAGCCGTCGTCTCCGACGGCCGCTCGCTCTGCCAGGAGCGGCCCGGCACGTTCCGCGCGATGCGCCGGATGAGCCACTCCGTCCTCTCGCGCGACACGCTCGCCTCGTACCTCGGCGACCTGAGGAACGCCGAGATCGAGGGACGCAATCTCGTCACCGAGAAGTACGCCCGGATGGAGGGGCAGATCCCTCCGCTCTCGGACTGCCCGCTCATCCCGAGGATCGTCTCGATCGAAGCGGCGTGGATGAAGGAGCTCTGCGACACCTGGCCGCTGACGTTCCACGCAGCCGCCGGGTCCTTCGCCCGTTACGAGTCGTGCGAGCTGGAGACGTACTCCGACCCGACGCTGATGCTCCTCTACCGCGACGTCCTCGCGGCGCGGGAGGGCGGGCGGAACCTCGTCCGCGAGCGCTACGAGCACCTCTTCGAGGTGCAGGGTCAGGGAACGCTCGCCGACGTCGAGGCGAAGACGCGAGAGGCCGCCGCGGTCCCGGCCTGACGCCCTCTTCGCCGTGTACCCGAACCCCCGTCCACCGACTCGTCGCTCCCGCGACGGAGGGACCTCATGACCTTGCCGCCGATTCCCGGACCCGGGCTCCTCGTCGAGGAGATCGTCCAGCACGAGTGGGAAATGATGATGGAGATGGTCGCCGGCCGGCCCGAGCTCTGCCAGGAGCGCCCGGGGACCTTCCGGACGATGCGCGAGATCACGAACTCCGTCCTCTCGCCCGACACGCTCCGCTCCTACCTCGGCGAGCTGCGCCAGGCGCGCCTCGCCGGCCGGAACCTCCTCGACGAGAAGCGGGCCCTCCTGGAGAAGCCGCTTCCCGCTCCCAGGAACGCTTTCGTCCCGCGGATCGTCGCGATCGAGTCGGCGTGGATGGCCGAGCTCTGCGAGCGCTTCCCTTTCACGTTCCGCGGCGCCCTTTCCGATTTCGCCCGCGTCCTCGAGTGCGAGCTCTCGATGCTCTCCGACGCGACCGTCACGCTCTTCTACCGGGACGTCCTCGGCGCCCGCGAAGCGGGCCGGAACCTCCAGCGCGAACGCTACGAGACGTTCTTCCGCAGGCTCGCGCGGGGAACCCTCGAAGAGGTCGAGGCGAAGGAGCGGGCGAAGGTCCCGGACGCGATCTGATGTCAGCCGGAGAGGAGGCCGCGCTCGCGCAGACAGGCGTCGAGCTTCGCCGCGTACCGCCCGTCCAGCTCGCGCAGGACCTCGGCGTGCGCGAGGGCGCCCGCGTCGTCTCCGCGTTCGAGAAGGGTCAGGGCGAGCTGGAAGCGGGGCGGCGCCAGCCGCGGCGCGGCATCGACGGCCTCGCCCAGCATCTCCGCGGCCCCCTCCGTGTCGCCCTGCATCCCCCGGGAGAGGCCGAGGCCCCAGAGCGCCCCCGCGTGCCGTCTCTCCAGCGCGAGGGCTCTCCCGTAGGCCCCGTCCGCCTCGTCCCAGCGGCTGCACGAGCGGTACGTCGTCCCGAGGTACGCCCAGTGGTCGGCCGTCGGCTCCTCGTCGACGACGGCTTTCATCCTCGCGATCGCCTCGTCCCAGCGATTCGCCTTTCCGAGGTCGAGAGCTTCCCGGATCGCGCGTCTCACGGCCGGAGATCGTACGCTCGCGCTGCGGGAGGTCCCGCGTGAAGGGTCTCGAGCTCTCGCGCGCCCACTGGGGCGAAGTCGTCGCCCCGGCCGTCGCCGCCCGCCTCCCGGCGCTCCTCCCGCGGCTCGCGGCCGGGCTCGCCGGCGAAGGCTCCGAGTGCTTCGGCTTCGACGACGACCTCTCCCGCGACCACGACTTCGACCCTTCTCCCTGTCTCTGGCTCTCCGCCTCCGACTTCGCCTCGCACGGCGACTCCCTCGGCGTGCTCGTCGAGTCGCTGCCGCCACCCCCGCGCGCCGCGCTCCTCACTCCCGAGGGGCGGGGCCGGCGCGGGGTCCACGAGACCGAGGCCTTCTACCGCCGCTTCCTCGGCCTCCCGCGCGAGCCGCGCACCCTCGACGAGTGGCGCGCGGCGTCCGAGGCCGGCCTCGCCGCCGCGACGAACGGGGAGGTCTTCGCCGACCCGCTCGCCGGGTTCACCGCGGTTCGCGACGCCCTCCTCGCCTTCTACCCCGACGACCTCCGTCTCGAGAGGCTCGCGAGGCGCCTTCACGCGGCCGGCCAGTCGGGCCAGTACAACTGGAACCGGTGCCGCCGGCGCGGCGAGGTCGTCGCCGCCTCCCTCGCGCTCGCGGAGTTCGTCGACGCGGCTCTCGCCGTCGTCTTCCTCCTCGCCCGCCGGTACCGACCCTTCCCGAAGTGGGCCCACCGCGCCCTCGGAGACCTTCCCCAACCGGGCCCGCGCCTCCACGCGCTCCTCGCCGAGCTCGTCGCGGCCCCCTCTTCCTCGCCGGCGCTGGTTCTCGGCCTGGTCGAGGAGATCGCCGCCCTCCTCGCCGACTCCCTCCGCGCGGAAGGCCTCTCGTCGACGCCGTCGGACTTCCTCGTCGACCACGCGCGCGAGGTGGGCGGCCTCGTCTCCGATCCCCTGCTCCGCCGGCGGACGGCTGCCCCTTGAGCGACGCCACGACCGCCGTTCCCGCGGTCCTCACGTCCCGTGCTCGCTTCCCGGCCAACGGGTTCGGTGCCGCGCTCGCCGGCTCCCGCACGTGCCTTTTCGCGCCACGCCTCTTCCAGGGCTTCACTCCCGCCGCTCCCTTCCGGGCCAAAGGCTCCCTAACGAAGCCCCGCCCCCGGTCCACCGACCACAGAAGGAGCGCGTCTTGAAGAAGAAACCGCATGTCCGGGTGGGCTGCGTGCAGGCCGCGCCCGTCTACTTCGACCTCGAGAAGACAGTCGAGAAAGGGATCCGCCTCGTCGAGGAGGCCGCCGGGAACGGCGCCTGGCTCGTCGCGTTCCCCGAGGTCTGGATTCCCGGCTACCCCCTCTTCGCCTGGTTGAACGCGCCGATCCAGACGCTCCTCCACATGCCGGGCTACCGCGACAACGCGTTCGTCGTCGGCGGCGAGCACGACCTCGCGCTCCGCCGGGCCGCCTGCGAGAGCGGCATCCACGTCTGCAGGGCTACGCCGAGCGCTTCGGCGGCAGCCTCTACATGGGCCAGATGCTCATCTCGCCGGAGGGAGAGCCACTCATCGTCCGCCGCAAGGTGAAGCCGACGCTCGCCGAACGCTCCGTCTTCGGCGAGGGGGACGGGTCGCACCTCACGGTCGTCGACACCGGGATCGGCCGGCTCGGCGCGCTCAACTGCTGGGAACACCTCCAGCCGCTCCTGAAGTACGCCATGTACAGCCAGAACGAGCAGATCCACACCGCCGGCTGGCCGGCCCTCGCGCTCTACAGGGACCAGTCCTACGCGCTCGGCCGGGAGGCGACCTGGGCGGTCCGCCAGACCTACGCCCTCGAAGGACAGTGCTACGTCCTGGCCTCGACGATGAACACCACCCCGGAGGTCGTCGAGATGCTCTGCGACACGCCGGAGAAGAAGGCGTACCTCGCCGCGGGCGGCGGCGCCTCGATGGTCTTCGGACCCGACGGCCGGCCGCTCTGCGAGCCGATTCCGCACGACCAGGAAGAATGCTCCCGCTCCGATCCCTGGAATGACTGAGGCCGCAGGCCCGGCGGCCCCGGGCGTGAAAACGGCCGGCCCTTCGGGGGGGCCGGCCGCTACCATATATTAGAAAATCAAGACCTGACCCCGAGAGCTACGCCTGCTTCCAGACCTCGATGGAATCGATGAGGCCTTCGTCGCCGAGGAACGAAACGCGGTCGCCGACTTTCCGGCCGAGGAGGCCCTTGGAGACGTCGGCGAGGTAGGAGTAGACGTCGGCTTCGGGCCTCGAGTCCCACGGGCCGAGCAGGGTCACGGCGCGCGTCCCTCCGAGCAGCCGGAGGATGACTCGCGTGCCGGGCCTCACCTCGGTGGTGTCGACGGTGGCCGGGTCGAGGACGCGGGCCTTGCGGAGCTCCTCCTGGAGGCGGGCGACGCGGACGTCGAGGTCCTGCTGGCGCTGCTTGCGCGCCTGGTACTCGAAGTTCTCGGAGAGGTCGCCCTCGGCGCGGGCGAGCGCGAGCCCCTTCGTGTTCTCGGGAATATCGACGTGGGCGAGCTTCTCGAGCTCCATCTTCTTCCCTTCGAGCGCCTCTTCCGTCACGAAGAAGTTCTCGTCGCCCCCCTTGCGAAGGTCGGGGAACCGCATCTCGGCGGCAGAGAAGAGGGCGGCCCGGCGATGCGGCTCGAGGTCGTTGTGCCGGTCGAGCGCCTGGAGGAACTGCTGCGCGTCCTCGAGCGTCGCCTGCTTCACGAGCCACGCCGCGGCCATCCCGGTCCGGTCGAAGAGCTCGCGAATCTTCGCGCGCCCTCCCCCGAGGTCTTCCCACGAGGCGGCGTCGAGGAGCCGGCCGAGGACCGTCGGGGTCAGGCGGGCGCGGAAGGACTCGTCCTGGGCGGCGCGAAGGCCGAACCAGAGGAATGCCTTGGGTCCGCTCCGGGGCGACTTCAGGAGCTTGTCGAGCGTCGCCTCGCGCGTCGGAGGGTCGACCTCGGCGAGCCGGCGGTCGATGAGGTCGAGCGTCCGGGCGTCCTCCTCGCGGAAGAACCACTCGGCGACGAGCCTCGGACCGTCCTGCGGCCGCGAGGAGAGGAGCCCTTCCAGGAACCGCTCGCGCGAGAGCCGGTCCTCGATGTGCCCCAGCATCGGCAGCGGGGAATCGGGGACGAGCTCCTCCGGGGCGAAGCCGAGGGAGACCCCTTCGACCTTCTCGGCGGCGACCGCGAGCTCGTAGGCGAGGGAGACGTTCGTGGCACGAACCTCCCGCGCGTCCTCCGCGAGCTTGGCGGCCATCCGGGAGGCGAGCACGGGGTCGCGCTTGGAGTTCTTCCTGTAGAAGTCGAGCCGCGCCTCGGGGGTGTGGGCCTTCTCGAACTTCGCGAGGATGGCGGCGTCGGCAGCCTCCGTCGTGTGCGTCCACTCCACGGTGGCGCTCTTGCCCGACCCGTGCAGGACGACGTGGGCGTTCTTGCGCGCGGCCGTCCACCACGACGTCCAGCGCTCCTCGGGAACGAGGCCCGCCACCGCCTCCTTCACGTCCGCCAGGGCAAGGGGCCGGCCGAACGAGTCGAGGAGCCTCCGGAGCCCCTCGGACGGATCGGACAGGACGAGGGCGCCGAGCGCCTCGCGCGAGGTCAGCTTCTGGTGGAGGAAATGCCCGTCCGGGAGGGGAGTCAGGCTCTTCGCGGCGACGCCGATCGGGATCGAGACGCCGACCGACTTCTCGAAGTCGACCCGGACGGCGTCGAGGGCAAAGTTCATCTCGACGACCTTCCCCGCCCCGCGGCCCGCCATGAAGAAGCAGCGGCCGACCTCGAACGTCAGCCACTTCTCAGCCCGCTCCATCCGCGCGAGCCCGTCGACGGGCTCCTTCGCCTCGCGGAAGCGGAACCGTCCGAGGAGCGTCGTGAGGGAGGGCGAGTCGGGGTAGGCCAGCCGGATCGCTTCCTCGAAGTGCTTGTGGAAGCCGTCCTGCGTCGAGGGCGTCGCCCCTGCGCGAACGGCCTCCTTGAGCAGCGCCCACCGAAGGCGGTTCGACTCCGGGGAGGTTCCCGGCCCCTTCAGCGTCGCGTCGGCGAGCGTCGCGAGGTTCTGGAGCCGCCCCTTCTGTCCCGAGGCCCGGGCCAGCCCCCGGAATGCTGCCAGAAGCAGCTCACCGTTGGCCTCGGGGTCGAGAAGGGCATCCTTGACGGCATTCTCGACGACGTCGAGCTTCTTTTCGGACAGGAGCGACGAGAGCTCAGGAAGATTCATATTCGGGGCGGGAGTGTACCCGGCCCGCCCCGAATCTTCCCGGTCCGGGCCTCAGCGGCCCAGAAGTCCCTTCTGAAGGTCCTCGGACGGGGGCTTCGGCCCGAGCCAGAGGGAGAAGAGCACCTCGGCGAAATCCTTCCCCTCGAACGTCGCCACGTCCTTGCCGTCGCGGTTGACGACGGTGCCGGTTCCGGGAACGTAGGAGTAGGTGGTCATCGAGCCTTCCTTGACGTCCGTGACCGTGCCGAAGAACTTCTCGACGTTCGCCTTCTGGGCCGCGGCCTTCTGGGCGGCGTTCGCCTCGAAGCCCTCCTTGTAGGCGTCGACGAGCTTCTGCTTCTCGATGCTCCGGAGGAAGTGCATCGTCAGCGCCTTCGGCGCGTCGGCGGCGAGGATCGCCGCGGCATTCGCGTTCGGGGCCTCGAGGTAGAGGCCTCCGACGTAGACCTTGAAGACGGCCTTCTTGCGAAGCCCCATGCCGTTCAGCTTGAGGGTCTTCCCCGCCACGGTGAGCGTATCGGGCATCGTCGCGCCGGCGAGCTCCTTCGCAACCGCCGGGGTGGCCGCCAGGGCGAGAGCGAAAGCGAAGGTCAGGGCGAACGTTCGCCTGGAAAAGTGCATGGTCATCCTCCTCAGGGTGTTGAGAATACTGCGTTAGCGCGGTCGCACGTCATCCCCGTCGAGCGGGAATGCCCCGCTGCCGCGCCGTGGGCTCCAGGCGGGCGGGAGGAGGCCGCACCTCCCGGGCGGACCGAAGGCTCTGCCATGGGCCGCGGAGCGGTCCCGGCGCGCACGCCACGAGGGGGGCGACGGACGCGCCCGCCAGGCGGGCTATCGTTCCCCGGAACCGGCCGGGCGGGTCGTTACCGGGCTTCCCGCCTCGCCGAAGCCGGGCAGCGCCGCGATCGTGCTGTTTCGCTCGTCGGCGAGGAAGTCGGCGTAGTCCGCCGGCCACGCCGAGGGCGCCTGGCCGAGAGCCGCCGTCACCGCCGGCGTCCCGAGCGCGGCCGCTCGCTCCATCCAGGCTCTCGCGCTCGCCTCGTTTCCGGCGTCCCGGGCCGCGAGGGCGAGGACCGCGAAGATCGGCGGGGTCGCGCGCACCTTCGGCGAAAGCGAGTCGACGAAGGCCATCATGGTCTCTCGCCGGCCGAGGAGCCGGTAGGTTTCCGTCACGAGGGCGGCCGAGTCGGCCGACGGGTTGATGCCGTGGAGGCGGCCGGCGAGGTCGAGAGCTCGATCGAGCTTTCTCTGCTGCAGGGCCCGAAGGACCTGGTTCGACAGCGCCTGCGAGTACGCCTTTCCGCTGGCGGGGTCCGGCCCGCCCACGACGGAGCGGCCCAGGAATCCGAGGCTCGGCGGAGGCGCCACGGCGGCGACGAAACGGGGCGAGAAGGGGACGATTGTCGACACGAGGTCCGGCCGGCTCGACCTCCACGGCGGGTACTCGAGCCGCCGGGCCCGTTCGCGCGCGTCCTTCCCGGAACGGACCCAGAGGAGCCACGCGTGCGTGATGTGGTCGGAGGCCAGGGGGACTTCGTTGAGGACGAAGACGCCCGGCACCTGCGGCTCCGTCCCTGAGCTCGCCGGGCCGCCGAACGGGGGAAAGCGCCGGGCTACTTCCGCCGGGACGGGGACGGGGGCGAGCTTGGTCACGTAGGTCGCCACCGGGGCGGAGCTCTGAATCAGCGGAAGGGCGTCGAGAAGGATCGAAGCCGCCACGAAGGTCCGCCCGCGCGAGGGCTTCCAGCGTTCCGCGGCACAGGCGGCGAGGGCGGCGACGGCGGGCAGTCCCGGGACGAGGAGCCGAGGTCCCCAGCCGGCGACCCCGTGCCAGGCCCACCACGGCGCCGCCATCGCGAGGAGACTCGCGAGCGGCAGGAGGCTGGCGAGGACCTCGAGCCGGTCCGAGCCGGCCTCCCCGGGAGCGGAGCGCGCCCCGGCTCTCCACCGGCGCGCCGCTTCGACGAGCGCGGGTACGAGCGCCGGGAAGAAAAGGAGGAGCCCCTTGTTCGGGGAGAGGACGAGCCGGAGCAACCCCTCGAGGAACGGGTAGGAGAACGATTCCCCTCCGTAGCTCCGGAACAGGCCGCCGAAGCGGACGTACTCCGCCGCCGCCCAGACCGAGAGGATCGGCAGGGCCCCCGTGGCCGCGACGGCGATCCGCGCTCCCCGCGAGGCCCCCTGCGGGCTCCGCGAGGGACCGAGAAGGGGAAGGAGGGCGAAGGGCGCGACGACGACGAGCCCCGCCTTCGTCAGGACCGCGGCCCCCGCCGCGAGGCCGCCGAGGCCGGCCCACGCCAGTCCCCGGCCGCGGGTTTCCTGGCGCCGCGCCTCGAGGGCGGAGACGAAGGCCCCGACGAGACAGGCCGCCTGCAGCGGCTCGGACAGGTCGCACGTGAAGTAGTACCCCAGGGGTGATCCGAGGGAGGCGAGAAGGACGGCGAAGCCCTCTCCCCGCCCTCCGGCACCGAGGAGCCGGGCCGCACGTCCCGCGGCGGCGGCCGTGAGAAGCCCGAGTGCGAGCGGCGCGAGCAGGAACAGCGACTGCGATCCCCCGGGACCGAACGCCTTTTCGAAGGACGGAGCGAGCGCCGATGCGGGGAGCTGCGCGAGCGACATCCCGAGACCGTAGCGGGCGACGGCATCTCCCCCGGGCCTCGGGATCGCCGACAGCTGGATTCCGCGCGCGACGCCGACCTCCCCGGTCGTGGCGATCGCCACCGCCGTCTGGACCACCTGCCGGGCGTCGCCGATCCGGCCCACCTGCCGGTCGTCGGCGCACGCCACGAGGACGACGGCCACCGCGAGGAGCGCCTTTCTGGAAGCGCTCCAGCCCGCTCCTCCGGCGACCCGGCCGCGGGAGGGCGCGGCCCCCTTCCGCTCTCGCCGTCCCAACGTTTCCGTGCCCTACGTCTGGATCTCGCTCAGACGCGCGACCCGGAAGAACTGGTCGCGCATCGCCGCCAGGAGAGAGAGCCGGTTCGCCCGGACCGCCGCGTCGTCGACGAGGACCATGACGCCGACGAAGAAACGGTCGAGGCTCGGCCCGAGGGAGGCCATGACGGAGAGCGCCTCCTCGTAGCGGCGCGCCACGATGAGCTCGTCGAGGATCCCCCGGGCCTGGTAGAAGTCGCTCGCCAGCTGCCGCTCGGAGTCGTCGGACATCAGCGCGGGGTCGAGCTCGCCTCCGGCGGGGTCTCCCGCCTGGGTGAGGATGTTCTGCACCCTCTTGAAGGACGCCGCCAGAGAGCCGAAGTCGGGCTGCTTCCGGACGGCGGCGACCGCCGCGACGCGTTCGGCGGCGTCGGTGACGTCGGGGCAGGGGGTCGTGAGGACCGACTCGATCTCGTCGTGCCGGAATCCGCGCCGCTCGAGGAGGAAGCGAAGCCGGTCGAGGAGGAACGGGTGGAGCGAGGCCGCGACCTCCTCCGCCGTGGCGCCCGGAACCTCGTGGAGCCCGCGGGCCGTGGCGAGAGCCGCCGGCAGGTCGAGACGAATGCCTCCCTCGAGGAGGATCCTGACGACGCCGAGCGCCGCACGGCGAAGGGCGTACGGGTCGCGCGACCCGGTCGGGACGAGGCCGAGTGCGAAGAAGCCCGCGAGGGTGTCGAGCCGGTCGGCGAGGGCGACGAGACGCCCAACCTCGTCGCGCGGGAGGGCGTCGTCGGCCCCCGCCGGGAGGTAGTGGTCGTAGATCGCCTGCCAGACGCTCTCCCCCTCGCCGTCGCGCCGCGCGTAGAGGCCGCCGACGACGCCCTGAAGGTCGGGGAACTCCCGGACCATGTCGGTGACGAGGTCGGCCCGCGCCAGCCGCGCCGCGCGCGACGCCTCGATGGCGGCGTCGCCCAGGCCGGAGTCGACGGCGAGGCGCCCCGCGAGCGCCTCGACCCGCTCCGTCTTCTGCAGCGTGTCGCCGAGCTTCTCCTGGAAGGAGAGGCGGGCGAGGCGCGGGACCCGTTCCTCGAGCGGGACCTTCCCGTCGTCGTCCCAGAAGAAGCGGGCGTCGGCGAAGCGGGCGTTCAGGACCCACTCGTTGCCGCGGACGATGTGCCCCTTCGGGTCGCCGAAGTGGTCCGCGACGGCGAAGAAGTAGGGGGCGAGCGCCCCCGCGGCGTCGCGGGTCGGCAGGACCTTCTGGTGCTCGCGCATCGCCGTGACGAGAATCTCCTCCGGGAGTTCGAGGTACGCCGGGTCGAACGAGCCGCGGTTAAGCCCTGGCCACTCGACGAGGTGCGCCATGATGTCGAGGAGGGCCACGTCGTCCACGGCGGAGCACCCCACCTCGGCGGCGAGCGCCTCGGCCTTTTCGACGAGGATCCGGCGCCGGACGCCGTAGTCGGTCTCGACGAACGCCGTGCGGAGCTTTGCGAGGTAGTCGTCGACGCCGACGACGACGATCCGACCCGGTGCCAACGTCCGATGACCGAAGGTCGTCCTTCCCGTCTCGACTCCGAAGAGCGAGAACGGCACGACGAGCCCGTCGAGGAGGCAGACGACGGAATGGACGGGGCGGATCCAGGAGTTCCGGCCGTCCCCCCACCGCATCATCCGCGGGAACGACATCTTCGAGACGACGACCGGGATCGCCTCGGCGAGGATCTCCGACGTGAGGCGCCCCTCGACCAGCTTGCGCACGGCGACGTAGTCGCCCTTCGGGGTCGAGACGACGCGCAGGGCCTCGACGGCGACGCCTTGTCCCCGGGCGAACCCCTCGGCGGCCCGCGTCGGCCGGCCCTCGGCGTCGAAGGCGACCTTCACCGAAGGCCCGACGGCCTCCACCTCGTGGTCGTCCTGCATCTCGGGCAGGTCGAGGGAGAAGAGGACGAGGCGGCGGCTCGTGGAGTGGGAGAAGAACGTCCCCTCGACCCGCTCGGCGGCGAGCGCGTCGGCCACGCCGCGAAGGAGGTCGTTGCGCGCCTGCGAGAGGACTCCGGCGGGAATCTCTTCGGCCAGGATTTCCAGAAGGAATTCGGACACTTCAGGCCTCCTCCGCCTCGAACACGGAGGTTCCGGGAGCCGGCGGCTCCTTGGGAAGGAGCGGGTGGCCGAGCCCCTCGCGGGAAGCGACCCACCCCTTCGCGCAACCGACGGCGAGGTCGCGGACTCTCTTGATGACTCCGACGCGCTCCGTCGCCGAGACGGCGCCGCGGGCGTCGAGGAGGTTGAACGTGTGGGAGCACTTCAGGGCGTTCTCGTACGCGGGGACGACGAGGCCGGCCGCGAGGCACTTGCGCGACTCCCCCTCGAACTGCTCGAAGAGCTGCGACAGGAGCGCCGTGTCGGCCACCTCGAAGCCGTACTTGGAGACCTCGTACTCGTCCTGCTTACGCACCTCGCCGTACTTCACGCCCGGGGCCCACTCGATGTCGAAGACGTTCCGCGTCCGGGTCAGGAACATCGTCAGCCGCTCGAGGCCGTAGGTGATCTCGGCCGTGCAGGGTGCGAGGTCGATGCCGCCCGCCTGCTGGAAGTAGGTGAACTGGGTGATCTCCATCCCGTCGAGGAGGACCTGCCATCCGACCCCCCACGCGCCGAGCGTCGGCGACTCCCAGTTGTCCTCCTCGAAGCGCAGGTCGTGGTCGGCCGGCTCGATGCCTATCGCCCGAAGGCTGTCGACGTAGAGGTCCTGGATGTCGTCGGGCGAGGGCTTGATGACGACCTGGAACTGATAGTGCTTCACGAGCCGGAACGGGTTCTCCCCGTACCGCCCGTCCGCGGGCCGCCGCGAGGGCTGCACGTAGGCGCAGCGCCACGGCTCGGGCCCGAGGACACGCAGGAACGTGGCCGGGTGCATCGTCCCCGCGCCCACCTCCGTGTCGTACGGCTGCTCGATGAGGCAGCCCCGGGAGGCCCAGTACTCGGAAAGCTTCAGAATCAGTGTCTGGAAATCCATCGTCTCTCCCGTCGGGAACGCGCGGAAATCGAGGTAGCGGCGAAGGTTAGCAGGGCGGCGCGCCGGCGTCACGAGCCGGTCGTGAGGGTGTCGAGGAAACGGTGGCTCTTCAGCTCGTGGCCCAGGAAGCGCCGGCGCACTTCGCGAAGGAGGCTCTCCAGCGCCCGGAGAGAAGCGGCGTCCCCGGCGTTCCTTCGGACGAGGTCGTCGAGGCGCGAGCGGCGGATGTCGCCCAGGAGCCGGAGCACCGGGCCTGCGACCGGCACGGAGCCCGGAGAAGCGCACTCGTTCCCGACGACCCCCGGCAGCTGGGCGTCGAAGCGCGCACCCCCGGTCGACAGGTCCCGCCCGCAGGCGGCGCACTCGGTTCCTCCCGGCAGGAGCCCCGCGAGACGGAGGAGCCACGCCTCGAAGTAGCGCGCCGAGAGATCGGCGGGGGCCCCCGCCTCGAGGGAATCGAGAAGGTGCCGAGCGAGCCGGTAGGCCTCGGGCGCGGACTCCGCCTCCGGAAGGAACGTCGAGAGGCTCTCGGCGACGTACGGCAGGAGCATCGCCGTCTCGGCCCGCGAGGCGAGGCCGAAGGCGCTCCGGACCAGCTCCAGGCCGTCGGCCCGCGCCAGGTCGCTCCCCTCCTTCTGGAAGAGCGTCACGGAGACCTCCGTGAGGAGCTCGATGAGCGCTCCGTGCCGGAACCGGCGCCGGGCTCCCCGAAGGGCGGCGCGGACGACGCCCCCGTCGCGAGTCAGGAGGGTCAGCACGACGTCCTTCTCGGAAAGGGCGTCGACCCTGAGAATGAAAGCCGTCGTGGAAACGAGCGCCACAGCCCCGCATTCTCCCTCCCGCCTCCCGCGGACGGTCCTGGCGCTCGGGGCCGTCTCGTTCCTGACGGACGCCTCGTCCGAAATGATCTTCCCGCTCCTGCCGGTCCTCCTGGCGACGCTTCCGGGAGCACCCGCCGTCGCGCTCGGGCTGATCGAGGGAGTCGCCGAGGCGACGTCCGCCGCGGTGAAGGTGATCTCCGGGCGCCTTTCCGACCGGGCCCCCCGCCGCAAGCCCCTCGTCGTCGCCGGCTACGGGCTCTCCACCGCCGTCCGCCCCCTCGTCTCCCTCGCGGCGGCTTGGCCGCACGTCCTCCTCGTCCGTTTCGTCGACCGGATCGGCAAGGGAGTCCGCTCCGCACCACGGGACGCCCTCATCGCCGAGGTGACGCCGCCGGAGAGGCGGGGAGCGGCCTATGGCCTCCACCGCGCCATGGACAACGCCGGGGCCGTCGCCGGGCCGCTCCTGGCCGCCGCCCTCCTCGGCCTCTTCGCCCTCCCCCTGCGGACGGTTCTCGCCCTCTC
The DNA here is from genome assembly GCA_016714815.1 of Holophagales bacterium. GTDB lineage: Bacteria > Acidobacteriota > Thermoanaerobaculia > UBA5066 > UBA5066 > UBA5066. Next base: position 257,329 of record JADKBZ010000004.1, read on the forward strand.
GGCCGTTCCGGGCGTCCTCGCCGTCCTCGTCCTCGTCTTCGCGGTGAAGGAGAAGCCACGGCCCGCTCCCCCGCCGGCGAGCCGCGACGCGGCCGGGCCGGCGGCTCCGCTGCCGCCCGCCTTCCGGCGCGTCGCCGTGGCGATCACCCTCTTCACGCTCTCCGCCTCGTCCGACTCGTTCCTCCTCCTGAAGGCCCGCGAGGTCGGCATCTCCGCCGCCGGGATTCCGCTCGTCTGGGCCTTCTCCAACGCCGTCCGCGCGGCCCTCGGAACCTGGGGCGGCGGCCTCTCGGACCGCTTCGGGCGCAAGCGCCTCCTCCTCGTCGCCTGGACCCTCTACGCCTCCTGCTACGCCCTCTTCGCCTTCGTGAGGACGCCGGCTGCGCTCCTTTCGGTCCTTGGCGTCTACTCGATCCACGCGGCGCTCTCGGAAGGGGCCGAGCGGGCGCTCGTGGCCGACCTCGTCCCGGCCGGGAGCCGCGGCCGCGCCTTCGGCTGGTTCCACGGCCTCCTCGGCCTCGCGGCGCTCCCCGCCAGCGCCGGCTTCGGCGTCCTCTGGACGCTCTACGGCTCGGGGACGGCCTTCCTCGCGGGGGCGGCCGTCGCCCTCCTGGCGGCCCTCTTCCTGGCCCTGGCAGTCCCTTCCCCTGCCGGGCGGGCCGTCCGCTAAACTCCGCGCCATGTCCGGACCCGTGTGGAAGCTCCTCAAGATGCCCGGGACGTGCGACTCGTGCGGCGAGAACGCGACCGAGCTCCTCTCCGTCGGTACCGTCGTCGACTACGCGTTCCGCCCCGACTACCGCTTCTGCCGGTCCTGCTACGACCGCTACGAGGGCCGGCACGACGAGCTGCACCCGAAGGCCGTCCGGGAGCAGCAGCTCCCGCCGGTCATCTCGCGGCCCGACTCGGTGGAGGACGTCCCCGGGTGATCCCATCCGGGGCCGGCGCGCCGGCGGAGTCGGACGAGATGGACGAAACGCGCGCTCCCGAGACTCCGGGACGGCTTCTGGCCCGGCTGAGCGATCCCGCCCTGCGCCCGATCGCCGAGAAGGTCCTCGCCCGGGAGAGGCTCTCGTTCGAGGACGGCCTCGTTCTCTTCCGGTCGCCCGACTTCCTCGGCGTCGGGGCCCTCGCGAACCGCGAGCGGGAGCGGCGCCACGGCAACACCGGCTACTACAACGTCAACCGCTACCTCAACCCGACGAACCTCTGCTGGGTCGACTGCGGCCTCTGCGCCTGGGCCCGCAAGCCGGGCGTGGCCGGCGGCTACACGATGGCGATCGAGGAAGCCGTCCGCGAGGCGGCCGCCGGGTGGCACGACGGCATCACCGAGCTCCACGTCGTCGGCGGCCTCCACCCGTCGCTCCCCTACGACTACTACACCAGCCTCCTGCGCACGCTCCGGGCCCGCTTTCCCGGTGTCCACATCAAGGCGTGGACGATGGTCGAGCTCGACTGGATCGCGCGCGTCGGGAAGAAGGACCTCCTCGAGACGATCCTCGAGCTGAAGGACGCCGGGATGGACTCCTGCCCCGGCGGAGGGGCCGAGATCTTCGCGAAGCGGGTCCGCGACGTCATCTGCACGAACAAGATCGACGGAGAGAGGTGGCTCGAGATCGCCCGCCTCTGCCACGTGAACGGCGTGAAGACGAACGTGACGATGCTCTACGGCTCCATCGAGACCGACGAGGAGCGCGTCGACCACTTCCTCAGGATCCGAGAGCTGCAGGACGAGACGCAGGGCTTCCTCGGGTTCATCCCGCTCGCGTTCCACCCCGACGGCACTCCCTTCGCGCACCTCCCCGCCACGAGCGGCACCCTCGACCTGCGGGTCATCGCGGCCGCCCGCCTCCTCCTCGACAACCTCGACCACGTCAAGGCGTACTGGGTCCAGATCGGGGAGAAGTTCGCGCCGGTCGCCCTCCACTTCGGGGCCGACGACCTCGTCGGGACGGTGACCGAGGAGACGATCACCCACGCCGCGGGGGCGACGACCGAGGCGGGCCTGACCCGGCTCGAGATGGAACGCCTGATCCGCTCGTCGGGCCGCGATCCCGTCGAGCGCGACGCGTTCTACGAGAGGGTCGTTCGCGACGCCGAGGGCCGCGTCGTCCGGGCGAACCGGCACGATTTCGCTCCGGGCGCGCCGGAATCCTGACGCCGGAAAGACGAAGCGCCCCGGACCGCGAGGTCCGGGGCGCCCTTTTCAGCGGATCGGCGGAGGCCGTCAGTCCTTCAGGCGGACCGCGGCGATGAAGTTCGCCGGGCGCGGCCCCGGCCGGTGGACGTAGAACCGGGCGAAACGGGCGTCCCCCGCCTTCTTGAGCTCGGCGCGGAAGCCGGCGACGTTCGAGACGGCCGTGCCGTTCACCTCCTGGACGACGTCCCCTTCGCGCAGGCCGGCGTCCCCGGCGGCCGAAACGGGCTTGACGTGCGTCAGGACGACGCCCTCGATGTCCTTGCCGATGGAGTAGCTGTTGCGAAAGGCGGGGGAGAGGTCGTCGATGGAGATCCCGATCTTCTCGCGGTTCTCGTCGGAAGCGGGTTCCGGCTCGGGAGCCTCACCTTCCTCGCGGCGCGTCTCGAGCGTCGCCACGGTCGTCTTCTCCTGGCCTCCGCGGATGAAGGTGAGCGTCACCTTGGTTCCGGGACGCTTGCCGGAGACGTAGTCGATGAGGTCGCGGTTGTGCTTCACCGGGGCCTGGTCGACGCGGATGATCACGTCCTCGTGGCGGATCCCGGCCTTGTCCGCCGGCATCCCCTTCTCCACCGACTGGACGAGCGCGCCGTCGCGGCTCTTGAGGCCGAGCGACTCCTGCACGTCGGCCTCGATCGGGCCGATCTGGATGCCGAGGAAACCCCGGACGACCTTCCCTTCCTTCAGCTGCGGGACGAGGTTCTTCGCGACGTTGATCGGCACGGCGAAGCCGATGTTCTGCGCCATGCGGGAGATCGCGGTGTTGATCCCGACGACCTCGCCCGCGACGTTCACGAGCGGGCCGCCCGAGTTGCCGAAGTTGATCGCGGCGTCGGTCTGGATGAGGTTCTCGAACGAGCGCGTCACGTTCGAGAGGCCCGGCGCGCGCCCCTTGCCGGAAACGACGCCGACGGTCACGGTCTTCTCGAACTGGAGCGGGTCGCCGATCGCCATGACCCATTCGCCCACCCGGATCCGGTCGGAGTCGCCGATGGCGAGCGTCGGGAAGGGTTTCGCCCCCTCGATCTTCAGGAGCGCGAGGTCGGTCGCCGGGTCACGCCCGACGACCTTGGCCTTGTAGACGTCGGTCTCCCCCACCGTCACCTCGACCTTCTCGGCCCCGTCGATGACGTGGTTGTTCGTCAGGACGAACCCGCTGGCCTCGATGAGGAATCCCGTCCCGCCAGACTGCTGCTGCTGCTCCTCCTCCTGGTCCCCGCGCTGCTGGCGGTCGGGTCCGAAGGGGTGGAACGGCGTCCCCTCGCCGAAGAAGCGCTCCATGCCGCCCTTGCGCTGGCTGGGCTTGATGATGTCCGTCGAGCGGATCGAGACGACCGCCGGCATCACCCGTTCCGCGATGTCGGCGAAGGACGGGAGCCCTGCGACGGCCGGACGGGCGGAGGCCGACGCCACCGCGGGGGCGGCCGCCGCCGCGGACGGGTCGGCGGCGGCGGCCCGGGTGAAGTCCAGGCTACCGGCGAGAATCATCCCGAAGACCACCGCCGCGAGGACGAGAGCCGAAAGAGAGAGAACTTTGGTCTTGGTCTGCATGGCATCCTTCTTCATGACCACAGGAGTATTGCAAGGCTCATGCCTGCGGGATCGTGTCGTTCAGGCTGTATCGGGAAGCCGGATTGTCGCCCGCCGGAGGCTCATCTGGGAAGAAGGGGCCGTGGCGGGGTCTTTCCCGAATCGAAAGAGTCGAGCTCGTCCGGCCGGATGTTGTAGAGGAACGAGATCGTCACCCCTTCGCGGGGGTTCGGAAAATCCGGCGGAAGGGGGCGGAAGGGGCTGGAGTTCTGGATGGCCTTCATCGAGGCGTTGTCGAAGGGGGGCACTCCGGACGAGACGAGGAGCCGGAGCCCTTCCACCCGGCCGTCCCTCATCAGGAAGAAGCGGACCGTCAGGCGCCCCTTCATCCCGTAGTGGGCGAGCTTCGGGATTTCCCAGTTTCGCTTGATCTTCCGGATCATCTCGGCCGCATAGGGACCCCACTCGTAGCCCTTCGTGTCGAACGAGAGAGGGCCCGAGTCGACGAAGCCCCCTTCCGATTCCCAGCCGCCCCCCTCGTCGCCGCCGCCGCCCGAACGCCCTTCCTGGGCGGCGACGCGAGCCGCCTCCGCGGCGGAGATCTGCTTGAGGGGGCTGGAGGCCAGCCCCGCCAGCCCCTTCGTGACCGGCGTCCCTTTCGCCGACTCCGACACGTCCGCCGGGGTTCCGGTTCCCTCGCCCGCGGCGGCCTGCGCCTTGCGCGCGGCCTCGGCCGCGGCCAGGGCCTCCTCGCTCTCGCCGCGCCCCTCTCCCCGCTTTCCCTGGTCGGCATCCTGGATTCCGGGCTTGGCGACCGACTTCGGCGTCTCGGCCCTCGGGAACTGCGGATCGCCGCCTCCCGCCTTCCGGTCGAGGTCGGACGGCCGGGGGTTCGGCCCGGGGGAGGAAGCTTTCGGCCCGGGTGCGGGGTAGAACTGGATCGGGATCGGGGGCTGGGAAGGAGGGACCGCCCAGAGCTTGTTGAGACCCAGCAGGTCGGGAGGGAGCTCGTCCGGACCCGGAGCCGGCGCCTCCCGGCCGGTCCCCACCAGGAAGAGCAGGACCAGGAGGGCGTGAAGCAGTACGGAAAGAAGCACGGCGCGGTCCGTCGTGAAGCCCCACGGGGAAGGCTCCCGGTCCTTCTCGACCTCTTCCTCGAGATCGAGGGCCAGAAGAGGTACGGGGACTTCCTCGACCGCGACCGGCACGGACCGGGCGAACGGGTCCTGGGCAGGATCCAGCCCTCCCGGCGGTGGCCACGGGATGGGAAGGGCGTCCTCCGGACGGGACGGGTCGAGGCTCAACAGGCTCTGCGTGTCTATCTTCAATTTCGAGGGTGACGACACGAATGGTCGTTCGGATCGCCGTATGGGAACTCCGTGCCACACCTTTCGGCGGACTCCGGGCGCGCGCATCTTAACCGCCGTCGGCTTGATCCGAATGCCCCATCGGTGGTATGAATCACCTTCTGGGAGCTGACTTTCAAGGTCTTGAGGGTGGGCTTCAACGCCCACCTTTTTCATTGGTGACGCCCCTCAACGAAGATCCGACCGGCTGGCTAGGTGACGTGGTGAGATCCGACATTCCGATCAGCGCCGAGACCCTCGGTCGCATTCGCGAGGCCCTCGCCGGGCGAGGGCTGGAGCTGTGCCACGCCGGCTGGGTCCCGGGCCCGAGAAAAGGCAAGCTGACGCTCACGATCGACCGCGAAGGCGGGGTGAATCTCGACGACTGCGAGGCCGCCTCCCACCTCGCCGACGAGATCCTCGACGCCGGCGAGGAGCTCCCCGGCGCGTACCTGCTCGAGGTCGAGTCCCCCGGCCTCGACCGGCCCCTCTGGACGCTCGACGACTGTCGCCGCTTCGCCGGCAGCCGCGTCCGCGTCGCCACGAACGTGCCGGTCGACGGCGCGAAAAGGCTGAAAGGCCTTCTCGAGTCCGTCGAAGGCGACTCCCTGATCGTCATGGACGAGGACCGCAAGCGCCGCTACACTGTTCGGTTCGGCGACGTCAAGGTCGTCCGCTTGATCCCCGTTTACTGAAGCCGAGCCCGACCTTTCACCTCGCCGCATGGACGCATGGAGTAACCCGACACGATGAGCTCGACCGAGGCCCCGCCCACCGCCTCCCGGCCCAGGACGGCCCGTTCCGCGAAGGCCGCCAAGGCGGCCAAGGCCCCGCCCCCGACCAAGGCGATCGAGATGCTCGACGCGCTCAAGGCCGCCTCGCGCGACAAGGAGATCGAGCTCGACAGGCTCATCTCCGCGCTCGAGGAGGCGGTCGCGACGGCAGCGCGCAAGGTCTACAAGGTGCGTGAGATCACCGCGCGATTCGACCCGGCCACCGGCGGGCTGACGGCGTGGACCCCTTACCGGATCGTCGACCAGAAGACGAAGCCGGAGGTTCCCGCGGCACCGGAGATCGATCCGGAAGACCTCCCGATCGGCTACGTGGCGCCTCCGCCCCGGGTCGCCGAGACGGACGCCGAGAAGGAGATCCGCCTCCCCTGGATCGAGGTCCTCCCCGAGGAAGTCCCCGCTCTCCTCTCGGGAGAGCTGTCCGGGCAGAGCTGGCAGGTCGTCCGCGACCCCGACGGCTCGGCAACCGCCGTCTCGCACGAGGAGGCCGCGGTCGGCGACGAGATCCGCTTCTTCCGTTCGACGGAAGGGCTGGGGCGTATCGCCGCCCAGAGCGCCAAGCAGGTGCTCTACCAGAAGGTCCGCGAGGCCGAGCGGGACAACATCTACAACGAGTACGCCCCCAAGGTGGGAGAGCTGATCACCGGCACGGTGAAACGCTTCGAGCGCGGCGACATGATCGTCGACCTCGGTCGCACCGAGGCGGTCATCCCGCGCGAGCACCAGTCCCGGGCCGAGCGGTACACCCAGGGGGAGCGGGTCCGCGGGGTTCTCGTCGACGTCCATCGCAACCCCAAGGGAGCCCAGGTCGTCCTCTCCCGGACGGCCCCCGAGCTCCTGATGCGCCTCATGGAGATGGAGGTTCCCGAGATCTACGACGGGACCGTCATCATCCGCGGCTGCGTCCGCCAGCCCGGCGATCGCGCCAAGGTGGCGGTCTCCTCGCGCGAGCGCGACGTCGACCCGGTCGGCGCCTGCGTCGGAATGCGCGGCGCCCGCGTCCAGGCGATCACGCGGGAGCTGCGCGGCGAGCGGATCGACATCATCCAGTTCTCCGAGGACGTCATCACCTACGCCCAGAACGCGCTCTCCCCGGCGAAGATCACCCGCGTCTCCCTCATGAACGCGGAAGAGGGGGTCGAGGAAGAGGGCGAGGAGACGATGCCGACCCTCGAGTGCATCGTCGAGGAAGACCAGCTCTCGCTCGCCATCGGCAAGCGCGGGCAGAACGTCCGCCTCGCTTCGGCGCTCGTCGGCGCCAAGATCGACATCAAGAGCGAGCAGGCCGTCAAGGAGCAGGTCGCCCAGGCCCTCCAGCGGATGCTCCTGGCCTCCCAGCGCCGCGGAACGGCGCTCGCCGAGATCCTCGATCTCGAGCCGGCCGCGCTCGAAGCGCTGGCGGCCGCGGGCTTCGAGACGGTGGGCGACGTCCTCGACGCCGACGGCGGCGAGGACGAGGACGCCACCGCGCGTCTCGACGGGGCCATCCCCGACGACGACGACCGCGCGGACGCCCTCGACGCGCTCAGGGCCTTCGAGTCCGCTCCCGCCGAGGAAGAGCCCGAGGAAGACGAATCCGACTTCCTCACCTCGGACGAGGACGGCGAGGGATCCGAAGAGACTGACGAGCCCGGTGAGACTGACGGATCCGAGGAAGCCGGCGCTGCCGGTACCGAGGACGCCACGGAAGAGACGGCGAGCGAGCCCGGGAATGCCGGGCCGGAGACGGAGAACCCCGAGAAGTGAAGACGATGTCCGCGAAGTTCACCGTAGCCGAGCTCGCCCGCATGATGGGCAAACCCCCCAAGGAGGTTCTCTTCCTCCTCCAGGGGATCGGGGTCGACGTGAAGTCGGCCGAATCCGTCCTCGATCCCGGGACCGCTCAGGCGATCCTGACGGGCAAGACCCAGGCCCCGAAGACGCTCATCGTCCGGCAGACGCCGCTCCCGACGCCTCCCGTGGCGGGAGCCGTCGGGACGCCGAAGCCGAAGGCCGAACGGGCCGCCCTCAAGCGGATCAAGATCGTCGAGAAGGGCTCCGATGCCGAGGCCGGGACGGCCTCCGACTCCGAGACTCTCGGCACCGAGGCGGTCGCGACCGCGCAACCGCCGGCCGCCCCTGCCGAACCGGCCACCGCGGCCACAGTGGCTGCAGTGGCTGCCGCCACGGTCGCCACGGTCGCGCCGGCGGAAGCCGCGGCCGCTCCGCCGGCCTCTCCCGCCCAGCCGGCTCCCGCGAAGGCCGCCGCCTCGATCGTCGAAGCCCCCGTGGCCGTCGCCGCACCCACCGCGAAGGCGGCGAAGGCGGCGAAGCACGTGGAACCGCCGGCGCCCGCGCCGGCCGCTCCCGAGCCCGCGCCCGAGCCGGTCCCCGTGGCCGCGAAGGCCGAACCGGCGGCGCCCGTCGCGGTCATCGCGCCTACCGCCCCCTCCGCAGCTTCGACGCCCCCGGCCCCGGCTGTCGCGGCGGTCGCAGCCGTCGGCGAGGTAGCCGAGCCGACCGCTCCGGCCCCGGTCGTGGCGCCCGCACCTCCCGTCGCCGCCACGGCTCCGGTGGAACCCGAGAGTCCGGCCGTGGCGCCGGGCTCCGAACCGGACAAGCCCCAGGCCGTGGAAGCCCCGAAGGCCGCCGCGCCTTCGGCTCATCCTCCGGCTGGAACCCACCCGCCCCGGCACCCCGCTCCGGCCAGACCTCTCGCGCCCCGTCCCGCGGCCCCCGCCGCGGCGGCCGGCGCCATTCGCCGGACCGCGAGCGGAATCCAGACCGCCTCTCCCGCCAGCCTTCGGGCGGCGGCGCAGAAGCCCGCGACACCCGGGGCACGCCCCGGCGGTCCGGCGGGCGGCGCTCTCGGCCGCATCATGAAGCGGACGGGAGAGCCTTCCGTCCCCCGTCCGGCCGCTCCGCCCGCGATGCCGCAGCAGCAGCAGCCCCCCTCCTCGACGCCGTCCGCCTCGCACTACGCCCCGCACTCCCCGCAGTCGGTCCGCCCCTCTCCCGCGGTCACATCGCCGTCCGCAGCAGCCCGATCGGGCGTCTCCGGACGCGCGGTGATCGCGCCGCCGAGCGCAGCGACGATCCGGGCGGTGGCACGGCCGACTCCCGGCGCCGTCGTGGCGCGCCCCGCCACTCCCCCGCCCCCGACGCCCGGCACGTTCCAGCGGCCCGGAATGCCGCCGCGGCCGGGCTTCGCTCCCCGTCCCGGTGGCAGCTTTCCTCCCCGCCCCGGCATGCTCGGACGAGGGGGCCCGATGGCTCCCGCCATGCCTCCTCCGGCCGTCCCCGGGACCACCGACCGCCGTCGCAAGGACGCCGTCAAGGGCGGCAGCGCGCTCCCCCCGAAGAAGGACGACGCCAAGAAGACCGCCTCCAAGAAGCTCCGGACGAAGGAAGCTTCCGCTCTCGCCACGAACGTCCGGGACTACCTCGGCACCTACAAGGAAGACACTTACGAGGACGTTCCGGGCGGTATTCCGGGCGAGGGAGAGGAGAACGATCCGAATCGGCCGATCTCCAAGTCGGCCCAGCGCCGCGCCGGCAAGCGGACGATGATGACCGAGACCGGCGCCGTGATCGAGGTCAAGAAGGACCAGAGCGGCCCCGTCTTCCTCTCCGAGGGCGTCACCGTCAAGGAGCTCTCCGAGAAGACCGGCATCCTCGCCAAGGACCTCGTCAAGGCCTTCCTCGGCCGCGGCATCCTGGCGGCGATCAACCACCCCGTGAACCCGAACCTCGCCGTCGAGATCGCCCGCGATTTCGGCATCGAGGCCGCCGTCGTCTCCTTCGAGGAGGACCTCGAGCTCTCCCGCCAGCAGTCGCAGGCCGAAGACGCCGTCGAGAACGCCGCCTCCACCGCCGACAAGAAGCCCCGGGCTCCCGTCGTCACGGTCATGGGCCACGTCGACCACGGCAAGACCTCTCTCCTCGACGCCATCCGCAAGGCCAAGGTCGCCGAGGGCGAGGCGGGCGGCATCACCCAGCACATCGGCGCCTATCGCGTCGAGGTCAAGGGCCGCGCGATCGTCTTCCTCGACACGCCCGGCCACGAGGCCTTCACCATGATGCGCGCCCGCGGCGCCCGGGCGACGGACATCGTCGTCCTCGTCGTCGCGGCCGACGACGGCGTCATGCCGCAGACCGCCGAGGCGATCGACCACGCCCGCGCCGCCAAGGTGCCGGTCGTCGTCGCCATCAACAAGATCGACAAGCCCGAGGCGAACGTGATGAGGGTCAAGCAGGCCCTCGCCGACAAGGGCGTCCTCGTCGAGGAGTACGGCGGCGAGGTCGTCGCGTGCGAGATCTCCGCGAAGAAGCAGATCGGCATCGACGCGCTTCTCGAGATGATCCTCCTCCAGGCCGACCTCCTCGAGCTGAAGGCCGCCGTCGAAGGGCCCGCCCGCGGCGTCGTCCTCGAGGCCCGTCGCGAGGTGGGCCGCGGCACCCTCGCCACGGTCCTCGTCCAGCAGGGAACCCTCAAGGTCGGCGACGTCTTCTTCGCCGGCTCGGCCGTCGGCCGCGTCCGCGCGATGCTCGACGACCGGGGCCAGCGCGTCCTGTCGGCCGGCCCGGCGACCCCCGTCGAGGTCATGGGCTTCGACGACATCCCCAACTCGGGCGACTCCCTCCAGGTCGTCGAGGACGAGTCGAAGGCCCGCCAGGTCACCGGATTCCGCCAGCAGAAGGAGCGGGAAGAGGCCCTGGCCAAGACCTCGCGCCTCTCGCTCGACTCGCTCTTCACCCGGATGGCCAAGGGCGAGGTCAAGGAGCTCCCGATCATCCTCAAGGCCGACGTGCACGGCTCCGAGGAAGTCATCACCCAGTCCCTCAACAAGCTCTCGACGGCCAAGGTCAAGGTCAACGTCCTGCACACGGGCGTCGGCGCGATCTCGGTCAACGACGTCCTCCTCGCCTCGGCTTCCGAGGCGATCGTCATCGGCTTCAACGTGAGGCCGGAGCGCAAGGCCCAGGAGCTCGCCGACAAGGAAGGCGTCGACATCCGCCTCTACTCGGTCATCTACAACCTGACCGACGAGATCAAGAAGGCGATGGCCGGCCTCCTCGACACGGTCAGCAAGGAGATCGCCAAGGGGCGCGCCGAGGTGCGCGAGACCTTCCGGATCCCGAAGATCGGGTTCATCTGCGGCTGCATGGTCGTCGACGGGGTCATCCCGCGCGGCGCCAACGCCCGTCTCCTCCGCGACAACCGCGTGATCTACGAGGGGAAGATCGGTTCGCTGCGCCGTTTCAAGGAAGACGCCTCCGAGGTCAAGAGCGGCTTCGAGTGCGGCATCGGCATCGCCGGCTACCAGGACGTCAAGGTCGGCGACGTCATCGAGGCCTTCGTGACCGAAGAGGTCGCCGCCTCCCTGACGTAAGGCCGGAGGCCCGGCCCCGGGGCATCCGCCCCGGGGCACGGGCCCCATGCCCCGTCCCGTCCGGAGAACCGATGGTCGTCGCCCTCGCCGTTTTCGATTTCCACCTCCCTTCCTGTCGCGGCCTGAAAGAGAAACGGGCCTTCCTGCGCCCGCTCAAGTCACGCCTGCGAACTGGCTTCGAGATCTCCGCCTCCGAAGTCGCGCACCACGACCTCCTCCAGCGGGCCGCGGTCGGCGTCGTCGCCGTCGGCCCCGACCGCTCCGCGCTCGAGCCGCTCCTCTCCAAGGTCGTCGAGTACGTCGAAGGGTGGGCGGAAGAGTCCGGCGTCGAGCTGACGGCCCTCCGGAGCGAGTTCCTCGAATACGGCGACGTCGGTGCCGCCGGCTCCTCTTTCGGCGCCGCACAGGAGTCCGCATGAAAGAACGCCGCCGCCCCAGGCAGGTCGCCGACGTCGTTCGCGAAGAGCTCTCGAGGCTCATCCGAACCGAGGTTTCCGACCCCGCCGTCGGTTTCGCCACGCTGACCGACGTCGTCCTCTCGAGCGATCTGCGCTCCGCCCGGGTCTTCGTCTCCGTCTTCGGAGGCGAGGGGGCCTTCGAGAAGAGCGTCGCCGCCCTGAACCGCGTCGCCCCGATGCTCCGGGGAATGGTCGGACGCAACTGCGGCCTTCGCTTCGCGCCCGAGCTGCGATTCGAAGAGGACCACAGCATCGAGCGCGGAGCCCGGATCGAAGAGCTCCTCAAGCACCTGCCGCCTCCCCCCGAAGGGGAAGACGGAGAAGGCGGTAACAAGGAATGACCGAGGCCGAGGATTTCGAGGCCGTCGCGTCCCTGCTCTCATCGGGACGCCGGTTCCTCCTCACCGGCCACCGCAACCCCGACGGCGACTCTCTCGGCTCGGCGCTCGCCCTGGCGCAGGCGCTCGAGGACCAGGGGAAGGAAGCCCTCGTCGTCATGCGCGACCGCTGGTCGAGCTCGTACCAGGGAATGCCCGGCGTGGCGAAGGTCGAGGTCTCCGAGTCCCTCCCGCCGGACTGGCCCGCCGGCTGGGACGCGGCGATCGTGATGGAATGCCCCGAGGCGGAGCGCCCCGGCTTCCCCGCCCTTCTCACCGGGACGACCGTCAACATCGACCACCACCCCGGAAACACGCGCTGGGCGACGCACGACCTCGTCGTCCTCCCGGCCGCCGCCGTCGGCGAGATCGTCGCGGACCTCCTCGACCGGCTCGAGTGGCCGATGACGCCCCGGATCGCCACGAACCTCTGGGTCTCCCTCGTCTCCGACACCGGGTCGTTCCGGTACGGGAACACCACCGCGCGAGCGCTCGCGCTCGGCGCGCGCCTCGTGACGGAGGGGGTCCGGCCCGACGTGGTGAACGAGTTCCTCTACGAGGCCCGGCCGCTCTCCACCATCAGGCTCGAGAACCTCGTCCTCGGGACGCTCGAGCTCCACGACGACGGTCGTGTCGCGCTCGTCTCTCTTCCGAAGCGGTTCCTCGCAGAGTCGGGGGCCGCGGAGGCCGACGGCGAAGGGCTCGTGAACCAGGCGAGGGGAATCGAAGGGGTGAAGGCGGCCGCCCTCGTTCGCGAGAGCGACGAACCGGGAGTCTTTCGCTGCTCCCTCCGCTCGAAAGGGTCCGTGGACGTTCGCTCCGTCGCGGCGGCCCGGCGCGGAGGCGGCCACCGCAACGCCGCCGGCTGCCGCGTCTCCGGGACCTGGGAGTCGGCCAGGGCCGAGATCGCCCAGGCGCTCGCCGTCGCGGTGAGCCAGGAGCCCGGATGACCACAGCCCAGGCCCCGAACGACGGTCCGTCGGGGCTTCTCCTCGTCGACAAGCCGGAAGCCATCACCTCCCACGACGTCGTCGACGCCGTGCGCCGCCTCCTCGGAACGCGCCGCGTGGGCCACACCGGGACGCTCGACCCGGCCGCCACCGGCCTTCTCGTCCTCTGCGTCGGCCGGGCCGGGCGCCTCCAGTCGTTCCTGATGAGCACCGACAAGAGCTACGAGGGAACGATCAAGTTCGGCGTCGAGACGAACACCTACGACCGGGAAGGAACGCCCGTCGGGGAGCCGCACCCCGACCCCCGCCCCGATCCCGAGGCGGTCCGGGCCGCCTGCGGCCGCTACGTCGGCGAGCTCGAGCAGGCGCCCCCGCCCTTTTCCGCCAAGAAGATCGGCGGCCAGAAGTTCTACGAGCTCGCCCGCAGGGGCGAGGCCGTACCGCACCTCCCGAAGAAGGTCCGCGTCACCCGGTTCGACACCCTCTCGGTCGAAGGGGACGTCGCCCGGTTCCACGTCGACTGCTCCTCGGGCACCTACATCCGGTCCCTCGCCCACGACGTGGGGAAGGACCTCGGTCTCGGCGCCCACCTCGCCTCGCTCAGGCGGACCCGGATCGGCCCCTTCTCCCTCGAGAACGCCCGGACGCTGACCGCTCTCGACGAGCTCCCCATGGAGGCCCGGACCTCCCCTCCGAGCTGGATTCCCCTTTCCGGAATTCCCCTCCCCTTCCCCGCGGTCTCGCTCCTCCCCGGGGAGGCGGCCAAGGTGAAGCGGGGGCACGCCGTTCCCGTCCGCGTCCCGCCCGAGGCCGTCGGCGCCCCGTGGATCCGACTCCTCTGCTCGGGCGAGCTCGTCGCCCTCGGGCACCTCGAGCCCCTGGGTCGCGGGGTCCTCGCCCTCGTGAAACCGAAGATCGTGCTACAAGACTGATATGTTCCCCAGGGGAACCGGGGCCCGTCGGCCCGCATCCGGTTCCCTTTTCCACCCTGTCGGGCCGACACGGAAATCGACCTCTGGAAGAACCGGCGATCACGGTCCGCCACCGGTTCCTCCCCCAGGATCACGGTGGACCACGGGCCAGACGGCAACTTCTCACCGGATGGAAACCTGGCTCCGAAATTGACCCGATCGACGGCGGAATTTATCCTCTGCCGTTCGAGATTGAGAAGAGAAGGATAGAGAACAGTGACCCAGTCCATCACCCCCAAGACGGAAACGATCAAGGCATTCGAGCGGCACGAGGGCGACACCGGCTCCCCCGAGGTCCAGGTGGCGCTCCTCTCCAAGCGGATCACGTCCCTGACGGAGCACTTCAAGGCTCACGCCAAGGACCACCACTCCCGCCGCGGGCTGCTCATGATGGTCGGCCAGCGGCGCCGTCTGCTCGATTACCTGAAGAAGCGCGACGTGGCGCGCTACCGGGCCGTGATCGAGCGCCTCGGGCTCCGCAAGTAGGAGCCGTGCCGGCACGAGGCCGAGACCCGGCCTCTCCGGTTGGAAAGAAGGAAACGATGAAGGAATCCGTCACCGCCCTGGTGGGAGGCCGTGCCCTCACGATCGAAAACGGCAAGGTGGCCAAGCAGGCCGACGGCTCGGCCGTCGTCCGCCTCGGCGACACCGTCGTCCTCGTCACCGCCTGCTACGCCCGCGACCCGAAAGACGTCGACTTCATTCCGCTGACGGTCGAGTACAAGGAATACCAGTACGCCGCCGGCCGCATCCCGGGAGGCTTCTTCAAGCGCGAGGGGCGCCCCACCGAGAAGGAGATCCTCACCTGCCGGATGATCGACCGGCCGATCCGGCCGCTCTTCCCGGCCGGCTTCGCCTTCGAGACCCAGATCATCGCCCTCGTCCTGTCGGCCGACGGCGAGAACGACCCCGACATCCTCGCGATCAACGGCGCCGCGGCGGCGCTCGCGATCAACCCGATCCCGTTCACCGAGATCCTCGGCGCCGTCCGGGTCGCCCGCATCGGCGACCGCTTCGTCTTCAACCCGACGAAGAAGGAGCGCGAGGAGTCGACGATCGACCTCGTCGTCGTCGGCACCCGCCAGGCCGTGAGCATGGTCGAGGCGGGCTCGAAGGAGGTCTCCGAGGACCTCATGCTCGAGGCGATCCTCGAAGGGCACCGCGAGCTCCAGACCGTCATCAACGCCATCGAGGAGCTCCAGAAGCGCCAGGGCGTCGTCAAGCAGGCGTTCACCTCCCCCGCCCCGGTCCCCGCCGAGATCATGGCCGAGGTCCGCAGGCGCTGGGACGGCCCGATGATGGAAGCCCTCACCTGGAAGGGGAAGATCGAGTCGTACTCGAAGATCAAGGCCGTCAAGAAGGCGGCCGTCGCGGAAGTCCCCGACGACCAGCCGGAGCTGAAGGCGCAGGTCAAGCGCGCGATGTCCGACCTCGTCGAGGTGATGACGCGCGAGACGATCCTCCAGGGCCGCAGGCGCCTCGACGGGCGCGCCTTCGAAGAGGTCCGCCCCATCGAGGTCGAGATCGGCGTCCTTCCCCGCACCCACGGCTCCGCGCTCTTCACGCGCGGCGAGACGCAGGCGCTCGTCACGGTCACGCTCGGCACCTCGGACGACACCCAGCTCATCGAGGACCTCGAGGGCGAGTTCGAGCGGAAGTTCATGCTCCACTACAACTTCCCGTCCTTCTCGGTCGGCGAGGTGAAGCGCTTCGGCTCCCCGGGCCGGCGTGAGATCGGCCACGGCCGCCTCGCGTGGCGCTCCATCGACGCCGTCCTCCCGAAGGAGTTCCCCTACACCATCCGCATCGTCTCCGACATCCTCGAGTCGAACGGCTCCTCGTCGATGGCGACGATCTGCGGCGGCTCGCTCGCCCTCATGGACGCCGGCGTCCCGATGGGCTCGGCCGTCGCCGGGGTCGCGATGGGCCTCGTCAAGGAAGGCGACGCCTGGGCCGTCCTGACCGACATCGCCGGCCAGGAAGACCACTACGGCGACATGGACTTCAAGGTCGCCGGAACGCGCAAGGGCATCACGGCCCTCCAGATGGACATCAAGATCTCCGGCATCAGCCGCGAGATCTTCGAGAAGGCCCTCTCCCAGGCGAAGGCCGGCCGGATGCACATCCTCGACATCATGGAGAAGGCGATCCCGTCCGCGCGCCAGGAGATCTCGGCCTACGCGCCGCGCCTCCTGACGATCCACGTTCCCGAGGACAAGATCCGCGACGTCATCGGCTCCGGCGGCAAGACGATCCGCGCCCTCCAGAAGGAGTTCACGGTCAAGATCGACGTGCAGGACGACGGCTCCGTCACCGTCGCCTCGATCGACATGGCGTCGGCCGAGAAGTGCATCGAGGCGATCCGCGCCCTCACGACCGTTCCCGAGATCGGGACCGAGTACGAGGGCACCGTCAAGCGCGTCGAGCCGTACGGCGCGTTCGTCGAGATCCTCCCCGGCCTCGACGGCCTCGTCCACATCTCCGAGCTCGCCCCCGGTCGCGTCCGCGAGACGACCGACGTCGTCAAGCTGGGCGACAAGGCCAAGGTCAAGATCATCGCGATCGACCCCGTCAACGGGAAGATCAAGCTCTCGCGCCGCCAGGCGCTCACCCCCGAGGAAGCGGCCGCCGAGGTCGAGCGCCTCGGTCTGAACGCGTCGCCCGTCGAGGGCGAGGGAGGCGGCGACGACCGCCCGCCCTTCCGTCGCGAAGGCGGCTTCGGAGGTCGTGACCACGGCCCGCGCCGCGACGGAGGCGGCTTCGGCGGCCCGCGCGGCCCGCGCCGCGACGGCCCGGGCGGCCCGCCGCGCCGCTGACGCGGTTTCCAAACCCACGGACGACGAAGGCCGGGCATGCCCGGCCTTCTCCTTCTTTCGCGTCAAGCGCTCTCCTTCCGGAGGAAGAGAAGAGACCGGAGAGACCGGAGAGACCGAGAGCCCGAGAAGCCGGGAGACCGAGAGGGACCCCAATCCACTTCACCGTGCCGCACGAGTCGCGGGAGGGCGGGGTGTCCCACGGCGACTGCTGCGCGCGCGACCCGCATCGGCTCCGCTCCGCGGGCCGCCGGGGCGAGCGCGAACGCCTCGCTGCGCTCGTTGCACGCGCGCGCTCGCCTGATCCGGCGGCCTGCTCGCGGAGCCGTGTGGGGCCCCGCGCGTGCTCACATGTCGCTCGCGGGACACCCCGCTCCCCCGCTCGGATCCCCGACGAGGCCTCGTTCTTTCAAAAGGGGTCAGGTCTTGATTTTCTACTATAGATTCTCGAGGTCGGCCGAGCGATTGGGTTCCGTGTTCCGCTGCCTGCGATCACGAAGACCGACACGCGCTCCACGATCACCCGGCGGCCGAGGGCGGCTCCCTGCGGATCGCTGAAGCTCGCCGGCCGCGGGTGGGGCGGTGCGTCCCGCGAGCCGCCCCCGAGCACGCACGGGGACCCGCTCGAGCTCGCGAGGACCGGGCGGGGATGAAGCCCGCGCGGGTGTCTGACGCGAACGATGCCAGCGACACGAAGAGCGGCAGATTGCAGGTGGGGGTCCGGGGGGCGCGCGAAGCTCAGCCCCCCGGCGAGGGCGAGGAGTTCGCGCGGGTGCCCCGCCCGGCCGCAGCGGGCTCGGAAGCGGGTCGTGCGCGCGCAGCAGGCGGCCGCGGGACGGACCGCACCGCACGCGGCCCCTGCCGGAGCGACGGGACAGTGAAGCTGGTTCTCCCGGTCTCCCGGTCTCTCGGTCTCTCGGTCTCTCGGTTTCCCAGTCTCCCGGGACCCACCCCGACCGTCAGCGCCGGGTCCCCTGGTACCGGCGCTCCGGCGGGGCGATTCCCGCCGGCTCGACCCTGGATATGGCCCTATCCCCCGCCAGCCAACGCTGCATCGCCATGAGCCCGCGCGTTCGATCCGGATCTTCGCCCTGCTCTTCGAGGTAGCGCCGTATCTCCGCCGCACCCGCCTCGGGGGAGGTCCTCGCCTCGGCCAGCGTCGCGGCGACGATCGTGTCGGACCAGCGGTTCGGCCGCGCGCGTATCGGCGACGGAAGGAGCGTCTGGGCCGAGAGAACCGCCGCCGTTGCCAGGTACGGGAGAAGCGGCCGCACCTGGCGCGCACGAAACGCCTCGACCGCGAGAGCCCCGAGGAGGGCCGTCCCGAGCGCGAGCGGAGCCGCAGCGCCAGCCCGGTAGCGCGTCGTCGTGGAGACGAGTACGCACGCGGCGAGGGGAACGACGCCCGCTCCCGCGACGAGAAACGCTTCCCGCCTGCGAAAGAGCCCCCGGCGCGCCGCGAGGATCAGCCCGGCGACTCCCGGGCCGAAGACGAAGGCGAATAGCGGGAGCCGCGACAGCCAGGGGAGTCGGTCGCGGAAGAAGCCGAAGCTCGCGTTGTCGGGAACCTCGACCCCGTTCACGGCGCTCGCCAGCTTCCGGCCCACGAGGAGAGGAAACCCGAGCGGGTCCCCGCGCCACGTCGCGAGCGTCTCCACCGCCGCCCGGAGAGTGGAACCCCGCGCCTTGCGCAGCACGTCCATCAGGAGTGGAGAAGTGTTGACGGAGCCGTCCGCGCCTCGCGCGTTCGCCCACGGGATCCCGACGAGCGGACGGGTGTCGAAGGAAAGGAGCGGATCGCCGACGAGGGAGTTGCGAACGAGGAGGGGCGAGAGGGCGACGAGAAGCCCCGCGGCGAGGCCCGCCACGACCCTGCGGCGCGACGACCGATCCACGGCTCTCAGGGCCAGGCAGGCCCCGGCGAGGAGTCCGAGAGGGAGAAGAGTCTGCTTCACGAGCGCTCCCGCTCCCGCCAGCAGGCCGAGCCCCAGCCCTTCGCGTACCCGGGGGGCGCGACTGCCGAGAAGGGGTATCGCGAGGAGGAGCGCGGAAAGATGGGCGATCGGACCGTCTCGATAGAGGAATCCGTCGAGGAAGACGAGCGGACCGTAGGTGCCGTGGAGGACGCCGGCGGACACTCCCGCCACCAGGGCCAGACTTCGCCCTCTTCCCGCTCGCAGGAGAAGCGCGGCGCAGGCGGCGGAGAGGACGCCGGAAGCGATCGTCGCCAGGAGAAGCTGCGCCAGGCGCGCGACCATGACCTGGCCCTGTCCCGTCGCGCCCGCCACGACCAGGAAATACGGATAGGCCGGACCCTGGTAGGCGACGTTTCTCGGAACGACGGCATCCCAGTCGGCCGGCGACCCGAATCTCGCCTGCCACGAGAACCAGGGCCGGAACGCCGGTGCGTCGAGCCAGTTGCCGCCGGCGATCCGCGCCGCCGCCGCGACCGCCGCGTGCTCGTCCGTCTCCGTCCAGAGGTGCCAGTCCGAGAGGTGCGACGCTTCCCGCTCCTCCCACGCCGCCGCACGTATCCCCAGGACGACGGCAGCCGCCAGGAGCGCGGCGACGACGGGAAGGGGCCAACGCGACACCGCCGGCCCGCTCAATACGGCATCTCGTCGTCCTCGAGCCCGAAGTAGTGCCCGAGCTCGTGACGGACGGTGTCCTGGATCTCGTGGATCGCCTCGCGGTTCGAGGCGCAGCAGCGCAGGATCGGGCCCCGGAAGACGGCGACCTGAGGCGGAAGGCCAGGAAGCCCGTCGAAGCCCATCTCCGTCCGCATCGGACCGCGGTAGATCCCGAAGAGCTCCTCGTCGTCGGGGGTGTCCGTCTCGACGTAGTCGTCCTCTTCGGGCTCCTCCTCCACGGCGATGACGACGTTCTCGAGCATCGCCCGAAACTCGGGAGGCAGCCCCTCCACCGCTTCGGCGACGAGCTTCTCGAAATCGGCCATCGAGAGCCGGGGCGGACGCGGCGGACGGCGCCTCACGGCGTGGAGAAGAGCCTCAGGAAGTTCGCGGTGGTCACGCGACCGGCTTCTTCGAGCGAGACGCCTTTGACTTCCGCGAGCTTCGCCGCCGTGCGCGCCACGTACGAGGGCTCGTTCGGCTTGCCACGGAAAGGCGCCGGGGCGAGGTAGGGCGCGTCCGTCTCGACCATCATCGACGAGAGCGGAAGCGCCGCCGCCGACTCGCGGACGTTGTCGGCCATGCGGAACGTGATCATCCCCGAGTAGCTGACGAGGTAGCCGAGGGAGATCGCCTTCTCCCCCGTCGCGGTCGACGCGCAGAAGGAGTGGAAGACCCCGCGAAGCGCCTCGGGGCTCCCCTTCGCCTCGGCCTCGAGGATCGCGAGGAGATCCTCCTCCGACTCGCGGTTGTGGAGGAGAACCGGCTTTCCGAGTCGTTCCGCCAGCTTCAGCTGTGCCACGAGCGCCCGCTTCTGGTCTTCCTTGGGGGCGAAGTCGTAGAAGTAGTCGAGGCCGATCTCGCCGATCGCGACGACCTTCGTCGAGGCCGCGAAGCGCTCGAGCACGGGGACCACGCGATCCTCGTCGAACCCCTTCGTCTCGTGCGGGTGGACGCCGACGGCCGCGAAAACGCCGTCGAACCGCTCGGCGACCTCGACGGCGCGCAGGGCGTCGTCGAGCGTCGTCGCCGGGACGAGGATCCGTGTCACCCCCGCGTCGCGCGCCCGGGAAACGAGCTCTGCCACCTCGTCGTCCGTCGCCGCACGCGTCGGCCAGCGGGCTTCGGGCCCCGGGAAGACCATCGTCAGGTGCCCGTGGGAGTCGGCGAGCTCGATCACGGGGCCGAGGATAGCCGACGGGCTGGCTGCGGCGGCGCCGAACGGCCCGCCCCGCTCTCCGTCCCCTCGAGCACCTCGTCGACGAGTTTCCGCGGGAGGAGTCCCGGCCGGAGGGCCGTGCGTATCACGACGGCTTCCTCGCGAGCCCTCTCCACCTCGCCCGACGCCAGGAGCGCCTTCGTTCGGAGCGCGCGGGCGAGGTCGAGCGTCTGCCGGGCGTCGAACTCCTCGGCGGAACGCCGTTCGGCGCGGTCGACCAGCCGGTCGATGGCCACGAGCGCCTCGACCGGCCGCTCGAGCGAAAGGAGCGCCGCCGCCTCGGCGAGGAGCGCCTCTTCGCGGGCTTCCGGGTGTGTCCGGGCCAGCGCCTGCATCTTCTCGACGTCGTCCGGACGGGTCCGGCCCATCCGCCACCGCGCCAGGGAGGCCACTGCCTCCGTTCCGGGGACGATCGCCAGCGGCCTCGCCCTCCCGTCCGCCTCCGTCACCTCGTCCCACCAGAGATGGGCTCGGGCCTGGTGCGCGTCTCCCCACATCGCCGAGCCCGTCACGTCCGGCCCGACGAAGTCGCGCACAGCCCTGCGAAAGCCCTCCCGATCGCCCAGCTCGATCCGCGCCCGGACCCGGAGGAGGTGCCCGTCGCACCAGTCGCGATTGCCCCGCGGCGGGATCGCTAGCCTGTCGAGGAGAGCGAGCCCCTCGGGGAGCCGGCCCGAAGCCAGCTCGAGATTCGCGGCCCGATAGAGGACCTCGTCGATCGGGTCGCCGGCGAGCTCGGCCCCTAGGGCCGCCAGGCCGGCGGATACGTCCCCCGCCTGCGCCAGGGCCGACGCGGCGTGGACCGCGAAGACGCCCCGATAGGCCCGCTCTTTCAGGAGAGGTCCCGCTTCACGGGCGATGCCCGAGAGCCGCGAAGCCGCTTCCTCGGGGCTCCTCGGCCTTTCGGCGCCGACGAGAGCCATCAGGGCCGAGACGAAACCGACCCGGGCCTTCTCGAGGTCGAGCCCCTCGTTCGGCCCGCCGACCGGATTCCCCGAGCGGTCCAGCTTCCAGGCCTCTTCGCTCTGCCAGGGCCGCGCCGCTCCGTCCGTCACCATGAGGGCGCCAGCGGAACCGCTGCGGCCCTCCCCGACCAGAACGTACCGCACCAGGTCGAGCCCGACCCGGGGTTCGGGCCGGAGCGTCAGGCCCGGGCCGATGAAGACCGGCGTGGAGCGCGACGTCTCCACGCCACCAGGCGGGCGGACTGCGAGCTCTCCCTCCACGGAGAGCATCCCCAACCTGTTGTTGATACCCCGGAACCGGAGGCGGCTCGCCGCGCCGGAACCGACGACGTCCACCTGCTCGATCCAGCCCGAGTGAAGCAGGAGGGTCTCCCAGCGGCCGAGGCGCGGCCAGTAAACGAGAAGCGCCGCCGGGAAGAAGATCCGATGATTCGCCCGGACGACGACCTCCGGGAATCCGTCGCCGTCCAAGTCGAGGAGGCTCGCTTTCGGCGTCACCGCGACCGACGCCTCGAACGGCCACTGATCGACGACCGACTCGGGCGCAACGTCGACCACGCGCCGGCCCCGGGAGTCGAGGATCCGGAGGACCGAAGGGAGCAGCCCCGTGCCGTCCCCCACCTTCGGGACCCAGGTGAGGACCGTCTCGGCGCGCCGGTCCCCGTCGAGATCCCCCGAGAGGACGGACGGCGGGTAGCCCTCGAAACGCTCCAGAAAGACCGGCTCGCCCCTCGGCCCCATTCCGCGGACGACGCCCCCCTCGACGACGGCCCGGACGACGGAGGGAGGGTCGAGCCGGGCGGAGAGGGGACGCCAGGCGAGAGCGACGCCGACGAACGTCGCCGCCGCGCCGATCAGAAGCCGGCGACGCCGGCGCCGCTCGCGGGGCGACGCGGTCGACCCACGCGACGAGAGGGCCTCGAGCGCGACGGCCGCCGTCGGGAACCGGTCCCCCTGTGACTTCTCCAGGAGTCGCAGGACGAACCGCGAAAGCCACGCGGGACACTCCCTCCGGAGCGCCGCGGGGTCGGGCGGCGCCACGCTCACGTGCTTGCGCGCCACCTCGAACGCCGACGCGCCATCGAATGGCTGCTTCCCCGTGAGGAGCTCGAAGAGCGTCACCCCCACGCCGTACAGGTCCGTCGCCGGCCCGAGCGGTTCCCCGCGAATCTGCTCCGGACTCATGTATCCCGGCGTTCCAATCGAAAGAGCCGTCCGGGTCAGGTCGAACGCCTCCCCCACCGGTCGCGCCAGGCCGAAGTCCGCCAGGCGAACGCTCCCCCTTGCGTCCAGGAGGAGGTTCGAGGGCTTGACGTCCCGGTGGATCACCCCCTGCGCGTGCAGGTACGCCAGCGCCTCCAGCGTATCCCGCCCGATCCGCGCCGCCTCTTCGACGGAGACCGGTCCGGCCCGCAGGCGCTCCGCGACGCTCCCGCCGGGGACCCATTCCATCGCCACGGCGAGCCGGTCGCCCGCCTCGATCAGCTCGAACATCCGCACCAGCCGCTCGTGGCTCAGGGTCCGCCAAGGCGGACCTCCCGCCGGAGCCGTTCTCGCGACACCTCGTCGAGCTCGGCGCGAAACAGCTTCACCGCGACCGGCTCGTTCAGCTCCAGGTCGTGAGCCAGCCAGACGTCCGCCTGGCCGCCAGAGCCGATCAGGCGTTCGGGGCGAAAGCGGGGCGGGAGCGAAGGGGCAGCGGAGGCGCCGGACGGACGGGCATCTCGGCCCCCTCCAGCGCCCTGGTCCGCATCCCAAGTTGCGGTTTCGCCGAGGCCCGGCCGACGCTCGGACATCCGGGAGAGTGTACGTGTGGCGACGGCCCGACGGCACGCGAACCCGATCGACCGAAGAACCCACCAACCTCAGGCAGAGCACTCACGGCTGACGATTCAGACTGAGCTGACAACGTGCGGTAGAGGCCCGCGCTACGAGGCCGGGCGCCCGGGGGCAGGTCCCTGGACCGGGGGCCAGAGAACCTCAGGGCCGCCGAGGGCAAAAGGGTAAGAGAGTCATGCATTACTGTGACCGGGCGAGACGGAAGCCTACGTCGTAGAGGCTGAGGCCCGGGTAGGAGTAGTTGCGAATGGCGGAGCGCGTGTACTGGAGGTAGGCGTGCCAGCCGCCGCCCCGAAGCACCCAGTAGGAGCCCGTCGTCGGTCCCGTCGGGTTCGTCTGCGCAGTCGTCGGGTAGTCGCCGTACCGGTCCTCGATCCACTCCCAGACGTTCCCGTGCACGTCATACAGCCCGTACCCGTTCGCCCCCTTAGTCCCCACCGCGTGGATCGTGTTCCCCGCGTTCCCGCACCACCACACGAACGGACTGGCCCCCGCGTTTGCTCCGCAGACGTCATCCCCATCCAGCGCATCCCCGAACGAAAAGCGAGCCTGTGTCCCCCCCCTCGCAGCCCGCTCCCACTCCGCCTCCGTCGGCAGCCGGAACTTCGTCGTCCCCAGCAGCTCGTTCAGCTTCGCGATGAACCCGTTCGCCCCTCGGATGTCATCCCAGGAAACGTGCTCCACCGGGCAGTTCCCGCCACACGAGATGAAGGACGACGGGTTCGTCCCCATCACCGCCTGCCACTGCGCCTGAGTCACCTCGTACTTCCCGATGTAGTAGTCAGACGTCAGCGTCACCTGGTGCAGCGTCTCGTTGTCGTAACGATTCCGCTCCGTCGTCGGCGACCCCATCTGGAACGTCCCCGCCGGGATCTTCACCATCACCAGCGGTACACCTCCTGGCAAAGCCACGGTGATCTCCTGCCCGCCCTCCGGATGACTTGAAAGATAGCCATTCACATCCAAGAGGAGGTCTAGCGGTCCCGAAGCTCGATTTCTGACCTTCACCGTACCGTGATCATCGCCAGCCAGTTTCAGAATCGTCATTGCCGCACGGGTCCTACCGGAACCGAACGCCACGCTCGTGGCATCCCCGGGGTCCGCCACGTCTCCCGGGTAGACCAGGAGATCGCCCGCTGCGTTCGGCGTCACCACCGTGACATTCACCGAAAGGGCGATCGCATCGACCGGAACGCCGCAGGCTCCATCGGCGAGAGGGAAGGACCGATCCGGGGTTCCCGCCGCTCCAATCGCTGGTCCTCCGAACACCCCTGCAGCTCCGCGCGTGTCAAGGAGACGGCACGGAGCAAGGCTCCAGAAACTCTGCCCGGATGCGCTGGCGCCTCCGGCCTGATTGACGCTGAAGGTGTTCCCAGCAACGGTTGCGTTTCCGGAGCGGACTGTGCCGGTATTGGCCTCCCAGGACACCGTCACCGTCGCCGGTCCGCTCCCGGCTGTCGGCGCGACCGCCAGCCAGGATCCGTTGCCGGTCGCGCTCCAGCTCCCGCCAACGCACGCGGCCGGAGATCCCGTTACCGCCACGGATTGTGATCCCGCTGCCGCACTCGCACTGGCAGACGTTGGAGCGATAGTAAAGCTCGTGCAGGTACACGCGCTCGTCGGGAAGGACGCATCGTTTCCGTACGCTGTGCCGGCAGAGTTGGTCGCCCTCGCGCGGAAGTGATAGGTCGTGCCACACAACAGCGCTGGCGAGGCCGAAACAGCCTGTGTCGAGGTTCCCGTCAGGGGCTGAGCCGTTACCGTGGCTCCGTATGCCGTCGTCGTTCCGTAGTCGAAGGCAGTCGTAGTGGAAGCGCCGTTTGGATTCACGCTGCCGTTCAGGGTGGCGACGTACTGGCCTATGCCGAGCGCCGCCCCTGTGGTCACAGACGGCACCTGAACAGGCAGGCTGAAATTCGCCGTACAGCTTCGGGGCCCGCCCATCGCGACAGTACCGTCCGTGCAGTCAGGATCGCCGGTCCACCCCCCGAACGTCGAACCACTCTCCGGGGTCGCTGTGAGAGCGACTGTCGTTCCGTAGGTGAAGCTGAAAGAGCATCCCGTTCCGCAGGCAATCCCAGCGGGGCTGCTGGTGATGCTTCCCGTTCCCGTCCCTGCTTTCGTGACTGTCAGAGTCTGAGGTCCAGCGATCGAG
The DNA here is from genome assembly GCA_016714815.1 of Holophagales bacterium. Taxonomy (GTDB): domain Bacteria; phylum Acidobacteriota; class Thermoanaerobaculia; order UBA5066; family UBA5066; genus UBA5066. Next base: position 282,942 of record JADKBZ010000004.1, read on the forward strand.
AATCCCGCCACTCCTGCCACCGTAGCGCTGTTCGCCTGGGGGCTCGAGTCGATTGCGGTCACGTCGTTGAAATAGACGCCTACCTCGAAGCCTCCGGAGTTGACCACGCCCGAGAAGATGTTCCCTCCTGTCGCCGTCATCGGAACTGCAATTACGGCTCCGCCGCCCGCAGCGCGGACGGTTGCGGAGACGCTTGCAACTCCCGTGTCCCCGTCTACCACCGTGCATGTCAGGAGGAAGGTCGTCCCCGGTGCTGCCGTCGGAGGTGCGATGGCGCAGCCGCTGATCACCGGCGCGGTACGATCGACCATGTACGTAACGTGCCGCAGCTCATCGCTCGCGTTCGCACCCGATGCAGCGTCTACCGCGTGGTAACTGATCGTGTTCTGGCCTTCCAGAAGCGAGACCGTCGTCGAGAAGCTGCCATCGCCACCGAGGGAGACGGGCGCACCATTCACCGTGAAGCTCGCGACTCCTGTCTGGTCCGTCACCAGGCCCGAAGTGAGCACCGAGCTCTGGTTCGTCGCATGATTCTCGGCTGGAGTCGTCACTGAGATTACAGGTCCGGCCGTATCCGGTGGCGCGAGCGGCCTGAATAGGTAAACGTACCCACTGACGCCGGCCGCCGCGAGCTCTCCTGTGGAGGGGTTCCAATCCATCTCGTAGATCTTGCCGCTCACCGCCGCGTGCGCGAAACTGCTCCCGTCGGCGACGTTCAGGATTTCGATGCTCGAGTCGCCGCCGACGGCCAGCTTCGTGTCGTTGTCCAGGAAGGTCGCCGCATAAATCCATCTGCTTCCCAGGTTCTGGGCCATGTAGGAAGTCGCAGCCCATGTCGTCGTGTTAAACACCTTGACAATGGGGGAATCGATGAATCCGACCGCCGCGACCTTCGCACCGTCGCTAGAAAAGGCCGCGTCATAGGCGTCGTAGCCCGCTACGATGTTCTCCTTCCGAACCTGACTTCCGGACGTGTTCCAGACGTAAAGGTATCCATCCTGGGAACATGCGGCGATCAGGCCACGCGCAGCACTGAAGTCCATGCGGCCCCTGGCGTCGAAGGCAACATCTGCGAATGGAGTCCCCGCAATGCAGGACCCTGGGTGGAGGAAAGCGTGTCGTATCCCGGCGGAGGCGAGGCTAGAGTTCGAGGTCCAAGTGAGTAGCTGGGCTGTGAGTGGATCCGAAACTGCGGCATTGCAGGAGTAGCTGCCATTGCTCACATTCCTGACCTCTGCGCCTCTTGATGTAGCGAGCGCGACAAGACCGCCGTTCGGGGATACCGAGACCTCGTTCCCTGTCGAGTTCTGGGGAACGATGAACCACGCCTCGGAATAGCCGGACGTATTCCACGCGGTCAGTGCTCCCGACCTCCCGGCTATGAGCCTTGAGCCGTCTGGCGTGTAGGCCAAGCCAAAGATCGTACCGGCTCCGGACCCGAGGGTTCGGTCCGGCGTGATAACCCCGCCGACCGTTCCGCCTACCTGGGCCGTGAAGGTCGTCGCGGCGGTGCTGCCACCGTACCGCCCTGTAACGGTCACCGCCCCGGAGGCAGCAACCGTGAGGGAAACCGTAGCGACGCCGAGGGAGCCGGCTTGCTCGTCAATCCCCGACGTTCCCTCGTCGCCGTCACTATTCCTGAGGATGCCCGCGGAGGTTCCGAATGTCACCCAGGCGTACGAGACAGGGCTCCCATCCTGATGTGTTACGAATGCCTGGACCGAGTACGTCGTTCCGCCTGAATTGCTGCCCTGGTACCCCACAGAGAGCTGGATCCTCGCGTCGGCGTTGGGATCGACGATCTCGATCGGTATGATTCTCGGCGTGCAGTTCGGAGCCGAGGCTGTGATATTTGCAGTTCCTACGGTGTCGGAAGAGAAGTAGATCCACGTCTGGCCACTCACGTTCGTGTACACCGTGGAGGGGCTCGTCGGAGAGCTCGCCCCGTTCCCGGTGAAGTAGCCGGGGAACCCCGTCGAGAAGGTCACCGGCGTGTTGAAGGGGACTGTGTTTCCAGCACCGTCTTTCACGTCAACGCTGATTGTGGATGCCATCATGACGTTCACAGGATTCGGGCTTGCCGATCCCGTGATTCCACCGGCACCCGAGAATGTGGCGACGACGTTCCGTGCCTCTGTCATTGCCACCGTGCAGCTCCCGGTACCGGTGCACGCGCCGCTCCACCCAGCGAAAGTCGAGCCAGTGAGAGGCGTCGCGGTCAACGTGACGTTCGTTCCGTAAGCGAAGCTCGCTGTACAAGAGCTCACACAGTTGTTGATTCCGGCCGGTGTACTGTTGATCGAGCCCGTGCCGCCGCCCGCCTTGGTCACAGAAAGGTCTTTGAAGCTGCTTGCGGCCGAGATCGATACTCGATACGGCCGTCTCGTACTCTGAACCTGAGAGTTGCAGGGATCTTCCAGGACTGAGTGGTCTGCCGCGATGCCACGAATGTGCAGTAGAACTCTCACGGTGCCTGTGCCGCCTGGAACCATGAACTCCGTGCTCAGAACGGACGTCCCGGTTCCGACGCACGAAGCGACGGGAGTGCCGGTCTCGGTTGTGATCTCGAGGAGCCGTAGATCGGGATGTGCTTGTCCGGGTTGACCTTCACGATCCACGGTGACTCCCTGCGGGCTGCCCGCGGGAAGCTCAAGAGCGAACCAATCGTCGTCCTGGTCGGACTCCGGGTTCCACTGGTGGGTGATGAAGCCGGTGATTCTCGACTCGCGTATCGGCCAGGCGCCACCCCGAGAGGCCGGTACGTACCAGTCGGGCTCGTCGAGCGCTTCCAAGAGGACATCGAAGGCCTTGGTCTCAGTGCATCCTCCAAGAACGCAGAGTGAGGTGTGCGCGGCATCGATCACGATCGATTCGCCCGGACTTGACAGATACTGTCTCTCTGCAAGTACCGCGCAATCACCGTCTGAGAATGGAAAGTCGTAGTGATCGCCGATGATCCAAACATACTCGACGTCTGTCGGAAGCGGCATCAGGGGATTGTCAGTACCTCCTGACCCTCCATTGATTCCGAGAACATCGTTTCCGCTGGTTCCATTGCAGTCGACATCGCGAGAGTAGAAACCCGGGAGACCAGGACCCGGGATGTATGGCGGGACAGTAGATTCATTTCCTCCGAATAGGAAGGGAGTGGAGTCGGGCTCGGGGTTGAAGATCCAGGGGTGCCAATAGGCAAGATCACGAGCTGCATTTCCCGAGGAGTCAATGAAACCAACGAGGGCCGCATCCATCTCTGCGAGGTTGCTTCCGCGGTGTGGCGTACCAAGCGTTACGAGCTTCGCGATCCTATGACCGCCAGAGGGTTCGCTGGGTTCAGCCCAGAAGGCCCCTGGGATACCTGGAGGGAAGTGCTGCCATTGAAGATATGCGCGAGCAGCGAGGCCGCCCATACTGTGGCCAACGAGTATGACCTTCGGCGCGCCAGTCAGTTCGAGAATCCGCTTGACAGCGATTCCGACGGCCTTCCCTTGCTTGATTATCGCCTCCTCATTGCTGTCGACTGCATCGCCGCCCAACGTTCCGGTTTGAGAGACGTCAAACGTCACGAGGAAGAAGCGCTGAACTGCGGCACCGGGTGTGGATGAAGTCGGCATCACGGCTACGATGTCGACGGATGTATCCGAGGGGGGATCGCCAATGGAGATTGTTTCGTAGTTCAGGTTGTTTCTTTCGTGATCGTCATCATAGTTGAGGCAGAAGCGAAAGAACTGCTCCTCCGTGAGCTGCAAAGACATGCCATATCGCGACGCCAGTGCGGACACCGTTCCATCGGAGATCCACTGCTCGTGACTCGAGTTAAGGCCATGAACAAGCAATATGGGATACGGTGGTTCGCCTGCAAGAGCGGGAAAGGCTATTGCGAATGCCAGTACCAGAGCAAGGGCAGTTGCAGCGTGTACGCGGGCAGACTGTACCTTTGTGGGCACCTGCGATCTGGATGCGCTTTTGGGTGAGGCGAAGAGAGTCCTGCTGTATACGTTGATTTGGCAGTGCATATGCTACGCCTCCCTTTTGTTAAGACATACGTCGTTCTAGTGGCGGGATGAAGCCGCGTGGATGCCACCGCAGCATCGCTGGCTTGGCGGGTCTCTGATCTCGTGTGTCCCCGCAAGGATTCTCATCATTACCGAAGAGACGTCCCGCCCGGCAAGGAGGGGCGGCCTCCTGCTCGCGGCTCAAAGGATCGAGAGAATTGACCGCCGCCTAGTGGTCGCGTCGGGGTATTCACCGGGAGCGTCGCCGCCGATCTCCACCCGATGCGACGGTTCGTGCCGCTCTCGAATCCCGTGCCTGCTTGGCCGAATAGCGGCGAGGCCGCGGGAGTGATCGTGTACCTCTCGCCGTGATCGCTCGACACCGCGAAGGAGACCGACGCCCCTTCGGCGATGGCTCCGGAGAGATCGTAGAGAGACCCTACCGACCTTTCGGAAAGCTGGGTGGCCCGGACGTTCGTGGCTGTCCCCGCCGCGAGTGGCCGCGACGCGAACAGCGCCATCAGGACGAGCGCGAGGGGGACGAACACCTGAAGTCTCCTCACGAATCACCTCCAACGGGAAAGAGCTCGTCCAGGACCGATCACCGGCGGGAACTCGCCATGCGGGCAGGGGGCTCCCCGCCTCCCCCGCTTCTTCTGACGACAATCCCGACTCGGCTCTCCGCGCCATTGCCGCTTGCCGACGCAAGACCTGGGCCTCACTGTCCGCTACGACCTGAAGCGCGACAGGCGATACATCTGGGGGACTCCCCGACCTTCACCGTCGCGACGCGATCTCCGGGTGCCGATCGACTCGGCACGCCGCGAAGCAACTCAGCAGCCCCGCAGCCACTGAAGCCGCTTCTATCCCTCGATCCCCAGCCTCTCCATCTTCATCCGCAGCCCGTCCCGCGAGATGCCCAGCAGCTCCGCCGCGTTCGACCGGTGACCGCCGGTCCTGGCGAGCGCGGCGCGAATCGCTTTGCGCTCGACGTCGTCGACGCGGGGCTGAAGCCTCAGGTCCCCTCCGTCGTCGAGGGGCTCGACGGTCGAGGTGCCGCCGTCGCCGAGCAGCGGCAGAAAGCTCGCGTCGATGACGCCGTCGTCGGGGCAGAGGTGGACGAGCCGGCGAACCTCGTGCTCGAGCTGGCGGACGTTGCCAGGCCACGGGGCCGAGACGATACGGCGTAGCGCCAGGAGCGAGACGCCTCGGACTTTGCGGCCGGTCTCCACGGAGAAGCGGCGGACGAAGCTCTCGAGGAGGAGCGGGAGGTCGTCGCGCCGCTCGCGAAGGGCGGGAACGCGGATGGTCCAGCCGGCGATCCGGTAGTAGAGGTCCTGACGGAGCCGCCCCTCGCGCAGGAGCTGCTCCGGCTCGGCGTTGGTCGCCCCGATGATTCGCACGTCGACCTTCACCGATCGGCGCCCACCGACCGGGGTCACCTCGAGCGACTGAAGGACTCGAAGCAGCTTGGTCTGAAGGAGGATCGGCATCTCGCCGATTTCGTCCAGAAGAAGGACTCCACGGTGCGCCAGCTGGAACTGGCCTGGCCGCGCGAGGACGCCGGTTGCCGCACCCTTCTCCACGCCGAAGAGCTCGGCCTCGAGGAGCTCCGCCGGAACCGCCGCGCAGTTCACGGCCTGGAAGGGGCCGGAGCAGCGAACGAGAGAGGAAGCATGGAGGATGCGAGCGACGTGCTCCTTGCCGACGCCGGTCTCGCCCGTGATCAGGACCGGCAGGTCGCCGGTCGCCAGGGAGCGAAGCTGCCCGTAGAGGGCCTTCATCGCCTCCGAGCGGCACGGGACATACCCGGGCGCGAAGACGAGATTCCGTGCTGCGAGCTCGGCGCGGGGCGCGCTCACAGCGTGGCCCACCGAGGCGGTCCAGGTGAGGAGCTGCAGAACGACCTGGAGCAGGAGATGGAGGTCCGAATTCGGCTCTGAAACACCGCCCGCGACGAGGAGAACCGGCCCGCTGCCAGCCCCGCCGCCGACGGCTCCCACGAGCGCCGGGTCGCTCGGAACGTCGAACGACCGAACCGTTCCCGGCGCGAGCGCCGACGTCTCGACACCGTAGAAGACCTCCCGCAGCTCGGCGAGGCGGTTCAGCGCCGCGGGGTCGCCGCGCAGTGCGACGACGGCCGGGTCTTCCTCGCGTCGCCCCTCGAGAAGGGCGACCGTGACGGCCCCGATCTCCTCCCGCAGCGCCTCGAGCGAACTGGAGACGCCGCCCTCCTCGTAACAGGCGAGGGCGCGAACGATGCGGGAAAGGAGGGCGAGCCTGCGGTCACCTTGGACTCCGCCAGTGTCCCCGAGCGTCCGGGTGGGAAGGTCGAGAAGCGCTGGAAGGTGGCCGGGGTGCGTCGAGCCGAGGTCGATCCCGAGCTCGAGATCGTCCTCATCAACCCTCTCGAGCTTGAGGAGGACGGGGCCGAGCGAGAGGACCGAGCCCTCGGACAGGCCGGCTTTCTGGACGCGCTGGCCGTCGAGGCGCGTGCCGTTCTTGCTCCCCAGGTCCTCGACCTCGAACCCGCCCGGGAGCGAGCGGAGGACGGCGTGGCGTTTCGAGACGGAGCGATGCGCCAGGACGACGGTGTTGTCTTCACGCGATCCAAGCGTCGTCTCTCCAGGCTCCAGCGGAACCCGGCGAACGTCCCCTTCCAGGTCGACGTGCAGCGCCCAGCGCCGCGTGTCCTTCTTCGCCGTCACCACCGGGCATTGTCGCCTGCGGGGTCACGCATCGGGAAACCGGGGCTTCCGGGCTTGAAACGGGAAGAGGCTCGGCGCCGGAACCCAGAACTCCGGAGGCGCTGATCGAGCGAGGGCGGGATCGATGTGTAACCGCTTCCCGCCCCCACTGCGCGGTATCATGCCCGGTCGGTGGAGGACCCCGGCAGGATGGTAGATCGGACGGAGACGTGGGGAGGAGGGCCGCCGCAGGTGGCCGCCCCCCCCTCGGTCGCGATCCCGGCCTTCCCGGCCCGTTTTCGCGCCGACCGGCTCCTGGGCTCAGGAGGTCAGGCCGACGTCTGGCTGGCGCACGACCTCGAGCTGGACCAATCGGTCGCGATCAAGCTTTTTCGGCCAGGTCTCGACCCGGTGGCGCGAGAGAGGCTGCGGCGGGAGGTGAGGATTGGGCGGGAAGTGTCCCACCCGCGGCTCGTCCGGATGTTCGAGCTGATCGAGGTGGGGGACCGGCTCGGGGTGGCGATGGAGTGGGTGCCGGGCGGTACGCTCGCCGATCGGCTGAAGCAGGGACCTGTCGCGATCGACGAAGCGGTGCTCGTCGCCCGGGAGATCCTCGAAGCTACAGCGTACCTCCACGAGAAGGGCGTCCTCCACCGCGACGTGAAGCCGTCGAACATCCTCGTCGAGGCCAGCGGGGACGTGCGGCTCGCGGACTTCGGCCTGGCACGACCCGTCGGAGAGGGGGCGGACCTGACGCGGACGTCGGTCGCCGTCGGGACGCCGGGCTACATGAGCCCCGAGCAGCTGCGCGGCCAGAAGCCGGGCCCGGGCTCGGACCTGTACGGCGTCGGATTGGTTCTCTTTCAGCTGCTCACAGGACGGGCGGCGTTCGTCGGGTCGTCGGAGTTCGAGGTGGCCCGGCAGCACGTCTCGGAGGCGCCGCGGAACCCGCGCGAGCTGCGAGCTGAGTGCCCCACCTGGCTCGCGACGTACGTGTTGCGGCTCCTCGAGAAGGAACCCGCGGATCGGTACCCGAGCGCGAAGCAGGCGCTGGCCGCGCTCGAAGGGCAGCGGGCGGAGACTTCTCCCCGAGCGAGGAGGCGGCGTCTCGCTGCCCTGGTCGGAGTCGCGGCGGTGCTCGGAGCGGCGGTCGTCGTGACGAGGCTGGCGACGACGCGCGTCGCTGGGGCCACCGCCGTTCGCGTCGCGGCGGCAGGGAACAGATTGTTCGGCACGGCGCGAGACGGACGCGAGGTCTTCTCGCATCGATTCGGGAGCCCCGTCGCGCAGGTGCTCGAGGTCGACTTCGGGCAGTACGGTGGCGCCGTTTCGGTGGCCACAGCGGTCCCCCGGGCCCTCTCGGGGCCGGACAGGTTCCTGCCGTCCGAGATCGCCGCAGTGGACAGAAAGGGGCGCGTGCTGTTCCGGGCGAACGTCGAGGACCTGATCCTCAGCTGGGATTTCGACTTTCCCAAGAGCGTGCAGCCGCTCGTCCACGCGTTCGACCTCTCCGGCGACGGAGTTCCCGAGCTGGTGATCGTCGCGAACCAGCGGACGTTCTACCCGGCGGTCGTCCTGGTCTACTGGCCGGAGGTCCGACGCTGGGAGCCGGTGATCTGGAGCGAGGGGCACGTCTACGAGATCCACGGGGAGCATCGAGAGGGAGCCGGACGGCTCTTCTACCACGCCGCAGCGAACAAGCTCGGGTGGCTCGGCCTCGCCGGGTCGGTGAGGGTGGGAGTGCCCGAGGCGAACGTGAAGACCGCGCGGCGAGGCCTGCAGCTGAACGGCGACGTGGGGATCGGAGGGATCGAGCCGGTCTGGGCCACCCTGTTCGAAGAGCCCGCCGTGGGTCTGAACCGTTCCGGGGCCGAGCCGGACGGGTCGTTCGCGCTGACGGGTCCGGCGACCTCTTTCCGGTTCGATCGCTTCGGAAACCCCGTTCCTGGCCCCTCCGCGAGGCTGGACCGGTCGCGCGACCGGATCGCGATGCTGGAAAGCCTGTACGTGCTCGGTCACACCAGCGGCCCGCGTAGCCCCGGCGCGGTAGAGGCATCCGCGCAGAAGATGCTCACGAGGTTCGCGCCGCTCCTCGCCGAGCGTCCCTACCGGATCGCCTTCGCGATCGTCACAAGCCGGGCCCTCGCCCGGGTGGGCGATGTGAAGGCCGGAGCCGAAGTCCTTCGCCGAGCGATCGAAGACGGCGACGGGACAGTCGACGTCTCATGGCGGCTGGCCCACCTCGAGGCCGTCGCTGGAGAGCTCGCCACGGCCCGGCGACACATCGAGGCGCTCGTCGCGGCTGGGGACTCTCCCCGCGCCGCATACGACGGCACGCTGCTGCTGGTCCGTCTTCTGGTCGAGACGACGGACAGGAAGAAAATGCAAGAACTCGCGCCGAGGATCCTGCCAGGAACGCTCGCGGGAGTTGCACGCGAGAGGCTCGTCGGAGTCGTTCATCTGCGTTCACACCTCCTGTGGGACGAAGTGGGGCCGGAAGACCTGACGGCCGAGTCGTCGGCCCACCTCCCCGAGGGCGAGGCGCTCGCGTGCCTGGCCCGATGGCGCGCGGGGCGCACCGACGCGGGCGACGTCGAGGCGATGGAGCGCGGGGCGCGTGCGAACCCGGACGCGGCATCCGAGTACCGGCTGGCGCGAGCGGCGGCCCTCCTCGGGTTGGGGCGGGCGCAGGACGCGCTGGAAGCCGCAACGGGCCTTGTGAACGTCCTCGAAGAGCCTGCCCGAATCGACTTCGCGGACCGGCAGACGCTCGACCTCGCCGAGGCGGTGCGCGTCAAGGCGATGGCGGCCGCGGGGGAGTTCCGCAGGGCGCAGGAGGAGGCGCTCCGGCTGCGCGGGCTACTGCGACCGGGGCTTCTGCCTCGGATCCTCGTCGAAGAGGTCGTGCGGGACTCATCGACGCGCTCATCCGCGTCCTGAGCGGGCTCCCGCTGGCGGGCGTCCGGACGCGCCCCCATAGCTGGTTCTGCGATGGGCCTTCCCGAGGCCGATCCCCCCTCAAACGCCCCACTACTGATCTCGGCCTTTCAATCCCACACCAAACAGCGAAGAGCTGGAGCGCTCAGACCGGAAAGAGGCTCGACACCGGCACCCCGAACGCCGGGAACGGCGGCGCCTCGAGGAGGTCTTCAGGCCCCAGGGAGCGTTCGGGAACCATCCGCCCGCAGACGTTCGTGAAGACGTCGACGGTCCGCTTCGCGGGGTCGACGATCCAGTACCACGGCGCGCCCATCAGACCGTAGGCTTCGCGCTTGCGACCGCGGTCGCTCTCCTCGGTCGAAGGAGAAGTCACCTCGGCGATCCAGTCCGGCACGAGCTCGATGATCGCCTCGTCCGGTCCCGGCCAGCCGTTCGAGGACCTCCGCCAGCCTGCGACGTCCGGGATGAGCCGCGAGAAAGCCAGCTCTGAGCGGATTTCCGGCTCCATGACGAAGACCCAGTCGGGTGCTACAGCACCCTCCCCCTCGGACCCCGGCCCGCCCCGGAGAAGCTGATGAAGCTCTCCGACTGTTCTGCCGTGCCGGAATCGCGGCCGCGGCGAAAATGCCCACACCCCGCGCACGATCTCCACGTTCTTCCCTTCCGGCTCGGCTTCGACCAGCCGCTCGAGGGAAAGGAAATCCGCAAGAAGGTCCGGGACCGCTGACATCGCCTCAGCCTAGCGCCGCCCAGGAGCCGGGTCAAACGCTCCGCGCCGCCAACCCGGAGACATAGCTCGCCGCCGCGGCGAGCCGCCGCCCCCTCACCCGATCCCGTGAAACCGCGCGATCGTCTCCCACGCCTCGAACGCCGTCTCGGCGTACGACACGAGGCGCAGGTCCTGCGGAGCGATCGTCCCCTCCTCGACGAGATACTCGAGGTCGATCGCCTTCTCCCAGAACTCGCGCCCGAAGAGGACGATCGGGACCGGCGGCATCTTCCCCGTCTGGATGAGCGTCAGCGTCTCGAAGAGCTCGTCCAGCGTGCCGAAGCCTCCGGGGAAGGCGACGAGGGCCCTGGCCCGCATCAGGAAGTGCATCTTCCGGAGTGCGAAGTAGTGGAAGTGGATGCAGAGCCCCGGCGAGATGTACGCGTTCGGGACCTGCTCGTGCGGGAGAACGATGTTGAAGCCGAGGCTTCGGGCGCCGACGTCGAAGGCGCCGCGGTTCGCGGCTTCCATGACACCCGGTCCGCCTCCGGTGACGACGACGAAGTCGCCGCGGCCGCCCTTCTGGCAGGTCGAGGAGACGAGGCGGCCGAACTCGCGCGCCTCGTCGTAGTAGCGCGCCTTCGCGAGGACGCGCCGGGCGACGCCGACGGCACGCTGTGCCGCTTCGTCGCCGGGGGTCGCGGCCGCCTTCGCTTCCGCCTCGGCGAGGCGCCGCTCGGCTTCGGGCCGCTCGACGACGCGCGTCCCGCCGAAGACGACGATCGTGCCGACGATCCCCGCCTCGGCGAGGATCGCCTCGGCTCTCTGGAGCTCCAGCTGGAGCCGCGCGCCCCGCAGCTCGTCGCGCGAGAGCCAGGCGAGGTCCTCGTGGGCGCGGAGCGTGCTCGGCGAGGCGAGGATCTGCCGGAGGTTCTCCCGCGCTGCGGGATCTCCCGGAAGGTCCGCGTCCGGCGGGAGCGCCGGCATTACTTCACCTTCGTGCCGGAGGGAACGGACGGGTCGACGGCGAGGAGCGAAGGCTCGCCGGTGCCCGGGAGCGAGGCGGCGAGGACCATGCCGTTCGACTCGATCCCCATCAGCTTTGCGGGAAGGAGGTTCGCCACGACGACGACCTTCCGCCCGACGAGCTGCTCGCCCGTGTAGGCCGTGGCGATGCCGGCGACGATCGTCCGCTCCTCCTCGCCGATCCGCACCCTCATCTTCATCAGCTTCTTCGACTTCTCGACCTTCTCGGCGGAGATGATCTCGGCGACACGCAGGTCGGCTTTGAAGAGGTCGTCGACGGTGATGCGGGCGGGCTCGGCGGCGGGGGCCGCAGGCGCGGCGGCGACTGCAGACGGCGTTCCGGGCGCGGCCGGAACGGGGGCGACCGGTGCCGCGAGAGCGGCGGCGGCGGGAGCTTCGGCGACGGGCTTCGTCTCTTCGGTCACGGGACTCTCCTTGGCTTTCTCCGCGAGGCTCGCCTTCGCGTCAGCGGCCTGCTGCCCGAAGTACGCCTTCGCGTCGGCACGGGGGAAGAGGGGGGCGGCGGGGGCGAGCGGGGCGCCGAGCGGGAGGCCTCCCCACGCCAGGTCGGACGGGCGGAGCTCTTCGGCGCTCTTCGGCGTCCCGAGACGTCGAAGGACCTCCACCGAGGCGCCCGGCGCGATCGGCGCGAGCATCACGGCGGCGATGCGAAGCCCCTCGAGGGCGTTGTAGTGGATCCGGTGGAGGGCGGGAGTGACCCCCTCCGCCTTCACGCGCTTCCATGGCTCCTTGGCGGTGATGTAGCCGTCGATGGCGCCGAGGAGCGTGCGGATGGCCTCCGCGGCCTCGTGCAGGCGGCAGCCGCGGAAGGCGGCGTCCCAGGTGGCGACCGCCTCTTCGGCGACGCGCTTCACGTCGTTGTCGTCGCAGTGCTCGGAGGGCGTCTTCCCGCCGAAGGCGTCGGAGGCCATCCGCACGGCCCGCGAGAGGGTGTTGCCGAGCCCGTTGGCGAGGTCGCTGTTGTAGCGGACGAGGAACGCCTCGTCGGAGAACGAGGCGTCCTGGCCGAAGCTCATCTCGGAGATGAGGTGCCAGCGGAGGGCGTCGACCCCGAAGGCGTCGACGAGGGCGTCGGGACGGACGACGTTGCCGACCGACTTGGACATCTTCCGCGAGTCCTTCAGCCAGAAGCCGTGGCTGACGACCTGCGTCGGGAGGGGAAGGCCGGCCGACATCAGGAACGCCGGCCAGAAGACGGCGTGGAAGCGGAGGATGTCCTTGCCGACGAGGTGCGTGACACGGCGCTCGTCGCCCGCGGGCCAGTAGCGCGAGACGAGGGTCTCGTCGCCGCTCCCGAGGCCGAGGGCGGTGAGGTAGTTCGTCAGGGCGTCGAGCCAGACGTAGACGACGTGCCCCGGGTGGCCCGGGAACGGAATCCCCCACTCGATGGCCGTGCGCGAGACGGAGAGGTCCTTCAGCCCGGCGCCGACGAAGGAGCGGACCTCGTTGAGGCGCGTCTCGGGGAAGACGAACGGGATTCCCGGGACGCTCCCCTTCTCGTAAAGCTCGAGAAGCCGGTCCTGGTACTTCGAGAGGCGGAAGAAGACGTTCTCTTCCTTCTGCCACTCGGCGGGCGTGCCGTGCGTCTGGCACTTTCCGTCGACGAGGTCCTTCTCGGGGTAGAAGGCCTCGCAGCCGACGCAGTACCACCCCTCGTGCCCGGCGACGTAGAGGTCGCCGGCCGCCTCGAGGCGGCGGATCAGCTCCGTCACGCCGATGCGGTGGCGCGGCTCCGTCGTCCGTATGAAGTCGTCGTTGGCGACGCCGAACCTCTTCCAGAGGTCGCGGAAGGTCGGCGCGTGCCGGTCGGCGACGTCGATCGGGGCGACCCCTTCCTTCTTCGCGACTTTTTCGATCTTCTGACCGTGCTCGTCGGTCCCGGTGAGGAAACGGACGTCCTCGCCCTGGAGCCGGTGGAAACGGGTCAGCGTGTCGGTGACGAGGGTCGTGTAGAGGTGGCCGATGTGGGGACGGTCGTTGACGTAGTAGATGGGGGTCGTGAAGTACCGGGACATAAGCAGATGAGGATATCAGGCGACCGGAAGGGCGCCGGGCCGCCCCGGGCGGACCTACATCAGCCCTTCGCGACGGAAGGAGAAGAAACGCCCGCGCCCGACGACGACGTGGTCGCGAACGGGAACGCCGACGACGTCCCCGGCCGCCACGAAGCGGGTCGTCGTGGCGCGATCCTCGGGAGAAGGGGCCGGGTCGCCGGAGGGGTGGTTGTGGTAGAGGATGAGCGCGGCGGCCCCTTCGAGGACGGCGATCCTGAGGAGCGGCCCCGGCTGGACCGCGGCCGAGCTGACCCCTCCGCGGAAGACGATCTCGTCGTGGAGGAGCCGGTTCTTCGAATCGAGCAGGAGCGCCCCCATCACCTCGCGCAGCTCGGTGGCGAGCGCCGTGGCGAGGTAGGCCCCCGCGGCCTCCGGGGCGTCGATGAGCGGCCGCTCTTCGACCTCCGCCCGGGCGAGCCGGCGGGCCAGCTCGGCGGCGGCGGCGATACGGCAGGCCTTCGCCGTCCCGATGCCGAGCGCGAGCTCGCGGACGCGCCCCCGCTCGCTCCTGGCAAGGAGCCCCCGGAGCCCGTTTCCGCGGAGGATCTCCCGGGCCGTCTCGAGAACGCCCGTCCCCGCCCGTCCGGTGCCGAGGAGGATCGCCACGAGCTCTTCGTCCGTGAGGGCGTCGGCGCCGCGCGCCACGAGCTTCTCCCGGGGCCGGTCCGCGGGCGGCAGCTCGCCGAGACGGCCGGCTTTCGGCCCGGACGCGGTCAACGAAGCCGCTCTCGCGGCTCGACGAGCCGCTCGATCCCGACGACGCGCGTCTCCTCGGCGAGGGCCAGGCGGGCCGAATCCTCCCGTGTGGACGGCCGGGAGGCCAGCTCCGAGACGACCCTCGTCGTCTCGGTATGGGTTCTGAGGGGCGCCCGGCCATCCGACGGAGGCGCCGCCACCCCGGGGTAGTCCACCCCGAGCTCGGCTTCCGTCGCCGCGACGACGCGCACGGGAAGACCCTCGAGGCGCGAGAGCTCGGGGCCGAGCGCTTCGAGAACCCGCGAAGGCACGTCGAGGAGGCGCCCCAGGTCGTCGAGCGGGGAACGGCTCCCTTCCGGCGGGTCGCCGAGGGCGTCGACGGTGACGCTCAACCGGCTGCGAACACGCCCCACACGCCCCGGCATCGACGCCACCAGCGTCCAGGACGCCGAAACGCGGAGCCGGGTCGTGGGCCGCCCCTCGAAGGACGGCCCTTTCGTCAGCTCGGCCGGAGGAACTGCGAGGTCGTCGAGCGCGCTCTGGAACGGCCCGGAGTCCCCCTCCGCGGGAGGAACGTAAAGGCCGCGAAACTCCTCGAGCGTCGTCCGCGCCGCCACGGAGGCTTTCCGGTCGACGAGCCAGCCGACCCTCTCCCCGAGGAGAACGCTGCTCGCCTTCGTCCTCGGGAAGGTCCCCGTCTCGAGATCCCATCGGGCTGTGCCGTCGAGGACCGTCACGGCTCCGCGCACGGCGCTCGCCTGTTCGCCCGCCGGAGAAACGACCTTCCTCGACTCCGCCAGAACGTACCGTACCGTCGGCCGCGGGGGTGTGGGAGGCGCCTCGGAGGCGCCAGGGGCCGCCAGAAGAGCGAGAACCGCGAAAATCCGCACGCTTCATTTTCGCATGTAGACCGCGGGGTCCGCGCGGGACGACAATGAGCGGATGTCGACCGGCTCCGAGCCGATCCCCTCGTCAGAGCTTTCGCCCGCGGCACGCTTCAACGTGCGGCTCGTGGGCGACGCCGATGCGGTGGCCTGGGTCGCCGCGAATCTCCGTGGCCCGGGCCTCGGAATCGAGGCGAGCACCCTCGAGGAAGGGGCCTCGGCCGGCGCGCCGTCGGGCCCGATCGTCTGGGTGGCTCGTCCCGGCGAGCCCGAGCCGGGAAAGACGCTCGTCGACGACGCCGCCGTCTGGAGCTTCCCCTGCCTCGTCGTCGTCCCGCCCGGTGGCTCCGCGCCGGACATCCTCGCCGGGCACCCGTCCGTCGAGTCGTTCGAGGTCGTCCGCGAGCCGGACGACGCTCCGATCCTCAGGATGCGCCTCGAGCGCCTTCTCCTCCTCCACCGGCGCCGGACCCAGACCGAGGCCGTCCTGCACGACCTCCCCGTCATCGTCTACTCGCGCACGCTGGACGGAGTCCTGACGAGCGTGAACGCGGAAAGCGAGAGCTTCTTCGGGAAGGAGCGGGCCGACCTCGTCGGCAGGTCGCTCCTGGACGTTCTTCCCGAGGGGGCGCTCACGGAGTCCGACATCGAGGAGATGAACGAAGGCCTCCTGGCCCGCGGAAGGCACAGGATGAGGCTCGCCGGAACGGTCCAGGAGACCGGCCGGCATTTCGCCCTCGACACCCGCGCCCTCCTCCTCAGGGACGGTCACGGGACGCCCTGGGGCGCCCAGGTCGTCATCGCGGACCTCACCGACGAAGAAGAGGCGAACGACCGGCTCCGCGTGCAGGCGGGGCGAAGCGAGATCCTCGCGGCGATCGCCACGGCGACGCGCGACATCACCGACCTCGACCGAATCCTGCAGACCGTCACGTCGATCGTCGGGGAGCGCTCCGGAGCCCATACCGTCGACGTCTTCCTGCCCGACGGAAGCCTGGACCGCCTGGTCCTCCGTCATTCGTGGCGCTCGTCGGAGTCGATCCCGGACCTCGGGGGAGAGGTGTGGCTCGTCGGAGGGACCGAGGCGTTCCGCCTCCTCGTCGAGTCGCGCGAGGCCTACCCGATTCCCGACGCCCGGCAGGAGGGAGTCGATCCGGGGTCGGCCGCCGCGCTGAGGCGTCTCGGCGCCGGCAGCGCGATCATCCTCCCCGTCCTCGTCGACGGCGCGTTCGTCGCCGGGCTCGGCCTCACGTACCCCCTGCCGCGGACGTTCTCCCCCGATTTCATGGGGTTCCTGGCGCTCGTCGCCGACCAGCTCGCACTCGCCATCCGCGCCGCCCGCCTCTACGAGAGCCTGGCCGAGAAGCTGAAGGCCCTCGCCGAGGAACAGCGCCTGCGCGAGCTGGCCGACGACGACCGGCAGCGCCTCCTGAGCATGCTCGTCCACGACCTGAAGAACCCCCTCGCCGCCGTTCTGGCGTCCCTCGAGCTGAGCCTCGACCGGATCTCGGGGGACCCCCGGCTCGAGCGCCTCCTGCGCACCTCGATGGCTTCGGCGCGGGGGCTGGCCGGAATGATCGACGACGCCCTCCTCGTCTACCGGACCGGCGAATCGCCCGCCGACCTGCGGCTCGAGGACGTCCGCTGGGTCCTGGCCCAGCCGTTCGAGGAGGCCCGCTGGATGGCCGAGGTCCGGCAGATCCGGCTCGAGATCGAGATGGACGAGACGCTCCCGCCGGTCTCGCTCGACGGAAACCGCTACCGCCGCGCGGCGTCGAACGTCCTCTCGAACGCGCTGAAATTCAGCCGGCGCGGCGGAGACGTGCAGGTGCGCCTCGGAATGGAAGCGGCAGACGGCAGGCGCTGGCTCGTCCTGCGCGTGACCGATTCCGGTCCGGGCATCCCCGAGTCGGTGAGGGACCGGCTCGGGGGGCCTTATCAGCGCTTCACCGGTTCCGAGCGGATCCCGGGGACCGGGCTCGGCCTCACCGTCGTCGGAGCCGTCGCCCTGGCCCACGGCGGCTGCATCCAGGTCGAGCCCCGCCCGTCGCCCACGTGCGGCTCCGTCTTTTCGCTCTGGATCCCCACGTGACCCTTCTCCACGCCGTCACCTCGGAGATCGTCACCTTCTTACGGGCGCACGGACTCTCGAAGGCCGGGCCGGCCGGCCTCTGGTTCGCCCGCCGGCCCTGACCGGGCTCCTACTCCGGAATCTTCACGACGACCTTCCCGAAGCCCGCGCCCGATTCCACGCGTTCGTACGCGGCGCGGACGGCGTCGAGGGAGAAGACCTCGTCGACGACCGGAAGCACCTGCCGCCGTTCGATCGCTTTCAGGAGAGCGCCGAACTCCGAGTCGGTCCCCATCGTCGACCCGAGGATCGAGAGCTGCTTCCAGAAGATCGTCCGGATCTCCTCCTCGGGGTTCGGACCGCTCGTCGCCCCGCAGGTGACGATGCGTCCCTTCTTCGCCGCCGCCGCGAGCGAGGCGCGCCAGGTCGCCGCTCCGACCGAGTCGACCACGACGTCGACGCCCCTCTTGCCCGTCAGCTCGCGGACCTTCCGGCCGACGTCGACCTTCCGGTAGTCGAGCCCCACGTCGGCGCCCATCTTCAGGGCCCGCTCGAGCTTCTCCTCGCTCCCCGACGTGACGATCACGAGGGAGGCGCCCGCGAGCCGCGCGATCTGGAGGGCGTAGGCCGACACGCCGCCGCCGACGCCGTGGATGAGGACGCTTTCCCCCGGGCGGAGCGCCGCACGGGTCACGAGCATCCGCCACGCCGTCATCGCCGCGAGAGGAAAGGCCGCCGCTTCCTCGTCCGTCAGGCTCGCCGGAGCCTTCCAGACGTTTGCGGCCGGGACGGCGATCCGCTCGGCGAGCGTTCCGGCCCGGTGCTCGCCGAGGATCTCGTATTCGACGCAAAGGCTGCGTTCGCCGTCCCGGCAGAACTCGCAGGTGCCGCACGAGAGGCCCGGCTGCAGGACGACCCGCTCGCCGACGGCCAGTCCCGTCACCCCGGCGCCGAGCGCCTCGACGCGACCGCAGCCGTCGGCCCCGGGAACGTGCGGGAACTCGACGGGGACGCCCGGGATCCCGCTGCGGACGAAGAGGTCGAGGCGGTTGAGGGCCGCCGCCCGGATCCGCACGAGAACCTCGCCCGGACCGGGAACGGGATCGGGGAGGCTCCCGACCGAGAGAACTTCGTTTCCTCCGTGGCGCGTCAGAAGTGCCGCTTTCATTTCTCCCCCTTCCCGTGGAAACTTCCGCCTCCGATGGCGAAACACCCGAAGCTGCCGACCCTCTCCGCCTCCCTGCTCGACCCCGCCACGGTCTGCCCGCCCTGCGGAAAGTGCTGCAAGTATGTCGCGGTCGGGATCGACGGCCCCGTGAGCGTCAGCGGCGTCTCCACGGCGCTCTGGCTCGTTTACCACAGGAATGTGTCGGTCTACCAATCGCACGAGGGCGACTGGTTCGTCCTCTTCCCGGCCGACTGCGACAACCTTTTGCCGAACGGGCTCTGCGGCGTCTACGAGAACCGCCCGTTCCTCTGCCGGGAGTACGACATCGACGGCTGCGAGGGGACGAGCGACGAGGCCCCCGAGAAGCTCCGGTTCGACGACGGCGCTTCGCTCGGCAAATGGCTCCGGAAGATGCGGCCGGCCCTTTACGCCCGCTGCCTCGAAGCCGGAATCCTCCCGGAGGAGCTTCGGGAGCCGTCGTCCGGCACGAAACGGCGCGGGCGTTCGGGCGGCGGTCCCTCCGAGCCTAAGCCTCGAGACTGAGGAGGGCCCCGAGCAGCTCGCCCCCGTCCTGGTAGCGGTCGGGGCGGTGCCGGTCGATCGAGCGGAGGAGAACCGCGACCTCGTCCTCGTTGAGCCAGGGCGCGAACGGCCGCGGGTCGTCGGGGTCGCGCTCGAGGCGCGCCACGAGGACGTCGTCCCCGATGTAGGGCCAGCGCCCCGCCGCGAGCGTGTAGAACGTCGCACCCAGGGAGTAGACGTCGGAGGCGGCCGACGCGGTCTCTCCTCGAAGGACTTCCGGCGGGAAGAACGCGGGCGTGCCGATCAGCTTCGAGGTGGAGCCCGAATCGGCTTCCGGGCGGGCCAGGCCGAAGTCGAGGATCCGGAGGACGCCGTGCTCGTCGAGGACGAGGTTGGCGGGCTTGAGATCGCGGTGGAGGATCCCCTTGGCGTGGGCGGCGGCGATGCCGCGGGCCGCCTGCACGAACCAGTCGCGCCAGTTCCTCTTCAGCCGCTCGGGATCGTTCTTCAGCAGGGACTGCAGGTTCGGCCCCCCGAGGAACTCCATCGCGAGATAGGCGCTCCCGAACCCTTCGCCGAAGTCGTAGAGACCGACGATGTTCGGGTGCGTGAGGGCGGCGATCGCGCGCCCCTCGCGGATGAAGTAGCGCATCGCCGTCTCGTCGCCCCAGAGCTGGGCCGGGAGGATCTTGAGGGCGACGTGGCGTTCCAGCTTGTGGTCGAGGGCCTTGTAGACGACCCCCATCCCGCCGCGGCCGACCTCCACGAGGATCTCGTAGCGCGACTCGGGCGCCGCCGACACGGGCATTCCCCCGGAAGCCGACATCGCCTGGAAGGTCCCGGAGTGGCCCCGGCCCGGGGACTGGCTCGTCCCGACCGCCGAGCTCGGGATGGTCAGGTGACGGCTCGACGGCGCGACGGACGCCGGCTCCTCGACGGCTGCGGGGAAGTCCGCTTCGGTCAGCTTTTCTCCGAGAACCACCGAGCGGGTCCGGGCGTTGCGGAAGCTCGGATCGAAAGCCGCGACGGCGGCCATTCGCTGCTGCGCCTCGGCGAGGTCGCCCGCCGCCTCGAGGGCGCGGGAGAACGTCTCGTGAGCCTCGATCGTCGACGAATCGACCGGCCGGTGGCCGAGGAGCTCGCGCAGGACGTGGACCGCGTCCCTCGGCTCGTCGTGGAGGAGGTGCGCTTCCGCGAGCTCGAGGAAGACCTCGGAAACACCCGGCTCGGCCCGACGAACGGTGGTCAGGAGGTCCCAGGCCCGATCGCGGTGACCGCCGCGGAGCGCGTTTCGCGCCGCATCCAGACCCCGGCCGACCCGCAGGAAGAGCGTCGCCGCCTCGTCGAAACGGCCTCTCTCCTGGAGGACGAGCGCCGCCTCGCCGAACTTCCCGGCGGCGCGGAAGAGGGCGATCGCCCGCTCCCAGTCGTTCAGGTCGCGATAGATGCCGGCCGCGATCTCGGCCTTTCCGAGCGCTTCGTAGGCCGCGGCGGCGTCCGCCAGCTGGCCGGCCTTCAGGAAGAGCGCGGCGGCCCGGTCGATCTTGCCCGCCTCCCGAAAGGCCCGGGCCGCCTCGGCCAGCTGCCCGGTTCTCTCGTAGAGCTGACCTGCCTTCTCCCACTTCTCCGCCTTCGCCCAGGCGTCGGCGGCGCCGGCCAGGTCGGCCTTTCCCTCGAGGTCCCGGGCGAGCAGCTCGGCCCCGGCCTTTTCCTGCCCGGCCTTCGAGAAGGCCACGGCGGCGCCTGGCAGATCGCCGCCTCTCTCCAGCTCCCTGGCCGCCTCCAGCGGCCGCCCGGCCGCGAGGTAGAGCGACCCGGCGAGAAGAGGCTCCCCGCCGAGACGGAAGGCCTCGGCCGCGTCGAGCGTCCGGCCCACCGCCTGGGCCGTCTCCCCCGCCCTCTTCCAGAGCGCGTTCTTTCCCCCGCCGAAGGTCGTCCCCTCGGCGATCTTCCTGGAGGCGTCGGCGAGGGCTTCGGCGTCCCCTGAGGCCTCGGCGACCTCGGCGAGCCGGTCCCAGCGGGCCGACTGCCGCGCCTCCGCGAGCGCGACGCTCCTTGCGGCAACCGCCTTCCCGCCCTCTCCGGCCGCCTCCCAGGCCTTCGACGCCTCCCACGCGAAAGCGTCCCCCGCCTGGGTCCAGAGCTCGGCCGCGAGACGCGCCCTCCCCTGGCGCATCTCGAGCGCGGCGACGCGGGCAGGGAGGTTTCCTTTGCGGAAAGCCCGCTTGGCCTCTTCGGAGTCGCCCGCCTTCAGGTAGAGCTCGCCCGCACGGACGAAGTCGCGTGCGCGGTAGGCCTCGCGCGCCGACCTTAGGTCCGGATTCGTGGGGCGGGAGGCCCTCAAGGTGAGCAGAAGAAGACCGAGCGCGACGAGGTCGACGACGAGCCGGGCGAGGCTGTAGCGGGAGAGGAGCACGTAGACCGGCGCCTGGGAAAGGTAGCGCGCGACCTCCCCGACGGGCGGCACGACGCGGGCCGTCAGGGCCAGGAGCTGGTCGAGGTGGACGCCGAGGACGACGGTCCCCGAGACGAGGAGGCCGACGATGGACGACCGGAGGAAGTCGACCATCCGGACCCCCTGCTCCCGCAGGAAGCTCCTGAAGACGCGCAGGACGAGGAGGAGGATGAGAACCGTCGCGCCCTGGGGGACGTAGTAGAAGCTGTTCTCCACCCAGTCGCGCGCGATCGGCTGAACGTCCACGTTCGCTCTGGCCCAATCGACGAAGCGGAGCATCCCCAGCTGGGCGAAAACGGCCACTGCAACCGGGATCAGGTCGTCCTGCCAGCTCTTTTTTCGGCTCACGGCGTCCGATTATCGACGATCGGACGCGCATCGCGGCATCCCGCTAACATCCACCCCGCTTGAGGCCGATTCCGTCGCCCCGGGTTCTCGCCTGCCTGGCCGCTCTCGCGTTCTCGGGAGGTGCGGCGGCGCAGTCGTATTCCGATCCCGGGATCGGTCTCGGCGCCGACGCCGGGCTCGCCGAAGGGCGCTCGGCCGACGGGCCTTCGCTGACGGCCGGGCTGCACCTTCGCTATCGCCTCACCGGCTCCATCGGCTTCGAGGGGAGAGTCGGTTACCGGCGCGAGACCGTGGACGACGGCTCGGGCCCGCTCCTGGCGGTCGTCGACGTCCCGGTGACCGGCACCGGCCAGCTCTTCTTTTTCCCGCGGGCGCGGGTGCAGCCGTTTCTCCTCCTGGGGGCGGGCCTGCACGTCGTGACGGCGACCCCTGAGGGGCGCAACGCGGACGTCGGAGGAGGGACCGAGGCGCTTTTCGCGATGCACGCCGGGGCCGGCGTCGACGTGAGGCCCTCGCGGACCACGGCCGTGCACCTCGACGCGCGCTGGGTCTTCATCGATCCCACCTCGATCACGGAGCTGGAACGGGCGGGCTACCTCGTCCGGCCCGGCTACCTCGCGATCACTCTCGGCGTGACCTTCTTCCGCTGAGGCTCAGGCGGGAAGCCCCGCCACGAGCTCGGCGAACCGGGCCGGGTCGACGTTCCCCCCCGAAAGCACGACACCGACCCTGCGTCCGGCCACGAGCGGGATTCGTCCGGCCAGGAGCGCCGCGGCGGCCGCCGCGCCTCCCGGCTCGACGACGAGCTTCATCCGGGAGAAGAGGAACGCCATCGCCTGCCGCAGCTCGAGGTCGCTCACCGCCACGACGCCCTCCACGAGCGCCTGCAGGATGGGAAAGTTCCGCTCGCCGACGCGCGTCGTCTGGAGGGAGTCGGCGATCGTCTCCGGCACGGAGATCGCCACCCGCCTTCCCTCCGACAGAGACCGGGCCACGTCGTCCCCCGCTTCGGGCTCGACCCCGAAGACCCGGATGCCGGGCCTCTGGCCCGTCGCCGCGACGGCCGTCCCCGCCAGGAGCCCGGCGCCGCCACAGGGGGTCACGACGGCATCGAGGTCCGGCACCTCCTCGAGCAGCTCGAGCGCTGCCGTCCCCTGCCCGGCGATGACGGCCTCGTCGTCGAACGGTGGCACCAGGATCAGGCCCCGCTCCTCGACGAGGCGTCGGGCGATCGCCTCGCGGTCCTCGCGCCTGCGGTCGTAGAGGACCACCGCGGCGCCGTAGCCGCGGGTTGCCGCGAGCTTCAAGGCCGGGGCGTCGTCGGGCATGACGATCGTCGCCGGGACGCCGAGGTCCCGAGCCGCCAGCGCCACCGCCTGCGCGTGGTTCCCGGAGGAGAACGCGACGACGCCGCGGGCGCGTTCGGCCCCGGAGAGGAGGGTGAGCCGGGAGAAGGCCCCTCGTGCCTTGAACGCGCCAACCCGCTGGAACGTCTCGGCCTTGAAGAAGAGCTTCGCTCCCGCGAGGGCGTCGGCGGTCGTCGACGTCAGGACCGGCGTCCTGTGGACGTGGCCGGCGATTCTCGCCGCGGCGGCCAGGACGTCCTCG
The DNA here is from genome assembly GCA_016714815.1 of Holophagales bacterium. Lineage (GTDB taxonomy): Bacteria > Acidobacteriota > Thermoanaerobaculia > UBA5066 > UBA5066 > UBA5066. The sequence goes on from JADKBZ010000004.1 coordinate 306,123, forward strand.
AAGGTCACAGGCAGAGTGCTCACGGCCTCGCCTCCTCACCCGGCCGAGGCTCCCGCTCCCGCGGCGCTCCCGTGACGCCGCACAGGCGGTCCGCCTCGTCGGTCATCGCGTCGATCGCGGCATCGACCCGCGCGAGCAACGCCTCATCGGATTCCCCCTCAGCCCGCCTCATCGGCTCGCCGAAGACGACCGCGCAGCGCGAGAAGGGCATCGGGACGAGGTAGCGGTCCCACGACCGGAGGAACTTCGGCCTGGCGGACGAGGTGCCGACCGGCATGATCGGCGCGTCGACGGCTTCTGCGAGGCGGAGGACACCCGTCTTGCACCGGCGCGCCGGCCCGCGCGGCCCGTCGGGGGTCAGGGCAGCCCAGCGGGTCGTTCCCTTCAGCACGTCGACCATCCCGGCGAGCGCCTCGCTCCCTCCCCGCGACGAGGAGCCGCGGACCGCGCGGTAGCCCCACCAGAAGAGGAACCCGGCGATGACGTCGCCGTCCCGGCTCTGCGACGCCATGGTCACCACCCCCCGGTACGGGAAACGAAAGATGCCGGCCACCATCCTCTGGTGCCAGATGGCATGAAGGACGGGCCGCCCCGAGCGCTCGATCGCCTCGCGATGCTCGCGACCCACCAGCCGGATCCGGAGGGTGGCCCGCCAGAGGGCGACGACGAGAAAGAGGGGAAAGCCGAAGAGCAGTCCGCGCACCCGGGCATTCTCGCCGACGCACGGCCGCGCCGCCCGCCCTGTATCCTCCGGCGCCGTGCGCCTCGTTGCCGAGAAGCTCTGCCGCTCGTTCGGCCCCCGGAGAGTCTTCGGGCCGCTCTCCTTCGCGACCTCGCCGGGAAAGGTCCTCGGCGTGGCGGGGGCCAACGGCTCGGGCAAGACGACTCTCGTGAAGACCCTCGTCGGCCTGATCCGCCCCTCCTCCGGCAGCGTCTGGCTCGAGGACGAGGCGCTCCCCGCCGGCAGGACCGCCGTTCGCGACGCCAGCGGCCTCATCGGGTGGTGCGCCCCGGACCTCGCCCTCTACGGAGAGCTGACCCCGGCCGAGAACCTCGAGTTCTTCGCACGGGTCTCCGGCCGGCCGATCGCTCGCGAGGAGGCCGAGCGCCGTATCGCCGAGGTCGGCCTCGATCCGAAGCGGCTCCGGACCATCCTCACGCGGTTCCTCTCCACCGGCCAGAGACAGCGCGTCAAGCTCGCCTATTCGGTTCTCGGCTCCCCCGCCGTCCTCTTCCTCGACGAACCCGGCTCGAATCTCGACGAGGCCGGCCACCGCGCGGTCGAGGCCATCGTCGACATACAGCGTGCCCGCGGCAGCGTCGTCCTCGCCACGAACGACCCCGTGGAGCTGGCCCTCGCCGACGAGCGGGTGACGCTGTGATCCTTCGCGCGGCCGCGGCCGTCTTCGTGAAGGACCTCCGGACCGAGTGGCGGACGCGCGTCGCGCTCAACGCCCTTCTCCTCTTCGCCTTCTCGGTCCTGATCCTCGTGGGCTACGCCGTCGGCCCGACCCGCCTCTCCATCGAGGACCGCCCCATCGTCAACTCGGTCCTCCTCTGGATCGTCCTCTTCTTCTCGGCGATGACCGGCCTCTCGAGGGCCTTCGTGAACGAGGAGGAGACCGGGACCGCCCTGGCCCTGCGCCTCTCGGCCCCCCCCGCGGCCGTCTTCCTCGGGAAGCTCCTCTCGAACCTCGCCCTCCTCGGCGTCGTCATGGCGTTCGTCGTTCCTCTCTTCCTGGGCCTGATGTCTTTCGAGATCGCCGCGCCCGGGCTTTTCCTCGCCCTCCTCGTCCTCGGGGCCGTCGGCCTCGCCTCGGCCTCCACGTTCATCGCCGCCATCGTCGCCAAGACGGCCGCCAAGGGCGCCCTGTTCGCCGTCCTGGCGACCCCGCTCCTCCTCCCCCCGCTCGTCGCCGCCGTGACCGGCACGCGCGTGGCGGCGGCGGAGCCGGAGCTGGCCGCCGGCCTCGACGCCGTGCGCCTCCTCTTCGCTTACGACGGCATCCTGGTGACCGCCTCGTTCCTCCTCTTCGACGCCGTCTGGCGCGAGTAGCCCCTCCCGGGCTCACCCGAACAAAACGATCGATTCTTTTTGGCCGTGATACAGGCCACATCTGGTCCTAATTGGCCCTCGTCTCCTTTATCATCGGTCTCAATGAAGGTTTTCGGCACCGTCGGGAAGGTCGTCCTGGGAGTCGGCATGGCCGTCATCCTCTGGGGCGCCTTCCTCTACGCGCACCCCGCGGAGAACTTCGTGGGCGAGTCGTCCCGGATCGTCTTCTTCCACGTTCCCATGGCCTGGATCGCCGCCCTCGCCTTCCTCCTGGCGGCCTGGCACTCGGCCCTCTACCTGAAGACGCGGAGCATCGAGCGCGACGACGCGGCCGCCTCGGCCGCCCGGCTCGGGATCCTCTTCTGCACCCTCGCCACCGTCACGGGCTCCATATTCGCGAAGGTGATGTGGAACTCGTACTGGAACTGGGACCCGAGGGAGACGTCGATCGTCCTCCTCCTCCTCGTCTACGGGGCCTACCTGGGCCTCCGGCAGGCGATCGAGGAGCCGGAGCGCCGGGCGACGCTCTCGGCCGCCTACGCCCTCCTCGCCTTCGTCACGGTCCCCTTCCTGATGTTCGCCGTCCCGCGCATGTACGCCTCCCTCCACCCCGACACGGTCCTCAACGCCCGGGGGAAGGTGGAGATGTCGCCGGACATCAAGCTCGTCTTCTTCACCTCGATGTTCGCGTTCACCGCGCTCTTCGCCTGGATGTACGCCCTCGACATAAAGGCGACCCGGCTCATCCGGCGCCTCGAGGAGAGGGCCGAGGGAGGTTACGCCCCATGACCCCGGACGCCCCGACGGTCGCCGTTTCCCACGGCGCCCTCTTCTACGTCGCCGCCGTGAACATCATCATCTGGGCGGGGCTCTTCGCCTACCTCGTCCACCTCGACAGAAAGGTCCGTTCCGCGATGTCGCGGCAGACCCCGGAGGACCCGTCATGAAGAAAGCCTACTGGGCCGGCGCTGCCCTCATCCTCGCCTTCCTCGCCCTCGGCCTGACGACCTTCTCGTCGTCGATGACCCCCTACGTCGACTTCGCCGAGGCGGAGAAATCGGTTCGGGTCGTCCAGGTGATGGGGGGCCTCGAGAAGGGCTCCTCGCGGTACGAGACGGCCTCCAAGACGCTCTTCTTCAACCTCATCGACCTCGAGACGAAGAAGGTTCTCCCGGTCGCCTACCGCGACGTGAAGCCCGCCAACTTCGAGGACGCGGTCTCCATCGTCGCCATCGGCAAGTACCAGAAGGACGCCTTCCAGGCCGAGAAGCTCCTCGTGAAGTGCCCGTCGAAGTACCAGGGGCAGGAGACGGAGAAGCACTACGGGGCGAAGGTCTCGGTGAAGTCCTGATGCCCGCCCTCGGCTACGCCCCCGGCACGCTCGCCATGTGGCTCGCCCTCGCCGCGGGCCTCGGAACGATCGCCGTCTACGTTCGCGCCTACACGCTCCAGAAAGCGGGCGGAGAGCCGTACGAGGCCTCCCTCGCACTCGGCCGCCGGCTCTACTACGCCTTCGCGACCTCGATCCTCGTCGCGTCGGCTCTCCTCCTCTACCGCCTCCTGGCGCACGACTTCCGCCTCTCGTACGTGGCGTCGTACTCCGGCAGGGACCTTCCGTTCCGATACCTCTTCTCCACCTTCTGGGCGGGCCAGGAGGGCTCCTTCCTGCTGTGGCTCTTCTTCGGGGCGATCATCGGGTTCTTCGTCCTCCGCTCGGCCAAGGAGCAGGAGCCGCCCGTCATGGCGGTCTACGTCCTCTCCTTCCTCGGAATCGTGGCCATCCTCGTCAAGCAATCGCCCTTCCGCTTCCTGGCCGAGGTGCCCGCCGACGGACAGGGGCTGAACCCGCTCCTGCAGGACCCGTGGATGGTCATCCACCCGCCCGTCATGTTCGCGGGCTTCGCCTCGCTCTCGGTCCCCTTCGCCTTCGCCATCGGGGCCCTCTGGACGAAGCGCTGGGACGGCTGGGTCATCCGCGCCATGCCGTGGGCCCTCTTCACGTTCGTCTGCCTCGGCACGGCCATCCTCATGGGCGGCTACTGGGCCTACAAGACCCTCGGCTGGGGGGGCTACTGGGCCTGGGACCCGGTCGAGAACACGTCCCTCGTCCCGTGGCTCGCGACGACGGCGCTCGTCCACGGCATGCACCTGCAGAAGGCTCGCGAAAAGCACCGGAAGATCAACGTCATCCTCGCGATCTTCGCTTTCTGCACCATCCTCTACGGCACGTTCCTCACGCGCTCGGGCGTCCTGGCCGACTTCTCGGTCCACTCCTTCGTCGACCTCGGGATCACCGGCTGGCTCGTCGCCATCATCCTCACGTTCCTCTTCGGAGGCCTCGCCCTCCTCGCCTACCGCTGGCGGGAGATCCCGGTCGTCAACGACATCGACCCGGCGACCGGGAAGGAGAAGGAAGAGCCGTTCCTGTCGCGCTCCGTCCTCTTCATCCTCTCGGTGACGCTCTTCTCCGCGTCCGGCCTCGTCATTCTCCTCGGCACGTCAGCCCCGATCATCTCCCGCCTCTGGGGCAAGGCGTCCCAGGTGACGACGAGCTTCTACGACGTCACGCACACGCCCCTCGCCATCGTCATGGCGTTCCTCATCGCCCTCGTACCGTTCGTCTCCTGGAAGGGCGAGACGTGGGCGGCGATCGGGAAGAAGCTCGCCATGGCCGGCATCTTCGCCCTCCTCGGCGTCGTCCTCTTCCTCTTCCTCGGAGTCAGGAAGGCGACCGACCTCCTCTTCCTCGGAGCGGCCGTCTTCGGCATGGCGTCCTCGGCCGAGATCATCGTCCTCTTCGTCCGGAGGAAGGCGATCCGGAGCGCCGGGGGCTACTTCGCCCACGTCGGCACGGCGATCATGCTCGTCGGGATCCTCGTCTCCGGCGCCTACGAGATGAAGACCCAGGTGACCCTCGAGCGGGACAAGCCCCTCGTCATCGAGAACCACGGGCGCCCCGTCACCTACACCTTCACCGGCGTCTACTTCATGAACGAGGACGGCGTCCTGAAGACCGAGGGCCAGCTCGACCGGAACCAGCTCTCCGACCGGCGCGCCAAGAAGGCGATGGAGGTGACGGTTTCCGAGGGCAAGACGGTCTGGAAGGCCTACCCGAAGCAGTACGTGAACGAGCGGTCGGGGCAGATGATGACCAACCCCGACGTCCGCAAGTCGTTCTTCTTCGACCTCTACATCTCGCCCCAGTCGTACGAGGAGGGGACGCCGGCCAGCATGCAGGGGAACGTCGTCGTCCTGCGCAAGGGCGAGGAGAAGGCCGTGGCCGGCATGAACGTGAAGTTCGTCGACTTCGCCTCCAGCGGCTCCCACTCCCAGGGCGGCACCTTCGACATCGGCACGAAGCTCGAGGTCACCTCCGCCGGCAAGACCGCCGCGGTGACGCCGAAGATGATCGTCGCGCTCAGCGGACCCGACGCGAAGAACGAAAGTCCCGCCACTCCCCTTCCCGGATCGACGACGGGCGAGGTCCGGATCAGCAGGGTCTCCGTCAACGACGGCGCCGTCGAGCTGGAGTTCCTCGGCCTCGAAACGGCCGGTGTCGCGATTCCCGCGACCCCGGAGACCCTCACCATCGACGTCACGACCAAGCCCCTCATCATCCTCGTCTGGAGCGGCTTCTACGTCATGATGTTCGGCGGCTTCCTCTCCATGCTCAAGCGCGCCGGCGACGCGCGGCACGCCGCGATCGCGTAGGACCGGGGGAAGACCGGCCAGACAGACGGACCCAATTCACGGAATTCAAGACGGCCCGGCACATTCGCCGGGCCGTTTCCGTAAGGAACCCGATGGCAGAGAGGCACGGGGACACGGGAGCACGGGAGCACGGAGGAGAGAAGGGCACACCTCGTCCGCATTCCAGGGGCGCGCGAGAGGGGTGCTCCCCGCTCGCGACTCCTCCGCGCGCGCGACCCGCATCGGCCCCGCTCCGCGGGCCGCCGGGGCGAGCGCGAACGCCTCGCCTCGCGGGGCCTGGCGGGCCCCCGGACCCCCTCCATCAAGGCCGGTCGTCGTGCAGCCACCGTTCTCGTTGAACGCGCGCGCTCGCCTGATCCGGCGACCTGCTCGCGGAGCCGTGCGGGGCCCCGCACGTGCTCGGGCGTTCGCTTCGCGGGGAGCACCCCTCCCGCGCGCCGGGCCATCTTCGAGATCGGCGGCCGCCCTTCGGGCGGCGAGATGCCGGCCCGAAACGCGCCGGTCATCAAGCGAACGCGAAGCCCGAACAGCATTCCAACAGAGGCCGTTTCAGGCCGATACCCACCAAGCTCTGGTCTGGGACACCGAAAGTTCAGCAGACCCAGACAGCTGGCGCGGCGACGAGGCCCGAGCCTGCCGAAACGCCTGCCCCCGAAGTCGCCATGAAGAAGGTCCTCGGGCTGAGCGCAGCCGGTTTCGGGGATGAGGCTCTCACTGCGTGGCTGAACAGGATCGAGCTCACGCGACCGCTGACTTCCGAAGACATGACCGCGTGGAAGCAGGCAGGCCTATCGCAGGCGGTCATCCGGGCGGCAATGAAGTAGGGAACGCCCCGCAGAGTGTAGAGGGTAGACCTGACCCCATTCGGGGAGTGACCCCATCCGAAAGCCCCCGGCGGCCGAGCCCCGGGGGTGGGTCCCACGAGCCGCCCCCGAGCACGGTCGGGGACCCGCTCGACCTCGCGAGGATCGGGCGGGGATCAGGCCCGCGCGCTGTTTGAGCGAAGCGAGTTCGCGCGGGCCCCCCGCCCGGCCGCAGCGAGGTCGAAAGCGGGTCGACCGCGCGGAGCAGGCGGCCGTGGGACCCGCCCCCGAGGGCTCGGCTCCCCTCCCCCGTGCCCCCGTCTCTCCCGGCGTCTCTCCCGGTGGTCTCTCCCGCTCCCCGGTCCTCGGTCCTGGTCCCCGGTCCCGGCCCCCGGTTACGCCCCGACGGCCTTCACCACGGCGTGGCCCAGGTCGAGGAAGGCCTTGGTCGACGCGCAATCGGGCTCGGCGGCGACGATCGGCATGCCGGCGTCGCCGGAGAGGGCGATCCGCGGGTCGAGCGGGATGCGGCCGAGGAAGGGAACTCCGAGCTGGGCCGCCGTCCTCTCGCCGCCGCCGGACTTGAAGATCGCCTCGACGTGGCCGCACTTGGGGCACTCGTATCCGCTCATGTTCTCGATGATTCCGATGAGCGGGACGTTCACCTTCTGGAACATCGCGAGGCCCTTTCTCGCGTCGATGAGGGCGACGTCCTGCGGCGTCGTGACGATGACGGCGCCGGAGAGGGCGACCTTCTGCGTCAGCGTCAGCTGCGCGTCGCCCGTCCCGGGCGGGAGGTCGACGATCAGGAAGTCCTGCTTTCCCCACGCGACGTCGCCGAGGAACTGCTCGATCGCCTTGTAGATCATCGGCCCGCGCCAGATGACCGGCGTGTCGGCTTCCATAAGGAAGCCGATCGACATGACGCGGACGCCGAAGCGCTCGATCGGGACGATCTTCTCTTCCTCGTTGAGGAACGGCTTCTCGTCGATCCCCATCATCATCTGCTGCGACGGTCCGTAGATGTCGCAGTCGAGGAGGCCGACCGTGTAGCCGAGCTGGCGGAGCGCGATCGCGAGGTTCCCGGCGACGGTCGACTTGCCGACGCCCCCCTTGCCCGAGGCGACGGCAACCATGAACCGCGTGTCGGGAAGCATCTCGGGGCGGGCGGCCTGGGCGCCGGCGAGGTTCACCGGAGCCTGCCCGGTCTCGACGGCGATCGTCACCGCCGTCACGCCCGGCAGGGCACGGAGCGCCGCCTCGCACTCCGCGCGGATCTGCGCGGCGACCTCGGCCGAAGCGGTCGTCATCGAGAGACGGAACGAGACGTTCCCGCCGCCGACGGCGACGTCCTTGACGAAGCCGAAGGAGACGATGTCACGGCTGAAGCCGGGGTACTTGACGGTCCGGAGCGCTTCGAGGACGGTCTCCTCGCTGGGTGCGGTCGACATGGGATACCTCCGTTCGGGTCCGCCGGCCCGGATGGGTCGGCCGCCGCGGGCTCGCCCCTTAAGGCGCCGCGCGGCGGGCGGAGTTTACTCCGACGAATCCCCCAGCCTGGCGATCTCGCTCCGCACCTTGTCGATGTAATCGCCACGCTGAGCGAACGTGTAGTCGCCCGAAGGGATCGGGTCGCCGACGCGGACCACGATCCTCCCCCGGCGGACGAGGATCCCGTCGGCGCCGAGGACGTTCCGGGCCCCCGAGATCCCGACCGGGACGATCGGCATCCCGCTCCGCATCGCCAGGAGGAACCCCGCCTTCTTGAAGATTCCGAGCTTCCCGTTGCGCGAGCGGGTCCCCTCCGGGAAGACGAGGATCGAAACCCCCTTCTTCAGGCTCTTCCCGATCCGGTCGAACGCCTCGCGCCCCTTGTCCTTCCGCTCGCGGTCGACCGGTATGAATCCGGCGAGCCACATCGACCAGCCGAGGAACGGAATCCAGAAGAGCCCCCGCTTCGCCACGAACCGCACGTCGCGGGAGAGGGCGACGAAGATCACGACGATGTCCGCCGCCGAGGTGTGGTTCGCCATGAAGATCGCCTCGGGGACCTTCCGCGCCCCCTCCGTCGCCTCCACGACCACGTCGATCCGGGCGGCCCGGAGGAGAACCCACGACCACCAGCGCGCCCAGTACTGGTAGATCTTCCCGCGGGGCGGGATCCACGACGTGAGGATCGCGAGCGTCCCGAAGACGGGTGTCACCACCAGCCCGAAGAGCCAGACCCACAGCGTGTAGAGGAGCTGCATCGAGGCGCGAGTCTACCGGTACCGCCCGTACAATCGCGCCCGTGTCCGAAACCTTTGCCGCGGAAGGCCCGAGCGCCCCCTTCTGGACCCTCCCGCGGCTCCGTCGCTGGTTCCGGAAGGTCCTCTCCCACCTCGGCGGGCTCGGGCTTCTCGCCTGGGACCTCGTCCGGGAGGGACGGAGGAGGTGGGAGGGGGGGGAGATCCTCCGTCAGATGGACGCCCTCGGGGTCCAGTCGATCGCCATCGCGAACCTCACCTGCCTCTTCACCGGGATGGTCCTCGCCCTCCAGACCGCCCACTCGCTCGGGCAGTTCGGCGGCAAGCTCTTCGTCGGCCGGGCCGTCATCCTGTCCCTGGCGCGCGAGCTGGGGCCGGTCCTCACCGCCCTCATGCTCGCGGCCCGCTGCGGCGCCGGGATCACCGCCGAGCTCGGGACGATGGCCGTCACCGAGCAGGTGGACGCGCTCCGGGCGCTCGGCGCCTCGCCGGTCCGCAAGCTCGTCCTGCCGCGCGTCGTCGCGATGACGGTCATGCTCCCCGTCCTCACCCTCATCGCCATCTTCCACGGGATGCTCGGCGGGCTCCTGATGGCCGTCTTCGAGATCAAGATCGGGGCGAGCTTCTACCTCTCGACGACCCTCCAGTCGCTGGGCTTCAACGACCTGATGCACGGCCTCTGCAAGACGCCGGTCTTCGGCCTCGAGATCGCCCTCATCGGCTGCTACAACGGCCTCGGGGCGAGCGGCGGGGCCGACGGCGTCGGACGCGCCACGACGATCGCCGTCGTCATCGCATCCATCGCGATCCTCGTCACCGACTTCTTCCTCACCAAGCTCTTCATCGCCCTTCCGTTCGGATGAGGGACGTCGTCGTCGAGCTCCGCGGCGTCTCGAAGGCCTTCGGCGACAAGGTCGTCCTCGACGCCGTCGACCTGTCCGTCCAGCGCGGCGAGGTCCTCGTGATCCTCGGGGGGTCGGGAAGCGGCAAGTCGGTTTCGCTCCGGCACATGAACGGGTTGACGCACCCCGACTCGGGAGACGTCTTCGTCGACGGCGCCGAGATCTCCCGCCTCGGCGAGGAGGAGCTCGTGCCCGTCCGGAAGAAGGTCGGGATGCTCTTCCAGATGGGGGCGCTCTTCGACTCGATGTCGGTCTTCGAGAACGTCGCCTTCGCTCTCTGGGAGCACACGAAGATGACGGACGGCGAGGTGGCCGCCCGCGTGACCGAGGTCCTCGGCTTCGTCAACCTCGGCCCCGAGGTGCAGCCGCTCCTCCCCTCGTCGCTCTCGGGCGGGATGAAGAAGAGGGTCTCGCTGGCGCGGACGATCGCGCTGAAGCCCGACGTCCTCCTCTACGATGAGCCGACGACCGGCCTGGACCCGGTGACGGCGATGACGATCAACCGCCTCATCGTCGACCTGAACTCCCGCCTGGCGACGACCTCCGTCGTCGTGACCCACGACATCGCCTCGGCCCTCTTCGTGGCCGACCGAATCGCGTTCCTCGAGAAGGGCCGTTTCGTCTTCGCCGGAACGCCCGGCGAGGCCCGCCGTTCCGAGGTCGCCGCCCTCCGCGCCTTCCTGGCCGCGGAGGAGAGCGGCCCGGAGGAGAAAAGCGCCCCATGAGAGCCGACAACCGCACCCGCTCGCGCGTCGGGGTCATCGTCTTCGCGTCGATCCTCCTGTTCGTCGTCATGGTCGTCGTCGTCGGTGGGAAGACCGGCTTCTTCCTCGCCCGGTCGAGCTACTTCGCCCGGTTCCCGAACTCGCAGGGGCTCATGGGCGGGAACCAGGTCCGCCTCGCGGGGGTCACCGTCGGCGCCGTCCAGGAGGTGGAGGTCCCGGCGAAGCCGGACGAGGACCTGACCGTCCGCTTCGACATCGAGCGCCGCTACCGCCACCTCGTGCGGACCGACAGCCGGGTCGAGATCAAGACGATCGGCCTCCTCGGCGACAAGTACCTCGAGGTGAGCCCGGGGTCGAACGACAAGCCTCTCGCCGAGCCCGGCACCGAGATCGTCGCGATCCGCGGGAGCGAGCTCGACAAGATCCTCGCCGGGTCGGGCGACCTCCTCGCCAACGTCAGCGCCGTCGCAAAGTCGCTCAAGACGATCCTCGGCCGCGTGGAGAAGGGCGAAGGGTTCGTCGGAGAGATCACGAGCGCGACCCCGCAGGGCAAGGAGCTCTCCCTCTCGCTGAGGCAGACGATCGCCTCGACGAACGCGCTGCTCGAGGATGTCCGGAGCGGCAAGGGGCTCGTCGGACGCCTCGTCGCCGACGAAAAGCTCGGCGACCGCATGACGGCGGAGCTGGAGGGGTCGATGGCCTCCCTCCGGAAGATTCTCGGCGCCGTCGAGAAGGGGGCGGGAGAAGGAGACGGGCTCATTCCGGCCCTCCTCGGCGACCCGGCGGGAAAACAGAAGTTCTTCGCGATGATCGATTCCCTCCAGGCGGCGGCCGACGGCCTCGCGACCTTTTCGAAGGACCTCTCGACGTCGGGCAAGGGGCTTCTGCCGAAGCTCGTCCACGACGAGGAGTTCGCCCGCGACCTGATGAAAGACCTCTCGCGCATCTCGGCGAGCCTCGCCCGCGTCGCCGAAAAGATCGACCAGGGCGACGGGACCGCCGGCAGGCTGGTCAACGACCCGGCTCTCTTCGAGGCCGTCGACGACATCCTCGTCGGCATCGACGAGTCCAAGCCCCTGAAGTGGCTGGTGAGAAATCGCCAGCGTTCGGGCATCGAGAAGCGCTACGAGGCCGAGAAGGCGAAGGAGGGCGCGACGCCGGCGTCCCTCGGGCCCGCCCCCACGCCGGAGCCGAGGGAATAGCCGTGGCGTTCCGCGTCCTCGTGGCCGGCGGCGCCGGGCTCGTCGGTTCGGCCGTGGCCCGGCAGCTTCTGACGGAAGGGGCCGAAGTCGCCATCGTCGACGCGATGGGAACCGGGGGCGACGGGCGCGCGGTCCGGGAGGAGCGCGTCCAGGTGCTCCGCTCCTTTTCGAAGGCGACGATCGTCACCGCCGACCTCTCCCTGCCCGGCGCCGCCAGCGACGTCTTCCGCGACGTGAAGCCCGCCGCCGTCGTGAACGCGGCGCTCTTCCCCCCGGGAGCGCCGGGGGTCGAGTCGATCCTCGAGGCGATGCGCGGCGACGAGCCCCCCTTCCTCGTCCACCTCTCCGACGGGGCGCTCTACCCGGCGCCGGCCTCGCCTGGCCAACCCGCCATCGAGGAGGAGCCGTCAGACCCGGGGAGCGACCCGGTCCTCCTTCAGCGGCTGGTCGAAGAGTCCCGTCTCCGCGGTTCCGGCCTCCCGAACGTCATCCTCCGGCTGTTCGGCATTCTCGCTCCGGGGGCGCCCCCGAACCGCTTTCCGCAGGATGCCCTCGAGACCCTTCTCGACGGCCGGGAGGTCGTCGTCTCCTCCGACGCTCCCCGGGACCTCCTGCACCTGGGCGACGCGGTCCACGGAATCCTCGCCGCGCTCGCCCTTCGCCCGTCCGGACGGACGATCAACCTCGGCAGCGGCCGCGGCGTCGCGCCGGCCCACGTCGTGCGGCTCCTCGGCGAGCGGTCCTTCCGGCAGGCGAGGGTCCGGGTCGGCCAGGCCCCGGTCCGCCCGGAGCGGATCGCCAGCCTTGCGCGCGCGAGCGAGCTCCTGAGGTTCCAGGCGAGGACGACCCTCGAGACGGCCGTCGAGGAGATCGTCGCGGCGCGGCTCGGAGCCCCCGAGAGCACGTCGACCCGTCCCCGCCCTTCCGCGCCGGCCGTGTCCCCTTCCGCCCGGCGACCTCCCGACGGGGACGAGCCGAAGGAGGTCTCCCGCCGCGAGCTCTTCGGCTTCCTCCGCCGGCCGTTCGACGGGGGTCGCCCCCGCTGACGGCACCGGGACGCCGGGGACGCTAAACTCCCCCGGCTGGACGGCCCAGGCGGCTGTCCCCATTCGGAGGATTCGCATGAACATCTGCATGGTCGGAACGGGATACGTGGGCCTCGTGACGGGCGCTTGCCTCGCCGACTTCGGGATGGACGTCACCTGCATCGACAAGGACGAATCGAAGATCGCGCTCCTGAAGAAGGGCGTCTCGCCGATCTACGAGCCCGGGCTCGAAGAGCTGATCCACAAGAACGCCCAGGCCAAGCGGCTCCGGTTCTCGATGGACATCCAGGAGGCGGTGGAGCGCGCCCTCGTGGTCTTCATCGCGGTCGGGACTCCGCCGCGCGAGGACGGCTCCCCCGACCTCTCGTTCATCTTCCAGGTCGCCGAGACGATCGCCGAGCACATGAACGGCTACAAGGTCGTCGTCACGAAGTCGACCGTCCCGACCGGGACCGGCGCCCAGATCGAGGAGATCCTCCGGAAGAACCCGCAGGGCCACAAGTTCTCGGTCGTCTCGAACCCCGAGTTCCTTCGCGAGGGCTCGGCCATCGAGGACTTCATGCGCCCCGACCGCGTCGTCATCGGCTCGCGCGACGCTGAGGCGATCGCCATCGTCAAGGACGTCTACTCGCCCCTCATCGTCGCGGGCGTCCCCTTCGTCGTCTCCGACGTCGAGTCGGCCGAGCTGATCAAGTACGCCTCGAACGGCTTCCTCGCGCTGAAGATCTCCTTCATCAACGAGATCGCTGCGATGTGCGAGCGGATGGGGGCCGACGTGAAGGACGTCGCCCGCGGAATGGGGCTCGACAAGCGGATCTCGCCGCACTTCCTTCTCCCCGGCCCCGGTTTCGGCGGCTCCTGCTTCCCGAAGGACGCCTCCGGCGTCGTCGACGTGGCGAAGAAGCACGGGTACACCTTCGACATCATGGAGTCGGTCCTCCGCGTGAACGCCGCGGTCAAGGCCCGGATGATCGAAAAGGTTCAGGCCGTCTGCGGAGACCTCGCCGGGAAGCGGATCGCGGTGCTCGGCCTCGCCTTCAAGCCCGAGACCGACGACATCCGCGACAGCTCTTCCATCCAGCTCATCCAGGACCTGCTCGCCCGGGGCGCCACCGTCGCCGCCTACGACCCCGCCGCGATGGACAACACCCGGGCCGTTCTCCCCGACATCACGTACGCCGAGGACGTCCACGAGTGCACCGCCGGGGCCGACGCCCTGGTCCTGGCCACCGACTGGAACCAGTTCCGCAAGCTCGACCTCGCCCGGCTCGAGGCGACGATGAAGGCGAAACGCTTCGTCGACCTCCGGAACCTGTACGAGCCGAAGGAGATGAAGCGACTGGGTTGGGACTATGTAGGAATCGGGCGAGCCTGAGGGCTCGCCCTGAGGTGGGTTTCGGGCGAGCCCTGACGGCTCGCCCGACCGGCCTCTGCGGACGCGGCGCCCCCCCCGACGGGGGGGCGCCCCTACTTCCGACGGTAGACGAGCAGGCGGTCTTCCCGTTCGGGGCCTTTCCTCGTCAGGTAGTTCCGCGACATCGTCCCGCCCGTCGGGGAGATCTCCGTCACGACCGTCTGCACCATCAGGAAGGTGCTGCCGGCCTGCGGCATCGAGACGACCAGCTCGAACTTCTTCTCGGGCGCGAGCCACTTCGCGGTCACGTTCGCGCGCTGGCCGCTGAGGTTCTGCGCCCGCCCAACGCCGTCGAGAGTGAGGACCAGCGGCTCGCCGACGACCTTCTCCCCGACCGCGCGGGTGATCGTCATCTCCTTGCCGCTGAGGGTGATCGTCAGGTCGACCCCCTTCTGCGACTCTGGGACGTTGGTCGACGCCTTCAGGTCGAGCGCCCAGGTTCCCACGAGCGAGGTCTCCTCTGCCACGGCCGGGCCGGCCGCAGCGACCAGAAGAGCCAGGGGACCAACGAGGCACCGGAAGAAACCCAACCTCATGCCGTCCTCCAGAGCCCCGAAGGGGGCTCTCCTCCGAAAGCCCTATTCTGCTCCCGGGATGCCGCGGTGCGGAAGGAATCGCTCCCTTAGAATGGCAGGTCAAATGCGAATCGTCGTCACCGGCGCCGCCGGGTTCCTCGGAAGCCACCTGTCCGACCGCCTCATCGCCGAGGGGCACGAGGTCGTCGGGGTCGACAATCTCGTCACCGGCCACGTCCGGAACATCGCCCACCTGATGGGTAACCGCGCATTCCGGTTCCTCCACCACGACGTCACCGAGTACATTTTTCTCGACGGTCCCGTCGACGCCGTCCTCCACTTCGCCTCGCCGGCCTCCCCGATCGACTACCTCCAGATCCCGATCCAGACGCTGAAGGTCGGAGCCCTCGGGACGCACAAGGCGCTCGGCCTCTCGCGCGCCAAGAAGGCCCGCTTCCTCCTCGCGTCGACGTCCGAGGTCTACGGCGACCCGCTCGTCCACCCGCAGCCGGAAAGCTATTGGGGGCACGTGAATCCCATCGGTCCGCGCGGCTGCTACGACGAGGCGAAGCGCTTCGCCGAGGCGATGACCATCGCCTACAGGAATTTCCACGGCGTCGAGACGCGGATCGTCCGGATCTTCAACACCTACGGCCCGCGGATGCGGGCCAACGACGGGCGCATCGTCCCCTCCCTCATCAGCCAGGCGCTGAGCGGCGAGCCGCTGACCGTCTTCGGAGACGGCACCCAGACCCGCTCCTTCTGCTTCGTCTCCGACCTCGTCGACGGCATCTACCGCCTCCTCCTCTCGGACCAGACCGATCCGTGCAACATCGGCAACCCCTCCGAGATGACCGTCATGCAGTTCGCCGAGACGATTCGCCGCCTCACCTCGACGGCTTCGACGATCGTCCACAAGCCGCTCCCCGTCGACGACCCGAGGCAGCGCCGCCCCGACATCACCCTCGCGAAGGCGAAGCTCGGCTGGGAGCCGAAGGTCGGGCTCGAGGAAGGGCTCGCCGCCACGATCGACTACTTCCGCGCCCTGCGCGGCTGAAAAGGGCCGGAAGATGGTCTCGGAAACGTACCTCCCGCCGGCCCGCCTCCTGTCCGCTTCCCGGTGGGCGGCCCTCGCCGTCCTCCACGAGGGGGCGCCGGCCGCCGCGATGACCTCCTACGCCCTCGCGCCCGACGGAGCCGCCCTCTTCGTCCACCTCTCGCAGATGGCGCTGCACACGCGCGCCCTCCTCGAGGAGCCCCGGGCGGCCTTCGTCGTCTCCGCTCCCGACACCGGCGAAGGCGACCCCCAGACCCTCCCCCGCCTCTCCCTCGCCGGCGTCGCCCTCGCCCTCGTCCCGGGGACGCCGGAGTACGACGCGGGACGGGACGCATTCGTCGGGCGGTTTCCGGACGCCGAAGAGCGCTTCGCGCTCGCCGACTTCGTCCTCTTCCGCTTCGAGCCCTCCGAGGCCCGCTGGGTGGGCGGCTTCGCGCGCGCCCTGCGGATGACCGGGGCGCAGCTGGCCGAGGCGGTGCGGGAGCTCCCCCGGGGCTGAGGCCGGGCCCGGGGCGACCCCGCGTTCAGCCGGTCCGCACCTCGCTCCGGTTGCGGCCCGCACGCTTGGCCGCGTAGAGAGCCTCGTCGGCCTGGCTCGTCCGCCCTCCCGGCTCGTCCACGGACCGGGGGACCCGGCTTGCTCCCCCGACGCTGACCGTGACGATGCCGCTGGGGCATCCGGCGTGCGGAATTCGTTTCTCGGCCGCCGCGGCACGGATCCATTCGGCCATCCGGAGGGCGTCCCCGGGTCCGCAGTCGGAGAGGATCGTCGCGAACTCCTCCCCGCCCCACCGGGCGACGAAATCGCCCGCGCACTGGATCCGGGAAGAGAGCGCCGTGGCCACCTCGCGCAGGCAGACATCTCCAGCCGCGTGCCCGCAGGTGTCGTTGCAGGACTTGAAGGTGTCGATGTCGACCATCAGGACGGCGAGCGGCGAGCGGAAACGGACGGCCCGCCGCCACTCGGTCGACAGCGCCTCGTCGAAGGCGCGGCGGTTGAGAAGCCCGGTGAGCGGGTCGATCCTGGCGAGGCGGGAGAGCTCGACGTTCGCGGCTTCGAGGCTCGCCTTGGTGGCGAGGAGGTCGTCGTAGAGGCGCGACTTCGTCACCACGATCGCGAGGTGACCTGCGATCCCTTCGAGGAGTCGGACGTGGGAGTCGTCGTACGCTCCCTTCCGGAAGCTCGAGAAGAAGACGGCGCCCACCGCCTTCCCCTCGGACCGAAGCGGAAGGGTCAGGCTCGAGCGGATCCCCTCGCTCACGATTCGCCGCGTCGACTCCGACTCCGGGTGCGCGGCCAGGTACGCCTCAAGGTCGTCGAGGATGCGGGCCTTCCCGCTCTCGAGGACCTGCTTCAGGCTGCTCGAGACGATCGGCGCCTCGTACCCCTTCCCGATCTCGACGTGCTGGGCCTCGCTGCGGGACCAGAGGGCGCGCAGGACGAGCCGGGCGAGCTCGCTCTTCTGCCTCCTCGCGACGTGCCGGGCCACCTGGACGCCGCCCGCAGCGGCGATCACGGCGACGAGGCCGCCGAACGTCGCCACCCAGAGGTAGCCGTCTCGATCCTGCACGACGTCGTTGACCGTCGACTGGGGAAAGCCCTGCTCGATCGACCAGGTGCGCCTCGTTTACTGGTCGACGGTCCGCGCGGGGTCCAGGGCCAGAGCCGGGGCCCCAGCGAGGAGAATCGCGCAGGCGGCGGCGCGGAGCCAGAAAGCGGGTTGAATGGTGGGAGGCGAGGGGATCGAACCCCCGACCACATGCGTGTAAAGCACGCGCTCTACCACTGAGCTAGCCTCCCGTGCCCCTCACGCTAACCGCGGACCGCCGCGGGCGTCAAGGTGAGCAACGGCAGGGAAGCGGTCAGTCGATCTTTCGTGGATGGACCGTGAAGTCGACGACGCCGAGGGACCGGCCGACCGGATCGAGGACCTCGACCCTCCATCGGCCGGGCTGGTCCTTCACCCTCTTCAGCGACCAGGTCCTGTACTGCGCGGCCCGGATCGAGAGACGGGCGCGCTTCACTTCCTTCCCCTCGAACGACCAGACGTGGAAGACGAAGGCCTCCCCGGTCGCCCCGTCCACCTTCGTGAGGAAGGCGACGTTCTCGACGTCGGGGCCGAACGCCCGCCCCTCGCTTTCGCAGCCCCGGTCGACGATGTCGCGGCAGACGGCCATCTCGGTCGCTTTCAGCGGCGAGGCCTCGACGGCTGCGGCCGGGGCGCCGAGGAGCGTCGCCAGACCGAGGAGGAAGGAGGGCGTGATCATCTTCGCAGCTCGGGATGATAGCGAACCCGCCCTCTGTTTCCCGCCGCCCGGCCCGGCGATGAGGGCCGGACCGCCGGCGGGACGGGAAACCCCGGGCCTCCCGGTCCGTAGAAACCCCTGTTGACTCGCCTTCGTTCCCTCCTGGCCCGGGCCGTCGAGCTGCGCGAAGGAGAGGGCCCCGCCCTCGGATGGGCGAGCGCCTACTTCTTCCTCCTCCTCGCCAGCTACTACGTCATCCGCCCGCTGCGCGACGAGATGGGCGTCCGCGGGAGCGAAAACGCCCTCTCGTGGCTCTTCGTCGGAACCCTCGCCGGCACCGCCGCTCTGAACCCCCTCTTCGGCGCCCTCGTTTCACGCCTCACCCGGAAGGTCTTCGTCCCCGTCGTCTACCACGTCCTCGTCGGGACGCTCGCCGCCTTCTGGGCGCTCCTCTCCTTCGCGCCACCGGCGTGGCACCTCCCCGTCGCCCAGGCTTTCTTCATCTGGGCGAGCATCTTCAACCTCTTCGCCGTATCGGTCTTCTGGGGATTCCTGGCCGACCTCTTCCGGCCCGAGCAGGGGCAGAGGCTGTTCGGCTTCGTCGCCGTCGGCGGGACGCTCGGGGCCGTCGCCGGGGCCGCGCTGACGGCCGGCCTCGCCGGCCTCGTCGGCCCGACGAATCTCATCCTCCTCGCGGCGCTCCTCCTCGAGGGGGCCGTCGCCTGCGTTCACGGCCTCGTCCGGCACTTCGGAGTCGACGACCCGTCGCGGGCCAGGACCGAGGGAGAGCGCGAGCCCGAAGGGGTCCCGCCAGGGAGCGGAGTCCTTTCGGGTCTCTCGATCGTCTCGCGCTCCGGCTACCTTCTCGCCATCTCCCTCTTCCTCCTCCTTTTCGCGGTCAGCTCGACGTTCCTCTACTTCGAACAGGCGCGCATCGTGAAGGCCGCGCTCGCCGACTCGGCGCAGCGGACCGCGTTCTTCGCCCGGATCGATCTCTGGGTCAACCTCCTCGCCGCGTTCACGCAGGTCTTCCTCTCCGGCCGCATCGTCCGGGCCCTCGGTGTCGGCGGGACCCTGGTGGCGCTCCCGGTCCTCACCGCCGCCGGCTTCGTCGCGCTCGCCGTCTCGCCGACCACGGGGGTCCTCGTCCTCGTCATGGTGTCGCGGCGGGCCGGGAACTTCGCCCTATTCCGCCCCGCGCGCGAGGTCCTCTTCACGGTCCTGCCGCGCGAAGAGAAGTACGCCGCCAAGAACTTCGTCGACACGTTCGTCTACCGTTTCGGCGACGTCGTCGGCGCCTTCGCCGACAAGGGCCTCCGGGCCCTCGGCGCCATGGGGGCGACCCTCGCGGGGCTCTTCCTCCCCGTCGCCGTCGCCTGGGCGCTCCTGGCCGCCTGGCTGGGGCGGCGGCAGGCGCGCCTCGCTGCGGCCCGGGCGGGGGTCATGCCCCCCGCGGCCCCTGCCACCGGGACTCCACAGACCCCGCCGTAGACCTTTCGTAGACCTCCCGATCCGGGCGGAGGTAGGATTCGTTCAGAGGTCAGGCAGATGAGGATGCGCGCCGTCCCGATGGCGTCTTTTCTCTTTGCGTTCCTTCTCTTCGCGTTTCCGTCGCGAGCCGCCACCTTCTACGTCCGCACCGACGGCGGCCCCCCGGACCGCTGCACGGGACTTGCCGACGCCGCTGCCCCTCCCTCCGGAACCGGCCTGCCGTGCGCCTGGGACCACCCGTTCCGCGCCCTTCCGCCCGGCGGCCCGGCCTCGATCGCCGGCGGCGACACGCTCCAGATCGGACCCGGCAGCTACATGGTCGGGTTCGGCGCCCCCGGGGCCGATACGAACCCCGGGGCCTGCACCCAGGAGTGGACCTGGGACTGCACCCTGGGGCCGCTTCCGAGCGGGCCCGACGCCGCTCACCCGACGCGACTGGTCGGCGCCGGCGCGCTCACCGGCTGCGGCAGCCCTCCGGAGCTCTGGGGAACCGAACGGGCGAACTGGGTCGTCGACCTGTCCGGCACTTCGAACGCCGAGGTCGCCTGCCTCGTGGTGACGGACCACTCCGGCTGCGTCGAGGGGCACACCGGTTCGCTCGCCTGCGTCCGCGACACCTATCCGCACGGCCCCTGGGCCGCGAACGGGATCCAGGCCAGGGACTCCACGAACGTGACGCTGCGCGACCTGAACGTCCACGGCCTCGCCTCGAGGGGGATCCTCGCCGGCCGGCTGACCGACTGGACGATCGAGCGCGTCCGCGTGGCCGGGAACGGCGGCGCCGGCTGGGACGGCGACATCGACGGAACCGATTCGAACGGCGGGACGCTCCTCTTCCGGAACGTCACCGTGGAGTGGAACGGCTGCGGCGAGACCTGGCCGGAGGGGCAGCCGGCCGGCTGCTGGGGGCAGAGCGCGGGAGGCTACGGCGACGGCGTGGCCACGGGAGACACGGCGGGGAACTGGGTCTTCGAGGACTCGCTCATCCGCTGGAACACGCAGGACGGGATCGACCTCCTCTACGCGCGGCTCGGCTCGACGATCACGATCCGCAGGACGCGCGCCGAGGGGAACGCCGGGAACCAGATCAAGACGAACGGTCCGGCGACCCTCGAGAACGTCGTCGCCGTCGGCAACTGCGGCTTCTTCACGGGGAAGCCGTTCACGCTCGACGTCGACGAGTGCCGCGCCGTCGGAAACACGCTCTCCCTCGCGCTCCGGGGCGGCGACCTCGTCACGGTGACCAGCAGCACGGTGACGGGCCAGGGAGACTGCCTCCTCATCGCCGGGTGCGACACCGAGCACTCCGCCTGCAACGGAAGCGAGCGGGTGAGGACCCGCAACGGACTCTTCGCGGGCGGCCCCGACCTGACACAGGAAGGGGACCGGACCTGCCTGATGTACCAGGAGACGTTCCCGCAGGGCGACGCCGTCTTCGACGCCGACTACCTCGTCGTGAACGAGGTGAAGGACGGCGCCTGCCCGGGAACGCACCACTCCTGCGGCGTGTCGCCCGGCCTGGTGAACGGGTCGATCTCCTCCTTCGACGGCCACCTCGTCGCGGGGAGCCCGGCCGTGAACGCCGGGACGGCGACCGGGGCGCCCGCCACGGACTTCGAGGGGACGCCGCGCGACGGGGCTCCCGACATCGGCGCCTACGAGTTCCGGGCGACCGGCCTCTCGTTCTACGCCGTCACGCCGTGCCGCATCGTCGACACCCGCGGCGCCGAAGGCCCGGCCCTCGAGCCGGCGGGGGCCCCGGACCGTACCTTCACCCTGACGGGAGGCGCCTGCGGAGTGCCCGCCGAGGCGCGCTCCCTCTCGGTCAACGTCACCGTCACGCAACCCGCCGGCAACGGGGACCTCGTCCTCTACCCGGCCGACCAGTCCGCACCCGTCACCTCGATCGTCAGCTTTGCCAATGGCCGGACGCGCGCGAGCAAGTCCCTCCTCCTCCTCTCGGGAGAAGGAGCCGCGAAGGCGCGCAACCGCTCCGCCGGCACGGTTCACCTGATCGTGGACGTCAACGGCTACTTCCGCTGACCGTCCCGGGGGGTCCGCATGGAGACGCAAACGACCCGGAAGAAGAACCCTCCCCCGCTTGCCGCCGCCCTTCCCGCCGCCGCTCTCCTCGCGGCCGTCTTCTCGCTTCCGGCGCCGGGCGTCCCCGCCACGTACTACGTGTCGCCCTCGGGCGCCGACGCCGGCCCGGGAACGGTCACGGAGCCGTGGAGGACGATCGGGAAAGCCGCCACAACGCTGGCGCCGGGGGACACGGTCCTGATCCGGGCGGGCACCTACGCCGAGCAGGTCCAGGTGGCCGTCTCGGGAATGGCCGGCGCCGAGGTCACGTTCGCCGCCTACCCCGGCGAGAGCCCGGTCCTCGACGGCACCGGCGTCGTCGTGTCGACGGGCGACCTGGCGGGGCTCTTCGAGGTGGTCCAGCGGTCGTGGGTCCGCGTCCGGGGCCTGAGGGTGCAGCACGCCGGGCCGGGCGAGCTGACCGCGGGTTTCCTCGTCGAGGACTCCTCGCACGTGACGGTCGAGTCGTGCTCCACGTTCGACACGGTCTCCTCCGGGATCGGGGTCTGGGGAGGGTCGGACGTGACGCTCGCCGGCAATGACGTCGCCTTCGCCTGCACGGGACCGATGCAGGAGTCGATCTCGGTCGGGGGAACGACCGGCTTCGAGCTGCGCGGCAACGTCGTCCGCGACGGCCCCCCGATGCCCGCCGGGAAAGAGGGAATCTGCATCAAGGACGGCGCCAGCACCGGAATGGTCCACCACAACCAGGTCAGCGGGCTGCACGAGAAGGTGGGCCTCTACTTCGACGCGTGGGACAAGCACACGTTCGACATCGACGTCCACGGCAACCGGATCTGGGCGATCGAGGGGGCCGACGGCATCGCCCTGGCCTCCGAGATGGGTGGCCTCCTCGAGAACATCCGGGTTCACGACAACGTCTCGTTCGACAACGGCTTCTACGGGATCTCGGTCGGCGTGAACGGGACCTCGCCGACCCACCCGATGAGCGGGATCGTCATCGTCAACAACACCGCCGTCGGAAACGGGACGACCGGCTGGGGAGGCGGCATCACGGTCTACAACCCGGGAGCGTCGAACGTGATCGTCCGCAACAACGTCGTGAACGCCAACGCCGCGTTCCAGATCGCCGTCTCGGCCGACGTCCCCGCAGGCGCCGTTACGGTCGACCACAACCTCGTCCACCCGTTCCTCGGCACAGAGCCCGACGAGATCCGGGGGACGGACTACGTGGAGGCCGATCCCCTCTTCGTCAGCGCGGCGGCCCACGACTATCACCTCCTGGCGGCCTCCCCCGCGATCGACCACGGCAACCGGGCGCTGGCGCCGACAGCAGACGCGGACGGCCTGCTGCGCCCGCAGGGAGCCGGCGTCGACCTCGGCGCCTACGAGTGCCCGGCTCCCCTTCGTCTCCACGTCCTGGCGCCGTGCCGGATCGTCGACACGCGGGATCTCCCGGAGGGGCCCGTCGCCGGACCCGCCATTCAGCCCGCCGGGAGCGCCGACAGGGCCTTCGTCCTGACGGGGGGGCCCTGCGCGGTCCCCTCGGACGCCCGGGCGCTGTCGGTGAACGTGACGGTCACGCAGCCCCAGGCGGCGGGGACGGTCCTCGTCTACCCCTCGGGCCTCGAACTCCCAACGACGGGGACGGTGACCTTCGCGGCGGGACGGACGCGCGCCAACAACGCGGTCCTCGGGCTCTCGGCGGCCGGGGAGGTGCAGGTCCACAACACCTCCGGCGGGACGGTCCACCTCATCGTCGACGTGAACGGCTCCTTCCGCTGAGGCGGCGGCGGGCGCCGCCGCGCGAGGACGTCGAGGCCGACCGCCACGATCAGGACGGCGAGAAGGAGCACGTCACCGCCCCACCGGGGGGACGGGCCATCGGGGAGACTCCCGCGCCAGACGTTCGAGGTCGAAGCCGAGGCGCCGCTCCGACGTGATCTGCGCCGCGCGGGCCGCGAGCTCCTTCGCGTCCGGAGCCGCGCCCCCGGCGATCGCGACGAGATTGGCGGCGTTCGGGACGAGGAACGCCTCGACGGAAGGAAACTCCCCCCGCATCGTCGAGAGGAGCGTATTCACCGACGGGGCGAGCACCGGCGAGGCCAGGTTCGCGACGACGACGCCGCCAGGCACGACGAGGCCCCGAAGGGCCCGAAAGAACCCGGGCGTGGCGAGCTGCGGCGGAGGTTCGGGACCGAAGCAGGCATCGAGGACCACCAGGTCGTACGGGACGTGCCGTCGACGCACGAAGTCCGCTGCGTCGCCAACGAAGACCCTCAGGCGGGGCCCGGCCTGGAAGCGGAAGTAGCGCTCGGCGAGAGTCGGGACCTCGGGATCGATCTCGACGACGTCGATCTCCGCTGCCGGAAAACGCTCCGAGACGAAGCGCGGCATCGATCCCGCACCGAGCCCGAGGAAAAGAACGCGCTGGGGAGGCCGGCCGAGAAAGGCCAGGGACAGGAGAGCGCTCCTGGCGTAGTCGAGAACGAGCGCGGAGGGATCCGAGAGCGACATCGCACCCTGCACGAACGTGCACTCCCGGTCGCAGAGAAGCCTCTCGCCGCGTGCCGGCTCCTCGTCGACGCGCAGGACCTGGAACGGCGTCTCCTTCAGGGCGAGCGTGACGCGGGGGCCGGCGCCGGCCCGGGCCGGAGGGCCCTCGGCCTGGGCCGTGGAGGCGAGAGCCAGCGCCGCCAGGACGACCGCGAGGAGCCGCCACGGGAGCCGGGGCGACGTGATGCGACGGACGGGCGCCGTCATTCCAGCGCCATCGGGACGTAGGCGCCGTCTCCGGAGCGCTGACCCGGCTGGCCCCCGTCGTTGACGACGGCGTAGGCGACGAACGGCGACGTTCCCGAGACGAGCGTCACGCGGGCGTACGCCGAGGAGGTGCCGGGAGCGTAGCGCTCCAGCACCCGGTCGATCTGGCCCCAGGCGCCCGGAGCCAGGGTGGTCTCGGACCCTTCGATCGTCCCGACAGGAGCTCCGTCCAGGGCGCGGAAGAGCTCGACGCGGAGACGAATCGCGCTCCCGGAAGGATCCGCGTTCACGAACGCGAGGTTGGAACGGTTCGTCCCGTCCTGCAGGAGACCGTAGACCCACGCGGGCGTCGTGGCGGTGTCGCGACGCGGGAGCGCCGTCTGAAAAAGCCCGTAGCGCCCCTTGACGCTTCCCGCCGCGGAGGTCCGTCCGCTCACGACGACGCCGTCGAGGCTCCCGATCCCCGTCGGCTTCACGAAGAGGGCACCGGCGTACGTCGGACCGACGCCGCCGACGCCGGAGACCCCGCGCCGCCGCAGGTCGTCGACGAAGGACGGGACGATCTTCTGCTGGAACGGCGCGAGCGTCACCAGGTCGCGGACCGTCCCGCCGGGTGTGCTGCCGAAAGTCGTCACCCAGGCCAGGTCGAGGACCCGTTCCTCGGAGGAGGTGTTCGTGAAGACGACCTCGGTGGTGAACGGAGCGGCCGAGGCGGTCTCGACGACGACCGGCAGGACGAGCGCCTGGTTGAGGTAGAGGGAGCCGTCGGACACCGGAAAGAGGAAGGACCCGTCCGAGCTCCCCTGGTCGTTGACGACGCCGTAGGCGTAGAAGGGGGCAGAGCCGGCGAGCGGCTCGACTCGAACCGTGACGTTCGGGTCGGTCAGCGTGAGGCGCGCGCGGGAGACGACGTCGTCGAGCGTGTACTGTCGGAAGCCCCCCGGCCCGAGCGGATCGGCCTCGAACGAGCCGGTCGCGACGGCCGCCGGAGACCACGAGGTGACGACGACCTTCAGGCGGGCGTCCTTCGAGGTCGAGCCGTTGACGATCGCCACGTTCGAGCGGTCCGCGGCGCTCGAGCGGAGGCCGGTCAGCGTCACGGCCGTGTCGAAGAGCCCCGTGTCGGGCAGCGCCGGGTAGGCGAGGCCGGCCCGCCCCTCCGGGACCGGCGTCGTCGTCCGGGCGGTCACGGCGACCTCGCCCGGCTGCGGCCCGGAGACGTCGAGCCGGAGCGTTCCGAGGAAGCGGCCCGAGGCCGGGAGGGGAACACCGAGCGACCGGAGCCAGGAGATGGCGTCCGGGACCGTCGTCTGCCGGCGGGCCTCGAGAGAGGTCGCCGCCGTCCCGCTCCCGCCACCCGCCGAAGCGGTGTAGGTGAGCGTCAGCGAGGCGGCCGTGGCCGACCGGTTCGAGAGGGTCAGCTCGGTCGTGAAGAACGAGCCCTGCTGGCCGTCCATCGAGAGGACGACCGGCACCAGCAGGGGCGTCGAGGCGCCGGGGTCGGGCTGGAACGTCTCGGAGACGAGGGAGGGCGTGAGGCGCAGCTGCTGGAGCAGGTGGGAAACGGGGTTCATCCACTTCGCGAGAAACGTCCGAACATGGGTCCGCGAGAGGCCACCGACGCGGCTCGCGAGCGGCAGGCACTCCAGCTCGTACGAGTAGCCACCCATGTCCGAGCCCCCCTCGAAATCGAGGAAGTAGTCCCCCCAGTAGAGCCCGCGGGATCGGTCGGCGCCGACGAGCTCGCCCATCCGGTATCGGGCGTCGGGGCCGAGGTCCAGCGCCACCCGGGGAAGCGCCGGGAACGAGAACCACGCCGACCCTTCTAGGAACGCGGTCGTCGCCGGAAGCGGGTCCTGGACGTAGACGTCGAAGTAGGCCTTCGAAAGCCCGTTGCCTGTCCCGCGCGACCTGAGGATGGCGATCCGTCCCGACCCGTCGCCCACCTCGTACTCGACCGCCTCCCACCGGAACGTCCCGTCGCCCGCGGCGCTCCTCCGAGAGTACGTGTAGATCCGCCTCGTCACGGTCACTCCGGAGAGGCTCTCCACGACGCCGAGCGGAGCCGTACCGGAGACGTTGCGGGTCTCGTACTCCAGGAGCCGCAGGTTCGTGTGCAGGTCCACGAAATACATGTGCGCCGCTGTGTCGTTCGTCATCAGCTTCTCGCCGTTCCAGAAGAACGTCCCCCTGGCTCCAGGGAGGTTCGAGATCGGGTGCTGGTCCGTCCCCGCGATTTCCCCGCGCCCCTGGGTCATGACCTTGATGACCGTCGTCCCGCCCGTTGCGGGATGGGTCCACGGCAGGAGCGCCGCGAGCGCCGTCAGGAGCGGGAGGATGAGGCGGACGAACGAGACGGGAGAGGACGGGTTGCGGTGCATGCGGCCTCCGTTTCGCCGGAAGGACTGCAAGCGAAGGGCCAGTCGTGCCGTGGCCGGAAACCTCGGTTTCGCGCGGCGGTCGAGCCCGTACGGGCGCTCCGCAGCTCCGCGCGCCGGCAGCGAGCGGCACGTCCCGGTGATCGCCTGCACTCCGGCGTGCACACCGGCACCATCCCGTACAGGAGCTCGGCCGGAAGGCCGGCCGTCAGAGACGGCGCCCGGTGAGCCCGTGCTCCTCGAGCCTCGCCTCCAGGATCCGGCGGCTCGTCCCGAGGCGGGCGGC
This sequence comes from Holophagales bacterium, assembly GCA_016714815.1. Lineage (GTDB taxonomy): Bacteria > Acidobacteriota > Thermoanaerobaculia > UBA5066 > UBA5066 > UBA5066. Next base: position 333,008 of record JADKBZ010000004.1, read on the forward strand.
GACCTCCGCGTGCGGCAGCTCCGGCCACTCGGCGAGAGCCCGTGCGAGGAGGTCTCGCTCGGCGGCCTTGAACGACGTCTCCAGCGCCGGCAGCCCGTCGCGAAGCGGAAGCGACCGGGGAACCGCGGGCCCTCCGGCCGCGGGCGGAAGGACGAACGCCTCCGGCCCGATCGGCTCGCCCGGCGCTCCCGCGCCCAGGACGACGGCCCGCTCCAGCAGGTTCTCGAGCTCGCGGACGTTGCCCGGAAAGGAGTGCGCCGCGAGGCGCTCGAGCGCCCCGACCGAGAGACCGGGCCGGGCGCGCCCGAGGCGCCGGGCGAGCTTGCCGAGGAGGTGGGCCGCGAGCAGAGGGAGGTCTTCCATCCGCTCCCGGAGCGGGACGACGTGGACCGGAATCGTGTTCAGCCGGTGAAAGAGGTCGGGGCGGAAGAGGCCTGCCGACATCGCCTCCTCCAGCGGCCGGTGCGTCGCGGCGACGACCCGCACGTCGGCCGCGCGCTCGCGCGTTCCCCCGACACGCCGGAAGCTGCGGTCCTGCAGGAAGCGGAGGAGCTTGGGCTGCAGCTCGCCCGGCATGTCCCCGACCTCGTCGAGGAAGAGCGTCCCGCCGTCGGCCTCCTCGACCCGCCCCGCGCGCGGGGACCCCGCGCCGGTGAAGGCGCCGCGCTCGTGCCCGAAGAGCTCGCTCTCGAAGAGCTCGCGCGGGATCGCCGTGCAGTTCACCACGACGAACGGCCGCCCGGCCCGCGGTCCGCCGCGGTGAACGAGCCTGGCGACGAGCTCCTTTCCGGTGCCGGTCTCGCCGCGAACGAGGACGGTGGAGTCGACGAGGGCGAGCCGGCCCACGACGTCGCAGAGCGCCCGCATCGGCGCGCTCTCGCCGACGAGCAGGTCGAAGCTCTCCGGGTCGCCCGCCCGCTCGCGGAGCCCCCGCACCTCCCCCGCGAGGCGCGCCGACTCGAGGGCCCGCTCCACCTGGAGGATCAGCTCGTCCGGGTCGACCGGCTTCGTCAGGTACTGCGAGGCGCCGAGCTTCATCGCCTCCACCGCCGAGCGGACCGAGCCGAACGCCGTCATCAGGAGGACGGGAAGCTCCGGCCGGAGAGCCCGCGCCTCGCGCAGGAGGAAGAGCCCGTCCCCGCCCGGCATCGAGAGGTCGGTGAGGAGGACGTCGAACGGGGCGGCGCGAAGCCGCTCGAGGGCGAGCGGCGCCGACGGGACCGTCTCGACGCTCCACCCCTTCTCGTCCTCCAGCAGGACCTGGATCGTCCGGAGGAGCCCGGGATCGTCGTCGACGAGGAGGACGCGGGGAGACGCGGCGTTCACGACCGAATGGTAGACGCGGAGGGGAAGCGGACGGTGACCCGCGCGCCCCCTTCGGGCCGGTTCTCGAGGAGGAGCTCGGCCCCGTGCTCCTGGGCCACCCGTCTGGCGTTCGGAAGGCCGAGGCCGGTGCCGAGGCGCTTCGTCGTCCGGAACGGGACGAAGGGGCGTTCGAGGACCTCCCTTGAAAAGCCGGCGCCGTCGTCCTCGACCCTCACCGCGAGGCGCGGCCCGAGAGGCGACGGACCCTCGGACGCGGTCACCCGCACGCGCCCTCCCGCCGGCATCGCCTCCCTCGCGTTGAGGAGCAGGTTGAGGAAAAGGCGCCTCAGCTGGTCGGGATTGCCTTCCACCGCCGCGCGGGCGGGGACATCGACGTCGACCGTGACCCGTCCCGCCTCGAACGACGGCTGGACGGCCGCGGCGAGAGCCTGCAGGTGCGGAGCGAGGGCCACGCTCTCCCTCGCCGACACCTCCCCGGGCTTCACGAACGAGAGGACCTGGGCCGCGGCCTCGTGCAGGCGCTGCGCCTCCCCTTCGATCACCTCCGTCAGCTCGCGGCCGCGCGCGTCGTCGGGAAGCCGGCGACGGAGGACCGCCGCCGTGCTCTGGATCGCGGCGAGCGGGTTCTTCAGCTCGTGCAGGAGGGCGCTCGACGCGCCGCCGACCGCGGCGAGGCGCTCCTGCAGTGCCCGCTCCTCCAGGAGAAGGCCTCGCTCGAAGACGGGCCCCGCGAGAGCCGCGAGGGTCGAGAGCGCGTCGAGGTCCTCGGGCAGGTACGGTGCGTCCCCCCTCCGCGGCCCGAGGAGGAGCGCTCCGAGAAGCGAGCCCTCCCGCGTGACGGGAACGGCGAGTGCCGGGCGCCGCCGCCCGACCTCGACGGCGTCCGGCGCAAACGACCTCCTCCTCCCCTCAAGGAGCGCCTCGAGCGCCGACGCCTCGCCCGGAAGGAGAAGGGACTCCACCTCGCCCGAGGCTCCGACCCGCTCCCACGCTGCCGGCTCGCCGCGGCGCACGAAGACCTCCGCCCACTCGGGCGCCAGCAGCTCCTCCCCTCTCGCGCGCAGGTACGCCGCCGCCTCGTGGAGCCGCGCGAGGGAGGCGATCCTCTCGGCACTCTCCGCCAGGGCCCTCCGGGTGTCGAGCCGCTTTCGGTAGAAGAGCCGGTCGACGCCATCCTGGACCCTGACCCGGAGCGGATGGAAGAGGATCGCCGCCAGCGCCGCCGCGACGGCGAGCGGGACGGCCTCCGACCCCGGAGCCAGGCGCCTGGCAACCGCGCCGAGGGAGGCCATCGTCCCGACGAAGACGCCCGCCACGGTGACGGAAGCGGCCGCGTAGACGAGCCCGTGCCTCACGAAGACGTCGATGTCGAACAGGCGGTGCCGCGCGATGGCGACCGCGACGAAGGCGGGGAGAACGAGGTCGAGGAGCGCGAGGCCGACCGGCCCGATCAGCACCCGCCCCTCCAGGTGGAGCGGGAGCTCGCGGAAGAGGAGCCTCGCGACGACGAGGAGCGCGAGCGCGAAGAAGAGGAGGCGGGCCTGCTGCCGGGCCCGCTCCGCCGCGGCGCGGGAGGCCTGGACGAGGAAGCTCGCCGCAGCGAGCGCGTAGCTCGCGACGACGCTCGCGTCGAAGGCGGCCCGGATCGGTCCGCGAACCGCGGACGAGGCGAGGAACGCGCCGGATCCGGGGAGGACGAACGGAAGAAACACGGCCGCTCCCGCCAGGAGCGGCACGGCGTACGCGAACGGCAGGAGCGGCCTCAGCCGCCGCTGGAACCGTCCCGGCGAGGGAAACGCGAGGGAAAGGTGAAGGAGGAGCGCCGCGCTCGGAAGGCTGCCGAGGAGGACGACGGCCGAGACGAACGCGACGGCGAGGGGCGTCCCCGCCGGGAGCGTCGCCTGCCCCGCGTCGTTGACGGCGGAGGTGAGGCAGAAGAGGAGGAAGAGGCTCGCCTCGGTCGACTGCCGGCGGACGAGGAAGACTCCGATCCCCATCGCGAGGAGGACGAGGACCGGCAGGGCGAGCGCGGCCAGGGCCGACGGAGAGAGGTTCGGCCAGGTCGAGACGGAGAGCACGAGGCTCCGTCCGCCCCTTTCGACGTCCAGCCGCACGGTCTCGCCGGACCGGATCGTGCGGAACCGGCGCACGAGATCGAGGCTGCTGGCGAGAGGCTCGCCCTGGAAAGCGACGAGGAGATCGCCGGCCTTCACCCCGGCGCGGTCGAAGACGTCTCCCGCCACGACGGTCGTCGCCCGGAAGCCCCGCTCCTCGAAGACCGCGAAGGAGCGGGGCGGGCTCGCGAGCCGGGCGCCGTCGGCGAACGCGAGGAGGATGGTCAGGACCGAGACGCCGATGACGAGCACCGCCGCCGGCGCGGGAAGGCGGAAGCCCTCGCTCCCGGCTGGCGAACCTGTCGCGTCTTCGCCCATCGGGCCACCGGCGACCATACCAGACGGCGCGCTGCTCCCGGCGGCGCGGCTATCATCCCTCCGTCATGGACTGGCTCCTGAAGACCGAAGCCTCCACGTATTCCTTCGAGGACCTCGCCCGCGAGAAGACGGCCGTCTGGGACGGCGTGACGAACGCCCTGGCAAGAAAGCACCTGCGCTCGATGTCGAAGGGGGACCGCCTCGTCGTCTACCACACGGGCGACGTGAAGGCCGCCGTCGGACGCGCCACCGTCGCCGCCGCGCCGCGCCCCGACCCGGCCGACCCGAAGGGGACGGTCGTCGACGTGAAGGCGGGCAAGGCTCTGAAAAGGCCCGTGACGCTCGCCGAGATGAAGGGAGCGGAGATTTTCGCCGGCTCGCCGCTCCTGACCTGCGGGCGTCTTTCCGTCGTCCCGCTCACGCCCGGTCAGTACGCCTTCGTCACGGGCGAGTGAGATGACCATGCGCTGCGCGCACCGGGAGCGGAGGAAGCCGCGAACCGCGGCTCCTTCCTGGGGCTGAATGCTCCTCTCCCGGGCGGCCGAGGTGGCGCTCAAGGCGCTGCCGCATTTCGACCCGCGCGGCCCCGAGGCGACCGGCCACGAGATCCGGTTCCTCGCGCTCGCCTGCGGCGAGCCCGCCCCGTACCTCGGCAAGGTCCTCCAGAAGCTCGCCCGCGCCGGGGTCCTTCGCTCCAAGCGGGGCCGGACGGGAGGATTCGTCCTCGGCAGACCGGCGAGCGAGATCACGCTGGCCGACGTCGTCCTCGCCGTCGAGGGAGCCGACGATCTGAGAAAGGTCTTCGGGCTGCCCCAGGGACCGGCGGAATCGCTCCTCGGCCCCGCACGCGACGAGCTCGCTGCGAGGTTCGCCGCCACGACGCTCGCGCGCTACCGCCGGGAAGCGGTGGTCGCGTGACCTCCCGGCACGGGGTCCCGCCGCGCGAGACGACCTCCATCGAGGTGCCGCTCCAGCTCTTCCCGCGCCTGCCCGGGGCGGCCGGCCCCTTCCCTCTTCTCGTCGGTCTGCACGGCTACGGAATGCACGCCGCGACCCTCTTCCCGCTCCTGGCGCGAATGGCGCCCGACGGCTGGGGAGTGATCGCCGTCGAAGGGCCGCAGTCGGCCTTCCTTCCCGGCGAAGCGCTCGGCGCGGCCGGCGCCCGCGGCTTCCACTGGGGCGTCAGCCCGCGGCACGAGGACAACCAGGCGGTCCACCGCGCGTCCGTCGCCGCGGCGATCGCCTGGGGCATCGCGCGCGGGGCCGACCCGTCGCGGATCTCGCTCCTCGGCTTCAGCCAGCCCTGCTCTTTCAACTACCGCCTCGCGCTCGCCCCGCCCCACGACCACCCGTTCCGGGCCCTCGTCGGCCTCTGCGGCGGCCTGCCCGGGGAATGGACGGAGGCGGCGCCCGGTAGCGACGCGTCCGCGGCCACCCACGCCCTCCACGTCTCGACCGACGCCGACGAGTTCTACGCCCTCGACCGCGTCGCGCCTTTCGCGGCCCTCCTCGCGTCGCGCTTCGCGAGCGTCCGCCACGAGATCCACGGCGGACGGCACCGTGTCCCGTCGACGGCGATCCCGGTCGTGAAGGAGTTCCTCGGGCAACACGGCTGAGGGCGCCGCCCCGGCGCGGCGGCCGGAAGCCTCGCCGTTGGATTCCTGCCGCAGAGCTCATTACCGTACTCTGTCTTTCAGCCACCACATCCTGCCGCTTTGGCCTTCCAGGTAACCTCCGCTCCCGCGCGCGCCGACCCGCTCTTCTCAGGAGGATTCTCGATGACGTCGATCTCGCAGATGGACCACCGGCTCTCGCGCTCAATCGCGGCTCGCGCGTCCGTCTTCGTCGTGTCGTCCTGGGTTCTCCTCTCCGCGGCCGGCGCGCGAGCTCAGTCGCCGACTCTCGTGAAGGACATCTACCCGGACGCCTCCGCCACGGAAGCGGCCAGCGCCAGTTTCTGGATCGCCGGAGTGTCCGGCGGTCGAGCCTTCCTGTGGGGACGAAGGGACTCCTGGGAAGTCGGGCTGTGGGTCACGGACGGCACCCCGACCGGGACTCGTCAGATTCTGGGGGGGCCCCTGAGGGGAGGTGCCGGCGCCGACGTGAACGGAACGTTCTTCTTCGGTGGGATCACCCCGGAAGGCGGGTCGCTCTGGAAGTCCGACGGCACCGCCGCAGGCACCGTGCTCCTCAAGCCCTTTCCTTCTCCCAACAACAGCTACTACACGATGGTCCTGACGAAGGTGGGAGACCGCCTCTTCTTCATCGTCGACGACAATGCGAACCCGACGGAGCTCTGGACGAGCGACGGCACCGCTGCCGGAACGGCCCTGGTGAAACAGGTCGCGGCGACCGGGGCATGCCTCTACTCGACCATTCCCGTCGACGTCGATGGCACGCTCTTCTTCTCGTGTGCCTCGGGATCGGGAGAAGCAGTCTGGAAGAGCGACGGCACCGATGCCGGAACCGTCCCGATCGCTGTCTTCGACAGCATCTCCTCCCTGGTGAGCTGGGATGGCGACCTCTATCTCTCGGCGAGCGACGCGGCACACGGCACCGAGCTCTGGAAGAGCGACGGAACTCCGGGAGGGACCATCCCCGTGAAGGACGTCGTGCCCGGCCCGTCGAGCTCGAATCCGTCCTCCTTCGTGCCATTCGGCGGAGCGCTCTACTTCACGGCCGGCCCGGACGGATCGATCTGGAAGAGCGACGGCACGGACGGCGGGACGGTCCTCGTTCATTCGCTGCCACGCGCCTACGGTCTCGTCCCTTGCGGAGGCCGGCTCTTCTTCACGGCAGGCGACGCGCAGTCGCAGCTCTGGGCGACCGACGGTTCGACCGGCGGCGCGGCACTCGTCATGGACTTCCAGACCGCGATCGCCCTCCCCAGCTCCGCGACGGCGATCCCCGGGACCCTCCTCTTCTGGGTGGGCTATCGGAACACCCTGGTGTCGGAGCTCTGGAAGAGCGACGGCACGCAGGCCGGCACCTCGCTCGTGACGCCCGTTCCGGCCTCGGCTATCACGGGGGGTATGGATCGGCCCTCGTACTTTGACTCCACCTCCATCCCCGGAGCGTTGATCACCGTCTTCGACTCCGGTAGCTGCCTGCTCTGGGGCTCCGACGGAACGCCGGCGGGGACCCGGCCTCTCGTGAAGCCGGTGTTCGCGCCGAACGACAGCCTTCCGAGAAGCCTCACCGACGTGAACGGCACCCTGTTCTTCTGCGCCAGGGACGCGGAGCACGGAGATGAGCTCTGGAGGAGCGACGGGACACCCGGAGGTACCGTCCTCGTCAAGGACCTCGATCCCGGTCCGGACGGATCGGATCCGTGGGACCTCTTCGGCACGCAGGCCAACCTGTTCTTCCGGGCTGGGACCCCCACCACCGGCATCAGGCTCTACCGGACCGACGGAACCGACGCCGGGACGGTTCTCCTCGAGGACGATTGCGCGAAGGTCCTCGGTCTCCTGGGCGACGTCCTCCTCTACGCCGGCAACGACGGCGTGCACGGCCAGGAGCCGTTCCGGAGCGACGGGACGCCCAGCGGAACGTTTCCTCTCGGCGACCTCACGCCCGGCCCCGCCTCGACGACCATCGCCGCGCTCGGCGCCCTGAATGGCAGCTTCTATTTCCTGACGTTCCCCTCCGATCCAGCGGGAACGACGCTCTGGAAAACCGATGGGACGGCCAGCGGCACAGTGGCCGTATCGCCGTTTGCCGGGCATCGCCAGTGGTACTGGGAAAGCGGCGCCGCGGTCGGCGGCGTCCTCGTCTTCACCGCCGGAGACGCCTCGTATCGACGCGAGCTCTGGAGGACGGACGGTACGGCCGCAGGCACGTCGATACTCTTCGACACCGTGCCTGGCGGGGACGCGGGGAAGCAGGACGTCGGCCCGAGCCTCGTGCCGCTCGGAAACAGGATCGTCTTCTGGGCCGACGACGGCGTCCACGGGTTCGAGCCCTGGGTCACGGACGGGACGTTCGCGGGCACCTCGCTCGTGAAGGACATCAACCCGGGCCTCGCGGAGTCGTCGATTCGGGCCGGCACGGCGACTCTCGGGTCGACGCTCTACTTCCGGGCGAGCGACGGCGTCCACGGCTCGGAGCTCTGGAAGACGGACGGGACCGGCCCAGGGACAACTCTCGTGCGCGACATCGTGCAGGGGTTCATCGGGTCGACCACCACCGAGACGATCGGCGCCGCCGGGCACGAGGTCTTCTTCGTCGCCGACGACCAGGCCTCCGGACGCGAGCTCTGGAGGACGAACGGGACGGAAGCGGGTACGACGCGGGTCGCGGACCTCTCTCCCGGCTTCGAGAACAGCGATGTGCCCTTCAACCAAAGCTGGTCCACGCCGTTCCTCGTCCGCTCCGGCGGAAAGCTCTTCTTCACCGCGACCGACGGCACGACCGGCTACGAGCTCTGGAGCCTCCCCGTCCCCACGCAGTTCCACACGGTGATCCCTTGCCGCGTCGCCGACACGCGGGATCCGGCCGGCCCGTCGAACGGCGCGCGCCTCGCCGCGTCGGAGACGCTCGTCGTCCCGGTGACTGGGCAATGTGGCATCCCCTCGACGGCCGTCTCGATTGCGGCGAACGTCACGGCCGTCGCTCCGTCCGCGACGGGGAGCCTTTCGGTCTTCGCCGGCGGTCCCTTTGTCGCAGGCTCGGCCGAGGTACCCGTGACCGCGGGGAAGACCAGGGCGCTTCAGCTTCTCCCGAGCCTCGGCACTCTGGGGACTCTTTCCGTCCGGGCGTCGATGCCGGGCGAAACCTCGACGGATGTCGTCGTCGACGTGAGCGGCTACTTCGAGTGAGCCTTGCGTCTGCCGGTAGCGAGGAATCGTAGCCCCCATCGCGACGACCTCCGCCCCCGGCCGCACACAAGGCGTAGGATTCCCGCCGAGGTTCCGTCATGAGGTCGATTTCGAGGCTGGGCCGTGCAGGGTTCGAGTTCTTCTCGATTCGCGTGCGCCTCGCGCCCCTGCTGCTCGCCGGATCGGCCCTCGCGACAACCGGGGCGTCGGCCCAGGCTCCGACCCTCGTGAAGGACATCTACCCGGGGCTCTCCTCGACGGCCTCACCCGTCCTGTACCCCGACTCGTTTCTCGGCGTGTCTGGGAACAGGGCCTTCCTGCGTGCCTTCAGCGCCCAGGGGTTTGGACTCTGGGTCGCGGACGACACCGCGGCGCCGCCCCGCTTCCTCCTCGACTTTCCGGCGACCTCCGCTCCGGGCGTAGACCTGAACGGGTCGTTCTACTTCTCCGCGGCGTCCCCGGAAGGAAACTGGCTCTGGAAAACCGACGGCACCGTTACGGGGACGATTCCCGTCAGGCGCTTTCCCGCCAACCTCGACCACCCGGTGCAGCTTTCGAAGCTGACGAAAGTGGGAGGTCTTCTCTACTTCGTGACGACCGAAGCCGAACAGGCGCCGAAACTCTGGAAGAGCGACGGCACCGAAGCCGGGACGACGCTCGTCAAAGCGCTCCCGCTGAGCGCCTTCGGCACGTTCTCCTCCCCCCGCGAGCTCGTCGACCTCGGGGGCGCTCTCGTCTTCTCGTGCCACGGAAGCCCGGGATGCGGCCTCTGGAAGAGCGACGGCACCGACGCGGGGACCGTCCAGGTTTCGAGCCTCGACTACCCCTCCTCTCTCCTGAACCTGAACGGGACACTCTTTTTCGCAGCCAGCGACCCGGCCCACGGTTCCGAGCTCTGGAAGAGCGACGGGACGACGGCAGGAACCCTCCTCGTGAAGGACCTCGTTCCCGGCGCCGGAGGCTCGGGACCGGGGAGCCTCGTGCCCTTCGGCGGCTCGCTCTTTTTCCGGATCGGCTCGAACGGCTCGGTCTGGAGAAGCGACGGAACGGAGGCGGGAACGGTCCTCGTCAGCACGCTCGCGAGCGCGGCGCCCCTCGTTCCTTCCGAAGGGCGGATCCACTTCGTGGCGAACGGGACTCAGCTCATCGCGAGCGACGGGACGGAAGCCGGCACGGCTCTCGTCCAGGACTTCGGCACACCGGTCAGCCTCTCCACTGCCGCCCCGATTCCGGGCGCCCTCCTCTTCTGGGTGGACCGCGGCATCGGGGGGCTCGAGCTCTGGCGATCCGACGGGACGCCGGCAGGGTCCACGCTCGTGACGCTCCTGGAGCCGGGCAACGAGGCCCAGTCCCCGCAGGCCTCTCTCTCCGTCGGCGGGGCGGCGCTCTTCTCCCTCCGCAACAGCTCCGTCAACTTCTACAGGTCCGACGGCACCGCGGCGGGGACGGTCCCGGTCGCCAGCCCCGCCTTCCTCCCGAACGACGGGCTCCCCCTCTGGCTTGCGGACGCGAACGGCACACTCTTCTTTTCGGCCTTCGACCCGGATCACGGAAACGAGCTCTGGAAGAGCGACGGCACCCCCGACGGCACCGTTCTCGTGAAGGACGTCCAACCCGGGCCGGACTGGGCCGTCAACAGCCCCACACTCACCACTCCGTCGCACGTCCTCTTCAGGGCCTGCCTCCCCGAGACGGGATGCGAGCTCTACCGGACGGATGGAACGGAGGCCGGGACCGGCCTCGTCAAGGAAATCCGGCCCGGTCCGGAGAGCGGGTTCGACGGCTGGGCGGGAATCCTGGGCGAAACCCTCGTCCTCTTCTCCGACGACGGAGAGCACGGTACGGAACCGTGGCGAAGCGACGGGACGCCCGACGGGACGTTCCTCCTCCGGGACCTCCAACCCGGGCCGGTGCCCAGCCAGATCAAATCGGTCGGCGTGCTGGGCAACGCGTACTTCTTCGCCGCATCCGACGGCACGACGACGACGCTCTGGAAGACCGACGGAACGACGCCCGGGACGGCCGCCGTCGGGCCCGTGCCGACCGTGACCGGAGCGGGCTCGGCGATCGGAGGAGCTCTCGTCTTTCCAACGACCGATACCTCCCGCGGGATGGAGCTCTGGAAAACGGACGGCTCCACCGCCGGGACCTCGCTCGTCCTCGTCATCAACCCGTCGCAGGGGTACGACCCGTCCGCCTTCCAGAAGGTGGGGAGCCGCATCGTCTTCTGGGCCGACGACGGCATCCATGGACTGGAGCCGTGGACCACCGACGGGACCGCGACCGGGACCGGGCTGCTGAAAGACATCTTCCCCGGGCCGTCGAGATCGATCGGGTACCTGGCCGCCGCACTCGGGGAGACTCTCTTCTTCTGGGCGGACGACGGCATCCACGGCACCGAGTTCTGGAAGACCGACGGGACGGAGCCTGGGACGCTCCTCGTACGCGATATCGCGCCGGGGCCGTCCGGCTCGAGTATCGACCTCGACCGGATGGTCGCGGCCGGGCACGAGGTTTTCTTCACCGCCTCCGACCACGTGTCGGGTCGCGAGCTCTGGCGGAGCGACGGGACGGAGGCCGGCACGACGAGAGTCGCCGACCTGGTCCCGGGCCTGAGGTGCAGCCCCGTACCCTGGCTCTTCGCCAACGCCAGGTGGGCGCTCGCCCGTTCCGGCGGCCGGATCTTCTTCACGGCAACCGACGGCGCGACCGGCTACGAGCTCTGGAGCGTCCCCGTGCCGGCACGGCTCCACACGATCGTCCCGTGCCGCGTCGGCGACAGCCGCGACCCGGCCGGGCCGTCGGGCGGGACGCCCCTCGGCGCAGGGGGGACGCTCGTCTTCCAGGTGACGGGCCGCTGCGGCATTCCGCCGACGGCGATCTCCGTCGCCGCCAACGTCACCGTCGTCACGCCGTCGGCCGCGGGGAGCCTTTCGGTCTTTGCGGGCGTGCCCGTCCCGACGGGACCGGGCGAGGTGTCCTTCGCCGCAGGGAAGACGCGGGCGCTCCACCTCCTTCCGAACCTCGGCACCGCGGGCACCCTCTCCGTCCGGCCTTCGATGCCTCCGGGAACAGATACCCACGTCGTCCTCGACGTGAGCGGGTACTTCGAATGAGAAACCAGCGATCCGGTTCCGCGATGCGCCGGTTCCTCGTGAGGACGTTCGTCACGCTCCTGTTGGCGGCGGAGACGAACGCACAGACGGCGACGCTCGTGAAGGACATCTACCCGGGCGTCGCCTCCACCGCCTCGCTCGGTGAAGCGTTCGAAACGATCCTGGGCGTCTCGGGCAACAAGGCATTTCTGAACGGGGGCGGACTCGAGAGCGGCGGACTGTGGGCCACGGACGGTACTGTCGCCGGGACCCGGTTCCTCCTGGATCTCCCCGCGACTTCAGGTGCCGACGTCGAAGGGCTTTTCTACTTCGGCGCGGTTTCCCAGGAGCGGGGGTCACTCTGGAAGACGGACGGGACCGCCGCGGGAACGGTGTTCGTCGCCAGATTCAGCCCGGACACCCGGATCGACACGAAGCCATTCCGGCTCACGCGGGTCGGAAGCCGGCTCTTCTTCGCCGTCGACGACGGCGTCCACGGCGCGGAGCTCTGGACGAGCGACGGCACGGCCGCGGGAACGATCCTCGTCAGAGACGTCACACCCGGGACGGCCGGGTCGTTCGACACCTCCACGCGGTTCGTCGACGTCGCGGGGACTCTCTTCTTCACGTGCGGCTACAACCCGGGCTGCGGCCTCTGGAAGAGCGACGGGTCCGAGGCGGGCACGGTCCGGCTCGCGGACCTGGCATCCGTCTCGAATCTCGTGAACGTGAACGGGACGCTCTTCTTCACGGCGACGGACCCGGCGTACGGCGCAGAACTCTGGAAAAGCGACGGCACCGCGGCCGGCACGGTCCTCGTCCGGGACATCGTTCCCGGCGCAGGCTCCTCGAGCCCGGGGGCCTCCGTCTCCTTCGGCGGAGCGCTCACCTTCCGGCTCGGGTCGGACGGATCGACCTGGAGGAGCGACGGCACAGAAGCGGGAACAATCCTCGTCCACACCTTCCCGAGCTACCCTCCGCTCGTCCCGTCCGGGTCGACTCTCTTCACGGCGAGCGGTTCGCAGCTTCGGGCCAGCGACGGCACCGCCGCCGGCACCATTCTCGTCCGGGACTTCGGGACGACCTTCGATCTCTACAGCGCGACGACCATCCCCGGGGCGCTCCTCTTCTGGGTCGACCGGGGCATCGACGGCCTCGAGCTCTGGAAGAGCGACGGCACACCCAACGGCACGACCCTCGTCACGGTCGTCGAACCCGGCGATGCGGGACCGTCCCCGAGAGGCTCCGTCTCGATCCCGGGAACGGCGATCCACCTCGTCTCCAGCACGGTCTCCACGCTCTGGCGCTCCGACGGAACCCCCGCCGGGACCTACCCGCTGCAGGAGCCGGTCTTCCGGCCGAACGACGGCCTTCCCGTGACGCTCACCGACGTGAACGGCACCCTCTTCTTCTCGGCCATGGACGCCGAACACGGAATCGAGCTCTGGAGGAGCGACGGGACACCCGGGGGGACGTCCCTCGTCAAGGACCTCTCTCCGGGGCCAGCCAACTCCGGCCTGTCCCCTATCGTCGCCACGGCTTCGACCGTCTTCTTCCAGGGATGCCCCGCCGCGACCGGCTGCGAGCTCTACCGGACCGATGGGACGGACGCCGGCACTTACCTCGTCAAGGAGATCCAGCCGGACCCGGGGGCCGGCCAGTTCCCGTGGTTCGGCCTTCTCGGCGAGCTGGTTCTCGTCGCCCCGGACGACGGCGAGCACGGAAGAGAGCCCTGGCGAAGCGACGGAACGCCGGAAGGGACCTGGCTGCTCGGGGACATCACCCCCGGCCCCGCGTCGAGCCAGCTCTCCGGCCTCGGAGAGCTGAACGGAGAGTTCTACTTCGCGGCCGGGAACGCCACGACGGCAACGCTGTGGAAGACGGATGGAACGGCGAAGGGAACGGCCGCCGTGGGGCCGCTGCCTTCGTGGCCCACGGAAGCGGCCGTACTCGGCGGCCTCCTCGTCCTCGCCCTTTCCGACACCGTTCACGGATGGGAGCTCTGGAGGACGGACGGCACCGCGGCGGGCACGCTCCTCGTTCTCGACATCCACCCCGCCGGGGATTCGTCGCCGACCCGTTTCACGAGAGTGGGAAGCAAGCTCGTCTTCTGGGCCGACGATGGCGCTCACGGGAGCGAGCTCTGGGTCACTGACGGAACGGCCGCGGGCACGGCGCTACTGAAGGACATCAATCCCGGCCCGGCGGGCTCGCCCGGATTTCGCTCGACCGTCCTCGGCTCGACGGCCTTCTTCTTTGCCTTCGACGGCGTCCACGGCTACGAGCCCTGGAAGACCGACGGAACCGGTCCAGGAACGGTCCTCGTCCGCGACGTCGCGCCGGGGCCCGCCGGATCGATGCTCGTCGAAAGCTTCGCCGCCGCCGGGCACGAGGTCTTTTTCACGGCCTCGGACCACGTCGCGGGGCGTGAGCTCTGGCGGAGCGACGGAACGGAAGCAGGGACGACACGCGTCACGGACCTCGTCCCGGGACTCGTGGGCGGTGCCATTCCCTTCTTCATCGGCGCGAACCGCACGGTTCTCGCCCGTTCCGGCGGCCGGGTCTTCTTCACGGCGACCGACGGCACGACCGGCTACGAACTCTGGAGCGTGCCCGTCCCGACGCAATTCCACACGGTTGTCCCGTGCCGCGTCGCCGACACGCGCGACCCGGCCGGACCGACGGGCGGGGCGCCTCTCGCCGCGTCGGCGACGCTCGCCTTCCAGGTGACGGGCCGCTGCGGCATCCCGTCGACGGCGATCTCCGTCGCCGCCAACGTCACCGTCGTCTCTCCGTCCGCGGCGGGGAGCCTCTCGGTCTTCGCGGGCGTGCCCGTCCCGACGGGACCGGGCGAGGTTTCCTTCACAGCCGGGAAGACGCGGGCGCTCCACCTCCTGCCGAACCTCGGCTCGGCAGGCACCCTCTCCGTCCGACCCCTGATGCCCCCGGAAAGCGACACTCACGTCCTCGTCGACGTGAGCGGCTGGTTCGAGTGAGGTGGCCGTGAATTCGATCGTCGCACCGCTCCGTACGACGGGTCTCTCGCGGGAGGTCCGTCTCGGGACTCTCCTTTCCGCCGCGACGTTTCTCCTCGCGTTCTCCGCCAGCGCCCAGGTGCCGACTCTCGTGAAGGACATCCACCCCGGCGCCTCCGCGACAGCCACCGCCGGCCCCGTCATCGACCGGGTCCTCGGAGTCTCGAGCGGCAGGGTCTTCATGAATGCCTCGGTCTACGACGCCGCCCTGGGCCTCTGGGTCACGGACGGAACCTCCGCCGGGACGCTCCGGATCCTCGACGTCGCCGCCGGCTCCGGCGCCGACGTCGGCGGGACGTTCTTCTTCGGCGTGGCCCCGCCCTGGGGTGTCTCGCTCTGGAGGTCGGACGGCACAGCGGCGGGGACGGCCTTCGCCAGCCCGATCGGCGCCGACCCCTTTTCCTCCGGAGGCCCCACCCGGCTCACGAGCGCGGGAGGCCGCCTCTACTTCCTCTTCGACGATGGCGTTCACGGATACGAACCCTGGACGAGCGATGGAACGGCAGCCGGGACGAAGCTCCTGAAGGACGTCACGCCGGGGCCGACGGGGACGTTCTCCGGCGGCACGACGTACGCTTCTCTCGTCGCGGTCGGGAGCTTCCTCTTCTTCGCGTGTCCCCCGTACGCGTCTCCGGGCTGCGGCCTCTGGAGGAGCGACGGGACGGAGGCCGGGACGCTCCAGGTCGCGGACCTCTCGTTCATCTCGTCCGCCGTGAACGCGAACGGGACGCTCTTCTTTGCCGCTTCCGACGGCACACACGGCGTCGAGCTCTGGAAGAGCGACGGCACCGTCGCCGGGACTGTCCTCGTCCGCGACCTCGTGCCCGGCGCCTCCGGCTCCGCCCCTTCGAACCTCGTCTCGCACGGCGGCGCGCTCTACTTTCGGCTCGGCTCGGACGGGCCGATCTGGAGAAGCGACGGCACCGAAGCCGGGACCGCCCTCGTCCATTTCCAGCCCGGGAGCGGACCGCTCGTCTCCTCGGGCGACCGTCTCTTCAGCGCCAGCGGCTCGCAGCTCTGGGCGAGCGACGGCACCGAGGCGGGGACCACACTCGTGCGGGACTTCGGCGTTTCCTTCTCCCTCTCCACCGCGACGACGATCCCCGGCGCCTTGCTCCTCTGGGTCGACCGCGGCGTCGACGGCCTGGAACTCTGGCGGAGCGACGGGACGCCGGCCGGGACGACGCTGGTGAAGATCGTCGAGGCCGGTAACGCCTATGCGTCCGCATCGCTCTCCGTCTCGATCCCGGGAACGGCGGTCCTTCTCCTGTCGGGCACGCCGTCCCCGCTCTGGCGATCCGACGGCACGCCCGCGGGCACCTACCCGCTCCTTCAGCTGCAGTTCCTCCCGAACGACTCCCACCCGGCCTACCTCACCGACGTCAACGGCACGCTCCTCTTCTCGGCCGTCGACGCGGATCACGGTCAGGAGCTCTGGAGGAGCGACGGGACCGCGGCAGGGACGGTCCTCGTCAAGGACCTCGAGCCGGGCCCGGGCCACTCGTCTCCCAGCCAGCTCCTCGCCACGCGGTCGCAGGTCTTCTTCACGGCCAGGACGTCCGCGGCGGGCTTCGGGGTCTACCGGACGGACGGGACCGAGGCCGGAACCTTCCTCGTCAGGAGCCTCCTGCCCGGGAACGATTGGGTGTCGCTCCTCGGCCTCCTCGGGGAGCTTCTCGTCTTTCCCGCCGACGACGGCGTCCACGGCCTCGAGCCCTGGCGGACCGACGGCACCCCGGAAGGCACCTTCCTGCTCGGCGACCTGACGCCCGGCCCCGCTTCGAGCACGCTCGGCGCGGTCGGCGCTCTGAACGGCAGCTTCTTCCTCGCCGCTTCGGCCGGCACGGCGGCAACCCTCTGGAAGACGGACGGGTCTGCGGCGGGAACGGTCGCCGTCGCCCCTATCCCATCGTTCTCGAGGGCCGGAGCGGAGCTGGGTGGCGCTCTCTACTTCTCGGCGACCGACCCGACGCACGGGACCGAGCCCTGGAGAACGGACGGCACAGCGGCAGGGACCTCGCTCCTCCTCGACGTCCATCCCGCCGGCAGCTCGTCGCCCCTCTTCGTCGGGCGACTCGGCGACAGGCTCGTCCTTTGGGCGGACGACGGCGCGCACGGGTCCGAGCCGTGGGTCACCGACGGGACTCCTGCGGGGACGACTCTCCTGAAGGATCTCTTCCCAGGTCCCGTGAGGTCCGGACCGGGCGCCTTCGCGATTCCCGGTTCGATTCCGAATCCGTCTCCCGGCTCCAGCCTCTTCGTCTTCGCGCACGACGGCGTGCACGGCTTCGAGCCGTGGAAGACCGACGGGACGCCGACGGGGACGGTCCTCGTCCGCGACGTCGCTCCGGGGCCCGCCGGGTCGCACTCCTGGAGCACCGTCTCCTCGATGGGGCACCAGGCGCTCTTCACCGCCTCGGATCACGTCTCGGGACGCGAGTACTGGCGGACCGACGGCACGGAGGCGGGGACGACGCAGGTTGCGGACCTCGTCGCCGGCCTCGGCGGCGGCGTTCCTCCATGGTATTCCCCCGGAGGCCGCATGCCCCCGGTTCGTTCCGGCGGCCGGATCTTCTTCTCGGCGTCCGACGGCACCACCGGCTACGAGCTCTGGAGCCTCCCCGTCCCGACGAAGCTCCACACCGTCACCCCGTGCCGCGTCGCCGACACCCGCGACCCGGCCGGACCGACGGCAGGCTCTCCCCTCGGCGGCGCCGAGACCGCCGTCATCCCGGTGACGGGCCGCTGCGGCATCCCCTCGACGGCGATCTCCGTCGCCGCCAACGTCACCCTCGTGAATCCCACCACAACCGGAGCGGTATCGGTCTCCTCCGGCGGTCCGCTCACCTCCGCTTCGACGGAGGTGCCGGCAACGGCCGGAAAGACGCGGGCGCTCCACCTCACCCCGTCCCTCGGCACGGCTGGCTCCCTCTCCTTCCGGGCGAATCTCCCGCCGGGAGCCTCGACGGATTTCCTTCTCGACGTCAGCGGCTGGTTCGAATGACCTGAGGCGCGCGCGGGCCGCGCGTCGTAACCTCCCCGGACGATGCACGACCTGCGCGAATTTCTCGCCGCCCTCAGAGCCGAGGGGGAGCTCCTCGAGATCGAGGCCGAGGCCGACCCGAACCTCGAGATCCCCGAGATCCACCGGCGGGTCATCGAGCAGGGCGGGCCCGCGCTCCTCTTCAAGTGCCCCAAGGGCTCGCCCTTCCCCGTCGTGACGAACCTGTTCGGCACGGCGAAACGGATCGACCTCGCCTTCGGCCGCCGGCCGCTCGACTTCGTGAAGACGGCCGTCCGCGCCACGCACGAGCTCCTCCCGCCGACTCCCGGCAAGCTCTGGGGCTTCCGTTCCTTCTTCGGCGAGGCGCTGAAGGTGGGGACAAAGGAGGTCACGCACGCCCCCGTCACCGAGGTCGTCGAGAACGAGCCCGACCTGACGCGTCTCCCGGCACTCACGCAGTGGCCCGAGGACGGCGGCCCGTTCCTGACGCTTCCGCTCGTCTACACCGAGCACCCCGAGAAGCGCGAGCACAACCTCGGGATGTACCGGATCCAGATCCACGAGCCGCGGCAGACGGGAATCCACTGGCAGATCGGCAAGGGGGGCGGCTTCCACTACAACGTCGCGGAGTCGAAAGGCGAGGCGCTCCCCGTAACGATCTTCCTCGGCGGTCCGCCCTCCCTCATCCTCGCCGCGATCGCGCCGCTCCCCGAGGGGCTTCCCGAGCTGCTCCTCGCCTCGCTCCTCCTCGGCGGGAAGCTCCCCCTGACGCGCGTGCCGGGCCACCCGCACCGCCTCGTCGCGGGCGCCGAGTTCGCGTTCACGGGAAAGGTCCCGCCGAGGGTGCGCCGGCCCGAGGGGCCGTTCGGCGACCACTACGGCTACTACTCGCTGAAGCACGACTACCCCGTCTTCGAGGTCGACCGGGTCTACCGTCGGCGCGACGCCATCTTTCCCGCCACCGTCGTCGGCAAGCCCGCGCAGGAGGACTTCTACATCGGCGACTACCTGCAGGAGCTCCTCTCGCCGCTCTTCCCGGTCGTCATGCCGAGCGTCGTCGACCTCTGGAGCTACGGCGACACGGGCTTCCACTCGCTCGCGGCGGCCGTCGTGAAGGACCGCTACGGGCGAGAGGCGATCTCCTCCGCGTTCCGGATCCTCGGCGAGGGGCAGCTCGCATTGACGAAGTTCCTCCTCCTGACCGATGTCCGCGTCGACCTGAAGGACTTCCGCACGCTCCTCGAGACCGTCCTCGCCCGCTGCCGCTTCGAGACCGACCTCTTCGTCGTCTCGAATCTCGCCATGGACACGCTCGACTACACCGGCCCGAAGGTGAACGAGGGGTCGAAGGGAGTCCTCGCGGGACTCGGAGCGCCGATCCGCGACCTGCCGCGGGAGTTTGCGGGAACGCTCCCTGCCGGGGCCCGCGAAGCCGCCGTCTTCTGCGGCGGGGCGCTCTGCGTCTCGGGGCCTTCGTGGCAGGAAGACCGCGACTTCCCCTCGCGCCTCGCGTGCGATCCGGCGGTCGCGGCCTGGCCCCTCGTCGCCCTCGTCGACGATGCCGCGGCGGCGGCGAAGGACGCCCGCTCCTTCCTCTGGCACGTCTTCACCCGATTCGAGCCGGGCGCCGACGTCCACGCCGCCCGGACGGAGATCGTGCGGAACCAGATCGCCCGGTCGGCGCCGATCGTCCTCGACGCCCGCATGAAGCCCTGGATGCCGGGGGTCGTCGAGGCCGACCCGGCGACCGTGACCCGGGTCGACCGCCGCTGGCGGGAGTACTTCCCGGCGGGAGGATCCGGGTCCGGACTCTGAGGCCCCCGTCCATCCAACGGCGCCTGCTCCTCGTCGCGTGGGCCCGCGCCGGCCTCTTGCGCCGACGGATCTCAATGGATATTGTCATCCACTGAGAGGCGCCCCGTGTTTTCCCAGACCTCGCGCTACGCGCTCCGCACCCTCGCCTACCTCGCGACCCACCGCGACCGGTGGGTCCTCGCCCGCGAGATCGCCGAAGGGGCCGGAATCCCTCCCGACTACCTGTCGAAGATCCTCGCCCGGCTCCGCAAGCGCGGCTTCGTCTCCAGCCAGAAGGGCTGGGGGGGCGGGTTCCGGATGAAGGGAACCGGCGGGAAAGTCGCCATCTCCGCCGTCCTCGAGACGTTCGACGGCAAGCGGGAGAAGGACGGCTGCGCCTTCGGGCTCGGACGGTGCAACGCCGAAGCCCCCTGCCCGCTCCATCCGCACTGGGAGCGGATCCGCGAGGAGTACGAGCAGATGCTGACCCTCACCCTCTGCGACCTGAAGCACGAGGGGGCCCCGTAGCCCCCTTTTTTCCCCAGTCAACGGATCTACGCACCCATTGAGACCGGTCGAGGAGACCTCATGACCAGACCCATCACGATCCTGATGGAAGAGCACCGAATCATCGAGAACGTTCTCGGCTCGCTCGAGACCTTCGCGCTCGAGGTCGAAGGCGGTCTCGCCCTCGAGCGCCCCTTCGTCCGCGACTACGCCGCCTTCCTGCGCGGCTTCGCCGACGCCTGGCACCACGGCAAGGAGGAGGACATCCTCTTCCGCCGGATGGTGGAACGCGGCTTCTCCGCGGATTCGGGCCCCGTCGCCGTCATGCTCCTCGAGCACCGCCAGGGGCGGGCGCTCGTCGGGGCGATCCACGGCGTCGGCGAGGGGACGGGAGACGTGACTCCCGCCGAGCGGACGGCGTTCCTCGAGGGGGCCGGCGGCTTCATCCCCCTCCTCAGGCAGCACATCCAGAAGGAGGACAACATCCTCTACCCGATGTCGGAGCGGGTCCTGACTCCGGCCGAGTTCGAGACGATGCTCGGCGACTTCGACGCTTTCGAGAAGAAGTCGGGCGTCGACGGGACGCGCGACCGGCTCGAAGCGCTCGCCGGGAGACTGTCCGAGGCATTCCGTCCCGACGAAGCACGGATGGCGGCCGGATCGGCCGGGGGATGCTGGTCCCGGGGCTGAGACGATATACGTGAACCGGACTCTTCCGGTCCCGTAAACTCCTCCCGAAACGGAGGAGCACGTGGCACCGGGGCTGGGAGAGATCCTCGCCGAATCCGGAGACCTCACCCTGAGACGCCTTCGGAAGGCGTCCGACTGGCGGCGTCTTCACGGCGGAACGATCGACCGCGCCCTCCTCGCGACGGGGGCCGTCACCGAGGAGACGCTCCTCGACGCGCTGGAGCGCGTCACCGGCCTGCCGAGCGTCTCCAAGGACAGGCTCGCGGCCGCCAACCCCGAAGCGGTCGCCCTGCTCCCCGCCGAAACCCGCCGGCGGCTCCGCGCCCTTCCGTTCGACCGGCACGGCGACGTGCTGCACGTCGCGGTCGTCGACCCGGGCAACCCGGTCCTCGAAACGGGCCTCGTCGCCTCCACGGGCTGCGTCATCCACCTCCACGTCACCGCGGACCCGATCCTCGAGGACGTTCTCAGCAACTGGGAGCTGGCGATGCCTCGGGGCGCGGAGCCGACTGCCCCGGCCGTCTCTCCAGCCGGCGCGAGCGCCGCCGCCACCACGCCGCCGCCCGTTCCGGCCGCGGTCCGCGCGGGACTGGCAGTCGAGCTCGACCCCTTCGCCCGGCTCGCGCGCTCCCTCCTCGCCGACGCGATCGACGAAGGGGCCGAGGCCGTCGAGATCGGCACCGAAGGGAGGGGAGCGCAGCTGCGCACCTATTCAGGAGGGATCGCCCGGTCGTCCCGCCCGATTCCCCTCCAGGTCCTCGAGCCGCTCTTCGCGTGGTTCCTCGCCCGGACCCGCCCCACCGCGCCCTTCGACGATGGAGGGCTCGTCCTCGAAAGATCCGGCCGGCGGGTCCGCGTCGAGGTGAGCGTCAACACGACCGGAACCGCGTGGCTCGTCCTCCAGCCCGTTCCCTGCTCTCCGGCGGATCAGACCGAGATCTGCATCCACACCGAAGCGACGGACGGAGACGTCTTCTGCCCCTCCTGCGGCGCCCCGCTCTGACCCCGCGCGAGCCTCAGAACCGGTAGAAGAGCGAGGCCGAGAGGACCCGGGAGAATCGCCCGACGTCGAAGGCGAGGTCGAAGGAGACCCGGCGCGACACGGTGGCGCCGAGGCCGCCCGTGAAACGGTCGTCCGGCTTGCCGCCGTCGTAGACCGTCCGGACGCTCTCGGAGTACGGCGGGTCGGTCACGTCGTAGGCCCCCGACGGGTAGTACGCGGAGAGGTTCGCCGTAACGCCTCGCGCCGGTTCGCGGTGATAGCCGAGCCGGAAGGCGAGGAGGAGGTCCGCCGTGCTCGCGACGTACTCGATCCCGATTCGCGGCACGATGACGTCGTCGGGCGGGGCGAGGTCGGCAAGGAGCGATTTCTCATAAGAGCCCGGGAAGGGTCCTGCGATGCCCGCATAGGAGACGATCGGAAGGGCCCGGTCGATGAAATCCCCGTAAGCGATCCACTGGGCTTCGGCAGCGACGGTGAGACCGGGGAACGGTCGCGCCGCCAGCCCCACTGCCGCATCCCGCGGCACGCGGGCCGAGAACGGCCGGGTTTCCTGTCCCCAGAGAGGCACGGGAACGTCTCCCCCGATCTCGAGCGTTCCCGTCGTCCTCCCCGTCTGCCGGTATACGGCGCCCGCGGTCAGCTTGCCGCCCGACACGAGATCGGCGTGAACACCCACGACGAAACCGAGCGTGTTCTGGTCGAGGCCCCGGGTCGCCATGGTCACCGTTAACGTCTCGATCGAGGTCGGTGAGTAGTTCCGGTTGACGATCCGGTGCGCGCCCCCGGCGTCGCCCAGGAGGTCGAGCTCCATCCGGTTCAGTGTGACCCCTGCGCCGAACCGAAGCCGGTCGGTCGCCCGGAAGGCGGCGGAGAGGCCGAGGAGCCGGTTGCGGAGCGAGACCGCGCCGTGCTCGCGAAACTCGAAGAGGATGTCCTTCCGCGTCGTTCCGCTTGACCGGTTGTCGCGCAGCTCGATGTAGGTGTACCCGTCCTCCCCCGGATCGCCCTCGAAGCGCAGGTTCTCGGCGAAGCTGACGGCTGCAACGAACCGCCGCGACACCGGGAGGACGACCCCCGCAAACTCCACGCCCGAGGCTCGAGCCGAGATGTCGGAGTTCACTCCATGGACCGGCGGGTAGGGCGCGAAGAAGTTGCTCCCCGTCGCGGTCGAGCGCGCAGTGACGAGGCCGATGACGTCATCCGACCGCTTCCCCGAAATCCCCACCTCGACCGAGGAGAGAAGGCCGAGACCCGCAGGGTTCGCCACGGCCGCGGTGGCGTCGTCGGCGATCGCGGTGAAGGCGCCCCCCATCGCGAGCGACTTGCCGCCCGGGTTCGTCAGGTTGAAGGTGATCTTCGACAGGAGCGCCGACTCGACCTGGGCGGTGGCGGGCGCCGCCGAGGCGAGGAGGAGGACGACAACGAGTCTCTTCATCGGAGGGTCTCCACGAGCTCTTCGATTGGCCGGAGCGGGAGGGCGACGAGGGCGGGCTCTCCGGCGACGGCGTCGACCTCGCGCTCCGCGCGTGCCGAGCCGGGAGGAGGCTCCGCGAGCGTGACGCGATAGCGGCCCGGCGGGACCGGGAGAACGAGAGGCGTCTCGGAGATGGGCGGCAGGGGAACTGCAATCCCGCTCTTCACGTCGACGACGGAAACGACGACGGCCCAGGGGACCGACGTGATCCGCAGCTGGGCCGTCGCGGGAACCCGTCGAGGGGCGGCGGCCACCTGCCCCGGCGGGGCGTCCTTCCCCGGCGTTCGCGTGAGCGCTCCCCAGAAGAGGAGGCCGAGGAGGGACGCGGTCGCCAGCACGAGGGCGGCCGTCCGCCGGGCGGGCGGCGAGAAGGAAGGCGGGCGTCCCGCGACGAGCTGGGTCGGCGACGTGGGTCCTCGGGAAGCACCGGCGGAAACGCCCTCCGCCCCCGTTTCCCTTGACGGACGGGTCGCGGCGTCGCCGGCCGCTGCGCCGCCCCGGAGAACGGAGACGAGCCGTTCGGTGATGTCGCGATAGCTCTGCGGCCGGTCCTCGCGACGCTTCTCGAGCATCTGCCCGATGAGCCGGACGAGCTCCATCGGAAGGGCCGGGGATTCGGGCGGCGCGGCCACGGGCGACGGCAGGGTGTTCAGGTGGGCGGCTATGTACTCGACGGGGGCGCGCCCCTCGAACGGGCGGCGTCCCGCGAGCACCTGGTAGAAGATGACGCCGAGGCTGTAGACGTCGCTGCGCCAGTCGAGCGCCGCTCCCTGGCCCAGCGATCCGAGCTGCTCCGGCGACCCGTAGGCGACCTTCCCGAGGAAGAAGCCGGTCGCCGTCAGAGACTCCGACGAGGTCGACTCGAAGAGCTTGGCGATGCCGAAGTCGAGGAGCTTGACGGTTTTCTCCCCGCCGTTCTCGACGACGAAGACGTTGTCGGGCGAGAGGTCGCGGTGGACGATCCCCCGCGAGGCGAGGTACTCCATCCCGTTCGCCGCCTGGATCAGGAGCGGGAGCGTCTCGGGAAAGGGACGGCCGGCGTAGCTGCCGATCGGCCTCCCCTCGAGGTACTCCATCGCGAGGAAGGGGGTCCCGTCCTCCTCGCCGATCTCGTAGAACGTGACGATGTTGGCGTGGAGGAGCCCCTGGAGGATCTCCGCCTCCCTCGTGAACCGGACGCGCGCCTCGGCGACGTGCGGCGCCGACTCGTCTCCCGCCACCTCGGTCTCGCGGATCACCTTCAGCGCGACCGTCTTGCCGTCGCGCTCGTCGACGGCCCGGTAGACGATCCCCATCCCGCCGCGGCCGACACGGCGGACGATCCGGTAGTGCGCGATCCGTTCGACGGCGGCCGGGTGCAGGTCTCCTCCTAGAGGCTCTCGCCTCTGCCGAGGTTAACCCGTGCCCGCCCGGGAAGGGTCAGCGGCCGGTTCCCGCCGACGCCGGCCGGAGGAAGACGTTCGCCGGATCGCCCGTCACGAGGTTGATCTTCGAGACGAACGCCATGAAGATGCCGTCGCCGTCCCATTGCCTCACGACGACGCGGGCGTCGACGACCTCCTCGAGGTCGAGGTTCAACAGGCTTCGGAAGAGCTCCTGGGAGATGTAGTCGTTCGCCTTGAGGTCGACGTACCGGGCCGCCAGCGGAACGATCGACCCCGGCTGGTAGACCGCCACGGCGACGGTGCAGGGGGCGCCCCCGACCTCCTGGAGGATCAGGTTCGTCCGGTAACGGGGAGAGGTTTCCGCCCCCTCGATGACCGCCGTGCCGAGGTTCGACTGGAACGAGGAGTAGCCGTGCCGGTACGAGTAGGCTTCCATCCCGGTCCGGAACTCGCCGTTCGTCGGGTTCTTCGTGTCCTTCGTGTAGGTCTCGGTCTGGACGTCGACGTCGGTCCAGGTGTAGAGCCAGGTCCCGTCGTCCCGCTTCACGTTGTCGAGCTCGACGGTCCCCCAGACGTTGGCGTCCGGCGAGATTCCGAACGCTTGCTCGAGGACATCGTCCAGCGTGATTCCCCACCCTTGCGGCACGATGTACGTTGGCAGGATGACCGGCCCTTCGGGGAGGTTCCCGCTCTGGTCCGTGAACTTCAGGCGGACGTTCCTCTGTTCCGTGGCGTTGATGTTGGAGAACGTGACCCGGGTCCTCCAGTGCGGCGAGACGCCGCTGGCGAGGGCCGCGCCCGTGACGTGTGCGGCGGGAAGAAGCAGGGGTTCCAGCCGGACCGTGGCGAGGGCCTGAACCGAAGAAGGCGTCTCCGGCGCGGCCGGCGCGAGGGAGCGGGTCGAGACGCCGACGCGCAGCGACGCGTCCTGCGTCCCCGCGTCGATCACCGTCGCGAACGGGACCACGGCGCCGCGCTCCCGACCGAAGGGGTCGAACACTCCGCGCTGGAACTCCAGCTGGGCCCAGGCGCTGCCGCCCGAAAGCACCTCGGGCGGGAAGAGCTCATCGTCGTTGATCTGGAGCGATCCGAGGGCCGGGACGGTTTTGTCGAGCTTGACCTCCTGGCCGCCCTTCAGGACGGGTTTCCCCAGGCTGTCGAACAGCTTGATCACGACCTTCGTCGCATTTCCCGTCGTCTCGCGAAGGATCAGGTTCGTCCGCCGGTTGGTGTCGTGCCAGAGGCCTGAGACGATGAAGGAGCGGTCGCTCGCGCTGGCCCCCTCTCCCACCGACACCGGGCGCATCTCGAAACCGAACTCGCCCGTCGAAAGAAGCGTCCCCTCGACGGCCGTCCCGAGAGCAGCGGTCTTCCCTGCCACGAGCGGGACGAGAGGCTTGTTGTTCACCATCGCCGTCGCGGACAGGGTCGCGGCCGGCGAGCTGATGTCGAGCGAGCACGCCCCCTCGTACCCGAAGACCGTCCCGACGATGTTCCGGAAACGCCGGGTCTCGCCCGCTCCGAGCGGGAAGACGAACTGCTTCACTCCGTTGGAAGTGTTTCCCTGCCCCGCGGGCGTGAGCGTCAGGACGACCTGGATCGCGGAGAGGGCATCGACGTTCGACAGCCAGACGTCGGAGGTGTAGCGACCGATCCCGCGGGCGTCGATGGCGTTCGGAAGAGAAGGGAAGAGAAGCCGGCTCTTCATGAGGTAGAGGGGCGGCAGTCCGTCTCCCGAGGTGGGCCCCCCGGCCCCCGCGAGGACAGGCCCGTCGTCGGTCACGCTCAGGCTCTTCGGGCTCGACGCATGGCCCGCGGTGACGACCGTCACCGTCGCCACCTCGGTTCCGATCGCGGCACGGCGCAGGCCCCGGTCGATGGTCATCCAGACGGGACGCTTCTCCCCGGGCGCCAGCGGCCGGTCCCAGGCCTTTCCGTCGATGCCGACGATGGTCAGCCACTTCGCCGAGACCGAGGTCACGATCGAGGCGGGGAGAGCCCCCGGATTCACGAGGGTTCGTTTGAGACCGTTCCCCGCGCCGTCCACGTCCGCGCCCTCGTCGTCCCAGCCGACCGGGGTTTCGGCCGCCGCGGCCCAGGCCCCCACGTCGACCGGCACGCGCAGGTCGACGCCCTCGGCGGCCAGGACGAGCTCCGTGTGGAGCGGCTCGGCGGGATCGACCGTCCCGGCGAGCGCCACCTGCACGGAAGCGCTACCCCAGGACGCGATCCGGAAGGAGCGCGGAGACGTGTTCAGGGTCCCGTCCGGGCTCGACACCGTGACGTCCAGGGCCTCGCTGCCGGCATTCCGGACGACCAGGCTCGTCGAGGCGACGGCGCTCTGCGAGACCGGCACGAGAAAGGGCTTCGGGGCGGAGACGAGGACGAGGGCGGAGGTCTTCGAGGTGCCGACGACGACCCGGGCCGGCCTCGACCACTCGCTCGCCTCGCCGCAGACGTTCTCGGTCCGGAGCTCGTAGGTGTACTCCCCCGGCCCGTCCACGAACGCGGCCGTCCCGGTGTCGATGAACGTTTCGTTCACGTCCCCGAAGCTCGTCGTGCGCCGGAGGCGGAAGCGCAGGCCTTGGGCGCCGCCTCCCGGCCCGGGAGTTCCTGCGGTCAGCGTGTCCCAGGAGACGACGTACGTCGTGTACGCGGGGGGCGCGGCCGGGCTGATGGCCGGAGGATCGACCTGAATGGGCGGATTGCACTGGTCGGTGATGTCGACCGCGACGACGTTGGAGGGGACGCGGATGGCGGTCGGCCCGGAGCAGAACGACTGGACGGAAACCCGGTGGTAGAGCCTCCGGGGAATGCCCAGGGGAGCGCCGTAGGAGTTGGAGGTCCTGTTCGTCTGGAAACGCTCGACCCCCTGGGCGAAGGTCTCGTCCTCCGAGCGCTCGACGACGAAGATGTCGGCCGGCCCCGTCGGGCGGCTCCCCAGGACGTTCGTCCAGGAAATCGCGTAGGTCTCGAACCGGTTCACGACGGCCGGAGCCGAGACGACGGGCCTCTCCGGAGGGCAGGGGCCCTCGGCCGCCGAGGCCGGAATCGCCGTCGAGGCGAGGAAGACCCCGGTCAAAGCCAAGGCGGCCCGGGCAAAAGCGAGATTTCGCGACATCGTCGTAGTCCCCTCTGCACGACCCGCCGGTAAACTCGGCGCGTCGTGCCTCCATGAAGTGTCGGTCGACCCGTTCCACCTCACGCGCCCGGCTCGTCCGGGGTGCCCTGACGGCCGCCGTGGCCCTTGCGGCGCTCCTGCCGCGGTCCGGCCTCCCGGCGCCTCAGGCCTCCATTTACCTCCCGATTCCGCCGCCCGCCCTTTTCTCGAGGGCCGGGCGCTCGTCGAGAAGGGGCGGTACGCCGAGGCGGTGCCGATACTCGAGAAGGCGCTGGAGACGGGCCACGAGAAGCCCCGGGAGAGCTTCGGGACGAGCCGGCACGCCGTCGACTACTACGACCCCCACTACTGGCTGGGCCGGGCCCTCATGGAGCTGGGCGCGGAGGCCCGGGCGCTTTCGCACCTGCGCTCGTCCGCCGCGGGCGGCACCTTTCCGACCAGGAGAGAAACCGAGGACCGGAGCCGCCGCATCGCCGAGCTGGAACGCCGCGAGGCGGCCCGCCGGGAGCCTCCGGCCCCCGCGTCGACCCCGGTCCCGGCTCCCTCTCCGACGCCTGCCGCTCCTCTCCCGACGCCCGGCCCGCCCATCCTGCCGGTGCCGACCGCGGCCGCCACCCCTCCGGCGGCACCGACCCCTGTCCCTGTGCCAGGCGCGCCGGAGCCGACGCTCGTCCCCTCGCCGCCCCCCGTGTCGCTCGCCGGGGCTCTCGCCGCCCTCGCCGCGGGAGACTTCGACCAGGCAGAGACCCTCGTCCGGTCCGAGCGGCGCCGAAGCCCCGAGGCTCGTGAGCTCGACCTCGTCGAAGCCTCGGCCCTGGGCAGCCGCTACGTTCTCGAAGGGCGGCGCGACGCGGCTCTCCTCTCGGCCGCGCGCGCGAGCCTCGCGTCGTTCCGGCGGAAGGGGGGGGCGGCGCGCGCGGAGGCGGCCCTGATCTCACCCACCCTTCGCGCCCTTCTCGAGCCGAGGTGACTCCCGAGTGACTCCCGCCTAGGGCGTTCGGACGACCTTCGTCCCGGCCAGGAGATCGTGCAGGGCGCGACGATCCTCCCGGAAGAGGACGAGGAGGAAGCCGATCCCCAGGAGCGCCCCGGACAGAGTGATGGCCAGAAACCGGACGAACGCCTTCTGCAGGCCGATGCCGGGGGTGGGAACGGACGGACCGGCCAGCACGACCGAGAGGCGCAGCAGGGCCTTTCCGGGTGTCCGGCCCGTCCTGGCCCAGCCGCCGACCACGTACCAGAGGTTCGCGCCGAAGATCATCAGGGCGCAGCCCGCCAGGATGCCGAGGAAGGCCCAGTCCCTGAGGAGGTCCTTGTGCTGGAACGCGTCCTTGAAGAGGAGCACGAGGAAGACGGGCGACAGCAGGAGGAGATTCAGCGCCAGGAGGATGATCGCGTCGACGAGGGTCGAAAGGACCCGCGGGAAGAACCCCGCAGTGTCGAGGCCCGCAGCTTCACGCGCCGCCCTGGCGATCGGCCTGCGAACGCGGATCACCGGGGCGGGCTGGTCGCCGGAGGGGCGCGGCGAGCCGCCGCGGATCGGAAACTGCGAGAGCGTGGCGTCGGGCAGCCGGCGGGCCGGCGCCGCGGGAGGCGGATCCGACGGGGGCTCCGGCACGGGCGGCTCCT
This sequence comes from Holophagales bacterium, assembly GCA_016714815.1. GTDB lineage: Bacteria > Acidobacteriota > Thermoanaerobaculia > UBA5066 > UBA5066 > UBA5066. The sequence goes on from JADKBZ010000004.1 coordinate 362,323, forward strand.
CGAGGAGCGGAAGATCGAGCGGCGGCCGCTCGCTGACTCCGGAGTTGTGCACCGCCGCCAGCGCGACGGAGGCGACGACCGGAGCGGCCGCCGCAGCGCGCGCGGCCTCGTCCACGCTCCGGAACAGGTCGCCGGCGGAGATTTCGAGCGGCGAGGGGGCCGGGGACTCTGCCGGGGCTTGAGCGGGTGACTCCCCGCCCTGCCGGCCGGGCGAATCGGGCAGCGCGTCCGCGTCGGATGAATTGAGGAGGGCCGTCCTGTCCACCGGTCCGCTCGGCTCGAGGAGCCGGTACTCGAGGACGGCGGCACCCACCTGAAGGCGATCCCCGCTCCTCAGAATCGTCTCGTTCAGGATCCGCCGCCCCGCGACGAACGTTCCGTTGGACGAGTTCAGGTCCTTGAGGACGGCCGTGCCGCTGGCGAACGTGAGGAGCGCGTGGCTCCGCGAGACGGACTCGTGGTCGACCCGGACCGTCGCGGAACGGCTGCGCCCGAGCGTGACTTCCCCTTCCGAGAGCTCGATCTCCCGGCCGTCGACGACGAGGATGTAGCGGTGGGCTCCTGCGGACACGGCGGCTCCGATTGTAGGCGAGCCGGCGCCGCCACAGAGCTTCGGAGCGCTTCGGCGGTCTCCGTCCCCCCCTCGGAGAGGAGACGGGCGACGCTTCCGGCGAAGACGGCCCGGCCCCCGTTCACCCCTCCCCCGGGTCCCAGCTCGAGGAGCCAGTCGGCGGCGAGAAGGAACGCCGGGTTGTGCTCGACGGCGAGGACGGAGTGGCCGGCGGCAAGGAGCCGGCGGAAGACGGCGAGGAGGACGTCGACGTCGCGCGGGTGGAGCCCCGTCGTCGGTTCGTCGAAGATGAAGAGCGTCGGGCCGCCGCCGGAACCCGGCTTCAGGAACGAGGCGACCTTCAGGCGCTGCGCCTCGCCCCCCGACAGCGTCGCGGTCGACTGCCCGAGGCGGAGGTAGCCGAGTCCCGCCTCGGCGAGCGGCGCCAGGCGCGAGGCGATCCCCGGCAGGTCGGCGAAGAGCTCGAGCGCCTCGTCGATCGTCGTCCCGAGGAGCTCGTGCACGTTCCGTCCCCGGACCCGCACGTTCAGCACCTCGGGCGAGAAGCGGCGGCCGTCGCAGGCGTCGCAGACGACGGTGACGTCGGCGAGGAACTGCATGTCGATCGTCACGACGCCCGAGCCCTCGCACGTCTCGCAGCGTCCGCCGGCGGCGTTGAAGCTGAAGCTCCCCTTCGTAAGCCCCGCCTCGCGCGCGGCGGGGCTGCGGGCCCAGAGGGCGCGCACCTCGTCCCACGCCTTCGTGTAGGTCGCCGGGTTCGAGCGGGCGGAGCGGCCGAGGGGCGACTGGTCGACGAGGACGACGTCGTGGAACGCCGAGAGCCCCTCGATCCGGTCGTGGGCCCCGCGCTCGAGCGCGTCTCCTTCCTTGCGTCCGAGCGCCCGGAGGGCGCCGGAGGCGAGGACGTCGACGACGAGGGACGACTTCCCCGAACCCGACGGGCCGCAGACCGCGGCCAGGACCCCGGTGGGAATCTCCACCGTCAGGTTCGCGAGGTTGTTCGCGCGCGCCCCGACGATCCGCAGGTGGCCCCGAGGGTACGGTTCGGGCCGTTCGGCCACGAGCGCCGTCCCCGCGCGAAGGGCTTCTCCCGTGGCCGTCGCCGCCCGGCGCAGGACCTCCGGCGTCCCTTCGAAGACGAGCCGTCCTCCGTGGGCCCCGGCGTCCGGGCCGAGGTCGATGACGTGGTCCGCCGCGCGGACGACGTCGAGGTCGTGCTCGACGACGCAGACGGCGTTTCCCCCGTCCGCCAGGCGCCGGAGCACCGCGAGAAGCCGCGCCGTGTCCGCCGGGTGGAGCCCGACGGTCGGCTCGTCCAGGACGTAGAGCGTTCCGGTCAGGGCGTTGCCGAGCGCCGCGCCGAGCTGGACCCGCTGCGCCTCGCCCCCGGAGAGGGTCCGCATCGTCCGGGAGAGCGAGAGATAGGAGAGCCCGACGTCGACGAGCGTCCCGACGCGCTTGACGAGGTCCGCCACGAGCGAGCCGCCCCGGGCTCTCTCCTTTGCCCCGAGAGGAAGCTCCCGGAGCATGTCGAGGAGCTCGCCGAGGGGCAGCGCAGAGAGCCGGGGAAGCGTCGCGCCGCCGACCGTCACCGACCGCGCCTCCGGGGTCAACCGCTCCCCGAGGCAGTCCGGGCACTGCTCGTACCCCCGGTACCTGGCGATCATCACGCGGACGTGCACCTTGTAGCGCTTCGTCTCGAGATACGAGAAGAGCCCCTTCACCCCGTACCAGTCGCCGTCGCCGTCCCACACGAGCTCCCTCTCGCGCGGCGACAGCTCGTTCCACGGCACGTTGCGGCGGATGCCGAGGCGCCGGCAGGCGCGGGCGAGGTCGGGGTAGGCGCTCGCATAGGCCGGCGTGTTGAACGGGGCGAAGGGACGCTCGAGGAGGGTGAGGCCGGGGTCGGGAAGGATCTTCGCGACGTCGAGGCCCGCCACCCGTCCGAAGCCCTGGCAGGTCCGGCAGGCGCCGCGTGGCGAATTGAAGGAGAAGTGCGCGGGCGTCGGCTCCTCGAAGCGGCGGCCGCAGGAGTTGCACGCGAGGCCGCGCAGGAAGCGCAGCTCGCTCCCCGACGCGGCTTCCCGGACGAGGAGCTCTCCCTCCCCGACGGAGAAGGCCCCCTCGATGGACGCCGCCAGCTCCGGGTCGCCCGGGCGGAGGACGTGCCGCCCGACGACGAGCCTCACGAGAGAGTCCGCCCCCGCGGGAGGAGGCGTTTCGGCGTCGAAGGAGACGACGCTTCCGTCGGCGTCGACCGCGCGGAAGAGCCCGGAGCGGACCCAGAGCGGCGCCCTCTCCGCGAGTCCGGTCGCGGGACGGGGCGCCAGGACGAGCACCCGGGCTCCTTCTCCGAGCCCTTCGAGAAGCGCTTCGATCACGCCTCGCGGCGAGTCGCGCCGGACCTCGACGCGGCATTCGGGGCACACGACCGTCCCCGCCGCGGCGAAGAGGAGGCGCAGGACGTCGTGGATCTCCGTCGCCGTCCCGACCGTGGAGCGGGCCGAACGCGAGGGGGATTTCTGCTCGATGGCGAGCGCCGGCAGCAGGTGGTCGATCCGGTCGACGTCAGGCCTCTCCATCCGCTCGAGGAACTGGCGCGCGTACGTCGACATCGACTCGACGAAGCGCCGCTGCCCCTCCGCGTAGAGCGTGTCGAACGCGAGGGACGACTTCCCCGAGCCCGAGGGCCCCGTGACGACGGTGATCCCGCCGATCGGGACGTGGCAGGAGACTCCCTTGAGGTTGTGGGTCCGCGCACCGGCCACCTCGATGGCGAGGGGGCTCTTCGGCTTCATCGGCGCGTCAGGACGGTCAGCTGGTTCAGGCCCGCGAGAAAGCGCGAGTAGGACGTCCGCTCGAGCCCCGCTCCCTTCGCCGCACACTCGAGCGCCGCACGGTCGAGGAGCTTCTCGTGCTCCTCGTCGGCGTGGCGCGACAGGAGGCCGAGACGCGCACCGGCCTCGAGGGCGAGCCGTCCGAGCGGGTGGGGCGTCGTGGCGACGACGCGCCCTCCCGGGGCGAGGAGAGCCGCGGCACGCGAGAGCGCGCGGACGGGTGACGGGAGGTGCTCGAGGATCGCGAGCATCAGGACGACGTCGTACGGGGCCCGGCCGACGACCTCGGGCGGCGGCTCTTCGGAGTCGACGTCCCAGGCCGTGAAGACCGCCGCGGGGTGGCGCCGGCGCATCTCGGAGAGAACGAGGGGATTGCGGTCACAACCCACGTACGACGGAAACCGGGCCGGCAGATCGGTCAGGCCGCAGCCCAGGTCGAGAAGCCGGTCCTTCGGGGAGACGTGCGGCAGCGCCGCGGCCAGCCGGGCGCGCTGGACGCGCCGGGTCAGGAGGCCGAAATAGGGAGCGAAACTCGAGCCGCCCGGGGCGGCGTCGTCGGCTGGTTCCATCGAAGGGCCGGGCCGCGACGGGTGTCGCGCGCCGTCCCCATCATATTCCGCCGCGGCTGCCGTGCAGATTCTGCGCGAAGCGTGATAATCAGCCGGCGTGACCAGCAAACCTTCGATCTCGCTCCGACCCGCCGCGCGGGAGGACGTCGCCGTCATCGCGCGCCTCATCCGCGCGCTCGCCGAGTACGAGCGCCTCACCCCGGAGTGCTTCGCCGACGAGACGGCCCTGGAAGCCCACCTCTTCGGGCCCCGGCCCTACGCGGAGGTCCTGATCGCCGACGTCGACGGCGAGCCGGCCGGCTTCGCCCTCTTCTTTCACAACTACTCGACCTTCCTGACCAGGCCCGGGATCTATCTCGAGGACCTCTTCGTCGTCCCCGGACGGCGCGGCCTCGGCCTCGGGAAGAAGCTGCTCGCCGCTCTCGCCGGGATCGCCGTGGAGCGGGGCTGCGGACGGCTCGAGTGGAGCGTCCTGAAGTGGAACACCCCCGCCATCGGCTTCTACGAGCGGCTCGGCGCCGTCCCGATGGAGGAGTGGCAGGTCTACCGGCTCTCCGGCGGAGCTCTCCACGCCCTCGCGGAGCACCCGCCCGTTCCGGAAGGACCCGAATGAAGGAAAAGCGCCGCCGCGCCGGGTACGACACGGTCGCCATGTCGAAGGCGGCCGTCGCGACCCTCTCCCTCGAGGCGTCCGTCTTCGAAGCCTGCCCCGACCCGCTCGCAATCTTCGAGGCCGGGGGACGCCTCCTCGCGGCGAATTCCGCGGCCCGCGCGGAAGGAGCGCCCGACCCGGCCGGAGCGGAAGAGCCGCTCGGACAGCTGCTCCCCTTCTGGGCCGAAGCCGATACCCGCGACCGGCTCCTCGCTGCGGCTCTCCAGCCGGACGGCGCCTCGAACATCGAGGTCCGGATCGACTTCGAGGACCGGACGAGGAGCAAGGTCTTCTGGGTCTCTGCCCGGCGGCTCGGCGAGGCGGAGCCGGCCCGGCTCGTCGCCTCCGCCCGGAACGTCTCCGTCGCCCACGCTCTCACGCGCGAGGTCGCCCGGATCGAGACCCTCGTCGCGACGCAGGCCTCGCGCGACCCGGTCACCGGGTTCGTCATCCGGGCAGCCTTCCAGGAGCTGCTCGAGAAGGCGATCGAGGATGCGAACCGCGCCCGGCACCCGCTCGCGCTCCTCTTCTTCGACCTCGACGACTTCAAGGCCCTGAACGACACGCACGGACTCGCCGCCGGAGACGAGTACCTTCGCCGCCTCGGCGAAGCGCTCAACGCCGCCCGGCGCCCCGGCAGGGTCTTCGCCCGCCTGGGGGGAGACGAGTTCGGGCTCCTCTCCCCCGAGACGACCTCCGCCGAGGCGGCCCTCGAGGCCGACAACCTCGTCCGGTTCCTGACGGAGTTCTCGCCGACGTTCGAGGGGCGAAAGCTCCAGATCACCGCGAGCGTCGGCGTCGCGGTCTATCCCGCGCACGGCCAGCGAGCCTCCGACCTGATGCTCGCGGCCGACCTGGCGATGCACCAGGCCAAGACCCGGGGACGCGCCCGCTTCATCCTTCACGACCCGACCGCGAGGGAGAGAGAGAGGATCGGCCTCCTGCGCGGTCAGGCCGACCGGATCCGCACCGCCCTCTCCGCCGGCCGGTTCGTGCCTCTCTTTCAGCCGATCTGCGAGGTCTCGACGGGGCGCATCGTCGCCGCCGAGACGCTCGTGAGGCTTCGCGAGGAGGACGGCTCCCTCACGAGCCCGGACGAGTTCCTCGACGCGGCGGAGCGCTTCGGCTTTGTGACCGCCATCGACCGGGTCGTCATCAGCAGCACGTTCGACGCCCTCATCGCCGCCCGCAAGCGGATCCCGCCCGACCTCGAGGTCTCCATAAACCTCTCCGGGCTCGATTTCGAGGACGACGCCCTCGTCGCGGACATCTCCCGCCTCGCCCGGCTGAAGGGAATCCGCCCCTCGCGCATCACCTTCGAGATCACGGAGACGGCCGCGCTGCGCGACCTCGGCCGCGTGCAGGACTTCACCGGCGCCCTCACCTCGGAGGGGTTCAAGTTCGCCCTCGACGACTTCGGCGTCGGTTTCAGCTCGTTCCGGTACCTGCGCGACCTTCCGATGTCGACGCTCAAGTTCGACCAGAGCTACGTGCGCGACCTGCCGCACAAGATGGAGAACCGCGTCTTCGTGCGCGGCATCGCGGAGATCTGCCGCGGCTTCGGCGTAAAAACCGTCGCCGAGGGCGTCGAAACGCAGGAGATCATGGCGATCCTCAGGGAGCTCGGCGTCGACCGGGCACAGGGATACCACATCGGCTACCCCGCACTCGAACTCCCGGCCCGTCCCGGCGATCCGGCCTGAGCCTGACGTCGGGGAGCCAGGATTGCCGGAGGAGGTCCGCCCTGGCGTCGCTCTGGTCCAGCTCGATTCTCGGCCTCCTCGAGAAGGCCATCCCCGCCCACGGCGAGAAGCTCCGGGCGCTCGCGGACCGGGCGCGGACCCCCGGGGACGAGGAGCTCGTCCACGACCTCCGGGTCGCGCTGCGCCGCACGGAGGCGCTTTCGCGCCTCTTCCGGGGGATCCCCGGAAAGGGGGACGGCGAGGCGCTTCGCTCGTCGGCCCGGGAGCTGCGCCGCCGGCTCTCGGTCCTCCGGTCAGAGGAGGTCGGGCGGGCTCTCCTGGCATCGCGGGAGGAGGCGACGGACGCCCGGCTCCGGGCGCTCGTCTTCCCGGGAGAGCTGCCCGCCGTCCGCGTCGACGCCGCTGACGTCGCATTCGTCGAGCGGTCCCTCTCCCGCTGGAGGCGAAGGCTCGCGGCGGAAGGGGGAGGGGCCTTCGCCCCGCGTGCCGTTGTCGAGGCGGTCCTGGGCCGCCGGACCCGCCGCCGCCTTCGCCGGATCGTCCGCCGCCTGGCAGGGCTCCTCCCCCCGGACCGCGAGACGCTCCACGCCGCAAGGATCGCCGCGAAGCGGGTCCGATACGCCGTCGAGCTTCTGGAGCCGCTCGACCCGGGGTTTCGGCCGCTCCTCCGCCTCCTGCGCTCCTTCCAGGACTCCGCCGGAGACGCCCACGACCTCTTCGAGCTCGCGGAGAGCGTGGGCGCCGTCTCCGAGACGGCCGCCGCGACCGTCCTCAGCCTGGAACCGCTCGGGCGGGCGCTCGAGGCCGACGCCACGAGCGCGCTCGCGACCGCCCGAAGGGAGGGTGCGGCTCTCGCCGGACCCGTCGAGAAGCTGCGCAGGTCCCTCGGGGCCGCCGAGACGAGGTAGGCTAGCCGCGAATGTCCCGCGCCCGCCCGCACCCCGCACTCGCCCCGTCCCTCGTCGCACTCCTCTTTCCGTCGCTCGTCGCGGCGGCGCCACCGCCGCCGCCCGAGCTGCCCCGCCGGGTCGTCCTCGTGTCGTTCGACGGCGCGGGCGGAGCCGAGTACGAGAGGCAGCGCGAGGCGCTCTCGCCGAACGGGTTCCGCCGCGCCGAGCGGGAAGGTCTTTCGGCAGGGCGCCTCCAGACCGTCACCCCCTCCCTCACGACGGTCGCCCACGCCTCGATCTCGACGGGGACGCTTCCGGAGGAGACCGGAGTCGTCTCGAACTCCTACTGGCCGGCGGGCGGGCCGCTGAAGGCCCGCGTCAACGGCTTCGACGCCGAGCCCGCCGTCGAGACGCTCTGGGAAGCGCTCTCGCGCCAGGGGCGCCGCGTCGCCTCGCTGAGCTGGCCCGGCGTCGGCGGACGGACGCCGCGCACGACGACTCCCGTCGGCTTGCGCTGGGCCGAGCTCCGCGCTCCCGGTTTCCTCTGGCAGGGCCCCGGACCCGGCGAGGCCTTCCCCGACGCCGCCATGGCCCTTCCGCCCGAGGCGACGAGCTGGTCGCCCCCCAAGCGCGTGCGCGTCGAGCCCCCCGCGGAGCACGACAGCGGGCTGAACCGGCCCCTCGACTTCGTCCTCCTCGACACCCGGGACGACGGACGGCGCGAATACGACACCCTCGCGGCGGTCGACGCCGAGGGGGGCCTCGTCGGCCGGCTCCGTCCGGGAGACTGGCTGGCCCTCCCGGAGCGCGCCGACGGAGCCGCACGGCGCGGCCGCTGGGTCAAGCTCCTGAAGCTCTCCCCAGACTCCTCCTCGGTCTCCCTCTACGTCGGCGGGCTCGGACAGACCGAAGCCTGGCCGGAGGACTTCCGGCGGACGCTCGACGAGCGTTGCGGCTTCTGGCCCGGGCCACCGGACTACAAGGTACTCGAAGGGGCCGACCCCGACGTGAAGACGTTCCTCGAGATGAGCGAGAGGTTCTCGACGTTCTTCGTGTCGGCATTCGAGGTCGCCGAGCGGCGTGGCGACTGGGACGTGCTCCTGGCCTACCAGCCCGCCATCGACGAGTCGGCGCACGTCTTCTCCCCCCGTGCTCCGGGCGAGGCCGGAGCGGATCCCACCCGCGCCGAAAAGGCCGCGGCCGGCCTGCGCGAGACATGGCGAATCGCCGACCGCGCCGCCGCACGCTACCTTCGCTTCCGCGAACGGGGCGGAGACGTCGTTCTCCTCTCGGACCACGGCCTGCGCCCCGTGTCGCGCTCCGTCCACCCCGCCGAGCTGATGCGCAGAAAGGGGTGGATCGCCACGGATCTCCTCGCGGGGCGGCCCGTGGTTCGCCCCGACTCCCCCGCGGACGTCGCCGTCACCGCCGGCTCGGCCTTCGTCGTCCTCAACAGGGCCGGAGAAATGCCGGGGGGAATCCTCTCCCCCGAGGAAGCGGCCACCGTCCTCGCCGACATCGCAGGCTACTTCCGCTCCCTGAAGGACGAGGCCGGCAAGGCTCTCTTCGAGACCGTCGCGCTCCGGGGGGAGGCCGCGAGGATCGGCCTCGACCACCCCAACGCCGGCGACCTCATCCTCCTCGCGGGGCACGGGACGACCCTGAGGAGCGGATTTCCCCAGCAGGGAAGCGCCGCTCCCGTGCTCCTTCCCGCCGAAGTCACCGCCCAGCACGGTTACGGCCCCGACCCCGAGCTCGACGGAATCTTCTTTCACGCCGGACCGGGCGTGGCACCGGAGCGGATTCCCGTCGTGAAGGCCATCGAGGTCGCCCCCCGGATCACTGCGCGGCTCGGACTCTCTCCTCCGGGGGCGAAGTGACGCCCCCCGTCTTCGACGTGCCGCTCCTGCCGAAAACGGCCCGACGCGGCGATGCCCAGAGCCACTTGGAGTTCCGGTCTCTCGGAGGCCTCCGCGGAGAGGCGCCGGACGACCGCTCGACCCGCGTCGCACTGGTGGGGGGAGTCCGGAGCCTCCACGTCCTCTTCGAGGTCTTCTCCGACCCGCCCCTCAGGGTCCTCGCGCGCCATCCCCAGGACAGGGTCTTCGACGACGAGTGCGTCGAGCTCTACTGGGCGGAAGCCGCCGAGCCCTCGCGCTATCTGGAGGTCGTCGTCAACCCGGAAGGGACCCGCTACTCGGCCCGGGTCGCCAACCCCCACGCCAGCCGGGAGACGTGGCACCTCCTTCGGGGCGTTCCGGTCCCCGGCATGAAGGTTCGGGTCGAAGGAGATCCGGCGGACGCCCACCCGACGGAGTGGGAGCGATGGCGTTGCTGGATCTCGATACCGTGGCTCGCCCTCAGCCCCCCGCTCTCCCGCCCCCACCCGGGGGACGAACGGCGTGGGAACCTGACGAGGATCGCGCGCGGCAGGACCGTCCGCTACGAGTCTCTCGTGGCGACGGGGCGCGATCAGCCACCCGACTTCCACGTACCGTCGGCCTTCGCGACATTCCGTTTCGTCGAAATCCTGTAACCTCGCCGTCGATGTCGATGGAGTCTTCTTCGGATGCGGCCGTCTCCGGGAAGGGTTCGGCGCCGGCTGCCGCAGACCTCGAGCTCATCGAGAAGATCCGGCAGGGCGACCAGTCGGCGCTCGACCTCCTCTACGCGCGCTACTCGTCCCCCGTCTACTCGCTCGTCTGGAAGATCCTCCAGAATTCCGAGGAGGCCGAGGACGTCGCCCTCGACGTCTTCTGGCAGGTCTGGCGGCAGGCCGACCGGTACGATCCCTCACGCGGCGCCCCGCCCGCCTGGATCTTCACGCTCGCCCGGTCGCGGGCCATCGACCGCCTCCGCTCCCGCAACCGGCGGGAGGACCGGACGATCTCCATCGACGATCCGAACCTCCACTTCGACCCGCTCGACGAGAACGCCGCCCCCGACCAGGTCGTCTCCTTCCGGCAGAGCCGCGACGCCGCGAGAGCGGCCATGAAGAAGCTCTCGGCCGTTCAGCGCGAGGCGGTCGAGCTCGCCTTCCTGAAGGGGATGACGCACGTCGAGATCGCCGAGCGGCTCGGGCTGCCCCTCGGAACGGTCAAGACGCGCATCCGGCAGGGGCTGATCCGCCTCCGAAAGCACCTCGACTGAGTCGATGCGCCCGAACCTCTCCCGGTCCGATCCCTTCGACGCATTTCCGGACGTCGTCGCGACTCTCGCCTTCGGCCTGTCCCCCGTCGCCCCTCCCGCGCGCCTGAAGGATCGGCTCGACTCGCGGCTCGGGGAGTTCCTGCGGGAGAGGCGAGCCTCCTTCAACCTCCTCTCGCGCCCGGCCGACCGCCTCTGCACCCGCCTTCTCAGCGGCCCGGGAAGCCGCCGCCGGACGAAGGGGAGCCCACTCGCCCGCGTCGTCGTCTCCGCCTGCGGACGGGAGGCCGCCTTCTTCTGCTGGTACCTTCCGCCGCGCGAGCGCTACACCCTCGTCTTCGAACGCGCCGACGGCACCCTCGTCGCCTGCGCCCGGCTCGACACCGACGGTTCCGGCGAAGGCGAGCTCCCCTTCCTGACGCTTCCCCCCGGGCCTCCCCTCGCGTCGGTCGCGCTCCGGCGCGCCGCTTCGGACCAGCCGGTCCTCGCCGCCAGGCTCTGAGCCCGCCTCCCGCCTCACGCCTGGCGGCCCTCTGCCCCGCGCTCCTGAAGTGGTACCGGCGCGAGCGCCGCGACCTTCCTTTCAGGCGGACCCGCGACCCGTGGGCCATCTGGGTTTCCGAGACGATCCTCCAGCAAACGACGATCGCCGCCGGAGTCCCGCGCTGGGAGAGGTTTCTCGACCGCTTCCCGACCGTCTCGGCCCTCGCGGCCGCCGGGGAACAGGAAGTCCTGGCGGAATGGAGCGGCCTCGGCTACTACGCCCGGGCGCGAAACCTCCATCGCGCGGCCCGCCTCGTCGCGGAAAGCGGCGGCGCCATCCCCCGTTCGGTCGAGGAGCTGCGCGCCCTTCCGGGCGTCGGCCCTTACACCGCGGCCGCCCTCGCCTCCATCGCATTCGGCGTCCCCGTGGCAGCCCTGGACGGAAACGTGGCGCGCGTCCTCGCGCGGCTCCAGACGATTCCCGGCGACCCACGCACGGGAGCCTCCCGCGCCGCGGTCGAAGCCGCCGCAACCGCCTTCCTGAACCCAGGATCGCCGGGAGACCACAACCAGGCGCTGATGGAGCTCGGGGCGCTCGTCTGCCTTCCGCGCGCGCCCCGCTGCGAGGCGTGCCCCCTCGCGGGAGCGTGCCTGGCGCGGGCCTCGGGACGCCCCGAGGCATTCCCCCGGAGCCGTCCGAGGAAGGCCTCCGTCTCCGTGCGGCTCGCCGCCGGCGTCGCGCGCAGGCGGAAGCGCCTCGTTCTCGTCGAGGACGCCTTCCTCGTCCCCGGCCACCTCGTCGTCCCGCTCTTGGAGGTCGCCGCCGGGGACGACGCCGGTCAGGCGCTCGCCGCCGCCTGGCCCCGCCTCGCGGGACGCCCCGTGGCGCGGGTCGAGTTCGCCGCCACCGTCCGCCACGCCGTCCTGGAGAGGCGCTACGCCGTCGAGGTCTTCGAGGTCACCGAGGCCCCGGTGGCCTCCACGGCCCCCGGGAGGCGGGTGACGCCCGGCGCGGGTCCGCGCCTTCTCCTCCCGGAAGAGCTCGCCGGGGTTCCAAGGGGCGGCCTGATGCGGAAGATCCTCGCCCTCAGCGCGCCGGACCCGGACCCGGAACGCTCTTCTCGCCCGGCACCAGCTCGTCGCGGTCCAGCTCCACCGAAACGGAGCGGTGGATGAAGCGGACCGAGATGATGAAACGGTTCTTTCCCTTCAGACTCGTCACGATTCCCGACATCCCCTCGAAAGGCCCCTCGGCGACCCGCACGACCGACCCCTCCTGAAGCGCCGGGTGAGCCCGCAGGGGAAGCCCCAGCTCCTGCAACCGCATCACCTGGGCCAGGTCGTGGCCGAGGCCCTCCTGGTCGAGAACCGGGATGATCCGGACGCAGACGTTCGTCTTCAGGAGCTCGATCCGTTCGTGCTCGAGGTCGCCCCGGACGAAGACGTAGCCGGGGAAGAGCGGCAGCCACGAGATCCGGTGCCGGGGGTCCCGCCGGTTCTTGTGCTCCCGAAGCGGCAGGTAGAAAGGGATTTCGCGTTGGCGGCACTCGCGCGCCAGGACCTTTTCCTGCCTCGACCGGACGTGGACGACCCACCACGGGTATAGGTCCGGGGGAAGCTCGAAGAGCGTTTCGGGCAGGAAGTCGGGCTCACGCTTCAGGATCGGCACGCCGCCACTCTACCAACCCCCTCCACCGGCCGCTCTTCCGGCCCGGCTCGAGGCTATCCTCCCGTCCATGCCGAGTCCGAACCAGGGGGCCCCCGCGGGAGCCCGGGAGCTCCTCGCGCCGCTCGGAACGCTCGTGGCGCTCTCTCTGCCGTACTTCGTCCTCGTCCTGGCCTCCGCCGAGGCGACCCGCGACGCCAAGCTCGCCGCGCAGTCGGCCGGGGCGCTCCTCGTCCTCCTCGGCCTCGCGTCCGGCAGGCCCGCCCCCGGACGTCCGGCGGCCTGGAGCAACGCCGCCGGACCACGGGGATCGCCCTGGCCTCCACCCTCGCGCTATTCCTCGCTTCGATGGCCGTCGGCCTCTTCCACGGAAGGGATCCGCTCGACGCGCTCCCGCTCGTCCCCGCCCTCGCCCTCCTGGCCTGGGGAGCCACCGCCGCCGGCGAGACGACGGCGCGCCGGGCCCTCTCCCTCCTCGTCGCCTGCGGAGCGGCGACCGGGTTCCTGGCCACCCTCCAGCGCTTCGCGGGACTCCTGCGGCTGCCGGTTGAGGCCCCCGAGCCCCGCTTCCACGCCACGGCGTGGATCGGAAACCCTGGCGACGTCGGCGCCGCGCTCGTCATCCCGGCTCTCCTGGCCGCCTCCTCGCTCGCCCGAGGAGAGAGACGCCTCGCGTCCGGCGCCGCGCTCGTCGCCTGTGTCGCGGGCCTCGCCGCCGCCGGGACGCTCGCGCCGCTCGCCGCCTTCTTCGGCGGCGCGATCGTCCTCGTGGCCCTCGATCTCCGGCGGCGCCTCCTGCCGGCCGTCGTCGCGGGCGCCGCGGCCGTGACGCTCCTGGCCGGCGCGGGGGTCGTTTCGCGCGTGACGGAGAAGCTCGCCTCGGGCGACGTCGCCAGGCTCACCACCCAGCGCGACATCGGCGTCCTGGCCGCCCTCGAGACGATTCGTGCGCACCCGATCCTCGGCATCGGCCCCGGGGGCTTCGCGGCCGACTTCGTGAGGGCCCGGATCGCGGCCGAGGAGCGGGCCTCCCGCCGGCTCGTCCACCGCTCCGAGTCCTCGCACTTCGACAACGCCCACTGCGACCCCCTCACCGTGGCGGCGGAGATCGGCCTCCCCGCGGCCCTGGCGCTGACGACGGCCCTGTTCGCGCTCCTGGCCGGGCTCGCCGGCGCGGTGCGCCGGGAAGAGCGCGGCCCCTCCGACCTCGTCCCCGCCGAGACGCTCCTCCCCTCCCTCGCCGCGATCCTCGTTCTGGCCCTGGCCAACTTCCCGATCCAGATCGTCCCCGTGTCGGGGCCGTTCGCCCTCCTCGCCGGCCTGGCGCTGGCCCGCATCGGGGGCCCCGTCACTCCGGCCGCGAGGCCGGCGGCGAGGGCGGGCCTCGTCCTCGTGGCGCTTCTCCTGGCCGTTGGGACGGTGCTCCGGCTCGGCGGCGGCCTCGCCCTCGCGCGAGCCGAGTCGGAGCTGAAGGCCGCCCCCGTGGCGGCGGGCTCCGGGCGGCGGGACCTCACCAACGCCGCGCTCGTCCACGCGCGGCTCGCCGTCGCCCTGAGGCCCCGGCAGGCCACCGCGCACCTCGCCCTCGGCTCGGCCCTCGCGTCCCTGGGCGACGTGGAAGGGGCCGTCGCGGCGACGGAGCGCTCCCTCTCGCTCGAGGAGCGGGCCGAGACGCTCATGAACCTCGGAAGACTCTCTCTGGCGCAGGGAGACGCCGCCACCGCTCAGGAGCTCTACGTCCGGGCCGTCTGGCTCTTCCCGAAGCTCGTCTCGGCCATCCCTCCTGTGAGCGACCCCGACGCCGTCGTCGCACGGACGGGCCGCCTCGAGGCGGCGCTCGCCACGGGCGGCGTCCCTCCGCCCCTTCCGCTGCGGTTCAGACCCCGCTGACGCGCAGGACCGTCGTCACCGTCCGGGCCAGGACGAAAAGGTCGAGGACCGGGCTCCAGTGGAAGAGGTAGCCGAGGTCGTACCTCAGCTTCACGTCGGGCTTCGTGGCGTAGGCGCCCATGACCTGGGCCAGACCCGTCAGCCCGGGCTTCAGGAGGTGGCGGAGCCTGTAGAGAGGCTCCGCGGCGACGTAGGCCTCGACGAGCTCCGGCCTTTCGGGCCGGGGCCCGACGAGACTCATCGAGCCGGAGAGGACGTGGAGGAGCTGGGGCAGCTCGTCGACCCGGGTCTTGCGCAGGAACCGCCCGACGCGCGTCACCCGCTCGTCCCCCGGCGTCGCCAGGACCGGCCCCGTCTCCCTCTCGGCGTCCTCCCGCATCGTCCGGATCTTCCAGATCGCAAGCTCGCGCCCTCCCCGGCCGACGCGCCTCTGCCTTATCCAGACCGGGCCGGACGTCTCGGCGGCGACGAGCATCGAGGCGAGGGCGACCGGAAAGACCGCGAGGAGGGTGAGAGGGAGCCCCACCAGGAGATCGACGAGACGCCGGAAGGCCACGGCGCCCCCCGACGCTCCGCGCGCCTCCACGGGGGTCAGGGGAAGGTCGCCGAGGCTCCGCGTGGCGACGTGAGAAGCGACGACGTCCGCCAGGCCAGGAAGAAGCCAGAGATCGAAGTCGGCGGAAGCGCTTCGCTCCACGAGCGAGGCGAAGGCCTCGCGCTCGCGGCTGCTTCCGGACGCCAGGACGACGTCCGTCGCCCCGCGAATCGGGCCGCGGCCGTCCCCCTCCGCCATCGCTCCCGCCGCGTCGGCCTCCCAGGCCTGCAGCCGGTACCCCGGCGCCTCTCCCGCCTCGAGCGCCGCGGCCGCGCGACGAGCGTCCTCGCCCTCTCCCAGGACGAGCACCCGCCGGAGGGCCGGCGGCAGGAGCCGCTCCACGAGGCTCCGGAAGAGCGCGTGGAACCCCCACGCCGCCGGTAGGTAGAGAAGGGCCACCGTGCGCGGAAGCGCGCGGCTGAGGAGGAAGAACGCGCCGACGAGGAGGAGCCCCGTCAGGACCGCGGCCACCAGGAGGCCGCCCCTCTCGCGAAGCGTCGCCAGCGGCTCGGACCAGGTGCCCGCGAGGGCGTGGCCGAGGAGGGCCGCCAGGGCCACGAGGGCGAGCCAGGGCCACGGATCGAGAAGCACCCGATCCGCGGGAAGGACCGACTCGGTCCCCGGAAGCCGGACGAGGCGCCGGAGCCAGACGACGGCAGTGAAGGCGGCGACCGCGCCGAGGGCGTCTCCCGTGGCCAGGAGGGCGCGCCGGCCGTCGCTTCCGTGCCTCACGAGCCCTTCCCCGCTCCGCAGAGGAGGCCGGCCAGGCGGAGCCCGAGGACGCGCCGGTCCGCGTGCGCCACGACGAACGCCCGTCCACGGTCTCCCAGCGCCGCCGCCGCCCCCTCGTCCGAAAGGAGCGCCGCCAGCTCGCGGGCGAACGCCGCGGGACCGTCGGCCGTTCTCACGGGGGCCGCGACCCCGTCGAGGACGGCGCGGGACGCCGCCGCCGGAGTCGCCACGACGGCGCAACCGGCCTCGAGCGCCTCGTAGACCTTGATCGGGGTTCCGGTTCCCATGTCGACCGGGACGGCCGCCACGCGCGCCTCAGAGAGAAGAGCCCGCATGTCGGAGACCGGGCTGACGAGCCGGGCCCCGACCGTGGCGGAAGCGAGCCGGCGAAGCGACCGCGGCGCGTCGGCCCCGCCGACGACGAGCTCGGCCCGCGGAACGCGCGCGCGCACCCCGGGCCAGATTTCGCGGAGGAGGAGCTCGGCCGCCACGGCATTTGGACGGTAACCCATCCGGCCGGTGAAGACGACGACGGGAGGGCGCTCGCGCGGCGGCGGCGGGCCGAGGTGCGCCCCGATGGCGATGGCCGCCGTTCCCTCCGGAAGGGCCCCCGCGTCGAAGGGAGTCGTCGCCAGGAGGAGCGCCGCCGTCCGCGCCGCCTCGCGCTCCGCCCGCGCGAGCCGGGGCGCTTCCAGGCGCCAGTAGAGCCTTCGCCAGAGAGCGGGGTCCCGTTCCGCGTTCTGCCGCGCGGCTTCCGAGAGGGCGTCGACGTAGTCGACGACGAGGGGAGCGTCGGGGAGAAGGGGCGCCACGCGCGGGTGAAGCCGGGCGAGGAGGACGATCGCCAGATCGAAGGGGCCGAGCCCCGCGACCGCCTCTTCCCACGGGCCGTCGCAGAGCGCGCTCTGCAGCGGCCACCCGCGGAGGGCCGCCTTCGCGAGGAAGAACGGCAGGAGCGCCGTGCGCATCGGGACCCCCCGAACCTCGGCCGCTCCGGGAACCGAAGGGACCGGCGCGCCGGACGGCATTCCCCCCACGAGCGTCACGCGGGCTCCCAGCGTCGCGAGCGCCTCCAGGTGGAGCTCGGTGCGGACGCGGTCCCCGGTGTGGCCCGTCCCCGGGAGGCGGGGGACGACGACGAGGACGTTCACGGCGGACCGTCCCCCCCGGGGCGCACGCTCCGGCTCCCATGGGAGTCCAGGAGCCACACCTCGAAGACGTCCGTCGACGCGACGCGCGTCCCTCCCGCCGGGACGATCGCGCCGGAGAGGGCTCGTCCCGCCCGGGTCGCGGCCGAGAGGACGAAGAACGTCCTTCCGCTCGCGGCCGCGACGACCAGGCCGGCCTCGGCCGCGAGAGTGCCCGTCGGCACCTCCGACTCGTCGTACCAGCCGGGATGGGCCGCAACCACCGAGGGGTACGTCCGCACCCGCCCCGGCATTCCTTCCCGCGCCAGCCGGTAGTCGAGCTCCGGCCCCCAGAGGTCGGCGGCGACGACGCGGGCGCCGGCGCGGACCTGCGGCGCGAGCGTCGAGGCGAGCTCGGACGGGTTCGTCGGCCGCAGCCAGCCGGCCATCGACGCCGCCAGGACCACGGCCGCCGCGGGCCCCGCCGCCGCCGGCACGAGGCCCGGCGCCTCGGCGAGGAGAAGGGCGACGAACGGGAGGAAGACGAGAGCCGTCCGGTCGGGAAGAAGGGCCGACCGGCTGTAGAGGAGCAGCGGACCGAGAAGGGCCAGCGCGGCGAGAAGGGGCGCGGCGGCAGGGACGCGAGCCCTCCCCCGCCGCCC
Source organism: Holophagales bacterium (assembly GCA_016714815.1). Lineage (GTDB taxonomy): Bacteria > Acidobacteriota > Thermoanaerobaculia > UBA5066 > UBA5066 > UBA5066. The sequence goes on from JADKBZ010000004.1 coordinate 379,847, forward strand.
GAGCAGCGCCGCGCCGAGCAGGAGGAGCGCCAGCGGCCCGAGAAGCCGGGCGGGGCCGGGCTCGACCGGGAGGCCCAGCGCCAGGTTCGAGGCGAACTGCAGGGCCCGCTCGCCGAGCGGCTGCGCCTCGGCCCAGGCCATCGACTGTCGCGGCTGCCCCAGCGCCACGGGAAGCCACGTGGCCGCAACGACGGCGGCCAAGGTCGAAGCGAGAACGGCGAGGCGCCGGGCCCGGCCCGCCACGAGCGCCACCAGGAGCATCCCCGCCACCGGCAGGAGCGCGAGGTAGTGCGTCAGCACGGCCGCTCCTCCGAGAAGGCCGGCGAAGAGGGCGGTCGTCGCGCGCGGGGACGCCTCGAGCGCGAGGAGCCTCTCGAACGCCGCGAGCACCAGGAGCGAGGCGAGCGCGTAGCCCCGCCCCTCGGCTGCGGCCGACACCGCCAGCGGGAAAACGAGAAAGAGCGAGGCCGCGACGATGCCCGCGCGCGGGGAGCCGGAGCGCCGTCCGATCCGGATCAGAAGGGGGACGTGGAGGAGCGACGCACCGACGGAAAGAAGGCGGACCACGACGTCCGCTCCTCCCGGCGCCGGGAACGGCAGCAGGAGGAGCCGGGCGGCGAGATAGTGGAGCGGCGGCCCGGAGTCGAGCCGGAGGGCCTCGAGAAGATCCGGGAACGAACGGCGCGCCAGGGTCAGCGTGAAGACCTCGTCGGCCCAGACGGGACGAAGGAAGGCCAGGGCGAGGCGCGCCGCGGCGCCGGCGAGAAGCGCCGCCAGAAAGAGCAGGTGCAGCCGGCGGTCAGCTTCGCCCCCCCGCACCTCGTCCAGCCCGACGCGCTTCGCCCTCACGACGCGACTTTCGGGCCGCCTCCCGGGGAACGCAAGCGATCCGGCCATCCGGACCTGTTCGGTCCGGATCGAGAACATCAGGACCCATTCTGCCCTGATTCCGAACACCCCTTCCTCGACAACCCCAGACCCGAGGACTAGGATTCCGAAGGGGCACATCCTTTTTGATTCCGACGCACCACTCTCAATTCGTCTTCGTCCGCCTGGCTGCGGCCAGGCTTTTTGTTGCCCGCCGCGCGAACCGGCCGGCTGCCGCGCGCCCTCACCGCGCCGAGCCGCTTCCCCCGGCCTAAGGAGGACTCATGCTGGTCCAGGTCACATCTCCCCCTCCCCCTCCCGTCACCGCCTGCAAGTGCGGCGAAGCCACCGAGGAAGAGAAGCTCGCCCGCATCGGGGAGGTCGTCGAGGCCTTCCGCGACAAGCCCGGAAGCCTCATCCAGATCCTCCACCTCGCGCAGGGGATCTACGGCTACCTGCCGATCCACGTCCAGAAGGTCATCGCCGAGAAGCTCGACATCCCCGTCTCCGAGGTCTGGGGGGTCACGACCTTCTACTCGTTCTTCTCGACGAAGCCGAGGGGCGAATACTCCATCCGCGTCTGCATGGGAACCGCCTGCTACGTGCGGGGTGGGATGGAGATCGTCAAGCGGCTGTCGCAGACGCTCGGCGTCGGGGTCGGCGAGACGACGCCCGACGGGAAGTTCACGCTCGAGGTGATGCGCTGCATCGGCGCGTGCGGGCTCGCCCCGGCCCTCCTCGTCAACGACCGCGTCGTCCGGCAGGTCAACCCGGACAAGCTCAACCGGGTCCTGGCCCTCTGCGGATGAGGAAGCGAAAGATGACACCCGAACCGAACCTCGCCCATCCCGCCTCGAAAGCCGACCTCGACGCCATCGCCGCCCGGTGGCGCGCCGGCCAGGAGACGAAGAAGTACCAGCTCCTCGTCTGCGCCGGCGCCGGCTGCGTCTCCTCCGGCTGCCACGCCGTCAAGCACGCGCTCCTTTCGGCGATCAAGGACGCCGGCCTCGCCAGCGACACGGTCGTCCACGAGACGGGCTGCCTCGGCTCCTGCCACCTCGGCCCGACGCTCGTCGTCCAGCCCGACGGCGTCCTCTACACCGAGCTCAAACCAGAGAACATGAAGGGGATCGTCAAGCAGCACCTCGTCCACCACGAGGTGGTCGAAGCCCACTGCTGGGTCGACCCGGAGACGAAGGAACCGGTCCCCCTCCTCTCCGACATCGAGTTCTTCCACCGCCAGACCCGCCTCGTCACGGCGCGCTGCGGCTCCACGCCGTACGCCTCTCTCGAGGCGTACATCGCCTCCGACGGCTACCAGGCGCTCGCGAAGGTCCTCGCGGGAATGACGCGGGAGCAGGTGATCCAGGAGATGCGAGCCTCGGGCCTCAGGGGCCGTGGCGGCGGGGGCTTCCCCGTCGGCGCCAAGTGGCAGGCGGGCTTCAAGGCGAAAGGGGCGGAGAAGATCGTCGTCTGCAACGCGGACGAAGGGGACCCGGGCGCCTTCATGGACCGCTCCCTCCTCGAGGGGGACCCGCACGCCATCCTCGAAGGGATGCTCGTCGCCGGCTACGCCATCGGCGCCTCGCAGGGCTACGTCTACGTCCGCGCCGAGTACCCGCTCGCCGTCGAGCGCCTCGAGGTCGCGATCCGCCAGGCGCGGGAGTGGGGCCTCCTCGGGCCGAACGTCATGGGGACTCCCTTCGCCTTCGACGTCGAGATCCGGATCGGCGCCGGCGCCTTCGTCTGCGGCGAGGAGACGGCGCTCATGCACTCCGTCGAGGGGAAGCGCGGCGAGCCTCGGCAGAAGCCGCCGTTCCCCTTCGAGAAGGGGATCTTCGGCAAGCCGACGATCATCAACAACGTCGAGACCCTCGCGAACGTCCCGGTCATCCTCCGCAGCGGCGGCGCCTGGTTCGCCTCGCTCGGCACCCCGAAGAGCAGCGGGACGAAGGTCTTCGCCCTCGCGGGAAAGATCGAGAACACCGGCATCGTCGAGGTCCCGATGGGGATCACCCTCGGCGAGGTCGTCCACGACATCGCGGGCGGCATCCCGAAAGGGAAGCGCTTCAAGGCGGCGCAGACGGGCGGCCCCTCGGGCGGGTGCCTCACGCGCGAGCACCTCAACACCCCGATCGACTACGACTCCCTCGTCCACCTCGGGACGATCATGGGATCGGGCGGCCTCATCGTCATGGACGAGGACTCGTGCATGGTCGACGTCGCCCGCTTCTTCCTCGATTTCGTCCAGGACGAGAGCTGCGGCAAGTGCGTCCCCTGCCGCATCGGGACGAAACGGATGCTCGAGATCCTGACGCGGATCACGAAGGGCCAGGGGAAGGAAGGGGACATCGCCCTCCTCGAGGAGCTCGCGGAGAACTGCCGCGAGACCTCCACCTGCGGCCTGGGCCAGACGGCGGGCAATCCCGTCCTGTCCACGATCCGCCACTTCCGCGAGGAGTACGAGGAGCACATCCGCGACGGGCACTGCCGCGCCGGAGTCTGCTCGGACCTCTTCAAGTCCCCCTGCCAGAACGCCTGCCCCGCGGGGGTCGACGTCCCGGGCTACGTGGCGCTCGTGGCCGCGGGGCGCCCGCGCGACGCCTACTTCCTCGTCCGCCGAGAGAACCCCTTCCCCGCCATCTGCGGTCGCGTCTGCACGCACCCCTGCGAGGACAAGTGCCGCCGGGCGCAGCTCGACGAGCCCGTCGCCATCTGCGACCTGAAGCGCTACGCCGCCGACTACGTCTTCGCCAACGACGAGCCGCACCGCGACCTCGTCTTCCCGAAGAAGGCCGAATCGGTCGGCGTCATCGGTGCCGGCCCTTCGGGGCTCACCTGTGCCTACTACCTCGCGCGCCTCGGCTACGGCGTCACCGTCTACGAGTCGCTCCCGGTCGCCGGCGGCATGCTCGCCTCCGGGATCCCCGAGTACCGCCTCCCGAAGGAAGTCCTCGCGCGGGAGATCCGGCTCGTCGAGCAGGTCGGCGTGAAGATCCAGACCGGCGTCGAGATCGGCAAGGACGTGAAGTTCGAGGAGCTGCAGCAGCGCCACCAGGCGATCTACGTCGCGACCGGCACCCACTTCCCGAACAAGGCCGAGATCCCCGGCGAGGACAAGGCCGGCATCGCGCACGGCGTCTCGTTCCTGCGCGAGGCCAACCTCGGCCGGACGGTCGAGATCGGACTGAACGTCGTCGTCATCGGCGGCGGCTCCACGGCGTTCGACGCGGCCCGCACGGTCCTGCGCCTCGGGGCCCAGAAGGTGACGGTGCTCTACCGGCGGCAGGTCGAGGACATGCCCGCCGACCCGCGCGAGATCAACGAGGCGCGAGAGGAGGGGATCGAGATCCTCCCGCTCGTCGCGCCCGTCGAGTTCCTCGGCAACGGCCACGTCACGGGCGTCAAGTGCGTGAAGATGGAGCTCAAGGGCTTCGACGACGGCGGCCGGAGGAAACCCCGGACCGTCGCCGGGTCCGAGTTCGTCGTCGAGGCCGACATGGTGATACCCGCCATCAGCCAGCACTCCGACCTGCCGTTCATCGACCGGGACGAGGTGCTGCTGACGAAGTGGGGAACGCTCGTCGTCGACAAGGAGACGATGATGACCAGCAAGCGCGGCGTCTTCTCCGGCGGCGACGTCGTCCGTGGGCCGGACGTCGCGATCCAGGCGATCGCCGACGGCAAGCGGGCCGCCCGCTCCATCGACCTGTACCTCGGCGGGACCGGCGTCCTCAACAAGGGAGACGAGATCCCGATCCCGCGCCCCATCGACGAGAGCGACGTCGCCGAGCACGAGCGATTCCCGATGCGCTTCCTCGAACCCGAGAACCGCAAGAAGGGGTTCCAGGAGGTCGCCGCGGGCTTCCACAAGCTGAACGCCATCGCCGAGGCCATGCGGTGCCTGCGCTGCGACCGGCGGTAGGAAGAAGGCCATGACGAATCCCGTTCACCTCGTGATCAACGGCCGGCCCGTGAGGGCCGAGAGCGACTGGTCGGTCCTGGAGACCGCCAAGCACAACGGCATCAAGATCCCCCACTTCTGCTACCTCGAGGGCGTCCACCAGATCGGCTCCTGCCGCGTCTGCGTCGTCGAGGTCGAGGGGATGAGGAGCCTCCAGGCCTCCTGCACGATCCCCGTCCGCGAGGGGATGGTCGTGAATACGAACACCGCGCGCGTGAAGAAGGCGCGCGAGGTCCTCTACGAGCTGATGCTCTCCGACCACCCGCGCAACTGCCTCTCCTGCTTCCGGAACCAGAACTGCGAGTTCCAGAAGCTGGCCGAGGAGATCAAGATCCCCGACTGCCGGTTCGAGGGCGAGAAGTCGAAGGACTTCGTCGACTCCTCCACCCCCTCGATCTTCCGCGACACGGGCAAGTGCATCCTCTGCCGGCGCTGCGTCACCGTCTGCAGCGAGATCCAGGGCGTCGGCGTCCTCGGGGTCAACCATCGCGGCTTCAAGACGACGATCGGCCCCGCCGCCGACCTTCCCCTCGGCTCCAGCAATTGCGCCAACTGCGGCCAGTGCGTCATGGTCTGCCCCACCGGGGCGCTCCTGACGCGGGCCGACATGAACCCGGTCTGGAACGCCCTGTTCGACCCGAAGGTGCGCACCGTCGTCCAGACGGCCCCGGCCGTCCGCGTCGCGCTCGGAGAGATGTTCGGGATGCCTCCGGGGACGAGCGTCACCGGAAAGATGGCCCACGCCCTCCGTCTCCTCGGCTTCAACGACGTCTTCGACACGAACTTCGCCGCCGACCTGACGATCCTCGAGGAGGGGACCGAGTTCCTGAACCGGGCCTCTCTCCGCGGTGCGCGGCGAGGCGACGGTCCTCCCGATGATCACCTCCTGCTCGCCGGGCTGGATCAAGTACGTCGAGCACGAGTTCCCCGGCCAGCTCGCACACCTCTCGTCCTGCAAGTCGCCCCACATGATGCTCGGCGCCCTCGCCAAGACCTACTACGCGCGGAAGATCGGCGTCGACCCGAAGAACATGTTCGTCGTCTCCGTCATGCCGTGCACGGCGAAGAAGTTCGAGATCACGCGCCCCGAGATGTTCATCGACGGCCGCCCCACCGTCGACGCCGTCCTGACGACGCGCGAGCTCGCGCGGATGATCAAGGAGGCCGGCATCGACTTCAATTCCCTCGAGGGGAGCGGTTTCGACGAGCCCCTCGGCCTCTCCACCGGCGCCGCCGACATCTTCGGAGCGACCGGCGGAGTCATGGAAGCGGCTCTCCGGACGGTCTACGAGGTCGTCACCGGCCGAGAGATCCCCTTTCCGCAGCTCGACGTCACGCCCGTCCGCGGCCTCTCGTCGGTCAAGGAAGCCTCCTTCACCCTCGAGGACGTCAAGCCCGAGTTCAGGGAGCTCGAGGGCTTCACGGTCAAGGTCGCCGTCACGAGCGGCCTGAAGGGCGCCAAGCGCCTCATGAAGGAGGTCGCCGCCGGCACGGCGCCGTGGCACTTCATCGAGGTCATGGGCTGCCCGGGCGGCTGCATCGCCGGAGGCGGACAGCCCCGCCCGACGACGCGCACCATCCGCGAAGCGCGGATGCGCGCCATCTACGCCGAAGACGCCGGCAAGCCGCGCCGCAAGTCGCACGAGAACCAGGCCGTCATGGCCCTCTACGACGACTACCTCGGCAAGCCGCTCGGCCACCTCTCCCACGAGCTCCTCCACACCCACTACACCCCGCGCGGACGCTTCAACGAGCTGACGCCGAAGGGGAGCTGAACCGGCGACGCGCCCCCCTCGCGCCGCCGCAACGCGCCCCGGTTTCCCCAAAACGGCCCGGCTTCACCGCCGGGCCGTTTCCTTGCCGGCCTGGGAGGGAGTGCGGCGCGCCCGAGGAGACCGGAGGGACCGGAGAACCTGCGAAGCCACTTCACCCTGCCGCACGAGTCGCGGACGGGGGGGGGTGTCCCACGGCGGCCCTGCGCGCCCGCGACCCGCATCGGCCCCGCTGCGCGGGCCGCCGGGGCGATCGCGAACGCCTCGCGCTCGCCGGGGGGCCTGAGCTTCGCGCGGCCCCCCGGACCCCCGCCCAGAATCCGATCGCCGTTGTCGTGCAGGCATCGTTCTCGTTGCACGCGCGCGACCGCCTGATCCGGCGGCCTGCTCGCGGAGCCGTGCGGGTCCCCGCGGGTGCTCGGACGCCGCTCGCGGGACACCCCTCCCCCCCGCTCAGATCCCCGGCAGGCAAGGGAACCAGAAATGGGGTCAGGTCTTGATTTTCTACTATAGAGATTGCTAAATGGAGAGCGCCGTAAGCTTCGGGGTTAGTTCCGTTTTCCGTTGCAAGTCGCCAGACTGCGATGGGGTCGGTAGAACGAATAACGGAACTGACCCCGCGGCCTCTCTTATAGTCGCCGCAGAGCGTGGAGCGTGGATCAACCTCCTTTCTGGCGGGCCCCGTTCTGGCGCGGCCGCCGAAGGCGGCTCCTGCGGATCGCTGAAGCTCGCCGGCCGCGGGTGGGGCGGGGCGTCCCGCGAGCCGCCCCCGAGCACGCTCGGGGACCCGCTCGAGCTCGCGAGGACCGGGCGGGAATCAGGCCCGCGCGCTGTTTGAGCGAAGCGAGTTCGCGCGGGCCCCCCGCCCGGCCGCAGCGAGCTCGGAAGCGGGTCGAGCGCGCGCAGCAGGCGGCCGCGGGACGTACCGCACCGCACGCGGCCCCCTGCCGGAGAGACGTGACGATGAAGCTCGGTCTCCCGGTCTCCCGGTCTCCCCCGGCCCCCGGCCCCCGGTCCCCCGGTCCCAGCCCCGTCGCCTATGATCTCCGGACGCGCGGCTCGCGCCGCGCCCAGACCGCACCCTTCGGAGGCTCCATGCGTCTCTCCGCCGCGCTTCTCGCGCTCGCCCTCCCCGCCCTCTCGTCCATCGCCGCACCGCCCGCGGCTCCGCCGCCGACCGAGGTTCGCCCGGTTACGGACGTCCTTCACGGCGAGTCGATCGTCGACCCGTACCGCTGGCTCGAGGGCGACGCCAAGGGCGCCGTCACCCCGGAGGTCACCGCCTGGACCGACGCCCAGCTCGCCTACACGCGCGAGATCCTCGACAACCTTCCGGGGCGGAAGGCCGTCGAGACACGCCTGCGCGAGCTGATGGAGGTCGGCTCCGTCTCCGCGCCCCGCATGCGCGGGAACCGGTACTTCTACTCGAAGCGCGAGGGGACCGAGAACCAGGCGAGGATCTTCGTCCGCGAGGGGTACGCCGGCGCGCCGCGCCTCCTTCTCGACCCGAATACGCTCGACGCGAAGGGCCTCGTCACCATCGCCTGGACCGAGCCCGATCTCGCCGGCCGGCTCCTCGCTTTCGGCATGTACCGCGCCGGTGACGAGAACGCGACCCTCTACGTTCTCGACGTCGACTCGGGCCGCTGGCTCGCCGACGAGATCCCCGGGAAGGTGAGCAGCATCGACTGGCTCCCGGACTCCTCCGGCTTCTTCTACCGCAGCCTCGAGAGCGTCAAGGACCCCTACTCCGGCCAGGTGAAGTTCCACCGCCTCGGCTCGCACCCGCGCCAGGACGTCCTCCTCTTCCGGCAGTACACGAAGGAGCAGAACGCGAAGCTGGCGACGACCTACGGCCCCGGCTTCTCCGCGAGCGAGGACGGCCGCTGGGGCCTCCTCTCCTACGCCACCGGTACCAGCACGAACGACCTCTGGGCGGTCGACCTCGACCGCTGGGCGCGCACCGGCGAATTCGTGAAGACCGACGTCATCGTCGGCTCCGAGAGCACCTCCAGCGGCTCGATCCTCGGAGACACTCTCTTCCTCCACACGACCGACGGCGCCAAGAACGGCCGCGTCGTCGCCGTCGACCTCAACGCCCCGGCGCGGGGCGGGTGGAAACCCCTGCTCGCCGAGCGGAAGGACGTCTCGATCCGACGGGTCTCCCTCGCCCGGGGAATCCTCGTCGTCAACCTCCTGAAGGACGCCGCGACCCGGATCGAGCTCTACACCCTCGACGGCAGGCCCCTCGGCGACCTTCCGCTCCCCGGCATCGGATCGGCATCCCTTTCGACGGCCCAGGACCGGACCGAGGCCTTCCTGACGTACACCTCGTTCAACGAGCCTTCCGGCGTCTACCGCGTCGACCTCGCCACGAAAAAGGTCGAACTCTGGGAGCGGCCGAAAGTCCCCGTCGACCCGTCCATCGTCGAGGTGAAGCAGGTCTTCGTCCCGTCGAAGGACGGCACGAAGGTCCCGGTCTTCCTCGTCTACAGGAAGGGGCTGAAGCTCGACGGGAACAACCCGACGCTCCTCTACGCCTACGGCGGCTTCAACGTCAGCCAGACGCCGTCCTTCAGCGCGACCCTCTTTCCCTGGTTCGAGGCGGGAGGCGTCTTCGCCCTCGCGTGCCTGCGCGGCGGCGGCGAGTACGGCGACTCCTGGCACGAAGCCGGGATGCTCGGGAAGAAGCAGAACGTCTACGACGACTTCCTCGCCGCCGCCGAGTGGCTCGTCGCGCAGAAGTACACCAGGCCCGCCCGGCTCGCCGTCTCCGGCGGGTCGAACGGCGGCCTCCTCACCGGGGCCGTCCTCACGCAGCGTCCCGAGCTCTTCGGCGCCGTCATCAGCGCCGTTCCCCTCCTGGACATGCTCCGATACCAGTCGTTCCTGATGGCGCGCTACTGGATCCCCGAGTACGGCAGCGCCGAGAACGCCGATCAGTTCAAGTTCCTGCGCGCCTATTCGCCGTACCACAACGTGAAGAAGGGGACGAAGTACCCCGCCGTCCTCCTCACCGCCGGAGAGAACGACTCCCGCGTCCACCCGCTCCACGCGCGCAAGATGGCGGCGCTCCTCCAGGCCTCGACCGCTTCCGACCCGGCCGAGAAGCCGGTCCTCCTCTGGGTCGACCGCGACGCCGGCCACGGCCAGGGCAAGCCCCTCGCCCTCCGTGTTCGCGACGCCGCCGACCAGAGGATGTTCCTGCTCTGGCAGCTCGGAGCGCTCCCGAAGTAGTTCCCCGAGGGATCTCGGGGTCTGGTCCCCGCTCTCCTCCCTGCGTTCTCCTCTCGAAAGACAACCGGCCCTCGAGGGCCGGTTGTCCCGTCTTGCCCCGACGTACCCCTCCTGCGATAGCATCTCGAATATCCGATGAAGCCAATTCGCGCGGGCCCCCGAAGACGGGGGCGGGAGTAAGAGTCATGCCGATCCGCGTTCCGCTCGAGGTTCACGCAATCACCATCGTCGTCGTCGAGGAGCGAATCGAGGAGAGACAGATACGGGTCGGCCCGAACACGGTTCCTCGCCGCGAGCGGGTCACGGCACGCCGCGAGTTTCCGCCCCGGCAGGATCGGGCCACCTTCGAGAGCGCGCTCCGCTACGCGAACGCCGTCTTCGCGCCGGCCGACATCCGGTTCCACCTCTCCTCGTTCACCCCCGCCACCGAGGAGATCCCGAACGGCACAGAACAGGTCGACTTCAACGGATTCCAGTACCTGGCCGGGAGGCATCCCCCGCGTTCGGGACTCTCCGTCCTCCTCGTGGCCGATTTCGAGAGGGCGGACCTGGGAGGGCAGGCGGTGGAGTCGCAGTCGACCTGCATCGTCTGCGCGCTCGGCGACCCCGGCACGGGGAAGGTCCTCGCCCACGAGCTGGGGCACCTGCTGGCGCTCCCCCACGTGGAAACGGGCTCACCCCGGGCGAACTGGAACCTGATGTATCCCGCACTGCGGGCAGGCGACGAGCTGACCGCGCAGCAGATCTCCCTCGCCCAGGGGTCCCGGGCGGCACGCCGCTTCAACGCCCCCTGAGCCCTCGCCTCAGCGCCCGGAGAGGGGCCTCTCCCCCGGTCGGGGCCCCCTCTCCGCGGGATCCGGGGTCAGCTCCGCTCCAGGACGAGGGAGACGATCCGTTCGCCCGAGTGCCCGAGGTGCGCGAGGCAGAGGTCGCGAAGGGCGGCGCGACCGGCGCGTCGCGCCTCGGGTGCGCCAAGCCCCTCCTCGAGCGCCGGGCCGACGCCTTCGAGGCCGTGGAAGAGGTGGCTCGCGCCCCGGTAGGCCGCCGCGAGGGCCGGGTCCCACGGGTGGAACCCGGGCCGTTCGAAGAGAACGATGGGGCGATCGAAGAGCGTGAACTCCACCGTCACCGAGCTCAGGTCGGAGACGAGCACGTCGGCGGCGGCCAGCGCCTCGAAGGTCCGCTCGGGCTCGAGCAGCCGGAAGCGTTCGTGCTTCCCGGCCAGCTCCCCGAGCCCGCCGAAGAGGGCGTCGTAGTCGAACGGGAAGAGCTCGCGCCGGAGCCTCCGGACGAGGCGCGTCCCGAGACCGGCCTTCGGGTCGCCGATGTCGTACTTCACCCGCTTCCAGAGATTCGGGTGCCCCGTCTGGAGAACGTTCGCTTCGGGGAGCGCCGCGAGAACCGCGCGGGGAAGCGCGGCGCCCAGCCGCCGGAGGTTCCCGTCCGGGGTCCAGTGCGACGTGATGACCACCGTCGGCCGGCCCGGGTCGAGACCGAGCCCGTCGAGAACCTCTTCGCGCCTTCGCCGGGCACGCCAGAGCCGGTCGAGGCGCGGATGACCTCCGACGACGATCTCCGTCGAGGCGCGCGCGAGCGGGCGGTGGCGCTCGAGGAAGGCCCGGTGCGCTTCCGACACCGCGACGAACAGGTCGCTGAGAGGCAGGGAGACGATCCCGTACCCGTGCAGGCCATAGGCGGCGCCGTGGGGGATCCGCACGCGGTACCCCGCCGGCACGTGCTCGTCACGCTGGTTGTCGGTCGCCAGGACCGCGTCCCAGCGGCCGCCCGACGCCTCCGCGAGAGAGATCTCCCGGGCGGCGAGGGAATGGGGCGGGTCGCCGGCGGCCTCCTCTCTCGTGAACCACGGCTCCACCTCCTCGCGCCCGGAGCAGGCCTCGAGGACCTCGGCGAGCGCCGGTTCGGAGAGCCGGTTGTGAGCGAAGAAGAGCCAGCGCTTCCGCCGCCCTCCGGCGGTCACCGCCCCCGAACCTGGACCGAGACCGCCGAGACCTGGTCGATCCTCACGACCGCGTCGAAGAACTCCCGGCCCGAAAGGTCGGAGAGGTGCGCGAGCTCCTTTCCCACCTTCTGGAGCTTGCCGAGAACCTCCTCGCCCGACCCGGCGAGGCGAAGGCGCACCGGCCTCCCCTCGAGGCGCTTCAGTACGGCCGCCATGCCGTCCTGCTCTTCGAACACGACCTTCTTCTCCTGGCCCGTTCCCGCGTCCTGCCCGAGGGCGGGCGCGGCCGTCAGCAGCATCAGCGTGGCGAATCCGAGCCCGAGCGTGTTTCTGGTCGACTTGAACATCGACATCGGCTTCTCCCGTTCTTCTGGCTGTTCCCGATCGCCGGCGGACGATAGCCCGCACGCTTTCGCCGGCCCGTGACGGAGGTCGAGGATTCCGGGGTCAGCGAGCCCCCGCATAGACCGCGAGTCTACGGAAGAACTCGAGGTTTGGGGCCGCACCCCGTCCCCCGAGGATTCCGAGGTCGCCGATGGCGAGGACCTCCCCCCGGCTTCCGGCGGTGAACAGCACGATGGCCGCGTCGGAGCCCGAGCGGGCGAGGACGCGGCCGGCCCCCGGCCGGACGGCAAGGCCGTTGCCCTGGGTCAGGGCAATCGTTCCGAGCCCCGCGACGAGCGGGTGCGATGCCGCCACCGTCGCCACCGTCCCGGCCAGGGCCCTCCCTTCGAACGTCACTCCGAGTCCGCTCCCGACCGCGTTCAGGTCGGGCCAGTCCTCGTTCTCGTCGACGGGCGCCGTCCCGTAGCGGAGGCGCGCGCCCGAATTCGCCAGGACGAGGAAGCCTCCTTCCCGCGCGTACGCCTCGAGAACCGCGACCTCGGCGGGAGAGAACGCCTCGTCGTACGGCTCCGGACCGGCGACGGGCGCCGGGTAGTCGACGACCGGCAGAACGGCCACGAGCCCGGCGCCCGAGAGGGCCGCGCCGGTCACCGCGGTCCCGTACGGCACGACGTCCACCGCCCATCCCTCCCACGCGAGGGCCATCCCGAGAGCCCCGAGCTGCGCGGGGGTCATGTGGACCGCCTCGGTGTGGCTCGCGACGAAGACCGCGCGACGCGTCTTCTCGGGAGTCGTCCTGAGGGACGCGGACGCCCTGGGGAGCTCCACGGCCGCCGCGAGGCCGACCTTCGCCAGGTCGGCGAGGTCGTCGCGGTGGAGCCCGGCGAGGGGAAGGTCGTCGTAAGGGTCGTGGAGGTGCCCGTCGACGTGGACCTCGGTCATCGCGTCGGCCAGGAAGATCGTGTTCGCGCTCGGGATGTCGAAGCCGTCGAAGGAGCTGTTGTCGGACGTGATCCCCGTGACCTCGACGGCCTCCAGCCTCACCCCGGCCCGCGCCGCCAGGCCCGAGAGGGCGACCGGCATCGGGATGCGGGCGTCCCCGAGCGCCCGGTACGACTGCGCCTCGCTCACGAGGCGCCCCGTCATCCCGTCGAGCGGGTGCGTGAGGCAGTCGAGCTGCACCATCGCCACGGCCCGCTGGAGGAGGGCGGCGTTCGCGTTCGCGAAGACCGACGAGCCGAAGAGCCCCCGCTCGTGGCTCCCGAACCAGGCGAAGAGCGTCTCGACCGGCGGCCTCACGCCGGCCTCGTCGAGGACCCGGGCCGCCTCGAGGAGCGCCACCGAGCCGCTCCCGTTGTCGAGGGCGCCGGACGAGTTCGGCGAGTCGAGGTGGGCGCCGACGACGATCGCCCGCGACGGGTCGACGCCCGGCACCCTGAGGACGAGGAGCTGCGACTCTCCCGGCGAAAAGACGTCCTCGTCCCACGCGACGCGCGCGCCGTCGATCCGCGAGAGCTCCGACAGGTCGTCGATTCCCGCATCCGCGAGGTCCTCGAGCTTCACGTAGAGCGTCGGCACGGGCGGGGGGTCGGACATCGACGTCAGCACGCTGACGTCCCCGACGAACGAGCCGTGGGCCTCGCCGCGGACGTTCGAATAGCGCGTCACGAGGATCAGCGCCGAAGGCGAAAGCCGGAGGAGCGCGGCCGCAGCTTCCGCGGCCGCGGCGGTCGTCACGACGCCCCGGTCGAGCAGGGCGTAGTCGGCGACGACGACCGTCCCGGCGAGGGTTCCCGCGGGTCGGCCGGCCACGTCCGACAGCCGCTGCACGACGAGGACGTCCCCCTCGACGACGACCGGATCCGGCTGGTCGTCGTTGGGCGAGCCGTCCGAGTCGAACCTCAGCGCCAGAGCCAGGCTGTCCCGGTGCCCCTGGAGGGCGTGGGCCGGGACGGTGACGTCGACGCCGCCCACCCGCACCGAGAGCTCCGCCCGCCGCACCTCGCTCGAGAGCGGCACCCGAAAGTGCGGCCGCTCGACGGTCGCCCCGAGCGCGGCGAGCCGCCGGAGCGCCGAGACCCGGCCCGCCAGCCACTCGAACGCCTCCCGCTCCCCGCTCGTACCCGACGTCCGGTAGAGACGATCGGCCCCGAAGCGCGTCAGCTCACCGAGGTCCGCGAGCATCCGGTCTTCCGAGACGAGAGCGCCGAGGCGGCTCGGGGCGGAAGGACCGCCGGCCGGGAGCTCGGGCCGGGGAAGGAATTCGCGGGTCGCCGGGATCCCGGCTGGCCAGATCCCGCCTCCGTCGTCGTCGACGGGGCGGCCCTCACGGAACCGCGTGCCGCGACTCTCCTCTCCAGGTCCCGGGGTGCCGGACCCGTTCGTCCCGAAGGCGAGGAGGACCGCGACGCTCGCGAAGAGGATGGCCTTCTTCACGCCAGCCTCCTTTCCCGATACCCTATCCTAGCCCTCCCATCGGGGTCAGGTCTTGATTTTCTATTCTGGCGCCGCCACGACCCGGACCGGCTCTCCCTCGCGCACCGTCCCCTCCACGACGACCCGGGCGTAGACGCGGCTTTCGCCGGGGCGGTCTTGCTGATCGATCCGGTGGATCCTCCCGTCCGCGAAAGAAGCGCGGATCTTCCCGCACGGGACGCAGTACGACGTGACCTCGAGGACGGCGCCGCCGTCGAACTCGAGGCGCGCTCCCGGAGCGACGAGGTTCCAGTCGAGGCCCGAGACCGTCACGTTCTCTCCGGTCGACCCGGGCGCGATCGGGTGCCCCTCCTGGCGGAGCCGTTCGAGAACGTCGAAGGAGAAAAGCGAAACGGCCCGCTCCGGCCCGCCGTGGTAGCGCCGGTCTCCCTGCACGTCGCCGCAGAGGCCGTCCTTCGTCACCACCGCCTCGGGAACGGGGCGCTTCGGCACGCCCCCTCCCGAGACGTTCAGCGACCGGACTCGTCCCGTCGCACGCTCGCCCGGCGCGCCGCTCACCGCCCGATCCGCCGAAGGGTCACGGCACCCTCTTCGGCAGCCGCGGTCCGTAGTCCGGGTACTTCGGCCTCTTCGGCTTCACGGGCGGGCTCTTCGCCAGCGCCTCGAGTGCGAGCTGAACGGCGCGCTCGAGCTGCGGCTCCTTCCCCTGCCGGACCAGCGCCGGGTCCTCCTCGACCTCGACGTCCGGAGCGATGCCCACGTTTTCCACTTCCCACTCGCCCTCCGTCCCGTAGAGGCCCCAGCGGGGCGCGGTGACCGAGCCGCCGTCGATCAGCGCGGGATACCCGCCGATCCCGACGAGGCCGCCCCAGGTTCTCTTCCCGACGATCGGGCCGAGCTTCGCCTTCCGGAAGAGCCACGGCAGCGCGTCTCCCCCGGAGCCCGACATCTGGTTGGCGAGCATCACCTTCGGCCCGAAGACGGTCTGCGCCGGATCGACCACGTCCTCGCCCTCGCGAGAGGCATTCGCCATCGTCGGCGTCCGCGCGAGAAGGTCGACGATGTAGTCGGCGATGTTGCCGCCGTGGTTGAAGCGCTCGTCGAGGACGAGCGCCTCCTTGCCGACCTCCGCGAAGTAGTAGCGGTTGAAGTTCGTGAAGCCCCCGGCGAACGTGTCGGGGATGTAGACGTAGCCGACCCTTCCTCCCGAGAGGGCGTCGACCTTCTTCCGGTTCTCCTCCATCCAGGTCCGGAGGCGCAGCGTCCCCTCCGACGGTGCGGGAACGACCGTCACGCGGCGCGATCCGCTCCCGTCGGACTTCGACCCCACGGTGAGGACGGTCTGCTTCCCGGCGGTGCCGAGGAAGAGGCGGTGGACGTCGTCGTCCCCCTTCAGCTCCCGACCGTTCACGGCGAGGAGGAAGTCCCCTTCCTTCACGTCGACGCCCGGCTGCGTCAGCGGCGCCTTCAGTTTCGGGTTCCAGTTCTCCCCGGCGAGGATCCTCGAGATCCGGTAGCGCCCTTCCGCAACGGTGAAGTCGGCGCCGAGGAGGCCCACCGACACCTTCTCCTGCTCAGGGACGGCACCGCCGTTCACGAAGACGTGCCCGAGGACGAGGTGCCCGAGCATCTCCTCGAAGAGGAGATTCAGGTCGTCGCGCCCGCCGACGCCGTCGACGAAGGGAGCGTAGGTCCGCTCGGCGGCGGCGAGGTCGAGACCGTGCGCGCCCGGGTCGTAGAGGAAGTCGCGCTGGAGGCGCCACGTCTCGCGGTACATCTGACGCCACTCGGCGCGCGGGTCGACCCAGACCTCGAGGCCTTCCGTCTTCAGGGTGCCGTCCCCCGGCTTCGGCGCCTTGTCGGAAGGGACGAGGAACCGGCTCTTCTTCTGCGCGTAGAGGACCTTCGTCCCGTCGAAGGAGACGAGGAGCGCCGGCTGACCGCCGTAGGCTCCGCTCCCGCCGTCGATCTTCTCGACGAACTTCTCCACCTTCCGCGCCTTCAGGTCGAAGCGGTGGACGTCGAGCGGCGCCGGGTTCTCGTCGCCGAACTCGAAGTAGTCCTCGGCCGAATAGGCGACCGGAGCCTGGAGGAGGAAGACGATTCCCTCGGCTCCGGCCTCGAGCGCGACCCAGTTCGCCCTGTCGACGGGGAGCGCCACGATCCGCTGGTCGAGCCCCGCGAAGTCGATCTTCACCGGCTCCGGCGGCTTCCTGGCATCCTTGGCGTCCTTGGCGTCCTTGGCGTTCTTGGCGTTCTTCGCGTCCGTACCGCCCTTCGCGGCGTCACCCTTTCCGCCGTCCGCCTTCTCCTCCGCGCTCTTCGCGTCCCTGGAATCCTTCGCGTCCTTCGCGTCCTTCGCGTCGACCGCCCCCTCCTCGTCGCTTTCCGGAGCGACGGGCGACGGGAGGTCCTTCCGGAGCACGGCCGCGTAGAGGCTGCTCGTCACCGGCCGGCTCATGCTCGTCATGTCGAGCCAGCCCTGGGCGAGGCCGGCGTCCGTGCTGGCGAGGAAGAAGAGGTACTTGCCGCCCCGGTCGAACCGGGGCGACGTCGCGTCGCTCCGGCCGTCGGTCACCTGCCTCGACTTCTTCTCCTCGAGCGAGTGGACGAAGACCGCGCGGAAATGGTTCGGGAGCTGCTTGGCGTAGGCGAGCCAGCGCGAGTCGGGCGACCAGGCCGGGTCGAGGTTCGAGAAGGGCGTGTCGTAGAGGTCGGAGTCGACCTTCGCCCTCGTCCCCTTCTCGACGTCGACGACCCAGAGGTTCATCCGTTTATCGGTCAGCGCGATCCTCTTCGAATCGGGCGACCAGCGCGGCGCGTAGAAGAACGACGGCGGCAGGCCGAGGTCGAGCTTCCTCACCGGCCCCATCCCGTCGGGCGCGGCGAGGTGGAGCGCGTATTCGCCCGACTCGTCCGAGAGCCACGCGACGCTCTTGCCGTCGGGCGAGAAGGACGGGTCCCGGTCGGCGACGCCCGGGCTTTGCGTGAGGTTTCGCGCGTCCCCCTTCTCGGCGGGCACGGAGAGGATCTCGCCACGGGCCTCGAGCAGGACGCGCTTCCCCGTCGGCGAGAGCGCCACGTGAAGGAGCTGCTCCGGCTCCACCTTGCGGAAGCCCGCGCGGACCTGCGGAAGGTCGGCGGAGATCGTCACCGGCACCGTCTTCGTCGCCCCCGAGGCGAGGTCGAAGAGCTTCAGCTCACCGAACTGGTCGAAAACGATCGCGCCGGGCCCTGCCGAGGCCGACTGGACGTCGAAGCCGCCGGGGTTCTTCACGACCTCGCGGACCGCGCCCCCCTTCACGTCGAAGGCGAAAAGCGTCGCCGGCCCGTTGCGGTCGGAGAGGAAGTAGACCGTCTCGCCGACCCACATCGGCCGCCGGTCGTTCGAGTTCTCGCGCGGGACCTTCGCAACCCTCGAATCCGAAAGGTCGGCGATCCAGACGGGCGTCGTCTGCCCGCCCCGGTACTTCTTCCACGCGGCCTGCCACTGCGGGAAGGGGACGTAGGCGAGGCGCTTTCCGTCGGGCGAGTAGCAGGCGTCGGCCCCGGACGGGAGCGGCAGCTCCTCGGCCGGGCCGCCCGCGACCGGCACCGTGAAGAGCTTCGGGAGGTCGCGCGCCGTCCGGCGCATCGAGACGAAGAGAACCTTCTTCCCGTCGGGCGTGAAGCCCACCGCGACGTCCGGCCCCGGGTGGTGGGTCAGCCTCCGCGGCTCGCCGCCACCCGCCGGGACGACGTAGACGTCCTCGTTTTCGTCGTACGTCCCCGTGAAGGCGACCGTCGTGCCGTCGGGCGAGAAGAGCGGCCGGCGGTTCCTGAGCTGCCCGCTCGCGAGCCGGCTCGCCTCGCCCCCCTCGCGCGGGACGGTCCAGATCTCTCCCGCGAAGGCGAACGCGATCCGCGTCGCCGAGAGGGACGGGTCCTGGAGGAGCCGCGGCGGCGGCGCCGCGTTCGCCCCGAAAGTCGAACAGAGAACGAGCAGCGCAATGGCGGTCGGAACCTGGCGCATCAGTGGTACCTCGAGCGGAGATTCTAGCCATGCACGCGGGCGGCGCGATGCCGCTGCCGAACCCCGGCCGCAGGGAGGAGAATTCCTCCCGGAGGATCCCGATGGACACCGTCGTCTACACGCTCGTCCCTCCCCAGGGGAAGGCGTCCACAGCACTCTGGTTCCCACCGATCATCCTCGTCGTCGTCCTCCTCGTCGTCGGCATCCTCGTGACGAAGACGATCGCCGGGGCGAAGAGCTCGACGTTCGCCCTCTCGAGCTCGGGTCTGACGATCCGCGGCGACCTCTGGGGCCGGACGATTCCCGCCGCCGCCCTGCGCGGAGGCAGCGCGCGCATCGTCGACCTGCAGAGCGAGCCCTCCCTCGCCCCGCGCCGCCGCACCGCGGGAACCGCCATTCCCGGCTACCGGAGCGGCTGGTGGCGCCTCGCGAGCGGAGAGAAGTCGCTCCTCTACCTGACGGCGACGGACCGTGCCGTCCACGTCCCGACGACGGAGGGCTTCTCACTCCTCCTCTCCGTCGACGCGCCCGAGCGCTTCGTCGCTCAGCTCAAGCGGGTCGCCCCCGCCGGCTGACCGGCCGCCGGGCCATCTCCTACGCCCGGAACGCCTCCACGAGAGCGTCCATCCGCTCGCCGTCACGCGTCAGGCGCGGCCTCTCGAAACCGGCCTCCACGAGCCACGAGGCGATCTCCTCGAACGTGAAGGTCCCCCCCGCCTCGGTCCCGACGAGCATGTTCACGGCGAAGAGGGCGCCGGAGCGCGGAACGGTCCGGTCCGGCGACATGACGTGGTCGCGGATGACGATCCGCCCGCCCGGGACGAGCGCGTCGTGCACCTTCCGGAAGAGGGCGACGTTCTCGACGGGACCGAGCATGTGGATGATCGCCGAGACGAAGGCGAGGTCGTGCCCTTCGGGGAAGGCGTCGGTCCGCAGGTCGCCCGCCACGAGTTCGACCCGGTCGCCGAGCCCCGCCGCCACGACCCGCTCCCTCGCCAGCTCCACGACCGCCGGCAGGTCGAAGAGCGTCGCCCGAAGGCCGGGGACGGCCCTCACGAACGCGAGCGTGTAGGTGGCCGGCCCGCCCCCCACGTCGAGGAGCCGGCGCGCGGAGCCCGGCTCCACCGCCGCGACGATGCCGTCGGCCTGCGGCGCGGCGACAACGTTCATCGCCCCGATGAACGACCGGGTCCAGCCGTCGCGGTCGCCCTCGCCCGGACGCGACCCGGCGACGACCTCGGTCAGGCGCGACCAGCGCTCCCAGAGGTTCACGGAGTGGAGCGCGAGCGGAAGAAGGCTCTTCTCCCCGTGCGCCGAGAGAAGCGGAACGAGCGCTGCTGGCGTTCTCCAGCACCCATCCGTCTTTTCGAGCAGCCCGGTTGCCGCCAGGGAGTCGAGGAGGATCGCCAGGCCACGCGGGTCGGCCCCTCGCGCCTCGGCCGCTTCCGCCAGAGAGAACGGGCGATCGGCGAGGAGCGTGAAGAGGTCGAGCTCGGCGGCGGTCAGGAAGACGCGCGTCTCCATGAACCCGCGGGCGAGGGCGGCGAGGGACTCGGGGGTGTGGGGCATCGGGATCCTCCGCATGGGGTCAGGTCTTCATTTACTATCATAATCGGTCCTACGCCCTCCGCCTCGTAACCGCCATCGCGATCCCCCCAAGGATCGCCGCCGCCGACAGGACGAGCCGGAGCGTGACGCTTTCGCCGAGAAGGACGACTCCCCCGAGCGCCGCCAGCGGCGGCGCCGAAAGCTGGACGAGCGCGGCCCGCGTCGTCGTCAGCCCGCGCAGCGCCGCGTACCAGATCGCGTAGCCCCCTCCGGAGGCGAGCGCTCCCGACGCGACGGCGAAGCCGAGCCCCGCCGCTGAGAGATGTGGCGCCGGGAAGTGCGGCGCGCCGAAGCGGGCCGCAAGGAGGCTCGCAACGAGCGCGAGCGGGGTGGCGTAAACGAAGTGCGCCGCCGTCGCCGCGAGCGGGTCGCTCCGGCTCGACCGGCCGAGGAGCGAGTAGACGCCCCAAGCGACGCCGGCGCCGATCATCAGCATCGACCCCGTGAGATCGCCCGGACCCAGGCCCGGGAGCGTGAGGGCGACGAGGCCGCCGAGCGAGAGGACGATCCCGGCCCATTCCGAGGTGCCCGGCCGCTCTCCGGCGGCGATCCCGCGGCTCACCATCGTGACCTGGACGGCCCCGAAGAGGAGGAGCGCCCCGAGCGCCGCGGGAATCCGCGTGTAGGCCAGGGAGAAGGCGAACGCGTAGAGGAAGAGGGCCGCGGCCGCCCGGAGGTCGCGGGTTCCCGCCGTGGGCCGTCCCGAGAGGCGGACGAGGAACCCCAGCGCGACCGCCCCGGAGAGGAGCCGGACGCTCGTGAAGCTCGGGGCGTCGGCGAGGCCCCGGCCGAGGGCCGCCCGGCAGAGGAGGGAGTTCGCGGCGAAACAGGCCATCGCGGCCGCCGTCAGCCCGAGCGTCCGGAGCGGCGCGTTCGTTCCCACCGCGCCTATGATCCCATTCGTCCGCGGCCCCCCCGCGGCCGGAAAGGGATCGCATGCGTCTCCGCCTCCTTGCGCCGCTCGCCCTCCTCGCCCTCCTCGCCCCGCCCGCCTCCGGGCTTCCCGCCTCCGCCCCCGCCGGCCCCACGAAGATGCTGACCGACCCGGCCCTCTCGGCCGAGCGCGTCGCCTTCGTCTACGGCAACGACCTCTGGACGAGCCGGCTCGACGGCGGCGGCGTCCAGCGGATCACGTCGGGCCCCGGGACGAAGACGAGCCCCGCGTTCAGCCCCGACGGCGCGCTCCTGGCCTTCAGCGCCGAGCTGGACGGGAACGTCGACGTCTTCGTCGTCCCGGCGGCCGGGGGCGTGCCGAAGCGGCTGACGTGGCACCCGGGGCGCGACGTCGTCCAGGGCTTTACGCCCGACGGCAAGGCCGTCCTCTTCTCCTCGCCGCGCGAATCGTTCAACAACCGGCACACGCAGCTCTACACCGTGCCGGTCGAGGGGGGCGTCGAGACGAAGCTCCCGATCCCCCACGCCCACCGGGCCGTCTATTCGCCCGACGGGAAGACGATCGCCTACACGCCCAACGCGCCGCGGCACCTGCAGTGGAAGCGCTACCGCGGCGGCACCGTGTCGCGGATCTGGCTCTACGACGTCGCGACGCACGCCGTCGTGAAGGTCCCGCAGCCCGAGGGGCGCTGCAACGACCTCACCCCCACGTGGATCGGCAACACGCTCTACCTCACCTCCGACCGCGACGGCGAGTTCAACGTCCACTCGTTCGACGCGAAGGCGAAGACGCTCGCGAAGGTGACGTCCCACGCCGACTTCCCGGTCCTCGCCGCGGCCTCCGCCGCCGGGAAGATCGTCTACGAGCAGGCCGGCCTCCTCCACCTCCTCGACCCGGCGACGAAGAAGGTCACGGATCTACCGATCACCGTGAACGCGGACCTCCTCGAGACGCGCCCCCGCTGGGCGAAGGGTGCGAAGTGGGTCCGCGACGCGTCGCTCTCCCCGTCCGGCGCGCGCGTGGCGCTGGAGTTCCGGGGCGAGATCGTCACCGTTCCCGCCGAGAAGGGCGACCCGCGGTACCTGACGAACACGCCGGGAGCCCACGAGCGCAGTCCCGTCTGGTCGCCCGCCGGCAAGGAGATCGCCTACGTCTCCGACGCGAGCGGAGAGTACGAGCTCGTCGTCGCCGCCCAGGACGGCAAGGGGACGCCGAAGCGGATCAAGGTCCCCGGCTCCGGCTTCTACGACCGCCTCGCCTGGTCGCCCGACGGAAAGAAGATCGCCCTCACCGACAACTCGTGGAGCCTCTGGGTCGTCGACGTCGCAACCGGTCAGTCGACGAAGGCCGCCTCCGAACGGCTCTACGCCCCGCAGAAAACTCTCCGCCCGAGCTGGTCGCCCGACTCCCGCTGGGTCGCCTACACGCTCGGCGGTCCGACCTACTTCCAGACGCTCCACGTCTACGACGTCGTCGACCAGAAGTCGTACCAGATGACCGACGGGCTTTCCGACGTCTCCGACCCCGTCTTCGACAAGGGCGGAAAGCTGATCTGGTTCCTGGCGTCGACGGACGCCGGCCCGGCGCGGAACTGGTTCTCGCTGAACAACCAGGACGCCCGCGTCACCCGCGGCATCTACGTCGCCACGCTGAAGGCGGGGACGCCGTCGCCGCTGGCGAAGGAGAGCGACGAGGAGAAGGGCGAGACCGCGAAGGACGCCGACAAGAAGGACGAGAAGAAGGACGACGCGAAGGGCGCCGCGGCCGCGAAAACCGAAGGCGGAAAGGACGCCAAGGACGCGAAGAAGCCGGAGACGACGAAGGTCGAGCCCGTCGTCATCGATCGCGACGGCCTCGCGAGCCGCATCGTCGATCTTCCCGTGCCGCCCGCCGGGATCTCCGCGCTCTCTTCCCCCAACGCCGGCGAGGTCTGGTTCCTCCGCGAGGCGGACGGGAAGACCGCTCTCCAGAAGTGGGACACGAAGAGCCGGAAGGCCGAGACGATCGCCCCCGACGTGGACGACTACGAAATCTCCTTCGACGGGAAGAAGCTCCTGACCCGCACGAAGGAGAGCTGGAGCGTCGGCCCGGCCGGCAAGAAGGGGGACGGGAAGGACGGCGACGGGAAGCTGAAGCTCGACGCGGTCCAGGTACGCGTCGACCCGCGCGCCGAGTGGCCGGAGATCTTCGACGAGGTCTGGCGGATCAACCGCGACTACTTCTACGACCCGGGAATGCACGGCCGCGACTGGAAGGCGATGAGGGCGAAATACGCGCCGTTCCTTCCGCACCTCTCGTCCCGCGCCGATCTCACCCGCCTCATCGCGTGGATGTGCAGCGAGCTCGCCGTCGGCCACCACCGGACCGGCGGCGGCGACACGCTCGCCGACGTCACCCCCGTCCCCGGCGGACTCCTCGGCGCCGAATACGAGGTCGCGAACGGCCGCTACCGGTTCAAGAAGGTCTTCGGCGGCCTGAACTGGAACCCCGAGCTGCGCGCCCCGCTCTCCGAGCCGGGTGTCGAGGTGAAGACGGGCGAGTACCTCCTCGCGGTGAACGGGCGGGATCTCGCGCCGCCGGAGAACCTCTACGCCCGCTTCGAGGCGACGGCCGGGAAGATCGTCGAGATCACCGTCGGGCCGGCGCCCGACGGCAAGGGCTCGCGGACGGTGAACGTCGTCCCCGTCACGGACGAGGCGGCGCTGCGCAACCGCGACTGGGTCGAAGGGAACCTCGCGAAGGTCGAGAAGGCGACCGGCGGCCGCGTCGCCTACGTCTACGTCCCGAACACGGCGGGCCTCGGCCACACCTACTTCAAGCGCTACTTCTACCCGCAGGCATGGAAGGACGCGATCATCGTCGACGAGCGGTTCAACGGCGGCGGGAGCGTAGCGGACTACTACATCGAGGCGCTCCGGCGCGAGCCGATCGCCTGGTGGACGATGCGCTACGGCGAGGACATGAAGACCCCGAGCGCCTCGATCCAGGGGCCGAAGGTGATGCTCATCGACGAGACGGCCGGCTCGGGGGGCGACCTCCTCCCCTGGATGTTCCGGAAGTTCAAGGTCGGGACGCTCGTCGGCCAGCGGACCTGGGGCGGCCTCGTCGGAATTCTCGGCTACCCGGTCCTGATGGACGGCGGCCAGATCACGGCTCCGAACCTCGCGTTCTGGGCGCCCGAGGAGGGCTTCGGCGTCGAGAACGTCGGCGTTCCGCCCGACGTCGAGGTCGACCAGACGCCGGCCGAGGTGATCGCCGGCCACGACCCGCAGCTGGAGAAGGCGATCGCGATCGTCCTCGAGCAGCTGAAGAAGAACCCGCCCCAGACGCCGAAGCGGCCTCCGTTCCCCGTGAGATAGCCGCCAGGGAGTCCCGGCACGGCGCATGCGTAGCCCCGGCCGCATGCGCCGTGTCGTCCTCTTTGCCGGACTCGCCCTCCTCGTCCTCCTCGCCTCCTCCCGCCTCCTCCTCGCCGACGGTCTCGCCGACGTCCGGGCGGGCCTCGACCGCCTCTCCGCCACTGCGCCGGTGAAGGCCCGCGTCGAGACCTCCCGGCAGGAAACCGAGAAGGAGAAGCCGAAAGGCCCCCTGAAGAAGGGGGAGGCCGTCGTCGAGCACGGCCCGTCCGGGCTCTCCGTCCACCTGGCGCCGGAATGGCTTCCGAAGCCCGGGACGAAAGCCGAGCGGAAGAAGCAGGAAGAGACGACAGTCCGGCTCGACCCGGGCCAGGCGCTGAAGCTCGTCGACCCGGCGGCGGAGATCCGCCAGCTCCTCGACGGCGCCACGCTCGTCTCCGACCGGAACGAGACGTTCGAAGGAAAGATGCTCCGGACCGTCGTCCTCCACCCCGTCCCCGACGTCGACGAGGAGGAACGCAAGTCCCTGAAGCGCTACGAAGACGTCGTCACGCTCCGCCTCGACGCCGACTCCGTCCCCCTCGCTCTCGACCGGACGCTCGAGATCAAGGTCTCGAAGATGCTGATCTCCTTCACCGTCACGCACCGCGAGAGCTCGAGATTCGTACGGGCGGCCGGGCGGCTGATCACGGCCACCGCCTCGGAGGAGAGCAACGGCTCGGGGCTGGGCCAGAGCGGCGGGGCGAAATCGCGCTGGACCGTTACCCCGCTGTAAGGGCAATTCGGTATCCTCCGCCTCCCGGTCCCGAAGGTTTACGCGGAAGGGCCGGCGCTCCGGGACCGTCAGGAGGTACGCGTGCACGAGCCGAGGATCGAACCCGAAAAGCTGGACCTCTGGGCCCGCCTCCTCGTCACCCACTCGATCGGGGGGGTGACTCCCGAGGACCGGGTGATGATCAAGGGCGAGCGGATCGCCTGGCCGCTCATCGAGCGGATCGAGCGCGAGGTGATCGCCGCGGGGGGAATCCCCGACGTCTGCATCGTTCCCCCGAACAACGAGCGTGGAAAGGTCTGGTCGGCGGCGATGGGCCGCGCGGGGAGCGAGGAGCAGCTCGCCCGGGTCCCCGACTGGCACCGCGCCCGGTACGCCTCGATGACGAAGTACATCGAGGTCCTCGGGGCCGAGTCGCCGGCGAGCTACGCCGGCCTCGCCCGCGAGGCGGCGGCGGCGCTCGCCCGGGCCGACCGCCCCTTCGCCGACCTGCGCCTGGCGAGGCGCTGGGTCATCACGCTCTACCCGACCCCCGCCTACGCGGAGATGGAGGGGATTCCGCTCGACGAGTACGTCCGCTTCGTCGTCGACGCCTCGACCATCGACCCCCGGCCGCTCCTGGCGGCCGAGGAACGGCTCGAGCCGCTCTTCGCCGACGGAAAGCGGATGGAGGTCGTCACCTGGCACCCGGGCGAGGGGCGCGAGCTCGTCCTCACGATGAGCCTCGCCGAGTCGATCCCGGTCCTCTCCCACGGCCTCCGGAACGTGCCCGACGGCGAGGTCTTCACGAGCCCCGACGCGAGCTCCGTCGAGGGAGAGATCTTCCTCGACCTGCCCATCCTCAACGGCGGCGTCGACGTCTCGGGGATCCACCTCGTCTTCGAGGGCGGCAGAATCGTGAAGTACTCGGCGCGCGAAGGAGAAGCGCAGCTCGCGGCGATCGTCGGGACCGACGACGGCGCGCGCCGGCTCGGCGAGGTCGCCCTCGGCATGAATCCGAGCCTGACGCGCGCGCTGAAGCATCCCCTGTTCGTCGAGAAGGTGGGTGGCACGCTCCACGTCGCCATCGGCGCCAGCTACGAGACCTGCTTCGAACGCGACCCGAAGGACCCGGCCTCGCGCGCGCGGCTCGAGGAGCTCGCCGCGCGGGGAGTCCTGAACCGCTCCGCGCAGCACGTCGACATCGTCTGCGACTTCCGGGGCGGGGGCTGCGGTCTGCGCGTCGCCATCGACGGCCGTCCGGTCGTCGTCAAGGGAGGCCTCTGGGTCCCCGGTTGACGTCTCGCCGGGGACCGCCGCGGGTTCAGGGAACGGCCGGGCGCGGCGCCGGCACGTTCGCCCCGCACCAGTAGGCCTCGATCAGCGCCGTCAGCCGGGTGAACTGCTCGAAGTCGACCGGTTTGACGAGGTACGAGGTGGCCCCGAGGTCGTAGGCGAGGGCGACGTCGCCTTCCTCGGACGAAGACGTCAGGACGACGACGGGGACCCGGCGGGCGGCCGGGTGCGCGCGAAAGGTCCGGAGGACCTCGTGACCGTCGACCTTCGGGAGCTTGAGGTCGAGGAGAACGACGAGCGGGAGCGGCTCGCCCGTTTCCCAGCGCGGAAGGAAGGCGAGCGCCTCCTCGCCGTCGCGCGCGACGAGGACCGGGTTCGCGAACCTCCTTCTCCGGAAGGCCAGAAGCGTCAGCTCGAGGTCCGCCGGGTTGTCTTCGACCAGCAGGATCGGCGCGAACGCACTCTCGTTGCTCATGACGGCAGCTCTATCGTAAAGGTCGCGCCCGCCCCCGGCGCGCTCTCGGCCCTCACGCTCCCCCCCATCCTCTGCACCACCCTGCGAACGAGAGCCAGGCCGACGCCCGTCCCGGGGTACTCCTCGAGACGGCCGAGGCGCTGGAAGATCTCGAAGATCCGGTCGTGGTACTTCAGGTCGAACCCGATTCCTTCGTCCCGGACCACGACGACGGCGCGGCCGGCGGGGTTCGACGTCGTGACGGTGACCTCGGCGCTCTTTCCGGGAACGTGGAACTTCAGCGCGTTGTCGAGGAGGTGGCACAGGGCCAGCTCCAGCCCCACCGGGTCCGCCGTCGCCTGCGTTCCCCCGGGCACGATCCGGACGACGCCACCCTTCGAACGGATCTCCTCGTCTCGCGACGCGACGACAGCCCGAACGACGGCATCGACGTCCACCCTCTCGGCTCTCATCTCGCGGCGGTCGAGCCTCGAGTATTCGAGAAGCTCTTCGATGAGCTGCCCCATCGTGACCGCCCCGCTCCGGACTTTCGCGAGCCAGCTCCTTCCCTCGTCGTCCAGCCGGGCCCCCTGGTCCTTCTCGAGGAGGGTGGCGTACCCGGCGATCGCCCGGAGCGGGGTCTTCAGGTCGTGCGCGAGGGAGTACGAAAACGCTTCCAGCTCGCGGACCGAGGAGGCCAGCTGCACCGTCCGCTCCGCGACGCGCCGCTCCAGCTCCGCGTTCATCCCGCGGATCCGCTCCGCCGCCTGCCTTCGCTCGGTGATGTCCAGATTGGCGCCGACGAACCGGATGACCTCGCCCTGCTCGTCGCGGGTCACGATCCGGCCCTGATCCAGGATCCATCGCCACGACCCGTCGCGATGGCGCATGCGGTATTCGCAGCTGTAGGGGGTGCCGTCGCGAAACGCGTCCTCGGCCGCCTTCCTGGACGCCGGCAGGTCGTCAGGGTGGACCCGCTCCAGCCAGGTCGAGAAGTGCGGCGCCAGCTCGTCCACCCGGTACCCGAACATGGCCGCCCACCTGTCGCCGAACAGCACGGCGCCGCTCCTGACGTTCCAGTCGTAGAGGCCCAACCCGGTGGCGGTAACCGCCAGATCGAGCCGCTCCTGCTCCACCCGCAGCTCTTCCTCCGCCCTCTTCCGCCCGGTGATGTCGCGGGAGAGGATCAGGACGTGCGGGCGGCCGTCCAGCTCGACGAACGAGGCGGAGAGAAGGCAGACGATCTCGTTCCCCGACCGCGTGACGAAGGTCGATTCGAGGTTCTCGACCAGCCCGGTGCGCCGCAGCTCGTCGACGAGCGCCTCCCGTTCCCCGGGGTTCCTCCAGAAGCCCAGCTCCGCCGCCACCCGGCCGAGGACCTCCTCCCCGGAGTACTCGAGGATCCGCCGAAACCCCTCGTTCGCCGCGACGAGGACGCCGTCCTCGACGCGCGTCAGCGTGACGGCGTCGGGGCTCGTCTCGAAGACCTTCCGGAAGCGTTCGTCGCTCGCGAAGCGCTCGTGGAGGAGATGGGATTCCTCCCGCTTCCAGAGGGCGGAGACCCCGGCTCCGGCGCCCGCCACGAGAAGCAGAACGACGAAGACCGTGCCCCAGAGCCGGGTGCGGGACGCGCTGAAGACCTCGGCAAGGGGCGACCGGACGACGAGGACCCAGGGAGAGCCGCGGACCGGGTGAAGGACGGCCAGGACGGCAGTCCCGTTCGCGTCCGCCCCCATCACGACCCCCTGTTCGCCCCGCGCGGCCCTCGCCTCGACGGCGTCGGAGGAGACCGGAGGAGCGCGCCGAACCAGCACTCTCCCCCCGTCCGGCGTGCCGAGGCTTTCGAAGACGTCGGCAACGTCCCCCTCGCGCCGGACGAGCGACGCTCCGTGGGACCCCGCGGAGCCGGGATGCTCCGCGAGAAACGGGAGGACCCGGGCCGACGGGTCGATCGCGAGGAGAACGAGGGCCGGTTTGCCGGACGGCTCCACACCCGGGACCGCTGCCATCACGGAGAGATGGACCGGACCGCCGGGGACGTCGCGGTGGAAGTCGAGCATCGCCGCGTTCCCGGCCGCGATCGCCGCTAGGAAGGGCAGGCCGGGCGCTCCCTCGCCCGGCCCGGCGGACGGGGGACTGGAAAGGCGGGCCCGCCCCTGACTGTCGAGCAGCGCCGCCCAGAGGTAGCCTCGACCTCTCTGCAACCCGTCGAGCCACGCGCCGAGGAGGAAACGGGCCTCCTCGTCCGGGGGATCGCGAAGAACCCGTCGGCAGAGCGCCACGAAGGCCGGGTTGGTACGGAGGAGATCCGCGTCCGCGAGCCTCTCCCCCCTCCATCGCTCGAGCGCTTCCGCTCTCAGGGAGGCCTCGAACTCCAGCTGCCGCTCCACGCTGCCGCGGTACCGCTCCTCGGCCCCTCGAAAAAAGACGAACCCGGCGACGACGATTCCGAGAGCGAGCAGGGCGAATACGGTGGCAACGGCGCCGACGCCCGGAACGCCAGGCCGCGCCACGGAGGGCACCGGCTTCCCCGCTCCCGCGCCCGGCGCGGCCCGAAGAGCGAGACCCGTACCCAGGAGGACGAAGCCGAAGACCGTCCCGAGCGCCGGAGGGAGAACCGGCCCGCTCACGGCGACGAGGAAGCCGTAGCTGAAAACGACCAGGAGAACGAGGTAGAAGGCGACCACGGACCAGGCACCGATCCAGGCCCCCCTCCGCCGCCACGAGGCTTGCGAGGCGGCGGGAACGCCGGAGGAAAGGAGGAAGGCCGCGGCGAGAACGAGGAAGGTGACGGCCGTGACCGGGACCATGTGCCCGAGCGGGGGACCGGGCGGCGTGCAGTTCGCGGGGAATCCGAGGTGCTCCGCCTCGATCCGGTATCCCACGGTCGCCGCCGCGAGAAATATGCACGCGAGGACCGCGACGATGCCCCACGTCGAGGCGCTGGCGCGGCGCGAGACGCCCGGGCCACGCCCGTCCGGGTCCCCTGCCAGCGCGACGCCCGAGAGGAGGAGCAGCGCGGCGGTGCTCGGAGCGACCGGGAGAAGGCCGGTCCCGAACGTCGTCAGGACCGGGAGATCGAAGGCCCAGCCGACGAGGGCGCCGAGGCCGACGAATGCGGGCAGAACGCCGCACGCTCGCACGAAGCGTGCGCGAGAACGGCCGGAGGCCCCCTGCCCGTCACGCATTCCGCGAGACTCTACAGCCACCTGAACCTCCGATCGTGAAGAAACACCGCCCCCCGCCCGGCTCTCACGGGGCGGAGCCCACCCGGCGGCGCGGCCTCCAGGGCCCCGGCGGACGCTTCTCCGGGAGGCCGACGCGGGTTATCTTCCGGCCGGATCCAAGGAGCGCCGGAACATGAGCCCAGCAGAAGGACGACACACCCTCATCACGGGGAACCGGGAAATGGACGAAGAGCACGCGCTCCAGCTCCGGCTGCTGCGGGAGCTCCTGCAGAGCCTCGAGTCCGACGACAGCCCCGCGGCTCTCGAGCTCTTCGAACGCCTCGACCAGTTCACGAGCGCGCACTTCCTGGCCGAGGAGCTCCTGATGAGGCTCCACTCCTACCCGGACTTCGAGGCTCACCGGGCCGAGCACGGGCAGTTCGTCGAGGAGCTGGCGGCCCTGGGCGCCCGCCTTTCCGGCGCCGGAACCGGCGCCCTGCGGGACGACGCGGACGCCTTCGCCCGGCGACTCCTCGCTCACATCGCCACGACGGACAGCGCCCTCGGGACGTTCCAGCGCTCGAAGACGACCGCCGCCGGGTGAAGCGCTGAGGCCCTGGGCCGCGGCCTGACCGGCGGCGCCCGGCCGGACGAGCCCGTCCGACGTCAGGGCTGCGTCCAGAGGACGCCGATGGCGGCCCGGAGAACTCCTTCGAGAAGAAAGGCGGGGAATCGCTTCCGGAGCCTCTCCTCCGCCCTCTCCGGACCGGCCCTCTCCTCCCTCGCGCGACGAATCTCCTCCCCGGCCGCCTCGAACCACGCGAGCTGCGCCTCGACGATCTCGCGACCGCCGGGAGCTCCGTGGCCAGGGACGAAAACGGTTCCGGCAGGCTCGGACAGGAGCTCGGCAAGGCCCCTCTTCCACCCCTCCGGATCGGCGTTTTCGAGGTTCGGGTGGTAGCCGTGGAAAACGAGGTCTCCAGTGACGACGACTCCGAGGCCCGGCAGGTCGACGCGAAGGTCGCCCGGCGTGTGCGCCGGGCCGCAGGGGCGGACGACCGCGCGCACGCCCCCGACGGAGAGCTCGAGGGGCGTCGTCACGAGGTGGGTCGGTGCGGCCGGGACCGCGTCCGCAAAGAGCGCGCTCACGTCCGCCCTCGCCCGGCGTTCCGCGAGGATCCCGGGCTGCTCCGCCGCCATCCGCTCCGCGGCAATCGCGTGTGCGATCACCTCGGCCCCGTCCTCCACGAAGACCGAGGCGCCGACGGAGTGGTCCGTGTGGTGGTGCGTCGTCACGACCCACCGAACGGGGCCGGCGCCACGCTCTGCGAGACGCCGCTTCACGTCCCGGGCGTAGGCCGGGGCGACGAGGGGGTCGACGAGAAGCGTCTCGCCGTCGCCGAGGACGGCCACGGCGTTCGCCCCCCAGCCCGAAGGGAGGTCCTCTCCCCCCGTCGAGAAGACGATGACGCGGGCGTTCACCCGCGTTTCGCCGAGGGGAGAGAGGAGGGGGCGCGGGACGGAGTCCATTCCGGGATCGTACGAGATGTCGGACTCCACTAGGGCGTCGGGCCGAACGCGATCCTCTTCCGCTTCGCCTGCTCCTTCAGCGTCCTGGCCACCTCGACGTCGAACGCGCTCCCCTTCCCCTCGGCCGCCGCCTTCTTCATCTCGGTGTCCACGTAGGCCTGCCGCTTCTTCACCAGCTCGGCCACCTGCGCCTGGAGCTGCTTTCTCTTCGTCTCCTGCTGCGCCAGATACGCTTTCTGCTGCTCGGGCGTCTTGTCCTTCAGCTCGGCCGGGAGCTCGTCCTTCTTGAGCTCCCCGAGCTTCGCGCGCCCCTCCTTCAGGTCGTCCACCAGGTCGCCGCCCCCCTGCACGACCTTCGACGTCGCGGCGTTGTAGGCGAGCCGGTCGGCCGATGCCGAGGGCGCGGCCGCTTCTGCGACGGCCTGCTTGGCCATCACCGCCCCGCGCTCCCGCTCGCTCCCGTACGCGACGATCGTCGTCCCGATCTCGCGGTTCAGGCGGGAGAGCTCCTCGTCCATCGGCGTCGAGACGACCTGCATGTTCCCGGTCTGCGCGATCGCGACGTAGCTCCCTTCCGAGAGGCCCGCGATCTCCTTCCAGACGGGCGTCGTCGAGCCGATGCCTCCGCACTGGACGGTGTTGATGATCAGGTCCCTCTTCACCGCCGCCTGGCAGGTCGCCTGGTACTTCACGTCGCCCGCGTAGTCCATGTGGGGCGGGGCGTCGCCGACGAGGAAGACGATCTTCAGCGCGTCGCGCCCCGGGCTCCAGCTCATCAGCGTCACGGCCTCGTGGAGCGCCTGGTTCACCGACTCGGGCGTGTCGCCGCCGCCCCCCGCCTGGAAGCCCTGCAGGTGCCCGTAGATCGTGTCGATGTCGTCGCTCAGGTCGAAGCGCTTCGTGACGTAGTCGTCTCCCCGGTCGCGGTACCCGACGAGGCCGACCCTGAGGCGCGGCGTCGGCTTCGCCGCGACCATCTGGTTCGCGATCGACCAGATCTTCGCCTTCGCCCCCTCGATGAGGCCGCCCATCGACCCGGTCGTGTCGAGGACGAAGACGACGTCGATCTTCGGGCGGCCGTCGGCGGGCGCGACGGGTTTCGCGGCCGGCTTCTGGGCGGCGGCCGCACCCGCCAGGACGAGGGCCGCCGCAAGGCCCGCTGCTGCCAGAGACTTCTTCATCGCATTCTCCTTCTGCGCCCCACTCGCCGACCCCGTCTCTCCCGCTCCCGCCAACCGGATCACTCCACCACCTCGACGATCTCTCCGCCGAGGACGACCTGGACGTTCCTGCCGAGGGCCAGCCACGGCGCCGCCTCCGGGTGCTTCCCGAGGAGGGCGTCGTACGCGCTCGACCCGAACCTCACCTGCCGGGTCCGGGCCCCCTTCTGCGTCTGGACGCTCGCGTCGATCCAGACGCTCCCGTTCTGGTAGAAGGTCCGCCCCCTGACGAAGCGCGACACCTGGGCGTTCACGAGCTGCCGGACCGGCTCCGGCGCGGCCGACGAACCCTCCGGGAGCCCGCCCGGGAGTCCGGCCGAAGCTCCGAACGCCAGGTCGTTCGAGGCGGACGGCGCCGCGGCGTTCTGCGCCCGCTTCAGCGAGTCGAGGGCCTGCGCCCCTCCCACCGCCTCGGCCCCGCTCTTCGTTTCCCGCACTCCCTTGTACATCTCCCTCGCCGCCGCCCGCGCCCGGCCGTCGTCCTTCGGCGCCTGCATCGTCCGGACGTTCGCCGGGACGTCGCGCCTCGTCTCGTCCTCCAGGATGAGGAACGCCGTGTAGGGCGTGACGACGCCGTACTGCCGCGCGAGGACGGTCACCTCCTCGCGCAGCTCGGCGCTCTCCCCGTGGAGGCGGATCTGGTCGAGGAGGAAGCCGATCCGCCGCGTCGCCCAGAGGCGCGGGACGAAGGAGTGCTCGGTGGCGCGCGCGGGCAGCGAGGCCTCCCACGTGAAGCTCCGCGGCGCGCCGTTGACCGTTCCCTGGAGCGTGATGGCCGCGTCCCCCGTCCCGCTGTAGCGGCCGAGGACGACGACCTGCTCCCCCTTGAAGAGGTCGGGGAGCTCCGGCGGCGCCAGCTTCGTCACCCGGACCGCTCCCTGGAAGCGGAGCTTCGGGCTCGCCAGGACCGGCTGGCTGATCTTGCCGTAGAAGCTCGACAGGGCGAGCTCGAGGTCCTCCTCCGGCAGGACGTAGCGGCTCGCGGCGTGCGTCTTCTCGGAGAGCCGGTCGAGGAGGTGGGTGTTCACGTCGGTCCCGATTCCGACGGAGAAGACGCGGACCGGCCGCTCCCCCATCGCCCGCGACGCCTTCGAGACGATCTCGTCGTCGTTCGTCGAGCCGATCGTCGGCTTGCCGTCGGTGAGAAAGACGACGTTGTAGGGCCGGTCCTTCTGCCCCTGCGCTTTCAGCGGCTCGAGGGCCGTGACGAGCGCCTCGTCGATCGCCGTCCCGCCGATCGGCTTCAGCCCGGCGACGAAGCCTTCGGCCTTCTGCACGTTCGCCTCGGTCGACGCGACGAGCTTTCCGAAGAGCGGTTCCGTCTCGGTCGAGAAGCGGACGATCTCGAAGCGGTCCCCGTCGCCGAGGTTCTTCAGGCAGAACGCGAGCGCCTTCTTCGCCTGAGCGAGCTTCTTCCCTTCGGCCATCGAGCCCGACGTGTCGAGGACGAAGACGACGTCCTTCTTCACGATCTTCTCGGCGGCCATCTCCTGTGCGGGAGACAGGACGAGAAGGAAGGTCCCTTCCGCCTCCCCCGCTTCGCGGTACGTCATCACGTGAACCGCGACGTCCGAGCCGGCCGCGGGTGCGACGAAGAGCTGGAAGTCGGTGTCGGGCCGGATCGCCTTCGCCTCGAAGCCGACGACCGCCTTCTTCGGGCCGTGGCGCGTCACCTCCACCTCGTGGCTCGGCGAGTAGATCGTCCGGATCCCCTCCGGCAGCTCGACGTCCACCTTCACCGAGACGCTCTTCAGCGGCTGCGCCGAGAACTTCTCCGTGTTGAGCGGGTAGAGGTACTTCAGGAGCCCTCCCTCCTGCGTCAGGATCTCGGTGTACCTGAGCTTCACGCGCTTCTCGCTGTGCGGCTCGATCGGGTAGATCCGCACCTTGAAGAGCCCCTGCCCGAGATACTCGAGGAGCGCCGGGTCGCGCATCTTCCGGACGATCTCCTCGTATATCCCCCGCGCCTTCGCGGCGTCGAGAAGCTCGGCCTCGGTCATCTTCCCGTTCACGTCCATCGAGAACTTGTCGATCTGCGCCCCCTTGGGAATCGGGAAGAGGTACGTCCCCTCGAGGCGGCTACGCCCCGGGTTGTAGAAGACCTGGTCGACCTCGGTCACCGCCACGCGCCCCGTCACCTTCGCGGTGACGTGGTGGTACCGGACCTCGAGCGGCGTCCAGGCCGGGTGCCCTCCCGGCACCGGCCGGACCCCGGGCGGGAAGTCCCGGATGACGATGAGGCCGTCCGCGCCGGCGGGAAAGGAGAGGCCGAGGCAGAAGACGAGGGTTACGAGAACGGGGGCGAGGGCCACGGGGAACCGGCGCATCCAGGGCCTCCTCGGGGTTTCGAGGGCGTTCCTACGCCCGTTTGGACCTTCCGGGGGCGGATGAGTTCCCGGCGGGGGCGATCGGGGGTTCCGGAGGGTTCCGACGCGCTCGTCTGGCACTCCCGTCAATTTACGGACGATGAATGCCGGATCCGTGCCAGAAACGACAGCGCCCTCCCCGACCGTCGACGATCGGGGAGGGCACGATGGGTCACTCGTTCCTCGACCCCGCGAAACGAGGTCGTGTCAGGGTGAGGAGGGCTCGGCCGGAGTCCCGTCACTTCGCCGTCGGGGTCGACCTCCCCGCGGCTTTCGTCGCGGCGCTCCCGTTCAGGGCTTCCAGGGCGGCTTCGAGCCGCGCGGCCTCGCGCTCCAGCTCCGCCTTCTGCCCCGCGGCCGCGGGCAGCTCTCCCCGCAGCGAGGCGACCTGATCGGCGAGGGACTTCGCGAGCTCCTCCCGCGCCGCCCGAACCTCGAGGACGCGGGCCTCGGCCTCGAGCGCCTCCGCCTGCCGCTGGAGGTTCTCCGACTCGGCCTCGAGAGCCCGCCTCGACTTCTCGAGCGCTTCGACGCCCTTGCCGGTCCCGCCCGGACGCTCCGCCTTCTCGAATTCGGTCTCGAGCTTCAGCTCTCTCCCCTGAAGGTCGAGCCGACGCTTTTCGAGATCCACCTGCCTCGCGCGGAGCTCTCCCATTCTCGTGGCGCGCGCGGCCCCTTGCGCGTCGCCGGCGGCCTTCCGCTCGGCCGACTCCCGGGCGGCCTGACCCTGCTGCTGCCGCGCCTCGAGGTCGAGGGCGCGACGTTCCAGGTCGAGCTCGGAGAGCCGCAGCTGGCGACGCTGCTCCTCGATCGCCCGGTGCTCGGCCAGGATGGCCGGGTCCGGCTCGTCGGCCTCCGGGAGGGGTGCGGGCGCCGCCAGCGGCGCGAGGGCGACGCGGGGCATCGGCACGGCGTCCGGGGCCGGGAGAGGCGCCTCGAGCGCTTCCGGAGCGGCCGGGGCCGGAGCCGGGGACGAGCTCCGGGGCGCGCGTGGCGCCGGTGGCGCCAGGGACGGCCGGGGAGTCTCGGAGTCCGCGCCCGGCAACGGGATCGCCGCGGCGGCTTCGGCGGTGCGGGGCGGAGCCACCGTCGGGAAGAGGGCGAGCCCGAGGATCGCGGTCGCACCGAAGGCGAGCCGGACGGGACGCGAGAGTCGGGGAAGCGGAGGTGTCATGAGGATCTCCTTCAGCCGGTCTTCGAGCTCTTCGACGGGAGCGGCGCCGGAGGCGGCCGCGGGGAGGGGCGACGGGGAGCCGGAGAGGAACGCGAGGCACTTGAGGATCCCGCCGGCGTAGGCGCGTGCCGACTCCGGCCGGGCGAGGAGGACCCACTCGTCGCAGCACCTCTCCTCGGCGCGGCGGAGGGCGCGGCGAGCCCACCAGGTGACGGGGTACCACCAGAAGAGAGTCGTCGCGCCGATCTCCAGGAACCGCACCCAGTGGTCGCGGCGGCGGACGTGCGCGAGCTCGTGGGCGAGGAGCGCGTCCAGCTCCTCGTCGTCGAGCTCTGGCAGGAGGCCGAGCGGCAGGAGGAGCCGCGGACCGGACGGCGCCGTCCAGAGCATCGGCGAGACGCGCGCCGGGACGAGGAGGAGCGGCGGGACCCGCGAGACGCCGAGTCGCTCCGCGAGCCGGGCCGCCCGCGCCACGAGCTCCGGCGGGGCCGGCTCGGCGCGCGAGAGGAGGCTCCGGAACCGGAAGAACCGCCACGCGGTCAGGCCGAAGACGGCGACGGAACCGAGAGCGAGGACCGCGGCGACGATCCGGCGCCACGGAAGAGCGCCTGGCGGTGCCGTCGCTTCGGCGGCCGGCACCCAGGGTCCGTGCCCGTTCAGAGCGGAGGTCCCGGCGCCGGAGTCCAGGCGCCGGAGCCGCGTCCGCCCCGCTGTCGGCGCCACTTCCGCCCGCCGCTCCGCGGTCCGCCCGGCGGCCGAGAGGTGCGCACGACCTGGCGATTCGAGGCCCGTCGGCGGCGCCGTGCGGGCCTGGCCCGCGGGAAGGAGCGGCACGCCGACGAGAGGCGGCGTCACGAGCTTGACGAGTGCCAGGAGCCAGAGCCCGTGCACGACGGCCTGGCGGCGGACGAAGCGCGACGCGACCCAGGCCGCGAGCGCGAGGAGGCCCGCCAGCACGGCGTTCGTCAGGACGAGACGGAGAAGGGCGTCCACCCGTCACCTCCTCTTCGACAGGCCGTCGACGAGGCGCCGGAGCTCGGCGAGCTCGCCGCCCGTGAGGCGGCCGGCCTGGACGAGGTGCGTCAGGAGCGGCGTGAGCGAACCGTCGCAGAGGGTGTCGGCCGTCTCCCGGAGCCGCCGGGCGACGAGGGCCTCCCGGTCGAGCGCCGCCGCGTAGACGTTCGCCCGCCCCTCCGGGCGGTGAGTTACGTGCCCCTTGTCCTCCAGCCGCTCGAGCAGCTTCTGGACGGTGCCGTACTCCGACGCGCCGCCGCTCGGGTAGATCCGGTCGGCGAGGGCGCGGATTGTCGCCTCGCCGAGGTCCCAGAGCGCGCGCAGGACCTCGAGCTCCGCTTCCGTCACGTCCTGGGGGCGTCTCGCCATTCTTCCTCCTGACGTCCCGGTGTCTCAGACGTCACGTCTGATAATCTGAGACGTGACGTCTGAGATGTCAAGAAGAATCGAGAGAGCGGCCCAGGAGGCTCAATACCGATGGTCCACCTGACTGGAGACGACGGGACGGTCGGCTCCCACGGGGACGCCGCCCAGGATGCGCGCCGGACGTTCGATGCCCTCGACGGCCCGATGCTAGACTTTTTCCTTCAGCATCTGTCCGAGGAGGGAACACGATGGAGAAGCTCCGGTTCTTCGCGCTGCTGGTCGTTCTCGCCTTTCCCCTCGAGGCGGCGGAGGTCGGAAGAACCGCTCCCGGCGAGGTCGAGGTGACCCTCGGGAGCTGGAAGCTGGAGGGCGGCTTCGTCAAGGTCTACGGCTCCGTGAGGAACGGGAACAGGCTCCCGATCTCGGGCCAGGTCCGGATCGAATACCTCGACGCGGACGGAAAGACGATCCGGCTGGGCGACGACGGCTCGGACTCCGTCCCCTTCTACGCGCCGATCGCCCCCGGGGAGACCGGGTACTTCTACCGCCCGCGCGACGTCGCGAAGCTGTCGTCCCGGGTGGCCGGCGTGAAGGTCGGCCTCCTCTACGCGGTTCCGGAAGAGAAGTCCCCCGTCGCCCTCTTCTCCGGCACGAAGTGGAGCGTGAAAGACGGGCTCGCATTCGAGGGGAAGGTCCGCAACACCGGGAACACGCCCTGCCGGATGCCCTCGGTCGCCGCGGTGATGATGAAGGGCGGAAAGCCGGTCGAGACGAGCGAGCCGTCGCTCGGGCCGGACGAGCTCCTCGCCGGCCAGGAGCTCGGGTTCCGGCACGAGACGATGGCCCCGCCCGGGATCGACGCCGTCTCCTTCGTCCTCGACTGCTCGCCGCTCACGTTCCCGCGGTGACGGACCCCCGATGCGGGAGACCCTTCGGCCGGGCCCGCGGCGGCTTCTCGCCGCCCTGGCGCTCCTCGCGATGACCGGGCCGTCCGCCGGGCCCGCGGACGCCGCCGGGCCCCGGTGGCGGGTGGAGCGCAGCCACGGCTACCACGTCCACGCGATCTGGGGCAGCTCGGAGAGGAACGTCTACGCCGTGGGCGAGACGGGAACCATCCTCCACTTCGACGGCGACCGGTGGAAGGAGCTCGCGAGCGGCACCGAAACCACGCTGTTCGGGGTGTGGGGCGCCTCGGAGCGGAGCGTTTGGGCGATGGGAAAGGGCCTTCTCCTTCGCGGGGACACGGCCGGATGGAAACCGGTGGAAACCGGGATCCGCGAACGCCTCTACGCCGCCTGGGGGACCTCGGAGCGGGACATCTTCTTCGTCGGCTTCAACGGCACGATCCTCCACTTCGACGGCCGGCGTTTCGAGGTGCAGGCCGGCAAGCCGGGCGCCGGAGACCGCGGGTCGGGCGGCCCCTGGCTCACGGGGGTCTGGGGGACGTCGCCCCGGGACGTCTGGGCGGTCGGGAGCCGCGGGACGATCCTCCACTTCGACGGCGCCCGCTGGTCGCCGTCGCCGAGCGGCACCACCCGGACGCTCGCCGCGGTGTGGGGGTCCTCCGCCGAGAGCGTCTGGGCCGCGGGCGAGGACGGCACGATCCTCCACTGGGACGGCTCCCGCTGGAGCCCCGCGGCCGCGAGCGCGCCCGGCATCCTCCTCGGCGGCCTCTGGGGAAGCTCGGGGAAGGACGTCTTCGCCGTCGGCACGGCGGGGACGATCCTCCACTGGGACGGCACCCGGTGGAGCCGGATGGAGAGCGGCAGCGACAGGATCCTGACCGGCATCTGGGGAGTTCCGGGGCGGACCGTCCTGGCGACGGGGACGCTCGGGACGATCCTCCGTTTCGGAGCGGGAAGCGCCGCCTCCGGGGGCGGGGCGGCGGGAACGGCCGCGACGCCCGTGGCGGCTGGGACGTCTGTGACGACGCGCGAGACGCTGAACGGGATCTGGACCGCCCCGGACGGCGAGACCTGGATCGTCGGCGGGTCGGGCACGATCCTGCGCGGCGACGGCACCCGCTGGAGCGCCTCCGACCCCGGGACGAAGGCCTACTTCCGGGCGCTCGACGGCAGCGCGCGGGACGCGATCGTGGCGGTCGGCGACGCGGGGGCGATCGTGGCGTTCGACGGAGAGCGCTGGGCCGCGACGGAGAGCGGGGTCACCACCGCGCTTTTCGGGGTCGCCGCCCCCTCGAAGTCCGAGGCCTGGGCAGTGGGGGCGAAAGGGACCGTCCTCCGCTACGACGGCACGCGGTGGCATCCCGTGCCGAGCGGCACGGTCGCCTCGCTGAACGGCGTCTCTGCCAGCGGGCCGCTCGTCCTCGCCGTCGGAGAGCGAGGGACGATCCTGAAGCTGGGTGACGGGGCCGCCGACCCGATGCCGTCCGGCGTCTCCTGGGCCCTCCGCGACGT
Organism: Holophagales bacterium; assembly: GCA_016714815.1. Classification (GTDB taxonomy): domain Bacteria; phylum Acidobacteriota; class Thermoanaerobaculia; order UBA5066; family UBA5066; genus UBA5066. The sequence goes on from JADKBZ010000004.1 coordinate 420,054, forward strand.
CTGGTGCGACCCGGACGGCGGCGCCTTCGCCGTGGGCGACGTCGGCACGATCCTCCGCTTCGACGGGACGGCCTGGACGCAGATGAAGAGCGCGATGCCGCACAACCTCCGGGGCGTCTGGGGCCGCTCCGCCTCGGACGTCTGGGCCGTCGGCCACGAGGGGACGGTCCTCCACTGGAACGGAACGGCGTGGTCGCGCCTGAAGAACGGTCCGGTTCAGCTCCACTCGGTCCACGCCTCGCGGGACGGCCAGGTCCTCGCCGTCGGCGCGTGGGGGACGATCCACTCCGTTTCCGCCACGACGACGGATCGCCGGTAAGGGCAGGCCCCTTCGGGATACGCGGACGCCGGGGGGATGCCCCGGACGACGATCAGCCCGTCCGGCGCAGTCGCAGCAGCCCGGTGCAGAGCCCCAGGAGCAGCAGCACGGCGGCCGTCGTCACGACGTCGGGGGCGCCTTCCCACATGGCCCGGTACGAGACCTTCGTGAGACGGGGAAGGAGGAGGACTACGGCGATCGGGAGAACGAAATCGAAGAAGACGACCGCCGATCGCTTCGGCGCCTTGCCCTCGCGCCGGGCCGCCCGCAGCAGCGAGCGCAGCTGCAGGGCGACGGCCCCGACGCACAGGACGGCGAGGATCGCGTACGTCGTTCGGAGCGGCCGGAAACCCGGGGGCAGGGGCCGCCCTTCGATCAGCGTCACGATCCCGGCGGCAATCTCGCGCGTGTGATCGGCGAAGAGGCTGGAGGAGTTCGTCAGCACGAGGACTGCAGATCGCGACTTCGGGAGGAGGACAACCGCGCCGCGATACGAGGGAAGAGCACCGCCGTGCCACAGCGACGGCACGCCGCCCGTCGTCCCCTCGCGCCAGCCCATCGCGTAGGAGAACCCCTCTGCCTGCGCCGCGCCCCTGTGAGCGAGAGCGAGCGATTCGGGAGTCAGCAGCTGCGGGCCGACCCCGAGGTGGGAAAGCGCGAAGCGGGACAGGTCGTCGGCGGTCGTGATGATCGAGGCCGTCGGAAGGCGGCCCCGCTCGAAACGGTAGGGCGACGGACCGGAGAACCCCCACCAGAGGTTGTGGCCGGGCGCGAGTCGCGGCACGGCGGCGGCATCGACGCCGCTCGCCGTCATTCCGAGGGGCGAGAAGATCCGGGTCTCCACGAATCGGCCGAACGGCTGGCCGCTCACCAGCTCCACGATGCGGCCCAGGATCTGGTAGTTGGGACTCGAGTAGATGTGGCGCTCGCCCGGCACGGCGACGAGCCGCACCTCGCGGAGAGCGTCGACGTGCTCGGCGAGCGTGGCGTCGCGGCCTGCTCCCCGCGCGGCCTCGGTCGGGAGGCCGCTGCTCTGGTTGAGGAGCTGGCGAACGGTGATCGCCGCGGCGGCAGGGTCGGCGAAGCGGGTCTCGCCGAGGTAGCGCTGCATCGGGGCGTCGAGCTCGACCTTCCCTCCGTCGACGAGCTGCAGCACGGCGGTCGCGGTGATTGCCTTGCTGAGCGACCCGATGATCACCGGCCGCGACTCGTCGAGCTCACCGAAGCCTCTCCGGTGCACCACTTCGCCGTCCTTGATGACGACGAGGGCGAGTCCCGGCACGAGGTGCCCCTTCATCCTCTCTTCGACGAAGCGGTCCACCTCGGGCATGGAGGCAGCGGTCGCAGGCAGGGCAAGCCCCAGGAGGACGGCGACGAGGAACATCATGGCGACGAGTGTACGGGGTGACTGTCCACCGAACCTGCACTCGCCGCGCCGCGGGAGGCTCTGTCGTCGCCCTGAGGCATCTCGCCGGAGAGGCCTCAGCCGCTCGCGGCGGCCTCCGCCTCCGACCAGCCCACCATCGGAAACGGGCACCTCCCGGTCCGTCGTACTTCGAGGATGCGGCCCGTCCTTCGAAGCGCGAGAGGGCACGATGGAACGGCGAAGAATCGCCCGAGCGCGTCATGGAACGGGGCGCCCCCTATCCTCACCGTCCGCACGTGCCGGGCGCGCGTGGGAAGGCGGTCCGCGGGGCCGACCCTCGACTCGACGTCGTCGGGCCGCGGCGTCCTCTCCAGGCACAGGCCGTTCAAGAGGAGCCCAGCGAGGCCGTCGAGGAGCTCGGCGGCAACGGCCTCCGGTACCCCGTCGAAGCTCCGGCGCGGGTGGCCGATCCTCTCCGCGTCCCGGCAGAGCGAGGCGAAGAGCGACCCAAGGGCCGCTGCCGCGGCGCCTCGCGCGGACTCCTCGAGCCCGGCCGGGAGCGGGACGACGACCTCCCCGCCGTCGCCCGTCGGCACCGGACCTGGCACGGCACGCTCGCGCCACCAGCCGAAGAGTTCCACGCGGCCATCGAGAAGGTCCGGGGAGAACGGGAGAAGCTCGGTGGCCAGGCGCAGTGCGAGGGCCAGGAGAGCGCGCCGAAAACGCACGAAGACCTCGACGTAGACGAGGACGTCGCGAGGGTCTGGCCTCCCCTCGAGGTGAGAGAGCGCGTCGAGGAGCGAGGCGCCGGGCCCCGCGAGGGCTCCCTGCAGCGGCCCCGTGAGGACGCCATCCATCGGGTCGTCGAGGGCGCGCCGCGCGTCGGGACCGAGGGCGAAGAGAAGCTCCGGGAGGGAACCTACCGGCTCGCCCCCCGCGGCGCGCAGTTCGTCGGCGAGAGCGCCGACGTCGGCCGGTGAGAGCTTCTCGAGGAGGACGTACCCGGCGAGCGCGAGGCGGGGCCAGGGCCCGAGGCCGGCGCCCTCGAGGCGAACGATCTCCCGCGAAGGGCCGAGGGGCCGGCCGGAGAAATCCCAAAGGGCGCGCTCGAAGGAGAGGTCGGTGCGAGCCTCGCCCTCGTCGACGAGGCGCCACGGGTGCGGCCCCTTCGTCCGGAGCGCCGGGCATTCGGGCGCACGGTCGACCGGCGGCGGTGGGATGGGTTCGTTCATTCGTCCCGATCGTACGGCGCGACGACGCTGCCGCCCCCGCGGCCTTCCCCCGCGGCTCACCAGGGCGTCGAGTAGAGCCCCTTGGCGAGGATCCAGACCGAGAGGGCGACGAGGAGCGCCCCGCTCGCGATCCGCACCGCGAGCGGGTGGGTCTTGAGGAAGGCGGTCTTCTCGCGGAAGAGCTGGGAGGCGTAGCCGGCCACGAGCATCGGGAGGGCGAAGCCGAGGCTGTAGAAGACGAGGAGGGCGACGGCCTCTCCGACCTGGGCCCGCGCCGCGACCATCCCGAGGATCGCGCTGAGGAAGGGGCCGACGCACGGGATCCAGACGAGGCCGAGGGAGGCGCCGAGGAGGGCTCCCGACCAGAGGCCCTTCCTGCGTTCCGAGTGGACGCCGATGCGGAGCCGCTTGAACGGGTTCCAGTCGAGGAGGACGAGAATCCCGACGACACCGATGAGGATCGCGACGGGCTTCTCGAGCCTTACGAGGAGAGGCCCGACGATCGACCCGAAGAGGGACGAAAGGACCCCCATCAGGACGAACGTCGCCATGAGGCCCGATACGATCGCCACCGGGCGGAGCCGGTGCTCGCCCGGCTGGCCCGCCATGACGATCGGCAGGACCGGGAGGACGCACGGCGAGGCGATGCTCAGGAGCCCCGCCCCGATGGCGAAGAGCGCGTTCGCCAGGCTGAATCCGGCCAGCTCCTCCAAGCGATCGTTCCCCGGGGTCAGCGGCCCGAGCCGGCGCGGATGCCGGAGAGGACGGAGTCGGCGGACTGGATCCCCGGCGAGTAGCGCTTGAGCTCCTTGCCGTCCGGCCCAACGAGGATGAGGTTCGGGAGGGACCGGACGCCGTACTTGTAGAAGACGTCCTGGTCGGCCGCCGTGTCGGTGCGGACATAGCGGAGCGTCGCGAGCGGCTCCCACTGCGCCTTGCTCTCGGCGAGGATCTGGTCCTGCATCTGGCACGGCCGACCGGCCGGATTCAGGAAGAAGATCAGCGTCGGCTTCGGCGCAGGCGCAGGGACAGCCGTAGGCTGGGCCTTCGCTGCCTGTGGGGCGGCCTTCGGAGGTGCGGCCTTCTCGGCCGCGAGGACGACGGGCGCCGTCACGAGTGCGGCAAAAAGGACGATCCGGACGACTGACTTTGCGGTCTTCTTCATGTTCCAGCCTCCTCGGAATCAGAGCGCGAGCGTCTTGGCGCCCGCGGCGAGCGTCGCCTTGACGACCTCGACGACCTTCTCGGGCGGCACGCCTTCGGCCTTCTTCTCGCGCCGCGTGGAGACCTCGACGACCCCCTTCGCGAGGGCCTTGCTGCCGATGACGATGCGGACGGGGAAGCCGATCAGGTCGGCGTCCTTGAACTTCACGCCAGGACGCTCGTCGCGGTCGTCCCAGAAGACCTCCACGCCGGCCGACTTCAGCTCCTCGTAGAGCTTCTCGGACGCGTCGAGGACTTCCTTGTCCCGCTGGAGAGAGAGGACGGCGACGGCGAACGGCGCGAGCGGGACGGGCCAGATGATCCCGTCGCCGTCGTGGTTCTGCTCGACGGCGGCGGCGACGGTCCGGCCGATGCCGAGGCCGTAGCAGCCCATGGTGAGAGGGATCGACTTCTGCTGCGGGTCGGCGACCTCGCACTTCATCGCCTCGGAGTACTTCGTGCCGAGCTTGAAGATGTGGCCGACCTCGATGCCGCGCTTGATGTGGAGGACGCCGGTGCCCGTGGGCGACGGATCTCCCTCGCGCGCCGTGGCGACCTCGAGGACGCCCGCGACCTTCACATCGCGCTTCACGGAGAAGCCCGAGTGGTGGAGGCCGTCGGCGTTCGCGCCGCACCAGACGTTGCGGGCGTTCTCCATGGTCCGGTCGACGTAGACGGGGACCTCGGCCTGCCCCTTCGGGGCATTCAGGCCGATCGGCCCGATGAAGCCCGGCTTGCAGCCGGCGATCTCGGGAAGCCTCTCCTCGGGGACGAGCCGCACGTGGGCGACGCCGAGCGCCTTGGGGAGCTTCACCTCGTTGATCGTCAGGTCGCCCCGGATGAGGATCGCGCAGACGAACGACGTCTCGTCGGCGCGGATCGCCTCGTAGAGCATCGTGTTCGTGATCCGGTCGACGGTCGTGCCGAGGTGCTTCGCCTGGCCTTCGCTCGAGACGATGCCGGGAGTCGGGGAGTCGGCCCTGCCGAACGGCTTCTCTTCTTCTTCGGCCCACGGCTCGGGGAGCGGCGCCGTGATCGCCTTCTCGACGTTCGCGCCGTACTGGCCGTCCTCGGAGAAGACGAGCGCGTCCTCGCCGGTGTCGGCGACGACCATGAACTCCTCGGAGGCCGAGCCGCCGATGGCGCCCGAGTCGGCCTGGACGAGCGCGTACTCGAGACCGCAGCGCTCGAAGATCGTCCGGTAGGCCTTCTCCATCTTCACGTAGTGGGCGTCGAGGCCCTTCTGGTCGACGTCGAAGGAGTAGGAGTCCTTCATCAGGAACTCGCGCCCGCGGAGGAGGCCGAAGCGGGGGCGAATCTCGTCGCGGAACTTCGTCCGGATCTGGTAGAGATTGAACGGCAGCTGCCGCCACGAGGTGACCGACCGGCGGACCATGTCGGTCACGGCTTCCTCGGCCGTCGGCGCGAGGGCGAACTCGGTCGCCTTGCGGTCCTCGAGGTGGAAGAGGATGCCGTCGTTGATGTAGCGGTCCCACCGCCCCGACTCGACCCAGAGCTCCTTCGGCTGCGCGATCGGCAGGTCGACCTCGAGGGCTCCCGTCCGGTCCATCTCCTCGCGGACGATCTCGATCATCTTCTTGAGCGACCGGAACCCCATCGGCGTGAAGGAGTAGATGCCGGCGGCGACCTTCATGAGCATCCCCGCGCGGGCGAGGAGCTTGTGGGAGACGACCTCGGCATCGCCGGGGGCTTCGCGGAGGGTGGAGAGGAGGTAGTTGGACCAGCGCATCGGGGGCGGAGGATAGCGCAGGGAGACGCAGCCGCGCGTGCCGCCCGCTCGGGCAAGGCCACGGCAGGGCACCGCCAGGCCTCTGGCGGATGCTGGCCCCCTCCCGGCACGAACGGGGCTTCCACGCGGCCTTCGGCATCCGGCCCGGCGATCCGATGTGGCTCGAAGCCAGGGGCCGCGCCTCGATCTGGCGGCAAAAGGGAATCCGAGAGAACGCCAGGAACGAAATGGAACAGAGGTGATGAAATGATCGAACCCCGCAAGAGAATCTGGCTGGCCGCCGGGGCCGCGGCCCTCCTCCTCGCCCTGCCCGCCCTCGCCCAGGACGGAATCCCCAAGAAGCCGATCCACTTCGCCAAGGGCGCGACGAAGGCGACGGTCCAGGGGACCCTCAAGGGCGGCTCCGACGTCGACTACATCGTCCAGGCGCGGGCCGGACAGCAGATGAAGGTCGAGCTGAAGGCCAGCAACGGGATGAACTACTTCAACGTCCTCCCGCCCGGGAGCGAGACCGCCATCTTCGTCGGGTCCACGTCGGGTTCGCGGTTCGAGGGGAAGCTCCCGGCCGACGGCGACTACACGATCCGCGTCTACCTGATGCGCGCCGCGGCGAGGCGCAACGAGTCCTCGAAGTACAGCCTGACCGTCTCCGTCGTCGGCGCGGCGCCGGCCGCCGCCGTCGCGCCGGCGGGCGGGTCCACGGGCGAGCCGAAGCCGGGCCCGTTCGACAGCAAGCTCGAGCTCCTCGGCATCTCGTTCCGGGTCACGAGCCCGGGCACCGCGACGGGGAACACGGTCCAGGTCGCCCCGGCCGGGCTCGAGATCGACAACTCGCCGATGACCCGGGAGGTCGACGGCCTCGTCGTCGGAGCCGAGGTCGCCGACCTCAACGTCGACCAGTCGCCCGAGATCTACGTCTACGTCAAGTCCACCGGGAGCCGGCGCCTCTCCCTCGTCGCCTACAGCGCGAACAAGAAGAAGTCGCTCGGCCAGATCTACCTCCCCGAGCTGTCCGAAAGCCCGGGGGACACCGCCACCAAGGGGTACCGGGGACACGACGACATGGCCGTCGTCGAAAGCACCCTCGTGCGCCGGTTCCCGATCTACGGGAAGGGGAAGGACGCCGAGGCCCCCAGCGGCAAGACGCGTCAGATCCAGTACAAGCTCCGGCAGGGCGAGGTCGGCTGGGTCCTGAAGGTGGACAAGGTCCTCGAGTACTGATCGCAGGTCCCGGCGCCGGGTCGGGACCCGCCCCGGAAGGATAATCTCGCGTGCTCAGAGCCCACCTCCTGCCAGCCCCGTCCCGTCGCCGGGCCGCTCGTCTTCCTCTTCGAGCGGCCCTCTTCGCGACCTCGCTGCTACTCGGAGCCTGCTCGCCGCCGGGGAGCGAAACGGCCGCGCCCTCCTCGAGCGCCGAGACCGGCGCCGCGGCGCCGGCTTCGGCGTCCGAGGCCGAGCCCACGGCTACGCCGGCTCCGTCCATCTCGCTCGGCGAGCTTCCGCAGGCCGTCGGCCGGCTCGAGGTCCTGCGCCAGGACGTCGAAGCGGTGCTCGTCGCGGACAAGGTCGAACGCGCGGCGGCGGCGGGGCTCGAGTCGACCCTGAAAGGAACGGAGCAGCTCCGGACCCGCGCCACCGAGCTGCCGTACGACGATCTCGTCGAGGTCTCCCGGATCGCGGCGACGGCGGACCGCTGGGTGGCCTCCAACGGCGCCGTCGTCTCTGACCGGCTCCGAAAGGTCGAGAAGGAAGCGCGGCGGGTCGCCGAGATGCAGGCCACCTTCGACACCCTCGCCGAGCTCGCGGGAAAGACCGAAGCCCCGGCGGCGATCCGCCTCCGGGCCGGCATCAGCAGGGCCGTGCTCGACGAGCTGGCAATCCGGCTCAAGTCGAGGCGCGACGAGCTTCTCGTCCTCGTCGGAAAGCTCGCGGAGGTGACCGGAAAGGCCGCCTCTCTGCGTGCCGAGACGGAGAGGCACCTCGCGCTGGCCGAGGCCCGGCTGGCCACTGGCTCGGACCAGCCGATCTGGAGCCTCGACGTCTCCTGGCGCGAGGTCCGGGCGGTGACCTCCGAACGCGTCAAGCGGGAGGCGCGGCGCATCCGGGAATGGGCTCGCCCGCTGGCGGGAGCCCTTATCCTCGTCACACTCGTCGCCTTCGGCGGAACGATCCTCCTCCTCCGCCGCCTCCGCCCCGGCGTCGCGCGCCGGGCCGAGAGCGACCCGTCGGCGCTGCCGACCCTCCGCCTCATGGAGAGCCCCCTGGCGTCGGCCACCCTCGTCACCGTAGTTATTCTTCTCGTGACGGCGCCGCAGGCCCCCGACCTCGTATACAGGCTGAAGTGGTTCGTGGTCGCCCCGGCGGCCGCGTGGGTGCTGACGAGGATGATCGGACCCCGGGTGGCGCGCACGGCCTGGGTGCTCGCCGCTTCGCTCGCCCTCGGCCCCGTGCGGACCATCCTCGGAGGCCACCCGCTCACCGACCGCCTCACCCTCGTCCTCCAGACCGCTCCGCTCGCCGTCGCCCTCGCTCTCGACCTGCACGCCCGCCGTTTCGCCGGCACCGCGACGGGCAGGATGGTGACCCTCCTCAGGTCGGCGGGCTGGGCGCTCTCGGCGTGCCTGGCCATCGCGGCCGTCGGGAGCCTCGCCGGATGGGCCAGAGTCACCGCGGTCCTCAGCACCGGAGCACTCGGGACCCTGGGCGCCGTCTTCCTGCTCCTCGCCGTGGTCCTCGTCTTCGAGGGGATCCTCTGGTCCGTCCTCTCCTCCCGGGCCGCACAGAAGCTCCGGATCGCCGCGAATCACTCGAGGCTCGTCGGCTCGACCATCCTCCGCGGGTTCCACCTCGCCATCGCCCTGCTGGTCGGCGCCGTCGCCCTCTCGTCCTTCCGGCTCCTCGGCCCGGTCGATCGCGTCTTCTCGCGCCTTCTCGAAGCGAGGCTGACGATCGGCTCCCTCTCGATCTCCGGGGGCTCGATCTTCGCGTTCCTCGTCGTCCTCGCGACGACCGCGTTCGTCGCGCGCGTCCTCGGCTTCCTCCTTTCGGAAGAGGTCCTCCCACGGCTCGACCTCGGTCGCGGCGTCGCCTTCGCCATCTCGATGACGACGCGCTACCTCGTCCTCTTCGCGGGCTTCGTCCTGGCGGCGGGAGCGGCCGGGATCGACCTGTCGAAGATCGGCTTCCTCGCGGGCGCGCTCGGCGTCGGCGTCGGCCTCGGCCTCCAGAACATCGTCATGAATTTCGTCTCGGGCCTCATCCTCCTCTTCGAACGCCCCATCCAGGTCGGGGACGCCGTCGACGTCTCCGGGGCCACCGGCACCGTCACACAGATCGGTATCCGGGCCTCGACCGTCCGGACGTTCGACGGGGCCGAGGTCATCGTCCCGAACGGGGACCTCATCTCCAAGCCCTTCACCAACTGGACCCTCTCCGACCCGAACCGGCGGTTCGACGTCACCGTCGGGACCGCCTACGGCGCGCCGCTCGAGACGACCGCCCAGACTCTCCTCGCGGCCGCCCGCCGAACGGAGGGGATCCACGCGACGCCGCGGGCCGAGGCCTTCTTCCAGGCCTTCGGCGAGAGCTCGCTCGACTGGACGCTCCGCGTCTGGGTGCGGATGGACGAATCGGCCAAGGTTCTCAGCGACCTGAAGTGCGCGGTGAGCGAGGAGCTGGAAAAAGCGGGGATCGAGGTCCCCTTCCCGCAGCGCGACCTCCACATCCGCTCCGTCGCGCCCGAGGTCCGCGAAGCCCTCGCGGTCCCTCCGCGGCCCGAACCGAAAGTCCCGGGCCTGCCGTCTTCGCCATGATCCGCACCGGGAGGAGCGACGCCTGCTGGAATTGCCTACAGGAATGGGCAAAATGCCGACACGAGTCACGGTTCCCGGGAGCAATGCGCAAGAGAGCCTTGAATATGGTTTGGCCCTCGTACTAGTCTCCGCGCATGCTGCGAGTCACACGCTTCGTCGCCCTTGCCGGCTTTGCCGGCGCCCTCCTCTTCCTCTCTTCGAACGCTCCGGCGGCGGAGATCCGGGTCTGCGAGAACTCCCGGATGCGGCCGCCCTGCATCAACCTGCGCCACGGCGTGAACGACCTGAGCGAGTGGGGAATCTCGAACAGCATCTCGAGCTTCTCGATCGAGTCGGGCTCGTGGCTGATGTGCACGCAGCCCAACTTCGGAGGCCGGTGCGAGGCCTTCGACGGGTCGCGTGACAACCTCCAGGGGAGCCCCTTCCAGGACAACATCTCCAGCCTTCGTCCCGTGCGCGAAGGCGGAGGTGGAAACTGGGGCGGCTGGGGCGGATCGTCCGAGTGGGGCCGCCTCAGTATCACCGTCTACAGCGACATCAATTACCGGGGCAAATCGTGGGTCTTCTCGGACGACATCCGGGACCTCTCGAACATGGGGCTGAGCAACAGGATCTCGTCCGTACGGGTCAGCGGAGGCCGCTGGCGCGTCTGCCGCGAGACCAATTTCCGCGGATGCACCGACGTGGATGGCGACATTCCCGACCTCCGGGACCTCGGGCTCAACGACCGGATCAGCTCGATCCAGGAGCGCGGACCGGGCGGCGGCGGACACGGCGGCCACGGCGGCAGCGGGAGCGGCGGCGACTGGAACGGCTCGGGCGGCTCCGGCTCGGGCGGCGGATGGGGCGGCTCCGGCGGCGGGGGCGGCTCGCGCGACACCGCAATCCTCTACGAGGGCACGGGGTTCCGCGGCCGCTCGGTCACGGTGAACGGCTCCTCCTCGAACCTCAACGACCAGCGCTTCAACGACAGGGCGAGGTCGATCCGCATCCGCGGCTCCTGGCAGCTCTGCTCGGACTCGAAGTTCCGCGGCGAGTGCGTCAGCATCCGCGGCGATCAGGAAGACCTCTCCCGCTTCGGGCTCAACGGATCGCTCTCCTCGCTGCGGCGCGAGAACTGACCCGCTATCCCCCCTGGCCGGCGGCGTCCAGAGGCGGACGGCGCCCGCCGGGGGTCTTCCTTCTCGCACCCCGCCAGCGGTTCGCCCGACGCCGCCGGGAGGAGGTCGCCTAGACTCGACTCACGTGAATACGTCGTCGCCTCGCCGATCCCGTCTCCGGGCCAAGCTCGCGACTGCACTCCTTGCGGCCCTCCCGCTCCTGTCCTGCGGACCACAGGGAAGCGACCCGGCGTCCGCGGCCCTGCGGAAGGCCGACGAAGCCCTCGGTGGCGTCCGGGCAGCGCCGCCCGCGAAGACGACCGTCCCCGCCTCCCTCGGGGAGATGCCCGAGGCTGTCGCGCGCCTCGAGACTCTCCGGGAGGAGGTCGAGAGGGCAATTCCCGTCGATGACGCCGAGCTGGAGGCGACGGCGGCGCTCGACGCGGCGTTGCGACGGGTCGGACGCCTCCGCACCCGCGTCGACGGGCTTCCGCTCGACGAGCTGACCGAGGTCTCCCGGCGTCTCGCGGCCACGACCCGTTCGGTGCGGGATGCGGGAGAGGTCGTCGGGACCCGGCTCCACCAGATCGAGGCAGGCACGCGCCAGGTCGACGAGCTGAAGGCGACCTTCGAAGCGTTCGCTCTGCTGGCGGAACAGGCCGGCGTGCCGCCCGCCCTGCGCCTGCGCGCCGGAGTCTGCCGCGCCCAGCTCGACGACCTCGCGGCCCAGCTGGCCCGGAGACGGACCCAGCTCCTCGTGCTCGTCGACAAGCTCGCCGAGGCGCGCGGAGGCGCCGCCGCGATGACGGCCGACACGCAGCAGCGTTTCGTCGAGTCCCGGAGGCGCTTCGCGGCGTCTCTGGAGGAGCCGATCTGGAACCTCGGGATCAGCGGCCAGGAGGCCCGGACCCTGATGGCCGCCCGCCTCTCGCGGGACACCCTGCGCGTCCGCAGGTGGTTCGAGTCCAACCTCCCGAGGATCCTCCTCCTGACGATCGTCTTTCTCGGAGGGACGGTCCTCCTCCTCCACCGGCTCCGCCCGGGAGCACATCGCCGTGCCGCCAGCGATCCGTCCGCGGCCGCGGGCGTTCGTTTCATGGAGAGCCCCCTGGCGGCCGGGATCCCGGTCACCGTCCTGGCCCTCGTCGTCCTCTCCCCCGAGCCCCCGGCCATCATCTATGACCTCGCGTGGCTTCCCGGAGCGCCCGCGGCGGCGTGGGTCATCGTCAAGGTGCTCGGCCCGGCCGTGCGCCGCACGGTCTGGGTCCTCGCCGCCTCGCTCGCCGTCACTCCCCTGGCGGGCGCCCTCGGCGCGCTCCCCTTCACCGACCGCCTCACGACCGTCCTCCAGACCGGGCCTCTCGCCGTCGTCCTCGCGCTCGACCTCTACCAGGGCCGCCTCTCCGGCCACGCGGGAGGGGGCCGGGCCGCGGGGGTCCTCAAGGCGGTCCTGTGGCTCCTCTCCGGCTGCCTCGGCCTGGCCACCGCGGGAATGCTCGTCGGCCGCGTCGGGCTCGCCACGGTCCTCGGCAGCGGCGCCCTCGGGACGCTCGGCGGGATCGCCATGCTCGTGGCGGCCTACCTCGTCGCCGCCGGCCTGATCCGGAGCCTCCTCGCGTCGGAGCCGGCGCAGGGCCTGCGGATGGTTCGCGAGCACGCCGACGTCGTCGCCGAGAGCTGCCTCGCCGCGCTCCGCGTCCTCGGCGTCCTCGTCGTCCTCGCCATCTCCGTCAAGGCGTTCGGCATCGGACCCTGGCTCGGCTCCCTCTTCGCCGGGTTCCTCGGTGCGAAGGCGAAGGTCGGGTCGATCACGATCTCGCCGGGCTCCCTCCTCGGCTTCGCCCTCGTCCTCTGGATCTCGGTGCTCGTCTCCCGGCTCCTCGGGTTTCTGCTCGCGGAGGAGGTCCTCCCGCGGTTCGACCTCCGGAGAGGGACGGCCGTCGCGATCTCCGGGATCACGCGCTACCTTCTCCTCGTCGGGGGCTTCGTCCTGGCCGCGGGCGTCGCCGGCATCGACCTGACGACCTTCGGCTTCGTCGCCGGCGCCCTCGGCGTCGGCATCGGCTTCGGCCTGCAGAACATCGTGAGCAACTTCATTTCCGGGCTCATCCTCCTCTTCGAGAGGCCCATCCAGGTCGGCGACGCCGTGGACGTCCCCGGGGCGTCGGGGACCGTGACGCAGATCGGGATCCGGGCGTCGACGGTCCGCACCTTCGACGGGGCCGACGTCATCGTTCCCAACGCCGACCTGATCAGCAAGCCCGTGACCAACTGGACCGGCGCGAATCCCGACCGGCGCTTCGACGTCTCCGTCGGCGTCGCGTACGGCTCGCCCCTCGAGACGACGGCCCAGGCGCTCCTCGCCGCCGCCCGGAGGACCCCGGGCGTTCACACGACGACGCCTCCCGAGGCGTTCTTCCAGAGCTTCGGCGACAGCGCCCTCGACTGGACGCTCCGCGTCTGGGTGAGGATGGACGAGTCGCCGAAGGTCCTCAGCGATCTGAAGCGGGCCGTGAGCGAGGAGCTCGAGAGGGAGAAGATCGAGGTCCCCTTCCCGCAGCGAGACCTCCACATCCGCTCCGTCGCCCCCGGGGCGCTCGGGGCGCCCGGCGGAGAGAGCCGGTGACCACGACCTCGCCTCGATCGTGAAGAAGCTCGGCGCCGGCCTCGCCGCCCTCCCCGCCCCTACAGCCAGCCCGACTTCTTGAAGCCCCGGTAGAGCAGCGCGCAGACGACGGACATGAAGACCATCGCGACCGGGTACCCGAGCCTCCAGTGGAGCTCGGGGATGTTCTCGAAGTTCATCCCGTAGAGCCCCGCGATCATCGTCGGGACGGCCAGGATGGCGGCCCAGGCCGCGAGGCGCTTGGTGTCCTCGTTCTGCGAGACGGAGGCGAGGGCGAGGTGGGCGTTGAGGGCCGTCGCCGAGAGCTGGTGCACCGTGTCGATCAGCTCGTTGATCCGGAGGACGTGGTCGTTGACGTCCTGGAAGTAGGGGCGCGTCTCGGCGGGAATGACCGGGCAGTCGACCCGCGCGAGGTGGCTCGACACGTCGGTGAGCGGCGACACGGCCCGCCGGACCGAGACGAGGTCCCGCATGAGCCGGTAGAGGCGGCTCGTGATCTCGCTCGAGAAGCGCCCCGCGAAGATCTCCTCCTCGAGCGAGAGGAGCTCCTTTTCCAGGACCTCGACGACGGGGAAGTACTGGTCGACGATGAAGTCCATCAGGGCGTGCAGGACGAAGCCGGAGCCCCGGGCCAGCTGCGTCGGGACCGCCTCGCAGCGGGCCCTCACGCCGAGGTGGTTCTGGAGCGATCCGTGCCGCACGGAGACGAGGTAGCGCTTCGAGACGAAGATGTGCGTCTCGCCGAACTCGAGGCGGCGAGGCTCGCCCTCGAGCCGGACCGTCCGGAGGACGAGGAAGAGGGAGTCGTCGTAGGTGTCGAGCTTCGTCCTCTGGTGGGCGGCGTGAGCGTCCTCGACGGCCAGGTCGTGGAGGCCCAGGGCGTCCTGCACGGTTCTCAGCAGCTCTTCCGACGGCTCGTAGAGCCCGATCCAGAGAAACCAGCCGGGGTTCCCGAGCGCGGCCGGGATCCCGTCGATCGGCACCTCCGAGACGCGGAGGCCGTCGCGGTAGGCCCGGCAGGCGATGACGCCGCCGGGGAAGGGCGAAGGGGAGGAGGCGTCCGAATCGGTCATTTCTCGCTCCAGCGACCGGGCATCGTAACGCCGGTGCCACGGGAGCGGGCCTTCCGCTATCCTCCGCCCAACCGAACCGAATGCTACTGACCCGACGCCCCCGCGCGCTCTATGCCGCGTTCGACCGCTTTCCGACGCGGAAGGGCGCTTCCGCGCACATCGCGCGCTTCGCTCCCGCCCTGTTCGAGGAGTTCGGAGGCGGCCTTCTCTACGTTCTCGGCGACGAGAGGCTCCCGGTTCACCAGGTCGAGGACGACGTCGAGATCGTCCGTTTCTCCACGCCGCTCCCGAACTTCCTCGAGCGGGCCGTCGCCTTCGGCGAGCACCTCGCCCGTCTCCTCGACGAGGCGGAGGATGGCCTCGAGATCTGCCACTTCCGCGACCCCTGGTCGGGAGTCCCTATCCTCGAGCGGCACCACCGGTACGCCACCGTCTTCGAGGTCAACGCGCTCCCCTCCATCGAGCTTCCCTACGCCTATCCCTCGATCGCGCCGAGGACCCTCGAGAAGGTCCAGGCGGCCGAGCGCTTCTGCCTCGAAGCCGCCGACCGGATCGTCACCCCGTCCCGCACGACGCGCGACCTCCTCGTGTCCGGCGGAATCCCGGCGTCGAAGGTCGACGTCGTGCCGAACGGCGCCGACCCCGTCCCCCCCCTTCCCCGCCCCTTCGAGGCGCCGGACGAGTACCTGATCTACTTCGGGGCGCTCCAGCCGTGGCAGGGAGTCGACACGCTGCTGGGCGCGTTCGCCCGCCTCGCCGACCTCGAGACGCTCCGCCTCGTCGTCTGCGGCTCCGGGCGGTCCCGGCAGGCCCGTGCCGCGGAAAAGCGCGCCGAGAAGCTCGGTATCGCCGGGCGGGTCCTCTGGCGCTGGGAGCTCCCCTCGTCCGAGCTCGAGCCCTGGCTCGGCAACGCCCTCCTCTCCGTCGCGCCCCTTCGCGCCTGCTCCCGCAACGTCGAGCAGGGGTGCGCGCCGCTGAAGATCCTCGAGTCGCTCGCCGCGGGCGTCCCGGTCGTCGCCTCCGACCTCCCGCCGGTCCGCGAGATCGTCACGGACGGGGTCGAGGGGCGCCTCGTCGCGCCCGACCGGCCGGCCGACCTCGCCCGCGCGATCCGCCTCCTCCTCCACCTCCCCGAGCACCGCGCGCGGATGTCCGCCGCGGCCCGCGAGCGGGCCGCGCGGGACTTCACCTGGGACCGCTCCCTCGACCTCCTGAAAGGCGTCTACCGTTCGCTGCGATCCCGGGCAGCGGCACCTTCTCACACGAAACCAAACGCGGAGGACCAGCATGTTCGAGGCTCTCAAGGCGTTCAAATCGCTCTCGCCTGAGCAGAAGGCGCTGCTGGAGACCAAGCAGGTTTCCGGCGAGTTCGAGCCCGGAGCCCTCATCGGGCTCCTCCGGCCGATCGCCGAGTACGACCGGCTGAGCGACAAGTCGCGGACCCCGATGGGCTGCTCGACGGGCGCGCTCTTCGTCCTGTCGTTCGTCTTCCTGATCCTGATCCTGAACGAGGTCTGGCTCGTCGCGCCGCTCCTCCTTCTTTCGCTCGGCGGGGCGATCTTCCTCCTCGTCACGGTCCTGAAGCTCGGCAAGCTCGACCTCTCGAACAACTTCCGCCAGGTCGCGATGCCCCTCTTCGCCGTCCTGAAGGAGGACATGGAGGCGGGCGCGACGATGAACGTGAGGCTCGACCTCTCGGCCCCCACCGCGAAGCCGAAGAAGACCGGCACGGGGAAGCCCTACAAGGAAGGCGCCTACTACAAGGTCGTCGACACGACCTTCGTGGATCCCTGGTTCGGCGGAGGGACGCGGCTCGCCGACGGGAGCCTCCTGCAGTGGGACGTGACGGACGACGTCGTCGAGAGCGCCCGCACGAAGAAGACCGCGCGCGGAAAGCACAAGACGAAGACGAAGTACCGCAAGCTCAGCACGATCAACGTCACCATCGCCCTGCCGCACAAGGAGTACGCCGTGACGAACCTCCCCGCGGACGAGGGGGAGAAGGTGAAGGTCCGCGAGAGCGAGAAGCGGACGACGCTGAAGCTCGCCAAGAAGGTCAAGTCGAAGTCGATCGACCCGATCGCACCCGCGGAGATCTTCGACATCATTTCCGAGGCCTACAAGCGCGTCCGCCCGGCGGCGGCGGCGGGGAGCGCGTCATGAGCGGTTGCGAGTGCAAGAGCGGGTTCTTCTCCCTGCGCGACTGCGACGGGGCGCCGGCCTCGAGCTGCTCGGCGTGCGGCCGGGCGGTCTGCACCCGACACCTCTCGCCGGCGAGCGGCTTCACCGAATGCCTCGACTGCCACGCCCGCGCCGCGCAGCAGCCGGAAGGGGAGCCGGGCGCCAAGGGGGCGGCCCCCGCCGGCGAGGCGCCGCTCGACGACGAGTGGACCTACGGCGCCCGGCACCGTTTCTACTCCTCTGGCTACGCCCCGATCTACGCCGGCTCGCGCCACAGTACCTACTACGACAGCTACGACACCCGCTCCTTCGACGAGACGGACTCCGGCGGGTCCGAGGCCGAGGAGCCGGCCGCGGGGTTCGGGGACAGCTGACGTTGCGCCCGCTCGTCCTCACCGAGAACTACCCGCCCGACCGGGGCGGGATGGCGCAGTCGTGCGACCGGATCGTCCGCGCCCTTCGCGCCACGGGCCTTCCCGTCGACGTCGCGCACCTCGGGAGGCGGGAGCACCGCGCCCGTCTCGAGCGGCAGGAGGGAGGCCTCCTCCTCACCGCGCCCTTCGACGAGGATCCGTCCCACGCCATCAACCTCCTCTGGAACGAGGTCTCCCGCCTTCCCGACAGGCCGAGTCACGTCGTCGCCTTCGGGGGGGCGACGCCCGTCCTCGCCGGCCCGGCCGTCGCTGCCTGGCTCGGCGTCCCGCTCGTCACGCTCCTTCGGGGAAACGACTTCGACACCGGGCTCTTCTCCCTCCGGCGCGGCTGGGTGCTGCGGGACGCGCTCGAGCGCTCCGCCGCCGTCGCCACCGTCACGCGGGACCACCAGCGGAAGGTCGAGGCCCTCTTCCCCGCGGTCGAGACCCGCTTCATTCCCAACGGCATCGACCCGGCGGAGTGGGCCCTCGTTCCGCACGACCTCGAGCGGGCCGCGCGCTGGCGCGCCGAGCACGTGAGCGAGGGCAAGCGCGTCCTCGGGATGTTCGGCCACCTCAAGCAGAAAAAGGGGGGGGCGTTCTTCCTCGACGCGCTCCGGCGCGCGGGCATCGACGGCCGGCTCCACCTCCTCATCGTGGGCGACGCGGAACCGGAGATGCTCGCGCACCTGCAGTCGATCGAGTCCGCCGTCTCCTGGAGCCACGTTCCGTTCACGGACCGGTTCGAGCTCCTCCCCTACTACGCCGCGTGCGACGCGGTCGTCATCCCGTCCTACTACGACGGCATGCCGAACGTCCTCCTCGAGGCGGGCGCGCTCGGCGTCCCGCCGGTCGCCTCGACGGCGGGCGGCATGGCGGACGTCCTCGAAGGCGGCGAGAACTCCCTGACCTTCCCCCCCGGCGACGTCCACGAGTGCCGGCGCGCGCTCGTGGAGGCCGCCAGCGTTCCGATCGAAGCGCTTCGCCGCATGGGCGAGAAGCTCCGGGCCACGATCCTCCACGACTATCGCCACGACCTCGAAGCCTCGAGGTACGTGAAGCTCCTCGGCGAAACCGCCGGCCGCGCGCCGCGCCGCGCGGCCGCGACCTCCCTCAAGGAGAGCTGAAACATGCGTCGTCCCCTTCTTCCGTTCCTCGGCCTCGTCGTCGCCCTCGCCGCGATCCCTTCCGGGCCCGCCACGTCCGCGCCCCCCGCCGCGCCCGCGGCCGACCCGAACACCGTCGTCGTCCGTTCGGCCGGCGGTTCGAAGAGCTTCACCGTCGTCGAGAAGGGAAACACCCTCGAGATCCTCCTCCCCTCGGGCGAGCGCCTCGTCGGCGAACCGAAGGGCGAGAAGCGGAAATACCGCCGCGCCTCGGGCGGAGCGGAACTCTGCGAGGTGAAGCCGGGGGAGAACGGCTTCAAGCTGAGAACGAGCGACGGCAAGCTCCTCTGGAAGGTCAAGCTCGACGCCGACAAGATCAAGGTCAGCGACAACGAGGAGAACCAGAACCCCTGGTCGCTGAAGACGAAGTACGAAGACAAGGTCAAGGTCGTCGACGCCTCCGATAAGGAGATCGCCGAGGTCCGCTTCTACCCGGACAAGACGAAGGTGAAGAGCGTCGCCGGCATTGAGCTCTTCGAGTGCTCGTCCCCCCGGCGTCGCACCGCCTCGTTCGGAGTTCTCGCCCTCGACCGGATCCCCGAGGAGCACCGGGCGATCCTGATGGCGGAGATCCTCGCTCGCCGCCGCTGAAGCGCTGGCGGATGCTCCTCTACTACGCGATGGGGGGCGGCCTCGGCCACCTCACGCGCGCCCGCGCCTTCCTCCACACGACCGGCCTCGGCGAGGGGGCGACGCTCTTCGCGTCGTCCCGATTCGCCGACGACCCGCGCGTGACGGGCGGCCTCCCCGTCGTGAAGGTCCCGGCCGGGCTCGACGGCGACCCCGAAGGGCTGCGAGAGCTCCTCGAGCGGACGATCGCCGGGCTCGGCGTCCGCCGCCTCGTCGTCGACGCCTTCCCGGCCGGGCTCCTCGGCGAGCTCGCGGCCTTCCACGCGCCCGCCGGCCTCGAGCTCTGGCACGTGGCGCGCCTCCTCCGGTGGGAGCGGTACGCCGCCGACGCCTCCTCCCGCCTGCCGCGCTTCGAAAGGACGTTCGTCCTCGAGGAGCTGCACGGGGAGCACCGGCGCGCGCTCGGGGCCGCCTCGGGCGAACTCCTCCCCCTCGACCTCGTCGATCCCCCGTCCGCCGCCCAGGATCCGGTCGAGCCGCCCTACGCCCTCGTCGTCCACGGCGGACCCGACGAGGAGACGGCCGACCTCCTCGCCTGCGCTCGCGAGCTCCTCCGTGCTTCCCCAGGTCCGGCCCGGCTCGTCCTCGCCTCGCCGGAGAGGCCCGGGGACCTCCCGCCGGACGTCACGTGGCTCGATCGCTTTCCGGCGGCGGGCCTCTTCGCCGCGGCCGAGCGGATCGTCACCGCGGCCGGCTTCAACGCGGTCCGGCAGACGGAGCCGCACCGGCGGAGGCGCTTCCTCGTCCCCTACTCAAGACGCTTCGACGATCAGTTCGCGCGCGCCGCGCGCTCGAGGTGACGATGAAAGACCTCTTCCGCGTCTCCCTTTCCGCCGCGGCGGCGAGCCTCTCCCTCGCCGCTTCCTCCCCTGTCTCCGCCACTCCCCCTTCGATCCGGGTCGACGTCCATCACGCCGAGGAACGGTCGGGAACCGTGACGCTGGAAGTCGCCGGGGCGCCCCCCTGCGTCATCGTCCTGAAGGGGGACGGGAAGAGCCGGGAGGCGTGCACCATTCCCGTTCCGGCCGGCGTGAACGCGATCCGGCTCTCCGGCGAGGTCCGCTGGAAACACTGGACGAAGGGGCGGCAGGTATCGAAAGGGACGCAGTCCTGGAAGGTCCTCGACCTCGGACCGGTGGTCGCACCGCTTCGCGACGCCTCGCGCCCTATCGGAGCGCGGATGAAGGGCCTCGTCGCCGCGCTCCCCGCCTTCGAGAAGGCGTCGGGAGGTCTGGTCGAAGAGTCCACGTACCTCGTCGACGCGGGAGAGAAGGGGACGGCGGCGGCCGTCGCGGCGGCCGAGAAGAGGCTCGGCTACGCCCTCCCGCCCGACTACGCGAGCCTCGTCGTCGACTTCGGGGTGCCGCAGCTCGGCGATTCGTATTTCGAGCGTCCCGAGAAGCTCGCGAGCGCGTTCGAGCAGATGGTGAAACAGTGGGGGACGCCGCGGGCAGATCTGGAGAAGGCGCTTTCCGGGAAGACGAAGGCCCTCTACCGGTCGGGAACGCTCCTCTACACCGAGGTCGGCGACGGGCTCGGCGGCCTTCTCTACCAGCCCGCCCCGGTCCCGGAGTGCGGCGGGAAAGCCGGCTTCTACGGCGTCCACCAGGACGACATCGACTCCCCCGAGCTTCTCAGGGCAGCGGACGGCTCCTGCAGGACCTTCCTGCAATCGGTGCTCTGGGTCCTCTCGGAGCAGCTCTTCCAGAGCTACGACGACACCGGGGACGCGGGAGTCGTCGTCGACCGGAGCGCCCCGGCACCGTTTCGCCTCACCCTTCACCACGACGGGGAGACGACGGGACCCGGCTTCCGGCTGCAGCCGGACTGGCCACGATACGAGTAGAGGCGGAAAGGTCGGCCGCCGACTGAGGAGAGAATGGAGACGGAGGAGACGAAGGAGACGTGACCGAGTCGTCCCCGGGAGCACCCGCCACCTCCCGCGAGGAGGCCCAGCAACGGGCCGACCGGATCGGCGCGTTCCGGGAGGAGCTCGCCGCGGTCGAGGGCGAAGGCGTCCTCCTGCTGACGAAAGAGCAGCGCGTCGCGCTCGAGCGCCACCACACCGCCCTCCTCGAACAGCTGGCGAGGGCGTTCGACGTCGACCGGACCGCACGGCAGAAGAGGCTCTCCGCGGGGATGAAGGTCGCCACGCTTCTCGGCGCCCTCGCCCTGGCCGCGGCGCTCTACACGTTCCTCTACCGCTTCTGGGGAGGAATGCCGGTCGCGCTCCAGGCGGGCGTCGTCGTCGCGGCGCCCCTCTTCCTCGTCGCCGGGATGGAGCTGGCGGCACGCCGCGAGAAGACCCTCTACGTCACGCTTCTCCTCGGCCTCCTGGCGGGCGCGTCGTTCGCCATCGGGCTGCCCGTCCTGGCGGGCCTCTTCAACACCGCCTTCCCGCCGGCCGCGCTCCTGGCCTGGGCGGCATTCTGCGGCGCGCTCGCGTACGCGTACGGGCTGCGCCTCCTCCTCGTGGCGGCGATCCTCTTCGGCCTGGGCTTCGCGGGGACCCTCGCCGGGCCGACCCACCTCTGCATCTGGGAGGCGTTCGGGCACCGCCCCGAGGCGTTCCTGCCCGCCGGCGCCCTGCTGCTCTCGGTGCCGGCCCTCGCGACGCACCGGGCGCTCCCCGGGTTCCCCCCGGCCTGGCGGACGCTCGGACTGCTCTCCCTCTTCCTTCCGATCCTGATCCTCGGCCGCGCCGGGAGCGCGAGCTTCCTCCGCCTCGCGCCCGGGACGATCGAGGCGGTCTACCAGCTCCTCGGCTTCGTCCTGGCGGCGCTGGCGGTCTGGCTCGGCGTCCGCTCCGCCCGGCCGGAGGTGACGAACGTCTCCGGCGGGGCGTTCGTCGCCTACCTCTACGTGAAGTTCTACGACTGGTGGTGGGCCTTCCTCCCGCGGTGGGTCTTCTTCCTCCTCCTCGGCCTCGTCGCCGTCGCGCTCCTCCTGCTGCTGCGGCGCTTCCACTCCCATTCGCGAAGGAGTCCGGCGTGAGGCGGGCTCCGCTCCTGGCGGTGGCCGCGGCCGTGGCCATCGGGGCTCCGCTCTTCCTCGCCGTGTCGTCGGCGAGAAACCGCTCCGGGGAGCCCGAGGCCGAGGTGGTGCTGACCGGGCGGGAGCTGCGGCTCGTGCCGGTCGGGGAAGGGCGCCGCTGGGCCGTCCTCCGCCTCGACTGGAACCAGGACCTCCAGTGGACGCAGCAGGAGCCCGGCTGGTTCGACGGGGAAAAGCTCGCCACGCTCGGCTTCGACACGCGCCTCCCTGCGAGCGATTCGCGGGCGTCCGGCTTCTACGCCTGGCAGCCGGCGCGGGAGGTCTTCCTCGCGCTCGAGCTGGACGGAGAAGCGGCACGGGCGGCGGACCGGGCGAATCCCGAAGGGGTCGCGTCCCGGTCGCGCCTCCACCCCGTCGACGCCGCGCTCGACGCCCGCGCGCTCCGGGCGCGTCACCCCGACCGCCACCGCGTCCTCGTCGTCCGCGCCGTGGTCGCCGCCGAGTGCTTCGCCCGGTGGGACCGGGAGACCCGAAAGGCGTCGCCCCCGTTCCTGAGAGGACGGATCCAGCGGCTCCTCGTCGAGGAGATCCAGGTGCCGAAAGAGAAACGGGCGCTCCTCGACGCGATCGCCTCCGGAGAGGCCCTTCCAACGGGAGCGGGCGCGACGATCCCCGAGGCCGCGGCCGGGACGAGAGCTTCCGCGGAAGCCCCCCGATACGGCGTCGTCCTCCGGACGGGTCCCCGGCTGGAGCCGTGGGTGGTCGAGGTGAGACGGCACCCCTGATTTCCGATCGAAGGGCGGAGAATGCGAAACAGGTTCTGGCCGGTTCTGGCGATCCTCTTTCTCGCGACTTGCCGAAAGCCGCAAGCCGGCACGGGACGTGTTGTCGTCTCGTCGGATCCGGAAGTCGTCGCCGCCGCACGCGCCACCTGGGAAGCCCGGCGCGCGCGGCTCCTGGCAGATCTGCTGGCGAACCCGGCTCGAATCAGAAGCTACGACACGGAGGCGACGGACCTGATTCGGGCCCATCGTCCGGAATCGCTCAGGAAGCTCCGGCAGCTCGGCGAAGACAACTCGGCCCCGCCGGAGAAACGCCTGCAGGCCCTTCTCGCGCTCCGCTTCCTGGGCGAGCCTCCCGCCGTGGCGAAGTTTGTCGCACTGGCGAACGCATCCCCCGCCGCCGCTGTCGAGCTGACGCAGGGGCTGTTCGACCTCTATCCCGACGGGAGCCCCCTGCCGGTCGAGCTTCGGCGGTGCCTCGCCGGGTGGGTGTCGAGCACCGACCTACGGCTTCGCAAGGCGGCCCTCTGGCACGTCGGGCGGCTCCGGGTCCGGGAAGCCACGGAGGCGGTCTCCCGCCAGCTCCCGTCCGCCGCGAAGACGGACAACGCGCTCTTCCTCGCCGCGGCGCGCCTCCAGCCCTCCGCCGAGCTGCTGTCGCGACTCGCGAGCAGACTCGGCCCCGCGGAACGCTTCGCCGGCCCGGCCGGCCTGGACGCGATCACCGCGCTCGGCGAGGCCACGGACGACCCGGCGCTCCGGAGCCGGGCCGCGGCCACGGCCGCACGGTACCTGGCGAAACAGGAGAACCAGTCCTGGATCGACGGCGAGTCCCTCGGGGCCATCGACGCCATCGCCTCCGTCCAGCCTCCGGCCGAGGCCGAGAAGCTCCTGGCCGAGCTCGTGGCGTCGGCACGGTGGGAGGCCGTTCGGCATTCGGCGCTGGAGCATCTCGCGAAGCGGGACCGCCCCGCGGCCGAGGAGCTCTCCCGGAGGACGGGCGTCGCTCTTGGCGAGAACGAGCGCCCTGGCCGGAAGGGCGAACCGGGGACCCCTACGGAGTGCGCGCGGATACTCGTGGAGGAAGAGGTGCTCACGCGAGCGGAGGCGGACGCCGCGCTCGCGAAGCTGTCCGCCGAGGGCGATCCCGACGAGTCGGGGCTGTCCGTCGCGGAGTCCCTGCTCGAGTCGTCCGGCCGGCTCGTCGCCTTCGACACGGAGACGGGAATGGTGCCGAATCGCCACGACCGGCTTCTTCTCGAGTTCGCCAGCGCGAGCACGGGCCGGTTCCGGCCCGAGGCGACTCTCGAGGACTACGTCCCGAGCGACCGGAACCCGGACGAGGGGAGCTACGAGGTCCGGTTCGTCCACTCCGGCCGCCTCTACGACTTCAAGCCCGCCGACCTTGGGGACTGGTACGACGTGGACGCGGTCGTCGAGGCGATTCACAGGGCGCTGGCGGACGACGAGGTGCCCGACCGGTTCCTGATGATCGACACGGGCGATCAGATGGCCGTCTTCGCGTTCGGTCCGGCCGCCTCGCTGACGAAGGCCTGCGGCAGGCTCGGTCTGCCCCTCGCCGCGAATCTCGGAAAGCCTCGCGAGGCCGGGAAGGCCTTCGAGGAGAGGGTCCTGGGCGAAATGAAGAAGTGAGAACGGGCTCCCGCCGGAGGCCGACAACCAGGAGGAGCTGGACGCTCGGAAGGAGCATTGCGTCCTCGCCAGCCGTCGGACGGTAAGCTCCGGGGCGAGCGCCGCGCCGCGGACACTTCAATGAAAGCCGAAGAGAAACCTCGCCGCCTGTGGATCGCCCGCTCCGCGCGGGCGCTGGTGGGAAGCGTCCTCGTCGCCGCCGGCCTCGCGGGGCTCCTCTTCGGCCTGCTCCACCTCGCGGCCGTGCAGCGGGCGGCGGCGCGAGCCGCGATCCGCGAGGCCGGGCGAATCCTCCAGGCTTCGGTCGACGCGGGGACGGTTCGCTGGAACCTTCTCGAGGGGACGCTCGAGCTCCGGGACGTGTCCCTCCGGGGCGAGGGCGAGCGGGCGGGGACGGAGATCTCGGTTCCGTGGGCCAGCGCCCGCTTCTCGGTCGGCGGCCTCCTCCGGGGGCGCATCGTCGTCGAGAGCATCCTTCTCGAAAAGCCTGGCGCGCGCCTCGCCCTCGACGCCGACGGGCACCTCCTCCTCCCCTTCCGGATCCCCCCGTCCCCGGACGAAAAGACGACGGGAAGGCCCGACGTCGAGATCCGCGTGCTCCGCCTCGAGGAAGGCTTCCTCGAGCTGACCGACCGCGGAAAGGACGCCCGGCGGATCGACGTGAGGGGCATCGACCTCGAGGGGAGCTTCGGGCTCCGCGACCTGGCGTCGAGCGGGTCCCTGACTCTGGGAGAAATCGAGGTCTCCGCCGCCGGCCACGAGCCTCTCCGCGGTTCGTCCCTCGCCGCCCGCTGGACGACGCGGGGCGAGACGGGGACGTTGACGGCCCGGCTCGCGGCGAAGGAGGCGGGGCTCGACGCCACGCTCGACGGCGAGGTCCGGGACCTCTGGACGACGCCCCTCTACACCGCCACCGTCACGGCCTCGGGGTCCCTCGGGCCTCTCGCCGAACGGCTCGCCCCCGACCTCGGGCTGGGGGGCTCGATCGACGCGCGGGTCGCCCTGACGGGAAAGGGAACGGAGCCCCCGTCGGCGACCGCCACCGCCCGGGCCACGGCGCTGACGCTGGGCGGCCGGACGTTCGAGCGCGTCGACTTCGCGGGAGACGTCGCCGGAGGCCTCCTCCGGAAAGGGACGCTCGACGTCCTCGACGGTCCAGGGCGCCTCCACGCCGAAGCCGTGGGGACGATCCACCCCGAGCCGAAGGACCTCCGGTTCTCTCTCCGGGCCGACCGGGTGGACCTCTCACTCCTCCTCACCTTCCCGGCCGGCGCGCCGAGACTCGCCGGACGGATCGACGGCACCGTCGCCGGAACGCTCACCCGCCCCACGTTCGAGGGGATCACGGCCTCGGCGGACCTCGCGATCCGCGGTTCCGGGTCGATCGCGCGAAACAGCGTCGCCCTGAACGGCCGGGCCCGGCTTCGGCTCGCGGAGGGCATCGTCACGGCCGAGACGGTGGAGCTGACCGAGCCGGGAACGTCGGCCAGCCTCCGCGGCCTCTACGACCACCGCCGGAGACGGTTCGACGGGCGGGTCGACGTGGAGTCCGCGAACATCGGACCCTGGCTCGCCCTTTTCGGTCTCGAGGGGAAAGGCGAGCTGAGCGCCCACGTGAGCGGGGGGGGCCCCCTCGCCCGCCCCGTCCTGGACGGCCGCCTCCGGGCCCGCGCCCTGACCGTCGGAGGCACCCGCGTCGACTGCGTCGAGTTCGACGCGAAGTCGAACGGAAATCGCTTCACCCTCTCGAACGGCTCGATCTCGGCTTACGAGGTCACCGCGAGCGCGGAGGCCGAGGGTCCGCTTCCGCTTCCGGGGGTGAAGTCCCCGGAGATCGACCTGCGCGTCCGCGGTGTGAGATTCCGGGGCCACCCGCTCTCCGACGCGACGGCGCACCTGACGCTCGGCGCGACTCTCGAGGCTCGCCTCGGGACCGCAGACGGGCGGCTCTCGGCAAGAGCCGTCCTTCCCGCCCGCGGCGGCTTCCAGGCCGAGGCCACCTTCGATCGGTTCGACCTGAAAGCGCTCGCCGCGGCGCTCCCGCCGCACCTCGCCGACTTCCGCGGGGAGGTGACGGGGCATCTCGAAGCGTCGCGGCCCCGCACCGGGCTGCTCGAGGTGCGGCTCGGGGTTTCGGAGGGCTTCGTCGCGGCGGCCGGCCGCCGGATCTCGACGTCGGGCGCCGAGGCGAGCCTGCGGGGCGAGAGGGTCGACGTCGCGGGACTCGAGCTGAAGGGCGACGACGGGACCTTCCTCTCCGTGACGGGCCGCGGGAACCTCGACG
Organism: Holophagales bacterium; assembly: GCA_016714815.1. Classification (GTDB taxonomy): domain Bacteria; phylum Acidobacteriota; class Thermoanaerobaculia; order UBA5066; family UBA5066; genus UBA5066. The sequence continues at coordinate 446,638 of JADKBZ010000004.1, forward strand.
GGAGCGCGATCGACGCCGCGGTCCGGCTGGACGTGCCCGACCTCTCTTCCTACGCGCTGCTCCTGCCGCCCACGCCCGAGGGCGAATCGACGACTCCGTTCGGCGGCGGCCTCTCGGCCGACGTGCGGATCGCGGGAAACCTCGAGCGACCGGGGATCACCGGCACGGTGCGCGTGCGCGAACTCGTCGCCTTCGGCAGCGCGCTCTCGCGGCTCGACGCCACCCTGAAGCCAGGCGACGAGGGGCTGTCCACCGCCACCCTCGCGCTCGAGGGCCTCTCGTGGGGCGCCTACCGGATCGAAGACGCAAAGGTCGAGGCCCGCCTCGCAGGGACCAGCCTCAGCGCCGAGGCGCTCGCTTCCGCGGGCCGGCTCCGGCTGAAGGCGACCGGTTCGCTCGAAGGCGCACGGCCGTTCGACGTCACGGCAACCCTCGACGCTCTCGACCTCTCGCCATACCTCCGCGCCGCGGGAGGGCCCGCGGACGTCGGGGCGGGCGCGAGCGGCCGCGTGCGCGTGCGAGGGACCGTCGCCGACCCGCGCGGCGTCGCGGTGGACGTGGACCTCGACTCCTTCGAGGCGACGCACCCGAAGTGGAGCGTGAAGGCCGAGGAGCCGGTGAGGCTCGTCGTCGACCGCGCGCGGCTCGACATCCGCTCGCTGAAGCTCTCCGGCACCGGCCTCGCCCTCGAGGCGCGCGGGGGCCTGCCCTTCGACGGCTCCGGAAGCGACCACCTGACCCTCACGTCGTCGCTCGACCTCGCGGTCCTCCTCCCCTTCGTCGAGGCTCTCGACAGGGCGACCGGCCGGGCCTCCCTCCGCCTCGACGTCGGCGGGAGCTTCGCGCGGCCGGAAGCCACCGGCTCCCTCGAAATCGAGAACGCCCTCTTCGACGGCCCCGACTTCCCGTCGCCGGTCGAGAAGGTCACCGGAACGATCGACGCGAAACGGGGCGAGGTCCGGACGGAGGGCCTGTCGGCCCGCCTCGGAGGCGGCACCGTCGTACTCGCCGGAGCCGTCGGTCTGGCAGCGGGAAGGCCGGTCCGGGTCGACGCCACGCTCCGGGCGCGCGACCTCGAGCTCGAGGCCGGCAAGGACGTCCAGGTCCGCGGCGGCGGGGACCTGACGGCCAAGGGGGCGTGGTCGTCCGTCCTCGTGGCGGGCGAGGTCCGGCTCGAGGACGTCGTCTACACCCCGACGCTCGACCTCATGGAGCTCCTGAAGTCCTTCAAGCAGCGCAACCGGCGCCCGGCGAAAGCGCCCTGGGGGGAACGCTTCCCCTTCCTGCCGCGGCTCTCCTTCGACGTCGCGCTCCTGGCCAAGGACGCGATCCACCTCGAAGGCAACCTCGGCGACGCGGAGCTGGGAGGGAACCTCCGCGTGACGGGGACCCTCGACGCGCCCGTCCTCCTGGGGACGATCTCGTCGACGCGGGGATCGATCTACCTCTTCGGGTCGATCTTCGAGATCTCGCGCGGCCAGCTCGAGTTCTCCGACCCTCTCGCGATCGATCCCGAGATCGACTTCGTCGCCACGACGACGAAGGAGGACAACGAGATCACCCTGCGGCTCGACGGCCGGTCCTCGCAGGTCCAGCTCCTCCTCTCGTCCTCGAAGGGGCAGAGCCAGTCGGAGATCGTCTCGGTTCTCCTCGGAGGGTCCGGGACGGGGAGCAGCTCGGAGCTGACGGCCGCCGCGGCGAGGCTGGCGATGCGGAGCGCGGCCACTCCCATCCTCGGCTCGCTCGGCGCTCACACGGACCTCGACATCGTCCCGCTTCCGACGACCCCGGAAGGAGAGGAGTTCCTCTTCTCGATCGGCAAGGAGCTCGGCGGCGGGATCTCCGCCACGTACTACAAGGGCGTCAGCGGCGAGTCGACCGACGCCATCGAGATGAAGTGGCGGATCAGCTCCCGGGCGCGCGGGCGTCTCCGCCAGAACCAGGACGGGTCGCTCTCGGGCGGCTTCAGGATCCGGCGTGACCTCGACTAGGACCCTTTTCGCCGCGGCGCTCCTCGCCGTCCTTCTCCCGGGCGGCGCCTCCGCCCAGGCTCCGCCCCCACCCTGGGTGCGGAAGATCGAGGTTCACGGAATCAAGCAGCTCGGAAGAGCCGACCTCCTCCGCCGGATCGACCTCAAGAGCTGGCGAATGCTCCCCGCGGACGCCGGCAGGAGCGTCCCCGGCCAGGTGGTCGAGGTCTACGAGCGCTCCGGGCTCCCCGCACCGAAGGTCGCGGTCGCGATCGGCGAGCCGGACGCGAAAGGGGCGACCGTCGTCACGCTCGACATCGTGGAGACGCCCCTGCCCCGCCTCGAATCGTTCTCGGTCGACCTCGACGGCCTCCCGTTCGTGACGGGCCTCTCGACCCGGGTCCGGTTTCTCTACTTCAAGCTCGACGCGAAGCTCTCCCGGTTCAACAGGAAGGAGCTCGACCTCGGCCTGCGAAAGGAGCAGCGGCGCCTGCGGGCGCTCGGCTGGAAGGGGGCGACCTTCCAGGTCGAGGAGGAGCCGGCGGGAGGAGACGGCTCCCGCGCGGTGGCGGTGACGCTGAGCCCGGGGCCGCGAGAGAAGCTGGAGGGAGAGGAAATCGACCGGCCCGTGATGCGGGAGGTGCGCGCCTCCTGGAAGCGGCGCAACGTCCCGCTGTCGGAGGGGGTCGTGAACCGCCTCGCCCGCGCCGCCGCCCAGGGGATGACCGACCGGGGGTACGTCGAGGTCCAGGTCACTCCCTTCGAGCGGCAGGAAGGGCCGAAGCGGATCGTCGTCCTGAAGGCGAAGCACGGGCCGCGCCTCGACGTGGAGTCGATCCGGTTCGAGGGGGCGACCTCGCTACCCGCGAAGGAGCTCCGGAAGGTGATCCTCGTACACGAGCCGCAGCTCCTCGGTCTCTCCCGGTCCCACCCCGGGCCGAAGATCCTGGAGGAGAGCCGGCTCGCCCTCGCCGACCTCTACGCGCGGTCCGGCTTCCCCGAGGCGCTCGTCGAAGCGGCGACGGAGGGAACCGGAGAAGAGCGAACGGTCGTCTTCCGCGTGAGCGAGGGTCCACGGCGGACGATCGGGACGCTGGCGTTCCCGGGCGCGACGGCCATCGGCGTCGACGAGCTGCGCGGTCTCACGAAGCTCTCCGTGGGGCAGCCCCACTGGCCGGCGCGGGACGCCGGGGCTGCCGAAGCCCTGAAGAGGGCCTATGCCCGGCGCGGGTACGACGAGGCGGTCGTCACGCCGCGTCCCGGAGCTCCCGACGCCGAAGGGCGCGTGCCGCTCGTCTTCGAGGTCGTCGAGGGAAGCGTCTACCGCCTCGGCGAGGTCACCGTCCGCGGGAACACCAAGACGAAGAAGAAGAGGATCCTCTCCCTCGGGGACGAGCGGCGCGGCAGGCCCCTCGACAGCGGCCAGCTCGCCGAGCACCAGGCGCGACTCTCCCGCCTCGGCGTCTTCGACACGGTCTCCATCACGAGCGCTCCCGTCCCGGGATCGAACCCTCCCGAAAAGTCGGTCCTCATCGAGGTCGTCGACCGCCCGACGCGCTACGTGGAGTACGGCCTCGACTACAACACGCAGCGCGGCCTCGAAGTGGCGGGCACGCTCGGCGAGAGGAACCTCCTCGGGAACGCGGTCAACGGCAGCCTTTCGGCGCTCGTCGGGAAGGAACGGCAGAGCTACGTCCTCAACCTCGGTCAGCCCTCCCTCTTCGGCACCCGCCTCTACAACGCCGCCAAGGCGACCTACACCTTCGACAAGACCTACGACACCTTTTCCCTGCAGACGGTCGGCCTCGAGACCGGCCTCTCGTGGGAGTTCGACCCGAAGAAGATCCTCACCGTCGTCTACAAGATCGAGGAACAGACGCCGGTCGACATCCAGCCGGGCGCCGAGGACGAGCCCCTTCCCCTCGCGGCGCGGATCGGCTCCATCACCCCCACCATCTCGCTCGACCGGCGCGACGACCCGTTCCTGACGACGACGGGGACGTACCTGCTCGTCCGCGACAAGGTCTCCCGGACGTTCCTCGGCGGCGACAGCGACTTCGACCGGCTGGAGATCGACGCCCGGAAGTTTCGGGACCTCGGAGGGAACATCACCCTGGCGGCGGCCCTGCGCTCCGGCTATGCCCGGGTGCACGGGAGCTCGGAGCTCCCGGTCGGCGAGAGGTTCTACGTCGGCGGCGCGAGCACGCACCGCGGGTTCCGGGAGAAGGAGCTCGGCCCGAAGGGGGAGGACGGCTCGAGCCTCGGCGGCACCTCGTACCTCGTCGGAAACGTCGAGCTGCGGGCCCCGCTCCTCGGCCCGATAGAGGGAGGGGTCTTCCTCGACGTCGGGAACGCCTGGGAGGGCCGGATCGACGTCGCCGACCTCCGCTGGGCCGCGGGAATCGGCCTGAGGCTCCGGACCCCGATCGGACCGCTCCGGGTCGACGGCGGCTACCTCATCGACCAGCGGGAGGGCGAGAGCCGGACGGTCCTCCATTTCGCGATCGGCCACGCGTTCTGAGGCGCCGCCCCGGAGCGAGAGCTCTCTCGAAACAGGGCCGCTTGCGGGGACGGCCCCTACTTCCTATCCTCGCGCGGCTCCGATGCGACTCCCGGTTCTCGCCCTGATGGCCACCTTCCTGTCCGCGCCGTACGCGGCAGCGGAGGGCATTGCCGTCGAGCGGGGCGGGAACGACCCCGCTTCGGGGATCACGGTCTCGTGGCACCTCCCGCCCGGCTTCGAGGAGAGCGAGCTGCTGCTCGAGATCGAAGGCGGACCCCGGGTGAGGCTCACGGACGAGCTCCGCGGCCGCCACCCCCGGGTCGTCGTGACGCTGCCCGCCCTCGCCGGGTCGGCCCGCTTCGTCGTCCGGGCTGGCCGCGAAGCGGACGAACGCGGAGGAAAACGTCGGGAAGTCGACGTCGCAACCTCGGGGACCTTCGCGCTCGCCGGGCTTCCGACGACGGGCCGCGTTCCCGTGCGGGCCGCCGCCACGCGGCCGATTCCGGGCGCCGCCATGGAGTGGTGGGCGGAAGCGTCCGGTCGCCCCGTCGAGGGCCCCTCGCCCGCCCTCGAAGCTCCGGTCACCGCCGCGGGCGCCGAAGGGCTGCCCGCCGCGCCGGCCCTCCCATCGTCCGGTCCCGTTCCGGCGGTCTCGACCAGCGAGGCGGCCGCGGGCCCTGGTGATCCGTCGCCGGCCAGGGCGGTCGCGGCCCGGCGCGGTCCTCGAGAGCGGGCCTTCACGGGCGCGGCGACTCCCCTCAGGAACTGAGGCGGCGGTCCCTTTCCCGATCCGGATCTCACCGCGCCGCCGGCCGGCGAGGCGTTCTTGCCTTTCCCGCGCCGATGCGCCGCGGTCCGTTTCCCTTCGCTCGTTCGCTCGAGCAGGAAAGGACCACCGAATGCTTCGTCCGATCCCCGAGACCTGGACTTTCCGGGTTCCTCGGGTTGTCTACCTGCTGGCGTTCTTCCTCCTGGCGGTCCGCCCGCTCGAGGCGGCGCGCTACCGCGTCGTCGACGAGAACGGCAAGCCCGTTCCAGCGGCCCGGGTCTCGATCCAGGGCCGCGCCGGTTCGGTTGCGGCCGACGCGCAGGGCGAGCTGCGCCTCGACGCCGAGCCCGCCCTGCCGTTCGAGGTCGGGATCTTCGCGCCGAGCGGCGCGTGGCTCGGGATCGTCCGCGTCGAGAGCCGGCTGCCCGGAGACGCCGTCCGCGACCTCGTCCTCCCCGCGGCCCGGAGCACCGAGGTCTTCGTCTCGGCCGGGACAGCCGCCTCCCTCCTCGCTCCCCGGCCAACCCGGTCTCCCTCGTCTCCAAGAGAGAGCTCGACGAGCGGCAGCCGAGCCGGCTCTCGGACACCGTGGACACGCTCCCGGGCATCTCCAAGAGCGACGAGAGCACGAGCTCGGTCCCCGTCGTCCGGGGCCTCTCCCGCGGGCGGACGCTCCTGATGATCGACGACGGCCGGGTCTCGGCCGAGAGGCGTGCCGGGGCCTCCGCGTCGTTCCTGAACCCCTTCGCCCTCGAGAGCGTCGAGATCGTCCGCGGACCGGGCTCCGTCGCCTACGGATCGGATGCGTTCGGCGGCGTCATCCAGGCGAAGACCTCGATGCCGACCCCCGGAGAGCTGAGCGGCCGCTACACGCTCGCGGCGGGCACGGGCGGCACGCCGGAGGCCGCGGGAGGGGCGTCCGTCAACGTCCCCGCCGGACCGGGCGCGTTCTCGCTCGCCCTCTACCAGCGGAGCCAGAGCGACTACGAGTCGCCCGAAGGGACGCAGGACAACTCCTCCGTGAGGGACCGTGGCTTCGTCCTGCGCGGCCTCGTCCCTGTCGGAGAGGCGCGGCTCTGGGCGGGGTTCCAGCTCGACCAGGTCCGCGACATGGGCAAGCCCCAGGCCGACCTCCCGACGACGCGGACGTTCTACCCCTCGGAGGATTCCTCGCGCTTCACGCTCGGCCTCGACGTTCCCGGCGTCGCCGGCTTCTCCTCGGTCGAGCTGCGCGCGTTCTACGGCGCCTACGGCATCGCCACGAACCGGCAGCGGGTGCCGAACGCGACGACGACGCTTCGAAACACCATCTCCGACGTCGACGCGAACGACTTCTCCGTGCGGCTCCTCGCCCGCCGCTCGCTCGGGACCGCCGGAGTCCGGGTGGGCTTCGACGTGAACGGACGGAGCGGGCTGACGGCCCTCAACATCGTCGAGAGCTTCGACTCGGCCGGGAACCCGACGGCGAGGACGACCGAGGTCGCCGTCGAGGACGCGAGCCGCACCGACTGGGGGGCCTTCGCCGAGAGCGACGTCCCCCTCGCGGGAGAGAAGCTGATGCTGACCGCGGGGCTTCGCGCCGACCACGTGTCGACGCAGAACACCGGCGGCTACTTCGGGGATCTCTCGACGTCGGACAGCGCCCTGTCGGGATTCGCGACGCTCGCCTTCACGTTCTCGCCGGAATGGAAGGCCGTCGCGCAGTACTCGCGGGGGTTCCGGGACCCGACGCTCTCCGACCGCTACTTCCGCGGGGTCTCGGGCCGCGGCTTCGTCACCGGCAATCCCGACCTCGTCGCGGAGACGTCCAACCAGTGGGACCTCTCCGTACACGGCCGGACCGGACCGGTGAACGTCGGACTCTCGGGCTACCTCTACCGGATCCAGGACCTCGTCGAGCGCTACAAGGTGGGCGACAACTTCTTCTTTCGCAACCGGGGCGAGGCGGAGATCCAGGGCGTCGAGCTCGAGGCCGACGTGCGGCTCGCCCCCCGGCTCGTCGTCCGCGTCGCGGGCGCGCTCGCCCAGGGCCGGATCCTCGACGACGGAACCTGGGCGCCGGACATCGCCCCGCCGACCGCGCAGGTCGTCGTCGACCACGCGCCCCTCGCGGGGCTCTTCTGGCGGGCGCGGTTCGTGGCGGTGGCCCGCGACGAGAAGCCCGGCGCCTCCGAGGTCGCCGTCGCCGGCTACGGCCGGCTCGACCTCTCCGCGGGGGTCCGCGTCTCGAGCCTGCTCACCGTCACGGTCTCGGCGCGAAACCTCTTCGACCAGGCCTACGCCGACTCGGCGGACGAGCTTCACGTCGTCGCGCCGGGGCGCGGGGCCATCCTGACCCTGGCGGGGTCCTTCTAGGGTTCCTCGGGCGCGAGCTGCGGCTCTCCGAGCCGCAGCTCGACGTCCTTTCCGGTGAACGGGTCCCGGAACCCGAGGAAGACGGCCGCGAGGCGCATCCCCTCGCGGTTCTTGTTCCCGGCGCCGTAGCGCGGGTCGCCGAGGACGGGGTGCCCGATGGCGTCGAGGTGGCGCCGGATCTGGTGATGCCGGCCGGTCTCGATCGTCACGTCGAGCGCCGTCGTGTCGCGCAGGGGGTCGTAGGAATCGACCCGGAAAAGCGTGCGGGCCGGCTTGTCGTCGATGGGGAGGGCGATCGTCCCTTCCTTCCCGTGGCGGGCCTCGACGTTGCCGAGGACCTCGGCGCGGTAGCGCTTGACGACCTTCGTCTCCCTGAGGAGGGCCGAGAGCTCCGCGGCGGCCGTCGTGTCGTGGGCCACGAGGACGAGCCCCTCCACCTCGCGGTCGAGGCGGTGGACGAGGAAGACGGGACGGTCGAGCCGCTTCTCGACCTGCCGCAGCAGCGAGGCGTGGTCCCCGAACTCCGTCCCCTGGGAGAGGAGCCCGGCCGGCTTGCTCCAGGCGGACCAGCGCGTGGCGTCGTACACGAGCGTCGCCTCGAGCGGGCGGAGCGCCAGGAGCTCGGGGTCGTAGTGGATCTCCAGAACGTCCCCCGGCCTCACGGTCGCCGTCTCGCGCCGGAGGCGGTTCGGGGAGCGCCCGGAGCGGCCGACGTGGACGGCCCCCTTGCGCATGGCGTCCTTCACGACGCCCTTGGAGAGTCCGGTCACGCGGGCGAGGACGTCGGCGGCCCCGGGCGGGTCACCGGCGACGACGCGATGGCGGCGGGAGAAGCGGGAAGGCTCGGTCACGGACTCCCACCATAGCGCGACGGGGGCGCGGCTTCGCGTATTCTTCCGAGCACTTCGATGCGGAGCCCCCTGCCCGGTCCCCGCGCCTGGTTCTCGATTGCGACTCTCGCCGTCGCCGCGTCGGCCTCGCTCCCGGCTCCCTCGGCCGAGGCCCTCGACCCGGAACGGGCGCTGACGCAGTACGTGCACCATTCCTGGAGCACGGGCGAGGGCCTTCCCCAGAGCACGGGCCTCTCCCTGGCGCGCGCCAGGGACGGCTTCCTCTGGGTAGGGACCGAAGAGGGGATCGCGCGGTTCGACGGGACGTCCTTCGTCGTCTTCAACCGGAAGAACACCCCCGGACTCCCGCACAACCTCGCCTACTCGCTCGTGGGCGCGCGCGACGGCAGCCTCTGGGTCGGCACGGCCGCCGGCCTCGCCCGCTTCGTGGAGGGCTCCGCCCGCCCGTTCGGAGCGCGCGAGGAGGTGCCCGAGAAAGCCGTCCGCTGCCTTCTCGAGGACCAGGGGGGCGCGATCTGGGCCGGCACCTGGGGAGGCGGCCTCGTCCGGATCGCGAAAGAGGTGGTGACGGTCTTCACGATGGGCGACGGCCTCGGGAGCGACGAGGTCTCCTCCCTCCACGAGGATCCCGACGGCACCCTCTGGATCGCCACTTCGGGTGGCCTTTCGCGACGTACCCCGGACGGACGGATCGAATCCGTTCGCGTTCCCGGCCCTCTGGGCACCCGCTTTCGCGGCCTCTGCCGCGGCCCGGACGGCCGCCTCTGGGTCGGCTCGGACGAGGGGCTCTTCCGTTTGGGCCCAGACGGCGCCACGAAGCGTATCGGGACTGCGGACGCCCTCGCGAGCGAGAAGATCCACACGCTCGCGTCGGACGGGGACGGGAACGTCTGGGTGGCCACGACCAGAGGGCTCTGCCGGGTGAACGGCGAGTCGGTCTCGTGCTTCGTCGACCAGGGCCCGATCTCCCCCGCCCCCGCGTTCCCGATTCTCCGGGACGAAGCCGGAGACCTCTGGTTCGGACTGGCCGGAAGCGGGCTGCACCGCTTCTCGGCGTCGCCGGTCCTCGTCTTCGGCCGCCCCGAGGGGCTGCCGACCGACGTCGTCCTCGCGCTTCTCGAAGCGCGCGACGGCCGTATCTGGATCGGGACCTACGGGGCCGGTATCGCCGTTCTCGACGCTCGCTCGGTAAAGACGATCTCGCGCCGCGACGGCCTCCCCGACGACACCGTCGTCGGATTCCACGAGGACCCGGACGGCGTCGTCTGGGTGGCGACGAAAGGGGGCCTGGCGGCCATCGCGGGAGGCGCCGTGCGGCCCGGCCTCGTCCCGCCCGGCCTCCCGAGCCGGGACCTCTACTCCGTCACCCGCGACACCGCGGGGACCCTCTGGGTGGCGAGCGACTCCGGCCTCTCGCGGCTCGAAGGGAAGACATTCCGCACCCTCGGCGCCCGGGACGGCCTTCCGAGCGTCCGCCTCCGGATGATGACCGCCACGAGCGACGGGTCGATCTGGACCGGCGCCGCGGGCGGGGGGCTGGTACGCATCCACGACGGGAAGGTCGAGGCGTTCGGCACCGCCGAGGGGCTCCCCCCCGCGACGGTCTACTCGCTCCACGAGGACCCCGACGGGACGCTCTGGTGCGGGACACTCGGCGGCGGCCTCGTCCGCGGAAGGAACGGGCGCTTCCACGCCTTCACGACTCGCGACGGCCTCTTCGACGACACCGTCTTCGAAGCCCTCGACGACCACCTCGGAAACCTCTGGCTGACGAGCAACCACGGCGTCTCGAGGGTTTCGCGAAGCGAGATCGCATCCTTCGAGGCGGGCCGAATCGGGTCCATCCCCATCCGGCTCTTCGGCGTCGCGGAAGGTCTCCGCTCCGCCGAGTGCAACGGAGCGGGAGAGCCGGCCGGCATCCGGACCCGCGACGGAAAGCTCTGGCTGGCCACGCTGGGCGGAGCGGCCGTGCTCGACCCGGGCGCGACCCAGCCCCTCGCGTCCGTCGCGGCTCCACGGATCGAACAGGTCCTCGTCGACGGTCGAACCCTTTCCCACGTCTCGGGAGTCGTCCTGCCGGCGGGCCGCGAGGCGATCGAGATCCGGTACACGGCCCCGGTCTTCCGGGTCCCGGAGCGGGCCCGCTTCCGGTACACCCTCACCGGTTTCGACGACCATCCCGTCGACGCCGGCTCCCGCCGGACCGCCATCTACACGAACCTCGCACCCGGCACGTACGAGTTCTCCGTCTCCGCCTCCGTCGACGGAGGGCCGTTCGGGCCCCCGGGCGTGCCGCTCGCGGTCCGCGTCGAGCCGCGGCTCCACCAGACCTGGTGGTTCCGCGCCTTCTGCCTCGCCTGCGCCGTCGGCGCTGCCTGGGGCCTGCACGCCGTCCGGGTCCGCCTCCTGAACGCCCGGGCGACGGAGCTGCACGCCCTCGTGGCGGACCGGACCCGGAAGCTGATCCTCGAGAAGGAACGGACCGAGGAGGCGAACCGGGCCAAGGGCCGGTTCCTGGCGAACGTCTCGCACGAGCTCCGGACGCCGCTCAACGCCATCATCGGCTACGCCGACCTCCTCGCCGAGCAGGCCGACGAGCGCAGCCTCGCGGACTTCTCCGAGGACCTCGGCCGGATCCGCCGCGCGGCCGAGCACCAGCTCACCCTCGTGAACGACGTCCTCGACCTCGCCAAGGTCGAGGCCGGACGGCTCGACGTGACGGTCGCCGCCGTCGACCTCGCGCCCTTCCTCTCCGACCTCGTCGCCACCGTCGAGCCGATGATCCGCCGGAACGGCAACCGGATCGAGGCCGATGGAGTCGAAGGGGCGGGAACGATCCGGACCGACCCGACGCGTCTCCGCCAGATCCTCCTGAACCTCCTCTCGAACGCGGCCCGCCACACCACGAACGGAGTCGTCCGGCTCGAAGCCCTGCGCGACGGGAGGGACGTCGTCTTCCGCGTCCGGGACACCGGCGTCGGCATGTCGCCCGAAGAGCTGGCCGCCCTTTTCCAGGCCTTCTCCCAGGTGGGCAGCGGCGACCCGCGCGGCGGGACCGGCCTCGGCCTCGAGATCAGCAGGCGCCTCGCGCACCTCCTCGGCGGCGACGTCACCGTCGAGAGCGTCCCGGGGCACGGTTCGACCTTCACGCTTCGCCTTCCGGCCGCCGAGGCCTGACCCCGCGGCCGGTCCGGGCGGAGTGCGCCCGCGGAGAGACAGGGGCTAGACTTCGCCTCATGAGAAGACTGGCCGCCGCGACCGTGCTCCTCCTCGGACTGCTGTCGGTCGCGTGCAAATGCCCGTGGGAGGGGAAGAGCGTCTGGCTCGCGACCACGGCTTCGGAGGGAAAGACCCTCGACACCCGGACCGGCGACGAGCTCCTCCTCGACCTGGCGATCACTCCCGGCTCGAAGGCGAAGTGGTACGTCGTCGAGCTCGACGAGAAGGTCCTGGAACGGAAGGGTCCGGCCGAGGAGCAGGCGGACGGCCGGAGCGTGAGGATCGCGTTCCTCGCCCGCCGGCCGGGCGTGACGGACCTCGTCGCTTCCTACGCCACGGGCAAGAGCGCCCCCCCGGAGAAGACCTTCCGGACCACCGTCTGGGTGCGCTGAAGGTGCTTTCTCCGGCTCTCCCGGTGTAACGTCTCCCCGACAGACTCGCACGATGAACGGAACTCCCCTCCTCCCGGACGCCGAGTGGCTCGAGACCAACGGTCTCGGCGGATTCGCGCTGTCGACCGTCTCGGGCCGGAACGCGCGCCGCTATCACGGTCTCCTCGTGGCGGCGACGACACCTCCCACCGGCCGCTCCGTCCTCCTCGGCAAGCTCGAGGAGACGCTCGTCCTCGGCCAGGAGCGGTTCGACCTCTCGGTCAACCGCTACGGGGGCCGCCTCCACCCCCGGGGCGACCTCCACCTGCGGTCGTTCCGCGTCGATCCGTTCCCGACGTGGGAGTTCGAGGTCGGGGACGTGCGGCTCCGGCGAACGTTCTTCCTCGTCCACGGAGAGGAAACCGCGGTGATCCTCTGGGAGCTGACCGCCGCGCCCGAGGCGCCGGTCCGCCTCGAGGTCCGGCCTCTCCTCGTCTACCGTGGGCACCACGAGCTGCGAGGCCCCGGGACGCCGTGCGACCCGGCCGTCTGGCGGGAGGAGGGCGCGGTCCGCCTCCACCCGTGCGCCGACCTCCCGGACATGCGCCTGGCCCACGACGCGGAGTCCGTCGCAGAGACGTTCTTCTGGTACCGCGGCCTCGAGTACGACCTCGACCGCGAGCGCGGCTTCGAGTACAGCGAGGATCTCTTCTCTCCCCTCTCATTCTCCTGGGATCTCTCCGCCCGTCCCGAAGCGACGCTCGTCGCCACGCTCGGCGGCCGCCCGGCCTCCGACGCCCCTGCGCTCGCCGCCGCCGAGGAGAAACGCCGCCGGCGGGTCGAAGGGGCCGGCTCCGACCGCCGGCTCCTGCGCCTCCTGCGTTCGGCCGCCGACCGCTTCGTCGTGAAGCGCGGCGACGGGTGGACGATCATCGCCGGCTACCCCTGGTTCACCGACTGGGGGCGCGACGCGATGATCGCCCTCCCCGGCCTCCTCCTGTCGACGCGACGGTTCGACGTCGCCCGGTCGGTCCTGGAGACCTTTGCCCGCCACGTCGACCGCGGCATGGTTCCGAACCGTTTCCCCGACGAGGGGACCGAGCCCGAGTACAACAACGTCGACGGGACGCTCTGGTTCGTCGAGGCGGTGCGCGCCTATCTCGAGGCGGCCCGCGACGAGAACTTCCTCCGGCAGGTCTACCCGCTCCTCGTCGAGATCGTCGAACGCCACCTGCGGGGGACCCGCTTCGGCATCCGCGCCGACGTCGACGGTCTCCTCACCTCGGGCGAGCCGGGGCAGCAGCTGACCTGGATGGACGCCAAGGTCGACGGCCGGGTCGTCACCCCTCGCTCCGGCAAGCCGGTGGAGGTCCAGGCGCTCTGGCACAACGCCCTGCGCATCGTCGCGCTCTACGCCGCGAACCTCGGCGACGCCTTCACGGCGGCGCGCCTCCTCGCCCTCGCCGACCAGGCGCGAGAGAGCTTCGGCGCCCTCTTCTGGGACGAGAAGACGGGCCACCTCGCCGACGTCGTCGCGCCCGACGGGACGCGCGACCTGACGCTGCGGCCCAACCAGCTCTTCGCCCTCTCGCTCCACCGCCCTCTCCTCACGGGCGCCCGCGCGGCGAGCGTCCTGAAGATCGTCGAAGAGCGCCTCCTCACCCCGTACGGCCTCCGGACCCTCGATCCGGCCCACGCCGACTACCGCGGCCGCTTCGAAGGCGGCCCCGCCGAGCGCGACGCGGCCTACCACCAGGGGACCGCCTGGCCCTGGCTCCTCGGCCCGTTCGTCGACGCCCACCTCGCCGTCCGCGGGAACAACCCCGAGAGCCGCCGGACGGCGTCCGCGTGGCTCGCGCCCCTCGTCGAGCACCTCCTCGGCCCGGGACTCGGCCTTCTCCCCGAGGTCTTCGACGGAGACGCCCCTCACCGCCCCGGCGGCTGCGTGGCGCAGGCGTGGAGCGTGGGAGAGGTGCTGCGGGCGGTGCTGAAGACCGGGGCCTGAGCCGGCGACGGCCCCGGAGCGATCAGGACCCAGCGGCCGTCAGAAGTAGAAGGCCTGCATCTGGACCGTGAACTGGTCCGCTCCCTTGCCGACCTTCGGTTCGATCTTCCCGTACGCCGCCTTGATGTTGAAGTTGTGCCCGGCGGCGAAGAAGGCGAAGCCCGCGGACCAGCGGGTCTCGTCCCCGACGTCGGTTCCCGCGAGGTCCTTCCTCGCCCAGGTTCCGTAAGGCATGAGCTTCGCCTTCGACCAGTAGTAGCCGGCCTCGCCGTAGAGGACGTCCTGCTTCGGAAGGGTCGGATGGAAGGTCCCTCCGTCGTATCGGATCCAGTCGGCCTGGCCGCTGACCGCGCCTCCGGCGACGGGAAGGTCGAAGTAGACGTCGGCGGCGCGGGACTCGTAGTCCTTCTGGAAGTCGTACCCGCCGCCCACGGCCAGTATCCGCTTCTTGCCGAGGCTCGTTCCGCTGTAGAAGACGCCGGTGTCGGCGTCGAGGAAGTTGTACTGGAGCCGCGCGGTCCCCCGCAGGGCCTGCCGGCTCGCCGCGTCCCGGCTTCCTTGCCAGACGCCGACCCGGTACTCGAGCCGTTTCTTCGCCGGATAGCCGCGGAGCTGAAAGCCGGTGTCGCGGCCGACGACATTCTGTTCCGGTCCGCTGAACAGGAACGAATACGGACCGTAGTCGAGCGCCATCAGGCTCGCGGCGCTCTGAAGCGAATTGTGCGCGATGCCGGTCAGGAAGAGCCCGCCGTCGACCATCAGCTCGTCGGCGACTTTCCAGGTGACGAACGCGTCCTGGACGACGAGGCCGGAAGTGACCTTCGTCCCGTTCACCACCTTGCCGAGGTTTGCGCTGTCGGTTTCGAAGAAGAACGAGACGTTCTTCGCGACCTGCCCCCCGACGAGGAGACGCGCGCGCCGGACGAAGAGATTCTGAGCGAAGCTTTCGGTTGCCGGGCTCTGCAGCCAGTCGGCCTGCCCCTGGAGCAGGAAACCGAGCTTGAAGCTCACGTCGTCATTGACCTTGATCACCGCCTGCGCGGACGAAGGCCGTGAACCGAGGAGGACGAACGCGAGCGCGACGAGCGCTCCGGACCGTACGGGGTTCTTCATGTGAAACTCACTCCTTCTTGAACGGATGCTGTGATCTGGGGAGGGGCCGGTGACAGGCGCGAAGGCTCCTCGGGACGCCCGAGGTACCAGCCCTGGCCGTACTCCACGCCGAGGGTCCGCAGGGCGCGTAGCGTCTTCTGGTTCTCCACCGCCTCGGCGATCGTCTGCTTTCGAGAGAGTGCGCGACGGCGACGATGGCGGTGACGATCTCGCGGTTGGTCCGCTCCTTCTCGAGGGACCGAATGAAGGACCCGTCGATCTTGACGTAGTCGACCGGGAGCGTCTGGAGGTACGAGAACGACGAGAAGCCGATGCCGAAATCGTCGAGGGCGAACCGGCAGCCGATCTCCTTCAGCCGAAGCAACCACTCGCGCGCGCCGGCGACGTCCCCCACGGCCGCGGTCTCGGTGATCTCGAACGAGAGCCGGCCCGGGGCCAGCTCCCGGGCCCGGACCATCCCCTCCATCTCGTCGAGGAGCGCCTCGTCGGCGAGGCTGCATCCCGAGACATTCATGAAGAGGTCGAGCTCCGGACGATCCTCGAGGAGGTCGAGCACGCGCGCGAGGACCCAGCGGTCCACCTGGGGCATGAGCCCGAATCGTTCCGCGGACGGCAGGAACTCTCCAGGGCCGACGAGGCGTCCCTCCGCGTCCCTCATCCGGAGAAGGACCTCGTGATGGACCGTGCGCTTCGAGGCGAGATGCACGATCGGCTGAAGGTGAAGGACGAGCCGGTTGGACCGGAGGGCATCCTGACCCGGGCCACCCAGGTGCTCGCCCGGTTGAGGGAGGAGCCCCGCAGGAGAGACGGCTCTCCGACGACGACGCGGTTCCCTCCGCGCTCCTTTCCGGCCTGGACCGCCGCATCGGTCAGGGCGAGGACCTCGCCCGCGGCGAGACTGCCGTCGACCGCGCCGACGCCTACGGTCAGGGAGAGGTCGAACCGGTCGCCGGAGACCTCGAAACGGTGGTCCTCGATCGTCCGCCGGAGCCGCTCCGCCGCGGCCCGGGCGGCTTCTGCGTCCGCGCTCTCGAGAAGGACGGCAAACTCGTTCCCTCCCATCCTCCCGAGCTCGTCGCCGGGACGGAGCGCGGACTGGAGGAGCCGGGCCGTCTCCACGAGGATTCGATCGCCGGCGAGGTGCCCGCCGGCGTCGTTGACGAGCTTGAAGCTATCGATGTCGGCGAGAAGCAGCGCCGCGTGCGTTCCGCGCCCGGCCCGGGACACGAGACGCTCGATTCCCGCGTCGATCCGCTGGCGGTTCGGCAGGTCCGTGAGGAGGTCGTGGTCCGCGAGGTGGCGGAGCCGGTCCCGGGCCCTCTGCTCGCGCGTCACGTCCTGCCGGACGGCCACGAAGCAGCGAATCGAGCCGTCTTCGCGACGGACTGGGGTGATCGTCTGCTGCTCGACGTAGACGCTCCGGTCCTTCCTGCGGCTGAAGACTTCCCCGCGCCAGACGTTTCCGAGGCTCAGGGTCTCGCGGAGGCAGTCCCAGAAGGCCGGAGGGTGGAGGTCGGACTCGAGAAAGGACATCGGACGGCCCTCGACCTCGCCGCGGGGATACCCGGTGAGAGTCTCGAATGCGGCGTTCGTCCAGAGGATCATCCCGTCCGGATCGAGAATGAGAACGGCGTTGGCCGTCGACTCGAGGGCCGCGGTTCGCACCTCGACCGCATCCCGTTGCTCTGCTTCCACCAGGGCCAGCGCGACGAGGTCGGCGAGCTGCCCGAGGAGGGAGAGGCTCCTGCCCCGGATTGCTGCGACGCTTCCGGCGTGCACGGCGAGGACACCGAGGACCTCCCCGGACCGGGTGAGCGGGCACGCGGCCACCGCTCCCACACCGCACTCGCGGCTGAGAGCCCGATACCGCTCCGGAATCCCATCCAGCCCTTCCGCCACCTGGACTTCGCCCGTGGCGAGCGCGCGGCACGGCAGGGGAAGGGATTCGAAGGGCTCGTCCCACCGGAGCTCGAACGCCTCGAGCAGCGACCGGCTGCCACCGGAGGCCGCGAGAAGCCTCACCGTCCCGCCCGGCCGCTTGATTCCGATCCAGACGAGAGGCGCGTCGATGCGGCGGGAGAGCTCCTCGCAGACGTAGCGAAGGGCTCGGTCGGCCGGCTCCCGCTCGAGGGCGCGTTTGCCCGTCTCGTGCAGGAGCTCCAGGACATCCTCGGTCCGGCGTCTCTCCGTGACGTCGCGGGACGTCACGACGAATCCGGCCGGCCGGCCCGACTCGGACTCCAGCGCCCTGAAGCGCGACTCGAGCTGAAGGTAGTACCCGTCGCGATGCCGGAAGCGGTACTCGATCTCCAGGTCCGGCCCGGTTTCGCCCTGCGAGAGAACCGCCCGACGGAGCCCCTCGCGATCCTCCGGGTGAACGAGCAGGGAGGCATCCCCGCCGCAGAGCGCTCTGGGCAGGTAGCCGACCACGTCGACGTGAGACGGACTCGCCCACCGGAACATCCCTTCAACGTCGATCTCCGCGACCAGGTCGCCCGCGGACGCAGCGGGGCCCTCTACCCGGTCCGCCAGGGGCGCGTCCTGCGGAACGTTCCGCCTGGAGAGGACGACGGCGACGACACCGAAGGCCGCAGCGGCCACCAGTCCGGCGAGGAGAGAGCCGTTCATCCGGGAGGAAGGACGCTCCTCACGTCCGCCGTCAATCCTTCTCCCGTCGCGGTCCGGGCGAAAGACCCGTCCACGACGTCTGGGACGACCGCCGCCTTCCCCGCGTCGATGAGGCCCGCCCGCACCATCTCGTCGAAGAGCTCCCGGACCTCCGCTTCCTTCGGGACGCCCCGGTCGAAGACGATCCGGCCGGGCGGGGTGTCCATGGCGAAAGAGAGCAGATCGTTGGGCTGCCCCCACGCGCGGGATGCGATCGCCACTGCCTGATTCCGGTTCCGGCCGGCCCAGAGGCTCGCCCGGACCGCCCCGTGGACGAGCCTGCGCACGAGCTCCGGCTCGCGGGCGATGAGGTCGTCGTGGACGATCATCACGTTGCATAGAAAGCCGGGCCACCCGTCCTCGACGTACTCCACGACGCCCGCCAGTCCCGCCTTCACCGATCGGGCGGCGAACGGCTCCCCGACGAAATAGGCGTCGAGGCTGCCGTTCTGGAGCGCCGCCGCCATGTCGGGAGGAGGCATCTCGACGATGCGGATCGCGGACTCCTCCATCCGGTTCGCCCGCAGGAGGCGCCGCAGCGCGAGCGCGTGCCCGCTGAAGCGCAGCGGCACAGCGACGGTCCGCCCGGCCAGGAGGCGGAACTGCCCTCGCGCCAACCCGAGCTCCTTGCGCGCCACGAGCGTCGACTCGTGGCGGTTGCCGATGTAGACGATCTTCGCCGGGACTCCCTGGCTCCTGAGGACGAGCGGGAGAGGGGCGATGATGAAGGCCGCGTCGATCGAGTGGTTGCGGAACGCCTCGCCCATCTCTGCGAACGACGAGAACTTCAGGGCGCTGAGCCGCACGTCGGCCCCCTGGCTCGCCTCCTCGAGGATCGGGCACGAGAGGTTCGACAGGACGGGCATGTGACCCATCCGGACGATCCGGACGTCGTCTGCCTCGCCGTTGCGCCAGCGATGCAGAGACCCGATGGAAAGAAGCCAGACGGTCGCGGCGACGCCCAGGCGGACCGCGTTCGACGAGGCCAGCCCGGAGAGCCGGGAGACGGCGGGCGGCCGGGTCTCGCAGTCGGGGAAGAGTCGGTCACGTCGGTCTCCTCAGAGGATCGGGTTCACGCCCATCTCGAGATAGGCCTGACGGCGGAGCTTCCCGAGGTCGCCTGCCGCGACGTCGCGCGGGTGGGCGTCGGGGATGTGAAAGACGCGCTGGATACGTGCGGGCCGGTCGCTCAGGATCACGATCCGGTCCGCCATCTGCACCGCCTCGTCGAGGTCGTGCGTGATGAACACGACCGTCTTTCCGAGGAGCGCCATCAGGTTGAGAACCTCCTCGCGCATCAGGCAACGGGTCATGAAGTCGAGCGCCGCGAACGGCTCGTCCATGAAGAGCACGTCGGGGTTCATCGCCAGGGCCCGCGCCAGCTCCGCCAGCCGTCCCATCCCTCCGCTGATCTGGTGCGGGTAGTAGTCGCAGAAGTCGGTGAGGCCCACCAGCTGGAGGAGCTCGCCGACCGTGGAGCGCTCGCCGGGGGCCGCCGCCTCGAGGCCGAGCGCGACGTTCTCTCCGACGGTCATCCACGGAAACAGGGCGTTCTCCTGGAAGACGAACATCCGGCGGGGATTCGGACCCGTCACCTCGACGCCGTCGATGAGGACCCTGCCCGAGGTCGGCCGCTCGAAGCCCGCGATGAGGTTCAGGAGTGTCGACTTCCCGCAGCCGGAGTGGCCGACGAGCATGACGAGCTCGCCCTCGGCGATGTCGAGGCTGACGTCGTCCAGAATGGTGACGACCTCACCCCGATCGTGATCCGCCAGCGGATGGCGGTCCTTGCGGCGACGTTCCTGGAACGACTTCGTCACCCGCTCGACGCGGATCTTCGGGACGTCAGCGCGTTCGTGCAACGGACCACCCCAGGCTGGGGAGCTGCTCGAGGCGCCTGAGAGCGCGGTCGAGGAGGATTCCGATGAGCCCGATCGCGATCATCCCGACGACGCCGAGGTCGGGCGGGAAGAGTTCCGAGCGTCGATGATCATGAAGCCGAGGCCCGACTTGACCGCGAGCATCTCCGCCGCCACGACGACGAGCCACACGCGATTCCCGACGAGATCCGGAGGCTCACGATGATCGAAGGGAGCGTCGCAGGCAGCACGACGCGGTGGACGAGCCGCCACCCCTCGAGCCCCATGTTGCGCGCCGCCCGCACGTAGAGCGGCTTGATGCCGGCGACCGCGCCCATCGTCGCCACGACGAGCGGAAAGAACGCGGCGAGGAAGATCAGGAAGACGGCGGGCGGATCCCCGATCCCGAACCAGATCATCGCCAGGGGGATCCACGCCAGGGGCGAGATCGGCCGGAGGAACTGGAGAAGGGGGTTGAGCGCGTCCTGGAGCGAGGCCCTTCCGCCGACCACGAGACCGACGGGAATCGCGAGGAGGACGGCGAGGTACCAGCCGACCGTCACGCGGAAGAGGCTCGCAACGGCGTTGCTGAAGAGGCTCCCATTCCGGACGACCTCGGAGAAGCCGGCGAGGCACTGACCGGGCGTCGGGAAGACCTTCGTCGAGAAGAGCCCGGCGAAGGCCGCCCCCTGCCAGGCGAGGACGACGAGCCCGAACGCGATCACGGGGCGCCAGAACCTTCCTGCGTCGGCGACGAAGATGCCCAGCTCTCGCTTCACGCCCATCTCCCGCGGGACAGCTGCGCCATCGCCGCTCCGGCGAGCTCCTCGAGGTCCCGGGACGGCCGGACGAGGCCTGCCTCGATCGCCCTTCGGAGTGCCTGCCCGTCCGCGGCGCTGGCCGGGCTCTGCCCCACGATGGCGCCGCCGCGGGAGGCGACGTAACGGAGGCCCTCGACCGTACCTCTCGGCGCGCCGGCGAGGACGACCGCCGTCGTGGCGGCGCCGAACTCTCCGGCGGCCGATTCGAAGAGCTCCTCCACTGAACGCGCTGGATCGTCCCCCGGGCGGCGGGCAGCGGACCGAGCGACGGTCTCCCCTTCTCCGCGACGACGAGGGTCGTCGACGAGGCCGGCAGGAGATACGCCGTGTCGGGGCGGATCGCCGTCCCGTCCGGCTGCGTCTCGACTCTCAGCGAGGAGAACCTCGCCGCGTACTCGGAGAAGGCCGCCGCGACGGAAGGCGGGACGTCGAGCCGCGCGACGAGGGCTCCGCCCGCCCCGGCCGAAACGAATTGAGCAGCGTGAGGAGAGGTCCGAGCG
Organism: Holophagales bacterium; assembly: GCA_016714815.1. Lineage (GTDB taxonomy): Bacteria > Acidobacteriota > Thermoanaerobaculia > UBA5066 > UBA5066 > UBA5066. The sequence continues at coordinate 467,641 of JADKBZ010000004.1, forward strand.
CGGCCCGTCCGCCGGAGACGACGAGGAGGCTCCGAGGACTGGAACGCCGGAGACCGTCGGCCGGCGCGGGGCGGGCGCCTCATCACTCCCAGGCGCACGGTCTGGGATCGACGAAGCCGCGCCGCGAAGGCGCCGGAGGATCTCCCCGCGCTGGAGGGCGAGGCCGCTCCCGTCGTGTCCGCCCGGTTTCTCCAGGACGTCGACCGCGCCGAGACGAAGGCACTCGAATGTCATCGGGCTGTCGGCCCCCGTGAGCGCCGAGAGCATCACGGTCGGCACCGGCCGGCGGGTCATCAGCTGCTTGAGCGTCGCCAGACCGTTCAGGAGAGGCATGTCGACGTCGAGGCTGATGAGGTCCGGCCGGAGCCGCTCCGCCATCTCCAGCGCGGCGGCCCCTCCCGATCATCCCCTCGGCGGCAATGGCGATCTCGCGCCCCTCGCCCTGGAGCACGACGGCGTAGAGGGATTCCCCCTCGGCCCGTTCGGCCGGCCCCTGCCCGGTCTCCTCGTGATAGCGGTAGTCGAAGACGTCCGGGAAGACGGACAGGCGGCGACCTTCCATGCGAAGAGTGGGGACTCACCGCCCCTCGACGGTCGGATGTCGCTGCAACCGACCTTCACCGTCTGGATGACGGCGGAAGACGGGGATCCGAGTGGACCTCCTCGGCAGCGCTGCACGGAGCGCCTGCTATGATCGGCATCGTCAGCGGGATCCGGATCGAGAACCGCGTCGACCGTCCCGCGTCGGTGAAGACCTCGATCTGACCGCCGAGGCTCTCGATGTTCCGCTTCACGACGTCGAGGCCGACCCCCCGTCCCGACACGTCAGAAACGGTTCGGGCCGTGGAGAAGCCGGGAAGGAAGAGCGCGGCCATCAGGTCGCGCGGCGCAAGGCGCGCCGCCTCGACCGGGCTCGAAAGGCCCCGGTCGACCAGGACCCGCCGCACGGCCTCGAGATCGATGCCGCGTCCGTCGTCCTCGACGTCGAGGATCACCATGTTTCCCTGGTGGCGCGCGGCGATGCGGAGCGTC
>JADKBZ010000005.1 GCA_016714815.1 Holophagales bacterium
CCTCGAGGCCGCGCAGAAGCTGGGAGAGCGGTTCGACGCGCTGGTGGTGGACGAGGCGCAGGACTTCCTGACGGAGTGGTGGGCCGTCCTCGAGGCGCTGCTGAAGGAGGGCGACCGGGCGCCGGTGACGCTCGTCGCCGACCCCGACCAGGACCTCTGGCAGCGCGAGTCGCGGTTCCCCGAAGGGCTCCCCGTCTTCCCGCCCGACGAACCGCCGGAACACGTCGGCCATCGCGGAGCACCTCAGGGAGCTGACGGGGGTCGCACCCGCGCGTGTCGCCGTGACGGTGCGGGGGAGGAGCCGAAGATCCACCGCTACCGCAACGCGGCCGACGAGCGGGAGAAGGCGGGGGCGCTGATCTCGCAGCTCCTCCTGAAGGAGGAGATCGGGCTCGAGAGGGTCGCGATCGTCGGGATGCGGCGCCTCGCGAACTCGTGCCTGGCGGGGGTGGCCGAGCTGGCGGGTTTCCCGGTGGTGCCGATCGGCGACGACGGGACGGCCGGCGTGCCCGGCGCGCTGCGCTACGCGACGCCGCACCGTTCAAGGGGCTGGAGGCCGACGTCGTGCTCCTCCTCGACGTGGACGGGAGCCGCTGGCCGCTCGAGCCGCGCAACCTCTACGTGGCGGCGTCGCGCGCGCGGCTGCGGCTGCACGTGTTCGTGAAGGAGGGGGTGGTGGTGCCGGGGGGAGGGGAGCCGCTCGGACCGGCGGTCAGGCCCGGCGCGCGCTAGGCTGGCTTGGCCCGGGACCGCCGCGGCTGAGGAACAGAGGTCCGTGCGGCCGCAACGAGCATTCGCAGGGCGTCGTTCACCGCTTCCGAAGTGGGGAACAGCTTCGAGAGCTCGGGATCGAGGAGCACGATGCTGCCGCCGGCCCTGGCGCGCTGGTAGTACTTGCCGCGTACGCCACCGTGCAGCTGGGAGAGATCGTACTCGGGGCGCAGCTCGCCGGAGGGGCGTTTACGAGCTTTCTGTGTAGCCATGTGTCTCTCGTTTCGTGGCCCTGCGGGCACTGATGATGCGGACCTCACTTCCGACTTCTGCGTGGGCCACGACGAGGACCCGGCCGCGCGCAGAGCTGCCGAAGGTGAGAAACCGCTGCTCCTGGATGGAATGGTCCGGATCAGGGAAGGTCAACGCGAGCGGATCGTGGAAGACGGTCGCGGCCTCGGGAAAGCCCACGCCGTGCTTCCGGAGGTTGGAGGCGGCCTTCCGCGGATCCCACTGGTACACCGTTTCAGTCTAGCAGTGGCAAGCAGGCGGGCTCTGGAATCCCGAAGATCCTCAGGACGTGGCGGGGCGCCCGACGGCTTCCACCGACGATCGAGAACGACCCCGGCCGAAAGGTCTTCCGCCTGACCCTCGACTGGGAACCGCTCGCTTCGAAGCGGGACGACCTCTGGTACCGAAGGCTGGGCGTCGAGATTTCCGAGGACGCCGGCCGGCTCCTGACTTTCGCCCGCACGGCAGGCGCGTTCGACCTGACGAGCGCACGGCTCGTGACCGGGCTCTCCGGCCGGGCTTCCGTCACTCTCGTCTCGCAGCTTGTAACGCAGCAGCTCGTCGAGGTGGATGAGACGGACGAGGAAACGGTCTACAAGCTCGCCCCACGCCTCGCACAGCTCTGGGAAAAGACCGATGCGCCAGCCCCCGGGCGGAGGGCTTCAACGACTGAGGGGATAAGTGAGGGGATAACTGAGGGGATAAGTGAGGGGATAACGGACCGAAAGGCCAGGCTGGCGGACATGATTCGACAGAGGCCCGGACTCAGAGGACCGCAGCTCTCCGTCGCTCTGAGTCTCCCCGCCTCGACGGTCGACCGGTATCTTTCCCAGCTCCGAAAAGAGGGGCGGATCGAGCATCGCGGAGCCCGAAGAACCGGGGGGTACTTCCCTCGGGCCACAAAGCGGGCCTGACCCGGGCGCGGCGCTCGCCAGGGCCGAGATCGGCGCTCACCATCACCGGAATCCGCACTCTGAACTGACTCGCGCCACGCCCCGCACCCCGACCTGGGGATGCTGGTGCTGGAGGTGAAGGGGGGCCGGATCGCGTTCGACGGGCGGACGGGGGCGTGGACGTCGACGGCGCGCGGCGGGACAGTGTATGGGATCAAGGACCCGTTCAAGGAGGCTCAGCGGAGCGTCAAGGCGATCGTCGCGAAGGCCGCGGCGCTGAGCTTCGAGGGGCAGGCGATGCCGGAGTTCGCTCGGGCACGCGGTCGTCTTCCCCGACTGCGACTTCACGATCGGCGCCGGCGGGGTGAGCGCGCCGCGCGAGCTCGTGATCGACGCGGGGGACCTCGCGCGGGACGCGGCGGGGCGGGGACGGGGGGTGGCCGCTCGCGCACTACCTGCGGGGAATCTGCGCGTCGTGGGACGCGCTGCCCGGGCGGGTGTGGGCGGGCTCGTACCACGAGCTGGGCCGTGAGCTGTGCGGGCGGGCCGGGGTGGCGTGGAACGAGCCGCCGGAGGACGACGTGGCGGCGACGCAGGCCTTCTGGAACGAGACGTCGGGCGTCCTCCTCCTCGAGGCCGCGCAGAAGCTGGGAGAGCGGTTCGACGCGCTGGTGGTGGACGAGGCGCAGGACTTCCTGACCGAGTGGTGGGCCGTCCTCGGGGCGCTGCTGAAGGAAGGGCGACCGGGCGCCGTTGACGCTCGTCGCCGATCCCGACCAGGACCTCTGGCAGCGCGAGTCGCGGTTCCCCGAGGGGCTCCCCGTCTTCCCGCTCCGGACGAACTGCCGGAACACGTCGGCCATCGCGGAGTACCTCGGCGAGCTGACGGGGTCGCACCCGCGCGTGTCGCCGTGGACGGTGCGGGGGGAGGAGCCGAAGGTCCACCGCTGGCGCAACGCGGCCGACGAGCGCGAGAAGGCGGGGGCGTTGATCGCGCAGCTCCTCCTGAAGGGCGAGGTCGGTCTCGACCGCGTGGCGATCGTCGGGATGCGGCGCCTCGCGAACTCGTGCCTGGCGGGGGCGGCCGAGCTGGCGGGCTTCCCGGTGGTGCCGATCGGCGACGACGGGACGGCCGGCGTGCCCGGCGCGCTGCGCTACGCGACGCCGCACCGTTTCAAGGGGCTGGAGGCCGACGTGGTGCTCCTCCTCGACGTGGACGGGAGCCGCTGGTCGCTCGAGCCGCGCAACCTCTACGTCGCGGCGTCGCGCGCGCGGCTGCGGCTGCACGTGTTCGTGAAGGAGGGGGTGGTGGTGCCGGCGCGGAACGAGTCGGCGCCGGATCGGGCTAAGATCTCTTCGTGAAGGTAGATCCCCCCAGCGAGCCCGGAGCCAAGGAACAGGTCCGACAGCTGCTCGACCGTCTGCCTGACTCGGTTTCCCTCGAAGACATCCAGTACCACATCTACGTCCGGGAGAAGGTGGCTCGCGGGATTCGGGATGCCGAGGAGGGCCGGGTCGTGACCGAAGAGGAATTCGACCGGCGGATGTCTCGGTGGCTTTCGCCATAGTCTGGGCGGAGGTCGCTGTCGAAGACCTCGACGAGGTCGCCGACTTCATCGCCCGGGACTCCCGGTATTACGCCTCGGCCATGGTCCGGGGCGCGCCCCCTGGGAACGGAGAGGCGGACCTGACGACGTAGTCGGTTCCTGACTCTCTGCCCGCTGCACGTCTCTGAGCGGGTTCGGTGCCCCGATATACCTGACCGGCTTTTCCGCGCCCGTTTCTTTAGCTACATCGGTAGCGGGCCTTCACGACTTCTTCGCGGGCCGTCCCTTTGACCGCCTCGGGGCGGGGAGAGCCTTCGCGGCGTCCTCGAGCGACTCGATGGCGGCTCTATGGCCCTCCGCCTCGAGGAGGGCACGCCTGCGCACGGCGAACAGGGCGTACTCGTCCTCCGCGTGTGCGTGGGCGTCGGCAGTGCTGACGGACCCGGCGTTCGTCAGGACGGACCGGTCATTGAACCGAAGGAACTCGTCGAGCCGGGCCTCCCAGTCTCTCAGGAAGACCTGTTTCCGACGTCGCGCCTGGTCTTCCGCGAAGTCGAGCCACATCGTCACGATCCGGTTCAGCTCGGAGATCTCCTCTTCGCGGAGGTAGTTCTTCGCCACTGTGACGTCTGCTTTCCGGACACTCTCGCCCTTCCACGTCAGAAGACCCATGTTCGGGCTCGTGTGGTCGGCCCGCCCGGCGATCAGCTCGGAAGCGGTCTTCCCCGTCGCTGCGAAGTGGAGTTTGTTCTGGATGATCCTGAAGAACGCGACCGTGTCCTTCCGTGTGGCGTCGTAGTCGGCGGCAAGGGCGAAGATCTCTCGAACGCGCAGGTACATCCGGCGCTCGCTGGCCCGAATGTCGCGAATGCGCGCCAGGAGTTCGTCGAAGTAGTCCGGAATCCCGGAGCCGTCGATCGGTGGGTTCCTGAGCCGCTCGTCGTCCATCGTGAAGCCCTTCACGAGGTACTCGCGGAGCCTCTCTGTCGCCCAGCGCCGGAACTGCACGCCCTGGGGTGAGCGCACGCGGTAGCCGACGGCGAGGATGGCGTCGAGGCTGTAGTACTTCACGACGCGCTGGACCTGCCTCGTGCCCTCCGGTCGAACTTGTAAGTACTCCTTACAAGTTCCCGAAGTGCTGAGCTCCCCGTCCGCGTAAATGCTCTTCAGATGAAGAGTTATGTTTTGCGGCGTCGTCTGGAAGAGGTCGGCGATCAACCCCTGGCTCATCCAGATCGTCTCCTCGGCGAAGCGGCACTCGACGCGTGTACGGCCGTCCTCGGTCTGGTAGACGAGGATCTCTCCGGACTGGATGGGCTCGTCGTTCAGCATCGGCTTCCCTTCGAACGGAGACTTCGCACGCTCTTCTTTGAACCGGCCATCGGGTCGCAGCTAGAGGCCCCCGCCTCAAGGGGGAGGTGTTTTATGGTGGGGGGGGGGGGCGCGCTTCCCCTGGTGGAGGGTGTGGGGGGGGGCGGGGGGCGGGGGCGGGGGGGGCGGGGGACGGGGGGGGGGGGGCTGGGGGGGGGGGGGGGGGGGGGCCCCCACGCCCCCCCGGGGGGGGGGGGGGGGGGCGGCGGGGGGCCGCGGAGAGGCGGCCGGGAGGACCCCCCGTCGGTCCAACCCGGGGCGCCGGGGGGGGGGGGGGGGGCCGGAGCGGGGGGGGCGGGGCGCCCCGCGGGAGGGGGGGGGGGGGGGTGGTGGGTGGGGGAGGGGGGGGGGGGGGGGGGGGGGGCGGGGGGGGGGGGGGAGGGGGGGGGGGGGGGGGGGGGGGGGGGGGGGCCGTGGGGGGAGGGGCTCGCCGGCGGCGCTGCGGCGGGCCGCTTCGCGGGGGGCCCCCCGGGAATGCGCTTCCCCCCGGAAAAAACGGTCGAGCGATAAGTTCACGGAAATGCGACGGGGACCACTAGTTTGCCGCAGGTCGCTTCCTGATCTCGACCACCGAAAGAGCCCGCTCGAACCAGTGGTCAGGTCCGGCGGGGTGTGCCGGGGCATGAAGGAGTAAACGGAGGAGTAGGTGAAGGAGTAAATGAAGGAGTAAGTGGAACACGTCGGCCATCGCGGAGTACCTGGGCGAGCTGACGGGGTCGCACCCGCACGTGTCGCCGTGGACGGTGCGGGGAGAGGAGCCGAAGGTCCACCGCTGGCGCAACGCGGCCGACGAGCGGGAGAAGGCGGGGGCGCTGATCGCGCAGCTCCTCCTGAAGGACGGGGTCGGGCTCGACCGGGTGGCGATCGTCGGGATGCGGCGACTCGAGAACTCGTGCCTGCCGGGGGTGGCCGAGCTGGCGGGCTTCCCGGTGGTGCCGATCGGCGACGACGGGACGGCCGGCGCGCGCGGCTGCGGCTGCACGTGTTCGCGAAGATGGGGGTGGTGGTGCCGGGGGGCGGTTGACGGGGTCGCGCCCTTCCGGCGGCGCTACCGGCTGAACCCGGCTGCGGGCTCCATGACGACGGGATTGAAGGCGGCGAGGGCCGCCCGGACCTCGGCGCTCGGGGCACCGTAGAGGGCCAGCCGGACGGGAGCGAGGACGTCGAAGAAGCGGGCGGCATAGCGGCTGCCGAAGGTGGCGGCGTGAACCATCGCCGCCGCGGAGTCGGCGTAGCGCTCCCAGAGGTGGCACTGCCGTCCGTCGGCGCTCAGGCTCCACTCGTAGTCGAGCGTGCCCGGCTCGCTGGCCTCCGTTGCGGCGGCCATCTCGGCCATCAGCGCGCGGAATTCCTCGTCGCGGCCCTCGCGGACCTGCAGTTCCAGCATCCAGCAGACGTGGGTGTTCATGCTCGCCCCCTTTCCGCGGAGGCTACCCTCGCCCCGGCCGTGGCGCCAGGCGTCCCGACTTCGCCTTCTCGAGCCACTCGGCGTCGAGGAGGTCCTGCGGGCGCCCGCAGGCCCGCTTGGAATCGAGGAGGTCGTCAAGGGACGGAAACGCGACCGGGATGCCGGAGTACGTCGAACCGACCCGGCGTTCCCAGGTGGCCGGGAATTCGAGACCGGCGACTCGCGTCAGGATGTCGATGCGGTTCGGCTCGACGCCGATCTGGATGACGGTTCCCGGCGTCGCAAGGTCGTCTACTTCGACCCCTTCGAGCGGGGCCCCGAATCGCGCGAGCGCATCCCAGGCCCGCTTCGCATTCTCCGGTGTCGGCTCGACCCAGAGGTCGATGTCCTTCGTGTACCGGGGAACGGCGTGGAACGAGACCGCATGGGCCCCGACGACGAGGAAACGGACCTCAGCGGCGGAAAACGCGGACAGCAGATCTCTGAAGTCGGGGTTCAGGCCCCACCTCCCCCCGGAATGCCCGGGCTTCTCCCACCATCTGCCAGACGGCGGCGAGCCGCCCCTCGGCACCCACTTCGCGCCAGAAATCGAGGTCGAAAGAGCCGTCGTCGTCCGAGGCGTCCCTCAGCACCCGGACCATTCGAACGGGCTCGCCCTCGTGATCTGAACCTTCGCTCTTCACCTCGCCATTATCCCGCCTCTGCCTGTACCAGCGACGCTTCTTTGGCGGCGAGCCGCCGGAAGGCGGCTCGTCCCGGTCCCTTCGCCGCGTGATCGATGGGCCGGGCCCGGGGCCGGTACCCGTGCGCCGCCCCTTTCGAGCGAGGCGACGGAGAGCGACGTGAGCTGGCTGCGGAAGCTCGAGGGGGATGAAGCTGCTCGCCTCGGCCGTCGCGCCAGGCAGGGCGGGGAGCGACCCGAGGACGGTCGTCCGTTCAACCGACAGGCCTCGACCGTTGATGAATGGCAAACGGGTTCGTGGCGCGAGTCTGCCGAGGTCCTGCCTACGAGCCGGGGGCCAGCGGCGCGTCGGTCCCCTCGTTGAGGACGGCGAGGTAGCGGTCGTAGGCAAAGACGCGGTTTCGGCGGCGTCCCGTCAACTCCCTCGCGATCCCCAGGTCGACCAGGAGGTTGACCGCAGCCGACGCCGCCGGGAAGGAGAGGGACGTCCGGGACCGGAGCTCCTTCACCGTGGTGACGGGCCGCGACTTGAGCGCATCGTGGACGCGCAGGGCCGACCCGGCGAGACGGCCGCGCGGCACGACCCTCGCGCGGTCCTCGCCGAAGAGAGCCGCGAGCCGTTGCGCCGTCGACGTAGCCCCCTCTGCCGTCTGCCTCACGCCCTCGAGGAAGAAGTCGAGCCAGGCCTCCCAGTCCCCGTCCTTCCGGACGGCGGCGAGAAGGTCGTAGTAGGTCGCCCGGTGTTGCTTGAGGTACAGGCTCAGGTAGAGAAGGGGCTCGCGCAGGACCCCCGAATGGCAGAGAAGAAGGGTGATGAGGAGCCGCCCCACCCGGCCGTTTCCGTCGAGAAACGGGTGGATCGTCTCGAACTGGACGTGGGCGAGACCGGCGCGAACGACCGCGGGGATTCGCAGGGTGTCGTCGTGCAGGAAGCGCTCGAGGGCCGACATCGCCTCCTGAACGCCGCCCGGAGGCGGCGGAACGAAGGCCGCGTTCCCCGGACGGGACCCGCCGATCCAGTTCTGCGACCGCCGGAACTCTCCCGGTTCCTTCTCCGATCCGCGGCCCTTCGCGAGAAGGACACCGTGGATCTCGCGGATGAGACGGTTCGAGAGCGGAAACCCCTCGCGGATGCGGGCGAGCCCGTGATCCAGGGCCGCGACGTAGTTCGACACCTCCACGACGTCGTCGAGCGGAACACCCGGCAGTTCATCGAGCTCGAAGAGCAGGAGGTCCGACAACGACGACTGGGTGCCTTCGATCTGGGACGAGAGGACTGCCTCCTTGCGGACGTACGCGTAAAGGAACAGGGCCGTGTCGGGCAGGAGGGTCGAGACGCTGTCGAGCCGGCCTAGTGCGAGGTGGGCCCGTTCAAGGGCGACCTGGAGATCGCCGTCCAGGCGTGGAAGGGGCTTCGGCGGCAGCGGGAAAGGCACGAAGGCTTTCACCGTCTCGCCCCCGGGGGCCGTCGTCTCGTAACGCCCCGTGGGTCCCCGTTTCATCGACACCTCCGCCCATGCAGCAGAGCTGAATAGCGGAATTCGTTATTCAGCGTTCACGGGCGAAGTCTAAACAAGAAAGGGGCGCATGGCGAGAAGGAGCCTGGCCCCGCCTCACGGGGTCGGGAGCCGTGCGCGCCGGGACGCCTCGCGTCAGGGCTTTGGAATCCGGATCCGGCTGATCATCAGCGAGCCCGAGATCGCGAAGACGAGGACGAGGGGGTGGAGGTGGAAGCCGCCCAGCTCGACGACCCCGAACCAGAGGTCCTTGCCCACCGCGCCCGACTTCGCCGCGACCGCCAGGAGGAGGACGAGGAGGAAGGAGGTGGGGATCGGCGTCCCCTCGAAGTACTTCACCTTGCCCGTTCCCTCGGAGAGGGCCTCGGCGGTGACGTTGTAGCGGGCGAGGCGCGAGACGCCGCAGGCGACGAAACAGGCGAGGACGACGCGGTCGAAAAGCCCCTGCATGCCGCAGCCGTACGCGAGGATGGCGGGGGCGACGCCGAAGGAGATGACGTCGGCGAGCGAGTCGAGCTCCTGGCCCAGCGGCGACGACTTCTGCCGCCAGCGGGCGATGCGGCCGTCGAGGACGTCGAAGACGAGCCCGGCGAAGACGAGCGCCGCCGCGAAGTAGACGTGCGTCACGTCCTTCGTCTCGAGGTAGGTCATGGTGGAGAAGAGAGCCCCGACGCCGCAGACGGCGTTGCCGAGCGTGAACCAGTCGGCGAGGTGGAACTCCCGGATCATCGCGAAGCGCTTGCGCGGCGTGCCAGTCGTCATCGGATCCAGCTCCCTCCGGCGGTCTGCTTGGGCAGGCGCTCGCAGGATACGGGATCCGGGTCAGTCCGGCGGAACCACTCCACGCCCGCCTCGGCCCCGTGGCGGGCGTGGAGGCCCGGGTCAGGCTTCCAGGTGCAGGTCGACGATGGGCGGCGGGACGAGCTCCCGGATGAGAGGCGCGAAGAGCCCGATGAGGAAAAGGATGAGCCCTCCCCCGGCGGCGGCGGCGAGGCCGAGGAGGGTCGGGATCCTGGCGAGACGGACCCGTTCGTAGTTGTTCACCCGGGCGACGAGGTCGCCGGCGGCGACGGGCGCCTCGGTCGTCTTCTTCTTCAGGATGAGCCGCTCTTCGCCGACGACCTTCAGGAGCGGCTCGTCGGCGACGAAGAGCTCGACGCGGTCGGAGGCGGAGGCGAGGGGGGGCGAGAAGGCGGTGGCCGTCCAGTAGGCGTCGGCCGGCTGCTGCCAGAGGTGGAGGATTCCGTAGCAGGCGCCCGCGCAGGCGAGGAGGCCGATCAGGATGGCGAAGGAACGGAAGTGGTTGCGTTTCACCGTGCACCTCCCGTGGTGCCCGGCTCGGCCGGTGGGAGGCCCGCTCGCCCGGGAGCCGTGGGGAGCCGGGGAGACCAGCGGCGACCGCGGCGGACGAGGTTGCCGGAGATGGCGGCGAAGGCTCCGGCGGCGCCTGGAATTGTAGACCTCCGCGGGCTCCCCGGACGACTCAGAACCGGATCGCCACGCCTCCGACCGCGTACGTGAACCAGGCGAAGCTGTAGACCTCGTCGTTGTCGGCGCCCCCTTCGAGGGTGCGCGCGCCGACGAAGAGGTCGACCTTCGGCGAGACCTTCGCCTCGAGGCGGAGCGCGACGTCTTCGGCGCGGCCCTGGCTCGCGGCGGCGGCGTCGAAGTCGAGGTCGAGCGCGAGGGCGTCGGTCATCTGCCACTTCATGCCGCCGTAGATGAGGGGAACGACGCCGACGTTCGACTTCGTGCTCGAGAGGCCAGAGCCGGTCAGCTCGATCTTCGCGTCGCGCACTTTCGCGGTGAGGCCGGCGCGGAAGGAGACGGGGCCGGAGCTCTTGAAGCGGTAGACCCAGGAGAGGCGGTAGGAGTTGAAGACGTAGGTGACGTCGAGGGGCTGACCGCCGGGGAAGGTGGTGCCGTTGAACTCGACCGGGGTGTCGGGCGTGAGGGAAGCGGTGGTCCGGAGGGGCGCGGCGAGGAGGCGAAGCGAGGTGCGCTTCGACACGTCGGCCCAGAGGGTGCCCCGGAAGGCGGCGAAGGGGCCGGTGGTGGCTTCGTCGAGGGCGATGCGGGTGCCGGTGGTGCCCGGGACGGCGAAGTCGTTGCGCAGCTGCCAGGCGGCGCCCCCCTCGAGCTCGAGCCGGAAGCCGTCCGCCGTGGCGGGGAGGGCGCCGCCGAGGGTGAGGGTGAGCAGGAACGCGGAGACGACGAGAGCGGTTTTTCGGTTCACGCCCCGGATTCCGCCGGGCGGCCGGTTTCGGATTGCGATCCGACCAGACCAGGGCGTTTCGCCACCTCCTCGTTACGGCAGGGGGACTCCCTTCAGGGCGAAGCGGTAGCGGCGGAGGTACCGCGGGTCGCCGGCCGTGGCCGCCGGGTCGCCTCCCGGCACGTAGAGCTCGATTTCTCCCGTGACCTCGCGGAGGGTCACGGCCTTTCGCGAGGCGAGCTTCAACGGAACCGGGAGGACGAGCGGCGCTTCGGGGTCGTCGCCCTTCAGCGGCTCGAGGGGGGCCGAGGCGGCGTTCTCGAGGACGAGGTTCGCGCCGAGGTCGTCGACGGCGGTGAGGACGACGACGCGCGCCCGCTCCACCTCGCTCCGTTTTGCGCCGACGAGCTCGATGTCGATCTCGCACCGCGGGCTGGCCTCCGGGCCGCGCCCCCGCTCCTCGCGGATCCTCGCGAACTCCATCTTCAGGGGCGGCACGGGGAGCGGTGTCGGCGAGGGGACGGTCGTGGGGACGGGCGTGGGGGGCGCCACGAGCGAGCGGGCCTTCTCCGGAAGGCCGCAGCCGGCCGCGAGGAGGCCCGCGGCGACGAGGAGTGAGAGGGAGGGGGGGGCCGGAGCTCGCTTCACGGAAGGGGAACCCCCTTCAGCTCGAACGGGACGGAGACGGTGGACTTCTTCGTCGGAACGGAACTCTTCGCGTCGCGCTTCGGCATCCAGAGGTCGACCGTCCCCGACACCGTCACCGTGGCGGCGCCGCGAGCCGGGCTCGAGAGGTGGATCCAGAGCCCCTCCCCCGAGGCGTTCTCCTCCCAGTTAGCCGGCCCCGGCTCGTCCGGGAGAAGGGAGCGCCCCGTGTCGTCGCTGGCCGCGGTGACGCGGAGGCGAAAGGCCTTCGCTTCCGCGAGTCCGTCGCCCTCGAGCTTCGGCATGAGGGTGAGCCGGCCGCTCGGGTCGTTGGAAGCGGAGAGCGCGCGCGAGTCGGCGACCGAGTCGACGACGATGCGGAACGTCTCCTCTGCGGCGAGAGGGGGCGCGAGGGCGCCGAGGGCGACGAGGAGGCACGCCGCCGCCGGGAGGAGGACGCTCCTCACGGCAGCGCGACGTCCTTCAACGTGAAGCTGTAGCGCTTGAGGGCTTTCGGGGTCAGGAGACGGACCTGGAGGCCCCAGTCGGGGCCCGGCGCCTCGCCCTGGGCGGAGACGACGACGAAGCCGGCCTGCTCGGCCCGGTTCGTGGCGTTGACGGCTCCCGCCGGGTCGACGAAGGCGAAGCTCTCGAGCCTCTTCTTCGGGTCGTTCACCTTCAGCACGACGTCTCCCGGGCTCGGCGAGAAGAAGGCCTCGATGGCGTACTCCGCGGCCTGCTTCGTCATCTCCGCGTCGAGGCCCGCCTTCTTTCCTTCCGCGACGGCCTTCTCGCCGGCGGCCTTCTTCGCCGCCTCGAGCTCGGCGGGCGAGACCATCGCGATCTCGACCTCGCTGGCCCGCAGGACCGCGCTCTCGAGCGGCTTGCCGGCCTCGCCGAGGAACTTCTTGAACGTGACGAGGGCGTCGGGGTCGGTTTCCGGGGAGTAGAGCTCGAGGTCGCCCGAGATCTCGACGATCGACTTCGCCTTGCGCGGCGCGACCTTCAGGTGAAGGGGGATGAAGACGGCCGCGTCGGCCTCTCCGCCGACGGTGGGCTCGAGGCCCGCCCCGGCGGCGTCGTCGGGGACGAGGTTCGTGCCGAGGTCGTCGACCGCCTTCCGGAGGACGACGCGGGCGGCCACCACGTCGCCCCGCTTCACGTCGGGGATCTCGACGTCGACCTGGGTCCCGGCGATCTCGCTGTCGCCTCTCACCCTGTTGTCGAAGAGCTGGAAGAAGTCGACCTTGATCTCGGGGGCCGGCGGCGCGGCGGTCGGGACCGGGGTGGGCGTGGGGCCGTAGCGGGAGCGGATGAGGCCGACCATCTTCTCGGGCAGCTTGCAGCCGGTGGCCAGGGACGTCCCGAGGGCCAGGAGGAGGACGGTCGCGGTCCGGAGCGGGCTTCTCTTCATGGCGACGTTTCCTTCGCGAGCCGGCGTCACGGCAGGGGGACGTCCTTCAGCTCGAACGGAACGGTCAGGACCGACTTCTCGGTCTGGAGACGGAAGACGATCGCGGCGCCCTTCGGGATCGGCTCGGAGAAGGCGATCTCGATGACCTTCTCCTCGCCGGACGACCCCGTGCTCGACGAGGCCTGCTCGAGCTCGGTGCCGTCGGGCCTGAGGACCCGCACGCCGCGGACCCTCGCCATCTGGTCCGCAAGGCCGTAGAGGACGATCGTCGATTCGGACAGCTGGTCGCGGGAGGCGAGGTACACGTCGATCTTCGCGTCCTTGAGCCCGCTGGAAACGAACGCCCTACCGGGCCGGGCGAGCGCGTCCGGCACCTTGACGTCGGCGTCCGGGTCGCGCCCGGGGATGTAGAGGGCGATCGAGCCGGTGACGGTGACCGTCGAGGCGCCGCGCTCGGGGTTGCGAAGGCGGATCCAGAGATTCGGGCTCACGTTCATCGTTTCCCAGGCGGTCGTCCAGGGCTGCTCCATCAACGGCTTCCCCGTTTCGTCCCGGGCGGACGTGACGGTGAGCTGGAAGCCCTTCGCCGCCTCGACCTCCTTGCCTTCCCAGGACGGGAAGATCAGGAGCTCGCCGGTCGGATCGCCCGAGGCCGGACGGTGGCGACCGTCCTTGATCTTGCCCACCGTCAGGCGGGCGTCCGCCTGGGCGTCCACCGGGAGCGAGGGAACCGCCAGCGCGAGCAGGGCAACCGCCGTGACCGTGCGGTGAAGGGTTCCGAGTGGGTTCATCGCCACCTCGCAGAGCGTTTCGACGAAGTCTACGCCGCGGGTACTGCGGATTGCGGCACGCGGCGCTCCCGCGCAAACTGGCCGGATGGACCCGATCGAGATCGGCGAGGCGACGACGGAAGAACGGGAGTGGTGCGCGCGGCTCATGGCCGCGAGCGAACCGTGGATCACCCTGCGGCGCGGGTACGAGGCCCTCCTCCCCGGCGCGCTCGACCCGGAGTACGTCGTCCTCGTGGCGCGGCGGGGCGGCGCGGCGTGCGGGTTCATCCGGATCCACCCACGGGGCGTGGCCGGCTCGCCGTACGTGGCGAGCGTCGCCGTGACGGAGGCGGAGCGGGGGCGCGGCGTCGGGACGGCGCTCCTCGACGCGACGGAGGCGCGCTACCCGAAGGCGCGGTACGTCTTCCTCTGCGTGTCGTCGTTCAACGCCGGCGCCCGCGCGCTCTACGAGCGGCACGGGTACCGGCTCGTCGGCGAGCTGCCCGACTACGTCGTCGACGGGCACGCGGAGCTGCTGATGGGAAAGAGGCTGGCGTGAACCCCTGACGCCTCGTCGGCGCGGGCGCCGGCTGTGGTCGCGAGGCCCCTCGCCGCTATTTCACCGTTCCGAAGAGCTCGAGCTGCGGACGGACCTCCTTCGCGTCGCCGACGACGACGACGGTCTGGGTGCTCGAGAGGAAGTGCCTGCGCCCCGCGGCCTGGACCCGTTCCGCCGTGACGGCGTTCACCTTCGGCACGAACTCGGCGAGCGCCTCGGGCGGGAGGCCGTTGACCCAGTTGCGCGCGAGGGTCGCCGCGACGGTGCCCGCGACCTGGTTGCGGAGGAGGTAGAGCCCCCCCTGGTAGCGCTTCGCGTCGGCGAGCTCCCCGGCGGTCGGCTTCGTCGCCGCCATCCGGTCGAGCTCGTAGAAGACCTCGAGGAGCGTCGCCGCCGTCACCTCGTTGCGGACGTCGGCCTGCATCTCGAGGAGGCTCCCGGCGCTTCGCGTCGTGAAGCTGCCCGAGGGGGAATAGGTGTAGCCCTTCTCCTCGCGGATGTTCTTGACGAGACGGCTGCCGAAGGCGTCGGC
The DNA here is from genome assembly GCA_016714815.1 of Holophagales bacterium. Taxonomy (GTDB): domain Bacteria; phylum Acidobacteriota; class Thermoanaerobaculia; order UBA5066; family UBA5066; genus UBA5066. Next base: position 14,556 of record JADKBZ010000005.1, read on the forward strand.
GTAGATGGTGTTCGCGACGAGGACGTCGTACCAGTCCGCATCCGAGACCTTCGGGCCGGGACGTCCGGAGACGATCGTCGACTGGACGGAGCCGGGGCGGTCGACGAGGAGGATCTCCCGGCCGCGGGGGCCGGGCGACGGGGGCGCGGCCGGAACCGGAGCCCCTTCCCCCTTCCAGGCCCCGAACGCGCGGGCAATCGCGGCCTTCGTGACGGCCTCGTCGTCGTCGCCGGCGACGACGAGGAGCGCCTGGTCGGGACGGAAGCGGCGCGCGTGCTCCCTGCGGAGGAGCTCCGGCGTCGTCTTCCCGATCGTCTCGCGGCTCGCCGAGACGACGTGGTACGGGTGGTTCCCGTAGACGGCCGTCGCGAACGCCTTTGAAGCGAGGTAGTCGGGCGTCGCCTCCTGCGCTTCCAGCTCGTGCAGGGCGTTCTCCTTCGCGAGCTCGACCTCGGCGGCCGGGAAGGCGGGGGCGAGGGCGACCGCGGCGATGAGGTCGAGGAGCCGGGCTGTGCCGCTTCCGAGGGCGTTGGCCCGAAGGTAGAACGCGTCGGAGCGGGCGGAGACGTCCAGGTCGCCGCCGAGCGTCTGGAGCTCCTCCGCGAGCTGGCGCGACGTCTTCTTCGCCGTCCCCTCCTCGAGGGTCGCGGCCAGGAGATCGGAGAGCCCTTCCATTCCGGCCGGGTCGGCCACGCCGCCGCCGCGGACGACGAGGACGGCCGAGACTTTCGGGAACGCCGGGCGCTTCACGAGCCAGACGGTGAGGCCGTTGGGGAGCGTCGATTTCGCGATCGAGGGCACGGGGAGCGGCTTGTCGGCTCCGAACGCCGGGAGATCCTTCGGGAGCGGGGGCGGCTCGGCGGCGAGGGCAGCGGGCGCGACGAGGGCCGTGGTCGCGGCGAGGAGGCTGGCGAGGGCGAGTGCGGAGGCGTTCGAGATCTTCACGGCGTCGTCCTCACTTCCCCGCCGCCCCGGGCGCGGCGGGCGTCTCGGCGGCCGGCGTTCGCGGCGCGGGGCGCCTGTCGACGACGGTGCGGTTCGCGGCGGTCAGGTACGTGGAGGCCACCCGCGCCAGGTCGGCGCTCGTCACGGCGGCGATCCGGCCGGGGAGGTCGTTGACGCTCGACGGGTCGCCCGTGAAGAGCTGCGCGAGGCAGAGGGCCGTCGCGCGGTCGAGGGGCATCTCCAGCTGGCCGTAGAGGTCGGAGACCATTTTCGTCTTCGTCCGCTCGAGCTCCGCGGCGCCGACCTTCCCCTTCGCGACCGCGGCGATCTCCGCGTCGATCGCGGCGACGACCTCCTTCGCGGTGGTGTCGGGCTTGTAGAGGCCGAAGAGGGTGAGGAGCGTCGGTCCGTCGTACGAGTAGGCGTCGTCGAGCGGCCAGTTGAGCCCTCCTTCGATGCCGAGGAGGAGCTCCTTCCCCTTGACGAGCCCCTGGTAGAGGCGCGATGCCTCCCCCCCGGCGAGAAGATTCCCCAGGACGGCGGCGGGGATGTCGTCCTTCGTGCCGCGGGCGGGCATCTTCCAGCCGACCGCGACGGCCGGGACGTTCGCGAGGGCGTCGGTCTGCGAGAGGGTCCGCTCCTTCGTGTTCGCCTTCTCGCTCACGTCGGGCTTCGGGGGGGTCGGGCGAGCCGGGAGAGCGCCGAAGTACTTCTCGACCCTGGCGAAGGCCTCGTCGGCGGAGATGTCGCCCACGATCGCGAGCACCGCGTTGTTCGGGCCGTAGTAGCTCTCGAAGAAGCCCTTCACGTCGGCGACCCTGGCGGCGTCGAGGTCGGCGAAGGATCCGTAGCCGTCGTGGGCGTTCTCCCACCGGTCGAAGGCCGTCCCGGCGACGTCGGTCCAGAAGAAGAGGCCGTAGGGCTTGTTCTGTACGTTGACCCGGATCTCCTCCTTGACGACCTCCTGCTGGTTCGCGAGGTTCTTCTCGGAGAAGTCGAGCGCTTTCATCCGGTCGGCCTCGAGCCAGAGGATCGGCTCGAGCGCCGAGATGGGCGCGCTCGCGATGTAGTTCGTGTAGTCGTAGCGGGTCGACCCGTTGTTGACCCCGCCGCCCCCCTCGATGACCCTGTCGTACGTCCCCTTCGGGGCGTTCGGGGTCCCCTGGAACATCATGTGCTCGAAGAGGTGGGCGAAGCCGGTTCGCCCCTTCGGCTCGAGGCGGAACCCGATCCGGTAGGCGATGCAGAGGCCGAAGGTCGGGGTGGAGTGGTCTTCCGAGACGACGACGGTGAGGCCGTTGGGGAGGGTCCTCACGGCCGTCGGAATGCGCCACCCGCTCTCCTTCGGCGCCGCGGCGGCGGGAAGGGCGAGGGCGGCGGCGAGGACCGGGAAGAGGGCCAGGGCGACGGCAGTGGCCCGGAGGGAGCGCCGGAAACGGGATCTCATCGTTCCTCCTTGCAGGGGTAAGGCACGGTAGACGACTACGAGTCCCGCGGGGCGTAGGTTTCCGGGCGCGGGCGCGACCGCCGGAAAGAGGAAGCGCCGAGCGGTAGACTCGGGGCCGCAACAATGGAAACCCGATTCGATCCCGCGGTCGTGGCGGCGGGGCTGGCCGCGTATGGCGTGGCCGTGGTGACGGCGGCGCTGCTCGTCTTCGTCGTCTACCGCGCGAACGCCTTCCTCACCCGGGAGATCGACGAGGAAGGGCTGCTGCGCAGCGGGCACCGCTCCATCGCCATCTCTCTCGGCGCGACCCTCCTCAGCCAGGCGATCCTGCTGCGCCACGCGGTGCAGCCGGTGATGGTGATGGTGCGCGAGCTCTTCCTCGACCGCCCGACGGTGCGCGAGGCGCTGGGTACGGCCCTCCGGTGCGCCGGGGTCGTCTCGCTGCTGACTCTCGTGGCGATCGGGTCGACGGCGCTCGCGGCGTTCCTCTTCACGCGCATGACCCGCGGGCTCGACGAGCACGGCGAGATCCGCCGCGACAACGTGGCGGTCGCCATCCTCCACGCGTTCGTCCTTCTCGCCATCACCGCCGTCCTGAACGAAGGGATGGAGGACCTCGCGCGCTCCCTCGTCCCGTTCGGCTCGCGCGGCGTCCTGACGCTGCCTTGAGCTCCGGCCCCTCGAGACCGGGCGGCGGATGCGGATGCCTGGCCGGCCTCGGGTTTCTCGTGCTGGCCTGGGCGGGAACGGGGCTCTTCTCGCTTCGCGACGGGCCGGGCGGGAGGAGCGCGACGGAGGCGCCGCCGACGCCCGCGCCAGAGCCCGCCCCCGGGACGCTGCCGGAGGCGTGGAAACCCGGCGTCGGCGCGCTGCGCGAGTTCTCCCGCGACGAGACGCCGCGGCGCTACCGCCTGACCTTCGGGTTCGTCGACCACCACGGCCGCACGCACCACGTCTCCTGCCTCGTCGACAGGGCCGCGCACGCCGCCGAGCGCACCCGCTTCGGCTACGCCCAGGAGGAGGTGAACGCCGAGCTGAACCTCGAGCTCGCCCGCGTCGTCGACTCCGAGGTAAAGGCGCGCGGCCTCGGCCGGTACTTCCGGATCGAGTTCCACGACGGCGGCGCGTACCGCTGGTCGTGGAGCATTCCCGCGGAGGCAACGCCGGGCGCGAGGGAGAAGGCGCTCGTCTCCCTCGAGGAGCTGAAGAGGTGGATCGACCGGGAGCTGCCGGGCGCGAGCGACCGGATCCAGGCGGAGATCTACCGGCGGCGCGGGATTCTCCTCCGGGGCGACACCCTCTCGGTCGACTACGAATCGCTGATCCTGAGCGGGACCGACCCTCTCTCCGACTGTCTCCAGGTGCTCCGGGCCTCGGGCCGCGGGTCGAGCGAGCGGCAGCTCCTGGGACTTCTCGTCGCCTTCTTCCAGGAGCTGAAGTACGAGGTCCCGCCGGACGAGGAGGAGGGCCGGAAGACGCTCGGGCTGAGGGTCCCAACGGACGTCCTCGTCACCGGCCGCGGCGACTGCGATTCCAAGTCCGTCGCCTTCGCCGCGATGTGGCGGCGCTTTCCCTCGCGCGTCGTCTTCATCGGCGTCCCGGGCCACGCCCTCGTGGGCGTCGAGGCGCGGGCGCTGCCGGACGAGCGGACCGTGCGCGTGGGGAACCGGACGTTCGTCCTCTGCGAGGTCGCCGGGCCCGGCAAGCTCGCCCCGGGGACGAGCGACGTGAAAGGGAGCTTCGAGTACCTCCTGATCGACCCGGCCTGAGGGGTGGCCGTCCGCCGGGTTCTGCTACCATCCCGCCGCGCGCGGCGCGGCCGCGTGGTTCTTTGAGCAACTGGCAGCCCTGCGTTTCGGGTTGCCGGCATGAAGAGTGGCGGAGAGAGCACCGGCTCGACGACCCGCCCGCCAGACCGTAGTCCCTGCGGTGGCAAAGCCGGCCCGGTCTTCCGACCGGGAGCCATGCGCGATCGAAACGTGTACTTCTTCAGGCGAAAGGACGGCGCAAATGAGCACCGAAAGCCTCGACTTCCTGCTGACCTCCGAATCCGTCACCGAAGGCCACCCCGACAAGGTGTGCGACCTGATCGCCGACGCCGTGCTCGACGCCAACATCGGCCCCGACCCGGGCGCCCGCGTGGCGTGCGAGGTCCTCTGCAAGGGAGGCCGCGTCGTCCTCGCCGGGGAGATCACCTCGAAGGCCCGGCTGAAGAAGGACCGGTACGAGGAGATCGTCCGCGAGGTGGTCGAGAGCGTCGGCTACGTCGACCCGTCCGAGCCGTTCCACGCCAGCGGCGTGAAGGTCCTGAACTTCCTCACGCGCCAGTCGAAGGAGATCGGCGGCGCCGTGACGAAGGCGACCGACGCGAAGAAGAAGGACCAGGGCGCCGGCGACCAGGGAATCATGTTCGGCTACGCGACCAACGAGACGCCCGAGCTGCTCCCGCTGCCGATCGTCCTCGCCCACCGCCTCACGCTCGGCCTCGCCGAGGCGCGGCGCGCCGGCGACGTGCCGTGGCTGCGGCCCGACGGCAAGTCGCAGGTGACGATCGCCTACGAAGCGGGGATTCCCGCCCGCGTCGAGTCGATCCTGATCTCCACTCAGCACGCCCCGAGCGTCGGGCGCGAGGAGATCGCCGCGTGGGTCGAATCGACACTTGCGCCGAAGGCGCTCGGGGAGTGGATGCGCCCCGGAATCCGCTTCCACGCGAATCCGTCCGGCTCCTTCGTCCTCGGCGGCCCCTCGGCCGACGCGGGCGTGACGGGCCGCAAGATCATCGTCGACAGCTACGGCGGCGCGGCCCGCCACGGCGGCGGCGCCTGGAGCGGCAAGGACCCCTCGAAGGTCGACCGGAGCGGCGCCTACTTCTGCCGCTGGGCCGCCCGGCAGGTGGTGAAGCAGGGGATCGCCCGGCGCGCCGAGATCCAGGTCTCGTACGCGATCGGCGAGGCGAAGCCGATGTCGGTGGCCGTGGAGACCTTCGGCACCGGCGACGCGAAGGCCGCCGTCGCCCTCGTCTCGTCGTTCGACTTCCGCCCCGGCGCGATCAGCGAGAAGCTGAACCTGCGGCGCCCCATCTACCGCTCGACGACGAACTACGGCCACTTCAAGCCCGGCCTCCCCTGGGAGGAATAGGAACCGGCGAGCCTGGCGGAGGGGGCGGGGACCCGGGGGACCGAGGACCCGAGAGATCTGGGCGACCCGAGAGACCGGGGGACCGGGGGACCGGGGGACGGTTGAGGCCATTTCACCGTGCCCCGCAAGTCGCGGACGGGAGGGGTGTCCCACGGCGCCTCCTCCGCTCCTGCGACCCGCATCGGTTCCGCTCCGCGGGCCGCCGGGGCGGTCGCGAACGCCTCGCTTCGCTCGTTGCACGCGCGCGACCGCCTGATCCGGCGGCCTGCTCGCCGAACCGTGCGGGGCCCCGCAGGTGCTCGGAAGGCGCTCGCGGGACACCCCTCCCGCCCGCTCGTATCCCCGGCAAAGCCACACGGGGTCAAGCCACACGGGGTCAGGTCTTGATTTTCTATTTTAGGAGCCGATGACGAGGGGTCACGGGAGGACCTTGGCCTTCGCAGAGTGTAGAGCGTAGACCAGACCCCTCCTTTGGAACCCCTCCTTTGGGGGACCCTGCGGGAGTGGAAGCTCGCCGGCCGCGGGCGGGGCGGGGCGTCTCGCGAGCCGCCCCCGAGCACCGCCGGGGACCCGCTCGAGTTCGCGAGGACCGGGCGGGGATCAGGACCGCGCGCGTGTCTGACGAGCGAAGCGAGGAGTTCGCGCGGGCCCCCCGCCCGGCCGCAGCGAGCTCGGAAGCGGGTCGGCGGCGCGGAACAGGCGGCCGCGGGACGCCCCGCACCGCACGCGGCCCCCCGAGGAATTAACCAGATGGTGAAGCTCGGTCTCTCGGTCTCCCGGTCTCTCGTCTCCCGGTCTCCCGGGCGCTACCCCTTCTTCGCGGGGTCGAGGAAGAGGTTGACGGCGGTGGCGCGGGAGACGATCTCTCCCCCGCTTTCGCGGGTGAGGGTCGCTTCGACGTAGGCCTGGCTCCGGCCGTGCTTCACGACGACGGCTTCGCAGAGGAGCGGCTCGCCGGGGCGGGCCGCTCTGAGGTACGAGACGTTCAGGCTGACGGTGGTGAACCCGCGACCTTCCGAGATGGAGAAGATCGCGGGGCCCATCGTGTCGTCGAAGAACGCGGCGAGGATCCCGCCCTGGACCGCGCCGAGCGGGTTCGTCATCTCTTCCGTCGGACGGAAGCGGCAACGGACCCGGCCCGAACCCTGCTCGAGCAGCTCGGCGTTGAGGTACTCGTAGGTCGGCGGCGGGATCCTCGGCGCCGTCATCTCACCAGCCCTTCGGGACGCCCTTCGTCTGCTCGTCGAGCCACTTCTGGAGCGGCGCGAAGTAGTCGAGGATCGCGGTGGCGTCCATCTGGCGCTGGCCGGTCACGGCCTCGAGGGCGTCGGGCCACGGCCTGCTCTGCCCCATCTCGAGCATCTTGATCAGCCGCGCCCCGGCTTCCTTGTTCCCGTAGATCGAGCAGGTGTGGATCGGCGTGGCGCAGCCGGCCGTCTTCGCGAGGGCGCGGTGCATCTGGAACTGCAGGACGTCCGCGAGGAAGTAGCGCGAGTAGGGAGTGCCCGAGGCGACGTGGTACTTGGCGCCCGGGTCGAAGTCGCCTTCGGTGCGCGCCATCGGCGGCACGACCCCCTGGTACTTCCGCTTCAGGTCCCACCACGCCTGGTTCCAGCGCGCCTCGGGGACCTCGCCCGAGAAGGCCTGCCAGCGCCACTTGTCGATGAGGAGGCCGAACGGCAGGAAGGCGATCTTGTCGAGGGCGAGGTTGAGGAGGTAGCCGATCTCCTTGCCCGGCGGAGGCGTCTTCGGGAGGAGGTCGATCTTCACGAGGTACTCGGGGGTGAGCGAGAGGGCGACGGTGTCGCCGATCGCCTCGTGGAAGCCGTCGTTGGCGCTGTCGCGGAAGAGGAACGGCTGGCGGTTGTAGGCGCGCTGGTAGACGTTGTGCCCGAGCTCGTGGTGGACGGTGGCGAAGTCCTCCGCGTTGATCTCGATGCACATCTTCAGCCGCAGGTCGTCGACCCAGTCGATGCACCAGGCGCTCGCGTGGCAGACGACTTCGCGGTCGCGCGGGCGGGTGAAGAGGGAGCGCTCCCAGAACGACTTCGGGAGAGGCCCGAAGCCGAGCGAGGTGAAGAAGCCCTCGCCCGTGCGGACCATCTGCCGCGCGTCGGTCTTCTTCTCGACGAGGATCTTCGTCAGGTCGTAGCCCGGATCGGCGTCCTTCGGGGCGAGGAGCGGGTAGAGGGCGCTCCACTGCTGGGCCCACATGTTCCCGAGGAGGTGCGCCGGGATCGGCCCCTTCTCCGGGACGACGTCCTTGCCGTAGGTCTCGACGAGCTTCATCCGGACGTAGGCGTGGAGCGAGGTGTAGAGGGGCCTCACCTGCTCCCAGAGGCGGTCGAGCTCCTTCGCGTAGGCGTCGGGCGGCATGTCGTACTTCGACCGCCACATGGCGCCCATGTCGGCGAAGCCGAGCTCCTTCGCCCCGGCGTTGCCGAGCTCGACGTAGCGGACGTAGTCCTTGCGCAGCGGGCGCCGACGGTGTGCCAGCCGGCCCAGAGCGCGGCGAGCTCCTTCGGGTCGCGGCTCGTCGCGAGCCTCCGCGAGATCTCCTCGACGTCGAGCGGCTCCCCGCCGGGAGGCGTCCACTTGCCCCGGCCGTAGGCCCCCTCCATGCCGGCGGCGATCCGGGCGAGCTCCTCGCTCTTCTTCGGGTCGGCGGGGGCGGCGAGCGTGAGCGAGAGCTTCAGGAGCGCGAGCTTGCGGGCGACGTCGCCGTCGAGGGCGAGGCCGCCGAAGCGGGTCGCCTCCTTGGCGAGGGCGGCGGCCAGCTCCATCCGGCGCTGGTTCGCGTCGGCGGCGATGAGCTCGGTGTCTTCGGTGATGAAGTTCGCGGCGACCCAGTTCGCCCGCTCGGCGGCGATCGAGGCCGCCTGGAGCTTCTCTTCGGCCTTCTCGACGAAGGCCTTCGCGTCGGCGGCGGTCGGGGCCTGGGCGAGCGTCGTCATCGGGACGAGCGCGAGGCCCAGGGCAAGGAAGAGGAGGCGGACTTTCTGCATGAAGCGTTCACTCCGACCGGGGATCATCCCACGCGCCCGTCCTCCTGCTAACGTGAACGGAACGTGTCCCGCGGGGAGGTTTCCCGATGCGCCTTCGTCCCTTCGTCCCGGCCACGCTCTTCGCCCTGTTCGGCGCCCTCGCGCCGGCCGCCCGGGCCGCGGAGCCGGCCCCTCTCGCCACCTTCATCCGGGAGGCGTACACGAAGTACGAGCACCTCGTCCCGATGCGGGACGGGACGCGCCTCTTCACGGCGGTCTACGTGCCGAAGGACGCCGGGCCGGCGAAGCGCTACCCGATCCTGATGATGCGGACGCCCTACGGCATCGGGCCCTACGGCGCCGGCTCGTACCCCGATTCCCTCGGCCCGTCCGAGGCCGCGGCGCGCGAGAAGTTCGTCTTCGCGCTCCAGGACGTGAGGGGCCGCAACCTTTCCGAGGGGACGTTCGTCGACGTCCGCCCCTTCGCCCCGAAGAAGGGTCCGAAGGAGTTCGACGAGTCGAGCGACGCGTTCGACACGATTGACTGGCTGCTGAAGAACGTCGCGCACCAGAACGGGAAGGTGGGGATGTGGGGGATCTCCTATCCCGGCTTCTACGCCGCGATGGCCGCCGTCGACGCGCACCCGGCCCTCGTCGCCGTCTCGCCGCAGGCTCCCATCGCCGACTGGTTCGAGGGGGACGACTTCCACCACAACGGGGCGTTCTTCCTGGCGGCCGCGTTCAACTTCTACTCCTCGTTCGGCAAGCCCCGGCCCGAGCCGACGTCGAAGAGGCCCCCGCGGTTCGACCACGGGACGGTCGACGGCTACCAGTTCTTTCTCGACGCGGGCCCCGTGAGGAACCTCGGGGCCCACATGAAGGACGTCCGGTTCTGGGACGACCTGATGGCGCACGGGACGTACGACGCGTTCTGGAAGGCGCGGAACACGCGGCCCCACCTGAAGGGGATCCAGCCGGCGGTCCTCACGGTCGGCGGCTGGTACGACGCCGAGGACCTCTTCGGCTCCCTCGGGACCTACGGCGCGATCGAGCGCCAGAGCCCCGGCGCGAGTAACCGCCTCGTCATGGGGCCGTGGTGGCACGGCGGCTGGGCCCGGAGCGAAGGGGATTCGCACGGGCGCGTGACGTTCGGGCAGAAGACCTCGAGGTATTACTGCGACGAGATCGAGCTCCCCTTCTTCCGGCACCACCTCAAGGGGGCGCCCGACCCGAAGCTCGCCGAGGCGACCGTCTTCGAGACCGGGCGCAACCGCTGGCGCTCTTTCGACGCGTGGCCGCCGAAGGGGACGACGCCGGTGGCGTACGCGCTCGGAGCCCGGGGACGGCTCTCGACCGACGCCCCCGTCGGCGAGAGTGCGGCCGTCGCGGAGTGGGTGAGCGACCCGGCGAAGCCGGTGCCGTATCTGGAGTCGATCGACCTCGGGATGAACGCGGACTACATGACCGCCGACCAGCGCTTCGCCGCGCGACGGCCCGACGTCGCCGTCTGGCAGACGCCGCCGCTGGAGGGAGACGTGACCGTCGCCGGTCCGATCGCCGTCCACCTCTCGGTCTCGACGACGGGGACGGACGCCGACTGGATCGTGAAGCTGATCGACGTCTGGCCCGGCGACGTCCCGGTGGAGGCCTGGGAGTGGACGCCCCGCAACGCGTGGGACGAGAAGCCGACGCACTCGAAGCTCGCGGGCAACCAGCAGCTCGTGAGGGGAGAGCCGTTCCGGGGCCGGTTCCGCGGGGGCTTCGACGCGCCCGAGCCGTTCACGTCGGGGAAGGTGGAGACAGTGGCCTTCTCGATGCCCGACGTCCTCCACACGTTCCGGCGCGGGCACCGGATCATGGTCCAGGTGCAGGGCAGCTGGTTTCCGCTCGTCGACCGGAACCCGCAGACGTTCGTGAACATCCGCGAGGCGACGGAGAGCGACTTCCGCCCGGCGACGCAGCGCGTCCACCAGGGAGCCGGCACCCCTTCGCGCGTGGTGCTTCCGGTCCTGCCGGACGAAAGGCCGTAGGGCGCACGGCGTGAAGCTCGCGCCCCGCACCGAGGCCGCCGTCGTCGTCCTGACGGCGCTCGTCGCCGGCCTGCCTCTCCTGGCGGGCCGGGTCCTCGGCGGGCACGACGTGGCGACGTACCTGATGTACGCGCCGCAGGTGGCCGGGCTGCTCGGCGAGGGGACGTTCCTGCCGGCGTGGGCCGCCGAACTGAACGGGGGCTTCGGAGGCCCGGGGCTCCTCTTCTATCCGCCCCTCGTGAACGTCCCTCACGCGCTCCTCCTCCTGGCGGGAATCCCGCCGGCCGTCGGGACGGGGCTCGTCGCGGTGGCGCTCCTGGCCCTCTCCGGCCTCGCGGTCCTCGCCTGGATGCGCGCGTGGGGCCTCGCCGAGGGCGCCCTCGCCGCGGCGCTCGTCTACGTCGCCTCGCCCTACCGGCTCGTCGACCTCTACGAGCGGACCGCGCTCTCCGAGCACCTCGCGTTCCTCTTCCCACCGCTCGTCCTCGCCGCCCTCGCCTCGGCGCGGCCCGCCTCTCCCCTTCGCCGCACGGCCCTCGTCGCGCTCGCGGCCGCGGGGCTCCTGCTGTCGAACCTTCCCGCGGCCATCCTGACCGGAGTCGCGCTCGCCGCCGTCGTCCTGTTCCCCGCGACCGGAGAGGGTCGCCGGACCGTCGCGATCTCCGGCGCCCTCCTCGGCGCGGGTCTCGCGGCCTTCGCGCTCGTGCCGGCGGCGCTGTCGGGCCGGTGGTGCGCGACGGAGCTCTTCTACTCGGGCGGCTCGCCCTATTTCCGCCCGTCGCAGCACGTCCTCTTCGGCCCCGCCGAGCTGAACCCGGAGTTCGGGCGGCGCGTCTCCTGGGCCGTCGTCGCGCTCGCGGCGCTCCTGGCGATCGCGTTCGTCGCCGGGCGGCTGCGGGGGCGCCCCGACCCGCGCCGGGGACTCTGGGGCGCGATCGCCCTCGTGGCGTTCCTCGCGCTCCTGCCGCCCGCCGGCCCCGCCTGGGACGTGATCCCCGTTCTCTCGAAGCTCCAGTTCCCGTGGCGGCTCGCGACCGTCCTGACGCTCGCGCTCCCGCCCCTCGTGGCTCTCGCGCCGCGGCGTGCAGCGATCGCCCTCGTCGCGGCCGGGGCGCTCGCTTCCGTGCCCTGGTACGGGCGCTTCACCGCGCCGCTGGCGGCCGTCCCCGCCGAGGCACCCCCTCCCGCCGCTCCCGGGACGGCGTTCCCCGACCCGCAGGACGTGCACGACTCCGCGGGGCGTTCGGCTCACCCCTGGATGCAGAACCCCGGGCTGCTCGACGTCTGGTTCGTCCCGCGGACGGTCCCCCCCGTGTCCTGGCGCGAGGTGGTCGAAGGGAGCGCACCATCGTCCGCTCCGTCGCTGCGTCGGGCGCCCGTGGCCTCGCGCGCCGGCCCCGTGCGCTGGAACGTGACGCGCTGGGACCGGCTGTCGAAAAGCGCGACGGTGGAGGGCCCGGGAGGCGCGCTGCTGATCCGGCAGCTCTACTTCCCGGGATTCCGGGTCGAAGTCGACGGGGCCCAGCGTCCCGTCCGTCCCGATCCGCCGACGGGCCTCCTGTCGGTCGAGATCCCGGCCGGCCGGCACGACGTCGCCTGGAGCTGGACTCCCTTCGGGCCGCTTCCCGCGGCGCGCGCCGTCTCGGCCGCGGCCGCCGCGGCCGTTTTCGTCCTGCTCGTCGTCCCGGCGTTCTTGCGGCGCCGCCCGACCCCCGGAAACGGATTCCGGCAGGTCAGCCCGGAAGCTCCCAGACGGTGATCGAGCCGCCGACGAAGGCGATCCGGCGTCCCCGCGCCTTCAGCGCGCGGACGAGCTCTCCCACCTGGCGGGCGGCCACCTCGCCTTCGATCCCCGTGGTGAAGGCGACGCCGAGCGTTTCCATCATGTGGGAGACGGCGTAGCGCCCCGGACCGAACGGGACCGCCGGGTCGAGGAGGCGGCACCTGCGGGAGTAGTAGTTCGTCGCGACGCCGCCGTAGCCGACGACGGTCGTCGTCTCCTCCCACCCCCGCTCCTCCAGGAAAAGGTGCAGGCGGTGGAGGTCCTGGCCCCAGTCGACGTTCGAGTCGGAGAACCAGCGCCGTCCGCCTTCGTCCCCTCCCGCCAGAACGTTGAAGTAGGCGATCGGGGAGGTGCGCGAGAGGAAGAGGGAGAGCCCCGTCGACGCCACGAGAAGCGCGGCGGCCACCGCGAGGAGCCGCGGCCGCCGGGCGAGGCCGCGGCCCAGGACGATCGCGGCAGAGGCCGCCAGGAGCGCCCAGACGGGGAGCAGGTGCCGCGCGCCGATGTTGAACGAGGACCGCGTCGAGGAGAGGAGATAGCCCGCCGCGACGAGGAGCGGAACGAGGATGGCAAGCGTCGTCGGGATCGCCGGCAGCGAGCCGCCGCCGCGACGAATCCTCGCGATCCCGGCCCCGAGCGCGAGCGCGAGGAGGACGAGGAACGCGGGGGTCGACTTCAGGAGAAAGGCCGCGGGGAAGTAGAGCGGAAAGGAACGCTCCGCCGTCTCGCCCCGGAACCAGTTCGCGCCCCTCCCCCGTTCGCTGAGGAGGACGACCCCCTTCAGGCCGCCGAGGTAGTGCCCGAGCGGCGGGGAGAGGCGCGCGAGGGTGGCGTACGTCTCGACCTCTCCCGGCCGGGCAGGGCGGCTCTGGAGGTAGGTCCGGACCGCGGCCTCGACCGCGGCGGGCGGCATCCGTCGAAGGGCGAACGACTGGACCCCGAAGACGACGAGCCCGCCGATTCCGAGCGCGAGGACGGCGCCCACGAGGCGGTCTCGCGTGACGGCCCACGCCGGCCTGCCGCCGGAGCCCGGGCCCGGGCCCGCCGGAAGCAGGAGGGAGAAGAGCGGCGCGGCCGCGACGACGGGGACGAGGAGGATCGCCGAGAACTTCGTGACGAGGGCGAGGCCGAGCGCGAGGCCGAGGACGAGCCACCGGGAGAGCGACGTCCCCGTGGCGGCCCGAACGGCGAGGAGGACGACCGCGAAAAAGGCGAGCGACGCGCCGACGTCGGTGTGGACGTAGGCCGCGTGCGCGACGAAGCCCGGGTCGAGCGCCACGAGGCCCGCCGCCAGGAGGCCCGCCGCCGGGCCGGCGACCCGCCTCACGCCGAGGTGGAGCGCGACGACGAGGAGCGCGAGGACCCAGGGGAAGGGCCGCCGCCCCGCCGCCACGATCCGGTCCGCGGGGGCGGAGTTCCCGTAGAACCAGTGCAGGTAGCCGTTGAAGGGCGACGCCGCGCAGGGCGCCGGCCCGCACGGCGTCGCGAGCCGCAGGGGACGCAGGCCGAGCGCTCCCGCGAGCTTGAGGAGGGGCGGGTGCTCCGGGTTCAGCCAGAACGAGCCGTCTTCCAGCGCCTCGGCGCCGGAGAAGAGGTGGATCGCCTCGTCGAACGTCGGCGAGTCGCCGAGCTGGTGGTACCAGACGGCGGCCAGGGAGAGGGCGACGAGGAGAAGGAGGAGCGCCGCCTCGGCGAGGACCGGCCAGACCCGTTCCGCCAGAGGCCTGCCGGGCCCGTTCAGGGAGGCGTCCACTCGCCGAGGAGGCCGAGCTGGGCCAGGGCCAGCTTCCAGTAGTCCGGGAGGATTCCGTTGAGCGGGATGGCGCCCCAGCAGTAGACGAATCCCATGACGACCGGGATCGCGAAGAGCCACTTCGCCTCGCGCGTCTCCCAGATGTCGTGGAAGCCGACGACGAGCGCGAACGGCGCCATGACGAGCCAGTAGCGCGGCCACTCCTCGGTCGACATGTTGATGTGGAGGAGGAACTGGAGGGCCGAGTAGACGAAGATCGACTCGAACTTCCGGATGCGCGAGATCCCGATGCCGTAGACGAAGGCGAGGAGGATGAAGTACTCGACCTGGTGGTACACGCCGAGGGAGAAGAGGTGCGGCATGAAGCCGAACGGGCGGAACGCGCCCGCCTTGTCCCCCTGCTGCGCGAAGTACTCGAGGAAGTTGCCGGTCCGGCTCCAGCAGTAGGCGAAGAAGCCGGCGAGCGCCGCGGGCGGGAGAAGGAGCCACGGAAGGGAGCGCCACTGCCTGCGCTGCATCAGGATCAGTCCGAGGGCGGGCGCGACGAGGAGGCCCGGGATTCTCGTGAGGGTCGCGAGCGCTCCCATGACCGCCGCCCAGCCGACCCGGTCCTTCTCGAAGAGGTAGATCGCCGCGAAGACGAAGAGCAGGAACGGCGCCTCGGTGGAGCCGGTGCTCCGGAAGTAGAGCCACCGCGGCGGGAAGAAGAGGAAGACGGAGGCGAGGAAGAGGGGCTGCGGGAGCTTCCAGGTGTCGCGGCAGAGCCGGTAGAAGAGGATCGCGGCCCCGGCGGTGCAGAGGATCGAGACCAGGAGCATCGAGCGCTGGTACCCGACGAACGAGAAGAGGCGGATGAGCGCCGGGTAGACCGGGAAGTGCCGGAGGAAGTACGACTCGACGTAGACGTAGGAGAGGATCGCGTAGTCGTCGGGGACGTCGTAGCCCGTTTTCGCGATCGTCAGGTAGTTCGGCCCGTCCCACGCCCGGTAGACCGTCCCCATCTGGCTCCAGAACGGCAGGTAGACGAGGAGAGAGCCCCCGACGGTCAGGAAGACGAGGAGGAGCTCGGCGCGGTATCGCTGGAAGAGGGCCTTCATTGCGGATCGTCCCGCGGATTCTAGGCGCTCACACGTCCAGGCTGTCAGCCTCCCGGGCCCTCTCCGTGATGAAGCGGTAGCGGGCGCTCGCGTCCTTTCCCATGAGATCGGTGAACGTCCGCTCGGCCTCGAGGACGTCGGGGACGGTGATCTTCAGGGCGCGCCGGCGACGCGGGTCGAGCGTCGTCGCCTTCAGCTGCTCGGGCATCATCTCGCCGAGACCCTTGAAGCGCATGACCTCGGGCTTCACGTTCTTCGGGAGCTTCGCGAAGATGGCGTCCCGCTCGCGCTCGTCGAGCGCCCAGTAGGTCTCCTTGCCCGCGTCGATCCGGTAGAGCGGAGGCTGCGCGAGGTAGACGTGCCCTTCGAGGATCAGCTTCGGGAGGTGCCTCCAGAGGAACGTCAGGAGGAGCGTCGAGATGTGGTGGCCGTCGGCGTCGGCGTCCATGAGGAGGAAGATCTTCCCGTAGCGGAGCTTGGTGATGTCGAAGTCGCCGCCGCTGCCGCAGCCGAGGGCCGAGACGATGTCGGTCAGCTCCTTGTTCCCGGCGACCTTCGCCGAGTTCGCCTGCTCGGCGTTCAGCACCTTGCCACGGAGCGGGAGGATCGCCTGGGTCTGCCGGTCGCGCCCCTGCTTGGCCGAGCCGCCGGCCGAGTCCCCTTCGACGATGAAGAGCTCCGACTCGGCGGGGTCGGTCGAGGAGCAGTCGGCGAGCTTGCCGGGGAGGTTCAGGCGGTGGGAGATCGCCGTCTTGCGCGTGACCTGCTGGGCGGCGGCGCGCGACGCCTCGCGGGCCTTCGTCGCCATGACGATCCGCCCGACGATCTGCTCGGCGACGGAGGGGTTCTCGTTCAGCCAGTTCTCGAGGGCGGGGCGCACCGCGCCGTCGACCTGCGCGGCGACCTCGGGGTTGTTGAGCCGCTCCTTCGTCTGCCCCTGGAACTGCGGCTCGAGGACGTAGACGGAGAGGAGCGCCACGAGCCCCTCGCGGATGTCCTCCGCCGACGGGGTGACGCCCTTGGGGAGGAGCGCGTGCGTGCCGAGGTGGTTCCTCACCGCCTTCACGATCCCCGCCTTCAGGCCGCTCTCCTGCGTCCCGCCCGAGGAGGTCGGAATGCCGTTGACCCAGGAGCGGAAGTGCTCGTCGGTCGATTCGGTCCACTGGAGGGAGACCTCGAGGCGCGGCTCGGCGTCGCGCACCAGGACGAAGCCGCTGGCGTGGGTCGGGGTCTTCGCCCGGTCGGCGACGACCTTCAGGAGGTAGTCGGCGAGGCCGCCGTCGTGGGCGAACTCCTCTCGCAGGGCGGGCTTCTTCGTCTCGTCGACGAAGACGACGCGCAGGCCGCGGTGGAGGTAGGTCTTCGCCTCGAGCCGGTCGCGGATCTCGTCGGCGTCGAAGGCGAGCTTGCCGAAGATCTCCGCGTCGGGGCGGAAGCGGATGGTCGTTCCGCTGCCGCGCACCTTCTCCGTCGAGACCTTCGTCAGCTTCGAGGTCGCCTTTCCCTGCCCGTACGTCTGCATCCACTCGTTGCCGTCGCGGCGGACGTTCACCGTCATCTCGGACGAGAGCCCGCAGACGACGGACGACCCGACCCCGTGGAGGCCGCCCGAGTGGACGTAGTTGCCCTGCTCGAACTTGCCGCCGGCGTGGAGCGTCGTCAGGATCAGCTCGAGGGCGGGCTTCTTGTACTTGGGGTGGACGTCGACCGGGATGCCGCGGCCGTTGTCGGAAATCTCGACCTCGCGCCCGTCGGCGAAAAGGCGGACCTCGATGCGCGTGGCGAAGCCGTTGATGACCTCGTCGACGGCGTTGTCGACGATCTCCCAGACGAGGTGGTGGAGCCCCCTGGAGTCGACCCCGCCGATGTACATGCCCGGGCGCTTGCGGACCGGCTCGAGCCCCTCGAGGACGGTGATGTCGGCGGCGGTGTAGTTGGTGGCGGCCATTGCGAGCGGCCGAAAGTACGCAGGCGGGGGGGCGCCGTCAAGCGGAGGTGGCATTCTCCGGCACGTGGAAGGGATCGGACCGGACGACCCGCGACGTCCCGGGCCCGGCTCGCGACCCTCGGCTTCGAGCTCCGCCGGGCGTCGATCCGCCGAGGTCGGGGAGGCCCTCGTCTCGTTCCTCGGCGCCCTGCCCCTTGCGGCCGGTCTCGGCTGGCTCCTCGGCGTGCCGCTCTCCGGGCTCGCTCTTCTCCCCGCGGCGGCGCTGGCGTCGTGGGCCGCGCCGACGGGCCGCCGCGTCGCCACCCTCGTCCCCGCCGCCCTCCTCGTCGCCGGCGCCGTCGCCCTGAGCGTCGCCTTTCTCGACGTCTCCTTCGACGGGCTGCTTTACCACCTTCCGGCCGTCCGCGCCCTGGCGGACGGGTGGAACCCGGTCCTCGATGGGCCGCTCGATCGCGGGAGGTCCGGGGAGATCTTCGCGAACCTCTACCCCAAGGGAGCGTGGGCGTCGGGGGCCGTCCTCGCGAGCACCACCGGAAAGATGGAGGCCGCGAAGGCCCTCTCGCTCGTCTGGCCGCTCTCCGTCTTCCTCCTCGCCTTCGGAACGCTCCGGCCCGCGCTCGAAAGCCGGCTCCGCGCCGCGGCGCTCGCGGCGATCGTCGCGCTCAATCCCGTCGCGCTCCTCCAGATGTTCGCGACGACGGCCGACGGCGCCGTCGCGTGCGCGGTGACGGCGAGCCTTCTCCTCGCCGTCCGCCTCGCGCGCTCGTGGAGTCGCGAGACCGCGGCCGCGTTCGCGCTCGGCCTCGTCGCCCTCTGCAACGTGAAGCTCTCCGGGGCCGCGTTCGCGTTCTTCACCGGGGGCGCCGCGCTCGGCCTCGCCGCGTTCCAGGGGAGGCGCCTCGTCCTCCGTACGGCGGCCCTCCTCGGCGCGGCGGCCGTCGCCGGAATCCTCGTCGCCGGCTGGAACCCGTACGTCACGAACGCCCTCCGCTACGGACACCCGGCGCATCCGGTCCTCGGCGCGCATCCGATCGACCTCGAGCGGGGGCAGACCGCCGCCGACTTCCACACGCGGGGCCGCTGGGCGAAGCTGGGCGCCTCTCTCTTCGCCGAGTGCTCGAACGGGCTGACGCGGCCGCGGCCCCGGGTGCCGTTCCTCTTTTCCCCGGCCGAGCTCCGCGCCTTCGCCTCGTGGGACGTCCGATTCGGCGGCTTCGGGCCGCTCTTCTCGGGCGCTCTCCTCGTCTCCCTCCCGCTCCTGGCGGTCCTCCTGCGGCGCGGCGCGCCGCACCGCGCCCCCGCGCTCGTCCTCCTCGCGGCGGTCGCCGGGATGGTGGCGATCAACCCCGAGGCATGGTGGGCGCGGCTCGCTCCGCAGACCTGGCTCGTGCCGGCGGGAACGGCCCTCCTCGGTTCGCTCTCCACGTCGAGGAACGTTCGCCGCATCGCGTCCGGGCTCCTCGTCCTCCTCCTGGCGAACCTCGCCCTCGTCTCGGTCCCCTACCTCTTCGGCCAGGCGGTCTTCACCGCGTCGGCCCGGTCGCAGCTCGCCGGGCTGCGGGAGGCCGCCAGGCGCGAGGGCCCGCTCCTCGTCCGCCTGAACTCCTTCGAAGGGTCCCGCTGGCGGCTCGAGGAGAGCCGGATCCCGTTTCGCGAGGTGGAGAGCTTCGAGGGGAGGGCCGCGGTCGTCCTCGCCTTCTCGCAGGCGGAAGTCGCCTCCCCGTCGGGCTCCCCGCTGCCGGAAGCCGGCACGGCCGCGCGGATCGCGGCCCGGGCTCTCGCAGCTTTCGGAGTGAACGGCTCCGCGATCGGCCTCGGCCCTCCCTGAAGCCCCGTCCCCGCCACCGGGCGCCGCCCGGCCCCACCCGTTAACCTCCGCGGATGCCGGCCGCCGCCGACGCCCTCGCGCGCGTCTTCGCGCTCACCCTCCACGTCCTCGAGAGAACGGGGGCGGCGGCCCGTCTCGCCGCGCTTCCCGTCCCGGTCGCGCCCGAGGCCCGCCCGCTGGCCGCGGTCCTCTTCGCGGCGACGGCCATCCTCCTGCTCTACGCCTCGCTCGCCTCCGGCGGCGACGTCCGCGTCCGCTCGTTCCGCGCCGCGACCCTCCTCTCCGCCTGCGCTCTTCCCCTCGCCGCGCTCCGGCTGCTGCCGGGGCCGGGAGGGCCCGCCCTCGGCGGGGCGGCGGTCGTCCTCGTCGTCCTCGCGTCGGTGGCGCACCGCGCCCTCTCCTCCGGCCGCTCCGAAGGGACCGCCTCGCGATTCGTCTCCCGCGTTCGCCTCCTCTTCGAGGGGCTCGGTCTCTCACTCTCCGCCGTCGCGCTCGCGCTCGTCCTCTCCGGCCGCGCCCTTCCCGCGCGCCTCGCCTTCTGGTCGCTCTTCCTCCTGCGCCTCTCGATCGCCGACCTGATCGACCCGTCCCGCCTCGCCGCGGGAACGGGGCTGACCCGCTCGGCGGCCCGCGACGTGAAGTCGGCGATGGGCCGCAGCCCGCGCGCGCCCCGCCCGGCCCGACGACTGCGGCGTGCCGCCTCCGGCGCGGCGAAGGGAGCGCTCCTGGCGCTCTGGCTCGCCCTCCCGCTGGCCGCCGCGCTCGCCCGGGGCGAGGTGGCCGCGGGCGCCTGGCCCCCCGAGGCCCTCCACCTGCGCTGGTATCCGCCGGCGGCCCTGGCGCTCACGGCGCTCCTCCTGCTCGGCCAGGCGCTGCGGGCGCTCCGGGACCATCGGCTCCTCGACGCCGCGCGGGGCGCGGCGGTCGGCCTCGGCACGGCGGCCTGGCTCTTCCTCCTCTTCCGCGACCCGGCGTTCGAGGCCCAGCGGCACGCCCTTCCGGCCCTCGTCCTGGCCGAGACGGTGGCGGGGTTCCTCTTCGGCGCGGCCGCCCGCGGACGCTGAGGGGCCCCGGCTCGCCGCCCGGCCGCGCCGGACGTAGACTGAGCCGCTTCCCCTCTTCTCCCATCTCGCCACGGTCCGGAGGCTTCGCCGATGGAGCCGGTCTCAGGCCAGAAGCTGGGGCGTTACACGCTGACGCGGAGGCTCGGCGCGGGCGGCATGGCCGAGGTGTGGGCCGCGACCGACGAGCTGCTGAAGAGGCAGGTCGCCGTCAAGATCGTCCGCGGGGCGCTCGCGGAGTCTCCCGAGTTCTCGAGCCGGTTCCTGCGCGAGGCGCGCCTGGCCGCCCAGCTGCAGCACTCGGGGGTCGTCGCCGTCTTCGACGTCGGCCTCGAAAGGGACGCCCTCTTCGTCGTCATGCCGGTCCTCTCCGGGGGCTCCCTCTCCGACCGGCTGACCGGGCCCGTCGACGACGCCACCGCCCTCGCCTGGCTCGGGACGCTCGCCGCGGCGCTCGACTACGCCCACGGCAAGGGGATCGTCCACCGCGACGTGAAGCCGCTGAACGTCCTCTTCGACGAGGGGGGCTCCCCGCATCTGGCCGACTTCGGCCTCGCCAAGGGGCTCGACGAGGCGACCCACCTCACGCAGACGGGGATGATCCTCGGCACCCCCCTCTACATGTCGCCCGAGCAGGCGATGGGGACGGCGGCGGGGCCCGCGGCGGACCAGTACTCCCTCGGCATCGTCGCCTACCGCCTTCTCGCCGGGCGCCTCCCGTTCGAGAAGGAGCCGACGCCGGTCCTCCTGCGGCGGACCGCGTTCGAGGAGATGCCCCCTCCCTCGCGGTTCCGCGCGGGTCTCCCTCCCGCGGTCGACGCGGTCTTCGCGCGCGTCCTGGCCAAGCAGCCCCAGGCCCGCTTCGCCTCGTGCGCGGCCTTCGTCGCCGCGCTCGCACGCTCCCTGCACGCCCCGGACGACCCGCTCCCGGCCGCGCCGCGGCCTTCCGGGACGAAAACCGGGGTCACGACGACCCGGGTCCCGACACCCGTGCCGGCGCGCCCGCCCCAGGCGGCCCGTCCCACCCCGCCCCCCCTGCCGGTCGAAGGGAGGCGCATCCACAAGGGCCTCGCGCTCCTCGTCGGCGTCTTCGCTCTCCTTCTCGCCGGGTCGCTCTGGATCGTCCTTCGTCCGGGCAACCGTCCGGCGCCTGCGCCAACGCCGGGCCCCACGGCCGTCCCGACCGCCGGACCGACGGCGGTCACGCAGGTTCCGCCGCCCACCCGCTCCCCGACGCCGACGCCCGTCGAGACTCCGTTCACGATCGCCGTCCCGCTCGAGCGGCCCACCGCCCCTCCCCGGCCGACGTCGACCCGGACGCCGTCTCCGGCCCCGTCTCCGCCCGCGCTCCCGCTCCCGTCTTCCACGCCGACGCCCCGGCCCCTTCCGACCGAATCGCCTCTCCCCACCCCGCCCCCACCTACCGCCAGGCCCCCGTCGCCCTCCCCGTCACCGGCGGTCAGTCCGCCCGTGGCGGTTGCCGCGGCGCCTGCTCCCTCGCGCCCCTCGCCCGCTTCCGATCCACCCGCCGCCGCGGCGGATCCGCTCGCCTCCATTCCGCGCCGTCCCTACCCGCCCGAACAGCGCCTGAAGGACGCCTGGCTCGAGATCGAGAAGGCGGGGAGCACGCTCCACTTCCAGTTCACGCGCAGCCTGGAGGGGAAAGGCGAGAACATCGGCACCTTCGGGACCCTGACCGTGACGACCCGCGGCAACGCCCCGCTCGTCCCCGGCGCGCGGAGCCCGCTGCCGCTCCTGTGCAGGGGCCTCGACTCGCGGAAGGTCACCTGCGCCGTCCCGCCCCCCGCCGACCTCTACTCCCACCTCGCCGTCCGTCTCGGCGAGGGGGATCGCGTCGCCGTCCGGGCCGTCCTCTCCGGCTTCTCCTTCTCCGCCACCCTCCGCATCGAAGACTGAAAGGGAGGTCCCATGCGCCGTCTCGCGGTCCTCGCCCTCACGCTCCTTCCCGGGGCGGCTTCGCTCTCCTGCAAGGTCTATCTGCCCTTCCGCTTCCAGCTCACGCCGCGCCTCGCGGAGGAGGCCACCCGTCTGCACGGGTCGGCTGCCGGACCGATCGCTCTCCGCTGGGAGCCGTCCGGTTTCCCCCAGCGGGTCGACGTGCAGGGCGCCTCCGGGTTCATCGGCGGCGCTTCGCGCACGCGGATCCCGATGGGGGTCTCGATCTCGACGAAAGTCCACGACTTCCTCCACGCGGCCGTCGGCGTCGAGGAGGGCGCCCCGCGCACCGTGACGATCCGCGTCGTCGAGGCGAAGACGTCCTTCGAGTACGGAGGGCGCAAGAGGGCCGGAATCGACCGCGCCCGCTGCACGCTGAAGGTGGAGGTGGACGACGGGAAGGCCCGCTGGAGCGAGGCCTACTTCGCGTCCGACGAGCCCGGGGGCGACCCCCCGACGCAGACGAGCGTGCTCGACGGCGTCTACGACGAGGTCTCGGCCGCCCTCGCGCGCGACGTGGTCCGCAGGCTCGCCGCGACGCCGAAGGCGCCCTGAGCCGGAAGAGCGATCAGCCCTTCGCGAGCTCCGCGACCACGGCCGCGGCCATCCTCTTCCCGGCGTCGGCCTCGAGACGCCCCGACGGCCAGCCGACGCCGAGACCGCGCGCGTCGTCGGGCCTGGGGATGACGTGGAAGTGAACGTGCGGCACCGCCTGGTGGGCGGCGGCGCCGTTGTTCTGGAGGACGTTGTAGTCGCGCGTTCCGGTCGCGGCCATCACGGCGCGGGCGATCCGCGGAAGGACCCTTCCGACGGCCGCCGCCGATTCCTCGGAGAGGACGTCGAGAGTGGCCGCCGGCTCCTTCGGGACGACGAGCGTGTGCCCCGGAGAGAGGGGCGCGATGTCGAGGAAAGCGAAGACCTTCTCGTCCTCGTAGACCCGGTGGCTCGGGATCTGCCCCTTGATGATCCGCGTGAAGATCGTTTCGCTCACGGCTTGCCTCCGGCCTTTCCCCGCCCCCCCTTCGACGGGGCCATCTCGACGAGCCAGATGTTGCCGGTCGTCTCGGCGAGCTCGTAGTAGAGGGCGTCGCCCGTCGGCGACCAGGCGGGGTAGCGGACGTAGTTGTTGAGGCGGCGGTTCACCGTCACCGCCCGCTCCGTCTTCCCGTCGCGGGAGACCCAGCCGACGTTCCAGACGCCCTCCCGAAGGCCCGCGAACGCGATCTTCGTGCCGTCGGGAGAGAAGGAGTAGGGCCAGCTCTGCCCCGACCCGCGCGTCAGCTGGAGCGGCACCCCTCCGGCCGCCGGAACGGTGAAGACGTGGACGTCCTCGTCGCGCTTGGCCTCGAAGGCGAGCGTGGTGCCGTCGGGGGACCAGCAGGGGAATCCCGCGAGCTCGCGG
Source organism: Holophagales bacterium (assembly GCA_016714815.1). GTDB lineage: Bacteria > Acidobacteriota > Thermoanaerobaculia > UBA5066 > UBA5066 > UBA5066. The sequence continues at coordinate 37,928 of JADKBZ010000005.1, forward strand.
TCGGAGGTGATCTGTCGGGGCGTTCCCGCGGGGAGATCGGCCACCCAGACGTTCAGCGTCGTCCCCCCCTTGTTCGAGTGGAAGGCGACCTTCGTTCCGTCCGGCGAGATCCTCATCGCGTCGTGACCCGCTCCGAAGTCGGCGACGACTTCCTCCCGCCCCGTGACGAGATCGAGGGAGAAGTAGGCCCGGTGACCGCGGCGGACCGACATGAACCCGAGCCTCTTGTCCCCGCGGAACCAGTACGGATAGTCGTCGTCGGCGGAGTCGGTCGTCCGCTGGACGGCGTTTCCGCCGTCGGCGCCGACGATCCAGATGTCCTGGTTCGCGCCGGGCCGCCACCGGCTGATGGCGATCCGTTTTCCGTCTCCCGAGACGGCGGGACGCGAGTTGCGTCCCGTCTCGCGCGTCACCGTCGACTCCGGCCCGGCCGCCTCGCCCCGCGCGTCGAGGGGCACCTTCCAGATGTTGCTCACCATCGTGAGGCCGGCGTAGGCGAGCTTCGTGCCGTCCCGGGAGACCGCCAGCTGCTTGACCCAGCCGAGCCCCGCGACGCCGAAGGTCGCGACCTCTTCCGGCGCGCCGAGGGCCTTCCCCGACGCCGTCGAGAGCTTTCGCCGATAGACGCCGACGCTCCAGCTCTCCGACCAGCACGGGAAGAGCACCGAGCCGCCGTCGGCCCCCCAGACGGGGTCGTAGCACTGCCCGTTGCCCTCGCTCACCTTCACGGGGTTCGTGCCGTCGACGTCGATGGACCAGATTTCCGCGGTCGTCCGGTTGTAGCTCGCGAAGGCGATCCGCTTGCCGTCCGGCGACCACGAGGCCGCGCCGTGCCCGCCGCTCGGCTGGCCCACGCGCGTGAGGGGGCGCGGCGGCGAGCCGTCGAGCGGCGCGACCCAGAGGACCGAGGGAGGAAGAGCGCCGAGAGAGTTCGCGGCGAAGTCGACGATCGCCCCCGACTCGAAGACGACCGACTTTCCGTCGGGAGAGAACGAGGGACGCGAGCCGAACGTCGTCAGCTGGCGGGGGACGCCGCCGAGGGCCGGCAGGAGCCAGACGCCGCCGACGCTCTTGACGTGGTACGCGATCGTCTCGCCGTCGGGCGACCAGGCGGGGTGAGGTTCTGCAGGCCGTCCGTCGTGAGCTGGATCTCGCGGCCTCCCGCCGCCAGAGACCGGCGGTAGATCTCGAACCGGCCCGACCGGTCGGACGAATAGACCAGGGTCCGGCCGTCGGGAGAAAAGGCGGGAAAGACGTCGAGACAGGCCGAGGATGTGAGCTGGATGGGCCGCAGCGGCAGACCCTCCGTGCCGACTCCCGGATTCCGTCCGCCGCCACGCCACAGGAACGCGGCCCCTGCAAAGGCCGCCAGGACGCACGCCCCCGCGGCCAGGAGCGCGAGCCTTCGCCGGCGAAGGGGAGCAGGCGCGGTGGACGGCGCGGAGGACGCGGACGGCGCCGGAACCAGCGTCGGGAAACGCGCGCTCGGGGCACGCGGCGGGACCTCTCCGCCCGGTTCCCACCCGCCGTCGGCCAGGACCTCTTCGACGGCGGCCGCCATCTCGCGCATCGAGGGGAAGCGCTGCGCCGGGTCCTTCGCGAGAGCCCGGTCGACGACGTCGGCGAACCCCCGGACGACGCCGCTCCCGAAACCGGGGATCGGCGGATGCCCGAGGTGGAGGATCGCGTACATGACGTCGACGGCGGTCTCCCCCTCGAACGGGGCCTTCCCGGCGAGGAGCTCGTAGAAGACGATTCCGAGGGAGAAGATGTCGCTGCGCGCGTCGACCTTTTTGCCGCTCGCCTGCTCGGGCGACATGTATTGCGCCGTGCCGACGACGAGGCCTTCGGTCGTCAGCGACGGCTGGCTCCGCCGCCGGTCCTCCGGGGGGGACTGGACCTTTGCGAGGCCGAAATCCAGGACGCGGATTCTCCCGTCCCGGCCGACCATCAGGTTCGAGGGCTTGATGTCTCGATGGAGGATCCCCGCCTCGTGGGCGGAGATGAGCCCTTCGGCGGCCTGGGCGATCCAGCGCGCCGCCTTCGGCGCGGCGACCGGGCCGGAGAGGAGGACGTCCTCGAGAGTCTCTCCCTCCACGAACTCCTGGACGAGGTACGGAACCCCCTCGTGCTCGCCGACGTCGAAGACCTGGACGAGGTTCGCGTGGGAGAGAGAGGCCATGACCCGCCCCTCGTTCTCGAACCGCGCGCGCCGGTCGGGTGTGCCGACGAGGTCTCCCGGAAGGGTCTTCAGCGCGACGATGCGGCCGAGGGAGGTGTCCTCCGCCCTGTAGACCTCTCCCATCGCTCCGCTTCCCACGGAGGCGAGGACGCGGTACCGGCCCACCAGGGTGCCGGGCGCGAGCGGACGAAAATTCTCGGCGTTCATCGGCCGGTTCGGGACGCTCCGTGGCCCTCGTCAGGGCAGCATTCGCGATCTTCGCGGAATCTTACTCTGGCCGCCGGGTCCGCGAGCTCGGCCTATACTCGCGAGCCGAGGCGCCGATGGATCGACAGGCCACCGTTCACGCTCCCGCGCGCCGGCGCCATTCCGTCCCGACCGCGGCGCTCCTCCTCGCCGCCCTCCTCTTCGCCCCGTCCTGCCGGCGCCTCCAGCCCGCGGCCCCGGTGGCCGAGTCGAGGCCGGTGACGGCCCGGGGAGACCTCGCCTCCGACGAGAAGGCGACGATCGACCTCTTCCGCGAAGCGAGCCCCTCGGTCGTCTTCATCACGAGTCTCGCCCGGAGACGGGGCGGCCTCTTCCGGATCGCCGAGATCCCGCAGGGAGAAGGCTCCGGCTTCGTCTGGGACGCCTCCGGTCACGTCGTCACGAACTTCCACGTCATCCAGGGGGCGTCCTCGGCCCGCGTGACCCTCGCCGACGGCTCGACCTGGACGGCCTCCTTCGTCGGCGCCGCCCCCGACCGAGACCTCGCCGTCCTCCAGATCTTCCCGACCGGAAAGACGATGAAGCCGATCCTCGTCGGCACGTCGAAGGACCTCCTCGTCGGGCAGAAGGTCTTCGCCATCGGAAACCCGTTCGGCCTCGACCAGTCGCTCTCGACGGGCGTCGTGAGCGCCCTCGGCCGTTCGATCGAATCGGCGACGGGGCGGCAGATCGAGGGGGTCATCCAGACCGACGCCGCCATCAACCCGGGGAACTCGGGTGGCCCTCTCCTCGACAGCGCGGGCCGCCTCATCGGCGTGAACACGGCCATCGCCTCGACGAGCGGGTCGAGCGCCGGCATCGGCTTCGCCGTCCCGGTCGACACGGTGAACCGGATCGTTCCGCAGCTCATCCTGCACGGCCGCGTCGTCCGCCCGCAGCTGGGCGTCACGCTGGCGGACGACTCCGTCTCCGCACGCCTCGGCGTCGAGGGAGCGCTCCTCCTTTCGGTGACCCCGGGAACGGGGGCCGCCGAGGCGGGCCTGCGCGGAACGGGCCGCGACGAGAACGGAGAAATCCTTCTCGGCGACGTCGTGACCCGCGCCGGGGAGCGGACGATCCGGTCGGCCGACGACCTGATCTCCGTCCTCGAGGAGCGCAAGCCGGGAGACTCGCTCGACCTCGTCGTCCTGCGCGACGGCGAATCCCGGAAGGTCGCCGTGAAGCTCTCCGCCGCCCCCTGAAGGGCCTCTCTCAGGCGACGGAGTCCTCCGGAAGGCGGATCTCGAACGTCGAGCCGGCGCCGGGAACGCTTTCGACGGTGACCCGGCCGCCCATCAGCTCGCAGAGCTGACGGGTGATCGAGAGGCCGAGGCCGGTGCCTCCGAATCGGCGGGCCGTCGCGAGGTCCGCCTGGGCGAAGGGCTCGAAGATGCTCCCGAGCTCGTCCCCGGAGATCCCGATTCCCGTGTCCGACACGCGGAACGAGACCCAGGCCCGCCCCTCGTCCTGGAGGCGGCGAACCTCCAGCTCGACCGTCCCGTCCTGAGTGAAGCGGCAGGCGTTCGAGAGGAGGTTGAAGAGGCACTGCCTCACCTTCCTCGCGTCCGACGTCATCGTCAGCCCTTCCTCCGCGGGCCCCCGGACGACGAGCCTGTTGCGGTTCTTCGCCAGGAGCGGCTTGACGATCGCCGTCGTCTCCTCGACGAGGGGAGCGACGGGAAACGTCGCGAGGTCGAGCTCGAGACGCCCCGCTTCGATCTTGGCGAGGTCGAGAACCGAGCTGATCAGCTCGAGCTGGTGGACGGCCGCGGTCCGGACCCTTTCCAGATCCCTCGCGAGGGCCGGCCGGCCTTCCTCCGACGCCTCCTCCGAGAGCATCTCCGAGTAGCCGATGATGGCGTTCAGCGGCGTCCTCAGCTCGTGCGAGACGTTCGCCAGAAAACGGCTCTTCGTCCGGCTCGCCTCCTCGGCCTCGGCGGTGGCGCGCTCGGCGACCTCGCGGTGCCGCTCGGCATCGGCCCTCGCCTCCTCGGCCCTCGCGAGCGCCTCCTCGACCCGGACCTTCTCCTCGGAGAGGCTGCACGTCCGCTGCTCCACGAGGACGAGCAGCTCGGCCTCCCGCGCGCGGTGCCTCGCGACCCGCCACCTGAGGAGGGCGGCGGCCGCCGCGGTCGCCAGGAGGGCGACGACGGCCCAGAACCACCACGACTCCCGCGCCCGCGGCGTCTTGCGGAACGAGAGCGAGGTCACCCGCTCGCCCCACTCTCCCGAGGCGTCCGCCGCCGAGGCGCGGAAGACGTAGCTGCCGCTCGGCAGGTTCGTGTAGTAGGCGACGCGGCGCGTCCCGACGTCGACCGGCTCGTTCTCGAGGCCGTCGAGGCGGATTCGGAACCTCACCCGGTCGGGCGCGACGAGCGTCAGGGCGGTGTAGTGGATCTCGACGCGCTCGGTTCCCGGCGGGAGAACGAGCGGGCCGCGGAGATCCGCGGGACGGCCATCGACGAGGACGTCCTCGATCGCTACCCGCGGCGGACGGCCGGAGCTCGGTATCCGCGCCGGGTCGAGGACCGCGACCCCGCGGTAGGTCGGGAACCAGAGCCGTCCGTCCGGGGCGATGAAACCCGCGGGCTGCTGGCCTCCGGCGGCGCTCGCGCTGCGCATCCCGTCGGAGGTCCCGAACGCTACCGACCGCAGGCTCGCCGCGCGCCCGTCCGCCACCGCCTCGAGCTCGGCGCGGAAGACCCGGAAGACGCCCTTGTTGCAGGTCATCCAGATCGAGCCCCTGCCGTCGTCGAGGATCACCTGGACGAGGTCGTCGTAAAGCCCCTCCCGGGTCGTGATCGAGCTGACCTTCCCCTCGCGGATCCGGTTCAGGCCGCCTCCGGACGTCCCCACCCAGACCGTTCCGTCGGGATCGGCGTGGAGCGCGATGGCGCGGTCGCTCGAGAGCCCCTCCTTCGTCGTGAAGACCCGGATGCGGCCGTCGGCCAGCCGTGTCACCCCGCCCCCGGAGGAGGCGATCCAGATCGCGCCGTCGGGGGCTTCGGCCATCGCGACGAACCGCTCGGTCGGGAGTCCGTCGGCAACGGTGAAGGTCCGGAGGGCACCGTCGGACGCGACCCGCGTCACTCCTCCGCCGATCCCCGCGATCCAGACGTTGCCGGCCCGATCCTGGAGGAAGGCGCGGACGTCACGGGTCGGAAGACCCTCTGCGGAGCCGAACGGCGTGAACCGGCCTCCCGAGAACCGTGCGGCGCCGCCGAGGTTCGTCCCGACCCAGAGCGTCCCCGCTCGGTCCTCCATGAGAGCCGAGACGTGGTCGCTCGGCAGGCCGTCCGCCTCGCGGAAGGCGGTGATGCGGCCGTCCTTCAGCCGGTTCAGGCCGCCCCCGGCCGTCCCGATCCAGACGGAGCCGTCCCGCCCCTGGCACACGGCCCTCACGTTGTCGTTCGTCAGCCCCTCGCGCGCGGTGTAGGTCAGGAACTTCCCGTCGCGGAGGCGATTGAGCCCCCCGACCCACGTGCCGATCCAGAGGCTCCCCTCCTCGTCCGTGGTGACGGCCCAGATCTGGTCGTTCGAAAGCCCTTCGCGGGTCCCGATCACCTCCGCCACCCCGTTCTTCAGCCGGCCCACGCCGGCGCCCCACGTTCCGAACCAGACCGTCCCGGCCGCGTCGACGTGAAGCGACGTGACCTGGTCGGAGGGAAACCCGGTCCTCTCACGGAACGGCGTGGTCGTACCGTCCTTCACGAGCGTCAGCCCGCCGCCCGACGTGGCGACCCAGACGCCGCCCTGGGAATCGGGCGCCAGGCCCCGGACGAGGCCCGAGCCGAGGACCTCCTCGCCGTATACCCGCTCGACGCGCCCGTCCCGGACGACGGCGGCCCCCTTGCCCGTCGTCCCGACCCAGAGGGCGCCGGACGGGTCGAACGCGAGAATCCGGACCTGTTCGGCGGGAAGCCCCTCGTTCTTCCCGATCCGCTGGACGGCCCGCCCACCCGAGAAGCGCTGGACGCCGTTGCCGTCTCCGCCGACCCAGGCGTCGCCCGCGGCGTCGAAGGCGATCGACCAGATGATCGGGCTCCCGAGACCCTCGGCGGCGCCGATCGCCGAGAAGGTCCCGTCGCGGCGACGGCAGAGGATCCCTCCTCCATTCGTTCCGGCCCAGAGAGTCCCGTCCGGAGCCTCGGCGAGAGCGAGGATCGAGTTGTGCTTCAGCTCGGGCGTGCTGCGCCGGTCGTACGTCGTGAAGCGCGCCCCGTCGAACCGGACGAGCCCCTCCTGCGTGCCGAGCCAGAGGTAGCCGTCCCGGCCGCGCAGGACCGTCTGCACCGTGTTCTGCGGCAGGCCCTGCTCCTGCTGCCAGACGTCGAGCCCGTACTGGGAGAGGCGCTTGCCCGGCTCCAGCCCCTCCGCGACGCCCGCCGCGAGAAGGCTGGCCGCCAGGAGACAGGCCACCGTCCGGTTTCGAAACACGCGCGGATCATAGGCGGGCCCGCCCGCCGGAGAGCGGCTCAGCCGCGACAGCGGTCGAGAAAGGCGCCCAGCTTCGGAAGGAATTCGCCGGGGTTCTCGAGCGGAGCGAGGTGGGCCCCGGGAAGGGTCAGGAGCTCGACGGAGGGCGCGTTCCCCGCGGCCTCCACCATCTGCTCGGAGGCGGACGGCGGTGTCAGCGGGTCGTCGTCGCCCACGACGGCGAGGAACGGAACGTCCAGCGTCCCGAGGACGTCGAAGCGGTCGACCCTCCCGGCCATCCCCCGCTGGTCCGCCGCGGCCGTGGCGGGCGGAGTGGCCAGGAACATCGCCCTCACGAGCTCCTCGAGCGCGCCGCCGCGCGAGGAGGGCGCCAGGAACTGCGGGAGCATCTTCGCCAGGAGCGGGTCCATCCCCCCCGCTTCGATCGCCGCGGCCGCTTCGTGGCGCCGCCCCTGCCCGGCGTCGTCGTCGGCGTTCGCGCGCGAGTCGCAGAGGACGAGCCCTTTCAGGCGGGGTTTCAGCGCGGGTCCGAGACGCGCCAGGAGCTCGAGCGCGACGTAGCCCCCCATCGAGAGTCCCATCACGACGAACGGCTCGTCGCCCGGCAGCTCCTCGAGGACGTCCTTGGCGAGGAGGGACATCGCGTGGACGGGCTCGGCGGCGCGCCTCGACGCGCCCCGGCCACGGAAATCGGGCGCCGTCACGGTGACGCCCTCTCCGAGCTGGCCGGCCGCTCCCGCGGCCTTCACGAGACCCCACATCCGGCCGTCGAGAGGAAAGGCGTGGAGCGCGAGGAGACGCAGAGGGGCGGTCGCGTGGGAGCTCATGCCGAAAGGATAGCCCCGTGCGTTCCTGCTAGCCTCCGGTCCGGGACCCGTCCCGGAGGATTCGATGCGCTCGACGACGACCACGGCCGTTTCTCTCGCCCTCCTTTTCGCCGCGGGCCTCGTCCGAGCCCCTCTCGCCGCGGACGACCTCCTCACCCAGCTCGGCGACGCCGCCGGCGCCGGACGGCTCGAATCCACCACGCGGCTCCACGCCGGTTCCGTCCCGATCTCCGCGGACCAGTCCGTCACCGTCGAGGGGACCCCCACGACACGTCTGGAGGCCGTCGTCCGCGACGGGCGCCTCGAGCTCCTGCGCTACACCGCCCCCGACGACAGCCTCGTCCTCACCGGGCGGGGCGCCGGCCCGGACGTCGTCCTGACTCGTCTCGAGGCCGACGCCTCCGGAGGCGTCACCTCCGCCGAGTTCCACGGGCGTGGCGTGGGGAGCCTCTCCGTCGGGCTCTTCAACGCGGCGGCGAAGAAGAGGGTCCTGCAGCTGCGCGTCCACACGGACCTCGCGCGGCTCCTCCGGGGCGACGTCCTGGCGGCCTTCGGCGAACCGCTCCCTGCCGCCAAGGGGGTTCGCCCCGAACCCGCGGGATCCGCCGCGTCCGCCGGCTTTCGCCCGTCCTTCCTCGACCTCGTCGACGAGGTGCGGATCCTCGAGCTCCGGATTTCCGCGAGGCCCGGCCAGCGGCTCGCCTTCGGCGACACGTTCGTGGTGGAGACGGGCGGCGGAGGCGAGAAGGAGCCGTTCGAGGTTCGTCTCGACGAAGCGGTCTACCAGCCCGGCCAGGGCGGCGCCGGAGCGCGCTGGAGCGCGAAGGGGCGTATCGACGGCTCCCTCGGACCCGGTTCCGTCGGCCTCGCCACGGGAGCGGTCTCGTTCCGGTCGGCCGAGCTCCTGGGAGGACGCTTCTCGGCCGAGAGCCCGGCGGGCCTGGCGCCGAAGAGCGGGCTTCGGGCCGGCAGCCTCCGGATGGAGCTCGGGCGTTCCGCGGTGAAGCTTCCCGGCGGGATCGACGTCCAGGTGGGCGAGGGCTCCCGGCTCGGAGTCTCCGGGCTCGTCCTCGAGCCGGACGGCTCCTACCTCGGGCGAATCGACTTTTCGCTCCTGGGAGGAACCGGGGAGATCCGCAACGACGGCGAGCGGCTCGCGCTCTCGAACGCGCGGATCTCCTCGAGCGGGCTTCTCGTCCGGGACGGGCGGGCGACGGGACCCGTCGCCCTCGACATCGACTACCGCCTCGTGAGCCCCCTCGTCGTGAAGCACCCCGACGGCCTCTTTCCGTCGAGGACCGTTCCGCTCGAGGTCCGAGGGCCTCTCTCGGTCCGCCTCACCCTGGCCGACGTCGGGGCGAGGGCGGGGGGGAGCATCGTGGGCGAGTACTCCCTGAAGATCCCCTGGAAGCCCGTGGAAGCGGCGGCCGTCGAGGCGATGCGGGTCCGCTGGACCCAGGAACTCAAGGGGGAACGCGCTCTCGACTTCTCGCTCGAGCCGCGCGCCTTCGGCCCCTGCGGCCCGCGCTGCTTCGTCGCCAGCTTCGCCCTCGCGGCCGAGCCGAGGTCCGGCGGCAAGGGCCCAGGCCGGCTGCGCTGCGCGCTCGATGGAAGGGCCGACCTCGTCATCGACGCCGCCGGGCGCGCTCTCGTCCTGAAGAGCTTCGCCGTCTCGCCCCGCTGCAAGGGCGCTCCCGGCGGGTTCGCCAGCCTCGGCGCCGCGCTCCTGACCGGCACCTTCGCCGGCGCGACTCTCCTTCGCCTCCCGCCCGAGCTCCCGTTCCCGGTGGAGACGGTCCGGACCGGGAGCGACTTCGTGAGGATCGACGGAACCGTGACGTGGAGGGGCGGGGAGATCGCGAGCGCGAGCCCGGCGCCGGCGACCGCCGCTCCCGCCGTCGTCGCGCCCCTCGCCACCCCGCCTCCCGCCGCCGCGCCCCGGCCGGCGGCAGCCGCTCCCGTACCGGCCGCGGTTCCGTCGCCGACTGCCCCAGCGATTCCCGTTCCCGCGCCGGCAGCGACTGCGGTTCCGGCGCCGGCTCCGGCCGCGGTTCCCGCGCCGTCCGCGACTCCGGTCCCCACGCGGGTCGCGACGCCCGTTCCCACGGCGCCGACACCGGCAGCCCCGGCTCCGACGGTCCCGGCGGCTCCGACGGCTCCGACGCCTCCCGCGGCGCCTCCGGCAACTGCGGCGCCAGGCAACCCCGACATGGCCGACCCGGGGGGCGAGGTCTCCGTCCCGTCGACGAACACCTCGTTCACGAAGGTGGGAGCCGGGAAGTGCGGCCTCTGCCACAAGGCGCAGTTCGCCTCCTGGGCCAACTCGGGGCACGCCCGCCGCAAGCCCCCCCTCGATTGCGAGGCGTGCCACGGGCCGGGAAGCGAATACCGGATGCTGACCGTGATGAAGAACCCCGTCCGGGCGAAGGCCGCGGGACTCGTCGTCCCCGACGCCGCCTTTTGCGGGAAGTGCCACACGGGGACGCCGGACCCCGGTTTCCTCGCGAAGGCCCACGTGCACAGGGCGGCTCCGTAGGGATACGGGGTCGCCCGTCCCCGAGTTCGGTCGCCGGGAAAACGAAAGGCCCCCGAAACGGAGGCCAAATCCCTTTAGGGGAACGAGATAGGTGGTGCGCCCGCCGCGATTCGAACGCGGGACCTTTAGATCCGGAGTCTAACGCTCTATCCGGGCTGAGCTACGGGCGCATCTTTCCAAAGAGCGGTGAATATGGGGTGAGAGACGGGGTTCGAACCCGCGACCACCGGAGCCACAGTCCGGAGCTCTACCGACTGAGCTACTCCCACCATGCTCATCCGGGTTTTTGAGAATACCAGAAAAGCTCCGGCCCGCCACTCCCTCCGGAATGGCATCCTTCCGCGCTATGACATCTGCCGACGGCGCAACGCCCTCCGTCGCTCCCTCCGAAGGGGCCCTTTCGAACCGGATCCTCCTCGGGCTCCTCCTCGGCGCGCTCTGCGGCATCGCCGCGAACCTCTTCCTCGTGCCGCGCGTGCCCGAGGCCGTCGAGGCCGCGAACCGCTGGGTCTTCGTGCCGGTCGGGCAGATCTTTCTCCGGATGCTCTTCATGGTGGTCATCCCGCTCGTCTTCAGCTCGCTCGCGCTCGGCGTCGCGAGCCTCGGCGACCTGAAGCGGCTCGGGCGGATCGGCGCGCGGACGATGAGCTTCTTCGTCCTCGTCACCGCCTGCTCCGTCGGGATCGGCCTCGTTCTCGTCAACACCATGCGCCCCGGCGAGGGCCTCCCGCAGGAGACGCGCGAGAAGCTCCTCGAGACCTACCGCGGCGAGGCGGCCTCCCGGATCGTCACCGCCGAGAAGGCCGAGTTCGGGCCGTCGCTCCTCGTGAACATCATCCCGAAGAACCCCGTCGAGGCCGCGGTGAAGGGCGACATGCTCGGCGTGATCTTCTTCGCGCTCCTCTTCGGCATCGGCGTCACGAAGCTCGCGCCGGAGAAGAACGCGCTCTGGATGAAGCTCCTCGAAGGGCTGGCCGACGTCACGGTCGTCATCATCGGGCTGGCCCTGAAGATCGCGCCGTTCGGCGTCTTCGGACTCATCTTCTCCGTCACGTCCCGTTTCGGCTTCGACATCCTCCGGCAGCTTCTCCTCTTCGTCGTCACCGTCCTCCTCGGGCTGTCGATCCTCGTCTTCGGCGTCTACCCGCTCCTCCTGAAGTTCCTCGCGAAGGTGAACCCGTGGGCGTTCCTCCGGAAGGTGCGCCCCGTGATGATCACGGCCTTCTCGACGAGCTCCTCCAACGCGACGCTCCCGACGACGATCGAGGTCTCCGAGCGCGACCTCGGCGTCCCGCCGCAGATCGCCGGCTTCGTCCTTCCGCTCGGCGCGACGATGAACATGAACGGAACGGCGCTCTTCGAGGGGATCTCCTGCGTCTTCCTCGCCCAGGTCTTCGGAGTCCACCTGAGCCTCGGCCAGCAGCTCTTCGTGATCCTCCTCGCCGTTCTCACGGCGATCGGAACCGCGGGCGTGCCGGGGGGCTCCATCCCCCTCCTCGTCCTCGTCCTCACCTCCGTCGGCGTCCCCGCCGAAGGGATCGCCGTCATCATCGGAGTCGACCGCCTCCTCGACATGGCCCGCACCGTCCCGAACGTCGTGGGCGACGCCACCTGCGCCGTCTACGTCGCGAAGAAGGAAGGCTTCACCCTCAAAATCTGACCGGAGACCCCCCGGGGGGGGCAGGTCTACCCTCTACACTCTACGGCGCGCTGCTTCTCGACCGGGGTCTGGTCTACGTTCTACACTCTACGTATCGTAGAACAGAAAATCAAGACCTGACCCCGTCTTCCGCTCTACGTGCCGTATAGTAGAAAATCAAGACCTGACCCCATTTTCCGCCGCCTTGCAGAGGAGGTGGAGGACGGCGAGGGTGACTTCCTGGACGTGGGCGGTTTCGGCGGAGGGGACGACGAGGGCGTGGTCCCATTTCGCCGCTTCGGCGGCGCCGCGCGAGCCGGTGACGAGGAGGGTGACGAGGCCGCGGGCGCGGGCGGCTTCGAGGGCCTTCACGACGTTCGGGCTCGTGCCGGAGGTGGAGAGGCCGAGGGCGACGTCGCCGGGGCGGCCGAGCGCCTCGACCTGCCGGGCGAAGATGTAGTCCCAGGAGTAGTCGTTCGCGCAGGCGGTGAGGATCGCGCCGTCGCACGTGAGGGCGATCGAGGGGAGGCCGGGGCGATCGTCCTTGTAGCGGACGACGAGCTCGGCGGCGAAGTGCTGCGCCTGCGTGGCGCTCCCGCCGTTGCCGAAGGCGAGGACCTTGTTCCCCGCGCGGACCGCGGCCGCGACCGCGGCAGAGGCGGCCTCGAGCGCGGGCGTCATCGAGTCGCGCGCGGCGAGCGCCGTCGCCGCGAGGGCCGAGAGGTGCGCGTCGATCACGGGGTCTCCTTCATCTTCGTCACCATCGAGGTCGTCGAGCGGCCGGCGAGGAGCGCGACGAGCGCGACCTCGCCGCCGTAGGAGCGGACGAACGGGGCGCCGACGACGCTCTCCTCGGTGTAGTCGCCCCCCTTTACGAGGACCTGCGGGCGGATCTCGTGGATGAGCGCCTCCGGCGTGTCCTCCTCGAAGAGGACGACGAAGTCGACGGCGTCGAGGCCGCCGAGGACCTGCGCCCGGTCGGTCTCCGTCAGGATCGGCCGCTCGGGCCCCTTGAGGCGCTTCACGGAGGCGTCGCTATTGAGGCCGACGACGAGGACGTCGCCGAGCTTCTTCGCCGCGCCGAGGAGCGTGACGTGCCCCGGGTGGAGGAGGTCGAAGCAGCCGTTCGTGAAGACGACGCGCCGGTGCGCGCGGCGGAGCATCTCTGCGACGGAGGCCACGTGGCTCCGCTCGAGGAGCTTCTCCGCGGGAGACGACGTGAGGCCGTCGAGGAGGTCGGCCCAGCGGACGGAGGCGGTCCCCGTCCGGCCGACGACGACGCCCGCCGCACGGTTGGCGACCTCGGCCGCGTCGGCGAGCGGCAGGCCGGCGCCGAGGGCGACGCCGAGCGTGGCGAGGACGGTGTCGCCCGCGCCGGTCACGTCGAAGACCTCGCGGGCGCGGGCCGCGATCCGGACCGGATCGCCCCCCTTCGGCAGGAGGAGCATCCCTTCCTCGGAGAGCTTCACGAGGATGGCGTCGAGGCCAAGGTCGTCGCGCAGGCGCGAGGCGAGGCGCGCCACCGTGCCGAGGTCGCGGGCCGGTTCGCCGGTGACGGTCTCGAGCTCCTTGCGGTTCGGGGTGATGCAGGTCGCGCCGCGGTAACGGGAGTAGTCCTTCCCCTTCGGGTCGACGAGCGCGGGAATCCCGCGGCGGCGCGCCTCTCCGAGAAGCGTCTCCATGACGCGCGGCGAGAGGGTTCCCTTGGAATAGTCGGAGAGGAGGAGGACGTCGGCGGAGTCGAGCGCGGCCAGGCCCGTGGCGACGAGCTCCTCCTCCGCCGCGGCCGAAAGAACGGCGGGGAGCTCCTGGTCGACGCGGAGGAGCTGCCGGCCGTCGGCCACCATCCGCCGCTTGACGGGGGTCGTCCGGAGCGGGTCGACGACGACCCGGCCCTCGCCTCCCGGCAGGGCGCCGAGGTGCCGCGCGAGCCAGGCCCCTTCCTCCTCGGGACCGACGGCGCCGAGCGCCACCGTCCGCGCGCCGAGCGCCGCGAGGTTCTCGACGACGTTCCCGGCCCCGCCGGCCCGGCGCGACATCGAAGAGAGCGCCAGCAGGGGAACCGGCGCCTCCGGCGCCACGCGCGAGACGTCTCCGAACCAGGTCTCGTCGAGCATCAGGTCGCCCACGACGACCGCCTTCACGCTCGGCGCCGCGGCCGCGAGGGCGGCCAGCTCGCGCGGGGTCATCGCCCGCTCCCCGAGGAGGGGGTTCGGGGGAAGCCCGCCCGGCGGGTTCCCCCGGGGCACTTCGCCGCCAGCTCGCGCGGGGTCATGGCCGGTCCTCCAGCCCCAGGACGAGAGCCTGCGCCAGGAGCGGCAGGAGGATCTCGTGGTGGCCCGTGATCGCGTACGAGGCGCCTCCCGAAAGAACGGGGCGCTTCAGGACGTTCTCGTGCGGGCGGTAGTGGCGGATCATGTCGAGGTCGACGGTCGTGAAGTTCCTCACGTCGTGCCCGAGGTTGCGGGCCATGGAGAGGGCCTTCAGGAAGACCTCCGGCAGGATGACGGCCGAGCCGGCGTTGATCCAGACCCCTCCGTCGCCGAGCTCTCCGATGACCTTCCGGATCGTCGTGAAGTCGCGGATCGACATCTCGCCGACGAGCGCGCCGTCCATCCCGGGATGCTGGACGAGCGTGTCGGTCCCGAGGGCGACGTGGACGGTGAGCGGAATCTCCGCCTTCGCCGCCGCGGCGAAGAGGGAGAGGCGGCGGTACGGCAGGCGGCCGCGGAGGATCGCCTCGCCGAGAGCGCGGCCGTAGCCGACGCCTTTCTTCCGTCCGGCACGCAGCGCGCGGAAGACCCCCTCGCCCGTCTCGCGGCTCATCCCGAACTCGCCCGTCTCCAGGACGGCCCCGACGTCCTCGGAGGTCTTGCCGTGATAGGCGACCTCGAAGTCGTGGATGCCGCTGGCGCCGTTCGTCGCGAGGGCCGTCACGAAGCCGCGCTCGACGAGGTCGATCAGGACCGGCCCGAGCCCCGTCTTCAGGACGTGGGCGCCGAACGCGACGACGACCGGCCTGCCCTTTCGCTTCGCGGCGTGGATCGCCGCGGCGACCTTCCGGAGCGACTCGGCCGCGAGGATCTTCGGCAGGCCGTTCCAGAAGTCGGCGAAGGTGCCGCTCGTGGAAGGCGGCGCCGCGAAGTCGCCGGTCTTCACCTTGAACGACCGCGTCGCGATCGGGTACGTCGTCACGGTCTCGCGCCGGCGCGGGCGCTTCGTCGTCGTCATCGCTTCATTCCTTCCGCCTCGGCCCGGAGCCTCCGGAGGCCGTCGGCGAGCCCGCCGGCGAGGATCACGCGCCCGCCTCCCTTTTCCCTCACCGCCGGGCGCTGCTCGCGCCCGTGCCCCGAGAGGAGGTGGACGGCGAGGGCGCCGAGCGCGAGCCCCGCGCCGACGTCGTCCCACTTGTCGCCGACGACGGCCGAGCGCGCGGCCGAGAGGGAGTGACGCCGGAGCGCCCGCCGGTGGAGGAGGGTCCCCGGCTTGCGGCAGCGGCAGGCGACCGCGTACTCCTTCACCTTCCCCTCGGGGTGGTGCGGGCAGACGAGCCATCCGGCGATCGGGACTCCACGGTCCGCCAGCCGCCGCTCCACCTCGGCGTTCACCGCGTTCACCTCGTCCCACCGCGTCAGCCCGCGCGCGACGCCCGACTGGTTCGTCACGACGAAGAGCTTCGTCCCCTCCGCCACGAAGCGCGAAAGGAGCGCCGCGGCGCCCGGCGCGAGGCGGACGCCCTTCGGGTCGGCGAGAAAGCCCCGCTCGGCGATGAGCGTCCCGTCGCGGTCGAGGAAAAGGGCGTCGAGGAGCGGACGGCGCCTCACCTGGCGCCGACGGCTTTCCGGATCGCCTCCGTGAACGAGGCCTCCGTCTGGAGACCCGAGAGGCGGGCGGCGACCTTCCCGTCGCGGCCGTAGAGGAGCGTGTACGGGAGCGACCCGTCCCAGTTCGGGTCGACGGCGTCGATGAAGTCCTGCGGGTCCCGGGTCCTCGCGAGCCAGGAGACGAACGGGACTTTCTGCGCCTTGAGGAACTTCGGCACCTGCGCGGGCCCCGTCTTCTGGGAGTCGAGGGAGACGAGGACGACGGCGAGGTCCCTGGCGGGGAACTTCTTCGCCGCCGCGACGAGGGAGGGCATCTCCTCGCGGCACGGCTCGCACCAGGTCGCCCAGAAGTTGACGACGAGGACCCGCCCCTTCCGCCCCGCCACGATCCGGCTCGAGTAGTCCTCCGGTTTCAGGTGCTTCACCGGCTCGGCGGACGCGGACGCCCCGGCCAGGACGAGCGCCGCCAGGACGAGCGCCGCCGGGAGGCGGGCGGTGCCCCTCCTCGCGCACGCGGAGATCCGGGAGGGGCTCACGTCAGACGCGCTTGATCGAGCAGCCGAACGCCTTCGTCTCGGCCGCGGGGACCGGCTTGCCCGCGAGGATCGCCTCGAGGGCGTTCCTCAGGTCGGGCGACTTCACGTTCTTCGGGTCCTCGTGCGTCTCGTCGATCCGCCCCCGGTAGAGGAGCGTCCCCTTCGGGTCGAGGACGTAGATCTCGGGCGTCTTCTGCGCGGCGTAGAGGTCGGCGACCTTGTTGCCCTCGTCCTTCAGGACCGGGAAAGCGAAGCCGTGCTTCTTCGCGTCCTCGGCGACCTCGGCCGCGGGCTCCGTCTTGTTGCTGTTGATCGTGACGAAGGTGACGCCCTTTCCGGCGTACTCCTTCCCCATCGTCGCGACGCGCTCCTTGTACCCCTTCGCATAAGGGCACTTCGTCGCGTCGAAGATCACCACCACGGCCTTGCTCTTCGCCAGGAGGTCCTTCAGCGCCACGGGCGCTCCGCCGGCCGCGGGGGGAAGGGTGAAGTCGGGGGCGACGGCGCCGATCTTCGGCGCCTCGGGCTTCTGCGCCGGCGCGGGGGCCGCCAGACCGAGCGTCAGGACAGTGGCGAAGGTGGCGAAGGCGGCGGGGGCGAGGCCGGGCAGCTTCATGATTTCGTCTCCATCATCCTCTCGAAGGCCTCCTCGGAGGCCTGCCTGAGCGACGAAACGGAAACGTCGAGGACGACATTCCCGCTCACGCTCAGACGGAGAGCGCCCTTCGTCACGCGACCGAGAAAGGCCGTCGGGACCCCGTACCGCCGGGCCGCCTCGAGAACGGCCTTCTCGTTCCCCGGGGGGAAGGAGACGACGACGCGGGGCGTCGACTCCGAAAAGAGGTAGACGGTCGGCAGGAGGGCCGTCTCGACGTTCAGGTCGGCCCCGAGCCCGTTCGGAATCGCCGCCTCGGCGAGCGCGACGCCGAGGCCCCCGTCGGAAACGTCGTGCGCCGAGGAGAGAACACCGTTGGCGGCCAGGTCGCAGAGGAGGTCGACCAGGGAGCGGACGGCGAGGAGATCGAGCCGGGGGCAGGGCCCCTCCTCGCGGCCGAGGACGGTCGCGAGGTACTCGCTCCGCCCGAGCTCGTCGCGGGTCTCTCCGAAGAGGGCGACGACGTCGTGCTCGGCGGCGAAGGCGTGCGGAACCGCGCGCGAAACGTCCTCGAGGAGGCCCACCATCCCGACGGTCGGCGTCGGGAGGATCGACTCCCCGTCGGTCTCGTTGTAGAGCGAGACGTTTCCCGACACGACGGGCGTCTCGAGAGCGCGGCAGGCGAGGGAGAGCCCCTTCACCGCCGCGGCGAGCTGGCCCATGATCTCGGGCCGCTCGGGGTTGCCGAAGTTGAGGCAGTCGGTGACGGCGAGCGGACGGGCCCCGTGCAGGCGACGTTCAGCGCCGCTTCGGCCACGGCGTGCGCGGCCCCGTGCATCGGGTCGGCAAAGCAGTAACGGGGGTTGACGTCGGCCGTGAGGGCGAGACCCTTCTGCGTCCCCTTCACGCGGAGGACGGCCGCGTCCCCGGCCGGGCCGAAGACGGTGTTCGTCCTCACGCTCCGGTCGTACTGGCGCCAGATCCAGGCCTTGCTGCAGAGGTTCGGCGAGGCGAGGAGGACGAGGAGGGCCGTCTTCTCGTCGGGCGCGCCGGAGAGGTCGATGCCCCCCTCGGTCGGCGCGAGCGGCTCGGCGATCGTGAAGGGCCGGCTGTAAACGGGCGCCTCGTCGACGAGCGGCGCGACGGGGAGGTCGGCGACGACCTGGCCGTACCAGTGGAGGACCATCCGCGGCTGGCCCGTCACCTCGCCGATCTCGGCGACGTCGAGGCCCCACTTCTCGAAGACCTCGATGACCTCGCGCTCGCGCCCCTTCTTCGCCACGAGGAGCATCCGCTCCTGCGACTCGGAGAGCATCAGCTCGTAGGGCGACATCCCGGCCTCGCGCATCGGGACCTTGTCGAGGTCGAGGCGCATCCCGACGTCGCCGCGCGCGCACATCTCGAACGAGGACGACGTGAGCCCCGCGGCCCCCATGTCCTGGATGGCGACGACGGCGTCTCCTTCGAGGACCTCCAGGACCGCCTCGAGGAGAAGCTTCTCGGCGAAAGGGTCGCCGACCTGGACCGTCGGGCGACGCTTGGCCTTCTCGTCGTCGAAGACGTCGGAGGCCATCGAGGCGCCGTGGATGCCGTCGCGGCCCGTCTTCGAGCCGGCGTAGAGGACCGGGTTGCCGACCCCTTCGGCTTTCGCCTTGAAGATCCGGTCGTGGCGGACGAGGCCGACCGCCATGACGTTCACGAGGATGTTCCCGTTGTACGAGGGGTGGAAGAAGGTCGACCCGCCGACGGTCGGGATGCCGATGCAGTTGCCGTAGCCGCCGACGCCGCGGACGACGCCGTCGACGAGCCCGTGCATCCGCGGCGCTTTCGGATCGCCGAAGAAGAGCGGGTCCAGGACGGCGATCGGGCGGGCGCCCATCGTGAAGATGTCCCTGAGGATCCCGCCGACCCCCGTCGCCGCCCCCTGATAGGGCTCGATGAACGACGGGTGGTTGTGCGACTCCATCTTGAAGACGACCGCGAGGCCGTCGCCGATGTCGACCGCCCCGGCGTTCTCGCCCGGCCCCTGGACGACGCGCTTCCCCTTGGTGGGGAGCTCGCGGAGGAAGACCTTCGACGACTTGTAGGAGCAGTGCTCGCTCCAGAGGGCCGAGAAGATGCCGAGCTCCACGAGGTTCGGCTCGCGGCCGAGCTCCGCGAGGATCCGGTCGAACTCCTCCCGGGTCAGCTTGTGCTCGGCGAGGAGCGCTGGGGTGATCGGCGGGGCGGTGAGTCCCATGGCCCGGGAGTTTACCCGGGCCCTCCCGGCCGGCCGGCGAGGGTAACCTCCGCGGGATGTTCTCGACGAGGACCCCCGCGCCGGGCCGGAACCGGCTGACGACGGCGCTCGACGCCCATCCCCGCCCCGTCCTCGACCTGACGGCCACGAATCCGACGACGGCGGGGCTTCCCGTCGATCCTTCGCCGGCCCTGGCCCTCCTCGCCGACGGGAGGGGCGGCGTCTACTCCCCCGACCCCTGCGGGCTCCTCTCCGCACGGGAAGCGGTCTCGTCGTACTACGCCGGACGGGGCGTCGACGCCGGCCCCGGACGGTTCGTCCTGACCGCCTCCTCGAGCGAGGCGTACGGCTGGCTCTTCAAGCTCCTCGCCGCGCCGGGAGACGCCGTCCTCGTGCCGGCCCCCAGCTATCCGCTCCTCGACGCCCTCGCGGCGCTCGAGGGGGTCGAGCTCGTCCGCTACCGCCTTCCCGCCGAGGATCGGTGGGCCGTCCACGCGGGCCTCGTCGAGGAGGCGGCCGACCGCGTCGCGGCGTCCGGACGGCGGGTGGCCGCGGTCGTCGTCGTGAACCCGAACAACCCGACCGGCACCTCGATCTCCCGCGCCGAGCTCGGCGCGCTCTCGTCGCTGGCGGCCCGGAGGGGGTTCGCGATCGTCTCCGACGAGGTCTTTCTCGACTACCGCTTAGAGGACCGGGCCGGCGACGTGAGGGTCGCCGCGGCCGGGGCGGAGGGCGCGGGAGAGGCGCTCGTCTTCTCCCTCGGCGGGCTCTCGAAGGCGGCCGCCTTGCCTCAGCTGAAGCTCGGGTGGATCCTCGCGGGCGGCCCCGCCCCGCTCCTCGCCGAGGCGCTCGAGCGGCTGGCCTGGATCGCCGACTCGTACCTCTCCGTCGCCTCCCCCGTCCAGCTCGCGCTCCCGGGGCTCCTCGCCTGGGGCGACGGGGCGGCCGGCGCGCTTCGCGCCCGTCTCCTCTCGAACCATGCGACGCTCGTCGAGGGGCTCTCCGCGCTTCCCGAGGTAACGGTCGCGCCGCTTTCGGCCGGCTGGTCCGCCGTCGTCCGGCTCCCGGCGGTCGAGCCCGAGGAAGGGCTCGCGCTCCGGCTCCTGGAAGAAGAAGACATGCTCGTCCACCCCGGCTACTTCTTCGATTTCCCCCGCGAGGCGTACGTCGTCCTCTCTCTCCTGCCGGAAAAGGCGACGTTTCGCGAAGGGATCCGGCGCCTCGCGCGCGGGCTCCGCGCCTGGCGCTGAGCCGCCCGGAGCAGGTCCGGACGCGGCGCCACTTCGGCGTCCGTTCGGCGTCACTTCGGCTTCGGCTTCGGCCTCGGCGCGGCACCCTTGCCCTTCGGAGCCTTGGTCGGCGCGGGCGTCGGGGCGGGGGCCTTCGGCAGAACGAGGAGCTCGAGCGTCGAGCGTTGCACTTCCCAGTCCGCCTTCTTCCAGATCTCCCCGCGCGCCCGGTCCGCCTTGCCGGTGCGGCGGACGGCGGCCACGGCGAGGAGGAGCCGCCCCTCGCTTTCGAGAGGGAGCGACACCCCTCCCTGCGCGTCGGCGTGGAGGGCGGCGGGTGCCTCGGTTCCCGGCACATAGGCCCGGACGACCGCACCCGGAGCGGGCTTGCCGTCGAGGAGGACCGAGGCCGTGAGAATCGTCCCGGCCCGGAGCGGGAGGGGCGGGACCCCCGCGACGATCTCGAGCGGCAGGCCGAGCGGCTCGTCCAGCCCGGCGGCCGGATCCGCCGTGACGGCCGACCGCGGCAGCGGGAGGATCCCCGCGAAGGCCCGGGCGTTCTCCACGGCGACGATCTTCGCCGCCTTCTTCGTCTCCTTCTTCTTCGTTCGCTCGGCGAGGGCAACCGTCGCTCCCGCCTCCCGGAGGAAGACCTCGAACTCCGTCGCCTCCACCGTTCGGGCCTCGGGCGAAAGGAGAACCCCGAGCGTCGCCAGACCCTGCCCCGCCCAGGTTGCTTCGAGGCGCGTCACGGCCCCGTCGGCCTTCGCCGAGGTGAGCGGCAGGGGGCGGCCCGAGCCGAGCCGGACGAACGACCGGTCGATCCGTTCGGGGGCGATCGCGCTCCCCGGTTCGGGATAGCGCGCACCGGTCGTCAGCTCGACGAGGGAGCTGTCGCCCGAGAGGGCCGTCGGAAACGGAAGGGGGGCCGGCGGCGCCGGCGGGCGGGACGGGCGGGCTCCCCGGCGGACCGGCGGAGCGGCCTTCACGACGCTCTGCGGCAGGACGGGGTGAAGCCACGTTTCGGCGGCCGAAGCCGGCACCGCGAGCGTGGCGAGCACCATTGCGATCGCCAGGCCGGCCTTCGAGCGGAGCGCGTCGCTCCCGTCCCTCTCCGTCATCACTCTCTCCTCCCCGAACCGGCGGTGATTCTAGGAGACTGTCGTCGAATGCCAGCTTCCGCCTCTGACCGTCGCGCCTTCCCATCGCGCCCCTGGCACGCCTCGGGGTCCTCGTCGGAGCTCGGACGGCCCTGGCTGAACCGCGGGGCGATGACGAGGATCCGGGGCCCGCTTCTCCATCTCCTTGCCGGCCTCGGGACCACGAGACCGTCCGGCTGGTCGGGGGGGGAGCGGAGGGCAGTCTCCGACGACCAGGACCTTCGCATCTCATCCGGGGTAGGCACTCGACCGCCTCCCACGACGGCGCTTCGGCATCACCCCCGCCGCGTATCGGCGCCCGGACGCGGCGTCCTAGCTCCCGCCGCAGAGGCGCGCGAGCCTCTTCTCGTCTCCCCTGAGGACCGAGCCGACGTAGTAGTCCGCCAGGGAACGGACGAACCCGGCGTCCTCTCCGGCGAGGAGGCTCCCGGCGTCCTTCATCCAGCCCTCGACGCACGCTTCCTTCTCCAGCGGGGAGCTCGCGCACGAGAGGAGGCGGCCGAAGGCGGTTCGGTAGGTCTCGAACGCCGGGCGCGTCATCGGCGCGCCATGTCCGGGGACGAGGAGGCGGAAGTCCGTCGTCGAAAGGGGCTCGAGCCCCGCCTCCCAGCGAGCCGGACAGGCCGTGTCGAGGAAGGGGACGGGGAGCGTGACGAGGTCACCCGCGACGAGGACGCGCGTGGCGGGATCGAAGATCCAGACGTCGCCTTCGGTCACCGCGCGGGTCTCGAGGTGGAGCTCCAGGCGGCGGCCGGCGATCTCCCGCTGGCCCGAGGAGGTGACGACCTCGTCGGGACCGAGGGCACGGCCCGAGCCGATGCGGGCCACCTCGTCGCGCCACCTGGGGGGGCCCTGGCGATCATCTCCAGGAGCTGTGCCCGATAGGTCGCCAGGAAGCCCTTCAGGGCGCCGTCGATCGCGGAGCTGGCGTAGACCCGGACCGACGGGTAGGCAGCCTTCACGGCCGGGTTCCCGCCGACGTGGTCGAGATGCCAGTGGGTGTTGACGACGGCCTTCACCGGGAGGCCGGTCGCGCGAGCGGCCTCGATCACCTTCTTCGCGTGTTCGGCATGGCGCCCCGTGTCGACGACGACGAGGCCGCCTCTTCCGCGGAGGATCACGGTATTGCCGTCCGGCTGGCGGCCCGGAACGAAGCGCCCCGGAACGAGCTCCACGCCGGAGGCGATCTCCGCGGCGGGCACGGCTCGCGCGGCAACGACGGCGAGGAGGGCGAGGGCGAGCGGAGCGAACGACGGAGAGGACCGGCGCATCGAGGCCTCCTTCGGCGTCGCCATCTTGTCCTCCTCACCCGTCCGCTCCAGGGCGGGAGTCGCCCGACCCCGGGACGCGCGCGGGCTCCGCGATGCGGCCGAAGCCCTCGCCGCTGCGAGACGTCGGCGCGTCGCGACGAGGAACCGGCTGGAAGCCGGGACAGGGAGACCGACGGCCCACGAGCCCGGCGGCCACCGCCACGAGGAAGCGGACGAGGAGGCCCGGGAACGCGGCGGCCGCCGCGGTGACGAGCAGGACGGCGACGCCGCCCCACGTGCCGGCCAGCCCGGTGGCGGCCGCGCACGCGAGAACGAACCAATAGAGGCGCATAAGGCGGCTCCCCGCGCGCAGCTCCCGGGGTTCCGCGGCCCGCGCCGCGACCCGCGCGGGAAAGAACGGGGAGAGACGGGGACGCGGGAGCGTCGCCAGCGCCCGGAGGGGATCTTCGGACTTCATCGGCCGGCTCCTTTCGCCTCGAGGACGCGGAGGATCCGCTCGCGCGCCCGGAACAGGTACGACTTGACGGTGTTCGGCGGGGCGCCCAGCAGGGCGCCGATCTCGGCCACGGACGCCTCCTGCCAGTAGTGCAGGTAGACGACCGTCCGGTAGAGGTCGGGCAGCGCCTCGACCGCTTCTCCACGGTCGCCCGCCCGCCCGGGCGGCAGGCGGGCGGTCAGCGAAGGCCCCGGCGCGCCGACAGCGGCTTCGTCCGGTTCACGGCGACCGACCAGGCGATCCGGTAGAGCCAGGTGGAGAAGCGGGCCTCCCCACGGAACTGCCCGAGGCGCTCGTGCGCGCGCAGGAAGACGTCCTGGACCACCTCCTCCGCGTCGGCGCCTCGGAACGGCCCGAGGATGGAGGCGACGAGCCGCAGGACCCTCGGCCCGTTGCGCTCGACGAGCTCCCGGAAGTCCGCGGGATCGCGGGCCTTCAGGTAGCGCTCGACGAGCTCCTCGTCGGTCACGAAGGGCGTGTCACGCGGTAGTGGAGGAAGAGTCCGAGGCCGACGAAGACCGGGATGATCCCCATCGACCAGACGCGGTTGTGGTACGGCTCGCCCGAGAGGAAGAGCGCGAGCGTCACGCCGACGCCCCCGAGGAGCAGGATGGCGCCGGCGCCGAGCGCCCAGCGGGGGTTCACGCGGTCGGCGAGCGCGAGGGTCTCGGCGAAGCGGCGGGCATCGGCCTGGTCGTAGTCGGGCAGCTCGGGCATCGGGAGCCCCTTCTCCATCGCGACGAGGCGTTCCTTCTGGATCACCTCGAGGCGAATCCGGTAGCGCTGGAGGTTCTGGTGCCTCAGGACGAGGACGAAGGCCGCGACGAGCGCCGTGATGAGGATGCCCGGGAGAGTCCTCGCGAGAAAGATCCCAGCGTCCATGTTCAGCTCCTCTTCCGGAGGGCCCACGTCTCGGCGCAGAGGAAGCGCGCCTGCCCGCGGGCGTCCCGCACGATGATGAACGACTCGAGCTGCCCCGCACCCTTCGCCCGAAAGCGGTCGTTGCCGACGCACTCCGCCGGAAACGCCTTCCCTCCGACGCGGATGACGAGGTGCCCCCCGTCTTCCACGAGCTCGACCGCGGGGAGGAAGGTGCCGTTCGCGTAGGTCCCCGTGACGCCCGCGCGCAGCTCTGGCGAGAGCTCGACGACCCCGGCAGGCACCTCGGGCTCCTTCAGCTCGGCGAGCTCGCGCGCCGCGGCGAAGGCCGCCGACGACATCGTCGCGCCGGTGCGGTTCGCGAGGATCGCGACGGCGGCCCGCTGGTCCGGGAGGAAGAGGAACGTGCTCCCGTAGCCGCTGCGCGCGCCGGCGTGGAGGAGGACCCTCGCCCCGCGGCGCTCGTCTCGGATGAGCCCGTACCCGTAAGAGCGCCCCTGCGCCGGGATGGCGACGCGGGCCTTCCCGAGCCGCTCCAGGGTCTCGGCCGGGAGCGACGACAGGAATCGGCCGAGCTCCTCGACGTTCGTGAAGAGCGAACCCGGCGGGTAGTTTCCCGCGTGCTCGGCGATCGGCCGGATGATTCCGGCCTTGTCGTGGCCGAGCGCCACGGGGCGGGTGAACGCCTCGAGCGGCCGGAAGGTCGACTCGGCCATTCCCGCCGGCTCGAGGACGAGGGAGCGGATCGCCGCGCTGAGGGCTGCCTGGCCGCCTGGGCGATCGCGGCGCCGGCGAGGACGTACCCGGGGTTCGCGTACGAGAAGACCTCGCCGGGAGAGGCGAAGAGCGCCTCGTCGGTCCAGCCGGTGACCCGCGCCAGGCGCCGACTCGTCGAGGGGCCCGGTCTGCGGCGCATCCTCGGCGAGGCCCGCGGTGTGGGTGAGGAGCTGCTCGAGCGTCACGGCTCCGAGTGCCGGGGCGAGGCCGGGCACGACGTCGCCGATCGGCCCGTCCAGGCGGAGCGCCCCCTGGTCGACGAGACGGAGCGCGGCGAGCGCGACGAAGAGCTTGGTCGTGGAGCCGAGGCGGAAGAGCGGGGGACGCCTCTCGACGCTGCAGACTCGAACGCCTTCGGCGAACGACGCGGCCACCAGGGCCACCCCCGGGACGCCGCCGCTCTTCATCGATCGCTCGATCTCCCGCTCTGCGCTCTCGAAGGAGGCGGCGCGCAGAGGGAACGTGGCCAGGAGCAGGAGGATCGTCAGAAATCGCTTCATTCCCCCTTGGACAGGACCAACCACCTGGCGGTTGCGGCCGGTCGCGAAGGGATGCCCCGCCAGACTGGTCCGGGTGCCCGTGACGAGGCCGCCTCGGGGCGGCCGGTCGTCCGACGGAGACGGGGACCCTTCACCCGCCGAGGGCGCGGCGGCATCGCCAGCGTTGCCGGCCTTCATTTCCGCGGCCGGGACGACCGCCGAGTCGATGCGTGGCCTGCGCGGCCTGGCGGCAGGGAGCCCCTAGAATCGAGGCATGGCGCGCGGCACCGAGGCTCCCCGTTCCCGCGCCCGGCGCCGGATCGCCCTGCTGGTTCTCGGCGGCCTGCTGCTCCTTCCCGTGGCCGCCGTCCTCCTCTTCCGCCTCCCCCCGGTCCAGGAACGCCTCCTGACCGCGACGCTTCGGAGAGCCGGGGAAGCGAGCGGCCTCTCTCTCCGGGCGAAGTCCCTCTCCGTCGACCCGCTCGGCGGGAAAGTCCGGCTCCGGGGGCTCGTCGTAGCCGCTGCGGGTGCGCCCCCTTTCCTGACGGTCGAAGCGGCCGACGCCGACGTCGACCTCCGGCAGGCGGTCCGCCGCCGGCTCCACCTCCGGCGGCTCTCGCTCCGGGGAGTACGGATCGACCTCGGCGCGCCGCTTCCCGCACCGAAGAAGAACGCGAACGACTCGACGTTCCTCTCCTCGGTCGACGTCGACGAGATCGACGTCGGGATCGCCTCCCTCCTCTCCGGTCCACTCCCTCCCGCGGCAGAGCGGCTCGCTCTCGCGGCCCGGATCGAAGGGGCCCGGCTGACCGGGAGCCTCCGCCGGGGCGCGCTCCGGCTGCGGGGCGAGATCCCCTCCCTGCAGGTCGACCGGACGGGCCCACAGCGCCTCAGTCTGGCGGGCGGCTTCTCCGTCTCCGTCTCCCCGGACGAGCGGATCCTCCTGGAGGAGCTCCACCTCGCGGGAGACGGCCTCTCGCTGGCGGCGTCCGGATCGGGCGCTCTCTCGCCCGAGGCGCCGCTGGCGCTCCACGCCGAGGTGCGCGCCGTGGCCGGGACCGTCGCGCCGGAGCTCCGGACGACCGGGACGGTCACCCTCGTCGCCGACGTCGAGGGAAGCCTCTCCGTGCCCTCGGCCAGGCTCCTCGTCGAGGGTCAGGACGTCGCCACCCCGGAGGTGACGATGTCGGCCTTCTCGGCGAAAGCCCGCCTCCTCCCGGAGGCGTTTCTCGTCGAGGAGGCGAGCGCGGATCTCGTGCCCGGGGGGCGGATCGAAGGGAACGGCCGCGTCGAGCGCCCATCGGGAGAAGGGGTCTGGACTCTCCGGGCCGAGCGCCTCCCAGAGACTCTCCTCGCCCGGCTCCTCGACGGGCCGACGCGCGCGCGGCTCGGGCTCGCGGGAAGCGAGCTCGACGGCCGCTTCACGGTCCGGCACGGCGACGGCGATCCCCTGCCTCTTTCGGTCGACGCGGAGCTCTCGCTCCGGCGGGGAGAGCTCCTCCTCGCGGACGCCACCGTACGCCTTTCCTCCCGCGGCCGGGCGACGGTCGACCTCTCCGCGACGCTCCTCCCCGCCTCGCCCGGAGAGCGGACCGTGAGCGGCCGGCTCGACGCGGCGTCGCTTCCGGCTCTCGCCTCCGGCAGGCTCGCCGACGGCCGCCTCCACGCCGCCGGCCCCGACCTCGCCGCCGCTCTCGCCGAGCTGCACGCCCTCTTCCCCGCGCTCGCGCCCGCGGCGCCCGCGGACCTGGAGCTTCACGGCCCCTTCCGCGTCGACGTCCGTGCCGCGGGAGCGCTCCGCGCGCCGAAGGGAGAGCTCGACGCGGTCTTCACCCCCGCTCGCGGCGGCACACTCTCGCTCCAGGCGACCGTGGACGCGGCCCGGCGCTCGGCCGAAGGACGGCTCCAGGCGGACGGCCTCTCGCTCGGGACGCTTCGCCCCGGATCGACGGGGCTCGCGTCGGCCGACGCCCGCTTTGCCCTCGGACCGGGGAAGAGGGACCTCCACGTCACACTCGACGCCTCCGGCCTCTGCCTCGCGGAAGGGCTCCCTCTCGTCGAGAGCCTCCACGCGTCGTTCGAGGCCGACGCCTCCGAGCTGCGCCTCTTCGAGCTCGCGGCGTCGGCGTCGGCCGGACCGGGGGCGTCCCCCGACGGGACGCCGGGGGCGCGCCTCGAGGCCTCGGGCCGCGCGTCCCTCGAGACTCCCCTCGGTGACGCCGACGTCGACGCGACCGTTTCCGCCGGAGCCCTCTCCGCCGGGCTCCGCGCCTTCGCCCGCGCCGGGGTCCTGACTGTCGACGTTCCGCGTGCGGGGGTTCGCGGCTTCGAGGCGATCCTCGCCGCGCGGCTCCCCCTCGGTGCGCTCGCGGCCTTCCCGGCGCTCGCGAGCCGCCTGCCGCACGGCCTCCCCCAGGGCCCGCTCGAGCTGACGCTCGACGCGCCGGGGCTCGATTCCTGCGCTCTCGAAGGGCTCCTCCCCGCCGGGACGCCGATCCTCCCGCTCGTGGCCAACGTCCGGGCCTTCGCGACCTTCGACCTGACCGACCCGGTCGCCGGCACCGCGGAGGTCGCGATCGAGGGGATCGGCGCCGAGACCGCGGCGGGACACCTCGCGCTTTCCGGCCCGGCGAGGATCACCCTCGGAGCGGGACGGCTGGCCCTCGAGGAAATCACCGTGGAGGGGGCGCGGACGTCTTTTTCCGCCTCCGTGTCCGCCGACCTCCTCCCGGGAGCGCGCCTCGGCGGACCGCTATCCGCTCTCGTGGCGAGCCTCGCCGCGTCGGCCCGCGGGCGCGCCGACGCCGCTCTCCTCGCGCCGTTCCTGGCGGGAGGGACGGCCTCCGGCGAGATCGCCCTCGACGCCCGGGCCTCCGGCCCTCCCGGCGCGCTCGTCGGGAGCGTCTTTATCGACGGCGCGTCGTCGCGCTTCTCGTGGCCGATGGCCTGGCCCACCGAGATCCGGGGCCCGACCCTCCGGGCCGACCTGGCCCCCGGCTCGGCCTCGCTGACGCGAGCCGACGCCTACCTGAACGGGGGCCCGCTCCTTCTCGCCGGCGGCTGGACCCTCGACGAAGGGGTCTCTCTGACGGCGACGTTCTCCGACGTGAGGTACCGGCTCGCCTACGGCCTGGCAGCCGTTCTCTCGGGGGAGCTGACGCTGGACGCGCGAGGAGACGAGAGGAAGGTGTCGGGCCAGGTCACGCTCGACCGGGGGCTCCTCGAGAGGGACGTCGATCTCGACCGCGAGATCCTCGCCCGGATCCTGGCGCCTCCCGAGGCGACCGGTACGGAGGCCTCCCTCCTCGACACCCTCGCGCTCGAGGTCGGTGTCGGAACGGCCTCGGGCGTGAGGATCCGGAACAACGTCGCGAACCTCTCGGCCTCCTGGAGCCGGCTCGACGTGACGGGAACCGCCCGGCGCCCCGTCGTCCGCGGCCGGATCGACGTCGAGAGCGGGGGCCTCGTTTACGCCTACGGGCAGACGTTCCGGATCGACAAGGGCGCGGTGACGTACGCCGGGGATCCGGCGACGGATCCGCGGCTCGAGTTCGTCACGACGTCCTCGCTCCAGGACCGTTCCATCGGCGCCCGCAACGCGGCGGGAGACGTCTTCGCCGAGGCGCGGCCGAAGGCGGGAGCGGGCGAGGGGGACGTGGATGCCGCCGCGGAGCTGGCCCGCGGGCTCGCGGGCTATTACGGAGATCGCCTCGCCTCCCGGCTCGGCTCGGCGCTCGGGCCGGTCTCCCTCTCCGTGCAGCCCCTCTTCCTCCTCGGCGAGACCGACCAGACGGCGCGCCTCACGCTCTCGAGGGCCTTCTCGCCGAGCGTCTCCCTCGCCGTCTCCGTCGACCTGAAGAACGCCCAGCGGCAGACCTGGGTCGTCGACGTCCATGGCGTGCGAGGGCTTCCGCCCCTCGCGACGCAGGTCTTCACCGAGGACTACGGCCGCTTCGGCGGCTCTCTCCAGCAGCGGATCGAGTTCGGCGGAAGCCGGATCCAGGGCGAGGACGCAGGCGCTCCCAGGCTGGCCGCCCTGACGATCACCCCGCCCCCCGGCGTCCCGCGGCGCGCCCTCGTCTCCGCGGTCGGCCTGAGGCGCGGCGACTCCGTGGGCCGGGCCCGGCTCTTCGAGGCCGAGATCGACGCCGAGGCGTTCCTCAGGAGCCGCGGCTTTCCGGAGGTCCGGGTGACGATGCGCTCGGTCCCGGCGAAGAAGGCCGGGCGCGTCGACCTGGAAGCGGGGATCGACCTCGGCCCGCGGGTCGAGATCGCCTTCGAGGGCGACCCTCTTCCCGCCTCGTCGCGCAAGACCGTCGCCGCCCTCTACCGGACAGGCACGCCCGAAAAGGGCGCCCTCGAGGAGATGCGGCTCGAGTCGGTTCGCGCGTTGCGTGCGCTCGGCCACCTCGCTCCCGAGGTCGAGGTCACGGCCGGAGGCGACGAGGCCCGGCGCCAGGTCGTCGTGAGAGCCCGGGCCGGGACGAGGACCGCAATCCTGCAGGTCGCCTTCGAAGGCGTTTCGGCGCGGGAAGCGCTCCTCCTCGCCCGGCGCTTCTCGTCGCCCCTCGAGCGGATCGAGCTGGCCGCCTCGCTTCCGAGCGCCGACCGGCGGCTGCTCCAGGCGCTCCTCGGCCTCGGCTACCCGGCGGGACGGATCCTCGACCGGACTCTCGAGGATGGGGGCCGGCTCGCCGTCCGCGTCGACCCCGGCCTGCCGTCACTCGTCGCCTCCGTCGAGGTCCGCGGCGTCCCGGCCGAGGAGGCCGGACGGCTTTCGTGCCTCGCGAGGGTGACGCCGGGCGATCCGGCCGACGCGGACCGGACGGCCCTCTCGGCGCTCGCGATGGAGGACGTCCTCCGGGCCGGCGGTTTCGCCGGGGCGCGCGTGCGCACCACTCTCTCCCCCGCCACGCCCGAGGACCCGCCCCGGCTCGCCGTCGTCTTCGACGTGACGAAGGGGCCAGCGGAGAGCCTCGGGAGCGTCTCCTTCGAGGGCCTCTCGAGAACGAGCCCGTCGCTGGCCCGGCGCGTCGCGGACCTCCCCGCGGGCTCGCCGTTCCTCCGCGAAGAGGTCGACCGGGCGCGCGGAGAGCTCTTTGCACTGGGCCTCTTCCGGAGCGTGAAGGGCGAGACGGCCCCCGGACCCGACGGCCGCGTCGACGTCGTCCTGAAGGCCGAGGAGCTCCCCCCTCTCACGGTCGCCTACGGCCTCAGGTGGGAGAACGAGCGGGGACTGGCCGCGGTCGTCGACGTGGCGGACCGGAACGTCTTCGGCCGCGGGCTCACCCTCGGCACGAGGGTGCTCTACGACCCCGACGATCGCGCCGTCCGGGCCTTCGCGGGGATCCCCGAGCGGATCCTCGGCGTCGGGCTCGACGTCTGGGTCGAGCGGCGGAGGTTCTTCCGGACCGGCCTCTACCTCGACAGCCAGACCGATTCGACCGAGGCCTCGATTCAGCTCTCGAGGAGCGTCGGAAGATCCTTGTCGGCCCGCCTCTACGGGAAGTGGAAGGAGAGCCGGTATTTCGAGGACGACCCGTTCTTCCCTCTCGACGTCACGACCACCTTCCCGTACGTCGGCACGCAGCTCGTCTGGGACACCCGGGAGGATCCCCTCCTCGGGACCCGCGGCCTCCTGGCGAGCGTCGACCTCCAGGGAAGCGGCTCCTGGCTCGGCTCGGACTTCTCGTACGCCCGCGTCTACGGCCAGGTGAACTTCTACCACCCGGTCTTCGCCTTCGGGTCCGGCCGCGCCGTCTGGGCGCAGTCGGCCAGGGCCGGCACGGCGCGCGCCTTCGACGGCCAGGAGCTGATTCCCGACGTCCGCTTCTACGCCGGGGGCTCGTACTCGGTGAGGGGCTACCCGACCGAGACCCTCGGTCCGCAGGAGGATCTTGGCGGGACCCTCTTCGCCACGGGCGGCTCGACGCTCCTCGTCGTCAACGAGGAGCTCCGGGTCCCGCTCCATCCCCGCCTCCTCGGCGTCGCCTTCTTCGACGTGGGCCAGGTCTGGGCCTCGTCGCGGGACTTCGGAACGGGGCTGGCGACGTCCGTCGGCCTCGGCGTGCGGGCCCTCACGCCGCTCGGAGTCCTGCGCCTCGACGGGGCCGTCCCGCTGAACCGGAGGGAGGGGGATCCCGCCTGGAAGGTCACCTTCGGGTTCGGGAACGTCTTCTGACCTTTCCTCTCATTTCGAGAGCCACCCCTTCCCGAACCGATCGAATTCCGGGCCATTTCGGGGTCTGAGGCCTGGCCCGCGGGTTGCTTTTCGTCGATCGATCCGTTCCGCCGGCTCCGGCGTAAAGGAATCGAAACGTCGCCAGACAGGGCGCCCGCCCGAATGAAACCCAGGAGGAACAGATGAAGAAGAACCTGCTGTCCGTCGCCCTCGCCGCGATCCTCGGTCTCGCGAGCGCCTCCGCCCTCGCCGAGACCTGGGCCGTCGACTCGTCCCACTCGACCGTCGGCTTCTCCGTCCGCCACATGATGGTCTCGAACGTGAAGGGGGCCTTCGGCAAGTTCACGGCGACCGTCGACGGCAGCCCGGCCGACCCGGCCACGGCGAAGATCTCCGCCACGATCGAGGTCGCCTCCGTCGACACCCGCGACACCAAGCGGGACGATCACCTCCGCTCGGCCGACTTCTTCGACGCCGCGAAGTTCCCCCAGATGACCTTCACCTCGACGAAGGTCGAGAAGCTCTCGGCCACGGCGGCGAAGGTGACGGGAGACCTGACGCTCCGCGGCGTGACGAAGCCGGTCGTCCTCGACGTCGAGTACACCCAGCCCGTGAAGAACCCGTGGGGGCAAGAGCGTCGTCGGCGCGACGGCGACCGGGAAGATCAGCCGCAAGGACTTCGGCGTGGCCTGGAGCAAGACCCTCGACGGCGGCGGCCTCGTCGTCGGCGACGAGGTGACGCTCCAGTTCGACCTCGAGCTCGTGAAGAAGGACGCGCCGGTCAAGGACGCCTCCGCCAAGTAACCGCCCGGGGTCCCTGCATCACGACGCCCGCGGCCCCTCGAGGGTCGCGGGCGTCTCGCTTTCGGCCTAGCCCGCGAAGTCCGCCAGCTCGATCCTCAGGTTCCCGGCGTTCGTCGCGTACGACAGGCCCACGGGCAGCGTGACGACGCGCCGCCTCACGAACTGCTCGATGACCTGGTCGAAGGTCTGCATCCCGTCGTTGCCGCCGTCCCGCATCGCGTCCAGGAGCGACTTCCCCTCGTTGTCGCCGCCCCCCTTCTCGATGTACTCGCGGGTCCGCGAATTGGAACGGAGGACCTCGATCGCGGCGACCCTCCCCGTCCCGTCCGCGCGCGGAAGGAGGCGCTGGGAGGCGATGAACTGGAACGCGCTCGCCAGGCGCGTCCGGATCACCTGCTCCTCGCTCTTGGGGAAGACGCCGATGATCCGGTCGACGGTCTTGGCCGCGTCGGTCGTGTGGAGCGTCGAGAGGACGAGGTGCCCCGTTTCCGACGCCTCGAGGGCGATCTCGATCGTCTCCTTGTCCCGCATCTCCCCGACCAGGATCACCTTCGGCGCCTGCCGGAGGGCCGAGCGGAGCGCGCGGGAGAAGCTCGGGCAGTCGCGGTGGAGCTCCCGCTGGTGGATCGTCGCCTTCTTGTGCCCGTGGATGAACTCGATCGGGTCCTCGATCGTGACGACGTGGACCGCGTGCGAGTCGTTGATCAGGTCGACCACCGCCGCGAGCGTCGACGACTTGCCCGAGCCCGTCGGCCCCGTCACCAGGACGATCCCGTTCTTCAGTCCGGTGATGTCGCGCAGGGCCGGCGGGAGCTTGAGCTCGTCGAAGGTCGGCACGCGCACCGGGATGACCCGCATGACGATGGCGTGGGTGCCGCGCTGGAAGAAGACGTTCACCCGGAAGCGCGAGAAGCCTGGGATCGCGTAGGCGACGTCGGCGGCACCGTCGTCGACGAGGGCCTTCTGCGCCGTCGCGTTGTCGCCGACGAGGTGCCGGGCGATGGCCGCCGTCACCTCGGGCGTCAGCATCTCCCATCCCGGCGCCGGCACCGGCTCGAGCTTTCCGAGGAGCTCGACCTGCGGCGGACGCCCGGGAGAGAAGATCAGGTCGGACACCCTCTCCGACCTCCTCACCATCATCGCGACGAGGTTCGGGAAGGGGACCTGGGCGGGCGGCGCGCTCGACACGGACCTCTCCTCGCGCTCCGGTCAGCGCGAGGCCGCTGCGAGGAGGGCGCGCGCCCGGTCGGCCTCGGGGGCCGCCGGCGCGACCTTCACGAAACGGTCGAGGTCGATGACCATCTGGTCCTTCTTGCCGAGCTTCTCCTGGGCGAGGGCGCGGTAGTAGTACGCGAAGGCGGTCCCCGAGTCTTTCTCGAGGGACTGGGTCAGGAGCGTCACGGCGTCGGTCCACTTCTGCTGGAAGGCGCGCGTCGAGCCCATCTGGTAGAGCGTCTCCGGGCTCCCGCCGTCCAGGTCGCGGGCCTTGCCGAGCGCGACCATCGCCTCGTCGTACCGGCGCAGGCGCGAGAGCGCCGTCCCCTGGACGAGAAGCGCGCCGGCGTCGTCGGGCTTTGCGGCGACCGCGGCGGCGGCGAGCTCGGCGGACTTCCTGAAAGCGGCGTCCGCATCGGCCATCTTCTTCGCGCGCAGGAACGTCTCCCCGAGCCAGAGCGGGACGCGGGCGTCGGCGGGAGCGGTCAGGGCCGCCTTTCTGAGGATGTTCGCCGACTCGTCGTACTTCTTCTCCTGCTCGAGGAGCCGCCCGAGGGCGATCGCGACGTCGACGTTCGTGGCGGCCTGGGCGACGAGCGGATCGAGAGCCGCCCGCGCGTCCTTCGCCAGGAACGCGTCGAGCTTCTTTCCGGCGCCACGGGCGATGTCGGAGGGCGTCGGGGGCGCCGGGGTCGCCGTGGCCACCGGCGCTGCGGCGGGCGCGGCCGTCTGGGCGCGGGCCGCGGGTGCGAGGAGCACCAGGCCGAGTGCCGCGGCGAGGGTCGTACGGGTCATGCGGGACGTCTTGGACATGATCGCCTCCTGGGTGCGGATTCGCCTCAGGATCGCACGGACGGGGACGGGATGCGCAGCAGCCGGCCGGGGGTCTCCCTCCCCTTCAGCTGCCCGCACGCGGCCGCCGCGCCGAGACCCTTGGACCAGCGGACGGTGACGTCGACGCCCGAGGAGGAGAGC
The DNA here is from genome assembly GCA_016714815.1 of Holophagales bacterium. Lineage (GTDB taxonomy): Bacteria > Acidobacteriota > Thermoanaerobaculia > UBA5066 > UBA5066 > UBA5066. The sequence continues at coordinate 72,455 of JADKBZ010000005.1, forward strand.
AGGCCTCCGAACGCGTCGACGCTCGCCTGGGACGGGCGGGAAAGCCCGGGGAGCCACTCGGGAGATTCGTTGAGCGGGATCAGGTTCACCTTCGACGGGACGCGCTTCACGAGGCGCGCGAGGGCGCGGGCCTCGGCGGGCGAGTCGTTCACGCCGGCGATCAGGACGACCTCGAAGGTGATCCGGCGCCCCGGCTCGAGCGGCCACTCCTCGAGCGCCGCGAAGAGCTCTTCCACCGGCCACTGCGCGTTGATCGGCATCAGCTTCGTCCGGAGGGCGTTCCCGGCCGCGGTGAGGGAGACGGCGAGGTTCGGCCGGTGCTCCCGCCTCGCCAGCTCGCGGATCCCGGGAACGACGCCCGCCGTCGAGAGGGTCGTCCGGCGCGGCGAGACCTCGGACTCGAGGAGGTCGAGCGTGCGGGAGACGTGCGCGACGTTCAGGAGCGGTTCGCCCATCCCCATGAAGACGACGTTGGCCTCGCGCGGCCCGAAGCGCTTCTCGCGCGCGACGACGAGGTACTGGCCGAGGATCTCCCCGGCCGTCAGGTTCCGCCCGGCGCCGAGCCGCCCCGTGACGCAGAAGGCGCAGTTCACGGCGCAGCCCGCCTGCGAGGAGACGCACACCGTCACGCGCTCGCCCCCCGCCGACGCCCGGCGTCGCGGCGCGGGGATGTAGACCGCCTCGACCTTCGCGCCGTCCGCGAGGCGGAAGAGGAACTTCTCCGCGCCGTCCTCCGACGGCGTCCGCGCCTCGACCTCGGGGAGCCCGATCGTGAACCGCTCCTCGAGCGCTCCGCGGACGGTCGCCGGGAGATCCGTCATCTCGTCGAAGCCGGCGGCGCGGCGCTGGGTCATCCACCGCATGACCTGAGCGGCGCGGAAACGCTGGGCCGCAACGGGTGCGATCGCCTGCGAAAGCTCCGGGAGGGACAGGCCGAGAAGGGGGATCTTCAGGGCTTCTTCGCGACGGTCGAGCGGAGCGAGACCGTCGTCCCGGGCCGGCGCCTGCCCCGCGGCGCGCGGGGCGCGCGCGTCGGGTCGATGCCGACCGAACGGAGGAAATGGAGGTCCTTCACGTCGATCTTGAAGCTCGTCCCCTCGTGCTCCTCCCGCCGGGCCGGACCCCCGCGGCGGATGGAGGGAAGGGCCGCGCGGGACTTCCGATGGGGCCCCTCGAGCGCGACCGTCGCGTCGAGGACGAGGTAGGGCTCGCTCCCCTCCTCGCGGATCCGCTGCAGGATCTCGTGGACGCGCGCCGACGAGGAGACCGCCTCGTTCAGGGCGCTTCCCAGCTCGCGGAGCGCGTCGCGGGTCCTGTCGTCGAGAGCCATCTCCGCGACTCTAGTGCCGCGGCTCGGCGCGCGTCAATCCGCGCGAATCAATCGGAGATCCGGTCGAAGCGCCGGTCGAGGAGGCGCACGAGGACCGCCCGCACCTTGCGCGGCGTCGAGAGCGCGATGCGCCGCTGCAGCGTTTCGAGCGGGCGGGCGAGGACCTCGCGGGCGACCTCGGCGTAGATGCCCCCCATCATCGTCACGGCGAAGCGGCACTCGCGGTCGACGAGATCCTTCACCGGCTCGGCCGCGTGGAAGTACGAGAGCGCACGGCCGGCCTCCCAGCGGACGACGTCGGCGAGGGCGGGAGTCGGGCGGAGCGCGAGGAGGTCCTCCGCTTTCGCGCCGAAGCGCTCGAGGTCCTCGAGCGGGAGGTAGACGCGGCCGCGCGCCACGTCCTCTCCGACGTCGCGCACGATGTTCGTCAGCTGGAGCGCCGTCGCCAGCTCCCGGCCCCGCGCCTCGGCGCGCGCGTCGCCGAGGCCTCCGAAGATGGCGAGGGAGATCGTCGAGATCGTCGAGGCCACGAGGTCGCAGTAGCCGAGGAGCTCCTCGAACGTTTCGTAGCGCGTCCTCACGAGGTCCTGCCGGCAGCCGGCGAGGAGCCCTTCGAACGCCGACTTCGGAATCGGGAACCGGGGGAGCGCCTCGGCGAGCGCGACCCCCGAAGGGCTCGAGGGGCTTCCGCCGTAGACGGCGTCGAGCTCCCTCGCCCACGCGTCGAGGCGCGCCGGCGCGCCCGCGGGGTCTCCCTCGTCGACGGCGTCGTCGGCGGCGCGGCACCAGGCGTAGGCCGCGTAGACCGCCTGCCGTCTCTCCTTCGGGAGGAAGCGGAAGCCGACGGAGAAGTTCGCGCCCGCCCGGTGCGTGAGAACGCGGTTCGCGCGGTGCGCCGACGAGAGGTCGGGGACGGCCGGAGCGGCGGTCACCCGATCCTCCCGAGCTCGGGCGAGCGGATCTCGCGCTCCCGGGCGCGGCACCAGTGGGGCGGGAGGCGGTGCGCGCAGCGGCCGCGGTTCTTCCACAGGGCCTCGACGAGCGGCGCGAGCGCGAGGCGGACGGGGCCGGGCCGGTAGAACGCCGATAGGACCCGACGGAAGTCGACCCGCGTGGCGAGCCGCGCGAAGAGCGAGAGGCCGAAGGCGCCCCCCGCCTCGTAGAGGAACCGGTTGACGATCGAAACGCGCTGCCGCCGGCCGAACTTCTCCCGCGCGAGCGCGGCGAAGTCGCCCCCCGACAGGAGCGCCTCGGCGGCGAGGGCGCCGGAAGAGATCGCGTAGCGCATGCCGAGGCCGAAGAGGTAGTCCTGGAAAGCCCCCGCCTCCCCCGCGGCGGGCCGGCCGTCGCGCGTCGACTCCGGGGCGAGGGCGAAGTTCATGAAGGAGTAGGCGTCGCGCGGCCCCTCCATCGGCACGTCGTCGACGGAGAGGAGCTTCTCCTTCGCCTTCTCGAAGTAGCGGTCGATCCCGCCGAGGTCGCGGACGATCGCGCAGCCGAACGTGCCGCGGCCGCCGACCGTGAAGAGGTAGGCGTAGCCGCCCGGGGCGACCGCGGGATCGTAGAGGACGCGGACGCGGGTCGTTCCGTCCGTCTCGAACGCGGTCTCGCGGGCGAGTCCGTCGGGGGTCTGCGGTCCGGTCGCCACGAGGTCGGCGGCGGCCTCGAGCCGCGAGCGGAACCGGACCTCGGCCCCGGCGTCGAGCGCACCGGAAAGGAGCGTCCGGTCGAGCGTCCCTTCGCCGGGCCCCCGCGTGACGAACCAGCCGTACGGCTCCTTCGAGGCAATCGGGAAGCGCCGCATCCGCGAATCGAAGAACTCCGCGGCCCTCACCGGGACCCACGCCGGGGCCGGGAGGCCGAGCCGCGCGAACATCGCCGGGACGGTCTCGCGACGGTCGGACGCGTCCTCGATCACCTGCAGGTCCCCGACGAAACGCGCCCCGACGGTCGCGTTCTTCTCGTGGACGACGACCCTCCGCCCGGCTCGCGAAAGGAGCGTCGCGGCGACGAGCCCGGCGGGTCCGGCGCCGGCGATTGCGAGGGGCGGGGAGGCGTTCACGGGAGACGGGCATTATTGCGGATCGCGCGGCGTGCGTCCGGTCGCCTTCTCCCGCGGCGCTCACCCCCACGAGGCTCTGGCGCACGCGGCCCTTTCGCCCGAATCCGTCGATCGACCGGGCGCTCCGACCGTGACGAAAGGCCTCTCCGGACTAAACTCCGTGGCTTTTGGAAAGGTCTGCCATGCGTTTCGACTCTCTCCGCCCCCGACTCGAGCCCTTTCTCCTCCGCGTGGAGCGCCCCGGGCGCTACCTCCCCCTGGAACGGAACGTCGTCCGGAAAGACCTTCCCTCCTCGGACGTCACGCTCTGCCTCGCCTTCCCCGACGCCTACGAGATCGGGATGAGCCACACGGGCACCCGGATCCTCTACGAGATCGTCAACCGCCGGGAGGGCTTCGCCTGCGAGCGCAGCTACGCCCCGTGGGTCGACCTCGAGGAGGTGATGCGGCGAGAGGGGATCCCGCTCTTCTCCATCGAGTCGTGCGCCCCCGTGCGCGACTTCGACGTCGTCGGCTTCTCCCTCCAGAGCGAGCTGAACTACACGAACGTCCCGAACATGCTCGACCTCGCGGGGATCCCGGTCCTCGCCGCCGGGCGCGGCGACGCCGACCCGATCGTCATCGGCGGCGGGCCGTGCGTGGCGAACCCCGAGCCGGTCGCCGACTTCTTCGACGTCTTCCTCCTCGGCGATGCCGAGGAGGCGCTCGGCGTCTTCCTCGACGCCGTGAAGGCGACGCGGGGCCTCCCGCGCCCCGAGCGGCTCCTCGCCTTCGCGGCGTGCCCCGGCATTTACGTCCCCTCGCTCTACGACGTCGTCTACGAGGGCCCCGACGGAAACGGCACCGGCGTCGTCTCGTACACGCCGAACGCGCCCGGGGTCCCCGAGCGGGCCAAGCGCGTCTGGGTGGAGAAGCTCGACCCGTCGGTCTACCCCGACAAGCCGATGGTCCCGTCCGTCGACATCGTCCAGGACCGCCTCGGCCTCGAGATCATGCGCGGCTGCACGCAGGGGTGCCGCTTCTGCCAGGCGGGCTACTGGTACCGCCCCGTGCGCGAGCTCGACCCCGCCGACGTCGCCCGGATGACGAAGGCCTTCATCGACGAGGCGGGGTGGTCCGAGGTCGGCCTCCTCTCCCTCTCCTCGGCCGACTACTCCCAGATCGAACCGCTCGTGGCCTGCCTCGCGCCGGAGCTGGCGAAGACGAAGGTCTCCATCTCGCTCCCGTCGCTGCGCGCCGAGGCGTTCTCGGTCGCCCTCGCCGACGCCGTCTCCGAGGTGAGGAAGTCGGGCTTCACGTTCGCCCCCGAGACCGGCTCCGACCGCCTCCGGCGCGTCATCAACAAGACCTTCACGAACGACGACATGGTGAAGGCCGCCGGCGTCGCCTTCGAGCGCGGCTGGGACCTCATCAAGGTCTACACGATGATCGGCCTCCCCTCCGAGACGACCGCCGACCTCGACGAGCTCGTCACGCTCGTGGCGAACATCCTCGCCGAGGGGCGGAAGAAGGGCGTGCGGGCCACCGTCCACGTCTCCATCGGCTCCTACGTCCCGAAGAGCTTCACGCCGTTCCAGTGGTCCGCGTTCGACGGCGTGGAGCAGCTGAGCGAAAAGCTCGTCTACCTCAGGGAGAAGTTCCGCCCCGTCCGGGGAGCCAAGCTGAAGTGGCACGAGCCGAAGGAGGCCGAGATCGAGGCGATGCTCTCGCTCGGCGACCGCCGGATGTCGAAGGCGCTCCTGGAAGTCTGGAAGCGCGGCGGAAAGTTCGACGGCTGGTCCGAGCACTTCTCGTGGGAGCGCTGGACCGAGGCGCTCGCGGCCGCCGGCATCCCGAAGGAGCGGCACCTGCGGCAGAAGGACCTCAAGGAGACGCTCCCCTGGGACGTCGTCGACGCGTCGATCCGAAAGCCGTTCCTCGTCGTCGAGTGGAAGAAGGCCCTCCAGGAGATGGCGACCGACGACTGCAAGTGGGGGCGCTGCACCGCCTGCGGCGTCCCCGGCAACGGCGAGGACACCGTCCTCGCGAACGGGATGCCGGAAGGGTTCACGTTCGCACTGCCGTCCCTTTCCGGGGCCCCTCCCGCTTTCCCGGCCGAAGCCCCTGCGGCCGGCCCCGCCCTCCCTTCCGCCTCGGGAGTCGCGGCCGGCGTCACCGACGCGCGCGACGAGGGGCGCGGCTCGGCCTACGCCGACAAGGCCAAGGGCGCCGCCTACCGGATGAAGGCGACGCCTGACCTCCTCCCTCTCCGCGAGCGGCGCCGGCACCGCGGCGGGGCGAGCGAGAGCGCGGCGATCGCGAAGACGTGGCGCGTCTCGTTCGAGAAGCTCGGCGACGCCCGCTACCTCTCGCACCGCAACGTCATGGACATCCTCGAGCGGGCCTTCCGCGCCGCGCGCGTCCCGGTCCGCTACACCGAGGGGTTCAACCCGCACCTCAAGCTCTCGATGGGGCCGGCGCTCCCTCTCGGCCAGGAGTCGAAGCACGAGCTCTTCGACCTCGACGTCGTCGACACCCTCGCGCCGGAGGCCCTCGCCGCCGTCAACGACCGCCTCCCGCCCGGGATGCGGCTCCTCGGCTGGACCGAGCTCCCCGCCGGAGCCCGCTCGCTCGGCAAGGTCGCGACCGAGGCCGTCTACCGCTTCACGCTCCCGAACGGCGAGGAGCTGACGCAGCGCCTTTCCCTTTCGGGTGAAAGCGCCACGACGCCGAAGCGCTTCATCGAGACGACCTGGGGACTCGCCGCCGAGGACCAGCACACGATCCGCGTCCTCCGCGAGGAGACGGTCCTGACGCGCTGAGCGCGCCGACCGGAGGCTGCATGCCGTTCACCATCCGCTGCCACGCGGTCGTCTCTGTCGCGGGGTTTTCTCGATCCCCCCGCACCCCCCGTGGCGTGGCCCGGTAGCATCGGCCCATGCCGTTCACGATCCGCTGCCACGCCACGTTCGAGGCCGCCCACCACCTCCGCGACTACGTGGGGGGGCCGGAGCCCGTCCATGGGCACTCCTGGAAGATCGAGGTCGCGCTCGGAACCGACGCGCTCGGCGCCTACGACCTCTCGGTCGACTTCGTCCCGACCGAGAGGCTCGTGAGGGAGCTCGCCGCGCGCCTCCACGACCACGATCTCAACACCGTGCCCCCGTTCGACGCGAAGAATCCGACCGCCGAGAACGTCGCGCTCTGGGTGGCGGACGAGATCCGCGCCGCGGGCCACCCGAAGGACGGGGCGCGCCTCGAGGAAGTGACCGTCTGGGAGGGGCCGCGGAACTCGGTGACCTGGAGACCCTGAGCGCCCGGGTCCGGGCGCTCGGCCGGCCCTGACCCTCGGCCCCGGGCGGCGGCCCCCGCCGCGGAGGTCCTACGGGGCGAGATCCACCGCCTCTCCCCTCGGCAGCCAGCGAAGGCGCGACGAGAGGCCGCGCCGCTGGAACGCCCTCGTCACGTCGTCCTTTCCCTCACGGAAGTGGGACCACCCCTCGTAGTGGATCGGGACGCAGCAGGCCCCGCCGAAGATCGCCGCGACCTCGGCCGCCTCCTCGGCCGTGAGCGTGTAGTGGAGCGGCCCCGTCGCGGCCAGCGTCGCGCGGCCCACGTGGAGGAACGCCGTCCGGATCGGGAAGCGGCGGGCGACCTCCCTCAAGCCCTCGAAGAGGACGGTGTCGCCGCTGACCCAGACCGCGCCGTCCAGCTCCTCCCCCTCGAGGACGAAGCCGACGACGGGCCCGGCGATTGGGACCAGCCACCGCGGCCCGTGCTGCGCCGGCGTGGCTGTGACGCGAATCGTCCTGCCATTCCGGCCCCGCACCTCGAACGATTCCCAGGGCGCGAGCCCCTTCGCATTTCCGCCGAGCCGCCGGGCTCCGGCCGTCGTCGTCAGGAGGACCCCGGCTTCGCGTGCGATCGCCCGGCCCGCGACGTCGAGATTGTCGCCGTGGTGATCGTGGCTCAGGAGGACGGCGTCGAGAGCGCCAGGGCCGGGCGGCGCGGGCGGATCGGAGACGCGGCGGTAGCCCGCGACTCCGAGGACACTGAATCGCCGGCCTGGCGGGTCGAAGACCGGGTCGGTCAGGAGCCGGATCGACCCGGCCTCGAAGAGAACGGTGGCCGTCCCGAAGTGCGTGGCACGAAACGTCATGGCTTCCTCGCGAGCCCCCGATGGGGTCGCCCCGAGCGGGGTCACCCCCCGAGAGCCCCCGGACGGGGTCAGGTCTTGATTTTCTATTATATACGGGGGAGGGTCAGGCGTCGGGGCGCCGGTTCCGCGAGAGCCTCCCTCCGCACCCGCTTGCAGCCCGCGCGAGCCCATCGACAACGGGGACCCGGGAATCGAGAATCGCGCCTCATGTCGACCGCCGAGAAGCACCCCCTGTCGCAGATCTTCAGCCTGACCGTTCTCGTCGCCGCCCTCGGTTACTTCGTCGACATGTTCGACCTGCTCCTCTTCCCCATCGTCCGCCAGCCGAGCCTTCTCGATCTCGGCATTCCGGCGGGGGACGCGCAGGTCTCCGCGACGTTCCTCCTGCTCAACGCGCAGATGGTCGGTATGCTGCTCGGCGGGATCTTCTGGGGAATCCTCGGAGACAAGAAGGGGCGCCTCTCGACTCTCTTCGGGAGCATCGCGCTCTACTCCGTGGCGAATATCGCGAACGCGTTCGTGGACGGGATCCCGTCCTACGCTGCCTGGCGTTTCCTGGCGGGCCTCGGCCTGGCGGGCGAGCTGGGCGCGGCGGTGACGCTGGTGAGCGAGATCCTTCCGAAGAACCTACGTGCCTACGGCACCGCCATCGTCGCGGCCGTGGGGATCTTCGGGACGGTGACCGCCAGCCTCGTCGGGAAGTACCTTCCCTGGCGCGCCGCCTACCTCGTCGGGGGCGGCCTCGGCCTCCTCCTCCTCGCCACGCGCTTCAGCCTCCGCGAGAGCGGCATGTTCCGGAGCCTCGGCGAGCAGGAAGGGGTGAAACGCGGAGACTTCCTGAGCCTCTTCACCTCCCGCGAGCGCTTCTTCCGCTACCTGCGCTGCATCCTCATCGGCCTGCCGACCTGGTTCGTCGTCGCGATCCTCATCACCTCCGCGCCCGAGTTCGCGCCGAAGATCGGCGTGACGGGCCCGGTGGTCGCGGGCACCGCCGTCGCCTTCTGCTATAGCGGCATCACGCTCGGGAGCCTCCTGTCGGGCGTCCTCAGCCAGCTCTGGGGAAGCCGCCGGAAAGTCGTCCTCCTCTTCATCCTCGGAACGCTCGCCGGCGTCGCCACGTACCTCTCGGTACGAGGCATGACCCCGGCGATGTTCTACGCGCTGGCGGGGTACCTCGGCCTGGCGACGGGCTACTGGGCCGTCTTCGTCACCATCGCCGCCGAGCAGTTCGGCACGAACCTCCGCGCCACCGTGGCCACGACGGTCCCGAACTTCGTCCGGGGAGCGGTCCCGCTCATCACCGGGGGCTTCTCCCTGCTCCTCGGCCCCCTGGGTTTCATCGGCAGCGCCTGGACGGTGGGCCTCGTCTGCATCGGCCTCGCCCTCGTCTCTCTCTGGAGGATGGCCGAGACGGCGGGGCGGGACCTCGACTTCCTCGAGTGAGCCCGGGAACGTCCGGGGTACCGGTCTACGGCGTCGAGACAGGCTCCCGCGTCCGGAACCTCATGAGGCCCCCGGGCACGCTCGCTCTCCCCGCCCTTCTCACTTGTTGTAGGGCGGCTTGGGGACCACCACGGGGGGCCGGACTGGTGCGACCTCGCGCCGGATGGGCGCCGTCGCCGTCGACGGCGCGGGGACGCCCGGCGGCGTGAGGAGGGCCCAGTGCGTGACGGCTCCGGCGAGGAGAGGCTGCACCTGCCACGCGCCGCCCCGGTGCTGTCCGAGGGCGAACTGGCGAAGGCTCCCCACGTAGACGAGGACGAGCTGCCCGGACGGGGGAAGGACCGGCACGGAGAGCTTCGGGTGGACGACGGCGTTCCATTCCATGGAGAGCCTCTCGCAATCCTCGCCGGGCGGGGGGGGCGTTGCCGCCCCGCCCGCCGGAGAACGGTTTACTTTCCCGACGCCGTCCCGAATGCCGGCAGCGCCATCCCGACGTTCGCCTTCGCGGCCTGGGGCAGTTCTTCCGGCAGGACCGGACGCGGCCGGTAGGTCGGGAGCGGGACCGACTTGCCGCCCGAGTAGATCGGGTGCCGCCCCTTGTCGCGATACCAGTCGGCGAGGGTGGCCGTCTGGTGCATCTCCTCGATGATCTGCCGCCAGCCGGCGCCCGTGTTGTAGGCGCAGAAGGAGATCTCGCCGAGCTGCGTGCCGTACGGGATGATGCACATCTCGGTCCGGCGGAAGTCGTAGTTGAAGAGGTCCTGGAACCACATCCCCGCGACGAGGAGGACGCGCCACGGGTAGCGCCCCGCCTTCGCGATCCCCATCGACTTGCCGGTGTGGCCGTCCATGATCTTCAGCGTCTCCAGGACGCCGAGGTTCCTCGGCACGCCCGCGGGCCGGATGTTGCGCGCCACGGCGAGGGCCGCCTGGAGGATCGTCAGGAAGCGCCCGCGCGCCGCGTCGGTGACGACGGTGAAGTCGCGCAGGAGCTGGTCGACGTCGAGGAGCTGGGTGATCGGGACCGCGTCGCCCGTCTTCTCGTGGACGAGGACCATCGTGGCGATGCCGCAGTTCGGGTGGCAGCCGCACTTGAGCGAGCCCCACTCGGCCTCGAGGCCGCCGAGGAGATCCCGCAGGTCGGAGAAGGCCCCCGACGCGGACAGCGGGAACCAGTCGCGCATCGGCTCGCCGAGGCCCGCCTGGGTCTTCACGTCGGCCGCCAGGTGCGAGAGCGTGTAGCGCTGCCTGAGGCGCGTCTCGTCGTCGACCTCCTCGTCGCGGCCGGTGAAGGAGACCGGCTGGAACGAGAGGGCGTTGATCTTGTCGATGTTCCTGATCGCGAACCGGATGATGTCGCCGACCTGGCCGTTGTTGACCGTGTTGACGATCGTGATGACGAGGGTCACGTCGACGCCGGCCGCCTTGAGGTTCTCGAGAGCCCGCAGCTTGACGTCGTAGAGGTTCGAGACGCCCCGGTGCTGGTTGTGCTCGTTGCCCACCCCGTCGAACTGGAGGTAGACGAGCCGCAGGCCGGCCGCCGCCGCGGCCTTCGCGAACTCCGGCTCCTGCGCGAAGCGGACGCCGTTGGAAGCGCACTGGGCGGCGAAGTAGCCGATCTCCTTCGAGTAGCGGATCGCCTCGAGGAAGTGGGGCGAGAGGGTCGGCTCGCCGCCCGAGAACTGGACGGAGACCTGCCTCTTCGGCTTGATGGAGACCGCGTTGTCGAGGATCTGCTTCACGTCGTCCCAGGCCAGCTCGTGAACGTAGCCGACCTGGTTGGCGTCCATGAAGCAAGGGTTGCACATCATGTTGCAGCGGTTCGTCAGGTCGATCGTCAGGACGGCCCCGCGGCCGTAGCGCATCGACGAGGAGCCGTGCTCGTGGAGCTTGTCCTTGCCGAGCTTCACGTCCCGCCCGAAGAAGTTCTCCTCGAGCCGCTTGAAGAACGCGGCGTCGCTCGACATCAGGTCTTCGAACAGGCCGTGCTTCGGGCACGTCTTGACCATCCAGATCTCGTTGCCCCGCTGGACGATGTCGGCCGGGATCTCGCCCGGATGGCCGTCGATCAGGGCGCGCAGGTCTTCCTGCCCCTTGACGATGGCGTCGCGCACCTCGCGCGTGCAGACCGGGCAGAGGGAATCGGTTCGCCTCGGAAAGCCGAGCGGCGGCTTGCTGCGCTCGTGGCTCTTCGGCAGGGGCTCGGGCGACCACGCCGGTTGGAAGGAGCGGGCCGGCACTTTCCGGTTGGCCCACTGGAACCCCTTCCAGGCGACGTTCGCGGTTCCCCGCACCGCCGAATAGAAAGCCTCACGCATCATCTCGGGTCCTCCATGACGTTCGGCAGCGGGCGCGCCTCCCAAGAGTCGCCCGTCGTCTCAAACATATAGCCGGGCAGAATACCATTCCGCCCCGTCAGGCTCCCAGCCGGCCGGGCGCGAACGGCGTCGCGGGGAGCGGGGGCGTCCGCCCCGTGACGAGGTCGGCGGCGAGCGCCGCGGCCGCCGGCGCCAGGAGAAGCTCTTCGGAGCCCCAGCCCGTGGCCACGAAGAGCCCCGGGGTCGAGGACTCACCGACGACGGGGAGGCGGTCGGGCGCGGAGACCTCGCGACCGGCGCCCGCTTCGACGAGCGTCCAGCCGGCGGACGCCGGAACGAGACGCTGGACGTCCAGGAGGAGGGCCGCCACGGACCCCGCGCTCGGGGAGATCGCCGCCGGATCCGGCTCGGCCCGCCCCAGAGCGAGGATCGAGCCGTCCCGCCCGGGAAGCAGGGAGACCCCTCGCGACCGGAGGAGCCGGGTCGGCCGGTCCGGATCGGCCGACGCGTCCAGCCGCAGCCAGGGCCGGAGGGAGACGGAGAGCCGGAGACGCGGCATGCCGTTCACCCGGCCCGGTCCTTTCCTGCCCGCGAGGACGACGACGTCGGCCGGGAGAGGTCCCATCGACGTCTCCACGCCGGAGACCCGCCCCGCGGACAGGACCACCGCCTGCGCAGTACGCCCCTCGTGAACCCGGACGCCCGCGGTCCGCGCCGCCAGGGCGAGGGCACGCCCCACGCGTCCGGCCCTCGCCACGCCGTCGCGGGGAAAGGAGAACGCGGCCCGAAGCAGGGACGAGAGGGCTGGCTCACGCCCCCTCGCCTCCTCGGGCTCGAGCACCTCGAAGTGGATTCCCCTCAGCCGCTGCGAGTCGAGGGCGCGGTCGAGCAGCACTTCCTCGGTGTCGTCCAGAGCCACCGTCATCGCGCCACGCTCGTCGTACTCGCACGGGAGGCCGGTTTCCTCCTCGAGCGCCGAAATCCAGTCGGGGAAGAGGTGCCGGGAGAGAAGCGCCAGGTCGGCCACCGCCTCGGCCACGGGCTCCACCATCGCCTGGGCCGCCACCGCTCCCCCGGGCGCCGATGGGGCGCCGGGCGGCCTCCCGGTGAGGAGGTCGACGGTCAGGTCGCGCCGGGTCAGCTCCAGCGCCAGCGCCACCGCGACCAAGCCGCCTCCCGCGACGACCACGTCCGCCGGCGCGAGGCCTCTCGTCACCCGACCCGGCCCTCGGCGTCGAGGACCGGCCCTGAGCCCGGAATCTCCGGCGGACCCCACCTTCGTTCCACCCGGGCGACGACCGCCCGGCCGACGGCCTGCACCGCTGCGTAGTTGAGCGCCGCCGAGGCCGCGATGCCGGCGAGCGGGACGAGGCGGGCGATCGAACGCCGTGCCGCCCTCGAGACGAGCTTCATCGCGAGCTCCTCGGCGAGCCGCACCGTCAGGCGCCGCCCAGCCGAGAGGCCCGCGCCCGACGCGAGCCCGGCCAGGACCTCCAGCGCCCTCTCCTCCGGGTCGAGCTCGCCACCGTAGAGGATGTGGAGACCGACGATCATCCGGCTCTGGAGGACGATGAGCGTCGCCAGCTCGGGTGCGGCCGCGGCGATGCCCCCCCACCCGGGCGGCGCGCTCGCCACCGCTCCGACCAGCGCCGCCTTCCTGGCCGTGTTGTCGATCATCCGGAACGCCTTCTGCCGGGTGGGGAGCCCTTCGTGACTCAGCGCGAAGGTCCGGACGTCCTCCCGGATCTTCTCGACGTCGAGGTCCGTCGACGCCCGCTTCACGAGAGAAAGAAACGAATCGGCGATCTTCACGGCGGCTCTCCCGAAGGTATCATCCGGCCGCTCGGCCGCCAGAACAAGGCGGCACCGGCGGATCGCGCCGGACGGAAAAGGAGGTCCCCGTGCTCGCGAATCGACACGTCCGTTTCGGCTTCGCCCTCTTGCTGGGCGTGGCCGTCGCAGGGGCCTTCGCCGCCCCTGCCGAAGGCGCCGCCGCCCAGCAGAAGAAAGCCGCGCCGAGCAAGAAGGAGAAGAAGGTGTCGTCCAAGCCGCGCGACTACGCGAAGACCCTCGCCGTCCTGAAGACCTCCCAGGGAGACGTGACGGTCCGGTTCTTCGTCGACAAGGCCCCGGGCCACGTGAAGAACTTCGTCGACCTCGCCGCCGCCGGCTTCTACGACGGGACGCTCTTCCACCGCGTGATCCCCGGATTCATGGTCCAGGGAGGAGACCCGTACACGAAGGATCCCTCCAAGGACGCGCTCTTCGGGACCGGCGGCAACACCGACAAGGCCGGCAAGCCCCTCAACGTCAAGGCCGAGTTCAACGACGTGAGCCACAAGAGGGGCGTCCTCTCGATGGCCCGCGCGAGCGACCCCGACTCGGCGTCGTCCCAGTTCTTCATCGTCGTGAAGGACTCGCCGTTCCTCGACCGGCAGTACACCGTCTTCGGCGAGGTCGTGAAGGGGATCGAGATCGTCGACAGGATCGTCTCCGAGTCGAACGCCGACACCACCGATCCCCGGAGCGGCGGAAGGCCCAGAGCGTTCCAGAAGATCGTCAAGGTCGAGCTCGTCGAGCAGACCCCCGAGAAGTGACCGCCCCGTTCCCCGCCGAGGAGAGCGTTCGGCTCACGGCCGCCTGCTCCCGCTTCGGCCTCCCGGCCGCTGGCGCGGCCCGTCCGCTCGCCGGCGACGTGGGCCAGCGACGCTATTTCCGCCTCGAGTCGAAAGGGGGGGCGCCGGTCGTCCTCGTTCTCTACCCGGCCCCCTCCTCTCCGGCGCAGGAACGCTGGGCGGCGATCGGGAAGACCCTCTCCGAGGCGGGAGTCCGGGTCCCGGCACTCCTCGACGACGATCCCGCGTCGGGCTCGGCGCTCGTCGAGGACCTCGGCGACCGGGACCTCGCCGAGCAGCTCCGTGGAGCGGACGCCGGGGAACGCGAACGTCTCCTCGACGAGGCCGAGGAGATCCTCACACCCCTCCGCCGGGTCGCAAGGAGCGCCGCGAGCCTCAATCCCCCCTTCGATGCGGGCTTCTTCGGTTCCGAGCTGGCGCACACCCGGCGCTGGGCTCTGGAGCGGGACGGTCGCACGCCCCTCCCGCCCGACCGCTCCGACCTCTGGGAAGGGCTCGCTCTCCAGCTCGCCCGCGACGCGGCGGATCCGGCCCTCGGTGGCGACGCCGTTCCGACCCACCGCGACTTCCACGCCAACAACCTGATGCGCACCGCAGACGGCGCCCTCGCCGTCATCGACTTCCAGGACCTGCGTTTCGGCCCCCCCGACTACGACCCCGTCTCCCTGCGCTTCGAGCGTGCCGGGAGCCTCGCCCAGGCCCATGGCGAATCCTATTCCGAGGCGGTCCTCCTCCAGAGGGCCTGGAAGGTCCTCGGCACATTCGAAAAGATGCTGTCGCTGGAACGGGAGATCTACCGCCCCCACCGGGACGCCGCCGTCCGCGCGATCCGCCTCTGGACGCGACCCGGCGGACCCTACTCGCCGCTCCTGACGTTCCTCCCCGGCTGACGGGGTATCATCTTTTCCCTCAGGAGGCCCCTCTTGCCCAACCTCGGAATTCCGGAACTCCTCATCATCCTCGCCATCATCATCCTGCTCTTCGGAGTCGGGAAGCTTCCGCAGCTCGGCAAAGGGCTCGGTGAGGGTATCCGCAATTTCAAGCAGTCGGTAAAGGACGGCGGGCAGGACCCCGACAAAAAGGATCCCCCCGCCGGGAACGGCCCGGGGAATACCCCCTCCGCGCCCAAGTGACCGCCGGCCGCCTCCCGGCGGCGGAATAGCGGCCCCCATTTTCGCGTTCTGACTTCGACCGTGGCCGCCGCGCGGCCCTCGAAGTGTCCCGTAGCGCGCCGAAAACACGGTCGAACGGGAGTGCATCCGCCATGAAAATCGCCAAACGCGTCTTCCTCTTCGTCGCCGTCAACGTCCTCGTCGTGGCGACGATCTCGATCGTCCTGAGCGTCCTCGGCGTCCGCCCCTACCTGACCGCGCGGGGCCTGAACCTGCCCGCCCTCGCCGTCTTCTGCCTCGTCTGGGGCTTCGGAGGCGCGTTCATCTCGCTGGCGCTCTCCCGCGTGATGGCCAAGTGGGGGATGGGCGTGAAGCTCGTCGACCCGAACACGCCCGACGTGGGCGCCCAGGAGCTCGTCTCGACGGTCCACCGCCTCGCGCAGGCCGCCGGGCTTCGGACGATGCCCCAGGTCGGGGTCTACGACTCCGACGAGGTGAACGCCTTCGCTACCGGCCCGACGAAGAACCGGTCGCTCGTGGCCGTCTCCACCGGACTCCTCAGGCGCCTGCGCCGCGACGAGGTGGAAGGGGTCCTCGGCCACGAGATCGCCCACGTCGCCAACGGCGACATGGTGACGATGACCCTCGTCCAGGGTGTCGTGAACGCCTTCACGATGTTCCTCGCCCGCGTCCTCGCCTTCTTCGTCGCCCAGCTCTTCCGCCGCGACGAGGAGGACGGGGGCATCTCCCACGTCGTCTACTTCGTCGCGACGCTCGTCTTCGACATTGCCTTCTCGATCCTCGGCTCGGTCGTCGTCGCCTGGTTCTCGCGACTTCGGGAATTCCGGGCCGACGCCGGAGGCGCCGGGCTCGCGGGACGCGACCGGATGGTGGCGGCGCTCGAGGCGCTCCAGCGCACCTACGGCGTCGTCGACCCGGGCGACCGCCAGGCCGCCGTCCAGACGCTGAAGATCTCCGGCCACCCGACCGGGCTGATGCGTTTCTTCTCGACGCACCCGCCGCTCGAGGTCCGGATCGCGCGGCTGAAAGCCCTGGCGTAAGGAGTCTGTCCCCCGCAGTCGCGAAAAGGCCGGCGCTCTCGCGCCGGCCTTTTCGCTGGAACGTCCGGTCCGGGTTTCCCTTCCTTCCGCGCGAGCGAAGCGAGCTTCCTCTCCGCGCAGAAGGGGCTGAGGGGGTTCGGGGGAGGCGGTTCGCGCCTCCCCCGTTCATTTCCGTTGAAACCCGGCGGTCCGGGTTTCCCTTCCTTCCGCGCGAGCGAAGCGAACTTCCTCTCCGCGCGGAAGGGGTTTGGGGAAACCCGGCGGTCCGGGTTTCCCCAGGGAATTTACGTGTTGTCCCGGTGCTTCAGCGGCCCCTTCAGCCGGAGCAGCGAGATCTTCGCGCGAAGCGTGTTGCGGTGGATCCCGAGGGACCTCGCCGCCTGACCCATGTTGCCCGAGGCGCGCGTCACCGCCGTAACGACGTACTTTCGCTCGAACTCCTTCCTCGCGGTCTCGAGGGGAATTCCCTTGGAAACGAGTTCGTCGATGATTCGCTGAAGCTGTCCGTCGAGCGTCACGGTGACCTCACACTCCTCGTAATGAATAGACCCCTCCAGGGGCGAAAGGGGGAGGAACCTATCACGTGAGGACGTGAATAGGAACGCCGCGGAGAGGCGCACCCGCCCCCCGCGGCGCTTTCCGTTACTTCATCTCGACGAAGTCGCCGGCGCCCATGTAGTCGACCATCGACGTCACCTTCGCGACGCAGGTGCGCCCCTTCGTCCACAGCACCGCGGCTTCTCCGAGAAGGGTGCGGATCGACCCGGAGTCGTTCCGCTTGCGATAGATCGTCAGGAAGTCGCCCGGGTAGAGCCCGTCCGCTTCACCGAGATCGATGAACACGACGGAATCGGTCCCGACGGGCGTGGCGCGGTCCTTGGCCTCGAGAATGTGGCCGACGATCTTCCCGGACGGCGGGTCACACTGGGTGAGCGGGGCGCTCGCGCGGACGAGGGGAATCGGAATCGGCTCGAACGGGATCAGCAGGTCGCCCAGGTAGGACGGCTCGCACGAGTGCGTGATCTCCAGGATGGCCGAGGTCTCCTGTACGCAGACGACCTTCAGTCGAGCCGGCGTGTTGTAGAAGCGGCCGATAGGGCTGTCCGTCGAGCCGTATGGGTAGACCTCGTGGCCCGGGCGGAGGAGCTGGAATTCCTGCCCGGCCATGAGCCCTTCCCGGGCGCCCACGTCGGAGTAGACGATGTCGCCCACGCCGAACATGTGGCGGCTGTCCTCGTACTCGGCGGCGGCGAGCTGCCCGGTGACCGGCTCGGTCATCTCGCCGATCCAGCCCGCGCAGTAGACGTCGTCTTCCCAGCCGACCGGGTAGGGCTTCGACATCGAGCTCCCGGCCGTGGAGACATCCTCGATCACGAGCGGCGGCGGAACAGCCTCCTGCGGGGCAGGAATCGGCGCGGCTTCTGGAAGCCGGCCGGCACCTGCGGCTGGGATCGAAAGAGCGACTGCAGCGAGAGCAACCATCGCGGGGACGAGACACGCACGCTTCACGGCTCCGACCTCCTCGAGGACGCCGCGGTGCGACCGCGCCCGACGGCCTCGGCTCGATTCTTCCGGACTTTCGACGTTAAGTTACCGCAAGGGCGGCGTTTCTCAAAGCACCGCCACGACCGCGGCGGCCGCGGCCCCCCCCCCGAGCTTCGGAAGCTTCCTCAGGAAGCCGCTCTCGGGGTAGTCCCGGCGGAGGCGCTCGAAGAGCGCTCGGGCGTCCTCGTCCCTGCCGAGGCGCCGCTCCGTGAGGCCGGCCCAGTAGAGGGCCTTGTCCATGCGGGAGTACTCGGGGAAGGCCACGAAGAGCCCGGCGAAGCGCCTCCGCGAGGACTCCCAGGCCCCCCTCTTGAAGTAGTACTGGCCAACCAGGAACTCGTGCTCGGCGAGGAGGTCGAGCATCGAGCGGTAGCGCGACCGGGCCTCCGCCGTATACGGGGACTGCGGGTAGTTCTGGAGGAGCTCGCGGTAGCTCTGGGCGGCGAGCCGGGTGTTCGCCTGGTCCCGATCGGGCTTCTCGGCCTGCCGGTCGGAAACCTGGGCGAGCCTGAAGAGAGCGTAGTCGGACCGCGGGTGAGAAGGGTACCGGCTCCGGAAGTCCTTGTACCGCCCCTGGGCCTCCACGTAGCCGAGCGGGGACTTCTCGTCGAAGAAGGAGTCGGCCAGGCGCAGGGCCGCCTGCTTGCCGAGGGCGTCGTTGGCGTAGTTCTCCGCCACGAAACGGAGGTACTGCCGCCCGACCTCGTATTTCCGTTTCGAGACGAGCGCTTCTCCCTGCGCGTACGCCTCCTCCTTCGACATCGTCAGGAGCTCCCGCGTGACCTTCGACGGGTCGGTGGAAGAGCACGCCGCGCCGCCGAGAACGGCGGCGGCGAGTACGGCACGAACGGCAGCGGTGCGATGGGATCGGTGGAACATCTGCTTCTCCGGATTCAGCCCGGCTGCGGCTCGGGCGAGGCGATGACGAAGGAAAGGGTGTCCTTGAGGCCGACGGCGGACCCCGCGAGCGGAAACTGCCGGAGTATCGTCCCGGCGGCCGCCCCCTCATAGGGCTGCTCCCGGACGCCGCCGAGCCGGAATCCACGCGCCTCGAAGGCCAGGCGGACGCGCTCGAAGTCCCGGCCGATCAGATCGGGCATGACGTAGAGAATGTCCGTCGAGCCCCGGTTCACGAGGACGTCGACCGGGGTTTCGGGATCCGTCGAGGCGCCCGGGACGACCCCCTGCGCGATGACGCCCTGCGGTCCGGGGAGCCGGATGGCCGAAACGGCGCCCTCGGTCAGCCCCTGCCGGGCGAGGGAGAGGGCCGCCGTTCGAGGCGTCAGGCCGGCGAGATCCGGGGCGCTGACGATCCGGGGCCCCAGGGAGAGGAAGATCCGCAGGTCCTGCCCGGCCTTGACCGCCATTCCGGCAGCCGGATTCTGCCCCCGGATCCGACGGGCCGGGATCTCTTCGTTGAAGGCCTCCTGGGTCCGGTCGACGACGATGCGCAGGCCCCTCTCGGCCGCCAGCGCGGTCGCCTCGTCCACGGACCGCCCCGTCAGGTCGGGGACCTCCTCCGCCTTGCCGAGAACGAACCGCGAAAACGAGATCCAGGCCGCCACGGCGAGGATCCCGGCAAGGAGGAGGGCGTAGAGGATCCGTGCCAGAACGCCACTCATTCCTCCGGACTTTAGCAGGGGGCGTGCCTTGACCCCGGCGGCGCCGGCGGGGAGACTCCGTCTCCATGCCCGAACACTCCCGGGGAACGAGACCCCAGCGAGCGGCTGGAACGCCCTCCCTCCCGCTTTCGCGGGCCGACCTCCACGTCCACACCAACGCCTCGATTTTCAAGTACTTCAAGGCGGCCAACAGTCACGACTCCTACAACGACCCGGAGGAGGTCTATCGGCTCGCGAAGGCCCGCGGGATGGACTTTGTCACCTTCTCCGACCACGACACCGTCGAAGGGTGCCTCAGGTTCCAGGATCGCCACCCGGACCTCGCCGATTTCTTCGTCTCGGTCGAGGTGGAGACCTGGTTCCCGAAGACGGGTCACCGGATCCACGTCAACGTCTTCGACCTGACGCGGCAGCAGCACGCCGTCATCGACCGGAAGCGCCGGAGCATCTTCGAGCTCGTCGACTACCTCCGGGCCGAGGACCTCCTCTTCTCCGCGAACCACCTCTTCCAGTCGTACCGGATGCGCCAGGCGCCCGAGGTCTTCTTCGAGACGATGCTCTCGCTCTTCGACGTCTTCGAGGTGAAGAACGGCTCGATGGCCTACCAGCACAACGCCCTCGTCGAGGACCTGATGCTCGTGGCGAAGGAGAAACGCGGGAGCCTCGCCCTCGTGGGCGGCTCCGATGCCCACACCTATCCCCCGGTCGCCTCCGTCTTCACGATGGCTCCCGGCAAGACCTGGCAGGAGTTCCTCGCGTCGATCCGCCGCGGCGAATGCCTTTCCTGGGGCTCGGAGATGGGTTTCACGAAGGTCCTCGGCGACGTCTACCGGAGCGTCGGGAAGCACTACCGGCAGGTTTCCGACCTGAAGAACCCCGACTACACGCCTCGCGAGAAGGCCCAGCACCTCTTCTTCTCGCTCATGTCCGTCCCGATCCTCGCCAGCGGCTTCCCCGCCGCCGTCTTCGGGCTCAACTACGCCAAGCAGGTCGCCCTCTCGAAGAACCTGACGAAGCATTTCCGCAAGAAGGGCCTCTCCCGCTCGAGGGAGGGGTGACGAAGCGGCCCACGGGAGCCGGACCCCTCGTCGGCGCCCACATGAGCGCCGCGGGAGGCCTCGCCCGTGCCGTCGAACGGGCCGTCGCGGCCGGCTGCCGGACGCTGCAGGTCTTCACGAAGAACTCGAACCAGTGGGCCGGCAAGCCCATCGTTCCTTCCGAGGCCAAGGCCTTCCAGCGCGCCGCCGCCGAGGCGGGCCTCGCCCCCCTCGTCTCCCACTCGGCCTACCTCATCAACCTCGCCTCCCCCGACCCCGTCGTTCGCGCCCGCTCGGCCGACGCGCTCGTCGACGAGATCGAGCGGTGCGATGCGAACGGCATTCCGTTCCTCGTCCTCCACCCCGGCTCCCACGGGGGCGAGGGCGAGGAGGTGGGCCTCGACCGGATCGCGCGAGGCCTCGACGACGCGGCGGCGAAGACGCCGTCCTCGCGGACGACCATCCTCCTCGAAACGGCGGCCGGGCAGGGAGCCTGTCTCGGCCACGACTTCGCCCACCTCGCCGCCATCCTCGCCCGCGCCGATTCCCGCCCGCGCCTCGCCCTCTGCCTCGACACCTGTCACATCCACGCCGCCGGCTACGACATCGTCACGAAGGACGGCTGGCGCTCGACGCTCGACGCCCTCGACTCCTCCTGCGGCCTCGGCCTCGTCAAGGTGATCCACGCGAACGACTCCAAGAAGGAGCGGGGCTGCCGCGTCGACCGCCACGAGCGGATCGGCCTCGGCCAGATCGGCGAAAAGGGCTTCGTGAACCTGATGACCGAGGCCGCCTTCGAGGACGTCCCGAAGATCCTCGAGACGCCGAAGGACGAAGAAGGGCGCTGGGACCGCGAAGGCCTCGCGGCGCTCCGGAAGCTCGCGCGGCGGAAGGGACCGGCGTAGGCCGGACTGACCGGGGGAATCCGGTCGCTCTTCTTTCCCTGACCGCCCGCGGCCAAATGGCCGCGGGCCTCAGTTCGCCGGACGACGGAAGCGCAGGAAGACGAAGACGCTGTAACCGGCGACGAGCGTCAGAACGGCGACGAGGACGACCACCAGGGACGTCAGAACCGCCGGTGTCGCGGCCGAGCTCGCGATCGTGAGGCCGGGGCCGGCCCCGCCGGGCGCCGGGACGACGCTCGGATAGAGGCCCTGGCCGACGATCCCCCAGAGCGCCACGATGACCGTGGAGGACGCGACGAGGGCGGCCCTCGCGAGGCCCCCCTTCGCGAGGAACGGCACCGCGACGAGGGACCCGAGCATCCCCACCGGCGCGATCCACGACAGGGGGTGGTGGTAGTGCCTCCAGAGGTGCGGCGCGGCCCAGAGCGAGAGGAGCCCGGCGAGCCCGTGCATCGCCACGACGGTCACCCAGGCCCGCAGGACCGCGTCCTGCGCCCTCTCACCGGCCGGGGCTTCCGCCCTGAAGTTCAGCCAGCAGGCGCCCTGCAACGCGAAGAGCACGACAACGTCGAGTCCGAGGACGAGAGCGAAGGGGTTCAGGAGGTCGCCGAACGCCCCCGAATAGCTCCCCTGCGCGTCGAGCGGCAGGCCGCGGAGGACGTTCCCGAGGACGAAGCCGGGGACGAACGCCGCGAGGACGCAGAGGACGCCGAACGCGCGGGCGCGCGCCGTCGCCTGCCCGGCGCTCACCGTCGCCCGCACTGGTCCGAGGGCCGCCGCGCGCAGGACGAGAACGAGGACGAACGCCGCGAGGAGGGGTGCGAAAGCCGCGACCAGGACCGCACGCACCGGAGGAAATGCCGTGAAGAGGGCGGCCGCCCCGGCGACGAGCCAGAACTCGTTCCCGAACGTCGCGGGGCCGATCGAGCCGAGCGCCAGGCGGCGCTCCTCGTCGCTCCGCCCGCTCCCCAGCAGCAAGGTACCGACGCCGCAGTCGATCCCGTCGAGGACCGAGTAGCCGGCGAAGAGTATTCCGACGAGAAGGAACCAGGTCAGCTGAAGGTCGGTCATCTCGCGCCTCCTCGGGATGGCTCGTTCGAACGGCGACTCCGCGAGGAGAGGTTAGCTCGGTTGCCTTCGGTCGGGGGGACTCCTCCCGTCCGCCCTACCCCGAGAGCCATAGGACGACCCGGGCGACCGCTCTTTCCACCTCCAGGGACATCGGCGCTCCCAGGTCGAACTCCTTCGCCGAGATGCCGAGGAGGACGAGAGTCTTCGGAAGGAGCCCGAGGGCCCTGGCGAGCTCGATCCCCTCGGCCACTCCGGAGCCGTGGGTCGTCGCCCAACTCAGGTCCGCGGGGAGCGGCGCGGCGAGGGCGTCGATCTCGACGATCGTTCCGGGCGGATCGTTCGAGACGACCGCGTCGACGACGACGACGTCGTCGTCCGGTCCCCAAAGCCCGACGAGCCCCGGCGCATCCCCGCCGTGCTCGTGGAGAATGAGGGAGCTCGACGGAGAGAGACGGCGGACCGTCTCCCAGCCCGCCGCGTCATCCCCGCGAAGGTCGTTCCCGACTCCAATGACGACGCGCGCCACGCGCGCCGAGTGTCTCTCGATTCGGGCCTGCCGGAGCCGGCAGGACGAAACCGGGTCTCCGTGCAGGTTCGCTATCTCACCCGCCAGACGCCGGTACCGCGGGGCGGGAGGTTCACCCGGATGGCACCCGGACCCCCGCTCGGGTCTCCCACCGAGCCGTCGACGAAGACCCTCTCGAACGACGTTCCGTTCACCGCGTACGGGCCCGCGGAGACGAACGTGTCGGAGAGGTTGTGGGCGACGAAGACGGTCTCCCCGGACGTCACGCGCTGGAACGCGAGGACGGGGGAGGTGCCGGTGAGCGGGGTGAGGACGACGAGAGCTCCTTTCGCGAGCGCCGGGGCGTCCTTCCGCGCCCGGATGAGGCTGCGGTAGCGCGACAGGAGAGAGGTGGGATCGCCCGTCTGGGCCGCGACGTTCGCGGTCTCGCGGCCGGGGGCGAATCCGAACCAGGGCGTCCCCGTCGTGAACCCTCCGCCGGGGGAGGCGTCCCACGGCATCGGAGTCCGCTTCGACTCGTCGCCGCCGGTCGGGCCGTTCTCGATCCCGACCTCCTCGCCGTAGTAGAGGAACGGCGCGCCCGGGAGCGTGAGGAGGATCGCCGCGGCGTTGCGGAGACGGCCCTGGTTCTTCCCGAGCTGCGTGGCGAGGCGGGCCTGGTCGTGGTTCGTGAGGAAGGGGGCGTCGATTGCGCCTTGCGGGTACGCCCTCTGCACCTCGTCGAGCTTGGCGGCGATCGGCGTGGCGTTGCCCTGGGCGAGGGCGGCCAGGATCTTCTCGGAGAGGGGAAAGTCGAAGCTGGCGGGGAGCTCGTCTCCGCCGGGAACGGAAGTCGAGCCGTAGTACGTCGCGATGACCTTCGTGTCGGCCCAGTTCTCTCCGACGAGGAGCGCCCCGGGCTTGACGCGCCGCACGTGCGCGGCGAATTCCTTCAGCGCCGCGTGTGTCTCCGTCGTGTCGGCCTGCAGCGGCCCGGCTCCGTTCTCGACGAGGTAGCGGGTCGCGTCGAGGCGGAAGCCGTCGACCCCGCGTTCGAGCCAGAGGGAGGCAACTCGCTTCATCTCCTCTCGCAGGGCGGGAGAACGCCAGTTCAGGTCGGGCATTCCGCCCCAGAAGACTCCGTAGTAGTAGCTGCCGCCCGAGGGGTGCCAGGTACCGCTGTTGCCGCCCCAGGGCTGCTTCCAGCCCGGGTCCGTGCCGCTCCAGACGTAGAAGTCGCGGGTGGGAGACGCCGGGGAGGCGGCCGCGGAGACGAACCACGGATGTCCTGCGCCGCTGTGGTTGACGACGAGGTCGACGATGATCCGGATCCCGCGCCGGTGCGCCTCGTCGAGGAGCCTCAGGAAGTCGGCGTTCGTGCCATAGTCGGGATTGATTCGCTCGTAGTTGGTGGTGTCGTAGCCGTGATAGCTGGGGGACTCGAAGACCGGCATGAGCCAGAGGGCGTCGACGCCGAGGTCCGTCGTCGTCTCGCTCCGGCCGTCGTTGAGGTAGTCGAGCCGGGAGAGGAGACCCTTCAGGTCCCCCTTCCCGTCCCCGTCGGAGTCCGCAAAGCTCCTCACGAAGACCTCGTAGAAGACGGCTCCGCGCGCCCAGTCGTTCTTCCATTCCGAGGCCGCGGGCCGCGCCGGGGCTGGGACGACGTCGCGCTCGGCCGTCGAGGAGCTCCCGCAGGTGAGCGCCGCCAGCGCCATCGGAAGGGCGAGGAAGAGACGAAGAGAACGCATGGAGACCTCCGGGCCGCGGCCCGGCGCAAGGATAGCGAACGGAGGACCGGTTGAGCGGTTTCGACGCCGCGCGGCTCGGCGCCGTCATGCACGACCTCCTGGCCCTCGTCCGCCAGCGCCCTCGGGACCTCCTGCCGTTCGAGGAGGTGCGCGACCGGCTGAAGCTCCGGCGCGTCGTCGACCGGGGGACGCGGGACGTCCCGCTCGGGCAGATCGTCGGGACCTTCGGCCGCCGCGGCGAGTTCAACCGGGCCTTCCTCCCCCGCTCCGAGGCCCTCAGGGAACGCTGGGAGGACGTGAAGGACCTCGCCGAGGGGGCCGCCGGCTTCCCCGCCGTCGAGCTCTACCAGGTGGGCGAAGCCTACTTCGCCGTCGACGGCCACCACCGGATCTCCGTCGCCCGCTCGCTCGGCGCGCCCTCGATCGAGGCGCACGTCCTGGAGTTCCTCACCCCCGTCCCGCTCGGTGCCGACGCCTCCCCCGAGGACGTCCTGCAGAAGGAGGGACTCGCGGACTTCCTCGAGACGACCGGGCTCGTCCCGTCGTCTCCCGACGAATTCCGCGTGACGCACCCCGGCGACTACGCCGAGATGCTCGACCACGCCGCCGTCCACCGCTACTACCTCGGGCTCGACCTGGCGCGCGACATCTCCTGGGAAGAGGCGGTCCGCTCCTGGTACGAAACGCTCTTCGCGCCGATGACGGAGACGATCCGGACCAGCGGAATCCTCGGCGACTTCCCCGGACGGACCGAGGCCGACCTCTACCTCTTCACGGCGAGGCACCTCCACGCCCTCCGGAAGAAGTGGGGAGACGACGTCAAGCCCGGGAGGGCGGTCGAGCACCTCCGGCTGCAGACGCGCCTCCACGCACGGAAGCCGCGGTCGGTGCGGTCCCGGGCGAGGAAGCGGATGGAGGAGCCGGGCGAGGGCTGACCGGCCGTCGTCAGGCCTCCTCGCCCTCCCCGTTCTCATTTCCCTTCCTGGCTCCCTCCGGCCGGAAACGCCCCGTCAGCGTCGCGAGCTCGCGGAGCCAGCCGGCCCGCTCCGGGTGGAAATCCCACTTCCGGGCTCGCCAGGCCCAGTTGCCGGCCCCCTGGCCGGGCGTATTCATCCGCGCTTCGCTCCCGAGCCCGAAGACGTCCTGCACGGGGAGGATCGCGAGGAAGGCCACGGAGGCGTAGGCGGCGCGGACGAGGATGCCGATCGGGTCGGACCCGTCGCCGCCGAGGTAGGCGCGGACCCGGTGTCGCGCCCCGTCGCCGGCCTTCTCCCACCACCCTCGCGTCGTGTCGTTGTCGTGCGTCCCCGTGTAGACGACGCCGTTCGGGACGTGGTTGTGCGGCTGGTAGTCCTCGTCGTCGCCGTCCCACGCGAACTGGAGGATCTTCATCCCGGGGAGGTCGAGGTCGGCGACGAGCGCCGTCACGTCGGGCGTGATCTCGCCGAGGTCTTCGGCCACGAGATCCAGCTCGCCGAGCTCGGCGGAGAGCGCGTCGAAGAGCTTTCGGCCCGGACCCGCCTCCCACGCGCCGTCGATGGCCGTCTGGGCTCCGGCGGGCACCGCCCAGTAGTCGGCGAAGCCGCGGAAGTGATCGAGGCGGAGGAGCTCGGTCTGCCGGAGGTTCGCCCTCACCCGCTCGACCCACCAGTGGTAGCCGGCCTTCTCGAGGACGTCCCAGCGGTAGAGGGGGTTCCCCCAGAGCTGCCCCGTCTTGCTGAAGTAGTCGGGCGGGACCCCCGCCACGCGCACCGGGTCGCCCGCTTCGTCCAGCTCGAAAATCTCCGGGTGCGACCAGACGTCGGCGCTGTCGGGGGAGACGTAGATCGGGATGTCGCCCAGGATCCGGATCCCCCGCGCGTGCGCCGCGTCCCTCACGCGATCCCACTGGCGGAAGAAGAGGAACTGGAGGAAGACGTGAAACGCGACCTCGTCGGCGAGCTCGCGCTCGGCCCGCGCGAGCGCGGCCGGCTGGCGGCGGCGAAGCTCCTCGGGCCACTCCCGGAAGGCGGCCCCGCCGTAGCGCGCCTTCAGCGACATGAAGAGGGCCCAGTCCGGTAGCCAGTATTTCTGGGCCGGCGCCTCGCCGAAGCCCTGGAGCTCGGCCCGGAGCTGGGCGGAGCCGTCGCCGCGGAAACGCCGCCAGACCTCTCGGAGGAGCCCTTCCTTGAAGGCGACGACCTGCTCGAAATCGACCTCGTGCTCCTGGAAGTCCGGGACGCGCTCGAGCGCCGAGCCCGGAAGGAGCCCGTCGGCGACGAGAAGCTCTGGAGAGAGGAGCATCGGGTTTCCGGCGAAGGCCGACAGCGTGCCGTAGGGGGAGTTTCCGTAGCCCGTCGGTCCGAGCGGCAGGACCTGCCAGACCGTCTGCCCGGCCGAGGCCGCCCAGTCGAGGAAGGCGTCGCACTCCGGACCGAGGTCGCCGATGCCAAAGCGGCCCGGAAGGGACGTCGGGTGGAGGAGGAGTCCGGCGGCGCGCGTTCTCATTCCCGAGATCCTACCGGAGCGTTGAAACGCCGGGAGGTTCTCTCACGTAGAACAGGCGGGCATGAAACGGGGCCACTTCTCCCGGCTCGCGCTCGCGGCGGTTCTCCTGCTGGCCGCCGCGAGCGTTTTTTCCGGTTGCCGGAAGGTGCTCTCCGACGGGGGTGCCCCGGGAACCCGGCCGCCGGCTGAAGAGTCCCCGCGCGACCCCATCCTCCTGACGGGAGAGCTTTCCGCCGTCCGCTCGGCCGACCTCTTCGTCCCGGAGACCCCCCTCTGGGCGCTGCAGCTCCGGTTCCTCGAGGACGACGGAGCCGCGGTGAGGAAGGGAGACCGGGTGGCGGAGTTCGACGCCACCGGCCTCACGTCGGACCTCGAGCAGAAGCGGATCGCCGCCATCGAGGCCGAGACCGAGCTCGTCCGCTTCGACGCCGACCGCGAGGGAGCGACGTACGGCCGGGAGCAGGCCGTCCTCGCGCGGCTCACCGCCGTCGGCAAGGCCCGCATCGACGCGGAGATTCCGGTCGACCTCCACTCCCGTCGGGAGCACGAGGAATTCCAGCTCGCATTGAAGCGGGCCGAGACCGAGCTCGCCAAGGCGGAGGAGGACCTCGCCGCCTACACGACGTCCTCCACGGCGGACCGGGCCACGAAGGTGATCGCCCTCGACCGGGCCCGGAGCGAGCGCGACAAGCTCGAGACCGCCGTCGCGGCGCTCACGCTCTCCGCGCCGAAGGACGGCGTCTTCGTCGTGGGCGAGAACCCGCGGGAGAGAAAGAAGTTCCTGCCGGGCGACACTCTCTGGCCCGGGATGGTCCTGGGGCGCGTTCCCGACCTCGAAGCGCTCCGCGTCGAGGCGCTCCTCTTCGACGTCGACGACGGCCGGATCCGGGCCGGAGACAGGGCCACCGCCGTGCCCGACACCTTCCCGGACAGGCGCCTTCCGGCCCGGGTCGCGTCGATCGCCCCCGTCGCCCAGCCGGTCGGGCGCGGATCGCCGCGCATGGCGTTCCGCGTCCTCGTGGAGGTGACGGGCGGAGACCTCTCGGGCCTGCGCCCCGGGATGTCCGTCCGCGTCGAGATCCCTCCCGGCACGACGGTGGCGGCGGCGCTGCCGGATCCCCGCCCGGCCCGCCTCGCCGGGCCCGATCTCGCGACGGCCCGGACGGCGCGGACCGAGCGGCGCGACCTCGTCCTCACGGTCGCGCTCAAGGGAGAGCTCGCCGCTCTCGACTCCGAGGCGATCGGCCCCGTGAAGCTCCCGGAGGTCTGGGACTACCGGATCGCCTTTCTCGCCCCGGAGGGGGCGCTCGTCAGGAAGGGACAGCCCGTCCTCGGCTTCGACACGACGAACCTGAAGCAGCAGCTCGAGGAAAAGAAGACGGAGGCCGAATCCGCGGCCAAGGAGATCGAGCGGCGAAAGAGGAGTCTCGCCCTCGCCCGCGGCGACCTCCAGCTGGAGGGGGCCCAGGCCGAGGCCCGGCGCGCGAAGGCGGCGATGAAAGTCGACGTCCCCCCGGACGTCGCGGGCGCCCACGAGCTCCGCAAGGCCCGCCTCGACCGCGACCTGGCGCGCGCCGAGGTCGCCTCCGTAACCCGCCGCCTCGAAGCCGCCGAGCGCGCTGCCCGGGCCGAGCTTTCGGTCCTGGAAGGGCGCTGGCGCCGCGCCTCGCTCCGCTCCCGGGAGCTCGTGAAGACGATCGACAGGATGACGATCCCCGCCCCCCGGGCCGGCACCGTCCTCTACACCCCGAACTGGAACGGCGACAAGAAGAAGGTCGGCGACAACTGCTGGTTCGGCGAGAAGGTCGTCGAGGTTCCCGACCTCGAACGCCTCGGGGTCCAGGGCGACGTCGACGAGGCCGACGCCGGGCTCGTCGCCGAGGGAGCCTCCGTCTCTCTCCGGCTCGACGCCCACCCCGACACCGAGGTCCGCGGGAAGGTCCGCACCATCCAGCGAACGGTCCAGCGCGCCTCGCCCCAGATTCCCCTCAAGGTCGCCCGCCTCTCGGTCGCTCTCGAGAAGGTCGATTCCGAGAGGATGAAGCCCGGAATGCGCATCCGGGGCCGCGTCGAGACCGGCCGGGTGGCCGGAGCGCTCGTCGTCCCGTCCGACGCCGTCGTCCCGACGGAGGAGGGGCCGTTCGTCTGGGTCCCGAAGGGGACCGGGGCCCGGCGCGTCCGGGTCACCGTCGGCCGCCGCAACGACGAGTGGGTCGAGGTCCGGTCGGGCCTCGCCGAGGGCGACGCCGTCCTCAGGATCGCGCCGCCCTCCTCGAAGGGGGCCTCCTCGTGAAGCGAGCGCTCGTCGCGCTCCTGGCGGCCGGGGCCGTCGCAGGTCTCGTCCTCTTCACCGCCTCCGTCCGCCCGGGACCTCGGGCGGCCGTGCCGACCCTGGTCGTGAAGAGGGGCCCGCTCGGCCGGATCGTCCGGGCCGAGGGCGTCCTCAAGGCGGTGGAGGCGACCCCCGTCCGGGTCCCCGGCAACGACGTGAGCCTGAAGGTCGGCTGGATGATCGAGGACGGGACCGCCGTGAAGGCGGGCGACATCGTCGTCCGCCTGGACCCGACCCAGACCGTCAAGAGCCTCGCCGACGGCCGGGCGGAAAGGGCGACCGCCGATCGCCGCGGAGAGAAGAACCAGGCGGAGTCGGGCGCCCTCGTCGCCAACCTCGGCCGCGACGCCGAGCAGGCGCGCCGCGAGCGGACGACGGCCGAGACGTTCCAGAGCCGCGACCCCGAGCTCTTCTCCAGGCAGGAGATCATCGAGGCGGACATCGACGTCGGCCTCGCGACGAAGAAGGAGCACCACGCCGTCTCCTCCCGCCGCGAACGCCAGGGGCTCGCGACGACGAGCGAAGAGCTGATCGCCCTCGACGGCAGGAAGGCGCAGCTGAAGATCGACAAGGCCGAGCGGGAGCTGGCGGCCCTCGAGCTGAAGGCGCCGCACGACGGGATCGTCGTCCTGAAGCGGAACGGCCGGGGTGACCTTCCGCAGGTGGGGCAGGTCGTCTGGAGCGGCCAGACGCTCGCGGAGATTCCCGACCTGGCCAGGCTCGAGGCCGAGATCTGGGTCCTGGAGGCCGACGCGGGAGGCCTCGCGCCCGGACGCCCTGCCTCCGTCTCGCTCGAGGCGCACGGCGGGACTCCCCTCCCCGCGAAGGTGAAGTCGGTCGACTCTCTCGCGCGCCCGCGCCTGCGCAACGTCCCGATCCAGTACTTCGGCGCCCTCCTCTCGCTCGCCGCGACGGACCCCTCCCGGATGAAGCCGGGCGAGCGGGTCGCGGCGACCCTCGACCTGGGCGGGGAGAAGGACGCCCTCGTCGTCCCGCGCCACGCGATCTTCGAGCGGGGCGGGAAGACCATCGTCTACCGGCGCGCGCGCGGCGAGTTCACGGCCGTCCCCGTCACGCTCGGCACGGCCGCGCTCGGGCGCGTCGCGATCGCGACGGGCCTTTCGGAAGGGGACGTCATCGCCCTCGTCGACCCGGAGGCCCGTCCGGCGACGACGCCGTCGCCGGCGTCCGCGGGGTCGCCCGTCGGAGGGGCCTCGTGAGCTTCGACGAGTCCCTCCGGCGCGCCCTCGCCAGCCTCTCGACGCACAAGCTCCGCTCCGTCCTGACGATGCTCGGGATGATCTTCGGCGTCGGCGCCGTCATCGCGATGCTCTCGATCGGGGCGGGCGCCGAGAAGCAGGCGCTCGAGATGATCCGGCGGATGGGTCTCTCGAACCTCCTCGTGAGGGCGAAGGAGTACCGGGCCGACGAGCTGCAGGAGGTGCGGAAGAAGTCGATCGGCGTCTCTCTCCGGGACGCGGCGGGGATCGAGGAGGCCGTGCCGGGCGTCGCGTTCACCGGCCCGCGGGTGACGGTGAACCCCTGGAGCGTCCGCGCTCGCGGCGGAAAGAGCGAGGCGAAGGTCTCCGGCGTCTCCTTCCGCCACGCCGAGCTCGTCTCCCTCCCGCTCTCCGCCGGTCGCTTCCTGACGAAGGAGGACGAGGAGAGTCACGCCCAGGTCTGCGTCCTGGGCGACGGCGCGCGCCGGGACCTCTTCGGCCAGGAGCCCGCCCTCGGCGGGGTCGTGAAGGTGAACGACGTCTGGTTCACGGTCGTCGGCGTCCTGGAATCGTCCAGCTCCGGAGGCGACTCGTTCCAGGGCGTCCCCGTCGGCTCGACGTCGCACGAGGTCCTCGTCCCCTACACGACGGTGCTGCGCAAGCTCGACCGCGACCCGCTCGAGTCTCCTCTCTCCGAGCTCGTCGTGAAGCTGGCGGACGGGACCTCCCCCACCGAGGCGGCCCGGCTCGCGTCGGCCCTCCTCGACCGCCTCCACGGCGGCGCCGCCGACTTCGAGCTCGTCGTCCCCGAGGCGCTCCTGGCCCAGAGCCGGAAGACCCAGCGCCTCTTCAACGTCGTCATGGGGTGCATCGCCGGGATCTCGCTCCTCGTCGGCGGTATCGGGATCATGAACATCATGCTCGCCACGGTCCTCGAGCGGACCCGCGAGATCGGGATCCGGCGGGCGATCGGAGCGCGGCGCCGGGACGTCCTCGTCCAGTTCGTCGTCGAGGCGTTCGTCCTGAGCGCCCTCGGTGGGATCCTCGGCGTCGTCCTCGGCGTGGCGATCGCGAAGATCGTCGCGGCTTCCGCCGGCTGGCCCACCGTCGTCACCGCCTGGTCGCTTCTCCTCTCGACGGGCGTCTCCGGCGCCGTCGGCCTCCTCTCGGGCTTCTACCCGGCGCTGCGCGCCGCCTCGATCGACCCGATCGAGGCGCTCCGGTACGAGTAGGGCCACGCCGCCCACACGGCCACGAAGGCCGCCGATTCCGGTCTGACCTCAGGCCGCGAGGATCCGAAGGAGCGCGGCGTAGTCGGCGGGAAGCGGCGCCACGACCTCGAGGCCGAGCGACGCGACGACGACCCGCGCCGCGTGAAGGAGCGGGTGCGTGACCGCGGCGAAGGCCGCTCTCGCCGAGGGATCACGCACCCCGCGCCAGCGGGTCGCTCCCCCGTAGAAGTCGTCGCCGACGATCGGGTGCCCCTTCTCCGCGAGGTGGACGCGGATCTGGTGCGTCCGCCCCGTCTCGGGAGTCAGCTCGAGATCGGCGACCGACGGGTAGCGGCGGAGCGTCGTCCAGCGCGTGATGGACGGCTTCCCCCCCTCCCGGACCGCCATCTTCCTTCCGTCCTTCGGGTCTCGCGCGAGGGGAGCATCGGCGATTCCCTGCGCCGGGACGGGGTGTCCCCAGACGAGCGCGCGGTACGTCTTGTGAGCGACCCGCTCCTGGAAGGCCAGGGAGAGGAGCCGGTGCGTCGAGGCGTCGCGCGCGAGGAGGACGACGCCCGACGTTCCCTCGTCGAGCCGGTGGACGAGAAGCGGGAGGGGGTCCGGGACGGGGAGGCCGCAGGCGGTGAGGAGACGCGCGAGAACCTCCGCCTCGGACTTGCCCGGCCGGCCGGACGTCGCCATCGAGACGCCCGCGGGCTTGTCGACGGCGAGGACCGTCGCCTCGTCGAGGAGGAGCCTCGGGGGCCGGCCTCCGTCTCCGCGGCGGGCTGGGGATTCGGCCGGCGGCACCCGGAACCTCAGATCGACTTGCCCGGAGCGCGTCGCACCGCAGGGATGCGGACTTCCGAGCTGCCGACGGACGAGGCGGCCGGAGGGGCGCCGTGCGCGACGAGGACCCGGTTGCGCCCGGCGGCCTTGGCGGCGTAGAGGGCGGCGTCGGCCTGCCGCATCCAGGCCGAGACCGAGACGCTCGCCCGGATGGTCGGGTCGAAGACGGCGATCCCGGCCGAAGCCGTGTCGCCGTCCTCGGCCCCCACGACCCTCGCCCGCGCGATGCGGAGCCGGATCCGCTCGAGGCAGGTGACGGCCTGGGTCGCGTCGGCCTCGGGGAGGAGGACGACGAACTCGTCGCCGCCGAAACGGGCCGCCAGGTCGGTGTCGCGAATCGAGTCGAGGAGGGCCCGTCCGACGGCCACGAGGAGCCTGTCCCCCGCGACGTGCCCGTAGCGATCGTTGAAGGACTTGAAGGAATCGAGATCGACGATTCCGAGCGCGACCGGGTGCCCGTGGCGGCGGGCGCGCGCGATCTCGAGGCTCAGGCGATCGAAGAGAACGGCGCGGTTCGCGAGCCCCGTGAGCGGGTCCGTCGAGGCGGCGAGACGAAGCCGCGCGAGCCGGTCGGCCATGCTGGCGAGGAAACAGCTCATCAGGACGAAACAGGCCGGTCCCGAGAGGGCGAAGTCGACCGAGGCTCCGATTCCGAGCCCGAGGACACCCGCCCCGTCGAAGGCCGCCGCGACGACTGCCAGGAGCGTCGCGGCGAGGACGAGCCGGGTGTGGGGGGCTCGCCGCCGGGCCGCGACGGCGAGGTGGTACGTGACGTCGCCGGCGGCGATCGCTCCGAGGGCGAGGGCCACGGGGAGCAGGTAGTAGAGATCGTCGGCGCGCGGCCAGAGGAGGCACGCCACCGCCCCTGCAGCCTGGGCGGCGAGGAGGGCGGAATGCCCCCGTGCGAGCGGCCGCTCGAAGAACTTCAGGTACAGGAGCAGCGTCATGGCCGGGACGGCGAACATCCCGGCGTGCCCGACCCGGAAGAGGAACGTCAGCGGCAGCCCGGAGATCGCCCAGAAGGAGAGCCAGGAGAGGATGAAGACCGCCGTTCCGGTCGTCGTGAGGAAGAAGTAGAGGAAGTCGGTCTGGCCGCGGTCGCGCAGGAAGAAGAAAAGCGAGAAGAGGCCGAGAGCCGCGAACGCCGCCGCCAGGAACGCCCGGGGGGCTTCGCGGAACGCCCGGGCGTGGAAGGCGGTCGAGACGGAGTCGATGCGCGGCACGCCGGTGATGCCGCCCGAGCGGGGGCCTGCGTTGTAGACCCTCACCGCGAGGGAGTGGCGGCCGGGAATCGCGGTCCGCGAGGGAGGGAGCTCGTAGATCCGCTCCACGACCGTCCCCTTGTCGTAGTCGGGAGGGAACTCTCCCGTCCGCCCGATCGGCTGGCCGTCGAGGAAGACCTCGTCCGCATCGCGGATCTGGGGACAGGCGAAAGCGAGCGGAACGATCGCCAGCGACGGGTCGAGGTCGAAGGTGACGCGATACCAGCCGGTGCCGTGGCCCGGAATGCCACCGCGCTGCCAGCTGCCGGGGACGGGAACGGGATGGAACCCCAGCCCGTCCAGCTCGGCGACGCCGCCCGGCGGATCCCCGAGAGCGAACTCCCAGGTCCCGGCGAGGCTCGCCGGGAGCCGTTCGACGCGGAGCACGTCCACGGCCTGCCCGGAGACCGGGAGTGCGACGAGGACCGCGGAGAGGCCCACGAGGGCGAGCGTGCGGAGCCACCGGACCATCTGCGCGGCAGCATCCCCCAGGTCGGCCCCGGTGGCAACGGGCGGCTGTCGCCGGGGGCTCTCTGCTCCGCCCTCGCGGCGTCCGGATAAGATCCCTCGCGGAGGCCTTCCATGGAGCTCAAGGATGCCGTCGCCCTCGTGACCGGCGCAGGCCGAGGCATCGGTCGCGCCGTCGCCCTCGCCCTCGCCGGGGAGGGAGCTCACGTCGCCCTGATGGGCCTGACGCCCGGTCACCTCCTCGCCGTGGAAAAGGAGGTCACCGCCCTCGGGGTGAAATGCACCGTCCTGCCGGGCGACGTCTCCGACGAGGGGAGCGTCTCGCGCTGCGTCGCGGCCGCCGAGCAGCAGCTCGGCCCGATCGACATACTCGTCAACAACGCCGGCGTCTACACGCACGGGCCGGTGGACCGTCTCGACGCCCTCGTCTTCGACCACACGCTCGCCGTGAACCTGCGGGGCCCCTTCCTGATGTCCCGCGCGATCCTCCCCGGGATGAAGAGCCGCCGCCGGGGCCACGTCGTCAACGTCGCCTCGACCGCGGCGCGCCGGGGCTTCGCGGGAGGAGCGGCCTACTGCGCCTCGAAGTTCGGCCTGGCCGGCCTCTCGGAAGCGATGCTCCACGACGTCCGGAAATTCGACGTCCGCGTCACCTGCATCCTTCCGTCGACCGTCGCCACGGACATGGCGCGCCGGGGGGATTTCCTCAAAGACGCCGGCAAGGCGATTCGCCCCGAGGACGTCGCCCAGGCGATCGTCGGCCTCCTGAAGCTCGACGTCCGCGTCCTGCCGACGTCGCTCGAGCTCTGGCAGACGAACCCGTAGGCCGCCGGCCGCGGGTGCGCGCCCCGAAAGGCCGCACCCGCGCCCTCCTGCCGGGCCGCTACGGCGCCCCCGACCCGACGACGCGGTAGACCCATCCCATGTTCTGGGTCCCCTTCGCCGCGAGCTCTTCTCGAACGGCCTTGGCTTCCTGGGCTGTCGCGAAGGCGCCGATCATGACCCTCTGCCACACCCCCTTCTCGCCGAGGTCGACCTCGGCGACGAAGCCCTCGCGCCCGACGAGCCCCTGAATCCTCTTCAGGTCGCGCTCGGCGGAGGGACGGTCCTTGTAGGAGGTGAAGTGGATCGAGTAGACCTCCGGCTTTCCGGCCCGGTCTGCCGTCACGACGAGCCCGTCCCGGCTCTGGCGGGAGGGAGTGGTCGCGCGCGCCGCGGCGACCGGGGCGGTCGCGACCGGAACGGGCGCCGGAGGGACGCCCGGGGTGGGGGCGGCGGTGGCCCGGGCGAGCGGTGTGGGGGCTACGGTCGCCACAGGAGCCACGGGAGCCACAGTGGTCGCAGCGGCCGCAGCGGCCGGGGTCGCCACTGCGGGCGAAGGTGCGGGCTCGGCGGCGGGTGAGGCGGCAGGTACCGGCGAAACCTCTGCCTGGACAGCCGGCGGGGGGACGGCAGCGGGCGACGCCGGACCCCTCGGCCTCGCCACGGCCACCGGCTCCGGGGTCGCGCCCCGGTCGACCCAGAGGCCGACGAGAAGGTAACCGAGCCCTGCGAGGGCGACGACCCCGGCGACGATCCCGAGGATGAGCCCGACGCGGGGCCCTCCCCCTTCCCGGTCCGGGCCGGGCCGTCCCCCGTGCGGGACCGACAGGACGGCCTCGTCGTCGTCGGAATCCCATGCCGTTCCCCTCTCGCGATCCCGGCTCGCCGCCCGCGGCTCCTCTCCTTCCTCCAGCGCCAGCGCGAACGGGACCGCGGCGGGTGCGGGAGACTTCGGGAAGACGGCGTTGAGGTCGATGGACTCGGCCTCGCGGGACAGGCGGTTGAGGGTCTCGTTCCCGGGACCTTCTCCCGCTTCGGGCTCCGGGGGGAGGATCACGGTCTCCTCCGTCCCCGGCCTGGCGAAGGGCGGCTCCTCGTCGGTGGAATCGACGAACAGGATCGGGGCCCTCGGAGGGGGCTCCGGATCGGCCCCGAACAGGAGCGGGACCGGCGGCACGTCCTCGACGGAATCGCTCTCCCGGGCGGGCTCGACCGGAGAGGGTGCGCCGGGGAGGGGCTGTTCGCTGAAGGGCTCCCGCGTGTCGCCCCTGTCCCAGCGCAGGTCCATCGCGCCCGTCGTCTCGCTGAAGGGGTCCTCGACCTCGCGTGGGCCGGCCGGGGCCGGCGTGCCGGCCGCCGCCGCCGGACCGGGAGAGGGGAAGAAAGGAGGGATCACGAGAGGCGGAGGCGGGGGCGGAGGCGGAGAGAGACTGGCCCCGGTCGCCCGGAGGAACGCGCGCTGGACGAGGTCCTCCAGCGGAACGCTGTCTCCTCCCGCGTCCCGGATCCGCTTCAGCTCCTCGGCGCAGACCTCTCGCGCCGCGCGGAAGGCGATCTCGGGCTCGATCTGGGCACGGGCCGTCAGCTCTTTCAGGACTTCGGAGACCGAAGGGAGCATGCGCCGGACGCGCGAGGAGGTGAGATCCTCTCCGCTCATCCCGCGAGACGCTCCCAGTCGCCCTCGGGAGCGTCGGCTGCGATCGCCAGGGAGCCGTTGGCCCCGGCGAAGACGGGGTCCTCCACGGAGCGCACCTTCCCGCCCCCGACGTCCTCGAGAACCCTCTCGAGCGCGGCGGCAAGGCCGGGGATCTGCGACCCGCCCCCCGCCAGGACGACGTTGTTTCTCACGCGCTGCTGGTACTCCGGGTCGACGCGCGAGAGGAGGTCGAGCATCGTCTCCGAGAGCGGCCCTACGAGGCTCTCGCAGGCTTTCTTCATCTCGCCGGTGATCTCCAGGCTCGTCGGCTTACCGCGGACCGGCGCCTCCACGACGACGGGCCCCTTCGGCTCGCCGACGAAGCTGAAACGCTCCTTCCAGTCGCGCACCATGTGGATCGAGAAGTTCGCCTCGGGGTGGCGGGCCCGGACCTGGAGGGCGAGCTGCTCGTCGACCGAGTCGCCCGCGTGGGTCAGCGTCCGCTGGTCGTCGTCGGTCGGGTAGCGGCCGTTCATCACGCAGAAGTCGCTCGTTCCGGCTCCGATGTCGATGATCATCGTGTGGAGGAGGGCGTCCATTCCGTAGGCGACCGCGAACGGCTCCGAGACGAGGAGCAGGCTGTCGGCCACTCCCTTCACGGCGTTGCGCAGGTGCTGGCGGGAGACCCGCATCGCCTCGGCCGGGACGCCGACGACCGCGTGGACCATCTTCCCGGTTCCCCCCGCCCTCGAGATGAGGTGCCCGAGGAGCTCGCGGACCGCCGCCTCCGCCTTGGGGGAGCCTTCCTTGATGAGGCCCCTCTCCAGCGGGCGGTGCAGGTCGAGCATCGGACGGTTCTCGAGCGCCTCGTGCCCGAAGAGGACCGCCTTCTTCACGACCTTGCGGGCGACCATGTCGACGGGCCAGCCGACGTAGCTCTCCACGACGTGCCGCTCCCCGTTCGAGGCCGCGATCGCGCTGCGCGACGTTCCGAGGTCGATCCCGACGTGGAGGACGTCCTTCTTCTCGCTCATCCGTTCCCGCTCCTTCCCGCTCCCGCGAGGTTTCGTGAGTCGGCCCAGGCGCGCACACCCCGCGCGAGCGCCTCGGCGATGGCTTCCCGGAACGCCGCGTCCCGCAGGAGACGCGCCTCCTCCGCGTGCGAGACGCAGGAGACCTCCGCGAGGATCCCCGGCATCTCGGAAGCGATGAGGACGACGAACGGAGCGCTCTTGACGCCCCTGTCCACGACCCCGGGTGTGATCTTGCGGAGCGAGGAGACGAGCTCGCCCTGGACCGACTCGGCGAGCTTCCTCGATTCCGCCTGGCGTACGTCCACGTAGACACCCTCCAGAAGACCCCTGAAATCCGAAAGAGAATAGCCCGAGGAGCCATTCTCGGCGCTGGCGAGCTGCCGGATCGCCGGGTCGTCGGTGGGGCCGAGGAAGTACGTTTCGACTCCGCCTTCGTCAGGCCTGGGAATCGAGTTCAGATGGATCGAGACGAAGACGTCCCCGCCGGCCGCGCGGGCCCGCCGGGCCCGCTCCCTGAGCGAGACGGTCTCGTCGCCGTTGCGCGTCATGACGACCTGGAAGAGACCGCCGCCGAGGCGGACCCGGACCCTGTCGGCGATGTCGAACGCGATCTGCTTCTCGACGAGGCCGTCGGAGGAGAGGGCCCCGGGGTCCGACCCGCCGTGCCCGGCATCGAGGACGATCGTCTTCACGTCGAGATGGAAGAGAGTGGGGTCGATCGACTTCGGAGCAGGCCAGGAGACGGCTTCCAGGCCCGGCTCGGTCGGCGGCGGCGCGACCGTCCGCTGCGGGACGACGACGACCTCGGGTGAAGAGGAGCCGCCGCCCGAGAAGGCGTTGATCGAGGCGAAGAGGGCGAGGGGAACGGCCACGAGGGCGACGGCGCGGACGACGCGGCGCGCCCACCGCCCCTCCCGCCGGACGGGGGCCGGAGGCCGGCCCTCGATCACCGCCAGGTTCTCCCGGACGGCGTCCCGGAGCATCTGCTGCTTCATGCGGTCGACACTTCGCATGTCCAAGATTTCGATTTTCGCAGCTTTTCGGATCCGTGGCGGAAACTCCGGGGAGCCCTCAGGGCGCGACGAGGACCGCGCGCACCGGCGATCCGTCGCCCCCCTCGATCCGGAGAGGCAACGCCACGAGGTCGTACCGGCCCGGCGGGACGTGCGCCAGGACGAGACCTTCGAGCCAGGCGATACCGGCGCGGACGAGGGCCCGGTGCGCCTCGAACGCGTCGTCCTCGTACGGGTCCACCGATGGCGTGTCGATCCCGACGAGGACGACGCCGCGGGCGGCGAGCTCCGCGGCGAGCGACGGGTCGAGGCCGGCGAAGTCGCCCGTGAAGCTCTCGCGGTCGCGGAACGTCCCCGTCTTCAAGAGGAGGCGCGGCGCCGAGGGAGGCTCGGCGAGGTCCTCGAGGCGGACCCGCCCCCGCGGCGCGACGCGCGCTTCGACGACCTGGCACGGCCCGATCCACGTCTCGAGGGGGACCTCGTCGATCGCGGCGGCCCCCGGGACGAGATGGAGCGGCGCGTCGGCGTGGGAGCCGAGGTGCAGCGTCGTCGTGATCGACGAGAACGTCATCCCGTCGGGGAGCGACGTGACGGTCCTCGAGAAGGGCACGTCTCCCGGCCAGACGGCGAGGCGCGCGGAAAGGGGCGGAGAGAGGTCGAAGAGGCGCGTCATCGGCCGGGGGTCACTGCCGGTCCAGCCAGGCGCAGACGTCGTCCACCATCCGGTCGAAGGAAGGCGAGACGAAGAGGAGCTTCTGGTACTGCGTCGGGTCGTAGGGAATGGAGGCCGCCAGGTCGCAGTCGAGGGGCCGGATCCCGGCGTGAGCCTCGATCCCCCCCAGCTCGCCGAACGAGGAGAGGAGCCCCGCGCCCACCGCCTTTCGCTCGCCCCCTTCCTCGACGAGCCCGAACTCGAGCGTGTACCAGTAGACCAGCTCGAGCCGCTTCAACGCGGCGTCGTCGACGCGCCAGGCCGCCTCGCCGAAGCGGCGGGAGAGCTTCACCAGCCCCGGGTGGAAAAGGCTCGCGGCGTGCCCCACGAGCTCGTGGACGACGTCGGGCTCCGGCGTGTAGAGCGGCACCGAGTGGTGGCGCATGTACTGGGTCGAGAGAAAGACGCCCTTCCCCATCATCCCGAGGAACATCCGCCCCGAGACGAGACCGGCGACCGGCAGCATCCGAAAGCCCGCACCGCGCCTCAGCGCCTCGTTCACCTCGGCCAGCTGCGGCACCCTCTCGCGGTCGAGGGAGAGCGCCGCGGAGCTCTCCTTCCACTCCCGGCAGGCGGCCCGCTCGTGGAGGGGGGCGAGGTGCTCCCAGACCGTTCGCCAGACGGCGTGCTCCTCTTCGGTGTACTCCGCATGCGGCAGGGGATCGCCGTCCGTGTACTCCAGCGCCAGCCTCGCGATCGCGTCGCGCCGCGCCCGGTAGACGGGATCCTTGAAGCCGGGGTGGTCCGGATCGAGGGGAACGAGCTCCTCGACGCCGCCGGCGTGGGGCACGCCGGGACCTGCGGCCGCCGCGGCGATCTTCCTCGTCACCTCGCTCACGGTCTCGACCGCCCCGTTCACTTCACCCGCTTGCGGCGCGGGAGCATGTTGTTCGTCTCGCGCAGGGCCATCGCGAGCCCCTTCTCCACGCCGGGCTCGACCTCGCCCCGCAGCGCCTGCATCTCCGCCTCTTCCTGGAGCCGTTGAAGGTTGTGGGCGAGGGCCCTCAGGATCGTTTCGACGGCTTTCTGCTCGCCTTCGGTTCTCTCACGTGCCATGGGCGGCATTCTGGACGAGAGTCCCGCGCCTTTGGAAGATGATCCGCCCGTGAGCGTCGCCGTCCTCCTCGCCAGACCCCACAGCCCCGGCAACCTCGGCTCGGCAGCGCGGGCGTGCAAGGCCTTCGGCGCGGGGCTCCTCCTTCTCGACCCGCGGGCCGACTCCGCGCACGAGGACGCCCGGGCTTTCGCCTCCGGGGCCGAGGACCTCCTCGACGCCGCCCCCCGCCTTTCCTCGTGGGACGAGGCGGAAGACGGGGCGTCCGCCCTCCTGGCCCTCTCGTCGCTCCGGGGGCGGAGCTCCCGGGGCCTGCCGCCGGCCTGGAGCTGGGCCGCCGCCCGGCGCGCGGCCCGGGACGGACGCCTCGTCCTCGCGTTCGGCCCCGAGCGCTCGGGGCTGACGACGGACGAGGTGCGCCGCGCCTCGGGGCGCCTGGCCATTCCGACCCTTCCCGGCTTCCCTGTCCTGAACCTCGCCCAGGCCGTGGCCGCCTCCCTCGCGCTCCTGGCGGCGACGCCCGTTTCGACCCGAACCGGACCCGCGCCGGCGGCGGGGGCGCCCGCCCTGGGCCGCCTCCGCGCGGAGATGGCCGCCGCGCTCGCCGCGTCGGGTTACCTCGGAAGAGACGACGACGCCGTCCTCCCCGAGCTCCTCGCCCCTCTCCTCCGGTCGCGGCTCACGCCGCGCGAAGCCGAGCTCTGGACCGGCGCCCTGCGCAAGCTCGGACGGCGCGCACAGGGAGCCTGAGCGCGCGCCGCGGGAGCGGAGATCCCCCCATTCGGGGGCCGGAGCGCCATCGCCCCGGCCCCCGGAACGGACGGGCTAGAACCGGAGACCGACCGAGATCCGGTAGGTCCGGGGTGTCTGGAAGGCGAGGCCGTTCGTCGCCTGGCCGAAGCGAGCCCCCTTCTTCCAGTGAACCCCTTCCACCGGCGTCTGGGTGGCCGGGTCGAACGGCTGCAGGGCCGCGTTCGTGACGGCCGTCGTGACCGACGTGTCGAAGTAGCGGGAGTCGGTCGTCGCGATCTCCTGCTGGTTGAAGACGTTCGCGACCTGGGGCTGGACGAAGAGCTCGATGCTCGCGCCGAGCGCGGCGAAGGGAAGGGCGTAGTTGAGGGAGAGGTCGGTCTGCGTCACCGTCGGCGTCCGGTAGGCGCCGCGCGCCGTGAAGTAGTAGGTGGGCTGCGTGTCGGGGGTGACGTAGCCGGGATTCGTCACGTAGGCGTCGGTGTCGATGAGCGCCTGGGCATCGTAGGGAAGTCCGCTGTCGATCGCCT
The DNA here is from genome assembly GCA_016714815.1 of Holophagales bacterium. Taxonomy (GTDB): domain Bacteria; phylum Acidobacteriota; class Thermoanaerobaculia; order UBA5066; family UBA5066; genus UBA5066. Next base: position 114,368 of record JADKBZ010000005.1, read on the forward strand.
GGAGGAGACCGAGGCCGACCCGGCCGAAGTGCCCCGGAAGCGGGACCTCCCAGTTCGCCCAGAGCCTCACCTTGTGCCGCTGGTCCGTCGAGAGGTACCCGACGGGGCGCGACCAGCCGGCCGCGGAATACTCGGGGTAGTAGGCGTCGGAGCCCGTGACCGGACCGCTGCTGAGCGTCTCGCCGTCGAAGCTCCCCCGGAGGGTCGACCAGGTCCAGTTGCCGCCGACGGAGAGCCCTTCGAGCGGGCGGTAGGCGAACTGCGTCTGGAGGGCGCGGTACTCGCGCTCCAGGTCATTCGTGTTCTCGACGACGCCGAGGTCGAGCTCCGAGTCGATCTGCGGCACGTAGACCGTGCCGGTCGACGTATCGACCCGCGTCGAGTAGAAGTCGTGCGCCTTTCGCCAGATCCCGTCCGTCCGGAGGGTTCCGCGGCTGCCGAGGCGGAACGTGGCGCCGACCGCGAGCTCGTCGGTCGAGGGCGACTTCAGCGAGCCCCGGATCACCGTCGTCACGCCGGAGACGTCGCCCTGGCGCAGCGGCAGGTCGCGCCCGCCATTGGCGAAGAACCAGTCGAAGGTCCGGCGGATCGCCTCGTCCTGGGAGACGAGGGTCGTGGCGTTCGGGTCGGGGTTGATCGCCGGCCCGCGGTAGATCCACTCGAAGAAGGAAGGGTTGCCGCCCCCCGCGGAGGAGTCGCCGATCGCGTTGTTGATCGCCGCCACGTACCGCGCGAAGGAGGCCGTGAGCTTGAGGGCGCCGTTGCCGCGGACGTCCCACGCCGCTCCGACGCGCGGGCTCAGCTGGCTGTCGTCGGCCACGGTGAGGCCCGAGGCGTTCTTCCCCTGGTTCTTGTCCCAGCGGGCGCCGACGTTGAATGAGAGCCGGTCGTTCAGCTGCCAGGAGTCGTTCACGAAAACCGAGAGGGTCTGGAAGCTGTTCCCCTTCGACCCCTCGAAGATCGGCCACCACTGGATGAAGGTCGAGCCCGAGGCGATGCGCGGGTAGATGTCGGCCCCCTGGTAGATCGCCGACGTCCCGAGGATCCGGTAGTCGCTCCCCGACTGGTGGTTGTTCGCGAACCGCTGGTCGTCGAAGAGGTCGACGCCCCCCACGAGGTTGTGCGACCCGAGCGACTTCGTCGACAGGAACCAGGTCGCCTTCGCCAGGACGTTGTCGTTGTCGCGCGTCTCCGTGTCACAGACCCCGCAGAACGTGGGCGAATGGTAGCGGGGGCTGCCGGACCTCGAGCGGTCGCGCAGGATCGTCCCGCCGATCAGGTCGGTCGTCTTCGCCCCGTTCCCCTTCGCGACCTCCCAGTCCCGGCGGGAGTACTGGGCTTCCAGGAAGAAGCTGTCGGAGAGGACCCCGTTGTAGTTCGCCGAGAAGAGCTGCTGAGGGTCCTCCCGGTCACTGAGGCTCGCGAGGTCCATCGCCCCCGAGAAGAGGTCGTTCTTGCGCTTGGCGTCGATGCTCAGGTACGAGGCCCGGAGCGTGTGGCTCGGGCCGGCGTTGACCGTCAGCTTCGCCTCGAGCCGGGTCTCGTCGTCGGTGCGCGTGTAGGGGGTCGCCAGGACGGCGGTCCCGCGCGACTCCTCGCGCTCGAAGGTCCGCCCCGCCCCGAAGAACCAGGCGCGGTCCTTCCAGAGGAACCCGCCGAGCGTCGCCTCGTAGGTCGGGACGACCTTCTTGACGCGCTGCTCGTTGAAGGAGGTCGGCGCGATCCAGTCGTCGTTCGTGAACGTCGTCCGGAAGGAGCCGCTGAAGCTGTTCCCGCCCGACTTCGTCAGCGCGTTCACGACGCCCCCCTGGAACCGGCCGTACTCCGCGGAGATGGCGGCCGTGGAGGTCGTCGTCTCCTGGACGGCGTCCTCGATGAAGAGGTCGAGGGGCTGACCGCGCAGATTCTCGTTCACGACCACGCCGTTCACGAGGAAGAGGTTCTCGAAGGACTGCGCGCCGGACATCGTGATCGAGGCGGCGGGCCCGTTCCGGTTCACGCCGGGGGCCAGGTTCACCGTCGTGGCGAGCGTCCGCGTCACCGGGAGCTTGCCGATCAGCTCGGACGTGTAGGTCGTCGCGGCCTGCCCGGACTGCGAGATCGTCTCCGACTGCGCGACGACGATCGCGGTCGCCTCGATCGACGCCAGGCTCAGGACGACATCGGTGCGGGTCGACTGGGCCGCGGAGAGCTTGACCTGCCGCGTGACGGGCTGGAATCCCTGGAGAGCGAACGTGACGGCGTATTCGCCCGGAGGAAGGAGCGGTACGACGTAGTCGCCGTTCGTCGACGTCACGGTGGTCCGGACCCCCTGGAGCGCAGGGGACTTCACCGTCACGGCGACCCCCGGCAGAGCCAGGCCGTCGTTGACGACGCGGCCCGAAAGGGTCGCCTGCGGGACTCCCTGTGCGACCGCCGTGCCTGCGCACCAGAGGGAGAGGACGAGGAGCGCCAGTATCCGTTTTCCAGCCATCGAAAAATCCTCCTGCGCCCCGGCCGCCCTCCTCGTGGAGGCGGTCAGGGCTCGTGAGCTGGCCCTGCACCCGTTTCGAGAAGGAGCTCGACCAGGGCCCGGGGCACGTGAGGCTGGAAAGATCGGTCCGGGCCGCTCTCGGGAAAACACTTAAGGGACGAGAAGCCTTCCGGCAGGGACGGCGAGGACGAAGCCCCCGGAATCAGGGACAGCTTCGTCCCTTCGGGTCGATCGGAGGTCTCCTCCCTCGAATCGGGCGCTTCGTCCCGTTCTCGTGGATCGGAGGAAAACCGGACCGCAGGTTTGCCGCATGAGAACGAAACGCTGCGCTCCCCTCGCCGCTCTCCTCGCCTTCGCCGCCGCGGCTTCTCCGGCCGGCGCGTGGCCCTTCCGCGACGCGAGCTTCGTTCGTCTCCTCCGCGGATCCGGGTACGGAATGCTCCAGTACGAGGAAGCCGCCTGGCTCGTCCTGGGTCCGGACGGCACGGAGAGCCTCGTCCACTGGCCCCCGCCGGACCGGGAGAACGGCCAGAGATGGCGGGGACCGCTTCCGACCGGGACCGTCGCGCTCCTTCACACTCATCCCGCCGACCGCCCCCCCCGACCGTCGGTCCTCGACCAGGACGTGGCGTCGCGGCTGAGGCTCCCCGTCTACACGATCAGCCGGTGGGCGATCTACCGCGCCGACCCAGACGGCACGGTCGCTCTCGTCCGTTCGCGCTACTGGACACCGACGATCGACTGGGCGCTCGCGGACAGGGAGAACCCGAGCGGCCGCGACGCCTCCCGGTCGGGAGAAGGCTCCTCGAGCGGGACGTCCCCCGGAATGGAGGCCTCGGACCGCTGAGGACGAGGCTGTCGTCCTCGTTTTTCGCGGCTTCGTCCCTCGTGCCTTTTCCGCCCGGCGGCCCGGGCCCATCCTTCTCCTCGAAACGAAGGAAGGTCCTACGAGCCGCTCCTGAGTTCCAACCTCCTTCGGGGCCTCGAACGAGGCCCCGCTCTTTTTCCCTACCCCAGCTCCGGTATCCGCCCGGGCGTCCAGGACGCGCCGGCCGATTCGGCCTTCGCCTCGAGGAGCGTGAGCTCCTTCACGATCGACCGGAGCGTCGCGAGCGCGATCTCCAGACCAGCCGCCGCCGTCTCCACCTCGCGCTCCTGCGTCGCCGTCGGAGCCGTCGTCGTCGACCAGTGCCCGGAGACGACGTTCTGCACCCGGTCGACGATCCCCGGCGGCGCCGGCTCGCTCCGCCTTCCGAGCGTCCGGTCGCCGTTCAGCGCGACGTCGAGGTCGGAGAGCGCCAGCCGCAGCCTCCGCGTCTCCGCGAGGAGCTCGGGCCCGGCGGCCGGGGTCTCCACGAGCGCCTTCTCGAGGTGGTCGAGGCGCGTCTTCGCCTCCTTCGCCGCCTCGACGGCACCGAGGGCCGCGCGCTGGACGCGGGCCGTTCTCTTCGCGAAGGACTGGACCGCCGACCGGTCGACAGGCCCGAGCGAGGACGCGCCGAGCGGAACGACGGCGAACGACTGCGGCTCGCCGAGCGTCGTGACCACGCCGTCGGCCTTCCTCGCCAGGGAGACGCGGTAGGTCCCGGGCGCGACCATCGGGCCGCGCGGACCGGCGCTGAAGACGTCCGCCTCCTTCTCCTTCAGCTCCGTCGGGTTCGGAGAGGGAAGGCGCAGGTCCCACGCCACGCGCGAGAACCCCGCCTTGCCCGGGGTCGAGAGCCGCCGCACGACGTTTCCGGCCTCGTCCGCGACGGTGAAAAGGAGCGTCGGCTCCTCCTCGCGGTCCTCGGCACGGAGCTCCTCCCAGGTCGGGTAGAAGACGTCCTCGCCCTTCTTCGCCTTCTCCTTCTCCGCCTCCTGCCGCACCTTCTTCCGCCCCTTCAGGTCGTCCTTCAGGTAGACGGTGAAGACCGCCCCGAGCGGCGGATTGGAGGCCGCGTAGAACGACTCGCCGAGGAACGCCTTCCCCTTGAGACCGTACGGCACCTTCGGGACGTAGGCCCAGGCGTCGCGGACCGGGAAGAGCGTCGCTTCCTTCGCGAGCGTCTCGGGGGTGGCGAGTCTCAGCGGCGTCACGTCGTCGAGGATCCGGAAGCCGCGGCCGAACGTCGCGACGACGAGGTCGTTCTCGCGCTCCTGGAAGGCGAGGTCACGGACGTTGATCGTCGGCATCCCGCCCTTCAGCCGGATCCACTTCTTCCCGCCGTCGGCCGTGAAGAAGAGGCCGAACTCGGTGCCGCAGAAGAGGAGCCCCGGCTTCTTCGGGTCCTCGGCCACGGTGTAAACCGTCCCGCGCGCGGGGAGGTCCCCGGCGATGGAGGTCCAGCTCTTCCCGCGGTCCGCGCTCCGGAGGAGGTAGGGCTTGAAGTCGCCCCGCTTGTGGTTGTCGAAGGCGGCGTAGACGACGTCCGCCTCGTGCGGCGAGGCCGCGAGATCCGCGACGAAGGTCGTCTCCGGGACCCCCGGCACGCTCTCCAACTTCCGCCAGCTCCCTCCGCCGTCCTCCGTCACCTGGACGAGGCCGTCGTCGGTCCCGGCGTAGACGAGGCCGGACTTCTTCGGGCTTTCGACGAGGGAGACGATGTTCCCGTAGAACGACGTCGAGGCGTTCTTGGCGACCGCGTCGACGCTCCAGACGCGCCCCATCACCGGGAGACGGTTCCGGTCCGTCTGCCGCGTCAGGTCCGGGCTGACGGCCTTCCAGCTGTTGCCGCGGTCCTCGCTCCGGAAGACCCTCTGCGCCGCGAACCAGAGCCGCGTCGGAGAGTGGGGCGAGATGATCAGCGGCGAGTCCCAGTTCCAGCGCAGGGGCGCGTCGCCGGGTGCCGGCTGGGGCTGGATGTCGACCTGCTCGCCCGTCTTCCGGTCGAACCTCACGAGGGCGCCGTGCTGCGCCTCGGAGTAGACGATGTCGGGATTGCCCGGCTCGACGGCGGCGAAGAAGCCGTCGCCCGTCTGCGTGACGAACCAGTCCTCGTTCCGGATCCCGTGCGCGTTGTCGGTCCGCGACGGGCCGCCGAGCGTGTAGTTGTCCTGCGTCCCGCCGTAGACGTTGTAGAAGGGCCTCGCGTCGTCGACCGCCACCCGGTAGAACTGCGTGACGGGGAGGTTCGTCCGGAACTGCCAGGTCGCACAGCGGTCCCACGACTCGTAGATGCCGCCATCGTTGCCGTTCAGGAGGTGGTCCGGGTTCTCGGGGTCGATCCAGAGCGCGTGGTTGTCGACGTGCTTGGCCTTCTCGCCCGCGTTCCGCCACGTCTTCCCGCCGTCGTCCGTCACCTGCATGTAGGTGTCCATCGAGTAGACGCGGTCCGCATCCTTCGGGTCGGGGAAGAGCTCCTGGTAGTACTGGGCCGAGGTCGTCGAGTAGTCGCCGCGCTTCTCCCAGCTCATCCCTGCGTCGAGGGAGCGGTAGAAGCCGCCATCCTTGCCTCGTGCCTCGACGAGGGCGTAGACGGTGTCGGGGGCGGCCGGCGGGACGGCGAGGGCGATCCGGCCGACGTCCCCCTTCGGGAGGCCGTTCGTCAGCTTCGTCCACGAGACCCCGCCATCGGTCGACTTGTGGATCCCGCTCTCCGGTCCGCCGTTGATGAGCGTGAAGACGTGCCGGCGGCGCTGGTAGGCGGCGGCGTACAGGACGTCCGGATTCCGGGGGTCCATCCAGACGTCGCTGACGCCGGTCCTGCCGGAGATCGTCAGGACGGCCTTCCACGTCTTTCCGCCGTCCGTCGACTTGTAGAGCCCGCGGTCCCCGCCGTCGGCCCAGAGCGGCCCCTGCGCAGCGACGTAGACGATCCGGCCGTCCTTCGGGTGGACGAGGATCCTCCCGATGTGCTCCGAGGCCTTCAGCCCGACGTTCTCCCAGCTCTTCCCGCCGTCGGGAGAGCGGTAGACGCCGTCGCCGTAGCCGACGCTGCGCTGGCTGTTGTTCTCGCCCGTCCCGACCCAGACGACGAGCGGATTCGTCGGGTCGAGCGTCACGCAGCCGATGGAGAAGGAGCCCTGGTCGTCGAAGACCGGGGCGAAGGTGGTCCCCCAGTTCGTCGTCTTCCAGACGCCGCCCGAGGAGACGGCGACGTAGTACGTCCCCTTACGGACCGGGTCGACGGCGAGGTCGCCGACGCGCCCCGAAGTGATCGCCGGCCCGAGATCGCGCAGCTCGAGCCCGGCGAACGTCCCGGCCGAGAAGGGGTCCGGCGTCTTCTCCGCCGAGGCCGGTTTCGTACCGGACGAGCCCTTCGAGGGGCCCTTCTCCTCTGCGAGCGCCGGGAAGGAGGCGGCGAGTACGACGGCGAGGAGCGTGGAGAGTGCTCTCATGACGACTCAGTTCCCTTTCGTGTGCGCCAGGACGAAGGCGTACTCGTCGGCGCGGGACTCGACGGAGGACTTCACCATGTCGGCGCCCCCGTGCCCCGCGTTCCTCTCGATCCGCAGGAGGACCGGCCCGCCCGTCGAAGCCGCCTGGAGCGCGGCCGCGAACTTGCGCGCGTGCATCGGGTCGACCCGGTCGTCGCTGTCGGCCGAGAGGAGGAGCGTCGCGGGGTAGGCGGTCCCCTTCTTCACGGCCTGGTAGGGGGAATAGGCGCGAAGGGCCTCGAACTGCTTCGGGTCCTCGGCCGAGCCGTACTCGCTGATCCAGGTCCGGCCCGAGCCGAAGAGGTGGTAGCGGACCATGTCGAGGAGCGGGACGGCGCAGAGAACCGCGGAGAAGGCCTTCGGCTCCTGCGTCATCGCGGCCCCCACCAGGAGCCCGCCGTTGGAGCCTCCGTAGATCGCGAGCCGGTCGGCGCTCGTCACCTTCTCCTTCGAGAGCCAGCGGGCCGCGGCGAGGAAGTCGTCGAAGGTGTTCTGCTTCTTCAGGAGCATCCCGCCCTTGTGCCACTCCTCGCCGTACTCGCCTCCGCCGCGCAGGTTGACCGCCGCCCAGACGCCCCCCTCCTCGAGCCACGGGTAGAGGAGCGCCGAGAAGTCGGGCGTCTCGCTCACCTGGAAGCCGCCGTAGCCGTAGAGGATCGCGCGGGACTTCCCGTCCCGCTTCAGGTCCTTCCGGTGGACGAGGAACATGGAGACCTTCGTCCCGTCCTTCGACGGGAAGAAGACCTGCTCGACCACGTAGGGGCTGGGGTCGACCGGGACGTTCAGCTTCGCGAAGAGCTCGAGCTTCCCCGTCTTCATCGACATGGAATAGATCTGCCGCGGCGTCGTGTACGACTCGAAGGTGAAGTACGCCTCGTCGTCCTCGGCGAGGCCCGAAGGCCCCCCGACGGTCCCGAGGGACGGGAGCTTGACCTCGCGCACGAGCGCGCCGCCGAGCTCGCGGACCTCGAGAAGCGAGGAGGCGTCCTTCAGGTAGTTGATCGCGAGGCGCCCTCCGAGGAGCGCCGTGCCCGCGATGGTGGCGTCGGGGCGTTCGGGGACGACCTCGCGCCACGCCTTCCGGGCCGGCCTCGCGGGGTCGACCTCGTAGACGCGCCCTCTCGGGGCTCCGTCGTCCGTCGTCACGTAGAACCGGTCCCGGAAGACCTCCACGCTCCAGTGGGACTCCGTCCCGACGACGAGCGGAGTCCACCGGTCGGCCTGCTTCGGGTCCGACAGGTCCCGGAAGGAGACGTCCGCCGACGACCAGCCGTGCTGGACGGAGAGGACGAGCCAGCGCCCGTCGCGCGAGACGACCGTGGCGACGAACGCCGTCGGGTCGCCGAGCCGGCCGTGGACGACGCGGTCGCGCTTCGGGTCCTCGCCGAGCCGGTGGAAGCGGACCTCCTGGTATCCCGGGCGCTCGTCCACCGGGATCTTCGGGTCGGTGGGAAGCCAGGTGTAGTAGAAGCCGCTCCCGTCGGGCGTCCAGGAGGCGCTCGCGTACTTGCCTCCTTCGATCACGTCGACCTCGGATACTTTTCCGGTCGCCACGTCGACGACCCGGAGCGTCGCCTCGTCGGAGTTGTTCGCCTTCACCTGGTACGCGACACGCGTGCCGTCCCACGACGGCTGCCAGTCGCCGAGGGACGCGCTCCCGTCCTTCGACCAGGTGTTCGGGTCGAAGAGGACCTTCTCCTCGCCCCCCTTCCCGTCCTTCCAGTAGACGACGGACTTCTCCTTCGTCGCGTGGCGCCTCTGGAGAAACGTGAAGGCGCCGCGCCGGACCGGAGCCGAGACCGAGTCGATGTAGGCGAGCTGCTTCAGGCGGGCCAGGAGCTTCTCGCGGAGCGGGAGCTTTCCGAGCTCCTTTCGGGCGAGGTCGTCCTGCGCCGTCATCCACGTCTTCACCTCGGCGGAGGAGGCGTCCTCGAGCCAGCGGTACGGGTCGGGCACCGGCACCTCGTGCAGCACGTCCTTCGCGTCGACCGTGCGCGTCGGCGGGTAGGCGAGGCGGCTCTCGGCCCGGGCGCCGCGCGGGGCCAGGACGGCGGCGAGCGCACACGCGAGGAAAAACGCAGAGACGAGGTCGGTCGGAATCTGTTTCATGGGGAGACTCTCCTGGAGAGCGGTCTTCATCTTCGGTGGGGACGGAATCATCCCACGCCAGGAGCGCCGGGCGGCTACCATCGACACGTGAGACGGCTTGCCACGCTCCTGCTCCTCTGCCTCGCCCTCGGGTCCGGCATCGCCTCCGGCGTGACCCGGCCGGCAGACCGGCCGCCCGTGCCCGGCCTCGCGTTCGCCGTCGCGATGAAGGGAAACGGAGATCTCCTCGCCGCCGGCCCGTTTCTCCTGAAGGTTCCGGGCGCGAAGGGAGCGCTCCGGCTCGAGCTTTCGGGGCTGGAGGCGGACGGCGCGAGCCTCCGCGGCCAGGCGCGGCTCCGAAATGACTCCGGCCTCCTCCTCGCCGGACTGACGCTCGATTTCGAATCGGCTACGGAGACCGGTGCGAAGCCTTCCGAGCAGGGCGCCTCCGCAACGGGACCGGTGTCCCTGAAGGAGCCCCTCGCCTTCGGCGACCTCCTGGCCGGAGAGACGTCGCCCACCCTCTCCTTCGACCTCTCACCCATTCCTCTCGGCGAAGAGGTCTTCCTGACGACGCTCCTCGGCTCCGTCCGCGGGCTCGCCGCCGAGCCGGCCGTCGCCGTCGCCGGGGCCGTTTCGCCCGTCGCCCTCGACGCCGACCGGTCCGGGCGGCTCTACCTCGCCACCGGGGGCGTCGGGCGCGTCCTGCGCTTTGCGGCGACGTCCGCGACGTCCGCGGCGGCCCCGTTCGAGGCCGCCCGCCCATCGGCGCCGCCGGCCGGAATCGCGCTCCGCCCGCGCAACGGAGATCTCTTCGTCTCCACCGGGAGCCAGGTGATCGAAGTCCACCGGCCCGGCGTCGCGCGCCCCGCAACTCTCGACGCGGGGCGGCCCGTGACGGCTCTGAGGATCGACTCGAAGAACGTCCTCCGCGCCGCGTCCGGAAACGCCGTCCTCGCTTTCGACGAAGCCCGGCCCGGCCCGGCGAGGACCGTCGGGCCGGGAGGATCCCGGATCCTCTCGTTCGACGCCGACGGGCGCGGCGTGATCCACGCCGTCGTCGCCGTGGGAGGGGCGCGCCGCGTCTTCTTCGCGGGAGAGGAGGGCCCGCTCCCCTTCCCGGCGAAAAGGGGCGCGGGAAGCGACGCCGTCGACGCCCCTTCCGCCTGCCGTTTCGACGGAGAGGGGCTCCTCTGGATCGGGGCGGAGTCCCGCACCCCCGAAGGGACGGTCCTGGCGCGATTCCTTCCGGACGGCACACCGCTCGCGGCTCTCTCGCGTGAAGCGCTCGCGCTCCTCCTCGGGAAGGAGGAGGGGGCGGGCGTACCCCCGATCGTCGACCTCGCGCGAGGCCCCGAAGGGCGTCTCTACGTCCTTCTCGAAGACGGCTCCGTCTTCGTGGTCCGCGCCTTCTGAGGCGCGGCCGGCCGCGCCCGCGGGATCAGCGGGAGGCCGTCAGGAGGCAGAAATCGGCGCGGTAGAGCGCGCCACGCTTCCCGCCGCTCCCGGTCGGGACGAGGAAGACGTCGTAGCTGACGCCCCCCTTGGCGGGAGCGAGGGTCCACGTTCCCGTGGTCAGGGAGTATTTCCCGTCGGCCCGGAAGTAGAGGGTGTACTGCTCCGTCGTGGCGTTCGACCCGGCGTCGACCACGCGATCGAGGACGAGGGAGACGGCGACGCCTTTCGCGCCCTGCGCGTAGAACGTCTGACCGACAGCGGACCGCAGTCCGGCCGCCCCCTTGCTCGAGCCGGCCAGCTCCGCCGCGAGCGCCCCGGCCGGGAAGAAGGTCAGGCCCGCCAGGCCCATCGCGGTGCCCGAAACAAAAGATTTCCTCGTCAGTTCCATGTCACTCCTCCCCCGTCGCGGGCCTCACTCCAAGTCTATGCCGTTTACCGACGCTTCGCCGGAGCCCGCCCTTGTCGAAGGCCCCGGACGCAGGCATCCTCCCCGCTCGCGGAGGCCCCCTTGACCGAGACGCCCACCCCGACCACCTTCACGCCCCACGTCGGAACGGCGTTCCGCATCTCTTTCCCCGACGGCTCCCTCGAGCTGACGCTCGAGGACGTCGAACCGCACGGGATCCGGGAGCCGAGGCCCGGCGTCCCCGGTCTTCGCACCGAGCCGTTCTCGCTCGTCTTTCTCGGCCCTCTCCGGCCCGTCCTGCCCCAGCGTATCTGGGAGCTGGCGCATCCCGTCCTCGGGACGCAGGAAGTCTTCCTCGTGCCGCTCGGGCCGAAAGAGGGCCGGATGCGTTACGAGGCGGTCTTCAACTGACCGCATCGGCGCCCCACGACAGGAAGAGGTAGACCCCCTTGTCCTCGACGAGGCGGAAGCCGAGCCGCTCGTAGAGCGCGAGGGCGGGGTTCATCCGCTCCACGTGGATCGTCACGGACTTCCCCGCCGCCGCCGCGCGCGCCTGGACCTCGCGCAGCAGCGTCGTCCCGGCTCCGGAGCGCCGCGCCTCGGGCAGAAGCGCCACGTCGACGACCCGGATCTCCGCCGGGCCTTCCCAGAGGTAGAGCCGCCCGGCGTCGCGCCCGCCGACGACGACCACCTCGAACGTCGCCCCGGAGTAGTTCGACCGCCACCAGGCGTCCTGCGCGTCGAACTGCTGGCGCAGGAACGCCTCCTTCGCCTCGGGAGGCCAGGGAACGGGGGCGAGCTCCTCGTCGCGGGTGGAAGCGTAGACGCGGAAGAGGAGGTCGCGGTCGGCGGGCGTCGCGGGGCGCAGGGTCACCGCCCTCACGCCAGCCGCTCCCGTCGCCGTCCCCGGCTCCCCCGCCGTCGCCCCCGTCTCCACGTCTCGATCCCGCCTCAGGTCCGCGGCGGGAAGACGCCTTGCAGCGCGATGTTGAAGTAGAAGGTCAGGTAGGGCTGCAGGTTGTTGTGCGGCTGGTCGCCGCCGGCAGGGGTGAGGGCGTTCGGGCTCATGTTCACGACATTGGCGTTCGTGACCGACTGGTAGAGCGTCCCCCCCACCGAGTTCGCGAGCGTGATCCCCGAGGTCAGGGTGCCCTGTGTGCCATCCTCCACGGACGCCATGAGGAAATGGGAGTGAGCCGGTATCTCCGACTCGAGCAGGCTCACCGTCTCCGTCCCTCCCGTCTCGCCCAGGTCGTGCAGCGAGAGCCCCGGTCCTTGCCCGGGGTGCATCGGGGCCCTCCCCTGTAGGTCGGGGAGGGCGAAGTTCGACTTCCCGTTCCCCCCGTACGTGGTCCCGAGGAGCGAGAAGAGCGCGGTGTTCTGGGAAAGGGGGAGCAGCTGGCCGTCGCACCATGCCCAGCCCCTCGGGGCGAAGTTGAACGGGAAGATTCGGATCTCGGCGACGAAGGGGTCTGCCATTGCGTTCTCCTCCTCCCGCTCAGGTCGGCGACGGGAAGATGCCGTAGAGGCTGATGATGAAGTCGACGCAGAGGTAAGGCTGGAAGTTCGTGTGCGGCTGGCTCCCGCCGACGGACGAGATGGCCGTCGGGGCCATCTGGGCATTCGCGGTCTCCGGCGCGTAGGGGGTGATCACGACGGAGCTCGCCGGCAGGTTGTCTTCCGGGCCCGGCTGCGCGCCGTTGGCCCCGGAACCGAGCAGCGCGTGGCTGTGCGCGGGGATCTGGCTGACGGTGAGGGTCGTCTCCTCCACGCCCCCCGTCTCGGCGAGGATGAATCCGTTCCCCTGGTGGATCGGGATCCGGCCCCGCAGGTCCGGGAGGGCGAAGGTGCTCTCGCCGTCCCCCCCGTACGTCGTCCCGATGAGCTGAAAGAGCGTTTCGTACTCGGAGATCGGCAGGAGCTGTCCTTCGCAGAACATCCAGCCCGCGGGAGCGAAGTTCCCCGCGAACATCCGGATCTCGCCGACGTAGGGTTGTGCCATGTGCGTCTCCTCAGGTCGGGCTCGGGAAGATGCCCTGGAGGGCGATGCAGAAGCTGAGTGTCAGGAATGGCTGCATGTTCAGGTGCGCCTGGCTGCCTCCGGAATTCGCGACGGAGCCGGGAGTCAGCGCGACCAGGCTCTGGGCTGCGTGGGAATAGGCGTTTCCCGGGTCCTTCGCGAGCAGGTTCCCGCTGGTGACGGACCGGGGATTGACCGAGTTGCCGACGGCGCTCGAGCCGTTCAGCACGTGCGCGTGCGTCGGCAGCTCGGCGATCGAGAGCGTGTGCGCCTGCTCGCCGCCCCGCTCGCCCAGGGTGTGTCCGGACCCGACGTGGATCGGCACGCGCCCCCTGAGATCGGGCAGGGCGAAGTTGACGCGCCCGTCTCCTCCGAAAGTCGTGCCGAGCAACGAGAACAGCGCCTGGTTCTGGTTGATCGGCAGGAGCTGGCCGTTGCACAGCGCCCATCCCTTCGGGGCGAACACGAAGCTCATGACGCGGATCTCGGACAGAAAAGGTTCAGCCATATTTCGCTCCTCCTTCCACTCAAGGCTGCGGACAGGCTCCGCCGTTATACGTCATCGTCCCCGAAGTGGAGATCGCTCCCACGACGATGCCTCCGTTCACGAGGGCCAGGTTCGCGGCGCTCGTCTGCCTCACGTTGAAAAGGTCTCCAGGGGCGCTGTTTGCGTCCAGCCGCCGCAGCCGGATGTACGTTCCGTCACCGACGTTCCCGGGAATGTTCGTCATGACGTTCCCGGAGATGTCGACGCACGTGCGTCCGGCCGAGTCGGCGTCGGTGGCGTTGTTCTGCTGGACGACGATGGCGCGTGCGGCCGAGTTCCGGAGCGTGTTGTTCGTGATCGTCAGGTTCGTCGCCGTGCTCGAGGTCTGGCCGGCGATGCCCTGGTTCACGTTGACGAGGCTGAAGCTCGACGTCTCCTGGACGACGTTGTTGTTCATGACGACGCGGACCGGGTTCGCCGTCGAGACGCCCTCGTTCTGGACCCGGATCCCGTAGCCGAGGCTCGAGCCCGACCCGGCGACGCCCTGCGTCCCGACGGTGTTCCCGTCGAACCGCCCGCCCGCGATTCCCGTCGCGTTCGCCGCGACGAAAAGGTTCAGGCCGTGGGAGCGGTTCCAGGTGGCCGTGTTGTTGGCCACGTTGAAGGTGAGGTCGCCCGCGAGGGCCGAGGAGACCGAGACGGCGACGTTGTTGTTCGTGAAGCCGGCACCGGTGACGTTGCAGACCACGTCGCCGCCGCCGGTGGAGCTCGTGTCGCACATGATTCCTGTGGCCGTGTTCGGCGCGCTCCCCGTGTAGCTGCCGCCCGTCACGGTGAGGGTCATCGCCCCCCCGGCGGAGCTCTGGTTGAGGAAGCTCACGAGGTTCCCGTGGAAACCCGTCGCGCCGTTGCTCGAGATCGTGCAGTTCTCGAGGCGGAAGTCGTCCAGGTTCACGCTCGAGGTGAGGTTCGTGACCTGCACCTCGAACTCGAAGTTGTTGCTGATCGTCGTGTTGACGAACCGGGTCGGCCGCGCTCCGCCGGCCACGGTGCCCGTCAGCTCGGTGATGTTGACGCCCGACTCGTCGGCGGCCGCGTTGTCCCCGTTGCCCGTGATCGAGCAGCCGTTCAGGACGAGCCGCGCACGAGAGTGCCGCCGATCCCGCTCCCGAGGTTGTTCGTGACGTTCACGGACTCGAGCGAGACCGCCTCCGTGCTCGTGAGCGAGATGCCGTGCCCGGTCGCGCGCTGGATCGTTCCGCCCGTCCCGGCGCTCCCAGTCCCCTTCACCTTCAGGCCGCCCAGCGACCCCGTGCCGTTCAGCACGATTCCGTTCGCGGGACCGCTCGCCACCGTGCCCGCGGAGATGCTCCGGAACTCGAGGTCGTTCGCGCCGATGCTCGTGTTCGCGACGTTCAGCGCCGTGCCGGTGGTCGTGGTGAGGGTGTTGACGAGTCCGCCGTTCGAGCCCGAGGCGCCGCACGGGTTCTCGTCGCAGACGACGACCGTGCCGCCTCCCGTCGCCGTGAAGGCCGTGTTTGCGCCCGTGCTCGCGACGAGCCCGCCCGAGAACGTGATGGCCGAGGTGCCGTTGGCGTTGAGGAAAACGCCGGTGCCGGTGTCCGAGATCGCGCCGGTGAAGGTGACCGTGTCCGCGGAGCGGTTGATCACCGAGACGGACCGCCCGGCCGTGTTGGTGATCGGGCCGGCGTAGCTGATCGTCGCGTTTCCGCCGTCGACGTTGAAGTCGTTACCGGAGGCGTTCAAGATGACGCTTCCCGCTCCGGCCGAGAAGACGGCGGGCGTGGAGCCGTCCGCGACGCTCACCAGGGAGACGCCGGTCAGCAGGCTGTTCGTGCTGCGAATGGAGGAGAGCTGCAGGTCGACCGTCGCGTTCGTGATGTCGACGGCCTGGCCGTTCGTCGCCTCGACGACCCCGACCCCCGCGCCGACCGTCACGCGGGTCCCGGTCCCCGCGCCGGCGTTGACCGCGCCGGTCCCCGTCATCAGAAGCCCGGAACCGTTGCTCGCGAAGACGTCGAGGTCGGTGAAGGCCAGGTCTCCGGAGACGTTCGTGAAGATGACGCCGCTCGCGCCGACGGGGTTGCCCGAGGTGCCGACCGAGGTGGCGCCCCCGAGGACCGACTGGTATCCGGCGGCGGCGGCGTCGGCGTCGAACCTCGCCGTGTTCACCGAGATGCCGGTACCGCCCGTGTTCCCGTCGACGGTGTTGTTCGCGAAGCCGGTGATGGTGAGGGTCCCTCCCCCCGCACCGCTGATCAGGATCCCGTTCAGGGCCGAGACGACCGTGTCGTTCGAGATGTCGAGGCTCAGCGCCGTGGCGGCGCTCGTCCGGGCGTCGATGCCGTTACCCGTCGCGGTGATCGCGTTCGTCGAGACCGTCGCGGCGAAAGCCCCGGTGCTGCCGGCGTTGAGGTCGATCCCCTCGACGCCCGCCCCGCTGACCGTGTTGTCGCTGATCGTGACGCCGACGACGTTGGTCCCCGAAGCCGTGACGTCGACCGCGTTGACGCTGCCCGTCAGGTCGAGGCCGCGGATCTCGACGTTCTGACGGTTTCCCGCCGTCGCCGGCACCGAGACGGCGTCCCCGCTGCCGTTGCTGATGCGGGGCCTGCTGCCGGCGGGGACGAGCGTCCCGAAGGGCGCCACCGTGAGGCCGATCCCCTCGCCCCAGAGCTTCTGGCCGTCCTTGAGGATGATTCCGGACGGGATCGGAGTCGTGCCGGTCGTCCCGAAGTGAACGAAGATGATGTCGCTGGCCACCGAGGCCGACTCGGCTTCCGGAAGGGTGTCGAACGGGTCGTTCGAACGGCCGAGGCCGCCGCCCGTCGCATCGTTTTTCACGTACCAGACCCGGTTCGCAAGCGTGATCGTGATCGTGCCCGTGGCCGTGGCCGGGGTCCCGGTGGCGCCGGTGTCGCTCGTTGCGGTGTAGGCGCACGTCGCGACGCCGATCGTCGCGACGGGAGTCGTGTAGACGAAGCGGCCGAGAGCGTCGATCGTGAGCGAGCCGCCGATGCCGGTGCATGCGGTCGTCTGCGCGACGACGGCCACTCCGCCGGCGGGCGTGTCGTTCCCGATCGCCGTCGTGGCGGTCTGCACGGCCGGCGTCGTCGGAGCGCCGACGTAGCCGGTGACGTAGAGCTGGGTGTTGCCGAGGCCCGAGTAGGAGTCGGCCGCCGCGACGTTCGGCCGGACGGTGAGACTGTAGGACTGCGTCGTGGAGGAGCAGCCGACGGCGCTCGTGGCCGTGACCGTGAATGCGAAGGTCCCGGTCGCGGTGGGTGTGCCGGAGAGAACGCCTCCCACGAAGGTCAGGCCGGCCGGCGGCGTCGCCGGCGCGAGGGTGTAGGTGAAGGGGCCCGTCCCGCCCGAGGCGGTGAAGGCCTGGGAGAAGCCGACGTTGAACGTGCCGGCGAAGGCCGTCGCCGCCGCCGGGAGGAGCGCCGGGAGGGGATCGATCGGAAGGACGAGGGAGTTCGTCGCGCTGCAGCCCGAGGCGTTCGTCACGACGAGCGTCAGGTTCACGCTCCCCGAGGCGCCCGCCGTGTAGGTCACCGTCTGGGCGTTCGTCGCCGACGTGATCGTCCCGCCCGTGATCGACCAGGCGTACGTCGTCGCCCCCGCAGGTCCCGACGCCGTGTTCCCGAGCGTCGAGGTGCAGACGCGCGCCGTGGCCGTCGTGATCGTCGGCGTCGCCGGGTTCGCGTTGATGGTCGCCGTGGCGTTACTGGTCGCCGAGCAGCCCGAGGCGTTCGTCACGACGAGCGTCAGGTTCACGCTCCCCGAGGCTCCCGCCGTGTACGTCACCGCCTGCGCGTTCGTCGCCGACGTGATCGTCCCGCCCGTGATCGACCAGGAGTACGTCGTCGCTCCCGCAGGACCAGAAGCCGTGTTCCCCGTGGAATCGGCGCACACGCCGCCCGGCGGAACGCCCGTGATCGTCGGCGTCGCCGGGTTCGCGTTGATCGCCGCCATCGCGCTGCTGGTCGCCGAGCAGCCGGAGCCGTTCGTCACGACGAGCGTCAGGTTCACGCTCCCCGAGGCTCCCGCCGTGTACGTCACCGCCTGCGCGTTCGTCGCCGAGGTGATCGTCCCGCCCGTGATCAACCACGCGTACGTCGTCGCTCCCGCAGGACCAGAAGCCGTGTTCCCGTGGAATCGGCGCACACGCCGCCCGGCGGAACGCCCGTGATCGTCGGCGTCGCCGGGTTCGCGTTGATCGTCGCCGTCGCGCTGCTGGTCGCCGAGCAGCCGGAGCCGTTCGTCACGACGAGCGTCAGGTTCACGCTCCCCGAGGCTCCCGCCGTGTACGTCACCGCCTGCGCGTTCGTCGCCGACGTGATCGTCCCGCCCGTGATCGACCAGGAGTACGTCGTCGCTCCCGCAGGACCAGAAGCCGTGTTCCCCGTGGAATCGGCGCACACGCCGCCCGGCGGAACGCCCGTGATCGTCGGCGTCGCCGGGTTCGCGTTGATCGTCGCCGTCGCGCTGCTGGTCGCCGAGCAGCCGGAGCCGTTCGTCACGACGAGCGTCAGGTTCACGCTCCCCGAGGCTCCCGCCGTGTACGTCACCGCCTGCGCGTTCGTCGCCGACGTGATCGTCCCGCCCGTGATCGACCACGCGTACGTCGTCGCTCCCGCAGGACCAGAAGCCGTGTTCCCCGTGGAATCGGCGCACACGCCGCCCGGCGGAACGCCCGTGATCGTCGGCGTCGCCGGGTTCGCGTTGATCGTCGCCGTCGCGCTGCTGGTCGCCGAGCAGCCGGAGCCGTTCATCACGACGAGCGTCAGGTTCACGCTCCCCGAGGCTCCCGCCGTGTACGTCACCGCCTGCGCGTTCGTCGCCGAGGTGATCGTCCCGCCCGTGATCGACCAGGAGTACGTCGTCGCCCCCGCGGGGCCGGACGCCGTGTTCCCCGTGGAATCGGCGCAGACGCCGCCCGGCGGAACGCCCGTGATCGTCGGCGTCGCCGGGTTCGCGTTGATCGCCGCCGTCGCGTTATTCGTAGCGGAGCAGCCGGAGGCGTTCGTCACGACGAGCGTGAGGTTCACGCTCCCCGAGGGGCCCGCCGTGTAGGTCACCGTCTGGAGGTTCGCCGCCGACGTGATCGTCCCGCCCGTGATCGACCAGGCGTACGTCGTCGCGCCCGCGGGACCCGACGCCGTGTTCCCAGTGGAATCGGCGCACACGCCGCCCGTCGGAACGCCCGTGATCGTGGGCGTCGCCGGGTTCGCGTTGATCGTCGCCGTCGCGCTGCTGGTCGCCGAGCAGCCGGAGCCGTTCGTCACGACGAGCGTCAGGTTCACGCTCCCCGAGGCTCCCGCCGTGTACGTCACTGCCTGCGCGTTCGTCGCCGAGGTGATCGTCCCGCCCGTGATCGACCAGGAGTACGTCGTCGCCCCCGCGGGGCCGGACGCCGTGTTCCCCGTGGAATCGGCGCAGACGCCGCCCGGCGGAACGCCCGTGATCGTCGGCGTCGCCGGGTTCGCGTTGATCGCCGCCGTCGCGTTATTCGTAGCGGAGCAGCCGGAGGCGTTCGTCACGACGAGCGTGAGGTTCACGCTCCCCGAGGGGCCCGCCGTGTAGGTCACCGTCTGGAGGTTCGTCGCCGACGTGATCGTCCCGCCCGTGATCGACCAGGCGTACGTCGTCGCGCCCGCGGGACCCGACGCCGTGTTCCCAGTGGAATCGGCGCACACGCCGCCCGGCGGAACGCCCGTGATCGTCGGCGTCGCCGGGTTCGCGTTGATCGGCACGTTCAGCGACGTGGAGGAGCTGCAGCTCGACGCGCTCGTGACGGTCAGGGTGAGGGCGACGTTGCCGGAGGCCCCGGCCGTGTAGGTGACCGTCTGCAGGTTCGTCGCCGAGGTGATCGTCCCGTTCGCGATCACCCAGGCGTAGGTCGTCGCGCCCGCCGGGCCCGACGCCGTGTTCCCCGTCGAGAGGGCGCAGACGGAGGCCGGCGTCGGCGTGATCGTCGGAGCGAGGCAGACCTCGACGATGTACGTGCGGCTCCCCGCGCAGCCGTTCGTGTCGGTTGCCGTGATCGTGAAGGTGAAGCTGCCCGGCGTCGTCGGGTTCCCGGTCAGGGCGCCCGCCACGAGGGTCACGCCGTCCGGAAGAGCTCCGCCCGTCAGCGAGAACGCGTACGGGACGTCGGGGCTGCCGGCGGCCGCGAGGGTCTGGCTATAGGCGGCGCCGACGACGCCGTTCGGGAGGTTCGTCGTGACGGTGATGACCGGGCAGACGCGGCCCGTGTACTGGCGGCTCCCCGTGCAGCCGTTCGTGTCCGTCGCCGTGATCGTGAAGTCGTACGCCTCGAGCGTCGTCGGGGTGCCCGACAGCGCGCCCGTCGCGCCGGTGAGGGTCACCCCCGCGGGAAGGGTTCCCGCGGTCACCGCGAAGGTGTAGGGAGCGACTCCGCCGGCGCCGGCGAGGGTTTCCGCATAGAGCTGGCTCTGAAGGAATGCCGCGAGGGGATTCGGCCCGACCGTGACGACCGGGCAGATCCGGAAGGTGATCTGGACGGAGCCCTGGCAGAGGTTCTGGTCGGTGACCGTGAAGGTCACCGTGTACGACCCCGCGCTCCCAGCGGCGGGCGTGCCGGTGAGGACGCCTGCCGCGCTGAAGGTGAGTCCGGCCGGGAGGGTCCCGGTGGAGGTCCAGGCGACGGCGCCCACCGCGCCGGTCTGGTTGAACGCGATCGGCCCGAAGACGGAGCCTTCGATGCCGCCGAGCGGACTGCCCGGGGAGGCAACGATCGTCGGGCAGAGGATCGTGAGCGTCAGCGCCCGGTCCCCGGTGCAGCCGTTCGCGTCCGTGGCCCGCACGGTGATCGGGAACGCGCCGGTCTGGAGCGGCGTCCCAGAGAGGAGGCCGCTGACGGGGTTGAGGCTCAGGCCCGTCGGGAGGGTTCCGGCGGCGAGGCTCCAGGCGATCGTTCCGACCCCTCCCGTCTGTGTGAAGGTCGCGCCCGGGTAGACCACGCCGGCCGTTCCGTTCGACAGGGAGGCCGGGCTGACGTTGATCGTCGGGCAGACGATCGTCAGCGTCAGGACCCGTTCACCGAAGCAGCCGTTGGCGTCCGTGGCGCGAACGGTGATCGGGAAACCGCCGGTGACGGTCGGCGTCCCCGAGAGGAGGCCGCTGCCCGCGGCGAGGGACATGCCGGCCGGGAGGGTTCCGGCCGCCAGAGACCAGGTGATCGTCCCGACCCCGCCCGTCTGCGTGAAGGTCGCGCCCGGGTAGGCGACGCCCGCCGTTCCGTTCGCCACGGAAACCGGGTTCACGTTGATGACGGGGCAGTCGACCGTGAGCGAGTAGGCGCGAGTGCCGGTGCAGCCGTTGGCGTCCGTGGCCGTGACCGTGAAGCCGAAGGGTCCGACGACCGTCGGCGTCCCGCCGAGGACGCCGGCCGCCCCGAGGGTCATCCCCGCCGGGAGCGCGCCCGCGGTGACGGCGTACGACACGGCGCCGACGCCTCCTGTCTGGGTCAGGGCGACAGGGCCGAAAGCGACGCCCGCCGTCCCGTTTGCCAGGCTCGCCGGGCTCAGCGAGATGACGGGGCAGGCGATCGTGAGCGTGTAGGCACGGGTCCCGGTGCAGCCGTTGACGTCCGTGGCCGTCACCGTGAAGTTGAACGTCCCGGTCACGGTGGGAGCTCCCGAGAGGACTCCCGCTGCGCTCAGGCTGGTCCCCGCCGGCAGGGCACCGGCGGTGACGGCGTAGGTCACCGTTCCGAGGCCGCCCGTCTGGGAGAGAGAGACCGGACCGTAGGCGACGCCGGCCGTCCCGTTTGCCAGGCTCGCCGGGTTCACCGTGATGACCGGGCAGTTCACGAGGAGCGAGACCGCGACGCTGCCGGTGCAGCCGAGGGTATCGGTCGCGGTGACGGTGAACGGGAAGGTCCCGACGACGGTCGGCGTCCCGGAGAGGGCGCCGGTCCCGGCGTTGAGCGTCACGCCCGCCGGGAGGCTGCCCGTCGTGACCGCCCAGGTCGCGGCCCCGGTCGCGCCTGCGGCGTTGAAGGGGACGGGCCCGTAGGGCGTTCCTGCCGTCGCCGCGGGGAGCGTTCCCGGGGTGAGGACCAGCGTGTTGCAGACGAGGACCGTGTAGCTGGCGGTCCCGATACACCCCGAGGAGTCGCGGAACCGGACCGCGACCGTGTAGTTCCCGGCAGCCGTCGGCGTTCCGGAGAGCTGCCCGCCCGTCGAAAGCGCGAGTCCGGGCGGAAGGCCGGTGGCGCTCCAGGTCCCCGTGCCCGAGCCCCCGGTGACCGTGAACCGGATCGACGTGTAGGGCGTCGCGACGGTCCCGGCCGGGAGGGTCGTCGGCACGATCCTGAGCGTCGGACAGAAGACGCGGAGCGCGTACTCACGCGTTCCGACGCAGCCGTTGGCGTCGACGGCCTTCACCGTGAAGGTGAAGAGGCCGACTTCTTCCGGCTTCCCGGAGAGCTCTCCCGCGGCCGAGAGCGACATCCCGTCGGGGAGGGCGCCCGCGGCGACCGTGAAAGTCGTCGGAGGCGTCGCTCCCGGAACGGTGATCGTCCGCGGGGGGTAGACGACGAAGGCGGTGGCGTCCGGAAGGGTCGTCGGCTCGAGGCTCAGCGGACCGCAGACGAAGAAGGTCAGCGACCGGGTCTTCACGCAGCTGCCCTTGCGGACGGTGAGGGTGGCCGACCGGGCGGCGGCCGCGTCGAAGCTCCGAACGTACGAGCGGATCTCCTTGCCGAGCTCGATCTCAGGCTCCCCGTCGAAGCGGATCGACTGGGACGTCAGCTCCGCCGCCGGGGGGTCGAGGACGACGGTCCACGAGAAGGTGGTCGGGACTCCCGCGGCGATCGGCTTCGGCTCGGCGTCTAAGGAGGCTATGACGACCTTCGTGCAGTCTCCGCCTCCCAGGAGGGCGACGGGACGGGTGATCGCGTCGCCCGAGCCGTTGTCGATCCTGCTGACGAACGCGTCGAGCGCGCCGCTCGCGACGGCGACGTCGACGCGCGAGTTCCCCGGCACGGTCGCGGGGGCGAACCATTCCGCCACGCTCTGCTGACCCCACTCGCCCGGACCCCTGGCGAAGGCCCGGCGGCCATGCTCCAGGCCTGCCGAGTCACGCAGGACGAGCTCGCCGGCCGCCCCCTCGGGCCCGCCGACGACGGTCAGGTTCGTCCGGACGCCGGGGACGTTGAAGCTCTGGTCGACCCCGTTGAAGAAGCCGAGGGCGCCCGCGCCGAGGAGCCCGGCCGGCCAGGACGTGACGAACTGCTGGGCCGAGAAGGTCCCTTTCCGGATCCCCGCCGGGTCCACGTTGTTCGTTCGGGCGGCGACGAGGAGGGACGCGCCGGCCCTCACGCGCAGGGCGCAGGCCGTCCCCTCCGGGAAGCCGAGGAGCGCGAGGGCCCGGGAAACCTCGACGACCCCCTTGGCCGGGACGGGAACGACGGCGCTCCCTTCGCGGGACGCGCCGACGGACTGGATCGTCGCGTCGACGGCGGTCGATCCAGGGTTGAAGAGCCGGAGGTCGGTGCTCCAGAACGCGCCGAGCTGCCCCGGGGCGAGAGCCGCTCCCGAGATCAGCCGGTCCGTCGGTCCCGGGACGACCCGCTCGACCTGGAGCGCGATCGCGTCGGACGTGACGTTGTCATTCACCACGGCGTAAGCGGTCGCCCGGCCCGCCTTCACCTCGAACTCGGCCCGGCCAACCGGGAGGTCCGTCGCGAATCCGATCAGGGACGCGGCCGGCTGCTGCCAGACCTGGGCCGTCTCGGCGGTCACGGTCGCAGCTCCGGCGACCCGCCCCTCGGCGTCGAGGACGCGAACCTCGACGATGGTGCCCGGGTCGACGAGGGTGACGGAGAGGTTCGTCCGGTAGCCCTTCGCCGGATCCGCCGACTGGCTGACCCAGATCGAGTGCCCGGTCTCTCCGGCGCCGAGGAGGTCCGACGACGGCACCGGAAGGAGGCCGAGGCCGTAGGCTCCTTCGGGCGCCGCGACGTTGCGCGTGGAGAGGTTCGCCAGAAGAGGCTCGTCCGACGTCAGGGTCAAGGTGCCGGCGGCTCCCTCCGCCAGGCCGAAGAGAGTCTTCAGCGCTTCCGGAATCCTCAGGCTCTCCCCCGCCGCCAGCGTCCGTGCCACCGGAGCCGGCGCGGCCTTCCCGGCCATCGGAACGAGCCCGATGGTGGCCGTCGTCCCGGTGGCACCCGGGTTCGAGAGCTCCAGGGTCGAGGAGAAGCGGGCGCCCGCGAGCCCGGTCAATTCCGCCGCTCCCGGCAGATAGGTCGTGTCGGCGGCGGCAATCGCGGCAGTTCCGAGGATCGCTGACAGGGCGAGGCGGAGGGCGGTTCGGATCGTCATTTCTCTGGCCTCTCGAAATGGACATCCCGCCGCGGCGGGAAGAAAAGAGAAGGGGCTTCGGACGGGTCGGACCAGGGGCGAACGGGTGTCTGCCGGAAAGAAGATGAAGCCTAGGCCGGCTCGAGCCGAAGGGGAACGGCGGAAACGTACCACGCCCGCGGTTCAAATGGGATGAAGTCGCAGAAACAGGACCAGACGGGTTGGGCTTGAAACCTTCCCCTGCGGCAACACGTAGCCGGAGGGGCGCCCGGGGCGTCCCGAAGCGCCTCTGTGACGACCTGCCACACTCTGGATCGAGGAGGACTTGCCTGATGCCTGAGAATCCTGGGATGTCGAGACGAAAACTGATCGGTCTCGGGGCGGCGACCCTCGCCGGGGCCGCCCTTCCCGACGCCCTCTTCAACCTCTCCTCCGCCGCGGCGGCCGCAGTCGGCCCGACGGAGGGGATCGGCTACTTCGCCCGCTTCGGCGTCACGGAGAAGATGCTCCGGGACGGCCTCTCGGCCGCCCTGTCCCGCGGCGCCGACTACGCCGACCTCTTCTTCCAGCACCGTGTCTCCAACGGCCTCGGGCTCGAGGACGGCGAGGTGAACCGCGCCTCCACCTCGGTCGAGCTCGGCGTCGGCGTCCGCGCCGTCAAGGGCGACCAGACGGGCTACGCCTACACCGAGGACCTCACCTCCGAGGCGCTGATCCAGGCGGCGAAGACGGCCGCCGCGATCGCCGACGGTCCCGCCACGGCCGGTCCGAAGGGGCTCGCCCTCGGCGCCGCCCTCCCCGCCCGCTACCCCGTGAAGACCCGCTGGGAGGACGTGAGGCCCCAGCAGAAGCTGCCCCTCCTCTCCGGCCTCAACGAGAAGGCCCTCGCGGCCGACAAGAGGATCCGCAAGGTCAACGTCAGCTTCGGCGACGAGGCGGGCGCGATCCTCATCGCCGATTCGAACGGCCGGATCGTCGAGGACCTCCAGCCGATGACCCGCCTCTACCTCTCCTGCGTCGCGGAGCAGGACGGGAAGAAGGAGACGAACGGCTACAACGTCGCCGGCCGCGCCGACATCGGTTTCTATTCGCCCGAGAGGCTCGACCGGATGGTCAAGGAAGCCGTCTCGCGGACGGTCGTCCTCTTCGACGCCGTCACCCCGCCCGCCGGCGAGATGCCGGTCGTCCTGGGCGCCGGGGCCTCCGGAATCCTCCTCCACGAGGCGATCGGGCACGGCATGGAGGCCGACTTCAACCGCAAGGGGGTCTCCATCTTCTCCGACCGGATCGGCAAGCCCGTCGCGAACAAGTTCGTCAACATCGTGGACGAGGGGACGCTCCAGGCCGCCCGCGGAGCGATCAACGTCGACGACGAGGGGAACCCCGTCGGCAAGACGATGCTCGTCGAGAACGGCATCCTGACGACCTACCTCCACGACTCGATCTCCGCGAAGCACTTCAAGGTCAAGCCGACCGGCAACGGACGGCGCGAGAGCTACCGCTACGCGCCGATGCCCCGCATGCGCGCGACCTACATGCTCCCGGGGCCCCACAAGAAGGAAGAGATCATCGCGTCGGTCAAGAAGGGGATCTACTGCACGAACTTCACGAACGGGCAGGTGCAGATCGGCGCGGGGGACTTCACCTTCTACGTCAAGAACGGCTTCCTCATCGAGGACGGCAAGCTGACGACCCCGATCAAGGACGTCAACATCATCGGCAACGGGCCGAAGGTCCTCGAGAAGATCGACATGGTCGCCGACGACCTCGCCATCGACGAGGGGGGCTGGACGTGCGGCAAGGACGGCCAGTCGGTCCCGGTCTCGCAGGGCATTCCCACCGTGCGCGTCGCGTCGATCACCGTCGGCGGACGCGGGAAGCAGGGTTGAGGTGAGCGCCATGGCAACGCAGGACATGCTCGCCGCCGCCCAGTCCGCCGTGAAGGACGCTCTCGGCAAGGGAGCCCAGGAGGCTTCCGCGCGCACCTACCGCGTCCGCGAGGTCGAGGTGAAGTGGCGCGACGGGAAGCTGGAGCAGATCCACGAGGCGACGACCCGCGGGCTCGGCCTCACCCTCTACGTCGACGGCCGCTACTCGAACGTCTCGACGAGCGACCTCCGTCCCGAGGCGCTCGACACCTTCATCGGCGACTCCGTCGTCCTCACCCGGGCCCTCGCGAAGGACCCCTTCCGGACCCTTCCCGACCCGAAGCTCTACGAAGGGCAGGCGAAGGCCGACCTCCTCCTCGAGGACCCGAAGTACTCCACCGTCACGCCGGAGCAGCGCCGCGCCGTCGTGAAGGAGATCGAGGCCGCCGCCCGCTCCGTCAAGGGGGCCGAGGCGATCCTCTCCGTCACCACCAACTTCAGCGACACGCTCTCCGAAACCTGGCGCGTCACGTCGAACGGCTTCTCCGGCGCGCGGCGCGACACCTCGTTCTTCATCTCGGCCGAGGCGAGCGTGAAGGACCCTGACGGCCGCAAGCCCGAGGACTACGCCTACGGCGGCGCCCGCTTCGTCGCGGAAGTGCCGAAGGCCGCGGTCGTCGGCCGCGAGGCCGCCGAGCGGGCCCTCTCGCGCCTCGGCGCGAAGAAGGGCGAGTCGGCCGTGATGACGATGGCCGTCGAGAACCGCGCGGCGGGCCGCCTGCCCGCCTACCTACTCGGCCCCCTCTCCGGCGGCGCGCTCCAGCAGAAACGCTCGTTCCTCGAGGGCAAGCTCGGCCAGGCGATCGCGAGCCCCGTCCTCACTCTCGTCGACGACCCGCTCGTCCCGAAGGGGTTCGGCTCGCGCCTCTTCGACGGCGAGGGAATCGCCGCGAAGCGGATGCCGGTCATCGAGGCCGGCGTCCTGAAGGCCTACTACGTCGACACCTACTACGGGAAGAAGCTCCAGATGGCCCCGACCACCGCCGGCCCCTCGAACATCGTCTGGACGCTCGGCGACAAGGACCAGGCGGCCCTCCTCGCCGCGATGAAGGACGGCATCCTCGTCACCGGCTTCCTCGGCGGCAACTCCAACGGCCTCACCGGCGACTTCTCCCTCGGCGTCCAGGGCTTCCGCGTCCGCGGCGGCAAGATCGCCGAGCCCGTCGGCGAGATGAACATCTCCGGCAACCACCTCGAGTTCTGGAAGAAGCTCGCCGCCGTCGGAAACGACCCCTACCCCTACTCCTCCATGAAGACCCCGACCCTCGTCTTCGAGGGCGTCCAGTTCGCGGGCGTCTGAACGGAGATCGGGCCGCCGCGCGCGGCCGAACGAAGTGAATCCGAGGGCCGGTCCGAAAGGGCCGGCCCTCTCCTTTCCCGACTTCTCGTCAGGGCTGGGCAGGAAGGGAGACCGGGGAGACCGAGAGAGAACGGGAAAACCAGAAAAGACCGAAGGCGCCGGAGAGACCCGTTCCAGGACATCTCATCGTGCCGCACGAGTCGCGGGCGGGAGGGATGTCCCACGGCGGCCCTGCGCGCCCGCGACCCGCATCGGCCCCGCTGCGCGGGCCGCCGGGGCGATCGCGAACGCCTCGCTGCGCTCGTTGCACGCGCGCGATCGCCTGATCCGGCGGCCTGCTCGCGGAACCGTGCGGGTCCCCGCGGGTGCTCGAAGCCGCTCGCGGGACACCCCTCCCGCCCGCTCAAGACCCCTGTAAAGCCAACGCCTTCGGACGGAGCCGCCTCGATTGGGGTCAGGTCTTGATTTTCTACTATACCGGCGTACTCGACTCGCCGGGTGTAGTGCCCTCTGTGGATCTCTGAAGCTCGCCGGCCGCGGGTGGGGCGGTACGTCCCGCGAGCCGCCCCCGAGCACGCACGGGGACCCGCTCGAGCTCGCGAGGACCGGGCGGGGATGAAGCCCGCGCGCGTGTCTGACGAGCGAAGCGAGGAGTTCGCGCGGGCGCCCCGGCCGGCCGCAGCGGGCTCGGAAGCGGGTCGTGCGCGCGCAGCAGGCGGCCGCGGGACGTACCGCCCCGCACGCGGCCCCCCGCCGTAGCGACGGGACGGTGAAGCTGGTGCTCCCTCGTTCTCCGGTTCTCCGGTTCTCCGGTTCTCCGGTGCTCCGTCTCTCCCGTCTCTCCCGTGCCCCCGGTCTCCCCCGGTCAGAGGGTCGGCAGGAGGGTCTTCACCTCGAGGGGCGGAAGCTCCGGCGGGGCGTCGGCCCATTCCTTGAGCTTCGCCCATGGGTAGAGGCCGTCGCTGTGGCCGTCTTTCCAGAAGATCTGGACGGCGTAGCCGCCGATCGGGGTCGTCGCGGCAACTTCGAACGAGGCGGCGACGTAGGGCTTCTGCGGAGGCTTCGCGATTCGCCCGAAGAGGTCGCGCTCTCCCGCGCAGCTGGCGCAGGGGCAGAGGCGGCGGACGGCCTGCAGCTTCAGGTAGCTCTCGGAGCCGTCCTTCCAGGAGAGGGCGAGCTCGTCGCCGATGACGAGGAGGTGCGCGGGAGACGGAACCATGCGGTCATGGTACCCCGCCTCCCGCGGCCGGATCGCCAGGCGCCTCCCGCGAGCGCGGCTTTACGGGAACGTGAAGGTGCAGGCCTGGACTTCGGCTCCCGGGGCGACGTCGAGGAGCCCGGCGCACTTGCTGCCGGCCGTGGCCTGGACCGAGTAGCTGAATCGGGCCGTGACGGGGCTCCCGGAACAGGTTGCCGCGTGCTTCACGTAGAGCGTGTAGGTTCCCGCCGGGAGGCGGTTCCCCTCGTAGACGACGCTCTCCGTCCGGTTCCCGGCAGTGCAGCCGGCGGGGAGCTTCCGCCCGCCCGTCTGCGTGGCGACGTCGATTCCTCCGGGACCCGCGATCCTCACGTCGAGGTCCGCCTCGCCCGACCAGCTCGCGAGGCCGGCGAGGTACTGGGGCGTCCCCTGCGGGTCGACCTTGACGCTCGCGACGTTCGCGTTCGTCGCCGTCCCTCCCTTGGAATCGGAGACGGTGAGCGAGACCGTGAAGGTCCCCGAGCTCTGGTAGGTGTAGCTCGCCGTCGCCCCCGTCGCCGTACCGGCGCCGAAGTTCCAGGTGAAGGTCAGCGGGTCCCCGTCGGGGTCGGAGGCGGTCGCGGTCGCCGACACCTGGAGCGGGGCGGAGCCGTAGAGCGGTGTGACGCTCGCCGAGCCGATCACCGGGTTCCCGTTGGGCTCGTCGCTGCCGCTGTTCGCCGCCACCGCGACCCCGACGCCGACCGCCACCGCGCCGGCCGCGATGCCGACGATCGCGCCGGTCGAGAGGCCGCCCGACGTCGCGGCGGCCGAGCCCGCCGCCGCACCGGTTCCCGAGGAGAGGGCGCTCGAGAGCGAGACGACAGTGCCCGTCACGAGGATGACCTTCGCGATGTCGTTCTTGTTGAAGCCCGTCGGCACCGGGTTCTGCCCGGGTTTCGTCAGCCCGATGGTCAGCCCCTCCCGCGGGGCGGCAGGGGTGACGACGGCCGTCACCGTCCGTTCGTCACGGCAGACCGTGCGGTCCGTGACGGGGGGCGCGTACTCCGGGGTCTTCTTGGGCAGGCTCTCGCGGTCGAGGGCCTGGACGAAGTAGTCGATACCGCGAATGCCGGGCATCGGCCGCGGAAGCTCTCCGACGTAGTCCTCCTCGGCCCGGGGCTTCATCAGGACGTAGTAGAAGTCCTCGGTCCCGGCCGCGCGGAAGTAGACGAAGCCCTGGTCCATCTCCTTGACGGGCAGGACGCGCGCATCCACGAGCGGGCGGGCCTCCGTCGAGAGGCACTTGAGCGGGTCGTGGGCGATCGAGAGGCGGGGACTTTCCCCGGCGCCGGCCTTCTTGACGACCGGGTCGGCCTGGGACGCGGGAGCAGCGAAGGCTCCGGTCGAGAGCGTCGACGCGAGGAGAATCGCGCACGCCTGCCGGATGCCCAGCGGAATCTCGGGGAGCGGGACGAGCTTCTTCACGAGCGGTCCTCCTCGGTTCGGACGGTGACGGTCCTGCGGTTTCCCCTCCTCACGACAGATTGAGGACGGTCGCCCGCAGGGCGCCTCCGGGACGGGAGACTTCAGATTCTTGAGAGCGACTATACCGCCTGAGCGCCACGACGGCGCACCGGGATCGCCTGCGTCACGGGCAGGGGGCGATCTCGAGCGTCCGGGTCCAGGAGTCCCCGGAAGCGTCCGTGACCCGGATCGTCTTCACGTACGGGACCCGCAGAGGCCCCTGGAAGACCCAGAGCGGCTCTTTCTTGCCGACCCGGACCTTGGCGGGGACGGGAGGCGAGGTGACCGGCCGGAAGCTCGTGATGCTGTTCGGGGCGGTCTCTTCGACGCCGCCGAGGGAGACGTCGCGTTCCGCGTCGTTGGCGAAGTAGGCCGCGATCATCACCGTCTCGCCGGCCGCGGGTTTCCTCGGCGTCACCTCGAACTCGATCTGGAAGAGCCCGGAGTCGGGCTTGGCGGCGCGGGCTTGCGGCCCTCCCGAGACGTCGAAACCGGGGGCGAAGGCCTTCGTCTTTCCCTGCGCGAAGCTCGTCGGGCTCATCTGGACGCAAAGGACGTCGCCGGACGGGGCCGCCGTCGGCTGCGGTCTCGCGTCGGCGATCCTCACCTCCGGGCGGGCCGTCGGCCGGGACGTCGGGATCTTGACGACGAGCGGCGTCGTCGGCTCGGGCACCGCCGTCGGAAGCGGGGCCTCGACGGTCGGGACGGGAGTCGCCTCCGGCAGGGGCGTCGGGGCGGGCAAGGTCGGGACGGCCGCGGGGGCGGGCGTCGGGGCGGGCGTGGGGACGGGACGGCTCCCGAAACCCGGTACGAGACCGCTTTTCCAGAGGAGCGTTCCGCCGAAGCCGAAAACGAAGAGGGCCACGGCGGCCGCCACGATGGGAAGGACGGGGGAGCTGGGGGGAGCGGCGGCTCGCGTCGGCCGCCGGGGAGCGGGGGCTGGCTCGGCGGGAGCCGGGGAGGCCGCCTCGGAAACGGGCGCCGGCGGGACCGGCGGCGGCGCCTTCATCTGCGCCGTCTCCTTCGTCGGCCCGGAGGTCGGAGGCATCGAGATGCCGTTGGCCTCCACGAGGGCTCGATCCGCGGCCCGGCGGACGTCGTCCTCCCCGAGAGCCACCGTCCCGTCGTCCATCGAGATCTCGCCCGCCACTCCGGCGCTGAGGGCCGCGGCCTGCCGGAGCAGGGCGTCCCGGAACTCCGCCATCGTCTGGAAGCGCGACTCGGGCTTCTTGTTCAGCGCCTTCAGGACGAGCCCGCGCGTGACGAGCGAGATGCTCTTGTTCAGCTCGCGCGGGTCGGGAGGCTCCTGCCCCACCTGCATGAAGAGAACCGCGTGGCTCGATTCGGCGACGAACGGAACCCGCCCCGTCAGCATCCGGAAGAGGACGACGCCGAGAGAGTAGATGTCGCTCCGGCGGTCGATCTTCTGCCCGGTCGCCTGTTCCGGGGACATGTAGTTCGGGGAGCCGACGAGGAAGCCGGTCCGCGTCGTCCCCCCTTCGCGGTCGATGAGGTAGGCGAGGCCGAAGTCGGCGACCTTCACCCGGCCGTCGGACGTCATGAGGACGTTCGCCGGCTTGACGTCGCGGTGGACGATCCCCTTCTCGTGCGCGAAGTGGAGGGCGTCGGCGATGTCGGCGACGATCTTCAGGCAGCGCGACTCGGTGAGGACCGACTTCGTGATGAGGCCGTCGAGGCTCTCGCCGTCGACGTACTCCATCACGAGGTAGATGAGGTTCTCCTCCTCCTCGATGTCGTAGACCTGCGTGATGTTCGGGTGGTTCAGCTTCGCGACGGACTTCGCCTCCAGGCGGAAGCGCTTGACGCCGTCGGGGTCGCCGATCAGGTCCGAGGAGAGGAGCTTGATGGCGACCGTCCGGTCGAGCGACGGCTGGTGGGCGCGATAGACGACGCCCATGCCACCCCGGCCGAGTTCGGCCTCGATGAGATATTTTCCGAGCTGCTTCCTCATTGCGCGACGATGATTCCGATGGGCGAGTTTACGTCAGCCGCCGAGGCGGACCCGGGCCAAAGAGCTCGGGGCAGCGCCGACGAGGCCTGGACCCGGGCGGCCGAGGCGGCCGTGGAGGCGCTTCGCCTCGACCCGCAGCGGACGCGCGCCGGCATCCTCTGCGTCGCGGCCGGAGCGGCGGTCGTGGTGGCGCTCGTCTCCATCGTCCAGGGGGGTCGGCGGGAGCTCCTCCGCTCGGTCGAGGCCGCGGGTCCCTCGAACGTCTTCGTCCGGGCCGAACGGGGCGCGCCCACCCCGCTGACGACCTCGGGCCTCGAGGCCGCACGCACCCGATTCCCGGCCCTCGAGACGGCGGCCGGCGTCCGGGCCCTCCCGGCGGTCGTGCGGAGAGGGACCGCCGAGGTCCCGGCGACGGTCTACGGGGTCGGCCTCGAGACCCTCGCCCTCTTCGGCCTGAAAGCCGACCGGGGTCGGCTGCTCGGCGCGCACGACCGGCGCTCGAGGGCCCGCCTCGGCCTGCTCGGCGCGCGGCTCGCCGCCCGGCTCGCGGGTCACGGCGACCCGCTCGGATCGCGCATCTCTGCCGGCGGTGAAACCTACGAGGTCGTCGGCCTCCTCCGGCCCTCGGCGGCGGTCGCCGGGAGCGGCGGCGAGCTGGCCGGCGTGGACTGGGACTCCGGCCTGCTCGTCCCGCTCGGGGCCGAGCCGCGGGCCTCCGCTTCACCCGGGAGCGACTACCCGGTCGACCTCCTCGCCCTTCGCTTCGCCGACCCGGGCGAGGCGGCGAGAGCGGCCCGGCTGCTCGCTCCGCTCGTCCCGGCGGGCGCGGCCGTCACGACGCCGACGCAGGCCGTCGAGCAGTACCGCGCGGCGCACCGTTCGTTCGACCGCGTCGTCCTCCTCGTCTCGGTCCTCACCGCAGCCTCCGCCGCGTTCGGCGTCACGAACCTCCTTCGCGCCTCGGTGCGCGCCCGCTCGCTCGAGATCGGCCTGCGCCGCGCCGCCGGGGCGCGCCGCGAGGACGTCCGCCTCCAGTTCCTCGCCGAGGGCCTTCTCCTGGGCCTCGGCGGCGGGCTTCTCGGCATCCTGCTCGGCGTCGTCCTCTCCCTGTCCCTGCTTTCGCGTGCCGGGTGGACGCCGCACTTCGCCCCGGGAACTCTCCTTCTCCTCGCCGGCGGCTCGGCCGCCTTCGGCATCGCCGCCGGCATCCGCCCCGCGAACGAGGCGGCCGCACTCGACCCGGCCGCGACCCTGAGGCTCGAGTGATCTGCCCCCTTCTCCTCGCCGCGGCGCTCGCCTCCGCTCCCGCCTCGATTCCTGGCTCTACACCTGCCGCGGCTCCCGCCGAGGAGCTCCCCGTCGCCAGGGCCGTCGAGACCGCGCTCACCGGCAACCCCGATCTCCTCGACGCCGTCGACAACGCCGCCATCGCCGCCGCCTCCCTCTCCGCCGCCCGCTCCGCGTTCCTGCCGCAGGTCACGCCGTTCCTGGCGCCCGCGTTCCGCGACGGCGGCGCCCCCGCGCTGAGCCGTTACGGCGTCTCCGCTTCGGAGCAGCTCCCGTTCGGTCCGAGGCTCCAGGGGACCGCCGAGGCGGCCCGGCTCGAGGAGGGGGGCGAGTGGAGCTCCTATTACTCCCTCTCGGTTTCGCAGCCTCTCCTCCGCGGCCTCGACCCTGCCGTCACGCGGGAGCCGCTCCGCCAGGCGGGAAGACAGGTCGGGACCGTCGGCAGGAACCTCACCATCCAGAAGAGGCGCACGGTCGTCGCCGTCTGGAGCGCCTACCTCGCTTCGATCCTCGAGGACGAGCTCGTGAGGGAGGCCGCGGGGCGGACGGAGCGCGCCGAGACGATCCTCGAGTCGAGCCGGGCCAAGGAGCAGGCGGGAAGCGTCTCGCGCCTCGACGTCCTCCGGGCCGAGCAGCTCGTCGCGCAGTCCCGCTCGCAGGAGAACGACACCCGCAACGCGCGCGAGGACGCCCTCGACCTCCTCGCCCGGATCCTCGGCCGTCCCGCCGGGAGCCGGTGGCTTCTGCGCGCGCCGGAGACGCTGCCCGTCGCCGTCCCGACCGAGGAGGAGGCGATCACCGCCGCCCTTTCCTCCCGCGAGGAGGTCGTCGAGGCCCGGGAGAGGGTGACGGACGCCGAGTTCCAGCTCCGGATCGCCAGGAGCATGCTTCTCCCCTCGCTCGACGCCGGCCTCACCTGGAGCGCCGCCGGGAGCGGGAACCGCCTCGGGACCGCCCTCGGGTCGCAGGGCCCGTCCGTCTGGAGCCTCGGCTTCTCCTCGCAGGCGCCGCTGAACCTCGGCGCGCAGCTCGCGGCGAAAAGTCAGGCCGAGGTGACGCTCCGGAGCGCCCGCAGGGGTGTCGGCTCGCTCGAAGCCGACGTCGTGCGGCAGGTCCGGGCGGCAGCCCGGCGCCTGGCGACCGCCCGCGACCGGCTCTCCCTCGACGAGGCGAACGAGGGGGTCGCGAAGATGCAGCTGGAGGTCGCCCAGCTCCGCTTCGGCAAGGGGCTCACCGACAACTTCTTCGTCGTCGACGCCGAGGGGCTCTACAACTCCGCGCGCGTCTCCCTCCTGACCTCGCGCCAGCAGGTCCTCCTCTACGAGCTCGCCCTCCTCGCCGAGGCCGGGCTCCTGCAGCCCGAGGAGTTCCTCCCCCGTTCCGTCCCCGCGCCGTAAACTGTCCGCAGCACCCATGCTCGACGCCGCCCGTCTCTCGCCGGCCGTGGTCCGTCTCCGCGCTGCGCTCTCGCAGGTGGCGGCCCTCTCGCCACGGAGGAAAGCCCTCGCCGCCGTCCTCGGCGCCGTCGTCCTCGTCGGGGCGGGACTCCTCGCCCGGCGCGCGGCCGTTTCGGACGTCGTCGGCGAGGTCCGTGCTGTGCGCGGGACGCTCCGGATCACCGTCGCCGTCTCGGGGCTCCTCGCGCCGGCCCGCGCCGAAAGCTACGGCCCCGAGGTCGCGGGAGTCGAGATGAAGGTCGCCGAGCTCGCACCGGAGGGATCGTGGGTCGCGCCGGGAGCGCTTCTCGTCCGCTTCGACGACGCTCCCTTCCGCGGCGAGCTGGCGGTGGCCCGGTCCCGCCTCGTCCAGACCTCGGGCGAGGCCGAGCAGGCGCGCCAGGCGCTGAGAGCGCTCCTCGCCACGCAGCAGAGCGAACGCCTCGAGGCCTCGGCGGCCTTCTCCCGCGCCGAGCTCGACCTGAAGACCTTCGTCAACGGCCTGGCCCCTCTCCAGGTGCAGCAGTCCGCTGCCGCGGTCGAGCGGGCCCGGCGGGAGGCGGAGGAATCGACCCAGAAGCTCGAAGGGCTCGCCCCCTTCGCCGAGAAGGGGTTCGTCTCGCGAGACGAGCTGCGTGCCGCCGAGCGGAGGGCGACCGAAGCCGCCGCCGACCTGGTTCTGGCGGGGCAGCAGCACCGGACACTGACCCAGTTCACGCACCCCCAGCTCCTCGCCCAGAAGACGCAGGAGGTCGAGTCGAGGAAGGCCGCCCTCCGGGTCGTCTCCGAAAAGACCGCCGCGCAGGCGGCCCAGGCGAAGGCGGCCGCCGACCTCGCCGACGCCCGCGCCGCCGAGGCGGCCCGCACCGTCGCCGACGTCGAGCGCCGGATCGCCCTCTGCACCGTCACGGCGCGCTCACCCGGCCTCGTCGTCCACCGGGAGATCTTCGAGAAGGGGGGCGAGAAGCGGCGCGTGCGGATCGGCGACGCCGTCTTCGCTGGCCAGCCCGTCCTCGACCTCCCCGACCTCTCCGAGATGCTCGTGGAGACGCGGGTGAAGGAGGGGGAGATCCACCGCGTCGAGCCCGGACAGAAGGCGGAGGTCCGCCTCGAGGCCTTCCCCGACGAGACCTTCGCCGCCACCGTGCTGCGCCTCGGGGCGCTCACCGCCGGCGACCGGGGCGAGGCGCGGACGTTCCCGCTCGTCCTCAAGCTCACGAAACCCGAGCAGCGCCTTCGCCCCGGGATGAGCGCCCAGGCCCTCGTCCTGGCAGGCGAGGTGAGGGATGCCGTCCAGGTTCCCGTCGACGCCGTCCGCTACGAGGGCGACCAGGCCGTCTGCACCGTCCGGACCGTCACCGGCACGGAGACGCGGCGGTTGAAGACCGGCCGGAGCAACGCCTTCTTCGTCGAGATCCGCGACGGCCTCGCCGAAGGAGACGTCGTCCTCATCTCCCGCTAGAAGAACCCGTGGGGTCAGGTCCGGAATAGTGTATTGTCAAAAACAATACACCATTCGGGACCTGACCCCGGCTCCTCGGCCCCCGGACCCTCGCGTTCAGGGCTTACCGGCGCCCGCTCGCGCGATGGCCCCGAGGAACCCCATGTTCGTTCCCGTCAGCCAGTGGCCCCCGTCGACGGGGAGGCAGGCGCCGGTGATGTAGCCCGCCTTCTCCTCGTCGGCGAGGAAGGCGATCGACTCGGCGACCTCGGCGGCCGTCGTGTAGCGGCGGAGGGGGATCGACTCGACGATCTCGCTGGCGAGCGTCTCGTCGAGCCAGAGGTTCTTGTCGGTCCCCTCGGAGCGGAACGGCCCGGGCGAGACGGCGTTGGCACGGATACCGTGGCGGGCCCACTCGACGGCGAGGGTCCGGGTCAATGCGAGG
This sequence comes from Holophagales bacterium, assembly GCA_016714815.1. Taxonomy (GTDB): domain Bacteria; phylum Acidobacteriota; class Thermoanaerobaculia; order UBA5066; family UBA5066; genus UBA5066. The sequence goes on from JADKBZ010000005.1 coordinate 150,527, forward strand.
ACGCCAGCCTTGGCGGAGGCCGAGTGGATGACGCCCGGCCCGGCGCCGAAGGCGTAGTCGGCGACGATCGTGACGATCGAGCGCCCCTTCCCGTCCGCGGCGTGGGCCTCGATCATCTTCCGGCCGAAGGCCGAGCAGCAGTAGAAGGTCCCGTTGAGGACGATCTCGATGACCGCTTTCCACCCATTCGAGGAGAGCTTCTCCGCGGGGCAGACGAAGTTCCCTGCGGCGTTGGCGAGAAGGACGTCGAGGGCGCCCCAGCGCTCGTGGAGCGCAGCGGCCATCTTCGCCACGTCGTCGTCGTAGCGGACGTCGCAGGTGAAGGTCGCGACGTCCTCGGCCCCCGCGGCCGCGATCTCCGTCGCCGCCGCGTCCAGGACCTCCTTCCGGCGGCCGCAGATCGCCACGCGATCGCCCTCTCTCGCGAAACGGATCGCCGCCGCCTTCCCCAGTCCCGTCCCCCCGCCCGTTACGAGCACCGTCCTGGCCATCTGGTCCTCCTCGCTCCGTTCGCCGCCGGCGCACGGTCCGAAGGCGCTGCAACCGCCCCTCGCCGCGCGTCACGAATTCGCCTACTATCCGCCATTTTTTCCTGAGGGGCGGCCCCCCAATTCCCCGTAGAGGAGTGCACTTGAGGAAGCTGAAGCTCGCTATCGGTCTGCTCGCAGTTTCGTCGTTCGGGCCCGAAGCCCAGGCGGCCCGCTGGATCGTCCCCGGTTCCGCCCACGCCTCGGGCTCGGGCGGGACGAACTGGCGAACCGACCTGACGCTCGTGAACCCAGGGACGGCCGCGGCGACGGCCACGATCTGGTTCCTTTCGGCCGGCGCCGACAACGGCACTCCCCACGCCGGCGACCCGCACCGTACCCGCCGGCGGCCAGCTCGTCATATCCGACATCCTCGACACGCTCTTCTCGGGCGGCGGCGCTCTCCTCGTCGAGTCGACCGAGGCCGCGCTGGGCGTGGCGAGCCGGACCTACAACAAGCTGCCCGACCGCGAATACGGCATGGCGCTTCCTGGGGTGCCGACGACCCAGGCGATCGCACCGGGCGAGACGGGGCACCTCGTCTTCCTCGTCAAGTCGAGCCGCTACCGGACGAACGTCGCCTTCGCGGGGACCTCCGCCCAGCGCGGAACGGTCCGGGTGAAGCTGCGCGACGCGTCCGGAGCCCTCATCGGAGAAGGGACGAAGGAGCTCCTGCCGAACGGCCAGACCCAGATCGACCGGGTCTTCGACGCCCTCGGCGCCCCCGCGACGACCGTCGCCCGCGCCGAGGTGACGAGCGACGTGCCGGTGGTCGCGCGCGCGGTCTCGGGGACCGGTGATCCGTTCGCCGTCCTGGCCCAAAGGCCCCGCCGCTCGACTCGTGGTGCCTTCGACGCGCTCCAGACGGAGCCAACACGAAGCGCCGACCTCCGGTTTACCGGGCCGAGGCGGCGACCGTCACCCTCGCGCTCTACCCCGGTGGCGCCACGACCTCCTCTCCGGTGACGCGGACCCTTCCGCTTGCGCCGGGCTGGACGACCTGCCGGACGGCCTCTTCGACGCCTACGGTGCCTGAGAATCACCGACCAAGCCCGGCTCCTGGCGAACACCTTCAACGACGCCCCCGAAGGGACCTCCGGCCAGGAGCTGCCCGGCGTCCCCGTCTCGGCGTTCGCAGTCCCGGGGGATCTCCTCCGTTTCGCGGGTCTCACGGGCGACGGCTTCCGGACGAACCTCTTCCTCGTGAACCTCGGAGACTCGACGCTCAACCTCTCCGCCGCCTTCAAGGGGAGCTCCGGAAACGTCCTCTCGTCTCGCTCCTACTCCGTCCCGCCCCGGGCGATGATCCAGGAGAACGGCGTCTTCCCGTCGGGGCAGAGCGGCTTCCTCGAGCTCGGGCCCGGCACCGCGCCGGCGGCCGTTTCGACGGAGGCGGCCGTCGCGGGGACCCCTTCGTTCTACGTCCTGGCGACCGTCACGTCTCCAACGACCCGTTCCAGGTGACGCCGTACGTCCAGGCCGCGGCGTCGTCCGGAAGCTGCGTCCGTCCGACTCTCCCCGCCGCCGGAACGGTCTACGCCTTCCGTTTTTCGGGCCCGAGCGGGCAGGGGAACTCGACGACGACGTTCCCACGTCTCCGACACCGTCAGCACGTCGACGACCGACTCGACGGCCGACGGCAAGACGACGCGGTCGACGACGACGAAGACGATCTCGTACCTCCCCGGCAACCTCGTCGGCGTCGTGAGCGTCGATACGTCCGCGCAGACCCAGATCGGGACGTTCCGGACGGTGGTGACGTTCAGCCCTGTCTACGTCGGCGGGCCCGGCCCGGAAGTCTGCCCCGCCTTCACCTGGACCTCTCCCGCCGTCAACACCGCGACGACGACGACGAGCCTTCGGCGGGGGGACGGTGAACAGCCTCTCGGTACCGGCGCGGGGCCGCGTCGTCTCGACCGACGAGACGATCACCGTCCCGGCCGGCACGTTCCGCACCTACCGGACGTTCGTCGAGCGCGACGACCTCTCCACGACCGAGACCTGGGTAGACCTCGGCACGGCCCTGACCGTACGGCAGATCACACGCCGAGCGGCCCCAACGCTCAGGCGACGTCCGTGCGGGCGGCCCGCCGGCTGGCCGCCCCGGGGCTTCTTCCTCGTCTCTATACTGCGCGTCGTGAACCGGGAACGCTGGCTCTCCTTCCCCGCCTCGACCGCCGAGGAGCTCGCCCTCCTCGACGCGATCAGCGGGACCACCGCGCACCGCAACGTGACGGTCGTCGGGCCCGACGGGCGCGGCAGGCCCCTCCCCGCGGTCTTCTCGGTCGGAGTCGAGGCCCCCTTCGACGGCAAGGCCGACGTCGGCGTGAAGCTCGTTTTCGAGGGGGCCGGCCCCGGCGCCGACGATCGCTTCGTCATGGACCCGTGGGAGCTCCTCGACAAGTTCCTCCGCGAGGCCCAGGCGGACGCGGAGGCACGTCGGAAGGCCGCCTCCGCGCCGTGACCCCCCGCTCGCGCCGGGATTCCCCGGCCGACCCGCTCGACCTCTTCCATCCCGCCGTCTCGTCCTGGTTCCGCGAGACGTTTCCCGAGGGACCGACCGCCGCCCAGTCGGGCGCCTGGCCTCCCATCGCCGCGGGCGAGAACGTCCTCCTCGTCTCGCCGACCGGCACCGGCAAGACGCTCGCCGCGTTCCTCGTCGCGCTGGACGCGATCCTCCGCCGCCGCCTCGCGGGGGACGGGGCGCCGCGCCTCGCCACCCTCTACGTCTCGCCTCTGAAGGCGCTCGACAACGACGTCCACCGTAACCTCGAGCGGCCGCGCGCCGGCATCGCCGCACACCTCGGGGCGGACCGCGTGCCGATCACGACCGCCGTCCGCACCGGCGACACGCCGGCGCGCGAGCGGACGAGCCAGCTGAAGTCCCCACCCGACGTCCTCATCACGACCCCCGAGTCGCTCTACCTGATGCTGACCGGGTCCGGGAGAAGGGTCCTCGAAGGGGTCACGACGGTGATCCTCGACGAGATCCACTCCGTCGCCGGGACGAAGCGCGGGAGCCACCTCGCCCTCTCGCTCGAGCGGCTCGAGGAGCTCGTCGCGCGGGCGGGTGGGAGGTCGCCGCAAAGGGTCGCCCTCTCGGCCACCGTCGCGCCGGTCGACGTCGTCGCTTCCTTCGCCGCCGGGACGGGGCGCGCGATGCGTCCGGTCGTCGTCGCGGCCCGGAAATCGCTCGACCTCACCGTCACCTCCCCGGCACCCGACTTCCGCTCCCTGCCCGACGGTTCGGCGTGGGGGCCGGCGATCGAGACGGTCGTCACCGAGGTCGCGGCCCGGAGGACGACGCTCGTCTTCTGCAACAACCGGCGGCTCGCCGAGAAGGTCGCCCGCAAGCTCTCCGACGCGACGGGGACGGAGGTCCTGACGCACCACGGTTCCGTCTCGCGGCCGGCGCGCGAGAAGATCGAGGCGGCGCTGAAGTCGGGCACCCTGCCGGTTCTCGTGGCGACCGGCTCGCTGGAGCTCGGTATCGACGTGGGGCACGTCGACTCGGTCGTCCTCCTCGAAAGTCCGAAGGGGGTCGCCCGCGGGCTCCAGCGGGTGGGGCGCTCCGGGCACCTCGTCGGCGAGACGGCGCGCGGTCTCTTCGTCCCGCTCTACCTCGACGACCTTTTCGAAAGCGCGGCGACGGCCGAGGCGATGCGGGACGGAGCCGTCGAGGAGACGCGCCCGCCCGAATTCCCGCTCGACGTCCTCGCGCAGCAGCTCGTCGCCGAGAGCGTCGCGCGCGAGGCCGACGGCCTCGCCGTCACGGCGGCCGAGCTCTTCACCCTCGTCCGCAAGGCCTGGCCTTACCGCGCCCTTCCCCGGTCGCTCTTCCTCGAGACGCTCGCGATGCTTTCGGGAAAGTACCCGCGGGAGCGCTTCGCCGCGCTCGCCCCGAAGCTCGTCTGGGACCGCGCGACGGACAGGGTCTCGCCCCTGCCCGGCGCTCGCCTCGCCGCCCTCCTCGACGGCGGGACGATCGGCGACCGCGGCACCTTCCGCGCCGTTCTCCAGGATCGGAAGACCGCCGTCGGCGAGCTGGACGAGGAGTTCGTCCACGAGACGAAGGAGGGGGACGTCTTCCTCCTCGGCTCGCGGGCGTGGCGCGCCGTCGAGATCGGCCACAGCACGGTCGTCGTCGAGGAGGCGCACGGGCAGCCCGCGCCGCGAATGCCTTTCTGGCGGGGCGAAGGGCTGGGACGGACGGGCGTCCTCGGCGAGAGGATCGGACGCCTGAAAAGACTCGTTGCCGAGCGTCTCGACGACCCCGGCCTCAACGCGCTGCTGGCGGACCGCTACGCGACGACGCCCGACGCGACCGCCGCCATCGTCGGCTCCGTCCGGCGGGAGGTGACCGAGTCCGGCGGCCTCGCCACCGACCGCGCCGTCGTCTTCGAGACCTTCCCCAACGACCTCGGCGACCCGTGCGTCGTCGTCCGCTCGCTCCTCGGGCGCGGCGTGAACCTCCCCTGGTCCCTCGTCCTCTCGGCGGTCCTTCGGGAAGAGACCGGCGTCGACGTCGAGACCGTCGCCTCCGACGACGGCATCCTCCTGCGCATTCCCGGAGCCGAGCGGGAGGTGCCTCTCGAGCGCCTCTCGCGGATCGGTCCGGAGGAGGCGCGCGAGCGGCTCCTGGCGCAGCTCCCGAACTCGCCGATGTTCGGGGCCCGGTTCCGCGAGAACGCCCAGCGCTCCCTCCTCCTCCCGCGCCTCCGGAGCGGCCGTCGGACTCCCTTCTGGCTCCAGCGGATCAAGGCGCGCGACCTCCTCCAGACGACGCGCGCCCTCCCCGACTTCCCGGTCGTCGCCGAGACCTACCGCGACTGCCTGCGGGACCTCTGGGAGATGGACCGGCTCCTCAGCCTCCTCGCGCGGATGGAGAAGGGCGAGGTCGAGCGGGTCCTCGAACGGCGTCGCGCGCCTTCGCCCGCGGCCGCCTCGCTCCTCTTCAAGTTCGTCGCCGTCTACATGTACGAGTGGGACGCCCCGCGCGCCGAGCGGGACCTCCACGCCGTCGCCGCGAACCGCGCGCTTCTCGGCGAGGTCCTCGGCGAGAGCCTCGACGACGGCCTCCGGCCCGAGGCGGCCGAGGCGGCGCACGCCGACGCGACGCGCCTGACGCCCCGCCGGATGGCCCGGACGGCCGAGGAGCTCCTTCTCGCTATAATGGAAAATCAAGACCTGACCCCGTGGGAGGTGCAGGAGCGGTGTGCTGGCGAGGGGCTCGCCTGGGTCGCGGAGCTGGAGGGGCGGGGATCGGTCCTCAGGGTCCGGATCGCGGGGGAAGAGCGGCTCGTCGCGGCCGAGGAGCGCCCGCTCTGGGAGGCGCTCGCGGCGGGGACGCTCTCGCGCCCGGAGAGGGACCGGCTCGTCCTCGGGTACGTCGGAACGCGCGGGCCGGCGACGGCGGCGGAAGTCGGGGCGCGCTACGGCCTCGGGGAGGACGAGGTCCTCGACTCGATCGAACGGCTCCGGCTCGAGGCGCTCGTCGTCGCGGGGCGGCTCGGAGGGGCGGCGGGAGAGCGGCGTTTCGCCGGGGCGCGCCTCGCCGAGTCGATCCGGCGAAAGACGCTCTCGATCCTGCGCGGCGAGATCCGGCCGGTTCCGGCTTCCGTCCGTCGGGCCTTCGTCGCCCGGCGGCAGGGAGCGGTGGCAGGGGCGCGGTTCGCGGGCCCCGACGCGGCGGAGCGGGCCGTCGGACTGCTGCGGGGGCTGGCGCTCCCGGCCGCGGCGTGGGAAGCGTCGGTCCTGCCGGCGCGGCTCGCCGAGCCGGAGCCCGACGCCCTCGACGTCCTTTCCGCCCGGGGGCTCCTCGTCTGGCGCCTCGACGGGGAGAAGGAGCTCCGGTCGGCGCGCCTCGGCCTCTTCTTCCGGGGAGAGGGACGGTTCGTCCTGCCGGAGGGGCCGTCTGCTGTCGAGGCCCTCTCCCCTGAGACCCGGAGCCTCCACGAGGCGCTCGCTCTCGGCGGGGCGTCGTTCCTCTCGGACCTCGCCGGGCCGCTCGGCCAGCGTCCCGAGGCGCTCGTTCCACCCCTGCGCGAGCTCCTTCTCGCCGGGCTCGTCACGGGGGACGGCTTCCACGGTCTGCGGGAGCTGCTCCGGGCGAAACGGTCCGCGCCCGCGCCGCCCGAGCCCGCCGCGTCGTTCGGGAAGGCTCCGGCGCGGGCCGTGGTCCTAGCCGCGGAGGCGCGTATCTCCTCCCGCCTCGGCTTCGGCTCGCGGACGGCCGCCCCGACTTCGCACGTCCTGTCGGGACGCTGGTCGCTCCTCTCGGCGCCGTCGGTCCTCGGCCCCGAGCTCGGGCCCGGCGAGCGGGCCGAGGCCTGGGCGCGGCTTCTCCTCGCCCGCTGGGGGGTCGTCTCGCGGGCCGTCGTGGAGCAGGCCGAGAGCGCGGTCCGCTGGAGCGACGTGGCGCCGGCCCTCGCCCGGATGGAGCTCTGCGGCGACGTGCGGCGCGGCGAGTTCGTGGAGGGGGACGGGCCGCTCCAGTACGCCGAGCCCGAGGTCGTCGAGGAGCTGCGCCGAAGGAGGGAGGACCGCGACGAGGGAGAGCCGGGAGACGGCCTCGCCGCGCTCGCCGGCTCCGACCCGGCGCTCCTCGGTCTCGACACCCCCCGCGAGGGGTTCTGCGTCCTGCGCCACGGCACGCCGGTGCTGACCCTGGCGGGGACGGGAGAGCTCGGCCTCGGCGAAACGGCCGCCTCCGACCGGGTCCTCCGCGCCGCGTTCGCGGAGCTTCAGGGGCTCCTTCGGCGCGCGCGCGACCCGCTCGGCCGGCCGCGGCGGCTCGTCGTGGCGACGGTCGCCGCCTCGGGCGCGCCCCGCCCCGCCGCCGGCTCGCCCCTGGCCCCGCTTTTCGAAGCGCTCGGCTTCACGCGGGACGGCGCGTCGTATTCGTGGAGAGCCCTCTAGGCACAGACGAGACGGGCGGGCCCGGAGGCCCGCCCATCGTTCGAACCGGGGAAAAGCCGGACTACAGCGCGAGCTTCGGCGCCGCGTCGAAGCGGGCCGCGACGACCGACCAGTCGATCGCCTTGAAGAACGACTCGATGTAGTCGGGGCGCTTGAGGCCGTAGTCGAGCATGAAGGCGTGCTCGAAGACGTCCATGATCATCAGGAGCGTGCCGCCGGCCGGGTGGCCGCCGTCGTGCTCGCCGATCCACATGTTCATCAGCTGGCCCGTCGCCGGGTCCTGGTAGAGGGTCGTCCAGCCGATGCCGCGCATGGCGCCGACGGCCCGGAAGTGCTTCTCCCACGCCTCGACCGAGCCGAAGTCCTCGGCGAGCTTCTTCGCGAGAGCCGAATTCGGGTCGAGGGCGACGCCGCCGCTCTTCATGTTCCCGAAGTAGTACTCGTGGAGGCGCATCCCGTTCCACTCCCAGCCGAGCCGCCGCTTCAGCTCGCCGAAGAACGGGGTGGCCTGCTTGCCGTCGGCCAGGAGCGTGGCGAGCTCCTCGGTCACCTTGTTCGTGTTCGTGACGTAACCCGCATAGAGGGTGAAGTGGTTCTTCAGGAGGGGGTCCGAGAAGCCCGGCGTGCCGAGCAGGTGATCGTAATTCTTCGCCGTGTAGGCCATGGGGGTCTTCCTTTCTCGCGAGATCTGACGGTTCCGAGACTGATTCTACGTCGAGGCTCCCGGGACGGACTTCGCGGCCCGGGCCACCGGACCGGCGGGGCTCATCCTCCCAGCTCCGGAGCGAAGGCGCGGTCCCGTCGCGCCAGGCGCGCGAGGAGGAGAGCCTCCTCGCGGCTCCTCGGCCCGGGCCTTCGGGAGAGGGCCGCGAGCGCCTCGATGGCCGCGGAGTGCTCGCCGATCCGACGCTCGGCGTAGTCCCGCGCTGAGCCGTTCTCCACGAGGAAGGGCCAGTCGGACGCCTCGAGGCAGAGGAGCTGCCGGAGCGCCGCCGGCAGGAGGCGCGGGTCGCGGCCGGCGATCTCCCGGATCTCCTCCGCGGCGCGCTCCACCCGGCGCCAATACTCCTTCGTCTCCGGGTTGTCCCAGACCGAGAAATCGCCGTCCTTCCCCCAGGAGCCCGCGGGGAGCTCGATGGCGCCCGCGTCGCCCCCCGCCCCGGAAACAGCCTCCCAGGCCGTGACCGGCCGGACCGGCCCGTCCCGTTGCGCGAGCTCGCGGAAGACGGCGGCCAGGAAGTCGACCCCCTCGAACCACCAGTGCCCGAAGAGCTCGAAGTCGAACATGGCGACGACGACCCGGGCGGCGGGTCCGGCCGCCCCCGCGGCGGCCGACTCCTCGAGGAGGTCGCAGAAGTGAACGGCGTGCGCGGCGACCCGCTCGGCCGTCGTGACGGGGTCGTAGAGCTCCTTGCCGTCGAGCGGACCGCGGGCGTCGGTCACCGACCAGTAGCGAAGGCCGCCACGGGCCGCCTTCCGGTGGAATTCGAGGTACGCCGGGTCGCCCGGGTAGCCGATGTCGCCCGACCAGACCTGCTCGGAGCTGCGCGGGTCGCGCGCCAGGACGGCGAGGTCCCCCGATTCGGTGACGACCCGGTGGACCGCCCAGGGCGACCGCCCGGTCGGCGTCGCCACTCCCCCGTTCCACCGGGGGCCACCGCTCCCGCCGTAAGCGGGGCGGCCGGCCCGTCCGGCGACGAGGTGGGTCTCGACGAAGGTGAAGCGGACTCCGCGCTCGGCGAGGAGGGAGGGGACGCCGCGCCGGGCGACCCGCCGGCCGAAGCCGGGCGTGACGAGCGTCCCCGCGGGCCGGGTGGCGCACTCGGGCATCCAGAGCCCGCGCGCGCTCCGCCCGAAGTGGCGCCGGTGCGCCGCGAGGCCGACGTCGAGCTGCCGCTCGGCCGCCGCGTCGGAGGGGAGGAGCGGGAGAAAGCCGTGGGTGGCGGCGGAGGCGATCGGCTCGACCTTTCCTTCTCCGGCCATCCGGGCGAAGGGGGCGACGAGGTCCCCGTCGACGGACTCGAAGAGCGCGAGAACCCCCTCGTAGTGTGCCCGCCACGCCCGGGCGAGAAGCTCGGCCCGGTGGCCGTCTCTGGCGAACTCGCGCGCGTCGCGCGAGGCCGCCACGAGCCGGTGGCGGACGTACTTCCGGAACCCGCGCGGGAAGCGGGGGTCCCGCAGCTGCTCGCAGAGGATCGGCGTCAGGCCGATCGTCGCCTTCCACGGGATCCCGTCCTCGTCGAGCGCTCCCACGGCCGCCAGGAACGGGAGGTAGGTCTCGGCCGCCGCCTCGTGGAGCCAGTCGGCGCCGTGCGGCCAGACGCCGTGTCCGAGGACGGCGGGAATGTGGCCGTGGAGGACGAGGGCGAACGAGATGGGCGGCGTGGGCGCCTCCACGGAAGAAATCGGGAGAGAGCCCGGGATCTCCCCCGGGCCCTCCCGCGCGTCAGATGACGGTACCCGGCCGGAGAACGCCGTTCTTCGGGACGATGAGGATTCCGTCCCGGAAGAACCAGCCCTCGCCGTCCTCGTCCGGGCGCGACGCGTCGCCCCGGAGGACGCACCCCGCTCCGATCCGGGCGTTCTTGTCGATGATGGCCCGCTCGATGACGCAGTCGGCCCCGATCCCGACCGGGGGGAGCCCCTTCGCGAGGGCGGCGATGCGGCCGTCCTCCTCCTCGATGTCGTCGGCGCCCATCACGATCGAGTCGACGATGCGGCACCCCTTCTCGATCCGGGCCCTGAGGCCGATGACGCTCCGGACGACTTCCGCCCCGTAGATCCTCACGCCGTCGGCGAGGCGGCAGTGGTCGAAGCGGACGTCCACGAGCGAAGAGGCCGGGAGGAAGCGTGGCCTCGTATAGATCGGCGCGTCGGGGTGGTAGAAGTGGAACGGCGGATCGTCGTCGGTCAGGGCCAGGTTCGCCTCGAAGAAGCTCGAGATCGTCCCGATGTCGCGCCAGTAGCCGCGGAACGGAAAGGCCTGGACCTTCTCGGTTTCGATCATCGCCGGGAGGATGTCCCGTCCGAAATCCATGTTGGCGGGGCTGGCGAGCGCGTCGCGGAGCGTCTCCATCCGGAAGACGTAGACGCCCATGCTCGCGAGGTACTGTCCGGGCTGCAGCCCCCAGCGGTCGCGCAGCTCCTTGGAGGGCGCGAGCGGGGCGAGCTCCTCGTCGGTCCTCGGCTTCTCGCGAAACGCGCGGATCTGGCCGTCCGCCGCCGTCAGGAGGACGCCGAAACCCGCGCAGTCTTCCTTCGGGACGGGGAGGACCCCGACCGTGATGTCGGCGCTCGCCTGGATGTGCGCGTCGAACATCTCGCGGTAGTCCATCCGGTAGAGGTGATCGCCCGCCAGGATGAGGACGTGGTCGTAGTCCCGGGTCCCCAGCCGCCGCATGTGCTTCCGGACGGCGTCCGCGGTTCCCTCGAACCACTCCCCCCCCTCCTCGGTCTGCTGCGCGGCGATCACCTCGACGCCGCCCCGGGCGAAGCTGTCGAACCGGTAGGTGAGGGAGATGTGGTTGTTCAGCGAGGCCGAGTTGAACTGCGTCAGGACGGCGATGTCCCGAAAGCCGGAGTTGATGGCGTTCGAGAGCGGCACGTCGATCAACCGGTGCTTGCCCCCGAGAGGCACGGCGGGCTTGGCACGGTCGCGGGTGAGCGGGTAGAGGCGCTTTCCCTGGCCTCCTCCGAGGATGACGGTGTGGACGCGGCGCTGCGGCACTTCTCGCATGGTTGATGGAATTCTAGGCGGGTTCCAGGCTCGTCCGGGCCTGCGAAATTCCTGTAGAGTCCCTCCCAGAATGTCCTGACTGTAAGGCAACAGGAGAGAAGCATTCGCAAGCCCGACTCATTTGGCTTCCGTTCTCTCGGCGCGGGCGCCGCACTGGTCTTCGCGACAGCCCTTGCGGCCTGTACCCATGCACCGCCCGCCGCTCCTCCGGCCGCGGCACACGTCGCTCCGGCTGCCACCGTCGTCCCGGCGGTTCCGCTCCCCGCCGCGGCCGCTCCGAAGCTCCTCGACGACTGGCGGGACGCCGTCCTCTACTTCGTCATCCTCGACCGGTTCGCCGACGGCGACCCGACGAACGACGCCGGGTCCGACGTCACGAAGAAGGGGTATTTCCACGGCGGCGACGCGAAGGGGCTGACGGCCCGGCTCGACGCGATCGCCTCCCTCGGCGTGAACGCCCTCTGGATCACCCCCGTCGTGACGAACACCCCCGGCTTCGTCACCGGGGCGGGCTTCCCCGACTGGGCCTACCACGGCTACTGGGCCGACGACTTCCTCTCCCTCGACCCGCGCTTCGGCAGTGAAAACGATTTCAAGGCCCTCGTCGAGGCCTGCCACGCGCGCGGCATCCGGGTCCTCCTCGACGTCGTCTACAACCACGCCGGGTACGAGTCGAAGTACACGAAGGACCCGAAGACCAGGGGGTGGTTCCGGACGAACGAGAAGGGGGACTGCGGGACGGACGACGTGACGTCGTGCGTCGCCGGCCTCCCCGACTTCAGGACAGAGAACCCCGAGGTCGCGAAATACCTCCTGGACGCCCAGATCGGCTGGGCCAGGCGGCTCGGCGTCGACGGCTTCCGCCTCGACACCGTCAAGCACGTCGCCCACGACTTCTGGACCGAGCACCGGAAACGGACGCGCGACGAGGTCGGGAAGGGCTTCTTCCTCCTCGGCGAGGTCTGGGGGGGCGACCCGCAGGTCCTCGACCCGTGGTTCGAGCGGGACGAAATGGACGCCGGCTTCGACTTCGCCTTCCAGGGGAACGCGCTCGCGTTCGTCGAGGGGCGCGGCCGGGCGCTCGCGTTCGACCGCTACCTGAAGTCCCGCGAGAAGGTCCGTTCCGGCTACCTCCTCTCTCACTTCCTCTCCTCGCACGACGTCCCCGGGGGTCTCTTCCAGCTCGGAGGGAACGTAGCGCTCTTCCGGCTCGCCGCCGTCCTCCAGATGACGACGGCCGGGATCCCGACGATCTACTACGGCGAGGAGGTCGCCCGCGCCGGCGGCGACTGGCCCGACAACCGCAGCGACATGCCGTGGGGAGACGAGAACGTCCTCCCCGGCAAGGGCCTGCCCCGCGACGAGGCCCTCCGGGCCGACTACGTCCGGCTCGTCGCGATCCGCAAGGCCCACCCCGCGCTCCGGCGCGGGACGCACGAGGGGCTCTTCACGACGGGCGACGGCTACGCCTTCCTCCGCCGCGACCCGGGGTCGAAGAGCGCCGTCGCCGTCGCCGTCAACCGCGGCGCCACGCCCGTCACCGTCACGTTCCCGGCCCCCCCGGAATGGAGTGGCACCGCGCCGAAGGATCTCTTCGGCGGGCTCGCCGCCTCCCTTTCCGAGGGCTCCGTCTCCATCACCCTTCCGCCCCACGGCGCCGCCATCCTGGCGCCCGGCGTCTGAACGAGGAGGCTCCCGAATGGCCCAAGTCGTCTTCAAGGAGATCGCCAAGCGCTACGGCGACGTCTCCGTCATCGAGGGGCTGAACCTCGAAATCCACGATCACGAGTTCATGGTCCTCGTCGGGCCGTCGGGCTGCGGCAAGTCGACGGCCCTGCGGATGATCGCCGGCCTCGAGGAAATCTCCGGCGGCACGATCGCGATCGGCGACCGCGTCGTGAACGAGGTGGCCCCCAAGGACCGCGACATCGCCATGGTCTTCCAGAGCTACGCGCTCTACCCGCACATGACGATCCGCGAGAACCTCGAGTTCGGCCTGAAGATCCGCAAGACTCCCAAGGCCGAGATGGACAAGCTCGTGAACGAGGCCGCCGAGATGCTCGGCATCACGCAGCTCCTCGACCGCAAGCCGAAGCAGCTCTCCGGCGGCCAGCGGCAGAGGGTCGCGGTCGGGCGGGCGATCACCCGCAAGCCCGCCGTCTTCCTCTTCGACGAGCCGCTCTCGAACCTCGACGCAAAGCTCCGCGTCCAGATGCGCGCCGAGATCTCGAAGCTCCAGAACCGCCTGAAGACGACGACGGTCTACGTCACGCACGACCAGGTCGAGGCGATGACGATGGGCCACCGGATCGCCATCATGAAGGACGGCAAGCTCCAGCAGGTCGGAACGCCCCTCGAGGTCTACGAGCAGCCCGCGAACCTCTTCGTCGCCGCCTTCATCGGCACGCCGCCGATGAACTTTCTCAAGGCGACCCTCGCCGATGGCGGCACGACGCTGAAGACGACCACGTTCTCCCTTCCGGTGGCGCAGGCGTACCGGGCCCTGACCGCCGGCAAGGACGGCAAGGCGCTCATCGTCGGGATCCGCGCCGAGAACCTGAGCGACGGCAGCCGCCCCGTCCGCGGCGAGTCCGCGCGCATCCCGGCGACCGTCGAGATCGCCGAGCCTCTCGGCCACGAGGTCCTCGTCTATGCCCGGGTCGGCAGCGACGACCTGATCGTCGCCAAGGTCGACCCGCACAGCGCCCCGGCGATCGACCAGAAGATCGAGCTCGTCGTCGAGCTCGAGTCCCTCCACCTCTTCGACGCCGCGACGGAACGCCGTCTGACGGCCTGAAACGACCGGAGGCAAACGCAATGAAGATCTCCCGCCTCGCTCTCCCGCTCGCCCTCGCCGCCCTCGCGGCCCCCGCCACCTCCCTCCTGGCGCAGAAGGAAGTCGTCGTCTGGCACGCCTACCGCGCCGAGGAGAAGGCCGCCCTCGAGAAGATCGCCACCGCCTACAACGCGGCCAACGCCGCCAAGGGCGTGAAGGTGACGACCCTCGCCGTCCCCTACGACGCCTTCGCCGACAAGATCACCGCCGCCGTCCCGCGCGGCAAGGGCCCCGACATCTTCATCTACGCCCAGGACCGCCTCGGCGGCTGGATCGAGGCCGGGAGCACGGTCGAGCCGATCGACTTCTTCCTCGACAAGGCGACGACCGACCGCTACATCCCGACGACGATGGAGGCGATGACCTACCGCGGCACCGTCTACGGCCTGCCGCTCAACTACAAGGTCATCACCCTCATCTACAACAAGAAGCTCGTCCCGACCCCCCCGAAGACCTCGAAGGAGCTCGTCGCGATGGCGAAGAAGCTGACCGACGCCAAGTCGGGCCGCTTCGGCCTCGCCTACTCCTACTCCGACTACTACTACCACGCCGCCCTCCAGAACGCCTTCGGCGGCCGCGCCTTCGACCCCGGCCCGAAGCCGGTCCTCAACGCCCCCGAGAACATCAAGGCCCTCTCGCTCCTGATGCGCTGGTTCACGGTGGACGGAATCCTCCCCGCCGAGCCGTCGACGGCCCTCATCACGTCGCTCTTCAACGGCGGCAAGGCCGCGATGGTCTTCTCCGGCCCCTGGTTCCTCGGCGAGATCGCGCAGGGAGTCGACTACGGCCTCGCGCTCCTCCCGACCATCGACGAGGCGGGTGGCAAGCCGATGCGCCCCTGGATGACCGTCGAGGGCGTCTACGTCGCCGCCCCGTCGAAGAACAAGGACGCCGCGTACGACTTCGCCAAATACCTCACCGACACGCCGCAGGCGAAGATCATGGCCGTCGAGGGGCGGCAGACGCCCGCCAACAAGTCGGTCTACTCCGATCCGGCCGTCGGCAGCGACGCCATCCTCTCGGCCTTCCGCAAGCAGGTCGAGGTCGCCGTCCCGATGCCGAACCTCCCCGAGATGACGATGGTCTGGTCGCCCGCGACGACGGCGATGAACACCATCGTCAAGAAGTCGGCGCCACCGAAGGCGGCGATGGACCAGGCGCAGAAGTCGGTGGAGCGCGACGTCGCGGCGCTCCGGAAGAAGTAACGTGAGCGTCCGGCCGGACGACCCTGCGAAAAGCCCCTCGCACCGGCTCCGCTTCGGGGCCGGACTCCTCCTCGGTACGCTCCTCGTCGCGGGCGTCGGCCACCGGCTCCTCACCGATTCGCTTGCAGGGACGGCGCGCTTCGGGGAGGACCGCCGGGCCATCGTGGCCCTGCGCGCACTGACCGACCTCGTCGCCAGGGCGGGGAGCGGAGACGCCGTCCGGACGGTCGTCGCCGAGTTCGGGAAGGCCTACCCGGCGGTCGTCTCGACCCGGGCCGTTCTCTTCGACGGCCTCTCCCTCGAGGCCTCCACCGACCCGGCCGACTCGGGCGAGAACGCCGCCCCGCGCCGCCTGAAGCGCGAGGAGAAGGACCTCTACGACCGCGGGCAGCGCCTCCGCGCCGCCGTCGAGACGAACCGCCAGGAAGGGGGGGCCCGCAAGGACGAGGTCGAGCGCGAACGTCGCCCCGACGGCTCTCTCTCTCTCGCCGCCCCGGTCGAGAAGGACGGCGAGGTCGTCGGGCTGGTCGAGGTGCGGCGGCTGCCGCCGCCAGAGGCCCCGCGGCCGGCCCTCGTCACGACTCTTTCCTACGTCGTGGCGCCGGTGGTCCTCTTCGCCCTCCTCGCCCTCGTGATCGGGGAAAAGAAGGTCCCGCTCGGGATCGTCGCCGCCCTCCTCCTCGCCGGCACGGCCTGGGGCTACGGCGCACAGTCGTGGGCGAAGCTCGCAAGGGCGAGGACGACCCTCGAGTCCGACGTCGCCACGGCCGTGAAGGACGGCGGCGAGAAGGCGCATTCGCTTCTCGGGACCGTCGGCCTGCCGGTCGAGCCCGCTCTCGCGCCCGCCTCCTGGGATTCCGACTCCTTCCGCAGGCCTCTCGGCCTCTCCGACGGGGCGGGGAACGTCGACGCCGGGAAGGTCGGCGTCGAGCTCGCCTCCGCGAGGGCGAGCCTCCGGCGGGCGTTTCTCCTCCTCGGGGCCCTCGCCCTCGGGCTCCTCGCCTTCGTCGGCCTCGGCGGGGCGGCGGCCCTGGCGAGGACGCTCCGGACGCACCGCGTCGCCTACGCCTACGTCCTCCCGGCAATGGTCGGGATGCTCGTCCTCGTCTTCTTCCCGTTCCTCTACGGCATCGTGATCTCGTTCACCGACTCGACGATCTACAACACGAACGCGCCGCTCTCGGAGATCTTCGTCGGCGTCAAGAACTACGTCGCGATCCTCTCCGACTTCAAGATCGCGCAACACGCCGCCGACGGCGGGCTCGTCTTCAATTACCAGAACTTCTACTGGACGCTCTGGATCACCGTCATCTGGACGATCACGAACGTCACGTTCGGCGTCACGGTCGGTCTCATCCTGGCGCTGATCCTGAACACCAAGGGCCTCGCTCTGAAGCCGGCGTACCGCGTCCTTCTCATCCTGCCGTGGGCGATGCCGAACTACATCACCGCGCTCATCTGGCGCGGGATGTTCCACCAGCAGTTCGGCGTGGTGAACCAGGTCATCCAGATGTTCGGAGGAGCGCCGGTCTCCTGGTTCGAGACGCCGTTCACGTCGTTCCTGACGGCCCTCGCCACGAACGGATGGCTCAGCTTCCCGTTCATGATGGTCATCTCGCTCGGCGCCCTCCAGTCGATCCCGGCCGACCTCTACGAGGCCGCCCGCGTCGACGGCGCCTCGCGGTGGCAGCAGTTCGCCTCGATCACCCTCCCGTCGCTGAAGCCCGCGCTCGTCCCGGCGATCATCCTGTCGGTCGTCTGGACGTTCAACATGTTCAACATCGTCTACCTCGTGACGGCGGGAGAGCCGGCCGGCTCGACCGAGATCCTCGTGACGCAGGCGTACAAGTTCGCCTTCGAGAAGTACCGCTACGGCTACGCCGCGGCCTACTCGACGGTGATCTTCGGCATCCTGCTCGTCTACGGGACCTTCCAGAACAGAATGACCAAGGCCACGGAGGGCGTGTGACATGGGCCTGCTGACGAACCGCTCCCGCGCAGGCGCCGACGAGCCGCCCCACTTCCCGATGCACGTCCTGCTGGTCGTGGCGACCCTCTTCTCGATCTACCCGATCCTCTGGGTCTTCACGATCGCCTTCTCCGGCAAGCAGAGCCTCGCCATCGCCGACGTTCCGCCAGACCCGACCTTCTGGGACCGCCTCCGCGCCGTCCTCCCGTGGCCCGCGGAGGTCTCCTTCTCGAACTTCACCTCGGTCCTCACGGACCAGCCGTTCGCGCGGTGGGTCCTCAACAGCGCCATCGTCTCGATCGCGACGACGGTCGTCGGCGTCTTCCTCGCCTGCACGGCGGCCTACGCCTTCTCCCGCTTCCGCTTCCCGGGCCGCCAGGCCGGGATGATGTCGTTCCTCGTCTCGCAGATGTTCCCCGGGACGCTGATGCTCATCCCGCTCTACATCATCCTGGTGAAGTGGCTGAACCTCGGCAGCACCCACCTCGGCCTCGTCCTCGTCTACTCCACCATCTCGATTCCCTTCTGCGTCTGGATGCTGAAGGGCTACTTCGACACGATCCCGCGGGAGCTCGAGGAAGCCGCCCTCATCGACGGCGCCTCCCCGGCGGTGATCTTCTTCCGGATCGTCCTGCCGCTCGCCAAGCCCGCCGTCGCCGTCACCGCCCTCTTCGCGTTCATGACCGGCTGGAACGAGTTCATCCTCGCCGCCACGCTGATGGACAAGGAGACGATGTACACGGCGCCGCTGGGCCTGCGGTTCTTCGTCGGCGGCTTCTCGCAGCAGTGGGGCTTCTTCGCCGCCGGCGCCATCATCGTCTCCATCCCCGTCGTCGCCCTGTTCCTGTTCCTCCAGAAGTACCTCGTCTCCGGCCTGACGGCCGGAAGCGTCAAGGGCTGAATCCCCTTAGAGAAAGGAAGGCTCACATGAAGAACTCGTTCCGATTCTCCGTACTCCTTCTCGCCACCGCCGTCCTGGCCGGCACCGCACTGTCGCAGGAGGTCTCGTTCAAGGACCCGACCGGTGACGACAAGGGACCCGGCGCCTACATCTACCCGACCGACAAGGTCTACGCGGCCGGCTCGTTCGACCTGACCGAGATGAAGATGAAGGTCTCCGGCGACAAGGCCGACTTCTCGGTCACGATCGGCACCAAGCTCGAGGACCCGTGGGGCATGGGCGGCGGCTTCGCCACCCAGATGGTCTTCATCTTCATCGACACCGACAACAAGGACGGGAGCGGCTTCACGAAGAGCCTCCCCGGCCTGAACGTCGCCTTCTCCCCGGCCGACGCCTGGGACAAGGTCGTCATCCTCTCGCCCCAGCCCCAGAACCGCGTCAAGAGCGAAGTGGAGACGAAGGCCGGCTGGGCCAAGGACGCCGTCGTCATCCCGGCGCGGACCCGCGGCAACGGCCGGACGATCAGCGGCTCGGTGGCCCTCAAGGACCTCGGCGCCGGTGACCCGGCGAAGTGGGGCTACCAGGTCGTCATGCAGTCGAACGAGGGCTTCCCCGACAAGGCCGACCTCCTCACCCGGAAGGTGAACGAGTTCGAGGGCCAGCACCGCTTCGGCGGCGGCAACGACGGCGACTGCGACCCGCACGCCGTCGACATCCTGGCCGGCAAGGGGACCGGCGACAAGAGCGAGATCGAAGCGCAGTACAAGATGCTCGCCTTCGAGTGCAACGCGGACGGAACGTCGAAGAAGATGGCGACCCTTTCGATGATCCGCAAGTAGCCCCGGAACGATCCATAACGTATTCATTAAGGGAGGAATCAAGAATGCGCGCAACGAAAACGATCGGGCTCGTCCTGCTCCTCGCAGCCGTCGCCGTCTCCGGCACGGCGTGGGCGCAGCAGGGACCGACCTTCACCCTCGGCGGGACGACCTACACGAAGTGGCTCTGGGGCAACCAGCGGGACCAGGGCGCCCTCTTCGGCTTCAAGGACGCCCCCGGCGAGGGCTGGGGTGACAACGGCCAGGGAACCGAGATCGAGCTCCTCATCAAGGCGAAGCCCTCGAAGTACGTCGAGGTGCAGGCCCGCCTCCACAGCCGCTTCTACCAGAACTTCTGGACGAACATGGGCGGCTGGTCCAACCCTTCGGGCGGGAACGACTGCGCCAGCTCGGGCACCTCGGTCGGCTGCGGCGAATTCGACCCGCGGTCGAACCAGTACGTGAAGCTCCGCGGGGTCGCGGTCACGCTCACCCCGGGCTACAGCTGGCTCGACTCCGCCACGATCGGCTCGAGCGACTGGGGCATGTTCGACCCGTACGTCGTCGGCCGGATCCGCTACATCGACCGTGACAACGTCTCGGGTCTCCTCTTCCAGGGCTCCGCGCTCGACAAGTCGCTCACGTGGGACGCCGCCCGGATTTCCCTGCCGCGCCTCTGGGCCGGCCCCGAGTACAAGACGGGCAATTTCCACGCGGCCGACGGGGCCTACGTGGGCCAGTTCAAGTATTCCGGCGGCTCGCTCTGGGATATCGGCGGCCTCGTCCAGTGGGTGAACGACATCGAGGTCGACACCACGGACATCAACTGGGACAACGGCAAGGACACGCGGGTGCGGTTCCGCAACACCGTCCTGGGCGCCAAGGTGGGCATCCACCCGAGCGCCACCGTCGACGCCAAGGCCGCGTTCTACTACACGACCTACGAGTCGGCCACCGACCTGGCGCCCTCCAGCTTCGGCATTAACGGCTACTCGCCGGTCCCGGCCGGCAAGCACACCGACTGGAGCGGCAAGCTCAACCTCGACTTCAACGACCTCGGCGGCACCGGCTTCGGGGTCAACGTCGAAGCGTTCCACATCGGCGCCGAGTACGTCTCGATGATGGCCGCCCGGCGCGAGTCGGACGTCCTCCTCACCGAGGGTCACGACGGCACGTGGGCCCTGCCCGGCCCGGGGAACGCCGCCTACAGCGTCTTCGGCGGCAACCCGACGGTCATCGGCTACGGCGGCTGGGAGGGGAACGCCCAGCAGGTCGCGACGGTCAACGTCGACAACCAGTTCACCGACTTCAACGAGCCGATGGCCGAGACCTCGATCGGCTGGGAAGGCCTCACGATCACCCCGACCTTCCAGAAGGGGGCCCTCGAGCTCGCGGGCGAGTTCTCCTACATCACCTACGACACGAACTGGCAGGCCTGGGGCGACGACAGCAAGTCGATAACCAATTCGCCCTTCCCGGCCATGGACACCCAGACGGGCATGGGGAGCTACCGGTCGGCCTACGCCCCGTTCCAGGACAAGAAGACCCAGATCGCCCTCGTCAAGGGCAAGTACGTCGTCGAGGCCGGGAAGGGGATCGACCTCTTCGGCAAGCTGAAGTTCATCAACGAGACCGACAAGCGTCTCAACGACGCCCGCTACCTTCCCTTCAAGTCCGGGGACTGCGCGACGTCCGGCACTCTCGGCTGCAGGAACGAGAAGAACTACTACTCCACCGGCAACTCGACGGGCGACTACTTCGGCAACCCCGGCGTCGTCACCGGAGTGAACGGCCAGGGCTACCAGTGGAAGCCCTTCAGCGACATCGCCGACGACGACCGCGACCTCAGCTACTTCATGATGCAGGTCGGCGCCGGCTACCAGTGGACGCGCGACCTCTACGGCTCGCTCGAGTACAACTACTACAACGCCGACCTCAAGGACGGAAACACCGCGTTCCAGGCCTACAACCTCATGGAGATGGCCTCGGGCAAGCACCAGAAGAACCAGCTCATCGCGAAGTTCCGCTACACGCTCGGCGGCCTCTCCGAGTGCGGTCTCGTCTACGAGTACAACTTCGGCACGTTCGAGCCCGACTTCGGTCCCGGCTTCGTCGCCACGAAGGCGAGCGCGGACACGGCCAACAACGTCCACGTCCCGGTCGGCTCCCTCGGCTTCGCCGGACGCTACGGCAACTGGAACAGCCTCGAGAAGAGAGAGTTCGACCAGCAGCGCCTGAAGGCCTACATCAAGATCCTCTTCTAGCTCTCCGTCCCCGCGAGGGGAATCGGGCGGGCCCGGCGGCTTCGGCCGCCGGGCCCTTTTTCTTTCTCTCCCCGGGGCCACCTGCGGCAAGATCTGGAGATGACGAAAACACGCCCGTACCGTCGGCGCCGGTTCCTTCCGGGCGCCGCGCTCGTCGCCCTCCTCCTCGCCGCCGGCCCGGCGTTCTCCTCCGGCGACAAGCTCTTCGTCCTCACCGACCCCGAGAAGGACGACCACGGAGACGGGAACCTGCGCTACCCGCTCAGGTCGCAGAACGACCTCGTGCCCGGGCACCTCGACATCCTCGCCTTCTCGGCCCGGAACACGCCCGAGGGGACCTTCTTCGAGGTGACCTTCGCCCGCGCTCCCCAGAAGACCGAGCGGCGCCCCGTCGACGACGGCGGCACGATGATGACCGACGTCGCCAAGCTCGGCTTCTACACCTTCAACGTCGATCTCTACATCGACATGGACGGCAAGCCGGGCTCCGGCAACACCCGGATGCTCCCCGGCCGGAACGTCGAGGTCGACCCGGCCAGCGGCTGGGAGAAGGCGGTCTGCCTGACGCCGCTGCCGGAGCAGGCCGGGACCCTCCTCCGGCGCACCTACGCCGAGGCGGAGAGGATCGAGGCGCAGTCGACCCAGACCGACGAGGCGCGGCTGACGGCCGACCAGAAGAAGGAGATCAAGGCGGAGGTCGGGCACAAGGTCAGCGAGTCGGTCTTCTTCCCGACGACCGTGGAGATCCGTGGCCGGCTCGTCCGCTTCTTCGTCTCGGCGACATTCCTCGGCGGCCCCGCGAAGGCGGAGTGGGGGTACGTCGTCGCGTCGTCCGGCGCCGCGGTGACGGGGCGCGACGACCTGGTCAAGCTCGCGGGGCTGAAGAAGGACGCCCCGATGGAGCCGCTCTTCATCATGCGCGCAGCGCCCGGCCGGACGGAAAACACCTTCGGGGGAGCCGACGAGGACGACCTGTTCCCGCCCGCCCTCGTCGACGTTCTCGTCCCGGCAGGGACCACCCAGGAGAAGCTCCTGGCGAGCGGCAACCCGAGGAAGGGAGTCCTCCCGAAGCTCCCCGCCGTCGTCCCGTCGAAGGTGGCCGCTCCCGCGTCGAAGTAGCCCCTCCCGAAGAGCGTTCCGATCGCGGGGGCCGCCCGGCGGCCCCCGCGTCTTCGCGTCAGGCCCTGGCCAGGCGGCTCCGCCGTCTTCCGTAAAGGAAGTAGATGCCGAGCCCCACCGCGAGCCAGATGACGAAGCGCTCCCAGGTCAGGGCCGGCAGCTTGGCCATCAGCGCGACGCACATCCCGATGCCGAGGAGAGGGACGAAGGGGACGAACGGCACCCGGAACTTCCGCGGCCGGTCGGGCTCCCGGTAGCGCAGGATGAGGATGCCGATGCAGACGAGGGCGAACGCGAAGAGAGTCCCGATGTTCGTCAGCTGGACGATCTCGTCGATGTTCGCGATGGCCGAGAAGAAGGCGACGAAGATCCCGGTCAGGATCGTCCCGACGTGGGGCGTCCGGTATTTCGGGTGGATCCTCCCGAACCAGGGCCCGATGAGCCCGTCCCGCGACATCGCCATCAGGATGCGCGGCTGGCCGAGCTGGAAGACGAGGAGGACGGCCGTCATCGAGAAGACCGCGCCGGCGGCCAGGATGCCGGCCGCCCAGCCCTGGTTCACGTAGGCCAGGGCCGCGGCGAGCGGGTCGGCCACGCCCACGAGCTTCGTGTACGGGATCATCCCCGAGAGGACGAGGGCCGCGCCGACGTAGAGGACGGTGCAGATCGCCAGCGACCCGAGGATGCCGCGCGGCATGTCGCGCGCTGGGTCCTTGCACTCTTCGGCCGCCGTCGAGATCGCGTCGAAGCCGATGTAGGCGAAGAAGATGAGCGAGGCCCCCGTCCAGACCCCCGAAAACCCGCCCGGGAAGAAGGGGTGCCAGTTCGCGGGCTTGACGAAGAAGACGCCCACGCCGACGAAGAAGAGGAGCGTCGCGACCTTCAGGACGACGATGAAGTCGTTGACGCGCGCCGATTCCTTGATTCCCCTCACCAGGAGGATGGTGATGGCCGCCGTGATGAGCGCCGCGAGGAGGTTGAAGACGATCGGGACCCCGAAGAGGTCCGGGTGGTGCAGGTAGGCCTGGTAGGCAACCGACTGCTCCGGCGAGAGGGACCCGACGCCCCCGCCCGCAACCGCCTTCGCCGCGAGAAGGGTCGAGCGGTAGTCGGTGGCGAGGAAGGCGGGGAACTCGAGGCCGAATCCCATGAGGAGCTGCCGGAAGTAGGCGGCCCACGAGATGGCGACGGCGATGTTCCCGACGGCGTACTCGAGGATCAGGTCCCACCCGATGATCCAGGCGACGAGCTCGCCGAGGGTGGCGTAGCTGTAGGTGTAGGCCGACCCGGCGACCGGGACGAGGCTCGCGAACTCGGCGTAGCAGAGGCCGCAGAAACCGCAGGCGACGGCCGTCAGGAGGATCGAGACGACGACGCCGGGGCCCGCGGGGGGCAGGGTGCCGCCGCCCGAGGTGGCCGTCCCGAGCGTCGCGAAGATCCCGGCGCCGATGATCGCGCCGATCCCCAGGGCGATCAGGTCGACGGCCGTCAGCTCGCGCTTGAGGCCGCTCTCCTCGTCGCCCCCCTCGGCGACGAGCGTGTCGATCGACTTCGTTCGGAAAAGGTTCATGGACGACTCCTCGGGGCGGACGCGGGCCCGGGTCCTTCAGGGGAGACCCGGGGCAGGATCTCCTGGAGCGACCGGATGCTGTCGAAACCGTCGCGGGCCAGGCCCGCCCGGTCGAGGAGGAGGGCCGGGAGGCCGGCGGCGAGAGCCCCCTCGTAGTCCTCCGAGGGAGAGTCGCCGACGTGGAGCGCCTCGTGGGCGGCGACGCCGGCGAGGGCGAGCGCGGTGTCGAAGATCCCGCGGGCGGGCTTGGAGACCCCGACGAGCGCCGAGACGACGACGGCGTCGAAGTGGCGCGTCAGGTCGAGGCGATCGAGGAGGGCCGGAAGCGTGGAGTCCCAGTTGCTGACGACGACGAGCTTCAGCCCCGAGGCCCGGAGGGACTCGAGGACCTCGACGACCTCGGGGAAGAGACTCCAGTTCTCCTGCTGGTGAAAGTGGAGGACCAGCTCGTCGAGAAGCTCCTCCGGCAGGGCTCCCCCGCCCACCCGCCGGAAGACCTCCTGGACGAAGCTCCGCCAGAACCCACGCTCGCCGTCGCCGTGACCCCAGCGTTCCTCGCCTTTCGCCTGCCGGGCCGCGACGATGCTCCACGTCCCGTAGAGGGCCGCCAGGACGGCCTCGTCCGCGGCCGGGACGCCCCAGCGGCGAAACGCCCCTCCGTAGACCGTCTCGACGGGAGGGTCGGCCGAAAGGAGCGTGTTCCCCGCGTCGAGGAAGACCGCTCTCGTCTTCCTCAGGGCATCACCTGGCCGCCGTCGATGACGATCGACTGGCCCGTCACGTTCCGCGCGTCGCCGGAGACGAGCCAGGAGACGAGGCCGGCGACCTCCTCCGGGACGAGAACCTGCCCGAGCGGAGCCATCTTCCCGGCCGCGGCGAAGGCCTGCTCCTCGGTCAGGCCCATCGCCTTCCCGTAGCCGCGGATGCCGTACCGCCCCATCTCGGTGTCGACCCAGCCGGGGCAGACCGCGTTCACGGTGATCTTCCGCGGGGCGAGCTCGAGGGAGAGGGCCCGCGTCATGCCGATGACCGCGTGCTTGGCACCGCAGTAGCCCGACTGACCCGGAACTCCGAAGCGCCCCGAGACCGACGAGATGTTGACGACCCGCCCCCCGTCGGCGAGGAACGGCAGGGCGGCGCGCAGGACCCGCCAGGTCCCCGTGACGTTCACGTCGAAGATCCGTTCGAAGGCCTGGTCCGACCGTTCGTCGCCGTCGAGGGGGGTCTGGCCGGCCAGCCCGGCGTTGTTGACGACGATGTCGAGGCGCCGTTCGGGCCTCGCCGCCCGCTCGACGCCCGTCGCCACCGAGGCCGCGTCGGTCACGTCGAGGAGGACCGCCACGGCCGTCCCGCCGGCGGCGGCGATCTCGGCCACGAGCCCCTCGCCGTCCTCCGCCTTCCTCACCCCGAGGGCCACGACGGCCCCCTCGGCCGCCAGCCGCAGGGCGATGGCCCGCCCGATGCCACGCGAGGCCCCCGTCACGAGGGCCTTCCTTCCGCTGAGCCGCCCCGGCGTCTGGGTCATTTCTCCTCCTGGTGCGGCGGGCATTCTATCGGCCGGTCGACGGTAAGATCCCGGCCCATGCGGGTCGAGATCCTTCTTTTCGCGTCCCTCAGGGACGAGCTCGGCGGAACCTGTGCCGTCGAGGCGCCCGAAAGCCGCCCGGGCGAGACGACCGTCGGCGCCCTGCGGGAGGCGTTCCTCGCCTCCTGCCCCTCCGCCTCCCGGCTCGGCAAGCGGATTCTCGTCGCCGTGAACGAGAAGTTCGCCCGCGAGGACGACCTGGTCCGCCCGGGCGACACGGTGGCCTTCCTGCCGCCCGTGGCGGGGGGATGAGCGGGCCCCGCGTCACCCGCTCCCCGCTCGACCCGGCCGTTCTCCTCGGAGAGGCCCGGCGGGACGGCGACGGCGGGCTCACGCTCTTCGTCGGCGTCGTCCGGGACAACGCCGACGGGCGGGCCGTGGAAGCGATGGAGTACGAGGCCTACGAGCCGATGGCCGAAAAGGAGATGGAGAGGATCGAGGCCGACCTCTCCGGACGCTTTCCCGCGGTGCGCCTCGTCATGAGGCACCGGATCGGCCGGCTGACGGTCGGCGAGGTGGCCGTGGTCGTCGCCGCCTCGGGCCCGCACCGGGAGGAGGCCTTCGCCGCCTGCCGGGCCGGGATCGAGGAGATCAAGGCACGGGTCCCCGTCTGGAAAAGGGAGTGGGGGCCGGACGGCAGCGTCTGGGTCGACCCCCTCCAACCCCGGCCGAATCCCGGAAGTTGTTGAAAAGTCAACCACTTTCTGGTAAAGAGGCGCATCAGGGGAAACAGTCCCCGGCAAACGTCTGAGAGACCGGCGGCGATCCAGCCACGGCCTGGCCGCCGGTGAACCACTCGGGAGGTTGAGATGTTCGTGGCCCTGCGGCGGGTGCACGTCGCCGCCAGCGATTTTTCGCGGTCTCGCCGCTTCTACGGGGAAACGCTCGGCCTGCATGAAATCGGCGGGTTCGAGAAGGACTGGGTCGAGTTCGGCCTGGGTCCCGTCCTCGTGAAGCTGACGCCGCTCCGCCCCGGCGAGGTGCCGGCCCGCAACCAGGTGGCCCTGACTCTCTCCGCCGCCGACCTCGAGGCCTGCCTGACGGCCTTGAAGGAGAGGGGAGTCACGGTCACCCGAGGACCGATGGAGGAGTTCACCGGCCGCTCGGCCGAGATCCTCGACCCGGACGGGTACCGGATCATCGTCTTCCAGTCGTCCGACCTCCACCCCGACGAGGAGTACGTCCCGATGTCGGAGGTCGACGAGAAGGTCAAGGAGAAGATCGCCGCCCTGAAGGCCAAGGAGAAGGGGAAGCCCCCTCTCGTCAAGCCTCCCGCGGCAAAGGTCGCCCCGAAGAAGCCGGCGTCGAAGAAGGCGGCCGGGACGGCGCACAAGAAGGCCGCCCCGAAGAGCCCGGCCCCGAAGAAGGCCGCGAAGCCGGCTCCGAAGAAGCCCGCCCCGAAGAAGGGAAAGAAATAGCCCTTCCGTCCTCCCGACGTACGGATTCCCGGCGCCCCGCACCCGCGGGGCGCTGGTATTCTGGCCGGTCATGAGCACCGCCCTCATCGACTTCTGCCGCACCGAGATCGAGGCCCTCAAGGAGGCCCGCACCTTCAAGAAGGAGCGCGTCCTCGAGGGGCCCACCGGGGCCCGCGTCCGCGTCGACGGCCGCGAGGTCCTGATGCTCACCTCCAACAACTACCTCGGCTTCGCGAACCACCCCCGGATCGTCGAGGCCGCCCGCAAGGCGCTCGAGCGCTGGGGCAACGGCCTCGGCTCCGTCCGCTTCATCTGCGGGACGCAGGAGCTCCACAAGGAGCTCGAGCGGACGATCTCGGCCTTCTTCGGCACCGAGGACACCATCCTCTACATGTCCTGCTGGAACGCCAACGAAGGGCTCTTTCAGCCCCTCCTCGGCGAGGAGGACGCCATCCTGACGGACGGCCTCAACCACGCCTCCATCATCGACGGCATCCGCCTCTGCAAGGCGAAGCGCTACGTCCTGCCGCACGGCGACCTCGCCGCCTCCGAGAAGGCGCTCGTGGAGTCGCAGGCCCAGCGGCGGCGCCTCTACATGACCGACGGCGTCTTCTCCATGGAAGGCGAGGTCGGCCCGATCCCCGAGCTCGTCGACCTCTGCGCGAAGCACGACACCCTCCTCGTCGTCGACGACTCCCACGCGACGGGCGTCCTCGGCGCCACCGGGCGCGGCTCGGCCGAGGAGACCGGCGTCCACGGGAAGGTGGCCGTCTTCACGTCGACCCTCGGCAAGGCGATGGGCTCGGCCGCCGGCGGCTTCACCACCGGCCCGGGGCCTCTCGTCGAATTCCTCCGTCAGCGCTCGCGGACGACCCTCTTCTCCAACGCCCTCCCCCCCGCCGTCACCGCCTCCTCGCTCGAGGCCTTCCGGATGCTCATGGAGGACCCCACCCCGGTCCAGCGGGTCCGCGCGAATGCGGCCCACTTCCGGACGCAGATGACCGAGGCGGGCTTCAACATCCCGAAGGGGGTCCACCCGATCGTCCCGGTCATCGTCGGCGACACGGCCAAGGCCCTCGCGATGTCGGCCGCCCTCTTCGAGAAGGGGGTCTACGTCTCGGGATTCGGCTACCCCGTCGTCCCCCAGGGGCACGCGCGGCTGCGCTGCCAGATCTCGGCCGTCCACTCCACCGCCGACCTCGACGAGGCCGTCGAGGCGTTCAAGGCCGTGGGAAAAGAGTTCGGCGTCGTCTGAAGTGATCGCGGGGGGACCACGGCCCTTCGGGCCCGCGGCCGGTCCCCCCGCACCCCCTCCGACCCGGCTTTCTAGAATGTGATCGCGGGGGGCTTCGGCCCACGCGGCCCTTCGGGCCCGCGGCCGGTCCCCCCGCTTCCCCTCCGACCCAGCTTTCTAGAATGTGATCGCGGGGGGCTTCGGCCCACGCGGCCCTTCGGGCCGGCGGCCGGTCCCCCCGCTTCCCCGGTCTCAGCCTGACAGGCCCGGGACGGTCGCGAAGGGCTCCTCGCCCGGCGCGCGGCGCGCGGCGAAGCCCTTCCTCACGAGCGCCCAGGCGACCGCGAGGCTCGCCGCCGCGACGAGGATCCCCGCCTCCCCCACCCAGATCGACGGCGCCTTGGTGGAGACGTCGAAGGCTCCCTGGATCACGGCGTTCCAGACCCCGTGAAGGACGACCGCCGGCCAGACGCTCCCGGTCGTGAGACGCAGGTACGCCATCGTGAAGCCGATCCCGACGACCGTGACGACGAAGACCGCCGCGGAGAGGATGCGGTTCGGCCCGGCGGCGTACTGACCGCTGACGACGAGGGGAACGTGCCAGAGAGCCCAGACCAGGCTGCTGACGAGAACCGGCCGGGGGACCTCCGCCTCGATGAGGCGCGTCAGGAGGTAGCCGCGCCAGCCGATCTCCTCTCCGGCCGCCGAGACCAGGCTCACGACGGAGCCGAGAGTGAGCGTGATACCAAGAAGAGTCGCCAGCCGCGCCGCCTGGCCAAGGGCGGAGAGCCCCACGTCCGCGAGAGCCGGCACGCCGAAGCTTGCGAGCCCCGTCATCCAGGCGAGACCGTAGACGACGGCCCCGAAGACCGGGGGCAGGAGCCAGGCGAAACCGATCGCCCTCCACCCCGCCCGGCCCCCAAGCCGGAAGGAGACGTCCCGGAACCCCTCGCGGAACACGAGCCTCGCGACGAGAGACGCGACCGCCGGCGTCCACATGAGCCCGTAGACGAGCCCCGGGCTCTCGCCGATCGGCTTGCCGGACCTGAGGAGAAGCCCCTGGAAGACCCCGCTCCCGAGCGCGACGACGGCGAAAAAGACGAGGAGCCCGTTACGGGCTGCGTCGGCGCGGGTAGGGACGGGCTCGGTCGGAACCCCGGGCTCGCTGTCGTTCATGCCGTCAAGTGTCGCACCGCCCCCGTTCCGAGCTCGGACGCCGAGGCGCTCTTTCTTTGTGCCAGGCGTGCATTCGTGTATTGTTCATAACAATACACGAATGCACGCCTGGCACCATTCCCCGCGATACCGCGAAAACACGAAGGCCGCGGCTTTCGCCGCGGCCTTCGACCGGAACGGGTATCGGGTTCTCGCCCGAAGCTACATGATCGCCGTCGGAGGGGCCGGCTCGTCGGCCGCGCCCGCCTTCCCGAGCGGCACGTAGATGAGGTACGCCGCCAGGAGCGCGACGACCGGGATCGCGAGCCACGGGGCGACCGGCGCGAACGCGGCGATCGTCGGGAAGGTGTTGTCCGAACGGAACGCCACGACGCCCGCCACGAGGAGACCGACGAGCGCCTCTCCTGCGATCAGGCCCGACGCGGCCAGGACGCCGGCGTTCTCGACCCGCGCCTTCTGGGCCGCGTTGAAGTCCTTCTTGCCGGCGAGCTTGTCGACGAAGCCGCGGATGAGGCCGCCGATGAAGATGGCGAACGTCGTCTCGAGCGGAAGGTACATACCGACCGAGAAGAGCATCGGGCTCTTGACCTTGACGAGGATGAGCGTGATCCCCATCGCGATCCCGACGAGGACGAGCGGCCAGGCCATCTCGCCCCCGACGATCCCCTGCGAGAGGGCCGCCATGAGGCCCGCCTGCGGGGCCGGGAGGTTCTTGCCGCCGAAGCCGCCGATGCCGGGGTTGCTGGCGAGGTCCGACGTGTGGAGGAGGTAGAGCGGGAAGAACATGACGGCGCCGGCGACGACGACGCCGATGACGTCGCCCACCTGCATCTTCCACGGGGTACCGCCGAGGATGTGCCCGACCTTCAGGTCCTGCAGCATCTCGCCCGCGACGGCGGAGGAGACGCAGACGACCGCGGCCACGGCGAGGACCGCCGCGACGCCCTGCGTCCCCTTGACGCCGATGATGACCATCGTCAGTGCGGCGACGATCGTCGTCGCCAGGGTGAGGCCCGAGATCGGGTTGTTCGACGAGCCGATGAGCCCGACGAGGTTCCCCGAGACCGCCGCGAAGAAGAACCCTGTCACGAGCATGACGACGGCGGCCAGGAGCGCTCCGCCGAGGACCTGCGTGAAGTAGAAGTAGAGGGCGACCATCAGGACGAAGACCGCCGCGATCCCCATCAGGACGACCTTGAAGGAGAGGTCCTTCTCGGTCCGCTCGGTCGCCTCGGAGGCCGCCGCCGACTTCTTCACGTCGGCCACGCCGCGCTTGATCCCCGAGATGAGGTTCTTGCGCATCCTCCAGAGCGTGAAGCAGGCGCCGACGAGCATCCCGCCGACCGCGATGGGACGGACGATGTAGCGGTAGAGGTGGCCCGCGAGGCCGGCCCAGTTCTGGACGCCCGAGGCGTCCGTGTACTTGTCGATGAGGTTCGGGCCGAGGAAGAAGACGAGGAGCGGAACGAAGAGCCCCCAGGCGAGGAGGCCGCCCGCGAAGTTCAGCGCGCCGAGCTCGGGCCCGATGATGTAGCCGACGCCCATGTAGGCCGGCGTGGCAGCCGGAGCCGAGATCGTCGTCACACCGCCCGCGGAGATGGTGTTCGCGTCCTTGTTGAGGCCGAGCCGGACGAAGCTCTCCTTGAGCTTGCCGACGCCGACGTGGAAGTCGTTCGAAGCCCGGAAGACGCCCGCGTCCCCGAGGATCTTGATGAGCGCGCCGACGCCCATCGCCTTGAAGAGCTGGATGGCTGCGTCGGCCCCGCGCTGACCCGCCTTGTGGATCTCGCTCGCGGCGACCGACTCGGGGAACGGAAGCCCCTTGTCCTCGACCATCACGCGCCTGAGGATCGTCACGAAGAAGATGCCGAGGAGCCCGCCCAGGATCATGAGCGCCGTGGCAACCCCGTACTCCTTGATGTCGAAGCCGTCGAACTTCCACATCCCGAGGATGACGAACGCCGGGATCGTGAAGATGGCGCCGGCGGCGACCGACTCGCCGATGGAGCCGACCGTCCGGGCGAAGTTCTCCTCCAGGAGGGAGCCCTTGAAGATCCGGAGGACGGCCATCCCGATGACGGCCGCCGGGTACGTCGCGGCGATCGTCATTCCGGCCTTGAGGCCGAGATAGGCGTTGGCCGCGCCGAGGATGACGGCCATCAGGAGCCCGAGTACGAGCGCCCGCCCGGTGAACTCCGACATCGTCGAGCTCGCCGGAACGAACGGCTGGAACGGTTTCTCACTCATTCAGGAAGATCCTCCCTCGTGGTCTGCTCTCGATATGAACGGTCTGGGGACCAAAGGCGCATCAAACGGGGATTCTACACGGGGAACCGGCCCCTCCCGCACGGGGAAAGCGGCGCTGGGAGCGGGCCGCAACGCTACCGAACCGGACGGCTACGGGATGACCGCGACGTGGAAGTGGGCCTCGAGCGTCTTCTGCTCGTAGGAGGCCGGAAGGGGCGGGAACGGCGAGGCCTTCTCGACCGCCGCGAGCGCCGCCTTGTCCCAGGCCTTCACGCCCGACTCCATCGAGACGAACGCCGACTGGACCCGCCCGTCCCGGCTGAGGAGGGCCTGGACGACGCACTTCTTCCCGACTGCGGGCACGGAGACCGGCGCCTTCCAGAGTCCCGCGACCTTCTGGAAGACCTGCTTCTGGTAGGCGGGATCCTTCAGGGTCGACTGGAAGTAGACGTTCAGGGACGGCCGGCCCGCCGCCAGGAGCGGGAGCGCGACGAGAAGGAGGAGGGCGGCTGCGGTTCGCTTCATCTCCAGGATTCTCCCGCCCCCGAGCATACGACCGGACCCCGGAAAGGACGCGGGAGTCGAGCCCCCGCCGGCCCGCCGCGCTAACCTCCGCGGATGCGTCCGGCCTTCCGCACCTCCGCGTTCGCCCTTCTCACATCCCTCGCCCTGCTTCCCACGGCGCCGGCCGGCGCCCAGGAGCGGCCAAAGGTGCCGATCCCGCCGGACCACTACACCAAGGCCGAACTCAACGCCTTCCGCGGGACCCCGTCGTACGACGAGACGCTCGCGTTCCTCCGGCGGCTGGAGGCGACGTCGCCCCACCTTTCGCTCTCGTTCTACGGGACGTCCGGCGAGGGGCGGCCGATGCCTCTCCTCGTCGCGTCCAAGGACAAGGCCTTCACGCCGGAGGCCGCCGCAAAGGCGGGCAAACCCGTGCTCCTCGTCCTCAACGGCATCCACCCCGGCGAGCCCGACGGCAAGGACGCCTGCCTCATCCTCCTCCGCGACCTGGCGCTCGGAAACCGCCCGGAAATCCTCGACACGCTGACGCTCCTCGTCGTCCCGATCTACAACGTCGACGGCCACGAGCGCTTCTCGAAGTGGAACCGCCCGAACCAGGACGGCCCGGCCGACGGCATGGGCTTCCGGACGACGACCCAGGGGCTCGACTTGAACCGCGACTTCCTCAAGGCCGACGCCCCCGAGACGCGCGCGCTCCTTTCTCTCGTCGCCGCCTGGAACCCCGACCTCTTCGTCGACGACCACGTCACCGACGGCTCCGACGCGCAGGCGACGCTCACCGTCTCTTACGGCGGGGAGCCCGCGACGCCACAGCCCCTCCGCGCCTGGCTCGAGACCGTGATGCGCCCCGCCCTCGCCGAGGTCGAGGAGGCCGGCTGGAAGACGTCGCCCTACATCGAGTGGGTCGACCCTCTCGACCCGCCGAAGGGGATCGACCTCGGCCCCACCGAGCCGCGCTACGGGACCGGCTACATGCCGCTGCGCTCCATCCCGTCGATCCTCGTCGAGATGCACGCCCTGAAGCCCTACGGCGAGAGGGTTCGGGCGAACGAGGTGTTCCTCTCGGCGCTCCTGGCCCGCGTCGGGCGGGATCCGCAGCCGCTGAAGGCGGCGCGCGCCGCGGCGGAAGCCGCCGCCCGGGACACGCCCGCCGGCACCCCCTTCGTCCTCGACGCCGTGACCGACACCTCGCGGCCCGAGCAGATCGACTTCCCCGGCTTCGCCTGGTCGCAGGTCGTCTCCCCCGTCACGGGCCGGCCCCGGCTCGTCTACGACCCCTCGAAGCCGATGAGCATCCCGATGCCCGTCTACCGCCACGCGAAGGCCACGGTGGCCACGACCCGCCCCGCCGGCTACCTCGTCCCCGCCGGCTGGCCACGTGTCGAGGAGAAGCTCGCCGCGCACGGGATCCGGTTCACGAAGCTCACCCAGCCGCGGACCCTGCCCGTCGGCACGTACCGGGCGAGCGAGGCGAAGCTCGAGAGCTCGCCGTACCAGGGCCGGGTCCGCGTGAGGGCGAAGATCGCGAAGGCGACCGAAACGCGAACGGTCCCGGCCGGCGCCCTCTACGTTCCGCTCGACACACCTCTCTCCCCCGTCGTGATGCACCTCCTCGAGCCCGAGGGACCCGACTCGCTCTTCGCGTGGGGAGAGCTCTCCGCAGCCCTCGAGATGAAGGAGTACATCGACTCCCGTGTCCTCGATCCGCTCGCCGAGAAGCTCCTGAAGCAGGACCCGAAGCTCGCCGCCGAGTGGGAGACGAAGCTGAAGGATCCGAAGTTCGCCGCGGACTCCCGCGCGCGTTACCACTTCTTCTATTCGCGGACGCCCTACTGGGACGAGACCGTCGGGCTCCTGCCGGTCTTCCGCCTCGAGGCGCCCCTCGCGGAACCGCTCGCGCCCGCGACTCCCGCCGCCGGAGGGAAGTAGCCGCGCTTTCCGGGTCCGCTCCCGATCAGAAGTGGTAGGCGGCACCCCAGAAGTCGGGGGCGGATGGGAGGAACTCGATCCCGATCGCGTGGTGATCCGAGCGA
Source organism: Holophagales bacterium (assembly GCA_016714815.1). Lineage (GTDB taxonomy): Bacteria > Acidobacteriota > Thermoanaerobaculia > UBA5066 > UBA5066 > UBA5066. The sequence continues at coordinate 184,608 of JADKBZ010000005.1, forward strand.
TCCGCCTCCCGGACGAACACCACCCACGCCTTCGCCGTCGCGCCGGTACGCTGGTTGTGAACGGTGATGTTCGCGCCCATGATGATCGGCCGGGGGCTGTGCACGAGCGCTCCGTGCGCGTTGACCGTCACGGATTCCGCGTAGATGGTCACGTTCCCGTACCGAATTCGGAGCGGCTGGCGGAGTGCGATTCGGGGGCTTCGTCGCGTGTCTGTTATCACGGATCACTTCTGCGACCTGATGGCGTCGCGCCCAGCCTCGCCCTCCGGACGTCGTGGGGGGCCGTCTCGTCCGGGACGGCCCGCGACGGAAACCTCATGCGCCGCCGACTATAGCCATGATCCCGGCGGCCGGTCCCGCGCTCGTCGACCGCCCCCCGGAAGACCGCCGAGCCGGTGCTCGACACCAGGTCCGGTCGCGCCGTATCTACACCTGGACCCCACGAAGGGACCAGCGCCCGCGCGCGGCGCCCGCCCGTCAGCCCGACGAGAGGATCAGAGCCACCCGAAAGGCGTCATCGGCCACATGGGCCCCATTTTGATGAAGCCGGCACGGGGAAGCTCATCGGGCGGAAGGGCAAAGGAGACCGCTCTCCACGCCCAGAGCGCGAACCCGATCGACCCGACACGAGAGTACGGAACTCGCGGCCGCTTACTCGCGACACTCGCCCGAGTAGGAGGCGATCGAAGGGACAATCATGCCGAGCTGAAACTTCGGATCGTCGTCGAGCGCCTTCGGAATGGAAACGGAGAACTCGAACGGGCTGCTATGCCCGGGGGCAAGGTCAGGGGAACGCGGCGCGCCCTCGGCAGACCCGACGAGTCGGTTCGCCTGGTCGTACACGACGACGCGCATGGTGAGCGAGCAGGCGGCCAGGCCGCCGGTGTTCGTGAGCCAGCCGCTGATCGACACGACCCCGGCCGTCCGTGAGTGCGTGATCTGCTGAAAGACGAGCCGCGCAGCCGGCAGCGACGCGGAACTGATTGCGCGGTTGCCAGCCACCGCCGAGAGCCGCGGCGTGGGCACCGCCGTGGGCCGGGGTGGTACGGGAGTTGAAGTGGGCGTCGTCGTCGGCCTCGGTGTGAAGGTCGGGATGGGCGGACGCGGCCGGGGCACGGAAGACGGCGAATCAGGCTGCGGCTGCGGTCTCGTGGCGAGGAGTACGGCGAGAACGAGAGCTTTCATGGCGGGTATGTCTCTCCGGCAGTCTAACGTCCGGGATCACGCTTCCGCAGGCCTCGCAGCAGACGGGAAGGCCGGCACGGCTCCGCTTGCAGAGCGGTTTGATGACAGGACGTCGGCAGCTTGCCGCTGATGGTGGCCCGCCCGCCCGCCTGCCTGCCGGGTCCGCTCTCGAAAGGTCCGGCCGTCCCTCGCAGGCGTCGGCACGGCCCTGCACGTCAGAATCGATAGTCGGAGTGCTGAAGCCCCCAGGTGACGACACCGAGGATACCGCCGATACAGAGATGCAGCGCTGCGAGCACGACGAAGAGGACCAACGCGGCAGGCCAGCGCCGACGCACGAACAGGGCGAGCGGCAGAATCAGGACGCAGTACCACGGGAGGCAGAGGACGGCCGTGGCGCCCTCCTTCAGAAGGAGGGCCTTCGGCTTGAACAGGTACGACGCGCTGAGGAAGAACATGACGAAATCGCCGGGCCAGAGGAGGAGACTGCGGACGATGGTGGCCAGGTGCGAACCGGGTTCGGACAACGCAAGCAGCAGCCCGAGCATGGGGAGAAGCACGGGAAGCAAGAGAACGATCAGGAGTGCCGTGTGCTTGCGCAGCTGGTTCAACTGGTGCTCCTCGTGCAGCCTGGCGTCTGGTACCGACGGCACGCGTAGCGAAGCCGCTGCACGCCATGTCTCGCCGCCCGAGCGGTCACACGACACGGGGGGGGGCTGAACATCGCGCGTCAGCGGCCAGCAGTTCGGTAAAGGGCGAGATCAGGAGCGTTTCCGAAACCCCCACAGAAGGAGGGCGGAGCAGAGCAGCATCGCCAGAGCAACGCTGCCGAAGCCGAAAGTGACGAGCGCTTCCTGCCACTGCTGGCCCTTGTGAGGTCCTGACGCCAATGGCGTCAACGCTGCAGTGCCCAGTGCGGCAGCGACCGTGGTGGACGCCCAGTTCGCATACGTGCCATAGAGCGCAGCGCCGAATGCCGCGCTCCCCACCCGAGGCGAGAGGCGGGCACGCGGCCAGGCAGACCCGAGAGCGAGCAGGAACGTGCCGTTCATGAGGCCCTCGAGATGAGCCGCGAGACCCATGCGCGGATTCACGAACTGCGGAATGGCGAGGCCGGTGACGAGGCCGAGCACGAACAGAAGCATGCCGTGCCAGTAGAGGCGTCGCGGTGTTTCTTCCATGCGGTACGGACCTCCCGGCGGATGCCAGAGCGTTTCGGTGGAACGACAGGCTACAGACGCGGCCGGGATTCTAGCGGCAGCCACTCGAGGGGCTTCGCTTCCCGCCGCGGGCTTGCAGCGACGAGCCTGAAGGTGGATTCAGCGGCAAGCGTACCGAGTCCCCTTCCTGCCGGGCTGAGAGTTCGCGGCCGTGCGTGCGGACGGTGGCGGCTACGAGGCCGAATAGATGCCGACCTTGTTTCCGTTGGGATCGAGAAAGTACGCATCAAAGCCGTCGGAGGCCTCGCCGATGGCGCTGCGCCCCCTGACGACCGTGCCGCCGTGTTCCGTTACGAGCCGAAGCGATTCGGTGATGTCTGTGACGCTCAGGACGAGGACCACGCCGGTCGCGGAACCCGAAAGGCTACCGTCGAGCGCGCCGCCGACGTTACCGGACTGGAAGAACCAGTATCGGGGGCCAGGAACGTCCTCGGTGATCTGCCATCCGAAGACACCGCGATAGAAGACCTGCGCTTTCCGAAGGTCCTGAGCCGGAATGGCGATGTGGCAGAAGGGGCTGCCGGAAGTGCTGGTCATCGCGACGCCGAGTGTATCTGCGAGCAACAGGTGCGCGAGTGGCTGCGAAGTAGCATGGACCTCGGTAGCGGCCTGACGTCCGGCATCAGCGGCGATCGCAGCGCGCTCGCTGCATGCCGGGGTCAGGCACCGGTAGGGGTGCTCTTGGAGCCCTCGGGGCCCTCGATCTGAAATGACCTACGGCGTGCGCGTCTATTGGCCCGCTGGGGGTTCCCAGAGCTCGACCTTGTTTCCCTCCGGATCGAGGACCCAGCCAAAGCGACCGTACTCCGACTCGTCGACTTTCTCGAGAACGCTGCAACCCTCTTCGCGCAGGAGGGCAAGGAGGCCGTGAAGGTCTGCGACGCGATAATTGACCATGAAGGGCGACGCGCTGGGGGCAAAGTAGTCGCTGGCGGAACCCGAGACGTTCCAGATCGTGGTGCCAGGTACCGGCTTGCCGTCGGCGTCGGTCCACGGGAATGCGGCGCCGCCCCAGTCTTGAACGTCTATCCCGAGATGTTCCTTGTACCAGGCGCGTAGGGCCCCAGGATCCTGGGCCTTGAAGAAGATGCCTCCGATGCCGGTGACTCTCCGCATGCGAACCCCCTCGGTGATCTAGACGCCAGATAGTAGCGTGCCGCGGCCTGACGTTCGAGCCGGGCTGGCGCCCACCGCGTGGCGCAATGCCCCGGACGGCAAAGACGCATACCGCTCTGCCGGCCTGGCCATGGGGGCACGCCGTTGGTGCTAAGCCTGAGCGAAGGATCCGGCATCGGCGGGTAATGCAGGCGAGAGGAATCTCGGTGGGAATCCGGACCATCGCCAATGCCGGGCCGCACTCTACAGACCCGCACTGATGCGGCGGCCTGTCGTGCGCGTCTCGCGTTCTCAGATCGCTTTGCCGTACTCGTCAGCGTGCCTGTTGCTTGAACTCGATGAAGAGCGCGCGGGTTTCGGTAACACCTGTGTTCTCGCCTGCATGGGACTGCGCAGGCATCCATCTCACGTCGCCGGGTCTCGATTCCGTCTCGATTACGCGTCCGCTGGTCAGCGTAAGCCTGCGTTTGAAAGAAGAAAGCACCACCATGAGTGTGTCGGGATGCCCGTGCATGGCAATCTTCTCGCCGGGCGCGTCGAAGCCTTCCAATACACGCACTCGATCATTCTCGAAACGAACTTTATAGTGCGCAGGTGCGACCACGAGCGGGTCCTCGGAAGCGGGCACCTGCGCTAGCGCCCAGTTCACGGTCATCCCTCCGCCAAATGCAGCCAACAGGACGGTGACTCGTGCCAGTGTCTTAACCGCAGGTCCTTTAACCAAGTGTCTCCTTTCAAAGCGAGCAGAGTGCTCACATTGCTCAATGTAGCGCAGCTTTCGGCCGTGTACGGTTGAAGACGAGCTGTATCGGATGACGTCGGGATGCACCCCCTCCAGTATGGGCGTATGTGACCGCCCGCTCTGATGCGCCTAACGTCTGGCATCAGCGGCGAGCGTAGAGAGTCTGCTGAATGCCGGGGTCGGGCCTCAGCCTCGGACTGGATGTTCCTCGGCTTCCAGAAGGGACGCGGTGTCACGCCGGCTGTGATGCCGGACGGGAGCAGGAGGGCGAGCCGGTCATAGGAGATTCGGTCGATGGGCGGACGGTCGTCCGGCCGAACGACGCCTGAACGTATCTGCTGACGCGAGAAGCTCTCGAGGGACTGCCACGAAATGGCATCCACAAGGTCGAGACCCGGCCCGTCCGAGCAGATGAGATCGAGGAATGGACGAGTGCGAGCGCCAAGGAAGAGAGAGAATGCAGGGTCTTCGGGAAGCCGGGGAAGGTCAGTTCGGGAAAGCAGGCGCCGGCGCAATGCGGGAATAGTTGCGCCGCCCGGGAGTGCGGGGCCGCTCATCATCCGGATACGCAGGCAATTGCCGGCCCCCGCGGCTTGCCGACACTCCGCGCCCTTCGGTGGCCGCGACCGAATGCGTCAGGCGGGCTTCGCCGTTGGGATTGGCCTGGTCTTCAATCCTGGGGGCACCGGGGCGGGGCGATCCGGGGATGTCCCCGGCTAGGAGCCGGGGGTGGCGACAGGGGGCGCGGCGGATTCCGGCACGTCAGCGTTTCCGCCGCGCCGTCCGCTTCGGCCTTCGCACCAGGATGAGGCGCGAGGGGCGCCCCTTCCCTTCGCAGGCGGCGCAGAGGCGCGCACGGCCGAAGGGGCTGCGCCTCGTCCACTCGTCCGCGCAGCCGACGCAGCGGTAGGTGTAGCGGGCGTTGCGCTCGCGGATCGTGGCGAGGCGGCTCGTCTCGGGGGCGCTCTTGCGGGTGACGCCGAGCTCGCGGGCGATCTCCCAGAAGCGCGAGGAGTGCCCCTCTTCCACGCCCCAGCGGTCGTGACAGATGGCGTGGGCCGTCTCGTGGAGGAGGGTCTCGCGCCGGTCGGCCGCCGACATGTGCGCCGAGACGCGGATGACGTGCGGCGGGCCGTACTGGATGACCCCGCCCGTCGCGCGCCGCGAGGAGAGCTCGATCCGCGCGGGCGGGAGCCGGTAGCCCTCGGCGAGCATGTCGTAGAGCGCCTGGAGAGAAGCCTGGTCGGCGCGGATCTCCTCCCGCGTCGGCAAGGGGTCGGTAAAGAGGTCGAGCTGGACGAGGGGCTCACGCTTCACGACAGTCCCTCCAGCGCCTCGCGGTGAGGCGTGAGCGGCCCGTGGAGGACGAGCGCGACGACGACGGCGGCCAGGAGCGAGGCGAGGATCTCGAGGGTCGGAACGGGGCTTCCGTGGAAGGTCGGGACGACGACGATCCGCGCCGTCCAGAGGAGGGCGAGGGCGAAGCCGGAGGGGAGCCAGCGGCCGGTGCCGAGCGCGAGGAGGCAGAGAGCGAGAGAGAGGGGAAGCTCGGCGACGACGGCCTGCCCGAGGACGAGGGGCCACGGGACCGCGGGAAACGGGAAGAGCCAGAGGCGGGCGGCGACGGGGGCGACGACGCCGGCGAGCGCCGCGAGCGGCGCGCCGAAGCCGACCGGCACCCGGCGCCGGAGCGCTCCGTAGAGGGCGCCGCGGACGAGCGCCTCGTGCAGGAACGCGGCGAGGACGACGAGCGGGAGGGCGAGGTGCCAGGAGGCGGGGCGCGTGAAGAAGGCGATCGCGGCGTACCGGAGGGCGCGCGCGACCGGGAGGTGAGAGAGGGCCGCGCCGAGAAAGGCGGCGACGGCCAGCGCCGGCAACATCGACCGCTCCCCCGTCCGCGTCATGGGGGAATGGTAACGAACGTTGACGCGTTTCGGCAGCGCGCCGACACTCCGGGGATGAGCGCGCACTCCTTTCTCCGCACCGGCTTCGCAGGACTCGGCACGATGGGCCTCGGAATGGCCCGGAACCTCGCCTCCAAGGGCTTTCCGCTCGCCCTGACGAACCGGACGATGGAGAAGGCCGTCCGGCTCGCGAGCGACCTGGCGGGCGGCCCGGCGCCCGTCGTCGCCCTGTCGAGCCCGGCCGAGGTCGCCGCGCAGTCCGACGTCGTCGTCTCCTGCGTCTCCGACGGTCCCGACGTGGAGGAGATCCACCTCGGTCCCGCCGGGACGATCGAAGGGGCCCGCCCCGGCACCGTCGTCGTCGACTGCTCGACGATCGACCCCGCCGTCGCCCGCTCCGTCGCCGCGCGCCTCGCGGAGAAGGGGATCCTCTTCCTCGACGCCCCGGTCTCCGGCGGGCAGAAGGGGGCGATCGAGGGAACGCTGTCGTTTTTCGTCGGCGGCGAGGCGGCGGCGCTCGAGAAGGCCCGGCCGGTCTTCGAGGCGATGGGAAAGCGGATCACCCACCTCGGACCCTCGGGCGCGGGGCAGCTCGGCAAGGCGACGAACCAGGTGATCGTCGCCGGGACGCTCGCGGCCGTTTCCGAGGGGTTGGCCTTCGCGAGGGCGGCGGGCCTGCCGCTAGAAGCCCTTCACGCCGCGCTGACGGGGGGCGCGGCGAACTCGTGGGCGCTCGAGGTGCTCGGCCGGAAGATGCTCGACCGTGACTTCCGGCCCGCGTTCGCGATCAAGCACCAGCAGAAAGACCTCGCCATCGTGCTGAAGGCAGCTCGCGCGAACGGGGTGCCGCTCCCGGCGACCGCGCTCGTCCACCAGCTCCTGTCGGCCCTGGAGGCTAAGGGGCGGGGCGAGGAAGGGACGCAGGCTCTCCTGACTCTCTACGAGGAGCTGTCCCGCTGACCCGAGGGGCGATGCGCGCCGGGGCGGCGGCGACGCCGGCGCGCCGGCCGTCGACGAAGCCCTGCCACCGGCTCGACTCCTCGTCCCAGAGAACCGCGTGGATACCGCCGAAGATGGTCGAGTCGCGGCCCGGGGCCGTCAGCGTCCAGACGTTCTCGTAACCCATCGCTTTCAGGGCCGCTTCGGCGTCCACCGGGATCGGGGGCGCGATCTCGACCATGACGCGCGGGCCGGCGAGGTCGTCTTCCCAGATGACGCGCGGGGCCGCGTACGCCTCCTCCGGAGGTTGCCCGCCGTCGTAGAGGCCGGCGACGAGGTTGAGGAGCGTCGTCGGGATCCGGCTGCTGCCGCCCGTCCCGGCCACGAGGGCGACCCGGTCGTCGCGAACGAAGAGGAATGGCGCCACGGGGAGCGGGGCGGCCGCTCCCGGCCGGAGGTAGCCCGGCGAAGCGGGGTCTGGCGAATCGAGCGTCTCGACGAAGGCGTTCAGGAGGAACCCGAGGCTCGGCGGGGCCCACGTGGCGCCGAAATAGCGCCCCAGGCTCTGGGTCAGGGAGACGGCGTTCCCCGCCGCGTCGACGACCGAGATCTGCGAGGTCCCGCGGTCCGTGGGCTTCGGTCCGTGTTCGCCCAGGAGCTCCTGGCGCGAGAGCGCCCGATCGGGGCGAATCCTCGCCGCCTGTCGCGCCGCCCAGTCCTTCGTGAGCTGCTCCGAAAGGAGCGGCCCTTCCGTAACCTCCTTCTCGCGGCCCCGGGCGATCGCTTCGGCCCGGGCGAGACGCACGGCCTCGACGAGGGCGTGGCCGCGGACGAGACCGGGTGCGGCGAGCGTCGCCGGCGGGAGCTCGTCGAGGATCTGGAGGGCCATGACGAGGACGCTCCCTCCCGCGGGCGACGGGACCGACAGGACGGTCCTCCCGCGGTAGGTGCCGCGGACGGGAGCCGTGTCCACGACGCTCGCGGGGACCCGCGCCAGGTCCGACCTCGAGAGGAAGCCTCCGCCGGCCCGGACGTCCTCTTCGAGCCGGGCGGCGATCTGCCCCGTGTAGAAGTCCCCGAGCCCGGCCGCGGCGAGGCGCCGGAGGGTGTCGGCCAAGGCTGGAAGCTTCACGCACGATCCGATCGGAGCCGCGTCGGGGATCCCCGACTCCCCCGTCGGGCCGGTCAGGTAGACGGGGTAGAGAACCTCGGAGTCGAAGAGGCGCCTCGTGTAGTCGCTGAGGAAGGAGTATTCGAAGGGCTGGAGGCGGTAGCCCCCCTCCGCGGCCTCGATCGCCGGGCCGAGAACCTCGGCCGGGCTCATCGTCCCGTAGCGGCGCAGGGCGTGAGCGAGCGTCGCCACCGTCGTCGGGACGGCGGTCGCCATCGGCCCCCAGAGCTCGGAGCCCTGGCGCGCGGCTTTCATCTTCGCGAGGTCGATCCGGAGCGGCGCGCGGGCCGGGCAGAAGACGGCCCTCTCCTGGCCCGAGGCGAGGCGGAGAACCATCCAGGTCTGGCCGCCGAGGCCCGAGCCCCCCGGGTCCGCGGCGGTGAGCGCGAAGGCCGCGGCGACGGCGGCGTCGACGGCGTTCCCCCCGTTCTCCAGCATCCGCACGCCGGCCCGGGACGCCTCGGGCGAGGAGGTGACGACCATTCCGAGAGGGGACGACACGGGCCGCCCCGGGCGGAGGGATGCGGCGAGCGACGGGGTCGCGGCGGGCACCGCCGCGGCCCCGTCCCGTCGCGGTTCGGCCCCGGCCTCCCAGGCTCCGGCCGCGGCGTCCCATCCGACGGCGTTGACGGCGCCGAACTGGATCGCGTCCGGCCCCGGGGCGTAGGTCTCGAGGTCGGCGTAGCCGGCAGCCCTGAGCAGCTCGACGTCTTCGGGCCCGATCGGGGGCGCGGCCTCGAGCTTCATCCCCCGGTCCTCTGCCCCGTCCGACCAGGACGCCCGCGGGGCGGCGACGGCCTCGGCGACCCCGAGGCCCCGGTCGAAGACGCCGACGGCGACGTTGGCGATGGCCGAGGTGATCCGGCTGCTGCCGGCGCCTCCGAGAACGAGGACGGGGCGGCCCTCGCGCAGGAAGATCGTCGGGGCGACAGCCGTCGTGAGCGGGGCGTTCGGCCGAAGGTACGCAGGGGAGCCCGGGTTGTCGAGGTCGTAGCCTTCCAGGAAGGAGTTGTAGGGGAAGCCGAGCCCGGGCGTGACGTAGGTCGAGCCCCAGCTCCGTCCGAGGCTCAGCGTGAGGGAGACCGCGTTCCCCTCCCTGTCGACGACCGACAGGTGCGTCGTCTCCCGGTCCGAGGCGTGCGACCCCGCGCCGCGCGACGGCAGGCGCTCCTCGGGGAGAGCCCTCCCGAGACTTATCAGCCGGGCCCGCTCCACGCCGCGCTCCGGCCGAAGCCACGGGGACTGCTCGGGGCCATCGCCGATCTCTTCTCCGGGCGGGACGGCGGGAACGTCGGCGAACGCGATCCGCACCGATTCGACGATCGCCTGGGTCCGTGCCCAGGCCTGGCTCCCGAGGAGCTCGGACGGGAACGCGTCGAGGATGTGCAGCGTCTCGAGGACGAGAGCGCCCCCTCCCTGAATCGGGAGGGACAGGACGTCGAGATCCCGGTACCGGCCCCGAACGGGTCTGGCTTCGACGATGCTCGCCGGCACCCGGGCGAGGTCCCCGGCGCGCAGGAACGCCGAGTGCTTCGCCAGGTCGGCGGCCATTTCCGACGCGAGGGCGCCCCGGTAGAAGTCGTCGGGTCCGGCTTCCGCCAGCCGCCGCAGGGTGCGGGCAAGGCCCGGAAGGACCACGCGGTGGCCGACGGGAACCGGAATCGGCGCCCCGTTTCCGTCGCATCGGCCCGTGAGGTAGAGCGGCGCGAGGGCGGGGGACGCGGCGATCCGTTCCCTGTAGAGGAGGAGAAAGAGGCGCTCGCTTTCGGACACGGTGGCGCCGGCCTCGGCGATCGCGATCGCGGGGGCGACGAGCTCGGCCCAGGGACGGGTGCCGAAGCGCCCGTGGGCGCGCGCGAGGGTGGCGACCATTCCGGGCGCCGTCGCGGCGAGCGGTCCGGTCATCCCCAGGTCGTTCCTCGCCGCCCGGGCACGCGCCACGCTGATCACGGGCGGGGCCCGGAGGGGCGAGAGAAACGCGACGTCCTCTCCGGCCGCCGTGTGGACGACCATCCACGCCTGGCCGCCGAGGCCCGAGCTTCCCGGTGCGGCCGCGCCGACCGCCAGGCCCCCCGCCACCGCCGCGTCGATGGCGTTGCCGCCCGCCGCCAGGACGGCCGCGGCCGCCCGCGACGACGCTTCGGTGTCCGAGGCGACGGCGCCCGCGGCCGACCTCCCGCCCACTGCCAGAAGGGGCGGGCCGGCCCGGACGGGGGCGACCGGAGCAGGGCCTCTCGCCGCGGCCGGGAGCGCGTCGAGGCGGCCTGCAGCGATCGCGAGTCCGAGGAGAGGAGGGCCGGGAGGAGCGCCGGAGCCAGTCGTCCGGCGCGACGAGCGAGAACCGTCATCGCGGCGTAGGAGAGACTCTCCGGCCCCGCCTGTCAACCCGCCCGGATCCGCTTCCGGCCTAGAATCGGGGGAGTTCCGATGCTGGAGGCCCCATGAAGCGGACCGCCCTCGCCTGCCTCGCCGTCTCGCTCCTCCTCGCGCCTTCGCCCGCCGGCGCCGAACCCGGCGACCGGAAGAGCTACACGAAGACGTACCCCTTCGGCCCCGATCGGGAGTCGAAGGTCGGGATCCGCCAGGGCCCGGTCACGATCGAGGCGGTGAGAATCCGGAACTGGCCCGACGCCGACGACTTCGCCGACGCCGAGAAGGACCTCGGCGAGACGAACACGATGGTCGTCGAGTTCGAGTATTCCAACCGCGACGAGACGCGCGACTGGAAGTGCCGCTACACCGTCACGATCCCGGGGAAGGACGGAAGCCCCTGGGCCGAGAACGACCGGACCGCCACGCTCGACGCCGGGAAGATCCACGACACGAACAAGATGTTCGTGAAGATGAAGACGCGGCACTACAAGCAGGTCCGTTCGTTCCAGGTGAAGTTCGAGATCTGGAAGAACTGAAGTGGATCGGGAGGACCCGAAACGCCGGGTCCTCCCGCGGCACCTGCGGCGCCTCCCTCTCCGCGCGGACCGGAGGCGCTCCGCGCGGCGGAAACGGGGCGTCAGCGCCCGCCGACCGAGTCGGGAAAGAGGAGCTCCTGCGGCCGGAGGGCGGGGAGGAGGGCTTCGATGGCCCGCCGGGCCCACCCCTCGCGCCCTCCCGGATCGAGCGTGACGAAGGGGACGTGCCACTCCTCGAGCGTCGCCAGGAGGAGCGCGTCGATGTCGTGCTGGAAGGCGAGGTCGGTGTCGCGGACGCCGTCGAAGCTCGGGTCGCCGACGATCGGGACGCGGAAGAGGACGTCGTAGGTCGGGAGCCAGGCGCGCACGAGCCCCTCGAGGACCTTGACGTGCGGCTCCCCCGGCGCGGCCCGCTTGAGGTAGCAGTAGTTGTCGAGGACGGCGCGGTCGCAGACGACGACCTCGGCCTTGGCCTCGGCCTGCAGCTCCCAGGCGATCTGGGTGTGAAGGATCCACGCCTGCGCCTTGATCGTCGTATCGCGGTTGATGGGGAGCGGGCACTCGCGCGCGACCTCGCGCACGAGCTCCACGGTGAGGTCGCGGCGCTTCAGCGCCGCCGCGAGGCCGTAGCAGAGGGTCGTCTTGCCGACGCCGTGAGTTCCGATGAACGCGATCTTCATCCGCCCGGATCCTCGCACGAACCGCGGCGAGGGGTTTTGGTGCAGAGTCTCAGGACCAGATGGTCCGGCGGACGACGACGACGCTCGTGTCGTCGGCGGGCTCTCCCTCGCCGACGTGGGTCCGCCAGTCGCCGACGAGCGCCTCCAGGATCGACTCCGCGGGCCGCCTCCAGAGGCCGATCCGCTCGAGTACGGCGCGCGGCCTCTCGTAGCCGTACGGGTCGTCGAAGCGGTCGGGCCCCTCGTAGAGGCCGTCGGAGGCGAGGACGAGGCTCGCGGAGCCGGGCAGCTCGAACGCGGTCTCGGCATAGGTGCGCGCGGGGCCCTTGCCGAGAGGCAGGCCCGAGGCCGAAAGCTCGCGCGCCTTCCCTTCGACGACGAGGAGCGGCCAGGGGTGCCCCGCGTTCGCGAGGACGCCGCGCCCCGTGGCCGGGTCGATCCGCGCCAGGACGAGCGAGGTGAAGAGGCGCCCCGTGTTCGCCGCGCGCAGGACGCGGTCGACCTCGGCGAGGATCTCCGCCGGGCGCCGCCCCGCCTTGACGAGCGTCAGGAGGCAGGCCTTCACCATCGCCCCCTGGATGCCGCACGAGTAGCCGTGTCCGGCGACGTCTCCGGCGGCGACCCAGAGCGCCCCCTCCTCGTCGACGAGGAACTCGTAGAGGTCTCCCCCCGCCTCGGTCGCCAGGATCGTCCGCGCCGCGATCTGCAGCCCCGGCACCTCGGGCGGGTGGTCCGGGAGGAGGGCCAGCTGCATCCGCGACAGGAGGTCCATCTCGTACTTCACGCGCCGCTCGCTCTCGATCCGCTTGACGAAATCGGGCGTGTCGACGCGCGCTTCGTCCTCGCGCTCGGGCCGGCGGCAGGCCACGACCCCGACCCAGGCGAGGCCGGCCACGGAGACCGTCGTCAGGATGAGCGGGACGGGAAGCTCGGCGGGGAAGCGGAGCGCGGCGAGGAGGTCGCGCAGGAGCGCGGGCGCCGTCGCGGCGACGAGGAGGCCCGTCAGCCCGAACGTCCGGAAGGCGAGCAGGAAGAGAATCGCTTCGGCGAGAGTGAGGGCGAAGAGCGCGCCCCACGGCGCGTAGTGGAAGGTGCACGAGTAGAAGAGGGCGTACCCGACCGCGCCGAGGACGTCGGCCCGCTCCCTGGGGAGGACGAAGCGGAAGAGGGCGGCGCCGAGGACGAGCGTCGCCGCCGCGTAGGGCCCCTCGAGGAAGGCGTTCGCGATCCCGCCGAAGAGCGGCAGGACGTAGGAGGGGGCCTCGGGATGGACGCCCGGGATGCCCGCCGCCGCCACGCCCGAGGCCACGAGAAGGCGGAGGCCGGCGACGGCGGCCCCGAGCCCCAGGCCGCCGAGCAGCGCCCGGCCGAGGCGCGGCGAGAGGCGCCCCGCGGCGACGGCGTCGAGGCTCGTCGTGAAGCCCGGGACGGTGTCGCGGAGCATCGATTCGGCGACGACCCAGTAGCCGACGAGGAGGACGGCCATCAGGATGCGCCCGGTGACCAGGAAGCCGGCCATGACCCCGCTCTGCCCCCCGAGTTCGAAGAGGGAGCCGGAGAGGACCATCGCGGCGAGGGCGAGAAGGCCCAGGCCGAGCGCGATCCGGAAGCCGAGCCGGCGCCGGAAGAGGAGGACGCCGAAGAGGACGACGACGAGGAGGCCCACGAGACCGAAGAGCGGGACCGCGATGGCGAGGCTGCGGAAGGTCAGCTTCTCGTAGCGCGCGCCGACGCCGGGATCCGAGAGCTCCCGGGAGAGGATGAGCATCGCCCCCGTCGGCGCGAGTCGCGTCACGACCTCTCGGGGTCCCTTCCCTTCCGTCGCGAGAGAGAAGACCCGGACGATCGCGTTCCCGCTCTCGTAGTCGGCCGACGGGCCGACCTTCGCCCCACGGGCGAGGCGGACGAGGAGGGCGGAGGCGAAGCGCTCGCGCGCCCCCTCCAGCTCCCCCGTCGGGGTGGCGACGCGGAAGACGCTTCCGCTGGTGAACTCGACCCGCCGGACCGTCCCGTCGCGGCCGATCGCGATCTCCGTCTGCCCCGTGCCCAGCCCCGGGACGCGGAGCTCCCCCGCGACGACCCACGACGCGAGGGCTCCGTGACGGGCGAGCCACTCCGGCGCCTCGCGGCCGAGCCGCCGGTAGGCGCGCTCGAGCTCGGAGCTGGCGAGGCCGTTGCGGACACTCGCCTTCGGCGCGAGGAGAGTCGCTCCCGCGGCGGCCATCTCCTCGCTCGCCGTCTTCAGCGCCGCGGCCTTCGAGACGCCGAGCGGCTGCCACTCGGGGAGGACCCTGTACGCCGCCACGGCCCCGGCGGCGAGGACGACGAGCCCCGCGACGATCGGCGCCCACGGGGTCCGCGGGCGCGGGGCGAGGGGGATCTCCGTCACGACGGCAGGGGCGTCACGAGCGCCCGAGCGCCGGAACGAAGCTCTTCCCCGCCGTCAGCTCGAGCATCCGGTCGAGCGCCTTCTTCGCCCGGAGCCGGACCTTTTCCTCCACCTCGATCGCCGGGCGGAGAGTCTCGAGAGCGAGCCAGAGCTTCTCCATCGTGTTCCGCTTCATGTGCGGGCAGGCGTTGCAGGAGCAGCCGTCGTCGGGCGGCGCCGCGATCAGCTCCTTGCCGGGGGCGGCGCGGTGCATCTGGTGGAGGATCCCCTCCTCCGTCGCGACGATGAACGAAGTGTGCTCGGACTCCGCCACGTGCTTCAGGAGCGCCGAGGTCGACCCGACGAAGTGGGCGTGGGCGAGGATCCGCTCGTCGCACTCGGGGTGGGCGACGAGGCGCGCCCGCGGGTTCCTCACCATGAGGTCGAGGATCCGCTTCTCGGAAAACGTCTCGTGGACGACGCACGTCCCCGGCCAGACGACGAACTTGCGGTCGAGCTTCTTCTCGAGCCAGGCCGCAAGGTTCCTGTCCGGAGCGAAGACGATCGGGTCGGGGAGCTGCCGGAGGATCGTTTCCGCCGAGGAGGAGGTGACGATGACGTCGGAGAGCGCCTTCACCGCCGCCGAGCAGTTGATGTAGGAGACGACGGTGTGCCCCGGGTACTTCCGGAGCCACTCGGAGAAGAAGGGGGCCGGGCAGCCGTCGGCGAGCGAGCAGCCCGCCTCGAGGTCGGGCACGACGACGGTCTTCTCCGGGGTCAGGATCTTCGACGTCTCGGCCATGAAGTGGACGCCGCAGAACACGATGACCGGCTTCGGCGACTCCTTCCCCTTGCGGGCCAGCTCGAGCGAGTCGCCGACGAAGTCGGCGAGGTCCTGGATCTCGGACTCCTGGTAGTAGTGGGCGAGGACGAGGGCGTCCCGGTCCTTCTTCAGCCGGAGGATCGCTTCGGGAAGATCGTGCGGGAGGGGCGGCGCCGGTCGCGCGGCAGGGTGCGGAACGCTCACGACGACGATTCTACGGCTCCGCGTTTGGCGAGGTTTCCCAGTCGGCTACCGTCCCGCGCCTTCGGACCGCGGAGGGCGGGA
This sequence comes from Holophagales bacterium, assembly GCA_016714815.1. Lineage (GTDB taxonomy): Bacteria > Acidobacteriota > Thermoanaerobaculia > UBA5066 > UBA5066 > UBA5066. The sequence goes on from JADKBZ010000005.1 coordinate 199,950, forward strand.
CGGCTTTCGGGAACCTATTTCGCCTTCGTGGGCCTTACCATTGCGATCCATGACGCTCCGCCGCGGGACCGCCTTCCGCCGCCCGGCGGCCCGAAGGGTCCCCGCGGCCCACCTGGTGGTCCTGACGGTCCTGACGGTCCTGATTGCGAGCGTGACCCTTCCGGTCGAGGCGGCCACCAGGAAAAGGAAATCGACGAAGAAGGCGGCGCCGATCCCGGAGGTCCCCCGGCCGCACGACCCCTTCGCGGTTTCCTTCCCGTCGAGCGACGGAGTTCGCCTCGTCGCCACGTGGAAGCCCTCTCCGGCCGGCCCGTCGGCCCCCGCCGTGCTCCTTCTCCACGCCTTCTCCCGGGAGCGGCGCGAGGTCGCCTTTCTCGCCGACGAGCTCGCCGCCCGGGGGTTCTCGACGCTCGCTCTCGACCTGCGCGGGCACGGCGAGTCGGTCTGGAAGGGAGGAGTCCGGCTCGGCACCTCTCCGTCGCTCCAGACCTCGCCCAACGGCTTCCCGCGCGACGTGGAGGCGGCCTGCGCCTGGCTCGGACCGCGCGCCACGCGCGTCGGCGTCTTCGGTCTGTCCCTGTCGGGAAACCTCGCGGCCCTCGCCACGGCCGCCGGCTGGGCCGAGGCCGCGGTGGCCGTCTCTGCGAATGCCGACCGGTTCGAGAAGCTCGCGGGAACGCGCCCGAAATCGCCGACGGGCCTCCTCGTCCTCGCCTCGGAGAAGGACCCCGGCCGCGCCGGATCCGCCCGGTTGCTCGAGAACCTGGGACGCGCCCCGAAGTCCGTCGTCCTCTACCCGGGCACCGCCCACGCCCTGGAGCTTCTCAAGGGAGAGCCCGCCGCGAAGGACGCCGCATTCGCCTGGCTGGAGGCGCGCCTCGGCCCGGTAACGCCCCCGCCCGCCCCTGTCGCGACGATCCCCGTGCCGGCGCCCGAGCCCGCCCCGGCCGCCGCCCCGGCGCCGGGAGGGGAATCCCGGTGAAGACACTGGTCGCTCCCGGGGGGCCTGAGCTTCGCGCGGCCCCCCGGACCCCCCACCCTGTCCGCAAGGATCTCTCTTGAAGACACTCGTCTTTGACGTCGAGACCGTCGGGCTGCCGTGGCTCGACCTCGACCCGCTCGTCCGCGAGTGGCTGACACGGGGCGCCGAGGACGGCGAGAGCTACCGGACGAAGAAAGACTGGCGCTCGCTCTCCCCCTATGCCGCGAAAGTCATCGTCATCGCCGCCCTCAACCCCGACACGGGGCACGGGAAGGTCTGGTACGAGGCCCCTTCCTTCTCCTCGCGGCCGTCTCCGGACGGCCTCTTCGAGGAGATCGGCGGCGACGAGAAGACGCTCCTGGCGGGCTTCTGGGAGACGGCGACGAAGTTCGACCGCCTCGTCTCGTTCAACGGCCGTTCCTTCGACGGGCCGTTCCTGGCGGTCAGGAGCGCGATTCACGGCCTGGCGCCGTCGCGCAACCTCTCGGGCTACCGCTACTCGGTCGACTCCCACGTCGACCTGATGGAGATCCTCACCTTCCAGGGGGCCGCGGGGACGCGCCCCTCCCTCCACGCCGCCTGCGTCGCCTTCGGCATCCCGTCGCCCAAGTCGGCCGAGATGCACGGCTATGCCGTCGGCGACGCGTACGCGCAAGGGAGGCTTCCCGAGATCCTCGATTACTGCCGCCGCGACGTCGATGCCACGGCCGAACTGCTCCGCCGGCTCGAGCCGACGCTCCTCCCCCTCTTCCGCCGCTGAGGCCCCGCCACCCCTCGGGACCCGGGCGGGCCTATACTCATGGCGTCCCAGCCGTACGGAGCGCAAACGTCCGCGGCCAATCCGATGTTTACCCCGAGGAGGCCCCGATGAATCGCAAGGTCATCGCCCTGGTCGAAGACCCCTTCTGGAGGTCGAAGATCGACAACGCGGTGAGGTCCGTCGGCGCCACGACCGTCTTCCTCTCGGACCCCGCCGAAGCCGCGGGCGTCGTCGAGCCCGGCGCACCGGTCATCGTCGTCGTCGACCTCGCGCTCAAGACGCCCCCGTTCGAGGCGATCGCCAGCCTGAAGAAAGGCAAGGCGACGTCCTCGATTCCGGTCGTCGGCTACTTCGACATGGCCCGGAAGGACCTGAAGGAGAAGGCCCTCGCGGCCGGCTTCGACGAGGTCCTCGCCCGTTCGTCCTTCGCGGAACGCTTCGCGGATCTCGTCCTGAAGTACCTTCTCCCCGGCGGTGTCCGGATGGAAGAAAGCGAGAACGAGCCGCCCGAGGAGTAAGAGAGGGGGGATCCCGGGCTATTTCTTCCGGAGCTCCCTGCACCTGCTTACACGGACACGAGGTGGGGGCGAGGCCCCCGCACCCCCGCGTCGCTCCGCAGGTACTTGTCCAGATCCCGGGCTATTTCTTCCGGAGCTCCATCAGCACCTGCTTCGCGACGGCCTTCAGCGTGTCGAAGACGCCGACGCCAGTCGGAGCGGTGGCCTCGAAGGTGGGCTCGCCCTTGTAGTTCAGCTGGCGGTACATCTCGTCGGCCGGAATGGCCGTCGGGAGGTCCCGCTTGTTGAGCTGGAGGACGTAGGGAATCGTGGCGAGGTCGAAGCCGTGGTCCCGGAGGTTCTTCTCCAGGTTCTGGAGAGATTCGCCGTTGGCGTCCATCCGGGCTTCCTGCGAGTCGGCCACGAAGACCACTCCGTCGACCCCCTTGAGGATCAGCTTGCGGCTCGCGTCGTAGAAGACCTGCCCAGGAACGGTGTAGAGGTGAAAGCGCGTCTTGAATCCGCGCACCGTGCCGAGGTCGAGCGGAAGGAAGTCGAAGAAGAGCGTCCGGTCGGTCTCGGTCGCCAGGGAGATCAGCTTCCCTTTCGCCGCCGGGTTGGTCCGGTCGTAGATGTACTGAAGGTTCGTCGTCTTCCCGCAGAGGCCTGGCCCGTAATAGACGATCTTGCAGTTGATCTCGCGCGCGGCGTAGTTGATGAAAGTCATCGCTTCGGCACTCTCAGACAATTCCCCGTCGAACGGGGAGTTCCCTCAGGGTGTCGACGAGGTACGGCTCTCATGCTCACTCCCGGAAGAGGCTGTCGATGTCCTCGTCGGTGATCTCGGCGAAGGGGGAGTCGACGCCGTCCTGGCGCCGTTCCTTCTCCTCCTCGACCTTCCGCTGGATCGCGACGAAGACCCTCTCGAGGTCCTGGGTCGCCTTCCGGACGCGGAGCCTCACGAGGCCGAGCCGAGGAGCGTTCGTCGAAGATGATGACGAGGATCACCCGCTGGTCGACGATCGCGATGTAGACGTTGTCTTTCTCTCCCTCGTGGAAGAGGACGGGGAACTCCTTTTCGCCGATCAGCTTCGCGAGGCCGTCCGTGGCCGCGACGTTGCCCGCCGTGAGCGACGCGAGGGAGGTCGTGTCGAGCGACTCGAGATCGCCCTGGGCGGCGATCTGCTGGCCGTTCTTGTCGACGATGAAGACGACCTTCGCCTGGGCGTCTGCTTTGAGCCGCCCGATCACTTCTTTTATCTGCTGAAACTCTTCGTCGAAGAGGACGAAATCCGTCATATGGCGCCGATCCTCGCTAGTGTAACCGATGCTCCCGCGTCACTTGCCTAGACTTCCCGCCGGCCCGAGAGAGATCTCCCCAGGGTCACCTCGTCGGCGAACTCGATCGCCGCGCCGACGGGGAGGCCGAACGCGAGGCGGGTGACGCGGATTCCGGTCGGCTTGAGCCGCCGGGCCAGATAGAGGGCGGTCGCTTCTCCCTCGACGTTCGGGTTCGTCGCCAGGACGACCTCCGTCACGCCCGCGGCCACCCGCTCCAGGAGCCCCGTCACGTGAAGGTCGTCGGGCCCGACGCCCCGGAGAGGGGCCAGCGCCCCCCCGAGGACGTGGTAGCGGCCCCGGAACTCCCGCGTCCGCTCGAGGACCTCCACGTCGAACGCCTCCTCCACGACCGCCAGGAGCGCGCCGTCGCGCGAGGGGTCGGTGCAGAGGGCGCAGGGGTCCTCTTCGGTCAGGGCGTGGCAGACGGTGCAGCTGCGGGTCTTCTCCCGGGCCTCGAGGACGGCGCCGGAGAGCCCCGCGGCCTCGGCCGCGGGCGCCACGAGGAGGAAGTGGGCGATCCGGCGAGCGCTCTTCGGGCCGATCCCGGGAAGCCGCTCCAGGGCCGAGACGAGGCGCGAGAGCGCCGGGAGAGCCGTCACGGCTTGCGCTCGTCGGGCTTCACATCGGCGATCTCGCCGTCGAACAGGTCGAGGATCTTCCGGACCTTCTCGTCGGCGGCGGCCCGGTTCTTCAGGTTCTCGCGCTCGACCTTACCCGGGTCGGCCGAAGCGGCGGCGGCCGTCAGGTCGCCCCCGGCGGGCTCGGCGCTCTCCACCGTCACCCGGGCTTTCGACCCGAGTACGGCGACGGCGGCCTCGTCGAGGACTTTTTTCATCGCCGGCTCGCCGAGCCTTCGGGCCAGGGGCGGGCTGGGGGGGTCGAGGACGAGCCGGACCATCTTGCCCTCGATGGAGACGGAGACGTCCTCGAGAGCGGCCCCGAGGTTCGAGTGCCGCTTCTCCACCGCCTCGCGGAAGGCGGTGATGGCGTCGGACCCGGCCTCGGGCTCCGGATCGGCCGCCTCGAGCGGCGTCAGTCCGACGAAGCGCGGCGAGTCGGGAACCGCCGGGGCGGGACGGGGATCGGCCGCGCCGGGGCGCGGCAGCGGCTCGGCCGGCAGGGCCGCCGGCTGGGGCCTCGCCGGGATGGGAGAGGGAGCGGCCGCCGGCCGTGCCCCAGGAGGCGGGAGCGAGGCGCCCGACGCGAGGATCTCCTCGATCGGGACGAGGCGAGGGAGCTCGGCAAGTCGGAGGAAGAGAACCTCCAGCGCCAGCGACGGGACGTCGCTGCGCCGGAGCATCCCCTCCGCCTCGGAGAGGAGCGAGAGGACGCGCAGGAGCGTGGAGTAGGCCGACGTCCGCGCCAGCTCGCGAAGCGTGGCCGAGCCGTCTTCCGAGACGCCGGCGACGGCGGGCGCCGACGGGTCGGCCGCGAAGCGGACGGCCCCTCGGACGAGGATCGTCACGTCGTGGGCCGTGGCCCGCGGGTCCGACCCCGCGGCCTCCAGCTCGGCGGCGCCGCGGAGCACCGCGGCCCGGTCGCCGGAGAGGATCGCCGCCAGGAGCGCGACGAGGGCGGTCCGGTCGGGGGAACCGAGGAGGAGGGCGACGTCGCCGTGGGTGACGCGGCCGCCGGTCTGGGCGACCGCCTGGTCCAGCAGCGAGAGCCCGTCGCGAAGGCTTCCCGTGGCCGCGGCGGCGAGCGCCGCGAGGGCGGCGGGCTCGACCCAGGGCGCCGGCTTCTCCGCGGCGTCGACGGCGTACCCCTCGCGGTGGGCGATCTCGGCGAGCCGGTCCGCGACCTCGGAATCGGTGAGGCGCCGGAAGTCGAAGCGCTGGCAGCGGGAGAGGATCGTCGCCGGGATCTTGTGCCGCTCCGTCGTCGCCAGGATGAAGACGGCGTGCGAAGGCGGCTCCTCGAGCGTCTTCAGCAGCGCCTGGAAGGCGGCCGCCGAGATGGCGTGAACCTCGTCGATGATGAAGACCTTCCGGCGGTCCCTCACCGGCGCGTAGCCGACGATCTCGATCAGGTCGCGCGCCTGGTCGACCTTGCCGTGCGTGGCGCCGTCGATCTCGAGGGCGTCGATCGATCGCCCCTCGAGGACCTCCTGGCACGATTCGCACGTCCCGCACGGGCTCGGGGTGGGGCCGGAGGCGGAACGGCAGTTGATGCCGGCGGCCAGGAGACGCGCCGAGGTCGTCTTCCCGACGCCGCGAGGCCCCGAGAAGAGGTAGGCGTGGGCCATCCGGTCCTGCGTCAGGGCATTCGTGAGGGCACGGACGATCTCGGGCTGCCCCACGAGATCCGTGAACGTCCGGGGGCGCCACTTCCTTGCGAGGGGGACGAAGGTGTTGGTCGTCATGAGAAACCCCGAGCCCCTCGATGAGTCCGGGTGATCCGCGGCGCTCGAGCCGATCCTCTTAGTGCTGCTTCCTTCCGGATCTGACACGGTTCGAGGGAGCTCGTCGCGCGGGACCCGAACTCACCCAGGGGCCCGGGCCGGGGATTCTAATTCAGTGGACCCCGGCCGCGTCAGGAAAACGGCTCCAGGCCCCCGGGGCCCGTGGAATGAGAGAATCCAGGCTGTCCCTCCAGACCCTTGAAACCCGGGACATCGAGAATGACGACGGGCACGCTCCGGACCTTCATCGCTGCAGCCTGTCGGCACCTGCCTCTCGGCGCTCCGGGCGGGCTCCTCCCTCGGCGGGCCTACCTCTCGCTGGTCCTTGCGGTCTCGGTCCTCTCGCCGGTCGTCGTCCTGAGAGGATTCGTCTTCCACCCTCTCGAGAGGATCGTGAGCCCGCGTCCTGCTCCGAACGATCGATACGGCGATCCCCTCGTGGCCCTCGGGGTCCTCGGCCGGACCTGGATTCGCTGGGACGACGGGGACTTCTCTCGAAACGACGATCGCGTCTTCGCTCCGTACCCGAACGTCTGGGCGATCGCGGAATCCTCGACCGCGCTCGCGGCGGTCGGCTATCCCTTCTACCGCCTCACCGGCTCGTTCACCTTCGGATACAACGCTGCCTACTTCCTCAGCTGTGTCCTGACCGCTCTCGGCGCCGGGCTGGCATTCCGGATGCTGGCCGGCCCAGGCTGGCCAGCCCTGTTCGGAACGATCCTCTTCCTCTGGTGCCCTGGCCGGCTCAACAACCTGGGGGCGATCCAGACGCTCTGGGCAGGCTTGAATCTGTTCCCTCTCGCCTTCCTTCTCCGGTTCGCCCGTTCTCCGTCCTGGAGGAACGCCTCTCTCGGGGCCGCCAGCTTTACGGCGGTCTGCCTCGGGAGCCTCTACGGAGGACTGATGGGAGCCGTCCTTCTGGCGCTGGTGGCGCCGGTCGTCCTCTGGCCCCTTCGACGGACGGCGGGGCCCTGGATCCGCCTCGGGCTCGCCGGGACCGCCTCCGTCGCCTTCCTCGCGTGGTTCCACGCTCCGCTCTTCGACCTTGGCCGGGACTTCGACATCCGGGTCTCCCTCCAGACGTTCCAGGGACACGCCGCCGACGGCCTGTCGCTCTTCCACCACGGTGTCTTCTCCGGACCTCTCCGCCTGCTCTGCGACAAGGTCGCTCCCGGCCTCCCCGAGGGATCCTCTGCTCTCTTCCCGACCGTGTCTCTCTTCGTCGTCGGATTCGCCAGCCTGCTGTGGCGCAAGCGGGGCTTCGCGGGGCCGCGCGGCGGAACGCTTCCGGCGAGGAGCGCCGCACTCTGGCTCTCCCTGGCCGCCGTCTTCTTCTCCTTCGCGCTGGGCCCGACGGTGAGACTGGCGGGAAGAGCGCTCTTCCCCGGCCCGTACCGTCTCCTGGTGGGGCTCCCCGGTTTCTCGACGATGCGAGGGATCCATCGCTGGGACCAGTGGTTCGGCCTCGCCGTGGCGGCAGCCGTCGTTCTTCTCGCGGCAAGGCTCCTGGTAAACCAGACCGAAGGCCGGCGCCGCCTTCTGCTCCTCTGCCTGGCTCCCGCGGTGGTCCTGGACGTCTGGCCCCGGTACGTTCCGGCACAGCCGGCGCCGGGGCCATCGCCTTTCCAGGACGTCTATCTCGGGGAAGGCCGGGACGCGGTGATCGGCGTCTATCCGATCAGGCACTTCGTGTCCGAAGAGGCGTGGCCGGAGCAGCTGTTCCATCGCCGCCGGCTCATCAACGGCTTCAATTCGTTCCCGCCTCCGATCCACCTCTGGCTGGACCTCGTCTCGAGGAATGCCCCCGCCCGGGTGATCTTCCTGGCGTATCAGGAACTGGGGGCCTTTGCCGTCGAGGTCCACCTCGACGTCCTCTCCCCGCGCGAGCTGCAGGACCTGAACAGCTGCCTTCAGGAGCTCCGTGCGACCGGTGCCCGCGTCCAGATGGCTGGGAGGAGGCTGCTGGTCGTCTTTTCGGAGAACCGGGCTCCCCGGCTCGTGGATCCGGGACGGATCGCCGGGCTCGTCTTCCGTGGAGACGAGGCGATCCTCTCCTCCTCGCCCGGACGGCTCCTTTTCCGGCTCTCGGGCGAGAACCTGACGGTTCGCGTCCGCGCCGGGCAGACGACGTACGAGGACAACCTGACGATCCCTGTCGTCACTGCGGACCAGATGACGGCACGGCTCGGGAGGATTCCTCCCGTGGGGGCCCGGATCGAGAGGACGACGGGTGAAGCGCTGGGAACCGTTCCGGGTCCCCGGGATCCGGGACTCCGGAAGGACCAGCGCGGCGACAGGTGACGGCCTGTCTCCCGAAGCGAACGTGGCGGACAGGGTGGGATTCGAACCCACGGTAGCCTTTCGACTACACACGGCTTCCAACCGTGCTCCTTAAACCGCTCGGACACCTGTCCACGTCCGCGGGGACGGAGACTCTGCCCCGCCGGCGCCATTCCGTCAAGCGGGATCTTGGCGGCACGTGCTCCCGGACGGGCGGCGGGAGGAAAACGGGAGGGCCTCCGGGGACGTATCACAGTGAGCTATGGCTTTCATTCTGAAGCGTCTCGCCCCGTCCGCCCTCCTGGCGGCCCTCGCGCTCCTGCCGGCCGGACCCGCTGCCGCCGCGGGAAAGCTCGTCGAGGAGACGGTCGACGTCCCTCGCGCGACCCGCGTCCCGCTGACCCTCGCCTTCGGGAAGTCGGCGATCTTCGCCCTCGAGTCGCAGAACGACCCCAAGCCCGCCGACGTCGAGGATGCGAAGGCGAAAGACCCGAAGGATTCGACCTGGGTCCTCCTCCGCTTCCTCTACCGCAATGACGGCTGGACGAAGCAGAAGGTGAAGATCCGGGCCCTCCTCCTCGACGACTCGGGCGGGGTCCTCGCCGACTCGGGCCGCGGCGCGACCCTCGACAAGCAGCAGAAGGAAGACACCGTCAGCTTCCCGATGAAGGTGAAGACGCTCGACTGGGGGAGCGCGGCGAAAATGAAGCTCCTCGTCACGTTTCTCGAGTGACGGGCTTCCCCCGCGGGGGACCTTGAGCTATCCTCTCCCGCCCGCTCCGAGGCCGATCGCGGTGAGGTGCTGGAGTGGTTGATCAGGCCAGTCTCGAAAACTGGTGTAGTCGAAAGGCTACCGTGGGTTCAAATCCCACCCTCACCGCCATTTGATCTCGCACTCGGAGCCAGGGAGACCCGGAAAGACCGTCCCAGGAAGACCCGGAGCCGCCCGAAAGGGCGGCCCTTTCTTTCTTCAGCGCTTCAGGAACCACCCGGCCAGCGAACCGACGAGGTCCACGATCCCGCCGAGGGCCCGGAGGCCCTGCTGGCTGCGGTCCCAGTCCGAGGCCGGCATCCCGACGGCGTTCGTGAAGGCGCGCCGGTTCTCCAGGCTCCGCACCTCCTCGGAGAGCTTCTCCCTCTCCCTCGCGCGGATCCTGTCCCAGCCCCCCTTCTCGAGGAAGTCGACGATCGCCGCGAGCTCCCCCTTGTCGAACCAGAGCCCGTGGTCGCGGCAGGCGTCGAGGACGATTCCCGACCCGCCGCCGTAGTTCGAGCGGTTCATCAGCTTCGCGCAGGAGGGGCAGGGACGGTAGCGGACGGCCGGAAACGCCCCGCTCGCCCTCTTGCCGGGCGGCGCGGCCGAGGCGGGCGCGGCGTCTGCGGGGGGCTCGGCGAGGCGGACCTTCGCCCGCGTGTCGGCGTCCTTCGTCACCGCCTCGAACGCCTCCCTCTTCAGGAAGAGGCCGGAGCAGCGGGGGCACTCGGCGTAGCCGACGGCCCCGAAGGCGTGCGCGGCGAGGTCGAGGTGGCAGTCGGGGCAGCACCCCGACCCGTCCGCGACCAGAGCCGCGGCCGGGAGGAGCGCCCCGCACTTCACGCAGCGTTCGGCCTCCCGCGGCGAGAGGGCGAAGCAGGTGATGCAGCGCTTCGTCGCCAGGAGCGACCCGCAGTGGACGCAGGCACGCGCGTCCTTCGCCGCGGGGCCGCCGCACGAGGGACAACGAAAGGTGGGGGCCTCCGGAGGCGAGAACGCCCCCCGGTCAGCCGGTCGGTTTCCGTCTGCGCTCACGAAAGAACTCCTTGAGGATTCTCCCGCACTCTTCCCCGAGGACTCCCGAATCGACCTGGACCCGGTGATTGAGGCGCTCGTCGCGGCAGAGGTCCCCGAGCGAGCCGACGAAGCCCGCCTTCGGGTCGGCCGCCCCGTAGACGAGGCGCGGGAGGCGCGAGAGTACGATCGCCCCCGCGCACATCGCGCACGGCTCGAGCGTGACGTAGAGCGTGCAGCCGTCGAGCCGCCACGACCCGAGGCGCCGCGCGGCGCGGCGCAGGGCGAGGACCTCCGCGTGGGCCGTCGGGTCGTGGTCGACCTCGCGCCGGTTGCGGGCCCGGGCGACGACGAGGCCGTCCTTCACGACGACGGCCCCGATCGGCACGTCCCCGTGGGCGGGCGCCCGGCGCGCGGCGCGAAGGGCCTCGCGCAGGAACCGCTCGTCGTCCCCCTGCGGGGGCTTCAACGCGGCCCCGCCCCGGGCCGGACGAGGCGGTCCGCCTCCTCGCCGGTGAGGACGCGGTAGGCCGGCTTGCGCGCCTCGGCGTAGGCCCGGCCGTGGTGGCGCGCCGGCCAGCCGGCCTTCTCCGACGCGCGGTCCAGCTCCTCGAAAGCCACGGAGGTCCATTCGTTCGCCCCGCCAGCGGCCAGGCCGCGCCCGAAGGCGCGCCAGGAGGCGACGAAGAGCCCGGGATCCGGCGCGAAGCTCCGCGCGCTCGACAGGAAGGCCTCGAGGAGCGCCTTCGGGTCGCCCCCCGCCGCCTTGAAAGGGCGCAGGTTGAGCCGCACGACCGCGCCGTCCGGCCGGAGCGGAACGACGAGCGCCTCACCGGGGAGCGGGGGGCCGAGCCCGTCCCACTCCGTCTCGAGCCACGCCCACGCGGCCGTTTCCGACGGAGCGGCGTGCTCCCCCCCCCGGGCCGCCTGGAAGAGCCACTTGTAGGCGTCCTCGAGTCCCGCGGCCGGTTCCGGGAGGAGCGCGGTGCGAGTGAAGCCGGCGAGGACCTCCGGCGAGATCTGCCCGGGGGCCTGGGCGGCGAGCGCCCCGGCCCCCGCGGCCTGGACGGAGATCACGACGAGAAGGGTTCGGATCGCCACGCCGCATAGGGTACCGGACGAGGAAGGCCCGGATCACCTCCCTCGGATATCCTTCGAGTGCTGCGCCGATGCCGAGCGAACACGTGCCCCCGAACCCCTCCCCCGACGTCCCCGTCCCGGCCGCCCCAGGCCGGCCGCTCTGGGCGCGCCTCTTCGGGCCGCCGGCGCGGCTCCTCCTCCGCGCCTTCGGCTGGCGGCTCGAGGGCTCGCTTTCCGCCGAGCCGAAGTTCGTCCTCATCGCCGCGCCCCACACGAGCAACTGGGACCTCGTCCTCATGCTCCTCTGCAGCCTCCACTACGGCATGTGGCCGTCGTGGGTCGGCAAGCACACGCTCTTCCATCCGCCGCTCGGATGGCTCCTCCGGCTGCTGGGCGGGATCCCGATCGACCGGCGGTCGCGCGGCAACCGCGTCGAGCAGCTCGCCGCGCTCTTCGCCGGACGCGACCGGCTCATCCTCGCCATTCCGCCCGAAGGCTCGCGCTCGAGCCACACGCACTGGAAGAGCGGTTTCTACTGGGTCGCACGCACCGCCGGCGTGCCGGTCTGCCTCTCGTTCCTCGACTGGGGCACCCGCCGGGCCGGCCTCGGACCGCTCCTTCACGTGACCGGCGACCTGCGCGCCGACATGGATTTCGTCCGGGCGTTCTACGGCGGACGGACGGGACGCTTCCCCGAGATGCAGGGACCGATCCGCCTCGAGGGGGAAGACGCTCCGGCCGTCGACGCGCCCGGTTCTTCCTAGCCGCCTCCCCGGCGGGGTATCGTCCCGCCGTTCCCCGAATGAACGAGTCCGTCTCCCTACCGCTCTGGCTCGCGGCCCTGGTCTTCGTCCTGGCGGCCGTCGCCCTCGTCGAGCGCCTCCTGGCGCCCGGAGTGAAGTGGCTCGTGAGGCGGCGCGTGACGCGCGTCCTCGACGAGGTCGACGCCCGCCTCTCGATCCGGATCCAGCCCTTCAAGCTGACGAAGCGGCAGGTCCTCGTCGACCGCCTCCTGAACGACCCGGCCGTCCTGGCGGCGGTGGAGGCGGCGATCCGCCTGGAGAAGCTTCCCCGGGATCGTGCCTTCGCCCGCGCCGCGACCTACGCGGAGGAGATCGTCCCGGCCTTCAACGCCTACGTCTACTTCCGCGTCGGCTACTGGATCGCGCGGCAGGCGGCGCGCGCCCTCTACCGCGTGCGCCTCGGCGCCGACGAGGGGCTCGCCGCCGTCCCCGAGGGCGCCACGGTCGTCTTCCTGATGAACCACCGCTCCAACATGGACTACGTCCTCGTCTCCTATCTCGTCGCCGAGAAGACGGCGCTCAGCTACGCCGTCGGCGAGTGGGCGCGCGTCTGGCCGCTCCAGACGCTCTTCCGGGCGATGGGGGCCTACTTCATCCGGCGCGACTCGAAGAACCCGCTCTACCGAAAGGTCCTCGAGCGCTACGTCGCGATGGCGACCGCCGGAGGAGTGACGCAGGCCGTCTATCCCGAAGGGGGCCTCTCCCGCGACGGCCGTCTCCGCCCGCCGCGCCTCGGGATCCTCGACTACATGGTCCGCTCCTTCGACCCGGCGGGACGCGACCTCGTCTTCGTCCCCGTCGGCCTCAACTACGACCGCGTCCTGGAAGACCGAACGCTCCTGCGTGACCTCGACCCTTCGGCGGTGAAGCCGGGAGCGGCACGCGCGGCCGCCTCGACCCTCGCCTTCACCGGGAGGAACCTCCTGCTCATCGGGCGCAACCGCTGGCGCCGCTTCGGCTACGCCTGCGTCCACCTCGGCCCGCCCGTCTCCCTGGCCGCGTGGGTGAAGGAGCGCGGCTTCGACCCGCGTTCGCTCTCTCCCGAGGAACGGAAGGGGCGCGTCGCCGAGCTCGCCACGGGCCTGATGTCGGCGATCGCCCGCGTCATCCCGGTCCTCCCCGTGCCGCTCGTGGCGACCGTCTTCTCCCGCGCCCCGGGACGGGCCTTCACCGAGCTCGAGCTGAAGACAGAGGTCCTCCGCCTCGCGGCCGAGCTGACCTCCCTCGGCGCCCGCGTCCACGTCCCGCGGCGCGACCTGGAGTACGCCCTCACGGTCGGCCTCCGGATGCTCGTCCTGCGCCACGCCGTCCTCGAGGAGGACGGGCTCCTCCGCGCCGCCCCCGGCGAGCGGCTCCTCCTCGCCTACTACGCGGGCAGCGTCGCCCACCTCCTGCCCCCCGCAGGCGAGGCCGGGAGCGCGGGGACAGGGACGAGCGTCGCGCCCGCTGAATAGGCCGGACTACCGGGCCGTTCCCGCCGAGTGGAAGAGTCTCTCGGCCGGGACCGGCTCGAGCGGCTCTCCCGGCGCGTCCATCTTCAGGCCGAGGCCCGAGACGAAGTTCCTCTGGAAATAGCGGATCTCGATCGGGTGGAGGCCCGGCTCGAGGGCCACGGCGGCGGCGCGGCTCAGGTAGTCGGTCGGTTCGTTCAGGATCACGCTCTCGCCGTCCACGAGGAGCTCGGCGCCGTCTTCGGCGCGCAGCGAGAAGGTGGTGAGGCCGTCGCCCGGGACCGAGAGGTACCCGTTGCAGACGAGGCCGAAGCGCTCCTTCGGCATCTCCGGAGTCAGCGTCACCGTCCTCAGGACGAGGCTTCGCGCCGGCGTGAGGCCCGGGAAGTCGGGGAGCTTCCTCCACTCCCCCTCGTAGAGGCGGCACGCCAGGCCCGGAGAGAGCGACGAGGCCACGACCGTGGAGGCCACCTTTCGGGTGCTCTTCGTGAAGGTCGCCGAGGCGACGAACCGGTCGTCGTATCCCGGTGCGAACGCGCGGGCCTTCACGGTCGCCGTCTTCTCGAGCACGACGGGGCCGCCGTATCGGGCCGACGCGGCCGTCGGCTCGCTCCCGTCGAGCGTGAAGCGGATCGTCGCCCCCGGCGTGGGCGAGGTGAGGACGACCGGCGTCCGGTCGGCGAACGGGCCGCCGGGTGTCTCGAAGTGGACGACGGATCCGGTCCCGGGGTCGAGGAACCGCTGCGCGGCGACGACGGCATCGTTCGGGTTCCGCGCCGCCGTGACGGCGACGATGCGAAGCCGGTCGTCGGCCGGCAGCGTCAGCTCCCGGGCCCCTCGCGGCACGTCGATTCGCAGGCGGAAGAGGTGCGTGAGGGCGTACGCCTCGTTCTCGCCCCGGGTGCCGTGCCGATGCGTCCCGACCCAGGCGACCGGCGTCTCCTTCGCGTAGGCCGGCGCGATCCGGCCCGGCTCGTCCACCCGGACGCCCCCGACGAGGCGGCTGTTCCACTGCCCCACCGGCTCGGCCCAGTCGGGGACCGCGAGCGTCGTCTCCTTCCCGTCCACCCGGAAGCGGGCCGCGCGATCGCCCCCGATCGCCGCCGCGACGACGTAGACGCGGTCGAAGTCGCCCTGCGGGAGCGCGAGCTTCTGCCCGCGCGGGACGAGGACGTTGTTCTGCCCGGGGCCCTGCGGCCCCGTCCGGAACGGGATTCCGCCGGAGACGAACGTGGCCTCGAGGAGCTCGCCGGCGAGGCTCCGTCCCTGCCCGTCGAAGCTGCCGTCCCTGCGCGCCGCTTCTCCGCTGATTCCGTCGAGGTCGTACGGAAGGTCGAGGACGACCGCTGCCGGAGGCTCGAGGCGGAGCGGGGGCGCCGCGAGCCGCACGGCGAGGGTCCGCGGACGGAAGGGGGCGAAGGCAAGCTCGACCGAGCCCTCCTTCAGCACCGGAACGAGGTCGACGGCCTGCGGAAGGAAGCCGCCGGTCCCTGCGACCTCGGGCGGCTCCTCGGCCCCGTTCACCTCTCTCACCGCGAGCACGGGTCGCGCGAAGCGGAGCGTCACCCCGTCGACGGGCCGGCCCGACAGCTCCTGGAGCCGCACGACGACCTCGTCGGACTCCTCGGCCAGCTTCAGCGCCCGGACCGAGACCGGGACCGCTCCCCCTTTCCCCCGGACCTGGAGGAGCGAGTAGACCTTTCCGAGGGGTCCCTCGTGCGCCTGCGCCTGCCACGCCAGGAGCGGCTGGTTCAGCCGCTCGGCCGACTGCGAGACCCTTCCCGTGCGGAAGTCCCCCGCGTGGGCCGCGAGCGCCGTCACGACGCGGTGCCGGCCGAGGTCGTTCGACGCCTGGTCGGCGAGCCAGTCCCAGCTCTTCGCGACCCGGGGCGTGTGGACGAGCGAGAGGCGGAGCGTCTTCTCGTCCGGCCGGTCCCAGCCGTGCCGGCTGTCGTTCAGGATCGCGACGCCGAACGCTCCGGAGGCGTCCGTCACGTCCGCCCACTGCTGCGCGGGGACCTCGTAGGCGTTCGGCCGGTTCGTCCCGCGCTCCACCGCGCCGAGCCCGAGGTCGTACGTCGCCAGGCGGCTCGCCGCCGAAAGCGGGAACGACGCCTTCAGGAGGGTCCCCTTCGTCCGCCAGTCGACCTCCGTGACGACCTCGAGGCGGTCTCCGGCCGCACCGGCGGCGAGGCGGAGCGTCTGCGTGAAGATGGAGCCCGCGGCCTGCCGAACGACCTCGACCGCGGCGCGCGCCGGACCATCCTCGACGACCCGGACCTTCGCCGGGCCGCCCACGACCTCCCGCGGCGGCGCGGAGAGCGCCGAATACTCGACCTCCCACGCGGACCACTTCCGCGGCTCGTCGTCGAAGAGCTGGAGGAGGAGCGGGCCCGAGAGGAGCTCCCGGCCGAGGAGCTTGTCGAAGACCGAGGCGACGTTCCCGTTCGCGTCGAGCTGCACGCGGGTCCGCGCATTCTCGAGGCCGGCAGCGGCCGCCCGCGTCTCCCCCGGCTGCGGCGCCTCCTTCGCGGGGATGACCGAAAAGACCGAGTGGCTGACCGGGGCGACCCGGGCGACGAAGACGATCGTCGCCGAGCTGGCGTCCCGCGAGACGACCTGCGCCGGGACCTCCCGGCCGTCGGGACCCGCCACCCGGACCGCCTTCGGCGCCTCGCCCGGGAAGAGGACGGTCGCCTCGACGGCGTCCTCCCTCTCCTCGGCGACCGGGTTGAAGACGACGAGCGGGATTCCAGGGCCCCGGGTGTCGAGCGCGCGGGCGACGGCGCCCACCGATGACGAGAGGACGTCGGCGAAAGTGCCCGCGGAAATCGTCTCGTCGTTCCACGAGATCGAGTAGGCCTCCGGGATGCTCGTCCCCGTCAGGTCGTCGTGGAACTGGTGCCAGAGGAACCGCGTCCACGCCTCGCGGAGCGCTTCGCGCGGGTAGGCCGCGCCGCCGAGCCCGTCCGCGGCGACGGCCGCCGCTTCCGCCGCCAGCGCGAGGCGCTGGTTCGTCCGGTTGAACGACTTCATCGCCGCCTGCGACGTGTAGCAGCCGGCGCCGTGCGACGTCAGGAGGAGCTCTCCGCGGTAGTGCGGGAGCCGCGCGCGATCCGCGGGAGAGAGCCGCCCCGCGAGGTCCTTCGCCAGCTGGTCCGGTGCGACGCTCCTCACCTTCAGCGGGCCAGGGCCCTCGAGGCTCTTCTGGAGCCACTCGACGGACGGCGTAAGCGGCGGCACGCCGACGTCCCCGGTCCCGAAGTACTTCATCGCCACCGGCTGCCCCGAGAGCGCCGCCTGCCGGTCGATCGTCGCGTAGACGTCCGGGTCGAGCGACAGGTTTCCCTTCAGCTCCGACGCGTAGTCGCCCGGGTTGATCGAGGCGAGGAGCGAGGAGCCATCGACCCCTTCCCAGAGCCCGACGTCGAACGGGATCTTCATCGCCGCGCCCCACGTCAGCTTCTGCGTCGAGAAGGCCGTGAGGCCGCAGTGGGCGGCGATCGACGGAAGCGCGAACGAGAAGCCGAAGCAGTCGGGGAGGAAGACGTCGCGCGAGGTGACGCCGAGCTCCCTGCGGAAGAAGCCGTTGCCGTAGAGGGTCTGGCGCACGAGCGACTCGGGCGAGGGAACGTGGGTGTCGGCCGCGTCGACCCAACTCCCGGCCACCTTCCAGCGCCCCGCCTTCACGTACCCTTTCAGGCGCTCCCACTCCGCCGGGTAGTACTCCTTCATCAGGGCGTAGTGGAAAGCCCCTTCGAAAGTGAAGACGTAGCCGGGGTACTTCTCGAAGAGGGCGAAGCTGCCCCGCATCGTCTCCGGGAGGAAGTCGTCGATCGTGTCGCGGACGGTCCAGCGCCACTGCGTGTCCAGGTGCGCCGTCGCGACGACCTGGAGCTCGGGCGGAGGGATCACCGGGGCGTCGGAGGCCCGGGCTGCGCCCGAAACCGCCAGAAAGGACGCGATGAGCGCCGCCGAGAGCCGCATGTCCTAGCCTCCTGCTGCCGGTCTGCCTTCCGCGGACGAGGGCTGGGGTGCGCCGGCCGCCTCCGAAAGGAGCGCCGCCAGCGCCGCGTCGTCGGGGGCGGCGAGGAGCCGCTCCCGGAATCCGTCGTCGCAGAGCCTCCGCGAGAGCGCCGCGATCGTCTTCAGGTGCCGATCGCCGGCCGAACCGGGCCTCACGGCGATCAGGATCGCCAGGGAGACGCCCTCTTCGCCCGCGTCCCACGACACCGGGTGTGGCAGGCGAACGGCGGCGATCGAGTCGGCCCTCACGTGCGGCGAGACGCAGTGCGGGATCGCGATGCCGAGGCCGACCGCGGTCGAGGCGGTCTCCTCGCGCGCGTGGATCGCGTCCTCGACGCGGTCCGCGTCGTCGACGCGAAGCGTCAGCTGGAGCAGGTCGGCCAGCTCGCGGATCGCCTCGTCGCGGCTCCGGCTCCCCGAGACGGTCCGAACCGTTCCCGCGTCGACGAGCGTCCGTGTCGAGGGGCCGCGCTCGATCAGGAGCGCCTCCACCTCTCCCGCCGTCGCCTTCGAGAGGGCGTCGGCGAGGATGGCGCGCGCGCCCCCCCACCGCGTCCGGCGGAACGCCGCCTTCGCCGCCAGGACGCGCGGCGGCGAGACGCTCACCTCGTCGAAGCCGAGGCCGAGGAGGAGCGGGGCCGCCAGCGGCCGCCCGCCGATCTCGCCGCAGAGGCCGATCCAGCGGCCCGCCGCGTGGGCGCCGGCGACGGCCGCCTCGAGGAGCTTGAGGAACGCCGGGTGAAAGGGGCTCCCGAGGTGGGCGAGGCGCGTGTCCTCCCGGTCGACGGCGAAGAGGTACTGCGCGAGGTCGTTCGAGCCGACGCTGAAGAAGTCGACCTCGCGGGCGATGGCCCCGACCGACAGGACGGCCGAGGGAACTTCCAGCATGACGCCGACCTCGATGGCGGCGTCGTGCGCGACCCCATCGGCGGCGAGGCGCTCCTTCACCCGATCGACGAGGGCCCGCAGCTCGCGCGCCTCCTCGGGGGTCGCCACCATCGGGAACATCACCTTCACCGGCCCGACCGCCGCCGCGCGCAGGATCGCGCGGAGCTGCCCCTCCACGAGGCCGGCGTGCTCGGCGTACATCCGGATCGCGCGGTAGCCGAGCGCCGGGTTTCGCTCCGGCGGGAGGCGCAGCCACGCGAGCGGCTTGTCGGCCCCGACGTCGAGCGTCCTCACGATGACGGGCCGCCCTTCGGCCAGGCGCGCCGTCTCGGCGAGGATCTCGTACTGCTCCTCCTCGGTGGGCGGCTGGTCCCGGTCGAGGAACATCAGCTCCGTGCGGAAGAGGCCGATCCCCTCGGCACCGTTCTCGAAGGCCGAACGCGCCTCCTCGACGGTGCCGACGTTGGCGCCGACCTCGATCCGCCGCCCGTCGGCGGACGCCCCCCGCGCCGTACGGAATTTCTCGAGCCGGCGCGCCGCCGCCACCAGGAAGTCGCCCTGGCTCTCGTAGAAGCGGGTCACGGCCTCCTTCGGCGCCACGACGACGAGCCCTCTTTCTCCGTCGACGATCACCTCGTCGCCCGTCGAGAGGATCCGGTCGATTCCCTCCGCGCCCGTCACGCACGGGACGCCGAAGGCCCGCGCCAGGACGACGGTGTGAGAGAGCGTCCCCCCCTCCCCGAGGATGAGGCCCCGGACGCGGGCTCGGGGAAGGGCGAGGAGCTGGGCCGGCCCGAGCCGCGCGGCGACGACGATCGAGTCGTCGCCGAGGACGACCGGCGGTTCCGGCGGCGCGTCGGGGGCCAGGGCGCGGACGACGGCCTCGGCCACGTCGTGGAGGTCGATCGCCCGCTCGGCCAGGAGCGCGCTCCCGCTCGCGCGGAAGACCTCGGCAAAGTGCTCGGCGGCCGAGCCGACGGCGGCCGCGGCGCCCGAGCCCGCCGAGACCGCGAGAGAGGCCCGCGTCCGGAGCCCGGGATCCTCGGCGATCGAGAGGTGCGCGCCGAGGACCTCCCTCTCCGTTTCGTGGACGGCGACGTCGCGTCGCGTCCGGAGGGCCGTCGCCGCACGAACGAACGCCGCGTCGAGCCGCTCGAGCTCCTCCTCCGTCGTGCCGGTGCGCTCGTCCGCCGGCGCTCCCGGACGCCGCGCCCCGACGACCACCGCCCGCCCCCGGAAGACGCCGCCGCTGGCCGGCGCTCCGCGGTGGACGCGCGACCCGGCCATCGAGACCGCCCTGGGGACCAGCCCGCCGGCCGGGACTCTCGCCGATGGAGCCTCGTCGAGGGCGGGAAGCTCCTTCTCCACGAATCGCCGGAGCGCCGCCGAGGCCGATTCCTCGTCCTCTCCCTGGACGTGGAGGACGCACGGCTCCCCGTGGCCCGTCCGCGTCGCCACGAGCGCCAGAACGCTCCGGGCGCTCGCCGAGGCCCCGCTCACGCGGTTGAGGAACATGACCACCGACCGGAAGAGGACGACCTCTTCCCGGAGGCGGCTCGCGGGGCGGGCGTGAAGGCCGCCCGGGAGCGGGAAGGAGAAGGCGATCTCGACGGCCATGGCGGCGCGGCCTCAGGTCCCGAGGGAGGCCACTATCCCCTCCGGGTTGCGGATCGCCTCCTGGACCGACGCTTCGACGACACGCCGCCCATCGAAGCGCGCGCGGTCGCGCACCGGGATCCCCACCGCCAGGAGCACGACGTCGGCCGCCTTCACGTCCGCCTCCGTCAGCGCGTTCTCGATTCCCATCGCGCCCTGCGTTTCGACCTTGATCGCGTGCCCGAGCTTCTTCGCGGCCTTTTCCAGCCGTTCGGCCGCCATGTAGGTGTGGGCGATCCCGGTCGGACAGGCCGTCACCGCGACGATCCTCATGCCGCCTCCCGGCCCCTCCGGGCCGTCCCGAGCTTCTTCAGCGCGTTGATCACGAGGGCCACCGTCAGGGAGCCGGCCACGATCGCCACGACGTACGCGAGGCGGTGGTCGACGACCGGCAGGACGATCGGTCCGCCGTGCGGCGCGTGGCCGCCGACCCCGCCCAGCGTCGCCACGACCGCCGCCACCGCCGACCCGAGCATGATCGTCGGGATCACCCGGGCCGGGTCGGACGCGGCGAACGGGATCGCCCCCTCGGTGATCCCGATCATCCCCATCGCCAGGGCCGCCCACCCGGCGTCGCGATCCTCGTCGCTCCAGAGCTTCCGGCCGAGGAGCGTCGCCAGCCCCAGCCCGAGGGGCGGGACGCAGATCGCCGCGGCGCAGGCCCCCATCACGGCGAAGTTCCCTTCCTTGATCATCGCCGCCCCGAAGAAGAACGCGACCTTGTTGACGGGGCCTCCCATGTCGAACGCGATCATCGCGCCGAGGACGAGCGCCAGGACGACGCTCGACCCGGTGCTCATCTCCCGGAGCCACGCCGTGAGCGACGCCATGAGCTGCTGGATCGGGACGCCGACGACGCGGTACATCAGGAAGCCGACGACGACCGACCCGATCACCGGGATGACGAGGATCGGCATCACGGGCCGGAGGAACGACGGCACGCGGAGCTTCCTGACCTGGAGGACGACGAACCCCGCGAGGAGGCCCGCCACGATTCCCCCGAGGAACCCGGCGCCGACCTGCGCCGCGATCGCCCCGCCGACGAAACCGGGGGCGAGCCCGGGCCGGTCGGCCATGCCGAACGCGATGTACCCGGCCAGGACCGGCACGAGGAGCCCGAAGGACGCGCTCCCGATGTCCAGGAGCGTCTTCAGGAGAGGGGCATTCGAGAAATCCGGCCCGGTGGCGGTCATCGGGACGAGGGCGATCGCCGCGGCGATCAGGATTCCCCCGCACGCCACGAACGGGATCGCGTACGAGACGCCCGCCAGCAGGTACTGCCGGGCCCTCGAGATGTGTCCGCCCATCCGCACCCCCTGCCGTCCCGCGGGCGCACCGCACCAGGGGCAGGAAACCAGTCTAGCAAGCGGAGCGTCCCTGCCGGACGAGTTCGATTGACGCCCGCACCCGGCCTCTCCATCATCGATCGATGGCCCGCTCGAAGCCCGCCGCGACGGCCTCGCCCGCCCCCGGGTACTTCGTGTCGGAGTTCCTGAGCCTTCCCGTCCTCGACGTCGCGCGCGAGCGGGTCGGCCGGATCCGGGACCTCGTCGTGGAGACCGGGTCGAAGTCCCCTTTCCCGCGCGTGACCGGCCTTCTCCTTCGCGAGGGCTTCGAGAGCTTCGTCCTTCCGTGGGACGACGTCGCCATCTTCGTCCACGGCTCGGTCCGCACCCGGCTCTCCCGCGCGGACGTGATCCACCGGGCCCCGGAGGAGGACGAGATCCTCCTCGCGCTCCACCTCCTCGACAAGCAGATCGTCGACATCGCCGGCGTCAAGGTCGTGCGGGTCAACGACCTCAAGCTCGACTTCGTGGAGGGCGACCTCGTCCTGACGGCCGCCGACGTCGGCGTCCGGGGAATCCTGCGGCGCGTCTTCGGCGTCGGCATGACCCCGCGCGGCGGGCGCTGGTCCGACGCGTCGCTGCCGTCGCGCCTCATACCCTGGGACTCGATGCAGCCGATCCACCCGAAGCTCGACCGCCTGCAGACGACCCTCCCTCAGGAAAAGCTCCGGCGCCTCCACCCGGCCGACATCGCCGAGCTCATCGCCCAGGTCTCGATGAAGGAGGGAGCCGACGTCTTCCGCAAGCTCGACGTCGAGACGGCGGCCCAGACGCTTCACGAGCTGGAGCCGGAGCTGCAGGTCGAGCTGATCGAGGAGCTGCCCCCCGAGCAGGCGTCGGACATCCTCGAGCAGATGCCCGCCGACGAAGCCGCCGACATCCTCGGCGACCTCGAAGGCGAAGAAGTTCGCGGTCTCGTCAAGCTGATGGAGAAGGACGCCGCAGAGGACGTCACCGAGCTCCTCGTCCACGACGAGGACACGGCCGGCGGCATGATGGGGACCGACTACATCACCTTCCCCGTCGGCACGACGGTGGCCGAGGCCTTCGGCCGCCTGCGGGTCCTGGCCCGGGACGCCGAGCTCATCACCGACGTCTTCGTCGTCGGGCCGCACGAGGAGCTCCTCGGATCGCTGTCGCTGCGCGACCTCCTCGCGGCGGCGGACGACGAGCCGCTCGAGCAGGTGATGAGGGTCCCGCCCCGAAGCGTCGCCGCGGAGCTGCCGGCCAGGGACGTCATCGAGCTGATGGCGAAATACGACCTGCTCGAGCTCCCCGTGACGGGCCTCGACGGCGGGCTCATCGGGACGATCGCCATCGAGGACGTCGTGGCGTGCCTCTACCCGCGGGAACGGATTCGCCGGAGGCTTCGTTGACGGAGAAGATCCCGCGCGAAACAGCCCTCCCGAAGGCGTTCCGCCCGTTCGCGGCGAGGGCCGCCGCCTTCCTGGCGATCGTCGGCCCCGGCTTCATCACCGCCAACGTCGACAACGATGCCGGCGGCATCGCCACCTACTCGATGGCCGGGGCGCACTTCGGCTACTCGCTCCTCTGGGTCCTCCTCCCGGTCACCCTCGCGCTCATCGTCGTCCAGGAGATGTCCGCACGGCTCGGGGCGATCACCGGCAAGGGCCTGGCCGACCTCATCCGGGAGAACTTCGGCCTGAGGGCCACCTTCTACCTCCTGATGGCGCTCCTCCTCACCGACATCGGCAACACCGTGGCCGAGTTCGCCGGGTGGGCCGCCGCGATGGAGGTCTTCGGAGTCCCGCGGATCATCTCCGTCCCGATCGGCGCGTTCGTCGTCTGGTGGATGATCGTGAAGGGGACGTACCGGGTCGTCGAGAAGATCTTCCTCGTCGCCTGCACCGTCTACTTCACCTACGTCGTCTCGGCGCTCCTGGCGCGCCCCAGCTGGAGCGAGGTCGTAAGGCAGACGTTCGACCCGCGCGTCCAGGGAGATACCGCGTGGCTCCTGATGATCATCGGCATCGTCGGGACGACGATCGCCCCCTGGATGCAGTTCTACCTGCAGTCCTCGATCGTCGAGAAGCGGATCGGCCCGGACGAGTACGGGATCTCGCGCTGGGACGTCATCGTCGGCTGCGTCATGGCGGCCATCGTGGCGTTCTTCATCGTCGTGGCGTGCGGCGCGACGCTCCACCCCCGCGGGATCCAGATCCACGGCGCGGAAGAGGCGGCGCTCGCCCTGGAACCCCTGGCCGGCTCGTGGGCGAAGACCCTCTTCGCCCTCGGGCTCGCCAACGCCTCGCTCTTCGCGGCCTCCATCCTGCCGCTGGCGACGGCCTACTCCATCTGCGAGGGGCTCGGCTTCGAGGCGGGCGTGAACAAGACCTGGAGCGAGGCGCCCGAGTTCCTCGGTCTCTACACGCTCATGATCGCCATCGGCGCCGGGACGATCCTGCTCCCCGGAATCCCCCTATTCCCCATCCTCTTCCTCTCGCAGGTCCTCAACGGCCTGCTCCTGCCGTTCGTCCTCGTCTTCATGATCCTCCTCATCAACAAGGAGGAGCTGATGGGCGACTACGTCAACGGCCGCTTCTGGAACGTCGTCGCCTGGGGAACGACCGGGATCATGGGAGTCCTGATGCTCGCCCTCGTCGTCACCACGATCTTCCCGGGGCTCGCCGGGGGGCACTGAGGCCGGTCTCACCGTCTTCCGGTGGGCGCCGAGCAGCTCGCCGCGGGCGATGGTGGAAAGGACGATCGCCCCTCGAGAGAGCCGTGAACTCTTCGCACGCTCCCACCCCCGGGGCCGATCTCTCGTCGAGGTCTCAGTCCACCCCGAACGACATCAGCTCCACCGGGGCCGAAGACAGGATGAGCTGGCCGATCCTCACGCCGGAGTACTCCGTGAACCAGAGGTTGCCGTCGGGACCGGAGACGATGCCGTAAGGGGCGCTGTTCGCCGTCGGCATCGGCAACTCGGTGACGACTCCGGCTGTCGTGATCCGCCCGATCCCGTTGCCGTCGGTCTCCGTGAACCAGAGATTGCCGTCGGGACCGGAGGTGATGCCGGTGGGGCCGCTGCCCGCCGTCGGGATCACGAATTCGGTGACGACTCCGGCTGTCGTGATCCGCCCGATCCTGTTGCCGAGGTACTCCGTGAACCAGAGGTTGCCGTCGGGACCGGAGGTGATGCCCCTGGGCTCGCTGGCGGGAGTCGGGACCGGGAACTCGGTGATGACTCCCTCCGTCGTGATCCGCCCGATCCTGACGCCGGTGGTCTCGGTGAACCAGAGATTGCCGTCGGGACCGGCAGTGATGCCGTAGGGGTGACTGTTCGCCGTCGGGATCGGAAACTCGGTGATGACTCCGGCGGTCGAGATTCGCCCGACCTTGTTGCCGTTCCCCTCCGTGAACCAGAGGTTGCCGTCGGGACCGGCAGTGATGTCCCAGGGGTAGCTGCCGAACGTCGGGATCGGGAACGTGGTGACGACTCCCGCCGTCGTGATCCGTCCGATCTTGCTGCCGAGGGACACCGTGAACCAGAGGTTGCCGTCGGGACCGGAGGTGATCTGCCCCGGGTATCCCGCTGTCGGGAACTCGGTGACGACTCCCGCTGTCGTGATCCGCCCGATCTTGCCGCCGCCGTACTCCGTGAACCACAGCTCGCCGTCTGGGCCGGGCGTGATGCCAGCGGGGCTGCTCGCGGCCGTTGGAATCGAGAACTCGTTGATCGTTGCAGCCCCGGCCGGCGCCGA
The DNA here is from genome assembly GCA_016714815.1 of Holophagales bacterium. GTDB lineage: Bacteria > Acidobacteriota > Thermoanaerobaculia > UBA5066 > UBA5066 > UBA5066. Next base: position 224,954 of record JADKBZ010000005.1, read on the forward strand.
GAGAAGCGCGATCGCCAGTCCCGGGACGGCGAGGAGAGACCTCTGCGGCCTCTTCTCCGTGGACACTCCGCTCATACTTGCTTCCCTCCGCTTTCGCACCCGGCCATCAACCTGACAGTCTAGGCCTCGCCGGGACGGCCTGCGTCGTGGCTCCGACGGATCGAAATCCAGGGGCCGTGGGCCGCAAGAATCGAAACGGCCCCGCGGGTACGGGGCCGACAGCAGCGAAGTCTTTCCATTCGAGGGTTTTAAGTTGGTGCGCCCAGGAGGACTTGAACCCCCAACCTCTTGATCCGTAGTGACTTAGCTCGTCTCTGGCCATCCGCAGATACCTCCAGATCAAGGGCTTGTACCACAGGTCGAAATGTCCGGGGGCATCCGAAGATGGCTGTTGACGGGCCAACTAGCACCGAACCAGCACCGCTGTTTCCGAGATGAACTATCCGGGATTTCCGGAGGGTTCGGCCGCGACCTCGATCGAGCTATCAAGGATTCCTTGATAGCTCGACGGTCATCGACCGATCACGCGCCACGATGGTCCGGAATCTGGCAGCTTCGCGATAAGCCCGAGCGCCGCGAGGCTATCGAGGACGCCTTCCAGGGGGCGACGAACGGCGCGTGGCATCTCTCTGCCGGAGTGGACTCTGGTGTTGCGCCCCTGAGCACGAAGATGGTTCCACCAATCCGTCGATGTGCTGTCAGGACTTCCTGCCGCGGCCGTAACGCGCGGGTAAGGGCTTCGGGGAATGCAACGTCTCAATTGACGGCACCCTTATCTTCTGCAAGGTTGGCGTCATGCTGCACGACCTCACGTTCGGGACGACCAACCCGGCGAAGCTGAATCAAGTCCGCGGCGTCCTCGAGCCTCTCGGCATCACCGTCCACGGTCTCACCGAGGCGGACCGCTCCATTGACGCGCCGGAGGATGGCGAGACGGTGTCCGAGAACGCCCGGATGAAGGCGCGCGCATACGGCAGCGCCCTCCAGCGGCCAGTGCTCTCGATGGACAACGCCCTGTTCTTCAAGGGGCTCGCCGACAGCGAGCAGCCCGGGCTCCACGTCCGTCGCATCCCCGGGTTCGACACCCGGCCGACCGACGCAGACCTCCTCGCGCACTATGCCGCACTCGTCACGCGCTTCGGTGGGGAGATGCAGGCGTGGTGGGACTACGCGCTCGCGCTCGCGATGCCCGATGGTGCGCTCTACGAGACGCGCTTCCCGTCCCCACGGCGCTTCGTCGTCCCAGGGAGCGCGAAGATCACGCCCGGCTACCCGCTCGAGTCGATTCAAGTTGACCCTGTCTCGGGTTCGTTTGTCTCCGACATGGACGAGCGCGAGCAGGCCGCCTTCTGGCAGCGTGAGATCGGACAGCCAATACGCACATTCATTGAGGGGCTCCCGATCTGACAATCCGCATGGTTGCACTCAGGCGGTCGGATGAGAGCTTAGGGCGGGGACCCCGACGCCTGCATGCGCACGACGATGCTCGCGTGGTGCCAAAGTGATACAATTCATCTAAGCGACCACACCAATAACGAATGGGGTTCTACATACGGAAATCAATTTCGGTAGGGCCGTTCCGCTTCAACCTATCGAAGTCAGGTATTGGAACGTCCATCGGTGTCCGAGGGTTTCGTGTAGGAGGCGGCCCACGAGGGAACTACGTCCATATGGGACGATATGGCCTCTACTACCGGCAAACGCTTTCTGCGCCATCACAGCGTCGCCGGTTGTCACCTGCTGGAGGGGAGGCACCGACGGTGCAGGGGCTTGGCCCGTTCATGCCCGTCGAGTCGGCCACCGCAGACAATCTAAGCTCAGCTGATTCGGAAGCACTGCTTCAGGAGATTCGCCAGAAGCGATCGCGGTTTCCGTTCTTCCCGCTCGTTCTTGGCGTGTCGATCGTCGGGCTCGCATCGCTGGCGAGTCAGAAGGAGCTATCGGCATGGGTTGTCCCAGCGCTCACGCTCGCCGCCGTTGCCTGCGTAGCTGCCTGGATGCAGGACCGCGTGAGGAAGACCGTCGTCCTCTTCTACGACTTCGACCCAGATGCTGAGCGAAGATTTCAGTCCCTCCATGACGCCGTCCACGAGCTGAAGGACGTGAGTGCACTATGGATTATCGAATCGGCAGCCGATGTCCACGACTGGAAGCGCAACGCCGGAGCGAAGCGAACGATCAAGCGGCTGACGACAAGACCGAAGCTCTCACGCCCGCCGAACATCAAGACGAACATCGACATCCCGACGCTGAAGTCGCACGCGCAGTCCCTGCACTTCATGCCTGACCGGCTTCTTGTGTTCGAAGGATCAACGTGCGGCGCAGTTGCGTACGACGAGCTCAGCGTTGAAATCTCTCCGACACGATTCATCGAAGACGGTTCGGTCCCGGCAGATGCTGAGATAGTTGATCACACTTGGCGTTATCCGAATCGTTCCGGGGGACCTGACGCTCGATTCAATGGGAACAGGAAGATCCCCATCGCTCTCTACGACCTGGTGGTTCTATCAAGCCCCTCGGGCCTTAGGGCGGAATACCACGTCTCGCGAAGAGGGGCAGCGATGAAGCTTCAAGAGGCGGTGCGAATCGCCGGCATTGGCCACTCCGAGCCGACTCAGTCAGTGATCATCAATGGCCAAGAAGGAGGTGGCCCAGACGCGCTACCAGCCGTTACATTCACTGACACAGCCTCCGCTCTACTGGACCAACTTTCGGCAGCGCTGACGGTTCTCAACCAGAGGTTCAACCCGCCTATGCCGGAGGAGCCTTCCTGGAAGGAGGCGGTGCGGTCGGCGAGCGACCAAATTCTCGCGGCGGCCAGCGCCAATGAAAGGCTCCAGCCGACGACATCCCTTGAGCCCGTTCATCAGCTATTGCGTCAATCGTTCGCCGAGTACGCGCATGTAGCATCGCGCCTGATTGTCGCCCTCGACCACTTCGACACTAACGCGCTAACCGACTTGGGAGAGCACTACGCTCGGGCCGAGAAGTACATGCAAGAAGCCACAGCGAAGCTCTCGGCTCAGCGCGACGCGATCATGGACGAGGCGAAGGCCAACCCCGTTCCCTTTGAGGTCGAGATCGCGAACGTTGATGGCGTAGCCGGGGCTGATCCTCTGGAGGACGTGGCCATCAGGCTGATTCGTCAGTCGGGAAAAGCGTCAGCGTCGTTGCTCCAACGTCACCTCGAAATCGGGTATACGCGAGCAGCTCGCATTCTCGATCTTCTGGAGATGAAGGGCTTCATTGGTCCGGCAGATGGCGTTAGTCCACGGGTGATAATGAAGAGTCGCGACACAACACCAAGGACGACGACGCTTGTCTGATCTGACTGTAGGCGTGGACGGCACCGTTTAGTAAGCCCTTGCTACGTCTGCGACCGCTCGATGAGATTGAGAATCGCAGACACTCTCCCCGTCGCGGCGTGGAGCTCGAGGTTCGGGCGGGCGATCGTCGGGTCGGGTGGGTTCTCCGCAAGGAACCAGACTGACCCCTCCGGGGACGCGGCGACCCAGCCGGCGGGCGCGAGGGCGTACGTGGAGTCTCTGCCGCGGCTGCGGATCTGCGCGGCGAGGGCGGTGAGACGGTCGAGGGGGCGGCGGTGGATCGGGTCTGTGACCGTGATGAGGACACGGAAGGAGTCGAAGCCCGTGAGCTTCGAGAGGAGCTGGGGGCGCACGATGAGCTGCTCGTACGCCTCGACCTTTCGTCGTCCGAAGCGCGCCACGGGCTCCGTCCCGCGGTCGTGCTCCCCGAAGATGAGGATGGGCTCCCGGCCGAAGGGAGCTGCGACGAGGATGAAGTCCGGCTGCGGGAGGCTACTTCCGTTCACCTCGAGCGGGAAAGGCCGCGCGAAGGCGCAGGAGAACACCACCCCGAGGCCGTAGCTGCGCCGGAGGGCGACGAGGAGGCTGCCGATCTCGCGCTGGTGCGGGAGGAAGGGCGGCGTCCCCGGTGAGTGAAGGACGAGCCCCTCGCGGGACTGCTGACGCAGCACTTCTCGGACGAGGCGCTCGCTCGACGTCCCGACCGCCTCGGCAGTGATCGCGTCGAATGCCCAGCGAAGCGCTCGCGACGTCGGTAGGACGTAGCGCGGGTGGCCACCCCGGAGTGCGCGCTCCTCGAAGAGGCTCACCCACCCGGCGCGCCCCAAGCGACGCATCCGCCTTCGGGCCGTGGCGAGCTGACCGGGAAAGTGGAGCCCGGCGATCTGCCCGTATGAGAGGATGCGGCAGAGGGCCAGCGAGCGGAGGATCTCGCCGTCGCGGACCTCGAGGCCCTCGGGTGGCGGGATTGGTGCGGTCGACGCGGGCGCTGGCGTGGTGTCGACGGTGGTGTCCTGAACGCCGGTGCGAACCACGGTCTGCGTAGACGCACCGGGGGGTGGGGCCGTCAAAGGCGTCTGCTGGCCTTCGTATACGGGCTCCACGCCACGCGTCCTACGGACCTCGTCTCCTTCGGCCGGTCCGTCGTTGCGCGTTGCCGCCTCCACCGCGGGGGCCGGAACGTCCGGTGCGATTGGGCGCGGGTATGGCTTGGCAGGTGGAGCTTCGAGGGGATCGTCTGGAGTGGGAGACGGTCGGTCCTCCTCGTCGTCGACGGGGTCCAGATCTGTCGGCATCGGGCACCGGTACGCGAGGTATTCCTGAAATGCCTCCTCGCGCTCCCGGAGACGGCGGGCGCGGCGGGCAGCGGGGAGGAACTGAGCGCGCAGGCCCATAGTGGCGGTGTGGTCAGTGACGTCTCGACCGTGGCACGGCACGAGACGAGCCGGAAGACGCGACGGACTTCTTGTGCGCCTCGCGCACCACCGTCTGGCCGCTCCGCCCTCGAAGGTCGCGCGTTCGCCCCGTGCCCGGGACGCACATAGCGCGCGCGAACGATCGCGTGATGCCGCACCGGGGAACACCATGTCGGCGCATCCTCACCACTCCCGACCATGACGTACTCCGTGCCGATCGACTCTGATCGCGTCTGCCCGACCTGCGGCTCGCCAGTCGTGACGCCCTCGCCAGCCAACGGCCGCGCCGAGCGATGCCCCTTCTGCGGCTCGGGACTCTCTCCTGAGACAGAACCCACGTGGCGAGGACCGTGGCCGCCTCGCCCCTCTTGCCGCCCGCGGAGGCGCCGCATAGAGTTCCGGGTGCCGCGTCGGGAGGAAGAGCCTGCGTGCTCCCCGGCGTGGTGATCCCTCCCTCTCCGGCCAGCTCGACGGTCCCCGCCTTCAGCCCTGCGCTGGAAGAGGCCATGTGCGCCCGCGTCGCTGAACGCGTCGGCGAGGGAACGACCGACGATGACATCCGCGCCTACCGCGAGGTGCTCTACGCCGTCGCGCTCGTGCTGGACCGTATGGGATCGCCCCCGTCCTCTTCCCCACAGCCCCATGCGCGCCGCCATCTACGTCCGAAAGTCCACCGAGTCAGACGACCGGCAGGTCCTGAGCCTCAGCGCGCAGATCGTTTGGGCGCGCGAAGCGTGCGCCCGGCTCGGAATCGCTGACCCCGTCCTCTTCGAGGAGAAGCAGTCGGCGAAGACGCCGGGCCGCCCCGAGTTCAATCGGCTCATGACGATGGTTGAGAAGGGCGCCCTCGACACGGTCCTATGTTGGAAGGCGGACCGCCTCGCCCGAAACGCGCTCGACGGAGGCCGGGTCGTCTGGGCGATGGAGACGAAAAAGCTCACCCAGGTCGTGACCGCGGACCGGACATACATCGGCGAGCCCGACGAGGAGTTCATCCTGAGCCTCGAGCTGGGCTTATCTGCGAAGTACTCGAAGGACCTCTCGAAGAACATCCGACGCGGCATCCAGGAGAAGCTTCGCCGGGGCGAGTGGCCCTGTATCGCGCCGCTCGGGTACCGAAACCTCCGCGAGAGTGCCGACCATGCCGTCATCGTCGTGGATGAGCCGATGGCGAAGATCGTCCGCGAGCTGTTCCGCCTCGCTGCGTCCGGGAGCTATTCCCTCGCCGCGCTCGCCAGGACGGCCCGCGACGGTTGGGGCCTCACGCTCCCGAAGCGCCGACCGAACACGACCGCGAAGGGACTCGGCGTCACGACGGTCGACCACATCCTGAAGAACCCCTTCTACTACGGCGCGATGCGAGTGAAGGGCCAGCTCTACGCCGGGACGCACTCGCCGCTCGTGACGAAGGACCTCTTCGACCGCGTCCAGGAGATCGTCGCTGCACGCCGCACGAAGGCCGAGCGTCCGAAGAGCCGCGTCTTCGCCCTCACGGGTCTGGTCCGCTGCGCGAAATGCGGGCGGCGTCTCACAGCCTACACGCAGGCGAAGCCTTCCGGGAAGGTCTACTGCTACTACACCTGCACGAACAGGATGCGCCGCCGCTGCGATCTCCCACCGGTCTCCGAACTGGCTGCCTTCGTCCCGGTCCGAGAGACCCTCAAGAAACTCTCCTTCACGGAGCGCGACGTGGACCTCGCTCTCGGGATGGTGGCCGAGCTGCGCGAGAGGGCGTCACAGGACCTTGTGCAGCGCAGCGCTGATCTCAATACGCGGATCAACGAGGTGAAGAAGGCCCAGGGGACGCTCCTCGACCTCCTGCTCTCTGGAACCGTTCCGCGAGCGGACTACGAGCGCAAGCGCGCGGATCTTGGGACTACCGAGACGAACTTCACGCTGGAGCGCGACGGGCTCGCCGATAGTCGCGCCACAAAGCTCGAACAGCTCCGTTCCTATTTCGGATCGCTCAAGGATGCGGTCGCCGTCTTTGACGCTGCCGACGCGGCCGGGAAGAAGGATCTCCTCCGCCGGATCGGGATCGAACTCGAGGCCGACGACGACGGAGCGCGCGTGCTCGTCGGAAAACCCGCGTCGGTGCTGCTGAACCGCGCGGGTGCTCCAGTGACGTGGAGGCTGCTGGAGGATGCTCTGAGGGCGATCGACGTCTAGCCCTTGTGATCGTTGTGCACGGTGCGCATGCAGCCCATCCTCTGCGCAGTCCCTTCAAACCCGATTCGTCATTCGTCGCTTCGCTTCCACCTATCGCTAGCACGAGGAAGCCCGGTCAGTGCGCATCGCGCATGATCTTGGCATCGAGCCGAAGGCTGCACTACCCGTAATTCGGTCTGCGATCGAGCGGCTCTCGCAGCACCTGGGCCATCCCATCGGGGTTACCTCGTCCGATACCGTCACACTTCGTCTCCCAACTATGTTCAATGCTCTCGCCCTCGCCCCAATCACGCCCATCGCATAACGCCCTCGTCCGTATCCGTCCCCTTGCACCAACGCGGCTTCAAGCACTGTTGAGCTTCAGGCCGTTCTTCGTATTCTGACGCGCTGAGATCTCGATCGCCTACCTCGGGGGAGTGGTGGGGCATAGAAGGGGAGGGAAGGAAGCTACTCGACGATGAGGACGCCACGCATCTCCTGGTGCCCGCTACCGCAGGCGATGTCGCAGCCGAACGCGAACGCGCCGCGCTTGTCCGCGACAAAGCTCACTGTCGACGTCTGGCTCGGGAGGATGGTCTGGGAAACGTCGAACTCGAGCAGGCTGAAACTGTGGGGCACGTCGCGGCTCGTGAGCACGACCGTGACGTGCGTGCCCTTCTTCACGCGAATGGTCGCCGGCTCGAAACCCCACTGAAAGGCTTCGACCGGAACCGACTGCATATCGCCCGACATCGTCGAGCCGTCCCCATCTCGTGTGTCATCGCATCCGGCGGTTCATCTGCGACACCATCGGGAGGTGCGACCACGTCATAGACATTCCTCGCAGAGACCATCCGGCCGTCTGTAGGAAACACCGTGAAGATCACGTACCGACCCGGTTGAGGAATCTTCGTCGCGAACGCGATCTGGTTCGGCTCCAAGGAGAGCATGCCACCATGGCCACCACGAATGACCGCCCAGCTCGGCACCGGGCTAAGGGTGTCTTCGCGGAGGATGGCGACGTGCGCTTCCCCTCGGTCGATCGCGAAGGGAAGGCTGCCGGAGGAGCTTTGCCTCGTGATGCTCGCGATGAGAACGAGGTCGACCCCTGCGATGAGCGGGGACGCAACCTCAGGAGTCACCGTGTAGCGACCGACCTGCTGGGGCCGTCGTCGACCTGGAGGTCTGACGGCGCACGCATGTCCGCGGAACCGATCGTGAGGTCTCCGCGAACCGTCGTGCGGGTTTGGTCCCGCAACGTGACGTCGGCGAAGAGGACGTACGGGCGCGCTCTCGCGACTGTCACGGAGGACTTGAACTCGCCTGTCGCGGGGTCGAGCACGGGGTGGAGGTCCTGGATCTCCTGGAGGTCTTGCGACACGACGCTCAGGTGGAGCGGCGTCCCGCCTTCCGATGCGAAAGACTCCTGAATGACACCGTCTCTCCGGAGCGTGAGGCGGAGCGCCGCCGCACGCCCGGGCGTCAGCTCCTCAGGGGAGGTTCGGACCTCTAGCGACCATCCCGGCGTCGCAGATGCAGTCGGCGCGCTGGACGGCGGTGAAGTCAGCGCAGTTGTGCTGACACTGCACGCAGCGAGGCCGAGGAGAAGCATGGCTGACGCGGACTGGGGAACGACAGGCACCTGGGGCGGTGGGGAGCGGGACTAGGAGCTGAAGGCACGTGCCGCTGGACGCGCGGGCACGTCACGAGGCCGGGTGGCTTCTGACAGGATCGGAGACACCGCAGACGGCGGGGACGAGAAGTAGACGAACAGGACGTGTGCCTGATCGAGAAGCGCCTGGAGGGTCTCAGCGTCAACACCTTTCCCTTCGAGAGGCCCGAGAATGAGATAGGTCTGGTGAGATGCCCACCGATCTGAGCTCCACCGCACCGCGAGCGCTCGCGGGTCTCCCGCCTGATCGGGCGAGAACTCGAGCGCGAGGAGGTCAGCGTTGCCGATCGGCGCTCGCGGTACGGTGGACCCAGGGCGCGAGAGGCAGTGTTCGCCCAACGTCCGACCGGAACCGCGGTCAACGAACCGCAGGACCCCCCACGGGGCGCGAGCTGTCGTCGTCACTGCGAGGGCGAGGAGGCGCTGTATGGCCTCGCGCCTGCCTCGGCTCGTCGGGGCTGTCTCGCGCAGGACGTCGCTCGTCACCTCCTGCAAGAGCGGCAGGCGTCGGTTCACGGTCCCGATGTAGCGGAATGAGTCGAGCAGCTTCTCGTTGGCCAGTTGCTTCTCCTCCTGGAGTGCGGCGTTCCGACGATCGGCGCGGCGCAGGCCCGCGCGGTGGAGGAAGTACGTGGCCGCAGCAGCAGCGAGGATGAGGAGTGTCGCGAGAGACTGTGCCCACGCGGACGTAAGGAAGAGCACGTGCCCTTGCAGCACGTGGGGCTGTGCGAGGAGGGCGATAAATAGGAGTACGTAGGTGACGGAGGCGCGCGGGCTCACGTACAGGTGGTGGGTGAGGAGGTGAGGGCGAGGAACCAATTACGCTCCGGCGCGTGGGCGTATGGCGTGGTCGGGGAGAAGGTGTCGTGGATGTGGGAGAAGACTCGGACGAGGGACTCCTCGGCCTGCGCCGCGAGCGAAGCGACGGACGGACCGAATCGCCCGAGCGCCGCGGTCGGCCGGAGGGCTGCGACGACCGTCGAGCCGTCCTCCTCGCGGAGGACGATGTTGCACGGGAGTGCGAGCGCGGCAGTAGCGTTCGCAGCGATCACTTCTGCAGCGAGGCGTGGGTTGCAGGCGCCGAGGGTCTTGTGCGGCGGAGAGTCGATGCCGAGCTTCTCGCGGAATCGCAGCTGGAAGTCGACCTCGGTGATGACGCCGAACTGCTCAGCTTGGAGCGCAGACCTGACGACGGATTCAGCGTCGGGGAGCGCGAGGGGGAGGGTGACGGTGAGTACGTCCCGGGAGGTGGGCATCAGGGAGAGGGTCACTGATTGGTGGGCGCCGGCGCGGACGGCGAGAGCGATGCGGAACCGGCACCCCTGTCCGTCCCCATTGCACGTTCCATCGTGCCGCTATCCATCATGGAGCCGTCTGGCATGAGGTGGTCGGGGCTCGCGGGCGCGGTGTTGAGACGGGGGGCCGTGGAAGCCGAGCCGTTCGGACTGATGCCCGGCCCTCCCTGGAGGTCGCGGGAATCGCGCATCATGTCGCCCATCATTGTCCACTGCCCGTCCGTCGCGGCGCGGTTGGACGCTCCGGCGTCGTAGCGCATGAGCTGCGCCTGGTCCTGCGGGAGCGCATGCATCCCGGCGTACGGTGCGCTCCAGCTCGAAATCATCGCGACGATGCCCGAGAGAACACCAAGCGCAAAGGCCGTCAGGCCGACCGTTCGGAGGCGTTCCGGTGCGAGCGAGCGGGTTGCCCATACGAGGAGCAGCACGGCACCGCTGATCCAGAGCGTGGCGCCGATCCAGTGGAAAAGCGAGGCCGCGAGCGTGAGCGGTGACGAGGGGAGGAGACTGTTCATCATGGAGTCCATGGTGAGGAGGGTGAGAGAGTGAGGGGGAGACCACGGTCGTGCCCGGATACACCTTGCGATGTGACCACAACCTATGGTACTGGTGTAGACACACCATCCTCCGGCGACCGCAGAGAGTCAAGCGCGTGGAGTGGAACCTGAAGCGGCGTTCATCCCAGATTCATGTTCCGGCGCGCTCCTACCCCCCACGCCAACGTCTCGAATGCTCAGTCTCGTCGCGAGTTCGTACGCAAGTGCGCAGCCCCGGATGACCGGACCGGGGGTCGACGTCAGCGGCCTCCGCCGCCTCGACCTCGCGGAAGGGGCATTTTCGCCATCGCCGGCGGTGATGCGTGCGCTTCGCGCTGTGAGGCGATCGGCTCTCTCGGAGCTCCCCGACCGCGAGGCCAAACGTCTGCGACGAGCAATCGCCACCTTCCTCGGCGTGACGCACGAGAACGTCGCGGTCTTCTCCGGGACAGACGAGATCATTGACGTCATCCCTCGGACATACCTGGACCCGGGCGATGTCGCTGTCGCCGTGGTCCCCACGTTCGGGCGCCTCATCCGAACGAGCGAGAAGGTCGGGGCACGAGTGAAGTTCCACGCGCTCAGAGAAGACCGTGGCTTCACTTTGGGGCTCGATGACGTGGCGGGGATCTCGGAGGACGTCGTCCGGGCAGGAGCCCGCATCGTCTGGCTCTGCTCCCCTGGTAACCCAACCGGTCGCGTCATCGCCACCGATCTCGTTGAGCTCCTCGCTGGGCAATTCCCGGACGTGAAGTTCATTGTCGATGAGGCATACCAGGAGTACGTGAGCCTCGACCCGCGTCGGTCCTCCGTGTCGCTAATCGCGAAGTACGAGAACGTCATCGTCCTGCGCACATTCTCCAAGGCGTTCGGGCTCGCCGGGGTTCGCATCGGATACGCGGTCGCAGCGGAGCGGACGTGTGCGGAGCTCGCAACACTCCGCATCGCGTTCAGTACGTCGGTCGTTGGGCAGGAGCTGGCCGTGGCAGCCCTGAGCGATCTCGAGTACACGGAGAGACTCGTAGCGCGTGTGAGGAAGGAGCGAAGGCGTCTGGAACGGGTCCTCGATGCGAAGGCTGCCCTCGTGTACGTCAGAGGTTCAGTGTCGAACATCATCCTCGTACGACACCAACACGAAGACCTCCACGCGGTCCTCGCGCGACACAGCATCGCGAGTCTGGACCTTCGGGGAAACCCAGGATTGGAGCACGCGAACTTCGTGCGTCTGTCAATCGGTCGGCCGAATGACAACCGATTCCTACGTGACGTGGTCAGAACGATTGGGTAATCCCCGGCGTTGACGCGTCGAAGTCCCTGTTTAGGGCGATACAGAAAAGCCCCCTCGTTCGCGAAAGTGCGAACGAGGGGGCGAGAAGAGCGGCTCGCGCAGCTGCGAGCGAGGGGTGCGTGGGTCTGCCTCAGCAGGCGCCGGCGTAGCAGGACGGGCCGGCAGCGCGGACGCTGCGCTTGCGGTTGATCTTCTTGATCATGGAGCTCACCTCCTTCCGTCGTGGATTCAGTGGCGATCTCCGTGAGGAGTGCCAGGTGGAGTGAGAAGCGCCTAGCAGGCGCCGCGGAAGCAAGACGGGGCCGCCACGCGGACGCTGCGCTTGCGGTTGATCTTCTTGATCATGGAGCTCACCTCCTTCCGTCGTGGATTCAGTGGCGATCTCCGTGAGGAGTGCCAGGTGGAGTGAGAAGCGCCTAGCAGGCGCCGCGGAAGCAAGACGGGGCCGCCACGCGGACGCTGCGCTTGCGGTTGATCTTCTTGATCATGGAGCTCACCTCCTTCCGTCAGTGGAGTTATCCGACGCGTTGTCAGATGCGGCTTCGAGCAGGAGCGCTCGGGTGGCGAGTCGGTAGATCTCGCACCGGTAGTGGACGCCGGCCGAAGAGCCAGTGTTCTCGCCGTATTCGTGCGTGAGGTAGCAGCCGCCGCGGCAGACGCCCTCGATCTCGCAGCCTATGCAGGCTTCGATGTTGCCAACGGCCCGAGAAGCGGCGAGCTTCGTGTACCCGTCTGAGGAGAGGACGCTTGGAAACGCCTCGAGGGTCCCAACCTGCTGGGCGCTGTACGAGCAGGCGGTGATCGCCCCCGACGGGAGGACGTTGAGGCCCGTCCCCGAGAAGGCGTTGCAGGCGAAGGTGTTGTGATACTTGGGCTTGGGACTCGGAATCATCGCATTGAACGGCTTTTCCCACATACCCGTCACCGTGATCCCCCGGTCGTGCCCGAGGGCACGGAGTCGGAAGAGCACATCGACGACGTCCGCGGGAGAGCGATGGAGCGATGCGATCAGGTCGGGCTCGACCGTGCAGGTCCGAATCCCTCGCGATGCCAGGAAGTCGAAGTAGGACCCGTCGATGCGGTCAATGTTCCCCTCCGTGAGGGTAAGGCTGATCATCCTGATCGGGCGCCGGACACGAGCCAGGTGATCCCAACCGGCGATGATCTCGGCGAACGTGCCACGACCGGAGACGTGCGTCCGGACGGAGTCGTTCGCCTCAGCGAGACCGTCGAGGCTCGTCGTGACGAGGATACGGTGCTTCGCGATGAATCGCGCGCGCTCCTTCGTGATGAGGGAGCAGTTCGTGTTCGTCGAGAAGCGGAACGTCAGACTCTTGCCGTAGGTGTCGAGAGCGTACTCGATGCTCCGTTGGAGCACCTCCCAGTTGAGGAGTGGCTCGCGGCCGCCGAAGTAGATTTCAACAGTCTTGTGGCCGTGTGCGCGTGCCGCGACGACGAGCGCGTCGATCGCGACCTGTGCGACTGGCCACGGCATCTTCCGGACGGTCGTCTGTCGACCGGACGTCTCTGCGAGTTTCCGAGCGAGGCAGAAGTCGCAGCCGAAGTTGCAGGCTTCATCGAGGATGAGGCCGAGGGCCATCAGGTTCTCGCCGCGCCGAGCGCGGTCGAGCGTCAGTTGGACCCTGCGACGGATCGCCGCGCGCTCGTCCGTTCCTCGGCGGACGAGGAAACCCGCATCAGTGAAGGTGCGGACCCGTCGCAAGAAGTTGCGAGAGGGCCGTTGTGCTCGGGCGGTGCCGACGGACGTCGGCGTCTCGAACGCGTGGAGGAGCGCCAGGACCGGCTCGTCCACGACCGTCGGGTTTCCGAGGAGCGAGTGGTACACGATGTGATTCGCACCGTGCGGGAGAACGACGACGTGTTGAGAGCGGACGAGAATGGTACGGTCGGTGAATTGCACGGGTGTCCTCCTAGTTCGACGTGTGGGGTGGGAGGTGCGCGTGCAGCCCCCGGGTGCGCGGAGGCTCATGAGGGGAAACGCCGAGGTGGCGCTTGCGAACCTCGAGGGGAGCCAACGGCGGTGAACGCGAGGGTGCTACGCGTCGTGCGTCGTGTGAACCGTGATGGGAATGTCCATGACCTAAGGTCCAGGTGTGCCGATACCCTACTCCCGACCAAAATTCCTTGTCAATAGGCAGTGGCAATTCGCCGCCCCGATCACCGTATCGATTTCATTCGTACTTCATATCGAGTCAAACGTGCGGTGTGCCGTAGAGAAAAGGCCCCGGACAGTGCAGCACTGCCCGGGGCGTGGGAGAAGGAAACCTAGTAGAAGGGATAGCAGTGTGGCCAGTCGGGCCGGAATTCGCTCTTTGGAGCGGGCGGTAGCGTTCTGCTTTCCGTCACCTGTGTGGGACGGAATCGCCGCAGGAGGAGAGCGTTGGTGACGACCGAAACGGAGCTGAGGGCCATGGCGAGACCTGCGAGCTCCGGTCGGAGAACGAGCCCCGCCCAGGCGAATGCCCGAGCAGCGACGGGAATACCGAGGATGTTATAGGCGAAGGAGAAGAAGAGGTTCTGCTTGATCTTCGCCACTGTGGCGCGACTCAGGCGGATCGCTGTCGCGACGTCCCTGACGTCGCTCTTCATGAGGATAATGCCGCCGGCCTCCATGGCGACGTCTGCGCCGGAACCCATGACGATTCCGAGGTCTGCCTGGGCGAGTGCCGGGGCGTCGTTCACGCCGTCACCGACCATTGCGACGACGTGTCCTTCACGCTGGAGGGAGCGAACGACCTCGACCTTGCGATCGGGGAGAACGCCGGCGTGAACCTCGGCGATACCGAGGAGCCTGCCGACCGCGTCGGCCGTCCGCGGCGTATCGCCGGAGAGGAGGACCAGGCGGAGTCCGAGTTGTCGCAGCTCGTCGATCGCAGGGAGGGCGGAAGGTTTGAGCGCGTCAGTGACCGCGAGGGTCCCGACGTGCTGTCCCGAGATGGCGAGGAGGAGGACCGTCTTCCCGTCCGCCTCGAAGGAGGAGAGCTGCACCTCGTCGCAGACCTCGATGTCCGCCTGCGTGAGGAGTGCTCGATTTCCGAGGAGGAGCGACCCCGGTTCCGCGGTCGCTTGGACTCCGTGACCTGGTAGAGCGCGGAAGTTGGTAACGGTGAGGGGGGTGAGCTCGCGTGCTTTCGCAGCCGCGAGGATGGCGGAAGCGAGCGGGTGCTCGGAGCGCTCTTCGAGGCCGGCCGCAATGCGGACGATCTGATCGGAATGGAATGATGAGTCGTGGACGAGGATGTCCGTCACCGTGGGCTTGCCGGCGGTGACAGTACCGGTCTTGTCGAAGATGATGGTGTCGACCTTGCAAGCGGTCTCAAGCGGCTCGCCGCCTTTGACCAGGATGCCGAGTTCCGCCCCGCGGCCGGTTCCGACCATTATGGCAGTGGGAGTCGCCAGGCCGAGCGCACAGGGGCAGGAGATGACGATGATGCCGACGAAGGTGAGTAACGCTGTCTCGGCGCTCGCACCGAGGAGGATGTACCAGGTAAGCGCGCTGATAATTGCCAGCGCAACGACGGAGGGAACGAAGACAGCCGAGACGCGGTCGGCGAGCCCCTGGATCGACGCTTTCGACCCCTGGGCCTCCTCGACGAGCGTCATAATCCGTGCGAGGGCGGTGCCGGCTCCGGTTCCCGTCACCTGGAGCTCGATGCTCCCGGTACCGTTCATCGTGCCGGCATACGCCCGATCCCCTGGGTGCTTCTCGACGGGTAGACTCTCACCGGTGAGCATCGACTCGTCGATGGCAGTCGCACCGGAGGTAACGGTCCCGTCGACTGGGATTTGCTCACCTGGTCGGACGAGGACGATGTCGGCGGTAGCGACCTGCTCGATGGGTAGGTCGATGGCCGTGCCGTCGCGCAGGACGCGGGCAGTCTTGGGCTGGAGCTTGGCGAGGCGTTCGATGGCCTCGCTGGCCTTACCCTTTGCGCGTGCCTCGAGGAACTTGCCCAGGCAGATGAACGTGATGAGCATGGCCGACGTCTCGAAGTACAGGTCGGGGATCATGCCCGCGTGTGGGCCGAGCAGCGTGCCCGACTGCGCGACGTAGCGTGCGTATGCGTACAGACTCGCGAGGTAGGCTGTGGTGGTACCGAGGGCGACGAGCGTATCCATGGTCGCGGTGCGCAGGCGCAGAGCGGACCAAGCCCCCTTGTAGAACGGGGAGCCTACCCAGAACTGAACCGGCGTAGCGAGGAGCAGGCTTACGATTCCCGCCCACGGCATGAGGACGTGGACGAGAGGGGCCGACGGCCAGAGGTCGAAGGCCATGAAGAGGAGCAGCGGCGCGGACAGTGCGGCGCTGAGGATCGTGCGCTGACGCCAGGACCGGATTTCCTTTGTCCGGTGCGTGGCGCCGATGCCGGTGGTTCCTGGAGCGACGCGTTCCGCGGTGAATCCCATCGTTGAGATCGCCGCAGCCACACCATCGGCGGTGATTGTCGCCGGGTCGTGTGTGACACGTGCCTTGGCGGCGTTGAAGTTCACCGTGACGGCACGGACTCCGGGGCGTTTACCCAGCTGATGCTCGATGAGGTTCGCGCAGCTGACGCAATGCATTCCGCCGATCGCGTAGACGTCGACCTGCGACGCTGATGCGGCGACGGATGAAGAGACGACAACGACCGGTGCGGCAGGAACGACGGTGAGGATCGGGGCGACATTGTCGCCCTCACGGACGGCGGCGATAAAGTCCCCCGATGCCTGGATAGTGGCTCGGAGTGCATCTGCGCTCGTGACGGCAGGGTCGAAGGCGGCGCGGGCGATCCGCGTTGGAAAATCGACGGACGCCGCACTGACGCCCACTGCGTCGCTGAGCAGGCCAATGATGTGCTTGCTGCAGCTGGTGCAGGTCATCCCGGTGATGTCCCACGCAACGATCTCGTTCCGCACGACGGCGGGCAGGATCACCCCCAATCCGGTATAGACGCCCAGGAAGGGCGCTGAGGGGTGGACAAGACGGTACTTTGGATCGTGGTCTTTGGTCACAGTGTGCTCCTTTCATGAAGGTGTGCTTTGTTGCTGTCGGTATCGTGCGCAGCGCACCCGACGTCGGACGGGGTGGCAGCTGCGCGCCGTGATGTCAATCCACTACCTGAGGTGAAGGTGTATCTCCTCTGTACCAGGCATGCGTCACGACGTCAAGGAACGGGCTACGACGGACGTGCGATCTCACGTTCAGTTCACGCCCAGTCTTGACCACCACCTCTGGTAGGGGTACTGTGGATGTACAATACTCCCTCAACCTCCTCGTCATGACCACCATGCTCCCGAAGAACGCCGCCGCTGTCCGTCTCTCCGTGAAGAAGGCCCGCGGCATGCTCGAGAAGGTCGAGACGATGCTCGGCGAGCAGCGCTACTGCATCGACATCGCGCAACAGGTCAACGCGACGATCGGCCTCCTCCGGGGGATGAACAAAGAGATTCTCGTGAGCCACCTGCAGACCTGTGGGGCGCACAAACTTAGTTCGAAGGTCTCCCGCGTCCGCGACGAGTTCATCGATGAGGTGCTTCGTGTCACGGACGTCACGAGCCGCAAGTCCTGATCACACCAACCCCTGCCCCCATGGCGCACCACCCCGCACACGGCGCGATCAACCTCCCCATCCGCGGCATGACCTGCCGCTCGTGCGAGCTTCTGCTCGAGGAGTCTCTTGGAGCTGTCCCCGGGGTGAAGCACGTCCGCGTCCGCCGAACCCGAAGCTCCGCCACGATTGTCATCGGTGACCAGCCGGTCGACGAGGCATCCCTCGAGCGAGCCGTCGAAGAGGCGGGCTACAGCGTCGGCCACGAGCACGTCCCGTGGTTCAGCCGCGATATTGCCGCGTACTTCCACGTCTTCCTCGGGATCGCCATCCTCGGGATCGTGGCGCTCAGCCTGGCGCTCGGCGGTTTCTCCTTGCCGTCCTTCGGGACCAGTTCGACGTCCATGACCTTCTCCGTTGCCCTCGTGGTCGGGCTTACAGCGGGTTTCTCGACCTGCATGGCGCTCATCGGCGGCCTCGTGCTCGCAGTCTCAGCACGCTTTTCGAAGGACAACCACCACTTAACGCGTTGGCAGAAGTTTCAGCCGCACCTTGCGTTCAATACCGGACGAGTCGTTGGGTTCGGGATCCTGGGGGGCTCCTCGGCTCGCTCGGCTCCGTCCTCCAGCTCAGCGACCGCGTCATCGCGATGCTCACGCTCGTCGTTGGCCTCGTCATGCTCCTCATTGGTATCAAGATTACCGAGGTCTCCCCGCGGATCGCGCGCTTCACGCCGACGCTGCCACGCTTCCTCCAGTGGAAGCGTGGTGACGCGCTCCGCTCCAGCCCGCCAGTCGTCGGGGCGGTCATGAGTGGCGCCCTCACGTTCTTCCTGCCGTGCGGCTTCACGCTGGCGATGCAGCTGGCAGCGATGAACTCTGGGAGCTTCGGGGCCGGAGCGCTCATTATGGCGGCCTTCGCCCTAGGGACAGCTCCGGGCCTCCTCGGTGTCGGCGGTCTCACGTCGGTCGTGCACGGACGGTTCGCGAAGGTGTTCTTCGCTACGGCGGGCGTACTCGTCATTGGACTCGGGGTCTTCAATCTCCGCACTGGCTACGCCGCACTCTTTCCGCCAACGGCGACTGCTGGTGTCGTCCTCGAGACGCCCCCGGCCGATGTCGCAGCCACCACCGAAACAATCACGATGACACAGAACGGGGGCGGCTACTCCCCGAGCGTCCTCACGGTCCACGCCGGCTCGCGCGTGCGCTGGGTGATCACCTCGACTGACGCCTACACGTGCGCCAGTGCACTCCGGGTGCCGTCGCTCGGGATCTCCAAGCAGCTCGCGGCTGGCGAGAACGTTATCGAGTTCATCCCCGATAAGGAAGGCAACATTCCGTTCAACTGCTCCATGGGGATGTACCGCGGCACGATCAAGGTGCTGCCGCGCCAGAGCGCAGTGGTTCCTCCAGCCGCGGCGACTACCCCCCAGAAATCGGCGTCACCATCACCGCCACCCACAGGGGACTCGGCGACCGCGACCGAAACAATCACGATGACACAGAACGGGGGCGGCTACTCCCCGAGCGTCCTCACGGTCCACGCCGGCTCGCGCGTGCGCTGGGTGATCACCTCGACTGACGCCTACACGTGCGCCAGTGCACTCCGGGTGCCGTCGCTCGGCATCTCCAAGCAGCTCGCGGCTGGCGAGAACGTTATCGAGTTCATCCCCGATAAGGAAGGCAACATTCCGTTCAACTGCTCCATGCGCATGTACCGCCGCACGATCAATGTCCTCCCACGTCCCACGTAATCCCCCGTCGCCATGACCACCCGATTCCGCATCACCCCGCTGCACTGGGACTCGTGCGTGAAGTTCTGCACGCTGAAGTTCACGAAGATCGAGGGCGTCTCGTCCGTGATGATCGATCTCGCCTCAGGAGACGCTTCCGTCGAGTCCGACCGGGCCGTGTTGATCGAGCAGCTCCAGCACGCGCTCGAGGGGACCGATTACACAGTTTCCCCGGTAGCCCCTGCGGAGTCCGAAGTCCCAGCGGCCTGATCCTGATCCTCCTATGCAGACCCTTCGTTCCTTCTCTGTACCGGGCATGCACTGCGCGAGCTGCCCACAGCTCATCACTGCTGTGCTCGAAGAGACGTCGGGCGTCGCGCGTGTGGAGGCGTCGCTCGCGGACAAGCGAGTCACTGTCGAGTTCGACGACGCGAGCGTCACAGAAGAGCGTCTCATTGCCGCAATCAAGCAGGCGGGGTACGACGCCATGCCCGAGTCCACGACGGTGTCGGAGGTTCTGCCCGTTCAGGTAGCGCCTAGCAGTCTAGGAGGAACATTACAGGCAGTGAGCGCGGCGGCTCCCGTATCGACCGACGTGGCCGTCTTCACGATCGACGGTATGCACTGCACGAGCTGCGCCGGGCTCATCGAGCGTTCCCTGAAAAAGATTCCCGGCGTCAAGGAGGCGAACGTGAACTTCTCCGCCGAGAAGGCGCGCGTGATCTACGACCCCCGACAGGCGAGCGCTGAGGCCCTCAAGAGCGCCATCGATTCGACGGGGTACCGCGGGACGGCGGTCGTTGCCGGTGAGGTCGTCGACGAGCGGAAGCGCCGCCAGGACGAGATCCGCGCCTGGACGCACAAGGTCGTCGCGGGCGCGCTCCTGTCGGCGCCACTCGTCCTCCTGATGCTCTATGACTTCCTTCCGGGTCGCCTGCCCTTCGAGCGCCTCGTCATGCCGTGGGCGGGAGTGGTGAGCTTCCTGCTCGCCACGCCGGTACAGTTCGTCGTGGCAGCCGGCTTCTTCCGCGGCGCGTGGTCGGCGTTGCGTATGCGCACCGCGAACATGGACACGCTCGTCGTGGTCGGTACGATGACGGCGTACATCTACAGCATCGCGGAGCTCCTGCGCTACGTCGCAGCCACGGGCTCTATCATCGGGCTGAATGGCATGAAGGTGCCGAACCTCTACTTCGAGGTCGCGGCCCTTCTCATCACCTTCATCTGTCTCGGGAAGCTCCTCGAAGCTCGTGCGAAGGGGAAGACGAGTGACGCCATCGCGAAGCTTATGAACCTCCAGCCGAAGACGGCACGGGTCGAGCGAAACGGTGCAACCGTCGATGTCCCTATTGAAGAGGTTGTCGCGGGAGATGTTGTCATCGTGCGACCGGGGGAGCAGGTCCCCGTCGACGGAACCGTCGTGCGCGGTGACTCGTCGATCGACGAGTCCATGCTCACGGGCGAGAGCCTTCCCGTAGAGAAGCACGCGGGCGACACAGTCTTCTCGGGGACGGTGAATGGGACTGGCTCGATTGCATTCACCGCCACGAAGGTCGGAACGGATACGGCGCTGGCGCGGATTATTCGTCTCGTCGAAGAGGCTCAGGGATCGAAGGCCTCTATTCAGAATCTCGCCGATACCGTCTCGGCATTCTTCGTGCCGGCAGTCATCGTCGTCGCGCTCCTCACGTTCGTGACGTGGTACTTCCTGCTTGGAGCGAGCTTCGAGTACGCCCTCCTTACCTTCGTTGGAGTTATCGTCATCGCGTGCCCGTGCGCCCTCGGCCTGGCCACACCCACCGCCATCATGGTCGGGACCGGCCGAGGCGCGGAGCTCGGCATCCTCGTGAAGGGCGGCGAGCCCCTCGAGACTGCCTGCCGCGTGAATACCGTGGCGTTCGACAAGACGGGCACGATCACTCGCGGGAAGCCCGAGGTGACGGACATCCTCACCATGGATGCGCAGTGGAACGACGCCGAGCTCCTGCGAATCGCCGCGTCCATCGAGCAGCAGTCTGAGCATCCACTCGCGGGCGCGATCGTGGCTCGGGCGAAGGAGCGCGGCCTGCCGCTCTCGACTCCGTCCTCATTCCGGGCCGTCCCAGGGAAGGGTGTGCGCGCCACGCTAGGCAGCGACGAGATCCTCTTCGGGAATCGCACGCTCATGGCGGAGTCCGGCATCGTCCTTGCCGACGCCCGCCCTCTCGAGCAGCTCGAGACGAACGGGAAGACCGCAATGCTTCTCGCGATCGGAGGACGGCTCGCGGGCATCATCGCCGTCGCCGACCCCGTGAAGGAGTCGTCCGCGGAAGCGATTCGCGAACTGAAGGGCCTTGGCCTCCACCTCGTTATGATCACGGGGGACAACCGTCGCACCGCGGAGGCGATCGCGCGACAGGTAGGCATCGACGACGTGAAGGCGGAGGTCCTGCCGGACCAGAAAGCAGCAGCCGTTCGCGAACTCCAGCAGGGCTGGCGTGTGGTCGCGATGGTCGGCGACGGCGTGAACGACTCCCCCGCCCTCGCCCAGGCGAACCTCGGAATCGCCATGGGTTCCGGGGCGGACGTCGCAATGGAGGCCGGCGGCATCGTCCTCATGAAGAGCGATCTTCGCGACGTCGCGACCGCGATTCGTCTCAGCCGCGCGACTGTGGCGAAGATCAAGCAGAACCTCTTCTTTGCACTCTTCTACAACATCCTCGGCATCCCTGTCGCGGCGCGTCTCTTCGCCGCCTGGGGCCTCACGCTGCGCCCGGAGCTCGCAGGCCTCGCCATGGCGCTCAGCTCCGTATCCGTCGTGGCGAATGCGCTCCTGCTGAAGCGCTTCCGCCCCCGCAAGCTCAATCTCCTATCGAGCGTCGCCCCAGTGCTCATGGGCGTCGCGTTCCTCGCACTGTTCGCCCAATTCTCCCAGCTCTCAGCGTCCCTTGGCGGTAGTTCACTCGCGTCGAGCGTGGCACCCGCGGTGCGTGCAACCGCTGAGGATCTCCTCGCCGGCAAGACGGCGAAGATCTCGCTCTCACCTGATGGCCTCCCCCTCATTACGGTCGGCGTGCAGGAGATCCCGGCGAACGTACGGGTTGCTGAGGGGAAAGCGGATCTTAGCCCGAAGACGCTCGTCGTCGGCAGCGACGTCGCGGCTGCGATGCGCCGCGAACGACTGTTCACTGACGTGGGCGACGGCCTCGCCTGGCCCGGGCTCGGGCTTGTGCGAATCGGCGGCATCCTCGCGCCGACGGGGACGTTCCTCGACCAGGCGCACATCGTCTCCCTCACGGAGCTCCCTGGGGTCGACGGTAAGCCCGACCTTCTCTTCCGCCAGGAGCCTTTTGGCGAGATTCTCCCAATCTACCTCCTCGATTCTTCCAACACGCCGTCGGTACTCGCGAACGACCTCACACCTCAGCGCGGAGCGATCACGTTCGATGACGGTTCCCAGGCGCTGCCCGTGAGTGTCGGCTATGACGCTGCTAGAATGATGCGGGCGTCAGGAATGACACCAGCCCTGCGAGGCCGCTTCGACCTCATGGGTATTCCGGTGGTTACCGTGTCGCTACCGAAAGCGACGATGACAGCCTACGACATGATGGCGTTCGTCCCACGGGCATACGCGACAATGACGCCGAAGGCTATGGGAGCGGGCGACGGCAGCACCCAAGAGCCTTCGGCGATGGATGCCGTACCCGTGAGTGAAACGGCGCTTCAATCGGTATGGAGCTTGGAAACGGACACCTTCCCGAACGCGCTCGCGGTCCTGCGCTTCACTCCTCCGCGATCCCCAGACGAAACCTCCCGCTCAGACCGACGGAGGTCCGCTTCTCGCACGAACGCCTCATTCACCTCTTCGTCGTTCGCAGCGACCTCTCCGTGTTCCGCCACGAGCACCCGGAGTGGGAGACCGATAAGTGGAAGGGCGTGGCCTTCGTCCGGGAGTCTGGTACCTACGACGTGTACGCGGATGTCGTCACGGCAGATGGCAGAGCACTCACGTACCACCGCACGATTACGGTTGAGGGTGGAGCAAGCGTTGGGCCGCTCCCGGGGCCGACTGCGGTTGCTACCGAAGACGCCGTTACGGGCAGTCTCACAGTCACGGGTAGTGCAGGAGAGCGAGAGCTTGCGATCCGGCTCACGGATGCGACGAGTGGCGCACCGTTGACGACGATCTCGCCATACCTCGGAGCCTTCGGGCACGCCGTCCTGCTTCGGCAGGACGACCGCTCGACGGTCCTCCACACTCACCCGGTGACCGAGACACGGCCCATCGATGGCATCGTCACGTTCCGCGCCGATGGGCTGACGGAGGGGCGGTACACCGCATTCGTCCAGAATCTTGTCGGCCAGGATATTGTCACGCTACCGTTCACATTTGATGTCACGACTGCGCTCGCTGGAGGGGAGACGAGGTGAGCTGGCCGGCGTGATGGTGGATCGCCGCCCGTGAGGAGAGTGTAGGAGTGACGCCTTGTGGAGTACTCAGGCGAGAGCACGGCGCCGGACGAGTCGCTGCACGGACGCGCCACCCAGCGGCCCTGGGTGGCGCGTCACCTCGGGCGCTCGGACGTCACTTCCCTTGGAGCTCGGCCTCCGCGCGTTTCGCGGCAGCGGATGGATCGGGGACCGTCGGCGCACGCATCGGCAGGGCCGGCTCCCCCTTCACACGGAGGAAGTACTTCTGGCGGGGGAGCCCGACCATGAGGCGACGGAGCTCCTTCTGCCGGCCCCCCTCCGAGAGCGCTGCGCCGGCAGCATCGACGAGGAGGTGCGGGTAGATCCAGTCGGCCTCCTCGTGGGACCGGAATATCGCCCACCACCAGGTGTTGAGCTGGAGGGTCCGGACCATCGGGCCAGGGAGCGCATTCGCCACGTCTCGCCCGCAGAAGATGACGCCGAAGCCGACTGAGCGGAGCGTCCGCGCGGCCGTCGTCAGGGGCTCGACCAGCTCGCTCCCGCCGGCCAGGAGCGTCGGCGCCTCCTCGAGGAAGAGCAGCCCCGGACGCTTCGGGTCCCTGCGCGGCGCCCGGAGCAGAACGTCGGTTACCCGGTGCGCGGCGCGCTCCTTGCCGACGGACGCTGGCAGCGCCATCCCGGAGCCGTAGTTCCCGAGTGTGACCAGGGGAGAACCAGCGGGGAGGATGTTCCGGAGCGATCCAGGCGGGATGCCGATCGAGAGCCGTACCTCCGGAAACGACAGGTCATGCTGGAACCGCCGGAGGAGCGCGTCAGCGGTGGGCCGTGCCATATGGCGGTCGAGCTCCGCGAAGTAGTTCCAGAGGCCGGGCTCGGCGACGTCGGCGATGACCTTCGCTCGGAAAGCGGGGTCGGAGTAGAGCTTCGAGACCAGCCGGAGGTTCGGGGGAACCCTTTCTCCGTCAGCAGCCACGAGAGCATGAACAGTGCCTGCTTCAGCGACTCGGTGTACGTCTGCGGGCTCGCCTGGACGGTGGCGTCGGTCCGGAGGTGCGCCAGGTAGGCGTTCGAGACGATCCCCTCGGCGTTGTCGAACGGCGTGACGGAGGAGACCGCGTCGCGGGACCAGTCGATGACGCGGAACCGCCGCCGGATCGCCTCGCGAAGAGCCGTGTCGCCGCCGAGGTAGAGAGCCGCGAGGATCTGGCAGGTCAGGCTGTAGGTCTCGGTCTTGGGATCGACGAGCTCGATCTCCGCCTTGTCGCGGAGCGCCCGAGCGATCAGCTCGGTCAGGAGTCCGAGGAGAAACCGCGTCTTCCCAGACCCGGGCGCCCCGATGACGAGGGCGCTCTTGAGCGACGTGTCGCCCTTCACCCGGACAATCTCGCCGGACGGAAGCCTGCCGAAAGTGAGGGCTCCCGGCCCAGCGAGCCGACCCCGGACCTCTTCCATGACCTCCGAGGAGGGCTTCAGCGGAGCAAGTTTCGGCAGCTCGGCGGTGACCGCATGCTCGTAAGCGCGCTTTCGCTCCCGGTGGAGGAGCGAGCCGACGATATCGAGGAGGTTCACGGTGTGCCTCCGAAGGGGCCGAAGGTTCTACCCGGCAAGACCGGCTTGGCCGCCTTCGGGTCGACGACCTTCTTCCCGGCCGCCTTCCGGTCGACGTAGTCCGCCCGCGGATCGCGGCTCTTCGGGCTGAAGCGCTTCCGGAGCTGGAGGATCCCGTAGGCGACGGGGGAGAGGATCAGGAGCCGAGCACCGTCCCGAGGAGGTCTCCGATCCCGCCCCCAGCAGCCTGAGGCGCAGGGACCGCTCCACCCATGGCGCCGACAAGTCCCATGAAGAGCGGCGTGGCGAGGGCCAGGAGGAAGAGCACGCCGGCCCAACTCTGGAGCGTCTGTCCCGCCCGCGTCGCCGAGATAGGCAGCGACAGGACGAGGGCGACCCAGGCCCCCGCGATGAGGAAGGAGATCACCGGCCCCTCAGCGGTCCAGGTCGGCCGACGTGTCGGCGTTCCCGCTCTTCCCGGCGTCGTCGGCCAGGCAGTCAGCCGCACCGGTGCCGGACTCCTTGCGGGTCGCTTGACGGACCCGGGTCCCGGCGACGACCTCCTTCAGCTTCACGTAGACGGGCAGCGCCTGGTCGTCCGGCAGCTCGACGCTCGTCGAGTTGTTCGCGGCGCCCTGGATCGAGACGGTGATGGCGTGCATGACGTCCTCCTTCCTGTCGGTCGGAAGGTAGGGCAGCGGGCATCGCGCGCCATGTACTTGGTCGAACTCAACCCGATCTCATCGCCGCGCGAGGCCGCGTCAGTTCGCCAGCTCCCGCTCGATCGCCGCCTGGAACTGCGAGAACGGCTGGGCGCCAACGAGGCGCTTCCCATTGATGAAGAATGTCGGCGTGCCCGTCACACCTGCCTTCGTCCCCTCGGACTGATCCTGGTCCACCTCAGACTTCTTCTCGCCGGAATCAAGGCAGCGATCGAATCGAGTTGCGTTCAACCCAGCCGCCGCCGCCTTCTTCTTCAGATCTGCTACCGTGATGTTCTTCTGGTCACTGAAGATTGCCTCAATGAGCTCCCAGCTCTTTCCCTGCCCATTCGCACAAGCAACGGCCTCGGCGGCCTTCGGGGCGTTGGAGTGGAAAGGGAGGATGTAGTGACGGTACGCGAAGCGCACCTTACCAGTGTCGATGTACTCCTTCTTGAGCTGTGGAAACGTCTCGGTGTCGAACTTCTCGCAGAACGGGCACTCGAGGTCCGAGAATTCGACGATCGTAACCTTCGCGTCCTTCTTGCCTAGGACCGGGTACGCGCCAAGCGCGACATCGACCTTCTGATTCGCATCTGTTTCGTTCAACTGAGCGGCCGACGGCGTGGTAGGCGCCGCGATCGGCGACGGGGCCGGCGACACGGCGGTGACGGGGGGAGACGTACGGAGGTCCCGAAGCCGCGCGCCGAGATCGCTCGACCCGTAGAGGATCGAACCGGCAACAATGACGGCGCTTAGCAGGATCGCCACGGGAACGGCGAGCTCGAACTCGAATGAATCTGCGCCGCGTGAAGGGGCAGTGGTCGACGGGATACTCGACGTCGTCTCAGGAGCCTGATGGGGCATGGAATCGATGGGGGGAGGGCGTAGAGGAGCTGCGGAGAGCGGGGGCTTGGTGAGGGCAGCTCTTGGTCAGGTCTACCGCGACGTGGCTCCCGACGGCGTCTCCGGTGCAGTGGACGTTACCGGGGCAACGGGGAAAGACGCTGGTGCGGCAGGGGCTTCAGGAGTAATCGCCGCGTTGCTGGCGCTCGAGGGGCTCTGCGGGTTTGACACGTCACGAAGTGAGAGGTCGATGAGTGCCTGAAACTCCGTGTAGGTGCGGGGGTTAACGCGAAGGCGTTTGCCGTTGATGAAGAACGTCGGTGTTGAGTTCACGCCGAGCGCGAGCGCGCCCGCGGCGCTGTCCTTCACAACCGGCCGGTATGTGTGGTTCGTGAGGTCGGCACGAAAGCGGACGGCGTCTATTCCGAGCGCCGCGGCGTAGCCAGTAAACGTCGGGATCGGATCAGCGAGCGCCTTCCACTCTGCTTGCGACTCGAAGAGCTTGTCGTGCATTTCCCAGAACTTCCCCTGCGCCTCGGCGGCTTCCGCAGCCTCAGCCGCTGCGAGCGCGTTAGGGTGAATCTGCTCCAGCGGGAAGTCACGGAACACGAAGCGCACACGGTCGCTGTAGCGCGCGATAAGCTGCTTGACGATCGGCTGGATGCTCGCGCACGCCGGGCACTGGTAGTCCGCGTACTCGATGACTGTGATCGCTGCCGAGACGGGACCAGCGCTGTGATCCTGAGCCGTCGGGACGACGGTGGGAGATCCGCCGCAGGCTCCAAGAAGGAGGAGACTCGAAAGGAGAAGGAGACGCATGAGGAGAATGTGGGCAAGGTCAATTTACAAGATACACAGGAGTCGGAGCGGACGCTAGGCTGGGGGGTCCTCTGCGGGGGTGCTCCGACGTCGGCGCTCCCTCCTCTCACGAACCTCAATTCGAGCCAGCCCGAACCTGTCGGCTGCGGGTGGGCTGGTCTTCCCGGCCAGCACTTCGGCGGCTGGGTACCTGGTACCTAGGTTCCAAGCGCGGTGCGACAAGGCATCAATAATTGCTACGCGGAAGGGTCTCCTGCCGAGTGGTCCCGCCCTCCGCGGAGGGCGCGCAGCCCGTTCGCGACGGCCAGCAGCTCTGCGGCCTCGTGAGCTACGACCGTGACCGTGATGCTGATGATTCCGCTCAGGGCGACGGGGATGAGGACGGCTAGGACGACGATCGAGAACACGACGTTCTGGCGAACGATCGAGCGAACGCGACGCCCGATGAGAAACGCCTCGTCGAGATGCTCGAGGCTGTCCGCCATGAGCGCGACGTCTGCGGCCTCGATCGAGGCGTCGCTTCCCAGCGCGCCCATCGCGATCCCGACGTCGGCTGCCGCCAGCGCGGGGGCATCGTTGATCCCGTCGCCCACCATCGCCAGCGGGCCGGACTCCGAGGAGAGTGTCCGGACGGCGTCGACCTTCTGCTCGGGAAGGAGACCCCCTCGCGCGTCGTCGACCCCGAGCGTCTCCCCGACACTACGGGCGACGAGCGCCCGGTCGCCAGAGAGCACCACGAGCCGCCGGATTCCCGCAGCCCTGAGGCGGCGGAGCGCCGACGCGGCCTCGGGCCGTGGTTCGTCGCGAAAGCCGAGAATCCCGAGAGGGTGGCCGTCCGAGACGACCGCGGCCGGCGTAATGCCGCTCGCTGCGAGCTGCTCCAACCGCTCGGAGAGCCCGTCGAGGTGCAGCCCCTCGCTGTCCGGCTGGAGGATCTGGATGCGCTTGCCGTCGACGACTCCTTCTACGCCCGATCCCGGGAGCGCCCGGAAATCGGAAGCCGGCCGAATGTCGCCGACACCCCCCGCTTCAGCCGCCCGAAGGACCGCGGCGGCTAGCGGATGCTCGGACAGCCGCTCGAGAGAGGCAGCCGCCAGGAGAAGCTCCTGCGCGGTTGTCCCCTCGACCGGTTCCACGACGACGAGCTCGGGCCGCCCACGCGTGAGCGTGCCGGTCTTGTCGAACGCGACTGTCCGGACCCGGCCGAGGATCTCGAGGTAGCGCCCTCCCTTGATCAGAATGCCGTGACGCCCGGCGGCCGACATGCCGGCCGCGAACGCGACGGGGGTCGACATCGCGAGAGCGCAAGGAGCGGCGGCGACAAGGAGGACGACGGCGTGCCTCGCCCAGGTGGCGAAGGCCCCCCCCGTGACGAATGGGACGACGAGCAGAAGGACGGCGACGCCGAGGATGAGTGGTGAGTAGACGTTCGTGAAGCGCTCGACGATCTGCTGGCTGCGGCCCTTCGACTTCTGCGCCGTCTGGACGAGCTTCACGAGCCGGCTCACGGAGTTCTCGTCCGCCGCTGCCGTCGCACGGAAGACGAGGCTCCCGCTCCGGTTGAGTGTGCCCGCGAAGACCGAACTCCCTGGCCCCTTCTCGATGGGAATCGACTCACCTGTGAGGCTCGATTCGTCAACCGCAGAGGCCCCCTCCTCCACGACGCCGTCGGTCGGGATGGATTCTCCGGGCCGGACACGAATACGGTCATCCCGTCTCAGTGTTTTCGCGGCCACGACAACCTCGGCCCCCTCTCGCACGACCGTCGCCTGCGCGGGAACGAGGTCAGGAGCCGCTCGATCGCCCGCTTCGCCCGGTCGTACGTGAGGTGCTCGACTGCCTCGGCCATGCCGTAGAGGAAGACGAGCGCTGCGGCCTCGTCCCAGAGGCCGAGCGCCGCGGCGCCGACGGCGGCCGCGGCCATGAGGGCTTCGATCCCAACCTCGTGGCAGTGTGTGAACTCCTTCCATCCATGGCGAAGCCAGTCGGCCCCTGCAAGAAGCATCGAGGCCAAGTAGAGCGGAATGACCCAGATGTGACCGACGCCGAGCTGCTCGAGGACAAGCCCGGCCCCGAGGAGGAGGCCGCCGGCGATCACGCGGCGCACGGCTGGGGACTTCCAGAAGGCGAGGGGAGCGAGGGGGGTCGCGTCAGCAGACATCAGGTGTTTCGGAAGGGATTCGGCGGAGGTCAACTGGTGTGATGGATGACCATATCCTTCTTATGCGATGCTTCTCCGGGAACTCCAAGGGGGTGAGGAGGTCCAGCGTAGCATGGGGTCTGACGGCGGTGTACTCGACGAGCCACGGCGCGAGCCGGGTGTTGAATTCGGCGGGGTCGCTGACGAGGTCCCCATCCCTGTAGAACTGTAGGTCGAGCGTCTCATTGAAGCGCTCCTCGACGGCGTCGTCCTTCTGCGTCTTCGCCGCACTTCTCGCCCTGACACTCGCCCCTCGCTCCTCGCGGTTGGTATCCTGCCGAACGCGCAGGGAACCAACTACCTGCTCGTGTCATTCGCGCTGGCTGCAACCGTCGCGGCGCTCGCCGCCGCAGCTGTTCTGCGCTCGTCGTCCCTCCCGCGCCAGGCGGAGTGACTGCAGCGATACATTCACTGAAAGAGAGCCACGTTGCCGTTCCGTCCATTCGTATCACTTCGACGCCCGCGCGAGAGTGCGGGGGCGTCTCCGTGTGCTCGCGCGCGACTACGCAGCGATGGCTTCCGCATGATGTTCTTTGAACGCAGTTCGAACACGTTCCACCAGGGTCCGCCAGTCCGAACGATCGGGCCTTTCCGCCAATGTGCGGAAGGGTTCGTTGTGGTCTGGATGCAGTTTCTTACCCCTCAGGATGGGGTTCGAGCAGATGCTCCTGATGATTCTCGATGCTGAGCGCAACAGGCCCTATCTTCTTGACTGCGTTGAAAGTTCAGCCGGCAAGTTGAGTGTTAATGATGGCGACTCGGCGCGCCTCGCTCTGGAGGATAGAGCGGAGCTTCTCGGCGACGATCTCCTCGAGGGTGTAGGCCCGGACTTCACCGAGGAGATCCTTGCCGTAACCGTGGAGAATTGGCTTCGAGACAGTCGGCAGAAGGACAGGCTCGTCGGCCGTCACCTCGACCTTCACCGTGCAGAGAGGCTGGCGCTGCCACGGGAACTGCATCCGGAACACGAAGGCATCCTGCCCACCGGGGTGGGCGTCTCGGAGGATGACGCGCTCCACCGCGATGGTGAACTGCCCGGAGACTGACATGCTCGCCGCCGCCCTGGTCGCCACAGAGCGGAGTGCCTTCTCGAGAGCGGCTCCCTTCGGCGCGTCGACGCCGGTGAAGTCGAGGTCCTCGCTGAATCGGTAGTCGCCGAAGTAGAGCTTCTTGAGGGCCGTGCCCCCCCTTCATCACGAGCGTCGAGGCGAGCGAGGTCTCCGCCGCAATCGCGGAGAGGAGGTAACCGATCGCGTAGTCCTTCAAGACCGTCTCGTACGGAATCCCGAGCCTGCGCGCTGTCGCCTTGAGAAGCGTCTCGAGCTTTATCGCTTCAGGGGGGCAGCGAGGTTGGCTTGGAGCTGCCAGCGGGTGATGACCGGTCCCGTCGCATGCCGCCGGGGGTCGAGCGGCTGGATCATCTTCACCGGCATGGCGAGGAGCGGCGCGAGGACCTTCCCCTTCACGCCGAAGGACTCCAGCGCCCACCCGAGGCGCTTCGCGACCGCGGCGACGTCGAGCCGGACAGCGTACGAGACGAGCTTCGGCAGGTCGATGCTGCGGTGGTGCGCCTCGAGAATCTCGAGCGCCTCTCCCATCCCGCCCATCCGCGCCGGGTCAGAGACGAGGTCGAGGACCGTTCGCTCCCGGTCGGTCATGGCGACCTTCGTCCGCTGGTCCACCCAGACCTCCTCGATCCCGAAGAACCTCTCAGGCCGGACCGTGACGATCTGAACCCGAAGTCCGTCAATCTCCCAGACGCTGCTCCCGCGATTGCTCCCACGCATCGACGGGGTGACCACCTTTGACGTCGTGGTGCAGGTGATCGTCCGCGGTATCTGGTCGGAGAGCCCATGGAAGTGCAAGGCCGTGCGGTGACCCAGGGCTGACGGCGAGGCGAGCGCGAGCGCCACGGTGAAGTCGTGGGGGGCCATGGAGCCCGGAAGCTTCCCGGTCGTCGCGTAGAGGCCGCGCTTGATCCGTCGAATCCACCCGGCTCGGGCGAGTCGAGAGGTAAGGAGGAGCACCTGCGCGGGCGTCATGCCGCGCCGCTTCCCAATCGCCTTGGCGTCAGCGGTCGAAAAGACGAGCTTTCCCGCGTCCTCGAGGCCCTCCATGAGGGCGAGGCCGTGCGTTTCTCCGTAGGTGGACGGAAGAGGAGACATATGTAGCTACCTACGCTAAGGTACACCAACGCTAACAGCGTCGCAACGTGCATAGGTCCTAGCGAACATCTGACCGTCAGCGGTGCGGCTCACCACAAGAGAGGCACCCGCCTGCGCGTTTTCGCGCTCTCCAGCGCTCGCTCGACCTAATCGCCGCGAACGGCACTGGGGGTATCTGCTGACACCGCGTCACTTCCACTCACTCTCCCCGCGAAGACGACTTCGCACCCGGTCTCTGCACCCCTGGGAGCCCGACTGCATCACGGTCGAGCGCGTCTCTCACGACCCGGAGCGCCTCCTCCGATGGCCGGGCGTAGCGCTCGCAGGTCCGGATCGAGGTGTGGGCGAGCGCCCGGGCGATGAGCTGGATCGGCACCCCGCTGCTTGCGAGGCGGCAGGCGAAGGTATGCCGCAGGTCGTGGAACCGAAAACGGCGCCGGATGCCCGCCATAGCTTTCGCGGTCCGAAATACCCGGAGCACCCGCCCGAGGCCGATGGGTTTCCCGACCTCATCGACGAAGACCGCCTCCGAGAGGACGTTTCGTGAGCGAAGCTCGGCAAACGCCTCGCGGCAAGCGGTCGAGAGCGGGATGACGGCAACGCGCCGCGTCTTCGCGACCGAGACTCGCAGCATCCCGGCACTCGCGTCTACCGCGGACCACCGAAGTCGTAGGAGGTCGCCCTGGCGTAGTCCGGTCTCCAGCGCGATGGCGAAGAGGGGCTTGAGGTCCCGGAAGCGGCGGTAGAGCTCTTCGGCTGCATGGCCCTCCGGTCGGACGCCGCCCCCGAAGGAGCGCGGCACGCCGCCGAAACGCTGGCTCGCAACGACGTTTCCCCGGTGACGTGTCCGGCCGAGGTGGGCGCGGAAACCCGCCTCGTCGTCGAAGGCGGCGAGGAAGCGCTCGCGCTCTGCATCGGAGAGCTCGAGTGTGAGCGGCTCAACCGGCTCCATGATGACCCGCCGCGTGAGCGGGTACCGCTCGATCTCGCCGCGCTCGACCGCCTGGTGAAGGAGGACCTTGAGCGTCCGAAGCGCCCCGTTCACCGAGGACGGCGCGAGGCCGCCCCGTCGCATCGAGGCCGCGAGG
Source organism: Holophagales bacterium (assembly GCA_016714815.1). Taxonomy (GTDB): domain Bacteria; phylum Acidobacteriota; class Thermoanaerobaculia; order UBA5066; family UBA5066; genus UBA5066. The sequence continues at coordinate 257,695 of JADKBZ010000005.1, forward strand.
TCGTGGACGAGCGCCGTCGTGATCCGGTCGAGCGGCGTGCTCCCGAGCGACGGCAGGATGTGGCACACCGTGAGGCTCTTGTAGCTCGCCGCGGTCGAGGGCGCGATGCGCGCGGCGATCAGGTCGAATGTTGCTTCGAAGAACTGTGCGAGGGTCTTCGTCTCTCCGGGCTCGACCGTTCCGCCTGCAACCTCGTCACGGAAGGTGGCCCAGAGGTGGAGCGCCTCGCGCGCGAGGCGGCAGCGACCGTGCGTTTCCGACGAGCGCGGCCCTTCGCGCCTGGCACGTAGATGACGAAGTGCGCCGTCTTCGTTCGCGCGTCGTACGAGAAGCCCGGCAGCATCGGGCTCACCGCACACCTCCCGAAGGCACGAGACACGATCGACGAAGGGACTCTCCCACGTCGTCGAGCGTGGCTCGGCCGACCTGCTGCGCTCGGGAGTCCGTCGAAATCGCTTTCGATGCGGGGTGCCTACTAGCACCGCGACCAGCACCGTCGGGTCTATCAGAGCGTCGGCGCCACTCGGCCCAGGCCCGTAACCCATTTGCTATCAGTGAGTTAAGGTGGTGCGCCCAGGAGGACTTGAACCCCCAACCTCTTGATCCGTAGTCAAACGCTCTAATCCAGTTGAGCTATGGGCGCACGCGGGCTGAGGAAGGTAACCCGGTCCGCGGGGAAATGCAAGCCCCGCCGGACGCCCCGCCGGACGATCCGGGTCCCGTACGGAGACCGGCCCGTAAACTCCCCGACTGCCGCAACGTACCAAGGGAGTCAGGAGGGCGACCCAGGATGACCTCTGCGATCTCGATCTCGGGAGTCACGAAGCGCTTCGGAAAATTCACGGCGGTCGACAGGCTCGACCTCGAGGTCCCCCTCGGGGTGACCTTCGGCCTGCTCGGACCGAACGGGGCCGGGAAGACGACCACGATCCGGATGACGATGAACATCACCAAGGCCGACGAGGGGACGATCCAGGTCCTCGGCAAGCCCCTCGCCGACGAGATGCAGGAACGGATCGGCTACCTCCCGGAAGAGCGCGGGCTCTACCGGAAGATGACCGTCATCGACCAGCTCCTCTTCTTCGCCGCCATCAAGGGCGTCGAGAAGAAGGCCGCCCTCGCCCGCCTCGAGAAGTGGATCGACGTCATGGACCTGCGCCCCTGGCTCGCGAAGAAGACCGAGGAGCTCTCGAAGGGGATGCAGCAGAAGGTCCAGTTCCTCGGGACGATCGTCCACGACCCGGAGGTTCTCATCCTCGACGAGCCGTTCTCCGGCCTCGACCCGATCAACGTCGTCCTCCTCAAGGACTTCCTCGTCGACTTCAAGAAGCAGGGGAAGACGATCGTCTTCTCGACGCACGTCATGGAGCAGGCCGAGAAGCTCTGCGACCGGATCGCCCTCATCTACCGCGGAAGGAAGCTCCTCGACGGGACGGTGAAGGAGATCAAGGCGGCCTACCGCGACCGGGTGCCGCTCCCGCCGCCGGTCGAGCCGGAGCCGGAGCTGGAGAAGATCTTCATAAAGGCCGTCGAAGAATCGGGTCTCGCGGCCCCCGCCACGGAAGAGCTGCGGTAGGGAGACGGCGATGAACAGAAAGCTCTTCCACGTCATCCGCCGCGAGTACCTCCAGCAGGTCAAGACGAAGGGGTTCTGGATCGGAACGATCCTGATCCCGACGCTCGGCCTCGTCTTCGTCTACCTCCAGGTGATCCTCGCCTCGACCCTCATCCCCGAAGGGAAGATCGGCGTGGTCGACCTCACCGGCCGGCTCTACGAGCCGCTCGTCGCCGAGCAGAAGGCCGTGTCGGACGTCGACGAGAAGGACGGCAAGGTCGAGGAGAAGTCGAGGAAGATGCCGGCGAAGATCACCTTCTTCGCCGTCGAGGCCACTCCCGACACCCTCCCGGCGGTTCGCAAGGAGCTGAACCAGAGGGTCCAGAAGAAGGAAATCAAGGCCTACATCGTCATCCCCGCCGATGGCCTCGCGACCGGGAACGTCGAGTGGCGGGCCCGCTCGGTGAAGGCCGACATGATCCTGCGCGAGTCGGTCGAGCGGGGGCTCGCCCGTGCCGGGACGAAGGAGCGCCTGAAGGACGCGGGGGTCGACCCCTCCGTCTACGAGAAGGCCCGCCTCACGGTGAAGCTCGACCCGCGCGAGGCGACCGAGAAGGAGACCTCGGAAGACGCCAAGAACGTCGGCGCCAACCTCGCGATCTCCGGCGTCCTCTTTTTCCTGATCTACATCTCCATCTTCATCTACGGCGCCTTCATCATGAGGGGCGTCCTTGAGGAGAAGAACAACCGGATCGTCGAGGTGATCATCTCCTCGGTGAAGCCGACGACCCTGATGCTCGGAAAGATCATCGGCATCGGCCTCGTCGGCCTGACGCAGTACGCCGTCTGGGGGCTCTTCGCCTTCACGATCACGCTCCCCGGCATCGTCGGCGTCATGGGTCTCTCGGGCGGCGCCCTGCCGAGCATTCCGGGAATGACGATCCTCGCCTTCGTCGTCTTCTTCCTCCTCGGCTACTTCCTCTACGCCGGGCTCTACGCCGCTCTCGCCGCACCGTTCAACACGGAGCAGGAGGCGCAGCAGCTCGTGATGATCCCCGGGATGATGCTGATCCTGGCGTCGACGATGTGGTTCTTCGCCTTCAACACCCCCGACGGGACGCTCGCCAGGGTTCTCTCCCTCTTCCCGTTCACGAGCCCGCTCCTGATGTTCATGCGGATCTCGGTCCAGCCGCCGCCGGCCTGGGAGATCGCCCTCTCGATCGTCATCCTCCTCCTGTCGATCTGGGGCGTCGCCTGGTTCGCGGGCCGGGTCTACCGGGTCGGGATCCTGATGTACGGCAAGAAGCCGACGCTCCCCGAGATCATCCGCTGGGCGCGGGCCACGGACTGAAGCCTCCTCCTTCCGGCCCCGGGGACTCCCGGGGCCGGAAAGGCCGGGACCGGCGCTTGCCCACCGGCCGGGACCCGTGGTACAAACCCCGTCCTCGCGCGGGGAGCCCCCCGCCGATCGGGACCGGTACGGCGCATTCGTCTAGGGGTCCAGGACGCCGCCCTCTCACGGCGGTAACACGGGTTCAAATCCCGTATGCGCTACCAACCCTGATCCGAGTTACCCCGAGACGCTGATTTCCGTGCGGTTACCGCCGTGAGAGGGCGGCGGGCCGGGCTGTCTTTGAAGGCGGGGGGAGACCCCCCGCGCCCCCCCGCACGGCGGTAACACGGGTTCAAATCCCGTATGCGCTACCGACAGATCCTCGGGTTCGGGTTCGGGTTCGGGGGCCGGGGAGCCGTGCCACTGCGCACCACCTTGGCGCTCGCGGAGATCGGACGGTCCGGTCCTCTCCGATGGGGCCGGCCGCCCGCAAGGACTTTAGGGTCAGTTCCGTTCTTCGTTGCAACTCGCCAGACTGCGCTGGGTCAGCTGAACGAAAAACGGAACTGTCCCTATGGCTCCCATCAGATGGCTGATGCTCGCCGGCCGCGGGCGGGGCGGGGCGTCCCGCGAGCCGCCCCCGAGCACGCTCGGGGACCCGCTCGAGCTCGCGAGGACCGGGCGGGGATGAAGCCCGCGCGCGTGTTTGACGAGCGAAGCGAGGAGTTCGCGCGGGCGCCCCGCCCGGCCGCAGTGAGCTCGGAAGCGGGTCGAGCGCGCGGAGCAGGCGGCCGCGGGATGCACCGCGCCGCTCGCGGCCCCCTGCCGAAGCGGCGTGACGGTGAAGCTGGTTCTCTCCGTCTCTCCGTCTCTCCGTCTCTCCGTCTGGGTCTATGCTCGTTCGAGGGGGATCCGATGTGTGGACCGGCTCGGTTCGGGTGCCGCCTGACCCTCGCTTTTCTCGCATTCGCGTCGGTGGCTTCGGGACGGGTTTCCGCGGACGCGCCTGTCCCTGAGGTCTCGGCCACGAGCGTCGCCGGGTTCTTCGGCGAAGGCCGGCTCACTCTCCTGCTACGCGGGTATTACATGGACAGGACGTTTGCGGAGGCCTTTCGATATCCCGAGGTCGAGAACGCCGCCTTCGTCCTCGGGGGTGGGCTCGTCTACGAGACCGCGAAGTGGCACGGCGCGAGCCTCGGCTTCTCCGCCTACACGTCCCAGAAGGTCTGGGCCCCTCCCGACAAGGGAGGGACGAGCCTCCTGAAGGACGGCGAGAGCTACTCCGCGCTCGCCGAGACGTTCCTCCAGTGGGAGGGGGGGGAAACGACCGTCCGCCTCTTCCGTCAACGGATCGACACGCCGATCCTCGGAAGCCGCGACTTCCGGATGGTCCCCTACGCCTGGGAGGCCTGGACGGTCGAGAACCGGTCGGTTCCGGGCCTCGCGATCCAGGCCTCGTGGGTGACGCACGTGAAGGACTGGACGTCGTCCGTCTTCGTCCCCATCGGCGAGTGGCTCGGCGCACCGGAAATCGACGCGGCCACGGGTCTCCTCGGAGTGGTCTACGAGAGCCCGGGGAAGGCGGTCTCCGCCCAGGGCTGGATCTTCCAGACCCAGGACGTTCTCGCGACGCTCTATGGCCAGGTCGACGGCCGGCTCCCCGTCGGGCGGGAACTGACGCTGACGATCTCGGGTCAGGGAATCTCCCAGCACGCCGTGGGCGCCGCCGTTTATCCGGGCGCGAAGTCGGGGATCGTCGGCCTCCGGGGCGCACTCGGGTGGAAGGGGTCGGAGCTGCGCCTGGCGGGAAACGTCTCGAGCCGCGACGGAGCGTTCCTGAACCTCTTCGGCCTCTACCCCGGCTACACCTCGATCATGGAGGAGGACAACGACCTCGCGGGTGAGAGGTCCTGGCTCGCCGGGTTCACGGCCGACTTCACGCCCCTCGGAGCTCCCGGTCTCACGCTCGCCGTCGACCGGACGAAGAGCTGGGTCTCCGAACCGGCGCTCGGCATGAGTGCGCTCGACCAGCACGAGTTCAACTTGGAGGCCAGCTACCGGCTCCAGGGTCCGCTGAAAGGGCTGCGCCTGCGGGCCCGCTACGCGTACGTCAGCTCCGCGCTCGACCAGGGGACGATCTACGGGCGGGACTTCGACGACTATCGCCTGAACCTCGAGTACACGCTGCCCCTTTCGACGATCCTGGGGAAGTGAACCGTCGCGGCGGGGCCCTCTCGGGTCACGCCGAGCCGGCCGCGGCCAGAACGGCTGCCCGCTCGAAGCGGCCCAGGCTTCGGAAGAGGCGGGAACAGGGAAGCTCGTCCCGGCCGGCCTTCGCGTGAATCAGCGAGGCGAGGGCGCGTTTCTCGGCCTCTGGCCACGAGGCGAGGTCGTCGACGAGGGCGAGCAGCGGGGCGAGACGCAGGAGCGCTTCGCGCGTGGGAACGTCGAGGCGGGCGAGACCGAGGGCTCGCGCGACGCGGCGGGCCGCGCGGGTGCGGAAGCCCTCGGGAGAGAGGCCCGAGGCGGCCATGCGGCGGGCGGCGGCGAGGCCGAGGTGCGGGAGGCGGAAGGTGTCGGGGATGCGGCAGGTTTCGCCCGGGACGTCGAGGAGGAGCGGAGCGGTGGTGAGACGGCGGAGGAGGACGGGCGGCGTCCGGCCGCCGGGCGAGGCGGCGAGACGGGACTCCTCGCGGGCCACGAGGCGTTCGAGGGCGGGGTCGGAGGAGCGGAAACCGAGCTTGCGGTAGAACCAGAAGGCGCCGGAAGCGATCGCCTCTTCGTTGCCGAGGCCGACCTGGTACGGGTCGACGGCGAATTGCGCCGCTCCGGTGACGGCCCGGACGACCGCGAGGAGCCGGGCGTAGAGCCAGGCGGATTCGCCGTCGCGGAAGGCGTAGAAGACGTTGAGGCTGACGTCGGCGCGCGAGAAGGCGGCGTGGAGGTCTCCGTAGCCGACGAGGACGCCGTTGCGCGCGAAGAGGGTGCCGAAGGCGGCGCGAAGCGGGAGGCGTTCCTCGCGGGAGAGGCCCGTGACGAAGATCGAGACGCCCCGGCCGACGTCGAAGCGAAACACCGAGGAGGGATCGCCCGCCGAAAAGGCCGGGAGCTCGCGGTAGCGGACGGCCATCGCCGCGCGGGCCGCGTCGAGAACGGCCTCGCCTTCGCGGCGGGAGAACCGGACGGCGCGGGGAGGGGGCGCCGCCAGCTCCGCGACGACGGAGACGTCGCGGCGGGAGAGGAGCGGCGCGTCGGAACAGAACGGTTCGGGGGAGGGAAACCTCGAGAGGCCGCGGGAGTCGGTGGGGAGGGGCTGCCAGGAGAGCTGGAGGCCGGTCGCCTCCCAGAGCTCGGCCTTGACGGAGCCGGGGTACGGGAGCGACGCGACCCGCGCGACGAGCCACCGGGCGTCGGGGACCGCGCCGCGGGCCGCGTCGACGAAGTCGCGGAAGGGGACGTTCGCGTCGACGCGCGCCTGCTCCTCCAGGGCCGGGATGAAGCGCGGGAGGAAGGCCGCGAGGCGATCGGGAAGGTCCTCGGCGTCCCAGTCGACGCGGAGGCGCTCCGGATCGCGCCGGGCGAGCCACGAGGCGGCGGCCCACGAGAAGGGCATCGCGATCGGGACTCCGGCGAGGCCGGAGACGGACGTGTCGTCGAGCGGGGCGAGGTCGGCGGAGGCGGCCTCGAGCCGGGCGACGTGATCGGCCGTGCGGGAGAGCGCCTCGTCGGCGAGGGTGAGAACGCGGGGCGAGTGCGGGTAGGCGCGGAGGAAGAGCAGGGCGTCGTGGAGGCGCGCGAGAGAGGCCGCGTCCTCCGGCTCGAAGGAGACGGCCGCCGCGAGCGCCGTCTCGGCGGCGCGGGCTCCGGGACGGGTGCGGCGGGCCGCTTCGAGGAGGGCGATCGGGTCTGGGTTCATGGCATCTCCTCCAGGACCCTCGCCCGGCGCGGGGCCGGCGTGAGGGGATCGGGCTGCGGAGGCGCCGGGGAGCTCCCGATTCCCGCGCCGAGGCGGAGCCTCACGACGAGGCCGTCGTGGTCGGTCAGCCGCTCGACGCGCGCCGGATCTCCCCGCCACGTCTCCGGAAAGTCGGCGCCCAGGCGCGCCGCCGCAAGGCCCGTTACGCGGGCCGCCGCGGCGCGCGACGCGAGGACGTGGTCGATGAGCTGGGCGTTCCCGTCGAAGACGTACGAGTAGCGCTCGGCGGGCGGGAGGAAGGCGTCGACGGCGCCGAGGTCGACGAGATCCGGGTCGACGAGGTCGACGCTCCGGTTCACGACGACCTGGTCGGCGGGGGCCGGCGCGCCGCGGACGGTCCCGAGGACGTCGACGAGGCCGTCGCTCACGTCGAAGGCGTTGAAGTCGCCGACCGCCAGGAGGGGCACGTCGGGGCTCGCCGCCTGGAGGCGCGAGAGGAGGCCCGCGAGGTACTCCGCCTGCGCCTGCCGCTTGGCGCGGACCCGCCGGCCGGTGGAGGAATCTTCCGCGACGCCGGTGAGGGAGCGGAGGTGGTTCACGACGACGGTGAAGGGGACCTCGGTCCCGTCCGGGGCGGTGGCCCGGGCGGCCAGGACGAGCGGCGGCCGGTCGTTCAGCGTCGCCGCGGTGCCGGCGACGGGGTCGAGGTACGTCGTCGCCTTCCCCTCCTGGACGACCGAGCCGACCCGGACGGCGGGGGCGACGAGGAAGCCGACGTCGATTCCGCTCTGGTCGTTCCCCTCCTCGAGGAAGGCGGCGTAGCGGGGGTCGTTCCCGCCCGCGGCGAGCGCGTCGGCGGAGATGCGCGCCGCGAGCGCCTGGAGGACCGGGAGGCTCTCGACCTCGGCGACCGCGAGGACGCCGGGCGTGCGGAGGATCGTCCGGATCGCGAGGGAGGCCTTCTTCAGCCGGGTCTCGTACGCCTCGGGGGTCAGCGTCGGGCCGGCGGCGGAGGGGGTCGCGTCGAAGAAATACTCGAGGTTCAGGAAGCCGACCGTCAGCTCGCCCGACCGGGGATGCGGAACCGCCCGGGCGGTGGACGCTCCGGATACGGCCGGCACGCTCTCCGGGAGGAGCGTGTAGGTGCGGTACGCGTAGTCGAGCGGGCCGACGAGGCCCGCGAGGGTCGACCCCGCGGCGACGTCGAGAGCGGCGACGCCGATCAGGCCGTCGCTGTCGACGCGGAGCCGCTCGGGGTTGCCGTCGAAGCGCGGCACGCAGCAGGGGCTCCCCGCGGGGAGAGCGATCCCCGCGTCGGCCCCCGCCTCGCGGAACGGGCGGGGCGTTCCGGTGAGGACTCCGAAAAAGACGCCGTTCGACATGGCGGTCCCGTTCGCCTCGTCGACCGTCCCGCCGGTCGGCGCGACGACGAGGAGCGAGTCGACGCGGACCCGCATCCCTTCGCAGCGCTCGAGTCGGCCGGAAGGGGTGGAGGGCGAGAGGTCGGCGGCCGAGAGGACGACGGGCGACGGGAGCGCGGTTCCCAACGAGAGGAAGGTGACGCCCGGGTTCCCGGCGATCTCGGTCAGGGGCGGGCTCGCCGGATCGGACGACGGCCGGTACTCGAGGACCGTCCCCGTCACCCGCACGCGGTTCCCGACGGCCGCCGAGGACGGGGGCATCGACGAGGTGAAGACGAAGACGCCTTCTGAGGTGAGGGGGTCCGCGTCGGCCTCCGTGTCGGGCGCCTGAAGGAAGAAGCCGTTCGTCCTGCGGGCCGTGACGACACCCGTCGTCGAGATGGACTGGCCGGCGCGCGGGCTCTCGGCCCCCGGCCCCTGGACGTCGTGGATCGCCACATCCGCGGCGAGGAGCGGAAAGGTCGCGAGGAGGCCGGCGATGAGGAGCGAGGGAAACTGCATGAACGGGGGGTCCTTCAGAGGAGCGGGGCGAGAAGGCGGGCGAGACCGAGCCGGGCCCGCTCGGCGAATCCGCGCCGCTCGACGGAGGCGAGCGAGACCTCGCGGCTCTGGGCGAGGTCTCGCGTGAAGCGCTCCTCGAGGAGCGTGGCGAAGGCGCGGTCGAAGACGAGGGCGCCGAGCTCGAAGTTGAGGGAGAAGCTCCGGAAGTCGAGGTTGGCCGAGCCGACGAGGGCCCAGGAGCCGTCGACGACGACGGTCTTGGCGTGGAGAAAGCCCGGGAGGTACTCGAAGATCCGGACCCCGGAGCGCAGGAGCGGGCCGTAGAAGAAGCGCCCGGCCGCCTGCGCGACCGGGACGTCGCTCTCGGCCGGGACGAGGACCCTCACGTCGAGACCCCGATAGGCGGCGTTGCAGAGGGCGTGCACCGTCGGCTCGTCGGGGACGAAGTAGGGGGTCGTCAGCCAGCAGCGCTCGAGGGCGCCGGAGAGGGCGGCGAAATAGGTGTGGGCGTTCGCGTTGGCGACCTGGTCGGGGCCGCTCGGAAGGACGGCGACGGCCGAACCACCGGGCACGGGGAGCGGGACGCTCGACGGGACGAGCCGCTCGCCCGAGGCGAAGGTCCAGTCCTCGGCGAAGACGGTCGCCAGGTCGAAGACCGCCGGCCCCGTGACCCTGAGGTGTGCGTCGCGCCACGGGCGGTTCCGGTGTCGTCGCCCGGCGCCGGAGAGAATCCAGGCGCCGCGCGCGTACTCGTCGCCGACGTTCATCCCCCCGGTGAAGCCGATCCGCTCGTCCACGACGAGGAGCTTGCGGTGGTTTCTGAGGTGGGCCGACCAGCGCCTGCGGAGCGGGTTCACCGGCAGGAACGCCTCGGCTTTCCCGCCCGCCGTGCGGAGCGCCTCGAGGCTCTCCTCCGGGATGCCGGAAGAGCCGACGGCGTCGTAGAGGAGCCTCACGTCGCATCCCGCCCGCGCCCGCTCCGCGAGCTCGGCCAGGAAGGCCCGGCCGGTTTCGTCGTCCTCGACGATGTAGTACTCGGCCCAGACCGAGCGCTGGGCCCCGCGGATCGCCTCGGTCTTCGAATCGAAGGCCCGTTCGTTGTCGAGGAGGAGCTCGACGCGGTTTCCCGCCCGCGGCGGAAGGCCCGTCAGGCGCATTCCGAGGAAGAGGACCGACCGGGCCAGCGGCGAGGCGTGGTTCACCTCCGCTGGAAGGGGCTCGCTCCCGAGGCTCCTCTGGATGGCGGCGCGCACCGCCTGCCCGGCGAGCCGCCGGCGGCGGCGGGTCGTCCGGATGCGGGGGCTCGCGAGGAGGAAGTAGGTCAGAGGGCCGACACCCGGAAGGAAGAGGATGAAGAAGATCCAGGCGAGCGTCGAGGCGACCCCGAGGTGGCGCGTCACCGCGTGGACGAGCGCCACGGCGTCGAGCGCGAGGGCAGCGAGGGCGAGGATCTCGGTGAAGGTCATGCCACGGCGTTCCCGGAGATCTTAGGCTGGGACCACGGGGGCGGTGGGACGAGGTAATCTCGACGGATCTCGAAACGGGCGGCCCTCGGCCGCGGGAGTTTTCTTTGACCGTCACCCGGACGTTCAAGGTCTCGGGCCTCGCGCTCCTCGCCGGCATCCTCCTCGCGAATCTGGGCGGCGAATCCGGATTCGCCGATTTCGTGAAGCTCGTCGGGGTTCTCGCGATCGTCTTCGCGGCCCCCATCTTCGCCGTCAGCGCCCTCCGCCATCTCCTGCGCGGCCTCCTCTGGAGAGTCGGCAGCCGACTCTTCGTCTCCTACCTTCTCATCGGCGTCCTCCCGCTCCTCCTCGTGGCGGGGCTCATCGCGGCGGCGCTCTTCATCCTGGCGGGCCAGTCCGGGGCACGCCGGGCCGAGACGCGGCTCCTCGCCCGCCTCGACGCCCTCGAGGCGAAGGCGTCGGAGTTCGCGGGGCGCGAGAGGATCCGCCGCCCCGAGGCGGCCACCGGGAGCGGCTCGTTCGACGGATGGGCCCTCCTTCCCACGACCGGCCCCGCCGAAGGGGAAGGCCCGCTCGGAACCGATCTCGGAAAGCTCGCCGTCGGGGAGAAGGGTCTCCGCGCGTTCGTTCGGGGCGGAGAGAAGTACTTCCTCCTCGTGGCGCGACGAACGAAGGCAGGCCTCCTGCACCTTTACCGGAACGCCGACGTCGGGCTCGAGGACGAGCTCTCGGCCGAAGCGGGACTGAACGTGCGGTTCGGGCTGGGAAAGACCGAAAAGAACGCCGGGGAGACGTCCGCGGGGGTGGACGGGAAAAAGGGAACGGTCAAGGTCACGTCCCCCGGGCGAACGACGCATTTCTCGTCGCTCAACACGGACGAGCGCAAAGAGCGGGGCGGCAAGAAGCCCGGCCCCGCGGACCACGGGCTGGTCGTCTGGTTCCTGCCGCTCGACCTCCCGACCCTCGACGCGGCGACCGGGGCCGCGGAGAAAGACGAGGGGGCCGCCCTCCTCGTCAGGACCTCGATACCCGCCGAGTTCCTGAGCCTGTTCGGCGGGGACCCGCCTCGCGAGCTCCGGAGACGGGGCGGGCTCCATCGCGGTCGCCCTCCTGAAGTCCCTCGGCGTCGCCACGGGGATCGTCTATTTCCTGGCCCTCCTCGTCGCCTCGGTCCTCGTCTTTCGGATCGCCCGAGCCGCCCGGCGCCTCTCGCACGGTTTCGCCCAGATCGAGAAAGGGAACTTCGGCGTCCGGGAGAAGCTCCGCGGCCGCGACCAGCTCGCGGGCCTGGTGAACAGCTTCAACGACATGGCGGGGCACCTGGAGACGAGCATGGCGGCCCGGGCCGAGGCCGAGGCGCTCGGGAGGGAGCTGGCGATCGCACGCGACCTCCAGCGCCGCCTCCTCCCCTCTCCGGAGTTCGCCTTCCCCGGCGTCGAGCTCGCGGCCGACTTCCGCCCCGCCGCCGCGATCGGCGGCGACTTCTACCACTTCCTCGGCGAAGGGGAGACGCGCCTGACCGTCGTCATCGCCGACGTCGCAGGGCACGGCCTCCCCGCGGGAATCGTCATGGCCTCGGCGCTCGCGAGCCTGTCGGCCCTCTCGCGCGGCGGGACCGACACGCCGACCCTCCTCGCCCACCTCGACGAAGAAGTCCGCCGGACGACGGAGCGGCGGGCGTTCGTCACCCTCGCCCACGTGAGGTTCGACCTCGTGGGCCGGACGGCCGAGTTCACGAACGCCGGGCACATCTACCCCTACCGCGTCGCTCCCGACGGAACGGTCACCTCGGTCGAGAACCCTTCGAAGCCCCTCGGCGCGGGGCGGCCGGTCGACCGGGTGACGGTCACCGTCCCGCTCGTCGACGGCGAGGTCTGGGTGCTCCTCTCCGACGGCGTCGTGGAGGCGATGACTCCCGACGGGAGCGAGGCGTTCGGCTTCGAGAGGCTCGAGCAGGCGCTCGCGCGCTCCGGCGGCAAGGGACCGCACGAGGTCCTCGAATCGGTCCTCTCCGAATGGCGGGCCCTCACGGGCGGCGACGACCCCGACGACGACCGGACGGTCGTCGTCGTGAAGATTCTCGCCCCGGCCGCGACCGCCCCCTGAAGGGCGCCCGCGGCGGCGCTACCTCAGCCGCGCGAAGTCGATGAACCCCCGCTCGACGTCCGTCGACAGGAGCGTCACCGTCACCCGGTCGCCGACGTCGAGCCCGGCCGCGCCCCGCTCGATCCGCCCCTCGACCGGCGGCGAGAAGAGCCGCGCCCAGGTTCCTTTCTCGCTGGCCCCGGTGACGACCCCGTCGAACCGGTCGCCGATCCGGGCGGAGAGGAGGAGCGCGGCGGCCGACTTTCTGAGGTGCCGCTCGACCTTGTTCGCGTCGTTCTCCTTCTCGGTGCAGTGCCGCGCCAGGTCGTCGAGCGCCGCCACCGTGTAGGGAGACGTCGAGCCGGCCAGGGCCGCCTTCAGGAGCCGCTGCGTCAGGAGGTCGGGGTAGCGGCGGTTCGGCGCGGTGGAGTGCGTGTAGTCCTTCACGGCGAGGCCGAAGTGCCCGGGGGCTTCCTCCCCCGGCCTCTCGACGACGTACTCGCCCGCCCCCATGAGCTTCACGATCACGAGGGAGAGGTCCGGGAAACGGAGGGGATCCGCCTTCCGGCGTCCCGCCAGGAACGTCGCGAGCGCACGGCTGTCGGGCTCCGGAGGGAGCGCCTCGCCGTACTCCGCCGCGACCGCGACGATCCGCGCCCAGCGCGCCGGCTCCCGCACGACGCGGCGGAGGGAAGGAAGCCCCTTCTTTGCGAGGAAGCGCGCCGTCGCCCCGTTCGCCGCCACCATCAGGTTCTCGATGAGCTCCTTGGAGCGGCTCGGCTCCTGCGGCAGGAGGTCGACGAGGGCGCCTCCGTCGAAGACGGGGCGCGCCTCGGTCGATTGCAGGACGAGCGAGCCCTGCTCGCGCCGGACCTCCTTCAGCGCCTGCGCGACCTCGTCCTGCATCCGGACCTGCTCCTCCATTCCCGGAGTCGCGGCGATCCGATCGGGCATCGGACCCTCGCCGTCCAGCCAGGCCGCGACCGCGTCGTAGGTGAGCCGGGCGTGGTTTCGGACCCGGGCGCGGCTCACGCTCGAGCTCGAGACGGCGCCCCCGGGCTCGACCACCAGCTCGATGACGATCGCGAGCCGGTCCCCGTCCTCGTTCAGCGAGGTGAGGTCGTAGGAGAGCCGCTCGGGAAGCATGGGGAAGGTGCCGCCCACGGTGTAGACCGAGGTCGTGTTCGTCCGCGCGTGGCCATCCACCTTCGAGCCGTCGCGGACGAGGGCGTCCACGTCGGCGATGGCGACGAGCAGCCGGACCGCTCCCGACGGGAGTCGCTCGGAAGCCGACAGCTGGTCGAGGTCGCGGGAGTCGTCGTTGTCGATCGAGAACCAGGGGAGGCCGGTCAGGTCCCGGATCGCCCCGTCCCCGTCGGCGGCGCCCGCGTCGAGCGCCTCCACCTCGGCGAGGACCCCGGGCTCGAAGTCGGGAGCGAACCCGCGCTCGCGCATCGCGCGGTGGGCGATGGCGGCGAGGTCGTGGCGGTGGCTGGCGGCGTGCTGGCTCATGGGGGAAGTATCCCCCCGAGGGGCGGACAGCGGTCCTTCGTCCGGCTATCCTCGGCCGCGATGGGCTGGCGGCGCGGCGACGAGGAGAAGGACCTGGGGCTCGGCTCCGTCGTGGCCGAACGGAGCCGCGAGCGCTTCCTCAACAAGGACGGCAGCTTCAACGTCGTGCGGCGCGGCCTGCCGTTCCTGGATTCGCTGAGCCCCTACCACGTCCTCCTCACGATGTCGTGGACGCGTTTCCACGTGGTTCTCCTCGGCTCCTACCTCCTCGCGAACGGCGTCTTCGCCCTCGCCTTCCTCGCGTGCGGCCCCGCCGCGCTCGAAGGCGTGCAGAACCTCGGCACCGGCTTCGCCCGCGCGTTCTTCTTCAGCGTCGAGACGTTCTCGACGATCGGCTTCGGCAACATCACTCCCGTCGGCGTCCTGGCGAACGTCGTGATGACGGCGGAGGCGCTCGTGGGCCTTCTCTGGGTGGCGATGGCGACGGGCCTCCTGTTCGCCCGCTTCTCGCGACCGACGGCGCAGATCCTCTTCAGCCGGAGCGCGGTCGTCGCGCCGTACCGCGGCATCACGGCCCTCATGTTCCGCGTCGCCAACGGCCGGACGAACCAGCTCATCGACCTTCGGGCCCGGGTGATGCTGGGCCACTTCGTGACCGAGAACGGACGCAAGGTGCGGAAGTTCGACAATCTGACGCTCGAGCGGGCGGAGGTGATGTTCTTCCCGCTCAGCTGGACGGTCGTCCACCCGATCGACGAGACGAGCCCGCTCTGGGAGCTCGACGCGGACGGGGTGCGGGCCGCGGACGCCGAGCTCCTGATCCTCCTCTCCGGAATCGACGAGACCTTCTCCCAGACCGTCCACACGCGCACCTCCTACAAGCCGGACGAGATCGTCTGGAACGCGCGTTTCGTCGGGATCTTCGACTCGCCGAAGGAGGGGGAGCACCTCGCCATCGACCTTCGCCGGCTGAGCGAGGTCGAGCCCCTCTCCTGACGGCTCCTCGGCCCTTCGGGCGATGGCTCCCGATGGCCCCGGCGGCGTCAGGGTTCGCGTGGCCCGGGCGCCCGCTCGCCGCAAGGAGTCCACTCCGGGCCGTGCGACGGGAGATATATAGTTGCCGCGCGTGACGAGAGTGCCGACACCGGTTCCGGGAGCCTGGCGGACAGGCACGTGGCGACACGAGACACGCGTCGCGGCGGTGGCCTTCGCGCTCCTTCTCGCCACGCCCCTGACGGCAACGGTCTGGACCCGGAGCAACGTCCTGGTCCAGATCCCCAAGGGCGCCCGACGGATCGAGGTCGCGAACGCGTCGTACGCCGCCCGGGACTGGGCCGTGGCGGTGAAGGCGATCGAGCTGAAAGAAACGTCCCGTCCCGTCCAGGGAAACATCACGGTCACCTGGGTCTTCCACTACACGAACACCGACAGCCAGCCCCACTACGCCGCGCTGAGCATCCGGTGCCTCGACGCACGCCGGTCGGAACGAGCCCGATTCGAAACGACGATGACGCTCGAGGCGAACCGGGCCGGCGGCGGAACCGTCGAGATCTCCTCCAGTGTGCGCGAGGACGACTGGAAGGCCTCGTCTCTCGCCAGGGTGGTGGTCGACTTCCTGTCCGCAAAGGAAGGCTGAGCGGCCTCTCCCCGGGGTTTCCGACGCCTGCGGCGTCTTCCGCGGAGGCGGCCCGTCAGGCCAGCATCCGCCGCGCGACCTCCCTCAGCGTGAGGTTCTCCAGGGTCACCGCCACCTGGCGCGCCAGGACGAGGAGGGCCCGGGCCTCGGGCTCTTTTCCCAGCGGGGTCTGGCAGACGAGGATCAGGGAGACCGTCCCGAGGACGCTGAGCGGAACCGCCAGGACGGGTATCGCTCCGGGAGCGTCCGTCGCCGTCGGCGCAAGCCCCCCGCGCGAGGTCGGCTCGACGAGCCCGGTGTAGGCCTTCCCGTCCTGGACGATCAGGTCGAACAGGGGACTCTCTCCCGGCGAGTAGTGGGTCTTCGGGGCCGCGTCCCGCTCCGGGACGCAGCCGATGCCGCTCCCGAACTGGCCCAGCAGGCGGAAGGCGTCCTTGTCGCGCATGACGAGGCCACCGTCGGAGTAGAGCTCGCTGGCGTAACGGAGCAGGAGGAGACCCATCTCCCCCCGGCCCTGCGCGGCGAACAGCTCCTCCGTGAGCGAGAGGAAGGTGACGGCCGATCTCGCCCTGTCCGTCTCCGCCGGGTCGGGGCCCGCGACGCTGGAAGGGTCGAACCAGCGAGCCGGTTGCACGGTCCCGGCCTCGGCGCCCGGCCGAACGGTGGAGTCTCGCGCCTCCTCGACGCGGCCCGATGCCAGGCTCCTCGCGTCCGCCTGTGCCGGCCCGTTCACCTCGATCGCCCGGCGGGACCGCTCCACCTCGAGGTGGCGCTTGTCCTGGAGGAGGCTCGCCTCCAGCAGCAGGTGGCGCGGCTCGACCCCCTCGTCGAGGACGAGGTCGGCGGTGAAATCGGGCACGCCCCGCCCGAGAGAGACGACGCCGACCCGAAAGACGAACTGGGTGTCTTCCCAGGACATCATCTGCTCGATCGCCTGGGCCATCTGCTCCTTGACCACGCCCTCGACCCTTCGGCGCGTCGTGAAGCCGAGGTCGACGAGGGCATCGCCGAGCCTCATCCCGGGGTAGCGGGCCAGGTGCCCCAGCGCCTCGTGGAGCTTCACGGGAGAAACCTCTCCTGCCTGGACGAGCCTTTCGCCGAGGGTCTGGTGCGACTCGCTCGTCAGCGCCTGGACGATCTGCCCGTTTCGGAAGACGACGATGCCGGTCGCCGAGTCGTCCCGGGTGAGGAAGACGGCGCCGCTCTTGCCGCTGACCTGGAGAACCTGGAGGATGTCGCCGAGAGGGAAGTCCTCCAGCTGGCCCTCGAGGATCGTCGAATTGTCGTGGGGCTGGAACGCTTGGGTCACGATCAGGTCTTCAGAAGGTCCATGAACCTCTGGACGGTCTTCAGCTTCCGCTCGACGGCGACGTAGGCCAGGGACGAGACCATCGCCAGCGCGGCCTGCTCACCCAGGAGGTCGAAGAGCTCACGGTCGAGCTGCGAGAAGGTCGCCTTGTGGGAGAGGAGCGCGTAGATCGACAGGGCGCCGACCAGCCGGTCGCGGAAGAAGAGGGGTGCGCAGCAGATGGCCCCCTTCGGCTCCCCCGCCACGACCGGCGCGGTCTCCTCGAGGAAGACCGTCCGGCGCCGCTCCACCGCCGCGCGCTCGACGGGCTCGTCGAGCGCCGCGTGCCGCGGCCCCTTGGGCGGGAGGTCCCCCTCCCGCGCGGCCACGGTGAAATCCCCCTTGACCTCGTCGACGAGGTAGAGGATGAACTCGGCGGCGCCGATGAGGTTCACCGCGATCTCGACGATGGTCCTCACGACCGCGTCGGGGTCGGGCGAGGAGTGGAGCTGGAAGGTCGCCGCGTAGAGGTTCGTCAGGCTCGTCGAGTGGTCTTCCAGATCGACGTAGCGCTGCGCGAAGTCGCGGTTCTCGGCCTCGAGCAGCTCGGCTTTCCTCTTCAGCTTCTCCCGGTCGCGCAACGCGGACTCGTAGGTCGTCACGAGGAGCGACTCTGCGCTCGCCAGGTCCCGCCGAAGGTCGTCCACCCGCTTGCGGAGCTGCTCCTGGAGCAGGACGGCGTCCTCCTCGATTCCCCGGCTCCGCTCCTCGATGGAACGGAAGAGGTTCCGGAGGGTGTCGGGACCGTCGGGGCCCTTCGGTTCGCTCATGACGGCGCGCCCGCCTGCCCGGACGGCTCCCCGGCCAGGCGGCAGAGCCCGGCGGCGATCTCGTCCAGGCTCCAGACGACGCTCGCCAGACCCGCCTCCACGATCGCTCGCGGCATCCCGTAGACCGCGCAGCTCGATTCCGACTCGGCCACGAGCGTGGCCCCGCGGGCGGCCAGCTCCCGCGCCCCTTCCCGTCCGTCGCTCCCCATCCCGGTCAGGACGACGCCGATCGCCCGGGAGCCGAACACGTCGGCGGCCGAGGAGAAGAGGACGTCGACGGAAGGGACGTGCGCTCCGCCCGAGGGCTCGCTGGTGAGCGAGAGGACCGGTCCGGAAGGGCGCCGCACGAAGACGAGGTGCTGCCCCGCCGGGGCCAGGAAGACCCCGCCGGGCCGAAAGGCCTCACCGCCCCGGGCTTCCCTGACCTCGAGGCGCGAGCACTGATTCAACCTCTCGGCGAAAGCCGCGGTGAACCCCATCGGCATATGTTGAACGATCGCGACGGGAAACGGAAACCCGGCGGGGAGCCGCTCGAGGATCACCTGCAAGGCCGCCGGCCCTCCCGTGGAGGTCCCGATGCAGATCGCCTCCGCCTGCCGGCTCAGGGGACTCGCGCCGGGGGCGCTCCCGTGCGCCGCGGGGCGAACGGCAGGTGCCGGGGGGGGGGACGCCGGGGGGCGGGGCTCCACCAGCCCCGTCAGCCCGGCCCGGACCTTCTTCACCACCTCCTCGCCCATCAGCTGGAAGTCCATGGACCGAAAGCGCGCCTTGTCCACGAACTCGAAGGCCCCGAGCGACAGGGCCTCCATCACCACCTCGGGACCGTTGCTGGTGGCCGAGGCGAGGACCAGGACGGGAAGGACCGGCCATCGGTGCTTGATCTCCCGGAGAGCGGCGAGACCGTCCATCCCGGGCATCTGGATGTCGAGCGTCACGATGTCCGGGACGAGCGAGGCGCACATCCGGACCGCCTCGTGTCCGTCGCCCGCCTCGCCTGCGACCGACAGCCCGGGAGACGCCTCGAAGACCTTGCGGAGCGCCTTTCTGACGAAAGTCGAATCGTCGACGACGAGGATTCGCGCCTGGCGAATCCAGGCGCCGGAGCCCGGGTCGGCGGTCATTCCGTCCCGCGCCCGGTCACGCGACCGCCTTGGTGTAGTAGATGAAGTCGGTGGCCCGCTGGGGCCGGAAGAGCCGCGTCCGTCCCAGCAGGGACTCGGAGTGCCCGAGGAAGAGCGGGGAGCCCCGGCTGAGAACCCGGTGGAAGAGGGCACACGCCCTCTGCATCGTCGATTCGCTGAAGTAGATCAGCACGTTCCGGCAGAAGACCGCGTCGAAATACCCCTCGGGGAAGGCGCTGGAGAGCTCCATCAGGTTCAGCACCCGGAACCTCACCGGCGCCTTCAGCCACGACTTCAGTCGAAGCCGTCCGTTCGTCGCCGTGGCGGCGAAGTACCGTTCCTTCGCCTCGGGCGACGCCGCCCGGAAGGAGTGCCCCTCGTACTCGGCCACCTCCGCCTGCCGGATCCGGCTGGGGTTCAGGTCGATGGCGTGGATCTCGAGAGGGCGGCCGAGGCACCGGAACTGGTTCTCGTGGTGCACGATGGCCAGCGAGTACGCCTCTTCGCCCGAGGAGCACCCGGCGGAGAGGACCCTCACCGGCTCGCCGGGGGGGCGCTCGCGGACCTGGCTGGGGAGCACCTCGCCGAAGTACCAGTCGAGCTGGTAGCGCTCCCGCAGGAAGTAGGTCTCGTTGTTCGTCAGCGCCTCGACGAGGAAGGGAAGCTCCTCGCTGGCTCGCGGAGAGAGGACGAGGAAGCGGTAGTACTCGAGGAACGAGGTCATCGCGCGCGCCTCGAGGCGTTCCTTCAGGCGGAAGCGGACCCGGTCCCGCTGCGCCTCGAAGACGTTCAGCCCGAACCGGTCACTGACGAATCCAGAGAAGAGGCGGCACTCCTCGTCCGTCATCGCCGGAATGCCGGTCGTCCGGTGGTCGAAGGGGCCGGGTCCGCCCTCCACGCCGCCCTCAGCTCCCCAGCTTCTCGAGGGCGCAGCGGGCGGTGCGGGCGACGACGTCCTCCGGGTCGCCCGCCAGCTTCCGCAGCGCAGGAGCCGCCTTCGCCGAGCCGATCTCGCCGAGCGCCCAGGCGGCCGTGTTCCTGAGCGACCAGTCCTCCGCGCGGGCCAGCTTCAGGAACGTCGCCATCCGCCCGTCCCGGTGATGCTTGGCGAGAGCGGCCGCCGCGGCGCGCCGGCGCTCGCGGTCCCGGCCGTGCAGCTCCCCCTCCAGGAAGTGGACGGCCGCCGGCGTCCCGATCGCGCCGAGCGCCTCGACGATCGCGACCTTCTCGAGCGCGGCCGCCTTCGGGTAGAGCGTCAGCAGATCGGAGGCCGCCTCGCCGTACCGGAGGCGGCCGAGCGCCCGCACGACGTAGTAGGCGCAGTCGCGGTCGACGGCGAGCCGCCCCCGCAGGAGGGGGCCGATCTCTTCGGCGTTGGCGGGATGGGCCAGGCACTCGATCGCCAGCGTCCGGATGCTCGGCTCGGAGTGCGTGAGGAGCGGCCTCAGGCGGGCGATCACCTCCGGCCCGGTCACCTCGCCGAGGGCCCTGAGGATGCACCGCAGGACGTCCGTCGGGGCACCCGGGATCCTGGCGAGCCAGCGCGCCACGAATGGCTCCCGGTCGAGGCGCCGGGAGATCTCGACGTAGGACAGGAGTCTCTCCCCCGGCTCCGTCTCCTCGACGAGCCTTCCCAGGAGCTCGACGTCCGCCGGCCGGGCGAGGTACGGGAGGGATTCGAGGGCGCGGTTCCTCACCAGCTCGGAGTCGTGGAAGAGGAGCGGAAGCGTCTTCTCGAAGGTGCCGGCCGGCCGCCGTCTCGCAAGGGCCCGGACGGCGCCCGCCAGGACGATCGGGTCGGGGTCCGAAAGCTCGGCCGTGATGAGCGCATCGCCCCACGGCTCGGACCGGAGGCCCAGGACCCAGAGGGCGGCGGACCGCACGCTCGCCCGGAAGTGTGCGGTGGCCGCGCTGAGAATCGACTCCGCGCCATGCGCTTCCGGGAGCGAGCCCAGGAAGGCGACGGTCTCGGCCGCGAGGGCCGGCTGGTCGAGATGCTCGACGAGCCCGGCGAAGAGCTTCTCGTCGCCGTAGGCGCGAACGAGCCGGTTGGCGGCGGACCTGAGGTCGGGGTTCTCGGACGCCAGGCAGTCCCGCAGGTACCGGCGGAGAGGCTCCCCTCGCAGCGCGGTCAGGACCGCCGGGTCGCGCAGGCCCGGCGCCTCCGATCCCGCCTTCGCCAGGCACTCCCCCGTGGCGGCGAGGAAGGCGTCCCGCTGCGGGAAGCGGTCCTCGCGGACCAGCTCGCGGCAGAGGGGCTCGATCGCGGACGGGTCGCCGATCCGGCCCAGAGCCTCGAGCGCCGTCGTTCCGAGCGACTCGTCTCCCGTCATCTTCAAGAGCTCGAGCGTCGCGCGGGAATCGCCGATACGCCCCAGGGAGAGGATCGCGGCGAACCGCAGCCAGAGGTCTCCCTCCAGGAGCTCGAGGAGCGGCCCGACGGCGCGACGGCACTTCAGGTCGCCGAGGCTCTCCACGGCGGCCTGCGCGATGTTCAGGTCCGGGTGCGACAGGAACCCGAGGAGGATCGGGGCGGCATCCTCCTCCGGCATGGCGCCGAGGATCTGGAGGGTGAAGAGGACGACGTCCGGATCGTCGGAGACGGTGCCGCGCCGGAGCACGGGCACGGCCGGGGCGCCCTTCTGCTTCAGCGCCTCGATGCAGGCCGTCCGGAGGGCGGAGTTCGCCTCGGAGGCGACGCCTTCCAGCAGGCGGGCGGCGGGGAGCTTTCGCGCCGCGAGCTGGATGGCCGCGTGCCGGGTGGCGGCGTCCCGGTCCTCCAGCGCCGCCCAGACCAGGTCGTGTCCGTTCCGGCCGAGCCGCGCGGCGAGCTCGAGGCCGCGTCCCCTCACCAGAGGGTCGGCGGACCGGCACCACTCCCGCGCCGTCGCGAGACGCTGAACCGCCGGGGGCTCTTCAGGCTTCGTGCGCATCCAGCCGCCTCCTCTCTTCAGACCCGGAACGCCTCGAGCTGCTGGCGGAGGCTCTCGGCCTCGTGCGCGAGGTCCGCCGACGCCCGCGTCAGCTCCTCGACGGCGGAGAGGTTCGCGCGGGCCACCGACGCGATCGTCTCCATGGCACGGACGACCATGTCGCCCCCCTTCTTCTGCTCGACGGTGGCGTCGGCGACCTGCTGCGTCATGCTGTTCATCGCCGCGACGGCTTTCAGGATCTGCTGGCTGCTGGCGGCCTGCTCCTGGGCGGCGGTGGAGACCTGGCGGGAGACGTCGCTGATCCGCTCGGCGACCGACAGGACCCGGACGGCGCCGCTGGACTGCTCCTGGGTCAGACGGTGGACCTCGGCGACCATTCCGGAGGCCTTCTGGACCGAGCCGAGAATGCCGCCCAGGACGTCGGCGGTCATGTCGACGGCGCTGTGGACGTCCTTCTGCATCCCGTCGATGACGTTCGCGATCTCTTCCGTGGCGCGGGCGGAGCGCTCCGCCAGCTTCTTCACCTCGTCGGCCACGACGGCGAAGCCGCGACCGGCGTCTCCGGCCCGGGCGGCCTCGATGGCGGCGTTGAGGGCGAGGAGGTTCGTCTGGTCGGCGATCGCCTCGATCACCTTGACGATCTTGCCGACCCCCTGGGTCTTCTCGCCGATCGAACGGATCGTCCCCTGGAGGACCCCTCCCCCGTCGTTCGCCTCCCGGACCGCTCCGCGAGAAACCTCGTCGACGGTTCGCACCTTCTCGTCGACCGTCTGGATGGCGGCGTTGATCTCCTGGAGCGTCCGGGTCGTCTCGTCGACGGCCTCGAGCAGCACCTCGGAGTTTCGGGCGGTCCTCTGGACGAGAGTCCCCATCTCCTGGATCGAGGCCGCCGTCTCGTCGACGTTGGCGGCGAGGGCCTGGGTGTTCTGGGCGACGGCGCTGATCTGCGCGGCCATCTCCACGAGGGTGGAGGAGGTCTCGTCCGAGGAGGCGGCCTGCGACTCGGCCCCCCGCTGGATCGACGAGGCGGAGGCGGAAATCTCCTCGGCCGAGATGGCGACCTGCTGGGAGGCGTCCCGAAGGCGCGAGAGGAGGTCGCGCAGCGTCGTGACCATCCTCCCGAAAGCGAGGCCGAAGGTGTCGGACTCTCCCCTCACCGCCGGCGTCTCGCGCAGGTCGCCGTCCGCCAGGCGGTCGGCCGCGCGGGCCATCTCGCGCAGGTACTCGACCATCCCCCTCATCGCGCGCGAGAGGCGGCCGATCTCGTCCTGCCTCGACCCCTCCGGCACCTCCGCGAGCTCGCCGCGCGCGATTCCCTCGGCGACGGCGACGAGGGAGAGGAGCGGCCGGGAGACGGCGGACGAGACCCGGAACGCGAGGGTGACGACCGCCGCCGCCGCGATGGCGAGCGCCACCAGGAACGCCACGAAGAGCTCGCGGAGGGACCGGAAGGCTTCGTCCGCCTCCTGGCGGACGAAGACGAGAACCCTCTGCCCCGAGAAGATCGAGAAGCCCTGTTCCGTGGCCCACCCGATCGCGTATTCCTTCCCCGTCGCCGGGTCGCTCTGGGTCGTGAAGCCGTGGGGCGCGGCCAGGGCCAGCTTGAACGCGGGCCAGGCCGAGACGTTCGCCTTCAGAACGGCATCGGCGTCCCTGGAGCAGAGCACGAGACCGCTCTTCGGGTCGACGACGAGGATCTCCCCGGTCTTGCCGAACGTCTCCTTCTTGACGAGGTTCTCGGTGAAGAGGGCGCCGTAGTCGACGCGCGCGCAGACGACGCCGATCACCCGGCGCGAGCCGTCCTCCTCGACGCGCCAGGCGAACGACACGACGGGCCCCCCAGCCCGCTCGTCACGGGTGACGGACGGGGAGAAGTACGGATCCCCGCCCTGCCCCTCGCGGAACCACTCCGCCTCCGCCTCGTTCGTGCCGAGGAGCTGGGAGTCGGACGCCGCGATCACGCGGCCGGAGGTGTCCGTCATGACGATGGAGACGTAGACGGGAGCCCGGTTGTCCACGAAGTTCGAGAGGACCGCCCCCCTCTGCTCGGCGGTGCTCTTCCCCGACGCGATCACCGGGTTCTCGACGACGTCGACGATGTCGGCGTAGCGCTCGAAGAGGTTCCGGGAGATCTTGTCGGCGGTCGACATCGCGCGGTCGCGGAAGTCGTTCCCGACGAGCCCGCGCATCGACGCCCCGCCCCGGAGGTGGGCGAAGAGACCGAATCCCGCGAGCGGGACGATGGCCAGCAGGAACCAGACCACGAGGCGCGCGCGAAGGCTCCGGAAACCTCTCATGCCCCTACCTCTCGCAACATGGTGAACTCCTATGCCCTTACGACGAGCGTCCTGGCCGGGTCCAGGAGAATCAGAAGGCCCTCGGGCCCCTTGGCCACTCCGACGACGTAGTCCGTCCGCGTGGTGACGATCTCCGCCGGCGGCGGCTCGATCTCGGTGACCCGGACCTTCGCCACGCGCGTGACGCGGTCGACGAGGAGCCCGAGCGCGCGCTCCCCCAGCTCGAGAACGACGATACGTGCGCGCGGACCCGGGTCCAGGGGGGGAAGCCCGATCCGGGTCCGGATCTCGACGACCGGGAGAATGCTGCCCCGCACGTTCGTCACGCCCCGGATGTGGGGCGGAGCCTGCGGGACCCGGGTCACCTCGCCGACCCGGAGGATCTCGCGCACGCTCTCGACCGGCAGGCCGAATTCCTCGCGGTCGATCAGGAACGCGACGTAGGTCTTCTCCTCGACGGCCTCTCTGGTGGCGCGGCCCTTCTGCCCGGCCGAGACCCAGTCCGCGAAGGCCAGGAGGTCGACGGCGCCGTCGGCCGTCAGGGACGCCGGCGGCGAGCCGCCCGGGACCTCGGGATCCGCTCCCATTCTCAGAGCTCCCTTCCAGCCGCGACCTGCAGCTCCTCGAGATGGGACTCGAGAAGCCCCACGGCGTCGAGGATCATCACGACCCGCCCGTCGCCGAGGAGAGTCGCCCCCCCGATCCCGAGCGGCTTTCCGAACGACTCGTCGAGGGGTTTGACGACGATCGTCAGGGTCTCCAGGGGCCGGTCGACGAGGAGCGCCTTCTGCCGCCCGCCGCCGGCGAGGATCGACGCGTACCGACGCGGCCCCGCCTTCGGGCGAGACGATCCGAGGAACGACCCGGCGTCCAGGGCGGGGATGACGCGGTCCCGCACGGAGATCACGCCGTGAGAGGCGACCCGGTGCAGGTCGCCCTCCTCCAGCCGGACGGTCTCCTCGAGGAAGCTGACCGGGAGAGCGTACGTCTCCCCGTCCACCGAGACGAGGAGCGCGTTCGTCAGGGCGAGCGTGAGGGGAAAGGCGAGACGAAACTCGGTCCCCCGGTCCGGCACGGAGCGGACACGCACCGATCCCCCGAGCCTTTCGACGGAGGCCTTGACGACGTCGAGCCCGACCCCGCGGCCGGAAAGGGAGCTGACCCCCTGGCGCGTCGAGAAGGCCGGGAGAAAGATGAGCGCCAAAAGCGCGGATTCGTCCAGGTCCGCCGTCTGGATCCCCATCTCGGCGCCGCGGTGGCGGACGCGCTCGAGGTCGATCCCCGCGCCGTCGTCGAGGATGGCCACCTCCGCGAGACCGGAGGCCTGCCGTGCCGCGATCGTGAGCGTCCCGCGGCGGGACTTGCCGCGCGCCTCCCGGTCCGCGGGCTTCTCGAGACCGTGGTCGAGCGCGTTGCGGACGAGGTGAAGCAGGGGTTCCCCGAGCTCGTCCACGACGGACTTGTCGAAGGTCGTCTCTCCCCCCTGGGCCACGAAGTCGACCTCCTTTCCGAGGTCGAGGGCCAGGTCCCTGACGAGGCGGCGGAAGCGGGAGAGAACCGTCCCGACAGGAACGAGCCGGGTGGCGAAGACCTCGCGTTCCAGAAGCCCGAACGTTCGGAGGAGAAGCTCCATGCTCTCGGAGGCGGCGTCGGCCTCCTCCGACGGGGAGCGGGCGGCCAGCAGCCGGACCCGCTCGGCGGCCCCCGCGAGAAGGATATGGAGCTCGCCGCTCAGCTCGAGGAGGCGCTCCAGGCTCGCGTGGCTCACCCGAAGGGAGCGCGACCGGGCGCCGAGCACGGCGCTCCCGGCGACGTCCTCGGCGGGTGCGCCGGGGGCTCCCGCGCGCGACTCCCGCAGAGGAATACCCGGCTCAGCGGGTCCGGACTCGGATGCGAGCCGCGAGAGGTCCTCGAGCGCCTCCGCCCACTCGGCGGGCGCCGCCTCGGGGACCTCGCCCGAGCGGAAGGTCTGGGAGAGCTTCCCGATCGCGGCCAGCAGGAGCGTGACGACCTCTTCATCCGGCGCGGCGTTCCCCTCGCCGGTCGCCGCCAGGGCGTCTTCCATGACGTGGGCGGCGCTGGCCACCGCGTCGAAGCCCATCATCGAGGAGTTCCCCTTCAGCGTGTGGAAGAGGCGCCGGAGGCCGACGAGGTCCAGACCCGAGAGCGTCGTCTCGGCGCTCTCGACGCCGAGGAGGGTCTCCTCCGCCCTGTCCAGGAGCTCCCGGCTCGAGGAGACGTAGTCCTCCAGGATCTCCCGGAACTCGGGAGTCGTCACCGGGACCCTTCGCGGCCCGGCGGCCGCACGCGGGGCCTGGCTCTCGCGGCGCTCACGGCGCCTCGGGCCCGCTCCGGCTCTCGAACAGACCGTCGATGACGGCGTGCAGCTGGGCCGGCCGGAACGGCTTGCAGACGTAGCCGGCCGCCCCGAGCGCCATCCCCCGGGCCGTGTCGGCCTCCTTGCCCTCGGTGGAGATGATGATGACGGGAATCTCGGTGAACAGACCCGACTGCTTCCGGACGTCGAGGAATCGCAGGCCGTCCATCACGGGCATGTTGATGTCCAGGAGGATCAGCTGGACGTCGGGATTGCGGTTCAGCGCCTCGAGCGCCTGGTTCCCGTCGTAGGTGTGGAGGACCTCGCAACCCTGGTACCGCTGGAGGACCAGGCCGTGCATCTTGTGGACGAGCTCCGAGTCGTCGACGACCAGGACCTTCTTCAGCTTCATGAACGGCTCCCTTTCCCGGCGCGTCGCTGCCGGGGCCGCGGTCCCGCGGCGAGTCTAGTCCAGCCCCGACCGGGGCCCGGCGGGCGGCAGGTCCGCGGCACCCGCCTAGAGATCCACGTCTCCGAACGAAGAGCGGGCGAGCGGAGAGGGCAGGAACCTGCGGGTGTCGCGGTGGGAGATGGCGATCAGCTTGCCGTGAAGAAGCGGTACGAGGATGCCCTGGTCCTGGATCGTCCTGGCGATAGGGACGAGGTCCTTCACGTCGTTCGTGCGGCGGAACTGCGCGAGGGCCTGGTCCGTCGCCGGGTCCCGCCACCGCGAGAGGTTGTAGGCGGAGGCGCGCGGCGCCGACTTGGACGTGACCATCACCGACGACAGGAGGGATTCCAGGAAGTCGGAGGCAACCGGCGTGTCGGCGATCCAACCCGCGACGAGGAGGTCGTAGCTCCCGCGTTCGAGGTGTCCGACGTACTCGCCACGGTCGCGCGGCTGGATGATCGTGACCTCCGTCCCGAGCGGCCGGAGGCTCTCGGCGATCGTCTTCGCCGCGGCCTGCGGGTCTGGCAGATAGGGCTTGGGGCCCCAGGTCAGGACGAGGTTCAGCCGCTCCGGCGCCGAAACTCCCGCATCCGCCAGAAGCTGCCGGGCCTGGAGGGGGCTGCCGTCCACCGAGCCGATCGGGACGTCCTTCTTCAGGAACGGAGGCAGGAGACCCGCTGCCGCGAAGCCGAGGCCGAGCGGCCCGTAGTTGACCCGCGCGATCTCGGTCCGGCTGATGGCGGCAGAGAGCGCCCGTCGGACCCGGGAGTCTGCCAGCGCGGGGCTCTCCACGTTCAGGAACAGGATTCCGGTGCTGCTGCCGTCCAGCGTCTTCGGGAACACGGGCGCGCCCCTGAGCCGGGCGAGGTGGCCGAACGTCAGGGCGTAGGTCACGTGCACCTCTCCCGCGTGGACGGCGGCGAGGAGGGTGTCCGCGTCGGGGTAGACCTCGAACAGGACTCCGCCGAGAGCGGGGGCTTTCGCCGCGTGCGGGTTCGGCCGAAGGAGCAGCTTCTCGGCGCGGATCGGGTCGCCGCCCTCGAGCGCCTCGGGGGCGAGGAACGGCCCCGTGCCGAGGAACTGCCCGCGGCTCTCGAGCGCGACGCCACAGAACGGCTGGGTCAGGGTCGTCGCCAGCTGGGGATCCGGCTTTCGAAGGCGGAACTCGACGCGACCGTCCCGGGCCCGGACCTCTGCGTTCGCCGTCACGTCGCGCACCCGCGAGAACGACGTCGCGACGGCGGCCGCCGTGCACGGGGAGCCGTCGGAGAACTTCGCGCCGGGCCGCACGGGCGCCGAGACGACGAGGGGATCGGCCTCCTGCCGGAGCGGTTCCGAGAACAGCAGCGGCCGCGGAGGACCGCCGTCCGGCGGAGACTGGTAGGGTGTCTCGTAGACCTGCATTAACGCGAGCGCCGTGACGTGGTCGTGGATCTCCCAGGGGCGCATCGAGGCGAGGTGGGAGAGGACGCCGACTCGCAGGGTCCGCTGCGGGAGATTCGGGGGCGATGCCATCTTCGGATCCTCCACTCTCCAGCCCGTTCCGGGAGCCCGGCGCCCTTCATGAAGCCCCGGCCCGGGACCTTTCGGAGCCGCCGCGCCCCGCGCCGGGGATCGTACACACGGACGGCCCTCCCTGCGAGCAGACGGGTGGACGGCAGACGGGTGGACGGAAGGTCCCGGAGTCGGCCGGACCCGGCCTCGTCCTCCTCGCGATGCCGTGGACCCGACTCCGCGCTGCGCTCACCCCTTCGGGAGGAGCTCCTTCAGCCGGGCCGCTCCCGAGCGGCTGACCGGGATCCGCTCGCCGTCCGCCATCACCGCGGTCCGCCCTTCCTCGAGCGAGGCGAGCCGCGCGACGTTCACGACCCAGGAACGGTGGACCCTCACGAACCGCGTGGCCCGGAGCTGCGCGGCCAGGTCCGCGAGCGTCTGGTGCTTCAGGTGGTTCCTTCCGCCCGACCGGATCAGGACGTAGTCGTCCTCGGCCTTCACCCACTCGACCGTCTCGACGGGGAGGAGCGTCACGCGCGTCCCGTCCCGGACGGCAATCCGCTCGAGCGGCACCCCTTCCGGCCGGGCCGCGGCGGCGAGGGCCGCCGGGTCGGGCTTCTTCGCCCCGGTGGCGAGAAGCGCCCGGGCCCTGGCGAGGGCCGCGTCGAAGCGCGCTTTCGAGAAGGGCTTGAGGAGGTAGTCGACGGCGTTCACCTCGAACGCCTTCACGGCGTGCCGGTCGTACGCCGTGACGAAGACGACGGCCGGGCGCGGGTCGAGCAGCTCGAGCGTCTCGAAGCCGGTCAGGCGCGGCATCTGGACGTCGAGGAAGAGGAGGTCGGGGGCGTGCAGGGCAACCGCCTCGATCGCCTCCAGCCCGTTGGCGCATTCCGCCGCGACGTCGACGTCGGGGTGCGCCGCGAGGTGCTCGCGGACCAGGCTCCGGGCCAGCTCCTCGTCGTCGACGACGACGACGCGGAGCCGGTTCACTCCCCCTCCGCCGGGACGGCGGGAACGACGAGGACGACCGAGAACCTCCCTCCGTCGCCCCGCTCGTCGATCTCGGCGGCGCGCCCCCACGCCGCGGCGAGCCGCCGCCTCACGATGGAGAGGCCGAGGCCGCTGCCGGCCACCGCGGGCGTCTCCGGGTCGTAGGGGTTCTCGATGACGACGCGGACGCCGTCCCCGGCCCTCTCCACGCGGAGGGTCACCGTTCCCCCTTCGATGAGGGTCGCGATGCCGTGGCGGACGGCGTTCTCCACGAGCGGCTGAAGGAGGAGCGGCGGGACGACCGTCGAAAGGAGCGACTCGTCGACCTCCTCCTCGACCTCGAGGCGGCGGCCGTAGCGGACTCTCTCGACGGCGAGGAACTGCCGCACCAGGACGAGCTCCTCGCGGAGAGGGATGAGCGACCGCTCGCCCGATGCAAGGCTCCGGCGGAGGAAGTCCGAGAGGAGGACGCACATCTCGCGCGCCCGCGCCGGGGCCGTCGTCGTCAGGGCACTCACCGAGTTGAGGGCGTTGAAGAGGAAGTGGGGGTTCAGCTGCGCCTTCAGCGCCTCGAGCTCGGCCTCGCGAGCCAGGACGCGGGCCTCCATCGCCCGGCGCTCGGCCGCCTGCGACGACTCGAGCGAGAGAAGGATGTAGTGGAACGTGACGGCCAGGAGGTAGAGGAGAACGCCGAGGACGAAGAGCGGCGGCACGGCCTTGCCGAACCGCTCCGGGAGGGTCGAGAGGGCCGGGAACGAGCCGAGGAGGCTCGCGAGCGTCGAGCCGGCGAGCGTCAGGAGGGAAGCGGCGATGAGCGCCCCGACGACGTGGACGCCGAGGACGGAGCCGGTCCGGGAACGGGTCAGCGGCGCGCTGCGACAGGCGTAGAAGGAGGAGAGGCAGAGGAAGGCGTAGACGAGGGAGAGCGGCGCCGCGAGCGCCGCCGCCTCGCCGATCGAAAGGCTCCCCGGGAGCGCGAGCAGGTAGGCCTGTATCGCCGCCAGGGGAACCCAGGCGAGGAGGTAGGCCAGCAGCCTCTCCCGGCGAGCCAGGATGGGATGCACGTCAGTTCTTGATGTCGAGGCCGCCGAAGACGACGAACCCGTCGATGACGAGCCGCTTCGGAGGCGTGTCTCCGTCGAGGGGCGGGTGGTAGCTCTTGTCGTCGGTGCCGCCGAAGATCGCGAACGCCTTTACATCGACGGCCCAGTCCCGCGGGACCCGGATGTCGCCGCCGCCGAACGCGATGAAGACGGTGATCGTCGCCTGGTCGTCGGGGATCCGGCAGTTCGTCAGGTCGAGCTCGAAGCCGCCGAACATGGCGTTGATCTCCCCCCCGAGGAATTCGGTCGTCGTGATGGAGCGGTCCCAGCCGCCGAAGATCGCCGTCTCGTCGAGCGTCGCCGCCGTCCGGCTCTCGATCGTCCGATCGGGGAAGGTCCTTCCGCCCGCCTTCTGGACGAGGCGGATGCCGAGCGCCACGAGGATGAGCGGCGCCAGGTTCCTGACCGGGAAGCGGAGGACGTCGAGCCTGTCGAGGAGGAGGAGTGTCCCCGCAAGGGCGAGGATCCATCCCCAGAACCCGTTCCAGAAGCCGCGGCGCTGGAGCGCCTTCGTCACCCCCACCGCCACGAGGGCGACGGGCCAGAGTCGCAGGAGGAACCTCGCCGAGACGAGGCCGAAGTTGTCGAGCGTGAAGAGGAGACCCACGACGATGACGAGGATTCCAAACACGAGCCGGACCGCGCCTGCCGCCGCGGGAAGTTTCGGGTTTTTCATGTTCATGGCCTGCCTCCGCGCTCCCCGCCGGGAGCTTCTACCCGAAGTTACGCGCCCGGAGGTGGTTCCGCTTCCCGGATTCGGCAAACGGACGCCCGGAGTCGGTGAGCGGGAATCAGAGGCCGGGCCGGCCGAGGCGGAACGTCTTCGAAAATCCGTCGGAGGGGACGCGGATCGTCACCTCCACCGCCCCGGCGTCGGTGCAGGAGTAGACCTCCTCCACCTCGGGCCCCGGCGCCTCGAGCCTCCTCACGGCGGCCCCGTCCAGCGGGGACCGCCGGAGCGACGGGAGGAACGGGAACTTCACGTCGTGCCACGGGGTGACGTCGCCGTCGGGGCGCCCCTCGACGAGGCGGCTGCACTCGACGAAGCGGAAGTGTCCCAGGTCGTGAGCGGCGCGGTACCGCCGGACGGCCGTGAGCGGCGCCCCCCCGGCCTCGGGTAGAGGAAGGTCCTTGGGGAAGATCGGGTCGAAGACGACCTCCTCCCCTTCCTCGGCCTCGCGGAAGACGCCGAAGTGCCGGGTGAGCCGGTCGGCGAGCGAGAAACCGGCCTCGCCGTCGAGGAAGAGGGCGAGGCCGACCGCCGTGGCCGCAAACGGGTGAGGCGAGCGCTTCACCCTCTTCTCCCCGAATCGTTCGCGGAGCCGCCGACCGACGAGAGGGAAGGCCCCCGCTCCTCCCACGACGTAGACCCCCGCGAGGTCCCCCTCCTCGAGCTCCCCCGCCGCCAGGACCGGGTCCGTCGCCGCGATCGTCCGGTCGACGAGGGGCGCGCAGGCTTCCCAGACGTCCTCGATCGGCAGGGCGATCGGCGGCAGGTCGAGGGGCGAGAGGTCGAGGACGAGCCTGCGGGTGTTCGGCCCGACCGCTTCCTTCTGCCGCGCGCACTCCTCGAGGAGGAGGTCCCGCGCGTCGGCGTCCAGCCCGGCCGCTCCTGCCCTGGCCAGGACCGCCGCCAGGATCGCCTCGTCGAAGTCGTCTCCCCCGAGGCGCCTCACCCCTTCGCTCGTGACGACCTCGTTCGTCTTCCCCGTCATCCGGAGGAGCGAGGCGTCGAACGTCCCGCCGCCGAGGTCGTAGACGAGGACGTGCTCGCGCCGCGCCGTGATCGTCGAACGGAACCGGTGGGCGTACTCGAAGCCGGCCGCCGAGGGCTCGTTGATGAGGGCGACCGGCGTGAAGCCGGCCGCGCGGAAAGCTTCCAGCGTCAGGAAGCGCTGCGCGCTCGAGGAGTTCGCGGGGACCGAGATCGCCACCTCGAGAGGCTCCCCCTCGACGACGGTGGCGTTCGAGCGGGCGACGAGGTCCTCCTTCACCTTCGAGAGGAAGCCGGTGAGGAGGTCCAGAAGAAGGACGGGTCGGCCCCCGATCTCGACCGAGGCCCTCGGGCCGGCGTCGGCGAGGAGCCTCTTGAACGAGCGAACGAGGCGGACTCCCGGCTCGTGCCGGACGGCCACGGCATCGAAGCCGTACCGGAGCTCGCCCGACGGGAGGAGAGCGGCGAGCGACGGGTAGGGGTCTCCCCCCTCGAAGGCGACCACGGGGTAGTTCCCGCGATCGACCATCGTCACCACCGTGTGGGTCGTTCCGAAGTCGACGCCGAGGAGCATGCTGGTGCGGAGTTTACGGACTTTGGGGGGAAACCGAAGACGAACCGGGCCGGGACGAGCCCGCTCAGCGCGTCAGCTCGAGACCCGTCGCCTCGAGCGCCGGCCCTCCGCCGGGGCCCTTCGCGCGAAAGACCCCTTCGGCGATCGCCGAAGCGCCCCCCGCGTCCGACGGGAGCGTCGCGCCCGGCGTGCCCATCGTGACCCGCAGGGACGCCGCCCCCTCGGTCAGGGCGAACGCGCCTCCGCTGGAAGCGACCGTCCCCCGGACCTGGATCGTCTTCCCGTCGTACCCCGCGGCTTTCTGGTTCAGCTCGGCGATGGAGACCGGCGTCAGTCCCCGGAGCGGCTTTCCGTAAAGCTCCGCTCCCCGGGCCGGCAGGGCGAGCCCGGCGAGGAGGACCAGGGCGGGGAACGACCGCAGCCTCATGGTCCCATTGTAGGCCGCACCCGCTGCGGGGTAGGCTCCCGGCCGCATGGAGAGCTTCGACTCCCTCCTCAAGGTCCTCGTCGGCGTCGTGGGCGTCGGGAGCGGCGCGGCCTACATTCCCCAGGCGGTGCGCATCTGGAAGAGGCGGTCGAGCGACGACGTTTCCGTCGTCACCTACGTCCTCTTCCTCCTCGGCCAGGTCATCTGGCTGACCTACGGCGTCCGCTTCGGCCTCCTGGAGATCGTCCTCGGGATGGCGGCGAACCTCGCCGGGAACCTCTCCGTCATCCTCTCGGCCCTCCGGTTCCGCAGCCGTCCCGCGTGACGCTCCGCCCGCTCCCCGTCCCGCCGGGTGCCGAGGCGTACCTCGCCTTCGACAAGGAGGCGGGTCAGAACGCGCATGGCTACGGCGGCCTCTACGAGGAAGCGCGCGAGGCCCTCGGAGACGACCTCCACCTCGTCCACCGCCTCGACCGGATCACCTCCGGCCTCCTCCTCCTGGCCCGCGGGCAGGACGCGCTCCGCGCCGCGCACGACGCCTGGGCGACGCGGGTTTCCAAGACCTACGTCGCGGTCGTCCGTGGAGTCCCGGCCGAGCCGGAGGGGACGATCGACCTCCCCCTCCTCGAGCACCGCTCGGGGCGGCCGTGGCTCCTCGCGCGCGCGGTCCGCGCGGCTTACGGCCCCGATCGCGCCGCCCGGCTCCTCAGGGGCGAAGGTCTCTCCTTCATCCCGCCGCTGCCCCCCCCCTCGCGCACCGCCGTCCACCCCGCGGGCCGCCCCGCGCTCACCCGCTGGCGGCTCCTCGAGAGCCGCGGGGAAGAAGCTCTCCTCGAGCTGACGCCTGCGACCGGGCGGATGCACCAGCTCCGCGTTCACCTCGCCGCGATCGGCCACCCGCTCCTGGGCGATCCCCTCTACGACGCGGGGACCGCCCCGGAAGCCGCGACCGGCCCCGCGCCGTTCCTGCGCGCCATCCGGATCGTCTGGGAAGAGCCGCCTGGGGCCCCCTCCGGGACGGCGTGGACGTTCGAGGCGCCGGCGTCTGAGATGATGCCGGCGTGACCGCTCTTCTTCCCCCCGAGACCCTCGAGCTCCTCAGAAGCGTCTGCGACGGCGCCCCCCTCGTCATCTTCGACCTCGAGACGACCGGCCCCGACCGCCTCACCGACCGGATCGTCGAGGTGGCCGCGCTGAAAGTCTCCCCCGACGGCAGCGTCGCGGTCTTCGAGTCTCGAGTGAACCCCGGCGTGAAGATCCCATCCGAGGCGACGGCCGTCCACGGGATCACCGACGCAGATGTGGCCGACGCCCCCACGTTCGACGCCGTCGCCCCCGGCCTCGTCGCCTTCTTCGAGGGATGCGACCTGGCGGGCTACAACCTGCGCGGATTCGACATCCCGCTCCTCGGCCGGGAGCTCGACCGGGTGAAGGTCCCCTTCTCCTTCGACGGGCGCCGCGTCGTCGACGCGCAGGTCATCTACTTCCGCAAGGAGCCGCGCGACCTGACCGCCGCCGTCCGCACCTTCGTCGGACGCGAGCACGCCGGCGCCCACTCGGCCCTCGCCGACTCGATCGCCGCCGCCGAGGTCCTCGCCGGACAGCTCCGCCGGTACGAGGATCTGCCGCGCGGAGTCGAGGCCCTCGCCGCCTTCACCGCCCCGGTCGAGGGACGCTGGGTCGACGCCGACAAGCGCTTCGTCTGGCGCGACGGCGCCGCCGTCTTCAACTTCGGGGGCAAGCGGGGCCAGACGCTGGCCGCCGTGGCCGCGAAGAACCCCGAGTATCTCGACTGGATGCTCGACGCCGATTTCCCCGAGGAGGCCAAGCGGATCGTCCGGGAAGCCCGCGAAGGACGGTTCCCGGTCCGGAAGTGACCGAGCCTCCCCTTTCGAGCGGGCGCGGCCTCGCCCGGCGCCGCCACCACCTCGTGAGGCTCGCCCTCCTGACGCTCGGCTGGACGATGCTCGTCCTCGGGCTCGTCGGCGGCCTCCTTCCGTTCATCCAGGGGTGGCCTTTCGGCGTCGCCGGGGCGGTGATCCTCTACGTCGAGAGCCGCTGGTTCCAGCGGAAGGTCCGGCGCTGGCGGCAGAACCACCCGCGCGCCGAGAGGGTGTGGCTGAAGCTGAAGGTCTGGCGGCACGGCCGGAAGAAGCCGCGGCCCAGCAGCGGCCTACCCGTTCCGCCACCGGACGGAACCGGCTGACGGGGCGCTCTGGCCGCCACGCCGCCCCGCGGCCTTCTCTTCAGCCCACGGAAGAGCCGGCGGAAGCGGTCGCCACACGGGGCGGCAGGGCCATCCGGACGCGCTCCACCAGCTCCTTGAGCGAAAAGGGCTTCCGGAGGAAGTCCCCGGTCGCTCCAGCAAGCTCGCCGAGGTCTCGTCCATCGTTCGGATAGCCCGACATGAAGAGCACCTGGACCCCGGGCCGTTCCAGGAGGAGGCGCGCCGCGAGCTCGCGTCCGCCGAGGTTGGGCATCACGATGTCCGTGACGAGGAGATCGACGGCTCCGGCGTGGCTCCTGCTGACGGCCAGGCCCTCCTCTCCGTCTTCGGCTGCCAGCACGCGGTAGCCGGCGCGGCCGAGGACCTCCTGCACCAGCATCCGGAGCGCAGGCTCGTCCTCGGCCAGGAGGATGGTCCCCCCGATCGGACCGGAAGAGACCTCCGCGGCCGCCTCCTTCTCCTTGGCCTCGGGCTCGTCGAGCCTGGGGAGATAGACCCACACGACGGTTCCAGACCCCGCCGCGCTCTCGAGCCAGACGGCGCCTCCGCTCTGTTTCACGATTCCGTAGACCGTCGAGAGCCCGAGGCCGGAGCCCATTCCCGGCCCCTTCGTCGTGAAGAAGGGATCGAACGCCCGTCCCCGGACTTCCGGCGACATCCCGACCCCGGTGTCCTCCACCGAAAAGGCCGCATAGGCCCCGGGTTGCAGGTCGGCTCCCTCGCGCGCCTCCGCCTCCCCGACGGTGACGACCGACGTCTCCACGACGAGCTTTCCTCCCGAGGGCATCGCATCGCGCGCGTTGACGGCGAGGTTGACGATGACCTGCTCGAGCTGGCTCCGGTCGGCGCGGACCCAGAGCGGGCCCGAGGCGTGCCTCATGTCGAGCCGGACGTCCTCCCCGATGAGCCGCCGCAGCATCCCTCCGAGCTCGTCCACGACACCCGTCAGCTCGAGGGCCTGCGGGCGGAGAAGCTGCTGCCGGCTGTACGCGAGGAGCTGGCGCGTGAGCCCGGCACCTCGCCGGGCGGCGCTCTGGATCTCCCGCGCGTGGTCGGACACCGGATCGGTCGGCGGGCAGGAGGCGCGGATCTCGTCGGCGTAGCCGAGGACCACCGTGAGGAGATTGTTGAAGTCGTGGGCGACACCCCCGGCGAGCTTCCCCACGGCCTCCAGCTTCTGCGACTGGCGGAATTGCTCCTCGAGCGCCTTCCGCTCCGTGACGTCGGCGATCACACCGTCCTCGTGCACCAGGACACCCCGTGCGTCGTGGATTCCCGTTATCGAGACGAGCCCCCAGAAGTCCGAGCCGTCCCGGCGACGGAACCGGACCTCCTCGTTGACGACTCGTCCCTTCAGGGCGAGGGCACCTTCCAGCGCGTCGTGTCGCCGGGGATCGACGTACCTCATCCCCTCGGGATCCGCGAGAACGGCCTCGGGCGAGTCGTACCCGAACATCCGGGCGAAGGCAGGATTGACGTAGGCCATCCTTCCGCCGGACGTCCTGCGGTAGAGCCCCTCGTTCACGTTGCGGTTGATCGACGCGAGAAGATCCTCGCTCCGGCGCAGGGCCTCGATTCGACGTTCCCGCTCGACGGCGATGCCGGCCAGGGCGCCCGCCCGCTCGGCGAGCGCCACTTCGCTGCCGCCCCGCACCCGCTGCCCACGCGGGTGGACGTCGAAGACGCCGAGCACCGCGCCGCTGGAGTCCCGGATCGGCGTCGACCAGAAGGGCTCGGGACCGTGGGGTTGGGATGGCGCCACGGCCACCTGCATCCGGCCGTCCTTCAGGAGCAGGATCGAGCAGAGCCCGTCGGTGAGCTCCTCCATCCCCGCGACGATTCCCTCGAAGACCTCCGCCACCGGACGCCCGGCGGCGACGAGCCCCAGGACCCGGGCCTCGAACGCCGTCGTCCGCTGGGCCGACTCCCGCTGGGCGACGAGCACCCCGACCGCCAGCGGCATCGTGATCAGGAGCAGCTCGAAGACCTGGACGGCGGAGTGCCGGTCGCTCCTGGCGATCGCCAGGAAGGGGCCCAGACCGTAGCCGGTCCCGAGCGCGACGACGATTGCCGCCAGCGCTCCCGCGCTCGCGGCCCCTCTGGGCCCGAAGCTCACCCCCGCGTAAAGAGAGATCGGAAGGACGACGACGAGGAGCAGGACCCCCGTCACGCTGACGGGAAGCAGGCTCATCAGCAGGAGAATCCCTGCGGCCGTTCCGGCGGCCGTCAGCGTGGCGACGGTGGCCCGGCGTCCCTCGAGCGGCTCCGCCGACGCGGCGAGCCAGACCGCGGCCGGTGGAACGATGGCGAAGATGCCCAGGGCGTTCATCCGCCACCAGCCGAAGTAGTAGGAAGCCATGTTCGGATCGGCCCAGAGGAACGCGCGTCCGAACCAGGAGGCGACGATGCTCGCCACGGGGGCCGCACTCGCCGCCACCACGAGGGCGAGGATGTCCCTCAGCCGGGAGAGCGCGGCGTCGAACCCGAGCCTTCGCAGGAGGAATGCCCCGAGAAGCGCCTCGGCCGCGCTTCCCGCCGCGGCGGTTGCCGCGTACCCGGCGCCGTTTCCGGCCACCAGGCGTTGACCGGCCACGCACGCCGCCACCACCCACCAATCCCCGGCCCCGAGAAGCCAGAGGCCGGCCACCGCCACGCCCGACGGGAACCAGATGACGGCCTGGTCGACGAAGAGCCCGCTTCCCTCCCGCACGTAGGCCGAGGAGAAGAGCGCTGCAGCGAAAAGCACCCTCTTCGCCAGCAAGGACCCGCGGCCCGAGAAGACCAAACCGCCCCCCCTTCGGCCGCGTCCGCGGTCGCGCCAGACCCGACCGGGAATTCTAGCCCCGCCGCCGGACGATCCGGCCGGCGGGGCTGGACGAGGCAGGAATCAGTCCATCTGCCGCCTGAGGAACGTCGGGATGTCGAAGATGTCGTCCTTCGGGCTCCTCACGTTGACGAGGTTGACGCCGTAGCCCGAGTCCTCGGCGACCACCTCTTCCGAGAGCGTCAGGCGGGGCCGCTCGGGCAGCGGCGCCGGGACCCGCCGGGCCGCGACCGGCGCGTCGAAGCCGGTGGCGATGACGCTCACCTTCACCTGGTCCTTCATCGCGGCGTCCTGGACGAGGCCGAAGATGATGTTGGCGTCGTCGTCGGCCGCCTGCTGGACGATCTGGCACGCCTCGTTGAACTCGGCGAGCGTGAGGTCCTCGCCGCCCGAGACGTTGATCAGGATCGCGCGGGCGCCCTGGATCGACTGCTCCTCCAGGAGAGGGTTGGAGATCGCCTTCTGGGCCGCCTCCACGGCACGGTGCTCGCCCGTCGCCGTGCCGGTCCCCATCAGCGCCATCCCCATGTTCTCCATCACGGTCTTCACGTCGGCGAAGTCGACGTTGACGTAGCCGGGGACGGTGATCAGGTCGCTGATCCCCTGCACCGCCTGCCGGAGGACGTCGTCGGCGATCTTGAACGCCTCCCACGCCGTGATGTTGCGGTCGACGAAGGCGTAGAGCCGCTCGTTCGGGATCGTGATGAGCGTGTCGACGTACTCGCGCAGCTCGGCGATCCCGTCCTCGGCGAAGCGGAGCTTGCGCCGCCCCTCGAAGGCGAAGGGCTTGGAGACGATCGCCACGACGAGCGCCCCGGCCTCGGAGGCGATCTTGGCGACGACGGGCGCCGCGCCGGTCCCCGTTCCGCCGCCCATGCCGGCGGTGACGAAGACCATGTCGGAGCCGGCGAGCGCCGCGGCGATCTGCTCGGCGTCCTCGAGCGCGGCCGTCCGGCCGACGTCGGGGTTCGAACCGGCGCCCATCCCCTTGGAGGTCGAGAGCCCCAGCTGGATCTTCGTGGGCGACCGGTTCACCTTCAGGACCTGCAGGTCGGTGTTGGCGGCGATGAACTCGACGCCGCGGATCCCCGCCTGGATCATCCGGTTCACGGCGTTCCCGCCGCCGCCACCGACGCCGACGACCTTGATCCGCGCCGGGGTCATGACGTCCTCACCGATCGTGATGGCCGGCGCCGCGCTCGACTCGTCCTCGAACAGAATCATCTCTTCCTCCAGGTCCCTTCAGTTGCCCGACGCCGGGGGGAACATACGCCCCAGCGAGTTCTTCAGCTTCGAAAAAAGGCCGCCCGAGTCCTTCAGCTTCGACTTCGGTACGGCGGCGCGGCCCCGGCCGACGAGGAGCAGGCCCGCCGCACAGGCCCACTCGGGCCCGTTGACGATGTCGGTGAGCCCCGAGAGCCCTCGCGGCGAGCCGATCCGGACCGGGATCCCGAGGACCTGCTCGGCCTCGTCGGCCATCCCGTCGAGCGAGGAGCCCCCTCCCGTCAGGACGAGGCCGGCGCGCAGCTCCCGGGCCGGGACGTCCGTCGTCGCCTCGCGCCAGAGGACCTCGAAGAGCTCCCGCGCGCGCGCCTCGAGGATCTCCGCCATGTAGGCGCGGCTCACCGGATGGAACCCCTGCCCCCCCGTGCGCGGGACGTCGATCGTCTCGTCGCCGCGGACGAGCCCCGGGATCGCCGCGCCGAACTTCCTCTTCAGCCGCTCGGCGTCGGGGACGGGGGTCTTCAGGAGGACGGCGAGGTCGCTCGTGAAGAGGTCGCCGCCGATCGGGATGACGGCGGTGTGGGCGAGCGCCCCCTGCCGCCAGACGGCGATCTCCGTCGTCCCTCCGCCGATGTCGGCGAGGACGACGCCGTGGTCCTTCTCGTCGAGAGTGAGGACCGCCTCGCTCGCGGCGAGCGGCTCGAGGATCATCTCGGTCACCGAGACACCCGCTCCGTTGACGCACTTCAGGAGGTTCTGCGTCGTGGCGACCGGGACGGTCACGACGTGGACGTCGGCCTCGAGCCGGCTGCCGACCATCCCCAGCGGGTCGGCGACGCCGTCCTGGCCGTCGACGACGAACTGCCGCTGGAGGACGGCGAGGATCTCGTAGTCGGACGGGATCGGGCAGGAGCGGGCGGCGTCCAGCGCGCGGCCGATGTCTTCGCGCGAGATCTCGCGGCTCCTCGCCGCGACGGCGACGACCTGCCGGCTGTTGAACGAACGGACGATGGGGCCCGAGACGCCGACGACGGCCTGCTCGATCTGGACCCCCGCCATGATCTCGGCCTCCTCGGTGGCGCGCTTGATCGCCTCCACGGTGGCGGGGACGTCGATGATCGCCCCCTTGCGAGTCCCCTTGTGGGAGGCGGTTCCCTTGCCGACGACGTCGACGCGTCCCTCGCTTCCGGTCTCCGCGATGAGGGCGCAGACCTTCGAGGTACCGATGTCGAGGCTCACGAGGTACGGGGTGGTCTTGGGCACGGGTGCTTCCTCAGGTCTCGCTCCGGGGACCCTCGGTCGCCGGAGCCTTCAGGACGATGCGGTTCTCGAATCTCAGGTCGACCTCCCTCGGGAGGAGGCCGTAACGCGTCAGCTCGGGCGCGAGGGCGAGGAACGCGCGCCAGCGGGCGAAGGCCCGGCCGGGCGCGAGGGCGTCGTCGCCGAGGCGCAGCTTCAGGCGGGCGGGGGCGTCGACGACGGCGAAGCCCTGGGAGAGGACCTCCACCTCGGAGATGCGCGCGAGGAGCTCGGGGTCCTCGGCGCGCAGGCGCGCGAGGAGGCGGGCGCCACGGACCACGCCCTCCTGGGGCGAAGGTGCGCCCGACGGGTCGAGGACGACGAAGCGGGGCGAGCCGGCGCCCCCGGTGTACGCCGCGAGCCAGAGGCCGTCCTGGTCGACGGTCCAGAGGTCGTCGCCCCGGCGCGCGAGCGCCACGGGCGCCCGCGGCTCGACCTGGATGGAGACGGTGTCGGGAACGACGCGGCGTGCCCAGACCCGGGCCACCCACGGGCGCGACGAGAGGCTCGCGATCGCCCCGTCCAGGTCGACGGAGAGGAGCGGGCGTCCGATCCAGGGATCCGAGAGAGCCTCGACCTCGTTGCGGTGCGGCTCGGGGACGCCGGTCAGGACGACCCGGCGGACGAGGAAGCGCGGCGAGCGGTGGACGGCGGCCAGGGCCGCCGCGGCGCCCCCGCCGAGGAGGACGGCGAGGGCGGCGCCGAGGACCACCCGGCTCGTCGTCGCGCGGCGGCGCAGGGGGCGCATGGGCCGGATCGTGCCGGGCCGGTAGAAGGCTCCGTTCACGCCGGCGTCTCCCCTGCCAGGAGCTCCTCGCCGAGGCGATTGACGTCTCCCGCGCCCATCGTCACGAGGAGGTCGCCCTCCCTGAGGTCGGCCCTGAGGCGCGAGACGACCTCGGAGCGCACTTCGAGGTCGACGACGCTTCGGTGGCCGCGCGTCCGCGCCGCGTCGGAGACGAGGCGGGAGGTGATCCCCGGGATCGGCGCCTCGCGCGAGGGGTAGACGGGGAGGACGTAGACGGCGTCGGCCGCAAGGAGCGCCGCGCCGAAGCCCGCGGCCTGGTCGCGCGTCCGGGTGAAGAGGTGCGGCTGGAAGAGGACGACGAGGCGGCGCTCCGGATACGCC
Organism: Holophagales bacterium; assembly: GCA_016714815.1. GTDB lineage: Bacteria > Acidobacteriota > Thermoanaerobaculia > UBA5066 > UBA5066 > UBA5066. The sequence goes on from JADKBZ010000005.1 coordinate 299,362, forward strand.
TGCCGCGCCGCGCCGAGCGTCGCGGCGACCTCCGTCGGGTGGTGCGCGTAGTCGTCGACGACGAGGACGCCGTCCCGCTCGCCCTTGCGCTCGAAGCGGCGGGCCACGCCCGCGAAGGTCGCGAGCGCCTTCACGCACGCCTCGAACGGGACGTCGAGCTCGCGGGCGATCGCGATCGCCGCGAGCGCGTTCTTCACGTTGTGGAGCCCCGGGAGCGAGACCACGACCGGGCCGAGCGCCTCGCCGCCGGCGACCGCGACGAAGCGCGAGCCGTTCCGCTCGAGCGCGAGGTCGCGGGCCGTCACGTCGGCCTGGGGCGTCAGGCCGAACGTCCCCACCCGGACCCGGGCCGCCAGGAGCGGCCGGATCTCCTGGACGTTCGGGTCGTCGAGCCCCAGGAGCGCCGCGCCGAAGAAGGGGACGGTCGAGGCGAACTCGGTGAAGGAGGCCTTCAGGTCGGCCAGGTCACGGTAGGTGTCGAGGTGCTCGAGGTCGATGTTGTTGACGACCGCCACGATCGGCCGGAGCCTGAGGAACGAGCGGTCGTACTCGTCGGCCTCGGCGACGAGGTATTCCCCCTGGCCGAGGCAGGCGTTCGTCCCCATCGCGTGGACCCGCCCGCCGACGACGATCGTCGGGTCGAGGCCGGCCGCCTGGAGGATCGACCCCGTCATCGAGGTCGTCGTCGTCTTGCCGTGAGAGCCGGCGATGGCGATGCCGGTCTTCACCCGCATCACCTCAGCGAGCATCTCGGCCCGCTTGATGACGGGCGTGCCGGCGTGCCGCGCCGCGACGAGCTCGGGGTTGTCCTCGCCGACGGCGGAGGAGTAGACGACCACGTCGGCGCCGGTCACCTGCTCGGCGCGGTGCCCCGCCGGGAAGACCGGGATGCCGGCCGAGCGGAGCCTCAGGGTCTCCTCTCCCTCGCGCAGGTCCGACCCGGTGACGGTCAGCCCGACGCTCGAGAGAAGCTCGGCGAGGCCGGACATCCCGACCCCCCCGATCCCGACGAAGTGAATGCGGCGGACGCGAAGGAAGTTCACGGCGCGTGCTGCGAGACGTTGAGGAGGATTCCGACCGCGACGAGGTCGGCCAGGAGGGCCGAGCCGCCGTAGGAGAGGAACGGCAGCGGGATCCCCTTCGTGGGGACGAGGGCGAGGACGACCGAGATGTTGACGAGCGCCTGGACGACGATCATCACCGTGAGGCCGACGCCGAGGAGCCGGCCGAAGGCGTCGGGAGCGTTCACGGCCGCGCGCATCCCGCGCGCGAAGAGCATCCCGAAGAGGCCGAGGATGAACGCGCAGCCGATGAGACCGAGCTCCTCGCCGACGATGGCGAAGATGAAGTCGGTGTAGGGGTACGGCAGGAAGAAGAGCTTCTGCTTGCCGTCGCCGAGGCCGAGGCCGGTGAGGCCGCCCGTCCCGACGGCGATGAGGGACTGGAGCGCCTGGTAGCCGGTTCCCTGCGCGTCCGACTCCGGGTGGAGGAAGGCGAGGATCCGGGCCCTGCGGTACGGGGCCGACCAGGCGTAGGCGACGAGGGCGGGGAGTGCCAGGACCGCCGCCGTCGCGAACCAGCGAAACCGCAGGCCCGCGAAGAAGAGCATGGCGCCCGCGATCACGAAGTAGGAGACCGCCGTCCCGAAGTCGGGCTGGAGGAGGACGAGGCCGCCGAGGACGGCGAGAAGGCCCGCGACCGGCAGGAGAGTCCGCTTCACGTCGTCGAGCTGGCCCTCGCGCCGCGAGAGGAGCGCCGCCAGGGCGACGACGAGACCGATCTTGGCGAACTCGGAGGGCTGGACGGACTGCCCTCCGAAGACGATCCAGCGGCGCGTGCCGTTGATGGGCGACCGGAAGAGCACGAAGACGAGCGCCAGGACGACGAGACCCAGCATCGCGGAGACGAGGCGCGGGTCGGCGAGCCGGCGGTAGTCGAACTTCATCGCGAGAAACGTCAGGACGCCGCCGAAGAGGAGAGCGATCGCCTGCTTGATGACGAAGTGGAGGGGCTGCGACGGGCCCCCCGCCGAGGGGAGGTAGATCTGCATCGCCGAGGCGCTGTAGATCATCAGGAGGCCCATCCCCACGAGCAGGACGACCGGCGCGAAGAGCAGACGGTCGACGGCGAGCTTGCGCGCCACGTCAGCTCCCCGCCTCGGGCAAGAGAGGACGAGGCCTTCGAAGGCTTCGCCCCGGTGCTCGTAGTTGCGGAACTGGTCGTAGGAGGCGCAGGCGGGAGAGAGGAGGACGACGTCCCCGGGCCGCCCCTCGGCGGCACCCACCTCGACCGCGCGGGCGATCGTCCCGGTCTCCTCGCACGGGACCGCGCCCGCCAGGGCCCGCATCACCGAAGGGCCCGCGGCCCCGACGGCGAGGACCTTCCTCGCCTTCTTCGAGACGAGCGGCCGGAGGCGGCGGAAGTCGTCCCCCTTGTCCTTCCCGCCGAGGATCACGAAGACGCTCCCGTCGGGGAACCCCTCCAGACTCTTCAGCGTCGCGTCGATGTTCGTCCCCTTCGAGTCGTTGTAGAAGGCGACGCCGCCACGCGTCCTGACGAGGGCCGTCCGGTGCGGAAGGCCCCGGAACGTCCGGAACGTCCGGACGGCCGTCTCGGGAGTGACGCCGAGGGGGATCGTCGCCGCGAGCGCGGCGAGGGCGTTCTCTGCGTTGTGCGAGCCGGGGAGCTGGAGGTCCTCGCGTCTCGCGTAGACGCGAGGCCCCTTCCCGGTGGTGTCTGCGAGGAAGACGCCGTCCTTCAGCCACGCGCCGAGGGAGAGATCGCTCGTCCGGCTGAACGCGAGCTTTCGCGCCCGCGTCCGGATCCGGGCCACGAGCGGATCGTCGGCGTTCAGGACCGCGACCTGCGCCTCGCCCTGGTTCTCGAAGATCCGGGCCTTGGCGGCGCCGTAGTCGTCGACGGAGCGATACCGGTCGAGGTGGTCGGGCGTCAGGTTCAGGTGGACCGCCACGTCGGGCGCAAACCGCCGGAGCCCCTCGAGCTGGAAGGACGAGAGCTCGACGACCCAGACCCGGCTCGGGGGCGGCAGCTCCCCGGCAGGCGAGCCGCCGTCCGCGGCGTAGTGGATCCACGGCGTGCCGAAGTTCCCGCAGGCGACCGCGTCGCGGCCGGCGTCGCGCAGGAGGGCCGCCGCCAGGGCCGTCGTCGTCGACTTCCCGTTCGTCCCGGTGATACCGACGACGAGCCCCGGGACGAGGCGGGACGCAAGCTCGACCTCAGCGATCACGGGGATGCCGGAGGCCCGCGCCACGTCGAGCACCGGCAGGGACATCGGAACGCCGGGCGAGACGACGCAGAGGTCGACTCCCGAGAGGAGCGACGGCGGGTGCCCTCCGAGGACGAGCTCGAGGCTCTCTCCTTCGGGAAGCACGCCGAGCTTCTCCGCGGGCGCCGAGTCGGTCGCCACGACCGAGACGTCCCGCGCCAGGAGAGCCCGGATCGTCGCGGCCCCCGACCTGGCGAGGCCGAAGACGGCCACGCGGGAGACCTCGGGGAGGTCGGGTCCGAGGGAGAGGCTCATCCTTTCGTCTCCCCTCGCGCCTGCTCCAGCTGCGCGAGCGTTTCGCGGGCCACGAGCCTGTCGTCGAACGGCTCCTGCCGTCCGGCCGTCACCTGGTACGTCTCGTGCCCCTTCCCGGCGAGGACGATCACGTCGCCCGGCCTGGCCCCCTCAAGCGCCCGGCCGATCGCCTCGCGCCGGTCCAGAACGACGAGCGCTTCGCGTCCGGCCTCTCGCGCGCCCGCAGCGACCTCGGAGGCGATGGTGCCGGGCGCCTCCGAGCGGGGGTTGTCCGAGGTGACGACGACGTGGTCGGCCAGCGCCGAGGCGATCCGCCCCATCTCGGGGCGCTTGCCACGGTCGCGGTCCCCGCCGCAGCCGAAGACCACGTGGAGAGCCCCGCCCCGCGAGGAGGCCAGGGAGCGCGTCGTCTTCAGGACCCCTTCGAGGGCGGCCGGCTTGTGGGCGTAGTCGACGAGAACGAGGAGGCCGAGCTCGTTCGGCACCTTCTCGAGGCGCCCCGGGACGGCCGAGACGGAGCCGAGCCGCGCGCCGATCTCGCCCGGAGGGAGTCCGAGCGCGAGGGCGGCCGTCGCGGCGGCGAGGAGGTTTTCGGCATTGGGAGCGCCGAGGAGGGGCGAGCCGATCTCCACGATCTCCCCCGTCCCGTGGCGGACGACGCGGAGGGTGGTCCCTTCCGCCGAGGGGAGCACCTCGCCGGTGACGTCCGCCCCGGCGCCGGCCGCGAGGGAGAACGAGAGGGTCCGCTCCCTCGGCACCCTCTCGAGGAGCTTCCGGCCCCAGGCGTCGTCGGCATTGATGACGGCGCGTCCGGCCGGCTTGAGGAGCGTGAAGAGCTTCGCCTTCTCCTCGAAGTAGGCCTCCATCGTCCCGTGGTCGTCGAGGTGATCCCGCGTGAGGTTCAGGAAGACCGCCACGTCGAAGCCGCACCCGGCGAGCCGCTCGAGCCAGAGCGCGTGAGAGGAGCACTCGAGCGTCGCGGCCGTGCCGCCCCATGCGACGAGGGCCGCGAGCATCGGCTGCAGTTCCGTCGCCTCGGGCGTCGTCCGCGAGGCGTCGAGAGTCCCTTCGGTTCCCTCTCCCCATCGGTAGACGAGAGTCCCGAAGAGGCCGCGCTTCGGATGCCGCCCGCCCAGGACCTCGTCGACGAGAAGCGTCGTGGTCGTCTTGCCGCTCGTTCCGGTCACTCCCGCCATCACGAGCCGGCCGCTCGGATCGCCGGCGAGGCGCGCGGCGAGGAGGGCCGCGGCCCGCCGCGGATTCTCGACCTCGAGGTACGGCACCTCGATTCCGTCCGGAGCGGGAGCGGGGCCGAGGGCGGCCGGAGCGCCCGCGAGGACGGCCTCGGCGACGAACGCGCGGCCGTCGAGCTTCTTCCCCGGGAGGGCCGCGAACAGGATCCCGGCCCCGGCACGGCGCGAGTCGTGCGTGAGGCCCCTCAGCTCCGGATCCCCCGGCGGCCCCACCTGCCGGTGAGGCAGCCCCTGGACGAGCGACGAGAGCTTCACGGTTCGAGCGCCTCCGTCGGGCGGGCGTAGGGGAAAGAGCGAAGCGAGACGTCGTTCACCGGCGGCTCGAACGAGAGGGTGAGCCGGACGACTCCGCCGCGCAGGAGCGCCGTCCCCGCGGCCGGCTCCTGGCCGACGACGAATCCGTGCCCCGCGAGCTTCACCGTGAACCCGCGCTGCGCCAGCTCCTGGACGGCCTCCCGGGCGGGCCGGCCGGCCAGGTCGGGAACGCGCCTCTCGCCCGCGCCGAGGAGCTCGGGATTCTCGGGCGCCGCCGGCTCCCTGAGGGCCGCCGGAAGGAGCCCCGACGGCAGCGCTCCCGTCGCCGGCCTGGCCCCGCGGGACAGGTCGGCCGTCAGGATCGAGGGCGTCACGCGGTCTTCCGCCGGGAGCCCCGGCTCGCCGAGGATGCGCATCATCTCGGCGCCCAGCACCGCGAAGACGGGCGCAGCGACGTCGCCTCCGTAGGTCTTCCCGCGGGGCTCGTCGACGAGAACGCCGATGACGACCCGCGGACGGTCGGCCGGAAGGAACCCGTAGAACGAGCCGACGTAGCGGTCGGACGAGTAGCCGGCGCCCGGGATCGCCTTCTGGGCCGTTCCGGTCTTCCCGGCGACGGCGAAGCCGGGCACGGCCGCCTTCTTCCCCGTCCCGGCCTCGACGACCTTCACCAGGAGACGGCGCATCGCCGTGGCGGTCCGCTCCGAGATCACGCGCGGCCCGGCAGGCGGAGACCGGCGCTCGGGCGCCGAGCCGGGGCGCGAGATCTCGGCGACGAGGTAGGGCGTCGGGAGAGTGCCGCCGTTGGCGATGGCGGCGAAGGCGCGCGCGAGTTGGAGGGCGTTGACGCCGATCTCCTGACCGAACGACATGGTCGGAAGCGAGAGCGCGCTCCACGCCGACGGATCGCGAAAGAGGCCTCCGTTCTCGCCCTCGAGATCGACGCCGGACTTCTGGCCGAAGCCGAACGCACGGACCGCGCGGTGGAAGGCGGCCTTCCCCATGCCGAGCCCGATGTGGGCCGCTCCGACGTTCGAGGAGTGCGCGAGAACGTCGACGAGGGGGAGGGCGCCCCAGGCGGCCCGGCCGTGCTCGTGGATCGTCGTCCGGCCGATCGTGAGCGTGCCTCCGCCGCAATCGACGATGTCGTCGGGGCCGATCGTTCCGGCTTCGATCGCCGCCGCGGCGGTGATGACCTTGAACGTGGAGCCGGGCTCGTAGGCGTCGGCGATCGGCCGGCAGCGGCGGGCCTCGGCGGAGGCGTCGGCCCAGCTGTTCGGGTTGAACGTCGGGACGGAGGCCATCACGAGGATCTCCCCCGTCTGCGGGTCGAGGACGATGGCCGAGGCGGCCCGGGCGTTCGTCTCCTCCCTCATCTTCGCGAGCTCCCGCTCGGCGAGGTGCTGGAGACCGGCGTGGATCGTGAGGCGCAGGGAGGCCCCTTCGACCCCGTCGTTCGCCCTCGGGCCCGCGCCGTCCGCTGCGCCGGGCTGGATGGAGTACGAGCGCTGGGCCGCGTCGCGCAGTACCGTCACGCGCGCCGGCCGGCCGCGCACCTCGCTGTCCCAGCGGTGCTCCAGCCCCCCGAGGCCCTGGCTGTCGCTCCCGACGTAACCGACGACGGAGGCGGCGAGGGATCCCTCCGGGTACTGGCGCGCCGATTCCTTCAGGAGCCTCACCCCCGGCAGGGAGCGCCGCTTCACGGCGAGGGCGGTCTGCTCGTCGACGCGGCGGGCGACCCAGACGAAATCCCGTTCGCGGTCGGAGAGCCTGCGGCGCAGCTCGCCGGCAGGCTGCTTCACGAGCGGGGCGAGGGCCCGGGCGACGAGATCGGGGTCGTCGATGTCGGACGGTATGGCGAAGACCGATTCCACCGCGGTCGTCACGGCGAGAGGCCGCCCGTCGCGGTCCACGATCGCGCCACGGCGCGGCGCCAGCTCGACGGTCCTTTCCTGCTGCTTCTTCGCCCGGCGCACGAACTCGGCGTGCCGGAAGATCTGGAGCTCTCCGAGCCGCCCCAGAAGGACGAGGATCCAGACGACGGCGAAGCCGACGAGGATGTAGGCCCGGCGGACGGAGGCCCGTCCCGGCGCGGCGTTCAGAAGCCCTCCTCGGTCCGGACCGGAGAGGGCGGCCCCTGCGTCTCGGCGCCGGCGGGCCTGGCATCGGCGGCCAGCTGGGGCGGCGTTCCGGCCGGACCGTCCTTCACGAAGACGACCTGGCCGCGGGCGGGCGTCACGAGGCCGAGGCGGTCCCGCGCCACGCCCTCCACCCGGGAGAGGGCGGAGATCCGTGCGCGCTCCATCTCGAGCTGGCGCTGGCGCTCCACGAGCGTCTCCTTCTGTTTCTGCAGGCGCTCGATCTGGTACCCGAGCTGGAAGGTCTCGAGGTTCGTCCAGATGGCGGCGAAGAGCACCGCCATCGGCGGCAGCGGCGAGAGGACGAGCGCGAGGAGCTCCCGGGTCCGCCGTCGGTCAGGCTCGCGGACGAGGTAGACGTTCTCGACGGGGCGGCGGACGGTGTACACGGCCCCTCAGCCGGACCTCGGAGGCCCGGGGACGATCCGTTCCGCCACGCGCATCCGCGCCGATCGCGCGCGCCGGTTCTCGAAGACCTCTTCGGGCGTCGGGCGGACCGGTTTCTTGGTGAGGAGGGCGAGGACCCGGCGGCGCGAGCAGACGCAGACCGGGAACGAGGGCGGGCAGCTGCAGCCGGCCGAGCGCTCCCGGAAGGTGTCCTTGACGATCCGGTCCTCCAGCGAGTGGTACGACAGGACGGCGAGGCGCGCGCCGAGGGAAAGGCGCGCTATGGCGTCGTCGAGGAACCGACCCAGCTCGACGAGCTCGCGGTTCGTGGCGATGCGCAGGGCCTGGAAGACGCGCGTCGCCGGATCGCGTCCTTCCTCGCGCCGGCCGCCGATCGCCTTCGCGACGAGGCTCCGAAGCTCGGCCGTCGTCCGGATCGGGGCCGTCTCGCGCGCCTTCACGATCGCCCGGGCGACCGCCCGGGAGCGGGGCTCCTCGCCGTATTCGAAAAAGATCGTCGCCAGCTCCTCGGCGGTCCGCTCGGCGACGAGGTCGGCGGCGGTCGGGCCCGAGGCGCCCATTCTCATGTCGAGCGGTCCGTCCTTCATGAATGAGAACCCTCGCTCGGCCTTGTCGAGCTGCATCGAGGAGACGCCGAGGTCGGCCAGGACGCCGTCCACTTCGTGGAGCCCCAGCCGGTCGAGGTGGAGAGCGAGCTCCTCGTGGCGCCCCTCCACCGCGACGAAACGGTCGCCGAAACGCGCGAGGCGTTCCGACGCGAGAACGAGGGCTTCCGGGTCGCGATCGATCCCGACGAGCCGGACGCCGTCGCTGGCGGCGAGGATCGCCTCGGCGTGCCCGCCGAGGCCGAGCGTGGCATCGACGTAGACGCCGCCGCGCCCGGGCCGAAGCGCTTCGAGGACCTCTCGGAGGAGGACGGGGACGTGCACGGGCAGCTCCACGGCGCCTCGGCGTCAGAGAGTGCGGGCCAGATCGTCGTAATCCTCATCGGTGATCGGCGCGGCGGCGAGGGCAGCGAAGTGGCGGGCCTTGTCGACCACCTTGAGCGAGTCGGGCTGCGCGAGGACGAGGACCTCGGCGCCGATTCCGGACGTTTCGCGCAGCAGGGCGGGAATCAGGAGGCGGCCCTGCCCGTCCATCTGGACCGTCTGGCCGAACGTGTTGTAGCGCTCGAGGAACTTCGTGCGACCGCGGTGGACGAACGGGAGCGCCGCGAGCTTCGCTTCGAGAGCCGCCCAGATCGGCAGCGGATAGACGAGAATCTCGATACCCGTGATCGACGTGACGAAGAACTCCCCGCCGCCGGCCGCCTCGATGGGCTCGCGGAACTTCGCCGGGACCTTGAATCGGCCCTTCTCGTCGACTGTCGACTCGGCACTTCCGCGAAGGTGTTCCATCTGTCGTTTCCGGAAAAAGGGGCGGTCGGGGCGACCGGGGCATCCTTATACGCCCACGAACGACCACTGTTAACCACTTTTTCCCACACGGAGTATCCGCCCCCGTTTCTTTGCGCGTCAAGGAGAAAGGTCCGCTCGGTGCTACCCTTGCAGAGGCCTGTGTCCTCCACAAACGACAAGACTTACGCCAGACTGACGCCTCTCCTCGTCGCAGACGCCGAAACACTCGGGCGGCTCGCCGGGGATCTCGCGGCGCACCCGGATGACGACGTCGCGCTCGACACCGAGGCCGACTCCTTCCATCACTATTTCGAGAAGGTCTGCCTGCTGCAGCTCGCCCGGGCCGGTACCGCCTGGCTCGTGGACCCTCTCGCCGGCCTCGACCTCGCGCCCCTCTTCGAGCTCCTCTCCGGCCGGCGTCTCCTCCTGCACGGCGCCGACTACGACCTGAGGCTCCTCTCGCGCGGGTACGGTTTCCATCCTCGGGAGATCTTCGACACGATGCTCGCCGCGCAGCTCCTGGGGCAGAAGGAGATCGGCCTGGCCGCGCTCCTCCACGGGAGGCTCGGCGTCACGCTCGACAAGTCGAGCCAGCGGGCGGACTGGAGCCGCAGGCCCCTCACGGCGCAGCTCGTGACCTACGCAGCGGCCGACGTCCTTCACCTTCACGAGCTCGTGGCCCTTCTCGAGACCGACCTCTCCACCCGGGCGCGGCTCGAGTGGCACGCCGAGGAATGCGCCCGCCTTCTCTCGCAGGACCTCTCGCCTGCTCCCGAGGACCCCGAGACGGACTGGCGGATCAAGGGCTCCAACGCCCTCTCGGCCAGGGAGCGGGCCTTCCTTCGGGAGCTCTGGAGCGCCCGCGAGGAGCGGGCCCGCACGCTCGACCTCCCGCCGTTCCGCGTTCTCCACAACGAGACGCTCCTCTCGCTGGCGCGCAAGGCGGCGGCGGGAGAGCAGGACCTCGGGTCTCTCTTTCCCCGGCCCGTTCCCGCGGGCTTCGCGGGCCGCCTCAAGGAGGCGCTCGAGGTCGCACGGGCGCTCCCCGCCACGTCGTGGCCCGCCGCCCGGCGAGGCGAGGCCGTCCGCCCCGAGCCCGAGCTGGAGAAGGCCGTCTACGGCCTGAAGGGCCACCGGGACTCCGTCGCCGCGCGCCTCGGCCTCGACCCCGGAGTCCTCGCCTCGCGCGCCGCGCTCGTCGACATCGCCCGTGCCGAGCTCGCCGCCCGCGCTCGCCTCGCCCCCGCCGAGCTCGCCGCCGCCACCGGCATCTCCCGCTGGAAAGCCGAGCTCCTGGGCGAATCCAGATCCTGATCCGAAGGGGTCAGGTCTTGATTATCTATTATAGCCGTTGGCTATAATAGATAATCAAGACCTGACCCCTCGTTCTCAGAACCCCGCGTTCTTCGCGAGGTCGAAGATCACGACGGTGCCCATCAGGAGGGCGAGGAAGACGAAGCCGGCCTGGAGAAGCCGTTCCTTCACCTTCACCGGGAAGTCGCGCCGGGCGATCCCTTCGAGCGTCACGATGAACAGCTGGCCCCCGTCGAGCAGCGGGATGGGGAGGAGGTTCAGGAGGCCGAGCTGGAGGGAAAGGAGGGCCATGAAGCCCATCAGCTCCACGACTCCGAGGCGGGCGGCCTCGCCGGCGAACTTCGCGATGTCGACAGGCCCGGAGAGCTGGCGCATCGAGCCGGAGCCCGAGACGAGCCTCTTGACCGTCTGGCCCACCGCGGCCGTCATCCGGAGGTTCTCTCTCCAGGAGGCGCCGAGGGCGTCGACGAAGCCGAGCTTGACCCGGACGGTCTCGAGGTAGGGCGCGAAGCCGATCTTCCAGGAGTCCCCCTCCTTGCGGGGGACGATCGAGAGGGTGATCTGCTTCCCTCCCCTGTCGACGACGAGGTCGAGCGCCTGCGCGCCCGTCTTCTCGAACCCGGCCGTCGCTTCCTTGATCCGGTGTACGACCTGGAAATAGAGAACCACCGGCTCGCCGGCGATCGAGACGATGCGGTCTCCGACCTTGAGCCCGGCCTTCTCGCCGGGATACCCCTTCGCCACCGAGTGGACGATGGCGGGGACGTTCGGGGAGAGCCCCGTGTATCCGATGTCGTACTTCTTCTGTTCCTTCGTCTTCGGAACCGGCACGATCTCGACGTCGAGCCGCTCGGCGCCCCGCTCGAGGCCGACGGGGATCCGCTCGCGGGACGCCAGGCCGAGCTGCGACTGGACCTCGTCCCAGGTCGAGACCGGCTTGCCCGAAAGGGTGACGATCCGGTCGCCGGCGCGGATGCCGGCTTCCTCCGCCGGGCTGCCCGGGTCCACGACCGTGACGACGGGACGGTCGCCGAGGTACTTGGGGACCTCGCGGCCGATCGCGAACGTCCCCGCCGTCAGGAAGAGGGCCAGGACGAGATTGACCGCGGGCCCCGCCAGGAAGACGAGGAACCGCTGCCAGCGGGTTCCGTGCATCGCCGGGGGAGCCTCCCCCGCCACGACGTCGCTCTCGTCGGGCCCGAGCCCGACGATCTTCACGTAGCCGCCGAGCGGGACGAGCGAGATCCGGTAGTCGGTCCCGTTCCGGGTGATGCCGAACAGACGCTTGCCGAACCCGATCGAGAAGACCTCGATCGGGAACTTGAAGAGCCTCGCCATCAGGAAGTGCCCGGACTCGTGGAAGAAGATCAGGAACGAGAGGACGAAGATGAAGGCGAGGATGTTCGTGGAGATCAGCATGGGGGCCCTTTAGCTACGCCGGAGATGGCGCGACGGTTCCCGTGAAAGCAAGCGTCGCGCCAGGAGCGACGAGCTCGGCGGCCCGGAGGCGCGCCTCGCGATCGGCGTCGAGGACGGCGTCGAGAGACGTCGCGGGGGAAGTCCGGTGTCCGGCGAGGACCTTTTCCACGACCCGGACGAGCGACCGGTAGGGGATGCGCCCCGAAAGGAACGCGGCGACGGCGACCTCGTTGGCCGCGTTCAGGACGGCGGGGGCCGTTCCCCCGGCGCCCAGGGCCGCGTACGCGAGCGGAACGGCCGGGAAACGCCGCTCGTCGAGAGGCTCGAGCTCGAGCTTTCCGAGGGTGGCGAGGTTCAACCTCGGGAGCGGGGTCGGGACGCGCTCCGGGTAGGTCAGGGCGTAGAGGATCGGGAAGCGCATGTCGTTCGGCGACATCTGCGCGAGGACCGATCCGTCGACCCACTCGACCATCGAGTGGATGATCGACTGGGGATGGATGACGACGCCGAGCCGCTCGGGCCCGACGTCGAAGAGCCATCGGGCCTCGATCACCTCGAGCCCCTTGTTCATCATCGTCGCCGAGTCGATCGTGATCTTCGGCCCCATCTTCCAGGTCGGGTGGGCGAGGGCGTCCTCGATGGTGATCGTGTCGAAGGTATCGAGGGGGCGGTTTCGGAACGGCCCTCCCGACGCGGTCAGGACGAGCCTCGCAACCTCCGAGGGGCGCCCGCCGCGGAGCGCCTGGTGGAGCGCGCAGTGCTCGGAGTCGACGGGGAGGACCGCCGCGCCGGACGCCGCGGCGGCCGCCATCACCGCTTCCCCTGCGACGACGAGGACCTCCTTGTTCGCGAGCGCGAGCGTCTTGCCGAGCTTCACCGCCTCGTACGCCGGCGGCAGGCCCGCGGCGCCGACGACGGCGCCGAGGACGACGTCGGCTTCCGGAAGGGTCGCGACGTCGACGATTCCCTGCTCGCCCCAGCCCACGTGGACGCCGGGGAACTCGCGACGGATCCGGTCCGCGCCGGTGCGCTCCTTCACCGACACGACCGAGGGGCGGAAGCGTGCGATGGCGGGGAGGAGCGCTTCGAGGTTCGTGCCGGCCGACATCGAGACGACGCGGAATCGGTCGGGGAAGGCCTCGAAGACCGAGAGCGCCGACTGGCCGATGGATCCCGTGGCGCCGAGAAGAGCCACGTTGCGCGGAGAGGTCATCGGGGGCGGAGCTCCGGAAGAAGGGTCAGGATTCCGTAGAGCACGGGCGAGGCGTAGAGGAGGGAATCGAGCCGGTCGAGAAGGCCGCCGTGTCCCGGAAGCAGCGCACCGGAGTCCTTGACGGCGCAGCTTCTCTTGAAGGTCGATTCGACGAGGTCGCCGACGACGGCCACGACCGACATGACGGCGCCGAGGAGGGCTCCCACTGCCGCGGCGACCACGGGCGTCCCCGGTATCCGCGGGAGGACGACGGCGAGCAGGGCGCCGAAGACGGCCCCGGCCACGACCTGCCCCCAGAATCCTTCCCAGCTCTTCTTCGGGCTGACGACGGGCGCGAGCTTTCGCCGGCCGAACTTCGTGCCGACGTAGTAGGCGGCCGAATCCCCGGCCCAGACGATGCCGAGGAGGAAGAAGACCGTCTCCCAGCCGATCGCCCGGAGGGCGATCATCGCGGCGCCCCCGGCCCCGACGTAGAGCGTCGCGAACGAGGTCGCGGCCGCCGATCCGAGCCAGACGGGCTCGTCGGGCGCGGCGAGGAGGATGGCGGTGGGGAGTGCGATGAGGACGCCGCCCGTGGCGGCGACGAGAACGGGTGCGGACTCGAGGTAGGCGCCGGCGAGGATCGCGGCGAAGAGGACGAGGCTCAGGGCACGGGGTGCGAGCCACCCCGAGGCGCGGACGAGACCCTGGAACTCCCAGAGCGCCGCACCGCAGGCGAGGCCGGCGAGGATCGCCCAGCCCCAGAGCGGCCCCTTCACGAGGAGGAGGAGGACGAGCGGCATGAGGACCGCCGCCGTCAGCTCGCGGGTCCGCCTCACGCTTCGAGGACCGCGCGGGCCGAAGTGGCCTCGGCTGCGTCGGCCTCGGAGACTCCGCCGTAGCGGCGCTCCCGGCGCTCGTAGTCGACGAGCGCCTCGAGGAAGTGACGGCGGCGGAAGTCGGGCCAGAGGACGGGGGTGACGTGGATCTCGGCGTAGGCGATCTGCCAGAGGAGGAAATTCGAGATGCGCATCTCGCCGCTCGTCCGGATCAGGAGATCGGGATCGGGAAGGCCGGCCGTGTAGAGCCGCCGGGAGACGGCGTCCTCGTCGATCGACTCCGGGTCGAGGCGGCCCGCGGCGGCGTCGCGCGCCAGGCTTCGGGCGACGTCCGTGAGCTCCGCCCGCCCCGAGTAGTTCAGTGCGACGCTGAAGACCATCCCCCGGCATCCCGTCGTCGCCTCGAGCGCCATGTCCAGCGCGGCCCGGACGGAGCCGTCGAGGCCATCGACCCGGCCCACGACGCGGAAGCGGATGTCGTTCTCGGCCAGGGTCTTGAGCTCCCTCCGGAGGTACTCCTTGAGGAGGGTGAAGAGAGTCGAAACCTCGGTCTTGGGCCTCTTCCAGTTCTCCGTGGAGAAGGCGTAGAGAGTGAGGGCGTCGAGCTTCAGCCGCGCCGCGGTCTCCACCGTGTCCTTCACGGCCGCCGCCCCCGCCCGGTGCCCCTCCACCCGCGGAAGGTGGCGCTGTTTCGCCCACCGTCCGTTCCCGTCCATGATGACGGCGACGTGGCTGGGCAGTCGGGTCAGGTCCAGCGCGTCCAGGAGGGCGCGGTCGGAAGAGCCGGGCGCGGCGACGAGATTCTTGTCGATCATGCGCAATGGGCAGGCCGGGCAGACGCCCGGACCGGCTGAATCGTTCATCTTAACCTGCCGGATAGAACACGTTCGCCAGGAGCAGCCCCCTGGCCGGTGCCGTCGGGCCCGGAGTCTCCCTCGCCGTCCGCGGGTCGATCCGGCCCAGCCCGGCCTCCAGGAGGGTGCCGACGAGACGCCGGACCATTCCGCGAAGGAAGCCGTTCCCGACGGCCGTGACGACCACGAGGGGCCCTTCCTCCTCCACGTCGAGCCGGACGAGCGTCCGGACGGTGCTCTTTCGCGGAGAGCCCGCCAGGCCGAAGCGGCCGAAGTCGTTCCGGCCGACGAGGCGCCCGGCCGCGGCACGCATCGCCGGCACGTCGACTTTCGGCGAAGCGAGCGCCTCGCGGAGACCTTCGAAGGGGGGGAGGTGGGTCCCCCGCCGGAGCCGGTAGACGTAGCGCTTGCCGAGCGCATCGAAGCGGGCGTGCCAGAGCAGCGGCGCCTCCGCCGCCGCGACGACGCGCAGGTCCCACGGAAGGAGCGCGTTCAGGCCTCGGCGGAGGCCTTCCGGCGGGATGACGGGAGCGCCCGGCGGGATGTCCAGGTGCGCCACCTGCCCGTCCGCGTGGACGCCCGCATCGGTCCGGCTCGCCGCGTGGACGCGCATGGGCACGCCGTGCATCCTCGCCAGCGCTCCCTCCAGCGTCGCCTGGACGGTCCGCGGAGCCCCGCTCCCGTCCCGCACGACATCCTGGGTCTGCCAGCCCTCGTAGAAGGTGCCGAGGTACGCAAGATCGAGCCTGAGCCTTCGACCGTTCGCGTCCCGGCCCGCCAGGGCCCTGTTCTCGTCCGCCACCCTCCGATGATAGTGGCCTGGATGGCGGTATTCTCGAACGGCGGACACCGAATGCACGTCTCCCGTCTCCTCGTCTTCGTCGCGCTGACGGCGGTCTCTCGGCTCGCGTGCGCCGACGGACCGGTCGTCCGCCCCTTCTCCGGAGACGAGGCGTCGCGTTTCGCGAGCTCCTACTGGTTCCGGACGGAACGGGGGAGCGTTCTCGTCGACGCGCCGTTCCTGGCGGCCGAGGCGGGGGCGCTCAGGGCCGCGATGTCCGCCGGCGGGGCCCTGCCGCTCGGAGCCGCGATCCTGACCGGGGCCCAGTCCTGCAAGAGCTGGGGGCTCGTTCCCCTCGTCTCGGCCGGAACCCGCGTGTGGGGCGCCCGATCGACCGCCACGGCGCTCGAGGCCTCCTTCCACCGCGAGAGGGAACGGTTTCTCAGGGCCGGCATCCCTCTGGCCGCCATGCCCCGCACTCCGCCCCACGTCACGAACACGTTCAACGGGAGCCTCAACCTCGGTTTCGAGGGATACACCCTTCGGCTCTTCGAGGCGGGAGCGGCCGGCGATCCCGCCGCTACCGTCGTCTTCGTTCCCGAAACCGGCGAGCTGTTCACCGGCGGACTCGTCTGGAACCAGGTTCACCCCGCCACCGACGGCGCGGACCTCGGGGCCTGGAGGCGCGTTCTCGCTCGCCTGAAGGGCCTCGGCCCCCGACGGGTCTACCCTGGCTACGGGGAGCCCGGAACGGTCAGCCTCATCGACCGGATGTCGGACTACCTCCGGGAGCTCGAGGAGGCCGCGAGGCCGCTCGCGGCCCGGTCAGACCTCTCCACCCGGGAGATCGGGTCCGTCCGGAAAAGCCTCGTCCGGACTCACAGGGACTGGAGACTCCCCGCGATCCTCGACGAAAGCCTCAGGGCCGAGCACGCCCGCCTGCGCCGCCTTCTTTCTGGAGGAGAGTGACGTCCTCCGGCTAACCGCGAAAGGAGAAGGCAACGGGAGCGGGCGGGAGGACGAGATTCACGATGGCGAGCCCCTCGCCGGCCTCACCCTCGACCGCTGGTTTCGGGTCGCCGACGCGCAGGAGAGAAAGGCCCTCCCCCTTCTTGAGGACCGCCAGAGGCCTCCCCGGATACGACTTCCGAAGGGTCTCGAGCGCGTCGACTCCTTCCCGGGCGAGGAAGTAGAGCGTGCCGTTTCGGTTCCGAACGAGAATCATTTCGAGGGAAGGTAGACCTCACCACAGGCCATCCGCATCCCCCGAACGGGTGAGACCCGCAGGAGACATAGATCTACACTTACAATGTAAGATATGACTTGACACAAAGAGACTAAGATAAGAGAATCCGGCTGGAGGCCGCTGCTATGAATCCCGACCGCTACACCCTCAAGGTTCAGGAGCTGCTTCAGGAGATCGCGCGCGACGCGAGGTCGCTTGGACAGCCCGAAGTGACGACGGAGCACCTGGCCGCCGCTCTCGTCGCCGAGCCTTCGGTGGGGGTGCCGCTCCTGACGAGGGTCGGCATTCCGATCGGGCTCGTCTCGACCGAGCTCGCTGCTCTCATCGCGCGCCTCCCGAAGGTCCAGGGGGCGGGCGCCGAGACGCGCTACTCCCCCGCGTTCGTGAAGATGCTCGACACGGCGGAGGGGATCGCCCGG
Organism: Holophagales bacterium; assembly: GCA_016714815.1. GTDB lineage: Bacteria > Acidobacteriota > Thermoanaerobaculia > UBA5066 > UBA5066 > UBA5066. Next base: position 316,418 of record JADKBZ010000005.1, read on the forward strand.
GAGTTTCGCGACGAGTACGTGGCGCTCGAGCATCTCCTCCTCGCCCTCCTGCGCGACGGCCGGTCGAAGGCGGCCGAGGTCCTGAAAAGGCACGGGGTCTCGGAGGCTTCGCTCCTGGCCGCGCTGAAGGAGGTCCGGGGGAGCGCCCGCGTCGACGACCCGAATGCCGAGGAGAAGTACCAGGCGCTGAAGCGCTACGCGCGCGACCTGACCGAGCTGGCCCGCCGCGGCAAGCTCGACCCCGTCATCGGGCGGGACGACGAGATCCGCCGCGTCATGCAGGTCCTGACGCGCCGGACGAAGAACAACCCCGTCCTCATCGGCGATCCGGGCGTCGGCAAGACCGCCGTCGTCGAAGGGCTCGCGCGGCGCATCGCCTCCGGCGACGTGCCCGAGAGCCTGAAGGACAAGCAGGTCGTCTCCCTCGACCTGGGAGCGATGCTCGCGGGAGCGAAGTACCGCGGGGAGTTCGAGGAGCGGCTGAAAGCCGTGATCAAGGAGGTCGAGGAGTCCGAGGGGAAGGTCATCCTCTTCATCGACGAGCTCCACACCCTCGTCGGCGCCGGTGCGGCGGAGGGGGCGATGGACGCGGGCAACATGCTCAAGCCCGCTCTCGCGCGAGGGGAGCTGCGCGCCATCGGCGCCACGACGCTCGGCGAGTACCGCAAGCACATCGAGAAGGACCCCGCCCTCGAGCGCCGGTTCCAGCCGGTCCCCGTCGGCGAGCCGTCGGTCGAGGACACGATCTCGATCCTGCGCGGCCTGCAGGAACGGTACGAGGTCCACCACGGAGTCAAGATCACCGACGCCGCGCTCGTCGCAGCCGCCGTCCTCTCGAACCGCTACATCGCCGACCGTTTCCTTCCGGACAAGGCGATCGACCTCGTCGACGAGGCCGCCTCGCGCCTCAAGATGGAGATCGACTCGCTTCCCACCGCGATCGACGAGGTGGAGCGGAAGGTCCTGCAGGCCGAGATCGAGAAGAAGGCGCTCGAGAAGGACGATTCCGCCCGCGCCCGCGACCGGCTCTCGGCGCTCGAGAAGGCTCTCTCGGAGCTGCGCGAGAAATCGCTCTCGATGAAGACGGTCTGGAAGAACGAGAAGGACGCCATCGGCAGGATCCGCGACCTGAAGAAGCGGATCGAGGATGCCCGCGGGGATGCGGAGATCGCCGAACGCCAGGGGGATCTGAGCCGGGCGGCGGAGCTGCGCTACGGCGTCCTGAACGAGCTGGACCGTGACCTCGCCGCGGCGACCGCGACGCTCGAGAGGCTCCAGGAGAACGGCGGCTTCCTGCGCGAGAAGGTCGAGGAAGAGGACATCGCCGCCGTCGTCTCCCGCTGGACGGGCATCCCCGTCTCGAAGATGGTGGAGGGGGAGACGCAGAAGCTCCTCGCGATGGACGAGCGGCTGAAGCTGCGCGTCATCGGCCAGGACGAGGCCGTCGCGGCCGTCTCCGCGGCCGTGCGGCGCGCGCGGGCCGGGATGAACGACCCGAAGAAGCCGATCGGCTCGTTTCTCTTTCTCGGCCCGACGGGTGTCGGAAAGACCGAGCTCGCCCGGGCCCTGGCCGAGTTCCTCTTCGACGACGAGAACGCCATGGTTCGCCTCGACATGTCCGAGTACCAGGAGAAGCACACCGTTTCGCGGATGATCGGCGCGCCTCCCGGCTACATCGGGCACGACGAGGGGGGGCAGCTGACCGAGGCCGTTCGACGGCGGCCCTACTCCGTCGTCCTCTTCGACGAGATCGAGAAGGCCCACCCCGACGTCTGGTCGACGCTCCTGCAGGTCCTCGACGACGGCCGCCTCACCGACGGAAAGGGGCGCGTGGTCGACTTCCGCAACGTCGTCGTCGTCATGACCTCGAACGTCGGCTCCCATCTCATCCAGGAGCTGCAGGACGTGGACGAGTCGGAGATGCGCAAGGGGGTCGAGGCCGAGCTGAGGCAGCGCTTCCGGCCCGAGTTCCTGAACCGGATCGACGACGTCATCGTCTTCCGCAGGCTCGGCCTGCCCGAGATCGGCCGGATCGTGGACATCCAGCTCGGTCGAGTCTCGGCGCTCCTCGCGCCGCGCGGCGTAGCTCTCGCCTGGACCGACGACGCCCGCCGGATCCTGGCCCAGCGCGCCTTCGACCCGGTCTACGGCGCGAGGCCCCTGAAGCGCAATATCCAGAAGCTCGTCCAGGACCCACTCGCGCTCCGCATCCTCTCCGGCGAGGTACCAGGCGGGGCGACCGTCTCCCTCGATGCCGACGCCTCGGGCTCCGGCATCGCCTTCACCATCCTGACGCCTCCGGCCGCTCCGGCGGCGTGAGGAGGCCCAGAAGGAGGATCCCATGGCCGCCGTGCGCCGCACCGACCCCTTCCGCGAGCTCGCGGGACTTCAGGAACGGATGAACCGGATCTTCGACGAGACGCTCGGGAGCGCGTCCAGGCGGGAGGACGAGGCCCTCACCGCCACGTGGACACCCCCCGTCGACATCCTGGAGCGGAAGGACCGGATCCTCCTCACCGCCGAGCTCCCGGGATTCTCCGAGGACCAGATCCGGCTCCGATTCGAGGAGGGCGTCCTGACGCTCGAAGGGGAGCGGCGCTTCCAGAAGGAGGCCGACGACGCGCGCTACCACTGCGTCGAGAGGAGCTACGGCCGATTTTCCCGCTCCTTCCAGCTCCCGGCGAACGTCGACGAGGAGGCGATCTCGGCGACGTTCGTGAACGGCCTCCTCGTCATCGAGCTTCCGAAGAGGGAGGAGGCGCCCGCGAAGAGCATCCGGATCCGCACCGGGGGCGCCCCACCCGTCGACGTGAAGTAGGACGGCGCGGCCCGGGCGGGAGGCGGTGGCTGGCGCGCCGCTCCACCGCCTCCCGGGCGCTCAGGTCGCCGTGCTTCCCGGCGCCGGTTCCTCCTCCTTGAAGAGGTCCGTCGAGATGTACCTCTCGGAGGTGGACGGGACGACGAAGACGATCAGCTTCCCCTCGCTCTCGGGACGCCCGGCGACCGCGAGCGCGGCGAAGGCCGCGGCGCCCGAGGAGATTCCGCCGAGGATCCCCTCTTCCTTCGCGAGGCGGCGCGCGTACTCGAACGCCTGGTCGTTCGTCACCTGGACGACCTCGTCGACGAGGGACGTTTCGAGATTCTTCGGAATGAAGCCGGCGCCGATCCCCTGGATCCTGTGCGGCCCCGGCGCCCCGCCGGAGATCACGGGCGAGTGGACCGGCTCGACGGCCACGAGCCTCACCGAGGGCTTCTTCGGCTTCCAGTGCCGGCCGACCCCCGTCATCGTCCCACCCGTCCCGACCCCGGCGACGAAGACGTCCATCGCGCCGTCGGTGTCGTTCCAGAGCTCGACCGCGGTCGTCGCCTCGTGAATCGCGGGATTGGCGGGGTTCTCGAACTGCTGCGGCAGGACGCCGTCGGGGCCGAGCCCGGCGAGGATCTCGCCCGCCTTCGCGATGGCGCCCTTCATTCCGAGCGCCGCCGGAGTCAGGACGAGCTCGGCGCCGAGGAGGCGAAGGACCTTCCGCCTCTCGAGGGACATCGACTCGGGCATCGTCAGGATGAGCCGGTACCCCTTCGCGGCCGCGGCGAACGCGAGGCCGATGCCCGTGTTCCCGGAAGTCGGCTCGACGAGGACGGTCCTGCCGGGCGTCGCCTTCCCGTCGCGCTCGAGCGCCTCGATCATCGCGACGCCGATCCGGTCCTTCACCGAGTTGGCCGGGTTGAAGTACTCCAGCTTGGCGGCGACGACCGCGCCCGGGGCCGAGTCCTTCGCCATCCGGTTGAGACGGACGAGAGGGGTGTTTCCGATGAGCTTCGTGATGTCGGTGGCGATCCGCATGGCGGCCTCCTTGGCTTCGGGAGCTCCGGGGTCAGATTTCCCAGTCGAGGGCTTCTCGTTCGGCGCGCAGGCGGCGGACGAGCTCGCCGACCGTGACGCGTTGATAGACGGCGAGGCGCGCCCCGGCCGCTTCCGCCTCCAGGTCGTCCACGAGGCGGTCGAGGCCGGCTCGCCCCGGGGATGCCGGTCCCGGCGCCGGGCCGGCGTAGGGAGCCAGGATGACCGCGAGGGGGGCATCCAGAAGGGCCGCCCCGGCCCGGTACCCTCCCGTCCGTCCGCGGACGGCGACGAGGAGGCCAGCCCGGACGTACGGGGCGAGGAGCTGGTGGACCGATTCTCGCGATAGGCCGACGAGGCCTGCCATTTCGGCGGCGCTCCGGTCTCTTCCCGGGTTCGAACCGATCTCCACCATCGACTGGATCGCATTTCGCTGTCGCGGGGTTAAAATCTTGAAAACTCCATTCAACTTTTATAACATTATTTTGAGGCCGATTTCCAGAATGTCAAGACACCTGCCCGCCGCCATCGCCGCCCTCGCCTTCCTCGCCGCTCCCGCCACCGCCCAGAGGCCGGAACCGGACGCCCCACGAGGCGAAGCGGCCCCCCGCCGCGGCGGCGACGACCTCCGCCGCAACCCCATCGTCCGCGCCGTCGAGCAGATCGGCCCCTCGGTGGTGAACATCTCGGCCGAGCGGCTCGTGATGCGCCGGGCCAGCCCTCTCGACTACTTCGGCGCCCCCGGGGACCGGGGCCGCCGTTCCGAGTCGCTCGGGTCGGGCGTCGTCCTGGACGGCTCCGGGATCGTCGTGACGAACGACCACGTCATCTCGGGGGCCTCGAAGATCATCGTCACGACGGCAGACGGCCGGGAGCTCGAGGCCGAGCTCCTCGGCGCCGACGCCGACAACGACCTCGCCGTCCTCAAGGTGGACGGAAAGGGATTGAAGCCGGTGCGCGTCGGGACGACGGCCGACCTGATGATCGGCGAGACGGCGATCGCCGTGGGGAACCCGTTCGGCCTCTCGAACACGGTCACGACCGGCATCGTCTCCGCCCTCCAGCGGACGGTGAAGGGCGAGGGGCGGACGTACACCGACTTCATCCAGACCGACGCGGCGATCAATCCCGGCAACTCCGGCGGCGCGCTCTGCAACGTCCTCGGCGAGCTGATCGGGATCAACACCGCGATCGTCGGCGGAGCGAACACCATCGGCTTCGCGATCCCCGTCGAGCGGGTCCGCCGGATCGCCGACGACCTCCTCCGCTTCGGCGAGGTCAAGCCGGTCTGGATCGGCGTGCGGGGAACGACCCTCACGGCCGGCCGCGCCCGTCCGAGCGCCCGCGGCCTCGGAATGCGCGTCCGCTCGGTCTACCCCTCGTCTCCGGCCGACGTCGCCCGGCTGGAGCCGGGCGACGTCGTCCTCTCGCTGAACGGAAGGACCGTCGAGTCCCGCGAGGACTTCGACACGCTCCTCTCCGCGGTGGCGCCCGGCGGTTCGGTCACCCTGGAGGTCCGGCGCGGCGAGCGGACCCGCTCCGTCGCCCTGCAGGCGGCACGCGTGCCGGAGGACCTCGGGCTGGAGATCCTCCGGCGCGAGATCGGCATCTCGGTGGCGCAGGTCCGGGGGGGGCTCGCCCTCACCTCGGTCGCGCGCGACTCTCCGGCCGACCGGAAGGGTCTGGAGCGGGGCGACGCGCTTCTCGGGGTGAACGGCGTGAGGATCGCGACGCTCGACGAAGTGGCCCGCGCCGTGGAGCGCGGCTACGGCCGCTCGGGGCTCGTCCTCGTCGTCGGCCGCGGCGGCTACGCCTACAACCTCACCTTCGCCCTCGACTGAAGCGAACCGGGGAGGCTCGCCACGAGCCTCCCCGCGGCGCCTTCCGGCGCCTCCCCGCGAGGGGGGAGAGCAGCACCGTGGCGGGCCGCCGGGCCCGCCACGTTCCTCATCTCCGCAGGCGCAGCTCCGAGACCACGATCCCGAGGAGGACGAGGCCGCCCCCCCACGCCTCGCGCGCCGACAGCCGCTCGCCGAGCGTCACCGCGGCGAAGACCGCCGTGAAGACCGGCTCGAGGGCGAAGATGACCGCCGCGTGGACGGCCGGCATCCGCGCCTGCGCCCACGTCTGGACGAGAGTCGTGACGACCGAGGCGACGAGCCCCATCCAGAGGATCGCCAGGAGGAGCTTCGGCGTGAAGTCGAGCGCCCGCCCCTCGGCGGCGAAGAATGGCTCCGTCCTCCCGAGGAAGGGCGTCAGGAGAAGCCGGCCGACGAGGACTCCCGCGAAGGCGAAGACGATCTGCCCCGCCGAGTAGGCCCTCACGTCGTGCTTCGGCGAGGCGACGCCCATCTCGACGAAGACGACCGCGTAGACGAGCGCCGTGAGAAAAACGAGAAGGTCCCCCGGGTCGAGCCCCGTCGCTCCCGTCGGCCACGCCATCAGGCCGAAGCCCAGGGCGGCCAGGATCAGGCCGGCGAGGTTCGACCCGGAGGGCTTCTGCCGGTACAGCAGCCACCCGGCAACCGGGGTGAGCGGAACGGAGAGCCCCGTGATGAAGGCGGCCTTCGAGGCGGTCGTGAAGAGCTGCCCGACGAGCTGGCAGCCGATTCCGACCGAAAGGAGAAGGCCGAGGATCGCGCTGTCCTTCACGAGACCCGGTGTCCGGGGCCGGCCGCGGGCGAAGAAGACGAGGATGGCCGCCGCCACGCCGTATCGCAGGGCCAGGAAGAGAAGGGGCGGCGTGTCCTTCAGGACGAGCTCGTTGACGATGAACGTCGAGCCCCAGATCGCCGTCACGACGACGAGGGCGGAATCGGCGAGGAGCGCCTCGCGGCGCGGTACGTCCAGAGAGCTCACGGCCGGCGGATGATACGGGCCCGCCGGACCCCGGCAGTTATCATCACGGGCCCATGACTTCGGCCCCTCGCGTCCGCTTCGCCCCCTCGCCCACCGGCTCCCTCCACGTCGGCGGCGCCCGCACCGCTCTCTACAACTGGCTCTTCGCGCGCCGCCACGGCGGCACTTTCATCCTCCGGATCGAGGACACCGACGTCGACCGCAACAAGCCCGAGCTCGTCGACCAGATCCTCGAGGCGATGACCTGGCTCGGCCTGACGTGGGACGAAGGGCCATACCGCCAGAGCGAGAGGTACGACCTCTATCGCGAGGCGGCCGCCCGGCTCCTCGCGGAGGGGAAGGCGTACCGCGCCTTCGAGACCCCCGAGGAGCTCGAGACCGCGCGCAAGGCCGCCGAAGCCGCCGGCGAGACGTTCCGCTATTCCGGTGCGGGGCGCGAAGTCCCGAAGGAAGAGTCGGACCGCCGCGCCGCCGCCGGCGAGGCGTTCGTCCTCCGGCTGAAGATGCCCGACGAGGCGATCGTCGTCGACGACCTCGTGCAGGGACGGGCCGAGTTCCCGGCCGGCTCCCTCGACGACTTCGTCCTGACGCGCTCCGACGGCCAGCCGCTCTACCATTTCTCCGTCTGCGTCGACGACGTCGCGATGGCGATCACCCACGTCGTCCGTGGCGTCGACCACCTCCCGAACACGCCGAAGCACGTCGCCCTCTTCCGCGCCCTCGGCGCCGAGGTCCCGAAGTTCGCGCACCTCGGGATGATCCTCGGCGCCGACGGCAAGAAGCTCTCGAAGAGGCACGGCGCGGCCGGCGCCGAGGAGTTCCGCGCCCAGGGGCTCCTCCCCGAGGCGCTCGTCAACTTCCTCGCCCTCCTCGGCTGGTCGCCGGGAGAGGACCGCGAGAGGATGACGATGGACGAGATGGCCACGCTCTTCTCCCTCGAGCGGATCGGGCCCTCCCCGTCGCGCTTCGACCACGAGAAGCTCGCCTGGCTGAACGGGCAGTACCTCCAGGACGTCGCCGAGCCGAGGCTCCTCGAGCTTCTCCGCCCCTTCGGCCTCCCCACGGCGTGCCCGGAGGAGACTCTTCTCCGCGCGCTCCCGCTGCAGAAGCCGCGCGCCAAGACCCTCGTCGAGCTCGCGAAGGCCCTCGCGATTTATGGTGAGGACCCCGTCGACTACGAACCGGCCGGCCTGAAGAAGTTCGGCAAGTCCGCAAATGCGCCGCTCCTGAAGACCTTCGTCGAGCGGATCTCGACCCTCCCCGCCCTCACCCACGCCGCGATCGAGGAGGTCGCCCGGGCCCTCGCGGCCGAAGCGGGCATCAAGCTGGGCGACCTCGCCCAGCCCGTCCGCCTCGCCCTGACCGGCACGCTCGCCTCCCCGCCCCTTTTCGAGATGATCGAGGTCCTCGGGCTCGAGACGACCCGCCGGCGCGCCCTCGCGCTGGCGGCGAATATCGAATCCGAGCCCGCCCCGAGCTGAGGCAACCGATGGAAGAGACGCGAACCCCCGCCCCCGAGACCCCCGGCAAGGACTTCATCCGCGAGATCGTCGAGGACGACCTCCGCACCGGGAAGCACGCGACCGTCGCCACGCGCTTCCCGCCCGAGCCGAACGGCTACCTCCACATCGGCCACGCCAAGTCGATCTGCCTGAACTTCGGCGTCGCGAAGGAGTACGGGGGCACCTGCAACCTCCGCTTCGACGACACGAACCCCCTCAAGGAGGACGTCGAGTACGTCGACGCGATCGAGGCGGACGTCCGCTGGCTCGGCTTCGAGTGGAACGGGATGTTCTACGCCTCGGACTACTTCGAGAGAATCTACGAGTTCGCCGAGGAGCTGATCCGGCGCGGAAAGGCCTTCGTCTGCGACCTGACGGCCGACGAGGTCCGCGCCACGCGCGGCACGCTGACCGAGCCCGGGACGAACAGCCCGTACCGCGACCGCCCCGTGGAGGAAAGCCTCGACCTCTTCCGCCGGATGCGCGCCGGGGAGTTCGCCGACGGCTCGCGGACGCTGCGCGCGAAGATCGACATGGCGTCGCCGAACATCAACCTGCGCGACCCGGCGCTCTACCGGATCCGCAAGGCGACCCACCACCGGACGGGCGACGCGTGGTGCATCTACCCCATGTACGACTACGCCCACGCGGTCTCCGACTGGATCGAGGGGATCACCCACTCCCTCTGCACGCTCGAGTTCGAGGACCACCGGCCCCTCTACGACTGGTGCCTCCTCGCCCTCGGGCTCGAGAATCGCCCCCGGCAGATCGAGTTCGCGCGCCTCGCCATCACCTACACGCTCCTTTCCAAGAGAAAGCTCCTCCAGCTCGTCACGCTGGGGCACGTGAAGGGGTGGGACGACCCGCGGATGCCGACGATCGCCGGCCTCCGCCGCCGCGGCTACACGCCCGAGGCGATCCGCGACTTCGCCGACCGGATCGGCCTCGCCAAGCGCGACAGCCTCGTCGACGTCGCCCTCCTCGAGCACTGCCTCCGGGAAGACCTCAACCGCCGCGCCCCGCGCGGGATGGCCGTCCTCGACCCGGTCAAGGTCGTCCTGACGAACTGGCCCGAAGGGACCGTCGAGGAGCTCGAGGCGGTGAACAATCCCGAGGATCCCGCGGCAGGGACCCGAAAGGTCGGCTTCGGCCGCGAGCTCTGGATCGAGAGGGACGACTTCCGGGAGGTTCCGCCGCCGAAGTACCACCGCCTCTCGCCGGGGGGCGAGGTCCGGCTTCGGTGGGGCTTCATCATCCGGTGCGAGGAGGTCGTCAAGAACCCGTCGACCGGAGAGATCGTCGAGCTGCGCTGCACGTACGACCCGACGAGCCGGAGCGGCGGCGAGGGGGCCGGGCGGAAGGTGAAGGGGACGATCCACTGGGTCTCGGCGGCCCACGCCGTCCCGGCCGTGGCGCGCCTGTACGACCGTCTCTTCCTGACCGAGCTTCCCGACGACGCCCCGGAAGGGAAGGACTGGCTCTCGAACCTCAATCCCGAGTCGCTCCTCGTGAAGGAGGGTTTCGTCGAGCCGGCGCTCGCGGCGGCCCCGGCCGGCGCGTTCCTCCAGTTCGAGCGGCTCGGCTACTTCTCCGTGGACTCCGATTCGGCGCCCGGACGGCCCGTCTTCAACCGCTCCGTCGGACTGCGCGACACGTGGGCGAAGATCGAAAAGAAGGGCCGTGGGGCCTGACCACCCGGAAGCCGGAGAGCTCCGCCGGGCGCCCGCCCGGCGGAGGCTGCTCCTGTGGGCCCCCGTCGCGGCGATGATGGCCGTACAGGTCTGGCTCTCGTCCCGGAGCCCACTGCCGTCGCTGCCTCTCCTCCCCTCCTTCCCGGGCAACGACAAGCTCGTGCACGCCTCCTGGTTTTTCCTGCTCGGCCTCCTCGTCTGGCGAGCCGCGCGCGAGGCGGAAGGCTGGCCGCGCCGCCGGACGACGCTCGTGCTCATCCTCGGGGCGCTCCTCTGGGGAATCAGCGACGAAGCCCACCAGGCCTTCGTACCGGGCCGGGACGTGGAGGCGGCCGACGTCGCCGCCGACGTGGCGGGTGCGACCCTCACCGCACTGGTGGCGGATCCGCTCCTCCGGCGGCTGCGGCTCGTTTCCGTCCCGCCCCCGGCCTGACCCGCCAGGCCTCTCCAGACCCCTTTTCCTCCCCCGCCCCCGACCGAAACGAAAACGCCGCCCGTAGGCGACGCGTTTCGTCAGGATGGCTGGGGGGCAGGGAGTCGAACCCCGATAGGCAGATCCAGAGTCTGCAGTCCTACCATTGGACGACCCCCCAACCTGGAGGGGCGGGCATTATGAGGTCGGCGACCGAGTCGGTCAACCGACGGGGCCGTCAGAGGGTTTTCGAAAGGGAAAGGAAGAACCGGGCGAGGTCCTCCGGGTTCCCGCGCCCCTGGAAGGTGACCGAAACCTCCCCCTTCGCCGGACCCGGCACGACGACCGGCTCGGGAGCCTTCGCGGCCTTCCCGCGCCCCTTCTTCGGAGCCGTCTCGACGACCTCGGGCTGCAGCACCTTCGCCTCGGCCGCCGGGCGGCCGGCCTTCTTCCGCCCGTTCTTCCGCGGACGCCGCGATTCCGTGGGACGCAGCCGGGTCACGTCGGGCGGCCCGACCCGGATGCCGAACTTCTCGGCCACACCTTCGATGACGACGCGAGCCTCGGTCGTCGGGGCCTTCGTGAGAAGGCTCCGGGCCCACGCGAGGGCGGAGGGGCGATCGATCCCGAGCTTTCGCCGCACCTCGCGGATGACCCCCGCACCGATCTCCGCCGGCTTCATCTTCAGCGCCTTGCCGGCGGCGGCCTTGACGTCCCGCTCGTTCAGCGATTTGTCTTCCTTGAGGATCGATTCCACCGTCTGGCGGAGCCTGTCCATGTCCGTAGCCATGCGGCCTCCTTGCGTCGTCTCTCGTTCTCAGCGCTTCACAATTGTTCTACAAAAGTCCGGGTGATTCAATAGCGGGGGACCGAAGGGTCGATCCGGCTCGACCAGGCGAGGATCCCCCCGTCCAGATTGACCGCCCCCGGGACGCCGTTCTTCCTGAGGAAATGGACGACCGTCGCGCTCCGGCTGCCGCTCCGGCAGGCCACGACGACCTCCCCGCCGGCGGGGATGTCGGCGAGACGCTGCGGCACTTCGCGCATCGGGACGTGGAGCACGGGGAACGGAAAGGGAGCGACCTGAAGCTCGAGAGCTTCCCGCACGTCCAGGACGAACGGGGCCTCGCCCGCGTCGAGGAGCGCCTTGAGCTCTTCGACGGTCATACGCTTCCACTTTCCTCGAAATGGCAGCACGGGGCGTGGCACCGGTCGTAGACCGAGCCCCGCTGGGCGGGCGCGAAGCCGGCGTCGCGGATGAGGGCGACCATGTCCTCCCTGGTCATCCGGTTGTGGGTGCCGGCAGCGGCCACGACGTTCTCCTCGATCATGATCGACCCGAGGTCGTCGGCGCCGAAGAAGAGCGAGACCTGCCCGATCTTCTTTCCCTGCGTCACCCAGGAGCCCTGGAGGTGGGCGACGTTGTCGAGGTAGAGGCGCGAAAGGGCGAGAGTCCGCAGGTAGTCGTGACCGGTCGAGACCTCGACCGTGCCGTCGAGTGCGGTGTTCTCGTCCTGGAAGGTCCAGGGAATGAACGCCGTGAACGACTCGAGGCCTCCGGAGAGGGAGGCGTCCTGGATCCGCCTCACGACGTCGAGGTGGGCGATCCGCTCGGCGTACGTCTCCCCGACGCCGAACATCATCGTCGCCGTCGTCGGCATCCCGAGGCGGTGCGCCTCGCGGTGGACCTCGGCCCACTTCCCGGTCGGCGCCTTGGCGAGCGCCCAGATCCTCTTCCTCACCCCGTCCTCGAGGACCTCCGCGCCCCCGCCCGGAACCGACATGAGGCCGGCGTCGCGCAGGCGGACGAGGACGTCGGCGATCGAAGCCTTCTCCTTCTTGGCGAGGAAGAAGATCTCCGGAGCCGAGAAGGCGTGACGATGGATGCGCGGATAGCGTTCGCGCAGGAACGAGAGGAGCTCCTCGTAGAAGGCGAACGGCAGCTCGGCGTGGACGCCTCCCTGCAGGAGGACTCCCGTCCCCCCGAGCGCGAGGGTCTCCTCGACCTTGGCTCCGATCTCCCCGAGCGGGAGGACGTAGGCCTCCCCGTCGCCCGCCTTCCGGTAGAACGCGCAGAAGCTGCAGCGGTAGATGCAGACGTTCGTGTAGTTGATGTTCCGGTCGATCTGGAAGGTCGCCGTCGCTCCCGGGTGGATCCTCTGGCGAGCCGCGGCCGCGGCGGCGCCCAGCTCGAGGAGAGGCGCCCCCTCGAAGAGGACGAGCGCCTCGGCCGGGGTGATCCGCCCGCCCGAGGCGGCCCGGTCGAGGATCGCCGACACGCGGAGGGAGCCCCCGAGGCCGGGGGCCGGGGGCGTGGGGAGCGGCGGCGCGAACGAGGGCATCAGGAGAAGGACCTCGGGACGAGCGGCACGCCGGAGAACGGCGGAAGGTCGGGCGACGCGAGGAGGCCGTGCGCGGCGGCCCGCCGGTAGAACTCGGCGAGCCCGCGCTCGTCGGCCTCGTCCAGGTCGTAGTGGAGGTTCGTCTCGAAGTACTCCGCGAGGAGCCTGGCGTCGAGCCCGGTTCGAGCCACGGCGGCGTCGATGATCTCGCCGATCCGGTGCCGCGCGTAGTCGCGCGACCAGAGGAAGGGCTCCGGGGCGACGTCGCGCCGGACGGCCCAGACCGCCGTGACGAGAGGCAGGCCCGTGAGCCGGTTCCACCCCTCGGCGAGGTCGAGGACGTGGAGCCCCTCCGTCTTCGCCGTCAGCGCGGGGTCGCCGATGAGGAGCGCGGCGTCGGCCGTCGCGAGCATCCTCGGCAGCTCCGGGACGGCGCGGTGGTACTCGGGACGGGCGCCGTAAAGGTCGGCGAGGAGGAGACGGACGATCGCGGCGGAGGAGCGCGAGCTGTTGTCGAGCGCGACGCTCCGGATCTCGGCGAACGGGACCTTCGACAGGAGAAGGACGCTCCTCACGCGGTCGTACGCGGCGATGCCGACGCCCCGGACGATCCTCACGCCCGGGATCCGCCCCGCCTCGATGGCCGGGATGATTCCCGCCTGGACCTCGCCCCGGGCGAGCCGGTCGGCGCAGGCGGACGGCGTATCCGTGATGGGAAGGAACCCCTCGACCGCCCCCTTGAGGAATCCCCAGGTGACGGGCCAGGCGTTCACGAAATCGACGACGGAGACGGGGAGGGGAGGCGTCATTGCCACGAACGATCTTACGACGCCCGGTCCGGGCCGGACTCGGGTGACAATCCCGGCGTGGAGTCGCCGCCTCTTCTCGTCTCCGTCCTGATGCCGTGCCTGAACGAAGCCGAGACGCTGGAACGCTGCGTCCGGCGCGCCGTCGACACGCTCGCCGCTTCCGGGCTCGCGGGCGAGGTCCTCGTCGCCGACAACGGTTCGACCGACGGCTCGCAGGAGATCGCCCGGCGTGCCGGCGCGCGGGTCGTCTCCGTGCCCGAACGGGGTTACGGCGCCGCGCTCCTCGGCGGCATCGCCGCGGCGAAGGGGCGCCACGTCGTCATGGGGGACGCGGACGACTCCTACGACTTCGGGGAGGTTCCCGCCTTCGTCGCCAGGCTCGAGGAGGGGTACGACCTCGTCATGGGCTCGCGCATGCGGGGCCGGATCGAGCCGGGCGCCATGCCGCCGCTTCACCGCTGGCTCGGGAACCCCGTCCTCTCCTTTCTGGGCCGACTTTTCTTCCGCGTCCCGATCTCGGACTTCCACTGCGGCCTCCGCGGCTTCCGCAGGGAAGCGATCGACCGCATCGGCCTCCGGACGACCGGAATGGAGTTCGCGAGCGAGATGGTCGTCAAGGCGACGCTGTTCGGCCTGCGCATCGGCGAGATCCCGGTCACGCTCCGCAAGGACGGCCGGTCCCGGCCGCCGCACCTTCGCACCTGGAGGGACGGCTGGAGACACCTCCGTTTTCTCCTGATGTACTCGCCCCGGTGGCTCTATCTCTGGCCCGGGCTCTTCCTCGTCCTCCTGGGTACGGGGCTGCTGGCGTGGCTCGCCCCGGGGCCTCGCCACGTCGGTGCGGCGACACTCGACGTCCACGCGATGCTCGGCGCCGCCGTCATGGTCCTGACAGGGGTCGAGGCGCTGACGTTCGCGGTCTTCGCCAAGGTCTTCGCCATCACCGAGGGGTTCCTGCCGGAAGACCCGCGCCTCGCGCGCGCCTTCCGGATCGTCACGCTCGAGACGGGGCTCGCGGCGAGCACGCTCCTCCTGCTGGCCGGGACGGGTCTCTGCGCCTCCGTCGTCTCCGACTGGGCCGACTCCGTCTTCAACTACCTCGACTATTCCGTCTCGATGCGGAAGATGATCCCCGGCGCCCTCCTGCTCGTCCTCGGGGCCCACGGGCTCCTCGCCTCGTTCTTCCTCTCGATCCTCGGCCTTAAAAGGCGCTGAGGCGGACGGGGGCGGGGCGCGGGAGCTGGCCCGAAGGGTCAGGGTCCCCCCTTCATCTCCTGCCGGCGCGGAGGGGGGTTCGGGGGGGACCGGCCGCTGGCCCGAAGGGTCAGGGTCCCCCCTTCATCTCCTGCCGGCGCGGAGGGGGGGTCGGGGGGGGACCGGCCGCTGGCCCGAAGGGCCAGGGTCCCCCCCGACTCATTGCCTCAACCAGCCGACATCGACCCCAGGAACTCCTGGTTCGTCTTCGACTTCTCGAGCCTCTCGAGGAGGAGCTCCATCGCCTCGACCGTCGAGAGCGGCGTGAGCACCTTGCGCAGGATCCAGATCCGGTTGAGCTCGGGCTTCTCGATGAGGAGCTCTTCCTTCCTCGTCCCCGACTTGTTGATGTCGATGGACGGGAAGACGCGGCGGTCGACGAGCCGGCGATCCAGGTGGATCTCCATGTTGCCCGTCCCCTTGAACTCCTCGAAGATGACGTCGTCCATCCGCGAGCCCGTGTCGATGAGGGCCGTGGCCATGATCGTCAGCGAGCCCCCCTCCTCGACGTTTCGCGCCGCGCCGAAGAAGCGCTTCGGCTTCTGCAGGGCGTTCGCGTCGACGCCGCCGGAGAGGACCTTCCCGGACGGCGGGCAGGTCGTGTTGTAGGCGCGCGCCAGGCGCGTGATCGAGTCGAGGAGGATGACGACGTCGCGCTTGTGCTCGACGAGGCGCTTGGCCTTCTCGATGACCATCTCGGCCACCTGGACGTGGCGCGTCGCCGGCTCGTCGAACGTCGAGCTGATGACCTCGCCCTTCACCGACCGCTGCATGTCGGTGACCTCCTCGGGCCGCTCGTCGATGAGGAGGACGATGAGCGTGACCTCGGGATGGTTCGTCGTGACCGAGTTCGCCAGCGCCTGCAGGAGCATCGTCTTGCCGGTCCGCGGCGGGGCGACGATGAGGCCGCGCTGCCCCTTGCCGACCGGCGCGATCAGGTCGAGGACGCGGGACGACATGTTCGCCGTCTCGAGCCGGATCCGCTCCTGCGGGTAGAGGGGCGTCAGGTTGTCGAAGAGGATCTTCTCCCGCGCGATGTCGGGGTGCTCGAAGTTGACCGCCTCGACCTTGATGAGGGCGAAGTAGCGCTCCCCCTCCTTCGGCGGGCGGATCTGCCCCGAGATCGTGTCGCCCGTCCGGAGGCCGAACTTGCGGATCTGGGAGGGCGAGACGTAGATGTCGTCGGGCCCGGCGAGGTAGTTGTACTCGGGTGCCCGGAGGAAGCCGAATCCGTCCGGGAGGACCTCGAGGACCCCTTCCGAGAAGATGAGCCCCGCCCGCTCGGTCTGCGACTGCAGCACCTTGAAGATCAGGTCCTGCTTGCGCAGGGCGGGCGCTCCCTCGACCTCCAGCTCGGCCGCGATCTTCAGGAGCTGCGGCATCGGGGTGTTGTGCAGCGTCCGGATGTCGAGCATCGGCTGGTCGTCGACTTCCGGCGACACCTGTTCGTCGAGGTCGTTCGGAAGCTCGTTGAGGTCGATCGCCGGTGAGGCGTAGTCGGTGCCGGGGACCTTGCGGCGTGGCATCAGGACTCCTTTTGTGGCGGACCCGGAGGCGCCGGCGAGACGGCACCCGCCCGGGTCTTTCCGATGAGCCGGTCCTTGAGAAGACGGCCTAGGGTGGGCAGATTTTCGCCCGTTTCGGACGAAACGGGCAGGAGGGGGCGTTCGGAATCCTCGAACTCGACGGCGAGGGCCTTCAGCTGCCGGAACCGCTGCGACGACTTGACGGCGTCCCACTTCGTCGCCGCCACGACGGTCGGGATCCCGGCGGTCCGGAGGAAGAGGGCCATGGAGCGGTCCGAATCCTGCGGACCGAGGCGTCCGTCCACGAGGAGGAGCGCGAGGTCGGGCCGGCGCTCGCCGGTCAGGAGCTCCTCGATCTGCCCGGCAAAGCGCTCGCGCGATTCGCGGGCCGTCTTCGCGTAGCCGTAGCCGGGGCAGTCGATGACGTGGAAGGCGTCGTCGACCCGGTACCAGTGCAGCGCCTGCGTCCGGCCGGGGGTCTGCGACACGCGGGCCACCTTCGTCGCGAGGACGGCGTTGAGGAGGCTCGACTTCCCGACGTTCGACCGGCCGAGGACGACGACGGACGGCAGCGGCAGGCCACGCGGCCGCTCGCCGGCCGTGTGGGCGGGGAGCTCCAGCCGGACGGTCCGGCCGAGCGGACTGTTCACGGCAACCGGCCGCGCGGTCTTGGGCGTTCGGGAGACAGGCGATTCTTTCCGGGTCATAAGGCTTGAGTAGAGAGGGATGCCGGACCGGGCGGTTCCCTTGCGGGAAGCCGCCCGGCGGGTCAGTGCGCGAGGCCCGAGGAGGGGGTCGTCCCGGCCTCGGCCGGGGCGGCCTTGGGCAGGGCCGCGACAGGCACCGTTTCCAGCGCCAGCCGCACCACTTCGTCCACGTCGTCGACGAGGTGGAATTCCAGGACGTTCCGGATCTCCTCCGGAAGGTCGTCGAGGTCCTTCTCGTTCTCGCGGGGGAGAACGAGCGTCGTGATGCCGGCCCGGTAGGCGGCGAGGAGCTTCTCCTTGATGCCGCCGACGGGGAGGACCTTCCCACGGAGCGTGATCTCCCCCGTCATCGCGAGGTCCTTGCGGCACGCGATGTTCGTGACGGCGGAGAGGATCGACGTGGCCATCGTGATGCCGGCCGAGGGGCCGTCCTTCGGGATCGCCCCCTCCGGGATGTGGACGTGGATGTCCTTCTTCTCGTAGAAGTCGGCGTCGGCGCCGTACATCTCCGCGCGGCTCCGGACGTACGAGAGGGCCGCCCGGGCCGACTCCTGCATGACGTCGCCGAGCTGGCCGGTGAGGACGAGGTTCCCCTTGCCGCGCATGAGCGTCGTCTCGATGTGCAGGACGTCGCCGCCAGCCTCGGTCCAGGCGAGCCCGGTGGAGAGGCCGACCTCGGCCTTTTCCCCCTTCTTGGCGGGGCGGTGCTTGGCCTTGCCGAGGAAGTCGGGGAGGTTGTCGGAGGTGACCGTGATCGGCCCCTTCGCCTCCTTGGGTTCCCTGGGTTCCTTCGGATCCCTGGGATCCCTGGACTCCTCTGCGACGACCTTGCGGGCGATCTTGCGGCAGACCGAGGCGATCTCGCGCTCGAGGCTGCGGACGCCCGCCTCGCGGGTGTACTTCTCGATCAGGGCGTAGAGACCCGTGTCGTCGAAGAGGGCCTGCTCGGCCGTGAGCCCGTTCTCCTTCACCTGCTTCGGAACGAGAAACTGCCGGGCGATCGCCACCTTCTCGTTCGGCGTGTAGCCGGAGAGGCTGATGATCTCCATCCGGTCCCTCAGGGCGGGCGGGATCGGGTGGACCACGTTCGCCGTGGCGATGAACATGACCTTCGAGAGGTCGTACTCCACGTCGAGGTAGTGGTCGACGAAGGCGTGGTTCTGCTCGGGGTCGAGGACCTCCAGGAGCGCCGCGGACGGGTCGCCGCGGAAGTCCATCGACATCTTGTCGACCTCGTCGAGGAGGAAGACCGGGTTGACGGTCCCCGCTTTC
This sequence comes from Holophagales bacterium, assembly GCA_016714815.1. GTDB lineage: Bacteria > Acidobacteriota > Thermoanaerobaculia > UBA5066 > UBA5066 > UBA5066. The sequence goes on from JADKBZ010000005.1 coordinate 334,633, forward strand.
TTCATCTGCTGGATGATCTGGCCGGGGAAGGCCCCGATGTAGGTCCGGCGGTGGCCGCGGATCTCGGCCTCGTCGCGGACGCCACCGAGGCTGAGCCGCACGAACTTGCGGTTCATCGACCGGGCGATCGACTTGGCGAGCGACGTCTTGCCGACGCCCGGGGGACCGGCGAAGCAGAGGATCGACCCCTTCGTCTCCGTCACGAGCTGGCGCACCGCGAGGAACTCGAGGATCCGCTCCTTGACCTTCTCGAGGCCGTAATGGTCCTCGTTCAGGACCTTTTCGGCGTTCCTGATGTCCTTCGACTCGCGCGAGGACTTCTTCCAGGGCACGTTCACGAGCCAGTCGATGTAGTTCCTGGAGACCGTCGCCTCGGCCGAGACGTTCGGCATCGACTCGAGGCGCTTCAGCTCGGCGAGCGCCTTTCCTTGACGTCCTTGGGCATCCCGGCGCCGTCGACCTTCTGCTTGAGCTCCTCGAGCTCGTCGGACTTGTCGTCCTTGCGCCCCAGCTCCTGGTGGATCGCCTTGATCTTCTCGTTGAGGTAGTACTCCTTCTGGGCCCGCTCCATCTGCTTCTTGACCTTGTTGTTGATCCGCCGGTCGATGTTGATCTTCTCGATCTCCACCTCCAGCAGGTCCTGAAGCTTCTGGAGCCGTTCCAGGGGGTTCACCGTCTCGAGGAGAGCCTGCTTCTCGGGCGTCGCGATCGACGCGGGAAGGTGCCCGGCGAGCATGTCGGCGAAGACGTCGGGGTCGTCGAGGGTCAGGGAGGCGAGGAGCCCCTCGTAGGCGAGCTGGTGGGAGAGCTTGGCGTACTGCTCGAAGACGCCGAGCACCTTCTGCATGTACGGGTTGATCTCGGCGGCGCCGCCCGAGAGGGGCCGCGGCTCGACGGGCTCGACCGTCACTTCCTTGTGGCCGCCGGCGGTCGCGAAGGAGCGGATCAGCCCGCGGGAGACTCCTTCGACCATGACCTTGATGTGGCCGTTCGGCAGCTTCAGGGACTGGACGACGACGGCAACGACGCCGACGTCGTGGATGTCGCCGGCGGCGGGCTCGTCGATTTTCGGGTCGCGCTGCGCCGCCAGGAAGATCCGCTTGTCGGGCGTGAGAAGGGCGGCCTCGAGCGCCGCGATGGACGACGCGCGGCCCACGACGAAGGGAGCCATCATCCGGGGGAAGACGACCATGTCCCTGAGCGGCACGAGCGGCAGGCGCCGCGTCTCGGACCGTTGGGGCGGGGTCGCGGGAGATGTCATTCGGGTCTACCTCTTGGTGCGGGAGCTGGGGAGCTCTGGCTTCGGGCGGAGGGCGGGTGGCCGGGCGACGCCGGGGAGAAGGCCGTCAACCGACCTTCCTGAGCGACAGGATCGGCGCGGCGCGCCGCTGGACGACGTCCTTCGTGATGACGCACTCCTCGATCTCCTCCTCGGAGGGAACGCGGTACATCACGTCGAGCATGAGCTCCTCGAGGATGACCTTGAGCCCGCGGGCGCCGAGCGTCCGCTTCATCGCCTCGTCGGCGATCTCGTCGACGGCGTCGTCCGTGAACCTCAGGCCGACGTTCTCGAACTCCAGGAGCGTCTGGTACTGCTTGATGAGGGAGTTCTTGGGCTCCTTCAGGATGGAGACGAGGGCCGCGCGGTCGAGGTCGTGGAGTGTCGCCACGACCGGGACGCGCCCGATGAACTCGGGGATCATCCCGAACTTGATCAGGTCTTCCGGGTGGGTCTTCTCGAGGGTGTCGCCGGCGCGCTTCTGCTTCTTCGACTCGATCTTCGCGCCGAAGCCCATGGCCTTCTCGGTCAGGCGGCGGCCGATGATGTCCTCGAGGCCGACGAACGCTCCTCCGCAGATGAAGAGGATGTTCGTCGTGTCGATCTGGATGAACTCCTGGTGCGGGTGCTTGCGCCCTCCCTGGGGCGGAACGTTGGTGACCGTTCCCTCCAGGATCTTCAGGAGGGCCTGCTGCACCCCTTCGCCCGAGACGTCCCGGGTGATCGAGGGGTTCTCCCCCTTGCGGGCGATCTTGTCGATCTCGTCGATGTAGACGATGCCGCGCTCGGTCTTTTCCTTGTCCTGCCCCGCCGCCTGGTAGAGCTTCAGGATGATGTTCTCGACGTCCTCGCCCACGTAGCCCGCCTCGGTGAGGGTCGTGGCGTCGGCGATCGTGAACGGGACCGAGAGCATCCTGGCGAGGGTCTGGGCGAGGAGGGTCTTCCCCGTCCCGGTGGGGCCGATCAGGAGGATGTTGGACTTCTGAAGCTCGACGTCGAGCTTGCGGTTCCGCTCGAAGTAGTCGATCCGCTTGTAGTGGTTGTAGACCGCGACGGCGAGCTTCTTCTTCGCCTGGTCCTGGCCGACGACGTACTCGTCGAGGAACTCCTTGATGTCACGAGGCTTGGGGAGCTTCGACTCGGGCTTGGCCTGGTCGAGGACCCGGTCTTCCGCGATGATATCGAGGCAGATGTCGACGCACTCGTCGCAAATGTAGACCGTCGGCCCCGCGATGAGCTTCTTCACGTCGCGCTGCGACTTGTTGCAGAAGCTGCACCTGAGGACGTCGCCGGAGCCCGCTTTCTTCGTCATCCCTGAAAAAACCTTCCCGGGGGAATTCTAGCGCCCCCCCACCCGTCGGGGGCCGGAACCCGACCCGGGGTCAATCCCGGTTCCGGAGCACCATGTCGATGAGGCCGTATTCCTTCGCGGCCTCGGCTTCGAAGATGTTGTCGCGGTCGGTGTCGAGCTCGATCCTCTCGAAGGCCTGGCCGGTGTGGGTCGCGAGGATCTCGTTGAGCCGCTTCTTCATACGGACGAGGTCGCGGGCGTGGATCTCGATGTCCGACGCCTGCCCCTCGAGACCGTAGGCGAGGGGCTGGTGGATGAGGACGCGCGCGTTCGGAAGCGCGGCCCGCTTCCCCTTCTTGCCGCCCGCGAGGAGGACGGCTCCCATGGAGGCCGCCTGCCCGATGCAGTAGGTCGCCACGTCGGGCTTGACGTACTGCATCGTGTCGTAGATGGCGAGACCGGCGGTGACCGACCCGCCCGGGCTGTTGATGTAGAGCGTGATGTCCTTCTCGGGGTTTTCGGCCTCGAGGAAGAGCATCTGCGCGATCACCAGGTTCGCAACCTCGTCGTTGATCGCGGTGCCGAGGAAGATGACGTTGTCCTTCAGGAGCCGGGAGTAGATGTCGTACGCCCGCTCTCCCCGGTTCGTCTGCTCGATCACCATCGGGACCAGCATCGTCGATCCTCCTAATCCCTCTCCGCTCAGGAGGCCGGAACGGCTTCCGTCAGGACCAGCTCGAGCGCCTTGTCGATCCGGAGCTCCTCCCGGATCCCCTCCAGCCGGTCGTTCTTGACGAGCTGGGACTTGAGCTCGCCGAAGGCGGCTCCCATGGAGCGGGCCCGGCGCCTGAGGTCGGCGTCCAGCTCGGTGTCGCCGACGACGAGCTTCTCGGCCTCGGCGATCGCGTCGAGCAGGAGGTACTCCTTCACCCGGCGAACGGCCGCCGGCCGCGCTTCCTCCCGGATCTTGTTCCAGTCCATTCTCGCTTCCTTCAGGTCCATCCCCTGGGAGGCGAGGAAGCGTGCGTACTGCTGGAGGGAGGAGTCGACCTCGGCGGTCACCATCGTCTCGGGCGCGTCGACCGGGTTCAGGGCCAGGAGGGCGTCCAGGACGGCCCGGCGCCGCTTTTCCTTCAGCGCCTGCTCCTTCTCCCTCACGAGGCTCTTCGTCAGCTCGGCCCGGAGCATCTCCATGCCGGCCCCTTCGGGGGCTTCGCCCTCCCGCGGGGTCAGGACCTGGCGGGCGAGCTCGTCGTCCCAGTCCGGCAGGACCCTCTTCTTGATGGCGTGGAGCTGCACGTGGTAGAGCACCGACTTCCCGGCGTACTCGGGGTCGACCCCGTCCTGGGGGAAGTCCTTCTGGAAGCTGACGGTGACGCCGGCCTCGGCATTGCGCAGGTGGGCGGACATCTCGGGGAGCGTCTCCTCCCCGCCGATCTCGACGAGGACCTTGGGCCTCTCGAAGTCCTTGCCGTCTCCGGCCGGGAAGACGCCCCGGATGTCGACGAGGCCGAAGTCGCCGTCCATCGCCGGGCGGTCTTCCACTGCCTCGAACGTGGAGCGCCCTTCGCGGATCCGCTCCAGGGCGGCGGCGACCTCCTCGTCCGAGGGAGTCGTCGACTCGGTCGGCACCTTGAGGCCGCGGTAGTCCTTCGGAGCGACGACGGGCCGGTGCTCGACCTCGACCTTGAACGTGAGCGGGGCGTCCGCCTCGTACTTCAGGTCGTCGATCTTCGGCTCGCCGACCACGACGAGCCCTTTCTCGCGAAAGGCTTCGTGGAGCGTGTCGCGCAGGAGCGACTCGAGGACCTCGCTCTTCAGCTCGTCGGCGAAGCGCTTCTTCACGATCGCGACCGGCACCTTCCCCGGGCGGAAGCCGGGGAGGCGGATCTGCCGGCCGAGGCTCCGGGCGGCTTTCTCGGTCGCGGCCTGGACCTCCTCGAGGGAGATCTCCAGCGTCATCGACTTCTTCGTCGGGGACTCTTCAACGTAGGACGTGATGTTCATTGGGGTCTCTCGTTTCGGCGTGGTGCGGGAGGAGGGACTCGAACCCTCACGGGTCGCCCCACCGGATCCTAAGTCCGGCGCGTATGCCATTCCGCCACTCCCGCGGAGCGGACGGGAACGGGAACTTACCACAAGGGCCGCGGCGCGGCTCCGGCCCGGAGGATGGGGCGGGATCGCCTCCGAGCCTGCCGGCCTCGAACGCGGAGCCCGGCAGAGACGAATCGGGGGCCGGCGTTTCCGCCGACCCCCGGAAGGTGCTGGTGAGCCGCCAGGGACTCGAACCCCGAACCCAAAGATTAAGAGTCTTTTGCTCTACCAATTGAGCTAGCGGCCCGTGGACCCGCGCCCGGCCGTTCCGGAGGCGGGACGCGAATTATACGGAGGGCGCGCGGAACTTCAAGTCCCACCGGGAGGCAGGGGCCAGAGGCGGGGCTAGTCGGCCTTCCGGCGGATGAGCTGCTTGATCTCCTGGTTCCCCAGGGCGGACGTGGCCGAGACGATCAGGGCGGCGTTCCCGCCGCCGATGTCGGGCAGCATCGCCGTCACCTTGACGAGGCCGTCCCCTCCGGTGGAGCCGCGGTAGAGCACGTGCGTCGGGCCGATGTTCGTCACGACCCGGATGGTGATGTTGGCCCCCGGAACGGCCCTGTCCGTCAGGGAGGTCGCGGCCCGGACCGAGAGCGCGACGGATTCCCCGGAGACGAGCTCGCCCCCCTTCATGAGGCTGAGCTCCAGCCTTTCGGAGGCAGCCTCCGCCGCGAGGTACTCGATGATGACCTGATCGAGCGACCGGTCCAGGCCGGTACCGCTCCCCGCGGGAGTGCCCGGAGCCGGGGGCCTGGCCATTGCACTGCCGGAAGGAGGCCCGGCGAAGCTGCCCGACACCGGCGCCCTCGCGGGAGGGGCCGCAAAGCCGCCGGAAGCCGGCCCTCCCGCCATGATGGCGGCGGCGGCGGCGGCGGCGGCGGGAGAGAGAGGGGGTTCGGTCTTCACGGGACCGGAGTCGGCGGACGGCGCCCCGGCCGCCGTCGGGTCGAACCGGCCCCGCCGGATCGCCTCGATGATCCGGCGGTGCTGCAGGTCCATCAGCTGCCGGACGGCCTTCTCGTCGGGCTTCCCGTCGATCACGAGGTCGCCGTACGGGCTCCTCTTCGAAAGGAGAATCTGTCCACCCACGTAGACGAGAGACTCGACGATCGGGTTGGCGGTCCCCCGGTCCTCGGTCTGGACGTGGAAGACCCGGTCCCCGTGCCGGATGTCAGTATTGAATCCCGTGATCACGACAGACCGGTGATTCTAGAGCCCGAAGGCTCCGCGATCTACCGCCCTCTGGCCGGCCTCTTCTTCCGGAGGAGGGGGGCGAGGTGGTGGCCGGTCGCGGAAGCCGCTGCCGAAGCGACTTCCTCGGGGGTCCCTTCCGCGATGACGAGCCCCCCGCGAGCGCCCCCTTCGGGCCCCAGGTCGACGATCCGGTCGGCCGTCTTGACGACGTCGAGGTTGTGCTCGATGACGATGACCGTGTTCCCCCGGTCGACGAGGGCGTGAAGCACGGTGAGAAGCTTGCGGACGTCGTCGAAGTGAAGGCCCGTCGTCGGCTCGTCGAGGATGTAGAGGGTCCGCCCGGTCGCGCGCTTGGCCAGCTCGCGGGCCAGCTTCACCCGCTGCGCCTCTCCCCCGGAGAGGGTCGTCGCCGGCTGCCCGAGCTTGATGTACCCGAGGCCGACCTCCACGAGGGTCGCGGAGACGTTGCGGATCGACGGCACGTTCGCGAAGACCTCCGCCGCCTGCTCGGCCGTCAGGTCGAGCACCTCGGCCACGTTGAGCCCCTTGTAGCGGACCTCGAGCGTCTCGCGGTTGTACCGGCGGCCGCCGCAGACGTCGCAGGTGACGTAGACGTCCGGGAGGAAGTGCATCTCGATGGCGATCTGCCCTCCTCCGCCGCACGCCTCGCACCGCCCCCCCTTCACGTTGAAGGAGAAGCGCCCCGGGCCGTACCCGCGCATCCGGGACTCGGGCACCTGGGCCATCAGGTCGCGTATCGGCCCGAAGAGGTTCGTGTAGGTCGCGGGGTTCGACCGCGGCGTCCGCCCGATCGGAGACTGGTCGATGTCGATCACCTTGTCGACGTGCTCGAGCCCCTCGATCTTCTCGTGCGCCCCCGGCTTCTCGTTCGATTCGTGGAGAGCCCGGGCCGCGGCCCGGTAGAGGATGTCGTTGACGAGGGTCGACTTGCCCGACCCGGAGACCCCCGTCACCGCCGTCAGGCAGCCGAGCGGGAAACGGACCGTGACGTTCCGGAGGTTGTTCGCCCGGGCGCCGACGACCGAGATTGCCTTCCCGCTCCCCGTGCGGCGGGTTTCGGGGACCGGGATCGAAAGCTCGCCCGAGAGGTACTTCCCCGTCAGCGAGCGCGGGAACCCGACGAGCTCGGCCGCCTTCCCCTCGCCGACGACCTCTCCCCCGTGGATGCCGGCCCCGGGGCCGAGGTCGACGACGCGGTCGGCCGCCCGGATCGTCTCCTCGTCGTGCTCGACGACGACGACCGTGTTCCCGAGGTCGCGCATCGCCTTCAGGGTGTCGATGAGCTTGCGGTTGTCCTTGGGGTGAAGTCCGATGGAGGGCTCGTCGAGAACGTAGAGGACCCCCATCAGCTTGGAGCCGATCTGGGTCGCGAGCCGGATTCTCTGGGCCTCGCCCCCCGAGAGGGTGGCCGAGCCCCGGCCGAGCGAGAGGTAGCCGATGCCGACGTCGTTGAGGAAGCCGAGGCGGTCCTCGATCTCCTTCAGGATCTTCCCCGCGATCTCCCGCTCGCGCGGCTGCGCCGCGAACGACACGAAGAAGGCCTTCGCGTCCTCGAGCGTCATCCCCGTCAGCGCGTCGATCGCCCGCCCGCGCACCTTCACGGCGAGCGCCTCGGGCTTCAGGCGCCGCCCCGCGCAGTCGGGGCAGGGGGTGGCCGACATGAACTTCTCCAGCTCCTGGCGCGCCTCCTCGCTCTCGACCTCCTTGTACTTCTCGGTCAGGAGGGGAACGAGCCCCTTGTACGAGGAGGACCAGACGTACTCCCCCTTTTCCGACTTCCACTTCCACTTGATCTCCCGCTCCTTCGAGCCGTGGAGAATCATGTCGCGCACGTCGGCCGGGAGCTTCTTCCAGGGGACGTCCATCGAGAACTTCGCCGCCTTGGAGAGCTGCTCGACCTGCCGGAGGCGCCAGTTCGCCGAGCCGGGCTTCCAGAGGGCGATCGCCCCCTCGTTGATCGAGAGGGCCGGGTCGGGAACGAGGCGGTCGGGGTCGACCCGCGGCACCGAGCCGAGGCCCGAGCAGGCGGCGCAGGCCCCGTAGGGCGAGTTGAAGGAGAAGAGCCGCGGGGTGATCTCCGGCAGCGACGTTCCGCAGTCGGGGCAAGCGTAGGAGGTCGAGAGGGTCTCCTCGGAGGCCGTCTCCCCCTTCCCGCCGACGACCGAGATCGTCACGAGGCCGCTGGCGACCCGCACGGCCGTCTCGAGCGAGTCGGCGAGGCGGCGGCGGGTCTCCTCGTCGCGCTTCACGACGAGGCGGTCGACGATGACGTCGATGGAGTGTTTCTTCTGCTTGTCGAGCTCGGGCGGCTCGGCCAGGTCGACCGTCTCCCCATCGACCCGGGCCCTCACGAACCCCTTCTTGGCGAACTCGGCCAGCTGCCGCCGGTACTCCCCCTTCTTCCCGCGGACGAACGGGGCGAGGACGAGGAAACGGGTCCCTTCGGGCATCGCGAGGATCCGGTCGGTCATCTGCTGGATCGTCTGCGCCGAGATCTCCCGCTCGCAGCTGACGCAGTGGGGCTGGCCGATGGAGGCGTAGAGGAGCCGCAGGTAGTCGTGGATCTCCGTGACCGTCCCGACGGTCGAACGGGGGTTCTTCGACGTCGTCTTCTGCTCGATGGAAATCGCCGGAGAGAGCCCCTCGATCGAGTCGACGTCGGGCTTCTCCATCTGCTCGAGGAACTGCCGCGCGTAGGCCGAAAGGGACTCGACGTAGCGCCGCTGCCCCTCGGCGAAAAGGGTGTCGAACGCGAGGGACGACTTCCCCGACCCCGACACCCCCGTCAGGACGACGAGCGCGTTTCGGGGGATGGAGAGGGAGACGTTCTTGAGGTTGTGCTGCCGCGCGCCGCGAATGACGATCGAATCCATGACCTGCCTCACCTCCGTCAGGACGGAAGGGGGCGGATTATGACTCTCGAAAAGAAAAACGGGGTCAGGTCTTGATTTTCCACTATACGGCGCACCGTATAGTGGAAAAGCAAGACCTGACCCCGCATCCGGGTGGAATCCCGACGGGAGGACCCATGCCTGTACTGCCTCTTCACCCCGCGGTCGTCCACTTCCCGGTGGCGGGCGTCTTCTTCGCCGCCGGGGCGCTCGCGCTGGCCGCCGGCAGGCCGGCGCACCGGCGCGCCTGCCTCGCGGGCGCAGCGCTCCTTCTGGCGGCTGCCGTGGCGGGCGGGCTGGCCGCCCTCGTAACCGGCTGGCAATGGGCCGACCAGCTCGCCTACCTCGCCGGAGGCTGGGGACCGATCCCGGGTCCGAGGGCCGTCGAGGGTCTCGCCCAGCGCCACGCCCTCCTCGCCCTGGCCGCCGTCGCGACGGCGGCCCTCGCCCTCGGGCTGACTCTCGTCGCGCGAAAGCGCGAAGGGAGCCCGCTCCCGCCTCTCCTGGCGGCCCTCCTCAGCTGCGCGCTGATCGCCGCCACCGGCCACGTCGGCGGAACGATGGTCCACGCGCCCCCGGAACCCGCCGCCGAGGAGCCCGGGGTCAGGTCTTGATTTTCTATTCTGGCGGGTAGCGGACCGGGAACTTCAGGACCGGACCGAGAGGGCGGAGCGAGCGGACGAAAGAGCGTCCGTCTCCCTTCGCCAGCCGCTCCGGCGCGAGATCGCGACGAACGGGAGCGCGAGCGTCCGGGCCGCGACACGCAGGAGAGACCCTGCCCGGATCGCCCGCCCGGCGTTCCTGGCGAACACCGGCCCCTTCCGCTTCTCCGCCCAGAGAACGAGGTCGCTCCAGAGGAGGCCCAGGTCCGCGCTCCCGGTGGTCGCCTCTCCTTTTCTGGCGGAGATCGTCGCCCCCTGGTGGTGAAGGGCCTGGAACCCCGGAAGGATGCGGATGCGCCAGCCGCGGTCCCGCGCGCGAAGGCAGAGGTCGAGATCCTGACCGTAGAAGCCGTAGGTCGAATCGAACGGGCCGAGGTCGCGCCAGACCGACGCCCGAACCGCCATCGCCGCCCCCGAGACCCAGTCCACGTCGACGGGAGAGTCGGGGTGGAGAGGCTTCAGGCGCCGCCAGGCCGGAAGGTGCCCGAGGAGTGCCGGGAATCCGCTCGCCTGTGCGAAGAGCCAGAGGAGGTCCGGCTCTCTCCCGCCGCTCCACTGCGGAGAGCCGTCCGGGTAGCGGAGCGCCGCGCCGACGATCCCGAGAGAACGGTCGGTTTCGAACGCCTTCACGATCTGCCCGAGGCTTCCCGGCTCCACGGTCGCATCGCTGTTCAGCACGACGAGAAGGTCCCCCGTCGACGCCGCCACGCCGCTGTTCACGGCCCGCGAGAAGCCCGTGGGGGCCTCGTTCTTCACGATGCAGACCTCCGGCCTCGCCAGGAAAGCCTCGGCGGTCCCGTCCTGGCTTCCATCGTCGACGACGACGACCTGCAGCTCCGCCCCCGCCGGGAGCGGCGAGGCGAAGATGCTTTCGACACAGGCCGTGGTAAGGGCCCTGGTGTCGAGCGTGGGCACGACGACCGAGATCCGGGTAGGCGTCACAGTTCTTCGCCGAGGAGTGTACGGTAGAGCTCTTCTCTCCCGGCGGCGGCCCGGAACGCCGACGGGCCCGGCTCGATGCCGCGAAACGGCGGAATCTCGAGGGCGCCCGTCCGGACTCTCTCCAGCGCCGCCGCAACCCCGTCCGCCCCCTCTTCGGGCGGCACGAGGACACCGCCCCCTTCCGACCGGACGCGATCCGCGATCGCCCCGAGCGCAAAGGCGAGCACGGGCACCCCGGCGGCGCGGCACTCGCTCAGGGTCAGGGCGTAGGTCTCGGGCCACAGGGCGGGGAGCAGCGCGAGGTCGATCTCCTCCTCGAGGAGGAGCCGCGTGAGCCTTCCGGCCCTGTAGTGCCCGGCGATCCGCGCGCCGAGTCGCCGTGCCGAAAGGAGGAGGGCCGGGTCTCCGCTTCCGAGGACCTGCCACACGACGGTCCTCTCCGCTCGCGGCCGGTCTCTCCGAAGGAGCTCCTCGAAGATGAGCGCCCCTTTGTGCGGCCGGTAGGCGCCGACGAAGGCGACGCGAAACGGTTCCCCGGCCCGGCGCCGCCTTCTCCGGGGCTCCTCCATCGGGTCCGCGCCGGGAGGTGCCGTCGGGGCGATGACCCGTTCGAGCCGGGGCAGCTCCTTCGGAAAGAGCTCTGCGTGCTGACGCCGCAGGAACTCCGACGGGTAGACGACCGCGTCGACCTTCGACAGGAGCGCGGTCGAGGCGTCCCTCCACCGTTCTACGAAACCGGCGGAGAGGCGCCACGTCGCCGCGAGGCACGCCCCGCATCGCGACGCGTCCCGCGAGTAGCCGCAGAAGCGTCCGCACGGCTCCTCCACGAGGTTCGGCCGCGGACAGAACAGGGCGAAGTCGTGCACGGAGATCACGACCCTCGGGCCGTTCCCGGCCTCGTCCGTGAACGCACGAAGCGCCTCCGGATCCCAACCCGCCACCCCCTCGAAGTTGACGATGCGGGCCCCCGCCAGGCGCGCCGCCCGGGCGACGATCTCCAGCGCGGCGACGTGGCCCCGCGAGGGATCGGTTTCCCGGGTCGCCGGTCCGAGCCGGGCGCGCAGCCGCTCTCCATCGGCCGCCACCCGGAGCGTCCAGTACCCCCCTTCGGGGGAAACGAGCGCCGTCGCCCGCAGGCGCCTCTCCTCGGGGAGCCGCGCCGCGAGCTGGACGGGCACGCCGCCGAAACGGGGCGCCAGGGGCGTCGCGAGGACGTCGAGGACGGGTGCTCCCCCCGCCCGGGCGAGCCAAACGGAGAGGGCCGCGGGCGCCACGGTCCTTTCTTCCATCCGGTCGCGAAGAGCTTCGATCCGATCGGCGAGCCTCTCCGCCATGCCGCCGGGCCCCTCGGCCCGGAAGAGGTCCCGGGCGAGGCGGACGAGCCTCACCGGCCGGATCCTCCGGGCAGCAGCGCGGCGTAGATCTCTTCGATGCGCCGGGCGGCGTCGCCCATGGTCTTCGGGGGGGGCATCGCCTGGCGCCATTCGGCGACCGTCTCCGGCCTCGCGACGAGCCGCCGGACGACCTCCCGCAGCCCCGCCGCGTCGCCGCCGTCGAAGAACGCGCCGCAGGACTCGTCGAAACGCTCGGGCAGGGCCCCGACACGGCTCGCGACGACCGGGACCCCGTGGGCCATCGCCTCGTCGACGACGATGCCGTACGACTCGAGGCCGGCCGACGGGACGACGAGGACGTCGATCCCGGAGTAGACCCGCTCCTTCTCCTCTTCGGCGAACGCCCCCTCGATCGCCACGTCCGCCTCCCGGGCCGCCGCCGTGAGCGCCGCGACGTACGCCGGGTCGGGCGACGGGTCGCCCCAGAGCCGAAGGGTCGCCTCCGATCTCGGGACGGAGCGGAACGCCTCGACCGCCACGTGGGCCCCCTTGTGCGGCATCAACGCACCGACGAACCCGAACCGGAGCGGAAGGGGTGTGGCCTGGGGCCGCGGCGCGGCGTTCCCCTGCGCCGACGGGCTGCCGTAGGGGACGACGTCGATGGCCGCCGAGCCGGGAAGCCAGCCGGCGCTCTCCCAGCTCCGGGCGAGGAAGCGCGAGCCGGCGACGTAACGGTCGGCCTGAAGCGTTCGCCGCATCAACGCGGCCCTGAGCGCGTGGAGCGCCGGGTTCGTGAGAGCCGACGGAGGCAGCGCCGTCAGCTGCCGGCAGGACGCGCACTTCAGGGGCGACGGGCCGGAGCAGACGCCTCCTCCGGCGTGCAGAAGGTTCACCCGGGCGCAGAGGGGCCACCAGTCCTGGAGCTGGAAGACGACGGGGATGCCCCGCCGCCGGGCGCGGGCCGGCAACGACGCGGCGTGCCCCGCCAGGTGGTGGACGTGGAGGAGGCCGGGCCTCGTCTCCTCGAGGAAGCGGTCGAAGTCGGCCGAGAAGGCGCGGTCGTGGAGGGCGTTGCGCGAGAAGGGGTCGCGCTGGAGGAAGTCGTTCACGACGAGCCGGACGCGAACGCCGTGGTCCGCCAGCTCGATCGCCTCTCCTTTCGGACGGGAAGGATCCGAGAGGCGCGCGTAGACCGCCACGTCCCGGTGCTCCGCCTGCGCGAGGGCGATCGTCCGGGCGAACACCTCCGTCCCGCCGGTGGCGTGCGGCGGCCAGCCGTGGACGAGGTGGACGACCCCGGGCAGGGCCGCTCCCGTGCCGCGGCGGGGAGGCCGAAGCCCTTCGAGAACGCGCTCGCGAACCGGCGCGAGCGGGTCTTCCGCCATGAATCGTGCGACCCGGCGCAGGAACCCCGGGTAGCGCCCGGCGAGGACCTTCTCCGCCCGTCGCGCCCGCGCGGGCCCTTCGCGGCCGAAGCTTCCGCCTCCCCGGTGCCAGACGAACGTCGCGTCGTCGAGGACGTGAGCGAGGCCCTTCCCGGACGCCCGCAGGCACCAGTCGACCTCCTCGCCGTATCCGGCGCCGAACGCCGCTTCGTCGAAGAGGCCCACGCCGTCGATCGCTTCCCGGGTCAGGTAGAGACAGAAGCCGACGCCCGTGGGGATTTCCGGAGAGATCCGCTCCGACCGCTCCTCCACCAGCCGCGCGAAGGTCGCGACGGTGTGACCCGCCGGGAGCGCGTTCTCGGCGAACGGCCGGGGAAGGGAGCAGAGCGTGGCGTTGCTGGAGAACGGCGTCGCCGACGCGATCCCGGGGCGCCTCCGGACGGCTTCTCCCAGCTTCTCGAGCCACCCGTCCGAGACCTCCGTGTCGCTGTTGAGGAGGACGGCGTCTCCCCTCGCCTCGCGTAGGCCGGCGTTGGCGGCGGCCGGGTAGCCGCCCCGCGCCGGGAGGACGAGGAGGCGAACGGCTCCGGGCCGGCGGGCCGCGAGCCCAGCGACGAGCGCCGCGGGACCGGGCTCGAGCGGGCCGTCGCCCACGACGACGAGCGAATGGCGCTCGAACTCGGTGAATCGCTCCACGGAGTCGAGGCAGCGTTCGAGGTCGGGCGAGGGGCCCCAGACCGGGAGGATGACCGTCGCCACCGGATCAGTCGGCCGGGGCCCGCTCCTCGAGGGCCGCCCGCTCCGCCTCCACCATCCGGCGCACCAGCTCGGGGAACGGCGTCCGTGGCCGCCACCCGAGCTCCCGGGCCGCCTTCCCCGCGTCCCCCCGGGTCTCGGTGATGTCCACCGGCCGGGCGTACTCCGGGTCGAGAACGACGTGGTCGCGGTAGTCGAGCCCCACCGCTTCGAAGGCGAGCGCGCAGAACTCCCCCACCGAGTGGGTCTCCCCCGTCGCGAGGACGTAATCGTCCGGCCGCCCGGCGCCGAGGACGGCCCGCATCCCTTCCACCGTGTCGGGAGCCCAGCCCCAGTCGCGCCGGGGGGTCAGCGTGCCGAGGTGCAGCTCCCGCTCCAGCCCCTTCGCGATCCGGGCGGCCCCGCGGGCGATCTTCCTCGTCACGTAGTTCTCGCCGCGCCGCGGGCTCTCGTGGTTGAAGAGGATCCCGGCGCAGGCAAAGAGGCCGTAGGCCTTCCGGTAGACCCGGACGAGGTTCAGGGCGTAGAGCTTGGCCGCGGCGTAGGGATTGATCGGGTTGACCGGGGTCGTCTCGCTCTGCGGGCTCTCCGACGGCTCGCCGAAGATCTCGCTCGTCGCCGCCAGGAAGAAGCGCGCCTCGGGGACGTTCTGCCTCATCGCCTCCAGGAGCCGGAGGGTGCCGAGCCCGGTCGTCTCGGCCGTGTACTCCGGAAGGTCGAAGGAGACCTTCACGTGGCTCTGGCCGGCGAGGTGGTAGATCTCCCCCGGCTTCACCTGCCTCACGAGCCACTGCAGGCTCGAGGAGTCGGTCAGGTCGGCGTAGTGCAGCTTCAGCCGCCCCTCGGCCCGGGCCGCCGAGCAGGACGGGAGGGAGTCGAGGCGGCTCCGCTGCATGAGGCTCGCCTGCCTCACGAGGCCGTGCACTTCGTGCCCCTCCGAAAGGAGCGACTCCGCCAGGTACGAGCCGTCCTGGCCGGTGATGCCCGTAATGAGTGTGCGCTTCATGTTTTCCGCTCTCCGGCCCCGCCCGCCCGCGACCATTCCTTGTATTCCCGGCAGACCTCTCCCGCGGGGCCGTCGCGCATCACCCGGCCGTCCGCGATCCAGACCGCCCGCTGGCAGGTCTCGACCACCTCCGGCAGGTTGTGGGAGACGAGGAGAAACGTCTTCTGCCGGTCGCGGAAGTGTTTCATCCGCTCGTGGCAGCGCTCCTTGAAGCGCTCGTCGCCCACGGCCAGCGCCTCGTCGACGAGGAGGACGTCGGGGTCGACGTCCGTCGCGACCGCGAAGGCGAGGCGGGCCGACATTCCGGTCGAGTACGTTCGGACCGGCGCGTCGAGAAAGCTCTCGATCTCGGCGAATGCCGCGATGGAGGGTATCCGCGCCACCACCTCGCGCCGCGAGAGGCCGAGGAGCGTTCCCTGCAGGATCACGTTCTCCCGGCCCGTCAGCTCCCCGTGGAACCCGAGGCCGAGCTCGAGGAGCGGTGCGACCCGTCCCCGGACGACCACCCGGCCCTCGGTCGGCCGCCTCACGCGGGCGATCAGCCGCAGGAGCGTGCTCTTGCCCGCCCCGTTGCCGCCGACCACCCCGACCCGCTCGCCCGGCTGGATCACGAGGTCGACCTCCCGCAGGCCGACGAACTCGTTGTGCTCGACCCTCCCGGCGAGCCTCCGGATCGCGTACTCCTTCAGCGACGCCACGACCTCGCGGGGAACGTGGTAGCGGACCGTCACCCGGTCGAGCCGGATCGCCGGAGAGAGGGCGTCAGCTCCGGGCGGCATAGTCGTCGATCCGGGAGGCGTAGAACCACCACCCGACGGCCAAGCTCACGACCGCCGCCAGGACGGAGAAGAGGAGCGTCTTCCAGCCGGGAAGCCACCCGTCGTAGATCGGCGCCCGGAAGACCTCCACGAGGTAGGTCATCGGGTTGTAGCGCATGAGCGCCTGGAACTTCTCCGGGACGATCTCCTTCGGGTAGAGGATCGGGGTGAGGAAGAACCAGGGCTGGAGCAGGACGAGGTACGTGTCCCTCACGTCGACGAACCGGCAGGCGAGGGTGAAGACGACGAGCCCGACGCCCGCCGTGAACGCCGCTCCGATGAGGATCGAGACGGGAAGGAAGAACCACGTGGGGCCCGGCGGATACCCCGTCGCCAGGGCGATGAGCAGGAGCGGGATCAGGCTCAGGACGAGGTTCACGAGCGCCACGCCGATCGCCGACGCGACGAAGGCCGAGCGCGGCAGGTAGACCCGCTTGGAGAGCTCGAGGGCGTCGGTCGTGAGATTGGCGGCGTGGCCGGTCGCCTGCGCGAAGAAGTTCCAGAACAGGGAGCCCGCCAGGAAATAGACCGGGTAGTTCGCGATCTGGACCCTCATGATCGCGGAGAAGGCGACCGTCAGGGCGGCCATCTGGAGGAGGGGGCCGAGGAGCGTCCAGCCGATTCCGATGAACGAGCGCTTGTAGCGGACCGTGATGTCGCGGACGACGAGCTCGCGCACGAGGTGGCGAAACCGCCAGAGCTCCCGGGCCTCCGCGAGGGGCCGGTTCGAGCGGGTGGCGGAATCGTAGGTTTCGGCGGTCTCCGGCATAAGGTCTTTCAAGTTTCCAGGACGGGCCGCCGATTCTAGCCTCCGGCGATCCGGCCCCTCCTCGCCGCCCCGATCCACGACGGCGCCAGACCTTCCCTCGACACTATGATGCTTGCAAGCATGCCCGATCGACGGGAGGCCTCAGGGGCCCCGGACCTCTTCCTCCGCCCCGAGGCCGGGCGTTTCCGCGCCGTCGCCCTCATCCAGAGCTTCGATTCCCGGCGGACGGTCGGCGCCTGCCTCGCGAACCTCGTCGCCCAGGGCCTCGAGACCTACGTCTTCGACAACGGGTCGACGGACGGGAGCCGGGAGATCGCCGAAGGCTTCCTGGGCAGGGGCGTCCTCGCCGTCGAGAGCGTCCCCCGGCACGGCGTCTTCGAGCACGCGGCGCTCCTGGCGAGGAAAGAGGACGTGGCGAGACGGATCGACGCGGACTGGTTCGTCCACGTCGACACCGACGAGATCCTCCGCCCGCCCTCCGGCTTCCCGACCGTCCTCGACGCCCTCCGGGCCGCCGACGCCGGAGGCTTCGACGCGGCGAACTGCTTCGAGTTCATCTTTTCTCCGACGGTGGAGGAGCCGGACCACGATCACGGCCGATTCCTCGAGACGATGCGGTGGTACTACCCCTTCGCCCCCCAGCTCTTCCACCGGGTGAGCGCCTGGAAACGGCGAACCGGGGCGATCGGCCTCGTGGAGACGGGTGGGCACGACGTCCGCCTCCCGGGGACGAGGGTCTTCCCGGCGAACCTCGTCCTCAGGCACTACCCGATCCTCAGCCGCGCCCACGCCGCCGCCAAGTACTCCTCGCGGACCCATCCGATCGCCCCGCTCTCACGCGGCTGGCACGGCTGGCGCGAACGGCTCGACCCGGCGCGCGTGACGCTGCCGTCCCGCTCGTCCCTGCGCCTGGACGACGGCGTCTCCCCGCTCGACGAGAGCCGCCCGGAGAGCCGCCACCTCTTCGTCGCGGACGAGGCGCCGCCCGCTCCGGCCCCCGCGGCGGGATCCTCCTCGAGGCCGGCGCCCCGTGCGCTCCTCGTCCTCGGGATGCACCGGAGCGGCGGGTCGGCCCTCGCGGGGTGCCTGCTCGGGCTCGGCGTGCCTCTCGGGGGGCCTCTCTCTTCCCCGGGCCTCGACGACCCCTCCGGGGAAACTTTCGAGCTGGAGCGGGTCCGGCGCCTGCACGACGCGCTCCTTTCCTCGTTCGGGGCCTCACCGCTCGACCTCGCCCCGCTTCCCGCAGGGTGGGAGCGCCATCCGATCGCCCGGGAAACGCGCCGGGGCCTCGGAACCCTCGTCGACGAGCTCTTCTCGAGCCGGCCGCTCTGGGCGCTCCAGGATCCTCGCCTCTCCATCCTCCTCCCGCTCTGGTTTCCCCTGCTGGCCGAGCGCGGCATCGAACCGCGGTTCGTCCTCGTCCAGCGCTCTCCGGGGGAGGTCGCCCACTCGCTCGGGAAGAAGGGCGTCCCGACGGCCGCCGCTCTGGCGGCGTGGCTCGCGCACGTGGAGAACGCCGACCGCCTCACGCGAGGCCACGTGCGGACCGTCGTACGGTACGCCGACCTCCTCGACGGGCCGGTGGCGGAGCTGGAGAGGATCGGCACCGCGCTGGGGTTCGCGTGGCCGTTCCCCCCCGCCGGCGAGCGCGCCCGGCTGGAGACCTTCCTCCAGACCCGGCGGAGCCTCAGGCAGGCCGCCGCCCCTCCCCCGGAGACCGAAGGCGACGGACCGGAGCCGTTCGCCCGCCTCGCCGTGGCTCTCGAGGACGCCGGCGACCCGGACGCCCCCCCGGCCCGGATCGACGAGGCGGCCAGAGCCTGCCACGCCCTCCTGGCGGACCTCGGGTGGCCCGAGTCCGGTCCGGCGACGGAGGAAGACGCCCGGCAGCTGGAGTGGCTCGCTCCGCGGATCCCGCCCGGCATGCGGGCCGGGGCGCGGTACGAGATCGCCGTCTCCTTCCGGAACATCGCCCCGAGGACCCTGCCGAAGTTCGCGCTCTCTCTCTCCTACCACTGGCGCGACGCCGCCGAACCGCAGGAGACGACGCTCTTCGAGGGGCTCCGGACCCCCGTCCCGCGATCCGTCCCGCCCGGCGAACGCGAGGAGATCGTCGCGACCGTGGAAGCGCCGCCCCGGCCCGGGGCCTACCTGCTCGAGCTCGATCTCGTCCGCGAGGAGATCGCCTGGTTCTCGCGAGTCGGTGCGCCGGGGCCGACCGTCGCGGTCGCCGTCGAGAATTGAACACCGGGCCGGACACCTCTCCCTATAATCCGCCGTCGTGCCGACAGCCAACCCTGAACCCTTGCCGGGTCCCGCCCGTTCGCGCTTCGCTCCGCAGGCCCGCATCGAGGCTCTCGAGTACGAGCTGACCCTCGCGCAGGAGCTGCTCCGCCGCACCGACGAAGAGAGGCACCGGCTCAACGCGCGCCTTGCCGCCGTAGAGGCCGAGCGGGTCCACCTGCACGCCGTCCTCACCCAGCGCGAGGCCTACGTTGCGGCCATCCACCGCTCGGTCGTCTGGAGGACGGCGCAGTCTCTGCGCCGGCTCGTGGGGAGGGCGTGGTGAGCAAGCCCGCCCTGCCAGCGGAAGCAGCCGGCGAAACCCTGCGAGGCCGGACACCGCTCGACGACCTTCGCCGGCGAATGCTCTTCCTCGCCCGCCTCCTGCCGTTCGAGCATCTCCATCTCCTCGTTGCCAACCTCGACGAACTCGAGGCCGAGGCCTCCGCGGCTCCCCTACTAGAGGGCCTTTCCGATTCCGTCGAGCTCGTCGCTTCCGACGTCGAGTCCGCCCTGCTCGCCGTCTGGGCACGTTCCTGAGGCGCATGAGCAGCGTTGCTCCGAAATCCGCTGCGTCCGCGCCGCGGCTCGCGCGCCCGGTGACGATCGTCATCCTCGCCTGGAATCGCTGGCCGCTCACCCGCCGCTGCCTCGAATCGCTCCGGACGCACACCGACCTCGAAGGCGTCGAGGTTCTGGTCGTCGACAACGGTTCGACGGACGAGACCCCGGCGCGGCTCGCGGAATACCCCTGGCTGAAGACGATCCGCAACGGCACGAATCTGGGCTTCGTGAGGGGGAACAACGTCGGAATCGCCGCCGCCCGGCCCGGTTCGGACGTCGTCCTCCTGAACAACGACCTCGAGATCCCCCAGCACGGGTGGCTCGACCGCCTCGCCGCGTGCGCGCATTCGGCCCCCGACGTCGGCGTCGTCGGCTGCCGCCTCGTCATGCCGGACGGCCGTTTCCTCCACGCCGGCACCTACGTCCTTCCCGACACCGTATGGGGCCAGCAGATCGGCTCCAACGAGACGAACGTCGGACAGTTCGCCGGCGACCGGACCGTCGAGGGGATCGTCTTCGCCTGCGCCTATATAAAAAGAGAGGCACTCGACGCGGTCGGCGGCCTCTCCGAGGACTTCGAATCCTACTTCGAGGACACCGACTACTGCCTCCGCGCGCGCGAGGCAGGCTTTCGTACCGTCTGCTGCGGAGGGGTGACGCTCGTGCACGAAGAGCACGGCTCCACCGCCACGGACCCGGCGTTCTTCGAGAGCCTCTTCCACCGGAGCCGCGGCGTCTTCGAGAAGAAATGGAAGCCTCGCCTCGAAGCGCGCTACACCCGCTCGCTCTCGTGGCAGTCGATCCTGAACTTCTCGACGGGCTACGCCATGAGCAGCCGCGAGCTGCTCCGCGCCCTCGACGCCGAAGGCGTGCGGGCGTCGTACTCGTACATCTACGGCCCCGGCTCTCCTTTCCCTCTCCAGGAGCCCGCGAACAGCGGGGACTACCTGCTGAACGTCGTCGCCGGGCGGCACGACCGAAGCGTTCCCGACGTCGGGGTCGTCTACGGGCAGGGGGACGTCTTTCAGCGCGGACACGGACGGCAGCGGATCGGCTACACCATGCTCGAGGTCGACGGCTTCCCCGCCGAATGGGTCCGCCAGGCGAACCTCATGGACGAGGTCTGGGTCCCAAGCCACTTCAACCGCGAGGGGCTCCTCTCCTGCGGTGTCACACGGCCCGTCCAGGTCATGCCCCTCGGCGTCGACGTCGACCATTTCCATCCGGGTATCAAGTCCGTCCCCAACCCCAAGGGCGACTTCGTCTTTCTCTCGAACTTCGAGTGGGGCGAGCGCAAGCAGCCCGAGCTCCTCCTCACGACCTTCAATCGCGTCTTCCGGAGGTCGGACCCCGTCGTCCTCCTCTGCAAGGTCATCAACCGGGACCCGGGCGTCCGCGTTCGCGAGCTCGTCTCGCAGCTGAATCTCTCTCCCTATGGAGGCCGGATCGCGTTCGTCTACAACCATGAATTTCCCTATCACCAGCTCGGCGTCCTCTACCGCTCCGCCGACTGCTACGTCACCGCCGGCCGTGGAGAGGGCTGGGACATGCCCCTCATGGAGGCGATGGCCTGCGGCCTCCCCAGCATCGCGACCGACTGGGGAGCCCACACCGAGTTCGTCCACGACGGGATCTCCTACCCCCTGAAGGTGAAGGGCACCGTCCGGGCCGTCGCCAAGTGCCCCTACTACACCGGCTTCTCCTGGGCCGACCCCGACCCCGACCACCTCGCGCACCTCCTTCGTCACGTCTTCGAGAACCCCGACGAGGCGGCCGCCAAAGGCCGCGCCGCGACCGAAGAGATGCACGCGAAGTGGACCTGGCGCCACGCGGCTCGGCGGATCGTGGAGAGGGTGGAGACGCTCAGGCCCTCGACCCGGTAAAGACGGCCACGGCGCGCGAGGCCGTGACCTCGTCACTTCCGGGCGGGACGGCCGCCCCGACCTCGGCCTTCCGCGGCGCGCCGCGCCGCGGAAGGCCCGTCGAGGCTCAGCGTTCGACGACGATCTGCCGGTTCGCGATGTCCCGGACGGCCCCGCTCTTCGACCGGGCCTGGACGACGAATTCGTGCGGGCCGGCGGGAATGGCGCCGGTCGCGACGACGGCGCCCCAGCCCGCGTTGACCGCGTCCGGGTTGTTCAGGAAGGCCTTCCCGATATCGATCCTGTTGAGGCCGATCTTCGCCTTCATCAGAAACGTCCCGTCGACGTAGATGCTCACGTCCCGGATGCCGCTCGGATGGAGCGACCAGCCGAGGAACTGGAAGTCCCCCCTGACGGGCGCGTTCGGGGCGGGCAGGTCGAGGTAGCCGATCGGCAGAGGGCCGGACTTCGACGGGTCGGCCGGTCCACAGCCCGCAACCAGGAGACTCGAGAGGCAGAGGGTCGCCAGGAGCGCTGCTACGGGCCGGCTGCGGCGGCAAGGCGAGATGCGCTCGCCGGGGAAACTCGTCACGTTCATCGCCTGACTCTACTTTTTACCGGCATCCGCCGGCAAGGAGCGGGGACGCCTCGCGTAGAACTCGACCGTTCCTCCCCTGCGGGCTGCGACCTCGAGGAGGAACAGCAGGCCCGATACGGCGGCCACCGCCGGCAGCGCCACGAACATCAGCGCGGCCTGCAGGGGATGCGCTCGGATCGGGTGGGGCTCGCTGCGGGCGGTCTCGTTCTTCAGGATGTCGTACAGGAGATTGAAGCGGAAGCCGAGCCGGTTGAGGAGGCTCTGGATCCATCCGTAGGGGTTCTGCTCGAGCGAGAAGTGGCGGACGGTCTCCACCGAGAAACCGTGCTCTTCGAGAAGCCGCCTGAGGACCGGAGTCCGGAAATGATGGTAGTGCCGGGGAACGTCGAGGTGGAACCAGTGACGGCCCGAGAAGCCGGCCTGCCAGCTCTCGAAGTTCGGGACGGCGACCACCAGGACCCCGCCCGGGCGAATCACCTCGGCCGCCTTGGCGAGGGCCGCCACGGGGTCGAGCAGGTGCTCGAGCACGTGCCAGATGACCACGGCGTCGACGGACGCCGGGGGGTGCGGGCTGTCGGCGAACTCCCCGACCCAGACCGACAGGCCGAGGATCTCGCGAGCGTGGTGGGCCGCGGTCTCGGAGACCTCCACGCCGTGGGTTTCCCAGCCGCGGTCCCGCATCAGCCCGAGGAGGACGCCACGCCCGCAACCGACGTCGATGATCCTCCCCTTCGGAACGAAAGCCTCGATCGCCCGGCAGCGCCTGGAACGGAAGACCCGGATCAGGGACTCGAGGACGGGGTGGAATCTCCGGTTCTTCTCGCCGTAGTAGCTCTCCGGGTAGTACCGCCCGATCTCGGAGCCGGGGAGTGCCGGACTCGTCGAGACGAGCCCGCAGCGCGTGCACTCGGCGAGCTGGAAGCCGTCCCCGAGATCGAGCCGAATCACGCGGTCGGCCGAGCCGCAGGCCGCGCAGCTCACGAGGGCCCCTGCGGCGCCGGCGAGGTGCCCGCGGAGAGAACGGGCGCCAGGGACGGCGGAGGAGGAACGCAGAGGCACTGCCGCAGGGCGTGAAGCGCTCCGGGCGGGAGGTCGCGGTAGAGGACGAAACCCTCGATTTCCTCCCGGCGAGACGCGGCCCCCGAGCCGGCCAGGAAGGCGTCGAAGGCGGCCACTTCCTCCTCTCCGAGGAGAACGGCGGCCACCGGCGAGGCGTCGACGAGCGCCGCGTCCCCGAGCCGCCTCGTCGTCGAGGAAGCCCCGAACGAGGTCCCGACGACCTCCCCTCCGCTCAGGAAGGTGATCTGATAGGCCTTCCAGTACGAAGCGTAAACGGCCTTCACGCCCCGGGCCTGGAGCGCCCGGACGAGCCGGACCGGCGGATCCTCGAAGACGGGGGCCGTGGCGTGGCTCGTCACCGCCAGGACCAGCGCGGCGGCGGCGACGGCGCCCCGGGCCGCCACCGGAGGCCGGCCGGAGGTCAGGAACGACCCGAGAAGGGGAGCGAACGAGAGGTAGAAGGGGAAGATCAGCCGCGGCTCGACGAAGCCGGTCCGGATCGAGTTCAGGGCGAGGGCGGGGCAGACGACGAAGAGCGGAAGAAGGACGGCGGCGCCGTACCGCGGCATGTCGCCGTCCTTGCCGCGGAGCAGGTGGACGCCCCACCCGAGACCTGCCAGGAGGAGGCCGTAGACCACGACGGTGGCGCCGGGAAAGGACTCCACCGGGCTCCAGACGGGGCGTCCGCCGAGGAGCGTGGGGATCCCGGCATCGAAGAGAACGCCGGCCTGCTTCAGGGCCTGGGAGAGGGTCGCCCGCTGAAGCTCCGGTCCGCTCAGGCTGCGGAAGCCGTTCCGGACGTTCTGGAGCCACCAGGGAAGGCTTCCGGCCAGGAAGGCGGCGACGGCGCCGATTCCAATCGGGATCGTCAGCCGCCTGCGGGCGGTCCCGACGGCGAGCGCCACGAGCGCCGGGACGCCAAACGCCAGTGAGAGTGGATGCGTCCACCAGGCCAGGCCCCCGAGGAAGCCGAGGCCCGCGACGGCGAACCCGATCGGCCGCCCGTCCCGCGCCCGCCGCTCGACGAGCATCAGGAGGCAGAGGATTCCGGCGCCCGCGAGGTAGACGGGGGTGTACGGCCCCTCGGATGAGACGCCGCGGTAATAGAAGAAGTGGGGCCCGAGGGCGAGGGCGAGGGCGGCGGCGAGCGCGGCGGGCGGTCCGAAGGCGAGCCGGGCCGTGGCGAAGACCAGGCCCACGACGGCGACGAGGAGCACCGCGACCGCGGCACGGTGAACCGCCACGGACTCGCCGAAAACGCCGAAAGCGAGAGCCACCCAGTGCTGCTCGAACGTGCCCGCGTAGTCCGAGCCCTCGAAAAAGACGGGGTGATGCCCCGAGCGGAGGATGTCCCGGGCCATCAGCCCCACCATCGCCCCGTCGGAGTTCCAGGGAACGGTCCGGCGCTCGACCGCGACGGTGGCGGTGATACCGGTCAGCAGGAGGACGGTGGAGAGGGGGAGCGCCCAGGAGCGGGACGTCGCAGCGCTCATCCGAAATGCTCTTCGGGCCGGAAGGACATTTCATTGGTGAGGGATGTCATGAAACTGGCGAGTATAGCGACGTTCCCCTGGGTCGCGACACCTCTCCAGGGCATTCCGGCGGGGTTCGATGCTAGTCTGAAGCCGGTCTCCACAGGAGGTGGGTCAGATGATTCGACCGCGGTTCCTGGTATTTCTGGCCGTCCTCTCGCTCTTCCCCGGACCGAGCCTCAACGCCCAGCAGGAGGCTCCCAAGAGGACCGGGTTCCCGGTCACGCTCCCGGGCCACGGACGGGTGACCTTCAGCTCCCCGGTCGTCGCGGACCTCGACGGTAGCGGCGGGGCCAAGGAGATCGTCGTCGCGACCGCCGGCCTCTGGAACGGTTCCGCCTACACGAGCCTCCCGCGCCTCTGGGTCGTCCGGCCCGACGGCACGGCCGATCCTTCGGGAGCAGTCCGGTGGTCGACCGACCTGACCTCCGAGCCCTACGCCACCCCCGCGATCGGCGATCTGACCGGGGACGGCGTCCCGGAGATCGTCGTCGCCTACGGCGGCTATTCGGACGAGCCGGCGCCCGGCGGCGTCATCGTCTTCCGGAAGACGGGGACGAACAGCTGGTCCCAGCTCTGGCAGTTCCAGCTCTCCACGCCC
The DNA here is from genome assembly GCA_016714815.1 of Holophagales bacterium. Taxonomy (GTDB): domain Bacteria; phylum Acidobacteriota; class Thermoanaerobaculia; order UBA5066; family UBA5066; genus UBA5066. The sequence goes on from JADKBZ010000005.1 coordinate 359,574, forward strand.
GGCGTCTCCACGCACGTCCTCTCCTCGCCGTCGCTGGGCGACGTCGACGGGGACGGACTCCTCGACGTCGTCATCGGCGCCCTCGATCTGAAGGTCCACGCCCTCAAGGGGACGACGGGTGCCGAGATCGCCGGCTTCCCCGTCCTCGTCTACGACTCGGTCCGCGGCTCGCCGGCGCTCGCCGACCTCGACGGCGACGGGCAGATCGAGATCGTCGTCGGGGCGGACTGCAACGCGCAGGGCCCGCCGATCAACACGAAGTCCGGAGGAGCCCTCTGGGTGCTCAGGAGAGACGGTTCGATCTATCCGGGCTTCCCGCAGTTCGTCACTCCTCCCCTTGGTGAGATCCCCGTGGGAATCGGAACGGCCCCGGTCGTCGGCGACATCGACGGAGACGGCTGCCCGGAGATCGTCGCCGGGACCGACCAGTCGACTTCGACCGCCCAGAAGTACCTCTACGCGTGGCACAACGACGGGACGCCCGTCGCCGGATGGCCCGTCTCTCTGACAGGCCACGCCTCGGGAGACCAGGCGCTCGCGAACCTCGACGCCGACGCGGCGCTGGAGGTCGTCGCGACCGACGACACGGGACGCGTCTACGGTATCGACGGGAACGGGACGAAGCTCTTCCAGACCCTGCCGAAGTCCTACCAGGGGGCGAGCGCCGTCGCGGCCAGCGGCCCGATCGTCGCCCAGATCGGTTCCGAGAACCCCGCCATCCTCGTCGGCGCGGTCGACTGGCAGGTGACGATTCTCTCGAAGACCGGGGTACAGCTTTCCGACGACGGTCCTGCGATCGACGGAAAGCTCCTCTACGTGACCGGCTCCCCGGTTCGCTACCCGCTCGTGACGGACCTGACGGGGACGGGGACCCTGACCCTCGTCGCCGCCTCCAAGATCAACATGGGCTCGGATTCCGACGCAGGCGTCCACGCCTGGCCGCTGGGGACCACGGGCGCTCTCCCCTGGCCCTTCTATCAGCAGGACGAGAAGCACTCCGGCTGGGCGCCGCCGAAGTCCACCGCCGCCGCGTGCGCTCCGGTCCCGCCCGCGACGAAGTTCTACCCGCTCACTCCCTGCCGGTTCGCCGACTCGCGCTGGGACGGGCTGCTGACCTATGGCGGCCCCGCCTACGCGGCAGGCGAGATCCGGCCCATCACCGTGACGGACAACACGTACATGCCCTTCGTCTGCGGCGTCCCGGCCACGGCGAAGGCCGTCGCCCTGAACGTGACGGTGACGGCGCCGTCCTCGGCGGGCACCGTGCGGGTCTACCCGGGAGGCGAGGCCGTCCCCGTCGCCTCGGCCCTCAGCTACGGCGCTGGAAGGACGAAAGCCAACAACGCCGTCGTCCGGCTCTCCCCCGACGGCCGGGGGAACATCTCGGTCAAGGCGGAACAGCCTTCGGGCACCGTGCACGTCATCCTCGACGTGAGCGGATATTTCCAGTAGCTCATCGCCCCCGGAGCGCGAGGAGAAGGTCGGGGGGGGCGAGCCCGGCCCGGGGCTCGACGAGGAACGGGGCGTCGCGGAGCCTCCAGGGATCGCCGTTGTCGCTCCCCCCGTGCGGGTAGCAGAACGCCCCGACGGCCTGGATGGCGATGCCGGCGAGGACGGCCACGGCGAATGCCTTCACTCCGGCCGGCGGCGTCGCGCCGAGGACCGGGGCGAGAAGCCAGAACAGGAACGGCAGCATCCCCGTCAGGAACCTCGGGCCGTAACTGAAGCCTCCCCGGAAATCGCCCGAGGCGAGAAAGAGAAGGGTCAGGAACACGCTGCCGGCAAGGCAGGCATCGAGGAGACCGTGCCGATCCCCCGGCGCCGGCCGCCAGGCCCTGACGGCGACGAGCAGGAGAAACGGGGAGAAGACGAGCAGACCCTTTCCCGGGCTGACGAGGAGGCCGGCCAGCCCGACCGGGATCGTCGTCCAGGAGAAGAAGCCCCCGATTTCGTGCATCCGGAAGTAGCCGCCGCCGACGTGCTGGAAAAAGAGCCAGTTCAGCGCCGCGAACGGGAGGGCCGCCGCGACCGCGGCCGCCACGAAGGGCCAGGCGCGCTTCCGCTCGAGGAGGAGCACCGAGACGCCGAGGGCGAGGGCGAGGAAGGCGTCGGGGGGACGGTTGAACGGTATGAGCCCGCAGGCGGCTCCGCCGAGCGCGAGGCGCCACGGGCCGCTCCGCTCTCCCGTCAGCATCGTCAGGCAGACGAGAGCCAGGAACTGCGTGGCCCCGTGCTGCCAGAGAGCCTGGCTCGCCGTGACCCACGTGTTCGTCCCGAAGGCGAAGGCCACCGTCAGCAGGGTCGAGAGGCGCGGGTTCAGGCGGCGCCGGAGAAGCAGAAACATCAGCGCCACCGAGCTGGCGGCCAGGATGGAGGCCGAGACCTTCTCCATGAGGGCGCCCGCGACGGCGAGGTCCTGACGCTTCCATCCCGAGAGCCGGAGCGCGCCGACGGCCGGCGCGTAGAGGGGCGCGACGAGGACGGGCGTCACGAGCGGGTACGAGGAGACGGTCCAGCCCTCGCGCGTGCGCATCATCCAGTAAGGAAGGGAGAAGGGCTGGACGCGCCCCATCCGGGCCACGTCCCGCACGGAGTCGAGCGTCAGGCTGCCCCGGCCCCAGAGGCTGAACGGCAGGAATCGCGCCGGGAAGCAGTCGCCCGCCGAGATCGGCCTCAGATTCGCGTTGAAGACGAGGAAGGCCAGCAGGAAAAGGAGCCCGGCCCGCTTCCGGTCGAGCCTCCGGCCCTCGACCACGGGATCGGGTGCCGCCGCTTCCACGGCCTGGACCCCGAGCTTCTCCTTCCTGCGGCGCGTGTCCTGGCGGGCCCGCGGTGCCTTCGCAGCCTTCATCGAGGGCCTGGAAAGACGACGGGCAGGACGGCCAGGTCCCGCGTGGCTCCGCTGTGAGCGCGCGCCTGCACGAGGAGGGTGACCGGCCCGGCGGGAAACTCCTGCGCCGGCAGGAGAATCTGGAATCCGCTCGTGGCGGCCCGCGGGTCCGACGGCAGGGCCGCCGCCACGTCCGGCCTGGGGAAGCCGAGGACCGCGCTGTCGACGAAGCGGCCGTCCGCGTAGACCGAGACACCCTCGATCCCGTCCACCGAGAGCGCCCATCCGGCGACGAGGACGTCGCCGGCCGGCAACGCCCCGGCAACCGGCGTATCGACGAACCCCTGGGGCAGAGCGAGCTCCCGGACCCGGGCCGGGCTGCGGGCCGGTTCGCAGCCCGTCGGGATCCCGGCCGCCAGGGCGAGGAGAAGGAAGGCGGCGAAGAGCGGTCTGTTCATCGGCCCTCCCGGAGGTCTGTTCGTTCTCCGCCGGCTCGCATCAAAAGCGAAGGCGGGCCGCAGCGGCCCGCCCCGAGAATTCCGTGGGGAACTCGGCGTTTCAGCGGAAATAGCCGTTCACGTCGACCAGAAGGTGGAACGTGTAGGTGTTCGAGCACGGGAAGCAACCGGCGGCGACGACCTGAAAATCGGGATCCGTCCCCGGCGTCACGACCGTCCCCATCGGCACGATGGCTCCGTTGGCGATCGTCTCGCCCGTAACGTAGTTGCTCGTCGAGACGTTCGGGAACGTCCCGGGATACGGCGCGATCCGGAGGTCACCCTGCGGGGCCGTGGGCGTCACGACCGTCAGGTTGAGCGAAACGGCGGTCGCGTCGGTCGGGATGCCGCAGAGATTGCGGAGGACGAACGTACGGACCGTCGCCGTGTTGAGGATTCCGCCCCCCGTTCCGCCCGCTGACGGCAGCCCCGTACGGGTGTCGTAGACGCGGCACGGCGAGACGGCGTAGTACTGGTAAGGCCCGGCCTGCGCCTCTGCCACACCCGAGAGAAGCGCGGTGGCCGCAAGGGCGCCGAAGCCCAGGATCTTGACGAGATTGACGAGGTTCTTCATTGCGGCCTCCTTCTGAGGGCAAAGACCATTGTTATTTCAGATAGCCGTTCACGTCAACGAGGATGTGAGCGTTCCCGGCGGAATGATTCCGGACGGCGAAACCGCCGCTCCCGGACGAGCTGAGCATGAGGATTGCATTATTGGCCCGGGTCTGGCCAGCGCGGAACGCCAGCACCGCGGCCAGGGCGGGGGTCCCGTCGCCCGGGAAGGCCTCGAACGAGCCGGCGGCCTCGGGCTGGGTGACGGTCAGGTTCACGGAGACCGCACGGGTGCCCGTCGGGACGCCGCAGCGCCCCTCCACGGCGAAAACCCGCTCGGCGCCGGGCGCGAGCGCAGGCCCGCCCCAGGGGCCGGAGGCGTCACGGGTGTCGACGACCCGGCAAGGCGTCAGGGTATGAAGGCCGGCCGCGGGCGCCGAGGTCGCCACGGCCGGCTTCCAGCCGAGCTGGATCACCTCGAAGTCGGCGGCCTTGAGGGCGCCGAACGCGGGGTTGAGGACCCCGTTGTCCCAACGGACGTCGTAGGCCCCCTGAACGTAGAGGTCGGACCCGTTGTCGGCCACGATCAGGCCGTAGCTCTTCATCGCCTGGAAGATACGCTGGACGTACGCCGGATAGCCCGAGATGTCCTTCGAGGACTTCAGTCTCAGCCGCGTCCCCAGCGGGGGGGCTCCGGCGGCGATGGTGGCGTCGTGCGAGGCCGGGTAGACGTATCCGGTCGTCCCCCTCGTCGTCACGCGGAAGGCGTGGCGGATCGGGCTCGTCCCGAACGCCTCGTCGTACCTCACGAGGCCGGGCAGGATCGCCAGCCCCGCCGCGTCGGCGCTCGTCCAGGTGTCGGGGCGGCGCTGGTTCGAATCGAGGAGGAAGACCGCCCCGGAGCCGGCCTCCCACGTGCAGGAGGGCGAGCCGGCGGGGACGCAGCGCGTGTTCCAGGTCTCGTAGAGGAACCGGTTGTCGCGGTCGACGATGAGCAGGTGCTTGTCGCCGCCGGCGTCCGCGTTTCCCGGGTAGCCCCCTTCGATCCACTTCGCCTGGGTCTTCGCCTCGACCGGGATCGGATAGCCGGCGGGCCGGCCCGGGGCGCCCGTGTCGCTCTGGTCGGCGTAGTCGAAGGCCATCGGCTCGAGGGGCTGGCTCCCGGGAACGGTCATGTAGATCATCCCGTAGATCTCCGGCGGCACGTCTGGATCGTCCCCGCCGAAGTCGGGGTGGAGGCCGCGGGGGGTCGGGTAGGGAGACTGGATGTACCCGATGAGGCTCGCGCTCGCCGGGTCGACCGGGGCCGCGCTCACGTCGACGTTCCACCAGTTGTCGGGCGGGAAGAGGGTGGGCAGCGCGCCGCCCCTCACCGGCTGGCCGGCAGCCGGCACGGCGCAGCACGCCAGGAAGAGGGCGGCGGCGGCCCCGCTACGGCGCAAGGAGGTAGTACCCCGACACATCGAGGATGAAGTGGACGCTGCCGGCGGAGACGTTATGGACCTTCAGGGTCGCCGTCCCGTCGGTGGCGAGGCGAATCGAGTCGTTGTTCGCGCGCGTCTTTCCGGCCCCGTAGAAGAGAGCGCTGGCGGGCGGGTTGGGGCTGACGGAATTCCCAGGGAAGAGGCGCAGCTCGCCCGCCGCCGCCGAGCCCGTCACCGTGACGTTCACGGTGAGGGCGAGCGCGGTATCGGGCACGCCGCAGCGGCCTGAGACGTCGAACGTCCGGGTCCCGCCGGCGGCGAGGATCGGGGCCGCGGAGTCGGCTCCGGTGCTGTTGCGGGTGTCGAAGAGGCGGCAAGGGGTGATGACGTAGTACCGCGACGCGGAGGAAGGTGGCAGGTAGGCGAAGCCGTTCGTCAGCGTCCCGGCCTGGAGGTCCGGGTTCGTGACGACGACGTTGACGATGCCGGCGGCATGGGCGGGGACCGTCGCCGTGAGGGTCGTCGAATTGACGAACGTCCGCGTCGCGGAGGTGCCGCCGAAGGTCACGGTGGGAACGGTGGGAGTGGAGACGAAGCCGGTGCCCGTGATCGTCACGAGTCCCCCTCCCGCGGTGGAGCCGGTGTTCGGGCTGACGGCGGTCACCGTGGGGGCCGGCGGCGCCGTGCCGTAGGTGAAGCCGCCCGCGCGGGTGGCGGTCTGGAAGTCGGGATTCATGACGACGACGTCGACCGCGCCGACGTTCGTCGCGGAGGGAGTCGTCACCGTCAGCTGCGTCGCGCTGTTGAAGGTGACGGCAGCCACCTTCGAGCTCGGCGAGCCGAAGACATCATTGGACGGGAGCTCGACGAACGCGACCGTCGCCCCGCTCGCGAAGTTCGTCCCGGTGAGGGTCAGCACCGTCCCCCCCGCGAGGGGACCCGTGGCGGGAGAGACGTTCGTGAGGGTCGGGGCGGCGGCCCCGATGGCGAAGATGCAGGAGGCGCCGGACACCGCGCCGTTCAGGTAGCGGGAAAGGGAAAACGTGTGAAAGACGTCCGCCTTGTCGCAGCCGGAGAGGACGTGGCAGTAGCTCATGAGGGTGCCGCGCGCCGAGACCCCGTTGTAGGTGGCCAGGGTCGGGCAGGCCGTCGCCCCCGAGTAGCAAGCCTCCCCGCTGTAGCAGGTATCGGGCTTGGGATCCGCATAGCAGTGCGTGTGCGGAGAGGACATGTTGTGGCCGACCTCGTGGGCGACGACGCCGATGTCGCTGCTCGCCGTCTGCGCGGCGAACTTGAAGACCTGGTTGAAGCTGTAGCCGCTGGCGCTGCAGAGGCCGGGCACATACGCGATTCCCGACGCACTGTTGTTCGAAGCCTGCTTGCCGCTCAGCAACATCGCGAGCGCCCTGCGAACGACGGTCGTCGGATAGTGGAGGTTCCAGTAATCCCTGAACTCGACGAGCTTGGCGCTGTCGGCGTTTCCGGTGCCGCTCTGCAGGTACGGATCGGCCGTCGTCGACGGCCTGAGGATCGTGTAGCCCTGGAGGAGCCGCAGGCTCGCGTCGCGCTCGTAGATGACGTTGTGCGCGGCGAAGAGGGCCGCGATGTACGTCGTGGCGTTCGCGGCGTTGTTGCCGAACTTCAGGTTCATGAACTCGTTGTCGGTGTCGACGGCGATGACGGCGACCCGCGTCGCCGCCTCTATCGCCTCCGGCGCCCGGCCGTCCGCCGGTTCCGCCGGGCCGTGGGCCTCGGACGGCCCCCCCGCGTCGAGCGGCAGCTCTTCCTGGCCGCAGCTCCAGGAGCGCGCCGGCGTTCCCTCCGGATCGAACGCCGACCGGGCGGCGAACCGGTGAAGACCGCTTCCGTCCTCCCGGGGCCGGAGCTCGAACTCGGTTCCGTCCTCACTGCGGGAGCCCCGGAAGGTGCCCGTCTCGGGATCGAGCCCCACGGCGAACCGGCCAAGTCCGTCGATCCCGGCGCCCATGAAGAAGACCGTCCGGCTTCGAGGGACCTCGATCTCCCGGCCTCCCTCGATCACGACGATCCTCGCGTCCGGCGCGTAGACGTCGAACCTGCGGAGGACGACGGTGGAACGCGCGCCCGGAGCGACGGGCCAGTCGTCGACCAGCAGGGTCTCCTCGGGGGCGAGGGCCTGGAGCCTCGCCGTGACGCTCTCGTCGAACCGCACCAGCTCCATCTCGCTCCGGCCGTCCGGGGCCTCGACGATCGGGCCGAGGGGCGCCGCGCGGAGGGGCCCCGCGGCGGCCGGAGTCGCCGCCGCCGCCCGAAGCCCCGGCACGGCCACCACGAGAACGGCCAGAAGCAGGAATCGAGAAGACCTCATGAGTTCCCCTCCCGGCCGGAACGGCAACCGGACGCAGATGTTCGCGACTTCGAATCTAGTCCCTCGAAAGGCGGCATTCCAGCGAGCCAGGTCACACCCGATGCACTTTCACATCCGGTAGTGCGAGCGACTAACGGCACCGGAGGCCGGAACCGGACCTCGGCGCAGGCCTGGCGGCCTGCGCCGGGAATCCTCGACGCCGAATCCTCAGAGCTTCACGAGGTATCCCGTCGTCGTGCCCCCTCCCGCCCACACGAAGGCCCCGTCGAAGCCGAGCTTGTTCACGCCCGTGGCGACGGGAATAGGACTCCCCACCTGCTGTCCGGTGGCGGCCCGGAGCTTGTAGACGTTGCTCGACCCGTCGCAGCCGACCCAGATGTTCACGCCGTCGAAGACGATTCCCCGCGGATTCGTGCCCACCGGATAGGTCGCGAGCACGACTCCGTCCGAAGCCCTCATTTTCGACACGGAGGAGTTCGAGTAGTTCGTGATCCAGACGTTTGCCCCGTCGTAGACGAGGCCGCTCGGATAGACGTATCCGGTCGCAAATTCCACCGTCGTCGCCGGATTGCTGGCGAGAACCCGGAAGACCGTGCCCGTCGCGTTGTTGCCGGCCACCCAGACGTAAGTCCCGTCGAAGATCACGTCCCTGGCGTTGGTATAGCCGGCAGGCAGGTTGACCGTCGTGAGGAGGTTGCCCGTCGCGGGGTCCAGCTTCAGGACCTTGCCGTTGGCGCCCACCCAGAGAGCCGATCCGTCGAACGCGATCCCGTAGGCCGCGGTGTATCCCGCCAGGGGGACCGTCGTCACCGTTCCGTCCGAGACACGTATCTTCGAGACCGGGGCCCCTGAATAGCTCCCCGCAACCCAGATGTGGATGCCGTCGAAGGCGAGGTTTTGCGCGGATTGGAGCACGGTGTAGGTCGCGGCGACGACGTTGAGGGACGGAAGGATCTTCGAGACGCTCTGGGAGTTCGCCACCCACAGGTAGAGCCCGTCGAACGCCATGCCCCACGGATAAGGCTGTCCCGTCGATATGGCGGTCGTGTATGGCTGGGCAGCCTCCCACCACCGGAGCATCGCCAGCTGCTTCGCGTCGAACGCGCCGCTGGAGGCGGTGACGGGGTTGGCGTAGTAGCCGTTCACGTCGATGATGAGGTCGAATCCGGCCCCTCCGGCGACGACGGACATCCCGCCGGCCGTCGAGAGCGGCACGATGGCCGCGTTCGCCAGCGTCTGTCCCGCGCTGAAGTTCAGCGTCGAGACCCCGGGATAGTCGCTCCCCTGCGGGAAGGCGCCCAGGAAGCCCGCTCCGCCCGTGTTCGTGACGGTGAAGTTGACGGAGATCGCCCTCGCCGAGGCCGGGATGCCGCACTGACCCGCCATCGGGAAGGCCCTCGCGCTTCCGCCGGTGAGGGCGGGCGGGCCGTAGGCGCCCGTGAAGCCGAATCCGCGCGTGTCCGCGACCCGGCAGGGGGAGAGCGCGACGAACGGGAGCGGGCCCGGATCGATCGGCGTCACCGCCAGCGTGTCGAGAGCGACGCGCGTCTCCGCCTGGTCGGACCGGGCCTCCGCCTGCCAGTAGGGCGCGGAGGTCCAGTTGAGCAGAGGAGCGCCGCTCTCCCGGGCGAGAGGCGCTTCTGCGCGCAGCGGCGCGGCGACGAGCAGGCCAGCGGCAGCAAGGAAGAGGACGATTCTTGGCGACATCGGTACTCCTTCACTCGAAATCTGGTGACCCCGGAACGCGAAAACGCATCGCATAGCATATGACCAAGAAGGGACGACGGCGTCGTCGTCCGGACCTCCGGCGGCAGGACCCGGACAGGGATCTGCTCGACCGGGGTCCAGTAGGCAGGGCTTCGTCGAGAGGGTACGGTTCCCCCGACTCATGACACACCCGACAAACCCTCGCGGTTCCGCGACCCCGGCTCCCTCTTCGCGTGCACGGTCTCTCTCCGTCCTGGCGTTCCCGATCCTCGCGCTCGCCCTCGCCGCCTTCCCGGCCCGCGCCCAGCTCGCCGTCTACACCGACTCCCTCCAGAGCGGCTTCACCGACTGGTCGTGGGGGACCTGGAACCTCGCGCAGACGACCGTCGTCCACTCCGGAGCGACCGCGATCGCCTTCGAGCCCGACGCCTGGGCAGGCCTCTTCTTCCACCGCGACGCGGGGTTCACCGGGACGGACTACGAGGCGATCGAGCTCTGGGTCCGCGGCAGCGCGGCGGGGCTGCAGGTCACCGTGGCGATCCTGAGCGGCGGGAGCCCCGCCGGGTCGGCGATGCCGCTCGCGGGCTTCGTCGAAGGGGGCACCGTGCCCGCCGGGAGCTGGGCGAAGGCGACGGTGCCGTTCTCGGCGCTCGGCCTCTCAACCGGAAGCTGGGACGGCCTCTGGCTCCAGGATTCCACCGGGGGCAACCAGGCGACGCTCTACGTGGACGACATCCGGCTCCTGGCGCGGACGACGCCCCCTCCCCCGCCCCCCGTCGGCGCCGCGGTGACGGTCTCGGTCGATCCGACTCTCGACCGGCGCCCGGTGAGCCCCGGAATCTTCGGCGTGAACTTCGGGTCGGCGGCGCAGGCCGCGGCGCTGAAGTGGCCCGTCCGCCGCTGGGGCGGGAACTCGGTCACCCGCTACAACTGGCAGAACGACACCTCGAACAAGGGGATGGACTGGTTCTTCATGAACGTCCCCGAGAGCAACCCGGCCCCCGAGGACCTCCCGTTCGGCTCGGCGGCGGACCGCTTCCTTTCCGAGACGCGAGCCGCAGGCGGCGAGCCAATCCTGACCGTGCCGCTCATCGGGTGGACGCCGAAGAGCCGGGCGAAGTCGTGGGGCTTCTCCGTGCAGCTCTACGGCGCCCAGACCGAGACGGAGTGCACGGCGTCGAACTGGGCTTTCTGGTGCCAGCCCGACGCGGGCAGCGGCGTCCTTCCCGGAGGCGCCAACGTCACCGGGAACAACCCGTTCGACACCTCGATCGCCATCGGCCCGTCGTTCGTCACGGCCTGGATGGACCACCTCGCGGCGCAGTTCGGAACGGCGGGAAGCGGCGGCGTTCGCTACTACGCCCTCGACAACGAGCCCGCCCTCTGGGACTCGACGCACCGCGACGTCCACCCGCAGCCGCTCACCTTCGACGAGCTCTGGACGAAGTCGCGCGACGTCGCCGCCGCGATCAAGGCGAAGGACCCGGCGGCCGTCGTCTTCGGGCCCGTCTCCTGGGGATGGTGCGAGTACTTCTATTCCGCGGCCGACAACTGCTCGCCGAATGGCGCCGACTTCATCGCCCACGGGAGCGTGCCGCTGACCCAGTGGTACCTGCGGCAGGTGCGGCAGTACCAGGAGGCGCACGGGGTGCGGCTCGTCGACGTCCTCGACGTCCACTACTACCCGCAGGCCTCGGGCGTGTCGCTCTCTGGGGACGAGTCGGCCGCGACCTCGGCGCGGCGGCTCCGGTCGCTGGACGGACTCTGGGACCCGACGTACGTCGACGAGTCGTGGATCGGCACGCAGGTCCGGCTCATCCCGCGGATGAAGGAGTGGATCGCCGCCGAGCTCCCCGGGACGAAGCTGGCGATCACCGAGTACCAGTGGGGCAACGACGACGGCCTCTCGAGCGCGCTCGCGCAGGCGGAGGCGCTCGGGATCTTCGCCAGGGAGGGTGTCGACATCGCGACGCGCTGGGTCGCCCCGGCCGAAGGGTCGCTGGTCGAGGACGCCTTCCGTCTCTGGATCGACTACGACGGCGCGGGCGCGCGCGTCTCCGGGTCGAGCGTGAGGGCCTCGTCGAACACCCCCGACGCCGTGAGCGGATACGCCGTGGAGGCGCCGGGCGGGGCGCTTCGCGTCGTCCTCGTGAATCGCGACACCGTGCAGAGACCCGTCACCGTCGCTCTCGCGGGCGGTGGCGCCCGGACCGTCCGCCTCTTCGGCTTCGACGGCGCGACCCGCCTCGGCGCGCTCGGCACGACGGCCTTCAGCGGCGGCTCGCTGACGCTCGACCTGCCGCCGCGCTCGGCACGGCTCGTCGAGGTGGCGCCCGGGGCGGCCCCGGCGTCCCGCTTCCACCCCCTCACTCCCTGCCGCCTCCTCGACACCCGCAACGCCGCTGGCCCGTTCGGTGCTCCCGCGATCGCGGCCGGCGCGACGCGCTCGTTCACGGTCACGCAGGGAGCGTGCGGGGTCCCGGCCGACGCCACGGCCCTCGCGATCAACGTGACCGTCGCCGTTCCGGCGACCGCCGGCGCTCTCACGCTCTTCCCCGGCAGCGGCGCGGCACCCGTGACGACGACGATCTCGTTCGCGGCCGGAAAGACCCGCGCCAACAACGCGGTGATGTCCCTGACCGACGGCGTGCTCTCGATCGCCGGAAAGCAGTCGTCGGGCTCCGTCCACGTGATCGTCGACGTGTCGGGCTACTTCCGGTAGGCGGTTGCGTTCCACGCCGCAGTCCCGGGACCCCGTCCCGTCCGACGTGGGCCGTCGGGCGGGGGGTCCCGCTCCCGTCCGCGCGAGCGCGCCGCCCCTCTGGTCCGGTGCGTTCTCTCCTGCCGCCCCTCAGCGGTAGTAGCCGCTGACGTCGAGGATCAGGTCCACGCTGCCGTTCTCCTGGCGGTCGAGGACTGACAGGACGCCGCCGACGATCCCCATCGTGACGTTGTTCGCGCGCGTCCTCTCCGTGAAGTTGAGGCTGCTCGCCTCCGGCGCGGGGCCCGTCCCCGGGTAGAGCGTCAGCGAGCCGGACGAGGTCGCGCCCGTCGCCGTCACGTTCAGCGCCACCGCCGTGGCGTCGGCCGGCACGCCGCAGGCCCCGCCCACGGTGAAGGCGCGGGACGCGCCGGCCGCGAGGGCGGGGCCCGCGAGCGGGCCGTCGGGGTTGCGCGTGTCGACGACGCGGCAGGGAGTCACGCCGTAGAACTTCGCGGAGGCCGACGGGAAGAAGGTCGCCGAGACCGTCTTCGGCCCGTCCATCGTCACGACGCAGGCGCCCGTCCCCGAGCAACCTCCGCCCAGCCAGCCGGCGAAACGCGAATTCGCTCCCGGGATGATCGTGAGGCTGACCGTGGAACCGTGCGCGAAGACTGCCGCGCAGGCGGACCCGCACCAGATATCCCCGGGGGTCGAGGCGACCAGGTCGTTGCCGACGCCGTTTCGGACGATCCCGAGCGCGTGATAGTTGCCGACGAGGACCGTCTTCGCATCGCCTGTCGCACAGTCCCCCTTCCGGACCACGACGCCCAGGACGACGCTCGTCGCGGCCGGCGCCGGCGAGAAGAGAACGGAGGTCGTTCCCTGGCCGGAGTCGAGGGTGCCGCCCGTGATCGTCCATTCGTACGTGGCGCCGGCCCCGGCGTCCGAGACCGAAGCCCCGTTCGCGCTGCTGCCGTCGAGGACGGAAGCCGGGGCCACCAGAACGCCCGGCGGAGGGGTGCAGGCGGGAGGCTCGAAGAGCCAGAAATCCTGCAACCAGCCAACGACACCCGCGGAGTCGTGACCGCCGCCTCCCAGGAGCCGGAGGGCGCCGCTGGAGCTGACCCAGGAGGCGGACATGCGGCGCCCGCCCGGGTCGTTTCCGGAAGCCGGCGTTCCGAGATCTCCGTAGACGCCGGCAGACGAAGGTGCGTCCGTTCCCTTGATCCAGGCCCAGTTCGTTCCGTCCCACCGCCAGAGGTCGTTCAGGTTTCCATCGCCGTTGGCCGTGTGTCCACCGCCGCCGAGAAGCCAGACGTTCCCCCGGTTGTCGGTCCACGACGCCGCGTCCGACCGGGCCCCCGGGATGTTGGCCGGAGCCGCCACTCCCCTCGTGCCGTAGACGCCATCCGCCCCGTAACCCCAAGAACCGCCCAGCATCTCCCAGGTCGTCCCGTCCCATCGCCAGAGGTCATTGAGAAACCCGTTCGTGCCATCGGTTCGATACCCGCCGAACAGCCAGAGGTTTCCAGTCTGGTCCACCCACGTGGCCCCGACCGTCCTGCGGGCGAGACTCGTCGGGTACGGACCTCCCCCGAACATCCAGGTCCAGTTCGTTCCGTCCCACCGCCAAAGGTCGTCCTGGTTACGGCGATCCAGGGCGCCGTACCCACCCATGATCCAGAACCGGCCTGCGGCGTCGGTCCACGCGGCGGCGCTCCTGCGGCTGCGCGGGACGTTCGCCGGGTCGGGAACGCCGAGGGTTCCCCAGTTCCCGAGGTCGTAGAACGCGTTCGAGCCCTTCACCCAGGTCCAGGCGGCGCCGTCCCACTTCCAGAGGTCGTTAAGGGTTCCGCCGGTGTCGGTGGACCGCCAGCCCCCGAAGAGTCAGAGGTTCCCGACGGAGTCGACGCTGGAGGCGGCCGCGAACCTCGCGCTCGGGACGTTGTCCGGGGAGGCGACCCCCTGCTCCCCGTAGACTCCGGGCTGGTCCTCGACGTCGGAGCCGCTGATCCAGGTCCAGGCGGTCCCGTCCCACCGCCAGAGGTCGTTCAGGTAGCCGGTCCCGGCGGCCGAGTAGCCGGAACCGCCAAAGAGCCAGAGGTCTCCGTTCGCGGTTCTCCAGGTGACGGCGCCGTGCCGCGCCCCCGGGAAGTTCCCGGGACCCGGGACTCCCTTGGTTCCATACACGCCAGGCGCGTTCACCTGATTCGACCCGCCCGTCCAGGTCCAGGTGCCTTCGGAAGTCGCCGGTCGTAGCCCGGAGGGAACCCTCGTCGTCGTGGCGGGCAGAGGTGCGCCGAGCAGTGGCAGGAGGAACGCGGTGAGCGCGCGGAGCATCCGGCGATTCTGTCACGGGGAAGCCGCTCCGTTATCCGTTCCTGCGCGGCGCGACGCGCCCTGGGATCGGACAATGCGCCGGCTTCCGGTCAGCGGAGGGCAGTGAGCGTCTTCGCGAGTTCGGCCCCGAGCGTCTTCGGCGCGTACCTGTCCGCCAGCCGCTCCGCCGCCGCGGAGCCGACGGCCTGCCGGCGAACGGGATCGCTCGCCAGGAGTCGCAGCGCGTCGACCCACTCTTCGGTCGTGGAGGCGAGGAAGCCCGTCTCTCCGTGCCGGATCGCCGCGCGGTACGGCGCCGTCGGCGACGCGACCGTCGGGACGCCGACGGCGGCCGCTTCGAGCCACTTCAGCTCGCTCTTGGCCTCGCAGAACGGATTGCCGGCCTCGAGCGGCGCGAGGTTGACGTCGAAAGTCGCCAGAACCGCCGGGAGCTGCTGCCACGGAACGAACTCCAGCGTCTTCACGCGGCTGCGGAAGGGCTCCCATCCTGCGTCGAGGTCGAGGTAGCCGACGACGTGCAGCTCGAGCGCGGGAATCTCCGCGAAGAGCTGAAGAAGTGCGGGCGATACCTCGGCGAAGTCGCGGTTGTGCGTCCGCGAGCCGCTCGCGTAGCCGAGGACGACCCGGCCGGGCTCGACGCGGCGGTCGCGCCGCGCCTCGCGGGAAAGCTCGAGGAGCTCGAGGCTCGGGGCGTTGGGGTGGACCCAGCACCGGACCCCGAGCGCGCGCACCGCCTCGGCGAGGGGTTCGGTCGGGACGATCGCCCCGTCACACGAGGCGAGCGTCCGGCGCTGGGCCGCGAAGCTCTGGCGAAAGAGCGCGGCCTCCGCGGGCTCCATCCAGTCGAGCGCGTCGATCCGGTCGAAGAGGCCCGGGTCGAAGACGAGATCGTCGATGTCGAAGAGGACCGGCGCGCCGCGCCGTCTCGCCGCCTCGACGATCGCCTCGACATCCGGTGTGTACGCGAGCCGGTGGAGAACGACCGCGTCGTGGCGCCCGGCTTCGCGTATGGCCTCGGGCCCGGCGCCCCTGAGGAGCTTCGTGCGGACGCCCGCGAGGGCGAGCTGCTCCCGCGGATTCGCGCAGCGATATCGCTCCATGGCGCCGAAGGAGCCGCTCACGAAGAGAACGCTTCGAAACTCCCCCTCCGGCCTCGGCCCCGCGCTCTCGCAGGTCGCCGCGAGACGGCGATTCTCCCGTCCGTCCGCCAGTCGGGCTCGCACCGTCGTCCGGATCCCGTCCCTCACGAACGGCCGGAGTCCCGTCAGCACGGAGACGACCAGGGCCCGCCGTCGCGTTCCGCGAGGGGCCAGCGCGCACTCGAGCTGCTGCAGCTTCTTCGCGAGGAGCCAGCCGAAGGATCCTTCGGTTTCCCGGAGCTGGCTCGAGAGCGCCTCGACGTCCCTGCGGAGGGCCGCAACCTCCTCCCGGAGGCGGGCTTCTTCCGCGCGCTCTTCGGTCTTCCCTTCGACCGGGCGTTCCGCAAGCCACCGCGAGATCTGCGTATGGACCTCTCGTTCCCGGGGCGGGCGCGCCCGTGCCCGTCTACCGCGTCCGGCCCGCCTTGATCGCCGCGCGGCTCTCGCGGTCCGCCTCGCGCCGCTTGATCGTCTCGCGTTTGTCGTGGAGCTTCTTGCCGGTGACGAGGGCGATCTCGACCTTGGCGCGCGGGCCGCGGAAGTAGAGGAAGAGGGGAACGCAGGTGGCGCTCGACCGCTGGACCTTCGTCGCCCACTTCAGGATCTCGCGCTTGTGGAGGAGGAGGCGCCGCTTCCTCACCGGGTCGGGGTTCATGTACGAGCCCGGGTCGTAGGGAGAGACGTGGACGCCATGGAGCCAGGCCTGCCCCTTCGCGAACTCGACCCAGCCGTCCGTCAGGTTCGCCCGCCCCTCTCGCAGGGACTTGACCTCGGTGCCGGTCAGCTCGAGCCCCGCTTCCACCTTCTCCTCGATGAAGTACTCGTGAAAGGCCTTTCGGTTCCGCGCGACGGGCCTCACATCCGAGTCCTTGTCCTTCTTCGACCCCTTCCCCGAGAGGGCGGCCGGGCGGGCCGTCACGAGCGGCCTCCGCGGGCGCGGGCCATCCGCCGGACAGCCCCGGCGGCGACTCGAAGGGAGGACTCGGACCGGAGGGCTTCCACGGCCCGCAGTATGCCTGTCAGGGGGCCGGTCGCGGCAGACCGGGCCTCGCCGCCCGGCGCGAAGGAAAGCCGGAGACGCCGCCGGGTGTGGCGCCGACGCCACAGGGTGCGGCAAATCCTCGACGGCGACGCCCTGTCAGCGTCCCGTAAGTGGCCTGAAACCAGTGATCGGGGCGGGGCATCGACTGGCACTCCTCGTGCGTAGAGGGGTTCGTGATGAGGTTGCAGACGACCCTCGGCCGCACGATCTCGGTATCCGGCGTCGGCCTCCATTCCGGCCGCCAGGTTTGCGCCACCCTCCGCCCCGCCCCCGCGGGTCGTGGGATCGCATTCGTGAGGACCGACGTCGGCGTCGTCATCCCCGCGATCGCCGAGGAGGCGGGCCGGCTCGACTTCGCCACCTCCCTCGGGCAGCCCGGCCGCGAGGTCGGGACGATCGAGCACCTCCTTTCCGCCGCCGTCGGCCTCGGCCTCGACAACCTGACCGTGGAGATCGACGGCCCCGAGGTCCCGATCCTCGACGGGAGCTCCGCCCCCTGGGTCGCCGAGTTCCGCGAGGCGGGCCTCGTCCCCCTCGGCTCCGCGGTCCGCCCCTTTGCCGTCACGAGCACGCTCTCGGTCCACAACGACGACGGGAAGTGGATCGAGATCCGTCCGGCGAAAGAGCTCCGCGTCTCCTACTCGATCGACTTCCCCAACCCGGCGATCGGCCGTCAGTCGATCTCCCTGGTCCTGACCCCCGATATCTACGCCGACCACCTCGCGCCGGCCCGGACGTTCGGGTTCCTCGCCGAGTACGACTACCTCCGGTCGAAGGGGCTCGCGCGGGGCGCAAGCGAAGAGAACTGCATCGTCGTCGGCGACGCCGACGTCGTGAACGGCAGCCTCCGCTTCGCCGACGAGTTCGTCCGGCACAAGGCTCTCGACCTCATCGGAGATCTCGCCCTCGTCGGGCGCCCGGTCGTCGGGCACGTCGTGGCGCACCGGGCCGGGCACGCGCTCCACACGGCGCTCGCGAAGAAGATCCGCCAGGCCGCCGCCAGCGAGCACGTTCGCCGCTCCGAGACGGTCCACCCGTCCCTGGCGCTCGCCGGGCGCTGAAGCCCCCGCTCTCCTGCAGGCGTCGGCCCCTCCCGGGGGCGTGAGGTGGCTACACTTCCAACGGAAGCGCTGCACCAGCCTTCCCGAAGGGACCACGATGCCCGCTTCACCGGCCCGCTCGTTCTTCCGCGTCGCCGCCCTGACCTTCCTCAGGCTGGGCCTCGCCGGCCAGCCGCAACCCAGCGACGCCCAGTGCCAGCTCGCCACGGCGCCCGCGGCCTTCGATCCGCCTCCTTCGGGACTCCCGACCTACTTTCAGGGGCGGCAGAACTCCCTCAGCCTCGGCGGGACGCCAGGGGCCTACCGACTCGCCGTCCGCTACAACTACGGGTTCCTCGTCTACAGCCTCGCAAACCCGGGAGCCCCCTCCAAGACCTCGATGGAGGATTTGCTGGGCCAGGACCACTACCCTAAGAACGGGGACGGCCAGGAGCGGACCAAGGCGGTCGCTCTTTCGGCCGACGGCACGCGCGCCCTCCAGCCCTGGACCGACACCGTCACCTACGGGACGATCGCCATGAGCTACTCGGCCGATGCGTTCCTCTCCGGAGGCGACTTCCTCCCGCCGGGCGAGCAGGTGAGCGGCGTCGCGATCGTGAAGGCGGGAACGAGGTACCTCGGGTTCTCGGTCATGGGCGGCGGAATCTACGCGGCCGACGTCACCGACTACCAGAGCAACGTCGGCCCCAGCGTCAAGAACGGCATCTACTCCGAGGCGATCCAGAACGTGGGCCTGTCCTTCCCGTCGGGCATCACCGCCGTCGAGGCCGCGGGCAAGTCCTGGGTCGTGGCGTGGGCGGCGGACGCCCTCGCCGTCATCGACGTCTCGAATCCCGGCACTCCGGCATCGGGCCTGACGGCGAATTTCACCTCGAGGGTCTATTCCACCCTCCAGCTCGGCATCCCGGCGACCAACTACCTCTTCGGCGGGGTCGCCGCCGCGCGCCACCCGGTGGACGGCTCGCTCCACCTCCTGACGGAGGGGGGGAAGTTCTCGGGCGCCTACGTCGCATCCGGCGGCGTGACGCTGAACCGGGTCGATCCCGTCAACGGCAGCCTGACCCGGGTCGGCACCTACACGCCCCCGGTGGGGGCGAAGTACGCCCAGACCCAGGTTCTTCTCCTTCCCTACGACAGCACCCTCCTGGCGATCTTCCTCGAGGGGACCACCTCCGGCGGGCTGAAGCCCGAGATCCATTCCGCCACCGACTTTTCGGCCAACCTCGCGAGCTCCGTAACGCCCTTCGCGACGCCGGTCCAGGTGGATGCGCTCGTCGGGATGCGGGCCTCCGGCGGGAACATCTTCGTGTACATGGGCGACCTGGTCCACACGACCAGGACCTACGTCGCCTCGTTCAACTGCTCCCTGGTTCCGAGCCCGGCGACGGCCTCGCTCACCGTCGAGCAGGTTCCCTACGCGGGTGGCGCCGCCACGCCGGTGCTCGACGGCGGGACCGTCTTCGTCGGCGACCAGCTCCGCGTCGTTCCTTCCTTCTCTCCCGGGGACGCCGTCCAGCCGCTCCTGGACTGGCGGCTCGACTACGACTTCCACGACGGCAACCCGCTCGACTCGAACCCGACCACCTTCCGGCTGAAGCAACCCGACCTCAGGGTCACCGCGGGCGGGTCGTTCCCGTCCCAGGCGATGCTGATCGGCCCGTGCGATCCGGCCCAGGTCCCGCAAGGGGGTTCGACTCCCGCGCCGTCGACGGGCGTGGGCTGCTGGGAGTCGGTGACGACGAACGGGAGCTGGACGTTTCCAGCCGGGACGCCCGATTTCTCGGCGGCGGCTCCCGTCGACCGGCAGCTGACGATCGGCTTCGAGGTGCAGAACGCGCTCAGCGCGGGGGGCTCCTCGCTCGCGACGCACCGGATCAGCTGGAAGGTCCCGCACCAGATCCTTAGAACCGGCTCCCTTCTCTCGGGCGGCGGTCTCGAGGACGTCTCCGAGGGGAGCCCGCTGCCTGCCGGACGACGCTGGTACTTCGCCCACGTCCCGGTCGGCGAGGCGGGGGCCGACGTCCTGAAGCTCGAGGCGGGCTGCTCCGGGGCCACCTGCGCCCCCGCTTCCTTCACGCAGCCGGGCGAGACGAACCCGGGCCTTCAACGGCCGGGAAACTACCGCTACTGGGTTTCCGTGCCCTACCGCGGTGGCTTCCGGACCGCTGAGTGCCCCGGGCTCCTCGCGGACCAGGTGACCTGCACGGGCGACGCCGCGAAAACCGTTCAGGTCTCCGACGTCGTCCTCTCGCTGACGGCCCCCTCGCAGGTCCTCGCCGGTACTCCCGCGGTCTCCGTCACGAGCGCTTCGGTGAAGGCGGCCGCCGTGGCCGCGTGCCCCCTCGGGGCAACCGGCTTCTCGTACGGCTTCTGCACCGTGGCGGGCCAGGTCTGCCCGGAGGGCGCCTACTCGACCGCGGGCGTCGCCGTGAGCTCCCCGTTCCCGGCCTCCGGCACGGGGACGATCTCGATCCCGACGCCGGCCGCCGGAATTCTCGGGCTGCGCCTCCGCTATTCGTACACGACGAACGGCAGCTGCGCCGCGCCGAAGACCGCACAGTGGCCCGCGGCCGGCTGGTCGCCGCTCACCGTCCTCGCCGTCCCCCCGACGATCCGGATCCGCAACGGATCGGACACGGCCGACCTGCCGAAGTCGATGGGCACGTACTGGGAGCTCTTCGTCGGCCAGACGGCGCGGCCCTGGGCCGAGCTGAACGGGGTGAGAGACGCGAACCCGCCCGCCGGCCTTTCCTGGAGCTACCGGCCGGCCGGCTCGGGCACGGAGACGACGATCGGAACGGCCCAGGGAGAGCCCTTCTCGATCTCGGCACCGGGTGACTTCGAGCTCGTCCTCCGCGGCTACGGAGGCGACCCCGCCGTCGTCACCGTCGGCGTCAGCCAGCCGATCGGCACCCCGGCGACCGTCTCGTCCGTCACCTTCTCGAAGACGAAGCCGGCCGTGGGCGAAAGCGTCACCGTGACGTGCCACGCGGACGCCGGTTCCTTCGCGATCTCGAGCTACCTGATCACGTTCGGCGACGGCCAGACCTGGGCGGGCGCGGCCTCTTCGACGGGCCACGCCTGGACGGCCGAGGGGACGAAATCGGTCTCCTGCACCGCGTACGACGTCAACAACCTCCCGTCCGCCGCGGTCGAGGCCTGGATCGACGTCGGCGGACCCGACGTCGGACCGACGGTGACCGCGATCGACGTCAAGCCGGTGCCGGTCCATCCCGGAGCGCCGGCGGCCTTCACCTGCTCCGCCACGGTTCCCGCCGGGAGGCTCATCGCCGGGTACGAGTTCGCTTTCGGAGACGGAAGCCCGCTCGTCAGCGGCCCCGGGAACGAGGTCGTCCACGTCTACCAGACGACGGGGAGCTACGTGGCGGCCTGCCGGGCGTACGACGCCTCCGGGCGCTGGGGCCTTCTGAATCGGGGGGTCGACGTCTACGAGGCGACCTACTCGCTGCAGGTGACGAAGGTCGGCGCCGGGAGCGGAACCGTTACGTCGACTCCCGCCGCGATCAGCTGCGGAGCCACCTGCTCCAGCCTCGTCGGAGGCGGCGAGAGCGTCACACTCGACGCCCTCCCGGCGGCCGGCTCGCGCTTCGCCGGGTGGAGCGGCTCCGGCTGCCTGGGCATCGGCTCCTGCACCGTCCTGATGGCCGCCCCCCGCCGGGTCACGGCGACCTTCCTCCCCGAGGCGGGCACGGCCTTCTACACCATCGCTCCTTGCCGCTTCGCGGACACCCGGTCGGGCGGCGGGCTTCCGCTCGCGGCGGGCGAGACCCGCGACTTCCCCGTCACGGGGAGCGCGTGCAACGTGCCCGCGCTGGCCCAGGCGGTTGCCCTGAACGTCACGGCGACGCAGCCGGACACCGAGGGGTTCGTCACCGTCTTCCCCGCCGGCGCCGAGAATCCCGGAACCCAGACCGCCGCGTTCGCCTCCGGCCGGACCCGCGCCACAGAGGCGACCATCCCGGTCGGCGTCGGCGGCGCCGTGAGCGTCTTCAACTCCTCCGCCGGCACCGTCCACGTGATCCTCGACGTCTCCGGCGCGTTCCAGTAGGGGGCGGGGCGGACCCGGGCGGAGGGGCCACCTCCGCCCGCCGCCCTCGATTCCCGCGCACAATGCGCGGGTGCGCGCGCCCCGGGTTCCGGTCCCCGTCGTCGTCCTTTTCGCCGCCGCCCTGGCGGTCGCAAGGGCCGTGGCCGCGGACGGGGAGCTCCGGATCCCGCAGGTCGAGACGGCCCTCGCGGGCCGGGACGTCCGCGTCTCGGCCAGTCTGGCTCCCGGGCTCCCCCCGGACGTGAGGAGGCGGCTCGAGTCCGGCCTTCCGACGACGGTCGCCTGGGAGCTTCGGCTCTTCGTCTCTCGCGACAAGTGGTTCGACGGTCTCAGGGACGAGCGGCGGTACGGCGTGACGGCCACCTACCGGCCGGTGAGCGGCGACACCACCGTCGAGCGGCGGCTCGACGGGCGGCTCCTGGAGACGACCGTCCTGCCGGGACGCGAGGAGGCGGAGAAGGCCCTCTCGACGCTTCCCGCTCTCCCGTCCTTCACGATGGGCCCGCACCTCGCCGGCAAGCCCCTCGTCGTGAGAGTCCGCTGCCTCTACGGTACGAACGTGTCGCTCGGGTTCGTCCCGACGCGCGCCATGACCGACTGGCGGAGATCCCCCGTCTTCTTCTGGAAGGAAGGGGGCGAGACCCCGTGAAGACGCCCTGGGCGCGGGACAACAGGGTCCTCCTCGGCGTCGGCCTTTCTCTCGGCCTCGCCCTGGCCGGGATCTACGCGCTCGTCCTCAGGGCCCGGGCGCTCGCGCCGCCGGCGGCCACGAACCGGGTCCTCCTCTTCGTCCTCTTCTACATCGTCGTCCTCCTCATTCTCGCTCTCCTTTTCGTCATCGGACGAAGCGCCGTGCGGGTCGTCCTCGAGTCCCGCCGCGGGGTCTTCGGCTCGCGGTTCCGCGTCCGCATCGTCCTGACGCACGTCGGCCTCGCCCTCCTCCCCATCGCCCTCCTCATCCTGCCGACGACCGGCCTCCTCCAGCGCAGCGTGGAGATCTGGTTCCAGACGCCGGTGACCGAGACGGTCTCGGCCGGGCGCGAAGTCGTCGAGCTCGTGCGGCAGCGCGCGGCCGAAAGGGAGCGACGCGTCGCGTCGCGGCTCGCCACCTCGCTCGCCGAATCGAAGGGGGAGGCCGCCCTCGTTGCCCTCCTCGCCTCCCTCCGCGAGGATTCGGGGCTCGACTACCTCGAGCTCCGGCCCGCGGAGGGAACGGGCCTCACCGGGCGTCTCGCCGTCGGCTCTCCCCGCTGGCCGCTTCGGGACGTCCCGGAGCCTTCGGCGGAGTGGATCTCCTCCGCCCGGGCCCGCGGGGCCGTCCGGCGAATCGACGCGATCGAGGAGGGGGGACAGGTCGGGCGGACGATCGTCGTCCTCCCCGCGGGAATCCTGATCCTTGGCACCTACGACCCCCCCTCCGAGGCCGGGCCTCTCCGGATGCTCTCGCGCGCCACCTCCGCCTTCGCCCAGCTGGAGGCGGAGCGGACGTCGCTTCAGGCGGTGCAGGTCCTCCTGTTCCTCCTGCTCGCGCTCCTCGTCCTGCTCGCGGCCGTCTGGATCGGGCTGGTCCTGGCGCGGCGCGTGACGGGCCCGATCGGCGCGCTCGCCGCCTCGGTGCGGCGGGTGGGGGCGGGCGACTTCGACACCCAGGTGGAGATCGAGGGAGAGGACGAGATCTCGACTCTCGGGCTCGCCTTCAACTCGATGACCGACGAGCTGCGCGAGAGCCGGGGCCGGCTCATCGCGGCGAACGCGGAGCTGCAGTCGGCCTACGCGAGGCTGGACGAAGACCGCTTCCGGATCCGGACGATCCTGGCGCACCTCGACGTCGGCGTCCTCGCCTTCGGGCCCGTCGCGGGTCCGGAGCGGGGCGAGGCGTCGCTCGAGGGGCTGAACGACGCCGCGCTCAGGATGCTCCGGCGGGCCGAAGCTTCGCCCGGGACCGCGATGGGCGCTCTCCTCGACGAGGAGTGGAGAGCTCCGCTCCTCGACTTTCTCGACCGTGCGTTCCGCGGAACGGGCCCGAGGGAGGCGACGCTCTCGATCGCCGCGCCCGGGGCACGCGAGCCGCTCGTCGTCGAGGCGCACGTCACGAGCGTCCCGGGAGACGCGGGGCGGCGGACGGCGTGGGTCGTGACGCTCGAGGACACGACGGCCCTCGTCCGCGCGGAACGGGCCGCGGCCTGGGAGGAGGCGGCCCGCCGGATGGCGCACGAGATCAAGAACCCGCTCACGCCGGTGCGGCTCGCCGCGGAGCGGATGAGGCGGAAGGCGCGGAGCTCGACCGGGTGCGACCCCGTCCTGGCGAAGGTCGTGGAGGAGGGGGCCGACACGATCGTCCAGGAGGTGCGGACGCTCGCCGCTCTCGTCGACGCCTTCCACCGTTTCGCGCGACTCCCCGAGACGAGCTTCGGAGACTGCGACCTCGGCTCCGTCGTCGGGCAGGTCGTGAAGCTCTACGACGGGACGAAGGCGGGAGTGAGGATCTCGGCCGACCTTCCCGAGGGGCTCGCCGTCGTGAGGGGCGACGCCCAGCAGATCAAGCGCGCGGTCGTCAACCTCGTCGACAACGCCGTCTCGGCGACTCCTCCCGGCGGAGAGGTGCGGGTCCGGGCCTCCGTCGAGAAGGGAGTCGCCCGGGTGGTCGTCGCCGACGACGGGCCGGGGATCCCGGCCGAGGAGAGGGACCTCGTCTTCGAGCCGACCTTCTCGACGAAGGCCGAAGGCTTCGGCCTCGGGCTCTCCATCACCTCCCGGATCGCGGCCGAGCACCGCGGGCGGGTCCTCCTGGAGGAGAATTCACCCCGCGGATGCCGGTTCGTCCTCGAATGGCCAGCGGCCTGACGCCACGCCCCCGGAGGAAGCCTTGAGCGCCCCTGGCCGGGGAGCGCTCGTCTTCGTCTGCGACGACGCCCCGGGAATCCGGCGGACCCTCGCGCAGATCCTCGGCGACGAGGGGTATCGCGTGGAGGAGTTCGAGGACGGCACCTCGGTCCTGGCGCGTCTTTCCGAGCCGGGAGGCGCCGCGGCCGGCGCGCTCTTCCTCGACGTCTGGCTCCCCGACCTCGACGGCCTCGCCGTCCTCGACCAGATCCGGGCCCGCGGCCACGACCTGCCCGTCGTGATGATCTCGGGGCACGGAACCGTCGAGACCGCGGTCCAGGCGGTCAAGCGCGGCGCCGACGACTTTCTCGAGAAGCCCCTCGCGCTCGAACGGGTCCTCCTGACGCTCGAGAGGGCGCTCGAGCGGAGCCGCCTCTGGCGGGAGCGGGACGTCCTCGCCCGCGAGGTGGCGCGGCAGAGGGAGAAGCTCGAGGAGGAGGAGACGCTCCTCGGCGAAGGGCCCGCGATGACCCGCCTGCGCGAAGAGATCCGCCGCGCCGGGGCCTCGGACGCGCGCGTCCTCATCACCGGCGAGAGCGGCGTCGGCAAGGAGGTGGCCGCGCGCTGCCTCCACCTCGCCTCGCCCCGCGCCGCCGGCCCGTTCGTCGAGGTGAACGGCGCGGCGATCCCGGAGGACCTCATCGAGAGCGAGCTCTTCGGCCACGTGAAGGGGTCGTTCACCGGAGCGACCGAGGACCGGAAGGGAAAGTGGGAGCTGGCCGACGGCGGCACGCTCTTCCTCGACGAGATCGGCGACATGTCCCCCCGGACGCAGGCGAAGATCCTCCGCGCCATCCAGGACGGAAAGATCTCGCGCGTCGGCGGGGCGCGGACGATCGCGACTGACGTGCGAATCATCGCCGCCACGAATCGCGACCTGCCGAAGATGATCGCCGCGGGGACGTTCCGGGAGGACCTCTACTTCCGCCTCGCCGTCCTCCCGATCCGCGTCCCGACCCTGGCGGAGCGGTCGGAGGACGTCCCGCTGCTCGCCGCCCACTTCGCCGGCAAGCTCGCGCGGAGGCGCGGCCGCCGCCCCCCCACCTTCTCCCCGGACGCGGCCGACGAGCTGAAGCGGCGCCCCTGGCCGGGGAACGTCCGCGAGCTGCAGAACGTCGTCGAGCGGGCGCTCCTGCTCGCCGACGGCGCCGTCCTCGAGCCGGAAGACCTCCCCGGCGACACCCTTCGCATCCCCCGCACCGGCGAGACCGAGCCCGACCTCCTCCCGGGTCAGAGCCTCGCCGACGCCCGCGACGCCTTCGAGCGCCGCCTCGTCACGCGCGTCCTGGCCGACTGCCGGGGCAACGTCTCCCGCGCCGCCGAGCGCCTCGGCCTCGACCGGACGACCCTCCACCGCCGCCTGAAGGGGTGGGGGCTGGGAGACGAAGGGGTCAGGTCGTAGCTGCCGGTCTCGTTAGCCAGCGGTCGTAGGCGAGGAGGGCGGCGGTCGAGACGAAGCCGAGGGACGCGAGGATCGTCCAGGCCTTTTCGGGCTGCATCGACTCCTTCAGGTACTTCTGGAGGAGGAAGCCGCCGAGCGGGCCGGCCAGGAGCGCCCCGAGCGCGATCGGGAGGAACGCGAAGCCCATGAAGGTGCCGACCTGGTCCTTCGGCGCGAGGTCGGCGACGTACTCGTAGTAGCGCGGCGCCTGCATGACCTCTCCGAGGGCGAGGAGGAACATCGCGGCGGCCGCCGCCTGCCACGACTGCCAGAAGATGAGAAGGAGCCAGGAGCAGCTCCCGACGGCGAGGCCGAGCGTCATCTGCGGCACGGCCCGGAACTTCTTCATGAGCGCCGCGACGGGGACCGTCAGGAAGATGACCGAGAACGACTCGAGCGAGGCGATGAGCTCGAACCGCTCCACCTTCAGGACGTCGCGGAGGTAGAAGGGGAAGAGGTCGTAGACCTGCCAGAACATGACCCAGAAGCCGGTGAAGATGACGAGGAAGCCGATGAAACGGCCGTTGGCGAAGACGAGGGCCGCGTCGCGCAGCACCTTGCCGAGCGTCCGCTCCACGGCGCCCGGGTCCCGCTCGGGCTCCTTGAAGAAAACGAGCGTGGCGAGGAAGAGGACGAACGAGGTGAGGGAGGCGCCGACGAGGACCTGCGCGATGCCGAGGGAGACCCGGACCTGGCTGGCGAGAACCGGCCCGAGCCAGCCGCCGACGTTCACGAGGGTGTAGTAGATCGCGTAGCCGGGCGCCTTCGTCTCGGGCGTCGTCGTCCGGGCGACGGTCCCGACGATGCACGGCTTGATGAGAGAGCCGCCGATCGCGGTGATCAGGAGGGCGCAGACGACCCAGGTCTTCGTCCCGACGGCCTGGACGAGCGGCTGCCCCATCGGCATCCCCGAGAGGCCGATCAGGAAGTAGCCGAGCGAGAAGATGGCGAAGCAGGCGGCGAGGCTCTTCTTGAAGCCGTAACGGTCGACGAACGGCCCCGCGAGGATCGGGAGGAAGTAGACGGCGAAGCCGTAGAAGCCGACGAGGCTGACGCCGAAGGGTCCGAGGCCCACCGTCTCGGCGAGGAAGACCGCGAGAACGATCTTCGAGCCGTAGAAGGAGAAGCGCTCGAACAGCTCGAGGATGTTGGCGACCCAGAACGTCCGGGCGAAGCCGGACTTCAGCTCGGAGAAACGTGCGGCGAGGTCCAAGTGCGCTCCTTCTCGGGGTCGGGGCGGAACGCGACATCTTCCGGGGCGCACCGGCGCGCGTCAACCGCGGGCTTCGTTTGCTAGGCTCTCCCGGCCACCTGACCGCCACCGGAGGATGGAAATGCCCGACGTGGAGAGGTTCGACCTCGTCGTCCTGGGAGCCGGTCCGGCCGGCGAGAAGGGGGCTGCGCTCGGGGCCTACTTCGGCCGGCGCGTCGCCCTGGTGGAGCGGCGCGGGTCGCCCGGGGGCGCGTCCGTCCACACCGGCACTCTCCCGTCGAAGACGCTCCGCGAGGCGGCGCTCTACCTCACCGGCTTCCGGCGCCGGGAGCTCTACGGTATGACGCTCCGCCTCGACCGCAAGCGCAGCCTCCGGCAGCTCCTCGGACGGCTCGCCGACGTGACGGCGCGCCAGACCCGGCAGATCGACCGGAACCTCGAGCGCCACCGGATCGAGGTCGTCACGGGCCAGGCCCGCTTCCTCGACGCCGGGACGGTGGCGGTCCACGACGCGAAGGGAGGGGAGATCCGCCGCCTTTCGGCCGGCGCGTTCCTGATCGCCACCGGCTCCTCGCCCCTCCCGCCCCGCGGCCTCACGTTCGACGATCCGGACGTCGAGGACTCCGACCGGATCCTCGACCTCGACCGGATTCCCCGGAGCCTCGCCGTCGTCGGCGGCGGCGTCATCGGGTGCGAGTACGCCTGCATCTTCGCGGCGCTCGGGACGCACGTGACGCTGATCGAAGGGCGGGACCGGCTCCTCGGCTTCCTCGACGCCGAGCTCTCGGCCGCGCTCGAGGTCTCGCTCCGGCGGATGGGGGCCGAGGTGATCCTCGGCGACGCGGTGGAGCACCTCGCCCGCGTCCCCGGCCTCTCGGAGGACGCCCTGCGCGTGAAGCTGAAGTCGGGGCGCGAGGTCGTGGCCGGGAAGGTCCTCTTCTCGGCGGGCCGCCGCGGCAACACCGAGGGGCTCGGCCTCGAGGCGGCGGGGGTCGCCTTCGACGAGAAGGGGCGCATCCCGGTCGACGCCACGTTTCTCACGAACGTGCCGGGCATCTACGCCGCGGGCGACATCGTCGGCTTCCCGGCTCTCGCGGCCACCTCGATGGAGCAGGGGCGGACGGCGGCGAAGAACGCCCTCGGCCTCGCGGGGCCCGACGACCGGAAGCTCCCGTTCCCGTACGGCGTCTACACGATCCCCGAGATCTCGATGATCGGCTCGACGGAGGAGGAGCTCCGGGAAAAGGGAACGCCCTACGAAGTGGGCCGCGCCCGCTACGAGAACAACGCGCGCGGACAGATCAACGGCGACGTGGACGGCTTCGTGAAGCTCCTCTTCGACCCGGATACGAAACGGCTCCTCGGCGCCCACCTCCTCGGGACGAACGCCACCGAGCTCGTCCACGTGCCCCAGATGGTCCTGGTGCACGGAGGCGGGCTCGCCGACTTTCTCGACGCCGTCTTCAACGTGCCGACCCTCTCCGAATGCTTCAAGTACGCCGCGTACGACGGGCTTCAGCGCCTCTCGCACCGGGGCCGCGGCGTTCCGGTGGAGGTCGCGGCGCCCCTGGCCGCCGGCCAGGTGCTCGCGCCCGGGGCCAGGGCCTGGTTCGCGGGCGTCGACCTGATCGACCTGTCGGCCCCCTCGCCCAGGCCCGTCGACGTCGCGTTCATGGATCGCTGGCGGCGCGTCCGCTTCGAGAAATGGAATTTCGCCCAGGACGGGGCGGGGCTCCTCCCCGAGGGGATCCTCGCCGACGGCGTCGTCGTCGCCATCGACGGCCCGCAGGGCCTCGCCTCCCCCGGCCGGAAGGTGCGCGAGGGGGAGCGCGAGCTGCGCTGCGCCGGGAAGACCCCCGACACGCTGCCGGCACCCGGCGCGGGGCCGTACGCCGGGTTCCTCCGCGGGAGCGTCCTCCTCTTCTCGGCTCTGCGGGCCCGGGGGCTCGGGGTCTTCGGCGAGGTGCCGGAGAACCAGGCGGTCCTCCTCGAGGTCTACCCGGCCGACCTCTGGAAGAAGTGGGCGGGGCGCGCGCTCCCGAAGAAGCAGACCCCCGAGGGGCGCAGGGAGCGGTGGGAGCTCCTGCGCGGGCAGGGGCTCGAGCTGCCGCTGGACGCCGCCGGCATCACCCACGACCAGCTCGACGCCGCCGCCGCGGCCCTCGCCGCCTACCTCTGGGCCACGGGACGGACGAACGCCTGGGGCGAGGCTCCGCGCTGGGACGAGGCGGCGGGCACCCTCCGGGAGGGGTTCGTCGTCAGCCTCTGAGCGGGCGCGGCGGGGAGGCCCGGCGGACCGGGCCTCCCCGGTCCGCTTCAGTCGTTGCGGTCGCGGGTGATGAGCCAGCCGACGAGTACGCCGACGACGAGCGCGCCGGCGGCCATGACGAACGCGTTCTCGCGCCCGACGCGGTCGACCTGCTTCCAGCGGCGGGAGAGCTCTTCCTTCACCTCGCGCTGGAGCTTGCGTCCCTCGGTGCCGGCCTTTTCGAGGGCGTCCTCGATCCTGTCGGCGACCTCCTCGACGGCGTCCACCGACTTCTCCCGGACGTTCGCAGCGTTCTCGCGGATGGAACCGACGATCTTGTCCACGTCGACCTGGGGCATGGGTCACCTCCGTTTGGGCCCGGGCCGTGCCGGGTCGGGCTGATTCTCTCAGAGACGGGGCGGCGTCCGAGTTTGGGTAGAATCGACGCTCCTTGGATCCGCGCACGTTTCTCAAGGCCCTCTATCGCGCTGCGGTGTCCGCCGTCGAGCCGGGGCGGCTCGTTGCGGAGGCGCTCTCCCGGCGCGGCAACGCCGTCGTCATCCGCTCCGTCTCCGATCCGGGGCGCCGCGAGTTCGTCTTCGTCCCCCGGCGGGTCGTCGTCCTGTCGGTCGGAAAGGCCGCCGTCGCCATGGCTGCCGCCGCGCACCGGGCGCTCGGGACCCGTGTCGACGACTCCGTCGTCATCGCCCCGGACGGCTCGCCAGAGGGAGAGCTCCCTCCCGGCTGCCGGTTCCTGCCGGCGGCCCACCCCGTCCCCGACGAGCGGAGCCTCGCCGCCGGGCGGGAGGCTCTCGCTCTCGCCACGGGGCTCGGCTCGGAAGACCTCCTCCTCGTCCTCCTCTCGGGAGGGGGCTCCAGCCTCATGGCGTTCCCGGCCGAGTCGATCTCCCTCGCCGACAAAGCCCGGACCGTCTCGCTCCTCTCGGCCGCGGGGGCGCCGATCGCCGAGATCAACGTCGTGAGGGGAGCCCTGTCTCACGTCAAGGGAGGGCGCCTCGCGGCCGCGGCCCGTGCGGCGGACGTCGTCACTCTCGTCCTCTCCGACCTCGGCGACGCGGGGTGGCACCTCGTCGCCTCCGGCCCGACGCTCGGCGTTCCCCCGTCCCGGCGCGACGCCGCCGCGATCCTCGAGAGCTATCGCCTCCTGTCGCTCGTTCCGCCCCCCGTCCGCCAGTACCTCTTCTCGCCGCCGAACGGCGAGAACGCGCCGAGGGACGGCGGCCAGCGCTGGAGCGTCCTCCTCGGCGACATCCGGACGGCCCTGGAAGGAGCCCGGCACGAGGCGCTCCGGCTCGGGGCCGACGTCCGGGTCCTTCCCGAGCTCCTCGGCGGCGAGGCCCGTTCCGCCTCGCGCCGGCTCGCGGTCGCGGGCGCCTGCGCCGGCAATCTCGTCCGCCGGGCCGGCGCTCCCCAGCGGCGTCTCGTCACGCTTTTCGGCGGCGAGACGACCGTCACCGTGAAGGGGAAGGGCACGGGTGGGCGAAACCGGGAGCTCGCCCTGGCGACGGCCTTCCACATCGACGGGGTGAAGGGCGCCAGCCTCCTCGTCGCCGGGACGGACGGGGTCGACAACACCGCCGACGCCGCCGGGGCCTTCGTCGACGACACGACCCTCTCCCGCGCCGCCGAGCTCGGCCTCGACGCCCCGGCGGCCCTCGACGCGAACGACTCGGGCCCCTTCTTCGCCGCCCTCGGCGACGCCTTCGCCCCCGGCCCGACCGGGACGAACGTCGGCGACGTCGCCTTCGTTCTCGCGCCCGGGGGCGAACCCCTGCGGGCCGCGCCGGCTCTCGAGGAGGAGGGAATCCCCCTCCCCGACAGGATCTGACCCGTGGCGCGATCGTCCCTCTCCCCCGTCGACGACACGGCGCCCCATCGCGCCCTCCTCACGGTCGAAGAGAACGGCGTGCGGCACACCTTCCACCTCGACGGGGCCGTCACGATCGGCCGCGAGCCGGGCTGCGACGTCCTCCTCACCTCGCCGACGGCCTCGCGCCGCCACGCGCTCGTCGCCCCGAACGGCGAGGGGTGGATCGTCCGGGACCTCGGGAGCGGCAACGGGACGTTCCTGGACGCCCGGCGGGTCGACGAGGCCCACCTCCCCAGCGGCGTCGCGATCCGCTTCGGGAGCGTCCCGGCCTGGTTCGAGGAGGAGCCCGAGGCGCCCCTCACCTCCAGCCAGCGGATCCAGCGGACCCTGACCCAGACGCTCTCCATCCAGCCCGCGAAGCGGACCCGGAAGAAGGCCTGCGTCGCGTGCCTGGCGGCTGGGATCGTCCTCCTCCTCGGCGCCTCGGTCTGGCACCGTCAATGCAACTCGCGAGGAAGGGCCGCCGCGCCCCCTGCCGACGCCCCCCGCCCGGCCTCTGTCGCGCCGCCGGCCGGAGGCTGAAATCATGCGGCTCCCGCGCGGCCGCTCCGTCGTATAACGACACATCACCCGTGGGGATCACCCCCGGAAGGAGACGCCCAAGATGGCCACGAAAGTTGGAATCAACGGGTTCGGCCGGATCGGCCGCCAGGTCCTGAAGGCGATTCGCGACAAGTACCCCACCGAGCTCGAGGTCGTCGCCGTGAACGACATCGGCGACCTGAAGACGATGGCCCACCTCCTCAAGTACGACTCGACCTACGGGCGCTTCGACGGGACGGTCGAGGTCGCCGGCGAGGACCTCCTCGTCGACGGCAGGCACCTGAAGATGCTGAAGGAGACCGACCCGGCGAACCTTCCCTGGAAGGACCTCGGCGTCGACATCGTCATCGAGTCGACCGGCCTCTTCACGATCAAGGCCGACGGCGTGAACAAGAAGGGGAAAACGGTCCGCGGGGCCGAGAACCACATCACGAAGGGGGGCGCGAAGAAGGTCATCATCTCGGCTCCCGCCGAGGGAGAGGACCTGACGATCGTCCTCGGAGTCAACGAAGGGGCCTACGACCCGGCCAAGCACCACGTCGTCTCGAACGCCTCCTGCACGACGAACTGCCTCGCCCCCGCCGCCAAGGTCGTCCACGACAACTGGACGATCCAGCGCGGCTTCATGACGACGATCCACTCCTACACGAACGACCAGAAGATCCTCGACCTGCCGCACAGCGACCTGCGCCGCGCGCGCGCCGCCGGGCTGTCGATCATCCCGACGACGACCGGCGCCGCCAAGGCGATCGCCCTCGTCATCCCCGACCTGAAGGGGAAGTTCGACGGCTACGCCCTCCGCGTCCCGACGCCGACGGTCTCCATCGTCGACTTCACCGCGCAGCTCGCCAAGCCGACGACGACCGAGGAGCTCCGCGAGGCGTTCCGCGTCGCCGCCGCCGGCCCGATGAAGGGGATCCTCGCCGCCATCGACGAGCCGCTCGTCTCGGTCGACTTCAAGGGCGACCCGCACTCCTCCTCCGTCGACCTGCCGTTCACGATGGTCCTCGGCAAGGAGAAGAACGACTTCGTGAAGGTCGTCACCTGGTACGACAACGAGTGGGGCTACAGCATGCGGACGGCCGACCTGGCCGCCCTCATGGCGAAGAGCCTCGGGGGCGCGCCTGCCAGTTCCCCCTCGCTTCGGCGCCGGAGGCCAGGACTCGGCGCCCCGCCGGATCACTCCGGTCGAAGAGCTGCGCGCGGAGCTGCGCAGCGGCCCGCCGCCCCCTTCCTCGCGGGCGCGCGCGCGCACGGCGCCGACCTCCTCGTCGAAGATCTGGCCGTAGAGCTCGGGGGTGAGCGTCCGGCCGTCGGCGAGCGTGACGCGGTTCTTCAGCCACTGCCAGACCTGCGTCCGCGAGATCTCCGAGGTCGCCGCGTCTTCCATGAGGTTGTAGAGCGGGACGCAGCCGTTCCCGCGGAGCCACGCCTCGAGGTAGAGGATCCCGACGTTCAGGTTCTGGCGGAGCCCCTTCTCGGTGACCGGCCCCTCGGGGACGGTGAGGAGATCCTTCGCGGTGATGTTCGCTTCGGGCATCGCCGTCGCGATCTGGTTCGGCTGCGGCATTCCCTCGTCGAAGATCTCCATCGCGATCGGGACGAGCCCCGGATGGGCCACCCAGGTCCCGTCGTGCCCGGCCTTCACCTCGCGCAGCTTGTCGGCCTTCACCTTCGCGAGGGCCGCGTCGTTGGCGGCGGGGTCGTTCTTGATCGGGATCTGCGCCGCCATTCCGCCCATCGCGTGGATGCCGCGGCGGTGGCAGGTGCGGATGAGGAGCGTGACGTAGGAGGCGAGGAAGTGCTTCTCCATCGTCACGAGGCCGCGGTCGGGGAGGAGGAAGCCGGGGAGGCGCCCGAGGCGCTTGATGAAGGAGAAGATGTAGTCCCAGCGGCCGCAGTTGAGGCCCGCGGAGTGGTCCTTCAGCTCCCAGAGGATCTCGTCCATCTGGAAGGCTCCCAGGATCGTCTCGATGAGGACGGTCGCGCGGATCGTCCCGTTCGGGACGCCGAGGTCGGCCTGCGCCTTCACGAAGACGTCGTTCCAGAGGCGCGCCTCGAGGTGGTGCTCGAGCTTGGGGAGGTAGAAGCAGGGCCAGGCCCCTTTGGCGAGGAGCCGCCCGGCGCCGTGGAAGAAGTAGAGGCCGAAGTCGAAGAGGCTCCCCGAGCAGGGCTTGCCGTCGACGAGGAGGTGCTTCTCGAGGAGGTGCCAGCCGCGCGGCCTCACGATGAGGATCGCGGTCTTCTCGTTCAGCCGGTACTCCTTGCCGGTGTCGGCGGAGCGGAAGTCGATCGTCCCGTCGATGGCGTCGCGGAGGTTGTGCTGCCCTTCGACGCAGTTGGCCCAGGTCGGCGAGTTCGCGTCCTCGAAGTCGGCGAGGAAGACGCTCGCCCCCGAGTTGAGGGCGTTGATGACCATCTTCCGGTCGACCGGTCCGGTGATCTCGACGCGCCGGTCCTCGAGCCCCGGCGGGATCGGCGCGACCTTCCACTCGCCCTTCCGGATCTCTTCCGTCTCCGGGAGGAAGTCGGGGAGGACGCCGGAGTCGATCCGCTTCTGCGCCTCGACGCGGCGCGCGAGGAGTTCCTCCCGGCGCGCACCGAACGCCCGCTGGAGAGAGGCGACGAAGCGGAGCGCCTCGGGAGTCAGGATCTCGTCGTACTGCGGTCCGATCGGGCCGAGGACCTCGATTCCTTCCGATGCGAGAGCGGCGATGGCGTTGGCTTCGGGCACGGGAGCCTCCTCGTCCAGGGTCTTTCGGGACGGACGCCGCAGTTTACGGCGTTGCGCCGCACTGCGGCACGGGGCCGCGGCGGCCCCGGGGCCGCCCGCGTCTATCCTGTCGGCCACCCGTGACGATGCTCCCGACCCCGCTCCGCACCCGGCTCTTCGCCGCGCTCCTCCTCGGCGGGGCCGCCGTCCTGCTCGCCCCGGCCCGCCCGGCCGCCGCGGCTCTGCCGCCGCGGGGCCGGCTCGAGCCGGCGTTCGGTGTGACGCCGGGGGGGCTCGTCTGGACCGTCGAGCCAGCGGCCCGGCGGCTCGTCCTCTACGACCCCGAGGGCTCCCTGCGGGCCGTCTTTCCAGTCGGGGACGAAGGACACGTGCTGGGCGTCGCCGACTCGGGGGCCCGCGTCACGGCGCCGACCGCCGACGGCCTGCGCCGCGGGCTGGCGCGAAACGGCGAGGACCGGCAGGTGGAGGCCCGATACGTCTTCCGGTTCGCCGACGGGTCGGTCCGCACCACCGTGGCGACGACGGCGCTGCGCGGCGCCGAACCCGCCTTCTTCGGCGACGAGGTCTGGCTCCTCCGCCGCGGCCCGGGGCGCTGGAACGTCGTTCGCGTCGCTCCCGACGGCGAGACTCCCTACGGGTCCGTTTCCGAGGCGGCGGTCCGGCAGCGGGTCGGGCGAACCTCGGGCCCGCGGCTCTTCGCCGGCCCGCGAGGCGTCGCGGCCCTCTTCCCCGGGACGCGGGGCGACGCCGTCGTCCGCCTCGACCGTCCCGAGGTCATCTATCGCCCCGACCCTCTCGAGGCCTGCGGCGAGGGGCGCGCCCGCCTCGTCCTCCCCCACGCCGACGGGGTCCTCTTCGTCTCCGTCCGGACGGTTCCCTGGACCGGCGAGGGGACCCCGGGGGAGCCGCGCGCCGTGGCGGAGGTCGTCGACGACGCGGGCCGGCTCCTCGCGTCCGCGTCACTCGGCCCCTGGAACGAGCTGTTTCCGCTTCCCGACGGAGGGCTCCTCGGACTCGACGGGAGGGAATCCGCCCGGTTCGACGACCGCTTCACCGAGGTCTCCCGCTCGGTCCTGCCGCTCGAGGAGGGGTCGGACCCGGCCGCCGCCGCCCGGATCGTCGAGCAGCTCCGCCGCCTCGAACGGCTCGGACCCCGCGCCACGGGCGCCGACTGGGCCGAGCTGGCGATCCTCCCCGGGGCACCCGCGCACCAGTTCCTCGAACGGGCGATGGACGACCCGGCGGGCGCGCTCGGGCGGCTCGCGAGCGTCGCCGACGGAGAGCCGGCGGCGCTCCAGGCGGCGAAGGCGCTCCCTCTTCTCCTCGAAACCCTCCGGCCCGACCGCCGCGGCGCGCTCCTCGTCCAGCTGCGGGAGAGGGTCGAGGGTGGGTGTCCCGCCTGGCTCCGGCACGCCGCGGCCCGGGCGCTCCTCGCCGCCTCGCCGAAGGAGGCTCCGTCGTGGGCCCTGCCGGCGGTGGCCGAGGCTGTCGCGTCCGGCGCCGACCCCGGGGGCGTTCCGCTCCCCGACGAGGCCTTCACGCTCGAGCTCGCCGAGCTCGTCACGGCCGTCGACCGCTCGCGCATCGACCGGATCCTGAAGGAGCGGCCGGAGGTGGCCGACGGGCTCCTGGCGGGAAACCTGGAGGAGGCGCTCTCGAGCTCCTTCGACGAGCTCCGGTTCCACGCGCCGGCCCGCCGGTTCCCGGGGACGCTCCTCGACTGCGCCGCCGGCCCTCCTTCCGCAACCGGGCTCATCGCCCTGGCGAGGGTCTCCGAGGCGGCGCTGGAAGCCTCGCCCTCCCCCGCCGACCTGGCGGGGGGAAAGCCGATACGGCCGGAGCGGTCGAGACGCGCGGAGACCTGGCCGCCGCCCTCCTCCAGGCGCAGGGCTCGCCCGACCCGGGGCTGCGCGCGGGGGCCCTCGCCCTCGGCCCGCTCGTGGGGCTTCCGCTGGACGCGGCTCGCTTCCGGGCCGAGGTCCTGAAGCGGCCCCACCTCGGGGCGTTCGCCTTCCTCGGCCTCGTCGGCGACCGCTCCCTCCCGGCGCGCACCTGGATGGGGCTCTTCACCGAGCTCTTCTCGGGCGCGCGCGCCGCCTCGAAGGATCCGTCGTCCTGCGGGCTCTCGAGCGCACCGGTCCTCCAGGCCGACGGGGCGAGCAGCCTCGACCGCTACTGCAACCTCTTCGGCATCGTCCATTTCGCCGCGCTCTACCTCGGCGAGGACGACGACCCGGCCTTCGTCTCGCGAGAGCGGATCGGGCTGCTGGCCGACTTCGCGAAGTCCTCGTCGGCCCCCCCGGAGCTGAGGCTCGACCTGAAGCTGGGCCGGGCGCTCCGCGGGGTGGCGAGCGAGGAGGACGTCGTCGAGATCCTCGGAGAGCGGGAGCTGTCCGGGGTCTTCCGGCGCGTCGTCCTCGGAAAGCTCCCGGCGGGCTCGACCCGCCTCGGCCCGTTCCTCGAACAGGAGCTCTCCTCGGGCCGGATCGCCCCCGCCGAGCGGGGAGAGTGGCTCGACGCCCTCGCCCGCCTCGACCCGGGGCCGGAGACCGCGTGGCGGCCGAGGCGTGGACGCGCGGGCTCGTCCCGCTCGCGGGGGACGACGGGGACGCGGGCGCCTTCGCCCGGGCCCTCGACCCCGAGCGCGTCCGCGGCAGCGAGCCGCTCCGCGCCGCGCTGCGCCGGGCCCGGGAGCTCCCCGCCGCGAGCCTCGACGCGGCGACCGCCCTCGCGCGGGTCGCGGACCCGGGCTCGGCCCCGTCCTACGTGAAGGCCGTCCTGGAGAGCTGCCCCGCCTGCCAGTCCCCGGCCACCTCCGCGCTTTTCGGGCCTCTCGGCGGGGAGGGGCTCGACGCGCTCGAGAGCCTCGCGGAAGCGACCCTGCCGTTCGGCGTCTCGCCGCTCGTGGCCCTCTTCGAGCTCGACCCGGTGCGCGCGGAGGAGCTCGGGCGTTCCCGGCTCGCGGCCGCCCTCGCCCGGGGGTGCGTTCCCGAGCCGCTCCTTCCGGCGCTCCTCGCCCACGGCATCGATCCCTTTCCCGACCTCCTGGCGGCCCTCAGGGAACGGGGGTGCGACCGGACGCGCCTGAAGCCTGGCGAGCCGGTGGCGGCCGGGATCGCGCGGCCCGCCGCGACGGAGGCGGGAAGGGCGGCCCGGCAGGCGCTCGAGTCGGCCGGCTCTCCATACTGCCGCGCGGCGCTCGCCTCGCTCCTCGGCATCGACGACGAAGAGGAGGCGACCCTCGCGGCACCGGCGGGAGAGCCGGACGGCCGATAGCGTCAGAATGCTTCCGGCGGGAACTTCCCTCGCCGGGGGACGTACATTTCTCTCGGAGTGGATTCCAAAGCTCCCCCAGGCAAGGAGGCCTCACAGATGACTCTTCCGTCGCTCCGGTCGCGCTCCGCGCGGCTCGTTCTCGTTTCGGCCCTCGCGGTCCCGATGGCCGTATCGGCCCAGACCCCCGCCACCGCCCCGGCAAAGCCGGCCCCGGCAGCGAAAGCCACGGCCGTCAAGGGGGTCCCTCCCGTCCTCGACCGCGAGCTCTTCTTCGGCAACCCCGAGATCGCCGGCGCCCAGCTCTCCCCCGACGGAAAGTGGACCGCCTTTCAGAAGCCCTGGAAGGAGACCCGGAACGTCTGGGTGAAGAAGACGGGCGACCCCTACGAAAAGGCCCGCCTCGTCACGGCCGAGCCGAAGCGCCCCGTCTCGGGGTTCTTCTGGAGCCGCGACAGCAGGTACATCCTCTTCGTGAAGGACAACGACGGCGACGAGAACTTCAACGTCTGGGCCGTCGACCCGGCCGCGGCGGCCGAAGCCGGCAAGGACGCCCCGCCGGCCCGTAACCTCACGGACGCCAAGGCGGTTCGCGCCCAGATCTACGACGTCCCGAAGACCGACCCCGACGTCGTCTTCGTCGGCCTCAACGACCGGGACGCCGCATGGCACGACCTCTACAAGGTGAAGATCTCCACCGGCGAGCGGACGCTCCTCAGGAAGAACACCGAGCGGATCGCCGGCTGGGTCTTCGACCTCGCCGGGCAGCTCCGGCTCGCCGTCCGCGTCACGGACAACGGCGACACCGAGGTTCTGAGAATCGACCCGGAGACCTTCACCAAGGTCTACTCCTGCAGCGTCCTGGAGAGCTGCGGCCCGACCCGGTTCCACAAGGACGGCAAGCGGGTCTACATGGAGTCGAACAAGGGCGCGGCGGACCTCACCGGCCTCCTCCTCTTCGACCCGGCCACCGGGAAGGAAGAGACCGTCGAGACCGACCCGAAGGGGCGCGTCGACTTCGGCAACGCCATCTTCGCCGAGGCGACCGACGAGCTCGTCGCGACGGCCTACGAGGACGAGAAGACCCGGATCTACTTCCGCGACAAGGGCTGGGAGGCCGACTACCACCTTCTCCAGAAGGAGCTCCCGAACAAGGAGATCACCCTCGGCTCGTCCACGGCCGACGACCGCCTCTGGATGGTCGCCACCTACTCCGACGTCGACCCGGGCAGCCGGTACCTCTTCGACCGCAAGACGAAGAAGCTCTCCCTCGAGTACGTTTCCCGCGAGCGGATCCCGCGCGATCACATGGCGGGGATGAAGCCGATCTCGTACCCGTCGTCCGACGGGCTGATGATCCCGGCCTACCTGACCGTCCCGAAGGGGATCCCGGCGAAGAACCTCCCCCTCGTCGTCTTCCCGCACGGCGGCCCCTGGGCCCGCGACTCGTGGGGCTTCAACAACTACGCCCAGTTTCTCGCGAACCGCGGCTACGCCGTCCTCGCCCCCAACTTCCGCTCTTCCACCGGCTACGGGAAGAAGTTCCTCAACGCCGGAAACAACCAGTGGGGCGACCTGATGCAGGACGACCTCACCTGGGGCGTGAAGTACCTCGTGAAGGAGGGGACCGTCGACCCGAAGAAGGTCGCGATCATGGGCGGCTCGTACGGCGGCTACGCGACGCTCGCCGGCGTCGCCTTCACCCCGGATGTCTACGCCGCGGGCGTCTCCATCGTCGGGCCCTCGAACCTCCTGACGCTCCTCGAGACGATCCCGCCGTACTGGGAAGCGGGCCGGATCATCTTCCACACCCGGATGGGGAACCCGAACACCCCCGAGGGGAAGAAGCAGCTCGAGCGGCAGTCGCCCCTCAATTCCGCCACGAAGATCAAGACCCCGCTCCTCGTCGTCCAGGGCGCGAACGACCCGCGCGTGAAGAAGGCCGAGTCGGAGCAGATCGTCATCGCGCTGCGCGACCGCGGCTTCCCCGTGGAATACATCATGGCGCCCGACGAAGGGCACGGCTTCGCCCGGCCGGTCAACAACATGGCGATGATGGCCGCCGCGGAAGCCTTCCTCGGCAAGCACCTCGGCGGCCGCGTCCAGGAGGGCGGGACGCCCGAGGTCGTCGCCCGCCTGAAGGAGATCACGGTCGACCCGAAAACGGTCGTTCTCGCGAAGAAGGTCGACACGGGCTCCGTCGGCGCGCCGAAGCCGGTCGCCGACCTCACGGCCGGGACGTTCGCCTACGCCGGGACGATCGCGGCCGGCCCCCAGACCATGCAGATCTCCATGACGCGCGTCGTCAAGGAGGAGGGCGGCACCTGGGTCGTCACCGACACCGCGAAGATGCCGATGGGCGAGGCCGTCGACGCGACGACCGTCGAGAAGGGGACCCTCGTCCCTGTGAAGCGGTCGATCCGGCAGGGCCCCGTCTCGATCGACCTCGCCTTCGCCGGCGGGAAGGCGACCGGGACGATGGCGATGGGGGCCGAGCCGAAGCCGATCTCCGTCGACCTCGGCGGCCCGCTCTTCGCCGACGGGAACGCGGCCCACGTCTCGATCGCGTGCCTGCCGCTCGCCGAGGGCTTCCAGACCACGTATCGCAACTTCGACGTCCAGAAGCAGAAGCCCTCGCTCAAGCAGGCGAAGGTGACCGGAGCCGAAGAGGTGAAGGTTGCCGCGGGGACGTTCCAGGCCTGGAAGGTCGAGATCACCTCGGCGGAAGGAGAGCCCGGGGCGACGACGCTCTGGGTCGACAAGGCCTCGAGAAAGGTCGTGAAGACGTCGACGGCGCTGCCCCAGGGGGGCGGCATGGTCGTCACGGCCGAGCTCCAGCCTTAGAAGGCCGGAACCACGATCCGCGAAGGGGTGTCGGCACGGCCGGCACCCCTTTTTTCGCGGTGGGGCCCTTGGGACCTCCGGCCGGCCGTCAGCCCTGGGCGGCCGGGACGGCCAGGTCGTGCAGGGCGTCCTTCTCGTCCTCGAAGACGTGGAAGACGGGAAGGAGGGCCGCCAGGTGGAGAGTCTCCTTGACCCTCTTCGGGAGGCGGAGGAGGCGCAGCTGGGCACCGAACGAGTGGCAGAGCTTGTGGCTCGCGACGAGCTCGCCGATCCCGGCGCTGTCCACGACCTGGACCCCCGAGAGGTTGAGGAGGATCTTCTTCCACCCCTCCGCCAGGAGCTCGTTCACGACCTCGCGCAGGATCTCGTCTCCGATACCCCCCACGAGCCTTCCGGTCAGGTCGGCGACGACGACGTCGCCCTTCTTTCGAACCTCGACGTGCATGATGGGAGGATCCTAGCAGCCCCTGTGGGTAGGGTGTGGTTCCTTTCCAGATCCGGGGGTCCGGGGGGCGGCGAACAGCGCCCCCCGGCGAGGCGAGCAGGGCTGGAGTCAGCCGGGGGGGCGCGACGTGATGACCGTCGTGGCCGTCGGGCCCAGCGACGGCCCGCCCGGCGGCGGGAAGACCCAGCCCGGCCCGCCTCCCGGCAGCCGCTCGACGGCCAGGGCGAGCGCCTCGGCCCAGGCCGCCACGTCTCGCGGGCGGGAGCCCGGGTTCTTGGCGAGAGCGGTCCGGAACGCCTCGTCCACCTCCGGGGGCACCCCCGGAAGGAGGGTGG
The DNA here is from genome assembly GCA_016714815.1 of Holophagales bacterium. GTDB lineage: Bacteria > Acidobacteriota > Thermoanaerobaculia > UBA5066 > UBA5066 > UBA5066. Next base: position 401,136 of record JADKBZ010000005.1, read on the forward strand.
AGACGAGGGGGGGCGGGTTTCTCACGACATCGACGAAGACCCTGTCGAGGTCGGTCTCCACCGTCACTCCCCGGCCCACCAGGGCCTGGTAGCAGACGGCGGCGAACGAGTAGACGTCGGTCCGCTCGTCCACCTCCCGGCCCGAAATCTGCTCCGGCGGCATCCAGGCCGGGGTGCCGACGATGAGACCGCTCTGCGTCAGCTTGCGCTCGCCGTCGACCCGCTTGGCGAGGCCGAAGTCGAGGAGCCGCACCCGGAAGGTCCCGCCCTCCGGGCAGAGGAAGACGTTCTCGGGCTTGATGTCGCGGTGGACGATCCCGGCCCCGTGAGCGGCCCTGAGGGCGGCGGCCCCCTGACGCGCGAGAGCCGCGACCTGCGCGGGAGTCCCGCAGCCGGAGAGCCGGACGAGATCCGCCAGGTCGCGGCCGTGAAGCCGCTCCATGACGAGGAACATCGACCCGTCGCCGAGATCCCCGGAGTCGAAGAGGTCGACGACGTTCGGGTGCCGTATCGCGGCGATCGCGTGCGCCTCCTGGATGAACCGACGCCGCACCGTCGCGTTCTGGAAGTGCTCCGGCTTGACGACCTTCACCGCCACGACCCGGTCGAGCTTCTCGTCGTACGCCTCGAAGACGGTCCCCATCCCCCCCTCTCCGAGGACGCGGACGAGCTGGTAGCGATCGAGCACGCGGTGCGGAAGGTTTCGCGGCTCGGAGAGAGGCGTCTCGTCGTCCTCGCACGTCCGCGCGTTCGGTCCGTAGCAGCGGGCGCACGCCGGGCAGACGTAGAGGATCTCGAGGGAGAGCGTCGTCCCCGGAAGGCGGGACGACTTCTGCCGGGCCGCCGCGAGCTGCTCCTTCATCCGGTGGAGCTCGAGCGCTCCACCGAGCTGGTGGGCGAACCCCAGGAGGAGGCCCCGCTCGATGTCGTCCCAGTCTCCCTTCCCGTCCGCGACGAGAGCGCCGAGAAGGTCGCCCCTCGGGCCGCGGATCGGGGCGACGGCCCGGGTGCCGGAGACGGAGAGGCTCTCTCCCGCCGGAAGGAGCGCGACCGCCGCCGCCGAGGGAGGAAGGGCCGGCGAGGCCGCGACCGCGACGAACGCCTCTTCCTGGAGAAGCCACACGGAGAGCTCGCCGGCGCCGAGCGTCCCGGAGACCCCCTCGGCCATCGACCGCGCCCAGCGCCCGAAGTCGAGGAACGCCTCGCCGCCCGTCGCCAGGAGGGTCGAGATCCTCTCCTGGGCCGCCTTCAGCTGGGCCGCGAGTCGGGTGGCCTCTTCCGTGGCCTTTCTGAGGGCGAGCTGGGTGCCGACCCGCGCGAGGACGACGGCCATGTCGAGCGGCTTGGTGACGTAGTCGCTCGCCCCGAGGCGGAGGGCCTCGACGACGTCGCGGCTCTCGCCGAGGGCGCTCGCCATGATGACCGGGAGCTCGGTGACGCCGAAGCGCAGCCGGATGCGCCGGAGCACCTCGAGCCCGTCCATCTCCGGCATCATCACGTCGAGGAGGACGGCGTCGAACCTCCCTTCGGCAAGCGCCGCGAGCGCCTCGGGACCGGAGGAGGCCGACGCGACCGCGTAGCCCGCCGTGACGAGGCGCCGCGAGAGGAGATCGCGATTCGCCTCGTTGTCGTCGACGACGAGAAGGGCCGCGCCCCGGTTCACCCGGCCCGCGCCGTTCTCGCGCTCCGGCTCGAACGCCATCGCTCCCTCTCCCTCCGATCGGTCGCGCGAAGATAGCACCCGGGGTGCGGCTACCTCCCGAGGAGCGAGGCGAGAACCTCGACGCCCGCCAGAACGACCTCGGGCGGCGCGGAGGTGTAGCAGACCCTCACGTGGGTGGGGCAGGGACCGAAGCTCGGGCCTGGCGAGAGGAGGAGCCCGCGGTCGGCGGCGTCTTCGAGAAAGCCGGTCAGGCCCCGTTCCTGAAGGTGGGCGGCGACGTCGAGGAAGAGGAACGTCGACCCCTCCGGCACCGGCTCGCCGAGCCGGGTCGCCGTCGCCTCGCCGAGGGCGCGGTAGACCTCGCGGGTCCTTTCGACCCAGGCGTCTCCCGCCCCCTCGAGGACCCGGAGAGCCGCCAGCTGCGAGGCGGTCGGCGCGGCGTAGACCGTGTGGGTCGAGAGCTTCAGCGCCTCGGCGATGGCCGCGGCCGGCCCGGCGACGTACCCGACGCGGTTTCCCGCCATGCCGTAGGCCTTCGAGAAGGAATGGACCGCGAAGGAGCGCTCGGGCGCCAGGGAGAGGCCGGGAACGTGCTCGCCCCGGTAGACGTAGTCCTCGTAGACCTCGTCGAAGAGGAGCCAGAGGTCGTGCCTGCAGGCGAGCGCCACGAGCGCCTCGAGCCACGCCCGCGGGATCACGCGCCCCGTCGGGTTGCTCGGCGTGTTGACGTAGAGCGCGACGGTGCGGGGCGTGAGGGCGGCCGAGACGGCGGCGACCGCCGTTTCGGGAGACTCCGCCACGCCGAAGAACGGGACGTCGACCGGAACGCCGCCGGCCATCTTCACGTGCCCCTCGACGAGGGGCCAGTGCGGAGCCAGGAGGAGGACCTCGTCGCCCGGCGCGACGATCGCGCCGACGATCGACGCGAGCCCCGAGGTCGCCCCCCCTGCGACGAAGACGTTCGCCCGTTCGACCGGGACGCCCGTCCGGGCGCGGAGCCGGTCGACGACGGCGTCGACGAGCGCCGGGAGCCCCTGCGGCGGCGCATACCGGTGCATTCCGCCGTGGCCTGCCACGGTGAAGTCCTCCATCCGGCATCCTTCGGGGGGCTCCAGGAAGGTGTCGCCGACGTGCAGGGGACAGACCTCGCCCTCAAACGACGCGAGGCGGTGGAGGACCGACGAGTAGACGGAACCCTTGATCGACGTGGCGGCCGGCGAGAGGCGGGGGGGACGCGGCATGGCGGCCGGATGTTAGACGCCCTCGTCCCCTAGACTCGCCTTCCCGCCGGAGACGCCCCGATGCAGCCCGAAGACGCCGATCCCCCGTTCGAACCCGCTCCCGCCCTCGGCCACCGACACGTCCAGACGTTCTGGGGCCGGCTGACAAGGCCGCGGCTCCTCGTCCCCCTGCGCCGGGAGACGCTGCCGACTCCCGACGGCGACGAGCTGATCCTCGACCACCTCGACGGTCCGGCCGGCGCTCCCCGCGTCGTCCTCCTCCACGGCCTCGAGGGAAGCTCCCACTCGGTCTACGTCCAGGGCCTTTTCGCCCAGCTCCGGATGCGCGGGCTGCGCGGCACCGCCCTCAACTTCCGCTCCTGCGCCCGCGACCTGCCCGACCTCGGCCGGAACATCCCGAACCGGACGGCGCGCCTCTACCATTCGGGGGAGACGACCGATCTCGAGCACGTTCTCTCGCACCTCGCGTCGCGGGAGCCGGCGGCGGCGCTCGGGGCGGTCGGCGTCTCGCTCGGCGGGAACGTCCTCCTGAAGTGGCTGGGCGAGCGCCCCGGGCAGACGCGCCTCGCCGCGGCCGCGACGATCTCGGTCCCCTACGACCTCGAGGCGGGCTCGCGCACGCTCGAGAAGGGGCTCGGGCCCGTCTACACCGCGACGTTCCTCCGGAGCCTCCGGCGGAAGGCCCGCCAGCTGCTCCAGCGGCACCCGGAGGCGGCGGGCCGTTTCCACGTCGCGAGGATGCGGTCGGCCCGGAGCTTCTTCGAGTTCGACGACGCCGTGACCGCTCCGCTCCACGGTTTCCGGGACGCGAAGCATTACTACGACTCGTCGAGCTCGCTCAACTGGGTCGCCAGGATCACCACGCCGACCCTCTGCCTCTCGGCCGAGGACGATCCGTTCCTCCCGGCCGCGGCTCTCGGCCGCGTGGCGGCGAACGCGTCCGGCGCCGTCCGCCTCGTGGCGACCCGGCACGGCGGTCACACCGGGTTCATCGGGGGAACGAGCCCGTTCCGCGTCCGCTACTGGGCCGAGGAACGGGCCGTGGAATTCGTCGCCGGACGGCTCTCCCGCGCCTAGTACCTGACGAGCGCGCTTCCCTTCGCGTCGGTCATGTTGCCGGCGGCGATCAGGATGACGTCGATGATCCACCAGATCCAGCCGGCCAGGCCGCAGGAGAAGATCGTGATCAGCAGCTTGGCGACGCCGAGCCCGGTGTAGCCGAGGTAGAAGCGGTCGACGCCGAAGTAGCCGAGGAAGATCGACAGGAGCATCGCGACGAGCCAGTCCTTCGGGGCGTCGGGCGTCATCCGCACCGGCCCGGGCGGAGGCCCGGCCGGCGGTCCGGCCGGCGGAGCATTCGTGGGCGGGGCCGAGAAAACGTCCGCGAACTCCGGTCTGGCCCGCAGGGGAATCCACTGCGCCTCTCCTGCGAAGAAGCTGAGGCTCTCCGCGCTGACCCGGCCCTCGCCGAGCCACCCGCGCACGATCGCCTCCGAGATCGGTCCGTACTGTTTTCCGTCGCCCCCGATGACGTGATACATGGCGTGCCTCTCACTCCCCCGAAACGTCAAACGAGGGAAAATTGTTTTCGTCTGGAGGAAGGATCGTACCGAAAGGACCGCCTTCCCGGCCGGCGACCGGCTCGGGGAATGGGTCCTCGGACCCCGGAGCCGAGGCTCCCGACCAGGGTCGGGGTAGCATGAGACGTCCTCGCAGGACCACCGCAACATGATTCGCCGCCGCTCCGCCGCTCCCCTCGCCCCCGCCGAAAGACGCCAGAAGCTCCTCGGCGCGGAGCGGGCGACGGAGACGTTCGGCCGGCCCGGGCGCCACCGGGTCGCCCTCGGCTTTCCGAACTCCTACGAGATCGGGATGTCGAACCTCGGGTTCCAGTGGGTCTACCGCCTCTTCAACCGGGAGGAGGACGTCTCCTGCGAGCGCTTCTTCTTCGAGGGGGACGAGCCCGGCCGGGGCGGCCCGCGGACCCTCGAGAGCGAGACGCCGCTCGGCGCGTTCCCCCTCGTCGCCTTCTCCATCTCCTGGGAGATGGACTACGTCCACTTCCTCCGGATCCTGGCGGGGGCCCGCATCCCGCTCGACCGGCGGGAACGGACCGACGGCGACCCGATCGTCCTCGTGGGCGGCGATTGCGCGCGGATCAACCCGCTCCCCCTGACGCCGTGGGTCGACGCGTTCACCATGGGCGACGGCGAGAAGCTCGTCCCCGGCATCGCCGACGTCCTGAGAGCCGGGCTCCCCAGGGCCGCGATGCTCGAGCGGCTCGCCGCGCTCAAGGGGCTCTACGTGCCGGCCGTCCACGGCGAGCGCGCCGAGGCGGCCGACGAGGGGAAGGTCGTCGTCGACCAGTTCCGCGGGGCGGAAGGCGCGACGCGGGAGCCGCCGCACACGACGATCCTGACGCCGCACACCGAGCTCTCGGACAAGCTCCTCATCGAGGTCGCCCGCGGCTGCTCGGAGATGTGCCGGTTCTGCTGGGCCGCCTACGCGATGGCCCCGCAGGTGCGGATCCCGGCCTCGAGCATCCTCGCCGTCGCCGAGCGCTGCCGGCCCCTGACCTCGCGCGTCGGCCTCATCGCGACCGCCGTGGCCGACCACCCCGAGATCCTCCCGATCCTCAACGGGCTCTCCGGGCTCGGATTCCACATCGCCCTGTCGTCCATCAAGATCGACGCTCTCTCCGAGGAGCTCCTCGCCATCCTGGCCCGGCAGGGGGAGAAGTCGCTCGCCATCGCCCCGGAGGCGGGCAACGAACGACTCCGGCGGGCGATCAACAAGAAGGTCTCCGACGAGATGCTCCGGGAGAAGGTTCGGCTCATCGCCCGGGCGGGCTTCACGAACCTGAAGCTCTACCTGCAGGTGGGACTCCCGGGGGAGACCGAGGAGGACGTCGACGACCTCGTGAAGATGGTCGACGACCTCCGGCTCGTCATGCTCGAGGAGGGGCGAAAGCTGGGACGGCTCGGGACGCTCGTCCCGAGCGTGAACGCCTTCATCCCGAAGCCCCACACGCCGTTCGAGACCGAGGTCCTCGAGGATCCCGACGAGCTCGCGCGAAAGCTGAAGAAGCTCGACACGGCGTTCCGGAAGATGCCGAACGTGACGTTCCGCGGAATGCCGGTGAACGAGGCGATCTGGGAGGCGTACCTCGCCAAGATGGGCCTCGAGTCGGGGCCAATCCTCGCGCAGGCGGCGGCCGGAGCCCCCGTCAGGACGCTCGTGAGGGAGCACCGCGAGACCCTCCTCGCCGTCGCCCGGCCGGCGGCCCGTATCGATTCCGACCGGCGAGGGGTCTTCGACCTGGCCTCCCGCCAGGCTTCCCCGTGGGGGTTCATATCCAAGTCCTGAGGCTCTTCGCCGTCCCTCCGCGTCTCGGCCTCGCGGCCCTCTTCCTGGCGGCCGCGATCGGAGCGCCGCCCGTCCTCGCCCGGGCCGCGGCGCCCCTGCTGCCGGGTCCGCAAGCACCCGATCCCGTCCCGGTTCGCCTCCTCGACCCCCCGCCGGCGGGGTCTCGCAACGTCGGCGTCGTTCCCGGCGGCGTCGTCCGCTGGGCCGGCGAGGGAATCACGCGCTGCGGCGACGCCCGGGAGACGTGGGCGCCCCTCGACGGCGCCTGTCTCTATCCGGTCGACCTCGGGCAGGAGGAAGGCGCGCTCGAGGTCTACCGAGACCTGGGCGGGCGCCGGGAGACGGCGACGCTCCGGGTCCTCCCACCGTCCTACGCCGCGGAGCACCTCGAGGTGGACCCTGGGAAGGTGCGCCTTTCGAAGAAGAACCGTCTCCGAGCGGACCGGGAGCGAGAGGTCGTCGTTCCGCTCTTCTCCCTCCGGACGAATCCCGCGTTCTCACTCCCCCTCGGCTCCCCGCTCGAGCACGCCCCGCCGCCGAGGAACTTCGGGACGCGGCGGCTCTTCAACGGCGAAACGCGCTCCGCGCACGGCGGGGCCGACTACCGCGCCCCCACGGGGACGCCCGTCCTGGCGGCCGAGGAGGGCCTCGTCGTCCTGGCCGCGGACCACTTCTTCGCCGGAAAGAACGTCTTCGTCGACCACGGCGGAGGGCTCCTCTCGATGTACATGCACCTCTCGCGGATCGACGTGAGGAAGGGGCGGCGGGTGAAGAAGGGGGAGCGCCTCGGCCTCTCCGGCGCCACCGGGCGGGTCACCGGCCCCCACCTCCACTTCGGCCTTCGGTGGCGCGGCGCGAAGGTCGACCCCGCGCCCCTTCTCGGCGACCCGGCAAAGCTCCCGTCCCCCTGACCCGGTCTGGGGGGCCCGCACCCGCCGCAGGGCGCCAGGGCCGTCCCGGAACCGGCCCCGCGCGCCCGTGCCAGGCGTGCAACCGTGTATTGTTTTCAACAATACACGATTGCACGCCTGGCACGGCGAGGGTCTTTACTTCGGCGGCCGTCCGTGAAACGATTCACCGTTTGCGCGGCCGCAGGTCGCCAGAACCAGAAAGTGATTTCGGAATGCCCTTCTCGTCCTTCGGTCTCCACCCCGACCTCCTCCGCGGCGTCAAGGAACTGGGCTTCACGCGGCCCACTCCGATCCAGAACGACGCGATCCCCCCCGCCCTCGCCGGCAAGGACCTCCTCGCCTGCGCGATGACGGGGAGCGGCAAGACGGCCGCCTTCATGCTCCCGATCCTCCACCGCCTCATCGGGAAGCCGCGCGGCTTCACGCGCTGCCTGGTCATCACGCCGACGCGCGAGCTGGCCGCCCAGATCGACGAGCACACCCGCGAGCTCGCCGTCCACACCGGGCTCACCAGCGCCTCCGTCTTCGGCGGCGTCGGCATGGGGCCGCAGGAGCACGCCTTCCGCGCCGGGGTCGACATCATCGTCGCCACCCCCGGCCGCCTCCTCGACCACTTCCGCTTCGGCTACGCGAAGCTCGACCGGCTGGAGATCCTCGTCATCGACGAGGCCGACCGGATGCTCGACATGGGCTTCCTCCCCGACATCAAGCGCGTGCTCCGGCACCTCCCCGCCAAGCGGCAGAACCTGCTCTTCTCGGCCACGATGCCCGGCCCGATCGCCGAGCTGTCGCGCGACATCCTCCACGCCCCGGCGACGATCAACCTCGAGCGCAAGTCGGCCCCGGCCATCGGCATCACGCAGGCGGTCTACCCGGTGACGCAGGAGCTGAAGTCCCAGCTCCTCCTCGAGCTCCTCTCGCGGGGCGAGATCCGGAGCGTCATCGCCTTCACCCGCACCAAGCACCGCGCCAACCGCCTCGCCGACTTCCTGAAGAAGTACAACGTGGCGTGCGAGCGGATCCACGGGAACCGATCCCAGGCGCAGCGGACCGAGGCGCTCGCCGGCTTCAAGAGCGGGAAGTACCGCGTCCTCGTGGCGACCGACATCGCCGCCCGCGGCATCGACATCGAGCAGCTCTCCCACGTCGTCAACTTCGACGTCCCGCACGTCCCGGACGACTACATCCACCGCGTCGGCCGGACGGCCCGCGCCGAGGCGACGGGCGACGCCTTCACCTTCGTCGCGCCCGACGAGGAGGGCGACCTCAACGCCATCGAGCGGGCGGTCGGCAAGCGGCTCCCGCGCGTGACGCTCCCCGGGTTCGACTACTCCAAGCGGCCGCAGGAGCGGCTCGAGGTCCCGATCGCCGAGCGGATCGCCCAGATCCGGGCGCAGAAGGCCGGCGAGCGGGCCCGCGCGAAGGAGAAGGTCGAGCGGCGAAACCGGACCGAGGCCGAGATGAACGCCCGAATCGACGACAAGGTCCGGCGCCAGGCGGGCGCCCCCCCGCGCAGGCCCTCGGGCCCGCCGCGCCCGGCCGGCGCCCCGCGTCCCGGCCTGCGCTCCGGTCCGGCTCCCGCCGGCGGACCCCCGCGCCGCCCGGGAGGCCCCCCTCCCCGCCGGAACGGCTGAAGACGAAGACGACCGAGGGCCGGCATCGCCGGCCCTCTCCTTTTCTCCCGCTCCCCGATCCTCCCCAACCCTTCTCCGCTCCCCTGCGTATCATCGCGCTAGACTGGTCGCCTTCCGGATTAGGAGGAGAAGAATGGGCCTGCTCGACAACATCAAGCAGCAGATCGGCTCGCAGTTCATCGAGATCATCCAGTGGCTGGACGAGTCGGACGACTCGCTCGTCTACCGGTTCCCGGTCTACAACCAGGAAATCAAGATGGGCGCGCAGCTCACCGTGCGCGAGAACCAGGCGGCCCTCTTCATCAACGAGGGGAAGGCCGCCGACCTCTTCCTGCCGGGGCGGTACGAGCTCTCCACGCAGAACGTCCCGATCCTGACGACCCTGCGCGGCTGGAAGTACGGCTTCCAGTCCCCGTTCAAGGCGGAGATCTACTTCTTCAACACGCGCAACTACACCGACCTGAAGTGGGGGACGACGAACCCCGTCATGATGCGGGACGCCGACTTCGGGATGATCCGGATCCGCGCCTTCGGGACCTACGCGATGAAGATCGGGGATCCGAAGGCCTTCTTCAACACGATCGTCGGGACGCAGGGGCTCACGACGACGGACGAGATCACCGGCCAGCTCCGGTCGATCGTCCTCTCCAAGCTCTCCGACGCGATCGCCGAGTCGAAGATCCCGGCGCTCGACATCGCCGCGAAGTACGACGAGCTGTCGGCCTTCGGGCGGGGCAAGCTCGGCCCCGAGTTCGCGAGCTTCGGCCTCGAGCTCACGAAGTTCTTCATCGAGAACGTCTCCCTCCCCGAGGAGGTCGAGGCCGCGATCGACCAGCGGACCAAGCTCGGCATCCTGGGCGACAGGATGGGGCAGTTCACGCAGATGCAGGCCGCCGAGGCGATCAAGATCGCCGCGGCGAACCCCTCCGGCGGCCTCGCCGGCGCCGGCGCCGGCCTCGGAGCCGGGATGGCGATCGGCGGCGTCATGGGCCAGGCGTTCCAGCCGATGATGCAGCCGCAGGCGGCTCCGCCCGCCTACGCGGCCCCCGCGCCGCCGCCCCTCCCGGGCGGGGCCGCTCCCCCGCCGCAGCAGGCCCCCGCGGCGCCCCGGTGGTCCCTCGCCATCGACGGCAAGACCTACGGCCCCTACACCGACGAAGCGCTGAAGCAGATGATCGCCGCCGGGCAGGTCGCCCCGTCGACCATGGCCTGGCACCCGGGCGCCGCCGGCTGGGCCCCCGTCCAGACGTTCCCCGGCTTCGAGGGAACGAACCCAGGGGTCGCTCCTCCGCCCCCTCCGCCGCCGGCCCGCTGAACCGGGGCGTCCATGACGCCCGCCCCTCCACCGATTCCCTCTCCCCGCCCGGCAACGGGCGGGGAGCCCGTTTCCGCCAGGGCGCGCAAGTTCCCGTGCGGCACCTGCGGCGCCGACGTCGTCTGGAACCCCGGCGCCGCGGCGCTGAAGTGCCCGTACTGCGGCAGCGAGACGGCGCTCCCCACCTCCTCCGACCAGGTCGTCGAGCGGCCGCTCGAGGAGGCGCTCCAGGCGCCGCGCGACCTCGGCTGGGGAGCCGAACGCAAGAGCGTGCGCTGCACGAAGTGCGGCGCGACGACGACGTTCGACCCGGGCGTCTCCGCCTCCCGCTGCGCCTTCTGCGCGACGCCCGCCGTCGTCGAGGCGCCGACCGCCTCGAACCACGTCCGGCCAGCCGGCCTCCTCGCGTTCGTCGTCGACCGCAACGCCGCCTCCCAGCGCTTCCGGACCTGGGTCTCGGGCCTCTGGTTCCGGCCGAACGACCTGAAGACGAAGTCTTCCGTCACCGCGATGCAGGGGGTCTACGTTCCCTTCTGGACGTTCGACGCCCTCACCCACAACCGCTGGACCGCCGAGGCGGGGTACCACTACACCGTCCAGGTCGAGGCGATCGAGAACGGCAAGAGGGTCCTGCGCTCCGAGACGCGGACGCGCTGGCAGCCGGCCGCCGGCTTTCTCGAGAAACCCTTCGACGACGTCCCGGTCCCCGCGTCCAAGGGGCTTCCGCCGGGCCTGGCGCGCGGGATCGAGCCGTTCCCGACCGGCGGCCTCGTCCCCTACGACCCGCAGTACCTGTCGGGGTTCCTGGCCGAGGAGTACGCCGTCGACCTCCCCGACGCCCTCGGAACGGCGAAGGAGCGGATGACGCAGGAGATCCACTCCGCCTGCGCGGCGGAGGTCCCGGGCGACACCCAGCGCAACCTCCAGGTCGCGACGGCCTGGTCCGGCCTGACCTGCAAGAACGCCCTCCTGCCGGTCTGGATCTCGGCCTACGAGTACGCGGGCAAGCCCTTCCGCTTCCTCGTCAACGGCGTGACCGGAAAGGTCGACGGGAACGCGCCCTTCTCGGCCGTGAAGATCGCCCTCGCCGTCGCCGCCGTCATCGCCCTTCTCGTCCTCTTCTCGAAGCTGAACTGAAGTGGATCGGGGAGGCTCGCCGGCCGGGCGCCCGCGGCCCCCCCCGGGAGGAGGGAGGGGGGGGGGGGGGGGGGGGGGGGTGGCCCCCCCGGGGGGGGCCGGGGGGGGGGGGGGGGGGGGGGGGGGGGGGGGGGGGGGGGCCCCCGGGGGGGGGGGGGGGGGGGGGGGGGGGGGGGGGGGGGGGGGGGGGGGGGCGCCGGGCGGGGGGGGGGGGGGGGGGGGGGGGGGGGCCCGGGCCCGGGCGCCCGGGGGGGCGGGGGGGGGGGGGGCCGGGGGGGGGGGGGGGGGGGGGGGGGGGGGGCCCCCCGGGGGGGGGGGGGGGGGGGGGGGGGGGGGGGGGGGCCGCGGGGGGGCCCCCGGGGGGCCGGCGGGCGGCCCCGGGCCGGGGGCCCCGGGGGGCGGGGGGGGCCGGGCGGCCGCCCCCCCCGGGCGCCGGGGGCGGGGGCGGGCCGGGGGCGCGGCCGGGGCCCCCGGGGGGGGGCCGCGGCGGGGGGGGGGGGGGGGGGGGGGGCCCCGCGGGGGGCGGGGGGGCCCGGGCGGGGGCGGGGGGGGGGGGGGGGGGGGCCGGGCCCCCCCGCCCCGGCGGGGGGCCGGGGGGGGGGGGGGGGGGGGGGGGGGGGGGGGGGGGGGGGGGGGGGGGGGGGCGGGGGGGGGCGCCCCGGGCCCCGGGGGCGGGGGGGGCCGGGGGGTGGGGGGGGGGCGGGGGGGGGGGGCGGGGGGCGGGGGCGCCCCCCCCCCCCGCCCGCGGGGGGGGGGGGGGGGGGCCGGCGCGGCGGCCCCCCCCCCCCCCCGCGGGGGGGGGGGGGGGGGGGGGGGGGGGGGGGGGGGGGGGGGGGCCGCCCCCGCGCCCCCGGCGGGCCCGCCGCCCGGGGGCGGGGGGGGGGGGGGGGGGGGGGGGCCGGGGGGGGGGGGGGGGGGGGGGGGGGGGGGGGGGGGGGGGGGGGGGGGGGGGGGGGGGGGGGGGGGGGGGGGGGGGGGGGGGGGGGGGGGGGGGGGGGGGGGGGGGGGGGCGGGCCGGGGCCGGCCCCCCCGGCCCGGGGGGGGGCCCCCCCCGGGGGGGGGGGGGGCGGGCCCCGGGGGGGGGCCCCGGGGCCCCCCCCCGGGGGGGGGGGGGGCGGGGCCCCCCCCGGCCCCGGGGGGGGGGGCGGGGGCCCGGCCGGGGGCGGGCGGGGGGGGCGGGGGCCGGGCCCCCGGGGGGGGGGGGGGGGCCCCGGCGCCCCCGCCCCGGGGCCGGGGGGCCCCCCCGCCGGCCGGGGGGGGGGGGGGCCCCCCCGCGGGCCGGCCGGGGGGGGGGGCGGGGGCCCGGCGGGCCCCGGGGGGGGGGGGCCGGGGGGCCGCGGGGGCCCCCCGCCCCCCGGGGGGGCCCCCGGCGCCGGCCGGCCGCCCCCCGGGCCCCCCCGGGGGCCCCCCGGGGGGCGGGCGCCGGGGGGGCCGCCCCGGGGGGCGGCGGGCCCGGGCGCGGGCCCCCCCGCCGGGCCCCGCGGGGCCCCGGCCCCCCCGCGGCCGGGGGGGCGGGGCCCCGCCCCCCCCGGGGGGGGGGGGGGCGCCCCGGCCCCCGGGGGCCCCGCCCGGGGCGGGCGGGGGGGCCCCCCGCGCCCCGGGGGGGGGGGGGGGGGGGGGGGGCCCCCGGGGCCGGGGGGGGGCGGGGGCCCCCCCGGGGGGGGGGCCCTTCCCCGGGCCTCACGGCGCCTCCTCGTGGAGTAACGAATGACAACGGCCCGCGTCCCCCGAAGGGAACGCGGGCCGTTCGACCTGTCGGACGATTCCGGGAGCTACTTGATTCCGACCTCGTCGAGGAGGTTCTTCGCCCCTTCGACGGCGTCCCAGTTCCAGAGGAGGTAGCGGCTGTCGACCTGGATCGACCGCGTCTTCTCCGTGTCGAAGAGGAAGTCGGAGGCGACCGTCTCGAGCGTGCCGTCGAAGAGGAGGCCGACGAGCTCGCCCTGCGAGTTGAGGACCGCCGAGCCGGAGTTGCCGCCCGTCGTGTCGACGTCGGACATGAAGTTGACCGGGACGTCGCCCAGCTTCTCGTCGAAGTAGGGGGTCTTCTTCCCGGCGCGCAGGGCCTTCACGGCCTCGAGCTCGCGCGCGGGGACGTTGAACTCGCCCTCGCCGGTGTGCTTGTCGACGACGCCCTGGAGGGTCGTCTGCGGGAGGTAGCGCATCCCGTCGCGCGGGTCGACGCCCATGACGCGGCCGAAGGTCACGCGGAGGGTGGAGTTCGCGTCGGGAGCGACGAGGCCGCCGCCCTGCGCGAGGAGGGCGCGCATGTAGGCGGGGCGGATGCGCGTCCGCTTCCCGGAGTTGGCCTTGTCGAGCTCGCGGTTCGCCTCCGAAAGCGGGTGGAGCGCGACGGCGAGCTGGACGGCCGTGTCCTTCGTGTCGACGATTTCCTTCGTCGACTTGCCGAAGAGGCCGATCCGGAACTCCTTCTCGGGGAGCTTCGTCCCGGCGTAGAACGCGTCGAGATAGGCGTCGATCTTCTTCGCCGACTCGTCCTTCGCCTGGCCGGCCGCGAGGCCGACGAGCGTGTCGACGGGCGCGATCCGCTGCCCCTCGGGAAGCGCGGCCGCCTCGAGGAGCGCGTAGCGGAGCATCGGCCGGTCGAGCCGGTTGTCGTAGGTCCGCTGCATCCGCTCCAGGCCTTCCTTCGAACGGGTCCAGTTCCGCTCCTGGAAGGCGGGTTCGCGGTCGAGGTCCTTCTTGGGGATCTCGAGGGAGAGGCGGTAGAGCTGGTTGGCGGTGGAGAGGAGGCTGGAACCCTGGTAGATCCCGCCGAGGACGGAGTCCCGCTCACGCGTCTTCTCGGACTCGGCCTGCATCGCCGCGAGCGTCACGAGGGTCTCGCCGTACTCCTTCTTCCGCTGCGGGTCGGCGGCGATCCACGCCTCGAGCTCCTGCTGCTTCGCCTGCTTGCGGGCGAGGATTCCGCCCTTGAGGAGCCCCTGCAGGACCCCTTCGTTCTTCTTCATGCCGTTGAAGAGGCCCCGCATCCGGGGCTCGGCCTTGATCTCGAGGTCCTTCTGGCCCTTCGTCGTCGCCTCGAGGATCGCGATCATCTCCTTCGAGCGGCGGACGGAGCGCGGAAGGGTCCACTCCGTCCGCTCCTTCACCTCGGCGTAGGTCTCGTGGCGCTGCGTCCGCCCCGGGTAGCCGGCGACGAAGATCAGCTCTCCCGGGCTCGCCCCCTTCGGGGAGACCTTCAGGAAGTGCTTCGGGTGGTACGGGACGTTCTCCTTGGAGTAGGGGGCGGGCTTGCCGTCCTTGCCGACGTAGGCCCGGTAGAAGGAGAAGTCGCCCGTGTGGCGGGGCCACTGCCAGTTGTCCGTCTCGCCGCCGTAGTTGCCGATTCCCTGCGGGGGGGAGTGGACGAGGCGGACGTCGTTGATCTCGAGCTGGGCGATCTCGTAGTAGCGGAGCCCCTCGAAGAACGACGCGATGTTGCAGCGCAGGCCGTCCTTCTCGCAGGCGGCGGTCCGTTCCTTGATCCGGCGCTCGATGACCTGGTAGCGCAGGCGGTCGGTGATCTTCGGGTCGACCTTCCCGGTGATCTCGTCGGTGACCTCCTTCACGGAGACCGTCACCCAGACGCGGGAACCGGGGCCGTTCGAGAGCTCCTCCTCGCGGGTCCGGGCGAGGAAGCCGTCGACGATCAGGTTCTTCTCGGGGGTCGAGTTGTACTGGAGCGAGCCCTGGACGCAGTGGTTGTTCGTCGCGATGAGGCCGTCGGGCGAGATGAACGAGGCGCTGCAGCCTCCGAGCGAGACGATGGCGTTCATCGGGAAGCCGGTCAGGTCGGACCAGATCTTCGGGTCGCCCGTGAAGCCGAGCTGCTTCAGGCGGGGCGCCAGGTCGGGGATCTGCTGCGGCATCCACATTCCCTCGTCGGCGACGACGGGAACCGTGGAGAAAAGAGCCGCCGCGAGGACGGCGGTGAGACGGAACGCTTTCTTCAAGTGGAATCCTCCCTCCGGAATGGCCGGACTCTCGATTATCCCCGCGCGGGGAAGGCCGGCGCCACGTTCAAGTACGTGACAAACCGCGCCCGAGTTGCCGGACCGTCTTTTCCGGGTCATCCGTCAGGACGGCGTCGCAGCCGAGAAGGCGGTAGAGCCAGAGCCGGGAGTCGGGCCTCGGGTCGAGCGGCGCCACCGCCTGCCCGCGCCCGTGGGCGAGAACGACGTAGAGCGGGTTGACGAGGAGGAGAGGCCAGAACGGTCCGAGAAGCTCGACGCCCCGGGCCGGGCGGGGCTCCTTCAGGGTAATCCAGCCCGAGGGGAGCCCCGGGGCGCCGAGCCGCGTCGCGTCGAGGCGGGCGCGGGAGAAGGAGATCGCGACGCTCCGGCCGAGGACCCCGAGCGCCGAGAGCTCGTCCCCCAGGCGGCGCCCCACCTCCGGATCGAGGAAGCGGTCGCTCTTCAGCTCGAGGGCGAGGCCACGGTCGGGCGGCAGGAGGGCGGCGACCTCGGCGAGCGCCGGGATCCGCTCCGCGGCGAAATCCGGCCTTCCGCACGACGCGGACAGGGCTTTCAGGCCGGCGAGGGTCTTTTCCTCGACCCGGCCCCGACCGTCCGTCGTCCTCTCGAGCGTGGCGTCGTGGATGCAGACGAAGACGCCGTCGGAGGAGACGTGGAGGTCGGTCTCGAGGAGGTCGGCCCCGTCCTCCAGGGCGCGACGGAAGGAGGCGAGCGTGTTCTCCGGGCAGGCGACCCGGTTCCCGCGGTGGGCCATGACGTAGGGCTTCGTCCGGCCCGGGAGCGAGAGGGAGAGTCCGGGCGGGGGCTGGGCGCGGCCAGACGACGGAGATTTCATCCGGAGGCGATTCTGTCAGCCCTCGCCGGAACGGGGCGCCCGGGACCCCGCCTGTCGGCGGGTACACTTCCGGCCCTCATGGGTGACGGTCGTCCTCTCCTGCGTCGGATCGTCGTGGCGGGGGCGCTGGCCCTCGCCACCGGTTGCGCCCGAAAACCCGAGCCCCCCGCGCCGCCGCCGGCTCGCCCGACGCTCCTTCTGGTCACGCTCGACACGACGCGGGCCGACGCGCTGGCACCCGAGGCCGACGCCGCCGCGACCCCCGGCTTCGCCGCCCTGGCCGCGCGCGGAGTGCGCTTCACCCAAGCCTACGCCACCGCGCCGTCGACCCTTCCGTCGCACACGTCGATGCTGACGGGGCTCGCCCCGGCCGGCCACGGGATCCACGAGAACGGGCGCCGGCTCCCGGACGGCATCCCGGTCGTCACCGAGCGCCTGCGCGGGCTTGGCTACAACACGGCCGCTTTCGTCTCCGGGTACCCCCTCGAACGGCAGTTCGGCCTCGCCCGCGGGTTCGAGCTCTACGACGACGAGCTCGGCCCCGGCAAGGTCGAGCGGAGCGCCCGCGAGACGACCGACCGCGCGCTCGCCTGGCTTGCGGCCGCCGATTCGCGGCCACGCTTCCTCTGGGTGCACTACTACGACCCGCACGAGCCGTACGCGCCGCCGGAGCCTTTCCGCAGCCGCTTTCCGGCGGACCCCTACCAGGGCGAGATCGCGGCCATGGACCACGAGCTGGCGCGGCTGCTCGCCGCCTTTGAAGCCTCCCCGGGGGGGGCCGGGACGCGGATCATCGTCGCCGCCGACCACGGGGAGGGGCGGGGCGATCACGGCGAAACGCTTCACGGCAACCTCCTCTACCAGGGAGTCATGCGGGTGCCCCTGGTCCTCGCCGGCGAGGGCGTCGAACCGGGGACCCGCTCCGATCCGGTGAGCCTTCGGCAGATTCACGCGACGCTCCTCGGCTGGGCCGGAGAGAAGGCCGAGGGAGGGCTGCTCACCCCTGCCGGCGGTCCCGTGCTCGGCGAGGCGATGCAGCCGTTGCTCAACTACCGATGGCAGCCGCAGGTGATGGCCGTCGCCGGCCGCCACAAGCTGATCCGTTCGGGCCGGCTCGAGCTCTACGACGTCGTGGACGATCCAAAGGAAGAGCGCGACCTCGCGGGGTCCGTGGCGCCCGCCCGGGCGCTGCTGACGGCCGTCGCCGGATACCCTCTGCCGGGCGAGGGGGGCACGGCTCCCCCGGCGGCGACCCTCGGCGACGAGGAGCGCCGGCGCCTGGCGAGCCTCGGCTACCTCGTCTCGGGCGAGGCCCCGAAAGCGGTCCCCGACGGCGCACCGCGCGCCGCCGACATGACGGCGCTCTTTCACGAGCTCGACGCCGGCTCGCTGGCCTTCGTCGAGGAACGCTACGCCCTCGCCGCGAAGTCCTTCGAGGGAATCCTCGCGCGCGATCCCGGGAACCTGATGACGGCGGTGCGCCTGGCGGTCTGCCAGTCCCTGCTCGGGAAGGACCGGGCCGCCCTCGCCACCTTCGAGCTGGCACGGCGCATCGACCCCGCCTCGATCGAGGTGCGCCACTACCTCGGCATGCACCACCTGAAGGGGGGCCAGGACGAGCTCGCCGCACCGCTCTTCGAGTCCGTGCTGAAGGCCCAGCCCGATCGCGTCGCCGCGATCGAGGGGCTGGCGAAGATCCGGGCCCGCCAGGGTCGGATGGCGGAAGCCGCCGCGCTCCTCGACCGCTCCGTGCCGCTCTCCCGGGACCCGGCGACGCGCCTCGTCGAGGTGGGGCTCCTTCGCATGGAGCTCGGGGAGACCGCGCCGGCCATCGCCGCCCTCGAGCAGGCGCGCGCCTCGCAGGGAGCGGCGTTCCGGCGGAGCCTCGAGCTCGGCGTCCTCTATCTCGCGTCCCGCCGGTTCGCGGAGGCCAGGACCGCTCTCGATCGCGTTCCGCCCGACCACCCCGCCGCGGCGATGGCGCTCTTCAAGCGCGCCCAGGTGAGCGTACTGCTCGACGAGCCCGACAGCCGCGAGCGGATCCGCACGGCCTGGGAGCGCGCGGACCCGGCGACCCGCCGGCTCATCGCCGGCGAACGTCTCTTCGCCGGAAGGCTTCCCTGACCCCTCTCCGAGCCCTTCCGCCCCCCGGAATCGGCAGGGCCGGGTGTTAAAGTAAGGTTTTACGTTTCCTTGATTTTCTCGGGCTGAACACGTGCCGCGCCGGAAGGCGCGACCGCTTACACAAGGGAGGAGAGGCAAATGAGAAAGTGGCTCTTGGGGGTGTTGTTGCTGGCGCTCGTCGCGGCTCCGGCGTTCGCCCAGCAGACCGGGAACATCGTCGGCAAGGTGACGATGGCCGACGGGTCGACGCTGCCCGGGGTTTCCATCCAGGCGACCTCGAACGTTCTGCCCCAGCCCCGGCGCACCGTTTCGGGGGCCAACGGCGAATATCGTCTGCCGCTGCTTCCGGTCGGCAGGTACGAGGTCACCTTCACCCTTTCGGGCATGGCGACCTCGAAGCACACGGCTTCCGTCGCGCTCCAGCAGGACACGTTCGTCAACGCGACGCTCGCGCTCGAGACCCTCAAGGGCGAGGTCACCGTCGTCGCCCAGGCCACCATGCTCGACACCGAGTCGTCCGCGCTCAAGGCCGCGGTGACCGACCAGGTGATCAAGGCCCTGCCCGTCGGCCAGGACTACCGCGACCTCGTGAAGCTCGTCCCCGGCGTCCAGTACACCGAGGATGGCACGCGCGGACCGAGCGCCGGAGGCAGCGGCCAGGACAACACCTACGCCTTCGACGGCGTGAACGTGACCCTGCCGCTCTTCGGCACGCTCTCGGCCGAGCCGTCGTCGTACGACATCGAGCAGGTCGCGGTCGTCAAGGGTGGCGCCGACGCCACCGACTTCAACCGTTCCGCGGGCATCTCGGTCAACACGGTCAGCCGCTCCGGAAGCAACGCCTTCCACGGCGGCCTCTCCTACCAGATCCAGCCCGAGAGCACGGTCGCCACCCGCGAGACCACCAGCGCCTACGTCTTCGAAGAGGACAAGAACTGGGCGGTCGCCAACATCGGCGGCCCGATCCTGAAGGACCGGCTCTTCTTCTACGCCTCCTACTACCGTCCTGAGAGCACGCGCCAGAACCGGGCGAACCTCTACGGCGACGTCGCGGACTACAAGAACTCACGGGACGAGTTCTTCGGCAAGCTCACCTACTCTCCGAGCGCCTCGATCCTCCTCAACGGCTCCTACCGGACCTCGGACCGCGCGGAACGCAACAGCGTGGGGGGCGAGTCCTTCGCCGCCTCTACCAGCAACGGCTACGAGGCGAAGCAGAAGATCGCGATCCTCGAGGGCTCCTGGATCATCAACGACCGGAGCTACGCGACGGCCAAGCTCACCGACTTCCGGAACCCGAACGTGGGCCGGCCCGACAACGCCCTCTCCCTCGTGCCGTCGCTCGACGGCAGCGTCCACATCGACCCCAACGCGCTCGACCAGATGGGGCTCGTGAGCATCCCCGTGCCGGTCACGGGCGCGACGGCCTACAACGCCTTCATCGCCCCGATCATCAGCCGGTACGGATACGTCCAGGACGGCGTCAGCAAGGGCGGCGGCCGCGTGGGCGGCGGGTCGCAGTACGACAACGACGACTTCTACCGGCAGAGCTTCCAGGTCGGCTACGACCTCGCGTTCGGCAAGAACGTGATCCACAACCTGCACGTCGGCTACCAGTTCTCCAAGGACCAGGAAGACCTCTACAGGACCTCCAACGCGTGGGGCTCGGTCACCGTGCCCGGCGGCCGCATCAACTGCCCGACGGCCGCCACGGCCTGTGCCGGGAGGCCGGTCTACTACCAGGCGCAGGTGCAGCAGCAGGGCATCCTCAACGTGCCCACCATCAACTCCCAGTACGTGTCGCACAACATCGAGGTGAACGACTCGATCCGGTGGGCGAACGTGACGGTCAACGTCGGCCTTCTGGCGAGTGACGACCTTCTCTACGGACAGGGCCTCCGGGAGAAGGAAGGCACCGTTTCCGGGTTCGAGGTCGCCCCCGGGAACAAGTACCTGATGCACGAGATCAAGTGGGCCGACACGC
The DNA here is from genome assembly GCA_016714815.1 of Holophagales bacterium. Classification (GTDB taxonomy): domain Bacteria; phylum Acidobacteriota; class Thermoanaerobaculia; order UBA5066; family UBA5066; genus UBA5066. The sequence goes on from JADKBZ010000005.1 coordinate 421,323, forward strand.
TCCAGCCGAGGCTCGGCATCGTCTGGGCGTACAGCGGGGCGAACACCCTGTACGGGAACTTCGCCCGCTACGTCCCGCTGGCGGGCTCGCTGCCGCGCGCGGCGTCCTGGGCCCGCAACTCGGCCGTGACGATCAACGCCTACTTCGACGCCAACGGCAGGTTCATGGGCTCCACCCCGGAAGCCGGCTCCTCGGGCAAGATGTTCGTGGACGGCCTCAAGCCCCGCAAGACCGACGAGTTCATGATCGGCACGACGAAGGACCTCGGCCACGGGTGGAACGCCCGCCTTCACGCCCGCTACCGCTACTCCGACAATTTCTGGGAAGACACCAACAACGACGCACGCCTCCTCTACAACCCGCCCGCCGGGATCCCGAGGGAGCTCTACATCCCGAACCTGGCCGCGATCCGGGCCGAGATCGGCGGCTCCTCGTACGTCATCGCCGCGCTCGACGGCGCGTTCACGAAGTACTACGAAACCGGTCTCGAGGCCGAGTGGCACGGCCGCAACGCCTACGTCCGCGGCTCCTACGTCTGGAGCCACTACTACGGCAACTTCGACCAGGACAACAGCGCCGGCAGCGGCACGGGGAACGACAGCAACATCTTCATCGGCTCGTCGAACATCGGCGACGGCGCCGGCCGCCAGCTCTGGGACTTCAAGTACGGCAACCTCCGCGGCGACCGCCGGCACCAGTTCAAGGTCTACGGCTCCTACGTCCTGCCCTGGAAGAGCTCCGTCGGCGCGTACGCGATCTACCAGTCGGGCCAGCCGTGGGAGTACCACAGCTACGAGCCGTACATCTCCCAGACGACGAGCACGAGCGACTCCAACCGCTACTCGGAGCCGGCCGGCTCTCGCTTGACCGACGACCACTACCAGCTCGACCTGAACTTCACGCACTCCTTCCCGATCGGCGACACCTTCCGGATCGAGGCGCGTGTCGACGTCTTCAACCTCTTCAACAACCAGACCGGATACAACGTCCAGGACAACGTGCACACGGCGAACCCCGGCACGTACCAGACGTTCTACGACCCGCGCCGGTTCCAGTTCCAGCTCAAGCTCGAGTTCTAGCCAGCCTCTTTCCGCGAGGTACCCGGGCCCGCGGAGCGATCCGCGGGCCCTTTCCTTTTCCGCCGCCTCACGCACGCTCCTCCCGGGCCCCGGGGAAGGGCCGGCCGGAGCCGGGAGGGCGTCGGTCGGCGGGCCCCGGCCACGCGGCGTTACGATCCCCCCATGCCCAGCCTCTACGTCGGCGTCGACGGCGGTGGGACGCGGACCCGCGCGATCGTCACCGCATCCGACCTCCTCGCCCTCGGCCGCGGCGCCTCCGGCCCCGCGAACGCCTCCACCGTCCCCACCCCCCGCCTCGTCCAGTCCGTCACGGAGGCGATCGACGACGCACTCGAGGCGGCCGGCGCCTCCCGCGCCGACGTCGCCGTCGTCTCCTGCGGCCTGGCGGGAGTCGAGGCCTCGGCGATGAAGGGCCGGCTCGTCGCCGCCCTGGAGGCGGTCTACGGAACCGGCCGGGTCCGCGTGACGACCGACGCGCGGATCGCCCTCGCCGGGGCCCTCGCCGACCCCGTCGCCGATTCGGGAGCGGTCCTGATCGCAGGGACCGGCGCGATCTGCTTCGGGCGCAACGCGCACGGCCTCGAGGAGCGGGCCGGGGGGTGGGGAGCCCTCATCGGCGACGAGGGGTCGGCCTCCGAGATCGCCCGGCGCGGACTCGCCGCCGTCGCGCGGGACGTCGACGGCCGCGGCCCGCGAACGAAGATGCGCGAGGCGCTCCACTCCACGGAAGGGACCCGCTCGGCCGTCGAGATGATCCAGAAGCTCTTCCGCCCCGGCGCGGGGCCGACCGACACCGCGGCCTACTTCCCGGTCGTCCTCGACGCGGCCCGGGACGGCGACGAGGCGGCGCTCGCGATCCTTCACTGGGCGGGGGGGGAGCTGGCCCTCACGGCGCTCACCGTCCTCCGCAAGCTCGGCATCGCCGGCGACGCCGTCACCGTCGCGACCGTCGGCGGGGTCTTCGTGGCGGGCGACCTCGTCCTCTCGCCCCTGCGGGCCCGGCTCCTCGAAGGCGCGCCCCGGGCCCGGCTCGGCCCCCCCGACTTCATCCCCGAGATCGGCGCGATCCGCCTCGCCCTCGCCGAGGCGGCGTGATCGACACGCTCGCGTACCTCGCGGCGATCCACGAGGCCGACCTCGAGGCGGTCCGCGCCGTCGGACCCGTCCTCCCGGAGATCGCACGGGCGGTCGACGCGATCGCCGCGCGCCTCGACGCCGGCGGGAAGTGGATCAACGTCGGGGCGGGTACGAGCGGGCGGCTCGGCGTCCTCGACGCGTCGGAGCTGCCCCCCACGTTCGGCGTCGCGCCGCGTCTCGTGACGGGCCTCATCGCCGGCGGGAGCGAGGCCCTCGTCGACGCCGTCGAGGGGGCCGAGGACGACGAGGCGCAGGGGGCCGAGGACGTGAAGCGGGCCGGGGTGACGTCGCGCGACGTCGTTCTCGGCATCGCCGCCAGCGGCGCGACCCCGTACGTCGCCGGCGCGCTCCGGTGGGGGAAGGGGATCGGGGCGCTCGCGGTCGCCCTCGTCTGCGCCCCCCACTCGCGCCTCGCCTCCCTCGCCGACCTGGCCCTCGTCGTCGAGACGGGCCCCGAGGTCCTCCGCGGCTCCACCCGGATGAAGGCGGGGACGGCGCAGAAGCTCGTCCTCAACATGCTCTCGACCGCCGTGATGGCGCGCCGCGGCCTCGTCTACGGCGGCGAGATGATCGCGATGCAGCCGACGAACGTGAAGCTGAGGCGGCGCGCGATCGACATCGTCGGCCGCGTCCTTTCGCTCCCCCCCGAGCCCGCCGAACGGCTCCTCGAGAAGGCCGGCTGGGTGCTGCCCGTCGCGCTCGTCGCCGGGAAGTGGGGCCTGACGGCCGAGGGCGCGGCGGAACGGCTCGCCGCGCGGAACGGAAACGTGGCGCGGGCCCTCGACGAGGAGCCGGGCGGGGCCCCGAGGAGCCAGGCCGCGCCAGGACAGGGTCGAGCCGAGGCCGGGCCGGGATGAAGGAGACCGGGCTCCTCGACCTCCACATCCACGGCGCCTTCGGCGTCGACGTCCTGACGGCCGACGACGCCGGCCTCGACCGCCTCGCCCTCGGGCTCGCCGCGCGCGGCGTCGAGGGATTCCTCCCGACGCTCGTCCCCGTCCCGCTCGACGAGCTCCCGCCCGTTCTCTCGCGGCTCTCGGCCTGGGTCCGATCGCGCCGCCCGGGCGACGGACGGGGGGCGATGCCGCTCGGCCTCCACCTCGAGGGGCCGTTCGTCTCGCCGAACCGTTCGGGCGCGCTGCACCGGGAGTGCCTCCTCGACGGGAGCGACGCGCGGCGCGTCGGCGCCTTCTTCGAGGCGGCGGGGGATCTCCCGGGCCGGTCGATGGTGACTCTCGCCCCGGAGATCCCGGGCGGGCTCGACCTCGTCTCGGCGTTCGCGAAGCGGGGTTTCGTCGTCTCGATCGGACACACCGAGGCCGACGTCCCGACGCTCGACGAGGCGCTCCGGCGCGGCGCCCGGCACATGACCCACTTCGCCAACGCGATGAGGCCCCTCCACCACCGCGACGCGGGGCCGGTCGGCTGGGGCCTCCTGACCGACGGCGTCACGGTCGACGTCATCGCCGACCTCCAGCACCTCTCGCCGCAGATGCTCGCCCTCGTGAAACGGTGCAAGGGTCCCGACGGGTACCTCCTCGTCAGCGACGCGGCCCCGTGCGCGGGCCTCCCCGACGGCGACCACCTCGTCTGGGGCGAGACGCTCACGGTGACGAAGGGGGCCGTCCGCAACGCCGCCGGAGCCCTGGCCGGGAGCGCGGCGCTCCTCCCCGACTGCGTCGAGCGGCTCGCCGCCTCCGGCGTCGCGACGGCCTCCCAGGCCCGGCACGCGGCGTCCGAGACGCCTCACCGGCTTCTCGCCTCGGGCTGATCAGGCTTTCCAGTACCAGCCGCGCTTCTCGCAGTACCGGAGGACCGCCCAGCAGACCGCGAGGATCGCCAGCGCCTGCAGGTGCGAGGCGAGGTACGGGTTCCCGGCGTGCGCGAAGACCCTCTCGAAGAGGAGCCTGTGGAGGGAGGCGACCTTTCCGTCGGCGACCGTCACCTTCACCAGGCCGAGGAGCTTGGCGAGGAGGCCGGAGAGGACGAAGGCCAGGAGCGGGTTCGTCCCGAAGGTGAAGAGCGGGGCGAAGGGGCGCTTCACGCCGAGGAGGTCGACGAGGACGAGCGCGAGAAGGAGCGACAGGCAGGCCGCGCCGGAGGAGAAGAGGACGTAGGAACCGGTCCAGAGCCCCTTGTTGAGGGGAAGGCCGAGCGCCTGCCAGGCGAGGCCCAGGGCGACGCCGGCCACCCCGGCGAGGCCGAGCGCGGCGAGGCGCGCCTTCAGCGGGGCCCGCGACGTGAGGAGGAGGCCCGCCAGGGCCCCCGTGAGCAGGGTGGCGAGGGCGGAGAAGGTCGAGAGGATCCCCTCCGGGTCCCACGCCGGCTTCCAGAGGTGCCCCTTCAGGAGGGCGAGGTCGAGAGCGGCCTGGAGGTTCCCCTCCTTCGTCAGGTCGAAGCCCGGAAGGAAGAGGAGCGCGGTGTGGAGGGCGAGGAGGAGCGCCGCCGCGGCGGCCAGGAAGGCCGCTTTCCGCCGCACCGGGGCAGCGAGGAGGAGAAGCGCCCCGAGGGCGTAGACGATGCCGATGCGCGGCAGGACGCCGGGAATCCGGAGACGGAGGAGACGCTCGAGGGTGAAGGGGAACCAGGCCAGCGCCCAGCCGACGAGAACGATCGTCCCTCCCCGGCGGAGAGCGTGCCGGGCAAGGACGCCTCGGGCGGCTCCCTGCGTCGCCCGCTTGCCGAGCGAGAGGACCGACGCCGTCCCGACGATGAAGAGGAAGAACGGGAAGACGAGGTCGGTCGGGGTGCAGCCGTGCCACTCCGCGTGGCCGAACGGCGGGAGGACGAAGGCCCAGCTCCCCGGGTTGTTGACGAAGAGCATGGCGGCAACGGTTGCCCCCCGGAAGAGGTCGAGGGCCGCAAGCCGGACGGCAGGGGGCGCGGCGGGGACTCCGGAGGACTCCAAGACTCGATTCTAATCAGCACCCCGGCCCGGGAACGCCTTATCCTTAGACGCTATGCCGTTTTCGCCCGGAAACGGGACCCTTGGGGAGAGCCTCGCGCGCGCCTTCGTCTCTGTCGACGCGGCGCTCGCCCTTGCGGACGTTTCCGGACGCATCACCTGGGCGAACTCCGCGTTCCACGACCTGCACGGAGTTCCCCCCGGCACGTTCCAGGACGTCCTTCTCCGCGACCTCGTCGTCGCACGCCTGGGCGCCCCTTCACCGCTCCCCGAGTCCCTCTCCGACGGATTCGAGGGGTGCGTGCGCCAGCGCCGGCTCGACGGCTCCATCTTCTTCAACGCCCTCTCCGTGACCCCGGTCGCCGGGGGGCTCGCAGTCGTCGCCCGGGACGTTACGGCCGAGCGCCGGTCCGCGGCCCTCCACGACTGCCTTCTCGCCCTCCTCCGGACCATTCGCGAGTCGCCCGCCCCGGCACAGCTCTTCCCCGTCGTCCACGCCCTTCTCGCGAGGCTTCTCCCCGCCCAGTGCTTCGCCGTCGTCGGCTTCGACCCCGAGACGGCCCGGGTCGAGCTTCTCTATTCGGCCCCCGAATCGCTCGGGGACGACGTGAAGGAGGCCATCTGGGCCGTGGCGGGGCACGTCCTGGCCGTCGGGAGCCCGGTCTGCCTCGCGCCCTCGGCCTGGGAGGCGGCGCACGCCGCCGGCCGGCTCGCGACCGCGGGGATCTCCGGGACGTCCTGGCTCGGCGCGCCCCTCGGCGACGAGCTCGGCGTCCTCGTCGCCTGGGCTTCGGGCGGTGCCGAGCACGACTCGGCCGACGCCGAGCTCCTCGGAACGCTCGCGCCCCAGGTGGGGCAGGCGCTGCAACGCGGACGCGACGAGGCGCGCCGGCGCACCGAGCTCCTCGAGAAGACGGCCCTCATGGACGCCCTCTCCGACGCCGGGCAGGCGCTCGTGACGCTCCGCGACGGATTCGTCGTCCACGCCAACGACGCCGCGCTCCGGCTCGTGGAAACGACGAGGGAAGAGCTCGTCGGCCGGCGCCTCCTCCTCGAGGTCGTCGCGCTCTCCGAGCGGCCCCGCCTCGCCCGGCTCCTCGCCTCCCCCGCCCGCGACTCGTTCGAGACGGCCCTCGCCCTGCCGGACGGCAAGCGCCGTGAGGTCCAGATGGCGATCCGTGCCGTCGAGCTTCCGGTGGGGCTTCTCCAGCTCGTCGTCTTCCACGACGTGACGGCGCTCGTCAATTCGGCCCGGACCGACTACCTCACCGGTCTCCCGAATCGTCGCGCCACCGAGGAAGCCCTCCGCCGCGAGTGGGAACGGCTGCGCCGCCGGTCGGGAGCTTTCGCGCTCCAGCGGGGCGACACGGCGGAGATGATGCCGACGCCTCCTCTCTCGGTCGTGATGATCGACATCGACGACTTTTCCGTCTTCAACGACGAGCACGGCCACCACACCGGAGACGAGATGCTCCGGCGGACGGCGCTCGTCCTTCGCGCCACCCTCCGGACGTGCGACCTCGTCGGACGCTGGGGGGGCGAGGAGTTCCTCGCCCTCCTCCCCGAGACCGACGCCGCGGGCGCCGTCATCGTCGCCGAACGGCTCCGGATCGCGGTCGAGAACGACGCCTTCTACGACCTCCCGCGCTTCCCCTCCGGCCGGGACGGGGCGGCCAGGAGCCTGCGGCTCCAGGTGACGATCAGCCTCGGCGTCGCGACCGCCCTGAAGCCCACCTCCCCGAACGGCGACGACCTCGTCCGGAAGGCCGACGGCGCCCTCTACGAGGCGAAGGCGAGCGGAAAGAACCGCGTCGTCCCCGCGGCGCCCCCCGAAGAGCCGTCCGCATGAGGTGCGGCCCGGGCGTGGCGCTCGGCGCGCTTCTCCCGCTCCTTTTCGCCTGCTCGACCGCCTCTCCTCCCGGGCCGAAGGCCATTCCCTTCTCCGAGCCGCTCGCCCGGCGCGTCGCCGCCCGGGCCGAGGAGAGCGGCGCCCGGATGGGGATCGCCGCGCTCCACGTCGAGAGCGGGCGCGAGCTGCGCTGGCGCGACACCGAGACGTTCGAGGGAGCGAGCGTCGTCAAGCTCGCCCTCCTCGTCGAGGCGCTCGCCAGGAGCCGCGAGGGGACGCTCGAGCTCTCCGGGCGGTGGCTCATGTCCGGCCCCGCCGTCGCCGCCGGCTCGGGAATCCTCGACGAGTTCGGGGCGGGCCTGGCCCCGACGCAGCGCGACCTCCTGCGGATCATGCTCGTCCTCTCCGACAACACCGCCGCGAACCACTTCATCGACGCCTTCGGCGCGGACGCGGTGAACTGCCGCATGGCCGAGATCGGCCTCGCCGGAATCGAGCTCGTCGGGCGGATCCCGGGCCTCGGCTCGCGCGAGGCGGACGCGTCGTGGGAGCCGCTGGGCCGGATGACGCCGCGCGACACGGCCGAGCTCTGGCGCCGGGCCGCGACCGGCACGCTCCTGGACAAGGAGTCGAGCCGCCTCGCCATGCGCCTGGCGAAGGACCCCCGGACGAGGGACCGGATCCCGCGCCTCCTCCTCTCCGGCCCCGGGGTCGGCTGGGCCGGAAAGACCGGCACGATGGACGGCGTGCGGGCCGACTCGGGGGTCCTGACGACACCGAAGGGGACGTTCGTCTTCGCGATCTTCGCCGACCGGATCACCGATGCGCCCGGAGCGTCCCTGAAGGCGAGCCGGGCGATGGGAGAGATCGCCAAAGAGATCGTCGACGCCTGGTCGAAGGACCTCCCCGATCGCCCGCCGATCGACCTCTCGGGGGAGCGCGTGCTCCAGCCCGCGCTCCCCAGGGTCGAGCTGACGCCGCTCGAGGCCCGCGCCGGAGGGCCGCACCTGGAGCGCGTCTACCGCGACGCGGACCGCCTCTTCTGGGAGCTCTGGGAGAAGGCGGGGGGCGACCTGTCGGACGCCTGCCTCGTCCCGATGCCGAACTCGTGGTGGGAGGGGTTCGAGGCGCGGCGGATCGATCCGCTCTCCGAGCTCGTCCTCCACCACACGGCGATGGACGAGGACGAGAAGTGCATCGCTCTCTTCCTCGACCCGGCCAGCTTCGTCTCCTCGCACTTCCTCGTCGGCAGGGACGGGAGGCTCTACCAGTTCGTCTCGCTCGAGCACCGCGCGTGGCACGCGGGGGCGTCGTACCTCCACGGCCGGTCGGTCCTGAACCGCTCCTCGATCGGCGTCGAGATCACCGGCGACGGGAACCGGATTCCCTTCACGCGCGCGCAGATCGAGACCGTGGCCCGGCTCACCGGGGTCCTGACGGCGCAGTTCGGCCTCGAGGTTCCGTGGATCGCGGGCCACGAGCACGTCGCTCCCGGACGCAAGGTCGACCCGGGAGCCCTCTTCCCGTGGAACGAGATCGTCCGGCGGGGCCTCACGCTCGCGGAGACGCTCCGCCCCTTCGTCCCGCCTCCCGCGGAGCCGGCTTCGGAGCCCTGACCGGCCGCGGCCCGGCCGCCCCCATGTCAGGCCGGGACGACTCCGAGCCCCGGCGCGCCGGGAAGCTCCCAGCGGCCGTCCGAGAGCGTCAGCCCCTTCCACGGGTCGTTCGCCACGAGGAGGTTCCCGTCGAGATCGAGCCAGTCGTAGAGGGGCGCCACCGCGACGGCGGCGGCGATCCCGAGGGACGACTCGATCATGCAGCCGAGCATCAGCTTGAAGCCGAGGGCCCGCCCGAGGGCCGCGAGCTCGTAGGCGCGGGTGATCCCGCCGCACTTGGCGAGCTTGGCGTTGACGCCGTCGAAGAGTCCGACGAGGGCCGGAACGTCCTTCGCGTGGAGGACCGACTCGTCCGCCACGAGCGGCAGGACCGCCGCCCCCTTCACGGCCTTCATCTCCGCGTTCTTCGCGGCCGGCAGGGGCTGCTCGACGAACTCGACCCCCATCGTCTTCAGCCAGGCGATCTTCTTCAGCGCCTCCTCCGGCGACGCCCAGCCTTCGTTGGCGTCGACGCGAATCGGCTTCTTCGTCACGGAGCGGATCGCCGTGACGTTCTCCTCGTCGGTGGGAAGGCCCACCTTCACCTTGAGGAGCGGATAGGGCGCGGCCTCTTTCACCTTCTCCTTCATCACCTCGGCCGTGTCGATGCCGATGGAGAAGGTCGTCTGCGCCATCCGTCCCGTCGGGACGCCGAGGAGCTTCCAGACCGGCTGGCCGACGGCTTTCCCCTTCCAGTCCCAGAGCGCCATGTCGAGGGCGGCGACGACCTGCGAGTCGCCCCCGGCGGCCTCCTCGGCCCGCTCGAGCCACGCGAGGTGCTCCCACGGAGAGAGCCCTTCGCAGGCCGACTTCACCTTCGCGAAGGCCGCCTCGCCGCTCTCCCAGCTCTGCCCGTAGCGCTTGTTCGCCGCCGTTTCGCCGTAGCCGGTGATGCCGCCGGACGCCAGCGTCAGGAGCCCGTTCTTCTTCTCGTCCGAGGAGCCGCGCGCGATCGTCCAGGTGTGCCGCAGCTTCAGGAGCATCGGCGCGAGGGAGAGCGTCGCTCCCGTGGCGGCCGCCGCCTTCGCGGGCGCGGCCGCGGCGATGGCGGGAAGGAGCGCGGAGGCGGCGAGAGAGCCCGAGGCGGCGAGGAGGTCGCGGCGCGTGAGCGGCGTGGTCATGCGAGGATTATGACCACGATGAGCTCCCCCAGCGCCCCAAGGCTCCTCCGGGCCGCATCCCTCGCCTTCCTCATGGCCACCCGCGCGGCCGGCCAGGGCGCGCCCGCTCCCGCGGCCACGCCCGCCGGCACGCCTTCGGCCGCCGTCGTCGTCGTTCCCGTCGCGAACGTCCTCGCCCGGCCCGAGGCGCTGGCGCCCGTGGAGGACCAGGCGATCCTCGGCGAGGCGGTCGAGACGTCGCGCGCCGAAGGGCGCTTCCTGTTCGTGAAGACCCGCTCCGGCACCCGGGGCTGGATCGAGGAGTCGGCGATCAGCCCCGCCCCTCCCGACCGGCCGGCCCAGCGGCTCGAGGTCACCTCGAACCTCGCGCACGTCTACCGCGACCCCGACTTCACGACCTCCGCCCCGATCGCGACGATCCCCCTCGGGGCGCGCCTCGGAGGGCTTCGGACCGTCGAGAAGGAGGGGCACGTCTGGCGGGAGATCCTCCTCCCGGACGGGCGGACCGGCTGGGCCGCGGGCGAGGACGTCGCGCCGGAACGGCCCCGGGAGGCTCCGCCCCTCCTCGACCCCGCGTCGTGGCTCGCGATGGCCCGGCGCTTCCTCGGCGCCCCCTACACCTGGGGCGGGACGACGCCCTGGGGGCTCGACTGCTCCGGCCTCGTCTGGCGCGTCCTCGAGCGGCACGGGATCCTCCTCCTGCGCAACAGCTCGGAGATGTGCTTCCGCGATCCCCAGCTCGTCCCGATCCGCGTCGAGGATCTCGCCCCGGGCGATCTCGTCTTCTTCGGGACGGAGGCGAAGATCGACCACGTCGGCTTCTGGGCGGGCGACGGAAACGTCCTGCAGGCGACGGCCTGGGGTGTTCCCTCGACGCAGGAGAGCCGCTGGGCGAGCGACCGGCTGGCCCCCCGCTTCCGCTACGCCCGGCGCCTCGCCGCGCTCCCGGGCGCCCCCCGCCCCGCCGGCCTGACTCCGGCGAAGGCCGCTGCTCTCGGGAAGGTCCTCGACACGCTGGCCGCGGAAGGGAAGGCGACCTACGGGATCGTCGCGAAGGACCTCCAGACGGGCGCGACCGTCCGGAGGAACGCCACGACGACGATGCACGCGGCGAGCACGATGAAGACGGCCGTCCTCCTCGAGGCGCTTCGGCGCGTCGACGAGGGGACGCTCTCCCTCTCGACGGGCATTCCCGTCGTCGACTGCTTCACGAGCATCGTCGACGGCTCGCCGTTCCGGCTCGCGCTCGAGGCCGGCAGCGACGACCGGACCGCGCTCTACCTCGGAAAGCCCGCGCGACTCGACTTCGTGATGCGCCAGATGATCGTCGGCTCTTCGAACCTCGCGACGAACCTGATGCTCGGCCTCTGCCCCCCCAGGCAGGTCCAGGCCTTCGTCGACGCCCTCGGCGCCCCCTCGGTGAAGGTGAGGCGCATGGTCGAGGACACGAAGGCCTACGACGCCGGGATCTCGAACGAGACGGACGCCGAGGGGATGGCGACCCTCGTGGAGGCGGCCGTGACGTCGCCGAAGCTCTCGGCCGACTCCCGCCGTCTCGCCTTCGAGATCCTCGCGGCCCAGGAATTCAACGACCAGATCCCGGCGGGCATTCCAAAGCAGGCGGGGGCGGTCGTGGCGCACAAGACCGGGAGCATCTCGAAGGTGCAGCACGACGCGGCCTTCGTCCGCCTCCCCGACGGGCGCGAGTACGTCCTCGTCCTCCTGGCGACCGACTTCGGCGCCAGCGAGGAGGGGCGGAAGCGGGTCGTCGAGACGACGAGGAAGATGTCGCGCGCCGTCTGGGAGGCGATGATCGCGCCCTGACGGGGACCCCGGCCCCGCCCGCGGCATCCGTCGCGGGCGAGGCCCGGGCCGTCTCTTGCCGCTACTTCTTCCGCGTGTAGCGGATCTCCATCGACTTCCCCATCTTCCCGTCGGGGCCCGACATCCACATCTCGAAGAGGAGGTTGTCGGCGTCGATCTCGGTGTCGACCGACCGGAGCGCGACCTTCTTCCCGTTCGTCGGGTCGACCATGGAGCCCGTGTAGACCGTCTTCCTGCCCGCCCTGTCGGGGACGCCGGTCAGGATCAGCATGCCGGTTCCCGCGGAGTCGATCCAGAAGGCTTCGTACTTCTTCTTCACGTTGTCGTAGCCGGTGAAGCCCATTCCGGAGTAGGGCGCTCCCATCATCGACCCCTCGAATTTCTGCTCGAGGTAGCGGCCCCCGAGGACCATCCGGAACTCGCAGGTTCCGACCGTCTCTTCCGGCGGCTTCGCCGCGTCCATCCACGACTTCGTCGTCGTCGTCCAGCTCCCGGCGAGCTTGGCGAAATGCGCGTGCGGCTCGCCCGGCGTCATGTAGGCCGTCCAGGCCTTCATCATCTCCTCCGGGCTCGGCGCGGCGGCGGGCCGGGAAGCAGGCTTCGCCTCCTTCGTCCCTTTCGCCGGCCCCTGGGCGGCGGCGGGCAGGGCGAGGGCCAGGGCGAGAACGGGGACGGTCATCCAGCGGGCACGGGTCATGCGGCCTCCTTTCGGGTTCGGGAACGCTCGTCGGGAATGATCCCGGGGAGTCTCGCACGCCGAAAGAATCCGGGTGAAGGCTCACGGAGCTTTCGGCGAGGCCTGCCGGGGGGTACCCTCCCAGCGTGCCGCCCGGCCCCGGCGCACGCCGCGCCATCCTCGTCTCCACGGTTTCGGTCCTCGCCGGGGGGGGTGCCGCCCTCCTCGGGAGCCTCGTCCTGCGCATCGTCATGGCGCGCGCGCTCGATCCGGGTGCGCTCGGGCTCGTCCTCCTCGGCATCGCCATCGTCACCCCGATCGGCTCGATGGCGGGCCTCGGCACGAACTCCGCCATCGCCCAGCGCGTGGCCGAGCTCCGCGCCCGGAGCGACGAGGAAGGGGCGCGCCGGCTCGCGCGCCGGGGCCAGCTCCTGGCGCTCGCGGCGGGGGGACTCGCGGCGGCGCTGCTGGCCGTTCTCGCGGCGCCGCTCGCCCTCCTCCTCGGCCAGGAGGGTCTCGATCGGGTCCTCCTCCCGCTCTCCCCCGTCGCCCTGGGCCTCGCGGCCGGCGGCGCCGCGCTCGGCGTCTCACGGGGATTCGGCGACTCCCTCGGGCGCGCTCTCGTCCGGGACACCGGCGGCGGCATCCTCCGGGTCGTCGGCGTCGGGGCCGTGCTCCTCGCCGGCAAGCCGACCTCGTTCGGGATCGCGGCCGGCTTCGCCGCGGGCTCCCTGGCGGCGGAGATCCTCTTCGTCGCCTACGTCGGTGCGAAGGGCTGGCTGTCGGGGGCGCCCCGCGAGCCCGGGGAGCCGCTCGTGCCGGTCCTCCTCCCGTTCGCGGCGACGGAGGCGCTCACGCAGGCGGCCCTCTGGCTCGACGTCGTCGTTCTCGGCGCAATCGCGTCCCCGGCCGTCGTCGGGCTCTACGGCATCGCGCGGGGCCTGACGCGCGTCCTGGATCTCGTTAGGCAGGCCTCGTCGCACGGCTATCTCCCCTCGGCGTCGGCGGCCGTCGCCCGGGGCGAGGACGACCGCCTCGCCTCGATGCACGTCTCGACCCGCCGTTTCGCGTTTGCCCTCGTCTGGCCCTTTCTCGCCGTCTGTCTCCTCGCCCCCGCCCCGCTCCTCGGCCTCCTCTTCGGCCCGACGTACGAGGTGGCGGCCCCCGTCCTCCGGCTCCTGGCCCTGGCGAGCTTCCTCGCATCGTTCTTCGACTATCTCGACCTCGTCCTGATCGCCCGACGCCGACCCGTGGAGGTCCTCCGAGCGGGAGTCGCCAGCGTGACGGCGTTCGTGGCCCTCCTCGCCGCGCTCGTCCCGTCGTACGCGGAGGTGGGCGCCGTCCTCGCCATCCTCGGCTCCTCGCTTCTGCGCGGCCTCCTCCTGCACCGCTTCGTCTTTCGCTCGAGCCCCTTCCGCCCCTTCCTCCCGGCGGTCACCGGGCCGGCGATCCTCGCGGCAACCTCCCTGGCGGCCGGCGCGGCCGCCCTTCACGTGCTGAAGCCGGCCCCGTTCGGCGCCCTCCTCGTCGCCGCCGTGGCTGGCGGGGCGGGGGCGGCCGCCGCCCTCCTGACGTTCTACAGGGATCGGGAAAGAGACGCCGGGCCGACCCCGGGCCGATAATCGCCCGCGCCGCCGGGCCTCGGAGCCGGGCGGCCAAGAGGGTCTCATGGCCAAGGGCGGAAGAGGTCTCCTCGTCGTCGTGCTCGTCATCGCCGTCTTCGGCGTCATCCTCGTCGGCGCCGGCGCCCGCATCCTCGTCAGCGCCGGGGGAAGGCCGCCAGTTCCGAACCGGACGATCCTCGAGCTCAACCTCGAGCGCGGGATCCCGGAGACGTCGCCCGCCGATCCCTTCTCCGCCTTCGGAGGAGAGCGGCCGCTCTCCCTTCGCGACGTCGTCGACGGGCTCGAGAAGGGGGGGGACGACCCGCACGTCGTCGGGCTCGTCGCGCGACTCGGCGCCGCGCCGCTCGGCGTCGCCGAGATCCAGGAGATCCGCGACGCCGTGAAGGCCTTCCGGGCGAAGAAGAAGTTCGCCTTCGCCTACTCGGAGACGTTCGGCGAGTTCGGGCCCGGCAACGGCTCCTACTACCTCGCCACCGCCTTCGACGAGATCTGGCTCCAGCCCTCCGGCGACCTCGGCCTCAACGGCCTCGTCGCCGAGAGCCCGTTCTTCCGCGGCGCCCTCGACAAGCTCGGCGTCAAGCCCGAGTTCGGCCAGCGGCACGAGTTCAAGAACGCGATGAACCAGTACACCGAGACGAAGTTCACCGACGCCCACCGGGAGGCGACGAAGACTCTCCTCGACTCGGTCTACTCGCAGATGGTCAGGGGGATCGCCGAGGGGCGGAAGATGACGAAGGAAGAGGTCCGCGCCGCCATCGACCGCGGCCCCTACCTCGGCCCCGAGGCGCGAGAGGCCCGGCTCGTCGACGGCCTCGCCTACCGCGACGAGGTGCACGCCACGCTCGTGAAGAAGGGGGGCGCCGACGCGAGCTTCCTCCGCCTCCCGGCCTACCTGAAGCGGGAGGGGCGGCCGCACGCCGAGGGGAAACGGACGATCGCCCTCGTCTACGGGGTCGGCAACGTCGTCCGCGGCAGGAGCAGCAGCAACCCGCTCACGGGCGGGCAGACGATGGGCTCGGAAACGGTGGCGAAGGCGATCCGGTCCGCGGTCGCGGACGGGAACGTCGCGGCGATCCTCTTTCGCGTCTCGAGCCCCGGCGGCTCTTACGTCGCCTCCGACACGATCTGGCGCGAGGTCGTCCTGGCGAAGAAGGCGGGGAAGCCCGTGATCGTCTCGATGGGCGACGTGGCGGCCTCGGGCGGCTACTTCGTGGCGATCCCCGCGGACAAGATCGTCGCCCAGCCCGGGACGATCACCGGGTCGATCGGCGTTCTCGCCGGAAAGATGGTCACCCCGGCGATGTGGGAGAAGGTCGGCCTGACCTTCGACCAGGTCGCGGTGGGCGCGAACGCGAACATGTGGAACGCCTCGAAGGGCTTCTCGCCCGCCGAGTGGCTCCGCTTCAACGCCTGGCTCGACCGGATCTACGACGACTTCACGTCCAAGGTCGCCGAGGGGCGAAAGCTCCCGAAGGAGAAGGTCCTCGAGATCGCGAAGGGGCGCGTCTGGACCGGCGAGGACGCGAAGGCCCTCGGCCTCGTCGACGAGCTGGGGGGCTATTCCACCGCGCTGAAGCTCGCGAAGGCGGCGGCGAAGATCCCCGCGGGCGAGAAGGTGAAGGTCGTCGTCTTCCCGGCGGAGAAGAACCCGTTCGAGACGCTCGCCACGAGGCTCTCCGGCGAAGAGGAGGACGAGAGCTCCTTCACCGCCCTCGTGAAGCTCCTCGAGCCGCTCCGGCCCGCCCTGCGACAGATCGAGGCCGAAGGACAGGGCGTTCTGACCGCCCCGCCCCTGACGATCCGGTAGCTCTCTCTTCTCTCGCCTTCTCTCGCCTTCTCTCGCCTACTCGATGCTCGCCCCGGCCCCCGCCTCGACGATCCGGGGCCGGGCGTCGCGGTTCCAGTCGAGACGGCCCCGCGCCTGGGAGGCGAGCTTTCCGTCCGGGCCGAAGAACATCGTCTCGAGGGGCCGCTTGCTGTTGAACTTCTTCGTCGTCTCCCCTTCCGGATCGACCGTCAGGGAGGCGGGGACCGGCGGGACGAGGCCATTGCTGGCGAGCCAGGCGTCGAGCGTGGCGAAGGAGGCCGTCTTCACGACGACGACGATCTCCGAGCCCTTTTCCTGCTTCCAGGCCTCCTGGTAGGCGAAGAGCCCCCGGAGCTCGTCGGCCGCGGCGCCCTCCTGGGGGTCGGCGAAGTGGACGACCAGGACCTTCCCGGGCGCGCCAACGAGGTTGCGCCCCTTCCCGTCGCGCGTCTGGACGTCGAGGTGGCCTCCCGCGTCGATGTTCAGGAGCCCGTGGTCGTGGTCGGCGTGGGTCGCCGGGACGAGGGCCGAGCGGAACGCGAAGAAGAAGCCGGCGAAGGCCCCGACGAAGACCGCGGCGAAGACGAGACGTCGCTTGGAAGGAGTCATCGGGGGGATTGTACGGAGGGGCGGCTCCCGTCGCCCACGGCGCTGTCGGTCTCGACCGAGAAGCGGGCGAAGCCGGAGAACTCGGCCCGGAACGAGGTGTCGAGCCGGAAGAAGAGGGCCGTCTTCCCGTCGAGGCGGAGGTCGACGACGCACGGGAACCAGATCCCGTGCGGCAGCCGGGCCCCGCGATACGTGATCGCCGCCCCCTTCACGTTCGCCGCGAGCCCGCCCGCGACCTTGACCGGCCGCACGAGCCGGGCCGCGACCGAGACGACCTGGAAGTCGGAGGCGTCGACGAGGACGCGGCCGGCGAGGGCGTTGAGGGCCCGGTCGCCGAGCGAGGCGGCCGCAAGGCCCGGCTTCGGGAAGAACTCGAGGGCGTAGAGGAGGCGCCCGTCCTCCTCGACGGATCCTTCGAGCCTGTAGTCGAACCGGGAGATCAGGTCGGAAAGGCGCCTCGGCCCGACGAGGGGATCCTCCTCCTCGCCGGAGACGGCGGGGGGCCGGGAAGCGTTCGCCTCGGCGCGCCGCTCGACCTGCCGGCGTTCCGCCTTCGCGTCCTCCGCCGCCTGGTCGCGCTTCTCCTCGTCCGTGGCAGGCCGGCCGTCGATTTCCATCAGCTCGCGGGACGCTTCCCCGGGCTTTTCGCCCGAGTCGTAATGGAAGAGTCGGCGACGGGTCTCCTTCCGTCTGCCGTCCCTGCCGTACGTCGTCCGCACCTCCATCTGGTCGAAGGTGTAGTTGTTGAGCGACCGGTCGACCCGCCCCTGGGCGACGGCCACCTTCCGGATCAGCTCCTCTGCGGTGAACGGCAGCTCCTCCGGCCCGGCGGCGGGGCCGACCGGCTGCGCTCCGGCCGCCCCGGAGAGCAGAAACGCCAGGGAAGCGCCGAGAAAAGCGTTCACAGGACCTCTACGCACCGGCTCGACGTTACGATGCCCCCATGTCGAACGCACCCAAGTCCGCCCTCGACCTCGCCATGGAACGCCTCCGGGCGGCCGACCACGAGGCCGGCATCGAGGAGACGCACCTCTCCGACGCCCAGAAAGCCGCCATCGCCGAAGCGCGCTCCGTCGCGACGTCCCGCCTCGCAGAGCGGGAGATCCTCTTCAGGGACGCCCTGCGGAAAGTCGTCGACCCCTCCGAGCGGGAGAAGGCCGAGGAGGGGTACCAGGTCGACCGGTCGCGCATCGAAGCCGACCGCGACCGGGCGATCGACAGAATCCGCCGCGGGGAGAATTGACGGACTAGCTCTGCATGATCGTCGTCACGGGCGGGACCGGCTTTCTGGGACGCGCGCTCGTCGCTGCGCTCCGCGCCCGGGGCCGCGACGTCGCGGTCGTGACGCGCGACGCCGCGAGCTCCCGGGTTCCCCCGGGGGCTCGCGCGGTCTCCTGGACCGACCTGCCGTCCGCCGTGGACGGCGCCGAAGCCGTCTACAACCTCGCCGGGGAGACGATTGCCCAGCGCTGGACCGAGGCCGCGAAGGGCCGGATCGTCGAAAGCCGTCTCCGGGCCGCCGCCGACGTCGGCGCCGCCCTGCGCTCCGCCCGGAGGCGCCCCTCGGTTCTGGTCAACGCTTCGGCCGTCGGCTTCTACGGCAACCGCGGGGACGAGGAGCTGACCGAGGCGAGCGCGCCGGGCACCGGGTTCCTCGCCGAGACGACGGTCGCCTGGGAGGAGGCGGCGCGCCGCGCCGCGCCCGGCGGGGTCCGCCTCGTCCTGCCGCGGACCGGCGTCGTCCTCGGCGAGGAGGGAGGAGCGCTCGCCAAGATGCTCCTCCCCTTCCGCCTCGGCCTCGGCGGGCCTCTGGGGACCGGCCGGCAGTGGATGCCCTGGATCCACCGCGACGACCTCGTCTCCCTTCTCGTCGCGTCGCTCGAGGACCCCCGCTTCGACGGGCCGGTCAACGCCACGGCCCCCGCTCCCGTCCGGATGAAGGAGTTCGCCGCGACCCTCGGACGGGTCCTTCACCGGCCCTCCTTCGCCCCGGCACCGGCTTTCGCGATCCGGTTCGCGATGGGAGAGATGGCCGCCCTCGTCCTCGAGGGACAGCGCGTGCTCCCCGCGAAAGCGTCCGCGTTCGGCTTCCCGTTCCGCTTCGGGAGCCTCGAGCCGGCTCTCCGGCAGATACTCGACCGCCCTTCGAGCGGCTGACGGCGCGCCCCTCGAGCGGGTAGACTCGCTCGATGGCCCCCTCTGTCGGAAAATCCGTTCCCCGCGTCGACGGCCCCGCGAAGGCGGCCGGTTCGGCACGTTACGTCGACGATCTCGTTCTGCCCGGGATGCTTCACGGCGCGACCGTCCGGAGCGACGTGGCGCGCGGGCGCCTCCTCGGCGTCGACCTCGACCCCGCGTTCGACTGGAGCGGGATCACCGTCGTCACCGCCGAAGACGTCCCGGTCAACTCCGTCCCGATCATCGAGACCGACCAGCCGGTCCTGGCCAGGGACGAGATCCGCCACGCCTACGAGCCGGTCGCCCTCCTCGCCTGCGAGGACCGGCTCCGGCTCGAGAAGGCGCTGCGGCACGTCGCGCTCCGGGTCGAGCCTCTCCCGCCGGTCCTGACGATCGACGACGCCCTCGCCGCGCGCGAGGTGATCCGCCCTCCCGACAACGTCTCGAAACGCTACCTCATCACGAAGGGGAAGGGCGGGACGGCGGGCCCCGGCGTCGTCGACGGGTGCGAGGTCGTCGTTCGAGGCGTCTACGAATCGGGCGCCCAGGAGCACGTCTACATCGAACCGAACGGGATGATCGCCTTCTGGGACGAGGAGGGCGCCCACGTCGAGGGGTCGCTCCAGTGCCCCTACTACGTCCAGAAGGGGATCAAGGGGGTCTTCGGCCTCCCCGACGACGGCGTCGACGTGACGCAGGCCGTCACCGGCGGCGGGTTCGGAGGCAAGGAGGAGTACCCGACGATCCTCGCCCTCCACGCCCTCCTCCTCGCGAAGAAGTCGGGACGCCCCGTCAAGCTCGTCTACGGCCGCCAGGAAGACGTCGAGGCCTCGACGAAGCGGCACCCCTCGCGCGTCGAGATCGCCACCGGCTGCGACCGCGACGGGACGCTGCGCGCCGTCTCCATCCGCGTCCTCTTCGACGGCGGCGCCTACGTCACCCTCACCCCCGTCGTCCTCTCCCGCGGCGCGCTCCACGCCTGCGGCGCCTACCGCTGGGAGGACGTCCACGTCGAGGCGCTCGCCGTCGCGACGAACACGCCCCCGAACGGCGCCTTCCGCGGCTTCGGCGCCCCGCAGACGATCTGGGCGATCGAGCGGCACCTGGACCGCATCGCGCGGACGCTCGGACTCGACCCGATGGAGCTGAGGCGAAAGAACCTCCTCCGCCTCGGCGACACGACGGCGACGGGGCAGACGCTCAAGGAGTCGGTCGGCGTGGAGGAGTGCGTCGAGAAGGCGATCGCCGCGAGCGGCTTCGTGGAGAAGCGCGCCCGCGGGCCGGTCGTCACTGGGCGTCTCGCCCGCGGCATCGGCGCGGCCGTCTTTCTCCACGGCGCCGGCTTCACCGGCTCGGGAGAGAAGTACCTGAAGGGGAAGATCGCCGTCGACCTCCTGCCGGGCGAACGGGCTCTCGTGCGGACCGCCTCGACCGAGATGGGCCAGGGAACCGAGACCGTCTTCCGCCAGATCGTGGCGGACGCCCTCGGCATCGCGGTAGACGCCGTCGACTTCGCCGTCCCGTCGACGAAGAACGTCCCGGACTCGGGCCCGACCGTCGCCTCGCGGACGGTGATGGTCGTCGGGTCGATCGCCGAGCGCGCCGCGACCGAGCTGCGCGCCCGCGTCGGCCAGGAAGCGACGGCGCGCGGCCTTTCCCGGTCCGAGGCGTGGGAGCGCCTCGCCGCCGACCCCGCCCGGGCGACCGCCCTCGTCCAGTACGAGCCGCCCCCCGGCGTCGTCTGGGACGACGCGACCTACTCGGGCGACGCCTATCCCGCCTACGGCTGGGCCTGCGACATCGCCGAGGTCGAGGTGGACCTCGACACGTTCGAGACGAAGGTCACCGGCTTCTGGGCCGCCGTCGACGTCGGCCGCGTGATGAACCCGACCCTCTGCGCGGGCCAGGTCGAGGGGGGGACGCTCCAGGCGATCGGCTGGGCGCTGACGGAGAAGCTCGTGACGCGTGACGGAAAGATCCTGAACCCGAGAATGACGAACTACATCGTCCCGACGAGCCTCGACGCGCCCCCGTTCACGACCATCCTCGTCGAGGCCCCCTATTCCCGCGGCCCAGGAGGCGCGAAAGGGGTCGGCGAGCTGCCGATGGACGGCGGCGCGCCCGCCGTCGCCGCCGCGATCGAGCACGCGACCGGCCTCGTCCTCGACCGCGTCCCGCTCCTCCCCGAAGACCTCTTCGAAGCCTCTCTGAAGGGAGACGCGCGATGAGCGTGACGCTCACGGTCAACGGCTCCCTCCTCACGCTCGAGGCGCCTCCCGCCTCCCGCCTCCTCGACGTCCTGCGCGAACGGCTCGGCCTGACCGGAACGAAGGAAGGGTGCGGCGAGGGGGAGTGCGGCGCCTGCACCATCCTTCTCGACGGCGTCCCGGTGAACTCCTGCCTCGTCGCCCTCGGCCAGTGCGCGGGGCGCGAGGTGACGACGGTCGAAGGGCTCGGTGACGCGCAGCACCTGACGCCGCTGCAGGAAGCGATGGTGACCGAGGGGGGCGCGCAGTGCGGCATCTGCACCCCCGGGATGCTCCTCTCGGCCGAGGCGCTCCTCCGCGAGAAGCCGGCGCCGACCGACGGGGAGATCCGCGAGGCGATCGCCGGCAACGTCTGCCGCTGCACCGGCTACCAGCGGATCGTCAACGCGATCACCGAAGGCGCCCGGCGCCGCGAGGTCCGCCCGTGAGCGTCGCCGGCCTCCCGCTCCACCCCTTCTTCACGCCGAGGGATCTTCCCGAGACCCTCGACCTCCTCGCCGGGCGCGCCGCGCGCGGCGAGAAGACCGTCCTCCTCGCCGGCGGAACCGACTGGTTCGTCGAGAGGCACGTCGCCCCGCCGGAGACCGCAGGGACGCTCCCGCTCGTCGTCGACGTCTCCCGCCTCGACGGGCTCGGCGGGATCTCGCTCGACGGGCACACGCTCGACGGTGACGAGCCCGGCGGGGACACGCTCCACGCTGACACGCTTCGCATTGGCGGCGCCGTCACCTACCTCGAGCTGCGCAGGGACGCCCGCGTCGCCGCCCGCTGTCCGCTCCTGGCCGCCATGGCCCGCGACGTCGGCGCCCTCCAGATCCAGGCGCGCGGCACCCTCGCCGGCAACCTCGCGTCCGGCTCCCCCGCCGCCGACGGCGTCTCGGCCCTCGCGGCCCTCGACGCGACGCTCCTCCTCCGGAGCGTCCGCGGCGCGCGCCGCGTCCCGCTCGCGGGCTTCTACACCGGGTACCGGAAAAGCGTCCTCGCCCCCGACGAGCTGATCGAGGCGGTCGAGATCGCGCTCCCGCCCGCCGGTGCCCCGTACGTCTGGCGAAAGGTCGGAACCCGCCAGGCGCAGGCGATCTCGAAGGTCGCCCTCGCCGGAGTCGCCGTCGTGGAAGACGGCCGCTGCACCCGCCTCGGCCTCGGCATGGCATCCGTCGCCCCGACCGTCGCTTTCCTCCCCGCGACCCGCGCCCTCGGCCTCTCCCGGCCGCTCGCCGGGATCGCCCCGGGCGAGATCGAGGCGACGGTCCTCGCCGACGTCTCGCCGATCGACGACATTCGCTCGACGGCGGCGTACCGGCGGCACGTCGCCGTGGCGCTCGTGACGGGGTTCTGCGAGGAGCTGAAGCGACGCTGAGCCTGCGCCCCAGCCCAGGGGGTCTGGTCTACGTTCTACACTCTGCGCGCCCGGGCGCCGCCTCAGAGGGCCGGAATGAGCCCCGTGACGATCGCGGCGAGCGTCGCGCCGCTGACGAGGAGCCAGAGGACCACTCCCTGGGCGAGGGGACGGACGCCCACCCGCCGCAGAACGTCCCGCGTCAGGCCGGTCCCGATCAGAAAGAGCGTGAGGACGAGAGACTGGCGCGCGACGGCGACGAGGACTCCCCAGAGGGGCTGGAGCGAGGGGAGGAGCGTCCGGATCGCGGCGGCGGCGACGAACCCGGCGATGAAGAGCGGGAGCTTCGCCTTCTGGTCCGAGCGGGTCAGGAACGCGGCCCCGAGGACGCACGGCATGATCCAGAGAGCTCGCGTCAGCTTCACGGTGGTCGCCACCACGAGCGCCTCCGGGCCGAACGCCGAGGCCGCGCCGACGACGCTGCTCGTGTCGTGGATCGCGAGCCCCGCCCAGAGGCCGAACTCTCCCTGGCCCAGGTGGAGGACGTGCCCGATCATCGGAAAGAGGACGAGCGCGGCCGCGTTCAGCGTGAAGACGGTCGCCAGCGAGACGGCGATCTCGTCGCTCTTCGCCTTGACGACGGGGGCCATCGCCGCGATCGCGCTCCCTCCGCAGATCGCCGTGCCGAACGAGATCAGGGTCGACAGGGGGCCCGACGTCCCGGCGATCCGGCCCAGGAGCGCCCCTGTGGCCAGCGTGACCGCGATCCCCACGACCGTGTAGACCGCCGACCCTGCGCCGACCCGCAGCACCGTCCCGAGGCTGAGGCCGAAGCCGAGCCCGACGACCGACGCCTGCAGGAGCACCTTGCTCCAGCGGGCGGTCCTCGCTGGTGCAGGGTTCCCCACGACGAGGCTGAAGCCGATTCCGCCGGCGAGCGCCGTCGCGGGCCCGATCCACGGGAGAAGGCTGGCGGCCGCGAGGACGAGGAACGCGATGACGCGCCGGCGTTCGGACACGGGCGGCATTATTCGCGCCCGTCGAACGGGCGCTAGGCCTAGGGGGCCAGGATGGAGGGGGGGGGCGGACGGCGGCTCCAGGTCGTCTACCGCCGCCCGAACCTCCTCCTGAGGAAGCGCATCTGACCTCGCGTGGCTTCCGGTCTGGCGCGCCTCACCGGGCCAGGAGAAGGACGAGGACCTCCGCCGAGACGATCCGCAGGATCATCGTGAGCGGGTAGACCGAGACGTAGCCGAGCGTCGGCGCCTCCGAGCCCGCGAGGCCGTTGGCGAAGGCGAGGGCCGGCGGGTCGGTCATGCTCCCTGCCAGGACGCCGATCAGCGTCAGGAAGTTGACGCGGAACGCGGCGCGCGCGACCGCCCCGACGACGAGGATCGGAACGAGGGTGATGACGGCGCCGACGGCCATCCAGGTCAGCCCCGGCCCCTTCACGAGGGTCTCCACGAAGCCCGCGCCCGACCGGAGGCCGACGGCCGCCAGGAAGAGGGCGATGCCGATCTCGCGGAGCATGAAGTTCGCGCTGATCGGGAGCCAGAAGACGAGCGGCCCGATCCGGCCGACGCGGGAGAGGAGGATCGCGACGAGAAGCGGGCCGCCGGCGAGGCCGAGCTTCACCGGGGCCGGCATCCCGTGCAGGTGGATCGGGAAAAGGCCGACGGCGACGCCGAGGGCGATCGTCAGGAAGACCGGGACGAGGTGCGGGTAGTTCAGGTCGCGGGGCGAGTCGCCGACTTCTTTCGCCGCCTTGCGGATGTCCTCCGGGCCGCCGACCGCCAGGAGGGCGTCGCCGGTCCTGAGCTCGAAACCGGGAAAGGCCCCCATCTCGAGCTCGGCGCGGGAGACGCGCGTGATCCGCACGCCGAATCGCGCCGCGAAGTCGAGCTCGCCGAGCGTCTTCCCGACGACCTCCTTGCGGGTCACGATGAGCCGCTTGCTCGTGATCGGCGTCGGGAGGCTCCTCAGGTCGAGGTCGCTCTCCTTCCCGACGAGGAGGCGGAGGGCGTCGAGGTCCTTCCGCGGGCCGACCGCGAGGAGGACGTCGCCGAGCGCGAGCTTCGTCTCCAGGACCGGGACGAGGAGCGCGCCGTCGTGGTAGACGCGCGACACGACGAGCCCGGGCCGGTCGGTGAGCGGGAGCTTCTCGAGAAGGAGGCCGTCGAGGTTCGCGTTCGTCACCTCGAGGTTGGCGCGGTGGAGCGGCGGGGCCTCGCTCCGGAGGCTCCGCGCCAGGAGCTTCTCCTCGACCGGCGTCGAGACCCGGAACGCCAGCTTCAGCGAGACCATCGCGAGGATGACGCCCGCGACGCCGAACGGGTAGGCGACCGCGTATCCGAGCGGCGGGAGCGTTGCGGCGAGGGCGGCGGAGGAGGCGTCCCCCGCCACTTCGCGGAGCGCCTGCTGGGCCGCGGCGAGACTCGGCGTGTTCGTCGTCGCTCCGGAGAGGATGCCGACGACGGCCGGAAGCTCGATGCCGAGGACGAGGTGGGCGGCGGCGGCGAGGGCGACGCCCGAGAGGACGACCGAGGCCGCCAGGAGGTTCAGCTTCAGGCCGCTGCGGCGGAGCGAGGCGACGAACCCGGGGCCGACCTGCAGGCCGATCGAGGTGACGAAGAGGATCAGGCCGAAGTCTCTCGCGAACTCCAGGACGGCCGGCTCGACCGAGACGCCGAGATGCCCGAGAAAGAGACCGACGAAGAGGACGCCGGCCGTCGTCAGGCCGACGCCTCGGACCTTCACGGAACCGAGGGCGAGGCCGAGACCGGCGACGAGGGCGAGGACGAGGGCCGCCGGAACGGCGGGAAAGACCATCCCCCCATTGTCTCCCGGGCCTCCCGGGGGGTCGAGAAGGGTCCGGAGCAAACCTTCCCCGCCGAAGGTCGTATCGTCCCTTCGTGGCTCGAATGCTGTCCGCCCGCCGGTTCGCCCCCCTCCTCCTCGCCTGCCTGCCGTTTCTCGCCCCTCCCGCCGCCGCCGCGGCCGCCCGGTTCGTCAGGACCCCGGACGTCCGTGGCGACGTCGTCGTCCTCGCGTGGGAAGGGGACCTCTTCCGCGTCCCCCTCTCGGGCGGGACCGCCGTCCGGATGACGACCCACCCGGGCATCGAGGAGGCTCCCAGGCTCTCCCCCGACGGGAAGTGGGTCGCCTTCCGGGCCTCCTACGACGGCCCGGGCGAGGTCTACCTGATGCCGACGGCCGGCGGCATCCCCAGGCGCCTCACGTTCACCGGGAACGCCTCGCCCGTCACCTGGACCCCCGACGGCAAGAGGATCGTCTTCCGCTCCGGTTTCGAGTCGACCTTCCGCCCCGTCCCGAAGCTCTACTCGGTCTCGCCCGAGGGGGAGCTCCCCGATCCGCTCCCGCCCGAGCGGGGCGTTCTCGCGGCCTATTCCCCCGACGGGACGAAGCTCGCCTACAACCGTCGCGGCGACGAGGAGTACTACTGGAAGCGGTACAAGGGGGGCCAGTACCAGGACATCTGGCTCTACGACTTCGCCGCGAAGAGCTACACGCCTCTCACCGACTACGTCGGGAAGAACTCCTACCCGATGTGGGCCGGCGGCGGCCTCCTCTTCGTGACGGACCGCGCCTCGAAGGGGGTCGCGAACCTCTGGCGCCTCGACCCGGCGACGAAGGCGGCCTCGGCCGTCACGGCCTACGAGGACTTCGACGTCCAGATGCCGTCCACCGACGGGAAGACGGTCGTCTTCACGCGGGCCGGCATCCTCTACCGGATGGACGTCGCCACCACCACGTTCGGCAAGGTCGAGAAGGTCGCCGTCGACGTCCCGAGCGACCAGTGGGCCCTCGCCGAGCGGGCCGTCAGCGCGAAGGAGACGATCCAGTCGATGGCGGTTTCCAGCGACGGGAAGTGGACCGCCTTCGAAGCCCGTGGCGACATCTTCCTCGTCTCGACGGACGAGAACGGCGGGACCCGCAACCTGACCCGCGCACAGAAGAGCCGCGAGCGGTTCCCCCGCTTCTCCCCCGACGGGACGAAGGTCGCCTTCTACTCCGACCGGACCGGCGAGTACCAGCTCTACGTCGCCGACGCGACCGTCGAGGGCGCCGGCAAGCCGTGGGAGGCGATCACGACGAGCCTCGACCGGACGGCCTACCACGCCGAGTGGTCCCCCGACGGGACGAAGCTCCTCTTCGGCGACAAGGACCTCCGGGTCTTCGTCGTCGACGTCGCGACGAAGAAGCTGACGAAGATCGCCGAGTCGAACCAGCTCGCCAACGACGAGTTCTCGTGGGAGATCTCCGACTACGCCTGGTCTCCCGACGGGGCGTGGGTCGCGTACGCGCAGATCGAGCCGAACCGCAACGGGCGGATCTGGCTCCACGAGCTCGCGACCGGGAAGACCGTCCCCGTGACGGACGGCTTCTACCACTCCGTGAACCCGTCGTTCGACGCGAAGGGGGACCTCCTCTACTTCCTCTCCTACCGGAACTACACGACGCGCGTCGACGTCTTCGAGGACAACCACGTCATCCCGAAGCCGGTGGTGCCGGTCGCCGTCCAGCTCCGCGCCGGCCAGAGGCCGCCGTTCGAGAAGGGGCCGAAGGACGAGGCGAAGAGCGCCGAGCCCGCGCCCGACGGGACGAAGGTCGGAGTCAAGGACGTCAAGGACGTCAAGGAGACGAAGGCGGCTCCGAAGGCCGCCCTCCCGAAGGTCGTCGTCGACGTCGAAGGACTCTCCTCGCGTCTCTTCCCGCTCCCGGTCAAGGCGGGGACCTTCTTCCACCTGAAGGCCGGCAAGGGGATGGTGACCTGGGGCGCCACCGAAGACTACGGCGAGGACGAGATCGAGCAGCTCTTCACGCCCGCCTTCGGCAAGGACCTCCTCGGCCTCCACGTCTTCGACGTGGCCTCCCAGAAGGAAGTCACCCTCGAGGGGAACATCTCCGACTGGCGGCTCTCGCCCAGCGGCGAGCAGGTCGTCGTCAAGAAGGGCGCCGCCTTCCACGCCTCGCCCCTCGAGAAGCTCTTCTCTGGCAAGGTTTTCGGCGCGGCGCTCGGCCTCGACCGCCTCGTCGTGAGAGTCGACCCGCGCGTCGAGTGGCTGCAGGTCTTCGACGACGCCTGGCGCTGGTACCGCGACTTCTTCTACGACGCGAACATGCACGGCCGCGACTGGAAGGCGATGGGGGCGGCCTACCGGGCGATGGTCCCCGAGCTCAACTCCCGAACCGAGCTGAACTGGCTCCTCTCGCAGATGGTGGGCGAGCTCTGCGTCTCGCACACGTACGTCGGAGGGGGGGACACCGGTCCGAAGAAGGCGCCGGAAGCCCTCGCCTTCACCGGCCGGCTCGGCGCCGACCTCGCCGCGGGTCCGGACGGCCGCTTCGTCATCCGCTCCGTCTTCCGCCCCTCCGGCTACACGGGGGACCTCGTGTCGCCCCTCGCCCGCCCCGACGTGAACGTGAAGGACGGGGAGCTCCTCCTCGCCATCGACGGGACCGACCTCACGGCCCCCGACAACCCGTTCCGCCACCTCCAGGTGGTGAAGGGGCAGAAGGTGCGGCTCACGGTCGGCCCGACCGCCGACGGCAGGGGGAGCCGCGTCGTCGAGGTCGAGCCGCTCCGCTCGGAGTACGAGCTCCGGTACGACCGCTGGATCGCGAAGAACGTGGCGTACGTCCAGAACGCCTCGGGCGGCAAGATGGGGTACGTCCACCTGACGGCGATGGGGGCCGAGAACATCGCCCAGTTCGACCGCTACTACCGCGCGTTCCACGACCGCAAGGGGCTCGTCGTCGACGTCCGCGGCAACGGTGGTGGCTGGGTCGAGTACTTCGTCATCGACAAGCTCCAGCGGAAGCTGACCGCTTTCAACGTCCTGAAGAACAAGGAGCCTTTCTCCTACCCGCCCGGCGCTTCGAGCGCCCACCTCGCCGTCCTGACGAACGAGTACAACGGCTCGGACGGCGAGGCGTTCATCGAGCACTGGAAGGCGGCGAAGCTCGGACCGGTCATCGGCGTCCCGTCGTGGGGCGGGCTCGTCGGGATCGTCAACGGCCAGCCGACGGTCGACGGCGGGACGGTCCACCAGTCGAACAACTCGTTCTACGGGCGCGACGGCAAGTGGCTCGTCGAAAACCACGGGGCCGACCCCGACATCCTCCTCGAGAACGACCCGGCGTCGGCGAGCCGCGGCGTCGACCTCCAGCTCGAGAAGGCGGTCGAGGTGCTCAACAAGGCGATCGTCGAAAGGCCGTTCACCTTTCCTGGCAAGCCCGCCTACCCGGTGAGATAGCGGAATCTCTCCCGGGGGCGGCGAACGAGGGGGCTTCCCCTCCGCCGCCCCCGGGCTTCCTGTCGGATTCCCTGTCCATTCCCCGCTCATTTCGTCCTTTCCGTGGGAGCCCTCCGGGCTTAGATTCCGCGGATGCGCCGCCTCCTCCCCCGCCTCGGCCTCGGCTTCACCCTCGTTCTCGCCCTTCCCGCCGCCGCGGACGGGCCTTTCCGGCCCGTCGCAACGCCCGCCGAGGTGGCGAGCCTCACCCCGACCACGGTCCGGGCCAAGGCCCTTCGCCCGGCCTTCTTCGACTCCCGCCTCTTCATCGAGGCGGTGCGCGGTATCGCGGTGGAGAGGCCAAACGAGGTCGGGACCCCTTCGACGCTCCTCGAGCTTCCGCATCCCGACGGCGGTCTCGCGCTCTTCCGCGTGATCGAGTCACCCGTGATGGCGCCCGAGCTGGCGGCGAAGTTCCCCGAGATCCGGACCTTCCGCGGCGAGGGGGTCGACGACCCGACCGCCTCCGTCCGGTTCGACGTCAGCCCCCGGGGCTTCTCGGCCATGGTCCTCTCGGCCTTCGGAGCCTGGTACGTCGACCCGTGGTCGAGGGACAAGCCGGGCGTCGTCGCCTCGTACCACCGCCGCGACGCCCTGCGCGACCCGGAGAACGTCTTCCGGTGCGAGGGGCCGCCGAAGGAAGAGGGGCTCGAGGAACCGGCGCTGCGCTCCGTGAGGTCCGAGCCGGGGCCGGCGTACCTGCCCCTTCTCGCCACCGGCCCGACCCTGAAGACCTATCGGCTCGCCCTGGCGACGACCGGCGAGTATTCGGTCGCCGTCTGCGGCGCGAGCCCGACGACGGGCTGTGTCGCCGCCGAGGTCGCCACCTCCGTGAACCGCGTGAGCGGCATCTACGAGCGCGAGATGGCGATCCGGATGACGCTCGTCGGCAACAACGACCTCGTCCTCTACCTGAACGGCACGACGGACCCCTACACCAACACCAGCGCCAGCACCCTCCTCACCCAGAACCAGAGCAACCTCGACCTGGTCATCGGGACCGCCAGCTACGACATCGGACACGTCTACTCGACGGGCGGCGGCGGCCTCGCCGGCCTCGGGGTCGTCTGCCGGTCCACCTCCAAGGCCCGCGGCGAAACGGGCCTGTCGAACCCCGTCGGCGACGCGTTCTACGTCGACTACGTGGCCCACGAGATGGGTCACCAGTTCGGCGGCAACCACACGTTCAACGGCAACCTCGGCTCCTGCGCGGGGGGCAACCGGGCCGCTTCCGCCGCCTACGAGCCGGGCAGCGGTTCGACGATCATGGCCTACGCAGGAATCTGCGGCGCACAGGACCTCCAGTCCAACAGCGACCCCTACTTCCACGCCAAGAGCTTCGACGAGATCGTCACCTACACGACGTCGGGCGCAGGCGCCGGCTGCGCGGCGGGCTCGGCGACCTCGAACACCGCTCCGACGGTCGAGGCCGGTCCGACGTACACCATTCCCGCCCAGACCCCCTTCGCGCTGACCGGTTCCGCGACGGACACCGAGGGCGACCCGCTGACCTACATGTGGGAGGAGTTCGACCTCGGGACGGTCGAGTCGGGCACGCCTCTCGTCGATGCCGGCAACAGGCCGATCTTCCGCTCCTTCAACGCGTCGACGAGCCCGACGCGGACCTTCCCGCGGCTCCTCGGCGTCCTCGCCGGGACCCCCTGCCCGGACCTGATTGCGGGGGACATGTGCGGCGAGGTCCTGCCGACGACGAGCCGGACGATGAACTTCCGGCTGACGGCACGCGACAACCGGGCCGGTGGCGGCGTGAACTCCGACTCGACGACCGTGACATCCGTTTCTACGGCGGGCCCCTTCGCCGTCACCGCTCCCTCCACGGCCGTCTCCTGGGTCGGCGGTTCGGCACAGACCGTCACCTGGAACGTCGCCGAGACGACCGCCGGGCCGATCTCGTGCGCCAGCGTCGCGCTGTCGTTCTCGACCGACGGCGGCACCACCTTCCCGACGACGATCCTGGCCTCGACGCCGAACGACGGCACCCAGGCGATCTCGGTGCCGAACCTCCCGACGACGACGGCCCGCATCAAGGTCGCCTGTGTCGGGAACGTCTTCTTCGCGATCTCGCGGCCCGGCTTCACCGTCACCGCCGCGACGGGTCCGGTCGTCTCGACGATCAGCCCCGGCACGGGGACGACTGCCGGCGGGACGTCCGTCACGATCGCCGGCTCCGGCTTCGTCGCCCTGGCGACGGTCACGATCGGAGGCACCGCGGCGACGTCCGTGAACGTCGATTCGGCGACCTCGATCACCGCGGTGACCTCCGCCCACGTCGCCGGCGTGGTCGACGTCGTCGTGACGAATCCCGGCGGCGAGTCCGGCACCCTTCCGGCCGGCTATACCTACGTCGCCGGAGCGACCACGGGCGTCTCCTTCTACACGGTGACGCCGTGCCGCGTCGTCGACACGCGCGACCCCGACGGACCGTTCGGGGGCCCGATTCTCGCGGCGTCGCCGGCCGAGCGGACCTTCACCCTCGCCTCGTCGTGCGGCGTCCCGGCCGACGCGAAAGCCGTCTCCGCCAACGCCACCGTCACGGGGGGCGCCGCCGACGGAAGCCTCCGGTTCTTTCCCTCCGATTCGACGCTGCCGATCGCCACGACGATCTCCTTCGGCGCCGGGAAGACGAGGGCCAACAACACGCTGCTCCTCCTCTCGGGAGCCGGGGGAGCGGGGCGCGCCACCGTCGTGAACGACTCGACCGCCCCGATCCACCTCATCCTCGACGTGAACGGCTACTTCAAGTAGCCCGCCCTCCCCTACTCCTCGAGCAGGCCCCGCAGCTCCTCCCGCGTGAAGCGGCGCAGGAGCCGCGGGTCTTCCTCGGGGACGAGGTCCTTCGCGAGGCGGGCCTTGTCGGCGATCAGCCGGTCGATCCGCTCTTCCACCGTCCCGCGCGTGACGAGGGTGACGACCTGGACGCCGCGGGTCTGGCCGATCCGGTGGACCCGGTCCGTCGCCTGCTCCTCGCGGGCGGCGTTCCACCAGCGGTCGTAGTGGATGACGACGGAGGCGGCCGTCAGGTCGATGCCGACCCCCGCGGCGCGCAGGCTCGCGAGGAAGACGCGGCAGGAGGGGTCCGTCCGGAACCGCGCGACGGGGGCCGCGCGGTCGACCGTCGCCCCGCGGAGCGTCTCGAAGCCGATCCCGGCCTCGGTCAGGTGCGCCCCCATCCTGTCGAGCATCCGGAGGTACTGGCTGAAGACGACGACCTTCAGCCCGCTTCCGAGCGCTTCGTCGAGCAGCTCGACGAGGAGGTCCCACTTCCCGGAGCCCTCGTCGCCGGGAGGATCTCCCTCGGGACGGAGGAGGTCGGGGTGGTCGCAGAGCTGCTTGAGCTTCGTCAGGAGGGCGAAGACGTGGAGGTACGGCACCGGGCCCGCCCCTTCGAGCGCGGCGCGGAGCGGGCCTCCCCTCTGCTCGAGGAACGTCCGGTAGAGCTCCGCCTGCCCCGGCGTCATCTCGCACTCCCGCCGGTCGAGGAGCTTCTCGGGGAGGCCGAGGGCGACCTGCGATTTCGTCCGGCGGAGGAGGAAGGGGCGGACGAGGCGCCGGAGCCTCTCGCGGGCCGTCTCGTCCCCGTTCTCGATCGGCCGGGCGAAGCCTTTCCGGAAGTCGGCTTCTCCCGGCAGATAGCCCGGGAGGACGAAGTCGAGGAGCGTCCGCAGCTCCTCGACGCTGTTCTCCACGGGCGTCCCGGTGAGGCCGAGGACGGTCCCCGCCCGGATCGCGCGGAGTGCCTGGTGCGTCGCGGTCCCGCGGTTCTTCACCGTCTGCACCTCGTCGAGGACGAAGAGGTCGAAGGGGGTCCCCGCGAGAGCGGCGGCGTCGTTGCGGAGCGTCCCGTAGGTCGTCAGAAGGACCCGTTCGCCCCGCCTCGGCCACGCCGCGTGCGGCGCCGTGGTGGCGTCTCACCGGGAGGCCCGGCACGAGCCGCCGGAGCGTCTCGTGCCAGTGTGGAAGGACGGACGCCGGGCAGACGACGAGGACCCGCGGGGGACGGCCCGACTCGCGCGCCATCGCGGCGAGGAGGGCGACCGCCTGCCACGTCTTGCCGAGGCCCATGTCGTCGCAGAGGAGCCCCCCGAAGCCGTTGCGATAGAGGAACCAGAGCCACGAGTAGCCCGTCCGCTGGAAGTCGAAGAGCGGGAGGCCGAGGTCTTCCGGCGGGGGTGCCGGGGCGTCGGCGGCAAGGTCCTCGAGGCGCGCGAGGGCCGCCGCGGAGGCGCCGGCTCCGGTGACCTTCTGATCCGGCGGGAGGTACGAGCGGACCCGGCAGACGTCGAGGGGGAGGAGGTGGAGCCGGACCCGGGCGCCCCGACCGGAGAGGGCGGTCTTCTCGAGGCCGTCCATCCAGCCGTACCGCGGGTGCTGCGGGTCGAGGAGCCCGCCCGCCACCGCGAGGAGGGTCTCCTTCTTCTTCCGCGCCGCGAGGATCGCCCCGAACGGGACGGCCTGGCCGCGGACGCGGTAGACGATGTCGAGGAGATACCGCCCTCCCTCCTCTCCGAGGGCGACGACCTCCGCCCCGTCCGGCTCGGCCAGGCCGCCGCCGCCGAGCTCGGGAGGAAGGAGCTCGACGGGCCACGTCGCGAGCTCTTCCCGGTGGCGGGAGAGGAAGCGCGCCACGGCGGGGGACGGAACCCGCGTCTCGCCGTCGACCGGGACCCCGACCGGAGACGGGCTCCACTCGTCGTCGAAGCCGAGGGAGCCCTGCGGCCCCGCCTCCGGCTCGCGGAACGGGCGGCGGCGCTCCTCGACCGGGACGAGCCCCCGCTCTTCCGGCAGGAGCGCGAAGCCTCCGCAGCGCCGGGTGCGCGACTCGGGAAGGTCGAAGGTCCGCGTGCCGCCGGGCGTCGTCACGACGAGGGCCGGGGTGAGGAGGAGGTCGCCCCGCGGGTCGATGGAGAGCCGCAGCGTCGCCCGCGCCGACCCCTCGACCCGCGAGAGGCCGAGGGCCGCCAGGGCGGCGCCCCCCTCGCGACGCGCGAGGGCCTCGAGGGCGGAGGCTTCGAGCCGGAGCCGCACGCCCCCTCCGCCGTCCGAGACGGCGAGCCACGCGCCCGACGCGTCCGTCTCGATCCGGGCGGCGCATTCCTCCTTCGCGGTCGCGTCGAAGGCGCGCGCCGCCAGGACGAAGAGGACCGACTCCTCGGCCGTCTGCCGCCGCGACTTCACGCCGTGCTCGTTGAGCGTCCGCTCCTCGGAGGTCCGGACGACCTGGGCGAGAAGCGTCTCGTGGCGAAGCCGGGCGAAGGCTCCGGCGGGGACCGGCCCCGCCGGGAGGCTCTTCGCGAGGCCCGCCCACGGCTCCCCGGAGCCCGAGAGGGATGCGAGCGCGAGCCCCGCGCCATTCTCGAGACGAAGGCCCGCGGGTCTTCCGTCGGACCCGGGCGGTCCGGGCGTCGCCCGGAGGCCCGACGGGAAGCTCTCGACGAGCCCCTCGACGGCGCGGAGCCAGGGGCTCTCGGCGAAGTCGTCGCCCGGGAGGCGGGCCGCGCCCGACGCATCGGCCCGGGCGAGCGCCGCCGCCAGCGCCCCGAGGTGCGGGCAGAGGGCGTACGGCCGCTGCTTCGGCGTGCAGGGGCAGCTGGCGGCGAGGAGGCCGTCGGCCGCGTCGAAGGCGAGGAGGGCGAGGCTGGCCCGGCCGTTTGGGGCGACGACCTTTCCCGCGACGCCCCGGCGCAGCCAGGCGCCCTCGTCCACGCGCCCTCCCGCCGAGAGGAGGCGCAGCGCCGTCCTCTGGCCGTCGCGGTCGAGGCGCGAGCGGACGCACTCGGGGAAGCGGCTCTCCGCCGGAGAGCTCACGCCTCGCGACCTCGGAACCAGGGGGACTGCCGGGCCATCTCGCTCCTCCGCCGGTACCCCGGCGTCCGGAGTATCGCCCGGCCGCGGACGGGCTTCAGTAGCGCCGCTTTCGTCCCCCGCCCGCCTCGATCTCCGCGACGTGGGCCCGGGCCCGCGCCGCCAGCGAGGGGTCCTCCGTCCGGGCCGCCACCTCGCGGAAGACGCCCACCGCGGCGTCCCCCTGCCCGGCGTTCAGGAGCCCGACCGCGGCGTTGAAACGCCGGACGAGCCGGTTGTGCGTGACGAGGCGCCGGAGCTCGCCCACGTCCCAGCCGAGGGCGTTCTGCATTTCGGGGTCGTACCCGAGCGAGGCGTGAAGCGCCTCGAGCCGGGTGAGCGCCTCCTCCTCGCGTCCCGCGTCGATCAGGCGGTTCACCAGGTCGACCTCCGCCGGGACGTCGGCCCGGATGCCGAGGGTGGCGCCCGGCAGGGTCGAGGAGACGAGGGGGGCCGAGGGGGCGACCCGCCCGAGCGCGGGCGGCGCCGTGCCCGCTTCCGTCTCGGGCATCCGGCGCCCCTTCGCGACGCCGCCGAGGACCCCCGCGGCGCCGGTCCTCGTCAGCGGCAGGAGGCGGCCGACGGGGAGCGCCGCGGCGGGGACGTCGACGACCCGCGCGAGCGGCCGCGAGTCGACGACGTGCCTTCGCGCCCGCTCGTACAGCGTCCGCTCGCTCTCGCCGAAGGCGTCGCGGAACGCGGACGCGCTCTCGCGCCCTTCCGAGACGAGCCGGGCGAAGAGGCCGAGCTCCTCCTCGCCCTCGGGAGTTCCCTGCAAGAGGACATGGACGACGGCCCAGGCCTGGGCACGCAGGAGAGCGGGCGTCGGCCCCGCCCCGTCGATCGCCACCGCGGAGAAGAGGCCCGGGCGTCCGGCCGGGAGGCCCGCGGCGCGAAGGAGGGCCACGTGCTGCGGCACGAGCCGCCCGAGCGTCGCCCGCGCCTCGGTCGCCGAGAAGGTCGAGAGGTACTCGCCGAGGCCCGCCACGAGCCACGGCGCCCGCGATGCCTTCGATCGGCGCGCGAGGGCGGTCGCGGCGTCGCGGAGGAGCACGGCCCGCGCCTCCTCGTCGCTCGTCGCCGCGACGACGATCCGGTCGCCCGCGGGGCCGGGGGGCGGGAAACCCGCTCGCGCGAGGTGCGCCTCGTCGTGGACCACGGCGGCGACGAGGGTCGGCGAAGCGCCGAACGCCCCCGGGACGAGCCCGGGCATCAGGGCGACGAGGGCCCGGAGCGTGACGGCCGTCTCGACGAGTCGCGCGTCGGACGCCGTCCCGACGACCGTGACGCTCCCCGCCTCCACCTTTCTCCACGCCTCCCGGTCGGGAGCGGGGGAACGGGCGGCGGCGGGAGCGGAGAAGGCCGGAACCGCACCCGGCAGGGCCGCGAGGAAGACGAGGGCGAGGCCCGGCCGCCACGTTCCTGTCCCCGCGCGCGAATCCCTCGGCAGCGGCGTCACGTCGATCCCCTCCGCCGCCTAGTATCGCCCCATGGGAAGGCCACCGGCGCCTCCGGAGACGCCACGAAGTCCAAACGGGTCCGCCCGTCGTTGTAGGGTCGTGGGACTCGCGTGACCGTTCGACCGACCATTCGCTCCTTCGCGCCCCCCGCGGCCGCGACCCTCGCGACCGCCGCCGCGATGCTCGTCCTCGACCTGGTGTGGCTCGGCGTCGTGGCGCGCGGGCTCTACACGTCCGCCCTCGGCCCCCTGATGCGTCCGGAGGCCTACTGGCCCGCGGCCGCCCTCTTCTACGCCTTCTACGTCGGCGTGATCGTGACCTGGGCCGTCCTCGGCACGGACGGACCCATGGCCGCCGCCCGTCGCGGCGCGGCCCTCGGCTTCGTCGCCTACACGACCTACGACCTGACGAACTGGGCCGTCCTCAGGGACTGGCCTGCCTGGATCGTCCCGGTCGACATCACGTGGGGAGTCGTCCTGACGGCGGTCGCCGCCCTGGCGGGGAAGCTCGCCCAGCGAGGCCTCCAGACGCCGCGGGGCACCGCCCGTTGACCCCCCGGAACGAGTCGCGGCCGTCGATCTGGTCCCGGCGCGCGGTCACCGTCCCCGCCTGCCTCCTGCTGGCCGGACTCGTATTTTTCACGGCGCCGCTCTGGGTCGTCATCGCCCTCGCCTGGGACACGCTCGCCGGTACCGCGCGAAAACGGCCCCGGACCCGGGCGCTCGCGTTCTTCGCCCTCTACCTCGGCTGCGAGGTCGCGGGCCTCCTCGCCGCCTCCCTCCTCTGGATCGTCACTCTCGGCGGACGGGTCGGCGGGCCCCGGCGCTGGATCGAGCTCAACGCGGCCCTCCAGCGCCGCTGGGCCGGCGCCCTCTTCTTCGGAAGCCTCCGCCTCTTCTCGATGCGGGTTCGGACCGAGGGCCTCGAGCTCGCGGGCACCGGGCCGTTCCTCCTCTTCGTGCGTCACGCGAGCATGGCCGACACGGTCCTGGCGGCGGCGTTCGTCGGGAATCCCGGACGGCTCCTCCTCCGATACGTCCTGAAGCGCGAGCTGCTCTGGGACCCCTGTCTCGACGTCGTCGGCCGCCGCCTCCCCAATGCCTTCGTGAACCGCCGGGGGCCAGGCCTCGACGCGGAGGTCGCCGCGATCGCGAGCCTCGCCACCGGGCTCGACGCGCGGTCGGGCGTCCTCATCTATCCCGAAGGGAGGCGCTTCAGCGACGAGGCCCGGAGCGCGGCGGTCGCCGCGCTCGAGGGAAGAGGGGAGGACGAGCTCGCGAAGATCGCAGGAGGGTTCCGGAACGTCCTGCCGCCGCGGCTCCGCGGGCCGCTCGCCCTTCTCGACGCGGCCCCGGGGGTCGACGTCGTCTTCCTGGAGCACACGGGCTTCGAGGGCGCTTCGACCTTTCCGAAGCTCTGGCATGGGGCGCTCGTCGGAGGGACCGTCCGCGTCCGGCTCCGCCGGGTCCCGGCCTCCTCGATCCCGGCCGAGGGCCGCGACCGGTGGCTCTTCGAGAGGTGGGCCGAAATCGACGTGTGGATATCGGCGGCCCGGGCGGCAGGAGCCGCCGAGCCGGCCGGAAGGAGAGATCCGTGACGCTCGACCTCCTGATCGGGAACGGGGCGGTCGTCCTCGCCCTGATGACGGCGCTCTGGGCCGCCAGCGTTTTCCGGAAGGACGCCAGCATCGTCGACCCGTGGTGGTCGATCGGCTTCCTCCTCGTCACCGCGCACACCGCCTTTCGGACCGGCCTCACGCCGGGGAAGACGCTTCTCCTGGTCCTGGTCGGGGCCTGGGCGCTGCGCCTCTGGCTCCACCTCCTCTCCCGGAGCCGGGGAAAGGCCGAGGACCCGCGCTACGCGGCGTTCCGCCGAAAATACGGCGCCGACCGCTACTGGTGGGTCAGCTTCTTCCAGGTATTTCTCCTGCAGGGAGTCCTGGTCGTCCTCATCTCGGCCCCGCTCCAGCTCGCGGCCGCCGCGCGCGGGCCCGACCCGGTCTCGCTCACCGACCTCACCGGCCTGGCGCTCTTCGCCACCGGGTTCGTCATCGAGGCCGTCGCCGACGCCCAGCTGCAAACGTTCCGCGCGTCGCGAGACCGTGGAGGACCGTCCGCCCCTGGTCCCGTCCTCGACACCGGCCTCTGGCGCTTCAGCCGCCACCCCAACTACTTCGGCGAGGCCGTCCTCTGGTGGGGCTTCTTCCTCTGCGCCCTCGACCAGCCGGCAGGCTGGGCGACCTTCCTCGCCCCGGCGCTGATGACCTTCCTCCTCGTGAAGGTCTCCGGCGTCGCGATGCTCGACGCGCACCTGGCCGCGACGCGCCCCGAGTACGCGGAGTACATCCGGAGGACCTCCGGGTTCGTCCCGCGGCCGCCGAGGCGCCTCCCTTCCTGAGGCCGAAGCGCCGCTTCGCCGACTCGAGGCCGGCGAGAAGCGCGGGTGACCTCCTAGGCGCCGTCGCGGCTCACGATCGCCGCGGTCGCCATCAGCTCCTCCAGGAGCGCGAGGGCGGTCTTGCCGCTCAGCCCGAACGGATCGAAGACCGCGGCCTCCGAGAACCTGAGGATGATTCCCCGGTTGATCCGGTTCAGGTTCACGCTGCCGATCCGCCAGGTCTCGAAGCGCCGCTCGCCGATCTCGGCGTAGTCGAGCAGGGTGACGTCCCGGTGGCGCGGGTCGCGCAGGATGCGGCCGTACAGCTCGTTCACCGCGGCGCGCCCCCCCTCGAGCACCTGGAGGAAGACGTCGGCCTCGGAGGAGGTGCAGAGGATGCCGGTGATGCCGTGCGCGGCGTTGTGGGCCCGGGCCTGCTCCAGGATCGAGGCGATGAGCGCCTCGTCGATCCTGTCCGCGGCGCGGCTGGCGTAGAGGAGACGGACGAGCATCTGGTCTCTCCCTACTGCATCCGGCCCGCCAGCAGCGAGAGGAACTCGCGCCGCAGGTCGGGGTTCTTGAGAAAGGAGCCGCGCATGATGCTGTTCGTCATCTTGGAATCCGAGTCCTTCACGCCGCGCCACTTCATGCAGAAGTGGTCGGCTTCCATGACGACCGCCAGACCGTCGGGCTGCATCTTGTTCTGGAGCAGCCCGGCGAGCTCGGTGATCGCCTCTTCCTGGATCTGCGGCCTCGTCATCACCCACTCCACGAGGCGCGCGTACTTCGAAAGGCCGATGAGGGCGGAGTGCTCGTTCGGCATCACCCCGACCCAGACGCGCCCGATGATCGGGCAGAGGTGGTGGGAGCAGGCGCTGCGCACCGTGACCGGACCGACGATCATCAGCTCGCTGAGGTGGCCCACGTTCGGGAACTCGGTCACCGGGGGCTGCGGCACGTAGCGCCCCGCGAAGACCTCCGTCAGGTACATCTTGGCGACCCTTCGGGCCGTGTCCCGCGTGTTGTGGTCGGTCTCGATGTCGATGACGAGCGCCCGGAGGACGTCCTCGACGCGGTCCGCGACCTCCTGCCGCAGAAGCTCGAGCTCCCCGTCCTCCAGGTAGGCGGCGATGTTGTCGTTGGCGCGGAACCGCCCGTGCGCCCCGCGGATCCGCTCCCGGATCCGGTCGGCGACCGGCGTGCGCCCGTCGTCGACGCGGCTTGCGGGCTCCACCGCCCCGGCCTGAGTCGCCATGAGGACACTCTCCTTCGAAAAAAGCCTAGCACGCGGCCACGGACGCCGAAACGGCCCCGCGCCGGTTCCCGCGGCGCCGCCGGCGACGACGGCCCTCTTCCCGGACACTCGTCGTCTCTTCTACGCCGCCTGTGGTCCGACGGACGTTCGTCCTACCCTCGCGCTCTCCAGTACCCGTGGAAGCTGATCGGGACGTGGTGGTCGAGAAGAACGCGAGCGACCGGTCCCGCCGCGATCCGCCCGGCGTCGAGGATGGCGAGCGAGCTCCGCCTTTCGCGCCCGTCGTAGAGCTCCACGAGGAGCCAGCCCCTCCCTTCCTCGAAGCCCTCCCCGGCCGCCGGATCGGGAACGAAGACCGGCTCGCTGGTGAAGACGTCGCCGTCGAACGCGCATTCCTCGGTGCTTCCGGTCTCGAAGTCGACCCGCGCGACGGCGTTCCAGAAGAACTCCTTCGGCCTCGCGCTCGCCACGAAGCCCCACCGGTTCCGCCGGCCGAGGAGGCGGTCGTCGATCCGGGGCCACTCGAAGTTCCCCGCCGCCACGACGTCGTTCCGCGCCCGCTTCCCGCCCGGCCCGACCCGGATCCGGCGGACCAGCCCCGGATGGTCGAACCGGCCCGGGCGGCCCTGCATCACCGCGAGGACGAGCGGATCGGGACCGATGAAGTGGTCGGGGTTCTCGTAGCCGACGAAGTCGAGGACGAGGTCGTCTCCCTCCTCGTGCCCGTTGAAGGAGTGCCACATGAACGACGCGTCGGTCTCGACGAACCGCGGGGCGATCCCGCCTCCCCGGCGATCCCTCGGCAGGATCATCAGGAGGCTCCCGTCGGCCCCGTTCCAGCGGAGGGAGTCGACGATGCTCCGCAGGCCCAGCAGGAGCCCCCGGACCTCGATCGTCGCCGGGTGCAGGTGGAGGACGACGAACCGCTTCGTGACGAACCAGTCGTGGAGGTAGGAGTAACGCGGAAGAGGGTGGACGTCGTGTCCGGCGAGGGAGCCGTCGGGGGCGAAGGTCGTCAGGTGGACTCTCGCGGTCCGGCCGTACTCGAGGCCGAAGTGGAGCCACTCGCCGCTCTCGACGTCGATCTTCGAGTGGGCCGCGTAGAGGGTCAGGCCGCGCGGCAGGCCGAACGTCGTCTCGCCGATCGTCCCGAGCGTGTCGTCGTCGAGCTCCCACGGGAGACCCGTCTCGTCGAAGGCGTAGACCCGGCCCCGCCACGGGACCGCCGTGATGCCGGCCTGGCTCCGGATGGACCGGTTCGGCAGGAGGTTCGCGAAGACTCCCCCCGGGGCCTGGGTGCTGAACGTGCCGTAGACGAACGCGCCGGCCCGTTCTTCCGCCACGAACTTCTCCGTCCGCACGAAGCGCGCGCGGTACTCGACGCCGGAGTCGCCGAACCGGAACAGCTGGACGAGTCCGTCGCCGTCGAGGAGCGCCCTCCGGCGCCGCCCGCCGCGGTCGAAGAGGCCGGGCCCGTTCCGGTAGAGGCTCCCGCGCAGGCCTTTCGGGATCGCGCCCTCGACGCGCGGGGCGTACGACCTCTCCGCCAGGAGACTCGTCCCGAGGCCGCCCCACGGCTCGGCGTCGATCAGGGCGGTCGTGCGGCTCGTGCGCAGGGCGGGGCTGGAAGCGCAGGCCGGCGCGCCGAGCGCGAGGCCGCCCGAGGCGAGGAGGCGAAGGAGCGTCCTCCTGGTCAGGCGGCTTCCTGCGGGGAGGTCGTGACCGGTCACGGGCGGTATGCGACGGGACGTTCCATCTTCTCCCAGCGGCCCGAGGCGGCCGTCTTCCCGGACGGGGCCTCGTCCCGTCGAGGATAGGCCTTCGCTTCCCCTTCCGGGCTCCCCCTGCCCGCCCCGGCCCGCCGGTCGAGCCGGGAACCACGGGCGTCGTAGGATGATCCGAACGGGCGGGACCGTTGCGTCGACCGCCGAAGAGTGCGAACGGTGTCGGAGAGGGGCGAAATGCGAAACAGGAAAAGACTTCTCACGATCCTCGTTCTCGTGGCGGGCTCGGCGTGGGGCTGCGGCCGACCGGCCGCGCCCCCCGAGACCGAACGAGCGCCCGATCGCCCGGTCGGCAGCGCTTCCGCGGGAGTCGGCGAGCTCGGCCGTCTCGCCATGGGACGGACGGCCAAGGGACCGGAAGGACACAATTTCACGGAGGTCTACGAGCGTTACTTCTCGCCTCTGAGGGCCGAGCCGATCAAGATCCTGGAGATCGGAATCGACCGCGGAGGATCCCTCCTCCTCTGGAGGGACTACTTCCCGAAGGCCCAGGTCTTCGGAATCGACATCGAGAGCCGGTCCGACATGGATACGGATCGCATCCACACCTTCGTCGCCGACCAGTCGAGCCGTCCGCAGCTCGGCGCGTTCCTCGCGAAGTTCCCGGGGCCCTACGACATCATCCTGGACGACGGCGGCCACTCCATGGAGCAGCAGCAGGTCAGCCTCGGCTTCCTGTTCGGGCAGGTCCGGCCGGGCGGCCTCTACATCGTCGAGGACGTCCACACCTCGCTCCCCGCCTTCTACCCTTCGAAGTTCTTCGCCGTCGACGCCGACGGGAGCAACAGCACCCTCCGGATGCTCGAGACCTTCGTCCGGACGGGACGGTTCGAGAGCCGCTACATGACGGCGGAGGAGGCCGGACTCCTCACCGGGCAGGTCGAGTTCAGCAACCTCTTCCACCGCACGAACACGCCGCCCGGCATCACCTGCATCCTCGGGAGGAAGGCGCCCCGCTGACGGGAGAGCGCGGGGTTTCCCGCGCCCGTCCCGGAAGGAGGACCCCGTGACCTGGAATCTCACCGTCGCCGCCGTCGTCGAACGCGCCGGGCGTTTCCTCGTCGTGGAGGAGATGGATCCGGGACACCCCGGTCCCGTCTGGAACCAGCCCGCGGGGCACGTCGACCCGGGCGAGGCGATCCTTGCCGCCGTCGTCCGCGAGGTGCGCGAGGAGACGGGCCTCGCGTTCCAGCCCGTCTGCCTCGTCGGCGTCTACCAGCTCCTCGCGCGAAACGGCCGCGACTACTGCCGCATCTGCTTCGCCGGCACGGTCCCCGACGGCGCCGAGGCCCGGGCCGAGGACCCGGAGGAGATCCGCGCCTGCCACTGGCTCACCCGCGACGAGATCGCCGCGGGGCGTCCCCGCTCGAGCGTCGTCCTGAAATGCCTCGACGACTACCTTGCGGGCGCGCGCCTGCCGCTCGACGCGGTGGCGCACTTCCACTCCGACAGGTGACGCCGCGCCCCGGGCGGGGCCGCCCCTCGCGCCGCCACGACGGGCGGGCGCATCAGCCCTGTGGCTTGTAGCGGTGCTCGTCGCAGAACGTGGACTGCGGCGTGTGGGCAGGGCGGAAGCAGACCCGGCACGTCCCGGCCACGGGGGGCGGGCCCGCCGTTTTCACCGGGTGCCTCTTCAGCATCTCCACGAGAAATCCGACGGCAAAGACGCCGGCCGCGACGAGGACGCCGAGGGGGACCGCGAGGAGGGCGGTCACTCCGACCAGTGCGAGCCCGACGCCCGCGACGAGGCCGGCGGCCCCGGCGGTGAGGAGCGGGATCGTCAATCCCCTCCCCGTCGCCTGCTTCTTCTGCTGCTGCGCCGCGAGCGCCGCCCGGACGTGCGCCTCGGGGATCCCGAGCTCCTCCGCGATCGCGAAGACGTTCCCCTCGTTCTTCAGCGAGGGGAGCTCGGACTCCTGCTTCAGGGCCTCGCCCTGGAGGCGGCTCGCCTCCTGCAGGACCGCCGTCAGCTCGTCGCCCGAGAGCTCGACCGACGGAGGGGCCGGTCGCGGACGCTGCCGGAGGGACTCTTCGACCATGCGGGAATTCTAGAGGAAGCGGGGCGCCCCGGCTCT
Source organism: Holophagales bacterium (assembly GCA_016714815.1). Classification (GTDB taxonomy): domain Bacteria; phylum Acidobacteriota; class Thermoanaerobaculia; order UBA5066; family UBA5066; genus UBA5066. The sequence continues at coordinate 464,523 of JADKBZ010000005.1, forward strand.
CGTCCCTACCCCGTCGTCAGCTTCCGGTACTTGATCCGGTGCGGCTGGTCGGCGGCCGAGCCGAGGCGCTTGTGCCGGTCGGCCTCGTACTCCTGGTAGTTCCCCTCGAACCAGAAGGTCTTCGAGTCTCCCTCGAAGGCGAGCATGTGGGTCGCGACGCGGTCGAGGAACCAGCGGTCGTGCGAGATGACGACGGCGCAGCCGGCGAAGGAGAGGAGGGCCTCTTCCAGCGCCCGGAGCGTGTCGACGTCGAGGTCGTTCGTCGGCTCGTCGAGGAGGAGGAGGTTGCCGGCCTTCTTGACGGTCCGCGCGAGGTGGAGGCGGTTCATCTCGCCGCCCGAGAGGTCGCCGATCCGCTTCTGCTGGTCGGCCCCCTTGAAGTTGAACATCGAGCACCAGGCGCGGCTGCTCATCTCGCGCCGGCCGACCATGATCTTCTCTTCGCCGCCCGAGATCTCCTCCCAGACCGACTTCGTCTTGTCGGGCCGGTCGCGGTTCTGGTCGACGTACGAGGGGAAGACCGTCTCCCCCACCTTCAGGACGCCGCCGTCGGGCGTCTCGAGGCCCATGATCATCTTGAAGAGGGTCGTCTTGCCGGCCCCGTTCGGGCCGATGACGCCGACGATGCCCCCCTTGGGCAGGTCGAAGGAGAGGTCGTCGAAGAGGAGGTTGTCGCCGTACGACTTCTTCAGGCTCTCCGACCGGACGACGACGTCGCCGAGGCGGGGCCCGGCCGGGATGTAGATCTCGTTCGTCTCGCCGCGGCCCTCGGAGCCGCTGTCGGCGAGGAGCTGCTCGTAGGCCTGCAGGCGCGCCTTCCCCTTCGCGTGCCGGGCACGGGGGGCCATGCGAACCCACTCGAGCTCGCGCTCGAGCGTCTTCTGCTTGGTCGTCTCGGCCTTCTCCTCCTGGGCGAGGCGCGACGCCTTCTGCTCGAGCCAGGAGGTGTAGTTCCCCTTCCACGGGATGCCGGCGCCGCGGTCGAGCTCGAGGATCCACTGGGCGACGTTGTCGAGGAAGTAGCGGTCGTGCGTGACGGCGACGACGGTGCCGGGGTACTCGGCGAGGTGCTGCTCGAGCCAGGCGACCGACTCGGCGTCGAGGTGGTTCGTCGGCTCGTCGAGGAGGAGGAGGTCGGGCTTCTCGAGGAGGACGCGGCAGAGCGCGACGCGCCGGCGCTCGCCCCCGGAGATCTTCGTGACGTCGGCGTCGGCGGGCGGGCAGCGGAGCGCGTCCATCGCCGTCTCGAGGGTCCGGTCGAGGTCCCAGCCGTTCGCCGCCTCGATGGCGTCCTGGACGCGGCCGTACTCGGCCATGACCTTCTCCATCTCGTCGTCGGAGAGGCTCTCGCCCATCTTCTCGCCCAGCTCGTCGAAGCGCGCGAGGAGCTTCTTGATCGGCGCAACGGCGGCCTCGACGTTCTCGAGAACGGTCTTGGCGGGGTCGAGCCACGGGTCCTGGGCGAGGAAGCCGACGCGCGTCCCGTCGGCGGGGAACGCCTCGCCGTTGAACTCGGTGTCGACGCCCGCCATGATCCTGAGGAGCGACGATTTCCCCGCGCCGTTCAGGCCGAGGACGCCGATCTTGGCGCCGGGGAAGAAGGAGAGATAGATCCCTTTCAGGATCTCTCTCTGGGGCGGGACGACCTTGCGGAGGTTGACCATCGTGTAGATGTATTGCGCTGCCATGGGAGGCGGAATGTAGCAGGAGCCCGCCTCGCGCGCGGGACGGGCCCCGGCGGGGCCGGGGACCTCCCGGGGCCCGTCCCGTAAACTCCGCCTCCGGCTCCCCCCGAGCCGCCGTGGAGACCTCATGCGCCGAGCTTCCCCCGTCCTCTTCGCCGCCCTCTTCCTCCTCGCCCCGCCCCTCTCCGGCCAGGAGGCGACGCCCGCTCCGCGCGTGGCGACCTCGCCGCGCGCGGCCGAGGAGATCGCCGTGGGGACGGGAAAGCTGCGGGTCGAGTACGGCCGCCCGTTCGTGAGGCGGCGGAAGGTCTTCGGCGGCCTCGTGCCGTGGGGGAAGGTCTGGCGGACCGGCGCGAACGAGGCGACGACGCTGACGACCGACGTCGACGTCACCCTCGGCGGCACCGCGCTGCCGAAAGGGACGTACACGCTCTACACCCTCCCGGGCGAGAAGGAGTGGCTCCTCATCGTCAGCCGGCAGACCGGGCAGTGGGGAACCGAGTACGACCCGAGGCTCGACTTCGCCCGGATCCCTATGAAGTCCTTCGCCCGGCCCGACCACCTCGAGGCGATGACGATTTCCTTCCTCCCCGAGGACGCCTTCCGCGGAACCCTCCGCATCTCGTGGGAGAGACGGACCCTCGCCGTCCCCTACCTCTTCCGGAAGTGACGGGGCGCCCTTCCGGCGCGCCCCGAGGAGACAGACCGATGACCCTGAAGACGACCCGCTCCGCGGCGACCGCTTCCGCGTTCGCGGCGACCTTTTCCTTCGCCCTCGTCCTCGCTCCGCCCCTTTCCGCGGCGCCCGAGAAGCGCGCCGTGACGATCGAAGAGCTCCTCAAGGTGAAGGGCGTGGCCGAGCCCGCCATCGCCCCCGGCGGCAGGAGCCTCGCCTTCACCGTCACGACGACCGACCTGCCGGCGGTGAAGCGGTGGACGAACCTCTGGCGCGTCGACGCCGACGGGAAGAACGCCCGCGCCCTGACCGTCCTCGACAAGCGCGACGCGAGCCCCGCCTACTCGCCCGACGGCGCCACCCTCGCGTTCCTCTCGACCCGCTCCGGCACGCCGCAGGTCTGGGTCCTTCCCCTGGCCGGGGGCGAGCCCGAGAAGAAGACCGACGTCCCCGGCGGGGTCGGCGCGTTCCGCTTCTCGCCCGACGGAAAGCGCCTCTTCCTCGTCGCCGACGTCTGGCCCTCCTGCGGCGCCGACCTCGACTGCAACAGGAAGAAGGACGACGCGATGGAGAAGGGGAAGATGAAGGCGGTCCTCGCCGATTCCCTCTTCGTGCGGCACTGGGACGCCTGGGAGGACGGCAAGCGGACTCACGTCCTCCGGATGGAGCTCGCCGACGCGAAGGCGCCGCTCGTCGACCTCACGCCCGGCGACTTCGACTCCCCCGCCTTCTCCGTAGGTGGCGGCGCCGACTTCGACGTCTCGCCGGACGGCAAGGAGCTCGCCTTCACGTCGAGCCGCGACGCGAACCCGGCCTTCTCGACGAACGTCGACCTCTTCGTCGTCCCGGTGGACGGCACCCCCGAGCAGCTGAAGGCGCCGAAGAACCTCACCGCGAAGAACCCGGCCTTCGACGGCTCCCCGAGGTACTCCCCCGACGGGAAGTCGATCGCCTTCCGGATGCAGCGGACGCCCGGATACGAGTCGGACAGGTTCCTCCTCGCCCTCCACGACCGGGCGTCCGGCGCGAGCCGCGTCCTGACCGAGACGTTCGACTCGTGGGTCGGCGACTACCGCTTCCACCCGGACGGCAGGCGGATCTTCTTCCTCGCCGACATGAAGGGGCGGACGCCGCTCTTCGACCTCGACCTCGCCACCGGCGCCCTCCAGCCGGCCACGGCCGTCGGGCACGTCGACTCCTTCGAGATCTCCCCCGACGGGACGTGGGCCGTTCTCGCGAGACGGCAGATGCACCTGCCGACCGAGCTCTGGCGGCTCGCGCTCGCCGGCAAGGAGGCGGGGACGGCAACGCCCCTCACGACCCAGAACCAGGCCCTCCTCGCCGAGGTCGACTTCCGCCCCATGGAGGAAGCCTGGGTCGACAGCCCGTCGGGCAAGAAGATCCAGGTTCTCCTCGTCAAGCCGCACGGCTTCGACCCGGCGAAGAAGTACCCCGTGATCGTCAACGTCCACGGCGGCCCGCAGATGCAGTGGGCCGACGCGTTCCGGGGCGATGCGCAGGTCTACCCCGGCGCCGGCTACGTCGTCGCCTTCCCGAACCCCCACGGCTCGACCGGCTGGGGGCAGGATTTCACCGCCGCCATCTCGGGCGACTGGGACGGCAAGGTGATGAAGGACGTCCTCGCCGTGGCCGACTGGCTCTCCGTGCAGCCGTGGGCCGACAAGGACCGGATGGGGGCGATGGGCTGGTCCTGGGGCGGCTACGCGATGATGTGGCTCGCCGGACACGACCACCACTACAAGGCCCTCGCCTCGATGATGGGCGTCTACGACCTCCGGTCGATGTACTCCATGACCGAGGAGCTCTGGTTCCCCGAGTGGGACCTGAAGGGGACCCCCTGGCAGAACCCCGAGGGGTACCAGAAGCAGAGCCCGTCGTCGTACGTGGAGAAGTTCAAGACTCCGACTCTCGTGATCACCGGCCAGAAGGACTTCCGCGTCCCCTACACGCAGTCGCTCGCCTTCTTCACCGACCTCCAGAAGATGGGCGTCCCGTCGCGCCTCATCGTTCTCGAGAACGCGAGCCACTGGCCCGGCTGGTACGACATGGTCCTCTACTACTCCGCCCACCTCGACTGGTTCCACCGGTATCTCGGCGGCGCTCCTTCCCCGTACGACCCGAAGGCGCTCGTGGCCAACGACGTCTTCGGGAAAGAGAAGGACGAGAAGAAGGACGCTCCGAAGGCGGACGCACCGAAGTAAGCCGTCCGGCGCGCGCTCCGGAGCCGAAGGCCGCGCTGGGGAGCGCGGCCTTCGCGCTTCCAGTCGTCCTTCGCGTCAGCTCGTCCGGCCGAGGAGGAGCCCGTTCGCGAACGACCGGAAGAGGCGCGCGCCGTCGGTGTTGCCGAGGAGCGTCTCGGAGGCCCGTTCGGGGTGCGGCATCAGTCCGACGACGTTCCTCTCCCGGTTGCAGACGCCGGCGACGTCGTCGAGGGAGCCGTTCGGGTTCGCGCCCGTGCCCCGCCCGCCCGCAGCGTCGCAGTAGCGGAAGACGACCTGGTCGTGCGTCGTCACGTCGTCCCACGCCTCCGCCTCGGCGCGCCAGTTCCCGTCGCCGTGGGCGATCGGGAGGCGCAGGACGTCGCCCTTCGTCAGCTCGGCCGTGAACGGCGTCCGGATCGTCTCGACGCGGACGAAGACGTCCTCGCAGCGGAAGCGCTGGCCCGAGTTCAGGAGGAGGGCGCCCGGAAGGAGCCCCGCCTCGCAGAGGACCTGGAAGCCGTTGCAGATGCCGAGGACCGCCCCTCCCTTCGCCGCGAAGTCCCGAACGGCTTCCATGACCGGCGAGAAGCGGGCGAGGGCGCCGCAGCGGAGGTAGTCGCCGTAGGAGAAGCCGCCGGGGAGGATGACCAGGTCGGGATTCTCGAGGTTCGTCCGGGCGTGCCAGATGAGGCGCGCCTCGGCCCCGATCGTCTCCTCCACGGCGTTGGCGGCGTCGTGGTCGCAGTTCGAGCCGGGAAAGACGACGACGGAGACGCGCGGCCGGGCCCCGGCGCTCACTCGACCACCTCGGCCTCGTACTCCTCGATCACGGGGTTGCAGAGGAGCTTCTCGGCCATGTTGTAGGCAACGCCTCCGCCAGAGCGGACGTGTGCCGCACGACCGGGCGTTCCCTTCGACTCCGGTTCAACATCCTTCGTCATGGGGCCGCTCCAGATGGAGCGGCCCCATGACGAACCAGTCATTCGGGGTGCAGCCGCTTCAGTAGCCCGCCCCAGAACTTCGTCTGCGTCCCCTCGCTCCAGATGTCGTTGACTTTCACGTTGGCAGAACACGTATGGCCCGTGGGACAGTACAACCACACACTGGCAGACCAGTAGAAGGCGCATGTGGTTGAGCCGACCGGGAAGTTCATGTAGGCCGGGTAGTACACCGGCACTCCCGAGGTATAGCAGTTTATGCCGTTGTCGCGGCATGTGAACTGAGGGTTGGTGTTGTCCCAGTATTGGTTGGTCGTTTCGTCTCGCTGCCAATACTGCACTTGTGTCGGGGGAGTCCTGGACCGGTTGAAGCAGCTCCCCCACTGCCCATCCGTGGCCGTGCCTCGAACAAGACGATAGGCCCAGGTTTCATTGGTCCAGCCAGGGAGAGGACGAGTTGTATCGATCACATGCCACGTGGAGGTCGTGGTCGAACCACTCGGCCACTTGATGTAGGTTGGGTTGTCTGTTTGATCGGGCATGGCAGACGTAACGGTCCACGGCCCTTTCAGACCGTACCCAGAGGCGTTCGTGCAGATCCAATTTTGAGCTTTCACCAAGGTATCGTTCCGGAGCGTGTTGATCTCGCCGCACGTATTGGGCGGCCCTCCAGAGACCACGAAGGTGAAAGTCGTGCCCGGCCAATTGTAGGTAGCCGAGTATGCACTTCCACCGGTCGAAAGTGCTGAACTCCGGACGGCCTCGCTTGCGCCCGTTCGCCTCGAGAACGCCGCTGTGCCTCCTGCCGCGTTCTCGCCTGACCTTCGCCGGAGGATAGGAAGGGTCGTTACGTATTCCCGACCGACTCGATAGGCGGTCGCCAGAGCACTCCCCTTTCGAACGGACAATCCCACACTAGCGCCATCGCCCCCTTCCACCGCACAGATGTCGCCACTCCATCGCGAAGGGAGGGGGGACGATACGATTACCGTATTGAGCGCCTTCTCAAGAGGATCGAAGACCCTTACCTCAACCGACGTGTCCGGCTCGAGGAATTCGATCGTGACCCGGGCCGTGAAGCGCCCTTCTTCAGTCGGGCCAGCGAGAGAAGCGTGTCCTTCCTCGCCCATGTTGAGGACCCCACCAAGAACGGGGTTTCAATCGGAGTTGGATCTCCGGGTCCGGAACAGCCGGAATCTCCTCGTTGGTGGGAGGAAACTGCGCATACTCAACGGAGGGCGTAGCGCGGGACACTTGGCTCACGGTCTCAAGAGAGAATGCTGGCATTGCGAGACAGGCCAAGGCAAGGAGACTGCTCAAACGAAGAGTCATAGGGGAACGTTCCTTTCTTTTCCGAGTTCGGCCCCGGAGGGTACTGACCCAACGGGAATTTGTCGATCGATGAATTGCGGAGACACCTGGCGGCGGACCACGCGGTCGGCGTGACTTGATTCCCCAAGAACCCAAGGTCGGCGGCGGACAGACACGGCGACCTCTTCCTCGAAGGAGGTCCAGAAAGGCACGGGGAGGTCCCACAGGACTAAGCTGCGCGAGAGGACCGGAACTAAAACAGGCGTTAGCAGTTATTTTCAGAGACGAAGGCGCCGGCGATGGAGCGCACGGAGCACTTGGAATGCTGCGCACGCCGATTCGTCCTTTGGCAGCACCGTCGAACTACCCACAGGACCCCTATCGTGTCGGCTTTCCGGTCCCCGGCGCGGCGCCCGTATCGGGCGCCTATTGCTGGCGGGCGAACTAGGTCAGTTCTGCTGCTTCCGCTGGGTGATGGATGCCCTCACCGCCGCGTCGCGTTGGTCCTCAGCCCGTCCGGCCGAGGAGGAGCCCGTTCGCGAACGACCGGAAGAGGCGTGCGCCGTCGGTGTTTCCGAGCATCGTCTCGGAGGCCCGCTCGGGGTGCGGCATCAGTCCGACGACGTTCCTCTCCCGGTTGCAGACGCCGGCGACGTCGTCCAGGGAGCCGTTCGGGTTCGCGCCCGTGCCCCGACCGCCCGCGGCGTCGCAGTAGCGGAAGACGACCTGGTCGTGCGTCGTCACGTCGTCCCACGCCTCCGCCTCGATGCGCCAGTTTCCGTCGCCGTGGGCGATCGGGAGGCGCAGGACGTCGCCCTTCGTCAGCTCGGCCGTGAACGGCGTCCGGATCGTCTCGACGCGGACGAAGACGTCCTCGCAGCGGAAGCGCTGGCCCGAGTTCAGGAGGAGGGCGCCCGGAAGGAGCCCTGCCTCGCAGAGGACCTGGAAGCCGTTGCAGATTCCGAGGACGGGACCGCCTTTCGCCGCGAAGGCGCGCACGGCGTCCATGATCGGCGAGAAGCGGGCGAGCGCGCCGCAGCGGAGGTAGTCGCCGTAGGAGAAGCCGCCGGGGAGGATGACCAGGTCGGGGCGGCCGAGTTCGGTGCCGGCGTGCCAGACGGGGCGCGCGTCGGCTCCGATCGTCGCCTCGACGGCGTGGACGGCGTCGTGGTCGCAGTTCGAGCCGGGAAAGACGACGACGGAGACGCGCGGCCGGGCCCCGGCGCTCACTCGACCACCTCGGCCTCGTACTCCTCGATGACGGGGTTGCAGAGGAGCTTCTCGGCCATCTGCCCGGCGAGCGCGGACGCCTCGGCGGCGGTCTTCGCCTCGATCTCGACGCGGAAGACCTTTCCCGCGCGGACGTCGCCGACGCCCGGGAAACCGAGGCGCGTCAGCGCTCCGGCGATCGCTTTTCCCTGCGGGTCGAGCACGCCCGACTTCGGCACCACCGTCACCTGGACCTTCATCCGATTCCTCCCGCGGGTCGCGCCCGGTACCAGCCGGTCGGAGCGTCGGGACCCGCCACCTCGAGGACGACCTGCGCCCCGAGCCGTTCGACGCCCTGGCGGAGCGCGCGCTCGGCCAGGGTCGGCGTGTTGTTGTTCTTCGACAGGTGGAGCCCGACGACGATTCTCGTCCGGTCGCCGAGAAGGCGCGAAAGGCCCTCGGCCGCGGCCTCGTTCGAGAGGTGCCCCACGTCGGAGAGGATCCGCTTCTTCAGGAACGCCGGATAGGCCCCTTCCCGGAGGACGTCGACGTCGTGGTTCGCCTCCAGGCCGAGGACCTCGCACCCTTCGAGCGCTTCGAGGACCTTCTTCGAGAGGTGGCCGAGATCCGTCGCGACCCCGACGCGCCGGCCGGCGCCGTCGGCGAAGACGTAGCAGACCGGGTCGACCCCGTCGTGCGGCGTCCGGGTGACCCGGACCGTCAGGTCGCCCCCGCCGAAGGTGAGCTCCGTGCCGTCCTCGACGGTGTGGAGGTCCGCGAAGAGCGGCCCGGGAAGACCCGCCTTCGCGAGGGTGCCGCTGGTCGCGTAGACGGGGAGGCCGCGCTTCGTGGCGAGCGCCGCCGCGGAGCAGACGTGGTCGGAGTGCTCGTGCGTCAGGAGAAGCGCCGAGACGTCGTCCAGCGACATCCCGAGCTTTCCGAGGCGCAGGCCGATCTGCCGCGGCGAGAGGCCGGCGTCGAGGAGGACGGCCGTCCGTCCGGCGCGGATCACCGCGCAGTTCCCCGTGGAGCCCGACCCGAGGAAGGCGGCCTCGATCACGCTGTTCCCGTCGACCCGAAGCCGCCGGCACCGCGCGCGGTGTCGTTCAGCTCGGGAGCCCGTTCGAAGAGAGCCCTCACGACGGGCGCCACGACGAGCTGGGCGATCCGCTCGCCGCGCGCGAGCGTGACCGGCTCGGTGCCGAGGTTCACGAGGATGACGCCCACCTCGCCCCGGTAGTCGGCGTCGATCGTCCCGACGCCGTTGGCCAGGGCGAGCCCCTTCTTCAGCGCGAGGCCCGAGCGGGCGCGGACCTGGGCCTCGAAGCCGGGTGGGATCTCGAGCGTGAGGCCCGTCGGGACGACGGCGCGCGCCCCGGGGGCGAGCGTCAGCGGCGCCTCGAGGGCCGCGCGAAGGTCGGCGCCGGCCGCCAGGTCGCTGGCGTACTCCGGCGGCCCGAGGTCCGCGCACTCGGGCCGGAGGCGGAACCGAACCCTGAGGCCGCTCACGCCGCGAGCTCGCCCGCGAGGTCGTCGACGGTCGCGCCGACGAGCGAAGGGCCCGTCACGCCGAAACCGGTCGCGCCGGGCGTCCCGAAGAGGACGCCGATGGCGTCGTCGACCTCGGCGGCCGTCACGGCCTCGATCTCGGCGATCACCTCGTCGGCCTCCCAGGGGCGGCCCCGGAAGAACCAGGCCCGGACGACCCCCTCGCGCCGCGAGGAGGTCGACTCGAGCGACATCGCGATCTCGGCGCGGACCTGGTCCTTGGCCCGCCGCAGCTCGGAGCGGGTGATTCCGGTGTTTCTGAGCTCGCGCAGGACGGCCCCCGTGGCGCGGACGAGCTTCGGGAGCTTCTTCGGCGCCGTCGCCGCCTCGATGAGCGCCATGCCGCCGTCGCGGTGGAGCGTGAGCCCCGACCCGACGTGGTAGGCGAGGCCGTGCCTCTCGCGGACGCGCCTCCAGAGGCGGGACGAAACGCCCCCGCCGAGGACGACGGAGAGGAGCCAGGCGGCGGGAACCGTCCGGTCGGCGTAGGCGGGCGCCGGCGACCCCACGAGGAGGTGCGTCTGGGTCAGGTCGAGCCGCGGGATGTGGAAGGCACATCGAGTGGCCGTGGGCGACGGGTGCGCCGCGACGGCGGGAGCGAGCGGGGCCGCGGCGTGGCGACGCTTCCTGCGCTCGGCAGAGAGGAGCTTCAGGAACGCCTCCGGCTCGAAGGCGCCGATGGCGACGAGGAGCGTCCGCTCCGGCCGGAAGATCTCGCGGAACCGCTTCACGAGACGGCCGCGCGTCAGGGCGCGGACGGTCTCGCCGGTCCCGAGGATCGGGGCGCCGAGGGGGTGGTCGGGCCAGTAGGAACGGACGAAGGTCTCGTGGAGGCGGTCCTCCGGCACGTCGTTCGCTTCGGCCATCTCCTCGAGGATGACCTTCCGCTCGGTCTCGACGTCGTCGGCCGTGAAGGCCGGGGCTTCCGTCAGGTCCAGCAGGAGGGAGAGGGCGTCGGGGAGCCGCTCGGCGGGCGTCCGGGCGTGGACCGCCATCCACTCCTTCGTGGTGTAGGCGTCGCAGTCGCCTCCGAGGCGATCGGTCGTCCGGGCGATGGCCGCGCCCGTGCGGCGCCGGGAGCGGCGGAAGAGAAGGTGCTCGAGGAAGTGGGTCGAGCCGAGGGCCTCGGGCTCCTCGTCGGCCGAGCCCCCCGCCACGTAGACGCCGAGGGCGACGCTGCGCACGTCGCGCATCGGGTCGAGCCAGACGGAGAGGCCGTCACCGAGAGTCCGGGTTTCCACGGGGCGGATATTACCGTTGGGGCGTCGGAGGTCAGTTCTTGGTGGCGCCGCCGCCCGGGGAGGGCCGCCGGGCCCGGGCGTGCCGCCCCCCCCCGCCGTGCCGAGGGTCGTCAGGCTTTCCTCGGTGAAGCGCCACTCGTTGTAGGACTGCCGCCCCTCCCAGAGGCGGAACCCTTTCTCCGCGACCTTCGAGTAGACCCCCATCACGGGGCCGGCGGGGGCGCCGTCGGCGCCGGGCAGGCCTGGCCCGGTCGAGCGGAACGGCCCGGGGGTCGCCGTCGGTTTCGGCGTCGGGGTCGCTCGAGGGGTCAGCCCCGAGCCCGCCCCTCCGCCCGGCGTCACCGGGGCCCCGACGATCGAGATGATTCCCACTCGCCGTCCTTCGCCATCGGGTCCTTCCAGGCCTTGCGGATGCTCCGGGGCTTCACGTCGAGGAGCTCCCTGAGCGAGGTCGGGTAGCGCCCGAAGCGCCGCCGGAAGATGCGGATCCCCTCCGCGTACTGGAGACCCCGGAAGATCAGCTCGGCCTCGCGGTCGCGCTGGGCCTGGGCCGAGGCCAGGGGCAGGACCGCGGCGATCAGGATCGACGCGACCGTGATCCCGATGAGAAGGGCGACGAGCGTGTAGCCGCTCCTTCCCTTCCGCGGTCCCCGGACAGTCACCACGTGTTGTAGGCGGTCCCGTCCATCGCCAGATCCTTCGAGCCCGAGTGGACGTCGATGACGCCCGCCGGCTCTTCCGAGGCCGCCTCGGCCGAGGAGGGCTCCTCGAAGACGAGCTCCCACGTGTCCGCCGACTTGGTGAACGGGTCGAGCGGGATCTTCCGGATGTACTTCTCCTGGACCAGGACCTCGAGCGACTCGGGGTAGTCCCCTTGTCCGCCTTGTACTGGTCGAGGCAGGAGCGGAAGGTGAAGAGGTTCTCCCGGAGAGCGGCCTCCTTGGCCTTGATCGGGGTCTTCACGAGCATCGGGATGACGATGGCCGCCAGGATGCCGATGATGGCAATGACGACAAGCAACTCGATCAGCGTGAAGCCCAGCCGCCGCAAACCGCGGCGGGGCGGCCGGGAGGAGCCCGGAGATCTCCGCTCCCGAAGACGTTTGAGAAGGCTCGTCATGTTCACCAGTCCTTGTACTTCGTGCCGTCCATACCCGTCTTGTCGGAAAGGGAGTAGACGTCGTAGACGTTCTGCCGCCCCCAGCTGGTCGAGTCGAAGTCGTCCTGCACGCTCCGCATGCCCCATTCCGCCTCTCCCGTCATCGGGTCGATCGGGATCCGCCGGAGGAACTTCCGGACCTTCTTGACCTGCCCGACGAGCTCGACCCCCTCGACGAGCTTCTCGAGCTCCTTCGGGTAGCCCTCCGTCTCGAGCTCGACCGGGATCAGCCCCTGGTCGGAGAGGCGCTTGTGATCGTCGATGGCCGTGCGCATCGTCCGGAGCGCTTCCTTCAGCTCCAGCTCCTTCATCCGCGTCCAGTTGAACCGCGCGACGGGGACGATCATCGCCGTCAGCACCAGGATCAGCGTGACGACGACGACGAGCTCGACGAGCGAATAGCCGCGGGTACGGGGCCGGGTCATCCGGGTCGCCTCAGGGCGCCACCGACAGGCCGACGCCGGCCGCCTCGGGGCGGAGGGCTCCGTTCTTTCCGAAGCCCGCTCCCGCCGACATCCGGAAGAGCGTCTTGCCGGGGGCGAGGGCGCGGACGGTGAAGCGCGCGAGCGCTCCGCTCGGCAGGCCGACGACGCCCGTGGGCGAGCCGAGGCCCACCCTCACGCTGCCCGGCCCGCGGTCGGCGTCGAGACGGGTGTTGAGGGCCGCCGAGCCCGTGCGCCACGGCCCCGGCGAGATCGTGACGACCTCGGCGACGGCCGGATCCCACTCGAGCGTCACCTCGAGGGCGCCCGCGTCGGCGAGCTCCGCCGGTCCGCTGAGGGTGAGGGTCGTGGTCTCGCCCGAGGCCAGCTCGGCGTTGTCGAACTCGAGGCCGAGCTCCAGCGCCTGCGGCCCCTCGTTCTCGACGAAGCTCGCGGAGGCCGGCGCCGCGTTCCCGCCCGAGAGCATCTTCTTCTGGACGGGGGCCGGCGTCGGCGTGGGCGTCGGCGGGGTCATCGTCGACGACGGCCGGAACGGATCGTTCGGGCCGGAGCCCTGGATCGGGAAGGTCCCCGGGCCGGGCACGGTGGCCGGGACCGGGCTCGTCGGCGCCGTCGGGCGCGAGCCCGGCGGCTCGGAGGGCGGGTCGAACGGCGTCGCGGGGGCCTGCGGCGACTCGAGCCTCACGTTGAGCCCCGAGAAGCTGACGTTGTTCTCCGTGCCGACCCAGACGGGGATGAGGTCCTCCTCGTCGATCTGCGGCGCGCGCGTGATGTGCGGCGTGAGGGTCAGGAAGATGTCGTTGCGGTCGTTCTGCACGCTCGTCTGCCCGAAGAGAGGTCCGATGAGCGGCAGGTCGGAGAGGAACGGCATCCCCGACTTGCTCTTGATCGTCGTCGTCTGGATGAGGCCGGCCAGGAAGCTCGTCTCGCCGTCCTTCAGACGGATGTTCGACGTGATGGTGCGGGTCGCGATGATCGGCTGTTCCTGGCCGTTCGACCCCTTGACGCTCCCGTTGAGGTTCGAGACCTCGACGGTCAGCTTCAGCGAGACCTCCTTGTTGTGGTGGACCCGCGTCTCGATGTCGAGCTTGATGCCGATGTCCTGGTACTGGAACGACGTCACCGGGACGACGCCGACCTGGCCGACCGCCTGCTGCGTGTTGATCGTCGTCACCGGGATCGGGACGCGGTCCCCGATCACGAGCTGGGCCTTCTCCCCCTCGGCGATCCGGAGCTGCGGCCGGGCGAGGATCTCCGCGTCGGTGTTCGACTTGAGGAAATTCACGAGGATCGACGGGACCGTGAAGTTGAAGTCGGAGAGGGAGAGCTTGAGGAGCTCGTTCCAGGGAAGCGACTTGATCGCCGTCCCGTCGCTCGCCGTCGCCGTGCCGGTCGTGATCGGCTGGTAGCTCGAGAGCGCGACGCCGAGATCCACGAGCTTCTTCGTGCTGAGCTGGAGGAGCTCGACGTCCAGGACGACCTCGGCCTTGGCCTTGTCGTTCACCTCGATGAGCCGCTCGGCCACGGCGACCTTGTCGGCGGTGTCGCGGATGACGATCGCGTTGAGCTGGGTGACCGTCGCCATTCTCCGCAGGTCGAGGAGGCCGCGGACCATCGCCGAGACGTCCTTCACGTCGCCGTTGGAGAGGAAGAACGTCCGGACGACCTGGTCCTCGTACTCCTTGCGGTTCTGCTGCGTGTCCTGCGCGACGAGGATCGTCTTCTCGTCGATGACCTTGTAGAAGTGCCCCGCCTGCCGCATCGTCGTCTCGAGGGCCTTCTGGAACGTGAGGTTCCTCAGGTCGATCGTGAACTTGTCGTCCTTCAGCTGCGGGTCGAAGATGACGTTGATGCCGGAGGCGGCGCAGAGGGCCTGGTAGACCTTCTTGATCGGCGTGTCGGGCGGGAACGTGACGTCGATCGGCTTGTCCGAGGCCGGGTTCAGCATCGGCGGGGTGGCCCGGCGGCCCTTCGCCTTCGCCTTGGCCCTCTCGGTCGGCGACCCCCCGGCGGCATCGAGCCGGCGCGCCTCGATGTCCTCGGTGACCCTCTTCAGCTCCTGGACGGCGACGTCGTTCGTCGAGTCGAGGGCCACGCTCTGCTCGAGCTCCACCTGCGCGAGGTCCAGCTGCCCCGCGGAGCGGTGGAGGCGCCCCCGCCCGAGGTGGGTCTGGGCGGCCTGCAGCCGGGCGCGGAAGAGCGACGACTCGTACTTCTTGTTTGCCGGGTCCAGGGACGCCGCCTTCTGGTAGGCCATCACGGCGAGATCCCAGTGCTTCATCTGCTCGTGGTCCTGGGCCTCCCGGAACGCGCGCTCGGAGGCGCAGCCGGAAGCGACCACGGCCAGGGCGACGGCGGCGGCGAGAAGGAGGGCTCGGGGCGGGCGGGGCTTGTGAACGGTCATGGGCGTCCCTTCAGCGGAGGGCGTCGGGCGGAAGGACCGGGATCCGCTTGGTGATCTCGGGCGGCAGCCCGACGAAGGCGAAGTCGACCGACTCGCGGCCGACGCGCCTGAGGATGAAGCGGCCGTCGAGGACGTCTCCCTCGCGGGCGTTGATGAGTCGGGGGCCGTCCTCGAACGTGACGATCGGCCGGTCGCGAGGGCCGAAGACCCCGAGGGCCTTGAACGGGATGGCCGGGGCGACGATCGGCGTGGGCGAGGGCGTCGGCGTCGGGAGCCGGGGACCGATGAACCCGGCCGCGCCGGGTGCCGGAACCGGCGTCGGCACCGGGGGGGCGGGCCTGGGGGTCGGCGTGGGCGGCACGTGGAAGGCGAAGACGTTCCTCACGACGTCGCCTCCGATCTCGCCACGTTCCTGGTGGAAGGCCAGCGGCGGGATCTCCGAGGGGTCCAGGGGGGCGCCCCCCTTCCGGGCGCCGGCACCGGACGCCGACGGGCGCGGGGGCGCGGGCTCCGCCACGGGCGCGCCCGGCCAGTAGCGGAAGGCGAGGACGACGACGAGGAGGCCGAGAAGGGCCAGGAGGCCCTTGCGGGACGAGAGCGCGCTCATCGTGCGGAACTCCCCCGCGGCGCCGGAGCGGCGACACGCCCTTTCGCGGCGCTTCGCGGGTCGCGGACGGTCCGGATCGGACGCAGGGAGCCGGGCCGGAAGTAGTTCGTCACGGTGATCGAGATCCGGACGGAATCCGGGTCCGCTTCCTCTCCGCCCGTGAGGCCGACTTCCTCGACCACGATGAACCGCTTCGAGCGTTCGAGACCGTAGAGGAGCCGCTTGGCATCGCGGTAGGGGCCGGCGACCGAGAACGTCATCGTCAGCGAGTCGGTCCCAGGCTCGTCCATCGACGTGTACGAGATCGCGTCGGGGCGCAGGCCGGCGGCCCGGCTCGTCGCGTAGACCTCCTCGAGCAGGGGAGCGATCCGCTCTTTCCGTTCGCCCAGCGTCTCGGAGAAGAAGGCGGTCAGGGCTTCCTGGGTCTCGAAGAGCTTCTGCTCCTGGGCCTCGGCCTTCTCGGCCCGGCGGCGCGTGTCGTCTCTTTTCTTCTCGAGGCTCTCCTTCTCGGAGACGAGCGCCCGGAGCCGCTCGTCGTAGAACGTCCGGTAGGAGACGAGCGCGATGATGTTGCCGGCGAGGACGAGCAGGAGGACGAAAAAGAGGACCTTCCTGTCACGGAACGCCGTCGTGGCGCTGCTCACGGCTTCGCCTCCCGGTCGCGGTAGAGGATGTCGAGGAGGAAGCTCCGGCCCTCGGCGCTCCCCTGCTCGCCGCCGGTCTCGGAGCGGGGCGTGGGCGCGTCGAACCAGGGAGAGGCGTAGAAGGCCCGGATCAGCTTCGGGAGGCCGTCGGGATCGCGCGACACGAGCGAGAGGGAGACCAGGAAGGCCTCCTCGGCCCCGGGTCGCGCCGCGCCCGGCTTCTTCTCCTCCGTCCCCTTGGAAAGGGCGACGGACACCACGCGGACGTCGTAGGGGAGGGTCTTCTCGAGGCGCGTCAGGAAGCGGCTCCACGAGAAGGACCGCAGTCTCACGAGCTCATTGGCCTCTTCGGCCCCGGCGCTCATCCCGGCGAGGTCGAACCGGGTCAGCTTTTCCTCGGCTGCGCGCGCCGAGGCCTCGAAACGGGCGATCTCGGCCCGCAGCGACACGATCCCGGCCCGCGACTGCCGGGAGCCCTCGAGGTAGGCATGGACGGTCCGGACGCTGACCAGGGTCAGGACGAGGACGACGAGGAGGAGGAGGACGGCGGCGACGTTGGCGGGCCGGGAGTCGACGAACGGCCGGCGCGCGAGGTTCGGTCGGATGGCGGCCACGGCGTCAGCCCACTCCCTGCAGGAGACCGACCCCGACGAGAGGGGCCGTGTCTTCCCCCCACTGCGGGAAGCCCAGAGTCCGGAGGGTCGGCAGGAGCGACACCGGCTCCTTTCCGCCGTTCTCCACCAGGTACTCCCGGAAGCGGATCGAGACGGGGGCCGACGCCGGCTCGACGACGACCTCGCCGGTCAGGTCGAGCCCGGCGCCTTCCGAGGACGCCCCCCCGACGAAGGCGGCCGCGAGCCGGATCTCCTGCAGCGCCTGCTCCGGGTCCCCGGCCGTCTCTCTCGATCTCACGAACCGGACGGCCCCTTTCTCGAGGAAGACGGTCGACACGTTCGGCCCATCCGTGAAGACGACGAGGCCCGTTCCGGAGAGCGCCAGGGAGGCGATTGCCGACATCGCGAGCGCGGCCGGCTCGAGGGCGCCGATCCGGATCCCGTGAGCGAGGAACGCCGCCTCGAGGGAGGCGATCGTCTCCTCGGGCGAGGCCAGGACGAGGAGCCGCGTTCCTCCGTCGGGGGCAACGCCCGCCTCGCACCAGGTGATCCGGAGCTCCGGGGAGGGCTCTCCGTACAGCCGGCTCACCTTCCAGCGGAGCATCTCGGCAAGCTCTTTGGGGCGCTTCTGGGCCCCCGGCTCGAGATCGACCGTCGCGGCCTTCACGAAACCGTCCGGGACGGCGAGCGAGGCCGCCGTCAGGCGCTCCTTCTGGGGAAGGAGAGACGAGATGGCCTGACCGAGACCCGGGCCGGCGACGGGAAGGCCTGCCGGACCGGGGCGGAACGTTCCCGGCGGAAGGTCCCGGGAGGTGACGGTCGCCCCGCCGATCGGGCGGATGCCTCGCGCCTCCCGGGGAAGGGAGACGTGGACGAGACGGTTCTCCGTCAGGACGAACGCGTGGGGCGGCCTGTGGAAACCCCAGCTTTTCCCCAGGGCGCGGCGGGCGCGGGCGACGAGGCCGTCAGTCGACAAAGGTCACCTTGTTGATCTCTTTCAGGGTCGTCTCGCCGAGGAACACCTTCTTCAGGGCCGATTCCCGGAGGAAGGCCATCCCCTCCTCCTTGGCCGCCTTCTTGATCTCGGCCGCCGGGCGGCGGTCGAGGATCAGGCCGCGGATCCGGTCGGAGAGGTCGAGGAGCTCGGTGATCGCCATCCGCCCGTAGAAGCCGGTGCCGTTGCACTCGATGCAGCCCCGCCCCTCGTAGAACGTGACGCCGGCCACCTCGGCCGCTCTCAGCGCCGACTCGTCGAGAAGCTGCCTCGTCGGCTCCATCGTGATCCGGCAGTGCGGGCAGATCTTCCTCACGAGCCGCTGCGCCAGGATGCAGTTGAGGGCCGAGACGAAGTTGTAGAGCTCGACCTTCATGTTCAGGAAGCGGCCGAGGACGTCGACGACGTTGTTCGCGTGGACCGTCGTGAAGACGAGGTGCCCGGTGAGCGCCGCCTGGACGGCGATCTGGGCGGTCTCCTCGTCGCGGATCTCGCCGACCATGACCTTGTCGGGGTCGTGCCGGAGGATCGAGCGGAGGCCCCGGGCGAAGGTGAGGCCCTTCTTCTCGTTGACGGGGATCTGGGTGATGCCGCGCAGCTGGTACTCGACCGGGTCCTCGATCGTGACGATCTTGTCCTCGACCGACTGGATCTCCGACAGGCAGGCGTAGAGCGTCGTCGTCTTGCCCGAGCCGGTCGGCCCCGTGACGAGGACCATGCCGTACGGCTCGCGGATGAACTTGCGCAGGCGCTTCATCGTCTCGGGGTCCATCCCGAGGACGTCGAGGCGGAGGTTCTTGAACTCGGCGTTCGCCGACTCCTTGTCGAGGATCCGGATGACGGCGTCCTCGCCGTGGACCGTCGGCATGATCGAGACGCGGAAGTCGATCGTCCGCCCCTTGACGCGGATCTTGAAGCGCCCGTCCTGCGGGATCCGCTTCTCGGCGATGTCGAGCTCGGACATGACCTTGATGCGGCTGATGATCGTCTGGTGGTGCTTCTTGTCGATCGGCTCCATCGCCGGGTAGAGGACGCCGTCGATCCGGTACTTGATGACGACGACGTTCTCCTGCGTCTCGATGTGGATGTCGGACGCGCGGCGCTGGATCGCGTTGAAGAGGACCGAGTCGACCAGCTTGATGATGGGGCTGGCGCCTTCGGCCGCGATCCGGTCGATCGTCAGGACCTCCTGCCCCTCCTCGTCCTCCCGGACGACCTGCATCCGGAACTCTTCGGTCGCCTCCTCGAGGACCCGCTGCGTCGACTCGGACTTCTGCAGGATCTCGTGCATCGCGGCCCGGGATCCGACCTTCATCTTCAGGCGGCGCTTGACGAGGGCTTCGAGCTCGTCGCGCCTCACGACGTCGGTCGGGTCGGTCATCACGACCGTCAGGACCCCGTTCTCCTCGCTCTCGGGGACGAACTCGTAACGGAGCATCCAGTCGAGCGGCACGCTCTTGAAGAGGACCGGGTCGACCCGGAAGGTCCAGAGGTCGACGAAGGGGATCCCGAGCCTGCGTGCGACCTCCCGGGCGCGGCTCTCCTCGGAGGCGGCGTCCAGGACGCGCGGGAAGTCGGGAAGGGACGGGGCGTCGGCCGCGGCGGGACTCATCTCTTCAGCCCTTGATGTTGGAGAGGATCGTGAACATCGGAAGGTATACGGAGAGCAGGATCGTAGCGATGACGCCTCCCATCACGATCAGGATGACCGGCTCGATCAGGTTGATGATCGTCTGGAGGCTCGCTTCGATCGCCTCGTCGTAGAAGTCCGAGACGTTCGTCAGCATGTCCTCCAGGGCGCCCGTCGCCTCGCCCACCTTGATCATCTCGACGGCCAGGGAGGTGAACTGGCCCGTCTCCTCGAGGCTCCTCCAGAGCTCGGCGCCCTGTCTCACCTTCGGCACGACCGAGGCGACGGCGTCTGCGACCGTCCGGTTCCCGACGGAGCCGGTCGAGATCTCCAGGGCCGTCACGAGCGGCGTCCCCGCTCCGACGAGGGTCGCCAGGGAGCGGGCGAACTGGGAGAGGGAGAACTCGTGGAGGACGGGGCCGAGGATCGGGAGCTTCAAGAGGAGGCCGTGGAGGACGCGGATTCCCTGGTCGGTGCGGCGCCAGCGGCTGAAGAGGAAGCCGGCCGCCGCGGTGCCGAGGGCGAGCTCGACGATGTGCCTGCGCATGAAGGTGGCGGTCCCGACGACGGCCACGGTCAGGGCGGGCATGTCGCCGCCGAAACCCGAGAAGAACTCCGTGAACCGGGGGATGACGTAGGTCATCAGGATGATGATGAGACCGATGGAGAGGCCGATCAGGACCGCCGGGTAGACGAGCGCCCCGGTCACCTTCCGCTTCACCTGCCCGAGGATCTTCTGGTAGCTCAGGAACCGGCGGAGGACCTTCTCGACCTCCCCCGAGCGCTCCCCCGCCTTGAGCGAGGTGGCGTAGAGGCGCGGGAAGGTGTCGCCGTGGGAGAGAAACGCGTCGGAGAGCGCCGTGCCGGCGACGAGCTGCTCCCTCACGTCGAGGAGGATCTTCCGGAAGTGCGGGTTCGCCTGACGCTCGAGGAGGATGTCGAGGCCCGAAACGACCGGCAGGCCCGCCTTGAGCAGCGCGACGAGCTCCTGGTTGAAGACGAGGAACTCGTGGATCTTCACGCGCCCTTTCGACCGGAAGGAACCGGGGCGGGGGAGGAGGCTCGAAGGGCGGAAATCGAGCCCCCCCCGTCGGGAGGGGCGAGCCGAGAAGAGCCGGGCCCCCTGCCTCGCCAGCTCCGCACGGACGGCCTCCTCGTTCTGGGCCTCGATCGTGCGGGTCACCATGCGCCCTTCGGGGGTTCCGACGCGGCAGACGAACTCCGGCATCAGCGGAGCCCTCCGATGCCGGGGCCGGGCCCGGCGGGCGCCGCCGACAGGACGAGGAACAGGGCGGCCGAGCCCCCCTCCTCGCGGCCGACGCCGAGGACGAAAGGCTCCCGCGTCTTCAGGTTGATCGAGGTCCGGGCCACGTCCCGCACCGTCTCCCGCCCCTTCTCGTCCCGCCTCACGCGGGAGAGGACGAGGTTGCGAAGGCGGACGACCTCCTCGCCATTGCCCGACTCGAGGAGGAACTCGATCCGGTAGCTCCCGCCGAGGCTCCAGGAGACGGGCTCTCCCTCGAGCCCCTGGAGGACCACCTCGTCGAGCGGCGTGTAGTCGGTGAAGCTGAAGAGCTTCCGGAGCCGTGCTCCGACGCCCCGGAGCTGCTCGGCGATCGGGGTCGGCGCCCCCTTCTGCGGGGGGGCGTTCGTCGCCCGGAAGAGCGCGACGGAGATGGCGAACGCCCGCGGGGGGACGTCGAACGACTCGACCGCCCGGGCGGCCAGCTCGACGGCCCGCCCCGCGTCCCGGACGGTGAGCGCGTTGAGGGCCGGCTGCAGGACGAGGGAACCCCGGGCCGTCAGAAGGGGGCGGACCACGAGGAACGCTTCTTCGGCCTTCCGGTGCCGAAGCGTGAAGACCCGGACCACGTCCGGCTCCGGCGAAGGGACGGACGCCGCCGGCGAGACCCCGGTGCCGAGCAGGAGGACGACGAAGGCCACCGCGCAGAAGAGCCGCTTCATCCGCCTCAGATGTCCGCGTTCCGGTCGACGACGAAGACGACCGTCGGTTCGCCCGGCTTCGACGCCGGGAACTGGTAGACGACCGCGCCGACCGCGCCGACATCCTCGACCGGCGGAAGCGTTTCGGCCAGGACGGGTCGCACCGCGGCCGCCTCCGCGACGGGGACCGCCCCGCCCGGGAGAGAGGAGCGACGCGGCCGCGCGCGTACCAGCCCCCCGCGACGGACGCGGCCAGGAGCAGGGAGGCGGCGATCCTGAGACCGACCCCCGAACGGGAGGCCGGAAGGCGCCGCCCCGCCTTCGCGGCGGTGGTCGCCGCGAGGACATCGCCGACGAAACGCTCGCGCGCCTCGGCGGTCAGGACGTCGGACGGGCTCCGCGCCGCGTCGCGGGCGAAGAGGAGAACGGGGTCGTGGCCCAGAGCCTCGGCGGCGCAGGCCTCGCAGGAGACGAGGTGCGCGGAGAGGAGACGTTCCTCGGCCAGGGAGAGGCGGTCGGCGTCGCGCTTTTCGAGAAGGTCGGCCAGGCGAGAGCAGACGGGGCCGCTCACGCCCGGGCCTCCGCCGTTCCCGGACGCGCCGCGGGCGCGTACTCGGGGAATCGGCGCCGGAGCTCCTCCCGGAGGAGCCGTCGCGCCTGGAAGAGGTGGTTTCTCACGGTCGACTCCCGGCAACCGACGATCTCGGCGACTTCCCGGCTCTCCTTCTCCTCCAGCTCCCTGAGGACGAAGACGATCTTCTGCTTTTCGGAAAGGACCGTCGAGCAGGCGTCGAAGACGCGCCGGATCTCCTCCTGGGAGAGGCGCAGGGGCGCCTCCGGCTCGGAGGCCAGGAGTCCGCCCCGGACGACCCGGAAGCTCTCCACCAGCGTCCGCGCCCGGGTTCCGCGGGCCCGAAGGGCGTCGATGGCGAGGTTGCCGGCGATGCGAAAGACCCAGGTCGAGAAGGCGTAGGTCGGGTCGTAGCGAGGAAGGTTCTCCCAGACGCGCAGGAAGGTGAGCTGGGCGACGTCTCGGGCATCCTCGGTGTTCCCGAGCATCCGGCGAAGGAACGCCACGACGGAGTCGGTGCGGCCGCGAACGAGCTCGGCGAACGCATCCTCATCCCCCGCTTTCGCCAGCTCGGCGAGGCGCCGTTCGTCCCTGGGCTCGATCGTCGTCCCCTCCTGCGGCGCCCGCCGGACCTGAACCAGATGAATGGCCATGCCGCACGGTTCTACGGCTCCCCGCCCGGCGCCGTCTATCGTCGCTTCGCGAACGCCCCACGCGCCGGGCGGCCCGGCCGCCCGACTATAATGCCGCCTCTCGGATGGGAATCGTAACCTCCTCCAGGAAGGCCGGTTGAGCGAATTCCCCGGGCCGCCTCCCGGTTCCGGCCTTCCGGCGTTGATCGCTCGCCGCCTCCTCCCGCCGGGAGGACCGGCCGTGGCCGACGTCTGGATCCAGGGCGTCTCTGTCGGCGAGGTCGAGCTCGCGCACACGCTCGTCCTCGCCCTCCGGTCCAGGCGCCCCGCGCTCTCGCTCCTCGTCACCTCCTCGACGCCGGCGGGCGTCGGGCTTCTCGGAAAGAGGTTCCGGGACCTCACCCCCCCCGCGCGCCTCCAGCCGTTCCCCCTCGATCTGCCCCTGTCGGTCCGGCGGCTCCTCGATTCGGCGGCGCCCCGGCTCCTGGTCCTCGTCGAGACGGAGCTCTGGCCGGTCCTCCTGCGCGCGGCCGGGCGGCGCGCCCTGCCGGTTCTCGTCGCCAACGGACGCCTCTCCGAACGCTCGGTCCGGCGTCTTCGCGCCGCCGGGCGATTCTTTCGCGCTCCGCTCGCGGCCCTCTCCGCGGTGTCGGCCCGGACCCCCGAGGACGCGGGCCGCTTCGCATCGATCGGCGTCCCCGAGGATCGGATCCACGTCGCCGGGGACATGAAATTCGACCGGCCGCTGCCACCCGAGCCGGAGTTCGCGGCCAGGGTCCGCTCGCTCGCCGCGGGCCGGCCGATCCTCGTCGCCGGCTCCATCGCCGAGGAAGAGCTCGACCTCGTTCTCTCGCTTCCCCGTTCCCTCGCGAGGTCCGCGGGAGCCGCTCCTTTCCTCCTCCTGGCTCCCCGGCGCCCCGAAACGTGGGACGCGGCGGCGCGCCTCGCCGTGGCGGCGGGCCTCGGCCTCGCCCGCCGGTCCGACCCCGTCGATTCCGGACCGGCGGACGTCTTTCTTCTCGACACGATCGGAGAGCTCGCTTCCGCCTACCGGCTCGGCGACGTCGCCCTTCTCGGCGGGACGTTCGGGACGAGGGGAGGGCACAACGTCCTCGAGCCTCTCCTCGCGGGGCTCCCCGTCGTCCTGGGCCCTTCGATCTCCACCATTCGCCGCACCGTGGAGGCCGCGGGCGAAGCGGCCGTCGGGGTCGGCGGCGCCGGGGAAGCTGCAACGGCGATCGCCCGCCTTCTCACCGACCCCCCCGCGAGCCGCGGCCTGCGCCGCCGCCCAGGCCCTCTTCGCGCTCCACCGGGGCGCCACGGAGCGGACGGCCCGGCTCGCCCTCGACCTCCTCGACGGCCACGGCACGGACAGGTGGCCGGCGTGAGGCGTCTCCTGCTCCCCCTCTCCCACCTCTACGGCGCCGGCGTCCGGCTCCGTCTGGCGCTCTACCGACGCGGTCTCCTCACGGTGACGAGCGCGTCCCGCCCGGTCGTCTCCGTCGGGAACGTCGCGGCGGGCGGAACCGGAAAGACCCCTTTCGTCCGGTGGCTCGCGGGCGAGCTCCTCCGGCGGGGACGGCATCCGTCGATCCTCACGCGGGGCTACGGCCGCACGAGCCACGGCACCGTCGTCGTCTCGGACGGGCGCGGAACGGTCGCGACGGTGGCCGAGTCCGGGGACGAGCCGGCACTCCTGGCCCGCGCGCTGCCCTCCGTCCCGATCGTCGCCGACGCCCGGCGCGCCGTTGCCGCGGCCCGCGCCGAAACGCTCGAGGCCCCCGTCGACCTCCACCTCCTCGACGACGGCTTTTCCCACGTCGCTCTCTCCCGCCAGGTCGACATCGTCCTTCTCGACGCCACGGCTCCCGACGCGGGGGGGGCCCTTCTGCCGGCCGGCCTCCTGCGGGAGCCCCTGACGGCCCTGGCCCGCGCGGACCTCCTCGTCGTCACGAAGACGGAGCAGGCCGACCCGGCGCCCGCCCTGGAGCTGGCCCGCCGCTATGCCCCCGGCGTCCCCGTCTTCCGCGCCCGGACCGAGCTCCTCGGCATCCGCGACCGCGAGGGGAGGAGCGTCGATCCGAGGGACCTTCCGCCGGGGACCACCGTGGCCGTCGCCGGCATCGCCCGCCCCGGCTCGTTTCGCGCCACGCTCGAGGCGGCCGGCGTCGACCCGGCGGAGTTCCTCGCGTTTCGGGATCACGAGCCCTATGGACCGGCCGCGGCCGGCCGGATCGAGCGGGCGCTCGAGGAGACGGGTGCGACCGCCATCCTGACGACGGAGAAGGACGCCGTGAAGCTCGACACCGTGCTCCGCGCGCCGGTCTTCCGCGTGGCCGTCGAGGCGCGAGTCGTCGAACCCTCCTTCGTCTCCGAAGTCCTCTCTCTTCTCGGAAGGAAGCCGTCGTAGCGATGGCCCCGGGGAGAACCCGCCTCCGGAACCGGATCGAGCTGGCGGCCTACGTCGTCCTACGCAGCCTGTTCCGCGCCCTCCCCCTGCGTCGCCGACGGCCTCGGGGCGGGGTGGCCCTTTCTACCGGCTCGTCGACCGCCGCCGCCGGCGGCTCGTCGCCCGGAACCTCGCCCTCGCCTTCCCCGGGATGCCCCCCCGCGAGGTGGACCGGCTCGGCCGGCAGGTCTACCGGCACCTCGGCAGCCTCGCCGCGGACCTTTTCCGCTCTGAGACCGAGCCGGTGGCGCAGCTTCTCTCCCGGGTCGAGATCGTCGGCCTCGAGCACGCCCGCGCGGCCGCGGCCTCCGGGCGCGGGGTCTTCTTCTCCACCCCCCACCTCGGAAACTGGGAGTGGGCCGCGCTCGCCACGGGCGCCCAGGGCTTCCCCGTGACGATCGTCGCCCGGCCGCTGGACAACCCCCTCCTCGACGCGCGTCTGACGGCGATGCGCGAAAAGACGGGATGCCGCATCGTGAGCAGGAGGGACGCCGCCCGAACGCTCCTGAAGACGCTCCGGTCGGGCGGCCTCGTCGGAATCCTGGCCGACCAGCGGGCCCGCCCTCCCGACGGGATCGTCGTCCCGTTCTTCGGCCGCCCCGCACTGACGACGACGTCGATCGCGCGGCTCGCCGGGAAGACGGGCGCGCTCTTTCTGCCCGTCGTCTGCCTGCGGATCGCCCCGGGGCGCTATCGCCTCGTCTACTCCGAACCGGTCGACGTGGACGTTCTTCCGGGCCGGGAGCGCGGGGTGGAGAAGCTCACCGCTCTCGTCACGGCGCTCGTCGAGAAGCAGGTCCGGGCCGCGCCCGAGCAGTGGCTCTGGCTTCACGATCGCTGGAAGGCCTGACCCGAAATTGAAGAACCCCGGCCATTCGACCGGGGTTCCTGAAGCTCGGGCTGCAAGGTTGCGTCTCTACGTCCTGTTCTCCTCCAGCGCCGGGGGGCCGTTCTGGCACGCACCGGCTGCCCCCTTCACCTTCAACCTCCCTGCCAGCCCCGCAAGCGGCCTCCCGTGCACACGATAAGCCGCGTTTTCAGAAAGACTTAGAAGGCAACGACGAGACCCCGGAGAGACGCCGGCCGAGATCCGGGCACCCCATTCCGTGCACCCCGGCTGCCCCGTATGCCGCGGCGACGGGAATCCGTCCGGCGCGCATCTGGAGCTCGACGGTCCAGTACGCGACGTCGAGGAAGTTCCGCCAGGCCGGGTGGATCCCGCTCGGAGCGAGGAGCCCGAGGGGCGAGGCCCGGGGTCTGGCCGGGGGCCGGCGGAGGGCCATGCCCGCCTCGTCGGGAAGGCGGTTGCCCTTCCTCACGTTGCACCTGAGGCAGGCGCAGACGACGTTGTCCCAGGACGAAACCCCTCCCCGGGAAAGCGGGACGACGTGGTCGAGGGAGAGCTCCGAGGTCGGGAAGCGCTTCCCGCAGTACTGGCAGCGCGTGCCGTCGCGCACGTAGATGTTGTGGCGGGAAAACTTCACGTCGTACCGGGGCGGCCGGTCGCACGAGAGGAGCTGGATGACGCGCGGGACCTTCAGGACCGTGCGGGGAGTCCGGACGACGTCGAGATCCTCGGGCTGGACCGGGATGTCGCACCACTCGTCCCAGGCGTACGTCGTGAAGTCGGGAAGCACGGCCCGGACGTGCCCCTTGTAGAAGAGGGTGAACCCGCGTCGCGCGTCCGTGAGGGCGAGGGCGGCGAACGACCGGTTCAGGACGAGAACCGGCGCGTCGAGCACCATGACGAGGAGAGAATAGCGAAACGACGATGAAGATTCTCCTCGTACGGCTCTCCTCCTTCGGCGACGTCGTCTTCACTCTTCCGCTCGCGAAGGCGCTGCGGGGAGGAGGAGACCGCCTCGCCTGGGCGGTGGAGGCCCCTCGCCGAAGCTCGTCGCCGGGGCGGCTTACGTCGACGAGGTCCTCGTCGCGACGACCGCTCAGGGGAAAGCGCCCCTTCTCGGCGGGGACACGCACCGAGCTGAGGACCTTCCTCTCGGCGCTCGGCGCCTTCTCGCCCGACGTCGTCGTCGACGCCCAGGGGCTCTGAAGTCCGCCTGGATCACCGCCGGCGCGGGCCCGGAGGAAGATCGGCTTCGGGTTCCGGACGGCGACCGAGAGGGTGAACGCGCTCGTCACGGGCGAAAGGGTGGACGTCCCCGAGGAACCCACGTCGTCGACCGCGGCTCGCCCTGGCGGAGCACCTTCTCGGCAGGGCGGCTTCCCGCGAACGCCCGACGTCTCGCACCTCGTCGCCCGGCCGGCTCCGAGGTGGACGAGTGGAGCGCCGCACGGTCCGCGCGGTCCGCCCGCCCTTTCGCGCTCCTCCAGCCGTTCTCTCCCGCGAGACGAAGGAATGGGACGCCGCGGAAACGGCCCTCTTCTGCCAGGCCCTCGCGGCGAAGGCTCGACCCGGTTCTCCGCTGGGGACCGGGCGAGCGGGAACGCGCCGAACGGATCGTCGCGAATTCGGGCGGGACCGCCTCGCTGGCCCCCCGAGCCCGCGGCCGCCTCGGCCGGCTCGCGTCCCGCGCCGCTCTCTTCGTCGGCGGCCGACACGGGTCCGACCCACCTCGCCGCCGCCGCGGGAACGCCCACGGTGGCGCTCTACGGGCTGACCGACCCGGAGCGCTTCGGCCCGGTCGGGGCCCGCGTCCGGATCCTCCGCGACGGGAGCGGGGCCTACAATGCCGGCCTGGCCGGCCTTCCCGGCCTCACTGCAGATGCCGTCCTCACGCCTCCCTCGCGCTCCTCGACGAGCGGCCGGACGCCGGGGCGACGTAGGGGCGGCTCCGCTCCTCCTCGCGCTCGTCCTCGCCGGTCCCTCGCCGCTTCCGGCGGCGAACGTCCTGCCGAACCTCGGCCGGGAGGAGCTGCCGAAGGACAAGCTCGCACCCGTCCGTTCAGCCCCGGAGAGACCGTCGTTTCACCCATTTCCGGGCTGAAGATCGAGGGGAGATGACCGCTCGCCACGTCGCGGGAAACCAGCCCCGACGGCGTCCCCGTCCACCGGATCCGTCTCCGCCGTCTCGAACGAGTACGTCTCGCGGTTCTACCCGGTCAACACCCGCTACGAGACGTGGGTGGACGCCCGGGACTTCTCCCCGTGAGGTCCGAGAAGCACGCGCGCGAAGGGCGCTACGCCTCCGACGAGGTGGAGGAGTTCGACCTCTCCCGCCGCGTCGCGGTCTGGCGGGACGAGAAGGAGCTCGGGGACCGGGCCGATCCCGGGCAGTTCCAGGACGTGATCTCCTCCTTCTACTTCATGCGGTCGGTCCCGCTCGTCCCGGGGCAGGAGACGCGGGTCGACCTCTACTCCCGCGGAAAAGTCTATCGCCTCGTCGTGGCCGTTCTGGCCCGGGAGAAGGTGGAGACCGAGCTCGGCGTCTTCGACGCCCTGAAGGTCCAGCCCCGGATGCACGAATCGCGTCGACAGCGAGGACCGGAACAAAGGAAGCTCTTCCTCTGGTTCAGCGACGACGCGCGGCGGCTCCGGTGATGGCCCGGACGATCCTCCCGATCGGCTCGGTGACGCCCGCCTCACCCCGTCTCCGGCGAGACGTCTGGCCCCTCCGCCGCCGGTCCCCTCCCCGTCGGCTCCGCCCCCGCTGAAAGGGGCCCGCCGGAAGGCGGACGAACGATTATCATTGCGCGCATGGCGGTCAAGCTCGGAGAACTTCTCCTGAAGGCGAAGCTCATCAACGGCGAGCAGCTCGCGGCGGCGCTCAAGCAGCAGAAGGAATCGGGAGTGAAGCTGGGCGAGACGCTCGTGCGCCTCGGCTTCGTCACCGAAGACGACATCACGGAGACGCTCTCGGCCCAGTTCGGCGTCCCGTCGATCAACCTGACGCACTTCGAGATCGATCCGAACGTCTTGAAGCTCGTCCCCGCGGACGTGGCGCGAAGTACAACATCCTGCCGGTCAACAAGACCGGCGCCAGGTCACCATCGCGATGGCCGACCCGACGAACGTCTTCGCGATGGACGACCTGAAGTTCATGACGGGCTACAACGTCGAGCCCGTCGTCGCTTCCGAGGATCGCCCTCCAGCACGCGATCGACAGGAACTACGGC
>JADKBZ010000006.1 GCA_016714815.1 Holophagales bacterium
GCGAGGAACGGCGGTTTCACACCCGCCTCCAGAAAACGACGCTTGCGGTCACTGAGGCAAGGTCCTACTGGACGCACTGGACACCCGACGAATCGAAGGACGCGATCGCGATGCGTGCCTTCGAAGAACGGTGGTTCGGTGCACGAAGCGCCGTTCGGGTGCGCGTCCTCCTGGAGAGTCTCAGGGCCCGCTTCGACGCCTTTCCCGAGGCGTTCTCTGTACTTCGGCGTTGGAGAGGGATCGATCCGGGGACGCGGACACTCGTCTGCCACTGGCACTTTCAGCTCTCCGATCCTCTCTACCGAGCCTTCACGGGAGAGCTGCTCCCCTCGCTCCGGCGAACGGGCCAGACGAAGACCAGCCGCGGGGAGGTTCTCCGCTGGATGGCCGCATTGAGGCGACCCGCTGGGGCCCTGCCAGCCGTATCCAGCTCGCGAGCAAGCTCCTTACCTCCGCCCGGGAAGCTGGACTGGTCGGGCCGGGCCAGGACACCAGGCCGATCCTGATGCCCTTGGTCCCCGACGTCGCGCTGGGCTACCTGCTCCACCTCCTCCGAGGAGTTCGCATAACGGGCACGCTCACCGAGAACCCGTACTCAGCGTCTGTCGGCCTCGCGGGCGAAGCCCTCGAGGACAGGCTTTCGCGGCTGCCCGGGCTGAACTACCGAAAGCAGGGGGGCGTAGCGGAGTTCGAGTGGCGGATGCCGACTCTCGATGCATGGGCAGAAGCACTCCTCATTCCGGAGGTCGCGTGAGCCCCACAGACACGGCCGGAATGCAGGTTGACGAGGCCCTCTCGGCCCTGGAACGCGACCTCCTTGCCGAGGGCGGGCCACGAATCAGCACGATGAGGAACTACAACTTCGCCATCGTGCCCTATCGCCCTTCGGACGAGCTCGCCCTGAGGCGTAAGGTCCGGGCGCTTGCCGACCGGCTCAGGGCCTCCGGCTTCCGCGTCCTCGCCATCTCGCTCCAGAGGCTTCTTCTCGAGCGCCTGCGGTCGCTCGGCCCCGAGGTCCTCTCGACGACGACCGCCCGCGAGAAACGGCTCTGGGCGAAGGACCCGGGCCGGTCGCTCGCTCACCTCGCCGAGGTCGTCGGGCCGCTGATCGAGGGGCCGGATGGCATCGCCGCGGACGTCATTCGGGAGATCGCGACCTTCGTCGATGCATCACCGGTCCCGGACGAACGAAGCGTCGTCCTGATCGGGCGCGCCGGCGCCCTCTTCCCCTTCTTCCGTTCCTCGGCCCTGCTGAAGCACATCGACGGCCACACGGGGAACCTGCCGGTCGTTCTTCTCTACCCCGGTGAGCGGCGCGGGCGCTCGTCCCTCTCGTTCATGGGTGTCCTCGCCCCCGACGGGGACTATCGGCCTCGTATCTATCCATAAGACACGGCCCTGACGCGGAGGTCCCTTGCTCATCCGAGAGCTGTTCGCCGCAGACGTCACTCGCGACATCCCGCCCGTCGTCTACTTCCACGAGCAGAAGCCCGAGAAGCTCGCTGACGAGGTTCGCGAGTACATCTTCACGGGTGGCTTTCCCGAGGGGGACCCGAGAGCACGGGTCGGGCCGGGTATTCACGAGGAGCTTGTTCGACTCCTGCGCGGGATCGGGCGGGAGCTCGACAAGTCCGGCGGGCCGGCACTCCCCGCCTCCTGGATCTCAGGGTTCTTCGGATCCGGCAAGTCGAGCTTTGCAAAGCTCCTCGGGCTGGCCCTCGACGGGGCCGTTCTGCCGAGCGGGTCCCCGCTTGCCCAGACGTTCCTGGCGCGCGACGAGTCTCCGCTCGCGCCCGAGCTTCAGAAGGCCTGGGACGACCTTCTCTCCAAAATCTCTCCGATGGCCGTCGTCTTCGACATCGGGAGCGTCGCGCGCGACGGCGAGCAGGTCCACGCGGCGGCCAAGCGGCAGATCCAGAACCGTCTGGGCTATTGCCCCGTGAGCAACCTGGTCGCCGACTGGGAGGCGAAGCTCGAGGCGGATGGGCATTGGGAGGCCTTTCTCGCTGCAGCGCAGACGGCCCTTGGCCGCTCGTGGGACGCCGCGAAGTGCGAGCAGCTCGCCGCCGATCATTTCTCCCACGCCCTCAGCGTTCTCGACCCCGACCGCTATCCCGAACCGACGGCCTGGTTCGACAGCCACGCCGGAGACCGATCTGCCACAGGGACGTCCGTGGAGGAAGTCACCCGCGACATCGTGGCGATGCTCGATCGGCGGGCACCCGGGAAGACGCTCTTCCTCGTCATCGACGAGGTCAGCCAATACGTCCACCACGACGAGAACCGGATGCTCAAGCTCCAGTCCTTCGTCTCGGATCTCGGGCAGCGGCTCAAGGGTCGCGCCTGGATCCTCGCCACCGGTCAGCAGAAGCTCGAGGAAGAGGCCGCGGCGAATCCCCTCGCGAAGCTGAAGGACCGCTTTCCCCCGACCCTGCGCGTCCACCTCCACCACGAACATCCGCGATGTCGTCCACAAGCGGCTCCTCAGAAAGGACCCCGCTCGCGAGCCCTTCCTCAGGGGCCTGTTCCAGAAGAACCGGACGGACCTGAAGCTCTACGGCTACGAGTGCGAGGAGATCACCGAGGAGGAGTTCGTCGAGGTCTACCCGATGCTCCCCGGCCAGGTGGACCTCGTCCTCAGGCTGACGACGAGCCTCCGGAGCCGCTCGTCGCGAGCGCGCGGCGACGACCACGCGATCCGCGGCCTGCTCCAGCTCCTCGGGGAGGTCTTTCGAAGCTGCGGTCTGGCCGACGCAGAGGCCGGGGCCCTCGTCACCCTCGACGCCATCTACCAGGTGCAGCAGTCGGCCCTCGACGCTGACGTCCAGACGACGCTCGGTCGAATCGTGGACCACGACGTTTGTCGCCGGGACCCGCTCGCCGTCCGCGCGGCCCAGGCCGTCGCGCTCCTGGAGCTGATCCAGGAGGAGACCCCCACGACGGCGGATCTCGTCGCACGAACCCTCTACGAGAAGCTGGGCGACGGAAACCAGATCGAACCGGTGACGGCCGTTCTGGAGGCGCTCCGGAACGCCGGTCTCCTCGGATACTCCGAGCGGACGGGATACAAGATCCAGAGCTCCGCCGGCGGCGAGTGGCAGAGGGAGCGCGACGACATCGGGGTCCCCGGCGAGCAGGTGAGCGGCATCGTCTCCGAAAAGCTCAAGGAGCTCCTCGGCGACGTCGACCGGGGACGGCTTCAGGGCCGGCCGTTTTCCTGGTCCGCGCTCTTCTCGGATGGCCGGCACCTCAAGGATAAGCAGCTCCTCTCCTCCCGTGACGACGCCACCGTCACCGTAGACCTCCGATTCCTCGGAAGCCGGGAGGATCGGCTCTCCTCGAAGTGGATTCCCGACAGCGGGAGGGAAGAGCTTCACGAACGGCTGCTCTGGGTCTCAGCCGAGCCTGCTCCGGCCGTCGAGACCGTCCGCGAGCTGGCCCGGTCACGCCAGATGGTCGAACGCCACGCGAGCCGGGAGGCGTCGCTCCCGCTCGCGAAGAAGCGGCTGCTCATCGAGGAAAGGTCGCGCCTGAACGATCTGGAGACGAAGCTCGGGTCGGCTCTTCGCTCCGCTTTCATCGAGGGAGCGTTCTTCTTCCGGGGACGAGAGCTGAGGGCCTCCGACCTCGGCTCCGGCTTCTCGGGAGCCCTCCAGGGGGCCGCCGAGCGAGTCCTTCCGGACCTCTTCCCTCACTTCGTCTCCATCGCCGTTACTGAGGGCGAGCTGCTCCAGCTCCTCGAACCGGTCCTCGCCGGGCCCTCGACGAAGTTCCTCGAGCAGGGCCTCGGCATCCTCGCCCTCGACGCGGGCAAGTACGTCCCCGCCTGCTCGGGGACCGTCCCGACTCGGATCCGTCAGCACATCGAGAAGGAGAACGGGCTCTCCGGCGCCACCCTCGTTTCGGTCTTCGGCGGGCCGCCGTACGGCTGGCCGGCCGATGTCGTGAAGGCCGCGGTGGCCGGTCTTCTCAGGGCCCATGCCGTTCGCATCCGACCGGAAGACGGCCCGGAGATCTCCTCGCCCCGCGATGCCGGGGCGAAGGACCTCTTCAAGCGCGACCGCGATTTCCGCCGTGCCGACTTCTTTCCGGCGGGCGAGAGCGAGGTCGGGCCACGCGACCGCGTCGCCATCTGCCAGTTCTTCAAGGAGCGATTCGGCCTCGACCTCGACCGGGAGGACGAAACGATCGCCGACGCCGTCTTCTCGCATTTCCCGTCGCGCCGGGACCGGCTCAACGAGGTCCGCACGCGCCTTTCCGGCGTTCCCGGCCCCCCGCCCGTTCCGCAGCCCCTCATCCGCCTGGAAAAGGCCCTCAATGAGTGCCAGCGGTCCCGGCAGGTGGCCGAAACCGTCGCCGCCGTCAAGAAGCACCTGGACGACCTGCGGGACGGCCTCGGTACCCTCGACCTCCTCCGCGCCGAGCTGACCGACGAGGCGATCGCCATCCTGGCGGACGCCGCTCGCGCCTTGTCCGGAGAGATCCGGCAGCTGGACGAGGCGCAGGCGCTGGAGGAGTTCGCGAACGATGCGGAGACGCTCCGGGAGCATCTTCGGAGGGAGCGGCCCTGGCGGGACGCCGGGAGCCTCCGTCCCCTCATCGACCGCATTCGCGAACGGTACGTCGAGGCTCGCCGCCTCCTCCTCACGGCCCAGGAGGAACTGGCCGAAGCGGCGAGGGGCCGCGTCATGGCGCGGGACGGCTTCTCGCGCCTCTCGGCCGACGCCGCGCACAGGGTTCTCCAGCCCATCTCACGCGCTCTGATCGACACGACGGTGACGGCGCTCTCTCCTCCGCTCGTGGATCTCGGTGGCGGCGTCGCCCTCCGGCTTCTCCGCGCGGAACACGACGCGAACGCGCGCCTCGACGCCGAACTGGCAAGCCTGGAATCGGACGCCGTCACGGTCACGCCGCTCGATGCCCGCCTCTCGGGTCGCGAGGTGCGAAGCCGGGAGGAGCTCGACGCGATCCTGGCCGAGCTTAAGGAGAGGATCGGCGCGGTCCTGGACCGGGGCGACAGGGTGCGGCTTCTCTGACGCCAGCTCGTCGCGGGGTACGAATGGCCTGCCGCCGGCTTAGAATCACCGTATGAACAGCAGCCGGAAGGCTCCTGCCCCCCCGCATGAGGCGAGGGAGGTCAGGATCGAGGAGCTGTTGGGGCGCCTCAACGAGGTCGAGGAGAAGAACAAGCCCGACGCGCTCTTCACGATCGGCGACACGAGCCTGCTCCAGGGCACCCCGCGGGCGGCGATTGTCGGAGCGCGAAACGCCTCCGAGTTGGGGCTCGCCCGTGCGAGGAAGCTCGCGCGGCTCCTCGCCGGTCGGGACGTCGTCGTCGTCAGCGGCCTGGCGGAAGGGGTCGACACGGCGGCTCACTGGGCCGCGATCCGGGCCGGGGGACGGACGATCGGTGTCCTCGGCTCCCCGCTCGACGTTCTCTTCCGGCAGGCGGATGCCGACCTCCGTGAGCGGATGGAGAAGGAGCATCTCGTCGTCTCCCAGTTCCCTTCGGGGCACCCGGTCCTCCGTTCCAACTTTCCCCGGCGCAACCGGACGATGGCCCTTCTCACCCACGCGACTGTCATCATCGAAGCGTCTGACACCAGCGGCTCCCTCTCCCAGGGCTGGGAAGCGCTTCGACTCGGCCGGCAGCTCTTCATCCTGAAGTCGGTCGCCGACGACCCGCGCCTCACGTGGCCCGCCGAGATGGTCAAGTACGGCGCTGCGGTCCTCTCGGAATCCGGCGTCGAGACGCTCTTCGATGCCCTACCTCCCCCTGAGGAGCCCGGCTGGCTCGACCGGCTTGCCTTCTGAGCTGACCTTCGGGTCGTTCCTCGTCTACTCGCCAAGAGGTTCCGGGGAAACCTCCGTCCGATCCCGCGGTGTCGTCCATTCGATCAAGACGGACGGCGCCGGACCGGCCGACGAACGGATGATCGAGTACGCCGTCCGGAGGCTCGTGGAGGCGCTCGAGGGAAGCGCGGCCTGCCTCGCGCCCCTGTTCCGGATGAGGCCGCTCCTCGTACCCATGCCGCCGAGCGCTCCGGTTCTGCCGGGGGGTCTCTGGGTCCCGAGGAGAATCTGCGAAGCGCTGGTGGCCCGCGGCCTGGGAGCGCGCGCCGCCCTCTTGCTTTGCCCGTCGCTACGCGATTCCGAAGTCGGCCTATGCCGCCCGTGGAGAGCGGCCGACGGTCAGGGTCCACCGGGACTCCCTCGAGGTGCGCGGCGCGCGGGCGCTTTTCGGCTGAGTCGATCCTTCTTGTGGACGATGTCGTCACGAAGGGAGCCGCCATCATGGGTGCCGCAGAGGCGATCTCCACCGCCATGCCGGCGTGCGAAATCACGGCCTTTGCGCTCGTTCGAACCATGGGCTTCGTTTCCGACATCGATAGGCTGGTCGACCCGTGTGTCGGGACGATCAGGTTCATCGGGACCGGCGGCGACGTGCAGAGGGAGCCGTAGGGCCGAGCGCAAAGGTCCTGCTGAAGGAGGGCGATTGAGGGTTCTCACCGTGCGTCAGCCTTGGGCCTGGGCGATTCTCCTTGCCGGGAAGGACGTTGAGAACCGATCGTGGACCACGGCGTACCGTGGCCCCCTCGCTATTCACGCTTCGATGAGGCCCGATCCTCCCGGGTCGTGGGACCTCCCTCGGGGCGTTCGCGTCCCCGATGAGGAGGATCTGGCGCTCGGGGCGATCGTTGGCGTCGTCGACCTCGTCGATGTCGTCGAGCGCTCTCGATCCCGCTGGTTCTGCGGGCCGTATGGCTGGGTTCTTCGAAACCCACGCTCCCTCGTCCGGCCGCTTCGCTGCAAGGGGATGCTCGGACTCTGGCGCGCCACTCCCGGGCAGCTTCGAATTTTCAATCGGTACCTGTGACCAGTGCGGGTCGGGCCGGCCCGCTCCAGCTAGACTGCTCCGCGGGATCCAGCTACGGAGTCCGCCTGCCCGAGAAGGACGGCTGTGCACCAACTCGAAAGTCATTTTCAGGAGACCTTGCCGGAGCCACTGGCGGGCGCCAGGGGCGCGGTTGCTTCGAGGCCGATGCCGCCGATCGTTGTGAGGCGAGGGGGCTCTGCGTGATCCGATTCACGTCCTTAACGGTAGAGAACTTCCGCTCGATCCGAAGGTTGACCGTAGATGTCCCAAACCTCGCTGTCCTGATCGGGAGGAACAACGCCGGGAAATCGAACATCCTCCAGGCGCTCCGGTTCCTGCTGGATGGAGCGACAAAAGACCTCTCAGAGGAGGACTTCTACTGCGGGAGGGCGGGGAGGTCCGAGCGGCTGCACGTTGAGGCGACCGTCTCTGGAATGGACGAGGATGCGCTGGGTCTTCTCGAGGAGAAGCACCGCGGAAAGATCAGTGCTTGCGTCGCGGCGGGGCAGATTCGCATTCGAAAGCCAGCCGGACTCCGGATCGCGAAGTCGGGAAGATTGAGGTCTGGGACGCGGCGAAGGGCACGTGGGGCACGCCCATCGGCATAGACGCCGGGCTCAAGCAGTTCCTTCCCGACGTCGTCCTGATCGAGGCTTTTCGGGACCCGTCCGCCGAAGCCGTCGGGAAGTCGACGGCTGCCCTCGGGCGACTCCTCCGCCAGATTCTCGAACCCCTGAAGGCCCAGATCTCGGCCAGCGTGGGGGATGCCATCGCGACGGCGGGCCGAATAGTGAACACGATCGAGGTCGAGGGCAGGGAGGTAGACGATAGGCCTGAGGAGCTCCGGCGTGTCGAGGAACGAGTTCGGAAGAACATCCGGGCGCTCTTTGCCTCTTCGGATGTTCGGCTTCGTTTCCAGCTCCCAGGCGTGCCGGAGTTGTTGTCCTCCGCGACCGTCGAACTCCGTGACGGGGGGCCCTGGACCCCGCCGGACGGAAAGGGACAGGGGTTTCAGAGGGTCATGTACTTCGCCCTCCTCAGGGCCATCGCGGAGGAGCTGCGGCAAGCCCCGAAGAAGATGCACCGACCGTTCCTCCTGCTCTATGAAGAACCCGAGGCGTTTCTTCACCCAGCTCTCCAGCGCCAGATGGGCGACGCCCTGGAGACGATTGCCGAATCGAACCAGGTCGTCATCGCGACGCACTCTCCGATTCTCGTCACGCCGGACCGACTAGAGAGCGTTCTCGTCGTCCGACAACCGGAGACGCGGGAGGGGAAGGAAACGACCGCCACAAAGGCCGTCGCCGAGGATGGTCTGCCTTCGGAAGACAAGCAGCTCATTGCCCTGTTGAAGCTCCATGCGAGCGCCGACTGGCTCTTTGCGGACCAGGTGCTCGTGGTGGAGGGCCCTTCTGACCGCGTCCTGCTGGAGGCCTGCCTTCGTCGGCGGCCCCCCGGTGCGGTCGAAGCGGGTATGACGGCGATCATCGAGGCGGGGAGCAAGGATGTCGTACCGGTCTGGATCGTTCACCTGCGGAACCTCGGCTACCAGGCCCGGGGGCTGGTGGATCTCGACTTCCTCTGGAGGGGTGCTGGTTCGGTCCTGAATGCGGACGAAGAACTCAGCAGACTCTGCGAGTGGTTCTGGATCGAGGCGGCAAAGAAGGGCCTTCTCGAGGATGGAAAGAACAAGATCGAATTCAATCGAAAAGGCGAGGCCTTCGCCTTACTACAGGATGGCGATGGGGCTTCCCTCAGGAAAGACGCGGCGGGAGTTGTGGCCCGCCTTCAGGATACCCACAACATCTGGGTGCTTCGCCGAGGGGAGATCGAGCCGTACTTCGGCTTGACCCGGTCGTCGAAGGGTAAATATGTCGAGGCTGGCCGAAAAGTGAGGGGCGGGGATCTGCCCGTCCACCCGGAGATCGAGGCCCTTCTGACCTGGGCCTTCTCGCCTGGCCCTGTCGAAGCCGACGAAGTCAGCGCCGTGGCGGCTCAGGCCGAGAAGCCCTGACATGACCCTCATTCCCTCCGTCCGCCGCCGCCTGTCGGAGACGATCCGCGACCTTCGGGCGCGGCTCCTGGCCGACCTCCACGCGGCCGTCGTGGCCGAGTACCGGCTGACGCTGCCGGTGGCGCGGTCGGGGCTGAGCGAAGCGGCGGCCATCAAGCGGCAGCGGCTCGAGGGGTTCCTCGAAGAGAAGGTCCGGGCCGGGCGCGCGAGGGATGCCGCCGGGAAGGAAGAGATCCGGAAGAGGGCGCTCGAGGGGGCTGTGAAGGAGGCCGCGTCGACTCTCCTCAACCGACTCGTCTTCGTGAGGCGGCTCGAGGCGCTCGGCCTCTCGCGGCCGCTGGTTCTCACGGGCGGGTGGCGGAGCCAGGGCTTCCGGGAGCTGAACGACTTCGCGCCTGGGCTCACGATCGACACCGGCGACCCGGCCGAAGGGTACCCGTTCCTCCTGAAGCTCCTCTTCGACGAGCTGGCACTCGACCTCCCGGGCCTCTTCGGCGAGGTGGGCGTCTCGGCGCTGATTTCAGTTCCCCTTCCCACCCTCCGGGCCGTCGTCGAGGCGCTGGACGAAGCCGACCTGGCGCCCGCGTGGGACGACGACACCGCCCTCGGCTGGGTCTACCAGTACTGGAACGACCCCGAGCGGGAGGCGCTCGACGCGAAGGTGAACGGCGGCGGAAAGGTGGCGCCGCACGAGATCGCGAGCAAGACCCAGATGTTCACCGAGCGCTACATGGTGGAGTGGCTCCTCCAGAACAGCCTCGGCGACCTCTGGCTCGACATCTGCCGGAAGAACGGATGGAAGAGTGACGCGGAGGAGGTCTTCCCGTCGCTCGAAGCGCGCCGCGCCGCCTGGCGCGAGGCTCGCGCGAAAGACGAGATCGCGGCGACGGAGCCGATGGCCGTCTCGGAGGGGCTCGAGGAGCGCTGGAAGTGGTGGGTGCCGAAGGCCGCCCCGGAGGACGTGCCGGAAGGGACGCCGACCTCCATCCGCGACGTGAAGCTCCTCGACCCGGCCTGCGGCTCGGGGCACTTCCTCGTCTCGGCGTTCGACCACCTCGCGGCGCTCTATCGCGAAGAAGCGCGGCACCGGGGCGAGACGTGGAACGAGCGGCAGATCGCCGAGAAGATCCTCGAAAGGAACCTCTTCGGCGTCGACATCGACCCGCGGGCCGTCCAGATCGCGGCCGCCGGGCTCTACCTCAAGGCCCGGGCCCTCGATCGAAACGCCCGGCCCCGCACCCTGAACCTCGTCGCCCCGGCCCTCGGCCTCGCGAACCTCCCTCCGGGCGACCCGGCCCTCGTGAAGCTGCGCGACGAGCTGAAAGCCGAGGCCGGCGTCCCGTACGAGCTGACCGACGCCGTCCTGACGGCGCTCTCCGGGGTCGACCACCTCGGGACGCTTCTCAAGGTGGACGAGGCGGTGGAGGAGGCGATCCGGAAAGCAGCAGGCACTTCGCCGCTGGAACCCGTGCAGAGGAAGCTCTTCGGCGTCGATCCGCCCGCCCAGGCGAAGCTCGACTACGAGGCGGCCCGCGCCTCGATCCTCGACAAGATCGAGGCCTTCCTCGGCCGGCATCGTGGGGAGGATGACCTCGGCCTTCGCCTCGACGGCGAGGCGCTCGCCGCCGGCCTCCGGTTCCTCCGGATCGTGAAGAGCGGGGCGTACGACGTCGTCGTCGGAAACCCGCCGTACCAGGGATCGAGCCGGATGTCCGAGGCCGGATATCTCGGACGGGTCTACCCGCGCGGGAAGGCCGACCTTTACGCGGCGTTCCTCGAGCGGGCGCTCGACCTCGCGAGGCCTGGGGGCGTGTCTGCCCTCGTGACGATGCGCGGCTGGATGTTCACCGCGCAGTACCAGGCCCTCCGCGAGCACCTCCTGACGACGCACGACCTGCGCCTCATCGGTGACGTCGACCGCGGGGCGTTCGACGAGGTGCCCAACGAGGTCCTTGCGGCCGCGATGAGCGTCTTCCGGAAGACGCCGCCGACCGGCCTCCCGAGCCTTGCGCTTCAGCCCACACCCCTGGCGGACAAGTCGTACGACCGCGAGCGGACGGAACGCAAGCGCGCGGCGCTGCTGGCTCAGGTGGGGCGGTATGAGTTCGAGGTGGCGCGGCTGAGAGTCGTGAATGGGGAACCGCTCCTCTACTGGTGGAGCGAGGGGATTCTGAAGGAGTACGCGGAGGCGCCGAAACTGGGGGATGTGGCGCCTGCCCGGCAGGGGCTCACAACCGCGAATAACACTCGCTTCATGAGACGACCTTGGGAAGTAGCGGGAGCCGCGATTTCAGCGGACCGCCCACCGCGCAGAGGGGATTCGTGGTGGCCGCCGTATGTGAAAGGTGCTGAAGGGGTCATCTGGCTTGAGGCCGTCCAGGACGTCGTCTGCTGGATGAACGACGCTCTCGCACTCAGGGTCTGGATCGAGGTGTATCGGCTACGGGCGCCGGGCCAATACATCAAGAACGAACAACACTACTTCAAGCGCGGCGTCGCGTTCACCTGCATCGGGAATGCCTTCTCGGCTCGTGCCTACCGCGTTTCTAGCGTATTCGACCGAGCCGGGTCATCAGTCTTCCCTGACGACATAGCGGGCATGACGTGCATGCTCAACACTCGTCGGGCTCGATTCATTCTCGAGTCCCTGAATCCAGGCCTTGCCTTTCAGGTCGGCGACATGAATCGCCTCCCCATCTTCCCCGTCGAAAACTCCACGGAGGTCTTCGAGGCGATTGAGAACGCCTTTTCGGAGCACGAAGCCGCCCGCGAGACCTCCGTCGAGTTCAAGCGCCCCGGCCCGTCCGCGTGGACCTACGCACAGGCATGGGCGCAGCAGGCCGTCGATCGCCCGAAGTCCTCGCCGCTCCCCTCGTACGAACCGGTCTACGAACCCGCCTTGCCTGCTCAGCACGTCTCCTTCGCCTTCGGCGTCGCGATGGGGCGGTTCGGCGCTTCCGGCGAGGGAATTCTCGAGGAGGCCCCGGACACCGCCCTCCCCGGCGGCATCCTCTTCCTCTCCGACGCGACCGGCCGCGACAGCCTCGCGCATCCCGCCTGCGCGCCGCTGCACGCCGCCTGGGCCGAACATGGCCCGGCCGTCGGCGAAGGCGACGATCTTCGAGCGTGGCTCCGCAAGTCGTTCTTCGGCCTCCACCGGAAGATCTACGAGGACCGGCCCATCTACCTCCCGCTCTCCTCGGCGCGGAAGACGTTCGTGGCGTGGGTGTCGATCCACCGGTTCGCCTCGGGCACGCTGAAGGCCGTCCTCGCCGATCACCTCCAGGCCGAGCAGCGTTCGCTTGAAGGCGAGGTGGAAGACCTCAAGATCGCCCGACAGTCGACAGACCGGCGCGAGCGGGGGCGGGCCGAAAAGCGGTACGCCGAGATCCAGAAGCAGCTCGCAGAGCTGCTCGACTACTCGAGGGGCCTCACGGAGATCGCCGAGAAGGGGCCGCCGCCGGTCGATGCGGGCACGCCGCGCCGCGAGGCGGACGCGCCGTTCGAGATGGACCTGGACGACGGCGTGATGGTGAGCTCGGCTGCTCTCTGGCCGCTCCTCTCGCCGCAGTGGAACAAGCCCGCTCAATGGTGGAAGGAGCTCGCGAAGGCCGAGGGGAAGAAGGACTACGATTGGTCGCACCTGGCAGCGCGCTACTTCCCGGCCCGCGTCGAGGCGAAGTGCGTAGCCGACCCGAGCCTCGCCGTCGCGCACGGCTCTTTCTGGCGGCATCACCCCGCGCGGGCCTACGCGTGGGAGCAGCGGCTCCAGGACGAGATCGAGCCGAAGTTCACGATCGACGAGGCGGGCTCGGACGAGGCGCGGGAGCGCTTCCTGCGCGAGCAGCCGGAGCAGGCCGAGGCGATTCGGAGGAAGGAAGCGGACCGGCGGCGGCGGAAGGCGCTCCGGACAGCAGGCTCGTCCGGCGAACTGTTCTGCGAGGGCGCGGACACCGGCGGTGAGACAGTCGAGGCAGAGGAGACGGAGGAAGTGGATGCCTGAACGCCCCGTGTCGGCCGCGCTGGAATCCGCCGTGCGGGAAGAGGTTCGGTTGCACGGGATCGTCTTCTGGCTGGATCGGGATGGGGCGTACACGCCGTTCGTCGACGGCCTCGTGAAGCGGCGGAGCGAGGGGCAGTTTCCCGTGCCGGTCGTCGCCTTCCGGGGAAGCTACCTGGACACCCTCCAGGCCCTCGAGCCGTACGGGAGCGGGCTCGACCCGGAGCCTCTTCTCGTCCATCTTCCCGGGTTCACGGAGGAGTCGGTCCGCTCGACGCCGCTCCTCGAGCTCTACGAGACCGGGGTCCGCTTTCGCAAGGCCCTCGACACGCTCGTCCGGGACGCCGCGGCCGGAAAGGTCGCGCCCAGGGCCGTCGAGGAGTTCCTGACTCGGGCCGGACATCTCGCTCGAGAGCGCAGACGCCTGGCTCGAAAGGGCGACGGAGGGCGCGACCGGTGGCCCGGGCGCGTTTCTCGCGGCCCTGAAGCCGGAGGCGCTCCTCGAGGCCCTCGTCACGGGAGAGGCCGATTTCGCCTCGCGCGTTTCGGACGAGGCCGGAATCGAGGCCCTCTTCGCCGCGCTCGAACGGCAGACCGGAATGGACGAGGCGTGGCGGGTCTTCACCGGTGCCCCGGGGGCCGGGTCGCACGGCAAGCAGGCGGTGGAGGCGATCAGCTCGGCCGCCGTGTCGTGGGTCCTCGCCATGGAATACGTCCACGACCTGAAGCGCGCTCCGAACCTCCCGGCCTTGAAGCCCCTGGCGAATGCCACGAAGCCCGTCGTGGCGGCGTGCGGCAGGCTGGCCGCTCATCTTCGGTCCCGTCAGCCGGCTCTCTACGAGCGCCTCGCGGACGAGACGGAAGGGCTCCTCGCCGGAGAGCTGTCGGGCATGAAGGCGGAGGATCTGGGCCGGATCGACACGTTCCGGTCGGAGGAGCTGACGGTCCTCGAGGGGGCGATCGAGGCCGTGAGGACCGGCGAACATGCCCGCGCGCTGGAGTGGGCCGAGGCGCGGCGGGTCACCGAGTCGTTCTGGGCCGAGCGGGAGCGGACGCACGCCTGGGAGTGGAGCCTCGTGCGCGAAGCCGCGCAGCTCGGCCGGCTCCTCGCCGACCTGCCCACCCCTCTCGCCGGGGCGCGGGATGTCGTCGACGCGCTGGAGCGCTACACGCGCGACGCCTTCCGGGTCGATCAGGCGCATCGGAGGCTGGAGCAGCGCCGCCTCGCCCTCCTCGAGCCTCGACTCCCGCACTTCGGGGCGCTCCAGGGGGCGCTGGCGCTTCTCCGGCGGGGATACCGGGATTGGTCCGACAGGCTGGCGCGCGACTTCACGTCCCTCTGCCGGTCACATGGCTTCCTTCCCCCGTCTTCCTCCCGCCAGCGGTCTCTCTGGGACGAGGTCGTCCATCCGCTCGCCTCGGGCCTCGGGACGACGGCCGTCCTCCTCGTCGACGCCCTCCGGTACGAGATGGCGGCCGAGCTGGCCGGAGAGCTGCGGGCCGAGCGGCGCGACGGCGCCGGGGTGGAGCTGTCGGCGCGGCTCTCGGAGCTGCCGTCGCTCACGGCCGTCGGGATGAACGCGCTCGCCCCGGTCGCCCTCGAGGGGAGGCTACGGCCAATCGTCTCGAACGGGTCGTTCGAGGGTTTCCGGACGGGAGAGATTTCCGTGCGGAGGCCGGCGGACCGGGCGAAGGCGATGGGGGCGCGCACCACGGGGGCGCCCGCACTCCTCCTCGACCTGAAGGAGCTGGTTGACCTCGACGTCGCCGCGCTCGCGCGGAAGATCCGAGGCGCGCGACTCGTCGTCGTGACGAGCCGGGAGATCGACGACGCGGGAGAGGCGAACGTGGGCCTCGCGACGTTCGAGCAGACACTCCGCCAGCTCCGGTCGGCGATCTTCCTGCTCGAAGGAGCAGGGGCGAAGCGGATCGTCGTCACGGCCGATCACGGCTTCCTCCTCCTCGACGAGACGACGGCGGTGCGGCCCTACGGGAGCCGACGTGACCCCGAGCGCAGGCACGTCTTCGCGGCGGAGAAACGGCAGGAGACGGGCATGGTCGCCGTCCCGCTCTCCGATCTCGGATA
This sequence comes from Holophagales bacterium, assembly GCA_016714815.1. Lineage (GTDB taxonomy): Bacteria > Acidobacteriota > Thermoanaerobaculia > UBA5066 > UBA5066 > UBA5066. The sequence continues at coordinate 14,978 of JADKBZ010000006.1, forward strand.
CGACGGCGTCGAAGGGAACCTCCTTTTCCTCGAAGACACGACCGTCTTTGCTGGG
>JADKBZ010000007.1 GCA_016714815.1 Holophagales bacterium
CCTTCCGCGCGCCAGGAGATGGTTTAGTGTCAGGAGTTGCAAGGAGGACGAGCGTCTGAGAGGGGCGGGTGGTCCGGGCTCAGCTGGTGGTCGCCGCCGCCACCGCTGCGTACCTGAAACCAGGTGGCTCGGCTGGTCCACGGTCACGCTGTCGCGCATCGTTCCGCCACGCAAGTCCGCCTTGCTAATTTTGTTACGAGGGTGCGATCGTCGCTAGCCGCCGGGAACCCGCAGCCAGCAGGAGGGCATCGCGAATAGAATACCCGCGCCACTCCCGCACTGCCGATGCTCGATTTTCGACACCCCCGCTCAGCCTGCGGGCGCCTCGGCTGCTTGACGCTGAGCGCCTCCTGTTGCCGGCGTTCGTTTTCGAGGGGTCGGCTTCGCCTCCCGCTCACCTCCGACGCCCTCAGGCGCCCTCGCGTGAAGGCTTCAGCCGACGAGCCGTCGTGGCGCCTCGGCTGGCTTCTTTCCCACCGCGGGACGAGTCGGCGTACCTTGCTTTCGCGTTCGACTGGCACCATCCCGTCCGGTGGCTGGACGCTCGCCCCGAACCTGAGCTTCCGGTCGAGGCACCTTCCGCGGCAGCGCGGCTTCAGCCCAACCCCGCGGCCTGCGGGGAGCGCGGGAGTACGCGGTGCCGAAGCCCGAGGTGTTGCGTATCGCTCTCTTGGGCGATTCCTTCACCTTCGGCGAAGGTGAGCGACGAGGAGACCTTTCGCCCGTCAGATCGAGTTTTTCCTCCCGGGGTCGAGGTCCTCAACCGGAGTCCAGCGCGCTACGGGCACGACCAGATACGTTTCACGCTCCGGGAGGGTGCTGCTCTACTGGCCTGACGTCGTCCTCGTCGGGCACGTCATTGGACGACCTGCTCGGCAACGTCACCACCTTCCGCGACTTCGTTGCTTTCCTGGTTCTGGCTCGAGGACGGCCGTCTGGAGCTGAGGGGACGCCGGTCCCGACGCCGGCAGATGCGCGCCTGGGAGTTCGCGCTTCCGGTTTTTCGACCAGGGTGTAAATGCTGCGCGCACGCGTCGAGTGGAGGTGGGGGCCGGATGGCCGATACGACCATCTTACGGACGCCCTCCTTTCGGAGATCTTTCGCGAGGCGAGCCGCTTGAGCCCGCCCGGGATCGCACTGCTCCCCGTCTGCAACGAGCTGGGCGGCGATGGTGGCGGAGCCGCTGGCCGGCGAGGCCTTCGTGATGGAGGTCGCCTGGCGCGGGAAGCGTGCCCTGCCTGCGGGTCTGGGCCGTTTTTCCCCAGAAGGTTGTCCCGCCTGGGTGCCGAGCAATGAGCGCGTGGGGCACCAGGCCCGGTGGAGCACTGTTCTGGCGGTGCGGAGGGATCGCCGACTTCCTGCGCCGCGCCCGCTTCGTCCCCCCTGACCTTTCCTCGTGGCCGCAGGTGCGGGCCCATGCCGCGCGCTCGGGCGGCCGACGGAACCGGCGCTCTCGCCGAGGCGAGTTCGCTATCATCGCGCGCCGGGACTCACGGTCAGAGGGATTCATGAAGAAGAAACTGCAGCTCTGCACGGCGGGACTCCTCCTCGCCCTGCTTCCGTCGGCCGGCTGCCGCAAAGCCATCGACTCCGGTCACCTGCAACCGGACCTTCCACGGTGATCGCCCGTTACAAGGGGCGATCCGGCGAGGCGAGATCCAAGCCCGATCGCGAATCGTCTGGCTCCAGGGTTCTAACCTCCTTCCCAGGTTTTACAGAAGCCGCCGGTTGTCGTCGAGCGCGGTCCAGTACGGCTCTCCTTCTCGGCGAAGCGATGGCGAAGGGGCACGCGGAGAAGCCGGAGGTCCGACGCAGCAGACAGTGGCGGAGGAGAGCCTCCTGGCCGAGACCTTTCACGCGCGAAACGGCTCTCGGTCACGGCGACTGACGCCAGCGGTCGCCGAGGTCGATCGGCGGTCGACGCGGCCCGACCTGGAAGAGGCGGAGTCCGCCATTATCCTCCGGGCGCGGAGTCCGACGCCGACGCCCGCGCCGGCGCGCCGCAGAAGATGGAGAAAGTCCAGAAGGAGTCGCCGACGGCGCCGGCTTCGGCGACCTGGTCAGTACACGGAATCGGTCACCGCGCGAGGCCGCGGGCCGCACGACTGAACCTCCGAGCTCGCTCTCCCGACGCGGCCGGCGTGATCTTCGCCCTCAAGGAGGGAGAGAAGAGCGGGGTCATTCGTGCCAGGGGACGGCCTGCACTCTCTTCCAGCTCGACGGCATCCGCCGGGCGTTCCCGCCGACGCAGCCGCCATCCGCCGAAACGTCCGCCAGGAGCTGACGCCGAGGCGAAGCCGTCGCCGTCCGCTCCTGCCGCCAGCAGGAGCTGGACGCCCGCGGGTCGAGTGCCCGCTCCGCGAGCGACCTGAGCGGTTGGAGAAGTCCGGGACGGCCGCCGGCGCCAGGCCCGTCGCCCGCTGGAAGGGAGAGGCCACCGCCGCCGAGTTCCTCGCCTTCCGCGGCTGGCGCCCAACTCGCCAGCCGGCGGGCACGAGCTGCGTCGCCGCCGAGAACCGCGCCCGGCGGAGGCGCGGCGCGCCCAGGGGCTGAACCCCCTGATCGAGGCCGAGATCAAGGACGCACGCCAGCAGGCGTTGATCGACTCCTTTACTGCGGGAGCCCGATCGCCGAGCCGAGACCAGGCCGACGGACGAGGACGTCTCCCGCTTTCACCGGGAACAGGGCAGACAGCACTTTCCTGCGCGACTTCGAGGTCGACATCCTCTCTTCCCGCAGAGCGGGAGAGCGCGGCGGAGGTCTACGAGGCGGAGCAACGGTCGAAACCGCGCCCGGAACGGGGTGCCGTTCGACGACCTTTGTTGAAGCGCCCGGCCTGTCCTCCTGACGCCCGCCTCTGCCGGCAGAAGCTCCACGGCGCCGACCTCGAAGCGATCGGACGGACTCGATCCGCCTCCCGAGCAGTGATCCTGAACCTCGGCGTCGGAGACGTCTCCGCGGCGATCTTTACGCCGACGGGCAGCGAACCGAGGTGGTTCCGGGGACCTGCGTCCTCGAGGGGAAGGGACTCGTCTTCGTCCGGCTCCGGTCGATCGGCACCCTCCCCTTGCCGAAGGCACGCGAGGCGATCGAGAAGGCGCTCGTAGCGGAGAAGGTCTCGGCGGGAGTGAAGGCCATCCAGGAACGGCTGATCCGCGAGTCCGCGCTCCAGATCCTCGTTCCCGAAGGGTAGGCGGGGCGGTCCGGCCATGCCCCCCGGCATCCCGCCGTCGGCGCTCGCGGCACTCTCGGCCGCCGTTCTACTTCTCGTCCTCGAGCACCGCCAGGCGAACCTCGGCGGCCGCTCGGCGCTTCGCCTTCCTTCGCGACGGCGGCTTACGGGCTCGTCCGTTCGCTTTCGATCCGGACCCTCGCCGAGGCCCGCCTCAGCGGCGTGCCGTATCGGCTGGGTTCGCCCCTCGCCACAATCGCCGGCGTTCCGCTTCAGGAGCTCGTCGGATGGACCGCGGCCGTCGGCCTCTCCGCCTATTTCGCCGACCGCCTCCTCCGTCGCCTCGGCCAGCCGACCCGACCCGTTCGGGCACGACGCCCGTCGCGGGGCTCGATGGCGATGGTCTGCCTCGCCGTCGAGACCGCTGTGGCTGTCGGCGGTGGTGGACCTGAGCCCGCGCACTCGCGCACCGATCCGATCCGGTTCCCGTCGATCGCGCTGGTCGACTGGGCGCTCTCGTGGCGATCGACTTCCTCCCTTCGAGCTCTGGCGCCGCCGTGCGCCTCTTCCCTGGAGGCTCGCCAGCCTGCTCCTCTTCCCGATCCACCTCGCGGGGCACGCGATCAACGCCTCGCTTCCGGGGCCCTTCCCCGTCTCCGGCTTCGATTTCGTCCACATCGGCCTGGTCGCCGCCGTCGCCGGGGCGGCCGCCGCGTCGGCCGGAACGAGCCCCTGGCCCCCTCTCGACGCCGAACGGCTCCGCTCCCGCCCCGTCCTCGCGGTCGCCATCCTTCTCGGCACGGCGGCGCTGCAGATCGCCCTCGCGCGGGAGCCCGGCCTTCTCTGGACCGGATTGCCTCTCGCCGCGCTCGCGCTCTTCGCGATGCGGGCGCGCCGGGAACCATCCGTGCCGGCGCACGCGCTCCCCCCCGCTCGCGCCGTGGCAGTCTTCGCCGTCGTCCTCGCCCTCGCCCTCGCGCTGCGCGTGCCCTCCGCGCGCCGCTCCCGGGAGTTCGAGACGCTGATCCGACTCGGCGCGGAGCGGCTCGTCGCGGGACGGGTCGACGCGGCGCGCCCCTCGCTGGAGGCCGCCCTCGAGCTCCGGCCCGGGCATTCGGAGGTGCTCTGGCTGCTCGGCTGGGCCGATCTTCAGAAGGGGAACAGGGTCGCGGCCCGACGCCACCTCGAGGCATCGCTCTCGAAGCGCCCGGGCTCCGTGGAGGCCGCCCGGCTGCTCGCCATACTGGACCGTCAGGAGGGCAGGGGCGCGACGAGCAAGCCGGTCCCCTGACCTTCAGCGGGCCGGACGGCTTCGGAGGGTTCTCGCCTCGGCGATCACGTCGCCCGGCAGGTCCTCGTCCGACGTGATCTTCTCGAGCTCCCGGTCCGCCTCATCCCCCCGCCGGGTCGCGACCAGCAGGCGGGCCAGGCCAAGGCGCAGCCAGCCGGAACGTGGGGCGACCTTCAGGCCACGCCGGTACTCCTCCTCGGCCCCGGCGGAATCCCCCGCGCCGAGCAGCGCCTCGGCGAGGAGCCTGGCCGCTCCGCCGTCGGCCGGCGCCAGCGCGACCAGCCGCCGGGCCCGTTCGACCTCGGCACCGCGGTCGCCGCGCTCCCGGGCCAGGCGCACCAGCTGGGCGAGCGGCCCCAGCGCCTCGGGATCCTGGGCGATCATCTGGAGGAAGAGCTTCTCGGCCTCGGCGGCGTCGCCCCGCAGTCGTGCGAGCCGTCCGAGCCCTTCGAGCACCGTCGACGGCGGAAAGTCCGAGCGGGCCAGGAGCGCGTTCAGGCTCGCCTGCGCCTCGTCCAGCCTTCCTTCGGCAAACAGCTGATAGGCCCGGTCGAGCTCACCCATCGACCGGATCGCGTCCTTGGGGTCCGGAGGCGCCGAGGCGGTGGACGCGGGGCCGCTCACGTACCCCAGGGCCGAGAGCCGGGCCAGGGCCTCGCTTCCCGGCTCTACCGTGCCGCGGGCGGCGAGGCGCGCATTCAGGGTCGCTTCGATCCCCCGCGCCGCCCGCGCGAGGCCGACCGCACGGTCCGGATCCGAAGCTCGCCGGTCCACGAGCTCGGCCGGGTCGTCGGCGATCCGGTAGAGCTCGGATCTCGGAGCGGCGATGAACTTCCAGCCGGCCTCCCGGACCGCGGTCAGGGAGGCCCAGCCGAACCGGCGGACCGGCGCCTGCGAGACGGCCCCCAGCTGCCGAAGGGGCGACGCGGCCGGACCGAACAGGTCCCTGCCGTCGACTCCCGGGGTCGCCGGCAGGCCGGTGAGCGCGAGGATGGTGGGCGCGACGTCGGCCAGGGTGACGGCCTCCGGGCGGACCTCGCCCGCGCCGAGCGTGCCGGGCAGGCGGAAGAGCAGGGGCACGCGGAGCGTCGCGTCGTAGAGCAGGAGACCGTGGGTCTCCTCGCCGTGCTCGCCCAGGCTCTCGGCGTGATCCGAGAGAAGGACGACGAGCGTCCTGTCCGCGATGCCCGATCGCTCCAGAGCGGCCAGGAGGCGGGCCACCTGCGTATCGACGAACGCCACCTCGCCGTCGTAGGGGCGGCCGGAGTACCGGGCGCGAAAGCCCGGTGGCGGCACGTAGGGCGCGTGCGGATCGAAAAGGTGGAGCCAGACGAAGAAGGGCCGCTTCCGCTCCCGGCGCAGCCAGGCGAGCGCCCGGTCAACCCGTTCGTCGGCCGGGGCCGACGCGTGCATCAGCTCGTCGAGCACGGCGTCGGCGGCCGGGCCGTCGTCGTATCTCGCGAAACCCCGATCCAGCCCGAACGTGCGGTGCAGAACGAAGGCGGAGACGAAAGCAGCAGTGTCGTAGCCCGCGTCGGCGAAGCGCTCCGCGAGCGTCGCGGCCGGCGGCTTCGGGAGGGTCATGCCGTTGTCGACGACCCCGTGGTGCCAGGGCTCGACGCCCGTCAGGATCGTCCAGTGCGCGGGCAGCGTGAGCGGAACAGGGGTAAACGCGTTCTGAAATCGGACACCCGCGTTGGACAAGGAGTCGATCGCAGGCGTTTCGACCGTCGTCCCACCATAGCAGCCGAGCCTGTCCGCCCTGAGTGTGTCGATCGACACGAGGACGACGTTCACGGGCGGACGGACCGCCGGCCGGCACCCGCCCAGCACCGCCGTCAGCGCCGCCGCCGCCACGACCGCGAGCGCTCCATTCCCCGCGATCCTGCGGGCGCGTATCGAAGTCGATCGGCTCAAGTCGAATCCTCCACCGGGTCCCCGAACGCGAAAAGCCCCCGGCAGGTCGTGCCGGGGGCCCCAAGGAGCTTCGTGCCCCATCTCGCTGCGATCCGCAGGGAGATGGAGAAGTGCTAGCTGATCTCCAGGTTCAGAAGCTCGACCGGGAGCGGCGGCGCTCCGTCGAGGGTCAGCGACCAGGCGTTGAGGGTGCCTGTGCAGATCGACGAGTCGTCTACGACGTTGAGCGTCCAGACGCCGCCCGACAGGGAACCATCGAAGGCGTTCATGGAGCCGGAGGCGGCGACGGAAGCCGCGGTGCCGTCGGTCGGCTGGAAGGAGCCGGTGATCGGCCCGGCGGTGGGGCACGGAGAGATTCCCGCCGCATCCTGGTCGATCGTTGCGCTCAGGTTGTCACCGCTCCCGCCGCAGTCCTGCCACAGGAGCTGCGCGGCGACGCTCGGGCTCGAGAGCCTCAGCTCGATGTCGTCGTTCCACGTGTGAGCGATGTCCACCGTCAGGTTGGCATCGCTGATCGTGCCGTTGACGCTGAAGGTCAGCGTGCTGTCGACGTTCCCGTTGTCAGGGATCGCGAGCGGCACGTTCGTGCTCGACTCCGTCACGACCGCCAGGACGCGGAACGCGCCAAACGCGACGAGGGCGCAACAAGCCATCAAAACCGAAAGCCTCTGCTTCTTCATGGTGTAACGAAACCTCCCTGAAATTAGCATACTAGACGATCCGACGCGGTGAAACAAGCTCCCCAACGTCCTCCCGACTCCGGTCTCGAGCGATTCGGGGGAAACTGGATTCCCGTCGCCATCGGACGGCCTCCCCCGGGACCGAAATCCGCCCGCAGGACGTCTCCCGGACGAGAGCTCCGGGAGGTGACCACCGAGAAGCTCGTCCAGGGCCGCGTCGTCGGATCGGAGGGCGTCACGCCACCGGCTTCCCAGGGGCGAGGAGGTCGCGTGCCGCAGCTGGTCGGGAGAGGCGTGGACGCCGATCCGTTCACCTCCAGCTCTTCTCCCCGGACCCGGAATCGGGATAGGGGGCAGCGGTAGGTGACCGCCGCTCCCCTCCCACACCACCGGACATGCGGGTCCGCATCCGGCGGTTCGGTCGGTTGAGGTCACGGGGCGAGCCGGGGCACCCCAGCTCGTCGAAGTACCGGGTCGGCAGTGCGATGTGGATCGCGATCGCGGAGTTGGCCCACCACCGTCGCGTGTTCGCGGCGACTTTCTGCCGGTCCGCTCGGTCATCCCGCGCGCCCGGAGTTCCCGGAACACGGTCTTCCCTCGCTTCCACTGCTTCAGCAGGCAGCGCAGCTTGTGCCGGATCCACTTGTCGAGGTCGGAGAAGACGCCGGAGTGTCCGCCTGCTTGAAGTACTCCTTCCAGCCCGGCAGGTATCCCTTGAGCTCCTCAGTTACCCTCGGCAGGCTCCGGCCACCGTTGCGCCTGGTGATCCCGCGCACCCGTTCCTTCATCGCACCAAGGGCCTTGCTCGCCACTCGCAGCTTGACGACCTTGCCTGCGGCCACCCAGAAGCTGTAGCCGAGGAAGTCCCGCCTCGTCGCGTAGTCCACCGCGCTCTTGTCCTGGTTGACCTGCAGCTTCAGGCCGGCGTACAGCTTCCTCAGCCCCGCCAGCACCCGTTCCCCGCATGCCGCGACCGCACGTAGACATTGCTGTCGTCTGCGTAGCGGACGAAGGCGTGCCCTCGCCGCTCCAGATCCTTGTCCACTTCGTCCAACAGCACGTTGGCCAGCAGGGGCGACAGCGGGCCGCCCTGCGGCGTCCCCTTCGTGTCGCTCCACCACCACCCCCGAGACCATCACCCCGGCCTCGAGGTAGCGGCGGATCAACCCCAGCACCCTCTTGTCCTCGATCCGCTTCTCCAGCCTCCCCATGAGAATGTCGTGGTTGACCCGGTCGAAGAACTTCGACAGGTCCACGTCCACCACCCACCGCCGGCCCCCCTGGACGTACGCCTGCGCCCGCCGCACCGCGTCGTGCGCCCGCCGTCCAGGCCGAAAGCCGTAGCTGTGGTCGGAGAATCCGGGTCGAATCTCGGTTGCAGGACCTGCAACAGGGCCTGCTGGATGAATCGGTCCAGCACGGTCGGGATGCCCAGCTCGCGCTCGCCCTCCCGCCTTCGGGATCGTCTGCCTCTTCACCGGCCGCGGCTGGTACTTCCCCCCGAGGAGTTCCTCACGGATTCGTATCCATTCCCGCTTCAGGTGTTCCGGCAGCTCTCCCACCGTCATCCCGTCGATGCCAGGGCCGCCCTTGTTCTGCCGCACCCGTTTCAACGCCGCCTTCAGGTTCGCCGCCTCGACGACCTCTTCCATCAGGCGATCCGTGCCCGAGCGCTCGTTTCTCTCCTCGCCCGAAGGGATTCCCCACTCCCGTTCGCCCCGCGGGCTTCACCCGCATCCTCGTACGGCAGCTCGAGCTGTCCGCTCGACTTCTGGAGCCGTGCCCTCCCGAGATTCAAGGCCGCCTCGCTCTCCCTTCCGTTCGGCCCTTCACCGCCCTTGTGCGGCTACTACGACCTCTGCTGACTCCTCGCTCCGCCGGCTTCAACGGCGTCGCCCTTTCAGGCACGAAGCGAGGTCTCCCCAGATAAGAGCCTCCACCTTCCCCGCACAACCGCCGGATCTACGCCGCCTCCCCTTGGTCACGGGAGCTTCGCGATCACATGCTCGCTCGCCCCGGGAGACTTCGCCTCCTATCCGGTTTCTGTTCGTCGGCTCGCGGGTCTCGCTCCACGCTTCTTTCAGACGGTCGCTCGCGCTTCCGCCCTTGCGCTTCGCTCGGGTCGGTGTGACCTCCTTCCCACGGGTGCTCCCCCCGCTGGCGGTGGCTCATGCTGGGCATACACGAAAAGGCCCCCGGCGGGTCGTGCCGGGGGCCGGGGGGAGCTTCACGCTCCACTTCGCTGCGCACGGCAGGGAACTGGAAAGGGCTAGCTAATCTCCAGCTTCATCAGCTCGACCGGTAGGGGCGGCGCTCCGTCGAGGGTGAGTGACCAGGAATTCAGGGTCCCGGTGATGATCGACGAGTCGTCGGCGACGTTGAGCGTCCAGACGCCACCCGACGCGGCGCCGTTGAAGGCCGACATGCTGCCCGGAGCAGCAATCGGGGTCGTGCCGGTGTTGTTCTGCCCATTGGTCGGCTTGAACGAGCCGGTAAAGGGGGCCCCCGTGGCGCAGACGGCAAGGCCCGCCGCCTCGTCGTCGATCACGGTGTTCGTGAGGTTGTCACCGCTCCCGCCGCAGTTCTGCCACAGGATCTGGGCTGCGACCGTCGGGCTGGAGAGCGACAGCCGGATGTCCGCATCCCAGGCGTGGCTGATGTTGACCGTCAGGTTGGCGTCGCTGATCGTCCCGTTCACGCTGAAGTTCAGCGTGCTGTTGACGCTCGAGTTGTCGGGAATCGCCAGCGGCACGTTCGTGCTGGACTCCGTCACGGCCGCAAAGACGCGGAACGCGCCGAAGGCGACGAGGGCACAACACACCGTCAACATGGAGATCTTCTGCTTCTTCATAGTGCAACAAGCCCTCTTTCTAATCGTAGACGATCCACTCTGGTGATTCAAGTTCCTCGCCGCTCACCAGCCCCGGAAAGCGGGCTCGCGGACCGCACCCACCTCAGCGTCACCGCGGGTTTCCGTAGAACGCAGCGAGGCGCGCCGGGGAAACCCCGGCCCGGTAGAGAAACGGGAGGATGTTGACGAGCAGGAAGAAGTAGACCGGCCTCGCCTGGAAGCGGCGACCCGAGACCCGCACCCTCGCCGGCACCGTGAGGATCTTCCCGGCGCGCCGGAGCCGACGGCTCAACTCCAGATCCTCCATCAGCAGCTGCTCCGGGAACCCTCCCAGGCGATCGAAAACTCCCGCCCGGACGAAGATCGCCTGGTCGCCGTACGGCAGGCCGGTGTAGCGCGACCGGAGGTCGGCCAGGTGCAGGAGAAAGCCCGGCCAGCCCGGACGGCCGTCCGCAACCGTCCACGTCCGGAACGCCCCCGCCACCACCGCAGGGTCGGCGAACGCGGCCGTGACCTGACCCAGGGCGTCGGGCGGCAGCTCGACGTCCGCGTGGAGAAACAGGAGGACGTCCCCGGTCGCGGCTCGCGCGCCGGCGTTCATCTGAAGGGCACGCCCTCGTGGCGACTCGATCACCCGGACGCCCGGAAAGGCGCGAGAGAGCTCTCCCGTCCGGTCGCGGCTGCCGCCATCGACGACGACGACCTCGTGCCAGGTCGGGGGCTCGGTGAGCGACCGGAGCTGGCGTTCGATGCGCGCCTCCTCGTCGAGCGCCGGGATGACGACGGAGACCCGGAGCGGCTCGGGAGCAGGACCGGCGAGCGCCCTCGCCGTGGACGGGGCGTCGATCTCGCCGCGGACGAGCCGCCGGCGGAGGCCGGCGAGGTCCTCCGGACGATCGACGTCGAACCACGCCGGCAGGACCTCGACGGAGAGGCCCAGCTGGAGCAGCCGGTCCCGAGTCCGCTCGAACGTTTCCGAACTGCTCCACGGCAGATCGCAGAGAACGCCTTCCGGGGCCCGGCGCAGCCCGATCAGGTAGAAGCCCCCGTCCTCTGAAGGTCCGAGGACGGCATCCGCCGACTCGAGGGCCCGGCGGGCGGATTCGAGGAGCGCCACGGGCAGCCCCGGAGAATCGGTGCCGATCGCGATGACCGCGCCGGAGAGCCCGAGGGCGTTTCGCATCGCCCGTTCGAGTCGCACTCCCAGGTCCCCGGGGCCCTGCGGCCGGATTCTCCGCGGCCGGACGCGTTTCCACTCCGGTGCGTCGGGCTCGGTCGTCACGAGGACCGGCTCCGCCCACGGGAGCGACGCGACCGCCCTCCACGTGTCCGCAAAGAACGCCCGCGCGAGGCCCGCGGCGGCCTCCGCTCCGAGGCCCTCCGCGAGCCGGGTCTTCGCGATTCCCGCCCGCGGGGGCTTCGCGAAGACGAGGACGGGAACCCGCACCGCCGGACCGGTCACGAAAGCACGACCTCGAAACTCTCCCCACGCTCCTCGACGGGGACGTCCCACCCCGCGCCGGTGGCCGGGATCACTGCCGCAACCACCGGAACACCCGCGTCAGCCGGGCCTTCGTTCCCGTCGTCAGCTTCGTCCGCAGGAAGGCGTCGCCGAGCGCCCGGTTCACCTCGGAGAGGCCAGGGTAGGTGTGGATCGTCCTGGAGAGACTGGCGAGGGTGATTCCGTGTTTCCTGGCGAGGACCAGCTCGGCGAGGAGGTCCCCCGCGTGCGGGTGGACGATCGTAGCTCCCAGGATCTCCCCTTTCGGCCCTGCAACGACCTTCGCGAAGTGCTCACCCGCCTCGCCGTCGCAGACGGACCGGTCGACGTCGTCGAACCTCACCTTGAAGACCCGGTGTGGGACGTTTCCCTCCTTCGCCCTCGTCTCGTTCAGCCCCACGTGGGCGATCTCGGGCTCCGTGAACGTCGTCCAGGGAAGGTTCGCGAGATCGTGCTTCGTCGAGCCCGGGAAGAGGACGTTCCGGATGACGACCCGCGCCTGGTGCCCCGCCCAGTGCGTGAAGAGCGGCCCGCCGGCCACGTCTCCCACCGCCCAGACGGACGGGACGTTCGTCCGGCACCGGGAGTCGATCTCGACGCCCTTCTTCGAGAAGATCACGCCCGCCGCCTCGAGCCCCAGGCCGTCGACGTTCGCCGTCCGGCCCACCGCGACGAGGATCTCGTCGGCCGCGACCTCCGTCCCGGCGCCTCCGGCCCGGGCGACGGTCACGACCTTCTTTCCGTCGCGCAACGCGACGCGCGTCGCGCGGCTCTCGTCCAGGATCGTCACGCCCTCCCCCCGCAGGGTCGCCGCGAGCACCGCGGCGACGTCGGGATCCTCCTTCGCGCAGATGTGCGCGGTGGAGGAGACGATCGTCACATTCGTCCCGAGCCGCGCGAAGGCCTGCCCCAGCTCCGTCCCGATCGGTCCGCCCCCCATGACGAGGAGCGACTCCGGCCGCTCGGCGATCTCGAAGACCGATTCGTTCGTCAGGAACTCCGCTTCGACGAGCCCGGGGATCGGAGGAACCGCGGGGCGGGAGCCGGTGGCGACGACGAGGTGTCGGCCCCACAGGGTCTGCCCGTTCACCTCGACCTCGTGGGGCGACTTCAGCGTCGCCCTTCCCTGGAAGACCTCGACACCGAGCCCGGTGAACCGCTCGACCGAGTCGTGGGGCGCGATGCGGGCCTGGGCCGACCGGACGAACGCCTGAACCGCTTTCCAGTCCTGGGGGCCCGGCTTCGGGATGTTCAGGCCGAACCGGCCTCCCTCTCGAGCGTGCTGAAGCGCTTTCGCCGAGGCGAGGAGGGCCTTGGACGGGACGCAGCCCGTGTTCAGGCAGTCGCCTCCCATCCGGTGCTTCTCGACCAGGGCGACCCGGGCCCCGAGGCCCGCCGCCCCGGCGGCCACGACCAGCCCTCCCGAGCCCGCACCGATCACCACGATGTTGTAACGCTCCATTCCCCGCTCCCCCGCCCCTTGGATGCCCGATCCCGGCCGAACGTTTCTCCGATCGCGCCCGGAACGCACGGGTTTCCAGCCTTCCGGACGGACGGTGAAACCGGGCGGGCCCGGGCGGCATCCCTCATCGCGGGAAACACAGCTTCCGGGGCGGGAAACGCACCCCCGGAACCGAGTCGAAGGAGAGCGGACCGTGGAGACCTATTACAAGCCCGATCACCTGCAGAAGTTCGCCTCGATCGGCGAGGGGAACGACGAGCTGGCAAAGAAGTTCTTCGCCTACTACGGGGCCGTTTTCGCCGACGGCGCCCTGTCGGGGCGCGAGAAGGCGCTCATCGCCCTCGCCGTCGCCCACGTCGTCCAGTGCCCGTACTGCATCGACGCCTACAGCCAGGAGTGCCTGAAGCTCGGCTCGGACCTCGAGCAGATGACCGAGGCGCTCCACGTCGGGGTCGCGATCCGGGGCGGCGCCTCGCTCGTACACGGGGTGCAGATGCTCGAGCACGTTCACAAGGCGTCGATGTAGCGCCGGATGCACGACGCCCTCTCTCTCCCTTCGCGAAAAGAGCCGGGCCGCGCGCTTCCAGAGGCGCCCGCCGGTCCTCGTGCCGTCCCGTTCTCGCTCCGGGCCCGCGGGTCGCGCCTCGCCTCCCCCGAATCCCAGCTCGCCCTGCTCGACGGGGTCGACCTCGCGGCCTCCGCGTACGCGGGCGACTTCTCGAAGGCTCTCGCCTCGGCCGGCTGGCTTCCCCTGCGGCCCGCGGCGCTCGAGATCCTCCAGGTGAACCTCGGGAAGCTCTGCAACATGAGCTGCCGGCACTGCCACGTCGACGCCGGTCCCGACCGCACCGACGCGATGATGGATCGCGAGACCGTCGACGCCTGCCTGCGGGCGCTCGACCTCTCCGGGGCCCACACCCTCGACGTGACGGGGGGAGCCCCGGAGCTGAACCCGCACTTCCGATACCTCGTCGACGAGGCGGTGAAGAAGGGAAAGCACGTCCTCGACCGCTGCAACCTGACGGTCCTCCTCGTCCCCTCGCTCCGCAACCTCCCCGAGTGGATGGCCGAGCGAGGCGTCGAGATCGTCGCTTCGCTCCCGCACCCTCGCAAGAGAGGGACCGACGCGCAGCGCGGGGACGGAACGTTCGACAGGTCGCTCGAAGCGATGAGGATGCTGAACGCCCTCGGCTACGGCTCGGGCCGGAGCGACCGGACGCTGACCCTCGTGACGAACCCGGTCGGGGCGTTTCTGCCCGCGGGCCAGGCCTCCATGGAGAGGGAGTGGAAGGAGGCGCTCGGGCGGGAGCACGGCGTCACCTTCGACAGGCTCATCGCCCTGAACGACATGCCGATCTCCCGGTACCTCGAGTGGCTCGAGGCGAGCGGCAACCTCGAGAGCTACCTGAAGCTCCTCGTCGACTCCTTCAATCCCGCGACCCTCGCGGGGTTGATGTGCCGGAACACCCTCTCGGTCTCCTGGGACGGCTCGCTCCACGATTGCGACTTCAACCAGATGCTCGCCCTGCCCGCCCTCTCGGTCGACGGGCGGCCCCTCCACGTCCGCGACCTCGACCCGGACGTCCTCGCGGCGCGGGAGATCGTCACGCGCCGCCACTGCTTCGGCTGCACGGCGGGCGCCGGCAGCTCGTGCGGCGGGGCGATCGAACCGAGCATTCCCTTACCTGTCCCACGTTGATACTCTTCCCAACGCCATGTGGCTACTCTCTCATCGACTTCCGGGCGGCCCCGGGAGCGATGACGGGGCGACAGTTCCTCCGGATCACGGGCAGCTGATCGGACGCAGCTTCTACATTTACACGCGGGTCCGGACGGCCGTCGTCCTGGCCATCGTCGCAGCGGCCGTTTTCGGCCGCTACGTCCTCGGCATGAACGCGATCGACGTGAGGCAGCTCACGATGCTGGCGGCGTTCATCACGCTCTACAACATCGTGGCCTGGTTCTTCTTCCGGAGGTACCGGGATCCGGACGCGCCCGCGGAGAGCCTGGCCGTCCTCCTCTTCCTCACCTATGCCGCGGTGGTCCTGGACTTCGTCGCCCTCACGGTCGCGATCTGGTTCGTCGGGGGCGCCCGCTCGCCATTTACCTCCTTCTACATTCTCCACATGCTGGTGAGCTGCACGCTCCTCCCCCGAAGGGCCGCCCTCGCGCTGACGGCCCTCGCCTACGGGCTTCTCGCCGGCCTCGTCGCCGTCGAGTGGACGGGTCTGGCCACCCCGACCATTCCGGTCGGCGCGGTCGCGGGAGACGGGCCCCTGGACGCGCGATACGCGTTCACGATCCTCGTCGTCAACGGATCGCTCTTCGCCATGAGCGCTTTCCTCCTCCTCGAGATCACACGCTCGCTGCAGAACCTCGAGCAGCGGATGCGCCTCGCCAACGGCGAGCTCGTCCGCCTCTCCCAGCAGAGAAAGGACTTCCTCAACATCGCGGCCCACAACCTGACGGCTCCGATCGGCGCGGTGACGATGCTCCTCGACAACATGCGAGGCGGCCTCGCGGGGGAGACGACCGGGAAGCAGCGGGAGTGGCTGGACCGGAGCCTGAAACGCCTCGCAGACCTCTCCGAGTTCATGAAGGGAATCCAGACGCTCGCATCGCTCGAGAGCGACATCATCAAGACGCAGTTCTCCCGCGTCGACCTCATCGCGGTGGCGAGCCGCCTCGTCGACGAGTACCGGGACATCGCCGAGGAGCAGGGACTCGAGCTCGTCCTGGAGCTGCCCGAGAGGGTCCCACCCGTGGTCGGCCACGATCGGCTCCTCCAGGAAGCGCTCGTCAACTACGTGACGAACGCGATCAAGTACACGCCGAGCGGCGGGCGGATCGCCATGCGCGTCTTCTCGAAGCCGCCGATGGTACGCGTCGAGGTGAGCGACAACGGCATCGGGATCGCTCCCGAGGACCAGGCTCGGCTCTTCCAGGAGTTCTTCCGGGTCCCGGGAGCCGGGAACAAGCCGAACAAGGTCAAGGGGAGCGGCCTCGGCCTCTCCATCGTCCGTCGCGTCGTCCTCGCCCATGGCGGCCGCACAGGTGTCGAGAGCGAGGCCGGGAAAGGGAGCACCTTCTTCATCGAGCTCCCCGCCCTGGTCGAATGAGGCCGAGGGCGCGGGTACGAGTTGTCCACCGTGCTGCACCCGACCCGCGATAGCGGAAAGTCGGGGGCATGGGGGCTTTGCTCGTCTTGTTCTCGGGGACCGCGAAGCGGTCCCCGAACCCCTCCGCGCGGGCTTTCTTCTTAGCGCCCCAGCTTCGTCTTCAGCACCTGGAGCAGGGTGGCGCGGTCGATCGGCTTCTGGAAGATGCCGTCGAGACCCATCGCCGCGTAGTCGGCCGACAGGCTCATCCCCTCCCCGACGGAGCTCAGCATGAAGATCGGGGCCGTGTTCCCCAGGAGGCGCATGTCCTTCACGAGGGCCGTTCCGGAGTCCACCTCTTCCATCATCAGGTCGACGATCACGAGGTCGGGCTGGCAGCTCTTGTAGACCTCGAGGCCCTCTTCGGCCGAGCCCGCCTCGGCCATCGCGTAGCCGCCTGCTTCCAGTATGACTCGCATGGCCTCGAGGTAGTCAGGGTCGTCGTCCACGTACAGAATGATCGGCTTGCCTTCAGGCATGTTCTTCACCTTTTCGTCCGGTTCGGACGGCATTCCTGGCCACGCTCCCGTCGATCAACGCGCGATGCACGAAGTCCGACGCGGCAGCCAGGTTGCGCCGCGCCCCGGGGGAGAGAGTCTCGCCGAACTCGTTGAAGGAATAGCCCCGGATCCCGAGCACCCAGCCCTCCGTCCGGCAGCCGAAGTGCTCGTGGGCGAGCCCCAGAAGAGCCTCTGGAGATACGGAGTGGGTCGTGAACGCCATCTCCCGGCGCGGCTCCAGCCGCCGGAGCTCGTAGGGGGCCTCGCAGGCCGTGTCCGCGTCCGCGAAAACGACGACGTCGTGCTCGGCCACGAGCGCCGCGTCCTCGATCTGGAGCTGGTAGCCGGTCTCGATCGTGATTCCGGCGCCGGGGCCGCGTGCGGCCAGCTCGCGGGCCAGCGCGGGACCGAGGCCGTCGTCCAGGCGGCCCGGGTTGCCGTACCCGTAGAGCAGAACCGTCGCCGTCATCCCCGGGTCCTGCGGTCGATCACGGCTCCGGAGGCGTCGACGAGCTCCACGGCCAGCGGCATCTGCCCGAGCGCGTGCGTGGCGCAGGAGAGGCATGGGTCGTAGGCGCGGATCGCCACCTCGATGTGGTTCAGGAGCCCCTCGGTGATCGTCTGGCCGTCGAGGTACTGGCGGGCCACGCTCTCCACCGCGCGGTTCATCGGCTCGTTGTTGCTCGTCGTGGAGACGATCAGGTTCGCCATGACGACCTGGTCGTCGTCGTTCACCCGGTAGTGGTGGAAGAGGGTCCCGCGCGGAGCCTCGACGATCGCGATCCCTTCGCTTCGACGCGTCCCCTTGACCACGAGGTCCTCGCCCTGGAGGTCCGGGTCGTGGAGCAGCTCGTCGATCTTCTCGACCGAGTGGAGGAGCTCGATCATCCGCGCCCAGTGGTACGCCATCGTCACCGGGCTCGGCTTCCCGCCGGAGACCTCCTTGAACACCTTCCGCTCCGCCTCGGCGAGCGGCGTGTCGATGAAGTCGCACGCGCTCACGCGGGAGAGCGGGCCGACACGGTACCAGCCGTTCTCCGGCCCGAGGGCCTTCAGGAACGGGAACTTCATGTAGGACCAGGGCCGGACGTCTTCCGCGATGTGGTCGAGGTACGTCTCCGGCGCCACGTGATCGAAGATCACCTGACCCTCGGCGTCGACCGCGCGCAGGCCCCCGTCGTACAGGTCCATCGCGCCGTCCTGCCGGACGAGGCAGACGTGGTTCGACGGGAAGGAGCCGAACCCGGCCAGCGTGTCGATATGGGCCAGCGTGTAGTCGCGGGCGATCTTCACCGCTGCGAGGCTCCAGGCACGATTCTGGTCGAGATCGGCGAGGAGCTCGTCCCGCTCGGCGAGGCTGAGGTTCTTGTTGATCCCCCCGGGAATGGCGCCGGTTCCGTGGACTTTCTTCCCGGCGGTGGCCTTGATGATCTCCTGGCCGTACTTCCGCATCAGGATTCCCTGCCGGGCCAGCTCGGGGTGCATCGCGGCCACGCCGAGCACGTGACGGGACGCGACGTCCGACCCGAAGCCGAAGAGGAGGTCGGGGGACGCGAGGTGGAAGAAGTGGAGAGCGTGGGACTGATACGTCTGCCCGTAGTGCATCAGCCGCCGCATCTTCTCGGCCGTCGGCGTCAGGTTCTCTCCGCCGACGATCCTGTCGACCGCCTTGGCCGCGCAGAGGTGGTGGCTGACCGGGCAGATCCCGCACAGGCGCTGCACGGCCACCGGCATCTCCCAGTAGGGCCGGCCCTGGATGAAACGCTCGAAGCCCCTGAACTCGACGACGTGGAACCGGGCGCGGGCCACGTGGCCCGACTCGTCCATCAGGATCGTCACCTTGCCGTGGCCTTCGACCCGGGTGACCGGCTCGATGGTGATGGTCTTTCCGCCGCTTGCTTGCATCGTGGGCCTCAGTCGTACTTGATCAGCTCGTACGGGAGCTCGGCGGAGGTCCCACCGAGCAGGGCCGTGAGCGTCTTCCAGAGGGTGTCGGCGCTCGGGGGACAGCCCGGGATGTGGTAGTCGATCCGGACGACCTCCTGGGCCGGGTAGACCTTGTCGAGGAGCAGCGGGATCTCCGGGTCGTCGGGGATGCGGCCTTCAGGGTTGAAGACGGAAGGGCCGTCCACGTAGGCCTCTCTCAGGCACTCTTCCAGGGGGATCATGTTTCGCAGCGCGGGGATTCCCCCCATCGTGGCGCAGTCCCCGACGGAGACGAGGATGTCGCACTGCTCGCGGAAACGCCTGAGGACGTGAACGTTCTCGGCGTTCGCGCACCCTCCCTCGATGAGGCCGACCGCGCAACGGGCCGTGAAGTCCTTGTGGTCGTTGATGGGGGACTTGTCGAACTCGACGAGCTGGGCGAGGGTGAGGATCCGCTCGTCGATGTCCAGGAGCGACATGTGGCAGCCGAAGCAGCCGCAGAGGGACGTCGTGGCGATCCGGGGCTTGCTCATGCGCGTTTCTCCTCGGACACGGGCACTTCGGGAGCCGGTGGAACGCCGCCGATCGGCACCTTGTCGTAGAGCCGCCGTCCCACGGGCACCGCGAAGCCGACACGCTTCCTGAGGAGGGCGCCCACGGGGCAGGCGTCGATCGCCTGGTCCGTCACGTCGGCGTCCGTGTCGCGAAGCCGCGTCCCGGAGCTGACCGCGATCCTCTTGTGCGGTCCCCGGCCGACGAACCCGAAGACCTCTTTCTTGTCGAGGTCCCGGGAGGCGCGGACGCAGCGAGCGCAGAGGATGCAGCGGTTGTGGTCGATGAGGATGTCCGGGTGCGAGGCGTCGACGTCCCGGACCGGGAACTGGAACTCGAGCTGGGGAGCCGAGATCGCGAACCGGTAGCCCAGGGCCTGCAGCTCGCAGTTCCCGCTCTTCTCGCACGACATGCAGAAGTGGTTGCCCTCGACGAAGAGCATCTCGAGAAGGAGCTTCCTGTGGGCGTTCACCTCTTCGGTGTCGCTCTCCACGATCATCCCGGGGCTGGCCGGATAGGTGCAGGCCGCGACGGAGCGGCCGTTCGCCTTGACGGTGCAGACGCGGCAGCTGCCGAACGGCTCGAGCCCCGGCTTGTGACACAGCCTGGGGATGTAGATCCCGGCGGCGTCCGCCGCTTCGATGACGGTCTGGCCGGGCACGAGCGGGATCTCCCGGCCGTCGAGGGTGAATCGCGGACCTTCGCTCATCGGGCGCCTCCGGTGCGGATTCGGGCAGCCTCCTGGGTGGAGGCCTCCAGGTCGAACGATCTGCGGAACTTCTTCGGATCCTCCTTCACGAGGGAGTCGAAGAGGGGACGGAAGCTCGTGAGCGTCGACAGGACGGGGTTGAAGGAGGTCTGCCCCAGGCCACAGCGGCTCGTGGCCTTCATCGTCCGGGCCACCTCCTCGAACTGGGCGAGGTCGGAAGGCTCGCCTCGGCCCGCGAGGACCTTGTCGAGGCCCCTGCGGAGAAGGCCATTACCGACCCGGCAGGGCGTGCAGAAGCCGCAGCTCTCGTCCTCGAAGAACTCCATGTACATCCGCGCGATCTCGATCGGGTTGCGGTCCGGTCCGAAGACGACCATCGCGCCGCCCGTCGCCAGGTCGTCGTAGCAGATCGTCCGGTCGAAGTCCGCAGGCCCGACCATCCGGCCGCTGGGTCCTCCGATCTGGACGGCCTGGGTCTCGCGGCCGTCGGCCAGCTCGAGGACCTCCCGCAGGGTCACCCCGAAGGGGACCTCGTAGACCCCGACCATCCCGACGTCGCCAGAGATGCTCAGGAGCTTGCTCCCTGCGCTCTGCTTCGAGCCGTACTCGGAAAAGGTGGCGGGGCCGGCGTCCAGGATGCGGGTCACGCAGGCGAGCGTCTCGACGTTGTTCACGATCGTGGGAAAGCCGAGGTAGCCCTTCTGCGCCGGGAACGGAGGCCGGTTGCGGGGATCGCCCCGGAGGCCCTCGCAGGAGTTCAGAAGCGCCGACTCCTCGCCGCAGACGTAGGCGCCCGCTCCCATCTGGATCCGGATGTCGAAGTCGAAGGAATGCCGTGCCGCGATGCTCTTGCCCAGAAAACCCTCGGCCCGCCGCCGGGCGAGGACGTCCTCGAGAAACTGCCGGAGGTAAGCGTATTCGGCACGGAGGTAAAGGATCCCCTCTTTCGCCCCGATCGCGTAGCCGGCGATCGTCATCCCGGCGAAAACGCGGTCCGGAAACTCCGTGAGGAGGACCCGGTCCTTGAAGGTGCCCGGCTCGCCCTCGTCCGCATTGCAGACCAGGAACTTCCTGGGGCCGGGCGCGGCCCGCGCCATCTCCCACTTGATGCCGGTGGGAAAGCCGGCGCCGCCGCGGCCCCTCAGGCGAGCCGCCTTGACGGCGCGAATCACCTCGTTGGGGCTCATGGCCGCGGCCTTCCGAGTGGCCTCCCTGTGTCGGTGCTCCACGAGGACGATGGGGCCGGCCTTCCGGATGTGATTCTTCACCATCGACCGGACGAGAGGGTGGGCGTTGTTCCCGTCTCCGAGCTTCTTCACGAGGCGTTCGGGGGACATGTGCGCCCTCAGTTCCGCGACGATCTCCCGAGCTTTGTCTGTCGACAGGTCGGTGACGGGCGTCTCGTTCACGAGGGCGGCCGGAGCGTGGTCGCTCATCCCGATGCAGGCCGTCCGTTCGAGAGTGAACGCGCCGTCCGGCGTCGTACCGCCGATCGGGATGCCGAGCTCGTCGGAAAAGGCCTTCTGAACGCGTTCGTAGCCGAAGAGGCGGTCGACCGGGTCGTCGCACACCCGGATGACGATTCTCCCCTTCGGCTCCTCGGAGAGGAAGGAGTAGAAGGAGACGAGGCTCCGGACCGTCGGCCGGGAGACACCCAGATGCTTGTGGATCCCGTCGATGGCCTCGGCCGAGACGCAGCCGAATCGTGCCTGGATGTCGCGAGCCACGTCCATGAGCCTCGAAGGGTCGTTTCCCACGGACGCGCAGACCTCGACGACGGCGTTTTCGAGAGAGGTACTCATTTTCTGCCTCGGTTCAGGGACCGAGCCTTCCGGCGCGGTCCTTCACTCAAAGAGCTCACTGGCATGGTCGGGGGAAGAGCCCCGACAGGAGGGTCGTGCATGCACGAACGCAGCGGTGGGCGTCGAAAGATTCTCAACTGAGCCTCTCTCCCCCGATCCCGCCGGCATCCCGGTACCAGACTTCACGCGGGACCAGATCCCCCGCGTCCGGCGCCTTGGAAGTGTAGCGCTGATCGCTCAGAAATGCCGGGATCGAAGAGCGAGCCGCGCAGGACGCTCCCGAAGGCACTGTATCCTTCGCCTCCGGCGATGTTCTTCCGCTCGTGACATCGAACGCGGGATCCAACTGCCCACACGGAGCTGGACTCTGATGTTTCTCGGGAAGCTCGGGAATCGGCTGGCACTGCACGGCGTCCTTCTCACCTGGACGGTGGGCGGTCTCGTCGGTTTCGTCGGATACAGGCAGATGGTCTCCGCGGTGCAGCGCGAAGCCGTAGCCCGGGTCCAGGATGCCGTGCGGGTCGGGCAGCGCGTGCTGGCAAACGAGTTCGCCGGCTTCGACCTCGAAGGTCCGGACCCTCCGCAGGTCCGGCGGTGGAAGCTGAAGGCCCGGGAAGCCGAGCCCATCGGCCCGATCGCCACGCTCTTCCGCAAGGCCCGGACAGAGGGTCGGGCCGAGGGGTTCGCACTGCTTCCGGACGGGCTCTCGCTGGTCGTCGTCCGCCGCGCCCCCGGTGGCGACCTCCGGGCCGCGGCGATGTCCCTCAGGGGCGCGAACCGGCTGCCCGACCTGATTCGCGACGTCGTGTTCGGAGCGGACGCCACTGCCAAAGGCGCGGCCACGATCACCCTCTTCGAGGGCGACGTCCGCGTCGCCACCAACGTGACGCTCCCGGACGGGAGACGAGCCGTGGGCACCCGCGCTGCCCCCGACGTGGCCCGCCGGGTCCTCGGTGAAGGCGCGGACTGGAACGACCGGGCCTACGTCGTCGACCGCTGGAGAATCAGCTCCTACCGGCCCATCCACGACGCGGACGGCGTCGTGATCGGGATGCTCTACGCCGGCCTTGACGAGGCCCCGTACGTCGCCGAGCGGGAGCGCAGCATGCTGTTCTTCGCGCTCTCCATCCTCGCGCTCATGCTCGCAGTGTCCGTCGAGGGATGGATCGCGGGGCGGCGCCTGGCGAAGCCCCTGACTCTCCTGACATCGGCCGCCACGGCTCTGGCCCGGGGGGAACGCGAGCATATCGACGTCGCGAAGGGGGACCCCGAGGAGGTCCGTGCGCTCGCGGTCTCGTTCAACCACATGAGCGGCGAGATCCACGCCCAGACGGCGGCCCTCGAGGAAAGCCGGAAGCGAGCCGAAAAGGCTCTCGCCGACTACATCGAGATCCTGGGATTCGTCTCACACGAGCTGAAGAGCCCCATTGCGGGCGCACTGACCCAGCTCGCCCTGATCGAGGACGGCAGCTACGGGAAGGCCCCGGAGAAGTTCGCTCGGCCCATGGCGGCGCTTCGTCGCTCGCTCGCGTACGGTCGAGAGATCGCGCAGAGCTTCACCCAGCTCAGCCGGGCCGAGGGCGAAGGATTCTCTCCGAGCCTGCGCCTGCTCAGGGACTTCTCCAGGGAGGTGGCCGCGCTGGCCTCCGACGATCTCGCTTCCGAAGCGGCCCAGCGCCGGATGCGGGTGAACATCGAGGGCGGACCGGCCTCCGCCTGGGGCGACCCGGACCTCCTGCGGGTGGTCCTGGACAACCTGATCGGCAACGCCGTGAAGTACGGCGAGGAGGGAACGGACGTCCTCGTGACCCTCCGCCCAATCGGAGCCGGGCTCCGGGTCGAGGTGACCAATCACGGAATCGGGATTGCCGTCGACCGCTTTCCGGAGCTCTTCGAGAAATTCCATCGTCTCCAGGACCCGCGTCTCCGCTCGCGCAAGGGCACCGGGGTCGGCCTCTACCTGGTCAAGCGGATCGTCGAGCTTCACGGCGGGACCGTCGGCGTCGAAGGGGAATACGGGCTGTGGATCCGCTTCTGGTTCGAGCTCCCGCCGCCCCCCGCGCTCGCCGTGGAGGATTCCGCGGAGAACCCACGGGCAGAGATGGCGATCGAGGGCTGAGGCCGAAAGCCCGCCCCTTCAGCGGGCGTTGATCCGCTTGTCGTATTCGAAGTACCGGACCCGGAACGACCGGTCGAGCCTCGGCTTCGCGACACGGTAACGGTTCACGTAGTCGACGATCTCCGGGTCCGCGTTCCCCCGCGTCCGCTCGAAGGAGAGGAAGTCCTTCTCGAACCAGTCGAAGATCTTCGAGAGCGTGACCGTCCGGCGATCGGGGTCCGCCGCGACGTTTCGGTCCTCCTCCGCGAACTCCCGCATCGCCGCATCGAGCTGGGCGTCGAGCCTTTCCGGAACGAACGCCTCCCGGGGAAGGCGGGGACAGCCGATCGAGGCGCAGTTGAGAGCCGCGTGGATCCGGGGGTCGGCGAAGCCCTCGCGGATCAGGTCGTCCTCCAGGGCCTTGAGGCTCCACGTCTCCCCGTCGAGCCGAACCTTCATCGAGACGAAGAAGGAGTAGCCGCTGACGAGGCCCCCTTTCCAGACGCTCTCCTTCTCCGGCCCACGCGAAAGGACCCCCTGAAAGACCAGCGCGTTGTAGGCATTGACGTAGTAGGCGAGCCGGTCGCTGCGCGTGGGAAAGAACGAGGGCGTGCTCTTCGGTCCCTGCCAGGCGAGACGCGCGAGCCACTCGTCGAGCCCGGCGCGGTCCCGGGCGAGGGCTTCGTAGTCGACCCTTCCTCTCTCGTCGACGAAGCGTTCCAGGACCGCTGTCCACGGGGCGTGGGAGAAGCGCTCCCGCCCCTCCGGAGCCGCCTGCGCCGTCGCGGGCGCCGCCAGGAGGGCGAGGGCAAGTGAAGCCACGGTCGCGAGAGTCTCGAGGGTCGCGACGATGGTCCCATCGGCCTCCTTCGTCGCGGGTCGAGCTGCGGCCGCCGGCCTCTTCCTGCCGGCCGGCTTCGTCGCGGGCGTGCGCCTGTTCATCTCGATCCTGCCTCCACGGGTGGGATGCCCGCACGCACGCCCCGGTTTCCGACCGGCTGCCGAAGCGTGACGGATCGCACGGCCGGGCGACGGATTTCCCGGCACGAACGGGCGTCCGGCCGAGTGAAACCAATCACCCTCATGCGGCATCAGACCCGAGGTGAGGGGCGAATGCATCGAGGACCTTCCGTCGGCGCCATCGGAGGTGTGAGTTGATCGACCATACTGGAATCACGCCTCCTGGCCCTGCCGGGTTGCCCACCTTCGCCGACCTCGGCACCCGCGAGAGGGCGCTCTCGGCCGGCTGGGAGCGCCTCGACCCGGAATTCCGGACGCCGAACCAGGTCCTCGGCCGCCGGTCGGCGATCGGCTGCGTCGCCCTCGAGATCACCCAGCGCTGCAACCTCGACTGCACGCTCTGCTACCTCTCCGAAAGCTCGGAGGAGGTGAAGGACCTGCCGCTCGAGGTCGTCTTCCGGAGGATCAACCGGATCCGCGAGCTCTACGGGCCGGGCGTCAGCGTCCAGGTGACCGGCGGAGACCCGACGCTCCGCGACCGCCGCGAGCTCGTGGCGATCGTTAAGCGCCTCGCGGAGTGCGACCTCCGCCCCTCCCTCTTCACGAACGGCCTCCTCGCCACGCGCGACCTCCTGGCCGAGCTCGCGGGGGTCGGGCTCTTCGACGTCGCGTTCCACGTCGACACGACCCAGCGGCGGAAAAGGTACCCGACCGAGGAGTCGCTGAACGACGTGCGTCGCGAGTACATCGAGCGTGCGAAGGGGCTGCGCATCGCCGTCGTCTTCAACACCACCGTCCACGCCGGGAACCTCGAGGAGGTCCCCGCGCTCGCCCGCTTCTTCCTCTCCGTTTCCGACGTCGTCGGGATGGCCTCGTTCCAGCTCCAGGCCGAGACGGGGCGCGGCGAGATCCGGACGAAGGAGGAGCACGTCACGATGCCGGCAATCCGGGAGCGGATCACGCGCGGCCTCGGAGCGAAGCGGCTCTCGTGGGACACGGCCCTGGTCGGCCACCCCGAGTGCCACCAGGCCGTCATGCTCGTGACGGCGGGCGATGCGTTCGTCGAGGTGCTCGACGACCAGCCCCTGTTCGAGCGCTTCCTCGAGGAGTTCCGGCACGTCCCGTTCGACCGGCGCGACGTGAGGGGAACGGCGCGGAAGGTCATCGGTGCGGCGCTGAAGACCCCGTACTGGGCCATCCACGGGGGCGCGTTCCTCGCGCGCAAGCTCTGGGGGCTGCGGCGCGGCCTCCTGGCTACGCGCGGGAAGACCGGGAAACTGACGTTCTTCATCCAGAACTTCCAGCCGGCCGAGGCGCTCGACCCGGAGCGGATCCGGAACTGCTCGTTCATGGTGATGACCGACGACGGGCCGGTCTCGATGTGCGAGCACAACGCGCGCCGCGAGGAGATCATCCTGAAGCCGCTCGCGCTCGGGCACGGGGCCGACGCGCCGCTCTGGGACCCGCGGAGCGGCCGCGTCCTCGAGGGGGGACTTCCCGTCTACCCTGCGGCAGCCCGCCTCGCGGTCGCGGGTTCCGCACCGGTCGCCGGGTGCCCGACGAACGCGTCACCCTGATGCGCGCGCGCATCGCCGGAGGGGTCGCCGCGGCGCTCCTCTCCGGGCTTCTCGTCACTCCGCTCGCCGCCGAGCTGCCGCTCGCCGCGGGCGAGGATTCGCTGTCCGCCCTCCCCCGCCGGAGTGCGCCGCCCGATCACCCGTGCGCCCTCCCCGACGCGGCGTTCGAGGAGTTCCACGAGAGCGAGGGCGTGAGGATCCGGATCCTCCGGCAGCCAGCCGGCGCCCCGATCGTCCGGGCGACGACGCGGCTCCACGCACTTCCGCTCGCCGCTGCCGCGCTCGTCGCGCGCGTGGAGGGGTGGCCCGAATGGGCGCCTCGCGGCCGCGCCGCAACGAGACTCTCCGGAGCGCCTCCCGCGTTCCGGCTCCTCGTCGACGCGCCGTGGCCCTTCTCCGACCGCGAGTACGCGATCGCGCCTTCGCTCGAAGAGGACGCCGGGAGACTCCTCGTCTTCTGGGACGGCGCAACGGAAAGGCTCCCGCGTCCGGCGAAGAGCGTCGTCCGGATCTCGCGCGTCCGTGGCGGCTTCTCGTTCGAGGAGGAGGCCGGAACGGGGACGACCCGCGTCGTCTACACCCACGAGTCGGATCTCGGTGGCCGCCTTCCCGGGTGGGCGGAGGACGCCTCGAACCGGAGGGGACCGGTCGGGGTCCTGCGCGGGCTTCGGCGCGCCCTCTCGCGCATCGCGCATCCGGGACCGGTTCTGCGGGAGCGGTAGCCCTTCCCGCAGGGAGAACGTGTCGAGGCGCCAAAAGTAGAATGTGGGGCATGCGCGGGTTCTCTCTTCTCTCCATCCGGTGGAGCGCCGTGGCGATGGCGTTGCTGCTCGTGTCGCCGGGGTCGCAGGTGCGGGCGCTGGGAAACGGCGCGCCCCCGCCGAACCTGGAGCGCCTGCTGCAAGCCGCTCGCACCGGCGACGTCGCGGGCGTCACCCGCGCACTGGCCAGCGGCGCGCCGATTGACGGCGGCGACCCGAAACGGGGAGAGACGGCCCTGATGCGCGCGGCGGCCTTCGGTCAACGGGATACGGTGAAGGCCTTGCTGTCGGCGGGAGCGAATCCGCTGGCGGAATCGGCCGGCAAACGGACGGCACTCCACGCCGCGGCCGAGGGCGGCGATGTCGACATCATCCGCGACCTGCTGGCGAAGGGACTGCCCGTCGATGGCGGCGGCTATCCCGGGGATACGCCCCTGACGGTGGCCTGTGCCGCCCGCCAACCCGCGGCCATCGAGGCGCTGGTGGCAGCTGGCGCCCGGCACGACGCCATGGGCAGCGACTGCGGCACGCTGGCCGACCTCATCGGCCGGTCGCTGGCGAACGACACCGGGAAACGCGACCTGCCGGTCATCCGCGCGTTCATCCGTGCGCGGTCCGGGCTCGAGGTGGCCGGGCGCGTCTCGGGGACGCCCATCCAGGCCGTGCTCGCCGGCTGCCACCAGCCCGATGCGCCGGAGGTCGCGCGCCTGCTGATCGACGCCGGGGTCAACCTCGAGGTGAAGACCGCCGAGGGGCTGACCGTGATGGACGAGGCACGACGCCGCCTGCGGGGCGAACCGCGCTGCGCGGCCACGGTGGCCGAGCTCGACCGACGGGGAGACCGCCGATGAACCCGCACCGGGAACGCGGCGTCGGCACCCCCGCCGCCATCGCCGCCATCGCCGGGGGCCTGGTCCTCCTGGTGCTCGTCGCGGTGTTCGTGTGGTGGGTCGCGGGCGGCTCGGAGACGGAGTCGACCTGTGACACCTGCAGTGCCGCCGAGGCCGGCGATCTGGCCGGCGTGCGGTCGGCGCTCGCCGCCAGGACCGACCTCGTCGAGCGGCGCGCGGAGGCCACCAGCGCACTCGACCCCGCGCTCAATCACCTGGAGATCGAGGGCGGCACGGAGGCGCGCGACATCGTGCTGGCCCTGCTCGACGCCGGCGCCGACCCGAACCAGTTCACGTCGATCGCACGGAGTGGCCTCGGCGGGCGTTCGGGCCGGCCCGGGAACAACGTGAGCGGGACCGGGGGCGGCACCGCCTATGTCCACTACGCCGCCGAGCGCGCGATCGGCCTCGGCGACACGGCGCTGCTCGAGCGGTTCATCGCCGCAGGGCTCGACGTCACCGGCAAGCCAGGCGGGGCCACGTTGACCAGGGCCGCCGGCGAAGGGCACCTGGCCGTGGTGCAGCGTCTCATCACGCTCGGTGCCAACGTGAACCATCGGCACGGCGACCTCGGCTCGCCGCTGGCGGCCGCCGTGCATCGGCGCCATCGCGACGTGGCGACCCTGCTCGACCAGCACGGCGCCCGCGAGTGGCAGTGACCGCGACGGGCCACGCGGCGGCTCCTGCCGAGCCGCCACCTTCAACCTGACCATCGCCGTCGTCTCGTCCCAGGCCATGCTGAGCGTGGTGACGGTGGTGTCGACGAAGCCGATCGTCAGCTGCTCGACTGACGCGACGGCGATGCGCACGGTCATCGTGACGCGCACGACATCGAACGTGGCGTTCCAGTCGAAGACGCCGTAGAGGTTGACCTTGTCGTCACGAGGACCGCGATCCGGGAGCGGATCGCGCGAGGCCTCGGTGCACAGCGGCTCTCGAGGGAGACGGCCATGGTCGGCCACCCCGGGTGCCACCGGGCGGTGATGCCGGTGACGGCGGGCGACTCGTTCGTCGAGGTGCTCGACGACCAGCCCCTGTTCGAGCGGTTCTTCGACAGGTTCCGGCACGTCCCGTTCGACCGGCGCGACGTGAGGGGAACGGCGCGGAAGGTCATCGGCGCGGCGCTGAAGACGCCGTACTGGGCAATCCACGGGGGCGCGTCCCTCGCGCGCAAGCTCTGGGGCCTCCGGATCGGCCGTGTCCTCGAGGCAGTCTCCCCGTCTACCCTGCGGCAGGCCGCCTCGCGGTCGCGGGGCCCGCGCCGTTCGCCGGGTGCCCGACGAACGCGTCGCCCGGATGCGCGCACGAATCGCGGGAGGGATCGCCTCGGCGCTCCTTTCCGGGCTTCTCGTCCTTCCGCTCGCCGCCGCGCTCGTCGCGTGAGTGGAGGCGTGGCCCGGGTGGGCGCCGCGCGTCCGCAGCGCGGCGAGGCTCGCCGGAGCGCCTCCCGCCTCCGGCGAAGGGCATCGTCCGGATCTCGCGCGTCCGTGGCCGCTTCTCGTTCGAGGAGGAGGCCGGCGCGGGGACGACCTGGGTCGTCTACACCCACGAGTCGGACTTCGGCGGCCGCCTGCCCGGGTGGGCCGAGGACGGCTCGAACCGGAGAGGACCGGTCGGGGTGCTTCGCGGGCTCCGGCGCGCCCTCTCGCGCGGCGCTGACGGACTCTACGGCGCGGTCGCGCGGTACCTCGACTGCGGCATCTTCGAGCGGGGCTTCGCTCGAAGTAGCGGCGCCGGCCCTCGGATCCGCGAGGTTGCGAAACCGCTGCACGTGCCGACGACATTCCACTTCGCAGAGGCCCAGGCGCCTCTGCGGGTACGATCCTCACTCCCCGGGGACATTCGACCGCCCCGGATGAGGAGTCCCGATGCTAGGGAGCTCTCCCACGATCGCGGTCCTCCTCTTCTCTCTCTCAGCCTTGCCCGCAATCGCCGAGCCGGCACCGCCGAGGAGGGTCGACGCGACGTCTCTCTCCGCCGCCGAGCTTGCGGTGGCGCCGCGCGACGGTCGTCTTCTCCTGCTTCGGTCCGTGGTCTTCGACCCCGTGAGGGAAGCACCGGAATTCGCCCCTCTGGGCCTTCCGGCCGTCCCGGAGACGCCGGAATACGGGCTCGTCCAGTTCCAGCCGGGGCGCCTCGACGAGAAAGAGAGGCTCGCGAAGCTCGGCGTGAGGTTTCTGGGCTACCTGCCTGACAACGCCTTTCAGGTGCTTCTGACTCCCCGGACGCTCGCTCTCCTCGCGAACAACCCCGCCGTCCGGTGGCGAGGGCTCTGGTCGCCCGGCTTCAAGGTGAGTCCGGGCCTCTGGCCCGGTGTCCCGGACACAGCCGCCGAGATCGACGTCTTCCTCTTTCCCGGCGTCTCGGCCGAGGACGTCTCGAGGTCTCTCTCCGCACGCGTTCCAGGGGCGTTCCGGACCCTCGTTCGTGAAGACCCCCTCTCGCCCCGTCTCCGCTTCGCCGTGCCGTGGTCGGTCCGTCGCGACTTCGTCCGGGAGGCTGCCACGATGTCGGGAACCTCGTGGCTCGAGCCCTACCAGCCACGGGAGCTGCATAACAACGGTTCGATCGGACCTCTTCAGTCCAACGTGGAGAGCAGCATTGGAGGCGGTGCCTGCACGAGCTGCGGGCTCTTCTCGAAGGGACTCACCGGTACGGGCCAGATCGTCGCGGTGATGGACTCGGGCTGCGACACCGACATGTGCTTCTTTCGAAGGTCCGCGGCCGCGGCCGACGTCACGACCGCGGAGCCGACGTTGCCGCCTCTGCCCGGAACCCTCTTCCCCGAGAAGAAGGTCACCGCGTACTGGATCGTCCCGGGCGCCACGGCCTACGACAACGACGAGACGTGCCGGGAGTCCTCGAGCTCCTTCCACGGGACTCACACGAGCGGGACCGCGGTCGGTGACGACTACCAAACGCCCGCGACGCCGTCCTTCCCCGGCATCGACGTCGGGGACGGGATGGCCCCGGGCGCGAAGCTCCTCTTCCAGGACGTCGGCAACGACCAGACCGGCTGCATCGTCGATACCGACGACTACGCGGTCTACCTCCAGGCGATGGCAGGCGGAGCGCGTGTCCACTCGAACTCCACGGGAGGCGACTCGTCTGGCGCCTACGGCTCGTCGGACCAGACCGTGGACCGCTTTCTCTTCGATCACGAGGAGATGGCCCTGTTCTTCTCCGCCGGAAACAGCGGACCAGGCTCAGGGTCCACCGGGTCGCCCGCGAACTCGAAGAACGCGATGGCCGTCGGCGCCCTCGGGCACGGCAACTCGACCACCGTCGTCGCCTTTTCGAGCCGCGGCCCGACGGACGACGGGCGAATCAAGCCCGACCTCGTCGCCCCCGGGCAGAGCATCCGGTCGGCCCTGGGGGACACGGATCACGCGTCGAGCAACTGCTCGACGATGGAGCTCAGCGGCACGTCGATGTCCTGCCCCGCGGCCGCTGGTGCCGCGGCGCTCCTCCGCCAGTACTTCGCCGACGGCTACTACCCGACCGGCGTCCGGAACGCGGCGGACCAGTTCAGCCCTTACGCGCCGCTCGTCAAGGCGGTCCTCCTCAACGGGACGCTCCCTGTCGGATCGGACCCGGGTTTCGGGAACAACAAGTCCGGATGGGGCCGCGTCTTCCTGGACAACAACCTCTATTTCGCCGGGGACGCCCGGAAGCTCCGGGTCTGGAACCTGCCGAACACCCAGGGGCTGAAGTCCGGCGAGACCCACCGCTACGTCGTCGACGTCGGTGAGGGACAGGAGCTTCGGGCCACCCTCACGTGGTCCGACGCGGAGGCGACGCTCGGAGCGGCGACGACGCTCGTCAACGACCTCGACCTGGTCGTGGCCGGCGGGACGAACACCTGGCTCGGCAACGTCCTGGCGACCTCGGGAGACTCGATCGTCGGCGGCTCGCCCGACCGGGTGAACAGCGTGGAGCAGGTGCGGCTGACGGCGCCCTCTACGGGCTCCTACGTTCTCACGGTGACTGCGGCCAGAGCGCCAGGAAGCGGCCGAGACCAGACGGACCGGCAGGGCTACGCCCTCGTCGTGTCGTCCGCGGCCTGTGCGTCGAAGGTGACGGAGGCGCCGACGGGCCTTGCGGCAACGAGCCACCCCGTCATGGGAACGAACCTCGTCTTCACGCCGGCCCCGAGCTCGACCACGACGCAGGTCTACCGGGCCAGCGGCGGCTGCGATGCCGGCAGGGAAGCCTTCCAGTTCATCGGGCATTCGTCGGGCGGATCCTTCACGGACGGTCGAGCCCAGGGAGGGGTCACCTACTCCTACGTTCTCCGGGGCGCCGACGGGTGCGGTGAGGGTCCGGCTGGGAGCTGCGTGACGATCACGCCGGGCGGCCGCTGCGACCGGGCACCGGCGTTCGCCGGTCTGACGTCGGCCGCCGCCACTGGCACCGACTGCCGGATCGGCCTCTCGTGGGCCCCGGCGACCACCTCCTGTGTGACCGGGCAGGCGCTTCACTACAACGTCTACCGCTCCGAGGCGGCGAACCCGTCGATTCCCGGCACGCTCATCGGCGCCACGAACGGTCTTTCCTTCGAGGACACGGGCGTCGTCTCAGGAAAGGCCTACGCCTACGTCGTCCGCGCCGAGGACTCCAACGGCGGGGGAACCGGCCCGAGCGGCGGGAACGAGGAGTCGAACTCGGTCGCGATCATGGCGGCCGTCTCCGGCCCACCCGGAACCGTCGGAGCGTGGACCGACGACGGCGGGGACGGCGGAGGGCTGATGACGGCCGACGCCCTCTGGCGGATCACCTCGACGCAGGCAGCTTCGGGACGGCTTTCGTATCACCTCGGTCCCGACAACGGTACGTATCCGAACCTCACCTGCGCGGCGTTGACGACGCCGCCCCTTGCGCTCGCCACGGGCGCCGTCCTTTCCTACAGCGCCCGCTTCAATCTCGAATACCAGTGGGACGGCGTCGTCGTCGAGATCTCCACCGACGGCGGCGGCACGTGGACCGACCTTCCCCCGACGACTCCGGCGGGCTATCCCGGCACGCTCGCCGAGACCACGGACGATCCCGTCAACGCCTGCCGCTACCCGAAAACGCACGGCGCGTTCACCGGCCCGGTGGACAACTCGGTCCTGACCCCCTGGGCCGAGTACCGGACGACCCTCTCGCCGGCCTACGACGGGAAGACGGTCCGGATTCGCTGGCGCTTCACGAGCGATCCCGGCGCGGAGTTCGAGGGCTTCTACCTCGACGCCATCTCGGTCACGAACGTCCGGGTTCCGGAAAGCTGCACACCGGTCGCGAACAACCCGCCGACGGTTCGCATCACGACCCCGGCCACCGACCTCGCCACGGAGGCGGGCGTGGCCGTCGAGTTCGCGGGGACGGGCTCCGACCCCGACCCGCGCGACACGCTCTCCTACCGCTGGGACTTCGGCGACGGAGCTCCCGTCTTCTCGGGACTGAACCCGCCCCCGCACCCCTTCGCGGTCCCCGGGAGCTTCACGGTGACGCTGACGGCGACCGATTCCCGCGGCGCCTCGACGGCGGCGACGAGACTTGTGACCGTGGCGGTCCCGACCGTGAACGGGGCGTCCCTCTTCGTCCCCGTCGTTCTCGATACGGACGGGGCCGGCGGGAGCCACTACGTCAGCGAGCTGACCCTGGCCTCGAGGGCGGCGGCTCCGGTCGAGGTCCTCCTCTCGTACGCCGGTACGACGGGAGGCGGTTCCGGCTTCGCGCGTCTGACGCTCACCGCGGGGGAGCAGCGGGTCGTGCCGGGCGTCGTGGCCCATCTCCGCTCGCTCGGCCTTCCGCTCACCGACGACGGCTCGTCGAAGGTCGGCACGCTCGTCGTCACGTTCTCGGGAGTGGCGTCGGCCCGGGACGTCTTCGCAGGGACCCGAACCTACACGAAAGACCCCTCCGGCGGCTCGGGCACATTCGGCCTCTTCTACCCCGCATCGCAGCCCACCAGCTCGTCGGTCATCGTCTTCGGCCTCCAGCAGAACGCGTCGCAGCGCTCGAACCTCTCGGTCCAGAACGCAGGCGCCGGCAACGTCGAGCTCCGCGTCGAGATCCTCGGCCCGGACGGCGAGAGCCTCGACGCCTTCAGTGTCGCCCTGGGGCCGTACGGCTGGAACCAGAAGAACCAGCCGCTCTCGGGAACGGGGGCGGCTCAGGGCCGAGCCCGCGTCACGCGGATCTCGGGATCGTCTCCCTTCGCGGCGTACGGCGTCCTCAACGACGTGGTGACCTCCGACGGTTCCTTCCTCACGCCCCTCGTCCCGGGCGACGCGGGTGCCGCCGAACGGATCATCCCGATCGTCCTCACGGCCAGCGGCTACTCGTCCGAGCTGACGCTCACGAACCTGACGACGGCCCCCCTCGGGCTGAAGCTGACCTACACCGCGGCCCGGCAGCCCGGGTTCAGCCCGGACGGTTCCGGCAGCGCGACGATGACGCTCGCGGCCGGCGAGCAGCGGATCGCGCCCGACGCGCTTGCCTTTCTCAGAAGCCTCGGCATCCCCGTCCCCTCGGGCGTCAACGCCGGCGGATCGCTTCACGTGGAAGGACCTTCGGGCGCCACCGCCGACGCCCTCGCGGCCGGCGCGCGGACGTTCACGGCGGGCCCTGCGGGCGGCTCGTTCGGCGTCTTCTACGCAGGTCTCTCTCGGAACGATACGGCCAGTGACGTCGCCTACGTCTACGGCCTCCAGCAGAACGGGCAGCTTCGTTCCAACGTCGCCGCCCTGAACCGGGGTGACGCCGGCGACGACATCACGCTCCGCATCACCTTCTACGACGCGAGGGGCAGCGCTCTCCCGGACCCGGAGATACGGTCGGTCGCACCCGGGTCCTGGTTCCAGCTCAATCAGCCCCTCTCGGCACGCGGCGCAGCCGCCGGCAGCGCGAAGGTCGAGAGGATCTCCGGGCGCTCCCGCTTCGTCACCTACGGCGTCCTGAACGACATGGTCAACTCGGACGGAAGCTACCTCCCGATGACCGTCCCCTGACGGCTCCGACGCTCCTGGCGATGCGCTGGTCGGTCCCGCTTCCGGACCGACAGCGGGGGACCGGTGCATCGTCGGCAGGTTCGGCGATCGGACCCGGAGGCCGTCTCTCCCCGAAGCGGCCCGAAGGCCGGTTCAACGAAGCATCGTCGCGAACCCGTCTCTCATGGAAGCGGGGCTGGAGACGACGTCGTACGCGATCCAGCTGAAGAAGAGGCCGAGGACGATCTGCGCGCAGGCGATCAGGCAAATGAGGGCGAAGGAGCCGCTGCGCAAGGAGGAACGCCGGAAGTTGACGCTCAGGAGCGGGGAAAGCGAGGCGTAGTACCAGGGGAGGTTGAGCGCTGCGAGCCATCCAACCGAATCCGTTATCGTGTCGCTGTGGGCCAGGAGCCAGACGCACCAGCCAGGCCAGAGGAGGACGACCTCGGGAACGAGGAGAAAACTGGCGAAGGGGCGGAGGAGGTCGCAGGCGAGCGCCACAGCCATGAGCATCGGCGGTGCGAGAGCCCAGAGGAGCACGGGCCTCGAAGTGAGTCTGGCCAGGCGACTGCGCATGTCTAGCGCGGATTGTCGCCCGAGCCGAGCGCGGCGGGTGAGCGATGCTCCCGTCCCGGCCGGACCTCTTCCGCTCCCTGGTCTTCCCGACTCGGCAGGCAGAGCCCGGGCGTAAGACCGCCGACAGACGTCGGAGGAAGACTCATGTCTGTCCGCCTCCGTCTCCCAGGGGCGGTTCGGTGGCCGATGGGCCGAGCGACCCGGGTCGCCGCGTTCCTCGTTTTCCTCGTCCTCTCCGGCCTCTCTTCGCGCATCGCGCCGGGAGAGCATCGACACGATCTCGTGCGGCGACGTCCCGGCGACGCGGAATCGCCGGTCGAACGACGCGAGCCCGGTCGCGAAACCGGGCGCACCGAGCACGCCGTCGAGCGCCTTTCTCGGGGCGATCGAGAAGGCCGCTCCCTGGAGGCCGCGGATCCCGATGCTGCAGCAGGTGTGGAAGACGAAGCGCCACGTGCCGGTCGTCTGACTGCTGTACCTCTCGCGCGAGACCCAGACCCGAGCCAGGCGACCCGCCCAGGCTCCGGTCATCGGTTGG
Organism: Holophagales bacterium; assembly: GCA_016714815.1. Lineage (GTDB taxonomy): Bacteria > Acidobacteriota > Thermoanaerobaculia > UBA5066 > UBA5066 > UBA5066. Next base: position 35,897 of record JADKBZ010000007.1, read on the forward strand.
GCCGTCGTCGTCCCGTCCAGCGCCGAGCTGAGGACGACGGATTCCGCGGCACCAAGGGTCAGCCCGAGAGTCCGCGCCGATTCGGCCCACCGAGGCCATCTCCTCGCTGCCGGCGCCAGACCAGCCAAAACCCAAAGCCGATCGCGAGCCCCGCGACGACGAGAGCGAGCACCGACAGCCCGAGGGTGAGAAGGAGGCCGGTCAGGGAATGCTGCTGCTGAAGCTCGGGCATCCCGGACTCATAGACAGGGAGCGCCCGACCGGCGGGAGCCCGAGTCGAGGAGCAGCCGCGCGCACACCCGCCGGGGGCCGCGCGGGGATAATGGGGTTCGGGCAAGCCCCGGTTCTCGAGGAGGAATCGCCTTGGGTTACGCGACACGTGAGGTCGTCAATCTCGAAACGACCACGGTCCTGTACAAGGAGCTCTTCGAAGTCAGGACGCGGGACGACGTCCGACTCATCGTCACCCGCAAGAGGCCGGTCGAGCGCGCCCGGGACCGGACCCCGGTCCTCCTCGTCCACGGACTCGGCCAGAACCGGTTCACGTGGGACCTGAGCCGAAGGTCGATGATGAACTACCTGGTCTCCGAGGGGTTCGAGGTCTACAACGTCGAGCTCCGGGGACACGGCCTGAGCCGCGCGAACGGCTCGCCCTACCCGAAGGAGTTCGACGACTACGTCGACTCCGACCTGCCGGCGCTGATCGACTTCGTCCGGCGGTTGTCCCGGTGCGAAAGGGTCTTCCTCGTCGGCCACTCGCTCGGCGCGACCATCTTCTACGCGGCTGCGCCCGAGCAGCAGCCGAACATAAGAGGGCTCGTGTCGATCGCCGGTCCCTGCCACCTCGGCCGGGGCGTGCCGCTCCTCCAGGGCCTGGCGAAGGTCCTGGGGCTCCTGCAGAGGGTCCGGGCGGAGGCGCTGCTGCCCGACTACTTCCTCGTCGACCTGATCGGGGTCCTGGCCTCGCCGGCGATCCACCTGATCGACCACCCCTGGAACAGGGTGCTCGACCACATCTGGCTCCCCGGCTCGATCGAGCGCGACATCCTCCTCGAGCGCGTCGGCCGGGGCTTCGACCGCACCGGCACCGCCGTGATCGGGATCATGGTCCGCTGGGCCAACTCCGGCGAGTTCCACGACGCCAACCGGGAGCGCGACTTCGAGGAGCAGCTGAAGGAGGTCGACGTTCCGGCGCTCTTCGTCACGGGCGACCGGGACACCGCGGTGCCGTGGCCGTCGGTGGAAGAGGCGTTCCGGAACCTGCGGGGCCCCGACAAAACGAGGCGCGAGTTCGGCATGGAGAAGGACGGCGCCCACTTCGGCCACTGCGACCTGATCTGCGGCCGGGAGGCGCCGCGGGTGGTCTGGCCTGTCATCGGCGAGTGGCTGAAAGAGCGGGACGTCCCCGACCGTGCCCGAAAGCCCTCGCCGAAGCGGGCGAAGGAGGCCCCTCCGCGAGGGCCTGGCCGCTGAGCGGAAGAGGCGGGGATGCCGGATGCGGGTCTCCGAACGACCGGACGTTGGCGCCACCCCCGTGCGAACGCCCTTCTCCTCGCCGGAAACTCCCCGGCAGCCCCGGCGCGGGAACAAAGTGGCTCCCAGGCGCGTTCCAGCGGCGTCACCGCCCCGTTCGGACGCGGGCGGCCAGGAGGCCCCATGGATCCCTCTCGTCTCGTCCTCGGCATCGCCCGCGCCGCCCTCGGAGGGGGGAAGAAGAAGGCCGGGAAGGCCCGCGGCATCCTCTCTTCTTCGGGCCTGCTGACGCCGGCCAGCCTTCTCGGCGCCGCGGGAGTCGCCTGGGGCGTCTGGGAGACGCTCCAGGCGAAGGGGGGCGGAACGGGGGGCGTCTCTCCCGTCCCTCCGCCCCCGGCGACGTTTCCGCCTCCGCCGGCACCTGCGCTCGCGGTCCCCGCCCGCGCGTCCGCCGTGGCGGAGGCGCCGTTCCCCACGGAGGCGCTCCGGCTCGTGAGGCTCGCGCTTTCCGCGGCCAGGGCCGACGGCGTCCTCTCGGACGGGGAACGCGAAGCGCTCCTCGCCGTCGCCCGCGCCGAGGGGGCCGAGGACGCGGTCGCGGCGGAGATCGCGCGGCCGACGCCTCTCGCCGAGATCCTCCGCGACGCCCCCCCGTCGAGCCAGGAAGAGCTCTACGTCCTCGCCTTCACGGTCGTGCGTGCCGACGAGGGGGTCTCCGGCTCCGAGAGGGTCTACCTGGCGCACCTGGCGAGCCGCCTCGCTCTCACGCCCGACCGGACGGCCGTGCTCGAGGCGCGGACCGCGGCGGCGATCGAAGCCGCTCCGGTCTCCTGAAAGGAAGCGGAACGATGTCTGACGCCCTCTGGCATCTCCTCATCGGCGGCCACTCGGTGGGCCCCCTCACGGCGGACGAGGTCCGCACGAGCCTCGCCAGCGGCAGCGCCGACCGCGCAACGCTCGCGTTCGGGCCGGGCCTCGCCGGCTGGACGCCGCTCGGCGGCATTACCGAGCTCGCCGGGCCGTCCGCCCCGGCCGCGCCGCCGCTCCCTCCGCCCCCTCCGCGACGGGCGCACGAGATCGACTTCGAGGTCCACGGCTCGGAGATGCAGTTCGTCGAGGTGACGCTCGACCCGGGCGAGGCGGTCGTCGCCGAGGCGGGGTCGATGATGTTCATGACCTCGGGGATCGCGATGGAGACGGCCTTCGGCGACGGCTCCTCCGCTGCGCCGTCGGGCGGGTCGAAGCTGATGGGGGCGCTCCTCGGCGCCGGAAAGCGGCTCCTGACGGGCGAGAGCCTCTTCATGACCGTCTTCACGAACGCCGGCCGCGGCCGCGAGAGGGTCGCCTTCGCGGCCCCCTACGCCGGGAAGATCCTCCCGATGGACCTCGCCAGGCTCGGCGGCGAGCTCGTCTGCCAGAAGGACTCCTTCCTCTGCGCGGCCCGCGGCGTGTCGGTCGGGATCGCGTTCCAGAAGCGGCTCGGCGTCGGTCTCTTCGGTGGAGAGGGGTTCGTCATGCAGCGCCTCACGGGCGACGGCCTCTGCTTCGTCCACGCGGGCGGGACGATCCACCCGGTCGACCTCGCCGCCGGGGAGACGCTCCGCGTCGACACGGGCTGCCTCGTCGCGCTCTCGCCGTCCGTCTCCTACGACATCCAGTTCGTCGGGAACGTGAAGACGGCGCTCTTCGGCGGGGAAGGGGTCTTCTTCGCGTCGCTGACCGGGCCCGGGAAGGTCTGGCTCCAGTCGCTCCCGCTCTCGCGCCTCGCCGACCGGATCGTCTCCGCCGCGTCGCGCACGGGCCGTTCGGAGGAGGGGTCGGTGCTCGACGGCGTCGGCCTCGGCCGTCTCTTCACCGGGGGCTGACCGGTCGTGCCTCCGGCCGCCTCTCGCCGGCTTCGCCGGACTCTCGGGGTCCTCCTCGGGGCCGTCTCCCTCCTCGCGGCGGCGGTCGTGACGACGGGCTGCGTCCTCTCGGCGCCGCGCTACGAGGGGCCCCCGACGGCGTACTTCGACGGGAAGCGGTTCCGCAACGAAGTCCCGGACGAGCACGGCTTCGGCACCTTCCTGAAGTGGATCACGAACCGCGACCGCGGTCCGTGGCCCGAGGAGAAGCTCGCCGTCTCCCCCGCCCCGCCTCCGCCCCCGCGCGTCGACGGGGGCGCGCTCAGCGTCACGTTCGTGAACCACTCCACCGTCCTCGTCCAGGTCGACGGGCTGAACCTCCTCACCGACCCGGTCTGGTCGGACCGCGTCGGGCCGGCCTCGTGGCTCGGCGTGAAGCGCCTCCAGGAGCCGGGGCTGCGCTTCGAGGACCTCCCGCCGATCGACGCCGTCCTCCTCTCGCACAATCACTACGACCACCTCGACCTCCCGACGCTCCGGCGGATCGAGGAGCGCTTCAGGGCCCCCGTGATCACGGGGCTCGGGAACGCCGAGTACCTGCGGCGGAAGGGGATCCCCGGCGGCGTCGACCTCGGGTGGTGGGAGAACCACGTCCTGGCCCCGGGCGTCCGCGTGACCGCCGTTCCGGCCGCGCACTTCTCGGGGCGCGGCCTCTTCGACCGTGACCGGACGCTCTGGTGCGGCTTCGTCGTCGATGGGCCTTCGGGACGCGTCTACTTCGCGGGCGACACCGGCTGGGGCCCGCACTTCGACGAGGTTCGGAGACGCTTCGGGCCGATGCGCCTCGCCCTCCTCCCGATCGGGGCCTACCGTCCCCGCTGGTTCATGAAGCCGGTCCACGTCGACCCGTCCGAGGCCGTCGCCGCCGCCCGGGTCCTCGAGGCGGAAACGAGCGTCGGCATCCACTTCGGGACCTTCCCCCAGGCCGACGACGGGATCGACGAGCCGGCCGCGGACGTTGCCGCCGCGCTCGCCCGTCTCCGCGACGAGGGAGTCCCGCCGCCGCGCTTCGTCGTCCCGGCGAACGGCCAGTCGCTCGAGGCGCCGGCCGCGCCGTAGGCTCCGCGCGCCCGGCGCCTGCTCGCTACGGCTTCGTCCGCCCGCGCGAGAACGTCCAGTCGACCTGCACGATTCCACCCTGAACGGCGACCTCGCGCTTCCCGTCGCCAATGGGCCCCTCGAGAGTGAAGTCCATCGTGGCCATCGGCGCGGCGGAAGCCTTGACGAGCTTCGCGGGATAGCCGGGAGCGGCCTCCTGCTGGAAGCCGTCGGTGCTGGGTGCAATGAACAGGTACCGGGTACGTGCCCGGTTCAGGTCCGTTTCGACCGTGAGGGGCGTGTCGCCCGTCTTCAGCGGTCGCGTGCCGGTCGTCCGCACGACCGGTTCCGGGCCGGCGATCGTCGGATCGTTGAAATGGTAGGTATCGTCGATCTTCAGGCTCCCGGTGCAGTCTTCGTTCCACCAGGGCTGGTACGAACCGGTCGCGGCCATCGGATCGCCGTTCGGATTGTCGAAGGCCGCGAAGTAGGAGGCCGGGGCTTCGGCGCTGGACGTCACGGGGCACACGAGCTGCGCCGTGCGCTTGTAGACCGTCGTGGTCTGGCCCTCGGCGGGCACGCCCGTGACGATCGTCGCCGACCACCTGATCGAGATCGCGAGGGTCCCCTCGACACCGGAGGGCTCCGCAAGCAGGCCCCCGCCCGGCTTTTGGGCCGGGCCGGCGTTGGATGGCGCCTGTGCGCCCTTCGACGCCGCACCTCCAACCTGGGCCGCAGCCGGTTCACCGGTGTCAGAGGGAGGCTGCTGTTCGCCTGATGCCGGCGGCTTGACGCACGCTGCAAAGAGCGCCACGAGCAACGACACGAGACCCGTCATGAATTTCATGCGCATTCGCCACCCCTACTTCCAGTCCGACCGGCTTTCAACCTGGGATTCAGATTCGCGAAGTCTGTTCTATCGACCGCCAGATGGGAAGAGCGGCCCTGTCCGGTCAGCGGTACCGCCGCATGAATCCACGATCGATCCGGTCCTTGAGAAGCCAGGCAAGCCGGGAGTGCCCGGCGAGGGCGTGCCACCGCCAGAGCGCCCGGCCGTCCGCGCTGTTCATAAGGGCGAGGTAGGTCTTCTGCGGGGCGTAGCGGCGGGGCGAGCCGCCGTCGAGCGCCGCCCGAAGGTTGTGGGCGAGCACCGGGGATTCCCTCACCGCGTAGACGCCCGCCTTCGCGACGTCGGGGTACCCCGCGATCCCGATGCAATCGCCGGCGCCGAAGAGCGGGGAGCCGTCGACCGCCCGGAGCGTGTCGTCGACGAGGAGATAGCCGCCCGGATCCTTCGGGACGTCGGAACGGGCGAGGAGCGCCGGCGGGGCCGCTCCCGCAAGCCAGACCGTCAGGCCTGACGGCTCAGAGGTCCCGTCGTCGAGCTCGACGCGGTGGGGCTCGACCAGCGTGACCCTTCGCCCGGCCCGGACCCGGATATCGCGCCCGGCGAGCACGCGCTCGGCGAGGCTCCGGACGGTCGGCAAGAAACCCGGCAGCACTCTCGTCCCGGCCTCGACGACGGTCACCTTCGGGCGGCACGCGCGATCGCGACCGAGCCGTTCGAGCGCGAGCGCCACCTCGATACCGGCCGCTCCGCCTCCCACGACGACAATGACGACCTCCCGGCCCCGCGCCGTGGAGAGAAGCTCTTCGGCGCGCAGCCGCAGAGCCACGGCCCGGCTCATCGGACGAACGCTGGAGGCGTGCTCGCGGGCGCCGGGAATCCCGAGGCCTGCCGGCTCGGACCCGACGTCGACCGACAGCAGATCCCAGCCGATCCGCTCGCCGGCCACCTCCACCGTGCGCGCACCGGCGTCGATGCGCTCGGCCGGCGCCTGCACGAATCGCGCTCCCGCGCGCGCCGCGATCGCCCGGAGATCGAAGGCCAGGTCGGGCTCCTCGTACGTCCCCTGGAGGTAGCCCGGCACCATCCCCGAGTAGTGGTGCCGCTCGAAGGGCGAAACGAGGACGAGCTCGGCGCCGACGAGCGGGGCTCGCGCCGCCCGCGAAAGGACGTGGACGTGCGCGTGCCCGCCTCCGAGGAGGACCAGCCTTCGGGTCGTCATCTCGTCATGAACCCGATCCGCCTCCGGCTCCCGGAGCGATACCGGCGGCCCCCGCCTGGTCCTCGCCGGACTCGACTCCGGCGGCGCGAATCGCCTTCGCCGCGAAACGTGCGATGAAGGCCGTGGCGACGATGGCGGCGACGCCCAGGACGAGCCTGATCGCCTTCTGGACCGGATCGGCCCCGGTGGCCGCGTCTCCCAGCGCCGCTCCGAAGTAGACGTAGGCGGCCGTGCCCGGGAGCATCGCGATCCAGCTGGCGAGAACGAACACCAGGGGCCTGACCGGCGTGAGACCGAAGAGGTAGTTCACGACGGTGAAGGGAAAGAGCGGCGAGAGGCGCACGAGCGCGACGATCTTCCCCCCCTCCTTCTCGATGGCCCGGTTCAGCCCCGCGAAGCGCGGGCTCGAAGCGGCCATCCGGCTCGCCCGCTCCCTGAGGACCGTTCGCGCCAGCAGGAAGGCGAGGGTCGCGCCGAGGGTCGAGGCGAGGGAGATGACGATCGTCCCCGTCACGAATCCGAAGACCGCGCCGCCCGCGAGCGTCATCACGGCGGCGGGCCCGCCCGGGACGAGCGAGACGCCGACGTAGGCCAGGGCGAAGGCGGCGACGCCGAGGCCCCCCTGCCCTGCGACCCAGGCCTTGAAGGCGTCGATCCACGCACTCACCGGAAGGAACCGGAAGAGGGCGAAGAGGCCGCCGATCACGACGAGCGCGACGACGACCCGGAGGATCGTGGCACTTCGGCTCCCTGGGCTGTTCGCGGTCTCGGTCACGGGATCACCATTGTCTTCGGTCCTCGCACCACAGTCGTCTCGACCTCGCTTGGATGCCGCTCTCGGGCCCGTGGTTTCGTGACGCCCGCAGCCGGCCCTCGACTCCGTCCCTCCAGCGGCGTTCCAAACCTGTTCCGTGGACGCAAACGAGGCCGACGGGCGGGCCTTCGTCGTCTTGCGGGGGGGGGCCTGCTCTCGTATCCTCGCTCTGGTCACGGGGTGCCCGATGCCGGCCAGGGAGGTGTCCCGATTGGTTAACATCGAGGTCGTCCAGTCGAGTCCGAAGGCCCCCATCTTCAGAACGCGCCTCGGTTGCCCGGACGGACGGAAGAGTCGTCGCGCGACGGATCGGAACAGGAGAATCGCATGACCCCTCGCCTGCCGCGAGCTTCGACCATGTTCCTGGCAGTCGCGCTGTCGGTCGCGACCGGCGCCCAGGCCGCCGGTCATGTCTTCAGCAAGCGCTTTGGGGGGGCGAGCGACCAGTCGATCACGAGCGTCGCCGTCGACGGCGCCGGAAACGTGGTCGTCACGGGGTCCTTCGTCGGCACCATCGACTTCGGCGGCGGAGCGCTGACCAGCGCGGGGAGCCAGGACATCTTCCTCGCCAAGGTCAACTCCAACGGGACCCACCTCTGGAGCAAGCGTTTCGGTGACTCGACCGCCCAGGCCGCCAGCGGCGTCGCGGTCGACGGCTCGGGGAACATCTACCTCACCGGGTTCATGAACGGCACGGTCGACTTCGGAGGCGGGGCACTGGCCAGCGCCGGAGGTCAGGACGTCTTCGTCGTCCGGTTCGACGCCGGCGGGAATCATGCCTGGAGCAAGCGTTTCGGCGACGCGAGCAACCAGCTCGGCACCGGCATCGCCGTTGACGGTACGGGAAGCGTGGTCCAAATCGGGACCTTCTCCGGGTCAATGGATTTCGGTGGCGGGACGCTGACGAGCGCCGGGTCTACGGACGTCTTCCTGGCCAGGTACGACTCCGGCGGCAACCACGCCTGGAGCAAGCGCTTCGGCGACGCGAGCGCCCAGACCGGCACCGCCATCGCCGTCGACCCCAACGGGAACGTAGTTGGGACGGGCTCTTTCAACGGCACGGTGAACTTCGGAGGCACCCCGCTGACGAGCGCCGGATCGACGGACATCTTCCTGGCCAAGTACGACTCGGGCGGCACCCACGCCTGGAGCAAGAGACTCGGCGACGCGAGCGCGCAGACCGGCACCGCCGTCGCTTTCGACGGGTCTGGAAACGTCGTCGTCGCCGGCTCTTTCAACGGCTCGACGAACTTCGGGGGAGGGGCGCTCACGAGCGTGGGGGGAGCGGACGCCTTCCTCGCCCGGTACGACCCGGACGGGACCCACACCTGGTCCAGGGCGTTCGGCAGCACGGGCACCGACTCCGGAAACGGGGTTGCCGTCGATGGGACGAGGGACGTCGTTCTCACCGGGGGCTTCCAGGGGACCGTCAACTTCGGAGGCGGGCCGCTCACGAGCGCTGGAGGAACCGATTTCTTCCTGGCGAGGTACACACCGTCCGGAGTCCACACCTCGAGCGCGCGCGCTGGCGACGCTACCGAGCAGGAGGGGCTGGCGGCCAGTTCCGACGCCTCCGGGAACTCCCTCCTCGCGGGCCGTTTCCAGGGAAGCGCCGATTTCGGAGGAGGGACCCTGACGAGCGCCGGCGGCTACGACGCGTTCCTGGTGAAGCTGGGAACGGGGCAGCAATTCCACACGGTCGCCCCCTGCCGAGCGGTCGACACCCGGAACGCCGTCGGCCCCTGGGGAGGACCGGCGCTGGCACCCGGCCCCTCCAACCGGGTCTTCTCGATCGCGGGTGTCTGCGGGGTCCCGACCACGGCGGTGGCCGTCTCGGTCAACATCACCGTGACCCAGACCGGCGCTGCCGGGACGCTCCGTCTGTACCCTGGAGACACCGGAGCGGCCTGGATCCCGACGGCGACGTCGATCAGCTTCGCGGCCTCGAAAACCCGTGCGAACAACGCCTCCGTTCTCCTGTCGCGGGACGGCACCGGCAGTCTCGGCGTCCGGAACGACGCACCGGACACCGTCCACTTCATCCTCGACGTGACCGGCTACTTCGAGTAGCCCGCCGACGGACCGGAGGGCGAACCCGGCAAGCCCGCTCGATCCCCGGAGAAGAACCCGAGCCGGGTCCACTCCGCGAACCAGCCCGAAAGGACCTCGCCGGAAGGAAGGCTCCCGGGGAAGGTCCCGCCCGCGCGCTCCAGGGCAGACCCGACGGTCTTCCCCGCCGCAAGAGCAGCCAGAAGGCTCCCGTCGAAGGGGCCCAGCGTCCGGCGAAGAACGACGAAATCCCTCCGGTAGTAAGCCACCTCGACGCGGCCGCGGCCGGTCCTCTCGGAAACCGGATTCCCTTCGAGGACGGCGTCGAGGACGTCGACCGCGCCGGGGCGAACCCTCACGAGCCGGAACGCCGCCGCCGGGCGGAGCCGCAGTTTCGGCCAGTCTGCTGCGGGAAGCGCCTGCAGTGCGTCCGCGTCCAGCGGCGCCGTCTCTTCCGCGTCGAAAACCTGCGCCCCGGCCCGCTCCAGGCGGGCGACGTCGGTGCGAAGGCCCCTGCGGCGGGGGCTGCCCCAGCCCGCGAGGAACTCAGGGAGGTGGTCGCCGAGGCGCGCGAGCGTGAAGCTGCGCGAAGGGTGGACCGCGACGTAGTCCGCCACGAGCTTCGCGAAGCCCCGCTCGCCGAGGAGCTCGGCCAGGGCCGGGTAGTCGGATCGCAGGGCGTCGCGCATCCGGAGCGGGTACATCCCCGCGTAGATCTGGAGCCGCTGGGCCGCGTCGAGGCCGCCGCGGTCGCGCACGACGGTCGAGGCGTCCTCGGGGGCGACCAAACGCCGCAGTTCCGGCGCCTCCAGAGCCAGGCGGGCGCCGTCCGGGTGGACGAGGACCGCCTGCATCCACGACTGGAACCGGGCGAGCGGGAGAAGGCACGGAAGCGGGAGCGCGCTCACGCAGCCACCGCCTCGCTCGCCTCGTTCGCCGAGGCCGCCGATCCCGCCGCTTCCGGCCTGTTCGCTCCGTTCGTCCCGAGCGCCCGCTCCGTCGCGTCCTTCGCCATCAGCGCCTCGGCGTGGACGACGTCGAGCGCGGGAATGTCGTCGTCCCACTCGACGAGCGTCGTGACGGGGCCGGTTCGCCTCACGAGCCTCTCGTAGAGGCTCCAGACCCCGTCGCGGACGTGGTCGGAGTGCGTGTCGAGGAGGTGCGTTCCCTGGTCCGTGTGCCCGGCGAGGTGGACCTGGACGATCCTGTCCGCCGGGATCTCGTCGATGTACGCCTCGGCGTCCCACCCGTGGTTGAAGGAGGAGACGAAGACGTTGTTCACGTCGAGCAGGAGCCCGCAACCGGCCTTCTCCGTCAGGCGCGCGAGGAACTCCGCCTCGCCCATCGTCGACGCCGAGAGCTCGAGGTAGGTCGACGGGTTCTCGAGGTGGAGGGGCCGTTCGAGGACGTCCTGGACCGTCCGCACCCTCGCCGTGACGTGCTCGAGAGTCTCGTCGTTCAGCGGCAGGGGAGGAGGTCGTGAGTGTTTCGTCCCGCGACGCCGGTCCAGCAGAGATGGTCCGTCACCCAGCGCGCCTCCACGCGCCGGGCCAGCTCCTTCACCTTGCCGAGGTAGGCGAAGTCGAGCGGGGAGGCGCTCCCGATGTTCAGCGAGACGCCGTGGAGGACGACCGGCGTCCGCCCGGCCACCCGGTCGAGGACGTGGAGCGGCCGACCTCCCGTGTCGAGGAAGTTCTCCGTGATCGCCTCGTAGAAGTCGACTGCCGCGCGGCGTTCGAGGATCTCCGCGAAATGGACCGTCCGAAGGCCGATGCCGTAGCCGAGAACGGGCAGGTTCCAGCGATTGGCCAGGGGTGTCCTCCTCCTCGTTCTTCCAGGCGGCGGTCCCGGCCGTCGTCCGGCCGGGACCGCCCGCTCCCGAATCGTCAGGCAGGCTTCTGGGTGGGCTGGGTGTGGGCCTTCCCGTCGGTGGCGCAGCCGCCCTTCCCCTTGCACTCGTTGTGGCCCTTGCAGGCGTTCTTCTCGGTCTTGCAGCCGCCCTTGCCCTTGCAGGCGTTCTGCCCCTTGCAGGCGTGCTTGTCGGTCGCCTCGGGTCCGGCCTTCTTCTCACCGGCCTTCTTGCCGCCGCATCCGTTGGGCCCGCCGCAGGAATTCCTGTCCTTCTGCGTGGCCGTGGGAGCCGTCGGGGCCGGGGTCCTGTCCTGCGCCTGCGCGCTGGAAGCGAACGAGGAGCCGGCGATCAGCCCGGCGACGACGGCGGACAGGTAGGCCGCGGACGGGCGGTTCTTCTTCATGGTGTCTCCTTCTTCGACAGGTCTCCCCTGTCTGCTTCTCTTTGGCCGTTTCGGTCCCTGCCGGCTCCGGCCTGAACTCGTTGTCCCTCATGATGCCGGACCTGAGAGAAGGTTTCAGCGGCAGGCGCATTTGCGCCGAGGGCCAGAAACTCCGGGACCCAGGCAGGTCAGCTCTTCCGGAGATACTCCTCGAGGTTCGGCAGAGCCTTCTCGAAGAGCGGCCGGAACTTCCAGAGCAGGATTCCCTTCAACGGCCGGATCCAGCCGGGGAGGTCGAATCCGACCGCGTAGTCCACCCGCGTTCCGCCCTCGACCGGTGCGAGCCGCCAGTCCTCGACCATCGCCGACAGGATCGGCAGGTTCGACTCGAGCATCGTGAAAGAGAAGCGCCGCCCCCTCTCCCAGGCGAGGAAACGTTCGTCGAGGACCATCGGGCCGACCCAGACGCGGCGCCTCATGCCGACACCCTCCCGCACTCCGTCCATCACCGATGCCCTCCTGAAATCGACGAACCAGCGCGTCCAGGCTTCGTGGTCCGCGAGAACGTCGAAGACTCGCTCCGGCGTCGCCGGAACGACCCGCGAGAAGGAAAGACGCACGACGGCGCGGTCGGGGAACGACAGGTCCTCGGGACGCAGTGCGAACGGCATGAGCTGATCGTACCGTCCGACGCCCGGCGGATGCACTGCGAAACCGCTGCCCGGTCTCGAGCATAGAAGGTCCATGGAGCGTCCGGAACGGCTACCATCCCGCCGTGCCTCGCACGCGAAAGGAACCACGCAGGGCCGGGAAGGAGATCCCGCTCGGGCCGGAGGCGAATGAGTGGATGGACGAGGCACCCGACCGAGAAGACTCCGCGCGGGCCCTCGCGGCCCTCATGGCCGCCTACCAGGGCGGCGATGAAATGGCGTTCGAACGCCTGTACGAGGAGCTGTCAGGCCCGGTGAGAGCGTTCCTTCACTCGCTCACCCGCAACCCCGTCCGGGCCGACGACCTCCTGCAGGAGACCTTTTTCCACGTTCATCGGGCGCGTCAGACGTACGACCCGGGCCGCTCCGCGAAGGCGTGGATCTACGCCATCGCGCACAACGTCTTCCTCATGTCGTGCCGCTCCGAGAAGCGGCGCAGCCGCCACGAGGAGCTCGCGGACGACGAGCTGCCCGACGTCCCGGTCCCGGCAGAGGCCGAGTCGTTCGCCACGAAGGACGCCGTGAGGAAAGCGCTCGGCCGGCTCTCCGTCGACAGGAGGGAGGCGGTGATCCTCCACCACGTCCAGGGACTCTCCTTCCAGGAGGTCGGTACCGTCCTCGGCATCACCACGATGGCCGCGAAGCTCCGCTCGCACCGCGCCATGGCGGAGCTGCGGGGAATCCTGAAGGAGGGAACGTCGCCGTGAATGGCGCACCCCAGCTTCCGCCAGAGCTCCGCCGCCTGGTTCGGGACGAGCTGCGCCCCGTTCGGCCGCTGGCCCCGCCGGCCCGCCGTGCGCTCGTCCTTCTCGTCTGGGCTCCCGTCGCCGTGGCGCTCGTCCTCGCGATCGCCCCGGCCCGGCCCGACGCCGCGGAGCTCGGGTGGCTCTTGAGCTGGGGCGTCGTCCTCGCGGAGCTCGTCGCGGGAGCCGGGCTGGTGACGCTCGCCCTCGGGGAAGCCGTCCCCGGCCGCGGGGCGGGCCGTCAGACCGGGCTGATCGCGCTCGCCGGCGCGGTGGTGCTCTTCGTGATACTCGCGGTCCTCGTGCGCGGCGCGAGCGCGGGCGTCCCGGTCCCGAGTCCGCTGGTGACGCACGGACCGGCCTGTCTCATGCTCTCCGGGCTCCTGGGCCTGACGGCCCTCGCCGTCGTCGCCGTCCTGATCTTCAGGTCTGCACCACTTCGCGCTTCCTTCTCAGGGCTCCTCGCCGGGGCCGGGACGGGCCTCATGGCGACGGGCGTCTTCCACCTCGACTGCCCCGTCACCCACCTCGCGCACGTCCTCGTCTGGCACGGCGGCACGATCGCTCTTCTCGCCCTTCTCGGACTCGGCTTCGGGCTCAACCTGGAGTCGCTCGAACGGCGGAGGATGGAAGCGAGGCTCGCGGCGCGCCGCGGCTGACGCTCGAAAGCCCGGGAAAAGAAGAAGCCCGCCGGACGACCCCGGGCCAGAAACCCGGGAAGCGTCGCGGCGGGCGAAAGAGCCGCTGGAGAGGAACCGAGGGCTAGAGCAGCCCCTTCCCTTCCTCGATCGACTCCGAGCAGAGCTTGATGGAGTTGGCGAGCATGACCTTCTCCTCGTCGGTCAGGTCGACCTCGAGGATCTTCTCGACGCCGCCCGCGCCGAGGACGACGGGGACGCCGAGGTAGATGTCGTTCGCGCCGTACTCCCCTTCGAGGTACGCCGAGCAGGGGACGACCCGCTTCTCGTCCTTCAGGATCGCCTGGACCATCTCGACGGCGGCCGCCGCCGGCGAGAAGTAGGCCGAGAAGCCGAGGAGCTTGACGATCTCGCCACCGGCCCCGCGGGTCCGCTTGACGATGGCGTCGATCTTTTCCTTCGACATCAGATTCTCGATCGGGATGCCGCCCACCGAGGCGTACCGCACGCACGGGACCATTTCGTCGCCGTGCCCGCCCAGGACGAACGCCTGGACGTCCTTGACCGAGACGCCGAGCTCCATCGCGATGAAGCAGCGCAGGCGCGCCGCGTCGAGGATCCCCGCCATGCCGACGACCCGGTTCTTCGGCCAGCCGGTCACCTTCTTGGCGACCCACGTCATCGTGTCGAGCGGGTTCGCGACGACGACGAGGAACGCGTTCGGGGAGTACTTCATGACCTGCTCGGAGACGGGCTTGACGATGCCGATGTTCTTGCGGAGGAGGTCCTCGCGGCTCTCGCCCGGCTTGCGCGGCATTCCCGAGGTGACGACGACGACGTCCGAGCCGGCCGTCTCCTCGAAGCCGGACGTCCCCGTGATCGTGATGTCGGAGTCGTCGATCGGCCGGAGCTCCATCAGGTCGAGCGCCTTGCCGGCGGCGAGGTTCGGGACGATGTCGACGAGGACGATGTCGCCGAGCGCCTTCTTGGCGAGGATGTGGGCGGTCGTCTCGCCCACGCGGCCGGCGCCGACGACGGTGATCTTCTTGCGCATTTCGTCTCTCTCCTTCTCAGCCCCGCCGCTCGAACGGGACGAACGAACGGTCGCGGTAGCCCAGGTAGACCTGCCGCGGGCGCGCGATCTTCTGGTCCTTGTCCTGGATCATCTCGTTCCACTGGGCGAGCCAGCCGGCCATCCGCCCGATGGCGAAGAGGACCGGGAACATGTCGACGGGGAACTTCATCGCCTGGTAGATCAGGCCCGAGTAGAAGTCGACGTTCGGGTAGAGCTTGCGCTTGATGAAGTAGTCGTCCTCGAGGGCGATCCGCTCGAGCTCGAGCGCGATGTCCAGGAGCGGGTTGCGGGCGGTGACGCCGAAGACCTGGTCGGCCATCTGCTTGAGGATCTTGGCGCGCGGGTCGTAGTTCTTGTAGACGCGGTGGCCGAAGCCCATCAGCTTCACGTCGCCGCCGCTCTCCTTGACGTCCTTCACGAACGCCGGGACGTGGTCCTTCGAGCCGATCTCCTTGAGCATCCGGAGGACCGCCTCGTTGGCGCCGCCGTGGAGCGGGCCGTAGAGCGCCGAGATCGCGGCGGACGCCGCGCAGTACGGGTCGACCTCGGAGGAGCCGACGGCGCGCATGGCCGACGTGGAGCAGTTCTGCTCGTGGTCGGCGTGGAGGATGAAGAGGACGTCGAGGGCCTTCTCCAGGATCGGGTTCGGCTTGTACTTCGGCTCGGCCGTCCGGTACATCATCTGGAGGAAGTTGCCGGCGAACGAGAGGTCGTTGTCGGGGTAGGCGAACGGGAAGCCGATCGAGTGGCGGTAGGCGAAGGCCGCCAGCGTCGGCGTCTTGGCGATGAGGCGGACGATCTGCATCCGCCGGACCGCCGGGTCGTGGACGTGCTTGGCCTCGGGGTAGAACGTCGAGAGCGCCGCCACCGAGGAGGCGAGCATCGCCATCGGGTGGGCGTCGTACCGGAAGCCCTGCAGGACGTTGGTGATGTTCTCGTGGACCATCGTGTGGACGGTGATCTCGTCCACCCACTCCTTCTGCTGGGCCGCCGTCGGGAGCTCGCCGTTCAGAATGAGCCAGGCCGTCTCGAGGAACGAGGTGTGCTCGGCCAGGTCGGCGATCGGGTAGCCGCGGTACTCGAGGATCCCCTTGTCGCCGTCGATGAACGTGATCGTCGACTTGCACGACGCCGTGTTCATGTACGCCGGGTCGTAGGTCATGATCCCGAAGTCCTCAGGCCCCGTCTTGATCTTCCGAAGGTCGGGCGCCTTGATCGTCCCGTTCTCGATCGGGACCTCGTAGGACTTCCCGTTCCGGTTGTCGGTGATGGTCAGGGTTTCCCGCTGCTCAGGCTCTGGCGTCATGAACTGCTCCTTTTCGTCGTCCAACGGATTGCCGCAGGGGCGGATTGCCTCTGATTCCCTCGACTTCATCGTTCCCGGGGCCACGTTCCATCATATCGCGAATCCGCGAAGCAATGGGTCGAGACTCCGTCCCGGCCGCCTCGGCCGCCTCGGCCGGACCTGCCGGCCCTCCAGTCCCCCCCCGGGGGCCGCGGATTGACGCCCGCCGGGCCGCTCGAACAGGATGGCGCGTTCCCCGGCGCGGCCTCCGGGCCGCCGAAAGGCCGCCTCCATGAACCTCAAGGAGCTCTCCGATTGCCGCGTCCTGATCGTGGACGACGTACGGTCGAACGTTCAGCTCATTGCCGAGGCGCTGAAGGGCGAATACAAGATCAGTGTCGCCCTCGACGGCGAGTCCGCCATGAAGGCGGTCGCGGCGAGCCAGCCCGACATCGTCCTCCTCGACATCGTCATGCCGGGGCTGGACGGCTACGAGGTGCTCCGGCGGCTCAGGGCCGAGCCCGGGACGCGCGACCTCCCCGTGATGTTCCTCTCCTCGCTGGAAGACGTGGCCGACAAGGCGCGGGGGTTCGAGCTCGGAGCGAACGACTACCTGACGAAGCCGTTCGAGGTCCTCGAGGTGAGAGCGCGCGTCCGGTCGCTCCTCAAGGCCAAGGCCTACTCCGACGCCGTGAGAGCGGCGCTCGAGCGCGACCTCTCGATCGCCCGGGAGATCCAGTTCGGGCTCCTCCCCGCCGAGCTGACGACCTGCGCCGAGGGAACGGGCCTCGACCTCCACGCCATCCTCGAGCCGGCCCAGCACGTGGGCGGCGACCTCTACCTGGCCCTCCGGACCGCACCCGACCGCCTCTTCCTCGCCGTCGGCGACGTCTCGGGCAAGGGGATCCCGGCCTCTCTCTTCATGGCGGTCACGATGACCCTCCTCCGGTCTCTCGCCCGCGAGCACCCGAAGCCCGAGACCGTCCTGGCGCACCTCAACCAGGAGCTGGAAGCCCACAACCGCGGACAGCTCTTCGTCACGCTCATCTGCGCCGTCTTCGACCTCTCGTCGGGGCAGGTCCACGTCGCCAACGCCGGGCATCCGTCGCCGGTCCTCCTCGCCGCGGACGGCACCGCGAGCACGCCCTTCGGCTCGACGGGGCTCCTCGCCGGCCTCTTCCCCACGGCGGCGTACACGAGCCACGCGGCAGCCTTCGGTCCCGGGGACACCCTCGTCTTCTACTCCGACGGCGTCTCGGAGGCGATGGACCCGGAGGCGAACGAGTACGGCGAGGAGAAGCTCGTCTCAGGCCTCCTCGCCCGCCCGCGTCCGAACGCGAAGGAGACCGCGGACGGCGTTCTCGCCGACGTGAAGCGGCACGCCGGCTCCGCCCCGCAGTCCGACGACACCACGATCGTCGTCGTGCGGCGGGAGCCGGTCTAGACGCCCCTGCCCGGAGCGCCGGGCTCCTCGCCGGGGAGCACTCCCTTCTCCCGGGACGCCGCCTCGAGCTGGGCGCGCGCTTCGGCGAAGGCGAACCCGCCGATCTGCCCGGCGAAGAGGGTGAACGAGTCGGGTGGAAGGAGGGATCGAAAGACCTCCCGGTTCGCCTCGAGACACTCCTCGGCGGCGGGATCGAAGTCGGAGAGGTGCCCGAGCATCTGCCGGACGGCCTTCCTCGCCAGCTCCGGGTCGAACGACGCTGCCGGGGCAGCGGGTGCCGGCCCTGAGGGCACGGCCGGCAGGGCCGCACGGAGAGTGGAGACGAAGCCGTCGAGGTTCGTCCGGAACGACTGCACGAGCGGCGCCAGCCCGTCGCGCGAAATCTCCGCGGCGATCGCCTTCTCCACCGCTCCCGCCGCCTCCGGCAGGCCGCGGGCACCGAGGCTCGCCGCCACCCCTTTCACGGTGTGGGCGAGCCTCCTGGCGACGGCCGTGTCGCCGGCCGCGAGAGCCGCGACGATCTCGTCCCCGGCCGGCCCCTGCCTGTCGACGAACTCGCGGAGCAGCTTCAGGTAGAGCTTCCGGTTTCCGCCCACCCGGCGGAGGCCGTCCTCCGCGTCGAGGCCGGAAACGACCGGGATTTCGAGCTCGCCGGGAGCGGGAGACGAGACGGACGGCCTGAGGTATCGCCGGACCGTCTCGAGCAGGAGAGCGGGGTCGATCGGCTTGGAAACGTGGTCGTCCATCCCGGAGTCGAGACACCGCTGCCGCTCCTCCATCGTGGCGTGAGCCGTCATCGCGACGATGGGCAGCGTGGCCAGGCGCGGGTCCGACCGGATTTTCCGCGTCGCCTGGTAGCCGTCCATCTCCGGCATCTGGAGGTCCATCAGGACGACGTCGAAGGGCGGAGGGAACGGGGCTCCGAAGATCTTCTCCACCGCCACCCGCCCGTTGCCGGCGACCGTCACCCCGGCCCCTGCCCCTTCGAGCAGCTCGACCGCGATCTGCTGATTGATCTCGTTGTCCTCCGCGAGGAGGACGCGCAGGCCGCGCAGGGGCACGCCCTCTTCGGCCCTCTCCGCCCCGGGGACGGCCCCGTCGTCGGCCGTCGTCGCGAAGATGCTCATCATCGAGTCGACCAGCATCGACTTCGTGACCGGCTTCAGGAGGAAGCCGTCCACGTGGAGCTGCTCGGCCTCCTCGCGCACCTCCTCGCGGCCGAAGGCCGTGACGATGACCACGGCCGGCTGCCTGCGGAGCGAGGCGTCGGCCTTGATGGCCCGGGTCGCCTGGAGCCCGTCCATGCCGGGCATCCTCCAGTCCATGAAGACGACGTCGTACGGCGTGTCGGCGTCGCGCTCCCGGATCGCGGCGATCGCCTCGGGACCGGAGCTGACGGCGTCGACACGGCCGGCCAGCGTCCCGAGCGACTCCACCAGGATCTCCCGCGCGGCGGCGTTGTCGTCCACGACGAGGATCCGGAGGTCGTCGAAACGCCGAGGGATCGGCCTTCCGGTCCCGGTGGCCTGTCCGACGCCGAGCCAGAGCGTGAAGGTGAACGTGCTGCCGACGCCAGCCTCGCTCTCCAGCCGGATCTGCCCCCCCATCATCTCCACGAGCCTCCGGCTGATCGTCAGTCCGAGCCCCGTCCCTCCGTGCTTGCGGGTCGTCGACGTGTCGGCCTGCGTGAACGGCTGGAAGAGCTTCGCCGACTGCTCGCGGGTCATGCCGATCCCCGTGTCGCGGACCGAGAACTCGAGCTTGACCTTCTCGCCCGTCCGCTCCACGAGGTCGATGCTCAGCCGGACCTCCCCGGCCTCGGTGAACTTGACGGCGTTGTTCACGAAGTTCGTCAGGATCTGCCCGAGCCGGAGAGGGTCGCCGAGGAGCTGCTCGGGAATCTCGGGCGAGACGTGGGCCAGGAACTCGAGCCCCTTCTCGTGCGCCTTCTGGGCCGTGAGCGTCGTGACCGAGCTGATCACCTCGTCCAGCCGGAAGCCGGTCGATTCGATCTCGAGCCTGCCCGCCTCGATCTTCGAGAAGTCGAGGATGTCGTTGATGACGCCCAGGAGCGACGTGCCGGCGTTGTGGACCTTGCCGACGTAGTCGCGCTGCTTGGGGGTGAGGTGGGTCCTGAGGGCGAGGTGCGAGAGGCCGATGATGGCGTTCATCGGCGTCCGAATCTCGTGGCTCATGTTGGCGAGGAACTCCGACTTGGCCTTCGTGGCTTCTTCCGCCGTCTCCTTGGCCGCCTTCAGCTCCTCCTGCCGGGCCACGAGCTCCTCCTGGGATTCGCTCAGGGCGACGGTCTGCTCCTCGAGCCTCCGGGCCTGCTCCTGCGTCCGCGCCAGGAGGTCGCGGGTCGCGAGGTTGCGGGAGAGGATCTCGAGGCTCGCCGCGACGACCGGCAGGAGCTCCTCGAGAAGCGACGTCTCGCGCGGATGCCACGGGTGGAACGAGGCGAGCTCCAGGACGCCCAGGGTCACGTCGCGGGAGACGACCGGCCAGGCGGCCGCGCGTACGGGGGGGGCGCCGCCGAGGCCGGAGGAGATCCGGAGGTAGTCCGGCGGCAGCCCTTCGAGAATGACCGGGGCCTTCTGCCGTGCGCACTCGCCGACGAGGCCCTCTCCCGGCCGGAACGACTCCGCCGCCGAGCCGGCGTCGCCGAGGCCGTAGGAGGCGATCCGGCGCAGGGGGGCCGACTCCCCTTCGTTCAGGTAGAACGCGGCCACCCCGCCCCCGAGGAGCGGCACGAGCCCCGAGACGAGCCTCTCGCCGAGCTCGGCGAGCGAATCGGCCTTCTGCACCGCGCCGGCCAGCTTCGCCACTCCCGCCTTGACCCAGCGCTGGTCCTCCATCGCCGACGCGCCGCCCTTCAGGACGTCGATCGACCGGGCGAGGGCACCCGTCTCGTCCGAGGCCCCCGTGAACGGGACGGACCTCGAATAGTCCCCGGCGGCGATCGTCTCCACCGTCTCCTGCAGCGCGCGGATCGGCGTGGCGATCCGCCGGAACGTCAGGATTCCGACGATCGCGGAGAACAGCAGACCGAGCGAGGTCGAGACGAGGAGCCTTCTCCTCGACGCCTCGATCGCCGCCGCGGCCGAGCGGCCGGCCAGCCTGGCCTCGTCCTCGTTGTTGCGGATCCACTCGGCCGAGATCGCTCCGAGCCTCTCCCCGACTTCCGTCGAACGCCCGCCCAGCTCCGCGAAGGCCTCCTCGACCCGGCCCTCCACCGCGAGGGCCATGAGCCCCTCGGCCCCCGCGACCCACTCGCCGCTCAGCCGCCGGTACTCGTCGTAGAACCGCCGGTCCCGGTCCCCCGAAACGGCCGTGTCTCCGTAGCGCGCGAGAAGGGCGGCAACTTCCTTCTTGGTCTCGGCGAAGGAAGCGAGGGCCGCGGCCCTCGCCTCCGGTGTCCGGGCGAGGAGGCAGCTCCTGACGAGGACCCTCCCCTCCGTGAACCCGCGGGAGAGGTTCCCCACGAGCTGGAGGCTCTCGGTCTGCTTCTCCGCCACGACCAGGGTCGCGGCCTCGATGGACTCCAGCTGGCGCCAGAGGAAGAACCCGATCGAGGCCAGGGCGACCAGCGGTACGGCCACCAGGATGAGCAAACGGCGAGCGATCGTCATGGACTCACCCTTTCGCGATCAACGCTCCAGGAGCTTCTCGATGTCCTTCTCCAGGCTCTCGGGAGTATCGGTCGGCGCGTAGCGGGTGACGGCCTTTCCGCCCGGCCCGACCAGGAACTTCGTGAAGTTCCACTTGACCGCCTCGGTTCCGAGGAGCCCCGGGGCGGCCTTCTTGAGGTGCTGGTAGAGGGGGTGGGTGCCCGCGCCGTTGACTTCGACCTTGGCGAACATCGGGAAGGTGACGTCGTACTTCAGCGAGCAGAAGCTCTTGATCTCCTCCGCGTCCCCCGGCTCCTGGTGCCCGAACTGGTCGCACGGGAAGCCGAGGACGACGAGCCCCCTGTCCCTGTACTTGCGATACAGCGCCTCGAGGCCCGTGTACTGCGGCGTGAAGCCGCACTTGCTCGCGACGTTCACGACGAGGAGCGTCTTGCCGGCGTAGGCCGAGAGCTTCTGCGTCTTCCCGTCGATGGTCGTCACTTCGAGGTCGTAAAGGTCGTGGGGCGTGCTCATGCAGGTCTCTCCCTCCGCCACTCTACGACGAGGGCGTCGGGGGCGGATCGGGAGGACGGGACGGGAGGGGGACCGGGTCCCGTGCTACGTTTCCCCCGCGCGGACGGCCGGCCCGGAGCCGCCTCTCCGCACAGGAGGTCTCCCATGGAAACCCGCTCGCTCGGCCGTCAGGGCCTCGTCGTCTCCGCCCAGGGGCTCGGCTGCATGGGAATGTCGGAGTTTTACGCCGGCCGCGACGACGCCGAATCGGTCGCCACGATCCACCGTGCGCTCGACCTCGGCCTCACGTTCCTCGACACGGCCGACATGTACGGTCCCTGGAAGAACGAGGAGCTCGTCGGACGCGCGATCCACGGGCGCCGCGGCGAGGTCGTCCTCGCGACGAAGTTCGGGAACATGCGTGACGAGAAGGGGGCCTTCCTCGGCGTGAACGGCCGGCCCGAGTACGTCCGGGCCTGCTGCGACGCCTCGCTGAAGAGGCTCGGCGTCGAGACGATCGACCTCTACTACCAGCACCGGGTCGACAAGACGGTTCCGATCGAGGAGACCGTCGGGGCGATGGCCGGGCTCGTTCGCGACGGGAAGGTCCGCTTCCTCGGCCTCTCGGAAGCCTCCCCCGAAACGATCCGCCGTGCACACGCCGTCCACCCGATCTCGGCCTTGCAGAGCGAGTACTCGCTCTGGACGCGCGATCCGGAAGACGGAGTCCTTCCGGCCTGCCGGGAGCTGGGAATCGGCTTCGTCCCCTACAGCCCGCTCGGGCGCGGCTTCCTCACCGGCCGCTTCCGTACCTTCGAAGACCTCCCCGAGGGCGACTACCGGCGCAACTCCCCCCGCTTCCAGGGCGATAACTTCGCGAAGAACCTCGATCTCGTGACGAGGGTCGGCGAGATCGCGAAGGAGAAGGGGTGCACCCCGGCGCAGCTCGCGCTCGCCTGGCTCCACGCGCAGGGCGACGACCTCGTTCCGATTCCCGGAACGAAGACGCGCGCCCGTCTCGAGGAAAACCTCGGCGCGCTCGGCGTCTCGCTCACCGCGGATGACCTCGCCCGCATCGACGCGGTCGCGCCAAAGGGGATCGCGGCGGGCGCCCGGTATCCGGAGATGGCGATGAGGGCGATCGACGGCTGAAGAGGGGTGAGCCTCGCGCCAGCCGGGCTCGCTCCATCGCCCCTCGCACCGGACCCTCCTGGCCGACGACTCTCGTCGGCGCCGCGGCAGAGGAAGGACGCAAAGCCTTTCAGAATCCGGGTCTCCGGTCCGGTCGGATAGAGTACCGGCGGAGGCCTGTATTCGATGAGCGACTCGAAACCCGGGGCCCCCGATGGGCATACCAGCATCGTGAGAACGATGACCGGCCCTCGAATCCCCGGCTCTCTCCCCGTCCCCCCGCAGGGCCGCCGTCGCGCCACCGCGGCAGGCGCCCTGCTCCTCGGCCTCGGACTGCTGCTCGGCCCGGCGGCCTGCCGCCCCGGCGAATCCCACGCGGACGCGTCCACCGCAGGCTCGGGCGAAAGACCCGAAGGAAAGGCGAAGACGATGACGACGGTTCTCTCGAAGTCTGGCTACGACGTGACCCCGCTGCCGAAGGAGGAGGTCGCCCGCCTCGCGGCGAAGCTCTCCCCCGAGGCCTACCGGATCACCCAGAAGGCGGGGACGGAGCCGGCGTTCTGCGGGACTCTCCTCGACAACAAGAAGGACGGCGTCTACGCCTGCGTCGTCTGCGGGCTGCCCCTCTTCTCGAGCGAGCACAAGTTCAACTCGGGGACGGGGTGGCCGAGCTTCTTCCGCGAGGTCGACCCGGCCCACGTCGGGCGAAAGGTCGACCGGGCCTTCGGGATGGAGCGGGTCGAGATCGATTGCGCCCGTTGCGGCGCCCACCTCGGTCACGTCTTCGAGGACGGCCCGAAGCCAACGGGCGAGCGCCACTGCCTCAACTCCGCCTCGATGACGTTCCTCGAGAAGGGGGCCCCCGTCCCGCCCGAGAGCCGGCCGGTGAAGGTCGAGACGGCCTACTTCGCGGCGGGCTGCTTCTGGGGCGTCGAGCACTGGTTCAAGCGCGGCCCGGGAGTCCTCGACGCGGTGAGCGGCTACATGCAGGGGCAGACGGACAAGCCGACGTACAAGGAGGTCTGCAACGGCACGACCGGCCACGCCGAGTCGGTGAAGGTGACCTACGACGCGAACCGGATTACCTACCGGCGGCTCGTCGAGGCGTTCTTCGCGATGCACGACCCGACGCAGCTCAACCGCCAGGGGCCCGACGTCGGCGACCAGTACCGCTCCGGGATCTGGACCGTCGACGACGCGCAGAAGAAGGTGGTCGAAGAGGTCCTGGCCGGGCTGAAAGAGAAGATGGCGTTCGGCGGAAAGGAGATCGTGACGATCGTCGAGCCGGCGAAGACATTCTGGCCCGCGGAGGAGTACCACCAGGAGTACCTCGCGAAAAACGGAGCCGCGTGCCACGTGAAGAACCCCTGGTAGGTGGGTGTAGGCTTCTCCTCGCCCGAAAGGCGAGGAGGAGCGCGTGAGCTACATCGAGCGGCTGATGATCCCGGACGAGGTGGTCCTCCATCAGGCGCGCCGGAGCCTCTACCCGACCTTCGCGGGGCCCGCCCTCGCCCTCGTCGCCGCCCTCGCAGCGGGTGTGGCCCTGAGCGTTCTCGTCCCCGGGGCCGTCGTCGTCGCCTGGCTCCTTCCGGCCGTTCCCCTCGTCTGGCTCGGGTGGCGGTACCTCTACTGGGTCAACAAGGTCTACATGGTCACGAACCGGCGCGTCCTCAAGCTCGAGGGGCTCTTCACGAAAGTCCACCGCGACGCGTCGCTCGACAAGATCAACGACATGAACCTCGAGCAGGGGCTCCTCGGCCGCCTCCTGGACTACGGCGACCTCGGCATCGCGACGGCGAACGAGTCCGCGAGCGTGACCTACCACTTCCTGCACGACCCGGTGGAGTTCAAGAAGCAGGCGCTGATGAGCCGCGAGGCGGCGCGGCCCTCGGCGACTCCGGGCGGCGCGGCCACGACCACGGAAGCCGACCCCGTCGCGCAGCTCGAGCGCCTCGGCGCGCTGCGGGAGAAGGGCGTCGTCACCGAAGAGGAATTCCAGACGGCGAAGGCGCAGCTGCTCGGCCGGATGAAATAGGGGCGGCGGCTCCCGGCTGCGAGGCCGGCCGAGGGACTCGCACTGGCGCCCTTCGGTCCAGGGGCCACCGTACCAACCGATACCGTCGAACCAGACCCGGACGAGGAAACCCCACCATGACCGACGAGATCTTCAGAAAGCTCACGAGCCTCAGCTCCTGCGCGGGGTGAGCGTCGAAGCTGCCCCCCGGGCAGCTCGCGCAGGTCTTGCGCGCCCTCGGTGACGTCTTCGACCCGGCGGCCCATCCCGACGTCCTCGTCGGGCTCACCGAGCCGGACGATGCCGCCGTGCTCGACCTCGGCGGCGGACGGGCGCTGATCCTGACGACCGATTTCTTCACGCCCGTGGTCGACGAGCCGTACGACTTCGGCGCCATCGCCGCCGCGAACGCCCTGAGCGACGTCTACGCCATGGGGGGCGAACCGGTCCTCGCCCTGAACCTCGTCGCCTTCCCGCCGCAGCTCTCGGCCGCCACTCTCGCCGAGCTCCTCCGGGGCGGGGCGGAGGTGGTCCGGTCGGCGGGGGCCGTGATCGCGGGCGGGCACTCGATCCAGGACAAGGAGCCGAAGTACGGCCTCTGCGTCGTCGGCTTCGCCGAGACGTCCCGGCTCCTGAAGAAGAGCGGCGCGCGCCCCGGGGACGCGCTCCACCTGACGAAAGCGCTCGGGACGGGAACGATTACGACGGCCCTCAAGCGCGGGCTCGCCTCGACGGAGGAGCTCGCCGCCGCGGTCGCCTCTATGAAGGCGTTGAACCGCGCCGCCTCGCGCGCGGCGCTCGCCGCGGGGGCCGCCGCCGCGACCGACGTGACGGGCTTCGGCCTCGCGGGGCACGCCCTCGAGATGGCCGAGGCCTCCGGCGTCCGCTTCCGGTTCGACTGGGACGCGCTCCCCTGGCTTGCCGGCGCGCGCCGGCTCGCCGCGGAAATGGTCTTTCCCGGAGGCGCCTGGGGCAATCTCGAGCACTTCTGCGGCCGGGTGGTCCGCACCCGGACGCTCTCCGAAGCCGAGGCGATGCTCCTCTTCGACCCGCAGACGTCAGGAGGGCTCCTCGTCGCCGTCCCGGCAGGGCGGGAGGCGGAGTTCACGAGCTCTCTCGAGGCCGGCGGAGTGCAGGGGTGGCGCGTGGGCGAGGTCGCCCCGGGCGACGGGCTCGAGATCCGCTGACCAGTCCGGGCAGACTATTTCGTCATAGCCCGAAATACAGGTTGACGCGGGGCCGGATTCCCGGCACCCTACGGCCCGTGCGATTCTCCGTCGCCTGGCCGAAGCGGCCCTACTTCCGGAAGAAGGGCTGAGCGCGGGTCAGCTGCTCCGGCGGAGCGGCTCCGGACGGTGCGAGGCGGATCGGTCGCGGCCCACCAGCCGCCTGACCCGCCCTCCCGGGCCGGAGAAACCCCTTTCCATCCGATTCCCTCTCTGACTCCCTGAGGAGGGGAGCATTCATGAGAGTTGGTGTGTTTGCATCGTCTCTCCTCGCGCTCCTGTGGAGCTCGGGCGCCGTCCTCGCCGCCGAAGCGGCGGACTGCGCCGGGTGCCACGAGGAGCTCGTGAAGGCGACGACGAACCAGATCCACATGCGGATCAAGCCGTTCGAGGTGAAGGGTCACCTCGTCGGCTGCGAGGGCTGCCACGGCAAGGCGGATGCCCACGCCGAAGACGGCGACGCCGCGAAGGTCCACAAGCTGGGCGCGGACAAGGCGACCGACAAGGCCTGCCTGGCGTGCCACGGCCTGAAGGGCTTCCCCGCGTGGAACGCCTCGACCCACGCGGCCGAGGACCTCCACTGCACCACCTGCCACTCGATCCACAAGCCGGGCAAGCCTGCCGAGACGTGCGCGAAGTGCCACGGCGAGCAGCGCGCGCAGTTCGAGCTCCCCTCGCACCACCCGCTCCGCGAGGGGAAGATGACCTGCACGAGCTGCCACGAGCCGCACGCGGCGACCGAGTCCCAGCTGAGGACGAAACAGCGGCTGAACGACCTCTGCACGACGTGCCACCAGGCGCAGGAAGGCCCTTACGTCTTCGAGCACGCCCCGGTGCAGGAGAGCTGCGCCACGTGCCACGTCCCGCACGGGTCCGTGGCGGGCCGGCTCCTCACCGCCAACGAGCCGATGCTCTGCCTTCAGTGCCACGAGTTCCACTTCCACACGGGCTACGAGGCGACCGACGGCGTCCAGATGCTCGGCGGCATCCCGCGGCAGAGCCCGAACGGCCCCGAGGGGATGAACAAGGCCTTTTCGACGAAGTGCACCCAGTGCCACCCGAAGGTCCACGGCTCGGACCTCCCCTCGCAGGGGATCTCGGGCAACGGCAAGTCGCTGACGAGGTAGGAGACGAGAGATGAAGAACCGCAGAGACACGGTCCTCGTTCTCGGCCTCGCGGCGCTCCTGGCGCCCGCCTCGCTTCTCCGGGCCGAAGAGCCCCCGACGACGACCCAGGGCTCGGTCGAGCTCGCCGGCTACGGCACGAGCGTCGACGGCTCTCCCGACAAGGCGATGGAGTACGAGCCGACGGGCAACTACCTCCCCTGGAACGTCCTCGTCTCGTCGCACGAGCACTGGGGCAGCCTCATCCTCTCGTCCGAGGGGAAGGGGAAGGGCGACCAGAAGCACCACCTCTCGCTCGACGTGCAGCGCGCGTTGCGGGTGAAGGCCGGATACGAAGAGCTGACGCACCGCCTCCCGCACGACCCGATGACGAACCTGACGGCGGCGGTCTCGGACGGCAAGTTCGTCTGGAATACCGACCTGGCTCCGCAAGCGAGCTACGCCATCTCCCATTCGACGCTCGCCGGCCGGGCCGAGCTCCAGCTCCCCTCGCTCTCGGCGGCCACCCTCGGCCTCTCCTACGGCGAGCAGCGGCGGAAGGGGCACGCCCAGCTGATGACGCTCTCGCACTGCGACAGCTGCCACGTGACGAGCCAGTCTCGCGCCGTCGACGAGAAGACGAGAGACGCCGCGGCCGACGTCCTCCTCGCCTTTCAGGGCGGCGCCGTCCGCGTCGGCTACAACCACCGCGAGCTGACGAACGGCGACCCGTACGCCCTCTTCACGTACGACCGGGCGATGCACCCCGTCCAGCGCACGGTCATCTTCGACAACAAGCTCCAGTTCGACGCCACCGAGGGTCCCCAGAAGGTCGACTACCGGCCGGACACCCGGAAGAACACCGCGACGCTCGACGTCGCGCTCCACGATGTCGGCGGCTTCGCGATCAACGGGATCGGAGTCCTTTCCCAGACCCAGAACCGCTACGCGGGGCTCGAATCCACCTACGGCGGCGGCGCCCTGGCGCTCGCCCGAAACTGGGACTCCGGCCTTCGCCTCAGATGGCGGACGCGCTACTACGCCCTCGAGAGCGACGACGTCTTCGTCGACAGCATCGAGCGGAAGTCCGTCGCCGGGGCCCAGTCCGGCAAGACCTACCGCGAGGTCTACGGGTACGACCCCGACTTCCTCCGGACCTCGGCCCTCGACCGCGACGTCTACGAGTCGAACCTCGAGGCGGCCTTCCGCCTCGGCAAGAAGCTCGGTACCGTCCGGGCGATCTGGAACTTCCAGAACGAGGCCCGGTCGAACTACGAGGTCGCCGCCGGCGAGAAGACGACGGCGACGAACGTCCTCGGCCTCTCCTGGCGGGCCCAGGTCGCCAAGGGGTTCCGGCTCTCCGCCGACTACCGCCACGGCGACGCCTCGCACGCGTTCATGACCGTCGACACGACCTGCTCGCAGCTCTTCTTCCCGACGTCGGGGACGAGCGGCCTCGACCCGAAGCTCGCCCAGTACTGGCTGTCTCACGACGCGCGGACCGGCGACGGCACGGCGGACCCCTCGAAATGGGACGAGATCAAGGCCGGGCTGTCGTGGATCTCCGGCAGCTACGGCCTCACGGCCAACTACCGCTACTGGTCGGGCAGCAACGAGGACGGGGACTTCACCGACTGGTCGCGCAAGAACCAGGCGGCGACGGTCACCCTCTGGTCGATGCCCGCCCAGACCTGGGACTGGTACGTCGCCTACGCCTTCCAGAAGAGCGAGCTGGGTGGACACACCTGCGTCTCGCTCTTCGATGGGTGAGCAGCGTCCATCCTATCGGGCCAGTTTGGCTCGAATGCGTCCCGGGTCACCTCCGACTCCAACAGCAGCACGTTCATGGCCGGCATCAATGTCCGACCCGCCAAACCTCTCACCATCGCGCTTCTGGCCTCGTACACCGCCTCGGACTTCGCCATGGACCCGATGACCCTGAACGGCGGAGACTTCGCCGCCCACCACGACCTTCAGCCTTACGACTACTCGAAGACCCACTCCTTCTCCGACCTCGACGTCTCCCGCTTCGACGGGTCCGCCGAGCTCCGGTACCAGGTCACGAAGACGTTCTCGCTCCGTGGGCTCTACCGCTACGTCGACTACCAGGACGACGCCCCCTACCTCTACGACACCACCGGAACGGTCCAGGTCGTCTCCGGCGGTTTCGGCCTCACGTTCTAGCCCCGAGTCGTTCCACGGATTCCGGGGGCCCCGCCGAAAGGCGGGGCCCTTTCTCGTTTCGGCCGCCGCGAGGAGTCGCGCTTTCGCCAGCAGCGGGCCCGGACCTATTCCGAGCCGGCCTCTCCGCGGCCCGCGAGCCAGGCGGCGACGAGCGCCTCCACCTCCCGGGCGACCTCCCGCGCGCCGAGAGGGCCGACGCGCAGAGACGAGAGGAGCGGGGCGGCGACGTCGGCGGGCGGCACCGGCCTCCCCTGCCGCCGCAGCCGTTCGCCGATCTCGTCGACGAGCCTCGTGACGAGACGGGGCCAGGCGGCGGCGTCGAGCGGCCCGAACGAGACGACCTGCCCGATCCGCCCGAGGAGCTCCGGGCGCAGGTGGCGCGCCAGGACCGCGATGGCGTCGTTCGACGCGGGGGCCTGGCCCTCGCCGAAGCCGACGGGACGCCCCTTCGCCACCGACGCGGTGAGGTTCGAGGTGAGGACGACGATCGCGTCGCGGAACGAGGCGGGCCGGCCCATCCCGTCGGTGAGCCTCCCCTCGTCGAGGATCTGCAGGAGGAGGTCGAGCACGGCGGGGTGCCCCTTCTCCACCTCGTCGAAGAGGACGACCGAGGCCGGCCGCCTGCGGAGGGCCGAGGGAAGAAAGCCGGGCTCGTCGGACCTGACGTAGCCGGGCGGGGCGCCGAGGAGGCGCGCCATCTGGTGCCTCTCGGCGTACTCCGACAGGTCGACGGTGACGAGCGCCTCGGGCTCGCCGAAGAGGTGGGCGGCGATCTCCTTCGCCGTCGCCGTCTTCCCGACACCGGTCGGCCCGGTGAAGAGGAAGGAGGCGACGGGGCGGCGCGGGTCCGCGACGCCCGAGAGCGCGGACCGGAGGTGGCGGCTCACGAGGCCGATCGCCTCCTCCTGCCCGACGACCCGCGCCAGCAGGTGCGCCTCGAGGCCGGCCACGAGGCCGGCGGGAGAGAGGCCCACGAGCGCCTCGGGGAGGGCGCAGCGGGTGGCGACGACCCGGGCGACCACGCGGGGCGTCACGACGCGCGGCGTCGCCGCGTCGACGAGCCGCCCCGGGGTGATGGTGGGGACGGCCACCTCGGCGCACGCCTGATCGAGGAGGTCGAGCGCCTTGTCGGGCAGGCGTCGGTCGGGCAGGTGGCGTATCGCGAGGTCGACCGCCGCCGCGAGCGCCTCTTCGGCGATGGCGAGCGAGTGGTGGGTCTCGAGGCCGGTCCTGAGACCGCGGAGGACCTCGAGCGCCTCGTCGCGAGACGGCTCCTCGATCCGGAGGACCTCGAAGCGGCGCTCGAAGGCCTCCTGCCGGGCGATGTACTTCTCGTATTCCTGGGTCGTCGTAGCACCGATCATCCGGATCTCGCCGCGCGCCAGCGGAGGCTTGAGCATGTTCGAGAGGTCGGCCCCGGGCTGTCCCCCTCCGAGCACGGTGTGCAGCTCGTCGACGAAGAGGACGAGGCGGTCGTCGGCCCGCGCCTCCGCGAGGACCGCCTCGACCCGGGCTTCCAGCTCGCCACGGTGCCCGGTGCCGGAGAGAAGCTCGGTCGTTCCCAGCTCGACGATCCGGATCCCCTCGAGCGCGGGAACGGCGCCGGGAATGGCGACGAGCCGCGCGAGCCCCTCGACGATCGCCGTCTTTCCGACGCCCGCGTCCCCCACCAGGAGGGCGTTCGGCTTGTGCTTGCGCGTGAGCGTCCGGGCGAGGCGCCGGATCTCGTCGTGCCGGCCGACGACGACCGGGAGGTCGCCGCGACGGGCCTTCTCGGTCAGGTCGCGACCGAGCCGCTCGAGGATTCCTCCGCCCGCCGCCCGGGCCGGTGCGGCCTCCCGCTTCCGCTCCCCTCTGTCGTCAGGGTCCGCTCCGGGCGCCCCGAGCGTTTCCTGGAGAGCCGCCGCCAGGTGCGCGAGGGCGACGGACGAGGCCCCCTCCGCGGCGGCGCGTTCCGCCGCCCGGGCGAACGTCCCGACGGCCTCGGCGGATCGGTGGAGGACCGCAGGGCTTCCAGGCCCGTCGGGAAGGGTCGCCTCGAGAGCCCGGCACGACGCGGAGGGGTCGATCCCTCGCGCCGCCAGATGCGCGGCGAGGCTCTCCAGCTCGGCGAAGAGCTCGCTCCGTCCCGGCGCATCCCCTCCCGCGAGAGCCCGCAGGGCGGCACGGTCGAGCCGGGCGAGCTTGAGGACGGCGAGCCAGAGGTGGGCCGGTTCGATCGCCCCGGCCCCGCGGCGGCGCGCCTCTCCTTCGGCGCCGCGCCGAGCCAGGACGAGCCCGAAGGAGACGGCTCTCATCCTGCCACCTCCGTAGCGGCGGCTTCGAAGTCGAGAAGGACCGCCAGCGGATCGACGCCCGAGAGCCCGACGAGGCTCACCTCTTCGAGGGTGACCTGAGCATTCTGCGGACTCGTGCTGGAGGCGGGCCACGGCCTCGGCTCGAGCGGCGGGAGCTTTGCGAGGAGCGGTACCAGGTCGATTGCGGGAAGCCGGAGGGACGCCCTCACGGCCTGCTCCGGCTCCCCGTCCGGAACGGGCGCGACATCTGTCCCGGCGACGGGCTGGAGCGGCGGCAGGGGAAGCCCGGCGAGCCTTCCGAGCGCGGTCTCGGTCCCGAGCGCCTCGACGGCCTGAGGGAACGTGATCCTGCTTCCCCAGCCGAAGAGGGCACCGACGACGAGCGGTAGCGCGGTGGCCGCCCCGGTCACGTCCGCGTCGGAGAACGCCAAGAGAAGGAGGGTCGCCGCGGAGCCGGAGAGGAGCGCGAGCGCCGTCCGCTCGACTGGCTCGAGCGCGGCAGGATCGGCGGCGGCGGCGATCCGGGCGAGAGAGCTCGCGACGGCGGAGAGCTTCTCCTCCAGCGCGGACGTCGCACCGGCCCTGGCCCTCTGGACGCGCGCGGCCAGGACCGGGAGGCGCTTCAGCGGATCGACGCCGCCGAAGGGCTCCCCGTCGGGTCCGTCGGCCCCCTCCAGCAGATCGGGGATCTCCAGTGCGAGCTGCGGATCGGGGTTGCGGGGGACGAGGAGGGGCCGGGACTCCTCGCGCAGGAGGTCGCGGAGGAGGCGGAAGATCCGCCCCTGCCCGCCCGTCCGGGCCGCCTCGGCGAGGAAGATCCTCTTCGCCTCCAGGTGTCTGCCCGTCTCGAGGTAGCGCGCGCCGAGAGCCGCCTGGATCGCGGGAGAGGCGAGACCGTGCCGCTGCGCCACGTCGAGTAGGGCGAAGGCCCGATCCGAGCCTTCCCGGGCCAGGATGACGCCGAGGAGGGCCGCGGCCGGGGCCAGCTCGGCGTCGGCCGCGAGCGCCTCGTCGAGGAGCCGCCGAACGCGTGCGAGCCCCTCGGCTGGCTGGCCCGTCCTCCTCCATTCCTCGAGGCGGGCGACCGCGACGAGATAGCTCACCTCGGCCGTCCTTCGGGCACGGCTCTGGCCGGGGAGCGCCGGAGGCGCCGAGCGGGAGAAGCCGTCGAGGAAAGCGATCCGGCCGCTCACCCCTCCACCGGCCGCCTCGGACCATCCGGCGGCGAACCGGAGCTGGTCCTCGAGGACGGCGACGCGGGAAGCGAGGTCCGGCGCCGCCCTCCTGGTGTCCGCCAGCGTGCGAGCGGCCAGCGGAAGGTCCTTCCGAAGGAGCGCCTGCTGGCACGTCCGGAGCCAGAGATGGCGGCGGGTCTCGGCCACCTCGGCCGAGAGGGAGGGGTCCTGCGCGGCGAAGTCGAGCTCGCGCAGCCCGTCGAGCGGTTTCCCGGAGTCGGCGAGGTGGCGCGCCTGCTCGAGCCGGGCGAGCGGGAGGAGCCTCGTCCCGACGAGAGCCGCGGTCGCCTCGGGCCAGAGCCCCTCCGCGAGGGCGGCGTAGCCGGCGAGGAAGCGTTGGAGGGCCGTCGGCGGCGCGGGCGCCGCCTTCAGGACGAGCCGTCCACGCGCCGTCGCCCCGAACGCGATGCTCGCGTAGGCCGAGAGAGTCGCCGCGGCAGAGCGCTCCGCGGCGTCGGGAATCGCCCGGAGCGCCTCGGGCGGAAGCGCCGCGCGGACCACGCCGTACCGACCCTGGGCAAACGCGAGGGAGAGCCGGTGGAGGCGCGCGGGGGGGTGCTCTTCCGGAAAGGTCGCGAGGAGCCCGTCCGCCCGCTCGAGGTCTCCCTCCTCCATCGCGAGGCTGGCGGCCAGGAGCACGAGCTCCGGGTCCTCCGGCGCGGCCGCGAGCGCCTTGCCGAGGAGCGCGGACGCCTCGTCGCGACGCCCGAGCTGTCGGAGCGCGGCGACCCCGAGGCAGGCGATCGCCCTGGAGACACGGGGAGAGAAGGAGGCCGCCGGCACGGCCGGCAGGAGGCTCGCGAGGTCGGCGGACCGCGCGGCCTCGGCAAGGCGGGAGATGAGCGCCCACCAGAGCGGCTCCACGGCGGGTCCGGTCCCGAGGAGCCGAAGGCTGCGGACGGCGGCCGGGAGGTCGAGCCGAGACGTCGCCCCCCGCACGAGGAGGACGTGGCCCTCCCGCGACGATGCGAGCCACGGCTCGGAGGCCAGGAGCGCCTCCGCGTCGGCCCCCGAGGGGGACGGGACCGACGACGCGAGAAGCCCCAGCATGACCTGCCGGCGCAGCGTCTCGTCGGCGATCCCTTCCGAGGTCGCGAGCCGCAGGCGTTCCGCTCCCCGGGCGAGGTTCCCCGCCCGAAGGGCCGCGAGGCCCTGCCGGGCGCGCACCGCGGTCAGCAGCGGCTTCACGTCGTCCTGCTTCTTCTGGAGAAGCGAGGCCAGGAGCCGTTCCGCCTCGTCGAGCTCGCCGCGGGCCGCGTGGATCGCCGCCTGGACACGCTGCGCACCGGTGCTGCTGCGCCTCGCCGGGGAGAGCCGGGCGAGGGTGGAGGCCGCCTCGCCGGGCTGGTCCGCGC
Source organism: Holophagales bacterium (assembly GCA_016714815.1). GTDB lineage: Bacteria > Acidobacteriota > Thermoanaerobaculia > UBA5066 > UBA5066 > UBA5066. The sequence goes on from JADKBZ010000007.1 coordinate 70,043, forward strand.
GGACGAGGGCAACGGCCCGGGCGAGCCAGAGGTGGTCCGCCGTCGCCGGCCCGTCCGCGTCGGCGATCAGGGCCTCGGAAAGGAGGCTCGCTCCCTTCGCCCCTTCGCCTCGGGCGAGCGCTTCGCCGGCCCGCGCCAGGTCGGCTCGGGCCATCAGCTGTTCCCTTCGCCGAGAGCCGCTAGGAGCCGCCTCATCCCCACCAGCGACGGGTCGATCTCGAGAGCCGCGAGGACGGCGCGGCGCGCCTCCTCCCGACGCCCCGCGGCGACGAGCGCGTGAGCCAGCTCGCCGAGGAGGGCGGGCCGCGGCGTGCCCAGCGCGTTCTTCTCCAGAGAGAGCGCGGCGCCGAACGCCCCCGCCGCCTCGTCGTACTCCGAGAGACCGAACCAGGCGGTCCCCCGGGCCTCCTCCCGTGCCGCGGCGGGACCCGCGTCGTCCACCGGGTCCGTTTCCCAATCCGGCGCAGCGAGGAGGGAGAGGACGCCGTGGTGGTGGCCGGCCTCGGCCAGCGGCCGCGCCAGGGCGAGCGAGGCAGCGAGGCCGAGGCGGGCAAGGGACGGATCGACGACGGCCTCGGCCCGGAGACCCTCGAGGCCCGCCAGCGCCTCGGGGAGCCGGTCGGCCTCGAGCAGGGTCACGGCCCGCGTCAGGCGGCCCGCGGGCGTCGGCGGAGCAGGGTCTTTCCCTTCCGCGCCGGGGGCGAGGCGGGCGAGGCGGGCCGCGGCCTCGCCGCAGGCCGGGTAGGCCTCGAGCGTCGCCCGCGAAGTCCGCGCGGCGCGCTCGAGGTGACCGAGCCCCTCCTCGAGCCGGGCCGCAAGAAGGAGGTGCGCGAGGGACGGGGCGCCGTCCCGACGGGCGCGGTGGAGGACGGCGAGGGCGCCGAGGGAGTCGCCCCGCGTGGCGAGAGCCAGGGCCCGCGCCACCGCGTCGCCCGCCTCGGCGGCGCGCTGGAGCGCCTCGCTCAGAGCGGCGAGGAGCGAGCGAGCGGGGCCGATCCCTTCCCGGCCGAGGGCGATGCCGAGGAGCGACGCGAGCGGACCGTCCGGCAGCGCGACCCGCGAGAGCGGGTGCCCGCGGCCCACCACCTCGCGGAGGAGCTCCTTCGCCGTCGCGGCCGGAGGCGGCAGCGCGTCCCGGCCGTGGGCGGCCCGGAGCAGGAGCGCCCCGATGCCGAACGCGTCGGACGCCGGGCCAGGGGCCCCTCGGAGCGTGTCGCGATCGACGCAGAGGAGGTCGCCGGGCGGGAACGTCGCGAGGTCGCCCGGCCCGTGCGGGAAAGCGCCGAGCGGGAAGACCCGGAGCGGGACCGGACCCGACGAACAGACGACGACGTTCTGCGGCGTGAGCGGCCCGAGCCGGCCCCCCGCGGCCCCCAGCGCCTCCGCGGCCGCGACGAACGCGAGCCCCGCCTCGACCGTCCGCTGGACCGGGAGGAGCGGATCCCCGCCGAGGAGCGCGAGCGGCGTCCCGTCGAGCGGCGCCACGGCGCACGTGCCCGCCCCGGCCGCATGGAGCTCGACTGGCAGGAGCGCGGGATGGGGCGGGTCCGACAGGTGGCGGCGCACCTCTCCCGGAAAGGCCTCGGGTGGAGTCGCCGGGAAAAGCCGGGCGAGGACGGCCCTCCCCTCCCGCTCCGCGCGGAAGAACGGGCCGGTGGCGGAGAGCGCCTCGGGCCGCTCGAGGTCGGCCAGCGGTCCGGGGCGCCCGTCCCTCATATCGGCATCACGTCGAAGAGGACGTCCATCAGGTCGTTCGCCTTCTCCTCGGCCCGCTTCGGGTCGCCCGCCTCGAGCGCGGCGGAGTACTCCGCGAGCGCTCCTTCGAGCCGGGCCCGATCGGCGGCGGGGAGCGTGGCCAGGAGCTCCTGCGCCTTCTTCCACGTCTCCTGCATCCCCGGCGGAACGGCGGGCCCCGACGTCGGCTTTCCGGCACCGCGCGGGGCGCCACCACTCTCCTGCGGCAGGAGGTCAGCCGGCTTCTTCGTCGTCGCCCCGCCGTAGCGAACCTCGGCGGTGTGCTGCTTCTTCGAGACGAGATCGGTGACGTCGACGCGGAGGATGCCGTTGACGTCGAGGGAGAAGCGGATCTTCACCTTCACCTGGCCGGCGGGAAGCGGCGGGAGCCCGGTGACGTCGAACTCGGTGAGGAGAGTGTTCCGGCTCGCCTGCGCCTCCTCGCCCTGGAAGACGAGCACCTTGATCTGGGTCTGGTAGTCGCCCGCGGTCTGGTAGACCTTCTCCTCGACGGCCGGGATCGGCGTGTTCTTCCGGATCAGGACGCTGAGGTTGTCCTGCCCCTCGCGCACCCCGAGGGAGTGGCCCGTCACGTCGATCACCTGGCCCATCTGGCCGAGCTGCTCCTCGACCCGCTGCTCCCGCTCCTGGCCGAGGTGGGAGACGTCGACGTACCGGAGCGCCTGCATCGCGGCCCCGAGGGCGACGCACTCGTCCGGGTTGATGTCCCGCCGCGGCGCCTTCCCGAAATGCCGCTCGAGGAGCTCCTGGACCTTCGGAATCCGCGTCGACCCGCCGACGAGGAGGACGTCGTCGATGTCGCCCCGCCCGAGCTTCACGTCGGCCAGGGTCCGGTCGACCGTGGCGAGCGTCGCCTTCAGCTTCGGCGCGATCATCGTGAGGAACTCGGAGCGTCCGAGCGCGTAGTCGACGGAGACCATCTTCCCCTGACCGGGGTGAAGGAAGAGGAAAGGAAGAGTGAGCGAGGCCGTCTGCTGCGCGCTGAGGGCGACCTTCACCTTCTCGGCCTCCGAGGCGATCCGGGCGAGCCCCTCACTCCACGACTCGCCGACCGACGGCTCCAGGCCGTCGGTCTTCCGGAGGTCGACGCCGTGCTCCTCCTGGATCTTCCGGAGCGCCCAGTCGACGATGGCGCGGTCGAAGTCGACCCCGCCCAGCTGGTGGTCGCCGCCCACGCCCTTCACCTCGATGTTCCCGCGGGAGATCTCGATGACCGAGACGTCGAACGTCCCGCCGCCGAGGTCGTAGACGAGGATCCGGCGAGGCCGCTCCTCCTCGTCCTCGTCGTCGCGCCTGGCCGTCATCCCGAACGCGATCGCCGCCGCCGTCGGCTCGCTGACGAGGCAGGCGACCTTCAGCCCGGCCAGGGCCCCCGCGTCCTCCGTGGCCCGGCGCGCCCCCCCCTTGAAGTAGGCCGGGACGGTGATGACGGCCGACGCGACCGGCTCGCCGAGGTACGTCTCGGCGACCTCCTTCAGCTCGCGCAGGATGTAGGCCGAGACCATCTCGGGGGTGTGCTCCCGGCCCGCGAATCGGACGGAGTACGGCACCGGCTTGCCGTCGGCGCCGAGCAGCTCCCGCCCGGTCCCGTCCCGCTGCGGCTCGCCCATGTGGCGCTTGATCTCGGCGATCGCGCTCTCCGGCTCGGCCGCCATCCGCGCCTTCGCGGACGCTCCGACGACGACCTGTCCGTCCCGGGTCACCCCGACCACGGACGGAGTCGTCTGGGCCCCGCTGCGGCCCGGGACGATGACGAACTTCCCCTGCCGGTCGTCGAAGACGGAGACGCACGAGTACGTCGTCCCGAGGTCGATGCCGATGATCCTGCTCATGTCCGCTTTCCCCCTCGCGATACGGGCGTCTCTCGTGGCGAGCCGGTGGCCTGGGATTCTAGGGCGCGGGAGCGGTTCATTTCACGACCACGCCCGCGCGCCGCAGAACGCGGCCTTCCCGCCGGAACCCGGCCCGGAGGACCCGGACCACGCTCCCCGGGGGCAGGTCGCGCGTTCGCGGGTCGTCCTCGGCCGCCCGCTGCACCGCCTCGTGCACCGATTCGTCGAACGGCGTCGTTCCCGGCTCGACGGCGATCTCGGAGGCGCCGGACCCGGCGAAAGCCCCGGCGAGCTTGGAGCGGACGAGCCCGAGCGCCTCCCCGAGCTCGGCCGCGTCCGCCTCGGGCCGGCGCCTCACTGCGTCGACGTCGTCGAGGAGAGGGCCGACGACGCCGAGGAGGAGCTGCTCGACGGCCCGGTCGTGCGCTTCGGAGACGATCCGCTCCGTCAGCTCGTCGAGGCGCGCCTGCAGCTGGCGGCGGGAGGTCTCGAGCGTGGCCTCGAGCTTCACGTCCGTCCCCGCCACGTGGCGCGCGAGCATCGCGAGGTTCGCGTGGCTCTTGCCGAGCTCCTCCGGGACCAGCCGTTCGAGGGAAGCCACGGCCTGCGAGAGCCCCGAAACGGTCTGCAACAGCTGCTTGAGGACCTTGTCCTGCCGCGACAGGAGCGCGAGGACCGGGTCTTCCGTGGGGAGCTGGGTCACGGGGCGTCCGTCTTCGTTTCCGGCCATCTCTCAGCCCTCCGTCCCGCCGCCGAGCGTCCGGAGCAGCTCGTCGAGGAGCGGATCGGGGCGGGGTCCCCGCAGAGTCCCCTCGCGCCGGAGCTCGTCGAGGGGGTCGTGCCCGAGAGTCCTCTCGGAGATGAGACGGAGCCCGTCGGACCAGCCGACCCGTTCGATCGGCGCCGGGTCCTCGATGGCCAGGAACGCCGCCCCGGGCGTCTGGTCGTGCTCCCGCCGCTTCTCGGGCTTCGTGAGCGTCTCCATCGCGCGGTTCACTCGGGCGAGCCGCTCGCCGGCGGCGGCATCCCCCTGCCGGGCGCGCCGTTCGAAGACGCGGCTGAGCGCAAACGCGGCCTCGCGGGCCTCCTCGGGCGAAGCGTCGCGCGGGACCCCGAGGACGTCGTACGGACTGTCGAAATCGAACTCGAGGGGGACCTCGGCTTCCGGGCCGCCCTCCCCGTCGGGCGCGAGGCGGATCCGGGGCAGGGCGATCGTCATCGCGGCTCCTCCTGCGTCGTCGGCTGCGCGCTCACGACAGCTGCCTCAGCAGTGTCTGCAGCTGGCTTTTCAGTCCCATCGCCTGGGAACGCGTGAAGGCGTCCTGGGCGCGGGAGATCACGTCTTCCACGTCGCCGAGCGTGTTCGACAAGTGGAGCGCCAGAACGCCGCGGCCGCCCGGCTGGACGGGCACGGAGAGGATCAGCTTCACCCGGGCGATCGCCGCCATCAGCTTCACCGAGGGCTCGTTCTTCAGATCGGGCGGCAGCTGCTCGAAGATCGCGCTGGCATCCAGGAACCGCTCGCCCTGGAGGTGCTGGACCGCCTGCTCGAGCTGCTTCCCGAAGAGCTTCTGCTGGCGCGCCAGGAGGGCCTGCCGGCGCAGGTCGAGGGCCTGCTGCTTCGTCGCGTGGTCGGGCGCGTCCAGGAAGACGCGTTCCAGGACCCGGTCGGCGTCCTCGAACTGCTCCGTCTTCGCCAGGCAGATGCCGAGGTGAAGGCCGAGCTGGAAGTTGGACCCAAGCCCGGCCTGGGCGACGGAGAGGACCTCCGCCGCGGCACGGAAGTCCCCCGCGCTCATCTTCAGCGAGGCCGCCGCCAGCGGCGCCTTCTCGAGGCTCTCCTCGAGCTCCGCCAGCTGGCGGAGGAGCTCCTGCTCGGAGGCGGGGAGGCCGTCGAGCGCGCGGGCGAGAGCGCGCGAGGCGCGGGAGAAGCCGTTTCCGCCCGGCTCCCCCGCCTCCGAAAGCGTCTCCTCGAAGAAGGTCACGGTGGCCGCGCCGAGGCCCAGGACGTCCCCGGACCGAAGCGGCGTCGCCACGCCCGCCGGGACGCCGTTGACCTGGACGGGGCCCTCGCCCGGGGAGACGGCCCAGACGTCCCCGTTGCGCGCGATCCGGGCGTGCCGCGGCTTCACGCCCTCTGCCGCGAGCGAGAGCGGAGGTCCCGCGCCGAGGCTCACCTCGCCGGTCAGGCGGAGGCTCCGCAGGGCCGCGGCGCCCCCCGGGCGGTAGGCGAGGGCATAGGCGCCCGTCACTTCGCTCCCTCCCCCGGGCGCCCCTTCCGGGCCTCGAGCTCCTGCATCGCCTTCAGCGCCGAAAGGAGCGAGGCCGCGTCGAACGCGCCGGCCGGCGGCGCGGCGGGGCCGAGCCGCTTCACCCGCTCCCGCGCGTCGGTCCTGGTCCAGACTCCATAGCTGGAGAGCCGTCCGTTCTTCTCGATGAACGCCATCTCGGCCTTCATCTCGGAGGCTGCAAGGAGGAGGAGGACGGGGCGGAGGCCGTCGCCTCCAGACGCCACGACCGTCCGGAGGAGCTCGGCCGCCTCGGCCCACCGCTCGGCCTTCATCTCCTCCTGCGCCGCGTCGACGAGCGGCTTGAAGCGGAGCGCCGTCAGGTTGCTCCGGATCGCTCGCGACGCGTCGCTCTGGAGCGCCTGGAAGTACGGTTCGAGCTGGTCGTGCGGCGTGTCGAAGTAGACGCCGATCACCTCCGCGGCGAGCTCGTGCCGGCCCGCTTCGTGGAGCTTCTGCGCAAGCTCGTGCAGATCGACCACGAGCTGCCGGCGCGCGAGGTGGAACGCGTGCTCGTCTTCCGGGAGGCAGGCCTTGCGGTACGCCTCGCGGTGCGCCTCGTCGGAAAGGACGGCCGACGCCGCCTCGATCCGTGCGAGCCGCTCCGCGGCGCGCGCCGCGGCAGGCTTCTCCCCGCGCGCGAGCGCCTCGACCTGCTGGCGCCGCGCCTCGTCCCGGGCCGCGGAGGCGCGCGTCTCGATCTCCTCCCGCGTCGCTGCCGGCGTGGCGCCGAGCGCCTCGTAGTGAAGCGGCGGGGGCGCAGAGGGAGCCGGGTCGAGAAGGGGGCGGAGCGCCTTCGGGATGGGGACTCCGCCACGCGCCACGGCCGGGAGGGAGCCGGCGTACGCGACGAAGGAGGCCTGCAGGTCGTCGAGCTCGAGCGTTCCCGCCGGCCCGGGGCTCGCCCCGCGGGAGGCCGGCCCGAGAACGAACGCCCTCACCAGAAGGGCCGCCCGGGCCTCGCCGAGCCAGGCCTGGACGAGCCCCGCGTCGAGCGTGGCGGCGTGCGCGAGCCCCGCCTGCACCGAACCTCTCAGGCGGTGCGCGAACCCCTCGTGCCGCGCGGCGAGGGCGAGGAGGGGGGCCTTCTCCGCCGGGTCGAGACCGAAGGAGAAGAGGAGGAGCCCGACCGTGTTCCCGAGGTACGTCTCGAGCGCGGCCGCGTCCCGGCTCGCGAGGGCCGCCAGGGCGAGGTCGTGGTGCAGGGCCCGGTTGTGCGGGTCGAGCTCGAGCCCCTCCTTCCAGAGGCGCGTCGCGTCGGCCAGCCTCCCCTCCACCACCGCTTCCCGCGCCGCGAGACCACGGGCCGCGAGGAGCTCGCGCGCCAGGCCCGCCACGAGCGGCAGCCGGCTGCCCAGGAGAGAGGCGTGCTCGAGGCGCCGGCCCGGCTCCGCCTCCTCGAGCCTCGAATGGAGGAAGAGATGGAAGAGGCCGCACGCCTCGAGAGGGGCGAGCGCCTCCCCGGCCCGCTCGGCAAGCGCGGCGTCGTCGGCCGCGAGCAGCTCGACCGCGGCGTTCGCGGCGGCCAGCGAGGCGTTCCCCGGGAACGCCTCGAGCCACGGGCGGAGGGCGGCGGCGAGGCCGGAAAGGCCCCTGGCCCGGGCGGCCCGCTCGGCCTCGGTGAGCTTCTCCTGCGGGTTGCGCGAGAAGGCGTGCTTCGGGAAGTGGAGCGCCCAGGCCGCCGAGAGAGCCAGCGACGCGACGAGCGGCACCCGCTCCGGGCGCGGCCGCAGGGCCGCGAGGCTCGTCTCGACGACCTTCGGGAGGCGGCTCTTCTCCGGGCTCGCCACGCGCGCCTCGGCGGCGGCGGCGAGACGGCAGAGGTGGGTCGCCTCGTCGCGCGGGTCGGCCTGCAGGGCCTTCCCGAACGCCTCGAGCGCCCGGTCGGCGAGCTTCAGCTTCGGCTTCGCGCTCGTCCGGTAGAGCGACAGGAAAAGGAGCCCGAGGCAGCGCCACGGCTCGGGGTCGCCCGGAGCGAGAACCGCGGCCGCCCGCAGCTCGCCGAGCGCCGCGGGAAGGTCGCCGGCCTCCTGGCGCAGCCGCGCCAGGGCGAGGCAGGGACGCGGGTCGTACGGGTCGAGCGCCCGGACCCGGGCCAGGAGCCGCGCCTTCTCCTCGGGGGCCTCGGTCGCCAGCGCGAGCCGGTAGAGCGCCTCGGCGAGCGCGAGGACGAGGTCGCCGTTCGCGGGCGCCGCGTCGACCCGGCTCTTCAGGACGACGGCGGCCCGGCGCAGGGCCGCGGCCGCGGCCACGGTGAGGGAAGGTGTGCCATCCACCATCGACGTCATCCCGCCGGAGGCCGCACCTCGACGACCTCCTGCCGAAGCTCGGACGACGTCTCTCCCGGGCCGTCCTGGAAAGTGATCGTGAGGGTGAGGAGCAGCTCTCCCGCCCGCTCCGGCTCGACAGCGACTCTCAGCTGGCGCGTCTCCCCGGGCTCGAGGTCCCCGAGCGCCTCGGTCCGGGTGGCGCGCAGGAACTCGCTCGCCACGCGGAGCTCGATCCGGCTCGCGGCCCGCCCCCCTTCGTTCGTCACCGCGAGCGCCAGGGTCCCGACCCGCCCGGCCACGAGAGCGGCCGCCCCGACCTTCAGCACCAGGCGCGGGGGAGGCAGCCAGCGCCGGAGGGCGGGCAGGTCGACGAGGACGACGGTCCGGCCCCCGTCCCCGATCGCCGCGGCCTCGGTCCCCCATCGCGTGAGGGAGGTCAGCTCGTCGGTCCCGCCGAGCGGCTCCTCGACCGTCACCTGCCACCTGTTGAAGGCGAGGATGCGGCCCGGGGGCACGCCCACCAGGCAGACCGGCGTCTCGGCGTCGCCCGCGAGGGCGAGAGACGTGGGCGCCGCCGGGAGCGGCGTCTCCCACCCGGAGCCGTCTTCCGGCCGGAAGAGGCGGAGAAGCGGCGGCGTTTCGACGCACGCGGCCCACGCCCCTCCGGACGCCGTCGCGGCGAGAACGAGGCGGTGAACGGGGGGCCTGCGGCGGGTGACCCGCCCCTCGGCGTCGAGGAAGACGAAGCCGCCCGCCGGCGTCGCCGCGAAGGTCTCGTGGCCCGAGGAGGCCAGGGCCAGGAGCGGCTCTCCGAGCTCGGCGCGCCACACCTCGCCCCCGGAGTCGAGCGCCACGACGCGTCCGCTCGCCAGGTACGCGAGGACGAGACCGCCGACCGGCGGAACGGCCAGGCGCTGGACCGCGTCGTCCAGCCGGTGGCGGGCCAGCGGCGTGCCGTCGAGGCCGAAGACGGCGACGGTCCCGTCCCAGGAGCCCGCGGCGACCCGGCCCGCGGACTCGCTCGCCGCGACGGCCGCGACGAGGCCGCCGACGGGCCTCTGCCAGGCGAATCCGTCCGGGACGTGGACGCGCAGGGTGCCGTTCCACGTCCCGCACGAGAAGAGTGGAGGGCTCCCCTCGCAGACGTTCAGGGTCTCGGCCGGAACCCTCGGGAAGCTCCACCGCTCCGTCCCGTCGCGCTCGAAGAGGAAGACGGCGTCGTCCGTCGAGCCGAAGACGAACCGGCCGTCCGGGGAAAGAACGACCCGCTCCACTATGCCCGGAGCGGTGGGGGCCAGCTCGCGCCTCACGCTCCCTCCAGGGAGAGCCGCGCCACGCACGGATTCGTCGCGAGGGAACCGCTCTCGAGCCAGGCGACGGTCAGGCCGTCGCCGGTGGAAAGGAGCTCGGGACCGGAGACGTCTCCCTCGGCGAGGAGGAGCGGGTCGGCCGACCCGTCGTCGCCGCCCAGGGTGACGAGCCGCGCGAGGAGCTGCCGGCGCCCGGGAGCGGTCGAACGTCCGATCCAGCAGGCGACGAATCCGCCGGGCACCGCGGCGAGGGCGGGGCGACGGGGCGTCGGCGAGGCCGCACCCACCGCTGCGGGCAGCTCCGCGACCCGGCCGCGGGGCGACACCGTTGCGAAAAGGACCTGACCGCCGTCCCAGAGGAGGAGGCCCGCCGGACCAGGCTCGTCCGCCGCCAGGACCGGGAAAGCGGGACGGGAGAGCCCCGGGACGACGTTCCCGGCCGCCTCCTCCTCGCCGTCGCCGTTCCCCAAGGCGACGATCCGGAGGCTCCTGCCGTCGCCAGCCGCGACGTGGCCCGCGACGAGGAAGCGATCGCCGCGGACGATCACGGACGGGAAGGCGAGGCCGGGGATGACCGTCGGAGCGACCGTCTCCTTTTGCGAAAGGGGGGACAGGATCGACCGGCACGGCTCACCGGGGCCGGCGCTGTGCCAGTAGACGATCGGCGGCATCGCGCTCCCCGGCGGCGGGACCAGCAGCCCCAGCCCTCCCGCCCGCGCCGCCCGTTCCGAGACGAGCCGCGAAGGCTCCTTCCCGGCCGCAACGAGAAGAACCGACAGGAGGGCGCCCTCCCCATCGTCGTCCATCGTCGCGACGAGATACGAGCCATCGCCCGAAGGGGCGATCCTCAGGCGCGAAGGACGCGAGCCTCCCGCCAGGAGGAGCTGCGGCTCCCCCTGCTCCCCCGGGCCGCCGAGGTGGCGGACGACAGCCCGGTCCCTCTCGGTGCCGTAGCCGGCGGCGGGCCCGCCGGCCGTCGAAAGGAGGCCCGGCGCGCCGGGACGAAGGACCGCTTCCCGGGGCGTGAGGAGCCGCCGCACGTCGGCGAGGACGAGCCGGCGTTTCCTCGTTCCCTGCACGGCCCCCGGACCCTCGACCACCGGTCCCTCTCGCGGAGGGGCCGGTGCGGCCGGCTCCGCAGGGGCGGGAGACGTCCGGCGCCGGACGGCCGACTCGAGCGCCTCGCGGAACGCCTCGACCGACGGGTATCGCTCCTCCACCCTCTTGGCGAGCGCCCGGGCGACGGCGGCCGCCAGCGGCGGAGGAACCTGGGGAGCGAGAGCCGTCAGCGGTGGAGGCTCGTCGAACAGGTGACCGCGGAAGATCTCGGCGTAGGTGGCCCCGGGGAACGGCGGGCGGCCCGAGAGGAGGTGGTAGGCGACCGCCCCGAGAGCGTAGAGGTCACAGCTTCGCGTGACTCGCCCCCGCCTCCGGTCGATCTGTTCCGGGGCCATGTAGAGAGCGGTCCCGAGCACCTGCCCGGTCGCCGTCAGCTTCGTCTCTTCATCCTCGCCGCGGGCGAGGCCGAAATCGAGGACCTTCACGAAATCGGGCTCGTCGTCGCGCCTCACGAGCATGATGTTCGACGGCTTCAGGTCCCTGTGGATCTGTCCGCTCCTGTGAGCGTGGGCGATGGCCTGGCAAGCCTGAGCCAGGACCCGGACCGCACGCTCGGCGGGGAACCTCCGCTCCCGCGCGAGGACCTTCTCGAGGTCCCTGCCGTCGAGATGCTCCATCACGAGGAAGAGGAGTCCCGTCGGGGAGTCCTCGTCGAAGTCGAGGACGTCGACGACGTGGTGATGCCGCAGTCCCGCCGTGATTCGCGCCTCTCTCCGGAAACGCGCCACCAGCTCTCCGCCGGCCCCGTCGTCCGCGGCCAGCCGGGGGAGGATGACCTTGACGGCGACGGCCCTTTCGAGCCCGAGGTCGTGACCGGAGAAGACCGCGCCCATCCCGCCCAGACCGAGGACCCGGCGGAGCTCGTAGCGCCCGCGGAGCGTCGTTCCGACGAGGTCCCCGAGTTCGGTGGCCGATCCCATCCCCCACTCCTGGCCGTGCGAGAGCTGCCGAAGAGGGGATTCTAGATCGAGTGGCGGGCAGGCCTGCCGCCCGACGACCGGCGGCGCGGAGGCCCGTGCCGCTGAACCGCCCGCGAAGTCCGATCGCTCCTGCGCCGTCGCGCCGGGGAGAGCGGAGATCTATAGTCTTCGGGCTTCGGCCCACGCGGGAACGGGTCCGCTCCGAGGCGACGGCGCCATCGCGACGCGGAGAGGGACGCAGACGTCCCTCTCCGCGCCCCCCGACCGGAGAGAGAAGGAGATCCCAAGTGAAGAAACTGCTCTTCTGCATCGCGATCCTCTGCGTGCTCACGATCCCAGCCGCCCTCGCCCAGGAAGACCTGGAGGGCTGCAAGGACCACCCGCTGTTCACGCGGTTTCCGGGGATGTACCTCGCCGACTGCGACAAGAGCCAGTTCGACCTGCGGGGATTCCCCGTCGGCCAGATGAAGCCTGGAAAGGAGACCCTCGCCTCGGTCGAGGTGGAAGGCCCGGTGCAGTTCCTCGGCTACCAGATCAAGGAGGGGGTGACGCCTCCGAGCGGGCTCCAGATCATGCGCAACTTCGAGGCCGCGGCGAAGAAGGCGGGCGGGACGATCGAGGGGCAGTGGCCAGGCTGGTGCAAGGCGGGCTACGACGTCGAGCGTATGCCGCGCATGGGAAACGGCTGCACGAGCTACGCGCTCACGATGAAGTTCGTGAAGGGCACGAAAGAAACCTGGGTCTTCCTGCAGGCGTCCGAGCGGGACGGCAACTACCAGCTGATGCTCAGCGAGCGCGAGGCGATGAAGCAGGAGGTCGCCGTCAACGAGCTCGCCGACAAGCTGACGAAGGACGGCTTCGTCTCGCTCTACGTGAACTTCGACACCGGCAAGGCGACGATCAAGCCCGACTCCGCCAAGACCCTCGACGACGCCGCCGGAGCGCTCAAGGCCGCCTCGAGCCTGAAGGTCGAGGTCGGCGGGCATACCGACAACGTCGGCGCGGCCGACGCGAACCAGAAGCTCTCCCAGGATCGGGCGCAGGCGGTGATGGCCGCGCTCGCCTCGCGGGGCATCCCGGCCAGCCGGATGACCGCGAAGGGGTACGGCCAGACGGTGCCGATCGCCGACAACCGGACGGAAGAGGGGCGCGCGAAGAACCGGCGCGTGGAGCTCGTCAGGAAGTAACGGCCGGGGCCCAGGGGCCCGCCACGCGTCCGGAACACTCTGCCCACGGGTGATCGATTCGTTGCGCCTTCGCGCGGAGTGTTGCAACACTCCGCGCGAAGGCCGGTCTCGCGCCGGTCCGCTATCGGCCCCAGGACCCCTCGTTCCGGAGGTCAGCGCCCCACTCCCGCAGCGATCTTCGAGCGGCCCGGGCTCCTCAACCGTTCCCTCCGAACACCTCCTCCCGGAGGTGGCTTCGTTCTTGAAAGAGGGCGACCGCGGCCTCACGGGCCGCGAGGGCCGGCCGATCACACGCCGTCCCGGACGGAGCGGAATGAAGAAGATCTTCCTCGCCCTCATCGGCCTCGCGGTCGCTGCGAGCCTCGTCGTGACGGCGGTCCGGCGGACCGACGCCGGGCCGAAGCCGATCGAGGCGCTTCGCCAGACCTACCGGGCGAAGGCGAAGCCCTCGGTCGACCACGGCCTCTTCACCCAGCTGAAAGGCCCTTTCGCGAGGCCGCAGCAGGTGACGGCCGCCTGCATCTCCTGCCACAACGGCCGGCACACCGAGGTGATGGCCTCCTCGCACTGGAACTGGGAGCGGATCGAGTACGTCGAGGGGAAGGGGATCCGGGCGATCGGCAAGAAGAACGTCCTGAACAACTTCTGCATCGGCGTCGCCGGGAGCCAGCAGAGCTGCGACAAGTGCCACGCCGGCTACGGCTGGGCCGATTCGAGCTTCGACTTCAAGGACCCACTGAACGTCGACTGCCTCGCCTGCCACGACAACGGCGGGACGTACGCCAAGAAGATCGGCGGGGCCGGGATGCCCGCGGACGGCCTCGACCTGGCGCTGGTGGCGCAGAAGGTCGGTCGCCCACAGAGGACGAACTGCGGCACGTGCCACGCTTTCGGCGGCGGCGGAAACAACGTCAAGCACGGCGACCTCGACATGGCCCAGTTCGACACGACGCGCGACGTCGACGTCCACCTGGGCACCGACGGCGCCGACATGTCGTGCGTCGACTGCCACACGGCCGAGAAGCACCAGATGCTCGGCAAGGCCTACTCGCTCTCGTCCATGAACCGCAACCGCGTGGCCTGCGAGCGTTGCCACGGCGCGGTCCCCCACGAGGACGAGCTCCTGAACCAGCACGGTTACAAGGTCTCCTGCCAGACCTGCCACATCCCCGAGTACGCGAAGGTGAACGCGACGAAGATGAGATGGGACTGGTCGACCGCCGGGAAGCTGAAGGACGGCAAGCCCTACGAGGAGGAAGACGGCCAGGGGAACCACGCGTACATGTCGATCAAGGGCACCTTCACCTGGGCGAAGAACGTCAGGCCCGAATACGTCTGGTTCAACGGCACCGCCTCGCACCACCTTCTCGGCGAGAAGTTCGACCCGGGCAAGCCCCTCGTCCTGAACACGCTCTACGGCCAGTACGACGAGCCCGACGCGAAGATCGTCCCGGTCAAGGTCCACCGGGCGAAGCAGATCTACGACACGAAGAACCTCACGCTCATCCAGCCGAAGCTCTTCTCGGCGGCGCCGGGAGACGGCGGCTACTGGGGGGACTTCGACTGGAAGGCCGCGGCTGCCGCCGGAATGAAAGAGGTCGGCCTCCCCTTCAGCGGCTCGTACGGCTTCGCCGAGACCGAGATGAACTGGCCCCTGAACCACATGGTCGCCCCGAAGGGCAAGTCCGTCACCTGCGAGGAGTGTCACGTTCGCGAAGGAGGGCGGCTCGCCTCGGTCGGCGGCTTCTACATGCCGGGCCGGGACCGGAGCAGGCTCCTGGACGGGCTCGGCACACTCCTTCTCCTCGGGTCGTTCGCGGGGGTCGTCGTCCACGGTGGCGCCCGCTTCTGGTTCTGGCGCAGGCGCCAGGGAGGCAAGTGATGAGCCGCGAGTACATCTACCCCGCGTTCGGCCGCTTCTGGCACTGGGCTCAGTCCTTCCTGATCCTCTTCCTCGCCCTCACCGGCTTCGAGATCCACGGCTCGCTCAGGTTCTTCGGCTACGAGCAGGCCGTGCGATTCCACAACTTCGCGGCGTGGTCGTTCCTCGTCCTGATCGCCTTCGCCATCTTCTGGCACTTCACGACCGACGAGTGGCGCCAGTACGTCCCGACGTGGGAGAACCTGAAGGCCCAGGCCGAGTACTACCTCTTCGGCATCTTCCAGGACGCGCCCCACCCGACGCAGAAGTCGAGGCAGAGGAAGCTCAACCCGCTCCAGAAGATCGTCTACGCGGGGCTGAAGCTCTTCGTCCTCCCCCTCGTCTGGATCTCCGGTCTCCTCTACATGTTCTACCGCTACCCACAGAGGTACGACGTCCTCGCGCTCGACGTGACGGCCCTCCAGCCGATCGCCTTCGCCCACACCCTCGGGGCCTTCGCCCTCCTCTGCTTCCTCGTCGCGCACCTCTACCTGACGACGACCGGCCACACTCTGACCTCGAACCTGAAAGCGATGGTGACGGGCTGGGAGGAGATGCACGGCGACGAGACCCATTCCGCCGCCGAGCCGGCCCTCGCTCCCGCAGAGGACGCCGCGGCGCAGCCCGCCGGTCCGGCCCGCTGAAGAAGAGACCATGAACGAAAAGCACATGAACCCCTA
The DNA here is from genome assembly GCA_016714815.1 of Holophagales bacterium. GTDB lineage: Bacteria > Acidobacteriota > Thermoanaerobaculia > UBA5066 > UBA5066 > UBA5066. The sequence continues at coordinate 85,325 of JADKBZ010000007.1, forward strand.
CCTGGCCGGCTTCCTCCTCGGCCTCGTCCTCCTCCTGACGATCTTCGTCACCGGGCGCGGCCTCGGCGCCAGCGGCGCGACGAAGAACGTCGTCGTCGCCGCCGTCGGCGCGGTGGCCCCGCAGCACGCCGCGGCGAACCCCTTCTACTCGAAGCTCCTCGGGCCGGGACACGAAGCCCCGCTCAAGGGCTGGCTCGTCTTCGAGGTCCTCGGCGTTCTCCTCGGGGCGTTCGTCTCCGGGCTCGGCGCCGACCGCCTCCGGTTCGTGACCGAGCGGGGGCCGAAGGTCTCCGTGAAGGGGCGGCTCCTCTTCGCCCTCCTCGGGGGCGCCCTCTTCGGCGCCGGGGCCCAGCTCGCGCGCGGCTGCACGAGCGGCGCGGCGCTGAGCGGCATGGCGGTCCTCTCCGTCGCCGGCTTCGTGACGATGATGGCGATCTTCGGGAGCGGCTTCCTCTTCGCGTGGTTCACGCGTTCCCTCTGGCTCGGCGCGAAGGCGGGGAGGTGAGCCGATGGGCCCGTTCGTTCCCGACCTGATCTCCGACCAGCTCAACCTCGTCGTCGCCCTCGCCATCGGATTCCTTTTCGGCTTCGTCCTCGAGCAGGCGGGCTTCTCCTCGTCTCGGCGGCTCGTCGGCGTCTTCTACGGCTACGACCTCACGGTCCTGCGCGTCTTCTTCACCGCCGCCGTCACGGCCGCGGCGGGTGTCCTCCTCCTCGCGGCAGGGGGGCTCCTCGACCTGACGGCGATCTTCGTCAACCCGACCTGGCTCGCCCCGGCGATCGCCGGCGGCGTCCTGATGGGCCTCGGCTTCCTCCTCGGTGGCTTCTGCCCCGGAACGAGCGTCTGCGCGGCGGCGATCGGGAAGGTCGACGCGATGGTGTTCCTCGCCGGGGGCGCGCTGGGAGTCTTCGGATACGCCGAGCTCTTCCCCCGCTTCGCGGCGTTCGCCGATTCGACCTCTCTCGGTCCTGCGAAGGTCTACGAGTCGCTCGGGGTGTCGCCCGGGCTCTTCGTTCTCCTCCTCGCCGCGGCAGCCATACTCGCCTTCACGGTGGGGGGCATCGTCGAGAGGAAGGTCGCCCCCGACGCGGCCCCGTCGCGCCTCTTCGCCAAGAAGAAGCACGTCGCCGCCGCGGCCGTCCTCCTCTCTTTCGCCGCACTCGCGGCCGTCGTGCCGAACCGCAACGCCCGGCTCGTCGCGAAGGTGAACGCTCCCGGGTACGTTCCCCACCACGTCGTCAAGCCGATGTCGCCCGACGAGCTCGCGTTCCGGATCATCGATGGCGACCAGCGGCTCCGCGTCGTCGACCTGCGTCCCGAGGCCGCCCGGAAGGCGCGGCCGCTGCCGGGAACGATCGCCGTCCCCGCCGGCGAGGTGCTCGGCAAGGAATGGCGGAGCACCTTCTCGCCGCGCCTGGTGAAGAAGGTCTTCGTCGCGGAGAAGGAGGCCGAAGCGAAGACCGCGGCCTACCTCCTCGTGGAGACGGGGTTCGAGAACGTGGCGTACCTCGAAGGAGGCTACGGCGCGTTCGAACGGACCGTCCTGTCCGCGAAGTCCCCCGAGGGAGAAGGCCGCTTCGCGCCCGTCGTGGAGCGCTTCCGCGAGCAGGCCCGGACCGCGCTTGCCGAGCGTGTCCGGCTCGAACGGGCCGCGGGGACGGCCGCGCCGAAGAAGGTGAAGAAAGTCCAGGGAGGCTGTTGACGCCAACGGTGGCGCCCGACCCCGCCGATCGCCGGACGAGCTGCGCACTCCGCGTTCGCTTCGACGTCTCATCGACTTCCGCAGGGTCGTCTTCGACCCAGCACGGACTCGACTCGTCCGGGGCAGATGCCCCGAAAAGAGGAAGCGGCCGCCACGAGGCTGCTGAAGAAATGAGAGGGAAAACCATGTCCAGAAGACCGGTGGCCCAGACCGTGACCCTGATTGTGTGTCTCGCCGCGGGGAGCGCGGCGGCAACGGACGGCTACTTCTCGCTCGGCTACGGCACCGCGTACAAGGGGATGGCCGGCGCCGGTCAGGCACTCCACCTGAGCACCCTGGCGAGCGCCACGAACCCCGCCACGATCGCTTTCGTGAAGGGCTACGACCTCGGCGTCGCCCTCTTCGCCCCGAACCGCGAGTACAGCGTCTCCGGCAGCCCGTCCGGCTACCCCGGCACGTTCGGCCTCGCTCCCGGGACCTACGAGAGCCACTCGACGGGCTTCGTCATGCCGAGCCTGGCCGGCGCCTGGCACCTGTCCGACCAGTTCCACCTCGGGGTGGCCGTCTACGGCAACGGCGGCATGAACACGAACTATCCGAACGCCGTCTTCGGCCAGTCGCCCACCGGCATCAACCTGATGCAGGCTTTCGTCGCACCGTCGCTGGCGTGGGAGTTCGCGAATCACCAGTCGATCGGCGTCTCGCCGATCTTCGGCTGGCAGAGCTTCGAGGCGAAGGGTCTCGGGGCCTTCGCCATGTTCTCGTCGAACCCGGCGAAGCTGACGAACAACGGGGCCGATACCTCGACCGGCTTCGGCGCGCGGCTCGGCTATCACGGCAAGTTCGGCGACTACTTCGGCGTCGGCGCCTCGTACCAGACGAAGATCGCCATGGGCGAGTTCGAGGAGTACGCCGGCCTCTTCGCCGAGCAGGGGGGCTTCGACATCCCGGCGAACTGGTCCGTCGGCATCTCGGTCTTCCCGTCGAAGTCCGTGTCGATCGCCGTCGACGTCCAGCAGATCTACTACAGCGACATCGCCTCCATCGGGAACCCCCTGCTTCCGAACCTGATGCAGGCGCCTCTCGGCGCCGACATCGGCGCCGGCTTCGGCTGGGAGGACGTGACGGCGGTCAAGCTCGGCGTGCAGTGGGAGGTGAGCCCGGCGTGGACCCTCCGCGCGGGGTACGCCCACTGCAACAACCCCGTCCCGGAGTCGGAGGTCCTCTTCAACATCCTCGCCCCCGGCGTCATCGAGAACCACGCCACGATCGGCGTCTCGACGCTCCTCTCGCCCAAGTCGAAGATCCACTTCGCCCTCATGCGCGCCTTCTCCTCGTCCGTCGAGGGAGCCAACCCGCTCGAGGCCCCGGGCCAGCAGAAGATCAAGCTCACGATGGACCAGTGGGAGGCCGAGCTCGGCTTCTCTTTCGGCTTCTGAGCCGACGACCCTGGAATCGTCCCTTCGAGAGGGCGTCTCCGCGGGCGAGGGGCTCGGCGAGGAGTGGCGGAGCACCTTCTCGCCGCGGCTGGTGAAGAAGGTCCAGGGACGCTGCTGACGGAACCGGGGGGCCGGCGTAGTAAATCTCGCGAGATCGTAATAACGTCGGGGTCATGGAGCTGGAGCGCATCAGCCTCGCCATCGACCCCGACCTCCTCGCGAAGTTCGACCGGATCCTCGCCGAAAGCGGTGTCGCGAACAGGTCGGAGGCCGTCCGGGACCTGATCCGAAAGAGACTGGTCGAGGAAGAGGAGGATCCGAGGGCGGAGGCGGCCGCAAGCCTGACTCTCGTCTACGACCACGACACCCGCGAGCTTTCCGACCGTCTCGTGGAGATCGGGCACGAACACCACGCCCAGATCCTCTCGACCCTGCACGTCCACCTCGACCACGACCTGTGTCTCGAGGTGATGGCGCTCCGCGGAAAGCGGCGCGACCTCCGCCGGCTCGCTTCCCGGGTGCTGGGCCTCAAGGGCGTCCTCCACGGCGGCCTCGTCGTCAGCTCTCTGGACGTCCTCGCGGAGGTGAAGCGGTGAGGCGCGGCCTCCGGGCTCTCGTCGTCTCGACCTTCGCGCTCGTTTCGTCGCCAGCGCTCGCCGAAACCCTGCCCGTTTCCACTCCCCCGGTGGCGGCAGCGGTCGTGGTAACGGCCAGGCCGGTCCTCGAGGAGATCCGGCTCGAGCCGCTCGCCGGCGCCGTGACGACGGTGGGCGCGCAGCAGATCGAGGACCTCAACGCCGGAGATCCCGCCGCGGCGCTCCGGCGCGTGCCGGGTCTCGTCGTCTCCCGGTACAACCTGGTCGGGAGCTACGGGGGTGGAGACGGCGGCGCCGTCTTCGCGCGGGGGCAGGGGACCGGACGGCCGGGCTCCGAGCTGGCGTTCTCGGTCGACGGGATCCCGAAGTTCGTCGGCGTCTGGACCCATCCGCTCCTGGACAACGTCTCGATCGACCTGGCCAAAGAGATCGACGTCTACAAGGGCGCGCAGCCGGTCCTCTTCGGGAACATGGCCTTCGCCACGATCGACTTCATTCCCCGACGCCGGGTCGAGGAGGGTTTCGGGGGGCGCGTGACGGCCGCATACGGGAGCTTCGCGACCTCCGCGCTCACGGCGGCGGCCGAGGGGCGCCACGGCGCGCTCGATTACCTCGTGACGGCGAGCCAGAGGCAGAGCGACGGACACCGGGAGGGCTCGGACGGAAGGACGAGAGCGCTCTTCGCGCGCGCGGGGTACGAGCTGGGCGGCGGCTGGGCGGTCGCGGCCACCGGCGACTTCACGTCGGGGCGGGCGAGCGACCCGGGGGTGGAAGGAGCCGCGCCGCTCCCGATCACGCCCCGGTTCGACACCTCCGACGGGATGGGCGTCGTGACGCTCACCCGAGCGCACGGCGGCAGGCAGGGTTTCGTGAAACTCTACGTCGACGACGGGTCGATCGACTGGCTGCAATGGGACGGCGCGAAGAAGGAGTCGTTCCGGTCGCTGGCCGGCTGGACGAACTACGGCCTGAAGGCCCGGGACGCCTTCGAGGTGGCCGGCCGGGGCGAGCTGACGGTCGGGTTCGACGTCGACAGCTACGGCGGCACGGCCCGCGAGGTCCGCCCGGCCGGCGACGTGCCCCAGGGAGATTTCCGGTTCCGCAACGTCGCCCCCTATGCCGGCTTCTCGTACACGCTGGGCGACGCCGTGAAAGTGACCCCTTCCGTCGGCGTCCGGTACAACGACAGCAAGGACTTCGGCGGCGTGTGGGGCGGACAGGCCGGCGTCCTCGTCACGGCGGCGTTCGGCGAGGCGCACGCGCGCTACGCCCGGGCCTTCAACCTCCCCGGCGTGTGGACGGCGGCCTTCTACCAGACCTACGGCCGCGGGGACGAGTGGACGGCGCTGAAGCCGGAGCTGATGGACCACTTCGAGGTCGGCATCGCGCCGAAGCTCGGGCCGCACGCGACGCTCGACCTGACGCTGTTCTACGACGACGTGACGGACGCTCTCCGGTTCGTCCCGCCTCCCCCGCCGCCGCCGAGCTGGGCGAACCTCGGAACGTACCGGGCGCGCGGGGCCGAGCTCTCCCTCGGCGTGCAGCCGATTCCCGCGCTCGGGCTCTACGCCGGGGCCGCCTACACCGAGACGACCCCAGCCGAAATTCCATTCACGCCGAAGTGGACCTTCTCGGGCGGAGCGGTCGCCACGGTTTCGGTCTTCCGTTTCGCCCTCGACGCGCAGTGGGTGGACAGCCGCGTGGCGGGCAACCTCCGGTTCCCGGGGGCGCTCGCGACCGTCGATGCGTACTTCCTCCTGAACGGGAAGGTCAGCGCGACGCTCGACGCCCTCTACTCCGGTCTCGACGTCTTTCTCGCCGGAGAGAACCTGACGGGCTCCGACTACGCCTATCGCCCCGACTACCCGATGCCGGGTGCGACCGTGAGCCTCGGGGCGGGACTGAGGTTCTGAGAGTGAAGGACCCCGCCGCGTCCGCCGCAGAGAGCCCGCTCGACCTTCACGCCCTCAGCCGGGCCGCTCTCGTGACGGCCCTGGCCATCGCGCTTCCGCCCGTCTTCCACGTCGTGAAGCTCGGGTCGGTCCTCTTGCCGATGTACCTGCCGATCCTGGCCGGGGCGTTCTTTCTTCCGCCCCGTTACGCCGCGCTGGCCGGGGCGACCGCGCCGCTCGTCTCGGCCGCCCTGACGGGAATGCCGCCGTTCTACCCGCCCGTCGCCTTCTGGATGCTGGGAGAGCTGGCCGCGGCGGGGGCGGTCGTCGCCCTCGCGGACCGCCGCTTCCACGCCCGTCCGGTCGTGAGCGTCGTCGCGGGGCTGGTCGCGGCCCGGGCGGTCCAGGCGGTCCTCGTCTTCGCGAGCGCGGCGCTGATGGACCTCCCTCCCCGCGTCCTGACGATCGCGACCTTCGTCGCCTCCTGGCCCGGGATGATTCTCGCCGTCGTCGCCGTCCCCGTCGCGGTCGCGCTCCTCAGGAGGGAACGCCCGTGAGCACCCGAACGGACGGGGAACCCGAAGCCAAGCGGGCGGCGTTCGACGCCCTCGCTCCGCGCTGGGACGACCTGAAGCCGGAAGAGGCCGTGGTGGCTGGCTTCGACCGCGGCCTCGCCCTCCTCGGCGATCTCTCGGGTCTTCAAGTCGTCGACCTGGGCTGCGGAACCGGACGGCTCGAGGCGCACCTGCTGCCCCGGCTCGGGCCGGGACGGGTCGTCGGCGTCGACTTTTCGCCCGGGATGATCGCCCGCGCATCGCTGGGGTGCCCCAGTCCCCAGGTCACGTGGCTCTGTCGCGACGTCGTCGATACGGGCCTCGCCACCTCGTCCGCCGACCTCGTCCTCTGCTTCAACTCCTTCCCCCACTTCCCCGACGGAGAAGCCCTCCTCCGGGAGGCGGTGCGCTGGCTTCGGCCGGGAGGGCGACTACTCCTCTGGCACGATCTCGGCCGGGAGCGGCTCGCCGAGGTTCACCGCAAGGCCGGCCCCCCCGTCCACGAGGACCTCCTTCCGCCGGTCGACGAGCTCGCCCAACTCGCCGGGAGCGCCGGATTCGAGGTGGGGATCGCGGAGGAGGACGACTCCTCCTACACCCTCCTCGCGCGTCGGCCGCACTGAGGCCTGGGGAATGCGGCTCGACCCGAGGGTAGCGCTCGTCTTCGCCGTTGCCGCGACCCTGTCGGCGCTATCCGGCGTTGCGGCGGCAGCGGGAGTCCTCCTCGTCGCCCTCGCGCTCGCCGCCGCGATGCGGCTCGACTGGCGACGCTTTCTCCCGCTCGCGGGCTCGGTGGGGATCTTCGCGCTCCTCGCCCCTCTCTCTCCGGGGCCCGCCCTGGCGGCCGTCGTGAAGGGGCTCGCCGTCTCGGTCGCCATCGTCGTCTCCGTCTCGGCGGCTCGATGGGACCGTCTCCTCGCGGCTCTCCAGGGCGCGGGCCTCGGGCGCGTGGGGGTGGCCTTTCTCGCGATCGTCCTGTCCCACCTCGAGTCCTCGGGTCGCGACGCCGCCCGCTCCTTCGAGGGGCTCGTCCTCCGGGGAGGCTTTCGAGGCGCGCGGGGGGTCCTCTCCTCGACACCCCTCGTCCTCGCCCGGACGCTCCGGCGCGCCCTCGAGCGGGCGGACCGGACGGCCGAGGCCCTCGAGCTGCGAGGCTTCTCGGGGAGACTGCCGGCCCTGGCGCGCTTTCGATTGCGACCTGCCGACGTGGCCGGGGCTGCCGCCGCCGCTCTCGTCGTCGCCCTGGCCGTCGCGGGGAGGCTTCCGTGGAACCGCTGAAGCTCGTCCTCGAAGGGGTGGGCCACCGCTATCCGGGATCGGAGACGGAGACCTTCTCCGGCGTCTCGGTCGAGCTCGTGCCGGGCGCAAAGGCTCTCCTGGCGGGGCCGGTCGGGGCGGGAAAGACGACGCTCCTCCTTCGTATCGCGGGCCTGCGGAAGGGCCCTGGGCGGGTCCTCCTGGGGGACGGCGATCCGGAAGACCGAAGCGTGATCCGGGCCCGACCCGGGGTCGGCTTCCTCTGGCAGAGTCCCGAGGACGGGCTCTTTCTTCCGGGAGTCCTCGAGGACGTCGCCCTTGGACCCGTCAACGACGGCTGCGCCACCGACGCGGCCCTCGACAGGGCGCGGGCGTCGCTTCGCGATCTGGGCGCGGAGCACCTGGCGAGCCGCGACGTCGCCAGGCTCTCCCGCGGGGAGAAGCAGCTCGTCGCGCTCGCGGGGCTCCTGGCCCGCGAGCCCGGGCTGCTCCTCCTCGACGAGCCGCTCTCGGCGCTCGACGCGGGCGCCCGCAGGACGGTGCTGGCTCTCCTGGCGGCGCACCCGGCGACGGTCCTCCTGGCGACCCACAGTGGCTTTGCGGCCCTGGAGGAGGCGGGTTTCGTGGCAGCCATCGCTCTCCGGCCCGCTCGTGAAGGGCGGGCGGGGCGGTCGATCGCTCCTGCCGGGTGACGGGCGGGGTTCCGGTCGGCCTCTCCGCCTCCGAGCGGCTCACCCGCGCCGGGGATCCTCGTCGGTTGATTTTTATGGACATATGCCCATAATCAGGGCCGAGCTCGAGGTCGACGGAGCAGGCAATGATCCACTACGACATCCTCGTCATCGGCGGCGGCCCCGCGGCCATCACCATCGCAAAGACGATCAACGGGACGCAGCGGGTGGGGATCATCCGGCCGGAAGAGCACTCGATGATCTACTGCGCAATGCCCTACGCGATCGAGAAGGTCCTCCCCGTCGAGAAGACGTTCAAGAAGGACAGTCTCGTCACCGATACCGGCGCGGTTCTCATCCGTGACTCCGTCACGAAGATCGACTTCGACAAGCGCCAGGTCCACACGAAGCACGGCGGAACCTACGGATGGGGCAAGCTCGTCCTGGCGACGGGCGCCGTCCCGATCCTCCCCCCGATTCCGGGAAGGGACCTGAATCGGGTCCTGACCTTCAAGACCGAGGACGACCTGCGCAGCCTGCTGGCCCTCTGCGAGAGCGGCACGATCTCGAAAGCCGTCGTCGTCGGCGCGGGCGCCATCGGCGTCGAGCTCGCCCAGGCCTTCCACGCCGTCGGAGTCGAAACGCACCTCGTCGACCTGGCCGGCTCGATCCTGAGCGCCATGATGGACAGGGACATGGTCGAGGAGGCCGAGGCGGCGCTGACGCAGGAGGGGATCCGGCTCCACCTCGCCAGCAAGGTCGTCGAGCTCCGGGGAACGGACTCCGTCGAGCAGGTGCTCCTGAGCGACGGGCGGACGATCGAGCTCGGGGAGACCGGGGAGTGCGCTCTGGAGGAAGGGGCGAAAGGGAAGCGGGGCGTCGTCGTCTTCGCCGTCGGCATGAGAGTCGACACGAGCCTCTTCGAGGGGTCCGGCCTCGTTAAGGGGAAGGACGGAATCGTCGTGAACGACCGGATGGAGACGAACCTTCAGAACGTCTACGCCCTGGGCGACTGCGCCCAGTTCGTCAGCGGAATCACCGGGCAGGTGACACCCGGGAAGCTCGCCACCAACGCGGTCCCGATGGCGAAGGTGTTCGCCCGGAACCAGCTCGGCGAGAGCCGGAGCTACCCCGGGTTCTTCAACGGCGCGGCCACCAGGATCGGCTCCTACTTCGTCGGCGGAACCGGGCTCACCGAAAAGGGAGTGCCCGGGTCCATGGAGGCGGTCACGGGGCATTCCGAGCTGACCACCATCTTCCCCAACATGCCCGGGGCGAAGAAGGTGCGGATGAAGATGATCGCGGAGAAGGGAACGCTACGGGTCCTCGGGGCCCAGTTCCTGAGCGGGGAGCCCGTCACCGACAAGGTGGACGTGATGACCCTGGCGATCCAGAACAGACTGACGGTCACGAACCTCGCCGAGCTCAGCTACTCGGCCCAGCCCTACCAGTCGTTCTTTCCGGCCAGCAACCTCATGGTCGCGGCCGCTGAAGAGATCCTGAACAAGGTGAAATGAGATTTCTCTCGAAGGAGACGCAATCATGATCCAGGCCCGTATCGCCATTCCCTCCACCCTTCCCGGAGGCCTCGAATCCGCCGTCGGAGAGCACTTCGGTCATTGCGACCTCTACACCGTGGTGGACGTGACCGAGGGCAAGGTCGCCCAGGTCGGCATCCTGCCGAACGTCCCCCACGAGCAGGGCGGCTGCCTCGGGCCCGTGAACCACCTGGCCCGGCACGGGGTCACCGTGCTCATCGCCGGAGGAATGGGGCTGCGCCCCCTGATGGGCTTCAACGAAGTGGGCATCGAGGTCTTCCGCGGAACGAAAGCCTCCAACGTGGAAGCAACCGTGAAGTCGTTCCTCGAGGGGGGCCTGGAGCGCTTCACGCAGGACCACACCTGCGGAGGCGGCGGACACCAGCACTGAGGGGTTACCGGACGCTCGAGATCCTCCGAAGCTGCTGAACGGTCTCCGCGAGGGCGGCGACCGTGACGTCGACGTCCTCGTCGCGCGTTGCCCGGCCGAGCGACAGGCGGATCGACCCTTGCGCCTCGCGCCTCGAGAGTCCCATCGCGAGGAGGACGTGCGAGGGCTCCGGCTCTCCCGTCGAGCAGGCGGAGCCGGTCGACGCGCAGATGCCGCGGAGGTCGAGGCCGAGGACGATCGACTCCCCGTCGATCCCCTGGAAACTGAGGCTCGACGTGTTCGGCACGCGCGTCGATCCCGCGCCGTTCACACTCACGCGCGGGACCGTCTCGAGGAGCTGGCGTTCGAGCCGGTCCCTGAGCCCGCTCACCCGCCGGCTCTCCGCCTCGAGGCCGTCGAACGTCCGGGCCGCCGCCTCCGCGAAGCCGACGATCCCGGCGACGTTCTCGGTCCCGGCGCGAAAGCCCCGCTCGTGCCCCCCGCCGGTCGTGACGGGGGTGAGAGGCGTTCCCTCGCGGACGTAGAGGGCGCCGACTCCCTTCGGGCCGTAGAGCTTGTGCGCGGAGAACGTGACGAGGTCGGCGCCGAGGTCGCCGGGCCGCCGCGCCAGCTTCCCGGCGGTCTGCACCGCGTCGACGTGCAGCCGTACGCCGCGCTCCCGCGTAAGAGCGGCGATCTCCTCGACGGGCTGCACGACCCCGGTGTCGTTGTTGGCGTGCATCACCGAGACGAGGATCGTCTCGGGCCCGAGGCTCGCTTCGAGCGCGTCGAGGTCGACGACCCCGCCGGCGCTCACCGGCAGGTACGTCACCCGGAACCCCTCCGCCTCGAGCGCCCGGCAGGTGTGGAGGACGGCGTGGTGCTCGATCGCCGTCGTCACGAGGTGCCGGCCTTTGGGGCGGAGGGCGTGTGCCGAGCCTCGCAGGGCGAGGTTGTCCGACTCGGTACCGGTGCCGCAGAAGACGATCTCGGAGGGCCGGCACCCGACGCACGCCGCGATCCGTTCGCGGGCCCCCTCCACGGCCACCCGGGCGTCGTGGCCGAATCGGTGAGGGCTCGAGGGGTTTCCCCACCGCTCGCCGAGCCAGGGGAGCATCGCCTCGAGCGCCTCCGGCCGGAGCGGGGTGGTGGCGTTGTGGTCGAGGTAGATCACGACCGCGCCGCCTTCGCCGCCTGGCGCCCCTCCCAGTCCCCGAGGGCCACCTGGAGCGCCTGCACGCCGAGGAGGGAGCAGTGCTTCTTGTTCTCGGGTATGCCGCCGAGCGCCTCGATGACGTCGTCGTCGGTGATGCGACGCGCCTCCTCGATCGGCTTGCCCTCGGCGAGCTCGGTCAGCATGCTGCTCGTGGCGATCGCCCCGGGGCAGCCGAAGCTCTGGAAGGCGATCTTCGCGATCCGCCCGTCGCGAACCGCGATCCAGAGCTTCATCTGGTCGCCGCAGGATGGGTCTCCCACGAGGCCGAACCCGTCGGTGTCGGCTTCGGCGAGCTCCCCCACGTTCCGCGGGTTCCTGAAGTGCTCGAGGAGCGTCTCGGTGTAGAAGAGGACCGGGCCCGTGGGGGTGCCGGCGGCAGGTTTCGGTTCGTCAGGCGCGTTCGTCATGTGAGTCCTACACCGAGCCCCTGACCAGGAACTTCGCCGAGGCCCGCGCGAGGGTCTTGCGGTCCTGCTGAAGCTCGGCACGTACGTAGTAGAGAGGGTGGGAAGTCGTCTTCTCGATCGTCCCGAAGACGACCGCTCCCCGGTCGAGGCTCACCGGGGCGAGGAAACGGACTGTCAGCTCCGCCGTCACCGCCACGATGCCGATCGAGAAGAGAACGTTCGTCATCGCGGCGTCGAGAAGGGCCGAGGTGATCCCTCCGTGGAGAGTCGCCGGATAGCTCTGGTAGACGGAACGACAGGGAAAGAAGGCGACGACGGAGCCGTCGGCCTGGACCCGGAACCTCAGCTTGAGGCCGTCCGGGTTTTCGGGGGTGCAGATGAAACAGCGAGGATGCTCGGCCGCCCGAACGGCTTCGAGCACGGCCTGGCTCGGCACGGGCTCCTCGTGGGCCTGGGCAACCGGGCGCGGCGGCGGCAGGACCATCTCGACGCGGCTCCGGTCCTGGTCAGCTCCCACGGCCCATCCCCCCTCCGCTCGCGCGGACGGCCGCGGCCGTCCCGGTTTTCGACCGAGGATGTTATAGGCATATGCTCGCTTTGGGGCGGCGCAAACGGTGTTTCGTGGACCGCTCCCGCGGGACGGACGAGCCCCGGGGTTTCCCGTGCTACGGTCAACCACGCCCGCGTGACCACCAGGCTCCGCGGGGACGGAGGGATCCGATGCCAGAGACCGGGCGATTCGATCAGGCCGCCGCGACGTGGGACGCCGAAGAGCGCCGAATCCTCCTGGCGCGGGGGGTGACGGAGGCGATCGCGGCACGCTGCGCCCTGCCCGACGACCTCGACGTCCTCGACTTCGGCTGCGGCACGGGGCTCGTCTCGCTCGGTCTGAGGCCGCTCGTGAGGAGAGTGACGGGGGTCGACACCTCCCGGGGCATGCTGGACGTCTTCGAGCGAAAGGTGCTCGAGCAAGGGCTGGACGGCGTCCGCGCCGTCCTCCTCCCGCCGGGCGCCCCGCTCTCCCTTCCGGACCGCTTCCACCTCGTCGTCAGCAGCATGACGCTGCACCACGTGACCGACCTCGCCCCTCTCTTCGCCCGGTTCCACGACCACCTCCAGCCTGGCGGGCGCGTCGCCCTTGCCGACCTCGACCACGAGGACGGGACGTTTCACGAGGACGCCAGGGGCGTCGTTCACCTCGGGTTCGACCGGGGCGGGATCGTCGAGCTCCTGGCCGGGGCCGGTTTCGTCGACGTGGAGGTGGAGACGGCTGCGGTCACCCGAAAGGGGGAGCGCCTCTATCCGGTCTTCCTCGCGACCGGCCGCAAGGTCGAGGCGGAGTTGCCCGCAGAGCCCTGACGTCGCGCCGGGCGACGGGCGGATCCAGCTTCTTCGAAAAGGACGTGCGAGAGTGTTTTCGTCGAGATCATCGGAGAAGGGGCAGATGAAGACGCCGGAAGTCGCAGGGGGGAATTCAGCGATGGGGCCCGTACCGCCAGACTCGTCTTCGATTTCCGGCCCGCCGGCTCGTCGCTTCCGGCCCGTCCGGGCGCTCGGGATCGCGCTGGGGGCGCTGGCGATCTGCCTCGTGGCCGTGGCGGTGGACCTCGTACGAACCCGGCCCTCGCGGGCCGAGGCCGAGCGTCTCACCACGACCCTCGGCCTGACCGACCTGGCTCTCGTCAACGAGGCGCGCTACCTGCGCCACTTGAGCCAGGCCGACCTGCATTCGGCCTTTCAGGACCACCCGCTCGCGCTGGAGCATTTCCCGGCCGGTGCCGTGATCGCACCGCCGGCGCACCTTCGCCCTCCCGCCAACCCGGCTCCACCCGCTTCCGACCATGCGCAACTGGATTAGCCGCCAGGCGCTGCTCGCCGACTACACGCTCTCGGCGCTCGCCCGCCGCCGCGGGCGGAACCTCGCCCTCTTCACCGTCTACGCGGGCATCGTCTTCGTCCTCGCTTCGACGATGCTCTTCACGCACGCCCTCCGGCGCGAGGCGCACGCGCTCCTCGCGCACAGCCCCGAGGTCCTGGTGCAGAACCTGAAGGCGGGGCGCCACGCATACCTGACGCAGGGAGACCTGGACCGCCTCGGCCGGCTCCGCGGCGTGAGCCGGATCGAGGGCCGCCGGTGGGGCTATTTCTTCGACCCGGTCTTCGGCGCGACCTACACCCTCATGGCTCCGGCCAGCGAGTCCCCGGGCCGGGGCGACCTCCACGTGGGCGACGGCGTCGCCCGCGTCCGCGGCCTCTCCACGGGCGACACCCTGGCGCTGCGAAGCGCGGCGGGCGAGCTCCACGTGTTCACGGTGAAGAAAGTCTTCTCGTCCGAGAGCAGCCTGGTGGCGGCCGACCTCGTCTTGATGCACCCCGCCGACTGGGAGGCTTTCTTCCAGCTCCCCGGCGGCGTCTTCACCGACGCGGCTCTCAGCGTCGTCAACCCGCTCGAAGTCAGGAGCGTCGCGCGGAAGATCGGCGAGCGTCTTCCGGAGACGAGGGTGATCCTGCGCGAGGAGATCCTCCGGACCTACGAAGCCCTCTTCGACTGGCGCGAGGGGCTCCTGCTCGCCCTGGCCAGCCTGGCCGTGGCCGCCTTCGCCATCCTGGCCTGGAACCAGGCCTCCGGGCTCTCCGCCGACGAGAGGCGCGAGATCGGGATCCTGAAGGCGATCGGCTGGGATACCCGCGACGTCCTGACGATGAAGCTCTGGGAAGGAGGGCTGATCTCGGGCGCCGCCTTCTCCCTGGGCACGCTCGGGGCCTTCGTGCACGTCTTTCATTTCGAGGCGGCGCTGATCGTCCCCGTGCTGAAGGGATGGTCGGTGCTCTACCCCCGCTTCGTCCTGACGCCGTCCGTCGACGCCGTCTCGCTCCTGACGCTCGGCCTCCTCACGGTTTTCCCGTTCACGCTCGCCACGCTCGTGCCGGCCTGGCGAGCCGCGATCACCGACCCGGACGAGGTGATGCGGGGGACGACGTGAGCGCTTTGATCGAGCTGTCGGGGGTGACGAAGGTCTTCCACGAGGGGCGGCACAACGCCCTCGTGGCCCTCGAAGGGATCGACCTCTCGATCCAGGAGGGGCGGATCACGGTGCTGAAGGGGCCGTCCGGCTCCGGGAAGACGACGCTCCTCGCGATCATCGCCTGCCTCGCGCGACCGACTTCCGGGCGGGTCCGCGTGGCGGGCGAGGTGGTATCGAACCTGCCGGAGACTTTCCTCGCCGAGGTGCGGCGACGGACGTTCGGCGTCGTCTTCCAGCAGTTCCACCTCGTGGCCGGCCTCTCCGCCCTGACGAACGTGATGCTGCCGGCCTACACGACGGGCCGGCCCCACGCCGAGATCGCCCGCAGGGCCGGCGCGCTTCTGGACCGGCTCGGCCTGGCCCGGCTCTCGGGAGAACGCGTCGAGAGGCTCTCGGGCGGTGAGCAGCAGCGGGTCGCCATCGCCCGCGCGCTGATCAACGATCCGCCGGTCGTTCTCGCGGACGAGCCGACCGCGAACCTCGACTCGGCGCTGTCGGCGGACTTTCTCGGGATTCTCGGCGGGATGCGCGACGAGGGCCGGACGGTCATCCTGTCGAGCCACGACCCCCGGGTCTGCGAGGCGCCGCTGGTCGACCACGTCGTCCGCCTGCTCGACGGGAAGCTCGCCGCGTGATCTTCCAGAAGTCGATCCTCGCCCTCCTCTTCGCCTCTGGCGTGGGCGCCGTCGGCGCCCTCGCGGCCGGCCCGCACGCGCTGGCGGTCTGGCGCCACTGGGATCTCGAGTCGGGAAGCGCCCGCCAGCTGCGGCTGGAGCGGAGGTCGACGCTCGTGTCGACCGGGATGGCGCTGCTGCTGACGGTGCAGTCGGTGGCGCTTCTCCTCTTCGTCTTCAACGCCGACCGGATGGCGAGCCAGTTCGTCGGCGCGATGTGCGCGGTCGGGACGCTGCGGGTCGACGGCTTCGGTTTCCCGGCCCTGCTGGCGCAGGTGGCGGCCTTCTTCGGGAGCAGCGTCTGGCTGACGATGAACGCCGTGGACGGACGGTGCCGGGACCGTCCGCTCACACGGGCCAGGTCCGCCCTCCTTCTCGCGCTGATCCCGGTCCTGCTGCTCGCCTTCGGCCTCGAGCTCGCTTTTTTTCTGGGACTCGACGCGAACGTGATCACGTCGTGCTGCGGCAGCCTCTTTTCGATCCAGGCTCCGGGGGTCGGCGGCGACCTGGCGGCGTTGCCGCCGGGCCAGGCGATGACGGCGACGTTTCTCCTGCTGGGAGGCACGGCCGCCGTCGCGGCCCGAACCGTGCATCGTGGGCAGGGAGGTCTCGCCCTGGGGGTCGCGGGAATCCTCGCCTTCGCGGTGGCGCTGGCCGGCATCGTCGCCTTCGTGTCGCTCTACGTCTACGAGGATCCCCACCATCACTGTCCCTTCTGCCTGCTGAAGCCGGAGTACGGCTACCGGGGCTACGCCTTCTACGTGCCGCTCCTGGCGGCAACGTCCGCGGCGCTCGCAGCCGCGGCCCTCGCCCCCTTCGCCTCGGCACGGGAGCGAGGCCCGGCGTCGGCCGGGAGAGTCAGGAGCGCCACGCGGGCGCTGGCGGGCGTGGCCCTCGGCGGTTTCGTTCTCGTCCTCCTCCTGATGGCGTGGCAGGTCGCGTCGTCCGGTCTGAAGCTCCTCGCGCATGGCTAGACGATTCGCCCTGTCGCTGGCGCTCCTCCTGGCCCTCTCGGCATGCGGGGAAGGGGGCGTCCCGGTCGTTGGCGGCGACGCGGCGCCCCCGTTCGCGCTGACGACGCTCGCGGGAGAGACGGTGCGATTCCCAGAGGACCTCGCGGGGCGCGCCGTCGTGATCCGTTTCTGGGCGGCGTGGTGCCCGTACTGCGAGAAGGAGATGAAGGAGATCGACCCGGTGGCGGCCCGCCTCGCCGCCGAAGGGCTCTCGGTGCTCGCGGTGAACGTCGGGCAGGACCGGGCATCGGTCGAGGCGTTCGTCGACCGGGTGGCGTTCCGCTACCCGGCCCTCCTCGACGAGCCGGCGGCCACGGCCAGGCACTACGGCGTCAAGGGACTGCCGACGACGTTCTTCGTCCTTCCGAGCGGGAAGGTCCGGAGCCGGCTCGTCGGAGAAGCCGATGCGGCGACGTTCGAGCGGCTCGCGCGGGAGCTGCTCGCCGCCGGGCGAGGCTCCCGATGACGCTCTGGCTGGCGGCGCTGGCGGGCCTCCTCGGAAGCGGCCACTGCCTCGGCATGTGCGGAGCCCTCGTCTCGACCTGCTTCCTGCGGATGGGTCCGGCGGCTCGGCGGCCGGGAGCGCACGTCGCGTACCACGCCGCACGCGTCGGCGTGTACGTGGCCGTCGGGGCCCTGGCGGGCGGCCTCGGCGAGGCGCTCACCCAGAGCGGACGTTTCGGGCTGTTTCAGGGGGTGCTCCAGATCGTCGCGGGGCTGGTCGTCATCGTGCTGGGCCTCGACCTGCTCGGCGTCCTTCCATTTCAGGTCAGCTTCGGCTTCGCTCCCGTCGCCTGGGCGGCGGCGCTCGGGCGCCGGGCGTTCTCCCCGGCTTCCGGAGCCCCGACGACGCCGGGTGCCGGGAGCCCGCCGATTCCGATAGCGGCGGGCGCCGCCTCCACCCCTGCCGTCGGGGTCCCCTGGCGACCGGCGTTCCTCGCGGGCCTGGCGAACGGGCTGATGCCCTGCTCGCTGACGCTGTCGATCGCGGTGCAGGCCGCCACGGCCGGATCGGCAGTCTCGGGGGCGCTCCTGATGGCCGCCTTCGGAGCCGGCACGCTGCCGTCGATGGTCGCCGTCGGGTTCTTCTTCGGCCGGCTGTCGCAGTCGACGCGCGCGGCGCTCCTCAAGGGGGCCGCGGCGCTGATCATCCTCATGGGAGCCCTGCAGGTGTGGCAGGGCTTGACCTACACGCGGGTCATGCGGAAGCTCGTCCTCTGGTGATCTGGTTCGAAAGGAGACACGTCATGAAACGTCGGGATGCCCTGAAGCTCGTCCTCGCCTCAGCGGGAGCCGCCCCCCTGGCCCTCGCCGCCGCGGCCGCGCCCTCGGTCGGCAAGTGCGAAACGGACGGAACGCCCGCCCAGTTCCTCCCGAAGAACCCGCCCGACCCGAGGCCCCAGGAGAACGACCTCGCGAAGCTCCCGCGGTGCCCGTACTGCGGAATGGACCGGAGGCAGTTCCACCACTCCCGCATGCTGATCCACTACTCGAACGACGTTCCCGACGGCACCTGCTCGATTCACTGCACCGCGATCAGCCTCGCGATCAACATCGACGCCGAGCCGAAGGGCGTCTGGGTGGGAGACAACGCCTCCGAGGCCGAGGTGAAGCCCCTCGTGGAGGCCGACCGCGCGGCGTTCCTGATCGGCGGCAGCGCCAAGGGGGTGATGACGGCGCGCAGCAAGGTGGCTTACGGGAGCGAGGCGGCGGCGAAGGCCGCGCAGGCTGCGCAGGGGGGCGAGATCTCGGGCTTCGACCAGGCCCTTCTGGCCGCCTACGCCGACATGGCGAAGGACGTGGCCCGGATCCGGAAGAACCGCGAGGAACGCCGGGCCCGGATGAAGGCCGAGCCGAAAGGCTAACCGGCTCGTGCTCTCGGCCTGACCGTGAGAACGCTCCCGTTCTCCAGCGGACGCCGCCGCTTCCTGGCGGCGGTGGCCGCCCTGGTCCTGCGGCAACCGGCGCGCGGGGCGAGCGGCGCTCCCCCGACGCCCGGCCCTCGCGACGTCTGCCCCGTCTGCGGGATGCTGGTGGCGAAGTACCCGAGCTGGGTTGCGATCCTCGAGGTCGAAGACGGCCCGGTCCGCTTCTTCGACGGCGCCAAGGACCTGTTCAAGTATCTCTTCCAGCTCCGGAAAGGGGGCGGGAGCCGCCCGGCGCCGCGGATCGCACGGATCTGGGTGACCGAGTACTACGGCCTGACCCGGGTCGACGCCCGGTCGGCCTTCTACGTCGTCGGATCGGATGTCCTGGGACCGATGGGACACGAGCTGGTGCCGCTCGCTTCCCGGGATGAGGCGGAGGAGTTCCTCGCAGACCACAAGGGACGCCGCATTCTCCGCTTCGACGACGTCAAGGTCGACACGCCCGGGAAGCTCGATGCGAAACGTTTCGACTGATCCGAGGCCGGTCAGTCCGGAGTCGGGCCGACGTCAGCTGCGAGCCGGGAGCTTCCCCGGCCGCCCGCCGGAGGGTCCGGATCTCGGGCCCGGCCCCGCATCGACCCGCCTGAACTCCCGAGCCGAGCAGGCGGGGCAGCCCGCGGGCCGGCCGGTGCCGAAAGGCAGGGTCCAGTCGTGACGGCAGGACTCGCAGCGGAAGGACCTCTCGCCAGCGAACGCGACCGGGCCCCCACCGATCCTCAGGGCGTTCCCCTGTACGAGCGCGGTCGCGACCTTCTTTCGCGAGGCCGCGACGATCCGCGCGAAGGTCGCCCTGGAAACCTCCATCCGCGCCGCTGCCTCCTCCTGGTAGAGCCCTTCGAGGTCGGCGAGGCGGAGGGCTTCGAACTCGTCGATCGAAAGCTCGATCTCGTCGAGCACCGACATCGGCACGCCGGCCGGCTTGAAGTAGGTGTGTCGAGGGGGCGAGGCGACTCGCCGGGGGCACGGGCGGCGCGGAATCTCAGCCTCCGGCCGATCCGAGGCGAAGGGCTCGGGATCCGCAGCTGGTGAGCTCGAAGAAGGGTTGGTGCGTCACGCTTCCCTATCGTGCCATGGACTGCGTCCGGAGGGAGGCGCGGCGCCCCGCCCACGGTCCGCGGTTGACTATAACGAGCATATGTGCGAAACCCTCGCGAGGGCGCGCCGCTCGTTCTCCTGATCCGGCGTCGACTCGAGGGTGGCGTCGCCACCACGGAGGTACCCGATGGACGTCGTGCTTCTCTCCCGCATCCAGTTCGCGGTGAGCATCGGGTTCCACTACATCTTCCCTCCGCTGGCGATCGGTCTCGGCGTGGTTCTCGTCTGGCTCGAAGGGGCCTTCCTCCGGACGCGCGACCCGATCTACGAGACGGCCGCGCGCTTCTGGACGAAGGTCTTCGCCCTCAACTTCGCGATCGGCGTCGCGACCGGGATCGTCATGGAGTTCCAGTTCGGGACGAACTGGGCGACCTACTCGCGGTTCGTCGGCGACGTCTTCGGCTCGGCGCTCGCGGCCGAGGGAATCTTCGCCTTCTTCCTCGAGTCGGGTTTCCTCGCCGTCCTCGTCTTCGGCTGGGACCGGGTCGGACCGAAGATGCACTTCTTCTCGACCCTGATGGTCTCCCTCGGCTCGATCTTCTCCTCGGTCTGGATCGTCGTGGCGAACAGCTGGCAGCAGACGCCGGCGGGCCACCACATCGTGCCGGTCCTGAGGAACGGAGTCCCCCTGGTGAGGAACGGCGAGCCCGTGCTGCGGGCCGAGATCGTCGACTTCTGGGCGCTCGTCTTCAACCCGTCCACCGTCCACCGCCTCGTCCACGTCTGGATCGGCGCCTTCCTCGTCGGCGCCTTCTTCGTCATGTCGATCGCAGCCTGGTACCTCCTGAAGGGACGCCACACGGAGTTCGCCCGCCGCTCGTTCGACGGCGGCCTCGCTCTCGCCGCGGTCTCCGCGCTCGCGATGTTCGTCTCCGGGCACGGCCAGGCGGGAAGCGTCTACCGCCACCAGCCGGCGAAGCTCGCGGCGTTCGAGGGGCACTACCGGACCGGGCCTGCGGACATGAACCTCTTCGGCTTCCCGGACGACTCCGCGCAGTCGGTGAGGTACGGGGTCGCCATCCCCGGCGGACTCGGCCTCCTCCTCCACGGAGACCCGTCGAAGCCCGTCGTCGGCCTCGACCGCTTCCGTCCCGAGGACCGGCCGCCGGTCGGGATCACCTTCCAGAGCTACCACGTGATGGTCGGGCTCGGGACGCTCTTCGTCGGCCTGACCCTCCTCGCCGCCTTCTTCAGGTGGCGCGGCACGCTCTACCAGACCCGCTGGCTTCTCTGGCTCTTCGTGCCGGCCGTCCTCCTGCCGATCGTCGGCAACGAGCTCGGCTGGGTCGCAGCCGAAGTGGGACGGCAGCCGTGGATCGTCCACCCGAAGGTGACGTGGACGGCCGACGGCTCGGACCTCGTCGTCGGTCCCGCCGGGCACGTCGTCTACGACGAGCGAGAAGGGCTCCGGACCCTCGACGCCGCCAGCCCGAACGTGACGGCCGGCCAGGTGCTCGGCTCGCTCGTCGGGTTCGGCCTCATCTATCTCGCCCTCGGTGCGGTCTGGGTCTTCATCCTCGACCGGAAGATCAAGCACGGGCCGGAGGAACCCCCCGGGGATTCCCCCGCCGTGCCCGACGGGGCGCTCGCCGCGGCGGGCCTCCGGGCCGGGCACGAGGGTCGAATGACCGGCGGCGACGGGTCGCGGGGCTGAGGAGGCGGCGATGTCTTACGAAGCGCTCTGCGTGACCTGGTTCATTCTCGAAGGGGTCCTCCTGACCGGCTACGCCCTCCTCGACGGATTCGACCTCGGCGTCGGAATCCTCCACCCGTTCGTACCCCGCACCGACCTCGAGCGGCGAATCTCCATGAACTCGATCGGTCCGCTCTGGGACGGCAACGAGGTCTGGCTCGTCACCTTCGGCGGCGCCCTCTTCGCCGCGTTCCCGGAGGCGTACGCGTCGGTCTTCTCGGGCTTCTACACCGCGTTCATGCTCCTCCTCATCGCGCTCATCTCCCGCGCAGTGTCGATGGAGTTCCGGTCGAAGATGGAGTCGCCCGCGTGGCGACGCTTCTGGGACTGGGCGTTCTTCGGCGGCTCTTTCACCGCCTCGCTCCTTTTCGGCGTCGCGGTCGGGAACGCGATGATCGGCGTCCCGCTCGACGACGCCGGCAACTTCACCGGCTCGGTCCTCGACCAGCTCGGCCCCTACCCGCTCCTCGTCGGCGTCATGACGGTCTCGCTCTTCGCGATGCACGGCGGGCTCTTCCTCTACCTGAAGACCGAGGGGGAGTTCCAGCAGCGGCTTCGCGAGTGGATGTGGCGGTCGTGGGGCCTCTTCATGGTCACGTTCATGCTCACGACGATCGCGACCGTCGCGCTGATCCCGCGGGCGACCGAGAACTTCCGGCGCTTCCCCTGGGCGATCGTCGTCGTCGTCGGCACCGTCCTCGCCGTCGCGAACATCCCCCGCTGCCTCTTTCGCGACAAACCGGGACTCGCTTTCCTCTCCTCGGGCGGCGTGATCGCCGGCCTCGTCGCCCTCTTCGGCCTCGCCCTCTACCCGAATCTCGTCACGGCGACGGGAGACCCCACGCGCTCCGTGACGATCTTCAACGCGGCCTCGAGCCCGAAAACCCTCGGGATCATGCTGATCATCGCGGCCGTCGGAATGCCATTCGTCCTCACCTACTCCGGGGTCATCTACTGGACCTTCCGCGGCAAGGTGAAGCTCGGCGACCACAGCTACTGAAAACGACCCGCCCCCCGGGGCGAACGAGAGGGAACATGAAAGACACGCTCGTCGTCATCACCCGCGAAGGGATGGGTTCGGCCGAGCCGGCGCTCCAGAAGAAGCTCGTCGGCACGTGGCTCACTCTCCTCCTCCAGGGGAAGGAACTGCCAGGGGCGATCTGCTTCTACACCGACGGCGTCAAGCTCGCCGTCGAGGGATCTCCCGTCCTCGAGCAGCTCGCGAAGCTCGAGGAGCGAGGGGTCCACCTGATTCTCTGCAAGACGTGCCTCGAGTTCTTTGGACTGGCGGAGAAGGTCCGGGTCGGCATCGTCGGAGGGATGGGGGACATCCTCGCGGCGCAATCGATCGCCAGGAAGGTCCTTCCCCTGTAGCGCTCCGCCGACACGGACGCCGAGTCGCCGAATGGCAATGCGGACGGGCCCCTCCCCACGACATCGCTGGCCGCGCTCGGCGGTCCACGGCAACCGGCGGTCGCCGTGACCTCCTTCGCGATTCTCCTCGCGCTGGCGATCGGCGCCGCGACGGCGGAAGGCCCCTGCGACGCGCCGTGCGCGCGGGCCCGGGCGGAACAGCTCCTGCAATCGAACGAACTGCGCGGGGCGATCGAGCACCTGCGGGATGCTGTCCGGAGCTACCCGGACGACCCGGCGCTCCCGCTTCTCCTCTCGCGCGCCTATCTCCTCGAAGGGAACCTCTTCTGGGCCGAGTCGACGCTGCGCGCCGCCCTCGTTCGGCGACCAGACGACGCCGAGACCCGCTCCTGGCTCGTCCTCGTCCACCTGCGCCAGGGAGATCCCGAGCTCGCGAAGAACGTCCTCGCCGCAGGCCCGCCGCCCCGGGAGGGGCCGGGCCGATCCCGCCGGGCGCTCCTCGGCGCGTACCTCGCGGACCTCGAGGGCGACGACCCGGGAGGGCTCTCTCTCCTCTCGGGGATCGGCCGCTCGACCCCGGTCTACCCGGAGGACCACCGCGCCTTCTCGGCGCTCGGGCTGCGGCTCGACCCGTGGCGAATCGAGCCCCTTTCCGGTGAGCTCGAGCTCGCCGCAGGCGCCACCTCGAACGCCCTGGCGGGCGCGCCGACCGATCCTGGTGGACAGGGGACCGGGAGCGGGCTCGCCGACGGGACGGTCCGGCTCCGGTTCGCGCCCCGGCTCTGTTCGTCGATCCGCGCCGTCGTCGAGCTCGACGGGAGGGGCACCTCCTCGCGGACGAGGAGTACCGGGAGCTGAGCAGCCTCCTCCTGGGCGGCCGCGTCGGGGGCCTCGCGACCCTGGGCCGGTACCGCGCCCTCGCGGCCTGGCGGGCCGAGGTCCTCCACCTCGACCAGAGCCCCTCGCTCTACTCCGAAGCCCACCGGGGAGAGGTCGAGATCGAGTCGACCGCGGGAGGACTCCTCTTCGGCGGCGCGGGGCACCGTGTCTACCGTGACGAACGCAGGACCCGGAACGAGTGGGACTTCGGGCTCGGCGGACCGCTCCGGGTCGTCAAGGGCGCCCCGGCGGTTATTGGGGCGACCTTGCGCGGCGCCACGGCGCGCTCGGAGGCGTACGACCTGCTCGGGGCCTCCCTCGCGCTCGCCGTCCGGTTCCCCCTGCCGGGTGGCGTCTGGGCGCGCCTCTCGGGCAGCGGGAGCTGGGACGACTACCTGCACTCCGGCGGACCGGAAGGGCTCCTGGTCTTCGGCACGACGGAGCGGCGACGGGACCTGACAGGCAAGGCCACCCTCGGCATCTGGCTTCCGGCGTGGCGTGGGCTGAGGGTGGGCCTCGAGGGCCAGCTCTCCCGAAGGGACTCCACGGCCGACGAGCGCCCGGGCTTCGACTTCGACTACACGGAGGCCCGCGCCCGGCTCCTCGTCCGCGTCGGGTTCGGGGCCGATCCGTCCGCTCCTCCCGCCGTCTCCCCGCCCGGCCACGTCCCGCTCGAGTGGGGCCTCGG
Source organism: Holophagales bacterium (assembly GCA_016714815.1). Classification (GTDB taxonomy): domain Bacteria; phylum Acidobacteriota; class Thermoanaerobaculia; order UBA5066; family UBA5066; genus UBA5066. Next base: position 109,338 of record JADKBZ010000007.1, read on the forward strand.
CCCCGGCGAAGCGAGCGAGGCGGAGAAGATCATCGACCTCCTCCGGCAGGACGAAGAGCTGCGGCGCGGCTCGAGCTGCGGGGTCCGATGAGCCTCATCGAACCGACGCCCCCCTCCGCCCCGGCCGCCTCCGCTCCGGCCGCCTCCGCCTTGGTTCCCGCCGGCGCCTCCCCCGCCGGGCCGGCCTGGCGCCGCACTTTCGCCGAAGCCGCGGTCATCGCGGCCTCGGCCGGCCTCGTCGCCCTCGCGGTGAACGCGTTCCGTCCCGCGGGCCTGCCGCTCGTCGCGCCCGAGCCCTACGAGGTCCTCGTGCCGTGCCCGGAGCCGGGCGGTCCGGTCGCCCCCGTGGAGCCTTCCGATTCCTCGCTGCGTGGCCCACGCGTCTTTCTCGTCGACGCGCGCGACCCCGGCGCCTACCGGAGGGGTCACGTTCCGGGGGCGGTGAACGTGCCGTACGACTGGCTCGACCCGCTCCCTCAGGCCGCGCTGCACGAGCTCGCCCGGAGGATCGCCGCGAGCGGCGCCACGCGAGTCGTCGTCTATGGCGACGGAGGCCGTCCCGACAGCGGTGAGCATCTCGGCCGAGAGATCTCCGGGAGAGGCATCCGGAACGTCGGGTACGTGCGAGGCGGTGCACCCGCGCTCGTCCCGGGAGGTGCTTCGTGAGCCGGCACGCCATCGCCGCCTGGCTCGCGCTGCCCGCCCGCTGGTACCTCGGAGGGCTCTTCGTCCTGGCGTCGCTCCACAAGATCGCCGTTCCGCACGACTTTGCGATCGACGTCGCAACCTACGGCATCCTTCCGCTCGCCCTCGTGAACCCCGTCGCGATCGTCCTCCCCTGGGTCGAGCTGGTGGCCGGTCTCATGCTCCTCCTGGGAGCGAGGGTGAGAGCCGCGGCTCTCCTCGTCGCCGCCATGGTGGCCGTCTTCCTCGCGGCCCTCGTGATTGCGCTCGCGCGGGGGCTCGACATGTCGTGCGGCTGCTTCGCCTCCCAGGGGGCCGAGAGCGACCCCATCTCGTGGCTCACGGTGGTGCGCGACCTCGCCTGGCTGGGGCTGAGCGTTCTCGTGCTCTGCTGCGACCGCGGCTTCCTCGGATTCGACGGCTACCAGAAGTGGAAGGGAGCCCATGCGTGACGTGATCCTCGCCGCGCTCCTCGCGTGCGTCGCGGCCCCGGCACTCGCCCAGACCCCTGCCTGCGAGGCGCTGTCGGGACCCGCAAAGACGCTCGCTTCGAGAATCCTCGAGACCGAGCACCCCTACGACTGCTGCGACGACACGATCCGCCGCTGCCTCGCGGCACGTCCGACCTGCGCGCTGGCCTTCCGCCTGGCGGACGACGTCTGCCGGCGGGTGGCGGCCGGTCAGGACGAGGTCCGCATCCGCCGTGCTCTCTCCCGCCGGGCCCGAAGCATGGTCGGGGGCGGTCCGACGGCGACTGTCGACCTCGCCGCGGCGTCGGTCACGGGCGACGAGGGCGCACCGGTCACGGTCGTCGTCTACGCGTGCGCCCGTTGCCCCTACTGCAGCAAGCTCGTCCCCGCGCTCCACGCCCAGCTGAAGGGCCGGCTGAAGGGTCTCGCCCGCCTCGCCTTCCGGACGTTTCCGATCCGGGGCCACGAGGGTTCGACGGAGGCGGGCCTCGCCTTCGCGGCAGCAGCCCGAATGGGCCGGTTCTGGGACTTCGCGCTCCTCTCCTATCGCCGCTTCGCGGAGTTCTCCCCCCAGAAGCAGCGCGAATGGGCAAGAGAGGCGGGCCTCGACCCGGGGCTCTTCGTCATCCGGATGGACGAGCCCGCGACGAGGGACGAGCTCGTGGCGAGCAAGAAGGAAGGGATCGTCAACGGCGTCGAGGAGACTCCGACGCTCTTCATCAACGGCCGGCGCTGGGTCGGCGACCTGACGCTCCCCGAGGTGGTCGACGCCATCGAGGAGGAGGCCGAGCGGGTGAGGGGGGACAAATGGACAAAGCGGTGAGACGAGCGCTGGTTCTCCTTCTCCTTTCGACGGAAGCGCACGCCGAGGAGCGCTTCGGGGTCCTCGAGTTCTTCGTGAGGGGGTCGGGGGCCTATTGCCAGGCCGCTGCCCCGTCGGTCATGGCGCTCCAGGACGCGATGGAGGGGCGCGCCGTCGTTCTCGAGTACCCGTTCGACTCGTTTACCCAGGGCCGGGTAGACAGGTTCTGGGCCGCCTACACGGGTCCGTCGCCCTATCTCCCGATCACCCTCGTGGGGAGCGGCTACGACGTCTGCCAGGGACCGGTCGACTACGCCACCCGCTACCGGCAGATGCTCGAGGCCGAGCTGGCGCGTCCGCCACGGGCGGCGATCCAGGCCTGGAGCCGCCCGTGGGGAAGCGGGCTGCAGGTCTACGCCACGGTCCGGAACCTCGGCGCCGAACCGCTCCGCACCGGCACGAAGCCGACGTTGTGGCTCGTCGCGTGGGAGGACGGGCGGATCGGCCTCACGAAGACCTTCGTCCGGGCTACAGCCTCCAGAGCGCTCGCGGCCGACATCCCTCCGGGCGGCACGGCGAGCCTCACGATCGAGGTTCCGTCCCTCGGCACGGCGGACAGGCAACGGGTGCGGGCTGCCGTCCTGCTCGACGAGCTCCTGGCCGGCACCAGCCGGTACGACCTGCTCCAGTCCGTCGTCGCGCAACCCGCCGGCGTCTCGGTGACCCCTGCCGCGGTCACGCTCGGCCCCGCCGCGGGCGAGACACAGGTGACGCTCGAAGGTCCCCACGTCCTGACCTGGTCGGCCATCTCCGACGTCGCCTGGCTGGAGGTGACACCGGCGAGCGGGACCGTGCCGGCCGGCGCCACGATCCGGCTCGTCGGCTCGCCCGCGGCGGGCGCGATCGGGACCGTGCGCTTCTCGGCCTCCGGCGAGGGAATGGACTTCTCGACGACGGTCACGGTCACGGCGGCGGGACCGGTCCTGACCTGGGAAGCCGTCGTCCCGGCGGCCTCGCACGCGCCCGGGGCCTTCGGCAGCCTCTGGCGCACCGACCTCGCCGCCGTGAACGCCGGCGCCACGACGGCCAGCGTCACCCAGACGTTCGTGCCGGTCCAGGGCGAGAGCGTGACCCGGACGTCGGAGATCCCTCCGGGGGGAACCCGCGAGTGGTCCGACGTCCTCGCATCGCTCTTCGGCGTCGACGCGGCCGCCGCAGCCTCGGGTGTCGTCCGCGTCGCCTCCGACCGGGCGCTTCACGTCTCCTCTCGCACGTTCAGCGAGGCCGTGGACGGGACGTTCGGCGGGTATCTCCCCGCCGTGACAGCCGTCGAAGGGCTCGTCGCCGGGACGACGGGGATCCTTCCGCAGCTCACGCGGACGGCTCTCTTCCGGACGAACGTCGGCGTGACGAACCTGGGTGATACGGCGGCCTCGGTGACGATCCGCCTCAGAGGGACGAACTCGGAGAATCTCGGCGAGCCCGTCTTCCGGACGGTGCCGCCGAGAGGGCTGGAGCAGGTCGTCGACGTCTTCGGCGTTGCCGGGGCGGGCGACCGGGAGCTCGCCTGGGCGACGGTCGAGGTGACGACACAGGGAGCGCTCGTCTGGGCTTATGCCTCCGTCATCGACAATCGGACGGGAGACCCGACGATCGTCCCGATGCACCCACCGCCGAGCGGCACCGCCCGGTCCGTACCCGCCTTCGAGCAAACCGTAGCCGCGGCGGCGCACGCACCGGGGGCTTTCGAGAGCCTCTGGCGGACCGACCTCGCCGTCGTCAACGCCTCCGGCACCGAGGTGGCCGTCGACGTCCGCTTCGTCCCGGCAGGAGGCGGTGAGCCGGTCACGAAGGCCGAGCGGGTCGCACCCGGCACCCGGGCCTGGTCCGACGTCCTGGTCTCCCTCTTCGACCTCGACACGGCCTCCGCGGTCTCGGGCGCACTCCACTTCCGCTCGGACGGTCCCCTCGTCGTCTCCTCCCGGACGTTCAACGTGACGGCACAAGGCTCCTTCGGAGCACATCTCGCGGGTATCGAGCGGTCCGGGGCGCTGACCCCGGAAAGGCCCGGCGTCCTCCCCCAGCTGAAGCGCACCGCCTCGACGAGGACGAACGTGGGCCTCGCCAATCCCGGCGCCAGCCCGGTGAGCGTCGCAATCCTCCTGCGCGCGGCCGACGGCACCGGGCTCGGGACCGAGAAGCTCGTGACGGTACCCCCCGGCGGCCTCGTCCAGGAGAACGACGTTTTCGCCTCGTGCGGCGCGGGGGACGCGCCGATCGCGTGGGCCCGGATCGAGGTGAGGACGGTCGGCGGGGAGGCCGTCGCCTACGCTTCCGTCATCGACAATCGGACGGGAGACCCGACGATCATCCCAATGTCGGGGCCGCCGGAATGACCGCGTGTCCCGCCCGGCGGAGCCGCCTGGGACGGCTTTGGGAGGAAACGGCATGAGCCTTCTCGACGACCTTCTGGCGACGCTGCCCGACGCGCCGGTGCGCACGGTCCTCGTCGGCGTCCACTGGACCGTCGTCTGCAGCCGGGGCTGCGGCCTGGCGTCCACGATCCCCGGCGACGGGCCGCACGGCCACGCGGCCGTGCGCGATGTCGGCCGCCTGCACCGAAAGAGCGCCCGGGAGCTGGCCGAGTACGCCCGCTCGGGCAACACGGTGGAGGCCGGTATCGGCGTGGCGGCCATCAACTCGCTCCTCGACCTCGACGAAAGCAGCGCCGTGGAGGTCAACGCCTCGCGCGTCCTCGCCGAGCGTGGGCGTGGGCGGACCGTGGCGATCGTGGGGAGCTTCCCGTTCATCCCCCGGCTGCGCGAGCAGGTCGGAGAGCTCTGGGTCCTCGAGCAGCGCCCCTCCGAGGGCGAGTACCCCGCCTCCAGCGCGGCGACCCTGATCCCGCAGGCCGACGTCGTCGCGATCACCGGCAGCGCACTCGTCAACGGCACCCTGGACGGCCTCCTCGCGCTCTGCCGCCCGGAATCCCTCGTGATGGTTCTGGGGCCGAGCACCCCCCTGTCGCCAATGCTCTTCGACCACGGGGCGAACCTCGTTTCGGGCGCGCGCGTCGTGGACGAGGAGGCGGTGCTCAGGACCGTCGGGCAGGGGGCGACGTTCCAGCAGGTCGAGGGGGTCCGGCTCCTGACCATCGAGCGGAGACATGACGAAATGACGAAACACAAGAGAACCAGCGTGAAACCGCCGGGTGCGGCGTAGGATGGACACGGCCCCGAGGGGGCCGGAAAGGAGCCGCGATGAGCGAACCCCAGGGTTGCGGCCGTGTGACGGGCGCCGTCTCCAGCGACGGGGCTCCGCCCGCTCCCAGCCCGGAATCCACTCTGAAGAAGGAGGTCCTCGTGACGGCACGCCCGGGGCAGAAGGCCCCTGAATTCACAGCCCCGTCCTACTACCGTGGCGGCTTCACCCCCGTGAAGCTCGCCGATTTCGCAGGCAAGTGGGTCCTCCTCTGCTTCTACCCGGGGGACTTCACCTTCGTCTGAGCGACGGAAGTGTCGGCGGTCGCCGACAATTACGCACGGCTCCAGGCGCTGGGGGTCGAGGTCATCTCGGTCAGCGTCGACAGTCACTTCGTACACAAGATGTGGAACGACCACGAGCTCGTGAAGATGGTCGAGGGCGGAGTCCCGTTCCACATGGCCTCCGACCAGGCCGGGAACATCGGCCGCGCCTACGGCGTCTGGGACGAGGGCCAGGGAATCGAGCTCCGGGGACGGTTCCTGATCGACCCCGACGGCGTGATCCAGGCGATGGAGGTGATGACGCCTCCCGTCGGCCGCAAGCTCGCCGAGACGATCCGACAGGTGCAGGCGTTCCAGCTCGTCCGCGCCTCCAAGGGGACGGAGGCGACGCCCGCGGGCTGGATGCCGGGCGATCTCGTTCTCAAGCCCGGGCCCGACCTCGTCGGAAACGTCTGGAAGGTCTGGAAACCCTCTCAGGAGAAGTAGGCCCCGCTTGCGGGAAGAGGGCCGCGGGGAGCCGGGCGGCGTGCGTCGCTCCGCTCCCCGCGTTGCCCTTCGCATCGGCGGGCGCCTGGGGACTCGAGTCTCCTCGACCGATGCAACGAAGCACAGGTATCGTGTGACCGTGCGGAAGCCGGCGACGACCGACGCGATCCTCGAGAGCATCTCCGACGGCGTCTTCACGGTCGACGCCGAGTGGCGCATCACGTCGTTCAACCGGGCCGCCGAGAAGATCACCGGCGTCTCGCGGAAGGAAGCGATCGGCCGGCGCTGCGCCGAGGTCTTCCGCTCGAGCATGTGCGGGCCCTCGTGCGCCCTGCAGCGGACGCTGAAGACCGGCCGGCCGATCATCGGGAAGTCCGGATACATCGTCGTGGCGGACGGGACCCGGGTCCCCGTCAGCATCTCGACCGCCGTCCTCAGGGATACGCGCGGCAACGTGACCGGCGGGGCGGAGACGTTTCGCGACCTCTCCGACGTGGAGGCTCTCAGGGAAGAGCTCGAGGGGAAGTCCCGCGTCGGGGACCTCTCCAGCCGCAGTCCGCTCATGCAGAGGCTCTTCGAGGCGCTTCCGACCATCGCCGCGAGCCCGAGCACCGTCCTCCTCCTCGGCGAGACCGGTACCGGCAAGGAGCTCGTGGCGCGGACGATCCACGCGCTCAGCCCCAGGGCCCGTGGGCCGTTCGTCGCGGTGAACTGCGGCGCGCTTCCCGACACGCTCCTCGAGTCGGAGCTCTTCGGATACCGGGCCGGCGCGTTCACGGGCGCCGCGAGGGACCGGCAGGGCCGGTTCGCGATCGCGCAGGGAGGGACCCTCTTCCTCGACGAGATCGGCGAGGTGAGCCCGGCGTTGCAGGTGCGGCTCCTTCGGGTCCTGCAGGAGCGGACCTACGAGCCCCTCGGCGCGAACCGGTCCGAGACGACGGATGCGCGCGTGATCGTCGCCACGAACCGGGACCTCGCCGCGCGGATGCGCGAAGGGCTCTTCCGGGAGGACCTCTACTACCGCGTGAACGTCGTCCGCGTCGAGCTGCCCCCGCTGCGCCGGAGGAAGGAGGACATTCCTCTTCTCGTGGACGAGCTGATCGCGCGTTTCAACCGGCTCCAGAAGCGCTCCGTGAAAGGGTTCACCGGCGAGGCCCTGTCGCTCCTCATGGCGCACGAATGGCCCGGGAACGTCCGCGAGCTCGCGAACGTCGTCGAGCGAGCCTTCGTCGTCTGCGGCGACAGGCATATCGGTATCGCCGACCTCCCCGAAGAGCTGACGGGCCGCGCCTCGTCGGGCGCCGGCGGGCTGGACATCCGGTCCGCCCACGCCGTCCTCGACGCCCAGGCGATCCGCACGGCCCTCGAGCGGCACGGGTTCAACCGCCTCGCAGCGGCGAAGGAGCTCGGCATCCACAAGACGACGCTCTTCCGGCGGATCCGCAAGCTCGGCATCGAGCTCCCCGGGCGGGACGGCCGGTTGGCTCGGGATCCAGCGGAGTAGCACGAGCGCTTCCGTAGCCCCCGAACAGAGTAGCCGCAGCGCTACTCCGGCACGTCGTCAGGCCCTGCCTCGGGATCACGCATCCTGTTTTCCGGACGTCATTTCGAAGATATTTCGGGCTCAGGCCCTGTGCTGGCTCCGCGCTTGCTCTTCCCTCCCCGTGGACCGACGCCGACCCTCCAACCGATCGAAAGCGGCCTTTCCCTTCTGGGATGGACGCATCGCACCCGTCTTCGACACGGCGCGGGATCTCCACGTGGTGGAAGCCGAGTCCGGGCGCGTCGTTTCGAGAGCGGAAGAGTCGCTCCCCCCGGGGCCGCCGGATCGGATGGTGGCTCGCCTCGCCGGCCTCGGCGTCGACACGCTCGTCTGCGGGGCGATCTCGCGGCCGATGCGGGAGGTGGTCGCCGCCTCCGGCATCCGGGTCATCTCGTTCGTCTCCGGCGAGCGGGACGAGGTCGTTCAGGCGTGGCTCGGCGGCGGCCTCGACCAGCCGGCCTTCACGATGCCCGGCTGCGGCGGTCGTCGCCGCGCGCGAGTCAGGGGACGGTTCGGGCGAGGAGACGTCGGGTCATGCCTTTGCCCTGCTTGTGGACACTCCGAGCCTCACGAGCGCGGAATTCCCTGCGTTCAGAGGACGTGCCCGAAATGCGGCACCGCGATGACGCGGGCCACCTGAAAGGAGATCGCATCATGCCCAGAAGAGATGGAACAGGACCGAAGGGGCGGGGTACGGGGACCGGCCGCGGAAGGGGTCACTGCGGCGGCGGCGGGACGCCTGCCAAGGCCAGCAGCCCCGAGACTCCCGGCGACGCCGCGCCCGGAGCGGGCCACGGCGGGCGCCGCAGGAGGATTCGGGGAGGAGCCGGCCACGGCGTCCCGCCCGCCGATCCAGCGCGAGAGAAGTGATGGCGAAGATCGGGATCATCATCTGCGCCCGCTACAAGGACTGCGGTGGCGGCAAGTGCCTGCGGTCGATGCGCGAACGCCGCGGCGCTTTCTCGGCCTACCCGGCCGGAGAGCCGCTGGAGATTGTCGGCTACTCGACCTGCGGCGGCTGCCCGGGCGGGAACGTCGAGTACGTCCCCGCCGAGATGAAGAAGAACGGAGCCGAGGCGATCCACCTCGCCACCGGCCTCGTCGTCGGGTACCCGCCCTGCCCCCACATCCGCGAGTTCAAGCAGTACATCGAGACCGCGTACGGCCTGCCCGTGGTGGTCGGGACGCACCCCGTCCCAGAGAAGTACCGGAAGGTCCACGAGCAGCTCCCCTTCTGGCAGCAGAAGGAGATGGCCGAGCTCGCCGGTCCACTCCTGAACGAGGACCGGGCGATCCAGGCGGCCTACGATTGAACGAAAGGGAAACGATGAATATCGTATTTTCAACTTCGGGAGATAGCCTCGACGCCCCGCTGGACGCCCGGTTCGGCCGGGCGCCGAAGTTCCTCCTCTACGACCTCGAGGCCGGGCTGGCCCGGCTCATCGACAACAAAGAGGGCCGAGCCGCGAGCCAGGGAGCGGGAATCCAGGCCGCCGAGAGCGTCGCCCGCGCCGGGGCCGGGGCCGTCGTCACGGGCCACTGCGGCCCGAAGGCTTTCGCGGTCCTGCGCACGGCCGGCATCAAGGTCTACTCCTGTCGTGCCGCCACCGTCGGGGAGGCGCTGGCCCAGTACCGGTCGGGAGCACTGGTCGAGCAGACCGAAGCGGACGTGGCGGGCCACCACGCATGAAGGTCGCAATCGCTTCGGGCAAAGGGGGAACCGGCAAGACGACGGTAGCCGTGAACCTGGCTCGTGCCTGGGGCGTTCCGGTTCAGCTCCTCGACTGCGACGTCGAGGAGCCGAATGCCCACCTCTTCCTCGGTGGCGAGCCGGGGAACGAGGTCCCCGTTTTCATCAAGATCCCGTCCGTCGACGAGGCTCTCTGCGACGCGTGCGGCGAGTGCGGGCGCTTCTGCGAGTTCCACGCGATCGTCGTCGTCGGGAAAGCTCCCCTCGTCTTCCCCGGCATGTGCCACGCCTGTGGGGGGTGCGCGAAGGTCTGCCCGCGCGGCGCCATCCGGGAAGTGGACGAGAGGATCGGCGTCGTCGAGACACGAAAGGCGGGGACCGTCTCGCTGACCCTCGGCCGGCTGGACGTCGGCGTGAGCATGGCGCCGCCGCTCGTCCACGCCGTGAGGAAGCAGATAAGGGAAGGGTCTCCGGTGATCCTCGACGCCCCGGCAGGGACGTCGTGCACGGTCGTCGCGACGCTGCGTGAGACGGACTTCGTCGTCCTCGTCACCGAGCCGACGCCGTTCGGCCTCCACGACCTGACGCTCGCCGTCGACCTCGTTCGCGAGCTGCGCCTCCCCTTCGGCGTCGTCGTGAACCGCGTCGGGGTCGGCGACGACCGGGTCCACGCCTGGTGCCGGAAGGAGGGGATCGAGATCCTCCTCGAGATCCCGGACGACCGGCGGATCGCCGAAGGCTACGCCCGGGGCCGTCTCCTGGTCGACGCGCTGCCCGAGTACGCGGGCCTCTTCCGCTCCCTCGCAGGCTCGATCCGTGCGCGGGTGGGAGTCGCGGCGTGAGCGCCCGGGAGCGCCCTTTCAAGCACGTCTACGGCCCGGTCCCGTCCCGCCGGCTCGGCCGGTCCCTCGGCGTCGACCTCGTCCCGTTCAAGACGTGCAGCTACGACTGCGTCTACTGCCAGCTCGGCCGCACGACGACGAAGACGACGGAGAGGAAGGAATACGTCCCGGTCGAAGAGGTCCTCTCCGAGCTGCGCGAGAAGCTGGCGGCCGATGAGCCGTGCGACTTCATCGGCCTCGCGGGCTCCGGCGAGCCGACGCTCCACTCCGGGATCGGAACGCTCATCCGGGCGATCAAGGGATTGACGAAGATCCCGGTCGCCGTCCTGACGAACGGCTCGCTCCTCTGGATGGAGGACGTGCAGGAGGATCTTCTCGGCGCCGACTTCGTCCTCCCCTCTCTCGACGCAGGCGATGCGCATCTCTTCCAATGGGTCAACCGGCCCGCCGAAGCGATCTCGTTCGAGCGGATGGTCGACGGCCTCGAGTCGTTCACGAAGCGCTTCCCGGGAGAGGTCTGGCTGGAGGTTCTCCTCCTCGACGGCGTCACGGCCTACCCCGCCCAGGTGGAGAAGATCGGTGCTCTCGTCCGCCGGATCGGACCGGCACGGGTCCAGCTGAACACGGCCAGCCGGCCGCCCGCCGAGCTGTTCGCCCGGGCCGTCTCCGAGAGCCGGATGCTCGCGCTGGCGAGCCTCCTGCCGGGCCGGGTGGAGGTCCTGACGGCCCGAGAGGAGGCGGGATCCCATGGCGAATCGGGCGCGGACCCGAGCGAGCCGGAGATCCTGACGCTCCTCGCCCGGCGGCCCTGCACGGCGTCCGACGTGGCCGTGGGACTCGGCCTTCACGTGACCGAGGCGCTCAAGCACCTCGAACACCTGTGCGCCGCAGGGACGGTGAAGACCGCCACGACCGACGACAGGACCTTCTACATCGTCACGGAGAGAAGCCCGCGGACGGAGTCGCCCGCGGAGAGGCACGCAGGATGAGGGAGATCGTCGTCATCAGCGGCAAGGGAGGGACGGGCAAGACGAGCCTGACCGCCTCCTTCGCGATCCTCGCCGACCGTCCGGTCGTCGCCGACTGCGACGTGGACGCGGCCGACCTGCACCTCGTCCTCTCGCCGACGGTCGTCGAGCGGCACGAGTTCCGGAGCGGGCACGAAGCGGTCATCCGCGAGGCGGAGTGCCTCGGCTGCGGGATCTGCCTGGAGGAATGCCGGTTCGACGCCGTGAGGCGGATCGAGATGGCCGGAGGGCGCGCCACGTACTCCGTCGACCCGACGGCGTGCGAGGGGTGCGGCGTCTGCGTCCGCTTCTGCCCGGAGCACGCCATCGACTTCCCCGAGCGGCGCTCCGGCGAATGGATGGTCTCGGCCACCCGCTGCGGCCCGATGGTCCACGCCCGCCTCGCCACCGCAGCCGGCAACTCCGGCAAGCTCGTCTCGACGGTGAGGCAGGAGGCGCGCCGGATCGCCGAGGAGAAGGGGCGGCCCCTCGTCCTCGTCGACGGTCCCCCGGGAGTCGGCTGTCCCGTCATCGCGTCGGTCACGGGGGCATCCCTCGTCCTGGCGGTAACGGAGCCGACCGTCTCCGGGGAACACGACCTCGAGAGAGTCCTCTCCCTCGCGAGGCACTTCGACGTCCCGACGGCGGTCTGCGTGAACAAGTGGGACCTCGACCCCGGCATGGCGGACCGCATCGAGCAGAGTGCCGTGAAGGCCGGCGCCCGCCTCGCGGGACGCGTCCGCTACGACCGGGGCGTCACCGCCGCCCAGCTGGAGCGGCGCGCCGTCGTGGAGACGGACGCCCCGAGCGCGGAGGACGTGCGGCGCGTGTGGGAGAACCTCGCCGGGTAGCCGCGGACAACCTCCCCGCGTGCGAGGCCGCGAAACGAACACGGGGCGGTCCTTCATGCACGGGCGCTCCAGGAGATCGGAGGCTACTGGCTGCGTCTCAACGTGTCGTGCGCCGAGGTCGTCGTCGTCGACGCCCGGGGCATAGAATGTTCGACCGACTGATCCTGTTCAATGCGACCGGGAGAAGCGGGCATGAAAATCCTGGCGATCGACGACAACCCGGACAACCTGACGACGTTGCAGGCGGTTCTGTCGGATCGCCTGCCCGAGGCTCGGTTCCTGACGGCCCTCAGCGGCCCGCAAGGACTCGAGCTGGCCCGGGCCAAAGACCCGGACGTGATCCTGCTCGACATCGTCATGCCAGGACTGGACGGCTACGCCGTCTGCCGCCAGCTAAAGGAAGACGATCGCCTGCGGTCCATTCCGGTGCTCTTCCTGACCGCCCACAAGACCGGTCGCGAGGCCCGCGTCAAGGCGCTGGAAGCGGGGGCGGAGGGCTTCCTATCCCAGCCGTTCGACGAAGTGGAGCTGAGCGCGCAGATCCAGGCCATGACCAGGATCAAGGCGGCGAACCGGATGCAGCGGCTGGAGAGGGAGGAGCTCGAGGCCCTCGTGGCCGAGCGCACCCGTGGGCTGGAGCTGGAGCTTGCGGCTCGCAAGCGGGCAGAGGCGGCGCTGCGGGAGAGCGAGGCCTCCGTCAGGAAAAAGCTCGAGGCCATCGTCGCGCCGGAAGGCGATCTCGGCACGCTGGAGCTGGCGGACATCATCGACACCCAGGCGCTCCAGTCGCTCATGGAGGACTTCTATCGCGCCACCGGCATGCTGGGGGCCGTCCTCGACACCTCCGGCCGCGTTCTGGTGGCGGTCGGCTGGCAGGACATCTGCACGAAGTTCCACAGGTGTCATCCCGACACGCTCAGGAACTGCACCGAAAGTGACACGGTCCTCACCCAGGGCGTGCCGCCCGGGACCTTCAGGGCTTACCACTGCAAGAACCACCTGTGGGACATGGTCACACCCCTCCTGATCGGGGACCGGCACGTCGGCAACGTCTTCATCGGGCAGTTCTTCTACGAGGGCGAGAAGCCGGACCGGGAGCTGTTCCGGGAAGCGGCCCGACGCCACGGATTCGACGAGACCGAGTACCTCGCCGCGCTCGACCGCGTTCCCCGTTTCAGCCGGGAGGCCGCGCAGGCCTGCATGCAGTTCTACGTCGATCTCGCCGGGATCATCGCGAGGCTGGGCTACGGCGCGATCCAGCAGTCCCGCATGCTGACCGAGCGCAAGCGAGCGGAAGAGGCGCTGCGCCTGAAGGACGTCGTGTTCCGATCTTCGATCGCCGCCAACAGCATCGCCGACACCCGGGGCCGGATCACCGCAGCCAATGACGCCTTCCTCGACACCTGGGGATACGAGAGCGAGGACGACGTCCTCGGCCGGCCCATCGGGGGGTTCTTCCAGAACGAGGCCGAGGCCGTCGCCGTCTTGAAGGCGCTCGACACCACGGGCGAGTGGGCGGGCGAGTATGTGGCGAGGCGAAAGGATGGCTCGACCTTCGTGGCGATGAGCCTCGCGACGGTCCTGCGCAACGAGGCGAACGAGGTGGTCGGCTACCAGTCCTCGGTCGCCGACGTCTCCGAGCGCAAGCGAGCGGAGCGCGAGGCTGCCGTCCGCGCCGTCGTCACCGAGCTCTTCCGCCAAGGGGCGCCCCTGGAGACGACCTGCCAGAGGATCACGGAGAGCCTGGTGGCCACCCTCGAGTTCCCGATCGCCGCCATCGAGCTCCATGACGTTCAGCAGGGCGAGATGGTCTTCCTGGGGGTGGCGGGCGTGCCCGAGCTGCGTGCGGGAGAGCGCATACCGGCGCATCAGACCCTCTCGGGTGCCGTGGCGACGACCGGCGAGGTCCTCTGCGAGACCCGGGCCGGGCAACGACCGGAGCCTCGGTTCGAGACGCTCCGGCAGCTGGAGCTCGAGACCTTCGTGGGCGTGCCGTTGCGGGTCGACGAGGAGGTGCTCGGGACACTGGTGCTGGCCGACCGACGCTCGCGGGAGGACGCGTCTCTCTGGGTTCCGGCCCTGCAGGCGATCGCCGTACAGCTGACCCTGGAGATGAAACGCAGGCGGGCGGAGGAGGCGCTTCGCGAGAGCGAGGAGAAGCACCGCCTGTTGATCGAGCACAGCCACGACATCATCTACACGATCGACTCGGCAGGAGTCCTGACCTTCGTCTCCCAGGCCTGGACCACGCTGCTGGGACACCCGGTCTCTCGGGTCGTCGGGCGCGGCTTCGACTCTTTCGTCCATCCGGAGAACGTGCCCGCTTGCCGGCTCTGGCTGCAGAGGGTGATCGAGACGGGACAGCGGCAGGCGGGCATCGAATACCGCGTGCGGCACGACGACGGGACCTGGCGCTGGCACACCTCGAGCGCGGTGCCGTTGAAGGGCGAGGCGGGTGCGATCGCCGGCTTCGAGGGCATCGCCAGGGACATCACCGAGCGCAAACTGGCCGAGGAGGCGGTGAACCGCGAGCAGGCTTTCAGCAAGGCCGTTGTCGAGAGCATCCCCGGCGCCTTCTACGTGCTCGATGAGCGCGGTCGGTATGCGAGATGGAACGCCTATCAACGCGAGGAGATCATCGGCAGGCCGGAGGGGGAGATCGCCGGCTTCAGCGCGCTCGAGACGATTCACCCGGAGGACCGCGAACGGGTCCAGGAGCGAATCGTCAACGTGATGAAGAACGGGGCGGACGAGACCGTGGAAGGCCGGGTTCTCCTGCGCGGGGGGCCAGGCTTCCGCTGGCTCCTGATGACGGGCAGGCGGATGCTCGTCAACGGCCATCCGTTCCTCGTGGGCATCGGCGTCGACATCACCGAGCGCAAGGAGGCGGAGGCGGCGGTGCGGGAGAGCCGCCAGAGGCTCGAATTCGCGTTGCAGGGCGGCAATCTCGGCGTATGGGACTGGTTTCCTGAGACCGGCGCAGTCACGTATGGCGATACCTGGGCTGATCTGCTGGGATACCGGCCCGAGGAGATCGAGCCCACCGTGGACTTCTTCAGACAGCATGTTCACCCTGACGACCTGCCGGCCGTCCTCGAGCGTTTGACGGACCATGTCGAGGGGCGTCTGCCGGAATACCGGTCCGAGCACAGGCTTCGCACCAGGTCCGGCAGCTGGAAGTGGGTCCTGGACTGCGGCAGGATCGCCGACACGGACGAGGATGGTCGGGTCGTGCGAGTCACCGGGGTCGTTTCCGACGTTTCGAAGCGCAAACAGGCCGAGGAGGCGCGTCAGAAGTTCGTCCTGCTCGCCGACAGCAGCAGCGAGTTCATCGGCATCTGCGATCTCGACCTGACGCCGGTCTACGTGAACCCCGCCGGAATTCGCATGGTCGGGCTTTCCGATCTGACAACCGCCTGCCGCCTCAAGGTGCAGGACTATTTCTTTCCCGAGGACCAACGGTTCATCCAGGACGAGTTCTTCCCGCGCGTGCTGCGCGAGGGCCACGGCACCGTGGAGATCCGGTTGCGCAACTTCCAGACCGGCGAGCCGATCTGGATGGTCTACTACCTCTTCCACCTGCGCGACGCCAGCGGCGCGCTCGTCGGCTGGGCCACCGTCAGCCGCGACATCACCGACCGAAAACGGGCCGAGGCGAAGGTCCAGCAGCAGCTCGACGAGCTGCTCCGATGGCAGGCGGTGATGCTGGACCGGGAGGACCGCGTCCGGGCACTCAAGCGCGAGGTCAACGACCTGAGCCGCCGCCTCGGCGGGCCAGCTCGGTATCCGAGCCAGGAGGCGGGAGCCGCGAGCTCCGGGGTCGCGAATGAGAAGCCCTGAACCCGACCTGCCGGCGAAGGGCCTCCTCACGGAGCTCGTCACCGTGCTCGGTCCGGAACGGAGCGGGAACCTTTCGTCCTTCGACGAGGCCTTCCTCCACCGGTCCGTGGAGACGCGCCGGGTCGCCGTGGGCGAGCCGGATGCGGTCCGGTATCTCGGGCGGCTGCGCGACGATCCCCATGAGGCCGAGGCGTTTCTCTCGTCTCTCCACGTCAGCTACAGCGAGTTCTTTCGCAACCCGCTCACTTTCGCGGTGCTCGAGCAGATCGTCCTGCCACGGCTCCTCGGCGAGGTCGAAGGTGAGGGGAGGCCCGAGGTGCGCGTCTGGTCGGCGGGCTGCGCCGGCGGCGAGGAGCCCTTCTCCGTCGCCATCCTGCTCGACGAGCTGATCGCCTCGCGGGGGCGGGAGCCGCGCTACCGCGTCTTCGCCACCGACCTGCGGGAGGCCGGACTCGCCGCGGCGTGCTCCGGGGTTTTCGGCACCTCGGCGTTGCGGAACGTCCGGCAACGGCACCTCGAGAGCTGCTTCACCCGCACGGGCGAATCCTACGTGGTCAGCCCGCGACTGCGCGCCCGGGTCGATTTCTCCGTCCACGACCTTCTGAACCCGGGCACTTCCTGCCCGCCGGCGAGCATCTACGGTGCTTTCGACCTCGTCCTCTGCTGCAACCTGCTTCTCTACTACCGCCAGGAGATGAGGAGGCTCGTCCTCGACAGGCTGTACGGATGCCTGGCTCCGGGCGGGTATCTCGTAACCGGCGAGACCGAGCGCGCGATGGTCGATCCGATCGGTGGCTTCACCCCGGTCATGTCGCAGGCCGCCGTGTTTCGGAAGGGGTAGTCCATGAAGCTCGAGAACCTGGGGATCGGGACGCAGCTGCGCATCGGGCTCGGCGCAATCCTGGCGTTCGTCCTGGCGCTCGGCGCGCTCGCCTGGGTGCAGACCGGGCTGGTGTGGGAGGCTACGAAGGACCTCTACGACCACCCGCTCCAGGTCCGCCGGGCTGTCGGTGCGCTCAGCGTTGACATTCTGAGCATGTCCCGGTCCACGAAAATCGTCTGCCTCGCAGAGAACGACCCCGAGCGACAAGCGGCCCTCCAGGGCATCGACACCGCCGAGGCCGACGCTTACCGGCAGTTCGAGATCGTGTCTAACCAGTATCTGGGGCCGCGAAGCGACGTGGACGAGGCCTTCCAGGCCTTCGTGCAGTGGAAGGCCATTCGCGCGGAAACGAACCGGCTCCTGAGTGAGGGCAGAACCGCCGAAGCCATCCGTCGCATAAAGGGGGGCGGCGCCAGCGACGCCCACGTCGACGTGCTGCTGGGCCGGGTCCAGAAGATCGGCGATTTCGCCACGGCCAAGGCCGACGAGCTCTTTCTGACAGCTACCCGAAGAAGCGATTCGTTGAAGCGCCAGCTCGGCGTCGTGGCCGGCATCGTCATCCTCCTCACCCTGGGTATCGCCGGCTATCTGCTGAAGGCCATCAAGGACCCGCTGCGCGAGCTGACCGCGGTGGCGGACCAGTTCCGGCAGGGCGAGCTCGACGCCCGGATCGAGTATTCCTCCGGCAGCGAGCTGGGGACCCTGGCCGCCGCGTTCAACGCCCTGGCCGACACGATCCAGGCCGAGCTGACCCTCCGGCGGCACGTGAACGAGCTCGACGCGGTGATGCTGCACGAGCTCGAGGCGGGCGAGCTCCGGCGGCAGGCGCTCGAGGCGTTGATGCGAGCCACCGGCTCCGAGGTGGGGGCCGTCTACCTGCTCGACGAGTCGAAGGCCGCCTACCGGCACCTCGAGTCGATCGGGCTCGACGGGGCGGCGAGGGAGTCGTTCTCCGCTACGGATTGCGAGGGCGAGCTGGGGGCCGCCCTGGCCTCGGGCCGGCTCCAGCACGTCTCGCAGATTCCCGCAGAGACGCGCTTCGCGTTCGCCACGGTCATCGGCGACCTCAGGCCCAGGGAGATCCTCACCCTGCCGTTGCGCTCGGGATCCGAGATCCCCGCGCTGATCTCGCTCGCGAGCGTGCGCGGCTACGACCCGGTCGCGCTGCGGCTGGCCGGGGAGCTGCTGGCGCCCCTCTCCACGTGGATGAGCTCCATGCTGGCCAACCGAAAGCTGAAGGCGCTCCTGGCGCGGCTCGAGCACCAGAACGGCGAGCTCGAGGCGCAGAAGCGCGAGCTGACCGCGCAGGCCAGCGAGCTCTCCGGGCAGAACGCGGAGCTGGAGCAGCAAAAGGAGCAGCTCGACCAGGCCAGCCGGCTCAAGACCACCTTCCTCTCCAGCATGAGCCACGAGCTGCGCACACCGCTCAACTCGGTGATCGCGCTCTCCGGGGTCCTCGGCCGCCGCCTGGCCGGGAAGATCCCCGTCGAGGAGCACGGCTACCTCGCGGTGATCGAGCGAAACGGACGGCACCTGCTCTCGCTCATCAACGACATCCTCGACCTGGCCCGCATCGAGGCCGGCCGGGAAGAGCTGTTCGACGAGACTTTCTCCGTGAAGGAGGTGGCCGGCGAGCTCGTGGAGATGCTCGAGGCCGAGGCTGCCGGAAAGGGGATCGCGCTCTCGAGTACCGTGGGCGACGGCCTTCCCCTCGTGACGAGCGATCGGACCAAGTGTCGCCACATCCTCCAGAACCTCCTGGGCAACGCGGTCAAGTTCACCGAGGCGGGCCGGGTCGAAGTCTCCGCCCGGGCGACCTCGGACCTGCTGAGCATCTCGGTCACCGACACGGGCATCGGAATCGCGGCGGACCGGCTCGGCGTCATCTTCGACGAGTTCCGTCAGGCGGACGAGAGCACGGCGCGTACGTACGGCGGCACCGGCCTCGGGCTGGCCATCGCGAGGAGGTACGCGGACCTGCTCCGGGGCTCCCTCGAAGTCGTGAGCACGCCCGGCCGCGGCTCCACCTTCACCCTGACGCTGCCGCTGGCGGCCGGTGCCCACGGCGACGCCGACGCCCGCGCCGGAGCCCCAACGGCGCCCCCACCCCGCCACGGTGCGGGAGGGAGCCTCCTGCTCGTCGACGACAACGAGCCCGCCATCGTCCAGCTGACCGACATCCTCGCGGGCCAGGGGTACGAGGTCCGGGTGGCGCGCGGGGGGCGCGAGGCGGTGGCGCAGCTGGAGGCCTGGCTGCCCGACGCCGTGATCCTCGACCTGGCCATGCCCGAGCTCGACGGTTTCGGGGTCCTCCGGGCGATGCGCAGCGTGGAGAGGACCGCAAAGGTGCCCGTCCTCATCCTGACGGCCAAGCACGTCACGAAGGAGGAGCTTCGCTTCCTGAAGGGCAACCACATTCACGAGCTGATCCGGAAGGGCGCCGTCGGCCCCGCCGAGCTCTTGGCTGCGGTGGCCGCGATGATGCCTCCCGGGCCGGCGAGCCCCGAGCCCGCGGTCGCCGCGCGCCCGGTGGCTGCGAGGCGGCCCGGGCCGGCCCGCACCCCGCGACCCGGAAAGCCGCTCGTGCTGGTGGTGGAGGACAACCCCGACAACCTGCTCACGGCGCGGGCGATCCTCGAGGATCACTACCAGGTCATCGAGGCCGTGGACGGCCAGGCGGGCGTGGCGCAGGCGATAGCGCACCAGCCGGACCTCGTCCTGATGGACATCTCGCTGCCGGTCATGGACGGTATCCGGGCTCTCGCGGCGATCCGGGCCGAGCCGGGCCTGGGCGGCGTCCCGGTCATCGCGCTGACGGCCAGCGCCATGAAGGGGAACCGGGAGGAGATCCTCGCGCACGGCTTCGACGGGTACATCGCCAAGCCGATCGACGCGGCGGTCTTCCTGCAGACCATCCAGGGGGTGCTCGATGCTGGAAGCTGAACTCACGCTGCTGGCGGTCGGCGACCAGTCGGACAACCTCGTTACCCTGAAAGCCCTGCTCCGCGACGCCTTCCCGGCGGCCAGGCTCCTGACTACGGCGAGCGGCCCGGAGGCTCTCGAGGTGGCCGCCGCCGAGGACCCCGACACGATCCTCCTCGACGTGGTGATGCCGGGGATGGACGGTTTCGAGGTCTGCCGCCGGCTCAAGGCCGACCCGCGTACGAAGGAGATCCCGGTCGTATTCCTCACGGCCCTCCAGGCCGAACGCGAGCACCGGGTCGGGGCCCTGCAGGCGGGCGCCGATGCGTTTCTGAGCAAGCCGGTCGACGAGCTCGAGCTGACCGTCCAGGTTCGGACCATGGCCCGGATCAAGGCCGCGGCCGTCGCGAAGCGGGACGAGACGACGCGGCTCGCCACCTCCGTGGCTGAGGGCGAGCTCCTGCTCGCCGAGATGGCGCGGCTCGCGAAGGTCGGCGGATGGCAGGTCGATCTCACGGGACGGACGCTGAGGTGGACCGCGGAAACGTTTCGCATCCACGACCTCCCGGCTTCCAGCCGGCCTGACCTGGGCGACGCCATCGGCTTCTACGATCCCGACGACCGGGGCCGCGTGGCCGCGGCCGTCCAGGCGACGATCGACACGGGCGAGCCCTTCGACTTCGAGGCCCGGCTCGTCACGGCCACGGGCCGCCAGAAGTGGGTCCGGGCCGTCGGGAACGCCGTCTTCCAGGCAGGGAGGATCAGCGGCGTCCGAGGGATGATCCAGGATCTCTCCGAGCGCAAGGCGCACGAATGCGAGATCGAGCGCCTGACGCACCTCTACGCCGCACTGAGCCAGATCAACCAGTGCATCGTCCGGGTGAAGTCCCGCGAGGAGCTCTTCCGAGAGGTCTGCGAGGCGACGGTCAGGTATGGCGGGTTCCGGCGGGCCTCGATCCGCTGGCGCGATCCCCTCACCCGGCAGGTTCTGCCCGTCGCTCACGCCGGCGTCCACGAGGACGCCCTCGACAGCGTCGAGGCCGGTGCGGACGACCAGCCCGAAGGTCACGGCCCCGTCGACACCAGCATCCGCGCGGGCCAGGCGTCGGTCTTCAACGATCTCCTCGAGGCCCCTGCGGCCCTCCCCTGGCGTGAAGCGGCGCTCGCTCACGGCCTGCGGTCGGTGGCCGTCCTTCCCATCCGCTTCGAAGGTAAGGTGTGCGGCGGGCTCGCGGTCTACGACAGCGAGCCGGGCGTCTTTCGAGACCAGGAGGTCGCGTTGCTTTCGGAGGTGGCTGTGGACCTCAGCTTCGCTCTGGACCACCTGGCGCAGGAAGAGCGGCGCGCACAGGCCGAGGAGCGGGCCCGGGTCGCCCAGGCCGAAACCGTCCGGCTGCTTGCGGCGGCGGAGCGCTCGCGCGAGACGCTGCTCAGCGTGGTGGAAGACCGAAAGGAGGCGGAGGACGAGGTCCGCAGGCTCAATACCGTTCTGGAGCAGCGCGTCCTGGAGAGGACGGCGCAGCTTCGAGCCTCCAACGCCGAGCTGGAGGCCTTCACGTACAGCGTCTCGCACGACCTGCGGGCGCCGCTCAGGGCCATCGACGGCTTCGCGGGGGTCGTCGTGGAGGAGTACGGTCCGAAGCTCGACGACGAGGGGCGTCGCCTCCTCGAAGTCGTGCGGGCCAATGCGGTGAAGATGGCGCGCCTGATCGACGACCTCCTCGACCTCTCGCGCCTCGGGCGCGCCGAGCTCCGGCATGGGCCGGTCGACATGGCGGCGCTGGCCCAGACCGTTCTCCCGGAGGTCGAGCCGGACCCTGCGGCCCGCGAACGAATCGAGTTCCGCCTGGGCCCGCTTCCCGAGGCCAGCGGCGACCCTGCCCTGCTGCGGCAGGTCTGGGTCAACCTCCTCGGGAACGCGGTGAAGTACTCGGCGCGTACCCAGAGGCCCTTGATCGAGGTGACCGGTCGGCTCGTGGACGGGACCGCCGAGTACGCGGTACGCGACAACGGCGTCGGGTTCGACATGGCCTATGCCGGCAAGCTGTTCCAGGTTTTCCAGCGGCTCCACGGCCCGGCCGAGTTCCCCGGAACGGGGATCGGCCTGGCGATCGTCCAGCGCATCGTCGCCCGGCACGGCGGCAGCGTGAGGGCGGAGGGTGAGGTGGGGAAGGGCGCCGCGTTCACGTTCACGCTGCCCGCGGGGGCGGTGTGAGAGGCCTCCTCGATACCCGGATGCACGGGGCGGCCCGGATCGAGTGGTGTCGCCGGCTCGAGCCAGGTTCGCTGGCTCTCCTGCCACATCCGGCCTGCGGAGGAGGATGAGGTCCGGTTCGCCGAGACCGGCACGGAGTGGGACCGGTGCGAGGCCGGTCACCGTCCGACCCGGTGGATTTCGGCCGGCTCGAGGAACCGGTGTATTCGGCGGGCTGGACCTCCGAGGCGTACGGGCCGCCGCGCTCCCGGGATCGATGTTGACGACGACACCACCCGACGCTGACAGGAATGCCCGTCCGCCAGCGCTCGACCTCGAGCCGTGCGCCCCCGGACGTCCCAGTCGTTGACTTCCGCGCACCGCCTCTCTCCCCTGCCCGGATACGGGCTGGCGTGCGCCAACGGCCTGTCGCTCACGATCTGATCCACGGATGATGTGTGGATGACGTAGCGCCGAGCACGGCCCCTGCCCCCAGCCGGCTCGAGCGTTTTCTCCGTAGGTGGGGTCCTGCGCTGGTCCTCGGCGCTGCGGTCTTCATGCTACTGCTCGGGTTGAGGCAGACGACGTTCTTCTGGCCACTCGAGCAAGCCACGAGAGACTGGCGCGTGCGCGTGCGATCGCACACCTCGATGCAGGCTCTCCAGGCGCCGACGCACTCCCGCCCGGACCGCCTCGTCGTCGTGAAGATAGACGATGAAACGTTGCAGCCGATCGAGGAGCCGATGCTGTTCTGGACCGGCCGCTTCGCCGCCGTCCTGGCGGCCCTGGATCGCGCCGGGGCGGACGTGGTGGCCCTCGACCTCCAGTTCCAGGTCTCGTCGGCGACGTCGTGAACACCGCCTCACGGATCATTGGCCTGAGCAAGAGGATCGGCTGGCGGATCCTGGCTGCCGCCCGGGCGGCAACGTGGAGCACGTTCCCGCCGAGACGAAGAAGCACGGCGCGGAGGCACCCGACCTCGCCACCGGACTCGCCATCGGACTCTTCGCCGGGACGTCCCTCGTCCCCGAGAGGGAGAGCAGCTCCCTTCTGGCAGCACGAGAGGGCGGAGCTGGCCGGACCCCTCCTGAGCGAGGGCCGTGCGATCCAGCCGGTCGACGATTGAAGGAAAGGGAAAAGGCGAGGGTCGGATCTTTCAACTTTCGGCAAGCCTCCTCCCGGGCCGGGTGGAGACCCTCACGACGGGGGAGGAGGCGGGTGCCCCTGGTGAATCGGCACGACCCGATGGCCCACTCCCGCCTCGCCTTCAGGCGAGCGCGACGGTTCGCGGCACCGCGACGACCCGGTTCCGGCCGGCCTCCTTGCCCTCGTAGAGAGCCTCGTCG
The DNA here is from genome assembly GCA_016714815.1 of Holophagales bacterium. GTDB lineage: Bacteria > Acidobacteriota > Thermoanaerobaculia > UBA5066 > UBA5066 > UBA5066. Next base: position 132,383 of record JADKBZ010000007.1, read on the forward strand.
GCGCGCCGGACGAGCACCTCGGAGCTGCTCCCGTCCGACTCCGCCACGCCGAACGTCGCCGTAACGGCGAAAGAGAGGCCGTTCACTTCGATCGGCGACGCCGCCAGACCCTGCCTCACTTTCTCCGCGAGCTTCACGGCACCTTCCAGCGGCGTCATCGGCAATACGAAGAGGAGCTCCTCTCCCCCCCACCGGCCGACCGTGTCGAGGGCCCGGGAGAGTTCGCGCGCCACGGCCGCGGCCTGACGGAGGACCTGATCGCCCGCCGCGTGGCCATGGGTGTCGTTGACCACCTTGAAGTGATCGAGGTCCATCATGACGATGGAGAATGGGGCGCCACTGCGGGCGGAGCGGAGCGTCTCCTCGTGCAGGCGCGCTTCGACGTGGCGCCGGTTCGCCAGGCCCGTCAGGGAGTCGGTTCGGGCGAGGAGCTCCAGCGCGTCTCTCGCCGCCGCGAGTTCCTCGTTCTTTCGCCCGATGACCCTGTTCGCGCGGACCTTGGAGCGATAGCCGGCGGCGAGGAGCATGGTCAGGATCGTGAGAGCGCCCGCCCCGGTGACGAGCGCACCGCGCTGGCTGCGCTCCCTTTCCAGCGCGAGCGTCTGGATGGCCTGGTCGCGCTCGAGGAGCTCGATGCGTGCCTTTCGGGTCTCGGCCTCGTAAAAGGCGCCGAGGTCGGCGATCCGGCGCGCGCTCTCTGCGCTCGAGATCTCGGACCGCAGGCCGTAGGCGCGTGCCAGCTCCTCGTAGGCGCGTTCGTAGCTTCCAATCGCCGCAAGCGAGTCGGCGAGGCGCGCCCGCGCTGCCTCTTCCTCAGGCGGGTTCCCTCCTGTCGTCGCCAGCCGGACCGCGACCTCTGCCCAGCGCCGGGCCTCCACGGGCTCGTTCAGCTCGCCGAGGAAATACGAGAGGTTCCCGGCGGCGAGGCAGGCCTCCCGGGTGGACCCGTTCCGAGTGTGGAGAAGGTAGGCCTCCTCCACGAGCCGGCGGGCCCGCCGGGGATTCCCCTCTCGCCCGAGGGTCAGGCCGAGGTCGTTGGCCACGCACCCGGCCGTATAGAGGTCCCCGGCCTTTCTGGCCAGCACCAGCGCCTTCTCGTGTCGCTTCACCGCCTCCGGATACGACTTGAGGATGGCGAGTGCGTTCCCCTGCTCGTTCAGAGCGCTTGCTTCTGCGCCCACCGACCCGGCGCTCCGCGCGGCGGTCTCGGCGCGCTCGAAGTAGCGGAGCGCCTCCTCGGCGCGCCCGAGGTTCCGGTAGATCATTCCGACCGTCTGGGCCGCGCTCGCTTCCGTGGCCGGCGCTTGCGCCTTCTCGGCCAGCCGGAGGGCCTCGAGCGCCGAGCTCTGGGCCTCGTCGAGCCGGCCGAGGAGGATGAACGCCACCGCCTGGTCGCTGAGCGCGCGAGCGGCTGCCGAGGTCATTCCCGCTTCGTTCGCGCTCGACGCCGCCTCCCGGAGGGGCGCGACGGAAGCCCCGGTTCTCCGGGCGGCTCGGAGCGCCTGCGCGTAGGAGATGAGGGCGCGCACCAGCCCTTCGGTGTCACCCCGGGCGCGGGCCTCCTCGACCTCGAGCCTCGCCTTCTCGGCAGCGGCGTTCCCGTCCGTGGCGGACGTCTCGGCGCCCGCGGCCTCCGGCCCCGGAGGGCTCTGGGCCCCCCGCACGTCCCCGGCCGCCACGAGCAGGAGGGCGAGCCCCGCGAGACCCGGAACGAAACGCCAAGAGAGCATACGGCCCCTCGCCCGGCATCATGGCACGAGAGGTCCCGGTCTAAGTGGTCCGGGAGATCGACCTGTCTCGCAAGGCCCGGAGCGCGAGCGACGCGAGGAAGAGCCCCGCGGCGACGAGAACGATCGTGGCACCGGCCGGAAGGTCGGGCGCGTACGAGATCCAGAGGCCTCCCGCGGCGGCGACGCCTCCGAGGAGTGTCGCCACGGCCATCATTCCCGCCAGGCTCCGGGCCCAATGTCCTGCCGCAGCCGACGGGAGCGTCAGGAGAGCGAGGACGAGGACGAGGCCGGCGACGCGGATCAGGAGGACGACGGTCAGCGACACCAGGACGAGGAGGAGGAGCTGGAGCGCCACGACGGGGAGCCCGCGCAGGCGCGCCAGCTCTTCGTCGAACGAGACGGCGACGAATGGGCGATAGAGGAGGGCGACCGCCGCCGCGATGACGGCGTCGAGAACGACCATTCCCCAGAGCTGCGAGCTGTCGACCATCAGGATGCTGCCAAAGAGATAGCTGAGGAGCTCCGTGTCGTAGCCTGGCGTCTTCGCTATGAAGACGATGCCGACGGCCATTCCGGTCGCCCAGATCGCCCCGATGAGGGCGTCTTCCCTCTCCTTCCTGACGAGGCCGATCCATCCGATCAGGAGGGCCGCCCCGACGGCGGCGACGATCGCGCCGGCGAGCGGAGGTCCGCCGAAATAGAGGGCGATTCCCATACCGCCGAGGACGGCGTGGGCGATGGCTCCCGTCAGGGAGGAGATCCTCCGGACGACGACGAACGGCCCGATCAATCCACAGCCGAGCGCGGCGAGGAGCCCCGCCGCGAGGGCGTTGCGCAGGAACCCGTGCTGCAGGAAGGCGCTGAGGAATTCCATCAGTGCGCGCCTCCCCCGCTGGTGTGGTCGATGACGCGGACGGGCCCCCCGTAGAGGTGCGCGAGCGCCTCGGTCGCGAGGGCGCCGGGAGCGTGGCAGACGAGGGTCCGGTTCAGGCAGGCGACCCGGCCCGCGTGGGCCGTGACGAACCCGATGTCGTGCGAGACGACGACGAGCGTGATCCGCGCATTCAGCCGGACGAGGAGGTCGTAGATCGTCTCCCCCATCCGGGCGTCGACGCTGGACGTCGGCTCGTCGAGGAGGAGGACCTCGGGCTCGCTCGCAAGCGCACGGGCGATGAGCGCCCGCTGGAGCTCTCCGCCCGACAGCGCGGCGACGGGACGCCGGGAGAGGTGCGCGATCCGCATCTCCTCGAGCGCCGCGGCCACCGCGGCGCGGTCCGCAGCCGACGGCCGCGCGAAGAGGTGGGCGCCGTCGAGCCGGGCCTGGGCGACGAGGTCGCTGACCGAGATGGGAAAGTCCCGATCGAACCGGGCGGCCTGCGGTACGTAGCCGAGGCGCCGCCGGGAATCGGCCGGGAAGCTTCCGAAGACCCGTACGGTCCCCGCGCGGGGCGCGAGGAGGCCGAGGACGACCTTCAGGAGCGTGCTTTTCCCGCCGCCGTTCGGCCCGACGAGCGCGAGGAACTCCCCCTGCATGATCGAGAGGCTGACGTCCTCGATCGCGTTCAGCCCCGCGTAGCCCGCGGTGACGTGCGACAGCTCGACGACGGTCTCGGTCATCGGAGGTTTCGCGCGAAGGCCGCGGCCACGGCGCGGGTATTCGCGAGGAAGTCCTCGGCGAGCGGGTCGATGACGACGACCTCGCCTCCGATCGCGGAGGCGACCGTCTTCGCGTCGTTGCGGCTGAACTGCTTCTGGACGAAGACGACCCGGGTCCCGCGGCGGCGAGCCTGGTCGATGACGGTCGCGAGCGCACGGGGCCCGGGCTCCTTCCCCTCGGCTTCGATGGCGATCTGGGTCAGGCCGTAGGCGCGCGCGAAATAGCCCCACGAGGGGTGGAAGACGAGGAAGGTCCTCTCCTTGCGCTCCGCGAGCTCGGCGCGGATCTGCGCGTCGAGGGCGTCGAGGTCTGCCGCGAAGCGCCGGTACCCGTCGGCGAAGGCGGCCGCGCGAGCGGGGGCGAGCTCGGTGAGGGCGTCGCGGATGCGGGCGGCCATCACCTTCACGAGAGGGGGTGCCGTCCAGACGTGCGGGTCGAGCGCTCCCGGCCCGCCCGCGCCCCGGGTCGCGCCGGCCGAAGGAGAGGAACCGATCGGCTTCAGCTCGATGCCGTCCCTCAGGTCGACGATCTTCAGGCCAGGCCTCGCCGCCGCGATCCGCCCCATCCAGACGTTCTCGAACGGGACGCCGATCCGGAAGTACGCCAAAGCCGTCGAGAGCCCGGCCATCTGCCGGGGCGACGGCTCGTACGTGGCGGGGCTCTGCCCGGGTCCGACCATGACGGTCACCCGCACGTGGGCGCCTCCGACGCGCTCGACGAAGCTCTTCATCGGCAGGAGGCTGACGTAGACGTTCAGCGGCTCCGCCGCGGACACGCCGAAGGAGAGGGCGAAGAGGGCCGCCGTACAGAGAAGCTTGCCGGCGCGCGCACCGGGAAACACGGTCATTTCATCGCCACGCTGCACCGAGAGGTGGGGCTCAGTCCGTTCCCGGCTTGGCGACGGCTTCCGGAGGGGCGTACTCCTCGAAGGGGCCCTCCGTCTCGCGGCTCCGGTCGCGGTAGCAGCAACGGCCCTTCTTCTCGTGGCCGGAGTAGTGGGCTTCGAATGAGCGGCACGCTTCGGGCCGCCGGAGCCAGTTCCCCTCCGCCCCGAGGCAGTGCTCGAGAAGGACCGGGAACTCTCCCTCGGGCCGGATCTCGAGGATCGTCACCTCGTCGGGCCCGGCTTTCTCGTCGCCGAGACGCTCGAGGAGGGCGCAGAGCGTGTCGGAGACGTAGCTCTCGGTCATCCCCTCGACGCCCGACACTTTCACCCGGGCCTCGTACGTGTAGGGAAGGCGGTGGTCGTACTTCGACTTCGGCCCGAGGACGTCTCGCAGGATGCTCATCGGACAACTCCCTTCCGACGGGGTGCGGAGCTGCCTGCCAAAGCGCTCCGCGCGCCTGGCCGGACGGCTGCGGCACCCCGTCCAGAATACCCCTTCGTGAGCCGTCGAGGGATCCTCTTGAAGACGCCCGGTCCGGGCTTCATCCGGCCAGGGCCTGCTGAAGGTCCCGGATCAGGTCCTCGACGTTCTCGATGCCGACCGAGTAGCGAACGAGGCCGTCCGTGATGCCCGCCTTCTCCCGCTCCTCCCTCGGAATGCCCGCGTGGGTCATCGAGGCCGGATGTTCGATCAGCGTCTCGACGCCTCCGAGCGACACGGCCAGCACCGCGAGCTCGACCCGGTCCATCAGCCGCCGCCCCGCCTCGAGCCCTCCGACGAGCTCGAAGCCGATCATCGAGCCGAAGCCGCTCATCTGCCGGCGGGCCAGCTCGTGCTGGGGGTGAGAGGGAAGGCCGATGTACCGGACCCACGCCACCTCGGGCCGGGCCTCGAGCCAGGAGGCGATCTGCAGCGCCGAGAGCTGGGCTCGCTCGATTCTGAGCGAGAGCGTCTTGACGCCACGATGGACGAGGAACGCCTGGTGGGGATCCATGTTGCAGCCCGTCGCGATCATCATGGAACGAAGCCGCTTCAGGATTCCGGGCTCCCGGGCCACGACGATCCCGCCGACGACGTCGGCGTGGCCGTTGATGAACTTGGTCACGGAGTGCAGGACCACGTCGGCCCCGAAGCGGAGCGGCTTCTGCAGGAACGGCGAGGCGAAGGTGTTGTCCACGACGAGGAGGGCGCCGTGCGCGTGCGCGATCCGTGCGGCGGCCTCGAGGTCGGTCACCTGCATGCAGGGGTTCGAAGGGCTCTCCACGTAGAGGAGGCGCGTCTCGGGACGGAACGCGGCCTCCAGGGCGGAGAGGTCCGAGGTGTCGACGTACGTCGAGGCGACCCCGAATCGCGAGTAGTGGGTCTCCATCAGCCCGCGGGACGGGCCGTAGACCGACGCCGTGCTCACCACGTGGCTCCCCTGATCCAGGAGCGCCATGTAGACCGTGTTGACGGCTCCCATCCCGGAGCTCGTGGCGACGGCGTCACACCCCTCCTCCAGGTCCGCGACGCAGCGCTCGAGGCTCCGGGTCGTAGGGTTTCCGAGGCGGGTGTAGATGTAGCCGTCGGCCTTCCCGGCGAAACAGTCGGCTCCCTCCTGGGCGTTCGCGAATCCGAACGTGGAGGTCTGGTAGATCGGCGTCACGACGCTGTGAAGCGGGTCTTCGTGCGCGCCTGCGTGAACGAGCCTCGTGTCGAACCCTGAATCGTTCTGTCGCATGTCGTCCTCTTTCCCTCAGCGGAGGCTGAGCGAGCGTCTTTGACCGGGGACCGAGCCCCAGTGGGAAGGGAAGAAGGTCCAGAAAGGCCGTCGATTCGGTGTCAGAAGGCACCGATCCGGAGCTCCCGCATCCGGCGCCAGAGCTTCGTCCGGCTCATCCCCAGCTCCGCCGCCGCCTTCGACCGGTTCCAGAGGTTCCGTTCGAGGGCGGCGCGGATCGGTGCCTCCTCGGGATCGACCGGCGGCACGAAGAGTCCGGGCACGACACCACGCCGCGGGGCGGGCGCCTGGAAGGAGACGACGCGCGCCTCCGGCAGGACGCTCTCCGGCGAGCGGATCTCCGCCGGGAGGTCTTCGAGATGGACCGTCTGCCCGCGGCCGATGGCGACCGCGTACTCCAGCGCGTTCTCCAGCTCGCGGACGTTCCCGGGCCACACGTGGCGTTCCAGCGCGGCGAGCGTGTCGGGCGAGAGCTGCACGGCGCGCCCCGCGCGGCCGCCGATCCGCGCGAGGAGGTAGCGGGCGATCAGCTCCACGTCCTCGGGCCTCTCGCGAAGCGGCGGCACGTGAATCGGGACGACGCGGAGGCGGTAGTAGAGGTCCTCGCGGAGGAGGCCCTGGCGGATCGCCTCCTTCGGGTCGCGATTCGTGGCGGCGACGATCCTCGCGTCGAGCACGCGCGGGCTGCTCTCGCCGACTCTCTCGAATACCCGCTCCTGGAGGACGCGGAGGAGCTTCACCTGAACGGGAAGCGGAATCTCCCCCGCCTCGTCGAGGAAGAGCGTCCCCCCCTGCGCCATCTCGAGCCGGCCGACCCGGTCGCGCACCGCGCCGGTGAACGCCCCGCGAACGTGCCCGAAGAGCTCGGTCTCCAGGAGCTCGCCCGGCAGGGCCGCGCAGCTGACCGCCACGAACGGGCCGCCGCTCCGGAGCGAGTGAGCGTGGAGAGCGCGGGCGAGGACCTCCTTGCCGGTCCCGCTCTCGCCCGTGATCAGGACGTTCGCGTCGCTGCCGTGGAGCGACTCGACGAGGTGGACGATCCGGAGCATCTGCGGCGACCGGGCGACGAGCCCGTGCGAGACGAGCGCGCTCTGGAGGATCGTGTCGTCGTCCTCGGCGGGACGGAGGACGACGAGGAAACGCGCCCGCGGGTCGCAGGCGCTGACGACCCCCTCGGCCAGCGGCGTGGTGGTGACGGAGACGAGGCGCGCCGCGTCGCGGCCGCAGCGCAGGACGCCCCGCCGCCCCTCCTCGCGCCGCCCGAGACGGAGCGACTCGCGGAGCGTCTCTTCGGGGCCGAAGAGGCGCGGCCCGAAGAGCGCCTCGACGGGCTTTCCGATCACCGCGACGGCGGTCCCTCTCCCCGCCATCCGGTCGAGGGAGTGGCTCGCGCGGATGATGATGAACGCCTCGTCGAGGACGACGAGGGCGCGCCCGAGGGATTCGAAGACCGCTTCGAGGTTCGACCAGTCGGGCGCGCCCAGAAATCAGCTCCGGGTCGGGAGATCGTGTTCGTGCCCGTGGGCGTGACGGCCGCAGGCGCCGCCCGGACCGAGCTCCTCGACCTCGTTCTTCACGAACGCATCGAGGCAGCCGGCGACGGTTGGTGCCGTGGCCCGGTAGACGCGAATGCCCGCGCCCTGAAGCTTCATGAGCGCCCCGGCGCCGATACCGCCGACGACCAGGGCGTCGACGTCGTGCCCGGCGAGCGCGTCGAGAGGGCGGCAGGCGCCGTGCTCGTGAACGGCGCGGGTGTTCGTGAGAGCGGTCGCGACGCGCGTCTCGACGTCGACGAGCAGGAAGATCGGGGCGGAGCCGAAGTGGCCCGAGACGGGGCTCTCGAGCCCTCGGTCGGCGGTGACGGGAACGCAGATGTTCACGGGGGTCTCCTTCTGGCGGGGAACGAGGCTCCGGGACGTTTCCGCCCCGGCCGGGTGGACGTGCCCTCCCTCGAGCCGCAGGCAGCGGCCGCCCGCGAGCACCTCGGCCACCTTCCGGTGCGCCGAGTCGAGGATCCGCCCGAAGGTCGTCCGCGAGATCCCCATCCGTCTCGCGGCCTCCTCCTGATAGAGCCCTTCCTGGTCCGCCAGCCGGATCGCCTCGAACTCGTCGAGGGCCATCACGACTTCGGTCAGCAAACGCGTTGGGACTCCCGCCGGCTTGAAGAGGACGGCGGCAGGCGCTCCCGAGACGAGGCGGCAGGAGGAGGGGCGAGGCACGCCCGTAGTTTCGCACATATGTGCGAAACAAGGCCTCGAATCTAAGCTCGGGCCGCTCCGGAAGGCGCTGGCGGGGCCGGCCCCGCAACTGGGCCCGCGAGCCGGTCGGCCGGAACGTCCCGGAGCGTCTCCAGAAACGCCCGGAACGCGAGCGCGTCCGAGAAGCTGGAGCCGATCCCCAGCGAGGCGCGCATCGTGTTGGGCGTCTTCCCCGTCGTCGCCCGGAGCGTCTCGGCGCAGTCCTCGAAGGAGACCGGAGTCGACTCGCCGCTGAAGCACTTCGCCATGTCCTCGCGCGTGAGACCGTGGGCGACCTCGCCGTCGCCCGGGTTGCAGAAGCAGCCGGTTCGAAGCGAGATGCCCGCCGCCCAGGCCCGGCTCTCGAGGGCCCGGACGTCGTACGTCGCTCCGTCCGGCGCGAGCAGGTAGAAGGCGATCGTCGCGCCGCGGTTCTCGAGGCCCCTGGGCCCGAAGACCCGGGCCATGGGGGCGCCGTTCGAGTGGGCGAGCGATCCGAGGCATTCCAGAATCCAGCCCGCGAGCGACATGACCCGCTCGTGGATGGTCTCGATCCCGATCCGGGTCAGGTGCTCGAGCCCGATCGACACGGCGGGCAGCCCGAGGTAGTCGACGGTTCCGTCCTCGAAGCCCGCGTGGCCCGGCGAAAGGTGGTGCCACCCTTCTCCCTGGACGGAGGCCACCGAGATCGTCCCGCCGGAGAACCAGGGGCGTCGGAGCGCTTCGAGGGCCTCGCGGCGATAGATGAGCGCTCCTATCCCGGTCGGGTAGCCGAACATCTTGTAGAAGGAGAGCGGGACGAAGTCGGCCGCCACGGCCGAGAGATCGAGGCGGTTCGTGGGAGCGAACGCCGCCGCGTCGAGGATGACGTCCCACCCGTGCCGGTGCGCCCGCTCGACCCACTCCACGGGATGCTGGACGCCGCTGAAGTTCGACTGCGCCGGGAAGGCGAAGAGGCGACGGGGGCCGGCGGCCGGCAGCTCGAGCTGCTCCTGGACCGCCGCCGCATCGACCCTGAGCTCGGGAGCCAGGACGGGCAGGTACGTTACCGAGGCTCCCTTTCGCCGGGCGAACTCGCGGATCCCGTTCACCGAGTTGTGGTTGTCGTAGGTGAGGAGGTATCGGCCCCCGGCCTCGAACGGATAGGACTCCCCGACGATCTTCAGGGCGCCGCTCGCGTTCGGCGTGAAGATCGCGCCGTACTCGCGGGGGTCCGCGTTGAAGAACCCGAGCACGGCAGCCCGCGCCTCCTCCACGAGGCGGGAGGCCTCGCTCGACGTCGGGTTGTTCGAGTGCGGGTTTCCGAGGACGGTCCCGAGGAGGAGCTCGTGATGGCGCCGGACCTGCGAGGCCCCGTAGAGCCCTCCTCCGGTGTAGTCGAGATAGACGTGGCCGAGCCGGTCGAGCCTTTCGTAGTCGGTCGCCCGAAGCTCGTCCAGGCGCGAGGTGGCAGAGTAGGCAGGGTACTTCCGGACGAAGGCCTCGCAGGCCGCGCCCGCCTCCGCCGGCTGGAGCGCTGATCGCTCGGCCGGCGCCCACGCAGCGTCCCTGCCTTCGGTCTGGGAGGTCCGGTCTGGCACGGCGTCAGCTCGCGACTTCACGGCAGCACAGGGCCTCCACACCCTCGGCGGAGGCGACCGGCCCGGGCAGCAGCTCTCCGGCCGCGAAGCGGCGGACGACGTCGTCGGGCATCACGGAGCGCGCGGTCGGCCCCATGGAGCCGGCGAAGACGAACTTGACGGAGTTCCGGACGAACAGCTCCGCGAGGTCGGAGTGCCGGACCCCGACGTTGGGAATGACGAACGACTCGCGGATGCGGCCGTCCTCGCCTTCGACGGTCGTGTGGAAGGGCGAGCACCCGAAGCCGGAAGCCACGTAATCCTGGTGGGTGGCGATCGCGATCCTCATTTCCTCTCCTTCGGCAGGCGGTCCGCTCCCCGGCCGGCTCCGCGCCTTCGGGGGGGGCGCCTCCGGGTTCGGGGAGTTGAGCAACGAGCGGGCGCCACCGGGCCGGCACCCTTCACAGAGGCCCAGGAACTCGATGCTGTGGTCCCGGTTCAGGAACCTGCGCTTGCTTGCCAGCCGTTCCTCCGTGCGGCGCACGAGGTCGAGCTCTTCGGTCTCGAAGTCGCGGTAATTGACGCTCTTGCCGCACGCCGTGCAGATGATGTGGTGGTGATGGTCGGACTGATCGCCCCGGCGATACTCGAAGCGGAGCTCACCGGAGTGGGTGCAGACCCGCCTCACGAGGTTCGCCCGGGCCAGCAGCTCGAGCGTGCGATAGACGGTCGTCAGGCCGATATTCGGGTTCGACGGGCGAATCGCGACGAAGATGTCCTTCGCGCTCAGGTGCTCTTCGGTGCGCTCGAGGACGTTGAAGACCTCGTCGCGAGGGCCGGTCCAGCGGGCGCGGCGGGTCTTCCCCCGCTCCGGTCTCGGCCGTTTCATCCGCGGAGGCTCGGTCGCCATTGCCGTCGATTATAGTTAACGACATTCATTTTCATTGAGATGGCCGCGGCCCGCCGACCGGGCCGTCGCGGTGCGTCGCGACGGGTGGTCGTCCGTTCGGTCCCTCTTCCCGGGCCGACGGCAGGGCGTCCGCACGGAGCGGATTCAGCCCGAGGCCCACTCCCCGAGAAAGGCGAGGTTCCCTTCCGCGCGCCGGGCGAGGCGCTGCCGGGCCTCCACGAGCCGGGTGAGGAACGCGTCGCGCTCGTCGACGGCCTCGCGGATCGCCGCCGAGAGCTCGTCCGGGTCGACGCGGTCCACCGTTCCCCCGACCGGCGAGCCGAGCTCGCCGAGAAGAGCGCGCATCTTCTGCCCCCGGAGGATCGAAACGGGGACCGTCCCGGCCAGCACCGCCTCCACGACGAAGTGGTAACGCGCGCCGACGGCGACCGTGGCGGAGTGGAGGAGCGCGATCGCCTCGTCGGCCGAGTAGTACTCGTTCGGGACGAGCACCGGGCGGGAGCGCATCATTCCACCGATCTCGCGCGCCGCCTCGAAGTCGAAGAACTCTCCGGCCCGGCACTCGTTGCAGAAGAAAGCAATCTGGAGGCCGAATCGCTCCGCCGCCAGGTCGAGGCCGCGGGCGATCCCGAGCCGCGCGTCGCGCTCCTTTCTCCAGAGCATGTTGACGACGTTGGCGACGAGGAGCGGTCGCGAGGGGTCGACGCCGAGGGAGCGCCAGAGGGCCCCGGCCCACTCCCCCGCGTCGCGGCGCGGGGCGTGGAGCCAGGCCCAGTCCGCACCGACGCGGACCCGTTCGGGCTCGACCCCGAGGGCGAGGAGCGCGTCGCGGCAGGGGGCGGAGCGGACCGTCCAGGAGCGGATCGGGGCGAACGCCCTCGCGAAGAGCGCGAGGCCCTCTTCGGTGGAAAGGGCGTCGACGCCGACACCGACGGCGTGAACCGGCAGGCCCCGCTCGTGGAACGACGCGAGGCGTCGCGCGAGGAACCGCATCGGGAAGTGGAGCCCCTCGGCCTCCGTCACCGGCGTCGCCCCGACGAGGAGCCCGGGCATGCCGGCGACGTCGGCGTTCTCGTTCCCGTCCCAGTCGACCGGCCGCGTGCGGTGGCGCGACGGGTAGGGCTCGTGCTGCCGCGCGGCCTCGGGAAAGAGGGGAACCTCGAGGAGGACGTCGGGCGGGAGCCGGTCCCAGAAGGCGCGCGCCATCAGCTCGTCGCCGATGTTCCCCGCCCCGAGCCCGATCGAGATCTGAACGGCGCTCGCGCGCGGTTTCTCCATCGCCGCGATCCGGGCCTCGCGCTCCGCCAGGGCCCACTTCAGCTCGGAGATGACCTCGAAACGCTCGGCCCGGTCGTGCTGGGCGGCCCGGTAGCGGGCCGAGGCCTCCGAGGCGAGCGCGGCGACGTGCGGCTCGACGCGGTCGAGCGGGCGGATCGAAGGCTCCGCCCGGGGGTTCTCCCGGGCCTCGGCCAGCGCGGCGATCACCGCGTCGACGGGGAGGCTCTCCACGCAGAGGGCTTGGTCGAGGAAGCAATCCCACCCGCAGCCGTAGCACGGGAGTGGCTGGTGGAGGCCGATCGTCCCGGGACCCCAGGGCGCGTAGGCCGGCCACTCTCCTCCCCCGCCGTAGAGACCGACGCCCGGCGTGCCGAACGCGGCCGCCAGGTGCATCGGCCCCGTGTCGTTGCCGAGCGTCAGCCGCGCCATCGCGAGGAGTCCGGCGAGAAGCGGGACCTCCCCGGGCTCCCCGAGGAAGGTGCGGACGGGCCGGGCCGCGCCTCCGAGCGCTTGCGCGAGGGCTTCGAGCGCCTCGCGCTCCGAACGCTCGCCCACGAGGAGGACCGGAAGGGCCCACTCTTCGAGGGCGTGCCCCAGGACCGACTCATAGCGATCGAGCGGCCACCGCTTGATCCGCGTCGCCGCGGTGCCGGCCGGGAAACAGGCGAGGTAACCGCGTTCCGCGAGCCCCGCATCGCAGAGGATTGCCCGCGCCCTCTCCGCCGTCGACGGCTCGAGGCTCCAGGGGAACGTCTCCCGGGGAGTCGCGCCGAGCGACTCGAGGAGAAGGCCGTACCGACGGCGTTCGTGCGTCCCGGGAGGCGGGACGATCCTCTCGACAAGCGGCCTCGCCAGCCCCAGGTCGTGGAGGAGCATCGCGAGGTGCCGCCCCGGCTCGGGGGTCGCGGACGCGATCCGGGTCGGCACCGCCCGTCCCGCCGCCGCCAGCGCCGCCGCGGCGACCCACGTGAACCACGTTGGCCGGAGCGAGCCGTCGATCACGACGTCGCTCGCGCAGGCGAGGAGCCGGTCGAGGATCGGCCCTAGATCCTCGAGGAGATCCGGCGACGGCACGGATCGGAGATACGGGTTGAGGGCGATCGGAACGACGGCGTCGGGCCGGACCGGGTAGAGGTCGACGACGGAGGCGAGGTCCGAGCGGCACGCGAGGGTGACCTCGCCGCCCGGGACAGCTCTCTTCAGGCCCTCCACGAGACCGGAGGCGAGGACGAGGTCCCCGAGTCCGCCGAGGTGAAGGAGGAGCGTCCTCGTCACGGCGTCGTCTCCCCTCGCGGTCCGCCGGCCGGGACGTTCGGCGACATCGGCCGGAGCGGGTCGAGACCGCGCTCCGGTTGCACGAGGAGCTCCCGGTAGCGTTCGCGTATCGGCCACTGCTCGCGGACCCCGGCGGTTCCCCTTCGCGTCGAGATCCCCTCCAGGTTGAACGTGTACGCGACGAGGGGCTCCGGCAGCTTGTGGAAGAGGGCTCCCCTTTCCGCGCAGCGAAGCCAGAACTCCCAGTCCCCGGCGGACGAGAAGGAGGCGTCGAATCCTCCGAAACGGTCGTGGAGCGCCCGGCGCCACATCGGAGCGCAGTGCGGCGAGTTGAATTCGAGGAGGTTCCAGGTCGTCAGCGGCGGGAGGTCGGTCCGGACGTCGATCGCGGCGACCGTCTCCCAAGGAAGGTGCGGCACGAGCGTGTAGAAGACGTCCGAGTAGACGACGTCGACCCCGGGAAGGGCGTCGAGCGCCCGGGCCATGACGGCCAGCGAGTCCGGGCGCCGGGAGTCGTCGAGGTTCGCGTTCGTGACGTAGCGGCCCCGAGCGAGACGGAGAGCGGTGTTCCACGCCTCGTAGATCCCGACCCTCGTCCTCTCGCGCCGGTAGACGATGCCCGGGAAGCTCCGCGCGTACTCCTTCACCACGAGCCCTTCCCCCTCGGGAGAGCAGGCGTCGACGACGATCAGCTCGTGGTTCCGGAATCCCTCCTGCGCGGTGAGGTTCGCCAGGTACGAGTCGATGTGACGCCCTCCGCAGTAGAGGCTGCAGAGAATGCTGACGACGGGAGGCGCGGCGACCGGATCGGGAACCGGCACGCGGGCGGGCTCTTGCGCGGTCCCCGGCGGCCCGGGACGGAGCGGCCGACGCGGCGCGGCCGCGTGGCGCGCCTCCCACTCGGCGAAAGGCACCTCGCGGCCGGTGCCCAGCGGCGTGAAGGCGCGGGGGTCCGGCCCGGGTCCGTCGCTCGCGGGCTGCCCTCCCGAGAGGATCCGCCGGGTCTCGGGGTCGTGGAAGGCCCCTCGGACGATGGCCTCGAGGAGGCCGCGCGGTCCGCCGCGCGCCATCGCCGCAAGAGAAAGAGTGACCTCCCGCGGGCTCGGGACCCTCCCGTGAATCCGCTCGAACAGGGCGACGACGACCGCCCGCTCCGTCGCCCCGCCGTCCGTTCGGAAGAGCTCCCCTGCCAGCGCCTCCTCCGGTACGGAGCGGAGCGCGCGCACGAGGGCGCGAGGGTCGGTGACCTTCTCGCGCTCTTCGGGATCGGCCAGGGTGGCGCCGGCGAGGCGGCGAAGGACCGCGGCGGGGATCGCGGGGAACCGCTTCTCGCGCCCCTCTCTCCACCCGTAGAGGACCCAGTAGATCGTCGCCGCCGCTTCGGACATCGGAGGGAGGTCGGGGTTGGCGAAGAGGAACTCCGCCGGGTCGAATCCCGAGACGTCGACCTCGGGGTGGGAGGCGACGAGATCGCGGGAGCTCGCCCAGCGACCCTCCGCGGCTCCGCTCCCGATCCAGTGCGCCCGGAGCTCCTCGCCGGTCAGAGAGGCGAGGTCGGAGTAGGCCTCCCGGTAGAACCGGGCGTCGTACGCGCCCTCGAGCTCTTCGAGCGTCCTCGTCACCGCGGGCTCCCCGGAACGCCGTCCTCGAAGCCGATCGACTGGAGGAGCGCCGATGCGATCCGCCGGTCGGCGCCGGGAAGCGGCAGCCCGCGGTCGAAACGGAGCTCGACGCGCCGGATCCGGCCGGAATCCGGGAGCGCGAGCGGGACCCGGACCTCGACGTCCCCGGGGGTGAAACGGGAGGTGCCGGCGACGGCGCCGTCGACGAGGACCGCGAGGGAACCCGACGCGGCCGACGGACCGATCACCGGGACCATGACGCGGACGACGAGAACGGACGAGGTGCGCGGCTGGCGGAGCCGGAGGAAGCACGCCTCGCCGACCCACC
Organism: Holophagales bacterium; assembly: GCA_016714815.1. Classification (GTDB taxonomy): domain Bacteria; phylum Acidobacteriota; class Thermoanaerobaculia; order UBA5066; family UBA5066; genus UBA5066. The sequence goes on from JADKBZ010000007.1 coordinate 147,586, forward strand.
CGTCCTCGTAGATCCCGCTGAACTCGAGCCCCGGATCCGCGAGGCCGTCCGGAAAGCTCCGGATTCCCGTCGGGGCTTCCATCGCGCCGTATTCCTCCTCCGTCACGATGGAGACGTCCCTCACGAACCCGGTGACCCTTCGCGGATCCATCGGGATCCGCGTCCCCCAGAGACGCATCAGCCCCGTCCGGTCCTCGCGGAACCGCTGGCCGGCCCTTCCCAGGTCGAGCGCGAGGTGCGGCTCGCCCGCGATCCACTGCGGCTCGAGGGGAGGCGAGAAGAGGCGGAACGCGCCGCGCCCGACGACCGGAAAGGGGACGCGGACCGCTCCCACGGCGGCGGCCGGCGGGATGAGGTTCACGCCGTCGCCCGCGAGGGTCGCCGTGTACTCGAGCGCCACGCGAAACCGCGGAGACGGCGCGAGGACGAGGAACTGGAGCGTCGGTCCCACCGAAGCGAAGCTCGTCCCTGGGACGAGCGGGTCCGGCTCGAGCTGGTACATCGCGACGGTCCCGTTCGCCCGGGCCTTCGCCACGTAGTAGCTCGACCCGAGCGCCGAGTCGAGGAGGACGAGGTGGTTCCTCACCCGCTCGGAGGGGACGACGGAGAGGACGGGGTCGAGCGACCCGTTCCTGCGGTTGACGACGGTCAGCGCCCGCCCGCTCGCAAGGAGCGTGTAGCTCTCCGGCGGGAGCCCGGTGGCCGGGTCGCGTTCGGAGAAGTAGGTGTCGCGCCGGCCGTCGAGGAGGTCGAACGAGAGCCTCGTGAACCAGGCCCTCCGGGCCTTCCGGATCGTCGCGATCGACTCGAGGTACCCGGGACGGAGCGCATCGACGTACCAGGTGGAGAGAGGCTTCGAGCGGTCCGACTGGTCCGCCTCGAAGTAGTTCCTCGAGGCGAGGCGGAGGCTGGACGGGGCGAACGACGCGGAGACGAGCTTGGCGAGGACGACATTGGCCGTGTCCGCGACGACGACGTCGCGACGCGGCTGCCGCGCGAGCTCCGAGAGACGCGACACGAGGCTCGACCGGGAGGCCCCCGGTATCTCGCTGAAGCCGCCCAGCGCGCCGGGAAGGCCCGCGCTGGCCTTCACGTAGGCGGCCTGGGTGGAAAGGCCGGGAGCCGCCAGAAGTACGAGAGGGGCCCAGTAGAGGGCACGCCGCCTCGGGCCCGGGAATCGGCTCGCGACCCGGAACCAGCCGAGCGCGACCGCCCCGAGGAGGAACGGCTGGACGAACATGGCGAGCTTGTAGAGGCCGAAGTCGCTCCGGGTCACGACGAGACGCAGCGCGAGCGCGAGCATCACGGCCGCGAGAGTCCCGGCCACCTCGCCCCGCCACGCGGACCGGACGGCAGCCACGGCCGCGACGGCGAGGAGGAGCCCGCCCGCGACGATCGCGAGGTCGGAGGAGAGCCCGCCCGCTCCGCCGACGAGTGGCTGCAGCCCCCAGAACGCCGAGAGACCGCTCGGGACGAGGTAGAAGGGGAAGAGGACGTAGCCGGCCGCCGTCGACGAGAGGCCGGAGCCGGCCTGGTGCGACAGGAACGCCACGACGCTTCCGCCGAAGAGGTTGAGGAGGACGAAGGCGGCCAGGCCCACGCGCGCGACGAGGGCGGCGAGGTCTCGCGCGCTCTCGGTCCCTCTCGCCAGCGAGAGCGCGTGGGAGAGGAGAAACCCGAGGCCGAGGAACGGGAGGACCTCCGGGTAGGCGACCGCGAGCGCGGAGAAGAGGAGCCCTCCGGCCGCCGCGCGGCCGCGGAAGGCACGCCCCACCGCGCTCGAAACCGGCTCGAAGAGGAGAACCGAGGCCCCGGCCAGGAGGCCGAGGCCGAGGACCTGCGAGATGAGCTGATAGAGCGTTCCCAGGGTCGTCAGCGCCGACGCCGCGACGAGGGCGCACGTCGCGACGGCGGGGACGCGGTCGCCGGGGCGCCGGAGGACGACGGCCCCCGCCACCGACACGAGCGAAAGGTGGAGGGCCACGATCGTGACCATGTAGATCCGGTGCCCCGTCAACCCGGTGAGGCTCATCCCCCAGGCGAGCGTCAGCTCGGAGCCCTGGCGGACGCCGATCGACGTGAAGGCCTGGAGCCACTGGAGGAGGCCCGGATCCCGGTTCTCGATCACGGCCCGCGGGTCGACCGCGGAGAGGTATCCGTGGTCGAGGAACGCCTGCGCGGCGAGGACGTAGTTCGTCATGTCCTCGTTGCAGAAGCTGACCCAGTCGAAGCCGTGGAGAAGGAGCGGAGCGCCGGTGACGAAGGCGGCCGCGAGGACGATCGCGGCCAGCGGCGCGAGGCGCCTCGCCGGCAGGGGCGTCCTCCGGAACCAGAGGACGGCGAGGCTCCCCGCGAAAAGGAGACCGCTCCCGACGGGGCCCGCGATCCGCACCGGCACCCCGAGGCGAGAGAGTTCGAAGAGGAGGAGGATCAGCGTCGCCACGCCGACGACGGGCGCGAGCAGCGCGCTGCGCAGGAGGTTGCGCCGGGAGAGGAGGAGCGAGAGGACGCTCCACCCGACGACGCTCCAGAACGCGAAGAGGCCGAGGGCGAGCGCGAAGGCGGTCACGCCCGGCGCGCCTCCTGGAGCCGGCGCACCGTCTCGAGCCCTTCGACCGCCGACGCGACGCGAACGTCGGGCGGCGTCCGGGGCCCCCGCTCGTCCCAGCCGTGGTCGACGAAGACGGTCGTGCAGCCCGCGGCCCGCCCGGCGTCCACGTCGCGCCAGCGGTCGCCGACGAGGAAGCTGCGCCCGAGGTCGACGCCGAAGGAACGCGCCGCGTCGAGGAGGAGGCCCGGCCGGGGCTTGCGGCAGGTGCATCCGTCCTCGTCGTCGTGGAAGCAGGCGAAGACGGCGTCGAGGGCAGGCAGCTCGCGCCTCAGCCGTTCGTGGATCCTCTCGACCGCCTCCCGCGTCACCGTCCCGCGCGCGACGTCGGGCTGGTTCGTCACGACGATCAGGAGGAAGCCGAGCGCCTTGAGCTCCGCCAGGAGCGGGCCGACACCTTCGATCACGCTGAGCGCTTCGGGATCGAGCTGGGCGTACGGCCGGCGGTCCCGCATGACCGGCTCGTTCAGGACGCCGTCGCGGTCGAGGAAGACCGCGGGGCTGAGAAGCGTCACCCGAGCGACTCCCAGCGGGTCTCGGCCGACTTCAGCAGCGGGTGCGAGACGAGGAGGTGCCAGACGACGGCCTGCGTCGCCTCGGTGTGGGGCGTGACGTGGGCCGGGTTCACCGTCGGGACGACGAGGCAAACGTCGGCGACGCGTGCGGTGTGGCCGCCGTCGCGACCGACGACGCCCGCGATCGAGGCGCCCGCCTCCCGCGCGAGGTCGAGCGCCGCGACGAGGTTCGGGCTGACCTGCCGCGCCGCGTCCCCGCCCCCGACGGAGAAGACGAGGAGAGTGTCGGCGGCGGCGAGCCGGCTCGTGCGGAGCCACGCCGCGAAGACGCTCGCCCACCCTTCGTCGTTCGTCCGGGCCGTCAGCTCCCCGACGTTGTCGGTCGGCGCGTAAGCCTCGATCCCCGCGAGCTTGCGCAGGTCGTTCACGGCGTGGGACGCGTTCGCCGCGCTCCCGCCGACGCCGAGGACGAAGACGCGGCCCCCGCGCGTCCGCGTCGCCGCGAGGAGCGCGGCGAGCCGGTCGACGACGTCGGCGTCGAGCGCCCGGAGGACCTCGACGGACTCTTTCAGGTACTCCTCGGTAAAGGTCACGCCTCGCCTCCGGCGGCGGCCCCGGCCCGCGGGGCCCCCAGGTGTGCCTCGAGCTCTTCGAGCCCCGCGGGCGACCCCACCTCGAAGAAGGGCTCCGCGACCTCGTGACAGGCGAGGGCGCCCCGCGCGAGGAGCCGCTGGTAGACGTTCTCGAGGTCGACGAAACGCCCGCGCGGGACCCCTTCGAACGCTTCGGGACGGAAGAAGCCGAGGCCGTAGTCGACGTGCCGCATCCCGGCCGTCGGCGCCTGCTTGTCGTAGGTCACGATCCGTCCTCCCACGAGCTCCACGTTGCTCCTCACCTTCCGCCCCTCGCTGGGGTGAACCGTCATCAGCGCGGGCCTGCCGCATCGCTCGAAGGCGAAGGCCGCGGCGGCGGCGTCGCACGGCAGGTACGAGTCGCCGTACACCACGCAGAAGGCCGGTCCGAGAAGAGGGAGCGCCTTCACGATCGCGCCGCCGGTTCCGAGCGGCTCGTCGCCGTCGGGCGAGAAGGCGACGTCGAGGCCGAAGACCCGGCCGTCGCCGACGAACTCCGCGATCCGCTCTCCGAGGTGGCCCGTGCAGAGGACGACGCGCGAGGCCCCCTGGCTCGCCAGGAGCCGCAGCTGGTGCGCGACGAAGGGCTCCCCCGAGACCTCGACGAGCGACTTCGGACGCGAGGCGGCGAGCGGCCCGAGGCGCGTGCCGAACCCGCCGGCCAGGATCGCCACGGGTGGGAGGACGGGGCCGGGGGAAGGCGTCGCGCTCACCGGAGAAGCACCCTCGTCCCTTCGCGCTCGAACCGGAACGGAACTTCCCGAAGGCCCGTCCCCCCGAGCGCGGCCCGGAGCCGGGGCCGGTCGACGCAGCAGAAAAGGAGAAAGCCCCCGCCGCCGGCCCCGACGAGCTTGCCCCCGAGGGCGCCGTTGCCGAGGGCGAGCTCGTACCACGCGTCGATGGCGGGGTTCGACATCGCGGCGCTTCGCCTCTTCTTCCACTCCCAGTGCTCGTTCATCAGCCGGCCGAGCCCTTCGACGTCCCCGGCCTCGAGGACGGCGCGCGACCGCTGGCCGATCTCCTTCACGACCCGGAGGTTCCCGAGCATCTCCGGGTCCTCGCTTCGGCTCCGGTCGTCCTGCTCCTTCAGGACGGCCGAAGCGGAGCGGGAGAAGCCGGTGAAGATGAGGACGAGGCCCTCCTCGAGCCGCGTCCAGGCGTCGCGAGAGAGAGGAACGGGCGAGACGGCGACCCGGTCGTCCTCGGCGAACGCGAACGCCGTGACGCCGCCGTGCGCCGCGATGTACGGGTCCTGCCGGCCGACCGGCTCGCCGAGGCGAACCATCTCGATCTCGCACGCCTGCTCGGCGAGGAGCGCCGGAGCGACGTCGTTTCCCCGAAGCGCGTGGAGCGCCGCCAGCAGCGCGGTCGTGAAGCTGCCCGACGAGCCGAGTCCCGTCCCCGCCGGGATGTCCGCCATGCTGGCGATCTCCAGGTCCGTCTCGTCGATCCCGACGAGCTTCAGCGCCTCCCTCACGATCGGATGCCGGATCTCCTCCCGGGAGGCGGCCCTCTCCACGCTCGAGTACTTGACGATGAGCCCGGGCTCGAAGGTGCGGTGGAGCGTGACGTAGACGTACTTGTCGATCGCCGCCGCGACGAGGGCCCCCCCTTCGCGGCGGGAGAACGACGGCAGGTCGGTTCCTCCGCCGCCGAGGGAAAGCCGGAGCGGGCTCCTGACGACGATCATCCCGCCGTGCTCCCTTCGCCGGCGTCGGAGGCCTGAACGGCCTCGACGACGCGCCAGGCCGCGGCGGCATCCTCGAGCGTCGCCCCGCGCGGCACGCCGTCGGCGATCGTCCGCTCGAAATCCTCCAGCTCGAGCTGCCACGAGAGGTCCTCTCCCGGGAACTCCGTGACCGTCGTTTCGGGCGGCCCCATCTCCGGCCGCATCCGGTGATACACGATCCGCTCGACGCCGTAGCTCCCGCTGAGCCCCTGGATCTCGACCTTTCCCGTCTTCCCGGTGATCTCGAACGAGAAGAGGTTCTTCCACTCGGTGCAGCTCGCGTGGAGCCAGGCGACGCGCCCCCCGGCCGTCTCGAGGAAGAGGAAGGCATTGTCGTCGACCGGCATCTTCCAGAAAAGCGTCCGCAGGTGCCCGCTGGCGCGCGGGAAGTCCCCGAGGAACCAGCGGGAGAGGTCGATCAGGTGGATCCCCTGGTCGACGAGCTCCCCTCCCCCGGAGACCGCGGGGTTCGCGCGCCACTCGCTCTCGTAGCCGAGCCTCCCGCCGTGCCCGTACCGGGCGCGGACGAACATCAGCTCTCCGAGCGCCCCCTCGTCGACGAGGCGTCGGGCCTCGCGGAGGGCCGGGTGGTAGCGGTGGTTGAGGCCGACCTGGACGACGACCCGCGGCACGGCGTGGCGTGCGAGGAGGCTCCGGAGTTCCTCGACCTCGTCGAGGCTCCTCGCGGCCGGCTTCTCCACGAAGACGTGCCGCCCCGCCTCGATCGCGACGCGCGCGACCGGCGCGAGGGCGTCGTGCGTCGTCGCCACGACGACCGCCTCGACGCCCTCGGTCTCCACAGCGGCGCGCGAATCGCCCGTCGCGACCGCCCCCGGGAAGAGGGCCGCGACCGCCGCGGCGCGTGCGGGGTCGACGTCGCAGACGGCGAGGAGGTCGTGCCGCGAGCCGAGGGCGCGGAGGGCCAGCGCCCTCTTCCGTCCCACCCCTCCGCAGCCGACGAGAGCCAGCCTCACGTCAGCCCCAGTCCAGCCCGCGGTCGCGCGGCGTGATGCGCCGCAGGGTGAAGACGTCCGAGCCGCCCAGCGCCTCGCGCCGCCCGGACAGGCTCTCCCACGGGTCCCAGACCGCACTGATGAGGCGACCCGAAAGCCCGTCGGAGAGCGCCGATAGGAGGAAGACGCACAGGTCCGCCGCCCTCTCCGGCGACGCCCCCCCCTCGGCCTTCTGACGAACGGCCCGCGCGTGGTCGGCCTCGCCGACCCGGGATGATCCGGCCGCGAGGATCTCGTCGAGCATCCGGGTGTTCAGCGCGCCGGGGGCGACGGCGTTGACGTCGACGCCGTCCGCCGCCGCGTCGACGGCGAGGCTCTCGGTGAACCGGACCACCGCCGCCTTCGACGCCGCGTAGGCGGTTCGCCGCGGCATCGGCGCCGTTGCCCCGCCTCCCGAGAGGTTGACGATCTTCCCGTACCGCGACTCCCGGAACCGGGGAACCACGGACCGGCAGCAGAGGACGGTCCCGAGGAGGTTGACCTCGATCGTCCGGACCCACGCGTCCCAGCCGGTCTCCTCGAGCGGACCGGCCGGCCCGCTGACCCCGGCGTTGTTCACGAGCCCGGTGAGGCGCGGCAGGCCCTCCCGTGCGCATCGCACGAGCCTCTCGACGTCGTCCGGGCGGGAGACGTCTGCCGCAACGGCGAGAACGGTCTGTCCGGATCGCGCGCGGGAGGCGAGCGAGGCCCGCACCTGTTCGAGGAGAACGCCGTCCCGGGCCGCGAGGCAGAGATCGGCACCGGCCGACAGACACGCCTCGGCGATCGCCTTCCCGAGCCCCCGGCTCGCCCCGGTGACGACGATGCCCCGCCCCTCGAGGAGGGGCGCTTTCGGATCCGCGAACGTCGGCTCCACCGATCCTCCGGTCATCTTCCCGGTTCCTGCTCGCTGCTCTGGATCCTCGAGCCCGAAACCCGGGCAGTATATCGGCCGGCTTCCGTTCGCCCGGCGCCCGGAAGAGGCCGGATAAGATCGTCGACTCTCCGCGGCAGGAGGAGCGACCTGACGACACCACTCCCGGAACAGGACCCGGAACACTCCGTCGAGCTGAGCCTGATCCTCCCGGCCTACGACGAGGCCGCGACGATCGGCCGGACGATCGCGGAGGCGCAGGCGTTTTCCAGTTCCCGCGGCCTCGGGATGGAGATCCTCGTGGCGGCCGACGGGAACGACGGGACGCGCGAGATCGCACGGGAGCTGGCTGGATCGGATCCCGCTCTCCGGATCCTCGGCACGCCCCAAAGGCGGGGCAAGGGAGAGGCGTGAAGGACGCGGTCGCCCTGGCGCGGGGCGCGGTCATCGGCTACGCCGACGCGGACGGCAAGGTACCGTTCGCGGAGCTCGACGCGCTCCTGCCGTGGCTCCAGATGGGGTACGACGGCGCCATCGGGACCCGTGCGCACCCCGAGTCCCGGATCGAGCGGCGCCCCTCCTGGCTGCGCCGGGCGGGTTCGCGCGCCTTCCGCGTCCTCCTTCGCGCGGTCACTGGCCTGGACGGCTTCGACGACACCCAGTGCGGCTTCAAGTTCTTCCGTCGCGACGCCGCGCTCCGGCTCTTCGCGCTCCAGAGAATCGACGGCTACATGTTCGACGTCGAGCTCCTGGTCCACGCCCGGGACCTCGGCCTGAAGATCCGCCAGGTCCCGATCCGCTGGCGCGACGACGGGGACAGCCGGTTCGACCTCGTGTCGGGAAGCCTCGCGGACCTCGGAGAGCTCATCCGGATCCGAAGGTCCGGGGCTCGATGAAGGCGTTCGTGACCGGTGCGGCCGGCTTCGTCGGCAGCACGCTCGTCGACCACCTCCTCGCGGCGGGCCACGACGTGACGGGCTACGACAACCTCTCGACGGGGCGCGAGGAGTTCCTCGAGCGCGCGCTCTCGACCGGGCGCCTCTCCCTCGTGAAAGGAGATGTCCTCGACGCGGGCGCTCTCGAGCGGGCGATGGCCGGCGCCGAAGTCGTCTTCCACCTGGCCGCGAACGCGGACGTGCGCTTCGGCCCCCTCCACCCGAGGCGCGACCTCGAGCAGAACACGATCGGCACCGCCAACGTCCTCGACGCGATGCGCGCCACCGGGGCCGGGAGGATCGTCCTCGCGTCCACGGGCTCGGTCTACGGAGAGCCTTCGGTCTTCCCGACGCCCGAAGACGCTCCCTTCCCGGTCCAGACTTCGTTCTACGCGGCCTCGAAGGTGGCCGCAGAGGCTCTCGTGGCCGCGCACGCGGAAGCGTTCGGCGTCCAGGGGTTCGTCTTCCGGTTCGTCTCGATTCTCGGCGAGCGGTACACCCACGGCCACGTCGTCGACTTCTGCCGGCAGCTCGCCACGGACCCGTCGCGCCTCCGGGTCCTCGGAAACGGCCGCCAGCGAAAGTCGTACCTCTACGTCCACGACGGCGTTCGCGCGATCCTCCTCGCGCTCGAGAAGGCCGGCGGCAAGGTGAACGTCTTCAACCTCGGCACGGACGAGACGTGCACCGTGAGCGACTCGATCCGCTGGATCACCCAGGAGCTCGGCCTCGCCCCGCGAATCGAGTACGGGGGGGGCGAGCGCGGGTGGGTCGGAGACAGCCCGTTCATCCACCTCGACTGCCGGAGGATCCGCGCCCTCGGCTGGAAACCCGAGCTCGGCATCCGGGAAGCCCTCGTCCGGACGGCGCGATTCGTGTGGGGCGACCGTTGACGCGGCTCGTCCTTTTCGACGGCGTCGACCTTCTCCCCGACGCCTGGCGTCCCACGCTCGCACCGGGCCCCCTCCGCTGCTTCAACCCGGGCCTTCTGCGAGACGGAGGCGGATGGCTCTTCGCGTACCGCGTCGTCGGGCCCGACGGGCTTCGCAGGATCGGTCTCTGCCGCCTCGACCCCCGCTTCGGCGTGGTCGCCGGCTCCGCGGCCCCGCTGTCGGATTCGATCTCGTTCCCTCCGGAATGCGGGCTCGGACCGCGGGCCACGTCCTGGTTCGCCGACCCGCGCCTCTACCGGCTCGAGGGGCGGCTCTTCGTCTACTGGAACTCCGGCTGGCACGATCCGCACAACCACCAGTTTCTCCAGGAGCTCGACACCGCGACCCTGGCACCGGTCGGCGCACCCCGCGAGCTCCTCCTCGCGGGGGAGCGGCAGCAGATCGAGAAGAACTGGACGATCTTCGGCGACGGGCCGCTCCACGCCGTCTACTCGATCGCGCCGCACCGGATCCTCCGGCTCTCCCTTCGCGGCGAGGGCCCGGTCGTCCTGACGGAAGCGGCCGTCACCGCGTGGGATCCGGGCGACTTCCCCCTCCGGTTCGGCGCCCTTCGGGGAGGCGCCGTACCCCAGCGCGTCGGGGGCCGCTACGTCTCCTTCTGCCATTCCGTGTATGGCCCCGGGCACGGGGAGTACCGGTACGTCCCGGCCGTCTACACGTTCGCGGCGTCGTTTCCCTTCGCCCCGACGGGAGCGCCGGTCCACCCCGTGCCGCTCGAAAACCCGTTCGGGACCTCGACGAGGAACGGGAAGCTCAACCCGGCCGTGAGCGAGGTCGTCTACCCCTGCGGCGCCGCGTTCGACGACGGGCGATGGGTCGTCAGCTACGGACTCAACGACGAGAGCTGCGCGATCGCGATCCTCTCCCCGGACGACGTGGACGCCTGCGTTCGGGAGGTCCGGCAACAGTGAGGACACCCACGACGGAACCCCTTCCTCCGGACGGAAACGACGGGACCGGTCTCGCCGTCTGCACGATCGTCGCGAAGAACTACCTGGGGATGGCCCGCGTCTGCTGCGCCTCCTTCCTGCGGCACCACCCCGGGGCGCGGGCCTTCGTCCTCCTCGCCGACAGGGTCGAGGGGTTTCTCGATCCGGCCCTCGAATCGTTCGAGATCCTCACCGCCGAGGAGCTCGGGATCGAGGGCTTCGGGGTGCTCGCGTTCCAGTACGACGTCCTCGAGCTCAGCACCGCCCTCAAGCCCTCCTTCCTCCGGTACCTCCTCGAGCGCCGGGACGTCTCGCGCCTCGTCTACCTCGACCCCGACGTCGAGGTCTACTCGCCGATGACGGAGGTCGGGGCCGCGCTCGAGGAGTCCGCCATCGTCCTGACCCCCCACGTCCTCTCGCCGCTCAGGGACGACGGCCGGCGCCCGAACGAACGCGACCTGCTCGCCGCGGGCGTCTACAACCTCGGCTTCCTCGCGCTCCGGAGCTCCGGCCCGAGCCTCGACCTCCTCCACTGGTGGGAGTCCCGGCTGAAGGACGGTGCCTTCGCGGATCCCGCCCGCGGCCTCTTCACCGACCAGAAGTGGATGAACCTGGCGCCGGGGCACTTCCCCGGCGTCCGCATCCTGCGGCACCCCGGCTACAACGCGGCCTACTGGAACCTCCAGGAACGGCTCCGGCTCGAGCCCGACGGGGACGGATGGCGGATCAACGGCGAGCCGCTCCGCTTCTTCCACTTCAGCGGATTCCAGAGGAAGAACCTGGAGAGCGTCTCCCGGCACCAGGACCGGTTCCGGCTCTCCGACCTGGGGAGGTCCTACCGGGCCCTCTTCTCGGGCTACGCCCGGGCGCTCGACGGCGCCGGCTTCGAAGAGACTCTCCGCCTCGGCTACGCGTTCGGCAGCTTCGACAACGGCGCCCGGATCCCCGATTTCGTCCGCCGGCTCTACCACGACCTGGGGGAACGGCGAGAGCTGTTCGGGAACCCCTTCGAGACGGGACGGGAGGACTCGTTCTTCGCCTGGCTGATGGGTCCTCACCGGCACGGCTCGCCTCTCTCGAGGCTCCAGATCGAGATGCGGCGTCAGCGCGGCGACGTGGCGGCCGCCTTTCCCGACCCCGAGGGCGCCCACAAGGTCGCCTTTCTGCAGTGGGTCGTCGAGCACTCCGGGCCGGAGATGGGACTCGCCGGTTCCTGGCAGGAGCGCTTCCGGGAGCAGCTGGACGCCGCCGTCCTCGCCCGCGGCGTGGAGGAGGCGCGGGCGGACGCCCTCCGGCGGACGACCGCAGAGAAGAACCTCGAGGCCAGCCGGGCCGCGCTCGAGACCGCCCTCGCGGCGGCGGCGGCGACCGCCGCCGCCGCCGCCTCGCCGTCCTCCACACGCTCTCGCCTCCGGAGGACGGGGGCGAGCCGAGGACGGAGCTCAAACGGTGGGTGGAGGCCGCCCTCGGAAGACATCGATACCGGTTCCTGCGCCGTCGCTTCTGGGACCTCAAGGGACGCCTCGGCGGAGGACCCGCCCGGCCCGCCTCGGCCTCCGACTTCCCCGGGCCCGCACCGCCGCCCGCGGCTCCGCAGGCGGAGGCTCCTGCCGTCGTCTCGGATTCCGGCATCCACCTGATCCGTCCGTCGACCCGGCCGTTCGGCGTGAACCTCTTCGGCTACTTCGACACGGAGAGCGGCATCGGCGAGGTGGCCAGAGGGCTCGCGGCGATGCTCGAAGCGGCGAAGGTGCCGTACGTCCTCGTCAACGTGGAGCAAACGTGGCTGCGCCGGGAATGCCGTCCCGATCTCCGGTTCTCCGGGGAGCATCCGTATTCGGTGAACCTCCTCGCCGTGAACGCGGACCAGGCTCCGCACGTCGTCGACCGCTTCGGCCTCTCGCGCTCGCCGGAGCAGTACTTCGTCGGCTACTGGTTCTGGGAGCTCTCCTCCTTCCCCGACGGGTACGCGGGCGCGTTCTCGCTCTTCGACGAGATCTGGGCCGCGACGGACTTCTGCCTCGACGTCTTCTCGCGGGCGGGGACGATTCCCGTCGTGAAGATCCCGCCCGCGCTGGAGCTGCCGTCGGGGCGCCGGGACCGCTCCTCCTTCGGCTTCGCGGAGTCCGACTTCGTCTTTCTCTACGTCTTCGACTCCGCCTCCGTCGTGACCCGCAAGAACCCGGCGGGGACGATCTCGGCGTTCCGGCAGGCGTTCGGCCCCGGCGACCCGGTTCGCCTCGTCCTCAAGACGACGAACGCGCCGCGGAGGACCGTCCAGGCGCTCGAGCGGCTTGCCGGGCCGTGCCGGGTCCAGGTCTGGAACGGCTACCTCCCGCGCGGCGAGCTCCTCGACCTCGTGAACGCATCGGATGCCTACGTCTCGCTCCACCGGAGCGAAGGGATGGGTCTGACCATTCTCGAAGCGATGATGCTCGGCAAGCCCGTGGCCTCGACCGACTACTCGGGAGTGAGGGATTTTCTCCGCGGGCCACTCGCCTTTCCGGTCGCCCACGAGATCGTTCCGCTCCGGAGAAACCACGGCCCGTACCCGAAAGGAAGCGTCTGGGCCGAGCCCGACACCTCGGAGGCCGCCCGCCAGATGCGCCGGATTCACGACCTCAGGCGTGCCGTCCCCGGGTGGCCGGAAATCGCGGGGCACGCTTCGATCGAGGCGAGGAGGCGCTACGGCGTCGCGGAGACGACCCCGAACCTCGCCAGGCGCATCGCGATCATCCGCGCGACGCTCGAAGCGAGGCAGGGAGGGACGACCGGGTCATAGACCCTCCCGGGACGCGGCTCCGCCAGAGCCGTTCAGGAGCTCCCCCCCCATCCTCCCGAGCCCGTCGAGGACCGCCTGAACGTCGCCCGTCCGCGTGCGCGGGTTCATCACCGTCACCCTGAGGACCCGCCGTCCCCCGAGCAGAGTCGTCGTGATCCAGCCCTGTCCCGAACGGTTGAACTCCTCGCGCAGCTTCAGGTTCAGGACGTCGAGGCGCTCCGGCGCGAGCGCGCCGTCCCCCCGGAAGCGGAAGCAGAGGATGTTCGACTCGGGCTCGTGGAGAGCCTCGAAATCGGAACGCCGGGCGATCAGGCCGTGGAGGTCGCGCGCCGTCGCACACAGGTGGTCGTAGATCGCTCCGAGCCCTTCGGCGCCGTAACGCTGGAGCGCGACCCAGACCTTGAGGACGTCCATCCGCCGCGAGCACTGGAAGCTTCTCGGTCCCTGGTCCCACGCGCGGGAGCCCTCGCGGGCGTGGAAGAGG
>JADKBZ010000008.1 GCA_016714815.1 Holophagales bacterium
CTCCTCCACGGATCGCGCCGCCCGCGCGAGCCCCTCGCCGATCGACGAAAGGCCGGCCAGCGGCCGTTCGAGAGCCTCGCGCGCTCCCGCGAAGTGCCCGGCGAGCGGTTCGTAGCCCATGTAGGCGGCCGCTGAAGCCATGTCGCCGAGGAGCTCCGCGGCCTCGGACGACGCGCCCCGCGCGAGCATCTCTCCTATCGTCCCGAGCCGCGACGACGTCGTATCGAGGTAGATCCGGACAAGGTCCTGGTCGAAGTCGTCCTCCACGATGCTGGTCTCGAGCGCCTTCGGCATCGGTCCCGGCCCCGGAGCCTCGGCCAGCTTCGCGGCGGGCTCGGGAGCTGTGGGCGGCGCGAGGAGGTCCTCGCCGTCCGGAAGGAGCGCCGTGAGGCGTTCGACGAGGTCCCTTCCTCCTCCGGCGACGAAGCCTGCGGCGGCACGCGCTGCCGCCTGGGCGGCGTCCGAGAGCTCGTCGAGGCCCTGCAGCTCCGCCGTCGACCCCAGATCCTCGAGGGCGAGCGCGAGCCGGTCGGCGTCGCCGGCCGCAACCGCGGCCTCGACCGCGCCGAGACGCGCCCGGAGCGGGTCTGCGTCCCACGACTCGGTCGCCGCGGGGGCCGGCTCCTCCCCCCACGCCATCGTCTTCTCTTCCCTTTCGCGGAGGGCCGCCAGCTGGGCGAGGAGGCCCATTACGTCCGTGTCCTTCTCCTTCCCGTCCGAAAGCGACTCGAAGAGGTTCTCGAGCGCTTCCTCCGTTCGGGCGGCGATTCGCTTGACGTCGGGAGGGACGTCCGTCCGGTGGCGGAAGACCCTTTCGAGGAGCAGGTCGAGGGCGGACGCGAGCTTCTCCATGTCGACGGCGCCGATGAAGCCCGCGATCCCTTTCAGCGAGTGGAGGGCTCGCGCCAGGAGCCGGGCCTCTTCCGGCTCTCGGGCCACGCCGTCGAGGTTCGCGAGGAACCGGTGCAGCTCCGCCGCATTCGCGCGGTACTCCCTCGCAAAGAGGTCGAAGTCGCTCCCGAGGCCCTCCTGGGTTTCGACGGGCACGGCAGGAAAGAGAGCTTCGACGTCCTCGTCCAGCCCCGTCCGCGGGGTCTCCTTCGGCGCCTGATCGACGGCTGGGGCCACCGTTTCCGCCGCCTGACGCGGCGCCTGGAGCGTTCCCGCTGCCGGCGGCGCGGCGTTCGCGAGGACCTTCTCGACGCGTTCCACGAGCGCGCCGGTGTCGACGTCCGACGGCCCGCCCGTCTCGGCGGCCCGGATGAGCCCCGACAGACCGTCCGTCGCCGCCAGCAGGGCCGCGACGACCTCCGAAGTGGCGTTGCGCTCTCCCCGGCGAAGCCGGTCCAGCAGCGCCTCGGTCCGGTGGGCCAGCGTCGCCGTCGCCTTCAGGCCGACGTACTGTGCGCCGCCCTTGATCGAGTGGACCGCCCGGAAGACCTCCGCGATGACTTCGGGGCTGCCGGTGCGCTCGAGCTCCAGAAGAGACGCCTCCACCGACCCGAGGTGCTCCCGCGCTTCCGCGCAGAAGAGCTTCAGGTCGTCCGGGTCGGCCTCGCCCGGCGAGTCGACGAGCTCCTGTGGCGGGACCGGCTCCGTCGCCTTCTCGCCCCTCAGGCGCCCGACGATGCGCTCGAGGCGATCCGTTCCTTCCTGGGAGGTGAGCGCGAGGGCCTCGACGAGCTCGTAGAGCGCCGAGACTCCGTCCTCTCCGAGCGTTCCGGCCGCCACTCCGGCGGCCGCGACGTCAAGGGCGACTGCCAGAACGGCTCCGTCCCCGTCCCCGTCTCCGAGGCGCCGCGAGAGGCGCCCCAGGTCGGTCACCGCCTGCTCGACGAGCTCCTGGTTCCCTCGCTCGACGGAGAGCTGGAGGAGGGCGTTCTGGAGCTGCCAGATCACGTTCCGGCACCCGTCGATCCGTTCCAGAAGCTTCTCTCTTTTCTCGGTCATCGTGGCTCTCCGTCTGTTGAGTGGGGTTTCACGAAGGGCGGGGAGGGCGCGGGCCGGACACGCCGGCGTCGCGGATCACCCCGTCCTCGAGAGAGACCCGGAAGTAGCGGAAGTCCCTGATCGTGGCCTGCATCTCGTCGATGTCCGCGAGAACCTCGCGGACGCGCTCCGCCTCCGACGAGCCGGTCGCGCCGGACGCGAACGGGCGCAGCAGGTCGGCGGAGGCGCGGGCCGAACGGACCATGTGGGCGAAAAGGAGCAGGACCTCCTGGAAATCCGCCTCGACGTCGTTGAACGTCCGGGCGATGGCTCGCAGCGACGGCGGCCCCTCTTCCGGAAGGGTCCGGGAGAGGTCCGTCACGGCCCGGGCGCGGCACGCGCGGGCGACGCGGAACAGCGGGCGGCCCCAGACGCACCAGAAAGCCCCGGCCGCCACGGCGACCCCGGCGACGAACGAGAGGACGAGCGAGAGAGGTTCAGACACCCGCCGCCTCCCTCACGAAGGGACCGAGGTCCTCGAGCCGGTCCTTGGCGACGACGGCCGCCACCCCGGCCTGGCGCGCCCGGACGAGGAGCTCCGGATCCGAAAGGACCGTGAGCATCACGATCCGGGCCTCGGGGTCCGACTCGCTCAGGGCCCGGGCGACGTCGAGCCCTTCCGAGCCACGCATGATCTGGTCGAGGAGAACGAGTGCCGGCCGCTCCGAGGAGTAGAGGGCGAGGGCTTCCTCGCCGTCGGCGGCCTCCAGGACGGTCTCGACGCCGAGCGACTCCAGGTACCGCCGCGCCCGGAGGCGCGCATACCCGGAATCGTCGACGACGAGGACGCTGCGGCCTCGCACGCGTGCGGCGCCCGTCACGCCGGACCTCCCGAGAGCTCCCGCAGCGCGGCAACGAGCTCGGCCGGCCGGCTCTTGTGGACGTAACGGCTCACCCCGGCCTCGAGCGCGCGCTCGACGAGCTCGGGGTCGTTGACGATGGAGAAGAGAACGATGCGCGCCCGCGGGTCCGCCTTGACGATCGCCGCCGTCGCGGCCAGGCCGTCCTGGCCGCGCATCGTCAGGTCCATCGTGACGACGTCGGGTCGGAATCTCTCGTAGAGCTCCGCCCCTTCTTCGCCGCTCCGGCCCTCGGCCACCACTTCCATGCCGGCGGCGGTGACGTCCCGGACGATGCGCGAGCGCATGAAGGCCGAGTCGTCGACGACGAGAACTCGCGGGCGCACGGTCACCGCTGCCTCCCTCAGGCCCTGGCCGCCCGGCCCGAGCCGCTGTCGGCCGTCCGGAACTGGGAGACGAGCTGGTTGAGCGAGGTCGAGAGCCCCTGCAGTGTGTCCGTCACGCCGACGACCACGCCCGCGCCCTCGAACGTCTGCTTGGACCGCTCGGCGGAGGCCTGCGTCGACTCGACGAGCGACTTCGACCGGCCCGCCTGCGCGGAGGTGAGGACCGAGACCTCGCCGGTACGGCCGACCACGTTGCCCATGTCGCCTGCGATTCCCTGGGAGAGGCGGGAGAGCTCGTCGGCCGAAACGGAGATCGTCGCGGCCTGCTTCACGAGCGCTTCGAGCGCCTCGGCAGCCTGCCGGCGGCGTTCGCCCTGGGCGCCGGCGCCCTGCTGGATCTGCCCGGCGAGGACGTTCAGCTCTTCCATCGAGACGAGGACGTTGCGGGTGCCTGCGGCGAGCTGGCCGGAGACGCGCGAGATGTCGCCGATGGCCTGGACGTTCGCGCGACCCGCCTCGGCGATTCTCTGGAGCGCCGAACGGGACTGGTCGGTAAGACGGTTTCCCTCGGCGACGCGCGACGAGGAGTCCTTGATCAGCTTCGTGATCTCCTTGGCCGCCTCGGCCGACCGCTGGGCGAGCTTGCCGACTTCGTCCGCGACGACCGCGAAGCCCTTTGCCGTGCTCCCCGGCGCGGGCCGCCTCGATCGAGGCGTTGAGCGCGAGGAGGTTCGTCTGGTCAGCGATGGCCGTGATGACCGAGATGATCTCTGAGATCTGCTCCGACGACTCGGCGATCGACTTCATGCCGTCGACCGTGGCGTGGACGGCGGCCCCGCCCTCTTCGGCCGCCTTGAGCGTGCCCTGACCGAGCTCGGTCGCCTTCACGGCCGCCGTGCTCATCTCTTCGACGGCCCTGGCCATCTGGTTGATCGCGGTCGAGGCATCGGCCACCGACGCGGCCTGTTTCTGCGCGATCGAAACGACTTTCTCACCCGTGTCGCCCATCGCCGACACGCGCTCCGTGGCGACCTGCGCTTCCTTCGTCTGCGCGACCGTCAGCTCGGTAACGTCTTTCAGGGACTTCAGGAGGTCGTCGATGGCCTTCCCGGCCTTCTTCGCGATCTCGGCCTGCATGCCCGACGCCGCGTTGACCTCTCCGGCCGTCTTGCCCATCTCGGTCACGAGCTCGAGGGCCTTCTGCGCGCGCTCCAGCTCCTCGGCGGCGCGCTGGCGGTTGCCGCCGGCGCGCTTGGCGACGTCCATCGAGTTCTGGAGGACCTGTCCGGCCGACTTCGAGACCGTCTGGAAGGTGTCGTTCAGCTTCTGGACGAGGCCGTTGAGGGCGACGGCCATCCGGCCGATCTCGTCCGTGCTGTCGACCGGAATCTGAACGGTCAGGTCCTGGTCCTCGGCGATCTTGCCGACGAGTCCGGTCAGCCGGGTGACGGGAATCGTGATGCTTCGAGCGAGGACGACGCCGCCGAACACGGCCGCGAGGAGGGCCGCGAGGGCGAAGAGCACAATGAACCTCTGGCTCGCGGCCGCGGCGCGGGCGAGCTCGGGGAGAACGACTTTGTCCATCCTCTGGAGCGTCGTCTGGGAATACTCCCGCGTCTCCTGGACGAGCCGGTCCGCGTTTCCGCCGTAGGGGGTGAACGCGATGCGGCCCGCCATGGCGGTCGGAGTCTTTCCGGCCTCGATGTCGGCGAAGACCTTCGCGAACCCGGCCTCGTACTCGTCGATCATCTGGCGCCAGCCCTTGACCTGGTCGAGCCGCTTGGCGTCCGTCTCGACCTTCTCCAGGGCCGCAAGGCGATCCCGGAACGACTGGGCTGCGGTTCCTACCTGCGAGTTGAACTTCCGCATGGGAGCCTTGTCGGCCTCCTCGAGCCAGAGAAGGACGTCCTTGCCGGCGCGCC
Organism: Holophagales bacterium; assembly: GCA_016714815.1. Lineage (GTDB taxonomy): Bacteria > Acidobacteriota > Thermoanaerobaculia > UBA5066 > UBA5066 > UBA5066. The sequence continues at coordinate 5,098 of JADKBZ010000008.1, forward strand.
GGACGTCGAGGAAGTCGGCGCGGGCGCTCTCGGCGTTCTGGGCGATCGCCAGGTCGACGTTGGCGAGCGCGTTGGCACGATCGTTGGCGCCCTTCATCCCGAAGTAGCCCGCGAGGGCCGTTGCCGCCAGAAGCGCGAGCAGGACGCCGATGCCGGCCGCGAGGCGCATGCCGATGGACAGGTTCTTCAACATTCCCCTACCTCCGTGATTTCGGTTGCTTCAGTACTCCCGGGCCCGCGCGACGGCGGCGTGCGCCTCGGCGGCCGGGTGAGAGTTGCGGATGTTCAGGACTTCCTTGGTGTCGAGGAGAAGGACGACGGACTCGCCGCGCGGGACGACGCCCCGGACGAAGGCCGCCTCCATTCGGGCCAGGACGATGTCGGGAGGCGGCTGCAGGGCCGTTTCCTCGAACTCGAACACGCCCGTCACCGCGTCCACCGAGAAGCCGACGAGCCGGCCCCCGAAGTCGAGGATGAGCAGCCGGTGGCGCGGCCCCAGCGTCCGGACCCCGAGCCCGAGACGATGCTTGAGGTCCAGGATCGGGACGACCACACCCCGGAGGTTCAGGACGCCCTCGACGTGGACGTCGACGTTCGGAACCCGCGTGACGGGAACGTCCCGGATGATCTGGTGCACGTCGGTGATCGGCACGGCGCACTCTTCGCGACCGAGCACGAAGGCTACGGTCGTGACCATGCGAGCCTGGACGGTTATTCGTTTCTTTCGGGCCATGGTGCGGCGACCTCCTCCGGAGACGCTTTCGACGCGCCGTGCCGGGAGCGGGAGAGGTGGAGTTGGGAGAGACTCCCGGACAGATGGCTGGCGAGGACGACGCGGTCCACGAGGCCGGCGGCGATCGCCTTCTCGCTTTGCTCGGGATCGACGCAGGTCGTGGGAAGCTGGGCGAGCGTGATCCCCCCTTCGGCGCGGATCGTGGCGAGGCCGACGAGCGCGCCGTCGCCCTCGCCCGAGAGGACGATCGCCGCCGACCTCGGCCCGTAGAGGCTCGCCGCGTCCATCATCAGCGCGCCGACGCTGGAGAGCGGCCCCGGCTCGGTCACGGCAAGCGAGATGCCGGCCGGGCCGCGAACGAGGCGGACGTCCTGGTCGGAGCCGGCGACGTAGCAGACTCCGCCCTGGATCCGCGCCCCGTCCCGGGCCACCTCGACGTCGAACGGCGCCGCCTTCCGCATGAAGGAGACGAACGGGACGAGGAACTCGTCGGGAAGGGGGACGGTCCCGACGACCGCGCACGGGAGGTCGGCCGGAAGGCCCGACAGGAGCTGCATCATCGACAGGCCGCCACCCGTTCCCGACGCCGCGATGACGACACCCTGGCAGGGAACGCGCCCGGCCCGGACTCGGGGTGCCGGCGGCGGGGGCTGGACCATCCGGAGACCGCGCAGGTCGGCCCGGGCCGCCTTCCGGGCGCGGGAGAGGATCAGGCGCGTCTGCTCGTCGAGGTCTCCCCTCGACCGCGACGGCTTCGTCATGAAGTCGATGGCCCCGTAGCGGAGGATCGACTCGAACGTCACCTCGAGCGCTTCCGGGCTCGCCGAGGTGACGATGATCGTCGGCGTCGGCTGCGTCAGCATGATTCGCTTGAGAGTCGCCGGGCCGTCCATGACGGGCATGAAGAGGTCGAGGGAGACGAGGTCGGGCCGCAGGGAGACGAGGAGCTCGAGCGCTTCGGTCCCGTTGGCCGCCGTCCCGACCACCTCAAAGCCCGGGTCGCTCTGGTAGAGCCGCACCAGAACCTTCTGCATGAGGGGCGAGTCGTCGACGACGAGGACCCTCACGCGGCGGCCGGAGGTCGGTTCCGACGAGATCCCGCCCGAGGGCGCCGCCGCCACGCCGTCGTGACGCGCGACCGCTCCGAGTCTCTCGAGCTTCTCGAGGTGGTAGAGGGCCTCGAGCGGGGAGCACCCGAGCGCGGACGCGACCGCGCCGACCGACGCGGGACCGTCCAGGGCCCGGAAGACCCGGCGAGTCCCGTTCCGGACCTGCTCGGGCGCCCCGGGCATCACCCGCGCGAAGGCGACGGTGGCGTTCGAGCTCTCGTCGAGGAGGCGCGCGGCCTCCAGGACGAGGCTCTGGTTGCTCCGCATCGACTCCTGGGGCCCTTCGACCGCCCCGCGGCGAAAACGGAAGACACCTTCGCTCCGGGAGACGAGGACGTAGGCCGCCAGCTCGCCGTGCTCGTCTCCGGCCTCGGCACCCGCGAGCTGCCCCTCCTGGAAGAAGAGCCGGCCTGTTCCTGCCGGAGCTTCGATCTCGAGAGTACCGGTCATCCGGGCGTACTCGAGGAGGGAGATGACCTGGGGCACCTCGAAGTCGCGGACCTGTCCTGCGAGACTGGCGCTCACGGTCTCACGCCTCCGTCTCCGGCCCGTCGGCGTCGCCGAGCCGGGCCAGGAGAGCTCTTCCGAGCGAGTCCAGTACGTGGTCCAGGTCGAATCGCCCGATGCCCCGATCCAGGGCCGGCGCCCAGCTCGAGAAGAGCGCCGTCCGGTCGTCCTGGACGAAGCAAGCGGCCCCGTGCGCCGCCGCCTCGCGGAGCCCGCGCAGCCCCTCGTCGGTGTCGCCCGCGAGGAGGATGAGCGTCGCGTTCGCCCCGAACCTCTCGCCGCTGGCTACGAAGAGGCTGTCGAGGCCGTCGGTGCCTCCGTCCACGAGAGCGAGCCGGTCTCCCTGCCACGCCACCGCCGACCCCGAAGGGAGGAACGTCGCCACTCCCGAGCGGATGGGCGACAGACCGGAAAGCCGCTCCACCTCCCAGCCGAGGTAGTTCCGGAGCGAATCGACGAACGAGGAGACGATCGCCGGGTGCACCGGGACCTGGCAGAGGACCGAGAAGCCCCCGACGGGCTGCGGCGGGAGGAGCGTGAGGACCCGCAGGAGACCCGACACGGAACCGACGGTCCCTCCGAGAACGACGACGTGCTCGCAGTGCTGCCGCGGCGTCAACCTCGCCCTGGCGATGTCGAGCGGAACCCGCCGCAGGTTTCCGCTCCGGATCCTCCGGGCGTTCCGGACGAGGTAGAGGAGGTGACGGGCCTGGCTCTCGAGGCTCCCCGAGCTCGCGGACGGTTTCGGGAAGAAGTCGAGGACCCCCAGGCGCAGCGTCTCGAACGGGACGTTCTCGCGGTCGGTGAGGCTCGAGACGACGACGACGGGCGTCGGCCGCCGCGACATCAGGTGCTTGAGCGCGGTCAATCCGTCCATCTGAGGCATGTCGAGGTCGAGGCAGATGACGTCGGGCCGGAGCGTGTCGGCCAGCTCCACCGCCTCTCTCCCGTTGGCGGCCTCGCCCACGATCTCGAGAGAGGGGTCCGAGGAGAGGAGCTTGATCAGCGACCGCCTCATGAAGGCGGCGTCGTCGACCACGAGAACGCGGACGGTCTCGTTCATACGGCTCCTGCCCGGCCGTTCCGGCCGATGACCTCGCTGGCGAGTCTCAGGTAGGCCTGCGCGCCGGGGTGGATGGCCGACGTGAAGACGAGAGGCTCGCCGCGGGCGGCGACGCGCGCCAGGTCGTCGTTCCGCTCGATGACGGTCCTGAGGAGAAAGGGGCCGAAGGTCCGTCGCAACGTGCCGATCGCTTCCGCCGAAAGGGCCGTGCGCCGGTCGGCCATGGTCAGGACGATGCCGAGGAGCCGGAGGGACGGGTTCTTCGTCTCCTTCACCTGCCGGGCGGTCCGGATGAGCCGGCCGACGGTGAGAACCGACATCTCCTCGCACTGGGCCGGGATCAGGAGGTCGTCGGCCGCCCCGAGCGCCGCCACGGCCACCGGGCCGATCGTCGGGGGCGTGTCGAGAAGGATGTAGTCGTAGGCCGGGCGGACCGGGGCGAGCGCCCTCCGGAGGATGTCGGCGCGGACGGAGAGGAGGAACGCCTCCTCCTCCTCGGCGCTGCCGACGTTCGCGGCCACGACCGCCACCCGCGTCCGCCCTGGAACCATCACGAAGCGCGAGAGCGGCTCGCCCTTCACGAAGACGTCGTACGTCCCGCCCTTGACGTCCCGACGGGAGAGGCCAAAGCAGAGCGCGACTCCCCCCTGGGGATCGAGGTCCACGACGAGGACCCGCTTCTCGAGCACCGCGAGGCTCGCCGCGAGGTTCACCGCGGTGGTCGTCTTTCCGACCCCGCCCTTCTGGTTCGCCACCGCGATGATGCGCGCCACGTCTCCCACCGGCGGCCCGCTCAGGCCACGCCTGCTCGCTCCGTCGCGTCGACGGCGGAGCGCAGGAGCCTCTTTTCCTCTTCGTGCAGGAGCGCGAACGGGTCGAGGAGGACGAGCATCTCCCTCCCGGCGCGCAGGACGCCCCGCACGAAGCGGCTGTCGTCGCTCAATGCGAGAGGCGGCGCCGGCTCCACCTGCCTGCTCCCGAACCGGCGGACCGCCGACACCGCGTCGACGATGAACCCGACGGTGTCGTCGCCGATCTCGACGACCAGGACCCGGGCCTTCTCGTCGTGGGCGGCCTCGGCGAATCCGAAGCGCGTGCGCAGCTTCACGAGCGGGACGATCTCGTCGCGGATCCGCATGACTCCCTCGACGAAGGCGGGCATCTTCGGCAGCTGCCGCACCGCGTCGAGGCGCTCGATGCCGACGATCTCGAGAATGTCGACGGCGAAGTCCTCGTCGGCCACACGAAATCCGACCACCTGGAGCACCCCCTGGGCGCTGGCCTCGGGACCAGTGGACGGACGGCTCGACTCGTTCATGGTTCCTCCTGGGTCGTCCGCAGGACGGCGCGGACCGGCTCGGCTTCGCTGGCCGCCTCGATCGAATGCGAATCGAAAGGAAGGGAGGGTCCGAGCAGCCACACCAGAAGCGCATCCGGCTCGAGCGGCTCTCCGAAGAAAGGCCCGCAGCCGAACCCGATACCGGCGCCGGCGAGCCAGCGCGCGTCGCGTTCGGTCAGCACGCCCTCGGCGAGGACGCTCGCGCCGAACTTCCACGCCAGGCCCGAGATCGTCTCGACGATCGCCTGCCGGTAGAAGTCGTCGCCGCAGCCCGAGACGAGGGACGCCGCGACGCGCAGGAAATCGGGCCGGGTGCCGAGAAGCATCTCGAGCCCGCTCTCGGAGAGACCTGCGCGGCTGATGGAGACCCGCACCCCTCGCCCGCGCGTCGACTCGATCGTCTCCAGAATGTCGTCTCCCGCGAGGGGTTCCGGGAACGGTCCACCGAGGTCTACGACCAGACGGTTGAGGGGAACGCCCTTCTCTTCGGCGCCGTTGAGGATCGCCGGGAGGATCGTCGCCGCCGCGGTTCCGGCCACGCCATCGAGGCTGACGAACACGTCGAGGCCCGCAGCCGCCTCCACCGCCTCGCTCAGGGCCCGGACCGTTCGCGCAGGCGAGGAGGTCCCCGACGTCGGGCTGACGTCGAGGGAGACCGTCAGGCCCGCGAGTCGGTAGCCCGGACCGCGAAGGTCGATGACGGGCTGGAGCAGGGAACGAAGGCGCGAAGGCTCACTCGCCTCCGCCTCGCCATTCCGACCCCCGCCGTTGTGGAACGCGATCGGGCCGCAGTTGCCATCCATCACGGGGAGGACTCTGCCCTCCCGGTGGCACCGCCGCTATCAGCGCCGGGCGGAATCGCGCGTCAGAAGATTCCGATACGGCGCGGGAGGAGTTCCGACGCCGCCGTCAGCGGCCGGCTCAGCTCGTCAGCTTGTAGCGAACCGCGTACTGGACGAGCTCGGCGTTGTTCCCGAGGTTCATCTTCTGGAGGATTCGTGCCCGGTGAGTGCTGACGGTCTTCACGCTGATGAAGAGCGAGTGGGCGATCTCCGTCAGGCTCTTCCCCCGGACCATCAGACAGAAAATCTCGAACTCGCGATCGGAGAGAGTCTCGTGGGGGGGCCGGTCCGTGGCCGTCCCGAGGTGTGCCGCCAGCCGTTCCGCCAGAGACTGGCTGACGTAACGTCCGCCCCGGAGGACCCGAAGAACAGCTGCCGCCAGCTCCGTCGCAGCACTCTCCTTCGTCAGGTAGCCGGCGGCGCCCGCCTTCAGGACCCGGACGGCGAACGACTCCTCGTCGTGCATCGTCAGGACCAGGATGGGAAGACCGGGCTTCTCGTGCTTCGACGCCTTGAGGACGTCCAGGCCCGGCCGGTCCGGCAGCCCGAGGTCGAGAACGACGATGTCCAGCTGCTCGGAGCGAATCCTGGCGAGCGCCTCCTCTCCGGAAGTCGCTTCGAGGATCTCCACGGGACGAATCTCGTCCTCGAGGATCTGTCGAATCCCCCGCCGGACCACCGGGTGATCGTCTACGACGAGAACACGCATCAGAGCCTCCTTGCCGCCCTGTCCGTGGGCACCGGAATCTCGACCACGAGGAGCGTCCCCTTCGGTCGGTTCCTCTCGAGCCGCAGGAGCCCGCCGACAGCCGCGATCCGTTCGGAAGATTCGCTCAGGCCGAGGGCGGTGTCTGAAAGCGGCTTCGTGAGATCCGTCCCCCGTCCGTCGTCCGCCACCTCGAGCCGAAGGACCCCGCCCTCGAGCCGCAGCCGCACGTCCACCTCGTCCGGATCGCCGTGGAGGGCCGCGTTGCGCAGGGCCTCCTGAAGGACCCGGAAGAGGGCCATGGCCGTGTCGCTGTGCAGCTGCATCGAGTCGGGGACGGACGAAAAGCCGCACGGAATGCCGGTGCGGCGACGGAAAGCCGCGACCTCGGTCTCGAGCGCCGCGACCGCGTCGAGGTCGACGGAGGCGGGACGCAGGTTCCGCGTCAGCTTCCGCAGGCTCTCTATGGCGCCGTTGGCTTCTCTGGCGAGCCGGGCCAGCTCGGCAGCCACGTCTTCGTAGCCCGGCCCCACCCGCCGCCCGGCCCAGCTCATCCCGTACGAGAGCCCGGCGAGCGTCTGCCCGAGCCCTTCGTGCAGCTCGTGCGCCAGATCCCGGCGCTCCTCCTCCTGCAGCGTGGAGAGGCGTGCCCAGAGGGCTCGGAGCGTCTCCCTCGAATGTCGAAGCTCCTCCACAGCGGCCTTCCGCACCGTGATGTCCTCCGCCACCGTCACGATGTTCGTGATCCGCCCCGAGGCGTCGAGCACCGGGGAATAGACGACGCTCCACCAGAGGACCCGCCCGTCGGCGGTCCGGACCGGGAGCTCCCCGGACCACTGGCGGCCGTCCGTCGCCGCCCGGCGCGCTTCGCCGTACCCCTCAACCGGGCCGTCGGGCGACTCGAGGAAGCCAGTGTCCCGGCCCAGCGCGTCCGTAAGGCCATAGCCGGTCCGGCTGGAGAAGAACGGGTTGGCGTACTCGATCCTTCCGATCGGGTCGAGGACGAGCACGGCCACCTGGCTCTGCTCCACGGCGCGCGACAGCTTGAGGAGCTCGTCGCCCGCCTGCCTCTGCTGGACGACGAGCGCGACGAACCCGACGACGGCCTCGAGCCACGTCACGGATTCCGTCGTCACCTCGAGCTCTTCCGTGCTCGCCAGAGACACGACCCCGATCACCTCGCCTCGCGCCTTGATCGGCGCTCCGAGATAGGTCCGGGCTTCGAAGGCCTCCAGGCCGGCATCCACCATTCGTCCCGCCACGTCCTCGCCGAGGATCAGAGCCGTCCGTCCGGTCGCCACGACCTGGCCGGCGAGAGTGGCGTTCAGCGGGGCCCGCGGCCGGACCGATTCCGCCGGGTCGGACGCGGATCGGGCACCGGCGGAGCCCGTCAGGACCGTCCGGCCCCTTCGGCGGTCGACGAGCCCGATGGCGGCGAGAGGCATATGGAACTCCCGCCGGACCTCCTCGGCCACTGCGCGCAGGATCTGTTTCGTCTCGTTCGGACCGAGCGCGGTCCTCGCGATCGAGAGAAGGAACTGGAGCTGGAGCTGACGCTTCCTCGACTGCTCGTCCGCGAGGCGCCTCTCCGTGGTGTCGACCGCCACGCCGACGATGCCGGTCAGCTCACCGTCGGCCCCGCGGACCGACTCGAGGGAAGCGTCGTAGAACCGGCCCGCGCGCTCGAAGAGGAAGGAGCAGGACCCCGTCTCGAGAGCGATCCGGTGGTGGGCGCTGACGACCGCCAGGGATCCGGGCGAGCCGAGGAGCTCCTCGAGCGAAGTGCTGGAGGACGACGACGGGTCGTACCCCGCAGCCGCGACGGGCGCGCCGAGAGCGGAGGTGACTCGAAGCCGGGCGTCGGTCGTCCAGAAGATGGCAGGCGCGTGCCCGGACAGGAGGCGGAGGAGAACGTCGTTCTTCCTCATCTCGGCCTCCAGGGCGAGCTTCTCCGTCACGTCGAGAACGGCGACCGCTACCCCCTTCGCCGGATCGGCCGGGTCGAACGGCGCCGCCGCAAGGAGGACGTCGATGAGACTGCCGTCCTTCTTTCGGAAGCGGACAGTCGTCTCTCCAACTCCTTTTCGGAGGACGAGGTCCCTGTCGTAGAGCCTCGTTCCGGCTTCTTCGAAGGCCTCGTCCGAGGGGTAGAGAAGCCGGGCAGAGCGACCGATCAGCTCGTCGGCGGAATACCCGAGAATCGCGGTCAAACCGTCGTTCACCTTGAGGAAGATCCTCTCCCGGAAGAGGCCGATGCCGATGGGCGCGGCGTGGAAGAGGGCTCTCAGCTCGGCTTCCCGGGCCGCCGCCGCAGCCTGCTCCGCCTGCTTGCGCGAGATGTCCCGAAGCGCGAGCAGGACGAGCGGCCGCCCGTCCCAGTCGGCCACCTGACCGGTCAGGGCCTCGACCGCCACCCTCCGCCCGTCCCGGGTCAGGAGCACCGCTTCGACTCCGGAGGAGCCCTCCCGCTCCGGCTTCGCCCGCAGCAGCTGGTCCAGGAGAGGCGGCTCGCCGCCGAGGAAGAGCGCGGCGACGGGCCGGCCCTGCAGCTCCTCCCGGGGGAAACCCGTGAGCACCGTTGCCCGCGGGTTCGCGTCGACGAGCCTCCCGGTGGCGGGATCGCTTATGAGGAGAGCCGTCTGCGAGCCGGTGAAGAGCGTGCGATACCTCGCTTCGCTCTCTTCGAGGCGCAGGCGCGTCTCGGCGAGCTCCGTGACGTCCCGGCCCACGACGTGGATCTCCGCCAGGCGCCGCTCGCTGTCGAAGAACCCGAGCTCGGCCCACTCGATCCGGCGAGTCCGGCCGTCCGCCAGGACGATGCGGGCGGACTGCGACACCCTGGAGGCCTCCGGGCTGAGTGCGGCCCGGCGGCTGCGGACCCCCTCGGCCTCCTCCCGGGACGTGCGGGAATCGGGGAGGAGCGCGCCCTGTGACCTCTCCCCGAGGGCTTCGAGCAGCCGCTGCCCCGCTGAGTTGCACTGGAGGACTTTCCCGTCGGGCGAGAGCCGGAGGATCATGTCCCGGCTCTCCTCGACGACGGCGCGATAGAACTGCTCGCTCTTCTGGAGCTCTTCGCTCTGGGCCCAGAGGGCCGTCTGGTCTTCGATGCTCACGAAGGCGCCGGCTGTGCCTCCGGACGGCAACGCGGCCGCAGTCAGGAAGACGTTCAACATGCGGGGTCCGAGGCGGGTGCTCGCCCTCGCCACCAGACCTCCGTCGCCCTCTCCGCGGAGGACGGATTCGAGGCGCGCCTGGAGGCCGGAAAGGTCGAGGAGCTCGTACAGGGCCCTCCCTCGCGTCCCGGCGTCCTCTCCCAGGAGATCGCGGAAGGCCCGGTTCGTCCGGACCGGATGCCCCTCGGCGTCCAGAAACGCGAGCCCGATCGTCATCGTCTCGAAGACGTGCGCCAACGACCGATCCAGCTCGGTCCGGCTCCGGAGGAGATCCCGGAGCCGCATCTCGCGCTCCCGCCAGGCCGCGTGGAGGGGACGGTAGAAGATCCAGAGGAACGCGAGGGCCGTTCCGACGAACGCCACCGCGACGTGGATCACGTGAGAAGCCGAGGAGGAGAGGAGTCCCTTCTCCTCCAGGCCGGAGGCGAGAACACTCGTCGCCAGCTCGAGCGCGACTCCGACGACCGAGAGAAGGACGAGGCGCTTTCCGAACGCGATCTCGACGATCGGCACGTGCCCGACGTCGGAGGCTCCCGCCCGACCGCCGCGGACCGATTTCGAGGGTCCCTTGCGCCCCGTCATCGGACGGCATCCCCGGGTGTCGGAAGCCCCTCGGAGAACGGAATCTCGACGACCGCCCTGGTCCCGGCCGGGACGTTGGCCTCCAGCCGGACTCTTCCCCCCCAGGGGGCAACGCGCTCCCGCATTCCGACGAGACCGAGACCGCCGCCGGAGCTCGCAGACGCTCTGTCCAGGCCGCGGCCGTCGTCGGCCACCTCGAGACGCAAGAGCCCTTCGCGCACCGACAGAGTCACGCGGACGGCACTCGCCGCCGCGTGCCGGACGACGTTCGTGAGCGCCTCCTGAACGAACCGGAAGAGGGCGAGGGACCGCTCCGGGTCGATCTCGAGGCGCTCGGAAGCGTCCAGCTCCCAGGCGAGCCCGCTGCGCCGGGCGAACGACTTCAGCTCGCCTTCGAGGGCGGCGACGAGCCCAAAGTCGAGGGCCGCCGGCCGGATGCGCCGGGCCAGGTCTCTCACGTCCGCCAGAGCGTCGACGACCTCCTGCGACAGGAGGCCCAGCCGTTTCGCCACGTCGGGCTGGCGGTCGCCCAGGCTCCGTTCGATGGAGCTCAGCTCCAGGGAGAGGCCCGTGAGCGCCTGACCGACCCCGTCGTGTAGCTCGCGGGCGAGAAGCCGCCGCTCCTCCTCGCGAACCGAGACGAGCCTCAGCGTGAGCGCGCGAAGCTCCTCCCTCGAAGAGAGGAGCGCCCGCTCTGATTCCTTGACGGCGCCGATGTCGACGCAGGCGCCCAGGAGGCCCTCGCACGATCCGCTCGAGCCGAGGATAGGCTGCACGGTCAGGAGGTGCGGGCACGCCATCCCTCCGTCCGCTTGCAACCGGCATTCGACCCGAATGGACTTCGACCCGTCGAGAGCCGTGCGAACGGCCTCGCGAACCGCCTCGCGATCCTCGCAGTGAACGGCGCAGAGCCAGCCGTCTCCGGCCGCCGCGGCCTCGTCCCGACCGGTGAGCTCGCGCCACCGCCTGTTCACGCCGGTGCACGCCCCGACGGCGTCGGCGAGCCAGACGAGAGCCGGGACCGAATCGAAGAGGAACTGGTACCTCTCCTTCCCCGCGCGAAGGGTCTCTTCGCTCTCCCTCCGTTCCGTGACGTCCTCGGCGATGAGGACGAAGTGCGTGGTCCGGCCCGTACCGTCCCGCACGAGAGAGATCGAGACGTCGACCCAGCGCAGGAGGCCGGTCCGCGTCTCCTGACACAGCTCTGCGCGCCACTCCTGTCCGCTCCGTACGGCTTCCAGCAGCTGCTCGAGAAGCCGGGACGCGATCTGCCGGGAGACCAGGACCGCCGAGTCTTCTCCCAGGATCTCCTCCTCCGGCCAGCCCGTCTCCTCGGCGAACCTCGGATTGACGTACTCGACGACGCCACGTCTGTCCGCGATCAGGATCGCCGAGCGACTCTGCTGCACCGCGCGGGAAAGGGTTCGGAGACGGTGATCGGCCGCAGCCCGTTCGATCGCATGCCCGAGATGGCTCGCCAGGACCCGAGCGGCGTCCCGATCGGCAGGGTCCCAGTCCCGGCGGGACCGCCCGTCGACCAGCTCCAGGAATCCCCACGTCGATGCATGGACGCGGATCGGAATGGCGAGGGCCGAGAGGATTCCACGCCCGGCGAAGTCCCCCTCTTCAGTCTCCGGCAGCCAGCCGGTCATTCCGGACATCTCCTGACCGTTCGCCAGGGACGAAAACCAGCGTGCCATCCTTCCGTCGAACGGAAGCTCCTGCAACCGCTCCACGCTCGAAACGATCGCCGTTGCCGGAGCACACCATTCCCACGTTGCCTCGGCGACCGGCATTCTCAGGATCTCATCCTTCCGGAACCGCCAGACGGTCGCCGAATCGGCATCGATGGCGCGGACGACGGCGCGGAGCGCCTCGGGGGCCGTGACGGCAAGATCGCCAGCCGAGAGAAGAGCGTCCGCCGCCTCGGATACCCCTCCAAGGATCCGGCCGCTCCTGTCCTCGTCGAGCTGGCGAGCGCTCGAGACCGAGTCCTCGACCACGCCGAAGAGCCACCGAATCTGCCCGGAGTCCCGCCTCCAGACGAGGGCCGGGTGGTTCCGGACCGCGCGCCAGCTCCCGTCCCGCTGCCGGATCCGAAAGCTCGCGGGCATGGGAAGGACCGCGCCGGGAAGGTCCTTGCCGTGGAGCTGGGCGAGCACGGTGCCCACGTCGGCCGGATGAAGGGTCCGGGCGAAGAACCGTTCCGCCCCCTCCCCGGCGGAATCGGCTTCGATGTCGATCGCCTCGGCCGTCGTCCGCGCCATCCAGAGGACGAGCCGGAACGGCGGCTCGAGGATGAAGAGTATCAACGGGCTCGCGACCGTCAGCCGGCCGAGAACCCGGTCCTGCGGCGGTCCGTCCCCTCCTCGGCTGCCCTCGACGAGGACGACGGCCTCGCGAGAGTCCGCGGGGGCGTTCCCAAGGTATCGGACCTCGACACGGAGCTTCCCGTCCCGGGCCAGGCCGGGTGAAAGCTTCCGAGACGGGTCTCCCCCTGAGTCGGACCCGTCACCTCGGTCCACCGGAACGCTGGCTCCGAGAACCTCTTCGATTCTCTGCCCGCGCAGGTCGGAGGCCCTGGAGCCGAGGAGCTTCTCCCCGGTCGGGCACACCTCGAGTATGCGGCCCTCGACCCCGAGCAGAGCGAGTCCTACTTCTTCGTCGGCAGCTGGCGGCGATCCCGAACGGCCGTTCGGTTTCATCTCGGACGGTATGGGCATCAGGTCGGACCTGCTCGGCCTCTCATCTCACTACTGAAGCGACTCGACGTTCGGATGCCCGCCGGGCGCTCCCCGGTCGGCAACGCCCATTTTCCACCATTCCGGACAGAGAGAACCAGTTCGACCGGAATCAGCCGCGCCGAGGCCGCCGCGCGATGGGAGACTTCCCCGTGCCTGCTCCAGTCGCCGTCTCCTCGACGGCCGGCGTGTGCGGTCAGTCGTCCGCGTCGAAGGAGTAGAACGGCGGGGTCCCGGCGGGGTCGCCTTCGTGCGGCGCGCCTTCCGGAGCCCTCAGGTGCTTCTCGGCTGCATCCCGATTCCGAAACAGCGTCACGTTGAACCCGGCGTTCTGCGAGACCAGCAGGATGAAGTCATGCGAATGGTCGTCCGGACTCACGAGAGTCGCAACCCGCGGCACTGCTCCGTGAGCCGACAGCTGCGGCAGGCGCCTGTAAGCGAAGTCGTAGGAATCCTCAGTGAAGTCCGCGTTCACCGCACCCGTGACGTCCACCAGCACGCGCTCGATTCCCAGGCGGGTGCCGACCGACTTCGCTTCAGCCGTGTACTTCGAAGCCTCCTCGGAGGTGAGAGATCCCAGGACTGTGATGACCAGGAAGACCCTGTCCGGGGAGACTCCTATCGTGTAGGCCACGGCAGCCCCCCTTCCACAGCCCCTGGTGCACGGCCACCATGCCCGCGCCGATGCCCGGCCGGCCGACTGTTCCGATGCTCGGCCGCCGACCGCGTTCCGTCAAGGCCGTTCGTGGGGGCCGAGGCACGCCTCGGCGGACCGGAACCATCCGGCCCTTCGAAATGCGCTTCGATGACAGGCGCCAAGCTCCAGCCGAAGCGGCCGGGAAGGAGAGAGCCCTTCCGGCAGCCCCCTCAGCGCTGGATCCGCGCCGAGCCTCCCCTCGCGAAAGCCCGCACCTCCTCGAGCGTCGCCATCGTCGTGTCGCCGGGGAAGGTCGTCAGGAGGGCGCCGTGCGCCCAGCCGAGCTTCAGCGCCTCTTCCGGCGTCTCGCCGGAGAGGAGGCCGTAGAAGAAGCCCGCCGCGAAGCCGTCCCCGCCGCCGACGCGGTCGAGGACGTCGAGATCGGCGGTCGGGGCGGCGATCGTCGTCCCGTCCACCCAGGCCACGGCGCTCCAGCGGTGACGGTTCGTCGAGAGGACCTCGCGCAGGGTCGTCGCGACGACCTTGACGCCCGGGTGCCGGGAGACGACCGTGTCGATCATGCCGAAGAACGCGGACGGGTCGAGCTTCGACGCCGCGGCGACCTCGGGCCCCGCGATGCCGAGCCCCTTCTGCAGGTCCTCCTCGTTCCCCACGAGGACGTCGACGTTCTCGACGATCCGCCGGATCACGTCCACGGCGCGCGCCTCGCCCCCGGAGATCTTCCAGAGCTTGGCGCGGTAGTTCAGGTCGAACGAGGTGACGGCCCCGGCGGCGCGCGCCTTCTTCATCCCCTCGACGATCAGCTCGGCCGTCGTCTCGGAGAGCGCCGCGAAGATGCCGCCGCTGTGCAGCCACCGGACGCCGGAGGCGAAGAGGGCGTCCCAGTCGACGTCGCCCGGGGCCAGCCGCGCGGCGGCCTCGTTGGCCCGGTTGTAGAAGACGACAGGCGGCCTCACGCCGAAGCCCCGGTCGCTGTAGACGGCCGCCATGTTCGGGCCGGTGACGCCGTCGTGCTCGAAGCGGCGGTAGATCCCCGCGACCCCCATCGCCCTCACGCGCTCCTCGATCAGGGCGCCGATCGGCGAGTCCACCATCGCGGAGACGATTGCCGTCTTCATCCGGAAGGCGTCGGAGAGGTTCGCGGCGCAGTTGAACTCGCCGCCGCTGACGTGAATCCGGCACTGGGTCGCCTTGCGAAACGGGACGAGCCCGGGGTCGAGCCGGTGGACGAGGGCGCCGAGGGAGACGAAGTCGTACGCCCCGGAGGGCCGGATCGCGAGCGGGTTCTTCGTCGGGGCCGGTTCGGGATGAGTCATGTTCGTCCTTTCGTCAGGCCCCGGCGCCCGGCCGGACCTTGAAGAGCCTCTCCCCGGCGCGCGGGACGACGAGAATCCCCTCGCCCTCCCTTCCCTTCAGCGCGTCGAGGTCGACGCTCGCCGGGTCGAGGTAGCCGAGGTTGAGCCTTCGGCAGCGCTCCTCGGGAATCGCCGTCGCGAGCGTCACCGCGACCCTCGGCGTCTCGAGGCCCGTCGCCGCGTCGTAGCGCCCGAGCCCCTTGAGGTGGGTCGAGTGCGCGAGGACGCCCCAGGGGTGATTCCGGAACCGGTCCCACTGCGCCAGGAAGTAGTCGCGGCAGTGGTAGCCGACCTCCTCGATGGCGTGGCCGTGCGTGAAGCTCACCTCGGAGAGGTGCGGCGCGTAGAGGATGACCTCCCCCCCGTCGGCCACGGCCGGCTCGACCTTGTACATCCCCTTGGCCGCCGTCCAGAGGTCCTCGTACATCGGGGGCATCACCGAGACGACCTTCCGGTACGGCGCCTCGACCCAGGTGATGTGGACGCGCGCCGAGAGCTCGGACGCCGCGAGCCACGCCTCGTGCGGGTCGCCGAAGAAGAGCCCGGCCAGCCCCTCGTGCGTCACGACGGCCGAGAAGCAGGCCTTCGGCCGGTCGATGAGGGCCGCCGCGCGGTCGATGAGGGCGCGAACGGGCGTGTAGCCCGAGCCGATGACCTCGAAGCTCGAGAGGAGCGCCCCGAGCCAGTGGGTGAGGTTGATGACTTCCGGACCGGCGATGCCGGGAAAGAAGTACTTGTTCCCCCCCGAGAACCCGACGACCTCGTGCGGAAAGACCGGCCCGCAGACGAGGACGACGTCGTAGTCGTAGACGAGGCGGTTCACGCGGACGGGGACCTCCTCGTGCAGGAGACCGCCGGTGATCTCCTCCACCTCTGAGGCGGAGATCGTCCCGACCCGCGTCAGCGATTCGGAGCCGGAGTCGTGGTTGAAGACCCGGCTCCGGCCGGCGCGGCCGTTCCGCACGCGGCGCCCGAGGAGCCGCGAGAGCTGCTCGTCGTTCATCGGCCGGTGGGTCCCGAGGGCCACGAGGTAGTCGAGGGCGTCGGTCGACGGGCCGAGCGTCTCCTCGAGGAGGTCGACGAGGAGCGCCAGCGGCATCGTCCGCGTGCCGTCCGGAACGAGGACGAGGATCCGGCGCCACCGCCGGTCGAGGGCCGCGGCCGCCTGCTCGACGATCCCCCGGACCTCCGCCGTCGAAAGGACCCGTCCCGCCTGTCCGTATCCGATTCGCATCCCGTCCTCTCCCGTTCTGCCGGCCATCCCCCCAGGGGCGCCACGGAATCGTCCGGCAGGCTCGCTCAAGATGCTAGTGGAATGACCATTTGTCAAGCGCCCGGGCCACATGGTCACGCGGAGAAGGTTCCGGAATGCTCTCGAATCCTCCCGCCCCCCCGGCCCGGGAGCGTGGGCCGCCCCCGGCCGCGATTCGGGCCACACCGCAACAAAGCCTCTGAATTAGAGCCCTGCGCTCCCGTCCGGGAGAGCCCACCCCCGGGATCGGAGCGCTCCGCCAAACTCCCCCTGTTAATGATTTTCGGTCAGCTCACATAGACCAGAGGTGCAATAAATGGATTTACCAGTTATCATTTTCGCCGCCCCGCATCCCGCAGACCACCGGGATCCGGAAAAGGGGCCTGGAGGGGGAATGAGGAACGACCTGTTCGATCTCGCCGGCAGGGTGGCGGTCGTCATCGGCGGCACCGGGGAGCTCTGCGGCGCCATGGCCGAGGGGCTCGCGGCGGCCGGCGCCGAGGTCGTCCTCGTGGGCCGCGATGAGGCGAAAGCCCGGGCGCGCCTCGAAAGGATCGAGGCCGCGGGGGGGCGCGGCTGGTTCGCCGCCTGCGAGGCGACGTCGAAGACGGCGCTCGAAGCCCTTCTCGCCCAGGTCCTCTCCCGCTCGGGCCGCGTCGACGTCCTCGTGAACGGCGCCGGGGTCAACTCGCCGAAGCCGTTCCTCGACATCCCCGAGGAGGAGATCGACCGGATCTTCGCGGTCAACGTGAAGTCCGTCTTCCTCGCCTGCCAGGTCTTCGGGCGCTACTTCGTCGAGAGGTCCCGCTCCGACGGGGCGGGTGCGAGCGTCATCAACGTCGGCTCGATGTCGGCCCTCACGCCGCTCTCGAGGGTCTTCACCTATTCCGCGTCGAAAGCCGCCGTCCACAACATCTCGAAGAACCTGGCCCGCGAGTGGGCGCCTCTCGGCGTGAGGGTGAACGTCCTCGTCCCGGGCTTCTTTCCGGCGGAGCAGAACCGGAAGGTCCTGACGCCCGACCGCGTCGCCTCGATCCTCGGCCACACGCCCGCCGGGCGTTTCGGCGAGGCGCGCGAGCTCGTCGGCGCAACGCTACTCCTCGCCTCCGAAAGGGCCGGTTCCTTCATCACCGGCGCCGAGATCGTCGTCGACGGAGGCTTCCACGCCACGAGCATCTGACCGGCCGCCACCGAGCGCCGGCGAGGGCAAGATGAAAGACACAAGGGCCATCAACCGATTCCTCCTGGGACTGGGCCTGCGGATCCGGACCAACCCGGCCGTCTCACCCGACCTCTGCCTCGACCCGCAGACCTTCGAGGCGGCCGTCCGGGCCGGCCTTCCCGGCCTCGTCGCCTTCCTCCGCGCGAAGGCCGGCGGGACCCCGGAGATGCGGCGAAGCGCCGGTCTCCTCGACGTCTTTCCCGCCTCCGAGCTTTTCGTCGGCGGGTGGCGCCTCTTCGTCGTGGAGGAGCGCGCGACGGGCGACGCGGGCCTCCTCGTCTCGGGCGGCGCCCCGATCCCGCTCCCCGGCGCCGTCTCTCTCGGCGAAGGGCTCCAGCTCGTTCCCCTTCTCTGGGAAGGCCTGGCGCCGCTGAAGAACCTCCTCCTGGCGGACGATCCCGGATGCACCGTCTTCCCGGTGGCGCGCGGGACCCTCTCACGCTCGAGCCTCGGCATCGGGGCCCGCTTCACGACGCTCCACTGGCCCGCCGTCGCCTGGGCGATGAAGGAGCTCGGCCTCTCGCTCACCGCGAACCAGAACTCCATCCCGCGCGAGCTCGTCTACGACGTCGACGCGATGCTCGAGGACCGGCTCGTCGAGGTGCCGTTCCCGTTCATCGGCGGGACGGTTCCCGAGGGGCACCAGGGGCAGTCGGTCGAGGGGATGACGCACGCGGCCGTCGTCTCGTACCTGAAGTGCGGCTTCCACCGCCGGCGGATCCCGTGGGGCTTCAACGCGGACCACCAGCCGATCGGCGGGCGCTTCGATTCGATCGAGGAAGAGCTGGTGCAGGGCTGCGCCTTCGCGAGCTACATCACGTTCGACCTCTCCCCGGAGCTGGCGGTGACGCCCGCCTACGACACGCCGGAAGAGGTGGCCCGGGCCTTCGCCGCGCAGGACGCAGCGCCCCTCTTCGGGCTCGTCCTCGCGCGCCTCGCTCCGCTGGGCCTCTCGCTCGAAGACTCCGCCGCGAAGCGGCTCTTCGTGACGCTCCTCCCCGCGATGCACAAGCTCGTCCGGCGTGACGAGGCCTACGCCCGCGTCCGGCGCGAGCTCTTCACGACGGAGCTCGGACGGCGCTATTTCCGCGAGCTCTCGATCGACGAGCTCCCGGGACGCACCTCTCCCGAGACGCTCGCCGCCTGCCTCGCCCTCGCGGAGGCCCTCGGCGTCGAGATCCACTACGTCGCCCCGGCAATCGGCTTCCAGAAGAACTTCCCCTATCCCGACGACGTCGAGCTCCGGCGGACTGTGGAGAGCCTCAACACGGTGGCCCGCGCCTTCGGCGTCTCGATCGGCTTCCACTCCGGGAGCGGAAAGTCCGCCGGGAACTACGCCGTCGCGGGCGACGTGACGCGGCAGGGGCTCGAGATCAAGACCTCGGGGCGCTACACCTACGAGATGGGCGTCGCCCTCTCCCGCTCGACCGACCCGCGCGACGCGGCTCTGTGGAACGACTGGTACGGCTTCACTCGCGACCTCGCGGTGGAGGGCGCCTTCGCGAACGATCCGGTGCGGCAGCGCTTCGCGCGCGAGTTCGTCAGCCACGCCTTCGGTCACGAGGGGCGCAGCGCAGACGGCGCATTCGCTTCGCCGGAAGCGCTCAGGGCCGCCCTCTCCTCCCTCTCGCCCTCGCCCGACCACATGTTCTTCTTCGAGTACAACTTCCTCTACGTCCTGGCGGCCAGAGGCTCCACCTCGCGGCTCGGCGACCACGGTGTGGCCGGCTACGCGCAGCGGGCCCGCTTCTACGGCGTCAGCGGCGAGGCGCGCCTCCTCTACGCGAAGGGGGTCGCCGGGTACATCCTCTTCCTCGCGGAGACGACGGGCCTCGCAAACGCCCCGAGGGTTGCCGCGGCGCGCGAGCGGCTCGCCGCACTTCCCGACCACGACGCCTTCGAGCGCGACCTCGTGGCGTGACCAAATAGAGAGAAGCCCGCGCGGAGGGTTCGGGAACCCGGCGTCCGGGTTCCCCGAGAACATGACGAGCCGACCTCTGGTGCCCCAACGGTTTCCGCGGTCGCGGGTCGACCGTAGGTCGGTGGACGAGAGAAGAAAGCCCGAAGGGAGACGCCCGATGTCACTCGCCGAAACCGCGCCCGCACCCGCCGCCGTCCCGCCCGTGGGGCGCGTCCGCTGGATCATCTGCGGCCTCCTCTTCCTGGCCACGACGATCAACTACATCGACCGGCAGATCCTGGCGCTCGTCAAGGAGTTCCTCGACATCGAGCTCGGCTGGACGAACGAGCAGTTCGGGATGGTCAACTCGGCCTTCCAGGGCGCCTACGCCGTCGGCCTCCTCCTGTTCGGGTGGTTCGTCGACCGCTACGGGACGAAGATCGGCTACGCCGTCTCCATCGTCCTCTGGAGCCTCGCGGCGATCGGCCACGCGGCCGTCGGCTCGGTCGCCGGCTTCTTCGTCGCGCGGATGGCTCTCGGCGGAGCCGAGGGAGGGAACTTCCCCTCCGCCATCAAGGCCGTCGCCCTCTGGTTCCCGAAGAGGGAGCGGGCGTTCGCGACGGCCCTCTTCAACTCCGGCACGAACGTCGGGGCCATCATCGCTCCCGCCCTCATCCCGATCATCGCCATCACCCTCGGCTGGCGGTGGGCCTTCATCTTCGCGGGCGCCATCGGATTCCTCTGGCTCCTCCTCTGGTTCCCGTTCTACGAAGAGCCGGAGAAGCGGAAGGGGCTGTCGGCCGAAGAGCTGGCGTTCATCCAGGGGGACCGCGACGAGGCGCGCCCCGGCGGCAAACCGATGGGGTGGGGCGGCGCGCTCCGCCTCCGGCAGACCTGGGCGTTCATCATCGCGAAATTCATGACGGACCCGGTCTGGTGGTTCTTCCTCATCTGGCTTCCCGACTACTTCAAGAAGACCCGCGGCCTCGTCATCAAGCAGAGCTGGGTCCACCTCGTGACGATCTACGCCATCGTCACCGTCCTCTCGATCGCGGGCGGCTGGCTGACGGGAAAGCTGACCCAGGGCGGCTGGAGCGTGACGAAGGCCCGCAAGGCGGGAATGTTCCTCTACGCGCTCTGCGTCCTGCCGATCCTCTTCGCCACGCGCGTCGGCGACTGGCCGGCCGTCCTCCTCATCGGCCTTGCCGGCGCGGCGCACCAGGCGTGGTCGGCGAACCTCTTCACGACCGTCTCGGACATCTTCG
Source organism: Holophagales bacterium (assembly GCA_016714815.1). Taxonomy (GTDB): domain Bacteria; phylum Acidobacteriota; class Thermoanaerobaculia; order UBA5066; family UBA5066; genus UBA5066. The sequence continues at coordinate 25,545 of JADKBZ010000008.1, forward strand.
CCAAGAAGGACATCGCGACGATCATCGGCATCGGCGGAATGGCCGGGTCGATCGGAGGGATCCTCTTCCCCTGGTTCTCGGGCTGGCTCCTGGACCGGCTGCCGGCGACGCAGGGATACACGATCCTCTTCGCCATCTGCGCCTCGGCCTATCTCGTCGCGTTTGCGATTCATCACGCGCTCTGCCCGCGCCTGGAGCCGCTCCCCGAGAAGGCCGCGCTGGGGGCGTGACCCCTACGGCACCCCCGATGTCGAGGACCTCATGAGCGCCCACCCCGAGTGCTTCTACTGCGAGGAAGACCAGCGCCAGGCCGACCTGATGGTCAGGGTCGGCGATCTGTCGGTCAGCAGCCTCTTCGTCTTCAGGGAACAGACCTACGCCGGTCGCTGCCTGGTCGCCTACCGGCACCACGTCAACGAGCTCTTCGAGCTCGCCGACGCCGAGCGTGACGCGTTCTGCAAGGACGTGGCGGATGCGGCCCGGGCGATCAAGGCGGCCTTCGGGCCCGTCAAGGTCAACTGCGGCGCCTACTCCGACAAGCTGGGCCACCTTCACGTCCACCTGGTGCCGAAGTACGTCGATGGCCCGGACTACGGCTCGACCTTCCGGATGATGCCCGAGCCGAGGGTCCTCCTGTCGGACGCCGGCTACGCGTCGCTGGCAGCCCGGATCAGAGCCGCCCTCTGACCCGGGCTCCGACCGCACCCCCACCACCGGTCGAGCTGGAGCCGCCCACATTTGCTCTTTCGCGGGCCCCTGCGCGGGTCAGAAGTTGACCGCCTGCTCAGGGTGTTGACCCGCCTGGGCGCCCGGATGGATCAAGAGCGTCCCCACCGGGCGCTTCAAACGACTGATTATTCGCATCTTTCCTCACGGCACGGGTCTTGAAAGGAGAGACGCGTGACATTTGTCACGCATTCCACTCAGACGTCCCATTTGAGGAGAGATTTCATGTCGCATTGGCGGTGGTCCACGGCTCTTGCCGTCGTCTTCTCCGGTCTCCTGCTGACGGGCGCCCCGGCTGCTTTCGCTCAAACGAGCAGAGACGGGAGCCCGACGCTCGCCGCGCAGCTCCAGAAGGCCGGGGCCCGGCCCGGCACGGCCTTCGAGAAGCTCATCAAGGAGAACCAGGACTTCTCGATTCTCCGCGCGGACGAGAGGCAGGACACCGGCAGGGTTCCGCCCTGGATGAAGGTCGTCTGGCGCAAGGCGAATCCGGACGGCTTCTACAGCGAGAAGGACCCGACGGGCGGCTACCCGTTCGTCCTGAAGGAAGTCGTCGAGTGGATGCAGTCTCACCAGGACCTGCGCCCCGGCCTCCCCGAGGCCAACTTCCAGGCGGGCTACGACAACCCGCCGGACGGAGTCGGGGAGTGGGACAGGGATAGCGACAACTACAAGGTCTCGACCCTGGCCACCTCCATCGGGACGAACTACCGGATCTCCGGCGCCCAGTCGTCGGCCCGGAGCGAGTCGGACATCCGGATCAACTACTGGAACCCGAACCAGATCATCGGCGCCTCCAACAACATCAGCGGCAGCGGCTTCCAGGCCCAGTTCTACTCGCTCGACGGCGGGACGACCTGGGGCCAGACGACCCTTCCCGCCTACAGCACCGACGCCTTCAACTCCGACCCGACCGTCGACTGGACCTCCGACGGCACGGCGTGGTCCTCCACGATGGGGATCAACAGCGCCGGCACCGTCCTCATGGTCCGGATGTTCAAGTCGACGGACCAGGGGCGGACCTGGACGTTCGACGGAACGATCTCCGGCACCCAGACCAACACCGACAAGCAGCAGGTCTGGATCGACCACAGCGCCACCTCGCCCTACAAGGACAACATCTACGCCATCTGGCACAACGGCAACCCGGCCTACATGAACCGCCGGAACGCGAGCGGCTGGCTCGCCTCGCCGGTCCTCGTGAGCGGCAGCCAGACGACGGGGACCGCCATCGGTTCCGACGTGAAGACGAACTCCTACGGCGACGTCTTCGGCATGTGGCCCGACACCGGCTCGCGCGGCCTCTACGTCGTCAAGTCGACGAACGGCGGCACGAGCTACGGCGCCGCGGTCAAGCTCGCCACCACCTACGACTCGTACGACATCGGCGTCCCGGCCTTCAACGGCCGCCGCATCCTGATCTACGCCACCGCCGGCGCCTACCGGACGGCGACGAAGGACATGGTCTACGCGGTCTGGACCGACCTCTCGGGCGAGACGGGCTGCACGGCCGCTTCGAACGAGCCGGGATCCTCGGCGACCTCCGCCTGCAAGACGCGCATCTGGTTCGCGAAGTCCGCCAATGGCGGCACGACGTGGGGCGCGCCGGTCAAGCTGAACAACCAGGCAGGCAAGAACGACCAGTTCAACCCGTGGCTCGTCGTCGACGAGACCAACGGCGCGGTCGGCGTCATGTATTACGACACGGTCAACGACACGACCCGCAAGAAGACCGACGTCTTCTACCAGTCGTCCTTCGACGACGGCGCCACCTGGGGCGCGGCGACGAAGGTGACGACCGCCCAGACCGACGAGACCGTCACCGGCGCCGACTCCGGCAACCAGTACGGCGACTACAACGGCCTCTCCGGGTACGCCGGCGTCTTCTTCCCCTCCTGGACCGACCGCCGCAACGCCGCCAAGGAAGAGATCTGGACGGCGAAGATCACCGACTCGGGGAGCGGCGGAACGACCTACAGCCTCTCGGGGACGATCACGCTGAGCGGCTCCGGCCTCTCGGGCGTCACCGTCACCGCGGGCTCCGGCTCGGCCACCACGAGCGCGACCGGCGCCTACACCATCACGGGCCTCGCCGCCGGGAGCTACACCGTCACGCCGAGCCGCTCGGGCTACACGTTCAGCCCGACGAGCCAGGCCGCGACGATTGCGAGCGCCAACGTCACCGGCGTCAACTTCACGGCGACCGCCGTGGCGACGACGTACAGCATCTCCGGAAACGCGGGGACCTCGGCCGCGACCGTGACGGCGGGGACCACCTCCGCCACGAGCGACGCGTCGAGCAACTACACCCTTGCGAGCCTCGCGGCCGGAACCTACACGGTGACGCCCGCCAAGACCGGCTGCACCTTCACCCCGGCCAGCCAGTCCGTCACGATCAGCTCGGCCAACGTCACCGGCGTCAACTTCACCGCCTCCTGCCCCAGCGGCGACCTCCAGCTCACGAGCGGCGTCGCCGTCACCGGCCAGAGCGTCCTCAAGAGCGCCTGGAAGTACTACTCCATCGTCGTCCCCGCCGGCGCCACGAACCTGACTCTCGCCACGACGGCCTCCACGGGCGACGTCGACATCTACACGCAGTCCGGCACCAAGCCGACGCTGACCACCTACATCTGCCGGCCCTACGGCTCCACGGGGAACGAGACCTGCTCGGCCACGAACCCGGCCGCCACCACCTGGTGGCTCGGCGTCTACGGCTACGCCGCCGGCAGCTTCACCGTCACCGGCACGTACACGCTCGGCGGGACGACCTACACCGTCTCCGGCAACGCCGGCACCTCGGGCGCGACGGTCACGGCGGGCACAGCGTCCGCGACGAGCGACGCCTCGAGCAACTTCACCCTCTCGGGCCTGGCGAACGGCACCTACACGGTGACGCCGTCCAAGAGCGGCTGCACCTTCACCCCGGCCACCCGGTCGGTGACGGTCGCTTCCGCCAACGTCACGGGCGTGACCTTCACGGCGTCCTGCGGCACCACCGGCACGACCCTCTTCACCGACGGCTTCGAGACGACCGGCTGGTCGTCGGTCGACACCTCCGGCACGGCGGGCACCTGGACGTTCGCCACTTCCAACACCACCCCCACCACGACGCCTCACGGCGGCACGAAGCTGGCGAAGTTCAACTCGTACAACGCCGCCAGCGGCAGCCAGACGCGCGTCTACCGCACCGCCGGCTTCGCGGTCGCGAGCACCTACACCACCGTGTCGCTCAAGTTCTGGATGTACCACGACACCGGCTACTCGACCTCCAACGACCGGATCCAGGCGCAGGTCTCCACGAACGGCACCACCTGGACGAACGTCGGGACGGCCGTCTCGCGCTACAGCGGCTCGACCGGCTGGGCCCAGGCCACGATCGACCTCTCCGCCTACAAGGGCCAGACGGTCTACCTCGGGTTCCTCGGCATCAGCGCCTACGGCAACAACATCTCGCTCGACGACGTGACGGTGACCGGCCAGTAGGCCTCCCCGCCGTTCCACCTTCCCTCGAAGCGGGGCGCCTCCGGCGCCCCGCTTTTCCTTTCCGGGCCGGTCCGCGGCGGACCGGCCCGGACCCGGGCTCAGGCGCCGTACGTCGACGACGCCGTCGATCCGCCCCGCCCCGTCCAGTTCGTGTGGAAGAACTCGCCGCGGGGGCGGTCGACGCGCTCGTACTGGTGGGCGCCGAAGTAGTCGCGCTGGGCTTGCAGGAGGTTCGCCGGGAGCCGCGCGCACCGGTAGCCGTCGAAATAGTTGAGGGCCGTCGCGAACGCGGGCACCCAGGCGCCTCCGAGAACGGCCGCAGAGATCACCCTCCGCCAGGCGGCCTCTGCCTCCTCGACCTTGCCGCGGAAATAGGGATCGAGAAGGAGGTTCGGCAGATCCGGCGAGGCATCGTAGGCCGCCTTGATCTTCCCGAGGAACGCCGAGCGGATGATGCAGCCGCCCCTCCAGAGCAGGGCGATGCTTCCGTACTTCAGGCCCCAGCCGTACTCGTGCGCGGCGGCGCGCATCAGCGCGAAGCCCTGCGCATACGAGACGAGCTTGCTCGCGTAGAGCGCCTTCTCGAGGTCGTCGAGGAAGGCGGCCCTGTCACCCCGGAAAGCTGTTCCGGGCCCGGTCAGGAGCTTCGAGGCCGCGACCCGCTCGTCCTTCATGGCCGACAGGCACCGGCCGTAGACCGCCTCGCTGATGAGCGTGAGCGGGACCCCCAGGTCGAGCGCGGTGACGCTCGTCCACTTTCCGGTCCCCTTCTGCCCCGCCGTGTCGAGGATCGAGTCGACGAGCGGGCTCCCGTCCTCGTCGCGGAAGGCGAGGATGTCGCGCGTGATCTCGATCAGGTAGCTGTCGAGGTCTCCCCTGTTCCAGCGATCGAAGACCTCGTGCATCTCGGGAGCGCCCATTCCGAGGAGCTGCGACATCAGCTGGTACGCCTCGCAGATCAGCTGCATGTCGCCGTATTCGATCCCGTTGTGGACCATCTTCACGAAGTGGCCCGCGCCGTCGCTGCCGACCCAGTCGCAGCAGGGCGTGCCGTCCTCGACCTTCGCGGCGATCGCCTGGAAGATCGGCGCCACGTGCGGCCAGGCGGCCGGGGAGCCCCCGGGCATGATCGACGGCCCCTTGAGAGCCCCTTCCTCGCCGCCGGAGACGCCGGTGCCCACGAAAAGGAGCCCCTTGGCCTCGAGGGCCTTCGTGCGGCGGATCGAGTCGGGGAAGTGCGAGTTGCCGCCGTCGATGACGATGTCCCCCGGCGCGAGGTGAGGCAGGAGCTGCTCGATCAGATCGTCGACCGGCCTGCCCGCCTTCACCATGAGCATGACGCGGCGCGGCCGCTTCAGCGAAGCGACGAGCTCGGCGATCGAATGTGTCCCGACGATCTTCTTCCCCTTCGCCCGGCCCGAGACGAAGGCGTCGACCTTGTCGACGGACCGGTTGAAGACGGCGACGGTGAAGCCCCGGCTCTCCATGTTGAGGACGAGGTTCTCGCCCATCACCGCGAGGCCGACGAGGCCGATGTCCGCGATCTCCGCGATCCCGGGAGCTCCCTTGGTTTCCTCGGTCACGACCATTCCTCCTGTGCGTCCGCCGGCGAGCGGCCGGACGCGCTCTGCCAGCTGGAGCGCGAGCCCCCACGGGTCGCGCAGCATCGCGAACCGGTCGCCGGCGGCATTCTGGGTGATCTCGCCGACCGGCGTCGCCCCCGCGGCGAGGAGCCGGTCGCGCGTTCCTTCGATCTCCTCCGTCGCGAAGGCGACGTGAAGGAGGGCCGGGTCCATTCCCAGGTAGTCGGGCACGGGATGGACGTCGGACGCGTACGTCTCGAGGATCGAGGCCCCGGCGTCGTCCGCGAGGAAGCGGGCGAAGCCGGGCGCCTCGTCGCTCCGCCTCACGACCTTCATCCCGAGGTGCTCCCCGTACCAGCCCGCCATGGCGGGCGGGTCGGCGACGAGGAGGGCGACGTGCTCGAGCTTCACGGCGACTTTCCTAGTTGCCCACCGTGCTGCGCCCAACCCGCGACTGCGGTAAACCCGGGGCACGGGGGCTTTGCTGCCCTTGTTCTCGGGGAACCCGGACGCCGGGGGAGCCGGGGGTGGGGCCCCGGCGAGTGAACCCCTCCGCGCGGGCTTTCTCTTTCACCCGCCAGTGAAACGTGTTCAGCTTCTTCTCCACGTCGAACGACCGGAGCATCGTCATCACCTCGGCGCCGGCCATGAGTGTCGCACCATAGCCCTGCATCGCCCCGAGGTCCGTCGGACGGTTGTAGTAGTAGACCGCGTCGTAGGCCGCCGTCGTGCCGACGCAGATCCCCTCGATCTGCCCGTCGGGGCGGACGCGCCGCGCGATCGCCTGCCAGCCGGACTGGGCGACGGGAGCCCAGGCCGTGGAGAGCCAGCCCCGGTTCACGCCGCGCGCGATGGCGAAGGTGAACATCGCCGAGGCCGAGGTCTCGAGGTAGCTGTCTTCCCGGTCGAGGAGCTGGTGCCAGAGGCCGGTGCCGCCCTGCACCGCGCCGACGCCCGCGACGGCGCGGCGGTACTGGTCGAGGACCTTCTCCCGGTCCGGATGGCTCTCCGGCATCACGGAGAGGAGCTCGGCCATCGACATGAGCATCCACCCGGCGCCGCGCCCCCAGTAGAAGGTCGGGTCGACGGGGAGGGCGTTCTCGAACCAGGAGTGGTCGTACAGACCGCGGTCACCGTGGAAGAGGCGCGCCGACATCCCGGTGACCTGCTGCGCCGCGTCGTCGAAGAAGGTCTTCTCACCGGTCATCTCGCCCATCCGAGCCAGGAACGGGATGCTCATGTAGGCGTCGTCGATCCAGAGCGAGACCGGCTGCGGCCGCGGCCGGCAGAGCGTCCCGTCGGGAAGCCGCGGCTGCTTCTTTGCGATGTGGGCGGCGACGAGGTCGATTCCCTCGCGGTAGCGCGGGTCCTTCCTCTTCGCGTAGGCCCTGACGAGCGCGGCGCCGATCGCGCCGCAGTCGTCCAGCTCGTGCATGTCGAGGAGGCGGCGGTAGCCGTCCTTCTGCGGCCCGAACTCCTTCGCCTGAGCGCGGAAGTAGGGGAGGTGGTCGAAGATGAAGTCGAAGTTCCTCAGCGTGTAGGCGGCGAAGCGCTCGTCGCCCGTCACGGCCGAGACCTGCAGCATGCCGGCGAGGACGACGCCCATCGAGTAGGTCCAGTCGTTGTACTCGCCGTGCCGGTTGTCGATCCCGACGCTCTTCAGCGGCTTGCCGAGGCCGGTGACCTTCTCCCCGGTCGCGGTGTCGATGAGGACGTACGGCGTCGCCCTCTCGAAATGCCCGCGGACCCGGTCGAGGGTCGCCTTGATGTCGTCCTCCGCCGGGAGGGTGTAGTCGACGCCGGGCGCGAGCGAGGGCTGCTGGAACGACGCCTCGCTCCTCCCTGTCGCCACGACCGGGTCGGCCGGGGCGGGGGCCTCGGCGACGAGGGGCGCGGCGCACACCGGACCGAGGACGAGGGCGACGGCGGCGGCCACGAAAGGTCCAGGGTGCATCTGTCGACTCCTGTTCTCGAAAATGGTCATTCCACATCTGCCAGGCTTCGAGCCTGTCGTCTTCTCGGCAGGCCCCCGAAGGGCCTGCGTCGAATCGGCACGGGCCGCGTCTCCTGGCACCCGAAAGCTCGCGTCGCCGGCTGTTGATCGAGGTGCGCCCACGGGTTTCGCCATGCCGGGCGATCCTAGCCCACGATTCGCGCTGGCACAATGGTAATACCACTGGTAATCTCCCGGCATGCGTAACGGGATCGCTTCGGCGTCCTTCCCGTCGGAGGAGAGCAGACGCCGAAGGCTGCTCTTCTTCGTCGCAGCGAGCTTCCTCCTCGGAGCGACCCTCGCGCTCCTCGCGAAGTCGCCGAGAGGGTCTCCGCCCGGCCCTCCGCCCCCTCCGACGCCTGGTCCGACGGCGCCGAGGGAGAAGGGGACCTACGGCAACCCGATCCTCTTCGCCGACTGGTCCGACCCCGACGTGATCCGCGTGGGCGACGACTACTGGCTCGTCGCCTCGAGCTTCCACGAGGTGCCGGGCCTCCCGATCCTCCACTCGAAAGATCTCGTCCACTGGACGCTCGCGGGGCACGCGGCGTCGCGCCTTCCCTCCCCGCGGTACGACGTGCCGCGGCACGGCGGCGGCGTCTGGGCCCCGTCGATTCGCTGGGAGGGCGGCTTCTTCCACGTCTGGTACGGCGATCCCGACCTCGGGATCTTCACCACTCGCGCCCGTGACCCTCGCGGGCCGTGGGAGCCGCTCCGGCTCGTGAAGGAGGCGCGCGGCTGGATCGACCCGTGCCCCTTCCGGGACGCGGACGGCTCTCTCTGGCTCGTCCACGCCTGGGCGAAGAGCCGCGCGGGGTTCAACGGGATCCTGACGCTCGAGCGCCTCTCGCCCGACGGCTTCTCGGTGATCGGCGAGGGGGTGAACGTCTTCGACGGCGGAACTCGTCACCCGACGGTCGAGGGGCCGAAGCTCTACCGGAGGGGCGAGTGGATCTACATCTTCGCCCCCGCCGGCGGCGTGAAGAGCGGATGGCAGACGGTGCTTCGGTCGAAGAGTGTTCGCGGCCCCTGGGAGGAGCGCATCGTCCTCGACCAGGGGGACACTCCCGTAAACGGGCCGCACCAGGGGGGCCTCGTCGACACGCCTGCGGGCGAGTGGTGGTTCGTCCACTTCCAGGACCGCGGCGCGTACGGACGCGTCACGCATCTGCAGCCGGTGACCTGGCGCAACGGCTGGCCGGTGATCGGCGAGGATCCGGATGGCGACGGGAAGGGGCAGCCGGTCCTCGTCCACACCCGGCCGGACGCCGGCCGGGTCGCACCTGCCGTGAAGCCCCAGGTCTCGGACGAGTTCGAGAGCCCCGCGCTGAGCGCGATGTGGGCGTGGAACGCGAACCCCGGTGCCGGCTGGTTCTCGCTGACGGCGCGGCGAAGCGCACTCCGGCTCTTCCCGGCGGTATGCCCCGACGGCCCGGCGCACTCCGTCGCCCTTCAGCCGAACGTCCTCCGGACGCGCCTCTCCGCGGAGCGGCTCGTGGCGACCGCCCTCGTGGAGCTGCACGGCGAGGCACAGGGGGCCACGACGGGCCTCGCCGTCCTCGGGCGCGACGCGGCATTCGTGGGCGTCGCCCGGACGGCGGAAGGGTGGGACGCGGTCTGCTCCTTTGGTGCCGACGTCCTCGGCCAGGGTGTCGAGAGCGTCGTCGAACGGCGCCCCGTTCGTTCGGGCCGGCTCTTCCTGCGCGTCACCGTCGAGCCGGAGGCGCGTCTGAGGTTCGCGACGAGCGACGACGGAAAGCTCTTCACGCCCATCGGCGGGGAGCTCGTCGCGCGCGAAGGCGCCTGGGTCGGTTCCCGGCTCGCGCTCTTCACGGCGCCGCTCCCGCGGCCCACCCCGGCGGACTTCACGGACGTCGAGTGGTTCCGGGTGGAGTGAGGAGCCAGGTGCGCCGCCCACGCCCTCTCGTCGGCGCTCTCGGGATCGTGCGGACCGGGTCCATCGGCCTCCTCGTCGCGCTCTCCGCCGCTGCGCCCGCGGCGTCCGCCTTGCCCGCACGTGTCCGGCCCGCCGGGGTCGACCTCGTCGTGGCTCGGGACGGGAGCGGGGACTGCGCAACCATCCAGGCCGCCCTCGACGCCCTGCCCGCGATGGCCACCCGGACGCGCGTCGTCCTCGTCAGGAACGGGATCTACCGCGAGAAGCTCCTCGTCACGAAGAGCCGCGTCGCGATCGTCGGAGAGGACCGGGAGAAGACGCGGATCGAGTACGCCGTGCTGCGGCGCGAGTGGCGGAAGACGAATCCCGACGACTGGGGCGCCGCCGTCGTCAACGTCGGCGACGACGTGACCGACCTCCTCCTCGCGAACCTGACGATCCGCAACGACTACGGCTCGCGCACCGGCGACCACGACCACCAGTTCGCGATCCGCTCCGGGGGGAGCTCCACGCGGATCGTCCTCCTCCACGCGAACGTCCTCGCGGACGGGGGCGACACGGTGAGCCTCTGGAACGCCTTCACCGGGATGACGTACCACGCGTCGTGCACGTTCGAAGGATGGGTCGACTTCGTCTGCCCGCGCGGGTCGAGCTACGTCACGAACAGCCGCTTCGTCGCGCACAACAAGACCGCCGCGATCTGGCACGACGGCAGCAAGGACCGCGACCACCGCTTCGTCGTCCGCTCCTCGCGCTTCGACGGCGACCCGGGCTTCCCGCTCGGCCGCAACAACCGCGACGGACAGTTCACCCTTCTCGACTGCGCGTTCTCGGCAGCGATGGCGGATCAGCCCATTTACCAGCCCTCCGCGCCCGAGTCGTATTCCTGGGAGCCGCGGGCCTTCTTTCACGGCTGCCGCGGAGACGACGGCGACTTTCCCTGGTTCCGAGACAACCTCCGCGACGCCGACTTCTCGCCGTCCCCGGCCGAGATCACGCCGGAGTGGACCTTCTGCGGACAGTGGGACCCCGAGGGGACGATGCCCCCGGTCCTCCCGTTCGCCTCGGTTCCGAGGCCGCGCGACGAGGCGAAGGACGTCCCGCTCTTCGGGTCCACCCTCCGATGGGTCGGGGCGCGCGGAGCAACGGCGCACGAGCTCTTCTTCGGCCCCGGGGACGACCTCCCCCGCGTGGCGCGGCTCGAACCAGGGACGACCAACTGGCCGACGGGTCCTCTCAGGGCCGGCACGCGCTACGCGTGGCGGGTCGACGCGATCGGGCCCGACGGGCGGGTTCGCGACGAGACGTGGAGCTTCACGACCATGCCCCGCCCACTCCGGATCGCCCTCGCGGGGGACTCGACCGTCACCGAGCGACAGGGGTGGGGAACCGGTTTCGCCGCGCTCCTCCGGCCTGGAGCCGCCGTATCGAACCACGCGCGTGGCGGCCGGAGCACGAAGAGCTATGTCGAGGAGGGAAGCTGGCAGGAGGTCCTGTCTGGCCGACCCGACGTCGTCCTGATCCAGTTCGGACACAACGACGCTCCCGGCAAGGGGCCCGAGCGGGAGACGGACGCCTTCACGACCTACCGCGAGAACCTGGCCCGGATGATTGACGAGGCGCGCGCCGTCGGGGCGCGTCCCGTCCTCCTGACGTCGCTCACCCGGCGCTACCTCGACGAGGCGGGATGCGTAAGGTCGGACCTCGGCTTCTACGCCGACGCCGCCCGCACCGTCGCGCTCGAGCGGCGCGTCCCGCTCCTCGACCTCCACCGTCTCTCCATCGAGGTGGTCGACACGATGAGCCCGGCGGAGGTCGCCGCGCTCGGCGTCCCGAAGGAAGACGGCACCCTCGACCGGACGCACCTCTCGCCCGCCGGGAGCGCTCTCTTCGGCGCTCTCGTCGCGGAGGAGCTCGGGCGCCTCGCCCCTGACCTCGCGCCGGCGTTCGACCTCTCCCGCGCCCCGGCGCCGGAGGCCGCACCGGCGGCCGCTTCGAGCGAGGGCGAGACTGCCGAGCCGAACGTCCGCTCCTCGGCCGTCCGCACCCTTGCCCCGCTCCTCGAGAAGCCGGCCGTCTGGTTCTCGTCGCCCGAGGCGGCCCTCGTGGGCGAGAACCTCCTTCTCTGGCAGAGAGCCAACGGAGGCTGGCCGAAGGACCTCGACATGGCCCTGGCTCTGGGTCCGGAGCAGAAGGCGACGCTCGTCCGCCGCAAGGACCGGACGGACACGACGATCGACAACGGCGCTACCCATTCGCAGATCCGCTTCCTCGCCCGCCTCTTCTCCACGGCGCGCGACGAGCGCTTCCGGGCCGGCGCCCTCCGCGGCCTCGAGTTCCTCCTCGCCGCGCAGTACCCGAACGGCGGCTGGCCCCAGTTCTTCCCGCTCCGGGGCGACTACTCCCATGACGTCACCTTCAACGACGGCGCGATGACGGGCGCCCTCGGAATCCTCCTCGACGTCTCGGAGGGACGCGAGCCCTTCGGCTGGGTCGACCGGGACCTCCGCGAACGGAGCCGGAGAGCCGTCGGGAGAGGCGTCGAGGCGATCCTCGCCGCCCAGGTCGTCGTCGGCGAAAAGCGGACCGCCTGGGGCGCCCAGCACGACGCGGTGACGCTCGCGCCGAGCTCCGCCCGGACGTTCGAGCCCGTCGCCCTCGCGTCTTCCGAGAGCGTCGGGGTCGTCCGGTTCCTGATGAGCCTCCCCGCACCGTCTCGCGAGATCGTCGACGCCGTCGACTCCGCCGTCGCCTGGCTTCGCTCCGTGAGGATCGACGGCCTCCGGGTCGAGCGCCGGAAAGACCCGGCGCTCCCGGGCGGGATCGACACCGTCGCGACCCCGGACCCCTCCGCTCCTCCCGTCTGGGCCCGCTTCTACGAGATCGGGACGAACCGCCCGCTCTTCTCCGGAAGAGACGGCGTCGTGAAGTCGCGCCTCGCCGAGATCGAGCACGAGCGGCGGACCGGCTACGCCTGGTACGTCGATGCCCCGGCCTCTCTCCTCTCGAAGGACTACCCCGCCTGGAAGGCGAAGCACTCCACGGAGGTCCCACGATGACGGACGAAACCCGCACCGCAGCCGGTTCCCCTTCCCGCCGCGAGTTCCTCTACGCCGCCGGCGCCGCCGCGGCCTCGGCCGCGCTCCCCTCTCGCCTCTCCGCCGAGCCTGCGCGACGGACGCGCTACGCCGTCGTCGGCACCGGCCATCGCGGAAGCGGAATGTGGGGCGCCGAGGCGCTGAAGCGCCACGGCGACACGCTCGACCTCGTCGCCCTCTGCGACGTCAACCCGCAGCGCGCCGAGGCCGCGAACGCCCTGATGGGAACGAAGGCTCCCGTCTTCTCCGACCTCGACCGGATGCTCGACGCCGTGAAGGTCGACCGGATCGCGGTCTGTACGGTCGACTCGACCCACGCCGCGGTCATCGCGAGGGCCCTCGCCCGCGGCGTCGACGTCGTCACGGAGAAGCCGATGGTCACGGGCCTCCCGCAGTGCCGAACGATCCTCGACGCGGAAAGGACGAACCGGCGAAAAGTCGCCATGGCCTTCAACTACCGCTACTCGCCCAAGCTCGAGAAGGTCTGGTCCCTGCTGCGCACCTCCGGCCTCGGGAAGGTCACGTCGATCGACTTCTCCTGGTACCTCGACGTCTTCCACGGAGCCGACTACTTCCGCCGCTGGCACCGCCTGAAGTCCCAGGGCGGGAGCCTCTGGCTCCACAAGGCCTCGCACCACTTCGACCTCGTGAACTGGTGGCTCGGCGCCGACCCGGTCGAGGTCTCGGCCGTTTCGAACCTCCGCCGGTACGGGAAGAACGGCACCGTGCGCCACTCCCACTGCCGGACCTGCCCGCACAAGGCGTCGTGCGAGTTCTACTTCGACATGACGGCGAACCCGCGGCTGATGTCCCTCTACGCGGGCCCGGCCGGAGCCGACGGCTACCACCGCGACGGCTGCGTCTTCCGCGAGGACTGCGACACCTGGGACACGATGCAGGCCGTCATCTCCTACTCGAACGGCACGACGATGAGCTATTCGCTGAACGCCTTCATGCCGTTCGAGGGGTTCCGCGTCGCCTTCAACTGCGAGAAGGGGCGCATCGAGGTCCGCGACTACGAGCGGCAGCCGTGGGACGTGCCGTACGAGACGGAGATCCTCGTCGCCCGCAACTTCGCGAAGGACGTGGAGCGGATCACCCTGCAGAAGCTCCCCGGCGGCCACTCGGGCGGCGATCCGCGCCTCCTCGACGCCCTCTTCGGCAGCGCGCCCGTCCCCGAACACCTCCGCGTCCCCGACTCCCGCGCCGGAGCGATGTCGTGCCTGACCGGCATCGCGGCGAGGACGAGCTCGGAGACCGGAAAGCCCGTGAAGATCGCCGACCTCCTCACCGAGGCCGGGCTCGCGGGCTGACCGCCCAAGCGGGGTCAGGTCTACCTTCTACACTCTGCTCCGAGGAGGAGGCCGCCGCGGTCGGAGAGTCCCGGGGAGCAGACGCGCACGGGTTTCGGTTCCTGCGCCCGGGCCGGGACCGCGGCCGTACAGAGGACGCCGAGGAGTGCGAGGACAGGGCCGGTCGTCGCGCGCATCGAGGGATCTTCATGGTTTGTCGCCCCGGACCTCCCGTCGCCTGGGACCGTTGCCGACTTGTCCGGCAAGAGGCAGGATGGAAGGGCCATGAGCCGCTCGTTCCCGGCGATCGCCGTTCCGCTCCTCGCCGCGTCCCTCGTCATTTCTCTCGACGGCGCGGCCGCCCCTCCATCAGCCCCGTCCCGCGTGGAGAAGCGCCTCGAGCGACGGATCTCCTCGTTTCGCGGCGAGATGGGCCTCTATGCCCTGAACCTCGAGACGGGGAAGACGCTGGCCGTGAACGCCGACGCGCGCTTCCCGGCGGCGAGCGTCATCAAGCTCGCCGTGATGGCCGAGGTCGAGAGGCGGATCGCCGAGGGAACGCTCGACTTCGGCGCGAGCGTCACTCTCCGCGAGGCCGACAAGGTGGGAGAGGGGACGCCGCTCAACGCGCTCCACGCGGGCGTCGTCCTGACCGTTGCCGACCTCCTCCGCCTGATGATCGGCTGGTCCGACAACACCGCCACGAACCTCCTCCTCGGCCTCGTGGGAACGAGGAGCGTCAACGCTCTCCTCGACACCCACGGCCTCGGGAAGACGCGCCTCTACCGGCCGACCTTCCGCGACGGGAAGGCCGACGTCCTTCCCGAGGAGGAGAGGGAGTACGGCCTCGGCTCCACCACCCCGCGCGAGGCGGCCGAGCTGATGGCCCGGATCGCGGACGGACGGATCGGCGGAAAGGGCGCGGCGGAGGAGATGCTCGCGATCCTCGCGACGCAGCAGGACCGGGCGATGATCCCGCGCGGCCTCCCTCGAACGCGGGCAGCGATCCTCGTCGGGAACAAGACCGGGTGGGACGCCGAGAAGCGGCCCGACGCGCTCGGAGTCCGCGGGGAAGTCCGCGGAGATGTCGCCTTCGTGAAGGGGCCGCGCGGGCGCTACGTCCTCGCCATCCTCGCTCGGCGGGTCGCGGACACGGAGCCGGGTCCCGACAACGAGGCGCTGCGCACCGGCGCCGACCTCTCGCGGATCGTCTGGGACGCGTTCCAGTAGGTCCGCCGCCAGCGGACCTCCGCCTACGGCCCCGGCTCGACGAGGGGCCGGCCTTCCCGGCAGCGCGCGAGGTGCCCCTCGATCTGCGTCGCGAGCGGGGCGAGACCCCGTTCGCGAGCGAGCCCGAGGGCCGACTCGAAGTGCGCAGCCGCCTCGGCGGGGCGACCGGTCGCGACGAGGGCCAGTGCGAGGTTGTTCCGCGGCTCGAGGAGGTCGGGACGCTGTGCGATCGCCTTCTCGTAGTGACCGACGGCTTCGCCCGGCTTCCCCGTCACGAAGAGGGCGTTGCCGAGGTTCACGTGGGCGTCGGGGTAGGCGGGCCAGACCGCGAGCGCCCGCTCGTAGTAGCCGATCGCCTCCCCGGCCCGGCCGCGCCGCGCAAGGACGAAACCGGCGTTGTTGAGCGCGGCCTCGTACCCCGGGTTCAGGCGGAGCGCCTCGGAGAAGAGCCTCTCCGCCTCCCCGTCGTTTCCGCGCTCGAGAGCGAGGACACCGAGGTTGTTCCACGCGAGCCAGCAGGACGGGTTCCGCTCGACGGTCGCGCGCCAGAGTGTCTCTGCGTCGGCGTAGATCCGGGACTGGCGGGACGAGAGGAGGGCGAGAACGCCGCAGAGGAGAACGGCCGAGGCCGCGAGCGCCCGCCGGGGCGCTTCTCCCAGCCGGCCCGACCACGCGGCCGCGACGCCGCAGGCGAGGGCGATCGGACCGGCGCACGCGAGGTACTGGAAGTGGTCGGCGACGAACGAGAAGCGGAAGGGATAGATGTCGACGAAGCCGAGTGCCGGCAGGAGCGCCGCGCCGAAGAAGACGAGCGCGGCGAGCGGCCCGCGCCACCTCTCGCGCACGGCCCAGGCCGCCACGAAGAGGAGCGCCACGCCCGCCGGGAAGAGCCACGCCGTAGACGCGCCGCGGGAGATCTCCCAGCGTGGATAGAGGAAGACGAGGTCGGCCGGCCAGGCGAGCTTGCCGAGGTAGAACCAGAACGCCTTCCCCGCGAGGAGGACGCGCTCGGGAGGATCGAGGCCGAAGTGGACGGAGAGGCCGCCGATGACGAAGCGCTTCTCGACCCACGCCGTCAGGAGCCCGGCCGAGAGCCCGAGGAGGACGAACGGGACGAGCGGAAGGACGTCGCGCCTCGCCTCCAGCCGCCCGCGTCGCCACCAGAGCGCCGCCAGGAGCGCGACCGGCAGGACGGCGACGACCGTCTTGGCGAGGAGGCCGAGGACGAAGAGGCCGAGCGCGAGGGCGTACGCGCCCCTCCGGCGGCCCCGGTCGAAGCCCAGGTACGCGAGCGCGGCGCCGAAAAAGAGCGTGCCGGAGAGGGTGTTCTTCAGCTCGCTGAGCCACGCGACGGACTCGACCTGGACGGGGTGGAGGGCGAAGACGGCGGCCGAGAGGAGCGCCCCGGGGACCTCGAGCCTCCGGAGACCGGCGTAGAGGAGGAGCGCCGCGAGGAGATGGAGGGCGATGCCGACGAGGTGAGAACCGAGTGTCTCGTCGCCCCAGAGGCGGCTCTGGAGCCAGAAGGCGGAATGCGTGAGCGGGTAGTACTGCTGGGTGGCGCCCGGCTCGAGCCAGATCCGCAGCAGTCCGCCGACCGTCCGGAGATGGGGACGCGTCACGTGCGCCGCGTCGTCCCAGAGGAGACCGCCGTGCCACGCCGGCCGGTAGGCGAGAAACGTCGCGACGACGAGGGCGGCGAACGGCAGCAGGCGAGGCCAGGAGGCCGCCTCGGCGGCGCGTTCGCCTGCCGGGGGAGCCGCCTTCCCCTTCCGGTCCGCTCGTTCGTGCCGTCGCGAAGCCACGCCGGGGCGCTTCGTCTATCTGGCCGTTGCCGGCTTCTCCCTCGCCGGCACGGGGAGGATCGTGACGTTCTCGAGGCCGACGTCGACCGTCCCCTCGATCCGGTTCCCTTTCGCGACCTCGCGGAAGACGCTGTCCTTCACCGAGAGGCCCCGGATCGGCGCCCCGCGGATCGCCCTGAGGAAGAGGGCGTAGGCCGCCTTGCCGACCGACATCCTCTCGACGCGGACGTTGCGCACGGTCGGCAGGAACGAGCCGTTCGCCCCTTCCTCGTAGAGCATGTCGACGTCGATCGCGTTTCCGACCTCGCCGATCGTCACGTCCCTGACGAAGACGTTCTCGACGACCCCGCCGCGCATCGCGTTCGTCTTGATCCTCAGGCCCCTCTCGAGGTCGGGGCTCGACATCTCGCATTTCTCGACGAAGACGTCCCGCGCGCCGCCGCTGATCTCGCTCCCGATCGTCACCCCGCCGTGGCCGGCCTTCATCGTGCAGCGGCGGACGACGACGCGCTCGACCGGGGTCGCGAGGCGCCGGCCGTCGGCATTTCGCCCCGACTTCAGCGCGATGCAGTCGTCGCCGGTGTCGAAGAGCGAGTCCTCGATCAGGACGTCCGACGAGGACTCGGGGTCGCAGCCGTCGTTGTTCGGGCCGTGCGAGACGACCTTCACGTTCCGCACGGTGACGTTCTGCGAGAGGACCGGGTGGATCACCCAGAACGGGGCGTTCGTGATCGTCACGCCTTCGATCAGGACGTTCCGGCAGCGGTACGGCTCGACGAAGGGGGGCCGGAGCCGATTGCCCTCGCCGAAAACGCGTTCGGCGACGGGGACGCCCTCCTCGGCCATCCGGAACAGGCGGTCGCGGTCGGCCTTCTGGCCCTCGGGGCCCTTCCCCTTCCAGGGCCACCACGCCGTCTCGCTCGCGCCGCCGTCGAGCGTTCCCTCGCCGGTCACCGCGATCGACTCCTCGTCGAGCGCGTAGACGAGGGGCGAATAGCCCATGAGCTCCATCCCCTCCCAGCGGGTCAGGACGGGCGGCAGGTAGCGGGCCGGGTCGGTCACGAAGCGGACGACGGCCCCCTTCGCGAGGTGCAGGTTCACGCGGCTCCGCAGCCGGATCGGCCCGGTGAGGAACGTCCCCTCGGGAACGACGACGCGGCCGCCCCCCGCCTTCACGCAGGCCTCGATCGCCTTGCGGATCGCGGCCGAGGCGTCGGTCTTTCCGTCTCCCTTCGCGCCGAACTTCGTCACGACGAAGTCCTTCGCCGGGAACTCGGGCGGCACGATCCGGGAGAGGATCTCCGGCAGCCGCGTCCAGGGGTCGGCGGCGGGCGCCTCGGCCGCCCTTCCGAGGAGCGCGGGAAGGAGGAGGGCGAGGGCGGCCAGCGGCGCCGCCAGACGCGTCTTCCTCACAGCGCGCCCAGCGGAACGCCCTGCATGTCGTCGAACTCCTGGTTCTCGCCCCCCATCGCCCAGACGAACGCGTAGCGGCTCGTCGCGGCGGCGAAATGCATCGACCAGGAGGGAGAGAGGACGACCTGGAGGCTGCGGACGACGAGGTGACGCGTCTCGCCCGGCTCCCCCATGAAGTGGAAGACGACGGAGTCGGGATCGAGGTCGAAGTAGAGGTAGACCTCGGTCCGCCGCGCGTGCCGGTGCGGCGGCATGGTGTTCCAGACGCTCCCGGTGTCGAGGTCCGTCACTCCCGCCACGAGCTGGCCCGTCGGGAAGGCCCCCGGGTGGATGTAGCGGCGGAGCGTCCGGACGTTCGCCCGCGCCGGCTCGCCGAGCCGGAGCGTCTCTGCGCCGGCCTGAGTCGCGAGCCGCGTCGGGTGCTGGGCGTGGCACGGGTGGCTCACGAGATAGAAGAGGGCCGGGCTCCCGGGGTCGTCGCTCGTGAAGAGGACGTCCTGCGAGCCGCGGCCGACGTAGAGGCCGTCGCGCGGGCCGAGAGCGTACGCCGCGCCGTCGACCATCACGCGGCCCGCGCCGCCGAGGTTGAAGACGCCGAGCTCCCGCCGGGCGCAGAAATAGGGCGCCCGGATCTCCTCGGGCGTCCCGAGTGCGAGCGGGGCCTCGAGCGGAACGGCCGAGCCGAGGATCGTCCTCTCCCCCGCCCAGTGGAGGAGCTTCAGCTCCCCGCGGGGGAAGAGGTCTTCGACGAGGAAGGCGGCGCGCAGCTCGGCCGCGTTCATCGTCGCGGCGCGGACGGGGTCGACGAGTTCTCTCTGTTCCATGGCTCGCCTCGATTCGGAAGGGACTGCGGGGACCGGTTGCGTGAACGGGAGGGGGGAGCGCCCGGAGGTGCGACGCGCCTCCGGGACGGCTCTCACGGAGCGATCGTCTCGACCTTCAGGGGAGAGCGTAACCGCTCGACGAACTCGGCGATCGCCCGGTCCCACTCCTCGGCGGTCTTCACTCTTCCGGAGCGGTCCCAGACCGACCCGGACCAGTGGACGGCCGGGCGAGCGGCCGACGGTTTCCCGACGGCGAGAACGTTCCCGTCCGCCTCGACGACGTCGGCGAGGGAGGCCGGGTCGACGACCAGGGCGAGGCCGAGGTTCCCGTTGTCTCCCTTGACCGGCTCCCAGGAGCGGATCGTCCCGGCAGCCTTCTCCACCCGGAGGACGGCTCCGGCCGCCTTCTTCAGCCCGGCCGCGTGCGCGACGGCCCCGCCGCCGTCCACGGTGTAAGAGCTCTCGAAGCGGTTGAACCGCGAGCCGGCGTCGAGCGTCACCCGCTTGACCTCCGAGACCTTCGAGCCGCCCGCGTCCCAGGCCTCGTACGTCAGCTCGAAGACGAGCCGGATCGGCCCGGCGGCGAGGACTTTCGAATGCCGGAAATTCCGGGCGACGAAGAGGCGTCCGTCCTTCCAGACGCCGCTCCCGCCGGCGCCGCGGCTCTTCCCCGCGGAGTAGAAATCGGCCCCCTCGCCGGTGTCGCGGTGGTAGTCGTCGACCATGAGCCAGTCGTTCACGACGAGCCGCGAGGTCTTCTTGCACCAGACGTCGACGGTGCTCGAGGTGAGGGGCTCGGCCTGCCACGTCTCCAGGGCCGGCCCGTACATCCGGTGGGCGACCTCGTCGTTCTCCCAGAGGAAGTCGTCGTAGCGCTCGCGCGCGAAGCGGCCGTAGACCCGGAAGTCCTCCCTGCGGTACGGCGCGCGCCCGCCCGGCTTCAGGACGAAGCTCCTCGTCTCGCCCGGCCCGAAGTCGGCCTGGAAGACGAGGAGGTCGTGTGTTCCGTCGCCGTCGGAGTCGACGGCCTGGGAGGGGACCGGCTTTCCCGTCGCCTCGTCGATCACGGCGACCTTCGCGAGCTCGCCCGCCGAAAGACCGGGGGCCGTCCCCGAGGGGACGGCCACGGTCTCGCGCGCGCGCGGAAGGTCGAGGGGGTTCTTCACCGCGATCCGGGTCCCGGGTCCGGCGGCAAGAAGGGGGCCCGCGGCGAGGAGGAGGCTCGCCGCGGACCGAAGGAGGAAGGATGGACCCATCAGAAGCTGAGCTTGGCCCCGATCTGCCAGTCGCGCGGGTTGTTGCGCATGTCCTTGAAGTAGCCGAAGGTCGCGCTCCGGGGGTTGATGTCCGGAGCCCACCAGACCGTGTAGTTCAGGGCGTTGATCGCCTCGAAGCGGACCTGGAGCGTGATCTCCTGGTAGAGGCTGAAGGTCTTGGAGATGCCGAAGTCGAGGAGGTGGAGGTCCGGGTACCGCGCGCTGTCGATGACCGTCGGGAACGTCCGGATGTTCGCGTCGCTGACGGCGAGGCGCGGGTCGGCGATGTTCCCCTGGGCGTCGGGGAAGTAGAAGCAGGAGGTGTTGAACGCGGGCCGGTCGAAGCCGCCGATCTGCCCGTTCTCGTTCGAGAAGTCCGTGCTGATGTCCGACGTCTTGCAGTCCGGGTTGAAATAGAGGTTGCTGCTCCAGAGGATCGGCTGGCCCACCTGGTACTGGTAGGCCGCGGTCAGCTGCCAGCCGCCGAGGACCGCGTCGAGAAGCCCGCCCCAGCTCGAACCCCACTTCCGGCCCTTGCCGAACGGGAGCTTGAGGATCCCGGCGACGGTGGCACGGTGCGGACGGTCGTCGGGCGAGAGCCGCTTCTCGGGCGCGGCGTCCGTCGGATCCCGGTAGTTCAGCTCGTCCATCAGCTTCGACCAGGTGTAGGTGACGAGGATCGACGAGCCGTCCTTGAACTGCTTCTGGACCGAGGTCTGAAGCGCGTTGTACGAATCGGACCCGTTGTACTCCTCGACCGCGACCCGGCCGAACTCCGAGTAGGGCCGAAGGAGCTGCCGCCGCTGGATCGTCGATCCGTTGAAGCTCGTCCCCGGGAGGAGGCCCTTGTAGGGGTTGGCGACGTTGGCGCTCAGGTACGCCTCCACCGTCGCGTCGCGGCCCGCGCTCGTCGAGAGGTACTGGCGCGGGATGAAGTTGATGTCGCGACGCACCGCGAGGTCCTGGCCCACGCTGCCGACGTAGGCGACGTCGAGGCGCCAGCTCTTGCCGAGATCCTGCATGACGCCGGCCGACCAGCGGGTGTACGTCGGGCTCTTGCGGTCCTGCTGGATGAGCGAGGCGGTCGAGGAGACGAGGTCCCGGCCGTTGAACGTGGCCAGGCCGAGCGAGGAGCCGGTCGGCGACGTGAGCCCGTTCGGGAAGGGGTTGTTGAGGTCGGCGATGAAGGTCCCGCCGTTGTTCTCCGTCGAGACGAGGAGGGTCGACTGAGAGAACCCGGTCTGGTTGATGTTGTCGAAGAAGTAGGGGAACGAGAAGAGGCCGATGCCGCCCCTGAGGACGGTCTTGTCCGTCAGGACGTAGGAGGCGCCGATGCGCGGGAGGACCTTCGTGAGGGTGTCCCACGTGGCGCCCTGGCCGTAGAGGAGGCCGCCCCGGACGGCGAACTGGCTCACCGGGATCTCCGCGATCGGATTCGCCGCGTAGGCCGCCTTCGCCGCCGCCTCGACGGGGTTCGAGCTCGTGAGGTCGAAGCCGTAGATGTTCCAGTCGTTCGATTCCGTCAGGCCCTGGTCGACCTCGAGCCTCACCCCCGCGTTCACCGTCAGCTTCCGGCCGACCCGCCACTCGTCGTTGGCGTAGAGGGCGTGGTTCATCTGGCTGTAGTCGCCGTAGGTGTTCCAGTCGATGAGGCTGTTGCCGCCGGAGGTCGGGAGACCGAGGAGGAACTGGGCGAGCGCCTGGCCCTGCTGGATGGCGGCGCTGTTGTTGGCCCGGGTGTAGGCGCCGGTGAAGTTGTAGCGCCCCGCGAGGTAGCCGGCGTCGGTCCTCCACCACTTCTGGTAGCGGAAGTCGTACCCGGCCCGGACCGTGTGGTCCTTGAGGAGCCAGGTCATCGACGGGGCCGCGCCGTAATTGTAGAAGGGTCGGTTGAAGCCCTTGGTGTAGTCGGACCGGTTCGCGCCCAGGGTCGCGAAGCCGGCGATGTCGAAGCGCGGGAGGTAGTCGTACCCGCGGAAGAGCTCGACGGTGGCGGGGCTGAACCCGAGCGAGGCGGGGTCGAAGGTGTCCGAGGGGCTCCGGCGCTCGCCGAACTTGGAGTAGGAGAGGCGGAGGTCGCCGATGAGGGACGAGGAGAACGTGCCCGTGTAGCCGAGCGTCGTGCCGAAGTTGTCCCGGGTGTCGACGCCCTGCGTGACGGCGAAGTCCTCGACGACGCCGGCCCAGTTGTACCTGTCCTCGAGGCGCTGGTTCCAGTAGGCGTTCACGAAGAGCTGGTGCCCGCCGGCCAGGCTCTGGTCGATCCGGCCGATGACCGAGTTGTAGTCGTACGTCCGGTCCTGCGGCGAGTAGTAGTTGTTCGTCTGATCCGACTTCCCGGCCTGGTTCGCCGCCGGGTAGTACTTCAGGAGGGCGAGGGCGATCGGGTTGAGCCGGTTCGTCGGAATGATGTTCCCGGCGAAGGCCGTCCGGTTCGACGTCCCCGTCGCCGGGTCGTAGATCTTGATGCCGAGAGGGAGGAGCTCGGAGAAGTCGCCCTTCCTCATCTTCTCCGTCGGGACGGACCACGTCACGGGCTCACCGGTGGCGTCCTCGAGCTTTTCGTAGGCGACCATGAAGAAGGTCGAGTCCTTGACGATCGGCCCGGCGAGCATCGCGGCGAAGCGGTCGTACTGCCTCTCGGGGTTCTCCGTCCCCTGCTTCTGCTGGAAGGGGGAAAGGGCCGTCCGGTCGCTCGAGCGGTTGAAGTAGGACGCGGCGCCGTGGAACTGGTTCGTGCCGCTCCGGAGGGCGAGGTTGATCACGGCGCCCGCCGTGTGGCCCGACTGGGCGTCGAAGGAGTTCGTCTCGACCTTGAACTCCGAGATCGCCTCCGAGGGCGGGGAGAAGCCGACCCGCCGGTCGGAGACGATGTTCGGCGCGCCGTCGAGCGTGAAGTCGTTGCCGCCCCTCACGCCGTTCGCCACGACTCCGCCGAGGTTCGCGTTGTCGCCCGGGCGCGAGAAGTGGAGGTCCGAGGCCTCCGAGATGCCGGGCGCAATGCGGCTGAGCATGTACGCCGTGCCGTCGGCCAGCGGCAGCTCCTTGATCTGCTCGCGCGTGACGACCTGGCCCGTCACCGGCGACGTCTGGTCCAGGAGCGGGGCGCCGCCCGTCACGATGATCTCCGAGGAGACCCCCATGTTCATGACGAGGTCGACCGTCAGGACGGAGCCGACGTTGACGACGATCGCCTTTCGGCCGGCCGGCTGCAGCCCGGTCAGCTTCGCCGTCACGTCGTACTTCCCGGCGTTCAGGTAGGGGACGCGGTAGAAGCCCTTGGCGTCCGTCACGACGTTCGCGGAGACGTTCGTCTCCACGTTCGTGATCGTGACGGACACACCGGGCAGCTCGCCGCCCGTGTTGTCCGCGACCCGCCCCTTGATCGTGCCGCGGTAGTCCTGCGCGAGCGCGAGCGAGCTGATGCCGAAGAGGAACAGCCAGAGGATCGGTTGAAGGGAGCGGATCCGCGGTGTCATGGCGCCTCCTGTTGCCGTGTCACGGTGGGGTGGGTTCTGGTCGGGGGGGTCCCGGATTCGAGTCGTTTTTTGCCACCGCAATTCGTATCACCACAGGAATCGACGTGTCAAGAAGTTGTTTTACCACTTTTAAGATTTTTTGAAGCCGGGAGGGACTTGGAGGGTCCCGGACCGAGCGGACGGAATGCTCATCAGCCCGCAGGGACAGGGCTCTTTCGTCTCCAGAGGGCGGCCCGAACGGCTTTCAAGTGGTCTGACCGAAAGCATTTGCGCCTCGGCGCTCGCGAGACCGTCGGGGGCACGGAACGAAACCGGGAGTCCTCCCGCCCCCATCCCGCCCCCCTTCGGCCCGGCGCTCGGGGGCGGTCAGACCGTCCGGCGGCCCGCATCCCGGCCGAGCCGGCCGAGAGGGATCCCGAGATAGCCCTTCGCGTTGAAGAACGAGACGTCCTCGACGAGGCAGCCGAGGAGGGAGCGGTCGTCGGGGAGGAGCCCCCTCTTCACGTCGCTCCCGAGGAGCTCGCAGAGGAGCCGGCGGAAGTAGTCGTGCCGCGAGTAGGAGAGGAAGCTTCGCGAGTCGGTCACCATCCCGATGAAGCGGGAGAGGAGCCCGAGGTTCGAGAGGGCGCCGAGCTGCGCCTCCATCCCGTCCCGCTGGTCGAGGAACCACCAGGCCGAGCCGTACTGGAGCTTTCCGGGGACCGTCCCGTCCTGGAAGTTCCCGATCATCGTCGCGAAGAGCTCGTTGTCCGCGGGATTGAGGTTGTAGAGGACGGTCCTGGCGAGCCGGTCCCCTTCGTCGAGCCGGTCGAGGAAGCGGGCGAGCGATTCGGCCTGGGGGAAGTCGCCGATGGAGTCGTAGCCCGTGTCCGGCCCCAGCTTCCGTCGCATTCTCGTGTTGTTGTTCCGGAGCGCCCCGAGGTGGTACTGCTGCACCCACCCGCGCGCGTGGTCCATCAGCGCCAGCTCGTGGAGCAGGGCCGACTGGAGTCGGCGCGAGGCCCCCGCCTCGAGCCCGCCTCCGGCCCTGAGGGCCGCCAGCGACGCAGCGCATTCGGCCTCGTCCCAGTCGTCCGCCTCGATCCGCGTCAGGCCGTGGTCCGAGGCGCGGCACCCCGCGGCGTGGAACGCCGCATGCCGCTGGTCGAGGGCCGCGAGGAAGCTCCTCCAGCTTCCGATGGAGAGGCCCGAGGCCGCCTCCAGCCGGTCGACCCAGTCGTTCCAGGCGGACGGGTCGTCGAAAGCGCCCGCCCTGTCGGGCCGGAAGGTCGGGAGAACGACCGTATCGGGGTCCTCGCGCCTGGCCAGCTCGGCGTGAAACGCGAGGTCGTCGACCGGGTCGTCGGTCGTGCAGACGGTCGCGACGCGGAACTGCCTGAGCAGCCCCTGCGTCGTGAAGCCGGGTCCGGCGAGCCTCTCGTTCGTCCTCTCCCAGACCTCGGCCGCCGTCCGGTCGTCCAGAACCAGGTCGATGCCGAACGGGCGCTTCAGCTCCATGTGGGTCCAGTGGTAGAGCGGGTTCCTCATCGTCGCCGGGACCGTCCGGGCGAACGCCTCGAACTTCTCGCGATCGGTGGCGTCCCCCGTGCAGAACCGCTCGGGGACCCCGTTCGTCCGCATCGCCCGCCACTTGTAGTGGTCCCCCTTCAGCCAGATCTCGGTGATCGTCGCGAACCGGTGGTCCGTCGCGATCTCGGAGACGGGAAGGTGACAGTGGTAGTCGATGACCGGCAGGTCGCGGGCGAAACCGTGGTAGAGGTCCGCCGCGACGTCGGAGGAGAGGAGAAAGTCGTCGTGGATGAAGGGCCGCATGGCCTTGCCTCCTCGGAAGGGTTTCGTGGGCGGGCCCGGGCTCACTCCCGCCAGGCGGGGCCGCCGGGGAACTCGTAGGTGTCGAGGGACCCGGGCTTCATGGCGATGCTCGTCCCCGGGGCGGTCGGAGCGCGATACCGGGCGGCCCGCACGACGCACGGGTCGAGAAAGTGCTCGTGCAGGTGGTCGACGTACTCGCAGATCGCCTCGCCGTCCGCCCCGCCGAGCGCGACGGCGTCGAAGAACGAAAGGTGCTGCACGTACTCGCAGAGTCCGACGCCGCCGCCGTGCGGGCAGACGGGAACGCCGAACTTCGCGGCCATCAGGATCACCACCAGCGCCTCGGAAATGCCGGCCATCCGGCAGGAATCGACCTGTACGAAGCGCAGAGCTCTGGCCTGGAGAAGCTGCTTGAAGACGACCCGGTTCGGGCAGACCTCCCCCGTGGCGACTCCGACCGGAGCCACCGCGTTCGCGATCGCCGCGTGCCCGAGGACGTCGTCGGGGCTCGTCGGCTCCTCGATCCAGTACGGGTCGAAGCCCGAGAGCGCCTCCATCTGCCGGATCGCCTCCGGAACGTCCCAGCACTGGTTGGCGTCCAGCATCAGGAGCCGGCCGGGGCCGATCTCCTCCCGCATCAGGGCGGCCCGGCGGGTGTTGTCCGCCAGGTCGGTCCCGACTTTCATCTTGAAGGCCGTCCACCCTCCGGCGATCGCCTCCCGGCAGAGCCGCCGCACCTTCTCGTCGGGATAGCCGAGCCACCCGGTCGACGTCGTGTAGGCCGGGAAGCCGTCCTCCCGGCAGGCCCTCTCGCGCTCCTCTTTCCCCGCTGCCCGGTCCCTGAGGAGCGACACGGCTTCGGCCGGCGTCAGCGCGTCGGTGACGTAGGAGAGGTCGAGCGCTCCGACGAGCTCCTCCGGCGAGAGGTCCACGAGAAGCTTCCAGAGGGGCTTGCCGGCCCGGCGGGCCTGAAGGTCCCAGGCGGCGTTGACGAGCGCCCCCGTCGCCATCTGGAGGACCCCCTTCTCGGGGCCGAGCCACCGCAGCTGCGAATCGGTCGTCAGGTCGAGAACGAGGCTTCGCATCCCGGTCGGGAACGGATCCAGCTCCCGCCCCTCGAGGTGGCGGGCGAGCGCCTTCACCGCCGCGACGCAGATCTCGTTCCCGCGGCCGTTCGTGAAGGTCAGCCCGTGCCCCGCCAGGCCTTCGTCCGTCTCGAGGGTGACGTAGGTCGCCGAGTAGTCGCCCTCGTTCATCGAATCGGAGCCGTCCCGCTGGCGGGAGGTCGGGAAGCGGACGTCGCGGACCAGGACGCTCTCGACCCTCAACTCAGGACTCCCGATGCGAGGAACCCCCCGTCGACGACGACGACCTCGCCGTTCACGAAGCTCGACGCGTCCGACGCGAGGAGGACGCAGACGCCCTGGAGCTCCTCCATCCTCCCGTAACGCTTCAGCGGCGTCCGGGCGACGAGCTCGCGCCCCCGCTCCGTCCCGTCCAGGAGCTCCTGGTTGAGGGGCGTCCGGAAGACGCCCGGCGCGATGGCGTTCACGTTCACGCCCCGCGGTCCCCACTCGAGGGCGAGCGACTTCGTCAGGGCGACGACCGCCGCCTTGCTCGCGTTGTAGGCGGCCACCTCGAGGAGGGCCACGGTCGACGCGAGGGACGCGATGTTCACGATCCGGCCGCTCCCCCGCCCGAGCATGTGCCGACCGAAGACCTGGCAGGCGCGCAGCGTCCCGGTCAGGTTCGTGTCGAGGATCCGCTGCCACTCCTCCTCGCCGAGGTCGAGGGTGGGGGTCCGCTTCGTGCAGGCGGCGCAGTTGACGAGGACGTCGACCCGCCCGAGCTCGGCAACGCACGCCGCGAGCGCCGCCTCGAGCGAAGAGCGATCGGTGACGTCGGCGGTCACGCGGAGCGACCTCCGGCCGAACGACTCCACCTCGGCCGCCGCCGCTTCGACGTGCTCGCGCCGGCGGGCGGTCGGGACGACGTCGGCTCCCGCCTCGGCGAGGCCTCGTGCGAGGGCGAGGCCGATCCCCGAGGTCCCCCCGATCACCACCGCGACGCGCCCTTCCAGCGAAAGGCTCGGAAGGCTCACTTCGCCCTCCGGGTCCGCGGCTTCTCCTCCTCGCGGGGGTGCGCCGGGCTCTCTTCGGCGGCCTGGGCCTGCCGGGCCATGCTGAGGTGCTCGCCCATCAGGACGCGGGATTCGTCGGCGTCGCGGTCCTTGATCGCCCGGTAGATCTGCCGGTGCAGCTCGGCCGACTCTTTCAGGTCCTTCGCCCGCTCGACGGTGACCCGGCGGTACTCGAAGACGAGCTCGGCGAGCGTGTCGATGAGCGTCGTGAGAACCGGGTTCCGCGAGCCCGCGGCGACGACCCGGTGGAACTGGAGGTCGTGGACGAGGAACGTCTGGGGGTCGTCGAGAGAGGCGAACATGCTCGTCACCTCGTCGGCGATCAGAGCGATCTGCTCGGCCGTGGCCCGCTCAGCCGCCAGGCCCGCCGTCCCGACCTCGAGGACGCGCCGCGCCTCGAACATCTCGTCGCGCGTGAAGCCGTGGAGCGCCGCCAGAAAGCGGAGCGGCCCGTCCCCCAGCTTCGGCGGCCCGTCGGCGATGTAGGTGCCCGAGCCCTGCCGGGCCTCGATGACGCCCATCGCCTGGAGGGTCCTGAGCCCGGACCGGAGCGAGGGCCGGCTGACCTTGATCTGCAGGGCGAGGTCCCGCTCGGCCGGGAGCCGGTCCCCGGGATGGAGGCTCCCGTCCTCGATGAGGCGGCGGACGTGCTCCACGACTTTTGCGCCCACGGCCCCTTCGATCTTCGGTCGTTCTCCTGCGGTCTGACCTTTTGTCATATCACCCTCTAAGTGGTTCTTCAGAGAGATAGCATCCGGGTCCAGCCGAGTCAAGCAGGAAGCGCTCGCGAAGGGCCCCGGACAGGCCGAAACGACCGCATCTCGAAGCCGTTCCTTCCACCCCCCGGCGGAATACCCCGCCGGCCGGCGGGTTCCTTCCGGTCGGCCCTCTTCCGGATCGCCCCCCACCACTACGCAAGAAAGGTCAGACCATATAGACTTCTCCGGTCATGAGCACACACGACCTCTTCCGCCTCGAGGGCCGCGTCGCCCTCGTCACCGGCGCCACCTCCGGCCTCGGCGGCGCCATGGCCGAGGCCCTCGCCTCCGCCGGAGCCGACGTCGTCTGCCACGGTCTCGCCGAGCCCCCCGAGGAGACGATGGCCGCCGTCCGCGCCCACGGGCGCCGTGCCGCCGCCGTCGTCGGCGACCTGAGCCTCCCCGAGACCGCGACGCGGCTCGTCGACGAGGCCGAATCCGCCCTCGGGCCGGTCGACATCCTCGTGAACAACGCCGGGACGATCCGCCGCGCCCCCGCCGCCGAGCACTCCGACGCGGACTGGGACCTCGTCCTCGGCGTCAACCTCTCCAGCCCCTTCCGCCTCTCCCGCGAGGTCGGGAGACGCCTCATCGCGCGCGGCGCGCACGGGAAGATCGTGAACGTCGCGTCGCTCCTCTCCTTCCAGGGCGGGATCCTCGTCCCCTCCTACGCCGCGGCGAAAGGGGGGCTCGCCCAGCTGACGAAGGCCCTCGCCAACGAGTGGGCGCCGAAGGGGATCAACGTCAACGCCATCGCCCCCGGCTACATGAGGACCGACAACACCGCCGCCCTCCGCGCCGACGCGAACCGGAGCCGGCAGATCCTCGAGCGGATCCCCGCCGGGAGATGGGGCGAGCCGGAGGACCTCGCCGGGGTGGTCGTCTTCCTCGCCTCGTCCGCCAGCGACTACGTCAACGGCCACGTCGTCGTCGTCGACGGCGGCTGGCTGGCCAGGTAACGGAGGCGCCCGTGTCCTCCCGAGCCGAGACCGTCGCCGCCCTCGAGGCGTGCGGCGTCGTCGCCGTCATCCGCCTGAAGGAGGCCGGAACTCTCCGGGCCGTCGTCGACGCCCTGGCCGCCGGAGGAGTCCTCGCCCTCGAGGTGACGATGACGGTCCCGCGCGCCCTCGAGCTCATCGCCGAGATCGCGCCGTCGCTTCCTCCCGAGATCGTTCTCGGCGCCGGGACCGTCCTCGACGCGGCGACGGCGCGGGCGGCGATCGAGGCCGGGGCGCGCTACGTCGTCAGCCCGGTCTTCCGCGAGGAGGTCCTCCGCGTCTGCCACCGCGCGGGCGTGGCCGCGATGCCCGGCTGCTTCACCCCGACCGAGATCCTGGCGGCCTCGGAGGCGG
This sequence comes from Holophagales bacterium, assembly GCA_016714815.1. Lineage (GTDB taxonomy): Bacteria > Acidobacteriota > Thermoanaerobaculia > UBA5066 > UBA5066 > UBA5066. Next base: position 55,686 of record JADKBZ010000008.1, read on the forward strand.
GGGCCGACGTCGTCAAGGTCTTCCCCGCCACGGCGCTCGGGCCAGGCTACTTCCGGGACCTGAGAGGTCCCTTCCCGGACCTGAGGCTCATGCCGACGGGCGGCGTTTCGCTCGCGAACGCGGGCGACTGGATCCGCGCCGGAGCCGTGGCGATCGGCGTCGGTACGGCCCTCGTCGACGCCGGAACGGTCGCCGCCCGCCGCTTCGACGAGATCACCGAAAGGGCCCGGCAGTTCGTCGCGGCGGTCGCCGCGGCGCGGAGTGAGCGATGAAGAGAGGAAGCCCGCGCGGAGGGGTTCGGGGACCGCGAGGGGCGCTGCGGCGCCCCCTCGCGAAGACGAAGTCCACCCGGCGTCCGGGTTGGCTGCGCCTTCACCTCGCGGCCAAGCCGCTCGGCGGTCCTCCGAGATCATTGTCAGAAAAGCCCCCGTGCCTCGGGCTTTCCGTCAACGCATGTCGGGCGCAGAACGGTAGGAAGCCATGAAGACGGTCATCACCTTCGGCGAGATCATGCTGAGGCTCTCCCCGCCCGGGTTCGAGCGGCTCTTCCAGTCGCCGCTCCTCGCGGCCACCTTCGGCGGCGGGGAGGCGAACGTCGCCGTCAGCCTCGCCCACTTCGGCCTCGACAGCCGCTACGTGACGCGCCTTCCCGCCAATGCCGTCGGCGACGCCGCGCTCCGGGCCGTGCGGGCCGAAGGGGTGAACGTCGACGGGGTCCTCCGCGGCGGCGACCGCCTCGGCATCTACTTCGCCGAGACGGGCGCGAGCCAGCGCGCCGGCGTCGTGGTCTACGACCGGGCCGGTTCCGCCGTGGCCGGCGCCGGGCCCGGGGTGTTCGACTGGGCGCGGCTCCTTTCGGGAGCGGCCTGGTTTCACGTCACCGGGATCACCCCCGCCCTCGGCCCCGCCGCCGCCGCGACGACGCTCGAGGCCGTCGAGGCCGCACGCGCGGCCGGAGCGCGCGTCTCGATCGACCTCAACTTCCGAAGGAAGCTCTGGACCGAGGAGGAGGCGCAGGCCGTGATGCGGCCCCTGGCGGCGCGGGCCCACGTCGTGATCGCAAACGAGGAGGACGTCCAGGCGTGCCTCGGGCTCGCGGTGCGGGACACCGACGTGCGACGCGGCGGGCTCGACCCCGCGGCCTATCGCGAGACGGCCGTCCGGGTCGCGCGGGACTTCGGATCGGAGCTCGTCGCGATCACGCTCCGGGAGAGCCGGTCGGCAAGCCGGAACGGCTGGAGCGCCGTCCTGTGGGACGCGGCCGCGGCGGCCTTCCACGAAAGCCGGAAATACGACGTGACCCTCGTCGACCGGATCGGCGGGGGCGACTCGTTCGCCGCCGGCCTCGTCTTCGGGCTCGTCACCGGGCGCTCCCCGGCGGAGGCGCTCGGCTTCGCGGTCGCCGCCAGCGCCCTGAAGCAGACGATCCCGGGGGACTTCAACCGCGTGACGGTCGACGAGGTCGACCGCCTCGCGGGCGGCGACGGGAGCGGGCGGGTCCGGCGGTAGCGGGCGACGTCCGTCCCGGCATCCCTTTCCATCCGCCCGGCTTCACACCGTCTTGACACGCTCCCGCCGTCTGCTATCGTCCTGCGTTGCAAGGAGATAGCGGGGAGGCCGCCTCCTCTCTCGCCATCAAGGAAGCGAATGCCGACCCGTCTGGAAATCTCCCTCGAACGCGACATCGACCGTATCCGCCAGGAGCTCCTCGAGATGTCCAGCCTCGCGGAGCGGGCTCTGCGGGATTGCGTCGAGTCGTTCGGCGTCGGCAACCGCCAGCGGGCCTACGCCGTCATCCTGCGCGATCAGCTCATCGACGAGAAGGAGAAGGAGATCGACCGGCTCTGCCTCGAGTTCCTCGTGCGGCAGCAGCCCGTCGGCATCCACCTCCGGCTCGCCTACAGCGCCATCAAGATCAACCTTGAGCTGGAGAGGGTCGGGGACTACGCCGAGAGCATCGCCCGGCAGGTCCTCCGCCTCGACACGCTCCCGGAGGCGCCCGCGCCGCTCCAGCGGCGGCTCGTCGAGATGGCCGACCTCTCCATCCCGATGATCCACGACGCGATCGAGGCGTTCGTGAAGCAGGACGCCGAGCTCGCGAAGGCGGTCATCGTCAGCGAGCCGGCCGTCGACGCGCTCCTCGGCAAGCTCGTCACCGAGCTCGTCGAGGAGGTCCGCGAGTCGCGGATCGTCCCGGAGATGCTCGTGGCGCTCTCCACGATCGGCCGCCGCTTCGAGCGCGTGGCGGACCAGGCCCGGAACGTCTGCATGGAGACGCTCTACATGTGCACGGGCCAGTACGCCAAGCACCCGGGCGCCGACACCTTCCGCGTCCTCTTCGTGGGCGAGCACAACGCCTGCCGGAGCCAGATGGCCGAAGCGATCGCCCAGTCGCTCGGGCAGCCGAAGTTCGTCTTCTCCAGCGCCGGCCTCGAGCCGCGAGCGATCGACCCGAGGACCTTCGCCTTCCTGAAGGAGAAGGGGTTCGACGCCCTCCACATGGCGCCGAAGGGGACCGACCAGATCCCGAACCTCGAGTACTACAACGTCGTCGTCGGGGTCGCCACCGAGGCGCAGCAGGCGTTTCCGCGCACGCCGCGAAACCTCGTCTACGTCGACTGGAGCATCGACGACCCGTCGCGCGCCGAGGGCTCTCCCGAAGAGGTTCACGCGGCCTACGAGGCGGCGTACGAATTCCTTTCCCGCAACGTCCGGGACCTCGTTGGCGCCGTCCTCGGAATCGCCCTCGACTAGCACGCAACGCCCCACAGGAGAGCTCATGGCCCGACTTCGTTCCCGCGCGCAGCTTCGGATGTCCGCCCTCTTCCTCGCCGCCACACTCGCCGTTCCGGCCTGCGGAGGCGGTGGGAGCAAGGAAGCGAAGGACGCGAAGCCTTCGAACACCGTCCTCCAGAACAAGGGCTCCGACACCATGGTCAACGTCGCCCAGGTCTGGGCGGAGGAGTACCGCAAGGTCGCGCCGAACGTCGAGGTCGAGGTCTCCGGCGGCGGCTCGGGCGTCGGGATCGCCGCGCTCCTGAAGGGAGCGGTCGACCTCGCCAACGCCAGCCGGGACATCAAGCCGAGCGAGGCCGAGCAGGCGTCGAAGAACACCGGCAAGTCCCCCGTCGGGTTCAACGTCGGCGCCGACGCCCTCGCCGTCTACGTCCACAAGGACAACCCGATGTCCGAAATCACCCTCGTGCAGCTCACCGACCTCTACGCCGAAGGCGGGAAGGTGACCCGCTGGTCGGAGCTCGGAATCACCATCCCCGGCGTCAAGGACGACACGATCGTCCGCGTGAGCCGCCAGTCGAGCTCCGGCACCTACGAGTTCTTCCGCGAGCACGCCCTCGGGAACCGCGATTTTCGGCTCGGCTCGCGCGACCTGAACGGCTCCAAGGAAGTCGTCGAGCTCGTCGGAACGACCCCGACGGCGATCGGCTACAGCGGCATGGGATACGCGACGGCCGACGTGAAGATGCTGAAGGTCGCGCCGAAAGCCGGTGCCCCGGCCGTCGCCCCGACGATCGCCGCCGTCCACGACAAGAGCTACCCGCTGGCCCGCTCGCTCCACGTCTACACCCTCGGCCAGCCCGAGGGAGCGGTGAAGGCCTACATCGACTGGATCCTCTCCCCCGCCGGCCAGAAGGTCGTCGAGGACGCCGGCTACGTGCCGGTCGCCGCCGCGGGAAACGCGACTGGGGCTCTCGCCACTGAGGCGCCCGCTCCCGGCGCTCCGCCAGCCCCCGCGGCCCCTCAGCCGAAGCCCTGAGGAGGCCCATCCGCATGGAGACGCCGGGCCCCGGGGCGCCTCGCCCCGGGGCTCGACCCGAATCATGAGCAGCGTGCCGTCCCCCATCCGGATCGCCCGCGCCGAGCGGTCGCGTGCCGCCGTCCTCGCGGAGAAGGCCCTCGAGGCGCTCATCCGCCTGAGCGGCGTCAGCGCCATCCTCTTCGTCGCGGCCATCTTCTTCTTCGTCCTCAAGGAAGCCGCGCCCGTTCTCTTCAGCGAGGGGTTCTCGCTCGGGCAATTCCTCTTCAGCACCGAGTGGTACCCGACCTCGGCCAACAACGTCCGCTACGGCACCTTCGCTCTGACGGTCGGAACCCTGAGCGTCACCGCGCTCGCGATGCTCATCGCCGTTCCCTTCGGCCTCGGCGCGGCGATCTACCTCTCGGAGTTCTGCAAGCCGCGCCTGCGCGAGACGCTCAAGGTCGTCATCGAGCTCCTCTCGGCGATCCCGAGCGTCGTGTGGGGCTTCGTCGGCCTCACCGTCATGAGCAAGCTCATCGTGAACGCGACGGGCGCGCCGGTCGGCGTGAACGTCCTCAACGGCGGGATCATCCTCGCCCTCATGAGCGTCCCCGTCATCGTCTCGATCGGCGAGGACGCCCTGAAGGCCGTCCCCGACTCCTTCCGCGAGGCGGGGGTCGCGCTCGGCGCCACGCGCTGGCAGCTCGTCTACCGCGTCCTCCTCCCCGCCGCCAGGAACGGACTCCTCGCGGCCGTCCTCCTCGGCGTCGGGCGCGCCGTGGGCGAGACGATGGCCGTCCTGATGGCGACCGGGCACGCCGTCCACATCCCCGGAAGCCTCCTCGACTCGGTCCGCACCCTCACGGCGAACATCGCCGCCGAGCTCGGAGAGGCGCCCTCCGGCTCCGACCACTACCGCGTCCTCTTCCTCACCGGGACGCTCCTCTTCCTCATCACCCTCGTCGTGAACCTGACGGCCGACTTCGTCGTCCGCGGGATCCGGAGGAAGTAGCCGTGGCCGGCCGCTTCGCGAAGACCCCGCACATCGCCCGCAAGGAGATCGCCGAGTCCGTCGCCAGGAGCGTCTTCGGCCTCATGTCGGCCGCGATGATCGTGCCGCTCGTCCTGATCGTCGGATACCTCGTCGTCCTGGCGTGGCCCGCCCTGAGCCTGGAGTTCCTCCTCGACGTCCCGAAGCGCGGGATGACGGACGGCGGCATCTGGCCCGCCTTCGTCGGGACGCTCTACCTCGTCGGCATCTCGCTCCTGGTCTCCACGCCGATCGGGGTCCTCGCCGCGATCTACCTGAACGAGTACGCCAAGGACAACTGGTTCAACCGCCTCGTGAACCTCGCCGTCATCAACCTGGCGGGCGTCCCGAGCATCGTCCACGCCCTCTTCGGCCTCGGCGCCTTCGTCTACGCGGCCCGCTTCGGATACTCGATCCTCTCCGCCTCGCTGACGCTGGCCATCATGACGCTCCCCGTCATCATCGCGAGCACGCGCGAGGCGCTCGCCTCCGTCCCGATGGCCTTCCGCGAGGCGTGCTGGAACGTCGGCGCGACGCGCTGGCAGACGGTCCGCGCCGTCGTCCTGCCGAACTCCATCAGCGGCATCCTCACCGGCGTCATCCTCCAGGTGAGCCGCGCCGCCGGAGAGACGGCCCCCGTCATGTTCACGGGGGCCGTCTTCTTCAAGGCCGTCCAGCGGGGCGACCTCTTCCCCTACGGCCTCGGCGACCAGTGCATGGCGCTCTCCATGCACCTCTACACGCTCGCGACCCAGGTGCCGAACGTGAAGGAGGCGCTCCCCTACGCGACGGCCGTCGTCCTCCTCGGCTCGGTCCTGCTCGTGAACGCGACCGCCATCGTGCTCCGGATCTGGCTTAGGAACCGGAAGAAGTGGTGACGGCGTGACGGAGAGCGCGACCCACGCCCCGGCGAGCCCGGTGAAGGAGATCGAGGTCTCGGACCTCCGCCTCGCCTACGGGGGCAAGGAGGTGATCCACGGGATCTCCTTCAACGTCCACCGCAACGAGATCCTCGCCGTCATCGGACCGGCGCAGTCGGGCAAGACCTCGATGCTCCGCTGCCTGAACCGGACGATCGACTTCACCGCCTCGGCCTCGGTCTCGGGGTGCGTGAAGGTGGGCGGCCAGGACGTGCGGGCGATGAAGGACGTCTTCGCCCTGAGGCGCCGGATCGGGATGGTCGCGCCGCTTCCGACGGGCCTCCCGCTCTCGATCTACGACAACGTCGCCTTCGCCCCCCGCTGCTCGGGCGTGACGCGCAAGGCCGACCTCGAGCCCGTCGTCGAGAAGTGCCTCCGGCAGGCCGCCCTCTGGGACGAGGTGAAGGACCGGCTCGACAGCCTCGGCACGGCCCTCTCCGGCGGGCAGCAGCAGCGCCTCACGATCGCCCGGGCGCTCTCGCACCAGCCCGAGATCCTCTGCCTCGACGAGTTCTCGATCGCCATCGACCCCGTGACGACGATGCGGATCGAGGACGTCCTCAAGGAGCTGCGCGAGGAGATCACCATCATCCTCGTGACGAACCTGACGCAGCAGGCCCGGCGGCTCTCCGACCGGACGATGTTCCTCCTGGAGGGCGACATCGTCGAGATCGACGCGACCGACGTCATCTACTCCGGCGAGTCGAAGAGCGAGAAGACGCGCGGCTACGTCAGCGGGATGTTCGGATGAGCGCCGAGCCGCACGCCATCGAGACCCGGGGACTCTCCCTCTGGTACGGGAGCTTCCAGGCGCTCTTCGACGTCTCCACCGACATCCGGAGCGGGATCATCACCTCCCTCATCGGCCCGAGCGGCTGCGGGAAGACCACGCTCCTGCGCTGCTTCAACCGCGTGAACGAACGCTACGGGAACGTGAGGACGGCGGGCGAGATCCGGATCCTCGGCGAGAGCATCTACGATCCGGACGTCTCCCTCATCGAGCTGCGCAAGGCCGTGGGGATGGTCTTCCAGCGCCCGAATCCGCTCCCCATCTCGGTCTACGAGAACGTCGTCTTCGGCCTCCGGGTCCACACCCCCCGCACCGACCTGAAGCGCTCCGTCCTCGACGAGGCGGTGGAGAAGGCCCTCACCGAGGTCGGCCTCTGGAAGGACCTGAAGGACCGCCTGAAGACGAAGGCGACGGGCCTCCTCCTCGAGCAGCAGCAGAAGCTCTGCCTCGCCCGCCTCCTCCCGCTCAAGCCCGAGGTCATCCTGATGGACGAGCCCGCCTCCGCCCTCGACGTCGGCGGGACGCGCGCCATCGAGGAGCTGATGTTCGAGCTGGCCGGGAAGTACACGATCGTCATCGTGACGCACAACATGGCCCAGGCGCGGCGGGCGAGCGACGAGTGCATCTTCATGCTCATGGGCAAGGTCGTCGAGCACGCGCGGACCGAGGACCTCTTCCTCAACCCGCAGAACCCGAAGACCGCGGAGTACATCGAAGGCCGCTACGCGTAGGCGACCGGCCACGCGGCGGGCCCCCCTCGCGGGGAGCTGAGCCCGGCCGGGCGGACACCCCGCGCGCGATCCCTATACTCCGCGCCACCGGCCCGACGGAATGGTCTTCAGCACCTCCCTCTTCCTCCTCTTCTTCCTCCCCGCGTTCCTCGCGGGCTACCACCTCCTTCCCCGGCCCGCCCGGAACACCTTCGTCCTCCTGGCGAGCGCCCTCTTCTACGCCTGGGGCGCCCCGCGCTTCCTCTTCGTCGTCCTCGGCGTCACGTTCCTCGACTTCCACTTCGTGAAGAGGATGGCCGCGGCGAACGGCCCTGCGCGCAAGCGGGCCTGGCTCGTCGCCTCGCTCGCCATGAACCTCGGCCTCCTCGGCTATTTCAAGTACGCGGGGTTCTTCGTCGGGAACGTCAACGCGCTCCTCGGCGCCGCGGGGCTCGGCCCGCTTCCGTGGGCCGAGGTCTTCCTCCCGCTCGGAATCTCCTTCTACACGTTCGAGACGGTGACCTACGTCGTCGACGTCTACCGGGGCGTCCACGCGCCGCTCGGCCGCTTCGCCGACTACCAGCTCTACATCCTCTTCTTCCCAAAGCTCCTCGCCGGGCCGATCGTCCGCTTCCACGAGATCGCCGACCAGATCGGCGACCGCTCGCGGTACGAGACGGCGGGACGCTTCCTCGGCGGCTTCGTCCGCTTCGTCCTCGGGCTCGCGAAGAAGGTGCTGATCGCCGACGTCCTCGGGGTGACGGTGAGGAAGGGCTTCGCGCTCGACGCGGCGGCCCTCGACGCGCCGGCCGCGTGGCTCCTCCTCGCCGCATTCCTGACACAGATCTACTTCGACTTCTCCGGCTACAGCGACATGGCCCTCGGCCTGGCGGCGATGGTCGGCTTCCGCCTGCCGGAGAACTTCCGGGACCCGTTCGTCTCGACGAGCGTGACGGAGTTCTGGACCCGCTGGCACGTCACGCTCTCGGCGTGGATGCGCAGCTACCTCTACGTCCCGCTCGGCGGGAACCGGCTCGGAACCCGCCGGACGCTCGCGAACCTCTGGATCGTCTTCCTCGTCTCCGGCCTGTGGCACGGGGCGGCCTGGCACTACGTCCTCTGGGGGGCGTGGCACGGGCTCTTCATCGTGGCGGAGCGGACGGCCTTCGGCCGGCTCCTCGCGAAGGCCGGCCCGGTCGCGGGTCGGGCCTACGTCTTCCTCGCGGTCGTCGCCTCGATGGCGCTCTTCCGTCCCGCGGGCCTCCTCTCCGAGAACCTCCGGACCCTCGCCGCCCTCGCCGGGGGCGGCTCCGGCACCGCCGCGCTCCCGCTCGACCGGGAGTTCGCCGTCACGCTCGGCGTGGCCCTCGTCTTCACCTTTTTCGCGGCGCTCCCGGGCGCCGCCGCGATCCAGCGACTCGTCTTCGACGACGACCCGTCCCTGCCCCGCCAGCTGGCGCTCGTCCCGGCGGCGGGCCTTCTCCTCCTCCTCTGCCTTTCGATGGTCGCCTGGTCCCCGTTCAGCCCGTTCGTCTACTTCCGGTTCTGACGATGAAGAACGCCCCGTCGCGAGCCCTCGCCGTCCTCGTCGTCGCCCTTCTCGGCGCACCGGCCGTCCTGCACTTCGTCCCGGGGATTCCCGAGTGGCCGCTCGCCGGCCGGTCGGCCGAGCTGGCGCCGTACCCCGCGTTCACGCTCGGCGGGTGGTTCTCGGGCTCCTTCCAGGAGGCGGCCCTCCGGCGCGCCAACCAGGCCTTCGCGTTCCGCACCTGGCTCGTGCGGCTGAACAACCAGATCGCGTTCCGCTTCTGGGGAAGGGCGAAGGCGAATGGCGTCCTGATCGGCCCCGGCCTCTTCCTGAACGACCGGCTCCACGTCGAGGCCTGGAACGGGACCGACTTCGTCGGAGAGGCGGCGATCCGCGCCCGGCTCGCCGCCCTGAGGCGCCTCGACGATGCCCTTTCCTCCCGCGGCGGCGGGGCGCTCCTCGTCGTCGTCCCGGGGAAGGCGACGACGTACCCCGAGCTCGTCCCCCGCGGCAGCAGGCCTCCGTTCGCGCCGCGCAACCGCGAGGTCTACGCCCGTCTCGCCCCCGGCGCCGAGGCCCCGTTCCTCGACCTGACGCCCCGGTTCCTCGAACACCGGCGCACCTCGCCGCATCCGCTCTTCTCGCCCTACGGAATCCACTGGACCGCGCTCGGCGCGGTTCTGGGGATGCAGGAGATCGTCGCCTCCCTCGAAGAGCGGACCGGGCGCGAGCTTCCTCGAATCGAGATTCTCGGAATCGAGGAGACGGACCGGATCCAGCCGGTCGATCGCGACATCGGCGACGGGATGAACCTCCTCTTCCCTCTCCCGAAGGTGAAGCTCGCCTACCCGAGAATTCGCGTCGCCACCGAAGGGACGTGGCGGCCCCGGGCCCTCGTCGTCGCCGACAGCTACTTCTGGAACGTCTTCGACCTGCCCCTCGCCGGTCAGGTCTTCTCGTCGCTTCGGTTCTGGTTCTACCGCAACGAGCTCCACGAGCACGGGAAGCCGATGACGTTCCCAAAGGGAGATGCGGCCCTCGCGCGGCTCCTCTCCGAGGCGGACGTCGTCCTGATTCTCGCCTCCGATGCGAACCTCCCCCGCGTCGGCTGGGGCTTCCTCGAGGACGTCGACCGCCTCCTGGCCGCAGGAGACGGGCGGCCGGCCGGACCGGTCCGCTAGACTCCGCGTCCACCATGAGTCCAACGCTGCGCTTCACGCCGGCGCCCGAGTCGGGGGCCGCTCTCTCCGCCCTCGCCCGAGGCGTCCAGGGGTCCATCATCTTGAAGATCGGCGCCGAGATCCGCGCGATGAAGGCGCGCGGCGAGGACGTCTGCAACCTGACGATCGGGGACTTCGACCCGGCGCACTTCCCCATTCCCCGGGCCCTCGACGAGGAGATCCGGACGGCCCTCTCCTCGGGGCAGACGAACTACCCCGCTTCCGATGGCATCCTCCCGCTGCGCGAGGCGATCTCCGCCTACTACCAACGCGAGCTCGGGCTCGACTACCCGGTCGACGGGATCCTCGTCGCGTCCGGCGCCCGGCCGCTCCTCTACGGGGCCTACAGGACGCTCCTCGATCCGGGCGACATCGTCCTCTACCCGGTCCCGTCGTGGAACAACGAGTACTTCGTCCATCTCTCCGGAGCGCGGGCGGTGGAGATCCCGGTCCACGCCTCGTCGAACTTCTTCCCGACGGCCGAGCAGGTCGCCCCGCACCTCAAGAGCGCCCGCCTCCTCGTCCTGAACTCTCCGGCGAATCCGACCGGGACCGTCCTCGCCCCGGAAGAGCTCCGGAAGCTCGGCGAGCTCGTCCTCGCCGAGAACCGCCACCGGGCCTGGCGCGGCCGGCGCCCCCTCTACCTCCTCTACGACCAGGTCTACTGGACTCTCACCTTCGGAAGCGCCGTCCACGCGACGCCGGTCGGCCTCCTCCCCGACCTCGCTCCCTACACGATCCTCCTGGACGCCATCTCCAAGTCCTTCTGCGCCACGGGGCTGCGGGTCGGCTGGGGGCTGATGCCGCCCGTGATCCGGAGCCGGATGGCCGACATCCTCGGGCACGTCGGGGCCTGGGCCCCGAAGCCGGAACAGGTCGCCACCGCCGCGTTCCTCGGCCGGGCGGACGAGATCGGAGCCTTCCAGGCCGGGATGAAGCAGGCGCTCAAGGAGCGCCTCGACCTCCTCCACGACGGCTTCTCGGAGATGAGGGCGGCGGGACTGCCCGTCTACGTGGTCGAGCCGCAGGGGGCGATCTACCTCTCGGTGAAGATCGGCCTCGTCGGAAAGCAGCACGGCGGCACCCCGCTCCGGACGAACGAGGACGTCCGCGCCCTGCTTCTGCGGGAGGCGGGCTTCGGTGTCGTGCCGTTCCAGGCCTTCGGCCTGAAGGAGGAGAGCGGCTGGTTCCGGATGTCGGTCGGATCGGTCTCCATCGACGACATTCGCGCCGTCCTCCCGCGCGTTCGCGCCGTCATCGAAGAGGCCGCCCGGGCCTGAGCCCCGGGGCCCCTCACGTCACGCCTCCAGGAGCGCGTCCGCACGCAGCCTCTCGACCACCGCTTCGGCGACGAACTCCGGCTCGCCGCACTCCCCCGCGACCTCCTCGACCGTCCGCGTGCCGTCGAGGAGGAGGAGCACCGCGGTCGCCAGCGGATCGAGCGTGACGTTCCTGTGGCGGAACGACGTGACGCGCGGCCCGTCCGCCGCCTGGAGGCGCGCAAGGGCGCTCGCGCGGGGCCTCGGGGAAAGCGGCGCCCCGCGGGAGAGAGGGACGCTCGCGAGCTCGAGGCCCTCCTCCGCCGCCGGGACCTCTCGCGGCCCCCGCTTCGCCCCCGCCCGTACGAACAGGCCCTGCCGCAGCGTCCTCTCCCGGAGGACGTCGAGAAGCTCTTCGCGCTCGACCTCTCCGCGAAGCCCTTCCAGGACGCGCCGCACCTCCGGCGACCACGTCTCTGGGGGCACGAAGGGCTCCTGGGCGTCGCAGAGGTAGTCGAGGCCGGCCGCCCCCGCCCGCGCCACGACGTCCCCCAGGGAAAAGGCCTCGTTCTCCTCTTCCAGGTAGTCGTGCAGGAGGTCCGCGTCGCTTTCGTCCGCGAGCTCCGCCCCCCTCTCGGCCAGGTAGCGGCCCCATGGGCCCGCCGGATCGACGACGCTGGCGGCGACGAGGGCGAGCCGTTCCCGGGCGAGCCGGGCCCGCTCCCCCGGCTCCCGGGCGCCCCCGGCGCCGGCCCGGAGGACGTCGCGGACGAGGTGGCGGAAGCGCCAGCCCGGGAGGGCGTTCCAGCTGACGAAAGCGGCGCCCCTCTCCGAAAGCCGCTCGCCGCAGACCTCGAACACCCTCCGGCGAACGGGCTCCGGCACCCAGGAGAGGACCCCGTGGGCCAGGACGTAGTCGAACGCTCCCCAGCCCTCGTCCACGTCGCCCAGGTCGCCCGCCACCAGGGAGACGTTCCGAATCCCCAGCGCCTCGACGAGACGCCGACCCGCCCCGATCTGCCTCGCGGAAAAGTCGACGCCGACGAAACGGGCGGACGGCAGCCCGTACGCCATGCCGACGAGGTTGTCGCCACTCGCGCAGCCCAGCTCGAGGACGCGGGCGCCGGCGGCCGGCACCGGCTCGAACCCGTGCCGACGGACCGCCAGGGCGATCCGGTCGGGATGCGTGAAACGGTGGACGAGCCGCTCGTAGGGCATCGCCTCGTAGCTCTCCCGCGTCGCGTCGAGGTGCGTCATCCGGCCCCATTCTCGCCGCCCAGTCCGCAATCCGGACCCCGAACTTTGCGAAGTTGACGGCGAAACCCCGGTTGTGCTGCATTGCAGAACTCGGATAAAGTCCACCCGATGTCGACCTACGACGAGGAGGCCTTCATGTACCGTAGCCAGTCCATACCGGAGCTCGAGCGGTCCTGGTCCAACGACCTCAGGTGGCGCGGGATCGTCCGCCCGTACAGCGCCGCCGACGTCGACCGCCTCCGCGGCACCATCCAGATCGACTACCCGGTCGCCCGGATGGGCTCCGAGCGTCTCTGGAACCTCCTCCACACGGAGAAGTTCGTTCCGGCCCTCGGCGCGCTGACGGGCAACCAGGCCGTGGAGCAGGTCCAGGCCGGCCTGAAGGCGATCTACATGTCGGGCTGGCAGGTCGCGGGCGACGCGAACGACGCCCTCACGATGTACCCCGACCAGAGCCTCTACCCGGTGACGAGCGTCCCCACCGTCATCCGGCGGATCACGAACGCCCTCATGCGCGCGGACCAGATCCAGCACATGGAAGGCAAGTCCGACATCTACTACTTCGCCCCGATCGTGGCCGACGCGGAAGCGGGCTTCGGCGGGCCGCTGAACACGTTCGAGCTGATCAAATCGATGATCGAGGCGGGCGCCGGCGGCATCCACCTCGAAGACCAGCTCTCCTCGCTGAAGAAGTGCGGCCACATGGGCGGCAAGGTCCTCGTGCCGATCCACGACTTCATCAGCAAGCTCATCGCCGCCCGCCTCGCGGCGGACGTCCTCGGCGTCCCGACCGTCTTCATCGGCCGGACCGACTCCCTCGGCGCCGGCCTCATCCGCGGCGACATCGACAAGGTCGACCAGGAGTTCCTGACCGGCGAGCGGACCGCCGACGGCTTCTTCATCGTCAAGGGGAGCCTCGACTACGCCGTCGCCCGCGCCTGCGCCTACGCCCCCTACGTCGACGTCGTCTGGTGCGAGACCTCCACGCCCGACATCGGCGAGGCCCGCGCCTTCGCGCAGGGCGTCCACGAGAAGTTCCCCGGCAAGATCCTCGCCTACAACTGCTCCCCCTCGTTCAACTGGAAGAAGAAGCTCTCCGACGCCGAGATCGCGACCTTCCAGGAAGAGCTCGGCGAGATGGGCTACAAGTTCCAGTTCATCACCCTCGCCGGCTTCCACACGCTGAACGCCTCCATGTTCAAGCTCGCGTACAACTACGCGAAGACCGGCATGACCGCCTTCGCCGCCCTCCAGGAAGAAGAGTTCCAGATGGAGCGCGAGTGGGGCTTCAAGGCGATCAAGCATCAGCGCTTCGTCGGCGCCGGCTACTTCGACCAGATCCAGCAGACGGTCGCCGGAGGCGAGGTCGCCACCGCGGCGCTCAAGGGCTCCACGGAAGAGGAGCAGTTCGACAAGCACTGAGGCGACACCTCGCCTCGAGTTCCCCGAAAGGGCGCGCTCCGGCGCGCCCTTTCGCTTTCCGGGGCCCGGTAGAGACGGGAACGAGAAGGGGATCGGGAGAACGGGAGGTCGGGGGATCGGGAGACCAGGAGACCAGGAGACCGGGAGACCGGGAGACGGTGAGCACGTCAGTCCACTTCACCGTGCCGCACGAGTCGCGGGCGGGAGGGGTGTCCCACGGCGGCGCTCGCCGGGGGGCCTGAGCTTCGCGCGGCCCCCCGGACCCCCACCCTCAATCTGCGCGCCCGTCTCGTGCCCGGCCTCGTTCCGCCGCGCGACCCGCATCGGCCCCGCTCCGCGGTCCGCCGGGGCGAGCGCGAACGCCTCGCCCTCGCCGGGGGGCCTGAGCTTCGCGCGGCCCCCCGGACCCCCAGTCCCATCTGAGGCCGATCGTCGTGCGGACATCGTTCTCGTTGCACGCGCGCGCTCGCCTGATCCGGCGGCCTGCTCGCGGAGCCGTGCGGGTCCCCGCGCGTACTCGGACGCCGCTCGCGGGCCTCCCCTCCCGCCCGCTCACACCCCTCGCCAATTCAAGCGCGGCCATACGGGGTCAGGTCTTGATTTTCTACTATAGGTCTTGCAGGTAGGCGCGATGGGGCTAGCCCTTTCTCCGGCTGAAGCTGCCAGCGAGAGAACGACGGAAGCCGGATCGAGCCCCGGGACGATGAAAGCCGGCCCGACGCCGCTTGATTGCAACGAAAAACGGAACTGACCCCCGTGCACTCCGTCCCGCCGGAGATGGAACGGCTCTTCGCGGAGCTCCTGCGGCAGCTGGAGAGCTGAGCGAGGAGCGCCTCCTCCGCTTCCCCGCGGCGTCCGCCGCCTTCTTCCGAGAGTAGACTTCGCACATGTCAGCCCTCCCGGACCTCGCCTCCCACTTCCGGGCTCTCGAGGCGATCCTGGAAGCCCAGCCGGAGGGCCAGAATGTCGAGATCGCCCGGGGCGTCTACGCGATGACTCCCCGGCCCCGGTTCCGGCACGCCGTCGTGCAGACGAACCTGTCATCCGCGCTGAAGGTACGGTTCGGTACAGGCACGCCGGCCACCCCTCCCGACTGGCTGTTTGCAATCGAACCCGAGATCCGCTCCGAGGAGGCCTTCTCGCGCCTCATCCCGGACGTGGCCGGCTGGCGCCGCTCGACGACGGGCTGGCCCGATGGGGACGAGAACCCCGTGACGCTCGCTCCGGACTGGGTGGCGGAAATCCTCTCGCCGGGAACCGAGGCGTACGACCGGGGCCCGAAGCGCGAAGCGTGGGGCCTCGTCGGAGCGGGATACCTCTGGATCGTCGATCCCGTCCGGCGCCTCGTCGAGACGTTCGTGAACGTCCGCGGGAAGATGATCGCCGGACCGGTCCTCCTCACGGACGACGTCCTCGCGGCACCGCCATTCGAGGGACTCTCCGAGCCGGTGGCCGGGATCTTCCTGTAGCCGGGTGTCCTCCCGATCTCGACCGCCCGGCTCCGGGCGGCGGCTCCGCTCAATCCTCGAGCTGCCTTTCGTGGCCGTTCGGACAGGTGCCCCGGATCGAGTCGTGCCAGCCGTCGTCGTCGAAGACCGACCAGGTGCGCCAGTGGCCGCGGCAGAAGACGCTCGCGCACTGCGGGCAATAGAACGGCGCGTACTCCGGGTCGACGGACAGCAGGGCCGGGGCGTCGCCCCGACGAACCGAACCGGCGAGAGGTTCGAGCGCGAGGAGAGGCAGCCGGGTCGTGGAGTGCCCCAGGAAGCCCGAGACGACGAGGCTCGCGTGGTCTTCGGCGCGGCAGACCGTGACGGTCGCCGCGACCGCGCCGCACAGCGAGCAGGAGAACTCGTGAGTGGCGGCGACCAGCCCGGATGAGGAAGAGTCGGAGGACACGCGTGCGAATCGTAATCCGCCGACGGTCAGGCAAAGAGGGCGTGTCGGCCCGCGGCCGATCACGCCCGTCACTGGCATCGGGGGCTCGTCAGCGATCCGGGGGCTCCTCTGCCGGGG
Organism: Holophagales bacterium; assembly: GCA_016714815.1. Classification (GTDB taxonomy): domain Bacteria; phylum Acidobacteriota; class Thermoanaerobaculia; order UBA5066; family UBA5066; genus UBA5066. The sequence goes on from JADKBZ010000008.1 coordinate 71,595, forward strand.
GGTCGAGCGGGGGCGGAGGAGGCGGAGGAGGGATTGAAGGAGGGATGGGCGGAGGCACGGCCCCCGGCGGCGCCATGTTCCGATCCACTTTCGGCTTCGGTTTCGAGAGAGGCTTCCACCCCCCGCCCGCGACGTACGCCGACCACGCCCATTTCAGCCAGGCAATGAGTCGCGTCGCGAGCCAGAGCGACCAGAGAAGCATGACGACGCGATAGGTCCAGAGCGGGAGGCTGAAGACCCAGGCCCCGGGGAGCGCCCCGTCGAAGCGGTCGACGTACCACTTGAGGAGCGTGTCGCTGCTGCCGTTGCCGGCGACCTGCATGTCGGGCTTGATGAGCAGCCCCTCGTGGACGGCGCCGTAGAGGCCGGCGAGGAAGATCACGGTCCAGATGGCGAGGAGGAGCTGGAAGAAGTCGTGGAGGCCGGGGCTCTGCTCGGCCTTCTTCTCGCGCCACGCGAAGACGAGGAACCACCCCGCGACGGCGAGGACGGCGACGACGTGCAGCTGCGCGAGCCCGAAGCCGAGGAGGAGCCACTCCCACCCCTTGAGCGGGCTCGACGGGAGCGTGCCGAGGACGAGCGACAGGAAGGCGACGACGGCGAGAAGGCCCCAGAAGAGGACGGCCGGGCCCCAGCTCGGGCCTCCGGCGAAGAGGAGCCAGCGGTCGTTGGGAAGCTGGAGGGCGAGGTGCCCGTTCACCGCGGCCTGCCCCACGTGAACGCGCGGGAGCCGCTGGAGGAGCGAGATCCCCCCGGCCTGCCGCCACGTCACCTGGATCTTCTGGGCCCCCGGCCCCACGGAGAGGTGGAGCTCGTCGCCGTCGGGCCGGACGGGCCTCACGTCGTCGCCGACGCGCACCTCCTGCACCTCGGCCTTCGCGGGGAGCGTGATCGTCAGCGGCCCGGTGCGGCTCGCGCGGACGGAGAGCGCGAGGGTCGCGTCGAGGAGCCGGACGCCCGGGCTGACCAGGAGCGAGGCGTCGTCGATGGTGAGGCTCTGCCCCTGGGCCCCGGCCGGCCTCTGGAAGGCCAGGTCGAGCGACTCGCCAGGCCACGGGCGGTACTCCGAGGCGAGCGTTCCGTCCGCCTCGCGGGAGGTCGGCGCGAAGGCGCCCTTCGCCGAGCACTGCCAGACGGCGCCGCAGCGGAGGACCCAGACCTCCGACCAGGGCTTCCCCTCGGCGGCTTTCAGCGTGAGGGTCGCGCCGTCGGCGGGCTTCAGCGTCGACGTCCAGCGCGTCTCCTCCTCGTCGCGCCCGAACGTGAGGAGGACCTCGCCGTCCTTCACGGGATGGTCGGCGTCGGTGACGAGCATCCCCTTCAGGAGCGGGACCTTCACGACGAGCGGCGTCCCGGGCGGGCTGACGCGGCGGACGACCGTTTCGACCTTCCACGAAATGCCGATCTCGAAGATCCGCGTCACCTCGAGCCACGGCTCGTAGTGCCCTTCGGACCCCGCCTCCCCGCGGCTCCCCGCGTCGAGCTTGCGCGTGAGCTGGACGGAGCCGTCGGTCGTGCCGTCCTCGCGGACGCCGTCCACCTGCCATCCGTCGGCGACGGCACGTATCCGGCGCGGCCGGTCGACGAACTGGAGGGCGAGGCTGTCGCGCGGCGGAAGGGGCCCCGAGACGACGACCTGGTGCGTCCCGGCCGAAAGGCGCAGGTGGAGGAATCCGTCGTCGCGCCGCGCAAGGGCGAAGGCGGGCTGCCCGTCGACCGTGACGCTGCGCGGGACCCACGCCGACGCCGGGCCGGGAACGGGCCAGGCGGCTTCGGAGGCGGCGTGGACCTCGGCGACGATCTCGACGTCGGCGCCCTTCACGGCGAGGCGCACGTCGGGGGTCGCGATGCAGCTCGGGGCGCAGGCCGGCGGCCGGGTCAGGCGCGTCTTGAGCTCTTCGAGGATCCCGGCGTCGGGAAGCCCTTCGAGCGCCGCGGGCTTCGCAGCGTTCGCCGCGTTCGGCTCCGGAGCGGGCTCCTCCCCGGCGGCCGCGACGCGGGGGACGCCGAGGAGGAGGACGAGGAGCGCGGCGGTGGCCACCGGCCTTCCGGGGCGGAACCCCTCGCCGACGCGAGGATTGGAGAGGAGGCGCAGGGCGAGGAGGCCGACGAGGAGGACGCGGACGACGGCGAGGACGAGGTTGAGGAAGGGCGAGAGGAGGAAGAGGCGGATGCGGTGATCCTTCGCGACCGGGCCCGACCAGCGGAGGGGCTGGGCGTTCCAGCTCCAGGTCGGCACGCCGGAGCCGGTCTGGATGACGGCGTGCGGGTCCTGCCGGTAGGCCTCGTCCGACGACTTCGACGGGGGCACGACGCTCGCAGCCTGATTCTGGAGGTAGAGCTGCGCCGACTTTCGGAGAGGCGACGGCGTCGGCATCGCCCTGCCAAGGGCTTCCTGCGGTGCGGACGGGGGCGCCATCGCGGGGGCCGCCTCGGCAAACGCATGCACTTCCTGGGACTTCGGGGCCTCTGCGACCGAGACCATTCCCCCGTCCGCCCAGACCGGCGGTCCGGCCTGCTCCGTCTGCGGGTAGAGCCCGTGCCTCACCTGCCCCACCGCGAACGGAAGCGCGACGACGACGAGGACGAGAGCGGAGACTCCCCACCAGGTGAGGACCACCAGACGGAGCTTTCCCCTGGCGACCACGGTGAGGAGGGCCGCCGCGCCGAGGAGGCTGAGCCAGACGAGCGCGGGCGCCCCCGCCTCGCCGTGGCAGGCGACGAGGGTCGCCAGCGCAACCACGCCCCAGCGCCAGCCCGCGAGCTTCCACGCCGCGAGGGCGACGAGAAGGACGAGGAAGAAGCCGAAGAGGTCCCACCTCCCGAGCCAGGCCTGCGGCGTGGAGTCGACCCCGCGGGCCCCCAGGAGACGCCAGCCCGGAGGCAGGTAGAGCGTGCCGGAGAGCCCCTGCACGTCGATTCCCCAGCCGACCGCAGACAGCCGGCCGGGCCGGCCGGCCAGGCGCGACTCGGCGGTCATCCGAAGGGTCGTCCTTCGGAGCTCCACGCCCGAGAGCTTCTCCGCCGGGTCGACGGTGATGAGCTGGTCCTCGCCGTCGACGGTGGCCCGGCCGAGGCTCCCCGGGGAGAGGAGGTTGAGGCGCGAGGTGCGGCGGAGAGTTCCCGAGAAGCGATCCCGCACGGTGAAGCCCTTCCCGTCCAGGTCGAGCCAGAGCTCGCGCGAGACGTTGACCTGGTCGGGCGCGGCCTCCGCCTCGCCCCGGCGCGTCTCGACGAGATTCAGCTCCGTCTTCGAATCGAGCTGGAAAGCGGGGAGCTTCTGCCACTCGACGGGGAGGTCCGTTCTCGACGGGTCGATCGGCGTCCCTCCCGAGAGCTCCACCTGGCGGAGCCGTTCGTTCGCCGCGAAGACCCAGATCTCCTGGCCGGGCCACGGCGCGATCACGGCGGCGTCGGGCCGGAAGGCCGAGGGCCGGCCCTCGACGCGGAAAAGGACCGATACGGTGAATCGCCCCGTTCGCACTTGGACGACGAGGCGGCCGTCGGCGTCGAGCCGCGCGGGGAGCTCGCCTCGCACGGCGACGGGGACCGTCCCCGGAAGTCGGGCACCCGAGAGCTTCACCTCGCGTGCCTTTCCCGAGACCTCGAGGAGGAGGCGCGTCTCGAGGAAGAGCGGGATGCCGTCCTCCAGGCGGCGGAAGACCTTCACCCGCAGCTCCTCGCCGACTCCGGCCCGTTCCCCTTCCTGCCGGAGGAGGAGGAGTCCGTTCTCCTCGCGTCGCGGGAACGCCACCGTCCGCCCGTCGAGAACGAGGTCGAGGAGGGCCGTTTCCGGGGGGACGACGAGCGAGTCGGGAAGAGTGCTCCAGGCGAATCGTCCCTCGACCGTGTGGCGTCCCGCGCCGAGGAGGACCGCGGGGCGGTCGTCCCTCGGGACGACGGCGGCAGCCTTCCCGTCGAGCCGCACGTCCTGCGGCCAGACTTTCGCGTCGCCCGGCAGCGGGAGGAAGAGGGGCCGTTCGGCCCACGCCTCCAGGACGAACGTCCCGCCGGAGGCTCCGAGGCGGAGCGTGATCCGTCCGGGCCACAGGCAGACGGCTTCGTCGCCGACGGCCGGGCAGGTGCGGTCGCGCGCCCCGTCGAGAGCCCAGGGCACCCAGCCCTTCAGCGCGGGCGGGAGGTCCTTCTCTGGAAACGGCTGCGCGGCCGCCCGGGGCGCGGCCGCGGCCAGGGCCGCCGCCAGGACCACCGCGAGAGACGTGGAGACGAACGCGAAGTCCGTCGCGGGCCGGGATCCGCTGCGAGTCATCCTGTCCTCCGAAAACCGTGTAGCTCGGAAGAGGATAGACCGTCGGACCCCGGGTCCGGTTCCCGCTTCCTACTCGTACCGCAGCGCCTCGATCGGATCGAGGCGGGAGGCCTTGAGCGCCGGGTAGAACCCGAACGTCACTCCGATGAGGGCCGAGAAGAGGAAGGCGACGGCGACCGCGTTCGCCTGCACGGCGACGGGCCAGCCGGCGAAGGTCGCGATCGCCCGCTGGATGCCGATCCCGAGGGCGATCCCGAGGCTGCCGCCGCTGATTGAGAGGACGACCGCCTCGACGAGGAATTGCGCCCGGATGTCGCCCCCCTTCGCGCCGACGGCGAGCCGGACCCCGATCTCCCGCGTCCGCTCGGTCACCGAGACGAGCATGATGTTCATGATCCCGATGCCGCCGACGAGGAGCGACACGCCCGCGATCGACCAGAGGAGCGTCGCCATCGTCCGGCTCTCGTCCGCGGCGCGCTGGAGCATCTCGGTCTGCGAGCGGATGGAGAAGTCGTCCTCCTGGCCGGCGCCCCTGTTGATCCGGTGCCGCTGGCGAAGGAGAGCCGTGATCTCTTCCTGGGCGGCGCCGACCTGGTCGTTCGTCGCCGCCGACGCCAGGATCGACCCGACGGCGGTCGTCCCCATGATCTTCTTTCGCACCGTCTGGTAGGGGGCGACGACGAGGTCGTCCTGGTCGTGCCCCTGGGTGGATCCCCCCTTGGCTTCGAGGACGCCGATCACGCGAAAGGGAATGTTCTTCAGCCGCACGATGCGGCCGATCGGGTCCTCCCCGGGCATCAGTGTCGTCGCCACCGTCTGGCCGAGGACGCAGACCTTCGCCGCCGCGCGGTTGTCCTGCTCGGTGAAGAACTGCCCCGCGGCGAGGTTCCAGGACCGGATGAGCGGCCAGTCGACCTCTCCCCCCTGGACGGTCGTCGACCAGTTCTGGTTTCCGGCGACGACCTGGACGCCGGTCCGGATCGAGGCGGAGACGTAGGCGATGGAGGAGACCTCCCGCCGGATCGCCTCGACGTCCTCCTCGGACAGCTTCGAGCTCGATCCGGCCCCCCCGTGGGCCCCGCCGACGGAGTGCGAGCCCGGGTTGATCATCAGGAAGTTCGTCCCGAGGGACTGGAGCCGCTCGGCCCGCTGCATCCGGGCACCGTCCGCGATCCCGATCGTCGCGATGACGCACGCAACGCCGATGATCATCCCGAGCGCCGTCAGGAGCGACCGCATCGTGTTGCGCGAGAGCGCCCGGAAGGCGACCTTGAGCGTGTTTCCGGTTCTGGACATTCCGTCCTCCCGCGTGGGGAGCCTAGCAGGACGGGGGGGCCGGCCCGTTGACTGAAGCGCATTCACCGGCCCCCAGGATGATCCACGGGAACGCTCGTGTCCTGCGACAGCTTTTCAGAATCGAGGCGCTTCGGGTATCTTCCCGGTCCGAGCGAACCCGCCGGCCAGGAGGATCACCCGATGCGCACGATCTCCGACGTCTTTCCCTTTCTCGCCCTCGCCCTCGCCGCCGCGGTGGCGCTTCCCGCCTCCGCGGCCGTGAAGACCGAGGTCGTCGAATACAAGGACGGCGACCAGCTCTGCGAGGGGTTCCTCGCGTACGACGACGCGGTCAAGGAGAAGCGCCCCGGCGTCGTCGTCGTCCACGAGTGGATGGGCCTCGGCGACTACGCCCGGGAGCGGGCGACGAAGCTCGCCGGGCTCGGCTACGTCGCCTTCGCGGCCGACATCTACGGCAAGGGTATCCGCGCGAAGGACTACAAGGAAGCGGGCCAGCTCGCCGGGAAATACAAGGGCGACCTTCCGCTCCTTCGCTCCCGCGGCCGGGCCGCCTTCGACACGCTCGCGAAGAACCTGCGCGTCGACCCCGCCCGGATCTTCGCCATCGGCTACTGCTTCGGCGGGACGGCGGCCCTCGAGCTGGCGCGCAGCGGCGCCCCGCTGGCGGGCGCCGTCTCGTTCCACGGCGGCCTCGCCACGAAGGACCCCGCCGACGCGAAGAACGTGAAGGGGCGTGTCCTCGTGCTGCACGGCGCGGCCGACCCGTACGTCCCGCCGGCCGAGGTCGCTGCCTTCCAGAAGGAGATGGACGACGCGAAGGTCGACTGGCAGATGGTCTTCTACTCGGGCGCCGTCCACTCGTTCACGAACCCGGGCTCGGGAAACGACCCGTCGAAAGGAGCCGCCTACGACGCGAAGGCCGACCGGCGCTCGTGGGAGGCGATGAAGGCCTTCTTCGCCGAAGCGACGAAATAGGGTCTTCCCGGGCAGACGCGGCGCCTCGCGGCGGGCTACGATCCCGCCGGACAAAACGATGACGCCGCGCCTGCGCTCCGCCCTCCTCCTCCTCTCCGCCGCCGCCTTCCTCGCGCTTCCCTCCCCCGCCCCGGCCGACGAGGGGCAGTGGCCCCCCGAAGCCCTCGCAAAGCTCGGCACGGCCCGCTGGGGCGAGCTTTCGAGCCGCGGGCTCTCGCTGACGGCCCAGGACCTCTGGGACGGCTCCGGGGGGGGCCTCCTGACGGCCGTGATCGACGTCGGCGGCTGCACGGGGGCGTTCGTCTCCGAGGAGGGGCTCCTCCTGACGAACCACCACTGCGCCTTCGGGGCGATCCAGCTCGCCTCGACCCCCGAGAAGAACTACCTGCGCGACGGCTTCGTGTCGAAGACGCGCGCCGAAGAGGTCGAGGCCCGCGGCGGCGTCGGCAGGGTCCGCCTCCTCTCCCGCCTCGTCGACGTGACCGACCGCGTCCGCGGCCCGAAGAGCGCCTTCGCGAAGGCGACGAGCGACACCGCCCGCTACGAGGCCGTCGAGCGTGCGAAAAAGGAGATCGTCGCCGAGTGCGAGAAGGCGCCCGACCGGCGCTGCGCCGTGGCGGCGTTCGAGGACGGACGGACCTTCCAGCTCATGGAGCAGGTCGAGTTCCGCGACGTCCGGCTCGTCTACGCTCCGCCCAGGGGCGTCGGCGACTTCGGCGGCGAGGAAGACAACTTCCGCTGGCCCCGCCACGCGGGCGACTTCTCCGTCCTCAGGGTCTACGTCTCCCCCGAGGGCAAGCCCGCCGCCTACGCCAAGGAGAACGTCCCCTACCGGCCGAAGCGGTGGCTGAAGGTCGCCTCGAAGGGGATCGCCGAGGGGGACGTCGTGATGATCGCCGGCTTCCCGGGCCGGACGCAGCGTTACCTCACCCCGTCCGCCGTCGCGAACCAGGAGAAGTGGTTCTACCCGCTCCGGTCGAAGACGCTTTCCGACCTGATCGCGATCCTGGCGGCCGAAGGGAAGAAGGACCCCGACACCGCCCTCCGCGTCTCCTCGGCGATCAAGGGCTACGGCAACGGCGAGACGAACTCGCGGGGGCAGATCGAGGGGCTCGCGCGCAACGGCGTCGCCGCGCGGGCCGAAGGCGAGGCGAAGGAGCTCGCCGCGTTCCTCGCGGGCCGGAAGGACCTCCCGGCCGCGTGGGCCGCGGCACCGGCCGAGCTCGAGAAGGTCCTCGCGGCCGACCGCACCGGACAGGAGCGCCGCTTCTACCTCGAGGAGGTGGAGAGGGTCTCCTCCTACCTCGGGTCGGCGCTCTCGGCCGTCCGCCGGGCGGAGGAGCGGAAGAAGCCCGACCTCGAGCGGGAGGCGGGCTACCAGGAGCGGGACCTCGACCGCGCCCGGCAGCGGGAGAAGGACCTGACCCGGTCCCTCGCCCCCGTCGCGGCGCGCCGGGCGCTCGCCTACCTCGTCGCGAAGACGCAGGCCGCCGCGGCCGAGAAACCCGTCCGAGCCTTCGACGAGACGTTCGGGAAATCGGCGACCGTCGAAGCGATCGAGGCGAAGCTCGCGGAGATGGACGCCGCCACCGCTCTCGGCGACGAGAAGACGCGTCTCTCCAACGTCGACGCCCAGCCCGCCGCGCTCGCCGCGTCGAAGGACCCGTACGTGAAGCTCGCCCTCGCGCTCCACCCCGACCTCGCCGCGCTCCGCGCCGCTCGGAAGGAGACGAACGGGGCCCTCCTCGTCTGGCGGCCTCTCTACCTCTCCGCCCTCGAGGCGCTCCGTGCGTCGAAAGGGAAGGCGATCTACCCCGACGCGAACTCGACGCTCCGGGTCTCGTTCGCCACCGTCAAGGGCTACTCCCCCCGCGAGGCGGTGACCTTCACGCCCCGGACGTCCCTCAGAGGGGTCCTCGAGAAGGAGCGCGCCGCCGAACCGTTCGCCGCCCCGAAGAAGGTCCTCGACGCGGCCCGCGCCGCCGACTTCGGCACGTGGGCCGACCCGACCCTCGGAAGCGTCCCGGTCGGCTTCCTGACCGACGGCGACACGACCGGCGGCAACTCGGGAAGCCCGACGATGAACGGAAGGGGCGAGGTCGTCGGCCTCAACTTCGACCGGGTCTGGGAGAACGTGGCGGGCGACTTCGGCTGGAGCCCCGAGCGGTCGCGGAACGTGAACGTCGACCTGCGCTACGCGCTCTGGATGATGGAGAGAGTGGACGGCGCGAGCGCCCTCGTGAAAGAGCTGCTGCCCTCGAAGTGAGAAAGACGGCGGAGCTCCGCCGACGGCGGACGGCGGCCGTCCTTTGCTCCGTTCTGCTGATCGTGTCGGGCGCGGCCTGCCGCAGGCCGCGCCCGCAGAGGGCCATCGAGGTCCTCGTTCCGTTCCTCCCGGCCACGCTGGACCCGTTCGCCGACTCGCGCCTCGTGGCGCGATCCCTCTTCACCGCCATCTACGAACCCCTCGTCGAAGAGACCGCCCTCGGGCTCCGGCCGGCGATCGCCGAGAGCTGGACGAACCCCTCCCCCGACACCTGGATCTTCCGCATCTCCGAGAACGAAAGGTTCCACGACGGGGCTCCGGTGACGAGCCAGAACGTCGTGGATGCCGCCCTCGCCTCGAGAGCGTCGCTGGGTACGATCGCCGGCCTCGCCGACCTCCAGGCCATCGAGGTCGTGGACCAGAGGACCGTCCGGTTCCGCACGCACAGGCCCGCGGAGGACTTCCTGCTCGCCGTCTCCGCGCTCTTCGTCCCGCTGAAGTCCGGGCCGCGCTTCTGCGGGACCGGGCCCTATCACGTCGTCGCCCGCACGCCCGAACGGATTCTCCTCAGGTACCACTCCCGCCCTCACCACCCCTCGCCCTTCTTCCACGAGGTGGTGTTCCGTCGCTGCTCGAGCCCCTCCGAAGGGCTCCGGCTCCTGCGCCGTCCGGTCCCAACGGCCGCCCTCGACCCGTCCCGCGAGATGCTCGACGAGGCGCGCGCGAATTCCCGCTACCGCATCGTGACCTCGGAATCCGGCGGGCTGAGCTACCTTGCCGTCGGCTTTTCGGCGGGCGCCGGGCCGCTGGCGGACGTCCGGGTGAGGCGCGCCCTGCGGCTTGCCATTCACCTCTCGGAGCTGACGGCGGCCGGGACGATCTCCGGCGGAACGCCGGTGGGTCAGGTCATTCCTCCTGGCGCCTTCGGGTTCGACCCGAAACGAACCCCGCCCAGCCGCAATCTCGACGAGGCGCGCCGGCTCCTGGCGGACGCCGGCTACCCGGACGGCTTCGACGCCACGCTCGACGTGAACCAGAATGGGCGCCGCACCGCCGAGGTTCTCGCGCAGCAGGTTGCGGAGGCGGGGATCCGCCTGCGCGTCGTCGTCCGCTCGCCGGACGCGTTCGTGGCCCGCATCCAGGGGAAGAGCCCGCTCTACCTCTACAGCTGGTTCGTCGGCCTCGACGCGGGGCTGGCGCTCAGGAACGCCTTCCACACGAAGGACGTTGCGCAAGGCCTCGGGACGCTGAACCGGACCGGCTACTCCAGCCCTGCGGTGGACGAGGCTCTCGCCGCCCTGGCCACGTCCACGAGCGCGGAGGAACGCCTGCGGAGTCTCCGCGCGATCTCGGACCTCCTCGACGCCGACCTTCCGTGGATTCCTCTCTTCTCCGCGCGCGAAGCCCGGATCCTTCCTGCCGGAATCAACCTGCCGCGCCGCCCCGACGGGCTCTTCGTCATCGCCGAGGCGCGCGCAGAGAACGACCGGCCCTGACCCGGCGGCGGGGAGGCGGGCCCCGCCCGCCTCCCTCGTTCTCCTGCCGGCCTACTTCGTCTTCACCGGGTCCGCGGGCCGCTTCGGGAGGGACCGCGGCTCCCTCTCGATCGCCTTCAGGACCTCCGCCACGCCCCGCTCGAGCTGCGGGTCGCGGCCGGCGGCCACGGAGGCCGGGTCGTTCTCCACCTCGATGTCCGGAGCGACGCCCTTCCCTTCGATGATGTAGCTGCCGTCGACGTCGTTCGTCGCCTGCTGCGGGACGAAGACCTGCCCGCCGTCCAGGAGCGGGCCGCGGCCGGAGATGCCGACGACCCCGCCCCAGGTCCGCTTGCCGACGAGCGGGCCGAGCCCCGCCTTGCGGAAGCGCGCCGGGAAGATGTCGCCGTCCGACGCGGACGTCTCGTTGATGAGCGCCGCCAGGTGCCCGTGGAAGACGCTGCCGGGATAAGTTCCCGGCTCCTCGCTCGCCATCCCGAAGCGGGTCCCGAGGAGCTTCGAGTCGAGCCGCTCGAGGATCCACTGCGAGACGTTGCCGCCGCCGTTGGAGCGGACGTCGACGACGAGGCCTTCCTTGCGGATCTGCGGGTAGTACCACTTGAGGAACTCGTAGATGCCGGGGGCGCCCATGTCGGGGATGTGCAGGTAGCCGACCCGGCCGCCCGACATCTTCGTCACCTTCTCGAGGTTGCCGAGGACCCAGTCGAGGTAGAGGAGGCTGGCCTCGCTCTCCACCGGCTCGTACGTCGCCTTGCGCGCCCCCTCGAAGGCCGGCTTCCCGTTGAGCGTGAGCGTGACGGGATGGGTCTTGTGCTGGAGGAGGCGGTAGGGATCGTCGTTCCCCGTCAGCTCCTCGCCGTCGATGGCGAGGACGTAATCGCCGACGCGGGCGTCGACGCCGACCGCCGTGAGCGGCGAGCGGTACTTCTCTTCCTCGTTGTGGCCGCGGAAGATCGCCGCGATCCGGTAGCGACCGGCCTTCGCGTCCAGCTCGAACCGCGCGCCGGGGAGGCCCACCTTCGCCCGCGTCGGGCGCTCGATGTCCCCTTCCTCGATGTAGGCGTGGCCGACGTTCAGCTCGGACACCATCTCGCCGAGGACGTAGGTCAGGTCCGAGCGGTGGGAAACGTACGGCAGGAGCTGCCGGTACCTCGCGCCGATCGCCTTCCAGTCGTACCCGTGCATGTTGCGGACGTAGAAGAAGTCGCGGTAGCGGCGCCAGACCTCGTCGAAGATCGTCGCCCACTCTTCGGCCGGGACGCGGTCGACCACGAGCTCCTTCGTGGAGACGCTCTTGGGGTCCTTCGACTTCGGCTTGACGTCCCAGAGCTTGAAGCCCTTCTCCTTGCCGCCGCCCCGAACGAGGACCTTCTTCCCGTCGTCCGAGATCGCCCATCCGTCGACGTCGGCGACGAGCTCGCTCTCCTCGCGCTCCTTCAGGTCGTAGATCGCGAGGGAGGTCTTCCTGTCGCTGTCGCGCCCGTAGAACCGCGCCCCCTCCTTCGCGTAGAGGAGCGCCGACTTCGTCACGGCGAGACCGTCGAGGTTGTCGGCCTCCACCGGGACGCGGACGACGCGCGCGGCGAGGCCGTCCCACTCGATGACGACCGGCTTCGGCGCCTTCGCGGCGTCCTTCTTCCCGTCCCTGGCATCCTTCGAATCGCCCTTCTTCGCGTCCGCGGAGACCTTGTCGTCGTCGCCGTCCTTCTTGTCCGCGTCCTTCTTCCCGTCCTTCGCGTCGCCCGAGTTCACCTCGTCGCTCTCGGGCGCGAAGGGGCTCGCGACGTCCTTCCGGAGGGCGAGGGCGAAGATGCCGATCCGGCGATTCCCCGCATAGTTCCACTCGATGTCGGAGATCTGCGGCGCGAACTCGCGCTCCGCGAGGAAGTAGAGGAGCTTTCCCTCCGGGTCCCACGCGGGACCGTACGAGGAGAACATCTCGCTCGTCACGCGCTTCACCTTGCCGTCCGCCACGCTCCAGACGTGGAGGACGTTCATCCCGGTGTGCTCGCCCATCGAGAAGGCCAGGTGCGCGCCGTCGGGCGACCAGGCGTAGTCATCGATTCCGCCGAAGCGGTCGTCGGCGATCTCCACGACCTTCTTCCCGGCCACGGTCACGACGTAGAGCTTTCCGTCCTTGTCCGACAGGGCGAGGCGGGTGCCGTCGGGGGACCAGGCCGGCGCCGAGAGCATCGACCCGAAGGTCGTCGTCAGCTGTTCGGGCTTGCCGAGGCCGTCCTGCGAAACGAGCCAGAGCTGCTCTTCGCCCGTCCGGTCGGAGACATACGCGATCGTCTTCCCGTCGGGAGACCAGGCGGCGTGCTTGTCGTGGGCGCTGGAGGAGCGGGTCAGGTTGCGCGTCGCCCCCTTCTCGATCGGCGCCGTGAAGACGTCGCCGCGGGCGACGAAGAGGGCCCGCTCGCCCTTCGGCGAGAGGCCGAAGCTCTCGAGCCTCTTGTCGGCCGGGACCCGTGACGGCCGTGCGGCAAGGCCGTCGGACGGCACGGTGATCGCGAGCGCCGTGTCCGCCTTCGACTTCACGTCGAAGAGCCGGAGCTCGCCCCCGAGCTCGTAGACGACGCGGCCCGCGGAATCCGAGCTGGCCCACCTCACGTCCCACGTCGTCGACTGCGTCAGCTTCTCGATGTTCTCGCCGGAGGGGTCGGCGGAGTAGAGGTTCAGGGTGCCGTCGCGGTCGGAGACGAAGAAGATCTTCCCGCCGATCCACATCGGGTCGCGCTCGGTCCGCTTCGAGGGCGCGAGGACCTTCGAGGTTCCGGACGCGAGGTCGTAGACGAAGAGGTCCTGAGCCCAGCCCCCCTCGTAACGCTTCCAGGTGCGGAAGTCCCGGAAGAGCGGCGAGTAGACGAGCTTTGTCCCGTCGGGGCTGTAGTCGCCCGCGCCCGCCGTGTACATCGGGAGCTTCGCGGGCAGGCCTCCCGCAACGGGAACGGTGTAGAGGGCCGACTCCACCTTCGCGCTCTCGGCGTCGCGCAGCGAGCGGATAAGGACCTTCGCCCCGTCGGGCGTCCAGCCGTAGACCTGGTTGTCCACGCCGCCGCGCGGCGGCAGCGGCCCGCGCGCCGGGTACCACGTGAGACGCTTCGGGACGCCCCCTTCGGACGGGACGACGTAGACCTGCTCGTCTCCCTCGTACTGGCCGGTGAAGGCGATCCACTTCCCGTCGGGGGAGAACTTCGGGAAGAGCTCCTGCCCCGGGTGCGCGGTGACCCGGGCGGCCAGGCCACCGCCCGTGGCGGCCGTCCAGATGTCGCCGCCGTAGCAGAACGCCACGCGGCCTCCGTGGACGTCGGGGTAGCGGAGAAGCTTCGTCTGGGCCGCAGCCGGGAAGGAGAGTAGAAAGGCCGCAGCCGCGGTGGCGAGGGGCGCCGAGAGGCGCGAGGAGCGCCGGGAGCGTGGATTCATCGGATCCTCCGCCGGGGATGGTAACGCCCGCCCGGCGGACCGCCGTGGCCCGGAGCGCCTGCCCCGGGGACGGGTCTCGCGCGGACGCGGCGCCCGGAGGAAGATGGGTCCTCGAGGCCGCTCATGACGCACCGCAGCTCTCGCCGCAGGGCCGTCGTTTTCGCCGCGTCGCTTCTCGCCGCGTCCTGCGGACGCGCTCCCGCGATGCCTCCGGCGAAGGCCCGCCTCGACGGGTACCAGCTGAAGAGCTCCTTCTCCGAAGGGCTCGCGGTCCTTCAACGGTCGGACGACCTGGCGCTGGGCTTCGTCGACGCGAAGGGAACCGTCGTCATTCCGCCCCGGTTCCAGGACGCCGGGCGGTTCTCCGAGGGTCTCGCCGCCGCACGCGAGGAGTACCGGGAGGGGTTCGGGTACGTGGACCGGGCTGGACGGATGGTGATCCCACCGGGCTACGACGCGGCGCTTCCGTTCTCCGAGGGGCTCGCGGCCGTCCTCCTCGACGGGCGCTGGGGATTCGTCGACCGGACGGGCGCGGTCCGGATACCCCCTCGCTTCGACGACGTCTCCCCTTTCCGCGAGGGCCGCGCGCGGATCGTCGTCGACGGCCTCGCCGGGTTCGTGGACGCGGCCGGGAACGCCGTGATCGCGCCCGCCTGGTTCCGGGCGGGCGACTTCCACGACGGGCTCGCCGCCGTCTGCGGCCGGAGCCGGTGCGGCTTCGTCGACCTCTCGGGGCGCGCCGCGATTCCTCTCGATTACGACGATGCCGGCTCCTTCGCGAACGGCCTCGCCCCCGTGAGGGCCGGCGAGAAGTGGGGCTACGTCGACCCCGGCGGCCGGATGGCGATCGCTCCGTCGTACGACGAAGCCGAGCCGTTCGCCGAGGGGCTCGCGCGGGTCGGGGTCGTCAAGGACGCCACGTTCGACACGAAGTTCGGCGGCTTCTCGGGACGGACGACGGTCAGCGGCTTCATCGACCCCTCCGGGAAGTGGGTCGTCGAGCCGAAGATGCTCGGTGCGACGTCGTTCTCGGGAGGGTTCACCGCCGTCCGCCTGCCGGCCGGCGGCCTCTGCAGCGACTGCTACGACTTTCGGTTCATGGCAAAGGACGGCGTCTTCCTGCCCGGGCGCTACGACTTTGTCCGCCCCTTCTCGGAGGGGATCGCCGTCGTCGCGAGGTCCCGGAAGAGCCGGCTGATCGACGGGAAGGGCGTGCCCCTCGTCGAGCTCGACCTGAGCTATGTCGAGGACGAGGCGCGGAGCCCGGGCACACACGTCCCGCACAGGTTCGGCCTCGTCGACGTCGACGGGAAACCCGTCCTGCCCCACTCGCTCCTCTCGGCCCAGCCCTTCTCGGAGGGGCTCGCGCTCGTCGAGGAACGGTTGGACCGAAAGGTCCAGCGGAGGCGATTCATCGACCGGAAGGGCGAGACCGTCCTCGACGTTCCCGCCTCGCTCGGACAGGCGCTGCCTTTCGCTGGCGGGCTTTCCCTCGTGTCTGCGACGAGCGGCGGGAAGACGCTCTACGGCTTCATGAACAGGACCGGGACCGTCGTCGTCCCGATTCGGTTCGCGAACGCGTCGCCTTTCTCGGAAGGGCTTGCGGCCGTAAAGGTCTCACGCGACCTCGGCGCGAACGACTGGGGCTACTTGGACGCGAAGGG
Source organism: Holophagales bacterium (assembly GCA_016714815.1). Taxonomy (GTDB): domain Bacteria; phylum Acidobacteriota; class Thermoanaerobaculia; order UBA5066; family UBA5066; genus UBA5066. Next base: position 86,988 of record JADKBZ010000008.1, read on the forward strand.
CGCGTTCGTCATCGAACCCCGTTTCAAGGCGGCCGGGCCTTTCTCGAACGGGCTCGCGTTCGTCGAGTGGGTGACGAAGGAGCACCATCTCCTCTCCGGCGTGATCGACCCCGGCGGCCGCGTCGTCGTCGAGAAGCCGTTCTCGCAGGAGCTCTCGGGCGCCCTCTTCGGGACTCCGTCCGTCGAGCAGTTCCGGCGCCTGCAAGGCCTCCGGTTCGGCGAGCGGCTCGTCCCGCGGCACGACGCCTCGGGCCCTTCGTGGGCCGGACCGGACGGCCGGACCGTCGTCCCCGCCTCGCCCCTCGCCAGGGCCGGACTCTTCTCCGAGGGGAGAGCGCCGGTGCAGGCGAGGAGCGGTTCGCCGAGCGGGGTCTCGTGGGGCTACGCCGATCCCGGGGGCCGGCTCGCCGTTTCGGCCGTCCACGCCGCGGCCTTCCCGTTCTCCGAGGGGCTCGGACTCGTGCGCGACCTCGCGGGACGGTGGGGATGGGTCACGCCGTCGGGGGAGTGGGCCATCCCTCCGATGTGCCTGGAGGAGGCGAAGCCCTTCTCGGACAGACGCGCTCTCGTGAAGCTCAACGGGCGGTGGGGCTACCTCGACCGGGCCGGCCGCTTCGCGATCCCACCACGGTACGTTCGTGCGGAGGCGTTCTCGGAAGGGCTCGCCGTGACGGCGATGCCGGTGGGCCGCAGACCGTAATACACGATTGCACGCCTGGCACGGATTCCTTTAGAATCGTGCCGTGAGCAGCCGCGAAGAGAGAGCCGACTGGCCCGTCCGGCGTATTGCCCTGGGCCAAGAACACGAGGGCATAGACCCCGACGTGGCGGCGATGTCCCCCTCGCAGAGGATTGCCCTGGTCGAACGCCTGACGCGAAACGCCTGGGCGTTCAAGGGAGAGCCTGTCGATGGAGCGCGACTTCGTCGAGATGTTGTCCGCACTCAACGCGGCCGGCGTTGAGTATCTCGTCGTCGGCGCGCACGCGATGGCGGCGCACGGCGTACCGAGGGCGACCGGAGACCTCGACATCTGGGTCCGCGCGACGTCCGAGAACGCCCCTCGTGTGCTCGATGCGCTTCGCGAGTTCGGGGCGCCGCTTTTCGACCTGACGCTCGACGACCTCTCGAAGCCGGAGAACGTCTTCCAGATCGGCGTCGTTCCCGTTCGGATCGATCTCCTGACCAGCATCACCGGCGTCGGATTCGAAGAGGCCTGGGCGGGCCGGATGGAGATCCTCGTCGAGGGCGTCCCCTTCGGAGTCATCGGCCGGGTGGACCTCCTCCGAAACAAGAGAGCGACCGGACGGCCGAAGGACCTCCTCGACGCCGCCACGCTGGAGGAAAAGACTCCCGGCAGCTGAAGGGCGAGGAGAGCCTGCCCGGGCCAGCCAATCAGCGGGGTGCCTGCTCCGGCGGCGCCGACTCGGAGCACCAGTAGGACGGCCCGCCCCCCTGAAGATGCCAGGGCGGACACCAGGAATGGACGGGCGCGCGACGCCCCTCGACCCGCGAAGCCACGAGCAGATTCACCGTGCGCCGCGTTCTTCTTCCGTCCGCATCGCGGACCGCCAGGAGAACCGAGGCGGCTCCCGGCACGCCGGGAGTCCCCGAGAGGAGGCCCGACGCCTTCCCGAGCGACAGCCCCGCCGGCAGCGGGCCCGATTCGACGGAGAACCGGTACGGCGGCCTGCCGTTGTGAACGGGGATCCGGTACGAGTAGGCCTCCCCCGCGAGAGCGGGCGGCATCGAGCCACCCGCGACGTCGATCGCGAAATCCTCCGCGAAATGAAGGAGTGTCACGCCGGCCTCCGCCTTCGCCAGAACCGTGAATTCATCCCTGGAGCCTCCGGCGCGGGGGAGGAGCGCGCCCTGAGAGTCGACGAGTTCAGGGAGCGGCCTCGTCCAGAGAGGCTCGGACCCCTGCCGCCCGAGCTTCATGAGGACCGACTGACCCAGCCCGTCATCCCGGCCCGCTATCAGGAGGTCGCCGTCCGGAAGCTCGGCGACACGCCACGCTCCCGTCATCTTCGGCCAGCTGCCTTCCGGTGATTCGGCCTCCGCAAAGCGCTCCCGCCGGACGGTCTTCCCGGTCGCCCCGTCGTATTTCGCGAGCGCCCAACCTCCGCGCAGCGTGTTCCACACGTCGTATTTCCCCGCCACGACGACGTCTCCGGCGCGATCGACGACGAGATCCCATCCGAAAAGGCTGGCCTGGGCATCCGCAGGCTCCACCGACTCCCAGACGACGGCCCCCGACCTCGAGGAGATCCTCGAACAGAGCCAGTTCGTCGGCCACCTGCCGCTCTGATTCGACAGGACGACCGGGTTTCCGCCGTCGGCGAGATCGAGCGCGTATGCGGGCCCGCCGAGACGAATCGGACCCCATGCCGGGTCGCCCTTCGCGCCGCAGACCTTTCCGACGACGGTGCCGTCCTCGTTCGAGACGACCAGGAGGACGTCGTCCCTGTCGTCGACGCGAATACGGGTCCAAGAGGCCGAGTGCGCGCCGGGGACACCGAGGAACGCGGCAGCCGACCATCTCGGCTCACCGGTCGCTCCGTCGGACTTCATCACCCACCAGGCGCCCCGGCTCGGCCCCTCGTCATCGGACTCGTCCCTCGGCGACCGGTAGACCTCCTCTCCCACACCGGCAAGACCTATCTCGACGAGGTCCCCGCCGGAGTCGGTGGCCAGGCCCGCGGACTGACCCTGGGGAAGCCGCCTCGGACCCCAGAGAACTCCGCCAGTCACCCCGTCCCGTTTCATGGTCCACCAGACGGAACGAGGGCCCTCTCTGAGCGTGCCGGAAACGAAGACGTCGCCGCGCCGGTCCAATGCGAGGCGCCCGCCCCAGATCGGCTGGTGCGCCGGGTCGTCCGTGAGGTCCGGCCAGACGGGGCCCCATCGGAGAGCGCCCGTGATTCCGTCGACCTTCGCCACCCCGCCGCTCTCGGTCATGACGAGTACGTCGCCGCGCGAGTCCCTCGCGGCGCCGGCCGGCCTGTCGTCCTCCACCCCGGCGTCGGCCGGGAGGATTGACTCGTGGAGCAGGCGACCGTCTCCTCCCGAGAAGGAGACGAGTTTCGCGTCGGAGCCGTAGCCGCTGCTGCTGAACGTGGCAACGAACCTCAGGTCGCCCGCCTCGTCGACGAAGAGGGGAACGGTCAAGCCCGCCTTCCTCCCCGGTTCGATCGGAACGGGACCCCAGAGCGTTCGCCCGGTGGCTCCGTCGCACTTCCTGACCCACAGCTGCGGGTTTCGGAATGGGACGTCCGGAGTCGTTTCTGCAATCAGGACGTCGGCACGAAGGTCCACACCGAAGGCGACAACGGCTTCTCGGGACCCTCCCGCACTTCGCCAGATCGTCTTCCCGGTCCTGCCGTCGAGCTTCACGAGCTCGTCACTGCCCATCGAAATCGATGAAGCGCTGCCGCTGGCGAGGACGTCTCCCGCGGGATCGACGACGAGACCGACGGCCCGGGTCCGGCGGGAGGGCGATCCGGCCGAGTCGAGCCGGACGGGACCCCAGGCCGGCTCGCCGGTGCGCCCGTCGACCTTTACGACGGACCAGCGACAGCGGTTGCCTTCGAAGGCCTCTCCCGTGACGACGACGTCCCCCCTGGAGTCCAGCGCAAGCCGCCGGGGAACGCTCATTCCACCCGGGTCCCCAGTGAACCGGCGCTCCCAGAGGACGACTCCCGACCGGCCCTCGTACTTCCTGAGGCCCCACGCGGAGCCCTCCTCGGTCCCCGCTGCGACCGCGACGACGATGTCGCCGTTCGGATCTCCCTCGACCCCGATCGGACCGTCGGCTCGTCCATTCCCTTCCGCAGGGTGCGAGACGGTCCAGGTCACGGCTCCCGAGATTCCGTCGACGAGGGCCAGCTGCCAGCCCCTTTGCTTTCGATCCCTCTGTCCATAGAGACGGCCTGCAACGACCACGTTTCCCGACCCGTCGGTCGCAAGCGACGTGGCGAACGTGCCAAGCAGGCTCTCCGCCGAGACGATCGCGGGCGCCCGCCATGCCGCCAGGCCGCTGACGGCGTCGAACTTCATCAGCTCGATCGCTCCCGACGGGGAACGCGCCGTGGCGAAGAGTGAGCCGGCGGCGTCGACGGCGAGCGGTTCCCGCCATCCGAATACCCTCGCCGACGAAAGGAGCCGGCCGCCGGAGTCGTAGCGCAGCGCCGTGACGGCATTGCCCATGCGCGAAACGACGAGCGTGGAACGGTCCCGGAGGCTCGTGACGGAGTGGACGGAGACGAACGGCATGGAATCGGGCGAAGGTCCCATGTCCCGTCGCCAGACGGGGACCGCCATCGCACCCTCCGTCCCCGCCGGGGACGCCGCGTGGGGCACGACGGTTCGACAGCCAACCACGCCGAGGGCGGCGAGTACGACGAGCACCGTCTCGAATCGGGTGAGCGGCCGCGATGCGCTTGAAAGGCGCTGGCTCAATCGGCCTCCCTCAGCTCCCGGGCTTCAGGGTCTTTCGCTCGAAGGCGAGCCAGCGCGCGACGTCGGTCGCGTACCAGCGGGAGAAGCGGCGATCGGAGGGGCCGCCGGCGAGGGCGGTCTCGGCTTCCTTCGTTGCGAGGTCGGCGACGAAGCGCCACGAAGGGCAGAACGACGACTCGCGTCCGGCGAGGCGGAGGACCTGTCCCTGGACGACCGTCGCACGGCCGCCCACCACCTCGAACGGCCCGCGGTCGAAGCCGAGAACGGGCGGGAGCTTTCCGCCGAAGAGGAGGTGGCGCATGAAGACGCGGCGCGACGAGCCCCAGACCGGAGTCGAGGCCGGATCGACGCCGCCCAACGCCTCGCACGCGACGCGCGCGACCCAGGCGGCCTTCCCTTCCCCGCCGAACCACTCCTCCCCCTCCTCGCGGACGAGGACGTCGTCGAAGAGGCGGAAGTAGAACGGGTGAACGAGAGACGTGTCGCGCAGCGCGCGCCACGCCTCGGCCCCGAAGAGACCCTTGCCGAAGAGCTCCTCGCAGAACGCCGCGTAGAGCTTCTCGAAGAGGACGGCGCCCGTGGACGAGGCGTCGTAGCGGCGGTCCCAGGCGCGCAGGAAGCGGACGGCGGGGAGGTCGGGCAGGAATGCGTCGAGAGCGTCGAGGAGGCGTCGGGCCTGGCCGGAGACGAGGTCCGCCTGCATCCCGCCGAGATCGGCCGCCCCGAGGCCGCCGCCTCCCGCGAGCCTCGCGCCGACGAGCTCGCGCAGGCGATCGGCCCGGTCGCTCCCCATGGAGAGCGAGATCCCGACAGGGCTCCACGTCCCGTGGCCCGCGTCGTTCGCGGTGGCGAGGACGCCTTCGGGCGGGTCGAGGACGCGCGCGAGCGCGGACGGCGGAAGGGTTCCGTCCCAGAGGTCCCCCGGCTCCCAGCCGCGGAGCGGAAGGAGGCCGCTCTCCCGGCGGCGCCGCGGGAGGAGCCCCGACTGCTGCGCACCGATCCGGCCGTCCCTTTCCGAGAAGAGCCAGTTCGCGGTGAGGGCGAGGCGCGAGACGGCCTCCATCGCCTTCTCCACGCAGGAAGCGCTCCAGAGGTCGAGGATCGCCTCGAGCGAGGCGGCCCCGCCATCGCGCCGGCAGGTCCAGGCGCGCGCGAGCCAGAGCCCGTCGTCTACCCGCGTCGCACCGTCGGGCGTTTCGAGGACCCCCGCGTCCGTCTCGAAGACGACGACCTCGACGGCGGCGCCCTTCTTCCGGCGGATCGTGTCGCGGCGTTCGCTCAGCGGGACCCAGGAGTCGCCGCGCCGGTACCGCCCGCCCTTCACCTCCTCGATCACGAAGTCGATCGTGTCGGCAAAGCCGTAGGTGAAGCCGGCGGCGATCGCGCGCGTCCGCCCCATCACGAGGCCCGGGACGCCCGGCACCGTCACTCCGATCCGGAAGTCGCCGTCGGTCCGCTCTCCGACGACCTCGTACCAGATGGCGGGGAGGCGGTTCACCTCGAGGTGCGGGTCGCTCGCGTAGAGCGCGGCGCCCGAGGTCGAGTGCCGCCCGGCGACCGCCACGTTGTTGCTCGCCCGCAGGCCCGGGAGCGGCGGGAGTCCGGGGACGAGGGGCGGCACGTGGCCCACCGCCCGGATCGCCGCCAGGAGCGGCTCGTCGAGGCCGTCGAGGTGCGGCTGGAAGAGGCGCGCGAGCTTCGTCGCGTCGACCCCGGCGCGGAGAGCCTGGAGGAGCGCCGTCTCCACGTCTCCCTGCGCCTGCGCGAGACCGACGAAGCTCATGAGCCGGAGCGTCAGGAGCGTGTCCGCGGGGCGCCACGGCTCGTCCGGAACGCCGAGGAGCCGCAGCTCCCACGGCCGGCCGAGCGCGAGGCGTGCGTTCACCCCCGCGGCATAGGCCTCGGACAGCTCGAGCGCCCGGCCGCCGAGCGAGGCGGCCTCCTCTTCGGAGCCGGCCGCGAAGAGGTTCTTTCTCATGAAGAGGTCGATCGCCAGCGAGGAGGGTGAATCGTCCAGGAGTTCGCAGAGGCGCCCCTGGCCGATCACTTTCACGAGAAGCATCTGGAGCGCCCGGTCGTGCCCGTGGGCGTAGCCGTACGCCGCGGCGAGGTCGAGGTCGTCCGCCGCGGCGGCGTGCATCACGCCGTGCTCGTCGCGGCGGAGCGTGAAGGCGCGACCGTCGGCCGTGAAGGGGCGCGGAGAGGTTCCGATTCGAGGTCTCACGGCCGGTCATTCTATGGGCGGCAGTGCGAAACCTGCCCCCGGCCCCGGCCGTACCTCGATACATGCAACGCTTCCCAGCGACAGCTCTGGCCGCGAGTCTCCTCGCGGTCCTGCCCTTGGCCTCCGCGGCCGCCCAGCCCGTCGCGGACGTCGCGGACGTCACGAAAGACGCCCGCCTCTTCCGCTTCCCCGACGTCCACGGCGACACGATCGCCTTCTCCCACGCCGGAGATCTCTGGACCGTCCCCGCCTCCGGCGGCACCGCGCGCCGCCTGACGACCGGGGACGGCCTCGAGCTCTTCCCCCGCTTCTCGCCCGACGGGAAGTGGATCGCCTTCACCGGCCAGTACGACGGGACGACCGACGTCTACGTCATGCCGGCCACCGGAGGCGAGCCGCGCCGCCTCACCTGGTACCCCTCGACGGACCAGTCGGAGCGGATGGGGCCCGACAACCTCGTCCTCGGCTGGACCCCCGACGGGAAGATCCTCTTCCGTGGCCTGCGCGGGCCGATCCGCGGCTTCGTCGGCGAGCCTTACGTCGTCTCGCCCGAAGGAGGCCCGGTCGAGCGCTTCCCGCTCCCCGAGTCGGGCGCCCTCAGCTTCTCGCCCGACGGGAAGCGGATCGCCTACAACCGGATCTTCCGCGATTTCCGCCCCTGGAAACGCTACAAGGGGGGCATGGCCCAGGACGTCTGGCTCTACGACCTGGCGTCGAAGGCGATCGAGAAGGTCACCGACTGGCCCGGCACCGACACGCAGCCGATCTGGATCGGCGGGTCCGTCTACTTCCTCTCCGACCGCGACGGCTGGAAGGGGAACCTCTGGAAGGTCGACGTCGCGACGAAGGCGACGGCGCGCGTCACCTCGTTCGCCGAGTACGACGTGAAGTGGCCGAGCGCCGGCGAAGCCGGGGGCGCCTCGATCGTCTTCGAGAACGGCGGCTGGCTCTACCTCCTCGACACGAAGAGCGGGCAGAGCCGCAAGGTGACGGTCGATCTCCCCGACGACCGCAAGCTCGCGCGGACCCGCTGGACGAAGGTGGACGAGAGGATCACCGACTTCGCCCTCGCCCCCGGTGGGCAGCGCGCCGTCCTCACGGCCCGCGGCGACGTCTTCACCGTGCCGGTCGAGAACGGCAACACCCGGAACCTGACCCGGACGAGCGGCGCGCGCGAGCGCAACGCCGTCTGGTCTCCCGACGGGAAATCGGTCGCCTGGTGGTCCGACGCCTCGGGCGAGGAGGAGCTCTTCGTCGCCCCGCAGGACGGCAAGGGAGATCCGGTGAAGGTCGCCCCGGCGACGAGCACCTGGCACTTCCCTCCCGTCTGGTCGGGCGACTCGAAAAAGCTCGCGTACTCCGACCGGACGATGCGCCTCTGGGTCGTCGACGTGGCCGAAAAGAAGCCCGTCCTCGTCGACACCGCGACGATCCTCGAGATCTCCCGCTACGCCCTCTCGCCCGACGGGCAGTGGCTCGCCTACGTGAAGTCCGTCGAGAACGACTTCCCCGTCGTCTTCCTCCACTCGCTCGTCACGAAGAAGACGGTCCCGGTCACGTCGGCCGCCTCCCGGGCCGCAGAGCCGGTCTTCGACCCGGAGGGGAAATACCTCTACCTCCTCTCCGACCGCGACCTCAACCCGACGCTCGGCGCCTTCGAGGCCTCGTACACCGTCAACAAAACGACCCGCCCCTACGCGCTCCTTCTCGCCGCCGCCACTCCTTCGCCCTTCGCTCCGAAGAGCGACGAGGTGAAGCTGGGGGGAGCGAAGGAGCCCGCAAAGGACGAGAAGAAGCCCGAGCCGGGCAAGGAGGCCGGAAAGGAGGCCAGGAAGGAGGGCGACGGAAAGGACGTGCCGAAACCCGTCACACTGAAAGTCGACCTCGACGGGATCGAGAGCCGCCTCGTCGCCTTCCCCGTCCCGCCCGGCAACATCTACGGCCTGACGGCGGCGAAGGGGAAGCTCTTCTGGCTCTCCGCGCCGACGCTCGCCCTCACCGAAGGGGACGGCCCGCCGAAGAGCGCCCTGCAGATGTACGACCTCGAGAAGAGGAAGGTCGCCGACCTCTTCCCCGCCGTCGAGAACTACGACCTCGCGCCCGACGGTTCGAAGCTGATCGTCAGGTCCGACGCGAAGACCTACCAGGTCGTCGAGCCGAAGGAGGGGCTCAAGCCCGGGGACGGTAAGCTCGACCTCTCGGGCCTCCGGATGGAGCTCGACCCGCGGGCCGAGTGGCGTCAGATCTTCCGCGAGACGTGGCGCCTCTACCGCGACTTCTTCTACCTCCCCGACATGGGAAAGATCGACTGGGACGGGATCCGGAAGCGGTACGAGCCTCTCGTGGCGCACGTCTCCCACCGCTTCGACCTGACCTACGTCCTCTCCGAGGTCGCCGCCGAGCTCGGCTCGGGCCACGCCTACGTCGGCGGCGGCGACGTGCCGAAGGTGGAGAAGCTCCCCGTCGGCATGCTCGGCGCCGACCTCGCGCTCGACGCGAAGGCCGGCCGCTGGAAGATCGCCCGCATCCTCCCCGGCCAGAACTGGAACGAGAACCGTCGCTCGCCGCTCACCGAGCCGGGCGTGAACGTGAAGGAGGGGGACTACCTCCTCGCCGTCGACGGCCGCGACCTGACCGCGAAGGACGAGCCGTATCGCCTCCTCGTGGGGAACTTCCCCGCCGCCTCCTCCTCCGGCCCCACCCCGCGCACCGTCACCCTCCTCGTAAATGCGCAGCCCGTCGCCGCCGGCGCCCGCGAGGTCGTCGTGAAGCCGATCGGAAACGAAGAAGAGCTCCGCTACGTCGACTGGGTCGAGACGAACCGGAAGAAGGTCGACGCCGCGACGAACGGCCGCGTCGGCTACGTCCACATCCCGAACATGGGAGGCGACGGCCTCCAGGAGTTCATCCGGCAGTTCTACCCGCAGCTCCGAAAGGAAGCGCTCGTCGTCGACGTCCGCGCCAACGGCGGCGGCTTCGTCTCCGAGATGATCCTCGAGCGGCTCGCCCGCACGGTGAAGGGAATGGGGAACATGCGCAATGCCCGCCCCGGCCCCTACCCGACGGCCGCCTTCAACGGCCCGATGGTCGCCCTCATCAGCCCCTATTCCGCCTCGGACGGCGACATCTTCCCGCACTACTTCCGCGAGTACGGGCTCGGCCCGCTCATCGGGGAGCGGACCTGGGGCGGCGTCGTCGGCATCCGCGGCCTCGGCGGCGGGATGGTCGACGGCGGATATACCTTCGTCCCCGAGTTCGGCACCTACGACCTGAAGTCGCGCTGGATCATGGAGAACGAAGGGGTCTCGCCCGACATCGAGGTCGACAACCTCCCGGCCGACGAGCTGGCCGGAAAGGATGCCCAGCTCGAGCGCGGGATCGCCGAGGTGTTGAAGCGGCTCGAGGCGAGCCCATCGAAGTGGGCTCCCCTGCCGGCGTCGAAGGACCTCGCGAACCCGGCGGTGCCGAAGAGGTAATGCTCCGGGAATTCTGGTGAGTCGAAGCGGCCGGCGGAAACGCCGGCCGCTTCATTCCCTGCGGGTCCGTCGCCGGGATGGAAGGTCAGGACCTGGCCGCCTGGGCTCCCACCCGCCGGGCCACCATCAGGTTCGAGTCCTTCTCCTGGTGGCGGTAGCCGATGCCGAACGGCAGCGGCTCGGCCGGCGGGGGGCCGGCGAAGGCCTCGACGAGGTCGGGCTGGAAGCGCTCCTCGAAGAGCCGGATCGGCTTCCTGTACGAGCCGAAAAGCCTGGACTGCCACCGGTCCTTCTCGAAGAAGCGGTACGGAATCCCCGAGTCGTCCTGGAGGACGAGCGACGAGTGGTCGAGGATGACGCCGCGCACGGTCGAGAAGGTCGGCTTGTACATCAGGTACGACGCCGCCTTCAGGAAGGTGGCCGGCTTCTCGAGCGACGCGAGCCAGGCCGTCAGCTCGGGCCGCTTCTTCAGCCCCGTGTCGGAAAGGTCCTGCGAGAAGTAGAGGAGCTCCCTGGTCGCCTCCTCGCCCAGCGCGCGGAAGAGGATGCGCGCTCCCCGGCGTTTGGACTCGTCTCCGGCCGGGACGTTCTCGAGGGATCCTCCCGGGCCGACGGTGACGTAGCCGACGTCGAGGATCTCGTGCCCCGTCCCCGCGAGGAAGACCATCAGGATGGGGAGAACCCCCTCTTCCGCGAGGTCCTTCTTCATCTCGTTCGTCCGGAAGAAGCTGATCTGGAGAATCGGCCGGACGTACTTCTCCATCTCGGAGAGGTCACTCGCCAGCTCCGCCTCGGGGCGCGAGGCGACGTCGGGGACCGCCCCGACGGGCTCGAGCCCGACGAGGACGTAGCGGCTGGCCGACGGAAAGAAGGCGAGAGGGTAGAGGCCGTCCGGCCCGGCGAAGGGATAGAAGAGCGACCGGGGGGCGGGGCCGGGCTCCGTCAGGTGCTCCTTCGCCCAGAGCCGGACCTTCTCGAGCCGGGCCTTGTCGTGCTGCTGCCAGAGCCCCCGGATCTTCTTCGCGTGGTCCTGGCAGGCGGCGGACGATTCCACGGCGGCGAGGGGGCCGTCCCCGACGGGGAGGCCCGCGAGGAGGCGCCCCGTCTGCGTCAGGAGCTTCGCCCGGACCGGATCGAAGGCCGGCGGCGGCGCGGGAGTCGGATCGGGAGCGGGGCTGAAGGCCGCCGCGGCGGCCGCGGTCGCGGGCCGCGTCGGGACGGGACGGGAGCCCCCGGCCTCGGAGCGTGAGCAGCCGCTGGCGGAGAGGAGAGCGACGACGGAGAGGGTGACGGCGGAAAGGGAGTTCCTGCTCATGGGTCAGCTGGCCTCGGCCAGACCTTTCTTCACTGCCAGGAAGTAGACGCCCAGCCCGGCCACGACCGTGACCAGCCCGGAGAGCGACTCCACCGGCTTGTTCATGAGGACGTAGACGAGCATCCAGCCGTTCACGGCCAGGAAGAGGAGCGGGGTGAACGGATAGCCCCAGGTCCGGTAGGGGCGCGGGAGGGCGGGCTCCCGGCGCCGGAGGACGATCACGCCGGCCACGGTGAACGCGGTCGAGAGGGTGAGGGTGAAGCCGAGGTAGGTGAGGACCGCCTCGAAGGTGGAGGTGGCGAGAAGGAAGAGGACGATGCCGAGCTGCAGGAGGATCGCCACGGCCGGGGCGCCCGCACGGTTGCGGCGCGCGAGCGGAGCGAAGAAGCGGAGGTCCTCGCCGATCACCTGCGCCACGCGAGGCCCCGCCCAGGCCATCGCGCTGATGGAGGAGACGAGCCCGAGCGAGATCAGGAGGCCCATGATCCGCGCCCCGCCCGTGCTGAAGATGTGGAGCGCCGAGACGAAGCCGACCTCGACCTTCCCCGCGAGCTCGCTGATCGGGGCCGTCCGGAGGAAGACGAAATTGAGCAGGAGGAAGAGGAAGGTGACGATCGCCGTTCCGAGGAAGAGCGAGCGGGGAATCGTCCGCTGCGGGTCGGCCACCTCTCCGGCGATGTAGGCCGAGCCGTTCCAGCCCGAGTAGGCGTACATGACGAAGACGAGCGAGACGGCGAACGGGGCGCTGAAGACGAGAGGGAGGTCCGAGGCGGCCGGCACGATCCGGATCGGCTGGGAGCCCGCCAGGAAGAGCCCGCAGGCGGAGAAGACGAGGATCAGCGTGACCTTCGCCCAGGTGAAACCGTTCTGGAACCACCCCCCGACCCGGACCCCGGCGAGGTGGACGGCGGAGATGGCGACGACGGCTCCGATGGCGATCCACCTGGCGGTCTCCTCGGGAAGCCCGAGGACGCGCGAGAGGTACCTGCCGAACGCCATCGCGGCGAGCGCCTCGGGAGCCGCGAAGCCGACCGTGAGAGAGATCCAGCCCGAGGCGAAGCCCGCCGAGGGGTGGTAGATCCGCGACAGGAAGTTGTACTCCCCGCCCGACCGCGGGAGAGCCGCCGCGAGCTCGGCGTAGCAGAGAGCGCCGGAGGCCGCGGCCACGCCCCCGACGACCCAGAGCATCAGGAGCGGAAAGGGCGAGGGGATCACGGCGGCCTGGAAGCCAAGGCTCGTGAAGACCCCTGTCCCCACCATGCTCGCCACGACGATGCTCGTGGCGGTGAGGACGCCGGAGCGGGACCGGGACGGGGAGGAGGAATCGCCGCTCATCCGCTATTTCAGCTTCGCGAGAAAGGTGTCGAGCTTCGCATGAAAGGTCTCCGGGTCGTCGAGCATGATCCAGTGTCCCGTTTCGGGGACCTCTTCCGCGGGAATCGAGGGGAGAAGAGCCCGGATGCTGAGCGGCCCCGTCGTCCCGGGGCGGACGAGAAGAGCCGCGGGTCCCCTGTAGGACTTCAGCGGGGCGACCGGGTGGTAGGCGGCGAGGCCGGCGTAGGCGGCCGAGGCGGCGCGCGGATCCGTCCGCCGCAGCGTCGAGAAGACCTCCGCTTCCGTTTCGGGCTTCTCCGGGAGCAGGGTCTTGCCGAACCAGCCCTCCATGAACTTCCGGAAGGTGGCGGGCTCCATCCCCCTGCGCGTCGCCCGGACCCTCGTCTTCGGCAGCTTCGAGACGTCTCCCGCCGGGTCGACGAGAAGAAGTCCCGCGATCCGGTCCGGGTGCGCCCCGGCGTAGCAGCCGACGACGGCTCCTCCGAGCGAGTGCCCGACGAGGACGAACCGCCGGAAACCGAGCTCGTCCGCCACGGCCCCGACGTCGCTCGCAAGGTCCTCGATCGCGTAGCGGCCGTCGGCGGGAAGCGTCGACCGGCCGTGCCCTCGAAGGTCGAAGGCGGCCGCGCGCCTCGTGGCCCGGAGGTGCGAGAGGGCCCCCGCCCAGACTCCCGAGTCCCCCGCGAGGCCGTGGACGAAGAGAACCGGAAGGCCCCCCTCCCCGCCGTCGAAGACGTGGAGGCGCACCGAAGGGCGATTCACCATCACCACCCGCGCGTCGCTCTCCGGCGAAATGCGCGGCAAAACGTCCTCTTCACCGGCGGCCACGGGGCTCCGGGCCACGGCTCCGCACGGCAGCAGGAGGAGCAGGACGGCAGCGGGGAGGCGCCGTCGCGAACGACCGGTTCTTCTGATCAGGGGGGTCTCTCCATCCGGGCCGCGGCTCGCGAGTCCGCCCGCCTGCCGCGTCGAAGGACCATACAGAACGGAGAGACACCTGTCCAAAGAGGGCGGAACGCCCGCGGGCTTCGGGTTCCGGTTCTCTTCCGCTCTCCCGAGGTGGGGGGAAAAGCCTCTATATTAGAAAATCAAGACCTGACCCCAAGCCGGGGGAATCAGTGGCCGGCGCAGCCGGGGACGTGGCCAAGGGAGGCGAACTCCCCGTCGAGGGCCAGCTTTCCCTTCGAGGAGAGGAAGGCGAGGAGCCCTTCGAAGTCGAACCGGTCGCCGTGGCAGTTGCCGTAGACCGCCTGCTCGCCGAAGACGGTGCCGGCAGCGCTCTTCAGCTCCGCGACCGGAAGGCGCCCGCCGCGATCCGCGAGGATGGAGAGGATCTCGTGACCGAAGACGAAGCCTTCGCCCTCGTGGGAATGGTCGTGGTCGTGGTCGTGCGCTGGCGTCGTCATGGAGCGGAACGTAGCACGCACCCCGCCGGACGCGGGATGACGGGCGTCATGGCGGCGGACCGGAGACCGCCCTTCCGGCTCGCTCCGCTCAGCGCGGGAGAACTGGTGGAAGGCCCCTCTCCGTCAGCAGGTAGACGGCGAAGGTCCCGAGCCAGTGGCTCCCCTCGTAGTGATCGGAGGTGACGCTCGGCAGGCTCGCCTTCCCGTGGGCTTCGGCGGTCGCCCGGAGGGCTCGAGTGCGCGAGTCTCCCTGCGGCAGCCCCGCGGCGATCCCACGGAGCATCCAGGCGCGGGAGAGGTTGAGGCCGTCGAGGTGGACGAGCTTGCCGTCGGTCCGATCGGTGACGATGCCGGGGACGAGCCACTTCGCCGAGCCGTCCTTCGGCAGGCCCGGAAGGAAGGCCGAGAGCCACGCGCCGAAGCGGGCCGGCGGCAGCACGCGGCGCATCAGGTCGGCCTCCGCGATGCAGGGCGAGAGGAAGTCCTGGCCGGAGGGCTCGTAGCCGATCGGACAGCCCGTGTCCTTGCCGTAGAGCTCGACGACGCGGCGGGCGAGGAGGTCCAGCTTCGCCGTCTCCCCCGCGCCGCGGGCCCAGTCGAGGACGAGGCCGAAGGCGAAGGCCGTCTGCGGGTGCTCCCCCTCGCGGATCGGGTAGGCGAGCTTCGGGAGCCAGGCGAAGAAGAGCTCCGCGACCTTCGCCTCGAGGGGAGCGAGCGCCTTCGACCACGCCCGTGCCTCGGGGTCGTCCCACTCGCGCAGCTCGGTGGCGAGCGCCAGGAGCCAGGCGAGGCCGTAGGGCCGCTCGAACCCGACGCGCCCCGGCGCTTCGAGGTAGGCGACCTCCCCCGCCACGTTCGCCCCGGTCAGGCTCCTGCCGAGCGCCGCACGCGCCTGGGCGGCGAAGGGCGCCGACGGGTAGAGACGGGCGAGACGCGCGAGGAGCCAGTGCCCGTGAACGGAGGAATGCCAGTCGAAGCAGCCGAAGAACGCCGGCGTCAGCTCGCGCGGGGGCCTGGCGTCGGCGTCGGCGTTCATCACGTGGGCGATCTTGTTCGGGTATTCCCTGTGGACGCAGTCGAGCACGAGGCGTGCGAAACGGCCCGCCGCCGCCTCGTCGAGCGGGGTTGGCCCGGAAGCGTCGGCGGAGAACGGGAGGGCAAGGGAGACGGAGAGCGAGATGGAGAGCAGGAGCGGGATCCGCATCAGTCGGGTGCGGCGAGGATCCGGACCCGGAGCCTCGCCACCCTCGGAAAATCGAGAGTCTTCATCTTTATGGAGACGCGGTTCGTGTCGCCCGCTTCCGTTCCGTTGAGGGTCCGCTCCTGGACCCCGGAACCGATCTCGTGGCCGCCGTCGTCGAGGAGAGAGACGCGGTAAGTGCACTTCCAGTCGTTGTCGTCGCGGTTCATGTAGGTGAACTTCACCGTCAGGCTCGTCGTGTCGCCCGGCTTGCCTTCGGCCTTGCGGACCTCGTCCGGCTTCGGCCAGCCCGTCACCTCGACCGATTCGATCGTGATGAACCGGTCCTCGATCCCGACGGGAACCGACTCCCCCGTCCGGAAGGGGACGACACGCTCGAGGCGCGAAGCGGGATTCGCCGGGCTGGCGGACTCGGTCGGACGTTGCGGCGGCGCGGTGGGAGGAGCAGCGGAGGGCTGGGGCGTCCAGGTCGTCACGCCGGGCGACGAACCCGTCGCGGGGCTCCGGCCGGGAGCCGGGGTCGCCCGGGGCCCGGCCGTCGGGGGCATCGTCGGGACCCCCAGCTCCTCGATCGTCACCAGGGTCGCGCCGTCGTCCGGGACCTCGGTACCCGCCGCCACGACACCTTCCGCCCCAAGCCCGCCGGTCTCCGCCGTTTGCGGAGTCGGAGTCGGGAGCGCTGCGGGAGGCACCGGAGTCGGCAGGACCGCCTCGCCCCCGGGAGGCTCCACCGGGGTTCCCTTCGGCCCGAAGAGCGTCCATCCCACCCCCGCCGCCACGCCGACGAAGAGGAGCGCGACGACGGCGATCGCGGCGACGACCGCGCCCGTCGACGGTCCGGAGGGCGCCGGACGCCGTACCGTGACCCCCGTCTGGGGCGCGGGGAGGGTCAGGTGCGCCCGGCGGGAACCGGACGACGGGGCTGCCGTCGGGCGAAGGGTGGCCGCCGTGTCGCCGCCCGCGGCGCTCCAGGTGGGGTCCGGGGAACGAGCGGCCCGGACCGCCGTGGAGACCCGCACGGGCATCGAGGCGCCGAGGGCCGCGGCGAGCGCCTCGACCATCTGGCGGCACGAGTCGAACCGCTCCTGCGCCTTCTTGGAGAGCGCCTTCGCCAGGACGGCGTCGACCTCCGGAGGCAGCTCCGGGACGAAAGAAGAAGCCGGCGGCGGCGCCACGCGGAGGTGCTTGTCGAGGATGGCGAAAGGAGACTCGCTCCGGAAGGGAGTCCGGCCCGTCAGCAGCTCGAACGCGACGATGCCGAGGGCGTACTGGTCGGCACGCGCGTCGAGCGGCCGGCCGACCGCCTGTTCCGGCGCCATGTAGGCCGGAGTGCCGACGACCATCCCGGCCACCGTCAGCTCCGAGGAGACCGCCGTGTTCTTGGCGAGGCCGAAGTCGGCGAGGAGGAGGCTTCCCGAGGCGTCGACGAGGACGTTCGCCGGCTTCACGTCGCGGTGGAGGACGCCGCGCGCGTGCGCGTGGTCGAGCGCGGCGGCGATCGCGGCGAGCGCCTCCACCGCCTCGTCCGCCGGCATCGGGCCGGAGATCTGCTCCTTCAGGCTTCCGCCGGGCAGAAGCGGCATCACGAGGTAGGTGACGCCCCCCTCCGTCCCGAAGTCGTAGATCGGGAGGATGCGGGGGTGCTCGAGCTGCGCGGCGAGGCGCGCCTCGCGGATGAAGCGCTCGTGGAACTCGGCCTCCCCGGCGATCTCGTCGCGGACGACCTTCACCGCGACGCTCCGGTGGAGCCCTTCGTCGAACGCCTCCCAGACCTCCGCCATCCCTCCCGCGCCGATCTTGCGCGAGAGGACGTAGCGCCCGAGCTTCCGCCCCGCTTCGACCGTCATCGTCCGAACCCCTCTCCCCGGCGGTCTCGCGCGAAACGTGCGTAGACTTTCTGGAGGATCTCCGGCCCGGGGCGAAGCGGGGCGGCGTCGCGGGCCGAGGCGGCCCAGCGCAGGGCTACGACGAGGGGTACGCAGGGAGCCGGATCGGTGTTCGCGATCCCCTTCTCCTCACGCGCGGCCGCGGCCCAGACCCGCGTGGGGAGCGAAACCGCCTCGATGGTCTCGACGGTCGGCGCCGCGCAACGGGCGGGGGGCGACGTGACGAGGTACTCGCGGCAGGCGATGGGCCGTTCGGCATAGATGGAGCAGCTCTCGTCCTCGAGGAACGGGCAGGCGATGCCGAGCCCCATGTACTGAAGGCCGAGGTCGACCGCCTCGGCGGCCATCCTCCCGGTCCGGCCCTCGAGCGCGGGAGCGAGCCCCGCCGCCTCGACGCGGCGAAAGGCGCCTTCGAATCGCTCCTTCACCTCCGAACGCCTCGGCTCGGGAAGCTCCTCGACGAGCGCGGCGATCGCCCGGGCCTCCGCGTGGGCGAGGGGGATGAGCTGCCGGCAGCAGGCCCCGCACCCCTTCGCGCAGGAGACGGGTTTCCCCGCTGCCACGGACATCTCGGCCCCGTAGGCGACGAAGGCGTCGGCGGTCGTCCGGAGCGCCGGCAGGAGGCGCTCCATCGGCACCTCGCCCATCGGAACGTCCATCTCGACCCGGACCGTCCCCCCCGGGAGAGCCAGATCCACGGTCAGCCCGCGAGTGTCCACGTCGGCCTCTTCACGAGGCGGAATTAGACCAGACCCGGCCATCCCGTGCGGCCGGCGTAGAGGAAGCGCTTGATCTTCCGGGTCGGGGTCTTCTGGAACTCCTCCGGGACGATCTCGATCGTGGCGACCTGGCAGAACGGAGGGAGCCTCCCGTTCAGCTTCTGCCGGTTCCGTTCCATCTCCTTCACGATCGCCTCGTGCCCCGCGTGCGCGGCGTCGGCGGCTTCCAGGTCGGGGTAGACGAGGGCGTGCAGGCGGTGCTCCCGCTCCACGACGAGCGACTCGGCGACGAACGGCAGCGCGTTCAGCCGGGCCTCGATCTCCTCGGGGTAGACGTTCTGGCCCGTCGCGCCCAGGAACATCGTCTTCGACCGGCCCTTCAGCGTCAGGAAGCCGTCGGCGTCGAGGAGGCCGAGGTCACCGGTCTTCAGCCAGCCGTTCCCGTCGAGGACCTCCCGCGTCGCCTCGGGGCTCCTGTAGTACCCCGCCATGACGTGCGACCCGCGGACCTTCACCTCGCCCGGCGTCCGGGAGGGGTCGTCCGACTCGACGACGAGCTCCATCCCGTCGACGACGCGCCCCACCCCCTGCGGCTTGTGCTCGCGCCACCCGGCGTAAGTCAGGAGCGGCCCGCACTCGGTCATGCCGTAGCCGACCGTGACCGGGAATCCGATCCTGAGGAGGAACTCCTCGACCGTCGGGTTCAGGGCGGCCCCCCCGACGACGACCTCCAGGACCCGGCCGCCGAAGGCGTCGATCAGCTTCTTCCGCAGGAGGGCGTCGATCTGCCGACGGAGCGCCGGCACTTTCGTCAGGAGCTTCACGACCGGCTTCTCGAGGAAGGGCCGGACGCGCCTGGCGTAGATCTTCTCGAGGACGAGCGGGACCGTCAGGACGAGGCGCGGCTTCTCGGCGCCGAACGCCTTGAGGATGACCTGCGGGGAGGGGGTCTTGTCGAGGAAGGCGATCCGGCAGCCGACCGAGACCGGGAAGAGGAACTCGAAGGCGCAGCCGAAGGCGTGGGCGAGCGGCAGGAACGACACGAGAGCGTCCCCCGCCTCGAGCGGCATGTGCTTCTGGGCGAAGAGGACGTTCCGGTAGAGGCTCCGGTGCGGGAGCATGACCCCCTTGGAAAAGCCCGTCGTCCCCGAGGTGTAGACGATGGAGGCGAGGTCTTCCGGGTCCGGCCGCGCCCAGGAAACCGCCTCGGGCGCGAGAGAAGGGAGAGCCCGGGCGGCTTCGTCGGCCTTCCTGAGGGGTGCCGCCTTCCCCTCGCGCTTCGTGAAGAGGGGGGCGAGATCCTTCGTGGAGAGGATCGCCTTCACCCCGGGCATCTTCGCGGGGTCGAGCCGCTCCAGGAACGCCCCGGTCGTCAGGAGGAGGACCGATTCGGAGTGGTTGAGGATGTGGTGGATGTCCTCCTCCCGGAAGTCGGGGAGGATCGGCACTGCGACCGCCCCGAAGGAGAGGATCGCGAGATAGGCCGTGGCCCACCCGGAGGAGTTCCGGCCGAGGAGCCCGACCTTCGCCCCGGGCTTCAGGCCCAGCTCGCGGAACGCCGCGTGCAGCCGGGCGACGCGCCCGGCCACCTCGCCGTAGCTCTGGGTGGGGCCCGGGAAGTCGGAAAAGGCGGGGAGGTCGAAGTTCCGGCGGACGGCGCGCTCCAGGAGCGGGACCAGCGTTTCGGCTTCCATCGCGATCGGCAATCTTACGCCGCGCCCGGCGCCCGATCACGGGCTAAGATCCACCGGTGCGGGGCCACTGAAGCGGCCCTGGGAGTGCTTCGATGAGCCAGACCGTCGATTTCGCCACCCTCGATCTGAAAGACGCCCTCGACCTCGCCATCCTGATCGAGGACGAGGCTCGCGAGCGCTACGAGGAATTCGCGGACCAGATGGAGGTCCACCACACGGCCGACGCCGCGGCCTTCTACCGGATCATGGCCCGATACGAGGCCAAGCACGGCGAGGAGATCGCCGTCCGGCGCAAGGAGCTCTACGGCGACGCCCCGACCCGGATGAGCCGCTCGATGCTCTGGGGCGTCGAAGCCCCCGACTACGACCAGGCCCGGGCGTTCATGTCGCCCCGCAAGGCCCTCGAGGTCGCCCTCGAGTCGGAGATCAAGGCGCACGCCTACTTCACCGCCGCGATCCCGTCGATCGCCGACCCCGACGTCAAGGCCCTCTTCATCGAGCTCCAGGGGGACGAGGTCCACCACAGGGAGCTCGTCCAGGCCGAGATCGACAAGCTCCCTCCCGACCCCGAGGTCGACGTCGAGGACCTCGTCGACGAGCCCGTCGGGCAGTAGCTCTCCGGCCCCTCCCCGTCCGGTCGATGAGCCGCGCGGCGCCCGGCGCCGCGCGGCTCTTTTCTGCGCGGACTTCCGGCCGTCGAGACGCTACGATTCCCGGATGGGCGACAGCGTGGCGGACGGCACCCTCCTGACTCCCGTCGATACCGCGTGGCTCCACATGGAAGACCCCACGAACCTGATGATGGTGACGGGGATCTACGTCTTCGACGAGCCGATCGACTTCGCCCGGCTCAAGGACACCGTGAGGGTGAGGATGGTGGAGCGGTTCCCGCGCCTCTCGCACCGGGTGAAGCAGTCGGGGACGACGGCGCGGTGGGTGAAGGACCCGACCTTCGACCTCGATGCTCACATCCACCGGATCGCGCTCCCGAGGCCGTGCGACGACGGGGCGCTCCGCGACACGGTCAGCGACCTGATGTCGATGCCGCTCGACTTCAGCAAGCCCCTCTGGCAGATCCACCTCGTCGAGAACTACGGCGGCGGCGCGGTCGTTCTGATCCGGCTCCACCACTGCATCGGCGACGGCATCGCCCTCGTCCACGTCCTCCTGACCTCCACCGACACGACGGCCGACGCCCCGTGGCCGAAGTCGGCGCCGAAGGCCCTCCACGAGAAACACGTCGGCAGCCGGATCACGTCGCTCTTCGAAGGGGTTCAGCGGCTGGCCGTGACCACGCGGAAGGCGGCCGACACGCTCGCGACGCAGACGGTCGAGTCGCTCCTCCACCCGTCGCACGTCCTGGAGGTGGGCCAGACGGCGATGGACGCGGCCGGCGTCCTGGCGAAGATGATCCTCCGCCCGGCCGACCCGAAGACGGTCCTGAAAGGGACGCTCGGCGTCGCCAAGCGGGCCGCCTGGTCGCGGAAGGTCCCCGTCGCCGACGTGAAGGCGATCTCGCGGCGGATCGGCGGGACCGTCAACGACGTCCTCCTCACGGCCGTCAGCGGCGCCCTCCGGCGCTACCTCCTCTTCCGCGGCGAGAAGCCCGACGGCAAGGACATCAACGCCATGGTGCCCGTCAACCTCCGGCCGCCCGCGGAGGCCGACCAGCTCGGCAACCGCTTCGGCCTCATCTACCTCTCCCTCCCGGTCGGCGAGCGAGACCCGGCCGAGCGCCTCCACCTCGTGAAGAAGAGGATGGACGCCATCAAGAAGACGCCCGAGCCGTTCGTGGCCTTCCAGATCCTGAGCGCCCTCGGTCTCGCCCCGGCCGAGGTGGCCTCCTTCGTCGTCGACATGTTCGGCAGCAAGTCGACGGCGGTCATGACGAACGTCGTCGGCCCGAAGCAGCCCGTCTACTTCGCCGGCCACCGCCTGGCCGACATGATGTTCTGGGTGCCCCAGTCGGGGCGGATGGGCCTCGGAGTCTCCATCTTCAGCTACGACGGGCACGTCGTCGTCGGCGTCGCCACCGACGCCGGGCTCGTTCCCGACCCCGAGCGGATCGCCGCCTTCTTCGAAGAGGAGCTCGAGTCCCTGGGCGCCTCCCGGTTCCCGATCCTGGACGAAGCGAGGGCCGCGGCGCCCGAGACGAGGAAGAAGCCATGGAGAAAGACCCCGCCCGCGACCTCCTCCGCCACGCCGTCGCCACGCTCGCGTACCGCTGCGGGAAAGCGGCCCGCGGCGCGCCGGAAGGCTTCGAAACGCTGAAGGCCTCCGGGACGACGAAGACGCCGGGAGAGATCCTCGCGCACATCGGAGACCTCCTCGACTGGGCCCTCACGATGGCCGAAGGGACGCCGGCCTGGTCCACGTCGGCCCCCCTGCCGTGGGTCGACGAGGTGGCGCGCTTCCACGCCGGTCTCGCGAAGCTCGATGCCTTCCTCGCGTCCGACGCGCCTCTCGCCACGCCGCCGGAGAAGCTCTTCCAGGGTCCGATCGCCGACGCCCTCACCCACGCCGGCCAGATCGCGCTCCTGCGCCGCCTCGGAGGCGCCCCCGTCCGAAGCGAGAACTATTTCAGGGCGGACATCGCCGCCGGCCGCGTGGGACCGGAGCAGGCTCCGCCGAAGAGGGAGTTCGACTGAAGGCTCCTGGCGCCCCTTTTCCCGACGGAGAGAGTTCCTGCGACTGGGCCCTCAGTGCCAGCGGGCCCTCATCACGCCGGCGACGGGCTCGGCCAGGATGATGCTCCCGAGGCTCTCCCGGGCTGCGATCGTGATGGAAGCTCCGTCCGGGGAGATTCCGAACGACTCGGCGGGGAGGGCCGGATCGAAGCCGGCCAGCTTGCGGCGCGAAGCGGTCGTGTCCCGGCCCGGCACGACGTCCTGGACGAAAACCCCCGCCACCCCCTGCTCGTTCAACCCGACGAAGGCAAGGCGCCCGTCGGGCATCCAGCGGGAGCGGCCGACTTCCGATCCCGCATGGGCGTCGACCACCCCGAAGGGAATCGAGCAGACCTCGGCGCCGTCCGCGAGCCTGACGACCCGCAGCGTCCGGAGGCCGGGGCCGAAGCCCTCGCGATACGCCACGTAAACGCCGTCGGGAGAGACCTCCGGCAGCTGAAGGGTGGCGCCGCGCGCGAGGAGCTCCGCGCCGGTGCCGTCGGAGCGGGACCGCCAGATCCCTTCCCGCCCGCCGTGCAACGAGCCCCACAGGAGAGTCGCCCCATCGGGAGTGAGGACCGGATTCTCGGCCTCGAATCCTCCGCGCGACAGGAGCCGGGCGCCGCTGCCGTCCACCGCCGACGTCCAGATCTCGAACCGCCCCGTCCGGTCGGAGCTCCAGAGGATCTGGCGACCGTCGGGGCTGAAGGACGGGTCCCAGTCTTGCGCGGCGTCGTCGGTCACTCGCCGCAGGGCCCCGGAATCCCTCGACATCATCCAGAGGTCGAGCTGGCCGGAGCGGTCGGACGTGAAGAGGATCCACTTGCCGTCCGGCGAATAGACGGGCTGCCGATCCGTCGACGTTCCGTGAGTGAGCCAGCGGACCGGGCCGTTTCCGGAAGCCGGAACCTCGCGGAGGCTCTCACGCGTCGTGACCGATTCGATGACGACGCGCCCGTCCCCGAGGACGTCGAGAATGCGGCCCGCGGAAGGCCACCAGGCGATGGTCTCGCTTCTCCCGTCCTTCACCGACATTCGAATCAGGTGAAGACCGACCGTTCGCGCGTGCGGGACACTCGCGTCGAAGATCCCGACCAGAAGGCCGGTCCCGGTCCCCAGCCAGGCGACCGACGTCGGCTGACGCGCGGAGAGCGGAAGCGGCAGGCGGCGGACGCCTCCGTCGTGCGAGACGAGGACGACGGACCCGGGGACGCCGCTCTGAGTGCTCCCCGCCTCGGAAAGAGCGACGAGGCTGCCGTCCGGGGAGAAGCGCGGGCTCGACAGGATCGTCGTGAAGCGGGCCAGCTCCCGCTCCTTCCCGCCGGCGAGGGGTGCGAGCACGAGCGCCGAAGACCGGTCTTCCGGGCGCAGGATGCGCAGGAAGGCGACCTCGGTCCCGTCGGGCGAGACGTCCCCCGACTCGGCCCCGCTGACGAGGCGCCGCTCTTCTCCCCCGACCACCGGGACTTTCCAGATCGACGAACCGGCCTTCTCGTCCGTTCGCGTGAAGAGGATCGACTGCCCGTCGGGGAAGAACCTCGGCTCTTCGTCCGCGGGACCGTTCGTGAGGGCCGTCTCTCCCTCGCCCTGGATCTGCTTCAGCCAGATGCGCGCCCCCCCCCCGCGTCGCGACGTGAACGCGACGAGCTGCCCGTCGGGCGAGGCCGCGGGCGCGGAGTCGACCCCCGAGTGGGTCAGCGCGCGCAGGGTCGTCGGAGGCCGCACCGGGGCCTCGCGGCGCCAGAACACCAGGAGCGCGCCCAGAAGGGCGCCGGCCACGAGCGCCGCCAGCGTCCACGTCGCGCGCCGCAGGCCCCTGGAAAGGCGCCGGGACACGAGCCCCGCGAGGAGGCCCGGGCCGGCCGCCAGAGAGGTACCCGAGAGCGACTCGAGCGCGAAGGCGAGGTCGCGGGCCGACTGGAAACGCGCGACCTTCTGCTTCTCGAGGCACCGCCGGACGATCCGCTCCAGCTGCGGCACGATGCCCCGCCGGACCGACGCGAGGTCGACGGGCTCCTCACGCAGTATCGCCGCCATCGTGTCTGCCGCGGAGCCGGCGAGGAACGCCCTGCGGCCCGCGAGCATCTCGTAGAGGCAGACCCCGGCCGCGAAGACGTCGACCCTCCCGTCGATCTCCTCGCCGCGCACCTGCTCCGGAGCCATGTAGCCGACCGTGCCGACGACGACGTCGGAGCCCGTCTGCGCACCCGGCCTGGCCCGGCTTCCGCTCGACGGCGACGCGGGGCCGAGAAGCTTGGCGAGACCGAAGTCGAGGATCTTGGCGTGACCGTCGGCCGTCAGGAAGACGTTCTCCGGCTTCAGGTCGCGGTGGACGATCCCCTTCTCGTGCGCGGCCCCGAGCCCCCGGGCGATCTGGATCGCGATCTCCACGGCGCGCTGCGGCGCGAGGGGTCCGCGCCCGAGCCTCTCGCGGAGAGTCTCTCCTTCGAGCAGCTCCGAGACGAGGAAGGGTGCGCCGTCCTGGCTGCCGACGTCGTAGAGGACGACGACGTTCGGGTGGTTCAGGGCACCGGCGGCCCGCGCCTCCCGCTCGAACCTCTGGAACCGCTCCGCGTCCCCGTGAGCGGTTTCCGGCAGGACCTTGAGGGCGACGTCCCTCCCGAGGCGCGTGTCGCGGGCGCGAAAGACCTCCCCCATCCCGCCGTGTCCGATGGGAGCGACGACCTCGTACGGTCCCAGTCTCGAACCGATGACCAGCCTCACTCCGCAACGCCTCCGAAGACCCCGGGTGTCGGCGGGCTCCCTCGAAAGACCCGCCGGCACTCACCCCGGAGCAGAACCACCCTGCGTACTATAGGTCGCGTCTGGGGTCAGGTCTTGATTTTACATTATACAGAGGGGAGCCACCGGCCTCGCCGGCCGGCCGCCTCAGAAATCCCGCATCTCTCTTGCACGCCGTTCTCAGAACCTCCCCTTCCCGCTCCCGTAGGACGACGGAGGAGGCTCGGATGACCGACCGGCCCCGCCGCCTGGCCCTTCTCGCCGCCGGCCTCGCCCTTGCGCTTCCCCGGCCCGCCCAGGCCGCCAGCGGCGACGTCGTCTTCGCCACGTCCGTCGACACGCCCCTCCAGGCGCGCAGGGCGAGCTTCCTCGTCGACTCGCTCCGGTGCTTCGGCGGGCCGCTCGCCGACGCTCCCGTCCACGTCGTCGTCGACTCCGTCCTCGAGGAGACGGCGCCGCTCCGGAACCGGCCCGGCGTCACCGTGCTTCCTCTCGAGGGGGATCCGGCGATCCGGCGCTTCCCGTACGCGCGGAAGGTCCTCGCCGCGGCGCAGGTCGAGCGCCTCGTCGAGAAGAGCGCGAGGACGCTCGTCTGGCTCGACGCGGAAACCCTCGTCCTCTCGCCTCCGTCCTCCCTCGTCCTCCACGGCGACGCGACGCTCGCCGTCCGCCCCGTCTTCCTGCGGAACGCCGTCGCCCTTCCGGAAGGAGCGCCGCTCGACGCCTGGTGGACGAGGATCGCGCGGGAGACGGGCCTCGACCCCTCGTTCCCCGAGACCGTCGTACCGCTCGTCGACCCCGGACGCGTCCGCTGGTACGTCAACTGCGGCGTCTACGCCGTCCGGCCTTCGAAGGGCCTCCTCAGGGAGTGGGCGCGCGGGTTCACCGCGCTCGCCTCCGACCCGCAGATCGGTCGCGACGCGGGACCGGGAAACCTGCGCCGCACTTTCCTCCACCAGGCCGTCTTCAGCGCCGTCGTCCTCGCCCGCACGAGCCCGGCCGAGAGGTCGTGGCTTCCGAACGAGGCGGGCTACCCGCTCCACCTCCACGAGCGGGTTCCGTCCCCCTCCCGCCTCGCGCGGCTCGACGACGCCCAGGTCGTCCTCTACGAAGACCTCTTCGAGCGCCGGCCCGACTGGCGCGGCCTGGTCCCGGCGTCTGACGACCTCGGCTCGTTCCTCCTGGGGGCGGACGCGGCGACGGACTGGGCCCGCGCCCTTCCCTTCGCCGAGGCGGCCGCCGAGGCCGCCGGGGAGGCGCACGTCGAGGCGCTCTACCGCCTCGCGCGCAGCCACGCGCTCCTCGGCCAGCGGAAGGAGGCGCTGGACGCCCTTCAACGAGCCCACGAAGCCGGGGTCGTCGACGTCTTCGAGCTCCGCAAGGACGAGGCGTTCGCCCCAATGAAGGACGACGAGCGCTTCAAGACGATCTCGAAGGCGATCGGGGTCAAGCGGTACATCGCCATGCTCGAGAGGAAGGAGCGGGACTCTTTCCAGAAGCCCGACGAGGTCCTGCGCGCCCTCGCGCTCCGGCCCGGCGAGCGGGTCGCCGACGTCGGGGCCGGCTCGGGCTACTTCACGCTCCGCGCCGCGCGGGCGGTCGGACCGACGGGAGAGGTTCTCGCGATCGACATCAACCCCGACATCCTCGAGTTTCTCGACGGGCGCCTGAAGGAGGCGGGGCTCACGAACGTGAAGACCGTCCGCGTCGGGAAGGACGACCCGAAGCTGCCGGCCGGCGGCGTCGACACGATCCTGATGGTCGACACCCTCCACTACGTTTCCGGGCGCGACGCGTACGCGAAGAAGCTGCGTGCGGGCCTCGCGCCGGGGGGTCGCGTCGTCGTCATCGACTACACGCCGAAGCCCTGGTCGGAGCGCCCGTGGGGGCCGCCGCCCGAGCAGAAGATGGCTCGCGAGGAGGTGGACGAGGCGATGGCGGCCGCCGGCCTCGTCCCGTCGAAGGTCCACGACTTCCTCCCGGAGCAGTTCTTCGTCGAGTACGTGGCGCGCTAGGAAGCCCGCCGCGCCTCTCCCGGCGGAGGCGCGGCTTCCCTTCGGCCCCTCGGGCCGGTCAGTGCGTCTTCGCCGGGACGGCTCCGGCGGCCTTCTCCGCCAGGTACCAGGCGTGCTCGGGACGCGCGAGGATCGAGTCGATCACCGCGTTCACCGCGTCGGCCTGACCTTTCCTTCCCTCGGCCGCGGCCTTCGCCGCGAGCTCGCGCGCCTCGGGGATCACGGCCTGCACGAACCGAGCGACCCGTCCAGGTTGAGCCGCGGCGTGACGACCATCGCGAAGGTCACGCCTTCGTGCTCGAAGGCGTCCGGCTCCCCCTTCTTCGCCTGATGGCAGTGCCAGCATCCCACCTGGGCCCGGGCGTGCGCGCTGCCCTGCCAGTGCGGGACGAGCCCCGGGCTCCCCTGTTCGTGGCAGGCGAGTCACGCCTCCGACTTCGCGAGGTCCGCAACTGCGGGTGCGCCGGCCAGTGGCGGGGTGAGGGCCGCGGGAAGCAGGAAAGCAGCGGCGAGGACCAGGGTCCGTGTCGTGTCCGGATTCATCGTCAGCTCCTCCTCGAGGTCGGGCCGAGGACAGTCTGTTCGGTCGGGTCGACTTCCGACATGATCCGCGTCATACGGGCCAGCGGGGGAATCCGGAAGGAGAGGCCTCCGACGGTCGGGACCGACGGACTGCGAGGGCTTCGTGAAGAACTGCCGTCACAACCCAGGAGGGAACGCGATGAGTCGACATGCTCCTGCCGACGTCACGAGAGACGTTCGCGCATTCATCCATGCGCACGTCCCGATCTCCGCCCTCCTGGCGCTCTCGCTCATCGCTGCAACTCCCGCCCGCGCGGCCGACCCGCCCGGGCTCGTCGGCCTGGACGCGCTCTACCCGTCGCTCGACGCGCTCTACCTCGACCTCCACCAGAACCCGGAGCTGTCCCTGCACGAAGAGAGAACGGCCGCCGAGATGGCGGCGCGCCTGCGCAAGGCTGGCTTCGAAGTCACGGAGCACGTCGGCGGCACCGGCGTCGTCGGCGTCCTGAAGAACGGGCCCGGTCCGACCGTCCTCGTCCGAACCGACATGGACGCCCTGCCGATGCCGGAGAAGACCGGGCTCCCCTACGCGAGCTCCGCCACGGCGAAGAGCGACGCCGGCGAAACCGTCCCCGTGGCGCACGCGTGCGGCCACGACGTCCACGTGACGTCCTGGGTCGGCGCGGCCACGCTCCTCGCACACGCCAGGACCCGGTGGAGCGGAACTCTCGTCTTCGTGGGGCAGCCCGCGGAAGAGGTACTCCGGGGCGCCGACCAGATGATCCGGGACGGCCTCTTCACGCGCTTCCCGAAGCCGGACTTCGTCGTGGGCCTCCACGTCAGCAACCTCATCGCCGCCGGCCGGGTCGGCGTTCCGCCGGGGCCGGCGTCCGCCGCCTCGAATGCCGTCGACATCACCTTCTACGGGCGCGGCGGCCACGGCGCCGCGCCGCATCGCACCGTCGATCCCGTCCTGATCGCGGCCCGTGCCGTGGTGGCCCTCCAGAGCATCGTGTCGCGCGAGATCAACCCCTTCGATCCGGCGGTCGTCACGGTCGGCACGATCCACGCGGGGACGAAGCGGAACATCATTCCCGACGAGGCGAAGCTCGAGCTGACCGTCCGCTCCTACAAGCCCGAGGTGCAGAAGCAGCTCCTCGCGGCGATCGAGCGGATCGCAAAGGCCGAGGCGGCGGCCGCCGGCGCGCCGCGCCCGCCGGAGATCGTCGTCGATCCCCGCGAGGCGTCCGAGGTGGTCGTCAACGACCCCGCCCTCGCGGCTCGCCTCTCGTCGGCGCTTCGTCGCGGGCTCGGCGACGCGAACGTCGTCCCGCACGAGCCCGCGAGCTCTTCCGAGGACTTCGGCGTCTACGGCCGGGTCGCCGGCGTCCCCGGAGTCCAGCTCCGCGTCGGCGCGATACCGCCGGACGAGTTCGCCACAGCGGCGAAGGAGGGCCGATCCGTCCCCGGGCCGCACAACTCCAGGTTCGCTCCCGACCGCGAGCCCACGATCCGCACCGGGGTCTCGGCTCTCACGCTCTCCGTCCTCGAACTCCTCGGTCTCCCCGCCAGGGGGGTCAGGTCTTGATTTTCTACTATAGTCCGGGCGGCGGGACGTAGCCTCCCGCGACCTGGGCGACGAGCTTCGCCACGTGGATCGCCGTCCGGTCCTCGAGGTACGGGCCGACGACCTGGATCCCCGCGGGGAGGCCGTCTCGCGTGAAGCCGACGGGCGCGGCGGTGCCGGGGAGCGAGGAGAGCCCGGCGAGCGCGGGCCATCCGAGGAGCGTCCCGAGGTAGGGCTCCGCCACGCCGTTGACGGCGAGAGTCCGCTTCGCGAAATCGGGGCTCTGGTCGTGCGGGAATGCAGGGCTGGGGAAGACGGGACAGAGGAGCGCGTCGTACCGGCGGAAGAACTCCGTCCAGAGCCCTCGCATCCGCTCGCGCGCCTCGCGAGCGAGCTCGAAGTCGCGGTGGGTCTGGACGCTGTCGCGCGTCAGGCGGGCCCGGAACGAGTCGTCGTCCGGGGCGAGCGCCGCGGCGCGGGACTGGAGCTTCTCGAACTGCCCGTCGGCGAGGCCGGGAGACATGCTGCCGTAGAGGACGCGCATGAAGAGCCGCGCGTTCCGGGCGAGGGTGAAGCCGGGGCGGGCCTCGGTGTCGACCTCGGCGCCGGCCGCGCGGAGCTCGGAGACGGCGGCCTCGAGCCGCTCCCGGAGGGCGGCGTCGACGGGCGCCACGGAGTCGTCGAGCCAGGCGGCGAGCCGATAGTCGGAGAGGCCGCGGCGACGTGGGGGCGGGAGCTTGAGGTGCCAGGCGACGGCGTCCTTCTCGTCGGCCCGGGCCACGACGCGAAGGGCGAGGTCGAGGTCGTCGGCCGAGCGGGCGATCGGCCCGGCCGTCTCGAGGTCGGGCGCGGCGAGCGTCCCGGGAGGGCCCGGGATGTGTCCGCGCGTCGGGACGATTCCGAAGCTCGGGCGGTGGCCGAAAACGCCGCAGAACGCCGCGGGGATCCGGATGGAGCCGCCGAGGTCGCTCCCGAGCTCGAGCGCGGAGAGGCCCGCGCTCATCGCGACGGCCGAGCCGCCCGAGGAGCCGCCGGCCGTGAGCGACGGGTCCCACGGGTTGTTCGTCGTGCCGAACGCCGTGTTGTACGTCTGGATGTCCATCGCGAGGGTCGAGAGGTTCGTCTTGCCGAAGACGATCGCCCCCGCGGCCTTCAGCCTCGCGACGGCCTTTGCGTCCTTCTCCGGAACGTAGGCCTCGAGGCCGGGCGCGCCCCCCGAAGTCGTCTTCAGGCCGGCCGTCTCGAACGAATCCTTCACGGTGACGGGAAGCCCGTGAAGCGGACCGCGAAGGTCTCCGGCACGGCGCTCGGCGTCGCACGCGCGCGCCTCCGAGAGCGCCCGTTCGGCGTCGAGCGTCACGACGGCGTTGACGGTCCCGGAGAGCCGTTCGATCCGCGAGAGGAAGTGCTTCAGGAGCTCCTCGCTCCCGACCTCCTTCTTCTCGAGGGCGGCCAGGAGCGCGGTGGCGGAGCGGAAGGCGATCTCTCGCATGGCGGGTGAGCGGGCCGCCGTTCGGGAACGCGCGGCCCGCTTCTCCTCTCAGCCCTTCTTCCGGGCCTCTTCGTGGAGCCACGCGTTCGGAGCGCCCGACACGTCGTTCCACTTCGTCATGACGGCCCTCGACTTCTTCTCCATGAGCGCGGCGTGCCGGTCGTCGTCGACGAACGCCACGATCCGGCAGATGCACGACTCGCCGTCGACGAGGCGCCACGGGAAGGCGCCGATGACGGCGCGCTGGTTGAGGAGGAGGTCGATGTCTCCGCCAAGGCACTCGGCGTGGATGATCCCGTGGTTGAAGAGCTCGAGGTGCATGAGCTGGTACTTGCCGTCGTCGTAGAACTCGTCGAGCGGCTTGCCGTACTTCGCGCGGAAGTGGGCGTCGGCCTCCTTCGCCTGCCGCGGCATCCAGGTCCGGATGATCGTGTTCATCGGGTGGTCCGCGCTGCCACAGTCGACGCCGAGCCAGCGGAGCTTCTTCTTCTTGCACCACTCCGCGAACTCCCGGTCGGGCCCGGGGTGCTTGACCATGTAGCGGATCTCGTCCGCCTCGGGCTGGTCCCAGCCGTAGTGGTGGTAGCCGGTGTGGATGATGAGGATGTCGCCGTCCTTCACCTCGACCCGGTCCTCGACCATCTTCGAGGTGTAGACGTCGTAGTCGCCGACGGCGTCGGAGAGGTCGACGATGGCCCCGTCGTGCATCAGGAAGTCGAGCTGGAGCTCGGCCATGTCCTTGCCGGGCGAGTAGAAGTGGATCTCGCCGTCCATGTGCGTCCCGAGGTGGTTGCTGTGCGTCAGGATCTGCCCGTTCGCACC
Source organism: Holophagales bacterium (assembly GCA_016714815.1). Lineage (GTDB taxonomy): Bacteria > Acidobacteriota > Thermoanaerobaculia > UBA5066 > UBA5066 > UBA5066. The sequence goes on from JADKBZ010000008.1 coordinate 118,529, forward strand.
GTTCGGCGCGAGCCGCTTGAAGTACTTCATCTGGAGAGGCTCGTAGGTGGGCCAGGCCGGGGTGCCGATGCCGAGTGGGATGGAGAGCTCGATCGGACGCATGGACGACTCCTTCTGTCTCTGCTTTCTCTGGACGTCTTCAGGCGCCCGGCGGCGGGGCCGCGGCGCGGACGTGTTCGGCGAACGCCTCGAGGGCGGCGTGGAACGCCTCCCACGGCGGATTGACGAGGCCGGCCCCTACCTGCCCCACGCCGGGCTCCCTGTGGGCGATGCCGGTGTTGATCTGGGGAAGGAGGTTCCTCTCCTCCACGAGGCGCAGGTCGATGCCGGTCGGCGTGCCGGCAAAGCCGAGGGCGGGAATCGCGAAGCCGTTGTTCGCGCCCACCGTGATGCGCCGCATGGCGCGGGTCGCCGCGAGGGCGTCCTCGGCGCTGCCGCCGACGAACTGGACGATCGCGGGCGCCGCTCCCATCGCGAACCCGCCGAAGCCGGCGGTCTCGGTGATGGCGCTGTCGCCGATGTCGGGGTTCGCGTCGGCGGCGGTGCGGCCCGGGAAGTAGAGGCCCCGCACCATCTGCGCCGGCCCGGTGAACCAGCGTCCCGGCATAGACGAAACCTGGATGCCGAAGTCGGTCCCGTTGCGGGCCATCACGGTGACGAGCGAGGAGAGAGGCTCCCCTTCGGCCGCCTTCAGCATGCACTTGCCCATCGGCATCGAGAGATTGAGGAAGAAGTGGTCGTTGCCGTTCACGAACTCGAGGACCCGCGCCGCCTTCTCGCGGTCTTCGGTCGCCCTCACGATCGCCGGGGCGAGCTCGCGGAAGAAGAGCGACGTGCCGGCGCGGTTGCGGTTGTGCCCCTCGTCGCCCATCTGGAGCGCCTGGGCCATCAGGTGCTTGAGGTCGATCGGGCCGCGGAGCGCGAGGGCGGCCGCGAGGACCGGCGCCAGCTCGTCGCGCATGTAGTCGAGGCGGGAGAGGACCTCCTCCGAGAACGCCCCGTAGCGGAGGACCTTGCCGAGCCCCTCGTTGAGCGTGCAGAACGTCCGCGTTCCGGGCCGCTCGCCGCCGCGGTCCTCCACGACGAAGACCGGCATCGACGGCGTGACGAGGCCCGCCATCGGGCCGACGGCGTCGTGGTGGTGGCACGGGTCGAAACGGACGGCGCCGGCAGCGGCCAGGCGCGTCGCCTCTTCCACGCTCTTCGCGCGTCCCTCGTGGAGGAGCCCGCCGATCACGGCCCCGCGCATCGGGCCGCACATCCGCTCCCACGAGACCGGCGGCCCGGCGTGGAGAAAGAGGTCGTCGGCCATACCGGGGATCACGTCGCGCGCGACGCCGACGCCGACGAGGTGCGGACGGCTCGCGAGGAGGCGCGCGAGGGCGCGGGCGTTCGCCGCGTCGATCTCGTGGACGTGGGCTCCGGAGAGGAGCTCGCCGAGGAGCGCCATCCGGCGCGGCTCCCCGCCGGAGGGGGGCTCGAAGTCGACGAGCGTCACGGCGGCGCCCGTGGCCCGGGCGGCCTCGGCGACGGCATCGATCCCGGCGTGGACGACCTCGAGCCGGCCGTCGAGAAGGGTGGAGGCGTTCGCGTTCCCCGTGAACGCGTACGGTGTCCTCGAATTCACCGGGCCACCTCCTCGCGAACGAGAGGAAGGAGCGCCGCGGCTTCCCCGGCCGCGAGCGCGGCCGACGACGCGACGTGGAGACCGCCCTGCCGCAGGACCTCCTCCTGGCGCCGCGTCCCCTGCGGGTCGCGTCTCGAGCCGCAGACGGAGACGACGACGGACAGGGGCCTCCCCGCGCGCGCCGCGCGGGCCGCGACGACGTTCTGGACGATCTCGGGAGCGGGGTCGGGGTGGGCGCCGTCGCCGAGGACGAGGTCGAGGAGGAGAACGCGAACGGAGAGGTCGGCGCCGGCCGCACGGATCAGGGAGCAGCGGACGGTCTGGTCGACCATCGGATGCGGGCGGCCGACGGTGTAGGCGTCGTCGCCCGTGTCGACGACGAGGTTTCCGGGAGGGAGCGGCGAGTGCGCCGTCAGCATCACGTCCGGAACGACGGTCTCGACACCGTGCGCCGCCAGGACGCACCGCGCCTCCGCGGCGAGAGAGCCTCCCCCGAAGAGACCGACGAGCCGGGATTCTCCCTGCTCCGGATCGCCTTCGGCCCTCCTCCCGGTCCCGGCCGTCGTCGTCGCGGCGGGCAGGGCCTGGGCCCCGGCCCACGCCGCCGCCTTCTCCGCCGCTTCGTCGAGGGAGCCCGCGTAGAAGACGCCCTCGACGTCGCCCCGGGCGATTTCGCCGAGGTAGCGGACCGCGACCGGCTTGCCGAGCCTGGCGAGGACGCCGTGAAGACGCCGCGCCACGCTCGCGGCAGGGTGCTTGGCGACGAGGAGGACGCACGTCGTCTCCGGGTCGCGCGCGAGCAGGGCCAGCCCCGCTTCCGTCATCGCGCCGTCCACCGCCTCCGAGAGGTCGCGGCTGCCGGTGCCGATGGCGTGCGAGACGCCGATTCCCCTCCGGTCGAGGAGGCACGAGAGCTCCTGGATGCCGGTGCCGGAGGCCCCGACGATCCCGACGGGGCCCCGCTCCACGCGGTTCGCGAAGCCGAGCCCGACGCCGGACAGGATCGCCGTCCCGCAGTCGGGGCCCATCACGAGGAGGCCGAGCCCCGCGGCCCGGCGCTTGAGGGCGACCTCGTCGGCACTGGAGACGTTGTCGGAGAAGAGAAAGACGCTCCGCCCTGCGTCGAGCGCCCGCTGCGCCACGAAGGCGGCGTAGGGCCCGGGGACCGCGACCGAGACGAGGTTCGCCTCGGGGTGCGCTTCGAGGGCTTCGGTCACCGTTCCGGGGCCCTTCGCCGCGGCTGCTGGGCCAGAGGAAGCCCCCTCGCCCCTGCCGGCGAGGAGCCGGTCGAGCGCGACCTGCACGGAGTCGAGCGCCGCCGGCGACTCCGCCCGGAGCGCGACGACCATGTCGAGCGGCGTGGCTTTCGCGAGCTCCGCCGCCGGGAATCCCGACTCCGCGAGGAGGCGCCGGTTCGTCTCGGTCCCCATCATCGCCACCGCCTCGGAGACTCCGGCGACGGCGGCGAGCTCCCGGCTCACCTGCATGAGACGGGCGGAGTCCTGGTAACAGCCGGAGCGGACGAGGACGAGCGTGCTCATCGGCTCTTCTTCCCGTCCACGACGCCGTTGACGAGCGCGAGCGCTCCGGCCAGGAGATCCGCTCCCGAATGGGCCCCCACGGAGGCGAGCCCCACCGTCAGCGTCTGAAGCGATTCCGGGTCGGCATTCGGGTTGCCGATCATCTCGACGACCGACGCCAGGGCCGACGGGAAGACCCCCCGGGCCGCATTCTGGAGAAGGCGTTGAGCCGCCGGCGTCGTCTCGCCCGCGGGGAGGCCGGCCAGCACGGTGGAGAACGCGACCGCGGCGCGCGCCTCGACGAGACCTCCCCCGACGAGGCGCTGCGACATCGCCGCGAGCCCGACCAGGAGGTCGTCCCCGGTCGGAGTGAGCCCGGGGCCGAGGCCGGTGAGCGCGGCAGCGTCGGAGCGGTAGGAGGCGACGCGCACGTCCCCCGAAAGGAGCGTACCAACGAGCGCGTCGACGCGGGCGTTCGCCCACTTCACGACCGCTTCCTCCACCGAGCCCGGCTCTCCGCCCTGCCCCGACAGGAGGGCTCGCGAGCGAGCCGGAAGGAAGATGCACGCGAGGTCGAGGACGAGCGACGCGCGCGAGACGGGACCCGGCTGAGGGTCGAGCTCGCGGCACGGCAGGGGCGTTCGCGCGCGCACCTGAAGCGCCGCCGCGTCGAGGAACGTCGTGATCTCCGAGGCTCTCACGCCGTCACGCTCGCGGGGACCGCCGGCGCCACGCCGGCTTCGCTCGCGGCGCGCTCCTTCTCCTTCAGCGCCCTCCAGACCTTCTCGGCCGTGATCGGCATCTCGGAGATCCGGATGCCGCACGCGTCGTAGAGGGCGTTCGCGATGGCGGCCGGCGTCGGGATCATCGTGTGCTCGCCGATGCCGCGCGCTCCCATCGGGCCGTCCTTTTGCGGCGTCTCCACGAAGTCGACCACCATCTCGGCCGGGACGTCCTCGGTCGACGGGATCTTGTAGTCCATGAGGGAGGCGTTCATCGCGCGCCCCGTCTTCGTGTCGACCAGAAGCTCCTCCATCATTCCCGTTCCGAGCCCCTGGACGATGCCGCCGTACGTCTGCCCCCGGATGAGGCCGGGGTTCACGACGCGACCGACGTCGTAGCACGCCGCGATCCTCTCGACGGTCACCTGCCCCGTCTCCGGGTCGACCGAGATCTCCACCGCCTGCGCCCCGAACGTCCACTTCGCCACCGGCTTGGCGCTCTGGCTCGTCTCGGGGTCGAGGAAGAGGAGCCCCTCGGGAAGGTACGACGTCGCCGAGGCGACCGGTCCGCCGATGGCGTGCCCGTCGGGGAACTGGTAGCCCATGACGAGACGCGCGAGAGGGAGCGACCGCCCCGTCGCCTCGTGAACGACGGCACCGCCGCGGAGAATCAGCTCCGAAGCGGGGACGCCGAGCGCCTCGCCCGCCGTGTCGCAGAGCTTCCGCCGGATCTCCTCCGCCCCGCGCAGGACGGCGTTCCCCGTCGCCCATGTCTGTCGCGAGGCGACGGTCTGCCAGTCGTACGGGGAGAGGTCGGTGTCGGGGCAGCCCCGAACGCGGACCATCTCGACTGGGATGTCGAGCGCCTCCGCCGCGAACTGCGCCACGACGGTCATCAGCCCCTGCCCGTAGTCGATTCCAGCGATGAGGATCTCGAGCGTGGCGTCCTCGGCGAACTTCATCACGACCGACGAGGCCGCGTCGTTCGGCATCGCGGGGGCCTTCACCGCACAGGCGATTCCCTTTCCACGGTACGGCGTCTTCTGGCGGCCGGGGTCCATCCCAATCTCGTCCGCGACGCTGCGGATACAGAGGTCGACGCGCCCGGCGTGCTCGTCGAGGACCTGGCCCGTCACCGTCGCCTTCCCCGCGCCGAGCGCGTTGAGGAGACGGAACTCGACCGGGTCCATCCCGATCTCGAGGGCGACCTTGTCCATCTGCTGTTCGAGCGCCCAGTGGATCTCCTGCATCCCGAAGCCCCGGTAGGCGCTCCCGACGGGGCGGTTCGTGTAGACGCCGATGCTGTCGCCCTCGACGTTCGGGAACTCGTACGCCCCGCCGCAGGTATAGCCCGCCGAGCGGACGATGTTCACGCCGTAGCCGCCGTAGGCACCGCAGTTCCAGAGGTAGTGCATCTTCTGGGCCTGCACCTTGCCGCTCCGGTCGACGCCCGTGACGAGCGTCGCGGTGAGCCCCTGCCTCACGACGGTCGCGTAGAACTCCTCGTGCCGGTCGACCATGAAGCGGACCCACCGTCCACGGCAGCGCATGGCGAGGGCGACGGCGATCGGCTCTAGGTTGATCCCCGCCTTCCCGCCGAAGCCGCCGCCGACGTACGGCACGTGGACGCGGACGTCGCCGTGCGAGAGGCCGAAGCAGGCCGCGAGGAGGTGGCGCACCGTGAACGGACTCTGCGCCGAGGTGTGGACCTCGACCTTGCCGGCGAGGTCGACGCGCGCGACGGAGACGTGCGGCTCCATCGGGACGTGCTGGACCTGCGGGACGCGGAAGACGTTCTCGAAGACGCGCCACGAGCCGGCGAGCGCCGAGGCGTAGTCGCCCTTGCGGATCTTCAGGTGGTTGCAGACGTTCGTGCCGCTCTTGGGCCGGATCCACGGCACGACCTCGTAGCTCCCGAGGTCGGGGTGGACGAGCGGGGCCCCGTCGGCGATCCCCTCCTCCACGTCGAAGATCGGCGGGAGCGGCTCGTAGTCGACGGCGACGAGCGCGGCCGCCTCGAGGGCGGCCTCGGGCGTCTCCGCGGCGACGGCGGCCACCGGGTCTCCGACGAAGCGGACCCGGTCGGTCGCGAAGACCGTCTGGTCCTTGAGGTAGATGCCGGTGTGAAGCGGGAAGTCGCGCCCGGAGACGACGGCGCGGACGCCCGGCATCCTGAGCGCCTTCTCGGTCCTCACGTCGAGGACCCGCGCGTGCGGGTGGGGCGAGCGGACGACGGCGACGTGGAGGAGCCGCGGGAACTTCAGGTCGGCGGTGTACTGCGCCGCGCCCGTCACCTTCTCGAGGCCGTCGACGCGCGGGACGTCCGTGCCGATCCGGCCGGAGGCGATCACGCCGTCACCTCCTCGCACGCGGCGGGCTTGCCGGCGTCCGCGTTCCCGTTCCCGCCGACGGACGCCGCCGCCCTCATCTCGGCCGCCGCGGAGTGGACGGCGTCGACGATCTGGCGGTAGCCGGTGCAGCGGCAGAGGTTCCCGGCGAGCGCCTTGCGGACGTCGTCCTCGGACGGCTCCGGCTTCTCGCGGAGGAGCGCCGCGGCGCTCACGATCATCCCGGGCGTGCAGAAGCCGCACTGGATCGCGGCGTGGGAGAGAAAGGCCTTCTGGAGCGGATGGAGGACGTCGTCCTTCGAAAGCCCCTCGATCGTCGTGACTCTCCTGCCGCTGGCCTCCACCGCGAGGACGAGACAGCTGTTCACGGGGCGCCCGTCGAGGAGGACCATGCACGAACCGCACTCCCCTTCGTTGCACCCTTCCTTGGCCCCCGTCAGGTCGAGACCGTCGCGCAGGAAGCGCAGGAGCGTCGTGCCCACTTCCACTTCCGCCGTCTCGGGAACGCCGTTGACCTCGAGCGTGATCGTCTTCTTCATCGGCGTCCCCTTCAGCCCAGGCTCAGGGCGCCGCGGCGGACGAGGACGCCCACCATCTCGCGCCGGTATTCCGCGCTTCCGCGCAGGTCGGTGATCGGGCGGCAGGCGAGCCTCGCAGCCTCTGCCGCTTCGCTCGCGGCGGCGGCCCCCTTCGCCTCGAGGAGCTCCTCCACCGCACGGAGCCGGAGGGGCGTGGGCGCGACGGCCGCGAGGGCCACGCGCCAGCGGGCCGGAAGGGTGCCGTTCGACTTTCCCACAAGGACGCCGACCGTCGCCAGGTCCATCCCCTTCCGGCGCGAGAGGCGAAGGTACGAGCCCCGGAAGCCGGCGGAGGCGCCGGGGAGGACGACGGCCGTCACGAGCTCGCCCGGCTCGAGCGCCGACAGCCCGGGGCCGAGGAAGAACTCGCGAATCGGGATGGTGCGGCGCCCGACGGTCGAGGCGACCTCCACCTCCGCCTCGAGGGCCAGGAGCGCCACCGCCGTGTCGGCCGCGGGAGAGGCGTTGCAGAGGTTTCCGGCCAGCGTCGCCCGCTGCCGCAGCGGCCACGCGCCCACCGTCTTCGCGCACTCGGCGAGGAGAGGAAAACGGTCGAGGACGTCCGGGTGGACCTCGACATCGGCGAGCGGCACCGCCGCGCCGATCGAGAGCCCGCCGTCCGCGACCTCGCGGATCTCGTGAAGCCCGGGAATCCGCTTCAGGTCGACGAGGCGCCCCGGCGCCTTCCGGCCGGCCCGCATCTGCGGGAGGAGGTCGGTCCCTCCGAGGAGCCACGCGGTCCCCGGAACGGCCTTCAACGCGATCGCCTCGTCGACGGAGGTCGGAGAGAGGAAGTCGAGGTCACTGGGCATCGGTCGATCCCCCCCGCGGAAGCGCAGCCGGTCCGGGTCCGGAACCCGCTCTGCGATCGACGGCGTTTGATAGGAAAACCTGTCTCGAAGCGCTCCGATAGGAGCGGCGCCCGGCGGGCATCACCTCGGCATCCTAGTCCTCGACTCGCCGGGAGGGAAACCCGGAAGTGCGTGAAATAAGGGCACGAATCGGCGCTCCGAGGCCCTATAATAGAGGGTTGCCCTGGGCCGCTCCCCGAATGGGGTCAGGTCTTGATTTTCTATTCTGGCCGGGCGACGGAAGAGGAGGACCCAGCCATGGAGCGACGGACCATCGACGTCGACGAGCGGCTCCCGCTCCTTCAGACCCTCCCGCTCTCCCTCCAGCACCTCTTCGCGATGTTCGGGGCGACGGTCCTCGTCCCGTTCCTCTTCAAGGTGAGCCCCGCGACCTCGCTGCTGATGAACGGTATCGGGACGCTCGTCTACCTCGCCGTCTGCCGCGGGAAGGTCCCGGCCTACCTCGGGTCGAGCTTCGCGTTCCTCTCCCCCGTCTTCGCCGTCCTCGCGCATCCGGAGCTGGGGGGCTACGCCGCCGCGCAGGGAGGCTTCATCGCCTTCGGCCTCTTCTTCATCCTCGTCTCGCAGGTCGTCCGCGTCGCGGGAACGCGCTGGCTCGACGTCGTCTTCCCACCCGCCGCCATGGGGGCGATCGTCGCCGTCATCGGCCTCGAGCTCGCGCCGGTCGCCACGAGCATGGCCGGACTGACCGGCGACGGGGCGGCCCTGCCCGGCCGCGGCACCGCCGTCGCCGTGGCGATGCTGACGCTCGGCGTCACCGTCCTCGGATCCGTCCTCTTCCGGGGCTTTCTCGGCGTCATCCCCGTCCTCGTCGGCGTGGCCTTCGGCTACGGCGCCGCGCTCGCCGCCGGTATCGTCGACCTCTCGGCCATCGCGAACGCCCCCTTCCTCGAGGTCCCCCAGCTCTACGCGCCGACCTTCTCGCCCCGGGCGATCCTGATGATCCTCCCCGCGTGCCTCGTCGTCCTCGCCGAGCACATCGGGCATCTCGTGGTCACCGGCAACGTCGTCGGCCGGGACTTCGTGAAGGATCCCGGCCTCCATCGGTCGCTCCTCGGCGACGGGATCTCGAACGTCCTCTCCGGCCTCGCCGGCGCCACGCCGAACACGACCTACGGAGAGAACATCGGCGTCATGGCGATCACCCGTGTCTTCAGTGTCTGGGTCATCGGCGGCGCGGCGGTGCTCGCCGTCGTCGTCTCCTTCGTCGGCAAGATCGCGGCCGCCATCCGGAGCATCCCGACGCCCGTCATGGGGGGCGTCTGCATCCTCCTCTTCGGCGTCATCGCCGCGGCCGGTATCCGGATGCTCGTCGAGAAGAAGGTCGACTACACGAAGCCCCGCAACCTCGTCCTCACCTCCGTCGTCCTCGTCAGCGGGGCGAGCGGCGCCGCCGTGAAGCTCGGCGCCGTCGAGCTGAAGGGGATGGCCCTCGGTACCTTCGTCGCCGTCGCGCTCTCGCTGCTGTTCGCGCTCTTCGACAGGCTGGGGTGGACGGCTCGAGAGGAAACACCGAAGGGAACATACTGAGCCGCTGCATGGGTCGATCCGTCCCGGAATCGACGAAGAGCGAGGTACCGATGTTCGACCTGAACGGATCCGCACCGGGAGCCGCGAGCCGCTCCAGGTGGCTCCTGGGATTCTTCGCCACTTGCCACGCGGCTTTCGGGATCGCCCCCCCCGCGACGGCGACGGACGCGTCGTCGTCCCCACCGGTCCGGCGGGTCGCCACCGCTCCCGCAAGGACGGCGATCGCAGCCGGTCGTTCACCGGCCGGCACGGCCATCGGGCAGGCAGGCACCGATCCGGCGGTGCCGCTGACGATCCGCCTCATGGTCGGGCTGGAGGGACAGCTCTCCGGCCCCCAGGCCGTCGCGATGGACGGCTCGGGCAACGTCTTCATCGCCGACAGCAACCATCACACGATCCGGAAGGCGAACCCGTCCGGCGACGTCTCTACGCTCGCAGGCCTCGCCGGGAGTTGCGGCAGCGCGGACGGCGTCGGGGCCGACGCCCGGTTCTGCAATCCCTCGGGCATCGCCGTCGACGGCGCGGGCAACGTCTACGTCGCCGACTGGTCGTACCACACGATCCGGAAGGTGAGCACCGACGGAGTCGTCTCCACGTTCGCCGGCCTCGCCGGGGCTTGCGACAGCATCGACGGCACGGGCTCCGCCGGGCGCTTCTGCGGTCCCTCGGGCATCGCCATCGACGGTGCGGGCAACCTCTACGTCGCCGACAGCGCCAGCCACACGATCCGGAAAGTGACTCCGCCGGGGTCGTCTCGACCCTCGCGGGCCTCGCATGGTCCCCCGGCAGCGACGACGGGCCCGGGCCGGACGCCCGATTCCACTTTCCCGAGGCCGTCGCGGTCGCCGATTCGGGAGACGTCTACGTCACCGACACCTACAACCACACGATTCGGAAGGTGAGCGCGGCTGGGTTCGTCTCCACGGTCGCAGGCCTCGCCGGTACGGCCGGCAGCGACGACGGCTCCGGGTCCGCCGCGCGTTTCAACTACCCCATGGGAATCGGCGTGGACTCCTCCGGCGGTGTCTTCGTGAGCGACACCATGAACCACACGATCCGGAAAATGGCCCCTTCCGGGGCCGTCGCCACCGTGGCGGGACTCCCGGGGACCTTCGGCAACGCAGACGGCACGGGCCCGGACGCCCGGTTCTACCAGCCGATCGGCCTCGCGCTGGACCGCTTCGGAACCATCACCATCGCGGACGCGGCGAATCACTTCATCCGCAGGAGCGTGGCCACCGCAGGCGCGACCGCCTTCCACCCGGCCCCCCCGTGCCGCCTCTTCGACACCCGGGACACGATCGGGCCCGCCACGGCAGCGCCTGCCCTGGCGCCCGGAGAGACCAGGCTCTTCGCCATCGAGGGCCGTTGCTCGATTCCGGCTTCCGCCGGGAGCCTCTCGGTGAACCAGACGGTCACGGCTCCGGCCGCTTCCGGAGAGCTGGTTCTTTCGGGGCGACTTCCTCTCCCCGCCGATCGCCAGCAGCATCACCTTCCAGGCAGGGAAGACCCGGGCCAACAACGGCATCCTGGAACTCTCCCGCGACGCGAACGGCACCTTCAAGGTCTTCAACAACTCGAACGGAACGGTCCACTTCATCCTGGACGTGAGCGGCTACTTCCAGTTGCAGTGACCCCGCCCTGCCACCACATGGGGTCAGGTCTTGATTTTCTACTATAGACCCGGCAGATTCCGGCCCTGGCCCGCTCCTCGGACGGCTCGCGAGCCCCTCAGGCCCGGACCGGCTCCGGCGCCGCTTCGGCCTGCGAATCCGGCAGCGTCAGCGCGAGCGCGACGGCGAGGAGCGGGAGACCCGAAACGACGAGCAGCGGCGCCCCGATGCCCCAGCGATCCGCGACGGCACCGAGGATCGGAGCCGCGACCCCACCCGCGGTCACGGCGAGGCCGAGCGTGACGCCCGACGCCGTCCCGACGCGGTTCGGCAGGTACTCCTGCCCCATGACGACGAGGACGCTGAACGGCAGATAGAGGGCGAGCGCGACGGGCACGAGAAGGAGCGTGGCGACCCGGGCGTCACGTGCGGTGGCGAGGGCGAGGAGGAGCGGCGCGAGCGCCGCCATTCCGACGATCAGGACGATCCGGCGCCCGAACCGGTCCGCGAGCCGCCCCCCGACGAGCGTCCCGACGACGCCCGTGCCGAGGAGAATCGACAGGGCCGTAGCCCCTCGCGCGTTCGAAGTTCCGAGAACGCCGACGAAGACGAGCGGCAGGAACGTGGCGAGACCGGTGTAGACGATCGACCGGGTCACGACCACGACGGCCAGCCGGCCGAACGGGCCCCACCGGTCCGGCACCGGCGTGGCGGCGACGGAGCGGGAGGGGACGGAAGGGTGGAGGGCGGCCAGGAGCGGCAGCTGGGTCACGAGGAACCCCGCGACGAGAAGGACGGGGAGAAGCGGGATGAGTGAAGCCCTCAGGCCGAACGCGAGGACGAGCGGAGTGATGACGAGCGGTCCCGTCGCCATTCCGAGGTTCCCGCCCGTCGAGAAGATGCTCATCCCGGTCGCGCGGCGCTCCCCCGAGGCGAACGCAGCGGCCCGCGACCCCTCCGGATGGAATGCCGCCACACCCAGGCCGTGGAACGCGACCGCCGCGGCGATGAGCGGATAGGTCGGGGCAATGCCCGCCAGGCCGATGCCGATTCCGGCGGCCGCCACGCCCGCGGGGACGAGCCACGGCGACGGACGACGGTCCGCGAAGTAGCCGAAGAGCGGCTGGACGACGGACGAGGCGACGGTCGCGGCGAGGACGAGCCCGCCAGCCGCTGCGAAGCTGAGGCCGCGTTCCGCGATGAAGAAGGGGAGGAGGGCGGGGATCATCCCCTGGGCGACATCGGTCGTGAGGTGGGCCAGGAGGAGGGTCCCGAGAAGCCGGAGATTCACCGCGGCGTTGTGCGCGCGGGCGCGGCCGTTGTCAAACCGTCGGGTGGGTTCCGGCAGACGCTCGACCGGCCGCCTCGGCCCGCCTTCTACACTCCCGTCGTGATCCGTCGTCTCCCTTTCGCCGCTACCATGGGCTGCGGGGCCGCCGCCCTCGCCTCGGCCGCTCTCGCCTTCGTCATGCTGACCGCGCTCGTCCGTTCGATCATCTTCCCCGCCTCGGGAGTCCGGTTCCCGGAGCCCGGCGAGGGGGCGCCGTGGCGCGTCGTCCGCTACGAGGCGGTCGACGGCATCCGCCTGGACGGCGCCTACTTCGCACCGCCGGCCGCAGGCGGCCACGTCGTTCTCTACTTCCACGGCAACGCGGAGGCAGCCGCGCAGAATCTGCCGCTCGGCGGGTCGCTCTGCGCAGCGGGGTTCGGCGTCTTCCTCGCCGAGTACCGCGGCTACGGCTCTCTTCCGGGCTCGCCGAGCGAGAAGGGCCTCTACGCGGACGGCGAGGCGGCTCTCGCCGAGCTCGGCCGGCTCGGAATACCGCCGGCGCGCGTCGTCCTCGCGGGGCGCTCGCTCGGTTCGGGCGTCGCCGTCGAGCTCGCGACGCGGCACGCCGTCGCGGCGGTCGTCCTCGTCTCGGCGTACACGTCCATCGTCGACATGGGACGCACGCTCGCCGGTCCGCTCGCCCGCCTCGTCGTCCGCGACCGGTTCGACTCGCTCTCGAAGATCGCCGGGGTCGCCTCGCCCGTCGTCCTCCTCCACGGAACCCGCGACGACGTCGTCCCCGTGGAGATGGGCCGACGCCTCGCCGCGGCACGCCCCGGCGCCCGCTGGGTCGAGATCCCCGGCGCGACGCACAACGACTTCCCGGGCCTCGGCGCCCTCATGGAGAGGGAGATCGCGGGCGTCCTCGCCGGCCAGGCGCGGCAGTAGCCGGCGGGAGTTGCCGCCCTGGCGCTACGATCCGCCTTCATGGGTACGATGACGCCGCCCCCCGGGAAGCGAACCTCCTACGCCTCGCCGGCCGTCGCCTCCGGCTCGTCGGGAACGTCTCCTTGGAAGCTCGCCCTCTTCGCGCTCGGGGCGATGGCGGCCGTCCTCTGGTTCCGAAGGCCCAGCTACCTTCCCGGCGTCTCCCTGCCATCGGGCACCGCAGGCGGAACCGCCTCCGAATCCTCGAGCTCGCCCATCCGCTGCACCGGCACGAGAGGCTGCCTCGTGGTCTACGTCGCCCCGTGGTGCGGCCCCTGCCGCTCCTCCCTCGCGGGAGACGTCGCGCTCGCCGACCACATCCGGGAGAAAGGTTACGAGACCGTCTTCGTCGTCGGCATGGACAAGCCCGAGGCCTGCCTCGACATGACGAGGTCGCTCGGACGGCCGGCCCGGCTGGACACGGAGGGAAAGTGGGCAAAGGCCGCCGGCATCCGCGGCGTTCCGCACTTCCTCGTCACGACGCCGGCCGGAAAGATCGTCAAGCGTCAGGCCGGGGCCTACATGGCCCCGCCCGACCAGGTCGCGCAGTTTCTCGGGATCTCGTAGCGACGGGGAGGACGGAAACGCCGGGTAGGCTCGACGGTGACCGCGCTCTCGACGGACCTCGCCGACCCGGACGCCTTTCCCTACTTCCTCTGGGACGATCCCATGACCGTCTCCGAAGTGAAGGAGCGCCTGCGATCCGCCTCGGAGGAGGAGCGCCTGCGGCTCATGGCGGTCGTGCTCCGCGAGGCCCGGGACCCCGACGTGTGGCTCTTCTTGTCCCCCGCCGAAGTCCTCGCTGCGTGGCCGCGACTCGCGGGGCGCCTCGGCCAGAGACGGCTCTTCTGGGAGTTCCTGCTCGAGCGCTGGAAGAAGCTCGGCCTCGTGGCGGCGTAGCCGTGGCAAATGTCGTCGTCGACCTGGTGAGAGACAGGGCCCCGCAGATCTACCCGGACAAGCTCGACCGCGACGGCGTTCTCGTCGACCCCGCCGACGAGATCCTCGCGAACGAGCTCTGCACCCTTCTCTCCCGGGGCGAGGTGCGAGATCTCGTCGACGTCCTGTTCCTCGAATGGGCAGGCCTGCCGGTCGAGGACGCGCTCGTTCCCGCCTCGACGAAGGACGGCGGTCTCACGCCGGCCCAGCTCGCGTGGGTCCTATCCCGGATCTCCGTCGGCCCCGATGCCCGGATTCCCGCGGGCGTCACCCCGGTCGAGCTCCGGAGCTTCCTCGACGACCTCGTCTCCCGCCTGACGCGCCTCGCCTATCCGGCGAAGCCTCTTCCCTGACGGCGTTCTTCCCGGGCCTCTTCTCGATACCACGAGATCAAGACCTGCCTCCGCCCTTCACTATAATATAAAATCAAGACCTGACCCCTAGTGGGGGACCCCCTAGTTGACGGGCTCGTCGTCGTCGGCGGCGAGGGTCGGGTCGGCGGAGGCGAGGAGCGGGCGGTCGGGGGCGGGATTCAGGGTCGCGTCGACGGTCTCGTCCAGGACCCAGCGTTCGTAGAGGGTCTCGGGGAGCTCGCGCAGGAAGCGGCTCGGCTCCGTGACGACGACGACTCCGTAGCGGTCGTAGGCCGAGAGCGGGTGGACGAGCATCAGCTCGTCCTTCGCGCGGGTGACGGCGACGTAGAAGAGGCGGCGTTCCTCCTCGAGCCCCTCCGGGGTCCGTGCGGCGCGCAGGTTCGGAAAGCGGTCTTCCTGGAGGCCGAGGACGAAGACGGCCTTCCACTCGAGCCCCTTGGCCTGGTGGATGCTCGAGAGGACGAGCTTCTCGTCGTCCTCCTCCCCCGCCACCTGGTCCTCGCCGACCGGGTCGCCGAAGAGGGTCACCTCCTCCAGGAAGCGGCCGACGTCGTCGTAGGCGAGGGCGAACTGCGCGAGGGCTTCGAGGTCGTCGAGGCGGGCCGAGGGGTTCGGGAACTTCCCCTTCGCCACCTCGCCGTATCCCCCGTCGTCCACGATGTAGCGGATCGCCTCGGCGGGCGAGGAAAAGTACGACGGCTTCTTCAGCGTCCTCATCGTCTCCCGGAAGCGGAGGAGGCCCGCTCGGGCGCCGGCCGGCGCCTTTCCCAGCTCGAGGGCGAGGAAGGCCGCGAGCGGCTCGGGAGCCTCCGAGACCGCTTCCCAGAGGACCGCCGCCGTCCGCTCCCCCACCTTCGGCAGGAGCTTCAGCGCCCTCTTGAACGACATCTCGTCCTTCGGGTTCAGGAGGAGGCGCAGGTGGGCGAGGACGTCCTTGACGTGCGCCTGCTCGAAGAAGCGCAGGCCCGAGCGGATCTCGTACGGGATGCCGCGCCGGGTCAGCTCGATCTGCAGCTCCAGCGCCTGGAAGTGGGCGCGGTAGAGAACTCCGATCTCGGAGAGGGCCGTCCCCTCGTCGCGCAGCTCGAGGACGCGCTGCGCGACGAACTCGGCCTGCTGGGCCAGGTCCCGCGCGCCGACGACGGCGACCGGGATTCCCGGGTCGCGCGTCGCGACGAGGGTCTTCTCGTAGCGCCGCACGTTGTTCGCAATGGAGGCGTCGGCGAGCCTGAGGATCTCGGGGGTCGAGCGGTAGTTCGTCTCGAGCCGGTAGATCACGGCTCCCGGGTAGCGGTCGGGGAATCCGAGGAGCGCCTCGGAGTCGGCGCCGCGGAACGAGTAGATCGACTGGGCGTCGTCGCCGACGACCATGACGTTCTTCTGCTCGGAGTCGATCGCGAGGAGGTCGACGATCTCGGACTGCAGGTGGTTCACGTCCTGGAACTCGTCGACGAGGATCGAGCGGAACCTTCGTCCGACCGCCTTCCTCACCTCGGGGTGCGTCTCGAGGAGCCTCTTCCAGTTCAGGAGGAGGTCGTCGTAGTCCATCGCGTTCGCGAGGACCTTCCGCTCGAGGTAGCGGCGGATCACCGCCCTCACGGCCTCGAGCTGCGAGAGGAGGTGCGGGTAGTCGCGCCCGACGATGGCGTCGACCTTCTGCCCCGTGTTCGCAGCGAAGGAGACGATCGCGCGGAGGAGGTCCCCCTTCGGGAAGCGGCGCTCGGTGATCGGGATTCCGAGGTCGGACGTGGCCGACTCGAGGAGGTCCTTGCTGTCCTCCGAGTCCAGGATCGAGAAGTTGGGCCGGTAGCCGAGGAGCTCCGCGTGGGGCCGGAGGAGCCTTGCGCCGACCGAGTGGAACGTCCCGGCCGTCATCCGCGCGAGATCGGAGCCGAGGAGGCGCTCGACCCGGCGGGTCATCTCCTTGGCCGCCCGGTTCGTGAAGGTGAGGAGGAGGAGCGCCTCGGGGGCGGTTCCGTCCTCGACGAGGCGCGAGACGCGGTAGACGAGGGTCCGGGTCTTCCCCGAGCCGGCCCCGGCCACGACGACGGTCGGCCCTTCGGGCGCGAAAACGACGGCCTGCTGCTCGGCGTTGAGCTCGCGGTAGTAGTCGATCCGGTAGCTCTTCGCTGGGGCGGCCCGCCGGAGGACGTAGCGTTTCGGGGCTGGAGGCGGTCCGGAGGCGGGCATCGGCCCGGAGTATCTCGCGGGTGCCCCTCTCCGAGGGCCCGGAGTCGCACCTCACCCGGCCCGGAGCGTTTCTGGTAGCGTTGAGGAATGAGAGAACCCCATCCCGAGCCGCTGTGGGAGCTCCTCCCCCTCCTCTTCCGGCCCCACCCCTGGCACGGCATCTCCATCGGCGACCACGCTCCCGAGAAGGTCACCGCCTACATCGAGATCGTCCCGACCGACCCCGTCAAATACGAGCTCGACAAGACGACCGGCTACCTGAAGATCGACCGCCCCCAGAAGTTCTCGAACGTCTACCCGACGCTCTACGGACTTCTCCCCCAGACCTACTGCGGGGAGGAGAACGCCGCCTACTGCGCCCAGAAGACGAAGCGCGAAGGGATCGTCGGGGACGGCGACCCGCTCGACGTCTGCGTCCTCTCCGAGAAGGCGATCTCTCACGGCGACGTCCTGATGGACGTGATCCCGATCGGCGGCCTCCGGATGCTCGACAACAAGGAGGCCGACGACAAGATCGTCGCGGTCCTCGAGGGAGACGCCGTCTACGGGCAGCTGCGCGAGATCTACCAGCTCCCCCCGCCGCTCGTCGACCGGCTGAAGCACTACTTCCTCACCTACAAGCAGGCCCCCGATTCCATGCAGCCGCACAAGGTCGAGATCACGCACGTCTACGGCCGCGAGGAGGCCCACGAGGTGATCCGCCGGAGCCGCAACGACTACGACAAGCGATTCGGCAAGCTCCGCGAGCTCCTGACGGCGGCCCTCCGAGGCTGACGGACGGACGGACGGACCGGCACCCCGGACCGGCGATGGAGACGGACCCCACAGGGCCGCTGCGCGAGCTTCTGGCCGGCCGGTACCGGATCGACCGGGAGCTCGGCCGGGGCGGGTTCGCCACGGTCTACCAGGTCTGGAACCCGCGCCTGGAGCGGAGCGAGGCGCTGAAGGTCCTCGCTCCGGGGCACCAGGTCGACGAGGATTTCTCCCGGCGCTTCACGCAGGAGGTACGCGTCGCGGCGGCCCTCGAGCACCCGTCGATCGCCAAGGTCTACGACTTCGGGGAGACGCGGGGAGTCTTCTGGTACTCGATGCAACTCGTCGAGGGACGCACCCTGGCGGGAGAAGTCCGGGCCCGGGGCCCCCTCACGGAAAGGGAGACGGCCCGGGTCGCGATTCCGCTGCTGGACGCGCTCGACTACAGCCACGGCCGCGGGATCGTCCACCGCGACCTCAAGCCCGAGAACATCATCCTCGACCGCGAGGGCCGTCCCTTCCTCATGGACTTCGGCATCGCGAAATCGGCCGGGTCGCTCGTCAAGACCCAGACCGGCTTCCTCCTCGGCACGCCGGCCTACGTCGCCCCCGAACAGGCGCAGGGGAAGAAGCTCGACGGCCGTGCGGACCTCTACGCCCTCGGCGTGACGCTCTACAAGACCGTCTCGGGGGAGTTCCCATTCGAAGCCGAAGACCCCCTCCAGGCCGTCATCCTCCGGCTGACGCAGCCCCCGAAGCCGCTCGACGAGGCGCGGCCGGGGATCGACCCGGACTTCGCGGCGATCGTCATGCGCGTCCTCGAGCGCGAGCCGGCGAATCGATGGGCCTCCGCCCGCGCGATGCGGGACGCGCTGGCCGCGTACCTCGCGGGGAGGCCGACGGAAACGGGGGCGACGCGCATCCTCGAGGCGGAGGTGCTCCGGGAAGGCGACGATCCGGTGCCGGAGGCCTTCGCCCCACCCGCCCCGGCCCCCCCCGGCACCGTCGAAGTCCCCCGCCCCGCGCGTGGGGCCACGCCGCCGGCGCGACCGGTCGCCACTTCCGCCCTCAGCGCCCCGTCGCGCCGCTCGGCCGTCGTCCCGCTCGCCGCCGGGTTCGTGATCCTCCTCTTCGCCGGGATCGGGACGAGCCTCGTCCTCCTCCGGCCCGGCAGGAAGCCCGCGGCGGGACCGCCCGCTTCCCCGCCAGCGGCCACCCCGGTCTCCTCGCAGCCGACGCCCGCGCCTGCCGCCCTCCCCCCGTCGCCGATACCCTCGACCGCTCCGGAACCCGCCCCCACGGCCGCTCCCGAGCCGACGGCACAGACGATTCGCGTCCTTCGCCCCACGCGGCCTCCCGATCCGGCCCCGCCAGCGCCGCGAAAGCCCGCGACGCTTCCCGAGCGCCTGACCCCGGAGCCTCCCTTCGCGGGAACCCCACCCGCCGGTTGCTCCGGCGCCGCGATCACCGTCGGGTTCGCCGTCGATCCGGACGGGAACGTCGTCGCGGCGCGCCTCTTTCCCTCGGAGGCCGCCCCCGAGTGCGGCCGGTTCGTGATGGACGCCCTCCCCCGCTGGAAGTGGCGGCCCGCGGTCGACGCCTCCGGCGAGCCGGTCCTGTCGGCGCGCCTCGTCGTCTACATCCAGCTCCCCTGACGGCGAACCGGTATCATTCAGGAAAAACCCGAAGGGAGTTCCCATGCCGAGCCGTGCCCGAGCTCTTGCCCTCGTTGCCGTTTCCGCCACGTTCCTCTCCGCCTGCGGCCCGAAGGTCGACCTGAAGATGGCCGTCGAGGTCGTCTCCGACCCCGGGGAGGCGAAGGTGACCTTCAAGGGGAAGGAGGTCGGGTCGACTCCGGCCGCCGTCCAGGTCACGACGTTCGACGAGCTGATGTCGATCGCGGCGCGCCGCGACGGGACGCCCGTCTCCGAGAAGCGCGTGCGGATCCTCGCGCCCGACAAGGCCCAGCTCGTCTTCCGCTTCGGCGCCGACGCCTCGGCCGTCGCCCGCAAGCTCGGCCTGTCGCAGGTCCTCGTCTTCGACTACTCCGAGAAGGTCTCCTTCGACAGCGGCAAGAGCGAGCTCAAGCCCGACGGCCTCCCGATCCTGAACAAGCAGGCCGACATCCTGAAGACCTACTTCCCGAAGGTCGACGTCTTCGTCTGCGGCCACACGGACTCGACCGGCGGCGAGGACCTCAACCTGAAGCTCTCCCTCGACCGCGCCCGCGTCGTCTCCGACTTCCTCGTCGCCCGCGGGGTCCCGAAGGAGCGCCTGAAGGTGCAGGGCTTCGGGAAGGAGTACCCGAACGACACGAACGAGACGCCCGCCGGCCGCGGGAACAACCGGCGGACCGAGCTGATCCTGCCGCAGTAACGGAGGGTGCTCCCCCCGGGGGGCCGTGGACGAAGAGCGGGCGGCGTCTCCGCCCGCTCCCGCCCCGCTACTTGAAGTAGCCGCTCACGTCGATCAGGGCGTGCGTCGACCCGGCCGAACCATTCGACACGCCGAGGCTGCCGCCGGACCCGAGCTGTGCGAACGTCCAGTTCGCCCGCGTCCGGCCGGGCAGGAACTGGGTCGTCGCCGCTGCCGGCACCGCGCCCCCCGGGGAGTAGACGGTCAGCGACCCCGACGCCTCCGATCCCGCCGCGGTCAGGTTGACCGCCACCGCCACCGCGTCCGTCGGTATGCCGCACGTTCCGCCCACGGGGAAGCTCCTCGCCTGTCCGGCCGCGAGGATCGGCCCGCCGTTCGGGCCGTCGGTCCATCGCGTGTCGACGGCCCGGCACGGAACGACCGTGTGGAACGACGTCGCCGCCGAGGCGAGGTACGAGTAGGACGCGCCGAGCGTCCCCGGCGTCCCGCCCGGGTTCGTCACCGTCACGTCGACCGCGCCGGCGGCGTGGGGAGGAGTCACCGCGACGAGGCTCCAGGAGGTGTTGACGACGACCGACGGCGACGCCACCCCCCCGAACAGGACGGTCGGCGGCGTCGCGCCCGTCGAGAAGTTGGTCCCGATGATCGTCACGGCCGTCCCTCCCGTACCCGGCCCGGTCGCCGGGGAGAGACTCACGACGATCGGCCGGACGAGGGCGAGGTCGACGGCCGCCTTCACGTCGAGGCTCCCCCAGCCGTAGACGTTGTTCGGCCTCACGCCTGCCGTCGAACCGCACGACGTCGTGCTGATGAGGATCGCCGAGTCGCCGAGGATCCTCTCCGTCTGGGCGACCTGGCCGATCAGGGCGGGCTGCGCCGACCAGAGAAGCGCCACGGCCCCGGCGACGTGCGGCGAGGCCATCGACGTCCCCGAGAGCGACCCGTAGCCCCCTCCCGGGAGGCTCGACCGCGTACTCGTGCCGGGGGCGGCGATGTCGGGCTTCGTCCTTCCGCTCCCGTCGAGAGTCACCGGCCCGCGGCTGCTGAAGCTCGCGATCGACGTCGTCCCCGTCGAGAGGGCCCCGACGACCCAGCTGTCGGCGTAGATCGCGGGCGGATCGGAGACGGTGGAACAGCCCGAGCCCGAGTTCCCCGCCGAGACCGACGTGAAGATCCCTGCCGCGCGCTGGGCCGCCACGGCGAGCCGCAGCGAATCGGCGGCGCACCCTTCGGACGCGGGACAGCCCCACGAGTTGTTCGTCACGTGGGGCGCCTTCGCCGGGTCCCCCTCTGCCGGGTTTCCTCCGACGGGATAGGGCGCGAGAAAGAACTCGAAGCACTCGAGATAGGTCGAAGGGGTGCCGTTCCCTCCGTCCATGTTCCGGCAGCCGATCCACTTCGCTCCCGGGGCCATCCCGATCTGGTTCGCCCCGCTCAGCCCGGCCACCGTCCCGATCGTGTGCGTGCCGTGCTGGTTGTCGTCGCACGGGGCCACGGCGTTTGCGCCGCACGGCCCGGTGGAGGTGTGGACGGAGTCGTGCCAGTTGTAGTCGTGGCTCGCCGTGGTTCCGTTCCACCCGCGATAGGCGGACTGGAGCGCCGGGTGGGTCCACGAGATCCCCGTGTCCTGCCCCGCGACGACGATTCCGACCCCCGTCTTCCCCGTCGCCCAGACCTCCGGTGCGCGGGTCTGCGTGATTCCCGGCTCGACGGCCGTGATGGCCGCGCGGAGGATCGGCTCGGGCTCGGGCTTCGGGAGCTCGACCGCGACCCGGGCGTCTCCCTCGATCCGCCTCACGTCCGGCCGGGACGCCAGCTCGACGACGACCTCCCGCGGGGCCGTCAACGCGACGGCGTTGACGACGTAGAAGGAGCGGTGGGGAACCCCGAGCTGGGCCAGGCGCGCGAGGAGAGGGGCCTGCGACTCGCCGGCCGTCTTTCGGAGCGCCTCCGTGACGAAACGCCCCCTCTTCTCCTTCGTCCCGAACGCGGAGGCTTTCGAAAGGTCGGCCTGGGCCTCGAGGAGAACGAGGACCGGCGCCTCGCCCCCCTGCTCCGTGGCCGCGAGGACCCACGGCGCGATCTTCGCGGCAGCTGCGGCGGGGAGGTCGCGGGAGAGAGCGTCGGACGAGGCCGCCGGAGCGGCGACGAGGACGGCGGCGAGCGCGAGAAGCCCCCCCGGGCCCAGGAGACCGAGCCTCGGCCCCGCCCGTCGCACGGATTCCTTCGCTTCTTCCCGCCGATCGAATCTGCTCGTCATCGTTCCCCCTGCCGATTCCTGCGCTTGGCCGGACTCTCCGTCATTCTCTCCTGTCGCCCGGCGGAATTCCCAGCGACCCGCGGATACCCCATTTTCGCGCCCCGGCGGCCCGGAATCCTCTCCGGGATCCCTTGCCGGAGCCGCTCCCCGTTCCTATCCTCGTCCGGCACGGCCCGCCCGCCGATACCGATCGAGGCCGGCCCGGGAGGTCCCCCGCGATGAGGAGAGCTCTGGAGAAGAGGCCCCTGGGCCGGACGGGACTCGTGTCGACCTTCGTCGGCTTCGGGGCGCTGGAGATCGGCCGGGACTGGGGCCTGGGGGACGCGGGCGAACGACGGCGTCCCGAGGACGCGGAGGCCGGCCGGGTGCTCGACGCCGTCCTCGACCTCGGGATCAACCTGATCGACACCGCGGCCGCATACCACCGGAGCGAGGAGCGGATCGGCGCCCGCCTCTCCGGTAGGCGGTCCGAGTTCGTCCTCGCGACCAAGTGCGGCGAGCACGACCGCGAGCCCGAAACGTTCTACGACTTCGGCTACGCGGCCGTGAAGCGGTCCATCGACGAGAGCCTCGCCAGGCTTCGGACCGACGTCCTCGACCTCCTTCAGATCCACTTCGGACCGGACCCGCGGAAGGTCCTCGACGACGGCGAGACGGTGGCGGCGATGAAGGACGCCCGGGCGGAAGGGAAGGTCCGGTTCCTCGGCGCCTCCACCGGCGGAGAGATCGCCCTCCGCTGCATCGCCTCCGGCGACTTCGACGTCCTGCAGCTGGAGTACAGCCTGACGAACCGGCGCGACGAACCCGTCGTCCGCCTCTGCGGTGAGAGGGGGATCGGCGTCCTCGTCCGCGGAGGCCTGGCGTACGGCCGCCTCACGAGCCGGGTGATCCCGCACCTGGAGCACCTGAGCGGGCGAGAGAAGGCCGTAACCGGGGAGCTCCTGCGCCTCGTCGGCGGCGACGGCCGCAGGCTGACGGCGCTGGCGCTGCAGTTCCTCTATCGCAACCCCCACGTCTCGTCCGTCCTCGCGGGCACGCGCCGCATCGAGCACGTGAAGGAGAACCTCGGGCTCGTGGACCTCGACCTCGGCACCGGCACGCTGGAGGAGGCCGTTAGGATCTCTGACCCCACTCCGCCAGTCCGGTAGCCGTCCTCCGGCTCCGGCCTCGAAGCGCCTGGCCCCGCGTGCGGTCCCGAATTGCACCTTCCATCCCTGCAAAGGGACTAGGATGGTGTCCGCCACGCCAGTGGCGGCAGGAGCCGAGGCGATGGAACGGTCTCTGGTGGTTTTCTCGCTGGACGACCAACGCTATGCGCTGGCCCTCGCCTGCGTGCACCGGTGCCTCCGGATCGTCGCCATCACGCCGCTTCCCGAAACGCCCGAGATCGTCCTGGGCATCGTCGACCTCGCGGGCGTCGTCGTCCCCGTGGTCGACATGCGCAAACGCTTCCACCACCCGCCGCGGGACGTCCGTCTCTCAGACCACCTCGTCGTCGCCACGACCGGAAAGCGGACCGTCGCGCTCCTGGTCGACGACACGAAGGGCGTGGTCGAAGGCTCGGCGGGGACGATCGTGCCTTCCGGCGAGATCCTGCCGGGACTCGAGTTCGTCGGCGGCGTGGTGAAGCTCGAGGACGGTCTGATCCTCATTCACGACCTCGATCGCCTGTTGTCCCTCGACGAGGAGACGGCGATCGATCGCGCCCTCGGCGTCCACTCCGGCAGGGAAGCGCCGGAGGCGCTCACGCCATGAACGCCACGCTCGACAGGGCGCTCCTGGACGAGGTGAGCGGTTTCATTGCCGAGCGGATGGGACTGCATTTTCCCGAGGAGCGCTGGCCCGACCTGGCTCGCGGCCTGAAGACTGCCGGCGAGGAGCTGGGCTTCGAGTCTCCCGACGCCTGCGTCCGCTGGCTCAGGACCCGGAAGCTCACGACCCGGCAGATCGAGACGCTGGCCAGCCACCTCACCGTGGGCGAGACCTACTTCTTTCGGGATCCGGCGAGCTTCGAAGCGCTCGAGCGGGAGATCCTGCCTCCGCTGGTTGCGAAACGCTCCAGAGAGGGCCGGACCTTCCGCTTCTGGAGTGCCGGGTGCTGCACCGGGGAGGAGGCGTACTCCCTCGCCATCACCTGTGCCCGTGCGCTGCCGGATCTGAAGAGCTGGAACGTCTCGATTCTCGCCACCGACATCAACCCGAAGTTCCTCGCCAAGGCGGAAGCGGGCGTCTACGGCGCCTGGTCGTTCCGCGGCGTCCCCGGCGGGCTTCGCGAGCGGTTCTTCTCCCCGGTCTCCGACAAGAATCTCGCGATCGCTCCGGCCGTCCGGAAGCTGGTCCGCTTCGGCCACCTCAACCTGGCCGAAGACGTCTACCCCTCGCTCCACAACCACACGAACGCCATGGACGTCATCTTCTGCCGCAACGTCCTCATGTACCTCACTCCCGACCACCAGCGACGGGTCGTGGCGGCGCTGCACCGTTGCCTGGTGGACGGTGGCTGGCTCGTGGTCAGCCCCGCCGAGGGCAACGATCTCCTGTTCCCCATGTTTTCCGCGGAGAGCATCGGCGGCGTCCTTCTCTATCGCAGGAATCCGCCGGCGACCCGAGTCGCATCCAGGCCCGAACCCTCCCCATCCGCGCCCGCGCGAGCCGGCCCTCCCTCCGGCCCCGCACGGACCGGCGCACCCACCCTGCCCAGGCCGCCGACCTTCGCGTCCCCCGGCGCGAACCCGCTGACGCTGGCACGGACCCAGGCCAACCAGGGCCGGCTCGAGGAGGCGCTCGCGGCCTGCCGGAACGCCCTCGCGGCCGAGCGCACCAACCCCACCGCCTATTTCCTGTACGCGACGATCTGCGACGAGCTCGGCCGACCGAGGAAGCGATCGAAGCGCTGGGCAAGGTCCTCTACCTCGACCAGGACTTCATCCTCGCCCACCACGCGCTGGGCGGTCTCTACAGGCAGGTCGGCAGGAAGAAGGAGTCAGTGCGCCACATCGCGATCGCGCTGGAGCTCCTCTCCGCGAGAAGCCCGGAGGAGCTCGTGCCCGAGTCCGACGGGATGACCTGCGGCCGCCTCGCGGAGTCGGTGGGCGCCATGACGGGAGCCTAGGCCATGCCGGCCCGCATCATCGACTGGGAATCGATCCACCGTCGGCTCGCGGTCACGGCGACCGCGATTTCCGGAGACCTCGGGCGCGGCCCGGAGCAGGTCCGCAGGATCCTCGATGCGCGCGCCCGAGCGGCCGCAAGGCCCCCAGTCCTGCCGGACGACGCGGAGCAGCTCGACGTTCTGGCCTTCTCCCTGGCGTCCGAGACCTATGGGGTCGAGACCCGCCACGTTCGCGAGGTCTGCCAGCTCCGGCAGCTGACCGCCGTCCCCTGCACGCCACCCCATCTCGCCGGGGTGATGAACCTGCGCGGCCGGATCATCGCGGTCGTCGACCTGCGCCGCTTCTTCGACCTGCCGGCCAGAGGGCTGACAGAGCTCAACCGGGTCATCGTTCTGGAAGGCGGCGACCAGGAGCTGGGGCTGCTGGCGGACTCCATCGACGGGGTCCGCCCGATGCCGGCGTCGGCCCTGCAGGAGGGCCTGCCGACGCTCACGGGCATTCGCGAGAGATTCCTCAAGGGAATCACCGGCCAGATGCTGGCCGTGCTCGACGGCGAACGTCTGCTCGCCGACCCCGGACTCAAGGTCAACGAACAGGTGGCTCAGTGAGCTGACGGCGTCAGCAGGAGGATGGGCATGAGTTGGTTCACGAATCTCAGGACGCGGTCGAAGCTCCTTCTGGGCTACGGGTTCCTCTGCGTCCTGCTGATCGGGCTCGCCGTCACGGCCTACCGGACCCTCGCGACGATGGAGAGGATCGCCCGGGACGAGATCGGCCCGACCGACAGCGCGGCGCTGGCCCTGACGGGGGCTCGCGCCGATCTGAACCGGATCCGCGGCCGCATGTTCGAGCTCTTCCTGACCATGGACGAATCCCAGAAAGCCGCGATCCAGCAGGACATCGCCGAGAGGGCCGAGGACATCAAGACCAGCCTCGCCGAGGTGAAGACCTTCCTCGCGGTGAAGCGCCATGCCGAGGACCTTGCCGTCGTGGCCGATCTCGAGAAGCGTCTCGCCGTCTTCCTGGATGGCCGCGCGGAAGCCGCAAGGCTCATACTGGCGGGGAAGACGGAGGACGCGCGCGCCCTGCTCCTCGGCGTCCAGCACGAACGGTTCGAGAGTATTCGCGCGGCGCTGATGGCGCTCAGTCGGCAACTCCAGAAGTACTCGTCTGCTGCGGCGGAGGAGTCCGAGCGACTGTTCACCGGGACCGTCCGCATCCTCGTCGCCGTGTCGCTCCTGGCGGTGCTGTTCGCAGTATCCATGATCTGGCTGATGAACCGCCTCATCGCCGCGCCGCTGGCCCAGACGGTGAAGATGGTCCAGGACATCCGAACGGGCCAGCTGGGAAATCGCCTGAAGATGGCCAGGCGGGACGAGATCGGGGTCCTCGCCGGCGCCATGGACCAGCTCGCGGACGCGGTCAACGCCGTCGTCGCCGACGTCGCCATGCTGACCAGGGCGTCGGTGGAAGGGAAGCTCTCGACCCGCGCCGATGCCGGCAAGCATCCCGGCGATTTCCGCACGATCGTCCAGGGTTTCAACGACACGCTGGACGCCGTGATCCGGCCCTTGAATGCCGCGGCCGCCATCGTCGACCGCATCGCCAGGGACGACATCCCCAAGCCCATCGTCGACGAGTACCAGGGCGATTTCAACGTCCTCAAGAACAACCTGAACAAGATGATCGCCAATCTGCGGGGCCTGCTCAGCGAGCTGCAGAGCGGCTTCGGCGTCCTCGCCACCTCGTCGACCGAGATCCTCTCCGCCGTCTCCCAGGTCGCCGCGAGCGCGGCGGAAGTCGCCACCGCCGTGACCGAAACCTCCGCCACGACCGAGGAGGTGAAGCAGACCGCCCACCTCGCCAGCCAGACGGCGAAGACGGTCCAGGAGACCGCCCGGAAGGCCAGCGCCGTTTCCGAGACCGGCCGCAAGGCGGTCATCGAGACGTTCGACGGGATGAGCGGCATCCGCGAGCAGATGGAGTCGATCGCGGAAGGTGTGGTCCGGCTCTCCGAGCAGGGCCAGGCCATCGGCGAGATCATCGCGACGGTCAACGACCTCGCCGAGCAGTCGAACCTGCTGGCCGTCAACGCCGCCATCGAGGCGACCCGCGCCGGCGAGTACGGCAAGGGCTTCGCGGTCGTGGCGCAGGAGGTCCGGAGCCTGGCCGAGCAGTCGCGGCAGGCGACCACGCAGGTGCGGACCATCCTGATGGAGGTGCAGAAGGCGACGAGCGCCGCGGTCATGGCCACCGAGCAGGGGACCAAGGCGGTCGCCGCCGGGGTCAAGCAGGCCACCGACGCGGGCGAGGCGACGCGGGACCTCACGGGCGGCGTCAACGAGGCGGCGCTGGCCGCCTCACAGGTCGCCGCGTCGGTTCAGCAGCAGCTCATCGGCATGGAGCAGATCGCCTCGGCCATCGCCAACATCCGGCAGGCCACCGGCGAGAACCTGGCGAGCACCCGGCAGCTCGAAGGGTCGGCGAAGAGCCTGCAGGAGCTCGGCGGACGGCTCAGGGCCCTGGTGGAGAAACAGAGAGTGGAGGCCTGAGCCGGAGCGGGAGGCCGGCGGAGGGTCGCATGGACAAGAAGAAGGAAGAGTTCCTGGCGAGGCTGCGCGAGACCTTCAAGGTCGAAGCGGCCGAGCACATCGAGGCGATCACCGCCGGCCTTCTGAGTATCGTGCGCGCCAGCGACGAAGAGCGCGCCTCCATCGTCGAGTCCGTCTTCCGGGAAGCCCATTCGCTCAAGGGTGCGGCGCGATCGGTGAGCCTCGCGGACGTGGAGGCGCTCTGCCAGGGACTCGAGAGCGTCTTTGCGGCCATGAAGCGCGGAGAGCTGACGTTGTCCGAGGAGCAGCTCGACCTCCTCCATCCCGCGCTCGGTGTGCTTGCCAGCCTGTGCAGGAACCCCGGCGCTGCGCCGTCGCCGGATGGCGAGGAAAGCCGGGAAAAGGCGCTTGCAGCTCTCCGGCGCGTCGTCCGGGGAACGGTCGACACGCGGACCGACACGCCGGCGGGCGCCGACGTGTCTCGGCCATCCGCCTCGAGCGCCCATGCGGATCCGGCTGCGACCGTGCCACCCGCGGCCCCGGGGGTCCCTGCCTCGCAGCCCGCTACGGAAACCGCGGCACCGGAGACGGTCCGCGTCTCCACGCGAAAGCTCGGCGCCATCCTGCTCGCGGTCGAGGAGCTGGTCGGCGCGAGGATCGCCGCGAGCGGACGCACCGCCGAGCTCCGCGCGCTCGCCACCGACCTCGCCTCCTGGAACCGGGGACGTGTCCGCCAGGCGGGGCGGCACCGCCGGGGTCGTGGAGGGACGACGGGCGGGTCCGACGTCCTCGAATCCGAGCTGCTTTTCACCCGGACGCTGGAGAGCTCGCTCCGGAAGGTGGCCGGGGTCGCGCACCAGGACGCGCTCTCCCTGGCGGCCATCACCGAGAGACTCCTCGAGGAGACGAGGAGGGTTCTCCTGCTCCCCTGTTCGTACCTGCTCGGCACACTTCCCGGGGTCGTGCACGATCTCGCACGGGAGCAGGGCAAGGAGGCGGACCTCCTCGTCAGCGGGGAGGACATCGAGATCGACCGCCGGGTCCTCGACGAGCTCAAGGCCCCGCTCATCCACCTTCTTCGCAACTGCGTGGACCACGGCATCGAGGCTCCCGACGCCCGGCGTGAGCTGGGCAAGCCCGGCCGGGGCGCCGTCACGATCACGGTGACATCCGTCGAGGGGCATCGGGTCGAGCTCACGGTGGCCGACGACGGCTGCGGGATCGATGCCGGCGCGGTCGGCAGGGCCGCCGTCCGCCTCGGGCTCATCGGGGCCGACGAAGCGGCCCGGCTGGCCGGGGACGATCTGACCGGGCTCGTCTTTCGCTCGGGCCTGTCGACGAGCGCGATCCTCACCGACCTGTCGGGAAGAGGACTGGGGCTCGCGATCGTGCGGGAGAAGGTCGAGAAGCTCGGAGGGACGATCGGGGTGACGTCGACGCCCGGTGCCGGCACGACGTTTCGGATTCGGGTGCCCCTGTCGCTGGCGACGTTCCGCGGCGTCCTCGTCGCCGCTGCCGGCCAGCGCTTCGTGATCCCGACCGCCAGCGTCGTCCGCGTGGCCCGGGTGAAGCCGGACGAGATCAGGACGGTGGAGAATCGTCAGACCATCACGCTGGGCGGTTGTGCGGTTTCGCTGGCGCGCCTGCGCGACGTTCTCGAGCTTTCCGGCCCGGGCGCGACCAACGGCGCGGCCCGGCCCGTGGTCGTGGTGCGCGCCGCCGACCGGCAGATCGCCTTCCTCGTCGACGAGGTGCAGGGCGAGCAGGAGGTGATGGTCAGGAGCCTCGGCCCGCAGCTCACCCGGGTTCGGAACATCGCGGGCGCCTCCATCTCGGGCGACGGAGTGATCATCCCCATCCTCAGTGTCCCGGATCTCGTGGAATCCGCGCGTGCGGCCGGAATGCCCGAGCCGGTCGACGCCCCGCACGGCACCACGACCGGGCATCGCGGGCGTCTTCTCATCGCCGAGGACTCGATCACGGCGCGGACGCTGGTCAAGAGCATCCTCGAGGGCGCGGGCTACGAGGTGGTGGCCAGCGTGGACGGCCTGGACGCGCTGACGAGGCTCAAGAGCGAGGCCTTCGACCTCCTGGTCTCGGACGTGGACATGCCCCGCATGAACGGATTCGAGCTCACGTCCAGGATTCGTGGCGACAGGACGCTCTGCGAGATGCCGGTCGTCCTCGTCACGGCGCTCAGCTCGCAGAAAGACCGCGAATACGGCATCGCCGTCGGCGCCAACGCCTACCTCGTCAAGAGCGATTTCGACCAGGGCAACCTGCTCGAGATCGTCCGGAGACTCTTGTGAAACAGGTCTCGAAACGACACCCGAAGGAGCGCCGATGATCGAGGTCCTGGTCGTCGAAGACTCGCGGGTGATACGGGACTACCTCGTCTACGTCCTCGAAACCGACCCTCAGATCCGGGTCGGCGGCACCGCCGGCAGCGGCGAGGAAGCGCTGGCGAGCGTCGCCAGACACCGGCCCGACGTGATCCTCATGGACATCCACCTGCCGGGAATCGACGGATTCGAGACGACCCGGCGGATCATGTCGTCGAACCCGGTGCCCATCGTCGTCTGCACCGCCAGCACGCAGTTCGACCAGGTGCAGACCGCCATGCGGGCCCTGGAGGCGGGCGCCCTCGCCGCCTTGAGGAAGCCCAGGGGCCTCGGTGACGCGGAGGCCGAAGCGGACGGAGCGGCGATCATCAACACCCTCAAGGCCATGTCCGCGGTCCGGGTCGTGCGTCGCTGGGCGAGGGCCACGGATGCGGAACCGGCTGCAGCCGAGCCGATGTTCCTCGATGCCATCGACCACCAGGCGGCCCTCGTCGCGATCGGAGCTTCCATCGGCGGCCCGCCCGCCATCATGCAGATCCTGTCGGACCTGTCACCGTCCTTCGCGGCCCCGATCCTCGTGGTCCAGCACATCGCCGCCGGATTCACGGCCGGCTTTGCCGAGTGGCTCGGCTCGGCGTCCCCGTTGCCAGTCCATTTGGCCGTGGGCGGCGTTCACCCGCTCCCCGGCCACGTCTACGTCGCGCCCGACGACCATCACCTGCGTGTCGGCTTGCTTGGCGAATTGCAGACGACCCGGGATGCGCCGGACGACGGCTTGCGGCCGTCGGTGGCGGCCCTCTTCCGCTCGGTCGCCCGGCACTTCGGCCACCGTTCGGTCGGCGTCCTCCTGACCGGCATGGGCCGCGACGGCGCCGAGGAGCTCAAGCTCCTGGCCGATCGGGGGGCGCTCACCGTCGCCCAGGACGAGGCGAGCTGCGTGGTGTTCGGCATGCCGGACGTGGCCATCAGGCTGGGGGCGGCACGTTTCGTCCTGCCGCCGCAGAAGATCGCCCAGCTCCTGACCACCGCCGTCCGGCGTGGAGCGAGCAAGGGAGACGCCGATGGCTGAGACTCCGGAAACGACGCTGAAGTCCGGGACGATCCTGGCGGTCGAGGACAGCCCGACCCAGCTCGAGGCGCTGCGCTACCTCCTCGAAGAGGCGGGCTTCTCGGTCGTCACCGCGGCCAACGGCCGGGAAGGGCTCGCGGCCGTCCGGGCGAACGCGATCGACCTGGTGATCTCGGATGTCGTGATGCCCCACCTGGATGGCTACGCGCTGTGCAAGGCCCTGCGCGCGGACGAGACGCTCCGGGACCTGCCGGTGATCCTGCTCACCGCGCTTTCCGACCCGACGGACGTGATCCGGGGGCTGGAATCGGGCGCGAACCACTTCATCTGCAAGCCCTACGACGATCGCACGCTGCTCGCCCGCGTACGGAACGTCCTCGCGAACCAGGAGATCCGCAGGGCCGCACCCCACGCGCCGGGTCTCGGCATCCTCTTCGCCGGGCAACGGTTCTTCATCACGGCCGAAAGACCGCAGATCCTCGACATGCTGCTGTCGACGTACGAGAACGCCGTCGAGCAGAACGCGGAGGTCACCCGCGCCCGCGACACCCTCGGACTTTCAACCAGCAGCTCGAGGCGCGGGTGGCCGAGCGCACGGCGGAGCTGGCCGCGGAAGTCGCCGAGCACAGGCGGGCGCTCGAGGCGCTGCGGAAGAGCGAAGCGGGCTACCGAACGCTCGTGGAGAACATTCCTCAGAAGATATTCATGAAAGACCGGGACTTCAGGTGGGTCTCGATCAACGAACGGCTCGCCCATGACCTCGGTATCCGGCCCGAGGAGGTGGTGGGCAAGGTGGATGCCGACCTGTTCCCGCCGGAGCTCGCCGCCAAGTACCACGCGGACGATATCAGCGTCATGGACACCGGAAAGACGGAGGAATTCGTAGAGAGGTACAGCCAGGAAGGCGTCGGGACCTGGATCAGCACGATCAAGGCGCCGGTCAGAAACACGGACGGCGAGATCGTGGGACTGCTGGGCGTCTCCTGGGACATCACCGATCGCAAGCGGGCGGAAGAGGCGCTTCTGGAGAGTGAGGCGCGCAGCCGCTCCCTCTTCGAATGCGCCCCCGACGCCCTGATCGTCGTGGGAACGGACGGCCGGATCGAGGCGGTCAACGAAGCCGCCGTCACGCGGTACGGCTACTCGCGCGAGGAATTCCTCGCGATGGGCGTAAACCAACTCGCCGCGCCGGACCTGGAAAGCCTCGCAGCGGTGCGCG
This sequence comes from Holophagales bacterium, assembly GCA_016714815.1. Lineage (GTDB taxonomy): Bacteria > Acidobacteriota > Thermoanaerobaculia > UBA5066 > UBA5066 > UBA5066. Next base: position 150,783 of record JADKBZ010000008.1, read on the forward strand.
TGAAGGAGGCGTTGGAGGGGGGGACGTCGTTCGAATGGCGGCACCGGCGTAAGGACGGAAGCGAGATTCACGTGGAGATCCGCGCCAACCGGTTCGACTTTGCAGGCCAGCCGTCCCTCCTGGCGAGCGTCCGCGACATCACCGAGCGAAGGCAGTCCGAGAAGGAGCGCGCGAAGCTGGAGGAGCAGCTTCGGGCCTCGCAGAGGATGGAGGCGATCGGCAGCCTCGCGGGCGGCGTGGCTCACGACTTCAACAACCTCCTCTCCGTGATCCTGGGATACACGAGCTTCGCGATCGAAGGCATGCCGGAGGGCGACCCCGTCCGGAACGACCTCCTGGAGGTGAAGAAGGCCGGCGAGCGCGCCTCGGCGGTCACCCGCCAGCTCCTGGCCTTCGGCCGCAGGCAGGTGTTGCAGCCGGTGCCCCTGGACCTGAACCAGGTCTCCGAGGGGGTCGAGAAGATGCTCCGACGGATCCTCGGCGAGGACATCACCCTGGTGCAGACGCTCGCGCCGGACCTCTGGCGGACCCTGGCCGATCCGGGGCAGATCGAGCAGGTGCTCGTGAACCTGGTGGTCAACGCACGCGATGCGATGCGCGAGGGAGGCAGGCTCACGATCGAGACCTCGAACGTGGAGATCGGCGAGGAGGACGCGGCGCGCCAGGTGGGAGTGAAACCGGGGTCGTACGTCCGGCTCGCGGTCACCGACACGGGCTGCGGCATGGACCAGCAGACCAGGGAGAGGATCTTCGAGCCGTTTTTCACCACCAAGGAATTGGGAAAGGGGACGGGACTCGGCCTGTCCACCGCCTACGGCATCGTCAAGCAGAGCGGCGGCAACATCTGGGTCTACAGCGAGCCGGGCCTGGGGACCACCTTCAAGGTCTACCTGCCGCGTGAGTTCCCGGCCCCCGCAGCGCCGGCCACGGTCCTGGCAACGGTCCCGACGCAGGCGACCGGAACCGAGACCATCCTCGTGACCGAGGATGAGGAGGCGTTGCAGAACGTCGCCAGACGGACCCTCGAAGCAGCCGGCTACACGGTGCTGGTCGCCCGGGATGGGGACGATGCGCTCCGGATCAGCTCGCTGCACGCGGGCGACATCCATCTCCTGCTGACCGACATGGTCATGCCCGGGATGGGCGGCAGGATGCTCGCCCGGATCCTCTCCGGGAGACGGCCGTCGACCAGGGTCCTCTACATGTCGGGCTACGCGGACGACGCCATCGTCCACCACGGCGCGCTCGAAGCGGGCACGCACTTCCTCGCGAAGCCGTTCACCTCGGCCGACCTCAGGTGCAAGGTCCGGGAGGTGCTCGACGCCGGCGTTCCCGACGTCCGGGATCGGTACGCCCCCGCCACGGGAACCGGCGCCGAGCCGACGGAGAGCACCCTCGACAGGGAGGCTCTCCGGGCACTTCCCGGGGACCTGCTGGACAGGCTTCTGAAGGCGGTGACCGCCGCGCGCTACGACGAGCTCGTCGAGCTCGTGGAGACGGTTCGACGCACGGACCCCGACCTGGCCACCTCGCTCCGGCGAATGGCGGACGGCTTCGACTACGACGGCATGCGGAACCTCCTGAGGGAGTGAACGGAGAATGGGCGTGACGGACGACGTGCAAGGCAGCAGCGTCCTCATCGTGGACGATGCCCCCGAGAACCTGCGGCTCCTGACCACGGTCCTGAAGCGCGGCGGCCTCGTGCCCCGGCCGGTCCCGAGCGGCCGGCTCGCCATCGAGGCGGCGGCCGTCGACCCTCCCGATCTCGTCCTCCTGGACGTCCAGATGCCGGAGATGTCCGGCGTGGACGTCTGCCGGTGGTTCAAGCAGGACGAGCGGCTGAAGGGCATTCCCGTCATCTTCATCAGCGGGCTCCTGGGCACCGACGACAAGGTCGAGGCCTTCCGTGTCGGCGCCGTCGACTACGTCTCCAAGCCGTTCCAGGAGGAGGAGGTCCTCGCACGCGTCAAGACGCATCTGCGTCTCAGGCGGCTGCAGGTGGATCTCGCGTCGCACAACGTGCAGCTCGAAGAGCGGGTCGCCGCCCAGGTGAAAGCGGCCACGGCATTCCAGCTCGCGACCATCTTTGCCCTCGCCAAGCTCGCGGAGGCTCGCGACGACGACACCGGCCACCACATCGAGCGGGTCCAGACCTTCGCCAGGATGCTGGCCGGGCAGATGCGGCAGATGGGATTGCACGTGGTGCAGCTGACCGCGGAGTTCATCGACAACCTGTACCAGACGGCCTCGCTCCACGACATCGGGAAGGTCGGCACTCCGGACGCCGTGCTGCTGAAGCCCGGAAAGCTGACCGCGGCGGAGTTCGAGGAGATGAAGAAGCATTGCGCGCTGGGCGCCGATACGCTGGCATCGGTCCTCAGGCGGCATCCCGACAACCAGTTCCTGCGCATGGGCGTGAACGTGGCGAGGTCCCACCACGAGAAGTGGGACGGCACCGGCTACCCGGACGGACTCGGGGGCGCGGCGATCCCTCTTTCGGCGCGCATCGTCGCCGTGGGCGATTTCTACGACGCGCTGACGTCGAAACGGTGCTACCGGCCCGCATTCGGCCACGAGGAGACGTGCGGGATGATCCTGGAAGGCAGCGGGACCCACTTCGACCCCGAGGCCGTGATGGCCTTCGAGGCCGTGGAGGGCGAGTTCCGGCGCGTCCGGCACGAGATGCAGGAGCGATGACCCTCTCCGCCCAGGCAGGCAAGGCGGCGGAGCAGCGGGCGAGCTGAGAGCGGAGATCGCCGGCACGCATGTGCCCCCCCGAAGCGGTGATCACCCGGTTCACTCCCGCCGCGCGTCCCGATCGGAGAGGATGACCTGTAGATGGGCATTTCTCCCGGCACGAGTCGCGCCGAGCCCGTGAAGGAGAACCTCGAGCTCGTGGACCTCGACCTCGGAGCCGGACTCCTGGAGAAGGCCATGGAGATCTCGAACCCGACATAGACGGTTCGGTCGCGGTCCTCGGCCTTCCCTCCGTGCATCCGCCCTTGATCTCCCCGCTCGCAGGGCCTAGCCTGCCCGATGCGAAATTCCTCGACGAAACCGCTCTGGAACAGGAGGCTCCATGAAACTGCATCGAAAACGGGCTGAATGCCTCGCGATAGCCGTCTCCCTGCTGCTTTCGGCCGGAACCGCGACCGCAGCCGACACCCCGCTGAAGAGCTGGTCGGCGAAACTGCCCTCCGTCGAGACGCCGCAGCTGACGGACGCCGCCGGATACGTCATGTCGTTCATGCCGGTAACGCCGTGCCGGATCATCGACACCCGCGGCGGAGCCCCCTTCACGGGCGGGGCGTTTGCGGCCGCCACCGGGCGTGACTACCAGTTCAGCTCGGCAGCGGCCCCCTGCAACGGCCTGCCGGCGGGCGCCCGCGGGTACTCCATCAACGTCACGGTCACGAACACCGCGGGCGCCGGCTTCCTGGCGATCTACCCGCGCGGAGGCCAGCCGGTGCCTCTCGTCTCGACGATCAACTACGTCGCGGGGCAGTCGCTCGCGAACGCGGCGTCGGTCCCGACGGACTCCTCGGGATTCCTCACGATCCTCTGCGGCGCCGCGGGAACGGACGTCATCGTCGACGTCAACGGCTACTACATCGGCACGAACGGCAGCACACCGCTGAATCCCGGGGTCTACGCCGGCTGGTCGGGGAACACGACCGCCGGCGGGATCCTCTACGTGAAGAACGACAACACGACGAGCACGGACAGCACCGTATCGGGGATCCGCGGCATCATCGTGACGACGCAGAGCCCCGGCATGGCCGGGGTCTGGGGCCAGGCCGTGGGCGGGTCCGGCGCGAACTACGGCGTGAAAGGGACCAATCCCGCCACCTATTACGATTCCGCCGCCGTCATCGGCTTCTCGGGCGCCGCCCTGCCGCCCCGAGTCGCGGACCTCAGCGCCGGGGTTCGCGGCGAGGCTTCCGGAACCGCCTACGGTGTGCTCGGGCATTCGGCCTATGCGGGTGTCGCCGGCGCCAAGATCGGGACCGGGGGCGGCACCATGGCGATAGGGCGCCTCGGCTACCTGACCTACGGTGTCTTCTCCGAAGGCGACATGGGCGGGACGGGAGCGAAGTACTTCGTCGAGCCGCACCCCGAGGAGCCGACGCAGGTGATCCGCTACGTCGCCCTCGAGGGACCCGAGTCCGGGACCTACTTCCGGGGTCGCAGCCGCTTCGTCAACGGCTCCGCCCGCATCGCCGTTCCCGTCTCCTTCCGCTTCGTGACCGACCCGGAGGGGATCACCGTCCAGGTCACCCCGATCGGCAGGCAGGCCACGTTCGCGGTCACGAGCATCGACCTAAAGGAGATCGTCGTCGAGGCGTCGAAGGACGTGGAGTTCTCCTTCCTCGTCCAGGGAGTCCGGAAAGCGTTCAAGGGCTTCGAGCCGATCGGCGAGGGAATGGAGTTCGTTCCCGAGGGCCCGCGCTCCACGATGCCGGCATCCCTCACGCAGGAGGCCCGGCGGCGCCTCGTGGCGAACGGGACGTACAACCCCGACGGGACGGTCAACCTGACGACGGCCGAGAGAGCCGGCTGGGCGCAGGCGTGGCGCGAGCGGGACGAAGCGGCACTCGAGGCAGCAGCGGCGGCCGCCGAGGCCGCAAAGGCCGATCCCCAGATCTCGGGTTCGCGATCACCGGTCCGCGAGCGCCCGTAGATTTCCTTCTTCCCGGTCCTGGAGGGCCGCGGCCTCGCCGCGGCCCTCCGGGCACTCCCGCGCGTCGCCTCAGGGGACGTGCCCGGCGAACTCGGCGGCCACCGTCTGGGAAACGCTGCCGAGAGCCTCGTCGAGCGTCCGACCCGTCGCCTGCTCGTACTCCTCGCCTCGCTTGACCTCCGCCTGCCACACGAGCCCCCAGCGCACCGTCCACCCGTCCTTCTCGAGCTCCTTCACCTTCGGCAGCCAGTCGCGCCCCTGCGAGACGCGCAGCGCCGTGAGCGCCTGGAAGACCGCCTTCAGGAGCTCCAGGTCGTCCCCCTTCGGTTCGACCCCGTCGGGGATGGGGACTTCGAGGATCCGCCTCGGCTGCATCGTCGCCTCCTCCCGAGCCCGTCAGAGCCCGTACCGGGCCGCCATCTCGGCCTTCGTCTTCCCGAGGATGTCGTGCTTCATTCCGACCTTCACGAAGGCCGCCAGGGCCCTCTCGAGCTGCTCCCGCGTGTGGGCCGCCGAGAGCTGCGTCCGGATGCGCGCCTGCCCCTTCGCCACGACCGGGAAGAAGAAGCCGACGACGTAGACCCCCTCGGCGAAGAGGTCGCGCGCCACGTCCTGAGCGAGCTTCGCGTCGTAGAGCATCACCGGGACGATCGGGCTCGCACCCGCCTTGACGTCGAAGCCCGCCTCGGTGAGGCCCTTCCGCCAGAAGAGCGTGTTCTCCTCGAGGCGGTCGCGCCGCTGGGTCGTCTCCGAGACGAGGTCGAGGACCTCCAGAGTCCCCGAGACGATGACCGAGGCGAGAGTGTTCGAGAAGAGGTACGGCCGCGCCCGCTGGCGGCAGAGGTCGACCAGCTCCTTTCGACCGCTGATGCAGCCGCCGGAGGCCCCGCCGAGCGCCTTGCCGAACGTCGTCGTGATCAGGTCGACCCGGCCGAGGACGCCGAAGTGCTCGGGCGTCCCACGTCCCGTCCTGCCGATGAAGCCCGACGCGTGGGAGTCGTCGACGAACGTCAGCGCTCCGTGCTCCTCGGCGAGGGCCACGATCTCGTCGAGCTTCGCGAGGTCGCCGTCCATCGAGAAGACGCCGTCGGTGATGACGACCCGGAAGCGCTTGTCCGCGTGCTCGTGGAGCTTCACCGCCAGGTGCCCCATATCCGAGTGCTTGTAGGTATCGGTCATCGCCTTGCAGAGGCGCATCCCGTCGACGATCGAGGCGTGGACGAGGCGGTCGGCGATCAGGACGTCCTTCTCTCCGAAGAGCGCCTCGAAGACGGCGGCGTTCGCGTCGAGACAGGAGGAGAAGAGGAGCGTCTCCTCGGTCCCGAGGAACGCCGTCAGGCGGCTCTCGAGCTGACGGTGGATGTCCTGCGTCCCGCAGATGAAGCGGACGGAGGACATCCCGTACCCCCGCCTGTCGAGGCCCGCGTGAGCGGCCGCGACGACGCGGGGGTGCGAGGAGAGGCCGAGGTAGTTGTTCGCGCAGAGGTTCAGGACCTTCTTCGGCGCGGCGCCCGCGGGGAACTCGACCTCGATCTCGGCCCCCTGCGGGCCGTGGATGAAGCGCTCCTCCTTGAAGAGGCCGGCCGCGCGGATCGCGTCGAGCTCGGTGCGGTAGACCTCGCGGAACGTGGCGGTGGCGGAGGGCGCGACGGCGGTCTCCACGGTCACGCCTTCACCGCCGCGAGGCGCTCGACGAGGGCCGCGATCGAGTCGACGGTGTCGAACGCCTCGGGCGAGGCGTCGGCGTCGGGGATCTTCACGTCGTACTTCCGCTCGAGAAAGCGCTTGAGCGAGACCATCGAGAAGGAGTCGACGATGCCGCCCGAGATGAGGCGCGTCGTCGGCGACAGCGTCCGTTCGTCGTCCTCCTCGAGGTACTCGCGGCGGACGTAGTCCAGGATCGCGATCCGAAGGTCGTCCATCGTTCAGTCCTCCATCAGCGTCGAGACGTCGCCGAGCGGCTCGCCGAACTCCTGGGCGCGCAGGACCCGCCTCACGATCTTCCCGCTCCGCGTTCGCGGGAGCGACGGGACGAAGGCGATCTCCTGCGGCATGGCGATCGGAGAGAGGCGCTTGCGGACGAAGTTCATGATCTCGAGCTCGAGGTCGGGAGAGGCCTCGTGCCCGGGCTTGAGCGTGACGAACGCCTTGACGACCTCCATGTTCACCGGGTCGGGTTTCGCCACCGCGGCCGACTCGGCGACGGCCGGATGCTCGAGCAGAGCCGACTCCACCTCGAACGGTCCGACGAGGTGGCCGCCCGTGTTGATGACGTCGTCGTCGCGGCCGATGAACCAGAAGTAGCCGTCGGCGTCGAAGGTCCCGCGGTCCCCCGTCAGGTACCACCCGTTCGCGAACTTCTTCGCGTAGCCCGCCGGGTTGTTCCAGTAGCCGCGGATCATCGAGGGCCAGCCGGGACGAAGGCCGATCATCCCGACCCGCCCCGGCTCGGACAGAGGCTCGAACGTCTTCAGGTCGAGGATCGCCGCCGTGATGCCGGGGAAGGGCCTGCCCATCGAGCCCGCCTTGATCGGCATGCCGGGGTAGTTCGACACGACGATGCAGCCCGTCTCGGTCTGCCAGAACGTGTCGTGGAACGGCAGGCCGAGGGCTTCCCGCGACCAGTGCACGGCCTCGGGGTTGAGCGGCTCGCCGACGCTCGCCAGGTGCCGGAGCGCCGAGAGGTCGTGGCGCCGCACCGGCGCGAGCCCTTCCTTCATCAGGAGGCGGATCGCCGTCGGCGCCGAGTACCAGACGGTCACCCGGCGCTTCTCGAGGAACGCGTACCACCGCTCGGCGCCGAACCCCGCGTCGAGGACGACCTGCGTCGCGCCGCAGGCCCAGGGGCCGATGATCCCGTACGACGTCCCGGTCACCCACCCCGGGTCGGCGTTGCACCAGTAGACGTCGTCCTCGTTCAGGTCGAGGACCCACCTCGTCGTCAGGTACTGCGAGACGAGCGAGCGGTGGACGTGCTGAGCCCCCTTCGGCTGGCCCGTCGTTCCCGAGGTGTAGTGGAGAACCGAAGGCGTCTCCGGTCCCGCCGGGAACACCTCGTACTCTTCGACGCGCGGCGCGGCGTCGAGCTCGAGCGCGACCTCGCCCTCTCCGAGCCTGGCGTCTCCCGCGTCGACGACGACGACGAGCCGCAGGCCGGGAAGCTGGGCCCGGGCCCGCCGCACTTTCGGCAGGTGCTTCCTCTGCGTGATCACGCAGCAGGTCCCCGCGTCCAGCAGCCGCGTCGCGAGCGACTCCTCGCCGAAGGCCGAGAAGAGGGGCTGGACGACCGCGCCGAGCTTCAGTATGCCGACGAAGGCGAGATAGAGCTCCGGGACACGGTCGAGGAAAAGGCAGACGCGCTCACCCGGATTCACTCCCTTCGCCGAGAGCCACGCCGCAACCGTGTTCGAGAGGACCCGCAGGTCGTCGAAGGTGTATTTCCTCTCCTGCCCCTCGGCCCCTTCCCAGAAGAGAGCCGTCTTCTGAGCGAGGCCGCGACGGCAGATCCGGTCCGACAGGTTCCAGCCGATGTTGACCGGGTCCCCCCGGCCCCACCCGAGCTCGCGCTCCGCGAGAACCCAGTCGAAGCCCCTCCCCGCCTCCTCCCACGACCCGATGTTCGGGGGACGGGCGACGGCCCCGGCGGCCTCCAGGATCGCCGTCCCCACCTCCTCTCCGTTGCCCATCCGACCCTCCTTCCCCTCCGATCACCCTTCGAGGACGACGGTCGCCGACGCGAGCGTCGTCGTGTGCGACAGCGAAACGAAGACCCCCCGGACACCCAGCCTTCCGGCGGCCGCCAGGGCGCGCCCCTGAAGCACGAGCCGGGGCCGTCCCCCGGCTTCGCGCTCCACCTCCACGTCCTTGAGCGAGACCCCTTCCGGCCCCGGCCCGACCGCCTTCCAGAACGCCTCCTTCGCAGCGAAGCGTGCCGAGAAGTGCTGCGCAGGCTGTCCCATCCCTTCGCAATAGGCGATTTCCGCCAGCGTGAAGACGTCGTCCCGAAACCCGGCCCCCTGACGCGCCAGCTCCCGGGCCATCCGCCCGACGTCGAGGAGATCGGTGCCGATCCCGACGATCATCCTGGCCTCCGGCGGAGACTCCGTCCAGCCGCTGACCGGCGTAGACGACTCGCACACTCTCCGGCTATCCAAAAGGTGGTGCTGCGTCCCGGCGGTGTCAAGCGGCTCGCGCCGGTATTCGCCTGGGACCCGAGGGACCCGAGGGACCCGAGGGACCGGAGGACCGAGAGACCGAGAGACCGAGAGACCGAGAGACGCCAGCTTCACCGTCACGTCGCTTCGACAGGGGGCCGCGTGCGGGACGGTACGTCTCGCCGCCGCCTGCTGCGCTCCGCCGACCCGCTTCCGAGCTCGCTCCGGCCGGGCGGGGCGCCCGCGCGAACTCCTCGCGCCGCTCGTCAAACACGCGCGCGGGCTTCATCCCCGCCCGGTCCTCGCGAGCTCGAGCGGGTCCCCGGCGGTGCTCGGGGGCGGCTCGCGAGACGCACCGCCCCACCCGCGGCCGGCGCGCATCAGCGATCCGCAGAGAGCCGCCTCCGGCGGCCGCACCGAAGGGGTCTGGTCTACGCTCTACACTCTACTGAAGCTAGACATCAGAGAGAGACTCGGCAACTTTCGGTTCTCTGCTGCGGCTATAACATAGAATCAAGACCTGACCCCGTGCGCTTCCGAAAGCTCTGTTGCCGGGGGTCCGAGCGGGCGGGAGGGGTGTCCCGCGAGCGGCTTCGAGCACCCGCGGGGACCCGCACGGCTCCGCGAGCAGGCCGCCGGACCAGGCGAGCGCGCGCGTGCAACGAGCGGAGCGAGGCGTTCGCGCTCGCCCCGGCGGCCCGCGCAGCGGGGCCGATGTGGGTCGCGGGCGCGCAGGGCCGCCGTGGGACATCCCTCCCGTCTGCGACTCGTGCGGCACGGTGAGATGTCCTGGAACGGGTCTCTCCGGTCTCTCCGGTCTCTCCGGTCTCTCCGGTCTTCCCGGTCTTCCCGGTCTTCCCGGTCTTCCCGGTTCTCCCGGTTCTTCCGGTTTTCCAGGTCTCTCCGGTCCCTCCTGTCTCCCTCGCCGACCGGTCGTGACGTGCGAAGGCCGGGACGAACCTCGTTCGCCCCAGCCTTCACCGAGATGAGACTGGAAGGGAAACCGGAATCGCAAGGACTGACGGAGAGTTCCGCCCGGCGGCGCGCTACTTCTTCGCGGCGTCGTCCTTCTTCTCCTGGATGACCATCACCTTGACGCGCTCGCCGCCAGCCCCCTCTTCCCCGCCCTCCTTCGCGTGCCACGACATCGTCATCGCTCCCGGCGCGAAGACGGTCCCCGTGTCGAGCATCTCCTGGAGGACCCTCTCCACGGCGTCCCGGGTCGGCCGGTCGAGGCTCTCGAGGCTCTTCGGCGCCGCCTTCTTCAGGACGTCGGCCGCCACCGCCTTCGGCGCGTCCTCGCCGGTCGTGAAGGCGTAGGCGTGCTTCTTCACGATCACCTTCTTCTCGTCGTCACCGACGAAGACCATGTTCGCGGCCTCGCCTTCGCCGCAGTGGTGCCCCTTCACGACGTGGACTTCCTTTCCACCCGGAACGAGGACGTGCGGCCCCTCGCCGTCGATCGAGGTCTTCACCTTGATCTCGCGGTCGCCGGTCTTGATGGTGTAGCCCTCCTCCGTCCGCGTGACGGTGACCGGCTTGCCCGCCTCGGAGGTCACCGTCTTCGTCTCCCCCGCCTTCATCGGCTCGAGCTTCAGGACGGTCGCCTCCTTGTCCTTCGAGGTGGAGATCGTGACCGTCGTCTCCTCCTGCTTCTCACCCGCCTGCGCGGTCTGCCCGAAAGGGAGGAGCGGAGCGGCGAGGGTGAGGACGGCTCCGAAGGTCAGGGCGCCGAGAGCGGCGCCGGGAATCGTGCGGGAGAGCTTCATGGTGATCCTCCGTTTTCTGTTTGCCGGCGCGAGCCGGTTCCTCTCGTCCAATCGCAAGGGGCGGGCCAGCCGGCGTACGCCTCGATCCCGGTTCGGATCTCCCCAAATGGGGAAACCGCTTCCGAAATCGGGAAGCCCGCCCTCAGGCGTCTTCCGCCGGGGCCAGACCGAACTTCTCGAGCCTGTAGAGGAACGCCTTGTAGGGCAGGTCGAGAAGCCGCGCCGCGCGGGCTCGGTTGCCGCCGGAGAGCTCGAGCGCCTGCCGGAGGGCGTCCTTCTCGTGCTCCTCCCAGGAGACGCCGCCGGGAGGGAGCTTCCAGCCGGCGTCGGCCGGGGCCTTCCCGCCGAGCGAGCCCGGGAGGTCGCCTTCCGACACCCGGCCCCCCTCCGAGAGGAGAACGAGCCGCTCGACGACGTTCGCCAGCTCGCGGACGTTTCCGGGCCAGGCGTGATCGACCATCCGGCCGAGCAGGACGGACGGGAACGGCTCGACGCGGATGCCGTAGCGCCGCTCGGTCCGCGCGACGAAGTGCCGGACGAGGAGCGGGATGTCCTCGCGCCGCTCGCGCAGCGGCGGGAGGGTGACCGAGACGACGTTGAGGCGGTAGTAGAGGTCCTCGCGGAAGCGGCCGGCCGCCACCTCCGGCCTCGAGGTCGCGGTTCGTGGCGGCGAGGATCCGCGCGTCGGTGGCGACCTCCACCGAGCCCCCGATCCGCGTCACGACCCCTTCCTGGAGCGCGCGCAGGAGCTTCGGCTGCATCGAAAGCGGCAGCTCGCCCAGCTCGTCGAGAAAGAGCGTCCCCCCCTGCGCCTGCTCGAGCTTTCCCTTTCTCATCCGGTCGGCGCCGGTGTACGACCCCTTCTCGGCGCCGAAGAACTCCGACTCGACGAGCGTCTCGGGGATTGCCGCCGCGTTCACCGCCACGAACGGTCCCGCGCGCCGGCGGGAGAGGGCGTGGAGGGCCCGCGCGGCAAGCTCCTTGCCCGTGCCGCTCTCGCCCGCCAGGAGGACCGTCGCATCGGTCCCGGCGAGCTTTTCCACCTGCCGGTAGAGCCGCTCCATCGAAGGGCTCTTGCCGACGAGGTCGACGAGCCGGTCCCGGTCGCGCACCTCTTCGGAGAGGCGCCGGTTCTCGTCGACGAGCCGGCGCGAGCGGAGCGTCCTCTCGACGGCGAGAAGGAGCGCCGCCCGCTCGAACGGCTTCGTCAGGTAGTCGTCGGCGCCCGACCTGACCGCCGAGACGGCGTGCGCGATCGTCCCGTAGGCCGTCGCCATCAGGAACCCCGTCTCGGGGAAGCGCCCCTTCACCTCGGCCAGCAGCTCCATCCCGTCGCGCCCCGGGAGCTTCCAGTCGGAGACGACGAGATCGACGGGGGCGGCAGAGAGATCCGCGAGCGCGGCGTCGACCGAGCCGACCTCGGCGACGGAGTACCCCTCTCCCCGCAGGATCCCGGCCACCAGCTTCCGCTGGTCGATCTCGTCCTCCACGAGGAGGATGCGGGCCTCAGCCAGGGCGTCCTCCCGTTCGCGGGCCGAGGTCGAGGACGGCCCGCGTCCCGCAGGGAAGGCGCTCCTCGAGCGCGAGGCCGCCACCGTAACGCGTCGTGGCGATCCGGTGGGCGAGGAAGAGGCCCATCCCCGAGCCGCTCGGCTTCGTCGTCACGTGGGGTGTGAAAAGACGAACGCGCACCTCGGCCGGAAGGCCCGGCCCCTCGTCCTCGACCGTCACCCGCGCGCCGCCTCCGTCCCGCGCCGCGACCCGGACGGCGACCCGGGCACCCTCGGGGCTCGCCTCGACGGCGTTCACGACGAGAGCGTGGAGCGCGGCGCGCAGCTCGGGCGCGACCGCGGCGAGCCGCGGCCGGGCCTCGCCCGCCTCGACGGAGACGCGCACCCGGCCGAGGGCGCCCTGGAGCGCGGAGAGTGCGACCTCCTCGGCGAGCTCCCGCACGTCGACGTTCTCCTCGGTTCCGCCCTCCGCCGCCAGCGCAAGGAAAGACCGGATCGTCCCGTCGACCCCCGCGATCTGGCGGCGGGCGGCGGCCGCCATCTCGGCCGCGCCGGGGTCGTCCGGGAGGCGGGCCGCCAGCTCGTCCACCGAGAGGCCGACGGCGTGGAGGGGGTTGCGCAGGGCGTGCGCCATGCCGCGAGCGACCTCGCCCATCTCTCCGAGGTGCTCGCGCTCCTTCAGCGCGAGCGCCTCGCCCTCGAGGGCCTCCAGGCGGGAGGACATCTGGTTGAAGGCGGCGATCGCCTCGCCCACCTCGCCCCCCTCGCGCTTCGCCACCTGCGCCCCGAACACCCCTTCGCCGACCGTTCGCGCCGCGCGGGAGAGCTCGACGAGAGGACGCGTCACCCGGTGCGCCACGAGGGCGGCCGCCAGGAGACCGAAGGCCACGATCCCCAGGGAGCCGAGGACGAGGCGGGTCCGGAAGCGGGCGACGGCGTCCGTCACACCGGTTCCCGGTATGAGGATGCGCGTCCGGGCGGCCGGCCCTTCGACGAAGAGGAATCCGGCCGCCCCCGAGGAGGTCCAGCTCTTCGTCGAGTGCGTCGTCCCGTCCCCGTCCGTCTGGACGGTCGTCACGACGAACCGCTTCACGTGCTCCCCGCTCGCCGTCCCGACGACCCGCGGGGTCTCGGCTTGCGTCACGACCTTCGTCTCCGGCGTCCCCTCGGCACGCTTCGGCAGGGCTTCGGCGTGGGACTCGTCGTGGACGACGATCCGCTGCAGCCCTCCCTCCGCCGGAAGCTTCACGACCCGGCCCTGGCCCTCCTGGAGGACCTTGAGGACGTCCTTCCCCACCGAAGTCGCCACGGCGCTCACCTCGACGCGCAGGTCCTTCGTGAGGGTCTCCACGAGGAGCCACTCGGCCCCCACCATCAGGGCGAGAAGGCCCCCGATCAGGACGAAGAGCTTCAGGCGGAGCGTCACAGAGACCCAACCATACAAGGTTCGTGCCGCACCCGTAGCCCCCCAGGCGCAGGAGCGACCTGGGCGATCGGGGCCGTGCCAGGGTATTTCGAGACGCTTCGGCGGGCTACCGCACGGCCAGGGTCGGGTCGTCAGGACGCAGGGGTGCCGGCCACCACTCCAGCCGCCGCGGCGGGCCGCGGCGTCGCGCTGACCGGCAGCTCGAAGACGTTCTGGAGGACGAAGAGGCCCACGAGCGCGATCCCGAGCGCCGCCACCGGCGCCACGAGCCAGCCCAGGGCGATCCGTCCCAGGACGTTCGCCCGGATCCCGCTCCGCCTCACGACGGAGATCCCGAGGATCGCGCCGACGACCGCCTGCGTCGCCGAGACGGGCAGCAGGGGCCAGCCCGGCAGGTGACAGGCCCTCACGAGCCGCTGCAGGTCGGGAGAGCCAAAGACGAAGAGGACCGTCGCCGCCGCCAGGACCACGATCAGCGCGCCGAGGGGCGAGAGCGACGTCAGCCCGGAGCCGAGCCGGAGCATGACCCGGTGCGAGTAGGTGCAGATGCCGACGGCGATCGCGATCCCGCCGAGGAGGAAGAGCATCTCGACGCTCGTCGCGCCGAAGGGGCCGAAACGGGTCGTCTCGGGGAAGGGGGAGACGCGGACGAAGACCCCCATGACGTTGGCGATGTCGTTCTGCCCGAGACTGAAGGCGCCGAACGCCCCCGCGGCGACGAGCGCGCCCCGGGTCCAGGCGTCGACCTCGAGGAGATGGACCTTCAGCCGGCGGAGCGCGGCCCGCGTGAGGGCGAAGAGGACCCCCGCGAACACGGCCGCCAGGAGGGGGCTGATCAGCCACGATGACACGAGCTGGCCGAGGGTCGTCAGGTCGGTCGGCCGCCCGGTGAAGAGGTTCCAGCCGACGATCGCGCCGACGATCGCCTGCGTGATCGAGACGGGGAGCCCGCTCTTGGTCAGGAGGAGGACGACCGCCAGCGCCGCCGCGAGCGCGACCATGAACGCCCCCGCCGGGGCGTCGATCGCCCCGAGCCGCCCGAGGGTGCGCGACGTTCCCTGCGCCCCCGCGACGGCGCCGAGGACGACGAAGATACTCCCGACGATCGCCGCCGTCCGGAAGCGCAGCATCTTCGTCCCGACCGCCGTGCCGAAGAGGTTCGCGGCATCGTTGGCACCGAGCGACCAACCCAGGAAGAGGCCGCTCGTCAGGTAGATCCAGGACATTCCCGGCCTCCCGCCCTAGATCGTCCGCTTGATCGTGTAGATCGCGAGCCGGTCGGCCACTTCCTCGGCCCGGTCCGAGACCGTCTCGACGTGGAGGCAGAAGTAGCGAAGGTGGATCTTCCGCGCGAGCTCGAGGTCCTTCGCGAAGACTTTCCGCTTCAGGGAGTCCGCGAGCCGGTCCGCCTCCTTCTCGAAGAAGTAGACCTTGTGGATGTGGCTCCGCACGGCGGTGATCTCGCGAAAGAAGGCCCGGCAGGCGTCGACGAGGTGCTGCGTCGCCTGGGTGCAGGCCCTCGCGAGCGCGAGGTAGTCCGGCGCGAGGTCCTCGGGGACGTCGGGCCGTTCCACCTCGAACTGGCCCAGCGTCCTCTTGGCCTGGTCGATCACGTTGTCGAGGTTCTCGAGCAGGCCGAGGACGTCGCCCCGGTGGTCGGGGATGAGCGACTCGGCGTAGAGGCGCGTCTCCACCTCGCGGCGGAGCTCGTCGGCCTTCGCCTCGAAGACGCCGATCGCCTTCCGGCGCTCCTCGAAGCTCGCCTCGTCGTGGCGGAGGTAGTCGTCGACCCCCTGCTCGAAGACGAGGCACCCCTCGCTGACGGCGTCCAGGAACTGGTCGATCTGGGCCTCGAGGGCCCGCGTGCGGCGGAAGAGGATCGTCAACGGGCACCTCCCGCGAGGTCGCGGAACCGGTAGAGGTACAGGGCTCCCACGGCGAGGAGCAGGCCGGGGAAGAGCGGCGAGTGGGCCGCGGGCTTGAAGCGGATCTTCGCGGCCACTCTCCTGGCAGGGTCGAGGCTCGGCTCCACGAGACGCACGCCGTCGCGGCCGTCGACGCGGACGACCTCGAAGGGCCGCGTGGCGGCGTTCTCCGACTCGGCAGGAACCGTCTCGACGATGGTGTTCACCCGGAACCCCTCCGGAACGAGGAAGGTCCCCTCGTACCGCCCGCAGGAGCCGGTGGTGGCGTTCACGAGCTCGTAGGAGAGGACGCGGTTCCCGAACGCCTTCGCCTTCCCCGGGGCGACGAAGACCGGGACGGTGACCCGGACCTCGAGCGGCCCGGGCTCGGGCGGGAGGGTGACCACGAGAACCGGCAGGCCGCCCTCGAGCTGCTCGACCCGCGGAGAGAGCGCTCCGGCGACCCGGAGAGTCGCCAGGTCCGCCTTTGCGTGCCCGAACGGCAGACGGACGGACTCTCCCGGCGTCCCCGAGACGGCGACGTCGAGAGTGACCGCGGCCGAGCCGTCGCGGGAGAGTCGGATCTCCTCGGCGTAGCGGGTCACGGTCGCCCCGGCGGCCGGCCCCGCGACGAGGGCCGCCAGGACGAGGTAGAGAGCAGGGAGGACGAGGGGAACCGGCGGGCGGTCGGATCCCGGGGCCCACTGGCCGAACGCGGGTCGCCCCGTCTTCGTCACGAGCATGCGCGCTCCCATCTCAGCCCCCGAACCCCGGCGTGACCCCGAGGAAGCGGAACCACGTGAAGCCGAAGACCCAGAAGAGGAGGATGCCGACGACGGTCATCACCGCGCCGTACTTGACGTTGTCGAGGACCGAGTACTGCCCCGTCGTCAGGAAGATGACGTTCGGCTTGCCGCTGATCGGCAGGCCGATGACCCAGTCGATCGTGAACGCCGACGGCAGGGCGAGCCAGAGCGGGTTCCAGCCGAGCTGCTGCGCGATGCCGATGATGAACGGGATCATGATGATCGTCCGCATCGTCTTCGACGTGAAGAAGTAGTGCGAGACGAGGTTGATGGCGATGACGGCCATGTAGACGGGCCAGAAGCTCGTCCCCGGGCCGAAGTTCGCCGCGGCGAAGATCTTCCCGATCACCCACCGGGCCGCGCCCGTCGAGTCGAGGGCGAGGCCGCCGGCGTACGCGCCCGCGCTGAAGAGCATCAGGTTCCAGGGAATGTCGGCCTCGCTCCACTTCAGGATCCCGACGCGCGGCAGGAAGGCGAGGATCCCCCCGACGATCGCCGCCAGGACCGGGCTGATCTCGAAGCCGAACCAGCCCATGTGGAACCGGTCGGTCACCCAGAGGAAGATGACGACGCCGAAGATCGCCGCCCCCTTCTTCTCCATCGCCGAGAGCGGGCCGAGCCTGGCGAGCTCTTCCCGGAACGCCTCCATGCCGCCCGCGATCCGGGGCTTGAGATTCTCGGGCTCGATCCGGAAGAGGAGCTTCGGCCCGATCCACCCGGCGATCGCCATCGCCACGATCGCGACCGGGAGCGCGGCGAAGAGCCAGTCGGAGTAGTAGACCTTCTTGCCGGTCATCCCGAAGATGAACGAGAGGGCGATCAGGTTCGCCGTGCTCCCCGTCATGAACCCCGACGAGAAGATGTTGATCCCGAGGAGGCTCTGCAGGAACAGGTTCCTCCCGACGTTGTTCGGCGTCTCGGCGCTCGCGCCGTAGATGGCCGCCACGACGAGGAGGATCGGCAGCGTGATGACCGAGCGGGCCGCCGTCGCCGGGATCAGCGGGGCCAGGGCCAGCTGCAGGACGAGGAACGCGAGGAGCGTCGGGATCGCCCCCGTCCCCCACCGCGTGACGAGGCCGAGCGCAAGCCGCTTGGCGAGGTTCGTCTTGATCAGGATCGAGCTCAGGACGAACGCCATGACGTTGAGCCAGATGACGTCGAGCCCGAGGACGCCGAGGACGTCGTCGCTCGGCCTCACGTCGAGGAAGACGAGGAGGACGATCAGCGTCAGCGACGTGACGAAGGTGGGGACGGGCTCGGTCACCCACCAGACGAGGGCCAGGAGGAAGCAGGCGAGGGCCGCCTGCCCCGCGGCGGCCAGCCCGGCCGGGGCCGGGGCGAAGAAGACGGCGGCGAAGACGGCGAGACCGCCCGGGAAGCCGAGGTACCGCATCCACCTCTCGGAGGGGGTGAGCTCCCCCTTCGGGGAGGCGGAGAACTTCGTCTTCGAGAGGTCGAGGAGCCCCGCGAGGTGCTCCCTGTTCTGCTGCTCCGTCCGGACCGCCGGTTCCGCGCTCATCCGGGTCACCAGGTCTTGAAGGGCTTCTTCACCAGGTTCGAGTTGAAGTACCGGGGGTCCGACGAGACCTCTTCCGCGACCCACTCCGGCTTCGGGGGCTTCTCGTCGGCGCTCTTCAGCTCGACCTCCGCCACCACGAGCCCGTCGTTGTCCCCGTGGAACTCGTCAACTTCCCAAGTGTATCCGTCGAGGGGGATCTTGTAGCGCGTCTTCTCGACGAGCGGCTTCTCGCAGAGGGCGTCGAGCATCGCGTTCGCGTCCGCCGCCGGCACCTCGTACTCGAACTCGGCGCGCGTCACGCCCGTCGTCACGCCCTTGATCGTCAGGAAGCCCTTCTCCCCGACCGTCCGGACGCGGACCGTCCGCTCCTTCACGGTCGAGAGATACCCCTGCCGGTAGACCGTCCCCGGGGCGAGAGCCTTCCAGGCGGTCCCCGTCACGAGAAACTTGCGTTCTATTTCCTTGCCCATCTTTCGCCTCCGTCGTTCGCCGGAAAAGAGGGGCGGGCACGGCGATCCGTGCCCGCCCGGAGGAAGGAAGCTGCTGTCGGTCAGACGGCCGCAGCGGCCGCGAACCGTTTGAGCGCCTTGATGTAGTTGGTGTTCTCGAACCTGTCGAGGCCGAGCTTGCGGACGGTCGCGATGACGAGAGCGGGGTCCTCGTGCTCGACCGCGGCGGTCCGGATCGGCGTGCCGTCGAACGTCAGGTTGGCGAGCTCGACGATGCAGCCGTCGACCGTCAGGCCGAACCGCTCCTTGCCGACGGCGATCGCGCGGAGCCGTGCGTGCGGGGCGACGACCTCGCCCAGGAACTCCTCGAGGGTCCACGCCTCGCGGGCCGGCGCCGGGAGGGTCACGCCCCAGGCCGCAGAGACCTGGTCGAGGACCTCGCGGGTCAGCGGAAAGCCCGACTTCAGGACCGGGTTCCACTGCTCCAGCGTGTCGGCGTTGACGTTCTCGAGCTTCTTGATGTCCATCAGCCCGTCCCGGATCTTGGTGTTGTTCGGGCTGTCGAACGAGACGATGTAGGTCTCGGCGCTGGAACGCGCCTTCGCCTCGCCGTGGGAGCGGATGTTCGCCTCGGCCTCGCCGAAGCTCTCGCCGAAAGTGCGGTACTCCCAGCGGGGGATGATCACGGGTGGTGCGCTGCTCATGTTCGGCTCCAGGTACACGTGGGACGGGAACCCGTCCGGGGGTTTCACGGATGAGGCGGAGACGGCCGGCGGGCTCCCCGGGACGAGGGACCCCCCGGCCGCGAGGCCGGTTCTTCTAGAAGGCGAACTGGAGCCGGACCTGGAACTCGTCGAAGTCGTCGTTGACCTTGCCGCCGTAGGCCGACTTCGGCTTGGCGTACTCGTCGTTGTCGACGCGGGTCCAGTTCAGCATCACGCGGAAGCTCGTGTTCGGGTACCAGTTCGCTCCGAGCGTGAAGTTCTTCGCGCTGCCGCCCTTGGCCGCGTCCGTCGCGGTGAGGTCGTTCAGGTCGAGCGTGCTGTACCGCGCGAGGATTTCGTATGCCCCGCCCTTGCCGGGCGAGACCTTGTCGACGAGCCCTTCGCTGGCCGCGTACTTGCGCTTGCCGTTGATGACGTACGAGACCTGCCCGTACCAGCCGTCGAAGTCGTGGTCCAGGAGGGTCGGGTTGCCGTCCCGGCGCTTCACGCTCGTCCGCTGGTACTCGGCCTGCCAGGCGAAGGCGTCCCACACTCCGGCGAGCTCGCCGCCGTACTGCTGGACCCAGTCGGTCTGAGCGAACTTCGGGCTGTTGAGGAACTTCGCCTTGCTCGCCTTCGTGCACTCCGGGCGAGAGGAGAAGTCGACCTCGTAGACCAGCGGCACGCCGAAGTTCGTGGAGCCCGCGTCGGGCCTGCGCCAGTTCGTGGCGGCGCCGACGTGAATCGCACGCGTCTCGGAGACCATCACCGGCGCGAAGGTGCCGCGCGCGGCCCAGCCCCAGCCCTGGTCGATGCCGGTCGCGTCGACCGCGATCGTCTGGGCGAAGAGGTCGGCCTTCGCGGAGAAGCGGTCGCCGCCGTAGGAGTAGGCGAGGCCGAAGCGCCGGTCGGGGCCCCAGGAGTCGACGTAGGCGCGCTCGACGAACCAGATGTCCTTGGACGAGGTCAGGGTGTCCATGCCGAAGGGAACCTTGAAGTGGCCGGCCTGGATCTCGCTGTTCTTGAACCCCTGGTAGCCGATGTAGGCGTCCTTGATGTCGACCGCGTTCTCGGCGAAGTCGACGTCGAACTCGGAGACCCAGTCCTTGGCGATCCTCGCCTTGTAGCCGATCCGCACGCGCCGGATCGCGACGGCGCTCGCGAGCCGGTTCTCGTTCCCGGAAAACGCGACGCCGTCGACCTGAAGGCGCCCCGCGAGGCGGAAGCTGTTCGCGCCGTCGGCGCTGGTCCACTCGAGCTTGCCCTTGTCGGTGGAGGCGCGCAGGGTCGTCCCCTTCGCGGCCTTCGCCTTCTCTTCGTCGGCCGTCCGGGCCTTGTCCTTCTTGACGAGGCTCTCGACCCGCTTCTCGAGGTCGGCGATCCTCTCCGCATCCGATTGCGCCAGCGCGCCGGCGGGGATCGCCAGCATCGCGACGATCAGCGGGGTTGCCAGGGATTTCTTCATCTGCATCTCCTCAAAGATAGTGGCGTCATTCGCCGATGTTCTTCGCGAGGGGCCAGCGGTAGAGGTAGGGGTTTCCCTTCTCGTCGAGGGGGCGCCGGTCGGCGTCGGTCACGACGGAGTTCTCGAAGTCGAGAACGCTGTCGCCGATCAGCTTGATCGCCGCGGCGCGGCCCCTGAACCCAGGGGAACTGAGGACGAGCTTTCCGTCCTTGTCGTAGCCCTTGTAGGAGGTGAACCAGGTCTGCACGATCGACGTGACGCCGGGGAACTTCCTGTTCAGGTCGTCGATGCTGCTGACCTTCGCGAACGGCCCGGACTGCATGACGGCGACGACCTTGTCGTCCACCTCGCCGCCGTCGACGAGGGTCAGGATTCCGATGGCCCGCGCCTTCACGACCGAGCCGGTCGGCATCGCCGGCCCGAGGAGGATCACGTCGAGCGGATCGCCGTCGCCCCCCTTCGCCTTGGAGAGGATGGAGCGGGGAATGAGGCCGTAGTTGCACGGGTAGTTCAGGTACTGGACGAAGCGGGGCTTCCCGTTCTTCTGCTCCAGCACGATCATCCCGGTGTTCTTGTCGGTCTCGTACTTGGCGGTCGTCCCGGCGGAGATCTCGACGACGACGTTGATCGTCCCGTCGAGGTTGAGCGGGTCGTAGTCGGTGAGGAAGTTGGCGTCCCCCTTCAGAACCGAGACGAAGGGGGTGACCGGACCGTCGGCCGCGAGGGCCGGTGCGAGGGCGGCGGTCCCGAGAACGAGGGCCAGCCCGAGGACGAGCGTGGCGAGCGGCGTCTTCTTCATGGTCTGTCGGCTCCTTGTCCTGGCTTCACGCATCGACCGCTCAGGACGGATCGTCGTTGTGCGCCGCCTTGGCCTTCTTCGGCTTGGCGGGTTCAGCCGGAGCGGCGGGGGCGGCGGCCGGCTTGTCGGCCTTCGGCGCCTCGGCCACGACGACGGGTGCGGCCGCGATCGGCGGGTCGGCCTTCAGGGTGGAGACCGCGCCCTGCATCACGACGACGTGGGGTCTGCTCTTCTTCTTCTCGTCGTCGTAGGCGAGGTTCGGGTTCTTCATCTGCTCCTCGCGGATGTCCGCGGGGGCGTACTCGAGGAGGTACATAACCGGTCCCCAGGCCACGCCTGCCGGGTCGACGACCTGGCGGACGAGGTTGGCGGCGTTGACGAGTTGCTGGGGCGTCCGGTCCTTGTTGTGCTTGCTGTAACGACCCGACTTGTTGTTGACGGTGTAGCTCTTCGACTCCTTGTCGTAGAGGATCTCGCCGCTGATCCGGCCGGGGCCGCCGGCGAGCGAGGAGACGTGCCCGAAGTTCTCGCGGGTCCCCGGCTTCCTCGTCGACTGGTCCTCGGGACGGAAGAACCCCTTCTCGTAGGTCCGGCCGAGCGGGTGGGCCGCCTCGGGGATGATCGTGACGCGCCCCTCGAGGTCGATGACCCAGTTGAACGGCGCCATCTTCACGTCGAGGATCGCGGGAAACTCTTTCGTGGCGACCTGCAGGTACGGGTTGATCAGGACCTTGCCGTCTCTGGTCGCCTCGTAGTGCTTGATGTAGGCCGGCTGGGAGGGGAGACCGTAGAGCTGGTCGAGCGGGTCCACGACAGGCCCGGCGGGCCCGGCCGAGACGACGATCGGCCGGTTCCAGACCTTGCGGACCTTCGAGCCGCCCCACTTCTCGCTCTCGGGCATCGCGATCGCCGCGAGGTCGCCGTGCAGGACCTTGAGCAGGAACTGCTCTCCGGCCGCGTGGACCTGGGCGATGTCGTAGAAGTAGAGGTCGCCGTAGCCGTAGGAGAAGTCGTAGAGGTACGGGGTCCCGCCCTCCTTCTCGGCGAAGGCCTCCATCGAGACGCCGCAGGGGTCCGTCCCCGGCAGGACGACCGCGCCCGGCTTGACCCGGTACGTGTAGGCCTTCTTGCCGACGAACGCGGCGTCGGCGGGGAGGCCGAGGGTCATCAGCTCCGGCACGAACTTGCCGA
Organism: Holophagales bacterium; assembly: GCA_016714815.1. GTDB lineage: Bacteria > Acidobacteriota > Thermoanaerobaculia > UBA5066 > UBA5066 > UBA5066. The sequence goes on from JADKBZ010000008.1 coordinate 173,161, forward strand.
AGTCGGCGAGATTCATCTTCCCGAGCTCGTCGACGCCGACGGTGAAGGTCAGGCCCTTCTCGACGTACTCCCGGAGCTGGCCGCCGGGACCGATCCCGACGTTCCCCTCGGCCTCGATCTTGACCTTGGAGCCCCCCTTGACGGCGAGCGGCGCGGCCATCGCGAGGCGGGCGTCCTCCTTCACGCACTTCACGTTGACGGCGACGGACGTGTCCGGCTTGCCGTCGACGAACTTGTTCGTGACGCGGATCTGGTAGCCGGCCTTGAAGAGCGCCTGCTCGGCGGTGTCGAGGTACTCCTTGGTGGCGAGCTCCAGCTTGAAGGGGCTCTTGTCCTTCTCGGTCATGGCGAAGCCGTTCTTGACGGCGGCCGCATTGACCTTCTTCCAGACGTCCTTGAAGGCGTCCTCGGGCTTCCCTTTCATCTTCGCGGGGTCGATCAGGAACTTGTATTCCCGCCCGCCGACGTCGTCGAGCACCGGCGCCCGGTACTTCGCGATGGTCTGAACGTAGAGCGGCCTGGCTTCCTCCGCGGCGACGGCGATGCCGGTGCAGCCGAGAAGAACGGCTGCGGCCAGCAGGCCCGAGACGACTTTCCTGTGCATTCCAATCCCTCCTCGCGACTCTCGCCCGGAATTCCGGGCGGACCCGGTCTCTCGCGGCTCCGGATGGCCTCGGGCCCCGGCCCCGCGCCGAATCGCCGGGGAGATTGCAATCGGCGAGCCACCTGCTGCATCGCAACGAACCCGCTCAACAGACGCCTTTTGCGGCCCCTGCCGTTCGCACCCTCCGCCAGGAGGCGCGGAATCCCGCACACCGCAGTGCGGGGATCCGCTCAGTCCTTCCCGGTGCTGAGACCGAGGCTCTTCATCCGGTCGTAGAGCGTCCGCCGCGCCATCCCGAGGATGGCCGCCGCCTCCGTCACGTTCCCGCGCGTCTTCGCGAGAACGCGCTCGACGTGCATCCGCTCCATCTCCTTCATCGTCAGGAGCTGTCCGTCGCCGTGCGCCGGAAGCTGCGGAACCGGGTCGAGCCCGAGGCCGGCGGCGTCGAGGACGTCGCCCTTGACGAGGATCATCGATCGCTCGAGGACGTTCGCCAGCTCCCGGATGTTCCCGGGCCACGGGTAGCGCGCGAGGAGGGTCTCGGCGTCGGAAGTCAGGGCGGCGACGGGCCGGCCCATGCGGGAGCAGACGCTCCGGAGGATGTTCCGGGCCAGGACGAGGACGTCCTCCGGCCGTTCCCGGAGCGGCGGGATGCGAAGCGTGAGCGTGCTGATCCGGAAGAAGAGGTCGTCCCGGAATTTCTTGGCGCGCACCATCGCCTCGAGGTCGAGGTTCGTGCTCGCGATCAGCCGGATGTCGACGTGCCGGTCCCGCACGTCGCCGAGCCGCCGGAACGTCTTCTCCTCGAGGGCCTTCAGGAGCTTGGGCTGGATCGCGGGATCCATGTCCGCGATCTCGTCGAGGAAGACGATCCCGCGGTGGCCGACCTCGAGCATCCCGGGCTTCGGGTTCACCGCTCCGGTGAACGCGCCGCGCTCGTAGCCGAAGAGCTCCGACTCGAGGAGCTCGCGCGTCAGCCCCGCGCAATTGAGGTTGACGAACGTCTCCTCGCGGCGGGGGCCGTGCGCGTGGATCCAGCGCGCGAGGATCCCCTTCCCCGACCCGGTCTCCCCGAGGATCAGGACCGGGCTGTCCCACTCGAGCATCAGCGCGGCCTGCTCGTCGAGGCGGCGGATCTGCGGGCTCGTGCCGACGAAGGGGTCGAGCATCCCCGGCTGGGTCCGGGCCACGACCTCCTGCCGCTTTCGGAGGCGCTGCTGCTGAAGGAGGCGGCGCAGGAGGACGAGGAGCGCCTTGGACTCGACGGGCTTCGTGAGGAACTGCTCGGCGCCGTCCTTGATCGCCTTGACCGCGAGGTCGATCGAGCCGTGGGCCGTGAGGATGACGAACGGGGTCTCCTCGCTCAGCTTCTTGATCTGAGGGAGGATGTCGAGCGACGTGCCGTCGGGCAGGCTGTAGTCGGCCACCACGATGTCGTGGCCGACGGCGCGGAAGCGCTCGAGCGCCTTCTGGCAGCTGTCCGCCTCGTCCACGTCGAGGCCGCTGGCGCGCAGGAAGGCGGCCATGCCGTGACGGACGGCGGGGTCGTCCTCGATCAGGAGGATCTTCGGCTCAGCCACGTCCCGCCTCCAGGGCCCCTGCCCGGCTCCGGGGAGCCGGAAGCCGGACCGTCACGCGCGCTCCTCCCTCGGGCCGGTTCGCCGCCTCGACGCTTCCGCCGTGCTCCTCGACGACCCGCTTGACGATGGAGAGACCGAGGCCGGTCCCCCCCTTGCGGCGCGTGAAGAAGGGCTCGAACGCGCGCGTGAGGGTCTCGGCGTCGAAGCCGGTCCCCGCGTCCGCCACGGTGAACGTCCACCAGTCGAATCCGTCCGCGAGGACCTTGCGAACGTCGACGCGGACGATGCCGCCCGGCGGGGAGTGCAGTAGGGCGTTCTCGAGGAGGTTCCGGAAGACCTGGTGCATCCGCCGCCCATTCAGCGGCAGGAGGAGCGAGGGGTCCTCGAACTCGACGGTCACGCGGCACGACCTGTCCGACGCGAGCTTCTCGCAGGACCGCACGGTGTTCTCGACGAGGTCCCTCACGAGATGCGGCTCCGGGCTCAGCGTCCGCGGCTCGCCGTAGTCGCGGAGATCGTTCACGAGGCTGGCGATCCTCTCGGCGCTTTCCCGGAGAGCCGTGACGAAGGATCCGTACCGCGGCTCCTCCCCGAAGGTCGCCTCGAGCGCGTCGAGGTTGATGAAGATCCCGTACACGGGATTGCGGATCTCGTGGACGACACCGCCGACGAGGGCACGAAGCGCCTCCTCGGCGCGGCGCCGCTCCGTAATGTCGGTGCACATTCCCGCCACCCGGGACGGCCGGCCCCCCGGATCCCAGGCGACGACCTTGCCGGCGTCGAAGATCCAGATCCACTCCCCGTTTCTCGCCCTGAGCCTGTACTCGGCCTCGAGACGGGGAACCCGGCCCTCGAGGTGCGCGCTCATGGCCGACTCGAGCTGCCGGCGGTCGTCGGGATGGATCAGCTTCAGCCCGGCGTCGAACGAGTCGTCGATACCTCCCGGCGGCAGGCCGATCATCCCGAACCACCGTGGGCTCCGGTAGACCCTGCCCGTGGCCAGATCCCAGTCCCAGAGCCCCTGCTGGGTTCCTTCGAGGGCGTGATTCAGCCGCTCCTCGCTTGCGCGCAGGGCCGAGAGCGCTTCCTTCAGGGCCGTGATGTCCCTGGAGATGCCGGCGATCCGGTGGATCCGTCCCCACTTGTTCCGGACGGGTGTCAGGCTCGTCTGGAAGGCCCGCACCTTCCCGGCGACGACGTGCTCCTCCTCGAACTGCAGGGGAAGCCCTTCTCCGAGGACACGCGCAAAGTGCGCGACGAGCTGCCCCGCGCTCGGTCCCGCCAGACCTTCCTCGACGCTCCTTCCCGCCAGCTCCGAGCTCAGGAACCCGGCCCCGGCGTGCAGCGGCGGGTTCACGGTTTCGAAGCCCATCCGGCCGTCCTCGCCGATTCCGACGACGTAGATCCAGTCGAAGACGTTCGGGACGACGGTGTCGAACGGGGGTTCCGGGCTCTCGGAGGCGGGGCCGGCGACCGTCTCGATCCTGGCCCCGGGAAGCGCCGCCATCCGCGCCCGGGCCCGCTCCAGCGCCGCGGGAAAGCTGGTGACGTCGGAGAACACCTCCTGGAAACCGGAGCGCAGCATCTCGAGCGCTTCCGCCGACCGGTGCCTCGGCACCCTCGCGAGCGCGGGCACTCCGGGGTGGCGGGCGCGGAAGGCCCGAACGCGCTCGGCGCGCCTGGCGTCTCCGCCCGTTCCGACGACGATGACGTCCCCGGGTCCGCACCGGCACTCCTCCAGCTCGGACTCGCTCCAGGCGCTGACGTCGACGACGAAAGGGGGGCGGCCCGACGATGCGGCGATCCTGCCCGCCAGCGCACGCGCCGTCCTCGGAGAAAGCCCCATCGCCGACAGCCGCCATTCGCCGACCAGCACTTCCGTCTCCGTCATCGTTTCCCTCTCCGGTCTCCCGACCAGCGTTTCGGGAGATCCCGGAGAAAGCAATCTCCGGACCATGCCCGGCGCGGGAGGAGCCGTCGTCGCGTCACGGTGCTGCGCCACCGGACCCGGCATCGTAGCCGGTCACCGCCGGCCGGGGCCTTCCTCCGGATCCTTCACGAGGCGAAATTCATCGAGAACCCGGCCGCTCCCCGCCTCCCGGGCCGTGAAACGCAGCTCTCGCCCGTCGATGTCGACCAGGCAGTGGTGAAACGCCGACGAGGAGGCCTCGGTCCAGCTGTTCCCGAGGACCTCGTGCGGCTTCCTGCGACCGCCGCCGCCGCCCCCCGTCATGACGTAACGGACGCCGCGGACCGTGGACCGTTCGAACGCGTGGTCGTGGCCCGAGAAGACCAGATCGACGCCATACCGCTCGAAGAGCGGAACGAGGGCCTCCCGCGATTCCAGGTTCGACCCGTGCCCGGAACCCGATTCGAAAGGGCCCCAGTGCATTGCGACGACCCGGAACACGACCCCGGCATCCGCCGCCAGGGATTCGAGCGTCCGGGCCAGCCAGAGGCCCTGCGTGCTGCCGGCCTCGACCGATTCGTTCGTGTCGAGCGCGACGAGAGCGAGCGGCCCCCGGCGGACGAGGTAGTACGTCGCCTCACCGGGCCCGTAAGGCGGGACGAAGAGCTCGACGAAGCGGAACCCGTTCCCGTCGTGATTCCCGAGGACGGGATGAATCGGGACAGAGCGCAGCAGGGGCCCCTCGACACGGAAGAACTCCTTCTCGACGTTGCCCTCGCGTTTTCCGGGACGAAGCGAGAGATCCCCCGTGTGCACAAGGAGGTCGGGGTTCTCCCGAATGATCTCCCCGACGATGCGGGCGTGGACGCCATCCGCACTGTGCGTGTCCCCGACGACGGCCAGCCGGATGCTCCGGGGCGCCTCCGGCGGCGTGCGAACCGGGATGGACTCTCCCGCTGCCCCTTCCCCTTCGAGCCGATACCAATAGACGATTCCCGGCCGAAGCCCCGAGACGAGGACGGCGTGACGCGTCACCGGCTCCCCGCCGCCGATGAGCGTGGGACAGTCCCGCTCCCCGCCCCACCAGAGGCGCGTCGGAACGGGGCCGGACGTTTCCCAAAGGACCTGGAAGCGGTCTGGACCGACGTCTCCGACGTACGGTCCGATGACGATGGACTCACTCCTGCCGGAAACGGTCCTCGTCGCGCCGGACCGACAGCCTGCGGCCGGGAAGAGTAGGACCACGACCGCAGCCAGAACGGCGATCGCGGTCCCCCGCTCCCCGAACGTCGGCCTCGCGCCCGGCCATCCCGACACGTCGCCAGTCTCTCATCCCGCAACGCCGGCCCGATCCGCCCGATTGCCCCCCGCGACGACTGCCGCGCGGCGCTAAGATCCCCACCGAGACGCTGATGAAAAGCCGTGCCACCCCCCTGGACAGGACGGACCGCTCCCTTCGGTCCGCCGTCGTCGCCATCGCCCTGGCGGCGGCCGGGTGTGGCGGACGCCCTTCCCAGCCCACGCCGCCCCCCTCCGGCACGCCGAAACCGCTCGGGGGCTCGAGCGCGCTGGAGCTTTTCCCCGCGCTCTCGCCGTTCGGAAACGAGCTCGCGACGGCGGTCATGTCCAACGGAAAGCTCGAGATCCACATTCGGCCCCTCCAGGGGGGCCCGGGGCGGCCCCTGACGCGGGACGGCAAGAACAACGTCCATCCAGCCTGGTCCCCCGACGGCACACTCATCGCGTTCCACTCCAAGGACCGCGGCGGCCTCTGGGTCGCCCCGGCCGCCGGAGGAAAGCCGCGGCTCCTCGCGGCGTTCGGATCGCGCCCGTCCTTCTCCCCCGACGGAAAGCGGGTCGCGTTCCAGTCGACGCCGCTCACCGACGTCGCCGCCACCGCGGCACCGGGGCTCTCGCCCTCGACGATCTGGATCGTCGGTGCGGGAGGCGGGTCGGCGCTGAGCGTGACGACCGCCGGAAACCCGAGGGGCGGCCACGGCGCCCCCACCTGGTCGCCCGACGGAAGCCGCCTCTACTTCGTCACCTCCGAGCCGCGCCTGTCCCAGGCGGAAATCTGGTCGGTCCAGCCCGACGGAGCCGACCTCGTCCGGCTCCACGCCGGCACCCGCCTCTACGAGCCCCGCGTCTCTCCCGACGGCCGGACCCTCTGGTACGGCGCCCAGAACGAGCAGGGGACCTACGCTCTCTACCGCCTTCCGCTGGGCGACGGGGGGCGCACCGTCACCGGCCCCGCCGAAGCGGCCACGGCGCTCCACGCCGACGTGCCCCGGAGCCCGAGCTTCTCGGCCGACGGAAAGAAGGTCGCCTGGAGCGAGCTGACGACGACGGCGTCGATCTGGAGCGTGACCATCGACCCGGACGCGGCCCTGCCGACCGGGCCGCCCTCCCAGCTCACGGCCGGTGACGGACGGGCGACCTGGCCGATATTCTCGCCGGACGGCGGCACCATCGCGTTCGGCTGGATTCCCCCCGGCGGGTCGAACGACGTCTGGCTCATGGACCCCGACGGCGGGCGCCAGAGGCCCGTGATCGAGGGCCCCGCCGTCGAGTACGCCAACGACTTCTACCCGGACGGCAAGCGGCTTCTCTGCTTCTCCGACCGGGAGGGAGGCAAGTTCTCGGGGTACGAATTCGATATCGCCACGAAGGCCTTCCGGAAGCTCCCGATCGACCTCTCCGACGCCATCTCGATCCGGCTCTCCCCCGACGGGAAGAGGATCGCGTACCACAGCAAGCGCGACAGCATCACGATCAACACCTGGATGGCCGACCTGTCGACGAGGACGCAGCAGAAGCTGACCTTCGACCGCGAGTTCGTCGGCTACCCGTGCTGGTCTCCGGACGGCAGGGAGCTCGCGCTCGAGGTCCGCCGGGGCGACGACATCTTCATCGGCGTCATGCCTTCGGCGGGCGGCACGCCGGAGCTCCTGAACGAGAAGAGAGGCCTCTCCTGGGCCTTCACCTATTCCCCCGACGGCCGCCGGATCGCCTTCGCGGGCTACCGCGAGGACACGTGGAACCTCTGGTGGATCGACCGGAAGACGCGCGAGGAGAGGCGGCTGACCGACAACACCCGCCTCGACGTCTACATCCGGTTCCCCTACTGGTCGCCGAAGGGAGACCGGATCGTCTACGAGCAGGCCGAGACCCACGGGCAGGTCTATCTCCTGAGCGGCGGCCTGCCGGCCCCGGCCGCTCCCTGACCCCGCGACAGGGCCGTGTGAAGCTCGAGTCTTTCCGGAGGCGCTTCTTCGAGGCCCTCCCGCGATACGAATGGACGGGGACGCTCGGCCACGGCGGGATCGGCGTCGTCTTCAAGGCGCTCGACCGGGAGCTGGAGGAGACCGTCGCTATAAAGGTCCTCTCGCCGAACCTCGAGCGGGACGAGAACGCGCTCCTGGCGCGCTTCAAGCGCGAGGTCGCCCTCAACCGGAAGATCAAGCACCCGAACGTGGCCCGGATGTTCGACTACGGCATCGCGGGCGACTACCCGTACATCACGATGGAGTTCATCGACGGCGAGGACCTCTGGACGCTCATCGGAAAGCGCCAGCGCTTCCCGGCGGCCGAGGCGGTCCCGATCGTGCGGCAGATCGCCCGCGGCACCGCGGCCATCCACCGGCTCAAGATCCTCCACCGCGACCTCAAGTCGCAGAACGTCATCATCGACCGGCAGGGCGCGGCGGTGATCCTCGACTTCGGCCTCGCGCGCGGGGCGTGGGAGCCGGGCCTGACGATGTCCTCGGTCCTCCTCGGAACCCCCCAGTACATGTCGCCCGAGCAGGCGCTCGGAGAGGACCTCGACGAGCGGGCCGACCTCTACTCCATCGGCATCATCGCCTGGGAGATGCTCGCCGGCCGGACCCCGTTCCAGGGCGAGTCGCCGGTGGCGACGGCGATGAAGCACGTGAACGAGACCCTGCCCGACATCCTCGAGCTCGCTCCCGACCTGCCGCCCGATCTCCACGCCGTCCTGACGCGCGTCCTCTCCCGGAACCGGGACGACCGGTTCTCCTCGGCCCTCGAGCTCGACGACGCGCTCGCGCTCTGCAGCACCGGGCCCGCCGCCCCGCTGTCGGAGGGGCGCCTCCTCCCGGAGGCGGAAGCGTTCCTGCGCGAGGTGGACATCGCGATCGACTCGATCATCCTGCCGCGCGACTCCCGCACGGCCCCCAGGACCGAGGCGCCGAAGACGATCGTCGTCGTCCGTCAACGGCGGCGGCCGCCCGTCGTCCTCGTCGTCGACGAGGAGATTCCCGACCTCCTCAAGGTCGCCACGGCCCTCTGCGTGACCGGCTGCCGGACCCTCGAGGTGACGAGCGCCGAGGAGGCCCTCGAGACGGCCCTCTCGCGGCAGGTCGACCTCGTCCTGATGAACGCCCGGCTCTCCCGGCTCGACGGCTTCGACGTGGCGCGCATCCTCAAGTCGACCCCGCGCGCGGCCCACATCCCGGTCCTCCTCCTCGCCTCCCACCCCGACCGGGCCCTGCACGCCTTCGCCCTCCAGTCCGGGGCTGCCGACCTCCTCCCGCACCCGGTCCCGCAGCCACTCCTGGAGGAGCGGGCCTGGGAGCTCCTCCGGCGGCGGGGCTTCTCGCGTCCGGCCGAGGGCGGCACCTCCGCCCGGGAAAAGACGCCTCCCCCCCGCTCGACGTCCCGGCAACGGGAGCGGTCGAAGAGCCGTCACTGAGATCCGGGCCGGTATCATCCGCTCCGCCCGGAGGACCGATGACCGACGCTCCCCTCGTCCCCGCTTTCCAGGACCTCTACCCCGACCACTGGGCCCACTGCTACGGCTGCGGCCGGCTGAACGAGCACGGCCTCCACATCCGGAGCTTCTGGGACGGCGACGAGACCGTCGCCACTCTCGTTCCCCGGCCTCACCACACCGCGATCCCGGGCTTCGTCTACGGCGGCTACATCGCCTCCGTCATCGACTGCCACTCCACCGGGAGCGCCGCCGCCGCCGCGCACAGGGCCGCGGGCGGGGACCCTTCCGTGGGGCCCTTCCCCCGGTTCCTCACCGGCACGCTCAAGGTCGAGTACCTGAAGCCCACTCCCATCGACTCTCCCGTCGAGCTCCGGTCGACGATCGTCGAGGTGAAGGGGCGGAAGGTCACCGTTGCAACGACCCTCTCGTCCCGCGGCGCCGTCTGCGCGCGCGGCGAGGCGGTCCTCGTCCAGGTCCCCGACAGCTGGGAACCGAAGGCATGACCATGAACCAGACCGCGATCCCCCTCGCCCTGACGCTCCTCCTCTCGCTTCCCGCCGCCGCCCAGCAGCCCGTCTACCAGGGGCACGGCGCCGACAGCGTCCCGCCGGAGGTGATCGCGAAATTCGTGCGCCCCCGCTTCCCTCCGAGCTGTCGAGGAAGATCCAGACCGCCATGGACGTTCGCGCCCCGGGCGGCGGCCAGCTCTCGCCCGACGGCAGCCGGCTCTATTTCAGCTGGGCCGTCACCGGGACCGCGCAGGTCTGGCGCCTCGACGGTCCGAACCGGTTTCCCGTACAGATGACCGGTGGCGAAGACCGCACCTCGCTCGCCGAGATCACGCCCGACGGCAAGACGCTCGTCCTCTCCCGCGACCGCAAGGGCGAGGAGAACCCGGGCCTCTACCTCATGCCCGCCGAAGGCGGCCCGATGAAGGTCGTCCAGCACCTGCCGAAGATCCAGACGGCGTTCTCGTTCGTCAGCGAGGACGGGAAGTGGCTCTACTTCCGGTCGAACGACGTGAAGCCGAACGCCTACGCCATCTACCGCTACGGCCTCTCCACCGGAACGAAGGAGATCGTATTCGACGAGCCGGGCCTCTGGTTCGTCGCCGGGCACAAGCCCGACGGGCGCCTCCTCCTCGCCAAGGCGACCGGCTCCCAGGCGATGGAATACTGGGAGTGGAACCCGGCGACGAAGTCGAAGACGCCGCTCCTGGGCACCGACAAGCCCGGGGACTACCGCGCCGAGTACGGCCCGAAAGAGGGTCAGCTCCTCGTCGTGACCCCCGAGCTCGGTAACTTCCGTCGCGGCTACCTCTTCGAAGGGGGGAAGTGGACCCCGATCACGCCCGACCTGAAGTGGGACGTTTCCCGCGCCAGCCTCGACGAGGCGAAGAAGAGGGTCCTCTACACCGTCAACGAGGGAGGCTACTCGAAGGTCCACGCCCTCGACGCGGCGACGTGGAAGCCCGCGGAGATGGCGAAGCTCCCTCCGGCCGACCAGTACGCCTACGGCTCGACGACGCCCGACGGCCGCTTCACGGTCTTCTCCGTCGGAACGGCCACCGATCCCCCCCAGAGCTGGATCTACGACTGGACGTCGGCGCGGCTGACGCGCTGGGTCGTCCCGAGCGCTCCCGAGGTCGACACGACGACGTTCGCCGTCGCGGCCCTCGAGTTCTACCCGGCCCGGGACGGCACGAAGATCCCCGCCTTCGTTCGCCGCCCGAAGAGCTGCGACCCCGCCCCGTGCCCGGTCGTCGTCCAGTTCCACGGCGGACCCGAGGGGCAGGCGACCCCCGGCTTCTCCCCCTCCGCCCAGCTCTGGATCGACGCCGGCTACGTCCTCGTCGAGCCGAACGTCCGCGGCAGCGAGGGCTACGGCCGGAGCTGGCTCGACGCCGACAACGGACCGAAGCGCCTCGAGGTCCTCACCGACATCGAGGACGCTGCGAAGTGGGCGCGCACCGCCTTCGCCGCGAATGGCAAGGCCCCGAAGGTCGGCGTCATGGGCGGCAGCTACGGCGGCTACTCGACGCTCGTCGCGATGACGAAGTTCGCAGGGGCCTACGACGCGGGCGTCTCCATCGTCGGCATCTCGAGCCTCGTCTCCTTCCTCCAGAACACGGCCCCCTACCGCCGCATCCTCCGCGCCTCGGAGTACGGCGACCTCGAGAAGGACAGGGACGCCCTCGTGAAGCTCTCGGCCACGACGTACATCGACAAACTCGAGGCTCCCCTGCTCCTGATCCAGGGCGCCACCGACCCGCGGGTTCCCGTGGGCGAGGCGATCCAGATGTACGAGGCGACGACGAAGAAGGGGGTCCCCACCGGCCTCATCATCTTTCCCGACGAGGGGCACGGCGCCCAGAAGCGCGAGAACCGCGTCCTCCAGACGGGCCACACGATCCTCTGGTTCGACAGGTACCTGAAGGGGAAAGACGCCGCGGCCGCGAAGCCGAACTGACGGCGCAGCCCCGTTGCGGATGAGCACGGCCCCCGGAGCACCCGCTCCGGGGGCCGTGCTGGTTCGTGGGAGGGGGATGATCGTGCGCTTCCAGGTCGACGTCAGCCCACCATATCGAGCCCCGACGGACGACGACACCGCGGAGCCGAAACAGAACGCCGGACAGCCCGTACCATTCGGGGCACCCCTGTGAACCCGTAGGAGGATCGATGTCCCGTTCCCTCGCCTTCATCCCCCTCCTCGCCGCCGCCCTCGCCCTCCCCGCCCCCTCCGCTCCGCAGACGGCCTACAAGGGCCACGGGGCCGAGAGCATCCCGGCGGAAGTGATCGCGCAGTACGCGCCGAAGCCGCTACCGCCGGATCTCGCGCGCCGCATCCAGTCGATGATGGACGTCCGCGCCCCGGGCCTCGGACAACCCGCCCCGGATGGCAGCCGGCTCTACTTCGGCTGGTCCGTCACCGGAACGGCGCAGGTCTGGAGGCTCGACGGCCCGAACACCTTCCCCGTCCAGCTCACGGGAGGCGAGGACCGGACGACCCTCGCCGACGTCTTCCCCGACGGGAAGACCCTCGTCCTCCAGCGCGACCGCAAGGGCGAGGAAAACCCGGGGCTCTACGTGATGCCCGCCGCGGGCGGACCGCTCACGGCGGTCCAGCACGTCAAGGGCGTGCAGACCTTCTTCCAGTTCGTCACCGCCGACGGGAAGTGGGTCTATTACGCCGCCAACGACCAGAAGCCCGACTCCTACGCGATCTACCGCTGGAACGTCGACACCCGGCAGAAGGAGGCGCTCGTCACCGAGCCGGGTCTCTGGTCCGTGGCGGACCACCGCGACGACGGGACGCTGCTCCTCGCGAAGGCGACCGGCTCGCTCACCTCCGAGTACTGGGAGTGGGCGCCGACGACGAGGAAGCTCACGGCGATCCTCGGCCAGGACAGGCCCGAGGAGTACACCGCCACCTACGGTGCCACGGCGGGGCAGCTTCTCGTCCTGACGCCGAAGCTCGGCGAGTTCCGTCGCCTCTGCCGCTACGAGGGAAGGAAGCTCACGCCCCTGACGGGCGAGCTGAAATGGGACGTCTCCGGCTTCAGCGTCGACGAGGCGAAGACCCGCGTCCTCTACACGGTGAACGAGGCCGGCTACACGAAGCTCTTCGCCCTCGATGCGAGGACTCTCCAGCCGGTCGCCCTCCCGAAGCTCCCCGAGGGCGTCGACCACGTCTACAACGGCGCCACCACGCGCAACGGCCGGTTCACGACCTTCGGCGTCGAGACGGCGACGGCCCCGCGCACCTCGTACGTCTACGACTGGAAGACCTCCTCGCTGACGCGCTGGGTCGTTCCGAGCACCCCCGAGATCGACACGTCCACCTTCTCGGCCGCGACGCTCGAGTACTACCCGGCGAGGGACGGCACGAAGATCCCCGTGTTCGTGAGGCAGCCGAAGGGCTGCGTCCCGGCGCCGTGCCCGGTCGTGGTCGAGTTCCACGGCGGTCCCGAGGGGCAGGCGCAGCCCGGTTTCTCCCCTTACGCGCAGAGTTTCGTCGACGCCGGTTTCGTCTTCGTCGAGCCGAACGTCCGCGGCAGCGACGGCTACGGCCGCACCTGGCTCGACGCCGACAACGGAGCGAAGCGCCTGGCGGTGTGGACCGACATCCAGGACGCGGCAACCTGGGCCAGGAGGGCCTTCGAGGCGGACGGAAAGGCGCCGAAGGTCGGCGTCTCGGGGGGGAGCTACGGCGGCTACGCCACCCTCGTCGCCATGACGAAGTTCGCGGGGGCCTACGACGCCGGCTCCTCCGTCGTCGGCATCGGGAACCTCCTGACGTTCCTCCAGAACACCGCGCCCTACCGCCGCATCCTCCGCGCCTCCGAGTACGGCGACCCCGAGAAGCAGAAGGACGTCCTCCTCGAGCTCTCCGCGACGACCTACATCGGCAACCTGAAGGCGCCGCTCCAGATCCAGCAGGGAGCCACGGACCCGCGCGTCCCGGTAGGCGAGGCGATCCAGATGTACGAAGCGGCAAGGAAGAGCGGCGTCCCGACCGAGCTCCTCATCTACGCCGACGAGGGGCACGGCGCGGGCAGGCGCGAGAACCAGGTCCTGATGCTCGGCCACACGATCCGCTTCATGGAGGAGCACCTGAAGGGAGCCCCGGCGAAGTAGCACCGAACGTCGACCAGACCCCGTCCGCTACATCTTCACCTACGTCTAGAGCTTGACGAGCTCCACCCGCCGGTTCTGCGCGCGGCCCATCTCGGTGGCGTTCGAGGCGGCGGGCTTCGACGCCCCGAGGCCCTTCGAGGCCAGGCGCGCGGCGTCGACCCCGGACGTCACGAGGTAGGCGCGGACCGAGGCGGCACGCCGTTCGGAGAGCTCCTGGTTGTGCTGCGCGGTCGAGGTGGAGTCGGTGTGCCCCTCGATCGCGAGCTTCCAGCCTGCCTTCGCCTTCAGCAGGGCGGCGATCCTGTCGAGGGTAGGCTTCGACTCGTCGCGGATCCGGTCCGAGTCGGGGTCGAAGTTGATGCCGTAGATCCTCGCGCGTCCGAACGCCTCGAGGTCCTTCTCGAGCTGCTGGCGCGCCCCGCCGGACCAGTGCGGGCAGCTGCCGACCTCGCTGCTCTTCTTCGTCCCGCTCCAGACCCCGCCCACCTCGCCGGTCTGGCCATCGACCCACCAGAGGCCGAGCATCTCCCTGCCGTCCGGCGTGAACGCCATGTAGGCCGGCCCTTTCCTCTCCCCCTCGCGCCAGGTGAAGGAGAGGACGTGTCCGTCGATCCCGCCGTCCAGGAGACCGTCGCTGTGCTCGTAGCAGCCGGAGACCGACGTCCCTTCCTGGCGGACGTGAAACAGGCCGTAGTTCGTTTCGTACGTCCCGCTGATGCCGTTGAGCGGCGTCTTCGTCAGGTGGCGGCCCGTGGCGCGGAAGTCCATCAGCTCGACGTACTCCGACGAGCCCTGGTTCCCCTTCACCGTGAGGCGGACCCACCTCCCGGGCACTGCGGCCGACACCGGGAATCGCTGACGGTCCGCCTTGTCCTTCAGGACGACGTCCGCGACCCTGGCGAATCCGCCGGTCGCGCCCGTGGCCGAGACCTCGACGAGGATCCCCTTCGCGGCGCACCCGTCGCAGTCCGCGCTCGCCGTGTCGAACTCCACGGCGTCGAGGACGGTCTCCTCGGGGAGCGCGATGACGATCGTCTGCGCCGTCGTGAGCCCCTGCGGCGCCGCCCACCCGCTCTGGGGCCTTTCGTCAAGGAGCCAGAAGGCCGACCAGCTGTCGCTGTACTCCTGAGGCTTCTTCACGACGAGCGCGCCGGCGCTGAGGGAGACGAGGCTTCGCGCCGAGACCCCGGCCGCCACGGCCGGAGCCGGCCTGGCGGGAGGGGCCGCGGCGAGCGGCGATGCGGCGAGAGCGAGGAGCACCGCGGTGGGCGACAGGGAACGAATCATCGGCCCGCAATCACAAAACACAGGGGGTCTGGTCTACGTTCTGGTACGAAACACCCTTAGTTTCATCCCTCGGTGCCGGCCGAAGGCCGGTGGGAAACTACACTCTGCGCGAGCGCAGAGTGTAGAACGTAGACCAGACCCCTTCCGGCTCAAGACCCCTTCCGGCTCAGGCGGCTTCGGTCGGCCTCTTGGGCTTGCGCTGGGAGTGGTCGAGGACGCGCTTCCTCAGCCGGACGGAGCGGGGCGTCACCTCGACGAGCTCGTCGTCGCCGATCCACTCGATGGCGAGCTCGAGCGGCATCTCGCGGGGGGGCGTCAGCTTGATGGCCATGTCGGAGTTGGAGGCGCGCATGTTCGTCAGGTGCTTCTTGACGCACGGGTTGACGACCATGTCGTTCTCGCGGCTGTTCTCGCCGACGATCATCCCCGGGTAGCAGGCGACGCCCGGGCCGAAGAAGAAGACCGACCGCGTCTCGAGCCGCTCGATGGCGTAGGCGGTCGTATCCCCGCCTTCCTTGCAGATGAGCGCGCCGGTCCGGCGCGTGTCGACGTCGCCCTTCCACGGCTCGTAGCCGGCGAAGACGTGGTTGAGCATCCCCTCGCCCTTCGTGTCGGTGAGGAACTCGTTGCGGTAGCCGAAGAGGCCGCGGGTCGGCACCTTGAAGTCGATCCGGGCGCGCCCCGTACCGTTGTTGACCATCGCCGTCATCTCGCCGCGCCGGCGTCCGATCTTCTCGATGACCGTCCCGACGAACTCCTCCGGGACGTCGACGACGAGCTGCTCGATCGGCTCTGAGGAGACGCCCTCGACGTCCTTGACGATGACCTCGGGACGGGAGAGGGCCAGCTCGAAGCCCTCGCGCCGCATCGTCTCGATGAGAATCGCCAGGTGCAGCTCGCCGCGCCCGGAGACTTTGAAGGCATCGGGGCCTTCGGTCGGCTCGACACGCAGGGCCACGTTCGTCCGGAGCTCCTTCTGGAGGCGGTCGAAGATGTTCCGGCTCGTCACGTACTTCCCCTCGAGGCCGGCGAAGGGCGAGTCGTTCACCCGGAACGTCATCGAGACGGTCGGTTCGTCGACGGCGATCGGGTCGAGGGCCACCGGGAACTCGGCGTCGGCCACCGTCTCCCCGATCGTCACCTCCTCGATCCCCGAGAGGACGATGATCTCGCCGGCCGGAGCCTCCTTCACCTCGACCCGCCGAAGGCCCTCGAAGACCATCACCTTCCCGACGCGGGACTTGACGAAGGTGCCGTCGTGGCGGCAGACCATGACGTCCTGCCCGGGCTTCACGATGCCGTTCACGACGCGCCCGATGGCGAGCCTCCCGAGGTAGTTGTCGTAGTCGAGGGAGGCGACGAGGATCTGGAGGGGCGCGAGGGGGTCCCCGCCCGGCGGGGGGACCTCGACGAGGATCGCGTCGAGGAGCGGCCGCACGTCGTTGTTGGCGTGGTCCACCTCGAGGCGCGCAAAGCCCTGCTTGGCCGAGGTGTAGACGATCGGGAAGTCGAGCTGATGGTCCGTGGCGCCGAGGTCGACCATCAGGTCGAAGACCTCGTCGATCACCTGGTGGGGGCGCGCCTCCGGGCGGTCGACCTTGTTCACGGTGATGATCGGCCGGAGGCCGAGCTCGAGAGCCTTCCGGAGGACGAACCGCGTCTGCGGCATCGGGCCGTCGGCGGCGTCCACGACGAGGAGGACGGCGTCGACCAGCTTCAGGACGCGCTCCACCTCCCCGCCGAAGTCGCTGTGCCCCGGGGTGTCGACGATGTTGATCTTCGTCCCCTGGTAACGGATGGAGGTGTTCTTGGCGAGGATCGTGATCCCGCGCTCGCGCTCGAGGTCGTTCGAGTCCATCACCCGCTCTTCGGTGTGCTCCCCGGCGCGGAACGTCCCGGACTGCCTGAGAAGGCAGTCGACGAGCGTGGTCTTGCCGTGGTCGACGTGGGCGATGATGGCGACGTTCCGGATCTCAACCATGGGTTCCCCTTGCCCGCGCAGGACGCGCAGGACCCCGAGGGTACCAGACCGGCCGGAACGGGATCCGTTACTTCTTCGTCAGGGTAGCACTCAGGTACGTGGAGAAGTCCTTGCCGGCCGGAGCCAGGTCGAGGTCTTCCTGGAGGGTTCCGTCGGCCTTCCTCGCGAGAGTCCAGCGGGACCTGAGCCCCGCCTCGAGATTCGCCATCTCTCGTGCCGTGAATCGGATAGAGCCGTCCGGACGAACCTCGGCGTCGTAGATTCCCCAGGCTTTCGTCGAGAAGACGACGAGGGCGACGTACTTCCCCTTCGCGCCGTCGTAGACGATCTTGGCGACCTCTTCGCTCCGCGCCTCCGGAAGCGAGTCCTTCACGGGGAAATAGGTGGTCGCCCGGTAGCCGAGGGTCGCTCCGTCCACTTCGAGGGCGAAGGAGACGACGCGCCCGCCGACCCGTCCCCCGGACTGAGCCGGTCCGGACCACGATCCGGTCACGAAGTTGAACTCCTGGAACACTTTCCATTCCGCAGCCGGGGGCGCCTGGGCCGAGGCGACGGCGGCGGAAAAGAGCAGAACGACAGCCGGAAGACAACGAGCGATCCTCGCGATTCGATCAGGAGACATCCCACCCCCTCCTCGGCAGACTCGAAGAAAGCGGAATTATAGACTCGCGACGGAACCGGATGACCCCTTCGTCCGTTCCTAGGGAACGAGGAGACTCATGGCGAACCCTGCCCATCCCGACGCCGAGCTCGTCACCCGCTGCCTGAACGGGGACGATCCCGCGTGGAGGGAGCTCGTGGAGAGGTACTCGGCGAAGGTTTACCGGATCGCCTACCACCGCACCTACGACCGGGCCGAAGCCGAGGAGCTGACCCAGGACTGCTTCCTGAAGATCTGGGAGAACCTCGACCGCTACGAGCCGACGGAGGCCTCTCTCCTCGCCTGGATCGCCACGCTCTCCCGCAACCTCTCCATCGACCACTACCGGAAACGCCGCCGGGAAAAGGGATTCCACTTCGTCAGCGACGACGCCCTCATCACCCTCCTCCCCGGCTCCGACGACCCGTCGGCGGACGCCGTCCGCAGAGAAAGGCTCCGCTTCCTCCTCGACGCCCTCGCCCAGCTCCCCGACGAGCTCGCCGAGGTGGTCCAGATGCGCGACCTCGACGGCCTCGACTACCGAGAGATCGCCGACCTCCTCGGCCTTCCCGACGGCACCGTCAAATCGCGGCTCAACCGGGCGCGAGTCGAGCTGGCGCGCATCGTGAGAGAGCGGATCGGCGCGGCCCCGCTCGCCCGCGGGCCCCTGTTCGGCTCCCTCACGCCGCAGCCCGGAGGGGCCGCGTGACCTCTGCCCCCGGCCCCTGCCGCAGGGCGGAATCCGCCCTCCTCGCGGGAGGCGTCCCGGTCCCCGCCGACGTCTCGAGCCACGCGTCGTTCTGCGAGGTCTGTGGGCCGCTCCTCATCGACTGCGAGGAGAACGACCGGGTCCTCGGGATGCTGGCCGTTCCCCGCCCGCCCGACGCGCTTTGCGATTCGCTCGCCAGCCTGTCGGAGTCCGAACCCCCGCGCATCTCCACGCGCGAGGTGCTGGCGCTCCTCGTTCCCGGCGCGATCGCTGCACCCGAGCCCTCCCCGGCCCTTCTCCGGCGCCTCCTCGCCCTCCCGGCGGGCCAGCCCAGGCGCGCTCCCGTCCCGGCCGAGGCGAGCCGCTTCCGCCGGTGGCGAAGCGACTGGCGGGTCGTCGTCGCGCTCGCCTACGCCGCCTGCCTCGCTCTCGTCGCCATCCTCGGCGTCGACCCGCTCTCCGCCGCACGCAGCGGGGCGAGCGGGATGACCGCCGCGGGCGAACGCGCCCTTGCGGAAGCGAAAGTCGTGGCCGAGGAGAAGCTCGGCACGGTCCTGGCGAGTCACCGCAAGAGGCCGCTGACCGAGCAGCTCGACTACCGGCTCTACCGGACGCTCGCCGTCGGCAAGGCGAAGACGACGGCCTGGGCGGAGATCCTCCTCGGCCGCGTCTTCGGAAGCCGGACCGAGACCGAGCCGCCGCGCCCCCGGCCGGCCCGCGAACCAGACCCGTCCCGTTTGCGTTCCATGGATCGGGCAGAGCAAGAGAGCCCGCTCCAGAGAGCCCAGCGAGCCTGAAGCCCAGAAGGTGACGACGATGAACGAAAACGCCAGCACCCCGCCTCCCCCTCCCGCCACGTACGCGGCCCCTCCGGTGGCCTACGTTCCGGTCGCTCCCGCGGCGCCGGCACGCCCCGCGACGGCTCCCGGCAAGAACCCCGCGGCGGCCGGCCTCCTGTCGCTCTTCCCGGGGCTCGGCCACGTCTACCTCGGCCTCTACAAGAGGGGGATCGTCTTCTTCACGATCTTCGTCCTCCTCATCGCGATCGCCGACCACGGCAGCTCCGGTCCGTTCGGGATGCTCATCCCCTTCTGGGTCATCTTCGTCCTGATCGACGCCGTGCGGCAGGCGCGGGCGATCAACGCCACCGGGATTCCCGAGCCCGGGTTCTTCGGAGAGGAAAAGCCGTTCAAGGCCGACGGGAGCCTGACGTTCGGCATCTTCCTGATGCTCGTCGGCCTCTTCCTCCTCGCCAACAAGATCTTCTCCATCGACCTCAGCTTCCTGATCGAGTGGTGGCCCGCCCTCCTCGTCGCCTTCGGCAGCTGGCAGGTCTTCGCCTACTTCCAGGAGAAGAAGCGCCGGGACGAAGCCGTCGCCGAGGCCGCCGCGAACGAGGTCCTCAAGGCCTAGGTTCTCGACTCCCGGACCCCGGCTTCGCCGGGACGGAACGCGAAGGGAGGGGCCACGGCCCCTCCCTTCTGCGTTTCCGCCGGACCGGCCGGGCCCGAAGGCCGCTAGGAGCCGAGGCTCGTCACGAGGACGACCGTCTTCGGCGTCACCTTCCCGTCGCGCGGGTCGATGAGATGGTCTTCGACGACGACCTGCAGCGTCTCGTCGTCCTTCGTCCACCGCGCCGTCAGGCCCGACTTCCCCGTCCACGCCCTCTCGACTGCGGGGTCGACGGAGATCCCGGCCGAGCGGGCGTAGTCGCGCAGGTCGGCGAGGATGTCCCGCTGGCCCTTGAGGAAGGTGACCTTCATCGGCGCCCCCTCGTAGAACGCGACCGTCTCGTCCCAGCTCTTCGGCGTCGTGTAGACCGCGACCTTCAGGCCGGCGAGGCGGCGTTTGATCTCGGCCTTCGTCTCGGCCGGCTGGGACATCCGCTCCAGCTCGGCGAGGATCCCCTGCATCTCGACCTTGGCGTGGTCGGAGGCGACCTTCGTGATCTCGGCTTCGAAGGTCCCGCCGGGAGGCGGCGGGACGCCCTTGACCAGCGACGGGTCGGCGAGCCAGAAGAGGGAGAGGAGCGCGAGGAGAGAGGTCATCGGGGCGGGAGTTTACCCGGGCGGGTCACGGCTCGCGTTTCCGGACGACGATCTCGGCGGGCTGTCCCGCCAGGTAGCGCAGCGAGCACTCGGCGAAGCCCTCGCACTTCAGGCAGACGGCGTCCTTGTCCCCCTTGAAATCGACCGGCTTGCAGATGTTCACCCCGGGGACCACGAGCCGCGTCAGCTCGCCCCGGAGACCCTCGCCGCCGGGAGGCGCGCTCCCCGCGCGCTCCGTCTCCCGGAGCGCCTCGACCCGCGGGAAGAGCTCGCGGTTGCGCTTCTCGAGCGCCTCGTCCTGGCGCACCACCGCGGCCGTCTTCACCGCGACGACCGCCTCGCGCGCCGCCTTGCCTGCCTTGAAGCGGCCGTGGTGGCGGACCCAGAAATAGAGAAACCCCGCGCCGGCCCCCAGGACCCTCACGAACGCCGGCCCCGCGCCGAACGAGAAGAGGTCGCGGAAGAAGTTCAGAACGAGGACGCCGGCGCTGAACCAGGCGATCCACTTCACCTTCACCGGGATGACGAAGAAGATGAAGAACTGCACGTCGGGAAAGAGGAAGGCGTAGGCGAAGAGCATCGAGATCGGCACGACGAACGGGTCGCTCACCATCGGCGTCCCGAGCGCCCAGGCCGAGAGCGACCCGCCGAGCGTCGCCACGAGCCAGAAGACGGTGTACTCCGTCGTCCCCCACTCCGCTTCCAGCGCGCTCCCGAGGATGTAGAGCGCGAAGGCGCCGAAGAAGAGCGACATCGGCCCCGAGTGGAGGAACTGGAACGTCACGAAGCCCCACGGCTGGGTCAGCGCGCTCTGAGGCCAGAAGCCGAACAGGGCCGCCACCTTCTTCGGGTCGGTGACGTAGAGGAAGAAGAAGATGAAGTGGAAGCCGCAGAGCGGCAGCGTGAGGCCCAGCTTCGGAGCGAAAAGGTCGCGACCCGAGGTCATCCGGAGCTCCTTCCGAAGCGCTTCCGCACCTCGGCGTGCGCGAGGGTGAGGAGGATCGGGCGCCCGTGGGGGCAGGTCCACGGGTCCCGGCAGGTGGAGAGATCGGAGAGGAGGCGGGCGGCCTCCTCGGGGGCGAGGCGCCGGTTCACGGTGATCGCCCCGCGGCAGGCGAGCGAGGCGGCGAGGGCGTCCTTCATTTTCGACACGCTCTCCGCACCCCGCGATCCAACGGTCTCGGCCGCGTCCGAGAGCCTGCCGAGGAGGTCGCGCAGGACCCCGACGACCTTCTCCGCCGGGCAGTCGGCCGGCGCGGCCGAGACGACGAAGAGCCGCCCCGAAAGCTCCGAAACCGAGAAGCCGGCCGAGGAGAGGACCGCGTCGGCGCGCGAGAGGGCGTCGGCCTCCTCGGGGGCGGCTTCGAACGTCACCGGGGAGAGGAGTACCTGCGAGGCGAGCCCCTGCCCCTCCAGCCGGTCGCGAATCCGCTCGAAGCGGACCCGCTCGTGCGCCACGTGCTGGTCGACGAGGACGAGCCCGTCGGCCCCTTCCGCCACGAGGTACGACTCGCGATACTGGCCGAGGAGCCGGAGCGCGCCGACGGGCGAGGCGACGGACGCGGCCGAGGGAGCGGCCTCCCAGGCGGCGTGGGCGGCCTGGAGCGCGAAAGGCGCGGGCACGTTTCCCGCGCGCGCGAACGCCGGGGCACCGGCGGCCCCGGCAATACCCGCGCCTCCCGCTGCGTCCCACAGTCCCAGCGACTCGGCGAGCGCCGTCGCGGCGGGCGGCGCGTCGCCCCAGCTCGCAGGCCGCGCGTACGGCTCCGACAGGACCGACGCCGGCAGCGCCGTCGCCGTCTTCCCCCCCGCCAGCGCGTCGCGCAGCCCCCGGTGGACGAGCGAGTGGACCGAAGACGGCTCGAGGAAGCGCACCTCGGACTTCTGCGGGTGAACGTTCGGGTCGACCTTCTCGGGCGGAACCGTCACGAAGAGGACCCACGCCGGGCTCCGCTCGCCGAGGAGCGCCTCCTCGGCCGCCAGCCGCGCCGCGTGTGCCACCGACCCGTCGCGCGCCGCGCGCCCGTTCACGTAGAGCCACTGGAACGTCCGGGACGCGAACGTCGTCTCCGGCGGCGAGACCGCCCCTGAAAGGCTCATCCCCGCGTACGCGTACGTCACCGGCAGCGCGCCCGTCAGCGCGCCGCGCCCCATCACCTCGACGAAACGGTCGAGGACCGAAGGGGCCGCCGGGAGCGCCAGGAGCTCGCGCTCCCCTGCCCGCAACGTGAAGGCGACCCCAGGCCTCGAGAGCGCGAGGGCCGTCAGCGTCTTCACGATCGCCCGCTGCTCGGCGTCCTGCGACTTGAGGTACTTCCGCCGCGCCGGGACGTTCCCGAAGAGGTCCTCCACGACGACGCGCGTCCCCTTCGTCTGCCGCACCGGCCGGACCACCGGCTCGGCCCCGCGGTCCGCCACGACCTCGGTCCCGAGACCCGACGCGTCGGGAGACGTCGTCAGGACGAGGCGAGCGACCGACGCGATCGACGGCAGCGCCTCGCCCCGGAAGCCGAGGCTCCCGATCCGCCCGAGGTCTTCCGCCGTCCGGACCTTCGACGTCGCGTGCCGCTCGAGGGCGAGCCGCGCGTCCTCCGGGTCCATCCCGCAGCCGTCGTCGGAAACCGAGAGGAGCGCGATGCCGCCCCCCTCGATCGCCACGTCGACGCGGGCCGCCCCCGCGTCGAGCGCGTTCTCGACGAGCTCCTTGACGACGGACGCCGGCCGCTCGACCACCTCGCCCGCGGCGATCTGGTCGACCAGGACATCCGGGAGAACCGCGATCCGCGCCACGCCGCGGGAGAGTAGCAGGGGGGCGGGATTCGGTCGCTGCGGGCTACGGCGAGACGTCCCGGGCCACGAGAGGGAACCGGTCCGGTTCCCTCTCCGAGGCAACGGAGAGGTCGACATCCAGGTCCGGCCAGTAGAGGTGATCTTCGGACAGCCGTTGAACGTTCAGGACTCCTGCAACAGAGCCCCTCGCGAACCAAGGGAACTTCTCGGACGGAAGGAAGAACTCCCCCTCTTCCAGCAGAAGCCGGAGTCCGTGCCGCCCGACCTGCGAGACCTCAGCCTCCGAAGTGGCGCTTCCAGGCATCACGCCTCCCCCACCGGCGAATGGACGTGAACGTGCGCCCGGGGTTCCTCTCGCGAGAAGAAGTAGAAGCGGTACGCACCCACTCTCGGGATGGTCGGGCTCATCAAGGCCGATTCTATCGGCCAGGCCGTGAGGTGATCAGAAAGGCTCCTGAGCGCGGTCGTGCTGTCCGACGGTCCAGCACTGGCGCGGCTCGCCTGGCGGGCCGACCCTCACACCTCACCGGAAGTACCCATTCACGTCGAGAATGAAGTCCACGGTGCCGAGGGAACCGTTGAAGACCTTGATCGCGCCTGTGCCGTCGAACGACAGGGGCATGACCGTATTGTTGGCGCGGGTTCGGCCGGCAGCGAAGCTGAGAGTGCTCGTGAGCGGCGGCGCCTGATCCGCCGGGAAGAGCGTCACGTGCCCCGCCTGCACCGGGACGGCAACAGTCACGTTCCCCGAGATCGCGACGGCGTCCGAAGGCACGCTGCACGGCCCGCCCGAGATCGTGAACGTTCGCGTCGCGCCCGGTTGAAGGGCCGGGCCGGCCAGCGGACCCTCCGGGAGCGTGCGGGTGTCGACGATGCGGCAAGGGGTGAGCGCGTAGAACCGCGAGGGGTCCGTCGTGAGAAAGGCCGGCGTCACGACCGTCGCCGCGTTCATCGTCACGCTGCACGGGCCCGTTCCTGCGCAGCCCCCGCCCGCCCAGCCGGCGAAGCGCGAGCCGGCCAAAGGAGACGCCGTGAGGGTCACGACGGTTCCGAAGGCGAACGGGGCGCTGCACGCGCTGCCGCAGTCGATCCCCGCCGGGTCCGAGACGACGGTGCCGGAGCCGGCGCCGAGCTTCGTGACGGTCAGGTTGGCCGGAGCGCCGGTCACGACGACGTTCGTCGTTCCCGGTAGCGAGGTACAGCCGCTGACCGTCACCGTCAGGCTGTAGGTCCCCGCCATCGCCACCGTCGCGTTGGGAATCGTGGGGTTCTGGAGGGCCGACGAGAAGCCGTTCGGGCCGGTCCAGGAATAGGTGGCCCCGGCGACGGACGGCGCCGACAGGTTGATGGTCGACCCGACGGGGACGGGGCTGTTCGAGGTGATCGTCGGGGTCTGGACCGTGCAGCCCGACCCGACCACGGAGAAGACGTGCACGACGGGAGCGGCCCCGTCGGCGAAGAGCTCCAGGACGAAGAGAGCATTCCGCTGGCGATCGAAGGCCACCGAGCCGAACTTGTACCGGCGCTGCGCGCCCGTCCCGATCATCTCCGTTTCGACGCCGGACGGGTTCGCGAAGATGTGAGGTTCGATGTCGAGCGTCGCGTAGGGCTGCGGCTCGTGAGGGGCCATCGTTCCGGCCGCCACCCGGGCCAGATCTGCGGGGTCGTAGAACAGGATCCGCCCCGTGAAGACCGAGGTCCACCAGCCGCGGAAGTCGTTGTGCCCCGTGCAGCCCGTCAGATCGGAGGGGGGGCACGGCGTGCCCGCGGCCGTCCAGCAGACGGTGAACTGGTTGACGTACTCCGTCTCGACACAGGGGTATTCCGGTCCCGAGGGGTGGACCCAGCCGTACCAGTACTTCGCGCCGAGGCTCTTGTTGCCGACGATCAGCACCGCGGACTGGCCCGAGCCGGTCGTGACCCAGGCGCCGCCCGCCCACTCGTCCGGGTGCTGGTACTGGCTGAGCGACGCATGCGTGACGTCGCTGTTCGTCTCGGAGCTCTCGTAGTGCAGAAGTGTCGTGGCCGCCAGCTCGGTCCCGGACGGGGGGAGGGTGCCTCCCGCGTCGATCCACGGGACGTAGGCATGGAGCGCCGGACCCTTCCCCGACCAGCCGCCGTCCTTGAATCGACCGGTCGCGAGGCTGCGGCCCAGGGAGTGAGCGGACGCCCAGTCCGCGGGGATCTCGAGAAGGTAGTCGTTGACGCTGTAGAGCGAGACGCCGTCGACGTACCAGGCGCCCCGCGTGTCCGGCGTGGAGAGGACGGGGCCGAACATCGCGTGCGTGGGGTGGCGCGGTTCTTCGAGGTGCTGCCCCCAGGCCAGGTGGATTCCGGGACCGCTGGCGGGGTGGTTCAGGTACTGCAAGCCCATGCGGGGGATCTCGTCGATCCCGGCGAACAGCCCGGCCGTGACGTCTGCGAACCCCTGGACGAACTGCGCCTCGGGCAAGTCGGCCACGTCCGGGGCGATCACGGGAGCGGGGATGGTGATCTCGGCGACCTGCCCTCCGTTCGGGACGTCGAAGGAGATCCGATCGTGACCGGACACGAAGAGCGACCCCGGCCAGCCGTCGCCGCCGCCCGCGGGATCGCCGTCCGGGTTGTAGGTTGCCGCGTTGCCGCCGTACTCGAACGTCAAAGGTCTCGCGCCCCCGGCGGGCAGCCGGAAGGCGCCGCGGTAAACGACCTCCGACGGTTGGACGAGCGCATTCGGTGCCGAAGCTCGCGGCCGGACGAGGCGGGCGCGCGAGCGGGACGCGGGGGTATCGCCGGCGGACCCGTGGAGGCCGCTGCTTCCCGCGACGGCCAGCGCGCCGAGGAGGAGCGCGGGAATGAAGCCGGGGTGCGCGGAACGCCCGTCTGAGGCCATGAAGTCCTCTCCCCGATAATACGCGCCCGGGCCAAAGGAGCAGCGGACAAAAGGGCTCACGGCGGATTCTGTCGGCCAGTCCGGGAAGCCATCGGATAGGCTTCCCCCGTGCCCGCTTCCTCCCGCCGCCCCTCCCCGGCCCTCTTCGCCTTCGGGGCGCTCGTCCTGGCGATCCTCGTCGCGGCGTCGGTCCTCGTCGGGCGGATCGGCCGCCTCCCCGGCGAGATGGCCGGGGCGATCCCGCGGACGATCCGCGACACGGCGGCCGCGGTCTCCGACGGGCTATCGAAGCTCGCCGCGGCGATCCGGTCGCGGACGATCACGACGACGTTCGCGAGCACCGCGACCGAGATCCGCGGGACGACGCGCCTCCAGGTGGCCGAGCTCTCGCAGGTGGAGGTCGTCGAGCGGCGCGACGCGATGCAGTTCCTCGGCGTTTCCCTCCCCGACGTCGTCGTCTCCGCCCGGGCGCCGGTGACGTTCACCTACGTCCTCGACCTCGACGGAAAGTGGGAGTTCGACCTGACGGAGCGGACGGTGACCGTCCTCGCGCCCGCCCTCGCCTGGAACGCCCCGGCCGTCGACGTCTCGAAGCTGACGATCGTCACCGCGGAGAGCTCGATGCTCCGGGACGAGGCGCCCGTCGTCGAGGAGCTGCGCGCCTCCCTCACCGGCGCCTTCCGGCAGCGCGCCCACCGGAACGTCCCGCTCGTCCGCGAAACCGCGCGCCGGCAGACGGAAGAGTTCGTGAGGACCTGGCTCCTCCGCGCCTACGGCGTCCCGGAGGACGTGCGGGTCGTCGTCCGCTTCCGCGACGAACCGGCGGCGATCGCACCGGCGGGGCCCGCCCTACCTCCCCGGAGATAGGGGTCAGGTCTTGATTTTCTATTCTGGCTTGCGGAGCGCGAGCGCGAGAACCCCGAGCGGCACGACGAGGAAGACGATCGCCGTCATCGCCGCCAGGGCCGTCAGGGCGACCCCCGTCCGTTCGGCCAGCTTGACCAGGTCGTTCTGCCCCGTGATCGCGATCGTCAGGTAGTCGGTCCGCGCTGCGGCGCTGAGGGCGACGCCGCCGAAGAGCTTCACGTTCCGCGCGACGAGGTAGAAGGCGAAGAAGGCCCAGACCGGCCTCTCCCACTCGGGGCGCTCGCCGCGGACGGCGCGGTGGAAAGCCCAGGTCGCAAAGGCGACTTCGGCGAGGTGCCCCCCCAGGTCGAACGCGGCGACGTAGGCCTGGGTGAAGGCGACGAGGGGGTAGAGAACGGCGAGCACGGCCAGACCCACGTTCCAGCGGGGCGCGCGGCGGTACTTCACGGCGAGGAAGACGAGGCCGCCCCAGACGAGCGCCGCGAAGACGCGGCTCTGCTCGAAGACGATCGTCATCACGATCGCCGGCATCGCCGAGCAGCCGAAGAACCAGGCGACGAGCGTGTGTCCCAGCTCGTGGATCAGGAACGAGATCCCCTCTCCCATCACCCGGAACGGGAAGAACCAGCCGAGGAGGATGGACGGGACGAAGGCGACGGCGAGGGCGCGGAGGGCGGGCGAGAGGGCTCGCCACCCCTTTGCAGCTGCGGCGGGACCCGCGGGAGGTTCCGCCGGCGGCGCATCCTCCGGGACGGGGGCCTCGTCGATCGCCACGGCGGGCTGCGGATCTCCCCCGTTGCCGTACTCGACGAGGGTCCGGACGAGGTACCGGTCGTCCCAGTGCGCCAGTACGTGGCGGAAGCCCCCGCCCGCGCGCGGCTCGACGCGCAGCACCTCGTAGAGCTCGCCGTCCCATCGGACGGCGGTGCCCGGAAGGACGGGGGCGCGGGGAGAGACCTCCTCCCGCCCCGACCACGGTTTCGGGCGGAGCGAGAGGAGGACGATCGTTTCGTCGGTGGTGGGCTCGAGACGGTCGCGACCGAGGGGGCGGGGCATCGGCGAACGTTACCCCGCCCCCCGGCCTCGCGACTACATCTTCGGGAGGAGGGCCGTCAGGTAGGTCCAGAAGTTCTGGACCGACGGGATGCTGACGCACTCGTCGGGCGAGTGGGCGTTCCGGATCGTCGGCCCGAAGGAGATGGTGTCCATGTTCGGGAACTTCTCGCCGATGATTCCGCACTCGAGGCCGGCGTGGATCGCCTTGACCTCCGGCTCGTGGCCGAAGACGTCCTTGTGGACGCCCTTGGCGACGCCGAGGATCGGCGAGGAGACGTTCGGCTTCCAGCCCGGGTAGCCGTCGCCCTGCTTCACGTCGAGGCCGGCGAGGTCCATCGCCGTCGCCATCTGGCGGCCGGCGTCCTTCTTGGCGGAGTCGACCGAGCTGCGCTGGCTCGTGGCGAACGAGACCTCCCCCTCCTTCGTCTCGACGATGGCGAGGTTCGTGGAGGTCTGGACGAGGCCCGGGATGTCGGGCGACCAGCCGAGGACGCCGTGCGGCGCCGCGTGAAGGAAGCTGACGAGCCGCTTCGCGTCGGCCGCCGAGAGGGGGTCGAGCGAGGAATCGACGCGGGCGATCCCGATGGTCACGGGGTTGTCGAAGCGGCCCGCCTCGGAGCGGACGTCGGCCTCGAGCTTGCCGAGGGCGGCCTCGAGCTCCGCCTGGCGGGCGGGGTCGGCCCAGCCCGACGCAAAGCCCTCGCGGGCGATGGCGTTGCGCTTGCTGCCGCCGTCGAGCGTCGCCGGGGCGAAGCCGAGGGCCTCGGCCGCGGAGACGGCGCGGGCGAGGACCTTGAGGGCGTTCACGCGCCCCTCGTGGATATCGCAGCCCGAGTGCCCGCCGCGCAGGCCCGTGACGGAAATGCGGTAGGCGGCGGCTCCGGCCGCCGGGGCGACGCGGGTGACCTTCGTCGCGGCCATCGTGTCGAGGCCGCCGGCGCAGCCGACGTAGATCGCGCCCTCTTCCTCGGTGTCGAGGTTGAGCATCCGCGTCGCGGTGAGGAAGTCGGACGTGAGGGCATTCGCCCCCGTCAGCCCGGTCTCCTCGTCGATCGTGAAGAGGCACTCGAGCGGCGGGTGGGCGAGGTCCTTGGACTCGAGGAGCGCGAGGGCCGCGGCGCAGCCGATACCGTTGTCGGCACCGAGCGTCGTGCCGTCGGCCTTCACCTCGTCCCCGGCCACCACGAGGCGGATCGGGTCCTTCGTGAAGTCGTGCACGGTGCCGGAGTTCTTCTCGCACACCATGTCGAGGTGACCCTGGAGGAGGACCGGCGGCTTCGTCTCGAGGCCCTTCGTTCCGGGCTTGGAGATGAGGACGTTGCCGACGGAGTCGACCTTTGCGGGGAGCCCGAGGCGGGCGGCGACGGCGACGACGTGGGCCGTGGCGGCGGCTTCGTTCTTGGAGCCGCGCGGGATGGCGGCGAGGGCGGCGAAGTGGTCCCAGAGCAGCTGCGGCTCGAGGCCGGAGAGGGCGTGTGTCATGGAGAGATCTCCTTCACGGGGGCCGGTGAGGCCGGCCGTACATTCTACCGGCCCGCGCTCGGGGCGTCAGGGGAGGTACGTTTCGCCGTACATCAGGTGCCTGTCGACCCCCCGGGCGGCCTTGCGCCCCTCGTGGATCGCCCAGACGACGAGCGACTGGCCCCTCACCGCGTCCCCCGCGGCGAAGATGCCGGGAACGCTCGTCATCTTCTCGGCGTCGGTGACGACGTTCCCCCGCTCGTCGAGCCGGATCCCGAGGTCCTGCACCGGCCCCCGGCGCTCTGGACCCAGGAAGCCGAGGGCGAGGAGGACGAGCTCGGCCGGAATGACCCGCTCGCTCCCCGGCACGTCGTGGATCTGCATCCGGCCGTCCGGCCCCTTCCTCCACTCCACGCCGACGGTGTGGACCTCGCGGACGCGCCCCTCGACGTCGCCGACGAAACGCTTCGTCTGGACGGAGTAGCTCCGGGGGTCGGCCCCCTGGAGCGCGGCGGCCTCTTCCTGCCCGTAGTCGAGCTTGTAGAGCTTCGGCCACTGCGGCCAGGGGTTGTCGGGAGCGCGCCGGTCGGGCGGCCGGGTCAGGATCTCGAGCTGCTCGACGCGCGCCGCCCCGTGGCGCAGGGCGGTGCCGACGCAGTCGGTCCCCGTGTCGCCGCCGCCGATGACGACGACGTTCTTTCCCGCGGCCGAGAGGTAGAGACCGTCGGCGTGAGCCGAGTCGAGGAGGCTGCGCGTATTCGCGTGGAGGAACTCCATCGCGAGGTGGATGCCGGAAAGGCTCCGCCCCTCGACCGTCAGGTCGCGGGCGACGGTGGAGCCGATGCAGAGGACGGCGGCGTCGTAGTCGCCGAGGAGGCTTTCCGACGGGACGTCCCGCCCGACCTCGACCCCGGTCACGAAGCGGATCCCGGCGCTCCCCATCAGCCGGACGCGCCTCTCCACGAGCCGCTTGTCGAGCTTCATGTTCGGGATGCCGTACATGAGGAGTCCGCCGACCCGGTCGGAGCGCTCGAGGACGGTGACGGTGTGCCCCGCCTTGTTCAGCTGAGCGGCGCAGGCCAGGCCCGCCGGCCCCGACCCGACGACGGCGACCTTCTTGCCGGTGCGCGTCGCCGGAGGCTCCGGCGAGACCCACCCCTCGTCGAAGGCGCGGTCGACGATGGCGCACTCGATCGCCTTGATCGTCACCGCGTCGTCGTTCAGCGCGAGCGTGCAGGACCCCTCGCACGGCGCCGGGCAGACGCGGCCGGTGAACTCGGGAAAGTTGTTCGTCTGGTGCAGGCGGATCGCCGCCTCGCGCCACTGCCCGCGGTAGACGAGGTCGTTCCAGTCGGGGATCAGGTTGTTGATGGGGCAGCCCGAGGCCATCCCGGCGATCAGCTTGCCGGTGTGGCAGAACGGCGTGCCGCAGTCCATGCAGCGGGCGCCCTGGCGCTGGAGGAGCTCCTCCGGGACCTGGGGGTGCGACTCGTCCCAGTCCTTCACCCGCTCGGCAGGGGGCCTTGGCGCGGCGCCCTCCCTTCGGAACTCGAGGAATCCCGTCGTCTTTCCCATCGTCAGCTCCCGCTCGCCCGCGCCACGGCCCGGGCGTTCTCCGTGAACGCCGCCATGACCGCCTCGTCCTCGGGGAGCCCGGTCTCCCTCATGCGCGCCTGCGCCTTGAGCACCCTCCGGTAGTCGTTCGGCATCACGCGGACGAAGCGCGGGAGGAAGATTCCCCACTCCTCGAGCATCCGCGCCGCGCGCGCGCTCTTCGTCCGTGTGGCGTGCCGCTGGACCAGCCCCTTCAGCTCCGCCGCCCCGGTCTCGTCCTCCACGCGGCCGAGGCTCACCAGCTCGGTGTTGCAGCGCGCCGCGAAGTCGCCCGCCTCGTCGAGGACGTACGCGACTCCTCCGGACATCCCGGCGGCGAAGTTGCGGCCCGCCGGGCCGAGGACGGCGACCCGCCCCCCCGTCATGTACTCGCAGCCGTGGTCACCGATCCCCTCGACGACCGCCGTGGCGCCCGAGTTGCGGACGCAGAACCGCTCGCCCGCCACGCCCCGGACGAACGCCTCCCCCGACGTCGCGCCGTAGAGGGCGACGTTGCCGATGATCACGTTCTCTTCCGGGACGAACGTCGCCCCGGTGGGGGGCACCACGACGATGCGGCCGCCCGAGAGCCCCTTGCCGACGTAGTCGTTCGCGTCCCCTTCGAGCGTGAGCGTCATCCCCTTCGGAACGAACGCGCCGAAGCTCTGCCCCGCCGAGCCCTGGAAGCGGAGCCGGATGGTGTCGTCGGGCAGGCCCGCCGCACCCCAGCGGCGCGTCACCTCGCTCCCGAGCATCGTCCCCACCACGCGGTTGCCGTTGCGGATCGGGAGCGTCGCGGTCACCGGCGTCCCGTGCTCGAGCGCGGGGCGGCAGAGCGGGAGGAGCGTCGTGGCGTCGAGCGCCTCCTCGAGGCCGTGCTCCTGCGGGATGCGCCAGGTCCGCTTCACCTCGCGCGGCACCGTCGGCTTCCAGAGGATCCGCGAGAAGTCGAGCGTCCGCGCCTTCCAGTGATCGACGGCGCGGCGCATCTCGAGCCGTTCGCTCCGCCCCACCATCTTCGTCAGCTCGCGGTAGCCGAGGTGCGCCATCAGCTCGCGCACCTCCATCGCGACGAAGCGCATGAAGTTGACGACGTGCTCGGGGTCGCCCGTGAACCGCTTGCGCAGCTCGGGGTCCTGCGTGGCGACTCCGACCGGGCAGGTGTTGAGGTGGCAGGCCCGCATCATCACGCAGCCGAGAGCCAGGAGCGGCGTCGTGGCGAAGCCGAACTCCTCGGCGCCGAGGAGCGCCGCGATGACGACGTCGCGCCCCGTCTTCAGCTGGCCGTCCGTCTCGAGCGCGACGCGGCTCCGAAGGTCGTTCAGGACGAGCGTCTGGTGCGCCTCGGCGAGGCCGATCTCCCACGGGATCCCCGTGTGGCGGATGCTCGTGAGGGGCGCGGCCCCTGTCCCGCCGTCGTAGCCGCTGATGAGGATGACGTCGGCGTGGGCCTTGGCGACCCCGGCGGCGATCGTCCCGACGCCGTTCTCCGAGACGAGCTTCACGCTGATGCGCGCCCCGGCGTTCGCGTTCTTCAGGTCGTGGATGAGCTGCGCGAGATCCTCGATCGAGTAGATGTCGTGGTGCGGCGGCGGCGAGATGAGGCCGACGCCCGGCGTCGCGTGCCGCACCTTCGCGATCCAGGGGTAGACCTTCGGGCCGGGGAGCTGCCCCCCCTCGCCCGGCTTGGCGCCCTGTGCCATCTTGATCTGGATCTCGCGGGCCTCGACGAGATACTGGCTCGTGACGCCGAACCTTCCCGACGCCACCTGCTTGATCGCGCTGTTCTTCGAGTCGCCGCTCGCGTCCGGCTGGTAGCGGGCGGGGTCCTCTCCCCCCTCTCCCGTGTTGCTCTTCCCGCCAATCCGGTTCATGGCGACGGCGAGCGCCTCGTGCGCCTCCCGGCTGATCGAGCCGTACGACATCGCGCCCGTCTTGAAGCGGGCGAGGATGCTCTCGATCGGTTCCACTTCCTCGATCGGGACCGGTCTGGCGAGCGGCCGGAAGTCCATCAGGTCGCGGATCCGCACCGGGTGCTTGCCGTGGCGGTTCGCGACCTCGCTGAAGCGCTTCCACGCCTTGTAGTCCCCCGTGCGGCAGGCGCTCTGGAGGAGGTGGATCGCCTCGGGCGAGTTGAGGTGCTCCTCGCCGTCGCGGCGGTACTGGTAGCGCCCGCCCGTCCCGAGCGTCGTGTGCTTCACGGGGCGCGAGGGATAGGCGAAGTCGTGGCGGAGGCGCACCTCGTGCGCGATCGCCTTGATGCCGATGCCGCCGATCCGCGTCGGCGTGCCGCTGAAGTACTCGTCGACGAAGTCCTGCGAGAGGCCGAGCGCCTCGAACACCTGCGCGCCGTGGTAGCTCTGGACCGTCGAGATCCCCATCTTGGAGATCACCTTCACGATCCCCTTGTTCACCGCCTTGACGTACCGCTTCTCCGCGGCCTCCGGCTCGCCTGCGAGAAGCCCCTGACGGATCTGATCGTGGATCGTCTCGAAGGCGAGGTAGGGGTTGACGGCGCTCGCGCCGTAACCGATGAGAAGACAGAAGTGGTGGACCTCCCGCGGCTCGCCCGACTCCAGGACGATTCCCACGCGCGTCCGCGACCCTTCGCGGAGGAGGTGGTGCTGCACCGACGAGAGCGCCAGCAGCGCCGGGATCGGCGCGTCCGTCGCGTCGTGGCCGCGGTCGGAGAGGATCAGGATGTTGTGCCCCTCGGCGATCGCCTCGCTGCAGCGCCGCCGCAGCTCCTCGATCGCCTTCCGGAGGCCCTGCCCGCCGTCCTTCACCTTGAAGAGGATCGGGAGCGAGATCGACCGGAAGCCGCGCGAGCCCGGGCCCCCCGCCAGGGAACGGACCTTCTCGAGCTCGACGTTCAGGAGGACGGGCGTCGGCAGCTCGAAGTGGAGAGCCGCCTCGGGGGTCGGCTCGAGGAGGTTCCCTTCCGGGCCGATCGCCGTGTCGACCGCCATGACGATCGCCTCGCGGTCCGCGTCGACCGGCGGGTTCGTCACCTGGGCAAAGAGCTGCTTGAAGTAGTCGGAGAGGAGCTGCGGCGCCTCGGAGAGGACGGCGAGCGGGATGTCCGTCCCCATCGACCCGATCGGCTCCACCCCGGAGGCGGCCATCGGGTTGACGATCATCCGCACGTCCTCGAGCGTGTAGCCGAACGTCTCCTGGCGCGTGAGGACGGTCTCGTGGTCCGGCTCCCGGACGCCGGGCGGGTCGGGGAGATCGACGAGACGGACGAGGTGCTCCTTCAGCCACTCGCCGTACGGCTCGGCCGAGGCCAGCTTCTCCTTGATCTCGCGGTCAGGGACGATCCTCCCCTCGGCGGTGTCGACGAGGAAGATCCGGCCCGGCTGGAGGCGCCCCTTTGCCGCGACCTTCTCCGGCGGAAAGTCGAGGACGCCGACCTCGGACGCCATGACGACGAGGCCGTCCTTCGTGAGGACCCAGCGCGAGGGGCGCAGGCCGTTGCGGTCGAGGATCGCGCCGATCCGGACGCCGTCGGTGAAGGCGATGGAGGCGGGGCCGTCCCACGGCTCGAGAAAGCAGGAGTGGAACTCGTAGAACGCCTTCAGCTCGGCGCTCATCGACTCGTGCCGGCTCCAGGGCTCCGGCACCATCATCATCAGCGCGTGCGGCAGCGAGCGCCCCGCCAGGACGAGGAGCTCGAGGACGTTGTCGAACATCGACGAGTCGGAGCCGTCGGTGTCGATCACCGGGAGGATCTTCTTCAGGTCGTCGCCGAAGAGCTTCGACTCGAACATCCGCTGCCGCGCCTGCATCCAGTTCACGTTCCCGCGCAGCGTGTTGATCTCCCCGTTGTGCGAGATGTAGCGGTACGGGTGCGACCGCGACCAGCTCGGGAAGGTGTTCGTCGAGAAGCGGGAGTGGACCATCGCGAGGCAGGAGGAGAACGCCTCTTCCGAGAGGTCGGGGTAGAAGGCCCCGAGCTGGTCCGCGTTGAGCATCCCCTTGTAGACGACGGTCCGCGAGGAGAGGCTCGCCACGTAGAAGGTGTCGCGCCCCGCGAGGGCCGATCGGGAGACGGCCTTTTCCGCGAGGCGGCGGATGACGAAGAGCTTCCGCTCGAACGCGTCGCCCGCGTCCGTTCCCTCGCCCCGCCCCACGAGCACCTGCCGGATGGCGGGCTGGCTCGCGCGGGCCGTCGCGCCGAGCGACGCGCTGTCGGTCGGGACGTCCCTCCACCCGAGGACCGTCTGCCCCTCGGCGACGACGATCTCCTCCAGCTTCCGCTGGCAGATCTGCCGGCTCGCCGCCTCCACCGGGAGGAAGAGCATCCCGAGGCCGTAGCCGCCGGGAGACGGCAGCTCGATGCCGCTCCCCCGCGCCCAGCGCGCCACGAAGGCGTGCGGGATCTGCGAGAGGAGCCCGGCGCCGTCGCCGGTGTTCTTCTCGCTCCCGGTGGCGCCCCGGTGCTCGAGGTTGCAGAGGACCTGCAGGGCCTTTCGGACGATGTCGTGCGAGGGGCTGGCCTTCACGTCGACGACGAACCCGAAACCGCAGGCGTCGTGCTCGTTCGCCGGGTCGTAGAGGCCCTGGGCAGGCGGGAGGCCGAAGGCTTTCATGTCCGTTCCAGGGTGCCGGTTAGCGGAGGCCGCAGGCGGCCGCGCCGTTCGCACGCTCCCTCGCGACTTCCAGTTTCGGACCGTTCCATCGCGAAATGTTATCAAAAGTTGCCGCGCCGCAGCGACCGTCCGCGGCCCGTCACGCGCCGCGCGCCTCCGCTGGTATCTTCCCGGCGATGTCCAGCAGGCCCGGTCTTCTCTCCCACCTCCGTTTCGCCCTCGCGGGCCTCGGCCTCCTCGGCACGTTTCTCCTCGTCGAGAACCGGCTCAGCCACCCCGGCAAGGAAGCGGTCACGAAGGCGGCTCTCGCGGCCGTCATCGTCCTCGGCGCCTACGTCCTCCTCCAGATCGGCGACCACCTCGTCTGGGAGCGGATCCTCGAGCCCCGGCACATCCCCGTGCCGCGCCTCCTCTTCGACATCCTCAACGGCCTCGTCCTCGCCGGAGTCGCCCTCGGGCTCCTGAAGGTCCTCTACTCCTTCAACCTCACCGGCCTCCTCGTCACGTCGACCGTCCTCTCGGCCATTCTCGGCCTCTCGCTCCAGGACGTCCTCTCGAGCCTCATGGCGGGGATCGCCCTGCAGATCGAGAGTCCGCTCGCCCCGAGGGAGTGGGTGAGGGTGGGAGACAAGGAGGGGGAGGTCGTCCAGATGAACTGGAGGACGATCACCCTCCGCTCGCGCGACGGCCACAACGTCGTCCTCCCGAACTCCCGCGTCGCCCGGGAAGACATCGTCAACTTCTCGCGCCCCGGCCCCGCGGTGATGCTCCACGCCACGGTCGGCGTCGCCTACGCCCACCCCCCGGCCGAGGTGAAGGCCGTCGTCGAGGCGGCGCTCTCGACGGCCCGGGGGGTCGCCTCCTCTCCGCCTCCCGAGGTCCTCGTCTCGCGCTTCGCCGACTCCGCCGTCGAGTACGACCTGCGCTTCTGGACCCGCGACCTCGCCGGGGTGGCCGGCGTCCACGACGCCGCCCTCTCGCGCACCTGGTACGCGCTTCGCCGCGCGGGCCTTGCGATCCCCTTCCCGCAGCGCGAGGTCTCCCTCCGCCAGGTGCCCGAGACGCGCGACGACCAGCTCCTCGAGAAGCGCCGCGCCGAAAGCACCGAGGCTCTCCGCAACGTCGAGACGTTCCGGCCCCTCACCGACGAGCAGGTCTCGGACCTCGCACGCCACGCGCGCCTCGAGCGCTACACCGCGGGCGAAGCGCTCGTCCGCCAGGGCGACGCGGGCCGCTCCCTCTTCGTCGTCCGCACCGGCGAGGTCCGCGTCGAGCGCGCCGACGACGGTTCCACCCGCGAGCTCGCGCGCATCGGCCCCGGCGGCTTCTTCGGCGAGATGAGCCTCCTCACCGGCGAACCCCGCTCCGCCTCCGTCGTCGCGCTCGGCGAGGTCGAAGTCGTCGTCGTCGAGAAGGACGCCTTCTCCACCCTCCTCCACGACGACGGCCACCTCGCCCGGGCCCTCTCCGAGGCGCTCTCGGAGCGGTCGCGCGAGCAGAGCCGCGCGGCGGCGCCCGCCACCGGCGCCCTCGGCCGGCAGGCGATGACGGAAGGCCTGCTCGACCGGATCCACCGGTTCTTCGGGCTGGAGGGGTGACCAGGGGGGACCATGAAACGCCGGACGTTCGTCCTCACCGCGGCCGCCCTCCTCCTCGCCTCGCGCCTCGACGCCGGCGCGACGCTCCGCTGGCAGGAGCTCGCCCGGCAGGACGGAAAGCCCGTCCAGACGACCGCCGTGGCCTACTCCGGCGAAGCGGGCCTGCGCGTCGACGTCTCGGGCGGGAGCCCGGCAAGCCCGACGAAGCTCACGCTCCTCTACCGGAGCGCGACCGGCACTCTCCAGATCCGGGACGGCGAGAAGCCGTGGACCACGATCACTCCCGAGCTCCTCGAACGGGCCCGGTCCACGAACAAGAGCGCCCCCGAAGCCGAGGTGACCGTCACCCCGACGAACACGCGGCACAGCTTCGCCGGCTTTCCGTGCCGGGGCTTCCAGCTGAGGCAGCGCGGGCTGCCGAGCCGGCTCGTCTGCCTCGCCACCCCCGCGGACCTCGGGCTCGACGAGGTCACCGTGAAGAATTTCCGCGCGTTCAGCCGCATCCTCGCCGCGTTCCTGAAGGCCTCGGGCGACGGCGCCGACTCGAAGGGCCAGGACGCGCACATCACCTTCAACACCTACGACCTTCCCGGCGGTTTCCCGATCCGGGAGTGGGAGTCGCGTGGCGGCGAGCCCTGGACCGACAGCCAGGTCGTCGAGATCGCCCCCGGCGAGCCGGAGGCGTCGCTCTTCGCCGAGAAGACGCTGCGGCTTCCCCCACCCAGGTGAGCCGGGCAGCGAACGGCCGCGCGTTAGAATTCCGGCGTGACGAGCGTGACCGTGCGCCTGACCGATGCCCAGGCCGAGCAACTCGCCCTCGAGGCCCGGAAGCTGGGAGTCACCGCGGAGGACCTGCTCCGCGCCGCTGTCCTCGATCTCATCGAGGGGCGGAACGAGGCTTTCCTGGCTGCTGCGCGCCACGTAATCGAGAAGAACGCCGAGCTGTACCAGCGCCTCTCGTAATGCGGTATCTCACCATCGCGGAGGTCCTCTACCTCCATCGCATGGTGATCGCGCAGTCCGGAGGCTCCGAGGGCGTTCGGGATCAGTCCTCCGGTGGGTGGAAGAGCACATTTACCCGGTGAACAGCCCCTCCTGACACAGGGCGGTAGCAGGTCACCACCGGCGGAACGAAGCGCCGGACCCAGAACCGCGCCCCCAGCGACGCGTCCGCCCATCCAAGGTGCCCCATCCTTCCAAGATGCTCCGTTTCGTACCGCGCGACTCCCCGCACGCCTGCCCCTCCGACCTCGAGACCCGTGCGCTCTCGGCGGTGATGGGGAAAGGCCGCCTCGCCGACCTCTTCATGCCAGCTCTACGCCGCGCGAACCAGCTCTTCGGCGCGGCGTTGCTCCTGCAGGTCGCCGAACTGCGTCGAGCGGGCGACCCGGTCGAGCGCTCCCTCGCACGGGCGAAAGAGCTCGAGCTTCAGCTCTCGTTCGCCTGGCAGACGATCGACATCCTCCTGGAACGTCTCGGCCGGGTCCCCCCGGCCCATCGCCCTCACTACCGGAAGATGGACCGCGGGCGGATCCTCCAGCACAAGGACGTCCTTCACCTCTCCTGCCGCGAGGTGGCCCGGCTCTACGCCGTGACGCGCTCCACGATCCACCGCTGGGTCGTCGATTCCGTCGCGCCGAAGCGGCCCGATCGGCCGCTCGTCGCTCCGGCCCCGCCCGACCGGACGTACTCCGCGCTCGTCCGCCGGCAGGTGCTCAACATGGCGATGGCCGGCTTCGGCGGCTCGCTGCGGATCGCCCGGTCGCTGGCGCTCGAAGGGATTCGACTCTCGCGGAGCACCGTGCGGCGCTGGACGATAGGAACGACGCCGGAACCGACGTCTCCTCCGGACTCTTCGTCGGTCGCCGCCCGGCCGATCGCCTCCGCCGCGCGGGCCGACGCCGCTCCCGCCGAGAAGGCGCTGCACCTCGTCGAACAAGCCGTCCGAGCCCGTCGCCCCAACCACGTTCTCATGGTCGACGTGACGCTCGTCAAGGCTCTCATGGGGTTCCTTCACTTCCGCCTCGCGGTCGTCATCGACGTCTTCTCGAGATTCCCGCTCGCCTGGCGCCTTTTCGACACCGAGCCCTCGGCCGAGGAAATGGCCTCGGTCGTCGACGAAGCCGTCGCAAGGGCACGTCGCTATCACCCCGAGCTCTCACTCGCCCACTTCATCACCGACAAGGGCGCTTCCTTCACGGCCGAGGAGTTCCAGGCGACGCTCGCACGGCACGGGATGAAAGCCCGCTTCGGGGCCGTTGGACGGCATGGCTCGATAGCCTTCATCGAGAGACTCTGGCGAGGGCTGAGGGACCTGCTCCACCTCCGCCTGGATCGAAGGCTCCTGCGCGAGGACCTCGAGCCTCGGATCGGTCTCGGGCTCTTCTATTACTCGGTCCTCAAGCCCCACCAGGGGCTCGGCGGCGCGACGCCGGCCGAGATCTACTTCCAGAAGGAACCGGCGCGTCTGTCCGCGGTCCCGCCCCCGAGGGAGATCGACCCGATTCCGCCGCCGACCTTCGTGATCCGGCACCTCGACGCCGCCCGTCGGCTTCCCGTTCTGTTCCGGAAGGCCGCGTAAGGCCTGGCGCCGCGAGTCCCTCGCGGCGCCAGGCCGTTCACCAGGGCGATCTCAGATCGAACGCCGAAGGTTGGCGGCGACGGTGGAGGTGTCGCGTCCCTTCGTCATCACCATCCCGCCTCGGCCCCAGTCACATCGCTTCGGAGCCGTCCCGGAGCCCATTGGACTAGCACACTCTGGTCGTTCCTTCCCTGGCCGTTCCCCCGAGTTCCCGCGCTGGCGCGACGAGGCGGCGTCGCGTGGAGCGAGGAGCGGAGCGACGAAGGAGCGAGGCCCGCAGCTGCACGCGGCGCCAGGATGCCGAGGCAGTGCCAGCGCCTTCAGGTGCCGCGGCCGAAGGCCGCCGTGGTGCCTGGCGCGACGTTCGCCCGCGCCGGAGGCGTGCCCGAGGACCGCAAGGCGCCGGAGCGAGCACGCGAGCGAAGGCGACGCGGACCGCAGGGGACGCCGCAGGTGCGTGCGCGAGCGGCGTGTCCAGGCGTTGGAAGACCGCGCGAAGCGCGCTCCTTACGACCGCGCCGGTTAAACATAGTCGCTGTC
This sequence comes from Holophagales bacterium, assembly GCA_016714815.1. GTDB lineage: Bacteria > Acidobacteriota > Thermoanaerobaculia > UBA5066 > UBA5066 > UBA5066. Next base: position 213,238 of record JADKBZ010000008.1, read on the forward strand.
GATTATGTTGAAGGTCGCGCGCAGCGCGACCCGGAGGGGGCCGGGGTGCCCCCGCGAAACGAAGTGGAGCGGGACATCAACGACCCGGGTCCGATAGCCGCGGCTATCGGACAGCGGCCCTGACGCGACGCGAAACGAAGGCGACGCTTCGCCGCAGTTGCGCGGCGCGGCAGGGTTGCGAGGCGCGTGACGGGACGGGGAAATTGGGGCCCCGCCCGGCGCGCGCCTCGCAGAGCGCCCGGCTCCCTCACCCCGGCCCCCGGAGCCGGCGCGGGCGCTCCCGGTCCCACGGCGCCCGCTGGCGCCGTGCCGTGCTCCGCCTTCGGCGGGCTCTTCACGGTCTCGTCGTCTTCGTGGGAGTCAGCTACGACGCCAGGATGGGGATTCAAGACCTGCCCCCTTCCGGCCCCAATCGTCGGAAGGCGAGCAGCGCGGCCATTATGATTCCCGTCCAGAGAGCGGCGTTCAGGACGGCAAGACCGAGAAGCGTTAGGCGGAAAGATCTCGCAGTCAAAGTACCCGAAATCCGGGCGAATCCCCGATACGCTCGCGCGGCCCAAGAGCCGTCGCTGCGGCCCCATCCTGCCCGGATGATCCCCGCGACCGGCTGACACACCACCGGAGCAGATGAGGCAAGGGCCTCTTGAAGAACGGACCCACGTTCACCCTCGCTAAAGAACCCGTAGTAGCTCTCTTTCAGCGAGCCATGAGGACTCAGTCCGAAGGACCGCTCCCAGCCCTCGCAGAGAGCCAGGAAGTTGATGACTGAAAGAAGCATCAGAAGGAGGACCCCTAGGCGAAGGGCTTGGTACCGCGGCTGTTTCGGCAGTGAGCTCGTCCTGGCTATCGGCATGCACTTGCTCCTTGAGAGCAAAGGGGACGCATCTCCTTGAAGACCTGCTCGATAGACAGGTCCGCTGCGGGATTCATGTAGTCTGATGATCGAGAGAATCGGAGAGGTCTGTCGAACACGAGCCAGTCACCCTGAGCGTAGGATCCGGCGTCGTCCCACGCGCGGTTGCGCCAGCGGAACATCGCGTACTGCATCAACCAGCTATTGGACTGCTCCGACATCTGGCCGAAGCCAAAGACGGGTCCTATGGGCTCATGCTGGCCAGCGACGACGGATTCCGGCCGCTCCTCGCGATAGGCGCCGTTTGGGCCCAGCCACGCCTTGACCCAGTTCATGCTTTGAAGTGCTCCGTCCTCACCATGTCTGCGGAAGACCTTTCGCGAAAGAATGCCAAGCCCGTGAGCCGTCTCATGAGCCAGAACATTGACGAAGCGGTTGAATAGAATCTCTCGCGGACACGGATTCGCTGGATCCCCGCAGCTGCCCGGAGGAGCACTGCTTATGACCTCCGGACGATGCTCAATCCAAAACGGCTCTACGTACGGTGGACCGCTCGTCCGTCTCGACCAACCCCGGTAGAGGGCTTCCAGGCTCACCCCACAGGGCTGCCCGTCGCACTGATCTGCCGCAAGATCCCGATCGGGATCCGTGTTTGGAAATGGGACGTGCGCGTCAGTACCGCCATACGGGAGACTCACCAGGAGACTCTGTACTGGCTCTCCGAGAGTTCGCCACAGGAAGTGCCGCAACCTGGGATGCGGCGTACTCTCGGGCTTGAAGGACACCACGACGTTTGCGCCGGCATCGGTGTACTTCGCGGCTATCGCCGCGGCGGCCTCCTGGAGGAAGGCGTCGACACTCCTCGGATCTCCGACCTGCGCGAGGTAGCCCGCAAGCGCCGGCTTTGCTGCCTGTTCGACCTCGACCAGTATCCGCTGGCCGACGCTGACGATCCACTCGTTTCGGCAAACGGGGTACTGCTCCTTGTCGGTCCCGCAGAAGTCGCCTGCGCCGAGTTCAGCGGGCAACGGTGTCCCACCCTTCCACGCCGCCTGCAGTCGGTAGAGCCCTGGATTCACCGTCCCGTTGGGATCGTTGGCCGGGTTCGCGATCGCACGGAACGATGGCTCCCCGGCGGCTGGGAACGTCGCGATCTGGTCCCGCGTCACGGACTGCTCCTGCCCCACCGACAACGGCTGGGTCAGGTCGGTCGTCAGACGCGTCGTCGTTCCGGATTCGGTCCACGTATCGAACGTGAAGATCCTCGCGTCGTTCACGTTCGTCATCGTCACGGCGACCCGCCCGTTCGCACCGGGCCTGACGTTCGCGAAGATCTCACCCCGCCCCGGGCTCATTCCATCGAAGTTGGGCGTGGCGAACGTGATCTCCGCAAGCCGAGTCGCCGCGAAGGCGGCTCGGGACTCACCACCACCCTCGCGGCGGCGCGACACGGAATGGCGACCCGGCGTAGGGGTGACCGTGCCGGCCATCGCCTGTCTCTGGAGGAAGAGAGGTGAGAAACGCGGCTCCGGGCCGGCATTCGGTGGCTGCAGGGGAGGATCCGGAGAGACGATCGAGATGAGGTCGGTCTGGAAGATGTCGCTCTTTCCCAGACGGCGGAACACGACGTTCTGGAGTCCCGCCTCGGCGGTCGTATCAAGGTTCTTGAGAACCACGTCGGCGCGGTAGTCCGCGCTGGCCTCGCCCGACATACGTTCGCGGAGATACACGGACCGATCGACCGAAACGTTCAGAGTCTTCGAGACGCTGGTGAATCCTTCGTCGAGCAGCTGAAGGCCGGTGACCGTACACAGCGCAAACCCGCCCTGGAACTGCCCCGCCGGGCTCTCATCCAGGTACAGCAGCGACTGGTCGCGCACCTTCACGTCGTTATCCAGAGACTCCACGTAGACATAGTAGGTTCCCGCGGCCATCGGCGCCTTCGTCAATTCGAGTCCGAGGTACCCCGTGGCGTCCGGCGCCGGCGGGTCTCCGCTGCCGACCACGCCCGGGTTCATGGTCAGGTCCTGGATCACTCCGTCCGTGCTCTCCCTTGGCGTCGTCGGGCAGGACCACTCCGGCGCCACCGGGCTTCCCTCGTGATCGAACCTCGGGCAGAAGTGCACCTTGAAGCCCGCGGCCGTCTGGACGTTGCCGTGGACGTCTACGAGCTTCAGGTTCAGCCTCGGCTTCGAGGCGACGTCGATGTGCGGGTCGGGGGCGGGGACGAGGGGTTTCTCGACCCAGACGGTCCCCTGCTGCTCCCAACGGTGGTGCGGGGCCCGGAAGACCTCCTGCACCGAGGGCGCATCTCTGCCTGTTACGAGGACGAGGGCGAGTCGGCGTTTCGAATCGAGGCTCCTCGCGATCGGCGGTGCGGGCCCCTGAGTGACGTTCGGGATGGCAGGCTCGGTCGCGCCCGGCGAGACCGACACCGGGAATCCCCCGTCGTCGATGCCGAAGCGCGCCTCGTAGCCACCGTAGCTCTTCAGGTGCGTCTGGTTTCCCCCTTGCAGGTCGATCTCGATCGCCCTGGAGACCTCGCCCGCGGTCCAGGCCCCCTCTTCGGCCGGATAGCTGACGTAGAGCCCGACGGAGGTGAGACCGGACGGCATCTGGTCGCTTCCGTCGGCCCACCATTTCACGTCGAGAGCGTACGCCCGGAAGTCCGGACCGGTCGTCTTCTGGTCCGGGAACTGGACTGACAGCCGGCTCCCACCGTGCTGGGCCTGGGTGGTTCCGGTGCTCCAGAAGATGTTGTCGTACTTGTCGGCGAGGTAGTAAGAGTTGTGGAGCGTCACCCCGACAGTCCGGGCCTGCGTCGCCGGGTCGAAGTAGGTGCGGAAGCCGTTCCACCACTCGAAGCGGTCGTCGTCGGTCTTTCGGTCGTAGCTGAGGAGGTGGTGCGGCCGGCCGGGCTGCGGCCGGACGAGGAAGGTGGTGAGGTTGAGGACGGTGGCGTCGGAGGTGACGACCTCGGTGGTCACGTTGAGCGCCTCGGCGACTCCCCAGACGGGCCTGACCTGCCCAGGGTGATCCGGGTCGGGCTCGACGCCAGGAAGGAGGGAGAGGGTGCCGAGGGTGTAGTCGAAGGTAAGAGGATCAGTGCCGGGGTTGCCCTGGGAGTCGGCCGGGTGCCAGACGACGAAGGCCTCCTTGCACCAGTGCTGCGCTCCGGGGGCGCCGACGATGAGGCGGCCGGAGTGCGGGCCCCCCACCGTCAGGCGCAGGAGGACGGGGTGCGGCGGCGGGTTGCCGTCGCGGTCCTTGACGTCGAGCTTCAGGTTGACGGTCTTCTCGATCCGGTGCCCTTCGATTCCCTTCTCGCCGACGAGGCCGCGGACTTCGGTTTTGCCGGGGATGGGCGTGACGTCGGTGAGCGTCACGCTGTACGGCGTCTTCGGCGCCGGGGCGTTGAAGGAGACGTGTCGGAAGACGGTCGGCGCGGTGCACTCAGGAGCGACGACCGAATCGGTGAACGGCAGGGGCCGGGGCGCCGAGGCCGGCTCGAGGTCGGGCGTGGGCGCCGGCTGGGTGCCGAGAGCCTTCGCGCGGTCCGGGCCGCTCTTCCACTCCGTCCGGAGGCGGGAGGGCTGCGCGGGCTTGAATGTGCGGACGGGGCCGAGGTCGAGGGTGACGTTTCCGTCGGGGTCGACGTCGCGCACCGCGTAGGCGTGGTGCGAGAGGGGCTGGTACCGCGGGAGGGTGGCGAGGGTCGTTTCGACGAGGGCTTCGGTCGCGGGGTCGGGCGCGGCGTTCGTGATGATCTGGTTGATGTCGGAGAGGTTGGTGGCGACGTCGACGGTGCCCGCGGTCGTCGTCCGGATCCGGCGCTGGGCGAGGCCGTCGACGGCGGTGTCAGTGCCCCTGCCGTCGGGCCACTCGACGGCGCCCGCGCCGGCGTCTGGGTAGGAGGCGGTGTAGGTCACCCGCGCTCCGGAGAGGAGGTAGCCGCGCGCGTCCATTGCGGCGACCGTCAGTCGCACGTCTGTCCCGGTGGGGGCCGTGGGGCCGCGGCCGGTGAGGGCGACGATGCGCTGGGCCAGAGGGACGCTCCCCGGCGGGGTCATGGTGTAGGTGAGGCGATAGTCGCCGTGGCCGCGGCTGGTGCCCGCGGCGATGAGCCACATCCCGGTCTGCGGGAGGACGAGGTTCGTGACCTCGGCGTTGAGGTCGCTGGCCGGCGTGACGTCCTGGCGCCCTTCGTTCTCGTAGACGAAGCTGTCGGGCGCGATGAGGGAGACCTCGGGGTCGAGGCTGTCGGGGTGCTCCCACGGAAGGGAGGTGTCGGCCCGTTCGACGCGGACGGAGACCTGGGTCCCGGCGGCGGCGACGAAGTAGTAGAGGTTGAAGTCGTTCGTGGAGCCGGAGGTGTCGCCGTTCTCGACGAAGGTGCCGGTGACCGTCTGGCCGGAGGTGATGGGGCGGGCGAAGCCGTGCTGCTCGGGAGCCAGGGCGGGAACGACCGGTGAGGAGCTGTCGACGAGGAGCCAGCGGGCTTCGGCGGAAAGCGCACCCGCGGCCGACTTCGCGCGGACGGTGTAGTAGCCGGGTGAGAGCGAGGACGGGACGGTGAAGACGATCCGGTCGGCGCTCGGCTGGGGAGGCGTGATCGGGACCACTCCCTGGACGGTCACGCCCGGGCAGGCCCCGGCTGGCTCATCGCAGAGCGGTGTGTCTGGGGCCGTGGCGGAGTAGACCGGACCAGCGAGGTAGACCGAGTTGCTCGGCAGGAATTCACGGCCGTACAGCGTTATGCCGGCAGCACCGGCAACGGCGCGGCCAGGGGCGAGAGGTGAGAGGCGCCAGGTCTGGGGCCGGAGCGTGAGAGGCTTCGTCATGAGGACCGAGCCGGAGGACGCGCTCAGGACCACCTCCGTCACGGTGGCGACGAAGCTGGTCGTCACCTCGAAGTCCTTCCAGCTCGCGCCTTCGGCCACGAGGACAGACGCGGGGACACTCGCCGCCGTTCCCGTCACGGAAAGCGCGACAACGAGACCCCCGGCGGGCGCCGGTCCGTCGAGCCGGATACTCGCCGGGATCGGGAGACCGCTCTCGACCGGGTCGGCCCAACCTCTCACGAAGAGCTCGGTGAGCGTGGGCTGCCGAACGGTCACGACGACCTCCGGCGCTTCGGCTCCGAGGGTCGCGCGTATCACGCCGCTGGTTGTCGCGACCGTGGGCGTCGTCGTGACCGTGAACGTGTTCGAAAAGCTCCCCTCCGGAACGATCACCGAGGCGGGGACGGACAGGGCGCTCGACGACGAAGTCACCGAGATCGCGATACCGCCGGCGGGCGCCGGGCTGCCCGGAAGGGAGACCTGGCACGAGACCGGGCTCCCGCCAACGGGATTGGTGGGCGTGCAGACGAGGCCGAGACCGGAAGTCGTCAGGAGGAGATTCGCCTGCCGCTGCTCCGACACGAAGACCGGGGCTCCCCCCAGCACCGACAAGCGGCCGCGGATGATGCCGGTCGTCGGCTGCGTAACCGGGGTCGTTACGATCGGGAAAGTGGCGGTGGATTCCCCCGGCGCAATAGTCACCTTGGCCGGCACGGCAATCGAAGCGAGGGTGCTTTCCAGCGTAACTTCGGTTTCGTAGGTGGGATAAGCGGGGTGATTGATTGTGACCGTTCCCGTCGCGCCACTTCCCCCGAGGACGGCGACAGGCGAGACGGTGATTCTCGTGAGGTCGGGTCGGGCCGCACCAACGGACCGCTCACCCCATCCTCCGGCCCAAGAGCCCTTCAGCGTGACGCCGGACAGGCTCTCTGTGAGCCGCCCGACGGTGAGAGAAAAGCCGGCGCTCGTTTGACCGGCCGGGACCGTGATCGAGGCGGGCACGGAAAAGTACTGGGGCGCAGACGACGTCAGGACGACGACGGCGCCTCCTTCGGGGGCGGGGCCCGTCTTCAGGGTCAACGTGCACGAGGCCGTCGTTTCCACGCTCAGGCTCGACGGGCAGGTGATCGAGACCGTCTCGGGGACGACCTCGATGGAGGTCCACTTCGTCTCCCCGCCGTAGAAGAGGGCATATTGGACGGTCGTCGGTACGGAGACCTCCGGAAGTTGGACGAGCGAGACCTTTCCTGCTCCGGTATCGCCGGGGTAGATGCTGATCTGGTCGTAGCTCGTGATGCTCGACTCCTCGTCGGAACGAGCGACGGAGACGTTTGCCCCGTATGCCGGAGCGCCGCCCGAGAGGACGACCTCGATACGTGCGGTGCTTCGGCTCAGCATCGACGTCTTCTCGAAGGTTCCACGGATCAGCCTCGGCCGCGAACTCGGGTCGAGGACGAAGTCGTGCAAACCAGCTCCAGGGCAGAACCAGGGGGCAAACGTCACGTAGGGCGTCACGTCCTCGGTCCAGGTCTGGTATCCCGGTTTGGAGAAGGTCATTCGATACCGAGCGCGCTGGTTCGGAAGACTGATGACGTAGTGCCCCGCTCCGTCCGTCGTCACCGCGAGGTCGTACCCTTCCAGGACTCCCTGTGCTCCATCAATGGCGTTTCCCTGAGGGTCAACCACGGTACCGGCGAGCCCGCAGGCGCCTCCTCCTGGCCGCCGCATCCGGAGCGTACCGAGATCCCGGATCTCAGAGGCAGCAAGGGTCGCGGGAGCCGTCGTCAACGGTACGAAACCGGGCGCCGTGACCTGAACCGTCGCCGTGCCAGGCTCCGCGTAGAGCCGGAATGCTCCGTCAGCGGCCGTGAGGAACTGGCCGGAACCCGGCAGGTGGGTGGCCGTGGCGTTCGAGATCGGGACGTCGAAGTCGTAGTGCGTCGCGTCGACGACGGTACCGAGGATCCTGGCGGCGTTCGCCGGCAGGGTCCGGAAGGACGTCGTACGAGAACCGGCCCCCAGAGTCGCCGAGATCGTGGCGTCCCCCGATGCAGCCGTCTCCTGCGGGATGAGCGGAAAGCTCACGGACGAGACTCCGGCCGGAACCAGGACCGAGACGGGGACCACCGCCCGGGAAGGGTCCGACGACCCGAGGAGGATGGTGACCCCGGGTTCGGGAGCTGGTGCATCGAGGGTGACGACGCCGGTGACCTCGGCCCCGGAAGGGGCTTCCGTCGGGTTGAGCGAGAGACCCGAGAGCGAAGCCTCCGGCACCGTGACGTCGACGGAAACCATCGTGCCGAAGACCGAGAACGTGAGACGCGCGACACCGGAGTGGGCCGTCGCAGGCACCGGAAGATCCAGGTACCAGGAGGCTGGAGTCGTGCCGGAGGTGGTCGCCGTCTTGAACTCTACCGCCGCCGGGATCGGCAGCACGGCGGAGTTGCTCGAAGTCGCAGGGACGTTGACCGTCGAACCGCTGTCGCATGCGCCGCCCGAGGTGCTCAGGAGGAGCCGGACAGTGCCACCGCGAGGCGCGGTGGAGGGGGAAGCCGAGAGGGCGACGGTTCCCGCCTGGATCGCCATCGTGTGAACGGCCTGGGACAGACCGAGACGGGCGGTCGTGACGAGCTGGCGCGGTTCAGGGGTCCACGAGGCCCTCGTGCTCACGTCCAGCGTCGACTGGCCGGCCGGGAGGACGAAGGTCCAGGCTTGCGGAGAAGAACCCGGGATGAGCGTCCCTCCGACGGGAGAGCCGTTCTCCACCTGGAGTTCGAACGACGTACCACCTGCAGGCGCCGTCGCGTTCGCCGTGACCCTCATCGTCTCGGTCGCGCAGGCCGCGGCGGTCGTGTGGCCGCTGCGCGGCACGACGCTGAGGACCTTGAACGACTCGAAGACGACGGTGACCGTTCGGGTCACGCCGAGCGCGGTCACGGTGAACTCGACCGACGTGTCGGAATCGACCTCCGTCCGGGTCACGGGGACGTTCACGTGGGTCATATTCACCGGAATCTGCGCCGTAGCGGGAACGGACGCGACCGCCGGATTCGAGGACGACAGAGTCAGGTCCACGACCCGCCCCACGAGAACCTGGTCGTTCAGAATCACGTCGAGCCAGATCGGGACGCGTGGACCAGCCACCGGCCACGACGACCGGAGAGACGTAAACGTCACGCTGGCTACGGTGGCCAGTTTCGTTACGCCATGCCGTGAGGCCGACACCGTGACGATCCCGCCGGTCCCGCCGGCAGCGACCGCCGCCGGGAAGGGCGTGGAGAGCTGGCCCGCCGGAACGACGACGGACGCGGGGACGGAGATGACGCCAGGCGAGGAGGAGACCAGGTTGACGGAATAGCCGCCTATCGGAGCCGCAACGGCGAGTGTCACGGTTCCGGTGACGGTCTCACCCGGGAATCCGCCCGGGGCCGCGAAGGAGAGAGCAGCAATTCGGGTGGCGGGCACGACGGCGACCGTTGCCGTCCTCTGGATCGGCCCGTCCGTGGCCGTGATCGTCACGGTCGCGTCGGGAGCGCCGGCAGGGGCGGTCGCCGTGGCGGACGCGGTCGTGGCCCCCTCGGCGACGGTCACGGTTGCCGGAATGGCAAGAGCCTCCGGAAGAGACGACGTCAGAGAGACGCTCTTCCCTCCCGGCGGGGCGGGGGAAATCAACGTGACGAGTAGGGAGACCGAAGCACCGGCATTCACGACGGCCGGGGAGGCCGACACGGATACGAGAGCTGCGGGCGGCGCCACCGAGAGCCCGGCATTTCGGACGGAGCTGCCGACCGTCGCGGTGAACGTGATCTCGACAGGACCCGTCGAAGCCGGAACGCTGACCGTCCCATCGGCCGACGTGGCACCCGCGGCCACCGTCAGGAAGGCCGGGAACGAGACGAGCCCCGCTGGTGAGGCGGCGAGCGCGACGACAGCGCCACCCACCGGGGCTGGTCCTGCCAGGGAAACGGTGAGGCGCGAGCTCGCGCCAGACAGGACGGTCAGGGGGGTGAGGACGAGGGAGGAAAGCTCGGGCGGCGGAGCCGGCACGACCGTCAGGCTTGCCGTCGCCGTCGCCGCCCCGGCACTCGCCGTGAAGGTGACGGGCGTGTCGGAGGCGACGGCCGCGGTTGTGACGCTGAACGAGGCGATCGTACTGGTCGCGACGACCGTCACCACGGCGGGGCCGGATGCCACCGCCGGGTTCGACGACGTGAGCGTCACCGCTGTGCCACCGGCCCAGGCGGGCGCGGCGATTCTGACGGTTCCGGCGACGGTCAGGCCGCCGACGACGCTGGAAGCGCCGAGCGTGAGGCTCGTGACGTCGACGACGGGGTCGACTCGCAGGGTCGTCCAGGCGGAGAAGCCGCGGTCGGTGACCGTGATCGAGACGGGGGTCGCCACCGTCACGGAACCCGCCGTCACGGCGAACGTCGCGCTTCTCGCCCCCTGCGGAACGAGGACGGACGCGGGGACCGCGGCGAGGCCGGAGTCCGAGCTGGAGACGAGGACCGTCCGCCCGCCTGCGGGGGCGGCGTCGCTCAGGAAGACGGAGGCCGTGACCGTGCTCCCCGCGGGAGTGGAGGCCGAAGGGAGCTTCAGCAGCGGCAGGGGGCGGCCCACGCTGACGCCGTCGACTTGGAGGCGGAAGCCGTAACCCCAGGTATCTCCGTGGAGCTCGATAGCCGTAACGTCGGAGATGTCCGGAGTCCCCTCCTGCGTTCTCGTCCACGGGAACGCCCCGTCGAGCGGGATCTCGTAGTACCGCCAGCCGGGAGTGTTGAGAAGAACTTCCCCCGGCTCGTAGCGAACGGAACCTGCAGGGCTTCTGAGGACGAGAACCGGAGAGTTCTCCTGGAACGCTCCCTCGTTCTCGGCGCGGATCCAGGCCGTCACGGCTCGCACGTCCGAGAGATCCCAGTGCGCCTGGCTCCCTCCGGGCTTCGGGAAGACGAGACCGGTGTCGAAGCCGCTCGCGGTGTCGAAGCGCAGGGCCGATGACCCGCTCCGCACGTCGCTGCCGTCGTCCACGACGGTCGCGGCCAGGTCGTCCGAGGCGAAGGTGCCCCAGAGGGCGGCCGTCCCTTCGGCGAGGTCCTCGGGAATGTCGGAGGCGAAGGAGACGCCGTCGTAGAAGACGGTCAGCCCCATTCCCCACGTGTCCTGGTGGATCTCGAACGAGGTGATGTCGCCGAGGGAAACGGCGCCCTCCGTCGTCACGGTCCAGTCGCTCGGCTCGCCGAGAGGCACCCGGTGGACGCGCCACACTCCGTTGGCCGTCTGGACGGCCGGGGGCTGGAGGCGGATCGAGCCGGCCGGCCCCCGGAGGACGACGACCGGCTGCTCGCCCTGGAAGGGATCGGTGCCGTCGCCGAAGGACCAGAAGGTGAGGAAGCGGATCCCCCGCAGGTCCCAATGCGTGCCGCCCGGCACGACGTAGCGGACGCCGCAGTCGAAGCCGCTGTCGGTGACGAACTTGAGGGACGACGAGCCCGTCCGGACGCGGGTCGTGTCGAGGGAGACGTTCGCGACCCAGGGCGGGTCCGCGAAGCCCTGCCAGCCGGAGAGGCCTCCCTCGGCGAGGTCGAGCGAGAGGGGCGGCGCCACCCTCGGGTCCACGGTGAGGGTCGCGGTCACCGTCGTGCCGGCCGCCGTCGCGGAGATGGTCGCGGTCGTCTGGACCGCCACCTGCGAGGCGGCCACGTCGAAGCTCCGGGTCGTCTCGCCCTCGGCGAAGAAGAGGGTGGCCGGCACGGTCACGACGGGGCTGCTGCTCGCGAGGCCCAGGGAGACGCCCCCCGCGGGAGCGGGCGGGTCGATCGTCACCACGGCCGTCGCGAGGCTCTCGCCGCCAACGGAGGCGGGCGTGACCGTGAGGCTCGTGGGACGGGAGGGAACCGCGACGGTGACGCTCCGCTCGAGGGTGAAGCCCGCTCCGGTCTTCGTCACCGCGTCCACGCCGAGGGTGAGGGGACCGTTCGGAAAGGTCCCCTCGATCGTGACGACGGCGCTCGTCCCGTCGGCCGAGTAGGAGGGCGTCACGCTCGTCACGTTCCCCGCCGACGCCCACGCCCACGCCCAGAGGAGCTGATCGCCGGGGCGCGCGGGGGTGAAGGAGAGCGCGACCTGGATCGGGGACGTCGTGAGGACCGCCCCCTCCGCCGGGGTCGTGAGGCTCACGCTCCCGCTCGGCATCTCAGGCCAGAGCCAGGCGAAGTAGAAGCTGCCGTTCTCCTGCTGGTCGGCCGCGCTGAAGAGCCACGGCGACGTCTCCAGGAACCCCGGAGCGGTGACCGTGACCGAGTAGTCGCCGACGGGACCCGAGTGGGTGCTGAAGAGCCCGTTCGCGTCGGTCGTCGCCGGCACGACCGTCGCGCCGTTCACGAACGTCGCGGTGGCGCCCTCCACGGGCTCGTACGTGTACCGGTTCATCACGACCCCGGCTGCCGCCCATCGGGGCGACCCCGGCGGGACGATCGACTCGCCCGGGCAGCGGAGCGTCAGCGTTCCCCCCGGGGGAACGATCCGCGGCCCCGCGCAGCCCCAGACGAGGCCGGCGGGCACGCCGGGGATCGTACGGATTCCCGTTTCGGAGACCGGCGCGTGCCAGACGCCCTCCGGGGTCCGGAACCAGACGTCCGCCCGGAACGGGGTGCGAGAGACGGGGTCAAACACCCGGAGCTCGATCGTTCCCGTCGCGCCCGCCAGGGGAAGGACGAAGTCGTGCGCGACGTGGTAGGGCCGGTTCCCCGCGGAGGCGCGGACGGCTCTCGAGAGGGCGCGCTGGTGCCCGGCCTTCAGCACCTCGAGGACGAACGCATCCGCGGCCGGGACGACGAGGGCGTAACGGCCGTCCGCTCCCGTCATCGTGCCGAGGCCGGCCACGCCGACGACCGAGACGGTCGCGCCACTGACGGGAAGACCCGCGGCGTCCCGGACGACGCCTTCGATCAGGCCCGGGCGGTCTCCCTCGGAAACGGGCGAGATGCCGACGTTCGCCTCCCCGGCGCCGTCCGCGTTCACGCTCAGGTCGCCCGTCGCCGTCGGGTGGTAGCCGTTCCTGGAGATCACGAGGTACGTGAAACCCGGCGCAAGCCCTGTCAGCTCGTAATGCCCATTCCCGTCGGTCGTCGCCGTCCGGAGCCCCACTGCGTCGGTGACGAGGACGCCTTCGAGCGGCGGGTTGCCGCTCGTCTGGTCGAGGACCGTTCCGGAAATCCTGCCGGCGTTCGGAGCGATCGAGACCGGCGGGACGGTCGCCGTGGCGCCATCCGCCACCGTAACCGGGCTGCTCGTCGCGAACGCGAATCCTTCGTAGGTCACCTCGACCGTGTGAACCCCCGGAACGACGTCGGAGAGGGCGTACTCGCCGTCGCCGTCGCTCCAGGTCTCCCTCGCGGGATCGGCGGTGAGGACGACGTGCGCCCACGGGAGGGTGAACCCGGTCGACGCGTCCTTCACCGTGCCGACCAGGGCGCCGATCGGGCGCGTGACGGTGACGTCCGCCGGGACGGTCGCATCGGCGAGCGTCGCGAAGACCGTCGTCGTCGCGTCGCCCGCGACGGCGGAACCGGTGACCGTGAAGCTCCCCGTCGACTGGCCCGCCGGGATCAGGGTGTTCGCCGGGACGGTCGCGACGTTCGTGTCGTTCGAATAGAGGCCGACCGTGGCGCCCGACGGCCCCGCGGGGCCGTCGAGCGTGAGCGTGCCGGTGGCGGTCGTACCGCCCGGGATGGACGCCGGCGAGATCGTCAGTGAGGTCAGGGTGGCGGGCTCGACGGTCAGCGGGGCGGTCTTCGTCACTCCGGACGACGTCGCTGTGACCGTCACCGCCGTCGCGGAGCCAACCGCGAGCGTCGTCGCGGCGAAGGCGGCCGTCGTCTGCCCCTGGAGGACCGTGACGGTCGCCGGAACGGTCGCGGCCGCCGGGAGGTCGCTCGCGAGGCTGACGACGACGCCGCCCGACGGCGCCGCGGAGCTGATCGTGACGGTCCCCGCCACCGGCTGACCTCCGCGGACGCTGGATGCGGCCAGACCGACCGACTGCAACGACGCGGACGGCTGGAGCGTCACGGTCACCGGCTTCGAGACCGTGCCCCAGGTCGCCGTGATCGTCGCCGTCCCTCCCGCCGGGAGCGTCGTGCCGGTGACGGTGAAGGTGGCCGTCGACTGGCCCGCCGGGATCAGCTTGCTCGGCGGCACCGTCGCGACGGTCGTCTTGCTGGAGGAGAGGGTGACGGTGGCCCCCGCGGGTCCTGCCGGTCCCGTGAGGGTGAGGGTTCCGTTGGCGGTTCCGCCGCCGGGAATCGTCGTCGGGGCGATGGCGAGGCTCGTCAGCGCGGGCTTCGCGACCGTGAGGGACGCCGTCTTCGCGATTCCGCCCGCCGTCGCCGTGAGCGTGACCGTGGCGTTCGCGTTCACACCCAGCGTCGTGACGGCCGCGGTCGCGGTCTTGGAGCCGGACGGGACCGTGACGGAGGCCGGAACGGTCGCCGCCAGGGGGGTGCCGCTCGAGAGCGTGACGAGCTTTCCAACCGCGGGGGCGTTGCCCGTGAGAGTGACGGTCAGCGTCGCGCCCGTTCCGCCCGTGACGCTCGTGGGCGCCACGCTCGCCGCGCTCATGACCGGGGCCTTGACCGCGAGGGTCGCCGTCTTCGTGACGCCGCCGAGGACGGCCGAGATAACGGCGCTCGCGTCCGACGGCTGAGGCAGGGTGGTGACGACGAAGGTCTTCGTTTTCGTTCCCGATGCGACCGTGACCGAGGCGGCGACGGTCGCCACGCCCGAGCTGCCGCTCGAAAGGGTGACGACCTTCCCGCCCGACGGAGCGTTCGCGCTGAGAGTGACGGTGCCGGTGGGGTTCGTTCCGCCGGTGACGCTCGTGGCGCTGAGCGTGAGGGTCGAGAGATTCTGCGAAGCCGCGGGAAGGGCCAGGAAAGACGCGGCAATGACCAGCGGGCGGATACCGGACGCGATACGGGCAGGATTCAAGGCGCGATCCTCATTCGTACGACGCGCCGTCCGAGGCGACGGCAGGCCGGCTACGTGGTTGCTTCGGGGGGTGAGATCTTCGGGTCGATGACTCTATTGGCATCCTCGGCGGCGCGGCCCCGGGAGGTCAAGACCATTCCGAGGTGAGGGCGAGAATGATGACCACGCATCAGACCAATTCCTGGATCCCAGACCCGCCAATTCCGGAACGTCCGTTGGAAGCGGCTTCCCATGCGGCTCGCGGGGTCCTCGAGAGAGGTGCGCCGGGCTCCTTCCATTCAGACCGGACTCGACCTGTTCTGGAGCATCCGAATCATTTCTTCGCGAGGGTGTTGTAGAAATCCGCCTCTCGCGCAGCTTAGCAATGGGGTGTCGGCGCTCGACGTCCGGCCCATCCGGTCCGTGCGAGGTGTGTTTCGGCTTCGACAGAAGCCGACCGAACGTTCGGTATCGAATCACCTTCTCCTCCCCTCCCGTACCATCCCCCCCGGAGGCTCCGATGCGTCTTCGTCCGCTCCTCGCCGCCCCGCTCCTCGCCGCGTTCGCCCTTTCCGCCGCCGAGCCGCCGGCGAAGCACCCGCTGACCGTGGACGACATCTGGGCCGTCGTCCGCGTCGGGAAGCCGGCCGTCTCGCCCGACGGGAGATCGGTCGTCTACCCGCGGACGACGTGGGAAGCGGAGAAGAACCGGAACCTGACCGACCTCTGGCTCCAGCCGCTCGCAGGGGGACCGGGGCGGAGGCTCACGTCGCACGAGGCGGGGGAATCGTCCCCGGCGTTCTCCCCCGACGGCGCGCGCCTGGCCTTCGTCTCGAAGAGGGACGGCGACAAGGAGCCCCAGCTCTACGTGATGCGGCTCGACGGCGGCGAGGCGGAACGATGGTCGGAGCTGCCGATGGGGGTCCAGGGGCCGAAGTGGACGGCGGACGGGAAGCGGATCGTCTTCGTGTCGTGGGTCCTCGGCGCGGACCTCGAGACGACGAAGACCGAGCTCGCGCGACGCGAGAAGGAGGAGAAGACGCGGGTGAAGGCGACGGTCTCCGAGAACCGCGTCGTGAGGTACTGGGACCACTGGCTCGAGACCGATCAGTGGCCGCGCCTCTTCGCGCTCGACGTGGAGACGCGGAAGGTGACCGACCTGACGCCCGGAATGAGGCGGCCCAGCTCGCTCGACGACGGCGGCCTGCCGTTCGACGTCGCCCGCGACGGCGCGGTCGTCTTTGCCGCGAACTCCACCGAGCCCCCCTACCGGACGACGAACACCGACCTCTTCTTCGTGCCCGCCGCGGGCGGCGCGCCGAAGAACCTCACCGCCGACAACCCGGCCGAGGACGGCAGCCCCGTCTTCTCACCCGATGGGAGGACGATCGCCTACGGGCGCGACGCGAAGGGAGACGGCTGGCCCGACCGGACGCGACTCGCGCTCCTCGACCTTGCGACCGGAAAGACGAGGGTGCTGACGGAGGAGTGGGACACCGTTCCCGAGGGGTGGAGCTTCACGCCCGACGGGAAGACGCTCGTCTTCCGCGCGGAGGTGCGTGCGCGGACGAACGTCTACACGCTGCCGGTGGCGGGCGGGACGCCGCGCCTCGTCTGGAAAGGGGGGCGCGCAACGAGCGTGGAGGTGGCGGGGGCGACGGACCTCGTCTTCGGCCAGATGAGCTTCCGGCGCCCGGTGGAGCTGGCGACGGCGAAGCTCGACGGTACCTCCTTCCGCAACCTGACGACGTGGAACGACGCGCTGATGGCCGGGATCGCCTTCGGCGACGAGCGCGAGGTCGTCTTCAAGGGGGCGGGCGGCGACGAGGTGCAGATGTTCGTCGTCTACCCGCCCGGCTTCGACAAGGCGAAGAAATACCCGCTCGTTCACGTGATCCACGGCGGCCCGATCGGGACGTGCGGCGACGAGTTTCACTCGCGCTGGAACGCGCACGCCTTTGCCGCGCCCGGTTATGTCGTGGCGATGGTGAACTTCCACGGCTCCTCCAGCTTCGGGCAGGCGTTCGTCGAGTCGATCCTCGGGGCGCCGGGCGACAAGCCGTTCCAGGACGTGATGGCCGCGACGGACTTCCTGATCGCGGAAGGAAACGTCGACCCGAAGCGGCTGGCGGCGGCGGGGGGCTCGTACGGCGGCTACCTCGTGAACTGGATCGCCGGCCAGACGGACCGCTTCTCGGCGCTCGTGAGCCACGCGGGGGTCTACAGCCTCCTCGGGCAGTTCGGGTCGGACGTGACGTCCGGGCGGGACCACTCGTACGGCGGCTACCCCTTCACCCGTCTCGCAAACGTCGAGCGCTGGACCCCGAACCGCCACGCGGCGAACCTGAAGACGCCGATGCTCGTCCTTCACGGCGAGAAGGACTTTCGCGTGCCGATCACCCAGGGGCTCGAGCTCTACGGCGTCCTGACCGCCAAGGGGGTCCCCGCGCGCCTCGTCGCCTACCCCGACGAGAACCACTGGATTCTCAAGGGGACGAACGCGAAGCACTGGTACGGCGAGGTTCTCGGCTGGCTCGCGAGGTGGCTGAAGTAGGGCTGAGGCCCTCATTCCGTGCCAGGCGTGAAACCGTGTATTGTTTCAACAATACACGGTTTCACGCCTGGCACGAAGAAGGGGGACTTCAGCGTTCGGCGAGCGCGGCGTCGATCCGCTGCCAGAGCTCTTCCGGCTGCTCGAGGCCGACGGAGAGGCGGATGAGGTAGCGCGGGACGCCGCACGACTCGGCCCACTCCAGCTCTTCGTAGTGCGCGAGGAGGGTGAAGGGGCAGGCGAGGGTGAAGTCGGTGCCGAGGCTCGGGCCCTTGCAGACGGCGAGGCGGTCGTAGACGCGGGGCGCGGCCGTCGCGGCGTCCACCGGCAGGAAGCTGAGGAGCGAGCCCCAGCCGCCGCCCGGGCGGCGGACGTGCTCGTAGGCCGCGGCGTCCTCCCACTTCGGGTACCAGACCTTCTCGACCGCCGGGTGGGCGCGCAGACGCTCGGCGACGAGGAGGCCGTTCGCGTTGTGCCTGGCGACGCGTTCCGGGTAGCTCCGGGACCTCGACTCGAGGACGACGGCGTCGTCGCCCCAGAGGAGCTCCTCGTGGTTTAGGCGGACGACGGCCCGGAGCTCGGCGTGAAGCGGCGAGGAGGGGTTGCAGACGAGGGCGCCCCCCATCACGTCGCCCGTCCCGGCGAGGTACTTCGTGAGGCTCGTGGCGACGAGGTCGGCGTAGGGCGAGAGGTCGACGTTCACGGGGGTGGCGACGACGTCGTCGACGACGAGCGGAACGCGGTGCGATCTGAGGATCGGGCCGACGCGCGCCAGGTCGACGGTGCCCAGGAGCGGGTTGCCGGGGATCTCGCAGAAGCAGGCGGCGAGAGGCTGGCGGAGGAGGAGCGCCTCGAGGTCCGCGGCGGCGGTGGCGAGGTCGTGGAGCAGGGTCACGCCGGCGCCGAGCTTCTGCTGGAGCTTGAGCGTGTCGACGTACGGGAAGCCGAGCTGGACCGTGGGGCGGCCGGGAGAGAGCGCGGCGACGGCCGCGAGGGCGAGGGCCTGCGCGGCCATCCCCGTCGGCGCGAGGAAGACGTCCTCCTCGGCGCAGCCGTAGAGGCCGGCGAGACGCTTCCGGAGGAGCCGCCTCGCCTCGTCGCTTCCCGCGTCGGGAGGGCGCCCCGCAAGGAGCGCCGCCGCCTGGCGCGACGAGACGATGAAGCCGGCGTGCTGCCAGAAGTCCTTGAGCGCGCCGCTCCCCCGCTCGCTCGTGACGACGGCGGCGACGCCCGGCTCCTCGACGACCCGGGCGTCCTCGCCGCTCTGCTTCCGGATGAACTCCACGCACGCGGCCGCGACGCGCGCCGACGGGAACGGGAGGCAGGGAGCGCCGCCGCCGAGGCGCCGGGCGAGCTCGGCGACGAGGTCGGGGATCCGGAACCGCGGGTAGCCGGCGGTGAGGCGGTCCAGCACCGCGGGGCGCTGCTCCTCGTAGCCGACGACGTCCTCCCAGCGCGGGAGCGCGACGGAGATGGCGTGCGGCGAGTCGGGGAGGGGAAGCCCGAGGTGCTCCTCACGCCAGAGGGGCCGGGTCAGGAGGTCGTCCGTCACGCGGCTTTCGGCCATGCCGCCATTCTCGGACAGTCCGCCGGGGATCCGGAAATGCAGGCGACGCGCACCCCCTCACGCCCTCCCGGTGACCCGGTAGTACGCCAGGCCGAGGTGCTCCCAGAGGGCGGCGTGCGTCTTCTCGAGCGCGCCGGGGCTCGGGATGAAGGAGAAGACGCTCCTCTTGTTGCCGGAAGTGGCGACGAGGGCGTCGCACGGCGACGGGATCGCCTCGAGCCCCTCGGCGCGGAACGAGGCGAGGGCGCGCCGCATGTGGAGCGACGACGTGACGAGGAGGATCCGGCGGATCCCGCGGGTCCGGAGGAGCTTCACCATCTCGACGGCGTTCTCGGAGGTCGTGCGGGCGGCCGCCTCCTCGACGATCGCCGCGCGCGGGACGCCCCACTCGACGAGGAGGTCCGCCATCTCGGCCGCCTCGGTGCGCGCCGCGGCGGACCACGGGAGCCGCCCGCCGCTCGGGATGACGACGGGAGCCTTCCCCGCCCGGTAGAGGCGCGCCGCGTGGAGGATCCGGTCGGAGGCGTCGACGAGCTCGGGGCCGCGCCTCGGCGGAGTTCCCGCGGCGAGGCTCCCCCCGAGGACGACGATGGCCCCGGCCGTCGGCGCGGAGGCCGGGTCGGCCGGCGGGAAGCCGCGTTCGAGCGAGGATACGAGGGCGTTGCTGACGACCGGGAGCGACGCCGTGACGAGGGTGGCGAGGGAGAGGAATCCGAACGCGGCGGCGAGCCCTCCCCGGTGCCGCCGCGCCATCACGAGCGCGACGAGACCGAGGAGGAGCGAGAGGTTCAGCGGAAGGACGAGCGCGGCGACGAGCTTTGCGGCAAGGAGCACGCCGCGATGATCGCAGGAGAGCGCTACTTCCTTCTGGCGACGCTCTCGCCGAGGAACGTCACTTCGAGGACGAGCGCCGCCCTCCCGCCGTTCCAGCTCGAATCGACCGTCCAGCGGAGCGGCCGCCCCTTCCGGAGCCAGAAGCTCTCGGCCCGGCGCGCAACGAGCGCCGGGGCCGCGTCCGCCGTGGCGGGAGTGCGCGTCACCCCGGCGTGGATGGCGAGGAGAATCTCCTCGGCCTCGCCCCTCTGGCCCAGGGAGACCCCGTGGATCTCGGCGACCTGCGCGAAGCTCCTCGACGCGTCCGCGGTGAATCCGCTCTTCACGCTGAAGCCGCCGTCCGCCCGGAACTGGATCTTCGGCGCGGCGAGGGTCTCCTCCGACTCGTCCGTCACCTCGAGGAGGCTCATCGCCACCTCCAGGGCCTCTCCCTTCGGAACGCGAACGGGCGCGATCATCGTCGCTCCGGGCGAGGGGTCCCCCACCTCCACGACGAGCCGGCCGTCGCATCCAGGGAGGAGCAGCTTCGTCCCGTCGATCGCCGCCTCGCCGAGGACGCGCGCCGTCGCCGGCCCTCCGGACGAGCCGGCTGCGGAGAGAGCGACACTCACGGCTCGCCCCCCGTATGCCCCGATCGGGCCGACCGTGACGGGTCCGGCGCACCCAGGAAGATCGAAGCGTCCGACGTACGCCGGGACCTGGACGGTGACCGGCGGCGTACCCGCTCCGTCCAGCCAGAAGCGGAGGGCCTCGCCGAGCTCTCTCGGGGGAGACTCCGGCTTCGCGGGAGCGGAAACCGTTCCGGCCGTGTTCGCGCGGTCTTTCGTCCGCGCCTTCAGCAGCCTCGCCGAGACGGTTATGTCGATCCTGGCGGCCGCCTCGACCATCTCGAGCGCCTTCGAGATCGGCAGGTCGCGAACGTCGAGGCTCAACCGGCCACCGACGCCCGGCTCGAGAATCGGCGTCACGCCGAGGAGGTCGGCGAGCTTCTCGAGGACGTCGACGACGGTGGTGTTCTCGAGCTTCAGGGAAATCCGCAGATCGAGGCCTGCGGGATTCGACCCGACGGGCCGCTGGGCCCGGTCGGAGGCCGGAGGCGGCCCGGAAACCGCCTCCGGAGCCGGTGCTCCGGCCAGGACGGCAGCGACAAGGAACGAGGCGATCACGTGCGATCTCCTTTCCTCGGAGTACGCGGTGCCAGGGACTCGGCGCGCCGCGCCACGCCCGGCCCGGTGAGGACGACGCCCGTCTCGTCTCCCTGCAGGACGTAGACGGGACGGGGAGCCGGACGACGGGCGAGCTGAACGGCGAGAAGTGCGACGGTGACGAGAGAGGCCGCCAGGAGGCCGGACACGGCCCGGCGCCGGGCGCCGCGGTAACGGCGGGCGGCCGAGGCCGCGGCGACGAGAGAGTCCGCGACGCGGGCGTCCGAGCGAGCCGTCGAGGCGCACGCCGGGCACTCCTGGAGGTGCGCGGAGAGAGCCTCGTCGTCGAGGTGGTCGAAGAGCGGGCAGGTCATCGGTCTTCCTCCAGGATCCCGGCGATGCGGCGCCGGCCGCGGCAGAGGCGCGCGCGGAGCGCCTCCTCGCGGATTCCGAGTGTGCGGGCGGCCTCGGCCGGGCTCATCCCCTCGTCGGCGACGAGGAGAAGGGCCCGCCGGGTCCCCTCGGGGAGCGAATCGAGCGCCGCGGCCGCGCGACGAGCACGGTCGGCGAGGAGCGCCCGGGCTTCGGGGTCGAGGGCCGGGGCTGGCAGGAGATCGGCCTCGCCATCGAGCACGCCCAGCGGCCGGCGGCGTCGCGAGGCGTTCGCCCCGATGCGCCAGGCGACGGCGAAGAGGAGCGAGCGGAGAGGGCCGGGAGCGGAGGAGGTGAACCGGCCCGGCCGGCTCAGGAGGAGGACGAAGAGATCCTGGACGAGATCCCGGGCTTCTTCTCCGTGCCCACGCCGCTTCAGGAATGCCCGAAGCGCGGGTCCGAGTCGCAGGGCTTCCTCCAGGACACTCTCGTCCTGCACTCCCCCGGCTTCCCTTCGAACGGCGTCCACGCTTTCGTAATGTCGCACGGCGACGTTTCGTGACGCCGCCGTGCGAGGAGTGCCCCGCCCCTCTACCCCCGCCGCCCGGCCAGCTTCTCGCGATACGCCGCGCAGAGGCGGGCCAGGCCCGCCGACGGCTCGCGGCCGGAAAGGGCGAGGTGGACGAAGACGACCTTCTCCGTCTCGACTCGCGCGGCGTCGAGGGCGGCCTCGAGCTCTCCTTCCGTCGTGACGCGGAACGAGACGGCCCCGTCGCCGAAGACGGCGGGAAGGGCGGCGTAGCGCCAGCGCTGGACGTCGTTGTAGGCGGCGTCGTCGTGGAGGAGCCGCTCGATGAGGTAGCCGTCGTTGTCGAGGACGAAGACGATCGCGCGCGTCTTCTCGCGCATGAGGGTCGAGACTTCCTGGGCCGTCATCTGGAACGCGCCGTCGCCGACGAGGACGACCGGCCGCCGCTCGGGGCGCGCCAGCGCGGCTCCGAGCGCCGCCGGGACGGACCAGCCGATGGAGCAGTAGTAGGCCTGGCAGAGGAACCGGTCGGCCTCCTGGACGTGGAGGTCGGAGGCGCCGCAGAGGACGTCGGAGACGTCGGAGACGACGGTCATCGAGTCGTCGAGGAAGGTGGCGAGGCGCCGGAAGAAGCTCTCCGCGGTGAGAGGGGCCTCCGCGCACGGCACGACGGGGGCCGGCGGCCGGACGGCCTGCCGCGGGTGGGACTCCTCGTACCGGCGGGGCGTCAGGGCCGCGGAGAGGGCGCCGACGAGGTCGCCGAGATTCACCGCCGGGTAGGTGTGGCTCCGGATCGCGACGTCGCGCACCCCCGCCCGGATCATCCGCGAGGGGTCGATCCCCATCGTGAACATCCCCGTGTCCCAGTCGGTCATCTTCACGCCGAGAGCCAGGACGCAGTCCGATTCCTCGACCTGCCGGCGGACCTCGGGGCGGGAGAGGACCCCCTGGTAGAGCCCGACGTACTGCGGGTGGAGCTCGGGAAGGGCCGCCTTGCTGCTCGTCGTCGTCGCGAACGGGAGCTCGATCCGCTCGACGAGCGCGAGGACTGCGGGCGCAAGGCCGAAGCGAAGCGCCTCGACCCCGACGAGGACGACCGGGCTCTTCGCACGGTCGATCCGTTCGACCGCCTCCGCCACCGCCTCGGCGAGGGCGGCGGGATCGGACGCGGGGGGGACGAAGGAGGGGAGCGGACCCGGGGCCGCGCAGGGAGTCCGCGCGAGGTCCATCGGGATCTCGATGTACCCCGGCAGGCGCGCGGCGAGGGCGGCCGAGAGAACCCTGTCGATCTCCGCCGGGGCGGTGGCCGCGTCGGAGAGGAAGGCCGTCGCGGCGGTGAACCGGCGGAAGACGTCGGCCTGGAGCAGGAAATCGCCGACGAGGTGGTGGACGAGGGCGCCCGCGGCCCGGACCCGCCCGCTCGGAGCCCCGCTGACGACGAGGAGCGGGACGTTCTCGGCGTAGGCCCCCGCGACGGCGTTGAGGACCGAGAAGCCCCCGACGGCATACGTGACGACCGCCAGGCCGGCTCCCCGGAGCCGGGCGTAGCCGTCGGCGGCGTAGCCCGCGTTCAGCTCGTTGCAGGTGCCGACCCACCGGATGGGGCTGTCGAGGAGGTGGTCGAGGAAGTCGAGCGTGTAGTCGCCCGGGACCCCGAAGGCGTGCCCGATGCCGGCATCCGAAAGGCGCGTGACGAGGTAGCGGGAGACGTTCATGGGCCGGTCGGTGCGCGGCGTTTCCATGAACGGAATCGTAGGCCCGAACCGGGCGGTCAGACTCCGCTGTTTGCGGCCAGGAAGGCGAGGATCTTCTCCGGGTCGTGCCCCTTGCCCGCCTCGAGGGATCCCGTGTCCTGGAGCGTGACGGTCTTCCCGTTGCCGTCGAGGACGACGAGGAGGGGAACGCCCTTCTTCGGGTCGGCGCCCCAGGACGCCGCGAGGTCGAGGTTCTTCTTCATCCGGCCCACGTCGACTTTCACGGAAACGAACGACTTCGCGAGGGCCGCGGCGACCTTCTCGTCCTTCGTGAAGGTGCGGTCGAGAGCGCGGCACCAGCCGCACCAGTTCGCGCCGAGGGTCACGAGGACCCTCTTCTTCTCTTTCTTCGCCTTCGCCACGGCGGCGGCGACGTCGGCCTTCGCGTCGGCCGCCTCGTCGTAGACCGGCACGGGCGTCGGCTTCACCTCTGCGGGAGCGACGGGGGCGGCAGGGGCCACGTCGGCCCCCGATCCGAAGCCGGGCCCTCCCTGGGGAGCCGCCGGCGCCGCCGTCACGGCGGGCTTCGCCTGCGCTGCCGGGGGGCCACCGGGTCCGGGCTGGGCGGACGCGGGGAGGGCGAAAAGGGCGACCACGGCGAGGGGGAGGAACTTGGTCATCACGGGAGATTCTACGGAGACGGCCCGGACTTCGTTGCGCGCCTCCGGGTGCGACGGGCTCGCCGCGTTAGGCGCCCGACACTTCCAACCGGAGAAACCATGAGAACGAACGGACTCCGTCGCCCCGCCTCCGGCTTGGCCCTGACTCCCGTCCGGGCGGCTCTCCTCGTTTCGCTCCTCCTCCTGGCGCCAGGGGCCCCTGCCCAGCCGGTCCGGAACGGGCCGCTCCCCGGGCCGCTCCCCCTCTTCCCGGCCGACAGCTGGTGGAACGCCGACGTGAGCGCGGCGCCGCGCGACCCGAACGAGGCGGCGATCCTCGCGTTCATCGGCGCGAGCAAGGGGCTCCACCCCGACTTCGGCGGCGACGCCTCGGCAACGAGCCCCGACATCTACGGCATGCCATACCTCGTCGTCCCCGGGAGCCAGCCGCTCGAGCCGGTCGCCTTCGACTACGCCGACGAAAGCGACACCGGCGCGCCGGGCCGCCCCGCGGGCTACCCGATCCCGGTCGAGGCGAAGACTCAGGCGAAGTGGCTCGAGGGCGGCTACCCGGGGAACTCGGGCGCCGACGGCGACAAGCACCTCCTGATCGTCGACCGCGACAACCGGCTCCTCTTCGAGACGTGGAACACCCGCTGCGAGCCGCAGGGCTCGCCCTCGTGCACCTGGCGGGCGGGGTCGGGCGCCGTCTTCCCGCTCGACTCGAACCTCCGCCGCCCGGACGGCTGGACGAGCGCCGACGCGGCGGGGCTGGCGATCCTGCCGGGCCTCGTCCGCTACGACGAGGCCTTCGGGAGCGAGCCGATCCGCCACGCCTTCCGCTTCACGGTCCGAGCGACGAACGGCTACGTCTTCCCCGCCTCCCACCGCGCCGGGAGCACGACGAACGCCCCGCCGATGGGGACGCGCCTTCGCCTGAAGGCGTCGCACGACCTCTCGGGCTTCCCCGCGTCCGTCCAGCGGATCTTCCAGGCGATGAAGAGCTACGGCCTGATCGTCGCCGACAACGGGTCGGACATGTACGTCCAGGGGACGTACGACGCCCGCTGGGACAACGAGCTCCTGAACCCGACGTTCGCGAGCCTGAAGGTCTCCGACTTCGAGGTGGTGCAGCTCGGCTGGCAGCCGACGGGCCTGCCGACGGACCCGTGCGCGAGCGGGCCGGGGCCGTCGTGCCACGAGTGGCTCCTTCCCTCCAGCGCGCGGACCGGCGGCGCGGGCGGCGCCTTCTACACGACCGACCTGACGGTCGTGAACGCCGGCGTCACCGAGGCGAAGCTCTTCGTGAGGTTCCTCGGCCACGACGCGGACGGGCGCGGCGGAGCCGACCGCTCGTTCCTCCTCGCCGCCGGGCGCTCGGTGACGTACGCCGACCTCCTCGGGTCGCTCTTCGGGCAGGGCGAGGCGTGGGGCGCCGTCCAGCTGCGCTCCGCGAGCCCCGCGCTCGTCGCCACGAGCCAGACCTCGACGCCGGGCGGCGGGGGGACCTTCGGGCAGTCGGTGCCGCTCGTCGCCGAGACGGAGCTGATCCGGAGCGGCGCGACGCGGACGATCCCGGCGGTGCGCGAGGACGGCCCGTTCCGGACGAACCTGATCCTCGCGAATGGCGCCGAGGTGCCGGTCGACGTCGACGTCTCGCTCGTCTCCGAGGCGGGAGCCCCCCTCGGCTCGCGCCGCTGGACGCTCCTCCCGCTCGGGATGACGCAGCTCTCGCGGGTCGTGAGGGAGCTCGGCGTCTCCACGAACGTCTCGGGCGCGCGCCTCGTTCTCTCGACGCCGACCTCCGGCGGAGCCTTCGCCGCCTATGCCTCCGTCATCGACAACGCGACGAACGACCCCCGGACCCTGCTGCCGAGGTAGGTCGAAAAAGGAATACCCACCCGGGTCGTTACGACCCGGGCAGGGTCGGGAAGGGACGGCGCTCCGGGCCAGAAGAGCCCGGGGCGCCCGTCTCGCCTTCGCTCAGCTCCCTCCGCGTCCCCCGCCGGTGGCGGGCGGCCGCGCCGGCATTCCCGTGCCGCCCGGACTTCCCGAGCTTCCCGGCGCCTGGGGGCTCATCCCCGGGTTCTGCGGGCTCGTGCCGGGCATGCCGGGCGCGCCGGGGGCCCCCGGTGCGCCCGGTCTCCCTTCCGTCATCCCCGAGCCAAGCGAGCCCCACGATTTCTCGTTCATCCCGTCCCGCCCCATCGGCGCCCTGCGCGGCGGGGTCTTCGGCCCGAAGACGCAGAACTCGTCGCGCCCCACCTTCATGCTCGGCGCGCCCCCCGCGGGGAAGAGCTCGACCGTCCCCTCGAAGACCGCGAGAACGCTCTCCCCTCCCGCCACCTCGACGCCGTAGCGCGTTCCCCGGACGGCGAGAATCGCCCCGGGCACCGCGACGCGCCGGGCCTCGGAGGCGCCGGTGAAGGCGTCGAAGGTGGCCTTGATGCGCCCCTTCTCGAGGACGAGGAGGATCCCCGGCTCGCCGCCGGCGAGCTGGACCTTCGACGAGGAGAAGACCTCGAAGCGCGCGGCCCGTTCCGGAACGGCGACGACCGTCCGGCCGAAGAAGCCGGTCGTCACGACGTCGCCCGCCTCGGCCGGATCGCCGGCCGCCACGCGGACGTCCCGCGCCTCGTCGCCTCCGGGCGACCTCACGACCTTGCTCTTCACCTCTTCGAAGCGGTACGCGAGCCGTTCCCCGGACGGAGCCTCGGAGAGGCCGAATCCCGTCGCGGCGAGGAGCACCCCGAGAAGCACCGAGGTCTTTTTCATGGGCTCCTCCTTCCTGGCGGCAATAGCAATCGTCGGGCCAGTCCGGGCCGGCACCCCGCCAGGGCGCGGGGTCGAGGATACTGGGAAGCGGTGATCCCGCCCCGAATCGCTCGTCTCCGCGCGTTCGACGCCGCCATTTCCGGCGCGGCCTTCGTCGCCGTCTCGATCGCGCTCGCCACGGGGCTCCCGGCGACCCTCGACCTGCCGGTGCGGGACGGGCTTCTCCGGGTGCTCCCTTCGAGGCCGGTGACGGACGTGGCCGTCGTCGCGATCGACGAGGAAGCGCTCGCCTCCGAGGGGCCGTGGCCCTGGCCCCGCGCCCGGCTCGCCGCCATCGCCGGAGCGGCGCGGGCGGCGGGAGCCCGGGTCCTGGCGTTCGACCTCCTCCTCGTGGCGCCCGGCGAAGGGGACGACGCCCTCGCGGCGAGTCTCGGGGCGATGCCGTCGGTCCTCGCCGCCGGCCTCGACGCGAAGGCGGGGTGGCTCCTTCCGGCACCCTCCCTCCGCGATGCCGGTCGGCTGGCCCAGACCTCCTTCGACGTCGACCACGACGGCGTGATGCGCCGGCTGAGCGCGACGAAGCAGCGGGACGGGCTCTCTCTCCCCGCCCTCTCCGTCGCCGCGGCTTCGCTGGCGACCACGCCCGCCGGTCCCGTGCCGGTGGGCCGCGTCCTCGTCCCCGACTTCCGGCACCGCCCGTCGGGGGTCCCCGTCGTCGGCGCGGCGCGGCTCCTGGCGGGGCGGGCGGGAGACCTCCTCAGCGGCCGCGTCGTCTTCCTCGGCGTCACGGCGGCCGGGCTCGGCGACCGCTTCGTCACCCCCGGCTCCCCTTCCGGCACACCGGAGCCGGGCGTCCTCGTCCACGCGGCAACCGCCTCGTGCCTCCTGGCGGGGGGGCTCCTCAGGCCCGTGCCGCCGCTCGTCTCCGGTTTCCTCGCCTCGGCTCTCGCGGCTCTCGCCCTCATCGCGGGACGAAGCCGCGGTCCGCGACGGCGCCTCCTCCTCGGCGCGCTCGCGCTCCTGCCCCTCGGTCTCGGCACGCCGCTTCTGGCGGCGGGGATCGAGCTGCCGATCGCCACGCTCACCGGCGCCACGCTCCTCGTCCTTCTCGCGGTGGAGGCGCGCGCCGCGCGCCGCGGCGAGCGGGAGGTGGCCCGCGGCGCCGCCCTCCGGGTCGAGGAGGTCGAGGCGCGGCGCGTCGCCGTCCACGAGATGAAGACGCCGCTCACCGCCGTCCGCGGCCTCACGCAGCTCCTCTCGGGGTTCGACCTCTCGCCGCAGGAACGCGCGCGCGTCGTCGCCATGGTGGGCGAGGAGACGGAGCGGCTCGGCGGGATGATCGAGTCGCTGAACGCCGTGGAGAAGATGCGCCTCGCGGATTTCGAAAGCGCGGCCCGCCCGCTCGACCTCGGCGCGCTCGCCGGGCGCCGGGCCGCGGCGATCGGCGCGGGGGCGCCGGGACGCGTAACGATCGAGGCCGAAGACGGCGTCGTCGTCCTCGGGGACGAGGGCTTCCTCGCGCGCGTCGTCGACAACCTCGTCTCGAACGCGCTGAAGTTCTCGCCCGCCTCCTCGCAGGTCCGGATCGCCGCCTGGCGAAATGGCGGCGACGCGCTCCTCACGGTGACCGACGAGGGACCGGGGATCCCCGAGGCCGAGCGGAGCCGGGTCTTCGGCAGGTTCGTCCGGGGCAGCGGGGCCGGGGGCGCCGAGGGGCTCGGCCTCGGCCTCTCTCTCGTCCACGAGGTGGTAACTTGGCACCGCGGGCGCGTCTCGGTCCGGGCCGCGGAAGGGACCGGAAGCGTCTTCGAGGTCGTCCTTCCCGCGCTCGACCCGACGCCCTGAACGAAGGAGACGGACCGTGGCCACGATCCTCGTCGTCGACGACGACACCGCCATCCGCGAAACGGCCGCCCTCGCCCTCGAGAAGGCGGGGTACGACGTCCGGCGCGCCGCGAGCGTCGCCGAGGCGATGGCGCAGGTTTCCCGCGGCCCCGTCGACCTCGTCCTCTCCGACATCTACATGCCGGGCGAGGACGGCCTCTCGCTCCTTTCGCGCCTGCGCGAAGGGCCGAAGCCCCCGAAGATCGTCCTGATGACGGCGCGCGGGACGATCGAGACCGCGACGATCGCCGCCCGCCTCGGCGTCACCGACTACGTCGCCAAGCCGTTCGACCTCGCCAATCTCCTCGGGCGGATCGCCTCGGCCCTCGCACCCCCGGCGGCGGGAGGCGACGCGGCGGAGCTCGACGGCCCGCGGAGCCTCATCGTCGGCTCGCACCCCGCGATGGTCGAGGTCTACAACGCCGTCGCGCGCGTCGCGCGGCTGCCGGTGACGGTTCTCGTCCTCGGCGAGACCGGAACGGGCAAGGAGCTCGTCGCCCGCGCGCTCCACCAGTTCGGGGCGCGGCCCGGCGGCCCCTTCGTCGCCGTCCACTGCGGGGCCATCCCCGACACGCTGCTGGAGAGCGAGCTCTTCGGGCACGTCCGCGGCGCCTTCACCGGAGCCGACCGCGACCGGCGCGGCGCGCTGCGCGAGGCGCAGGGAGGGACCGTCTTCCTCGACGAGATCGGCGACGTGTCGCCCTCCTTCCAGACGAAGCTCCTCCGCTTCCTCCAGGAGAAGACGATCCGGCCGGTCGGGGCCGAGCGCTCCGAGCCGATCGACGTCCGGGTCGTCGCCGCGACGCACCGCGACCTCGCGGCCCTCTCGGCCGCGGGGAGCTTCCGCCAGGACCTCTATTTCCGCCTCGCGGGGTACGAGGTCCGCCTGCCCGCTCTGCGCGAACGGCTCTCCGACCTGCCGCTCCTCGTCGAGCACTTCCGGGCCGCGTCCGTCCGGGAGATGGGTCTGCCGGAAACGCCGTCCGCCTCCTCCGCGCTCCTCGCCGCCTTCGCGGCGCACTCCTGGCCCGGCAACGTCCGCGAGCTGGAGCAGGTCGTGCGGCGCCTCCTGATCGACACGGGGGCGCTCTCCGACGCGGAGGCCGCCTCGCGCCTCCTCGCCTCGTCCGGGCGGGCCGCCACCGCACCGGCCGCGGAGTCCGCAGCTCCCACGCCGCCCGCGGCGCCCACGGCCCGGCCCGCCGAACCGCTCCAGAGCCTCGACGAGGTCGAACGCCGTCACGTCCTCGAGGTCCTCGCGGCCACGGGCGGAAACAGGTCGGCCGCCGCGCGGATCCTCGGCATCGAGCGGAAGACCCTCTCGCGAAAGCTGAAGGCCTGGGGAGCTCCCGACGCGGACGGGGACGACGCCGAGTCGCTCTGACCCGCCGGCCCCGCGTCCTTTCACCCCGGACTGCAAACCCTGCAGCCGCCCCTCGCGCGCGCCGCTCCCCTCGAATCGTCCCAAAGCCGCTCGGAATGCGGGTTCTCCCCTTCTTCCGGGGCGAAGGACCGTCCCTGGCACGCGTCTTGGAATGGGGGAAGGCGAACCGGGAGCCGACGAAGACCACCCGGCAGAGACGAAAAGGAGAATCCGATGAACAGCACCAGGAAACTCACGACCCTCCTCGCGGCCTCCCTCTTCCTGACCGGGACGCTCGCCCTCTCCGCCGACGCGCAGCAGGGGCCCGCGAACGGCACCGGCTCGCAGACGGGCGCCACGCGCCAGGCCGGCCCCGGCGACGGCACCGCCCCCGCCCCCGCTCCGAAGGACGGCACCGGCTACGGCAGCCCCTACAAGGGGGAGACGCCCCAGGCCGGGCAGGGGACGACGAAGGCGAATGGCGCGGGCCCCGGCGACGGCACCGGCAACGCCGGCAACGGCCCGAAGGACGGCACCGGCTACGGCAAGGCGAGCGGGAAGGGCTCGGGGAGCGGCACCTGCACCGGCGCCGGACCCGGCAGCAGCACCGGCTCCCGGAGCATGTCCGGCTCGTCCAGCCGCGGCTCGGGCGGCCGGCGCGGCGGGCGCGGCTGAGCCCCCGGCTGTAGACCTCCCACCCGGCTCACCCCGGAGCGGCCCCGAACGGGTCGGGGCCGCTCCCCTCCCGCCATTTCACCCCGAACGCTCGACGAAAGACCGGACCCCAGTGTCCGCAAGGAGAAGACCATGAAGAGCCACGCCCTCCCGACCTTCGCCCTCCTCGCCGCCTTCAGCATCGCCACGCCGCTCGCCGCGGCCGGCCCCGGCAAGCCGACCGACCCGCCGTGCGACGGCCTCTCCACCTACATGGCGACGCTCCCCGTCGCGCCCCTCTCCGACGTCGAGAAGGAAGGGCTCCTCTTCACCCGCGAGGAGGAGAAGCTGGCCCGCGACGTCTACACCGCGCTCGCCGCGAAGTGGGGCCAGCGCGCCTTCACGGCCATCGCCGCCGCCGAGCAGCAGCACATGGACGCCGTGGCCTTCCTCCTGACTCGCTACGAGCTCGCCGACCCGGCGGCCGGAAAGGCGCCCGGCGTCTTCGCGAACGCCCGCCTCCAGGCGCTCTACGTGACCCTCGTCGAAAAGGGCTCCCTCGGCCTCGTCGACGCCTTCGCCGTCGGCGCGACGATCGAGGACCTCGACCTCGCCGACGTCGAAGAGCTGATCGAGGATGCCGACAACGTCGACGTCGACACGGTGATGCAGAACCTCGCGAAGGGCTCTCGCAATCACCTCCGCTCGTTCGTCGCCCTCCTCGCCAACTCCGCCGTGACCTACGTCCCGCAGTTCCTCTCCGCCGCCGAGTACGCGGAGATCATCTCGACGCCTGCGGAACGGCACGTCGTCTACGACGCGGCGGGCCTTCCGGTCGAGGGAATCCCTGCCGGACCGTGCGACGGGCTCGGCGCCGCGGCCGGCCAGGGCCCCAGGGGACCCGCGGCGGGCCAGGGAAGCGCCAACGGCCCGAACGGTCCGGCCGACGGCACCGGCACCTGCGACGGGACGGGCACCGGGAGCGCCACGGAGACCGGTAATCCGGCCGGCGGGCCCGCGGGAAACGGCGCGACGAACGGCGGTGGCCACTGACGCACACGCGCACTCCCGACCCGATTCCCCTCCACGGAGCGGGCGGCGCGAGCCGCCCGCTCTTCCCTTTCCGGCCCCCGTGTGTGCGCTACTTCCGCTCCGCCTCCCGGGCCCGCGCCTCCCACTCGCGCGTCCACCCCAGACGCTCGGCGGTCCGCAGGTTGACGGTCCCGTCGGCGTTGTAGAGGCCGCTGGCGACGACGCGCTTCCGCTCGTCGGCCGAGAGGAAGGCGGGGATCGTCGCGTCGGGCCCCTCGGGCCTGAGCAGCTCGCTCCGCGGCGTCACCTCGGCATCCTTGTAGGCGTGGCGGATCCCCTGGACGACCCAGTCGAAGGTCGTGTCCTTCGACGTCCGGACGACGACCCGATCGAGCTCCTTCTTCTCGACGCGGACCTGAACGAAGTCGGCTCCGGTCGGCGTCACCTGGACGGTCAGTCCCTCGACATCGGTCACCCACCGGAACGTGTCGGAAAGCTCGAGGACCGCGACGCCTCCGCTCGTCGCCGCCGAGCCGCGGCAGTAGGTTCCCGACTCCGGCCCCTCGAGCGAGTAGTAGCGGACGATCCGCTCGGGATCGGACGGGTGCGGCTCGAGGAACGACTTCGTCCCGAACCCGCCGAGGCCGCCGTTGTAGAAGACCCCGTACTTCTCGCCGGTGGCCCGATACACGAGGCCGATAACGCCGGCGACGTCGACAGTGCCGCCGGACGAGAGGACCGCGCCGATGGCCCCGGAGGTGGTCCCCCCGACCAGGGGCGCGTTCGCGTAGCCGACGACTCCCCGCAAGGTCCCGCGCCCCATGACACCGGCACCGGGTTGGGCTCCGTAGTAGGTCCCTCCGGTATACCCCGTGACGTCGCCGAGGACGCCGAAGTTCTTGTCCCGGTTGGTCGCGATGCCGTGGACGCCCGCCGAGAAGACCCCCGCGGTGGTCCCTATCTCGCCCTGGACGCCCTGGACCGATCCCGTTCCCCCGGCGTAACCGCCCAGCCCGTGCGAGCCGTTCACGTTCGAGAAGTTGTACCCGACGATCGCCGCGTTCGCGAGCGTTTGCCCCGCCACGTAGTTCAGCGTCGAGACCGTGGGCGCCGACCCGCCCGCCGGGTAGACGGAGATGAATCCCGCCCCCTGCGTGTTCGTCACCGTGAAGTTCAGCGAGACGGCCGTCGCGTTTGGCGCGATTCCCGCGCAGGGGCCCGTCACGACGTTCATCGTCCGCGTCGTCCCGCCACCGATCGTCGGGGGACCGTAGCTGCCGGTGAAGCCGAACCCGGCCCACGTGTCGGCGACCCGGCACGGGGTGAACGGGACGAAGACCCCGGGCGAGCCCGCGTCACCGAGTGTCGAGACCGCCCCTCTCCTCTCGGACGGCACGGTCCGGTTTCGGAGCGGGATGTCGTCGGCAACGGCGGGCCGTCCCGGAAAGCCGGCCACGACGAGAACGGAGATTCCTGCGGCCCGGGCGATGGCCGAAAGGACTGGACGCGCGGAACGGACCTCACGCGTGGAACACATAGAGTCGTCTCCTCAACATTCAATTCCCGTGCAGACCCAATCTGGCCACGGCACCGGCAGGCGGTAGCGCATGAACATGCGCGCGCCCGCGTGAGGAGAGTCACACCAGCCCGCGGTCCCTCAGCTCGCCCTTGACGTAGGCGTAGAGGATCGGCGCCAGGACGACGCCCGGAACTCCGAAGCTCACCTCGAGGACGACGATGGAGAGAAGGATCTCCCAGGCCTGGGCACCGATCCGGTTGCCGACGATCCTCGCGTTGATGAGGTACTCGAGCTTGTGGACCGCTACGAGGAACCCCAGCGAGACGCCGGCGAGCCAGGGTGCGACTCCGAACGAGAGGACGACGATGACGGTGTTGGAGATGAGGTTGCCGACGACCGGGAGGAGTCCGGCGACGAACGTGACGGCGACGAGCGTCCCCGAGAACGGTAGCCGCTCGGCGACGAGAGGAACGACCCCGAAGAGGTAGACCGCCGTCAGCGCCGTGTTCACGGCCGAGATCTCCACCTGCGCCAGGACGACGTTCTCGAAGGCGCCCGCCAGCCTCCGGACGCGCTCGGAAAGCGCGTCCGCGAAGGCGCCCCCTTTCCCCGCGGCTTCGTGACGGAAGAAGACGAGCAGCGCGACGACGATCCCCATGACGACGTGCAGCGCCGTTCTCCCCGCAGCCCCTCCCGCATGCCCCAGCTCGGCGGCGTGAACGCGCAGCCACTCCGAGACGCCGGCCTTCACCTGCTCCGCGGTCGTCCAGCTCGCGAGTGCGCCCGAGGAGATACCCCAGGCCGTCAGCTGCTCGCGCGCCCGGTCGAGGATGTCGGCCATCTTCTGGAAAAGCCCGGGAAGGTCCCCGAGAGTGCCGCGGACGAACCCGGAGAGAGCGAGGGCGAGGGCGGTCGTCACCCCGGCCGCCAGGAGGCCGAAGACGCCCGCCGCGATCCACTTGGCCGCTCCGTGCGAGAGCCGTGGCCCGTGAAGCAGCCCCGTCGTCCGCTGCAGCAACGTGTGCACGATGAGCCCTGCGAGAAGCCCGGGGACGAGCCGGTAATGGAAGCAGAAAAGGAGGGCGAGAGCGAGAAGAACCCAGGACGCCTTCTCCAGGCCCGTGGCAGGAGGTGGCGCGGGAAGCGGCTTCGCCTCGATCTCGTTCTTCTTCATCGTTTCCTGTCTCTCGCGGGAGGATATGCCCTCATCGGGAGCGGGGAACCGGAGAACGGGAAACCGGCAGCCGGGGAAGGAGCGACTCAGAGACGGGGGGACGGGGGGACGGAGGAGCGGAGGAACCAGCTTTACCATCACGTCGCTTCGGCATGGGGCCGCGCGCGGGGCGGTACGTCTCACGGCCGCCTGCTCCGCGCGCCCGACCCGCTTCCGACCTCGCTGCGGCCGGGCGGGGGGCTCGCGCGAACTCCTCGCTTCGCTCGTCAGACACGCGCGCGGGCTTCATCCCCGCCCGGTCCTCGCGGACTCGAGCGGGTCCCCGTTCGTGCTCGGGGGCGGCTCGTGAGACGCACCGCCCCACCCGCGGCCGGCGAGCTTCGACAATCGAAAGGGAGCCGCCTTCGGCGACCCTCTGCTGGGGGGTCTGGTCTACGTTCTACACTTTGCGAGAACTATAATAGATAATCAAGACCTGACCCTTTGGTTCCCCTCTGCATGGATCCGAGCGGGTGGGAGGGGTATCCCGCGAGCGAGCGTCCGAGCACGCGCGGGGCCCCGCACGGCTCCGCGAGCAGGCCGCCGGATCAGGCGAGCGCGCGCGTGCAACGAGCGAAGCGAGGCGTTCGCGCTCGCCCCGGCGGACCGCGCAGCGGGGCCGATGCGGGTCGCGCGGCGCAGGGCTCGCCGTGGGATACCCCTCCCGCCCGCGACTCGTGCGGCACGGTGAAGTGGATGGACATCTCTCCGGTCTCTCCGGTCCCTCCGGTCTCTCCGGTCTCTCCGGTCTCTCCGGTCCCCGCTCCGTCACCCTCCGCCGGCCTGGTCCGCCCCGGGCCTGCGATTGGAAAAGGCCCGCCGGGTTTCCCCGGCGGGCCTCTGTTTCACCTCGGGTATGGGGAGGGGCGTCAGTCCTTGTACTTCACGACGAGGAACTTCTCGCCGGACCAGAACTTTGCCGCGTCGAGGATCTTGAGCGTCGTGTTCTTCTCGTCGGCCGCAACGACCTCGTAGCTTCCCGCCGGGTGGGACGAGAGGACCTGGACCTTCTTCAGCGGGGCGGCGATGGAGAACTCCGTGTCCTTGGTGATGTCGATTTCCTTGAAGATCTCCGGGTCGAACTTGCCGGTCTGCACCCAGCTGCCGCGCATCCCGAGGAAGGCGCCCTTCTTCTCGATGACGCCCTTGGCCTGAAGCTCCTTCTGGCCGGCGATCGCCACCTGCGCGGTGTTGATCGTCTTGGTCTGGGTCTCGATGACGGTTTCCTTCTCCGCGATCGTCGCCGTCTGCTGCTCGACGGTCTGGGTCAGCCCGAGGACCTTCGTCTCGAGCTCGCCGATCATCGTCTCCTTCTCCTCGAGGGACTTCTTCATCTCGCCGATGAGACGCTCCATCGAGGTGACCTGCCCTTCGAGCTCGGTGACCTTCTGGCCGGAGGCCTTCGCCTTCGCGAGGGCGTCCTTCTTCTCCTGCTCGAGCCTGGCGAGCTTCTCGAGGTTCTGCTTGATCGCCTTGCGGATCGCCTCGATCTCGGTCTTCAGCTCGTCGCGCCGGGTGCTGCGCGGCTTGCCTTCCTGGACGACCTCGATGGAGCTGCGGACGATCTGGAGCTCCTTGGCGCGAAGCTCCTCGAGGCTCGTGGCGACCTCGTCGAGGGTCGTCTGCATCTCGGTGCTCTCGACGCCGGCCGAGGTCAGCTGCCCCTCGAGCTGCTGCTTCTCCTGCGAGAGCTTCTGGTTGTCGGTCTTCAGCTGCTCGATTTCCTTCTTCCAGCCGCAGCCCCCGAGGGCGAGCGCGGCGGCGAGGATCCCGGCAAAGGCGACGCGCGTCGCGGTGATCCCGTGGCTCATGGTTTTCCTCCTCATCGATAGAGAGCTTTTTCTGGTACCTCTGGGTGACGGAGGAGACTACTCCAACCCGGCGCCGGACGGTTCGCGGAACGATAAACTCGTTTCCGGCGTGCGGAGAAGACGGCTCGGGCTCGGCATCCTCGGCTGCGTGGCGCTCTGCGCGGCGGCCGGTGCCCCCCTCCACGCCGCCCCGGGAGAGCGGGGGCTCCGGGCCGTCCGGACCTTCGGCCCCGACGATTTCGGCGCCCGGTCGCGCTGCACCTCCGTCACCCTCAGCCGGCGCGGTCTCCTCTACGCCGGCAACCAGGAAGGGGTCCTGGAGTACGACGGCGTCTCCTGGCGGCTGATCCCGGTCGCGAACCGGACGATCGCCTGGTCCGTGGACGTCGACTCGCACGACCGGGTCATGGTGGGAGCGATGGAGGAGCTCGGCCTCCTCGAGCCCGACGCCCACGCCCAGCTGCGCTTTCGCTCCCTCCTCCCTCTCGTCCCGCCGGAGGCTCGGCCGCTCGGGGACGTCCTCGCAGTCCACGCCGCGGGCGACGCCGTCGTCTTCCGGACGCGGTCGCGGCTCCTCGTCTTCCACGACGAGACGATGAAGCTCCTGCCGGAGGAGGTCCGGGGGAGCTTCCGGATCGGTGACGAGGTCTGGGTCGACACGGCGTCGGGTCTGAGGCGATTCGACGGCGCCGGCCTGGAACCCGTCTCCGGACAGCCCGGCAGCGGGGCGCCCACGATCGAGGCTCTCGCCCGCCTCTCGGACGGCCGCCTGGTGGCCGCCGTCGCCGGCCGCGGGCTCGTCGTCCGCGACGGGGCGCTCGAGTCCCCGTTCGGGCCTCACGCGGATCTGGTCACCGCGGCGAGGCCGCGGCATGCGTCCCTCCTGCCCGACGGGAGGCTCGCCCTCGCCACCGCCCGCGCCGGGATCCTCGTCTTCGATTCCTCGGGCCGGCTCGACGAGCGCTTCGATTCCGCGTCCGGGCTTCCCTTCAACTCCGTTCAGAGCCTCTTCTCCGCGCCCAACGGAATGCTCTGGGCGACGCTCGAGGCCGGCCTCACCCGGGTGAGCGCCTCTTCCTCGCTCAGCATCCTGGATGCGCGCTCCGGGCTCTCCGGAATCGTTCTCTCGGCGACGCGTCACCGGGGCCGCCTCTACGTGGGAACGACCGAAGGGCTCCATGTCTTCTCGCCCTCCGCCGGTCCTGTGGCGCTCCCCCGCGCCCTGCGGGTCCCCGGCGTCGACGGGAGGGCATTCGACCTCCTCTCCCTCGACGAGAACAGCCTCCTCGTGGCGACGACCGAAGGAGTCTTTCAGGTCCGGGACGGAAACGGCGTGCGCGTACCGGGAGCCGAAACTCTCGCCGCCTACGTCCTCGCCCGCGAGGCGGGGGAAGGCTCGCGCATCTGGGCCGGTCTCCGCGACGGCCTCGGCGTCCTTTCGCCGGGGCCCGGAGGCCTGGCCTTCCAGGGGCGCATCCCGGGCATCTCGACGATGGTCCGGTCGATCGTGGAGCCCCGGCGCGGCACCCTCTGGATCGGGACGATCACGGCCGGGGCCGTCCGGGTCGAGGTCGGCCCCGACCACCTCCGTGCCACCGCGCGGCCCGTTCCCGGGGGACCGCCCGAGATCGTCTGCACGACGGTCGGCGGGCGGCTGGTCCTGGCGACCGAGCTCGGCGCCTTTCGGCTCGTGGGTCCCTCGCTGCGAATCGAGCCCGATCCGGCCCTCTCCTCTCTCCCCGCCACCTCCTTTCTCCGCGAGGACACGGCGGGAAACCTCTGGCTCGGAAAGAGGCCTCCCGTCGTGGCGTGGCGGCAGCCGACCGGGGCGTACCGCGCCGATCCCGACGCCCTGTCCGACGTGGCGGGAAGCGACGTCCAGGCCTTCTATTCCGAGCCGGACGGCGTCGTCTGGCTCGGAACGGACGCCGGCCTCCTCCGCTGGGAGTCTCCGGCGCTCCATCCCGCTCATGAGCCGCCTCCCGCCCTGATCCGGCGTGTCACCGCGCGCGACCGCGTTCTCTACGGCGGCACGGGCCGGCCGGGGTCGACCGGAGAGCCGGTCCTGCCGCAGCGGCTGAACGCCCTCCGGTTCGAGTGGGCGGGCGGCGGCTCCCGGGGCCCCCTCCTGTTCCAGACGCGGCTCGAGGGCGAGGACGAGGCATTCTCCGACTGGACCGCCGCCACCACGCGGGAGCTGACCGGCCTGAGGGCGGGGCGGTACGTCTTCCGGGTTCGCGCCCGCGAGAGAAACGGACCGGCGGGCCCCGAGGCCGCCTTCGCGTTTCGGGTTCGGCCTTCGCCCTGGAGATCCCCCGTGGCCCTCGTCGCGTGGGCGATCCTGGCGATCACGGGGACCTGGGGCGTGGCGCAGCTCCGGAGCCGGGCGCTCCGCCGGCGCAACCGCGAGCTGGCCGCCCGGATCGACGAGCGGACCCTCCAGCTCGAGACCGCCCAGCTCGCCGCCGAGGACGCCAATCGCAGCCTCGCGAAGGCGAATGCCCGGCTCGAGGCGCTCTCCTACCTCGACGGGCTGACGGGCGCGGCGAACCGCCGGCGCTTCGACGAGAAGCTCGAGGCCGAGTGGCAGCGGCTCGCCGGCTCGGACGGCGCGCTCTCCCTCGTCCTCGTCGACGTCGACGATTTCCGCCTGCTCAACGACACCCACGGAAGCCAGGCGGGCGACGACGTCCTCCGCCGGGTCGCCACGCTCGCTCGGGAGGCCACCCGAGACCCCAGCGACCTCGTGGCGCGCATCGGGGGAGCGCAGTTCGCGGTGCTCCTTCCCGGAGCTCCCGCGGAAGGCGCGGCGTCCCTCGCGAGGGCGCTCTGCGAAGCCGTTGCCCTCCGGGCGCCGGGGGATGCCCTTCCTCCCGCCACGGCGAGCCTCGGTGTCGCGACGGCCCTCCCTCGAGACGGCGGACGCGCCGCAGACCTCCTCGCGGCGTCGGACGGCGCCCTGAAGCGGGCCCGCGCGTTCGGCGGAAACTGCTCCAAAAACGCCACTTAGCAGTCACGGAGCGAAGGTCGAGATCCGGAATGGGGGAATCGGCGTAAAGTCTACTGACCAAACGGTCATAGGAATGACTTGATGCCCGGAACGAGCAAGAAACTGAGAGAGCTCCTCGAGCCGGTCCGCATCCGCGAGATC
The DNA here is from genome assembly GCA_016714815.1 of Holophagales bacterium. Classification (GTDB taxonomy): domain Bacteria; phylum Acidobacteriota; class Thermoanaerobaculia; order UBA5066; family UBA5066; genus UBA5066. Next base: position 252,652 of record JADKBZ010000008.1, read on the forward strand.
GGCGAGGCCGCGCTCCGGGTCGTCTCCCGCAAAGGGCTCGAGGGGATGACGATGCAGGAGATCGCCGACGAGGCGGGCCTGGCAAAGGGAACCCTCTACCTCTACTTCGACAGCCGCGAGGAGCTCGTCGTCCACGTGGCCGAGTCGGCGTTCCAGGAGCTCCACCTCGCGGTGACCGAGGCGCTCGGCCGGGAGGGGACATTCCCCGACCGGCTCGCGGCCGCGACCCTCACCCACGTCGAGTTCTTCGAGCACCGCAGGGACCTCTTCCGGCTCTTCCTCTCCGTCGCCCACCCCGGCCCCGGCGCCGACCACTCCGCGCGCCACCACCGGAGCGGACACCCGCTCTACCGCGCCTACCTCGATCTCTTCGCCTCGTTCTTCGCCGCGGGTCAGGCCCGCGGCGAGATTCGTCCCTTTCCCCCCGACCGGCTCGCGCTCTTCGTCGCCGAAGGGCTCGCGGGTTTGATCCTGAGACGGCTCGGGGAAACAGATCCGCCTCCCGTCGAGGAGGACGTCCGGCTCGTCGTCGACGCCCTCACCGGCGGGATCCACGTCAGGAGGACCCCATGAGGAAGCCGGTGGGCGCGCTCGCCGCTGCCCTGCTTCTCTTCACCGCCGCGCCCCCCGCCCGCGCCGGAGGGCTCACGCTCGCCGAGGCCTTCGATCGGGCGCTCTCGTCGAACCTCTCGCTCGAGAGGGCCCGGCGCGAGCTCCCCGCCGCCGACGCACAGCGAAGGGCGATGTTCGCGGCCCTCCTCCCGAAGGTCGCCGCCGGCGCGAACCTCGGGCTCAACAGCACCGAGGTCTCCTTCGGCGAGCCGCCGGACGACCGGACGGTCCTCCCGAAGCAGGACTGGGACTACAGGGTCGTCGCCACCCAGCCCCTCTTCGCCGGCCTCCGCGAGAAGCGCGCCTACGACCAGTCCCGGCTCGCGGTCCTCGGCGCCCGGGAGACGGGACGCGGGGCCGAGGAGGACGTCCTCCTCGCCGTCGCTTCGGCATTCGCCGCCGCGGCGGGAAGCGAGGCGCTCGTCGAGGTCGAGACGCGCAACGTCGAGCTCGTCGCGCGCCGGAGCAGGCAGGCAAAGGACCTCTTCGAGGCCGGGGAGACGACCCGCGTCGACCTGCTCCGGGCCGAGGCGGACGGCAAGGCCGCCGAGGAACGCCTCGTCTCGGCCCGCCAGTTCCTCGAGGAGGCCCTCGGACGCCTCCGCGTCGCCCTCGTCCTCGACGGGCCGATCGACGTCGACGGCGAATCGGCCCTCCTTCCGCCGCTCGCCCCGGAGGGCGACCTCGTCGCCGCCGCCCTGGCCCGTCCCGACGTGAAGCAGGCCGAGCTCGCCTTCTCGACCGCGACGCTCGAGGTCAAGAAGCAGAAGGGTGCGTACCTGCCGGTCCTCTTCGCCGAGGCGGGATACGTGAAGCAGAAGCGGGCCTTCCCGGTCGACGAGTATGGCTACGGGGCCCTCCGCTTCTCCGTCGACCTCTTCCGCGGGGGCGAAACGGCCGCCCGGGTCGCCGCGGCCCGCGAGCGCGAGACGCAGGCCCGGCTCGCCGTGGAGGAGCTTCGGCGCCAGGTGGCCGAGGAAGTCCGCGTCGACCTCCTCGCGGTCGAAGCGGCGCGGGCGAAGACGAAGCTCGCCGACGAGCGGCTCGTGGCCGCCCAGGCCGACTACGACCAGACCTTCGAGCAGTACCGGGGCCAGCTCCTGACGACCCTCGACGTCCAGTCCGCCGAGACCTCGCTCGCCGAGGCGCGCCGCGGACGCATCGCCGCCCGCCTCGGCCTCTTCCTCGCCGAGGTCCGGACGTTCCACGCCGCCGGCATCCTCTCCCCCTCAACCCGCAAGGAGACCTCCCGATGAGCCCGAGACCGCGCCACGTCCTGCTGGCGGCCCTTCCCTTCGTTCTCGTCCTGGCCGCCTGCGGGCGAAAAGGCCCCGAGGCCGCGCCGAAAGCCGGGGCCGCGCCGGCCGCTCTCCCGGACGACGTGAAGCCGCTCGAATCGGCCCTCGCCCCCGCTCCGCCTGCGGGCGGGTCGGCGGCCGGGGCGACCGCCCCGGCGGACGAGCGCGTCCTCCTCGCGACGGGCGAGTTCATTCCGCTCGTGAGCTCCGAGCTCGTCGCCCGCGTCACCGGGCGCGTCGCGAAGGTCCTCGTCGACGAAGGGGCGCGCGTCTCCGAGGGGCAGCCGATGCTGACTCTCGAGACCGACTACCTGAGAATCGACGTGGCGCGCGCCGAGGCCGAAACGGCCCGCGCGTCCGCCCTTCTCGCCGACGCCGAACGCGACTTCGCGAGGAAGAAGGAGCTCGTCGCGAAGGAGTCGGTCTCGAAGGCGGCCTTCGAGCGCTCTGAGGCCGCCTTCGAAGGGGCGAAGGCGGCCCGCCTCGGCGCAGAGGCCGGCCTCGACCTCGCGAAGCAGCGCCTCTCCGACGCCGTCCTCAGGTCCCCGATCGACGGCGTCGTCCTCGAGAGACGGGCCGACGTCGGCGAGCGGCTGAGCGAGGGGACGGTGACGTTCGTCGTCGTCCAGACGGCGCCCCTGAGGCTCCGCTTCCGGGTCCCCGAGCGATTCCTCGGCGCCGCCGAGCGGGGCGCGAAGGTGCACGCCACGGTCGATCCGTACCCGGGAGAGACGTTCGACGGCACCGTCTCGGTCGTCGTCCCCGCCCTCGACCCCGCGAGCCGGACGTTCGCCGTCGAGGCGCTCTTCCCGAACCGCGACGGGCGCCTGCGGACCGGGCTCTTCGCGCGCGTCGAGCTCGAGCGCCCGGCGGCGAAGCGGTGAGGGTCCCGAGGTGAACAAGCTCGCGGAACTCTGCGTCAAGCGGCCCGTCCTGGCCGCCGTCATCGTCCTGGCCCTCGTCGTCGTCGGGCTCTTCTCGTACCGCCGGCTCGGGGTCGACCGCTTTCCCAACATCGACTTTCCGTTCGTCACCATCACGACCCGCCTCGTCGGCGCCGCTCCCGAGGAGATCGAGACGGAGGTCTCCGACAAGATCGAGGAATCGGTCAACACGATCAGCGGCATCGACCAGCTCCTCTCGGTCTCGGCCGAGGGGGTCTCGGTCGTCACGGTCCAGTTCGTTCTCGAGAAGGACGGCGACGTCGCCGCCCAGGAGGTGCGCGACCGGGTCAACGCCGTCCTCGCCGATCTCCCGCGCGACGCCGACCCGCCCGTCATCGAGAAGATCGACCCCGACTCCACGCCCGTCCTCTCCGTCGTCCTCTCCGGCCCCGCCCCGATCCGCGACCTGACGGAGTTCGCCGACAAGAAGTACCGCCGCGCCCTCGAGTCGGTCCTCGGCGTCGGGCAGGTACGCGTCATCGGCGGCCGCGCCCGGCAGGTGAACGTCGTCGTCGACTCGAACCGCCTCTCGGGCCTCGACCTGACGGTGGCCAGTGTCGTCCGCGCGCTCCAGACCCAGAACGTCCAGGTGCCGGGCGGCCGGGTGGAGCAGGGGGTGAAGGACTTCACGCTCCGGACCTACGGCCGCGTCTCGACGCCGGAGGAGCTCGGCTCGATCCCGGTCGCCGTCCGAAACGGCGAGCCGGTGCGCGTCGCCGACGTCGCGACGATCCGCGACACCGAGGCCGACCTCGAGTCGCTCGCGAGCCTCAACGGCACGCCCGCCGTCGTCCTCCAGGTGCGCAAGCAGTCGGGGACGAACACGATCGAGGTCGTCGAGCGGCTGAAGGAGCGGATCGACGCCCTGGGCGCCCAGCTCCCCAGGGGCTGGAAGACCGACCTCGTGAGGGACCAGTCCGAGTACGTCACCGCGGCCGTGAACGCCGTCAAGGAGCACCTCGTCCTCGGGTCGATCTTCGCCGCCCTCGTCGTCTGGGCCTTCCTCCGAAAGCTCCGGCCGACCCTCATCGCGGCCGTCTCGATTCCCGCCTCGCTCATCGCCACGTTCGCGGCGATCGACGCGATGGGCTACACGCTGAACGTCATCACGCTCCTGGCGCTGACGCTCGCCGTCGGCATCGTCGTCGACGACGCCGTCGTCGTCCTCGAGATCATCTTCCGGCACATGGAGGAGAAGGGGGTCGGCCCCGTCCAGGCCGCCATCGAGGGGACGCGGGAGATCGGCATGGCGGTCGTCGCGATGAGCCTCTCGCTCATCGCCGTCTTCCTCCCCGTCGCCTTCATGGGAGGGATCGTCGGGCGGTTCATGGCGTCGTTCGGCGTGACGATGGCGTTCGCCATCGGCGTCTCGATCATCGTCGCCTTCACGCTGACGCCGATGCTCGCCTCCCGCTGGCTGAAGCACGAGGACGTCGAAGGGGAAGAGAGCTCGCGGCAGCGCGGCTTCTACCCGGTCGTCGAGAAGGCGTACATGGCGGCCCTGGAGTGGTCGATGAACCACCGGGCGGCCGTCGTCGTCCTGATGGCGCTCGTCCTCGCCTCCACGATCCCGCTCGGGATGGTCGCCAACAAGAACTTCCTGCCGAGCGACGACGAGGGGCAGTTCGACGTCATCGTCCGGGCCCCCGAGGGGTCGAGCGTCGAGACGACCCGGACGATCCTGGAGTCGATCGCGGCCCGGATCCGTCCGATTCCGGGCGTCGCCGCGACGCTCCTGACGATCGGCGACGACCCGCAGCTCACCCAGAACCTCGGGTCGGTCTACGTCAAGCTCGCGCCCGTCCACGACCGCGAGGAGAGCCAGTTCGCGATCATGGACCGCGTCCGCAACGAGGTCCTCCCCCAGTACGCGCGCCTGAACCTCCGCTCGCAGGTGTCGGCCGTGAACGCCTTCCGCGGCGGGTCGAACGCCGAGATTCAGTTCTGGATCGGCGGGCCCGACCTGAAGCAGCTCGGCGACTACTCGAAGGTCCTCCTCGAGACGATGAAGGCCGTCCCCGGCATCGTCGACGTCGACACGAACCTCATCGAGGGCAAGCCCGAGCTCGGCGTGAGGATCGACCGCGCCAAGGCGGCCGACCTCGGCGTGAACGTCCAGGACGTCGCCACGACCCTGAACGTCCTCGTCGGCGGCCAGAAGGTTTCCGACTACTACGAAGGGGGAGAGCAGTACGAGGTGCGCGCCCGCGCCGAGGAGCGCGACCGCTCCACGGCCGCCGCCCTCTCCCAGGCCCGCGTCCCCGCGGCGAAGGGGACCGTCGCCCTGCGCGACGTCGTCACGCTCGAGGAGGGGACGGGGCCGTCCCTCGTCAACCGGATCGCCCGGCAGAGGCAGGTCCTCCTGACGGCGAACGTGAAGCCCGGCTTCTCCTCGCAGACGGTCATCGACGCGCTCAACGCGAAGGCGAAGGAGCTGAAGATGCCCGCCGGCTACACGTCGGGGCTCACCGGCCGCTCGCGCGAGCAGGGGAAGGCGGCGTCGGCGTTCCTGACCGCGTTCGTCCTCTCGATCATCTTCATGTACCTGATCCTCGCGGCGCAGTTCGAGAGCTGGGTCCACCCCGTCTCGATCCTCCTCGCGCTGCCGCTCACGGTGCCCTTCGCGCTCCTGTCGATCGTCGTCCTGAACCAGTCGATCAACATCTTCTCGTCGCTCGGCATCCTCGTCCTCTTCGGCATCGTGAAGAAGAACGGGATCCTGCAGATCGACAACATGATCCAGCTCCGCAACCAGGGAATCGAAAGGGCCGAGGCGATCCGCCGCGCGAACCGCGACCGGCTCCGGCCGATCCTCATGACGACCCTCGCCTTCGTCGCCGGCATGCTCCCGCTCGTCGTCTCCTCAGGCGTCGGCTCGGGAACGAACCGGGCGATCGCGAGCGTCATCATCGGCGGGCAGACGCTCGCGCTCGTCCTCACGCTCGTCGGGACGCCGGTGGCCTACAGCATCTTCGACGACTGGTCGACGAAGAAGCCCCTGCGGAGCTTCTTCGGACGGATCATCGGGAGGAAGGCCGCCTGATCCGCCGAAACGAGGACGCCGAATGTCCCCGGAGGGCGACCGGGGTCTCAAGGCGTTCCGCTGGGCGCAAGGGAGGAGGGGCCAGCCGGCCGGGAGGGTAGGTGCTCAGGCCGGCACGCCTCTGGAAGCTCGAGGAGTTCAGCAGCACCCTTGCGCGTGGATCCCAAGCACTGTATCTTTTCTTCCGGAACTTAAAGACGATGACCGCCGCCGTTCAGCCCCCGTTCGAGCCCGGCCGCGTGTACCGTACGCGGGAGCTGGGTCAGTGGAGCGCCAACGCCCCTCGGCTCGCGAAGCGGCTCGTGCGGGACGGACAGCTCTTGCGGCTTGCGCACGGGCTCTTCGCAGCACCGGGGCGCAGCCGTTTCGGAGAGGTGCCTCCGACGGATGAGGCGCTGCTCCGCGCCTTCCTCGATGGCGAGCCGTTCGTGTTCACCGGCCCCGAGCGCTGGAATGCGCTCGGCCTCGGGACGACCGCGGTATTTGCGACGCCGCTCGTCTACAACACCAAGCGCTCAGGCCGATTCACCTTCGGTGGCCGGCAGTTCCTGCTGCGTCGGGTCGCTTTCCCTGAGAAGCCGACGCCCGAATGGTTCGTCGTGGACCTCTTCGAGAACGCCGAGCAGGCTGCGGCCTCGCGGGAGGAGCTGCGGGGCACGCTCGAGGCTGCGCTTCGCGCGGGCAGGTTCGACCGTGACCAGCTCGCGTCGATGGCGACACGATACGGCTCGCGGCGCACGCAGGCGCTCGTGAAGGCAGCGCTCGGGGCGTCCGCGCGATGAGCTTCGTGCACGAGGATCCCGACTTCGACGGGCTCCTGCAGATCGTCGCAAACGATCGCGGGCTTGGCGTAGCGCTCGTCGAGAAGGACTACTGGGTCACGCACACGCTCTGGGCTCTGCACGCGCAGGGCTTCGACGTCTGGCTCAAGGGCGGCACCTCGCTGTCGAAGGGCTTCGGCCTCATCGAGCGCTTCTCCGAAGACCTCGACCTGAAGCTCGAACCCGGGGCCGTCGTGGCTCTGCGCTCGGTGACGAACTGGAAGAGCGAGGGCACCAGGGCTACGGGCGAACGCAGGGGTCACTTCGAGGCGCTCGCCAAGCTGGTCTCGGTCCCCGGCGCGAAGGTGAGTATCGGCAGCATCGTCGACACGAGCTTCCGCAGCGCGAACCTCCAGGTCGGCTACCCGGGCAGACACCAGGCGGCGCTCGCGTCGGTGCTGCGGTCCTTCGTTCTCCTCGAGCTCGGCAGCGCCCGCGTCACGCCATTCGTGGCGCGCGACATGACTTCGTTCGTGCACGAGCACCTCGAGAGACTGGGGCATCTCGGAGACTTCGACGACAACCGCCCGCATACCGTCCGCTGCGTGCATCCGCTCGTCACGCTCCTCGAGAAGCTCGACGCGCTGATGCGTCGGGTCCCACGCGAGGAGGCCGCGCCCGCGACCTTCGTGCGCCACTTCGAGGACGCCGCACGCATCGCGCGGGCCAGCACCTTGCTGCCGCCGCTCCACGGCTACGCGACCGTACGCGATCTCGTGGACGAGATGCTGGCCCGGAAGCAGATCGCCGCGCTCCCTTGGTCGACGCACACGGCCTTCGCTCCGAAGGACGACGATCGCTGGCGTACGGTGCAGAAGGCGCACGACGCGATCGGTCCGATGTTCTGGGGCCCGCGCCTCTCGCTCGAAGACGCCTGCGCCGACGTCCGCAGCTGGCTCGACACCGGGTTTGGCCCGTGAACGACCGCGAGCCCGGCATCGCCGGCGAGGTCGAGCGGTACCTCCGTACCGGCAAGACCGACCCGCACCACGCGGCCTGGCCGGGGAACGGCTTCATGGAGCGTGCCAGCCACGCCCGCGAAGACCTCCGCGGTGCACTCGTTCGCGAGGTCCGCCGGCTTGCCGAAGGGCTCGCTCACCGGCCGCTCCCCCAGTCGGACACCGCCGCTCTCACGCGCGACAAGGTCGAGCCGATGGTGCGGGGGCTGTTCCCGAGGGTCGAGCAGGCCACGGTTCTCACGACCCTCGGGAGGTCCGTCGTGTTCGTCACGAGCGCGAACATCGAGCCGCTCCTGCTCGAGCACGGCTACGACAGCTCGGCTTGGACGCTGGCGAACCTGTACCTCGCAAGCCTCGGCGCCGAGCTGCTCGCCGAGGACGCGCCGCGACTCGTCGGGCTGAGCGAGGGGACGACCTGCTACGTCTCGCCCGACACCTTCGCCGAGGACGATCCCTTCGCCGACTTCATCGTCCACGAGGCCGCACACGTCTTCCACAACTGCAAGCGCGCCACGGTAGGCCTTCGCGAGACGAGGACGAGGGAGTGGCTCCTCGACATCGAGTACCGCAAGCGGGAGACCTTCGCGTACTCGTGCGAGGCGTACGCCCGCGTGCTCGAGCGAGGGAAGAGCCCGAGCGTGCGACGAGCGCTGGCCGCGGACTACGGCAGCACGGTGCGCATCTCAGAGGAGCGCGTCGACCCCGCCGAGGTTGCCGGCATCGTCGCGGAAGCGGCTGCGGCCCGGAACGGCTGGAAGGTGATCCTCGCTCGCTGCGCCCCGACGAGCCGTCCGAAGTCGGCCCTCCAACACTTGCGCGAATCGTGGGCCACCGAAGATACAGCCCGTCGTCAGTGATCAGGGAGGGGCGGGAACGTCCCTCGTCAACCGGATCGCCCGGCAGAGGCAATTCCTCCTCACGGCGAACGTGAAGCCCGACTTCTCCTCGCAGAAGAAGCCGCGGCGGACTCTCTTTGAAAGGATGATCGGGAGGAAGGCGGCCTGATCCGCGCTCCTTCAGTCCCTCCACGACGCCGGGCCCCCTGCTTCTCCGGGGCGCAGGATTCGCTCCGTGAGCTCCCCGGCCCCGCGCCTCGCCACCTGGGCAGACATCGCCCGGTTTCCCGAAGGAACCCGCGTCGAAGTCCTCGACGGGGAGGTTACCTTCGCGCCGAGCCGGGCGCCTGCTCACCAGGGGATTGGAGCAAGGATCCATCGCCGGATCGGCGGCCCGTTCGACGAGGACGACGCTCCCGGCGGCTGGTGGATCCTCCCCGAGGTGGACGTGGAGCTCGGACCCCATCGGGTTCTCCAGCCCGACGTGGCCGGCTGGCGTCGAGAGCGGGTTCCGACGTTCCCGTACGAGCAACCCATCCGGATCGTTCCGGATTGGGTCTGCGAGATCCTTTCGCCAGCGAACGCCCGGAGAGACCGCCTCCAGAAGGCCGCGATCACCCTCGATTCGGGCGTCCCGTTCCTGTGGATCATCGACCCGGCGGAACGGCTTCTGGAAGCGTACTGGGCGCAGGAGCACGCCTGTCTCCGGCTCGGAGCCTGGTCTGACGAGGACGTTGCACGCGTCGCCCCCTTCGATGCGATCGAGCTCCAGGTGGGGCGGCTCTTCCCGCCCGGATCCTGAACGACGCCCCGGGCGTTCCTGAGTGGAGAGCGAGGTGTCCGCGGGCCTCCTCGAGACGATGAAGGCGGTCCCCGGCGTCGTCGACGTCGACACGAACCTCATCGAGGGCAAGCCCGACGACTTCGAGACGGGTGTTCAGCGGAGAGGGGCTGCGGAGCCGGGTCCGGGAAGCGTAGCTCGCGGGAAGCCCCCCGCCCGGATCTCCTCGAGCACGCGGGCCCGAATCTGCTCCCGGGCCTCCACGGCGCGCTCGCGGGCCACGAAGGAGGCCACGTCGGCGCGAGCCTCCTCGAACGTCCGCTCTCGAGGCTCCTCTCGCTCTTCCAGACGCACGAGGAGGTGCCCCTCGGGAACCGAAGCGAGCTGCTCCTCGCGGTAGACCTCGAGCTGGAACGGACCGCCCAGCTCGCCGGGAACCATCCGTTCCACCCGGGCGAGCGCCGTCACTCCCGCCCAGGCGGCGAAATCCCGCGGGAGGACCAGCCCGAGGTCTCCCCCGTCGGCGGCGCTCGGGTCGTCCGACAGCTCGCGTGCGGTGGAGGCGAAGTCCCGGCTCCCCGCGCGGATCTCCCGCGCCAGGGTGTCGAGCCTCTCGTAGGACGGGTGCGGCGAGCCGCCTGCGATCCGCTTCAGGACGAGGACTCTCAGCCTCAGCCGGAGCGGCGCCGCGAATCGGGCCGGCATCGCGCGGTACGCGGCGCTCAGCTCGGCTTCCGGAAGCTCCGACTCCCAGCGCGCCAGTCGGCCCGCCCAGGCCAGCTCGGCCAAGACCCGTCTTTCGGCCGCGACGGCCGAGGCCTCGACGGAGATCGCCGTAGCCCCCCTTCTCGTTCCGGACGGACCAGGCCGCGAGCCGCCTCCACACTTCCCGGCGGGCGAGGTCGTCCAGCACCATCTTGTGGCGCTCGGCGAACGGCAGGGCGTCGCGGAGACGTTCGAGATCCGCCACGGTCACCGTGTCGTTTCCGAGACGAAACACCACGGCTGCGCCGGCCGGCCTTCGTCCCGCCGCGGCCCCGAGGTGGACCTGGGCCCCGCTCGCCGCCAGCAGCCGATCGAGCTCGCTTTCCGTCGCTGCGCTCCGCGCTTCCGCCGAGAGCCGGCGTATCGCCCAGTCCCGGGCCTGCGCGGCCGTCAGCTCGCGAGGGGAAACGCGCTCCTCCAGCCGAAAGACGTGGAAGCCGACGGGCGTCTCGACGACCCCGCTGACCTCGCCAGCCGCGAGCCCCCAGACGACCGCCTCCACGGCGGACGGCAGCTGCCCGCGGGCCTGTGGCGCGATCACGCCGCCGAACTGCGCCGTCTCCGAGTCCGACGCGGCCCTCGCGATCGCCGCGAAGTCCTCCCCCGCCAGGATCCGGAGCCGCAATGCCTCGACCTCCGCCCGAATCCGCGCGCGCTCCTCCGCCGGCGCCTTCGTCGCGACCCGCCGGAAGACGTGGCGCAGCCGGAGGCGCTCGTCCTGCTTCACGAGCGTTCGGTTGTTCGAGAGAAAGCGTTCGATCGCCGCGTCGGAGGGCGGCTCGAAGGCGGCCTCGAGACGCGCGTCGAGCTCCTGCTCGAGGACGTCGCCCCGCCTCCGGGCCCGGTGACTCCCGTCGGGATCGAGGCCGAGGCGAAGCCCCTCGCCGGCGAGAGCGTCCTCGACGAGCTGCTCCTCGCTGACGGGCACCCGAACCGCGGACGGATCTCCCGGGACCCGAGTCGCGCAGGCCGAAGCCGCCACGAAAGCCAGAAGCGGCGAGAGCAGGACCCTCGGGCCCCGCCTCGCCGCTCGTGCCCCGGCTCCCCGGGAAGGGAGGAGGATCACTCGATCGAGAAGTTCTGAAGCTCTACCGGTGTCTGGTTGTTGCCGGTCACCTGCATCACGATATGCATGTTCGGGAAACCAATTCCGGCCAGATCCCCGATGGTCGCCACCCCGCAGGCCGCCGCCTTGATGTAGCCCGGCCCGGACTGGCCGCTGGCGTTCGCGCCGATGAAGAAGGTGTTGAGGAGCGTCTGCCCGGTGGGGGTGAAGACCTCGACGGCCAGGTGCTCGGACGCCACGAGGAAGACCGGCGGCGTGGTGAGATTCACCGGGAGGAGCGAAAGCGTCTGGTTGGCGACGCTGACCGCTTCGCTTGCAACCTGGTTCGCGCCCGGAGGATCGGCCGCCCCGCTGATCGGGTTCGAAGTGGCCCTCCAGATGCGGACGGTCATCGCCTGCGGGGGAGTGGTGGCCGTTGCCTGCTCGATACCGACCGTCACCTGCTGCACCAGGAACTCGGGAAGGGTCAATGCCGCAAAACCGGAGAGCGTGAAGCCGCGGTAGTAGCTATTGTCCGCGTGGTAGAAGGTCGGGCTACCGCCGTTACAGGAAATCGAGGCGGCGGCCGCGACCGTCGTGCTCGTCGACTGCGAGATCGTCTGGGCGGCCAGGAACTGGTGCGCCGCGACCTGCCCGGTCGTCTTCGTCGGCGGGTTCCCGCTGCGGCTGAAGCTCTGCGCTTCGCTCCCCCGGCCCCCGCGGCCAGCGCGGCGACCAGAACCAGTGGTCCGATCCGATAGGTCTGCATGTCGGCTCCTTCTATCGTGTCGCTGGGTACGGCTTCGCCCGGCTGCACGCCCCGATGGGACTAGATGTTGGAATCATACAGTACAGGGCTCGGGGCCCGGTCTGACGAGAGCGTCGCACGCGTCATTGGAATGGCCGTGTCGACCCTCACACTCGGTCTACTCGCCCAGCTGGCGCTGTTCCTCTTCTTCGATCGGGATCGGGAGTAGGCGATGGAGGACGAGGGGCTCCACAACACCCTGAAGGTGCAGCGGGCGAAGCGCGACCTCACCCAGGCCGACCTCGCTGCTCTGGCCGGCGTGACCCGGAAGTCGGTGAACGCGATCGAGACCGGGAACATGGTGCCGTCCGTCTTGCTGGCGCTCAAGCTCGCTCGCGCGCTCGGCGTCTCGGTCGACACGATCTTCACCCTGAGCGGGCAGCGGGGGCCACTCCCGGCTTATGAGGGATCTCCCCCGAGCGACGGATGGCTTGGAGGCACCGATTGGCAGGCCGAAGCCTGTCAATCGGTGCCTTCCGATCCACGGGCCGCTCCGGAGCGGCAATCGATCGCTCCCGCCAGTAACTAGCCCACGATCCGACTCCGGATCACCACGAACCCGACAACGGACAGAACCCCGGCCAGAAGCAGGAGCATCCAGGTGGAGAGCGTCGGGATCTCGGTGGCCGGGGGTGGTGGGAGCGGGGGCACGTAGTCGTCCGACCGGTTGAGGAAGGTGCAGGTGATCTGCTCGCCCGCGTCGAGGTCGATGCTGGCGGTGGAGGTCCCGATGTTGAAAACGGATCCGCCGTCCGGGTCGACGCACGTGATTCCGGTCAGTTGCCAGCCTGGCGGGAGGGCCTCCTCGGTGACGGCGTACAGCCCCGGCTGCAGGCTGCTGACGGTGGTGCTCCCACCTCCCGACAGCGAGAAGGCGCCGAGACCGCCCGCGAAGGTGAACAGCTGACCGGCGGAATCCTGCGGCAGCGTCTGCTTGACGATCGTCACCGACGATTCCGTCGCGGTGTTGAGGAAGGTGCAGGTGACGTTCTCCCCCGCGTCGAGGTCGATGCTGGCGGTTGCGGTCGCGAGATTGAAGGTGGATCCGCCGTCCGGGTCGACGCACGTGATCTGGCTCAGCTGCCAGCCGGCCGGCAGGGTCTCGTTGACGGCGTAGCTGCCTGGCCCCAGGTCGGACATCGTCCTGTTCTGCCCTCCCGTCAGCGAGAAGCCTCCGAGACTTCCCGCGAAGGCGAACATCTGACCGCCACTGTCCGCCGGGACCGTCTGCTTGGCGATCGTCACCGAGCCCTGGGCGGTGTTGAGGAACGTGCAGGTGACGTTCTCCCCCGCGTCGAGATCGAGGCTGGCGGTGGAGGTCGCGAGATCGAAGGTGGATCCGCCGTCCGGGTCGACGCACGTGATCCGGGTCAGCCTCCAGCCCGCCGGCAGGGTCTCGCGGACGTCGTAGGTGCCAGGCCCCAGGTCGGACACCGTCCGGCTCTGCCCTCCCGTCAGCGAGAAGCCGCCAAGACCGCCCGCGAAGGCGAACATCTGACCACCGGTGTCCTCCGGGATCGTCTGCTTGACGATCGTCACCGACCCCTGCGCGGTGTTGAGGAACGTGCAGGTGACGTTCTCCCCCGCGTCGAGGTCGATGCTGGCGGTCGACGTCGCGAGACTGAAGGTGGATCCGCCGTCCGGGTCGACGCAGGTGATCTGGCTCAGCTTCCAGCCGGCCGGCAGGGTTTCGGTGACGGCGTAGCTGCCCGGCCCCACGTTGGGAATCGTCCGGCTCTCCCCTCCCGTCAGCGAGAAGCCGCCGAGCCCGCCCGCAAAGGCGAACAGCTGACCGCCCGTGTTCTGCGGCACGGTCTGCTTGACGATCGTCACCGACCCCTGGGCGGTGTTGAGGAACGTGCAGGTGACGTTCTCCCCCGCGTCGAGGTCGATGCTGGCGGTTGCGGTCGCGAGATTGAAGGTGGATCCGCCGTCCGGGTCGACGCACGTGATCTGGCTCAGCTTCCAGCCGGCCGGCAGGGCTTCGGTGACGGCGTAGCTGCCCGGCCCCAGATTGGGAATCGTCCGGCTCTCCCCTCCCGTCAGCGAGAAGGCGCCGAGACCGCCCGCAAAGGCGAACATCTGACCGCCCGTGTTCTGCGGCACGGTCTGCTTGACGATCGTCACCGAGCCCTGGGCCGTGTTGAGGAACGTGCAGGTGACGTTCTCGCCCGCGTCGAGGTCGATGCTGGCGGTTGCGGTCGCGAGGTTGAAGGTGGAGCCGCCGTCCGGGTCGACGCACGTGAGCTGGCTCAGCTTCCAGCCCGCCGGCAGCGTCTCGGTGACGTCGTACGTTCCAGGCCCCAGGTTGGGAATCGTCCGGCTCTGGCCCCCCGTCAGCGAGAAGGCGCCGAGCCCGCCCGCGAAGGCGAACATCTGACCGCCGGCATCCTGCGGGGCCGTCTGCTTGGCGATCGTCACCGATCCCTGGGCGGTGTTGAGGAAGGTGCAGGTGACGTGCTCGCCCCAGTCGACGTCGATGCTGGCGGAAGAGGTCGCGAGACTGGAGCTGGAGCCGCCGTCCGGGTCGACGCACGTGATCTGGGTCAGTTTCCAGTTCGCTGGCAGGATCTCGGCGACGCGGTAGGTTCCCGGCACCAGGTTGGCAATCGTACTGCTCTGGCCCCCCGTCAGAGAGAAGCCGCCGAGATCGCCCGCGAAGGCGAACGCCTGACCGCCGGCGACCTGCGGGACCGTCTGCTTGACGATCGTCACCGATCCCTTCGCGGGCAGGCAGGTGCCGCAGTCGATGACCTCGTGCGGCTCGCCGCCCGAGCCGTCGCCGGAGAGGGTGTAGAACGCGCAGACCGGCGCGGTGGACACCACGGGGGCGGTGACGCCGACGGTGAAGCTCCACGACCGTCCGGGGAGGATCTCGCCCGCTCCCCCGTCGGTATCGGCGTAGGTGACGGTCTGACCGCTGGCCGTGCAGGAGAACGCCACCGGGCTGCCGCCGGAATCCGTCGCGTCCCTGGCGCCGCAGGCGACGGTCCAGCCGCTGGGGAAACCGAGCGCGACCTGATCGAGAGCCTCGGGATCAGGCGCCGCGGGACTGCCATTGGAGCAGGTCCAGCGCATGGTGGCAGTGCCCCCGGGGAGGTATGGATCCGGGGTGGTGCACGTCGCACCGCGGATATCGGCGAAAGCCGGAGCGGCAAGCAGGAGGCCGAGAGCAACGGAGGCGGAGAGTGCTCGATTCACGGGGTTCCTCCTAGAAGTGGTACGCCACGCCGAGTTCCAGGGTGATGGGATCGAGGTCGAGGGACTTCCGCTGCTCGAACACGGCTCCGCCGGGGTCCGTGTAGCGATAGGTCGGGTCTGCCGCGTACCAGGTGTAGCGGCCACCGACGTGCAGGGACCACGGGCCGTGGCCGAAGGGCCAGTCGAGACCCGTCTGCACGCCCCAGGTCAGGCCGCCTCTGGCGTCGTACTCCAGGGAACGGTCCACCACGAGGGACCTGTGACCGTCCACGATGCCGTATCCGACGAACGGTCCCGCGTACCAGTCCACCGCGCCCTGCGGGGTGAGATGGACGTTGAGGCCGAGGCTGAGGTCCCAGTAGTCGAGCTTCTCGCTTTCCGTGATCCCGAGACCGTTCGCCCCGATCCAGAACCGGTCGTCGAGCCGCCCGTAGAGCACGCGGGCCTCGACGCCGAAGCGCTCGCCGAGCAGACGCTCCACGCTGAGGCCGAGCCCGAAGCCGTCGTCATAGCCGTAGGTCGTGCCCGCCGGACACGGGCAGCTCCCTGGAAAGACGGTTCCGCTCGTCTCTCCGTTGGCGATGAGGTAGGCGGCGAACGGCCTCACGATCCAGTCCGCGCGGCCCACTTCGACAGAGGGCGGAGACTGCACGGATTGCACGGGCGGCACGGGCGGCACGAGCGGCACGGGTCGCGGCACGGCGCGGCGCTCGGTGCAGGACTCCGGTTTGCCGGCACGCTGCTCCTCGGTCCGGCCGACGAGCGCCAGGTTCAGGCACTCCCTCGGCACGAGAAACGTGTAGGCGGCGATCGTCTCGGTGGTCGCTCTCTCGCTCGTCGCCGTGAAGGCGTAATCCGCCCGGTACGGGTCCTCCCACGGTCCCGTCCAGGTCGAGCCGCCGCCTTCGATGATCGTCCGGGTGCCGGCCGGCCCCTCCATCGTCACTCGCGCGCCGGGAGCGGTCCGAACCCGGAACGTGCTGGTCCCGCCGGGCTGATGGTCGGTGGTGACGTCGAGGCTGCAGTCGGCCCGCGCCGTCTGGGCGGCGGTCACGACCCGAACGGTGATCTCGAAGGCCGGCGCGGCGCCAGGCAGGTTGAGACACACGTTCTCGATGGCGACGACTCGGCCGTTCTTGCGATAGGCCATCCACTGCAACCGATCGCCCTCGGGCATGCTGCGCTCGGTGATTCCCGTGCCCTGGCGCACCGCTTCGAAGAGGGCGTCCGCGACCTCTTTGCCGAGGCCCTGGCTCGCCAGAAGGGCGTGGAGCGATTCGGTGTTCGCGGCGAAGTAGGTCTGGAGCTCGGCCCGGGTCCTGGAATGCCCACCGCCGGGAGCCAGGGCGTTGGGGCCGCCCAGCCTGGTGATGGTGTGTTTCCGGTCGAACCCCGGACAGACGTTCTGCGCAGCAGATGGCGAAGAGGCCGCCAGGATCATCGACTCCAGCATGAAAAAGAGCGATGCCGCCGGCCTGACGAGACGAGAAAGCGTGCACATTTTTCCCCCCTAAGGATCACGAATCGAGGCCTCAGGTTCCCCGGCCGTCGACTCGAGCAGAATTTACAAAGCCATCCGGGAAAGTTTGATCAACCGTCCTTCTCCGTCGAAGGTACCGGAACGTTCTTCCTGTCCCACTCGTTCCCGCTCTCTCCTTCGAGGTTTGGTCCGAAGGGCTCTCCCCTCTTCTCCGCCTCCACGGGAGCCGTCAGCGGACGGACGTGACGTCCCTGGAATCTCTGCTGGTGGGTCTTGTTGTCGCTTCGTTCCTTCATGTCCGGCTCCTCTCGAACAGTCCATCCGCCCGACGAGCCGAGCGGAAGTTGTCTCTGCAATGCAAATCGAAGGCCATCGACCAACTCTCGCCGCCGGCGGAGGGGACGACGCGACGCCGCCGGTGGGCGTCCGGTTGAGGAGCGTGAGCACGCCGGTCGAGCCCGTGGTCGTCACCGGGGAGGTGTGAAGAGCCTATCCCCAGAGCGTCGCGAACATCCCCACCGTGACGGCCGCCATGACCACCGTGGCGCTCCAGCCCAGCACCTTCAGCCGCAGGGGGAGAGTGAACTTCCCCATGACCTTCTTCCGGCTGGCGAGCGTCATGATCGCAACCATGAGGGGAGCGGCCACCACCCCGTTCGTGACGGCGGCCCAGAAGAGGGCCTTCACGGGGTCCAGGTGGACGGCGTTCAATCCGACCCCCGCAAGCGTGGAGAGTGCGACGACCCAGTAGAAGCCGCGGGCCGACCGCGGCCTCTTCTCCAGTCCCACGGGCCATCGGCGGGCTTCGCCAATCGCGTAGGCGGTGGATCCGGCCAGGACGGGCACCGCGAGGAGTCCCGTGCCGATGATGCCAAGGCTGAAGAGAAGGAACGCGAACCGCCCGGCCACGGGGCGAAGTGCCTCCGCCGCCTGGCTGGACGTCTGAATGTCCTTGATGCCGTGGGCGTTCAGGACCACGGCTGCCGTGAGGATGATGAAGAAGGCTATGACGTTGGAGAACGCCATCCCCACCCAGGTGTCCGTCTGCATCTTCCCGAGCTGCTCCGGCGCCTGGCCCGGGGCCCTGAGGAGCGGGGACTCCGAGGGAGCCAGGTCCTGCTCCTCCACCTCCTCGGAGGCCTGCCAGAAGAACAGGTAGGGGCTGATCGTGGTCCCGAAGATGGCCACGACGGCCGTGAGCGCTTCCCGGGTGAACGGCAGGTGGGGGAGAAAGGTGAAACGGAGGACGCTCAGCCACGGGATCTTCACGACGAAGAGGATTCCCACGTAGGCGAAGAGTCCCAGGCACAGCCACTTCAGGTAAGGGACGTAGCGGCGATACGGAATGAAGATCTGGAGGCCGAGGCAGAGCAGGCCGAATCCCACGACGTAGGCCTGGACGGGACCGCCCGCCAGGAGGTGAACGGCCGCACCCATGGCGCCGATGTCCGCACCGATGTTGATGGTGTTGGCCACCAGGAGCATGCCGATGGCTCCGTAGAGCACCCAGGACGGGAAGTGCTTCCGGAGGCTCTCCGCCAGACCGTGCCCCGTGACCAGCCCCACCCGGGCGCAGATTTCCTGGATGCCGCTCATCAGCGGATAGGAAAGCACCATGGTCCACAGCATGTTCAGGCCGAACTGGCTGCCCACCTGCGAGTAGGTGGCGATGCCGCTGGGATCGTCGTCGGAGGCCCCGGTGATCAGGCCGGGACCGATCCGCGCGAGCAGTCCGCGCCTCGAAGCCTTCCGGGCGGGAGAGTGAAGCGTCAGGGATCGCGTCATGTTCCCGGCCCCTTGCCTGCGGCAGGCACTACAAAGCCGACCGGGAGAGACTCGTCAACCGGCTTTCTCCGTCGACGGTACCGGGACGTTCTTCCTGTCCCACTCGTTCCCGCTCTCTCCTTCGAGGTTGGGTCCGAAGGGCTCTCCCGACTTCTCCGCCTCGGCGGGAGCCGTCAGCGGACGGACGTGACGTCCCTGGAATCTCTGCTGGTGGGTCTTGTTGTCACTTCGTTCCTTCATGTCCGGCTCCTCTCGAATCGACGGCCCGACCGGAGAGCCGGGCGGCCGCTGCCCTTGCGACGCGAATCGACGGCCATCGATCGACTCTCATCCCGGGTGGAGGGCACCCGCGACCCGGGGCCACCGGCCGTCGGGCTGGAGGAGCCACGAGACGTCCGTCGTTCCGGAGGTGCTGTCGAGGGCCCTCTTCCGCGGGGCTGGCCCGACGAGGAGCTCCCGCTAGGCCTGTCTCCGTCTCCGCAGCTCCATGGTCCAGAGGGCCGCGACGAGGAGGACGTCGCCGACGACGTGGGTGTTCCGCCCTTCCTCCCAGGGGGGCGGAACCAGGGTGGGCTCGACGAGCTTCGCCGCGCGCGCCGCCCCGGCGTCGGCGGCGGCGGCCGGGTGCCCCTTCAACGCCTCGAGGATCGCGAACCGGTGCATCGTGACGTCCTTCAGGCCGCCGAGGTTCTTGTAGGCAAAGATGCAGAAGAGGACCGTGACGAGCGTCGTCGTGGCGATGTCGCGTTGCTTGCGCATCGACGAGAAGGCCAGCAAGCCCCCGGCGATGACGACGTAGAGCGTCCAGAGCCACTGAAGAGCGTTGGACCGCTCGAAGTACATCAGGACGAGGTCCGTGTAGCTCATGAGGACGTCCTTTCGTGTCGTGGGGAGCGGCCAGATTCTCTGGCGGCGACCTGGGACCGTCAAGGAAGCCGGTGGCAACCTGCGACCGGACGCTACAATCCGCTCCTTTTTATGCGTGACAGCCGAGCGGGGGGGCCGTGACCCTCTACGACCTCAAGCCCGCCTTCCAGCGCCTGCTGAGACCGCTCGTCGGCCGGCTGGCCCGTGCGGGCGTCTCGGCCAACCAGGTGACCTGCGCGGCAGCCCTCGGATCCCTGGTGCTCGGGGTCGCCCTCTGCCTTCGCCCCTCTCCCCTCCTCTGGCTCGCTCTCGCACCCTGGATGCTCGTCCGGATGGCTCTCAACGCCGTCGACGGGATGCTGGCCCGGGAGTTCGGACAGGCCAGCGCCCTGGGCGCCTACCTCAACGAGCTCGGTGACGTTCTCTCGGACGCCGCGCTGATCCTCCCCTTCGCTCTTCCCGACACGCTCGCTCCCGGCCTCGCCCTGGTCTTTGCCGCCACGGTGTCGGAGCTCGCGGGTGCACTCGGCGTGGCGCTCGGGGCCGGGCGCCGGAACGACGGGCCGATGGGCAAGAGCGACCGGGCTCTGCTGCTCGCTCTCCTCGCCCTGTGGCACGGTTTCACGGGGGCCGCCTTCCCCTGGCGCGGAGCCGTCCTGTGGGGTGCCAGCGCCCTCGTCGGCCTCAACACCGTACGCCGCGTCGCCTCGGGAGCGCGGCTGGCGACGAGGCGATCGTGACGCGGGACGCCACTCTCCGGAGCTTCCCGGCCCACGACGGCGTCGAGCTCGTCTACCGGCACTGGCCGGCGTCCGGAGTGGCCCCGCAGGGGTGGCCCGCCCGGCCCGCCCTCGTGCTCCTGCACCGGGGCCACGAACACTCGGGCCGCCTGCAGCACGTGGTGGACGAGCTCGAGCTCCCCGGCGTGGACGTCTACGCCTGGGACGCGCGCGGGCACGGTCTGTCGCCCGGCGAGCGGGGGCACAGCCCCAGCTTCGGCACCTCGATCCGGGACGTCGGGACCTTCGTCGATCACCTCTGCGCCCGGCACGCGCACGCGCGAGAGGACGTCGGCCTCGTGGCGCAGAGCGTCGGCGCCGTCCTCGCGGCCGCGTGGGTGCACGACTGCGCCCCCCGCCTCCGCGGCCTCGTCCTGGCGACGCCGGCTTTCTCGGTGAAGCTCTACGTCCCCTTCGCGAGGCCGGGCCTCTCGCTCCTGCGGCGCCTCCGGGGAAACTTCGCAGTGACGTCCTACGTCAAGGGGAAGGTCCTCACGCACGACCCGGAGCGGGTCGCGTCGTACGAAACGGACCCGCTCGTCTCCCGCGTCATCTCGGGCGACATCCTCCTCGGCCTCCTCGATGCGGGCGACCGGCTCGTGGCAGACGCCCAGGCGATTCGCACCCCGACGCTCCTCCTCGTCTCCGGCAAGGACTGGGTCGTGCGCCGCGAGCCGCAGCTCCGCTTCTTCGAGCGGCTCGGCGCGGCGACGAAGGAATGCGTCGTCCTGCCGGACTTCTTTCACGACACGCTGGGGGAAAGGGATCGCTCCCGTGCGCTGGCCCCGTTGCGGGGATTCCTCGACAGGATCTTCCGCGCGCCGCTCGAGGACCCCGACAGGACCGCGGACGACCGGTCGGGTCCTTCCTTCGAGACCCACCGGAGACTGTCGCGGCCCCTGTCGCCCCTTTCCCCGATGGGCGTCCTCTGGAACCTGCAGCGTCTCGGGCTCCGGACGCTCGGCCGCCTGTCGCACGGGATCGACCTCGGCTGCCGGACCGGCTTCGACTCGGGCGCGAGCCTCGACCACGTCTACGGAGACCGGGCGGCGGGCCGACTCGGCGTCGGGCGGCTCGTGGACCGCGTCTACCTCGACGCCCCTGGGTGGCGCGGAGTAAGGGTCCGGAGGCGCCACATCGGCGAGCTGATCCGCCTCGCCTGCGAACGGGTGGCGGCCGCGGGCCGGGCGCCGCACCTTCTCGACCCGGCCGCGGGGCACGGGCGGTACCTGCTGGACGTTCTCGAGTCCGTCCCCGCGGCGACGGCGCTCCTCCGGGACCTCCTTCCCGAGAACGTCCGCGAAGGAAGCGCGCAAATCCGCGACCGCGGGCTCGAGGGCCGCGTCCGGTTCGAGCAGGGCGACGCCTTCGACTCCGCAGCCCTCGCCGTTCTGGGCGCAGCGACGCCGCGCCCAGACGTGGCCGTCGTGTCGGGCCTCTTCGAGCTCTTCCCAGAAAACGACGAGGTGCGCCAGAGCCTCTCCGGCCTCGCCGCCGCGATCGCCCCCGGCGGGTGGCTCGTCTACACGAACCAGCCGTGGCATCCCCAGCTGGAGATGATCGCGCGTCTCCTGACGAGCCACCGTGGCGGCGCGCCGTGGGTGATGCGCTGCCGCTCGCAGCGGGAGATGGACCAGCTGGTGGAGGAGGCCGGCTTCGAGAAGCTGGAGCAGCGGGTGGAAGGGGCGGGTCTCTTCACCGTCTCCCTCGCCCGGCGCAACGCATGACGGGCCAGGGGCTCCGCCCCCGGGGCGAAGCCGTCCTCTGGCTCGCCTTCCTCGGGGTCTTCTTCTTCGGGACCTACGGCTGGGCCACCGCCTTCACGGCGACCCGGGCGGACGTGGGGGTCGTCGTCTGGGCCTGGGAGCGCCACATTCCGTTCCTGCCGTGGACCATCGTCCCGTACTGGAGCATCGATCTCGCCTACGCGGCTTCCGTCCTTCTCTGCACGTCCCGGCGCGAGCTTCGCGTGCACGTCGCGCGGCTCGTTCTCGCCTCGCTCGTCTCCCTGGCCGGCTTCCTCGCCTTCCCGCTCCGGTTCAGCTTCGAAAGGCCGGCCGCGGACGGGCTGCCCGGCCTCCTTTTCACCCTCCTCTCGTCCTTCGACCTGCCGTACAACCAGGCCCCGTCCCTGCACATCTCGCTCCTCCTCGTCCTCTGGACGTTCTACGCGGGGAAGAT
The DNA here is from genome assembly GCA_016714815.1 of Holophagales bacterium. Lineage (GTDB taxonomy): Bacteria > Acidobacteriota > Thermoanaerobaculia > UBA5066 > UBA5066 > UBA5066. The sequence goes on from JADKBZ010000008.1 coordinate 274,857, forward strand.
CCGCGGCCCGTGGCGATGGGGGATCCACGGCTGGGCTCTCCTCGTCGGGCTCTCCGTCCTCACGACCTGGCAGCACCACGCGGTGGACGTGGTGACCGGCGTCGCGGCGGGCGTCCTCTGCCTCTGCGCGGTGCCGGTGAGGTTCCGGATCCGCAAGCCCGATCGGCACGAGGCCGTCCTCGGACTCGTCTACCTGCTCGGGGGCCTCGCCGCTTTCGCTTTCGCGGCGTGGCGGGGCGGCTGGGGTTGGCTGCTGGCCTGGCCCGGGCTCGCCCTGGCGCTGGTGGCGGCCGGGTACCTCGGCCTCGTGCCAGGGGTTTTCGGTCCCCCGGAAGCGCCCTGGTACTGGCACGCCCTGATGCTCCCGGTGCGGCTCGGGGCGACCCTCTCCGCACGGCTGCAGGCGCGGGGCCTTCCGGGCTTCGCCGAGCTCGCGCCGGGGCTCTGGGTCGGTCGCGCTCCCCGCGCCCGCGAGGCAGCGGAAATGGGCATCCGGACCGTCGTGAACCTCGCACCGGAGATTCTGGCTCCCGGCGTGAACGAAGAAGTTCTCCTGGTCCGAGCCCCGCTCCTCGACCTCGCCACCCCGTCGCCCGGGGAGTGGGAGGAGGCCGTTTCGTCCGCCTCGGCAGCCTGGTCGGCCGGCCCCGTCCTGATCCACTGCGCCCTGGGCCTCCAGCGGAGCGTCCTCGTGGCCTGCGCGGTCCTGACGCGAAGCGGGGTCGCGCCGGCCGCGGCGTGGGAGCGCGCCCGGGAGGCGCGGCCGCGGGCCCGCGCGAGGCCTTCCCAGCTCGCCCTCCTCGGGATCGGGGAAACCTCTTGAGTCCCTCCTCTCCCGCGGTCGCGATTCCCGCGAACCGCCCGCCGCTCGTCGACCGCCTCTGCGGCCACGCGCTGGCCGGGTTCTGCAAGGGGATGACCTCGCTGGAGGCGGTCTGGAGCGTGCCGTGGGACCCGGCCCGGCCGCGCATCTTCTACGTGAACCACGCCAGCCACGCCGACTCGGCACTCGTCTGGGCCTCGGTCCCCGCGGAGGAGCGGCCCAGGCTGCGCGCCGTCGCCGCCGTCGACTACTGGATGGCGGGTCCCGTGCGGAGATACCTCTCGAAACGGGTCTTCCACGCGGTCCTCGTCGAGCGCCGGACGAACGGGCGGCCGGGCGACGCGCTGGAGCGGATGGAAGCGGCCCTCGAGAACGGGGACTCGCTCCTCCTCTTCCCGGAGGGGACGCGAAGCCGAGGCAACGTCCTCCTCCCCTTCCGGCCCGGCCTCCACCACGTCGTCCAGAGGTGCCCGTGGGCCGAGGTCCAGCCGGTCTGGCTGGAGAACCCGGGACGAGGGCTGCCGAAGGGAACGTTCTTCCCCATTCCCCTTCTCTGCCGGGCCTTCTTCGGCCCCCTGCTTCCGGTGGTTGCGGGAGAGAGCCATGAAGTCTTCCTCGAGCGCGCCCGCTCGGCCCTGCTGGCACTTGGCCCTTCGGACCTCTCCGGAGCCGATCGTGGCTGAGGTCTGGCGCCTCTGGACGTGGGTCGCCGGCGCCCTCGTGCTCGGCACCGCCATCGTCCTCCTGATCCGGCGACAGCTCGGGCCAGGCAACGCCACGGGCCGCAACCTCGTGGACCGCGCCGTCGGCTGGGCCTGGATCCTCGGCGCCCTCGCGGCGGCCTACCTCGCGGGCCCGCCCGGCGCCCTGTTCCTCGCGGCCTTCGTCGTCCTGCAGGGCCTCAGGGAGCTCCTCTCGAGGCGGGGAATCTCGCAGGGCCGGGACTACGCCTCGATGGCCGTGCTCTTCTACGGGGCGCTGCCGCTCGCGATCGCGCTCGTGCCGTGGTCCGGCTACGGACGCGTCTCGCCGGGAATCGGAATCGCCGGCCTCGTCCTCGTCCTGGCGGCGTGGACCTCCTCGCCGCCCGGCGACGCGAGGCGGCGCGCCTTCCGCTTTCACCTCGGGCTGCTCGGCACTCTCTGGGGCCTTCCCCACCTCGCGGCGCTCTGGTACCTCCGGCCGCCGGCCGCCCCCGCTTCGGGGCCGATCCTCGCCGGCTTCCTGCTCCTCGTGGTCCAGTCGAGCGACGTGGCCCAGTACATTTCCGGCCGCCTCCTGGGCCGGCACCCGCTCTCTCCACGCTCCCCGTCCAAGACGTGGGAAGGCTTCGCCGGAGGTCTCCTCTTCTCGGTGGGCCTCGGCACGCTGCTCCACGGCTCGACCCCCTTCACGTGGCGCCAGGCCGCCGCGCTCTCGCTGGGGGCCTACCTCCTCGGGGTGGCGGGCGGCCTCCTCCTCTCGTCGGTGAAGCGCGACCTGGGGCTCAAGGACTGGAGCGCCCTCCTGCGCGGGCACGGCGGGATGCTCGACCGGGTGGACTCGCTCCTCCTCTCGGCGCCCGTCTACTACCACCTCGTCCGGCTGCTCCTGGCAACGACACCTTAGAAGACTGTCGCTCCCGTGAGGACCCAGCCGATCGGGGTCTTCAACAACTCGTCCGGCGCGGTTCCATTCATCCTGGACGTGAACGGCACCTTCCGTTGACCGCCGGATCCGAAGCTCAGTCGATTTCGTCGGGCAGGCGGTGCGGCGGGCCCTCGTCGCAAAGCCGTACCAGAGCCTCCGCCTGCCCCCGCTGCTCCGGGCTCAGCGAAGCCCCGAGAGTCGCCGCGTTTCGATGCAGGGTGAGAAGCGTCTTCTCGTCGAAGTCGGCGTCGTCGTAGCGCTCGCGCAGGGCGACGGTCGACCAGGCCCAGGCGAGCATCGGATCGGCCGGGCCGAGCGCACCCTCTTCGAGGTTCTGGCTGAGGAAGAGCATCGCCCAGCGATCACCCAGACCCGCCGCATGGCGCCCCCAGGCCATCGCCTTCGCCAGATCGCGTTCGAAGCCGCGACCCATCTCGTAGAGCTCGGCCAGCTCCATCGCGGCTTTGGCGTTGCCGCCGCGGGCGGCGCGCTCGTACCAGCCGAGCGCCATCGTCCGCTCCGCCGGGCCGCCTTCGGGCGGGAGTCCGCTGCCGGGCCGCCCGAGAGTGGAGTAGAGGAGCTGGTGCGCCAGCTCGAGCATCTTCCCCGCGTCGCCCGCCTCGGCAGCTGCGAGCAGCGCGGATTGCCGGAGCTCCTCGTCGGTGCGGGCGAGCTCCACGCGGGGGGGCTCGGCTCCGTCGAGGTCGGTTTCCCCGGCTTCGAAGAGACCGTTCAGGAGCGTCTGGAAATCGGTGACACGACGACGGACTTCCGGGCCGTCGAGGACCAGCTCGATGACGGACGGTTCTCCCGCCGGTCCGCAAACGGTGTAGTCGAAACAGGTGTGGGTGCGGAAGCCGAGCCTGGCGAACGGCACGATCCGCGCGAGATCGCCCAGCACCTCGATCCAGCTGCTCTTCTCGTCGCCGCCGAAGTCGATCTCCTCCCAGAGCTGGTCGAGCGTGACGAGCTGGTCGAGCGGCAGCACGCCGTCGCCGAAGACGAGCCGCCAGACGACGCCGGTCTGCGGATCGCGGTAGTCGTTTCGTCGCGGCGCGTCGCCGCCATCCTGCTGCCTCATCACCTCGACATAGGCCGCAGGCAGGGCGAGGGCGAGCCGGGACTCGGCGGCGGCGATCGTCGAGGCCCCTGCCGCCGGGTTCGGGCTCGCAGCGCTCCAGAAGGGCTGGGAGGTCATCGTCGTCTCCACTCTCGCGAGATCGTCCGTTGGGAACCGTCCGGCGAGTCTACCCTCGCGGGCCTTGCGCAGGCCTGTTCAGCGGCGTCGGGGTTTCACGCCGTGCACAGGGCCGCCGCCATCGCGAGGCCGAAGAGGGCGTAGAGCGCGCGGTAGCGCGCCTGCAGCCGGCAGACGCTCTCGTAGGTCAGGCCTTCACGGAGGGCCTGCAGCGACCAGAAGAGCTGAAGGGCGTAGAGGGCCACGAGAAACGCGAGCGGGCGGGGAACGGCTCCCCGGAGCGCCAGCACGAGGAGGAGAGCCTGGGCGAGCGTGAAGAGGACGAGGCTCGCCGCGAACGTGCGCCGGGGGCCGAAGACGACGGCGTTCGTCCGGGTGCCGTTGACGGCGTCGCCCCGATGGTCGCGGATCTCCTGGGTCAGGTGGCCGGCGGCGAAAACCAGTGCGAAGAAGAAGGCGATGGCGACGTCCCGGGAGCCGACGGCGCCTCCAACCGAGGCGCCGAGAAGAAAGTGCAGGAGGCCGCCGGCCAGGTGGGCCGCCGAGCTGAGGAGCGGCCGGCCCTTCCAGTTGAACCGGGAGAGCGAGTAGAGGCCGCTCAGCGCGGCGATCGCGAGCGAGAGGCCGAACGTGAGCGGTCCGAGGCGGCTGAAGAGAAGCAGGCTCGCCAGGAGAAGGCCGGCGGTCAGCCCGCCCATTTCCCTCCGCCCGACTCCCCTGGCCGTGAAGACGCCCGCCGCCTTGTTCGGATCGGCGAGATCGGCCGTCTGGCCCGACCAGTCGTTGAGCAGGAAGATGTGCGAGACGAGAAGAACGTTGGCGGCCACGAGCGTCGCCAGCGGCGCGAGGTCGCCCAGCTCGGGACGCCCTATCGAGAACGCGGCACCGAGCAGGGGCGTGCCCTGGAGGACGAGGATGTCCTGCGGGCGCAGGCACGAAAGATAGCGGAGCGCAGACCTCCTATCCACCGGGACGGGAATCTCGTGGCCGCTCGTATTCGGCAAAGAGCCTCAGCCAGAGGGCGTAGCCGACGTCCTCGGACCAGTAGTACCGGGAGACGGATGCGGTGAGGTCGTTGTGGTAGAGAAGCGGCGGATTCGTCCGCAGGAGAGCGAAGTCGTCCCGCGCGAGTTCGCGCAGCACGACCCGGATCTTTGCCGCGTCGGGACGTGCGCCTCCAGGGGCCCTCCCGTCCCGCAGGAGCCGGACGACGGTGACCCAGATCTGCTGCCCCGGAACATCCGTGCGCAGGCGGGACTCGGGCAGCTCCAGCGCGCAGCCGGCGCGGCGGAGGTCGGTCAGGCGAAACATCGGGACGAGAGGCGTCTTTCGGTAGTAGACCCAGACCCGGTCGTCGTCGACGACGGGACCGAGCGCCTCACACAGCGCGCGAGAAGCCGCCGGCCGCACCTCGGCCAGGAGCTGCAGCAGGTGCATCTGGATGACGATGTCCGCGGGGTTCGGGTCTCTGCCCGGATCGAGGCACTGGTACTCCTCCCGCGGCGCGAGCCACGTGCGGTAGAGCCCCTGGGGCGTGCGGTAGCGGTCGATCGTCGCGAGCGCGGCCGTCAGGCGGCTGCGGTCCCTGTCGGGAGCAAGGCGCCAGACGAGAGCCGTGTCGTCGGTGTCGGGGGTGATGGCGCACCCGAGGGTTCCGATGCCGGGACCGTCGGGCAGACCGTGATAGCGCACGAGCCCGCCCGCCTCGATCTGGGCGGTCAGGTGCGTCCGGGCGCGCTTCAGCCTCTCCCCGAGACCGCCTTTGGCAGCCAGGGGATCGAGCAGGTCGACGAGGAGCGCCGTCAGATAGGTGTTCATCTCCGGACGCGCCTCGAGAAAGCGCGTCCCGGTCGTGTGGGCCGTCAGCCAGTAGCCCTCCGGCTGCTGGTGCTCGCCAATCCGCGCCAGCGCTTTCCGGAAAGCCTCCGTCAGGTCGGCGGGCGACTCCCCCGTTCCCGCCGGGTGTCCCTCGACCCTGGAGGGCGGAGTGACGGCACTCTCCGAAGGCGCGCTCCGGACCGTCAGCGTCCGCGCGGCGAGGTAGCGGGCTTCGCGCTTCCCGGAGGCCCATGCGAGAGCCGTCAGGCGGTGCTCGCCGGGTGCCAGGCCGGACGTGTCGAGCGGGACGCGCCACCCGGCGGGGCTCGCGACGCCCAGCGTGCCGCGGACGTCGGGACGGTCGAAAAACGCGCTGCTCGCCACCCTCCGCCGGCCGTCGATCGTGACCTCCACCTGGCCTGGCGTCGCGTCGCCAGCCAGCGCCCAGCCGGTGGCGGACGCCTCCTCGCCGGCGACGATCCCGGCGGCCGGGCGCCCGTCCGTCTCGATGGCGTCGAAGCTCCCGCGCATCTCGAACGTCAGCTCCGCCGGCGCGAAGCCATTTCCCGGGGACGTGCGGAAGGGTGCGTTGCGCCAGAGGAACGCGGCCCGCAGGTCGTGCTTTTCCGCGCCAACGTCCCCGGCGTAGATCGGGACGTCGAAGGAGTCGGAATACGAGAAGGCGCCGATGGCTTCGATGACGATCGCCACACCGACCGCGAAGACGAAGAGCGCTCGGCCCATCCCGCGCAGCGCATCGACCACCGGCACGAGCATCCACACGAGGAACGGCAGGAGATCGGTCATGTAGCGCGGTCCCCAGGAGAGGCCGCCCCGCCAGTCGGCCTTGGCGTAGAGCACGATCTGGAGGACGACTGCCGCGGTCATCGCCAGGGTCAGGCGGCGCTCGCCGATGTCGTCCGGCCGGTGCCGCCAGGCCAGGACCAGGAAGAGCAGAAACGGCGAGAAGACGAGCAGCCCCCGCGTCGGGCTGACCAGCAATCCGGCGATTCCGGTGAACAGGTCGTGCTGAAAGTAGCTCGCCTTGCCAGCCAACCCGTAACCACCCATGACGTTTCCGGCGACGTGCAGGTTGTAGAGCAGCACGGAGCCCGCCGAAAGCGCCGCCGCCACGGCGAGCAGCGGAGAGCGACGCCGGCCCGCCCAGAAGAGCCCGAAACCTCCCAGCGCCGCCGCGAGAACGGCATCGGGCGGCCGGTTGCCGGCCAGGAGCCCGAGCAGCAAGCCTGCCGCGAGCGTCCGCGGCACGGTGCACGGCCCGGTCACCAGCAGCAGGGCGGAGGTCGCCAGGAGCCCGGCCATCCCGTGCTGCCAGAGGGCCTGGCTGCTGATCACCCAGGTCGTCGTCCCGAAGGCATACGCCAGGGTGAGCAGCAGGGCGGTCTGCGCCTTCGCCCGCCGGCGGAGGAGCAGGTAGAGGAGCGAGACCGAGAGCGCCGCCACGATCGAGGCGGAGACCTTCTCCATGACCTTCGCGACGTGATCGAGCCGCGCGTCGGACCAGCCCCGGAGGTGCAGGTACCCGATCGCGGGAACGTACAGCGGCGAGACGAGCACCGGCGCGACCACGGGGTACAGCGAGACGAGGGTGCCGTCGGGACGATGCCGTATCCAGTACGCCGTGTCGCCTCTCCCCTGGGCCGCGACCTCGGCCACCGGATTGAGGAAGAGGGTGCGGTGCTGAAGGATCGCGAACGGCAGGTAACGCGCCGGGTAGGTGTCGCCGGCGCTGATCGACCGGAGGTTGGCGTTGTAGACCACAAGGCAGCAGAGTCCGATCAGGAGGCTCACCCGGAGTCGACCCTGGTCCTCTGCGCTGACGGCCCGCTTCATCTTCGTTCGCCGGCGCGGCGATCGCTCGGCCCGGCACGATACAGCATAGGCGGGTCGTCGCCGGCCGCCGCGCACGCCCTGCGTCCCCTCCTTTCCCGGCGAGATCTGATGCGATCGGGCCGGGATTCGAAACGGCCTGGCCTGGTGCGATCATCAACCCCCTGGAGAAGGAGCAGAAGACGATGTCGAACGTGCGCACGAAACGCGGGACGATCGCGATCCTCACCGGGGGAGGAGACGTCCCCGGCCTCAACCCCGCCATCCGGGCCCTCACCGTCCGCGCGCTGCGCGAAGGCTACCGGGTCCTCGGCATCCGCCGCGGCTGGGCCGGCCTGATCGAGCTCGCCGGGGACCGGGACCAGCCCGACGGCGACTGCGTCATCGAGCTGTCGGAAGAGGTCGTCAACAAGGTCGGACGGACCGGCGGGACGTTCCTGCACACCTCGCGGACCCGCCCCTCCCACGTCCCGAAGGCGAACGTCCCGGAGCACCTCCGCGACAAGTACGCCGACGAGATGAACGATCTGACCCCCGAGGTTCTCGCCAACATCGGCCGGCTCGGGATCGACGTCATGATCCCGATCGGCGGCGACGACACGCTTTCCTACGGCGTCCGCCTCCACAAGGAAGGGGTCAAGGTCATCGCCCTCCCGAAGACGATGGACAACGACGTCCCGGGGACCGACTACTGCATCGGCTTCTCGACCTGCGTCACCCGGACGATCGAGATGACGCACGCCCTCAGGACCTCGGCCGGGAGCCACGAACGATTCCTCGTCATCGAGGTCTTCGGGCGGTACGCCGGTTTCACGGCCCTCCTGCCGACGATGGCGGGCGCCGCGAACCGCTGCGTCATCCCGGAGCACTCCTTCGACATCGACCGGCTCGCCGAGCTGATGGTCGCGGACCGGGACTCGAACCCGAGCCGCTACAGCGTCGTCCTCGTCTCGGAAGGGGCGAAGATCGCCGGAATGAACGAGATGGTCTTCTCCGACCAGGAGAAGGACGCCTACGGGCACAAGAAGCTCGGGGGCGTCGGCGACCTCATCGCCGACAAGCTCAAGCAGCTCTCCCCGAGGTTCGCCGGAGGCCGGCGGATCAACACGATCAGCCAGCGGCTCGGCTACCTCGTCCGCTGCGGCGACCCCGACGCCCTCGACTCGATCGTCCCGATGGCCTTCGGCAACCTCGCGATGGACCTGATCCTGGAGGGAACCTACGGTCGCCTCGTGAACGTCCGGAACGGCCGCTACGACAACGTCCCGGTGGACGTCGTCACGAGCCGGAAGAAGATGGTCGACCTCGAGAAGCACTACGTCGTCGACCGGCTCAGGCCGCGCTACGAGAACTTCGACAACAAGCCCCTCTTCATCATGACGAGCGACTACTGACCCGGGGAGTCAATCCCGTGCGCCGGGACCCGGCTTTTCGTCGTAACCTCGCCTCCGGGGAGAAAGCGTGATCCGGCTTTACGGGTTCATCGATGGCGGGCTCCGGGCGCTCCACCTCGAACCGGGGGGGGAGGCCACGGGCTCGGAGTGGGACGCCGTTTCCTGGATCGACCTGCTCGACCCGGAGCCCGACGAGAAGGCCTGGGTCGAACGGGTCTGGGGCATCGACATCCCCTCCCGCTCCGAGATGCGGGAGCTGGAGGCGAGCTCTCGCTGCCACCAGGAGGCCGAGAGCCTCCACCTCCTGACGGCATTCGTCGTGACCGATCCGGGCCCGGCACGGACGGTGGACGTCTGGTTCAACCTCCACAAGGGGCGCCTCTTCACCGTACGGCCAGAGAAGCTCTCCCCGTTCCGCCTCTTCCGCCTCCGGGCCCAGAGCCAGCCGGAGGAGGTGAGCGAGCCGATCGACATCCCGCTCGGGATCGTCGAGGCCGAGATCGACGTCCTCTCGGACGTCCTCGAGGCGGCCTACGCCCGCCTCGAGCGGGTGAGCCGCGCCGTTCTCACCGAAGGCGCCCGCGACCTCGAGGACCTCCTCGAGAAGCTCGCCGCCGAGGAGGACCTCCAGGGAAAGACGCGTCTCGTCCTCCTCGACCTGCGCCGGAGCCTCACCTTCCTCCTCCGCCACGTCGTCGGCTCCACGCCCCGGGCCAACGTCATCAAGGGAACGCTTCGCGACATCGAATCGCTCACGAGCCACTCGGGCTTCGTCTTCGAGAAGATCAAGTTCCTGATGGACGCGACGATGGGGTTCATCAACCTCGAGCAGAACAAGATCATCAAGATCTTCTCGATCGCGGCGGTCGTCTTCCTCCCGCCGACGCTCGTGGCGAGCATCTACGGGATGAACTTCCGCGTCCTTCCCGAGCTGGGGTGGGCGTACGGCTACCCGTTCGCGCTCGTCCTGATGCTCCTGTCGGGGATCGCCCCGTACTGGATCTTCAAGCGGAAGGGGTGGCTCTAGCCGCCCTCCTCACCCCTGGCGCTTCAGCTCCGCGAGGAGCCGCCGCAGCGTCTCGTCCCCGTCGTCGGGCGGAAGGGGGCACGAGCCCGCCCCGCGGTGCCCGCCGCCGCCGAAGAGGGACATCGTGTGCCCGATGTCGCTCCAGCTCGACCGCTCGAAGATGTTGTGCCCGACGGTCGCCATGACTCTCTCGCGCTTCGGCCCCCACTGGAGGCGGACGGAGACGGTCGCCTCGGGGAAGAGGGTGTAGACGAGGAAGCGGTTTCCGATCGGGATCTCGGAGAGCTCCCGGAAGTCGGTGACCACGACGTTGGCCTCGACGCGGGAGCAGGCCAGGAGCACCGCCCGGAACTTCTCGTCCTCGGCCCGCATCCTCTCCACCCGCTCGACGACCTGGGGCGTCTTCAGGACGGCGTCGAGCGGCATCGACCGCAGGGCCATGCCGAGGAAGAGGAAGTAGTCGCGGAAGCTCCCGAGGCCGGTGCGCGAGTCGATCGTGAAACCGAGGAGGAGGACCCGTTGCGGACTGAGGACGTCCCGGCGGGTCAGGTTCGCCGAGTCGAGCCGGTCGGTCCCCTCGAGAAGCTCGCCGTACCTCTCGAAGACCCTCGGCCCCCGCTTCTCGCAGTAGTAGTCGTGAACGAGCCGCGCGGTGGACGGCGCGAGGCCGTGAGCCCCGTGGAAGGCCTCGGCCGGCTTCGGGTTGGTCTCGACGAGCTCGTGGTGGTCGAACCAGAGTGCCGCGCGCGGGTGGTACGGGAGATTCGCGAGGACATCCCCCTCCTGGACCTCGAACTTCCCGTCGGTCAGCGCCTGCGGGTGGACGAGCTCGATCGACTCGATCCGCTCGACCGAGGTGATGAGGACGGAACAGGTGAGGCCGTCGAGGTCTCCGCGCGTGACGAGCCGCATGGCGTTCCCGCCATTCTGACGCCAGGACGCTCCCGCGGCAACGGACGGCCCGAAGGGACGGCTCGAAGGGGGGGAGCCCCCCCACGCTCCACGCGCTAGAACCGGCCCCGCACGCCGACCTGGACGAGCGTCTCGCGGGCTCTCTCGGGAAGACCGACGAGAGCGCGCGCCGGCCGCGTCGAATCGACGGAGAGAAGCTCGAGGAGGATGGTCGTCCGGCGATCGACCTCGAGAGACCAGGCCACGGTCCAGGCGTCGCCCTCCTCGTCGTTCGGGTCGACCACGCCGAACCGGTCCTCGTCCAGGACCCGGAACCAGTCGTAGCGGACCGAGAGGCGGTGGGGTCCCCGGGTCGCGCTCGCGAGGAGATACCAGGTCCTGAAGTAGGCGTCGACCGCTTCCTCCGGGCCCATGACGGTCCACCCGTCGAGGAACTGCCCGACGACCTCGACGCTCCGCGACGGCCTCACCGTCGCGCCCACCGCCGCGAAACGGGTCTTCCAGGCGTACTGACCGTCCTCGAACGCCAGTGGGTCTCCCCGGTTGTCGTAGAGGAGCGTCCGGACCTCGAGGCGCTCGGGCAGCACCCAGGACGCCGCGGCGTACCAGCCGGCCCGCCCGTCCACCTCCCGGAACGGCGCGACCCAGGGGTCCTGCGCCGGGAAGATCCCGTCGGACGCAAAGGCCGGGAGAGCCACGAGCGGGAGCCTGTCGGTGAGCCCGGACTGGCGGTCTTCGATCGCCCAGCCGCGCCACGCGAGGAGACTTCCGCACGGGTCGTTCCCGCCGAAGACGGCCCCCGTGACGGTCAGGTCCGACGTCGGGAGAAAGAGCTCGACCGAGGCCTCGAGCCCGTTGACGGCGACCTCCTCCCCGATCCAGGAGTCGAGCGCCGAAGCGGTGAGGGTCCGCGTGGGGCTCCAGGCGACGCCGTCGTTCTCGAGCGAGAGCGGAGGGAAGAAGTGCCCCGCCTTCAGCCGCACACCGAGAACGTCCGAGAGGCGCGGCCTGTAGGAGACCCAGCCCTCGACGAGGTCGAGCCCGGCGAGACCCGGGGCCGGGTACGACCCGGTGTCGGCGCTCAGGTGGGCGTACGCCCGCAGCTCCTCGCCGAGGCTCGCGCGGAAGACGACCGCCGACTGGGCGAGAGCGAGGACGGTTTTCGGCTCGCCGTCCTCTCCACCCCAGCGGAGCTTGCCGAGCCCCCCGTCGAGCCACCCCGTCGCCCCGTCCGTGCGGGCGGCCCGCAGATCGACGAGGCCGCCGACCCGGAGGCGAAAACCCTCCGCTTCCGCGACCCCGGCCACGAGGACGCAGGCGGCGAGGAGGCGCCAGCCTCTCGACATACTTCGATTATAGGAGTCGCCGCGAGAGTGCGGCGGCGACGCCGGATCCGTCGGACCCGGCGCCGCCGCGCGCCCGGAGCGAAAGCCTCAGACCCTTTCGAAGACCGTCGCCACGCCCTGGCCGAAGCCGATGCACATGGTGGCGACGCCCGTCGTCGCGTTCTTCGCCTTCATCGCGTGGAGGAGCGTCGCGCAGATGCGCGCGCCCGAGCATCCGAGGGGGTGCCCGAGGGCGATCGCCCCGCCGTGGATGTTCACCTTCTCGTCCGCGACGTCGAGGAGACCGAGGTCCTTGAGGACCGGGAGCGACTGCGCCGCGAACGCCTCGTTCAGCTCCCAGAGGTCGACGTCACCCGACTTCATGCCGATCCGGGCGAACGCCTTCTTCGTGGCCGGGACCGGCCCGTAGCCCATGATCGACGGGTCGCAGCCGGCCGCCGACATCGACCGGATCTTCGCCATCGGCGTCACGCCGAGCTCCCTGGCCTTCTCGGCCGACATCACGAGGAGCGCCGCGGCGCCGTCGGAGATGGCCGAGGAGTTTCCGGCGGTGATCGTTCCGCTCTTCGGGTCGAACGCGGGCTTGAGCTTGCCGAGCCCCTCGAGCGTCGTCTCGGGACGGATGACCTCGTCGAAGTCGAACGACTTCAGCGCGCCGTCCTCGTCGTGGCCGTTCACGGGAACGATCTCTGCCTCGAAGGCCCCGGAGCGCATCGCCTCGGAAGCGCGCATCTGAGAGCGGTAGGCGAACTGGTCCTGCTGCTCGCGGGTGATCCCGTGGAGGCGCCCGAGATACTCGGCGGTGAGGCCCATCGCCCCGGCGGCCTTGGCGTTGCGCTTGGAGTTGGCCGGGTTGAAGTCGACCCCGTGGGTCATCGGGACGTGCCCCATGTGCTCGACGCCGCCGACGACGAAGAGGTCGCCGTAGCCGGCCATGATCGCCATGGCGGCCGAGTGCAGGGCCGTCATCGACGACCCGCAGAGGCGGTTGATCGTCTGCGCCGGCACCTGCTTGGGGATCGGCGTCATCAGCTGGATGAAGCGGGCCACGTTGTAGGCCTGCTCGAGCGTCTGCTGGACGCAGCCCCAGATCACGTCGTCCACCTCGGCGGGGTTCACCGCCGGGTTGCGCGCCAGGAGCGCGTTGACGAGGTCGGCCGAGAGGTTCTCGGCCCTCACGTTGCGGAAGATGCCGCCCTTGGAGCGGCCCATGGGGGAACGGACGGCATCGACGATGACGACGTCTCTCATCTCATCACTCTCCGTGGAAGCCCTTGCCGGCGGCGGCGAGGTCTCGTAGCTGCTGCGTCGGGGCGTAGAGGGCGCCGAGCGCCGCGTTCTTCTCCGCGGCGAGAAGGAGCGCCGGGGCGCCGGTGGCGTCGGCCCAGCGGAAGATCCCGCCGCGGAACGGCGGGAAGCCGAGGCCGTAGACGAGGGCGATGTCGACCTCGGTCGGCGTCGCGACGATGCCGTCCTCGAGGCAGCGCGAGCACTCCAGGAGCATCGGCAGCATCATCCGCTCGACGATCTGGGCGTCGGTCACCTCGGGCGTCGCCGTCGCGTGCGTCTTCAGGAGCTCGTCGGTGAAGGGGTCGACCACCTTCTTCGGCGCGCCCTTCTTCTGCGGCTCCCAGGTGTAGAAGCCCCTGCCGTTCTTCTGGCCGAAGCGCTGGGCGGCGAACATCTTCTCGATGGCGCTCTCCCCCTCGTGAGCCATCCGGTCGGGGAACGAGGCCGCCATGACCTTGTCGGCGTGGACGCCGGTGTCGATCCCGACGACGTCGAGAAGGAGCGCCGGGCCCATCGGCCAGCCCCACTTCTCCATCACCTTGTCGACGCGCTTGTAGTCGACGCCATCCCTGAGCAGCCCTTCGAAGCCGGAGAAATAGGGGAACAGGACGCGGTTGACGAGGAAGCCGGCGCAGTCGCCGACGACGATCGGGGTCTTCCCCATCGCCTGCGCCCAGGCGACCGTCGTGGCGATCGCCTCGGGGCTCGATTTCGCGCCGCGGATCACCTCGACGAGGGGCATCCGCGGGACCGGGTTGAAGAAGTGCATTCCGCAGAAGTTCTCGGGAGCCTTCAGCGCCTCGGCGAGGCGCGTGATCGAGATCGTCGAGGTGTTCGACGCCAGGATCGTCCCCGGCTTCACGCTCGCCTCGAGCTCGGCGAGAACCGTCTTCTTGACCTTCTCGTTCTCGACGACCGCCTCGACGACGATGTCGACGGAGCCGAAGTCGCCGAAGGAGAGAGTCGGCGTGATGCCGGCCAGGACCTGGGCCATCTTGCCGGGCGTCATCTTGCCGCGGTCGACCTGCTTCTCGAGGAGCTTGGCCGCCTCGCCCATCCCGAGCGCGAGCGCCTTCGGCGCGATGTCCTTCATCAGGATCGGCGTCCCCTTCGACGCGGACTGGTAGGCGATGCCGCCTCCCATGATCCCCGCGCCGAGGACCGCCGCCCGCTCCACCGGCTTCGCGCCCTTCGCCGCCTTCTTTCCGTACTTCTTGACGAGCTGGTCGCCGAGGAAGACCGACACGAGCCCGTAGGCCGTCGGCGTCTTCGCGATCTTCGCGAAGGTGGCCGCCTCGATCTTCAGAGCCTCGTCGCGCCCGAGCCCGGCCCCCTTCTGCATCGCCTCGATGGCGGCGACGGGAGACGGGTAGTTCGGGCCCGCCTTGCCGCCCACGAACGCCTTGGCCCCTTCGAAGACCATGCCCGCCTCGATCTTGTTGAGCGGGAGCGGCGCCTTCTTCTCGTCGCGGCGGGCCTTCCAGTCGAGCTTGCCGTCGGCGGCGTCCTGGAGCATCCGGAGGGCGACCTCGCGGAGCTTGGCGGGCTCGCAGACCGCGTCGACGGCGCCGATCTTGAGCCCCTCCTCGGCCGGGTACTGCTCGCCCGTGGCGATCCACTCGATGGCGTTGTCGGCCCCGCACATCCGCGAGAGGCGGACCGTGCCGCCCCAGCCGGGGAAGATGCCGAGCTTCGTCTCGGGAACGCCAACCTTCGCCGCCGTGGAGGCGGCCCGGAAGTGGGCCGAGAGCGCCAGCTCGAAGCCGCCGCCGAGGCAGAAGCCGTTCAGCGCGACGACCGACGGACAGGGGAGGTCCTCGATGCCGTTGAAGACCGCGTCCGCCTCGAGCAGCCAGGCCGTCAGCTCCTCTTCGGTCCTCTTGAAGTGGCCCAGGAACTCGGTGACGTCGGCGCCGACGATGAAGACGTCCTTGCCGCTCGTCACGAGGAGCCCCTTCGGAGGCGCCTTCGTCAGCCCCTCCACGACCTCCTTCAGCTCACCCATCGTCAGGGCGTTGAACTTGTTTACCGAGTCGGTCTTCAGGTCGAACTTCAGCTCGACGAAGCCGCCTTCCAGCGGAAAGGTCTGGATCGCCTGCCCTTCGTACTTCATCCGCCTCTGCTCCTTCTTTCGGGTGCGCTCAGAATCCGGTCGAGATCGGTCCGCGATCATATCCGCCGCGCCGCAGCAATAGCACCCCAAAATGAGCCGCCCCTCATAATCCGGGGGTCTGGTCTACGCTCTACACTCTGCGAGGAAAGAGGGCATCCGGCGCCCCGGAAGATCCCGGCCCGACCCCGCGCGTTCCGGGGCGTAGACTTCCAATCGGCTCCTGTTCTTCGAGACCCGGAAAGGGGGATCGCCATGTCCTTCGTTTCGTCCGAAGAGAAGACCCTTTCCTTCGTCGCCGCCATGCTCGGAGCCTCGCCCAAGGGGCCGCCGAAGGCGCGGGAACGCCGCCGCCCCGTCGTCACCGTGTCGCGCCAGACCGGTGCCGGGGGCACCGCCTTCGGCGAGGCCCTGGCCGGCTACCTCGAGAAGGCCCAGCCGAAGGGGCGCGGCCCCTGGGCCGTCTTCGACAGGGAGCTCGTCGACAAGATCCTCGAGGACGAGGCCCTCCCCGAACGCCTCGCCTCCTGGTCTCCGGAAGACCACCTCTCCGGGATCTCCTTCGTCATCGAGGAGCTCCTCGGCCTTCACCGGGCCTCCTCCAGGCCCGTCCAGGAGACGACCGAGACGATCCTCAGGCTGGCCGGGATGGGGAACGTCATCCTCGTCGGCCGGGGCGCCAACGTGATCCTGGGGCACCTGCCGCAGGCGTTCCACGTCCGGCTCGTCGCGTCGCTCGAGAGCCGGGTCGCCCACATGGCCGAGCTGCGCGGCACCTCGAAGAAGGCGGCCCTGGCGTACGTCGAGGCGGAAGACCGGGCGCGCCAGCGCTTTCTCCGCCGCACCTTCCAGGTCGACGTCTCCGACCCGCTCCTCTACAACCTCGTGATCAACGTCGACCGGACGCCGATCGACGAGGCGGCGCGCATCGTCGGCGAGGCCGTCCTTTCGCGTAGCTGACGGAACCGGCAGCCCTCTTCTTCAGAAGCTCCCGCACTTGGGGCAGAGGTCGGCGTAGAGGTCGTCGAGGTGCCCTTCGGCCTCGGGGCCGACGAAGTTGCATCGGGGACACTGGAACGCGAAGTAGCGGATGCGCCCCTCCCGGTGGCAGCGGGGGCAGTCGACGGTGCCGGTTCCCCGGCAGTAGCCGCAGAGAATCCAGAGCTCTTCGTTGCCCTGGAACCGCATCCGCCCGAGGGATTTGCAGCGGGCGCACGCTCCCCCCAGGCCGGTCCCCCTGCACGTCGGACACTTGGCGAGTCTTTCGCGGGCCAGCATTCCGTCCTCCCCGGCCCTTCGAGGCGGCCGGTTCCATTCGAGCGAGCGGGATCGTCTGCAGAAAGTTTACGCCCCGAAGAGCCCCCGCGGATCACCGCTGGAAGGCGTAGGAGACCTTGAGGAAGAGCTGGCGGCTCTCCGGGGGAAGGCCGCCGTCGTCCGAGAGCGTCCGGGAGTCGCCGTACCCGAGGAAGACGACGCTCTGCCAGTTCAGCTTGTAGGCGAGGAGGACCGACGCCGAGAAGGAGCCCTCCCGCTCCGCGACGGGCTCGGCGTAGAGCGCGGGGCTCGCGCGCGTCTCCACGTACTGGCCGATGACGCGCGCGTAGCTCCGCGCGCTGAGGGTGTAGGTGGCCTTCAGCCTCTCGACGTACGCCGTGAAGAGCCGCCTCGATTCGGACTCGCCCTCCGGCTTCACGTTCATCCACTGGATCTCCCCCCGCAGATCCAGCTCGAGGTGGTTGCCGGGCCTGACGATCACGCTCCCCGCCACCCGGCCCCCGTGTCCCCGCCGCGCGCCGACGAAGTCGATCTCCTCTCCGATCGACCCCGAGACCGCGATGGTGCCGAGCCAGCCGACCGGCGCCGCCTGGAGGGAATAGACGACACGCGACCGGGGAAGGACGGAGCTCCCGGCGAGAATCTTCTCGCTCCGGAACTCGAGCCGGGCGAAACTGTTGTACTTCCCGTCGAGCCCGAACCCGGGGGCGACGACCTGGCTCAGAAGCGCCCCCTCCCGGTCGACGACGTAGTCGGCGAAGAAAAAAGTCCTCAGGCGAGAGACGAAGCCCTTCGGGCGAAACGTCCAGCCGCCGTCGAAGAACCCCTCCCGGAACCCGACCTGCGGCACGAAGCCGAGATCGGCCCGGAAGCCGTCGGAGAAATCCTTGTACTCGAGCCCCCAGTCGAGCTTCTCGGTCGAGTGCGCCCACCAGACGTCCGCCCCGTGCCCCGAGAGGGTCCGGCCGTCCCATTCGGCCGCCAGCTCCGGTCGGACGGGCGTCTCGCTTCGCGAGAAGAGGAGCTGGCCGGTGACCGTGTCCGCCTCGGTCGGGCTGAACCGGAAGTCGGGGCCGAAGACCCGGTTGCTGCCGCCTCCGCCGATCTCCTTGTCGGTGACGAGGAGGGAGACGAACGACCGGCCCAGGTCGTGGCGGGCGCGACCGACGAAGTCGAGCGAGGAGAAGTCCTGGTCGGCGAGTTCCGAGCCGTTCGGGCCGGGGAGGATGACGCTGCCGCCCCCCCGGTCGTCCGCCACGAGGGCGGTCCAGCTCGTCGAGCCCGACTTTCCGGTCCCGCGGAGGCCCCAGCGGGGCGACGTGATCGAACGGGTGTAGACGGCCGGCACCGGCGTCGAGAGAAGGTCGACCCCCTCGAGAAAGAACGGGCGCTTTTCGGGGTAGAAGAGCGCGAACCGCTCGTTGACTCCTATCTTCGCGACGTCGGACTCGATCTGGGAGAAGTCGGGGTTGAGGGTGCCGTCGAGGGCGATCCCCGCCGAGGGGGTCCACTTCACGTCGAGGCCGCCGTCGAACTCCGCCGGCTTGCCCACGAGACCGTTGCCGTTCCCGCGCGGGACGGTCTCCTGGGAGGCCGTCACGTACGGGGCCGCCACGAGGTTCCCGCCGGAGGGAAGACCGGAGAGCCCGGTCAGGACGTTTTCCGAGCAGACGAAGCAACTCCGGCCGCGGGGGAGCCGGGCCGAGAACATCTTGTAGCGGAAGTCCCGCGGGTAGTTCCGGTAGAGAAGGATTCCCCACGTCTGCGAGTCCTTCCGATCGTAGCGGAGGGACGAGAACGGAATCCGGATCTCGAGATTCCAGCCGGTCTCCGTGATCCTCCCGGCCGAGTCCCAGAAGAAGTCGGGGGAGTCGTCCTCGTTGCCGTCGTCGGTGACGGCGTCGTACTGGACCCCCCGCGGGTTCGCGAGGAAGAGGATCGCCGTCCGGCCGTCGTTGCGGGTGTCGAGGATGATCCCGCCGTAGTCGGTGTCCCCGCCGAGGACGTCGCGCTGCGAGAAGGGGGCGCGGATCTTCCTGGGATCCGGGTCGTCGCACTCGAGGGCGGCGTAGAGGAACCTGTCGTCGTAGGCGAGCCGGGCGACGGTCCTCACCTTCGGCGGAAGGTTGTCCCCCGGGTTCGCTTCGTAGAACTTCTCGACCCGGGTGGCGCCGGCCCAGCCGGCATCCGAGAGGTCGCCGTCGACGGCGATCGGCCCCGACGCTCTGGAAACCGCGATCTCCGCCCCCCTCAGTCCGTCCGTGGCGGATGGGAGACAAAGGGCCGGACTGGCCCCGAAGGCCAGCCCGGCAAGAAGGGGAAGGAGGGATCCTCGGGTTGTCACCCGCTCTCTGTTACGTGCGGGCGTCCCCGAGGTTTCGCCTCTCTCCGCGGCGCCCCTACTCGGGGCGCTTCGGCTCGCCGGGAAGCGTGCGCGCCTTCAGGCGATCGCCTCCGTCCTTCGCGATTGCCCGGTACCACTCGTCGCGGTACCTCGGGTGGGTGACGTTCCCCTGCGTGTCGCGGACGTTGCCGTCGAGGTACTTCCACATCAGGAACTCGCCCAGCTTCTTCCAGCGGGCGACGACCCCCTCGGCCGTGGCGACCGAGTACTTCGTCAGGTAGTCGCGGGCCGCGGCCGGCGAGTCGGCGTAGAGCTTCAGCGCCGCCTTCTCGATCTCGGGCTGCTCGGCGAGGAACCGCCCCTCGAGCTCGCCCTGGACCCGGCGGACGTCCCCGATCATGTCGCTGTAGCGCGAGTAGGCGAAGTTCGAGACGAAGTTGAAGGTCCAGAAAGCCGAGTCCCAAGAAAAGGCCCGGAAGTCGGCGGTGCCGACGGCCCAGCTCTTCGGCACCTCGCGCATGGAGGAGTACATCGGGACGTAGACGGTGGAGTAGGTGTCGTCGAGGCCGAACCAGAGGACGCCGCCGACGGCGGCGGGGAGGAACGACCTCATCTGGGCGACGAACGAGTAGCCCGTCTGCTGCGTCGAGATGGCCCGCTCGTGGACGTAGTCGACGCCGTCGACCTTGAAGCCCATCGGCCGCCAGCGGTACGGAACCTGGTAGGGTCCGGCGCCGACGTCCTTCGTCATGTCGAGCTCGGTCCCCTCGTAGTGGTCCCGCATCAGCTCCATGACGTCCTTCGTGGAGAGCTTCCGGTCCGGCTTCACCGCCCAGGGCATCGGCTTGGTTCCCGGCACGGCGAGGACCCAGTCGGAAGAGAGGTTCAGGGACGGGGCCGCCCGGCGGAAGACGCTCCAGACGCGCCCGTCGCAGCCGCGCAGCGTACCGCCGCGCAGGGGCGAGTAGACGTCGGCGAACGAGAACTCCTCGTCCTTCCCCGTGAACCACCCCTTCTCGCGCGCGAAGGAGACGACGTCCTTCGAGAAGAGGACGTTCTTCGGGTCGTTCCGGGGGAACTCACGGATCCGGGGCTGGTTCGCGTGGGCCGAGATCATCCCGTCCGGGACCTTCACGGCGACCCAGACCGCCCCCTTCTGCTTCTCGCCCTTGCCGATGATCTCGAGGACCCACGCCTCGTTCGGGTCGGCGATCGAGATCGACTCCCCCGTCGAGGCGTAGCCGAACTCGTCGACGAGCTTCGTCATCACGTCGACCGCCTCGCGCGCCGTCTTCGACCGCTCGAGGCCGATCCACATGAGCGAGCCGTAGTCGACGATCCCCGCCGGCCCCGCGAGCTCCTTGCGCCCGCCGAAGGTCGTCTCGCCGATCGCGACCTGGTGCTCGTTCATGTTCCCGAGGACCTGGTACGTCACGGGCGCCTGAGGGATCCGGCCGAGCGTCTTGCCCGTGTCCCACTCGACGACCTCGCGCATCGTGCCGAACGGGTGGACGCCGGCGGGCGTGAAGTAGAGCTCGCCGTAGAGCTCGTGGCTGTCGGCGGCGTAGGTGATCATCGTCGACCCGTCGGCCGAGGCCCCCTTCGTCACGAGGATGTTCGTGCACGAGAGGGCGTCTGGCGCGACGAGGGCGAAGGCCGTCGCGAGGGCGAGGAGGGCAGCGGGCTTTCTCATGTGGGGTTCGCGGCTCCTTGACGGGGCCACCCTGCCCGCGTCCGCCGCGGGGGCCGCCCCGACCCGCAATCCTACCGGAGGCGCTTCTACTTCGACAGCAGGGTCCAGGCCCCGATGACGAGGAACCCGACCCCCGCCACGCTCTTCAGCACCTTCGGCGAGATGAACCGCTCGAGCTGCGAGCCGACGATCACGCCGATCGCGGCCGCCGCCGTCAGGGCGAGGGCGGAGCCTGCGAAGACGGTCCACTTGCTGACCTCCTTGTCCGCCGAGAAGAGGAGGGTCGCCAGCTGGGTCTTGTCGCCGATCTCGGCGATGAAGACGGTGACGAAGACCGTCGCGAACGTTTTCCAGTGCATCGGGGCCGCCTTTTCCGCCGCCGCGCGGCCGGAACGCGGGAGGATACCGGACTCCCCTCGCTCCGGAGCCCCGGCGCGAATAGGATGGAGCCGCCGTGCGCGCCGCCCCCCTTCTCCTCGCCGCCCTTCTCGCCGCCGTGGCCGCCGTCTCCGGCGCGGCGCCGCAGGAGCTGCCGAAGTGGGGCGTCATCTCACGCCCGAAAGGCTTCTCCTCGATCCGCGTCGTCTCCGCCCCCGGCCTCGCCGTCTTCCTGAACGACGAGCCCGCCGGGACGACCGACGCCCTCCGGCAGGGGCTCGTCCTGGAGGACCTCCCCGCCGGGACCTACACCTTGCGCCTGGAGAAGCCGGGCTACGACCCGAAGATCGTGAAGGTGACCGTCGCCGAGGGGGACACGAAGGAAGTCCGCATCCTCGGCCTGAAGCCGAAGGCGACCCCGACTCCGTTCCCCCCGGGCTGGAAGCCGCCTCCGGGCGCGACTCCCCCACCGGCGCCGGCCCCCGTCCGCGCGGCGATCATCGAGCGAAAGCGGGTGCAGGGAGGAACGCTCGTCATCGGGGTCGCCTCGGGCGCCACCGACGTCCTCCCGCTCATCGAGGGGCTGAAGTTCGAGTGCGCCTGCACTCCCGCGCTCGAGGAGATGAAGAAGCGAGCCGACGGGCTGTACGAGTTCCGGGTGAAGCTGCCGGAGAAGTAGGAGACCCGCGCTCCCGGCGCCCGTCTCGAACGACCGGCCGTCCGCGGCGGCGCGCTTCCGGGCCGGCGCAGTTGACGAAGCGGATCCCTCCCCCTACATCTCCCGGATGATCTCCGCCTTCTTCGTCTCGTACTCGGTCTTGTTGATCAGCCCCTTCGTGTAGAGCTGCTTGAGCCTCTCCAGGCGCTCCTCGGGAGAGGCGGCGGGCTTACCCGGGCTCGTGGCCCCGCTCCTGCCGTTCCCCTGGGCCCCGGCCGCCGAGGCCGCCGCGGGCTCCCCGCGGCCCGCCTCGTCGTTCGCCCGCTCCTCGTACTGCTGCAAGTCCGCCCTCGTCTGCCTCGCCCGGCGGCACTCGGCGATGGCTTCCGCGACGATGTTGCCGGGGTTGAGGCGGACCGTCTCCTCGAAGCTCGCCAGCGCCCGGTCGTAGTCGCCGAGGAGGAAGTACGACATGCCGACGTTGTAGTGGGCGCGGCCGACGTACTTCGGCTTGATTCCCGGCGTCGCCTTGCACGCTTCGACGGCCTTCAGCGACTGCTGCAGGGCCCCGGCGGTGTCCCCCGCCTTGAGGAGCTGGTGGGCGTGCTTCATCCCGCATTCGCTGTCGTCGTAGTAGATCAGCTCCAGCGTCTCGTTCCAGGGGAAGAAGAGGCGCCGGACCTGGTTGTTCACGACGTCGGCGATCGCCTCGTCGAGGAGCTCGTTCTCCGCTGGGAACTCCGGCTTCCGTCCCTCGAGCTCGACCTGGCGGGACGGCAGCGATTCGAAGGGCTCCGCCCTCAGGACCCGGCCCGTCGTCAGGTCCACGACCTGGAGCGAGCCCTTCAGCTCGGCCTTCGTCGTCGCGATGAAATAGCGCCGCACCCCTTTCTCTCCGTCGTCCTGGTCCCTGTAGCCCGGTTTCTTCTCGGTCTCGCACCGCGTGACGTTGAGGACGAGAAGCGCTCCGGGACCGAGAGACCGCCCGAGCTCGGCCGCCTGCCGCGCGTCGACGGAGCCGCTCGGGTCGAACCGGCGCTCCCCGAAGAGCGACTCCAGGTGCCGGCGGTCGACGACCTCGATTCCGGAGTCGACGAAGAGGGCCACGACCGGGTCGAGGAGCTGACTGGCGCACCGTCCGTGAGCCGGCGCGAAGGCGACCCGGGTCAGCTTCTGGCCGTAACCCGGCGGGTGGACCAGGCTGACGCCGACTCTCGGGTTGAAGGCGTCCCAGAACTGGGCCAGGCCGACGTTGCTGACGAGCAGGACCAGGACCGCTGCCAGGACCGGCACTCTTCTCATCGATCGTCTCCTTGACCGTCTCGTTCCCGACGCGCGGTCGAGGGATTATCGGACGCAACGGGGCCCGGCCCCTTCGCTACACTCCCCGCGATGTCACGCCTCCGCTACCTGACCGCCGGCGAATCGCACGGGCCGCTCCTGACCGCGATCCTCGAGGGGCTCCCGGCGGGCCTCTCCCTCGACGTCGCCGCCCTCGACGCCGACCTCGCGCGCCGGCAGCACGGCTACGGACGGGGCGGGCGGATGAAGCTCGAGCGGGACCAGGTCCGCTTCACGGGCGGGCTGCGCGGAGGCGAGACGCTCGGCGGACCGCTCGCGATGTCGATCGCGAACCTCGACCACGGCGTCTGGGAGAAGGTCATGGGCCCGCTCGAGGTCGACGCCCAGGCCGCGGCGAAGAGGCGGCTCTCCTCGCCCCGCCCCGGGCACGCGGACCTGCCGGGCGGGCTCAAGTACGGCCGCCACGACCTGCGCGACATCCTCGAGCGGGCGAGCGCGCGGGAGACCGCGATGCGCGTGGCGGCGGGCGCCGTCTGCCGGCAGCTGCTCGCCGCGTTCGGCGTCGAGGTGCGAAGTGGCGTCCTGTCGGTCGGGCCGGTCGCGAGCGAGGAGCCGCGCGAGGGATGGTCGTTCGCGACCCTTTCGTCCGTCGACGAGGCGTCCCCGTTCCGCGCGGTCGACGCGAGCCTCGAGCCGAAGATGACGCAGGCCGTCGACGCCGCCGCGAAGGCGGGCGACACGCTCGGCGGGACGATCCTCGTGGCGGCGCGCGGCGTGCCGCCCGGCCTCGGGTCGCACGTCTCGTGGGACCGCAAGCTCGACGGCGCGATCGGCCAGGCGATGCTCTCCATCCCGTCGGTGAAGGCGGTGTCGATCGGCTCCGGGGTCTCGAACGCGTTCGCCCCCGGCTCGCTCGCGCACGACCCGATCGCCTGGTCCGAAGAGCGAGGATTCCACCGGACGAAGAACCGCGCCGGGGGCCTCGAGGGGGGAATCACGAACGGCGAGGACGTCCTCGTCGTCCTCTTCCAGAAGCCGATCGCCACGCTCCGCGAGGGGCTCCCGTCGGTCGACCTCGACACGAAGGAGCCCCACCGGGCCCAGTACGAGCGCTCCGACGTGACCGCCGTCCCCGCCTGCGGCGTCATCGCCGAGGCGATGCTCGCCTTCGTCCTGGCGAACGCCCTCCTCGAGAAGACGGGCGGCGACTCGATGGACGAGGTGCGGCGGAACCTCGACGGCTTTCTCGCCGCGCAGAGGAGCTTCTGAGTCCGCGCAGCCCAGCGACCGAGGCCGTCCCGTCAGGCGAGCTCGAGGTCGGTCTTCGGAAAGTCGTCGCCAACGCAAAGGAGCGGCTGGCCGGAGAGGCGGGCGACGGCGTAGGTGAGGCAGTCCCCGAAGTTGAGGGCCGCCGGGTGCCGGCCCTTGCCGTAGCGGCCGTAGGCCTCGGTGGCCGCTTTCCAGTGCTCCTCGACGAACGGGATCACCAGGAGGTCCGCTTCCCTCACGAAGGCCGCGAGGAGCCGCCGTCCGTCCTTTCCGAGACGGGCCGTCAGGACGATTCCCGTCTCGGCGAGCGTGGGAGCGCCGACGCCGGGATTTTCTTCGGCGGCGAGCCGCCGAAGGAGCTCCTGCCAGCCCGGCTCCTTCAGGAGGATCGCGACGAGCGCCGAGCTGTCGACGATCACACCCCCTCCGGGCCGTACCCCAGGATCGCTTCCCGCTGCTTCTTCGTGAGCTTCCGCCGCCGGGTCCCGGGCAGGAGGGGCCAGACCTCGTCCTCGAGGAACCTCCTCAGCCCGGCTTCGCGGTCAGCGTGGGGATTCCGAAGAGACAGCCGGTCTTTCCGCTCGAGGAGCGACTTCCGGATCGCTCCGGTCTTCGTCTCCCCGGCGAGAAGCGCCACCTCGGCGGCGAGCTTTTCGGTGACGGGATCCTTGATGTTCAGGGCCATGCGGCCTCCCCGTCGTCACGGTACCATTTTGCCGGTATTCTACCTTTTCCGAAGGCAGGAGCGTTGATGGACCTCTCCCGCGAATCGCTCGACCGCGAATTCCCCTGGCGCCTCTCGACGATCCAGATGAACCACGCGGCGGTGTCGCCGCTGCCGGCCCGCGCCGTGGCGGCGCTCGCCGAATACGCCCAGCTCCTCTCGACGCGCGGGCCGCTCGCCTTCCCCGAGATGTCCGCGCGGCTGGCCGCGCTCCGCGAGGACGCGGCCCGGCTCCTCGGCGTGACGGAGGCGCTGGGCGGCGCCTCCTCGATCGCGATCGTGCCGAACACGACGTACGGACTCGCGCTCGTGGCGCAGGGGCTCGACTGGCACCCGGGCGACGTCGTCGTGACGACGGAGTCGGAGTTCCCCGCGAACCTGACGCCGTGGCTCGACCTGGCGCGCTACGGCGTCGAGGTGCGGCGGGTTCCGACGCGCGACGGGGCGTTCACGGCCGGGGAGGTTTTCGCCGCCTGCGACGCCCGGACGCGTCTCGTCTCGCTCTCCCTCGTCGCCTACCACACCGGGTTCGTCGCGCCGGCGGCCGAGGTCGGAGCGTTCTGCCGGGAGAGCGGAATCGCCTTCGGCCTCGACGCGATCCAGGCGGCCGGGGCGATTCCCGTCGACGTCGCCGCGCTCGGGGCCGACTTCCTCTCGGCCGACGGGCACAAGTGGATGCTCGGCCCCGAGGGGTGCGGGCTCTTCTTCACGACGCCGGCCTTTCGCGCCCGGCTTCGGCCCCCCTCGGGCTGGATGAACCTGAAGCGGACGAACCCGGCGCAGTACGACGTGGGCGACCGGCCCGAGTACGTCGAGGACGCCACGAAGTTCGAGATCGGCGCTCCGCCGATGCCGGGGGTCTACGCCCTCCACGCCTCGATCGGCCTGCTTCTGGAGGCCGGGAGCGAGGCGATCGGCGCCAGGATTCGCGCGGCGCTCGCTCCCCTCGAGGAAGGGCTCCCCCGCCTCGGCTGGCAGCCGGTCCTCCACCGGCAGGAGGTCCGTTCCGGGATCCTCTCGGCGCGGCCGCCGGCCGGAACGGACCCGCGCCGCGCGATGAAGCACCTCGAGTCGAGCGGCGTCGCCTGCTCGGCCCGCGCGGGGTTCCTCAGGCTCTCGCCGCACTTCGGAAACGAGCCGGAGGACGCGGCCCGGGTCCTCGATCTCCTCGCTCGGCTCTGAGCCGGGCCCTGGGGGTCAGCGAAAGATCGCCGGGAGCTCGGCGTCGGCCGGCGGGACGACCGGGCTCCTCACCTCGCGGGAGGTGATCCAGTCGGCGTCGAGGACGTAGAGGCGCGGGTCGACGGGCCGCCAGCGCTTCCCGTCGTGCTTCCAGACGCCGTAGTGGACCTGGGGCGTCGGCGAGAAGCGGTTCGTGCCGACGGCGCCCAGGGCGTCCCCGCGCCGCAGCGTCTGCCCGCGCCGCGCGCGCACGCTTCCGAGGTCGCCGAAGAGCGTCCGCGTCCTTGCGTCGTGCTCGAGGACGACGACGTTCCCGTACGTCCTCCAGGTGGCGCCCGCGCTGCCCGGAACGCGCCCCGTGAAGAGCACCTTCCCGTCGGCGGGGGCGACGACCGGGGTCCCGGCGGGGGCGGCCAGCGAGAGCCCCGCGTGAAACTCGGGGCGGTGGGTCAGGGGCGAGATGCGGGGGCCGAAGACAGAGAGCGGAACGGCGGAGGAAGGCTCGATGGGGGACCGCGAGGGGATCCGGGCGGGGTCGGGCGTCCCGCCGGAAGCGATCCTCCTCCGGAACGTCTCCATCGCACGGAGCCGGCGGGAGAGCCGCTGGACCTCCACCTCGAGCTCGGTCGCCGTCGCCCCATCCATCGGGCGGGGATCCTCCAGGAACCGCTCCGGAAGAGGCAGGGAGATCACCGTGGCGACGCGAGCGAGGAAGAGCTCGTCGGAGGCGACCCGCCTCTCGAGGCGGTCGAAGCGAAGGCGGACGGATTCGTAGGCGAGGAGCCCCCGCTCGGCCGTCACCCGGAGGGCGAGGCGCTCGGCCGAACGGACGACGTAGGCGACGAGGTCGGGAGCGCCGAAGAGCCCGATCGACACGAGGCTTCCCCCGAGAACGAGGAAGGTCGCGGCGATCTGTCCCGCACGCTCGTCGAGCTTCCAGGCGCGCGGCCGGCGCCTCGGATCGCGCGAATGGAAGCGGATCTCCGTCACGGGCCGACGACAGGGGGGCCGGTCTCGATTCCGAGCCGGCGCCCGTCCGTGGGAGAGAGCGGCAGGAACGTCCGCTCCGGGACGAGCCTGAGAACGCCGGGGCCGTCGATGGAAAGCTGAAGCGATTTCCAGCCTCCGTGCGGCAGATCGACGGCGCCGCGCCTCACGTCGTTCCAGAAGACGGCGACCATCACCCCTTCCGAATCGGGGCGGGCGCTCCTGACGGGGAGCCGGACGAGCGAGGGCCGTCCGGCGGGGGCTTCGATCCGGAAGGCCGCCGACGCGGCCGTCCAGCGGAACGGCCGGCCGTCCGGCTCCCGCTCGACCCCCCAGAGCCCGGCGGTCGGCCCGTAGGCGAAGGCGGCGTCGGCCCGCCACGTCTCGACGCACCGCGCGAGCGCGCCGCCGACGAGAAGAACGGAGGCACCCGCGACGAGGACGGGCAGGACGTGGCCGAGCACCCGCGCCGAACGCCCCTCCGGGGGGGCCGGAAGGCGCGCCGTCAGGAGCCCGACGAGCGCGCCGATCTCGGCGTAGACGAGGTGAGACCCGAACAGGAAGATGACGAGCATTCCGACGATGGCGGCGGCCGCTCCGGCCGCCCGGAGGGATTCCTCGGTGTTCTCCGCGCGGAACGAGAGCGCCCCTCCGAGCGCCGGGACGAGCCCGGCGAGGAAGAGGACGAAGACCGCCGTCCCGGCCAGGCCGGTCTCCGCCAGGACGCCGAGGTAGAGGGACGGCGGGTGGTCGCTGAACGACACGGTCTTCCCGAGGAGGTCGTGGGCGGCGTCGGGGAACTCCGCGCGGAACGAACCGAGGCCGCGCCCCGTGAGCGGGTGCTCCTTCGCGAGGGCGAGCACCCCCTCGTAGAGAAGGAGCCTCTCGGGCTCGGCGAGGGAGGGAGCCTCCTTCCGTCCGACCGTCTCCGAGAGCCTGCCGAGGAGGGCGCTCCGGCTCCCCTTTCCCGTCGGCCACGCGAGAGCGGCCCCGAAGGCGAGGGCGACGAGGATCGAGAGCGTCCCCGCGGAGAGGGCCACCCTGCGGCGCACGCCCGGCTTCTGCCCCGCGAGCGCGCGCGTGACGGCCCAGAGGACGAGGACGAGGGCCGAGACGAGCGCCCCGATGAAGCCGCCCCTCGACCCCGCGTCGGCGAGGAGGACGAGGAGCCCCGCGACCCCGGCACCCGCCCCGAGCCGGAGGACCCACGGACCCGACGCCGCTCTCGCCAGGCAGGGCGCGAGGAGGAGCGCGGCCGCGACCCCCGCGGCCGACGGGTCGGTGAAGGTCGATTGCGCCCGCCCCCAGAGCTCCCAGTGGGGCGCGCGCAGGTGCGGGACGACGCCGAGCTTCTGGAGGATCGAGGTCCCTCCTGCCACGAGCGCGACGAGGACTAGAGTGGCGTCGAGGAGGCGCGCCCCCCGGACGTCGCGCCCGGCGCGGACGCCGAGCGCGTGGAAGCCGGCGGTCAGCAGCAGGGCGGCCAGGACCGCGACCGTTCCCGCCAGGGCCTGCTCCACGTCGAGGCCGAGACGGTTGACGATCCGCGGAGGCGGGACCTCGCGCAGCAGGAGGTAGGCCGTCCGGGCGCCGGCCCAGGCGGAGAGCGCCGAGAGGCCGGAGGTCGCCGCGACGGCCCTCCAGAGCGGCGTCAGGCCGTGCTGCAGGGACGGGCGCTCGAGGTCGTAGATGGCGCGCAGGGCCGCTCCGGCGAGGTAGGCCGCGAGCGGTATCGGCGCGACGACCGCCGGCTGTCCGAGGCCGAAGGCGAGGGACGACACTCCCGACACGGCCAGGACGAGGCCTGCCAGCGGCAGCGACAGGAGAGGGGCCGCGACCGCCGCGGCGAAGAGAAGGACGGACGCTCCCCACGCGACGGTGCGAAGGAGTGGATGGGGCGGCAGGAGGACGACGGAGCAGAAGACGGAGAGGGCGATCCAGCCGGCGAAGGCGGCCACTCCGGCGAGGGGATGAGGGCGGTTCACGGAACGTTCCCTCCGTCCGCGTGCAGCCGGACCCCGAGCGTGCGCCAGTCGTCCCCGCGCCCCAGCTCCCGCGGGACGAAGACCGGGTCGAACGAGAGCCGGACGACCCGGGCCCCCTCGGGGAGGTCCACGCGGAAGAGACGGTTGGGCCCCGCGGGAATGGCGACGGCCCCGGCGGCGACGTCGTCGACCCGGACCCGCATCACGACCCCGCGCCGATCCGGGCGTTCGTTCGCCATCGTCAGCAGGAGCCGCCTCTCCCCCGGCTCGACCCGCCGGAAGGCGTTCGCGGAGGTCCACCGGCGCGGCCTCAGCCGGTCGTGGAGCCCCGTCCAGCGGCCCTGGCGGAACGGCGCGGACGGCTCCGCCGTCCCGGCCGTCGCCAGGAGCGCGGCCAGGACGCCGCTCCCGGCGAGAAGGGGAAGGAGCCTCCTGGGGCGGAAGGAGCTCTCTTCCGGCGAAGCGGCGAGCGCCGGCGGAAGAAGCGCCGCCACGCCCGCGACGACGAGGGCGACCTCCGGGAACCGGAGGTGGGAGCCCGTGAGGGACGCGAGGGCGAAGCCGGCGAGAGACGCGCCGGCGGCGCGCCCGACCGGATCCACGCCCAATCTGTCGAACGCGGCGCCGGTCACGCGCACCAGGAGAGGGACGGCGGCTCCGAGCGCGAGGGCGAGCGCCGGGAGGCCGCACTCGGCGGCCACGTCGAGGAGGAGGTTCGTGGCGCTGTCGGTGGCGACCGCGGGCCGGCCCCAGCGCCGCTCGAAGACGACCGGGAACTCGAACGGAAAGCCGCCGAGGCCGACTCCCGAAAGAGGCTCGGACGCGAGCATGTCGAACGCGGCGCCCCAGAACATCGGGCGGTGGTTCGAAAGGAGCGCGGCGTTCGGCGCCGAAAGCGACGCCCCGAGGCGCGCGAGGAGGCCTCCCGTCGCGGCCGGGCCGCCCCGGGGCGCCACGATCGCGACGACGATGAGGACGAGGGCGGCGACCGCCCCCGTCCCGAGCGCGATCCGCCGGGCTCGCCCCCCCTGCCTCACGAGCCCGACTCCGGCCGCTCCCGCGGCGACGGCGAGGAGGAGGAGTCCCGTCCGCGAGCCCGAGGTCTGAAGGACCGGCAGAAGGAGGAGAAGACCGAGCCCTGCCGCCACGGCCGCAGCGGGCCCGGGCCGGACCAGGAGGAGGCCGAGCAGCACCGGGGCCCCGAGGGCCACCACGACGCCGAGCGCGTTCGGGTCGCTCGCAAGGCCCGAGAAACGCCCCATCCCCGCCCAGCGGGACGCCGTCAGGGGGACGGGAAGGAAGCGCTCCAGGACCGCGATCGCCGAGGCCGTCGAGAGGCCCGCGGCGAGGGCCAGGACGAGCCGTTCCCTCCCGCGCTCGCTCCGCACGACGGCGCCGAACGCGTCGAGGGCGGCCCAGAGGGAGACGAGGACCGCGAGGAGGACGACCGCCTCGCGCGTCCGCTCCCCTGCCGTCATCCCGAGCGCGTTGAGGAAGACGGGGGAAGCCCCTCCGCGAAGGAGGAGATAGAGCGTCTCGCCCCGCACGGAAGAGGAGAGGGCCGAGGCGGCGGCGACGACGAGGAACGCCCCGCCCCAGCGCGAGACGGCCGGAGGGAGGGCGCTCTCCTCTCCGTCCCTCTGCCGCCGGGCCAGGACCCCCGCCAGGAGCGAAACGACGACGAGCGGCGCCAGCGGCACGGGAGCGGATTCCCCCCAGGCGCGCGGGAGGCCGGCCAGGAGCGGCGCGACGGCGGCCAGCGCGAGAGTCGCCGGCAACGGGCGGAGGAGGCCCGCGGCGAGGCCGGCGAGCGAGAGGGCGAGCGCGACCGGCAACGTCGCGGGCCGCATCCCCGGCGGGAACACGGAGACGAGGAGAGCCGCGAGGACGGCCCCGGCGACGAGCGGGGCGGCGCCCCTGGCGTTCAGACGAGGCTCTCCTGCAGCGGCGTGACCGCGATCGGCCCGCCCGACCGGGCGCGGATCGCCTCGAGCGCCGCCGAGGCGGCGGTCAGGGTCGTCAGGCACGGGATGTCGCGCTCCAGGGCGTCCCTGCGGATCGCCACCTCGTCGAAGAAGGAGTCCTTCCCGAGGGGCGTGTTCACGACGAGCTGGATCTCCCCGTTGATCATCCGGTCGACGACGTTCGGGCGCCCCTCGTTCACCTTCAGGACCGGCGTCGCCTCGAGCCCCGCGGCCTTGAGGAACGCCGCCGTCCCTCCCGTCGCGTAGATCCGGAAGCCGAGGCTCGCGAGCTCGCGGGCGATCGGGAGGAGGGCCTCCTTGTCGCCGTCGTGGACCGAGCAGAAGACCGTCCCCGATTCGGGAAGGCGGATCCCCGCCCCGGCGGCCGCCTTCAGGAACGCGAGGCCGAAGCTCCGGTCGCGCCCCATCACCTCGCCGGTCGAGCGCATCTCGGGGCCCAGGATCGTGTCGACCCCCTCGAAGCGCCGGAACGGGAAGACGGGAGCCTTGATGGAGACGCCGAGGACGGGTGGCTCCTTCGTCAGCCCCACCTCCTCGAGGGTCTCCCCGAGGCAGAGGCGCGCGGCGATCCGCGCGAGCGGGACGCCGGTCGCCTTCGCGACGAACGGGACGGTGCGGGACGCGCGGGGATTCACCTCGAGAACGTAGAGCTTCCCTTCGCGGATCGCGAACTGGACGTTCATCAGGCCGACGACGCCGAGCGCCTCTCCCAGCTTCCGCGTCGCCGCGCGGATCTCGCCGAGCGCCTCGCGCGGGACCCGCCGGTAGGGAGGCATGACCGCGTACGAGTCGCCCGAGTGGATCCCGGCTTCCTCGATGTGCTGCATGACCCCGGCGACGACGACGCTCTTCCCGTCGCCGACGGCGTCGACGTCGAGCTCGAAGGCGTCTTCCAGGAACCGGTCGAGGAGGACGGGCCGCCCCGGGAACGCCTCGAGCGCCTCCCCGAGGACCCCGTGCAGCGCCTTCTCGTCGTAGACGATCCGCATCGCGCGGCCGCCGAGGACGTAGCTGGGACGGACGAGGAGCGGGAAGCCGAGCTTCACCCCCTCGACCATCCCTTCGGCGACGTCGCGGGCCGTGGCCCAGGGGGGCGCGGCGAGGCCCGTCTCGGCGAGCAGCTCGCCGAAGCGCTCGCGATCCTCGGCCCGGTCGATGGCGTCGGGAGACGTGCCGAGGATCCGAACGCCCGCCTCCTGGAGCGGGTGTGCGAGCTTGAGCGGCGTCTGCCCACCGAACTGGACGAGGACCCCGACCGGTTTCTCCTTGTCGATCACCGCCATCACGTCCTCGAACGTGAGCGGCTCGAAGTAGAGGCGGTCCGAGGTGTCGTAGTCGGTGGAGACGGTCTCGGGGTTGCAGTTCACCATCACCGACTCGTAGCCGGCCTCCGAGATCGCCTTCGCCGCGTGAACGCAGCAGTAGTCGAACTCGAGCCCCTGCCCGATCCGGTTCGGCCCCGAACCGAGGACGACGACCTTCCTGCGGTCCGTCGGCGCCGCCTCGCACTCGCTCTCGTAGCAGGAGTAGAGGTAGGGCGTCGTCGACTCGAACTCCGCGGCGCAGGTGTCGACGCGGGAAAAGACGGGGACGACCTTCGCGGCGACGCGGGCGGCGCGCGCCTCGCGGGCCGACGTCCCGGTCAGGCGGGCGAGGTCCTCGTCGGAGAAGCCCGCGCGCTTGGCTCGGCGGAGAAGGGCCGGCGAAGCGGGCGTCCCGGCGCCTTCGACCCGGGCCCCGTCCCTGATTTCCGCCTCCAGGAGGACGACCTCGCGGAAGCGGTCGAGGAACCACGGGTCGATTCCCGTCACCTCGTTCACGGACGCGACCGAGGCCCCGCACCTCAGGGCGTCGAGAACGGCGTGGATCCGCTCGGGCCGCGGGACGCGGAGCGCCTCGGCGCGGGGCATCGCCGCCGCCCCGGGACCGGTCCAGCCGACGCGCCCCGACTCGAGCGACCGGAGCGCCTTGCCGAACGCCTCGGCGAAGGTCCGCCCGAGGGCCATGACCTCGCCCACCGACTTCATCTGGACGCCGAGGACGTCGGAGGCGCCCGGGAACTTCTCGAACGCGAACCGCGGGATCTTGACGACGACGTAGTCGAGCGACGGCTCGAAGCAGGCGGGGGTCTTCTTCGTGATGTCGTTCGGCAGCTCGTCGAGCCGGTAGCCGACGGCGAGGAGGGCCGCGATCTTCGCGATCGGGAAGCCGGTCGCCTTCGAGGCGAGGGCCGAAGAGCGCGAGACCCGGGGGTTCATCTCGATGACGATCCGCCGCCCCGTCTTCGGGTTCACGGCGAACTGGATGTTCGAGCCGCCCGTCGCCACGCCGACCGTCCGGATGACGGTCTTCGCGTCGTCGCGCATCGCCTGGTACTCGACGTCGGTGAGCGTCATCTGCGGCGCCACCGTGATCGAGTCGCCCGTGTGGACCCCCATCGGGTCGACGTTCTCGATGGAGCAGACGACGACGCAGGTGTCGGACGCGTCGCGCATCAGCTCCAGCTCGAACTCCTTCCAGCCGAGGACCGACTCCTCCACCAGGACCTCGTGGACGGGCGAGAGGAGGAGGCCGCGCTTGACGATCGCCTGGAAGTCGTCGGCGTTGAAGGCGATCCCGCCTCCCGTGCCGCCGAGGGTGTAGGAGGGGCGGACGACGACCGGGAAGCCGAACGGGTGCGCGATCTCGCGCGCCTCGTCGACCGTCCGGGCCATGCCGGAGCGCAAGACGTCGACCCCCGCTTTCTGCATCGCCTCCTTGAAGAGGAGGCGGTCCTCCCCCAGCTCCACCGAGTGCGCCGAGGCGCCGAGGAGCTCCACGCCGTACCGGGCGAGGACCCCGGACTTGTCGAGGGCGACCGCGAGGTTCAGCGCCGTCTGCCCGCCGACCGTCGGGAGGAGGGCGTCGGGGCGCTCCCTCGCGATGACCTTCTCCACGGTCGCGACGTCGAGCGGCTCGATGTAGGTCGCGTCGGCGAATTCCGGGTCGGTCATGATGGTGGCCGGGTTCGAGTTGACGAGAACGACCCGGAACCCTTCCTTGCGCAGGACGCGGCAGGCCTGGGTCCCCGAGTAGTCGAACTCGCACGCCTGGCCGATGATGATCGGCCCGGAACCGAGGACCAGGATCGACTTCA
>JADKBZ010000009.1 GCA_016714815.1 Holophagales bacterium
TGAGACGCCATCTGTCGGACGGTTGCCCGTACGATGGCCCTCGCGTGGCGCGCAGCCCCGGCTGACACGCCGGAGCCGCCCGCCACGAACGACGACCCTGGAGGAGACGCAGGATGAAGCTCGTCCACGCGGCGGACATCCACCTCGACAGCCCGCTCCGGGGGCTCGACCGGTACGACGGCGCGCCGAGCGCGGACCTGCGCGTCGCGACGCGGCGGGCGTTCGTGAACCTCGTCGACCACTGCCTCGAGGAGCGCGTCGACGCGCTGCTCCTCGCGGGCGACGTGTACGACGGCGACTGGCAGGACTTCAACACGGGCCTCTTCTTCGTCAAGCAGCTCGCGCGGCTCCGCGAGGCGGGGATCCGGGTCTGGGCCGTCCTCGGCAACCACGACGCCGCGAGCGTCATCACGCGCCGGCTGAAGCTGCCCGAGAACGTCACGCTCCTCTCCCACGACGCGCCCCAGACCTCCGTCGACGAGCGGCTCGGCCTCGCGGTGCACGGCCAGAGCTTCGCGAAGAGGGACGTCGGCGAGGACCTCGCCGCGGCCTACCCGCGGGCCCTCCCGGGCCTCCTGAACGTCGGCCTCCTCCACACGGCGCTCGCCGGCCGGCCCGAGCACGCCCCCTACGCCCCGACGACGGCGGACCGCCTCGCCTCGAAGGGGTACGCGTACTGGGCGCTCGGCCACGTGCACCGCGCCGAGGTGGTCTCGCGCGACCCGTGGATCGTCTTCCCCGGGAACCTCCAGGGGCGCAGCGTCCGCGAGACGGGCGAGAAGGGGTTCGTCGTCGTCACCGCGGAAGGGACGGAGGTGAGGTCGGTCGAGCCGGTCGCCGCCGACGTGGCCCGCTGGCACGACCTCTCCGTGGACGTCTCCCCCGCCCGCAGCCCCGACGACGCGGCGACGCTCGTCCAGCGCGCGCTCGAGGCGGCCGCGGGCGCGAGCTCGGGGCGGCTCGTCGCCGCGCGGGTGCGGCTGACGGGGCGCGGGCCGGTGCACGTGGCGCTGGTGCGCGACCTGGCGGCGACGGAGGCGAGCGTGAGGGCCGCCGCCGCGGACGTGAGCGGGGAGGTCTGGGTGGAGAAGGTCGTCGTCCGGACGCTTCCCGAGGTCGACCTCGCGAAGGCGCGGGAGCGGAGGGACGCGCTCGGGCACGTGGCCCGCACCGTCCACGACGCGGCCTTGGACCCGGAGACGCTGAAGGCCCTCGCGGAGGAGCTGCGCCCGCTCCTCGAGAAGCTCCCGGCCGGCCTCGGGGAGGACGGGCGGCTGTTCGACGCGGCGGAGCCGGGAAAGGTGGAGGCGTTCCTCGCCGAGGTGGAGGCGACGCTGGTGCCGATGCTCGTCGAGGGGGAGGAGCGGCCGTGAGGCTCGACCGCCTCGACCTCGTCGCCTACGGCCCCTTCACGAACGTCTCGATCGACTTCGACCGGGCGGCGGGCCTGCACGTCGTCTTCGGGCCGAACGAGGCCGGCAAGTCGTCGGCGCTCCGGGCCGTCGGCGACCTCCTCTTCGGAGTCCCCGCGCAGACGGCCGACAACTTCCTGCACCCCTACGACGCCCTCCGGATCCGCGCCTCGATCTCGGCGCGCGACGGCCGGACGCTCGAGCTCGTCCGCCGCAAGGGGCGGAGCGGAAGCGACCTCCTCGACGCGGCCGGGCACGCGCTGGCGCGCGACGTCCTCGTTCCGTTCCTCGGGGGCGCCGAGCGGGACTTCTTCGAGCGGAGCTTCGGCCTCGACCCCGGGCGGCTCGCCGAGGGGGCGATGGACCTCCTCCGGAGCGGAGGCGACGTCGGCCGGGCGGTGCTGCAGGCCACGTCCGGCCTCTCGGGGCTCTCGGCGCGGCTGGACGCGATCGAGGCGGAGGCGGGGAACCTCTTCAGGGAGAGGGGCAAGACGCAGGCGATCAACGCGTCCCTCGCCCGGCTGAAGGAGCTGGAGCGGGAGACGAAGGAGCAGAGCCAGAGCGCGGAGTCGTGGAGGAGCCTCGACGAGGAGCTCGCGAAGGTCCGGCTGGAGGTGGCGCGGCTCCTCGAGCTGCGGACGGCGAACGAGGTGGAATGGCAGAGGCTCTCGCGCATCCAGCGGGCGCTCCCGCTCCTCGCGCGCCGGGCCCGGGCGCAGTCGGCGCTGGAACGGCTCGCCTCTGTCCCCGTCCTCTCCGCCGAGTTCGACCGGACGGGGCAGCTGGCCCGCGAGGAGCTGCTCCGGGCCGCGACGGCCGAGGAGGGCCTCGCGCGCGACGTGGAGAGCCTCGAGAAGGAGGTCTCGCGGTTCCCCGAGGCCGGAAAGATCCTCGAGCGCGCGGCGCGGATCGAGGAGCTGCACCTCGAGTGCGGGACGATGCGCGAGTTCCTGAAGGACCTGCCGAAGCGCGACGCGGAGCTGCGGGAGGCGACCGCGCAGGCGGCGCGCCTCGCCGCGGAGATCGCGCCCGCGCTCGGTCTCGACGCCCTCCTCGAGGCGCCCCCGTCCCGGCCCGCGCGCAAGGCGCTCCGGGCGAGCGCCGGCAGGGCTCGGGGCCTGCGGGACAGCCTCGCCCGCGAGGAGCGTGAGCTCGCCGCCGCCCGCGAGTCGATCCGCGCGGCGAAGGAGAAGCTCTCGTCGCTCGGGCCGGCCGTCGACCCGGCGCCCCTGGCGAAGGCCCTGCAGGACTGCCGGCGGGGCGGCGACCCCGTGGAGGGCGTCGAGAAGGCGGAGAGAGCGGAGAGGAAGGCGCGGAAGGCGCTGGACGAGTCGCTCGCGTCGCTCCCGGGCTGGGCGCCGCGCGGGGCGGACGCGCTCGCGGCGCTCGCCGTACCCGCCAGAGGCGCTGATCGACGCGTTCCAGAAGCGGTTCGCCGCGCTCGAGAAGGACGAGGGCGACCTCGCGAGCGCGCGCTCTTCGCTCGCCGCGCAGCGGGCGGACCTGGAGTCCGAGAGAGGGAGGCTCGCCGCCCGCGGCGCGCTGCCGACGCGGGAGGCCGTGGGCGGCGCCCGGGAGAGGCGGACGAAGGGCTGGAGGCTCGTCCGTCGCGTCTACGTCGAGCGGGAGCCGGGGGCCGAGGACGAGGCGCGCCTCTTCGACCCGGAGCGCCCGCTCGTCGAGGCGTTCGAGCGTTCGGTGGAGGCGGCGGACGGCGCCGCCGACCGGCTCGTGGACTCGGCCGCGATCGCCGCGGAGGACGCGGAGCTGGTCCGGCAGCTGCGGAAGATCGACGAGGCGCTCGCGGAGTGCGGCCGCCGGGGCGAGGAGCTCGGCGCGCGCCGCTCCGCTCTCGAGAGCGAGTGGCGCGCCGCCTGGCCCGCCGACGGCGTCCCGCCCGGCCCGCCGGCCGCGATGAAGGAGTGGCTGCGGGCGAGGAGCCGGACGCTGGAGCACCTGGAGGCGCAACGCGCCGCCGCGGCCGAGGTCGACGTCGCACGCTCGGCTCTCGACCGGGCGCGCGGGGCACTCGTCGCGGCCGCGGCGCTCGTCCGCCCCGGCGGCCCTCCGCCGCCCGCCGCGTACCTGGCGGCGGAAGCGTTCGTCGAGGAGATGAGGCGGGGGCTCGAGAAGGCCTCCGTCGAGAGGGGAAAGCTGGAAGCGGCGATCGAGACGGCGACGGCGAAGGCCGCGTCGCTCGAAGCGGCGGCCGCGCAGGCCCGCGCCGCCCTCGAGGAGTGGAAGGCCTCGTGGGGCGAGGAGGTCCGGGTCCTCTGGCGCCCCGCGACCGTCTCGACCGAGGAGGTGGAGGGCATTCTGGAAGCCTGCGACGAGTTCGACGCCCTGGCGGGCCGGGTGCCGGGGCTTCGGGACCGCGTGCAGAAGATGCAGAGCCGCCTCGAGGAATTCGCCGCGTCGGTCGGCACGCTCTGCTCGGAGGTCGCCCCCGACCTTCGGCAGTCCGAAGCCGTCGTGGCCGCCGCTGCCCTGCACGAGCGTCTGGCCGCCGAGCGGGAGGCCGAGGGGAAGCGCGCGCGGGACCGCGAGAGCTCGCGAAGCGCCGCGTGAAGCTCGCGGAGGAGCGCGGGAAGGGCGAGGCCGCACGCCGGAAGGTGGAGGCGATCTGCCGCGAGGCCGGATGCGCGGGCGAGGCGGAGCTCTCGGCCCGCCTCGAGCAGCTCGCCGAGAAGCGCGGCGTTCTGAAGGAGCTCGAGCAGGCGGAGAACGAGCTGGTGTCGGTCGGCGCCGGCCGCTCTCCCGCCGACCTCGCAGCCGAGTGCGCCGGCGTGGACGGCGACGCCCTCCCGGCGCTCCTCGAGAAGGCGGGGGACGAGCGGAAGGAGCTCGACGCGAAGATCGGCACGCAACACAGGCGCGAGGGCGAGCTGGGGCAAAGCCTCGAGGCCGCCAACGGCGGGGATGCGGCCGCCACGCGCGGGCAGGAGGCCGCGGGCGTCCGCGCGCGGATCGAGGAGGACGCCCGGCGCTGGCTGCGGCTCCGGGCCTGTGCGTTCCTCCTCCGGCGCGCGATCGACGGCTGGAGGAGGGAGAACCAGGACCCGCTCCTCGTCGAGGCGACGCAGCTTTTCTCCTCGCTGACGGGTGGGCGCTTCGTCTCGCTCCTCGCGGAGGTCGACGACGACGGGAACCCGGTGATCGTCGCCGAGCGGGCCGAGGGGCGCCGCGTCCCGATGTCCGGCCTGAGCGACGGCACGCGCGACCAGCTCTTCCTCGCCCTCCGTCTCGCCTCCGTGAGGCGCTGGGCGAAGGACGCCGAGCCGCTCCCCTTCGTCGCCGACGACCTCCTCGTCTCCTTCGACGACGAGAGGGCCGCGGCGGCGCTGAAGACGCTCGCGGAGTTCGGAAGGGAGGTGCAGGTGATTCTCTTCACCCACCACCGCCACGTCGTCGACCTCGCGAAGGCCCACCTCGCGCCGGACGTTTTCCGGGTGCACGAGCTGAGGGGATGAGGGGCTGAGGGGGGCGGTTGGGTCGGGTCGCACGGACGCCATCTGTCCGTAGCGCGGCCCGACCTTGAGAGCGTCGTTGTTCAGAGGCGGAAAACGGAGGCCCAGATGTTCAACGTCGCCACCAGTCGGGACCCCGAGGTCGCCCGGGCGCTGAAGGAGCTCTACAAGAGCGTCCTCGACACGCTCGTCTCGCTCGTCGAGAACGGAGACGGGAAGGAGCCGCCCGCCGCCGTGCGAAACACGCACGGGAGCCGGACGCTCGGGTGGCGGCTCTCCGGCGCGCGGGGAGCCGCTTGCGGGGAGTGCGGCTGCGACCGGTTCACCTACGAGCCCGAGGGCGAGGGGGTGGCCTTCGAGTTCTGCCCCGCGTGCTGGTCGATGCGGGGCGAGGACCGCGTCCGCGAGGCGACGTTCGAGGTCGGCAGGGAGCTCGAGAAGAGAGTGCGCGACCTTCCGCCCGGGATGAGTCTGTCGCTGAACGTCGGGGGCGAGGAGCTTCCCCTCGGCCCTCCCCGGGCGCCGGGCCCGCCTTGCGGGGACCGGGAGGCGATGGAGAGCTATCGCACCGTGGCGCGGACGCCTCTCGAGATCGGCCGGCAGGTGTGGATGGGCCGGATGGCGTTCGAGGGGACGGACGACGTGACGCGGGACTACCGGGAGGCGAGGCGGTGGTTCGAGCTCGCGGCGCGGTGGGGGCACGGGGAGGCGCTCTCGATGCTCGGCCTCATGGCGCTCCACGGGCTCGGGGGGCGTCGCGACGCCGGGAAGGCCGTCGAGCTCTGCCGGCAGGCCGCCGAGCGCGGGTACGCGAGAGCCGAGACCGGCATGGGCCGCCTCTGCTGGGACGGGGAAGCCGTGCCGGAGGACCGGGCCGCCGCGATGGAGTGGTGGCGGCGCGCGGCCCGGCAGAAGGACGCCGAGGCGCAGCTCTGGCTCGGCAACGCGCTGATCCGCGGCGACGGGGTCGCGCGCGACGCGGGCGCGGGGCTGGCGCTGGTGCGCGAGGCGGCGGAGTCGGGAGATGCGGACGCGCAGGGGTACCTGGGCGTCGTGCTGCTCGAGGGGCGCGCCGGGCCGCCCGACGCGCGGGAGGCGCGGGAGTGGCTGGCGAAGGCCGCCGGGCAGGGGAACGAGGGGGCGGGGAAGAGGCTCGCGGGGATTGGCGGGTGACTGACGAGGCGCTCGGTGTCGCAGTGGACCTCGATGCGTTCCGGTAGTCTCGTCCCGTGCATCGAATCCTCCACGCCGAAGTCGATTCCGACGGCAACATTCGTCCCGTCGAGCCGATCGACCTGCCTGCAGGTTCGCGCGTCCTCGTGACGGTCACGCCGGATGACATGCCCTCTGAGACCGCTCTTCTCAGCGAGGCGGCTCTCGGTACCGACCGGGACCGGCCCGAGGAAGACGCAGCGTGGTCACACCTGCACCCGGCGTCGTAGTCATCGTCCGGTTTCCCGTCTCCAACCTCTCCCGCTGACGACCGGGGAAGTGCCCTGAGAATCGCCTTTCGCCTCCAGCGCGCCCTTCCGCCCACCGGGCCGGTGGGGCAAGATCCGGCCCCAATCAGGGAGGACGTACCATGGGGGGAAGCAAGCACGGCGTGATCTGCAAGACGCGCGTCGGATCCAAGTGGATCGACGGCGGGACGCTCTGCCGCACGCGATCGAGCGCGCCGGGGCCGCTCGGCATGATGCTCTCGATGGTGATGGGGGGGACGCCCGTCGAGGACGAGGCGACCCGGAAGAAGCGGGAGGACGACAAGGAAGCGGCGCGGCAGAGGGCCGAGGATGAGACGCTTCTGAAGTGGAACGTCGAGCTGATCGCGAGCTCGCCGTTCGGGAAATCGGCGGAAGGCGTGAAGGTCGTCCGGGCCCTCCGCGCGTACCTCGGGAAGCGGCAGGTGCTCTACGGCGGGACGCTCGAAGACAGCCGGGCGGACTGGGACAGCGAGACGATCCGGCTAAACGACAACTACCGCGGGAAGGGGCTGCAGACGATCGTCGAGCTCGTGCACGAGGGCTCCCACGTCGCCTGGCGGGGCGGCCACCTGAAGCCGAAGGACCCGGAGGCGGCGCGGCTGGACGACGAGGCCGACGAGACGCTCGCCCGGAAGAACCAGCTTGCCATCTACACCTGGCTCCGGGCGAACAAGGGCTGGCTGGAGGACGAGGGGCTCGAGAGGCGGCTCCAGCGCACGGGCGGGCACTCGGGCGGGTAGCGCGAGGGCCGCGCCCTGTCACTCCCCCTGGGAAAGAGGCTCGCCAGAACGTACGGAAAAACGTACGATAGACGTGGAGTCGATGATGACGACGATCACCGTCAGTGAAGCGCGCACGCGCCTTTACGGTCTGCTCGACGAGACCGCGGAGTCGCACGAACCGATCCAGATCCGCGGGAAGCGAAACAGCGCCGTCCTGGTCTCGGAAGAGGACTGGCGGGCCATCTCCGAGACTCTGCATCTCGTCTCGCTCCCGGGCGTGGCGGCCTCGATCCGGAAGGGGCTGAAGACTCCCGTCGGAAAGTGCGCGGACGAACCGGGCTGGTGAAGGGCGGCTGGCGGGTCGTCTACACGCCGCAGGCGCAGCGCGACGCGCGCAAGCTCGCCCGGACCGGCCTGCGGCCACAGGCCGAAAGGCTCCTCGCGATCCTCGCGCGGGATCCCTTCGAGACGCCGCCCAGGTTCGAGAAGCTCGTCGGGCAGCTCTCCGGGGCCTTCTCGAGACGGATCAACATTCAGCACCGGCTCGTCTACCAGGTGCTCGAGGACGAGAAGACGGTCAAGGTCCTGAGGCTCTTCACGCACTACGAGTGACGCGAGAGCACCGTCGCTGACACGGCTCCGGACCGGGTCGGTTCCCGTCGGAGTGTACGCCTTGCATCGTTAACCCTAAAGGTTAATACTGCGATCCGTGAGGATCTCCTTCAGGGAACGGGGACTCGGGGACCTCTGCAATGACGATCACCGCCTTCAACGGGCTTTCGGGCTGAAGGGGAGAAAGAAAGTCCGCGCCAGACTCGACGATCTCGCTGCTGCCGAGACCCTCGCAGTCGTTGGGTTCCTACCGGGTGCTCGTTGCGAGGAGCTCAAGGGAGACCGGGCCGGCCAGTTCTCCGTTCGGGTGCACGACGGGTATCGAATCATCTTCACGCCGGACCACGCACCGGTCCCCGTGAAGCCGGACGGCGGGGTCAACTGGGCCGCCGTTACGGCTATCCAGATCCAGTCGATCGAGGACTACCATGACTGACGAACAGCGGACCGAGTACGTGCCGCGGAGCGTTTCCCCACCGGGTGAGACGCTGGCCGAGACGCTTGAAGAACTCCAGATCACCCAGGCCGAGCTCGCCCGCCGGATGGGGCGTCCCATCAAGACGATCAACGAGATCGTGCGGGGGAAGGCCGCGATTCTCCCGGAGACGGCCTTCCAGCTCGAGATGGTGACCGACGTGCCGGCGAACTTCTGGATGGCCCGTGAGACGGCCTACAGGGTCCATCTCGCACAGAAGGCGCGCCATGCAGCGGAGCAGACGGGCGAGGCCGTGGAGTGGGCGCGACGCTTTCCGTGTCGGGCCATGGCGGAGTGGGGCTGGATCCAGCGTCATTCCCGTGCCCACGGGTACGTCCACGAACTGTACTCGTTCTTTCGGGTGGCCTCCCCGGAGGCCTGGACGGCCATCTGGAACCGTCCGGAGGTGGCATTCCGGAGGTCGCTGAAGCAGGACGGGAACCCCTTCGCGATCGCCGCGTGGCTGCGACAGGGGGAGATCCAGGCGCAGCCCCGAACCGCGGTCGGGTACGACCCGGAGTCGTTGCGTCAGGTCCTTGCGCAGGCGAGGGCGCTCACCGCCGAAGAGGCGAACGTGTTCGTTCCGGCACTACAGCGCTCGTGTGCAACGGCAGGTGTCATTGTCGAGTTCGTCCCGGAACTACCAGGGGCGAGGGTGTCGGGCGCGACGCGATGGTTGAATCCTAATCGAGCGCTGATTCAGCTGTCCTTTCGCTTCAAGACCAACGACCAGCTTTGGTTCTCATTCTTCCACGAGGCGGCTCACGTTCTTCGTCATCCCAGAAAGGGGATCTTCATCGACGAAGGAAGTAGTACGACGGCGCTCGAGGTGGAAGCGGATCGCTTCGCGAGCGGGATCCTCATTCCCGACGAAGCGTTCAGGGAGTTCGCCTCGCACCACCCCTTCTCCCGGCAGAAGGTCGTGGCGTTTGCCTCCGCAGAGGGGATTGCGCCCGGGGTGGTCGTGGGTCGTCTACAGCACGAAGGCCTGCTCCCGTACGGTCACCTGAATGACCTCAAGGCGCACCTTCGTTGGGAGAGCGTCGCGTCCGCTCGGGTCGTGACCGCGAACGGCTGACCCTCTTCTCAGCCCCTCGAACTGCTGTTCGACCGAGCGTACGCAGGTTTCCCGGCGGATCGGAGTCCCCGAGCCGTGACCGTGCCAAACGCATGCATTAGTGTGCACGCGTGCATGCGACGGTCCTCCCGTCGCCGAGGAGGCCGGAGATGAGACGAACGGGGATCCACGCGCC
This sequence comes from Holophagales bacterium, assembly GCA_016714815.1. Classification (GTDB taxonomy): domain Bacteria; phylum Acidobacteriota; class Thermoanaerobaculia; order UBA5066; family UBA5066; genus UBA5066. The sequence continues at coordinate 9,423 of JADKBZ010000009.1, forward strand.
GACGGTCGAGGATACCGCGGAGATCTCGGGGATCGAGACGCTTCACCCGGGGGGCTTCGCCCTGACGCGCCGGACGGCGGAGGTGGCGGGGCTGAAGCCGGGGCTCCGCGTCCTGGACGTCTCGAGCGGGCGGGGGACGCAGGCGGTCTTCTACGCCGTCGAGTACGGCGTCGACGTGACGGGGGTCGAGCATCTCGCCGGAGATGGTCCGGAGGGCGACGGAGCGCGCCGCGGCGGCGGGCGTGAGCGAGAGGGTCCGGTTCGAGCTGGGAGATTCGCAGAAGCTCGCCTTCGCCGACGCGACGTTCGACGTCGTCGTGAACGAATGCGCCGTCGGGATCCCGGACGATTCCGAGGCGGTGGTGCGCGAGATGGCGCGGGTGGTCAGGCCCGGGGGGCGCGTCGTCATCCACGAGTCCACGTGGCGCAGGCCCGTGTCGGCGGAGGAGAAGAACGACCTGGCGGAGCGCTACGGGACGACGCCGCTGGAGCGCGACGAGTGGACGGGGATGCTCCGCTCGGCGGGCCTCGAAGAGGTGGCGGACGAGGGGGAGCCGTGGTCGCGCCCCGAGGTCTTCTGGAACGTCCGCAAGGACCGGAAGGTCTGCTGCCCGCTCATGATCCTGACGCCGGGGGAGCGGCTCCGGACTCTGGGGCGCCTCCTTCCGAGGCACGGGGTGAAGGGGGCCGTGAAGGTGCTGCAGAACGAGAACGCGTTCTTCAGCGCCGTGAAGGCGGAGAAGATCGGGTACGGCCTCTACTGGGGACGGCGGCCCGAGGCCGCGGGGACGCGGCGAGCGGCCCGGTGAAGGGCCCGGCGAAGGGCAAGATGAAGGGCGCAGCGAAGGGTGCGCCGGGGCGGGCGCGGCGGCCGGCGCCATCCGCGAGGGAGGCGGCCTCGGCCGGCCTCGTCGCGGTGCTCGACTCGCCGTTCCTCCGGGCGCTGACCGAGCCGGCGCGGCTCGACCTGCTCCGCGTGCTGCTGCTGTACGGCGCGGCGAACATCGGGACGCTGGCGGGGCACCTTCCGCAGGACCGGTCGGTCATCTCGCGCCACCTGAAGGTGCTGGAGCAGGCGGGGATCGTGCAGGCGGAAAAGCAGGGGCGCGAGCGGGTCTTCGCGATCGACGGCCCCGGGTTCCTCGGGACCTTCGAGCGTATCCTCGAGCAGGCGAGGAGGCTCGCAGCCTGCTGCTGCCCTGCGCCTCCCGCCGGAGGTGATGCATGAGGCTCCAGGCTTTCGCCCTCGGGCTGCTGGGAGCGCTCGCCCTCGCCGCCGGTCCTCTCGCGGCCGACGACCACCGGTTCGGCCGACACGAAGCGCTCGTCGTCGCTCACCGGGGCGCGTCGGGCTACCTGCCCGAGCACACGCTCGCGGGGTACGAGCTGGCGATCGACCAGGGAGCCGACTTCATCGAGCCGGACCTCGTGATGACGAAGGACGGCCACCTCGTCGTGAGGCACGACCTGAACATCGCGGCGACGACCGACGTGGCAACGCACCCGGAGTTCGCGGGGCGGAAGAAGACGATGGCGGTGGACGGGGTCGCGGAGGAGGGGTGGTTCGTCACGGACTTCACCCTCGCCGAGCTCCGGACGCTGCGCATCGTGCAGCGCTACCCCGACCGCTCGCACGTCTTCGACGGCCGGTACCGGATCCCGACGTTCGAGGAGGTCCTCGACCTCGCACGGCGGAGGTCGCACGAGGAGAGGCGCCCGATCGGCGTCTACCCCGAGACGAAGCACCCGACGATGCACCGCTCGCTCGGCCTGCCGCTGGAGCCGGCCCTCGCCCGCGCGCTCCGGCGCGTCGGCTGGGATCGCCGCCAGGCCCCGGTCTTTCTCCAGTCGTTCGAGCCGTCGTCGCTGCAGCGGCTCAGGCAGCTGACCGACAACCGCCTCGTGCAGCTCGTCGACGCGAGCGACGTGGCGCCCGACGGCTCGATCGTCTTCGAGCCGCCGTTCGACCGCCCGTACGACTGGACGGTCTCCTCCGACCCGGAGCTCCGCGCCCGCCGCTTCGACTTCCTGGTGAGCGACGACGGCCTCCGCGAAGTGCGGAGCTACGCCGACGTGATCAGCCCCTGGAAGCGGTACGTCGTAAGCTCGAAGGCGGTCGACCGGAACGGCGACGGGACGGTCGGGGACGAGAACTGTGACGGCGTCGTGAACGACGCCGACCGCGTGCTCATGCCCCCGACCGACCTCGTGGAGCGGGCCCACGCGCACGGTCTCGACGTCCACCTCTGGACCTTCCGGAGCGAGGCGCGATTCCTCGTCTCCGACTACGCGGGCAACCCCGTGAACGAGTATCTCCAGTTCCTCCGCCTCGGCGTCGACGGGTTCTTCTCGGAGTTCCCCGACACGGCGGTCACGGCGCGCGAGCTGCTGCGGCTGGAAGAGTGAAATCCGTCTGCGTCTACTGCGGGTCGAACGAGGGGCGGCTTCCGGTCTACGCCGAGGCGGCGAGAGCGCTCGGGACCGCCCTCGTTGAGCGGGGGCTCGACCTCGTCTACGGCGGCGCGAGCGTCGGGATCATGGGAGTGATCGCCGACACGGTGCTCGGGCTCGGCGGACGCGTGACGGGGGTGATGCCCGAGTCGATCGTCCGGAAGGAGGTCGTGCACCGCGGCCTCACCGAGCTCCACGTCACGTCGTCGATGCACGAGCGGAAGATGAAGATGGCCGAGTTCTCCGACGCCTTCGTCGCCCTGCCGGGCGGGATCGGGACGCTCGAGGAGATCTTCGAGGTCTGGACCTGGGCGCAGCTCGGCCTCCACGCGAAGCCGTGCGGCTTCCTGAACGCCGCCGGCTACTACGACGGGCTCGTCGCCTTCCTCGACCACACCGTGGCGGAGAAGTTCGTGAAGGAAGCGAACCGCTCGATGCTGATCGTCAGCGGAGACCCCGCAGAGCTCCTCGACCGCTTCGAGGGCTATCGCGCCCCGGCGGTGGAGAAGTGGATCCGGAAGGGCGAGACGTAGAGCGAAGGGTAGAGGGTCAGGTTCAAAACGGTGAAGTCCTGCGTGTCCGAGAACGGGAGCTCGGCGGCGAAGCCGCGGGTCAGCTCACATCCAGCCGGTGAGGGGGTCGTCGGGCGAGAGGACGGGCACTTGGTCGAGGCCGTCGGGACGGGACTCCCGGGCCCGCGGGGCGGCCGGGTGCGCCGGGTGCGTCGCGTGGCTCTGGACGACGAGGTCGGGCGTTCCGGAGAGGAGCCCGGCCTCGACGAGGAGAGGGAGCGGGTCTCCTTCGCGGGTGGCGAGGTAGACCCAGGCCGTCGCGCGGGTGATCCCGACGAAGAGGAGGCGGCGGAGCGAGGCCTCGCCCCGGGAGTGGAAGTCGGCGGAGCGGAGGCGTGGCAGGAGGACGGAGTCGAAGGTGAGCCCCTTGGCGCTGTGGAACGGCATCACCTTGACGAGGTCGGAGGCGAAGTCGAGCGCGGGGAAGGGGGAGCCGTCCTCGCCGTACCGGTGCGGGACCTCGACGGGGACGCCGAGCCCGTGGAGGCCGGAGGCGAAGCGCTGGACGAGGCGGCGATCGGGGAGGAGGACGGCGACCCGCTCGCCGCGGAGGAGGCGGGCGCGGGCGACCTCGGCGAGGCGGTGCAGCTCGTCGCCGCTGCCGGAGGCGAGGTAGAGGAGCGGCTTCTCCTTTTCGCCCCGGGTCGACCGGGCCTGGAGCAGAAAGGCCTCCCGCTCCTCCCCGCCGCGGACGAACCGGGCCGCGAGGCTCGAGACGAAGGGCGAGCAGCGCCAGTTCTCGAGAAGGGCGACGGAACGCGACGGGATGCCGAGCGCCGGGAGGATCTCCGCCTCGCGGGCGCCGCCCTCGTAGATCTGCTGCCGCGGGTCGAGCGCGACCGTGACGTGCGCGGAGACGGCGGCGAGGGTCTCGAAGACGCCCGGGTCGAGGTCCTGCCCCTCGTCGACGAGGACGAAGTCGTAGAGCGGCTCGCGGCGCGGGTGGGCGCGGACCTCGGCGAGGACGGCGGCGCGGATGGCGGCGAAGTCGGGGGTGTGGCCGTTGGAGCGGAAGGGGCGCGTCGGGGAGACGTGCCGTTCGTAGTGCCCGGCGCACCAGTCGTCGAAGGTGCGGACGGCTGACTCGGGAATGCCGAGGTCGGCGAGCGAGGCGCGGAGAAAGGAGGCGAGGGCGTTCGTGTAGACGAGGACGAGGAAGCGGCCCTCGGGGACCCGGAGCGTGTCGGCGAGGTGGCGGGCGCGGTGGAGGAGGACGAGCGTCTTGCCGGAGCCGGGGCCTCCGGAGAGGACGCGGTGGCGGTCGGCCGGCATCTCCACCGCGCGGAGCTGCTCGGCGGTGAGGGCGGCGCGGGGGACGAGCCAGCCGCTCACGTCAGTTCGACAGCGACGTCGCCAGGGCCGGGGCGAGGTCTGGGAGGAGGCCGAAGGAATCGGGCGTTCCCGACTCCCGGGGCTTCGCCTGGCGCCGGCTCGTCTGCTCGGCCTCCGCCGCCTGGAGCGCAGCCGCGCTGCCCGCCATCCGGGCGGCGGTGACGCACCAGCCGAGCTCGAAGTCGTCGAGCGCCGCGGCAGGGCCGAACGCGCCGAGCGCCCGCCCGAGGTCGGCGCCGCGGCTCGTGGCGTCGCCGAGCGCCTCGTTCACGAGAGCCCGGAAGACGAGGTAGGGAGGATCCGGCTCCCGGTCGATGGCGAGCGTCACGGCGGCGAGGGCTTCGGCCCAGAGGCCTCTCCGGCGCTTCGAGAGGGCGAGGTTGAAGAGGGCCCCGCCCCAGATCGGGTCGGCCTCGGCGCACTCGCGGAAGTACTTCTCCTCCCGCTCGGTATCGCCGAGCTCGCCCGCCAGGAGCCCCATCCGGACGAGGATCGACGCGTCGGCGCGGCCGCGGGCGCGGAGGAGGTGCCGGTAGACCGAGAGGGCCTTCTCGCGCTGGCCGAGCTCGGCGTAGAGGCGGGCGGCCTCCTCGGTGGCTTCGACGGCCTTCTTTCCCTGGACCGCGCCGGTCCGGAGGCTCTCCTCGATCTCGAGGAGGCGCTCGCGCTTCGGCTGGGGGTTGACGACGTTCGAGAGGGGGTTCTCGCGCGTCAGCTCGTACGCGCCGTGCCCGGGGCGGCCGGCGACGGCGACGCGGAGGTGGAGGACCTGGTTCTCGTCCATCCGGTAGCTCAGCCGGAGAGCCTCGCCTCGGCGGACCGGGGGCGGGAAGAGGCAGAGGGCGTTCATGACGGCGTGGCCGGCCGCGTCGCACAGCTCGACGCGCAGGAGGAGCGGCTCGTCCTCGAACGTCTCGGGGACGGAGAGCTCGGTGCACTCCGCCCAGCCGTCGCGGGTGGGGAAGGGGAGAGGGGTGCCGGGCGCGACGAGGCCGACGAGGCCGGACGAGGTGCGGATGGAGATCGCGCTCCCGGTGACGGGCTCGATGACGCCCCGGCCGGCGAGGGCGAGGGAGAGGGCGTGGAGGGCGGCGCCGCGCGCGACGGTGGAGTGGACGATCTCGGGGGACGTCTCGTGGAAGACGCGGGCGAGGGGAAAGCGCCGGGCGACGGCGTCGACGACCTGCGGGATCAGGCTGCTGCCGCCGACGAGGAGGCAGGCGTTCACCTCGGCGGCGCCGAGGCCGGCGCGGTCGAGGGCGTCCTCGATCGGCGCGAAGATGGAGCAGCTGACCCGGTACTCGTCCCCCTTGGGGTAGAGGAGCTCCTCGTCGAGGAAGGGCTGGAGGATCCAGTCGAGCTCGCGGGCGGTGAGCGACGGAGACGTGAGCGTGAGGCGGCGGCCGTCGAGGAGGCGGCAGGCGTGGACGCCGGGCTGCGTCTTCGACACGAGGCCCCGGTCGGCGTCGTCCCAGCGGCCGAGGCCCCGCAGCCGCCGGATCTCCGAGCAGAGGCCGGTCTTCAGCGCCTCGGCGAGGCCGAGGAGGGCCGGGACGACCGCCCTCGACTTCTCCTCGAAGTCGAGGGCGTGAGCGGAGAGGCTGTTCTCGGCGAGGAGCCGCGGGACGAGGAGCTGGTGGACGAGGGCCGCGTCGACGTCGCCCCCTCCGAGCCGGTGGTAGCGCGAGACCGCGAGGCTCGCGGCCCGGAGCGGCTCTCCGGGGCGCGGGACGGTGACGCGGAAGACGGCGGTGTCGCAGGTGCCGCCGCCGAAGTCGAAGACGAGGAGGTGCCTCGTCTCGCCCGGCTCCCCGAGGGACGCGAGGCCGTTGCGCGAGGCGTGGTCGAGGAAGGCGGCGAGCGGCTCGTCGAGGAGGTCGCCCGCGCCGACGGGGAGCCCGGCCGCCCGGGCCGCGGCGAGGGTGTCGGCCCGCTGGGCGGCCTGGAAGGAGGCCGGGACGGTGACGACGACGCGGTCGGGAACGGGGGCGATCCCGTGGGTGGCCACCCCCTTCGCGGCCGCCGCGGCGAGGAAGCCGAGGACGTGGGCGCCGACTTCGGACGCGCTGCGGAAGCCCTCCGGGGCGCGGTGGTAGGTGCGGCGAAGGCCGATGTCGTTCTTGCAGTCCCAGAAGAGGTCGGTGTTGCGGGCGAGCCCGAGCTCGGCGCTTCGCGCACGGAGGCGTTTCGCCCCCTCGCCTACCCAGGCTGCCCCGCGGTGGAGCGCGACGACCGACGGAACGAGGACGTGGACGTACTCGCCCTCGGGAGTCGCCTGGGTCACCTCCACCGTGTGCAGCGTCCGTCCGCCGCCGCCGGCGATGGTGGCTTCGGTGACGGTGGAGTTCGTCGTCCCGAGGTCGATGCCGAGGACCCGCACCCGGCGGACCGGAGCCCGGCCGGAGGCGGGGACGACGAGGGTGAGGTCGGCGGGAGAGTCTGGCATCGCGGGGGTCCCTTCCTTCTCGGCTCAGCGCTCAGGGGGAAATATGGGCGGCCGGAGGGACAGATGGTGTCCGCGGGCGGAAGGCGCGCCCGGCCCCGAGGCGGTACATTCCGCGGCTGGAGGAGACGATGACCGAACGGGGGCGCTTCCTGCTCGACGAGACCCGGATACCAAAGGCCTGGTACAACGTGAACGCCGACCTGCCGACGCCGCCGACGCCCGTCCTCCACCCGGGGACGATGGAGCCGGTGACGCCCGAGTTCCTCTCGGTTCTCTTCCCGATGAACATCGTCATGCAGGAAGTGACCCAGGAGCGCTGGGTCGAAGTCCCCGAGCCGGTCCGCGACATCTACCGGCTCTGGCGGCCGACGCCGATGATCCGCGCCCTCCGGCTCGAGAAGGCGCTCGACACGCCGGCGCACATCTACTTCAAGAACGAGAGCGTCAGCCCCGTCGGCTCGCACAAGGCCAACACCGCCGTGCCGCAGGCCTTCTACAACAAGGAGGCGGGGACGAAGGCGCTGACGACCGAGACGGGCGCCGGGCAGTGGGGGACGGCGCTGGCGATGGCGTGCAACTTCTTCGACCTCGACCTCGAGGTCTTCATGGTGCGCGTCTCGTACCACCAGAAGCCGTACCGCCGGATCATCATGGAGAACTACGGGGCTCACGTCTTCGCGAGCCCGTCGGACCGGACGCACTTCGGAAGGAAGATGCTCGAGGAGGACGAGGATTCCCCGGGCTCCCTCGGCATCGCCATCTCGGAAGCCGTGGAAACGGCCGCGACGAGCGGCGGCACGAAGAAGTACAGCCTCGGGTCGGTGCTGGGACACGTGATGATGCACCAGACGGTCATCGGCCTCGAGGCGCTGGAGCAGATGGAGATGGCGGGCGAGTACCCCGACGTCGTCATCGGCTGCGCGGGGGGCGGGTCGAACTTCGCCGGCTTCGCGTTCCCGTTCGTCCACCGCAACCTGACCGAGGGGAAGAAGACGCGCATCGTCGCGGTGGAGCCCGCCTCGTGCCCCACGCTGACGAAGGGGCGCTACACCTTCGACTACGGCGACGCCGCCGCGATGGCGCCGATCGTCAAGATGTACACGCTGGGGCACACCTTCATGCCGCCCGGAATCCACGCGGGGGGCCTGCGCTACCACGGCATGGCGCCGACGGTGAGCGCGCTCGTGGCGTGCGGGCAGATCGAGGCCCGCACGGCGCGGCAGCTGGAGACGTTCGAGGCGGCGGTGAGGTTCTCGCGCGCCGAGGGGATCATCCCGGCGCCCGAGTCGGCCCACGCCATCCGCGCGGCGATCGACGAGGCGCTGAAGTGCCGCGAGACGGGCGAGAAGAAGGTCATCGCCTTCAACCTCTCCGGCCACGGCCACTTCGACATGACCGCCTACCAGAGCTACCACCACGGCCTCCTCGAGGACTTCGAGTACCCCGACCACGCCGTGGAAGAGGCGATGACCCACCTGCCGGACGTGAAGGAAGGGTAGGACCCCCGGAGAACGGTGCCAGGCGTGCAACCGTGTATTGTTGAAAACAATACACGGTTGCACGCCTGGCACGAATCCCGGGGCTAGCGGGCGATCTCCGCTTCCGCCATCGCGAGCCAGCCCGCGGGGGAGGGCGCGGCGGCTCCGCTGGCGTCGAGCCAGGTGCGGGCTTTGCGGGCGAGGAGGGTCCACTCGTCCTTTTCGGCGGGGGCGTTCTTTGCGAGCCAGGCGAGGGCGAGGGCGGTGGCCCAGGCGCGGCGCGCGGGTTCACCCTTCGAGGAAGCGAGAGTCTTCTCGAGGTCGGGGAGCTTCTTCCCGAGGGCGGCGGCGAGCTCTTCCGTCAGCTCCCACGAGCCGTCGGCCTTCTGGAGGGCGACGAGGAGGTCGAGGGGGCGGAGGGACGAGGGGGCGGGGGTGGGTTCGGGAACGGGAGCCGCGTCCCGCGCGATTCGCCTGAGGGCGTCGGGGAAGGAGGCGATGAACGATTTCTTCGGAGGGGCGCCCTTCTTCAGCTTCGGGGCGGACCTCTCCTCCATCTCCATCGAGAAGTCCTCTCTCGCCGTCAACGCCCTCCCCGAGTATTGCGGGGCGGAAGGGGACGGCGCGGCGGGCGGCGCCATGGAGTAGCAGACGCCCGAGTCCGCCAGCATCTCCGCCTCGGCCACCCCGCCCCACCCGCGCGTCAGCGCGATCGGGACCTTCCTGAGGACCATCTCCCCGTGGACGGGCACCTCGCGCTCCTCGACGGCGACGTACGACGTCTCGCGCGAGGCGAGGCCGTACGTCACGCCGAGGCGGACGATCTCCTCCTTCACGGTGTCGCGGGTCACGCGCCCCTGGAGGGAGCCGCGCCGCGTGTGGAGCGGGCTCGCCCCCTCCTCGAGGTCGCGGATCAGCGTCCGCGCGGCGAGCGTTGCGAGGAGCTTTCCTTCCGGCGCGCCGGCCGTCTCGAGCCGGAGCCCGACGGCGAGGTCGCCGCCGGGGCCCTTGCCGCGGAGGACGACGTCGCAGGCGGCGTCGCCCTCGAGGAAGCCGTAGACGACGAGGCGGCCGCCGTCGAAGACGGGAGGGACGGCGTGCGGCGCCTGCATCACCTTCGCGCCGCCCCAGTCGACGCGGACGTCGCCGAGCGCCGGGGCGAGAGCCCGGGCGAGCTGGCGCATCACCTTTCCCTCGACCCGCTCGCCGGGCGCGATCAGCTCCGCCTCGCCGCCCCCGGCGCGCGCCATCCCCTTGACGAGGTGGAGGCTCGCGCCGGCGCCGATGCCGAAGGTGAAGACCCGCGTCGTGCCGGCGTTGGCCCTCACGAGGGCGAGGACCGCCTCGGTGTTGGAGACCTCGCCGTCGGTCAGGACGAAGAGCTGCCGCGGCATTCCTTCGACGAGAGGCGCCTCGAGGATCGCCCTCAGCGGCGAGAGGATCTCCGTCCCTCCCAGGTCGGCCTTCAGCTCGCTCACGTGCCGGCTCGCCTCGGCGAGGCTCGCCTCGTCATAGGGGCGGCTCCCGGGGAAGAGCGTCTCGTGGTGGTTCCCGAAGCCGACGACGTTGAAGAGGAGGCCCGGCGCGAGGCTGCGAAGGCAGAGCTGGAGGGCGTTCCTCGCCTCGGCGATCGACGTTCCCTCCATCGACCCGGAGCGGTCGACGAGGAAGACGACCTCGCCCTTCGGGCTCCCGGCGAGCGCCCCGTCGGCGCCGCCGAAGTGGGGCACGAACGTCAGCATCGCCACGCGGGTGCCGTCGGGCGCGCGTTCCACGAGGACGTTCGCGGGGCGGGCCTCGGCGAGGCGGACGGTGAGGACGAAGTCGCGATCGAGGGCGGTCTCCCGGGTCGCCAGCGTCACGGTCCCGCGCGCGCCGTCGAGGTCGATCGAGACGGGGTGCGAGGGGGATTCGACGCCGCGAATCGCCGACGGCATGTCGAGGGAGACGCGGAGCGAGAGGCCGTAGGGGACCTGGAACGCCCGGGGCGGGTTGAGCGCCTCCTCGGGGGTCCGGCCGACGCCGCGCCGGTCCTCGGCGGGGGCGTAGCGCGGGGAGACGGTCGTCGGGAGGACGAAGCGGAGGGCGTCCCCCTCGGCTGCGAGCTCGGAGACGGTCGTGATCTTCACGACGACCTCCTTGCCGGGAGGGAGGTTCCCGACGCTCACGGTGAAGACGTCGGGCTTCTCCTCGTCGAGGAGGAAGGCGCCGTTCCCGGCCGCGATCGCCTCGTCGTAGGCCTCGAAGGCCTTCTCCTTCTCCATCACCGTGCCGGCGACGACCCTGCCGTCGACGAGCGCCTCGAAGGCGCAGACGGCGGCCCCCTCGTCGAGCGGGAAAACGTAGGTCGCCTCGATCGGAGTCGTCTCGGTGTTCCGGAAGCGCTGGGAGAGGGTGACGCGGGCGGCGAATCCGCGCAGCTCGGCCTCGACCGAGACGCCCTCGAGCGGAACCGGAACGCCTCGCACCAGGAGACCGCAAACGGGGGGAGCTGTCATTTCTCTTCGTCCTTTCGGAAGCGCTCGTCGCACCACGCGGCCAGCTCGGCCAGGGCGCCCGGGGGCGGCAGCTTCCGGCCGCCCGACACCGTCAGCTCGAGGCCGTCGGCCAGCACGATGCGGGTCACGACCTCCCTTCGAACCTGCGGAGGCGGCACCGACGCCGCCCGCCGCGGACCTCCCGCGAGCGCCCCGCGGATCGCCTCGAGGCTCTCCCCGCGCTCCTGCATCGCCTTCACCTGGAGGAGCCGGTCGAGGTGCTCGGATCCGTAGTGCCGGCCCCGCCCGACGCCGCGCGGGGCCGGAAGGAGCCCTTCCTGGACGTAGTAGCGGACCGTCCGCCGGGTGACGCCCCCCAGATCGGCAAGCTCCTCGATTCCGTATTCCCGCGTGTCGCTCACGGGAATAATGTGACAGTCACTGTCGCTTTTGTCAAGTGTCGCATTTATCCGAGGGCGCGGGCGCGGCACCCCGGTGCCCCGGAGCAGGGGGCCCCCGGAGCAGTGTGCCAGGCGTGCATTCGTGTATTGTTGAAAACAATACACGAATGCACGCCTGGCACGGCAACCGACGCGGTCCTGCTCCTGGCGGGAGCATTGGTATGATCGGTGTCGAAAACGGGAGAACGGGCCGGGCGAGCGCGGCTGCGGGGGCGCCGCGGGCGCCGGGGAACGGGGGAGCTCGATGGACGGGCGCGCCAGTGACGACCCCGGGGAGTGCGAGGAGGCCGCCGAGGGCGGACCCGGCGGAGGCGCGCCGACCCGGGCGTTCCTGAACGAGCTCCTGGCGGCGAAGGCCGAGCTGGAGGCGCGCAACGAGGCGCTTCAGCTCGTGAACGACCTCAGCCAGCGGTTCCAGAAGCGGCTCGCCGTCGAAGCCATCGCCGCCGAAACCGTCGACGTCCTGGCCCGGCACAGCCAGGCCCCCCTCGTCGCCTTCTACCTGCTCGAGGGGGAGAAGGGGCCGCTCCGGATGGTGACCGGGCGGGGCTTCACCGAGCGGGAGATGAGCCTCGGCGCCCTCCTGCCTCTCGAGGGGAGCGCGAGCGGGCTGGCCGTGCGGGAACGCCGGATCGTGACGATCCGGCGCGGCAACCTCGACCGCCGCGACCTCCACCCGGTCGTGGGGGCGCTCTCGGAACGGGGTCTCTCCACCGGCTTCTGCATTCCCCTGACCCACGGGGAGAGGCCGCTCGGCACCGTGAACGTCATCTTCCCGACCGAACGCGAGATCAGCCCTCTGGAGATCGACACCTTCCACGGAATCGCCCGCGCCGTCTCCCTCGCGGTCGCCAACGCCCGGCTCGTCGCCGACCTCGAGCACCTCGCGTTCCACGACCTTCCCACCGGTCTCCCGAACCGGGCCGGCTTCCACAGGCGCCTCCTCCGTCTCACGGCGGGAGGCGAATGGCCGGCCAGGGCCGGGCTCGTCGTCGTCAACCTCGACCGATTCCGCGAGATCAACGACACGCTCGGTCACACGGTGGGAGACGAGATCCTCGTCGAGGTCGTCGCCCGCCTCCAGGCGCGCGCCAGGGCTCGTCCGGCCGACGTCTTCCGGCTCGGCGGTGACGAGTTCGCCGTCGTCCTGCCGGGTGCGGAAAGCCTCGGCGAGGTCGCCGCCGAAGCGCGCCTCCTCCTCTCGGAGCTTTCGCAGCCGCTCCGGGTCGCGGGCATGGGGCTGGAGATCGGGGCGAGCGCCGGCGTCGCCCTCCTCCCGGAGCAGGGACGCGACAGTCACGAGCTGCTTCGCTGCGCGGACGTGGCGCTCCACGACGCCAAGAGAACGCCCGGGGGCGTGGCGGTCTACGCGCGGGAGCTGGACCAGCACACGCCGGAACGCCTCGCGCTCCTCTCCGAGCTCGGAAAGGGGATCCGCGACGGGGAGCTCGTCCTCCACTTCCAGCCGACGGTGGCCCTGCAGTACGGCTTCATAGAGGGGTTCGAGGCGCTCGTGAGGTGGCGGCACCCGCGGCTCGGCCTCCTGCTTTCGGGACGGTTCGTCCCCCTGGCGGAGGCGACCGACCTGATGCGGCCGCTGACGGGCTGGGTCGTGAAGGAGGCCCTCCGCCAGCTGGCCGTCTGGAATCGCGAGTTCCCGCGGCTCACCATGGCGATCAACCTCTCCATGCGCAACATCCTCGACCGGAGCTTTCCGGACATGCTCGAGGAGATCGTCCGGGAGGCGGGCGTGAACCCCGCGCTCCTGGAGTACGAGTTGACCGAGACGGCGATCATGGCCGACCCCGAGACGGCGTTCACCTCCCTCGCGCGGATCACGGCGTCGGGGTCGCGCCTGGCCATCGACGACTTCGGCACCGGCTACTCCTCCCTCTCCTACCTCAAGCGGCTTCCGGTGGACGTCCTGAAGATCGACCAGTCGTTCATCGCCGACATGGCGACGGGGCCGAGGAGCCTCGCCATCGTCCGCTCCACGGTGCAGCTCGCCCACAGCCTCGAGCTCGGCGTCGTGGCGGAGGGGGTCGAGAACCGGGAGAGCGCGCGCACGCTCCGGGCGATGGGGTGCGACCTCGCGCAGGGGTACTACTTCGCCCGGCCCGCGCCGGCGGAGGAAGCCGCGCACCACCTCGCCCGGGGAGGCTGGCTCGACGTGCCGGTGTAGCGGGCCCGCCGCGCGCGGCGCGCCCTGCCGGTCAGTGCTTGCGGACCATCCTCAGGATCTTCACGTTGATGACGACGAACCGCAGCAGCTGCCAGAAGAGGTTCGTCCGCATCTTCTTCGTGAACTCGGTCGGGACCGGCGGGTAGTAGGTCTGACCGAAAGGGGTCCGGGTCTCGACGGGGCTCTTCGTCTCGTTCATTCCGGCACCATCGCCCAGAGGGGGTTCGCCTTCGCCTTGTAGATGAATCCGAAGTGGAGGAGGTGCTTGATCCAGTGCCCGGCGAGGCCGATCTCCCCGAAGGTCCAGCCGAGGTCCCGTCCCGTGTCCGGGTACTTCCGGAAGTCGGGGACGATCGGGAACAGGGTCATCGAGACGGCCGTTCCCCTGAAGAGGCCGGCGCCGGCCGACGCGATGCAGGCGGCTCCCATGTGGGCGAGCGAGGCGTGGCGCGTCGGAGCCGTGGCCTTCCCGTTGATCATGTCGACGATGTTGAACGCGACCTCCCGGGCCATGACGCCGGTGGGCATTCCGGTCCGCGGGGGAGTCGGGAAGATGGGGGTTCCCTTCGGGCTCGTCATCGGCTTGGAGATGGCATGCGGCGGCGCGAAGGCGATGCCGACGGCGAAGACGTTCGGGTACTTCGGGGACTGGTAGGTCCGTGGCCAGTCCTCGGGGCTCCACTCCTCGTAGGGCTTCTTCGCGTAGTCGCCGTCGACGAGCATGAAGCCGCTCGGGGCGAAGACCGACGCGGTCACGTCGGCGCCCGAGCGGTCGAACGCCTTCAGGCCGACGCCGGAGAACGGCGGCAGGAGCATGCCGAAGTCGAACTTCAGCGACCGCTCGTCGCCGTCGAGGGTCTCGTACGACACCTCTCCGGGCGCGACCTCCTTCACCCCGGCGCGGGTGATCCACTCGATGCCGCGTTCGGTGTAGAGCGACTCGGTGAACACGCGGCTGTGGGTGACGTAGCCGCCGCGCCGGATGAACATGCCGCCCATCCCGAAGTCGCCCAGCTCGTGCTCGTTGGAGAGCCAGACGACCCGGGCCTTGTCGCGGACGCCGCGGCGCCTGAGCTCGAACTCGACGTTGAAGATGTACTCGAAGGCGGCCCCCTGGCAGGTGCAGTTGCCGTGGCCGGTGCCGACGAGGAGCGTCTGCTTCTCTCCCGCCTTCATCCGCGCGACGGTCTCGTCGAAGGCCTTCGACGCGTGCGCGGCGTGGTCGAAGGTGCAGACGGAGACGGTGTTCTTCGACGGCCCGAGGCCCGGCGTGGCGTCGAAGTTGAGCTTCGGGCCGGTGGCGTTGATCAGCCAGTCGTACGGAACCCGCTCCTCCTGGCCCGTCTTCCCGGGCTCGGTGAGCTCGACCTTCACGTACGGCCTGCCGGCATCGCCGTCCCCCTCCGGGTGAACGCTCACGGCCCGGCCCTGCACGAAGGTGATTCCGGTCTTCTCGTACACGGGCCGGAGCGGGAAGGTGACCTGCTCGGGCGTCATCACCCCCACGCCGACCCAGATGTTGGAGGGGATCCAGTTCCACCTGCTGTTCGGCGAGACGACGACGACCTCGTGGTCGCGGCCGAGCCTGCGCCGCGCGTGCAGGGCCGCCGTCTGCCCCGCGATTCCGGCTCCGAGGATGACGAGTCTGGCCATGAGATGTCCCCTCCGCCGGCCGAGGATATCTCCGCCGGGCCCGCCCGTGCGCTCATTTCGAAGCGCAACGATATGGACGACGAACGGCCCCGCGGTAACGCCGCCGCCCGGTTCCCTTCTTACTCAGCGCGTTTCGGCAGCCGGGGCCTCGCCCAGGCGGAAGCGGATGGTCGCGCCGCGGCCCGGCACGCCGTCCGCCTCGACGTGGCCGCCGTGCCGCCGGACGATTCTCTCGACGATCGCAAGGCCGATGCCGGTCCCGTCGAACTCGTCGGGCCGGTGAAGCCTGTGGAACGGCTTGAAGAGAGACCTGGCGTGGGCCCGGTCGAAACCGGCACCGTCGTCGCGGACCTGGATCAGCGGATTGCCGCCGTCGCCGGAGCCTTCCACCCAGACGTGGGCCTCCTCGAGCCGCGAGGTGAACTTCCAGGCGTTTCGGAGGAGGTTCTCCAGGAGGATCTTCAGGAGCGACGGGTCGGCCCGAACCCTCAGACCCGCGGAGACGGAGAGCCGGACGACCCGGCCGGGCTCGGCCACCGCCAGCTCGGCTCCGATCCCCTCGGCCAGGGCCGAGAGGTCGACGTCCTCCTTCGTCAGCTCCGCGCGGGAGATGCGCGAGAGGCGAAGGAGGTCGTCGACGAGCTGGCCCATCCTTCTCGCGCTGGCCCGGATCCGTTCGACGTGGCTCCTGCCGTCGGCGTCGAGGTCGGCGGAGTAGTCCTCGAGGAGGATCTGGCCGAAGCCGTCCATCGCCCGCAGCGGGGCCCGGAGGTCGTGGGAGATCGAGTAGGAGAACGACTCCAGCTCGCGGTTGGCGTTCTCGAGCTCGGCCGTCCGTTCCGTCACCCGCGCCTCGAGCTCGACGGCGAGCCGCTTCACGTTCTCTTCCGCCCTCCGGTGGGCGAGGAGGCGCCAGAGCTCGTGCATGACGACCTGAAGCCGCCCGGTGTCGCGCTCGTCGTAGGGGCGGAGGGAGTTTCCGACGCCGGCGATCATCACGACCCGGCCGTCGTCGTCGAAGACCGGAACGCTGGCGTGGCGGAGGAGGTGCGGGTGGCCCTCCGGATACCCGTGGCGGCCCGGGAGGGACGGATAGTCATTGTGGATGATCGGACGACGTTGCCGGAGCGCTTCGGCCCAGACGCCGGCAGCCGACATCGGGTAGGGGTCGGCGGCGGGAATCCGGCACTCCTCCTTCACGCCCGAGGACCAGGCGAAGAGGTCGAGATGGACCTCGTCGTCGTGAACGACGTGGAGGTACCCGATCGTGCTTCTCGTCAGGCGGACGGCGGCGTCGATCGCGAGCTGGCTCAGCTCCCTCTCGTCTCCGGCGGTCCGGCGCGAGAGCGCGAGGAGGTCGGTGGTGAGCTCCTGGCCCAGGCGCTGCTCCTCCTCGGCGCGGCGGCGGTCGCCGATGTCCTGGATGATCGCGACGAAGACGGGGTCCCCCTCGCCCTCGGATGCCTGCAGGAGGACCTCGATCGGGTAGCGGGATCCGTCCTTCCTCTGGTGGCTCGTCTCGAATCTGCGGAGGCGCACTTCCCCGGTCCGGAGGGGGGCGAGAAGCTCTTCGAAGGCTTCCGGAGTGAACTCGGGCTTCAGGTCGAGGGGCGTGAGGAGGAGCAGCTCCTCCCGTGTGTAGCCGAGATTGGCGGCGGCCCCGTGGTTGACGCTCCGGAACCTCAGGGTGCCGGCGTCGAAGACGTAGACCTCGCCGAGCGAGTCCTCGACGATGCGGCCCAGCCGGGCGCTCTCGGTCTCGAGCCGGACCATCTCGGTGACGTCGCGGGCCATCGACAGGACGCCGACGGCCCTCCCCGAGTCGTCGAAGACGGGGGTGTCGTGCCACTCGCAGACGATCTTCCGGCCGTCCTTCGTCTGGTTGACGGCCCTGGCCACGGAGGGCCTGCCGTCTCTGAGGAGCTCGGCGACGAAAGCCCGGAAGCTGGCCGCCCGATCGGGCGGAACGGTCAGCTCGGTCTTCGGCCGGCCGATCGCCTCCGCCGCCGAGTAGCCGAAAATCCGCTCGGCCGCGGGGTTCCAGTCGAGGACCGTCAGGTTGGGGGAGACGAGGATGCAGGCGATCGGCATCGCGGCGTGCTGGAGCCGCAGCATCTCCACGGCCGCCCGGCGGTCGGCTTCGGCCGCGCTTCCGGCCTCCCGGGCCTCGAGGACGTCGGTCCCGTCGACGTGGGCGCCGACGATCCGCACGGGGCGCCCGTCGTCGTCGCGGACGACGGACGCGTGGCTCTGGATCCAGCGCCAGCTGCCGTCGCGGTGACGCATCCGGAAGTTGTCGTGCGAATCGGTCCGGCCGCTCTCCAGGAGCGACCGGACGTTGACGAGGGAGCCGGGAAGGTCCTCCGGGTGGACACGCCTCTCCCACTCGGCGAGGTCGTTGCCCACCTCCTGGCGCGAAAACCCCAGTTGCCGCTTCCACTCCTCGGAGTACCAGACCTTTCCGCTCGCGAGGTCCCAGGAAAAGAGGCCGACGTTGGCGGCCCGCACGGCGGAGGCGAGGAAAAAGGCGACGCTCTTCGGCCCGAAGCTCTCCAAAACGGGGTCGGCCCTGCCGTGGCTGAGGTCCCGGGCCGTCTCCTCCACTCCGTCGGACCTTCTCGAGAGGAAGCCCTGGAGCCCCTCCCTGGCATCGGCGAGCTCGCGGACGGATTCCCGGAGGACGGCCTGGGCCTCTGGCGGGGACTCCGATCCCTGGGCCGCGGCGCCCGGGACGCCGGTGCCGGTGTCGCCGAGAAGGCCGGCGAGGGCCTTTTCGACCGCCAGGAGCCGGCTGGCGACGGATTCGAGGGAGCCGCGCGGGACGCCGTTCATGGCCGAACTCCTCCTTCCGCCGCGCTCAGCCCTGCCGGAGAAGGCTGTCGAGAGCTCGCCCCAGCTCCTCGACCGTGAGGGGCTTGGGGACGAGGGCCCGCGCGCCGGCGGCGAGGGCGGATCCCTCGTCTTCCTCGGAAACGTAGCCCGAGGTGAGGATCACGGCGATGCCGGGCCGCGCTTCGAGGACGCGCCGGGCCAGCTCGAGCCCGGGCATTCCCGGCATCGAGAGGTCGGAGACGACGGCATCGTAGGAAAGGGGGGCCGCGAGGAAGGCCTCGAGCGCGGCGGAGGGATCCGAGAGGGCCGTCACCTCGTGCCCGAGCCGGGAAAGGACCCGCTTCATCAGGACGACGAGGGCCGTCTCGTCGTCGACGTAGAGCACGCGCCTGCCGCCGGAAGGCACGGCGTCGGCCGCGGCGCCGGGCGGCTGGCCCGGGCCGGAAGCCGCCCCTGCCGGAAGGTGGAGCGCCCCGTGCACGTGGACGGCGAGCCCGAGCGGCGAGAACGGTTTGGAGAGGAGCTGCACGCCCGCGCCGAGAAGGCCGCGATGCGCGATGACGTCGGCGGTGTAGCCCGACATGAAGAGGCAGGGAAGACCGGGAAGGAGGCCGGTGACGCGCGCCGCGAGGTCGCGACCGTTCATTCCGGGCATGACGACGTCGGTCAGAAGGAGCCGGAGCTCGCGGGCGTGGCGGCCGGCCAGCTCGAGCGCGGCCTGGGGGGAGCCGGCGGCGAGGACGCGGTAGCCCAGCTCCTCGAGCATCGTCGCGACGAGCCGGAGGAGTGCCGGCTCGTCCTCGACGACGAGGATCGTCTCGCCGCCACCACGGGGAGCTTCCGCCGGCGGGGAGGCGACGGCGGCGGGGCCCGGTTCCTCGCAGCGCGGGAAGTGGATCCGGAAGGAGGAACCTTCTCCCTCCGCGCTTTCGACGTCGATGAAGCCGCCGGCCTGCTGGACGATTCCGTAGGCCGTGGCGAGGCCGAGGCCCGTGCCTCTCCCGACCTCCTTCGTCGTGAAGAACGGCTCGAAGAGGTGGGCCCGGACGGTCGCGCTCATCCCGCAGCCGTCGTCGTCCACCGCGAGCCTCACGAAAGGCCCGGGCCGCGAGCCGGGGCGCGTGGCGCACCACGCCTCGTCGAGCGTGACGTTGGCGGTCTCGAGCGTGATTCGCCCCGTGCCGGAGATGGCGTCCCGGGAGTTGACGCAGAGATTCGCCAGGAGCTGCTCCACCTGCGCGGGATCGACCCGGACCGGCCAGAGATTTTCCGCCGGGCGAAAGACGAGCTCCACCTCCTCGCCCAGGAGACGGTCGAGCATCCCGCGGACCCTGCCGACGGCGGCATTCAGATCGATCCGGCGAGGGTCGGCGCTCTGCTTTCGGGCGAACGTGAGGAGCTGTTGCGTCAGGCGGGCCGAGCGCTGCGCGGCTCGTTCTATCTCGATCAGGCTTTCGCGGACCGGGCTCCCCGGGGCGGTCTGCTCGAGAGCGAGCGCCGCGTGCCCCTGGATGACCGAGAGCATGTTGTTGAAATCGTGCGCCACCCCTCCGGCGAGCCGCCCCACCGACTCCATCTTCTGGGCCTGCATCAGCTGGTCCTTCAGCGTCTCGCGGGCGGCCTCGGCTCTCTTTCGGTCGGTGATGTCGCGGGAGATGGTCAGCACGACGCCCTCGCCGCCGTATCGGAGGCCCGAGGCGCTCACCTCGACGTCGAAGAGCGAGCCGTCCTTGCGTCGATGCCGCGTCTCGAAGGTTTTCCGGATCGACTCGAGTTCGGCGAACTGGGCCCGGATCTCGGCCTCGGTGAGGGAGGCCTCCCAGTCCCACGTGTGGAGGCCCGTCACCTCCCCCCGGTCGTAGCCGAGCATCTCCGCGAACCGGCGGTTGGCGTGGATGACCTGGTGCTGCTGGCTGATGACGGCGATCCCGTCGGCGGAGGCTTCGATGAGAGCGTCTCGAAAGGCGGCCTCCTCCTCCCGGGCGGTCTCGGCCCTCCGCCGCTCGCTGATGTCGCGGCTGACGCCCTGCATGTGCGTGACCCGTCCCCCGGCGTCGGCGATGAGGGTCGTCATGACCTCGGTCGGCACCGTCGTGCCGTCCTTGCGGGTCTGGTCCAGCTCGGCCATCTGTCTCCGCGCCGTCTCGTCGTGCGCCGCCAGGCGGGCGAGCCGGGCGGCGAGCTCGTTCTCCACGAACCGCAGCGCTTCGGGGCTGAGCGATTCGGCGATCGACCGCTGAAGGGCCTCTTCCGCGGTGAAGCCGAGCAGCCCCTCGACCGACGGGCTGATCCACGTGAAACGGTTCCGGGCGAAGTCGAAGAGCCAGATGACGTCGGTCCCGTTCTCCGAGACGAGGCGGTAGCGCTCCTGGCTCTCGCGAAGGGCCTCCTCCTCGCGGCTTCGCGAGATGGCGATCGCCGCGATGCGGGTCGCGAGGCTGGAGAGCCGGCGCTGGCGCTGGCTGGGGGCACCGGTCGCCTGCCAGTAGACGGTCAGGGTTCCGAGGAGGGTCTGGTCGCGGCTGAGGATCGGCGTCGCCAGCCCGGACCGGATGCCGCTCTGGCGGGCGGTCTCGTGATGGGCCGTCCAGAACTGGTCGGTCGCGACGTCCTCGACGAGGACCTGCTCCCGGCGGAAGGCGGCCGTGCCGGTGGCGCCCGACCCTTCCCGGACGGTCAGCTCCGCGAGGGCCGAGAGGAGCGCGTCCGGCGCGCTCGGGGCGGCCGCGAGGCGGAGCCGGACTCCGTCGGGATCGAGAATGAGGATGGCCGCCGTCGAGCCGGGGCACTGCGCCTCGACTGCCCGCGCCAGGGCCTCGAGCGTCGCCGCCAGCGGCTCGCCGGCGGCGATCATCCCGAGGACCTGGTCCTGCAGCGCGAGGCGGTCCTCGGCGGCTCGCGCCTCGGTCACCTCCCGCGCGGAGCCGAAGACGCCCAGGAGCACCCCGTCGCCGTCGCGGAGGGGGCCCTTGACCGACTCGAACACTCTCGGCTCGGCGATGCCGGGGAAGAAGATCTCCTCCTCGACGACGATCGGGCCGTCGCCGGCGAGGGCGAGCTGGTCGTTGACCTGCGAGGTGGCGGCGTTCTTCGCCGGGAAGAGGTCGAAGTCCGTCTTGCCGTCGATCCGTCCGCGCGAGCCCGCTCCGAAGAATCGCTCGAACGTCTCGTTGCAGGCGAGGTAGACGCCGTCGGCGTCCTTCACCCAGACGAAGTCGGGGAGAGCGCGGACGAGAGAGGCGTGGACCCGGACCGCGAGGGCGTCCCTCTTCCCTGCGGCGCGGTCGTCGTCCACGACTTGCCAGCATAGGAACCCGGGAGCGTTCCCGCAAGCGCGGCGTCGGCTGACTCATACTCCCTCGTCCATGCCGGAGCCCGCCTTCGTCGCCGTCGTCGCCGAGAAACCGTCCGTCGCCAGGGACATTGCGGCGGTGCTGGGTGCCGCAAAACGGGGGACGGGGTGCCTCTGGGGGCCGGGGCACGTCGTGACCTGGGCGATCGGCCACCTCGTCGCGCTCGCCGAGCCGGGGCAGATGCGCCCCGAGTGGCAGAGCTGGCGGCGCGACCGGCTGCCGATTCTCCCGGAGGCGTGGCCCCTCGTCGTCCAGGAGCGGGTGAAGGAGCAGTTCGAGGCGGTGCGGAAGGTCCTCTCCGATCCGCGGGTGACCGAGGTCGTCTGCGCGACGGACGCGGGGCGCGAAGGGGAGCTGATCTTCCGGCAGCTCTACGAGCAGGCCGGCTGCAGGAAGCCGGTGAAGCGGCTCTGGATCTCGTCGCTGACGCCCGACGCGATCCGCGACGGCCTCGCGCGGCTGAAGCCGGCGAAGGAGTACGACCGGCTCGCCGACGCGGCGCGCGGCCGGAGCCGGGCCGACTGGCTCGTCGGGATGAACTTCTCGCGCGCCTTCACGCTCGCCACCGACGAGAAGCTCTCGGTGGGGCGCGTCCAGACGCCGACCCTCGCCATGCTCGTCGAGCGGGAGCTGGCGATCCGAGCCTTCGTCCCGGAGGAGTACCTCGAGGTCCTCGCGACGTTCGAGGGGGAGACGGGGCGGTACAAGGGGACCTGGTTCGACCCGGCGAAGAAGGAGGACGGCGGACGGCGCCTCCCGAAGGACGGGGCGGACGCCGCGGCGATCGTGGCGCGGGTGAAGTCGGGAGACGCGGCGATCGAGTCGGTCGAGTCGAAGACGCGCCGGGTTCCGCCGCCCCTCCTCTTCGACCTCACCGAGCTGCAGCGCCACGCGAACCGCCTCCTCGGCTGGAGCGCGAAGAAGACGCTCGAGGTGGCGCAGCGGCTCTACGAGGAGAAGAAGGCGATCACCTACCCGCGGACCGACAGCCGCCACCTCTCGCGCGACGTCGCCGCCACGCTGCCGAAGGTGATTCACGCCCTCGAGCCGGCCTGGGGGAAGCTCTTCGCGAAGGGGACAGGAGAGAAGCCGCTCGGCGCGCGGTACGTGGACGACGCGAAGGTGAGCGACCACCACGCCATCGTCCCGACGCCGACCGCCCCGAGGGACCTCGACCGGGAGGAGCAGGCGCTCTACGACCTCGTGGTGCGCCGGCTCCTCGCGGCCTGGCACGACGAGCACGTCGCCGCGACGACGACGGTCGTGACGGCGGTCGGGAGCCCGGGCCAGGCTGTAGCGGCCGAAGCGGCCGAAGAGAAGGCCGGGGAAGCGGCGGCGCGAACCCCGGCCTCGAAGGCGGCGCCCGTCCGCGTCGTCGACCGGTTCCGCTCGAGCGGCACGATGGTCGTCGAGGCGGGGTGGAAGGCGGTGGAGCCCGAGCCGGCGTCGCGAAAGAAGGACGACGACGGAGAGGAGTCCGAGCTGCCGCCGGGCCTCGCCCGCGGCCAGCGGGAGAAGGTGGTCGACGTGGCGGGCGTGGAGCGGAAGACCCGCCCTCCGAAGCGCTTCACCGACGCGACGCTCCTGACCGCGATGGAAACGGCCGGGAGGACTCTCGACGAGAAGGAGCTCGCCGAGGCGATGAAGGAGAACGGCCTCGGGACCCCCGCGACGCGAGCGGAGATCCTCGAGACGCTCCTGACGCGGGGCTACGCGGAACGGACCGGGAAAGCCTTCTCGGCGACCGACAAGGGGATCCGCCTGATCGCCCTCGTGCCGGAGTCGGTGAAGAGCCCCGCCCTGACCGGACGCTGGGAAGCCCAGCTCGCCCGCCTGCAGAAGGGCGACGGCCGGCTCGAGACCTTCATGAAGGGTATCGAGGAATACGTGACGGAGGTCGTCGGCGAGGCGTTCCGCCGCACGCCGGGAGCGCCGCGGGCGCCGGGGACGGCGGCCGGACCGGGCGCCGCCGGTGCCGCGGGATCCGCCGGGAGCTTGGTCGGGGGAGCGGTGCCCGGGGGCTCCGGGGGATCCGTGCCAGGCGTGAAACCGTGTATTACGCCAGTAATACACGGTTTCACGCCTGGCACGGAATCGGGGGCTTCCCGGGCCTCGGGGGCCTCGGGGGCCTCGGGGACGACGAGGGATTCGAAGGACACGGAAATATCGGGGCCACGATCGGACGTTGCGGCCCCGGGGAGGCGCCCGGCCGGTGCGGGCGCGCCGCCGCGTCCGCCGCGGGAGCCGGTGCCGCCGGAGCGGCTCGGCGGGCTTCTGAAGGGGGTGTTCGGCCACGACGCGTTCCGGCCGTACCAGGAGGCGGTCTGCCGGGCCGTCGTCGAGGGGCGCGACGCGCTGCTCGTGATGCCGACGGGGGCGGGGAAGTCGCTCTGCTACCAGCTGCCGGGGCTCGCTCGCGCCGGGACGACCCTCGTCGTCTCGCCCCTCATCGCGCTGATGGAAGACCAGGTGGCGAAGATGCAGGCGCTGGGCCTGGCCGCCGAGCGGATCCACTCGGGGCGCGACCGGGCGGCGTCGCGGCAGGTCTGCCTCGACTACCTCGCCGGAAAGCTCGACTTCCTCTTCATCGCCCCCGAGCGCCTCTCGGTGCCGGGTTTCCCCGAGATGCTGGCGAAGCGGACCCCGGCGCTCGTCGCCGTCGACGAGGCCCACTGCATTTCCCACTGGGGGCACGACTTCCGGCCCGACTACCGGCTCCTCGGCGCGCGGCTCCCGCTCCTTCGCCCGGCGCCCGTCATCGCGCTGACGGCGACGGCGACGCCGCGCGTCCAGGACGACGTCCGGGCCCAGCTCGGCCTCGTGAACGCGGGGCGATTCATCCACGGCTTCCGCCGGACGAACCTCGCGGTGGAGGTGGCCGAGGTGCCGCCGAGCCGCCGCGGGGAGCTGGTGAAGGAGATCCTGGCCGAAGAGGGGCGGCGCCCCGCCATCGTCTACACGCCGACGCGCAAGGAGGCGACGGCGCTGGCGGGAGAGCTGAAGCGTGACCTGCGGGCGGTGGCCTACCACGCGGGGATGACCGCGCGGGACCGCGACGACGTGCAGGCGCGGTTCCTCGCCGGGAAGGCGGACGTCATCGTCGCGACGATCGCGTTCGGCATGGGGATCGACAAGGCGGACGTGAGGACGGTGATCCACACGGGGCTGCCGGGGAGCGTCGAGGGGTACTACCAGGAGATCGGCCGCGCGGGGCGCGACGGCCTTCCGTCGCGGGCCATCCTCCTCCATTCGTACGGCGACATCCGGACGCACGAGTTCTTCCTCGGGCGCGACTACCCCGAGACGCCGGTCGTCGAGGAGATCTTCCGCGCGCTGAAGGACGAGCCGGTCCCGACGGAGGGGCTCCAGCAGCTCGTCTCGCTCGAAGGGGACGTCTTCCAGAAGGCGCTCGAGAAGCTCTGGACCTTCGGCGGCGCCGTCATCACCCCCGAGGGGGACGTCTCGCGCGGGAAGGAAGGCTGGCAGCGCGCCTACGAGGAGCAGCGCGAGCACCGCAAGACGCAGCTCGTCCTGATGCGCCGCTTCGCCGACGGGCCGATCTGCCGGATGCTCCAGCTCGTCCGCCACTTCGGCGACGAGGAGGACGACGGCGCCCCCTGCGGGCAGTGCGACTTCTGCGCGCCTCTGGACGGGATCGCCACGACGATGCGCAGGACGAACCCGATGGAGGAGGCGGCGCTCCGCCGCGCCCTCGAGCTCCTCCGCTCGCGCGACGGCCAGACGACGGGGCAGCTCCACGGAGAGGTCGCGAGGCAGTTCCCGGCGGTAGACCGGCGGGCGTTCGAGGACCTCCTCGGCGGCCTCGTCCGCGCGGCGCTCGTGAGGATCGAGGACGACGAGTTCGAGAAGGACGGGCGGATCATCCGTTTCCGCCGCGTCTTCCTCACGGGCGAGGGGAGCCGGCCGGGGGCGGCGATCGACGCGCGCGTCGCGGTCCCGCCCGCGACCGCCGCGAGGAAGAAGAAGGCGAAGGCCGCCGTTCCGAAACGGCAGCCTCTCCCGAAGCCCGTCGCGAAGGCGGCCACCGCCTCCCGGGGAGAGAGCTCGCGGGGAGAGGGAACGAAGCCGAAGCCGAAGCCCGGGCTCGAGGCGCCGGGCGCGCTTCCTGCGCTCGTCGACGCTCTCCGCCGGTGGCGCCTCGAGGAGGCGAAAAGGCACCGCCTCCCCGCGTTCCGGATCCTGACCGACCTGACGCTCCTGGACATCGCAGCCCGGAGGCCGCGCTCGGAGACCGAGCTCGCCGCCATCGGCGGCATCGGTCCGTCGAGGATGGAACGGTACGGGGCGCGGATCCTCGAGATCGTCCGGACCGGCGGATAGGGCCGGGCGCCCGGAACCGCGACGGGACGCGAGCCCGCTTCCCACGCCGGCGGTAGGATGCGAGGTGGCGCGGCGGCGTTGCGGACGCCCCGGGATCCGAATCGAGCGGAGGACCAGATGAGCGTGAAGAAGATCCTGTTTCTCGTCGGCGATTTCGTAGAGGACTACGAGGTGATGGTCCCGTTCCAGGCGCTCCTGATGGTGGGGCACACGGTCCACGCGGTCTGCCCCGGGAAGAAGGCGGGAGACAAGGTGAAGACCGCCGTTCACGATTTCGAGGGGGACCAGACCTACACGGAGAAGCCGGGGCACCTCTTCGCCCTGAACGCCTCGTTCGACGACGTGAAGGCGGCCGACTACGACGCGCTGCTCATTCCGGGCGGGCGCGCCCCCGAGTACATCCGGCTGAACGAAAAAGTGATCGAGATCGTCCGGCACTTCGCCGCGGCCAGCAAGCCGATCGCGGCGGTCTGCCACGGCGCGCAGCTCCTCGCCGCCGCCGGGGTCCTCGGCGGGCGCGAGTGCAGCGCCTACCCGGCCTGCGGTCCCGACGTGACGCGTGCCGACGGGACCTACATGAACATCCCGGTCGACGCCGCGCACGTCGACGGGAACCTCGTCACCGCCCCCGCCTGGCCCGCGCACCCGGCCTGGCTCGCGGCGTTCCTGAAGGTCCTCGGGACGAAGATCGAACCCTAAAACCCTGGGAGCCCGGGGGGGCTGCCGCGAAGGCGAAAGCTATGATGTCCGGTCAGCCGATGAGTGGGGCGCGGGGCCCTGTCGAGGAGCCCGGAGGGGTGGGATCCGAGCCCGATCCGGGCCTCTCGAATCGTCCCCTCGGCCAGATTCTCGACGTCGCCGTCCTCAGGACCCTCGTGGACGGCGCCTTCGAGCTGACGGGGATCCCCGCCGCGATCGTCGACCTCGACGGGAACGTCCTTCTGAAGTCCGAGTGGCAGGACGTCTGCGGCCGGTTCCACCGGCTGCATCCCGAGACGAGAGCGGCGTGCGTCGAGAGCGACACGCTCCCGGCCCGGAAGGTCCCGCCGGGGACGTACTGCGAGAGCCGCTGCGGAAACGGCCTCTGGGACGTCTCGGCGCCCCTGTTCGAGGCGGACCGCCACGTCGGGAACCTCTTCGTGGGTCAGTTCTTCTACGAGGACGAAACCCTGGACCTCGACGCCTTCCGCGAGCGCGCCCGCCGTCTCGGGTTCGACGAGGCGGCCTACCTGGCGGCCGTCGGGCGGGTGCCGCGCTGGAGCCGCGAGCGGGTCGCGACCGTGATGGGGTACTACGCGGCGGTCGCGGGCGTCCTCTCCGCCGTCGCGACCCGGACCTCGGAGCTGGGCCGGATGCTGGCGGAGAAGGAACGGCTCGTCGCCTCCCTCGAGGAGAGCGAGGAGCAGTATCGCCAACTCGTCGAGAACCTTCAGGCCGGGGTCGTCGTCCACGGGCCGGACACCCGGATCCTCTTCGCGAACCCGCAGGCGTGCCGCATTCTGGGCCTCAGCCACGACCAGCTCCTCGGGAAGGAAGCCGTCGATCCGGCCTGGTCCTTCCTTTCCGCCCAGGGCCGGCGGCTGGAAGCGGCGGAGTACCCGGTGAGCCGCGTGGTCGCGACCGGAGAGCCTCTCGAGAACCTCGTCATCGGAATGCACGACCCGGCGTCGGGAGAGGACAGCTGGGCCGTCGCGACGGCCTTTCCCGAGAGGACGCCCCAGGGACACCTCCGGCAGGTCGTCGTCTCGTTCGTCGACATCACGGCGCAGCGCCGGGCCCAGGGCGAACTCTCCGCCATCGCGCGGATCTCGAGGCACTTCCAGCAAGCGCTCCCCGTCTCGGAGATCTACGCCCACGCGGCCGAGAGCCTCTCGTCGCTCCTCCGCTTTCCCCTCGTCGGTATCGAGCTCTACGACCGGGAGAAGGGCGAAATGGTTTTCGCCGGGGTCGCCGGGATGCCAGGTGTCGAGCCGGGGATGCGGGTCCCCGTCGCCGAAACGCTCTCCGGCGTCGTCGCCACCACCGGCACGGCCTGCTGCGAGGTCCGCGCGCGGACCCGCGAAGGGTACCGGCACGAGTCGCTCCGCAGGCTCGCCGTCGAGACCTTCCTCTGCGTGCCGGTGGTCCTGAGGGGCGAGGTCGTCGGGACGATCGCGCTCGCCGATCGAGTCTCCCGCCGGGACGCCCGCTACTGGCTCGGGAGCCTGACGACGGTCTCGCAGGCGCTCGCTCAGGAGCTGGCGCGCCGGAAGGCCGAGGACGCCCTGCGCGAGAGCGAGGGGCGGCTCCGGCTCGCCGCGGACGCGGCCGACCTCGGGATCTGGTTCAACGACCTGCGGACGGGACGGGTCCGCGGGGACGAGAGAGCGAAGCGGCAGTTCGGAGTGGAGGTCGAGGAGGTCCCGTTCGAGGAGGTCCTCGCCCGAATTCACCCGGACGACGTCCCCCTGCTCGTCGGGGCGGTCAACGAGGCGATCGGCGGGGCGGCGCGCGGGATTCCGGAGGACGAGCGGGGATCGCTCGAGTACCGAATCGTCCGGCCGGACGGAGAGATCCGCTGGCTTTCGGTTTTCGTCCGGATCCAATACGCCGGCGAGGGAAGCGAACGGCGGGCCGTCGCGATCGTCGGCACGAGCCAGGACGTCACCGCACGCAAGCGGGCCGAGGAGGCCCAGCTCCGGACGCAGAAGCTGGAGGCGCTCGGAACGCTGGCCGGCGGGGTGGCGCACGACTTCAACAACGTCCTCATGGCGATCCGGGGGAACGCCACGCTCGCGGCCGAGGAGCTTCCCGTCGGGCACCCCGTCCGCGACCTCGTCGCCGAGATCGACCGGGCGGGGCTTCGCGCCGTCGCGCTCGTGAAGCAGATCCTCGCCTTCGCGCGCCCCGAGGAGAGAGCGCTCGCCGTCGGGTCGCTCGCTCCCGTCGTCGACGAGGCCCTGCGCCTCCTCCGCGCGACGCTGCCTGCCGAGATCGCGATTCGAACGGCCTGGAACGAAGCGCTCCCACCCGTGGCGGTCGATCCCGGTCAGGTCCATCAGGCCGTCGTGAACCTCGTGACGAACGCCGCCCACGCCATCGGCCGCCGCCCGGGGCGGATCGACCTCGAGCTCTCCCTCCGGGACGTGGGGGAGGAGTCGGCGACGGCGGCGCCCGGGATCGGGAGCGGTCGCCACGTCTGCCTCTCCGTGCGCGACGACGGCTGCGGAATGGACCCCGCGACGCGCGCCCGCGCCTTCGACCCCTTCTTCACGACGAAGCGAACCGGGGAGGGGACGGGGCTCGGGCTCTCGATCGTGCACGGGATCATGCGGGCGCACGGGGGCGCGGTCGAGCTCCGGAGCAAGCCGGAACGGGGGACGACGGTCACGCTCTATTTCCCGGCCGCCGAGGCGCCGGCCGAGCCCGCCCCGGTCGTGCCGCCGCAGGACGGCCGACGCCGGACGGAGCGGATCCTCGTCGTGGACGACGACGAGGCGGTCGCGATCCTGAGCCGGCGGTCCCTCGGCCGCCTCGGCTACGTGGTGACGACGTTCACCGATCCCGCCGAGGCGGTCGCCGCGTTCACGGGGGCGCCCGAGGCGTACGACGCCGTCGTGACCGACATCTCGATGCCCGGGATGACGGGTTTCGACGTGGCCGCGGCGATCCTGGCCGCGCGGCCCGGGGTTCCTCTCGTGATCACCTCGGGGTACATCCGGCCCGAAGACGAAGCGGCTGCGGCTCGACTCGGGGTGAAGGCGCTGATCGCCAAGCCGGACACCGTCGACGACCTGGCCGGGGTCCTCGACGGGATCTTCCGGGCCGGGGCCGCGTGATGGAGAGACGCCTCGCCGACCTCGTCGATCTTTCGGCCCTCCACGCGCTCCTCGACGGCTCCCACCGCCTGACGGGGATCCCTGCCGCGATCCAGGACCTCGAAGGGAACCTCGTCCTCCGGACAGGAGGGCAGGAGGTCTGCCGGCGGTTCCACCTCGCCCACCCCGGGACGCACGCGGCCTGCGTGGAGAGCGATACGACGATCGCCTCGGAGGCGGCGTTCGGCGAGGTGAAGGTCCACCGGTGCCTCAACGGCCTCACGGCGTTCTCGACCCCGATCGTCGCCGCCGGCCGTCCCGTCGCGAACCTGATCGTCGGTCCGTTCTTCCTCGACGACGACGTCGTCGACCTGGAGCAGTTTCGCGCCCGCGCGCGAGAGTTCGGGTTCGACGAGGCGGAGTACCTCGCCTCGGTCTCGGCCATCCCGCGCTGGAGCCGCGAGAAGGTCTCGGCGGCCTCGGCCTACTACGCGGGCCTGGCCGGGATGATCTCCTCGCTCACCGAGCGGAAGGCTGCCGAGGAGAAGGTCGAGCAGCAGCTCGCGCTCCTCGAGCTCGCCCAGAAGATGGCCGGAATCGGCTACTGGAGCTGCGACGGCGCGACGGGAACGCCGCAGTGGTCGGAGCAGATGTACGCGATCTTCGGCCGGGATCCCGTCCTGGGTCCGCCGACGCACGACGAGCTCTGCCGGACCCTCCACCCGGACGACCGCGAGCCTTTCGAGGAGGCCGTCCGCCGCGCCGTCCTGGGAACGCCGTACGACCTCGTTCTCCGGGTCATCCTCCCGGACGGGAGCCTTCGCTGGATCGCGACGCAGGGGCGTCCGCGCCACTCGGCGGACGGCAGCCTTCTGCACCTCTTCGGGACCTCGCAGGACGTCACCCCCACGCGGCAACGGGAGGAGGAGCTCCGCTCGGGAGAGGCCCGGTTCCAGGCCCTCTTCGAGCACTCGCCCATCGCGATCTGGGAGGAGGACTTCTCGGAGGTGCGGCGGGAGCTCGACGCCCTCCGGGCCACGGGGATCGACGACCTCGCGCGTCACCTCGCCGGGCATCCCGAGGTCGTCGCCCGCTGCGCCGGCCTCGTCCGGATTCTCCAGATCAACGAATCGAGCGTGCGGCTCTTCGGCGCGGCGAGCAAGGACGAGGTCGTGCTCCACCTTCCCGAGTACTTCGTCGAGGAGTCCCTCCCGGCCTTCCGGGAAGAGCTCGTCGCGCTCGCCGGGGGAGCGACGCGTTTCGAGTGCGAGGTGCCGGTCGACCACCGGGCCGCCGGCCGGAAGGTTCTCCAGCTGAGCCTCGCCGTCGAGCCGGGCTACGAGGAAACGCTCGGACGGGTGATCGTCTCCGTGGTCGACGTCACCGAGCGCCGGGAGGCCGAGGAGGCGATCCGGGTCAGCGAGGAGCAGCACCGGAGGCTCGTCGAGCACCTGCAGGCGGGAGTCGTCGTCCACGGCCCCGACACGAGGATTCGCTTCGCGAACGCCAAGGCGAAGGCCCTTCTGGGGCTCTCCGAAGACGAGATCCAGGGGCGGGTCGCTATCGATCCCGCGTGGTGCTTCCTCGCCGAGGACGGCCGGCGGCTCGCGATCGAGGAATACCCGGTGAGCCGGGTGGTCTCGACCGGCCTGCCGGTCGACGACCTCGTGCTGGGGACCCGCGACCCGAGGTCGAAGGAGGACCGGTGGGTCGTCGTGACTGCGTTCCCGGAGAAGGACGATCGCGGGGAGCTGCAGCACGTCGTTGTGTCGTTCCTCGACATCACGAACCGGCGAAGGTCCGATGCCGAGCTCGAGGCCGTCGCGAGGATCACGAGGCTCTTCCGCCTTGCCCTGCCTCTCGAAGAGACGTTCCGCGAGGTGTCTCGCATCCTCTCGACGGCGCTCCGTTTCCCGCTTGCCGTCATCGGGACCTACCAGCGAGACCGGCAGGAGATGACGATCGCCGGGGCCGTCGGAATGCCGGGATTCGTCGAGGGAACGAGCTACCCGGCCGACCGGACCCTCGCCGGGGGGGTCGCCCGGAGCGGTGTGCCCTGCTGCGAGCGGAGGCTGGGGCTCGACCCGTCCCTGGAAGCCGCATTCCTGAGGGGCCTCGGCTACGAGACTTTCATCTGCGTCCCGATCGACGTCCAGGGGGAGGTCGCCGGGACGGTCGCGGTCGGCGACCACGTCTCCCGCGCGGACGCCGCCTCCTGGCTCGCGACGCTGACGGCCGTCGCCGGGGCGCTCTCCCAGGAGCTGGCGCGCCGCGGCGCCGAGGATGCCCTCCGCCGGAGCGAGCGGAAATACCGGCGGCTCCACGAGAGCATGACCGACGCCTTCGTGGAGGTCGACCTGGCGGGCCGCGTGCGGGAGTTCAACCGGACTTACCAGGAGATGCTCGGATACACGCAGGACGAGCTTCTGGCGCTGACCTACCAGGAGCTGACGCCCGAGAAGTGGCACGCCGCGGAGGCGGCGATCGTGCAGGAGCAGATCCTGCCGCTCGGCCATTCCGCCGTCTACGAGAAGGAGTACCGGAGGAAGGACGGGACGGTATTCCCGGTCGAGCTGCGGTCCTTCCTCGTACGGGACGACTCCGGGGCTCCGGAGGCGATCTGGGGGATCGCCCGCGACATCACGGCGCGAAAGCGCTCCGAGGCGGTGCAGCTGCAGACCCAGAAGCTGCAGGCGCTCGGGACGCTCGCCGGAGGTGTGGCGCACGACTTCAACAACATCCTCCTCGCCATTCGCGGGAACGCGAGCCTGGCGGCTGAGGAGCTTCCCGAAGGCCACCCGGTCCGTGAGCTCGTGCAGGAGATCGACCGGGCGGGGGTGCGTGCCGCGGGGCTCGTGCGGCAGATCCTCGCCTTCGCGCGGCCCCGGGAGAGCGCGAAAGCCGCGGTCGCCCTCGGGCCGGTCGTCGACGAGGCGCTGGGGCTCCTGCGGGCCACGCTCCCGGCGCAGATCGAGATCCGCAGCTCCCTGGCCGCGGAGGTCTCTCCCGTCGCGGTGGACGCGGACCAGCTCCACCAGGCCCTGGTGAACGTCGTGACGAACGCGGCGCTGGCCATCGGCCGCCGTGCGGGGCGGATCGACGTCACGCTGGAGGCGAAGAACGTGGGGGAGGAGACCGGAGCCTCGGTGCCGGGCCTCCGGCTCGGGCGCTACGCGTGCCTGACGGTCGCCGACGACGGATGCGGCATGGACGCCGCGACCCTCGCGAGGGCGTTCGACCCGTTCTTCACGACGAGGCGTCCCGGGGAGGGAACCGGCCTCGGTCTCTCGATCGTCCACGGGATCATGCAAGGGCACGGCGGGGCCGTGGCGATCCGGAGCACGCCCGGGGCCGGTACCATCGTGACCCTCTACTTCCCCGCGGTGGCCGCTCCCGCGGCGAAGGCTCCGGATACGCCCCGGGCGGCTGCCGGGAAGCGGGGGGAGCGAATCCTCCTCGTGGACGACGACGACGCGATCGCCGCCCTGGGGCGGCGCTCCCTCGGGCGCCTCGGGTATGTCGTGACGGCCTTCACCGAACCCGCTCTCGCGGTCGCGGATTTCGCGAAGGCCCCGGAGGCGTACGACGCCGTCGTGACCGACATCTCCATGCCGGGAATGACGGGCTTCGACGTCGCCGCGGCGGTCCTGGCGGCGCGGCCGGGGATTCCCGTCGTCATCACCTCGGGCTACATCCGGCCCGAGGACGAGGTCTCCGCGGCCCGGCTCGGGGTGAAGGCTCTCATCGCCAAGCCCGACACGGTGGACGAGCTGGCCGGGGCTCTCGACCGGATCTTTCGGGCCGAAGTTACTTGAATCGAATGACTTGCGTGGCCGGGGCCGCAGGTGCGGACGGAAGCGCCTTCGCCTCCGCCCGCCTCTGCGATCATCCGGCGTGAACTTCGAAACCTGGTTCCAGGAAAAGCACCCCGGCATCCCTCCCCGCTCCGCCGCCGCCGTCCTCGCCCTCGGGGCCGAGGGGGGGACCGTCCCGTTCATCGCGCGTTACCGGAAAGAGGCCACGGGGGGTCTCGACGAGGTGGCCGTCCTCGCCGTCCTCGAAGCGAAGGAGGCGTGGGACGAGGTCGTCAAACGCCAGGCGTTCGTCGTCGGCGAGATCGACGCGCAGGGAAAGCTGACCCCCGAGCTGAAGGCGCGGCTCCTTGCCACGTTCGACCTTCCGACGCTCGAGGACCTCTACCTTCCCTACAAGAAGAAGCGGAAGACGAAGGCCGTGATCGCCCGCGAGGCGGGACTGCAGCCCCTGGCCGACTGGCTGTGGGAGCTCGGGCACGGGACCCTCGATCCGTCCGCGGCCGGGCCGCCCGAGGCGAAGGCCGCGGGCTTCCTGAATCCGGACGCCGGCTTCGCCGACGCCCCCGCGGCGCTCCAGGGGGCCGTGGAGATCGTGATCGAGCGGCTCTCGGAGACCGAGGAATTGCGTCAGTACGCTCGCCGGGAGGCGTTCGATCGGGGAGGCCTCGCCTCTTCGAAGGGAGAGGAGCCGAAGGCGGCGAGCAAGTACGAGATGTACTTCGACTTCCGCGACTCCGTCGCCTCGCTGATGAAGCCGGAGTCGTCTCACCGGTACCTGGCGATGAGGCGCGGCTGGCTCGAGAAGGAGCTGACCCTCTCGCTCGGCGACGCGCCGAAGCACCCGGGGCTCGAGGAACGGCTGCTCGCCAGGTTCGAGCTGGCGGCGGGCGCGGGGGCCGCGACGCCGGCCCAGCCCTTCCTCAAGAAGGCGGCGCGCTTCGCGCTGAAGGCGCACGTCCTCCTCTCGATCGACGCGGAGGTCCACAAGGCGCTCAAGGACGTCGCCGACGAGGCGGCGATTCACGTCTTCGCCGAGAACGTCCGCCAGGTCCTCCTCGCGGCGCCGTTCGGCCCGAAGGCGGTCCTCGGCGTCGACCCGGGGCTTCGCACCGGCTGCAAGCTGGCCGTCGTCGACGGCTCGGGGAAGTACGTCGCCTCGACGGTGATCCACCTGCAGGGCGAGGACTCGCGCGAGCGGGCGCGCCGGACGCTCGTCGAAAGCGTGAAGACGGCCGCCATCCGCTGCGTGGCGGTGGGGAATGGCACGGGCGGCCGCGAGGCGGAGGCGTTCGTCCGCGAGGCGCTGCGCGAGGCGGGGCTCGACGTGCCAGTCGTCCTCGTCAACGAGTCGGGGGCGTCGATCTACAGCGCGAGCGAGACGGCCCGCGAGGAGTTCCCCGACCTCGACCTGACGATCCGCGGCGCGATCTCGATCGCGCGGCGGCTGCAGGACCCGCTCGCCGAGCTGGTGAAGGTCGACCCGAA
Organism: Holophagales bacterium; assembly: GCA_016714815.1. GTDB lineage: Bacteria > Acidobacteriota > Thermoanaerobaculia > UBA5066 > UBA5066 > UBA5066. The sequence goes on from JADKBZ010000009.1 coordinate 44,098, forward strand.
GTCGATCGGCGTCGGGCAGTACCAGCACGACGTGTCTCCTCACGCGCTGAAGAAGAGGCTCGACACGGTCGTCGACTCGGCCGTGAACCAGGTCGGCGTGAACCTCAACACCGCCTCGCCGCACCTCCTCGCGCACGTTTCGGGCATCGGGCCGGCGCTCGGGAAGGCGATCGTGGCGCGGCGCGAGACGAAGGGGCTCTTCTCCTCGCGGCCCGAGCTGCTGGAGGTGCCGCGCTTCTCGAAGAAGACGTTCGAGCAGGCGGCGGGGTTCCTCCGGATCGCGGGGGGAGAGAACCCGCTCGACAACACGGGCGTCCACCCCGAGCGGTACGAGGCGCTCGAGGCGTTCGCCGCGGGGCTCGGGAAGAAGGCGGCCGACCTCGTCGGCTCCGGCGTGACCCTCGTGAAGGGGTCGAAGGAGCTCCGGGAGTCGCTCGGCGCCTTCACGTTCGACGACGTCGTGAAGGAGCTCGAGAAGCCGGGGCGCGACCCGCGCGAGGGCTTCGTCCCGTTCTCGTTCCTCGAAGGGGTGAACCAGGTCTCCGACCTTTCGGAGGGGATGACCTGCCCCGGCATCGTCACGAACGTGACGAATTTCGGGGCGTTCGTCGACATCGGCGTCCACCAGGACGGCCTCGTCCACATCTCGCAGCTCTCGTCGACGCGATTCGTGAAGGACCCGCGCGAGGTGGTGAACCCGGGCGACCGGGTGCAGGTGAAGGTCCTCGCGGTCGACCTCGCCAAGCAGCGGATCTCGCTGACGATGAGGCTGGGCGAGCCAGTCGCTGCCCAGGCGCCGAGGGGCGGCGCGCCGGCGGGCGAGGCCCCGCGGGGCTCGCGGCCGGGAGGCCGGCCCGCGGAGTCGCGGCCCGCTGCCGCGAAACCGCCGCAGCGCCCCGAGCCGCCGAAGCCCGAGGTGGACCGCCGCTGGGCGGGCCTTCAGAACCTGAAGAAGTGAAAGGGCACCTGTGCTAGAACTTTCCACCATGAAGCAGACGCTGACCTGCGTACTCCTCCTCCTGCCGCTCCTGGCGGTCTTCACCGCCTCGGCCCAGACCTCCACGAACCCCTCGGTCGTCGTGAAGACGTCGATGGGGAGCTTCACGATCGAGCTCTATCCCGAGAAGGCTCCGGAGACGGTGAAGAACTTCCTCCTCTACGTCGACGAGGGCTTCTACCCGGGGACGGTCTTCCACCGGGTCATCGACGGATTCATGGTCCAGGGGGGCGGGCTCGACAAGGAGATGGCGAAGAAGGCGACGCGCGCGCCGATCGTCAACGAGGCGGGCAACAAGCTGAAGAACGTCGTCGGGACGGTCGCCATGGCGCGGACGGGCGAGCCGAACAGCGCGACGGCCCAGTTCTTCGTCAACGTGAAGGACAACTCCTTCCTCGACTACCGCGACAGCTCCCGCGACGGGATCGGCTACTGCGTCTTCGGAAAGGTCGTCCAGGGGATGGACGTCGTCGAGAAGATCAAGGTCGTTCCGACCGGGACGAAGGCCGGGATGCAGAACGTCCCGCTCACCCCGGTCGTCATCGAGTCGGTCACCCGCGCCAAGGCGGCCGATTCGAAATAGCCGGCGCCCCGCGCGCGGGAATCCGCTCCGGTCCTGCTAAGGTCTCCACGCCGGTTTCCGGCGTGGAGGCTTCATGGCCGGTCGTCCCGTTCGCGTCGCGCTCGCCTTTCTCCTCTTCTTCTCCGCGTCCGCCACGATCGCGGCGGTCGATCCGGTCCGGCTCGGGGGGCTGAAGGCCCGGAGCATCGGGCCGGCGGGGATGAGCGGCCGGATCGCCGCCATCGACGCCTTCGCTCCCGACCCGCGGATCGTCTACGTCGGCGCGGCGACGGGCGGTGTCTGGAAGTCGACGAATGGCGGCCTCACGTTCGAGCCGGTCTTCGACGAGCAGCCGGTCCACGCGATCGGCGCCGTGGCCGTCGACCCGCGGACCCCCGACGTCGTCTGGGTCGGGACGGGCGAAGGGAACCTGCGCAACAGCATTTCCCACGGGGACGGCGTCTACCTGACCCGCGACGGCGGGAAGACGTGGGCGAACGTCGGCCTCGGGAAGACGGAACGGATCCACCGGATCCTCCTCCACCCGCGCGATCCGCGGACGGTCTGGGCCTGCGCCGTCGGCCCCGCCTGGACCGACGGGACGGAGCGTGGCGTCTTCCGGACGACGGACGGCGGGAAGAGCTGGAAGAAGGTCCTGCACGTCGACGAGAAGACGGGGTGCGCCGACCTCGCGCTCGACCCGGGCAATCCCGACCACCTTCTCGCGGCGATGTGGGACTTTCGCCGGACGCCTCACCTCTTCCGCTCCGGCGGCCCCGGGTCGGGCCTTCACGTGACGTGGGACGGCGGGGAGAGCTGGACGAAGCTGGGCGAGAAGGAAGGGCTCCCGAAGGGGCTGATCGGGCGGAGCGGCCTGGCGTTCTGCGAGGGGCATCCGGAGGTCGTCTACGCCGTCGTCGAGGCCGAGAAGAGCGTCCTTCTCCGCTCGGAGAACGGCGGCCGTCGCTTCGAGGTCGTGAACGACTCCCCGTCCGCCAACCCGCGCCCGTTCTACTACGCCGACATCCGGGTCGACCCCCGGCAGCCGAACCGGGTCTACTCGCTCGCCACCCAGCTGCGCGTCTCGACGGACGGCGGAAAGACGTTCGAGAACCTCCGCGGGACGGGGCGCCAGCAGGTCCACGTGGACCACCACGCCCTCTGGATCGACCCGCAGGATCCGCGGCGGATGCTGCTCGGCAACGACGGCGGGATGTACGAGAGCCGCGACCGGGGCGAGACGTTCCGCTTCGTCGGGACGCTGCCGCTGGCGCAGTACTACCACGTGGCCGTCGACGGGCAGATCCCCTACAACGTCTACGGCGGGCTGCAGGACAACAACTCCTGGCGCGGGCCCTCCAGCGTCTGGCAGCGGGGCGGAATCCAGGCGCACCACTGGAAGGTGGTCGGCGGGGGCGACGGGTTCGAGACGCTCCCCGACCCGGAGGACCCGGCGCGCGGGTGGTCCCTCTCGCAGGGCGGGTACCTCATGCGCTGGAACGTGACGACCGGCGAGCGCCGCGATGCGAAGCCGCAGGCGCCCGTGGGGACGAAGCTGCGGTTCAACTGGAACGCCGCGCTCGCGGTCGACCCGTTCGAGCCGGCGACGGTCTGGCTCGGGAGCCAGTTCGTCCACCGCTCGAAGGACCGGGGCGAGACGTGGGAGACGGTGAGCCCCGACCTGACGACGAACGACCCCGAATGGCAGAAGCAGGAGACGAGCGGCGGCCTGACGCTCGACGTGACGGCGGCCGAGAACTACACGACGCTCGTCACGATCGCCCCGAGCCCGGCGGCGAAGGGGACGGTCTGGACCGGGTCGGACGACGGGCGGATCCACGTGACGCGCGACGGCGGGGCGACCTGGACGTCCGGTGGAGAAGGCGCTGCCGCCGGGCGCGCCGAAGAACGCGCACGTCATCGCGATCGAGCCTTCGCGGCACGACGCGGCGACGGCGTTCGCCGTCCTCGACAACCACCGCTGGGGCGATCCGGCGCCCTACGCCTACCGGACGGACGACTACGGGAAGACGTGGAAGAGCCTCGCGTCGCCCTCCGTGAAGGGCTACGCGCTCGCGATCGTGCAGGACCCGGTGAAGAGAGAGCTTCTCTTCCTCGGGACGGAGACGGGCCTCTACGCCTCCCTCGACGGCGGGAAGGGGTGGCTACACCTCTCGAAGACGATCCCGACGGCGTCGGTGATGGACCTCGTCATCCATCCTTCCGAGGGCGACCTCGTCATCGCGACGCACGGCCGCGCGATCTGGATCCTCGACGACCTGACGCCCTTCCGCGAGATGACGGAGGAGGCCCTCGCGAAGCCGCTCCACCTCTTCACCCCGGCGCCCGCGCGGCAGCACTGGCGCGCGCCGGAGGACGGTGCGACGGGGGCGGGCGCGGGGGCGTTCGCCGGGGCGGCCCGGGCGTACGGCGCTCTCCTCACGTTCTCGCTGAACGCCCCGGGCCTCCCGCCGGCGGGCGAGGAGGAGCCGCCGGCGGCGCGGCGTGGCCGCGGCGGCCGGGGCGGAGACGGCGACGAGGGGCCGGACCCGTCGAGGCCCCGGGTCTCCCTCCGGGTGACGGACGCGGCCGGGAAGCTCGTGAAGGCTTTCGACGCCCCCGCGCGACAGGGCGTGAGCCGCGTGGCGTGGGACCTCGGGCGCGACGCCTGGCGCCGCTTCCCGCGCGCGGCCGACGCCGGCCCGCTGCCCGAGTGGCAGGCCTCGGGTCCCGAGGTCCCTCCCGGGGAGTACACCGTGGCAGTGACCTTCAAGGACGCGACCGCGAGCGCAAAGGTGACGGTCCTTCCCGACCCGCGTTCGAAGAACACGGCGGCCGACTGGGCGAGGCGGTGGGCGGCGATCGAGCGGGCGGGCGAGCTGCAGGAGAAGGCGGCGGAGGCGGCGATCCGGATTCGCCGGACGCGGGACGACGTGACGGCCGTGGAGGAGCGGCTCCGGCGGAAGAACGAGACGCTGCGCGACCCGGCCGAGCGGCGGAAGGCGAACGAGACGCCCTTTTCAAAAGAGGCCGCCGCCCTGAAGAAGGCGCTGACGGAGAGGGAGAGCCTCCTGTGGAGCCCGCCGGAGGACGCCGGGATCCCGGCGCGCGACCGCGTGGCGCAGGATCTCCAGGTAGCAGCGGGGAACCTGGCCTCGTCCTGGGCGCCGCCGAGCCCGACGCACCTCGAGAGGTTCCGCCAGGCCGAGGCGCGACTGACGAAGTACCTCGCGGACCTCGACGCCTTCTACGCGAAGGACGTGGCGGCCTTCCGGGAGAAGGCGGCGAAGGAAGGGGTGGGCCTGCTCGCTCCCTGATACGCGGAAACCCCGGCCCACCGGGTCTGCACGGACCTAGAATGAACGGCGGCCCTCGGAGAGAGGGCGGAACGAGGAAAGGGTGATCCGCCGTGTGCGTCCCTGGGCGCTGGCGTTCCTCTTCGGAGGCCCGGTCGTGACGGGCCTCCCGGGAGGGGCGTGCGAGGCGGCGGCGGGAGGACCGGTCCGGCCGCCCGCGCTGGCGGGAACCTGGTATCCCGAGTCGCCCGCGATCCTTCTCGCCACGGCGCGAAACCTCCTCCGCCAGGCGGCGCCGGCCGGGGTGCCGGCCGGCCGGCCCGTCGCCCTCGTCGTCCCGCACGCCGGGTGGGCGTACTCGGGCGTCGTCGCCGCGGCCGCCTACCGCCTGCTCGCGCGCGGGGAGTTCGAGCGCGTCGTCGTCGTGGCGCCGTCGCACCACCGCTCCTTCGAGGGATACGCCCTCGACGAGGCGCGGGCGTACCGGACGCCGCTCGGAGAGGTTCCGCTCGCCGGGGAGGCCGCCGAGGTGCTGCGGGCGCCCGGGCTCGCTCGCGTCGTCCCGGGCGCGACCGGCCCGGAGCATGCCGTCGAGATCGAGCTGCCGTTCCTGCAGGCGGTCCTCGGGCGCTTCTCCCTCGTCCCGGTCCTCGTCGGCCGGGTCGACGCCGCCGCCCAGAAGGCCTTCGCCGAGCGGCTCGCGAGGCTCGACGACGGGAAGACCCTCTTCGTCTTCTCGTCCGATTTCACGCACTACGGGCCGCGGTTCGACTACACGCCCTTCGGGCCGGCGGCGGGGGCGCGCGGGAAGATCCGCGCCCTGGACGCGGCGTCGATCGACCTCCTCTGCCGGGGCGACGCGGAGGGTTTCCGGAGCTTCGTGAAGGAGAAGGACGCCACGATCTGCGGCCAGGCGGGCCTCGGCACGATGCTGGAGCTCCTCGCCCGGATCGCACCGAAGGCGAAGGGGACGCTCCTGGCCCACTGGGCTTCGGGCGAGATCCCCGGCTCGCGCGACGACGGCTCGGTCGACTACGCGGCCCTCGCCTGGACGAGGGAGGGGGGGCTGGCGGGGCCGGCGTTGACGGCCCCGCCCGCGATCCTGCCGGTCGACGCCTCGGCCCCGCCGCTGACGGACTCCCTCGGGCGGACGCTCGTGCGGGTGGCGCGGGGCGCGCTCGAGGCGGACCTGGCGCACGACCCGGCGCGCCTCGACGCGGCCCTTCGGGACCTCGGCGACGCCCCGGAGGCGTCGCGGATGCAGGCCGTCTTCGTCACGCTGAAAAACGCCGACCCGCCGGCGGTCGCCCGCCTCGGGGAGCTGCGCGGCTGCATCGGGCAGGTCGTGCCGACGTACTCGCTCGACCTGGCGGTCGTGAAGTCGGCCCTCGACGCCGCGCTCGGCGACCCGCGCTTCCCCGAGGTGGACGCGTCGGAGCTGCCGCACCTCTCGGTGGAGGTCACGGTCCTTTCCCCGATCGTCCCGATCGATTCGTGGAATCGGATCCGGATCGGGACGCACGGGATCGTCCTCTCGAAGGGGGGGCGCCGGGCCCTCTTCCTACCGCAGGTCGCAGTCGAGCAGGGGTGGACGCTCGAGGAGACGCTCGACCACCTCGCCCTAAAGGCGGGGCTTTCCCGCGGGGAGTGGAAGAGCGGCGCGAGCTTCTCCGTCTTCACGGGGCAGCTCTTTTCCGAGGAGCGGCGGCCTTGACGGTGGAGGCCTCGCGCCGTCGTCGCGAACCGGCGCCGTGAACCGGTGAAAACGCGGCGCGAGCTGATCGTCTCGGTCCTGGGCGCGGCGTGCGCCGCGGCGTCGGGGAGGCTCGCCGGCGCGGGCGCACCGTGGGACCAGGACCCGGCTCCCTCCGCCGGGCTTCCGCCGCGCGCCGGCGGGGCGGGCGGGGTGCATCCGGCCCGGTGGTGGACACCCCTGCCGGGCTCGCAGGTCGCGTGCGGGCTCTGCTTTCGCGGGTGCCGGATCCCGAAAGGGGCGCGGGGGCACTGCGGTGTCCGCGAAAACCAGGGTGGGGAGCTGAAGACGCTCGTCCACTCGCGCCCCGCGGCGCTCGCGTTCGACCCGATCGAGAAGAAGCCGTTCTTCCACGTCCTCCCGGGGGCTTCGGCCCTCTCGCTCGGGACGGCCGGCTGCAACTTCCACTGCCGCTGGTGCCAGAACTGGGAGATCTCGCAGGCGCGGCCGGAGGAGGTGCCGGCCTCGAACCTGACGCCGGACGACGCCGCCGCTCTCGCCGTTCGGAAGGGAGTCCCCGTCGTCGCCTGCACCTACAACGAACCGACGGTCTTCGCCGAGTACGTTCTCGACGTCGCGGTCGCGTCGCGAAAGAGGGGCGTCCGGACGGTCGTCGTCTCCAACGGCGCGATCCGCCAGGAGCCGCTCGGCGATCTCTGCGCGGTCCTTTCGGCCTTCAAGGTCGACCTGAAGTGCTTCTCGGAACGGACCTACCGCGAGCAGTGCAGCGGAGACCTGAAGGCCGTCCTCGACACCCTCCGGCGCCTCGCGAAGGCGAAGGTCTGGACGGAGATCGTCGTCCTCCTCGTCCCCGGGCTGAACGACTCCGAGGCCGAGGTGAGGTCGCTTTCCCGCTTCGTGAGGGACGAGGTCGGCCCCGAAACGCCCGTCCACTTCACCCGATTCCACCCGACGTACCGGCTGACGAATCTCCCGCCGACGCCGGTCGCGTCGCTCGAGAGGGCCCGGGGGGTCGCGCTGGCCGAAGGGCTCGCGTTCGCCTACGTCGGGAACGTGCCGGGGCACGCGGGCGAGTCGACGTACTGCCCGGGGTGCGGCGTGCGGCTCATCCGGCGCGTCGGGATGGCGACGCTCGAGAACCGGCTGGCGAAGGGGGCGTGCCCGGACTGCTCCCGCGCGATTCCGGGCGTCTGGAGCTGAGCCCGGAGCGAGAGCGGGCGGCGCCGGCCGCGGCGAGGAGGACGAGCGTCGCCGCGAGGAGGCCGGTCGCCTTCATCCCGAGCGCCGGGACGAGGACGACCCCGGCCAGGAGGGCAGCGAAGGCGGCGCCGAGGTGGTCGGCGGTCGCAAAGAGCGCGGCGGTCTTCCCGGCGCTCTCGCCCGAGGAGAGGAGCGAGCGGACGACGACGGGAAAGAGCGTGCCGGTGGCGGCGCCCGTGAGGAGGAGGAGGCCGGCGTGCGCCCCGAAGGCGACGGCGGGCGGGAACGCCGAGAGGCGGGCCAGCGCGGGGAGGAGCAGGGCGGTGCCGGCGAAGGCAGCCGCCGAGGCCAGGAGCGTGGCGAGGAGCGGCGTGCGGGCCGAGGCCGCCCGGGAAGCGCCGAGCCGATGCGACCCGGCCGCCCCGGCGGCGAGGCCGAGCATGAACGCGGCCGTCAGGGCGCCGAGCGCCCCGTAGAGCGCGCCCTCCCGGGTCTGGAACGAGAGAAGGAGGAGAAACGAGAGGGTCATGCCTCCGGCTCCGGTCGCGGCGGCGGCGTGAAGGGCGGCGCGGCCCAGCGGCGGGGGAGTCGCGAGAGCGCGCCCGGCGAACGCGGCGGAGGGAAGAAGGACGAGCGCCGCCAGGAGGGGCGCCGGGAGCCGACCGAGAGCGGCGAACGGCCTGCCGGCGACGCTCGGGGTCTCCTGCTGGCGCCGGGCGAGTGCAAAGAGGAGCGACACGGGCCGGTCGTCCCGGCTCGGCGGCACGTGGCGGGAGGCTTCGGAGAGGGCGGCCTCGACCCGGGCGACGTTGTCCGGCGCCAGGAGGAGCGGCAAGAGCTCGGGCACGAACGAATCCGAGGCGATGTGCCGGCCGCGGAAGCGGGCCGCGACGACGGACGGATCGAGGGTGACGGCGGAGCCGTCGAAGCCGGCCACGAGGAGCGTGTCGGGCCCGGGGGTCGCGCGGACGACGGGGAACGCGGAGCGAAGGGCGCCGAAGACCGAGCCGCCGAGGGCCGCGGTCGATCCGGGCAGCGTCGCCGCGGCGGTCCGGAGCGAGACGACGAACGCGCCGCGGTGGGCCAGGTGCGCCGCGGCGGCGCGGAAGCTCTCCCCGGTCAGGAGCCGCGCCCGGCCGAGAGTGACGGGGTCGGGGACGAAGAGGAGGATGAGGTCCCACTCCCCGCGCGTGCGGGAAAGGAATCGGCGCGGGTCGTCGGCGACGAGGTGGACGCGCGGATCCCGGAGGGCGCGAAGGTCCTCTCGCGGCAGCCGGTCGCGGACGAAGGAGAAGGCGGGCGGGTCCGCCACGACGAGGTCGACGCGTTCGGGGGAGTGCTGAAGGAGGAAGCGGAGCACGCCCCGCTCGACCGCACCGAGCGCGAGGATGCGGTGCGGAGCCGGGGCGAGCGAAGCGGAGAGATGGGCGAGGGCCTCGCTCGCGTACGGGTCGGGGAAGGTGGCGGAGAACGCGCCGTTTTCCCAGAGCTCCCGCGGCTCGCCGCCGAGGGCCAGGTGCGCGTGGGGCGTGTCGCGGATGGCGACGAGGGGCGCCGCCGGAGAGAGGGCTGCGAAGCGGAGCCGCTCGGTCGCCTGGTCGAGCGGGCGGGAGGCGGCGGTGCCGAGGGAGAGGAGGACCGCGGCGGCGAGGGCGGGCCGCTTCGCCGGCAGGGCCGAGGCGAGGAGGAGGAGGGCCGCCGCGAGCCCCGCGAGAAGGGCGGCGGCCAGGGGCGGGAGGAGCGTCCCGACGAGGAGGCTCGCGCCCGCGCCGGCGGCGAGAGAGCCGATCGACTCCGCGACGTAGAGCTGCGCGAGTGCGTCGCCGGGCGGCCGGAGCGTCGCCGCGTGAGCCCCGAGCGCGGCGAAGGAGGCGCCGACGAGCGCCCCGGAGGGAAAGAGCGAGGTCGAGGCGAGAAGGAGGACGAGGCCGAGTCCCGGGAGCTCTCCGGCCGGCGGCGCCGCGGCGACGCGGAGCAGCCGGAGGGCGACGATGCCGGCGCCACCGGCCCCGGCGAGGAGGGAGAGGAGCGCGCCCGGAGAGAAGAAAGAGCCCGCGAAGCCGTGCCGGCGCACGGCCGCGCCGAGCGCGATGCCGGCGAGCCACGCGGCGAGCCCCGTGCCGAGGGCCGCCTCGTCCCCCGCGGCGGAGACGAGCAGCTCGCGGAGGAGAAGGACCTGGGCCGCGGTGGCCGCGATACCGGCGGCGGCGAAGGCCGGGACGAGGCCAGGGGGGGGCGCATGCACGCAGGTGGTCTCGGCGCGAGACTAGTCCCGATCAGGCCGGGAGCGCTCTAAACTCCCGCCGATGCGCGCAGTCCCCCTGCTCATTCCGGGTTCGATCCTGCTCACCGTCGGCCTGGCACTGGCGGAGTCTCCCCGGCCGGCCGCCCCGGCGGGTCTGAAGCTGGTGCCCGAGTCCGAACGTCCGTACCGGCGGCTCGTCATCGGGCTCGACCCGCTCCTGGCGAGCCCCTTCATGCTCCCGGAGGGGACGAATTTCGAAGGGCTCGGGGACCGCAGGTTGGCGGCGATCCGGCGGCAGCTCTACTGGCTGAACTTCGAGCTGATGCACGGACAGATCGTCAACGCCGTCCCGAAGCGGACGAAGATCTTCGTGGCGGTGCCCGACCCGCGGCTTCACGCCCGCGAGCTCGGGGACGAGCGGGAGGAGTTCCGCGAGTACCTCAAGGTGCGGGCGCGCTGGACTCCGGCCGAGATCGCGGAGCGGATCCACTTCTTCGTCATCGGCCAGGCGGTCCCGTTCCCGCAGGACATCGCCGAGCCGCTCGGAACGGACGCGTCGGGCCGGCTCGTTCTCGGGATCGGGGCCGAGGCGGACCTCTTCTACCGCGAGACGCTTCAGCAGATGGTCCGCGCGTTCCCGAAAGAGTTTGCGATGCACTCCCTGCCGGGGGTGAACACCGAAGGGGGGGACGTCGAGCTCGTGCGGCTGCCCGGCGGTTCGCTCGGGCTCGTCGCGGGTCACCACCGGGTCCTCCGGTGGCTCGAGTACCGGTACAGCGAAGGGATCCTCGGCCGCTCCGTCTCGACGAAGCGCATCGAGGAGGTCCGCGCCGCCTTCCGCAAGGCGTTCTTCGGCCTCGAGGTCCTCTTTGTGAACGAGGAGGGGCTCCGGTCCCCGCCCTCACCTCGGACGAGCTCTTTCACTCGGACATGATCCTGAACGTGGCTCGCGGAAAGTCGGGGCCCGTGGCCTTCGTCCCCTCCTACGAGGGGGCGCCCGTCGACGCCGTCAGCCGCGAGCCGCTCTCGCCCGAGGTGCGGCGGCGCGCGCAGATCATCTACGACCGGGTGGCGAAGCAGTTCGCGGGATGGGGCTTTCGCGTGGCGCGCCTGCCGTTCTCGGATCACCCCGTCCGCAGCCCCGTGAACGTCGGGAAGTACATGGAGCCATCGGGCGAGCAGGTCGTTCTGCTCGGGAAGTACCCGTACCACTTCGCGCTTCCGGAGGGAACCAACCCGCAGCGCGAGCTCCAGAAGCGGTTCGACGCGCTTTCGGAGAAGCTCGAGGCCTGGCGGGACAGGCCCTCGGAAGCGGGCTTCGAGAGCGTGCAGAGGGGCTTCAGGGAGGTCTGGGCGGAGATGGACCGGGCGGCGGCGAGCCCGAACCCGACGTTCGAGATGCAGGCGAAGGTCTACCGGCAGGAAGGGATCCGGGTCGTGCCCGTCCCGATCTTCCCGATGGGCGAGGGGGGGCTCCACTGCCTCGGCCTCGCGGACCGGAATTCGCCGCCGGCGGAGGCCGGGGAGCGGCTGGCGTCGTCCTCCCGGCCCGGGCGCTGACCTCCTCGAGGAGGAACGAGGGCGGGTGCGCCCGGCCCGGCGGGGGCCCCGGTTTCTACGCGCGGTGCGCCGACCGCCGCTCCCAGGCCTCGAAGACCTTCTCGAGGTAGACGGACTTCACCTGCTCGCGGGCGAGCGCCCTCTCGACCGGGGGAAGGCGGAGGATCGCTCCGAGGAGCGTCGCGAGGATCCTGTGGCTCGCGAGCGCCCGGTCGTCGAAGACGAGGTCCGCCAGGTTCCCGCGTTCCAGGGCCATCCGGACGACGCGCCGCGCCGTGTCGCGCGGGGGGATCACCCGCTCCTTGCGCCTCGCGAGCCGGAGCGCCTCCCGCCGGCAGGCGGCGACGCAGACTCCGCAGCCGAGGCACGCCTCCTCCAGGAGGTCGGCGACCCTGCGCCCGGGGACCTTCGGATCGCCCGCGTTTCGCAGGGTCACGGCCTCGACGGGACACGCTTTCGCGCAGGCCCCGCAGCCGTTGCATCGTCCGGCGTCGACCTCGGGGAGGAAGCCGGCCGTGTGGACGGGCCGGAAGGTGCCGAAGCGCTTCCAGGCCAGGAGGGCCTCGCAGCAGCAGCCGCAGCAGTTGCAGACGAAGGCGACGCCCTCCCTGACGTTCTCGCCGAACTGGACGAGGCCGCGGGAGCGGGCCTCGGCGAGGAGGTCGAGCGCCTCGAGGGCGTCGATCCGCCGGGCGAAGCCGTGCCGCGAGAGGGAGTCGGCGGTGGTGCCGAAGGTGAGGCAGATCTCGAGCGGGGCGTCGCAGGCCCGGCCGACGTGGGTCATCTTGTGGCGGCAGTAGCAGACGCCGACGGCGGCGGCGCGGGCCGTACGCGCCACCTCGCTCGCCCTCTCCCAGTCGAGGACGTGGAGCACGTCGTCGTCGGAAACGGCGTCCTCGTTCACGAAGGCGCGGCCGAGCTGCGTCTCGCCGCGGGTGAAGAGCTCGCGAACGAACTCCTCCTCGAGGTTGAGGTACTCGTAGAAGAGCCCGGAGAGGGCCTTCTGGTCGAGGTCGTCGCGGACCCGCATCATCGAGAACTCGAAGAAACCTGCCATCGGCGGCGGAAGGACCCAGCGGGTCTGGCCGTCACGCTCGGCGTCGAGGAGAAGGGCTCGCGACGCGAGCGCGTCGAGCGTCCGGCGGGCGTCGTCGGGAGTCGTCTTCCAGGCCCGCGCAGCGGTCGCGAGCGTGAAGGGTTTCACGGGGAGGAGCGCGACGAGCCCGGCTTCTCTCTCGGTGAAGAGGAGGGCGAGGATCCGGTAGAGGAGGTCCGACGGGGGCGCGCCCTGCGGGAAGCGGTTCAGCCGCTCGGCCAGATCCCGGTACCCGGAGCGCGCCGTGGCGTGGGCCACGGACCCATCTTCTCAAAAAAAAGAGCCGCCCATCGGGGCGGCTTGGAGGAGAGGCTGGAGTGTGCGCACTTTCCTTAATGCAGGGTGCGTGCCAGCCTCCTTCGTGCCATTTAGGCCAGATTCCCCTCTCGCCGTTCCCGGGTCGCCGGGGGAGGGAGTGCCCCGGCGGCACCGGAGTGATCCGGATCACGCTTCGACGACGACGTCGTACCCCTCGTGGTGCAGGTGCTCGTCGACCTGGACGTGGATCGGCATCCCGACGTGCTCCTGGAGGTCCTCGATGAGGTGGCGCTCGTCGGAGGAGAGGGCCCGCGAGATCTCGGGGTGGACGCGGAGGAAGAGAGCGTGCCCCTCGCCCGAGGCGGTCCGCTTGAGGATCTCGCGCCGGATCTCGAGGAGGATCGTCGGGATGCTCTTGATGCGGCCCGAGCCCGAGCAGTAGGGGCAGGGCATCGTGAGGGCCCGCTCGAGGCTCTGCCTCTGCCGCTTGCGGGTGATCTCGACGAGCCCGAACTCGGAGACGGGGAGCATCCGGTTCTTCGACCGGTCCTTCTTCAGCTCGGCCTCGAGAGCCGTGACGAGCTCCTGGCGGTGCTCCTCCTCCTCCATGTCGATGAAGTCGACGACGAGGAGCCCGCCCAGGTCGCGGAGGCGAATCTGCCGCACGATCTCGTGGACGGCTTCCATGTTCGTGCGCAGGACCGTGTCCTCGAGCCGCTTCTTGCCGATGTACTTGCCCGTGTTGACGTCGATGGCCACGAGCGCCTCGGTCTGGTTGATGACGATGTAGCCGCCCGACTTGAGCCAGACCTTCGACTTGAGGGCGTTCTCGATCTCCGCTTCGACGCCGAGCTCCTCGAAGAGCGGGCTCGACTTCCTGTAGAGCTTCACCTTGACGACGAGGTTCGGCTGCACCTGGTCGAGGAACTCGACGATCCGCCGGTACTCCTCGTCGTCGTCGACCCAGAGGACGGAGAACTCCTGGGCGAAGATGTCGCGCGCGGCCCGCAGCGTCAGGTCGAGGTCGCGGTGCAGCAGGGCCGGGGCGCCCGATCGCTCGGCGCGCTTCCGGATCTGCTCCCAGAGGCGGGCGAGGTAGCGCTTGTCGGCGGCGAACTCGTCGGACGTCCGCCCCTCGCCGGCGGTCCTCACGATGAAGCCGCCGGGGCCCTTCCGGAGGGAGGTGAGGATGTCGCGGAGGCGGACGCGCTCGTCCTCGTTCTCGATGCGGCGCGAGACGCCGACGTGGTCGATCGTCGGCATGTAGACGAGCGACCTGCCGGGAAACGTGACGTGCGTCGTGATCCGGACTCCCTTGTGGGCGATCTGGTCCTTCGTCACCTGGACGACGAGCTCCTGCCCTTCGCGGAGGAGCTCGTCGATCGAGGGAAGCGGCGTCCGGACGGGGGGCTCGGCGTCGACGGTCGCGGACGCTGCGACGGCAGGCGGGTCGACCTCGGCCTCGGCGCCGTTCTCCTCCATCCCGCCGAAGCGGTCGAAGTCCTCGACTTCTTCGCCGACGTCGGCGACGTAGAGAAAGGCGTCCTTCTCGAGGCCGATGTCGACGAAGGCCGACTGCATCCCCGGCAGGACCCGCGTGACGCGCCCCTTGTAAATATTGCCGACGACGCCACGCTGCTTCCGGCGTTCGATCTGCACCTCGGCGACGCGGCCGTCCTCGAGGACGGCCACCCGGGTCTCGCGATCGTTTGCGGAGATGAGGAGCTCTTTTGCATGACTTTTTCCAGTCTAGTCCCCCGCTATGCTGCGCTCGTCCCGCGATGCCGGAAAGCCGGGGGCACGGGGGCTTTGCTGATGATGATCTCGGGGAACCCGGACGCCGGGTTCCCCGAACCCCTCCGCGCGGGTTCTTCTTTAAACGTTTACGAACCGGCGCTGGGCCACGGAGAGGACGAGCCCGGTCATCGCCCAGGTCGCGATGATCGACGAGCCTCCGTAGGAGACGAACGGCAGGGTGATGCCCGTCGTCGGCAGGAGGCCGACGTTCATGGCGATGTTCGCCGCGGCCTGCGCCACGACGTTCAGGACGACGAGGAGGACGAGCATCGAGCCGCCCCGGTCCCGCGCGTCGCGCGCGATGGCGATCCCGCGGGCGAGGAAGAGTCCGTAGAGGCCGACGACGGTGGCGACGCCGGCGAAACCGCGCTCTTCGGCGAGGGCGGCGAAGATGAAGTCGGAGTGCCGGACCGGAAGGAACCCGAGCCGGCTCTGGGTCCCCTCCTTCCACCCCTTGCCGAGGATTCCGCCCGAGCCGATGGCGATGCGCGCCTGGCGCACCTGGTAGCCGGCGCCGCGAGCGGCGAGGTCGGGGTCGAGGAAGGTCCGGATCCGGTCCTTCTGGTAGTCCTTCAGGACGAACCAGGACGCGCCGGCCGCGAGCGCGCCCGCCAGGACGAGGGCGCCCCAGACCCGTCCCGGGAGCCCTCCGAGGTAGAGCGCCGCGAGGAGGAAGGGGGCGTACGTGAGCGCCACTCCGAGGTCGGGCTGAAGGAGGACGAGGGTCATCGGGAGCGCGACGACGACGGCGAGAGCGGTGACCGTCCGGGTGGAGAGGAAGGAGCGGTCGTCGTTCTCGAGGATCCAGGCGAGGAGGAGGACGGTCGTGATCCGTGCGAGCTCGGACGGCTGGAGCTGGAAGCCGCCGAAGAGACGAATCCACGACTTCGCGCCCGCGATCGTCGGGCCGAAGATCGGGAGCCAGACCAGGGGCAGGAAGGAAGCGGCGAAGAGGGCCGGCGAAGCCCGGAGGAGGAGGCGGTAGTCGAAGACGGCGAAGAACGTCGCCACCAAGAGACCCGCGACGAGAAAGAGGGCCTGGCGGCCGCCGAGCCCTCCGCGGGGGGTTCCGGAGGTCGTCGAGACGACCATGGCGATGCCGATGCCCGAGAGGACGAGCGCGGAGAGGAGCAACGGGACGTCCAGGCGGCGCGGGAGCGCCTCCGAGAGGCGCGACACGTCAGGTTCCCCGCCGCGGCGAGAGGGGAGGGGCGCCGCGCTCGGCGGTGGTGGAGCCCCCCGGGGGCGTCGCCTCGGGGAGTGGCGCGGGCGGCGGCGGGGCGGGCGGCGGGACGCTCCCGGGGCGCAGGTACGCCTCGATGAGGCGCGTCGCCAGCGGAGCCGCCGCGGAGCCGCCGTGGAGGCCGTTCTCGACGAAGACGACGACGACGATCTTCGCGTCGTCGCGTGGGGCGAACGCCGCGAACCAGGCGTGGTCGCGAAGCTTCTCCGGAAGGAGGTGCGCCTTCTTCGCTTCTTTCTGGCCGACGACCTGGACGGTGCCGGTCTTGCCGCAGATGTCGAGCCCTTCGACGCGATACCGGTAGGCGGTCCCTCCGGGACTGTTCACGACGCGCCACAGCCCCTCGACGATCGTCTCCCTCACGCCGGGGGGGTACGGGATCCGCTCGGTGACCGGCGGGCGGTAGGCGACGCGGGCGCCGCTCCTCACCTGCTCTCCGATCCGGAAGAGGTGCGGCACCGGGAGCGCGCCGTCGGCGTTCGCGATGCCGGCGTAGGCGCGGGCCGCCTGGAGCGCCGAGACGAGGAGCGGCCCCTGGCCGATGGCGACGGAGATGGTCTCGCCCGGGTACCAGGCGTGCTTGCGGACCGCCCGGCTCCACTCGGGCGAAGGGACCGTCCCCGTCTTCTCGGGACCGAGGTCGACGCCGGTCGATCGGCTGAAACCGAAAGTGCGGGCCGTCCTGGCGAGGACGTCGATGCCGAGCCGCTTGCCCATCGTGTAGAAGTAGGCGTCGCAGGAGACCTGGAGCGCCGTGCGCAGGTCGACGGTCCCGTGGACGCCGTGGCACCGGAACCGGCGGCCGTAGAAGTTGGCGAAGCCGGGGCAGTGGACCGTCTCGGAGCCGTCGATCCCGTTCGTCAGCGCGGCGTAGGCGACGAAGGCCTTCCAGATCGAGCCGGGCGAGTAGACGTTCTGGATGGCCCGGTTCTGGAGCGGCCGGTCGGCGTTGCCGACGATCGCGTCCCACTCGGCGCGGCTGACGCGGCGGGAGAAGACGTTCGGGTCGAAGGCCGGGGCCGAGACGAACGCGAGGATCTCGCCGGTCTTCGGGTCGAGGGCGACCGCCGTTCCGACCTTGTCCCGGAAGTATTCGTCGGCGAGCCGCTGAAGGTCGAGGTCGACGTTCAGGACGAGCGTGTTCCCGGGAAGCGGGTCGACGCGGTCGAGCTCGGCGACCTCCCGGCCGAACGAGTCGATGACGAAGGTCCGGAGGCCCGCGGTCCCGGCGAGGAGATCCTGGTAGGCGGCCTCGACCCCGTTCTGCCCGACCGCCTCGCCCGCGCGGACGCGCCCGGCGCGCGCGGCGACCTGCTCGGGGCCGGCCTCGCCGAGGTGCCCGAGGAGGTGCGCGGTGACCGGGCCCTGCGTGTAGACGCGCCGCTCGGTCGTCTGGACGACCAGCTCGGGGTGCTCGAGGGAGTGGGCCTCGACGGCGCCGACCTCTGCCACGGTCAGGTCGTCGTCGAGGACGACCGGAATGAAGTCGTAGCCCGTCCGCGACCGTTCGACGCGGCGCCGAAGGTCGTCCAGCCCACGCCCCAGGAGGCTCGAGACGAAGCGGAGCGAGCCGTCGACGTCCTGCGTCTCCCGCCGGTAGAGGAGGAGCGTGAAGGAGGGCTCGTTCTCTGCGAGGAGCTTGCCGTTGCGATCGAGAATGAAACCGCGCGACGCGCTGATGGGGACGGAGCGCTGCCGGTTGTTCTCCGCCTGGCGGGCGTAGTCGTCGCCGCGGAAGACCTGGTGGACCCAGTAGACGCCGAGCAGGAGGGCGAGAAAGGAGAACGCACCCGCAGCGAGCCGGTCGATCCGGAGGAGAAGGGGTCGGCGGTCCTCGCGGGCGCTCGCGGGCATCTGTCGCCCCGGACTATGCCAGCTTCCGTCGCCGCCGGGCCGCCCGCGCTTCC
Source organism: Holophagales bacterium (assembly GCA_016714815.1). GTDB lineage: Bacteria > Acidobacteriota > Thermoanaerobaculia > UBA5066 > UBA5066 > UBA5066. The sequence continues at coordinate 61,973 of JADKBZ010000009.1, forward strand.
TTCCAGGGGTAGCGGACGGCGGCCTGGAGGAGAGCGGCGAGGACGCCGGTCCCCGCGGCGCGGATGGTGACGGACAGGAGATCGGGCAGGAGCGGCTCTCCCCGGAGGACCCAGACGAGTCCGGTGAGGACGAGGCCGTCGAGCGCGACGGCTGCCCACGCGAGGATGCCGAACATGAGCGGCTTATCGACGAGGGCGCGCGCGCCGATCGCCGCCATCAGGTAGGCGAGGAGGACCTTGGAGAAGGCGTTCAGGCCGAGGAGGCGGACCGGCGAGGTGAGGGCGTCCTGGACGAGTCCGGCGAGGAGCCCCGTGAGCATCGCCGGGATCGCGTGCCCCCGCCGGGAGACGGACGCGACCGGGAGGAAGAACAGGTCGGGCGGGTGGGGAAGCCGGAGCACCCCGAGGAGGAGCGTGCCGAACGCCGCCAGGGCGACGCCGAGGACGGCCGTCATGGGGACGGCCGCGCCGGGAGAGGGGCTCCGGACGCGGGCGCGGGCGCGTCGGGCTTCACGGGGGGGAAGACGAAGACGAGCGTCTCGTTCATCGGGTCCGCCGCGAGGGTGACCGGGAGCTCGAGGAAGAGGGACGAGCCCGGGCGCCTCACGGCGCCGATCCTCCCGACGAGAAGGCCGCGAGGGTAGATGCCGTCCGTGCCCGAGGAGGTGACCTCGTCGTCCACCGCGACGTCGGCGATGGCGGGGACGTACTGGAGGTTCGCGCCGGAGGCGCCATCCCCACGCGCGACGGCGGCGCGGCTGGTCCGCGTCAGGAGGATCCCGGTGGCCGCGGTCCGGTCGGAGAGGAGCTGGACCCGGGCTCCGCGCTCCCCCGCCGCCACGACGCGGCCGAGCAGGCCCGCCTCGCCGACGACCGCCCTCCCGGGACGATGCCGTCGGCGCGGCCCCGGTCCAGGAGCGCGGTCTGGAAGGGTCCGGCGGTCTCGACGACGACGATCCGCGCGGGGCGGGTCCCCTCCGGGGGCGACTGGACGGCGCCGAGGAGCTTGACGAGCTGGTCCCGCTCGAGGCGCGCCTCGCGCAGGGCGTGGAGCTGGACCTGCTGGCTCGTGATCCGGGTCCTCAGGGCCTCGTTCTCGGCCCGGAGGTTGGAGAGCGTCGAGAACCGCTCTCTCACCGAGAGGGCCGTCTCGCGGAACCCGGTCGTCCCGCGAACGAGGACCGACGAGGCGTCCAGGAGCCACTCCTCCGCGAGGGTCCCGCCCCCCGCCCTCCTCACCTGCAGGGAGAGGAGGACGACGCAGCTGCCGAGGAGCGCCGCCAGGACGAGCGCCGGCCGTGCGGGAGAGAGCGGAGCGGCCAGGGGGACCTCAGTCGACCGAGATCTTCCGGAGCAGGTCGACGTCCGCGAGCATCGCGCCGGTCCCGAGCGCGACCGAGTCGAGCGGCAGCTCGGCGATCGTGATCGGGAGGCCGGTCTCCTCGCGCAGGCGCCGGTCGAGGTTCTTCAGGAGCGAGCCGCCGCCGGTGAGGACGATCCCCTTGTCCATGATGTCGGCCGAGAGCTCGGGGGGCGTCTTCTCGAGCGCGACCCGCACGGCGTCTACGAGGATCCCGACCGTCTCGGCGAGCGCCTCGCGCACCTCGGCATCGGTCAGCGTGAGGGTCTTCGGGATCCCCTCGACGAGGTCGCGCCCCTTGATCTCCATCGTGATCGGCTCGTCGAGCGGGAAGGCCGAGCCGATCTCGATCTTGATCTGTTCCGCGGTCCGCTCTCCGATCAGGAGGTTGTACTTCCTCTTGATGTACTGGATGACCGCCTCGTCCATCTCGTTCGACGCGACGCGGACCGACTTCGAGTAGACGATCCCCGCGAGCGAGATGACGGCGACGTCGGTCGTGCCGCCGCCGATGTCGACGATCATGTTCCCGGTCGGCTCGGTGATCGGCAGGCCCGAGCCGATGGCGGCCGCCATGGCCTGCTCGATGATGAAGACCTCGCTGGCGCCCGCCTGGAGCGCCGAGTCCTTCACGGCCCGTTTCTCGACCTGGGTGATGTCCGACGGGACCGAGATGACGATCCTCGGCCTCACGAAGGGCGAGCGCCCGTTCGCCTTCTTGATGAAGTAGTCGAGCATCTTCTCCGTGATCTCGAAGTCGGCGATGACGCCGTCCTTCATGGGGCGGATGGCGACGATGTTCCCGGGCGTCCGGCCGAGCATCTCCTTGGCCGCGCCGCCGACCGCTTCGACCCTGTTGGTGACGCGGTTGACGGCGACGATGGAGGGCTCGCGGACGACGATGCCCCGCCCCTCTGCGAAGACGAGGGTGTTGGCGGTGCCGAGGTCGACGGCGAGGTCTGAGGAGAACCACGAGAAAAGTGAGCGGAGACCCAAGGGACGTTCCTTTTCAGAGTATGGGCGCCCGGGGGCGCGGCTGCGGGACCGGGGGCCTAGTAGATTTCGATCATGACCGTCTCGCGACGGAGGGTTTCGTTGCCGGCCCCGTCCACCGCACGCACGGTGAGGACGTTGACCCCTTCGTTCGCGAAGGAGATCACCTTCTTGAAGCTGCCGGAGGCGTCGACGTCGGCCGGCTCGCCGTTCACCGAGACGGCCGAGCCCGGCTCGGAGCGCCCCATGATGATGACGAGCGTCCCGTTCACCTGCGGGCGCGAAAGGACGAGCTCGGGCGGTGTGCTGTCGGGGCCGCCGGAGGTCCGCCCGCCCCGGAGCACCTTGAACCGGCGCGTCGGAGACCACTCGGAGATGACGTTGCCCTTCCCGAGCGTGGCGACGCGCCAGTAGAACGCCCCCTCCTCCGACACCGTCACGACCGCTTCCGGCCGCGGGCGGTCGTCGACGATGACGATCGAGTCGGGGATGTAGAGGCGGCTCCGGGCGATCTGCAGCCGGTAGCGCGAGGCGTCCTTCACGGGGGACCACTTGAGCGTCACGGGCTGGTTGCGGTTCAGGTCGAAGACGGCGGCGTCGTCGGGGGCGATCGGGCGGGGCGGGTCGGGGAGGATGGTCTTGACCCCCAGGCCACCGGCCCCGACGCGGGCGACGACGCGCTCGCGGTCCCCGAGGGTGACGGAGCCCGACTCCGTGGAGAGCGTGACCTTGCCGCGGTACGCGGAGACGCCGGTCGTCTTGGAGCGGTCGACGTCGACCCCGACGGTAGATCGCGAGCCGATGTTGGCGGTCGCGGCGTCCGTCCGGACGATGGAGCGCGCCCCTTCCCCCGTGTCGATGTCGACGGTGCCGACGATGAACTTGATCTCCGACTGCCGCTTCGGCTCGCCGTCGCCGGTGCCGGCGAACGTCTTGCCGCGGTGGACCTCGAAGAGGGTTTCGGGCTTGATCCGGTAGAAGGTGCCGTCGACCGCCATGACCTCGGCGAGGCCATTGGCCCCCGTCTTCAGGAAGTCCCCCTCGTAGAGCTTCATCCCGACGCGCGCCGTCTCCCACGTCGCCCGGCTCGCGCGCTGGATCTCGACGCGCCCGCCGAGCTCCATGACGGCGGCGTCGTGGCGCATCGTCCCGCCGCCGGAGGTGATCCGGAGGGCGAGCTGCCGCGCCTCGACCGCTTCCTTCAGGGCGTCGGCATAGCGGGCCCCCGCGTGGGAGGCCCTGGCCTTCTCGAGCTTCTCGGCCGCGGCGGCGATCTCTTCCCGCGCGCGCTGAGCCCCCGGAGCGGTTCTTCCCTTGGCGAGGAGCTCGTCGGCGGCTGCGATCTCGCGGCTCGCGCGCCCCGCGAGGTCGTCGCCGCGATTCAGCCACCAGTAGGCCCCGCCCGACACGAGAATCGCAGCCCCGACGAGGAGCAGCACCCAGCGCCAGATGGTTTCTTTGGAGACGTAGTACCAGTCGAGCTCGACCTCGTACCGGCGCCCATCCTTCTTTATCGCCATAACCTTCGCGTCATCAGCCGCTTACCGGCGAAGGCCCATTTATACCACGCGGACGGGCACGCCTTGTCGGGCCGGTCGGCCCGCGCTATCCTCCAACGCTTGCGGCGCCGGGAGCCCGGCTGCCGTCTCGGAGAGGGAATGCTCAAGACTTTCAGGGAAAACTTCAAGCACCTCAAGTGGGTTCTGTGGGCGGTCATCGCCATCTTCGTCATTTTCGTCTTCGTCGACTGGGGCATGGGCTCGTCGGGAGGCGGAGGGGGCGTCGAGTTCGCGGCGAAGGTCGGCTCGTCGAAGATCACCGAGGTGGAGTTCCGGCGGGAGTACGTCCAGGCCGAGGAACGCTATCGGCAGATGTACGGGCAGAGCTTCAGCCCCGAGCTCGCGAGAGCGATGAACCTCCCCTCGCAGGTTCTGAACTCGCTCGTCGACCGGCGGCTCCTCCGGGTGGAGTCGGATCGCCTCGGCCTCACCGTCTCCGACGACGAGGTCACGGCCCGGATCCTGAAGATGAGGGACCAGCAGGGGAACCTCCTCTTCGTGAAGGACGGGGTCTTCGTCGGCGAGAAGATCTACCGGCGAATGCTCGCGGGCGCTGGCCTCAGCCCCGAGGGCTTCGAGGCCGACACGCGCGAGCAGGCCCTCATGGAGAAGCTGAACCGCTTCGTCACGGAGTCGTCGTTCGTCGGCGAGGACGAGCTGAAGGCCGACTTCGAGGGGCGGACGGTGAAGGCGAAGATCGCCTACGCCCTCGTGCCGGCCCCCGCGCTCTCCCCGGAGTCGATTCCCGACGCCGAGGCCGAGGCGCACTTCAAGAAGAGCCCCGCGGACTACCAGCTCCCCGAGCGGCGCAAGGGGAAGTACCTCCTCGTCGAGACCGCGCAGCTGCGCGCCGAGGCGGGACGTAAGGTGACCGACGCCGACATCGCGGCGGAGTACTCGAAGAACCTCGACACCTACAAGAAGGGCGAGGAAGCCACCGTCCGGCACATCCTCTACAAGGCGGACGGAACGCCGGCCTCCGACGCAGCCGCGCGGGAGAAGGCGGATTCCGCGGTGAAGCGGCTCAAGGGGGGCGCCGATTTCGCGACCCTCGCGAAGGCCGAATCCGAGGATCCGGGCTCGAAGGCTTCCGGTGGCGACCTGGGAGCGATCTCTCGCGGGCGGATGGTCAAGGAGTTCGAGGACGCGGCCTTCGGCGCGGCGCAGGGCGAGATCGTCGGCCCGGTGAAGTCGCCGTTCGGGTTCCACGTGATCCAGGTGACCGCAAAGAGCGCCGAACGCGTTCAGCCTCTCTTCGAGGTCTCCGCCTCCATCCGCGGGCGCCTCGAGGAGGCCCGCGCGGGCGACGAGGCCCGGCGCCTCGCGCGCGAGCTGGCGGACCGGGTCGGAAAGCTCGGGAAGAAGCCCTCGGACGACGACCTCAGGAAGCTGACGCGGCCGGGTGTGACCTTCAACGAGACCGAGCTCCTGGCCCGCGCCGACGCCCCGGCCGGGATCGGCCCGAACCCCGGATTCATGCAGAGCCTCTTCACCCTGCCGCTCGGCGAGGTCTCCGAGCCGGTGGCGACGGCGCGCGGCGAGGCGATCCTCAAGCCGACCGAGTTGAAGGCGGCCGGGCCGGCGGCGTTCGCCGACGTGAAGGCCCGCGTGAAGGCCGACCTGGCGAAGAAGAAGCAGGAAGAGACCGCCCTCGCCGCCGCACGCGCGGCGATGACTCCGGGCGCCTCGCTCGAGGCCGTCGCGCAGGCGGCCGGCGTGAAGGTCGAAACCCCCGAAGCCTTCCCGAAGGCCGGACCCGTCCCGGGCCTCGGAACCTCGAAGGCTCTCCTGGATCTCGCCTTCACGGCGGTCCCCGGCGAGACGAAGGGCCCGGTCTGGGTCGCCGATCGAGGCGCCGCGGTCCTGCGCGTCGTGGAGGTCACGCCGTTCGATGCCGAAGCCTTCGCCAGGCAGAAGGGCGAGGCCCTCGACCGGCTGCGCCAGCAGAAGTCCGGCCGGCTCTTCCAGTCTCTCGTCCAGCGGCTGCGCGCCGACGCCCGGATCGAGGTCAACAAGGAGCTTCTGGCCCGCTTCTCCGGGCAGGCTTGACCGGAGCGTGATAGGGCGCCTCTCGGGAATCGTCCTGGAGAAGCGGCCCGACCGGGCCGTGGTCGACGCCTCGGGCGTCGGCTACGAGCTCCACATTCCCCTCGGGACGTTCGCCTCTCTCCCCGGTATCGGGGAGAGAGCGTCGCTTCACGTCCACACGCACGTCCGGGAGGACGCGCTCCTCCTCTACGGTTTCGCGACGACCGAGGAAAAGGCCCTCTTCGAACGGCTCATCACGGTCTCGGGGATCGGTCCCAGGCTCGCCCTCGCCGTCCTCTCGGGGCTTCCGCTTCCCGAGCTCGTCGGGGCGATCGCCGCGCAGAACGTGACGCGCCTGTCGACGATCCCCGGCGTCGGAAAGAAGCTCGCGGAGCGGCTCGGGGTGGAGCTGAAGGACAAGGTCGCGGGCATCCTCTCCGCGTCGTCCTCCCAGGCGGCGTTCGGCGTCCCGGCGACGCTGGGCGGCTTCCTCGACGACGCCGTCGGGGCCCTCGTCAACCTCGGCTACCGCAAGCCGCAGGCCGAGGCGGCCGTGAAGGCGGCGAGCGACGGGACGGGCGCCGCTCCCGCGGACCTTCCGGCGCTCCTCTCGGCTGCGCTGCGGCTCCTGTCGCGCTGAGGCGGAGGGCGCAAGCGATGGACGAACGCCTCCTCGTGGGCGCCCCGGAGCCGGAAGAGCGCGAGCCGGAAAGGACGCTCCGGCCGACGGCCCTCGACGAGTTCGTCGGCCAGACGAAGCTGAAGGAGACGCTCGGCGTCTTCCTGACCGCCGCACGGCGGCGGCGCGAACCCCTCGACCACGTCCTCCTCTTCGGCCCCCCGGGGCTCGGGAAGACGACCCTCGCCCACATCATCGCGCGCGAGATGGGAGCGCAGGTCCGCGTGACGGCGGGGCCGGTCCTGGAGAAGGCGGGAGACCTCGCCGCCATCCTGACGAACCTCGGCCCGGGCGACGTCCTCTTCATCGACGAGATTCACCGCATTCCCGCCGCCGTCGAGGAGATCCTCTACCCCGCGCTCGAGGACGGGAAGCTGGACCTCGTCATCGGCACCGGACCCGCCGCGCGGACGGTGGAGCTTCGCCTGCAGCCCTTCACCCTCGTCGGCGCCACAACCCGCGCGGGGCTCCTCTCCACGCCGCTCACCGCGCGGTTCGGCATCACGCACCGGCTGGACTACTACGACACGGCGTCGCTGAAGACGATCGTCCTGCGCTCGGCGGAGATCCTCGGCTGCCCGATCGACGACGAAGGCGCCGGGGAGATCGCGCGGCGGAGCCGCGGCACGCCTCGCATCGCGAACCGTCTGCTTCGTCGCGTGCGCGACTTCGTCGAGGTGGCGGGAGAGAGCCGGATCTCGGCGGCGGGAGCGCGCGGCTCCCTCGACCGCCTCGAGGTCGACCACTTCGGCCTCGACGAGCTGGACCGGAGGATCCTCGCGACGATCGTCGACCGCTTCGCCGGCGGGCCGGTGGGCCTGTCGGCCCTGGCCCACTCGCTGGGCGAGGACAAGGGGACCCTCGAGGACCTCTACGAACCGTTCCTCCTCCAGTCGGGATTCCTGACGCGGACCCCCAAGGGGCGCGTCGCGACGGCGCTCGCCTACAGGCACCTGGGCCTGGCTCCCCGGACGGCCACGGGGCCCCTCTTCGACGGTCCGGCATGAGGCGCGGCCTTCTCGTCTACAACCCGGCGGCGGGAGGACACGACCGGACCGCCCAGATGGCGGCGCTCGCCGAGCGCGCGCGGGGACGCGGCGTCGTCCTCTCGCTCCTGGCGACCGAGCGGCCGGGCCACGCCACCCAGCTCGTGGCCCAGGGGCTCGCCGACGGGCCGGACCTCGTCGCCGTCGCCGGCGGCGACGGGACGATCGCGGAGGCGGCGAGCGCGCTCGTCGGCAGCGACGTCCCCCTCGCGGTCCTCCCGGCGGGGACGACGAACGTCATCGCCCGCGAGCTCGGACTCGGAAGGAGCCCCGAGGAAGCAGCGGAGTTTCTCTCCTCGACGGCGACCCGGACGGTGACGACCTGGCCCGCGGCGGGGCGGACGTCGCTCATCTGCACCGGCGTCGGCTTCGACGCGCGCGTCATGGCGAACGTGAATCCGACGCTCAAACGCCTCTTCGGCCGGGTCGGGTTCTCCCTGACGGCGACGTACGAGTGGGCCCGCTACGAGTTCCCGCCGATCGAGGTGACGGGCCTCGACGCCGACGGTGGCCTTTCTCCCGGCGCGCGACGTTCGTCCTCGCGGCGAACACGAGCAAGTACGCCGGCGACGCGATCCTCTCGCCGTTCGCCGACCCGGGGGACGACCTCCTCGACCTCGTCCTCTTCACGTCCGGGCGCCGGATCGACCTCCTCCACTTCTACCGCCTCCTTCCCGGGGGACGGGCGGCGCAGCTCGGCGTCCGGGGCGTGGAGCGATTCCCGGTGAGGAGCTTCACCGCCCGCTCCCTGGCGGGCTACGAGCTGGAGGTCCAGGTCGACGGCGACGTCGCCGGGACGACGCCGGTCACCGTCGGACCGGCCGGCGGCCACGTCCGGTTTCTCGTCCCGCCGGCCAGCGCCTGACCCGGGGGAGGTGCCCGTGATTCGCGCACTCGCCTGCTCGGTGCTCCTCGCGGCGGCCCCCGCCTTCGCGGCCGTCGAGCCGGTCCTCGTCGCCTCCGGACTCTCGGCCCCGCTCCGGGTCACGGCTCCCGCGGGAGACTTCCAGCGGCTCTTCGTCGTCGAGCAGGGGGGGAAGGTCCGGGTCGTGAAGGACGGGATCCTCCTCGGATCGAGCTTCCTCGACCTCTCGGGCCGGATCAGCTCCGGGGGCGAGCGGGGCCTCCTCGGCCTGGCGTTCCACCCCGAGTACCGGAGGAACGGCCGCTTCTTCGCGAGCTACACCGACCCGCTCGGAAACTCCGTCGTCTCCGAGTTCACGGTCTCGTCGAACTCCGACTTCGCCAACCCCGGGAGCGAGAGGGTCCTCCTCCGCCAGACGCAGCCCTTCTCGAATCACAACGGCGGCCACCTCGCCTTCTCGCCGATCGACGGAAGCCTCTACCTCGGCTTCGGCGACGGCGGGAGCGGCGGCGACCCGCAGAACCTCGCGCAGAACGACGGAACCTGGCTCGGGAAGATCCTGCGGATCGACGTGGACGCGCGGGACGCAGGGAAGGCCTACGCCGTCCCGGACGACAACCCGTTCGCGGGGCGGACGAATCCCCTCCCGGAGATCTGGGCGAAGGGGCTCCGGAACCCGTGGCGCTTCTCGTTCGACCGGCTGAACGGGGACCTCTGGATCGGCGACGTGGGGCAGGGCTCCTGGGAGGAGGTCGACTGGCAGGGCGCTTCGTCGAAGGGCGGCGAGAACTACGGCTGGCGGCGGATGGAGGGGAGCCGCTGCTACGACCCGGCCACCGGATGCCAGACCGGGTCCCTGACGCTCCCGATCGTGGAGTACGCGCACGCAGCGAATCCCCCGCGCTGCTCCGTGACGGGGGGCGTCGTGGCGCGCGGCGCGTCGGTCCCCGAGATCGCCGGGCGCTACCTGTTCGCCGACTACTGCTCGGGGGAGCTCTTCAGCGTTCGCCGGCTGGGGCGCGAGGCGATCGACGCGCGCAACCACCGGGCGGAGTGGGTGCCGGCCGGGGGGAGGTCGATCGCGAGCGTGACCGACATCGGGGAGGACGCGCGCGGGGACGTCTACGTGACGGATTCGGCCGGGGGCGAGGTCTTCCGGCTGGCGACGACGACCCCGTCGGCGGTGCGCCTCGTCCCGATCGTCCTCGACGCGACCGGCCGGGGGGATTCCCGCTTCCTGACCGAGCTCGTCGTCGCGAACCGCGGCGCGAGCACGGCCACGATCCGTGCGACCTACACGCCGGCCGCGATCTTCGGAGGAGCCGGGGGCGGGACGGTGTCGGAGCTGATCGGCCGCGGTCAGCAGAAGAGCTGGTCCGACGCCCTCGCGTGGCTCCGGTTCAAGGGGCTCGAGATCCCCGACGCCTCGCAGGGCTCGCAGGGAGGGACGCTTCGGGTCGAGCTGACGGGCCTCGTCGCCGCCACCGACGGCGTCGTCCTCGCGCGGACGACGACCCCGTCCGGGTCGGGGCGCGCGGGGCTCTCCACGCCCGCGCCCCGGGCGCAGGACCTCGTGGCCGAGACGGCCGTCCTCTACGGCCTCCGGGAGACGGCGACCGACCGGACGAACCTCGCGCTCCTGTCGGGCGCGACGTCCGGGGCGACGCTGCTCCGGGTCACCCTCTTCTCCGGCGGACGGACGTTCGTCCTCCCCGAGACGGTCCGGCTCGAGCCGGGGGCGTGGGTCCAGCTCGATTCCGTCCTCTCCCGCGCCGGCTTTGCCGGCGGCTGGGCGGTCGTCGAGCGGATCGCGGGCCCCGGACCCTTCTGGGCCTACGCCGTCTTCAACGACAACGTCACGAGCGACGGCTCCTACGTCGCGCCCGTCCTGCCGGTGCGCCCCGTCGCGACCCAGGTCGTCCCCGTCGTCGTCGAGACGACGGGCTTCGAGAGCGAGCTCGTCCTGGCGAACCCTGGGACCTCTTCCGTCACGGCGCGCCTCCTCTGGGTCGAGTCGCTCGCCGCCGCCACGCCGCGCCGATTCGTCGCGGCCGAGGCGCTCGCCGCGGGGGAGCAGAAGATCCTGACCGGGTTCGTCGATCGCCTCCGGTCGAAGGGCCTCCCGGTCGGCGGGCGTGGCGGCTCGTACGCCGGGGCGCTCTTCGTGACGTTCGAGAACGCCTCGGGGCGCGCGGTCCAGGGGTACGCCGGGGCGAGGACCGCCTCGCCGGCCCCCGGCGGCGGCGCCTACGGGCTCTTCACTCCGGGCGTGACGGCCGACGATCTCGCCTGGCGCGAGGCCTGGCTCTTCGGCCTGCGGCAGGACGAGTCCGTGAGGACGAACCTCGCGCTCGTGAACGCCGATCCGGACGGAGGAGCGGTCACGCTCCGTTACGAGGTGTTCGAAGGGACCGCCGGGCGGAAGGTCGGGACGTCGCGCGATCTCGTCCTCGGGCCGGGGGAGTGGGTCCAGGTGGACCGCGTCCTCAGGGACTTCGCGCTCCGGGACGGCTACGTGCGGGTCCTCCGCGTGTCGGGCAGCGAGCGCTTCCTCGCGTACGCCGTCGTCAACGACGGTCCGGTCCCTGGCGGGGCCGGGACGCACGACGGCAGCTTCGTCCCGATGGAGGCGGCGGAGTAGGACGGCGTCAGCCGTCGCCGAGGGAGAACGCGGCCTCCACGTCCTGCGATGCGAGGAAGAAGCAGGAGCGGGGGATGTCGACGAAGTCTTCCTGCAGCTGCAGGAGCCGGTCGACCCGCCGCTTCGGCCCCGGCAGGTCGAGGGCCTCGAAGAACTCCGGGGCGCTCCCGGAGAAGTGGATCTCGGCGAGGCCGTCGAAGGGGGCCGCCGAGCCGCGTTGAAGCTGCCATTCGGCGTTCGGCCCGACGACGAGGGCGGCGCTCAGCTCGACGCGGACGGCGCCGATCTCGGCGCTCAGGGAGACGATCTCCTCGCTGTACTCCTGCCACCTGCGGCGGAAGTCCACGACGGTCAGCTCGGGGCGGCGGCGGACGCACTGAACCCACTTGAGCATCATCGGCCTCCTGCGGAAGGAAGTCCGGGCTCCGGAATCATAGCGACAGGGAGCGCGTCGGGCCCACCGGCCCGGTCTGGGTTGCCCGGAGGGCTCCCGGCTCAGCTCTTCAGGTTCCTGAGGACCCCCGCGAAGCAGACGCCGGCGAGCGCGAGAAGACCCAGCCCGGCAGCCGTCTCCCCGAGGACGACCTTCCCGATGCCGAAGAGCGCCGCGTAGACGAGGACGACCGCCAGGCCCCAGTTCACGAAGGAGAGGGCGCCGCCCGGAATCTGCTCCCGGCCGAAGCCCATGGCCTTCGAGACCCGCGCCCAGCCCGGGCCGCCCGGCCGGACGCGCTCGTAGAACGAGTGGAGCTTCTCGTCGGGCTCCGGCTTCGTCAGGAACGTCACCGTGACCCAGACGAGGGTCGAGAGGACGACGGTGACGAGCATCGTCTTCGCCTGGATCTCGAACTCGGCCCCCGGACCGGCCGCGACGATTCCGGGACGCTTCCACCACCACATCGCGCCGAGCGAAAAGACCATCGAGGCGGCCATCGCGGAGATTTCGCTCCAGGCGTTGATCCGCCACCAGTACCAGCGGAGGATGAGGACGAGCCCCGTCCCGCTCCCGAGCGCCAGGAGGAAGAGCCACGCCTCGGCGATCGTCCCGAGGTTGAGCGTGACGACGATCGAGGCGAGGAAGAGGAAGACGGTCGTCAGGCGCGCGGCGAGGACGTAGTGCTTCTCGCTCGCGTCCTTCTTCAGGAAGCGCTTGTAGACGTCGTTGACGAGGTAGCTCGCCCCCCAGTTCAGGTGCGTGCCGATCGTCGACATGTAGGCCGCCGCGAAGCCGGCGAGGAGAAACCCCCTCCAGCCCGACGGGAGGAGGTCGACCATCGCCTGGACGTAGGCCGCCTCGACGTCCTTCTTCCCGGCGATCTCGACGCCTCCCGGGTAGAGGAGGACGGTGCAGAGACCGGTGATGATCCAGGGCCAGGGGCGGAGCGCGTAGTGGCCGACGTTGAAGAAGAGCGTCGCGAGGATCCCGTCCCGCTCCGTCTTCGCCGAGAAGATCCGCTGCGCCACGTATCCGCCGCCGCCGGGCTCCGCTCCCGGGTACCAGGCAGCCCACCACTGGACGGCGAGGAAGGTGAAGAGGGCGATCGCCGGCATCCACGGGGATCCGGCCGGAGGGACGACGGAGAGCGCGGCGTCGAGCGAGCCGAAGTGCGCGGCGAGCCCCGTCTTCAGGGCGCCCATCCCGCCGACCGCGCGGACCGCGTAGACCGCCAGGACGATGACGGCCGTCATCTTGATGACGAGCTGGACGAGGTCGGTCCAGAGGACGGCCCACATGCCGGCCGCGGCCGAGTAGGCGACGGTGATGACGAAGCAGATGCCGACTGCCCAGACCGGCGGGATCCCCATCGCGATGCCGAGGATCTTCACCATGGCGAGCGTCACCCAGCCCATGATGATCAGGTTGATCGGGAGGGCCAGGTAGAGCGCGCGGAAGCCGCGGAGGAACGTCGCAGGCCGGCCCGCGTAGCGGATCTCGGCGAACTCCACGTCGGTCATCACCTTCGCGCGCCGCCAGAGCCGGGCGTAGAGGAACACGGTGAGCGTGCCGCTCATGACCATGTTCCACCAGAGCCAGTTGCCGGCGACGCCGTGCCTGGCGACGAGCCCCGTCACGACGAGCGGTGTGTCGGCGGCAAAAGTGGTGGCGATCATCGCGGAGCCCGCGAGCCACCACGAGACGGAGCGGCCCGCCACGAAGTACTCCTCGAGCGATTCGCCGCCCTTCTTCGTGAATTTGAGGCCGATTCCGATCGACAGCGCGAAGTAGGCGAGGACGATTCCCCAGTCGAGAAGCGACAGGCTCATTTCGGTCGGGCATCTTAGCGGCTGGACGGGCGTTTGCACTTGCCTCTCTCGCGTGGCGGCCGGATCATCCTCGGCGTGAAGGAGCCTCAGAGCCGATGCGGGAGCTGGCTGTCGAGACCAGTCTCTCGGCGATCCTGGCGCGCGGAAACGTAGAGGCCGGCTTCCGCGCCGCGAGCCCGGAAGACGCCGTCGACCAGCTCCTCCGGCCGGTCCTCCTGGCGGAGGGCTTCTCTCCCGAGGCCGCCGGCGCGGCGCTGTCGGGAATCCGGAACCGCGAGCGTTCCGGCTCGACGGCGTTCGGCGCGGTCGCCCTCCCCCACGCGCGGGTCGGAGGCCTCGGACGGATCGTCGCCGCGCTCGGCGCCAACGCCTCGGGCGTCTACGATTCGGGCCCGTCCGGAGTCCGGGTCGTCCTCGCGTTCGCGTCGCCCGCCTCGGCGACCGTTCCGCACCTCCAGTTCCTCGCCCAGGTCGCGCGCCTCCTGCGCCAGGAGGAGACCGTCGCGGCCCTGCTCGGCGCGACGGATCCGGCGGGCCTCCTCGAGGCGATCCGCCGCCGGGAGCGCTGAGCCGCCGTGCCGGACGCACCCCGTCGCGCCGCCCGGCTCGTCTCGTGGGCCGGGGCGCTCCTGGCGGCGGGGCTTCTTGCCGGTCTGTCGCTCGGGATGCACCGCGGCCTCCTCCTCTCGGACGGGATCCGCGGCCACTTCTGGCCCTGGGCGCCTTCGGCCGGGCGCCCCTCGCTCACCGCTTCCGCGGCCGCGCTGTCAGACCCCGTCTGGCAGTTCGTTCCGTGGATCGAGCTGGCCCGTTCCGAGCTCCGGGCGGGGCGCCTCCCGCTCTGGAACCCGCACCAGGAGGCGGGGCAGCCCCTCCTGGGGAACGCGCAGTCCGCCCTCTGCTCGCCCCTTCTCTGGCCGGCGCTGGCGCTGCCGCTCTTTCCGGGCTGGAACCTCTCGCTCCTCCTTCGCCTCCTCGTCTCGGCGGCCGGCGGGTGGGCGCTGGCGAGAGAGTGCGGGCGCACCCGCGTCGCCGCGCTCCTCGCGGCCCTCGTCTGCTCCCTCTCCGGCCCGTTCGTCGCGTGGCTCGAGCACCCGCAGACGCTGACCGCCGCGGCCGTCCCGTGGCTTCTGCTCGCGGTGCGCCGGTCGGTCCGCGCGGAAGGGGCGGGCCGGATCGCCGCCGTGGCGGCGGCGACGGCGCTCGTCCTGGCGGGCGGCCACCACGAGACGGCGCTGATGGCCGCCTTTCTGGCCGCCGCCCTTCTCGCGGCGGAATCAGCCGGCCTCCGCGACGCCGCCCGGCCGGTCGGAGGCGCTCTCCTCGGCGCGGGGCTGTCGGCGCCGTTCCTCCTGCCGTTCCTCGAGTACCTCCCGAGGAGCTCGGCCTGGGCGGGCGCCGATCGCCAGGTGGCGCTCCTGCCGCTCCGGGACCTCCTTCGCTTCCTCGTCCCCTCTCTGCCTGGCTCTCACCCGATCGAGGCGGCCGCCGGCCTGTCGCTCGCCGTTCTCCCGCTCGCGGCCGCCGGCGCCTGGGCCGGAAGGAGAGAGCGCCGGGAGAGGGCCCTTCTCGTCGTCGCCGCGCTCTTTCTCCTCGCGGCCTACGACAGCCCGCTGTCCAGGCTCCTCGCGTCGGGGACGCCGGTCCGCTGGAGCCGGACCCTTCTCCTCCTTCCCATCCCCGCCGCGCTCTTCGCCGCTCGCGGGCTCGACGAGCTGATCCGGAGGGTGAGGGGACCGGGCCGTGCCGTCGCGCCGGCACTCGCCTTCGCGATCGCGGCGGGGTGCGGGGCGGAGCTTCTCTCGGCGGCGCGCGGCGTCCACGCGGTGACGCCGCCGGAGGCCCGCCGGCTCGGGACGCCGATCCTCGACGCGATTTCCCGGGACCCTTCCGTCTTCCGGGTCCTGCCGCTCCACACCTTCCTTCCCGCGAACACGGCCACGGCGCTCGGGCTCGACGACCTGCGCGGCTACGACGCTCTCGCGGTGAAGGCGTTCCGGACCGAGAGGGAGAAGACGGGCCGGTTTCGGGGCGTCCCGACCCACACCGACGTCCTCGCGCCCTGGGACCTCGCTCCCGGCGGCGCCGAGCTCGACGCCTGGAACGTGAAGTACCTCCTTCTCCACCCGCAGTTCGCGTTCTCGGCGTCGATGCTGAACGAGAGGCTCGGGCTCGACCTCGTCGAGATCCGGTCCGGCCCGGACGGCAAGCTCCTCGAGAACCGCCGGTTCCGGCCGAGGGCGAGGGTCGAACGAAACGGGCGCGAGGAGGGAGAGGTCCGGATCGTCGAACGGTCGCCCACCCGCTGGCTCTTCGACGTGGAGTCCGGCTCCGGGGGAACGCTCGTCGTCGCGAACGCGGGGTATCCCGGCTGGGAGGCGCGGGTGGAGGGCCGCCGGGTCGAGGTCGGCGGAGGCGTCGGCCGGAGGCAGGAGATTCCCGTCCCGGCGGGACGGCTCCGCGTCGAGCTCGCGTACCGGCCGCCGTCGCTGCGCCTCGGGCTCCTCCTGGCCGCCGTCTCGGGAGCGTTCCTCGCCCTTCTCGCGCTCGCCGGACGGCGGAGCGCTCAGCGCCGGTAGCGGACCGGCCTCCGGTCCGCAAGGACCGGGAACTTCCGCCGCGCCTCGGCGACGACCTCCGCCGAGACCTCCGCGACGAGAACGGCCTCCTGCCCGGTCGCCGAGACGATCGTTTCGTCCCACGGGCCGATGAGCGCGGAGTCGCCGAGGTAGCGCAGCCCGTCTCCCTCTCCGACGCGGTTGACCCCGGCGACGTAGGCGAGGTTCTCCACGGCACGGGCTCTGAGGAGGAGGCTCCAGTGGTGGCGCCGCCGCTCGGGCCAGTTCGCGATCACGGCGTAGAGGTCGGTCTCCTCCGCCGCCAGGCGGAACGGTTCCGGGAAGCGGAGGTCGTAGCAGACGAGCGGCGTCACCCGGAGCCCTTCGACGCTCCACGTGACGACTTCGCCGCCGCTCCCCATCACCTTCTCCTCGCCCGCGAACGAGAAGGGGTGGATCTTCGTGTACCTCCGGACCGTCCCGTCGGGGGAGACGAGGAGCGCCCGGTTCACCGGAAGCGGCTCGGCCGCCTCGGCCACCCCGGCGAGGACGTGAAGGCCGAGGGCTGCGGCCCGCTCCTTCAGGAAGGTCTCCGTCGGGCCGCCTTCCGGCTGCGCGATCCGCCGCGCGTCCATCGAGAAGCCCGTCGCGAACATCTCCGGCAGGATCGCGAGCCGCGCGCCCGAGGCGGCCGCCAGGTCGAGGAGGCGGCCGGCGCCGGCGTGGTTGGCGGCGACGTCCTCCCAGGCGAGGTCGAGCTGGAGAAGGGCGACTTTCATCGGGCGGATTCTCTCGCGTTCCGTACGGGCGCCGGCGGAACCCGGGAACCGGATTCTGCGTTGACGTGCGCTCCCGACGGCGGCTACCCTGCCGTCTCGAGCAAAGAGGGGGCCCATGACGGCACAAAAAGAGCAGTGGGCGTCGCGCGCCGGGCTCGTCCTGGCGATGGCGGGCAACGCGGTGGGGCTCGGGAACTTCCTGCGCTTTCCGGCGCAGGCGGCGCAGAACGGCGGCGGAGTCTTCCTCATCCCGTACCTGGTCTCGTTCGTCCTGATGGGCATCCCGCTCCTCTGGGTGGAGTGGGCGATGGGGCGCTACGGGGGCCAGTTCGGCCACCACTCGGCTCCCGGGATGCTCGACCGGATGGGAAAGAGCCCCGTCCTGAAGTACATCGGGGTCTTCGGCCTCTTCACGAACCTGACGCTGGCCGCCTACTACTGCTACATCGAGTCGTGGACGCTCGCTTACGTCTGGCACTCGCTGAAGGGAACGTTCCGGTCCACGCCGGCGACGGAGTTCTTCCCCGCGTACCTCGGCCAGACCGCCGGCTCGATCACGTCGCTTCCACCCGAGGCGACGTTCTTCTTCGCCCTGACGCTCGCGCTGAACGTCTGGATTCTCTCCCGAGGCCTCGCGAAGGGGATCGAGCTCGCGGCGAAGATCGGGATGCCGCTCCTCATCCTCTTCGGCATCGTCCTCGCCATCCGGGGGCTCACGCTCGGCGTTGGCGACCCGGGCGTCGTCGAGAGCCCCCTCAAGGGTCTCAACTTCGTCTGGAACCCCGACCTCTCCGGCCTGAAGGACTTCAACGTCTGGCTCGCCGCGGCCGGGCAGATCTTCTTCACCCTCTCCGTCGGCATGGGTTCGATCCACTGCTACGCGTCGTACGTGAGGCGGGACCGCGACATCGCGCTGAACGCCTCGAGCGCCGGGTGGATGAACGAGTTCGTCGAGGTGATCCTCGGCGGGTCGCTCCTCATCCCGATCGCGACGGCCTACCTCGGCCTCGCCGCGGTGCAGGGCGCGACGAGCGGAGGGAGCGGCTTCTCGCTCGGCTTCCTGACGCTCCCGACCCTCTTCAACAACTGGGGCTGGTTCGCTCCGATCGCCGGGGCGATGTGGTTCGGACTCCTCTTCTTCGCCGGAATCACCTCGTCCCTCGCGATGGGGCAGCCGATCATGGCCTTCCTGTCGGACGAGTTCGGAGCGGCGCGCGCGAAGGGGGCGATCCTCTTCGGCGGCTGCACGTTCGTCCTCGGACTCTGGTGCGTCTGGCTCTATCCCGGGGGCTCGTTCGACGAGTTCGACTTCTGGACGGGGACTTTCTCCCTCGTCCTCTTCGCCTTCCTCGAGATCATCGTCTTCGCCTGGGTCTTCGGGATGAAGAACGGGTGGGAGGAGATAACGCGCGGGGCGGACATGAAGGTGCCGACCATCTACCGTTACATCATCCCGTACGTGACGCCGGTCTTCATCGGCGTCGTCTTCGTCGGCGCGCTCATCCAGCCCGCGGGCGGCGAGTGGACGGCCGCACTCCGCGGTCTCTTCGACGGCCAGGGGTGGCCGCTCTCGGCCGGGAGCGTCCTCGGCAAGCTGACCCACGTCGGGGACGCGGGCGGGTGGCACGGGCCGAACGGGGAGGTGACGCCGAGGATGGTCAAGGACCTGAGCCGGATCCTCCTCGCGCTCGTCTTCGCCACCTGCGCGATCCTCGTCTTCGTGGCGTTCCGCAGGAAGGAAAGGAGGGCCTCGTGACCGCAGCGGCCTGGGCGATGCTGGGCGTGACCTGGACGGTGATCGTCTTCTTCACCGTCCGCTTCTTCTGGAAGGTCCTCGCGAACCCGATCCCCCCGGATACGGACGGCGGCCCGGACATCCCCTTCAAGGACGCATAACGGAACCGACGAGGGTCGGACGACGAGGACAGCCGTGTATTGTGAGGAGCAATACACGGTTTTGGACCTGACCCCTCACTTCCTTTGCGTGTGACTCAGCACCCGTGGCGGGGCGTCAGCCCTTGTTCGCGGCCTTCTCCAGGGCGGCCCGGTGGGTCTTCTCGAAGCCCTCGGCGAACTTCTCGAGGAGGTATTTCTCGTCGGCGGAGACCTTGCCTCCGAACCCCAGGAAGCCTCCGGAGGCGGAGGCGACGGCCAGCGAAGCGGTCATCACGTCGCCCTGAAGGGCGAGGCGCTTCTCCTCGGGGAAGAGCTCCAGGAGGCGGGAGATGATCCCCATCGTCCGCTCGAAGAACTCCGGCGGCGGGGGCGTCTCGAGCCAGGAGAGGAGCTTCTCGTACGCGGGGCTCCCTTCGGCGACGTTCCTCGCGGCGGCGATCTTCAGGATCTCGGCCCTCTCGGCCTTCGAGATCTCGCCGTCGACCCAGGCCACCTGGAGGATCGGGACGAGGTGGAGGATCTGGACGGTCTCCCGGTCGTAGCCGGCCTCCTCGAAGGCCTTCAGGATCTCCTCGTCCTCGACGCCGTGGTACTCGCCCAGGGCCCTGCGCTCGGCGGCCTTTGCGGCACGGACGCGGACCTTCTCGAGCAGCTCGGATTCGGTCCTGAGGAAGTACTCGTCTTCCTTGCTGCGGGAACGGGGGGACACGGCTCGGGTTTCGGCCATCGGGTCATCCTCCTAAGGTCGGACTCGGGCGGGAATCCGTTGCGACGTTTTACCAAAACGCGGGACGGCGGTGGGAATTCCCGCCAGGAGTCATTCGTACATCAGGAACCGGGCTCGCCGCAGCTCGAACTCCATCTGGCCGGCGGCCCAGCCGGAGACGATCTGGGCCGCGGAGTCGCCTCGCTCGAACCGGGCGACGGCGGCTCTGCTCGCGAGGAGCTCTCCGAATCGATCCCGCTTCCAGTCGGCGCCCTGGAGGTCGCGAAGGGCCGTCGCGATCTGGAGGCCGAGTGTCACGCTCGAGAGCGCGGTGCGGTCCGTCACCGTGATCCGGACCCCGCGGCAGCGCTCGCCGGCGAACTTCGACGACGTGGGCGTGAACTCCACAGGTACGAACCGGACGCCCGGGATGCCCCTCAGGTTCAGCGTCCGGGCGAGGCGCTCGGCGTCGATCCAGGGGGCGCCGAAGAGCTCGAACGGGGCGTCGGTGCCGCGCCCCACGGAGACGTTCGTCGTCTCCAGGAGGGCGACCCCGGGGTAGAGGGCCGCCTGGGTGACGGAGCGCAGGTTCGGCGACGGGTTCACCCAGGGAAGGCCCGTCTCGTCGTACCAGAGGGAGCGCTTCCAGCCCCGGAGGGCGACGACGGTCAGCGAAACGTCGATCTTCCGCTCGTCGTTCAGCATCCGGGCGATCTCGCCGATGGTCATCCCGGTCCGGATCGGGATCGTGTGGACGGCGACGAACGAGAGTAGATCCGGTTCGGCCGGCGGCCCCTCGACGACCTCGCCCCCGATCGGGTTCGGGCGGTCGAGGACGACGACGGCGACCTTCGCCTTCGCGCACTCCTCCATGACGTACGCCATCGACGTGAGGTAGGTGTAGAAGCGGGCCCCGGCGTCCTGCAGGTCGACGACGACGGCGTCGAGCCCCTCGAGGTCCTTCGGAGCGGGGCGCCTCTTCTCGCCGTAGAGGGAGACGACGGAGAGGCCGGTCGCGGGGTCGACGGCATCGGCGACCTTCTCGTCGAGCGCCGCGGCGAGGCCGTGCTCGGGGGAGAAGAGCCGGACGAGCTTCACTCCGGCGGTCTTCGCCCTCTCCGAGAGGAGGACCGTCGCGGTCGTTCTCCCGTCGCGCGTCACTCCGGTGGGGTTCGTCAGGAGGGCGACCCGCTTTCCCTTCAGCGCCGCGAAGCCGGACGCCTCGAGGACGTCGACGCCCGCGCGGACGTCGAAGGGGAGGACGGGCGCCGGGCCCTTCTCCCTCGCGATCGCGGCGGCAGGGCGGGAGGCCAGAGGGGAGATCCGGTCGGAGGTGAGGCGGAGGGCGCCGGGATCCGCGTCCGTGACGGCGGCGGCGACGACGGTCGCGAGGCGCGACCGGAGCGGGATGGCGTTCCCGGCGCCGTCCGGGTGGTTGCGGGCCGACAGGATGGCGAGGAAGGTGTCGGTCGCCGGATCGAGCCAGAGGGACGTCCCGGTCCAGCCCGTGTGACCGTAGGAGCCGAGCGGGAAGAGGTCGCCCCGGCTCGACGAATAGTGCGTCTCGACGTCCCAGCCGAGGGCCCGGAGGTCGCCGTCGCCGTAGTCCCTCACCCGCGTCATCGCGGCGACCCCGGCGGGCGAGAGCCATCCGCCGCCGTCACCGAGGAGCGCCCGGGCGTACCGCGCCAGGTCGTCGGCGGTGCCGAAGAGGCCGGCGTGTCCGGCCACTCCGCCGAGGGCCCTGGCCCGGGGGTCGTGGACCTCCCCGCGGAGGAAGACCCCGTCCTGCTTCTCGGTCGGCGCGATCCTCGCGACGGGAAGGCGTCCTCCCTTTCCGACGGGACGGAACTCCGTCTCGGACATCCCGAGCGGGTCGAAGACCGCCCGCCGGGTGTAGACGTCGAGCGTCTCGCCGGTCACCGAGCGGACGAGCTCGCCGAGGACCTCGTAGCCCGCATCGGAGTAGACGAACCTCTTCCCCGGCGGGTTGAGGAGACGGCGCTGGTGCTTCCTCGCGAAGATCTCGGCGGGCGTCCCCAGATAGAGCTCCATCGGGTCGTCGGCGATGAGGCCTCCCCGGTGCGTGAGGAGCTGCTCGACGGTCACCTTCTCCCTCTCGCCGCCGCCGGCCCCGAAGGCGGGGAGGTACGTCACGACGGGGTCGTCGAGGCGAACCCGACCCGCCTCGACGAGCGTCATCACGGCGGCCGCCGTCGCGACGGGCTTGGTGAGGGAGGCCAGGTCGAAGACGGTGTCGACGGTCATCGCCTCGACCGAGGGGGCGAGCGCGCGGTGCCCGTAGGCCTTTCGGAATGCGACCTTTCCGTGCCGTCCGAAGAGGACGACGGCGCCGGGGATCTCCTTCTTCGCGATGGCCTGGGCCAGGACGTCGTCGATGCGCGCAAGCCGGTCCGGGGAGAGTCCGACGGACTCCGGCGCGACGGTCTCGAGCGGCGGGGGCGGCGCGGCGGCCGCGAAGCCGTCGAGGCTCGCGAGGCTCGCGAGGGCGAAGGGGAGCAGGGGAGCGAGGGCCCTCGATCGGGCAGGGACGGCAGGGCTCCCGGGCACGTTGGAGATTCCCCTCACTTCACCGCCTCCTTCCTGAGACCCGTCCCGCGCGGGGCGATGCCCGGGATCGTCACCGGGAGTCTTCCCTCGATCGGCGCCTCGCCGTAGAGGGCGCGAGCCGCCGCCGACTGGACGAGCCCCTGGTGGCCGTAGCCGCAGAGGTAGGTCGGGAGCTCGGGGACGTCCCGAAGGAGGTAGGGGCTTCCGAAGGAGACGGCGACGACCGGCTTGCCGGAGGCGAGGAGCGCGGCGATGGCCGCCTTCCCTTCCGCCGGGATCTCGATCGTTCCGCGCCCGGAGCGGGGCCTCACGAAGAGGGCGACGAGGACGGCGTCGGCTGCTCCCGCCTTCCCGGCCACGACGGCCCCCTCCCCGGAGCAGGAGGTCGGGTCGAGGCGGACGTAATCGACCGACCCCGCGCGCTTCTTCAGCTCGGCCTGGAGCGTGCCGTCGACCGCCACGGCGGTCCGCTCGTCGTGGATGGCGAGCGCGAGGAGCCTGCCTCCGGATCGGAACGGGATAGCCCCTTCGACCTCTCGGACGAGCGTCAGGCCGCGCCGGGCGACCTCTTCCTCCGTCCCCTTCTGCGCCAGGGTTCCCGCCCGGCGGGCGATCTCCTGGAGGGGAAGCTCCTTCTCGCGGAAGAGCCCGAGGCGCTCCTTCTCGGCGAGCAGCCGCCCGACCGCCTGGTCGAGGCGGGCTTCGGGAAGCCGGCCGCCCTTCACGGCTTCGACGATCGCCGCGATGGCGACCTTCGCGTCGGGAGGCATCAGGACGACGTCGCCGCCGGCCGCAAGGACCCGGACGGCGGCCTCGCCGGTCTCGAAGTGGGCCACCACGCCCCCCATGGTCATCGCGTCGGTGAAGACGAGGCCATCGAAGCCGAGCTCCTCTCGGAGGAGCTTCGTCGTGAGGGCGTGGGAGAGCGTCGCCGGGAGCGTTCCCTTCGCCTCGACCTCCGTGACGTCCTCGGTGAAGTCGTGGGTCCGGGGAGCGTTCGCCAGGACGGGGACAGGCGTCGCGTCGAGGGCCGGGACGGCGAGGTGGCCGGTCATGACGCTCCGCGCGCCCGCCCGAAGACCGGCGCGGAACGGCACGAGCTCGACCGCGTCGAGCCGGGCGCGATCGAAGGCGAGGACCGGGAGCGAGCGGTGCGAGTCGGTCGCGGTGTCGCCGTGGCCGGGGAAGTGCTTCAGGGTCGCCACGACGCCGCCGGACTGCAGCCCCTTCACGGTCGCCGCGACGAACCGGCCGACGGCGTCGGGCTCCTCGCCGAAGCTGCGCACGTTGATGACGGGATTGTCGGGGTTGTTGTTCACGTCGGCGACGGGGGCGAAGACGACGTGGATGCCGAGGGCGCGGGCCGCCTCGGCCGTCGCCCGGGCGCGGCGCTCGGCCAGATCGAGGTCGCCGGCCGCTGCGACGGCCATCGCCGACGGGCCGGAGACGAGGTCGGGGAAGCGCATTCCCGGACCCGCCTCGAGGTCGGCCGCGACCAGGAGCGGCAGCTTCGCCTTCGCCGCCAGGCGGTGGTTCAGGTCGGCCGTCTCGAGCGGGGTCGAGAGAAACCAGATGACCCCGCCGATACCCTCCTCGGAGACGAGCCGCGCGAGGTCGAGGTATTCCGGGTCGTCCTCGGCGCGATAGATGCCGCGCGAGCCGACCATGACGACCTGTCCTGCTTTCTCGCGCAGCGAGAGCGAGGCGACGGACGGGGCGCGGCCGGGAAGCGCCGGCGCCGGACGGGCGGCCGGGGCCGCCGGGGCGCTCGGGGGGGAGAGCGAGGGGGCCCCCGCAGGCCGCGCGGAGGTGCAGGCGGCGAGGAGGAGGGAAAGGGGCAGAAGGAGAGGGCCGCCGGAGCTCCGGCGGCCCTTCGCGTGGTTTTCCTGTGCGTTCGTCACGGCGGCCGGATCATAGGCTCGGCCGCCGTCGACGATGCCTTCCGGATCGTCCGGCTTACGGGACATTCATCGGAACATAGCTCCCGTCGTCGTTCCCCTGGTCGTTGAGGACGCCATAGGCGAGGAACTGGTCTGAGCCGGAGACTCTCCGGATCCGTGCGTACCCCTGCGACGCTCCGAAACGCGCGAGGGGTGTGTTGAACTGCTTCCACTGACCCGGAGCGAGAGTGCAGGGCGCGCAGTCAGGCTCCTTCCCGAGCTCGCGCCCGTCCGCGGCGAAGTACGTCACCTCGAGCCTCAGGTCCTCGACGTTTCCTCCGAGCGAGTGGACGACCGCCAGATTCGAGCGCGTTCCGCCTTCCTGTCCGCGGACCCCGGTCTGCTGCAGTCCGTAGACCCACGCCTCGGTGTCCGCACCCTCTCCCAAGGGCGTGTAGCCGTAGGCGAGGCCGAGCTGGCCGCCCGCCCGCGACGTCGTCGTCCTCACGCCGATGAAGCCGTCGCTGGTCGGTATCTCCGCCTGGGTGTCGCTCTGCTCCACGCGGAACTCCCCATCCAGGAACTGGACGAAGACGCTCCCGACGGTTCCCGCCGGCGCATTGAAGCCGATGTCCCGGAGCTCGCCGATGATGTTCGGGATCGTGAACTGCGTCCCGGCGGGCAGGTCGAAGTACCCCAGTCGGGGACGGGGTCCGCGGAAGGGAGGAGGGCGAAGAGCCCCGAGATCGAACGGGCGGTGCGGTTCGCGAAGGTCATCTCCGACGTGTAGCCCGAGGCCTCGAGAACGACCGGGATCATGGCGGCGGAGGTCCTCGACGGCACGTCGTTCTTCACCATCGGAACGAAGGCGCCATCCCCGTTCAGGTTGTCGTTGAGCACCCCGTAGCAGACGAACTGGTCGTTGCCGGAAACGCGCTTCACGTCCGCGTAGCCGTACCTCATGCCGCGGGCGGCGAGCGGCTGCGATCGCTGGTCCCACTGGAAGGCCGCCAGGTCGAACGTGTCCTTCGACGGACTCGGGATCCCGGTGTCGCCGTCCCGGTAGGTCACTTCCAGCCGGATCGACCCTCCCGACCCTGCTCCCGCGTTCACGCAGGCGAGGTTCGAGCGGGTGCCGGGCGCGCCTGCGCCGGACGTCTGCTGGAGGCCAAAAACGAATGCTTCACTGATCGCGCCCCGGCCGAGAGGCGTCGCGGGGAACGAGAGGCCGAAGCGGCCGATGACCCCCTGGGAACGGAGGCTGTCGGTAGCGGGCGTGGTGACGCGCACCTGCGCGCCGAACTGGACGAGGTTGTCGGCGCCGGCGACCTCGACGCGGAGCGACGCGGTCTTGTTCCCGGACGGGATGGCCATCCCCGTGGAGCTCTGCAGGAAGCTGAAGATGTCCGGGTGAATCTGCTGGCCGGGCGGCAGGGAGTAGGTCGACGAGGCGTCGAACGAGCCCTTTGCCCGGAAGGTCAGGTTGAGCGTCCTTCCGGACCTGTTCGTGAGCGTCAGCTCGGACGTGAAGAACGCGCCGCCGGCGCCGGAGCTCGTCAGGACGATCGGAAGGAGGTAGGTGTACGTGCTTCCGGTACCGGTCGAACCATAGGTCACGGTGACCGTCTTCGTGACGGACCGGGTTCCGGCCGCGTTTCCCGCGGACAGCGTCACGTTGTAGGAACCGGGGTTCGCCCAGACCTTTATCGGGTTCTGGAGGGGAGAGGACGTCCCGTCGCCGAAGCTCCAGCTCCAGCTCGAGGCCCCCCCTTGAGACCTGTCGGAGAACGTGACGCTCTGCCCGGGCTTCGGGCTCGCCGGGCTGAAAGCGAAGTCGGCGGTCGGGGGAGACGTCGGTCCCGTCGACCCGCCCAGGGGGTTGATCTCCCACAGTCCTCTGCCCCAGGTCGCGGCCCGGAGCTTGCTGCCGTCGGGCGAGAACAGGAGGGCCGAAACCCAGGTCGCCGGGAAGTCGTCGCCGAAGCGGCTCCAGGCCTGGCCCTTGTTCGTCGAGCGGAAGATCCCGTACTTCGTCCCGGCAAACATCAGATTCGCGTCGGAGGGCGACACGGCGAGGCTGTCGACCGGCGCGAAGTAGCTGAACGAGCCTCCCGCATAGGTGACGGGGACTCCGATCCCCGCGCTGGCCGGGGCGGCGGTCTTCTGTTCCTTGTCGAGGGCGGCGATGCGCCAGATGACGTGGCGCCCCTGCCCGGAGATGACCTCCGTCGCGCTCTCGAGTCCCACGTAGTAGGCATTCGGGTCGGTCGGGTCCCAGGCGATGGAGTTGATCTGGCTTCCGATGTTCAGGAGCGAGGCCGTCTGGAAGCCGTCGACGGTGGTGACGAGGTAGCCGGCAGCCGTCCCGAACGCGACGCGGTTTCGGTCCCGCGGGTTGATCGAGATCGACGAGCAGCTCGCGTAGTCCTTCTGCGCGTTCGGGCAGGGCTGGGTAGAGATGCCGTCGGAGCAGAAGTACTCGGCGAAGACGGGCTGCCAGTCGGAAGCCGTGGCCGCCCCGTTCGACGTCCGGTAGATCCGGTCGGTCATCGTGTAGAGGATCCGCGGGTCGACGGGGTCCATCGCGAGGCGCGACCGAAACGACGTCACCGGAGGAACGGAGCACTGGTCGTCCGTCTGCGCTTCGGGGGGGCAGGTCGTCAGCCGGAACGAGTCCTCGCTCTCGCCACCGTCGTCCGCGCGCGACGTGTAGCCGTTGAAGTTCGTCGCGTAGACGATGTTCGGGTTCTGGTAGTTGACGGCGCAGTCGTAGCCGTCGCCGTAGAAGATCTTCTTCCACGCGGCCGTGCTGTCGCCCGACAGCCTCATCGTCCCGTTGTCCTGGGTCCCCGCGTAGAGGCGGTACGAGTCCGTTGGATGCTGGGCCAGAGAGGAGAACATCCGGGCGACGACGCCGTCGTTTTTCCAGATGAAGGACCGTCCACCGTTCGTCGACCGGAAGAGTCCGCCGTCCGTCCCCATCCAGAAGTTTCCGAGACCCGGCTCGAAGGCGATGACGTCGACGTCGGCGTGGCAGAACTGCGGGTGCCGCTCGGGCAGCGTCCACTGGGAGATCTGGGTCCAGCTGAGGCCCGCGTCCTCGGACCGCCAGGTATCGAGTCCTCCGGCGATGACGCGGTCGGGGTTCGTCGGATCGACCGCCATGCCCAGGAACGTCCAGCCCTGGGAGCCTGCGATCAGCGGATAGGCCTGCCCCGACGGCGGACCGAGGGCCGTTCCCCAGTTCTGGCCCCCGTTGTCGCTCCGGAAGAGGCCGACCTGGGAGTACCCCTTGCCGGATTCATAGCCCGCGACGAGCCAGTAGAGCCGGTTGGGGTTGGAGGGGGCGATCGCGACGAGGGAACGAATCGGAAGGCCGTTGTAGCCGGCCTGCTGGGCGATGTCCTCGAAAAATACCTGCCAGGTCTCGCCTCCGTCGGTCGAGCGCCCGAGGCCACCCCAGAGGCCGGCCCAGACGACGTTGGGATTCGCCGGGCTGCGCGCCAGGTTCACTCCCTGCCGCCGGAGCTCCAGCGAGGAGAACGAGCTGGCGCCCGTGGAGGGAAGGCGGTTCACCCAGGTTCGTCCGCCGTCCGTGGAGCGGAAGATCCCGTTGGCCGTGCCGAGGAGGACGTCGTCGGGGTTGGAAGGGTGGACGTCCAGATCGTACGAATACTGCGAGGGGACGACGTCGAACCAGCCACCGGTGACGGAAGAGGTATTGAAGCTCCAGGTCGAACCGCCGTCCGTCGACCGGAGAGTCCCCATTCCGGTCACCTGGGAGCCGCTTAGGGGCGATTGCTCCCCCGTCGCCGCGTAGACGATGCTCGGATTCGAGGGCGCGACGGCGACGGCGCCGAAGGTCAGGAGCGGGAGGTCGTCCGTGAGGTTCACAGGGTTGCCGTAGTCGGAACCCGCTCCCCCCTGCCGGGTCAGGAGCCAGATGCCTCCGTTCGCCGTGGCGACGTAGAGCTTCGAGCCGTCGCGGGTGAAGGCGTAATCGCGAACGCGGCCGGCATCGGTCGTCGGCCCGAGGGATTTCCAGCCGGCGGCGGCCAGCGTTGCGTTGAGGGGCTGGGGGCCTCCGTCCTGCGTTCGGAAACGAAGGCGCTCCCGGTAGATCGCTTCCGAGACCGATCGAAGAATCGGCGCCGCGGGGAGCTCTGCGCTTTCCTGCGTCTCCCACTCGCGCCGCGCCTTCCAGTAGCCCTTCCCCTCGTGGGTGGCTTCTTCCTCGTCTGCCCTTTCCTTCCGGGCACCGAGGAGGGAGAGGTTTGGGATGTTTCGTCGCCCGGAGAAAGGTATCCCGCCATCGAGCACAGGTGCGGAGGCGTCGGTCTGCGCGGGCAGGGGGAAGGCGGCGAAGACCGAAACCAGGACGAGGGCACTCGTCGAAAGAGAGAACCAGAGGCGTCGAATCATGACGTCCCTCCCTTCAGGGGGCCTACTTTTTGTGCTGAATTACACAGTATAGGCCCCTGCGACTTTTCGGCCATCTCGCCGCCGACAGGAGGGCCGGAACGGAAGACCGGTCAGTCCGCCGGCAGCAACGAGGCCGCCCGGGAAGTGCGGCCTATGCCGGGGCGATTCGAAACGGTCGAAGGCCGGATGCCGATGGGGCCGAGGGTTGCGGTCCGGATCGTGGCCGTCGTGCGACGGAGAGCACGCGCCCGCCGTGCCCGAACCGGGCCAAACCGGGGCAGCCTGCTGCCACCCCCGGTGTGAAAACTCTCCGCGCGTCCCTACGGGCGGACTTCGGCCCCTCCCGGCTCCCCCCGGTGCAGCTCCTCGAACGTCCCGCGCCTCCGGATGACCCGGACCTCGTCGCCGTCGACGAGGAGCTCGGCGGGGAGCGGGCGGGCGTTGTACTCGCTCGCCATGGCGAAGCCGTAGGCGCCGGCGTCGAGGAAGACGACGAGGTCGCCCGCCTCGGGCGTGGGGAGGAGCCTCCCCTCGGCGAGGATGTCGCCGGTCTCGCAGACGTCGCCGGCGACGTCGAGGGTCATCGGCGCGGCCGTCTTCCCGACGACGCGGACGCGGTGCACGGCGCCGTAGAACGCCGGCCGCAGGAGGGTGTTGAAGCCGGCGTCGACGTTGACGAACGACTTCACGGGGGTCGTCTTCACCGAGTTGACGCGGGCGACCATGAGGCCCGACTGGGCGACGAGGAAGCGACCCGGCTCGATCCAGAGCTCCGGCTCGTAGCCGAGGAGGGAGATCTCCTCCTTCCAGATCGACTGGAGGGCCTTCGCGAGCTCCTCGGGGCTCATCCCCGTGCCGCCGTCGCGGAAGGGGATCCCGAGGCCGCCGCCGAGGTCGACGAAGGAGAGGCGGATGCCGAGCTCCTCCTTCAGCTCGCGGACGAAGGCGAGCATCTTTCGCGCGGCTTCCTCGTAGGCGACCGTATCGTTGATCTGGGAGCCGATGTGGCAGTGGATCCCCGCGATGACGACGTTCGGAAGGGATTTCGCGGTCTCGTACCCTTTTCGCGCGATTCCACCGTCGAGGTGGACGCCGAACTTCGACTCGGAGCAGCCGGTGTTGATCTGGTGGAGCGTGTCGGGGTCGACGCCGGGGTTGATCCGGAAGGAGATCCGCGCCGTGGTCCCGCGCCGCACCGCGGCGGCGGAGACCTGGGACAGCTCGTCGAGATTGTCGACGTTCAGGAGGACGTCGTGCTCGAGGGAGAAGTCGATCTCGGACGGGCTCTTGGAGGAGGACGAGAAGAGGACGTCGCTCCCCTTCGCCCCGGCCCGGAGCGCGGCGCGGATCTCTCCCTCGGAGACGACCTCGGGAGCGAGGCCCTCGGAGAGGACGAGCCGCACGATCTCGACGTTCGTGTTCGCCTTCAGGGCGTATCGGACCCTGAGCTTCGGAAAGCGGGGGCCGAAGGCGGCCAGAAGGGAGCGGGCCTGCTCGCGGATCGTCTCCGCGTCGTAGACGTAGAAGGGCGTGCCGTGCTCCGCGGCGAGCCGCGTGAAGGCGGCGACGGCGGCCGGGTGAGCGGCGTCGCCGGCGCGGGCGAGGAGGAGCCCTTCGCGGAGGGTCACGGCGTCCTCCTCGCCGGAAGCGCCGGGGACGGCACGGAGAGGCGGCGGGCGGGGGCGGCGGGCGGGGGCGAAAGAAGGCTGCTCATGGGACGTCTGCCGATTCTGCGGCCGCGGCGGGCTCCGGTCCAGACGCGGCGCTTAGAATCCGCGGGTGAAGACCCGCCGCAGCCTCCTCGCCGATGCCGCTCTCGCCTCGGCGTTCCTCGCTCTTCCCCGCGCCGCCCGGGCCGCGGTGCCCGCCGCCGGACCTGTCCGCCCGAAGAAGCTCGGGCCGGGGGCGCGCGTGGCGCTCGTCTCGCCCGCGAGCCCCGAGGAGGAGCCGGAGGGGATCGCCATCGCCGAGGAGATCGTCGCCTCGCTCGGTCTCGTCCCGAGGAGGATGCCGTCGGCGGCCCGCCAGACGATGTACCTCGCCGGAACGGACGAGGAGCGGGCGGCGGACCTGAACGCGGCCTTCCGCGATCCGTCGATCGACGCGATCTGGTGCATCCGGGGCGGCTACGGCTCGGGCCGGCTCCTGCCGCTCCTCGACTGGGAGGCGATCCGGAAGAACCCGAAGCCTCTCCTCGGCTACAGCGACATCACGGCCCTCCTGAACGGCATCTACGCGAAAACGGGCCTCGTCACGTTCCACGCGCCGACCTGCTCGGGGAGCATCTCCGACTACTCGCTGGCCGAGCTGAAGAAGGTCGTCTTCTCGACGGAGCCCGCGGGCGTCATCGCCGCGGCCCCGCCGGCGGAGCCGAAGGAAGGGTTCGTCGACCGCGAAGACCGCCTCCGGCGGATCGTCCCCGGCACGGGCCGCGGGCGGCTCGTGGGCGGGAACATCAGCGTTTTCTCCATGGTCGTCGGCACGCCGTGGGAGCCGCCGCTGGAGGGCTCGATCCTCTTCCTGGAGGAGGTCGGCGAGGAGCCGTACCGGATCGACCGCTGGCTGACGCAGCTCGTCCTGACGGGACGGCTCGCCAGGTGCGCGGGGATCGTCTTCGGCAAGTTCAAGGACTGCGGCCCGGCGGAAAAGGGGAACTTCCAGGGGACGTGGACCTGGCAGACGGTCGTGGCGGATCGTTTCGGCAAGCTCGGCGTCCCGGTCCTGGCGGGGCTCCGGTTCGGGCACGTGGCCGACAAGTCGACCCTGCCCGTCGGCGTCCTGGCGGAGCTGGACGTGGCGAAGGGGACCCTCACCCTTCTCGAGCCCGCCGTCTCCTGAATGATGACGAGGCCGGCACGCCCGACTCGACGGGCCGCCCTCGTCCCGTTTCTGCGGATCGTCGCGCGGACGCTGGCGGCGGGGGCGGTGCTCGTCGCGACGGAGCTGCCGGCGCTCGAAGCCCGCACGGATCTTCCCGTCTCCCTCTCCACCGGCTGGCGGGCGGCCGACGGCGATCCGCCCGACGGCGTCACCGGAATCGACAGGCTCGACTTCCAGCCGGCGGACCCGCTCCGGGACCAGGCCCGGCGCGAGGGCGTTCGCTGGTACCGGATCCTCGTCGACCTCTCGCCGTTCGTCGGGCAGCCGCTCGCCTTCGCGGTGCCCGGAATCCGGGACGTGGACGAGGTCTGGTTCGACGGGGTGCGGATCGGGGGCCTCGGCGACTTTCCCCCCGGCTCCGACACGGCCCACTTCGTCTCGCGCCTCTACCCCCTGCCGACGGACCGGGTCGATGCCTCGGGCCCCCGCGAGCTGGTCCTCCGGGTCTGGCACGGGAAACGGGACGGAAGCGCCTTCCGGGGCCTGCCGGTCATCGGGAACCTCGCCCGCCTCGAACGCGAGCGCTCGTTTCACGACCAGAGCCTGATCCTCTTCTTCGCAGGCTCGGGCGTGGTGGCGGTGCTCCTGGTCCTCTTCTCCTTCCACTCGAGAAGCCCCGCCGACTACCTTCTCTTCGGCGGGTTCGCCACCGCGCTCGGCCTCTACGTGACGCTGGGCCATTCGGTCTGGAGCGACTCCCCGGTGTCCCACGCGGTCGTCTTCCGGGCAAGCATCGTCGTCCTCGTGACGACGGCGATCTGCTACTGCCTGGCGATGCTCCGCTTTCTCGGAGCCGGGGTGCCGCCCGGCTACCGGCTGCTTCTCCCGGCTTTCGGCCTCCTCGGCCTCCTGGCGCCGGTCGTTCCGGGTATCGAGAGCTTCGTCGTTCCACTCCAGATCTTCCGCTGGGCCTTCACGGCCCTGGCCGTCGACCTTCTCGTCCGGTTCTCCGTCGCCGCGTGGAGGGGACGCCGCAACGCGCGCACCGACCTGCTCGGCCACGTGTCGTTTCTCCTGGCGACGGTACCGGTCGCCGGCCTCGTTCCGGGGAGCGGGCCCGCCGATCTCGACCCCGCCTGGCGGGTCGTCCTCCTGGGCGTCCTGTTCCTCTGCCTCGCCTCGACCGTCCTCTGGCGGATGTCGGAAGAGGTGCGCCGGTACCGGCTCGCGGGTCTGACGGATCCCGGAACCCGCCTCTGGAATCGGGACGCCCTGTACGGGGAGCTCGCGGAGCGGGGCGAGGCCTGCCGAAGGGGAAAGGGGCGTGGCTTCGCCCTCCTGCTCGCCGACGTGGACCGATTCGGCGAATGGAACGACCAGAAGGGCCACCTGGCGGGCGACCGCCTCCTCCTGCGTGCGGCGCGAGCCCTCCTCGACGCGTCCCGCCCGCAGGACTTCGTCGCGCGCTACGGCGGGGACGAGTACGCCGTGGTCGTCGGAGAGGTGGACGGGGAGACGCTTCCCGCGTTCGCCTCCCGGCTGGGCGAAGCGCTGGAGGCGGCGCTCTCCGACGAGACGAACGGCTCTCTCCGGAGCGCGTCGATCGGGGCGGAGCTCTTCGACGGCGCCCGCCACCGGACCCCGGAAGACCTCCTGCGCGACGCCGACCGGAAGCTCTTCGAGGCGAAGGAGGCGTTCCGTGCCGGTCACCCGGCCCGGGCCGCGCGGCAGAGCTCCTCGGGAACGTGGTCCCTTCGAACCTGACCGATTCCGTACACTCCCGTCCCGTGACACAGAGACGCCGGACCCGCCCGACACTTCTCGCCCTTCTCCTTCCGCTCTACGCCGGCGGGCTCGCGTTCGCCGAGGGACCGGCCGACCCGCTCCCGCCGGAGACGAGAACGGCGGTCGTCGCGCTCGCCGCGAAAGGGACCGGGCCGACCCGCGCGACGGAGTGGGTGCGCCGGCTGACCGACGAGGTCGGTCCGCGCCTCGCCGGCTCGCCGGGCGACCGCGCCGCGGTCGCGTGGGGGCAGGCGCTCCTTCGCGAGCTCGGCTTCGTGAACGTGCGTGCCGAGGAGGTCGCCGTGACGGCCTGGGAAAGGGGCGTCGAGACGGCAGAGGTCGTCTCCCCGTTCCCCCAGAGGCTCGTCGTCACGGCGCTGGGAGGAAGCGTCGGAACGCCGGCGGACGGGGTCACGGCGCCCGTCGTCGAGATGAAGACGCTCCAGGCACTCGAGGAGGCGGTGAAGGCCGACCCCGACGCGGTCCGCGGGAAGATCGTCTTCTTCAGCCGCCGGACGGTGAAAGGGGAGGAGGGGCCGGGCTACGGCGCGAACGTCCCGATGCGTTCCACGGGGGCCGCCAAGGCGGGGCCGCACGGCGCGCTCGCCGTCCTCGTCCGCTCCGTCGGGACTTCCACGAACCGCTTCGCGCACACCGGCTCGACGAACTACGCCGACGGCGGTCCGCGCATCCCGGCGGCCGCCGTCTCCAACGCCGACGCCGACCTCCTCGAGAGGCTCCTGGCGCGGGGCCCCGTGAAGGTGAAAGTCGTCCTGGGCTGCCGCCCGCTCCCCCCCGCCACGTCGGCGAACGTGATCGGCGAGGTGACGGGGCGCGAAACGCCGGACGAGGTCGTCGTCGTCTCGGGCCACCTCGATTCGTGGGATCTCGGAACGGGCGCGATCGACGACGGCGCCGGGTGCGCGATCGCCATCGAGGCGGCGCGCCTGATCGCCAGCGCCCCCCGCCGGCCGCGGCGGACGATCCGCGTCGTCCTCTACGCGAACGAGGAGAGCGGCCTGGCGGGCGGGAAGGGCTACTTCGTCCGCCACGGGGCCGAGATGCCGAAGCACGCGGGCGCCTTCGAGGCCGACAGCGGAACGGGCGCGCCCCAGGGCTTCTCCTGGAACGCGGCGGAGACGCTCGAGCCGGCCGTCGCCGCGGTGGCGAAGCTCCTCGAGCCGCTCGGCGCCGGGACGCTGCGCAAGGGAGGGGCCGGCGGCGCCGACACCTCGCCGATGCTCCCGGCCGGGGTGCCGCTCTTCGGCCTCCGGCAGGAGACCGGGCGCTACTTCGACTTTCACCACACGGCCGACGACACGTTCGACAAGATCGAAAGCCCCTCGCTCGACAAGGCGGCCGCCGCCGTCGCCGCGATGGCGTACGCGGTGGCCGACCTTCCGGGGATCCACGCCCGGCCGGCGGCGCCGCCGGAGCCGAAGCCGCGGTGAATCTGCCGTCGCTCCCTTCGCTCCCGACGGCGGGCGGCGCGCCGCCCGCCGCCGCGCCGCCCGCCGACGGCCCCGAGGTGGAGCTGCTGATCAAGGGGATGCACTGCGCCTCCTGCGTCGGCCGGATCGAGAAAGCCCTCGGAAAGGTGCCGGGCGTCTCGCTCGCCGTCGTCGACCTCCTCTCGGGGCGCGCCCGGGTGAGGCTCTCCGACCCGGCGCTCGCCGCGGAGCGGCTCGTCGCCGCCGTGTCGGAGGCGGGCTACGAGGCGCGGGAGGCGGAGAAGGCGGATCTCTTCGGTCTCGAGGAGCTCGTCGACGCCGAGCAGGCCGAGCGGGCCGCCGTCCTGAAAGAGCTCTCGCGAAAGCTCGCCGTCGCGCTGGCGGTCGCGGTTCCGGTCGCCGTCCTCTCGATGGCCGAGGTGACCTTTCCGGGGCGCGACGGCCTCTTCCTCGTCCTGACGGCGGTCGTGCTCGGCTTCTCGGGGCGTGACATCCTCGTGACCGGGGCGCGCGCTCTCGCGCGCCTCGCCCCCGAAATGAACAGCCTCGTCGCCCTCGGGACGTCCTCGGCGTTCCTCACCTCCGCGGCGGCGACCTTCTTCCCGCACCTCTTCCACGTCCCGGGCGGGCACGCGCCGGTCTATTTCGAGGCGGCGGTCGTCATCGTCGCGCTCGTCCTCCTCGGGCGGTTCCTCGAGGAGCGGGCGAAGGGGAAGGCGGGGGAGGCGATCCGTGCGCTCGCGAGGCTGGGCGCTCGAAGCGCGCGCCTCGTCCGTCCGGACGGCGACGTCGAGGTGCCGCTCGAGCGGGTCCGTGCCGGCGACCTCCTGCGAATCCTCCCGGGCGAGAAGGTGCCGACGGACGGCGTTCTCGTCGAGGGGGCGACGGCGGTGGACGAAGCGCTCGTCACGGGCGAGTCGATCCCGGTCGAGAAGGTGCCGGGCGACCCGCTCCTCGGGGCGACGGTGAACGGCAACGGCGCGATCGTCATGAAGGCGACGCGCGTGGGGAAGGAGACCGCCCTCGCGCAGGTCGTGAAGCTCGTGCGGCAGGCGCAGGCGACGAAGGCCCCGGTCCAGAGGCTCGTCGACCGGGTCGCCGCGGTCTTCGTCCCGGTCGTCGTCGTCGTGGCGCTCCTTTCGTTTGCGGGCTGGTTCTTCCTCGGCCCGGAGCCGAAGCTCTTGCGGGCGCTCCTGGCGGCCACGTCGGTCCTGCTCGTCGCCTGTCCCTGCGCACTGGGCCTGGCCACCCCGACGGCGCTCGTCGTCGGGACGGGTCGCGGCGCGGAGCTCGGCCTCCTCCTGCGCGACGCCGGGGTCCTCGAGAAAGCGGCGCGCGTGACGACGGTCGTCTTCGACAAGACGGGTACGCTGACGGCGGGGCGCCCCGCGGTGACGGCGCTCCGGCCCGCGGACGGCGTGACCGAAGAATCGCTCCTCTCCTCGCTCGCCTCTCTCGAAACGGGGTCGGAGCACCCGCTCGCCAAGGCGGTCCTCGAAGCGGCCCGCGCGCGCGGGATTCGCGTGGAGCGTGGCCGCGACGTGGCGGCGGTACCGGGCGGCGGCGTGACGGGAACGGTGAACGGGGCCCCGGCGCTGGCGGGTTCGGAGGGCTTCCTCGCCGCTCGCGGCGTGACGGTGCCTCCCGAGCTCCTCGACGCAGGAGGCGACGGGACGCTCGTCCTCCTGGCCGTCTCCGGGAAGGTTCTGGGCGCCGTCGTCTTCTCCGACCCGGTCAAGCCTCACGCCCGCGAGGTGCTCGCGGCCCTGGCGGCCAGAGGCCTCTCTCTCCACCTCCTGTCGGGCGACCGTCCGGGCGCCGTCGTGGCCGCGGCGCGCGAGGCCGGCATCCCCGCGGAGAACGTCGCCGCCGGCCTCTCGCCCGCCGACAAGGCGGAGCGCGTGACGGCCCTCCGCGCGAAGGGCGGGTTCGTGGCGATGGTGGGGGACGGGATCAACGACGCGCCCGCGCTCTCGGCCGCGGACCTCGGGATCGCCATCGGGAGCGGGACCGACGTCGCCCGGGCGGCCTCGGACGTGACGCTCGTCGGCGGTGCGCTCTCCGGCGTCGGGATGGCGCTCGACCTGTCGAAGGCGACGCTTCGGAACGTGAGGCAGAACCTCTTCCTGGCGTTCGTCTACAACGTCGTCCTGATCCCGGTCGCCGCCGGCGTGCTCTACCCCGTCACGGGCTGGACGTTGAACCCGATGCTCGCGAGCCTGGCGATGGCGGCGTCTTCGGTGAGCGTGGTGACGAACGCCCTGAGGCTCCGGCGCTTCGGAACGTAGCGGCGGTCAGGCCGGGAGGAGAAGCTCGCCCCGGACGACGGTGACGGCCGTCCCCGCGAGGCGGACCCGCTCTCCACGGCAGGAGACGCGGACCGTCCCGCCGCGGGGCGAGGCCTGGTAGCCGACGAGATCGTCTTTCCCGAGCCGGGCCTGCCAGTAGGGGCCGAGGGCGCAGTGGGCCGACCCGGTGACCGGGTCCTCCGGAACGCCGCAGCCCGGGGCGAAGAAGCGGGAGACGAAGTCGTAAGGGAACTCCGGGTCCGCCCTGGCGGTGACGATGACGCCCCGGTAGGGGACTTTCTCGAGTGCGGCGAGGTCGGGGGTCAGGAGGCGGACCTCCGCCTCCGTGGCGACCTCGAAGAAGAGGTCGAAGCGCGTCTTGCCGGAGAAGACGGGGGCGACCGGGAGCGCCTTGCGGGCCGCCTCCAGGGCCGGGAACTCCTCGGCGGGAGTGGCCGGGAAGTCGAGGACGATCGAATCCCCCTCCCGGATCGCGGTCAGGAGGCCGCTTTTCGTATGGAACCGGGCCGTCTCCGACGGGCCGAGCCGGCCCGTCTCGAAGAGGACGTGGGCGGACGCCAGCGTCGCGTGGCCGCAGAGGTTCTCCTCCACCTCGGGGGTGAACCAGCGAAGCCTCCAGTCGTCTCCTTCGGGCAGGAGGAAGGCGGTCTCGGCCTGGTGCATCTCCATCGCGATGTTCTGCATCACTCCGTCCGGGAGGGGGCCGGAGAGGAGGCAGACGCCGGCGGGGTTCCCGGCGAAAGGACGGTCGGTGAAGGCGTCGACGAGGTAAAGCGGGATCGCCATCCGGGAAAGATACGCCCGGATGAATCCTCCGGCGCGTTTCCCGACTCTCACGAGCAGAAAAAGAAAACCGGACCGGAAAGGTCCTCCGAGGAGAACCATGAACAAGCTCTTTCCCGTCAACGAACACATCGTCGAGCGCGGCCTGCGCGTCGCGGTCGGCCTGGCCCTCGTCGGCCTCGCCGCGACCGGAACGGTCGGCGCCTGGGGCTACGTCGGGGTCGTCCCGGTCCTGACGGGTCTCGTCGGGAGCTGTCCGCTTTACACTCTCCTCGGGTTCTCGACGTGCCCGGTGAAGAGTCAGAAAGCGTCCTGACCGACGCGGAGTTGCTGAAGCGGACCGCCGCCGGGGAGCGAGAGGCGTTCGATGAGCTCGTCGGCCGGCACCAGGCGGCGGTCTTCCGTTTCGCCCGGGCCGCGACGGACGGGGCCGCCGCGGCGGAAGACGTGCTGCAGGAGACGTTCCTCGCCGCGTGGCGGGCCGCGGCAGCTTTCCAGAGGCGATCGGCCGTGAGGACCTGGCTCCTGACGATCGCCCGCAACCAGGCGTGGCACCACCGCGAACGGGCCGGAAGAATCCCCGTCGACGACGTGCCGCTCCCCGAGCTGGGAGTGGCCGCCGGCTGGGGAGACCCGGGGCCCGAGGAGGGGGCGCTCCGTTCCCAGCGGCGGGACCGCCTCGCCCGGGCCCTGTCGGCTCTGGCTCCCGACGAACGGGAGATCCTCGTCCTCCGGGAGCTGGAGGAGCTGACCGGCGAGGAGACCGCCGCCGCCCTCGGAATCGGCCTCGCGGCGATGAAGAGCCGGCTCCATCGCGCGCGCCTCCGGCTCGCGGCCGAGCTCCGGAGGGACGGACCGTGCTGAAGGGCGAACGCGTGGTGGGCGGTCTCCCGTGCTCGGAGGTTCTCGCCGACCTCAGCCGCCTCCTCGACGGCGAGCTGCCGGAAGCGGACGCGTCGCTCCTTTCCGTGCACGTCTCCGGCTGCGACGTCTGCGAGCGTTTCGGGCGCCGCTTCGCCGGGGTCCTCCGAGACCTCCGGGAGGGGCTGCGAGAGCCGGAGTCCCTCTCCGCCGGGGTCGCGGAACGGCTCCGGGCCCGGATGGCGTCCCGGTAGCGACGGGACGGAGACCCGCCCGAAACCTTCTCCCGCCCCGATCGTCATACCCGGCGTGAGACCCTTGCGGGCGGTGACCATCGTTCCGGACGACGATGCCGGCCTGATGGGCCGGGTCCAGGCGGGGGATCCCGCCGGGGCGGAGGCCCTCTTCACGCGGTACGCCGGTCCGATGGTCGGATTCACCGAGCGGATGCTCGGGAACCGGGCCGAGGCCGAAGAGGTCACCCAGGACGTCTTCCTGAAGATGATCTCGCGCTGCGACCAGTACGACGGACGGGCGTCGGTCTCGACCTGGCTCTTCGCCATCGCCGCCAACGCCTGCCGCGACCGGCTCCGGAGCGCCTGGCGGACGACGTCGGTCCCGCTCGACGCGGTGCCGGAGCCGAAGGGGGAGAGCTCCATCGAAGGGGGGCTCCTCGAACGGGAGAAGCGGAGGGCCGTCCGGGTGGCCCTCGACCGGCTGACGCGAGAGCAGCGCGAGGCGCTCCTGCTCGCGCGGTACCGGGGGATGCCCTACGCCGAGGTCGCCCGGACCCTCGGCATCAGCGAAGGGGCCGTGAAGACGCGCGTTTTCCGCGCCGTGGAAGCGCTGCGCGCCCACTTCGCCGAGGAAGGAGGTTCCAGATGGACTGCCGTCAGGTCCTAGAGATCGCCGTTGCCCGGACGGCCGGCGAACCCGCCGGTCCGTGGGATGCCGAGGCCGATGCCCACCTCGAGGGGTGCCGGAGCTGCCGCAGCGAGGCGGCGGCGCTCGACGAGGCGTGGGAGCGGATCGCGCTCCCCGATCCCGAGATCTCGCCCGGCTTTCGCGAACGGACGATCGGCCGGCTGGAGGAGGCGCTCGCCCGCCGCAACGTCGCCCCGTTCCGGCCCCGGACCTGGTGGAGGACGGCCCTGCAGGCGGCGGCCCTCGTCGTGGCCGGCGCCGGAGGTTTCCTTCTCGCCCGGGCGAGCGCGCCCGCGGCGGAGACGTTCGGCGGCCCGGCCGCCGCGGCACCCTCCTTCGCCGTCGCGGCCCAGCGGCAGGTCGACGTTTCCCGCGTGGGCCTCGACCTTTCCGGGAACCCGCGCCTGCGCAACGTCTCCTTCCGTCCCACCGAGGCGGACGGGCGGCTCGCGATCTCCTTCGACGTGACGACCCGATACCACGTGACGGGGCGCCCCGAGGACCGCGCCGTCGCGTCCCTCCTCGCCTACGTCGTGAACGCGCAGTCGGCGACGGAAGGGGCTCGCGGCCGGGCCATCGACCTCGTTTCGAGCGAGCTGGGCGAGAAGGCGGCCGCCTCCCCCGAGATCGTCGACGTCCTCGTGCGGACGCTGAAGGAGGACCGGAACCCGGGCGTGAGGAAGAAGGCCGTCGAGGCCCTCGTGCAGCTGCCGCCGTCGCTCGCCATCCGCGACGCCCTCGCGTTCGCCCTGAAGTCCGACGCGAACCCGGCCGTGCGGATGATCGCCGTCGACGGGCTCGCGCGGGCCGCCACGACGCTCCGCGATCCCCTCAGCATCGAGACGCTCCGCCTGAAGGCGGCGGACGAGACGGAGCCCGGCTTCGTCCGCGTGAAGGCGGCTTCGGCGCTGCGGGAGATCCCGCTCTGAGCGTGACTTTCCCGGGACTCGCCCGTCAGACGGACATGAACACGGAGACATCGATGACCCCCGACACCTCCCGCCCCGTCTCCCGCGGCTGGACCATCCTCTGGATCGTCCTGATCGGGACCTTCCTCCTCGTCTCTCTCTCCTGGCCGGTGAAGGCCGACCGCCTCACGGCGACCGCGAGCCGTACGGACTCGTTCGGTGTCGCCGCCGGGGTCCGGTCGTTGTCGGTCGACGGCGTCAGCGGCGACGTCGAGGTGACGGCCGGGCCGGCGTTCTCCGCCACGGTCGACGTGACCGTGAAGGCGGACTCCGAGGCGCGGGCGAAGGAGATTCTCGGCCAGACGAAGATCTCCTTCGAGAACCGGACCGGAGAGCTCTCGCTCGCGACCCTCGAACCGGGGTCCAAGGTCTCACGGGATTCCAGCCGTCTCCGGCTGCTAGTGTCGGGCGACAGCGGAAGGCGCTGGAGAGTCGAGGCGCGTTACCGTGTCACGCTCCCCGCGGGAGCCAGCATCGACGTCTCGATCGTCAACGGCGGCGTGAAGACCTCGGGTCTCGACGGACTCCAGGAGCTGACGACCGTGAACGGGCGCGTCGCCGCCTCGGGCGCGAGGCGGGACGTGACCCTCAAGACCGTGAACGGCTCGGTGGAGGGGGGCCTCGCCGCCCTGCCGCGCGGGGCGAAGGTCGTCGCGGAGACCGTGAACGGGAGCGTCACGCTCACGCTGCCGGCGGACGCGGCGTTCGACCTGAAGTCCTCCTCGATCAACGGCGGCATCCGATCGACCTTCCCTCTTCCGGTGAGCGGCGCGGCCGCGGGTGACGAGGACGTCGCCCGCGCGGCGGAGGGCGTCGCCCGCGTCGAGGCGGATCGCGCTCGGGCCGATGCCGACAGGGCACGGGAGAAGGCCGAGAGGCACCGCGAGAAGGCGGGGGAAACCCGGGTGCGCGACGACGAATGGGACCGGGAGTGGGAGGAGTTCGGCCGGGAGATGGCGAGCTTCGGTCGGGAGATGGCGCGATTCAGCCGCGAGATCTCGCGCTCCGTCACCGGCAGCCTGAACCGTTCGTACGAGGGAACGGTGAAGGGGGGCGGGGCCTCGGTGAAGTGCTCCACGGTCAACGGGGCGGTGGTCGTCCTCGCCGCAGGGACGACGGAGTCCGCGGCGAAGTCGCTGGTGCCAAAGAGGCCGGAAAGCTGGGCGGCGGCGCCCGTGCCGCCGGTTCCCCCGGTGCCTCCAGTTCCGCCGGTCCCGCCCGTTCATGCCGGCCGCGGGTGGGGACACGACGAGGGATCGATCGTCAAGGGAGACGTGACGGGCGACTTCAGCGCCACCCTCCCAACCGGCGACGTGAGGCTCGGCAACGTCTCGGGGCGCGTCACCGTGCGAACCAGCTCCGGCGATGTACGGGTCGTATCCGCCGGCAAGGGAGCGGACCTGTCGAGCTCGGGGGGAGACGTGAGGATCGACCGCGTCGAGGGGGGGCTCACCGCCTCGACACTCGGGGGCGACATCGTCGCGGGCGACGTCTCGGGTGAGACGAAGCTCCGGACGATGGGAGGCGACGTGAGACTCCGCTCGGCGAAGGGTCCCGTCTCTGCGAAGACCGCCGGGGGCGACGTCCGGCTCCTCAGGGTCTCTGGCGCCGTCCGGGCGGAGACGGCCGGGGGAGAGGTCTACTGCGAGATCGTGTCGAAGGACGCCGGGGCGGTGGAGCTCTCGACCGCGGGCGGCGACGTCACGCTCGTCCTTCCCGCGAACTTCCGGGGGGACGTCGAGGTGATCGTCCGCGACGTCGACGCCGACGGCAACTACGTCGTCTCGGATTTCCCGGAGATCGCGGTCCTGAGCCACCGGAGCCCCGGGGTCCGTGTCGTCCGTGCCGAGGGGAAGCTGAACGGCGGAGGTCAGAAGGTCTCCATCAGCGCCTCTTCCGGGACGATCCTCCTTCGGAAGGGCCCTCCGGCCTGACGGGACCAGGCGACGAATCGTCCCGGTCCGACCGGGAAACGGCCCAGGGCCCCCGTTCCGGCGGGGGTCCTGGCGTTTGCTACGCTGCGGCGGGAGCGGGGGCCGGATCCGGACCCGCGATTCCCGACCGGAGGTTCAGATGAAGAGATGGATTCCTGCGACCCTCGTCGTCGTGGCCTCGTTCCTCGCCGCTCCCGACGCCCGCGGCGTCATCCCCGAGAAGGGATCCTTCGCGGTCTTCGCCGGGGTGGGGCCGATCCTTCCGTTCGAAGGGGACTACGACCTCGGGTTCCAGGTCGAGGCGGGAGGCGAGTACTACGTCTCGCCGCTCTTCGGGGTCCGGGCGACGCTCTCTTACGCCAGCGCCGGGGCCGACGGCGGCTCGGACGTCACGATCGGCGGCTTCGAGGCCTCGGCCGTCTACTCGTCGCGCCGGGGAGCCTGGGCCCCCTTCGTCCTCGGTGGATTCGGGGTCCACACGGTCGACCCGCCGGGCGAGGGGCCCTCCCAGCGGCTCGGCGCCCACGTCGGCGCGGGGACGGACTATTTCCTGGATCGCCGGACGGCGCTGACGGGCCAGCTCACCGGCCGTTTCCTCGGGAGCGCCAGCGGCCGGTCGTCCAGCTATGCGAGCGTGACGTTCGGGATCCGGTACCACTTCTAGCGACGGGTTCCGCCGTCGTCCGGGCGGACCCGCAACGCGGACGGGGCCCTGGCTCCCTTTCCCCGGCTCGGCATCATCGGGCGCGCGTGGGGTCCTTAGGCGGAGAGACACTCCGAGGGGAGGTTCCGGAAGAGCCGGGTCGTGGACCGCCCGCCTCGCGGAACCGGGGAGGTTCGAGTGCGTCTCCTGCCGCCGGTGCT
The DNA here is from genome assembly GCA_016714815.1 of Holophagales bacterium. Lineage (GTDB taxonomy): Bacteria > Acidobacteriota > Thermoanaerobaculia > UBA5066 > UBA5066 > UBA5066. Next base: position 104,920 of record JADKBZ010000009.1, read on the forward strand.
CCTCGTCGTCGCCCTCTCGGCGCCCGCCGCCGCCCGGGTCGTCTCGTACGCCCCGGTGACCGACAGGATCGCGACTCCCGTCCAGCAGCCGCGGTCGAGCCCGGAGTTCGTCCTGATCGAATCGGACCACGGACCTTTCTGGGGACCAGTCGGCGGGCCCGCCGGGGACGCGCTTCCCTGGTACGGGTGGCTCGCCGGACGGCTGGTCGTTCACGACGTCTCGGGCGCCCGGGAGGCGAAGGTCGTCCTTCCCGAGGCGGGAGAAGAGGCCTGGTTTCTCGCCGTCGCGAGCCGTCCGGGAGCGGACGGGTCCCTCCGGATTCTGGCGCTCACGGATGCCGATCCTTCCGGGGCACCGACGCGGGGAACCTTCCGCCTCCTCTTCAGCGCCGACGGCGGATCGACCTGGAAAGTGCTCGAGGTGCCCGCGGGCGCCGTGGCGGCGGTTCCGTACAACTGGACCTTGGCGTGGGGCGGGGCCGATTTCGGCGGGCCGACCGTGCGCGGCCGGGACCCGGTTCTCCGGGTGGGGCCGGAAGCCACGCCGTTCGTCCTCCTTCTCGACGGGCCAGCCCGGGACGGCGCCGGTGCCCTCGTCGCCATCGACGACTCCGGAGCCGTCCGGGTTCTGGCGGAAGCCTCGGCGAGGGAATCGGACGGGGCCGGAAGCGCCCGGATCGTCGGAACGAGCCGGGACGGCGGAGAGGTCCTCGTGGTCGGCCGGCTCGGCGTGCCGGGAGCGGCCGGGCCCTCCAGACCGCCGTACGCGCTCTGGAAGGTCCGCGCTGCGGGCGGCCTGGAGAAGCTCGTCGACCTCGAGGCGGAGGCGCCCTCGATCGAGGGCTGGCTGACGCCCGGAGGGGCGGCGTACCTCGAGATCGGGGCCTGGACCGGTCCGCCGGCGCCGTCCCCCTTCCGCTCGGGGCGCGCCCTCTACCTGGTCGAGGGCGGCGTCCCCCGGGAGATCGCCGCCTCGCCCGTCGGGCCCCAGGACTGGAACGCCTTCGTCTCGTCGCTCTTCGCGATCCCGACGGCCGGCTACGAAGGTGCGTGGCTCCTTCGGCGGGGCCCGGGGAGGCCGACGACCCTGGCCCGCCACACGCCGGCCGGGGGGCTCGTCGAGAAGTGGAGCGACCCGACCGCTCCCGAGGTGGAGGCTCTCCACGCCGGCTCCTCGGGGAGGAAGCTCCTCGTTCAGGTCCACCGTCCGCGGCCCCAGATGGACCAGCGGCTCTTCAAGGACCCGGCGCTCGCGCTCTGGGAAGAGGGGCAGCCGGCCCCCCGGGTGTACGACGAGCTCTTCCTCGTCGAGGAGACGAACAAGGGGTTCGTCCACCTCGACGTCGAGGCGGTCGGCGGGGGAGCTCCTTTCGTCTTCGATTCCGGCGGCGTTCCCGCGTGCACCCTCTGCGGAGGCGGGCCGTCCAGCGACGGGGGGGCGGGGGGCGCGGACGTCGTGCAGGAATGGGGCGTCGTCAAGGCGTCTCTTCGGCAACGACTCGTCGTCCCCGCCGTGGCACGCACCCCCGGGGTCGGCGGAGCCTTCTGGAAGACGGATCTTCTCCTCGGGAACCCCGGCGCCGAGCCGCTTCGCGTCGAGCTGAGGTACGTCCCGGGGGGGATCGGCGAGACGAGGGAAGCGACCGTGAGCCTCGCGTCCCGGGAGATCCGCCTCGTGCCCGACGTCCTCTCAGCCATCTTCGGCCTCGCGACGGGCTCCGGCGCCCTGTTCGTCACGCCGGAGGGGACCCGTGCCGTCTCCGCCACGAGCCGGACCTGGACCGCGGCGGAGGCGGGCTCCTTCGGGACGTCGATGGGCGCGGTCGACCTCCTCGCGGCGACCAGCTCCCGGTTTCCCCTCAGCTTCTCGGGCGCGCTGCCCGGGGCCGGGCACCGGACGAACGCCGGCGGCGTCGACGTCGCTGGACGCGGCGCGACGGTCGGGCTCCGGTTCGCGTCGGAGTCGGGCTGGGCAGGGCGGCCCGACCTGACCTTCCGGGCGGAGCCGGGAGGAACGAACCAGCTCGATCGTCTCTCGTCGTGGCTCGGCGTCGAGCCCTGGCGCGCCGGCGCCCTGCAGTACGCCCCCTCGCGCGGCGAGGTCATCCCCTTCGTGACGTCGATCGACGAGACGACGAACGACCCGACGTACTGGCGTCCCGATCTCCCTGCCTCGGCCACCCGGGCGATTCCGGCCCTCGTCCACGCGGACGGGAGGAACGGAGCCCGGTTCCGGAGCGACCTCTTCCTCTACAACGACAACGACGCGCTCACGAGCGTGACGCTGGCGGCGAAGCCCTGGAGCTCGAACGCCACCGAGACGATCGTGACGCTGACGCTCCTCCCCCGCGAAGCGAAGGTCGTTCGCGACGCGCTCTCCGTCGTCTTCCAGCAGTCCGGGGTGGCACGGCTCCGCTTCGTCTCGAACGGATCGGGGGCCGGAACCGGCGTTCGCGTCACGTCCCGCACGTACACCGTCCGGCCGGACGGCGGGACCTACGGAGTGCCCCTTCCGCCGCTGAACTCGTTCCAGATGGCCGGGGCCGGAGAATCGATCGAGCTCTTCGGCGTCCTCGGCGGGCCGGCGTTCCGTACGAACCTCGCCCTCGTCGACCTGACCGCCTTCGCCGACGGGACGAACGTGAGGGTCCGGGTCGAGGTGATCGGCAGCGGAGGAGTCCCGCTCGACGCCTTCGACGTCAACGTGCCGGTCGCCGGGGGAATCCAGCTCGACGATCTCTTCCGGGCGCGGGGTCTCGGGGATGGTCCCGCGGCCGCCCTCGTCCGGGTCTCGCCGGCCGGAGGCCTCGTCGGGGCCTACGCGACCTCGATCGACCAGGGCACGAACGACGCGATCCTGGTTTCCGCGGCCCTCGCCGCGCGGGACTGAGACGAAGGCCGGCCGGCGACGGGCCGGAGCCGGACCGGGAGCCGGGAGGTGCGGACGATCGTGTGATACTCGAGGCCGAGAGTGGCGTGGCCGAGCGACGCGAGGAGATCGAGTACCGCCAGAAGCAGCCTGCCGCTCGGGACGGCGGCGCTCCGCGCGACCTCCAGGTCCGCCTCCGGTCGTGGAGACCGTTTCCGCACGAGGTCGCGGCCCTCCTCTACGTCGTCGTCGGGGTGTTCCTCCTGGAGAGGCTCCCCGTCACGTACCCGCGCGAGGGACTGGTCATCGCGGCTTCGATGCCCGCGGCGGGTTTCGGCGTCTGCACCGCCGTCCTTCTCGGCGTTCGAGAGCTCCTCCGGAGGCGGAAGGGACGTCCTCGTGAACTCCCTCCCGCGGTCGAGGCGCTCTTTCTCTTCCGCGCGATCGTCGTGCTGTTCCCCGTCCTTTCCGTCCACTTCCTCCTGAAGAGCTTCATCTGGCTCGTGAATCCGCGGACGTGGGACGTGTTTCTCTGGGACCTCGACCGGGCCGTTCACCTCGGGCTCAGCCCCAGCCTCTTCCTGACGGGCGCTTTCACGGGCAGGGGCTTCCTCCGCTTCCTCGACCTCGTCTACTCCAACGTCTATTTCCTCCTCATCGTCGTCTCGGTCCCCCTCCTTCTCCTCGTGCGGGAGCTGAACCGCCGGCTGGCGTTCCTCGCGGCCTACGCGTTCGTCTGGATGGCGGGGAGCGTCGCCTACCTGGCGTTTCCGGCCTGGGGGCCGGTCTTCGTCTTCCCCGACGTCTTCGAGGACGTGCTCCGGTACATGCCGGGCACGGTGAGCGTGCAGGAGGTCCTCTTTCGCGAGATCCACTCGCTCGTCAACGCGCCGCTGGCACCGAGGATCCTGAGGTTCGGCTGCGTCGCGGCCTTTCCCAGCCTCCACCTCGCCGTCGTCACGCTGTTCGCCGCGGCGAGCCGGCCGGTCTCCCGCGCGTGGTTCGTCGCGAACGTCGTCGTCGTGGTCCTGATGCTGCTCGGCTCGGTCGTCACCGGATACCACTACCTCGTCGACGGCTGGGCGGGAATCGCGCTCGGCCTGGGAGCGTTCGCGCTCGGGAGCCGGCTCTTCCCGGCCACGCCCGGAGGCGTTTTCCCCACGCTCCTTCAGCGGCCGTAGTTGGTTTCGCGGTCGAGAATCGTCAGCGTCCGCGCGTAGAGGTGCTCGACCTCCTCGCGGCTGTTGCCGATGGCGGTGACGCCGATCTTTCCGTACTGCGAGAGCGCACCGATGAGGTGGAAGAGGACCCCCGACTCGGTGTTGTGCGAGTAGTGGAGACCGTTGTTCGTGAGGATCTCGATCAGGTCGTCCGGGAGCAGGCCGCGATAGGCCTCCGACTTCAGGTTGTCGGTGGCGCGGTAGTACTTCGGGATGCCGCGGGGGGAGAAGAAGAGCCCGGTTCCGGCGTCGATCTGGCCGCCCGTGATGAACTGGAGTGCGAGGTAGGGGTGGGTCGTCCCCCCCATCCGGAGGTTGATCTCGAGGGCGTGGACCGTCCACTCGTCGGAGCCTTCCGTGCGCGTAGCGAGGAAGTCGACGGCGAGGCGGCTCATCACCCCGTGACGGGCCAGGACGGCGCCGATCTTCATCGCCTCGTCCTGGATCCTCAGCCGGTACTCGCTCGCGGCGGGGAAGAGGCAGCCGAGGAAGACCTGTCCGCTCGTCCCTCCGAGAACCTGGTCGTGGGTCGAGATCGGGATGACGGCTCCGTGCGGGTCGACCCGGAGCTGGACGCTCGGCGAGGTCTTGTGGTCGCCGTCCAGGAACTCCTCGACGATCCCCCCCATCCGCTCGAACCGGGCGAAGTAGTCGGCGTTCGTCTCCCACGAGACCGCGTACTCGAACCGCTCCATCGCCTCCCTGACGGAGTCGCGGTCGACCCGATCGGGGTAGCGGAAGAGGGCGTTGCCCTCGCCGGAGAAGCTGTCGTCGAGCTTGACGACGGCCTTTCTGAGGCCCGGACGGCGCCGGTGGAGCTCGAGGAGCGCCTCCTCGACGTCGTGAAGAGTGCGGAGGTCCTCGAAGCCTTCCGGGAGGGCCACGCCCGCCTCGCGGAAGACCTTCCGGCTTCCCGACTTCGTCCCGAGGTGCCCGAGGGCGGGGTCGACGCCATTCAGCGGGATGCCGAGGAGGACGGCGAGCTTGCGCTCGAGAGGCGTGGAGTTGAAGACGGTGAGGTAGGCCCTCGACGGGTCCCCGATTCCCGCCCGGATCCGCTCGACCAGCCGCGGGCGCTCGAGGATCTTCTCCGTGAGGGACCGCGGCGAGTCGTCGAAGGCGCAGAGGAGCGTGAGGCGCGACCGGGCGTGGCTCGCCGGGACCCCGACGAGAAGCTGGAAGTAGTACTCGAGGACCAGGGGATGGACCGGCTGCGAGGTGACGAAGACGACCCGCGCCCGGGGATTCCGGAGGCGGATCAGGAGGAACAGGAGACGTTCCTCGTAGTAGCTCGACCCCTCCAGCTTCCGGAGCTCGCTCTGGTCGAGGGTGAGCGAAGGAACGACGACCGACGTGTGGGGCTCCTCGTCTCGCATGGAGATGGAGTCCCAGACTTCCTTCAGCCTGGGCTTGAGCTTTTCGAACTCGGCAAGCTCACGCTCGGGCGTCAGGTCCGACGCGAAGGGGTGTTTCGGGATCACGCGGGGACATTCTAGCGGGTCGTCAGACCCGGGAGCGGCACGATTCTTGTTCTCCGGGACACGAAGGAGCGCGACGAGATGCGCCAACGCCGTTCACCCGGCTTCACCCTGATCGAGATCCTCGTCGTCGTCGCAATTCTGGGAATCATCGTTGCGATCGCCGTGATCAACTACCTGAATGCGATCGGCAGAGCTCGGCAACGCCGGTCCATGTCGGACATGCGCGGCATTGCGACGGCTCTGGAAGCCTACGCGGCAGACCTCGACCGTTACCCTCCTCCGGGTGCCTTCACCCTGCCGGTAGGCCTCGCCCTTCCGACCATGAGCCTTGAAACCACGCGTCCTTACCTGCAGCCGACGTACATGAAGGCCCTCCCGTTGCAGGACGGCTGGAACTCGTGGTTCCTGTATGGGACGACTGCCTCGAGGTCCGACTACGCGCTCCTGACCGCCGGCCAGGGCGGCGAGCCGCAGTCGGCGCCCCTCTACGGCCCGACGACCGACTTCAAGGACGACATCATCCTCGTGAACGGTTCGTTCGTTCAGTGGCCCGAGGGGGTGCAGAAGTGAGGGGGGCCGCCGGGCTGGCAGCTCCTGGCGCCGACACTCTTCGCGGGTATCCGGGCGACAGAGCGACAATTTTTGTCCGGAAGTCCTCGCCGGCGGCCGCCAGAACACGACGGGGTGATGGCTTTCGCCGGTCGGCGCTGGTGGCGTGGGCCTTGCTTGGAGGGCCTGGCAGGAGGCTTCCGCAAATGAAACGGAACTCGAAGGGTTTCACACTTATCGAACTTCTCATCGTCGTGGCGATCATCGGCATCATCGTGGCGATCGCGATCCCGAACCTGCTGAACGCCATCCAGCGCGCCAAGCAGCGTCGGTCGATGGGCGACATCCGGAGCGCCGCGACGGCGGTCGAAGCGTACGCCGTCGACCTCAACCGCTACCCGCCGGCCGCGGGCAGCTACGACCTCCCCTTCGCCATGGGAACCTCGACGATGGCGACGATGGCGACGTACATCTCGCCGACCTACATCAAGTCCGTCCCGCGGGCCGACGGCTGGAACTCGTGGTTCATCTACACGACGGACACGACCGGTTCCGCCTACATCTTCGCCTCCGGCGGCAAGGATGGGACGGTCACGGTCTCGGCTGTTGGGTCCCCCAAGGGTCCGACGACCGACTTCAACGCGGACATCGTCTACAGCAACGGTTCGTTCCTTCAGTGGCCCGAGGGTGTCCAGCGCTAAGGCGCGGACAGATCAACGGATCCGGAACCCCCGGGCTCTACGCCCGGGGGTTTTCGTTTTCCGGGTCCGTCGGATGAACCGGTCGATCCCCCGAGAGTCGCCGCCGGCTTCCGGACCCGACGGAAGCTCAGCCCGCCGTCCCGGTCGAAAAGAGCTCCAGCCGCGCCCTCCATTCGCCGTCGCCGAACTCGACCTCCGCGCTCGCGACTCCAAGCGGACGGGAAACGGCCTTCGGCGTCTGAAGCGGCAGATTCACCGTGACCCGGTTCACGTCGAAAGCCAGCCAGCGAGGCGGTCGAAGCGTTCCTTCTTCCTCCCGGATCGCCCGTAGAGCCTCCTCCAGAAGGCCCTCGAGGAGGGAGCTGTCGTCGTCCCCCGCCGCCTGGACGGGGACGATCCGTCCTTCCGAGGCCCCTTCGGGGAGAGGCGTTCCGTAGGTGGCCGCAAGGACGCCGGTCACGGCTTCGCGGAAGAGCTCCTCCCGGCCGGAGGCGCTGACCGACAGCAGAATCGTCTCCGGAGACTCCTTCATTTCGTAGGGCACGAGTCCCTCCTTCCTAGAGAAGGCCGATCTTAGCTCTGCCGCGCGGCAAGGCTCGCGGTGAGAATGCGGTCGTGAGCGGAAACTCCCTCTCCGAAAGACTCCGCGACCGGATCGGTCGCGAAGGCCCGATCCGTTTCGACGATTTTCAGGAGATGGCGCTGTACGACCCGGAGGGGGGCTACTACGAAAAGCCGGGTCGGGTCGGTCGCGCCGGAGACTTCGTGACCGGCGCCTCCTGGCACCCGGCGTTTGCCCGTTGCCTCGTCCGGATCGCATCGCGCCTCGCCGGCGAGCTGGAAACGCCGATCGACGTCGTCGACCTCGGCGCGGGCGAGGGAGAGCTCCTCGGCTTCCTTTCCGGCGCCTGGCCGGAGGCGCTCGCCGTCCGGATCACGGGGGTCGAGGCTTCGGCGGTCCGTCGGGCGGCCGCGGCGGCCCGGGTCCCCCAGGCCCGGTTCCTTCCATCCGTCGAGGACCTTCCCTCCGGCCTTGCCGGCCTCGTCGTCGCCTACGAGCTGTTCGATGCTCTCCCGGTCCGCGCCCTCCGCGTCCTCCCGAACGGCGCACTGGGCGAACGAAGGGTTGGAATCGACGCCGCGGGGCAATTCGAGTGGGTCGATACGCCCTGTCTCGACGGCCCGGGGCTCCTCGCGGGGCTCACACGCCGGGGCGTCCTCCTCGAGCCGGGGCAGCTTCTCGAGGTTCGGCCGGGTGCGGCGGCCCTCGCGCGGGAGATCGGCGCGCGGCTCGGCCGGGGACTCCTGCTCGTCTTCGACTACGGCGCGCCGGCGCGCGCCCTCTACGGGCCAGCCCGTGCGAACGGGACCCTGGAAGCGTTCCAGTCTCACCGCGTGACCCGGGACGTCCTTTCCGAGCCGGGGAGCCGGGACCTCACCAGCTGGGTCGACTTCACCGAGATCGAGGAGGCGTTCCAGACCGAGGGGCTCGTCGTTCACGGTCTCGTCTCGCAATCGCGGGTCCTCCTCTCCGCAGGGATCGCGGAGGAGCTGGTGGTCCCGCCGGGCGAGCTCCTCGTCCCCGAGCGGGCGGCCGAGCGCAATGCGGTGGCCAAGCTCGTGATGCCGGGAGGGATGGGCGAGTCGATTCGCGTCCTCGTGGTCAGCAGAAATACGGGACTGGGCAAGTCCCTGATCTCCACTCCCTTGGTTTGACTTCGGAACATCCCGCCCGGACAATCCGCCGCATGTGACGACGCGCACAGACCAGGGGCGCTGGCGCCTCCGGCGATGCGTGTCCACGGGGGGCCCGAGGCTGTGGAAAGCTATATTCCGATCCTCTTTTTCGCTGCGATCGCGGCTCTGTTTCCGGTCGTGATGCTTCTGGTCATGGCTCTCTTCCGGAAGCAGGCGCCCAACGAGACGAAGCTCTCGCCCTACGAGTGCGGGGTGGTGTCGGCGACCGACGCCCACGACCATCGCTTCTCGGTGAGGTACTACCTGATCGCGGTCCTCTTCGTCGTCTTCGACGTCGAGACGGTCTTCCTCTTTCCCTGGGCGGTCATGTACGACAAGCTGCTCCTCTTCGGCCTGATCGAGATGGCGGTCTTTCTCTACATCCTCGTCCTCGGTTACGTCTACGTCTGGAAGAGGGGGGCGCTCTCGTGGGCCTGATCAAGGACCTGCCGGACAACATCATCACGACCTCGGTCGATGCCCTGATCGGCTGGGGCCGGAAGAACTCGCTCTGGCCGCTCCAGTTCGGCCTCGCCTGCTGCGCCATCGAGATGATGGCGGTCGTCGACAGCCGTCACGACATGGCCCGCTTCGGCGCGGAGGTCTTCCGCGGCTCGCCGCGCCAGGCAGACCTGATGCTCGTCGCCGGGACGGTGACCGAGAAGATGGCCCCGATCGTGAGGCGCCTCTACGACCAGATGGCCGACCCGAAGTGGGTCATCGCGATGGGCTCCTGCGCCACGTGCGGCGGGCCTTACAAGACGTACGCCGTGACGCAGGGTGTGGACCGGCTGATCCCGGTCGACGTCTACGTCCCCGGCTGCCCGCCGCGGCCCGAGGCGCTTCTCTACGGTCTCCTCGAGCTCCAGAAGAAGATCCAGAAATCGCGCACGCTTCGGCGCGCGTCGTGAACGGGCGAGCGCGATGACCGACGAAAAGCCGACCCCCCCCGAGATTCCCGCGCCCGAGCCCACGCTGGCAAAGGCCGTGGAGCCTGCCGCCGCGCCGGCGCCGTCCGCCGCCGCCCCGTCCCCGGAGCCTGCCACCACAGCGCCGAAGCCCGCGGCCGAAGGCGCCGCTCCTGCGGCACCCGCCGCGGCTGCGAAGCCGGCCGCCCCCGCCGCCCCGCCGAAGCCAGCCGGCCCGAAGCCGACCGACGCCTCCGGCAAGCCCCTCATCGCGGACCTCGCCGCGGCCGTTCCTGGAGCGGTCCTCGAGGCGTACGAGTTCGTCGGTGAGACGACCGCGAAGATCGCCCCGGAGCACCTCGTCGCCGCCTGCCGGTACCTGAAAGACAAGGAAGGCTTCACCTATCTCGTCGACCAGACCGCGGTCGACTGGAAGGACCGCCAGCCCCGCTTCGACGTCCTCCTCCTCCTCCACTCCTTCTCTCGCGGGCAGGAACGGCTCCGCCTCAAGGTCGCCGTCGCCGAAGCCTGTCCCACCGTGACGGGCGTCTGGGAGACGGCGAACTGGATGGAGCGCGAGGCGTTCGACATGTACGGCGTCCGCTTCGACGGGCACCCCGACCTGCGCCGGATCCTGACCTGGGACGGCTTCCAGGGGCACCCGCTCCGGAAGGACTTCCCCATCGAGGGGATCGACACCGGTGCGGCCATCTATCCCGACCGCTTCCCCGAGGGGGGCGGCCCCGGGCCGAAGGACACGAACCGGAAGGTGGTCTCATGACCGAGCCGACGCCCGGCACCGTCGCCCAGTTTCCGCCGCTCGCGGGGCCGCCGCTCCTTGGGCTCCACGAGATGGAGCTGAACTTCGGGCCGCAGCACCCGTCGACGCACGGGGTTCTTCGCCTCGTCCTGCAGGTCGACGGTGAGCGGATCGTCTCGGCCCGCCCCGACGTCGGCTACCTCCACCGCGGCACGGAGAAGCTCTTCGAGACCGAGACGTTCCCGATGGTCATCCCGCACACCGACCGGATGGACTACGTCGCGGCCTCGACGAACAACCACGCGTACTGCCTCGTCGTCGAGAAGCTCCTCGGCGTCGAGGTGCCGAAGCGGGCTCAGTACATCCGGGTCCTCCTCGACGAGATGCAGCGGATCTCGTCGCACGTCCTCTGGCTCGCGACGGCGGCGATCGACCTCGGCGCCATCACGCCGTTCTTCTACACGTTCCGCGACCGGGAAGTCATCCTCGACCTCTTCGAGGAGTACTGCGGCGCCCGCCTCACGCTGAACTGCATGAGGATCGGCGGCCTCCCCGTCGACCTCACGCCCGGCTGGCTCGAGAAGGTCCGCGCCTTCACCGAGCCGTTCGAGAAGTGCATCGACGAGTACGAGGACCTCCTGACCGAGAACCGCATCTGGAAGGAACGGACGGTCGGGATCGCGGTCCTCGACGAGAAGCGCTGCATCGAGTGGGGCGTCACGGGTCCGGTCCTCCGGGCCGCGGGAAAGGCCTGGGACATCCGCCGGGCTCTCCCCTACGAGTGCTATCCCGAGCTCGATTTCGACATTCCCGTCGGGAAGAACGCCGACACCTACGACCGCTACCTCGTCCGGGTCGCCGAGATCCGGCAGAGCCGGCGGATCGTCCTGCAGTGCCTCGACTGGCTCGAGAAGAACCCGGGGACCGAGATCCGCGGAAAGGTCCCGCGCGTCATCAAGCCGCCGGCCGGCGAGGCCTATGCCTGCGTCGAGGCGCCGAAAGGGGAGCTCGGCTTCCACCTCGTCGCCAGCGGCGGGAACAAGCCGTACCGCCTCCACGTGAGGCCCCCGAGCTTCATCAACCTCCAGGCCCTCCCCGAGATGGCGCAGGGGCACCTCGTCGGGGACCTCGTGGCCGTCATCGGGACGATCGACATCGTCCTCGGCGAAGTGGACCGGTAGGAACACGATGTCCCAGAGCTTCATCCACTACTTCCTCGTCCCCCTCGTCAAGGGCCTCCTCACCGTCGTCCTCGTCGGCCTCGCGGCGGGCGTCCTGACCTGGATCGAGCGCCGGCTCCTCGGGCGCCTCCAGATCCGCAAGGGACCGAACCGGGTCGGGCCGCAGGGCTTCTTCCAGTGGATCGCCGACACGATCAAGCTCCTCTTCAAGGAGGACATCGTCCCGTCGCGGGCGGAGAAGGCGCTCCACCTCCTCGGGCCGCTCCTCCTCTTCACGCCGGCCGTCGTCGTCCTCGGCCTCGTCCCGTGGGGGCCGAACGTCACGCTCTTCGGAGTGACGACGCCGCTCCACGCTGCAGCCGACCTGAACGTCGCGCTTCTCCTGATCCTCGCCGTCTCCACGATCGGGGTCTACGGAATCATCCTCTCGGGCTGGGCCTCGAACTCGAAGTACCCGCTCCTCGGAGGCCTCCGCGCGGCCGCGCAGCTGATCAGCTACGAGGTGCCGATGGGGCTCGCGGTCGTCTCCGCGATCCTGATGTCGGGCTCGCTCTCGATGGTCGAGATCATCGAGGCCCAGCGGAAGGCGGGCGTCTGGTTCGTCTTCCCCGGGCTCATCGCCTTCTTCCTCTACTTCGTCTCCGGCGTCGCCGAGACGAACCGGACCCCCTTCGACCTCCCCGAGGCCGAGAGCGAGCTCGTCGGCGGCTTCCACACCGAGTACTCGGGCTTCCGCTGGGCCGTCTTCTTCATGTCCGAGTACGGGAACATGATCTCCATCTCGGCCGTCGCCACGACGCTCTTCTTCGGAGGGTGGCTCCGCCCCTTCCCGAACGTCGCCTGGCTCGGCTTCCTCGACGTCGTCCCGGCCTTCTTCTGGTTCGCCGGGAAGGTCTTCCTCTTCCTCCTCGTCTACATCTGGTTCCGGGCGACCTTCCCGCGCTACCGGTTCGACCAGCTGATGGCGCTCGGGTGGAAGACGCTGATCCCGATCTCCCTCGGCAACCTCGTCCTCGTCGCGATCGCCGTCCTCTGGGGCGCGGCCGGCCTGAAGGTCCTCGGCGCGGTCCTCGTCCTCCTCGTCGCCGCGGGCTTCTTCGCCGTCTGGCGGCGCCCGGCCCGGCCCCGGACCTCGACGACGATGGCGGCCACGAACGTGGAGGTGCGCGCGTGAGCTTCCTCGACCGCATCCTCCTCCTCGACATCTTCGGCGGCCTCCGGGTCACCGCGACCCACGCGGCCCGCAAGGCCGACACGGTGGAGTACCCCGAGCAGTGCAAGGAACCGAGCGAGCGGTTCCGCGGGATGTTCCGGCTCGACGAGGAACGCTGCATCAAGTGCACGCTCTGCGCCATCGAGTGCCCGATCAACATCATCTACATCGACTGGCACACCGAGAAGACTCCCGAGGGGAAGGCCGAGAAGAAGCTCGACCGCTTCGACCTCGACATGAAGCGCTGCATGTTCTGCGGCCTCTGCGAGGAGGCCTGCCCGACGAACCCGCGCTCGATCTGGCTCGCCACGAAGACCTACGAGCTGGGCGTCTACGAGCGGAACGAGGCTCTCTATCTCGACAAGTCGAAGCTGACGAAGTGGGACGCGAACGTGAAGCCGTACCCGGGCGTCGACCCCGACAAGGCGCCGGTGAACCCGGCCAAGGAGAAGTGACGTGGAACCCGCCCTCTTCTTCTTCTGGGCCTTCGCGGCGGTGACGGTCGTCGGCGCCGTCGGCGTCGTCGTCATGCGGCAGCCGATCCACTCGGCCCTCTTCCTCCTGATGTCGTTCCTCGGCGTGGCGTGCCTCTACGTGCAGGCGGGCGCCGAGCTCGTCGCGGCCGTCCAGATCCTCGTCTACGCGGGCGGCATCATGATCCTCTTCCTCTACACGATCATGCTCGTGAACGTCCGCCGCCAGCGGACCGAGAGGTACCTGCACTTCCAGGCGATCCCGGCCCTCGGCTTCGGGTTCCTCTTCCTGCTCGTCGTCGGCGGGGTCGTCGTGAACGAGGCGCGCGCGCTCGCCGCGAAGGTCCCGGCGGCCGACCCGAAGGCGCTCGCGACGACGGTCATCGACGGCGTGACCGTCCTCGGGAACACGCAGGCCGTCGGCTGGATGCTCTACCGGGACTACTTTCTGCCGTTCGAGATCGCGTCGGTCTTCCTGCTCGTCGCGATGATCGGCGCCGTCGTCCTCGGCAAGAGGACGATGGAGAGGTTCGACTAGATGATCACCCTGGCCCACTTCGTCGGCCTCTCGTTCGTCCTCTTCACCATCGGCGTCGTCGGCGTCCTCGTGAGGCGGAACCTCCTGACCGTCCTGATGTCGATCGAGCTGATGCTCAACGCCGTGAACATCAACCTCGTCGCCTTCTCGAGGCAGCTCGGCGACCTGACCGGCCAGGTCTTCTCGGTCTTCGTCATCGCCGTGGCCGCGGGAGAGGCGGCGATCGGGCTCGCCATCATCATCTCGCTCTACCGCCTGAAGACGTCGGTGAACCTCGACGACGCGGCCGAGATGAAGGGCTGAGCCGATGACCGCCTCAGACTTCCTCCCCTGGATCCCCGTCTTCCCGCTCCTCGGATTCCTCGTCAACGGCCTCCTCTATCTCGTGGCGCACTCGCGCCTCGGGGGAAAGGACGCGCCGCTCGGATCGCACGGCCACGGCGACGCGCACGCGGCGGGCCACGGGGCTTCGCACGGCGGGCCCGACGACCACGCCGGTCACGGCGGAGGCCACGGGGCCCACGCGGAGATCCCGTTCAAGAGCCTCCACACCTGGGTCGGACCGATCGCCTCCGGGCTCTCCTTCGTCTTCGCCCTCCTGGCGATCGGCTCCTGGTGGAAAGAGACGCACGGGCACCACCCGATCGTCGCGACCCTCTGGACCTGGATCCCGATGGGGGCGAACGCCGGCTGGTTCGGCAGCCCCGACTTCTCCGTCGACGTCGCCTTCCGGCTCGACCCGCTGTCGGCCCTGATGATCTTCTTCGTGACGCTCATCGGGACGCTCATCCACGTCTACTCGGTCGGGTACATGGGGCACGACGAGGGGTACGGCCGGTTCTTCGCGTACCTGAACCTCTTCATGTTCGCGATGCTGACGCTCGTCCTCGGGGCGAACATGGCGATCCTCTTCGTGGGGTGGGAAGGCGTCGGCCTCTGCTCCTACCTCCTCATCGGCTACTACTACAAGAAGGACTTCGCCGCCGACGCCGGCAAGAAGGCCTTCGTCATGAACCGGATCGGCGACGCCGGGTTCCTGATGGGCCTCTTCGCCTGCGTCGCGATGTTCGGCACGGTCGACTTCGGGAAGATGTTCGCGGCGGCCGCCGCCAGCCCCGCGATCTACGCCGCGGGCGGGCTGATGACCTTCGCCTGCCTCGCCCTCTTCGTCGGGGCGACGGGCAAGAGCGCGCAGATCCCCCTCTTCGTCTGGCTTCCCGACGCCATGGCCGGCCCGACCCCAGTCTCGGCCCTCATCCACGCCGCGACGATGGTCACCGCGGGCGTCTACATGGTCGCCCGCTGCAACGTCTTCTTCCGGATCTCCCACGAGTGGGCGCTGAAGACGCTCGGCGAGAACCCGACCGTCTGGGGCCTCCTGACGCACGACGCCTCGTTCGTCGTCGCCGTCGTCGGCGGGATCACCGCCTTCGTCGCCGCGACGATCGGCCTCGCCCAGACGGACATCAAGAAGGTCCTCGCCTACTCCACCGTCTCGCAGCTCGGCTACATGTTCCTCGGCTGCGGCGTCCTGGCGTTCGGCGCGGGGATGTTCCACGTCTTCACCCACGCCTGGTTCAAGGCCTGTCTCTTCCTCGGCTCCGGGTCGGTCATCCACGCCCTCTCGGGCGAGCAGGAGATGACGGCGATGGGGGGGCTGCGAAAGAAGATCCCCCACACGTTCCGGACGATGTTCATCTCGACCCTGGCGATCGCCGGGGTGCCGTTCTTCTCGGGCTTCTTCTCCAAGGACCAGATCCTGGGCGAGACCTTCGTGAAGGGGCACCCGGTCCTGTGGGTCCTCGCGGCGCTGACGGCCGGGATGACGGCTTTCTACATGTTCCGGCTCATCAAGATGACCTTCTACGGCGAGTACCGCGGGCCGAAGGAGACCTGGGACCACGTCCACGAGTCCCCTGCGACGATGACCGTCCCGCTCTGGTTCCTCGCGATCGGGGCGATCTTCGTCGGCTATGTCGGCATCCCGAACTTCCTCGTCCCGGGCGGAAACCGCTTCGAGGCGTTCCTCGAGCCGTCGTTCCCGGTCCTGCCGCCCGACTGGACCCCCCACCCGCACGTGGCGTCGCACTCCCTCGAGTGGACCCTCATGCTCGCTTCGATCGCGATCGCGGGCGTCGGCATCCTCCTGGCGACGAAGTTCTTCTACCCCGGCTCGGCGCCGTTCGCGCTCCCGGAGAAGGTCGTCGCGGCCTTCCCGAAGGCGTATCGCTGGGTCAGGAACAAGTACTACGTCGACGAGTTCTACGAAGCGGTCTTCGTGAACGGCCTCGTCAAGAAGGGCGGCCGGCTCCTCTGGGAGATCGACGCCCGGGTCGTCGACGGCGTCGTGAACGGGACACGCCACCTGACCGTCGGCGTCTCGCACGTCTCGAGCTGGTTCGACAAGACCTTCGTCGACGGCGCCGTGAACGGCGTCGGCGACTCCTTCCAGGCCGCGTACAAGGGCTACGGAAAGCTCCAGTCGGGGCAGACGCAGAACTACGCGTTCGGAATGGCCGCGGGCGTCTTCGCCCTCGTCTGCATCTACATCATCTTCGCGTGACGTGTAAGGACGCCGAATGAACTTCCTGCTCTCCCTCCTCATCCTCCTCCCGACGGCCGGGGCGCTCGCGATCCTCTTCCTTCCCAGGGACAAGACGGGTGCGATCAAGGCCCTGGCGACCGGCGTCGCGGGCCTGACGTTCGTCCTCTCCCTGCCGCTCTGGTTCGCACGGGGCTTCAGGGAGTCGGCCGGCTTCCTGTTCCGGGAGGACCTCGACTGGATCCCCTCCCTCGGCGTGAGGTACTCCCTCGGCGTCGACGGGATCGCGGCGCTCCTGATCCTCCTGACGACGCTGCTGTCGGTCATCTCGATCTACAGCTCGTACACGGCGGTGAAGACGCGGGAGAAGGAGTACTACGTGTTCCTCCTCCTCCTGGAGACGGGAATGATCGGGGTCTTCTGCGCCCTCGACTTCTTCCTCTTCTACGTCTTCTGGGAGGTCATGCTCGTCCCGATGTACTTCCTCATCGGGGTCTGGGGCGGGCCGAGGAAGCTCTACGCGGCGATCAAGTTCTTCCTGTACACCCTCTTCGGGTCGGTGATCATGCTGCTGGCGATCATCGCCCTCTACTTCTTCAACACGACCGGCTTCCTCTGGTGGAAGGGGCTCGGCAACGCCCCGTCGTTCGACATCCTCCACTTCCACCAGATCGCGCCGCTGATCCCTGCCGACCTCTCTCTCTGGCTCTTCTGGGCCTTCTTCCTCGGCTTCGCGATCAAGGTGCCGATGTTCCCGTTCCACACGTGGCTCCCCGACGCGCACGTCGAGGCCCCCACGGCCGGCTCGGTGATCCTCGCGGGCGTCCTCCTCAAGATGGGGACGTACGGCTTCCTCCGCTTCTCGCTCCCGATCTGCCCGTCGGCGGCGTCGAACTCCCGGGTCCAGACGGCCGTCGTCGTCCTCTCGATCATCGGGATCATCTACGGTTCGCTCGTGGCGATGGTCCAGAAGGACATGAAGAAGCTCGTCGCCTACTCGTCGGTCGCGCACCTCGGCTTCGTGATGCTGGGCCTCTTCGCCTTCAACAACGCGGGGATGCAGGGCGGCGTGATCCAGTCGATCAACCACGGCCTCTCGACGGGCGGGCTCTTCCTCCTCGTCGGGATCATCTACGAGCGCCGGCACACGCGGCAGATCGCCGACTTCGGCGGGATCTCGCAGGTGATGCCGATCTACGCGACGCTCTTCATGATCATCCTGCTCGCGTCGATCGGCCTGCCGCTCCTGAACGGCTTCGTCGGCGAGTTCACGATCCTCGTCGGCGCGTTCCTGGCGAACTGGATCTGGGCCCTCTTCGCGAGCTTCGGCGTCGTCCTCGGCGCGGCCTACATGCTCTGGCTCTACCAGCGCGTCTTCTTCGGCGAGCTGAAGCACGAGGAGAACAAGGGCCTAGAGGACGTGAACCTCCGCGAGGTCCTCACGATCGTCCCCCTGATCCTCGCGTGCCTCTGGATCGGCGTCTACCCGAAGCCCTTCTTCGAGATGACGGCGCCGGCCTCGGCGAAGATCGTCGCGGCGGTCGAGAACGCCCGCGCCGCTGCACGACCCGTGCCCGCCGCGGTCGCCGCCGCCGCTCCCGCGGCCATCGCTCCCGCGGGGGCCGTGCCCGCGGAGGTCGCTCCCGCGGCCGACGTCAAGGGGCACTGAGCCGTGGCCCTCCCGTTCCCGCTCTCGGACCTGCTGGTCATCCTGCCCGAGCTCGTCCTGACCGAGCTCGCGCTCGGGATCCTCCTCTGGGCGACGGTGGTCAAGCGGGAGAACGAGCGGGTGCTCGCCTGGGCGTCGCTCGCGTCGCTCGCGATCACGGCCGCGCTCATCCCGGTGGCCGTCTCCTTCGCGGGAACCCTTCCGCGCTCGGCCTTCGGCGGGATGTTCGCCCTCGACGGCTTCGGCATCTTCTTCAAGGTGCTGACGCTCGTCGCCGCCGCGGTGACGATCCTCTTCTCGCTCCGTTTCGTCGGGACGTCTTCCTATCCCGGCGGCGAGTACTACGCCCTCCTCCTCTTCTCCACGGTCGGCATGCTCTTCATGGCGTCGGGGACGCATCTCGTCTCCCTCTACATCGCCCTCGAGCTGATGGCGCTCTCCCAGTACGTCCTGGCGGGCTACTTCAAGCGGGAGACGAAGTCGATCGAGGCCGCGGCGAAGTACTTCGTCCTCGGCGCGTTCTCGTCGGGGATCCTCCTCTACGGACTCTCGCTCGTCTACGGGGCGACCGGGACGCTCAGCCTCGCCGGGGTCTCCTCGTCGCTGGCCGGTTCGCCCCGCTCCGGGCTCCTGATGGTGGGCGTCGTCCTGACGGCGTGCGGAATGCTCTTCAAGATCGCCTCGGCCCCGTTCCACGTCTGGGCTCCCGACGTGTACGAGGGGGCTCCGACACCGGTCTCGGCCTTCTTCGCCGTCGGCCCGAAGGTGGCGGCCTACGCGATCTTCGCCCGCATCTTCTTCGCCGGCTTCGGCCCCCGCGCCGACGACTGGGCGCCGATCCTGGCCGCGTCCGCGGCCCTGACGATGGTCATCGGGAACGTCGGCGCCCTGATGCAGAAGAACGTCAAGCGTCTCCTCGGCTACTCCTCCATCGGGCACGCCGGCTACGCCCTCCTCGGCCTCCTCGCCTACAAGGCGGGCGGAGCCGCCGGCCAGCCGGAGTCGTTCGGTCTCTGGGCGGTGATGATCTACCTCTCCGCCTACCTCTTGATGACGTTCGGCGCCTTCGGCCTCATCGTCCTCCTCGAGGCGAAGGGGTATGCGAGCGAGAGCGTCGACGATTTCAACGGCCTCTGGAAGAGGAACCCCCTCGCCGCCGGGGCGATGGTCGTCTTCCTCCTCTCCCTGGCCGGGATCCCGCCGACGGCGGGCTTCGTCGGGAAGTACTTCCTCTTCTCGGCGGCCCTCAAGGCGGGCTGGCCGCTCCTGGCCCTCCTCGGCGTCCTGATGTCGGCCGTCTCGCTCTTCTACTACTTCCGGATCGTGAGGGCGATGTACTTCGTCGAGGGAGAGGGCGAGGTGCAGTGGCGCGAGGAGCCTGCAGTGGCCATCGCGGTCGGGCTCTGCCTCGTCGGGACGCTCGCCATCGGGGTGATGCCGCAGCCCCTCGTGGCGCTCGCCAAGGCCTGCCTCCTCCCGTAGAAAGAAAGCCCGCGCGGAGGGGTTTGGGGAACCCGGCGTCCGGGTTCCCCGAGAACATCTTCAGCAAAGGCCTGGTGCCCCCGGTTTTCCGCGGCCGCGGGCCGGGCGCAGTAACGTGGGGGACCAACCCATGCCCGAGCCGGGGAGGACACCCGATCCGAACGCCCGCCTCCTCGGCGCCGTCCTGAGCTTCGGCTGGGTCCTCCCCGCCAGTATCGCGGCGGGCGGGGGGCTCGGCTGGCTCGTCGACCGGTGGCTCGGGAGCTTCCCGGCCGCGACGGCGGTTCTGGGGGTTCTCGGCTTCCTCGGGGGGCTCCGGCAGCTCCTGCGCGAGGCGGACGCGCTGGAAGGCCGCCGAAAGCCGCCTCAGGGGCCCCAGAGCCCGGGCGGGTCGGGATCGTGAGCCTCGCGATGCCCCCTTCGGAGAAGAGAATCTTCCGCGGGGCGACGGTCGCGGCCCTGCTGGCCGTCCTCCTTCTCGGGGCTCTCGGGAGGTTTCGCGAGGCTGCCGCCTTGACGGCCGGAGCGGCCGTGGCTATCGTCTCGGGCCTCTGGTTGTCGGACGTGGCCGGGAAACTGCTCGTTCCCCGTCCACGGGCGGCCACCCGGTACGACTGGAAGTTCGTGGCTGGCGCCCTTCTCCGCTATGCCTTCGTGGGCCTCGCGGTGTTCGGCTCGGTCCTCGTCTTCCAGGGCGAGGTCCCGTGGCTCCTCGGAGGGCTCTCCGCGGTCGTCCTCGGGGTCCTCGTCGAAGGGTTCCGGGGAGCCGCGGCCGGCCGGTCCGATCCAGGGAAAGAGGAAGACGGAACGACTCCCCGGGGGTGAAATGCAGCAACACCACTCCATTCTGTTCGGACCGGTCAACGCGCTCCTGGTGGCGATCTTCGGCTCGCCCGACAACGCGCCGTCGTGGTGGGTTCACGGCATCACGATCGGCGGGTTCCACGTCGCCGGCATCGCACCGGTCGACCACGCGAGCGGCGCCGTGGCCGGGTGGCTGCCCGACCACGTGATCATGGCGCTCCTCGTCTTCCTCATCTTCGCGATCGCGCTGCCGATCTTTGCGAGGAAGTTCCGGAGCGACGTGCCGGCGGGGACCCAGAACGTCCTGGAGGTCTTCGTCGACTTCCTCCGGGGCCTCATCAAGGAGAACATCCCTCACACCGGCGAGAAGTACCTCCCGGTCGTCGGGGCGTTTTTCTTCTTCATCACGGCGTCGAATCTCATCGGGCAGATCTTCGTCCTCCAGCCGCCGACGACGAGCCTGAACACGACCTTCGCCCTGTCGCTCTCCTGCCTCGTCTTCTTCAACGCGGCGGGCGTCCGCAAGCACGGCTTCCTCGGCTACCTGAAGACGTTCGCCGGCCCGAGCATGGCGCTCGCCATCCTCGTCTTCCCCATCGAGATGATCGGCAACCTCGCCCGCGGACTCTCCCTGGCGATGCGACTCTTCGGGAACATCTACGGCGAGCACACCGCGACGGTCCAGTTCGTCCAGCTGGTGCCGATCATCGTCCCGCTGCCGATGAACGCACTCGGGATCTTCGGATCCTTCCTCCAGGCCTACGTCTTCACCCTGCTGACCACCGTCTACATCGGGGGCGCGATCGCCCACGAGCATTGATCCGGCATTCACCGAACCCGAAAGGAGTCCACAAGACATGATCAAGAAGCTTCTCCCCGTTGCCGCGGTCGTCGGCCTCGCCCTCCTGCTCCCGAACGTCGCCTTCGCCGAGGGCGGCGCGATGGGCGGCGGCGCGGGCTGGGGCCACTTCTCGGCCGCGCTCGTCCTGGCCATCGGCGCCGCCGCCGGCGCCACGGCCCAGGGCCGCACGGCCGTCGCGGCCTGCGACGGCATGGCGCGCAACCCCGGCGCCGCGGGCCAGATCCGCGGCATCGCCTTCCTCGGCCTCGTCCTCATCGAGTCCCTCGTCATCTACACCCTCGTCATCGCCTTCCTCCTCCAGGGGAAGTGACCGGACGGGCCCTTCGGGCCCGAGCCGTGCAGGGGCCCCGGCACGATCTGCCGGGGCCTCGCCGTATCTGTACCCTCCCTGGGAAGGGAGCGTCCGGGCCGGCGATCGCCGCTTCCCTTGGGTTTCCTTCGAACGGGAATCCGGACGGCTCCCTCCGGCGTTAGAGGGGCGTGAGCCTGTTCCGCTTCCGCCGCAGCCCGGAGCCGAAAGAGTGGGACTTTCGTTCGGGGGACCTCCCGTATGCCGACGCTCTCTTCGGCACGGCCCTGCGCCTGACGAGAAACCGCCAGGACGCCGAGGACCTTCTCCAGGAGACCTATCTCAAGGCCTACGCCCACTACGACGGCTACCGGGAAGGGACGAACCTCAAGGCCTGGCTCTTCCGGATCCTCAAGAACGGTTTCATCAACGGCTACAGGCGGCGCAAGGCCGGCCCCCGCGAGGTCGACCTCGAGCGGGGAGGAGGGTCTTTCGAGGCCGCGCTGGAGGACGTCACGCCGCCGGCGGCGACGCCCGAGGACGCGCTGCTCGACCGGACGCTCGACGGCGACGTCGCCCGGGCGATCGGAGGCCTCCCGGAGGATTTCCGGATCGTCGTCGAGCTCGTCGATCTCCAGGACTTCTCGTACCGCGAGGTGGCCGACATCCTCGAGATCCCTCTCGGCACCGTGATGTCCCGTCTCTACCGCGGCCGGAGGCTCCTGGAGGAGGCCCTGCTGTCGTACGGGCGTCGCAGGGGCTACTTCGGCGCCTCGGAGGCCCCCGGTCGGAGCCGCCTCGTCGCGAAGGCGGGGGCCGGAGAAGAACGCGAGAAGACGGAATACCGCTTCCATCGCCGGCGTTAGGCCCCTATGGAGAGCCCCGCCGGGGCGGACACTATGGACTGCGAAGCCTCCGAACCCCTCATCGAGGCGCTGTGCGACGACGAGCTCGACGTCGCGGCCGCTGCGCGCCTCGTCGCCCACCTCGACGGGTGCGCCGGCTGCTCGGCGTTCCGTCGCGAGCTGGAGACGAGGAAAGCCGCTGTCAGAGAGGCCCGCCCGGTGGACCGGTTGCCGGACGAGGTGCGGGCCCGGCTCGTTCTGCAGGTGGGCCGCCGGGCTCCGTCGTGGCGGAGGGGCGCGTGGGCTGCTTCGCTGGGGATCGCCGCGGCGGGTCTGGTCGCAGCCGGTTTCGTGGCGTATTCCGGTTCGAGGGGGCCATCGGCCGGAGCGCCCCGACTCGCCGAAGTGCCCGTCGTCCAGGAGGTGGCGGGTGAGGTCTTCTGCCTTCGCTGCGCCCTGTCCCGCCTCTTTCCAGAAACCCCCGTTCTGGATGAGCGGCACCTTCCGATCCTCCGGACCGACGACGGAGAGGTGATCACCCTCCTGGACGGAGACGTCACCCAGGCCGCGCTCGCCAGGAAGGGTTGCGCGGGCCGCCGAGTGGTCCTCACGGTCCGGTTCTATCCGGGACAGGAGCTCGCAGAGGTCCTTACCGTGCGGTCGGCCGGCCCTTCCGCCGGCCTCCCACCGCGCGCCGCCGTCGTCCGGGCCTCGGCGCTCGCGGGCTCCTCGCCCCGCTGATCGGGCTGGTCTAGACTGCCCGCCGTGGTTCATCAAGAGGAGCCGGGCCGCTTCGTTCTGACCCTTGCCCTGGTGGTTGGAGGGGGGGCGTTCGCCTCGGGCGCCGCCGTCTCCGTCGCCGCCGCCTGGGCGGCCGCGGGCTTCGGAAACCCTCTGGCAAAGGTCGTCGTCCTCGACGTCGGCATCGCGGCCTCGGCTGCGGCCGGGCTCCTGGCGGGGGCCGCGGTGACCTTCCTGGCGCAGCGGCCCGTCGCCCGGCTCTCCAGGGCTCTCGACGCGGCCCGCCGGATGGCGGAAGGGGACTTCGCCTCGCGGGCGCCGGAGGGGGGAGGGCTCGCCGGCCGGGTCGGGCGATTCCTCAACGCCGTCGCAGCCCGGGGGGCGCACCTCCTCTCTTCCGTGAAGCGCGAGCACGCTCAGCTGAACCGCCAGGTCGCGGTCCTGCGCGCCGCCTCGATCCGCAACCGCGAGAGGGCCGCGCAGGAACGGACACGCCTCGCGAGCGCGACGACCGCCGTCGGAGGGCTGGACGGCACGATCCGGGCGATCGCCGAAAGCGTCGAAACGCTCGCCGCCGGCTCGGAAGAGACCGCGGCGGCCGTCGCCGAGGTGGATGGTTCCCTGACCCAGCTCCTGTCCCGTTCGGAGGGGCTCCTGGCCGGGTCGACCGAGGGGGCCGACGCGGCCATCTCGCTCGCCGAGGGGGCTGCCGTCCTCGACGGAACGCTCAGCGCGCTCGCGAAGAGGGCCGAGGAGCTCGCGGAGGCGTCCCTCAGGACCGAAAAGGCGCTCGGGAGCGTCCTCGGCTCGGCGCGGGAGGCGTCGGAGCACGCCGCGCACGTCGCGACCGAGGCGAGGTCGGGCCGCGCCGTCGTGGAGGAGGCGCGCGCTTCCGTGGCGGCGATCCGCGTCTCGGCCGGGACCGTCCGCGAAGCCGTGGGCCGGGTCGAGACCCGCTCGCGGGAAGTGGGGCGGATCCTCGAGATGATCGAGGACATCGCCCGCCAGACGAACCTCCTCGCCCTGAACGCCTCGTTCCTGGCGACGCGGGCCGGGGAGCACGGCCGCGGGTTCTCGGTCGTCGCCACCGAGATCCGGCGTCTCTCCGAACGGACGTCGGAAGGAGCTCGCGGAATCGGCGGCCACGTTTCGGGGATGCGCGACGAGGTCGACTCCGCCCTGGCCGCCGTGGAAGAGGAAGGGCGCCTCGTGAGGCGCGGGGTGGAGACGGCGACGCGCGCGGGGGAGGCTCTCGCGTCCATCGAGGCCGCCGCGGCTCACGCCGAGGACGCGGTCTCGGCCATCCGCGAAGTCTCCCGGGCTCAGGCGGCCACGGTGGCGGGAACCGCCGTCTCGGTGGCGGAGGTGCGGGAGGGGCTTCGGGCGCTCGCGGAAGAGGGGCGGCGGAACACGCGGGAGGCCGAGCGGATCCGGGAGCTCGTCGGCCGGGTCCGCGATCTCGCCGGTTTCGTCGAGAGGACGGTCCAGGAGCAGAAGGGGGCCGCGGGGCAGATCGCCGTCGCGGCGGAGCGCTCGGTCGGTCTGATGCGGGACATTCAGGACGCCGTCGGCCGGCAGACGGCCGACAGCCACCGCCTCCTCGGCCTCCTCGCGGAGGTCGAGGCGATGAGCCACGAGACGCTGGCGTCGGCCGCCTCCGTCGACGACGCCACGGCCGCGCTCGAGACGCTCGCCGGCTCGCTCGAGGACGAGGTGGGCCGGTTCCGGGTCGACGTGGAGCTGCGCGCCTCTTGACGCTCCGCCGCGTCCTCGCCTTCCGGGTCGCCGGCGTCGCCTGCGCGGCCGACCCGACGGACGTCGAGAAGATCCTCAGGCCCGGGCGCCTCCTGCCGGCGCCGGGGGCGCCGGACTGGATCGCCGGCCTCGTCGCGGGGCCTCGCGGGCTCCTGGCCGTCATCGACGTGGGCCGCCGGCTCTTTCCGACGCGCGAGGGAAAGGCTCCGCGAGACCTCCTCGCCGGGACCTTCGACGGCGTTCCCGCCGCCCTCGGCGCGGACGAGGTGGAGGGGATCCTGCCGGTCTCCTCGTTCGAGGGGGCGCCGCTGGAGGGCCTCCCCGCCTGCGTGGCGGCCTGCCTGAAGGGGATCGTCGTCGCGGGCGGCGAACGCCGGCTCCTCCTCGACGTCCGCCGCCTCGTGGCGGCGGATGAAGGCAAGGTCGCCGAAGTTGCCGAGGTTGCGAGGGCTGCCGAGGCGGCCGCGGCCGGTCAGATCGGCAGCGAATCGGCGGAGCGGCGCGACCAGTCGTCGTAGAGGAGCCCCAGGGCGACGACGTCGTGCCTCTGCCCGTGCGCGAAGACACGGCTCCTGAGGACCCCTTCCTCGACGAACCCGAGGCGCTTCAGGACCGCCCGGGCGGCGACGTTCCCCGCCGCCACGAACGCCTCGATCCGGAGGAGTCCGCGGTGGAGGAAGAGGTAGGAGACGAGGGTCCTGTGGGCGTCCGTCCCGAACCCCTTGCCCCGTTCGGCAGGCTCGAGGATCGTGGCCGAGATCCGGGCGACGCGGGAGTGGAGGTCGACCTCGTCGACGCCGGCCAGGCCGACGCGGCGTCCGGCGCGATCCTCGATGACGAGACGGGTGAAGTCCTCCGCGAGGAGCCCGTCCTGCTCGAACCGGCGGCGAAGGCTCTCGGCCTCGCCGACGAAGAAGGGCTCGAACTCGCCGAACGCCGACGGTTTGCCGCAGGCGGCGACGAGCCAGTCGAGGTCGTCGGCCCTGGCGGGGCGAAGGCGGACGGCGGCCCCCGCGAGCACTACATCCTCTCCGGGATCGGGACGCCGAGGACGCCCAGGACGTCGTCGAGCGTGGACTGCACGAGCTGGATCGCGGCGCGCCGGGCCCTCCGGCTCTCGTCGCTCTCGGCCTGGAGGATCGGGTGCGTGTGGTAGAGGTGGTGGAAGGCCGTGCAGACGGCGAGCGCGTGCCGGACCAGGAGCGAGACCTCGAGCGTTTCGGCAGCCTTCTCGAACGTCTCCAGCGTCCGTCCGCAGGTCCTCACGACGTCCCAGAGGCCGTCGTCGAGGTGGGAGACGTCGAGGTCGGCGACCGACGCGGCCTCGGCCTCGTCGAGGGGGCCCGGGAAGCCCTTCTCCTCGAGCTTCTTGAAGATGTTCGCGGTCCTCACGGCGGCGTACTGCAGGTAGGGCCCCGTGTCCCCTTCGAAGGCGAGGGCGTCGTCGAAGTCGAAGGCGATGACCTTGTTTCGCGAGAAGCGGGTCATGTAGACGCGCAGGGCGCCGATGGCGATCGCCTCGGCGCGGGAGAGGTCGACCGGGGCGCCCGGCTCGCGGGCGAGGATCTGCTCGAGCGCCTTCTCCACGAGCCGCTCGACGAGGTCGTCGGCCTTGACGCCGAGCCCCTTGCGCCCCGACATCTCGAGGTAGGCCTTGCCGCGGTCCTCGTCGGTAAGAACGACGCCGAGCGCCTCGGCGGAACCCGGGGTGAGCGCGACCATCTCGTAGGCGAAGTGGACCGAGCGGTCGGCCCCGTCGGCGAACCCGGCGCGCCGGACCGCTTCCTTGACGACCTTCTGCGGGTAGGACTGCCGCACGTCGATGACGTTGATGACGGCGTCGCCGCTCCCGTAGCGGCCCTTCGCCTCCGGGTCGGCCCCCTCCGCGTCGTAGCGCGTCCGGTAGAGCGGGGTCACGCCGTCGGAGGCGACGAACTCCGGGTCGCCGAACGGCGTGACGTACGGCGTCACCTCGTACTCGAAGTCGATCCCGAGGAGGCCGAGCTTCCAGAGCTGGTAGGCGACGTCCTTGCCGGTGTAGGTGACGGTGCCGTTCGAGCGGACGAGGACCTTGTCGGCGTCCTCCATCCCCTCGAAGTCCTTCGCTCCCTCGAGCTTCATGACCCAGCAGCCGGCGTTCTTGCCGTCCGTCTCGAGCTGGGTGGCGCCGGCGGCCTTCAGGAGCTCGAACGCCTTCGCCCAGAACTGGCGCCCGAGGATGTCGCTCTCGCGAGGCAGGAGGTCGTAGGAGACGCCGATCCGCTCCATCGTCTTCAGGTGGCAGCGGACGACCGCCTCCGCGAGGCGGGAGGCGAGCGCCGCCGTCGCGCGCTCCTCCTCGGACATCTCGTGCCGGAGGGCGGCCCCCTCGATGGCGTGTAGGGTCGCCTTCCGCCGCTCCTCGAGCGTCGGGTCTGCCGCGTAGCTGCGCGTCACGAGCGCGTAGAGGTCCCACGCGAGGTCGCCGAGGCGGCGCGCGGGAACGCCGGGCCCGTCGTCGGGGAAGGCGGCGAGGATCTCGCGGATTTCCGTGCCCAGCGTTTCCGCCTTCTCCGGCTCGGCGAGATCGCCGGGGTGCTCGAGGCCGACGACGACGTCGGCCACCTGGACGCCGGTGTCGTCGAGGTAGTTCTGGACCTCGACCTTCCTGCCGAGCCTCCGAAAGACGTGGACGAGGACGTCTCCGAGGACGGCGTTGCGCAGGTGCCCGATGTGGGCGGCCTTGTTCGGGTTGATGTTCGTGTGCTCGACGATCACCTTCCCGGGCGCGCTCTCGATCTCGGCCGGGGCGAGGAGCATCGCGGCGAGGGCCCTGGGCCGGTCGAGGAAGAGGTTGACGTACCCGCCCCCCTCCACGCTCCGGCGGGCGACGATCGGCGGCAGGACGAGCGCCGGGGCGAGCTCCTCGGCGATCTTCCGCGGAGGCCGCCGGAGGATCTTGGCGAGCTCGAAGGCGATCGGCAGGGCGAGGTCGCCGAGCTCCACCTTCGGGGGGGTCTCGATCACGAAACGCGGGGGCTCGACGCCCCAGAGGCGCTGGCAGGCTTCCTGGACGGCGGCTTCGACTTCTCTCTTCAGGCCAGGGATCACGGGTACCTCGCTCGGAAGCGTTCGGAGGGGAGGCACGCGGGAGACCCGCGTACAACCCTCGATTTTCGCACGGGGGCGCCCGCGGATAACATCGGCGCGTGGAAACGTCCGTCTGTCGCGAGATCGTCGTGAAAGCCGACCCCGTTCGCGTCTTCGAGGCGTTCACGGACGTCGGGGAGCTCCTCTCCTGGTTCGCCGACGCCGCCGTCGTCGGCCGCCGCGTCGGCGGGAACTGGGCGCTCGGGTGGTACGCCGGCGAGGAGTCGGACGACGGCCACCACGCCCTCGGCATGTTCGAGGTCTACGAACCGGGGTGCCGACTCGTCGTCCGGGATCTCGCGTTCTCGACGCCCGAAGGGGAGAGCTGGGAAGGGATGCGCCTCTCGGTGGAGCTCGCGGACCAGGATGGCGGGACGCGCGTGAAGGTCGTCCAGGCCGGGGTGGGAGCGGGGCCGTCGTGGGACCGGTACGCCGCCGGCCTCGGCCCGGGCTGGGACCGATCCCTCGCCGACCTGCGCGCCTGGCTCGAGGAGGGCCGGAAGCTCCCGGGCCGATGAGGACTCCCGGCGCCGACGTCTCGTGCGCCTCTCCGGGCGGACGGGAGAGGCCAGGAAGACGAAGACGACGAGGAGCGGTATCCTCGGATCGTCCGTCCATGAGGGTCCGTTTCGCCTTCCTCGCCGCACTCCTCGCGAGCCTGCTGGCTGCCTCCGGGTGCAGCTCGGGCGGGTCGGGGACGGTGCTCAACGCCTCGCCCGAGCGTTGGCGGGGGGTCGTCGCGTCGAGGGGCGTCGACCCGGGCGACGTGCCGATGCCGATGTACGTCTCCCCCGGAATCCGCGAGGTCGCCGCGC
This sequence comes from Holophagales bacterium, assembly GCA_016714815.1. Lineage (GTDB taxonomy): Bacteria > Acidobacteriota > Thermoanaerobaculia > UBA5066 > UBA5066 > UBA5066. The sequence goes on from JADKBZ010000009.1 coordinate 133,483, forward strand.
AGATCGCCGGGCCCGGCGAGGATGGCGAGCGTCTGAAGCGCCTCCAGTCGCTCCTCCTGGACCGGAAGGCGTACGCGTTCGAGTACGACACGACCGGCACCTTCACCGCCGCCGAGGCGTTCGCGGCCAAGCGCGGCAACTGCGTGTCGTTCACGAACCTGTTCATCGCGTTCGGCCGGGCTATCGGGATCCCGCTCCAGGCCGGTCTCCTCTTCCGCCGCGGCCGGAGCGAGCGCGAGGGCGATCTCGTCATGGTCTACAACCACATGGTCGCGGTCCTCCCGAAGGGGGGCGACAACACGATCTACGACTTCTACCTGACGCGCGACGGCAGCCCCATCGACCTGCGGCTCGTCGACGACGTCGCCGTCGCCGCGATCTCGGCGAGCAACCGGGGGATCGAGGCGCTTCGCGCGGGGGACCTCGAGAAGGCCCACGTCCTCCTCGAGCGCGCGACGAAGCTCGATCCCACCCTGCCCGACCTCCTCTCCAATCTGGGCATCGTGAAGTGGCGTCAGGGGGACCCGGAAGGGGCTCTCGCCACGTTTCGCCGGGGGCTGGAGATCGATTCGCGCCGACCCGCGCTCCTCCACAACCTGGCCGCCTTCTACATAGAGAAGGGAAGCATGGCCGAAGCGCGCGCCGCCCTGGCGGCCGCCAGCACCCGGGATGCCTCGCCCTACCTCTTCGTCGTCCAGGGCGACCTCGAGCTGGCGGGAGGGAACGCGACGGAAGCTCTGAAAGCGTACCGGCGGGCGCACCGGGAGGGGCCGAAGCTCGTGGAGCCGCTTCTGGGGATCGCACGGGCCCAGAAGGGGCTCGGGAACGACGCCGCCGCTCGCCGGGCCCTCCGGAAGGCCGAGAAGCTCCGGCCGGACGACGAACACATCCGGTCGCTTCTGGAAGGGTCCTGAGCCCGGACGAGGATGACTCGAAGCGGGGGAACGGACTCCCCGTGGGGTATAGTTCCAAGGATGCGCCGGTTCCGGCGAACTCCCCCCGAAAGGACCACGCGGATGAGAAAGCTGAGGCTTCTTGCGACCCTCGTCCCGCTCGTGGCGCTCGCTTTCCCCGCGGCCGCCCAGCTGGAAAAATTCAAGGACTGGGACAAGTCTCCCGAGTTCACCTACTACGCCACCGAGGACGAGCAGGCCGCCTGGAAGGCCGTGAAGTCCGACGAGGAGGCGCAGAAGTTCAACAACCTCTTCTGGGGCAGGCGTCATCCCGACTACCAGAAGACCGCCAGGAACGCCTTCCGCGACCGGTTCGACCTCCTCGCCCAGAAGGCCGACGAGCTCTTCCCCCTCGGCAAGGTGGGCGACAAGCGCTTCCGGCGGGGGGCGCTGACCGAGCGCGGCAAGGTTCTCATCCTCCTCGGGGCTCCGAAGTCGATGGGCTCCAAGGTCATGAGCTCCCAGGACTCCGTGAACGCTGCCAACGCGGAAGGGGGCGACGGCCGCTTCCTCGGCGCGGTCAGCGGCGGGCTCACGATCATGACCAAGTTCCAGTACGAGAAGGACCAGCTGCCCGAGTGGGCCGGCGTGAAGTCGCTCGTTCTCACGTTCACGATCGATCAGACGAGGCTGGACGAGTCGGTCGACAAGATGGGGGACGTCAAGCGCATCCACAAGAAGGCGATCGCGGCGGCGCTCGTCAATCCGAAGATGACCGAGCCTCCCGTCTACAAGACGCGCGAGGAGCACGAGGCCGAGCAGAGGGCCGCTGCGGAAGCGGCTGCCGAAGCCGCCAAGGGCCCGGTTCTCGCCGCCCCGGTCCGCGCGCTCCTCGACGCGCTCGTCGCCAGGGAGCCGGACGGTGACCTCGGACTCTTCCCGCTCGCGTTCGGCGACAAGGCGACCCACCTGATGGTTCAGCTCGCGATCCCGGGCGCCGTCGTCGCGGCGCCCGCCGACCCGGCCGCGCCTGGCGCCGCTCCGGCTGGCGCCCCGGCGATGAAGGTCGCCCTCCTCGTGAAGGGGAAGGACGGCAAGGACGCGGCGCGTCGCGAAGAGGCCGCCGTCCTCCAGAAGACGAAGGGCGACTATTTCGTCGACTACTCCCTGCCGATCCCGCCCGGCGACTACGACGTCGCCATGGTGCTCTTCGACGCCGCCGGCGTGGAGAAGGTCTCGGCCCACCGCGTGGTGAACGTCCCGGCTCTGCCGGCCGAGTTCGGGTCGTCCCCGCTCATCCTGGCCTGCAACGACCTCCCGTTCGAGGGCGCCAAGGGGGACGAGCCCTTCGTCTTCGCCTCGCGTAAGTTCGTCGTCCGGGGCGGGAACAAGTTCCAGAAGACGGACGGACTCGCCTACATGGCGCGTTTCTACAACCCGTCGGTCGACCCGGCGACGAAGAAGCTGCAGCTGAAGAGGTCGATCTCCATCAAGCCCAAGAGCGGCTCCACGATCGACGTTCCCCAGCCCCCGGACGAGCCGATGGCGGTTCCGGAGCAGGCAGGGGCGTCGACCGCGATCGTCCTCGACCTGGCAGGGGCCATCGTCGACGTCAACGTCGGAGAGTACTTCCGCCCGGGCGAGTACACCCTGATCCTCAAGGTCACGGATGTCGTCGCCGGCAAGTCCGTCGAGTCGAAGGCCTCGTTCACCCTGGTGGCCCCGCCCCCGGCGGCTCCCGGGGCCAAGGCCCCCGCGGCGAAGGCGCCGGCACCGAAGAAGTAGCCTCCTCTCTCGAACCCGGAATGGACGAAGGCCCCGGCGCGAGCCGGGGCCTTCTGCCGTCCGGGGTGGTGGAACGGAGGGGCTGCTATTCGACCCGGAGGTCGAACGAGGCCAGAGCCATCCGGCCGGAGGCGACGTCGCGAACCGCCGCCACGAAACGGATGTTCCCCTTGCCGGTCGTGAGCTGGCCGCGGTGGACGAACGCCTGTCCCTTCGCCTTCTCCCAGTCCGCGACCGGGATCGAAACGCTGACCTTCTCGGGCTTGATGGACGACCGGGCGCCCGTGTCTTCCGCGGCGGAGAGCGTCACCTCGGCGGCCGCCTTCATGAAACCGCCCTCTTCCCGGAAGGTCAGCTCCGAGATCGGGAAAGCGACGTCCCAGGGCGCCGTGCGGCGGCCGATTCCCCCCTTCTTCTCGAGCGCGCCGATCCGCAGGGTCGCCGCGAAGTCCCCGGTCGCGCCGGGGGTCAGGAGGGCCATCTCGACGCGGTCGACGGCCGCCTCGTCCGCCGTCTTGGCACCGAAGCCGGTCCGGGCCCGCACGGCCACGCCGGGACGGGTCGAGCGGACTTCGACCTTGCGGGATCCTCTGCCGGGAACCCCGTTGAGGGTGACGCCGACGGAGTAGTAGCTGCTCGCCTCCCGGTAGACGCGGTCGAGGTCGGCGCGGAAGACGTTCCGGTTCTCGACGAGCGAGCCGCCCGTGTCGGCCGCCAGGGCCGCCATCGAGTCGCGGAAGTTCTGCGCCTTGAAGAAGGGGTTGACGCCCGCGGGGAGCATCTGGGACGCGTCGGAATCGGAGGAGAGGCCCTTGGCGTCGAAGACCTGGATCGTGATTCCGGAGCTGTTCGCCCGGGCCAGGACTTTTCCGATGTCGTCGCCGATGTTCTCCTCGAACTGGCTGTTGAGCGACGTTCCGTACGCCTGGGTCAGCGTCTGCCCGGGGAACCACTCGTAGCCGTTCGTCACGAGGAGGAGAGTCCGCTTGCCGGAGCGCGCGGCGAGGGCGGAAACGCTTCGTGCGAGCTCGGCGAGAGCGGACCGCTCCCGCGTGGCGGCCTGGACCTGCCAGTTCCTGAGGATCCCGTCGCGCGTGTAGGGGCGGGCGACCCTGAGCTCGCGGACCGTCTGCTGGTACTGCGATTCCCACATGAGGCCCGCGGGAGAGGCCTTCTCGAGGCGGGAGAGGCCGTCGAGGAGGGTCTCCTTGCTGTTCGTGAAGGGGACGAGGACGCGCGTGGCGCCGGTGTACGAGACGATCGAGGCCCGGTCGGAAGGGGAGAGGCGCGTGACGAAGTCCCGCAGGCCTTCGATGACGGCGACGCGCTGCGGGGGGAGGAGGCGGTCGTCGTCGAAGTAGACGAGGAACTGCCTGGGAACGTAGGTCTCGCCGCTGTCGGCCTTGAGCGTGTCGAGGACGAGGTCGGGCGAGGCGGTCGCGAGGTCCGGTCCGTGGACCGTGCCCGCCTCGATCCGGGTGAAGTAGTCGATCGGCACCGGCTTGCCGTCGACGCGGACGACGAACTCCTCGCGCGCCAGGTCGTTGACCGCACGGCCGTCCTTGGTCGCGACGACGTCGAGGTCCATGGCGGTGACCTCGACGGCCGCTCTCACCCCGGCCTGGGGCACGGGCGGGGAAGAGGGGCCGGCCGCCAGGCCCCGGGCCGCGGGGAGGAGCGCGAGGACGCAGGTGAGAAAGCGAAAGCGAACGACCATCTTGGACCTCCGTGGGAAGCTGCAATGCGGCGAAGGCCGCGGATCTAGAGCCCGAGGACTTCGCGAAGCGCCGCGGCGTCGCCGGCGATTCTCTCCGCCAGGTGTTCGTCCACGACGAGGGAGGAGTAGCGGTCGGCGAGCTCGGGGTCCTCGCTCGTCCACTCCCGCCCGACCTGGTCGGCGGCAACCATCTGCTTCGCGAGAAAGACCAGTTGCTCGGCGGCGGGGCTGTGGCTCGAGACCTGACCGCTCGAGCCCAGGACGTCGGCGAACGAGTCGGGCAGATTCACTTTCCGTGCCAGCAACCGACCGCACGAGGCGCGGTACCACGAAAGCGCGGCGGCGCGGAAGGGTCCGGGCTCGAAGTCCTCTGCGAGGAGGAGCTTGAGCAGCTCGTAGCTGCCGAGCGGCTCGAGGAGGGCGAGGGTCCACGCGACGCCGGGGTCCTCTCCGGTGGCCGGTGCGACGTGGGAAGCGGCCACTGCCGTGGACACGGCGGCCCTCCGGAGCGCCTGTTCGAGCCGTTCTCTCGTCGAGACCGTGGGCGTGTCTTCGTCGGAGAGGAGCTCCAGGAGGCGGCGCAGCGCACCGGGGCCGATCGCGGCGGTCGCCTCGTGGACCGTCGACAGGAGGCCCCTGCCGGACGTCCGGAGCGAATTTGCGAGGAACAGGACGTCGAGCGTCAGGAACGGGTCGGTAGCCGCGAGGCGGACGACCTCCTCGCTTTCGGTCCTGGCTGCGAGAGCGGCGCGACACCGCTCGGCGGTGTCGGCGAAGAGGGGGAACGGGCGGAACGGCTGATGGAGGGTTGCGGCGACCTTCTCCGAGTAGCGTCCGAACACGACGAAGCGGTCCCGCCACACGCTGGCGGAAGAGTGCTCGTGGTCGAGGCCCTCGGAAACGGAGAAGAACGCGAGCGCGACGGCCTGCGGCGAGAAATCCATCTCCGGAGGCCGGGGCGTCCCGCGGGCCGCCTTGAACGGGGACCGGATGCGGGCCGTGTCGTCGACCGAGCGCGCCCCCTCGAGCGCGAGGACCTGCCCCCGGAGGGAGAGCTGGATCCGAAGGAAGTCCTCGGTGGCGATGGAAGGGTCGAAGACGAACGTCGCCCCGTGCCAGTGGAAGAGGTCGAGGAGGATCTTGAGCGCGAGCTGCTCCACCGCGGTCGCGAGCTCCTCGCGCGGGAGGAGGCCGCACTCCAGGATGAGCCGCGTCAGGCTCCTTCCGGTGAGGAAGCTGTCGGCGAGGACCTCGTAGACGACGGGCTCGGGGAGTATTCCGCGGGACGCCAGGTAGGTGCCGAGGCGTTCTTCGGGCCGGAGCGACGAGACGAAGACGATCGCACCGTCCTTCAGGTCGATCGTCCGCCGCTCGTCGCCGCGAGTGATGGCCACCCGCCCGGAGAGCCGGTTCATCTCGAGCCACTGAAGGAGGTCGGCGAGGGAGAAGGTATCGAGTGTCCCGTTGAGCGTCTTCGGCACCGCTCCGGGAAGTGTGACACGAAGCCGGGCCGGGAGCGCGGAGAGGGCTCGGGGAAGAGGCCGGAAACTGGGGATATCGCAGCTGGCGGGGTGTCCGATTCCAGCGTTTCAATTTAGCATCGTGGGATGTCGACCCCAAAGATCGAAGCCCTCACCACCTCAGGGATTCCGGTCCTCCCCTCCTACGCCCCGGGGGACGTCCCCGCGGGCTGGGATCCGGGCACTCCCGGCGCGTTCCCCTTCACCCGTGGGGCACAGGCCGGCGGCTACCGCAAGAAGCTCTGGACGATGCGGCAGTACGCGGGGTTCTCCACGGCGAAGGACTCGAACGCCCGATACCGTTACCTTCTTTCGCAGGGACAGACCGGGCTCTCCGTCGCCTTCGACCTTCCGACCCAGATCGGCTTCGACTCGGACCACGCCCTGGCCCGCGGCGAGGTGGGGCGGGTCGGCGTCGCCATCGACTCGATCGAGGACATGGAGACCCTCCTCGACGGCATCCCGCTCGACGAGGTGTCGATCTCGATGACGATCAACGCCACGGCGTCGATCCTCCTCGGCTTCCTCCTCGCCGTCGCGCGCCGCCGGGGAACGCCGTGGGCGAGCCTCACCGGGACGATCCAGAACGACATCCTGAAGGAATACGCCGCGAGGGGCACCTACGCCTTTCCGCCGAAGCCTTCGATGCGCCTCATCACCGACATCTTCGGCTTCTGCGCCGGGAACGTCCCGCGCTGGAACACGATCTCCATCTCGGGCTACCACATTCGCGAGGCGGGCTCGACGGCGGTGCAGGAGGTCGCGTTCACGCTCGCCGACGGTGTCGAGTACCTCTCGGCCGCGGTGAAGGCGGGCCTCGACGCGAAGTCGATCGCCCCCCGGCTCACGTTCTTCTTCAACGTCCACAACGACTTCCTCGAGGAGATCGCCAAGTTCCGCGCGGCCCGCACTCTCTGGGCGCGCCTCGTCAGGGACCGCTTCGGCATCGACGACCCGCGCGCGCAGGCGCTCCGGTTCCACACCCAGACCGCGGGCTCGACGCTCACGGCGCAGCAGCCCGACGTGAACGTCGTCCGGGTCGCCATCCAGGCGCTCGCGGCCGTCCTCGGAGGGACGCAGTCGCTCCACACGAACTCGCGGGACGAGGCGCTCGCGCTGCCGACGGCCGAGGCGGCCCGCCTCGCCCTCCGGACCCAGCAGGTCATCGCCTACGAGACGGGCGTCACCCGCGTGGCCGACCCGTTCGGCGGGTCCTGGGCCGTCGAGGCGATGACGGCGGAGATCGTCGACCGCGCTTCGGCGCTCATCGCCCGGATCGACGAGATGGGCGGGGCTCTGGCCGCCATCGAGGCGGGGTACTTCCAGCGCGAGATCCAGGAGGCGGCCTACCAGGCGCAGAAGGCGATCGAGTCGAAAGAGGCGGTCGTCGTCGGCGTGAACGAGTTCACCGTCGAGGAAGAGACCTCGATACCGACGATGACGATCGACCCCCGGGTGGAGCCGGAGCAGGTCGCCCGGCTCGCGGACTTCCGGGCCCGGCGCGACGAGGCGAGGGCCGACCGCCTCCGGGCGGACCTCGTGGCGGCGGCGAAGGACGGGCGAAACCTGATGCCTCCGATCGTCGAGGCCGTCGACGGAAACGTCACCCTCGGCGAGATCGTCGAGTCGCTCCGGACGGTTTTCGGCGACCACCACGACACCGTCGGGCTCTGAGAACGGGCGGGCCGCGTCCGGAGGCTCCCAGGGGGTGTCCGGACGCCGCCCGGATCCATCGAAATCCGATCGCCGGTCGACCACTTTCCCGGGCAAAACCGCTGCCAGAAACGACCCCCGCCTGTGTAATTCGTTTCGGACCGCTCGGAATGCGGCTTTACTTCATCCTTACAGCGTTCGAAATATGTCAAGTGTTTGAAGTGGAATGACTTGCCTGTATTGCACCTTCCGGAGTGCATTCCATGCTCGGGCCGCTCGTCATGCGGCTTCGCGAGGTTTTAGACAGGCGAATTCACAGGCTATTGCACAGCGCTGCTGGGAAAGGCGGTAAGCCACACGGATGGAACGTCTTCTGCGCCATTCAGGGTTCCACGTCGGGGAACGGGAGGATCCCGTCCACCTCTGGAACACCCGGGTCGAAGCAGCGTCTGCAGCGGGCTTCGTAGAGCCCCGCGGCCCCGACGACGACCCGCTCGGTCGAGGCGACCAGCCTCTGCGTCCGGCTCGCGGGGCCTCCGCACAGAACGCAGATGGCCCGGGTCTTGACGACGTCCTCGGCGAGGGCCATCAGGGTCGGCATCGGGTCGAAGGGGCGTCCCAGATAGTCCTGGTCGAGCCCGGCGACGACGACTCTCTTGCCGAGGTCGGCGAGCCGGCTGGCGACCTCGACGATCCCCGCATCGAAGAACTGCACCTCGTCGATCCCGACCACCTCGGTCCGGTCGTCGGTCCGGGCGAGCACCTCGGCCGAGGTCGCCACGGCGAGGGCCATGAGCCTCATCCCGGTGTGGGAGACGACCTCCATCTCCGAGAAACGGTCGTCGAGCTTCGGTTTGAAGACCTGGACGCGGCGCCGAGCGATCTTCGCGCGGGTGACCCGGCGGATCAGCTCCTCGGACTTTCCCGAAAACATCGATCCGCAGATCACTTCGATCGAGCCGCTGCCGGGAAGCGTCATCGTCCCCTCCTGGTGGTCGTCGTCCGGGGGCCGGGGGCCGGTTTGGGGAGGTCCACCCCGATCTTCGGGCAGAGGTCGGCCACGAGGCACGATCCGCAGCGAGGCGACCTCGAGGAACAGACGCGGCGCCCGTGAAGGATGAGGGCGTGGCCGGCGAAGACCCACTGCGCACGCGGGATGAGCGCGTTCAGCTCGGTCTCGACCTTGACCGGGTCGGCGTGGCGGGACCAGCCGAGCCTGCGGGCCAGTCGGCCGACGTGCGTGTCGACGACGACGCCGTCCGGGTCGCCCCAGGCGTTCCCGAGGACGACGTTTGCCGTCTTCCGGCCTACCCCTGGAAGCGCGTGGAGGTCCTCCATCGTCTTCGGGACGAGGCCGCCGTGCATCTCGACGATCGCCCGGCAGGCGCCCCGGATCGACTTCGCCTTGGCGTTGAAGAAGCCGGTGGACCGGATCAGCTCTTCCAGCTCGTCTCCCGCCCCGGCCATGGCGGCGGGGGTCGGGAAGCGGCGGAAGAGCGCCGGGGTGACGCCGTTCACCCGCGCGTCCGTGCACTGCGCGGAGAGGATCGTCGAGATGAGGAGCTGAAACGCGTCGGCATGGTCGAGCGAGCAGTCGGCCCCGGGGTAGGCTTCTTGAAGGCGGGCGAGGACGACGTCGGCGGGCGCGGGACGCGCCTTCGGGCGGGCGGGCATGGCCGGCGGAGGATACCGCCGGGAGGAGGCCGAGGGTGCCTTGATTCCGGCCCGGTCGAATGGAAGACTGCGCCGCGCGTGACATCTCCGCGATTCCCCGCTTTTCTCGTCGCACTCGTCCTTGCCGTCCCGGCGGCCGCCGCCGATCGCACCGTGATCACCGTCCTCGAGACCTCGGATCTCCACGCGAACCTCCTCCCGTGGGACTACGCGCGGGGGGTGGAAGGGGCCTGGGGCCTCGCCCGCGTGGCGACGCGGGTCCGGCAGATCCGCGAGGAGTCGCCCCACGTTCTCCTCCTCGACGGAGGAGACACGATCCAGGGCGCTCCCGGGGGCTGGCTCGAGGCGCGCCGCCCCTCCGGCGGCCCTCACTTCATGGCCGCCGCCATGGGCGCTCTCGCCTACGACGCCATGGCCGTGGGGAACCACGAGTTCAACTTCGGCCTGGAGGTCCTTCGCCGCGCGCAGAAGGACTCGTCCTTTCCCTGGCTCTCGGCGAACACCCGGAACGCCTCGGACGGCAGCGCCGCCTTTCCGGAGTTTCTCGTCAAGGAGCTCGGCGGCGTCCGGGTGGGCGTCCTGGGCCTCACGACGCCGAACGTCCCGGGCTGGGAGCCGGAGCCGAACCGGCCCGGGCTGAAGTGGGAGGATCCCGTCGAGACGGCGAAGCGGCTCGTTCCTCTTCTTCGGGGAGAGAAGGGCTGCGACGTCGTCGTCGTCCTGTTCCACAGCGGCCTCGAGTCCGACCCGGTCACGGGCGAGCCGAACGGCACGGCGCACGAGAACCGCGTCGTCGCCCTGGCGCGGGAGGTGCCGGGAATCGACCTGATCCTGACGGGGCACACCCATCGAAAGCTCTCGATGACCCGGGTCCACGGCGTGCCGGTGATGCAGCCGGGGCGCTGGGGCGAAGTGCTCGCACGCGTCGACTTCGTCGTCGAGCGAAGAGGGGGCAAGGCGACCGTGGTCGAGACGCGCGGCGCCCTCCTCCCCTCCGACGCCTCCGTCGCCGTCGATCCGCAGATCGCCGCGATCGCGAAAGGACCGCACGAGCGGGCCCTCAGCTACCTGAACGAGCCGCTCGCGATCGCGACCGGGCCGTTTCCCGGAGGGCGAGCGCGCCTCGAGGACACGGCGCTCCTCGACCTGGTCAACGATACCCAGCTCTCCGCCACGGGTGCGGACCTCTCGCTCACCTCACTCCTTCCCTTCCGCTTCGAGGGTTGGGAGGCGGGGCCGGTCACGGGGAGGCAGGTCTACGCCCTCTACCCGTACGAAAACCAGCTCGTCGTGGTCGAGATCGACGGGGCGCGGCTCCGGGGCGTCCTCGAGAAAGCGGCCAGCTTCTACGACAGGGCCGAGTGGCGCGACGGCCGGCTCGTCGTCACGCCCCTGCCGGGCATGACGCCCTACAACTTCGACGTCCTTCAGGGAGCGAGCTACCGAGTCGACCCGACGGCCGCCGTCGGACACCGGGTGAAGGAGCTTCGGTTCAAGGGCCGCGATGTCGCGGACGGCGACCGCTTCAGTCTCGCCGTCAACAGCTACCGGGCGCAGGGTGCGGGGGGGTACACGGCGCTGGTGGGAGCGAAGGTGCTTCGGACCTATAACGACGAGGTCCGCGAGCTCCTCGTCGAGAGGCTGAGGAAGGCCGGGACGATCCAGCCGGCGACGGACCGGAACTGGATCGTGGCGCCCGATACGACCTGGGCCCCGCTTCCGCCGTCCGGGCCCGCGCCGGTTCCCGCTGTTCCCGCCGCCTCCCGATAGCCTGCCCCCCGCGGGCTTTCGGGGGCGAGACCGTGAAAAGGCCCCCTCCGGGTGAAGGGGGCCGGGCGGGGGCGTCGGGACCTCCAGCGGGGCGCGGGCTCAGGGCGCCGGAACGATGTAGGGGACGATGGCGTCCGCGTCCCCGGTCTTCATGTCCTGCCGGACGAGCGTCGCGAAGACGGGCTGGGAGCCGGTGGCCGGGACCACCTCGAGGCGTCCGAGAGGAGTCCCGAATCCCGCGATGGTGTAGAAGGCCGAGGGGATCCGTACGACCTCTTTCGGGCCGACGGCCAGGGTGAGAGGCGTTCCGACGGCGGTCCCGCCGGCGTCGAAGGTCCTGACGGTCACGTCCGCCGGTCCGTCCGTCGGGTTCGTGACCTGGAGCTCGGACAGGATGACGTTCCAGCCCGAGTCGGTGGCCTGGATGAAGACTCCCCGCGAGCCCGCCGCGGGCGCGGCGTCTCCGAGGAGCCCGGGAAAGCCGAAGCCGTGACGGCCGCCGCCCGCGTCCGGGGCCGTCACGCGCGCGAAGGCGAAGACCGGCGGGTCGGAGGCGATGGCGATGCTTCCGGCCGCGGCCTCGACGCCGAAGCTGTCCTTCAGGACGTCGGCCAGGGTGACGCCCTTGCCGGCTGGGACCGTGAGGGTCACGCTGGGGGCCGGGACCGCGATCGGGGGGGCCGAAGCGAGGTGCGCCGCGTGGAAGCTGAGCGTCACCGCGGAGTCGGTCGCGGCCCCGTTGAAGAGCTGGAGGTCGGTGCGTGAGCCCGTGGAGAGGGGGCCTGCTCCCCGTTCGGCGCCGAGGATCCACTGGTACTGCGCCGTGCTCTTCGGTCCGAAGAACGGCAGGTCGACCGGATCGCCCGAGACCGAGTCGATGGAGGTCCCGAACGGAAGGACCCGCCCCGTCGTGACGGCGAAGACGACCCGGGCCGACGGAGAGGGGGGGATCCCGAAGGCCGCGAAGATCGTCGAGGCCTGCGCGTGGTAGCCGGCGGGCCAGGAGAAGGCGAACGGGCCTCCGAGGAGGGCCCCCGTGGAGTCGACGATCGAGACGGTTCCCGCTGCCGCCGCGACGACGAAGAGCCCCGCGTTGGTGCGCTGGGTCGCGGCGTCGGGCGGCGTGAAGAGGAACCCGGTCTCTCCGGCGCCGATGCCCTGCGCTCCCTTCACGAAGTTCCGGGCGAAGCCGTAGGTCCCGCCGTCGGCCCGGGTCCGGGAGACGCGGATCCAGGAGTAGAAGTCGGCAAACTTCGTCGTGGTGGCGGCGGAGCTGAAACGGAGGGCGCCCGAAGTGTCCTTCCCTCCCATCACGGTCCCGATCGGGTCGTCCTGGGAGACGAGCGCTCCGGGCGCGACCTTGAGCGTCGTCGTCGGCGAGAGGCCGGCGATCCAGTCGTTCGGCAGGAGCCTCTCGTCGACGGTCGCGTCGACGGTGGCCCCGGCCGTGTCGGCCGTCCCCCGGTTCCAGCCGACGGTCTGCGTCGTCCAGCGGCTCCCGCCCTGCCCGCCGATCGACGCCGCAGCCGGATAGAGCTGGTCGTCCGCGGAGGAGGGGACCGGGGGCAGGAGCTCGAGGACCGACGCGGTCGCACCGACGAGGAAGCGCTTGCGCGTCTCGTCGATGACGAGGGCGTAGCCGGCGGTTCCGCCCATCGCCGGGTAGCGCACGAGCCCGGGGAAGGCCGCTCCGGGGATCTCGACGGGGGCCCCTGCCGTCGTGTCGAGCTCCGTGGCGACGAGCTTGGTCTTCGTCGACGCCACGGTCTCCGTCGTGCTCGTCAGGGTGACTTCCTTCGGCACGAGCGTGTTCGTCGAGGCTGGAGAGAAGGCGAGAGGCTCGAAGACCCCCACCTCGCCCGACTGCTGCTCGGTGTAGACGATCCGGTCCTTGTAGATCTTCAGGTCGAAGGGGAGGACGAACGTCCCGACGGTGTAGGCCTTGAACTCCGCGGTGGCCGGATCGAAGCGGGCGAGCTGGCCCGAGCTGTAGAGGGACATCCAGATGGCGCCATCCGGCCCGCGGATGATCTTCGAGGGCGACGCGTAAACGTCGGGAAGCTCCCACTTCGTCACCCGCGAGCCGTCCGCCGCGAAGCGCAGGAGGTTTCCCCGGAGGAAGTCCGCGCTCCAGACCGAGCCGTCGGAATCGAGGAACGGGTAGGTGAGGCTCGAGATCGGGTTCTCCGTGTCGGTCGAGCGCCAGTAGACGAGAGTGCCGGTGGCGGGATCGAAGTTCGTGAGGGTCCCGTTCGTTTCCGGAAGCCAGAGGGTTCCGTCCGCCTTCTTCACGAATGCGGTCGGCCGGCGGGCCGCGTCGGGCCACTCGGTGAGCTCGGCCGAGGCGGGGTCGAAGCGGGAGATCTTGAAGCCGCCGAGCTGCGCGATCCAGAGGGTGCCGTCGGCTTCCTTCAGAAGGTGGCTCGGCGCCGCGTCGCGCGGCATCGCCCACTTCGTCACCTTCTTCTCGTCCGCGGAGATCCTCGAGAGGACGTTCTCGTTCGCCGAGGCGGTCCAGATGGTGCCGTCGGTCTCGAGGATCATGTTCGAGGCGTCGTAGCGGCCGCCGGACGGGATCCCGATGCTTCCCACCGAGGCCGGAGCCAGGGAAGGGACCGGGGTGGGGGTGGGCGTCGGTGTCGCCGTCGGGGTCGGGGTGGGCGTCTGGGCCAGGAGCGTCCCCGAGAAAGCGACCGTGGCGGCGGCGAACGCGGCAAACCGGAAGAATCGTGTCACGTGGCGCATTCTAACGGCAGGGATGCACGAACCGTTCCGGCGTTCGGACGGGCCTATGATGGCCACAATGGCGCCAGAGCCGACCGTTCGAGAGCGGCTCGCCGCCCTGACGGCGAAAGGGTCGCTGGTTCGCGAGGAGGGGGGAAAGCTCCGTTGCCTCGCCTGCGGGCACCGCTGTCTTCTCGGCGAAGGGAAGGAAGGGGTCTGCCGCGTCCGGTTTGCCCGCGCCGGCGAGCTGCGGGTTCCCTGGGGATACGTCTCCTCGATCGCTGCGGACCCGGTCGAGAAGAAGCCGTTCTTTCACGTTCGGCCCGGGGAGATCGCGCTTTCCTTCGGGATGCTCGGCTGCGATTTCAAGTGCCCGTTCTGCCAGAACTGGGAGATCAGCCAGACGATGCGGGATCCGGACGCGGACGCCTGGGCCGGCCCGCGGCCGGCGACCCCGGAGGGAATCGTCGCCGCGGCCCTGGCGGAAGGGGCGTCGATCGTGACGTCGACCTACAACGAGCCGCTCGTCACCGCCGAGTGGGCGGGAGCCGTCTTCGCCCTCGCGCGCGGCGCCGGGCTCCTGACGAGCTTCGTCTCGAACGGGAACGCCACGCCCGAGGTGCTCGACTTCCTCCAGCCCCTCGTCGACGCGTACAAGGTCGATCTGAAGGGGATGAGCGAAGAGGGGTACCGGAGGGTCGGGGGACGGCTCTCCGTCGTCCTCGACGCCCTATCGGGGCTCGTGGAGAGAGGTTTCTGGGTCGAGGTCGTGACGCTCGTCGTTCCGGGCGAGAACGACTCGGACGAGGAGCTGCGGGACGCGGCCCGCTTCCTTCGGGCGCTCTCTCCCGATCTCCCCTGGCACGTCACGGCGTTCCACCCCGACTATCGGCTGGCCGGCACGCCGGCGACGCCGGTTCGCACGATCCTCCGGGCGGCGGAGATCGGCCGGGAGGAGGGGCTCCGGTACGTCTACACGGGGAACCTTCCCGGGCGGACGGGGAGCGGCGAGACGACGTTCTGCCCCCGGTGCCGCGAGGGGCTCGTCGAAAGGCGGGGCTTTCGGGTCGTGGCGTGCCGGATCGGCGCGAACGGAGCCTGCCCGGCGTGCGGGGAGAGGATTCCCGGGCTCTGGGCTCCGGGGGTGGCGAACCCGCTGGAGCGTCCGGGAGGAAGCCTCGTTCCGGGAGCCGTCTCGAGAAGGCCGAATTGACGGCCGCTTCCCTTCGGGCTTAGCATCCCCGTGTCTGGTCCGGTGCGGCGCGGCCCTGCGTTTGCGGGTGGCGCGAACGGCGCGCCGGACGAGGGAGGCGCGAGGATCACGACCCGCCCTTCCCCACGGACCTGAAATGGCATGGTGCCGTTTGCCCGGGGCGTACTGCCCGCGCAGACGACCCACAGGAATCGGAGCGGCCACGGATGGCCCGTTCCGGAGGATAGCTTGGACGAGTTCGACCCCAAAGAGCGCGAGGAAGCGGTTCTGCCGCCCATCGAAAACAGCGTCGTCGAGGACTTCACGGAGGGCCCCGACGACGACGGAGACGGTGCCTCAGAAGGCGACGGAGACGGCGATTCGGACGCCCTCCCGGCCGAGGGGGCAGGCGCTGCGGGGGAACCCGCCCGCCGGCGGAGGCGCCGCCGCCGCCGCCGCGGACGGAGCAAGGGCCCGGCGGGCGCGGACGGACCGGCGGGGACGGAGCCTTCGGCCGAAGGAGCCCCTCGGCGCGAGAGCGCTCCGCAGGCCGTGCCCGTCGTCATGGTTCGCGGGCTGGTCAAGCTCCACGGCGACCACTCGGGGCTCGTCGTCTCGCCGGAGACCTTCTACGCCGAGAAGGGGGATCCGTTCCTCCCGAAATATCTCGTCGAGGCGGAAGACCTCGAGGACGGCCTCTTCATCGAGGCCGAGGCGGTGGCGCGTGGTCCCAAGGGGGCCATGGTCCAGAAGATCGTCTCGATCGAGGGGATGACGCCGGCCGAGTACCGGTCGAAGTACATCCAGTTCCACAAGGGGGTCTCGATCGACCCGAACCGGCGCCTCCGGATGGAGACGGGGCCCGACGAGAACTCCGGCCGGGTCCTCGATCTCGTCGTCCCGATCGGCCGCGGGCAGCGCTGCCTCATCGTGGCGCCGCCGAAGGCCGGGAAGACGTTCCTCCTGAAGACGATGGCGAACGCCATCGCCAAGAACGACCCCGACGTCGTTCTCCTCATGCTCCTCGTCGACGAGCGGCCCGAGGAAGTGACCGACATGCAGCGGTCGATCACCGGTCAGGTCATCGCATCCTCGGCCGACATGACCGCCGCGCACCACATCGCCGTCGCCGAGGCGACGTTCGAAAGGGCCAAGCGGCTCGTGGAGATCGGCAAGGACGTCGTCATCTTCTGCGACTCGCTGACGCGGATGAGCCGCGCCTACAACAATGAGCAGCGCGGGAGCGGCAAGATCCTCTCCGGGGGCATCGACGCGCGGACGATGGAGAAGCCGCGGCGCTTCTTCGGCGGCGCCCGCAACCACGAGGACGGCGGCTCGCTGACCATCGTCGCGACCTGTCTCGTCGACACCGGCAGCCGGATGGACGACGTCATCTTCGAGGAGTTCAAGGGGACGGGGAACTGCGAGATCATCCTCGACCGGGGCCTGTTCGACCGGCGCGTCTTCCCGTGCATCAACATCCCGGCGTCGGGGACGCGCAAGGAAGAGAAGCTCTACACGGCCGACGAGCTTCCGAAGATCCACAAGCTTCGCCGCGCGCTCGCCTCGGTCAAGCCGATCGACGCGATGGACCTCCTCCTCTCCAAGCTGACGAAGACGAAGGTGAACGCCGACTTCCTGAAGTCGATCGCCTGACGCCCCGCCGGGGAGCGGACCAGGGAACGGGGGCCGGAAGGCCCCCGTTGCCTTGGAAGCCGGATAGGGGTCAGGTCTTCATTTTCTACTGTACGGTCGCTTGGCCGTCGATGGCGGCGCAGAGCCGGGTCCTATCTTTCGATCTCGGGCTCCGGAAGGAAGAAGTCCGTCAGCTTGCGCATCACGGCGCGGCTCTCTTCGACGTGCAGGAAGCGCGAGGCGTCGGGCAGGAGCGCGAGCTCGGCCCCGGGGATGCCGGCCGCGATCGCCTTCGCGGTGCGAATCCGGTCTTCCGCGTCGCGCTCGCCGGCGAGGACGAAAGTCCGGGCCGAGACGGCGGCGAGGCGGCCGGCCAGGGCGGCTCCGGCGCGCGGAATCCGGTCGAAGCGGCCGGGGCTCTGCGGGTAGCGCCGGAAGATGTCCTCGAGCCGCTCGAAGATCCCTTCGCGCTCGCGGGCCGCGTCGAAGATCGCCGAGGGGAAGAACTTCTCCGGGAGCGCCCGGGCGACGTCCGCCTTCAGCGAGGCCCGCAGGTCGGCGGCCGCGGCCGCGGCTTCGGGGCTCAGGGAGAACCCTTCCAGGGACGGCGCCAGGAGCGCGAGGGCCCCGGTCCTGCCCGGATTCCTGAGGGCGAACTCCAGCGCGACCTCGGCCCCCTCGTCGTGCCCCACGAGGTGCGCCTTCTCGATCGAGAACCAGTCGAGGAGGGCGAGGACGTCGTCGGCTTCCTCGTGGAGCGGGACGGGCCCTTCGGTCGGCGGCGTGGTCCGGCCGCAGCCGCGCCGGTCGATCCGCGCCGCCCGGAACCCCGACGCCAGACCCGTCGCGGGGGCCTCCATGATGTCGGCGCTGGCGAGGACCCCGTGAAGGAGGACGACGAACTCCCCCTCTCCCCCGACCTCGTAGTAGAACCTCTGACCCCGGACTCCGGCGTACGGCATGTGACTCCTCCCGGCGGAGGAATCATAAGCCGCGATTCGGCGGCGTCAGGGAACGACGGTGGCGGGTGCCGCAGCGCCGGGGCGGCGCCGCCGGCGGCGCTTGCGCCGGGCCGGGCTGCCCGGCATCGCGGGGGAGTCGGCCACGCCGAAGCCCTCCTCGGGGATCTCGAGCCCGAAGGCCTCGCGGGTCCAGAAGTCGGCCGGGCCGTCCGGGGTGGAGCTCGATTCCTCCGCGGCCTCTTCCGGAAGCTCGGGTGCGGCAATCGCGGGCTCGTGGACGACGGCCTCGACCGGCACCGCCTCGGCCACGACGGGCACGGTCTCGACGAACTCGATGCCGCCGGGCTCGATCGCAATGGTCTCGACCGCGACGGGCTCGACGACGGGCTCGACCGCGACCGGCGGCGGAGGCGGGGCCGGCGGCGGCTCCGGTCGCCGCGAAGGCTCGGGGCGCGGGAGACGCGGTTGGGGAGGCCTCGCCAGGCGCGCCGGAGGCGGGGGATGAGGCGCCTGGATCGCCGGCGCGTCGTCGTCGTCTCCCGCGTCGGGGACGCCGTGCCGAGGCCCGCCCGAGACCCGGACCGGCTCGCGCACGGGAGCGGGGCGCCGCTGGAAGAGGGCGTCCTCCGCGTGCTCCACCGGGATCTTCATCCCGATCAGCTTCTCGATCGAGGAGAGGGACTGGACGTAGTCCTCGCAGGCCAGGGAGATCGCCCGGCCGGACTGGCCGGCGCGTGCCGTCCGGCCGATCCGGTGAACGTAGTCCTCCGGGTCCATCGGCAGGTCGACGTTGATGACGTGCGTCACGCCGTCGATGTGGAGGCCGCGGGACGCCACGTCGGTCGCGACGAGGATCGGGAGCTTCCCCGACTTGAACTCGGCGAGGATCTTCAGCCGCTTCGCCTGGGGGATGTCGCCGGAGATCGCCCCGCACTTGAACCCGTGCCGCTCGAGGCGGTCGACGAGACGCTCGGCGAACCTCTTCGTGTTGACGAACAGCATCGTCCGCGTCGCGTCGCCCTCCCGCTGGAGGATGCCGATGAGGAGGGAGAGCTTCTCCGAGTTGCCGACGTGGAAGAGGCTCTGGACGACCCGGTCGGCCGTCACCCTCTCGGACGCGATCTCCACCCGTTCGGCTTCGTTGAGGTGCTCCCAGGCGAGCTCCATGACGCGCCAGGAGAGGGTCGCCGAGAACATCATCGAGTGGCGGCGCCGGGGAGGCGGGCAGCGCCTCAGGATGCGCTTGAGATCCGGCAGGAAGCCGAGGTCGAAGAGCCGGTCGGCTTCGTCGATGACGAGGGTCTCCACCGAGCCGAACGACGTCGCGCCCTGTCCCTCGTAGTCGAGGAGGCGGCCCGGGGTGCCGATCAGGATGTCGCAGCCGTCCCGGAGGAGGCTTCGCTGCTTGGCGTAGTCGAGGCCGCCGTAGACGGTCACGATGCGGGGCTTGACGAACTGCGAGAGGAGAAGCGCGTCGTGC
Source organism: Holophagales bacterium (assembly GCA_016714815.1). Classification (GTDB taxonomy): domain Bacteria; phylum Acidobacteriota; class Thermoanaerobaculia; order UBA5066; family UBA5066; genus UBA5066. The sequence goes on from JADKBZ010000009.1 coordinate 152,488, forward strand.
TCGATCTGGACCGCCAGCTCCCGCGTCGGGGCGACGAGGAGCGCCCGCGGAGCCCCGGGCCTGCGCGTCGGCGGAGAGGGGACCTCGACGAGCCGGGTCAGGATCGAGACGAGGTAGGCCGCCGTCTTGCCGGTCCCGGTCTGGGCCTGGGCGGCCACGTCCCGGCCCACCAGGAGGAGCGGGAGGGTCTTGGCCTGAACGGGGGTCGCACGGACGAATCCACAGGCGGCAATGCCGGCCCGAACCGCGTGCGGGAGGGGGAGGTCGGAGAAGAAAACGTCGCTGAGGTAGTCGCCGGTGTCCGGCGGAGAAGAGGACATCCGGACGGATTGTAGCGCCGAGCCGGAGTTCCTCCGGTCGCCCGGAGAAATGGTCCGCCGGCGCCGGGCTCTCCCGCGGGAACGGCCCCTCGGGGCGCGTCGCCGGATCGCCCGGAAGGAGGACGACTACAATCCGCCGCCATGAAGGCGTCTCTTCGCGCCCCCCTGGCGCTGCTTCTCGCGACGTTCACCCTCCCTGCGGCGGCCCAGGCGACCCGGCCCGCCCCCACCCCCCCTTCCCCTTCCGGTCCCGCCGTCGTCGGTGCGAACCCCCAGGCGCCTCCCGGGGCGGTGAAGGCCCAGATCCAGGATCCCCGGGTCCTCGAAGCGGTCTCGAAGGACCCGTGGCAGATGGAGCGGCTGGGCGTCGCGGCCGTCGAGAAGAAAGAGCTCGGCAAGGCCCGGGAGTTCTTCGAGGAGTCGTGGAAGCTCGGGGAGCTTCCGACGGCGCCCTACAACCTGGCCTGCCTCGACGCTCGCGAGGGAAAGCCCGACGCCGCCTTCCGCAATCTCGACCGGGCCGTCGCGGCCGGGTTCGACGACGAGGCGACGCTGGGGAGGGACACCGACCTCGCCTCGCTCCGGGCCCGGCCCGAGTTCGCGCGTATCGTCGAAGGGGCGAAGAAGAACCGTGCGGCGGGAGACGCAGCCGTCATCGCGGAGGGGCTCTTCGTCTCTCCCGGGGCGGCGCCGAAAGGAATCCTCGTCCTTCTGCACGAGGTCAACTCCGATCCGATGACGATCGCCGGGCCGTTCATGGGCGAGGCGAAGGCCCGCGGACTCTTCGTGGCCGCGCCGCGCGGCCCCTCCCGCTCCGGGATGAAGCGCTTCGGCTGGAGCTCCGCCGACCGCGCCGTCGACGCCCTGAAGCGGGCGATGGTCGAGGCGCGCCGGCGGGCCGGCAACATTCCCCTCCCGATCGTCGTCGTCGGCGCGGGCCGGGGGGGGAAGCTCGGCCTCGAGGTCGCCGCGCGCAGCCCGGGCCTCTTCTCGGCAGTCGGCTCGGTCGGCGGCATCTTCGACCCCGGCGCCGCGGGCGCGTCGGCCGTCGCGGGGCTGAAAGGCGTTCCGGTCTTCCTCGGCGTCTCCAAGGGGGCTCCCCCCGAGCTCTACAAGGCGATGCAGCGTGGCCGGGAGACGCTGGAGAAGCTCGGCGTCCGGCTGAAGTGGGGCGAGTGGCCCGGTTCCGGAGAAGGCCTCCCGACGAACGCGGCCGCGGCGGCGAAGGAGATCCTCGACGCCCTCGCCCCCGGGCGAGGCGGGGCCGCCGCGCCGGCGCCGGCCAAGGGCGGGAAGTAGGGGATCCCGCCTCAGGAGGCCGGCCCGACGGCCTCGACGATCTTCAGCAGGTTCCCGTCGGGGTCGACCGTCAACGCGACGGCGGCCGCCCCGCCGGGAGCCGCGAGGGTGAACGTCTCCTCGACCTGCGTCACGTCGACGACCGCCGTCGTCGCGGCCGCGGTGGCGGAGAAGAGGCGGAGGGTGAGCGGGAACCGGTAGCACGACGTGTTCAGAGGCCCCGGCTCCGGGTGGACGACGGCGTGCCCCTGGGTCTGCTTCACCGTCACCGCCACCTTCCCGCCGGCGAGGTTGCGGAAGGAGGCCCGGAGGACGGGCCGGTACGGCGTCTCGATCCACTGGTCGAAGAACTGCTCGAGGTCCCGGCCCGAAAGCTCCTCGAAGACGGCGCGCAGGTCGGCGCTCGTCGCGTTCCCTCGCTCGTGGCGCCTCCGGTACTCGAGAAGGCCCGCGAAGAACGTCTCGTCGCCGACGACCTGGCGGAGCATGTGGAGGACCCAGCCTCCCTTGTCGTAGATGGCGCCGGTGAAGCGGAACGGGTCTTCGGCCGGCGCGGCGACGGACGGCCCGAGCTGGCCCGCGTAGAGGCCGTCGTCGTAGCGCGACGTGAGGAGCTGTCCGGGGGCGGCGCCCGAAGCCCGCTCGTAGTAGAGGACCTCTGCGTACGTCGCGAACCCCTCGTTCAGCCAGATGTCGTCCCAGGTCCGCATCGTCACCTCGTCCCCCCACCACATGTGGGCTGCCTCGTGGACGAGAAGGCCGGTCAGGTCCCGGGTGGGGTTCCCCAGGAGCGAGGCGCCGATGAGGGTCATCGTCGGGTGTTCCATCCCTCCCGAAAAGCTCCCTTCGACGATCCCGTACTTCGTGTCGAGGTAGGGGTACTCGCCGAAGAGGGAGGCGAGGACCTCGAGGTGTCCGACCATCGAGGCCACCCGCGCACGGTTGATCGCCACGTGCTCGGGGAGGACGTAGCCGACGACCGGCATGGTCCGCGTCCCGTCGAGCGAGCGGTACTCCGCCGCGATCGTCTCGAAGCGGCCGACGGCGACGGATACCAGGTAGGTGGAGACCGGCTGCGGAAGCCGCCAGGTCCACGTCACCTTTCCGGGCTCGGCCGCGGGGACGCCGGTGCCGAGGCCGGCCGAGGCGGCGACGTACCCTTCGGGGACGGTGACGGCGACCGTCGTCACCGCCTTGTCGGCCGGGTCGTCGACGCACGGCCAGAACGTCCGGGCGTCGAACGGCTCCGCGAGCGAGGAGATGGCGGGGCCGCTCGAGGGGGCCGTCCAGAAGGAAAGGGCGCCGCCGGCGATCGGCGTTCCGCCCCATCGGACGACGAGCGTCGTCCGCTCCTCGGCGCCGAGCATCGGGTCGAGGGGAATCCGGAGGACGTCGGCGACGGCGGAGAACGAGGCGAGGGGCCTGCCGTCGCGCTCGACGGAACGGACCGTCATCGCGTCGTCGAGGTCGAGCCGGACCTCCGAGAGGCCGCTGCGAAGGGAGGAGAGGCGGATCGTGACCCGCCCCTCGATCGCGACGACGGCCGGGTTCAGGTCGAGCGCGAGGTCGTAGGTGAGGACGTCGTAGCCCCGCTCGATCCCCTCCGGCGAAAGCGGTCCGCGGCCGGTCGCGCCCCGCGCCAGCTGCGACGCGAGGGATCTCGCCCTCTTGGACCGTCCTTCCTCGTGCTCGAAGAAGGCCGGTCGGAGGCGGGGCTGGCGTCCGGGCAGGGCGCTGGCGGCGAAACCGGCGGCGCCGAGGAGGGTCGCGAGGAGAAGCGACTTCGAAACGGGATGCCGCATGGGACCTCCGTGATCAGAGCGTCGGGGCGAGCTCCTCGGCGCGGGCGATCCGCTCGCCGAGGCCCAGGCCGTCACGCCACGAGCCCGTCACGACGAGGCGCGGGCGCTCGCTGCCGGCGTTGATCTCCGCCAGATCCTGGGCGAGGAGGTCGAGCGTCGCGTGGTGGCCGATCGGAAGCCGCGGGAGGGCCGCGGGCCACTTCAGGACCCGGTCGTGAATGCGCGGTCCGAGGGCGGGGTGGAGACTCCTCACCTCCGCCTCGGCAAGCTTGAGGAGACCGCCCTCGGTCAGATCGGGGAGCGACGGGTCGAGCGCGCCGCCGAAGAACGAGGTCGTGAGAGCGACGTCCCCGGGAACTCGATCCGGGAAGAGCGAGGAGAGGTAGAGGATCCCGAGCGAACGGAGCCCTTCGCCCCGCGGGACCAGGAGGCCGAACCCGTGCGGGGCGTCCTTCTCCCGCTCCGGCCGGAAGGCCTGGAGGACGACGGCGAGGCGCGAGTAGCTCATTGCCGAGAGCCGCGGGGCCGATCTCGGAAGGCGGCTCTCGAAGAGCGACGCGACGGCGGTGGTGTCGAGCGTCGACACCAGGGTGTCGGCCGGATAGACGGTGCCGTCTGCGATCTGGATCTTCCAGATGCCGCCGCCGTCCTCGCCGTCGAAGGGTCCCTCGATCCCGAGGACCTCGGCGTTCAGCTCGACCCGGACCCCGGCCCGCTGGCTTCTCGCCACGAGCCGGTCGGGGAGGGAAGCGAGACCCTCGCGGAAGCTGACGGTCCGCGAGTGAAAGCGCGGGCCCGGCGGCTTCGGCGAGTTGAGGAGTCCCCTGAGGACACTTCCCGCGCGTCCCTCCGCCTCCCACAGGGCGGGGAAAGCGCTTCTCGCCGAGAGGGTCTTCGGGTCGTCCGCCCAGACGCCCGAGACGAGCGGTCCCGCGACCCAGCGCGCGACGCCGGGGCCGAAGCGCCGTCCGAAGAAGTCGTGGACCGATTCGTCCGCAAGCGACGCGGTGCGGGAAGGGACGAAGGGTTCCTTCAGCGCGCGCATCCGGGCCCCGAACGGAACGGCCGTCGTGAGGAGGCTCGAGGGCCCGGGAACGACCTTTCTGGCCCTGCCTCCCCGGACGATCCAGCGCGGGGTCCGGGGGTCGGTGACGAGGAGGTCGTCCTGCAGGTCGAGGGCGGAGATGAGGCGTTCGGCGGCGGCCGTCGTCCGGAGCGTGTGGGGTCCGGCCTCCAGGACGAGCCCTTCCTCGTGAAGAGTCCGGATGCTCCCGCCAGCCTGCGGCCCCTCCTCGAGGACGAGGATGTCGTCGCCGGGCGCCGGGTTCTGGTTCCGGAGGAAGGCGAGGGCGAGGCCCGTCATCCCGCCGCCGAGGATGACGATCCGCCTCAACGGGCTCCTTCCGGAAGGAGCGCCTTCCGGCTGATGTCGGCGAGCGCCCCGATGAAGTCGGGGTGATCGTTCAGGCCGTCCACGGCGGCGTAGGTCGGGATGCCGAGGGCCCGGGCCTCGTCTGCGAAGAGCATCCGGATCTCGTAGAGCGTCTCGACGTGGTCGGAGACGAAGGCGACGGGGCAGACGAGGACCTGCTTCGCCCCTTCGTCGGCGAGGTCGGCGAGGACCGCGTTCGTCGAGGGGCCGAGCCAGGCGATCGGTCCGAGCTTCGACTGGTAACCGAGCCGCGAGCGGAAGCGCCGTCCGAGCCGCTCGTCGATCAGCGCGCACGTCGCCTCGATCTGCTTCGGGTAGGGGTCCTTCCTCTTCTCGATCGTCGAGACGGGGAGGGAGTGCGCCGAGTAGAGAAGGACGGTGGCGCCGGGATCGGGATCGGGGAGGAGGGCCGCCGCCGCCTCGATCCGCGCGGCGTGGGCGTCGAGGAAGCGGGGCTCGGAGTACCAGGAATCGGGGGCGTTGACCCGCTCGGGGCTCCAGCCCATTTTCTCGAGCGACTCGTCGACCCGCGCGAAGGAGCCCTTCGTCGTCGTGACGGAGTACTGCGGGTAGAGCGGCAGGACGAGGAGTCGCGTGACCCCGGCGGCGCGGAGGCCGGGAAGGACGTCCTCCACGAGCGGGTCGCTGCACGTCATGGCCGAGCGGACGATCGGCGGCTCCCCGGGCCACGAAGGGGCAAGCGCCGCCTCGAGGAGCATCGCCGACTTCTCCGTCCAGCAACGGATCGGCGACCAGCCGATCTTCTCGTAGGTCTTCGCGGATTCCTTTGCGCGGAGCGTCGCGATCGTCCAGGCGACCGTCTTGCGCAGCGGCGCGAAGGGAATGCCGAGGACCTCCGGGTCGGCGAAGAGGCGGTAGAGGAAGCCCTTCAGCTCCTCCCGCTTCGTCGGCCCGCCGAGCTGGACGAGGAGGATGCCGGTCTTCTCCGCGGCCATCAGAGCGTCCGGGAGAAGATCTTCGGCTGGTCGGACGGACGCTTCAGCAGGTACGGGTCGAAGAGCATCGCGACGTTGCGGATGAAGATCCGGCCGAGCGCCGTCACGCGGACCTCGTCGGTCTGCGGCTCGACGAGACCGTCCTCGACGAAGGAGGGAAGGGCCGCGACGGCGGGAGCGAACGTCTCGTCGAAGGAGGCGAGCCCGAACTGCTCCTCCACCTCGCGCTTCTTGATGACGCAGTGGCAGAGGAGGTTCGTGATGACGGTCCGGTGGAGCTCGTCCTCGGGAGAGAGGCGGTGCCCCTTGATGGTCGAAGGGCGCCCCTCGACGCAGGCGGCGTGGTACGCGGCGTAGTCCTTGGTGTTCTGGACGTAGCAGTCGTCGATCTGCGCGATGGCCGAGACGCCGAGGGCGTAGAGGTCGACGCCGGCGTGCGTCGTGTAGCCCTGGAAGTTGCGCCAGAGGGTCCGGTCCTCCTGGGCGCGGGCGATCTCGTCGTGCGGGAGGGCGAAGTGGTCCATCCCTATGTAGACGTATCCCGCCTCCGAGAAGCGCTCGATTCCCGAGACGAAGATCGCGAACTTCTCCGTTCCTTCCGGGAGGTGGGCCGCAAGGACCCGCTGCGGCTTCTTCAGCCAGGGGACGTGGGCGTAGGAGTAGACGGCGAGGCGGTCCGGGCGGAGCGTGAGGACCTGCTCGACGCTTCGGGCGAACCCTTCGAGCGTCTGGCCAGGGAGGCCGTAGATGAGGTCGAGGTTCAGCGACTCGTAGCCGAGGTCCCGGGCGGCGTCGACGAGCGCCTTCGTCATCTCGAAGGGCTGCACCCGGTTGACGAGCTCCTGGACCTCGGGGTCGAAGTCCTGGACTCCCATCGAGACCCGGTTCCAGCCGTGGCGGCGCAGGACGGCGAGGTGCTCGGCCGTCGTCACGCGGGGGTCGATCTCGACGGAGATCTCGGCCCCCGGCGCCGGGCGAAAAGCGTCGAGGAGGTGCCCGGCGAGGGCGTCGGCCTGCTTCGGCGTGAGGTACGTCGGGGTGCCGCCCCCCCAGTGGATCTGGACCACGGGGCGGGAGCGGTCGACGCGCGCGGCGAGGAGGTCGATCTCGCGGTGGAGGTCGGCGAGATAGCCCTCGACCTCCCCCCGCTCCTCGCCCCGGCGCTCGGGCTTCGGGACGACTTTCATGAAGCAGCCGCAGAACCAGCACTGCTCGTCGCAGAAGGGAAGGTGGACGTAGAGCGAGATCGGCCGCTTCGCCGCGTTCGCCCGCTCGCAGGCCGCTTCGAAGTCGGCGGGGCCGATGGATTCGGTCCACTCCGGCGCGGTGGGGTATGAGGTGTAGCGGGGTCCCTGGACGTTGTATTTCTCCAGGAGCTCCGTCGTCATCGGCAGCGTTTCGCCACGCAGGCGGATCGGGATGGGCGGCACGGCGCGGAGATTACACGGGAGGACGATCCGGGGGGGGGCTCGTCGAGAGTCGACGCGCGCGGGCGGAGCGGAACCACTAGAATGTCCGCACGGCGAACGCGACGCCGGGAAAGGCGTGGAACGATGTCGGACGAGAACCGCCCGCCCTTGTCGTGGGCGAGCCTTCCGCGGCCATTGCCTGGCGAGATCGAGGAGACCCGTGCCCGGATCCTGGCGCTGTGCGATCCGGAGCTCCTTTCGACGGCGTTCCAGCCCGTCTTCCGGGCCCGGACGGGAGAGCTCGAAGGGTGCGAGGCGCTCCTTCGGCTGCCGCCCGGCTCCGGCTTCCCGGGACCGTACGAAGCGTTCACGTCGGCCCTTCGGGTCGGGCTCGCCTCGGAGCTGGAGGTCGCGTCGACCGCCCGGGTCCTCCGGGACGCGGAGCCTTTCGTCGGGGATCACCTCATCTTCCTCAACGTCCTGGCGCCCTTCCTGACCGATCCGCGGCTCGGAGCGAACTGGCTCGTGGAGAAGGTCGTGGCGCACGGACGCCAGCCTTCGCACATCATCCTCGAGCTTCCCGAGATCAGCCGGATCGCCGATTTCCAGGAGTTCTCACGGGCCCTGGATCCGTACCGGCTCGCGGGCTTCCGGATCGCCATCGACGACTTCGGGGCGGGGTACACGAACCTCCGGATGATCACCGACATCTCGCCGGACTTCGTGAAGCTGGACCGCGTCTTCATCGAAGGGATCTTCGCCAACGCCCGCAAGAGGATCCTCGTCGAGTCGGTCGTCTCCCTCTGCCACCGGATCAACTGCAGCGTCGTCGCGGAAGGCATCGAGACGACCGAGGACCTCGAAACCTGCCTCTCGGCGGGCGTCGATTCCCTGCAGGGTTATCTCCTGGCGCGCCCGGGCCCCGCCGAGCAGGCCTTCTTCGTGGAAGACGTGATCGTCGACTCGGCGCGGTCCGCACGGTCGCACGGGGAGATCGGCGCGGCCACGTCGCAGGGGCCGACGCTCCCGGCCGAGGCTCCGCTTTCGGCCGCGAACGCCTGTTTCCGGGCCGACCCCGAGCTCGACGTCCTGCCCGTCCTCCTTTCGGGCCGCTGCGTCGGGCTCCTCGGCCGGGCACGGGCCGCGTCCTTCCCGTTCCTCTCTGGGGCGTCCGAGACCGGCCCGGTCTCCGCCGCGGTCGCCGATATTCCCTGGGAGCAGGTCGACGAGACGACGCCGCTGGAGCAGGTCGCCGCCCTGGTGGCGAGGCGGGGGCACTCCTGCCGGTTCGAGCCGATCGTCGTGACGGGACCGGGGAAGGTCTATCGGGGGCTCCTCCGGTTCGACGACCTCCTCGCCCTCTTCTCGCGTCTCCACGTCGAGAACGGGCTCGAGGCGCACCCGCTGACGGATCTCCCGGGGAGAGGCCGGCTGGAGGCCGAGGCGGCACGCCGCCTGACCCTGCAGGACCCCCTTCGGCCTCGCGCGCCTCAACGTGCGGAGGTTCCGGGCCTTCAACGACAGGTACGGGTTCCTTCGCGGCGACAAGCTGCTCGCCCACGTGGCGGCGGTCCTCCGGACGCTCTCGTACGAAGAGCCCGGCTCCTTCCTGGCGCACTACGGAGCGGACGACTTCGGTTTCCTGATGTCTCCGGAGCGGGTCCCCGACGTCCTGAATCGGGCCATCCAGGGGATCCGGTCGACGATCGGCAACTTCTACGACCCGGACGACCTGGAGGCGGGAGGCCTCGTGGGGCGGGATGCCCGGGGCGGAGCCAGCATCGTCGCTCCGGCCGCTCTCGTCGGGGGAGCCGCCGTCTGGAGCGGGGCCGGCGCGCCGCCGCTTCACGACGTCGTGCGGGCGGCCGAGGCGGCCCTCCGGGCGGCCCGCCACGGCGAGGCCTCTCAGCCCGTCATCCGCGTGGTGGGACCGCCGCCGGAGACGGCCCCGATCTCGGTCTCCACCCTCGTGGCTCCGAAGCCGGAAGAGCTGCCCCCCAAGACCCAGACGAGCCTGCCGAAGCCGTTCCGCTGAGGCCGAAAGAAGGGTCACCCCTCCCGGGCGGCCTCCACGAACGCGGCGACGTTTTCGGGAGGGGTCGGGGGAAGGATGCCGTGCCCGAGGTTGACGATGTGGCCGACGGCTCCGGCGGCGGCCTTCGCCGCGCGGACCGCGGCGCGAACGTCGTCGGGGGATCCGAGGAGGACTCCCGGGTCGACGTTGCCCTGGAGAGCCTTGCCGCAGGCGCGGCGCCGCGCCTCGTCGAGAGGGAGCTTCCAGTCGACGGAGACGACGTCGGCCGGCATCCCGGCGTACGACTCGATCAGGTGCGCCGAGCCCGAGCCGAAGTGGATGACCGGGACCTCGCCCCGTTTCGGGAGGCGGGAGAGGAGCCGCTCGGTCGCGGGGCGGGCGAAGCGGTCGTAGTCGGCGCGGGAGAGCTCGCCGGCCCACGAGTCGAAGATCTGGACGACGTCGGCTCCCGCCTCGATCTGCGCGGCCAGGTAGTCGCCGACGGAGTCGGCGAGCTTTCCCATCAGCGCCTCGAGCGTCTTCGGCTCGCGCCACATCATCGTCTTCGTGTGCTGGAAGGACTTGGACCCGCCCCCTTCGATCGCGTAGGTCGCGAGCGTCCAGGGGGCCCCGCAGAAGCCGATGACGGCCGCGCGCCCCGCGACCTCTTTCTTCAGCTCGCGGAGGATCGCCGGGACGAACCCGGTCCCGACCGTCGGGTCGAAGCCGGTGAGCGCCGCGACCTGATCCGCCGTCCGGATCGGCGTCGGGAGCTTCGGCCCCCCCTCGTCGAGCTTCACCTCGATCCCCATCGGCGGGAGCGGGATGAGGATGTCGGAGAAGAGGATGACGCCGTCCATCCCGAAGCGGCGGAAGGGCTGCATCGAGACCTCGACGGCCGACGGGACGTCGGCGCAGAGGTCGAGGAAGGCGAGGCGCTTGCGGATCTCGCGGTACTCCGGAAGGTACCGGCCGGCCTGGCGCATGAGCCAGACGGGCGGCAGGTCCACGGGGCGGCCGAAAGCGGCGTCGACGAAGCGCTGGCGGGAGGGGCCGGAATCGGACATGGGGCGGGAGGTTAGCATCGGCCCTCCATGGCCACACCGATCCCTCCGAATGCCGCCCCCTTCACCCCCGCCGAGGTCGCCCGAGCCACGGGCGGCACGCTCGTGCGCGACGGCAGGCCCTTCGTCGGCGTCTCGACCGACACCCGGACGATCACGCCCGGGGCCCTCTACGTCGCGCTCCGGGGCGAGAACTTCGACGGCCACCGCTTCCTTCCGCAGGCGACCGCCGCCGGGGCCGGAGGCGTCCTCATCGCCACGGCCGGAGACCTTCCGCCGTCCGGCGCGGTGATCCGCGTCGCCGACACGCGCGCCGCTCTCGGCGCCCTCGGCCGCTTCCACCGGGACCGCTGGGCGGCTCCCGGGCACCGGAAGGTCCTCGCCGTCGGCGGCTCCGCGGGAAAGACGACGACGACGCGCGCCATCGCGGCGCTCCTTTCGGTCCTCCGCCCCGGCGTGGTCCACTCGACGCCGGGGAACCTGAACAGCGACCTCGGGCTTCCGCTGACGCTCCTTCTTCTCGAAGAGCACCATCACCTGGCCGCCGTCGAGATCGGAACGAGCCACCGGGGCGAGATCTCCCGGCTGGCGGCGATCGCCCGGCCGGAAGTCGGCCTCCTGACGCTCGTCGCTCCCGAGCACACCGAAGGAATCGGGACGCTCGACGACGTGGCGGACGAGGAGGGAGACCTCTTCGCCGCGCTCCCGCCCGAAGGGTGCGCCGTCGGCAACGGCGACGACGCGCGCGTCGTCGCGCAGATCGAGCGCTCGCCGGCGGCCCGCCGCATCCTCTACGGCTTCGGCGAGGGTTGCACCCTTCGGGCCCTGTCACGGATGCCGCGAGGCCTCTCGGGGAGCCTCGTCCGGGTCGCGTGGGGCGGCGGCGCCCCCGAGGAGTACGAGGTGCCGCTCCCCGGCGAGGCGGGCACCCTCGCGGCGCTCGCGGCGCTCGCCGGCGCGCGCGCCCTCCTCGACGAGCCGGTCCCTCCCGAGGCGCTCCGCGAGGCCCTCCTCGGCGTCGCCTCGCTCCGCGACGGCCGGTTCGCCGTGGAGGCCCTCGCCGACGGGACCATCCTCCTCGACGACACCTACAACTCGAACACCGGCTCGGCGAAATCCTCTCTGAGGACCGCCCGCGAGCTGGCCGACTCCCTCGGCAGGCGGCTCGTCGTCGTCCTCGGCGAGATGCGCGAGCTCGGGCCCCTCGCCGCGGACGAGCACGAGGATGTGGCTCGTGCGGCGGTCGACGCGGGCCCCGCGGCCCTCGTCGCCGTGAACGGCGAGGCGGTGCGGTTTGCTCTGGCCGCCTCCGCGGCCGGCATTCCGGCGTCGTTTCACCGCTCGGGCGACGAGGCGGTCCCCGTCGTCCTCGAGTCGGTTCGCCCCGGGGACGTCGTCCTCGTGAAGGCGTCGCGCGGCGTACGGCTCGAGGTGGTCGCCTCGGCGCTCCGCTCGTCCCGATAGACTCGCCGCCGGAGGCCGCACGATGGGAACGCCGCTCGTCGGAATCGTCATGGGAAGCGCTTCGGACTACGAGACGCTCGGGAAGGCGGAGGACGTCCTTCTCGACTTCGGCGTGCCGTACGAGATCTCCGTCGTCAGCGCGCACCGGATGCCCGAGGAGATGTACGACTACGCGAAATCCGCCGCGGGCCGCGGCCTGAAGCTGATCATCGCGGGGGCGGGCGGCGCGGCGCACCTTCCGGGGATGGTGTCGGCCCTGACGACCCTCCCGGTCCTCGGCGTCCCCGTCGAGAGCCGGGCCCTTTCCGGGCTCGACAGCCTCCTCTCCATCGTCCAGATGCCGGGCGGCGTCCCGACGGCGACGTTCGCCATCGGCCCGTCCGGCGCGACGAACGCGGGCCTCTTCGCGGTGAAGGTCCTCGCCCTGGCGGACCCCGCCCTCGCGGAGAAGGTCGCCGCCCACCGCGAGGCGCTCCGCGAGAAGGCGCGTGCGGGAAACGACGCCGTGAAGCGGCGGCTCCGCTCCGGGGTGGAGCGGGCGTGACGACCGTCGGCATCCTCGGCGGCGGCCAGCTCGGGGCGATGCTCGCCCCCGCGCTCCAGGACCTCGGGGCCGACGTCCACGTCTACGATCCCGATCCGAACGCCCCCGCCCTCCGCCGGGCGGCGCGCGCCGCGAGCGGGTCGTGGCGGGACGTGCCGCGCCTGCAGGAGTTCTTCGACGCCTGCGACGTGGTGACCTACGAGTTCGAGAACGTGGAGACCGAGGGGCTGGCGCGGATCTGGGGTCTCGAGAAGCTCCTCCCCTCCCTCCAGGTCCTCCGGACGACCCAGAACCGGGTCTCGGAGAAGGAGTTCCTGCGCGCGAACGGCCTCCCGCACGTCGCCTTCGCCGACGGCCGGACGGCGGACGAGCTCCCGGAGGCGGCCCGGCGGTTCGGGTTCCCGTCGATCCTCAAGACGGCCCGCGGCGGCTACGACGGCAAGGGGCAGTGGAAGCTCGCCTCCCCGGCCGGGCTCGACGCTCTCCTCGCGGGCCCGGCGCGCGAGGCCCTCGACGCTTCCGGCTGGGTCCTCGAGGAGCCGATCGACATCGTCCTCGAGCTGAGCGCCATCGTCGCCCGCGAGAGGAACGGCGACGAGGTCGTCTTTCCCCTTTTCGAGAACGAGCACCGCGACCACGTCCTCGACGTCACCCTCGTCCCGGCCCGTCTCCCCGATGATCTCGAGGCGGAGGCGAAGTCAGTGGCCCTCTCCGCGGCCCGGGCCCTGGGAGTGACGGGGCTCCTGACGACCGAGCTCTTCGTCGGCCGTTCGGCGCGGTCGAGCCCCGGGCAGATCCGCATCTTCACGAACGAGTTCGCGCCCCGCCCCCACAACTCCGGGCACGTCACGCGCAAAGCCTGCACCTTCAGCCAGTTCGAGGCGCTCGCGCGGATCCTCCTCGAGGTCCCGCTCGTGCCGCCCCGGCTCGTCTCGGCGGGAGCCTTCTGCATGGCGAACCTCCTCGGAGAGGTCTGGGAGGCGCAGGGAGCCTCCGGGCCGCTCGACCTGGCGGCCTGGGAGGGGAACCCGGACCTCCTCGAGGTCGTCCTCTACGGCAAGTCGGGCGTGGCGGCGAAGCGGAAGATGGGGCACCTGACCGTCCGGGGGGGAGACGCCGAGGAGGCGATCTCGTCGGCGCGGGCGCTGCGCGAGGCGATCGGCAGAACGGGACCGCGCCGGTCCGTATAATCAAAGGTTCGGATGTTCGGCACAGGCCTCGCAAACGCCCTCTTCGGTCTCGTCGCCCTCCTCTGCTACGCGGGGGCGACCCTCCTCTACGTCGTCTGGCTGCGTCATCCGCAGGTCTCCGCCGGGAGGATGGCGACCGGCCTCGCCGGCGTGGGGGCCGTCTGCAACTTCGGGTTTCTCTACGCGCGGTCCGTGGCGTTGAGGACCGTTCCCTACGGCGACCTTCTCGGGTCGATGGCGCTCTTCGGCCTCTTCCTGGCGGCGATGAGCCTGATCCTCGAGGCGCGGCACCACGACCGCTCCCTCGGGCCGTTCCTGATGCCGGTCTCGCTCTTCTTCCTTCTTCTTTCGTTCGTCGTCCCGGGGGGCGGAACGCCTCGCCCGGAGCTGCGCGGGTCGGTCTTCGCGTTCCACGTCACGCTGAACATGCTCAGCTACTCGGCTTTCGCCGTGGCGTGCGCCCTCTCGCTCCTCTACCTCGCCCTGGGACGGCAGCTGAAGGCCAAGCGGCACAACATCCTGAACGGACCCGTCTCGCGGTTTCCCTCCCTGAGCTACCTGGAAAGGGCTGCGCGGACCTCCATCGGCGTCGGGGTCGTCTCGCTGGCCTCCGGGCTCACGATGGGTTTCCTCTGGGCCTACCGCGTCTGGCAGGAGCAGCACCCCGAGTGGCTCCTGGACGCCAAGATCTGGGGAGCGGTCGCGACGCTCGTCTTCTACCTCTGGGTCTTCGTCCGGGCGCACCGCGGCGCCTCGCCCCGGACGACCGCCAGGCTCGCCGTCGCCGGATTCGTCCTCGTCCTCCTCTCCTACACCGCCGTCAACCTCTTCTTCTCGAAGGTCCACTCGTTCACCTGATGGCGTCCGAGATCGTCTTCGTCGGCTGGAATCACCAGGGGTCGGACCTCGACCTGAGGGCGCGGCTCGCCTTCACGCCGGAGCGGGCGCGCGAGGCGCTGGAGGGGCTCTTCCGGGAGCACATCCTGACCGAAGGGGCCGTCGTCTCGACGTGCAACCGGGCCGAGGTCTACGGCGTCAGCGACGTCCCCGACAGCTTCGAGGCCCTCTCGGCCTTCTTCTCGCGCTTCCATTCCGTCGACGCCGCCGTCCTCCGCGAGAAGGCGCTCTCCGGGCGCGGCGAGGCGACGGTGCGGCACCTCTTCCGCGTCGCCTCGGGCCTCGACTCGATGGTCCTCGGCGAGGCGCAGATCCTGGGGCAGATCCGCGAGGCCCACCGCCGGGCCGCCGAGGCGGGGACGGCCCGTGCCGTGACGGGCCGGCTCTTCCAGTCGGCGCTGGAGTGCGGCAAGAAGGTTCGCACCGAGACGTCGCTCGGGTCTCGTCCCGTCTCCGTCGCCGGGATCGCCCTCTCCCTCGTGGGACGCATCTTCGAGTCGATCTCCGAATGCAAGGTCCTCCTCCTCGGGGCGGGGGAGACGGTCGAGCTGACGGCGCGCCTCCTGGCGGACGACGGCGTGAAGCAGATCCTCTTCACGAACCGCTCGCCCGAGAAGGCGAAGGCGCTCGCGACCCACTTCCACGGGTGGACCGTCCCGTGGGAGGAACGGGCGAAGGCGTTCGCCGACGTCGACATCGTCCTCTCGGCCACGGGCGCGACGGAGCCGGTCGTCACCGCGGCGATGCTCAAGCCCTTCCTCTCCCGCGGCCGTCGCCGGGGTCCGCTCCTCATCCTCGACCTCGCCGTCCCGCGCGACATCGAGACGAAGGTGGACGACTTCTCCGACGTCTACCGGTACGACATGGACGCCCTCGGCGAGCTCGCCTGCGACAACACCCGGGACCGGATGGCCGACGTCCCGCACGCCGAGCGGATCGTCGAGGAGTCCACCCAGAAGTTCCTCTGCTGGCTCGCGGGCCTCGCGCACGTCGACACGCTTAAGTCGCTCCACGAGAGGTTCGAGAAGGCGCGGTGCGAAGAGATCGAGCGCTACGCCGGCAAGCTCTCGCGCCTGACGGCCGAGGACCAGGCCGTCGTTTCGCGAATGACCGAGACGCTCCTGCAGAAGATCCTCCACAACCCGACGATCGGCCTGAAGGAAGGGGACGCGTCCGAGCGCCTCACCCGCGCGGCCGTCGTGAGGGCTCTCTTCAAACTGGACGACAGGGCCTAGAGCGGCGGCGAGCGCGCCGGGGCCGCCTCCTGGAAGGAAGGACGACGATGAGCGACGGACGACCCTTGCGGATGGGGACGCGCGCAAGCCTCCTGGCCCGGACCCAGTCCGGGCACGTCGCCGCGGCGCTGACGAAGGCGACGGGGCGGGCGGTGGAAGAGGTCCTCGTCCGGACCGAAGGGGACCAGCTCTCGACCGAGGGGCGGATCCCGTCGGCCGGCGACTCCGTGGGCGTCTTCGTCCGGGCCCTCGACGACGCCCTGCGCCGGGACGAGATCGACTTCGCCGTCCACTCGCTCAAGGACGTCCCGACCGAGTACGCCGAGGACCTCCTGATGGCGGCGGTCCCCGCGAGGGCCGACGTCCGCGACGCCCTCGTCGTCGCGTCGCGGCACGCGGCGCGTACGGTGCAGGAGCTGCCCCGGGCCGCGAGGGTCGCCACGGCGAGCCCGCGGCGCGTGGCCCAGCTCCTCCGCCTCCGGCCCGATCTCGAGTCCGTCACGATGGCGGGGAACGTCGACACGCGCCTGCGCCGCCTCGAGGAGGGGCGCGCGGACGCGCTCATCCTCGCCTGCGCCGGCCTCGACCGCCTCTCGTTCGGCGGGCGGATCACCCTCCGGGTCCCGCTCGACGAGCTCCTCGCGGCCCCGGCCCAGGGGGCCCTCGGCATCTCCTGCCGTCGCGACGACGCCGGCACGGCCGCCGCGCTCGCCACGCTCGACGACCCCGTCACGAACGCCGCGGCCGCGGCCGAGCGGAGCCTCCTCCACGCGCTCCGGGCCGGCTGCCGCGCTCCCGTCGCCGCGCTCGCGACGGCCGGCGAGGGAGGGACGCTCGTCCTCCGCGCCCGGGTGCTGGCCCTCGACGGTTCGGAGATGCTCGAGGACGAAGCGTCCGGGCCGCTTTCGGACCCGATCGGGCTGGGGCGCGTGGTCGCCGAACGGCTTCTCGTCCTCGGCGCCCAGCGCCTCGTCACGGAGGCCCGCGCGGCAGCGAAATGAGGAGGGTCCTCCTCCTGCGCCCCGGCGGCGAGCCGATTCCGGGGGCCGACCTCCTCGTCACCCACCGGATCGTCCCGGCCCCGTTCGGGATCGCGGCGACGCGCACGTTCGACCACGCCGGGGCGATCCTCGTCGTCTCCTCGCGCGCCACGGTCGACGTCCTGGCCGCGGCGGGAGCCGCGGGGACGCTCCCGTCGTTCCGCCTCGTCCTGACGGCCGGTGCCGGGACGGCGACGGCGCTCGAAAGCGTGGGCGTCGGATCTTGCGTCACTCCCGTCCCTCCCGGGGCCGTCGGCATCCTCGCCGAGCTCTCCCGCCGCGGGGAGAGCGGCCGGCTCCTCTGGCCTCGCGGCTCCGATGCGGACGACGCCCCCGTCGACGAGCTCCTCGCCCGCGGCTTCGACGTCACGGCCCCCGTCGTCTACCTCAAGGAGCCCCTTCCGGCGCTCGACGAGAACCTCCTCCGGGCCTTCCGGGCGGGGGAGTACGACGCCCTCGCCATCGGATCGCTCGCTGCGCTCGACGTCTTCCTCGACGCTCTCGGGGCCGAGGGCCCCGCGGACCTTCCCCCGGTAAGATTCGGCGTCGTCGGCCCGGAGAGCGCGCGGCTCCTCGTCGAACGCGGCTTCCCCGCGCCCGTCGTCCCGAAGCGGCCGCTCCTCACTGACCTGATCGCGCTCATCGCTCTCCCCAAGGAGGCCTGACCATGGCGTTCCCGCTTCACCGTTACCGCCGCCTGCGCCTGACCGAGTCGCTCCGCGCGATGGTCCGCGAGACGACCCTCGACCCGGCCGACTTCATCGCCCCGATGTTCGTCGTCCCGGGCGAGGGGATCCGCCAGCCGATCCCGTCGATGCCGGGGATCGACCGGGTCTCGCCCGACCTCGCGGCGAAAGACGCCGCCGAGCTCGCCGCCCGCGGCGTCCTCTCGGTCATCCTCTTCGGCATTCCCGAAGGGAAGGACGCCGTCGGCTCCTCCTCGGCCGACCTCCTCGGCCCGGTCTGCCGGGCCATCGGCGAGATCAAGAAGGCGAGCCCGAAGACGGTCGTCATCACCGACGTCTGCCTCTGCGAGTACACCGACCACGGGCACTGCGGCGTCATCGTGGACCAGTACGTCGACAACGACGGGACGCTCCCGATCCTCGCGGCCGAGGCGCTCGCCCACGCGAAGGCAGGCGCCGACATCGTCGCCCCGAGCGACATGATGGACGGCCGCGTCCGCGCCATCCGCGAGGCGCTCGACGGCAACGGGTTCAAGAGCGTCCCCGTTCTCGCCTACGCGGCCAAGTACGCGAGCGGCTTCTACGGCCCGTTCCGCGAGGCGGCCGAGTCGACGCCGTCGTTCGGCGACCGCCGCGCATACCAGATGGACCCGGCGAACGTCCGCGAGGCGGTGAAGGAGATCCTCTCCGACGTCGAGGAGGGGGCCGACATGGTCATGGTGAAGCCCGCCCTCTCGTACCTCGACGTCGTCCGCGCCGCGAAGGAAGCGACGAACGTCCCGCTCGCCACCTACAACGTCTCGGGCGAGTACGCGATGGTGAAGGCCGCGGCCGAGCGGGGCTGGATCGACGGCAAGCGCGTCACGCTCGAGATCCTCACCTCGATGAAGCGCGCGGGCGCCGACCTGATCCTGACCTACCACGCGAAGGAGGCTGCCGAGTGGCTGCAAGGAAACTGAGGCGAAAGGCGGCCCCGCCGCCCGCCCCGAAGAAAAAGGTCAAGAAGGCGGCTCCGCCCCGCCGCCGCCGCGTCCGCCGGACGGCCGAGTCGGACCGGCTCTACGCCCGCGCGAAGGCGAAAATGCCGGGGGGCGTCAGCTCGCCCGTCCGCTCGTTCAAGTCGGTCGGCGCGACGCCGTTCTTCGTCAAGAAGGCGAAGGGCTCCGTCCTCGTCGACGCCGACGGGAACCGCTACGTCGACTACGTCATGTCGTACGGCCCGCACCTCTTCGGCCACATGCCGAAGGCGGTCGCCACCGCGATCCGCAAGGCCCTTCCCCACGGCACCTCCTACGGCGCCCCCTGCCGCGCCGAGGTGGAGCTCGCCGAGCGCGTGTCGCGCCTCGTCCCGTCGATGGAGAAGGTCCGCTTCGTCTCCTCGGGAACCGAAGCGGCGATGAGCGCCGTCCGCCTCGCCCGCGCCGTCACCGGCCGCGACCTCGTCCTGAAGTTCGCGGGCTGCTACCACGGCCACGCGGACTCGTTCCTCGTGGCCGCCGGCTCCGGCGTCGCGACGCTCGGCATCCCGGGCTCGCCCGGCGTCCCGGCCGACCTCGCGAAGGCGACGCTCACGGCGACGTACAACGACCTCGCGTCGGTAGAGGCCCTGTTCAAGCAGTACCCGGGACAGATCGCCGTCATCGCCGTCGAGCCGGTCGCCGCGAACATGGGCGTCGTCCTGCCGAAGCCGGGCTTCCTCGAGGGGCTCCGGAAGATCGCGGACCGCGAGAAGGCGCTCCTTCTCTTCGACGAGGTGATCACCGGCTTCCGCCTCGCCCGCGGCGGGGCGCAGGAAGTCTTCGGCATCCAGCCCGACCTCACCTGCCTCGGCAAGATCCTCGGCGGCGGCCTCCCCGTCGGCGCCTACGGCGGCCGGGCCGACCTGATGGCCCACGTCGCCCCCGACGGCCCCGTCTACCAGGCGGGAACGCTCTCGGGGAACCCGCTCGCCATGGCGGCCGGCATCGCGATGCTCGACTCGCTCACGCCGGCGGCCTACGCCAAGCTCGAAAGGACCGCGGCCAGGCTCGAGAAGGGAATGCGGAAGGTCGCCACGGAGCTCGGATTCGCCGACCGGCTCACCCTGAACCGGATCGGCTCCATCCTGACCCTCTTCTTCAACCCCGGTCCCATCGCCGACTTCGACGACGTGAAGAAGAGCGACGGCGCCGCCTTCAGCCGCTGGTTCCACGGGCTCCTGAAGCGGGGTGTCTTCATCGCCCCGGCGGCCTTCGAGGCGATGTTCGTCTCGACGGCGCACACGGAGAAGGACCTCGAGCGAACGCTCAAGGCGCACCGCGAGGCGCTGAAGGAAGCGTTCGCCCAGGGCTGACGGACGCTGGAACGGCCCGGGGAGACCCTCGGGCCGTTCCTCATCCCGGGCGGAGAACCGCGGAGATCCGGGTTCAGGCGACGCCGCGACGGGCCGCGAACGCCCCCGCGACGGCGAGGAGACCCGCGAGGAGGGCGAGGCCGGTCCGATCCAGGGCCGGGATCGCCGTGACGGCGCAGGAGGAGCGGTTCTCGTCGAAGTAGGCCTCGCCGTCCCAGTAGTTCGGGTCGTCCCAGGACGTCCACATCGCCAGCGAACCCCAGGCCTCGAGGTTGAAGACCGTCCCGGGCGACGCGACGGGGAACGTCACCGTGCCGGTGAAGTTCCCCCCGACGACGGGCACGACGACGAAGTAGTCGAGGTCCGTGTCGGGGTTGTACGCGTAGACCGTGGCGTAGGGCGACGTGCTCGTCCCGCTCGCGGTGAACGAATCGCACGTCAGGGCCGTCGACGTGACGGTGGCGCTCGCCAGGGCGACTCCGGGTGCGAGGAGCGCCGCGAGGACGACGGCGAGCGAGACGACCGAAACGGCCACAGAACGCTTGAAGGGCATATGGGCCTCCACCTCTCGAACTTTACCGAGGATCATACTCACCGCGGCGCCCTTCGAAAGGGGTCAGGTTCGAAATCGTGTAGTTTTCTGGACCCGCCCCGCCCCTCGCCCGCGGATCGGGTCCCCGCACTCCTCTGGTGCCAGGCGTGAAATCGTGTACTTTCGGGGCCTCGCGATCGCCCTGCACGCCAGCCCGGCGATCACCGCCTCGGGCAGGAGACGAGGTGGTCGTTCACGACGCCGACGGCCTGCAGGTAGGCGTAGACGATCGTCGGCCCGACGAACCGGAACCCGCGTTTCTTCAGCTCTTTCGAGATCCTCTCGGCGAGCGGCGTCTTCGCCGGGACCTCCCGCATCTCCCGCGGCGAGCTCCGGACGGGCTGGCCGTCGACGAAGGCCCAGAGCCACTCCGAGAAGGAGCCGGCCTCCTTCTGAAGGGTGACGAAGGCCTTCGCGCTGTCGATGGCGGACTCGACCTTGAGCCGGTTGCGGACGATTCCAGGGTCGGCGAGGAGCCGCTCCACGTCTTCCGGCCCGAACCGCGCGACCTTCGCCGGGTCGAATCCGGAGAACGCCCTCCGGTACCCCTCGCGTTTCCGGAGGATCGTGATCCAGGAGAGGCCGGCCTGCGCCCCTTCCAGGATCAGCATCTCGAAGAGGTGGCGGTCGTCGCGGGACGGGACTCCCCACTCCTCGTCGTGGTAGGCGACGTAGAGAGGATCGGTCCCCGCCCAGGGGCAGCGGGAGCTCTCGGGCATGGCGGGGATGATGACACCGGGTGCGTGGGACGGGAGGGCCCGGAAACACTCCCTGGCGATGAGGCCCGCAGCCGCCAGGCCCGCTCTGCCCGCGGACCCGTTTCCGGGGCACCTCCGGAGCCGGCTCCTGAAGATCGCCCTCGCCCTTTTCCTGGCGGGCTCCGCGATTCTCCTCGCGGGATGACCGGCGGCCCCGGTCCTCCTCAGCCGAGAGCTTCGGCCAGGAGCTCGGCCAGCCGGACGTACTCGCCCCGGGCGTTGTAGAGCTGGGCCGAGACCCGGATCGCCTTCCCTCCGGCGCACGGCCAGGGGGTGAGCCACGTCTCGACGCCTCGCCGGCGGAACCACTCCAGGAGCCCTTCGTGGGAGAGGCCTTCGGCGGGGGAGCCGGGGGCCGGGGCCGGCAGCGGGACGGAGGCGATCGACCCGATCATCGCCGCGGGCGCGGGAGCCGCGGTGCCGAGGGTCTCGCAGAGGAGAGTGCGCGCCTCGAGCGCGAGGGCGTGATTCGCCGCCATGACCTCGGGCCAGCCCCCGGGCAGGAGCGACCTGACGTACGCGATCGCGTCGCCGACGCAGAGCCAGGGGGTCGGGTCGGCGGTGCCGGTCCAGTCGAACTCGGCGCGGAAGGTCGCGCCGTCCGGTTCGGTCGAATAGCCGTGGCTGATGACCGTCGGGTGGACCGTTTGCTGGAGATCGCGCCGCACGTGGAGAAACGCGGCCCCCTTCGGCGCGCAGAGCCACTTGTGGGCGTTTCCCGTGTAGAAGGCCGCCCCGAGGCCGTCCAGGTCGAGGGGCACCATGCCGGGGGCGTGGGCGCCGTCGACGAGCGTCTCCACGCCGCGCTCCCTCAGGGCGGCGACGAGGCGTTCCACCGGGAAGACGAGCGCCGTCGGGCTCGTGACGTGGTCGAGGAGCGCCAGGCGCGTCCGGGACGTGACGGCCGAAAGGACCGGAGCGACGACGTCGTCCTCGCCCGGGACGGGGAAGGGGACCTCCGCCACGACGACGCGGGCGCCGGCGCGAGTGGCAACGTACTCCATCGCCTTCCGGCAGGCGGCGTAGACGTGCGACGTCGTGAGGAGCTCGTCTCCGGCGCCCAGCTCGAGGGAGCGAAGGACCGCGTTGACGCCCGTCGTGGCGTTCGGGACGAGAGCGAGGTCGTCCGGTTTCGCCCCGAGGAACGCGCCGAGGGCGTCCCTCGCCGCCGCGAGCCGGCCCGGAAGGGAGCGCCAGAGGAAGTCGACCGGCTCGCGCTCGAGCGCGGCGCGCAACGCGGACTGCCTTTCGAGGACGGCCCTCGGACAGGCGCCGAACGAGCCGTGGTTGAGGTAAGAGACGGCCGGATCGAGCGGCCAGAGGTGAGCGAAGGGGCTGCGGCCCGCCATCACGCCAGCCCGTGTCTTTCGAGGCGGGTGTAGAGCTGGGCGCGGGTGAGGCCGAGGAGCTTGGCCGCGCGGCTCCGGTTGTTCTTCGCGCGCTCGAGCGCCTGCGCCACGAGCGTCTTTTCGACCTCGTCGAGGTCGAGGCCGCCGGCCGGCAGGACCACTGCCGAGGCCGACGCGGTGCGTACCGCGCCGCTCCCGGCCACGGCGATGGGGAGGTGCTCGGCCTGGACGAGCCCCCCCTCGGAGAGGATCACGGCCCGCTCCAGCGCGTTGCGCAGCTCGCGGACGTTGCCGGGCCAGGAGTAGGAGAGGAGGAGCTCGCGCGCCTCCCGCGAGACGCCGGGCGCGGACCGGCCGACGTTGCGCGAGAGGTCCCCGAGGAAACGTTCCGTCAGGAGGAGGATGTCCTCGGGCCTCTCCCGGAGGCGGGGGAGGTGGATCTCGAAGACGGAGAGGCGGTAGAAGAGATCCTCCCGGAAGTCGCCCCGCCCGATGGCGACGTGGAGGTCCCGGTTCGTGGCGGCGACGAGCCGCACGTCGGTCTTCAGGACCTTCGCCCCGCCGAGGCGCTGGAACTCGCGGGCCTCGAGGACCCTGAGGAGCTTGGCCTGCACGAGCGGGCTCGTCTCGCCCACCTCGTCGAGAAAGAGGGTCCCGGCCGCGGCCTGCTCGAGCCGGCCGGGGCGGGAGGCGTAGGCGCCGGTGAAGGCTCCCTTCTCGTAGCCGAAGAGCTCCGACTCCAGGAGCTGCTCCGGCAGGGCCGCGCAGTTGAGAGCGACGAAGGGACCCGCGCTGCGCGCGGAGGCCCGGTGGATGGCGCGCGCGACGACCTCTTTCCCGGTCCCCGAGTCGCCCGTGAGGAGGACGGTCGTCTCGGTCGGCGCGACCTTGGAAGCGTGAAGGAGGACCGCCCTCCAGGCGGGCGAGTCGCCGACGATGCGGCCGAAGCCGTCCCGCGACTCGAGCTCGTCGGAGAGAGCGAGCACGCGGGCCTCGAGCCGTGCCGCCTCCCGCCGCGCCTCCTCCGTCCTCTTCGCCTCCTCGGCGAGCCGCTGGTGCGAGAAGGCGAGGGCCACCTGGTCCGCGACGCGGCCGGCCAGCTCGACGTCCTCTTCGCCGTAGCGGCCCGTCGCCGTCGAGTGGAAGGAGATGGCGCCGACGATCCTTCCTTCGACACGAACCGGGTAGCGCAGGCTCGAGCGGAGGCCGGCACCGAGGAGGATGGCCCTCCGGGAGGAGTCGGGCGGCAGGTCGGTCTCGGCGTCCCGCACGATCTGGAACTCGAGCTCCATCTGCGCCCGCTCGGAATCGGGAATCGCGTACGTCTCGGGAGCCCAGGAGCGGTCGCCCGCGACGGCCCAGAGACGGTTCTGGGTCCGGTCGTCGGAGAGGAGGCCGAGGGTCATCTTGTCGTGAGGCAGGACGCGGCTGGCGATCGCCGAGACCTGGTCGAAGACCTCCCGGACGTCGAGCGCGCTCGCGAGGGCGGGACCGAGGGCTTCGAGCTCCCGGTGGCGCCGGTGCCTCTTCCGTTCCTCCTCGGCGAGGCGCTCGTGCTCGAGGGCCGCGGAGAGGATGTCGGCGATCGCGCTCGCGGCCTCCTCGTCCCGGGCCGAGAACCGGGACGGCACCTTCGCCGAGAGCCAGAGGTCGCCGAGGGGAACGAGGCCGCGGACGATCGGCGCCACGAGGATCGAGCGGGTCCCGGAGTCGAGCACGGCCCGATCGGTGCGCAGGGACGGGTCGAGGACGGCGGTCGCGTCGTCGATCCTTCGCGTCCCCGTCGCCGAGGGCCAGAGGATGTCGGAGGTCTCGCTCCGTTCGCAGCGCCACTCGGGGCCGGGCGGGATCCCGGGCGTCGCCATCCCCCACGACAGGAGCGCGGGGCCGTCGACGATCCTCACGACGCCCGCGGCGTCGAACGGCAGAACGCGCCGCGCCACGTCCGCGACGCGGGCGAAGACGTCCGGCAACGAGAGCGTCTCGGCGACGATCCGGGCGATCTCGGTCAGGACCCCGACGAGCGGATCCGCCGCGCGCGAGGCCGGGGGAGCGTTTTGCACGAAGCGGGGATTCTAACGGGCGGCTCCCTTAGACTCCTCCCGTCATGTCTGCCGTTCGCGATCTCGCAGCGCGCGTCCTCGCCGGGGCCCCGCCGGCCATCGCCCGGGCCATCACCTGGGCGGAGACCTCGGACCCGCGGTTCCCCGAGCTTCTCGCCCTCCTCTGGCCCCGCACGGGGCGCGCGCGGGTCGTCGGCCTGACGGGCGCTCCCGGCGCCGGCAAGTCGACCCTGACCGCCGTCCTGGCCAAGGCCGCCCGCGCCGACGGGAGGAAGGTCGGCATCGTCGCGGTCGACCCGTCGTCCCCGTTCACCGGGGGCGCGATCCTGGGCGACCGGATCCGGATGCAGGACCTCTACACCGATCCGGGGGTGATGATCCGGTCGATGGCGACGCGGGGCCACCTCGGCGGTCTCTCTCGGGCCACCGCCGACGCGGTCGACGTCCTCGACGCGGCCGGCTTCGACGACGTCCTCGTGGAAACGGTCGGCGTCGGCCAGGACGAGGTGGAGGTCTTTCGCCTCGCCGAGACGTGCGTCGTCCTCCTCACCCCCGGCATGGGAGACGACATCCAGGCGATCAAGGCGGGCCTGATGGAAGTCGCCGACGTCTTCGTGGTCAACAAGGCCGACCGCGAGGGCGCCGACCGGACGGTCGGGGAGGTTCTCCAGATGCTCGAGCTGGGCGAGCACGGGGAGTGGATTCCCCCGGTCCTGAAGACGGTGGCGCGGACGGGCGACGGCGTCGCCGGGCTGCGCGCCGAGCTGGACAGGCACCGCGACTTCCTCGCCGGACCCGCCGGCGCCTCCCGCCGACGGGTCCGGACCGTCCGGAGGATCGAGACGATCGTCCAGCAGAGGCTCCTCGCCGAGCTGCACGGCCTCTCGGGAAGCGAGGCGTCGATGGCCTCGTGGGCCGGGCGGATCGAGGCCCGCAGCGAGGATCCGTTCCGCGCTGCGGAGGCGCTCCTTTCGACCCTTCGCCGGAGCGGCGGGGCGGGCTCGTCGAAGGACGGCGTGAGGAAGATCTCCCACCTCGGCCTCGCGGTCGCGTCGGTCGACGGCGGCGGCTTCTGGGACCTCCTCGGCCTTCCCGAGGAGCACCGCGAAGAGGTCGCCTCGCAGAAGGTGATCACGTCGTTCCGTCCGGTCGGCGAGTCGGCCCTCGAGCTTCTCGAGCCGACGGCCCCCGAAAGCCCCATCGCGAAGTTCCTCGAGAAGAAGGGCCCCGGCCTTCACCACGTCTGCCTCGAGGTGGCCGACGTCGCCGCGATGCTGGCGAAGCTGAAAGCGGCGGGCGTGAGACTCGTCAACGAGACGCCGCTGCCAGGGGCGCACGGATGCCTCGTGGCGTTCGTCCACCCGGCGGCCACCGGGGGTGTCCTTCTGGAGCTGTCGCAGCCGGGGAGCTGAAGGGGGCGGCGCCGAGCCGCCCCCTCTCCGCCGCGCGGAAAGGCCTACTTCGTGAGCGTGACCGGGACGCTCTCGCCCGCCTCGACGCGCGCGGAAAGCGTCACGGCGTCCTCGGCGGAGGCCCCGTGCTTCATCAGGAAGCCGCGGAGGTCCTCGGCCTTGTCGAAGAAATTCGTCCGCTTCTCGGCCTTGTTGAAAGCGGCGAACGCGTAGGGGGCCCCCTCCGGTCCCTTCCTCAGCTGCCAGACGAGCTCGGCCACGAAACCTCCTACTGGAGCGGCCCCTCGGGCCGTCCCGTCTCGAGGAGAAGAACGTCGCGGACGTCCTTCCCCACCATTTCGAAGAACCTCTCGTGGTAGGCGGAGACCGCTCCGATCCGGGCGTCCTCGAAGATCTTCTCGACGCGGTGGAGCGGGAGGAAGAGCGTCGCGGCTCCCAGCTCGGCCTCCGAGCCCGCCCGGCACTGCCTGGCCCAGTCGTCGAAGAGGGCGACGTCGATTCCGCGGACCGTCACCCCGGCCGGCGTCAACGCGCGGAGAACGCCCCAGTACTTCTCCTTCGGCGAGTGAAGGTGGACGAGGACGAGGGCTCCGGCTTCCACGGGAGCCTCAGAGCTCGACGTGGGCGACGAAGAACTTCGCGGGGGAGATGGTGCCGTTCAGGAGGCTGTCGGCCTCCTCGGGAGTGATGACGAACTTCCCCGCGCTCTCTCCCGCGCTCGTCGCCATGTAGAGCTCGACCTGCTCGACGGGCTTGCCGGTCGTCCGCGCCTCCTTCAGGCCGCGCGCCGTACCGACGAGCGCGCCAAAGACGACCGCTTCGCCGTCGGTGAAGGCCTGGACCCGGATCGTGCCGGGCCCCCCCTGGGTGATGCGTGCGCCGCGAACGGCGGCGGACTGATAGGCGCGAAGGAAGGCGTCCTGGACGCCGGGGTCGAGGAGGTTCCCCGGGACGGGGTCCGCCGGCCGGTCCAGGCCCCTCTGGGAGGGCCGCTCGGAGCCGCGCGCGGTCGAGGGCTCGTTCGCCACCAGGGGCGAAGCGGGGGTGGGGAGCGGAATGTCGGCCTTCTTGTTCTGCTTGATGAACTCGGAGAGAGACGGGGCCTTGGTCCCCCCATCGGGGCTCTTCTTCATCGGTTCCGGGTCCCCGAGGATGTAGGCGTCGCGGTAGTTCTCCTTGTTCGCGGCCTCGGTTTTCGCCGGGTCCACCTCGGTGATGGCGATCATCTTCTGGGCACCGAGCTTGTCCTTGAAACGGAGGTTCCGTCCCTGCTCGACCGGCTTCTCGGCCGCCTCGATGCGCGTGCCGTCCTTCAGGATGATCAGGTACGCCGGGGCGGGGAGCGCCGCCAGGAAGGACCCCGCCAGGGCCAGGCTCGCGAGGGAGAGGGTGCGCCGGATCGCCATGAGAGCCTCCTTGGTCGCGCCGGAAGGTCCGATCACGCCACGATGAAGTATAAACAGAGGCTGCGGAGGACGAGACACCGTGCTGATCGTCATGGACAGGAGCGCCACCCGGGTCGACGTCGACCGCGTGGTCGAGACCGCCGAGCGGATGGGGCTCAAGGCCCATCCCATCCCGGGTGAGCAGCGGACCGCCGTCGGGATCACCGGGAACCGCGGGACGGTCGAGTCGACGGCGTTCGAGGACCTCCCCGGGGTCCTCGAAGTCATCAAGGTCTCGCACCCCTACAAGCTCGTCTCGCGCGAGTTCCACCCCGAGGACACGGTCGTCTCGATCGGGGGCGTGCCGGTCGGGGGGACCCGTCTCGCGATCATCGCCGGGCCGTGCGCCGTCGAGTCGCTCGAGCAGACCGTCACGATCGCCAGGGAGGTCAAGGCGCGCGGCGCGCACCTCCTGCGCGGCGGGGCCTACAAGCCACGGACGTCCCCCTACGCCTTCCAGGGGCTCGGCGAGGAGGGGCTGAAGATCCTCGCGGCGGCCCGGGAAGAGACGGGTCTCCCGATCGTCACGGAGGCGCTCGACACCTCCTCGATCGACATCGTGGCGAAGTACGCCGACTGCCTGCAGATCGGCGCACGGAACATGCAGAACTTCGAGCTCCTGAAGGCGGCGGGGCGGATCGGCAAGCCGGTTCTCCTGAAGCGCGGCATGTCGGCGACGCTCGAGGAGTTCCTCCTCGCCGCCGAGTACGTCCTGGCCGGGGGGAACCCGAACGTGGTGCTCTGCGAGCGGGGCGTGCGGACCTTCAGCGACTTCACCCGCAACACCCTCGACCTCGCCGTCGTCCCGGCCGTGAAACGCCTCTCCCACCTCCCGATCCTCGTCGACCCCTCGCACGGCACGGGGAGGCGCCACAAGGTCGTCCCGATGTCGCTGGCCTCGATCGCGGCCGGGGCCGACGGGGTCGCCGTCGAGGTCCACCACCAGCCCGAGCGGGCCCTTTCCGACGGCCCCCAGGCGCTCACGCCGCCCATGTTCTCGGAGCTGATGGCGCGGCTTTCGCCCATCGCGGTCGCGGTGGGGCGGACGCTGTGACCGAGACCCCCGCCGTCCTCGTCCTAGAGGACGGCCGCGTCTTCGAGGGAGAGGGTTTCGGGGCCGCCGGGACGGCCTTCGGAGAGGTCGTCTTCAACACGGCGATGTCGGGGTACGAGGAGACGCTCACGGACCCCTCCTACCGCGGGCAGATCGTCGTCATGACCGCCTCCCACGTCGGCAACACCGGCATCACCGGAGAGGACGCGGAATCGGACCGGATCCAGGTCGCGGGCTTCGCGGCCCGGCACTTCCCGGAGCGCTTCTCGAACGCCCGGGGCAAGAGAGCTCTCGGCGAGACCCTTCGCGACGCGGGGACGGTCTCCATCCAGGGCCTCGACACCCGGGCTCTCGTGAGGCACCTCCGTTCCCTCGGGGCGATGAGGGGAGCCGTCTCGACGGAGCACGCCGACGAGGCCGGGCGAGCCCGGCTCCTGGCCCAGGTCCTCGAGCAGCCGCCGATGACCGGCGCCGCGCTCGCTCTCGAGGTCGGGACGCGGGCGCCGTACGCCTGGGGCGAGCACGCGCCGGGGCGTCCCCGCGTCGCGGCCCTCGACTACGGCATCAAGCGGAGCATCCTCAGGAACCTCGCGCGCCGCGGCCTCGACGTGACCGTCTTCCCGGCGACGACGCCCGCCGCCGAGCTCCTCGGCTTCGGCGGGTACTTCCTCTCCAACGGCCCGGGCGACCCGGCGGCCCTTCCGTCCTGCGTCTCCACCATCGAGGCCCTCGTCGGGACGGGAAAGCCGCTCTTCGGCATCTGCCTCGGCCACCAGCTCCTCGGCCTCGCCCTCGGGGCGCGAACCTTCAAGCTGAAGTTCGGCCACCGGGGCGTGAACCACCCGGTGAAGGACCTCGCGACTGGGGTGGTCTCCATCACCTCGCAGAACCACGGCTTCGCGGTCGATCCCGAATCCCTGCCGGCGGCGCTCCGGCTGACGCACGTCAATCTCAACGACGGGACGTGCGAGGGGTTCCGGGTCGAGGGGCGCCCCGTCTTCGCGGTCCAGTACCACCCGGAATCCGCTCCCGGCCCGCACGACTCCGACCCGCTCTTCGACGAGTTCGCCCTCGCGCTCGGGGTCTCCTGAGCCCGGCGTGAACGTCTCCCTCTTCCTCGCCCGCCGGTTCCTCTCGGGGCGGCGGGGCGGGCTCCTCGGGACGGTCTCCTCCCTCGCCCTGGCGGGCGTGGCTCTCGGGACCGCCGCTCTCGTCGTGGCGATGGGGCTCATGTCGGGATATCGCGGCGAGCTGTTCGAGAAGCTCGCCGGGACGAACGCCGAGGTCCTCGTCCTGCCGGGACCCGAAGCCGACGAGACGGCCACGCGCGCGGCGCTCGAGAAGGTCCCCGGGGTGACGTCGGTCGCCCGGACCGCCTTTGCCCCGGGGCTTCTCCTCGGCCCGAAGGTCCCAGGGGGGGTCGACGCGGTCGTGAAAGGGCTCGACGTCCCGTCGGGGCTCGCGACGACGCGTCTCCTCGGACAGGACCCATCCCTCGCGGCGAAGATGGTCCCTCCCGCCCCCGGGACGCCCGTCCCCGTCCTTCTGGGATCCGGCCTCGCCGCGCGGCTCGGCGCGTCCGAGGGGGAGAGGGTCGTCCTGGAAACGGCGTCCCTGTCGCTGGCGCGCGGCGTCGCGGCTCCACGCCGGACGCCGCTCGTCGTCGCCGGCATCGTGACGACGGGCTTCTCGGAGGTCGACGAGGGGTGGGCGGTCGTCCCGATCGCCGCCTTCGACCGTTTCGCGCCGCCCGACGCCCGAAGCGGCGTCTGGGAGCTGAAGCTCCGGGACCCGGGTCGTCCCGACGCCGTGGTCGCCGCGGCTCGGGAGGCGCTCGGCCCGGGGGCCACCGTCCTCGACTGGAAGACGCTCAACGGAGACCTCTTCCGGGCCCTCCTCGTCCAGCAGACGCTCCTGTTCGTCGTCCTCGCGCTCATCGTCGCCGTCGCGGCGGGAACGGTCGTCTCGTCCGTCGTCGTTCTCGTCGCGCAGAAGACGCGCGAGATAGGGGTCCTCTCGGCCATCGGGGCGGGTCCCCGGACCGTCGCGCGGACGTTCCGCCTCGCGGGCCTGGCCGTTGGCGGCGCGGGAGTCCTGCTGGGGACGGTGACGGGCGTCGCCGTCTGTGCGCTCCTGACGGCGACGAAGGCGGTCCGCTTCCCGGCCGAGATCGCCCGCGTCTACTACATCTCCTGGATGCCGTTTCGCCCCGAGCCGCGCGACGTCCTCGCCATCGCGGTCGTCGGCCTCCTCCTGGTGCTGGCCGCCGCGGCGTTCCCTGCTCGCCGCGCCGCCCGCCTCGCCCCCGCCGACGCCCTCCGATACGAGTGATCTCTCGCCGGCGGCCGGAAAAGGAGACACTCGCCGGGGCACGACGTTTGCGATTCCACTTCCCGATGATCCGGATCGCGCTAGTATTACGCGCCTTTCGGAACAGGAACGGAAAAGGAGAAGGAACCATGAAGAAGACCGCAACCGTGCTCGTCGCCGCCCTGGCCACCCTCGCCCTCGGCAGCTCCGCCCTCGCCACGATGGAGATCCAGAAGGAGTACAAGGCCAAGGACGCCAAGGCCAACTGCGCCTCCTGCCACGTGGAGAAGATGCCCAAGAAGGACAAGGCCGACCTGAACGACCTCGGCAAGAAGGTCAAGGCCGCCAAGGGCGCCGACGGCAAGTACGACTGGAGCAAGGTCTAGACAGCCAGGCTCGAATCCCGAACGACGATCCGTCGTTCCCGCGCCCCCGGGCCCTCGCGCCCGGGGGCGCTTCCGTTTCGGCCGGACTCGGGCGGGCATGGTCGGGTCCCGCGGCTCGCCCGGGTCCCGTGCGCTTACAATGGCCGGCCCATGAGCCCGCTTCGGATCGCCCTCGCCGCCGACCATGGCGGCTTCGACCTCAAGGAGCGGCTGAAGGAGCACCTGCGGACCCGGGGCCACGAGGTCGCCGACCTCGGGACGAACGGGAAGGACCCGGTCGACTACCCGGTCTTCGCGCGCGCGGCCGCGCTCCGCGTGGCCCAGGGGGAGGCGGATTTCGGAATCGTCGTCGACGGGGCCGGGATCGGCTCCGCGATGGCGGCGGGCAAGGTGCCCGGCGTCCTGGCCGCGACGTGCAACACCGAGGCGCTCGCGAAGAACGCCCGCGAGCACAACGACGCGCGCCTCCTCGCCCTCGGGGCGGGGCACGTCGACGTGGAGACGGCGAAACGGATCGTCGACGTCTTCCTCGCGACGGAGTGCACGGCCGAGAGGCACCTCAAACGGGTCGCGATGATCCGCGGTATGGACACGGAGAAGGAGAAGGGGATGACGGACCTGTCCGCGGAGGACATCGAACGGATCGCGGCGAAGGTGAAGGAGATGCTCGGGAAGGGAAGCGCCGCGGCGCCGGCCGCCCCGGCGGCCCTGACTCCGGCCGAGGTGGCCAGGCTCATCGATCACACGATCCTCAAGCCCGAGGCCACCGCCGCCGACGTCGAGAAGCTCTGCGCCGAGGCGCGGCAGCACGGCTTCTTCTCCGTTTGCGTCAACCCGGTCTTCGTCCCGCAGGTGAAACGCCTCCTCAGCGGCTCGGCCGTGAAGGTCTGCTGCGTCGTCGGGTTCCCGCTCGGCGCGCAGGACTCCCAGATCAAGCTCCTCGAGGCGAGGAAGGCGATCCGGGAGGGGGCTCAGGAAGTCGACATGGTCCTGAACGTCGGCGCGCTGAAGGGGAAGGACGATGCGCTCGTCCTGAAGGACATCCGGGGCGTCGTCGAGGCGTGCAAGGACGGCCGGGCGCTGTCGAAGGTGATCCTCGAGACGGCGCTCCTGACGGACGAGGAGAAAGTCCGCGCCTGCGAGATCTCGATGAAGGCGGGTGCCGACTACGTCAAGACGTCGACCGGTTTCTCCTCGGGCGGGGCGACCGCCGAGGACATCGCGCTGATGGCCCGGACCGTCGCGCCGAAGAAGCTCGGCGTGAAGGCCTCGGGCGGCATCCGGACCTATGCCGACGTGCTGAAGATGGTGAAGGCCGGGGCGACCCGGGTCGGGGCCTCCGCCAGCGTGAAGATCCTGGAAGAGGCCCGCGCGGCCGCGGGGAAGTGAGGAGAGGGATGGGAGAGCTCCGCTGCTACTGCTTCATCGACAAACTCCAGCCGCAGTTCGCCTCCTTCCTCGGGACGGTGGCGCAGGGATTTCTGCCCGTGCCGGGGCAGGCGTCGCTCTTCGTGGAGATCGCGCCCGGCATGGACATCATGAAGGTGACCGACGTCGCCCTGAAGGCGACCGACGTGAAGCCCGGCATGATGATCCTCGAGCGGATGTACGGAATGCTCGAGGTCCACTCCGACTCGCAGGCCGAGGTGCGGCAGGCCGGGGCGGCCATCCTGGCGGCGCTGAACCTGAACGAGGCGGACCGGATCAAGCCCGAGATCACCTCGAGCGAGGTCATCCGGAACATCTCCGACTACCACAGCCAGCTCATCAACCGGACGCGGCACGGCGACATGATCGTCCCGGGCGAGACGCTCTACGTCCTCGAGTGCGCGCCGGCCGGCTACGCGGCCATCGCCGCAAACGAGGCGGAGAAGGCGGCGGACATCAAGGTCCTCGAGGTCCGGGCGTTCGGCAGCTTCGGGCGCGTCTACCTCGGGGGCGAGGAGAAGGACATCGACGTCGCCTGGCGCGCCGCCGAGGAAGCGCTGAAGACGATCACCGGCCGTCCCGCGGGGCGGCGGGAGTAACTCCGGAGCGCCGAACGGAGCGCTTGCGGCGCCCGGGGCCCATCGCAACGCAGTAACGCAGTAACGCAACGGATCGCCGCCGTGCGACGATTCGAGGAGAGGAAAAGAAAATGACCGAAGCCCTCGGGATGATCGAGACGAGGTCCTTCCCCGCGGTCGTCGAGGCCGCCGATGCCGCCGTCAAGGCCGCCAAGGTGGAGCTGGTCGCGTACGAGAAGACGGGCGGCGGCTACGTCACCGTCATCATTCGCGGCGACGTCGCGGCCGTGAAGGCGGCCTGCGACGCGGCCCAGGTGGCCGGCGGCCGCGTCGGCGAGATGGTCGGTGTCCACGTCATCGCCCGCCCGCACGCCAACGTCGACGCCGTCCTGCCGCTCGGCCGCAAGCCCGCCGCCGAGGCGAAGTAGTTTCCCGGACACGCGAGAGCCATGCAGCTCGCGAAGGTCGTCGGGAGCGTCGTGGCGACGCGGAAGGAAGAGAGCCTCTCCGGGCTGAAGCTCCTTCTCGTCCGCCCGGTGGACGAGGAGGGGCGCGAGGGGCCGACCGTCCTCGTCGCCGCCGACGCGGTCGGCGCGGGACCGGAAGAGCTCGTCCTCATCGCCTCCGGCAGCTCCGCCCGCCAGACGCTCGCCACCGACAAGCGTCCCGTCGACGCCGTCGTCATGGCGATCGTCGACTCGTGGGACGTCGGCGGAGCGGTGAAGTACCGGAAGTGACGACGCGGGCCCGATGGTCTCGGCGCCGAGCCTGCTCGAACCCGTGAGCGCGGACGCCCCGCCGGAGCGCCTGCGGCCTGGCTTGGGGAGGGAAGCCGGCCAGACGACGCGGGTCCGATTCTGGCTTCCAGCCGTCGCGGTCTACGTCGGCGCATTCCTCGCTCAGACCTGGACGCTCGGCAAGGTCATGCTCCCTTCCGTCGACGAAGGGGTCTACCTCTACGTGGCGCGCCTGATCCTCGACGGGAAGGTCCCGTACCGGGACTTCTTCATCTCCCATCCGCCCTGGGAGTTCCTCGGAGCGGCGGGCGGGCTCTGGGTGACAGGGGGCGACGTTCCGGCCTTCAGCGTCTTCTACGCCGCGTGGGTCCTGCTGGCCTTGTTCCCGATCTACCGTACCGTCGCGTCGCTGACGGGGCGGCTCCTGCCGGCATTCTGGGCGGTCGTACTCTTCGTCACCTATCCGGACTTCGCGAGGTGGGACGCCCGGTTCTTCGCGCTCCGGCAGGCTTCTGTTCCGTTCCTTGCCCTGGGCGTCGACCTCGCCCTCCGGGGGAAACGCCCGGCGCTGGCCGGATCGCTTCTGGGCGTGTTTGCCGCGTGCGTCATTCCGAACGTCCCCATCGCGCTCCTCGTCCTCGCTGGTCTCGTGCTCTTCGGCTCCGAAGGGGGGCCTGGCGACGTCGCCCGCTCCGTCCGCCAGCAGAAGAGGCTCCTCTTCTCCTTCGTGCTCACGGCCGGCGCGCTCTACGGCGTGGCCTTCGCCATTCCCGGAGCGCCCTGGGACCTGGTCCTCTTCCAGTTCGGGCGGCCGCGGGCTCCCATTCTCGAAAGGCTCCTGAACGTCTGGACAGACTCGCTCCCCGCGAGCGCCGTCCTCCTCCTGCTCGGCTTCTTCGGCGCATTCCTCGTCTTCCGGGCGTCGCGGGGCATCTCCCTGGCGGCGGCCGCCGGCTTCCTCCTCGGGCTCCTGGCCTACAACTACTACTCGGCGCACCATCTCGCGTCGGTCGTGCCGCTCATGGCCATCTCCGCGGGCGTCGCGTTCTCGATCGTCTCGCGGGGCCGGACGGCAGAAATCGTGGCTTCGGCCGGGCTGGCCCTGGCGCTCGGAGTGACGGCCCTGCCCGCGCTGAAGGGGCCTCTAATCGACGCCAGAAGCCCGAATCTCTTCCGCGTCGTCCAGGAGCTCGAAGCCTGTCGCGAGCCGGTTTTCACGGCACAGCCGCTCTACGCCCTCCATGCAGGGCGCAGGCTCACCTTTCACCGCTTTGCGGCCGACATGCGTTCCTTCCGCGTCTCGAACCTGCCGCCGTTCTCCGACGAGGACTTCGCCGACGTCGTCTCCCGGAGCAACACCGTCCTTCTGGAACCCCTCCTCTTCACCATGCTGACCCCGGCCCGGATGCAGCTCCTGGCCGGTCAGTTCGCCATTCGCTTCCAGGACCCCGAGCATGGCATCCTCGTCCGCCGGTCGCCTCCGCCAGGGCCGGGAACTGCACCTTCGGCACCGGCCGGACCGAAATGAAAGGGGGATTCGTGGCCTCACGCCTGACGGAATCCGAGGTCGAGGCGATCGCCCGCCGGATCGTCGCGGACCTGGACGGGAAGACCGGCGGCTCCGCCGGGGGCACGGGTACCGGCTCGCCCGCGGCAGCCGGGATCCCGGGTACCGCCGGCGCGATGGGAATCCACGCAACCGTGAACGCCGCCGTCGAGGCGGCGCGCAAGGCCCAGCCTCGCTTCGTCGCCCTTCCCCTGAAGGTACGCGCGAAGGTCCTCGAGGCGATCCGGGCCACGATGCGCGAGAACGGCGCGGCCCTCGCGAAGGCGGCGCACGACGAGACGGGGCTCGGCCGGTACGAGGACAAGGTCGTCAAGAACGCCCTCGTCACCGAGCGGACGCCCGGCCTCGAGGACCTCGCCCCGTCGGCCGTGACCGGCGACCACGGCCTCACGCTCCTGGAACCGGCGCCGTTCGGCGTCATCGGAGCCATTACCCCGTCCACGAACCCGACGTCGACGATCATCTGCAACACGATCGGCATGCTCGCGGCCGGGAACGCAGTCGTCTTCTCGGTTCACCCGTCCGCCAAAGCGTGCTCGATGCAGACGATCGCCCTGATCAACAAGGCGATCGTCGCCGCGGGCGGGCCCCCCGACGTCGTCACCGGCGTCTCCTCGGCGTCGATCGAGTCGGCCCAGGAGATGATGCGGCACCCCGGCATCCGCCTCCTCGTCGTCACGGGAGGCGGGGCGGTCGTGAAAGCGGCGATGGCGAGCGGCAAGCGCGCCATCTGCGCCGGTCCCGGGAATCCGCCCGTCGTCGTCGACGAGACCGCCGACCTCGCCAGGGCGGGGCGCGACATCGTTCTCGGCGGCTCCACCGACAACAACATCATCTGCGTCGACGAGAAGGAAGTCCTCGTCGTGGCGAAGGTGGCCGACGAGCTGATCCGCTCGATGGTCGCCGCGGGAGCCGTCCTCGTCGGCAAGGATCGCCTCCGCGACCTCGAGAAGGTCGTCTTCGGGAAGATGCACGGTCCGCGGGAGCACGCCGAGATCAACCGGGACCTCATCGGGAAGAACGCGAACGTGATCCTCGCGAAGATGGGGATCTCCGCCCCCGACTCCGTCCGGATGGTCGTCGTCGAGGTCGACCAGGACCACCCGCTCCTCTGGACCGAGCAGATGATGCCGGTGATGCCCGTCTGCCGCGTCCCGAGCGTCGACGCCGCCATCGACCTCGCGATCCCGGTGGAGGGGCACAACCGCCATACCTTCGTGATGCACTCGAGGAACCTCGACGCGCTCTCGCGGATGGCGAAGGAGTGCGACGCCTCGATCTTCGTCAAGAACGGCCGCTCGCAGGCCGGGCTCGGCCTCGACGGCGAGGGGTCCTGCTCCTTCACGATCGCGAGCCCGACGGGCGAGGGGCTCACCGGCCCCCGCAGCTTCTCGCGCTGGCGCCGGTGCGTCCTCGTCGACAACTTCCGGATCACGTAGATGGCGATGCACTCCATGCACCCTAAGGCTCATGAGGCTCGAAGGTCGCGTCCCGCGACCTTCTCACGGACGCCATGAAGCGCGCCCCCGCCCTCGCCGTCCTCGACTTCGACCAGGTCCCCGCCGGCCTCGACGCGACGGACGCGATGCTCAAGAAGGCCCCCGTCGCCTTCTTTCGCTCGGGGACGGTCACGCGGGGGCGCTATCTCACGCTCCTCGGCGGGACGCCCGCCTCGGTCGCGGAGGCGCTCGAGGAAGGGCTCTCCCGCGCGGGCGGGCACGTCCTCGACCACCTCTTCCTCGCCGACGTCCACCCGCGCCTCCTCGACGCCCTCGAGGGGCGGCGCGGGGAAGACGGGACGGGCGCGCTCCTGATCCTCGAGACGTCGACGGCCTCGTCGGCCGTCCTCGCCTGCGAGAAGGCGCTCAAGGGAACGCAGGTCGACCTCGTCGAGGTCCGCCTCGCCGACGCCGGTCTCGCCGGCAAGGGGCTCGCCCTCTTCCGCGGCGACCTCCACGAGCTGGACGAGGCGATCGACCTCGTGCGCGCCGCCCTCTCCCCCGCGGCGGGCCTTTCGCACCGCATCCTCGCGCGGCCCCACGACGCCCTCGCGCGCGAGAACGCCCTCGGCACCGCCTTCGCGGCGAGCCGCTTCGTCGACCTCGGCGGAGAGGAGACCTCCTAGTGCTCCTCGGGCGCGTGATCGGCCGGGTCGTCCCCTGCGTCGTCACGCCGGGCCTGGAAGGCGTCCCGATGCTCCTCCTCCAGCCTCTCGGCAAGGACGGCCTGCCGAAGGGGAAGACCCTCGTCGCCGCCGACCCGACCCGGATGGCGGGGGAGGGCGAGCTCGTCGCCTACGAAGGGGGCCGCGAAGCGGCGCTCCTCCTCGACCCCTCGTTCGTCCCGATCGACCACGCGATCGTCGGCATCGTCGACGCGCTCCACCTCCCGGCAAAGGAGCCGGCGTGATCACCGGCGTCGTCATCGGCGACGTCACCGCCACGATCCGCCACCCCTTCTTCGAGGGGAAGAAGCTCCTCGTCGTCGCGCGCACGGGGGCGGACGGCCGCGAGACCGGCGACTACGTCATCGCCATCGACGCGATCGGCGCCGGACCCGGCGACCCGGTCCTGGTCCTCGACGAGGGAACCGGCGCGCGCCAGGTCGTCGGCTCTCTGACCGCCCCGGTCCGCACCGTCATCGTCGGCTTTCTCGACCGCGTCGACCTCGCCTGACCGGGGTACCGGTGATACGGTGCCAGGCGTGCAATCGTGTATTATTGCCGCATGCCACGTCCTCTGCGCCTCGACGCCGTCGGAAACGTCACTCACGTCATCGCGCGGGGAAACGAGCGCCGCCCGCTCTTCCGCGACGACGCGGACCGCGAGAAGTACCTCGATCTCCTTGCCGAGGCCTGCGGAAAGCACGACGCCCGCGTCTTCGCCTACTGCCTGATGCCGAACCACGTACACCTCGCGATGCAGACCGGCTCCGTCCCCGTCTCGCGCGTCGTGCACGACGTCCATTCCCGCTACGCCCTCTATTTCAACCGCCGCTACGACCGCTCGGGGCACCTCTTCCAGGGGCGGTTCCAGGGCCTTCTCGTCGACCGGGACGCCTACCTCCTCGAGGTCGTGCGCTACATCCACCGGAACCCGGTGAAGGCTCGGCTCGCGGCGCGGCCGGAGGAGTACCCCTGGTCGAGCCACGGCGCGTACCTCGGGTCGGCGCCGCCGTGGCTCGCGGCCCCGGAGGTCCTCTCGCTCCTGACGGGGAGCCGCCCGAAGGCGCGGCGCCTCTTCCAGGAGTTCGTCGCGGGAACGGCGGCGGGCCGCTACGACCCGGACGACGCCCGCCTCGGCGCCGTCGTCGGAGGCGACGACTTCGTCCGCGCGGCGCTCTCGAAGGCGGGGCAGCCGGACCTCGTCCGGCGAATGCTCACCGTGGAGGCGATCGCCCGGCTGGTCGCGGAGCGGGAAGGGGTCGCGCTGGCCGACCTGTCCGGGGCCGGGAGGCTTCGTTCCCTCTCCCGCGTGCGCAGCCTCTGCGCCCTGCTCGGGCGTGACGCCGGCGGGATCCCCCTCGCGAAGACGGCCCGCTTCTTCCGGCGGGACCCCTCGACGATCTCGCGCGACGTCGCCCGGTTCGAGCGCCGTCTCGCGGAGGATCCGGACGAAGCGAGGCGCTGCGACGAGCTCCGGCGCATGCTGACGGCCTGACGCCGGCCGGAGGCGCTCTCCCTCCCGAAACAATACACGATTGCACGCCTGGCACGGAGGCGGGGGTGTGAGAGGATCGAGGGGTGAGCGGCCTCCTGTTCTTCGACCTGGACGACACGCTGCTCGACCACGCGGGGGCCGAGGCGGTCGCCCAGCGGGAGACGTTCTCCGCGTTCGGGACGCTCTTCGGCCCGCTCCCGTTCGCGGAGTGGCTCGCGGCCTACCGCGGCGCGAACGCCCTGCTCTGGGCCGCCTACGGGCGGGCCGAAATCGGCCGCGAGGAGCTGCACCGGCGGCGCTTCGCCGACCCGCTCGCGTCTTTCGGCCTCGACGCCGGGGCGGCGGAGGAGATCGGCGCGGCCTACCTCGAGAGGTACCGCCGGGCGTGGAGGCTGAACGACGGGGCCGCCGAGCTGCTCGCGGCCGCGGCGGAGCTGGGCGAGGTCGGCATCCTCTCGAACGGATTCCGCGAGCTCCAGCGCGCCAAGATCGCCCGCTTCGAGCTCGAGCGGTGGGTCCGGCACGTCGTCCTCTCCGAGGAGGTCGGGGCGATGAAGCCGGCCCGCGCGATCTTCGACGCCGCGGTCCGGATGGCCTGCGGCGAGGAGGCTGCGGACGGCCGCCGCAAGCTCTACCTCGGGGACCAATTCCAGACGGACGTCCTCGGCGCCCGGGCCGCCGGCTGGTTTCCGGTCTTCTACAACCCGGGCCGCCTCGCGCTCCCGGCTCCCGCGATCCACGTCGCGCGGCTCATGGACGTCATCCCGCTCCTGGCGTAGGGGGCCTCAGCTGCCGAACCGGGCCAGCCGGACGGCTTTCTCGACGACGGAGGCCAGGAGCCGGGGGACGCCCGGGGATCCGGGCGCGGACATCGCCTCGGCGACCTCGAGGGCCATGCGCGGCTTGCCGTGAGCCTTCAGGGCGCGCTCGATGAAGGCGCCGGGAGGGATCCTCCGGCGACCGTAGAGCGAGGGGAGGACCCCGGCCTTCGCCGCCGCGGCCCGGTAGACGTGTGCGTAGCCGGAGCCCCAGAGGTGGTGCTCCACGTCCCTCTCCCGAAAGCCCGTCACCCTTTCGCGGTCGGGCTCCCCCGCGAGGAACGACCGCGCGGCCCGCACGTAGTGACGTCCGGCGTCGTCCCCGTCGGCGAGGAGGTGCCACTGGATGCCGAGGCCGCGCGCCATCTTCACGAGCGGCGCGATCCCGCACTGGGCGAACTCGACGCAACGGATCCCCTCGGCGGGAAAGTCGATCCCGACGAGCCGGGCGACCTCGGGAAGGAGCCACGATTCGGTCTCGCCCTCGACGAGGAGCCAGCAGCGGGCGAAGACGGAGGAGGCCCGGTTGACGCGGATGTGGTAGCCGACGCGCCGCATCTCGTCCACGGTGAGGGCGTCGGCGGTGACGGCGTGCACGCTGACCCCCGCGGCGCTGCGGCAGAGCCGGCGGATCGCGTGGAGGGGAACGGAGGCGAGGAGGTCGCCGGAGTTCGTCGTGAGGACCTTCTGACCCGGAACCCGGTCGATGAGGCGGAAGATGCGGGCGGCCAGCACCGGGTGGAGGTGGGCCTCGGCTTCCTCGATCAGGACGAGCGATTCGGCGCCGCTGTCGACGGGCGAGCCGTTCTCCGCCTCGAGGAGGGCCCCGAGGAGCATCAGGAGCGCGAGGCTCTGCGTCCCCGCTCCCTCGCGCGCCTCGGCGCGAAGGGGGTCCGTCGCGCCCAGGGAGACCGGCGTCTCCGCGAGAGCTTCCGCGGCGCGTCCCGGAGCGCGGGCCGGAAGCTGGAGGCGCTCGCTCCATCGCTCGGCGAGCGCCCGCGCCGCCTCGATCGGCTCGCGCAGCTCGTCCGGGTGCGGACGCCAGGAGCCCGAGAACTTCCGGTACGCGCTCTCCACCGTGCGGCGGAGCTTCCTCGTCACCTCGCCTTCGGCCGCCGAAGCCGAGGCGGCCCGCCCCGCCGCGTCGTAGCCGGGGACGGCCGAGGGCGTCTCAGAGGCCCCCGGGATCTCGGCCGGGGCGGGCCGGGCGGGCCGGCCGAAACGGACGCGCAGGACGGGGTGCCGGCGCCGGAAGGCCTCGAAGGCTCCCGGGTCCCCCGCGTGGAGCTCGCGTCCCTCGTGGTCGACCAGGCGAGGCACGGCGCGTGCCGGCGATCCGTCGATCGTTCGCGTCGCTCCGAGCTCGGCGATCACTTCGTGCCCCCCGTCCTCGACGAAGGTGAACCTCAGCGAGATCCTCCCGACCGGCGAGGCTCCGGGGACGCCCGGGACGTGAAAGTCGAGGGGTCCGAAGAACGGGACCGTGGAGCGGTGCGCGAGAGCGAGCTCGAGCGCGTCGAGCACGCTCGTCTTTCCGCAGGAGTTCTCGCCGATGAGGGCCGTCGTGTCGCTCAGCTCCAGCGTCATGCGCCGGATCCCGCGGAAGCCCTCGATCTCGATGCGGCAGAGCGGCACGGCCTCGAACGTCCCTCCGGAGGAGTGTAGGGCCGCGGCGCCCCGGGAGGTGCGGTTCGGTCAGGTCGCGGGACCGCCCCTGGCGAGCCGCTTGGTGAGGAAGAGTCGGCGCGGGTCGGCGTAGCCGCCCCTTCGGTAGAGCTCCCGCGCCGGCCCGTTCTCCACCGAGACCTCGATCCGGACGGCCCCGGCGCCTTCCCGTACCGCCTCCCGCTCGACGAAGCCGAGCACGGCGGCGCCCACCCCGCTGCCGCGGAATTCCGGCAGGACGAAGAGCTCGTCGAGGAGGAGGAAGCGCCCCCCCTGCTCGGTGCTGAAGCCCCAGGTGGCCATCGCGTACCCGGCGACGGAGTCCCCCTCGAGGGCGAGCCAGACCCGGCCGAGCGCGGGATCGGCGAAGAGGACGGCGAGCGCCGGCCGGATCGCGGCCGGGTCGAAGGGAATCCCCTCGTGGACCCACAGCGCTTCCATCATTGGAAGGAGAACCCGCTCGTCGGCGATCGACGCGGCGCGGAAGGAGACTCCCAGGCCAGGCCCCCTATCTCGAGGAGAAGAGCTCCTTGTCGTATTTCGCGCGGATCGTCGCGGGACCGATCTCCACGGTGATCGACCGGAGCGAGCCCCCGGCCTCGGCCGCGGCGGCTCCCGGGACGAAGAGCCGCACGCGCATCGCGCCCGTCGGGTCCTCGGTCATCCCCATCTGGCGAATCTCTGCGGGCGCACCGGCGAGGACCGCCAGCGGCTGTCCCGAGCCATCGGCCGCGCCGACGATCCGGCAATCCTGGATGCCGGAGATGTTGACGGGCTTGCGGAACCGGAGGACGACGATGAGGCCCTTGTCGACGGTCGTGAAGAAGCCGAGGGCGTTGGAGTCGACGAGGCGCCGCTCTTCGGGGCCGAGCTTGGCGGACCGGCTGACCGGCCTTTTCGGCTCGGGCACGGAGGTGGGGAGCGGGGTTTCGGCGCCGGAGCCGGACGGGAGCGCGCCGGGGGGAACGGGAGCGGAGGGCGGATAGGAAGCGGTCGTCCCCGGGGAGGACGACGGCAGGTTCGGCTTGACGTAGAACACCCATCCGGCCCCGGCGCCGCCACCGAGGACGCCCAGGACGAGGAGCGTGACGAGAACGGCCTTCCGCTTCCGCGCCGCCTCCGCGCGCTGCTTGACGAGGATCGACTCCGTG
Organism: Holophagales bacterium; assembly: GCA_016714815.1. Lineage (GTDB taxonomy): Bacteria > Acidobacteriota > Thermoanaerobaculia > UBA5066 > UBA5066 > UBA5066. The sequence continues at coordinate 195,144 of JADKBZ010000009.1, forward strand.
TCGCGCTTCACGGACCGCGAGCGGTTGTCGGTACCGAGCACCGGATGCACGGGCGAGCGCGAGATTCCCTGCCGGCTCTCGCTCATGACCTGGATCTGCTCGTCGTAGCCGGCCTGCTCGAGCCAGTCGGGAACCTGGGAGGCGGGGGCCGCCGGGGCGCTTCGGGCCGGCGGCGGAGCCGCCTGGATAGCCTGGGGCGCCTGGACCCCGCCGGACGCGACGGCCCTCATCGCGTCGGTGCCGACGCGCGACGCCGAGGACGGGGCTTTCGTCTCGGCCTCGGTGAACGGGTACGCGCCGTCGTCGAAGAAACCGGTCGCGGCCGTCGCGGGGCCGGACCTGTTGCCCGACGGCGAAGGCGTCCCGCCGGCCACGCCCGGAGAGGCTCCCGCCCCCGAAAGGGACTTTCGGGGCTCGGTGGAGGGAAGCGTGGAGACGTCCTCGGGATCGGGCGTCAGGCCCGCCGCCTCCGCCTGGCCCTGGGCCGCGACGAGCGCGTCGATGATCTCCTCGTAGCCCTGCGGCCGGTCGTCGGACTTCTTGGCGAGCATCTTCGTGACGAGCGCCTGGAGCGTCGCGGGAATCGGCGGGCTTCCCTCGGGCGCCGTGAAGTCGAACGGGGTGCGATTCTCCTGCGCCATCACCCACTCGAGGTAGTTCCTCGAGTTCTGGACGTTGATCGGACGGCGCTTCGTCAGGAGGCGGAAGAAGATGACGCCGAGCGAGTAGATGTCGCTCCGGAAGTCGATCTGGCCGAACGTCAGGAGCTCGTGCGAGGCGTAGGCGAGCTTGCCGAGGAACTCGCCCGTCTGCGTCAGCTCGCCGCCGCTTCCCTCCTGGAGGACCTTGGCGACCCCGAAGTCGAGGATCTTCACGAGGCGGCGGTCGTCCTGGATCGTGACGAGGACGTTGTTCGGCGAGAGGTCGCGGTGGAGGATGTTCCGTTCCTTGAGGTAGGCCAGGCCCATCGCGGCCTGCACCATCAGCGGAAGGAGCTCGGGGAAGGGCCGCCCCTCGAAGGCGCCGAAGTCGACTCCCTTGAGGTACTCCATGACGATCGTCGGCAGCCCCTCGCGCGAGCGGGTGATCTCGTAGCAGCGGACGATGTTCCGGTGGTTGAGCGAGGCCAGGATCTGGTTCTCTTTCATGAACCGGGCCTGAAGCTCGGGGTCCGACAGGCTCCTGGACATCACCTTTGCCGCAACGGGAAGGTGGGTCCTTCGGTCTTCCGCGAGGAAGACGATTCCCATCCCGCCCTCTCCGAGGACGCGGGAAACGGAGAAGTGATCGAATTCGGGGGGCCTGAGAAGAACGTTCAAGTCGGAACCTTTGCGCTCATTGTACGGCCCCTCCGGAGCTGGAGACCGCGCGAACGGATCGTTCCCGTTTCTCTCGCCGCCCGCTTCCGGGTCAGGGCCCCTCGTGACGGAGAGAGAAGGGGGCGCCCGCCGTCACGGCGTCCGTTCCCGCGCCGCCTTCCACGCGTCGTAGAGTCGCGGTGCCGCGTCGACGAAGCCCCCGTGCCTCGGGGTCCAGCCCAGCCGGTGGACCGCCTTCCAGGAGTCGACGTGCTGGTTCAGCGCCAGGCACGTGGCGAAGGGGCCCATCGACGCGACGGCCTGCTCCACCGGGACGTGCTCGACCCGTCCCTCGGCGCCGGCCGCATGGCTGGCCGCCGCGGCGCATTCGTTGACGGTGGCGCGGCTCCGGTCGGTCGCGTTGAGCACCTCGCCTCCGAGTCCCGATTCCGCGGCCCTCACGTAGAGGCCGGCGAGGTCGTCGCGGTGGACCATCGCCCACCGGTTCGTCCCGTCCCCGACGACCCGCGCGGCGCCGCCCTTCTCCGCGCTCTCGAACCAGGAGGCCGTCAGGCTTCCGGAGCCGCCGTAAACGCAGCCGGGGCGGATCACGAGGGTCCGGAAGCCGCCGCCGTTCCACGAGAGGACGGCCGCGTCGACGGCCGGCCGGGGAGCGACGAACGTGGGCGGGTCGAGGGGCGCCGATTCGTCGACGGCGCCGTCGCCGGTCTCTCCGTAGACCCAGACGCCGCTCGTTGCGAGCAGGACCCGTCCCGCGCGGTCGCGTCCGGCGTCCCTGAGCGCACCGAGCGCGGAGCGGTGGAGGTCCCAGGACCTGTCGGAGTACTCGACCGCGCAGTGGACCAGGATGGAGCATCGGTCGGCGGCGGGGCGCCAGCCGTCCGGCTCGTCCATCGTGCCGCTCACCGGGACGACCTCCGCGGCCGCGAGGAGGCGTTCCTTTCCAGGGGTCCGGACGAGGCCGTAGGTTTCGTGCCCCGCGCGCGCGAAGGCGGCGGCGACCGCGGAGCCGATGAAACCGGTGGCTCCCGTGACGAAGACTTTCATGGAGACCGCCTCAATCGGGGTCGATGTTGGTGACGAAGGTGGCCTTCCCGCCCGTGAACTGCTTCAGGACCACGCTCTTGACCGGATCTGGCGAGCCTCCCTTGAAGAGGATCTTGCCGGTGACGCCGTCGAACGACGTGATCTTCGAGAAGGCCTCGCGCACGGCGTCCCGGTTGTTGCCCGTCGCCGTCTGCAGCGCCTGTTTCAGGAGGCCCATCGTGTCGTACGTCAGGGCGGCGATGTCGTCCGGCACCTCCTTGGAGTACCTTCTCTCGAAGGCGGCGCGGAAGATGCCGACCTTGTCTTCCATGGCATTGGGGTTGTAGTGGGCGGAGAAGAAGGCCCCCTCGACCTCGGCCGCGTTCTTGAGGAGCTCGGGGTTCCCCCAGTTGTCGCTCCCGAGGAACGGAGCCTTGACGCCGGCGGCCCGCGCCTGCCTGATCTGCTCGGGGACCTCGCTGTAGTAGCTCGGGAGGAAGACGACGTCGGGGGCCGCCTCGGCGATCTTCTTCATCTGGGTCGAGAAGTCCGTGTCGCCCTTGGCGTAGGTTTCGAAGGCCACGACCTGCCCCGACCGCGCCTCGAATTCCTTCTTCATCAGCTCGGCCTGCCCTTTCGGGGCCTCGGACGCCGGGTTGTAGAAGATCGCGATCTTCGTCGCCTTGACGTAGCCCGCGGCGAACTTCGCCAGCGCCTTCTCCTGGACGGGGTCGGTGAAGCAGACGCGATAGGCCCACTTCCGCGGAGCTCCGGTGTCGTCCTGCGTCACGCGCGGAGCGGTCGCCCACGGCGAGACGAGGAGGGTGCTCCCTTCCGCGGCCGCCTGGGCCGCCGGGACGGCGCCGAGGCTGGCGTTCGGGCCGAGGATCACGAGGACCTGCTCCTGCTCGATGAGGCGCTTGGCCGCCTCCGCGGCGGGCTGGGCCGCCCCCTGGCTGTCCTCGATCACGAGACGGAGGAGGTGCTTGGTCCCCGCGACCTTGACGCCGCCGGCCTCGTTGATCTCGGCGACCGCGAGCTCCGCGGCCTTCTTGCAGGAGTCTCCGACGGCGGGGATGTCGCCGGTGAGCTCCGCGATCACACCGATCTTGATGTCGGGGCCGCTCTTGCTGCAGGCGGCCTGGGTGAGGAGCATGCCGCCGAGGGTCCCGGCGAGGAGGAGAGTCGACGCTTTGAAAGCAAAGTCCCGCTTCATAACCGGGAAGCGTATTTCCGGAGGGGGGGGGCGGTCAAACGGCGATCCGTTCTAAAATCGGGCCTTCGCCCCGGGAAGGGGCGGTTTGCGCTCGTCGGACGTCCGGAAGGAGCCTCGCGTGGGGTGCCCGGAGCGGTCCCGCTGCCGCCCAGGGGAAAGCTGTCGCCGGAGGATCCATGCCGTTCAACCTCAAGAACCGTCACTTCCTGACGATCCACGACTTCACTCCGAAGGAAGTCCTCTACCTCCTCGACCTGGCACGGGACCTGAAGCGCGCCAAGTACGCCGGGGTCGAGACGCGGCGCCTCTCCGGGAAGAACGTCGCCCTCATCTTCGAGAAGGACTCGACCCGCACCCGCTGCGCGTTCGAGGTCGCCTGCACCGACCAGGGCGCCAGCGTCACCTACCTCGGTCCTTCCGGCTCCCAGATCGGCAAGAAGGAGACGATGAAGGACACGGCGCGGGTCCTCGGCCGGATGTACGACGCCATCGAGTACCGCGGGTACGGGCAGGCGATCGTCGAGGAGCTGGCGAAGTGGGCCGGCGTCCCGGTCTACAACGGGCTCACCGACGAGTTCCACCCGACCCAGATCCTCGCCGACCTCCTGACGATGCGCGAGCACAGCGACAAGCCGCTCTCGCAGGTCTCCTACGCCTACCTCGGCGACGCGCGCAACAACATGGGGAACACCCTCATGCTCGGCGGCGCGCTGATGGGGATGGACGTGCGGCTCGGCGCGCCGAAGCACCTCTGGCCCGTCGACGAGCTCGTCGCGAAGGCCAACGAGCTGGCCGCCGCCTCCGGCGGGAAGGTGACGCTCACCGAGGATCCGAAGGAGGCCGTGGGCGGCGTCGACTTCGTCCACACCGACGTCTGGGTCTCGATGGGCGAGCCCGACTCGGTCTGGGCCGAGCGGATCAAGCTCCTCCTCCCGTACCAGGTCAATGCCGGGCTGATGGCCGCGACGGGGAATCCGAAGGCGAAGTTCCTCCACTGCCTCCCGGCCTTCCACAACCGCCAGACGAAAATTGGCGAGGAGATCTTCCAGAAGTTCGGGATCGACGCGATGGAGGTTACGGACGACGTCTTCGAGTCGCCCGCGTCGGTCGTCTTCGACCAGGCGGAGAACCGGCTCCACACGATCAAGGCCGTTCTCGTCGCCACGCTCGCCGGCTAGGGAGAGAGCGATGCGCATCGTCGTCGCCCTGGGCGGAAACGCCCTCCTGAAGCGTGGAGAGCCGATGACGGCCGAGAACCAGCGGGCCAACGTGAAGCGGGCCTGCGAGGCGCTCGCCCCGGTCGCGCGCGACAACGAGATCGTCATCTCGCACGGAAACGGCCCGCAGGTGGGTCTCATAGCCCTCCAGCAGTCGGCCTACGCGGGCGTCGAGCCCTACCCGCTCGACGTCCTCGGCGCGCAGACCGAGGGGATGATCGGCTACGTCATCGAGCAGGAGATGGGGAATCTCCTCCCGTTCGAGCGCCCGTTCGCCACGATCCTGTCGATGACCGAGGTCGATCCGGCGGACCCGGCCTTCGGCAACCCGACGAAGCCGATCGGCCCGGTCTACGGCAGGGAAGACGCCGACCGGATGGCGGCGGAGAAGGGGTGGGTTTTCAAGGCGGACGGCGACGGCTTCCGGCGCGTCGTTCCGTCCCCCCGGCCCAGGCGGATCTTCGAGATCCGTCCCGTGAAGTGGCTTCTCGAGAAGGGGGCCGTCGTCATCTTCGCCGGCGGCGGCGGAATCCCGACGATGTACGGAGCCGACGGAAAGCTCTGCGGCATCGAGGCCGTCATCGACAAGGACCTGGCCTCCTCGCTCCTGGCGCGCGAGGTCGAGGCCGACGCCTTCGTCATGGCGACGGACGCGGACGCCGTCTACGTCGGCTGGGGAACCCCCGCGGCACGGGCGCTGAAGACCGTCTCGACCGCCGAGCTGAAGAAGTACTCCTTCCCGGCCGGGTCGATGGGGCCGAAGGTCCAGGCCGCGTGCGAGTTCGCGGAGGCGACCGGAAAGGCCGCCTGTATCGGCGCGCTCGAAGACTCGGCGCGCATGCTGCGAGGCGAGGCGGGGACGACGGTCGTGAGGGACGCCGTCGAGACGGAGTACTGGCCCGGGAGGGGCTGAGCGGCGCCCGGCCGCGCGTGAGCCCGTCGGCCCGGGGAGTCAGATCAGCCCGGACCTGAGCGCCTTGCCGACGGCCTCGGAGCGGCTGTGGACGTGGAGCTTCTCGTAGATGGCCCGCACGTAGTTGCGGACGGTGTTGAGGCTCACGTCCAGCTCGTCGGCCGCCGCCTGGTAGCTGTAGCCCCTCGAGAGGAGCGTGAGGAAACGGAGCTCCTGCGGGGTGAGGTGCGCGTCGGGCGGCTCGGAAGGGCCGGGGAACTTCCGGAAGAGCTGAACGACCTTCCTCGCGACCTCGGGCGACATCGGAGCCCCCCCCGCGTGCGCCTCGACGGCCGCCTCGAGGATCCGGGAAGGAGGCGTCTTCTTGAGGAGGTAGCCGGACGCCCCGTTGCAGAGCGCCTCGAAGACGTGCTCGTCGTCGGCGTAGAGCGTGAGCATCACGACGACGAGGCCGGGGAAGCGTTCGACGAACTTCTTCACCGCGCGGCTCCCGAGCTCGCCGGGAAGGCGGATGTCGAGGAGGAGGACGTCGGGTCCCGGCTTGACGAACCCGCGGAGCGCCTCCTCGGCAGAGCCGAACTCTCCCGCGCAGCGGAACCCCGAGGACTCCTCGACGAGGAGCCGCAGGCTCTCGCGCAGGTCGGGGTCGTCCTCGACGATCCCGATCGAGACCGGGCCGGTCGTTCTCGGCGCGTCCATGGCGGCGTTCATTCTGGCAGCGCGGGACCGGAAGAACAGAGCATGGTCATGCGGGGGGGCGGGCGCGTAACCGGAGCGACACGAGGGTTCCCCGTCCGGGCACGCTCTCGACCCGCAGCGTCCCGCCGAGGGCGCGGGCCCGCGCCTCCATGTTCCTGAGGCCCCGGCCGCCGACGAGCCGGGTGCCGGTCCCGACCGCCCCGGCGTCGAACCCGAGCCCGTCGTCCCGGAGCTCCAGGTCGAGGACGCCGTGGGCGGAGGCGACGACGAGCGTGGCGTTCTGCGCGTGGGAGTGGCGTGCCGCGTTCGCCATCGCCTCCTTGAGGAGGAGGTAGACGTTGCGGCGCTGGTCCGGGTGCATCCCGACCCGCTCGGCCCCCTCGGGAACCTCCACGCGCCACGAGATCCCCGCGGGCTCGAGGAGCTCGGCCGCCGTCAGCCGGAGGCGCTCTCCGAGGCTCCGCAGGTCGTCCCGCCGGGGGTCGACCGCCCAGATGCCGTCCGCCAGCTTCTCCACGACGGTCCGCGACGCCTCGCCGATCTTCTCGACGAGCTCGGCCGGCGACCCACCCTCCCGCGTCCTTCGCGAGGCGACCTCGGAGAGGATGGAGATCCGCGAGAGGCTCGCTCCCAGGTCGTCGTGGAGGTCCGACGCGATCCGGGTCCGAACCGCGTCGAGCTCGCGCCGCCGGCGCCAGCGCGCGGCCTCGACCGCGTAGCCCGTGCCGGTCAGAAGAAGGGCCAGCCCTGAAAGGAACCACCACCGGCGCCAGAACGGCGGCAGGACCTCGAACTTCACGACCGCCGGCTCGCTGGATTCGCCCCCGAGTGCGACGGAGCGGACGAGGAACCGGTAGCTCCCGGCCGCGAGGTGGTCGAAGTGGACGGTGCGGTCCTTCCGGCGTTCGGACCACGTCCGCTCGAAGCCCTCCAGGAGATGCTCGTAGAGGAGCGGCTCCCCGGGGCGGCCGAGACCGAAGAAGTCGAGCGAGAGGGTGGCCGAGTGAGAGAGCTCACCGAGGTCGAGGACCAGTTCGCCGAGGCCGGAAACGGGCCGCGCCTCTCCCGAGACCAGCGTGGCCGACACCCGAACCGCCGGGGGGCGGACCGGCTTCGCCGGACCTCCCGAGAGCCGGGCGAGACCGTTCCAGGAGGCGAACCAGAGCCTCCCTTCGCGATCGCGGCAGGCGCCGGTGGCCTCGGTAGAGAGGACTCCGCGGGCTGCCCGGACCTCCGAGATCGCACCCGTCGCAGGGTCGAGCCGCATCAGCTCCCGGCTCGTCGTGAAGACGACCCGGTCGTCCCCGTCGAGGGCGAGCTCGCCGAGGTGGAAGGCGGAGATCCCCTCCGCGGCGCCATAGAGGAACACCCCCGGATCGTCGGCGTCGGGTTCGTCGAACCTCATCAGCCCTTTTCCGAACGTCGTGGCCCAGAGCCGCCCTCGACGGTCCAGGGCGAACCCTCCGACGGGGGCGATCGGAATGCCGTTGCGCCCGGAGACGACCCGGAAGCGGCCGCCGCGGAAACGTGCGAGCGTGCCGTCGCGGTAGGAGATCCAGACGTTTCCGGCCGCGTCCTCGGCGAAACGGTACGGGGACCCGAGCGCCGGCAGACCGTCGGCCTCTCCGAATCGCTCGAACCGGCCGCTGGACCGGCGGTAGCGGGTGAGGGGCTCGCGCGCCGGACCGAACGTCCCGATCCATATGTCGCCGCGGCTGTCCTCGAAGAGGCGTGAGAGGTCATCGGAGGAGAGGCCGTCGCGGGTCGTGTAGACGGCGACCGGGGCCGCGCGGGCGAGCTGCTCGAGCCGCAACGCCGGCGCGAATCGAACGAGGCCCTGCCGGGACGCGAGCCAGAAGCCTCCCTCGTGGTCCTCCAGGACACCGTGGTAGACGCGCCACGAAACCTCGTCCAGACCTGCAGGGAGCCGCGGACGGATGCTCGCGAACCCGCGCCCCTCGGGCCGCGAGAGCGTCCAGTTCGAGCTGGCGGCACAGATTTCCCCGTTCCTCCGGAGGAAGACGGCGGAGACGATCGAGCCGAGGCCGTCGCTCTCCTGGAAGAGGGCGTTGCCCGAAAGGGAGACGCGGACCACGCCGCTTCCGGGCGTCGCCAGCCAGATCCCGCCGTCGCCATCCTCCGCGATCGCGATGATGCGGGAATTGGGCAGGCCCTCGCGCGTGCCCCAGGCCGTCACGCGCGGTCCTTCCAGGACCACGAGGCCGTCCTCGGAGCCGAGGAGGACCCGGCCCGGCGTGACGAGGATCGCCGTGACGGAGGGCCCGGGGAGGCCGTCGGGCTCGGCCATCCTCCCGGTGACGGCGAACGTCTTCGGATCGAGGATCGCGAGCCCGCCGCGCAGAAGCCCCGCAAGGATCCTCCCGTCCCCGGCCCGCGCGAGCGCGGCGACGGTGTCGGCGCCGCCCGGCGCCACGGGGATCCTGCGGACCTCTCCCGCCGGAGAGACGAGCATCAGGCCGAAGCGTGTCCCGACGAGGACCCCGGCGTCCGTCTCGAGGAAGGCCCAGACCATCACGGTCTCCTCGGGCTGGCCCGGAACGTCGAGGAGGACCCGCTCGAAAGCGGCGTCCGGACGCCACGTCCGCCCCCGGGGCATTCGGAAGAGCCCGCCGTCGGTCCCGGCCCAGAGCGTCCCTCGGGGATCGAGGTGGAGGACGTTCACCCGCGAGCCGCCGTCGCGCTCGACGAAGACGGGCCTGAAGCGCGGGCGCGCCGCGGCCGGCTCGAACCAGGCGACGCCGCCGCCGTTCGTCGCGACCCAGGCTCCCTCTCCGGAGGCGAGGAGATCGTTCGTGGAGGGGACGGGAAGACCTTCGGCGATCCCGTAGTTGACGAACTCCCGCCCGTCGAACCGGCTCAGGCCCTCGGTCGTGCAGAACCAGAGGAACCCCAGGCCGTCCTCCCGGATCATCTTCACCCGGTTGTGAGCGAGGCCGTCCAGCGTCGTGTAGGTCCGCACGGGGAGCAGCTCCCCGTGCGCCGGGAAGGCCACCGGGGGCGCGAGCAGCGCCAGGGTCGCGGCGAGCCGGAGGAACCGGCAGGAGCGTTCCGTCATTCGGCCGACAGGCGCGGAGGATAGCCCGCGGGGACCGGATCGAAGAGAGGGGCGCGCGCGAAATGAGGAGGGGCGCATGTTCATGCGCTGACGCCCGGCCCACCGAAACCGTACCGTCCCACAGATTCCAGGAACACCGTGCCATCGCCCGGCGGGCGGTGGCGGAGAGGCTTGCCATGAACGCCCCACGGACACCTCACGCTCGACGCGCACTCCTCCCGGTCCTCGCGCCCGCTCTTCTCCTCGCCGTGGCCGCCGCGATCGCGCCCCGGGCCTTCGGGACGACGTTCACCGTCGACACGAGCGGCTCGGCGCCCGACGCCCTGCTCGGGAACGGCGCCTGCGCCATCAGCGGAGGGGGCTGCACGCTCCACGCGGCGATCGAGGAGATCAACGCCATCGGCGGCGGTCCGCACACGATCGCTTTCTCGATCTCCGTCGTGACGCTCACGGAGAGCCTCCCGCCGCTCGTCAAGCCCGTGATCGTCGACGGTGGCGGCTCGCGGACCGAGATCTCGGGCGGCCCGGGGCCGAGCTTCGGAACGAACGGCGGCTTCGTCGTCAACTCCACGGCCAGCCCGACGACGATCAGGAACCTCGTCGTCAACTGGATGGGAGGCCCCGGCATCTCCCTGATCGACGGGGGGAACACGGTCGAGAACTGCTACGTCGGGACGAACGCGGCGGGGACCGCGGCCAAGCCGAACAACGGCCCGGGGATCAGCGTCACGACGACGGCCCTCGGCCCGTATCCCACGCCCCCCATGCCGCCGAACATCGGCCTCGTCGTCGGGAACATCATCGGCCACCCGAGCGACGGGGCGAAGGGCAACCTCATCTCCGGAAACCTCGGCGACGGCGTCGCGATCTTCGCGGAACGGACCGTCAAGAACATCGTCGCGTACAACGTCATCGGCGCGAACGCGCTCGTCACGGCGGCGATCCCGAACGTCGGGCACGGCGTTTCGATCAGCGGGTTCGCCTACAAGAACACGATCGGGCCCGGGAACTGGATCTGCGGCGACAAGACGGACACCCTTCACGACGGCATCTACATCCAGGGGAAGGTCTGGGAGCCGAACGTCGTCACCGGGAACGTCATCGGAGCGTCGAAGGACCTCCTGACGAACCTCGGTTTCGGCCGCAACGGGATCCGGGTCGAGTCGACCCGTTACGACCCGGTCGCCGTCCCCGAGGTCGCCACCCTCGGTCCCTCGAACGTCGTCGGCTTCAGCGGCGAGGAAGGGATCATGGTGACGTCCGGCGCCGAGAGAGTCCGGATCTTCGGGAACTTCATCGGCATCGGTGCCACGGCGGCGAGCCCGACGGTCTTCCACGACCTCGGAAACATGAAGGAAGGGATCTTCCTCACGACCTCCGGCGTCAGCCCGACCGACAACACCACCTCGGGGCACCTGATCGGCGGGGTCACGCCGGCCTCGATGAACGTGATCTCGGCGAACGGCAAGATCGCCGCCGGGGCGGCGGGAATCCGGCTCTCGTCCCTCTCGACCGACACGAGGATCCAGGGGAACGTCATCGGGCGCGACCCGCTCAACCTGCTGAACTTCCCCAACAGCAAGGACGGCATCTTCGTCGAGGGCTCCGGCCACAACGTGATCGGCGGGACGGGCGTCGGCGAGGCGAACGTCATCGCCGGGAACGGCCGGAACGGCGTGAAGATCACGAGCAGCGGCAACGGCTGGGCGAACCTCGTCTCCGGCAACGCGATCTTCGGGAACCACACCCTCGAGAATGGTCTCGGGATCGACCTCGAGTACGTCGCCCAGGGAGCGGATCCGACGAACAACACCGACCCGGCCACGAACTACTCGAACTACGGCCAGAACGCGCCCGTCGTCTCGACGGGCGCAGGCGCGCCGTACTACGACACGGCGACCGGGAACACGGTCGTCGACTGGACGCTCGACACGAGCGCGGGGACCCCGATCACGCTCGAGTTCTTCGCGAGCGATGCCGCCGGCTTCTCGGGAAACGGCGAGGGGCAGGTCTACCTCGGCAAGACGACGATCACGACGGACGGCTCGGGCCATGCCGCGGGCGCGACCCCGATCACCCCGTCGACCCCCCTCGACTCGCGCACGAAGTACGTGACGATGACCGCCACGCCGACGAACACGATCGACCCGCCGGGGACGGTCAACTCCGGACCGGCGAACAACACCTCGGAGTTCTCGAACGCCGTCCGCGTTCCGAACCCGGGCGTTCTCCAGTTCAGCGCCACGACCTTCGGCGTCGGCGAGTCGGGCGGCTCGGTGACGATCACGGTCACGAGGACGGGCGGATCCGACGGCGCGGTCTCGGTGGACTACGCGACGAGCGACGGGACGGCGAACCAGCCGGGCGACTACGCCGCGGCGAGCGGCACCCTGAACTGGGCCGATGCGGACTCCGCGTCGAAGACCTTCAGCGTGGCGATCGCCAGCGACACGACCTACGAGGGAAACGAGACGGTCCAGCTGGCGCTCTCGGGCCCGGGCGGCCACGCGACCCTCGGAGCGAACACGACGGCGACGCTGACGATCACCGACGACGACGTCCAGCCGTCGATCTCGATCGCGCCGTTCAGCCTCCTGGAGGGCGACTCCGGCCTCACCCCCTTCGTCTTCGCCGTGACCCTCTCCGGCCCGAGCGCACAGACGGTGGCGGCGAGCTGGGCCACGTTCGACGGGAGCGCTTTCGCTCCTGGCGACTACGTCGCCGGCAGCGGCACGGTGACGTTCCTCCCCGGCGTCGTCGCGCAGACGGTCACGGTGAACGTCGTCGGCGAGACGACGAACGAGTCCGACGAGACCTTCACGGTCGGCCTCTCGAGCCCGTCCAACGCGACGATCGGCGTGGGCACGGGCCTCGGGACGATCCTGAACGACGACGCTGCGACGCCGACGTTCACGATCGGCAACGTGACGCAGGCGGAAGGGAACGCGGGGACGTCGTCGTACGTCTTCACGGTGACGCTCTCACCGGCGGCGGCCGCGGCGGCGACGGTCCAGGCGGCGACGTCGAACGGGACGGCGACGACGGCGGACGGCGACTACGTGGCGAACACGCAGACGCTGAACTTCGCGGCGGGGGTGACGACGCAGAGCTTCACGGTGACGGTGAACGGCGACACGAAGTTCGAGCCGACCGAAGACTTCACGGTAACGCTGAGCGCGGGTAGCGTCGGGACGGCGATCGGCGGGGGCGGGGCGGCCACGGGGACGATCACGAACGACGACACGGCGCCGACGATCTCGATCAGCGACGTCTCGGCGCTGGAAGGGAACTCCGGCACGACGGCGTTCACGTTCAACGTGACGCTCTCGAACGCGAGCTCGCAGACGGTGACGGTGAACACCGCGACGGCCGACGGGACGGCCACGCAGCCGGCGGACTACGCCCCGGCCGGCGGAACGCTGACCTTCAACCCGGGCGTCACGACGCAGCCGGTGACGGTGAACGTCGCCGGAGAGACGACGAACGAGCCGGACGAGACCTTCTTCGTGAACCTGACGGCCCCGTCGAACGCCTCGATCCTCGACGCGCAGGGCGTCGGGACGATCCAGAACGACGACTCGACGACGCCGACCTTCACGATCGGCAGCGTCACTCAGGCGGAGGGGAACGCCGGGACGTCTTCCTTCGTCTTCGCGGTGACGCTCTCGCCGGCGGCGGCGGGACCGGTCTCGGTCCAGGCGGCGACGTCGGACGGGACGGCGACGACGGCGGACGGCGACTACGTGGCGAACGCGCAGACGCTGACCTTCGCGGCGGGCGCGACGACGCAGACCTTCACGGTGACGGTGAACGGCGACACGAAGTTCGAGCCGACCGAAGACTTCACGGTCACGCTGAGCGCGGGTAGCGGCGGGACGGTGATCGGCGGAGGCGGAACGGCCACCGGGACGATCACGAACGACGACACGGCGCCGACGATCTCGATCGGCGACGTCTCGGCGCTGGAAGGGAACTCGGGGACGACGGCGTTCACGTTCAACGTGACGCTCTCGAACGCGACCTCGCAGACGGTGACGGTGAACCATGCGACGGCCGACGGCACGGCCACGCAGCCCGGCGACTACGCCCCGGCCGGCGGCACGCTGACGTTCAACCCGGGCGTCACGACGCAGCCGGTGACGGTGAACGTCGCCGGCGAGACGACGAACGAGCCCGACGAGACGTTCTTCGTGAACCTGACGGCCCCGTCGAACGCCTCGATCCTCGACGGGCAGGGGCTCGGGACGATCCAGAACGACGACTCGACGACGCCGACCTTCACGATCACGAACGTCTCCCAGGCCGAAGGCGACGCCGGGACGACCCTCTTCAGCTTCACGGTCAGCCTCTCCCCGGCCGCCGTGGCGCCGGCCTCCGTGCAGGCGGCGACGGCCGACGGCACCGCCACGGCGGCTTCGGGCGACTACGTGGCCAGCACGCAGACGCTGAACTTCGCGGCGGGCGTCACGAGCCAGCCCTTCACCGTGACCGTAAACGGCGACGGGACCTTCGAGCCGGACGAGACCTTCTCCGTGAACCTCTCCGCGAGCAGCGCGGGAACCGCGATCGGCGGCGGCGCGACGGCCTCGGGAACGATCACGGGCGATGATCCGCAGCCGGCGATCTCCCTGGCCAACGTCGTCGCGCCGGCCGCCGGCGCCGGGAACGTGACCTTCACCTTCACCCTGACGCTCTCGAACCCCAGCTCGCAGTCCATCTCCGTGAACTGGGCCACCGACGACGGGACGGCCTCGGCCGCCGCAGGGGACTACGTCGCGGCGAACGGCACGGTGACGTTCCCGGCCGGCTCGACGACGCAGACCTTCTCGGTGACGATCACGACCCACGCGACGAGCGGCCCGGCGAAGACGTTCTTCGTCAACCTCTCGGTTCCGCTCAACGCCACCATCGCCACGGTCCAGGCGGTCGGAACGATCCTGCCGGCGACTTCGGCGGAAGCCGTCGTCCCGGTTCTCGGCCGGGCGGCTCTCGCGTTCCTGTCGCTGCTCGTCGCGGCGGCGGGCGCGTGGGCGCTTCGCAGATCGGCCTAGGGGCCGCAGGCGAGCCGCCCGCAGGAAGGGCGGGGGAAGAAACAAGAGAAGGACGAACGCCCGGGCGAACCCGCCCGGGCGTTCTCGCCTGTCAGGGGCGGCGCAGAGTGTAGAGGGTAGACCTGACCCCATGCTTCGGGGAAAGAAAAAGGCCCGGGGGATGCCCCGGGCCTCGTGACGATCGGGCGGCCGCCCTCGGTCTAGTAGCGGTAGTGGTCCGGCTTGTACGGCCCCTCGGCGGGGATGCCGAGGTACTCGGCCTGCTTCGGGGTCAGCTCGGTCAGCTTGACGCCGAGGTGGCCGAGATGGAGGCGGGCGACTTCCTCGTCGAGCTTCTTCGGGAGGACGTAGACCTTCTTGCCGTACTCGCCCTGGTTCTTCGCGAGGGCGATCTGGGCCATGACCTGGTTCGTGAACGAGGACGACATGACGAAGCTCGGGTGCCCCGTGGCGCAGCCGAGGTTCAGGAGGCGCCCCTCGGCCAGGATCATCACCGAGTGGCCGTCGGCGAAGCGGAACTCGTCGTACTGCGGCTTGATGTTGATCCGCGTCAGACCCGGGGTCTTCTTCAGGCCCGCCATGTCGATCTCGTTGTCGAAGTGGCCGATGTTGCCGACGATCGCCTTGTCCTTCATCTTCGCCATGTGCTCGGCGGTGACGACGTTGAGGTTGCCGGTGGCGGTGACGAAGACGTCGGCGGTGGCGACGACGTTCTCGAGGGTGTTCACCTCGTAACCCTGCATGGCGGCCTGGAGGGCGCAGATCGGGTCGATCTCGGTGACGATGACGCGGCAGCCCTGGCCGCGGAGCGCCTCGGCGCACCCCTTGCCCACCTCGCCGAAGCCGAGGACGACGGCGACCTTGCCGCCGAGCATGACGTCCGTGGCGCGGTTCAGGCCGTCGACGACGGAGTGGCGGCAGCCGTAGACGTTGTCGAACTTCGACTTCGTCACGGAGTCGTTCACGTTGATGGCGGGGAAGAGGAGCGTCCCGTCCTTCTCCATCTGGTAGAGGCGGTGGACGCCGGTCGTCGTCTCCTCGGAGACGCCGCGAAGGTCTTTCGCGATCCGCGAGAAGGTCTTCGCGTCCTTGCCGAGCTCCGCCCGGATCAGCTCGAGGATGACGCCCCACTCTTCCGGGTCGTTCTTGGCGTCGAACGCGGGGATCTTTCCGGCGGTCTCGAACTCGAGCCCCTTGTGGACGAGAAGCGTCGCGTCGCCGCCGTCGTCGACGATGAGGGTGGGGCCGCTCCCGTCGGGCCACTCGATCGCCTCGCGGGTGCACCACCAGTACTCGTCGAGCGTCTCGCCCTTCCAGGCGAAGACCGGCGTCCCCTTCGGGTCGGCAGGAGTCCCGCCCGCCTCGGGGCGGCCCACCGCGACGGCCGCCGCGGCGTGGTCCTGGGTCGAGAAGATGTTGCAGGAGACCCAGCGGACGTCGGCGCCGAGGTCGGCGAGAGTCTCGATGAGGACCGCCGTCTGGACGGTCATGTGGAGGCTTCCCATCACCCGCTCGCCGGCGAGCGGCTTCTCGGCCCGATAGCGCTCGCGCAGGACCATCAGCCCGGGCATCTCCTGCTCGGCGAGCCGGATTTCCTTGCGGCCGGCCTCGGCCAGGGAGAGGTCCGCGACCTTGAAGCGCGGGCGGGAGACGGCGGGGGGGGCGACTCCGGGATCCAGAACGGTGCTCATGCTGCTCCTTGACCGCTGCGGGGCGGAAGATTCCGGCTCTCCCGGCGGCCGATCGTGTTACGGGAAATGCGTCCGGGCGGATGCCCGGCCGACGTGCCCAACCCTCAAGTGTCCCAACCAAGTGCGCCCGTTGTCAAAGCGCCTCCCCGCGCAAACGGTCCGGGGCCTTCCGGCCGGGTCCCGCTTCCCGCGCGTCAGCGCGGTCCCGAGGGCTCGTCCTGGTCCGCGGTCGCGGCGACGAGGAGAGGCAGGAGAGCCCGGTCCCAAAGGCCCTGGGCAGCCTCTTCCTCCAGGATCTGGATCGTCCTGCGGTCGTCCCGGACGCTCCGGTAAGGCCGGGAGGAGGTCATCGCGTCGAAGGCGTCGGCCAGGGAGACGAGCTGGAGCGGGAGGGGGAGCTCCGATCCCCGGAGCCCGTCCGGGTAGCCCGAGCCGTCGATCCGTTCGTGGTGCCGGAGGACGAACGGGAGGTAGGGCTCGAGGGACGGGACCTCGCGCAGGAGCGTGAAGCCGACCACGGGGTGCGACTTCATGAGGGCGAACTCGCCGTCCGTGAGCGGCTCGCGCTTGAAGAGGATCCCGTCGGGGATGGCGATGGTTCCGAAGTCGTGCAGCGAGCCGCCGATGCGGACCCGTTCGACCTCCGTCGCCGACAATCCCGCGCGGCGGGCCAGGTCGGCGCCCAGCCGGCCGACCCGGGCCGAGTGCTCGATCCGGTGCGGCTCGCGGGCCTCGACCGATTCCAGGATTCCCGCGAACGTCGCGGCGGTCCGCTTCGACTCGTCCCCGGCTCGCACCGTAGCGAGAATGTTGCGAAACCGGGCCCTCACGAGCGCCTCGGGCGCCGGCCAGGAGATCACGTCGTCGGCACCGGCTTTCAGCGCGCCGAGGGCCGCCGGCCCGGGCGAGACGATGGCGAGGACTGCCAGCGCGGCGGTCCGGGCGTCGTCCCTCACGGCCCGCACCCGGGCCGCGCCTCCCCCGCCGAGACCGCTCACGGCGACGACGTACGACTCGGGCCCGTCGGCCGCCTCGGCGAGCTCGGCGACCGTGGACACCGGAGCCACGGGCATCCGGAGAGCCTCGAGAGTCCGGGCCAGCGTCGCCGCCCGTTGCGGGTCGGGCTCGAAGAGGAGAATCCGGGGTGGCGCCACGCGCGAACGATAGCGCGATTCCGCTCGGAGACAGCTAGACTCGAACGCCATGGCCTCGACAAGTGCCGCGACGGCCTTCGCGGTTGGCCAATCCGCTGCGTGGCGTCGCCTGGTGGAGAGAGTGGCGCGCGTCGCTCCCCTCGAAGTCACGGTCCTGGTGCGGGGGGAGACCGGCTCGGGCAAGGAGATCGCCGCGAGGCTCATCGTGGCGCTCGGACGCCGTACCGAGGCCCCGTTCGTCGCGGTCAACTGCGCCGCACTGCCCGACACCCTCGTCGAGAGCGAGCTCTTCGGGCACGCGCGAGGCTCCTTCAGCGGTGCCACGGACGCGCGACGGGGGCTCTTCGAGGAGGCGCACCGGGGCACCCTCTTCCTCGACGAGATCGGCGCCCTCCCCCTCGCCGCGCAGGCCAAGCTCCTGCGCGTCCTCGAGGAGCATCGCGTGCGCCGGGTGGGAGAGAACCGGGTGACCGACGTGGACGTGCGGGTGGTGGCGGCCACGAGCCTCGACATCGAAGCGGCCATCACCCGGCGCGAGTTCCGCGAGGACCTCTATTTCCGGCTTTCGGCGCTCGAGCTCGTCGTTCCTCCCCTGCGCGAGCGCGTCGACGACATCCCGCTGCTGGCGGCTCACTTCCTCGAGCGGCTGGAGCAGAAGGGCGGTCCCCGGCGGACGCTATCGGGCGAGGCGCTCGCGCTGCTGACGCGCTACCCGTTCCCGGGAAACGTCCGGGAGCTCAAGCACGCCGTCGAGCAGGCGGCGGTCTTCGGGGACGGCGACGAGCTCGGACCGACGGATTTCTCGTCGCTCTGGGCGCGCAGCCAGATGCTCCCCGCCAGCGACGACGGCAAGGCGGGCCGGACCGCGCTGGAGGACGTCACGCCCGAGAAGCTCGAAGAGGCGCTGAAGAAGACGGGCGGAAACCGCCTCGAGGCGGCCAGCCTTCTCGGAATCAGCCGTTCGTCGCTCTATCGGATCCTGCGCCGGATGCCGGCGAGCGACCTGCGCGAGCAGAACTGACGACCCGGACCCCGCGGCCGCCTGGCCGGAGGCCGGACGGGGAGGAGCGGGCGAAGTCCTCCCCGGACCGTCCGGGTCAGGAGGGGAGCTCCGCGGCCGTTTCGGGCGCCGCGCGCAGCTGACAGGTTCCGGCCTCCTGGGCCTCGAAGAGAGCTTTCAGGGCGCGTTCGATCAGCTGCGGCGCACGCTCGCCGCCGGAACGCAGGAGGGCGATCCCCGCGGACGCCGAGAGAGGGATGGCACCGTCGGGTCCGACGAGGGGAGCCGAGAGGACCGCGTCGAGGAGCCGCTGGGCGACGGATGCCAGGAACTTCGGCGGGCAGGACCGGATCGCGACCGCGACGCCGCCACCGGGAAGCCGGAAGATCCGTTCGCCGGAGCGGGTCACCTGACGGATGCGGAAGGAGACGGCGGCGACGGCGGCCTCCCGCATCCAGGCGCCCTGGGTTTCCCCGATCTCGTCGAGCTGGTCGGCAGAGACGAGGACGAGCGCCAGCGCCTCGTTCCGGGATCGGGCCCGGAGGACGTCGGCCTCGAGCAGGGAGAAAGCGCCGTTGGCCGCATCGGTCGGAAGGACGGGCGTGACGCCGCTGGCACGGCGCGTGTCATGTGTGTCACCGAGGAGGGGCATGGCGGTGTTCCTCCCATGTTCTCTCAGTGAAACGCAATAATGGTGCCGCTACCCGGGAGGAAGGGGCCGGGCGAACCGGTCGACTCGCGGACGGAGATTCCCTCCGGAATCCGAAGTCAGCGGCGGCGGGCGAGGACGCGTTCGAGCGCGGCGACGACGTCGAGGACGTCGTCCTCGGTCATGCCGGGCCAGAGGGGGAGAGACATGAGGTTGTCCGTCGCGCGCGTGGCGTGGGGTAGGCCGTCCTTCGGGAGCCCTTCGGGGTGCTTCGCGAAGTAGTCGCGGTAGAAGGAGAAGCCGAAGAGCCCCTGCCAGTGCACCCCGGTGCCGACGTTCTCGGCCTTCAGCGCGCTCATCAGCTCGTCGCGCGAGAGGCCCGTCCTTTCCGGGCGATTGCGCAGGACGAAGAGGTTCCAGCAGTGCTCGCGGACGGCGTCGCCGTCGGCCGGGAGCTCCACCTCGGGGACGTCGGCGAGGAGCGAGAGATAGAGGCGGGCGAGGGTGCCGCGGCGCGCGGCGAAGCCGTCGAGCCTCTTCAGCTGGTGGAGGCCCACGGCGGCCTGGACGTCCATGAAGTTCGACTTGCGCCCCGGCATCGGGACGTCGTAGAGGGGCGAGCCGTCGGGGAAGGGCGTCCCCTCGCCGCGGGCGATGCCGTGAAAGCGCTGGAGCCGGAAGTACGCGGCGTGGCGCTCGTCGTGGAAAGCGATCGCGCCCCCTCGAGGGTCGTCATGTTCTTGTTCGGGTGGAAGCTGTAGACGGAAGACCGAGCGCGGGTCCGAGCCGATGCGCCGGCCGGCGTAGCGCGCCCCATCGTGTGGGCGGCGTCCTCGATCACCGCGAGGCCGTGGCGGGCGGCGATCTCCCAGATCCGTTCCATCCGGCAGGGGAGCCCGCCGTAGTGGACCGGGACGATCGCCTTCGTCCGGGGCGTGATCCTCTCCTCGATCCGTTCGGCGTCGAGGTTCATCGTGTCGGGCTCGACGTCGACGAGGATCGGGACGGCTCCCCGGAGGACGACGTTGGAGACCGTGCAGACGAACGTGTGCGCGGTCGTGATCACCTCGTCGCCGGGCCCGATGCCGAGCGCCCCGAGCGTCATCTCGAGGCCGGTCGTCGCGTTCAGGAGGGCGAGGCAGTGGGGAACGCCGTTGAAGGCCTTCAGCTCCTCCTCGAACCGCGCCGTCTTCGGCCCGGTCGTGACCCATCCGGAGCGGAGCGTGTCGACGACTTCGGCGATCTCCTCCTCTCCGATCATCGGGCGGGAGAAGGGGAGGAAGGTCTCGCGGCGGGGTCGGTCCTTCATGCGCGCACTCTGCCACGCCCCGGGCGCCGACGGGAGCGGGGCTGGCGGGCGAATCGAGCCAAGCCGGGGTGGCGTCCGGACGGACCCGGCGGCGCGTCCCGGCTAAGATGGCCCGTTCGAGGAGGACCCCTTGACGCACCAGCCCCGCTCTCTCGTCGTCTTCGCCCTCGCGTCCCTCTTCCTGGTCCCCGCGGCGCCGCGCGCCGCGGCCTGCACCACGGCCGTCGTCTCGAGGGAGGCCTCGGCGACGGGCCGGGCGATGCTCTGGAAGAACCGCGACGCGGACGGCTCCGACAACCAGGTCGTCTATCTCGTCGACGGGAAGTACCCGTACGTGGGCCTCGTGAACCGGGGCGACACGATGGGCCTCCAGATCTGGGCGGGCGTGAACGCTGAGGGGTTCGCGATCATGAATTCGGCCTCCTACAACCTCGAGAGCGGCGACACCGTCGGCGAGGGGACGCTGATGAAGCTCGCCCTGCAGACCTGCGCGACGGTCGAGGACTTCGAGGCGCTCCTGGCGAAATCCAACTCCGGCGGACGGGACGTCTCGGCCAACTTCGGTGTCATCGACGCGAACGGGGGCGCCGCCACGTTCGAGACGGGGAAGAAGGGCTACGTCCGCTTCGACGCGGCGGCGGCCAGCGACGGGGCGAAGGGGCTCCTCGTCCGGTCGAACTACAGCCGGACCGGAGGCACGGTCTCGGGCTCGGGCTTCCTCCGGGAGGCCCGCGGCATGGAGCTCCTCGGCCCGCTCGCCGCGGCGGGGAAGCTCGACGCCCGGGCGATCCTCCGGACGGCCGCGCGGGACGTGGAGAACCCGGCGATCGGCTCGACCGGGGTCGAGGCGGGGCCGCCGCTCCTCTACACGGGAGACAGCGTCTGCCGGCTCGACACCGTGTCGGCCGTCGTCCTGGAGGCGCCGGCCGCGGGCGAGGGGCCGGCGGCGGCGGCGATGTGGCTCGTGCCGAGCCTGCCGGTGACGGGGGCCGCCGTTCCGGTCTTCCCGGCGGCGCGGGCCGTGCCCGCGGGGCTCTCTCCCCGAAAGGAAGCCTCGCCCCTGGCCGAGGGCTCGCTGGCCCTGCGCGACCGGCTCTATCCCGAGATCCGTGGCGAGAAGAAGCGCTACATGGACCGGCGCGCGCTCGCAGCGGTCCGCTCCGCCGCGCTCCCGCTCCTCCTGGCCGCCGAGGAGGAAACGTTCCGCGAGGTCGAGTCCGCGCGCGCCGCCTGGCGGAAGGCGCCCCCCTCCGCCGAGGCCGTGAAGGCGCTCTCCGAAGCCGCCGCCGCGCGAGCGCTTGGGGCCGTGGAAGCCGCGGGAGCGGCGGTCGCGAAGACGATTCCGGCGCGGTGATCGCGGAAGCGGGAGGGAGAAGGACCTCGATGACCGACCCGCCCTTCGAGCGATGGATCGAAAGCCTCGAGAAGCGCCACCTCGCCGCGCTCTCGTTTCCCGAGGTGCGGAAGGGGCTCCAGGCGCTCTCGTCGCTCTACGTCGAGCGGCGCGGCCGGATCGGCTCGGGGGCCGTCTTCGACGGGGCGGGAAAGCGGGCCGCCTTCGCCCTCTTCTTCGGGCCGCTCCACTACCTCACGGTGCGGGAGATCGTCTCCTCCGTCGGGGCTTCCTCGCCGCCGCCGCGGCGGATCGTCGACCTGGGCTGCGGCACGGGCGCGGCGGGCGCCGCCTGGGCCGTGTCGGCGGGCGGCGTCCCCGAGCTCTCGGGGGTGGAGCGGAGCGGCTGGGCGGCTTCCGAGGCGCGAGCCACCTACGCGGATCTGGGCCTGCGGGGTCGGGCGACGTCCGGCGACCTCCTCGGCGAGCGTCTCCCGGCCGCGGAGGGGGGCATCCTCCTCGGCTGGGTCGTCAACGAGCTGGAATCGGCGGCGCGGGACGCCCTCCTGCCACGGCTCCTCGCCGCGGCGGCGCGCGGGGCGCGGGTCCTCGTCGTGGAGCCGATCGCGTCGCGGCCGGTGCCCTGGTGGCCGGCGTGGACGGACGCCTTCACGCGGGCGGGGGGAAGGGAGGATCTCTGGCGGTTCCCGTCCTCGCTCCCGCCCCTCCTCGCCCTCTTCGACAAGGCGGCCGGCCTCGACCACCGGGTCCTGACGGCGCGGTCGCTCTGGCTGCCCGGCGCCCGCTGACGGCGGGGGCCGCCCCGCCTTCTCAGCCCGCGCCCTCCACTCCGATCTCGTGCAGGCGCCGGTAGAGGGTGCGGCGCGAGATCCCGAGCTCGCGGGCCGCGGCGTCCTTGTCGCCGCCGGTGCGCCTGAGGACCTCGAGAATCGTCTCCCTCTCGGCGCGTTCCAGCGGGCTTTCCGCGCCGCCGAGCCGTCTCGGCCGCAGGTCGGGGAGGTCGTCGATCCCGATCTCCTCGGTCGCGCCGAGGGCCAGGGCCCGTTCGAGGAGGTGTTCCAGCTCCCTCACGTTTCCCGGGAACGGATACGCGAGGAGAACCTCCATCGCCTCGGCGGAGACTCCCCGGACGCGCCGGCCGAATCGGTTGTTGAGCTCGCGGAGGAAGTGGGCGACGAGGGCGGGAATGTCTTCCTTCCGCTCGCGCAGGGGCGGGAGGACGACCCGGACGACGTTGAGTCGGTAATAGAGGTCGGAGCGCAGCTGCCCGTTTCGGACGGCCTCCTCGAGCGACTGGTTCGTCGCGGCGACGAGCCGGCAGTCGATCGGGAAGCTCCGCGTCGAGCCGACGGGCCTCACCTGGCGCTCCTGGAGGACCCGGAGGAGCTTGACCTGGAGCGAGGGGGCGAGCTCGGTCACCTCGTCGAGGAAGACGGTCCCCCCCTCCGCGGCGCGGAAGAGGCCGGCCGTGTCGGAGGAGGCGCCGGAGAAGGCCCCTCGAACGTGACCGAAGAGCTCCGATTCGAGGAGCTCGGAGGGGATGGCGCCGCAGTTGATCGGCAGGAAGGGGCTCTCGCGCCGGGGAGAGAGGCGGTGGACGGCGGCGGCGACGACTTCCTTTCCGGTTCCCGTCTCCCCTTCGATGAGGACCGTGGAGCTCGTGGGAGCGACGGCGACGAGGACCGCCTTCACCGCCAGGAGCGCGGGCGAGGCGGCGACGAACTCGCGCGCCGCGAGGCGCTCGCCGAGGCGGCTCCGGAGCGAGCGGACCTCCTCGCGCAGTCGCGACCTCTCGAGGATCTGGGCCACGAGGCGGGTGAGGGCCGCGAGGTCGACGGGTTTCGAGAGGTAGTCGTAGGCCCCCAGCTTGAGGGCCTCGACGGCGTTCGTGACGTCCGGGAAGCCGGTCAGGATGACGACCTCCACGCCGGCGTCGCGCTCCTTGATCCGGCGAAGGATCTCCACGCCGTTGCCGTCGGGGAGCCTCATGTCGAGGAGGACGACGTCGAAGAGCCGCCCCGCGAGGGCCTCGATCGCCTCCCGTCCCGTGGTGGCGCCCTCCGCCTCGTACCCTTCGGCACGCATCGCGCGCGCGACGAGCTCCCTGAGCGCCGGCTCGTCCTCGACGACGAGAATCCGGCCGCGAGGCGTCGTCGCCCCTTCCGTCCTTCGGGCCTCGGCCTCGATCTCGTTCCGTGTCAAGAAACCTCCGGGAAACCCGTGATGTTCGAGCCAGCTCTCAGGCGGGGGAGGATTCGTCCTTCCCGACGGGGGCGTGCGCCAGCTGGAGTATCGAAGGTTCCGTTGCCATTCTGCTCCGACCTCAACGTCTCCTCAAGCGCTTCGGATCCAGCCGCGTGCCCGGCTCGCGCGAACCGGGGAGAGAATGGATCCCGATGGAAGGTCCGACCGGGACGTTCCGGATCCTCCAGGTCGAGGACGACGAGGCGGACGCGAGGCTCGCCGAGCGGGAGCTTCGCCGGGCCGGCCTCGCGTTCGAGGTGTGCCGCGTCGAGACGAAAGAGGGCCTCTCGAGGGCGCTCGCCGAGTTCCGGCCGGACGTGATCCTCGCCGACTACACGCTACCGGGCTTCGATGCGCTCGGCGTCCTCGACGTGGCGCGCCGCTTCGCCCCGGCGACGCCGGTCCTCGTCGTGACGGGGACCATCACCGAGGAGACCGCCGTCTCGTGCCTGCGGGCCGGCGCGGCGGACTACCTCCTGAAGGACCGGCTCGGGCGCCTCCCGTCGGCCGTGACGGCGGCGCTCGTCTCCCGGCGAACGGAGCAGGAGCGGCGGCTCCTGGCCGCTGCCGTCGGGCAGGCCGCCGAGGCGATCGTCATCACCGACGACGCCGCCCGGATCCACTGGGTCAATCCGGCCTTCGAACGGACCACGGGGTATTCGAAGGAAGAGTCGATCGGCCAGAATCCCCGGATCCTCAAGAGCGGGCGGCAGGACGAGGCCTTCTACGCGGAGATGTGGAAAACGCTCGCCCGCGGCGAGGTCTGGCGCGGGCGATTCACGAACCGCCGCAAGGACGGAACTCTCGTGGAGGCGGACGCGACCATCTCGCCCGTCCGCGACGCGTCCGGGGCGGTCACCCACTACGTAGGAGTCCAGCGGGACGTGACCCGCGAGACCGCTCTGCAGAGGCAGCTCGAGCTGAGCCAGCGGGTCGAGGCGCTGGGCCGGATGGCGGGGGGGATCGCCCACGACTTCAACAACCTCCTCGGCGTCATCCGGGGCTACGCGGAGCTGCTGCTGCGCTACCCGCAGGGGCCGGACGACGTCCGGGCGGCGCTCGAGGAGATGGTCCGTGCCGCGGACCGGGGCGCCCGGCTGACGTCTCAGCTCCTCGCCTTCGGGCGCCGCCAGGTCCTCAAGCCACACGTGGTCGACCTGCGCGCGGCGCTCGCCGAGATGGACACGATGCTCCGGCGGATCCTCGGAGAGACGGTGGAGCTCGAGGTCCGGGCACCCGCGCCCGTCTGGGTCAGTGTCGACCCGGGCCGGCTCGAGCAGGTCGTCCTCAACCTCGTCGTCAACGCCCGGGACGCGATGCCGGCTGGCGGCCGGCTGACGATCGAGGTGCAGTCCCGCGACGGCGACGGCGACGGTGGCTCGCCGGCGACCGCTCTCCTCAGGATCAGCGACACCGGCGAGGGGATGACGGCGGACGTCCTCGACCACCTCTTCGAGCCGTTCTTCACGACGAAGGCGGAGGGAAAGGGGACGGGGCTCGGCCTGGCGACCGTCTACGGCATCGTCACCCAGAGCGGGGGAGCCGTCCTGGTCGACTCGGCTCCCGGCTGTGGCGCCACGTTCCAGATCTCCCTGCCGTCGGCCCTGCAGGGGGAAGGTCCCACGGGAGAGAAGTCGAACCGCACGGGGCCGGCGTAGCGTCAGAACCCGGCTGGAGGGACGGCCCGGCCCGACACCATCCCGAGGAGCCGCGCCGCCTCTTCCGGAAGGTCCCCGAAGCGGATCCTCACGCCGGCGCCCCGGCCCGCCCGTCCGAGGACCCGCGCACGAACCTCGAGGCCGCCGGGCAGCGTCAGACGGATCTCGTCACGCGGAGCGAACGACGCGCCCGTCTCCACTGCGGCCTCCCACCTGCCGACGGCCCTGAGGAGGCCGGCGGCCCTCTGCGGGGGCAGCTCCTCCTCCCCGACCCTCTCCACCTCGACCTCCACGGGCGAATCGAGGGGCGTGAGAGGGTCGGAGGCGGGCGCGAGACGGTTCGGCCCCACGCCGAGGACCTCGACGATGGAGACGGGATCCCGCACCCCCTTGGCCTTCACGCGGAATCTCGTCCCGGCGGCGACGTGGGGCCCGGCAGCCAGGACGGTCTCTTCCGAGGCGAGGATCTGCCCGCCGAGGGTGAACCCCTGGATGCGCGAGGCGAGGTTGATGGCGGCTCCGACGACGCCGTACTTGGCGCGCCGCTCCGAGCCGATGTTCCCCGCGACGACCTCGCCCGTGTGGACGCCGATCCCCATCTCCATCACCGGCAGCGAGAGCTCCCGGAAGCGGGCGTTCACGCGCTCCATCGCCTGCTGCATCGCCACCGCGCACTCCAGCGCGCGCCGGGCGTCGTCCTCCCTGGTCATGGGCGCCCCGAAGAGAGCGAGGATGGCGTCGCCGATGAACTCGTCGATCGTCCCGCCGTGCTCGAGGACGACTTCCGACATCGTGCCGAGGTAGAGGTTCAGGAGCGCGACGACGCGTTCCGGCGGAAGGCTCTCGGCGACCGGGGTGAAGCCCCTGAGGTCGGTCATCACGACCGTCACCGTTCGCCTTTCCCCCCCGAGCCGCAGGCCGTCGGGCGTCTCGAGGAGCCGCTCGACGACCGCGTCCGAGACGTAGCGGCCGAAGACCCGGGTGATGAACCGGTTGCGAATCTCCAGGGCCGCCTTCTGCTCGGAGAGCTCCGAGATGAGGCGGCCCTTCTCGACGATGACCGAGAGCTGGCCCGCGATCCTCTGGTACGCCTCGACGTGCGCGTCGCGGTACGTGCCCGGGTGGCGCGAGGAGAAGAAGATGAACCCGACGGGGACGCCGTTGGCGACGAGAGGGCAGGTCAGGGACGAGCGGACCCCTTCTTCGACCACGAGCCTCGTCGATTCCGACGAGGGCTTCGACTCGAGGTAGGCGGCGAGGTCGTTGAGGACCCTCGGCCGGCCCGTCTCGAGGATCGACTTCAGGCTGCTCCCCGAAAGGCGCGCGGCGAAGCCCCTGCCGAGGCGGAGCTCTCCGAGGTCGCTCTTGGCCCAGCGTGCGCGGACGACGGTGCCGTCGTCCTCGAGAAGGGAGAACCCGATCCTGTCGTAGGGGAAGATCTCCCGGGCCTCCCGGAAGAAGTCCTCGAGGACGTCGTCGAGGAGAAGGCCGGCGTTGATCCGGGCCGCGATCGCATCGACCTCGGCGGCCTCGCGCCACCGGCGCTCGAGCGAGCAGGAGAGGTCGTTGAGGGCGGCCCCGAGCCGCGCGATCTGGTCGGTGGATCCGGCCTCGGGGACGCGGACGCCGAGCTGTCCGTCGCGGAGCGCCTCCGCCGCCTCGATGTACCGCGGAATCCTGTCGTCCGACCCTCTGGTCGCCATGCCGTTCTCGCTCCTTCGTCCGGTCCGAGGTCACGAGTCTAGGGCAGGGGGGGCGAGAATCGGGGAGCGAGGTTCCCGGCGGCTCCGACCTGGACTATCCTCGTTCGTCACGGCGCCGAGCGGAGGTTCGCGGATGGCGGGTATCCGAACGGGAATGGGCGAGGTCTTTCGTCTCGAGGCTCGACGGAACGGTTCGTGCCGAAGTCGAGCCGGACGGGCGAATGCGATTCACGATCTCCTTTCCGGACGACGGAGAAGCTGAATTATGGCGACCGAAAGCCCCGACCTTCTTCTCGTCGAGGACAACCCCGACGACGTCGAGCTGACGCTCCGGGCCTTCAAGCGGGCTCGCCTCGCCAACCCCGTTCACGTCGCCTGCGACGGCGTCGAAGCCCTCGAGTTCCTCTTCCCCCAGAACGGGATGGCCCGGGCGGTCCTTCCGCGCGTCGTCCTCCTCGACCTGAAGCTTCCGCGGGTCAACGGGCTCGAGGTCCTCGCCCGGATCCGGGCGAACGAGAGGACGAAAAGGCTCCCCGTCGTCGTCGTCACCTCGTCGAGGGAGGAGGCCGACATCCTGAAGGCCTGCGAGCTGGGGGTGAACAGCTACATCGTGAAGCCGGTGGAGTTCGAGAAGTTCGTCGCGGTGGTGGGCGAGGTCGGGCTCTACTGGCTGACCCTGAACCAGGCGTCGATGTGAGGCGGGCGTGACGACCGGCGGTACCCCCGCGGCGATCCACCTCCGCATCCTCGTCCTGGAGGACGTCCCCTCCGATGCCGAGCTCGTGATCCGGGAGCTCAGGCGCGCCGGAATCACCGCCGACTGGACGCGCGTCGAGACCGAGGAGAGTTTCCGGGCGGAGCTCGTCCGGCTCGACCCGGAGATCGTCCTGGCCGACTACTCGCTGCCGGGCTGGAACGGCCTGGCGGCGCTCGCGGTCGTGAGGCGGGAACGCCCCGAGCTGCCGTTCATCGTCGTCACGGGGGCGATCGACGAGGAGACCGCCGCGGACTGCATCAAGGCGGGGGCCGACGACTACGTCCTCAAGGAACGCCTCTCCCGCCTCCCTCACGCGGTTCGCTCCGCCCGGGAGGCCTGGGCGATGCGCGTCGCCCGCCGCGAGGCGGAACGGGAGCTGAAGCTCCGGAACTCGGCGCTCGAGGCGGCGGCCGACGCGATCGTGATCACCGACTCGGAAGGGGCGATCGCCTGGGCGAACCCGGCCTTCACGGAGATGACCGGGTACGACCTCGACGAGGTGCGCGGGCAGAACCCGCGGGTCCTCAGGTCCGGAGTCCAGCGCGAGGCGTTTTACCGGCAGATGTGGGAGACGATCAAGGCCGGCGGCGTCTGGAGGGGCGAGCTCTACAACCGCCGGAAGGACGGCACGCTCTACGTCGAGGAGATGGCGATCACCCCGGTGAAGGGCGACGGCGGATCGATCACCCACTTCGTCGCCATCAAGCAGGACGTCACCCAGAGGAAGAAGCAGGACGAGGTCATCCAGAGCCTGGCGACGCGCGACGTCCTGACCGGGCTCCCGAACCAGGCCGTCCTCCGGGAGGACATCGAGCAGATCGTCGCGGCGGGGGCGGATACGCCGTCCGGCACGGTCCTCATGCTCGATGTCGACCGCTTTGCGCTCCTCAACGACGCCCTCGGCCACCCGGCCGGCGACCGGCTCCTCGTGGGCCTCGCCGAGCGGCTCTCCATGGTCCTCCCTCCCGGCGCCACGCTCTACCGGTTCGGGGGGGACGAGTTCGCGGTGCTCCTTCCCCGGACTCCCCTGGCGGAGGCCGAGGCGGTCGCCGAGGCGCTTCGCGCCTCCGTCGACGGGATGCGGTTCGCCTCCGAAGGGATCGTCTTCGACGTGACGGCGAGCCTGGGGCTCGCGCCCGTCCTGCCGTCGAGACCGGCCGCGGCGACCCTCTCGCTCGCGGATGCCGCCCTTCACCTCGCCAAGGAGGCGGGCCGGAACCGCTGGGTCTCCTGCGCCGACGACACGGCCGGGCGGCGTGCCATGGACGATCTGGGACGCTGGGCCGCCCGGGTGAAGGACGCCATCCGGGACGGCAGGCTTCAGCTCCTGGCCCAGAAGATCGTCTCGCTGGCCACCGGCAAGGCCGACCACGAGGAGATCCTCGTCCGCCTCGTCGACGAGAGCGGGGCGCTGATCGCTCCCGGGGCCTTCCTCACCGCCGCCGAGCGGTTCGGCCTGATGCCCTCGCTCGACCGCTGGGTCGTGACCCGGTCCATCGGCCTCCTCACGGCCTCGCCGGGGCGTCGCCTCTTCGTGAACCTCTCCGGGACGAGCCTCGGGGACCGGACGCTCCTGGCCGAGATCGAGGCGCTCGTCGTCGCGAGCGCTCTCCCCGCGGGGGCCCTGACCTTCGAGATCACCGAGACCGCCGCCATCGCCGACATCGCGGGGCTGCAGCGCTGGGCCCGGCGCCTGAAGGAGCTCGGCTGCGGCTTCGCCCTCGACGACTTCGGAACCGGCTTCTCGTCGTTCGCCTACCTTCAGGCGCTCCCGGTCGACCTCGTCAAGATCGACGGCTCCTTCGTCCGCGACCTCGACACGAACCCCACGAACCGCGCCCTCGTCGGCGCGATGGTGGCGGTCGCCCACGCGCTCGGCAAGACCGTCGTCGCCGAGATGATCGAGCGGGGTCCCGTGGCCGACATCCTTCGCGAGCTCGGCGCCGAATACGGGCAGGGGTGGTTCTGGGGGAAGCCGGGGCTGGCCGACCAGAGCTGACGGAAGCTTTCAGGTCGGGGAAAGCAGGGCGGAAACCGGTTTCGGGCGCCCGAAGAGGAAGCCCTGCAGAAAGTCGACCTCCAGGTCGATGGCGGCTTCCCGTTCGCCGGTCGTTTCGATCCCCTCCGCCACGACGGCGATCCCGAGCTCGTGAAGGGTCTTCGTCAGCAGGTGGACACGGGTCTGCTTGGCCGGGTCGGTGTCGAGCCCGGAGACGAGCGGAATGTCGAGCTTGGCGAATTCGGGCTCGAGCCAGGCGAGAGTTCCCGGGTCCGTGGAGCCGGAGCCGAGGTCGTCGATGGCGATCCGAAAGCCGAGGCGGCGCAGCTTCTGCAGCCGGGCCCGGGCGGCGCCCCCGGGTTTGAGAGGGGCCCGGTCGCTCACCTCCAGGACGATCGATCTGGCCAGCGCGGAGAGAGGGGAATCGGGGTCGGAGAGAGCGTCGTCGTGAAGCTCGGACGGGTGGACGTTGACGAAGAGCGTCTCGCCCGGGAACCCGGCGATCTCCGAGGACGCGGTCCGCCGGACGGCCCGGCCCAGGTCGACGAGCCTGTCGAGATCCTGGGCGACGCCGAAGAACGTGGCGGGATTCTCCAGCGTGGGCTCGAGAGTCCTCACGAACGCCTCGTGACCGTAGGTCGCGCCGTCCGTTGAGCGGACGATCGGCTGCCAGGCCAGGTAGAGGGACGAGAGCGCGCGGGAGAACGCGGGGACGACGCCGGGGCCCTGGAGTAACTGTGGCTCCGGCAGAGGCTCGGCCGACGCGCGGTGATGGGCGAAGCGGGCGAGGCGGCAGAATCGGGCCGTCCTCGCGACGGTTCGCACGAGCAGGTCTCCCGAAACCGGCTTGAGGAGGAGGCCGGCGGGGGCGATCTCCATCGTGTCCTCGGAAAGGTCCGCCGCCGGGCAACCGGTCACGAGGATGACCGGGAGGTCGGCGTCGCGCTTCCGGGCCGCCTGGAGGAGCGCGACTCCGTCGAGGCCCGGCATCCGGACGTCGGTGAGGAGGGTGTCGAAAGACCCGGTGTCGAGGAGCTCGAGCGCGAGCTCGCCGGAGGCGGCGGTCACGGTCTCCATCCCGGCGGCGGAGAGGAACGCGGAGAAGATCCGGAGCGCGTGCGGCTCGTCGTCGACGATCAGGATCCTCGGCAGGCCCGCGCCCGGGAGGAGAAGGTCCGTCCGGAAGGGGCCCGGGGTGATCGCGCGGACGGGATGACAGTTCATTTGCGTCTCCTTGGCGCCGGTCCCGCGAGGTGTGCGGGCACGGCACACATCTGGTCCTTCGCCGCGAGGACTTCGGCCGGGTGAGCGGCAAACGACGGAACGGTGGTCGACATCGAAGGGACAGGAGCAAGGGGCGTGCCGGTTCGGAAACAGAGGGAAGACCTCGCGGGTGCTCTCGCCGATCGGGCGCATGGCCGGCGGCCTCGTCGATCCGGCTCACGACGGCGCGGAGCGTTCACGAATCGTCGACGATCAGGATCCGGGCTGTGACAGACCTGTCACGACACTCGTCAGCCGTGTCGCGTCGCCCCCCGGCTTTCGACCCTGTCTCGTCCATGGGCACGCCCCCGGGGCGCCGCGGGAAAGCGGAGTGCCCGCCCGGACTCAGACCTCGGCAACCACCCTGTTCCGACCGGCCTTCTTAGCCTGGTACATCGGCTCGTCGGCCCGGGCGACGAGGCTCTCTGGCGTGTCGTCCGGGCGGGCGAGCGCCGCGCCGACGGAGATCGTCACGGAGAGAGGACCCGAAGCTGTCGGGGTCACCGTCCGTTCCACCAGGGTCCGGATGCGGTCTCCGATCGCCTGGAGAGTCCCGGGCGGGGCGTGGGCCGCCACGACGAGGAACTCCTCGCCTCCCCAGCGCCCGACGAAATCGTGGGTCCGTGCCGCGTGCCGGAACGTGGAGGCGACGATCCGGAGGACGGCGTCCCCGGCTTCGTGGCCGTGGATGTCGTTGGCTTTCCTGAAGTGGTCCACGTCGACGAAGCGGAGGCCGAACGGGAAACCGTGGCGCTTCAGCTCGGCGAGCCGCACGCCGAGCTCGGCCTCCGCGTAGCGGCGGTTCCCGGCGCCGGTGAGGGCGTCGAGGTAGGTCAGCTGGCGGAGCTCTTCGACGCGCTGGAGCGTCTCCACGTGCGCCGTCTCGTCCTGAAACGTCTCGACGGCCCCGACGATCCCGCCCGTCTCGTCCCGGATCGCCGCGGACCTCACCTTCACGGGCACCAGGTAGCCGTCCCTGTGGAGGAGCGCCACGTCCGCGTCCCGGCCGGCGCCGTCGAGAACGGTGGCGGCCAGGGGGCAGCCGTCGTGGCAGAGCTCCTTCCCGTTCCCGTCGACGTGCCGGAGGAGGTTGTCCCAGCAGCTCGTACCGATGACGTCGGCGGCGCTGTCGCCCGTGATGGCCTCGGCCCCCCGGTTCCAGTAGGTGATCCACCGGTCCTGGTCGACGAAGTCGACGCCGTCGGTGAGCGAGTCGAGGAGCTCCTTATAGAAGGATTCCGGAATCGACATGACCTCTGCAACGCAAGGCCCGGGCCGCACCCGGGCCGGGGCCTTGCTTGCCGGCAGAGATCAGCGCCTGGGCGGCGTCTTCCGGCGCGGGGCTTTTCTGGCGGCCGGCTTCGCAGACGCTACGGGCGTCTCGGCGGGTTCATCGTCGCTCGCCGGCGGGGCGGGCGCGTCCTGGACCCGCTCGATGACGAGAGTGAGCCTGGCGACGAGCGCGGCCAGGGCCCCGATCGCGGCCCAGACAGGGACGAGAACCGCCCCCGCGATTCCGACGACGAGCGGGATCTCCAGGAGCGTTACTCCCTTCGCGTTCCGGAGGACGATGCGCCGCACGTTCCCCTGGTGGATCAGCTCCTTTACGGTTGCCAGGAGCTTCTCGCCCGTGACCTCGACTTCCTCCACGCGGACTTTCGGACCTTTCATGCGTTCCTCCACCCAGTCATACGGAGGCAGACGGAAGAGGGTTCGCGGAAGCCTACTTCGCCCGCGCCGGCTGGACGGCGGCCGCGAACGAGAGCTTCGGGTTCGTCTTCTTCGCCCGCTCGAAGTGCCACTCGCTCTCGAAGAGGACGAGGGGGCGGCCTTCGCCGTCGGCGAGGAGCTCGGTGTGGCCCGGGTCGTCGAAGTCGCGCGGGACGAAGCCCTCGGTCTCGATCCAGCGGGCGATCTGGTGCGGGAGGCGGACGAACGAGACCTCGGCGGCGTACTCGGCGCGCAGCCGGTGCTGGATCACCTCGAACTGGAGAGCGCCGACCGCGCCGAGGATCGGGTCCCGTTCGAGGCGGACCGGGTCGTAGAAGACCTGGACGGCCCCTTCCTCGGAGAGCTGGTCGAGCCCCTTCTTCAGCTGCTTTCTCTTCATCGGGTCGAGGAGGACGACGCGCGAGAAGAGCTCGGGGGAGAAGCGGGGGATCCCGGCGTACTCGACGACGGGGCCTTCGCAGATCGTGTCGCCGATCCGGAGCGAGCCGGAATCCCAGAGGCCGAGGACGTCGCCCGCCCACGCTTCTTCGACGAGCGTTCGCTCCTGGGCGAGGAACTGGAGCGGCTTGTTCAGCTTCAGCGGCCGGCCGGAGCGCGCGTTCTTCACCTCCATGCCGCGCGTGAACTTCCCCGAGCAGATGCGGACGAAGGCGACGCGGTCGCGGTGGGCCGGGTCCATGTTCGCCTGGATCTTGAAGACGAAGCCGGAGAAGGAGGGGCTCGAGGGCTCCACGATCCCGGCCGAGGAGTCCCTCGGCGCCGGAGCCGGCGCCAGCTCGAGGAAGCGGGCGAGGAAGGGCTCGACGCCGAAGTCGTTCAGGGCGCTCCCGAAAAAAACGGGCGTCAGCTCGCCGGCGAGGAAGAGGTCCTGGTCGAACGGCATCCCGGCGGCGTCGAGCATCGCGAGCTCTTCGACGAGGCGGGCGTGGGCCTCGGACCCGAGCTCGTCCGCCAGGGCGGGATCCCCCAGGTCGAAGGTCTCGGCGGCGAGCTTGGCGCCCTTCGTCTCGCCCCGTTCGTAGCGGAGGAGCTGTTTGTGCCAGCGGTCGTAGACCCCCTGAAAGTCCGTTCCCGAGCCGATGGGCCAGGAGGCGGGGGAGCAGGGGATGCCGAGAACCTTCTCCACCTCGTCCAGGAGGTCGAACGGATCTCGCCCGGCCCGGTCGAGCTTGTTGACGAAGGTCACGATCGGGATCTTCCGGAGGCGGCAGACCTTGAAGAGCTTCACGGTCTGCGGCTCGACCCCCTTGGCGGCGTCGATGAGCATGACGGCGCAGTCGGCGGCGGCGAGGGTCCGGTAGGTGTCCTCGCTGAAGTCGTTGTGGCCCGGGGTGTCGAGGAGGTTCACGTGGCACCCGGCGTACGTGAACTGCATGACGCTCGTCGTGATGGAGATGCCGCGCTCTTTCTCCACTTCCATCCAGTCGCTCGTGGCGTGCCGGGTCGCCTTGCGCGACTTCACCGACCCGGCGAGGTGGATGGCGCCGCCGTAGAGGAGGAGCTTCTCCGTCAGCGTCGTCTTGCCGGCGTCGGGGTGGCTGATGATCGCGAAGGTGCGGCGGCGGGCGATCTCGGCCGCGAGGGCGTGGTTCGGGTCGGTCATGCAGCTTTCCGCTCGGGCCTTTCGGCCGGGCTCGGGGGGCGGAATGTAGCACCCGGGGCCGCCGTGGCCCGAAGGGTCAGCCCCGGCGGACAGGGCGGAGGCTCAGCGAGGCGTGCTCGAAACCGGTGACGGGGAAGCTCGCGGCGTCTCCACTCGCGGCGGTGGCGCAACGACGAACCGGCTCACGCGACCCTCACGACGGTCTTTCCCGTCGCGTGCCCGGCCGAGAGGTCGGATAGGGCCCAGGCCGCCTGGTCGAGGGGGGCGACCTTGCCGACGACGGGCTTCAGCCTCCCCTCGCCCGCCCAGCCCACGAGCCGGTCGAGGTCCGCTCCGCGGGGCTTCAGGATCACCCAGCGGCACCGCTTCCGGAATCCGAACGGCGCCCGGAACGAGGCCCCGAGAGATGCGAAGAGCGGCCCCGCGCCCGGAAGCGTCGTGACGTAGACGCCCTCGCGGGAAAGGACCCGGGAGCATTCCCCGAAGCTCCTGTTCGGCACGACGTCGAAGACCACGTCCCACTCCTGGCGGGCTCTCGTGAAGTCGTCCTTCCGGTAGTCGAGGAGGGCGTCGGCGCCGAGGCCGGAGAGGATCTCGTGCTTGCCTGCGCTCGCGACGGCCGTCACGTGCGCGCCGAGGAGCTTTCCGACCTGGACGGCGAAGGTCCCGATGCCTCCGCCGGCGCCGTTCACGAGGAGCCGCTGGCCGGCCTTCACGCCGGCCACGTCGCAGAGCGCCTGGAGGGCGGTCTGGCCCGCGGCGGGGATCGCGGCGGCCTCCTCGAACGAGAGGTTCGCGGGTTTTCTCGCCACCTGGAGCGCCGACACGGCGACCTTCTCGGCGAGGGCGCCGCGGAGGCCGGTCGAGACGATCACCTCGTCGCCGGCGCGGAATCCGGAGACGCGCGCGTCCATCGCCTCGACGATGCCCGCCGCCTCGCATCCGGGAACGAACGGCGTCTTCGGGAGGAGAAGGAAGGGGAACTTTCCCTCGACGATCTTCCAGTCGGCCGGGTTCAGCGCGGCCGCCACGACGCGGACGACGAGTTGCCCGGGGCCGGGCCTCGGGTCGAAGACGTTCTTCACGACCCCGTCTCTCGGGTCGCCATGCCGTTCGTAGCAGAGAGCCCTCACGCGTCCTCCTCCCGAAGCCGGGACGGACGAATGATCCTCCAACGGCCCCGGGCCTCCGAAGCGCGGCTATTTCTGACGTAATTGTCGTGCTTCTGTCGATTTATGACGAAAACGTCGCGACGACGAGGTGCCGAGCTTTCGTCGGTCGTCGTCGAATGATTCCTGGGCCGGGGAGGCCCCGATCCCGGGAGAGGCTGCCGAATCTACATATGACATTTATGTGGGCTCAGTGTGCTGATGTCGCAAAAATGTAGCCAAAACCGAATCGGCGCCTCGAAGAAAACGTGGCCGTAACAGGAGACAGGCGAGATGTTTAGGCCGCTGACTCCTCCTCAGCCCGGAGAGGCACCGTTCCTGCGCTGCGGGGCGGCAAGCACGGGTTTCGCCCTGGACGTCGCGGAGAACAGAAACGGGAGGTCGGAAGATGAATCGAACCAGACGGCTCACGACGGTCATCGCCCTGGCGGTGCTCCTCCTCGGGTGCGGATCGCTCCTGGCGGGCGATCCGTCCGGGGCCGGCACCGGCGGCATCACGAACGTCCCGGCGAAGACCGCCGGACAGCCGACGCTCGAGGAGGTGGGCGCGGCGGTC
Source organism: Holophagales bacterium (assembly GCA_016714815.1). Classification (GTDB taxonomy): domain Bacteria; phylum Acidobacteriota; class Thermoanaerobaculia; order UBA5066; family UBA5066; genus UBA5066. The sequence continues at coordinate 231,501 of JADKBZ010000009.1, forward strand.
GGGCAGACGCGCGTCGCCCTCAACTTCGTCTGGGTCCTGATGTGCGGGTTCCTCGTCATGTTCATGCAGGCGGGGTTCGCTCTCGCCGAGACGGGCTTCACGCGCGCCAAGAACGCGGCCCACACCATGACGATGAACTTCATGGTCTACGGGCTCGGCATCCTCGGTTTCTGGGCCACGGGCTTCGCCCTCCAGATGGGAGGCTCGGGCGCGCCGATGGGAGCGCTCCTCACGGCCCCGGCCGAGATGAACGAGCTCTTCGGACCGACGATCGGCGGAAACCTCCAGGGGCTCTTCGGCGGTTCGGGCTTCTTCCTCACCGGGGTCTCGTACGACGTCTCCGCCTTCGCCATCTTCCTCTTCCAGATGGTCTTCATGGACACGGCGCTGACGATCCCGACCGGTTCGATGGCCGAGCGCTGGAAGCTCTCGGCGTTCGTGATCTACGCCCTCGTCGCGTCGGGCCTGATCTACCCGGTCTTCGGCTGCTGGGCCTGGGGAGGCGGCTGGCTCTCGACCCTCGGCAAGTACGCCGGGCTGGGCCACGGCTACGTCGACTTCGCCGGCTCGGGCGTCGTCCACCTCACCGGCGGCGTCATGGCGCTGACGGGGGCATGGGTCCTCGGCCCGCGGATCGGCAAGTACGTCAAGGGGAAGGCGCAGGCGATCCCGGGGCACAACGTCCCGATGGCGATGCTCGGCTGCCTCATCCTCGCGTTCGGCTGGTTCGGGTTCAACGCCGGCTCCACGCTCGCCGGGACCGACCTGAGGCTCGCCGTCGTGGCGACGAACACGATGCTCGCCTCGGCGTCCGGCTCCCTCCTCGCGTTCCTCTACACCTGGAAGAAGTTCCGGCGCCCCGATTCGTCGATGGCGGTGAACGGAATGCTCGCCGGGATGGTCGCGATCACGGCGCCCTGCGCGTTCGTCAACGCGCCCGTCGCCGTCCTCATCGGGGCGGTCTCGGGAGTCCTCGTCGTGGAGGCGGCGCTCTTCATCGAGAACAGGATGAAGATCGACGACCCCGTCGGCGCCATCGCGGTCCACGGCGTCAACGGCACCTGGGGGCTCGTCGCCCTCGGCCTCTTCGCCGACGGGACGTACGGAGGCGGCTGGAACGGCGGCTCGTCGGCCGGCGTGACGGGGCTCTTCTACGGGGACTCCAGCCAGCTCACGGCCCAGCTCGTCGGCATCGGTGCGAACGTCCTCTGGGTCGGCGTGACGAGCCTCGTCCTCTTCAAGGTCCTCGACCTCACCGTCGGAATGCGCGTCACGCCCGAGCAGGAGATGCAGGGCCTCGACTTCCACGAGGTCTCGGCCCCGGCCTACCCGGGCGATGGCACCTCCGTGTCGTTTCCCGTCTTCGCCGCCCCCTCGGACAGGCCCGTCGTCCTTCCCCGCGCGGTGCCGGTACCCGCCGCCTCGGGAAAGTGAAAGGAGAAGAGACCGTGAAGATGATCACTGCCATCGTTCGTCCCGAGAAGCTCGAGGCGGTCAAGGCCGCGCTCTTCGCCGCGGAGGTGGAGGGCCTCACGATCTCCCGCGTCTCCGGGCACGGGGGCGAGAAGGTCGTCCTGGAGAGCTACCGGGGGCAGCCCCTCGTCTACGAGTTCCACGACAAGATCCGGTTCGACATCGGCGTCTCGGAACCGTTCGTCGACGTCACCATCGACGCGATCGTCGCGGCAGCCTGCACGGGGGAGGTCGGCGACGGGAAGATCTTCGTCACGCCGCTCGAGAGGGTCGTGAGGATCCGGACGAAGGAGGTCGACCGCGACGCGGTGACCCCGGTCCAGCTCTCGACGAAGAACAGGTAGTCCCCGGATCCATACGTCTTTCGAGGCCCGCCCGAGGCGTTCCGCCCTCCGGGCCCGGGGTGTCGATGCGTAGAATTGCCGGGTGAATCCCGCCGAAACCGTCCGGGGCGACGCCGAGACGTCGTGCTGAGCCCCGGTCTTTTCGACCTCGCGAGGTTTCCCCCGGGCCCACGACCTCCAGGCGTCGACCGTCGTCGTCACTCCCACGTACCGGGAGCGAGACACGATCGAACGCCACGTCCGCTCGGTCTTCTCGGCGCTGCCCGGAGTCTCCCTCCTCGTCGTCGACGAGACCTCGGCGGACGGAACCTCGCCGGACGGGACCTCCGACGTCGTCGAGGCGCTGCGGGGAGAGTTCGAGCGACTTCACCTCCTCCGGCATGCGCCCCCGAGGAGCTTCTCGGGCTCCTACAAGGACGGGATCGCCTGGGCGCTGGAGAGGGGCTTCGGCCAGATCATCTCCATGGACGCGGACGGCTCCCACGGGCCGGTCTTTCTTCCGCTTCTCCTCGACCTCTCCGCCGAGGCGGACCTCGTCGTCGGCTCGCGGTACCTCAACGGCGTGAGCGTCCTGAACTGGCCGCTGCGCCGCGTCCTCCTCTCCGCGTTCGCGAACATCTACTGCCGGTGGGTGACCGGCGTCCCCTGCTACGACCTGACGGCGGGCTTCTGCTGCTATCGGGCGGAGATGCTCCGCCGCATCGGCGTTCCCCGGGTCCGTGCGTCGGGCTACGCCTACCAGATCGAGATGAAGTACCGGATCTGGCGGGAGGGGGGGCGGTTCGCCGAGACGAACATCCTCTTCCTCGAGCGGCTCGCGGGGACGTCGAAAATCTCCCCGGGGCGGATCACGGAGGGGCTGCGCCACCCGTGGTGGTGCCGCTTCGTCCTGGGCCGGCCGAAGACGCCGCCTCCGATCCCCCTCTACCGCGGCTGGAACGCAGGCCCCTAGGATGGCGCCGGCCCCCTATTTCCAGGGCCCCCGCACCCACTCCTCGGTCTCGGGGAGCCCGTCCCGCATGACGAGATCGCCGTTGTGCGGCTCGCGCGGAGTCGTCTCGTAGGCGATCGGCGTCGTCATCATCCGCATCACCTCGGCCCGCTCGCGCGTGTGGCCGAGGACCCACGAGAGCTTCATGAGCGCCGTCTCGGCCAACGTCCTGCTCGTCAACGGCTGGGCCGACGTGAAGGACCACGACACCGGCAGGACGCGCGGCGCGGGCCTCACGCTGACCCCGAGCCCGAAGGCCTCGTTCACCGCGAATCAGATGTCCGGCCCCGAGCAGCCTGGGAACGACGCCGACGACCGGGGGCTCCTCGACCTCGTCGCGACGCTGAAGCCGACCGACAGGGTCACGGTCGGTCTCAACCTCGAATGGGGGACGTAGCAGGGCCTGGCGGCGGGCGGTGGAACGGCCTCCTGGCCGGCCTCCGGAGGACCATCAGGAGGAGCAGCGCGGAGAGCCCGGTGATCGCGAGGCCGCCGACGAGACCCTCCGGGACGTAGGCGTGCCGGACCTCGTGGCGTCCTGCGGCCAGGGGAACGGCCTGGAAGGCGTAGTTCGCGCGAAGGACCGGAACGGACCGCCCGTCCACCCGGGCATGCCAGCCGTCGTCGAGCGGCGTCGAGAAGACGAGGAAGCCGTCGCAGGTGTTCGCCACCTCGTAACGCGCGTAAGCCGGGCCGCCTTCGAACCGCCGGACGGTCGACGTGCAGGGGCCGGGGGGAGAGGGCCGGTCGCTTCCGGTCAGGACGACGGTCTCGCGCGGATCCAGGCGGCGACCGCCGCGCCCGTCGAGGACGAGACCGAGCTGACCTTCGATCGTGCTCGTTCCCCAGGCCTGGGTGACGAACTGCGCGGGCGGGAGCGCGCCCGGATTCCGGAGGAGGTAGAGCGTGCCGCCGCCCGGGACGGAGCCGCGCGCGGCGAGGGGCAGCTCCGCCGACGCGGACGGGTCGGGTGTCAGGACGGCGCCGACGCCGGCCGCGGAAAGGGCGGGGAGCCGCCCGCTCCAGGGACGTCGTTTCAGCTCCTCTCCGAGCGCGACGATCTGGCGGAGGGCGAGCCCGTCGTAGTCGACGTGGAAGACGACGGGAATCCGGAAGCTCGCCGCGGTGTACTTCCCGAGGGACCCGAGGGTACGACCGGCGAGCCAGAGGATGTCGTCGGACGGAGCCACGATCCGCTCGGGCCCGCCTGGCTCGTGGCGGTAGAGCCGTCCGTCCGCCGCGACGGATCGCACCGTCGCCGCCAGCGGCGGCTCCGACGTCAGCAGAGTGCGGGGGGCGTAGGAGTTCACGGGGCGGCCGGCGAGGGCGAGCTCGACGGTGAGCAGGAGGAGGAGGCCGTACCGTCTCGCGGGCCCGCCCGGGCGCGTGAGCGACAGGGCCCAGAACCCGCCGCCGACGAGGGCGGCCTGGAGAAGGACCCGGTCGAGCCCGTGCGTTGCCAGGAGGCTCGGGGAGGCCCTGAAAAAAGTCGCCTGGAAGGCGTCCGGCGCGGCCCGCTCCCACGCGAGGAACGAGAGGGCCACGCCGAACGGCGCGACGGCGACCGCGCTCCCCAGTCGGCCCGAGCGCGCGTCGGTGAGCCGTGCGAGGCCGTCGGCCGCCAGGAGCGCGGCGGGAAGGAGTGCCCCGGCGAGGAACTTCACCGGGTACCGGAAGAGCGGGACGGGGAGCGCGGCGACGTCGGAGAGTCCCGGCAGGTGGCGGCCGAGGCTCGCCACGACGCACGCCAGGGCGAACGCGGCGAGCCCCAGCCGGAGCCGGCGGGGGAGGACGCCGATGCCCACGCCGGCGACGCTCGCCAGGACGAGGCCGGCGCACGTGACCCCGAACGAGATCGACAGGAAGTACGGAAAACGCCCGTCCTCGATGAACCGGCCCCAGTAGGATTCCTCGGCGAGCGAGGTCACCGGCCCGAGGAACCCCGGGAGAAGGAGCTCGGGGAGGCGGCCGGGGTGAACGGACCACGTCGCCCACGAGCCTGCGGCGCCCTCGCTCCTCGAGGATCGAGACACCAGGGCGATCAGGGGCATCAGCTGAACGGCGGAGAGGCCGAAGCTCGTCGCGCCGGCTCCGGCGACGGCGCGCGCCTTCCGGAAGAAGCCGCCCGGGGCCGGATCGGCGCAGGCGGCGAAGAGCCCGGCGGTAATCCACGTCAGGAGCACGAGCTCGGGGAAGCCCGCGAGGACCTGAAGCGTTCCGGCGAGCACCGCCAGCGCGTACCAGCGGCGCCGCGGCTCGCGGAAGAAAAGCACGAGCGCGAGGACGAGGACCGGCAGCCAGGGGAGCGCGAAGAGCCGGTTCACGAGGTTGGCGCTCGAGAGCGTGACGCCGCAGAGCTCGAACACCAGCCCGGCTGCGAGGGCGACGCGAGGAGCGAAATCCAGGGCGCGGGCGCAGAGGTACGCCGCCACGCCGGCGAAGGCGAGGTGTCCGACGATCTCGAGGTTGAACGCGGGGACGGGCGGAAGGAGGAGGTAGAGAAGGCTGGTCGGGTAGAGGGCGGTGTTGTTCAGGTTCGCCAGCAGCGCCTGTCCGCCGTGGTGAAACGGATCCCAGAGAGGGAGGAGCCCGTGCCGAAGCTGGTCGGCCAGCGCAGTTCGCTGCCCGAAGAAGAGGAGGTAGAGGTCCCGGAAAAAGAAGGTCTCCAGGAAGAGCGGGCGGAAGAAAAGGACGGTCTGCAGGAGAAGAAGCGCGCCGAGCGCCTGCGCGTCCCGGAGCCGCCGAAACGGCCCGGCAGCCGATGCAGCCGGCTGCCGGTCCGCGGTGGCCCCCTCTCCCGTCCAAGCGCTCATCCCCGCGGATTCTCTACTTCCAGTGCCCCCGGACCCACTCCTCGGTCTCGGGGAGCCCTCCCTGCATGACGAGGTAGCCGTTGTGCGGCTCGCGCGGAGTGATCTCGTGGGCGATCGGCGTCGTCATCATCCGCATCACCTCGGCCCGCTCGCGCGTGTGGCCGAGGACCCACGAGAGCTTCATGAGCGCCGTCTCGGGGATCATGTTGTCGAGCGGGACGATGCCGAGGTCCATCAGGTCGCGCCCGGTGTCGTAGACGTACATCTGGGCGAAGCCCCAGATCGTCTGGACCGCCATGACGATGTGGACGCCCGCCTCCGTCGCCCGCTTGATCGCGGGGTAGAGCGGTTTGTTGACGTGCCCGAGGCCGGTCCCGGCGATGACGATGCCGTGGTACCCCTTCTCAACGAGGGCGTCGACGAGGTCGGGGTTCATGCCGGGGTAGTAGTAGAGGATCGTCGTCCGGTCGTCGTAGACCGGGTCGATCACCGGGACCCGCGTCCTGTCGCGCCTCCGGTAGTCGTCGTTCAGGATGGTGAACGAGGTCGGGCTCACCATGGCGAGCGGGATGTCGCCGATCGTCCGGAACGTCGAGCGGTAGGAGCTGTGCATCTTCCGGCAGCGCGTGCCGCGGTGGAGGAGCCCGTAGCGGTCGGAGGTCGGCCCGAACATGCAGATCACGACCTCGGCGATGTCGGAGTAGGCCGCCGTCCGGACGGAGTGGATCAGGTTCAGCGCGGCGTCGGACGACGGGCGGTCCGAGGAGCGCTGGGAGCCGACGAGGACGATCGGCACGGGGCTGTTCTGGACCATGAACGACAGGATCGCCGCCGTGTGCCCCATCGTGTCGGTGCCGTGGCCGATGACGATGCCGTCGGCGCCGGCGGCGATCTCCTCGCCGATGGCTCTCGCCAGGACGAGGTAGTTCTCCATCGCCATGTTCTCGGAGAAGACCCCGAAGATCTTCTTCGTCGTCAGGTTGCAGATGTCGGCGAGCTCCGGGACGGCGCCGTAGAGCTCGCCCGGGGTGAAGGCGGGGATGACGGCGCCCGTCCGGTAGTCGAGGCGCGAGGCGATCGTCCCGCCCGTCCCGAGGAGCGTCACCTTCGGCAGCGTCGGCCGGGAGGGGAACTCCTTCTCGGGGATCTTGTACTTCGCTTCCTTGTAGCCGACCTCGATCACGTCGACGAGGCGGTCGACGTGGAGGCCGACGTTGTAGCCGTTCTTCAGCTTCATCACGACGTGGAGGTCGTCGAACGACTCGCTCCGGGGGAGGATGACCCCCTCGAAGACCGAGCCGGCGTCGTTCGTCGCGCGGACGTCGCTCCAGACCTTCACGTCGAACTTCACGAGGATCTCTCGCGCGTGCCCCTTGTAGCCCTTGAGCGGGTCGTTCATCTCGTTCACGCGCGCACCTCCGCAACCCCGTTCGCGGCCCGGGTGACGGCGGCCTCGACCTCCGAGGCCGGGACGCGGCCGAGGAGACCCGGCATGAGGCTCGCGAAGGCGAGCCGGCGGACGAGCCGGGCGTCCTCCTTCCGGTAGGCCTTCTCCGTGGCCGCCGCGAAGGCCGCCGGAATTCCCGCCCGCCAGGCAGGTGGTTCCACCCCGAGCGCCCGCTCGGCGAGGAGGTCGCCGACGGCACGCGCCGGGGTCGCGGCGATCGCCAGGACGATCTGTTCCCAGGCCTGCTTGAGGACCGGCGTCGCGACGAACGCCCGAAGCAGCTCGGCCCAGCGTTCCTCGGGGATCGCGTCGACGGGGACGGAGGCCCGGCGCAGCCCCTTCAGCCTCTCGCCGAAGAGGAACGCGACGTCCCGGACCGCCGCGCCCGTCTCCTTCGCGAGGCGGTCTACGAGGACGGCCCCGCCGCGGCGGATCAGGTAGTGCGCCGTCGAGACGGGGACGCCCACGGCGGCGTAGCGCCTCTCGCGGTCCCACGGCCTCTCGGAGAGCGACGACTTCAGGAGCGCGACCCGCTCGCGCGTGACGCGCGTCGGCGGGCTGTCGGTGTCGGGGTACATCCGGTCGGGGCCGGGGAGGATCCGCTCGAAGTCGGTGGAGCCGTCGACGAACGGCTGGCGGGTCTCGTTCGGCACCCCCTGCGTCGCGTCGACGTAGCGGAGGCGGATCTCCTCGCAGGCGGTGACGGTGTCCTCCTCCGGGCCCCAGACGACGACGATCGCATCGTCCGGTCCGCAGCGGAGGCGCCCCCGGAGGCGCTTGAGCTCGGAGCGGGTGCCGCGCGCGTCGGGCCACGCCTCGGAGTGGAGGAGGTTCGGAACCTGGTCGAGGCCCGCGATGACGCGGACCCGCCCCGCCAGCTCGTGCGCGAAGACGTGCTCGGGCTGCGTCGGCCAGGAGAGCGTCCCGGCGAGCCCCGGGAGGCGCGCCGCGCGGACGCGGTACGGCCCCTTTCCGATCTCGAACCCGGGGCGCATCTTCTCGTCCTCGATCCACCGCTCCCAAGCCTCGGGGCGCAAATAGGGGATCTCGGTCGCCGCGAAGAGCTGCGTCACGTCCTGCGACTCCACGCGGAGCGAGTCGGCGTTCGTGAAGCCGCGGCGGTGGAGCTCGTCGCGCAGCTTCAGGAGGTTCACCTGCCGCCACGCCTCGCCGTGGACGAGGCGCGGCGCCCAGCCCGCCTTCGGGACCCCCTTGATCTCGACGCGGCGGCCGCCGCGGACCGAGACGTTCACGTCCTGGCGCGAGGCGCCGAGGCCGGTTCTCACGTGCCCGGTCGAGCGGCAGACGCGGCCGATGAGGAGGATCGCCTCCTCGACCTCGTCGGGGGTGCGCAGGTCGGCCCCGGTCACCGTCTCGATGAGCGGCATCCCGAGGCGATCCGCGCGCCAGACGATGCAGTGCCCGCGGTCCCGCACCTCGCGGCAGGAGTCTTCCTCCACCGTCACCTGGGTGACGGAGAGCGTCCGGCCGCGGAACGGGATCTTTCCGTTCACGCCGACGACGGCCGTCCTCTGGAAGCCGGTCGGGATCGACCCGTCGAGGTACTGCTTCCGCGCGATGTGGACCTCGTCGACGATGTCGCAGCCGAGCATCAGGCACTGCTCGATGGCGACGTCGATCGCCTGCTGGTTCACCAGGAACGGCGGGGTGTCGTCCATTTCGTAGGTGCAGACGTTCTTCACGTTGAGGAGGTAGACGATGTTCTTCTTCGTCTTGAACTCCATCAGCGCGGTGCCGTCGTACTCGCCGAGCTCCGAGAGGGTCGGCCGCATGTGCCTGAGGACCGTCCCGTCGTGGGTCTCGGTGTAGAGCCCCGCGGGGCAGCGGCAGAAGAGCTTCGTCGGAGTCAGGAGCTGCTGGTGGACCTCCAGCCCGCAGACGAAGCCCACCTCTGCGTAATCGAGGGTTGGGAACACCTGGCCCCCCTTCCCGCCCGCGGGCCGCGAGCCCTGGGCGAACGGGGCATCTTAGCGCCCGGAGCGGCCGCCGGCGTGCCGGAAGGGGGAGCCCTGGAAGAAGCGCCCCCTCGCGGACCGCTCTCGCCCCGAAGGCCGCCACCCTCTCGGCGGTCGTTCGCATGGAGGCGGGGCAGGCAGACGTCCGCATCAAGTGGGAGAAGATGGAGCCCGCCGTCCTCTTCGCCGGCAACATCACGTCCTACGCCGCGTGGGCCGTCACGCGGGACGGGCGCCCCGAGAACCTCGGCGAGCTCCCCGTCCGTGAGAAGAAGTCGGGCGAGATCAACTACCGCACCGGAAAGACGAACTTCGCGATCATCGTGACGGCCGGGATCCTGCCGGGCGGGGTCCTGCCGAGCGAGCTCCTCCTCTTCGTCTCGGGGAAGGTGGACGAGGTCAAGACGACGGCGAAGAACCGGGTGCTCGAGGTCGACGGGACGAACCCGTTCCGGTCGCTCGTCCGTCCCGGCAACCCGTCGATCGCCGACCTGACCTGTTCCGCCACGGGCGGTGAGCCGATCGAGCTCCAGCAGGCCCGCAAGGCGTTCGACCTGGCCGAGGAGATCAAGGCCTCGACGGTCCCCCCCAAGGAGATGGAGGTTGCCAAGTCCCAGCTCGCGCAGGCGCAGAACGCGGCCGGGCAGGGCGGCACGAGGATCGTCGTCGCCGACTTCGCGAGGCGTTCCCTCGAGAACGCCGGCACGGCCGCGCGCCTCGAGGTGCAGGCGATGCTCGAGGAGCAGATCAAGGCCGGTCTCAACGATGCCCTCGGCAAGATCATGATCGTCCAGGAGACGGCCCGCGGCGTCGTCCTGAACATGGGCGAGATCCTCTTCGACGTGAACGAGTTCACCCTCGGGAAGGACGCCGAGTACGCGATCGTCAAGCTCTCGGCGATCCTCTCGGTTTTCCCGAAGCTCCAGGCCCGCGTCGAGGGCTTCACCGACACGACCGGCAAGCCCGAGCTGAACGTGAAGCTCTCGGCCGAGCGTGCCCGGTCCGTCGTCGACCTCCTCGTCGCCCAGGGCGTCGACGCCGGGCGCATCACCCACGCCGGCTACGGCCCGGCGTCCCCGGTCGCGGACAACGCGACGGCCGAGGGCCGCGCGAAGAACCGCCGCGTCGAGATCATCCTGAGCCAGGACCCGATCACGCCGACCACTTGCGGAATGGTCGCCCCCGAGCGGCCCGCCAAGGCGACGAAGCCGGCCGCGGCCCCCGCCGCGAAGTAGCCCTTCCGACTTTCGAGAATCCCCCTGGAACGACGAACGGGGCCGCGAAAGCGGCCCCGTTTCAGTTGATACGACCCCTCTCGAAAGGGGTCAGGTCTTGATTTTCTATTCTACGATCCTGCGTCAGAACTTCGCGACGACGGCGGCGATGAAGGCCGTGTCGGTCTTCTCGAGCGTCACGACGGCGGGCCGGGTCTTGTGGTCGAGGAGGTAGGCGAGCTTGAGCTCGAGGATCTTCGCGAGCGACGTCGTGAGGCCGGCCTCGAAGTGGTAGTAGGCGTCGCCCGTGTCGTTCGACTTCCAGAGACCGGTGGCCTTCTGGGTCAGCGAGACGGTCGGGGAGATCTTCCAGCCGAAACTCTCGGCGGCGAGGTAGGCGCCGCTCGACGTGGAGTCCTGGCCCGTGTACGACTCGAACGCGCCGCCGAAGCCGGCCGAGAGGTCGAGGGTCACCGCGTCGGTCTTGACGACCTTGTACCCGGCGCCGACGGCGGGGGCGACGAGCGAGTCGAGCTGGGCGACCGAGTCGCTGAGGTAGCTGATCTCGCCGTAGACGAAGAAACGTTCGCTGAAGCTGTACTCGTCCCGCACGAAGCCGGAGAGCTTGTCGGCGGTGGTGACGTCGTTCGCGTCGCTGCGAAGGTAGAGGCCGCCGAGCTTCAGGACGTTGTTCGTCTTCGGGTCGTACTTGAGGGCGAAGCCGACGTTGTAGCTGCTGGCGTCGCTGTTGCCGGAGTTCATCGAAAGGCCGGCGCCGAAGCTGCCGTGCCAGCCCGGCTTCGGCTCGTCGGCGGCGGCGGCGCCGAACGAAGCGGCCAGGAGCGCCGCGAGCGGAAGGGTGATTCGGATTCCGTGCTTCAAGAGGAAACTCCTTCTACTTCTTCAGGAGGTCGCGGATCTCGGCGAGGAGCTTCTCCTCGTTCGAGGGTTCGGGCGGAGCGGCCGGGGCGGCCGGGGCCGGGGGCGCCTCGCGCTTGAGGCGGTTGATCTGCTTGATGACGATGAAGATGGTGAGGGCGATGATGAGGAACTCGAACGAGGTGTTGAGGAAGACGCCGTAGTTCAGCGTCGCGAGCCCCTTCGCCTTCGCCTCGGCCAGGGAGGCGACGGGCGTCCCGGAGAGGTTGACGAAGAGATTCGAGAAGTCGACCTTCCCGAGGAGGAGGCCGATGGGGGGCATGACGACGTCGGCGACGAGGCTGTTCACGATCTTCCCGAACGCCCCGCCGATGACGACGCCGACGGCCATGTCGATCACGTTTCCCTTGATCGCGAATTCCTTGAATTCCTTGAGCACGAGCAACTCCTGTTCTGCTTCGGGTGGAAACGCCCCCGGGCATGGCGTGCCGCCTCGCGGCGCGGCGTCGAGAACGTGGGCTCGAAAAGCCCACGTAATCTAGGATCGGGTTCCGAGATCGCGCGGGAGGATACATGACGGAGTCCGATCGGGAAGTCGACCAGGGGAGGCGGAGGCTCGTGGGCCTGCTCGCGGGGGCGGGGGCGGGAGCGGCCGTCTTCGGGCGGGCGCTGTCGGCGCTCGCCGCGGGCGAGGCGAAGGTGACGGCCGGGATGGTGAAGCAGGCGGAGTGGATGACGGGCGTTGCCTTCACCGACGAGGAGCGGGCCCTCATGCTCGCGGACCTGAACGAGTCCGCCGAGGGGATCGATGTGCTGCGCGGGCTCGCCCTCGACAACGCCGTCCCTCCCGCGTTCACGTTCGCCCCGAGCCCGGGCGTGCCGAAGCCGGTGCCGGAAACCGCCGCGCCGCCGCCGCGCCGGGAGCGCCCCGCCGCGAGACCCTCCTCGGACGAGGAGCTCGCCTTCGCGACCGTTCGAGAGCTGGGACGCCTCCTGCGAGCGAAGAAGGTCTCCTCCCTGGAGCTGACGAAGCTCTCTCTCTCCCGCCTCGCCAGGTACGACCCCGTCCTCTCGTGCGCGGTGACCGTCACCTCGGAGCTCGCGCTCTCCCAGGCGAAGCGGGCCGACGAGGAGCTCGCGGCGGGCAGGGACCGTGGCCCGCTGCACGGCATCCCGTGGGGGGCGAAGGACCTGATCGCCGTTCCCGGCTACCGGACGACCTGGGGCTCCGTGCCGTTCAGGGACCAGACGAGGCCCGAGACGTCCGCCGTCTACCGCCGGCTGGAGGAGGCGGGCGCCGTCCTCGTCGTCAAGACCACCGTCGGCGAGCTGGCCTGGGGGGACGTATGGTTCGGAGGGACGACGAAGAACCCGTGGAAGCCCGATCAGGGCTCGAGCGGATCCTCGGCCGGCTCGGCGTCGGCGACGGCGGCCGGGCTCGTCGCCTTCGCCCTCGGGACGGAGACGCTCGGGAGCATCGTCTCTCCCTGCACCCGCTGCGGCGTCACCGGCCTCCGGCCGACGTTCGGCCGCGTCAGCCGGCACGGCGTGATGGCTCTCGCCTGGACGATGGACAAGGTCGGGCCGATCGCCCGGTCGGCGGAGGATTGCGCCCTCGTCTTCTCGGCGATCGAGGGTCGGGACGCCCTCGATCCGTACTCGGCCGACGGCCCGCCGGCCTGGCCGCCTCGCCGGAGCCTCGCCGACCTGACGATCGGCTTCGTCGAGGAGCTCTTCGAGGAGGATCGTGGCAAGGACGCGAAGACCGAGGAGGAGAAGGCGCGGGCCGCCGAGTGGCGGGCCATAGACCTGCGGAGCCTGGACGTCCTCCGGAAGCTCGGAGCCCGGCTCGTGCCGTTGAAGCTCCCGACGAAGACTCCGGCCGGACCTCTCTCCCTCATCCTGACGGCCGAAGCGGCGGCCGCGTTCGGCGGCCTCGTGCGCGACGGCCGCGTGAAGACGATGGTGCGGCAGACGGCGGACGCCTGGCCGAACGTCTTCCGGCAAGGGATGCTCATCACGGCCGCCGACTACCTGAACGCCCAGCGCGCCCGGACCCTGCTGATGCGTGAGATGGACGAAGCCCTGTCGGGGGTCGACCTCTTCGTGGCGCCGACGTTCGGCGGAAGCTCCCTCCTCCTGACGAACCTGACCGGCCACCCGTGCGTCGTCCTGCCGAACGGATTCCGGATGGCGGACGGAACGCCGACGAGCATCACGCTGACAGGGAAGCTCCGGGGCGAGAACGACCTCCTCGCCGTGGCGGACCTGTTCCAGCGGGCGACCGACTTCCACAGCCGGCGACCGAAGCTGCCGGAGGGGCCGGGAAGGAAGGGCTGAACCGGGTTTCAGCCGTGGGTCCTTCCGGAAAAGTGAAAGGGCGGCCCGATGGGCCGCCCTTTCGCCGAACGCCAGAAGTGGCGTCCGTCGTTCTTACTTGACTTCGAAGTTCATCAGCTCGACGGGAAGGAGGTCGGCCCAGGTCGTACCGACCCTGACTCCGTCGATGACGCCGGTCGGTCCCGTCGCCCCTGCCTGCCGGATCGCGATCCCTTCCATCGTGGCGAGGATGGTCGCGTCCGTCTGGCTCAGGAGCGGCGTGGGCGCGGTCGCGGGAACGGTCGTCAGAACCCACAGGTCCGTGGCGCCGGTCGTGCCGTTGTAGTGGACGACCACGAGGTAAGTCGTGTTGAATGCGAAGTCCGTCGGTGAGTAGGTCCCGGTCGACGTGCTGTGAAGGCCGAAGCGGAGGGCCCCGCCGACGTTCTGGGCGAAGACCCTGGCCCGGAAATTCGTCGTGGCGTCCTTGAGATGGAAGAAATAGCTGCCCGTGCCGGCTGCGGAGAAGTTCATGAGCGCCGAGACGTAAATGTCGCCGGACTGGGCTCCGAAAGCCCTGTTGATGTCCTCCGAGCCGGCCGCGGCGATCGTCGCGGCCCCGCCCGTTCCTCCGAACGTGTAACCGGAGAGCGAAAGCGTCGAGGCCTGATATCCGACCCATCCGGCTCCCGCTCCCGAGTGAGCCGTCCAGTTGGTGGTGATCGTGGTCAGGTTTCCGGCTGTGACGCCGTAGGAGAAGTCGTCGGTCAGCAGAGCCGCCAGACCGTAGGCCGGACCGGCGACCGCGAGAGCCAGGGCGCCGGACATCAAGAGACCCTTCATGAAAATCCTCCTGCACGTTTTCCGTAAGAGAAATGCTCGACGCCGCTCGAGGCGGCGAGGGAGCGACGCGAGACCATCTTGGGAGCTTACCTTCCGGAGGGTGAGACGGGAAATCTGACTCTCTGTCGCGATTGGACGGGAGGCCCGAATTCCCGGGCGGGCGCGGCCCGCGCGAGGCGGCCCGAGGGTTCGCGGTCCCCGCGCCCCCGCCTCGCGTCGCGGGCCGCTCCGCGTCAGAATCGTCCGGATGTCTCCACGGCGGCTCCTCGCGTACGGCGCTCTCCTCGCGCTGCTATTCAGCTCCGGGCGCGCCCCGGCGCTCGACCCGTCGACCCCGCTCTCTCAGTACGGCCTCGACGCGTGGCAGGACGGGCTTCCCCAGAACAGCATCCATTCGGTACTCCAGACGCGGGAGGGGTATCTCTGGCTCGGGACCTACGAGGGGCTCGTCCGGTTCAACGGCGTCTCCTTCGTCGTCTACGACAAGAGGAATACGGCGGCGCTGAAGAGCAACAGCGCGTGGGCGCTCCTGGAAGACCGGCTCGGCACCCTCTGGATCGGCACGCTCGGCGGAGGCGTCGTCCGCTCGCGAGGGGGCGTCTTCACACGCTACGGCGAGCGGGAGGGGCTCCCGTCGGAGTACGCGTGGGCCCTCGGGGAGGACGCGGGCGGCACTCTGTGGGCCGGTACGGACCGCGGGCTCGCCCGGTTCGACGGAACGACCTTCCGGGCGGTGCCGATCCCGGGCTCCTTCGAGCAGCCCGCGGTCCGGAGCCTTCTCCCGGATCGGGCGGGAGGGCTCTGGATCGGCACGGCGACGGAAGGGCTCCTGCACTGGAACGGGAAGTCGGTCCGGCGGGTCCATCCGAAGGAGGGCCGCGCGCCCGGGGCCGTCTACTCGCTGGCCCCCGCGCCGGGAGGGGTCGCCGCGGCGTTCTACGGCCTCGGCCTCGTGGAGGCGAGCGACGACGGTTCCGTGACGAGGATCCGCGGGAAGAAGGACGGCCTCCCGAGCAACCTCCTCTGGTCCCTCCATCGGGATCGCAGCGGGGCGCTCTGGGCGGGGAGCGACGGGGCGGGGCTCGTGCGGATCCGGGGAGACCGGATCGAGACCTCGGGGGTCGCCGAGGGGCTCTCTCACCCCTTCGTCCGCTCGATCGGCGAGGACCGCGAGGGGAGCATCTGGATCGGGACGAACGGCGGGCTGAACCGCTTCCGCGACCGGAAGGTCCTCGTCTACGGCGCGCGCGAGGGGCTGCCCGACGAGAACGCCCGTACCGTCGCCCGTACGACCGACGGGAGGCTCTGGGTCGGGACCGACTCCGACGGAGTCGCGGCCCTCCAGGGCGAACGGTTCGTCGTCCCGCCCGAGGTCGCGCCGCTCAGGGGGGTGCCGGTCCGCTCCCTCCTGGCGGCCCCGGGGAACGTCCTCTGGATCGGGACGAACGGTGCGGGGCTGATCCGCCTCTCGGGAGGGAAGCTCACGCGCTTCACGACGAAGGACGGGCTTCCGTCCGACATCGTCTATGCCCTCGCCCGCGACGCGGCGGGGAACGTCTGGGCAGGGACCTACGGTGCGGGTGTGGCCCGCTGGGACGGGCGCGGCTTCACCGTCTTCGACCGCTCCCGCGGGCTTCCCCGCGACGTCGTCCGATGCCTCCTCTCCGGCCGGGACGGCGCGATGTGGATCGGCACCGACGCCGGAGGGCTGGTGAGGCTGAAGGACGGCGTCCTCTCCGTTCTCGACACGCGGCACGGCCTCGCGAACGACGTCGTCTTCTCCCTTCACGAGGACACCGAAGGGCTCCTCTGGATCGGCACCGCGGGGGGGCTCTCCGTCCTTCGGCGCGACGGGAGCCTTCACTCGGTCGGCGCCTCCGACGGGCTCCCCGACGAGAAGGTCTTCGAGATCCTGGAGACCGACGGCGGGGGACTCTGGATGAGCTCGAACCGGGGGATCCACCGCCTCTGGCGCGCCGACGTCCTCGAGCGGATGGCCGGCCGGCGCGGACCTTTCGCGGCCCTATCGCTCGGGCGCGCCGACGGTCTTCCCGTCGCTCAGTGCAACGGGGCGTCCTCGCCCGCGGGGCTTCGAGACGCCGACGGACGCCTCTGGTTTCCGACGCTGAAAGGCCTCGTCGGTGTCGACCCGGCCCGGCTCCGGCCAAACGAGACGGTTCCCCCCGTGGTCATCGACCGCGTCCTCGTCGATGGCCGTTCCGTCGCGGGCGTCTCGCCCGTGGAGCTGCCTCCCCGCACCGGCAAGATCGAGATCCACTTCGACGGTCTCAGCTTCCAGGCGCCGGAGAAGGTCCGGTTCCGCTACCGCCTGGAAGGGTTCGAGGCGTCGTGGGTCGACGCCGGCAGCCGCCGGTCGGCCTTCTACACGTCCCTGCCGCCGGGCGACTTCGTCTTCCGCGTCGTCGCCGCCAACAACGACGGCGTCTGGAACGAGAAGGGGGCCCGTTTCGCCTTCCGCCTGAAGCCGGGCCTTCACCAGCGGCTCGGGTTCCGGCTCGGGGCGATCGTCGTCCTCCTCCTCGCCGTCGGGACCGGCTACGCCCTCCGGGTGCGCGGCCTCCGGGCCCGGCACACCGAGCTGCAGCGCCTCGTCGACGAGAGGACCCGGAGCCTCGTGGCGGAGATCCAGCGCGCCGAGGAGCTCCGACGGCAGTCGGACGGGGCGCTGCGCGAGGCGGCGGAAGCGAACCGGGCCAAGAGCCGGTTCCTCGCGAACATGAGCCACGAGCTCCGGACGCCGCTGAACGCCATTCTCGGCTACGCCGAGCTCCTGGCCGACGAGCCCGGGGTCGCCGAGAGCCCGAGGGCGCTGGAGGACGTCGGGAAGATCCGGGCGGCAGGCGGCCACCTCCTCCACCTCATCGGGGACCTCCTCGACCTCTCCAAGATCGAGGCGGGACGGATGGAGATCGTCGCCGAGCCGTTCGCGGTGGCGGAGGTCGTCGAGGAGGCGGCCCGGACGGTGCGGCAGCTCGTCGAGTCGAACCGGAACCACCTCGTCGTGACGGTCGACCCGGACGCCGGCCGGATGATCTCCGACGCCTTCCGCCTCAAGCAGGTCCTCTTCAACCTCCTCTCGAACGCGGGAAAGTTCACGGAGGACGGGACGGTGGAGCTGGCGGCCCGCCGGGAGCGTGGTCGCGGCGGGGACCTGCTCGTCTTCCGCGTGACCGACAGCGGGATCGGGATGAGCGCCGAGCAGCTGGAGAAGGTCTTCACGCCGTTCGTGCAGGGCGACGCCTCCCTCACCCGCCGCTTCGGGGGGACGGGCCTCGGCCTCGCGCTCTCGCAGCACCTCGCGCGCGCCATGGGAGGCGGCATCTCGGTGACGAGCGCCCAGGGGCGGGGGACGACCTTTGTCGTCGAGCTTCCCGCCGAAGCGCCCCGCTAGCGAGCCGGAAGCGAGGACGATCGGCGCCCGGGTTCCTGGTGCCGGGCTGGTCCGTGACGCCGGTCACATGCATGGTGCGGGTGTAAACGCGGACGCGGCTTCGCGCGTCGGTACGGGCAGCCCACCGAAAGCGGCGCCTTGCACCACCGATCGTCGCCGCGGAAAACGGTAAGGGAAAAGGAGCTCGGGTATGAAGCAGATCCTCCGGACGTCCCTCGTCCCCCTGGCCGCGGCCCTCGCCCTCGCGCTGGTCGCCGCCCCCCTCCTCGCCGTCGACGCCCCGGCCGGGCCGCCCCCGGGCCCGAAGGGGCCGCTCGGCGGGTACCTGGCGTGCCTGCGCATCGTGAATCTGACCGAGGTCCAGAAGGCCGACGTCAAGGCTCTCGTCGAGGCGTCGAGGCCGAAGCTGGAGGCGCTCCACGCGACTCTGAAGACCGACCGCGAGGCTCTCCGCGCCGCCGTGACCGCCGCGACCCCGGACCCGTGCGCGGTCGGCAGGGCGCTCCTGAAGGTGGAGGCCGACCTGAAAGCGATCGGTGACGAGCTGAAAGCGCTCCGGACCGCCATCGAGGCGCTCCTGACCCCCGAGCAGAAAGCGAAGCTCGAGGGCTGCCTGAAGGCTCCGAGGCAGGACGCCGCCGAGGACGGCGCCGAAGAGGACTGAGCCGGCGCCGGCGGACTCCCCGAAACGACGCCTTCCCCAACGCCCCCGAAGCCGAGAGCTTCGGGGGCGGTTCGCGTTTCGGCTCCTATCTCGCCAGGAGCGCCCGCCGGGCCAGGTTCGCGAGCGCGTCGTCCAGGTGCCCGGCGACGGCGGTTCGGGCATCGGCCTCCGGCGGGACCTCCCCGTCCGGCCCTGTCAGGAGCCCCTCGCGGACGAGGCGGGCGGGGGGGGGCGCGGCGCGGGGCGGGGGCGCGGGGCGGGCGGGGGGCCGGGGGGCGGGCCCGCGCGCCCCGGGGGGGGGGCGCCGGGGGGGCGGGGCGGGGGGGGCCGCGGCCGCCGGCGCGGCCCGGGGGGGCCGGGGGCGCCCGGACGGGCGCCGCCCCCGGGGGGGGTGCGCGGGGCGGAGCCAGCCGGGGCCGCCCGCCCGCCCGCCGCCCGCGGCCGCCACGCCACCCCCCGCGGCGGCGCCCCCCCCGCCCCCGCGCCGCGGGGGGCCCCCGCCCCCGGAGCCCGACCGCCCGAGGGCCGCCGCGAAGTGGCGCTCGCGGCGTCGGCGTCCCTCGACCCGTTCGAGGTCGTCGACCGGAGCCTCGAGGCCGTGACGCGGAACCTGAACTACGACCGGGGGGTGGTCCTGCTCCTGGACGAGGCCCGGAACGTCCTCGGCGGCGCCCGGAGCCGGGGCGTGACGCCCGAGCAGGCGGTTCTCCTCGGGCGGCTCTCCGTGCGCCTCGACGACCCGCTTTCGCCGATCGTCCCGGCGGTCCGCGACGGGGTCGGCTTCCGCCTGCGGAACCTTCCCGACGCCAGCGGCGCGGCGACGCGCCACCTCGTCCCGATCCTCGGATCGGAAGAGGTCTTCATCGCGCCTCTCATGGCCCGGGGCCGGAGCGTCGGCGTCCTGATCGTCGACAACGGACCGTCGCGCCGGCCGCTCCCGGGTGAGGGGCTCGACCTCCTGACGGCGGTCGCTTCCACGATTGCCGTCGCAGTGGAGAACGCGCGACTCTACTCGCAGATCGAGCAGCAGCGCAGGACGCTGGAAGAGCGGGTGCGGGAGCGGACGGCCGACCTGGAGAGCGCCCGGAGCGCGGCCGAGGCCGCCAACCGGGCCAAGAGCTCCTTCCTGGCCAACATGAGCCACGAGCTCCGGACGCCGCTGAACGCGATCATCGGTTACAGCGAGATGCTCCTGGAAGAGGGCGAGTCGACCGCCCCCGAGGCTCTCTCGGCCGACCTCGCGAAGATCCGGACCGCGGGCCGCTACCTCCTCGGCCTGATCAACGACGTCCTCGACCTCTCCAAGGTGGAGGCGGGGAAGACCGAGCTGAGTCTCGAGCGGTTCCCTCTCACCGCCCTGATCCACGACGTGGCGGGCGACGTGAGGCCGCTCGTGGAGAGGAACGGGAACCGGCTCGCCGTCGAGGTGGCGGAGGACGTGGAGCTCGACGGCGACTCCCGCAAGCTCCGGCAGATTCTCCTGAACCTCCTCGGCAACGCGGCGAAGTTCACGGAGCGCGGGACGGTGGAGCTGAGCGTCCGTCGCGACGGGAGCGACGTCGTCCTCGCCGTTCGCGACACCGGCATCGGGATGACGCCGGACCAGGTCGGGCGGCTGTTCACGGCCTTCTGGCAGGGCGACCCGGCGTCGACGCGCAACCATGGCGGCACCGGCCTCGGGCTCGCCATCAGCCGGCACTACGCCCGCCTGATGGGGGGAGACGTATCCGTCGAAAGCGAGTCGGGGACGGGGTCGACCTTCACCGTCCGCCTCGTCGGCCTCGTGGCCGCCGTGCCATCCGGCGCGTAGGCAGGACCCGCCCGACGGAGAGTGTCGCTCCGTCGCCGGAATCGCGACGGTGTTTCTTCTTCCGACTGTCCGCGTGTCCGGCGAGGCGCCCCGGAGCGGCCGGACGGTATCCTCCAGGTCATCGTGTGGTCACACGCTCCCACCCCCGTCCTCTCGTTCGTGACGACGCTCCACCTCGCGGCGTTCCTGCTCCTGAGCTACCGGAGCGCCGGGCCGGGGCGTCGGCTGCTTCTCCTTCCCTCCGTCTCCTTCGCGATCCTCGTCTGGGTCCTCCAGGTGCCGGCGTGGCTCGTGGCCGGCCTCGTGGCAGAGCTCGTCTGGGTCGTCGCGTGCGAGAAGCTCCTGCCGGCGGGTGCGGTGGCGAGCGCGTCCGATCCGGCGGCGGCTCCGGCCGCCCGGCAAGTCGCGCCGGCCGCTTCGAAGAAAGCACCCGCGTCCGGCGGCTTCGTTCCCGCCAGGGTCCTCGCCGTCACGGACGAGACCCCGGAGATCCGGACGTTCCGGGTGGAGCGTCCGGCGGGATTCACGTTCCGGCCCGGTCAGTTCCTGATGGTCCGCGTCCCCGTGAACGGGAAGGACGAAGCCCGGTGCTATTCGATCAGCTCCGCGCCCGAGGTCACGGGCTACCTCGAGATCTCGGTCCGGCGGCAGGGGCGTGTCTCGGGGGCTCTCCACGAGACGGTGCGAGCCGGGGGGGTCCTGCCGATCCGCGGCCCGGGAGGTGATTTCGTCTACCCCGAGGAGCGCGACGTGCCTCTCGTCCTCCATGCGGGAGGGGTCGGGATCACACCGATGATCTCGATGCTCCGGCACGCGGTGAAGGCGGAGCCGGGGCGGCCGGCCACGCTCCTCTACACCGCCCGGACCGAGGAGGACGTCGCCTTTCGCGACGAGCTGGTGCTGCTGGCGAAACGTTCCCCGGGGTCCGGGTCTTCGTCACGCTGACCCGGAGCGAGCCGAAAACGGGGTTCCTGACGGGACGGATGGACGCTCCCCAGATCGCACGCTGCGTTCCCGATGCCGGGAAGGCGATTCACCTGATCTGCGGGCCGGGTCCCATGATCGAGTCGCTTCAGGAGGCGCTCGGGGGCCTCGGGGTTCCGCCCGACCGGATCCGGTTCGAGGCGTTCGAATCCGCCGTGGCGACCGCTTCCGAAGCCGTCGCGGACGGGTCGACCTGGGAGATCCGATTCGCGCAGAGCGGCAGCTCGACCACCGTTGCCGGCGGGACGACGCTCCTCGACGCCGCCGAGGTGGCTGGCGCGCCGATCGACTCGATGTGCCGGGCCGGGACGTGTGGCACGTGCCGGACCCGTCTCGTCTCGGGAAAGGTCGAGGGGGAAGGGAAGGCCCTCAAGCAGAAGGACCGCGAGGCGGGCTGGGTCCTGACCTGCGTCGCGTGTCCCCGTAGCGACTGCACACTCGACGTGTGAATCGTTGCCTTTGTCTGGCACGCGACGTGCCCTGCGAATTCCTGTGGACGTTACCGTTAGATTTCGCGTGAGTTGTCACTTATAGGGGAACCCGGCGAGGGAACCGTCGGTAAGAGGCGGATTCCCCCTATTTCGCACAGGGGAGAGTCATGGAAGATAGCCGAGCGTTGTCGCAAATCGGCCTGGGCAGAGGTGTATCAGCCGTCAGGAAGGATGACGGACGAGTGGCCCGCCGTTCTCCGAACGTGCTCGGCCTGGCGGCAATCTCGGCGGCCGGGATCGCTCTGGTTGTTCTTTTCGGGCTCGGTGGCTTCTCCTATTACAAGACACCGCTTCGGGTCCGCGCCTACGCCCCGGCGCACCGGGACCTCCGCCCATCCGGACCCGTGGGGAGATACCTCGGCATCGCGGGGGCGGTCCTCATGTTCGGCGGCACCGCGGCCTACATCGCGCGCAAGCGCCTCCCCATCCTGTCCAACGCCGGAAGCACGAAGACCTGGCTGGAGGCGCACATCTTCTGCGGCCTCGTCGGCCCGGCCCTCGTCACCTTCCACACGGCGTTCAAGTTCAACGGGATCGTCGCCGTCGCCTTCTGGTCGATGCTCAGCGTCGTCGCTTCGGGCTTCATCGGCCGGTACCTGTACGCGAAGCTCCCGAGAACGCAGCGTGGCGTCGAGATGGACCGCAAGGCGATCGAGGAGCGGGCGGCGGAGCTTCGCCGCGAGCTGGCGGACATGACGGTCCCGGTCAAGCTCCTTCTCCGGATAGAGGAGATGGAAAAGGACCTCCTTCCGGCGGAAGGCTCCCGCCACGGTATGGCCAGCCTCCTGTTCGGGGGATTCGCCGTCCGGAGAAAGACCCGGGCCATCGAGCGGACCATCCGCTCGGCGGGGCTCACCCGGCAGCTCGTGCGGGAGGCTCTCCACGCCGAGGCCGAACGGATCAACCTCCTGCGCAGGGCGGCCTCGCTGGACCTCACGCGACGCCTCTTCGCCCTCTGGCACGTCTTCCACATGCCCTTCGTCTGGGTCCTGGGGACCGTCTTCGTACTGCACGTCGGCGTCGCTTTCTACTTTGGCTACGCGGTGGGTGGCCGGTGAGGCGCGTCGCGCTGGCGGCCCTGGCGGCCCTGGGCCTGGCGGCCCCGGCTCCGGCGCAGCTGGGCGACCTCGTTTCGCCCGGTCCGCTGTCCGCCGCCCACGCCAAGCTCGAGGGGTTCAGGAACTGCGAGAAGTGCCACGAGCAGGGGAAGCAGGTCTCGGCGGCGCGCTGCCTCGACTGCCACAAGGACGTCGCCTCCCGGATCGCCCAGAAGAAGGGCGTCCATCGAGACGTGAAAGACCAGTGCGCCGCCTGCCATGCCGAGCACGCCGGGCGCGACGCCGAGCTCCGTCCCTTCGAGACGAAGGGCTTTGACCACGCGAAGGAGGCGGGCTTCCCGCTCGACGGCAAGCACGCGCCGCTGGAACAGAAGTGCGCGTCGTGCCACAAGACCCGTTCCTTCCTGAAGCTCTCGCCCTCGTGCGTCACGTGCCACGCCGACTCGCACAAGGGGGCGCTCGGCGCCGCCTGCATCACGTGCCACTCGGCGGCAATCGCCTTCAAGGAAACGCGCCAGTCGTTCGACCACGGAAAGACGAAGTACCCGCTGACCGGGGCCCACGTGAAGGTGGCCTGCGCGAAATGCCACGCCAACGCCGTCTTCCGCGGCGTGAAGTTCGCGACCTGCGCCGACTGCCACGAGGACCCGCACCAGAACAGGCTCGGCGCGGACTGCTCCTCGTGCCACGAGACGGCGACCTTCAGGACGGTCAAGGTCGACCACGCAAAGACCACTTTTCCGCTCCGGGGCCGGCACGCCGAGATCCCGTGCGCCGCCTGCCACAAGGAGCCCGCCACGAAGGTGAAGCTCAAGGCGGGGAGCTGCGCGACCTGCCACCAGGACCCCCACCGGGGCGAGTTCAAGCAGGACTGCGCGACCTGTCACAACGAGAAGTCGTTCAAGGGCGCGCCCTTCGACCACGCGGTAAAGACGAAGTTCCCCCTGACGGGCAAGCACGCCGCGGCGAAATGCGCCGCGTGCCACGTTCCGCCGGGAACGGCCGCTGCCGGGGCGGTGGGGAAAGGGAACGGGGCCGGCACGAAAGGCGGCCTGCCGAAGGTCGTCGTCTTCAAGGGGCTGAAGACCGACTGCGCCGACTGCCACAAGGATCCGCACGAGGGCCTCCTCGGCACGGCGTGCGCCACGTGCCACGGGACCGAGAGCTTCCGGCCGAAGGACTACAAGCACCCCCGCTTCCCGGAGTTCTTCACGGGGCTCCACGAGAAGGTCGGGTGCGAGAAGTGTCACGGCGGGCCGAAGACGGGCCCGAACGGAAAGCCGGTGCCGGTCGGCGAGAGGACCTACCGCGGCCTCTCGGTGGCGTGCGCGAGCTGCCACAAGGACCCGCACCTCGGCCAGCTCACCGCCTCCTGCGAGACCTGCCACGCCGTCACCGGAGCGAAATTCGCCCCGGTGAAATTCGACCACGCGAAGTCGGCGTTCCCGCTCGCGGGTAAGCACGCGCCGCTGGCGTGCGAGAAGTGCCACAAGAAGGAGACCGCGAAGTCCCCGGCGGGGAGCGGGACGGCGGTCCGGCTGAAGGGCCTCGGCACCGACTGCGCCACCTGCCACAAGGACCCGCACCTCGGCCAGCTCGGTGGGACGTGCGCGACGTGCCACACGGCAGAGACGTTCGAGGTTCCCGTGTTCAGGCACAAGGGGTCCCCCGAATTCTGGAAGGGCGCGCACACGACGGCGCCCTGCGCCAGGTGCCACAAATCGGAGGAAGCGGCGTTCCCGTCGGGGAAGGGAACGGCGGTGAGGTACAAGGGGTTCGGGGCCTCGTGCGCCTCGTGTCACAAGGACGCCCACAGCGGGACGCTCGGTCCGAGGTGTGAGAGCTGCCACGCCCCCTCCGGGGCCTGGAAGAGCGCTTCGCGGGCCTTCCACAAGACGTCGTGGCCGCTCGAGGGCAAGCACCTCCTCGTTCCGTGCGCGTCGTGCCACGTCAAGGGCCAGACGAAGGGGACGCCGCGAGCCTGTGCCGACTGCCACTGGTACCGCAGGCAGGACGACCGGTGGAAGACCCGCCTCGGCCTCGATTGTCAGAACTGTCACAGGCCGGTGTCATGGACGGCCGTCACCTGGAACCACGCCGCGGCGACCGGCTTCGCCCTTTCGGGGGCCCACGCCGGCGTCGACTGCGAGAAATGCCACACGGGCGGCGTCTTCCGGAAGGGGCAGTCCGGTTGCGTCGGCTGCCACAGGGAAGACTACGACCGGACGCGGGATCCGAGCCACGCCGCCGCGGGTTTTCCCACGACCTGCGAGACCTGCCACAAGATCTCCGACACCTCCTGGGACCAGGTCCGCTTCGACCACAAGGCGACCTTCCCGCTCGCGGGAAAGCACGCGACGGCGGCGTGCGCCTCGTGCCACGAGAACGGCGTCTACCACGGGACGGTCCGGGACTGCGCCGGGTGCCACCTCCCGCTGTACCAGCGGGCGACGAACCCCAGCCACATCCAGGCGGGGTTCCCGACGACGTGCGAGACGTGCCACAAGTCCTCGGATCCGGCGTGGACCGGGATCAGCTTCAATCACTCGAAGTGGCCGCTTTCCGGGCGCCATTCGAGCCAGGCCTGCACGGCGTGTCACCGGAGCGGAGTGTTCCAGGGCCTCCCGTCGACCTGCGTCTCCTGCCACCAGGCCGACTACCAGAGGGCGACGAACCCGAACCACACGACCGCGGGGTTCCCGACGACCTGCGAAACCTGTCACAAGGTCGCCGACACGACGTGGCAGCAGGGCAAGTTCGACCACGCGGCGGTCTTCCCGCTCGTCGGCCGGCACTCGGCGGCGGCGTGCGTCGCCTGCCACGGCACCGGCGTCTACCGCGGCACGGCTCGTGACTGCGCCGGCTGTCACCTTTCGCTCTACCAGCGGGCGACGAACCCGAGCCACATCCAGGCGGGGTTCCCGACGACGTGCGAGACGTGCCACAAAGCGACGGACTCCGCCTGGACGGGCGTGTCGTTCAATCACTCGAAATGGCCGCTCGTCGGTCGGCACACGACCCAGACGTGCACGACCTGCCACCGGAGCGGCGTCTTCCAGGGCCTCCCGAGCGACTGCGCCTCGTGCCACCTCGCCAGGTACCAGGCGACGACGAGCCCGAACCACGCGACGGCGGGCTTCTCGACGGCGTGCCAGACCTGTCACAAGGTGTCGGACCTTTCGTGGAACCAGGGGACGTTCAACCACGCGACGGTCTTCCCTCTCGTGGGGGTTCACACGGCGCAGGCGTGCGCCTCGTGCCACAGGAACGGGGTCTACAAGGGGACGCCGCGGGACTGCGCGGGGTGCCACCTCGCGAAATACCAGTCCGCGAAGGACCCGAACCACGTGACGGCGGGGTTCCCGACGACGTGCGAGACGTGCCACAAGGCGACGGACACGTCGTGGGACAAGGGGACGTTCAACCACGGGGCGACCTTCCCGCTCGTGGGGGTCCACGCGACGCAGGCGTGCGCCTCCTGCCACCGGGGCGGCGTCTACCAGGGCACCTCCCGCACCTGCGTGGGGTGCCACCTTCCGAAGTACCAGGCGACGACGAACCCGAACCACGCGACCGCCGGTTTCTCGACGACGTGCGAGACGTGCCACAAGGCGACGGACACGTCCTGGGGCCAGGGGACGTTCAATCACGCGACGTCCTTCGCTCTCGTGGGGCGACACGCGACGACGGCCTGCGCCTCGTGCCACGTGGGCGGGGTCTACCGGGGGACGTCGCGGACCTGCGTGGGGTGCCACCTCCCGAAGTACCAGTCGACGACGAACCCGAACCACGCGGCGGCGGGGTTCCCGACGACCTGCGAGACGTGCCACCGGGCGACGGACACGTCGTGGGGCCAGGGGACGTTCAACCACACCTGGTTCCCGATCACGTCGGGCAGGCACGCGGGGAATCCGTGCTCGGCCTGCCACACCTCGTCCTCCAACTACGCGATCTTCACGTGCATCACGTGCCACACCCGCGCGGAGGCCGACAAGGACCACAGGGGAGTGAACGGGTACAGGTACGAGTCGGCGGCCTGCTACGCGTGCCATCCACAGGGCCGGGAATGAGGGAGACCGAGCGATGAAACGTGGAACCCTGCGCTTCGCGCTCGTGGCCTTCGCCGCCCTTGCGGCCCCGGCGAATGCCCGGGCCCAGTCGGGCGGCTGGGGCCGCGTGTCGCTCTTCCTCCAGGGGTCGCAATCCCGTCCCGACGACGGGAGCCCGACCTTCACCTCGAACGAAGCGGTGGCGAGCCTGACGCTCAGGTCCGCCGAGCCGGAGGCGAACGGCTTCGAGTATTCCCTCGACGCGCGCGGCTCCACGTACGGCACCGGCGGGGAGGACCGCACCAGCCGGTTCACCATCTGGGACGCGTGGGTGGGTGCGCGGCTGGCGAAAGGCGCCGTCGGCGTCCGCGTCGGCCAGCAGTGGATCACCGATCTGGGCGGGCTCGGATCGGTGGGCGGCGCGCTCGTGGAGTGGCGTGGCCGGAAAGGGAAGGGAAAGGGAAAGCTCAGGCCCCGCTTCGGTCTCTTCGGCGGCTTCGAGCCGAAAGGGTGGGAGTCGGGCTGGGTGAGCGGCGTGAAGAAGGGCGGGGCCTATGCCGCGCTCGACGGCGACGGGGGGCGGCGGCACGTCCTCGGTTTCGTGACGATCCGCAACTCCGGGCTGACCGAGAGGTCGGTCCTCACCACGACGAACTTCCTCCCGGTCGGCAAGAAGCTCTTCTTCTACGTCGCCGGCGAATACGACGTGGCGAAGCCTGGCGGCCAGGGCGACGCGGGCCTGAGCTACGCGTTCGTCAACGCGCGCTGGTCCATCTCCTCGACCGTCGAGCTTCAGGGCCTCTACCACCGGGGCCGCTCGTACGACGCGAGGACCATCACGCAGGACCAGGTCGACGGGCGGCCCGTCGATCCCCGGCTCCTCAACGCCTTCCTCTACGAGTCGGGCGGCGGGCGGCTGACGGTCGAGGTCGCCCGGGGCGTGCGGGTTTTCGCCGGGTACGCCCAGGACCGCGGAAACCGCGACGACGGCGCCACGGGGAGGATCACGGCAGGGTTCCACGCGAGCAACGTCTTCCGATCCGGAATCGACGTCACCGTCTCCGACAGCCGGATCGACCGCACGGGCAGCAGCTACGACTCCTGGTACGGCTCGATCGGACGGAGCTTCGGCAGCCGTGTGTACGTCTCTCTCGACTACGCCACCGCGCTTTCGGTGCTCCGGTTCACGGGCTCGAACGGCATCGTCGTCGAGACGCGGCCGCAGACGCGCCGGTTCTCCCTGAACGGCTCCATCAACCTCGGCCGAAGCCTCTCTCTCCTCCTCATGGCGGAGCGGGGCACCGGTGATTTCGGAACGGAGACGCGAGGGTCGGCCGGGCTGTCGCTGAGGTTCTGAGGGCGGGCTCCGCGCTTCGGGCGGAATCGGGCCAGGTGGAGGAGGGGGGGCCGGCGCGCCCGGTGTCTTCCCCGCGTTCCACTCCCCTGATCACGGGGGGCGACGGAGAGGCGGACGCGCGGAATGCGCCCCGCAGAGTGTAGAAGGTAGACCTGACCCCTTCGGGAGGGCTTTCGGGGACTAGCCGCGGAGGGCGTCGACGACGCGGCGGAGCTTCGTTCCGATCTCCTCGCCGACGGCGGCGAGCTCGGGAGCGGAGACGAGGCCCATGACCGCGGCCGGGTCCATGGCGCGAATGACGGTCGTACCGTCCTCGACCGACACGGTCACGTTGCAGGGGAGGAGGACGCCGACCTCGGGGGCGGCGGACAGCGCGCGGTGGGCCGAAGGCGGGTGGCAGGCGCCGAGTATGAGATAGGGCTCGCGGTCGACGTCGAGCTTCTTCTTCAGCGTGGCCTGGACGTCGATCTCGGTCAGCACCCCAAAGCCCTCCGTCGCGAGCTCTGCCCTCACGCGGGCGACCGCCTCGTCGAAGGGGAGGGCCGACGTCGTCTGGAAGGCGATGGGCGAGTCCTTCATCTGGGGAGTCCTTTCGCGCCGCGGCGCCGGGGAGAATTCGGGGGGAGGGATCTCAGGCCGTGACGGAGGGGGCCCGACGGGCCCCCGGGGTCACGACGCTCACGTGAAGCGGGGGCCGCACGAGGCGCCCCCCTTCGCGGACCCCGAGGAGCCCGCGCCGGAGGCGAATCGCGAGAGCTGCCGCGCGGTCCGCCGCGACTCGCAGGAGGGGCACTCGATCGCGGCGTCCGCCTCGCTCGAGGAGCGCAGCTCTTCAAAGGTCCGGCCACAGGCGTCGCATCGGTATTCGTACATCGGCATGGTTATTCCTCAGCAGCCCCGGGTCAGCTTCTCCCAGACACGAGCCGGGATGCCCGAGGGATAGGCCTGGTCGGTTCGGTACATTTTCCAGCAGCCCTGGCAACGCCAGAGGTAGATCCCCCCTCACGTGGGGACGGGCAGGATCTCCTCGCCGCAGGAGGCGCAGCGGCCCTCCTCGGCGGGCACGGGGGCATTCGCGGTCTCGTTCTTCATCGCTTCTCCCGGGTCGTCTCTCCCGTGGCCGTCTCCGGCAGGGAGCTCTTTGCGTCGGGGGACGCTTTGGTGTCTTCAGGCTTCACGGCTTTCGTCGCGCAGCTCCGGCCGCCGGCCGGAGTGGGCACCGCTCACGTGGGGACGCCGAGCTTCGGCAGGATGACGTACTGGAGCAGGAACCAGACGACGACGAAGCCGCCCATCAGGAGAAGGTCCGGGCTCACGCGCGTCCTCCCGAGGCGAAAGCCGCCTGTCCCGCCTTCAGCCCCTCTCTCCGATCGTCCAGCGAGCGCTGGAGGGCGCCACAGACGACTCCACAGATCGCGAAGACCGCCGGGTCGGCGATCCGGTAGTAGACCTGCACCCCCTGCCTCCGGAACTCGACGATTCCCGCCGTCCGGAGAAGGGCCAGGTGCTTCGAGACGTTCGCCTGACTGCATGGAAGCTCCGCGAGAAGGTCGTTCACGCACCGCTCGCCGTTCTGTAGGGCATGGAGGATCCGGAGCCGCGTCGGGTCGGCGAGCGCCTTGAGAAAACTCGCGATCCCGTCGATGAGCTGCTCCTTGGGGAGCGTGGCCGCCTTTTTCATGACCATATCACCATAAGGTAATATAGCTTCCGCCGGCGGGATCGTCAAGCGCCCGCCGGGAGCGGGCCGCGGAACGCGGTCTCCGCCGTTCCCGGCGCGCGGCGCGCGGGCTGGGTTCAGAGGAGCTCCTCGACGGCCCAGGAGGTCATTCGCAGGCGTTCGCTGCAGTGGGCGCAGTAGAGCTTCAGGTCGGCGGCGAGAGAGCGGGCCTTCTCGTCGTCGACGACGGTGAAGAGGACGGCGGAGGTCTTCGGGAAGGCGGCCGAGCCGAGCCG
The DNA here is from genome assembly GCA_016714815.1 of Holophagales bacterium. Classification (GTDB taxonomy): domain Bacteria; phylum Acidobacteriota; class Thermoanaerobaculia; order UBA5066; family UBA5066; genus UBA5066. The sequence continues at coordinate 261,581 of JADKBZ010000009.1, forward strand.
CGGGCCGGTCGTCCCCATGCCGGAGGCGCCCGAGATCTCGGTCCAGCCGGCGACGCCAGCCTTGCGGAGGAGGACCTCGACCTCCTCCTTCTTCCCGTCGTCGACGACCAGCATCAGCATGCGCACGAGCCACCCTCCTTAACCCCGGCCTTCCGGAGCAGGAAGATCGCCGGGCACCACTTCGTGAAGGCCGACTGGAAGAGGTTCAGGCCGACGAATCCGGTGAACCAGAGGAACCGCTGGTCGACCGTGACGGCCAGGACGACGGAGAGGATCACGAAGAAGCCGGCGAGCGCGCGGAGCCATTCGTTGACGTTCATGTCGGAGGTCTCCTTTTCCCGAAAGTGTGGTCTGCGGAGAAGGGCGCCGGGAGCGGTGCGGCTCCCGGCGCACCGGTTCAGGCGGCGTCGCCCTGGGGCGGGAGGGCCTTCTCGATGCCGACCGCCTTCAGGTACATGTAGTAGAGGAGCGGGATGACGACGAGCGTCAGCGCCGTCGCCACGACGACGCCCGCGATGAGCGCGACGGCGAGCCCCTGGAAGATCGGGTCGAGGAGGATGACGCCGCCGCCCACGACGAGCGCGAGGGCGGTGAGGACGATCGGCCGGAAGCGGACGGCGCCCGCCCGGATGACCGCGTCCTCGAGCTTCTCGCCCATCTCCAGCTCGAGGTTGATGAAGTCGACGAGGAGGATGGAGTTGCGGACGATGATCCCCGCGAGCGCGATGAAGCCGATCATCGACGTCGCGGTGAAGAAGATGCCGAAGAGGCCGTGCGCAGGCAGGATGCCGATGAGAGTCAGCGGGATCGGCGCCATGATGATGAGCGGCGTGACGAAGCTCTTGAACCAGCCGACGACGAGGAAGTAGATCAGGACGAGGACGGCCGCGAAGGCGATCCCCATGTCGCGGAAGACCTCGTACGTGATGTGCCACTCGCCGTCCCACTTCATGGCGTACTTCGTCGAGTCGGTCGGGAGCGTCGTCGACATGACCGTGAGCGGGGATCCGTCGGGCGACTTCAGCGCCTCCACCTTGCCGCCCATGTCGAGGATCCCGTAGACCGGGGCCTCGGCGACCCCCGCCATCTCGGCGAGGACGTAGGTCACCGGCTGCAGGTTCTTGTGGTAGATGAACCGCTCGCTCTTCGTCTCCACGACGGTCACGAGCTCGCGGAGCGGGACGAGGCGACCGGTGCCGCCGTGGACGGTGGTCTGGAGGAGCCCGTCGAGGCTGGAGCGCTGCGCGCGGTCGAGGCGGAGGACGATCGGGACCGGGTTGCGCGAGTTCTCGTCGCGCAGGAGGCCCGCCTCGGCGCCGTTCAGGGCGACGCGGAGGGTCCGGGTGACGACCTCGGGGGTGACGCCGGCGCGGGTCGCCTTCTCGCGGTCGACGACGAGCTCGACCTTCGGCGCCTCGTCCTCGACGAGCCAGTCGACGTCGACGACGCCGGGGGTCTCCTCGAAGATCTTCTTCACCTGGCCCGCGAGACCGATCCGCTTCTCCATGTCGGGGCCGTAGATCTCGGCGACCATCGTGGAGAGGACGGGCGGCCCGGGCGGCACTTCCGTGACCTTGAGGTTCGCGCCGTGGCTCTTCGCGATCGGCAGGAGGAGCGTCCTCACGTCCTTGGCGAAGGTGTGGCTGTCCCGTTTGCGCTGGTCCTTCGGGAGGAGGTTGACCTGGAGGTCGGCGACGAGGGGGCCGGACCGGAGGAAGTAGTGCCGGACGAGGCCGTTGAAGTTGAACGGGGCGGAGGTGCCGACGTAGACCTGCACGTCGGAGACCTCGGGGAGCTTCCTCACCTCGAGGGCGAGGTCCCGCGCGACGGAGTTCGTCGCCTCGAGCGTCGTCCTCTCGGGCATGTCGACGACGACCTGGATCTCGCTCTTGTTGTCGTACGGGAGCATCTTGACCTTGGCGATCTTGAAGTAGACGAGCGACATCGAGAGGAGGAGGAGGACGGCGACGGCGCCGACGAGGGCCCAGCTCTTCGCGGGGCTCTGAAGAAGCGGCGTGAACAGCTTCTGGTAGAAGCGGTGGAGCTTGTCTTCCTGGTGCGTCTCGGCGTGCCCTTCGAAGCTCGCCTTGCCGGCGTGCTCCTCGGCGTACTTGCGGAAGAGCTTGAACGTCAGCCACGGGGAGACGACGAAGGCGACGAAGAGGGAGAAGATCATCGCGGCCGAGGCGTTGATCGGGATCGGCCGCATGTACGGCCCCATGAGGCCCGAGACGAACGCGAGCGGGAGGAGGGCGCCGACGACGGCGAACGTCGCGAGGATCGTCGGGTTGCCGACCTCGTCGACGGCGTAGATCGTCGTCAGGCGCGGCGGGCCCCAGCCCAGCTCGTAGTGCCGGTGGATGTTCTCGACGACGACGATGGCGTCGTCGACGAGGATGCCGATCGCGAAGATGAGCGCGAAGAGCGTGACACGGTTCAGCGTGTAGCCGAAGAGGTACGACGATGCGAGCGTGAGAGCGAGCGTCATGGGAACGGCGACGAGGACGACGATCGCCTCGCGCCGGCCCAGGAAGAGGGCCATCAGGAGGACGACCGAGAGCGTCGCGAGCGCCATGTGGAAAATGAGCTCGTTCGACTTCTCGTCGGCCGTGTGGCCGTAGTCGCGCGTCTTCGTGAGGGTGACGTTCGAGGGGATGACCTTCCCCTTCAGCCCCGCGACGACCTTGTCGAGGTCCTCGACGAGCTCGACCGCGTTCGTCCCGGGCTTCTTGGCGACGGAGACCGTGACGGCGGCGGTGTCGGCGCCGGCCGGGAGGCCGCGGTGGGCCGCGCCCGGGCCAGCCAGCATCCAGACGTACTGCGACGGCTCGTCGGCGCCGTCGGAGACGGTCGCGACGTCGCGGAGGAAGACGGGGCGGCCGTTCCAGACGGCGACGACCGCGCCTCCGACCTCGTCGGCGTTGCGGAAGAGGGAGCCGACCTCCACCTGGGTCTCGGTGTTCGCCGTGGCGAAGCTCCCGGCGGGGAGGCGCCAGTTCGCTCCGGAGAGGGCCATGTAGGCCTGCAGGAGGGAGACCTGGTGCGCGGCGAGGCGGTCGCGGTCGAAGGTGACCTTGAGGGCGCGCTTCTCGCCGCCGAGGACGGTCACCTGCGCGACGCGCGGGTGCTTCGTCAGCTCGACCTTCAGCTCCTCGGCGACCTGCTTGAGCTGCATCGGCGAGGCGTCTGCGGACCAGAGGGTGTAGGCGAGGACCGGGACGTCGTCGATGCCGCGGGAGACGACGAGCGGCGGCATGGCGCCGGCGGGCAGCTCGGCGGACTTCTCCTGGAGCTTCGTGTGGACCCGGACCGCGGCCTGGTCGGGGTCGGTCCCGACCATGAAGCGGACGATGATCATCCCGCCCGAGGGCTGCGTCGTGGAGTAGACGTACTCGACGTTCGGGATCTCGTAGATCGCCTTCTCGAGGGGCGACGTCAGGCGGCGCTCGACTTCGAGGGCCGTGGCGCCGGGCATCCCGAGGAAGACGTCGATCATCGGGACCTTGATCTGCGGCTCCTCCTCGCGCGGCGTCACCATCACGGCGAAGGCGCCGACGAGGAGCGAGAAGACGACGAGGAGCGGGGTGAGCTTCGACTCGAGGAAGGCCTTGGCGATCCGCCCGGAGGCGCCGACGGGGCGGCGCGTCATCTTCAGGCGAAGCGCCTCCCTCTTGGTTTCCTCGATCGACGCCTTGTGACCGGCGTCGCCCGTGGGCTCGCTCACTTCTTCACCTCACCCGAGACCTGACCGCGGACCTCCGCGCCGTCGGCGGGGGCCGCCGAGAGGCCGACGAGGAGCTCCTCGCCCCCCTTGAGGCCCGAGAGGACCTCGACGACGTCGCCGTCGCGCGATCCGAGCGTCACGGCGCGGGTCCGCGCCTTGCCCTGGTCGTCCTTCAGGACGACGAGGCTCATGCCGCCCTGCTGAAGGACGGACGAGGCGGGGACGACGACGGCCTTGCGGCGGCCCGTCTCGAGGACGGCGCGCCCGGAGACGCCGGTCGGAACGAGCGCTCCGCCGACGTCGACCTTCGCCGTGAAGGAGTGGCTGGCCGGGTCGGCGCCCGGGGACATCTCCACGACGCGGCCCGGAAGCGGCTTTGCTCCGGGCGTCGCGTCGAGCGTCACGAGGAGAGTGGTGCCGATCGCGAGCTTCGAGGCGGCGACGAGGCTCTCGGGGACGGAGAGGACGAGCCGGCGGCCGGCCGTCGACTCGATCATGACGAGGGGGCGGCCCGGGGCGGCGAGGTCGCCCGGCTCGACCATCTTCTTCGCGACGCGCCCGGCGAAGGGGGCGACGACGCGCGATTCCTTCGCGACGGAGGAGGCGGCCCCGACGGCGCCCGTCGCCTGCTCGACGGCCCCCCTGGCCTGCTCGTACTGCATCCGGGCCATGTCGAGCTCGAGCTCGGAGGCCGAGCCGGACTTCTGGAGGGCCTGGAAGCGCTGGTAGTTCCGCTCGGCCAGGGCGAACCCGGCCTTGGCCTGCGCGAGCGCGCCGCGGGCCTGCGACTCCTGCCCCTGGGCGGTGGCGGGGTCGATCTCGACGAGGAGCTGGCCCTGGGCCACGAGGTCGCCCTCCTTCACGGGGACGGCGACGACGGACGCCATGACGCGGCTGCTCACCATGGCGGACTTGCCCGCCTCGACGGTGCCGGAGAGCTCGATGCGCTGGGGCAGCTCGCGCGATTCGGCCTTCGCGAGGGAGGCGGAGACGGGGTCGGGGGTGGCGACGTCGCCGGCCTTGTGCCCGCCGCCGCAGGCGGTGAGCGCGAGCGCGCCGGCCACGGTGAGGGTGACGAGGGAAACGGTTTTCCGGGAAGTCATGCGAGCCTCCGTGCTCTTCTTGGTCTTCTCTGGTGTCTGGGCGGGGAGGAGGGTGTCGGGCGCGCTCACGGGACCGCCGTCTCCGGGGCCTTGCCGGCCTTCACTGCGAGGCGGAGCGCCGTCGCGTGGGCGTCGGCGCGGGCGACGAGCTCGCGCGTCTCGGCCTCCCTGCGGGCGGTCGCCGCGTCGAGGAGGTCGATCGTCTTCACGACGCCGCTCTTGAAGCGCTCGTCGGTGATCCGCTCGCTCTCGCGGGCGGACTCGAGCGCCTTGACGGCGGTGGCGTGCCGGGCGCGGGCGGTCGCCGCCTCTTCGTACGCCTGCCTCACCTCGAGGGCGACGCCGTCGGCGAACCGGGCGACGTCCTCGCGGCCGGCGCGGGCATCCGCGCGGGCGGCGGCGACGGCCGCCTTGTCGGCTCCGCCCTGGAAGAGGTTCATCGCGGCGAAGGCCATGACCGTTCCGGCCGAGCCGCTCGCCCCGAAGAGGTTCTTGTCGTGGAGGTCCCACCGGGCGGAGACCCCGACCTTCGGCCACCAGGCGGCCTTCTTCACCTTCTCCTCGAGCTCGCCGGCCCGCAGAAGGCTCTTCGCCGCGGCGAGGTCCTTCCGGGAAGCCGCCGAGGCGACCCAAAAGGCGGCGTCGCCGTCGAGGGGCTTCGGGCCGGGGAGAGGCGCGAGCTGCCAGGTCGAGTCCTGCGCGACGCCGATCCGGAAGGCGAGGTTCGCGTTCGCGACCCGGGCCTTCCCCTTCGCGTCCTCGAGCAGGTCCTCGACGCGCGCCAGCTCCACCTCGGCCCGGAGGAGCTCGGAGCGGACGAGCATTCCCTGCCCGACGTAGCTCTTCGCGAGCTCCACGTGGGCCTTCACGGTGTCGCGGGACTTTGCGAGGAGAGAGACGAACTCTTCCGCCTGGGCGAGCATCACCCACGCCTCGCCCGCGGCGAGGGCGGCGCTGTCGGCGGCCCAGGACGTCTGGCTGCCGGCGGCCTCGGCGGCGCTCCTGGCCTGATCGATCCGGCCGGAGAGCTCGCCGCCCGTGAAGAGCGGGACCGTCGCCTCCGCGCGCGTGATCGCCGTCCCCGACCAGCCCGGCTCGTTCGGGTCGCTCGTCATGAAGGCGGGAAAGGAGAACTCCTGCCGGTTCATCATCAGCGCGAACGACTCGGCGGGGGAATCGGTCCGGATGTAGGTCTCCGAGAGCGTCAGGGAAGGGAGCCTGTGGGCCGACGCCTGGTTCACGCGGGCCGCCGCCGCCTCCTGCCGGGCCTTTGCCGCGGTCACTTCGCGGGCGCCGCCCCGGGCCCGGCTCATCGCCTCCCCGAGCGAGATCGGCTCGTCCGCGCGGGCGACGCCCGAGGCCACGAGCCCCAGGACCGCCGCCACCACTCCGTATCGCATGTCTCCTCCTTGCCGAAGGGGGCCCGAATCGGTCCCCTATGTGTGACTATATGTAAATATAGTTATAGATCGGATTCTTGTCAAGGCCTCGCGATTCGCGGGTTCGGGAACCCCTGGTCCAGGTGTCGGTCCCGGGCCTTCCGGGCCCGGAGTGGGGAAACGCCTCATTGTGCGCCCGTGCCGGGACGCCGGAACGGGCGAGCGACTAACATCGGCTCCGCCGGGAGGGAAATGAGGAGCGACGAAATCGCGGCGGGCGGAGGGACGGACCGCTACCGTCGCCAGAGGCGCACCCAGGATGCGACGTACGCGATTGCTCAGGCGGTGACGTCGAGCGAGGGGCTGGACGACCTCTTCGCGCGGATCCACCGGATCGTCGCGGGGCTGATGGAGGCGCGCAACCTCTACATCGCCCTCCTCGACGAAGTCTCGGGCAATCTCACCTTTCCCTACTTCCGCGACGAGATCGACGCGGAGCCTCCCGCGGGGCCGGTTCCGGTGGGCAGAGGCCTCACGGGCTACGTCCTCCGGAAGGGGGAGCCCCTCCTCGCCTCGCCGGAGGTCTTCGACGCCCTCGTGACCCGGGGCGAGGTGGAGCCGATCGGAGCCCCGTCGATCGACTGGCTGGGCGTGCCCCTCCGGGCGGGCGAAAGGACGATCGGAGTCCTGGCGGTCCAGAGCTACGCCGGGAATCTCCGGTACGGCGAGGAGGACCAGGCGCTCCTCGGTTTCGTCTCTTCCCAGGTGGCCCTCGCCATCGAGCGCCGGCGGGCGGACGAAGCGCTGCGGCAGAGCGAGCGGCGTCTGCGCGCGCTCCTCGAAGCGCTCCCGGACCTCCTTTTCGTACTCGGCAGGGACGGGCGCTACCTCGCGGTTCACGCCGCACGGCCCGAGACGCTCGCCGCGCCGCGCGAGACCCTCCTTCAGACCTCGGTGCCGGAGGCACTCCCTGAGGCGGCGGCCACGGCCTGGATGGAGGCCATCGGCCGCTGCCTCGCCGGCGGCGGGACGCAGGTCATCGAATACGCCCTCGACGTCCCGGCGGGCCGGCGGGTGTTCGAGGGGCGGATCGTCGCGCACGACGCCGACTCGGTCCTCTCGCTCGTCCGGGACGTGACCGAATCGGCCGAGTGGGAAAGGGCGCTCCACGAGCGCGAGCGCGAGCTCAAGCGCCTGACCGACAACATGCTCGACGTCATTGCCGAAACGGACCTGACGGGCGTCATCCGGTTCGCGACGCCGTCGTACGAGGGGGCGACGGGCTGGTCGCCGACGGAGCTGCTGGGCCACAACGCCTTCTCGTTCATCCATCCCGACGACGCCGACCGGGTCCGCGAGGAGCTCGGCCGTACGGCCCGAAGGTCCGGCCGGGCATCGTCCACCTATCGCTTTCGCAGGAAGGACGGCAGCTGGCTCTGGTCCGACTCCCTCGCCACGCTCGCGAGGGCCGAGGACGGCGAGCCGGCGGGTCTCGTCATCACGAGCCGGGACGTGACGGCGAGAAAGCGGGACGAGGAGGTCGTCGCGCTCCTGCACGAGACGGAGCGGAGCCTTCTCCGACGGGAGAGTCTCGAAACGATCCTGGCGCGCATCTGCTCGCGCGTGGCGGACCTTTTCGCATTTCCCGCCGTCTGGATCGGCCTCAAGGAGCCGGACGGCAGGATCCAGCCCCGGGCGGTGGCCGGGGAGGCGGCGGGGTTCGTCACGAAGTCGACCTTCCGCTGGGACGACGCCCCGGAAGGGCGCGGGCCGTCCGGAGAGGCGGTGAGGACGGGTCGCCAGCAGCTCGTCCAGGCGCTCGAGGATCCGAGGGTGGCCCCGTGGAAGGGCTCGGCGGCGGAGTGGGGCCTCCACGCGGCGCTCGCGGTGCCGCTCGTGGCGAGCGACCGGGTCCTCGGCGTTCTCTCGTGCTATGCCGGGAAGGCCGGAGCGTTCGACGAGGCGACGGTGGCGCCGATCGCGAGGTTTGCCGACCAGGTCGCCCTTTCGCTCGTGGAAGCCGAGCAGCTGGACCGGATCGAGCTCCAGACGGCGGCCCTCGAAGCGACGGCGAACGCCGTCGTGATCACCGGCCGCGACGGCCGGGTCGAGTGGGTCAACCGCGCCTTCTCCGACCTGACCGGTTTCGGCCTCGAGGACGTCCGGGGGGAGACTCCCCGCAAGCTGAAGTCGGGCATCCAGAGCGAGTTCTACTACGAGAAGATGTGGGAGACGATCCTGGGCGGCAACGTCTGGCGCGGGGAGCTGTACAACCGGCGCAAGGACGGAACCATCTACGTCGAGGAGCAGACGATCACGCCCGTCACCGGAACCGACGGCTCGATCCGCCACTTCGTCTCGGTGAAGCAGGACGTCACGCAGCGGAGGAAGAACGAGGAACGGATCCGCTACCTCGCCCTCCACGACCCGCTCACCGACCTGGGGAACCGCCGCTCCGTGGAGGAGAGCCTCGAGCGCGTCGTCGCGCGCGCCCGACGCGGCACGCCCGGTTCGATCGTCCTCCTCGACCTGGACCATTTCAAGGTCGTCAACGACACCCTCGGCCACGCGGCGGGGGACACCGTTCTCGTCGAGCTCGCGCGTCTCCTCGGGACGCTCCGAAGGCCGGGGGACGAGATCGCCCGCATCGGAGGCGACGAGTTCGTCCTCGTCCTCGAAGGGATTCCCGGGGAGGCGGGGCGCATGGTGGCCGAGCGGATCCGGCAGGCGATCCACGAGCACCGGTTCGAGGTCGGCGGCCGGCGATTCGACCTCGGAGCCAGCGTGGGGGTCGTTCCGATCGACGGCCGCCTCGGCGCCGCCGCCCTCCTCGCCCTCGCCGATTCGGCGCTCTACTCGGCCAAGGAGCGGGGCCGGAACCGGGTCGTTCTCGTCGACGCGTCGACCTCGCCGACCCCGCTCTCGGAAGCGAGCGGCTGGGCTTCCCGCGTCAAGGACGCCCTGCGCGACCGGCGATTCGTCCTCGCCTACCAGCCGATCTTCCGCCTCGAGACGGGCCGTGCCGCCCACTACGAGGCGCTCCTCAGGCTCCGGGACGACTCCGGAGACCTCGTGGCGCCGGGGGTCTTCCTTCCGGCCGCCGAGCAGTTCGGGCTCCTTCCGCAGCTCGACAACTGGGTCGTGGGCGAGGTCCTGGCGCTCCTGAAGAGGTGCCCGAACGTGGAGGTCTTCGTCAACCTCTCGGGCGCGAGCCTCGGAGAGGAAGGGCACCTCCTCTCGCTGGAGGAGCGGATCCGCGAGAGCGGCATCGGACGGGGGCGCCTCGCGTTCGAGGTGACGGAGACGACTGCCGTCCGGGACATGATCGCCGCGCGGGAGTGGATGCGGCGCCTCAGGGACCTGGGTTGCCGCTTTGCCCTCGACGACTTCGGAATCGGCTTCTCCTCCTTCTCCTACCTGCAAAGCCTGCCGGCCGACTACGTGAAGATCGACGGCTCCTTCATCCGGGATCTCGACACGAACCTCGCCAACCAGGCCCTCGTCCGGGCGATCGACACGGTCGCCCACACGCTCGGCAAGGAGACGATCGCCGAGCAGGTCGAGAACCTCGGGTCGGTGACGATCCTCCGGGAGCTCGGCGTGGAATACGGTCAGGGCTTCGCGCTCGGCGAGCCGGGGCCGGACCTGCTGCCGGACCCGGACGACTGAGGCCCGGGTTCGGGCTCCGCCCCTAGAATCGAACGTTTCCCGGGCCGACGGCCCGGGCTCAAGGAGAGCGGCATGGCGAGCGACAGGCCCCGGCGCGTGGCGATCCTGACGAGCGGCGGCGACGCCCCCGGGATGAACGCCGTCGTCCGGGCGGCGGTCCGGGCGGCCCTGGAGAAGGGCCTCGACATCTTCGCGGTGGAGGAGGGCTTCCAGGGGCTCGTCGAAGGCGGCTCGCGGATCCGGCGGATGGGGTGGAACGACGTCGGCGGAATCCTCGCGAAAGGGGGGACCGTCATCGGCACCGCCCGCTGTCCGGCCTTCCGGACGCGGGAAGGGCGGCTCGCCGCCGCCCGGAACGTGGCGCGGGAACGGATCGACGCCCTGATCGTCGTCGGGGGCGATGGCTCCCTGACGGGTGCCGACCTCTTCCGCCGCGAATGGCCCGGTCTCCTGAAGGAGCTCGCCGCCAGGGGCGAGCTCGCGCCGGAGACGGCGAAGGCGGCGGCGCCGCTCGCCCTCGTCGGTCTCGTCGGGTCGATCGACAACGACATGGCCGGCACCGACATGACGATCGGCGCCGACACGGCGCTCCACCGGGTCGTGGCGGCGGTCGACGCCCTCGTCTCGACCGCGGCGAGCCACCAGAGGACGTTCGTCGTCGAGGTGATGGGGCGCAACTGCGGCTACCTCGCCCTTATGAGCGCCCTGGCCACGGGCGCCGGCTGGGTCTTCATTCCCGAGGCGCCGCCGGACGGCGACGACTGGGAGGAGAAGCTCTGCGCGGTCCTGACGGAGGGCCGACGGGCGGGCCGCCGGCACTCCACGGTCATCCTCGCCGAGGGGGCGGTGGACCGGCAGGGGAGGCCGATCGAGGCCGAGCGGATCCGCAAGCTCCTCGAGGAGCGGCTCGGGACCGAGACCCGGACGACCGTCCTCGGGCACGTCCAGCGAGGCGGAGCGCCGAGCGCCTTCGACCGGACCATGGGGACCCTCCTCGGCGTGGCGGCGGTGGAGGAGGTCCTGCGCTACGGTCCCGACGACCTCCCGTGCCTCATCGGCCTTCGCGAGAACCGGATCGCCCGCGCGCCGCTGATGGAAAACGTCGAGAAGGCCCGAGCGGTGGGAGAAGCGATCAGGTCGGGCGACTTCGACCGCGCCATGGAGCTGCGGGGCGCGGGCTTCCGGAACGCCTTCCGGATCCTGAAGACCCTCGTCCGCGCCTTTCCCCACGCCCCCCGCGACGGCCAGCGCCGCCGGCGGTTCCTCGTTCTCCACTCCGGCGCCCCGGCTCCGGGGATGAACACGGCGATCCGTGCGGCCGTCCGCCTCCTCGTCGACCAGGGGCACGTCGTCCTCGGCGCCCGGAGCGGCTTCGAGGGGCTCCTGGCGGGGGACGTGAAGGAGCTCGACTGGATGAGCGTCCACGGCTGGGTCTCTGCGGGCGGGGCCGAGCTCGGGACGAGCCGGAAGGTCCCGACGCCTGCGGAGCTGCCGGCGCTCGCCGAGGCGCTCGGAACGCACCAGATAGAGGGCGTCCTCCTCGTCGGAGGCTGGGCGGCCTACCAGGCGGCCTTCGGAATGGAGGCGGCCCGGCCCGCGCACGCGCCCTTCCGCATTCCGATCGTCTGCGTCCCGGCGGGGATCGACAACAGCCTCCCCGGCTCGGAGCTCTCCATCGGCGCCGACACCGCGCTGAACGCGATCGTCGAGGCGGTCGACAAGATCAAGCAGTCGGCCGTGGCGTGGCGGCGGGCGTTCGTCGTCGAGGTGATGGGGCGCTACTGCGGCTACCTCGCGGTGATGTCGGGGCTGGCGACGGGCGCCGAGCGGGTCTGGACGCACGAGGAAGGGATCACGCTGGCGACCCTCGAGAAGGACCTCGAAAAGCTCGTCGAGGGCTTCCGCAGGGGCAAGCGCCTCGCTCTGACGATCCGGAACGAGAACGCGAGCCCCGTTTTCACGACGGACTTCCTGCGTCGTCTCTTCGAGGAGGAGGGGAAGGAGCTCTTCGACTCGCGTCAGGCGATCCTCGGCCACCTGCAGCAGGGGGGCGACCCGACGCCCTTCGACCGGATCGTGGCGATCCGCTCGGCGGCCCGCGCCGTGGAGGTCCTCCTCGAGGAGAGCGCAAAGGAGGAGCCGGCTGCGTGCTATCTCGGGTTCCAGGCGGGGAGGTTGACCACGTTTCCGATCTCGGGGCTCCCCTCGAAGGTGGAGGACGAGTTCGAGAGGGCGAAGGAACCCTGGTGGCGCGCCGTCGAGCCGGTCGTCCGGCTGCTGGGGCAGTCCGGGCCGCACTCGGCGTCCTGAGGTCGACGGACGGGCGTCCCCGAAGTAAACCGCCTCGAACCTGCCGGAGGTGGGAGAATCCGTGGGATCCGTACCTCCCGAATGGAGTGAGCATGCGCAAGAGCACTGTCGCCGTCCTTTTCGCCACCCTTCTCGCCTCCACCGCGGGAGCCCAGCAGAAGTCCGACGAGGAGTGCCGGGCCGCCGGCAACTCGACCCAGCGCGAGCCTTCGTGGTGGGCGGCGGCGTGCGGACACACGATCCCGGCTTCCGCCCGCCAGGTGGTGAAGCGTCCCAACGTGATCGGAGACGCCGCGTTCCACGTGAACCTTCGTGCCACGCCGGACGCGCTCCAGACGTTTGCCCTGCCGAGCGCCAGCGCGGCGACGACGGTCGCGTCCGTCGGCGCCCAGGTCTTCTACGGCCTGGAGCACGACAACGCCACCGGCGTGATGTACGGTCTGGACAACGCGACGCTCCAGCTCGGAACCGTGGACAAGACGACGGCCGCGTTCACCAGCCTGCTCACGATCACGGGCATGCCCGTGGGGGCGAGCACCACCGGTCTGGCCTTCCAGTCGTGGGCCGCCGGTCCGGTCTACGTCTCCACGGCGACGGACCTCTACACCATCAACACCACCACCGGGGCGGCAACGCTGGTCGGACCCTTCGGGACGACGCTCATGATCGACATCGCGATCAACAACGCCGGGCAGATGTACGGCCACGACATCGGGTCCGACTCTCTCTACTCGATCAACACCGCGACCGGCGCGGCGACCCTGATCGGTCTCACGGGCCATCTCGCGAACTTTGCCCAGTCGATCGACTTCGACAAGAGCACGGGCATCCTTTATGGCTGGATCTACATCGGGACCGGCGTCAACCAGTTCGTGCAGTTCGACCTGGCGACCGGAGCCGGCACCATCCTGAACACCCCGACGAACATCGAGGCGGAGGGGGCGCTCCTGCCGGTCGCGCTGGAGAGGTTCTCGGTCGAGTAGTCGCCGGAAACCGTGTGGGGGCGGGCTCCCGGAAGGGATCCCGCCCCCCGTTTCCTAGAGCGTCTCCCCCTCGAAGTACGACCCGCTCCCGGGGCCGGCCGCGTCGCGGTGGCCGTGCGGGACGAGGTTGATCGGCGGGAGCTCGTTCTCGACGAGGTAGCCGAAGCGGTCGCGGAAGTCGGCGAGAGACATCCCGCACGTCGCCGCGAACCTCGCGAGCTCGTGAGGGTCCTCGAAGTCGTCCTTGCGGAGGCGGATCATGTAGCGGCGCGCGATGGCGTAGCGCGTCGAGTGGACGTCGACCATCCTCACCTTCGTCCGCCCCGTCTGCGGGTCGATCATGTCGGTGAAGGGGATCGGGACGAAGTTCCCGCCCTGCATCGAGACCATCGCCCCCGTGCCGCCGGAGAGGATGTACTTGGCCGCGCAGTAGCCGAGGTCGCGGGTGTACTCGAGGTCGAAGGGGACGGGGTCGGCGCAGCGCAGCTCGTAGCCGATGTTCTTGTCGGTGACGGTCGCCTTGACGCCGAGCCGCTTCAGCTCTTCCTGCACGGCCATCTTCAGGATCTCGCCGATGTTCACGTCGGCGATGCGCAGGTGCCCGTGGGCGTCGCGCTCGGCCTCGGCGAGCCCCTTGAGCTCCTCGGGGTCGAGCTCGAGGACGAGCCCCTCCGCGATGATCGCCACGCCGTCGCGCCGCCCGTAGCTGAGCCGCTTGAGGATCGCGCCGACGAGCGTGTCGACGATCGCGCGGAAGCGGACCTTCTGGCCCTGGAACTCCTCGGGGATGAGCGTCAGCGTCGCGCCGGCGGCCTTCCCGATGCCGAGCGCGAGGTGCCCCGCCTTCCGCCCCATGGCGATGACGAAGTACCAGCGCGAGGTCGTCCGGGCGTCGACCATCAGGTTCTTGACGATCTCGACGCCGACGTGGCGCGCCGTCTGGAAGCCGAAGGTGTCGACGTCGGGGGAGACGTCGAGGTCGTTGTCGATCGTCTTCGGGACGTGGACGACGGCGATCCGGCCGTCGGCCTTCTCGGCGAGCTTCATCGCGGAGAAGGCGGTGTCGTCGCCCCCGATCGTGATGAGACGCGAGACGTTGAGGCGCAGGAGGGAGATGACGGCGTTCTCGAGGAGCTGCGGGTCCTTCGTCGGGTTCGCGCGGGCGATGCCGATGTGCGAGCCGCCGCGGAAGTGGATCCGGCTCACCTCGTCGATCGTCAGCGGGTGGACGTGCTCGATGTCGCCCTGCATGAGCCACTGGAAGCCGTCGCGAATGCCGAGGACCGTGACGCCCTCGAGCTGGGCGCGGATCGTCGCCGCGCTGATGACGCTGTTGATGCCCGGGGCCGGCCCGCCGCCGACGAGGATCGCCAGGTTCTTCTGCTGGCTGATGGTCATGGAGCCTCCGTCAGGCGCCGGAGTGTAAGGCAGAGCCTCGAAGCGCCTTCCCGGGGCGGAGGGCGTTGCAGGAGTGCCGGAATGCGCCGCCGGGGCCATCGCCGCGCGGGCGAGGGCCGACCCCGCGTAGATGGCGAGGATCGGAACGAGCGGAAGCCGGAACCGATCGTCGATCGACGCGGCGCCCGCGCTGACCGGTACGAGGTAGAGGAAGGTCGCCAGCAGGGGAGCGTGCCGCCAGCCGGAGGCTCGAAATGGAATACCGGCGACGCCCCGCGCGGCGAGAAGGAGAAGGCCCGCGTTCAGGAGGACGAGGACGACGGCAACGGTCGAAGCGGCCGGATGGGCTCGAGGGAAGGTGGCCGCCACTCGCCGCAGGTCCTGGTCCTCCCAGGCGTGAAGCGCTTCCGGCGTCGGGTGGATGAGGCCGTGCTGGGTTCCCGCGATGAGGTTCGCCGGAACGAGCAGCAGAAGGACGCTTCCGTGCATCGCCGTCCGGACGGTCTCCACGGGGTGGGCGCGGAGGATGTCGATGCCCTGGCGGCTCCAGCGACGGGAGAGCTCCGGAAGGGAGAGCCGGGAGGTCTCGGGAAAGAGCCGCGCGTAGGACTCCCCCGGAAAGATGTCGGATTCCTTCTCTGCTCCCCCCTGGCGCCACCAGCGCTCGCGGTCTCCGAGCCGCTCCTGGACCTGGGTGAGGGGAAGGCCTTCGACCCGGGCCTGGACGGGCGCCGCCCAGAAGAAGAGGAGCATGCTCCCGCCGATGGGGGCGAACTGAAAGGTGCCGGCTCGGAGGCCGTTCCGGACCTGCCAGCCCCCGAGGAGGAGGAGCGGCGCCAGAAGGAAGGCGCAGGCCGCAGCGATCCCTCGCCTCGGGGACGCGGTCCGGCGTGAAACGGCGACGCCGGCGACGACGAGGAGGATCGGAACGGCGTAGTAGGTGATCGGCCGGACGAGGGTCGCGGCCGCGAGGACGAGTCCGGCGAGAAGGGGGTCGGCGCCGCCGGTCCCCGCCCGGTCGACGCCGCGGACGAGGAGCGCCAGCGCGGCGATCAGGAGGAAGGCGAACGTCGAGTCGCTGAGGAGGTCGATGGAGCGGACGAAGCTTCCGGGATCGAACGTGGCGATCGCGGCGGACAGGACGGCGGCGCGGGGTCCCGCGAGCCGGGCCGCGAGCGAGGCGGCCGCGAGCCCCGTGCCGGCCGAAGCCAGCACGCCGACGAGAGAGAGCAGCCAGGCCTTTTCCCCGAAGAGGCCGTAGACCGCGGCGATCAGGAGAGGGAAGCCGGGGGTCCGGTTGATCTCGGGTTCCGGTGCGCGCTCGGGGCTCGGGGAGAAGGTCCCGCGAGAGAGGAGCGCCCGCGCGGGCCGGACGTAGGTCCCCGTGTCGATGTAGACGACTCCCTCGGGACGAGCCGTGTGGACGGCGAGGAGGAGGGCCAGCTTCAGGAGGAGGCCGGCAAGGACGGCGATCACGGCGCCTCTGGGCAGCCGGAAGCTGGCCGGTCCCGGCGTCAATTGCGCCCCGTGCGCGCGGCCGCGTCGCGGGTCGCGGGCCAGGGGCGACTCGGTTCTGGCCACGGAGCCCTCATCAGGCTGGGGAGTGTACGGCAGGGGTGTGGAGAATCCGCCGGGGAGCGACGGCTTCGTCGTCCACTATCATCTCGTCCGGATCGCCATGTCTGCGCCCCCCCTTCCACCTGCCCCTCCTCCCGCCGACGCCCGCCGTGCGGCGGTTCGAACGAGGGATGCGGTCCGGGCTGCCCGCTCGCGGGTCGGCTTTCCGGCCGGACCCGGCATCCCCTTCGGCGGCGGGGCCGAGGTCGACGTCGTCGAGCCGGAAGCGGCGTTGCCGGTCTCGGGGCTCGCCCGGGCGCTCGCCGAGGCAGCGGCCCGTCCTGACGTCCGCCTCGTTCCCGGCGGTGGCTTCGCCGGCGCCCCGTTCCCCGCCGAGGAGCTCTACGTGACGTCCTGGGAGTTCCAGCTCCTCGCGGCAGAGCGGGCCGTGGGACCGGCGGAGATGGCCCCGGGCGCCGCGGAAGCTCCCGTGGCGGTGCGTGGCCGCGGGGGCGACGGACCGACGGAGTTTTTCCGGCCCTGGCTCGTCCACTCCTTCGCCGGGAGGAAGGGACACGCCCGTCCCGACGTCCTCGCGCTCGTGCCCGCTTCGGCGCGGTCCGTCCTCGACGTCGGCTGCGGCGAAGGGGTGTTCGGAGCGAGCCTCGAAGCCCGGGGCGCCCGGGTCACGGGCATCGAGCTCGACGAACGGGCCGCGGAGGTGGCGGCGCGCCGGCTCAGCCGCGTCCTCTCCGTCCGGGCCGAGGAGGCGGTCGGCTCCCTCGACGTCCGCCCCGACGTCATCGTCCTCGCCGACGTTCTGGAGCATCTCGTCGATCCCGCCGGAGTCCTCCGCACGCTGCGCGAGGCCCTCTCCCCCGGGGGCCGCCTCGTCTTCTCCGTTCCGAACGCCACCCACGCCTCGGTCCTCGGCGGAGCGTTCCGGGGCCACTGGGACCGCGAGCTGGAAGGGATCGTGGCGGACGACCACCGGACCTACGCCGGGCGCGAGGGGTGGACGGCGCTCCTGGCGTCGTGCGGTTACCGCGTGACCTCACTCCTGCCGGCGGCGGCCCGGACGGCCCGATCGGGCGGAGACCGCGCGGCGTTCCTCGCCTCGACGGGGCTGTCGGCGGAGGACCTCGACGCCGTTCAGTGGCTCGGGACGGCGGAGCCCTCGGCCCCCGGATCCGGAGCACCCATGTGCGCCGCCGTGGAGGTCGACGGGCCCCTCGGCGGGGAGGACCCCGTCGGCGCCGTCGCAGAGCGAGCCGGGTCGGGAGGGGTCGTCCTCGAGACCCGCAATCCCGTTCGGGCCCGCGTCCTGGAGACCCTGCTTCGTGGAGGGCTCGTCGCCGGCGAGGACGCGATGGCCCTTCTCTCCGGCTGGACCCCCGCGGGCCTGGCGAGCCGCTTCGAAGGGAGCGGGCTGGGTGTCCTGGCCTCTCCGGCTTCCGGCGAGCCTCTCTCCCGCGCCGTCCGGGAGGTCGTGGAGGCGCGCCGCTCGGAGGGGCTTCCGACGGACGAGGCCGCGCTCGCGGCTTCGTCCTGGTCCGTGACGTTTCGTCCGTCCGGCTCCTGACGCGGCTCAGCGCGCCACGCCGGCCTGGGGCAGGGCGGGCTCGACCCGTGCCTCCTCGCGCCGGGTGAACGCGGCCCAGGTCCGGGGCCACGCCGAGGGGGTCGCCGGGAGGGTCGCGACGGGAGCTCCGGGGAACCAGGGAGCGGCCGCCTCGGCGAAGCGCGAGGCCCGCCCCGGGTCTTTCCGGTCGCGCGCCAGGAGAGCGCGGACGGCGAGGACCGACGGGGTCGCCTCTCGATCCCTTGGAAGGGAGGCGAGATAGGACGCCGCCGTGTCGAGCCGGCCGAGGAGGCGAAGGCTCTCGACGAAGAGCGCGTCGCCCTCTTCCCCGGGGCGGAGGGAGAGGAGCCGGTCGGCGAGGACGAGCCCCTCGTCGAGCCGGCCCGTCTCGTGGGCGCGAAGGACCTGCTCGGCGAGGGACTGCAGGTAGACCGAACCGCACGAGGGATCGTCCACTCCGTGGAGGAACGAACGGCCGAGGAAACCCCAGCGGGGAGGCGGGGCGAGGATCCTCGCCAGCTCCGCCGGGAAGGGGACGAGCCGGGGTCCGAGATCGGGCCGGCGCTCGTACCACGGGGGGCGCGCGAGCCGTGCCGCGACCGCCTCGGGGGATCCCGCGAGGGACGCGGCGAAGTACCACGGATAGAGGACGTGCGGGGCGGCGGCGGGGATCGTGGCGAGAACCTGGTCCGGCGGGACGCTCGGGGCGCCTCCTTCGTCCGGCTCGATCGCGATCGAGGGGACCTCCCGTTCGAGCGAAGGGGTAAGGGCGGGGCGCCGCGCGTTGGCGACGTAGGTGTCGACGAACGACGGGTGGAGGAGGAGCGGGGGGAGGTTCAGGGCGATCGAGAGGCCGGCGACGAGGTGGCGAGGCCGGTCGGCGAGCTCCCCCGCGACGAGCGCCGCCCAGGGGGCGAGGAGCGGCACCGCGGGAACGAGGAGCCTCGGCCCCCACCCGCCCGCGCCGTGCCAGGCCCACCACGTGGCGGCCGTGACGAGAAGGACGGCCGTGGCGGCGAGGCTCGCGGCGGCGGCGAGGCGCCGGGGCGCGTCGCCGCCGGCCCGAAGGGCCCGGGCAAGGCCGGCGCCGGCGAAGACGGCCGCCGGGAAGAAGAGGAGGAGCCCGCGGTTCGGCCCGACGAGGAGCCGCCAGAGGCCGTCGAGGAACGGGTGGGTGAATCCCTCTCCGCCGTAGCCGGAGAACGGCGCGCCGAAACGGACGATCTCGAGGACGAGCCACGACCCGAGCGGCGCGGCGCCGCCGAGCCCGGCGGACAGGAGACGCCGCCCCCGGAGAAGGGACGCGGCGGCCAGCGGCAGGAGGAGGAGCGGAGCGACGAACGCGAGGCTCGACTTCAGGAGGATGGCGAAGCCGGCCGAGAAGCCGGCCGCTGCCGAGAGGCGGCCGGAGGCTCCCGGCGCGGTCGCGCGGGTGGCGGCGAAGGAGAGGGCGAGCGTCCCTCCGAGCGCCGCGGCCTGGAGCGGCTCGGAGAAGTCGGACGTGGAATAGGCGCCGAGGGGCGAGCCGAGGCCGGCGAGAAGGACCGCGAGCCCGGCCACCGAAGGCGAGGCTCCGGCGAGCCGGGCCACCGATCCGGCGGCCCCTGCCGCGAGGAGGACGGCCAGGAGCGGCGCGAGAAGAAAGAGCGGCTGGGAGGTCCCGGCGCCGAATCGTCGTTCCACGGAGGGGGCGAGAAACGCCGCGGGGAGCTGCGCGAGGGGAGTCCCGAAGCCGTAGCGGGAGACGGCGTCGTCTCCGCGGTCGACCGTGCGGGGCGCCCCTTTCGCGAGGCCGATCCCGCCCGTCTCCGTGATCGCCACGGCCGTCCCGATCATCTGCCGCCCGTCGGAGACCTTCCCGGCGTGGCGGTCGTCTGCCGTCAGCGCGAGGACGGCCGCGACGGCGAGGAGCGCGCGCCGCGCGGGGCTCGAGGGGGAAGGAGCAGGCGGCCTCGCCACGCGCGGAGGCTACCGCACGGCGCGTCCGGGATGGCATCCTCCCCGGCATGTTCGCGCACCGGCTCCGCTCGATCGGATCGAGCCTCCTCGTTCCGGCCGGGATCACGCTCCTCCTCTTTGCCCTCCTGGAAGGGGGAGGCCGCGTCGCGGGGCGCGTCCGGACGGGAGCGTGGCCCGTCACGCAACAGGAGCGGGAGAGCCGGTTCGCACGGGAGCTCGCGAAGGCGTACCGCCTTCACCCGTTCCTCTCGGTCGCGGGCCGGCCGGGGGCCGAGATTCACCTCCCGGGGTACGAAGCCCGGTTCAATTCGCTCGGCCAGAGGGGCGCGGAGCCCGAGCAGCCGAAGCCTGCAGGGCGGTTCCGCGTGGTCTGCGAGGGAGGGTCGACGACGATCGACGTCCTCGCCGCCAACGACGCGGCGACGTGGCCCGCGCTCCTGGCCGGGTTCCTCGGGCCGGACGCGGACGTCGTGAACGGAGGCTTCCAGGGGTGGACGAGCGTGGAGAGCCTCGTGGCGCTCGCGCTTCGCGACGTCGACCTGTCGCCCGACCTCGTCGTCGTCTACTCCGGGGTCAACGACCTGCAGCCCGCCGGGCACGTGCCGTTCGCGCGCGACTACTCGATCGGCCACGGCGAGATCCTCCCCCGCGCTCTCGGCGCGGTCCCGAGGCCTCTGCCCCTCGTGGCGCGCTCGGTCTTCCTGGAATGGCTCCGGGGCCGGCTCGGTCTCGCGGTCCGGCGCGGCGACGCCCGGAGCTGGGCGCCGGTCTGGGATCCGAAGGGGGGCGCCCGGCGCGACGCGCCTCCCGGGGAGGCGGTCGAGGTCTTCTCCCGGAACCTGAAGTCGACGGCTGCCGTGGCGCGGGCGTACGGCGCGAAGACCCTCTTCGTCGCCCAGGCGGTCCGCGTGCGGCCCGGGAGCCGGGATCAGGACCTGGCCTACCTCGAGTCCTGGGCGCCCGGGCTCACCGGGGCCGGCTTCCTCGAGGGGGTGAAGAGGTTCAACGAGGCCGCGCGGGCCCTTGCCGCCTCCGGGGAGGCCCTCTTCGTCGACCCCTTCGCCGAGGGCGCCTTCTCGGACGAGGACTTCGGCGACCCGGTCCACTTCGGGCCCTCGGGCTCGCGGAAATTCGCCCGGCGCCTCGCCGAAGAGATCGCCCGCATCCGCGCGGAGGCTCCACCCCCCGCTGCTATCATCCGGTGAGCGCCGCCGCCGCGGCGGCGCTTTCGACCATGAACGCAGACAGGAGATTCGGGCTGGTCCTGGGAGGAGTCTTCGTCCTCCTCGGCGCGGTCCTCGCATTCAGGTCCTCCCGGCTGACGGGTGGTGTCCTGGGCGGCTTCGGCGCCCTCCTCGTCCTTCTCGCCGCGGTCGCGCCCGCGCTCCTGGGCCCCCTCCATCGAGGGTGGATGGCCCTCGCCCGGCTGCTCGGCCGCGTGAACACCGCCGTCTTTCTCTCCATCGTCTTCTTCCTCGTCCTGACGCCGCTCGGGCTCGCGTTCCGCCTCTCGGGGCGCGACGAGCTCTCGCGCCGCCGGCGGCGCGAGAGCGGGTGGGTTCCCTACCCGGAGCGCAACCGGGACAGACGCCACTTCGAGAAGATGTTCTGATGGCCAGGCACGAGGTCCTCGCGGAGCTCTGGGAATTCCTGAAGTACCGGAAGAAGTACTGGCTGGCGCCGATCCTCTTCCTCCTGGTCCTCGTCGGGTTCCTCCTCGTCCTCGCCGAGAAGAGCGTCCTGGCGCCGTTCATCTACACGCTCTTCTAGCCGTGCCGAAGCGCATCCTCGGCCTCTCGGCCTACTACCACGACTCCGCCGCGGCCCTCGTCGTCGACGGCGAGATCGTGGCGGCCGCGCAGGAGGAGCGCTTCACGCGGAAGAAGCACGACGCCGGCTTCCCGGCGCAGGCCGCGAGATGGTGCCTGAAGGAGGGGGGCGTCGCGGCCGCCTCGCTCGACGCCGTCGCCTTCTACGACAAGCCGCTTCTGAAGTTCGAGAGGCTCTTCGAGACGTACCTCGACTTCGCTCCGCGCGGCTTCCGGTCGTTCCTGAAGGCGATGCCGCTCTGGATGCGCGAGAAGCTCTGGATGAAGGACCGGATGCGCGAGGAGCTCGGGTTCGAAGGGGAGATCCTCTTCGCCGAGCACCACGAATCGCACGCGGCTTCGGCGTTCTTTCCGTCTCCCTACGAGGAGGCGGCCGTCCTGACCATGGACGGCGTCGGCGAGTGGGCGACCTCCTCGATCGCCCACGGGAAGGGCTCGTCGCTCGACATGCTCGTCGAGCTCCGGTTCCCCCACTCGGTAGGCCTCCTCTACTCGGCCTTCACCTACTTCTGCGGCTTCAAGGTGAACAGCGGCGAGTACAAGCTGATGGGGCTCGCGCCTTACGGCGAGCCGCGCTACGCCGACCTCATCCGCCGCGAGGTCGTCGAGGTGCGCGACGACGGCTCCATCCGGCTCGACCTCGACAAGCTCGAGTTCGCGCACGGTCTCACGATGACGGGCCGGGCGTTCGAGCGCCTCTTCGGGGGGCCGGCGCGGGCGGCGGAATCGCTCCTGACGCAGCGCGAGATGGACCTGGCGGCCTCGGTGCAGGCCGTGACCGAGGAGATCGTCCTGAAGATGGCCCGTCACGCGAGGGAGCTGACGGGATCGAAGCACCTCTGCCTCGCCGGGGGGGTCGCGCTGAACTGCGTCGCGAACGGGGCTCTGGCGCGCGCGGGCCTCTTCGACGACCTCTTCGTCCAGCCTGCCGCCGGAGACGCGGGAGGGGCCATCGGCTCGGCCCTGGCGGTCTGGCACCGCCGGATGGCCGGGCCGCGTTCGAGCCCGGAGCGGCTCGGGACGTGGAAGCCACCCGTGGCGGGGAGCGGCCTCCCGCCGTACGCCGACGGGATGAAAGGGGCGTTCCTCGGCCCCGCCTTCTCCCCGGAGGAGATCGCCGGCTGGCTGCGCGGGAAGGGCCTGCCGTTCCGGACGGTGCCGTCCGCCGAGCTCCCGGACGTCGTCGCCGGGCTTCTCGCCGGGGAGAAGGTCGTCGGCCTCCTGCAGGGGAGGATGGAGTTCGGGCCGCGCGCGCTCGGCGGGCGGAGCATCCTCGGCGACCCGCGCTCGCCGAAGATGCAGTCGGTGATGAACCTGAAGATCAAGTTCCGCGAGTCGTTCCGCCCCTTCGCGCCGTCCGTCCTCCGAGAGGACGTCGCGGAGTGGTTCGAATGCGACGGCGACTCGCCGTACATGCTCCTGACGGCGGACGTGAGGAAGGAGCTGCGGCGCGAGATGACCCCGGCCGAGCAGGCGCTCTGGGGGATCGAGAAGCTGAACGTCCCCCGGTCGACGATCCCGGCCGTCACGCACGTCGACTACTCGGCGCGGCTCCAGACGGTCCGGCGCGAGACGAACCCGCTCTACCACGCGATCCTCTCGGCCTTCAAGGCGCGGACGGGCTGCCCGGTCGTCGTCAACACGTCGTTCAACGTGCGGGGCGAGCCGATCGTCTGCACGCCGGAAGACGCCTGGCGCTGCTTCATGCGGACGTCGATGGACGCCCTCGTCCTGGAGAACCACGTCCTCCTGCGCGAGGAGCAGCCGGAGCTCGTCGAGACGGAGGACTGGCGGTCCTCCTTCACGCTCGACTGAACGGGCTCGAGCGCGAACCCGGATGAAGATCGTCTACGTCCTCGCCAGCCTCGACGTCTCCGGAGGGGTCCGGGTCATCGTCGAGCACGCCGAGGAGCTTCGGCGGCGCGGGCACGACGCCACCATTCTTTCTCTCGAGCCGCCTGCGAGGTGGATGGAGATCCCGGTCCCGGTGACCGTCGTTCCCGGGATCTCGGAGTCGACGCTGCCGAAGGCGGACCTCTACCTCGCGACCTGGTACGAGACGGTGGCGCCGACGGTCCGGGCGGCCGGGCGTGCGCGGACCGTCCACTTCTGCCAGGGATACGAGGCGCCCCACCCGCATCTCTTCTCCGAGTTCGACCGGATCGCCGAGGCCTACCGGCTCGGTATTCCCAAGATCCTCATCTCGGCCCACCTCGTCGACGTCCTTTCCCCGCTCTATCCCGGCGAGTACCACGTGATTCCGCAGGCGATCCGCGCCGCGGGCTTCGCTCCCGCCGAGCCGGGGCCGCGATCGCCGGGACCGGTGCCGACGGTCGGGGTCGTCGGACCTTTCGAGGCCGAGATGAAGGGGATCCGTTTCGCGCTCGAGGCCGTGGCCGAGCTGAGGCGGGAGGGGCGAGCCGTTCGCCTCCACCGCGCGAGCCAGATGCCGCTCTCCGGGCCCGAACGCGCTCTCTGCGAGGCGGACGCCTACGACCTCTGTCGTCCCGCCGCCCGGATGCCGGCCTGGTACGCGGGGCTCGACCTCCTGATCCACCCCTCGTTCCCCGCGGAGGGCTTTCCCCTTCCGCCCCTGGAGGCGATGGCCTCCGGGGTCCCGGTCGTTCTGACGGACATCCCGTCGTTCCGCCCGATCCCTGCCGACGCCGTGGCGCGCGTCTCCCCGGGTGACTCCCGCGCGATGGCCCGGGAGGCGCGGTGGCTCCTGGACGACCCGGAGCTCTGGCGCCGCCGGCGCCAGAGCGCGCTCGACGTCGCGGCCACGTTCACCATCGGCCGGGCCGTCGACGCGCTGGAGACCGTCCTGGAAGGGATCCTGCTGCGGCGGTGACGGAGGCGGGGCGCGGGCGTCAGCCGACGACGTCCCAGCGGATGTCG
The DNA here is from genome assembly GCA_016714815.1 of Holophagales bacterium. Taxonomy (GTDB): domain Bacteria; phylum Acidobacteriota; class Thermoanaerobaculia; order UBA5066; family UBA5066; genus UBA5066. Next base: position 285,972 of record JADKBZ010000009.1, read on the forward strand.
ACCCGCATGAGACCGTTGCGCCAGACCGGCGACTCGACGCGGAACCGCACGTCGCTCTTCTGGTCGTAGAGGGCGAGGGACGTTTCGTCTCCGACGTAGGCGAAGACGATGAACTCGCCCTTTCCGAGAGGGAGCGACGGGACGGTGATCCTCACGCGCTGACGGTCCCGGCCCGTGAACGGGCCCGTGCCGTCGGGCGGGAGTCGGCCGTGAAGCAGACGATGTTGTCGGGCGTGGAGACGGCGAGGTGGAGCTGGACGGGGCGGGCCGCGTCGTCGACGGCGAAATCGATCTCCGCCACCCAGGCGTCTCCCGGCGCGAACTCGTGCCGCTCGAGGCCGTCGCGGTCGAAGAGCCGCACGGAGAGGATCCTCGCGTGGGTCCCGGCGCCGTCGGGGATGGCGCTCGGGATCTCCTTCCCCCCGTCCTTGGCGGCGAGGAACCGCTCGTACTCGAGGACGACCCGCTGGGCGTCGCCCTCGGCGGCGACGAGGCCGTCGCGCAGCCAGACCGCATGGTCGCAGAAGGTGGAGATGTAGTAGAGGGCGTGGCTGCAGAAGAAGATCGTCCGGCCCGAGCTCTTCAGGTCGAAGATCCGGTCGATGCACTTCTTCTGGAACCGCGCGTCGCCGACGGCGAGGGCCTCGTCGAGGATGACGACGTCGGGGAGGACCGCCGTGGCGACGGCGAAGGCGAGGCGCATCGACATCCCCGAGGAGTAGGTCTTGACGGGCCGCTCGAAGAAATCCCCCAGCTCGGCGAACGCCTCGACCTCGGGGAGCGCGGCGTCGACCTCCGCCCGCGACAGGCCCGTCAGGGCCGCCTGCAACAGCGCGTTCTGCCGCCCCGTCACCTCGGGGTGGAACGAGGCGCCCAGCTCCAGGATCGAGGCGACGCGGCCCGGGACCGTGAACTCCCCGGTCGTGGGAGGGGTCGTCCCGGCGAGGATCTTCAGGAGAGTGCTCTTGCCCGAGCCGTTCTCTCCGATGAGGCCCATCACTTCTCCGCGCTCGAGCCGGCCGGAGACGTTCCGGAGGGCGTGGACGGGCTCGTGCCGGCGACGACCCGTGACGACCTCGATGAGCCGGTCGGCCGGGCGGGGGTAGACGCGGTAGACCTTCGAGATGTTCTGGAATGCGAGTGCGGGAGAGCTCATCGTGCGCGAATTCGATCTTAGGGGACGGCCGCCGTCAGCGGCCCGGGAATGCCATGACGTCGGAGAGTGCGAGGCGCGGAAGGTCGAGGTCGCGCGGGAGGAGGGCTCTGAAGGCGTCCGAGGAGAAGAGCTCCTCGTCGCCCGGGTAGGTCGGGACGAGGGCCGGAGGGAATCGCGCGAAGAGCGCGCGCGTCGGGACGGTGCGGAGGCGCTCGTTCTCTCGCCGCTTCTCCTCGAGCCGGGGGAGGTCGACGGCGATCCGGTGGAGGGCGCGCAGGCTCGACAGCGCGTGCGGGCTGGCGAGGTCCGGACCGCACTGGGACTCCGGAACCCCGAGGAGGCGCGCGAGGGCCCGGACGGCCCGGCGCCGGAAACCTCGGGGCGGGGAAGGCGGCTCGTCGGGACGTTCGCGGTCCCGGTAGGGGTCGATCGCGAGGGCGCCGCCGCCGGGAGCCGTCTCGCGCAGGATCCGCTCGGTCCGGTGGAGAAACGTCAGGAGGACGGCCGGGAGGAGCGCGGCGCGCAGCTCGTCGTCGACGTTCTTCCAGAACGTCGCGAAGGCGTTCTTCTCGATCAGGAAGCCGCGGTTGTAGATGCCGAGGGCCTCGCCGGTGGCGCCCGACCGGTGGCGGACGACGGCGCGGGGCTCGTAGGCCGTCGCGAGGCCGCGCGACGCGAGGCGCAGGCCCAGGTCGACGTCCTCGAGGTAGGCGAAGAAGTCGTCGTCGAAGCCGCCGTGCGCGAGGAAGGTCTCCTTCCTCATCGCCATGTTCCCGCCGCACGGGGCGAGCCGCGGCGAGCCGGGCGGGTCGTCGCGCACCTGGGAGAGCGGCCGGCCGAAGTCCTTCTGGAACGCGTGCCCGTCGAAGGTGAGGAGCGTGTCGCGGTAGTCGACCTTCGTTCCGTCCCAGCTGTCGATCCGCCCGGTGACGGCGGCCACGTCGCCCGGCGCACCGTCGAGGGCCGAGACGAGCGCGGAGAGCCATCCCTTCGCGACCCTCGTGTCGTTGTTGAGAAGGACGAGCGTCTCGCCGCGGCTCGCCTCCGCTCCGAAGCGGACGCCAGGCGCGAACCCGAGGTTCCGTCCCGCCGGCAGGAGGCGGACGGCGGGGAATTCCGCCGCGACGAAGGAGGCCGTCCCGTCGGTCGAGCCGTTGTCGACGACGACGACCTCGACGTCCCTGGCCGGCCAGCCGTCCTCGGCGAGCGAGGCGAGGCAGGTCGCGAGGTGGTCGCGGCCGTCGTGGCTCAGGACGACGATCGAGACGCCGGGGACGCTCAACGGCCGCGCCTTCTGGAGAGGGCGTCGGCGAGACGCTCCCTGAGGCCGCGCGGGGCGCCTGCCCCAGCGGGCCCCGGGGCCGGGCGGTGCGGGTCGAACGCCGGGGCGGCGGCGAATTCGAGAACGGGCGCGAGGGTCCGTTCCCAGCGATACGCCGCGGCGGCCGCGCGGCCGCGCGCTGAGAGGTCGGCTCGGAGCGCCGGGTCGGTGAGGACTCTCACGAGGGCCGCCGCGAGAGCGTCCGCGTCGTCGGGTTCGACGAGGAGCCCCGCGCCGGAGTCGGCCAGGAGCTGCCCGATCGCGCCCCCCCGGTGCGAGACGATCGGGAGTCCCGCCCAGAGGAAGTCGAGGCCGCGGGTCCGGAGCGACAGGTCGGTCTCGAGCCCGGGGCGGTGCGTCAGGATCGCGGCCGTCGCCTCGAGGTAGACCGCGCCGCGGTCCTCGTAGGGAAACCACGGGACGAAGAGGACCTGCCGGCCGTGCCAGCCGCGCGCGCGCGCCGTTTCCTCCGCCCGCGCGTACGCCCCCTGCGGTGTCGTGTCGGGGTTCGGGCTCGACACGAATACGAGGCGGCAGGCCGGGACGCTCGAGAGGACGCGGCCGAAAACGGCGAGAAGGGCGGCGGGGTCGTACCAGTCGTAGACCCCGCCGAAAAAAAGGACGGGGTCTTCCGGGCCGATGCCGTTCCCGGAAGTCCTGAGAAGCGCGGGCCCGGGAGCCGGCGGCTCGGCCGGGACGCCGAAAGGGGCCACGGCGAGGAGGTGCGCCAGCGACGGGTCGTCGGCCCAGACCGCGGGGTTCACCCGGCCGAGCGCCAGGAGGAAGCCCGCGTAGAAAGCCCGCTGCGCGGGGGAGGAGACGAGGAAGCGGTCGCCGCGCTCGAGCTGGAGGGAGAGCGTCGCGTGGTCGTGCCGGAAGACTCCGGGCCCGAGGCGGGAGGCGTAGGAGAGGTTCTCGATGAGGAACGGGTCGTAGAGGTCGACGAGCGTCGGAATCGGCGCCGCGGAGCGGAAGAGGTCGTTCGAAACGTGCCCCGAGACGACGGCGCCGTCGTGAGCCCGCACGGCGGAGTCGAGCTCACCGGGCGCCAGCTGGCGGGTCGAGACCCCGGACTCCCGGAGGCTGGCGGGCGAGTCGCGCGGGTCTCCCGGCGACAGGAGCGTGACGGCGTGTCCGGCCCGCGCGAGATGGCGGGCGATCTCGGACGCGCGGATGCCCATGCCGGCCATCCTCGCCCGCACGGGCTCGGGAGAGAGGACGAGGATCCGGCTCATCGCGCGGGACAGGCGCCGGCAGCGGGGCGAACAGCCTCGTCAGAACACGTCGACATCGGACAGCCTCGGGTCGAGCGCCGCGGCGACGGGCGGCCAGTCGAAGTCCTCCCGCACGAAACCGGAGCAGCGCACCAGGGGGCTGTCCGGGAGGAGAGTGAACCCGTGGCGTTCCTGCAGCTCTTCCGCGAACCGCCCGGGTCCGAGCCCCACCTCCAGCCACCGGACGCCGTGGGGAGCGAGGTCGTGCTCGAGGGCGGAGAGAAGCAGCCCGAGAGACTCCGGGCGATCCGGGTCCGCCTGGAGGTCGACGAGCTGCGCGAGGTCGCCGCTCGTCGTCGCGACGGCGTAGGCGGACCAGTCCCCTGCGGCCGGCCCCGCGTGGACGACCCGGTAGTAGACGGTGGGGCGGGCGTGGAACCGCCAGTTCAGGGACGAGCGGCTCCGGTCGGCCCGCCAGCCGGGTTGCGCGTGGAGACGGTCGGCGAGCCGGTCGTGCTCCTCCGGGAAGACGTCGCCGAACCGGAGCGCGCACTCGGGCCGCCCGGCGCCCTCGGAGACGGGACGCCGAAGGAACAGCAGGGGGCCGAGGAGCTCGTAACCCAGGAACCGGGAGCCGAAGCGCGCGGCGGCGGAGTTCGGGAAGCCGTAGCAGAACTGGACTCCCCGCTCGCGGCAGAGGTCGAGAAACGCCTCGTGGAGCCGCCGCAGCACCGGGGTCCGGCCCGAGACGCGGATCGCCGGGTCCGTCATGGTGTCGCAGAGGACCGCCGCCTCGACGACCCCCGCCCCGCCGCGAAGGCGGGTCCGCCAGCCGCCGTAGTGGGCGACGACGCGGCCCTCGCTCTCGGCCACGACGGAGCACTTCCCGTGGGGACAGGCGAAGTACTTCCACAGCCACTCGGTCCGTGGGAAATCGGCTGCGTACGCCCGGGGGAAGAGGTCCGCGATCTGGGGAAGATCGGATTCGAGCGCCTCGCGGTAGAGCAGATCCATTCGGAGTTTCTCTCCCGCGCGGACGTTGCGCGGAGCGGCGATAGTAGCAACAATCGCGCCCTCGCGCCGCGAGCCGGACCGATGCGCCTCCTTTCCGCCGTGATCGTCAACTACCGTTCGGGCGCGCTCTCCGCCGCCTGTGCCGCCGGCCTGCGGCGCGAGTCGCTGGCGGCCGGCGTCCCCCTCGAGATCGTCGTCGTCGACAACAGCGCGGAGGCCGAGGAGCGCGCGCTCCTCGGGACGCTGGACGGCGTCCGCTACCTTCCCCTCGAGACGAACGCGGGCTACGCGGGAGGGCTCGACCGCGGAGTCGAGGCGGCGTCGGGCGACGTCCTTCTCCTCGCCAATCCCGATCTGCAATTCTCCCCGGGCTTCCTGCCGCCGCTCCTGGCCGCGCTCGAGCTCCGGGCCGCGGGGGCTGCGGGACCGCGCTTCACGTGGGACGAGGAAGGGCGGTGGCTTCTGCCGCCGCTCTGGCTTCCCACGCCGGGCAACGAACTGGCGAAGATCCTGGCGAGATCGCGCCTCGGAATTCGCGAACCGCTCCGCCGGGCGTGGCAGGCGGTGGCACGGCCGCAGTGGGAGGCGGTCGAGACGTCGGCCGTCCCCGGTCTCGTCGGCGCTCTCTTCCTCGTGCCCCGTGCCGTGTGGGATCGCGTCGGTCCCCTCGACGACCAATACCCGCTCTACTTCGAGGACACCGACTGGTTCGTCCGCCTTTCGCGGGGAGGGTTCGGGGCGTGGCTCGTTCCCGCCTCGCGCGTCGTCCATCTCGGAGGGCAGAGCACGGCGCGCTCTTCGGCCCGCTCCCTGGCGAGCTTCCTCGAGTCCGAGCGGCGCTACTTCGAGCTCCACTTCCCGCCGGCGGCGCGAGCGTTGCGCCGCGTCGCGGGTGCGCTCCTGCCTCCAGCCGCCCCTCCGCCCCCTCCGGAGGCCCGCCGGCCCGTCCGCCTCGCGTGGGAGTCGCGGGGAAGAGCCCTCGTGGAGCTTTCGACCCTGGCCGAAGGAGCGCCCGGCGCGGGCCGCTTCGTGGAGGGCGGGTCTCTCGAGATCTCGGAGGAGGAGTGGGACCGGTTTCCCTTCGGGGCGTTCCACGCCCGGGTCACCGAGCTCGAATCCGGACGGAAGCTCCTGTCGACGTCCTTCCGGAAGGACGCGCCGATCAGCCCCGGCCCAGGAATCGGGAGAGCCTGAGGGCGAGCCCGACGCTTCTCCGGGAACGGAGGGCGTCGAGCTGGCCCTGCGTCGTCTCCCTGGCGTGCCGCTCGGCGTCGCAGTCCTGAGTGGCCCGGGCGAGCCGCTCGCCGAGAGCCGCCACCTCGGCGTCGAGGCCGGTCACGCGGCCGGTGAGGGAGGCCTCGGTGTCGTAGAGGCGCTGGAGCTCGACGTCGCGCGCCCTGACGAGCGCGGACGCCTCGCCCTGGAGGCGGTCGAACGCTTCGCGGGACTCGAGCGCGTCCGCCTGCCGGCGGGAGGCCCGCCGCTGCAGGGCGAGAAGCCTCGTCCGGGCGGGTACGAGCGGCGGACTCTCCGGCGCCCGGGCGAGGATCGCCTTCTCGTAGACGGCGTCGAGCCGGGAGAGGTGCTCGGGGAACGGCATCGGCGGCTCGCCCGGGCGGGAGGCGCGGAGCTTCGCGAGGAGCCCGGGCTCGAGGGCGAGGCGCCGGAGAGCGTCCGCGAGGGCCTGCTCGTCGCCCGCGCGGACGACGAGACCGCGCCCGCCCGTGCGACCCGGCAACGCTCCGGCGTCGGAGACGACGAGGGGGAGGCCCAGGGAAAAGGCCTCGTCGAGCGTGAAGGAGTGCGATTCGTGCGCCATCGACGGGAACGCGGCGGCATCCAGCGGGAACCGGGTGAGGTCCGGGGGGTCGTAGGGGCCGTGAAAGACGACGCGACCCGGAGGCGCCGAGGCCCGCAGGGCGTTCTCGAACGCCGGGTCCGAGGCCGTGCCGAAGAGGTGCAGGACGACGCCGAGAGACTCCGGGAGGGACCTCACGGCCGCGACGAGGAGGCCCGTACCCTTCGCCGGCAGGAGGTTTCCCCAGTGGCCGAGGTCGAGGCCGGGGGAGGTGCGGGTCCTCGCGGCCGCCGCTGTCGCGGGCAGGGGATGGTCCGGAAGGGCGACCGGAAGGACCTCGAGAGTGCCCGGGGAGAAGACGCCGAGCTCTTCCAGGAGCCGCCGCTGCGCCTCGGACGGGACGAGCGCGGCCGCCAGGATCGATCGCTCCCTCTCGAGGAAGAGCGCCCGGAGGGAAAGCTCGTCTTCGACCTCGGCGTCCGTCTCCCAGGGGTCGCGCCTCACGCACGGGGTGCAGAGCCCGGGAGATTCGGGAACGCGGCAGAAAGACAGGTCGGCCTTCAGGCGGTGGACGCGCGGACAGGAGATGGCGACGTCGTGGAGCGTGGCGACCGTCGGGATTCCCGCCGAGGCGGCGAGGGCGGCGAGGCTCGGAACGAGGCGAAGCCAGGAGTGAACGTGGAGAACCTCGGGGGCCAGCCGCCGGAGGAGCTCGAGGACGAGCTCTTCGCCGTCGGGGCGGTCGCGCAGCCGCTCGGTGTGGGGGGCGAGCCCTTCGAGGCGGAAAACGGGCAGTCCGGAAACGTCCTCCTCCGAGATGCGGACCGGGGAGGGGCCGACGTCGGAGCCGGAGAGGATGGCGGCGTCGTCTCCCCGGGCTCTCTGCGCGGACGCCAGGGCGGCGACGTAGGATTCCACCCCGCCCCGAAACTCGGGCGCGAACCCGTGGACGGCGTGCAGGACGCGCATCTCGGGCATCATAGCGGCCTCAATGTCGACCTCTCCCGTCTTCGAGGAGTGCCTTCTCGTTCCCTACGGCGCCGCCGAAGTCCGGCCGGAGACCCTCCTCGTTCTGGCGCCGCATCCGGACGACGAGGTCTTCGGCTGCGGCGGGCTCACGGCCCTCGTGTCGGCGGCCGGGGGGCGCGTCGTTCCCGTTCTCCTCACCGACGGCGGCGCGGGCGACTTTTCGGGGTCTTCGGAGGCCGGGGCGTACGTCGCCCGGCGTCTCGCGGAGTCGACGCGTGCGGCCGGGATCCTCGGAACGGAGCCGCCCCGGCCCCTCGGGTTCCCCGACCGTTCGCTCCCGGAGCGGGGAGAGGAGCTCGTCGCGGCGCTCGTGGCGCTCTTCGCCGAGGTCCGGCCGGACGCCGTCCTCGTGCCGTCGCCCGCCGAGACGCACCCGGACCACCGGGCCGCCGCACGCGCGGCGCACCAGGCGTTCCTCCGCGCCTGGCCCGACGCGCCGGCGAGACTCGTCTTCTACGAGGTGAGCGCACCTCTCGCCCCGAACCGCCTCGTCGACGTCGATGCCGCGGCGGAGCGGAAGTCCGCCGCGATCGCCGCGTTCGCGAGCCAGCTGACGGAGAGGCCCTTCGACGCGCTCGTCGACGGGATCAGCGCCTATCGGGCGATGACGCTTCCGGCGGGGATCTCGAGGGCGGAGGCCTTCCTCGAGCTGACGCGCGAGGAGGCTGTCGCCCTGCCGTGGGCGGCTCTCTGCCGGCGGGCCGGACCCGAGCGGCCCGACGCTTTCGTCCCCGCCGTCCGGATCTCCGTCGTCATCCCGACGTTCGATCGACTCGCAGATCTGACGCGAACCCTCGCCGCCCTCGAAGAGGAGCGGGCCGGGCTTTCTTTCGGCGTCGAGATCGTCGTCGTCGACGACGGCTCCCGGGACGGAACGGGCCGCTACCTCCCGGAATGGGCCGGGCGGACCTCCCGCGCGAAGGTGCTCTCCCAGGCGAACGCCGGCCCGGCGCGCGCACGCAACCGCGGGGCTGCGGCCGCGACGGGGGAGATCGTCCTCTTTCTCGGAGACGACACCGTCCCGGAGCCCCAGTTCCTCTCCGTCCACGAGAGGGCCCACCGCCTCGGCGGTCCCGGCCCTGTCGCCGTCCTCGGCTACACGACGTGGGACGAGGAGCGGATGCGCGTCACGCCTTTCCTCACGCACCTCAACGAGAACGGCACGCAGTTCGGCTACTCGATCATTCCCGACCCGGACGATGTCCCGTTCAACTTCTTCTACACGTCGAACGTCTCGCTCCCCCGCGGGACGTTCCTCTCGCTCGGGGGCTTCGACGAGGAGTTTCCCCACGCGGCGTGGGAGGACGTCGAGTTCGCCTACCGCGCCACGCGGGGGACCCCGGCGCTTCGGATGGTCTACCGGCCCGCGGCGCGAACCCGCCACCACCATCCGACGACCCTGCCCTCCTTCCGGCGACGGCAGCGGAAGGCGGGCGAGGCGGCGGCGACCTTCGCGCGAAAGCACCCGGAGCTGGCGCACTGGCTCGGTTTCGAGGAGGCGGCACGGGTCGGGGCGGGGCGCCGGCCGTTCCGCCTCGTCCTGGCGGAGCTCGCCATTCGCCTCCTGGACCCGCTCGGAGTTCCCTTGCCGGGCTCGACGTACGACCGGGTCCTCCGATGGGACTACCTGCAGGGGGCCCGGGCCCCGGCCGCGCCGGCCTCCTGATCCGTCCCGCCCCGAGGACGGGCCGATCCCGGCAGAAGGATTGCAAGTACCGTCGCGGGTGACCCGGCGACCTCTCCCGAGGGCGCCGACGGTCCACACGGAGGCCGCGATGTCAGAGAACCTCATTCCTTCCGTTCCGGGTCGCCGAAATATCCGTCGGTCGGCCAGCGCCGTGCGGACCCTGCTCGTCGCCGGTGGTCTCGTGCTCCTCTCCTTCCCGGTAGACGCCGGAGGAAACCGGGGAGGGGGCGGGGTCTCCGCGCGCGGCGGATCGGGAGGAGGCGGCTCGCACTCCACCGGCTCGCGGAGCTCGTCGGGGGGCGGCAGGTCGTCCACGTCGGCCGCGCCGCGAGCCACCTCTTCCGGGGGGAGAAGCGGGTCCGCCTCGTCGGGCTCTTCCTCCCATTCGGTCCGAAGCTCTTCCGGCGACCGGTCCCATCCCTCGTCCGGCTACCGGCCGAGCTCCGGACCCCGGACCTTCACCTCGACCGGGGTGCGGGGCGGGCAGGGTGGACCTCCGCCCGGCGGCGGTTCCGGAGGCGGGAACCACGGCGGCGCCTATCCCGGAGGCCATCCGGGCGGCGGTCACTCCGGCGGCGGTCGTTACGGAGGCGGCTACTACGGCGGCCACCGCGGCTGGTACTGCCCGCCCACCTACTACGCGGGCTCGTCCTGGCTCTGGGGTGGCCCGTGGGACTGGTGGTGGGGCTGGGGGTCGGGCTGGGGCGGAGGCTGGGGCCCGTACGGAGGGGGTGTCTACGTCATCAACGACGTCGCCGGCGTCCCCGCGGCGAACCTGTACGCGCGGGTCGACACCGACGTGAGCCCGGAGGCCGCCGAGGTCTACCTCGACGCGACTCTCATCGGCCAGGCGGACGACTTCGACGGCTATCCCGACTATCTCTACCTCGCGGCGGGCAAATACCGCCTCGAGTTCCGCCACCCGTCCTACGAGACGGTCGTCAAGGAGATCGACGTCCAGCCGGGCCAGGCGATCGCGATCAACGACGAGATGAAGCTCCTCGCGGGACTGAAGAAGCTTCAGGTCGTCGATCCGGAGCGCCACGGGACGCCCCTCGGTCGCGTCTTCGGAAAGCCCGAGGCGGCCCGCAGCGCGGGCGTCACGGGCCGCACGGGACGCTTCGAGGTGACGGGTGAGCCCGACTCCCTGCGCCTCGACGAGGCCGGCGAGATCGAGGAGATCGACGAGGACGTCCTGCCGCCGAAGCGGCCGGCGCCGCCCGCCGCGCCCGAGGCGTGGCGCGCACCGGATGCGATGCCGGGCGACGTCGCCCCCGCCTCGCAGGGACGGCTCCGCTTCGACGTCGAGCCGGACGACGCGGCGGTCTACGTGGACGACCGCTACGTCGGCACCGCCGAAGAGCTCGGCGGGCTCCGGCGCGGTCTCCGGGTGAAACCCGGGAAACACACCGTGACCGTGGTCCGCCCCGGATACGCATCGAAAACGGTGGACGTCGAGTCGAAGCCCGGAGCCGCCGTCGACGTCGTCGTCGAGCTGGAAAAGTAACCTCCCGCCGGTAACGGCACCGGGCGGGCGCGCGTCTCTCTCCTCGCGCCCCGCCCGTTCCCTTTTTCCGGAGGATCAGAGGATCAGAGGATCAGAGGGAGAGGAGCGAGAGGGCGAAGGCTTCGGCCGCCAGGCGGGGATTCCGGCGCGAGTCGGGAAGGTCGGCGGCCTCGAGGAGAGCTCGGCTCGCGGCGTCGAGGAGGAGGCCGGTCCCCGCCTCGGAGAGGCGCGCCAGGTCCCGGTAGCGCTCGGCGTGGAGGACCGTCCGGCCCGCCGGGTCCGTTCCCGCGGCGACGGCGTCCCTGAGGATCCGGGCGAGGAGGCCGAAGCGATCGGCGGTCGCCGCGGCGTCCTCCGCGGCGAGCCTCCCGGCCAGAACGAGGGCCCAGCCCGTCGATCCCGAGAGGAAGAGCCCCGAGGCGGCCTCGAGGAGCCCGTCCCGCGTGGCGCGCTCGGCGGGGAGGTCGAGGTCGACGGCTTCTTCCTCTCCGGCGGGGCGGAAGGCGGCGCGCGCGGCGGCCTCCTCGGGAGACATCCCGCGGGAGACGAGGGAGGCGAGGAGGGCCTCGCGCGTCGGGGAGGGGAGCCGCCGGAGGACGAGGCGGGAGAGGATCGTCGGGGGGAGGAGGCGCGGGCGCGCCGCCGTCAGGACGAACCGGGCGCGGGACGGGGGCTCCTCGAGGACCTTCAGGAGCGCGCTGAAGGCCGCGGCCTCCGTCTTGTCGACGTCGAGGAGGACGAGGACCCGCCGGGCGGCCTCGTACGGGTTCCGGAAGGCGTCGGAGGCGAGGGCCCTCACCAGCGCCGTCGGGATCGTGGTTTCCTTCGAGCCCGAGGACTCGTCGAACGGGGGTGTGTTCGAGCGGCGGCTCGCCTCGGGGGCCGCGACGAGGAGGTCGGGGTGCTCCTTCCGGGCGACCCTGCGGCAGTCGTTGCAGGCCGCGCTCCGGTCGCCGCTCCGGCAGAGGAGCCCGGCCGCGACGTCGAGCGCCTCGGCTTCGAGGCGCCGGGATCCGCGCCCGGTCAGGAGGAGGACGGGGATGTCGGTCATCGGGCCTTCAGGAAGGCGTCGAAGTCGGCGTAGAGGAGCGCGGCGAGCTCGTCCGGCCGCTTTCTCGCGTCGAGGACGCAGAAGCGTTCCGGCTCGCGGGCCGCCCGGGCCAGGTAGGCCGCGCGGACGCGGCGGTGGAACGCGAGCTCCTCGCGCTCGATCCGGTCCATGCCGCTGCGGGAGGCCGTCACCCGGGCCAGGCCCGTCTCGGGGGGGCAGTCGAAGAGATAGGTCCGGTCGGGCTCCCGCCCGCAGAATCGCTCGTGGAGGAGGTCGACGAGCTCCTCGCCGATCCGGCGCCCCGCGCCCTGGTAGGCGCGCGAGGCGTCCGTGTAGCGGTCGCAGAGGACGATCGTCCCGGCGGCGAGGGCGGGCTCGATCGACTCCGTCAGGTGCTGCCTCCGGTCGGCGAACATCAGGAGGAGCTCGGCCCGCGGGTCGAGCACGCCTGCGTGGAGGAGGAGCCGGCGCAGCCGCCTGCCCGTCGGCGTGCCGCCGGGCTGGCGGGTCACGAGGAGGGGAACGCCGAGACGGCGCAGCCGCCGGGCGAGGAGCCGGAGCTGGGTCGTCTTGCCGGAACCCTCGATCCCTTCGAAGGTGACGAAGGGGCCTTTGAGCCTTCGGATCCTCACGAGGCGCGATTCTCGCATGCAGGGAGTGGACCCTCCCGGAACCGGCCAGCCCGGCCTCCGTATACTGATGCGACTTCCCGATCTGCTGCAGAACGAGAGAAACAGGACGTGACCTCCGCCCCCCCCGCAGCCCGCCGGAGGGCCATCGTCCTCTTCGGGGCTCTCGGTGCGCTCATCGCGCTCATGTCGGTGGCCGACATGTTCCTCCCGAAGGCGTGGGACGGGGTCGTCCCCGACCCTTACGCCGAGGGAGGGATCCACGTGCGAGCCGTCGTCCCCGGGGGGCCGGCGGCGGTGGCCGGCGTCCGGCCCGGCGACACCCTCCTCGGCATCGGGCAGCGAATGCTGAACACCCCCGCCGAGGCGGCCTCGGAGCTCGGACGTCACGCCTCGACGGATACCGTCTCGTACCTCGTCAAGCGGGGGGAGCAGGTCCTGGAGCTCCAGCTCGTCCTCTCGCCCTACCGGCTCGGCTCCGCGGCCTACGTCTACTACGCCCTTCTCGGCGCGCTCTTCTTCGGGCTCGGTCTCTTCGTCTACTCCCGCAGCGCCGGGGATGCCGCGGCGGAGGTCTTCTTCCTCCTCTGCGTCCTCTTCATGCTCTTCTTCGTCTGCCGGCTGCGGCCCTCGAGCTACTACTGGATCGACTGGTTCGTCCAGGTGGCCGGCACGCTCGCGCTCTTCCTCCTCGGCGCGGTCTTCCTCCACTTCTTCCTCCTCTTCCCGCACCGGAAGGTCTTCCGCTTCGCGGACCCGCGCCCGGGGGAGGAGGCCCCGGCGGCGCCACTCGTCCTCATCCAGCGGTTCCTCAACGGGTCGCCGGCCCTCTTCGTCTTCCTCTACACGCTCCCGCCCGCCTTCTACGCCCTCCAGATGGCGGTGCTCCGCCGGACCGGGGACCGTTCCGGCCTCGTCTACGGGGCCCCCCGGGCGAACTGGATCCTCCTCGCCGACTACCTCGTCCTCGGCCTCCTCGCCCTCGCGCACTCCTGGTGGACGGCCCGCGAGAAGACGACCCGCCGCCCCATCCTCGTTCTCCTCCTCGGAACGCTCGGGGGGATCGTCCCGTTCGTCCTCTTCGCGGTCTACTTCCCGTCGCTCTTCCGCGACGAGAGGTACCTGGCGTGGGGCGTGGTGCCGATGGCCCTCGTGCCGCTCACGTTCGCCTACTCGATCGTGAGGTTCCGGCTCTTCGACGTGCAGCTCATCGTCGGCAAGTCGATCGTCTACGCGATCCTGACGGCGATCGTCACCGGCCTCTACGCGCTGGCGGTCGTCACCGGGAACGCCCTCGTCTCCTCGCAGGCCCTCTTCTCCTCGCCCCTCTTCGCCTTCGCGTTCGGCCTCGCGGTCGTCCTCCTTTTCGATCCGCTCCGGCGGCGGATGCAGGCGATCGTCGACCGGGTCTTCTTCCGCGACCGGGCCGACTTCCAGGCCGCCTTCCTCGACATGAGCCGCCAGGTCGTCGCCCAGCTCGACCGGGGCAAGATGCAGCAGCTCCTGACCGAGCGGACGGCCGACCTCCTGCGCCTGACCCGCCTCGACCTCCTGACTCCGCGGCCCGAGGACGGTGCCCTCTCCGACCCGAGGCGGGGCGAGGAGGCCCTTCCGGTCGGCGCGGCGCTCGGCCGCATGCTCGCCGAGCGGGACACCCCGGTCGTCCTTCGCGACCTCGATCCGGCGAGCCTCGACCCGGCCTCGCGGAGCTTCCTGAAGGCGCAGCTCGGAAGGGGCGTGCGGCTCCTCGTTCCCGTCGCCACGCGCGGACGGCTCCTGGGGGTCCTCGCGGCCGGGGCGAAGAAGTCGGAGGAGGAGTTCCACCGGGAGGACCTCGACCACCTCGCGACGATCGCCAACCAGGGGGCCCTCGGCCTCGAGGTGGCGGCGCTCCACGAGCAGCTGACGCGACGGGCCGAGGTCGAGCGCGACCTCGAGATCGCCCGCGACATCCAGATGAGCCTCTTCCCCCGCGAGCTGCCGAAGATCGCGGGAATCGAGCTCTACGGCGTCAGCATCCCGGCCAAGGTCGTCGGCGGCGACTTCTACGACTTCCTAGCCGTAGACGGCGGGTTCGACGGGCGCGTCGCTCTCGTCGTGGGCGACGTCTCGGGCAAGTCGATTCCCGCCTCGCTCCTGATGGTCGCCGCCAAGGAGATCGTCTACGCCCGGGCCATGCAGGACCCGGAGCCGTCGACGGTCTTCCGCGAGTCGAACCGGCGGATCTACGAGATCAAGCGGAGGATGTTCGTCTCGCTCGGGTACTTCCTCTACGACCCGGTCGAGCTGACCCTTCACTACTCCGTCGGCGGGCAGCCGTCTCCCCTCGTCGTCCGCGGAGGCGAGGTGACGGAGCTGCCTCATCCCGTCAGCCGCCTTCCCCTCGGCGCGCTCAAGGACACGACCTACGACGCGAAGACCTTCTGGCTCCGGCGGGGCGACCTCCTCCTCTTCTACACCGACGGCCTGAACGAGGCGATGTCGGTGGAGAGCGCCTTCTTCGGTGACGACCGGCTGAAGGCGTCCCTCGTGCGCCATTCCGGCGCGCCCCTCCCCGAGATGGCCGAAGAGATCCTGGAAGACATCCGTCAGTTCACCTTCGGGGCCGAGCAGTCCGACGACGCGACCTTCGTCCTGATGAGGGTCACGGGGGCGAAACCCGCCGGGACCGCAGTCGTATAGTTTTTCGGGCCCCTTCGGCCCGGGAAGGCACGTGTCCGTGACCAAGCCGCGCCTGAAGAAGACCGTCCTCGCCGCCGCGGCCCTCGTGGTCCTCGGTGCCGGCACCGCCACGGCCGTCTTCGTCCGAGGCGGACGCGACGTGACGACGACCTCCGCGGAGGCCTACGAGCTCTACCGGAAGGGGCTGGAGGACGAACGTCGGCTCTACCACAAGGACGCCCTCGAGGCCTACGCAAAGGCGCTCCAGCTCGATCCCCACTTCACCATGGCCACCCTCCGCCTCGCCGGGAACATCTCCAGCCGGGACCATGAACGGGCCCGCTCCCTCGTCCAGAGCGCGTCCCGCAACCCCGGGCACCTCAATGAGAGGGAGAAGCTCATCCTGGCGATCTTCGAAGCCGAGTTCCTCGGGAAGGACATGAAGAAGTCGGGGGAGCTGATCCGCGAGTACGTCCGCCGTTTTCCGGACGATCCGGAGGGCTACTACCGCCTCGCGGGGGTCCTCATGAGGGAAGGGAAGGGGGAAGAGGTTCTCGCCACCTACGAGCGCCTCCTCTCCCTCGACCCGAACCAGGCGGTCGCCTACAACTTCCTCGGCTACCACTTCATCGGACGTCACGACTTCGTGAAGGGAGAGGACTACCTCAAGCGGTACCGGTTCCTCGCCCCGGACCAGGCGAATCCGTACGACTCCCTCGGCGAGCTCTACGCGAACACGGGGCGGTACGACGAGGCCGAAGAGCACCTGAAGAGAGCCCTTCAGATCCGGCCGGATTTTTTTCCTGCCATCGGCCACCTCGGGACCCTGGAAGTCGGGCGGGGGAACCCGGAGTCCGCCGTGAGCCAGTTCCGCCGCGCGGCGGAGGTGTCGGAGGCCTGGAAGGACAAGCTCATGTTCGTCGGGGCCGCGGCGTCCGCGCTTTTCGACGCGGGGCGCCCGGACGACGCGCTCGCCATGCTGGGCGAGGCTTCGACCGCTCCGCCGGCGCTCTCGCCGAGAGAGGATTTCTATTTTCGGTACCACCTGATCCGGTCGAGGGCGATTCTCCTCGCGCGCGCGGGGCGGGCCGCGGAGGCCGAAGCGGAGCTGGCCCTGCTCCCCGCCGTTCCCTCCGACCTCGACAGGAAAGGAAAGGAGGGCCTCGAGAAGGGCCTCCTCGGACCGCAGGCCGCTCTCGCAGGCGCGCGGGGTGACTTCGAGAGCGCCGTCCGCATCCTCCGCGAGCTCGTCGTCGAGGACGACGACAAGGCCAGCGGTGGCTTCCCCTACTACCCGAGCGGATTCCGCCTCCGGGTCCACCTGGCGGACGCTCTCCTCTCTCTCGGCCGGCCGGAAGAGGCCCGCAAGGAGCTTCAGCCCGTCCTCGCCGTCAACCCGCGCTTCGCCCCGGCGCTCGCGGCGATCGACCGGATCGAAGGGCGTGCCGCCGACGCCAAGGGGTCCGCCGGGCGCTGACATGGCCGTCCGGGACGCCCGCGCCAGCGAGTCGTTCGACCTTCGCAAGAAGGTCCTCCGGCTCGAGACCCTCTACGACGTCTCCCGGGCGCTCAACGTCCTGCGCGAGGAGCAGCTGCTCGTCGACGAGATCGTCGCGCGGGCCGTCTCGCTGCTGGACGCCGAGAGGGGCTTCGGCGTCGTCTTCGAAGAGCACGGCAGCC
This sequence comes from Holophagales bacterium, assembly GCA_016714815.1. Taxonomy (GTDB): domain Bacteria; phylum Acidobacteriota; class Thermoanaerobaculia; order UBA5066; family UBA5066; genus UBA5066. The sequence continues at coordinate 302,719 of JADKBZ010000009.1, forward strand.
CGTCCGTCGTCGCCACCGTCGGCTATCCCTCCTTTCCGGGGGCCCTCGCCGCGGCGTCCGACCCGTTCGTCCTCGACCTCTGCCGGGCGCGCGGCCCGCTCTCGCGGACGGACGAGACGGTCCTGGGGAGCGTCGCGGGAACCGTCGCCGGGGCGGCGCTCGTCGTCAGGGACCGGGTCCTCGGCGTCGTCGTCGCGCTCGACCGGGAAGCCCGCGGGGGGCCCGGCGCCGCCTTCGACGAGGGCGACCGGCGCTTCCTCGAGTCGGTCGCCGCGCTCGCGGCGCCTGCGCTCGACGCGCTCCGGCAGCTGCGCGCGCTCGAGGCCGACGTCGACCGCCTTCGCGAGGAGAACCGCGCGCTGAAGGGGACGTCGGGCATCGACGACCTCCTCGTCGGAGAGTCGGCGGGGATGCGGCGCGTGAAGGAGCTCGTCCTCCGGGCCGCCGCGTCGCGGGTCGGCGTCCTCGTGCGGGGCGAGAGCGGCACGGGCAAGGAGCTCGTCGCCAGGCTTCTCCACTCCGCCTCCCCGCGCCGCGACGCCCCGTTCCTCGCCCTGAACTGCGCGGCCGTTCCCGAGACCCTCCTGGAGGCCGAGCTTTTCGGCATCGAGCGGGGCGTGGCGACGGGCGTGGAGGCCCGCCTCGGGAAATTCGAGCTCGCGACCTCCGGGACCATCTTCCTCGACGAGATCGCCGACGCCCCTCTCGCGATCCAGGCCAAGCTCCTTCGGGTCCTGCAGGAGCGCGAGATCGAGCGAATCGGCGGACGGCGGCGCATTCCCGTCGACGTCCGGGTCGTCGCGGCCACGAACGTCGACCTCGAGAAGGCGATCCGCGAGCGGCGGTTCCGGGAGGACCTCTACTACCGGATCCGCGTCGTGGAGATCCCTCTGCCGCCCCTCAGGGACCGGCGCGAAGACGTGCCGCGCCTGATCGGGCACTTCCTCTCGAGGATCGCCTCGCGCGAGGGGCGGAGGGCGAAGGCGCTGACCCGGGAAGCGGTCGCCCGACTCCTCGACTATCCCTTTCCGGGAAACGTCCGCGAGCTCGAGAACCTGCTCGAAGGGGCGGCGGCCCTCGTCCCGGGCGACACGATCGAGGCGGGCGACCTGCAGCTGGGAAGCTCCCGTCCCCCCGAGGGGCCGGCCGGCTCTCTCGACCTCGCCACCCTCGAGATCCAGCACATCCGGCGCGTCCTGGAGTCGGTCGGCGGGAACAAGAGCGAGGCGGCCCGCATTCTCGGGATCAATCGCCGGACGCTCTACCGCAAGGATGTGACAAATTAGCACCCTGTGGCTTATTGTCGCGCTGCGCGTAACTCTCTAATTGCAATAACTTTGCTCGTGTAGCGCCCGCAGGATCCGAAGGTGTGTGACTATCTGTCGCATCGTTCCGAAAGCGCCGGATCCGGGCTGTCCGAGTAAAGTCTTTGTGTTCAATGGTTTGCGTTTGTGTCGGAACCTGGCTCACGTTCTGGCGCGGGTGTTGCGTCATTCCGTCGCGGGAGGAGTCGATGGAACGCAGCATGGATCGCTTCGATCACCGGGGATCCGTCTCGCGCGCGGCCTGTTCGCGGGAAGTCGCCGGCTGGCCGGACGCGACCGTCGAGGAGCAGGGAGTGCCCGTCGGCCTGCTCGTCGTTCTGGCAGGAGAGATCGTGGGGTTCGCGGCGCTCGCGGCGTCGGGTAACATGCCTGCGATCGTTTCCGTGCTTTACCGAGCGCTCCTGACGCTCTGAACGAGTCAGTCCCTTGTCGATGCCGACGGCCGAGCCCAGAGAAATCCATCTCACCATCCCGGTCGCGCCGGAGATGGAGATTGCCGCCACGGCCCAGGTCGCGGCCCTCGGCGAGTGGATGGAGCTCGGCCGCGACAAGATCGACGAGGTGAAGATGGCCGTCGTCGAAGCCTGCATCAATGCCTTCGAGCACAGCGGGACCCTCGACCACAAGGTGGAGCTGAAGTTCCGAGTCGCGACGGAAGGGGAGGCGGGAGACGCGGGCGGCGCCAGGACGTTCCTGGAGGTCGACGTCCTGGACAACGGCCACGGGTTCGATCCGGCACGGGTGTCGGCCCCCCAGATCGGCGAGAAGCTCCGCGCGCCCCACAAGCGGGGGTGGGGCCTCCGGATCATCCGGAGCCTCATGGACGACGTCAGAATCGTGAGCGGCGAGCGCGGGACGATGATCGTGATGCGGAAGTACCGCTGAAGGGCGACGATGAGCGAGACGCTGAAAGTGACCCTGGAGAAGCCCGATGGGGCGGTCGCGATCCTCCGGACGGACGGATACATCAACAACACCGGCGGAGAGGAGATCGCGCGTCAGGCCTACACCCTTCTCGGAGAGGGAACGGTTCGGCTCCTGCTCGACCTCGAGAGGACGAAGATCGTCAACTCGATCGGCATCTCCATCCTGATCGAAGTCCTGGAGAAGGTCCTCGACCAGGGAGGGCGCCTCGCCTTCTGCCACCTGACGCCGACGATCGAGAAGACGTTCCAGATCATGGGTCTCGCCCAGTACGCGCGGATCTTTCCCTCGCCCGAGCCGGCCCTGGCCTGGCTGCGCGGTGAGGTGGAGTAGAGCCCTTCCGTGGGCGCGGACGTTCCGGGCGCCCACGCGCTCCTCGCCACGATCGAGCCTGCTTCGGTCGGGCCGGCGCTCCTTGCCCCGGTCCTCGACGCCCTGCTGAAGGGCGCCGGCGCGACGAGGGGCCTCGCCCTGGACTCCGCCTCCCATTGCCATCCCGCCGTCCGGGGAATCAACCCGGAGCCCGCGGAGCTGGCGGACCTCGGGCTGACCCTGGCCGCGGGCAGCGACCACGTGGCCAGCTACGACCGGGCCCTCCTCGCGCGCCTGTTCCGCGCGGAGGCCGCGGAGAACGCGGAGTCCCGGCCTCTCGCCGAACCGTGCCTCTTCCCCCTGACCGCCGGGGACGACACGCTCGCCTGGATCGCGCTCGAGCGGCCTCCGGAAGACCCCCGGGGTTTCGCCTCCGTTGCGGCGCACGCCGCCTCCCTCCTGGCCTGGATGAAGATGGCGGAGAAGGTCCGCGAGGCCGACTTCGAGCTGAAGTACCGGGTGTGGGAGCTCGAGAGCCTCTACGACGTCGGTCTTTCGATCGCCGGCACCCTCGATCTCGAATCGCTCGCGGACGAGATCCTGATGAAGTCCGTCTCGCTCCTGAACGCGCGGAGCGGAACGCTCGTCGTGAGGCCCGGTGCCCTGCCCGACGGGGAGCCCCAGGTCTTCATCCGGAGCATCGGGACGCCCCTCGTCGAGGACGGGAACGCTCCCGACCCCGAAGGGCGGGTCCTGATCTGCAACCGCCGGGAGGACCGGCCTCCCGCGCTCTCGGGCGCCCCCGCCGAGAAGCTCCTGGCCGTGCCGATCTCGTCGGACGGCCGTCCGCTCGGCCTCCTCGTCGTCGCCGACAAGGAGAACAGGGCCGGGGGGATCGACGACTTCGGGCCCGCCGACGCCCGCATCCTTTCCCTCTTCGGCAACCAGGCGGCGATCGCGCTGGAGAACGCCCGCCTCCACCGCGACGCGGTGGAGAAGGAGAAGATGGAGAGGGAGATCGAGATCGCCGCTTCGATCCAGCGCGCGATCCTCCCGACGACGCTGCCGGGCGTGAACGGCATCCTCCTCGCCGCGGGCAACCGCCCCACCCGGCAGGTCGGCGGCGACTTCTACGACGTCTACCCTCTCCCGGACGGGCGCGTCGCCTTCTGCGTCGCCGACGTCTCGGGGAAGGGGATGCCGGCCGCGCTCCTCGTCTCGACGGTCCACGCCTGCATCCACCTCCTCATGGAAGCGGGCGCGTCGGACCTGAAGGGCCTCGTGGCCCGTATCAACCACCACCTTGCACACTTCTCGGTGACCCGCAAGTTCGTCACCCTCTTCCTCGCCGTCTTCGACCCGTCGGACCGGAGCCTCGTCTACGTGAACGCCGGGCACAACCCGGGAATCTGGCTGTCGAAGTCGGGGGTGACGCTTCTCCACAGCTCGGGAGTTCCGATCGGGATGTTCGCGGTGGCGCCCCAGGTCGAGAGCCGCATCGAGCTCGCCCCCGGGGACCTCGTGGTCCTCTATTCCGACGGCATCACCGAGGCGGCCGACGCAAAGGACGAGGAGTTCGGGATGGAGAGGCTGACGGAGCTCCTGGAGGCGGGACGGGCTCTGCCGCCGAACGTCCTGAAGGACCGGATCTTCGCCGCCGTCGAGTCGTTCACTCGCGGAGTGGCGCAATACGACGACCAGACGGTCCTCGTGGCCCGACCCACCTGATGCCGTCCAGGCCGGACGGGACTCCCGGGCGGCCGGGCGAGGACGCCGACGCGGCAGAAGCGACAGTTTCCCCGTTTTGAGACAGGAGCGGCGGCACGCCGCTCGCTAGAATGCCCGGTTGTGACAGCCGAGCGCTCAGGCCGGACCGGGAGAAGGAGGCTGGTGCTTCTGGTGGCGCTTTTCGGAACCGTTTCCGACGCGGGTTGCCGCGACCCGCAGGCAAAGATGGTCGAGACCCAGATCGTCGCGCGCGGCGTGAAGGACGAGCGGGTCCTGCAGGTGATGCGCGAGGTGCCCCGGCACCTTTTCGTGCCGCCCGATCAGGTCTCCGAGGCCTACGCCGACCACCCGCTCTCCATCGGAAGCGGGCAGACGATCTCCCAGCCGTACGTCGTCGCCTTCATGTCCGAGCAGCTCCGGCTGACGGGGACGGAACGGGTCCTGGAGATCGGGACCGGTTCGGGATACCAGGCCGCCGTCCTGTCCCGCCTCGCCGGGAAGGTCTTCTCCATCGAGATCCGGCCCGAGCTCGCGGCCGAGGCGACGGAACGCCTGAAGGCGATCGGTGCGACCAACGTCCGGATCCGCACGGCCGACGGCTTCTACGGCTGGCCCGAGGAGGCCCCGTTCGATGCCATCCTCGTCACGGCGGCTCCCGAGAAGATCCCCGCGCCTCTCCTGGCGCAGCTGGCGACGGGAGGGCGAATGGTGATCCCCGTCGGCGGCTTCTACCAGGAGTTGAAGGTCATCGAGCGGACCCCCGAGGGCTTGCGCGAGCGGAGCGTCCTCCCGGTCCGCTTCGTCCCCTTCGTCGGAGAAGCCGAGCGCCACCGGGCCGACGAAAGCCCTCGGTGAATACCGTCACCCCGCCGGGGCGGCTCACGGGGTAAGCTCGAACGGAATGCGCGCCTCCGTCGCGGCAGCCGTCGCCGTCGTCGCCGGGCTGGCAGCTCCCGCCTCCGCCGACGCCGGTCCCGCCGTTACCTTTCAGCCGTCGGTGAGGTCCTACACCGAACGGGACGGCCTCCCGCAGGGGACGATCCACGCGATCGCCTTCGACCGTCAGGGGTATCTCTGGGTCGGGACCCAGGACGGCGCGGCCCGCTTCAACGGGCAGGCCTGGGTGCGGTTCGACATGCCGGACCGGACGGTCTCGAACTACGTCCGGGCCGTTCTTCCCGCGAGCGACGGAAGCCTCTGGTTCGGCAGGGAAGAAGGTGGTCTCGTGAGGCTTCGGGAGGGCGTCGCCACGGTCTTCGGCCGCGGCGAGGGCCTTCCGGCGGAGCGGGTGAACCACCTCCTGGAGGCGGGCGACGGACGGATCTGGGCCGCCACCCACGGAGGGGGCGTCGCCCGGTTCACAGGGACGGCCTTCGTGCCGGTCGCGGATGGGCTTCCCGACCGGCGCGTCTGGAAGCTCCTCGAGGGGCGGGATCCCGCGGGGGCTCCCCGCCTGCTGGCAGCGTGCGAAGGGGGCGTCGCCGAGCTGCGGGAGGGGAGTCGCTGGGCAACGCTCGAGCTCGGCGCGTCCCTGGCGGGAGTCAGCGTGAACTCGCTCCTGGAGACCGGGGAAGGAGCGGAGCGCACTCTCTGGGTCGGCACCTTCGGCTCCGGACTGTTCCGGGTGAAAGGCGGACAGGTGACGCGGTTCGGCCCGGGAGGCGGCCTCACGAGCCGGCTCGTGACGAGTCTCGCCGTCACGCCCGGACCGGACGGGGCTGCGGTCGTCTGGGCCGGTACCCGCGATGCGGGGGTTTTCCGTTTCCGGGAGAGCTCCTTTTCGCACGTTCTCCTCGGTGCCGGGGAGACCGAGGTCTACACACTCGCAGGCGGTGTCGGCATCGACGATGCCACGCTCTGGATCGGGACGCGCGTCTCGGGTCTCCTGAGGGTCCAGGAAACGCCCTGGGCAGCCGTCGACCGGAACTCCGGCCTTCCCGGGGACCAGGTCTACTGCTTCCTGGAGACCGGCCGACCCGAGGGGGGCCGGATCCTCTGGATCGGGACGAACTCGGGCGCGGCGTCTCTTTCGGGCGGGCGGGTCGACCCGCACGGCGCCGAGAAGGGGCTCCCCGAGTCCCAGGTCCGGTCGCTGGCCTCGCTCCGGACGGACGGAGGCGGCCGGGAGCTCTGGGCCGCCGTCGTCGGCCACGGGCTCTACCGTTTCGACGCCCGTCGCTGGTCTCCCGTCGAGGCGGGACCCGTCTTTCGCGCCGGTGACGCCGCCGTCCTGCTCGCCGTCGACGGCGACGAGGGCCCGGCGGAACTCTGGGTGGGAACCGAGAAGTCGGGTCTCGGTCGGCTCCGGGGCGGACGGTGGAACGCGTACGGAGCCGCCGAGGGTCTTCCGAGCGATTCCATCCTCTCCCTCCTCTCGACGCGAGGGGCGGCCGGACGGACAGTCTGGGTGGGGACGCGCGGCGGCGGCCTCGCGGAGATCACCGGAGGACGGGTCGTCAAGGTCCACGACCGGGCCTCTGGGCTCCCGAACAACAACGTCCTCTCCCTGGCGGAGGTGGGCCGTCCGGACGGACGGCGGGAGCTCTGGGTGGGGACGCGGGGCGGGGTCGCGAGGCGGCTGCTCGACGACGCTGGGGGCGCCTCCTGGTCCCTTCTCTCGGTCGAGTCCAGCCCCTCTCTCCCGAACGACAACGTCTTCCTCATCGCCCCCGGCCGGGAAGGCCGGGTCTACCTCGGAACGAACCGCGGGATCGTCCGCGTCTCCCAGGCCGCCAAGGGAGGCGCCCTCGGGGAGGCGCTGACGTTCGGCACGAACGAGGGGCTTCCGAGCGCCGCGTGCAACCAGGGAAGCCTCGTCGACTCGGAGGGGCGCGTCTGGGTCTCCACGAGCGCGGGGGCGGCCGTTCTGGATCCGGGCCGCAAGGAAGACGATCGGCAGGGGGTCTACCCGCTCTTCGTCGAAAGTTTCGAAGTCTCGGGCGTGAAGACCCCGGTGAAAGCCGGGTTGCGCCTCGCGCCGAAGGAACGAGACGTCGCCTTCGAGTTCGCCCTTCTCACCTTCCACGGCGAGTCTCTCGTTCGCTACCAGTCCCAGCTCGTCGGCTGGGAAGAGGCCCCGTCGGCCTGGGGCCCTGCCCATCGCAGGGAGTTCACGAACCTTCCCCCGGGCCCGTACGTCTTCCGCGTCTGGGGGCGCAATGCCGAGGGGGCCGTCAGCGGCCCGGCCGAGGTCCGCTTCGAGGTGACGCAGAGCTGGTGGCGTCAGCCGGCGGCGCTCGTCCTCTGGGCGCTTCTCGCCGCCGCGCTCGCCCTCGCCGCCGTCCACGTGAGGGAGCGGACGCTCCGCCGGCGGGAGATCGAGCTGGAGGCGCTCGTCCACCTCAGGACGACCGAGCTGTCGGTGGCACGGGACGCGGCGGAAGCCGCGACGGAAAGCAAGAGCCGCTTCCTCGCCCACATGGCCCACGAGATACGGACGCCGCTGAACGCCATCCTGGGCTACTCGGAGATCCTCGCCGAGGAGATGCGGGAGCGCGGCGCCGAGGACCTCCTCGCCGACCTGGACAAGATCCGCCGCGCCGCCAGCCACCAGCTCGCCCTCGTCTCCGAGGCGCTCGACCTCGGCAAGATCGAGGCGGGGAAGGCCGAGCTCCACCTGACCGCCTTCGACGCGGCGCGTCTCGTCCACGAAACGGCGGAAATCGCCTGGCCGCTCGTGAAGAAGGGGCACAACCGCCTGGAGTCGACCGGGGTCGACGCGCTCGGGACCGTCTTCTCCGACGAGGGAAAGCTCCGGCAGGTCCTCCTGAACCTCCTGAGCAACGCCGCCCGCTTCACCGAGAAGGGGACGATCTCCGTGGAGGCGGCGCACGTGGACGACACGCTGACGATCCGCGTCCGCGACACGGGCGTCGGGATGACCCCCGATCAGCTCGAGAGGATCTTCACTCCCTACGCGCAGGCCGGTTCCGGGACTTCGGCCACCTACGGCGGGACCGGGCTCGGCCTGGTCATCTCCCGCGGCTACTGCGAGCTGATGAAGGGCTCGCTGGACGTCCAGAGCGCGCCCGGGAAGGGGTCGGTCTTCACCGTGAAGCTCCCCGTGCGGCTCGAGAGGCGAAGCGGGGCGCGATGAGGGGCCGGCGGGGAGCCTGAAAAGGAGAGGAGCGGCGGCTCTTCACCGCCGCTCCCGGCCGATCGTTCCCCCGCGAGGGCCAGGGGGGCGCGCCCTACTGACCGGTGACCGTCACGTCGTCGAGGTAGACGTCGTTGCCGTACGCGCTGATGCCGAGGAAGGCGAGGTAGACGGTCTGCCCCTTGTACGCGGAGAGGTCGACGGTGGACTGCGTCCAGCCCGCCGTGGCGGCGTAGCGCGCGACGGCCGTTCCGGCGTTCGTCCACGTCGTGCCGTTCGTCGAGACCTGTACCTGGACCTTGTCGGCCGAGGTCGAGTAGGCGGGGTCGTGGTACATCCAGAACTTCAGGGAAACCGACGTGAAGGAGCTGGCGACGGCGAATCCCGCGGCACGGTACATCCTCTTCTGGACGCCGGCGGCCGCCGTGTAGGAGTTGAACGCGGCGAGCCTGGTTCCGCCGTGCGGCGAGGCGCTCGGGTGCGTGCTCGAGGCGCCGAGCGTCCAGTAGCCGGTGGTTCCGGAGACGTTCGCGAAGGACCAGCCGGCGCTCTCGAACCCGTCGGTGAAGAGCGTGGTCGCTCCGCCGCCGCAGCTGGCCGTGAAGTTCTTCGCCGTGGCGTTCGGGCCGACGGTGACGCTGAGCGAAACAGGCGAGAAGGTGCAGCCGCTCTTCGACGGCGTGACGGTGTAGGTGCCGGCGGCCAGGCCGGCGATCGAGTAGGCGCTCGCGGCGTCGGAGGTGGCGCTCTTCGCGCCGGCGGTCAGCGTGGCGCCGGCCGTCCCCGCGTTGCCGGCGATCGAGTACGTCGGGGCGCTCGTGACGACGGTCGCCGTGACCGAAAAGGTTGCAGCGGCGTAGCCGTAGACGCCGAGGTACCAGCGGCCTGCGGCGGGGCTGGCGGCGGTGCAGGTCTCGTTGCCGGTCGACCCGTAGGGGCGACAGACGTAGGAGGTCGACGTCGGCTTCACGCCGCCCGACTGGGTGTAGATGTCGACGTCTCCCGTCGCGGCGGTCGTGGCGAGCGTGAGGCTCGTCGTGCCCGAGGCGACGTCGACGAAGAAGTACTTCCAGGCCTTCAGTGCGACCGTCTGGCCCGTCAGGGTGACCCCGCTCGTCAGCGCGGTGTCGCCCGTCGTGCCGCATGTGGCGGTGAAGCTCTTCCCCGTGGCGCTCGGACCGACGGTGACGCTGAGCGACGCGGGAGAGAAGGTGCAGCCGCTCTTCGACGGGGTGACGGCGTAGGTCCCGGCGGCGAGGCCGGCGAGGGTGTAGTTGCCGGAGGCGTCGGCCGTGGCAGTCGTCGTCCCGGCCGAGATCGTGGCGCTCGCGGTGCCCGCGCTCCCGGCGATCGAGTACGTCGCCGCGCCGGCGATCGTGACGCTCTTCGTGGCGGCCGGGCTGACGTTGCCGCAGGCGTCGCGGGCGGTGACGGAGATCGTGTGGCTCGACCCGGCGGCGAGGCCTGTCGCGTTCCAGGTCCAGGCGATGGCGGAGACGGTGGACGTGGCGACCTGCACGCCGTCGATGGAGAGCGTCATCCCCGTTACGGCGACGTTGTCGGTGCCGGTCGCCGAGATCGTCACCGAGCCGGAGACCGTCGTCGCCGTCGGCGCGGTGACGGTGGCGATCGGGGCGGTCGTATCGGTGCAGGCCGTGCCGGCGGCCAGCCACGCGATGGCGTTCAGGTGGACCTTCGCGTTGTCGTAGGCGGTCTCGTTCCAGCCCTTGTAGGTCGTGTGGCCGCAGGAGTTCGTCGCGTCCTCGGAGGGGGAGGAGTCCCCGATGGCGGCCACGCGGCCCGCACCGTAAGTGGACGTCGCGAAGGTGACCTGGGTCGCCGTATCGGCCGTCCCGGCGGTCGCCCAGATGTGCCCCTTGGCGTTCGGGTTGACGGTCGTGTTCAGGACGAACGTGGTTCCGTTGAAGATCCCGAGCCCCTTGCCGACGGTGAGCGCGCCGGCCGGGCCGGTCTTCACGATGACGGAGTTCGGGTCGGCGGTGTACTTCGAGTCGGGGTGGTCGACGATGTTGGTGTTCGCCTCGCCCTCCACCTGGAAGTGGATTCCGAAGAGGCTGTCTGAGCCGAGGTCGTTGAAGATCTCGGGCGAATCCCAGCCGTCGTTGTTCCGGTCGGACTGCCCGTGGTCGGCGATCATGAAGAGCCCGCCGCCGTCCTGGACGAACGCCAGGATCGCGCCCTTCTCGGAGTCCGAGAAGCGGACGTTCGGCTCGGGAACGATGAAGACGTCGTAGTTCGACAGGTCCTGGACGTTCGAGGCGACCCCGTAGGTGATCGGGACGCCGGGAGGGAGCGTCTCGATCTGGTATCCGGCCTTCGCCAGGTCGACCCCGAAGGCCGAGTAGCCGCCGTTCCAGTAGGTCTCCGCGGTCGCGGCCGTGATTCCGCTCTGGGCGGGAGTCGGGAAGCGCTGCGGACTGCCGCAGGTGTCCTCGTCGAGGACCCAGTCGGCGTTGCCCGCCATCTGGGAGTGGCCGGCGTCGAAGAGGACCTTCCTTCCCGTCTGGGCGAGAAGGGGGGACGAGGCGAGGAGGGCGACGGCGATTACGACGACGGAGAGGGCGAGGGCTCTGGCACCGGCACGCTTCGACAAGGTGGTTCTCCTACCTGTTATTGGCAGTCGTGTGACGTGACGCACATCCCGTGCCCGCCGGAGCGGCGGCCGAAGGCCGTTTTTCGGCGTTTCTTCGGGTCAGCCATCGACCATTGACCCGCCGGTGGCTCCGTCCTGGACCCGTCCATGGAGACGCGCGGCGAGGTCGAGGGAACCGGGGAGGAGTCTCCTCGTCGCGGCTCCGCCCCGGGGCCTGATACCTTCCGCCGGTGACCTCCGACGCGGCGAGTGCCGCCTCCTCGCGCCGCGCCCACCCTTCGACGGCCGCCGGGCGCGCCATCGACCTCCTCCTGCTCGGCGTGCTCGGCGCCTCGGTCGCGGGTGTCGTCGCCCTCGCCGAGCAGTGGGGCGCGCCGCTGCGCGAGGCCGTGCCGATCGACCTCTCTCCGTCGGCGCTTCCGGGCTACACGCTCCTCTCCCTCTCGCGCGGCCTCGCGGCGTACATCCTCTCCCTCGCGTTCACGCTCGTCGTCGGGACGCTCGCCGCGCGCTCGCGCCGCGCGGAACGGATCCTCATCCCTGTGCTCGACATCGGGCAGGGGATCCCGGTCCTCGGCTTCCTTCCCGGACTCGTCCTCGGGATGGTCGCCCTCTTTCCGCGGACGAACGTCGGCCTCGAGCTCGCCTGCGTCGTGATGATCTTCACGGGGCAGGTCTGGAACATGGCCTTCTCGTTCTACGGCTCCCTGAAGGCCGTTCCGACGGAGATGTACGAGGTCGCCCGGCTGCACGGCTTCTCCCGCTGGAAGACGTTCCGGACGGTGGAGCTCCCGTCGGCCGTGATCGGCCTCGTCTGGAACTCGATGATGTCGATGGCGGGCGGCTGGTTCTTTCTGACGGTCAACGAGGCGTTCGTCCTCGGCGGCCGCGACTTCCGCCTGCCGGGGGTCGGCTCCTACATGGCCGTCGCCATCGAACGGGGCGACACGCGCGCCATGGTGTGGGCGGTCGTGGCGATGACCGTGATGATCGTCGCCGTCGACCAGCTCCTCTGGAGGCCGCTCGTCGTCTGGTCCCAGGGGTTCCGCGTGGAGGAGACCGGCGGAGAAGAGGCGCCGACGTCGTGGGTCGTCTCGCTCCTGGGGCGCTCGCGCCTCATTCGGAGACTCCGCCGGACCGTCCGGCGCGGAAGGGAGGAGGCCCGGGCGCGGGCCGCGGCGCGAGGCGCCGTTCCCGGCCCGGCCGCCCCGCGGGGGGACGGCGTGCGCAAGGCGGCGCTGCTTCTCGGCCTGCTCCTGACGGCCGCGGCCGCGCTCTGGGGGGTGATCCGCCTCGGCGGCCTCCTCGTCCGGGTCCCGGTCCGCGAGTGGGGCGTCCTCGGTCTCGCCCTCGGGGCGACGGCGCTCCGGACGGCCGCCGCGCTCGCACTCTCCGTCCTCTGGACCGTTCCCGTCGGGATCCTCCTCGGCCGCTCCCGCACCTGGTCCCGCCGGCTCCAGCCGGTCATCCAGATCGTGGCGTCGTTCCCGGCGCCAATGCTCTACCCGCTCGTCACCGCGGCCCTTCTCTTCGCGGGCGCCCCCTTCGGCGGGATCGCGGCCGTCCTGATGGTCCTCGGGGCGCAGTGGTACGTCCTCTTCAACGTCCTCGCCGGGGCGAGCGCGATTCCGGGGGACCTGGCCGAGGCGGCCGGCGTCTACCGCGTCTCGGGCCTGAAGCGCTTCCTGACTCTCGACCTGCCGGCCGTCTTCCCCTATCTCGTGACCGGCCTCGTCACCGCGGCCGGGGGAGCGTGGAACGCCTCGATCGTCGCGGAGTCGCTCGTCTTTCGCGGGCGCGAGCTGACGGCCTTCGGCCTCGGGTCGCTCATCACCCGCGCCACCCACGAAGGGAACTTCCCTCTCCTTGCCGCCGGAGTCCTGACCATGTCCTTCGCCCTCGTCCTCCTGAACCGGACCGTCTGGCGCCGGCTCTACCGGCTCGCGGCGACGCGGTACGCTCTGAACCGATGAGCGCCGCCCCGCGCCCGATCGCCGCCGTGAGCGGCGTCCGGAAGACGTTTCGCGACGAGGCGGGACGCGAGCGCGTCATTCTCGACGGGGTCGACTTCGAGGTGCGCAAGGGAGAGGTCGTCGCCGTTCTCGGTCCCTCGGGCTGCGGGAAGTCGACTCTCCTCAGGATCCTCATCGGGCTGATCGCGCCGACCGCGGGGCGGGTCCTCTCGCACGGCGCGCCGCTCTCGGGGATCCATGCCGGCGCGGCCCTCGTCTTCCAGAGCTTCGCCCTCTTTCCGTGGCTCTCCGTCGAGGAGAACGTCCGGATCGGCCTGACCGGGCGGGACGTGTCCGAGGCGGACGCCGCCGCGCGCGTGGGCGACGTGATCGCCCGCGTCGGCCTCTCGGGGCACGAGCGCGCCACGCCGAAGGAGCTCTCCGGCGGGATGAAGCAGCGCGTCGGGATCGCGAGGGCCCTCGTCTCCGGGCCGGAGCTCCTCTGCATGGACGAGCCCTTCTCGGCCCTCGACGTCATGACGGCCGAGCTCCTGCGCGCGGAGGTCTACCGGCTCTGGTCCGACGGCGACACCGGACTCTCCTCGGTCCTCCTCGTCACCCACCTCATCGAGGAGGCCGTCACGCTCGCCGACCGGATCGTCGTCCTCGGCGCGAACCCGGGCACGGTGCGCCGCGAGATCCCGAACACGCTCCCTCACCCGCGCGAGCCGCGCAGTCCGGAGTTCCTCCGGATGGTCGAGAAGATCCACGACGCCGTCACGGGCGTCCACCTCCCGGAGGAGGAGCCGGCGCCGGCTCCGGCACCGGCGCTGCCCGGTCGCGTCGCGATCGGACCGTTCGTCCCTCTCCCGCCCGCCAAGGTCGGAGAGATGCTCGGCCTCCTCGAGATCCTCGCGGACCACGGCGGCGAGATGGACCTCTTCGACGTCGACGCCCTGACCGAGTGGGACTTCGGGCGGACGATCGCGGTCGTGAAGGCGGCCGAGCTCCTCGATCTCGTCGACACGCCGAAGAACCGCGTCGTCCTGACGGACCCCGGCCGCGCCCTCGTCGCCGCCGCCCCCCGGGAGAAGCCTCTCCTCTTCCGCCGCCAGCTCCTCGGCCTCGGGACGTTCGTCACCGTCGTCCGCGCCCTCGCCCGGCGCGAGGACGCCTCGGCACGCGGCGAGGTCGTCCGCGACCTCCTCGCCGAACGCCTCCCGAACGAGGCGACGTCCGCCCTCTTCGAGACGCTCGTGAACTGGGGCCGCTTCGCGCAGCTCCTCGACTACGACGCGCCCGCCGACGAGCTCTCGCTCTTCGGCGGGCGCGCGGCGGAGACGGACGGCTGAGGTTTCCTACTTCGGGACGAAGGCCGTCTTCACCAGCTCCGGGCTGAACCCGGCGGGGGCGGTCCCCGCCGTCGCGTAGAGGTAGAGGGCGGTCCGGAAGATGCCGGAGAGGGCGGAGAAGACCGTCGCCAGGAAGAGCCAGTAGACGACCATCACGACCAGGCCGGCGGCCACCCCCGTTCCCCCGAACGCCATGCCGAGGACGACCGGAAGGGCAATGGCCGGGAGGGCGAGGAGGAATCCGAACAGCCCCATGCCGGCGCTTCCGGCGAGAGCCTCGCCCCAGCTCTTCCGGACGATCTCGGTCGAGCGCTTCACGGAGTCGCCGAGCGGCTTCTTCTCGAAGATGAGGACCGGGACGATGAAGAACGTCGCCACCGACCAGACGGCGCCGAGGACCTTCTGCAGGATCACCCCGACGAGCTTGAACCGGTCGGCGATCACCTGGAGGACGAGGCCCACCGTGGCCGAGACGACGGCCCAGACGAGGATCGAGCCGAGGTTTCCGTTCGCGGCCCGGAAGCCGTCCGCCACGACGGGGTCCCCACCCTCGAGACGGATCCGGGCGCAGGCGATGGTGGCGACGTTGAAGTAGAGGGTGATCGTCCAGGTGACGACGTACCAGACGAAAAGAAGCACGTAGCCGAGGACGGGAGTCTGCTCGCCGCTGCCGCCGGCGAGCTGGGCGAAGAGCCCCAGCGCCCAGCCGCCGAAGGTCATCGAGGCCATCGCGACGAGGCCCACGAGCCCGGAGAGGAGCGGGAAGACGAGGATCTCCTTGTCCTGCCTCAGGACGGCCAGAGACTCCTTGAACAGCCGGTAGCTGCGGCCGATGCGATCGAACATGACGGTCTCCTGTCGAGCCGGAAGAGGGTTTGGGACGGCGCGTCCTCGCGGAGCGCCGGCGAATGACGGGATTTCGCGGGGATTCTAGCCCGCGCCCTCTACCGCCCGTCCTCTCCCCACTCCTTGAGCTTCCGGTAGAGCGTCGCGACGCCGATGCCGAGCCTCTTCGCGGCCTTCTCGCGGTGGCCGTTCTCCTCGCCGAGGAGGGCGAGGACGTGCGCCCTCTCGACGCCCGCGAGGGTGTCGCCCGCGGCGGCGCCGCCGCGGGCGGGGCGGCCGATCTCGTCGGGGAGGTCCTCCGCTCCGACGCGCACCCCGTCGGCGAGGACGGCCGCGCGCTCGACCGCGTTTCCCAGCTCGCGGACGTTGCCGGGCCAGGGAGTGCCTGAGGAGGAGGCGGGCCGCCTCGGGCGTGAACCCGCTCACCTTCACGCGCATTCGCGCCGCCGCGTCGAGAAGAAGCGCCCTGGCGAGCGGGAGGACGTCTTCCGGCCGCTCGCGCAGAGGCGGGATCGGGATCTCGATGACGCGGAGGCGGTAGTAGAGGTCCTTCCGGAAGTGCCCCGTCTCCACGTCGCGGGCCAGGTCGCGGTTCGTCGCGGCGACGACGCGGACGTCGATCTTCCGGCTCCGGTTCTCGCCGAGCCGCCGGACCTCCCGTTCCTGGAGCGCGCGCAGGAGCTTGGCCTGGAGGCCCAGCGGCACCTCGCCGATCTCGTCGAGGAAGAGCGTCCCGCCGTTGGCCGCCTCGAAGAGGCCGGGCCGGTCGGAGGCGGCGCCGGAGAAGGCGCCGCGGGCGTGCCCGAAGAGCTCGCTCTCCAGGAGGTTCTCCGGCAGGGCGGCCCCGTTGATGGCGACGAACGGCCCGCCGGAGCGCCCGGAGCGCTCGTGGATCACGCGGGCGAGGACCTCCTTGCCGACGCCGCTCTCCCCGGTGAGGAGGACGGTGGAGTCGACGCGCGCGACGCGGCAGGCGAGGTCGAAGGCGCGCCGCATGCCGGGGCTCTGCGCGACGACGCCCGGGTGCTCCTCCTCGATCTTTATCCGCGTCAGCTCGCTCCGGCGGGCCTTGAGCTTCGCCTCGGTCGCGCGGAGGGCGTCGCGGACGCTTGCGAGCTCCCCTTCGAGGCAGCGTTCCGAGAGGGTCGCGAACGAACGGCGCGTCGCCTCGTCCCACTCCTCCTCCGGCTCGCCCGCCATCCGGCAGACCGCATCCCCCTTTCCGACGCAGCTCTCCTCGATGACGCGGATCGGCCGCCCGTGCACGGCGGTGAGGTAGCCGCTCGCGAAGCCGGTCAGCGTCCAGCAGACCGGTTCGTCCGCCTTGCCGAAGTGGAGGAGGTGCTGCTCGGCCTCGTAGGAGTCTTCCCAGATCGCCTGCGAGAAGTGCCGGGGCGGCGTCCCCGCCTCGCGCGGGACGGGGCGGAACGTGACGAGGCCCTTGAGGCGGTGGAGGCGCCCGCCCGCCTTGATCCACTCCTCCGGGCTCTCCCAGTCGAACGCCCCCTTCATCGCCTCGGCGGTCCGGAAGCCGTGCGCCCAGCCGAAGCGGTAGAGGACCCCGCGAGCGGCGGCGATCGAGAGCGTGTCGATGATCTCCTTCCGGAGGAGGCCGAGAGCGGCCGTGTCGAGGAGCACCGCCCGTTCGCCGGCGAACCGGTAGACGCCCCCCTTCGGGTCGGCGTCGAAGAGGGTGTCGAGCGTCAGGTCGTCGGCGCGCATGGCGCGATCATCTCAAAACGAGAGGCTCCTCCCTCTCGAATCGACCGGCTCTCCCGAGGGGCGGCTTCCGGGTCCGCGCCGCAAACACCGTACCCGCAGGCGATTGCCGCGGGCCTTCGCACGATCCGCGGCTTCGGGCCTTCTGGCCCGCCGGGTGCAAGAAGGGTCCGCGGGGCCGCCCGATCGGCGCGGCCCCGGGAGGCCGGGCGATGATCACGATCCGAAAGAGCGACGAGAGAGGCCACTTCGACCACGGCTGGCTCGACACTCGGCACAGCTTCTCGTTTGCCGACTACTGGGACCCTTCGCACGTGAACTTCCGCGCCCTCCGGGTCCTCAACGAGGACCGGGTGATGCCGGGGGCGGGCTTTGGCACGCACGGGCACAACGACATGGAGATCGTCTCGTACGTCCTCGCGGGCCGGCTCGCCCACAGGGACAGCCTGGGGAACGGCTCGACGATCGTCCCGGGCGACGTCCAGTACATGAGCGCCGGCACCGGCGTGAAGCACAGCGAGTTCAACGAATCGAAGACCGACCCGGTCCACTTCGTCCAGATCTGGATCGTCCCCGACCGGCGTGGCTACGAGCCGCGATACGGGCAGAAGGGATTCGCGGAATCCGCGAAGAGAGGGGCGCTCCTCCTCGTCGCGTCCGGAGCCGGAGAGGACGGGTCGATCGCCCTCCGTCAGGACGTGAACCTCTACGCGACGATCCTGGGTGCCGGAGAGAGCGTGACGCTCGACCTCGCGAAGGGGCGGCATCTCTGGGTGCAGGCCCTGCGCGGGGAGGCCGAAGTGAACGGTCACCGCCTTTCGTCCGGCGACGGCCTCGCGGCGTCGGACGAGGAGGCGTTCACCCTCCGCGGCGCGGGCGCCGAGGCCGAGCTCCTCGTCTTCGACCTGGCCTGATCCTCCCCAGGCGCGGAGCCTCTTCGGGAGAGAATGCCCGGTGTGGCGATCCGCTTCCAGACCTCCGCCGAAGGAGAGACGCTCGTCGTCCGCGCCTCCGGTTTCGACGAGAGCCTCGCCGAGGTGCAGTCCTATGCTGTCGCGATCATCGAAGCCGCCGTGCGCGGCGCCCACACCCGGGTGCTGTGCGACGAGCGGGAGCTCGAATACCGGCTGAAGACGGTGGACACCTTCCAGGCCGCCGAGTTCCTCGCGGCGAACGCGCCCCGGGTCGCCCGGGTCGCGCTCGTCTGCAGCCCGAACGGCCTGGAGGACGCGAGCTTCTTCGAGACCGTCGCCGTGAATCGCGGCCTGACGGTCCGCGCCTTCCGAGACCCGGGCGAGGCGGGCCGCTGGCTCGACGAACCGGATGCCGCGGGTCCGTCGCGAACGCTGGGCACGCCCCGGCTCTCCCTCGTCGCCGCGACGCTCCGTCACGTGGAGGCGGAGCTGACGGGGCCACGGTCCCTCGCCCTGCTCCTCGGCGCGGCCGTTCCCGCGTCGTGGCCTCCCGGCGAGTACGACCGGCACGCCCAGGAATATTTCCGGGACCGGCTCGCGGCGGCGTCTCCGGCCGACGCCGGCTGGTTCGGCTGGTACGGAATCACCCGGACCGCTCCGTTCGCCTCCCCGACGCTCGTCGTGGCCGCGGGCTTCGTCGGGCCGCCCGGCGAGGACGGCACCGTCGAAACGGGCTATTCCGTCGTCCCGGAGGCGAGGGGCCTCGGCTACGCGACGGAGGCGGTGAAGGCGCTCCTGGCGTGGGCTCTGCGCAACGGAGCGTCGCGGGTGATCGCCCATACCACTCCCGCGAACGCGGCCTCCGTGACGGTCCTCCTGCGGTGCGGCTTCGTCGAGGACGGGCCTGGCGAGGAACCGGGAACGGTCCGGTTCGCGACGCGGGCCTCTGCCGGCTGACCGGCGTCGGCCCCGTCCCTTCTCAGCCGCGACCGTCGGCGGTCATCAGCGTGCCGTAGAGCTCCGGGCGGCGGTCGCGGAAGAAGCCCCACGACGCCCGCTCCCGTCGGATCGCCGCGAGGTCGAGCGTCACGACGCGGACCCCCGTCTCGTCGCGCCCCATCTCGGCGAGGAAGGAGCCGTCGGTCCCGGCGACGAAGGACGAGCCGTAGAAGAGCTGGCCGTCCTCCTCGCCGATCCGGTTCGCGGCGGCGACGGGGATGACGTTGGACACGGCGTGTCCGACCATCGCGCGGCGCCACCGGTCCCGCGTGTCGAGGCTCGGGTTCGCAGGCTCGGAGCCGATCGCCGTCGGGTAGAGGAGGACGTCGGCGCCGCCGAGCGCGAGGGCGCGCGCGCACTCGGGGAACCACTGGTCCCAGCAGACGGCCCCGCCGACGGCGCCGGCCTTCGTCGCGAATACGCGGAAGCCGGTGTCGCCGGGGCGGAAGTAGAACTTCTCCTCGTAGCCGGGGCCGTCGGGGATGTGGCTCTTTCGGTAGGTACCGAGGAGGGCGCCGTCGGCGTCGATCATCGCGAGGGTGTTGTAGTAGGCGTTGCCGGCGCGCTCGAAGAACGAGAAGGGGAGGACGACGCCGAGCTCCTTCGCCAGCGCCTGGAAGCGTTCGAGGGTGGCGTTCCCCTCCACCGGGCGCGCTTCTTCGAAGAAGGTGTCCTTCTCCTCGCGGCAGAAGTAGGGGCCCTCGAGGAGCTCGGGCGTCACGACGAGGCGCGCGCCGCCTCCGGCGGCCTCGCGCACGAGCCCCTCGACGCGGGCGACGTTCTCCTCGCGGCTCCCGCCGAGGGCGCACTGGACGATTCCGAGCGCGAGCGATTCGGCCGTCATCCGCGTTTCCCTCCGGAAGGCTGCTGCTGGCTGATGCAGTGGAACGCCCCTCCGCCGAGGAGGAGCTCGCGCGCCGGGACGTCGAAGACGCGCCGGCCGGGGAAGAGCTTCTCGATCCGCTTCAGCGCCGGGGCGTCGTTCGGAGTCCCGTAGACCGGGACGGTGACGGTCGTGTTCGCCACGTAGAAGTTCACGTAGCTGGCCGCCATCAGCTCTCCCTCCGGGTCGGTGACGACGCCGGGCGAGGGGACGGTGAAGACCTCGAGCCGGCGCCCCTTCGCGTCGCGCATCGAGGCGAGGTCGCGGACGATCTCCTTCAGCGCCACCGCGTTCGGGTCGCCGCCGCCCGTCGGCTCCATACAGACGACGACTCCGGGAGCCACGAACCGGGCGATCGTGTCGACGTGCCCGTCCGTGTGGTCGTTGATCAGGCCGTCGCCGAGCCAGAGGACCTTCTGCGCGCCGAGCCCCTCGCCGAGGCGCCGCTCGAGGGCGCCCGGTTCGAGCCCGGGATTGCGGTTCGGGTTCAGGAGGCACTGGCGCGTCGTCAGGAGCGTCCCTTCCCCGTCGGGGTCGACCGAGCCCCCTCCAGGACGAGCGCGTCGCGGAACGTGCGAAGGCCCGACGCCTCGGCGACGCGGGTCGTGACGGCCGCGTCGCCCGGCAGGTCGTACTTCCCGCCCCAGCCGTTGAAGGTGAACGACGCGGCCGCGACGTCCCCCGCCTAGGAGGTGAGAAATATCGGTGCGGTGTCGCGCATCCAGATGTCGCCGAATGGGATCTCGTGGACGCGGGCGCCGAGTCCGTCGAGCCGCGCCCGGGCCTCTTCCGCCCGCGCCTCCGTCGGCGCCAGGACCTCGAGCTTCTCGCCCCGGGGCACGCCGTCCGGTCCGGGGTCGGCGATGGCGCGCGCGAAGGAGACGAAGGCGCCCTGCACCGGGCCGAGCGCCTCCTTCCAGAGCTCCGCGTGGCTCGGCCAGGCGAGCCAGCACGCCGAGTGCGGCGCCCACTCGCCGGGCTGCGAGAACCCGGCCTGGCGCGGGGATTCGCCGAAGTGCTTCATCGCGGGCACGCTCCCTCTGGGCTCCCGGCCCGGGGGGGCCGGGGGGATCGAGAAACCCCCGGGAACAGGACCGCGCGGGGGGATCGAGAACTCCCCGCGATCATTACGGCAGCTCGGGGCGCGTCAGGTTGCGGACGCCCTTCGCCTCGACCACGACGTCGTCCTCGACCCGGATGCCGCCGCACGGGGTGAGGCGGTCGACGAGGGCCCAGTCGACGTCGGCGGCGTTCGGGCCGCCCCGGAGCTCCTCGAGGAGCATCGGGATGAAGTAGAGGCCCGGTTCGATCGTGAAGACCATCCGCGCCTCGATCGTCCGCGTCGTTCTGAGGAACGGGTACGCGGCGGGAGGCGGGGCGAGGGCCCCCTCGCGGTCGGCGAAGCGGCCGGCCACGTCGTGCACCTGGATGCCGAGGAAGTGCCCGAGGCCGTGCGGGAAGAAGGGGCGCGTCAGCCCCTTCTCCACGGCGCCCTCGCCCGCCACCTTCAGGAGGCCCGCCCGGTGCAGCAGGTCGCCGATCAGGACGTGCGCCTTCACGTGCAGGTCGAGGTATTTCATCCCGGGGCGCGGGGCGGCGGCGAGCTCCTGCTGGAGCGCCTCCATCCCGGCGATGAGGTCGCGAAAGAGGGGGTCGCAGCCGTCTCCCGCGTAGGTCCGGGTGATGTCGGAGCCGTAGCCGCGGACGGAGACCCCCGCGTCGACGAGCATCGTCTTGCCGGGCGCGGCCCAGGTTCCCCGCTTGCCGTGGTAGTGGAGCGTCGAGGAGCGCTCGTCGAACCCGATGATCGTCGGGTAGGGGAGGTGCTCTTCCATCACGGAAGCGGCCGCGAGGAAGGCGTGGTGCACCTCCATCTCGGTGGCGCCCTGCCGGAAGGCGTCCTCGGCGGCCCGGAAGCCGCGCGCGGCGGGGACGGTCGCCTCGGCGAGCGTCTCCACCTCGTAGGCGCTCTTGTACGACCGCTCCCAGTCGAGCCTCGCCACGAGCCCCTTCGGGTTGATCGCGTCCGCCGGAATCCCGCGCGCCGCCGCTTCCTCGACGCTGCCGCCGACGAACGCGGTCCCGGCGCCGTTCGTCCCGACGGCCGCCCAGACGGCGTCGGGCGTGGCGGCGTCGACGACGTCGAACTCGGCGGCGACGAACGCGGGGACCGGGTGCGGCGGCGCGTACCAGAAGTCGCGCGGGACGAGCCGCACGAGCCGCGGCCTCTTCCCCGGGCGGAACTCCACGACGTGGCCGGGCCCGTCGACAGGTGTCCAGTGCGCGAAGTGGGGCGTCGGGTGGAACGGGGCGTCGTTGTCGTCGGCGAAGTAGGTGAACGGCGTCCCGGAATGGAGGAGGAGCCGTTCGAACCCGGTCTCGGCGAGGGCGAGCTCCGTGGTCCGGCATCGCTCGGCGACGTGCGCGTGGTAGAGGTCCGCGAGGGCGCTCTTCATGCGGTGGATGTTAGCGAACTGGAGCGCCGGCGCGCGCCGGGCGCGGAAAAGCCCGGCGCGTTCTCCCGGCCGGGAAGGGTCAGGCCTGCGAGGGGATCCCCTCGGGGAGGCCGGCCGCCTCGACGAGCCGTTCCAGCGCCTCGACGAGGTTCCGGCGGGTCCGCTCGATCTCGGCGCGCAGCTCCTCGACGCGGATCTCGGCGAGCGCCTTGGCGCGCTGGCCACGCAGGCGGGTCCCGGCGGCGGCGGCGGAGAGAGCGGCGGCGTAGTCGGCCTTCAGCTTCTCGAGCTGCGCGGCGGCCCGCTGGCGCGACGCTTCCAGGTCGGAGAGCCTGCTCGAGGCGGAGGCGAGGGCGGTCTCGCGCCGCTCGGCCCAGCTCGCCGAGAGATGCTCGGCCCGGGCGTCCCAGGCCGCCTGCGCCGTGTCGAACGCGTCGCGGGCCCTCTCGAACGTCCGGGATGAGAAGTGCCAGACGGCCCGCTCCCGGGCGAGGCCGGCGACCTTCTCGGGCACCGGACGCAGGTCCTTCGCGATCCCGAGGAGCCGGCCGAGGCGGATGAGGTAGAGGCTCGGGTCGACCTGCCACCAGAGGAATCCCTGGGCGGCCGAGGCCTGGAAGTGGTGGTGGTTGTTGTGCCACCCCTCGCCCATCGTCACGAGCGCCAGGACGAAGCTGTTCCGGCTCGTGTCGCGCGTCTCGAAGACCCTCTTGCCGAAGACGTGCGTCACGCTGTTGATCGCGAACGTCCCGTGCCAGAGGAGCACCGTCGAGAGGAAGAAGCCCCAGAAGAGGCCGGTCCAGGAGAAGGCGAAGAAGAGCCCGAGGCCGTAGAGCATCGGGGCCAGGAACTGGTTCCGGTCGAGCCAGACGAGCTCGGGGAACTTCGTGAAGTCGCGGATGGCGTCGTACTGCGTCGCTTCGTACTCGTCCGCGAGGATCCATCCCATGTGGCTCCACCAGAAGCCCTTCTGCACGGGAGAGTGGATGTCCTCGGGCTGGTCGGAGAAGCGGTGGTGGTGCCGGTGGTGCGCGGCCCACCAGAGGACCCCCTTCTGGGCCGCCGTCTGGCCGAGGAAGGCCAGGACGAACTGCCAGAAGCGGTTCATCCGGTAGGTGCGGTGGGCGAAGTAGCGGTGGAAGCCCGCGGTGATCGCGAACATCCGGAGGTAGTACGACCCGAGGCAGAGGGCGACCCCTTCCCAGGAGAAGTCGAAGGCGAGGACGCCGAGGGCCGCGACGTGAACGAGGCCGAAGCCGAGAGCGGCAGCGGGACGAATGCGGGGACGGGGTGTCGCGTTCATGCGCGGGTGTCCTTCTTCCGGCGCCCTGGTCGCCGGGAGGCCAGCCGCCAAACCCAGCATGTTACGCCGTTTCCGCCGCGAGCCTGTCCTGGGCCTCCTGCATCCGGGCGCGCACCGTCGCGACGAGCGTCTCGAGGTCTTTCTCTTCCAGCCCTTCGGTCGGAATCGCGGGGAGGACCCGAAGCCGGATTCGCCCCGGAAAGACGAGGAGACGGTGCCCGTCGAGGAGGGCGTGAAGCGGCGAGCAGACGATCGGGACGATCGGGACCTGCGCCGCGATCGCGAGGTGGAACGATCCCTTCTTGAAGGGCAGGAGCGTGGGGCCCCCGTTGCGGTGTCCTTCCGGGAAGACCCAGACGGAGATCCGCTCCGCCTTCACGCGCGCGGCGCCGGCGGCGATGGAGGCGATGGCGCTCGGGAGGTCCTTGCGGTCGAGGAGGATGTTCCCGGCGGCGCGGAAGAACCAGCCGAAGACCGGGATCTTCTCGATCTCCTTCTTCCCGATGACGACCGCCCGCCTCGGGAAGAGACCGCCGTAGACGACGATGTCGAGGTTCGACTTGTGGCTCGCCATGAGGATGGCCGGCGCCGCCTCGGCGATGCGGCCGCGATCCTCCACCGTCACCCTCCAGCCGAGGAGCGTCACCATGATCCAGTGGAAGCTCCGGGAGAGCTGAAACGACGCGTTCCCGCGCGGGCGCAGGGCGACGTAGAGGAGGCCGCCCACGGAGACGGCGACGAACGAAAGCGCTCCGAGGACGCTCGCGAGGACGAAGTGGACCCGCGCGACGGCTCTGCGCACGGGACCCCTCACGCGCGGAGCTCTGCGGGAGGCGCAGCGCG
This sequence comes from Holophagales bacterium, assembly GCA_016714815.1. GTDB lineage: Bacteria > Acidobacteriota > Thermoanaerobaculia > UBA5066 > UBA5066 > UBA5066. The sequence goes on from JADKBZ010000009.1 coordinate 326,985, forward strand.
TCGCTGCGGAAGGATCGGCTCGCCCGCGGCGGAGACGACGGGGAGGAGGAGGCCTCCCGCGGTCGACGCGACGACGAGGGGGAGCGTGAAGACGCAGTGGCAGCAGAGCTTCGGCATTCAGTTCGATTCCGGGAGGGCTCATTATCCCCGCGATGGAATCAAACGTCGTGATCGTCGGCGGAGGGGCCGCGGGGCTCCTGGCCGCCGCCTCCTCCTCGGCGCGCCTGCGCGAGGCGGGGAGCCCGGCGCGGGTGATCCTCCTCGAAGCGGCGCGGGAGCCGGGAAGAAAGATCCTCGTCTCGGGCGGCGGCCACTGCAACGTCCTCCCGGCGCGGGAGGCGCGGGCGCGCTTCGTCTCCTCCTCGCCGCGCCGCCTCGTCGACCGGTTCCTCGACCGTTCCCCGCTCGCCGCCCAGCGCGCGTTCTTCGAGGAGCTCCTCGGAGGGGCGCTCCGCGAGGAGCCGGAGGCCGCCAAGCTCTACCCGCCGACGAATCGCGCGCGGGACGTCCGCGACGCGCTCGTGGCCCACGCGCGGGGCGCGGGGGTGGAGGTGCGTCCCTCGATGCCGGTCCGGGAGGTCTCGCTCCGGGAGGGAGGCGGCTTCGACGTTCGCCTCGACGGCGACGCGCTCGTCGCCTCCCACGTCGTCCTCGCCACGGGGGGACGTTCGGTCCTGGCAGGGGGGGCGGACGCGGCGGGCTTCGACTGGGCCGCCTCCCTCGGCCACACGATCCGGACCCTCTGCCCCGCGCTCGTTCCGCTCACCGGCGCCTCGCCCGCTCACGCGGCCCTCTCGGGGGTCTCCCTCGAGGCGACGGTCACGGCGGCGAGCGGAGGCGAGGAGGCCAGGACCCGCGGCGGATTCCTCTTCACGCACAAGGGTTGGAGCGGCCCGGCCGTCCTCGACGTCTCCCACGTCGTCTCGAGAGCGCTCGCCGAGGGGCGCCCCTTCGTCGTCACCGTGTCGTTCGGCGGCAGCGCCGACGAGTGGGACGCGGCGCTCCGATCCGGCGCCGGCTCCGTCCTCGGCGTCCTCCGTCGCTCGCTCCCCGACCGGGTCTCGGCCCTCGTCCTCGCCGAGGCCGGCGTCGCGGGCGCCGAGCCGCTCCACCGCCTCACGCGCGAGGCGAGGCGCGAGGTCGTCCGCGCGCTCACCGCCCTACCGCTGCCGGTCGACGGGACCGACGGCTACCGGACCGCCGAGGTGACGGCGGGGGGCGTGGCGCTCGAAGAGGTCGACCCCGGCAGCGGCGCGAGCCGCCGCGTTCCCGGCCTCTTCCTCGCGGGCGAGATTCTCGACGTCACCGGCCCGATCGGCGGCTTCAACTTCCAGTGGGCGTGGGCGACGGGAAGGACGGCGGGGGAGGGCGCGGCGCGGGTGCTGCTGGCGGAGCGCTGAGGGGAGATCGGCCGCGTTCGTGCCGGACTTCGACCGTTCGGGATAGCGGCGGGCCTCAGCCCTTGACGGCGAACCCGCGTGCCGCCAGGAGAGGGCGAACCCTCTCCCGTACGTCGCCGGCCAGCTCTATGGCCCCGGGTTTCACCGTGCCGCCGACCGCGCACGCCTTCTTCAGCGCCCTCGCGAGCTCCTCGAGGAACGGTCCGTTGTCCGGGAGCGCGTCGACGACGGTCACGCTCTTGCCTCCGCGCCCCGCCTTCTCGAGGCGGAGCTTCGCGGTGACCTTCGCAGGGACCGGCTGGTCGAGCTTCTTCGAGCAGCGGCAGTCGTTCGCCGGCCAGCCGCACGTCGGGCAAACCCGCCCCTTCTCGCTCGAGTAGACGACGCGTCCGCTCACGGGCGGATCATCTCAGAGCCTCCGCTCCGATGGCTCGTCGTCGCCTCCGGCGCCGGTCACGAGGAGATCGAAACCGTCCGCCCCGGAGAGGAGCCGGTCGACGGTCCCGGGGAAGAGGCGCGCGAGGAGCCCGCGTCGAGACGGGGGGCCGACGATCAGGACGGCGACGTGCTCCTCGCGGACGAACCGGAGAATCTCGGCCGCCGCGTCCTCGGCCTCCCGGACGACGACGGTCGCGCCGAGCGTCATCGCGAGCTCGACGTTCTCGGTGAGGGCTCTGTGCTGACGCGCCGAGAGGCGCTCGGGGCGCTCGCGCGAGCGGCGGACGTGGAGCGCGTACCAGCGCGTGTTCATCCGGCCTGCCGTCCGGGAGGCGCGGAGGATCAGCCTTCTCGCGACCTCCGGGGCGAGCGGGATCGCGACGGCGACGCGGGCCTGGGGCGCCGGCGCCTCGGCTGCGCCGCTGTCGTGCGCGTCGGCCTCGATGTGGTCCGCCGTCTGGAAGAGCGTCAGCTCCCTGAGGCGCGTCAGCTTCTCCTCGGTGAAGAAGTTCGCGAGCGCCTGCTCCGCCCTCTCGGGCGTGTAGACCTTCCCGATGCGGATCCGCTCCCTCAGCTCCTCCACGGGGAGGTCGACGACGACGAGGGCGTCGGCGTCTCTGACGATCCGGTCGGGAAGGCGCTCCCTCACCTCGATCCCCGTCACGGAACCGACGACGTCCTGGACCCCTTCGAGGTGCTGGACGTTCACGGCAGCCATCACCGAGATCCCCGCCGCGAGGATCTCCTCCACGTCCTTCCAGCGCTTTTCGTTGCGGCTCCCCGGCGCGTTCGTGTGGGCCAGCTCGTCGACGACGACGGCGTCCGGCCGCCGCCTCAGGAGGGCGTCGAGGTCCATCTCCGGGAGAACGACTCCCTGGTAGCTGACCTGCTTGCGCGGGACGACCTCCAGGTCGCCGATCCGGGCTTCGGTCTCCGGCCTCCCATGCGTCTCGACGTATCCGATGACGACGTCGGTCCCGTGACGCCTCAGGCCGTGGGCGTCGTCGAGCATCTTGTAGGTCTTCCCGACGCCGGCCGCCATGCCGAGGTAGACCTTGAGCTTCCCGAGGCGGGCGTCCCGCGACGCTTTCCGGAGGAAGGCCTCGGGGTCGGGGCGTCGGTCGTCGGCGGCTCTCGGCACGGGCCGATTATCGACTTCAGGGGGACGGCGGCCGGGAGGCGCCGCGCCGCGCGAGTACGTCCAGATTCAGCAGGAGGACGTTGATCCGCGGCTCGCCGAAGAGGCCGAGGAACCGTCTCTCCGTGCGGCGCGAGACCATCGCCTCGAGGTCGGCGGCGGGGAGGCCGCTCTCTTTCGCGACCCGCGGGACCTGCCAGAGCGCGAACCCGGGCGAGACGTGCGGGTCGAGTCCGGAGCCCGAAGCGGTCACGGCGTCGGCCGGGACCGGCGCGGTGGCACCGGGGTTCTCGGTTCGGGCCTTCGCGGCCTCGGCGACGACGCGATCCGCGAGGGCCTTCGAGGTCGGGCCGAGGTTCGACCCGCCGGAGGCCGTGGCGTCGTAGCCGCCGCCGGCGGCGGACGGGCGGGTCCGGAAGAGGCCGGGCGAGGCCGCGCCCTGACCGATGAGAGCCGAGCCGACGACCTTCCCGTCGCGGGAAACGAACGAGCCGCTCGCCGCGGCGGGGAAGGCGACGCGGCCGACGGCCCAGACGCCGGCCGGGTACGCGATTCCGAGAAGGAGCGTGAAGACGACGAGGAGACGGATGGAGACGAGAACGTGGTCTTTCACGGCAGGCACCTCAGGCGAGCTTCACGGCGACGAGGAGGAGGTCGATCAGCTTGATCCCGACGAACGGGGCGGCGAGGCCCCCGAGACCGTAGATCAGGAGATTGCGGCGAAGGATCCGTCCCGCGCCGAGAGGCCGGTACGACACGCCGCGCAGTGCGAGCGGGATGAGGGCGACGATGATGAGCGCGTTGAAGATGACGGCCGAGAGGATCGCGCTCTCGGCGGTGGCGAGCCTCATGACGTTGAGCGCCTGGAGCTGGGGGAACGTCGCGACGAAGAGAGCGGGAAGGATCGCGAAGTACTTCGCGACGTCGTTCGAGATGGAGAAGGTCGTCAGCGCGCCCCGCGTCATCAGGAGCTGCTTGCCGATCTCGACGACCTCGATCAGCTTCGTCGGGTTCGAGTCGAGGTCCACCATGTTCCCGGCTTCCTTGGCCGCCTGGGTCCCGGTGTTCATCGCCATCCCGACGTCGGCCTGGGCGAGCGCCGGGGCGTCGTTCGTCCCGTCGCCGGTCATCGCGACGAGGTTCCCGTTCGCCTGCTCCTTGCGGATGAGGGCGAGCTTGTCCTCGGGGGTGGCCTCGGCGAGGAAGTCGTCGACGCCGGCCTCACGGGCGATGGCGGCGGCGGTGAGCGGGTTGTCGCCGGTGATCATCACCGTCCGGATCCCCATTGCCCGGAGGCGGTCGAACCGCTCCTTCATCCCACCCTTGACGACGTCCTTGAGATAGATCGTCCCGGCGACCTTCCCGCCGTCGGTGACGACGAGCGGCGTCCCTCCCTGGCCGGCGATCCGGGCGACGTCGCGGCGGACCTCCTCGGGGAAGCTCCCGCCCGCGGTCCGAACGAAGACGTCGACCGCATCGGCCGCTCCCTTCCGCACTTTCCGGCCCCCCTCAAAGTCCAGGCCCGACATCCGGGTCCTGGCGGTGAACGGGACGAACTGCGCGTGGAGGTCGCGCAGCTCGCGGCCGCGGATGCCGTACTTCTCCTTGGCGAGGATGACGATCGAGCGCCCCTCGGGCGTCTCGTCGGCGAGCGAGGCGAGCTGGGCCAGCTCGGCCAGCTCGCAGGCGTCGACGCCGGGTGCCGGGAGGAACTCGGCCGCCTGGCGGTTGCCGAGCGTGATCGTTCCCGTCTTGTCGAGGAGGAGGACGTTGACGTCGCCCGAGGCCTCCACGGCCCGGCCCGACATGGCGAGAACGTTGTGACGGAGGACGCGGTCCATCCCCGCGATACCGATGGCCGAGAGAAGGCCGCCGATCGTCGTCGGGATGAGACAGACGAGAAGGGCCACGAGGACGGTCGGAGAAAGGTCGCTCCCCGAGTAGAGGGCGAAGGGCCGCAGGGTGATCGTCGCGAAGAGGAAGACGATCGTCAGGCCCGCGAGGAGGATGTCGAGAGCGATCTCGTTCGGCGTCTTCTGCCGTTCGGCACCCTCGACCAGCTTGATCATCCGGTCGAGGAAGGTCGAGCCGGGCTCGGACGTGATCTCGACGACGATCCGGTCGGAGAGGACCTTCGTCCCGCCGGTGACCGCCGAACGGTCGCCCCCCGCCTCCCGGATCACCGGCGCCGATTCGCCGGTGATGGCGGATTCGTCGACCGACGCGATCCCTTCGACCACGGTCCCGTCGCCCGGGATCAGCTGGTTCACCTCGACGACGACGAGGTCGCCCTTGCGGAGCGTGGAGGAGGGGATGCTCTCTTCGCGCCGTTCGGGGCCGACGAGCCGCCGCGCGACGGAGTCCGTCTTCGTCCGGCGGAGCGAATCGGCCTGGGCTTTTCCGCGCCCCTCGGCGACCGCCTCGGCGAAGTTCGCGAAGAGGACCGTCGCCCAGAGCCAGAGGACGACCTGGAGCTGGAAGGAGAAGGACCCGCGCGTCCCGACCCCGAGGAGGGCGAGCGTCGCGAGGACCGCGCCGGCCTCGACGACGAACATGACGGGGTTCCTCGCCATGTGGCGCGGGTGGAGCTTGCGGAAGGAGTCGGCCGCGGCCCGCGTGAGGAGGGCGCGGTCGAGCAGCTTGATCTCGGAGGGTTTGGTCATCGGTTTGGCCTCAGAACGCCCGGCCCGCGGCCATCAGGAGGTGCTCGACGACCGGGCCGAGGGAGAGGACGGGAAAGAAGGTGAGAGCCCCGACGACGAGGATCACGCCGGAGAGGAGGAGGGTGAAGAGAGGGCCGTCGACGGGGAAGGTCCCGGCCGACTCCGCCTGCCTCTTCTTCGCCGCGAGCGACCCGGCCATCCCGAGGATCGGGACGATCATCAGGAACCGCCCGAAGAACATCGATAGGCCGAGGAGGACGTTGTAGAAGTTCGTGTTCGCGTTGAGCCCTGCGAAGGCGCTGCCGTTGTTGCCGGCCGCGCTCGTGAACGCGTAGAGGGCCTCCGAGAGGCCGTGGGGGCCGGCGTTCGCGAGACTCGAAAGGCCGTCCTTCGTCGTGACGGCGGCCGCCGTCCCGACGAGGATGCAGAACGTCAGGACGAGGACGGAGAGCATCGCGAGCTTCACCTCGGCCCCTTCGATCTTCTTGCCGAGGTATTCGGGGGTCCGGCCCACCATGAGGCCGGCGATGAAGACCGAGAGGACGACGAAGACGAAGACGCCGTAGAGACCCGCGCCGACGCCACCGAAGATCACCTCGCCGAGTTGGATGTTGACGAGCGGGACGAGGCCGCCGAGGGGCGTGAAGGAATCGTGCATCCCGTTCACGGCGCCGCACGAAGCGGCCGTCGTGACCGTGGCGAAGAGGGCGGTGTCGCCCGGTCCGAAACGGACTTCCTTCCCCTCCATGTTTCCGGCCGCGGCGTCGACCCCGGCGGCGTGATGGATCGGGTTGCCTCGCGTCTCGGCCCAGGCCGTGACGCCCGCGCCGGCGAGGAATAGCAGGCTCATGGCCCCGAAGACCGCCCATCCGTGCCGGAGCTTTCCCGTCATGGATCCCAGCGTGTACGTCAGCCCCGCGGGGATCGCGAAGATGAGCAGCATCTCGAGCAGGTTCGTGGCGGGAGTAGGGTTCTCGTAGGGGTGGGCCGAGTTCGCGTTGAAAAACCCGCCGCCGTTCGTCCCGAGCATCTTGATCGCCTCCTGCGAGGCGACCGGGCCGAGCGGAATCGTCTGCGTCGCGCCGTCGAGCGTGGTGATCATTGCCGAGGCCGAGAAGCTCTGGACGACGCCTTGCGACAGCAGGACGATCGCGGCGACGAGCGAGAGGGGAAGGAGGACCCAGAGGGTCGAGCGGGTCAGGTCGACCCAGAAGTTGCCAAGGGTCTTCGACTCGGCTCGAGAGATCCCGCGGATCACCGCGACCGCGATGGCGATGCCGGTCGCCGCCGAAAGGAAGTTGTGGAGGGCGAGTGCCGCCATCTGGGTGAGGTGCGACATCGTCGCCTCGCCCACGTACGCCTGCCAGTTCGTGTTCGTGACGAACGAGATCGCCGTGTTCCAGGCGAGGGCGGGCGGGACGGCGGGGAGGCGGTCGGGATTGAGCGGCAGGAGCGCCTGGAGGCGCTCGACGGCGTAGACGCCGAGGACGCCGAGGACGGAGAAGACGATCAGAGAGGCGGCGTACGCCTTCCAGTCCTGCTCCTTCTTCGCGTCCACGCCGCCGAGCCGGTAGACGAGGCGCTCGAGGGGCCCGAGGACGGGGTCGAGGAACGTCTTTTCCCCCGAGAAGACCCGGCGCATGTAGAGGCCGAGGGGCTTCGTCACGGCGAGGACGAGAAGGAAGAAGACGGCGATCTTCAGGAACGCGAGGGCGGTCATCTCAGAGCCTCTCGGGTTTCAGGAGGGCGTAGAGAAGATACGCGAGCGCCAGCGCCGAGAGGACGAGGCCGGCGACGGACTCAGCGCTCATCGCGGCCCCCTTCGAGGAGGGCGGCGCAGCCGCGGACGTAGAGGAGAGCGAGGCCTCCGAGGAGAAAGGTCGCCAGGACGAGCAGGGCGTCGATCATCGGAAGATCTCTCCGGGTATGGGGTTTCCGGGCGTGCTCAAAGCGGGTCGCCCGGCTTGGTCCGGTACGTTTCGACGGCGAAGAAGAGCACTGCGACGGCGACGAGGATGAGGAGGGTGTTCATGGGGTCTCCTTCCGGAGGGAAAGATGCCCCCGCGCGCGTCAAGAAGTCCGGAAGGGGGGCGAAAGAAAGCCGAAAGACGAGCCACTGGAGGCGGACGGGCGTGAACCGACGGTCACGACCTAAAGAAAGCCTAAAGATCCGCCCACAGGGCGCTCGCCGGGCGGCCCGAGACCTTCCGGTGGGCCACCGCCGGCCGATAGAGTCATCGGCCGCACATGTCGATCCTCCAGACTGCTAGACGCCTCGTCATCGGAAAGAGCCGCGACCCGCTCGACCCGAGGGTCTTCCATCACCTCTCCCTCGCCGCCTTCCTCGCCTGGGTCGGCCTCGGAGCCGACGGCCTCTCCTCGTCCTGCTACGGCCCGGAGGAGGCGTTCATCACCCTCGGGACGCACAGCCACCTCGCGGTCTTCCTCGCGATCGCCATGATGGTGACGATCGCCGTCATCTCCGCGTCGTACGCCCAGATCATTTCTCTCTTTCCCTCAGGCGGCGGCGGCTACCTCGTCGCGACGAGCCTCCTCGGCCGGGGTGCGGGGGTCGTCTCGGGCTCGGCCCTCGTCGTCGACTACGCGATGACGATCGCGATGCAGGTGGCGGCCTCGGTCGCGGCGCTCTGCTCTCTCGCGCCGAAGGCCGTGCCCCAGAAGGAGCAGCTCGTCCTCGCGCTGATCCTCGTCACCTTCCTCATCCTTCTGAACCTGCGCGGGGTGAAGGAATCGGTTCTCGTCCTGGTGCCCATCTTTCTCCTCTTCCTGGTGACGCACGTCCTCCTCGTCGTCTACGGGATCGGCAGCCACGCCGCGGCGATGCCCGAGGTCGTGGCGGCGACGGCCCGGGAGACCCGCGAGACGTGGACTTCGCTCGGGGCCTTCGGAACGCTGGCGCTTCTCCTCCGGGCCTTCTCGATGGGCGGCGGAACCTACACGGGAATCGAGGCGATCTCGAACGGGCTCCAGATCCTGAAGGAGCCGCGCGTCCAGACCGGTCGCCGGACGATGCTGTACATGGCGGTCTCCCTCTCCCTCACGGCGGGAGGCCTGATCCTCTGCTACCTGCTGGCCGGAGTGCAGCGCGTCCCGGGCCGGACTCTCAACGCGGTCCTGACGGAGAAGCTGGCGACCGAGGCTCTCGGGCCGGGCTCGATGGCGGGCGGATTCCTCCTCCTCACTCTCATCGCCGAGGGTGCGCTCCTTTTCGTCGGGGCCCAGGCCGGGTTCCTCGACGGACCCCGGGTCCTTTCGAACATGGCGATCGACTCCTGGGTCCCGCACCGGTTCAGCCTTCTCTCGGACCGGCTCGTGACGCAGAACGGGATCCTGGTCATGGGGGGCGCCGCAATCGGGATCCTCCTCTACACGGGCGGGTCGATCGACGTGATCGTCGTCATGTACTCGATCAACGTCTTCCTCACCTTCAGCCTCTCGCAGCTCGGCATGTGCGTCCACTGGTGGCAGGTGAGGCGTGAGGACCCGCACTGGAAGCGCCACCTCGCGATCAACGGTCTCGGCCTCTCGCTCACGGCGACGCTCCTGGCGGCCACCGTGATGATGAAGTTCCGGGCGGGCGGCTGGGTCACGGTCCTGATCACGGGTTCCGTCGTGGGGCTCTGCGTCCTCGTGAGGCGGCATTACCGCTCTCTGAGGCTCCTGCTCAAGCGGACGGATGACGTCCTGACGACCCTCAAGCCACCGAAGCCGCGCGACTCCGGGTCTTTCCCGAAGATCGAGCCTCCGAAGCGGGGGACGCCGACGGCCGTCTTCCTCGTCTCCGGCTTCAACGGCCTCGGGATGCACTCGTTCCTGAACGTCCAGCGCTACTTCCCGGGCTACTTCAAGCACTGCATCTTCCTGTCGGTCGGGGTCGTCGACTCGGCCAGCTTCAAGGGGGCGCGCGAGCTCGAGAACCTCCGGAAGGAGACCGAACGGGACCTCGTCCGCTACGTCGAGTTCGCGCGCGGGAACGGCCTGGCGGCGGAACACCACCTCTCCGTCGGCACGGACCTCCTCGACGAGCTCGTCGACCTCTGCCGGCAGGTCAAGGGCGACTGGGACCGGCCTATCTTCTTCATGTCCAAGCTCGTCTTCCCCCAGGAGAACGCCCTGAACCGGCTCCTCCACAACCAGACGCCGTTCGCCCTGCAGCGACGCCTCCAGATGGAGGGGATGCACTCGGTGATCATGCCGATCCAGTCGGAGGTCTAGCCGGGAGGCGGAGCTCAGTCGCCGAGAGGCTCGGCGACGAACCGGTAGCCGACCCACGGCTCGGTGACGACGTAGCGCGGCGTGGCCGGGTCGGGCTCGAGCTTCTTGCGCATCGTGCCGACGTGGACCCGAACGACGTCGACGGTCGTCCCCGGCGCTCCCTTCCAGACGCGGGCGATGATCCGCGCCGTCGTCACCGGCTTTCCGGCGTTCGTCGCGAGGAGCTCGAGGATGGCGAACTCCGTCGGGGTGAGCTTCACCTCGCGGCCCTCCTGGACGACGCGCCGCCGTTCGACGTCGATCGAGAGCCCTTCGAACTCGAGAACCGTCCGGGCCGGGGAGAGGCCGCTCCTGCGGAGCTGCGCCCGGAGCCGGGCGAGGAGCTCCGGGACGGAGAACGGCTTCGTGACGAAGTCGTCGGCGCCGAGGTCGAGGGCCCGGATCTTGTCGACGTCGGCGCCGCGGACGGAGAGGACGACGATCGGTGTCGGGCTCAGCCTGCGAATTCCGCGAATCAGCTCGAAGCCGTCGGCGACGGGCATGGCGAGGTCGGTGAGGACGAGGTCCGGTGCCCCCTGTCCGAAGAGTGCGAGACCCTGCCTGCCTTCCGGTGCCTCGAGAACGTCGTAGCCCGCTTCGGCCAGCTCGGTGGCGAGCCCCCTGCGGATCGTCGGGTCGTCCTCGACCACGAGGATGCAGGCGCTCGTCCGGATCACGGCTCCAGTCCTTCCACGGGCGTCGCGGCGGGCAGGTCCACCCGGGCGATCGTCCCGCCGCCGGGACGCGGATGCAACGACAGATGGCCGCCATTTGCGGTGGCGAGCCCGCGTGCGATCTCGAGGCCGAGGCCCCGTCGGCCGCCGTCGGCAGGATCGCCCTCCGCTCCGGGCTGGGTTTGCGGCGGGAGGCCGGGGCCCCGGTCGGCGACCTCGAGCCGGACGAGCCGTGGCTCGACGGGATGCCGGGCCGCCGTCAGCTCGATCGCGGTTCCCTCGGGCGCGGCGCGAGCCGCGTTCTCGACGAGGTTGACGAGGACCTCGGCGACGAGCGACGGGTCGACGTGGGCGTCGGGGCAGTCGGCCGCGATCGAAACGTGAACCGGGTGCGCAACGAGGACGAGCGTGAGCCCTTCCCGGGCCGCCCGGAAGAGGTCCGCTGGGGGGGACGGCTCGGCATGGGGGACGCTCCGTCCCGCCTCGAGGCGTGCGAGCGCGAGGAGGTTGTCGATCCGTCGGGCGAGCCGGCCGCTCTCGCTGGCGAGGTCGTCGAGCGCCGACCGCGCCTCGGCTTGTCCTGCGAGCCGCCGCCGCAGGCTCTCGATCGAAAGACCGATCGCTGTCAGGGGGCTCCGCAGGTCGTGCGAGACCGCCCGCAGGAGCGAGGTCTTCAGGCTCTCGCTGTGGCGGAGGGCCTCGAGGTGGGCGTTCTCCACGAGAAACCGCTCGCGTTCGATGGCGAGGGCGACGAGGCGCGCGACCGGGTCGAGAACCGTCCGGCCCGCGTGCGTTTCGAGGACCACGAGGACCCCGCTCGCCTTCCCGCCGACGAGGAGCGGGAAGTAGACGTCGCGCGTGCCACCGGGTGCCGGCACTTCCGCGACTTCTCCCCGGTCGAGGACGACCTGGACGAGGCGTTCGTGCTCGGGAGCCAGGTCGCGTCCGGACCACGAGACGACCGTCGGCCGGTTGCTTCCCTCGGCGTTCTCGAGGAGCCCGCCGCCTCCGGCACCGACGGAACGAAGGGCCCTCGCGGCGGCTTCGCCGAGGACGCCGACGCGATTCGTCGTCGTGAAGAGGTCGATCGAGAGGTCGTAGAGGACCTCGATCTCCTTGCGCCGCCGCAGGGCGTCGGCGGCCTGCTCGCGCGCCTGGAGGACGAGCCGGCTCACGACGACCGCGACGATGAGGAAGCAGAAGAGCGCGACCCAGTTCGCGGGCTCGGCGATCGTGAAGGTGTGAAGAGGCGGAAGGAAGAAGAAGTTGAAGGCGAGCGTCGCGGCGAAGGCGCCGATCACCGCGGCCCGCAGCCCTCGCGCGAGGGCGATTCCGAGGACGACCACCAGGAGGACCAGACCGGCGGTCGTCGAGTTCAGGCCGATGAGCCGGACGAGGGCCGTGGCACCTCCGACGGCGAGCAGCGCGAGGGCGAGGTCCGCGAGGGAAGCCGGAAGCCATCCGGTGCCGTGTCGTGGTTCCTTAACGCTGCTCTCCACTCAGTGTCTCCCGAGCCCATCTTACGGGGGGCGGGGAGGGCGGTCCCGGCGGTAGCGCTGAACATGCGAGGCCGGAACGGTGACGCGCCTCACGGCCATTCCCGCTTCCCGGGAGCCGTGACACCATTCCGCCGTGCCCGATCCGATCGACGTCACTGCAAGCGTCCGCATTCCGGCCTCGGCCCTCGAGGCGCGGGGTGTTCGCTCGGGCGGCCCCGGCGGCCAGAACGTCAACAAGGTCGCGTCGAGGGCCGAGCTCGTCGTCGACCTCGCCCTCGTCGAGGGGCTCGACGACGGCGCTCGCCTTCGCCTCGCCGCCCTCGCCGAGGGGCGCCGCGACGCGGAAGGGCGGCTCCGCGTGACGGCGGGGGAGAGCCGCGACTTCCACCGGAACCTCGAGACGGCGCGCGAGAAGGTGCGGGCGCTGGTGGCGAAGGCGCTCGTCGTGCCGAAGCGGCGCCGCCCCACGCGGCCTTCGGCCGGCTCGAAAGAGCGGCGGATCGACGGCAAGAAACGCGACGCGAAGGTGAAGCGGACGAGAGCCGCGCCGCGCCGCGACGACTAGCTCCGGGGCTTCCCGATCTCCCGCCGCGTGATCGGCGTCGGTCGGCGCGCCTCGTCGACGTTCACGTAGACGATCTCGGCCTCGGTCACCTTCACCGCGTCGTCGGTGCTCCGCCACCGCTGGGCCTCGACGGTCACCTTGACGGTGACGGAGGTGTTCCCGAGCCGGACGACGTCCGTGTAGAACGACACGAGGTCGCCCACGAAGACCGGCGCGTGGAAGACGACCTCGGTCATCTTCACCGTGACCATCAGGTCGCAGTGGGCCCGGGCGGCGACCGCGCCCGCGAGGTCGAGGTGCGACAGCAGGACGCCTCCGAAGATCGTGCCGTGGGCGTTCGTGTCCTTCGGCATGAGGGTCACGCGGATGGAGGGGCTGCGTCCGTCGGTCATGGCGCGATTATGTCCGCGCGGGTGGGTAAACTCCCGCTCGCCCCAGAGCTTCACCCGGAGGTCCCACCTTGGCCAACGATCTCTTCCTCGGCCGTTCCGTCACGAAGGCGCCGGCGCCGCTCGCCCTCGACCCCGACGACCTGATGACGCACGGGCTGATCGTCGGGATGACCGGGAGCGGCAAGACCGCCCTGGGGGTCCTCCTGATCGAGGAGCTGCTCAAGCAGGGGATTCCCGTCCTGGCGATCGACCCGAAGGGGGACATCGGGAACCTCGCGCTCGCCTTTCCGCGGCTTTCGCCCGACGAATTCGCGCCGTGGGTTCCGTCCGGGGGAGAGGCGACGCCCGAGGGCGAAGCGAGAAAGTGGAGCGAAGGGCTCGCGGGCTGGGGGATCACGGCGGCCGACGTCGCCGCCTACGCCGCCTCGCGCCAGGTGACGATCTTCACCCCGGGATCGAGGAGCGGGGTCCAGGTCGACCTCCTGGGCGCGCTCGCCCCGCCGCCCGACGGCGCCGAGAGCGAGGAGGGGCGGGACCTGATGACCGCCTTCCTCGGTGGCCTCCTCGGCCTTCTCGGCCGCGACGCCGACCCGGTCTCCTCGCGCGAGTTCATCCTCCTCGCCCGCTGTGTCGAGGAGATCTGGGCGAAAGGGGAGACCGCGACGCTCGAGTCGCTCGTCGGAGCGGCGGCCCAGCCGCCGTTCGGGGCGATCGGCGCGCTGCCGCTCGAGACGTTCTTCCCGAAGAAGGAGCGCGACGGCCTCGTTCTCGGGCTCAACAGCCTCCTCGCCTCGCCCGCCACGTCCGCCTTCCGCGGCGGCGTCCCGCTCGATATCGACGCCCTCCTCGGCGGGGGTCCGGGGCCGGCGAAGCTCTCCATCTTCTCGATCGCGCACCTCTCCGACCCCGAGCGGCTCTTCGTCGTCGCGACGCTCCTGTCGCGCGTCCGCTCCTGGCTCCGCTCGCAGCCCGGTTCCACGTCGCTGCGAGCGCTGATCTACATCGACGAGATCTTCGGCTTCTTCCCGCCCTCGGGCGAGCCGCCGACGAAAAAGCCGCTCCTTTCGCTCCTCAAGCAGGCGCGCGCCTTCGGCGTCGGCACGGTCCTCGCCACGCAGAACCCGGTCGACCTCGACTACAAGGGGCTCTCGAACTGCGGCTGCTGGTGGGTCGGGACGCTCCAGACCGAGCGCGACCGCCGCCGCCTCGCCGACGGTCTGACGGACGCGGCCGGGCTGACCGACGTCGACGCTCTCCTGAACCAGACGAAGAAACGGACCTTCCTCCTCCACGACGTCCACCGCAAGGGCCCCGAGATCTTCGAGACCCGCTGGGCGATGAGCTACCTGCGCGGGCCGATGACCCGCGACGAGCTGACGAAGCTGAAGAAGGCCGCTCCGGCCGCGGCGGGCGCCCAGGGCGTCGCGAGCGTCGCCGGAGCGATCGGCGTTGCCGTCGTGGCCGCCGCAGCTCCCGCCCCCCCGAAGCCCGCGGCCCCCGCGGGCCCGCCGATGCTCCCGTCCGAGTGGCCCGCCCGCTGGCTCGACCGCCGCGGGGGCGATCGCGCGACGCCCTACCTCTGGGTGAAGGCGGCCGTCCGCTACAAGAGCGGCAAGGGGACCTCGGACGAGATCACCACGACGAAGCTCTTCCCGCTCGACGCCGCGACGGCGCGCGAGGTCGTCCAGGGGGACGTCCTCGAGCTCGAAGGGAAGGAGCTGGGGAGCGAGGCTCCGCGGACCCTTTCCTACGGCGACCTCCCTTCCTGGCTCGGAACGAAGGGAGTCAAGGAAGCCGAGAAGGCCGTGAAGGAGCGCCTCCCGGACCTCCTCGCGACGACCCTGATCCGCGACCCGCTGTCGGGTCTCCTCTCGAACCCGGACGAGGGCGAGGACGACTTCGCCGCCCGCGTGAGCGAGAAGGCGAAGCCTTCCGCCGCCCTCGTCGAGAAGATCGAGAAGAAGCGCCGCGACCTCGCCGCCGCCGAGCAGGCCGAGAAGGCCCGTTCGATGGAGACGATGGCCTCGATGGCCGGAGCGGCCTTCGACGTCCTCGGCGGCCTCTTCGCGAAGAAGACGTCGTTCAAGGTCGGCAAGGTGGGCGGGGTCCTCAGCAAGCGCCGCATGGAGGGCGCCGCCGAGACGAAGATCGAGACCTTGAAGGCCGAGCTCGCGGAGCTGGAAGCCAAGGTCGCGGCCCCCGACCCCGCCCGCTTCGAGAAGGTCGAGGTCATCCCGACGAAGACCGGAATCGACATCCTCGGCGTCGGAGTCGCCTGGGTGAGCTGACCGGGGCATGGGTCTCATAAAAGGGGTCAGGTCTACCCTCTACACTCTGCTCGCCGCGGAGGGCCGCGAGCGGTCGGCTCATTCGATACGATGGGCTCATGGAGTTCGAAGGGCTTCCCGGCGCCGACCTCGTTCGGAAGGGGCTGGCGGACCTCGCGCGCGGGGAAGTGACAGAGGAATCGCTCCTCGTTTCCATCGGCTCGCCCCGATTGAGATTGCTCGGCGTGAAGGTTGCGGGCGAGCTTTCCGACGCCGAGGGGCTTCTCTATCGGCTCCTGGCGGAAAGCAACTCCGACGCGGCTCACGGGCGTTTCAACGCGCTCGTGAGGCTCCTCGTCAGCTTCGAACGGGCGCTCGCTCGTGCGGCGTGACCTCGACCGGGACCGTCTGCTCGAGTTCCTCGCGGCGCTTGGCCGGGTGGCGAGGGAGCCGGCCACCGTCTACCTCACCGGTGGAGCCACAGCGGTGCTTCACGGCTGGCGGAACGCCACGGTCGACGTCGATCTGAAGCTCGAGCCCGAGAGCGACACACTGCTCCGCGCGCTTCCCCGCCTCAAGGAGGAGCTTCAGCTCAACGTCGAGCTCGCCTCGCCCGACGGTTTTGTTCCGGAGCTGGCCGGCTGGAGGGAGAGGAGCCCGTTCGTCGCCCAGCAGGGGCGACTGACCGTGCGGCACTACGACCTCTACTCCCAGGCGCTCGCCAAGATAGAGCGCGGCCATGCCCGCGACCTGCTCGACGTGAGGGAGATGCTGGCGAGGGGGCTCGTCGACGCGGCCCGACTACGGGTGCTGTTCGCGGAGATGGAGCCGTCTTTCTACAAGTACCCTGCGGTCGACCCGCCGACGTTTCGTCGGGCGCTCGAGTTCGTTCTCGAGGAGCCGCCGATCGATTGCTCCGAGGACGGGTAAGGGAGCGGGACGTCCTCGGATCCCGGGTTTCTAGCCGAGGTCGACGAGGAGCGGCGGGTGGCCCGACTGTTCCAGGAACCGGAGGAGGCCTTCGGGAGAGACCACCGTCGTCATCGTGTTGACGAGCGGGTGGAACTTGAGCGCCGGGTGGTCCAGGAGGTCGCGGTCGAGGACGACGCGGACCGTGCCGGAAGCGTCGTTCACGACGCCGAAGGGGGAGACGGAGCCCGGCGTCAGGCCGAGAGCCTCCCGGAGCTTTTCGGCGCTCGCGAAGGAGAGGCGGCGCGTGCCGAGCGCCTCGGCGAGGAGCCGGAGGTCCAGAGCCCTCTCCGCCGGGAGGACGACGAGCCAGCGGGTGCCCTTCCGGTCCTCGAGGAAGAGGTTCTTGCAGTGGCATCCCGGGACGTGGGCCGTCGCGACCTTCGCCTCGGCCACGGTAAGGACCGGGTCGTGCGAATACGTGCGGGCTTCGACGCCGAGCGACGCCAGGAGGGCGAGGAGGCGGGCCGGGTCGAACGGGGCGGGCTGTGGCGCGTCGGACGGCACGGGTCGGGATTCTGAACCCGGCGCCGTGCCGGGCGTATAACGGACCGGCGGGAGGGGCCGAATGGGCGAACCTGGCGAAGGCCCGGAGCGTGAGCTCGAAGAGGGTGTGCGGAGGATCCGGGGCGCCCTCGACCGGCTGCCGGCCGCCGGCCGGGAGGCGACCCGGGCCGATCGCCGTCTGGAGAAACGCCTCCGCGAGGAGGACGAGGCGAGTGTTCCCCACGCCTTCGTCTTCGGCGCCGTCGCCGCCGTCGCCGCGTTCGTCGGCGCCACCCAGCCGCATCTCTTCTGGCTCCTCTTCGTCGCGCTCGGCTTCGGCATCGCGGCGGCCGACACGCTCTCCAAGGTCCGCCGTCGCGACCGACGCCTCGTGGAGGGGGTTCCCGCCGCCGCTGCCCAGCGGGCGCGGACAGGCCTCGCGGGCTCCGAAGCGCCCCCCCTCGTCGCGCTCCCGATCCCGGCTCCGCCGGAGAGCCCCGCCCTGGCGGCGATCACCGAGCGGGAGTCGAGGATCGACGGAATCTGCAACCGGCTCCTTTCGGAGCTGAAGGGAGCGCCACCGCTCGTCCGGGAGCTGCTCCGCAGACCCGAGGAGACGATCGAGGCGCTCCGCTCCGCCTCGCGGGAGCTCGCGCGCCGCGAGCGCAGCCTCCGGGCCGCGCTGACCGACGACGAGGAGGAGCGCCTCGACCGGGAGCGGGCGGCTCTCTCGGCGCGCGTGGAGTCCACGTCCGACGGCGTCGTGAGGGAACGCCTCTCCGGGGCCCTCGCCGCCCTCGACGCGGAGCGGACCCACCGGACCCAGCTCGCGACCGCCGTGGCGCGGATCGAGGCGGAGGGAACGCGGATCCTCTATTCGCTCGAGAGCCTGCGGGCCCAGGTCCTCCGCGCGCTCGCGGCCGACTCGGCCGCGTCGGAGGTGACCCGGGAGAGCCTGAAGGGGGGGCTCGAGGCTCTCGGCGCCGAAGTCGACGCCGTCGCGAAGGCTCTCGAGGAAGTCCACGGAGTCGGCTCGGCGGCGCCGGCGGCCCTCTCGTCCCCGGGGGCCTCGGCCGCCGTGCGGGCGGCGGCCCGTCAGGCCGGCTCGACCTGACGGCCGAAGGAGCCGGGGATCAGGGGCCGAAGAACCCCCGATCGAAGAAGAAGAGGAGGGCCGCGACGCGGCGCACGTCGCGAAATCCGGAGCAGCAGGGGGAGGCGCTTCCCCAGCCGGCGCCCTTCCGGCGGATCGTCCCGTCCTTCTCGACCCGTCCGGGAAGCGCTCCCGCCGACCGGATCGTCCCGTCCTTCTCGACGCTCCCGACCATCCGCCCGTTCTCGCGGATCGTGCCGCCGTCGTCGACGCGCCCCGAGAGCCGGCCGGCGACGCGGACGTCTCCGTCCTCGTCGATCGACCCCACGAGGCGTCCCTCGACCCGGATGTTGCCGCCGTCCTCGATCCGCGCCCACGAGGTTCCCTGGCGCCGGACCTCGAGGTCGCCCGACGCCTCGGCCCCTCCCGCGAAGGCGAGAAGGGAAAACAGCGCGACCGGGATCGCGATCGCGCGAAGAAGGCCCCGGATGCCGGCGGGGCGAAGCGGCCCCCGATTCATCCTCAGCTGAACCGGACGCTGACGATCTTGGAGACGCCCGGCTCCTCCTGCGTCACGCCGTAGAGCGCCTGGGCCGTCTCCATCGTCCTCTTGGAGTGGGTGATGAGGACGAACTGCGTCTCGTCGGAGAGCTCGTTGAGGAGCGCCGTGAAGCGGTCGATGTTCGCCTCGTCGAGCGGGGCGTCCACCTCGTCGAGGATGCAGAAGGGCGAGGGCTTGAACCGGAAGATCGAGACGAGGAGGGCGACGGCCGTCAGCGCCTTCTCGCCCCCCGAGAGGAGGCCGATCGTCTGGTTCCGCTTGCCCGGAGGCTGCGCCATGATCTCGATCCCCGAGTCGAGCGGGTCGCTCTCGTCGAGGAGCTGCATCGAGGCGGTGCCGCCGCCGAAGAGCCGCTGGAAGACCTGCGCGAAGCTCGCGTTGATGGCGACGAAGGCGTTCGTGAAGCGCTCGGAGGAGGTGAGGTTGATCGTCCGGATCGTCTCGAGGATCTGGTCGAGCGACTTCTCGAGGTCGAGCTTCTGCGTCGACATCTCCTGGTGGCGTTTGCTCTCCGAGTCGAACTCCTCGAGCGCCGCGTGGTTGACGGGGCCGAGCCGCTCGAGGGCGACCGTCTTCAGGACGACCTCCTCCTGCATCGCGGCGAGGGCGACGTCGTCGGGCTCCGGCTCTCCTTCGGCGAGCTCGACGGGGGGGAGCTCGCCGGGCGGGACGCCGAACTCGGCGCGGCACGTCTCGGAGAGGTGCTCGCTGTCGCCGCGGCGCCTCTCGACGACGAGCTCGGCCTCGAAGCGGCCGCGACGGGCGATGTCGAGCGCGGCGCGTCCGGCGTGCGTCGCCTTGTCGAGCTCCTCGAGCGCGGTCCGCCGCTGCTCCGCGGTCGCGTCCGCCTCCTTCAGCCGGGCTTCCGCCTCCGAGGCCGCGAGGACCGATTCCTCGCGCCGCTCGCGGGCCTCCTCGCCCCCGAAGAGCGCCCGCTCCTTCCGCTCGCCGAGGGTGGCGATCTGCTGGGAGAGCTCGGCGAGGCGCCGGGCGGCGGCGTCGGCGCGGTTCCTGTGGGTCTGGAAGGCCTCCTGCGTGGCCCGGCGCCTTTCGCGCAGGACGTCGCGCGCCGTGCGCGCATCGCCGTCCTTCTGCTGGGCCAGGAGGCGGGCGGTGCGGGCCGACTCGAGGCCCGTCTCGAGGCCGGCGATCGCGGCCTCCATGGCGGTCATCTCGCCGGTCTTGAGGGAGGCGAGCTCGAGCGCCTTTGCCCGATCCTCTCCCACGCGGGCGAGGTCGGAGCGGAGCTGCTTTTCCTCTTCCAGGATCGTCAGGACCTCGCGTTCGGCGCGGGTCGCCTCGTCGCGTGCCGCCGAGAAGCGGGCGAGGGCGTCGGAGTGCTCGCGCTCGGCGCGGCGGGATGCGGCGACCTCGCGCTCCAGCGCCTGGGCCGCCTCGCCCGCCTGGGCGCCCGTCCCGGAGATCTCCTCCCCGAGTGCGGCGAGCCGCTCTCCGAGCGCGTCCTTCTGGGCGCCGACGGCTTTCAGGTCGCGCCGCACGGTGAACAGCCCCTCTCCGGGGACCTCGGTGCCGGCGGCCTCGACGATCGACCCGCGGACGACGACGCCGTCCCGCGTGACGAAGGTCCGCTCCGGCAGGAGCTGGGCCAGGGAGAGGGCGTCCTCGACGGAGCCGACGACGAGGGCGTCGGGAAGGGCGGCCGAGAGCGCCTCGTCCCCGGGGCGGGCGGTCAGGAGGTCTCGGGCGAGGCCGAGGATCCTCTCGTCGGCCGGCTTGAGCGGGAAGGGGGTCTCGGGAATCGGGTGGACGAACCGGGCCATCCCGAGGTGCGAGGAGCGGACCGTCGCGATGAGGCGTTCGAGCGTCGCGCGGTCCTTGACGACCGGGGCTTCGAGCGCGCCACCGAGCGCGGCGTCGAGGGCGTTCTCGAATCCCTCGGCCGCGTCGAAGTGGTCGGCCAGGACGCCGTCGGCGCCTCCGCCCGAGGTCTGGAGGGCGCGGCGGGCCGCCTCGCCCCCCGCCTCGCGCGCGGCGAGGAGGGTCTCGAGGCCGCCGAGCCGCTTGTCGAGGGCGTGGAACTCGCGCGTCGCGCGTTCCCGCTCGTCCTTCAGCTCGGCCAGCCTCGTCTCGGCGCTCTTTCGGGAGACGCCGGCCTCCTCGAGGCGGCGCCGGGCCTCGGAGAGGCGTTCGTTCGTCTCGGCCTCGAGGTCGCGGGCGGCCTCCATCGCGGCGCGCCGCTCGGAGAGCTGCACCTCGGCGCGCCCCTTGCGCTCCTCGACCTTCGTGAGGGCGAACCCGAGGCGGTCGACGAGGAGGGCGGCCTCCCTCTCGCGGTTCGTCGCCTCGCTCGCGCGGGCGGCGGCGGCGAGGAGGTCGCGGCGGGACGCCTCGCGGCGGGTCGCGGCGTCGCTCTCCTCGCGCGTGGCGGCGGCGAGGGCCTCCGCGGTCGTCCTCGCTCCCGCCTCGGCGACGGCGAGCTCTTCCAGCGCCTCGGCCAGGAGCTGCTCGGCCTTCGTCGACTCCTCGACGGAGGAGACGTGGTCTTCCTCGGCCTCGGAGCGCTGCGAGCCGACGAGGTCCTTGCGGGCCTCGGTCTCCTCGGCTTCGCGGGACGCGGCGGCGACGGCGGCCTCGGCCGAGAGGAGCGCCTCGCGCGCCACGCCGAAGGCGTCGGAGCGCTCCCGGCGAAGCCGCTCGATCTCCTCGTAGGCGTGCCTCGCCTCCTCGAAGGCGGCGTCGAGACGGCCCGATTCGGCGAGGGCGCCCTCCTCCGCCCCGGTCGTTGCCTGGAGCGCCGCCTCGGCGGCGGCCATCGCGGCGACGAGCCGTTCGGACTTCAGGCGGAGGAGCTTCTTCTTCAGTCCGGAAAGGACGTCGGCCTGCTCCTTCCAGCGGGCCGCGCGCGAGGCCTGCCGCTTGAGCGACGTGCAGGCGCGGTCGATCTCCGAGACGATGTCGGTCAGGCGGAGGAGATTCGCCCGCGTCTCCTCGAGCTTCATCTCGGCCTGCTGCTTGCGGATCTTGTACTTGGAGATCCCCGCGGCCTCCTCGATGAGGCGCCTGCGGTCCTGCGGCTTGGCCGAGAGGATGAGGTCGATCTTCTGCTGCTCGATGATGGCGTAGGCGCGGACGCCGAGGCCGGTCCCCAGAAGGAGGTCCTGGACGTCCTTCAGGCGGGACTTGCGGCCGTTGACGATGTAGTCGCTCGTGCCGTCGCGCGTGACGCGGCGGGTGAGGACGACCTCGCCCCCCGTGTCGGCCCACTGGCCCCCCCGCGCCTCGAGGGTGAGCGAGACCTCGGCCATTCCGAGGGGCCGGCGGCGCGCGGAGCCGTTGAAGATGACGTCTTCCATCGTGTTGCCGCGCAGGGCCCGGGCCGACTGCTCGCCGAGGACCCACATGACGGCGTCGCAGATGTTCGACTTGCCGGAGCCGTTCGGCCCGACGATGGCGGTGAGCCGCGAGGGGAGGGTGAGCGAGGTCCGGTCGACGAAAGACTTGAACCCCTGGATTTCGAGCTTCTTCAGGCGAAACATGGCTGTGTCCGGCGGGCGACCCTACCACGACCGCCGGGGGCGTGCAGGAGGGGCGCCCGGACCCGGCCCCTGCTCAGGAGACGCGCGCCCCGGCGGTCCCGGGAACGGCGCGACCGGGGCCGCCAACTCCTCACCGGGCCGGAGTTCCGGACGGCTCGGGCCGTACAGAAATTGATGACGAGCACAGGACAATCGGCCTTCGGGCGTGGTAGCCTTCCGTTCGTTCGGGAGGCACTCCCTCACGAGCTGGAGGCCCAGAAACATGCTCAGCTTCGAAGTCCGCAAGCCGGGTGGCGAGTCGGAGGTCCGAAAGGTCCACCGGGACGTGATCCATCTCGGCGCTTCGTCTGGAAACGACCTGGTCGTCAGGGCCCGAGGTGTTCTCGGGCGGCACGCCCGGATCTCCGTCGTCGGCGAGGAGCTACGTCTCGACGTGCTCGGGACGGCGCCCGGATCGGACGTGTACCTGAATGGCTCGATCGTCAAGACCGCTGCACTCGCGGCGGGCGACCGGATCCAGATTGGCGAGGCGACGATCACCCTCCTGAACGGGCCCGCACCGAATCCGAACAGGATCTCCGCGCCCCCGCCCCGCGGGCGCGACGCCCTTTCGGTCGCCGCCGCGGCCCTCGCACCGACTCCCCCGGCTCCGCCGCCGATGGCGCCGCCCTCGCGGGGGCCCGAGCCGCGGCCGAGGAGTTACGAGCCGGCGCACGCCGCCCGGACCGTCGAGAGCCGGCCTTCCTCGATCTCGGCCGCCCAGGGATTCCGCCTCGCCGACGTCTGGGGCGAGCTCTTCGGTCGCCTCCGGG
This sequence comes from Holophagales bacterium, assembly GCA_016714815.1. Classification (GTDB taxonomy): domain Bacteria; phylum Acidobacteriota; class Thermoanaerobaculia; order UBA5066; family UBA5066; genus UBA5066. The sequence continues at coordinate 349,715 of JADKBZ010000009.1, forward strand.
CCTCCGCCTCGCTCGACGAGAGGCTCCAGGAAGTCGCGTCGTACCTCTCCTCCTCGACCCCCGTCCACAGTGTCGCCTTTCTCTCCGTGGCCGACTCGTCGGTCGGGGAGGCGGTGGCGGCGATCTGGAAGGGGACCCTCCCGCGCCTGACGCGTCGCTCCGTCGACGAGGTCTTCGCTGCCGGGGCGCCCGTCGACCTCTTCGAGTCGGGGATGCGCCTCAGGGTCTACCCGGTCGTGAGGCCCGGTGCCGAGGCGGTCGGGCTCCTGGCCCTCCCGATGGAGCTGGCCGCCGACCCGCTCCTGAACGACCTCGCGGTCGCCCTCGCGTCGGCGACCGGCTTCGTCCACGCCGAGAGGGCCGACGCCCCGTTCGGCGAGAGGGGCTCCTCGCACGCTCCGGCGCCGATCATCACGGCCCCGCTGGACGACCCGGCCACGGCCGTGGTCGGCTCCTCCCTCACCATCCAGAACCTGCGCGTCTCGCTCCAGCGGATCGCCTCGGCCCGCGCGCCCGTTCTCATCATCGGCGACGTCGGCACCGGCAAGACTCTCGCGGCCGAGACGCTCCACGCCCTCTCGCCGCGCCGCCCCCGTCCGCTCGTGAGGATTTCGGCGACCGCCTCGACGGCGGCGGCCCTCGAAGAAGACCTCCTCGGGAGCCCCGGCCCGGCCGACCGCCGCCGCCGCGCCGGCCGCCTTTTCGAGGCCGACGGCGGGACGCTCCTGATCGAGGAGGTCAGCGACCTCCCGGCCCCCACCCAGGCGCTCCTCTACCGCCTCCTCGAGGCGCGCGAGGTCGTCGCCCCCGGCGGCCGCTCGGTTCCGCTCGACGTCCGCGTCATCGGCACTTCCTCGCGCTCGCTCACGCGCGCCGTCGAGGAGGGGACGTTCCGCGACGACCTCTACTACCGCCTCTCCGCCCTCACGCTCCGCCTCCCGACGCTGCGCGACCGGAAGGAGGACGTCCCCGCGCTCCTCGACGCCTTTGCCGTCCGCCATGGCGGTCCGATGGCCGGCAGCTTCGACGTCGAGGCGATGAACGCCCTCCTCGACTTCAACTACGCCGGGAACGTCCGCGAGCTCGAGAACGAGGTCCGGCGCCTGGCGGCGCAGCTGGGCAAGGGCCCCGTGCGCCTCTCCGACCTCGACGCCAAGTTCGGCGACGAGCACGTGGAGCTGACGCTCGCCGAGAGCGACGACCTCAAGGAGATCGTCGAGAAGGTCGAGCGCCAGGTCATCGAGCGCGTCATGCGCAAGGTGCGCGGCAACCAGTCGCTCGGCGCCCGCCTCCTCAACATCTCGCGAGGCTCTCTCATCGCGAAGATGAAGGAGTACGACATCAAGGACTTCAGGTATCTGAAGCGTCAGGATTAGACGACAGGACCGGATTCGTGATGGAGGGTCCGGGGGGCGTGCGCCCGGACCCTTCAATCTGGTTCGAGCCTCAGGAGAGTGTGCGGGCCAGGAGCGCGGAAACAGGAAGCACACGAGGGGAAAGCGCATGAGCGAGATCCAGAAGCCGAAAACGGCTGTGGGGCCACTCCTCATTCGCCGAAGCTGCGTCGTCGCTCTCCTCGCGGTGGCTCTGGTTCCGGCTCCCGTCGCCGGGCGGGTCGTCTCCTACGCCCCGGTCACGGACAAGCTTGCCTTCCCTGTGATCCAGAACAGGTCGAATCGGCATTTCGTCCTGGCCGAGTCGGTGTCCGGGGAGTACTCGCCGGCCAGGTTGGGCCGGCTTGTACTCTACGACTCCAGGGGACGCGAGGAGCCGAGGACCGTCTTTCCGCCAGGTCCGGGTGTGGCCGGAATGCTGAACGTGGCGGTCTGGGAGGGGGAGGACGAGATCCCGCGGATCCTCGTCAACACGGACGCCACTGGGGGCGACAACCCCACCATTGGCCCCGCCCGGGCGGGGGGGGGGGGAAGCGCCGGGGGGGGGGAGGGGGCGACCGGAGTGGGCCGCGGTCCGGGGGAGGCGGGGGTTCCCGGGGTGGGGGTGGGGGGGGTCGGGGGCGCCGCGGCCGGGGGGGGGCGGCGGGGCGCGGGGGGCGGCGGGGGGGCGTCCGGGGGGCGGGGGGCGGGCTCCCGGGGGGGGGGGGGGGGGGGGCGGGGGGGGGGGGGCCGGGGGGGGGGCCGGGCGGGGGCGCCCCGGTCCGGCGGGGGGCGGCGGAGGGGGGCCCCCCCCCGGGGCCCGGAGGCGGGTTGACCGGGGGGGGGGCCTCCCGGGCCGGGTCTGGCCCCCCGGGGGCGGGATCCCGGGGCGGGGGGGGCCGGCGAACGTGAAGGGGTCATTCGATCGGCACTCCGTCGCCCTCTTCACGGGCGGCAGCCTCGAAGAACTCGCGACCGCCCCGGTCGTGAGGTGGTCGCCGATTCCCAGCGCGTTTGGCGTCCCGACCGCCGGTGCCGGGAGGCGCGGCGGCGCGGGGTGGGGGCGGGTGTCCATCGGGGGGGGGGGGGGCGGGGCGGGCGTGATCCAGGGGTGGGGGGCGACGTCCCTCGTCGGACGCCCGGCGGCCCCCGGGGGGGGGGGGGGCTCTACCGGAGCGACCTCTTCCTCTTCAACCCGACCGACGTGCCCCGCCCGATCACCCTTGCGGCAAAGCGGTGGGACGACCCCGGGAACGAGAAGGACCTCACCGTGACGCTCGGCCCCGGGAGTGCCGGCCGGCCAGGACGGGTCGGGTGGCGGTGGCGGGCGGCGGTTCGGTGGGTGGGGGCGCGGGGGCGTTGCCCGCGAAGGGCGGGGGGCGAAGGGGTCGTTCAGGTTCGCGAGTCGGCCGGCGGCCGGCGAATCAGCCCTTCTTCTTCCGGCGCCGCCCCTTCGCGGGGGTGGCGTTCGGTTTTGCGGTCTCTTCCTCTTCCTCCCCGAGCCGGAGAGTGATCACCCAGAAGATGAAGGGGACGGCGTACTTGCCGATGATGTCGAAGAAATAGCGCCCCGTCGCGACGACCTCCCGCTGCCAGCGGGGCCACGACGCGGCGCTCCAGGCGCCGAGCTGCATCGCGTAGAGCGTCTGGACCGTAAAGGAGAGGTGGAGGACCTGCGTCAGCAGGAGCGCGCCGAGCGCGGCCGCGGCGCGGGCCGGCCAGGCGGAGGCTCGCAGGGCCGGCGGGGTGGCGAAGAGGAGCGCGAGGAGGAGGACGAGGTTCGCGGTGATCGGCGCCGCCGAGAAGGCGGGGATCTCGGACCGGGTCGAGAGGTCGGCCCGCTCCACGACGACAAGGCCGGCGTCGAAGGAGAGCCGCGTGACCTTCGTCCGCTCCGCGGCCCGGATCCACCACTCGCCCGCGCGGGTCACGAGGCCGCCCCACGGGTGGTTGAGGATCACGAACCAGAGGAGGATCGCCAGGACCGCAGAGAGCGGAAGCCTAACGAGGAGCTTCTTGATTCGCGGGTCGAGACGGTCTTGCATAGCGGTCGGCCCAGAGGAGGAAGAGGGCCACGCCGAAGAGGATGACGATCGCCTGCCAGATGACGATGTGCGAGTCCTCGAAGTGCTGGGGGAAGTAGACCCCGATGTAGAAGAGGCTGACGATCCGGACGTTGTTCAGGGTCTGGATGGCGAGGAAGCCGAGGCCGAGCCCCAGGAGCTTCCGGCTCCAGGGGGCCGGGAAGGCGAGGACCCCGGCGAAGAAGATGTAGATCGTCTCGAGGCCGTTGCAGCCGGTCCGGACGTTCACGGCGAACCGGGGCGAGACGATCGCCGTCCCGACCATCCTCACGTTCTCTCCGAAGAGGCCCGCGGTCCATCCGCCGACCTTCGCCACGGCGGTGGTGAAAGGCTCGACGAAGGCGCTGTTCATCGGCTTCGGGGCGGTGACCGCGAAAAAGAGGACGAGGTAGAGGGCGAACTTCAGGAGGAAGGCGACCTCCGGACGGAGGCGCTTTTCGGGCGGGGTCTCGGGTTCGTTGGCGGCGTTCATCACGGCGAGGGGCGGAGGATAGCCTACGTCCCCTAAACTCCGACCGATGTCCGATCTCGAGGCGCGCCGCTTCCGCCGCAACCTCACGGCCGTCCTTTCCCTCGTCGGCCTCCTGACGGCGGGTTCGGTCTTCCTCTTCGGGCACCTCCTCTTCAAGACGCTCTCCAAGGACGTCATCGACGAGGCGCTCCTCTACTCGCGCCAGGACGCCCAGAGGATCGCCCGCGGCCTCGCCGAGCGGGCGGCGGGGGACGTCTACACGCTGAAGGTCCAGCAGAAGGACGTCGACGTCTTCGTCGGGTCGGCCCTCTCCGATCGCCAGGTCCTCTCGGAAGTGAGGGTCTACGACTCGAAGAACCAGCTCGTCTACGCCTACACGGGTCTCCTCTCGCGCCCCGAGCGGGTCCGCCCGCATCCGGAGGGAGGTCAGACGCTCGGGGCGGATCCGGTCGAGCCCTCCTCGCACTCGGGCGAGACGATCACCCAGATCACCGACCCGTACGGCATCGAGGTCCCGATCGGCGATTTCGGGACGCTCAAGGTGGGGGTCTCGCAGAGGGAGCTGGAGACCCGCGTCGAGGTTCTCCGCGGCAAGCTCTACACGCGGATCTTCGCGGCGGCCCTCGTCTCGTTTCTCGGCATCCTGGCGGCGTCCTGGGCCGTCATGCTCCTCGTCCGGAGGACGCGGAAGGTCGAAGCCGCGCGCGTCGAGGCCGAGCGGCGAGCCGAACTGGGCGAGGTGGCGACGGGCCTGGCGCACGAGATCCGCAACCCCCTGAACGCCATGAGCCTCAACCTCGAGCTTCTCGAGGAGCAGCTGGCGAAGGGGAGCTCGGCCGTCTCCGCCGCCGAGCTGGCCCAGGCGACCCGCGTCGAGACGGGGCGGCTCGCCCGGCTCCTCGCCGACTTTCTCTCCTATGCGCGCCCCTCGCCCCTCGTCACCGTCCCTTCGGACCTCAACGAGCCCGCCGCGGAGGCGGTCACGTTCCTCAGGCCCGAAGCCCGGAGCCGCCGGATCTCGCTCGAATTCAAGGCGCACGACGGGGGCGCGCCCGCGCTCCTCGACGCGGCCCGCGTCAAGCAGGTCGTCCTGAACCTCGTCGGCAACGCGCTCGACGCGGTGGAGACCGCCGGGGCGACGGCGCGCGAGGTGGACGTGGCGATCGAGGACGGCGGCCGCTTCTGGCTCCTGACCGTCACCGACCGCGGCCCCGGTTTCGACCAGAAGAACTCGGACATCTTCCGCGTCTTCGTCTCGACGAAGCCCGCCGGCACCGGCATGGGTCTTCCCATCGCCGAGCGGATCGTGAAGGCCCACGGAGGCGAGCTGACCCTCGCCTCGAAGAAGGGCGAGCCGACGCGGGCCGTGGCCACGTTCCCGAAGGCCTGAAGTGTGACGCCCGTCACCTTTTCGCGATTCTGGTAAACCAAACAGGACTCGGCGCGTCCGGATCGGTATCCGCGAGATT
>JADKBZ010000010.1 GCA_016714815.1 Holophagales bacterium
CTGATGACGACCGACCTCGACCCGGCCGCCGCGAAGCTCCCGGTCCAGCGGGTCCTCCGCTTTCCCGAGATGGTCGCGAGCAAGATCCGGATGGAGATCTCCGTCCTCCTCGAGCGCGCCACCCTCGGAACGAAGGCACTCGGAGAGGAGACCTTCTACGACCTCGACGTCGTCGGCGAGATCATCAAGGGCGGCAAGCTCGTCGACAACTTCCGGTACCGCTTCGACTTCCCCGCCTCGACGGTGAAGGGGGCCTTCCTTCCCCTCAACCTCGAACGCTTCCTCTACCCCGGCGAGTACCGGCTGAAGGTGAAGATCGCCGACTCGAACCGCAACGCCGCCGCCCTCATCGACGAGAAGGTCGTCGTTCCGGAGTCGCCCGACCAGAGCCTCTCCCCCGAGGAGAAGGCGGCCCGGGAGGCCGCCAAGGCCGCTCTCGCGCGGCTCGTCGCCTCCCCGAACGAGCGGGGCGCCCTCACCCTCCTGCCGATCGCGCGCGAGTTCGCCACCGGCGTCGTGAAGTTCGAGACGCGCGCCAGCTCCGACGACATCGTCTACGCCGAGTTCTCCCTCGACGGCCGGAAGGTCGTCACCGACCGGCGGCCCCCCTTCGAAGCCGACCTCGACCTCGGCGAGCTCCCGCGAAAGCGGACGGTGAAGGTCGCCGGATTCTCGAAGGACGGCCGGATGCTCTCCGAGGACGAGCTCGTCCTGAACGAGGGGCGCGAGGCGTTCCGGGTGAAGATCACGGCGCCGGAAAAGGGGATCAGCGTCTACGGCCCCGTGCGCGTCGTCGCCGACCTCGCCGTCCCCGAGACGAAGAAGCTCCAGAAGCTCGAGATCTTCGTCAACGAGACGCGCGCCGCGACGCTCTTCCAGCCCCCCTTCCAGCAGGTCGTCGACGTTCCGCGCCGGGAGGAGATCGGCTTCCTTCGCGTCGTGGCCACCCTCGAGGACGGCGACGTCACCGAGGACATCCGCTACATCAACGCGCCGAAGTACCTCTCCGAGGTCGACGTCCAGGCCGTCGAGCTCTACACCTCCGTCTTCGAGAAGGGGCGCCCCGTCACGGGGCTTTCGAAGACGAACTTCCACATCCTGGAGGACGGCGCCCCCCAGGAGGTCGACGCCTTCGAGGTCGTCACGAACCTCCCGCTCTCCCTCGGCGTCGGCGTCGACACGTCGGGGTCGATGGAGGAGACCCTGCCCGAGGCGCAGAAGGCCGCGAACGACTTCCTCCGGAGCATCATGACGCCCCGCGACCGGACCTTCCTCGTCACGTTCGACAACGAGCCGCAGCTCGTCTCGAGGTTCACGACCGACCGCGAGCGGCTCGCCCAGGCGCTCGCGGGCCTCCGGGCCCAGGGCTCCACCTCCCTCTGGGACGCCGTCGTCTACGGCCTCTACCAGTACCAGGGGACGAAGGGGCGCAAGGCGTACGTCATCCTCTCCGACGGCGCCGACCGGGCGTCCAAGTTCACGTTCGAGGCGGCCCTCGACTACGCGCGCAAGACCGGCGTGGCGATCTACTTCATCGGGCTGAAGATCGGGAACACGCAGTTCGACGTCCGGTCGAAGCTCAACCGGATGGCGCGCGAGACGGGCGGCACCGTCTACTACGTCGACTCGGCCAAGGGGCTCTCCGGCGTCTACAAGGAGATCGACGAGGAGCTCCGGAGCCAGTACCTCCTCACCTACACGCCCCCCGTCCGCAAGGGGGACAAGTGGCGGAAGATCGAGGTGAAGATGACGCCGACGAACCTCGAGGCGCGAACGATCAGCGGCTACTACCCGTAGACTCCGCCGCCGTGAGCAGGCCCCGAATCCTCCTCGCCTCGTCCTCCCCCCGCCGCCTCGACCTCCTCCGCGCCCTCGGGCTCGAGCCCGAGGTCCGCCCCGCCGACGTCGACGAGTCGCTCCTCCCCGGCGAGGACCCGCACGACGCCGCCGAGAGGCTCGCCCGCGCCAAGGCCTCGGCCGTGGCCCCCTCGGCGCCGCCGGATGCCGTCGTCCTCGCCGCCGACACGATCGTCGTCCTCGACGGCGAGGCGCTCGGCAAGCCGCGCGACGACGCCGACGCGAGGCGGATGCTCCGCGCCCTCCGCGGCCGTGCGCACGACGTCGTCACCGGCGTGGCCCTCTCGCGGGGCGGCGTCCTCGTTTCCGGCCGCGAGGTCACCGAGGTCGTCTTCGCCCCGATGACCGACGGGGAGGTCGACGCCTACGTCGCCTCCGGCGAGCCGGCCGACAAGGCGGGCGCCTACGCCCTGCAGGGCCTCGGAGGCCTCTTCGTCGAGCGGATCTCCGGCACCCCCTCCAACGTCATCGGCCTCCCCCTCCGCCTCGTCCGGAGCCTGGGGTCAGGTCTTGATTTTCTAATCTAGGACGGCTCGCCCGGCGCGGGGGGGACCTCGGTGACCTCCGGCCGGGCCATCGCCCGGGCGGCCTGAAGCACCGACGCGAAGACGATGTCGCTCTCGTGCGTGGCGCCGCCGACGCGGATCCGGACTCCCGCCGGAACCGGCCCTCCCCCGCCCCGCCAGGAGCGGAAGAGCTGGTCGAGGTGCTGGACCTTCTGCTCGCAGGCGTCCCCGTCGGCGCCGAACAGGAGAAGGAGGAACTCGTCGTTCTCCCACCGGAAGAGGTGGTCCGTTTCGCGGACGTTGCGCCCCAGCTCCCGGGCGACCTCCACGAGAACGGAAACCACGACCTCCTCGCCCGCCGCCTCGAGGGCGTCGACGTCTCGGATGACGACCGATACGACCGAGAGCGGAATCTCGTGCCGCCGCGACCGCTCGAGCTCTCGCGCGATGACGTCGTCGAAATACTCGCGGACGTAGAGCCCAGTCACCGAATCGCGAATCCCGGTGTCGGCTGACATCGAGCGCGGATCTTACCAGCGGGCCTCGGGCCTCAGCGGTAACGCACCTCGGCCGGCGACGTCGGGCGCTCGGGCCCTCGCGATTCGAGCGTCGTCCGGTCGCGCCCGTCCTCCTTGCTCCGGTACAGCGCCTGGTCCGCCCTCCTGATCAGCTCCGCGACCTCCGCCCTGTCGAACGCGCCGTGATGCAGGGCGACCCCCGCCGACGCCGTGACGGCCTCCTGGACGTTCGGGAGCCGAACCTCGGCGATCGCGGCCCGGACCCTTTCGACGGCGGCCACGGCCGCTTCCGCCTCCACCTCGACGAGGACGAGCACGAGCTCCTCCCCCCCGTAGCGTCCGGCGATGTCGATGCCGCGCACGGCGCCGGCGACCGCCCGGCCGGCCTGCGCCAGGACGCGGTCGCCGGCCTGGTGGCCATAGCGGTCGTTGAATCGCTTGAACCGGTCGATGTCGAGCATCACCAGCGCGAGCGAGCTGCCGCTGCGCTCCGCACGGGCCAGCTCGCGCCGGGCACGGTCGAGAAACGTCACCCTGTTCGGAAGGCCGGTCAGCGCGTCGATCGTCGCCCTTTCGAGGATCACCCGCCCCTGGTCCGCGACGGCCACGAGGAGAAGGGCCGTGAAGAGGAGGAACGCGGGGCCGACGAGGGGTGGCAGGACGAGGCCCGGGAGGAGAACGTCCCGCGAGGCGCCGGCGTCGAAGAGGGCGGCGAGAAGGAGCGCCGCCGTCGCCGCGAAGAGGAGCGCGCCTTCCTGCCGGCGCAGCCTCGCCAGATCGAGGAGCGCCGCTCCCCCGAAGAGGACCAGCGACGCCGCTTCGAGCCATCCCGACATCCGTCCCGCCGACGGGACGGCGGCCACGAGGAGAACACCCGTTGCGGGAAGGGCGAGAAGGGCGAGCCGAACCCGGGAATGGGGCAGCTCGAGAAAACGAAGAAGGAGAAGGTAGGCCAGGGCCGGGAGAAGGATCGCGAGCGCGGCGCGCAGCCGCCCCGGGTCGTGCTTCCAGACCGGAAGGCCCGCGGCGAGAAAGGTCGTGAGGCCCGCCGCGAGGAGGGCGTAGAGAAGGAGGTCCCGCCGGCTCCGGTCGCGCGCGAAGAAGAGAAGCGCGACGAGACCGAGCGTGGCGATCGCCACCGCGGACGCAGCCGGGACCAGGAGAGCCGGGAGGAGCTCGCTGGCGCCAGCAAACGGCGGAGGCAGGCTCTCAGGGCCGGGGCGGGACCCCGGGGCGGCGGCCAGGAAAATGATCGGGAAGAACAACGGGCCGATGATAGGCGCGATGGGCGCGACAGGCGCGACAGGCGCGTCCGGCGCTCCCCGTCCGGCCGGAACCCGTCAGCGCCGCTTCTTCTCTTCCTCCCTGGCGGCGAGGCTCGTGGCCGTCATCGTCGCGCAGTAGGTTCCGAGCTGCTCGAGCATCAGGCACTCCTCGCTCCCGCAGACGGGACAGCGGGTGCAGTCGGTGGCCGGCGCCTCCATCAGGACCATCGACTCTCGGCTGGAGGAGCGGAATTCGGCGTTCATGGCGGCCTCCTCGGGCGCCCCGGTCCGGGGCACGTTCTCTCCCCGAATATTACTGCAATGCAGCAAGACCCGGGCAGGACATCCCTCCGCCACCCTTCCGCTCCCGTCGTACGATGGGCCGGTGACCTTGTTCGAAGGCCGGACGAGCGGGGAAGCCCGCCTGCAGGAGATCGTCGACGCGTGCCGGCACCGGCTGCGCGACGATCCGGGCGACACCGCCGCGGTCCTCCGCCTCGCCGACGCCCTCGCGGCGAGCGGCGACCCCCGGGAGGCCGTCGGAGTCCTCAACCGGGCGGGGCCGCGCCTCCAGAAGGCAGGGAAGCTCCTGGAAGCGATCGCGGTCTACAAGAAAGTGATGGAGCTCGATCCGAAGGCCGAGGTCACCTCGAGCTTCCTCGCGCACATCGAGCTGAAGAAGATCCTCGAGGAGGCCGGGAAGTCGGCCGCGCAAGCCGCGCCGGCCGCGTCGGAGGCCGGGCAGCCGCCGTCCGCGGGGGTGGCCGAGCGCCGAAGGAAGTCGGAAAAGGTCCACGCCCTGCGCAGGGAGATCCCGCTCCTCAAGGACATCCCGCCGTTTCTCTTCGAGCTCGTCCTCGAGAAGATCAACCTCCGGACGCTCGCCCAGGGCGAGACGCTCTTCGCCGAAGGCGACGAGGGAAGCTCCCTCTCCTTCGTCGCCGCCGGCGAGCTCGTCGTCTCGGCGAAGGGCGACGGCGGCGTCCCGGTCCTCCTCGGCCTCCTCGGCCCGGGTGACGTCGCCGGCGAGATCTCCTTTCTCAGCGGCGTACCGCGCACCGCCACCGTGGCCGCGCGAACACGCGCCGACCTCCTCGAGCTCGACCGCAACGCCCTCACCCCGCTCGTGAAGAAGCACCGTCACGTCGCCGACGCGCTCTCGCGGCTCTACGCGGAGAGGGTGCTCGACGGCGTGCTGGCCCGCTCCCGCCTCTTCGGCCAGCTCCCCCGCTCCGACCGCGACGCCCTCGCGCGGCGCCTCAAGCCGGTCGCGGCAAAGCCGGGCGAGGTCCTGATCCGCGAAGGGGCCGGGGACTCAGGCGTCTACCTCGTACGGCGCGGCGCCGTCCGGGTGACGGTGAGGAAGGGAGCACGCGACGTCGCCCTCGCCCTCCTCACGCCCCACGAGTTCTTCGGCGACCTCGCCACCGTCCGGTCCCGCCCGCGGACGGCGAGCGTCACTGCCGTGACCGACACGGAGCTTCTGCTGATGTCCGGCTCCGACCTCCTCGCCCTGCTGTCCCAGAGGCCCGAGCTCAAGGCCCTCCTCGAGGAGATCCAGCTCGAGAGATTCGGGAGAAACGCGGAAAAGCTGGCCGCGGCAGACCCGACCCGCTGACGCTCCGGCGGCGCCCCGTCCCGCCCCGACACTCGCACCGTTCCCGTTCTCCGCCCGGCCGGGAATAGAATCGGGGTCGACCAGATCGTCGGTTCGGAGGTGCCGCATGCGCGCGCCGCACCACAACGCCGATACACCCCGAGATTCCGTGCACAGGCTGACCGGGGCTTGCCCCGTCCGGCCGGAAAGGAGGGCCCCATGCCCGTCCGCAAGCTGAAGGAATTCCTCGACCAGAACGGCGTCCGCTGGGTCTCGATCGTCCACTCTCCGGCCTACACGGCCCAGGAGATCGCGGCCTCGGCCCACATAAAGGGGAGGGAGCTCGCGAAAACCGTCATGGTGAAGGTCGACGGCAAGCCGGTGATGGTCGTCCTTCCGGCCTCGCAGCGCGTCGACTTCCAGGTCCTTCGAGACCTCACCGGCGGCCAGAGCGCCGTCCTCTCGAGCGAGGCGGAGTTCCGCGAGCTCTTCCCCGACTGCGAGGCGGGGGCCATGCCTCCGTTCGGCAACCTCTACGGCATGGACGTCTACGTGGCGCCGAGGCTCGCCGAGGACGCCGAGATCGCGTTCAACGCGGGCTCGCACACCGAGCTGATGAGGCTCGCCTACGCGGACTTCGAGCGCCTCGTGAAGCCGAAGGTCGCGGCCTTCGCCCAGAGGTAGGCGAAGGCCCGCTCCACGGCCGGGACGCGCCGGAGCGCCCCGGCCGCGGAGACGAAGGCAACGACGACGAATGCGTAGAGGAACGGGTAGGCCGGCGTGAGATAGAGGTAGTGGAGCGCCGGGAACGAGGTGCGGTCCACGAGATCGAGAAGCGCCACGCGGGACACGAAGCCGGCGAGAAGCGCGCCCGCGACGACGACGCCGGGTTCGCTCCGACGGCGAGCCGCCGCTGCGCCTGCCGCGAGGACGAAGAGCGCGACGGCCGCCGGAAGGCCCGGCGTCAGGACTCGCCGGTATGCCGCGGCGATCCCTTTCAGCGCGGCCATTCGCCTCTCGTTCCGCTCGTACTCTCCCGGCCCCGACGGGCGCGGCACGACCTGCACGGCATCGATGTTCATCTCGAGCGCGGGCGGGGGCGATCCGAGCCTCTCTCCCGGCGAGATGGCGTCGAACGCCACGAGACGTCGGCCCGAATCGACGAGCTCCACGAGGCAGGGGCCGGGGCAGGAGGCCAGGAGCTCCACCCTCGCGTACCCCGCCTCCGGAGCCCCCAGCGCGGCGGCGACGTCGCCGCTCGCCTGACGGCGGAGGCCGTAGGGAACCGGCGCGCCGTCCGGACCGAGGACTCTCCAGGCGACGGGAGCCCCCCCTCGCTGGAAGGCCCAGCCCTTGATGCAGAACCAGCGCGGGTCGTCCGCGGCGGGCGCCATCCTTTCGCGGGTCGTCCGGGCAAAGACGACGCGGGACTCCTTCGACCCACGGCTCCAGGCGGCATCCCGCAGGGCCGCGGCCGAGTCCACCGAGGAGACGAGGAACGCGAGGGTCCGGGGAAGGTCGGCGAGGACGGCGGGGAGCTCTGCCGTCGCGTCCGCCGGCGTCATCGACCTCGAGTTCGGGCCGCACGGGAGCCGCCCCCGGTCGCAGGCGTCGTCCAGCTCTCGCGCGACCTGCGTCCAGAACGCCGCGGCCGTCCGCGCGTCGCGGTAGCGCCCGGTGTTCGCCGCCGATTCGCGTAGGGCGAACTGGAGCCATCCCCCGGCGATCTCACCCTTCGCCTCGGGAATCAGCTGTTCGCTCGCGGTGACGAAGCCCCGCCCGACGCCTCCCTCCAGGAGCGGCTCGAGGGACCGGAACGCCGGGCTCTGGGCGTAGGCGCGCAGGCGCACCTCCCGGGGGACCGGCACCCGCGGGATCGGCGCCCGGGACCGGATGCGAGCGAGGGCGCCGTAGGCGGAAAGGAAGGGCGCGCTCGTCGACTCGCGAACCGTGAAGGCTCCGTAGACCCGGTAGTTCACGAGCGCCACCGCCATCAGGCTGGCGCCGAGGAGTCCCGCGGGAAGCACCACCAGGCCCACGGCTTCACCGAGCTGTCGTCTCGTCCCGCGCGCGATCACGGTGCGAAGGACCGTCGCCGCCAGGAGCGACCCGACGGCCGGCAGGATCCAGATTCCCTCCTCGCGCGTCAGCCAGAGCGCGCCGAGAGCGAGGCCCGAGAGAGCCGACCAGGCAACCGCCCGCGAGCGGGAAGCCGGGAAAGCAAGGAAGAGCCCCGCCGCCCCGGCCATCGCCAGGAGCGTGAGGGAGGGGTAGACGATCTCCCTCGCGGCCCGCGTCACGACGACCGGATTGAAAAGGAGCGCGGCGAAGAGGACGAGAGGCACGCCTCTGTGGCGAAACAGCGGGAGGAGGGCGAGGACGAAGAGGCCGCTCGAGGCCACGAAGAGGAGCCGGCCCGCGAAGAGGAGCGGGAGGTGGGCCCGGTAGGCGAGCGCCACGAAGAGCGGGAAACCGGGCCCCTTCGCGAGCGTCGACTCGTCGTACGGTCCCAGCCACTGGGCCCGCGCGAGGTGCCCCCCGAGCTTCACGTAGAGCGCGTCGTCGTGAACGAAGTCCCCCAGAGCGACGAGCGGAAGCCCCGCCGGAAGCCAGAGCGACGCCGCGACGAGAATCGCGACGAGGGCGACGATCGCCGCCCTCCCGGCGACCGTGGCGCGCGGCCCCGCTCGCCCTCTCCCCGCCCACGGCTCTCCCGCGGCGCCGCCGGCCTCGCCGCCCACTAACCCTCCACTTTCTTCGTCGCGTGAACCAGGTCCTCGTGCGCGCCGACGAGGAGGAGCGTGTCGCCCGGCTCGATCGCGACGTCGAGCGGCGGCGGGGCCATCGGGACGCCGTCCCTGAGGAGCGCCGGCACCGCGACGTGCTCCTCCTCGAGGTGGAGCTCGCCGAGCGTCTTCCCCACCGCCGCCATCTCCGGGAGGATCAGGACGAGGTCCGAGGTCCCCGCCGCCATGAGCGCCGAGAGCCGCCGCCCCGTCTCGGGCCGCGCGTGCGGGTCGCGCAGCTTCCGGTACGCCTCGTCGCGCAGGACGCGGACCTGGGTCGCGATGAGGTTCCCCGGGATGTGGAGAGAACGCAGGACGCGCGCGACGATCTCGATCGACGTCTCGAACTCCTCCGGGATCACCTCGTCGGCGCCGGCCTTGCGCAGCTCCTCCACCTCGCGGATGTAACGCGTCCTCACGATGATCCGGACGTCGGCGTTGCGCGAGCGGCAGAGCTGCACGACCTTCCGGCTCGCGCCCGGATCGGGAATCGTCACGACGACGGCCCGCGCCCGCGCGACGCCGGCCATCAGGAGCCCCTCGACCCCCGTCGCGTCCGCCAGGAGAACCGCCACGCCGTCGCGCCGCGCGTTGTCGGCGCGGTCCGCGTCCGCCTCGACGACGACCGTCTTCAGCCCCGTCTCTCCGAGGACGCGCGCGACGTTGCTCCCGTTCAGGCCGTAGCCGACGACGACGACGTGTCCGCGGCGCAGCTCCGAGGCGACCGGCTCACGGTCCGTCGCAACGTCCGGGAGGCGCGCCGCGAGCGCCGGCCCGGCGCCGATCACGAACGGCACGAGGAGGATCGTCAGGACCGCGACGGCGACGAAGAGCTGCTGACCCGACTCGCCGAGGAGCCCGAGCTTCGCCCCGGCGAGAGCGAGGACGAACGAGAACTCGCCGACGTTGGCGAGAGCGAGCGCGGCGCGGGCGGCGGTCTTCGGCACCGCCCGCGCGATCCGGAGCGCCGGGTAGGCCGTGAGGACTTTCGCCCCGACGACGAAGGCCGCCCCGGCGAGGACGAGGACGGGGTGCCGCGCGAGGAACGCCGGGTCGAAGAGCATCCCGACCGAGATGAAGAAGAGGGAAGAGAGGACGTCGCGGAACGGCGCGAAGGTCGAGGAGACGTCGGCGATCGACTCGCTCTCGGCCAGGACGATCCCTGCCGCGAAGGCGCCCATCGCAGCCGAGGCGCCCGCGGTCTCGACGAGGGCGACGATGCCGAGGACGACGACGAGGGCCGCGGCGGTGAAGGTCTCCGGCCCCGCCACCCGGACGAAGCGGTCGAGGACGCGTGGGACGAGGAACCGGGACACCGCGACGAGAAGGGCCGTCCCGGCCGCGGCGACGCCGACCTTCGTCAGGACGCTCCCCAGCCCGGGGGTGCCGTTGCCCTGCGGCGCGAGCGCCGGGAGGAGGAGGACGAGCGGGATGACGGCGAGGTCCTGGAAGAGGGCGACGCCGAGGAACTGCTTGCCGGCGGGCCCCCCCAGCTCGTCGCGAGCCGCCAGGACCGGCAGGACGACGGCGGTCGACGAGACCGAGACGAGGAGCCCCGCGAAGATCGCCTCGCGCAGGGGAATCCGGAGGGCGAGAAGGGCGGCGGCCGTCGCGGCCGCGGCGAAGGCCATCTGGAGAGAGCCGCCGACGAGGGCCGATCTCCCCATCGTCTTCAGCCGGGCGAGGGGGAACTCGAGCCCGACGAAGAAGAGGATGAGCGCCACGCCGAGCTCGGCGATCCCGCTGACGCGGGCCGGATCCTCCACGAGACCGAGCGCGTGCGGGCCGATCAGCATCCCCGTCACGAGGAACGCGGCGATGGAGGGGGCCTTCAGCTTCCGGAAAAGGAAGATGACCGGGAGGGAGGCCGCCAGGACCCACGCCAGGTCGCGCAGGAAGACCGACCCGTGCACGTCAGAACCTCAGCGCCGCTCCGAGCGTCACCCGGTCGACCGTCTCCTCGAACCGCTGCCAGGTCGTCGAGTCGGGGGGCGAGATCGACTCGTTCTCCGTCCGCGACGCCGAGAGGACTGCGGAGACCCGCTCCGACGCGAACCACCGGAGGCCCAGGGAAAGGGTGCGCGCCGTCTCCGCCCTCGACGGCCGGAGCCGGCCGGGCGAGCCCGAGGAGACGTCGCGAGTCCCGTACGCGAAACCGGCCGAGAGGCCGAGGCGGCGCGTCGCGAACCAGGTCGCCTCGACCGCCGCTTCCCGGGCGAGCGCGCTTCCCTGGGAGACGGGGCCGGAGAGGGCCGTCGAGAGGTCCGAGGAGGAGGTCGTCGAGGAATAGCTCCCCGTGGCGTCGACGGCGAGCCGACGGTCGAGAAAGACGAGGCGTGTGCCGAGCGCCACCCTCCGGACGATCCCGTCGGTCGTCACGGTCGAGAAGAAGGGCTGCGCGCTCCCGGTGAAGGCGCTCGCGTCGTCGCGGACCTGGTCCGACACGCCGTAGCTCCCGGCGGCGCTCACCTCGTGCTCGCCGAGCCGCAGGGCGACGCCGAGCGAGCCGGTCGCAACCGTCGCGCGCGTCCCCGCGGTCGAGACGTCGGCCCGGCCCGAGGGACTCTCCACGGAGGTCGAAGCGGCCGTCTCCCTCTCTCTTTCGTACTCGAAGGCCCCGCGCAGGGCGAGGCTCCTGCCGACGAACCACTCGGCCGAAAGGTCGGACCGTCGCAGCGACCCGTCGCCCGCGAGCCGCACCTCGAGGCTCGTCTCCCGCCCCGAGAAGCGTCCGAGCGAATCGCGGTCCGTCCCCGCCAGGGCGACGCGGGCGGTGACGCTCGAGGCCTTCGCCACGAACGGCAGGAGCGCCAGGGGCGTCCGGCCGTCGTCGGCAACGGGCGTCCACCACCGCGTCGCCGCGACGTCGACGAACTGGGACCGACCTTCGGCCGAGTAGTCGTAGGCGGCCGAAGGGGTCCCGTCGAGAACGACGAGCGGCCGGTCGGTCGCGCTCCGCTCCCACCCGAAGCCGAGCGAGAGCTCCGTGGCGAACGGAGGCTCGGCCGCCGCGAGCGGCTGCGCGAAGAGAACCAGCGCAAGGAGGGCTCGGGGACGCAGCTGCATGTCCCCCCGAGGTTAGCCGATGCGCGGCCGAACGGTCCCCCCGGGATCAAAGCTCGTCACGGGACGGCCGCCAGCTCGCGAAGCGCTTCAGCGGACGAGGGCCGACGGGTCGATCGCGACGTGGAAGAGGTCCGGGGCGTGCGTCCAGTGCTCGAGCGCGTCCGCCGTCGCGGGCGAAGTCGTCCGGAGGAGGGCGCCGAGGGCGGCCTTCACGTCGGGAGGGATCGGCGTCTTCGAGACGACCTCGACCGTCACCTTCGTCTCCGGAAAGCGTTTCGCCCCCCCTTCCCGGAGGACGAGGTCCGTCATGAGCGGGTTCGGGTCGAGGACCTTCACGCCCGGGAAGCCGAACTTCTCGAACGTCTCCTCCCAGAGCGGCCGGGCGTAGCCGAAGTGGGTGCAGTTCAGGCTGACGACGAGCGGCCCCTTCTTCTCCGGGAGCCGCCCGATCGCCTCCTCCACGAACCCGCGGAGGCGCCCGGACGTCTCCTCGCTGTGGGCGCCCCGCTCGATGGCGCCGGTCAGCTTCGGGCACGCCTGCCCGACGATCCGCGCCTCGGCGACCCCCTTGCCGAGGAGGAGCCGGCGGTGGGCGCCCGAGTCGATCGTCCCCTTCGTCGCGAAAATCACCGCCGTGGCGTCCGGCGTCTCCTTCAGAGCCCGCTCGATCAGCTCCGCCCCCATCGGGACGATGCTCACCGTCTCCGTCGTTCCCCGCCGGGCGTGTTCGGTCCTCTCGTAGAAGACCGAAAGCGTGTTGCAGGCGACGAGGACGAGGTCGGGCCGGTAGCGGCTCTCCATGGCCGCGAGGGCGGCGTCGAAGACGCGGACCTTGTCCGCCTCGTCCTTCAGGTCGTTGTAGCCGATCTTGTCGTCCAGGAGGGCGTTGACGAAGACGATGCGCGCCGAGCGCACGATCCCGCTCCCGGGGAGCCGCGCCGCGAGGTCGGCGACGACCGAGAGGCCGCCGAGGCCCGAGTCCGTCACGACGATCGTCACGTCGGGCCGAGCCTTCGCCGCCCCGGCGAACGTCGCCGGCCTTTTCGCGCCCGAGGCGCAGCCGGCCAGCAGCAGGACGGCGACCGTCAGGATCGCGTGACACTTCCAGAGGTGGCTCATCTCGCCCTCCCGTACCGCCGGCCCGACGGCCGCCGGGAGGACGAGGATAGTGGACGGAGCCGCGCACGGACATGCGCTTCCCGCCACCGCCGTTCCTGCCTTATCGTCCCGACGGCAGATCGCTTCCATTCCACTCTCCCGCCGTCGCCCTTTCGGGCCGACGGCGTCTTCCGCCAGGGACAGGAGGTTTCATGACCACGGATGGGACGCGCGCGACCGGACCCGGGCCCGTCGGGGGCATATCGCTCGAGAGCTACCTCGATTCCTCGGGCCGCGCCGACGCCCTTACGGGCGGCGTCCGGATGATCCCGGTCGAGACGCCCGCGGGGACGTTTCGCGTCTTCACGAAGCGGGTCGGCAACAACCCGCGGGTGAAGGTCCTCCTCCTCCACGGCGGACCGGGCGTCACCCACGAGTACTACGGGGCGTGCGACAGCTGGTTCCCCGGCGCCGGCGTCGAGTACTACTACTACGACCAGCTCGGCTCCTACTACAGCGACCAGCCCGACCGGCCCGACCTGTGGGAGATCCCGCGATTCGTCGACGAGCTGGAGCAGGTCCGCCGGGCGCTCGGGCTCGACCACGGGAACTTTTTTCTGCTGGGGCAGTCGTGGGGCGGCATCCTCGCCCTCGAGTACGCGCTGAAGCACCAGGAGCACCTGAAGGGGCTGATCGTCACGAACATGATGGCGAGCATCCCCGCCTACAACGCCTATGCGAGGGACGTCCTGATGCCGACGATGCCCCGGGACGCCCTGGAGGAGATCCAGCGCCTCGAGGCCGAGGGGCACTACGAGGACCCGCGCTACATGGAGCTCCTCGTCCCCCACCACTACGAGCACCACGTCCTCCGGATGCCCGCCGCCGAGTGGCCCGAGCCGGTGGGCCGGGCCTTCAGGCACCTGAACCCGAAGGTCTACGTCCCGATGCAGGGGCCGAGCGAGCTCGGCGCCTCCGGCAAGCTCGCCGGCTGGGACCGGACGGGCGACCTGGCGTCGATCACCGTTCCGACGCTCGTCGTCGGCGCCACGCACGACACGATGGACCCGGCGCACCTCGCGTGGATGGCGGGGGCCGTCGCCCACGGCCGCTACCACCACTGCCCCGACGGCAGCCACCTCGCGATCTACGACGACCAGGCGGCCTGGTTCGAGGGAGTCCTCGGGTTCCTTCGGGACGTCGACTCCGGAAGGTTCTAGTCGGGTGAGGCGGGGCGGTCCGGCCGCCCCGCGTTCCGCGCCACGCGTCCGAGCGCCGCCGCCACGACCACGGCCAGGGCGAGGAGTGCCGACACCAGCGCCACGACCCCGCTCCACCCGGCGCGCGCGTAGACGAGCCCGCCGAGCGTGCCGACGGCGCTCGAGCCGGTGTAGTAGGCGAGGAGGTAGTGCGCCGACGCGGCTGCCTTCTCCGCACCTCCGCGGTGGCCGACGCCGGTTGAGGCGACGGCGTGGGCGGTGAAGAAGCCGAAGGTGAAGACGGCGAGCCCGAGGAGCTTGAGCGGCAGCGGGGCCACCAGAGTCGCAATCGCCCCCGCGAGCTGGAGAAGCGCGCCCGCCATCAGGACGCGCGGCCTTCCGACGCGATCCGAGACGCGCCCGGCGAGCGGCGAGGCGAAGACGCCGACCGTGTAGAGGAGGAAGACCCAGGAGACGAGGGACGGCGAGAGCCTCCAGGGAAGACCCTCGAGGGAGAACGCGAGGTAGTTGTAGACGGTGACGAAGCTCCCCATGACGAGGAAGCCCATGGCATAGAGGCCGAGAAGTACAGGGTCGCGCCCGCTCGCGACGATCCCGCGGAGGATCGCGCCCCGTTCGAACGGCCGCGGACGGAACCGCCGCGACGGCGGGACGTTCCTCGCGAACCAGACCGCGAGCCCCAGGTCGAGGAGGGCGAGCCCCCAGAGGCCCCCTTGCCAGCCGAGGTGAGCCGAGAGGAGGCCGACGATGAGCCGGCCGACCATCCCTCCCACCGCGTTCCCCGCGATGAAGAGCCCCATCGCCGCTCCCGCCCTCTTCGGCTCGACCTCCTCGGCGAGGTAGGCCATCGCGACCGCGGGCACCCCCGCCAGGGCGAGCCCCTGCACGGCCCGGAGCGCGACGAGGACGGGGAACGACGGCGCGAACGGAACGAGGAGGCCGAGGAGCGCCGCGAGGACGATGGCCACGCGGAGGACGCCGACGCGCCCCTTCACGTCGGAGAGCGGCGCCGCCACGACCATTCCGAGCGCGAGAGCGAACGTCGCGGCCGAGAGCGACAGGCTCGCCGCGGCCGGAGAAAGGCCGAACGTCCCCGCCAGCAGCGGCAGCACCGGCTGCGTCTCGTAGAGGAGGGAGAAGGTCACGAAGCCGGCGGCGAAGAGCTCCCGGCCCGAGGCGGGAGGCGTCCCGGGAGCGGCCTCGCCGGACCTGTTCATGCCCCGCGGCGCCGGTGAGGCATCAGTCGAGCGCGGCCATCGTCTCCGCGACGATCTCGCCCGCCTCGGCGACGTCCGCGTCGTCGACGTCGAGGTGGGTGACGAAGCGGATCTTCCAGGGCGACTCGGCGAGGCAGAGGACCCCCGCCTCAGAGAGGATCTTCGCGATATCGGAGGCGCGCCGGCCCGAGGGACGGGTGGAGGCGAAGACCATGTTCGTCTCCACGGAGCGCAGGTCGACCGAGAAGCCGGGCACCGTCGCGAGCCTCTCCCCGAGCGCGCGGGCACGTCGGTGGTCCTCGGCGAGGCGGGAGACGTTGTGCCGGAGGGCGAAGAGGCCCGCCGCGGCGAGGATCCCGGCCTGGCGCATCCCCCCGCCGAGGAGCTTGCGCGCCCGTCGCGCCCTGCGGACGAAGTCGACCCCTCCGACGAGGACCGACCCGACCGGCGCCCCGAGCCCTTTCGAGAGGCAGACGCTCGCCGAGTCGAACGGGGCCGCCATCTCGGCGAGCGACCGGACGCTCGCGACGGCGGCGTTGCAAACGCGCGCGCCGTCGAGGTGGAGGGCGAGGCCGTGCCGGTCGCAGAAGAGCCTCACCGCGAGGATTCCCGCCGCGTCCAGGACGCGCCCTCCGCAGTGGTTGTGGGTGTTCTCGAGGGCGACGACGCGCGTTCGCGCGTTGTGCGGGTCGTCGCCCGTGTGGACGAACTCCTCCATCAGCTCCGGGTCGAGCATCCCGTCCTCGGAGGCGAAGGTGTGGGTCTGGAGCGACCCGATCACCGCCGCGCCCGCCTGCTCGTAGAGGAGGATGTGCGACCTCTCGTGGAGGAAGACCTCGTCTCCCCGCTCGGTCCAGGCGAGGAGCGCCGCCTGGTTCGACATCGTCCCGGAGGGAAGGTAGAGGCCGGCGGCCTTGCCGAAGAGCTCGGCCGCCACCTCCTCGAGCTCGCGGACGGTCGGGTCGTCGCCGAAGACGTCGTCGCCGACGGCCGCCTCCGCCATCGCCTGCCGCATCGCGGCCGAGGGCCGGGTCACCGTGTCGCTTCTCAGATCGATCGTCCGCATCGGGGCCTCCTCGCGTGGAGAAGGTAGCACTGACGCGCAATCCCGGCGGCGCGGGATGGCACGGTGCCATCCCGCGCCCCGTCTTCAGGTCAGGCCTTCCCGGGGGGCGGCGCCATCGCGATGACCGAGAAGTGCGCTCCCTGGTCGTCGCGAAGGACGGCGAAGCGGCCGACGTCGGGGATGTCCATCGGCGGCACCGCCGCCCCGCCCCCCAGCTGCGCGGCCTTCGCCGCGGTGGCGTCGCAGTCCGAAACGAAGACGTAGGGCATCCAGTGCGGCGGGACGTCGGCCCACCACTTTCCCTTCATCGGGAGGAGCCCGCCGATCGCCTGTCCCTCGCGGTGGATCTCGACGTACTCCATCGGCGAGCTCTCCGACGCTTTCCAGGTCCAGCCGAAGAGGCCGCTGTAGAACTCCTTCGCGCCCTCGGGGTCCGTCGTGACGAGCTCGGTCCAGCAGAGGGTGTTCTCCTCGCCGACGAGGCGCGCCCCGATGTGTCCGCGGGCCTCCCAGAGCGCGAAGACGACGCCCCCCGGATCCTGGGCGACCGCCATCCGGCCGACCCCCTCGACGTCGAACGGCCCGAAAAGGACCTTCCCCCCGAGCTGGGCAGCCTTCGCAGCCGACGCGTCGGTCGAGGCCGTCGAGATGTACGTCATGAAGTACGAGGGGATGCCCTGGGCCTTCTCGTGGTCGCTCAGCGTCCGGCACGCCGCGACATCGAGGCCCCGAAGCTGGAAGAACGTGTAGGTCCCGCCGGACGACGGCACGTCGACGGGAGTCCAGCCGAAGAGGCCGGCGTAGAACGCCTTCGCCTTCGGCGAATCGGGGGTGGCGAGCTCGGGCCAGCAGAAAGAGCCCGGCAGCAGTTCCGTGCGCTCGGACATGGGGAACCCTCCTTTTGGTGTGTCCTCATCCTACGCGAACGCCGGCCGACGGTTTCCGCCTTTCCGCCCGGGCACCGCCGGATTTCGCCTCCGGCCCCGTCCCGGTCTAGGCTACGGGCGGAGGCTCCCATGCCCGCAGGCAAGCTCCCCCTCGCCACGTTCGTCGACGCCGCCCGTGGCACCGTACCCGCCGATCTCGTCTTCTCGAACGCCCGCGTCGTCAACGTCCTGACGGGCGAGATCCACGAGGAGACCGTCGGCGTCGCGGGAGACCGGATCCTCGGCTTCGGCGAGTACCGCGCGGCCCGCCCCGAGGACGAGATCGACCTCAAGGGCGCCTTCCTCGCCCCGGCGTTCTGGGACGCGCACATCCACATCGAGTCGACGATGACGACCCCTCCCGTCTTCGCGCGCCTCGCCGCGGCCCACGGCACGGCCGCCGTCGTCACCGACCCGCACGAGATCGCGAACGTGAGGGGCGCCGAGGGGCTCGAGGCGTTCCTCGAAGCGGCGGCGGACCTCCCCGTCGAGATCCACGTCATGCTCCCGTCGTGCGTCCCGGCGACGCACCTCGAGACGGCCGGTGCGGCGCTCGGCGCCCACGACCTCGCCCCTTTCTACGGGAGGAAGAACGTCCTGGGCCTGGCCGAGATGATGAACGTCCCCGGCTTCCTCTTCGGCGACCCCGGAGTCCGCGCGAAGGTCGAGGACGCCGTCTCCCGCGGGGTCCCCATCGACGGCCACTCTCCGCTCCTGACCGGCCTCGACCTCAACGCCTACATCGGCGCGGGGATCCGGACCGACCACGAGTGCCTCGGCCGCGAGGAGGCGACCGCGAAGGTGCGGCGCGGCATGTCGATCTGGATCCGCGAGGGGACGGCCGCCAAGAACCTCGACGACCTCCTCCCGCTCGTCACGGCGGCAAACTCGGAGCGATTCGCCTTCGCCACCGACGACCGCCACCCGTGGGACCTCCTGACGCACGGCCACGTCGACCACCACGTCCGCCGCGCCATCGCGATGGGTCTCGACCCGGTCCTCGCCTTCCGCCTCGCGTCCTGGTCGTGCGCGCGGCACTACGGCTTCCGCGACCGCGGCGCCATCGCGCCCGGCTTCCGCGCCGACCTCGTCACCTTCGGCGCGCTCGAGGACGTCCGCCCCGACCTCGTCGTCCTCGGCGGCCGTCGCGTCGCGCAGGGCGGGAAGCTCCTCGTCGACTTCCCGTCGCGCGGCATCTCCGAGGGGCCCGCCTTCCGCCTCGACGGCTTCGACGCCACGCGCCTCCGGCTCGCCGCCCAGCCCGGCGCGCGCGTCCGCGTCATCGAGGTCCACCCCGGCTCCCTCGCCACGGGATCCGCCTCCGCCGAGGCGAAGATCGTCGACGGCGCCGCCGTCGCCGATCCCTCGCGCGACCTCGCCAAGCTCGCCGTCGTCGAGCGGCACCGCGGCACCGGAAACGTCGGCGTCTCCTTCGCCCGCGGCTTCGGCCTCGCGCGCGGCGCCATCGCCTCCTCCGTCGCGCACGACTCCCACAACGTCGTCGTCGTCGGCTGCGACGACGCCTCCATGGAGACCGCCGTCCGGCGCGCGGCCGCGATCGGCGGCGGAATCGTCATCGCCGACGGGGGCCAGGTCCTCGCCGAGGTCGCGCTCCCCGTCGCGGGCCTCATGTCGAACGCGCGCATGGAGGACGTCGACGCCGCCGAGCGGAAGGCGAACGAGGCGACGCGCGCCCTCGGCACCTCCGTCGACCACCCCTTCATGACGCTCGCCTTCCTCGCGCTGCCGGTCATCCCCGAGCTGAAGCTGACGGACAGGGGGCTGGTGGACGTGAAGGCCTTCGATTTCGTCTCGCCGCTGGCGTGAGGCGTCGCCGGACCGGGACAGGAGGAGCGCCATGAAACACCTTCCCCGCCTTTTCGAGAACAACCGGGCCTGGGCGGCCGAGGTGCTCCGGAGCGACCCGGAGTTCTTCGTCCGGCTCTCCCGCCAGCAGGCGCCGAAGTACCTCTGGATCGGCTGCTCGGACAGCCGCGTGCCGGCGAACCAGATCGTCGGCCTCATGCCGGGAGAGATGTTCGTCCACCGCAACGTCGCGAACGTCTTCGTCCACAGCGACCTCAACGCCCTCTCGGCCCTCCACTTCGCCGTCGAGGTCCTGCGGGTGGCGCACGTCATCGTCTGCGGCCACCACGGCTGCGGCGGCGTCCTGGCGGCCCTCCGGGGCGAAAGGCAAGGCCTCGTGGACAACTGGCTGCGGCACGTGGGGGACGTTCGCGAGAAGCACCGCACGCGCCTCGCGCCGCGAGGGACCGAGGACGAGGAGCTCTCCCGCCTCTGCAGGCTGAACGTCGTGGAGCAGGTCCTCAACGTGAGCAACACGACGGTCGTGCGGGACGCCTGGGCGCGCGGCCAGCCGCTCGCCGTCCACGGCTGGATCTACGGACTGAAGGACGGTCTACTCCACGACCTCGGCGTGACGGGAACGAGCGAGGCCGAGATCGCCGCCTCGTACGCGCAGGTCGTCGAGACCCTCGCCGGCTGACCCCGGGCTACGTCCGGCCGGCGGCTCCGCCCGGATCCGCCGAGGCCGGGAGCCGGACCGTGAACGTCGCCCCGGCGCCCGGCTGCGAGGTGACCCGGATGTCGCCTCCCATGAGCATGCAGAGGCGCCGGGCCATCGCGAGGCCCACTCCGCGCCCCGCGAACGGCCGGGAGGCGTCGTCGTCTCCCGGGGAGAAGGGCGTGAAGAGCTGGCCCTGAAGCTCGAGAGTCAGCCCGGACCCCGTGTCGGAGACCGATATCTCGGTCCACGACCGTCCCTGGTGCTCCACCCCTCGCATACCCACCCGGATCGAGCCCTCCCGCGTGAACTTCGACGCGTTGTCCAGGAGGCTCGCCAGGACCTGCCCCAGGTGAACCCTGTCGGCGAGGGTGGAGTCGGCGGACGAGAGCTCCGCCTCGAGCCGCACCGGGCGCCCCGACAGGAGTGGCCGGGCGGCCTCCACGGCCTCGGCAACGACCTGCGCCGCGTCGACCGGCTCTGCGCGGACCGTGAGCCGGCCCGCGTCGAGGTCCGCGAGGGTGAGCGCTTCCTCGACGAGGACGAGGAGGCGCAGCCCGGCCGTCCGGATCCGCTCGACGTCCTCCCGCCGTCCGGCCTCGGCGCCCGCCGCGATCTCCTCGACGAGGAGGTCGGCGTACCCGAGGATGGCATTCAGCGGGGTCCGCAGCTCGTGGCTCATGGCGCGGAGGAACCGGGTTTTCGCGCGGCTCCCCGCTTCCGCCCGGTCCCGGGCCGCGGCGAGCGCCCCCTCCGCCCGGCGCCGCTCCTCGGTCTCGAGGGCCAGGTTGAGGAGGTTCGCGGCGGCGATGGCGAAGAGCTCCTCCTCGACCGTCCAGTCCCGGCGGGAGACCGTGTCCTCGACACAGAGAACGCCGATCGTCCGCCCGTCCCGGCGCAGGGGGACGTCGAGCATCGAGCGGATGCCGTGAGGCACCAGGTAGGTCGGGCCGAACTCGTTCGTGCGCGGGTCGGCGAAGGCGTCGGCCGCGACGATGTCCCGCTCTTCCTCGAGGGCGGCAAAGTAGGTCGGGAACTCCTTCTCGGTGACGACCTCGCCCGCCTCGTGCCGTCCCGACCGGGCGTCGTGGAGATCGACGCAGACGAGGGTCGCTCGATCGGCGTCCCGGAGCCACAGCGAGACCCGCGCGACCTCGAGCGCCCGCCCGATGACCTCGGTGAAGCCCTGGACCCGGGGCGGAAGCGGCCCGCCGCCGAGAAGCCTTCGGCTCGTCAGCTCGGTCATCGCCCGGTTGAATCGCGCCAGGGAGTCGGGCAGCGTCACGGTCGATACCCCCCGGACCGCCCCGGACCTCGCAAGCCGCTCGCGCACTCCACGGACGCTCATTTTGTTCCTCGCCCTCGGAGGGTGTCCATCCCGATTCCAGAACGGCAGTTGCGCCCAGGCGCGGGACGGTACCGGGCGGAACCCTCCGGCCCCCGCTAAGATCGCGACGTGGACTACGCGCGAATCCTCCGGGAAATCGCCGAGGAGGTTCGGCCGCTCGTCGGCCAGGGCCGGGCCGCCGAATACATTCCCCCGCTCGCCCGCGTTCCGCGCGATCGATTCGGAATGGTCGTCCGGACGGTGGACGGCGAGGTCTTCGCCGTCGGGGACGCCGGGGAGCGGTTCTCGATCCAGAGCATCGCCAAGGTCTTCGGCCTGACGCTCGCGATGCGCCTGGAAGGGGACGCCGTCTGGAAACGCGTCGGCCGCGAGCCGTCCGGCAGCGCTTTCAACTCCCTCGTCCAGCTCGAGGTCGAGCACGGAATCCCCAGGAACCCCTTCATCAACGCGGGCGCGCTCGTCGTCCTCGACCTGATCCTGAGCCACCAGCCCGACGGCGTCGACCTCGTCCTCGACTTCGTCCGGCACGCCGGCGCGGAGAGCCCGGTCGGCTACGACGCCGCGGTCGCCGCGGCGGAGCGCGCGACCGGCCACCGCAACCGCGCGCTCGCCCACTTCCTGAAATCGTTCGGCAACCTCGGAAACGACCCCGACCGCGTCCTCGACGCCTACTTCCTCCTCTGCTCGATCTCGATGAGCTGCGCCGAGATCGCGGCCGCCTTCCAGTACCTGGCGACCGGCGGGCTCTCGGCCACCGGAGAACGGGTCGCCACCGAACGGCAGGTCAAGCGGGTGAACGCGGTGATGCTGACCTGCGGCGTCTACGACGAGGCGGGCGACTACGCGTACCGGGTCGGCCTCCCGGCCAAGAGCGGCGTGGGGGGTGGTGTCGTGGCGGTGATGCCGGGCCGGTTCGTGGCGACCGTCTGGTCCCCCTGCCTGAGCGAGAAAGGGAACTCGCTCGCCGGGACGATGGCCCTGGAGCTGCTGACGACGAAGACGGCGCTGTCGATCTTCTGAAGCGGCCGGAATCGACGGGTCGTCGGTCGCGGCCGTCGCCTCGTTCGTCCCGCTCCCGTCGAATCGGGGCCGCCCGGCGTCTACTTCATCACGACCGGGACGAGCAGCAGGACCCCGGCCGGGATGACGACGCACGCGGCGAGGTTCATCCAGAGGCCGGCGCGCGCCATCGTGCCGACAGGGACGAGGCCGGAGCCGTAGACGATGGCGTTCGGCGGCGTCGCCACCGGCAGCATGAAGGCCATGCTGCACCCGAGGGCGCATCCGAGAGCCGGCTCGAGAGGCGAGGCCCCCGCGGCCCGGGCGCTCGCGATGGCCAGGGGGACGAGCATCGTTGCGGCCGCCGTGTTCGAGGTGATCTCGGTGAAGAAGATCGAGAAGATGGAGAAGACGACGGTGAGACCCACCGTCGACGAGACGCCGGTCGCCGAGACGAGGCTCCTTCCGAGCGCCTCCGAAAGACCCAGTCGGAACATCGCGCCGCCGAGCGAGAGGCCGCCGCCGAAGAGGAGCAGCGTTCCCCAGTCGATCTCCGTCGCCTCGCCCCAGGTGAGCGCGCCGCGGCGTTCGCTTCCACCGGCGGGCAGGACGAACAGGAGCGCCGCCCCGAGAACCGCGACGGCTCCCTCGGGGAGCGCCCGGGCGAGGGCCGCCGACCACGCGTGGCCCGTTCCGAGGACCAGGGAGGCGATTCCCGGCGCGACCCAGAGCGCAACGGTGAGGAGAAACGCGGAGGTGACGCTCCTCTCTCCCGAGGTCATCGGCCCCACGGGGAGGGCGGAGTGGCCGCTTCCCGGGGCGGGAATCGGAACCGGCCCGGCCTGCCGGGCCGGCAGGCCGAGGACCAGCCCCACGAACAGGAGCAGGACCGCCATCACGGGCGCCGCGACGAGGAGCCAGGGGACGAACCCGACGTGGATTCCCGCGAGCGAAGAGAGCTGGCCGATCGCCACGAGGTTCGGGGGAGAGCCGACGGGGGTCCCGATGCCTCCGACGGAGGAGCCGTAGGCGCAGGCCAGCAGGAGCGACCTGGCCAGCGGTGTCGAACGGCTCCTCTCCCCGTCCATCGTCCCGAGGACTCCGAGCGCGATCGGGAAGAGCATCGCCGTCGTGGCGGAGTTGGAGAGCCACATCGAGAGCGCCGCGCCGAGCGCCGCGAAGGTCCAGACGATCCGCTTCGGGGACGAGCTGGCGGCCGGGAGCGCCAGGACAGCCCTCGCCAGGCGCCTGTCGAGCCCGTGCACGCTCATCGCCCGGGCCAGGAGGAACGAGCCGAGGAACAGGAAGATGATCGGGTCGCCGAACGGCGCGAAGGCGTCCTTTACCGGAACCACGCCGAGAACGACGGTGAGGGCCGGCCCGAGGACCGCGGTCACCGGAAGAGGTACGGCCTCGGTGATCCACCAGACGAGGACCCACGAGACGACTGCCAGGAGCCGGGCCGGCGCCAGCCCCAGGTCCCCGGGAGGAAATGCGAGGAGAAGGGCGAACGCGGCCGGTCCGAGAACGAGCCCGGCGCGCCGGCGGCGCCTCTCGAAACGGATCTCCGCCTCCGAGAGGCGACCCTCTTCGGAAGCCGACCCGGGAGGAGGCGGGAGGTCCGGCACGGTCGCGGGGAAGTGTAGTCCCCGGTCCGCGCTATCGTCCGCGGATGCACGCCTCGTCCCACACCCCGGCCCGCTACTCGCGCCACCGCGAGCTTCACCGCACCGACCGGATCGGATGGCTCCGCGCCTCGGTCCTCGGGGCGAACGACGGGCTCATCTCCACCGCCAGCCTCGTCGTCGGCGTCGCCGCCGCCGGGGCCACGCCCCGCTCCATCATCGTCTCCGCCGTCGCGGGCCTCCTGGCCGGTGCGATGTCGATGGCGGCCGGCGAGTACGTCTCCGTCAGCTCCCAGTCCGACACGGAGCGGGCCGACCTCGAGAAGGAGCGCCGCGAGCTCGCCGAGGACGCGCACGGCGAGCTCGCCGAGCTGGCCGGCATCTACGTCGGCCGCGGCCTAGAGCCCGCTCTGGCCGCCCGGGTCGCCGAGCAGCTCACGGCGCACGACGCGCTCGGCTCGCATGCCCGCGACGAGCTCGGGATCCACGACCTCACCGCGGCCCGGCCGCTCCAGGCGGCCCTCGCGTCGGCCGCCAGCTTCGCGGTGGGGGCTTCCCTTCCGGTCCTCACGGTCGCGCTCGTTCCGAGGGCCGCTCTCGTCCCCGTCATGGTCGGCGCGACCCTCGTTCTCCTGGCGGGGCTCGGAGCCCTCGCGGCCCGGGTCGGCGGGGCCTCCGTCCTCACCGGGTCGGGACGGGTCACGTTCTGGGGGGCGGTCGCCATGGCGGTCACGGCGGCGGCGGGGATGCTCTTCGGCGCCGCGGGCTGAGGCGAAACCGGGGCTGTAATAGAAAATCAAGACCTGACCCTATAATCGGGGCGTGCCGAGGTACGCCGCTTTCCTGCGCGCCGTGAACGTCGGCGGGCGCGTCGTGAAGATGGAGAGGCTGCGGCAGCTCTTCGAGGAGACGGGCTTCACGGGCGTCTCGACCCACATCGCGAGCGGGAACGTCCTCTTCACCACCGGCCGGGGGCGCGCCGCGACGCTCGAGGCGAAGATCGAGAAGGCGCTCGAGGCGGCCCTCGGCTGGAAGGTGGCGACGTTCCTGCGCACGCCCGCCGAGCTTTCGGCCATCGCCGCGCACGAGCCCTTCGCCGCCGAGGACGTCGGCGAGGCCCACGGGGTCTACGTCGGGTTCCTGAAGGAGCCCCCGACTCCAGAGCAGCACGCCCTCGTCCACGGCTTCCGCACCCCGACCGACGAGCTGGCGGTGAGCGGGCGCGAGGTCTGGTGGCTCTGCCGCATCCGGTCGTCCGACTCGGACGTCTCGGGGGGAAAGCTCGAGAAGGCCCTCGGCCTCAGCGCCACGTTCCGCAACCTGACGACGGTCAAGGCCGTCGCCGCCCGGCTCGCGGGCGCCCGAGGCGGACCCGGCCGGTAGAATCGCGCCCCATGCCGGCTCTCGCGAGCTGAGTCCTCGGTCTCGGGTCGCCGTGCACGATCCAGGTCGCCTTCGCCCTCGCGGGGGCGAGCGCCCTCCTCTACGGCAGCATCCTCCTCATCCGCGAGGCACGCGCCGCGGTCGTCTCCACCCTCGAGGAGATGGAGTACGCCGGGGCGCTCGCCTCCGACGGCCAGGCCCGGTCCGTGGCCTGACCGGTCTCCCTCCGGGTTTCAGTCGTCGTGGTGCGGCCGATGGGTCGGCGTGGGAGTGGCGGTCGGCCGCGGCGTGCGGGTCCGCGTCGGCGTCCTCGTCGGGCGGACCGTCGGGGTGCGGGTCGGGTTGAAAGTGGGGGTCGCCGTGATCGACGGACGCACAGTGGGAGTCGTCGAGGGTGCGGGGGTCGCGGTCTCGCGGGGCGTCGGGGTGCGGGTCGGCGTGGGGCTTGCCGGCGGGTTCCCCTCTCCGTCCGGCCCGTTGTGGCAGGTGTAGCAGCCGAAGGTGGTGCCGGCAGCGAACGTCCTCGTGCCGGCCCTCGTCTTCAGGGTCCGCTCGGCGAACCCCCGGGACAGGACGGTCCCGCGGTCGTCGGCGCCGTGACAGGCGCGGCAGGAGGCGAGGTTGCTCTCCGCGGCGTCCTCGTGCCTGCCGACCCACGAGGAGCCCACGGGGTGCATCCCGTGAGGCCCGCCGGAGACGGTCTGCGGAACGTTCGCGCCGTGACAGGCGGCGCACTCGCCGAGCGTCCCCGCGTGCCCCTGCAGGTCGAGGCTCTGGAGGTTGTCGTTCACGTGGGAGGAGGGGTACTCCGCGTGCGTCGAGCCGTGGCAGGCCGCGCACTGGAGTCCGCCGTGCCCCTTCGAGAAGCGGTAGAGCGAGAGGCCCGCGGCCGGCACGTCGACGTTCGTCGCGAAGCGCGGGTCGGCGGCGACGCGGGGGCTTCCGGCCCCGTCGAAGACCGAGGCGAAGCGGATCTGGCCCGAGTTCCTCGTCGCCGTCCCGGTGTGGCACTGCTGGCAGGTCGGCTCGTCGAGCCAGCCGGTGCGCGTCGACGCGCCGACGGCCGCCATCCCACCGTGGCAGCTCTGGCACTGCATCAGCATCGACCCGTCGGCCGCCGTCGCCGCGCCCATCGCCCCGCGCAGGCACTTGGTCTCCGAGCCGGGGTGGCAGCGATAGCACGCGGAGCGGTTCGCGGACGAGCCGAGACTCTGCCCGTTCGTCGGGTCGTTGACGCCCGCGTGCCGCGAGTGGACGGCCCGGGTGAGAGGCGGGATCCCCGCCTGGCCGCTTCCGGGAAGGGCCTCGGAGGAGTGGCACGCGGCGCAGAGGACGGCCTTGCGCCGGACGGTGACCGTGGCGTAGAGGCCCGCCGGATCGTAGCCGGCCGCCGCGAGGGCGGACGCATACACCGCGCTCGAGGCAGCACCCTCGTCGTGGAGCCGGAGGACGTTGAGGCGATAGTCCCGCTCGGGGTTCGGGTCGAAGACCCAGCCCGCGGCCGGCCGGGCGTCGATGGGCGAACCGGAGGCGTGGCAGGTCCGGCAGTCCATCTCGTCCGACACGGGGAGGACGATGCGCGTCGACGCGAGGAGGTTCCCCGAGGCGTCGCGAGCCGTCACCTTCATCATCGGGTAGGGGTTCTCGTTCCCGGCGTCGTCGTAAGGGGTGATCGGGATTCCCTCTGCGAGGAACCAGTTCTTCGCGGCGTCGAACGTCATCGCCTTCGGCGTGTTCGAGGGCCCCGGCATGTCCTTGCCCGCGAGCCCGGCGTCGACCGGGACCGGGGCGCCGAAGAGCGCGACGACGTTGTCCCAGAAGTTCGTCTTTCCGCGAGACGTGGTGTTGATCGAGCCCGTCGGGTCGGCGACGGCTTCGTAGGTGACCGAGACGCGGGCCGGGCTCTTCACGAGGTGGCCCGAGGCGTCGACGACGTGGGCCTGGATCGTGTTGTAGGGGGGCAGGATGGCGAAGACTCCGAAGTCGGCGTCCATGCAGTGCATCCCGAGATTGTTCCAGGCGACGACGGTCCACCCCGTGGGAGAGACCGCGGCGCCGGGAATCAGGGCCAGGAGGAGAACCACGAGGACCACCCCGAAAGACACGATCATCCTTACCCGCATACGTCCCTCCTTCTCGAGAAGCCGGCCTCAAAAACACTTCGGGCCGCATACACCCCGTCGCCGGTGAATGCGGCCCCATCGGGTCCTGTTACCCGGGAGTGACGCTCGCTCCGAAATCCCACGCGGACGCCGGGCGAATTCCGGAAGGCGAGTCCGGCTCCTCGCTATCATCCGGCGAGGGCTCTCCGCCATGAAGACTCCAGAGATCGGCGTTGGGCTTCGCCCTGGACCGACGACGCCACCGGGCGCCACCATCGTGAGCGACGGGCCCGTCGGCATCGTGGTGCCGATGGAGGAGGAGTTCCTCCCCTGGCGTTCTCTCGTGCCGGACCTCGAGAAGGTCGCAGGATGCGGTCCGTGGGAGCTCTTCGAGGGGTACGCCGGATCGCAGCCTGTCGCGATCGTCGTCTCGGACTGCGGTCCCGTGAACGCCGCGGCGGCGCTCGAGCGGCTGATCGTCCGGTTCGCCCCGGCCCTCGTCCTTTCGGGCGGCTCGGCCGGGGCGCACGATCCCGAGCTCCTTCCCGGGGACGTCGTCGTCGGTTCGCGCTACCGGATCCTCTTCCCCCCCTCGCACCAGGAGGAGCGCCGGCGGCTGGGGCGGCACCCGAAGGGGTTCCGCTTCCGGCGCGACGGGGAGCGCCGGCACGCGGAGCTCCTCGAAGCTCCGCGGGACCTTCTCGCGCGGGCCGTGGCCACGGGAGAGGAGGAGCTCGGGCTCCTCGGACCCTGGACGGGCCCTGGATGGCCGGCCGGTATCGAGCACCGGCCGGGAAGGCTCCGGGCCGGTCTCATCGGCTCGGCGGACACGTGGACGACCCGCGAGGAGGAGCTCCGCGAGCTTCGGGCCTCCTACGGCTCCCTCTGCGAGGACATGGAGAGCGCCTATCTCGCCCAGCTCTCTGCCCTCCACGGGATCCCGTTCCTTTCCGTCCGGACGATGAGCAACAACGAGCTCCTCGGGCCGCTCGCCCCCCACGACACCGCGGAGGCGATCTCGGCGGCGGGGCGCCGGAGCGCGAGGGTCCTCGTCCGGATCGCCGCGGACCGGAAACGGACCGGGCCCGCCTGAAGGCCGGAGCCGCGCGGCGGGCGCGCACGCTATCCTCGCCCCGGCACCCTCGCGACGCGATGAGCACTCCGACGAATCTCCACCCGCACGACGGCACCATGACGGCCGAAGACCGAGAGCGGACCCTCGGGCAGAAGGGGTGCGTCGTCTGGCTCACGGGGCTGTCGGGGTCGGGGAAGTCGACGGTCGCGCGCGCGCTCGAGGCGCGCCTCGCCTCGCTCGGCGTCGCCTGCTACGTCCTCGACGGAGACGGCCTCCGGACCGGCCTCAATGCCGGGCTCGGCTTCTCCGACGCCGACCGGCGCGAGAACGTGAGGAGGGCGGCCGAGGTCGCCGCGATCCTCCGTGACGCAGGTCTCGTCGCCATCGTCTCGCTCATCTCGCCCCACGCCTCCGAGCGCGACCGGGCCCGCGAGCTCGTCGGGGCCGATCGCTTCGTCGAGGTCTTCCTCGACGCCCCTCTCGCCGCCTGCGAGGCGCGAGACCCGAAGGGCCTCTACGCGAAGGCCCGGGCCGGGGAGATCCCGTCGTTCACGGGTGTCAGCGCGCCCTACGAGGCGCCGTCGCGGCCCGACGTCGTTCTCCGCTCCGCCGAGGAGGGGGTGGAAGCGTGCGTCGGCCGCCTGCTCGCAACGCTCCGGGAACGGGGGCTCGCCCCCGGCGACGAGGGCGCGGCGGACGCGCGCGGGGGGCGGGCGTGACCTCGTACGTCCTCGACACCCTCGCGGCGCTCGAAGCCGAGAGCATCCACATCCTCCGAGAAGCCGCGGCCCAGGCCCGGAGCCCCGTCCTCCTCTACTCGATCGGAAAGGACTCCTCGGTCCTTCTCCACCTCGCGAGGAAGGCGTTCGCGCCCGCACCGCTCCCCTTCCCGCTCCTGCACGTCGACACGACGTGGAAGTTCCGGGAGATGATCTCCTTCCGGGACCGCACCGCGAAGGAGCTGGACCTCCGGCTGCTCGTCCACACGAGCGCCCGGGGCGTCGCCGAGGGGATCCACCCGGTCGAGCACGGCGCGCAGCACTACACGCGCGTCATGAAGACGGAGGCGCTGAAGGAAGCCCTCGACCTCCACCGGTTCGACGTGGCGATCGGCGGCGCCCGCCGCGACGAGGAGATGTCCCGCGCCAAGGAGCGCGTCTTCTCCGTCCGCGACCGGCACCACCAGTGGGACCCGCGGCGGCAGAGGCCCGAGCTCTGGAACCTCTGGTCGGCACGCGCCGGAGAGGGCGAGTCGGTCCGGGTCTTCCCTCTTTCGAGCTGGACGGAGCTCGACGTCTGGCTCTACATCCTGGTCGAGAAGATCCCCGTCGTCCCTCTCTACTTCGCGGCCCCGCGGCCCGTCGTCGAGCGCGGCGGGACACTGCTGATGCTCGACGACGACCGGCTCGGGCTCCTTCCGGGCGAGGCGCCCGAGACCCGGATGGTCCGCTTCCGGACGCTCGGCTGCTGGCCTCTGACCGGCGCGGTCGAGTCGACGGCGGCGTCGGTCGAAGAGGTGGTCCTCGAGCTCGTCGGCGCGCACCGGTCGGAGCGCCAGGGGAGGCTCATCGACCACGACGAGTCGGGCTCGATGGAGCTGAAGAAGCGGGAGGGCTACTTCTGACCACCGCCCCGCTCCGCGACTTCCTCCAGGCCTACCGCGAGCGGAGCCTCCTCAGGTTCCTGACGGCGGGGAGCGTCGACGATGGCAAGAGCACGCTGATCGGGAGGCTCCTCCACGACGCCAGCGGCGTCTACGACGACCAGCTCGAGTCGGCCCGCGCCGACACCGCGCGGCTCGGCGTGAGCGGCCTGCCGCTCGACTTCTCCCTCCTCGTCGACGGCCTGAAGGCCGAGCGCGAGCAGGGGATCACCATCGACGTGGCGTACCGGTACTTCGGGACGCCACGCCGGAAGTTCATCATCGCCGACGCCCCGGGCCACGAGCAGTACACCCGGAACATGGCGACGGCCGCTTCCGCGTGCGACCTCGCGGTCCTCCTCGTCGACGCCCGCCTCGGCGTCGCCAGGCAGACCCGCCGGCACGCCTTCATCGCCTCGCTCCTCGGGATCCGGCACCTCGTCGTCGCGGTCAACAAGATGGACCTCGTCGGCTGGGACCGCGACGTGTTCGAACGGATCCGGGAGGAGTTCACCGGCTTCGCCGCGCGCCTCGAATCCCCGGACGTCACGTTCCTCCCTCTCTCGGCGCTCACCGGAGAGAACGTCGTCAGGAAGGGGGGCAGCGCCCCCTGGTACCAGGGCCCGCCCCTCCTCGAGCACCTCGAGACCGTCCACGTCGCCTCCGACCGCAACCTCGTCGACCTGCGCCTCCCCGTGCAGAGCGTGCTGCGCGGGCCGGACGGTTCGCGGGCCTCTGCCGGGACGATCGCCTCGGGCATCGTCCGAGTGGGAGACGAGGTGACCGTCCTGCCGTCGCTCCTCACGAGCCGGGTGACGCGCATCCTCGGCCCGTCCGGCGACCTCGCCGAGGCCTTCGCCCCGATGGCGGTGGCGGTCTCACTGGAAGACGAGGTCGACGTCGGCCGGGGAGACGTCCTCTCCCATCCCGGCAACCTCCCGTCCCTCTCCCGGGACGTCGAGGCGATGCTCGTCTGGATGGACGGCCGGCCCCTCGAGAGGGGCCGGCCGTACCAGCTCCGGATCGGCACCTCGACCTCCGGAGCTACGGTTTCCGCGCTCCGCTACGGCATCGACGTGACGACGCTCAGGCGAGTTCCGGCGGACTCTCTCGGCCCGAACGAGATCGGGCGCGCGGCCCTCACCCTCACGCGAGCGGTGCCGCATGACCCCTACGCCCGGAACCGGTCGATGGGCGCCCTCGTCCTCGAGGACCCGGCCGACCACCGGATCCTCGCCGCGGGGATGGTCCTCGCGACCCAGCCGGCCCTCAGGGAGACCCGCCCGGCGGGGCCGCGGCGCTCTTCGCTCGTCTCCCCCGCCGAGAGGGAGCGCCTGCTCGGCCAGCGCCCCGTGACCGTCTGGCTCACCGGCCTCGCCGCTTCGGGAAAGTCGTCCATCGCCTTCGGCCTCGAGAGGCGGCTCGTGGACGGCGGACACACCGCATCCGTCCTCGACGGCACCGCGCTTCGCCACGGGATCAGCCAGGACCTGGGCTTCGGTCCGGACGACCGGACGTCCGCCGTCCTGCGCGCGGCAGAGGTGGCCCGGATCCTCAACGACGCGGGGCTCGTCGCCATCGTGGCGCTCGTCTCCCCGCTCGCCGCGGACCGTCAGCTCGCCCGCGACGTCGTCGGAGCGGCGCGGTTCGTGGAAGTCCACTGCGCGGCGTCCCTCGCCGCCTGCGAGGCGCGGGACGCGGACGAGGTCTACGCGCGGGCGCGGCGGGGCGAGCTGGGTCCCTTTCCCGGAGTGACGTCCCCCTACGAGCCGCCCGATTCTCCCGACCTCCGGCTGCCGACCGGCGAGATCGGCCTCGAGGAGGCGATCGATCGGGTGGTCCGCGTGCTCGAGCGGCGCGGAGACCTCTCCCCCGCGCGCTGATCTCCCACGCCCGGGCACCCCTCCAATCGAAAGGGCCGCGTCGCCGCGGCCCTGGGTTCGATCGATCGGGAAAGGGGCCGGCGGGTCGCCCCGCCGGCCCCGGGTTTCCGGGACGTCCTACCTGTTCTTGTCGTTGACGAACATTCCGCGAGACATGTAGCCGATCGGGGCCTTCGACGACTGGCCCGCCGCGTTCACGGCCTTCGCGTAGATCGTGTAGTTGTCGAACAGGGTGTAGGTGTGGGTCTTGGTGAGCGTCCCGGCGGCCGGGCTCGTCACCGTGTCGATGCCGTAGCCTTCACCGAAGTAGAAGGAGACGCTCGCGTAGCCCCCTGCGGGCACGGTCACCGAGCAGCTCACGCTCGCCTTCGGGTAGTCGGGAGTGCAGGTGCCGGTCACGACGGGCGCGCCGGGGATCGCCTTGGCGGCGAACGTCTGCGAGGCGGTCCCGATGCCGGTCTCTTCCTCTTCGACGGTCAGCGTCACGGTGTAGTTCCCCGCGCTCATGTAGGTGTGCGTGGCGGTGACGGTCTTGCCGTGGTCGGTGCCGTCGCCCCAGTTCCAGTCGAAGGAGCAGTTCTCGAGGCTGCCATTGCACCGGGAGGCCGAGGCGTCGACGGCGACCGTCAGCTCGTTGGCGCCCTGGGCCGCCACGAAGAACGCCTGCGGGGTGTCGTTGTGCATCCCCTTCGCAAGCGTCGAGAGGGCCACCTTGGTCTGGTAGCTGGCGCCGTTCTTCGTCGCGTTCTGCGTGACGACGGCGTTCGTGACCCCCCTGGTCGCGTTGCCGGCGAGAGTGACCACGTTGCCCGCGACCGCCTTGATGTGGGTGTCGAAGTCGACGTATTTGCCGCTGTGGCCGATCTCGTCGTAATAGTACGCGCCGGCCCCGGCGACCCGGATCTTCTGCCCGACGGCGAGTCCCGTCGAACTGGCCACGGTCAGGCTGGCCGAGGCCGTCGCGACCGTGCCGGTCGTCTTGACGTTCGCCGCGCCGCCACCGTGGCACTGGCCGCAGGCGTCGTCGAGGTCGACCCAGACCGCGTTCGTGTAGGCGCCGTCCGCGGCCGTGGTCGCATTGGTAATGCCCGACATCGCCTGCGGCAGGGGGAAGGTCGAGTACTCCTTGCTGGTGTTGATCCGGAAGAGGTGGACGCCGCCCGGCATGTGGCACGACACACACGACTCCATCGGGTCCTCTTCCATGTGTTCGAACGGCGTGCCGGCCCCCTTCGGGTGAGCAACGCGCTCGAGGCTCTTGACGTGGTGACACTCGGCGCAGTCGGAGCGGAAGGGCCTCTCGCCCGTGACGATGCTCGTGTGAACCTCGTGACACCCGGTGCAGCCGTTCCCCGTGTTGCCGGCTTCGGCCGTCGTCATGAACGTGCTCTTGTACTTCGAGGCCCCGGCGAGGTCGAAAGTACCCGTCGCGATCTCGCCGAACTTCCCGCTGAACTTGGCATGCGGGCTGTTGAGGAACTGGTTGGCGTGCGAGTGGAGCGTGTAGTCGACCTTCGCGTGGACCGGGCCGACCAGGATCGGCAGGCCGTTCCCGCTCTCCGTCCAGGTCCCCGCGGCCGCGATGCAGGCCCCCTGCGTCGTGGAGGTGCCGTTGCTGCAGGTGCCGTTCGTGTTCGGGTAGCCGCTCGTCTCCTGCCGGTGGCAGTCCATGCAGACCGACGTGATGATCTGGCCGCGGTTGGGGAAGTTGCCGTTCCACCGGCCGCCGGCGTTCTCGCAGCGGATGATGTCGGTGGCGTAGGCGAACTGCCCGCCGACGCTGTCACAGACG
Organism: Holophagales bacterium; assembly: GCA_016714815.1. GTDB lineage: Bacteria > Acidobacteriota > Thermoanaerobaculia > UBA5066 > UBA5066 > UBA5066. The sequence goes on from JADKBZ010000010.1 coordinate 33,496, forward strand.
GACTTCGACTTGATCGCGTACCAGAAGGCGCCGGCAGACGTGCAGGCGATCTGGTCGGCGTACCGGGAGTCGGTGCAGGTTCCCTTGTTGCAGAAGCCCTCGACGCTGCAGCGAGCGAAGGTCCACTTGGCCCCGGCCACCTGGCAGGAGGCCTGGGTGCCGTTCAGGCGCCACGTCTTCGCCGCGTCGCCGGTCCCGCCCGTGCAGGCGGTCCTGTCGTCCGCCGTCTTGCACCAGCCTTCGGCCCAGGTGTACTTGTTCGCGACGCAGCTGGCCGAGTCGGAGTAGTACGCGTTGCTGCACCAGCCGGCCGAGGCCGCGACCCAGGTCCCGGAGACCGCGGTGCACTTGTCCTTCGTATTGGCGGCCGCCGTGCAGACCGCGTTCGTCGGGTTGACGCTGCAGGCCGTCAGGAACGTGCCGCCGGTCGACGCGCAGGCGGCCTCGAGCGTCGAGCCCGTGGGAGCGCTGGTCCAGCGGGTGTCCGTGCAGATGCCGCTGTTGTTCGTCGGGGTCGTCAGGCTGTTGTGGTGGGCCGACATGCCCGCGGGGGCGCTGTACGGCGGGCCCGTGGTCGAGTCGTCGACCGAGGACTGGTGGCAGCGGGAGCAGGTGATGCCCCACTGGTCCCAGGAAGACATGGTGTTCTTGTCGCCCGCGACGCCGCCGGCGAGCTTGACCTGGCCGGTCGTCCCGGTGCCGGTCCAGGTGATGCCCGGGAAGTCCATCTCGGGGTGCTTGTTCGCCTTGGGGGTCGTCCCGGCGTCGCTCGTCCAGCCGGTCGTGTGGCAGCGGCCGCACGAGTAGCTCATGTTGTTGAGCGTGGCGCCCGTGTAGATCGCCCGGGGGAGCGCGGCGAGCCAGTCGCCGTAGATCCACTTGAGGTCGAAGGTCCCGGCGCTCGTGGTGATCGTGTTCTTCGTCCAGTCGAACACGTTGGCGGAGTCATCCGAGGGATAGATCGACGGGTCCCACGTTCCGCCGGAGTGGACGCACTCGTCTTCCGTCGTGGCGCTCGGGTGGCCCGTGCAGGAGAAGGGGGGGCCGCCCCACGGCTTGAAGGTGCTGCTGACGGGCCGGGACATGTTCTTGTGGCCCTGCGCCAGCGTGAAGTTCGTGTCGCGCACGCGCGGCCCGTTGTACTGGGTCACGGTGTTGTGGCAGCGGAGGCACTGGTCGCCCGCGCCCGAGCTCGTCAGGAGGCCGCCCGGACCGTACGCGGCGTCGTCCCGGGCCGGCATCACCCAGGCGGCGATGCAGGTCCCGGTGGTCACCCAGGTGCCGCCGTGCCTGGCGCAGACGACGTCGTTGCGGTCGTCGCTGTCCATGACGATCGAGCAGGTTCCGTTGGCGTTCCAGCGACGATCCACGGCCGCCGTGCAGGCGGTCTGCGTCGTGTTGACGAGGTCGGCGCAGACGCCGGTGCTCCACGAGTACTGGCCCGCCGAGCCGAGGGCGGTGCACGCCGCCGAGTTCGCCGCGGTGAAGAAGCGCGCGACGCACTCGGGACGCGTCTTCGCCGTCAGGTCCGCAGGGCAGGAGCCCTGCTTGGGGAGGTCCCAGCCACCCCGGGAGTTCTGCACGGCGCCGTCACCGACGTACTTGACGCCAGCCTGGGCGCTCCCGGCTCCGAGGAGCAGCACAGCCCCGAAAGCCAGAACCGCCGTGGACGCGATCCGCCACGAATTTCTTTCCGCCTCTACTCTCATGGAAACGAACCCCCTCCTAGAGGAAATTGGAAGCGGACGATTGTAGGCCTATATGAGGATCCGGGGCTCTTCAATCAAACGAAATCCCCCCAGTGCCCTCGAATGAGACACACGTGCAAAACAGGCACGGCACGCCTCAGCGGCTCGCGGCCGCGAGCTCGAGGTCCACGAGCTCCTTGAACCTCTCGAACGGCTGCGACCCGGACAGCGGCCGGCCGTTGACGTAGAAAGCAGGCGTGGCGTTCACCCCGATCCGCTCTCCCAGCTTCCGGCTCGTCTCGACGACCGGGGCCATCCGGCCCGAGTCGAGACAGGCGTCGAACTTCGGCACGTCGAGCTGGAGGGTGCGGGCGCGCCCCTTCAATTCGTCGACGCCGAGCGCCGCCTGCATCGCGAAGAGCGCGTCGTGCATGTCCCAGTAACGCCCCTGCTCCCCGGCGCAGAGCGCCGCCTCGGCCGCCTTGGGGGCTCGGGGGTGGCCCGCCAGCGGGAACGCCTGGTGGACGAGGCGGACCCGTCCTCCGTATTCCGCGAGGACCCTGCGGACCACCTCTTCCGCCCGGCCGCAGAAATCGCACTCGTAGTCCGAGAACTCGACGATGGTGACCGGGGCTTTCGGCTCGCCCCGGGACGGCCCGTCCGCCACGAAGGTGACCTTCGGCAGGAGGAGCGGGGGAAGGAGGCTTTCGATCTTCGATTCGGCGCGGAGCCGCGCCAGGAACCCCTGCCGGACCTCCTGGGCCGTCTGCCCCTTCACGAAAGCCGCGATCTCGGCCTTCACGTCGGAGAACGGGGGGAGGGGGCGGCCGCCGGCCTTCGTCTGGTCGTAGACCGCCTGCAGGATCGCGTCGGCGGGCTCCGGCACCTTGCTCGCGACCTCGCGGTCGAGGAGCGCCTCGACCGTCAGTCCTTCCTTCTTCGCCCGGGCCTCGAGGAGCCGCTTCTCGACGATCCTGTCGATCGCGCGCCCCTTCTGGGCGTGCACCTCCTCGAGGTACTGCTTCTCGGCCATCGCCAGCGGCGCCTTCGCCTCCGACATCATCTCGGCCGCGGTGACGGGCGCGCCGTCGACCCGGGCCACGACCGCCTTCGGGTCCAGCGCTGCGACCTGCGACGGTCCCGTCTCCGCCCCGGAGGACTTCGAGCAGCCGGCGAGGGAAAGACCGACGAGGAGGGACAGGACCATGGGACTTCTCATCCCGCCATCTTGCCGACGGGCGGTCCGACTCGCAACGGGCCGGGTCCCGATATCTTCTGTAGAATAGATCGGCTTGTTCTTCGCCGCCCAGAGGCCGCCGGGCCCTTCGAGATCAGGAGAGAAGGCGCTCCAGGCGCTGCCAGGGGCCCGCCACGGCGCGAAGGGCCTCGGCCTCCAGCTCCCGATAGAGGGCCAGCACCTCCTCGCCCCGGGCGCTCAGTCGCGCTCCGCCACGTTCCGCACCGCCGCGGGAGAGCTCGACGAGCGGGTCCCTGAAAGCCCGATTCATCGTCTTCACGAGCCCCCAGGCGTGCATGTACGACATCTGCAGCTCTGCCGCGGCGACGCGGAGGCTCCCGGTCCGGCGGATCCTCTCGAGGAGCTCCACCATCCCGGGTCCGACGAGGACCTCGCCGTCCCGCACGACCCGGAACCTCGGTCTCAGCCGCGCCGAGCCCGGGGCGGGGCCTTCGGCGCCCTGTTCTTTCGTCGATTTCGTCACGTCCCTACTCCGGCATCGGGCACCAGTGTCGCAGTTTCTCCGTGGGAGCTGAAGGCCGGATGCCGAGGCCAACCTTCAAGCGGAGGATTCGTGAACAACTCATCCCGTCTCCTGATCCTGGGTGTGACCTGCATCGGCCTCACCTCCCTCCCCGCCCGGGCGGAGGATCCTCCCCCGGAGTACGAGGCTTACTCCCTCGCCCGCGTCACCGTGACCGCCGAGGCGGACGAGGTCGACGCGACCGCCCTGACCGTCGCCGTGACGGCCGAGGAGATCGCGGCCCACAACGCGAAGAACGTCGCCGAGGCTCTCGCCAGCGTCCCGGGCCTTCGCGTCTCGACCGGCCGGAAGAACGAGCCGACGGTCTACGTCCACGGCTTCGACCAGAGCCGGGTCCAGGTCCTGATCGACGGCGTCCCGTACTACGAGACGAACTACGGCAAGCTCGACCTCGCCCAGATCCCGACCGACAACGTCGCCCGGATCGAGATCACGAAGGGAGCCGCCTCCGTGCTGAGCGGCGCCAACGCCCTCGGCGGGACGATCAACATCATCAGCAAGACCGCCGCCACCACCCCGCACACCGAGATCCGGGCCGAGGGGGGCGACTGGGCCACCGGCCGATTCTCCGCGACCCACGGCCAGCGGAGCGGCGCGCTCAGCTACTGGCTGAACGTTTCGGGGGAGACGAGCGGCGGGACGCCCGTCTCGGGCTCCTACGACCCGAAGGTCGGGACGATCGTCCAGAAGAACCCGAGCAAGACGACGCCGGCCGTCCTCGAGGACGGTGGAAAGCGGCAGCACTCGGACACGAAGTCGCTGAACGTCTGGGGGAAGGTGGGGTGGGAGCCGTCCGCCACCTCCGCCCTCTTCGTCAACGTCCACTACTTCGACCGCGACAAGGGCGCCCCCTCCTCGACCGAGAGCGTGCAGGTCTTCCTGAAGCGGCCCGCGTTCTCCCAGTTCAACCAGATCCCGACCTATCGCGACCTCGGTGTCGACCTCGACGGCAAGCACCAGCTCGCCCCGGGCTTCACTCTCAAGGCGAAGGGCTTCTACCACGTGCATGTCGACGACTTCGTCTCTTACAAGGACCCCGAGCACCGCGAGCAGATCGCGGTGAGCCGCTACGACGACACGCTCGCGGGGGGCTCGCTCCTCGGCGAGTGGAAGATGGCCCCTTCGAACACCCTTCGCCTGGCGGCGCACCTGAAGGACGACGCTCACCGGGAGCGCGACGACGCCTACCTCCCGTTCGCCGAGTCGAGCTCGATCACCGGGTCGGTCGGGCTCGAGGACTCGCTGGAGCTCGGAAAGGGCCTCTCGGCCGTCGCGGGGATCTCGGCCGACTGGTTCGACGTCTCGAACGCGACCCGCAACATCACGGACGGCACGACGGGCGACTTCGTCCGCCAGGACCCGCTCGCGACGCCGAGCGACTCGCAGGTCAACCCGATGGCGGGCCTCGTCTGGCGATCGGCGACAGGGACCGTCGTGAACGCCGCGCTCGCCCGCAAGAGCCGCTTCCCCACCCTCTCTCAGCTCTACTCGTCGAAGAACGGGAACACGGCGCTGAAGTCCGAAAAGAGCCTCAACACGACCGTCAGCCTCTCGCAGCCGCTCGGGGCGGCCGTCCGGCTGGAACTCGGGGCCTTCTACTACGACGTCCGGAACCTGATCTCGCGGAACGGATCGGGCACCCTGAACATCTACCAGAACATCGGGAAGGTCCGGATGGCCGGCTTCGAGACGGTCGTCGAGGTCACCCCCGTCCCGGATCTCTCCCTCCGCGCGGACTACACCTACGTCCATTCCGCGGACCAGAGCGACGTGCGCGTCACGGACGACGTGACGAACGTCCCCGCCCACAAGGCGGGCTTCCTCGCGCAGTACACGATCCCGGGGCCGAGGACGGTTCTCGACCTGGATGCCGTCTACGTCGGGTCGATGTACTCGAGCCTCCCGTCGCCCATCTACCCAACCGACCCCGTCAAGGAGGTCGGCGGCTACACCCTCCTCGGGGCGAAGGTCACCCAGGAAGTCGTGAAGGGAGTGAAGCTCCACGTCGCCGTCCGGAACTTCCTCGACGCCGACTACGAGAGCGAGTCGGGCTTCCCGGGCCAGGGGCGGACGTTCGCCGTGGGGGCCTCGGCCTCCTTCTGAGACCGGCCGGGGCGTTCGGCTCGCCGCAGCGGGTTCCCTGGACACCGTGCCCAGGGAACTCGCCGCCGGCGTGCAGAAGGCCCGCCGGACCCACGGCGAGGAGGAGGCCCCGCGGGTGCCCGCGTATCATCGATTTGGGTCGCCACGGCAATGACAGGGAGCGTGTCCGAGAAACCGGCTGAGAGTCCGAAAGAGGTGGCCCCAACCGGGCCTCCCCTTCCCGGACTCGTCATCGGCGAGAACTACGCCGTGGCCGCCTTCGAGGCGCTGCCGGAGGGCGTCGTGCTCCATCTGGCGAGCGGCGAGATCGTCATCTGCAACCCGGCGGCGGAGCGGATTCTCGGCCTCACGCGCAGCCAGATGGCCGGGCGCACCTCGCTGGATCCGAGCTGGCAGGCGATACGGGAGGATGGCTCCCCGTTCCCCGGGGAAACCCACCCGGCGATGGTCACTCTCCGGACCGGCGAGCCCCTCCGGGACGTCGTCATGGGGCTCCGCAAGCCGGACGGAGCGGCCTGCTGGATCTCGGTCAGCTCGGAGCCTCTCCCCGGGCCGAACGGGTCGATTCGCGCGGTCGTCACGACCTTCGTCGACATCACGGACCGTCATCTCGAGACGGCGGAGCTTGCGGCGCAGAGGGACGGTTTCCAGCGAGCCATCGACAACAGCACCGAGGCGATCTTCGTGACCGATCGCAGCGGCAAGGTCGTCGGCGCCAGCCCTGCGGCCTGCCGGATGTTCGGGCGCAGCAAGGAGGAGATGTGCCGGATCGGGAGGGCGGGCCTCGTCGACCCGAACGATCCCCGCCTGCCGGCCGCCCTTGCCGAGAGGGAGCTCACGGGCACCTTCCGGGGCGAGCTCGACTACGTCCGGGCCGACGGGTCCGTCTTTCCCGGGGAAGTGGTCTCCACCATCGTCACGGACCCGTCGGGAGCGAGATGGATCACCGCGAACATCCGGGACGTCTCGGAGCGGAAGCGAGCCGAAGAACGTTTCACCGCTTTCTTCGAGCTTTCGTCGGTCGGCAAGTCCATGACCGCGCCGGACGGCCGATTGATCCGCGTCAACAAGGCCCTCTGCGCTTTCCTCGGCTACTCGGCGGAGGAGCTGCAGTCGCGCACGATCGCCACGGTCACGCATCCCGACGACCTGGCCGAGACCGCGGAGCTGATCCGGGCGCTCCTTGCCGGGGAACGCGACATCGTCGACGTGGAGAAGCGTTACGTGACCCGCGATGGCAGAGTCGTCTGGGCGAGGGTCCGGACGTGCCTCCTCAGGGATCCTCTCGGGGCCCCGCTCCACCTGATGACCGACCTCCTCGACATCACGGACCGGAAGGCCGCCGAGAAGGCCCTCGAGGAGGCCACGGAGACCCTCAGGGTCCGTGCGGGCGAGCTGGAGTCCGCCAACGAGGCGCTCGGGCGGGCCGCGAGGCTCAAGGACGAATTCCTGGCGAGCATGAGCCACGAGCTGAGGACGCCACTGAGCGGCGTCCTTGGGATGGCCGAGGTCCTCAGGAGCGGACGCAGCGGCCCGCTCAACGAGCGACAGCAGCGCTCGCTGCAGGTGATCGAGGAAGGCGGCCGGCACCTCCTCTCCCTCATCAACGACATCCTCGACGTGATGAAGATCGAGGCGGGCCACGTCGTGCTCCAGCCGGAGCCCTGCTCCGTCGCCGGCGTCTGCAGGGCGAGCATCTCGATGATCCAGGCGGCCGCCGACCGGAAGCGCATCGGCCTGACCGTCGACGTAGACCCGAATGCGTCCCGGGTCATGGCCGACGCCCGGCGACTGCACCAGGTCCTTTTCAACCTCGTCTCCAACGCGGTCAAGTTCACGCCTGCCGGGGGCCGGGTGGCACTCGAGGCCCGCGTCGATCCCGAACGCGGCGAGATTCGATTCGTCGTCTCCGACACCGGTCCTGGCATCGCCCGCGAGGACCTCGGCAAGCTCTTCAAGCCGTTCACGCAGCTCGACACCCGGCTGGCTCGCGAGCACACCGGCACCGGCCTGGGCCTGGCCCTCGTCCGGCAGCTGGCGGAGCTGCACGGCGGGAGCGTGGAGGTGGAGAGCGAGCCGGGCCGCGGAAGCCGGTTCCACGTCGTCCTTCCCTGGGCTCCGAATGCCGGGCCCTCCCATCCCTCCGCCCGCCCGACCGCCGCAGAGACCGACCGGCGGGGACCGGTGCCACCCGCCAGGGGCGCGGTCGTACTCCTCATCGACGACGACCCGGCGGCCGCCGAGGTCCTGGCGACCTACCTCGGCTCCTCGGGCATTCGCCTCGCGGTGGCGACGTCCGGCATGCAGGGGCTGGACCTGGCGACCACCCTGCGCCCGGACGTCATCCTCCTGGACATCCAGCTTCCGGGGATGGACGGGCTCGAGGTGCTCCGGCAGCTGAGGGCCGAAGGCGGCGACGGGGGCCCCCGCGTGATCGCGCTGACGGCGCTCGCCATGAGCGGCGACCGGGAACGGATCCTGGCCGCAGGCGCCGACGAATACCTGACCAAGCCGGTCGTCCTCGAAACGCTGGAAGCCCGGATCCGGGAGCTGGCCGGAGCGTAGGTTCTTCCGGGAACCTGCGGAACCGGTCCGTTTACCGGGGCCTCCATTCGAGCGCGAGCTCGTTGACCTCGAAAACGAGCCCTTTCGGGGGAACGACGTGGGCGCGGACGAGGCTTCCGCTCCAGACGAGCTGGCCCGGCATCGAGGACGACGCGCCGATCTCCAGGATCGGGAGCCGTTGGAGAGCCGCCGCTTCGGGCGAGCCGATGGGAACGCCCCCGGCAACGAGCACGCCTTCCGGGAGGACCTGGAGGGTGACCCACAGGAGACTCGTCGACCAGTAGTTCTCGAACATCACGAGATTCGCGTCGTGGCCGGAGACGGGAACCTGGGGAAAGCTCATCGAGAGAAAATCCACTCCCTTGACCTGAGCCATCTCGCGATAACGGCGCAGCGCCTCGCCCATCGTGATGTCGCCCGTCACCAGCGGCCGCGCCGTCCGGAAGGCGGACGGGATCCCGTTCGCCGTCGGCGGAGCCGGGACGGGAGGCGGCGGTGACACGCTCCGGGAGAGCCCGCCCTGAGCGATCCGCGCGCCGAGGCGCGCAGAGAGCTGCTCCAGGCCGGCACGCCGGACGTCGTCTCCCGCCCGGACCGCGACGACGAGGAAGCCCGACGCGGCGAAGACGTCCGGAAGCGGAGGCGAGAAGAGCAGGAGCGGTCCCTTCGTCTTCGCAGGCTCCCCGATGAGCCACCGAGGACCCGGCCCGGTCGTCCGCATGGTTTCGAGGAGCTGGTCGAGATCAGGAGACGGGGAGACGAAGTACCGGGCCACGGCGAGCGCCTGTCGTTCGGCCCAGGCGTCGCTCACACCGGGTGCCGGAATGGCGAGGATACCGATCTCGACGCCTCCCTCGGCGAAGTAGCTCGCGGCGCCGACGAGGTCCGGAATCTTCCCGAAGGGGTCGCGGGCCTGGAGGTCGAGCCGCCGAGGGCCGCCCGCGCCGGAAGGCTGGCTCCGCCAGGGGCGGTCGAAGGTCGCGGCGAGAACGTCCAGGAGCCGGGCGTCTCCCTTTTCTCTCGCGAGAAGGGCGTTGCCCATGTCGAGGACGCCGACCTTGGGGCCTCTCCCCGGAATCACGAGCCAGAGCGCCCCGAGTACGACGGCGAGAGCGGCGAAAGTCCCGATCAACCGGTTCTTCATCTCGGCAGCTTTCCCCAGGGACGACGGGAGTCCGCCTCTGTTTCCGGGAGGAATCTCAGGACGATTGAATCCACTTCTTCGGGGAAGAGCGGTCCGTAAAAGAGCGGGTTTGAGCCCGGCGAGATCCTGGGCCGCGTCGGGGTATCGAGCATGAGCATGCCGTCGTAGAACGGAACCTCGTCCCGCCCCTCCCCCGGAAGGTCCGCCCTCGCCGGCCTGGGGAAGCCCGGGTACGGCTTCGCCTCGAATCCGGGATGGTCCCCGAGAACCCAGCGATAGTCCCGTCGCGCGTCCTCTGTCTGGTGAACGCAGTAGCGGACCGTCCCCTCCTCATCGAGGCTGAACCAGGCGTAGCGGATGCCCCGGGCCTGCGTCACGCCGCCCGCGCCCCACATCGGGTAGCTGTAGGAGGCGCTGCTTCCGATATGGACGGGCAGCTCGGCCGGCTCCTCGAACCACCAGGGGCGCGGCAGGAACCCCGGCCACGCGCAGCGGAGCGGTTCGATGTCCGAGTCTCCCCTCCCCTTGCGGGTGTGGTTCGCGAGGAAGGTCTTCCACTGGCGAAGGAGGTCCTTCTCGCCAGACTTGTACCAGCCCCCAATGAAGTACTCGGCGGGGTCGGCCTGAACGACCTCCGCGGAGAGACCGACGAGTCTCTCCTCGCTGTCGAAGAGGACCCGGACGAGTCGCCTGCGCCCGTGGATGACCCTTTTCGACGGGTTGGGCCAGGACTCGGGGATGTCGTCGTAGCCCTCGTAGGTCACGACGGCGTCGCGGACGTGCGGGGACAGGCTCGGTGGCGGCGGAAGGGCCTCGGCGATTCCCTCCGTCGGGCGCGGAGACACGCCGGGCCTCAGAAACGCGTCGGCACCGCTTCGAAACGCGAAGAGAGCGGGGCGCTCGGCGAGCTCGAGGCGTGCGCCCGCGGCGAGCCGCGCCAGGGCGGCCCTGCCGGCAGGCGTTTCGGCCCGAAACGCGAGGAGCACCCACGGTACGGGGCCGCCCGCCGTGATCGTCTCGGCGGGGACCGTCTCGAGGAGAAGCGTCGGATTCCCCGGATCTCCGAGAATCCCGGCCGTCCACTTCTGGCCTTCGGGGATCTGGAGTGTCGCGACGGCCTTCGCGAGGCCGTCGACGTCGAAGGGCGGCGCGTCTCGATTCGCTCCTTCGGCGGCGATGGACGTCGCGATCCAGATCGCCGCCGCGCGGGCGCTGTTGTGCTCGGGGAGGCACGACTCCTCACGGCTCACCCACGCCCATCCGGCAACGACGGCCCCGGGGATCGACCGCGAGCCGGCGGAGCCGCTCAAGTCGAGACGATCGATCCCGAGCAGCCCCTGCTGGCGCTCGTCGCCCAGGTCGCGCCGGTCGCCCGACCGAACGGACGCCCCCGTACGCTGCGTCACGAGTGCGGCCACCCTCGCCGGATCCGCGAGGCGCGCGACCAGAAGCTCCTCGACGAGCTCCGCGGAGAGATGGCTCGAAGGCTTCGAGCATCCGGAGGCGCCCAGACTTGCCGCGACCGCGAGAACGATCGTGAAGCCCGGGCGGGGGCCTGCGCACCGGCCCACAGTCCCGGACGGGGGGGCCACCGCCCGACTCGCGAGACAGTCAGGTGTCGCCGCCACGACCGGTCATGTTATCTCAGGCTCTGCCTTCTCCTTGCGCTGCTCTCCTGCTCCGTGGAGCCGCTGCTTGTCCTCGAGCGCCGACCTGAGTCGTTCCACCTCTGCACGGAGCTCCTCCCTTTCCTCCGATGCCTCTGTCGCCGAAGGCTTGAGGAACCAGGAGGCCACGAATCCCGAAAAGGTTCCGAACAGCCCGACGCCGGCGATCATCAGCGTCGCCGCGAGGATTCGGCCTTCCGGGGTCACGGGGTACCGGTCTCCGTATCCGACGGTCGTGATGGTGACGACGGCCCACCAGAGCGCGTCCTCGGGGCCCTTGATGTTCGCCTCCGGCACCGTCTCGAAGTGCAGGATGGCGACGCTCCCGATGACGACGAGGATGATCGAGACGAGCGTCGCCGCGAGGAACGTCCCCTCGGCTCGCCGGCGGAGGAGTGCGTCCGCGAGCACCTTGGCGGACCGAACCCCGCGCAGGACACGGACGATCCTCAGTACCCTCGCCATTCGCCCCACACGAAGGAAATCGACGGCGGGAATGCTCGAGATGAGGTCGAGCCAGCCCCACGTGCGGAAGTAGCGCCAGCGGTTCTCGGCCCGGAACAGGGAGACGGCGAAGTCTGCGAAGAAGAACACGCAGACCACGTTGTCGCCGAGTTCGAGGATCCGTCGCTCGTCGGATCCGAGAGGCACCATCACCCCGGCACCCAGGATCGCCAGCGACAGGAAGCTCAGAACCAGCATGAAGAGGAGGTAGGCGCCGTCCGGCGGCCGCTGGGTGCTCATGGGTCGCCCTCACCGCTTCTGACGATCGACTCGACCGCCCGCCACTCGCCCTCGGCATCGAGATTCCTCCGGGCGTATTCGGCGGACAGGAGCGACTCGTCGAGGAAACCATCGTACTTCTCGGATTCCTTGTTCAGAACCGCCGCGGCGAGTGCTTCGGGGGGATGCGTCGTCGATCCGCTGCGTACGAGCCTTCGAGTCCCAAGCCCCATGCGGACGAAGTTGTCGCGTGCCTCCCGGAGCAAGCGGCGGGCAGGCTCGTCGAGGCAGGACGGTTCCTCCTCGTCATCCATCAGTCTCAGCATTTCGGCCCGCAACTCGTCATGGACTGATCCACCCTCCCCACCGAAGCGGGGCGGCCGTCCGGCCGGGCGCGCCACAACGTCGACGACCCGCTTTTCAGGCCCGACTCCCTGGTCCCCGCATCCCGTGCTCATCGCCGTCCCTATCACTGATAGCCTATTACGCCAGGCTGGAATCTATCGAGGGGAGATCGAGTTCTTTTGATCTGACGACTTGCCCGGCGCGCCTGAGGGCGCACACCCGGCGCAATGCCCTCGAGGGGGCATGGAGGATCTATGTCGAAAAGGAAACTGCCCAACCCGTCGTCCACGACCGCCTACAAGCAGGCCCACACGATGGCCACGAGCGCGATGGCCGCCGTCCCGGAAGAGAAGTGGGACGGCGTCGCGCGGCGACTCCTGATGGACGTCGTGACCAAGGCCACCTCTCCTGCGAACGACGAGGTCGTCGCTCTTGGCATCGTCGGCGCCATCGTCACGCGCACCACGGCTCTGCTGGAGCCCCAGGGGTACGACGAGAGGCGGCAAACGGTGCGCGGCTACATCGACTATTTCCTGGACCTGTACGACCAGATTCCCGGTCACGGCGACCGCGTCTACAAGGGCGTGCCGGGACTGCCCGAGGTGCCGTTCCTGGAGGTCAAACGGGCGCTGCTGCGGCAGGTGTTCACGTGGGCGATCCACGCCTTCGGGGAGTCGTTCGACGACGCCGACGAGGCCGTGCAGGTGCGGCTGGTGCAGCGACTCTACGACCCGCAGCGGCGTCCGTGGCCGGACCGAGACGACTCGGAGTGCTCCGTCGCGACCGTCGCCGACGCGGAGCGGCTCATGATCCTCGACGTGCTGCGCGAGGACTACCCCTTCGAGCTCGGCGTCGCGGAGGCTCTGCTGCAGCTGCCTGACCTGCCGGACGAGCTGCGCGTCTTCATCGGCAAGCGGCGCATCCACCTCGGCGGCGCCAAGATGGTGAAGCAGGACGTGCGGAACGCAGAGATGCTGGAGCCGCTCTCATTCGAGGAACTCAGCCCCCTGCTGCTGTCCGCCCTGCGCCATTACGTCTTCGCGAGCAACGTCGGAAAGGGGCTACGTGAACTGCTGAACGAGCAGATCGACGTCGCGCGCGATCCGGGTCCGGGGGCTGCCACTCTTGCCACCCCCGCGTGGTTCATCAGCATCACGGTCGCCGAAACTCTCGTCCCCGCCGTCACGATCGACGTGGTGCTGAGCGGCGAGGGCTCCGCGAGCGAGCGCGACCACCTCGCCAGCGCGATCGCCCGCGCGCTCGACGAGTACTCGGCGCGCACGGCGTGGTATCGGAGGGATGGCTTTCTGAAGCCTCTCCGGCTCCGCCTGCTCGACGCCACGCGACCGTCCGTCGAGTTGGGGGAGTGGGCGATCCGCACCGAGGCCCCCCCCGCGAAGGTCAAGGACGACTCACCGGCTGACATGTGGACGTAGCCGTTCACGCCGTGGCTGAGATGCCCCGCCCGGCAAGTACCAGCGGTGCGTCCATGCCTCCCTCGCCTATGGTGGGTCTGCGGTGCCGCCGATGGAACGACAGTGAAGAAGTAGCGATCTTGCAGTCGCGGCACGCATCCCAGGCTCCCTTCGCCAGGTCGCGCCCTTCCCAACGCATCCGCTGGCGCGAGTCGCGACATAGCCAGCTCGACGGACTGACCGGAAAACGAAGGTGCGCCCCAGCCTCGTCTGAAGTGAGGCCGGGCGCGGCGTCACCGGCGGACTGCCCTTTTGTCTGCTTTGTCGGGTCCATCCCTGCTCGTGTCCAGAAAACCGAGGCGTTTTGGAGGCGCAGAGTGGAAAGGCCGATCTGGTTGAAACCGACTCCCGGCGGAGCGGAGGGGGAGCGGAAGGCCCCTCCAAAGAAAACGCGCCGGGGTTCGCCCGGCGCTAAGTCTTTTAAATTGAATGGTGGAGCTGAGGAGGATCGAACTCCCGACCTCTAGAGTGCGATTCTAGCGCTCTCCCAGCTGAGCTACAGCCCCACCGTGGGGTCGGAGAATCTAGCCGGTACGGGCGGATTCGTCAATCGGAGGCGTTCGGAGAGCCGTTCGAAGTGCCGCCCGGTGCCGAGCCCATCGCGAACCTGGCACCGTCGCCTTCCGCAGGCCCCGCGACGGCTCCGGTCGCGGGGAGCGCGGGATGAACCCCGGAACCGTGCCCCTCCCCCTTCCCCGCTCCGCGCCGGGCCTGGGCTTCCGGCGGGCCGAGGCGGAGGTCGCTGCTCCCTTCGCTCTCGGACCGGCGCCGCGCGTGCGGCCGGTAGACGTCCTCGAGGCTGGTCCCCTGCAGCACGCCCCGCTCCTCGGCGTCGGCGCGCAGGTAGAGGGCTCGGAGGATGGCCGCGACGGGCTCGGCTGCCGTGGGAACCGCGCGGGGCGCCGCCTCGCCCACGGCGCGGGCGACGGCATAGAGGGTGACGGTGTCGGGGGGGCGCGCCAGGCGGACGCACTCTCCCGTCACCTCCACGAGCCCCGCGTTGCCGAGCCGCTTCAGCCGGGACCTGAGGTCGTCGGGAGGGCGGCCGCAGGCCTGGGCCAGCGAGGGGACGTCGAGGGAGACGCCCGCGTGCCACGCCTCGGTCAGGCGGAGGAGGAGCTGCACCGCCTCCTCGAGCGCGCCCGGTTTCTTCGCGGCGGGCGGCGGGGCGTCGTGGGCGAGGAGCTCGTCGCGGAACTGGACGGCGTGCGCGAACGAGAAGCCGAAGAGGAGGATGGTCCAGGCGAAGCCGGTGACCGTGACGAAGACGGCGATGGCGCTGATCGCGCCGTAGACCTTCGCGGCGCCGGCGGCAGCGACGAACCCGAGGGTGAAGAGCTGCCGGAGGCCGGTCAGCCCGATGCCGGCGAGGACTCCGGCCGCCGCGGCCGCGCCCCACCGGACCTGGGACGACGGGATGACTTTGTAGACGAGGGTCAGCCCGACGATCGACGCCAGGAGGCCGCGCAGGTGGAGCTGCGTGAGGGGAAGACCCGACTCGAGGAGGAACGAGGTCGCGACCCCGAGTGCGACCGGCCCGAAGACGACGACGAGGACGGCGAGGGAGAGCCTCTGACTGATGCGCCTCGGCCGGAGGGTCCCCCAGAGGTGGTTCGCGGCCCCCTCGACGTCGAAGTAGACGCGCAGCGACGTGAGGACGAGGAGCGCCGTCGCCACCCACGAGGCCGCCTGGGCCTCGTCGACGAGCGCCTCCACCCCCTGCAGGACCTCGCGCGAGGTGCCGGGGACGAAGAAGCGGAGAAGCCGGAAGAAGCCCGTCCCCCGTTCGCCGAAGAAGGTCGAGGTGAGGACGGTGACCGCGGCGACGAGCGGGATGAACGAGAGGAGGGAGGAGTAGGCGAGACCGGCGGCGAGGCCGACGCCGCGCCCGTCGAGGAACGATCGGCCGCTCCGGCGAAGGACCACCCACGCGAGCGCGAGGGCCCGCCCGATCCCCTTGAGCTCGGGGGCGCGGACGGGGAAAGCCCCGGTGCCCCGGCCCAGGTCAGACCTCCACGACGTCGTCGGGCTCGGGGACGCGAACGTCCAGTCCGAGCTCCGAGCGGAGTCGGGCGGCGAAGACGTCCTGCGCCGCCGGCTCGCCGTGGGTGAGGTAGACGAGCTTCGGCGGAACGGGAGCCGAGCGGATCCACCCGATGATCTCGTTGGCGTCGGCGTGGGCCGAGAGGGCCGGGATCTGCCGGATCTCCGCTTTCACGGTGAGCCCTTCCCCGAGGACGGTCACGTCCCGCTCCCCTTCCACGAGCCGCCGCCCGAGCGACCCTTCGGCCTGGTAGCCGACGAAGAGGACGGTGCTGCGCGCGTCGGGAAGGCGGCGGAGGAGGTGGTGCAGGACGCGCCCGCCGGTCGCCATTCCCGAGGCGGAGATGATGATGCCGGGGCCGGGCTGGTCGTTCAGCTTCTTCGACTCGTCCCGCTTCCTCACGACCGTGAAGTAGTGCGTCTCGAGCGGGGAGCCGACGTGGTCCTCGAGCTCGAGCATCTCGAGGTCGTGCTCGGAGCGGTAGCGGCAGTAGAGCTCGACGACGGAGTTGGCCATCGGCGAGTCGACGTAGACCGGGACTTTCGGGAGGCGCCCCTCTTCGAAGAGCTCGAAGAGGTGATAGAGGATCTCCTGCGTCCGCCCGACGGCGAAGGCGGGGATGACGGCGAAGCCCCCGCGCCGGAAGGCCTCGGAAAGCTCCCGCCGGAGCTCTTCCTTGGGAGACGTCGCCTCGTGCAGGCGGTCGCCGTAGGTCGACTCGCAGACGAGAACGTCGCAGGCGGGGAGCGGGGCGGGGTCGTGGAGGATCGGGACGGCCCTCCGCCCCAGGTCGCCGGAGAAGACGACGGTCTTCCAGCCGGCGTCCCCGTCGCGGAACCGGATCTCGGCAAAGGCGGCCCCGAGGATGTGCCCGGCCCGGTGGAGCGTCGCCTTCAGCCCCTTGTGAAGCGTCGTCTCCTGGTCGAACTCCAGCCGCTGGAGGAGCCGGAGCGAGCGGTTGGCGTCCTCCTCGGTGTAGAGGGCACGGGCGGGCTGGTGCCTGGAGAAGCCCTTCTTGTTGGCAAAGCGGGCCTCTTCTTCCTGCAGCCCCCCGGAATCGGGGAGGAGGACGCCGAGGAGCGCCTTCGTCGGAGGGGTCGCCAGCGCCCGCCCCGTGAAGCCGTCGGCGGCGAGGCGGGGAAAGTAGCCGGTGTGGTCGATGTGCGCGTGGGTGAAAAGGACGTCGTCTACGGAGGCGGGGCTGAAGGCGAGCGGCCTCCAGTTCCGCTGGTGCATCTCGAAACCGCCCTGGAAGAGCCCGCAGTCGACGAGGAGGCGGTAGCGATCGAGGGTGAGGAGGTACTTCGAGCCGGTCACCGTCCTGGCCGCACCGTGAAAGCCGATCTTCATCGGATCCTCCTCCCTCCATCGTAGACCCGGGCGTCCGATCGCGGTGGAAGGGGTCCTCCTGCCGTGCGAAGATTCACGTCTGACTACTGGAAGGGAGGTCCTGATGGCCGAAACGATCGACGCCGCGAAGATGATCGACGAGAAGATCGACGCAGCCCGGGAGGGCTTTGGCGGACGCGTGAAGGAGAAGATGGGCGAGGTCGCGGAAGGGGTCAAGAACCGCGCGGGCGCCCTCCGGGACAAGATCCGCGACACGGACTGGGACGAGGTGACCGACAAGGCCACCGATTACGTCCGGCAGAACCCGGGCAAGTCGCTGGCGATCGCCCTCGGCGTCGGCTTCGCCCTCGGGTTCCTCCTCCGCCGGCGGAGCGACGACTGATGTCGGAGCCGACGATCCGCCCGCCGGCTCCGCACGGAGCCTCGCCGGACGGCCCCGTCGGGGGTGCCGAGGCGCCGTTCGCGTTCGAGCGGAGCCTCGAGCTTCAGAACGTCGCCCTCGACGTCGTCCGGAAGTACCCCGTCCCGTGCCTCATCGGCGCGGCCGCCCTGGGGTTCTGGATCGGGCGGCACCGCGGGAAGGCGATTGCCGCGGCCGCCGGCGCCCTGGCGACGAACGCGGTGCTGAAGCAGCTCTCGCGGGCCTTCGAGTCGAACGACTTCTGACGGGCAGAAGCGCTCGCAGCCCGGCCCCACCAGGGACCGGGCCGCGGGCTGCAGGAACTTTCCGGTCGAGCGCGCCCTTAAGGGGCGATACTGGGGCCGCGGTGGCCGTACCGCTCCGGACGACCGAGGCGGGCCGTCTCCGCGGAACGAGGTGAGCCATGAACGACGAGCCGAAGGAAGCCACAGGGCACGACTGGAGCGGGGTTGCGTCCGTGGGGACGAAGTCCGAGGCCAGTTTCATCGTCGGGTTCCTCGAGAGCCGCGGTATCCCCACGCGCCTCGTCGACAAGAGCTTCTCGCAGAACCCCGTTCCGGCCGACGAGGACCTTTCCGACATCGAGGTCGCGGTCCCCTCGGACCGCTTCGCGGAGGCGGCCGCCGCCCTCGAGAAGCGCGACGAGGCTTTCGCCTCGGCCACCGAGGGGGAGGCGACGCTCATGACGGACGAAGGCCCCGCCGAGATCGACCCGACGGAGAACGGGTCGAACTGACTAGAATCCCCGAATCGGCGTGAATCCAGCCCGGATCGGTCGCTACGAGATCCTCCGCCCTCTCGGCAAGGGGGCGATGGGTCTCGTCTACCTCGCGCGCGATCCGCAGATCGAACGGACTCTCGCCTTGAAGACCGTCCGGTTCGACGGTCCGTCGCAGAGCTTCAGCGTTTCGGAGGCCAAGGCCCGCTTCCTGAAGGAAGCGAAGATCTCGGGGCGGCTGCAGCACCCGAACATCGTCACGGTGTTCGACGTCGGCGAGGACGAGGGGGTGCTCTACCTCGCGATGGAGTACATCTCCGGAGGGGCCCTCTCGCAGCGCCTGACCGACGGCATCGAGTTCCCGATCCCCGAGCGGATCCGGATCCTCTCCGAGGTGGCCGACGCGCTCGCCCACGCCCACCAGCGCGGCGTCATCCACCGCGACGTCAAGCCCGCGAACATCCTCCTCACCGAGGCCTCCGTCGCGAAGGTGACCGACTTCGGCATCGGCAAGCTCCTGACGGGCGACACCGACCTGACGTCGACCGGCCAGATGGTCGGCTCGCCGGCCTACATGTCCCCCGAGCAGATCCGCGGCGACAAGCTCGACGTGCGCAGCGACATCTTCTCGCTCGGCGTCGTCCTCTACCAGACGCTGACCCTGAAGAAGCCCTTCCCGGCGGACACCCTCACGACCCTCGTCTACCAGATCCTCCACAACCAGCCGGACGACCCGCTCGTCCACAACGACGAGCTCCCCCCCGAGATCACCCAGATCGCGCTGAAGTGCCTCGAGAAGGACCGCGAGAACCGCTACGGCGACGCGGTGGAGCTGGCCGACGACCTGCGCGCCATCATCGGGATCGCGCCTCTCGTGTCGACCTCGGGGCTCACGGAGAGCAAGGTCGGCCGGGCGCGCAAGCTGGCCGCCGCCGCCGCGTCGGTGGCCACTCCGACGATGCAGATGCCGGCGGGGGCCTCGCCCCGCGCCGCCGCGCCCCCCCCCCAGACCCCGCAGCCTGGCAGCGCTCCCACGGAGGTCTCCGCCTCCCGGGTCATGACGAGGACCGGCGGAAGAACCTCGACGACCTCCTCCCAGCCGAGCCCGGCGGCGATCGCCGGGGCGGCCGCCGGAGGGCTCCTCCTGGCGGGAATCGTCGTCGGCGGCTTCTTCTTCCTCCGCGCGCAGGGGCTCTTCGGCCGGAGCGGGGCGACGCCGGCCGTCGCTCCCGAGCCCACGGCCACCGCGACTCCCGAGGCCGGTGCGACGGGGACGACCGTCGACCCGGCTCCCGAGGCGACGCCGGACACGACGCCGGCAACGACCCCGACCGCGCCCGAGCCCACCCCCGCCGGAACGCCCGCGGCCGCCACGGCCCGCCCTTCCGCCGGACGAACCGCCGCGCCAACCAGCACCCCGCGGCCGAGGCCGTCGCCGACCGCCACGCCCATCCCGACAGCTTCTCCCGTGCCGACCCCCACTCCGGCCCCGCTCTCCCGCCCCGACGCCACCTACATCACGCGGCGCTCCGTGAAGCTGAACGCCTCGCCTTCCCAGGCCCGCGTCTTTCTCGACGGCCGCTACATCGGCATTTCCGACGACTGGGATGACGGTGGCGGCGGCTCCCTGCTCTCCTTCGCTTCCGAAGGGAAGCACCGGCTCCGGTTCGCCTACGCCGGGCGCAAGGACCTGATCGTCGACATCGTCGTCGCCGCGAACGCCGCGGAAGACCGCGTCGAGGTCGACCGCGGGCTCGAAAAAGGGACTCCCGACGGGCCGACGGGCCCCGGCGGAAAGATCGGGCGCCCCGACTACCAGACCGCCGGTCTCGTCCGGCTCGAAGTGGAACCGCTCTTCGCGTCCGTGACCGTGGACGGCCACGACATGGGCCCCGTGACGCGGTTCGTCGAGCAGGACATGCAGGTCCGGGAGCAGGGGGTCTACGACGTGGTGCTGATGGCGCCCGGTCACCAGCCCCGGACGGTGCGCCTCCTCGTCTCCCCCTCCACGGGGAAGGAACGGATCGTCATCCGGGAGAAGCTGAAGAAGTGGTGAGAACCGGCTAGAAGGGCCCGGCGAGGACGCGGAACGTCGCCGCCTTCCGGACCGACTCCTCGAACCGGCGGACGAGGGCCACGACGATCCCGCCGAGGAGAGGCGCCCCTTCGGGCGTTCCCTCGGTCAGGAGTCTCCGGAAGACCTCCCGCGGCAGGGCGAAGACGGTAGCCGGACCATCCTGGGCGACGACGTCGGCCGAGCGCGGCGAATCGTCCACGAGGGCCATCTCGCCGACGACCTCGCCCGGACCGAGAAAGGCGAGGGCTTCCTCGCCCACGCCCGGGATCCGGACGGAGACCCTGAGGCGGCCTTCGGCGACGACGTAGGCCTCTCCTCCCACCTCGCCCGCCGCCAGGAGCCTGCTGCCGGCGGGAATCCGGCGCTCGGTCAGGCCGAGGTCGGGAAGGGTCGTCGGATCGAGGCCGGCGGCGTCGAAGAGGTCGTGGACGCGCCGGGGATCGGCCGGCGATGCCTCCGGCAGCGGGATGGCGGCCGGCGCCGCCCTCGGCTTCCAGGCGGGGTCCGGAACGATGTCGTCGAAGAAGCGGACCAGGGCCTCGTTCACGTCCCGAAGCGCCGCCGTCACGCTCGAGAGGGCGAGCCGGCGAAAGGCCGCGCCCGCCGGCGACGGGTCGAAGAGGTACTGGCGCGCCTCGGGCCCCGAGAGGAGAAAGGCGGAGGAGCCCGGCTGCGGGTCGAACCGGCAGAGGCCGGAAGCCCCGGTCAGGGAGCCGTGCAGCGTCAGGAAGCAGGGGGCCTGGAATCTCCCGAGCGGGTGCGGGCCGAGGGGCGTCAGGGCGTTGGCGATCGCCTCGCCGGACGCGAGAAAGAAAACGTCGTCGGATTCGCCGTCGGAGACGGGCGTGCCCGGGTCGAGGGAGACCAGGAGACGCCCCTCCGAGAGGAGCGCCACGTCGCGGGAAGCTGAGTCGCTCATCGTTCTGGCGCGAGTCTATCGAGTTTTCCGGCCGAAGCCCTTCGCGCGGTTGACGACCTCCTGTCAGGGCCGTATCGTTCCCGGTCGGGCCTATGAACGCTCCTGAATCCTCCCCCCTCAAGCGCACTCCGCTGTTCGACTCTCACAGGGCTCTGGGCGGCAAGCTGGTTCCCTTCGGCGGCTGGGAAATGCCCGTTCAGTATTCGGGACTCGTCGACGAGCACGTCGCCGTCCGGACGAAAGCAGGCCTTTTCGACGTCTCGCACATGGGCGAGATCCGCGTCCGGGGGCCCAGGGCGTTCGAGGTGGTCCAGAAGATCACGTGCAACGACGTCGCCGTCCTCGTCGACGGCCGCATCCAGTACTCGGCCTTCCTGACCGAGCGCGGCACGTTCGTGGACGACCTCCTGACGTACCGGCTCGCGCCGGACGACTACCTTCTCGTCGTGAACGCCTCCAACACCCCGAAGGACGTCGCCTGGGCGAAGTCGTTCGCGGTGGACGGGGCCACCGTCGAGGACGAGTCGCCCGCCTGGAGCCAGATCGCCATCCAGGGGCCGCTCGCCCAGGAGATCCTCCAGCCGTTCGTGAAGGCCGACCTCGCCACGGTCGCCTACTACTGGTTCACGTGGGCCGACGTCCTCGGAGCCCGCTGCATCGTCTCGCGCACCGGCTACACCGGCGAGGACGGCTTCGAGATCTACGGCCCCGCCGGCTCGGCGCCCGCCCTCTGGAACGCCCTGATCGAGGCGGGAACCCCGAAGGGCCTCCTCCCGGCCGGCCTCGGCGCGCGCGACACCCTTCGCCTCGAGGCGAAGCTCTCGCTCTACGGCAACGAGCTGGACGACACCGTCACCCCGTGGGAGGCCGACCTCGGCTGGATCGTCAAGATGAAGAAGGGCGACTTCGTCGGCCGCGACGCGCTCGCGAAGCAGAAGGCGGACGGGCTGACGAAGAAGCTCGCCGGCTTCTTCGTCGAGGGACGCGGCATCGCCCGGCACGGATATCCCCTGAAGGTCGAAGGCTCCGGAGAGGCCGGCGTCGTCACCTCGGGCACGCAGACGCCGACCGTCGGAAAGGCCCTCGGCCTCGCCTACGTCCCGCTCGCGGCAGCCACGCTCGGGACCCGGCTGCTCGTCGACGTCCGAGGTAAGGACGTCCCGGCCGTCGTCGTTCCGACCCCCTTCTACAAGCGCGCGTCCGCCTAGGACGTCTTCGCCAGGAGTCGAAAGACATGAGCAGCTATCCCGACGACCGCCTCTACTCGGAAAGCCACGAGTGGATCCGCGTGGAAGGCGATACCGCCACCATCGGTATCACCGACCACGCGCAGAAAGAGCTCGGAGACGTCGTCTTCGTCGAGCTTCCCGACCTCGGCGAGATCTTCGACGAAGGCCAGGAGTTCGGCACGATCGAATCGGTCAAGGCCGTCTCGGAGCTCTTCCTTCCCGTCGCCGGCGAGATCGTCGAGGTCAACAAGGGCCTCGTCGACGAGCCGAACGCCGTCAACGAAGACCCGCACGGCGACGGCTGGCTCGTCAAGGTGAAAGTCACCTCCGACGACGCGCTGAACGGCCTCATGAACGCCGCCGCCTACGAGAAGTTCGTCGAGGAAGAGGCGAAGGCCTGACCCCCATCCGTCCCCGGTCCGCGGCGTAGAACGAGGGGCCCGCGCGTCCGCGCGGACGCCCGGGAGATCCCCCATGCGTTACATCCCCAACAGCCCCGCCGAGCAGGCCGACCTCCTTCGGGAGGTCGGCGTCGCATCGGTCGACGACCTTTTCGCCACCGTTCCCCGCGAGGTCTTCCGGAAGAGCCCGCCGCCGCTCGCCCCTCCGATGTCGGAGGTGGAGCTCCGGCGCGACCTGGGCGCCCTGGCCGCGAAAAATGCCGCCGCCACCTGCTACGCGTCGTTCCTGGGCGCCGGCCTCTACCCCCACCACTCGCCGGCGTTCGTCTCGCAGCTCCTCCTGCGCGGCGAGTTCCTCACCTCCTACACGCCTTACCAGCCCGAGGTCTCGCAGGGAACGCTGACGGCGATCTGGGAGTTCCAGTCGCACGTCGCCCTGCTGACGGGCCTCGACGTCGCGAACGCCTCGATGTACGAGGGGGCCTCGGCCCTCGTCGAGGCCTTCCTGATGGCCGAGCGGCTGACGAAGAAGCGGACGAGGGTGGTCGTCTCGAAGACGGTCCATCCCGAATACCTCGCGACGCTGCGCACCTACCTGGCCTACCTCGGGCTCGAGATCGTCGAGGTGCCCGCCGGCTCGGACGGGGTGACGAATCCCGCCGCCCTCGCGGCGGCCGTCGACGACGAGACGATCGCCGTCGCCGTCCAGTCCCCTAACGTCTTCGGCCTCGTCGAAGACTGGTCCGTCGCCGCCGAGGCGGCCCACGCGAAGGGCGCCCTCGCCATCGGAGTCGTGAACGAGATGTTCTCGCTCGCGCTCCTCAAGCCGCCCGGCGAGGCCGGGATCGACATCGCCTGCGGCGAGGCGGCCTCCTTCGGCCTCCCCGCCTCCTTCGGAGGCCCGCTCGTCGGCTTCCTCGCCTGTCGCGACGGTTTCAAGCGGCAGATCCCGGGCCGGCTCGCCGGAAGGCTCGAGACGCCGGACGGCCCCGTCTTCGCGCTGACCCTCTCGACGCGCGAACAGCACATCCGGCGCGAGAAGGCGACCTCGAACATCTGCACGAACCAGGGGCTCTTCGCCCTCGCCGCGACGATGACCCTCACGGCGCTCGGCAAGCACGGCCTGCGCGAGACGGCCCTCCTCTGCCTCTCGAAGTCGGAGTACCTGAAGGCGGGGATCGGAAAGCTCGGAACCGGGAAGTTCGCCGTCGCCTTCCCCGGGGCGACGTTCAACGAGTTCGCGCTCCGGTGCGGCCCCCCCGTCGAGGAGGTCCTCTCCGCCCTCGAGAAGGCGCAGATCCTCGGCGGCGTGCCGTTCACCCGCCTCGCCCCCGGCTCGGGCGAGCACGAGGACCTGCTGCTCGTCGCCACGACCGAGCGCAACCGCCGCGAGGACCTCGACCGGTACCTCGACGTCCTGAAGGGGTTCTGAGGAGGCGACGATGAGCGACCACGGACATCTCGCCAGCCCCGCCCCCGACGCCTCCCGGCTCGACCGGCGGCGCGGCTCCTCCTCGATCTTCGACGCCTCCCGCCCCGGGCGGCGCGGGGTCCTCCTCCCTCCGCTCGACGTTCCCGGGGCCGACCCGGAGGCGCTCTTCGGCGCGCTCCACCGGACCGAGGTCGCCGGAGAGGTCGAAGCGTCCGAGGTCGACGCCATCCGGCATTTCACCCGCCTCTCGCAGAAGAACATGTCGATCGACGCGAACCTCTACCCGCTCGGGTCGTGCACGATGAAGCACAACCCCCGGATCAACGAGGAGATCGCGCGCCTGGCCGGCTTCGCCGAGGTCCACCCGTACACCCCGGGGCACCTCTCCCAGGGGGCGCTCGAGCTGATCGCCCGCCTCGAGGCGGCCCTCATCGCGCTGACCGGCTTCGCCCGGATCACCTTCCAGCCCTCCGCGGGGGCCAATGGCGAGCTGGCCGGCTGCCTCATGATCCGCGCCGCCCACGTGAAGGCCGGCGCCCCGAGGAAGTACGTCCTCGTCCCCGACTCGGCCCATGGCACGAACCCCGCCAGCGCCCACTTCGCCGGCTACGAGGTGAAGGAGCTCCCCTCCACGCCCCGGGGGACCCTCGACCCGGCCGACCTCGAGAAGAAGATGACCGACGAGGTCGCCGCCGTGATGATCACGGTGCCGAACACGCTCGGCGTCTTCGAGGAGAACATCCTCGAGGTGACCCGGATCGTCCACGCGAAGGGGGGCTACGTCTACCTCGACGGGGCGAACTTCAACGCCTTCGTCGGGAAGATCCGCCCGGCCGACATGGGTGTCGACGTCATGCACATGAACCTGCACAAGACGTTCTCGACGCCCCACGGCGGCGGCGGCCCGGGGGCCGGTCCGGTCGGCGTCGGCGCCGCCCTCGTGCCGTTCCTCCCGGTCCCGACCGTCGAGCCCGAGGGAACCGGCTTCCGCCTCGACTTCGATCACCCCGACTCCATCGGCCGGATGCGGACCTTCTACGGCAACTTCGGAGTCCTCGTCCGGGCGCTGACCTACATCCTGTCGTACGGGCAGGAGATCGGCGAGGTCGCCGAGAACGCCGTCCTGAACGCGAACTACCTCCGCAAGAAGCTCGCCCCCTTCTACCACCTCAAGTACGACGCCCCGAGCTACCACGAGGTCGTCTTCGACGACAAGCTCCAGGCGGCCAGGGGCGTCCACAACATCGACGTCGCCAAGCGACTGATGGATTACGGTTTCCACCCGCCGACGATGTCCTTCCCCCTCATCGTCCCGGGCGCGCTCATGATCGAGCCGACCGAGTCGGAGCCGATCGAGGAGCTCGACGCCTTCGCCGACGCGATGATCGCCATCGCCCGGGAGGCCGAGGAGAGCCCCGAGCTCGTCACCTCGGCCCCCCACGTCACCCCGGTCGGCCGGATCGACGAGGCCCTCCTGGCCCGCGAAGCCTCGAAGGCCGGGAGCTTCGCCCCGGTCCTCCGGGCGCCCGTTCGCCGCTCGTAGCCCTCCTTTCGCGCACCTCCATGCCCCTCCCGGACGACACCGTCCGGGAGGGGCCTTGACTCTGGACAGCCGGGAGAGAGAATCGCCCCGTTTCCGGAGTGTTGTTACACGGCGCGTTTACGCGGAAGAGGAGGGATTTGTGTTGAGAGGGATATCTCGGAACGGCTTCGGGGGGCTCGCGCTGCTCCTGGCCACGGGGCTGATCGCAGCGGGCCCGGCGTCGGCGGCAGGGTTCTCGATTTTCGAGGCAGGGTCTCGTTCCACGGCCATGGGCGGAGCGTTCGTCGCGCAGGCGGACGACCTCTCGGCCATGTTCTACAACCCCGCCGGGCTGGCCGAGTTCACCGAGAAGGGGAAGCTCAAGACGATGATGGGGGTGACCCTCATCGTCCCGTCCTCGAAGCTCGTGGAGGGCTACAACCCCTACCCGGGCCAGGGCTACGAGGCGAAGATGACCGACCAGTTCTTCTTCCCTCCCAACCTCTACGCCTCCTACGGCCTGAGCGAGTGCGTCAGCCTCTCGTTCGGCACCTGGTTCCCCTTCGGGCTCGCCACCCGGTGGGACGACCCGGACAACTTCCGCGGCCGGTTCCTCTCGCAGTACGCCGACCTGAAGCAGTACGCGGCGGGCCTCCAGGTCGCCTGGAAGATCAACGACGTCCTCTCGATCGGCGTCGGCCCCGAGGCCCGCTTCTCGGAGGTCAAGCTCCAGGGGAAGGTCCCGCTCTTCGACCCGTTCACGAACCGGATCGTCGACGCGGCGCACGCGGACATCCGGGGTGACATGGAAATCGATCTGACGTTCGGGGCGGGCATCAAGCTCAACCCGACGCCGAAGCTCTCCATCGGCGCCTCCTACCACGGCGCCGTCGACGCCGACTTCGGCGGAACGGCGATGTTCTACGCGTTCGACACCGGCAACCCCCAGCTCAACGCCGCGTTCGCGTCGAAGATCCCGGTCGACAAGGAAGTTCCGGTCAAGACGACGATCCAGTTCCCGGCGCAGACGCAGGTCGGCATCGGCTACGACTTCGGGAAGCTGAACATCGAGGCCGCCGGCACCTACACCGAGTGGTCGGCCTTCGA
The DNA here is from genome assembly GCA_016714815.1 of Holophagales bacterium. GTDB lineage: Bacteria > Acidobacteriota > Thermoanaerobaculia > UBA5066 > UBA5066 > UBA5066. The sequence goes on from JADKBZ010000010.1 coordinate 60,207, forward strand.
CACGACGGTCCTCGAGTTCGAGGCGGTCGACGGCAAGCAGGTCCCGACGAGCACCCTCCCCCACGACTGGGAGAACGCCTGGGCCATCCGCTTCGGCGCCAAGTACGAGGTCAGCGACAAGTTCCACCTCATGGGCGGCTACGTCTACGACCAGACGCCCGAGCCGGACGGCGACGTAGGCCCGCTCCTCCCCGACATGAACCGCAACGGCTACTCCGTCGGCTTCAGCTGGAAGATCACGAAGCGCACCTGGCTCGACTTCTCGAACCTCTACCTCTTCTTCAACGAGCGCTCGATCACGATGAACGACGACGGCTTCCAGGCTCGCTACAACAACTGGGCGAACCTCACCGTCATCAACCTCCGGACGAACTTCTGAGGGGGTCACCAGTGAAGACCATGAAGAACACCCTCCTCGCCGCCCTCGCGGTCGCCCTCGCGGTCTCGGCCTCCCCGGCCGCCGCCCAGGCGGACTTCACGAAGTTCGTCGTCGTCGGCGCGTCCGTCGACTCCGGGTTCATCGACAGCTGCTGGGTCAAGCACGGCCAGACGGACTCCTGGCCCGCGATCTTCGCCCGCCAGACGGGCAACACGGGCTTCCAGCAGCCCATCGTCGGCGAGCCGGGCCTCGGGCCGTGCCAGATCCTCACCAGCCTGGCGCCCACCTTCAGCTACGCGCCGAACACCGGCAAGCCCGAGAACCTGACCCTCGCGCGCCCCTACGACAACCTGGCGATCCCCGGCTACCTCGGGGCCAGCGTCGTCAACTGCAAGACCGCGACGGCCGACGTCCCCTGCAAGAACGCCCTGATCGACCTCGTCCTGCGCGGCAGCGGGGCCACGGTCCTCCAGCAGGCCGCCTCCCTGAAGCCGACCTTCTTCGCGATCGGCGTCCTCGGCAACGAGCTCCTCGGACCGGCCACGCAGGGCACGGCCATCGACGGCGTGACGCTGATGTCCAAGGAGGCCTACGCGGCCTCGTACAAGACCATCGTCGACACGATGAAGGCGGCCCAGGGCGGCACTGGCAAGGGCATCGCGGCGACCGTCCCCGACGTCACGACCCTCCCCTACTTCACCGCCGTCAGCCCGATCATCGGCCTCAACCCGTCGACGGGAGCTCCCATCTACGTTCTCGGGCCGACGGGCTGCCCCACGGGCGTCCCGGCCTGCCCGGTTCCGGCCGGCACCGTGGTGCCGCTCCCGCTCGGCAGCCTGATGAAGCTCGGCTACGGCATCCCCTGCGCCGTCGCCCCCACCCTCCCCAAGTGCAACACCCCGCTCCCGGACAACGCGACCCTGATCGGCACCACGGGCGTCCCGGGCCTTCTCTACCCGGGCGAGGTCTCCCTCCTGAAGACCCGTGGCACCGAGTACAACGCGCAGATCAAGACCCTGGCCGAAGGGGCCGGCTACAAGGTGTTCGACACCGCCGCCCTCCTGGCCGACATCGCGGCGCACGGCCGCGAGTACGCCGGGATGACGCTCACGTCGGCCTACCTCTCCGGCGGCGTCTTCTCCTACGACGGCGTCCACCCGAGCGCCACGGGCTACGCGATCGTCGCGGACGCCCTCGTCCAGTTCGTCAACGCGAACTACGGCTCCAGCATCCCGCGGGTCAACATGGCTCCGTACCTCCTCACCGGCAACTCCTCGGGCGGCTTCCCCACCAGCTCCTACGGCCCTCCGACCCAGGAGCAGATCATCGAGTTCGCCGCGGCGTACTTCACGCCTGAGGTCCTCGAGAACTTCTGGCAGACGCTGGGCGTTCCGACCGAAGACAGGGGTCTCGTCCTCGGAAACGGCGACGACGAGCTCCCGATGCCCGTGGCGCCCCGCAGGGCGAAGATCGATCTCACCGACTAAGTCTCTCCATACAAATGGTTTCCAGGAGGGGCCGCCGCAGGGCGGTCCCTCTTGCTTTGAAGGCACTGTCGGTTTACCCTCCACTCGTTTGGCACCGCTGGAGACCGGGTAGTCTTGCGAATGCCGTGCCGGGCGGAAGGGCTGTACCAGGTCGCGGAATGATCTCAGCTACCGAACTTCGAGCCGGAATGATCGTCGTCTACAACGGGGAGCTTCACCGCGCCCACTCGGTCGTCCACAAAACGCCGGGGAACCTCCGCGGCTTCGTCCAGGCCAAGCTCCGCAGCCTGAAGTCCGGCTCGATGAACGAGCACCGCTTCCGCTCCGAGGACAAGATCGAGAAGGCGAGCCTCGACACGCACGAGATGCAGTACATCTACTCGGACGGCGAGGGGCACCATTTCATGAACCAGGAAACCTACGACCAGGTCCGGCTGTCGGACGAGATCGTGGGCGACGCGATGAAGTACCTCCTTCCCGAGACGGTCATCGAGGTCGACTTCTACGAAGGGAACCCGATCTCCGTCGAGCTCCCGACGACGGTCGCCCTGAAGATCGTCGAGACGGACCCCGGAATGAAGGGGGCCACGGCCACCGCTTCCTACAAGCCGGCCAAGCTCGAGACCGGGCTCGAAGTCATGGTTCCGCAGTTCGTCGAAGTGGGCACGATCATCCGGATCGACACCCGGGACGACTCCTACCTGGAGAGAGCCGGCTGACCAGGCCCGCCCTTTCCGGGGCTGTGGCCCTTCTCGGGCTCGCCCTTCTCGCGGCGGCGCACTCCGTGTCCGCCGGGACGGCAGGTCTTTCGGGAGGGGGCGCTCCGGCAGCGGGGGCTCCGGCGGGCGGCGCTTCGGCGGACGCGACGGCGTCCGTTTCGCCCGCCATCGATAGTTCTGCCGGCGGGGCCGGCTCCGCCGGGTCCTGCCCGGTCCGCGATCCCGAAGACGGCAGCTGCTACCGCACGGCCGACGAGGCCGACCTCGCCTGGATTGCCCGCGGAAGCCAGGCGCCCCGCAGTCGCCGCGTGGCGCTCCCTCCCGGCCTGGCGACGATGCTGGACCAGGCCCGGGAGCAGGCCGAAGCCCTCCCGCTCGAGGAGGACCCCGACGGCGACGAGCCGGTCGGAGACGACGCCTATTCGCGGGGCTCGGTCGTTCCGGCCGTTCTCCCCTCCCTGTCCGACGAGCAGAAGTCTTTCTGGAAGAACCTCGGGCAGACGCTCAAGGGCCTCGTCGTCCGAAAGAACGACAGCAAGCCCGCCTCCATTCCGGAGGAAGAGATGGCCGCCCTGTTCGCCACGGGATTCCCTCTCCCGATCGAGGCCTTCCCCAGAGAGAAGCTCCGCGACACGTTCGGCGCCTCTCGCGGCCGCCACAGAAAGCACCACGCGATCGACCTCGGCGCCCCGAAGGGGACGCCGATCGTGGCGGTCAGCGACGGGACGATCGAACGGCTCGGCCGGGACCGGCGCGGGGGCATCGTCATCTACCTGCGCGACGCCACGGGACGTTTCGTCTACTACTACGCCCACCTTTCCCGCTACGCTCCCGGCCTCCGGGTCGGCGACAGGGTGAAACGGGGAGAGAAGATCGGCGAGGTCGGATCGACGGGGCGCTCCAGCGGCCCGCACCTCCACTTCTCCATCTTCCGCGACGCGGACTCCCCGAGTCCGTGGAAGGGCCTGGTCGTCAACCCCTACCTCGTCTTCTCCGCGCTCGTCGCCCCGAAGTGACGCGCGGCCCGGGGCCGCATCCGCCGCGCTCCGCCGCCCAACCCTTCGCGCACTCCGCCGAATCCCTCTTCATCACACATCCGCGTTGACCCCGCGGGCGCCCCGCGAACAGAATCCGGGTATGGGTCAGCCCGTCGTCCTCCACCGTCCGGCGGAGCCTCTGCCGGAGGCTCTCGACGAAGCCGTCCGCGCGGCGGGGCTCGACGACCAGCCTTCGGTCGACGGACCTCCCCCACCGGGCGACGGCCCCGCCCTCTACCTGGAGACGGTTCTCTGGCAGGACGCCCTCGGCGCGCTCCTCCCCGCGAACGCCCCGGCCGCCCTCGTCCGCTGGGGCGGGCCCCCTACGGGGCCGGTGCCGGGATTCGCCCTGCCGAAGGACGCTCCCGCGTCCCTCCTCGCGACGATTCTCTCCGCCGCCGCCCAGGTCGCCACGGCGCGCGCGGCGGCCGCCGCCCTCGCCCGGCGCCTCTCCGAGTCCGAGGAACGCGTCTCCGCCCTGAACAAGATCGGCATCGCACTCTCCGCCGAACGGGACCTCGACCGCCTCCTGGAGAAGATCCTCACCGAATCCCGCCGGTTCACGGGGTCGGAAGCGGGGAGCCTCTATCTCCTCGAGGAGGGGCCTCACGGCAAGCGGCTCCGGTTCAAGCTCGCGCAGAACGACGCGGTCCGGTTCGCCTTCTCCGAGCGGACGATGCCCGTCGACGACGGAAGCCTCGCCGGCTACGTTGCCGGCCACGGCGACCCGGTGAACCTCGACGACGCCTACGCGGTGCCGGCCGGCGCCCCGTACCGGCACAACACCGCCTTCGACGAGCAGACGGGCTGGCGAACGCGGTCGATGATCGTCGTCCCGATGAGCGACCACACGGGGGCTCTCGTCGGGGTCCTCCAGCTCATGAACCGGCGCCTGCCGGACGGCGCTCACGCGCCCTACCCGGCCGACCTCGTGCCGCTTCTCCTCTCGCTGGCGACCCAGGCGGCCGTGTCGGTGAAGGCGAACCAGCTGACGGCGTCGATCCGGCGCCTCTTCGAGGACTTCGCCCGCGCCGCGATCATGGCCGTCGAGCTCCGCGACCCGACGACCGCCGGCCACAGCAACCGCGTCGCCGACCTTTCCGTGGCGCTCGCGCGGGTCGTCGACCGGGCCGCCGACGGACCCTACGCCCGGGTCGCCTTCTCGCGCGAGGAGATCCGCGAGCTGCAGACGGCGGCGCTCCTCCACGACTTCGGGAAGATCTCGATCCCCGAGCGCGTCCTCGTCAAGGCGAAGAAGCTCGACGACGACGAGGTCTTGCGCATTCGCGACCGGTTCGACTTCGCGCTCGAAGCCGAGGACGCGCAGGATGGCCGGACGCTCCTCCACCGGCTGCTCGAGGCGGGCGTCCCCCCTTCGGCGGAGGACGTCCGCCAGCTCGACCTGGCGCGCTGGGAACGCGCCCAGGAGCTGGAAGAGGTGTTCGAGGAGGTCCGGCGCGCCAACGAGCCGACCGTCCTGCCGGAAGAGGCCGGAGGGACCCTGCGGCGCCTCCTGACGCGCTCCTTCCGCGACCGGCGCGGCGTCGTGACCCCTCTCCTCAACGACTTCGAGTTCCAGCTCCTTTCCATCCGGAAGGGGAGCCTGTCGATCGAGGAACGGACCCAGATCGAGAGCCACGTCTCCCACACCTACCGTTTCCTCTCCTCCATCCCGTGGACGGCCGACCTGGCCCGCGTCCCCGAGATTGCCCACGCCCACCACGAGAAGCTCGACGGGAACGGCTACCCCCGCGGCCTCAAGGCCGACCAGATTCCCGTTCCCGCCAGGATCATGGCCATCTGCGACATCTACGACGCCCTGACGGCCGCCGACCGCCCCTACAAGCGCTCCGTCCCGCGGGAGAAGGCGCTGCGCATCCTCGAGGACGAGGGGCGCGCGGGCCTCCTCGACCCCTGGCTCGTGACCGTCTTCGTCAGCGAGAAGATCTGGGTGCCCGCGGGACACCCGTGACGGCCAGAGGGGCCGCGCTCTTCCTGACCCTGCCCTTTCTTCCGGGGCTCCTCCCGCTCGTCCCCGCGGCGACGGCCGCCGATCCGGCTCCCCAGGGGCGCGCCCTCGTCCCGCGCGGCCGATGGCACCACGAGGTCCCCGGCCCTCCGCGCGTCCGGTGGTCCGTCCTTTTCCGGCGATCGGACGTCGAGGACGAGACCCGCCTCCTCGTCGAAACCCCGTCCGGGCGTTGGACCCTTCGGTCGATCCAGCCTGCGGCGGGGACGGCGACCCGCGAAGAGGTGACCGACGTGACGCTCCCGCAGCCCGGAGAGACCGTCTCGCGGACGCTCACGCCCTTCCCTCCCTCGGCCACACCGGAGTGCGAGGGGATCCGCCCGCCCGACGCCTGCCTCGTCCTCGAAGGCTCCCGCGGACGTTTCGCCGCGCCCCTCTCGGCCTTCTCGGGAAAGGACGCTGCCTCGCTCAGGAGGCGCGTCGCGGCGGTCGTCTCCCCGGGTTTCCTCGCACGGCTGAAAGGTCTCGCCCCGGCTCTCCCGATCTCCGACCTGGAGTTCTACTCGGAGGACTTCCTGGCGCTCTTCGAACCCGTCCTCGCACGCCCTCCCGGTCCGGCCTTCGCCGGCGGCCGCCTCCCCGGCTGCACCTTCGACGCGACGTTCGGATTTCCCTGCACTCCCGAGGAGCGGAGGCGCGAGGAGTGGCTCGTCCGCCACGCCCCGACGCCCCCGCCGCGCTGACGACCGGCTACTCCGGCGCGGGGCGGTGCTCGGGCCTGAGGAGGTCGAGGACGCTCTTGACCGGGGCGAACGTCTCGATCGGCACCTCGACGAAGAGCGTGTTCCAGAAGGCCATCGCGCCGTTCCAGAGGCCCGGACGCTCGAGGGCGAGGAGCGCAACGCCGCCGTGCGACTTCTTCGAGACGAAGACGGCCTCCTCGTCGACGAAGCGGGAGAGGTCCCACGGGCGCCCGGAGGCGTCCCGGAGCGAGAGGACGAGGTCGACCGGGTTGAAGTGGGTCCCGGCGGCCCAGAGCGCCTTCTGCGCCGGGTCGGCCAGGTCCACCTCGGCGCTCTCGACGATCTGCCGGGAGAGGCGCCCGTCGCGGCCCCTCACCCAGAAGGGCCCGCCGCCCGGCTCCCCCTGGTTCCTCACGACGCCGCAGACGCGGAGCGGCCGCTCCAGGCGGGCCCGCACCCAGACCACGCGTTCGTCCGGCGGGAGGTCGTCCGACTCGGCCGTCGCGTCGCCGAAGGTCTCGCGAAGGTAGGAGAGCGCCTCGTCCGCCGCCGCCGGGTCCCCGCCCGACAGGAGCGAGACGAGATGGTGGACCCGCCGCTCGACCTCGAGGAGGCGCCCGGCGAGGATTCTCTTCCAGAGGAGCGTCGGGCCCTTGCGTGCGTCGGGGACGACGTTGTCGATGTTCTTCACGAAGACGATGTCGCCGCCGAGGGCGGCGAGGTTTCCGAGGAGGGCACCGTGCCCGCCGGGCCGGAAGAGCAGGTCCCCCTCCACCGTCCGGAACGGCCGGCCGTCGAGACCGACGGCGAGGGTGTCGCTGGAACGCTCCTGCACCGAGAACGTCACCTCGAACCGCGCGTGGAGCCGCTTCTCGAGAAGGGAGCGGTGCCTTTCCAGAAGCGCCTCGAAGTCGCCCCGCGCCTCTTCGGCCACCGTGAAGTGGACGGGAGTCCGCCCCGACTCGGCCCGCACCGTCAGGCCCGCCTCCACGAGGTGCTCCTCGAACGGCGTCCGGGAGCCTTCCTCTTCGAGGTGAAAGGGGACGAGCCCCTTCGGCCGCCCCGCCAGGCCGAGCCCGGGGAGGAGCAGCGTCGCCGCCAGGAGCTCGCTGAGGTGCCCCCGCGGATCGCCGAAGACCTCCTCGCCCACCGCCTCCCGAAGCTCGGCCGCGAACGGAAGCGACTCGAGCTCTTCGACGAACCGGACGACCTCGGAGGCCGCGTGGTCTCCCTTCGAGGCCCTGTCGTTCCAGTCGAACCAGGTCGCCCCCGAGTCGTCGAGCGCTTTCCTGAGCGACTGGAACATCCGGCTCGCCGCACCCGAGGCGGGGACGAACTTCGAGAGCCGGCCCGCCTTTTCCGCCTCCTCGAAGAGGCCCAGGAGGTCCCGGTGGTGCTCCTCCGCCATCCTCTCGACGCCGTCTCCGCGGGTGCAGGGCCTCTCGAGGCGCGCCGCGGCGGGAGGGTGCGTCAGGAACGCGACGTGCCGGGCCGCCTCGGCCGGGTCGATCCCGAGGCGCGCCATCGAGGCGAGGTCGGCGGCCGTGAAGAGGTCGGACACGATCAGCCTCCCTGCCGTGCGCCCGCCTCGGCCTCCTCCTCCAGGAGCCGAAGAAGGTACTGCCCGTACTCGTTGTTCTTCATCGCCACCGCGGTGTCGCGGACCTGATCCGCCCCGATGTACCCCATCCGGTAGGCGACCTCCTCGAGGCACGCCACCTTCAGCCCCTGCCGTTCCTCGATCGCCTGCATGAAGTTCGAGGCCTGCAGGAGCGAAGAGTGCGTCCCGGTGTCGAGCCACGCCACGCCCCTCCCGAGGACCTCGACGTGCAGCGCGCCCCGCTCGAGGTAGACCCGGTTGACGTCGGTGATCTCGAGCTCTCCGCGCGGCGACGGCTTCAGCTCTGCCGCGACGTCCAGCACGCTGTTGTCGTAGAAGTAGAGGCCCGTGACGGCGTAGGACGACCGCGGCTTCGCCGGCTTCTCCTCGAGGCTGATCGCCTGGCCGTCCGGCCCGAATTCCACGACCCCGTAGCGCTCCGGGTCGCGGACGCGGTAGGCGAAGACCGTCGCCCCCGTCTCCCGCTTCGCGGCGGCCTGCAGCAGCTCCGAGAAGCCGTGCCCGTAGAAGATGTTGTCGCCGAGGGCGAGGACCACCCGGTCCGACCCGACGAACTCCCGGCCGATGAGAAAGGCCTGGGCCAGGCCGTCGGGGCTCGGCTGCGCGGCGTAGGAGATCGACACGCCGAACGGGCTGCCGTCTCCCAGGACGCGGCGGAACCCTTCCTGCTCGTGCGGCGTCGTGATGACGAGGACGTCGCGGACGCCCGCGAGCATCAGCGTCGAGAGGGGGTAGTAGATCATCGGCTTGTCGTAGACCGGGACGAGCTGCTTGCTGACGCCGCGGGTCACGGGATGGAGGCGCGTGCCGGAGCCGCCGGCCAGGATGATTCCCTTCACGTGTGCTCCTCTTCTCAGGCTTTCACGGGTGCGTTCCCGGCCACTTTCGCACGGGCCTTCTTCACGTCTTTTTCCACCGGGAAGACCGACCCCAGGCGCGAGGCGGTGAGCGCCCTCTGCGCTGCGGCCGAAGGGCTCGCGAGGCAGAAGCCGACCCCGCTGGCCCGGGCCCCCTTCAGCCCCGCCACGAGCGAGGTGATTCCCGCCGAATCGAGCAGCTCGACCCTCGACAGGTCGATGACGACCCCGACCCTGGCCTTCACCAGGAGCTGGATCGTCTCCTTCACCCCCCGGAACGACTCCACGTCGAGGCGGCCGACGGGCGTCAGGACCGCCCCGTCGAGGCCGGAGTCGGAGTGGACGATCAGGTCGAAACGGGTTTCGGCGTCGTGCCGCGTGACGGCGTTTCGCTTCGGGAGGATCGAGCCCCCCGTCCTGAGGCGCGTCCAGACGAACCTCGCGAGCGTCGGGATCCCGTAGCAGCCGCCCCCGGGCACCGTGGCGTGCGCGGCGATGGCCGCGCGGAGGTCGTCGCCGGTGGTTCCGGGAAAGTCGGTGTAGCAGCGCCCGATCGCCTCGAGGAAGTGCCCGTCGGAGCAGCCGACCTGGGCCATTCCCCTGGCGACGCGCGCCGCCTTGCGGTTCGCGAAGGGTTCCGTGAAGTTCGAGTTTCGGGTCTCCACCGCGTCGAACGGGACCTCGAGGATCAGGTCGCCCACGCCGACGAGCCCGTTCCAGCTCATCAGGTTCGTGTAGGGGTGGGCGGCGATCGCGACGCCCCCCTGCGCGTGGATCGCCGTCACCGTGTCCGCCGCGCTCATCCCGGGCGGGATCCACTCGGAGAGGAAGAGGCCGAGGACGTGCCCGTCCTTCGACGTCACCTCCTCGCCGACGATCAGCTCCAGGTGCCCGAAGAGCTCCGGGTGGGCCCGGGCGAAATCCCGCGCGGCGAGCGCCCCGTCGATCGTGTCGTGGTCGGTGATGGCGAAGACGCGGACGCCGGCGTGGAGGGCGTACCAGTTCAGGACGTCTTCCGGGGTCGACGTCCCGTCGCTCCACGTCGTGTGGACGTGGAGATCTGCTCTGGAGAAGCCAGGCGGCGGCGAGGCCGGCATGCAACGGGTAGGTTAGCTCAGGGAAACCCTCCGGGCACGTCCGATCCCGGGCGGACCGCGGCGCGCCCCCGAAAGGGTAGGATTCGGGGATGCTCCGCCGCAACCTCCTCCCGACCCTCTCCCTCGGGGCGGTCCTCGCCTGCGCGGCGCCGCTGGCCGCCGCCGAGAGCCACCCCTTCTCCGTCCACGACATGCTCGCCATGGACCGGATATCCGACGCCCAGGTCTCCCCCGACGGCGGCCAGGCCGCGTTCGTCCTCCGGACGACCGACCTCGCCGCGAACCGCGGGCGGACCGACCTCTGGCTCCTCGACGTGAAGACGAAGGCCGTCCGCCGGCTGACGACGCACGAGGCGGGCGACACGAACCCCCGCTGGGCGGCGGACGGGAAGAGCCTCTTCTTCCTCTCGACGCGCGGCGGGTCGCAGCAGGTCTGGAATCTCCCGCTCGGGGGCGGCGAGGCCCAGAAGCTGACGTCCGAGCCGCTCGACGTCGACAACCTCGAGGTCGCCCCCGGCGGCAGGCTCCTCGTCCTCTCGATGGAGGTCTTCCCCGGCAAGAGCCCCGCCGAGACGAAGAAGATGCTCGACGAGAAGGAAGGGGTGAAGTCGAGCGGGATGCTCTTCGACCACCTCTTCGTCCGCCACTGGGACACCTGGAAGGACGGACGGCGCAACCACGTCTTCGTCCTCCCGCTCGGGGCCGACGGAAAGGTCGCGGGCTCCGCGAAGGACCTGATGCCGCAGATGGACGCCGACGCCCCGACGAAGCCGTTCGGCGGGCTCGACGACACGGCCGTCACGCCTGACGGGAAGAAGCTCGTCTTCACCTGCAAGGACGTCGGCCGCGAGGAAGCCTGGTCGACGAACTTCGACCTCTGGGAGGTCCCGACGGACGGCTCGGCCGCCCCGAAGAAGATCACCACGAACCCCGCCTGGGACGCGACCCCCCGCTTCTCGCCCGATGGGAAGACCCTCGCGTACCTCGCGATGACCCGCCCCGGCTACGAGGCGGACCGCTTCGAGATCGTCCTTCGCGACCTTTCGACCGGCAAGGACCGCTCGTTCACGCTTCGCGCGGGGACCGGAAAGAACGACGACCGCTCGCCGGCCGGCCTCGCCTGGTCCGCCGACGGAAAGTCGCTCTACGCGACCGCGGACCACCTCGGGCAGAAGGTGCTCTTCTCGATCGACGCCGCGACCGGCACGGCGAAGATCCTCGCCTCCGACGGCACGATCGACGGCCCGGCCCCGCTCGGCAAGGACCGGATCCTCTTCACGCGCCACTCGCTCCTCGGGCCGACGGAAATCTACGCGATCCCCGTCGCCGGCGGCGCGTTCGAGAAGCTGACGACGATCAACGACGCGAAGGTCGCCGCCGCCCGCTTCGGCAAGCCGGAGCAGTTCACGTTCAAGGGCGCCAAGGGCGACACGGTCTACGGCTACATCGTCCACCCCGTCGACTTCGACCCGGCGAAGAAGTATCCCGTCGCCTTCCTGATCCACGGCGGGCCGCAGGGCTCCTTCGGCAACGACTTCCACTACCGCTGGAACCCGCAGGCCTACGCCGGCGCCGGCTACGCGGCCGTGATGATCGACTTCCACGCCTCCACCGGCTACGGCCAGGCCTTTACCGACGCCGTCAACGGCGACTGGGGCGGCGCCCCGTACGAAGACCTGATGAAGGGTCTCGACGCGGCGCTCGCGAAGTACCCGTTCCTCGACGGCGGCCGCGTTGGCGCCCTCGGCGCCTCGTATGGCGGCTACATGATCAACTGGATCAACGGGCAGACCGACCGCTTCAGGTGCCTCGTCGTCCACGACGGGAACATCGACGAGCGGATGGCCTACTACGACACGGAAGAGCTCTGGTTCCCCGAATGGGAGAACGGCGGGACGCCCTGGACCGCGAAGAGCTTCGGGCACCACAACCCGATCGACTACGTGAAGAACTGGAAGACCCCGACGCTCGTCATCCACGGGCAGAAGGACTACCGCGTCGTCTACGCGCACGGGCTGTCGACCTTCACCGCGCTCCAGCGCCGCGGCATTCCGAGCAAGCTCCTGATCTTCCCCGACGAGAACCACTGGGTCCTGAAGCCCGCGAACTCCCTCCAGTGGCACGACACGGTGCTCGGCTGGCTCGGGGACTGGCTGAAAAAGTAAACGTCTCCAGAAAGGGGCCGCTGGCGTGGCCCTGGTCGCATTCTTCGCGTCTTCCGGCGCCCGGCGAAAGCCGGGCGCCTTCGTTTCGGGTCGCTTTGACTCGCGCACAGGACGCGGGGAATCCAGAGCGGACCGGAATGGACCCTTCAGGGGTCGGATTCCGCGGTCCGCGCGTGGCACCGATCTTGACTGGGGCGTTGCCATCGCGCATCCCGTGCGGTCCAGTTCCAGCCGTAGCCGAAGGGAGACCCCGTATGAGCAGAGCCCCTGCAGCCATTTCCAGGAACCGCCCCGCCTTCACGCTCCTCCTGCTCCTTCCCGCTCTGGCCGCGGCGCTCCCGGCCCCGGCCTCCGACAACGGCTACACCGGACGGACCGCGACGACGAGCGCCGGGTGCGGAAGCTGCCACGGCACTCTCTCCGGTACGACGACCGTCGTCCTCTCCGGTCCCTCCACACTCGCCCCCGGCGCCACGGGCAGCTACACCTGCGTCGTCACCCACAGCCCGGCCTACTCCGGCACGAACAGCGCGGGGATCGACATCGCCGTGAAGACCTCCCCGAACGGCAGCGTCGACGCGGGAACGCTCGCCGCGTCGGGAGCCGACCTGAAAGAGTCGGGCAGCGAGCTCACCCACCCTTCGCCGAAAACGCTCAGCGGCTCCCCGTCGACGGGGTCGTACGCGTTCACCTGGACGGCTCCGGCCACCGCGGGCACCTACACGATGCAGGCGATCGGCATCGTCACGAATGGCGGCAAGCCCGGGGTCTGGGGCTGGGCGGCGCCGCTCGCCGTCACCGTCGCGGCCGCCACGGCAGCACCCGTGGCGCAGTTCGGCTTCTCCCCGGCCTCCCCGATCGCGGGCGCGACCGTCACCTTCACCGACACGTCCACGGGGAGCCCGACCTCGTGGTCCTGGGCCTTCGGAGACGGCGGAACCTCCACGGCGCAGAACCCGGTCCACACCTTCGCGAGCGCCGGGACGTTCGACGTCGCGCTGACCGCGACGAACGCGAGCGGCTCGAGCACGCGGACGCAGACCATCACCGTCGCCGCGCTGCCGACGGTGGCGGGGACGTGGATCCTCCCTTCGTCCGCCCGGGCGAGCGGCGTGAACGCCTTCTGGACGACCGATCTCGTCGTCATGAACCTCGCGGCGGAATCCGCGACCGTCCGCCTGAAGTTCCTCGGCCACATGGGAGCCGGCTCGGCCGGACCCGAGAAGACCTACACGCTTCCCGCGCACGCGACGCAGACCTTCACGGACGTCCTCTCGTCCGTCTTCGGTTTGGAAGCGGACTGGGGGCCGATCCTCGTCCGCGCAACCGTCGCGACGCTCGCCGTGCAGGGGCAGACGTGGACCGCCGCCACCGGTGGCGGGACCTACGGGCAGAGCGTGCCGGCGCTCGGCGCGACCGAGACGATCGGAGCCGCCGCGAAGGCGATCACGGGCGTCCGGCAGGGCTCGGGATTCCGGACGAACCTCGTCCTTGCAAACCTGAAGGAAACCGCCGCGACGGTGAGCCTGGCGCTCCTCCTTCCGGACGGCACGACCTCGACCTCGCGCACCGTCGACCTCGGCCCGTGGGGCTTCTCGCAGCTCAACGTCGAGACCGACCTCGGCGTCGCGAGCATCAGTGGCAGGACCTTCCTCGTCACCTGCACGACGACCGACGCGCAGGTGGCCGCCTACGCCTCCGTCATCGACGCGACGACGGGCGACCCGAGGTCGATCCTGGCCCGGTAGGACGGAGGGCGGCTCTGGCACGGGCCGGGGCCGCCCTTCGATCCTCGCGGCGCCGCGTCAGGCCTCTTCGAAGAGCGGCACGTCGAGCCTCGCGATCGATTCCTTGAACGCCCGGTACGCCGCGCGGGCCCCGTTCACCTCGTCGACGGCGCGACCGAGATCGGCGCTCCAGCGATCCAGGAGCGCCTGGAGCTCCGGCGCGAGCGGGGGCTCTTCTTCCGACTGCCAGTAAGGGAGGCCGTCCCACGACAGGTGTGCCGTCCCCGGGATGGCCCGGAGGTAGGCCCGCTGGACTTCGGCCGGCAAGGAACGACCCCGCTCCGCCACGAGCGCGTGAACGGCCTGCGGAACGTCACGAGGCACGTCGACGAGCCGCTTCAGCGCGAGCTCGGCGGCGAGCGCGAGGGCGGGGTCGGCGCCGAGCGGGAGAAAGAGCGCGACGAGGTCGGCGTAGAGCGCGTCCGGCGCCTCCTCGGGCGGGAAGAGGTGCTCGCGGAGAGCCGCCTCCCGTGCCGCTGTCGAGCGGAGCGTCCCGAAGAACGCCATGCGCCGGCGACAGTCGGCTTCGTCGTTCGGCAGCCCGACGTAGAAGCAGCGCGCGAGCTCGGGGACGAGCGAAGGACGCTCGACCGCGGCCTCGTCGAGGAACGCGAGGAGCGTCTCCGCAGGGTAGAAGAACCCCGTTCCCGTCACCCTCCTCCGCGCCAGGAGGAGCGCGAAGGCGAGCGCCGGCCCGCTCAAGTAGAGCATCCGGTAGAGGAGGATGTCGCCCATCACCGCGTGGTGCTCGAAGCGCCGCTGGTAGATCCAGTTCACGGCGAGGAGGGCCGAATAGGCCGTCTCGTCGTCTCCGCGCCGATGGGCGAGCTCGGCCGCGTCGAGGAGCATCTTGAGCGCCGTGCCATCGCCCATACCGAGCGCGAAGAGGAGCGTCGGCGAGACCCCCTTCTCGAAGACGAAGGGCTCGATGGCCCGGAGGGTCGCGTTGCGCAGCTCCTTGCTCCCCTCGCAAAGGAGCTTCGTGACGAGGTCGCCGATCGGCACCTGGAGCGCCGGGTCGGCCTCGCTCATCACGCCGAGGAGGGACGGCAGGAGGCGGGCCGCCGTGGCGTTCACGAAGACCCACTCCTCCAGCCGCGTCGCGAGGGCGACGCGCCGGGCGAGGTCCTTCTCGGTCACGATGCGGAAGACGAGCTGCTCCGTCTGCGAGTCCTCGTCGCTCGCCTCCGCGGTGCGCCGTTCGTTCACACCCCGCCGCCTCGGGATTCCGCGCGCGGGGTCGAGCGGCGGCGCCTGGAGGCGCCGCTCGATCCGGCAGTCGGTCCCGCACGAGGGGCAGTCGAGCCGCTCGGCGTCGTCCTTCCACTCCAGGGAGTCGCCACAGCCGGGGCAGAGCGTCCGCTCGACGACGCTCTGTCGGTACCCCTTCGAGCGGACCCAGGGGATCGCCGCCCGCGCGTCTCCCTCCTCCGCGGCCGTCGCGTCGAGAAAGAGGCGGATCGGAACCCCCTCGACCTCCGGCTCCACTTTCCGGAGGCGCCTCTCCAGGACGGCGGGCGAGCCGCAGAAGCGGCACGTCACCTCGGGCACGTCGTCGTCCAGCTCGAGCGGCGTGCCGCACGCGGGGCAAAGCCCGCGCTTCGTCCGGAAGAGAACGCGCGGCAGCTCCGCGCTCAAAGGCGCTTCAGCCACTCGGCCTTCTTGGCCTCGTACTCCTCCTGCGTGAGGGCGCCGACGTCGAGAAGCTCCTTGAGCTGCTTCAGCCTCGCGACCGGGTCGACGTCGAACGCCGCCGTCCCCGCGGCCGAAGCCGCGTCGGGCTTCAGCATCCCCTGCATCATCTGCGGGACGAGCATCGCCGCCCCGAGGGAGACGCCGGCGTCGAGGGCCGAGCCGCCGCCGCCCGCCTCTCCGACGTTCGACGCGAGCTCCTTGAGCGCGTCGGTCGTTCCGACCTCCCGGTAGCTCGTCCCGGCCTGCATCAGCGCCGTCGCGCCCGCGGCGCGCGCCTCCAGGTCGTACTGCGTGCCGCGCGCCTTCGCGAATGCCTCGGAGGCGATCCGCGCGTTTCCGTTCAGCGTCGCCTGGATCTCCTCGGTCGTCGTCACCGAGTTGACCGAGAGATCGGTCAGCTCGAGGCCAAGCGCCGCGAACTCGGGAGCGAGGATCGCCCTCGCGCCCGTCCCGAGCTCTCGCGTATAGCGCGGCAGCTCGACGAACGGCTTGCCGAGCGACGCGAGGGCGTCGATGAGGGCCGGGACGAGGTGCTGCGCCCGGAGGAACTCCTCGAGGTCGCGCTGGCGGAAGACGGGGCGCGTGCCGAGGACCCTCGGCACGAAGACCGTCGGGTCGGAGACGCGGATCGCGAAGCGGCCGTTGGCCCGGACCGGGATCTGGAGGAGGACGGGGTCGGGGAGGTAGACCGGCTCCGGCGTTCCCCAGCGCAGGTCGCGGAAGAGCTGCCGACCGACGAACACGAGCTCGGCCCGGAACGGCGACGCGCCGTCGTAGGCGAGTCCCGCCACGAAGCCGGTGATCCCGGCGACGCTCTGGGTCGTCAGGACGTGCCGCCCCGGCTCGAAGAGCGCCATCGCGCGTCCGTCCCGCAGGAAGAGGGCGCACTGCCCCTCCCGGACGATGAGCTGCGATCCCCAGCGAATGACGGCCGGCCCCTCGGCCGGAACGCGAACCGCGAGGACGTCCCCTGTCGCGTCGACGAATTCGAGGATGTCGGCGAGATCGGGCATCACTTCACCTCCCGAAGGGCCTCGGAGCGGCGGTTCAGTGCGGCCTCCGCTTCGGAAGCGGCCCCGCTCGCCTTCTCCAGCGCGCCGCCGTCGAACGCGGCCGGCAGGCGCTCGGCCTCCTCCACGAGCCTCTCGCACGCCTCCCGCACCTCGAGATCGAGCGCGTAGAGCCGGTCCAGCTCGGCGGCGCCGACCGTCGCCGCGTCGAAGAGGGCCGAGTAGCCTGCGGGCGCGTGCCGCACCGCGTCGGCGAGCGTCCCGACGCGGCGCGAGAGCGCGTCGAGCGGGTCGAGGAGGTCGAACCGGCTCGTCCGGGCACAGTCCGCGGTCCGCCGGTCGAGCGCCGCGCGCGCCGAGCCTAGCCGAGCCGCGACTACGAGCCGGAGCGCCTGGTCGCTCTCGCGGCGCTTCTCCCGGTCCGTGTACCCCGCGTAGAACGGAACGAGCGAGCCGAGGCGGCCGAGAAGCGCCTTCACCCCCTCGCTCATCAAAGGGATCCTCCGCCGGCGGGACGGCAATAGGACGGGCGCTGCGGCATCTTCCGGACCTCCTCGTTCGGGCCTTTTCCGGGAGCGTAATCCAGGGAGCTCCGGATCGGTGAACGGGCGGGCCGCGGGAGGAAGGAGTTCCAGTCCCGGAATGGTCGCGATGCCGCAGTCGTTCGGGGATCCGCATTCTCCACCCGCACGGCCGCGCGCTCGTCACCCCCGGGCTGGACCGGCTCCGGCGAGCGGGTGCCCGTGCCGTACGTCGCCTTTTCGTCGGCGAGGGACTCATCTGGCACAGGGTCCAATGCCTGCGTCAGCGGATCGGTCTGCTCGACGAGGACCGCACTCGGCTGTACTTCACCCGCATCAGACCGGCTTCAGCGTCCACCACCTCGTGACCGTTCCAACAGGCGACGATCCTCTCCCGGCCCGCATCTCCGACCCTGGAAGGCACTTGCTCCGTCACAACGGCGCCGACTCCAACGTCAGGCGCGGAAAGCCGCTCAGAGAGCGGTCCGGTCCCCGTGATACCTCGCCTGGGAGAAAGGCGCCGCCGCAGCGCCGCCCCCCAGCATGTTCCCGTCCTTAGGAGCCCTCTCCGGCCCTCAGCCGTTCTGCCCTCGAATATCAGGTCTGCCGGCCACATCGACGCCCGACGGGGTCCCCCCGGCCAGTCACGGGACCGAGGTTCGAGCTACCGTTGACATTTATGGCACATTTGTTAGTCTCATCTAACGATGATTCTGACCTCGAGCACGGCCCCATCCCTCATGAGCGAGCCCCTCGAGGACTATCTGGAGACCATCTACCTCCTCGTCCAGGAGCACGGCTTCGCACGGGTTAAGGACATCGCGAAGGCCCGGGACGTCAAGGCCGCGACCGTCTCCATCGCCCTCCGCAAGCTCGACGAGGCCCGACTCGTGAACTACGTCCGCCGCGAGTACATCGGCCTGACGACGAAGGGGGAGGAGGCCGCACGCCGGATCCTGACCCGGCACCGCCTCCTGACGCGCTTCTTCGAGGAGGTGCTCGGTATGCCGGCACACGCGGCGGGCGAGCAGGCGTGCGCTATGGAACACGTCCTGACCGACGAGGCGATGGACCGGATGGTCCGCTTCTTCGAGTTCCTCGGGACCTGCCCCTCGGTCCTGAAGGCCTTCGGCCAGTGTCCGGTGGGCGCCCGCCCCGGCGACGAACACTCCTGCGGCGCCTACTCGCCCGAGTGCGCCCGCTGCAGCCTCAACCCCAAGGAGAGCTCGATGAGCATCGCCAGCATGAAACCGGGCCAGAGCGCCATCGTCACCCAGATCACGGCAACGGGCGCCCTGCGCCAGCGTCTCCTCGACATGGGGATCCTCCCCGAGACCGCCATCGACGTGGAACGTTCGGGCCCGGGCGGCCACCCGCTCTGGATCCGCTGCCAGGGCGCGCGGCTCGCCCTCCGGCGCGCCGAGGCGTCGAACATCCTCGTCCGTCGGCCCGCCTGACAGGACTCTCCCCCTTTTTCGCCGGAGTATTAGATGCGTCTAACGTCAATAGCTCCTACAACAACCGTGAGTCCCGCCACGAAGCCCCGGCGCCTTCGGGTCGCTCTCGCCGGGAACCCGAACTGCGGGAAGACCTCCCTCTTCAACGCCCTCACCGGCGCCCGGCAGCACGTCGCGAACTACCCGGGCGTGACCGTCGAGAAGCGGACCGGAACGTTCGAGATCGACGGAGAGCCGACGGACGTCGTCGATCTCCCCGGGACGTACGGCCTAAGCGCGTTCTCCCCCGAGGAGCGCGTCGCCGAGGAAGAGCTCGCGAGCGGCCCCGACGTCGTGGTCGTCGTCGCCGACTCGATGCAGCTCCAGCGGAACCTCGTCCTCCTCGCGCAAGTCCTCATTGCCGGCGCGAACCCGGTCCTCTGCCTGAACATGGCCGACGAGGCGCGCGCGGCGGGCCAGAAGCTCGACCTGCCGATGATGGAGAAACTCCTCGGCATCCCGGTCGTTGAGACGGTAGCGAGCCGCGGTCAGGGCCTCCCGGAGCTTCTCGCCGCCGTCCGCCGCGCGGCCGCGGCCCCGCTCGCGCGGCACCGCGTCGTTCTCGGCGAACAGCTGGATGGCGCGCTCGCCGCGATCGCGGCCCGGCTTCCACCCGGGCCGCGGTCCGGCCTCAGCCGGGAGTGGAACGCCCTGCGCCTCCTCCTGGACGACGCCGCCGTCGTGGCCCGACTCAGGGCTCTTCCGACGGGAGAGGAGGCCATCACCGAGGCCCGACGCCAGCGGATGCGCCTGGAGACCGAGGCCGGGAGGCCCGTGTCGGTCTTCGTCGCGGAGCGGACGTTCGGCTTCGTCGACGGCTTCCTCCGGGAGACCCGGACGCCCCCTCCGCGAATCGACACACGCGTCCTCTCGGACCGGCTCGACGACGTGATCGCACACCGGTACCTCGGCCTGCCGATTTTCGGCGCCGTCCTCTACGCGATCTTCTGGCTCACGTTCACCGTCGGCGAGGCTCCAATGGGCTGGATCGAGACGGGAATCGGGTGGCTCGGGGCGCTCGTCACGGGCTTCTGGCCCCACGGCTCGGACTCGCTCCTCAGGTCCCTCCTCGTCGACGGCGTCATCGCCGGGGTCGGAGGAGTCCTCATCTTTCTCCCGAACATCCTCCTCCTCTTCCTCGGCCTCGCGCTCCTCGAGGACTCCGGCTACATGGCCCGCGCCGCCTTCCTGACCGACCGCGTGATGCACCGCTTCGGCCTGCACGGCAAGAGCTTCCTCCCGATGATGACCGGTTTCGGCTGCTCGGTCCCCGGGATCCTCGCGACCCGGACGCTCGAGAACGAGCGCGACCGCCTCACGACGATGCTCGTCCTGCCGCTCATGTCGTGCGGGGCACGCCTCCCGATCTGGATGCTCCTCGTTCCCGCCTTCTTCCCGCCCGCCTGGCGCGCGCCCGCGCTCTGGATCATCTACGCGGCGGGCGTCGCCCTCGCGCTCCTCCTCGCGCTCCTCCTCCGCCGGACGCTCCTTCGCGGAGAGGACGCGCCGTTCGTCATGGAGCTCCCCCCGTATCGCATGCCCACGCTCCGGAGCGTCCTCCTCAAGATGCTCGACCGCGCCCGCCTCTACCTAAGCAAGGCGGGAACGGTGATCCTGGGGATCTCGATCCTCCTCTGGGCCGCGACGTCGTCCCCGAAACCGTCGTCGTACCGCATCGACTCTCGTGTCGCCGCTGGCGAGGCCGTCGCCGCGGCCGACCTCGCCGCCGCGCGCACTGCCGAAGAGCTCGAGTTCTCGGTCGCGGGCCGGGCCGGACGGTTCCTCGAGCCGGCGTTCGCTCCTCTCGGGTACGACTGGAAGATGGTGACGGCGATGATCGGCGCCTTCGCCGCGAAGGAGGTCTTCGTCGCGCAGATGGGGATCGTCTACTCCATCGCCGACCCGGAAGAGGGAACGGAAGGGCTCCGCGCCCGAATCGCCCGCGACTACCCGCCTCTCGTCGGCGTCAGCCTGATCCTCTTCCTCCTCATCTCCGCTCCCTGCATGGCGACGATCGCCGTGACGCGCCGCGAATCGGGCCGATGGCGCTGGGCCCTTCTCCAGCTCTTCGGCCTGACGGGCATCGCCTGGCTCGTCTCCTTCGTCGTCTACCAGGTCGGCCGGCTCTTCACCTGAAGGAGAACTCCGAAGTGGACACGTTGATCACGCTGACAGTCGTCTCCGCCGCAGGGCTCTGGGGAGCTGCGTCCCTCTATCGACGCTTCTGGGGGAAGCGTGCCGCCACCTGTGCGGGAAGCTGCTCCGGCTGCCCCGCAGGCCGACCGGAGAGACGGACCGACCGCTCCTGCTCCGAAACAGAGGCGCCGTCCCGCCGGGACCCTCTCGCCACGGGCATTTCTCTTCCGTCGCGCGGTGAGGGGAGACGCTGAAATGCCGCGCCGCGCCAGCGCCCTCGTTGCGCACCTGAGGTGCCGCGGCCTCGCTCTCGCGGTCGCTTCGGCAATGGTCGCGCTGGCGCCGCGCCCGGCGCTCGCACAAGCGCCCGCCGGGCCCCCCTCGGAGGAGACGCCCGCGAAACCGGCCGAGCCCGCGGAGAAGCCCGGGTCTACGTCCGCCCCCTCCGAGCTCGAGAGCCTGAAGTCGGCCCTGGACGGCATCCGCGAAGGCCTCGGGCTCTCCGGCTTCTTCGACGTCCGCGCCGCGGATTCGCGGACGGACCCGAACGTCTTCTCCATGGGCGACTTCGAGCTCGACCTCGCCCGGGCGTTCGGAAGGCACGTCCAGGTCGGCGCAGCGATCGTCGTCAACGACGAGGGTGCGGCGCTCGCGGTCGGATTTGTCGACATCCACATGTTCGGTGGTCTCGTCGCGCCGAGAGGCCGTCTCCCTGTCGAGAAAGGCTTCCACGTCCAGCTGGGCCGTTTCGACGTCCCGTTCGGGAACGACTGGCGGTATTTCGCCGCGAAGGACAGGACCGAGCTGGCCGCCCCTCTCACGACGGAGGCGGTCATGGACGGCGGATACAACGACGTCGGCCTCCGCGTTCTCGGAAACACAGGGAGCCTCGACTACTCGGCCTATTGGCTGCGAGGCGAGGGAAAAGGCACGCTCGTTGGCGGACGTCTCGCGTTCAGCCCGTTCGACAATCCCTACCGGCTACACGGCCGGGTCCGCGCTCTCGAGCTCGGCGTCTCCGCCCTCCACGACTTCGACGGCGACGGCGGCACCGGGGCAACCGCCTTCGCGGTCGACTCCGAGCTTCGCGGGAAGCTCGGCCACCTCCGCGCCGAGTTCCTGAGGCGGGACCAGCGCCCGGTGGAAGGGCGTGACGACGGGTTGATCCGGTCGGGCTGGCACGTGACGGCAACCCTCGACGCCGGCGCGCCCGCTGGGATCCCGATGACGCCCTACGCGCGATACGACACCGTGAAGGAGGAGCCGTCGTCGACGCCGGAACCCTCCGTCGAAGGAACCGGAGACCGCACGGAGCGCCTCTCTGCGGGCGTCAACGCGAGTCTCTTCGAGGTCCTCTCCGTCAAGCTCGAATACCAGCGGACCCTCTCTGCGCCCCCCTCCGTCGAGGCGGAGGAAGACTTCCACTGGGACTCCTGGCTGGCCCAGGTCGTCGTCTCATTCTGAGGAGAAGAGGATGAACCGCAGGACTACCCCGCTACTGCTCGCCATCGCCATCCACTGCGCCGGAACCGCCCTCGCTCGGCAGGCCTCGCCCGCGCCCGCCAGGCACGTCACGTGGAGCGTCAACTCCTGCATGGGGTGCCACAAGTCCGGCGAGGCCGCCGATCTCGCGACGCGCGTGTCGCGTCCCTGCCGGACTCTCTGCGCGACCTGCCACGAGTTCCGGGAGACGCATCACCCCGTCGGAGTCGCGATTTCGCGGGCGGTGCCCGCGCCTCTACTCCTGACGAAGGAGGGACGGAATACGTGCTCCACCTGTCACGACATGACGCTTCCACAGGTGGAAAGCGTCGCGTGGGTCTCGCAGAGCCTCTTCGAACGGCTCTCTCGACGGTCGCGGGAGAACCTGACCTATCACCTCGTGATGAAAAACGATCGCGGACAGCTCTGCCGAAACTGCCATTGACGTTCTCCGGGCGCGGCACGGCTCCGATGGCGCGCTTCGGTCGACTCGATCGGACTCGATATCAAGAGAGGAAGCCCATGCGCCATTTCTTCTGCTCGAGACCTCGCCATCCGAGAATCGAGACGCCGGGCACCCGAGTGCCCGCCAACTCGACTCTCTTCAACTTTGGTCCGAAGAGGCCCCTCGTCATGGGGCTCGCGCTCTTCATTCCCTTCGTGTGCGCCGCGGCACCCGCGCATGCCCATTTCCTCTGGGCTCGCGTCGAGGCCAGCCCGCCTCCGAGCCTCAGCGTCTATTTCTCCGAAGAACCCGCGGACCGGACGACGGCGGTTCCCCTCTCGCGCCTCTCGTCGGCCCACGCTCGTGATGCCGCCGGAACGGACCTTCGCCTCGCTTCGGGATCGTCCTTTCTCTCGGCGCCCTTGCCCGCGGATGCAAACGTCGCCGTGGCGACTCAGTCGTGGGGTGTCGTGGACCGGTCCGAGGACGGCACGGGCGCCTTCCTCCTCGAGTACTACGCGAAGGCCGCGGCGAGCCTCACGGCGACGGCGCGCCCGGCCGGGATCAGATACGAGACCTTCGCCGCCATCCGCGCCGGGCGCCTCGTTGTTTCCGTACGAGGCGCCGACGGCCCAGCTCGTGCGGCACAGGTCCGCCTGCACCTGCCCTCCGGGCCTACCGCCGACCGTGTCACCGACGACCAGGGTGAGGCTGCGTTCGACCTCAAAGGAGCCGGCCTGTACGGGGCGCGCGCCCGCGTCGTCGAAGCGCGGTCCGGAACGGAGTCCGGTAAGGCCTTCCGCGAGGTGAGGCACTACAGCACCCTCGTTTTCCCCGTGAGCCCGATCGAGGCCTCCTCCGGAGCGGGTCTCCCATCTCCCGCGGTCGCCGAGTCGGCTCCCGCGGCCGCCTCTCCGAACGCCGATCCCGCCGCGTACGCCCTTCTGAAGAAGGCCCACGACTCCCGGCAGGCTATGCCGGCGGACTTCCCTGGCTTCAGCTGCAAGCTCGACTTCCGGGACGACGATAAGACCTCCTCCGGACGCGTGGTCTACCGCCGCCAGGGCGACACGACCATAGACATCCCCGGGTTAGGCCCAGAAGGAGTCGAGTGGCTCAGAGGGCAGCTTCAGAACCTGATCGGCCACCGCCGCGGCGGCGACTTCGCCTCGGGCGACGGTCGCTACCCACTCCAGCTCGGGCCCGAGGACGGGAACGCTTACGGCCGCCTGATCGTCCTGAACGACCCGATGAAATCGGAGTATCGCGTCCGCGACGACAGAGTGCTGGAAGTGACGCGAACGCAGGACGGGATGCGGTTCACGATCTCGGTGATCGAGGCGTTCGACACGGCCTTCGGGAAATACATCGCGAACCACTTCCTGGTCTCCTATCGAGACGCCGCGAGCGGCGTGCTGAAGAAGGTCGAGGGCTATCGGGACTCGCACGCCCGGGTCGACGACGTCTACCTCCCCACGTCGAGGACGGTGCTGACGGTCGAAGCGGCCTCGGCCACTCCCCGCGTCCGGTCGATCAAGCTCCGCGACATCAGGCGGCTCGAGGCCGGGGCCCCGGGGGCGACCGGCGCCGCCACGCCGGCCACCACACCCGCGGCCGCGTCAGCTCCGGCGGCGGTCGATCGCGCTCCCTCGACTGCGACGCCCGTCGCTCAAGCGGCCGCGGGAGGCCACTCGTCGATGTCCGTGACGGAATCCGTCACCGTCGTTGCGACGGGCAGGCCCGAGCCAGTCCGCGACACCGCCGTACCGGTCACTATCATCGACGAGGACACGGTCGTCCGGGAGCTCATGTCGGACATCCGCGACCTCGTCCGGTGGGCCCCCGGCGTTTACGCCGAGAACAGCGCCACCCGGTTCGGGCTCAGCGGCGTGAACATCCGCGGGATCGGCGGGAACCGGGTGCAGACGCAGGTCGACGGAGTTCGCACCGCCGAGCAGTTCGACTTCGGACCCTTCGGAATCACTCAGTACTCGCTCGATCCGGAGGCCCTCAAGACGGTGGAGATCGTCCGAAGCGCGGGCTCGGCCCTCTACGGGAGAGACGCCCTCGGAGGGGTCGTCTCCTTTGCGACGCGAGATCCCCGCGACTATCTGTCCACCTTCGGGAACGACCTCTACGTCGGGGCGAAGGCTGGATACGACGGCAGGCGGAACGAGGTGGCGGAGAGCCTCTCCTTCGCGCTGGGCAACGAGACGATCCAGGCGTCGGCCTTCGTTTCCCGCAGGGACGGCGGAGAGGTCGAGAACCAGGGGGGCGTGGAATCGGACGACTTCACTCGGACGGCCCCGAACCCGCAGAAGCGAACGGCTACGAGCATCCTCGCGAAGGTCGCCGCGACGCCCGCTCCCGGGCACGAGCTCAAGCTCACGGCCGAGCGATTCGACGCCAGCGCCCGAACCGAAGCCCTGACGTCGCAGGGGACGACGACGGCGGGTACGACCCGGACGACGGTCTCCGACATCGAGGGCGTCGACGAGCAGGACCGAACTCGTATCAGCCTCGACTACGAGTGGGCACCTGCGGCGCGCGCGCTCGACCGGGCCACTGCCCGCGCCTTCTACCAGACCGACGAGTCGAGGCAGAGCACCTCGGAGAGCCGCCTGTCCGTCTCACCGTCGCGAACGACCGAGGTCCGCCGCGACGGCGTTCTGACGTTCGAGCAGCGATCGATCGGCGGCGAGCTCCGCCTCTCGAAGACGGTGAGAACGGATTCCGTCAGCCACGCCCTGATACTCGGTGGCTCGGTCGCGGTCGACTCGTTCGACCAGGTCCGGCTCCGGACAGACACGAACGCCGCGACGGGCGCGCAGGTACCGAGCTTCCCGCTCGTATTCCCCTCGAAGTACTTTCCACGGAGCGACGTGACGAACGTCGCCGCGTTCATCCAGGACTCGATCGCGTTTCAGGGCGACCGGATCCGCGTGACCCCCGGCGTTCGAATCGACCGGTTCCGGCTCGACGCCGACCAGAACGACCCCGTCTACCTCTCCGGGAACGCCGGCATCGACCCGCCCGTGGATATGGATGACACCGCGATCTCTCCCCGGATCGGGGCCGTGGTCCGTGTCACCTCGCCGCTCTCCGCCTACGGGCAGTATGCCCGCGGGTTCCGGGCGCCGCCGTTCTCCTACGTCAATAACGGGTTCACGAACGTCGCGAGCGGGTACACGACCCTTCCGAACGGGAACCTGCAGCCCGAGCTGAGCGACAACTTCGAGCTCGGGCTCCGAGGCACTTTCAAGGGGGCCGACTTCAGCGCCGGGGTCTTCGACAATCGCTACAGCGACTTCATCGAGATCACGGCCGTCGGGGTGAATCCCTCGACCGGGCTGCTCGAGTTCCAGCCCCGGAACGTTACGGACGTGCGGATTCGCGGCTTCGAGCTCGCCGGAAGCGCCGCCCTCTCGAGCACCTTCTCGGCAAACGTGAGCTTCGCGGTCCTCGACGGCGAGAACCGCTCCTCCGGCCTCCCCCTCAACTCGATTCCTCCGACGAAGCTCGTCGCGGGAGTGCGATGGCATCCGAGCCTGCCCTTCGGCGGCGAGCTGATCGGGACGTTCGTCGGTGCCAGGGACGATGTCGACACCTCGGTCACGGACCAGGTCCGGACGCCGGGCTACAGCGTTCTCGACGTGACCTTCTTCTACGACATCTCGACGCGCTTCTCGCTCCAGGCCGCCGTCTTCAACGTCTTCGACAGGACTTATCTGGCATGGTCCGACGTACAGGGCATCACCTCGTCCTCGCCGGTTCTCGACAGGTACACGAGCCCCGGCCGCTCTGTGAGCGCGACGATCCGCGTCCGGATGTAAGTCGTCCGTCCGGGGAAGCGTCAAAGGACGACGCCACCGCCCGGACGACAGGGGTCGCCAGTATCGACAGGCCCGGAGGGCGACCGGTAGCGCCGCGCCGATACCGGCTCCTCGCCAGGAGCTTCCTCTTGCGCTGCCTGTCTCTCGGCGCCATGCCGTTCCCCGCCGTACGGCGTACGACGACCGACCGGTCGAGGATCTCAGCGGCGGAGGCTCTCGCCTCGGGGGTGGGGTGGATCACCCCACGCGAACCGAAGGCCACCTCCCAGCTCGTGTTTCCAGAATCTGCGATCGGTCATTCGGCCTCGATGCCGTTCCTGGCGCAGGCCGGTGCGAGAACGTCGACCGCGTCGCAGGCTCGGAGAGGACGTTCTTCACCGTCGAGGCGCATCAGGCGTCCGGTCGCTCCCGCCCGCCTTTTCCAGCGACGCGCCATCGACAGCGGCCGGCAGGCGCTCGGTCTCCTCCACGAGCCTCCCGCACGCCTCCCTCATCGCGAGATCGAGCGAGGTGAGGCGGTCGAGCTCCGCGGCACCGACCGGCGCCGGGTCGAAGAGCGCCGAGGCGGGCCGCGGGGGCGCAGCGGCGGGCCGGGAGCGCCCGCACCCCCGACCCGCACCCGGGGTCGCTCAGTCCGCGAGCGTCGAGAGGTCGCCCGGGTCCTCGCCCATCTCCACCGCCTTCAGGTAGCGCCTCACGATCTTCCCCGAGCGCGTCTTGGGAAGCGTCTTGCGGATCTCGATCTCCGACGGCTGCGCGATCGGCCCGAGGTCCTGGCGGACGTGGTCCTTCAGGGAACCGATGAGGCCGGCCCCTTCTTCGAAGCCCGCCTTCAGGACGACGAAGGCCTTGATCCGCTCGCCCTTCAGGGGATCCGGAAGCCCGACGACGGCGCTCTCGGCGACGGCGGGATGGCGAAGGAGCGAGCCCTCGACGTCGGCCGTGCCGATCCGGTGCCCGGCGACGTTCAGGACGTCGTCGGCGCGGCCGAGGACGGCGAACCACCCGTCCGCGTCGCGGACGGCGATGTCCCCCGCGGCGTAGTAGCCGGGAATCTGCTGCCAGTACTTCTCGTACCGCGCGTGGTCGCCCCAGACGGTCCGGAGCATGTAGGGAACGGGCTTGCGCAGGACGAGCAGACCCCCGTGTCCGTCCGGGAGCGAGTTCCCCTGCGCGTCGACGATGGCCGCGTCCACCCCGGGAATCGGCTTGCCGACCTTGCCCGGGCGGGCCTCGAACGTCGGAAGCGTGCCGAGGACGGGCGCGGCGATCTCGGTCTGCCAGAAGTTGTCGACGACCATCCCGCCCGACTGCCCCACGAGGTGCTTCTGGCTCCAGAGGTGCGCCTCCGGGTTGAGCGGCTCGCCCGCGCAGGCGATGAGCCGCAGCCGCGACAGGTCGTACTTCGCGGGGGCCTCCCCACCGTGGCTCATCCACATCCTCACGGCCGTCGGCGCCGTGAAGAGGAGGTTCACGCCGAACCGCTCGCAGAGCTCCCAGGTCACCTCCGGCGTCGGCCAGTCGGGCACGCCCTCGCGGCAGAAAATCGTCGCGCCGACGGAGAGCGGCCCGTAGACGATGAACGAGTGCCCGACGATCCAGCCGATGTCCGAGGTGGACCAGTAGATGTCGCGCTCGCCGATCTGGTAGAAGGCTTTCGAGAGCCACGTGACCCCGACCATGTAGCCGCCCGTCGTGTGGACGACCCCCTTCGGCGTCCCCGTCGTCCCGGACGTGTAGAGGATGAAGAGCGGGTCCTCCGAGTCCATCGGCTCCGGCGGGCAGTGGATCTCGTTCGAGTTCTGGATGTCGTAGAAGTCGTGCTCGCGCTCGCTCTCGAACTCGTACGGCGCGTCGCCGACCCTCGAGCCGCGCCGGTGGACGACGACGTGCTCGACGAAGACGAGGTCGCGGACCGCCTCGTCGATCGTCGGCTTCAGCGGGATCTTCTTTCCGCGGCGGAACGTGTAGTCCGAGCAGACGATCGCCTTCGCCTGGCAGTCGACGATCCGCGAGCGGAGCGCCTGGGTTCCCATTCCGGCGAAGACGACCGAGTGGATCGCTCCGATCCGGGCGCACGCGAGCATCGTGATGACGCCCTCGGGGACGAGCGGCATGTAGATGATGACGCGGTCGCCCTTCGCCACCCCGAGGCGCTTCAGCGCGTTCGCGAAGCGGTTCACCTCGCGGTAGAGGCGGCTGTAGGTGTAGGTGTGCTCCTCGCCGTCCTCGCCGACCCAGATGAGGGCCGCCTTGTTCCGCCGGTCGCCGTAGACGTGGCGGTCGATGCAGTTCGCGGCGGCGTTCAGCTTTCCGCCGAGGAACCACTCGTGCCGGGGGAGGTCGAAGCGGAACGTCTCGGCGTAGGGCTCGATCCAGTCGACGCCCTTCGCCTTCTCGTCCCAGAACGCCTTCGGGTCCGAGGCGGCGTGCGCGCGCTCCACGGCGTCGTTGCTGATGAACGCCTGCCGCGCGAGCCAGATCGGCGGCGGAATGACGTTCTCGTCCGTCTGGAGCCTCGAGATGGCCGCCTGCTGCGACTCGCTCAGGTCGAGCTTCGCCCCGCCGGGAGCGTTCGGCTGTTCCGCGCTCATCGTCCTCTCCTCCTCCGCGCCCCGCGCGGGATCGCCCTTTCGATCGGTCCGGGGATGATAGGGTGGAGGGCGGCAGGAACGAAAACGCGTTTACGCGCGTCGGCTTCCGGCAGCGGGCTTCAGTCTTCGCGACCGTGCGGGCCGCAGGTGTAGTCGGTGCAGCCCCGCTCCGCGCACGTCGCGCAGGTCGAGACGAGCCTCTTCCGGAGCGCCTGGGCGTACTCGGGCTTCAGGTCTCCGGCAATCCGGCCGACGCAGCGGCAGACCTCCCGTGCCAGCTCCTCGTCCCTCGCCTCCCCCTCCTGCTCCGCCGCGAACGGCGCCGGCGGGTTCGTCATCGCGGCCGGGGGCGAGAACTCCCGGCCGTCTCCGCCGTACAAGGAGAGGTGAGTGGGGGTGTCCAACTCGGGCTCCGCGAGGAGCCGTCCCCGGCGGGCGGTCCTCTGGACGCCATGATCCGGCTCACCCGGCTGAACAAGAGCTATCCCATGGCGTCGAGCAAGCTCCACGTTCTCAAGGGGATCGACCTCTCCATCGCCCCGGGAGAGCTCGTCGCCATCATGGGAGCATCGGGATCCGGCAAGTCGACCCTCCTGAACGTCCTGGGGCTCCTCGACGGGTACGACGACGGGGATTACCACCTCGACGGACAGCGGATCGGGCAGATGTCCGAGACGAAGGCCGCGGGCCTCAGGGCCAGCCTCCTCGGGTTCGTCTTCCAGTCGTTCAACCTGATCCCGTTCAAGACGGCCGTCGAGAACGTCGCCCTCCCGCTCTACTACCAGGAGGTCCCGAGGCGAAAGCGAAACAAGCTCGCCGAGGAGTACCTCGACCGGGTCGGCCTCGCCGACCGCGCGGGGCACCTCCCCCGCGAGCTCTCCGGCGGGCAGCAGCAGCGCGTCGCGATCGCGCGGGCCCTCATCTCGAACCCGAAGGTCATCCTCGCCGACGAGCCGACGGGCGCACTCGACTCCCAGACTTCGCTCGAGGTGATGGAGGTCCTCCGGGAGATCAACGCGACCGGCGTCACCCTCCTCATCGTGACGCACGAGCGCGAGGTCGCGGCGAGGACCCGCCGCGTCATCCGCCTCCGCGACGGACGGATCGAGGGGGACGGGCCGCCCGAGACCGTCTTCGGCACGGCCTCGCCCGCCCCGGCCGCCTTCGCTCACGTCGTCGCCTCCACCTCGGACAGCGCCCCGGCCGCCGTCCTGGCGACGTGAGTCCGTGAGGCCGAAGTGATCGAGATCGACACCTGGCAGGAGATCTTCGACACGGTCCGGAAGAACAAGCTCCGGACGTTCCTCACCGGGTTCAGCGTGGCCTGGGGAATCCTCATGCTCATCGTCCTTCTCGGCTCCGGGCAGGGCCTCTCGAAGGGAGTCGAGTACGGCTTCCGGGACGACGCCACGAACAGCATCTGGATCCGGAGCGGCCAGACGAGCGTCCCGTGGAAAGGACTCCGGCCGGGGCGGACGGTTCAGTTCACGAACGAGGACTACGACACCATCCGCGAGGGCGTGAAGGGCGTCGAGCACATCACCTCGCGCTTCTTCATCCGCGGGACGCTGACGGTCGCCTGGCACGGCGAGACGTCCAGCTTCGACGTCCGCGCCGTCCACCCCGACCACCAGCACCTCGAGAAGTCGATCGTGACCGAGGGACGCTTCCTCAACCCCACGGACGTCGACGAGCACCGGAAGGTCGCCGTCATCGGCGAGCGCGTGAAGGCCCAGCTCTTCAGGGCGGCCCCCGCCCTCGGCGAGTACCTCGAGATCAAGGGGGTCCCGTTCCAGGTCGTCGGGGTCTTCACCGACGTCGGCGGCGAGGGGGAGCAGGAGAAGATCTACATCCCGATCTCGACCGCCCAGCGGACCTACGGCGGCGCGAACAAGGTCGCGATGATCATGATGACCGTCGGCGATGCCTCGGTCGACGAGAGCCAGGCCATTGCGACCGACCTGAGGCTCAGGGTCGCCGAACGGCACGACTTCGACCCCGACGACAAGCGGGCCGTCTTCATCTCGAACGCCGTCGTCGAGTTCCAGCGGTTCGTCGACCTGATGGGCGGCATCCGCGCGTTCGTCTGGGTCATCGGCATCGGGACGCTTCTCGCCGGCGTCGTCGGCGTCTCGAACATCATGATGATCGCCGTGAAGGAGCGGACGAAGGAGATCGGGATCCGCAAGGCGGTCGGCGCGACGCCCCTCTCCGTCATGTCTCTCATCCTGAAGGAGGCGATCCTCGTCACGGGGGTCGCCGGCTACGTCGGGCTCGTCGCGGGGGTCGCGCTCCTCGAGCTGATGTCGCGATCGCTCGGGGAGTCCGAGATGTTCCGCAACCCCGAGGTCGACTTCGGCGTCGCCGTCTCGGCGACGCTTCTCCTCGTCGTGGCGGGCGGCGTGGCCGGCTTCTTCCCGGCTCGCAAGGCCGCCGCGATCCGCCCCGTCGAAGCCCTCAGGGACGAGTAGCCATGACGCACCTCCTCGACCTCGACCACTGGCAGGAGATCCGGGTCGCGCTCCTCAGGAACAGGACCCGGACGCTCCTCACGGCCTTCGGCGTCTTCTGGGGAATCTTCCTCCTCATGGTGATGCTCGGGTCGGGATCGGGCCTGAGGAATGGCGTCCTGCAGGGATTCTCCGACGGCGCGACGAACAGCTTCTTCCTCTGGACGCAGCGGACCCAGAAGCCCTACGCCGGGATGCCCGCCGGGCGCGGCATCCGGATGACGAACGCCGACGTCGCCGCGATCCGCGAGAAGGTCCCGGAGGCCGAGGTCGTCGCCCCGCGCAACCAGCTCCGCGGTTTCGGCGGCGGCAACAACGTCTCCCGCGGCCGGAAGACCGGCGCCTTCAGCGTCATGGGCGACTACCCCGAGATCCGCCGGGTCCAGTCGCTGAGGATCGAGACGGGGCGGTTCCTGAACCCGATCGACGTCGAGGAGAGCCGGAAGGTCGCGGTCATCGGGACCCGCGTCCGGGAGCTCCTCTTCGCGCGCGGGGAGGAGCCGATCGGCGATTCGATCGTCATCCGGGGGGTCTACTTCCAGGTCGTCGGCGTCTTCGTCTCACCGCAGACGGGAGACGCGGCCGAGCGCGACGCGCAGACGATCTTCGTTCCGTTCACGACGTTCCAGCGAGCCTTCAACTACGGCGACCGCGTCGGCTGGATGGCGATCATCTCCCGCCCCGACGTCCCCGCCTCCGTCGCCGAGGAGAAGGTCCTCTCCCTCCTCCGCTCGCGGCACAAGG
Organism: Holophagales bacterium; assembly: GCA_016714815.1. Classification (GTDB taxonomy): domain Bacteria; phylum Acidobacteriota; class Thermoanaerobaculia; order UBA5066; family UBA5066; genus UBA5066. The sequence goes on from JADKBZ010000010.1 coordinate 92,534, forward strand.
TGGCCCCCGACGACCTCCGCGCCTTCGGCCACTTCAACCTCGAGGAGGAGTACACGAAGATCCAGGGGCTCTTCTCGGGAATCCGCCTCCTCGTCTGGATCGTCGGCGTCGGGACGCTCGCCGCAGGGGTCATCGGCGTCTCGAACATCATGCTCATCATCGTCAGGGAGCGGACGAAGGAGATCGGTATCCGGCGGGCGCTCGGGGCGAAGCCCTCGGCCGTCGTCAGCCAGATCGTCTCCGAGTCCGTCATCCTGACGTCGCTCGCCGGCTACCTCGGCCTCGTCGCCGGGATCGCCCTCGTCGTCGGCATCGGCAGGCTCCTCCCGCCGGGCGGCGCGGGGATGTTCCTCGACCCCGACGTCGGCGTCGGCGAGGCTCTCCAGGCGCTCGCCATCCTCGTCGTGGCCGGCGTCCTCGCCGGCCTCGCCCCCGCGCAGCGCGCCCTCGCCGTCAGCCCCACCGTCGCCCTCAGATCGGAGTGACCGTCCCATGCTGAAGAAGATCCTCGGAATCGCCGCCGGCCTCGTCGTCCTCGCCCTCTTCGCGGGGACCGTCTGGTTCCTCTGGGCCAAGTCGCAGAAAGCCGAGACCGTCTGGCAGACCGAGTCGCCGAAGGTCGCGACGATCATCAAGAAGGCCGTCTCGACCGGCTCCGTCGTCCCGCGGCAGGAGGTCGCCATCAAGCCGCGCGTCTCGGGGATCGTCGAGGAGATCCACGTCGAGGCCGGGGCGAAGATCAGGGAGGGGGACCTCATCGCGAAGATCCGCCTCGTCCCCGACATGGTCCGGCTCAACGAGGCGCAGAGCCGCGTGGAGAAGGCGAAGATCGCCCTCGACGCCGCCGAGAAGGACCACGCGCGGAACGTGGCGCTCGCCCGCGACGGAACGATCTCGGCCTCCGCCTTTCAGACGTACCAGACCGCGCTCGAGAACACGCGGACCGAGCTCAGGACCGCGAGCGACAACCTCGACCTGATCCAGAAGGGGATCTCCCGGACGACGGGCGACGCCTCGAACACCCTCGTCCGCTCCACGATCGCGGGGACCGTCCTCGAGGTGCCGGTGAAGGTCGGCAACTCCGTCATCGAGACGAATACCTTCAACGAGGGGACGACGATCGCCACGATCGCCGACATGGGCGACATGATCTTCCTCGGCAAGGTGGACGAGTCGGAAGTGGGCAAGCTCAAGCCCGGGATGACGCTCCTCCTGACGATCGGCGCCGTGGAGGGGAAGAAGCCCGAGGCGACGCTCGAGCACATCGCCCCGAAGGGGGTCGAGAAGGAGGGGGCGATCCAGTTCGAGATCAAGGCGGCGCTGAAGCCGATCAAGGACGTCGTGATCCGCGCGAACTACAGCGCGAACGCCGACATCGTCCTCGACCGGAGGGACGACGTCCTCGCGCTGAACGAGAGCCTCCTCGCCTTCGAGGACGGAAAGAAGTTCGTCGAGGTCGAGACCGCCCCGCAGAAGTTCGAGAAGCGAGAGGTGAAGACCGGCCTCTCCGACGGCATCCAGGTCGAGATCCTCTCGGGCCTCGTGGAGAAGGACAAGGTCAAGGGTCCGCCGGAGAAGACGGAGAAGGCGAAGTCGGGAAGCTGACCGGCGTCCGTTCGCGGTGCGGTCGCGCTCAGAGCCCAGAGCGGACCCGCGCCTCGTAGAAGAGGAACCGGCCCGCGGCCTCCGCGGCGAAGGCGAGAACGAGGGCCGAGACGACGGGCCACGCCGTGTCCGGGGCGAGGCGAGTCGCGAGGCCGGTGGCGACGGCGAGTGCCGTGAGGGCGATCCGCGCCGCGACGAGCACGCGCCGTTCGCGGCCCGTCCGCGCGAAGGCCTCGCGCTCGGCTCCGCTCCCCCGCGCGAGCCGCCTAAGCCAGAGGAGCCCCGATACGAGGGCCACGACGAGGACGACGAGCCCCGTGGCGAGGAGCGGGAGCGGGCCCCGGGCAGGGTCCGTCGAGTGGGGACCGCGAAGTGCGAGCCCCGCCGCGACGGCGAGGGCACCGAGCGCGACGGCCGTCGCGAAGAAGGCGACCGGCGTCGCGCGCTGATCCCACGAGGGGACCGTCCGGAGACGGTAGGCCCGAGCCATCGTCACGACGAGGCCGAATCCCGCGACCGCGGCGAAGCCGTGCGCGAAGCCGGCGGCCAGGCCCGCCGGACCGGGCCGCAGCCGGAGGAGGGTCGCCGCGGCGAGGGCGGCGGAGAAGAGCGCCGCGAGGAGGATCTCGCGGCTCAGCCACGAGGAGCCCAGGTTCCCGAGGGCGCGGACCGCGTTGCGGGGGCTGCCGAGGTGGAGGAACGACGCCGCGAGGCCGAGCACGGCGGCGACGAGCGCGAACGAGAGGATCGGCAGTGCGGCCGCTTCCACGGAAGGGCCCGCGCCCGCGCGGGCCGCGCGCCACTCGAACGCGAGGAGGAACCCGGCCGTCCCCACCGCCGCCTGCGTCAGGACCGTGAAGGCGACGAGCGAGCCGTCCCTCAACGCTCCACCTCCTCGACGTTTGCGATCTCTCCGTCCGCCTCCGAGCGAGGCGCGGCCGGATGGGGCGTCAGGCGGAGCGCCGGCTCCGTCAGCCGCGGGTCTGGGAGCGGGAAGCCGGCGGCCTCCCCGTACCGGCGCTCCATCTCGAGGCGCGGCCCGAAGTCGAGGGCGCGCATCGGGCAGGCGGAGACGCACGAGGGAGACAACCCCGCCTCGATGCGGTCGGCGCAGAGGTCGCACTTCGTCATGACGCCCCGCTGGGTGTCGAACCGGGGGGCGCCGTACGGGCAGGCCCACTCGCAGTAGCGGCACCCCATGCACTTGCCGGAGTCGAGGAGGACGACGCCGTCCTCGCGCTGGCGGACAGCACCCGTCGGGCAGACCTCCGCGCAGACGGGCCGCTCGCAGTGGTTGCAGGAGAGGGAGAGGTTCCAGGCGAAGACGTCGTGCGTCCACGCGGCGCCCGCTCGCGCCCACCCGCCCCCCGAGACCTCGTAGACCCGCCGCCAGAGGATGCCGGCGGGGAGGTCGTTGTGGTCCTTGCAGGCAGCCTGGCAGGCCTTGCAGCCGGTGCAGGACGAGGCGTCGAAGTGGACGACGAAGGGGCCCGTCACCGGCGCCCCTCCGCGTTGCGGAACGCCGCGGCCGCGGGTCGCGGCCGCTTCGCGCGTCCCGGTTCCGCGCTCCCCTTCTCCGCCCGTTCCACCTCTGCCATCGCGGTGTGCTGCGCGGAGCCGAAGGCGAGCGGCGTCCAGCGCTCGCTCGTCAGGACGTTCACGTTGCCGCGGCGGTCCTCGCCCCGCTCGTCGGGCGTCCACCACGCCCCCTGCGGGATGTCGATCACGCCCGGGAGGATCCGCGGCGTCACCCGGCACCGGAGGACCACGGCGCCACGGCCATTGAAGACACGGACCTCGTCGCCGTCCGAAATGCTGCGCGCCTCGGCGTCGAGCGGGTTGAGGAAGACGCGCTGCGGGAACGCCTCCTCCAGCCAGTCGTTGTTGTCGTGGATGGAGTGGACGCGGTGGAGCGTGTGGTGGCCGATCACCTGCAGCGGGTACGTCGCTGCCTCCTGGCCGAACGGGCTCTCCCACTCCTCGACGTACTTCGGGACGGCGGGGATCTCGTCGGGCCGCCCCTTCTCGTGGAGCGCCTTCGAGAAGATCTCGATCTTCCCCGACGGGGTGTCGAGCGGGTGCCCTTCCGGGTCGCGCCGGAACTCCTCGAACGCCACCGCGGGGCGGGTCACCGGCTTCGCCCAGACGCCGACGTTCTTCTCGAGGAGCTCCGCGAGCGGCGGAAGGTCGGGGAACCGCGTCTCCCGATAGCGGTCGAGGACCCACTCCACCCAGCCCCGCTCGTCACGCCCCTCGGTGAAGGCTTCTTCCACGCCGAGTCGCCTCGCGAGGTCGGCGCAGATCCGGTAGTCGCTCCGGCACTCGCCGGGAGGCTCGACCACCTTCGGCATCAGGATGACCTCGTCGCCGTACTTCCACCCGTCCTCGACGCCCCACGTCTCGAACTGCGTGCAGGCGGGGAGGACGACGTCGGCGAAGCGGGCCGTCGGCGTCAGGAAGTTGTCCTGGACGACGAGGAACTCCACCTTCGATTCGTCGGCGAGGATCCGCGCGGTCCGGTTCACGTTCGCGTGCTGGTTGATCAGCGCGTTCGTCGCGACCGCGTAGATCAGCTTCACGTCGCTCCCGAGGCGACGAGCGGAGGGCTCGGCCCCCAGCACTGCCGCGGCGTCCCGGCCCCGCGCGACGGTTCCCGAAAAGACGACGCCGTCCCCTTCCCCCATCTCGCGGCCCCTCTGGACCGCCTCGGTCCAGAGGAAGCACGGGATCGCCGCGCCGAACGGGTTCTCGCCGGTCGGGAAGACGGTCCAGAAGGGGCCGCCGTCGGGCGCCTGGTTCCCGAGGCCCGAGGCCCAGCCGCCGGGGATCCCGACGTTCCCCGCGAGCGCCGCCAGGACGCATCCGGCCCGGACGACCTGCTCGCCGTACGCCCGCCGCTGCATCCCGTAGCCCTGGTAGAGGACGCCCGGGACATTCGTTGCGTACTCGCGCGCGAGGCGGGCGATCGTCGCGCGCGGCACGGTCGTGATCGGCTCGGCCCACTCGGGCGTCTTCGGGACGCCGTCCCTGGCGCCGAGGAGGTACTCGCGGTAGCTTTCCTCCCCCTCGCACCCGGGCGGCATCTGCGAGGCGTCGAAGCCGACGCAGTGGGTCCTCACGAACTCCGCGTCGTAGAGCCCATCGGTCACCATGACGTAGGCCATCGCGGTCATGAGCGCGGCGTCGGTGCCGGGGCGGATCGGGACCCACTCGTCGGCGAGCGAGGCGGCCGAGAGGCTGTGCCGCGGGTCGATGCAGACGACGCGGGCGCCCCGCTGCCGCGCGAGCTTCAGGAAGAAATCGCTGTTCGTCCCGTCGCGCATCTCCGCCGGGTTCCAGCCCCACATCAGGATCAGCTTCGCGTTGAGCCAGTCCTGCCGCTGGTTGCCGGTCGTGAGGGTGCCGTAGACGGTCGGCGTCGCGACGTTGATGGCGGCCCAGGAGTAGCTGTTCCAGATCCCGAGACACCCGCCAGCGACGTTCATCAGGCGCCGGGCGACGTGCGAGCCGTTCGTCTGGTTGTAGGAGCCCGTGCCGTACGGGACGAAGAGGGCGCCGGGGCCGTACGTCTCGCGCACCCGGCGCATCTGGGAGGCGACGAGGTCGAGCGCCTCGTCCCAGGAGACCCGAACGAATTTTCCCTCCCCTCGCTTTCCGACCCGTTTCAGCGGGTGGAGGAGCCGGTCGGGGTGGTACTGGCGGCGGAGGTAGGCCCGCCCGCGGGCGCAGGCCCGCAGCTGCGGGGCTTCGAGGACGTCGGGACGGTCGTCCGCCTCGAGGCGGACGATCCGCCCGCCAGACACCGTGGCGAGGAGGACGCAGCGGCCGCCGCAGTTGTGGGCCGGGCAGCCGACCCGGACCATCGACTCCGTGCGACTCGCCTCGCTTCTCCGCTCGCGGCCCGTCCGGGCCGGGCCCCAGGCCATCGCTGCCGACCTCCGACCGGTCATGGTACTTCGGAAGGGGCGCGCGTTCAGCCCAGCCGGACCGTCCCGAGGAGTCCCGCGGGATCGAGCCGCGCCTTGAGCAGGCGGCAGACCTCCCTCACGAGCTCCGGCGTGTAGAGGTCGTAGAAGGCCTGGTTGTGCGGGCCGACCCCGTGCTCGGCGCTGTAGCTGCCGCGGAATCCGTTCACGGCGAGGTCGTAGAGGCACGGTTGCAGCTCGGCCTTCAGCTCGGCGGACGGCCGCGGCGCGTCGTCGGAACTCCAGACGAGGTTCACGTGGACTCCCCCGTCCCCCCAGTGGCCGTAGTCGCAGAAGCGGACGAAGGGCCACCCGGCGGCCACCGTCTCGCGCGCGGCGTCGACGAAGGCGGCCATCGAGGAGCGCGGGACGGAGATGTCGAAGGCGAGGACCTCGCCCTCCTGGCGGAGGCTCTCGGAGACGCCGTGGCGGATCTCCCAGAGCTCCGACGGCTTCCCCGGGAAAACGTCCGTCATCTCGCCGCCGTCCGCGGCCTCGAGCTGCTCGCCGAGGGCCGACTCGAGGAGGTCGTCGAGCGCGAGGCGCGACGGGTCGAGCGTCGAGGAGAGCTCGATGAGGACCGTGTAGGCCGGGGGCCGGCCGCCGAACGGGTCGCGAAGGCGCGGCTGGTGGCGGAAGACGGGGGCGAGCGCGGCGGCGCCGATCGCCTCGAAGGCGGTCAGCACCTCGCCGAGCTGCGTCTCGAGGCGCGCGAGGAGTCCGAGGACGGCGGCCCCCGAGGAGACGCCGACGAGCGCCGTCACCCTCTGGACGGGACGCGGGACGACGCGCATCACCGCTTTCGTCACGACGCCGAAGACGCCCGAGGTGCCGACGAAGAGCTGCCGTGCGTCGAATCCCGTGTTGTTCTTGCGGAGCGGCCGCATCAGGTCGAGAACCGTGCCGTCGGCGAGGACCACCTCGAGGCCGAGGAGGTTCTGGCGGACGTCGCCGTAGCGGAGGAGCCGCGTGCCGCCGGTGTTCGTGGCGACCATGCCGCCGATCGAGGGGTCGGCCCCGAGGTCGATCGGAAAGAGGAGGCCGTGCCCGGCGAGGGCTGCGTCGAGAGTGCTGAGGAGGACTCCGCCGTCCGCGGTCACCGTCCGGTCCACGGGGTCGACCTCGACCGTCCGGCTGAGCCGCTCGAGGCTCAGGACGAGCATCTCGCCGCTCCCGTCCGGCGTGGACGCCCCGACGAGTCCCGTGTTGCCCCCCTGGGCAACGACGCGCAGGCCGGCCGCGGAGGCGTGGCGAAGGAGGCGGGAGACCTCTTCCGTGCTCGACGGCCGCACCGCCGCCAGCGCCTTTCCCCGGCCGTAGCGCCACCCCTTCTCGTAGCGCTCGAGCTCGTGCGGCTCGACGACCACGGCGCCCTCGCCGAGGAGGGCGCGGAGAGACGCGAGGACCTCGTCGCGCGTCGTGCTCACGCGAGGACCGGAGCCGTCATCTTGAAGATCGCCTGCGCGTTGCTCGTGTCGAAGCCGAGGTCGAGCCGGCCGTCGGCGTGGTGGTGCCTCGTTATGAACTCGAAGAAGGAGCCGGGCACCGGCCGGAGGACGAGCGCGCCCTCCGGACCCACGAACGGCCGCTCGACGAGCGCGGCGCGATACGCCGTCTGGATCACGCGTCCGGTCGCCGAGACCTCGACGCGGTCCTTCATCGGCCGCCCGAGGGCGAGCTCCTCCTCCGCGAGGGCCGCCACGTCGGCGACGCGGTCCGTCACGTGGTTGAAGGCGTTCCCTTCCGTCGCGATCCAGGCGGCTTCGGCGCTCTCCGCCAGGAGCCGTTCGTAGTCGACGAGGGCCGGGACGGGGTGCTGGCGGTCGAAGGCGCCGGCGAGGTCGGGGAGTATCCGCCGCGCCGTCTCGGCGGGGAGCTCCCCCGTCGCCGCGAGCTCGTCGAGGGCGGCCGCCGTCGCGGCGGGCAGGGGATCGCGCGAGGCGCCGAAGACCCGGCGGGCGCTGCCTTCGAAGCGGGGCGAGAAGCGGTCGACGTGGAGCTCGCTCACGAAGAACTGGGCGATCGTATTCGGGAAGTCGCGGTGGCGCCAGGACCGGCCGGTCATCCCGAGCCGGTCGAGAGGGTAGATCTCGCCGACCTCGTAGCCGAGCGGCGCGAGGATGCGGGTCAGCGCGATCTCGCCCGGGGGAAGGGTCCCGCTCTCGCCGAGGACGGTGCGGACCGCCCCGTGGTCGTGGACGACCTTCTCCCCGCGGCGGACGCGGTCGAGGACGTAGAGCGCGCCCGCGGGGACCCGCCGGAGGAGGTCGTCGAAGAGGAGCAGGTTGAGGGCCTCTGCGAGCTCGGCGCGGGAGACCGTTCCGGACGGCGGCCGGAGAAGGGCGGCGTCGATCTCGACCGACGCCACCAGCGCCTCGGCGCGCGCCTTCCCCACGATCCCCTGGACCAGCCCGATCGCTATCGACTCCACCGGCCTCGTCGTCTCCATCGCGTCCTCCGTCCTGGCGGGGCCGTCCCGCCCCCCAGCGCGGATTATTGCAGCGCAGCAGGTCGGTCAGATCAGCTCGTCTCTCCAGAGCCGTTCCACGAACCTCCGCCAGGGGAGGACCACGATCCCGTCCATCGGGTTCAGGGTCGTCCGGTCCCCGCAGCCGGAAGGGGCTGGGCCCGCGGTCTACCGGCCGGACCGGGAGACGGGCCCGGCAGGCTCCTCGAGCGCCTGAACGCGTGCCGAAAGCTCCTCGAGAACCCTCTTCAGCCCGTCGTTCTCGCGTTCGAGCCGCTGCGCCTCCGCCAGGAGGAGAGGGACGAGCTGGTCGTAGCGGACCGAGGTGACGACGCCGTTCTCGTCGCGGACGACGAGGGCCGGCGCCACCGTCTCGACCTCCTCCGCGATCAGCCCCACCTGCGGGGTCCGGGTCTCGTCCTTTCGGTAGACGAAGGAGACGGGCCGGAGGGAGAGGAGAAGCGGCGACGGGTCCCCGAGGTCCGCGATCGACTCCTTGAAGCGCGCGGACGACGTCGCGACCCCGAGCTGTCCCGAGGCGTTGACGACGACGGCGCTCCCGGTGACGGTCGCCGTGGAGATACCGCGGATGAAGGCCGCCGTGGCCGAGGCGTTCCCGATGCGAATGGTGTTGGCCTCCGTGGCGGAGGCGGCGTCGACGTTCTGGCCGATGTGGATGTTGTTGCTCCCCGTGGTGACGACCCCTCCACTCGACTGCCCGATGGCCACGTTCTCGCTCCCCGTCGTGAGGTTGAGGAGAGCCGACCCGCCGACGGCCACGTTCGCTACCCCGGAGTCGTTCTTGGAGAGGGCGCCTACCCCGACGGCCGTGTTGTTGGACCCGATCGAGTTGAGACTGAGGGCGGCTACCCCGACGGCCGTGTTGTCGTCTCCGGTGGTGTTGACGGAGAGGACCGTAGCCCCGACGGCCGTATTGGCGAATCCCGTGCTCCCTGAGGAGCCGGCGTTGCGGCCGAGGAACAAGTTGGCAGTCCCTAATCCCGTCCGATGGAGGAACTGGGTTCCGCCGACGAGCGTAAGAAGGAACGGGCTCCCCAGGAGCGTGATCGTCCCCGCCTCGAAGCCGCCGCTCGCGTCACGCGAGACGATCGTGCTCGCGGTGTTGAGAGAGGTCGCGTTCGTCCCGACCGTCACCGTCTGGCTCGCCGCCGATACGGTCGCCCCGTTCGTCGCCGCCACGTCGACGGCGCCCGACAGCCCCTCCAGGCTCGAGACCAGCGGCCCGGCCGAGACCTGGACGTTCTGCCCCGACGGCGTCACGGTGACGTTCGAGCCCGCCGTGACGGACACCGCGCCCGTCAGCCCGTTCACCGACTGCACCGTCCCGGTCCGCGTGTAGTACCCGTTCACGTCGACGATCAGATGGAAGCCCGCGGCTCCCGGGATCACCGTGATCCCCTTCCCCGGCCCAAGCGTGCCGAGCGGAACCACCGCCGCGTTGGCGATGGTCTGGGCCGCAAGGTAGTTGAGGGTCGAGACCCCCGGCACGCTGCCTCCGGCCGGGTAGGTGAGGAGGAAGCCGGCGCCCGCCGTGTCCGTCACGGTGAAGTTGAACGAGACCGCCTCCGCGTCGGACGGGATGCTGCACTGCCCGGTGATTGTGAAGCTCCTCGCGGTGGAAGCGCCCATGAAAGGCTGGCCGAACTCGCCCGCGGGCAGCTGCCGCGTGTCGGCGACCCGGCAGGGCGTGACGCCGACGAACGCGAGCGGGTTCGTGATCACTGCCTCCGGCGCTCGAGCCTCTTCCCTCGCCGCGGTGACCTCCTCTTCTCCGTCTTCCGGGGACAGGGAGTAGAAGGTCGGCGCGGCCCAGCCGCGCAGGGGAGGATCGAGCTCCCCGGCCGCCGGAGAGCCCGCCAAGGCAGCTCCGCCGGTGCCGAGAATCAGGGTTGCGGCCACGATCGAGAAGGTTCGGTTCGTCCTCATACTGCCTCCGTGCCCTCTCGTCCTACCGTGAACCCGATGAAACCTGATCCCTCGCGGCGACCGGCGGCTTTCCGACCAGGTCCTCGAGCGTCCGGAGACGCGCGGCCTGGTCGTCGTCGGCCTGACGCCGAGCGGCTCTCTCGCTCTCGAGAGCCCGCCTCAGCTCGGCGTTCTCGCTTTCGAGCTTCTGAGCCTCCGCCAGGAGGAGAGGGACGAGCTGGTCGTAGCGGACCGAGGTGACGACGCCGTTCTCGTCGCGGACGACGAGGGCCGGCGCCACCGTCTCGACCTCCTCCGCGATCAGCCCGACCTGAGGAGTCCGGGTCTCGTCCTTCCGGTAGACGAAGGAGACGGGCCGGAGGGAGAGGAGAAGCGGCGACGGGTCTCCGAGGTCCGCGATCGACTCCTTGAAGCGCGCGGACGACGTCGCGACCCCGAGCTGTCCCGAGGCGTTGACGACGACGGCGCTCCCGGTGACCGTGGCCGTAGAGATGCCCCGGATGAAGGTCGCCGCGGCCAGGGAGCCCCCGATCCGGATCGTATTGGACTCGTTAGCGGAGGCGGCGCCGACGCTCCTGCCGATGTAGATGTTGTTGCTGCCGGTGGTCAGCACGCCCCCGCTGCCGGATCCCACGACGACGTTGCTGCTCCCCGTCGTGAGGACCGACAGGGCAGTGGCACCTACGGCCGTGTTGGAGTTCCCGGTGTCGTTACTGCCGAGGGCGAAGTACCCGACGGCGGTATTGTCTGACCCGGTCGAGTTATCCCTGAGGGCGGATGCCCCGACGGCCGTGATATTTGCTCCGCTGGTGTTGACGGAGAGGACTGAAGTCCCGACGGCCGTGTTGTCGCCTCCCGAGCTCCCTGAGAAGCCGGCGTTGAGGCCGAGGAACAAGTTGGCAAACCCTGCCCCCGTCCGGTGGAGGAACTGGCCTCCGCCGAGGAGCGTAAGAAGGAACGGGCTCCCCAGGAGCTTGATCGTCCCCGCCTCAAAGCCGCCGTTTCCGTCACGCGAGACGATGTTGCTCGCGGCGAGGTCGGACGTCGCGTTCGTCCCCACCGTCACCGTCTGCCCCGCGGCCGACACCGTGGCCCCATTCGTCGCCGCCACGTCGACGACGCCCGTCAGACCCTCCAGGCTCGAGACCAGCGGCCCGGCCGAGACCTGGACGTTCTGCCCCGAAGGCGTCACGGTAACGTTCGAGCCCGCAGTGACGGAGACCGCCCCGGTCAAGCCGTTCACCGACTGCACCGTCCCCGTCCGCGTGTAGTACCCGTTCACGTCGACGATCAGGTGGAAGCCCGCGGCCCCCGGGATCACCGTGATCCCCTTCCCAGGCCCCAGCGTGCCGAGCGGGACCACCGCCGCGTTCGCGATGGTCTGGGCCCCCAGGTAGTTGAGGGTCGAAACGCCCGGCACGCTGCCGCCAGCAGGGAAGGCGAGGAGGAAGCCGGCGCCCGCCGTGTCCGTCACGGTGAAGTTGAACGAGACCGCCTCCGCGTCGGCCGGGATGCTGCACTGGCCGGTGATCGTGAAGCTTCTCGTGGTGGAGGCGCCCATGAAGGGCTGACCGAACTCGCCCGCGGGCGGCTGCCGCGTATCGGCGACCCGGCAGGGCGTGACGCCGACGAACGCGAGCGGGTTCGTGATCACCGCCTCCGGCGCCCGAGCCGCCCCCCTCGCCGCGGTGACCTCCTCTCCTCCGTCGTCCGCGGACAGGGAGTAGAAGGTCGGCGCGGCCCAGCCGCGCAGGGGAGGATCGAGCTCCCCGGCCGCCGGAGAGCCCGCCAAGGCAGCTCCGCCGGTGCCGAGAATCAGGGTTGCGGCCACGATCGAGAAGGTTCGGTTCGTCCTCATGCTGCCTCCGTGCCCTCTCGTCCTACCGTGAACCCGATGGAATCTGATTCCGCGAGGCAACCAGCACATTTCCGACCAGCTCCTCGAGCGTCCGGAGACGCGCGGCCTGGTCGTCGAGGGCCCGGCGCTGAGCGGCGTTCTCCCGCTCGAGCCGCTGCGCCTCGGCCAGGAGGAGCGGGACGAGCTGGTCGTAGCGAACCGAGGTGACGACGCCGTTCTCGTCGCGGACGACGAGGGCCGGCGCCACCATTTCGACCTCCTCCGCGATCAGCCCCACCTGCGGGGTCCGGGTCTCGTCCTTCCGGTAGACGAAGGAGACGGGTCGAAGGGAGAGGAGAAGCGACGACGGGTCCCCGAGGTCCGCGATCGACTCCTTGAAGCGCGCGGACGACGTCGCGACACCGAGCTGTCCCGAGGCGTTGACGACGACGGCGCTCCCGGTGACGGTCGCCGTGGAGATGCCGCGGATGAAGGCCGCCGAGACCGAGGCGTTCCCGATGCGGATGGTGCCGGCCTCGGTGGCCGAGGCGGCGTCGACGTTCTGGCCGATGTGGATGTTGTTGCTCCCCGTGGTGACGACTCCTCCGCTCGATTGCCCGATGGCCACGTTGTTTCCCCCCGTCGTGACGTCGAAGTGGGCAAGGTATCCGAGAGCGGTGTTGTTCGATCCCGAAGTGAGTCTTGCGAGGGCAGAATCGCCGAAGGCGGAGTTGAAGCCTGAGCTGGCCAGCAACGACCCCGAAAACGGGCCGAAGAAAAGATTCAGGTCATTTACTCCGGTCCGGTGCAGCAGCCTCTCTCCGTCCGCGAGCTTGAGGAGGACCGTTCCCCCGCCGAGCTCGATCGTCCCCGCCGCGAAACCGCCATTCGCGTCACGCGCCACGATCGAGTTCGGGGTGTTGAGGGCGGTCGCGTTCGTCCCGACCGTCACCGTCTGCCCCGCCGCCGACACCGTCGCCCCGTTCGTCGGCACCACGTTCACCGCCCCCGTCAGCCCCTTCACGCTCGACACCAGGGGCCCGGCCGAGACCTGGACGTTCTGCCCGGACGGCGTCACGGTGACGTTCGATCCGGCCGTGACGGAGACCACCCCGGTCAACCCGTTCACCGACTGCACCGTCCCGGTTCGCGTGTAGTACCCGTTCACGTCGACGATCAGGTGGAAGCCCGCGGCTCCCGGGATCACCGTGATCCCCTTCCCCGGCCCCAGCGTGCCGAGCGGGACGACCGCCGCGTTCGCGATGGTCTGGGCCCCCAGGTAGTTGAGGGTCGAAACGCCCGGCACGCTGCCGCCAGCAGGGAAGGCGAGGAGGAAGCCGGCGCCCGCCGTGTCCGTCACCGTGAAGTTGAACGAGACCGCCTCCGCGTCGGCCGGGATGCTGCACTGGCCGGTGATCGTGAAGCTTCTCGTGGTGGACGCGCCCATGAAGGGCTGCCCGAACTCGCCCACGGGAGGCAGCCTCGTGTCGGCGACCCGGCAGGGCGTGACGCCGACGAACGCGAGCGGGTTCGTGATCACCGCCTCCGGCGCACGAGCCGCCCCCTCCTGCTCCACCCAGCCCACCGCGCGCCCCTCCGGAGGAGCCTCGTAGAACGGCGGGGCCGACCAGTTCCGGAGCGGCAGCTCGACCCGCCCGGTCAGGGAAGCTCCCGACGAAGCCCCGGCGAGGCCGAGGAGAACGACAGGAGCCAGAAGACGGCTCGAATTACGGAACATGATGCGGTTCCTCTTGTACGAGGTCCGACGAACCGGGGCGCCGCCCCTGGCCTGCCAGCCTCGATGCAGCGACCCTAGTTGAGACGCAGTCTACAATACGGCGTACGCCGGCTTCAGAAACTGCGCCGCCCCGCCGAGAGGCCCTACCCCGTCCTCAGTCCCCGATCCGCGTCACGCGGAGGATCGGCCCGTCGGGCGCCGTCTCGTCCCGCAGGTCGATCTCGGCGAAGACGGCCCAGCTCGTCTCCCCCTCCGGGTCGAGGAGCGTCTGCGTGACGCTCCACTGCCGTTGGCCGGTCGGCCTGAGGTTCGTCCACTGGTGGTAGCGGGACTCCGGCCCGGAGGCGAGCTCGGCGTGTTCCTCGAAGAAGGGAACCAGGGTCGCCTCGAAGCGCTCCCCGCTCCAGGCGCTCTCCGCGTCGGCATCGACGCCGACGCCTCCCCCGGCTCCGGCGACCTCCCCCGGCTGCCAGACCCGCTCGGCGGCGTCCTCCCAGTCTTTCCGCGCCAGGGCCCTCACGAGGAGGTGCATCTCGGCCCTCACGCGCGCCGCAAAGACGCGCGGGTCCGAGAGGAGCTCCTTCAGCCAGGCGGCTTCCTTCCGCTTCTCGGGCTGCGTCTTCAGCTCCAGCAGCTCCTCGGGGTGGCGGAGGCTCTCCCACTCCTCCAGGAGGCTCGCGTCCGTTTCGCCGACGAGGGAGCGGAAGAAGCCGAGGACGTCCCAGAGCGCGTCGGTCTTCGCCACCTCGGGGACGGTCTGGTCGAGCGTCCTGTAGAGCTGCGAGAGGTAGCGGAGGAGAACGCCCTCGCTCCGCTCGAGGCCGTAGCTCTTCACGTAGTCGGAAAAGCCCGCGAACGTCTCGAACATCTCGCGCCCGATCGACTTCGGCTTCGGCTCGGTCCCGGAGGCCCACGGGTGCGCCTGGCAGAACGCCTCGAAGGCGCCAAAGAGGAAGTCGGCGAGAGGCTTCGGGTGCGTCACCTCCTCCAGCTTCGCCATCCGTTCCTCGTAGGGAACGCCCTCGGCCTTCAGCTCCTCGACGAGCTTTCCCTTCGCCCGGTCGGTCTGCTTGCGCAGGATGATGTCAGGGTTCTCGAGGATCGACTCGATGACGGAGACGACGTCGACGGCGTAGGTGAGGGAGGCCGGGTCGAGCCGCTCGAGCGCCGTGAGCGCGTAGATCGAGAGCGCCTGGTGGAGGGAGAAGTCCCACTGGAGGTCGTCGGCGACGACGACGCGCCGGAAGCCCGATTCCTCCCTCGCCATCCCGACGATCCCGGCCCGGGAGAGCGAGCGGACGAGGAGCGCCGAGTGCTTCAGGAGCCGCGCCTTCGTCGCGTCGTCCTCGTGGCAGCGGGCGACGAGGTCGCGCAGGGCCGAGAAGTTGCAGTCGGGCGGCGGGGCGTCGCGGTTCGTGTCGGCGTCGCGCTGGACGAGGTCGAGGACCATCCCGTGCGTCAGGTGGAAGCGCGACTTCAGCGTCTCCGGCGGCCGGGTGATCAGCTTCTGGAACGTCTCCTCGGTCCAGGAGATCTCCCCCTTGGCCGGCCCGCGGAACGTCTTGCCGACCTTCTTCCCCGACGCGTCGGACTTCTTCGTCGCCTGCTTCTTCTCGACGATGTGCTCGGGCGCCTGCGCGACGACGCTCCCCTGGGTGTCGAAGCCGCGCCGGCCGGCGCGACCGGCGATCTGCTTGAACTCGCGGACGGAGAGGAGGCCGACCTTCGTCCCGTCGAACTTCGCGAGCTTGGTGAAGAGGACGGTCCGGATCGGGATGTTCACGCCGACGCCGAGCGTGTCGGTGCCGCAGACGACGTGGAGGAGCCCCTTCTGCGCGAGCTGCTCGACGAGGAGACGGTAGCGCGGGAGAAGCCCGGCGTGGTGGACGCCGACGCCGAACGAGAGGAAGCGGCGAAACTCCTTGCCGTAGGGGGTGACGAGGCGCCGGCCGGCCACGACCTCGCGGATCGCCTCGCGCTCGCCCTTGCTCCCGATCTTCACGCTCGTCAGCGCCTGGGCGAGCTCGGCGCACTCGCGCTGCGTGAAGTTCACGACGTAGATCGGGCTCTTCCCCGCCTCGAGGAGCTTCTCGATCGTCTGGTGGAGCGGCGTCTCCGCGTACTCGAAGTCGAGCGGCACGGGCCTCTCGTCCGACGTGACGAACGCCACCTCCCGCCCCGTGTCGTGCTTCAGCCTCTCGGCGATCGCCGTCGTGTCGCCGAGCGTCGCCGACATGAGGAGGAACTGCGTCCCCGGCAGGACGAGGAGCGGCACCTGCCAGGCGACGCCCCGCTCCCTGTCGGCGTAGTAGTGAAACTCGTCCATCACGACGTACGGCGCGTCGAGCTCCTCGCCGACCCTGAGCGCCATGTTCGAGAGGACCTCCGCCGTGCAGCAGACGACGCCCCCTTCGGAGTTGATGCTCGCGTCGCCCGTCCGCATACCGACGTTCTCGGGCCCGAGCTCGTTGCAGAGGGCGAAGAACTTCTCGCTCGCGAGCGCCTTGATCGGGCTCGTGTAGAACGACGTTCGCCTTTCGCAGAGCGCCTTGAAGTGGAGCCCGAGGGCGACGAGCGACTTCCCCGAGCCGGTCGGCGTCCCCAGGATGACGTGCTTGCCCGCCATGATCTCCAGGAGCGCTTCCTCCTGCGCCGGGTAGAGCGTCAGGCCGGTGTCGGACACCCAGTCGAGGAAGAGGCCGAGGATCTCGTCGGGGTCGTTCGTCCCGCCGGGCGGAATCCGGTCCGCGAGGGGGGTGACGTCCCGCGTCTCTCTCGGGGTTTCGTGTTCCGTAGTCATGGCGGCGCACCGGAGTTTCCCATCCCGGCCCCGGGTCCGCCCGGCTGGCCCGGGACGAGCGGCCGGGTGTCTCCGGGAGCGCCGAATTCGACCCGGTTCCGCCCCGCGCTCTTGGCTCGGTAGAGAGCCGCGTCCACGGCGGAGACGAGGACGGCCGGGTCACCGGCCTTCTCGGGGCCGGACGCGTCGGGAACGATCGTCGCGACGCCGAAACTCGCCGTCACGACCGGAGCGGCCCCGTCGGGATGCGGGATCCCGAGCGCTTCGATGCCCGCGCGCGCCGCCTCGGCGACGATCATCGCGTCGGCCGCCCCGGTGGCCGGGAGGAGAAGCATGAACTCCTCTCCCCCGTAGCGGGCCACGAGGTCTCCCGCCCGCCGCGCGATCGCGTCGAGAACCGTGGCCACCTCCACGATGCACTTGTCCCCGGCCGGATGGCCGAGGGCGTCGTTGTAGCGCTTGAAGAAGTCGATGTCGGCCATGACGAGCGAGAGGGGCTGACCGAACCGGACGCCCCGTTTCCACTCGGTGTCGAGCATCTCGTCGAACCGCCGCCGGTTCGCGATGCCGCTCAGGGAATCGGAGAACGAAAGCTCCGACAGCCGCGAGTTGGCGAGCCGCAGCTCCTCCGTCCGCTCGGCGACGAGCCGCTCGAGCTCCGTCTGCCGCCGGCTCAGCTGCAAGGTCCGGCTGCGGATCGCGAGAAGGACTCCCGAGAGGCCGAGGAGCAGGGCGAGGATCCGGAACCAGGCGGTCTGGTGGAAGGTCGGGAGAACCGTCAGCGCAAGAAGGTCCGCCTCTTTCCCCCACGGCCCCTCGCCGATTCGGCTCGAGACCCGGAACCGGTAACGTCCCGGCGGAAGCCCCGTGTAGAACGCCGACCGCCGGGTGTCCACCTCGACCCAGGCCTGATCGAACCCGTCGAGCCGAAAGCGGAAGCGGATCAGCTCGGATGGCTGCAAGGTCGCCGCGGCGTATCGGATCTCGATCATCGACCGGCCGGGGCCGACCTCGAACCCGTCCCGGGCGGCCCTCGGGGTCCCGTCGACGAGCAGCCCCTCCAGGCGGACTCCGGGTGGAGGGGGCGGCGGCGGGATTCGCGTGGGATCGACGATGACGACGCCGCGGTAGGAGGGAAGCCAGATCCGCCCGTCCGGTCCGATCGATCCGGCCGGCTGCTGGCCGCTGGCGAAGGAAGCGCTCCGGAGGCCGTCGGCCAGCCCGAACACGAGCGGGTGGATGGAATCGCTCCGTCCCGACGACGCGGCGATCAGCTCCCGCTTCAGGAGGCGCTGGAAGCCCTTGTTCCCGGTGAGCCAGAGGCCGCCGTCCCGGTCCTCGAGGAGGACCTGCGCCCGCCCCTCGGCGAGGCCGTCCTCGGGGCGGATCGCGGTCAGGACCCCGTCCTTCAGCCGGTTCAGGCCGCTCCAGGCGCTGCCGATCCAGAGGGTGCCCTCGTCGTCCTCGTGCAGCGCCGCGATCCGGTCGCTCACGAGGCCGTCGCGGGTCTTCAGCACGCGCAACTCCGTGCCGTCGTACCGGAGGAGCCCGTCTCCCGACGTCCCGAACCAGAGCACTCCCGCCCTGTCCTCCAGGAGACACACGACGGCCTTCAGCGAAGTGCCGTCGGGAGCGGGGAATGGCTGGAACCGGCGGCCGTCGCGGGAGACGGCGACGCCCGCGGTCGTCGCCACCCAGACCGCGCCCTTGCGGTCTTCGTGGATGACCCGGACGTCGAGGTCGGGCAGGCCCTCGGCCTGCCCGAAGAGGTCGATGCGGCCGCCGCGAAGCCGTGCGAGCCCCGAGGTGAAGGTGCCGACCCAGAGCGCGCCGGACCGGTCCTCGAAGAGCGAGGAGACCTCGTCGCTGGGAAGGCCGTCGGCTTTCCGGAGGACCTCGATACGCCCCTCGAAAAGGCGGTTGAGCCCGCCCCCGGCCGTCGCGAGCCAGACGCTTCCGTCGCGCCCGTGAAGGACGGCGCGGACGTTGTCGTTCGAGAGCCCCTCGGGAACGCCGATCACCGGGAAACTCCGGTCGCGAAGCCGGTTGAGGCCCCCCACCCACGTGCCGGCCCAGATGAAGCCCTCCCCGTCCGGCACGATCGACCAGATCTTGTCGTTGGAGAGAGGGGGCGCCCCGAGGCAGGAGAAGGCGCCTTCGCGCAGCCGGCAGATCCCGTTTCCCCACGTGCCGATCCAGAGCGATCCGGCTGCGTCGAGCGCGAGCGCCGTCAGCTGGTCGGTCGGCAGCCCGTCCGCCTTGCCGTAGACGCGACGGGAATCCCCGACGATTCGAACGAGCCCGGCCCCCGCCGTCGCGACCCAGATGCCGCCGGCCGGATCCGGGAGGACCGTGAGGATCTGGTCGCTCGGGAAGCCGTTCGCCGTCGACCAGGTCGTCACGCGGCCGCCCCGGAGCGAGACGAGCCCCGCGCCGCTCGTCCCGATCCAGAGAGTTCCGTCCCTGTCGAAACAGACGGACCGAAGCCGAACGGAGGGAAGGCCCTCCTTCTTCGTCAGGAGCGTCGCCTCGCCGTCCTTCCAGCGAACGAGGCCCTTTCCCGCGCCGCCCCAGACCGTCCCGTCGGGGGCCTCCGAGAGCGACCAGATGGTTCCCTGCCCCAGCTCGTCCCCGAGCACCTTCCGGAAGACGCCGTCCCGGTACTGAACGACGTTCTCGCTCCGGCCGATCCAGAGCGTTCCGTGGCGGTCTTCCATCAGGGCAAACGTCGATCCCGTCGACAGGAGGGGCGTCGTCCGGCCGTCGAAGACGGTGAAGCGGGCCCCGTCGAACCGGACGAGACCGTCGTACGTCCCGAACCAGAGGTGGCCGTCGCGAGTCCTCACGATCGACGTGACGGTGTTCTGGGGCAGGCCGTTCTCCGTCTGCCAGACGTCGACCTGGGCCTGCGAGAGGGGCCTTTCCGGGTTGAGCGCCGCCGAGGGAACCGACGGAAGGAGCGGACACAGAAGCAGCGCCCAGCGAACGAGGCACCACGTCAGTCGTCCCGAATCCGTCCTGTTCACTCCGTCCCTTTCGCCCCCGGACCTGCGGAAGAGCGGACGCCACTTCCGGCTCCCGTGCCGGAGCCCGCGAGAACCGGATGATTCTACGCGCGGCAATTCCCGGTCCCGGTGCCCGTTGCGGACAACCCGACCCCGCGGGACAGGACGGATCACAAACCAGCGGGAGGTGGAAATGCGTACAACGACCCGGGCGCCGTCGGGAGACAATCGCGCCGATGCGCGATCTGGAGCCCTTCTTCCTCGGCCGCACCTTCGACGACTTCCTCTTCCGTCCCCAGCGGAGCCCCGTCACCAGCCGGAGGGCCCTCGACCTGTCGATGCCGCTCATCGAGGGGCTCCAGATCGGGATCCCGATCGTCGGCGCGAACATGGACACCGTCGTCGGCGAGGAGATGGCACGGTCGCTCGCCCTCGAGGGGGCCTTCGGGTTCCTCCACCGCAGCTGCAGCATCGACCTCCAGGCGTCGCGCGTCCGCTACGTCAAGACGCGCCACTCCTACGTCATCGAGAAGCCGCTCGTCCTCCCCCGCCGGGCGACGATCGCCGAGGTGCGGCGCCTCATCGAGCGCCACCGCTCGAGCGGGATCCTGATCGAGGAGACCCCGGGCTCGGGCCTCCTCGCGGGCCTCCTCTCGCAGCGCGACCTCCCCATGGGGGAAGGGAGCGGAGAGCGGCTCGTCGAGGAGCTGATGACGCCTCTCGCCCGTCTCGTCACGCGCCCTCCGACCGTGAGCATGGAAGAGGCGGAGCGGACGATGTGGGAGCGGCGGGTCGAGAAGCTCCCCCTCGTCGACGAGGCGGGGCTCATCCGCGGCCTCGTGACGATGCGCGACCTCCACCTCTTCAAGAGGAAGCCCTATTCCGTCAAGGACGTGAGGGGACGCCTGCGCGTCGGCGCCGCCATCGGCGCGGCGGGCGACTACCTCGAGCGCGCCGCGGCGCTGGCCGAGGCGAAGGTCGACGTCATCCTGATGGACGTCGCCCACGCCCACTCGGAGATCCTCGCGAGGGCGGTCCCCGCCTTCCGGAGCCGCTTCCCGAACGTCCCGCTCGTCGTCGGCAACGTCGCCACCGGCGAGGGGGCGCGCTTTCTCGCCGACCTCGGCGCCGCCGCCATCAAGGTGGGCGTCGGCCCCGGGCGCGGCTGCCGCACCCGCCTCGAGACGGGCGCGGGAGTGCCCCAGCTTCAGGCGATCCGCGAGGCGTACCTCGCGACGGAGGGGAAGGTCCCGATCATCGCGGACGGCGGCATCCGAAATGACAAGGACGTCTTCCTGGCGCTCGCCTGCGGCGCCTCGACCGTCATGCTCGGGTCGCTCCTCTCGGGAACGGACGAGTCACCCGGCATCCTCGTCGACGACCCGGCAACCCGCCAGAAGATGAAGCTCTACCGCGGCATGACGTCGCCCGAGGCCGTCGTCGACGGCTCCTCCGACGCCGCCGTGGCGGACGCCCTCGCGACGCCGGCCGAGGGGCAGTCGCTCCGCGTGCCGTACGTCGGGAGCGTCGTCGACGTCGTCGCCCGGATCGCCGGGCACCTGCGCTCTGCCGTCAGCTACGCGGGCGAATCGACGCTCGGGGCCGCCCACCGGAAGATCGCCGCGGACCCGGAGCGCTATCTCGTTCCGCTCTCGGCGGCGGGGCGTGCGGAGTCGTTCGACCGCTGACGGGGAGATCCCGCTCGCCCTCGGCAGGCTCCCGCAGGCGGGAGAAGATCAGGCGATCGGGTGCACGCATTCCCCCCTCGGAGACGGGACCGCTCGAGTGGCCGGCCGGGCGGCGAGGCTCCGGCGGTACCGAACGTGCCGGCACCGCGTCGCCTCGACGAGCGGCCTCCAGACCCGCGCGGTGAGGCCGTGGCGGATGAGAAAGCGCCAGAGCCCGTTCGCGCGCTTGTAGAGGTACGACATCGCGAGGTAGGTCGGAACGGCCCGCAGCTCCCCGGGCCGCCTCTTCCAGATCGAGGCGTGCGAGAAGAGCCGCTCGTAGCAGCGGGCGTAGCCCGCGGAGAGCTCGTCCGGGGTGAGCCGGGCGGGACTGAAGACGACGTGCGACGTGTCGTAGAGATTCCAGTCCCGGTGCAGGATCCGCCCTTCGGCTTCGAGCCTCCGGAAGAGAGGGGTTCCCGGGTAGGGCGTCAGGATGTGGAAGGTGGCGCACTCGAGCCGGTTCGCCTCGATCCACGAGACCGTCCGGTCGAAGACGTCGGGGCCGTCGTGGTCGAAGCCGAGGACGAAGCTGCCGTTCACCTGGATGCCGTGGTCGTGGAGGAGCCCGACCCGCCGCGCGTAGTCGGCCGACGGCGGCGTCCGCTTCCGCGCGTCGGCGAGGTTCCTGTCGGAGAGCGATTCGAAGCCGACGAAGACCCCGGTGCAGCCGGCGAGCGCCATCTCCTTCACGAGCCGCGGGTCGTCCGTCACGTCGATGGAGACGGCCGCGCTCCAGATCCTCTCGAGCGGACGGAGAGCCCGGCAGAGCCTCCGGAGGTGCTCCGGGTCGGAGCCGAGGTTGTTGTCGAGGAAGACGGCGTAAGGCTCTCCCGTCGCGAGCCACTCCGCGACGACGGCGTCCGGCTCCTTCACGCCCCAGGGGACCTGGACGCCGCGCGTCGACAGGTAGCAGAAGTCGCAGCGGTTGTGGCAACCGCGGGTCGCCATGAGGCTCGCCGTCGTGAGGAACGAGTCGCACGGGACGAGGTCGCGGCGCGGGGGCGGAGCCTCGCGGTACGGGCTCCGGAAGTCTCCCTGGTAGAGCGGCTCGAGGCGCCCGCTTTCCGCGTCGGCGAGGATTCGCGGCCAGAGCGGGACGCCGTCGCCGAGGGCGATCGCGTCGGCGTGCGCGGCCGCCTCGCCGGGGCAGGCGGAGACGTGGAGCCCCCCGAGGACGACGAGGGCGCCCCGCTCCCGGTACCAGCGCGCCAGCTCGTAGGCCCGGCTCGCAAAGGTCAGGTGGACGGTGATCCCGACGACCCGGGGGAAGGGATCGTGCGGCGGAGGCCCCTGCAGGAGGTTCTCGTCCCAGAGGCGGACCTCCCAGCCGGCCGGGGTCGCCGCCGCGAGGCTCGTGAGAGCGAGCGACGGGGTGAGGACGTGCTTGCCGAAGCTCGCGTGCGGGTCCTTCGGGTAGAAGGGGTTCAGGAGGAGGGCGAGACGCGGCGCCGGCGGCCCGGGGAGGAGGTCCGGGTCGAGGAGCGGAGCCTCGCGGAGCTCACGCGGCGTGGACGGGCTCTTCACGGGGACCTCCGGAGGCGACGAGGGAGACGGCGGGCGTAGGCGGGAGGCCGCCGAAGCGCCGCTCGCGGCGGGAGAACCAGTCGAGCGCCTCGGCGAGGTCCGGATCGGCGACGTCGGGCCAGAGCCGGTCCGAGAACCAGACCTCCGCGTAGGCGCTCTCCCAGAGGAGGAAGTCGCTGATCCGGTGCTCGCCTCCGGTCCTGAGGAGAAGGTCGACCTCGGGCGGTCCGCCGCACCCGGCCCGGCCGAGCGCGGCGAGGAGGTCCTGCCGCGTCGGCGGGATCCCGCACGGGAGGAGGGCCACCGCCGTAAGGATCGCATCGCGCCCGGAGTAGTCGACGGCGATGCGCAGCTCCATCGCCTCCCCGTCCGCCGTGAGCGCCTCGGCCGCGGTGATCGCCGCCACGAGCGCGGGGCCGAGACGGTCGCGCCGGCCGATGACCCGCAGGCGGATTCCGTTCGCGACGCAGCGACGCGCCTCGCCGGCGAGATACCGCTCGAAGAGATTCATCAGGGCCGCCACCTCGGCCTCGGGACGCTTCCAGTTGTCCGCCGAGAAGGCGAAGAGGGTGAGGGTGCCGATGCCGCGGCGCCGGGCCGACTCGACGATGCGGCGCACCGCCTTCGCCCCCTCCCGATGCCCGACGGCGCGCGGCAGCCCTCGCCGCGTCGCCCATCGCCCGTTCCCGTCCATGATCACCGCCAGGTGCCGTGGCGGGGCAACGGACGGATACGGACGTTTCGCACCGTCGCCTGGCCGGGTCCGCTCGATTCTCATGTCGCCTCCATCATTGGAAAGTGCTTTCTCATGCAAAGCTATTAAGGACGGCGAATCGCCGCCACCCGACGGATCCGATTCAGGCGGGATTCCAGCCCGGTTTCAGCGCGGGTGGGGTCCCCTCTTCCCTCTCGAGCGCCCGGGCCTTCCGCGCGTCGTGGAGCACCTTCTCCAGCTCGCCGAGGTAGTCGAGGAACCGGCGGCGCCCCTCGACGCTGAGCCGGACGAGCGTCTGCGGACGCCGCCCCTCGAACCGCTTCCAGATCTCGACGAGACCCGCGCCCTGGAGCACCTCGAGGTGGCGGTTGAGGTTGCCGTCGGTGAGGGCGCAGAGCCGGCGGAGGTCGCCGAAGAGGAGCCCCTCGGGCCGTGTGGAGAGGGAGGTGAGGATCCCGAGCCGGGCCTTCTCGTGCAGGACGCGGTCGAGCCCCTCGTAGGCGAAGCGGCCTTCGACCGGATCCTTAGCCACGTTCGCTCCTCGGGATGTCGAGGTGGAGGACCAGGGCCGCAGCGAGGAGGCCCAGGCCGAAGACCGCTCCGTTCCGGGCGCCGAGCCGGGCCAGGTCGGGCGTGGGGAACGCCAGGAGCGCGCTCCCCGCGAGGACGAAGAAAAGGGCCACCCACCCCGTCGCCCGGGCCAGGTACGGACGCGAGGCGAAGATCCCGAGGCCGAGGAGGAGCGCCCAGAGGCCCGGCAGGAGCCGGACGAGGCCCGGGTCGAGGGCCGGAAGAGCCAGGCTGACCACCGCTCCGGCGGCGAGGCAGGGGACGAACTGGCCGACGACCCGCCGGGTGTGGCGCCGCGAGAAGGAATCGGGCACCCGGCGGTAGCCCGCGACGAGGACGCCGCCGATCAGCAGCACGTTCAGAACGGCGACGGAGAGCCAGTACCAGAGGAACGCCGAGCCGTCGTCCCCCGAGGGCAGCAGCCGGGGCTGAAGCCACCCGGCCAGGAGCCCGATCGCGCCCGCGACGGCCACCGGAACCGGCCGGTAGCCGCGAAAGACCTCGCCCTTGGCCATCTGGGCGTGGATCTCGTCGATCCGGTCGAGGGCGTTCGTCAGGTCCATCGCCCGAAAGATTAACTCTGCATTGCAGAGCAGTCAAGTGGCGACGACCCGGGCGACGGGGACGTCGCCCTTCCCCGGCATCCGGCGGGCCGCGTCGCCCCGCACCTCGACGAGGCCCGCGGGAATCGTGCGAGAGGGACGACACGTTCGGGCCGCCCGGCGCGATGATGGCAGCCGCGAGGAGACGGATGGCGGGCGAGTCCGGGCAAGGCGGGAGGACGGGGACGATCTTCAACGTGCAGCGGGGCTCGTTCCACGACGGCCCCGGCATCCGGACGACCGTCTTTCTCAAGGGGTGCCCGCTCCGCTGCCCCTGGTGCCACAACCCCGAGGGGATTTCCCCCGCTCCCGAGGTCCTCGTCTCCGATTCCCGCTGCCTCTCCTGCGGGAGCTGCGAGGCGGCCTGCCCGCGGCCCGAGGGGCCGCTTCCCGCCGGCAGCGTCGTCGGCCGGGACGGGTGCCTCGCGTGTCGCGCCTGTGTCGAGGCGTGCCCCTCCGCGTCGCGCGAGGTGGCGGGACGGACGATGACCGTTGCGGAGGTCCTCGCGGAGATCCTTCGCGACCGGCCGGTCTACGAGGAATCGGGAGGCGGCGTCACCTTCTCCGGCGGCGAACCGCTCGGGCAGCCGATCTTCCTTCTCGCCGCGCTCGAGGCGTGCCGGCGGGAGGGACTCCACGCGACGGTCGACACTTGCGGCTTCGCCCCGCGCGAGACCGTCCTCGGCGTCGCGACTCAGGCGGACCTCTTCCTCTGGGACGTGAAGACCCTCGACCCCCAGCGCCACCTCGCGCTCACCGGCGTCCCGCTCGAGCCGATCCTGGCGAACCTCGCCGCGGTGACCCGGACGGGCGTCCCGATCTGGCTCCGGATCCCGGTAATCCCCGGCGTCAACGACGATGAGGCGAGCATCGCCAGGGCCGCCGCGCTCGCCACGCGGACGCCCTCGGTGCGCCGGGTGAGCCTCCTGCCCTACCATCGGACCGCGAACGGGAAGAGGGACCGACTCGGGCGCGGGACGGATCCCGCCCGCGGCGCCTCCCCGACCCTCGCGGACGCCCCTTCTCCCACTCCCGAACGGATGGCGGCCCTCGCCGCCCTCTTCGCGCCCACCGGCATCGAGACGACGATCGGAGGATGAGCCGATGAACCCCCGCACCACCCGCCTCCGGCAGGAGAGCCTCGACACCCTCCCGACGATCTCGGCCGAACGGGCTCTCCTCCTGACGGAGTTCTACCGCGAACACCTCGGCCGCCTCTCGACGCCGCTCCTCCGCGCCAGGTCGTTCCTCCACCTCTGCGAGAAGAAGACGCTCTTCCTCGGCGAGGGCGAGCTGATCGTCGGCGAACGGGGCCCGGTCCCGAAGGCGGTCCCCACCTACCCCGAGCTGACCTGCCACAGCCTCGAGGACCTCCGCGTCCTCGACTCACGCCCGAAGACCTGGTACCGCGTAGCGCCGGAGGTCCTCGCCGCGTACGAAGAAACCGTGATCCCGTACTGGCGCGGCCGGTCGATGCGCGACCAGATCTTCCCCGCCCTCCCGGCCGAGTGGCACGAGGCCTACGCCGCCGGCGTCTTCACCGAGTTCATGGAGCAGCGCGCGCCGGGGCACACGGTCCTCGACGACAAGGTCTACCGGAAAGGGATGAACGACTTCCGGCGCGAGATCGCGGCCGCGATCTCCGTGCTCGACTTCGAGCACGACCCCGAGGCGCTCGACCGGCGCGAGGAGCTCCTCGCGATGGACGTCTCGTGCGAGGCGCTCGTCCGCTTCGCCGAGCGGCACGCCGCGCTCGCCGAAAAGGAGGCTGCGACGGAGCCCGATCCCGCCCGCCGCGCAGAGCTGCGGAAGATCGCCGAGGTCTGCCGGCGCGTCCCGGCCGAGGCGCCGCGCGACTTCCACGAGGCGCTCCAGACGTACTGGTTCTGCCACCTCGGGGTCATGACCGAGCTGAACGGCTGGGACGCCTTCAGCCCCGGCCACCTCGACCAGCACCTCCTGCCGTTCTACCGGAAGGGCCTCGCCGACGGGACGCTGACGGAAGCTTCGGCCCGAGAGCTGATCGAGTGCTTCTTCGTGAAGTTCAACAACCACCCGGCGCCGCCGAAGGTCGGCGTGACGGCCGCCGAGAGCGGGACCTACACCGACTTCGCGAACATCAACCTCGCCGGCCTCCTCGCCGACGGGTCGGACGGTTCGAACGAGGTGACGCACCTCCTCCTCGACGTCATCGACGAGATGCACCTCCTCCAGCCCTCCTCGAACGTCCAGGTCTCGCGCAAGACCCCCGACACGGTGCTGAAGCACGTCCTGCGCGTCCTCCGGAAAGGCTACGGCTTCCCTTCGATCTTCAACGCCGACACCGTCGTCGAGGAGCAGCTCCGGCAGGGCAAGACGCTCGAGGACGCGCGGGCCGGCGGCTGCAGCGGCTGCGTGGAGGTGGGCGCCTTCGGCAAGGAGGCGTACATCCTCACCGGCTACTTCAACCTGGTGAAGGTGCTCGAGCTCGCGCTCCACGACGGCGTCGACCCGCGAACCGGCGCGCGCCTCGGTCCCGCCACCGGGGACGCCGCGTCGCACGCCACCTTCGACGACCTCTACCGCGCCTTCGAGGCGCAGCTGGGGCACCTCGTCGACCTGAAGGTGCGCGGGAACCAGATCATCGAGCGGCTCTACGCCACCCGGATGCCGGCCCCGTTCCTCTCGGTCCTCACCGACGACTGCATCGCGAAGGGGCGCGACTACAACGCGGGGGGCGCCCGGTACAACAACACCTTCATCCAGGCGGTCGGGATCGGCACCGTGACCGACGCCCTCGCGGCGGTACGCCGCCTCGTCTTCGACGAGCACGGCCTCTCCCTCGCCGACCTCGTCGCGGCGCTCGACGCCGACTTCGAATGGAACGAGCCGCTCCGCCAGCGCCTCGTCCACAAAATGCCGAAGTACGGCAACGACGACGACGCGGCGGACGACCTGATGCTCCGCGTCTTCCGGAGCTCCTTCGCCGCGATCGACGGCCGCCCGTCCGCGCGCGGCGGCACCTACCGCCTCGAGATGCTCCCCACGACCTGCCACGTCTACTTCGGCGAGGTCTGCGGCGCGACCCCCGACGGCCGCCACGCGGGCAAACCGCTCTCCGAGGGGATCTCC
The DNA here is from genome assembly GCA_016714815.1 of Holophagales bacterium. Lineage (GTDB taxonomy): Bacteria > Acidobacteriota > Thermoanaerobaculia > UBA5066 > UBA5066 > UBA5066. The sequence goes on from JADKBZ010000010.1 coordinate 120,150, forward strand.
CCCGTGCAGGGAGCCGACCGCCGCGGCCCCACCGCCGTCTTCCGTTCCGCGGGCAAGATGGACCACGTGAAGACGGGCGGGACGCTCCTGAACATGAAGTTCGCGCCGTCGGTCCTGGCGGGCGAGGAGGGGATCGCGCGCCTCTCGCAGCTCGTCCGCACCTACTTCCGCTCCGACGGCCACCACGTCCAGTTCAACGTCGTCTCCCGCGAGACGCTCGAGGCGGCGAAGGCCGACCCCGAATCGCACCGCGACCTCATCGTCCGCGTCGCCGGCTACAGCGACTACTTCTGCGACCTCTCGGACGCCCTGAAGGACGAGATCATCGCGAGGACCGAGCAGACGGAGCTATGACGGAGGAGATCTCGGGAAGACCCGCTGTCCTCGTCACCGGCGCGACGGGATTCGTCGGGGGGCGCCTGGCCGCCGCGCTCGTCTCCCGCGGGTACCGGGTGAGGGCGCTCAGCCGCCGGACTTCCGGCCTCGACGATCTCGAGCGCCTCGGGGTCGAGGTCGTCCGCGGCGACCTCGCGGACTCCGCCTCGCTCGTCCGGGCCGCGAGCGGCGTCCCGTTCGTCTTCCACGCGGCGGGCCGCGTCTCCGACTGGGGCCCCCGCGAGGCGTTCCTCCTCGCAAACGCCAAAGGGACCGCCAACGTCGTCGCCGCCTGCCAGGAGGCGGGCGTCGGGCTCCTCGTCCACCTGAGCTCGCTCACCGTCCTGGGGCTGCCCCGCGACGGACGGGTCCTCTCCGAGAGCACCCCGACCGCGGTCCCGGCCTCGGGCGACTACTACACCGAGAGCAAGCTCGCCGGGGAAGAGATCGTCCGCAACGCGAACGGCGTCCGCGGCCTCGCGACGACGGTCGTGAGGCCCGGCGCGATCTGGGGACCGGGCGACCCGAACGTCGTCCCGCGAATCGTCCGGCTCCTCCGGCGCGGCGCGATGCCGTACATCGACGGCGGACGGAACCTCCTCGGGCTCTCCTACGTCGACAACCTCGTCCTCGGGCTCGTCCTGGCGGCGGAGACCGCGGCCGCGGCCGGGCAGCTCTACCACGTGACCGACGGCGAGGAGATCACCGCGCACGAGGCGATCGACGCGATCGCCGACGCCCTGGGCGTCGGCCGTCCCCGCGTGTCGCTCCCCCGCTGGGCCGTCCTCGGAGCGGCGGCGTTCGTCGAAGGGGCGGCGTGGGCCCTCCGGCTCCGCCGTCCGCCGCCGCTCACCCGCTACGGCGTCCGGTTCGTCTCGTGCCACGCCCGCTACGACACCGGCAAGGCCCGGCGCGAGCTCGGCTACGAGCCCGCCGTCGGGTTCCGGGAGGGCGTCGGGAGGCTCTTCCGCTGAGGAGAATCCGGCCCGCGATACCATGAGCGGCCGAGCGACGGATGCCCCAGAAGATAAAGATAGAGAGTCTGGGCATTCAGCTGCCCGATAAAGCCCTGACGACCGAGGAGCTGATGGCGGCGTGCCGCCATCGCCCGCGACTCGACCTCGAGAAGCTGACCGGAATCGCCGAGCGGCGCGTGGCCGTCGACGAGTACGCGGCCGACCTCGCGGTCGGCGCGGCCCGCAAGGCCCTGGCCATGTCGCGCTACGCGCCGGAAGAGCTCGACGCCATCGTCTGCACGAGCATCTCCAAGCACCACCGGCCCGACGAGTTCAGCTTCGAGCCCGCGACGGCCGTCCTCGTGCGGCGGGCGGTGGGCGCGAAGAAGGCGCTCGTCTTCGACGTCGTCAACGCCTGCGCGGGGCTCCTGAACGGGATCTGGGTCCTGCAGGGCCTGATCCGCTCCGGGACGATCCGCTGCGGGATGGTCGTGAGCGGCGAGCAGAACATGCCGCTCGCCTGGACCGCGACGCGCGAGGTGCGCCACAGCCTCGACCGGCAGCTCGCCGCGCTCACCATCGGCGACTGCGGCGCCGCCGTCATCGTCGACGGCTCCACCGACGAGAAGAGCGGCTTCCACTGGCTCGACCTCGTCACCGGCGCCCGGCACGACCACTACTGCTACTCGAAGCCGTCGGCACGCGGGGGGGGCGGCATCCTCATCACGAAGGCGCGGGGCCTCCAGATCGTCGGGAACGCGAACTTCCCCGCCTACCTCAAGCAGGCCCTCGACGCGACCGGCTGGGACGTGAACGACCTCCACCACGTCATCCCCCACCAGGTCTCCGTCCGCGCCATCCGGCAGGGGATCAAGGCGGTCAAGAGCTACATGGGGTGCGACCTGCCCGACGTCTTCCTCTGCCACGCCGAGAAGTACGGCAACACGACGACGGCGAGCCACCTCCTCGCGCTCCACGACTTCATGCTCCAGGGAAGGATCCAGTCCGGGCACAACGTCCTCCTCGTCAGCGGGGCGTCGGGCATCGTCATCTCCCACGCGACGTTCACGCTCGACGACCTCCCGGAGCGCTACCGCGCCCACGTGAACGGCAGGGGGCCGGGTTGAGGCACTGCCGCATCGAGAGCCTCGGCGTCAGCCCGCCCCGGCGGAGCCTCTTCGGCTGGACCTCCCACCGGCACGCGGTCGTGGCGGGAAAGCGGTGCCTCGCCGCCTCGAAGTACAGGCCCGCCGACGTCCGCATCCTCGTGAACGCCGGGATCCACCGCGACGGCCACGTCTGCGAGCCGGCCATCGCCTGCTACGTCCAGCACGCGCTCGACATCAACGTCGACTTCCACGGCCGGCGGACGCTCGCTTTCGACCTCCTCAACGGCGGCGTCGGGATGTTCAACGCCGCGCACCTCCTGACGGCGCAGATGCTCGCGGGAGAGATCCAGGTCGGGATGGTCGTGGCGAGCGAGGTGAACACCGACCGCCGCCCCGACCCGGAGTCGACCTTCGCCGCGAGCGGCGCAGCCCTGATCCTCGACCTCTCCCCCCGCAACGGGGACGGCTTCGGGAGCTTCGTCTTCGACACGCGCGAGGAGAACGCCGACCTCTACACGGCCGTCGTCGACCTGAAGCCCGCGCGCGGCCAGCTGATCGTCCGCCGCCGGGCCGAGCTCGAGGACGCCTACCTCGCCGGCGGCTCCGCCGCCGTGGCGGAAGCCCTGTCGCGAGACGGCCTCCGGCCCGGCGACGTCGACCTCGTCGTCCCCGCGCAGATCTCGCCGTCGTTCCTGAAGCGCCTGCCCGCGGCGATCGGCTTCCCGAAGGAGAAGGTCGCGGACTTCACCGCCACACTCCCCGACACGCTGACGACGTCGGTCTTCCTCGCGCTCGACCGCGCGCGGGCCGCCGGGGACCTCGGCCCCGGGAAGAAGGCCCTCCTCCTCGCCTGCGGCTCCGGCGTCACCGTCGCCGCGGTGACGTACCAGTTCTGACGGGCGGCCGGCAGGTCACAGGAGCCGTCCCAGCGCCTCGGGCCGGCTGCCGAGGACGTACTGGAAGGCGATCCGCGCGCCAGGCCTCGCATCCCGTCCCCACGTCGGAATCCAGGGGTGCGTGATGCTGGACTCGCGGTGCTCGAGGACGATTCCGCCGTGAATGTGGACGCGGGCGATGAGCTGGGCGCTCCTCTCCGGGCAGGCGTCGGCCGGCCACACCAGGGTCGGGCAGCGGATCGCCTGGCCGGTTCCGTCCCACGACGGCTCTTCCTGCCAGGCCTCCGCCGCCTCGCGGCTCACCTCGACCACGGTCCCGCAGTCCAGAACGACCGGGTAGTGGTCCCGCGCGACCGGTTCCGGACAATTGGTCATCAGCGCCATCTGCCGGGACATGTCGACCAGCACGAAGGACAGCACCACCCGCTCCGGGAGGAAGACGGCTCCCGGGGCCCCCTGCGGCCACAGGTTGCGCAGGATTGCCAGCACCGGCTCGTTGCGCAGCCCCTGGGCCAGGGTCTCGCTGACGGCGAGGTGAAACGGCACCTCCGTCCGGTAGGTCGCCGCGTCCGTCCGAACGCTGCCTGCCACCCGGTCCGCCACGCCGAGTGCCTCCGCCACCCGAAGAGCGGATTCGAGCGACTGCTCGTGGATGTCGAGCAAAGTCACCTGCAACCGTTCTGCCGGCCAGCGGATGGCGAGCGGAAGCAGGAGCGTCCCGTAAGGGCCGCAGCCGGCGTAGAGCACCCGCACCGGCCCCTCGACGCGGGCCGCCAGGTCGCGGAGGGCCGACTCGACGCCTCTCAGGAACTTGACGGTCCGGGTCGTCTCCCGGAGGCACTGCGCCGCGTGCGCGGGCGAGATGGCCTTTCCGCCGGGAAGCCGCGTCCCTTCGCCGTGCGTCGCCTCGTCCTCGATCCCGACGATCCCGGTGACGGCGGCCAGCTCGCGGTGGAGCGCCTGCACCGCCGCGTGGGCCTCGCCGAACGAGGCGTCCGGGTCGCACAGGGTCGGCAGCAACGCGCGGACCCGGCTCGCACTTCCTGCGTCGAGAGGCGTGGGATCCACCCGTTCTCCTATCCTCGCAGCCCGCTGGAGAGGGCGGGATCCTCGGCTCAACAGGCGAGATGCCTGGCGGGGGCTACTCGACGCTGAAGTTCTGGAGGGATACGGGCATCACGGTCAGCGTGTCGATCCCGACGTAGTTCCCGGGTGCTGTCGGGCCATTGCCCGCCCCGGCGCCGGTCACGAAGTACCGGAACGCCAGACGGCCGGTCGTCGGCGAAGCGAGACCGCTGACCGTAACCGTCTGCAGGGTCCAGGTCGTCGGAAAGCCAGCGGCGGCCAGGGTCGGATTCACGTCCAGGAGCAACGTCGTGAAATCGCCGACGTCGGTCGGCAGCGAGCCGACGTTCGTGCTGGCCCCGTTCGTGCTCATCCGCAGCTGCAGCCGGTCCGCGTGCGGGCTCGTAAACGTCCGGGTGTGGAAGGTCACCTCCATCCCGTTGAAGAGGTTCAGCACCGGCGTGATCATCCAGTTGCTGATCGTCCCGGAGAGGAGCGACGACGTGCTCCGCCAGGAGACCTGTGCGTACTGCTCGGCGGCACTGCCCTCCGCCGCGAAGTACGGGGCGAAGCCCTGCGCGAAGCCGTTCAGCGCCGTCGCCTCGTCGGGAGCCGGACTGCTCCTGTTCACCTGCACCCAGTTGCCCGAAAAGAGTGCCGGGACGTCCGCGAAACTCTCGACGAGCTGCTGTGCCTGGAGCGGGAGCGCCGCGAGAGCAAGCGCGAGGACAGCTGTGCGGGCCAGGACGCCTGGTCGGCCGGAAAGGGCGATGCTCATGGTGGGAGACTAGAGGCTGGAGCGGGGCCCGGTCAAGAGAATGATTCTCATTCGTTCTGCGGACTGGTATCGTCTGGCGCCATATGCTGAGATTTGCCGGGGCCGTCTCTTTGCGGCCCGCCACACCCGCGGACGACGCCTTTCTTTGTGAGGTCTACGCGTCGACGCGCCGGGAGGAGATGGCGGCTGCGGGCTTTCCGCCGGACGTCGAGGCCGCGTTCCTCCGGCAGCAGCACGAGACGCAGTTGAGGGCTTACCCGCTGCAGTTCCCGGGCGCGGAGCACTCCGTGGTCCTCGATGCTGGCGTCCCGGTGGGCAGGACCTGGGTCTGGAGGACGGACGAGGACATTCTCCTCGCCGACATCGCCCTCCTCCCCGAGCACCGTGGGCGGGGGACCGGGACCACCGTTCTGCTGGCCCTCCAGCGCGAGGCCGCGACGCGCGGCGTCGCACTTCGCCTCCACGTGAGCGAGGGGGAGCGGGTGGCCGCCTGGTACCGCCAGCTCGGCTTCGCGACCGTCGAGCGGCACGCCACCTGCGAGGAGATGGTCTGGCGCGCCGTTGCGGAGGTTGCGTGACGCTCCCTTCCCACGAGGCGTTCCTGGAAGCGCTCGGCTCCACTTTCAGGGTCCAGGAGGTCGTGGGGCTCGGGGGGCCGACGGAACTCGTCCTGAGGAGCCTCGACGACCGGCGCGCGCCAGCCGGCTGGGAGTGCTTCTCGATGCTCTTCGAGGTCAACCGGTCGAGCCCACTCCAGCAGGGAAACTATCCCATGACCCACGAGAGCCTCGGGGCGCTCGAGCTCTTCATCGTCCCGATCGGCGAGCGGGCCGGAATGAAAACCTGCGAAGTGATCATCTACCGGCCGCTTCCTACGTCGGATATTCTCAGGTAAGATTCAATCTCAGGTTCGGACAAACGGGAGGGAAATCATGGCGTCACCGTTCCTCGGCCAGATCGGCATGTTCGGCTTCACCTTCGCACCGCGGGGCTGGGCGTTCTGCAACGGACAGATTCTGGGCATCGCCCAGAATTCAGCGCTCTTCGCGCTCGTCGGGACGACGTACGGCGGGAACGGGCAGACGACCTTCGCTCTTCCCGACCTGCAGAGCCGCGTTCCCGTCCATTTCGGTCAGGGCCCCGGTCTCTCCCCCTACGTCCTCGGCCAGCAGGGCGGAGCGGAGAACGTCACCCTCCTGACGACCCAGATCCCGGCGCACACCCATGCCCTCAACGCCTTCGCGACGACGGGGGCGGAGACGGTGCCGGCCAACGGCGTCCCGGCCAACACCCAGGGGTCGGTCAACGCCACCGCGAACACGGCATTCGCCCCGGCCGCAATCGGCAACACGGGCAGCTCCCAGCCCCACACGAACATCCAGCCGTACCTCGCCCTCAACTTCAGCATCGCCCTTGAAGGCGTCTTCCCCTCGCGCAACTAGCGGGCGACGGCAGATGGTCTCTCCCACTCGCCGAGAGCTCCTCGTCCTTGGAGGCGCCGGACTGGCCCATCTCCTGCTCTCGCGGGAGCGGGCCGACGCGGCGACCGGAACGGTTCTGGAGACGGGCTTCGTCGACACGTCGAGCGGCGCCGTCGGCTCCGCCTCGTCGCTCGTCGCGGACCCCTCGCTCAGCCAGGCCGGCATCCGCGTGACGCTCGAAGGCCGGGTCCCCGTGGATGGCCCGCTCCGCTTCCTCGACGTCCGGGTCGTCATGCCGTCCGACCCGCCGGTCGAGTTCCACGCCTGGGGACACGATGGACGGAACGAGGCGAGCGTTTCCCCGAACCCCGGCGTCGGCTTCTTCTTGCCGCTGACCGCCGGTGGGGCGCTCCGGCTCGTCGGCGAGGCCCAGTATCTGCTCCCGGGACGCGCCGGCCAGGTCGTCGGGACGGACGAGAAGCCTCTCTACGTGAAGCGTCCCTTCACTGCGGACCTCTCGCTCGGCGGAGGTCGTGGCCCGAAGCTCCGGACCGGGACCTTCCTCCTCTCTCTCCCCCCGAGCGCGACGGGTCAAGCGCCCGCCTGGAACGGCCTGCGGTTCGGCGAGGTCGAGGGAGCCGGAGGAGGCAGGGTTCGGGGCGCGGGGAGGCGGCGCACCGACGGCGCCCTCGAACCCGCTGCATTCCCCTACCTCGTCCTGACGGTCGAGAAGGCTCCCCCGGAAACCCTCTCCTGAGCGCCGAAGACCTTCGCCGGTTCCGGGAGCTCGTCCTGGCCGATCCGGGTCTCGCCTCCTCGCTCAGAGGGCTCGGGGCGGCCTTCCGCGAGCGCGTCGTCTCGCTGGCGCGCGAGCGGGGCCTCTCGGTGACCGAGGATGAGGTCGCCGCCGCCGAGCGCAAGGCTCGGCGGGCCTGGATCGAGCGAGGGCTCGACGGGTGATGGTCCCCTCCCTTTCTGGCTTCGTACCGATCCGGATCTCCCCGCGGCAAGGAGGGGTCCGGGTCGGGTGGTGCTGGCTCGGGGACGGGCGGCTCGACGAGCCGTTCTTCGTCCAGACCGTGGAGCGCCTCCTGTGCGACCCGTTCAACCTCGTCTTCGCGCCCGAGACCGACGGCGGCCCGCTCGAGGCGCTGGCGGACCCGGGCACGGTACCTTCCGGCCTCGTCCTCCACACGTCACGGTGCGGCTCGACGCTGGTGGCGCGGATGCTGGCGGCCCGCGAGGACCACCGCATCCTCTCCGAGCCAGAACCGCTCGAAGGGGTCCTTCGCCTTCCCGGGACGTTCGCTGCCGCCGACCGGAGGAGAGCCTGGCTGCGCGGGCTCGCGTCGGCGTGGGCGCCGGCCCGCGGCGGTCGTCTCTTCGTAAAGCTCGACGCGATCAGCACCCTCTCCCTCCCGGAGCTCCGGCAGGTCTTCCCCGGCGTTCCCCGCGTCTTCCTATACCGCGACGCGGTCGAGGTCCTCGCCTCGAACCTCGAGGAGGGGTCCCTGCGCGACGGGAACCTCTCTCTGGCGGCGCGCTGCGGAACCCACGTCGGAGGCGGTGACGCCGACTTCGCCGCCCGCGTCCTGGCGCGGATCCTCGAGGCGTCCGTCGCGGACAGCCGGGAGGGCGGGACCCTCCTCGTCCGTTACGACGAGCTCCCCGGGGCCTTCGTCACCCGGATCGCGCCTCACCTCGGCGTGGTCCTCTCGCCCGAAGATGAGGCGGCCGCGCGCCGCGTCTCCCAGGAGGACGCCAAGGCCCCGGGACGGCCCTTCCGGACCGCGGCAGCGCGCAGCGTGGTGGCGCCGGAGGTGCGCGCGGCGGCGGAGCGGCACCTGCGCCAGCTGTTCTCGGAGCTGGAGGCGGCGCGCGCGCGGCAGCTCGCCCGGGGCTTCGCCTGAGACGGCAGGCCGGGTAAACCGTCTCGGGTTTCCTGCGTCCGGACGGGAATGAGGCCTCTCCTTCCGAGCCCGAGCCGCTCCCCGCGAAAAGCCATCCTCCTCGGCGCGCCCTTCCTCTTCCTGGCGGTCGCGACGGCGCCGGGCTCGCGAGCCGAAGCCGCGGGACTCTCCTACCCGGTCGTCGGCACGGGCGTCACACTCTGCTACGGCAACACCACCGCCACAATCGCCTGCCCGGCGGCCGGACAGCCGTTCTTCGGCCAGGACGCCCAGCAGCAGCGCCTCGCCCCTTCCTACGTCGACAACGGGGACGGGACGACGACCGACCTCGGCACCGGCCTCACCTGGGTGAAGGAGCGCGGCACGAAGCTGACGTTTGCCGCCGCGCTCGCCGGCGCCGCGACCTGCCGCGTCGGGGGTCACGCGGACTGGCGGATGCCGACGATCAAGGAGCTCTACTCGCTCATCCTCTTCAGCGGGAAGAACGGCCAGGGCTTCACGAGCAGCGCGGGCTTCGTCCCGTTCCTCGACACCCGGTATTTCGGCTTCGCGTACGGCAGCGGCGTCGGCACGGAACGGGTCATAGATTGCCAGGACTGGTCGGCGACGGAGTACGTCAGCACCACGATGAACGGCGACGCGACGGTCTTCGGCGTCAACTTCGCGGACGGCCGCATCAAGGGCTACCCGAAGTACCAGCCGGGAAGCGGCGGGACGATCGGACAGTCGATGTACGTCCGCTACGTCCGGGGAAACCCGGCCTACGGCGCGAACGACTTCGCCGACAGCGGCGACGGGACCGTCACCGACCGGGCGACGGGGCTGACCTGGTCGCGCGCCGACAGCGGCACCGGGATGAACTGGCAGGAAGCGCTCGCCTGGGTGCAGGCGAAGAACGCCGCCAGGCACCTCGGGCACGACGACTGGAGACTGCCCACCGTCAAGGAGCTGCAGAGCCTCCTCGACTACCGGCGCTCCCCCGACACGACCGGCTCGGCCGCCATCGACCCGCTCTTCGAGGCGACCTCCATCACGAACGAAGGGGGCGCCCGCGACTGGCCGTTCTACTGGTCGAGCACCACCTTCCTCGACGGCACGCCGAACGGCGCCGCGGCGTACCTCGCGTTCGGCCGCGGCCTCGGCTGGATGGAACGGCCGGCGGGCTCCGGCAGCTACACGCTCCTCGACGTCCACGGAGCGGGGACGCAGCGCGGCGACCCGAAGGCCGGCGACCCGGCGGGCTGGCCGCACGGCTTCGGCCCGCAGGGGGACGTCATCCGGATCGCCAACCACGTCCGGCTCGTGCGCGACGCCACCGCGAGCGGCGCGACGGCGACGCTCTTCCTCCCCGTCGTCCTCGACGTCACGGGCCGCGCGCGCTACACGACGGAGCTCACCCTCGCGAACCGCGGCACGACCGACGCGACGGTCGACCTGGCGTACACCGCCGCCGCGTCGTTCGGCGGGCAGGGAAGCGGCACGGTTTCGGTCGCGCTGGCCGCGGGCCGCCAGCTCGTCCTCGAGGAGGCGATCGGGTTCCTGCGCTCGAGCGGGCTGCCGATTCCCGACGGGAGCCAGGGAGGCACCGTGCGGGCCTCGTTCTCCGGCCTCTCGAAGGCCGACGCCGCATTCGCCGGGGTCCGGGTCACCGCGCCGTCCGAGGGCGGGCGCGCGGGAGTGGCCTGCGTCGCGCCGCGGCTCGAGGAGCTTCCAACGGGGACGTCGTGGCTATACGGACTGCGAAAGACCGTGCAGGACCGGACGCACGTCGCCCTCGCGAACGCCTCCACCGTCGACCCCGTCACGCTTCGGCTCGCCCTCGTGAACGGGAGCGGAACCGGAGGAGGGAGCGCGCCCGAGACGACGTTCCCCGACGTGACGCTCGGCCCCGGCCAGTGGGTGCAGCTCGACGACGTCTTCGCCGGCGCCCCGTTCTCCGGAGGGTACGCGCGCGTCACGGTCGTTTCGGGCACCGGCCCCTACTACGCCTACGCCGTCTTCAACGACGAGGTGACGAACGACGGCTCCTTCGTACCGTTCACCGCGGGCCCCGAGGTCCGCGAGTCGCTCCTCGTCCCGGTCGTCGTCGAGACCGGCGTCTACACGACCGAGCTCGTCCTGACGAACCCGGGCGCCGCGACGCTCGACGTCGAGCTGACCTACGTCGAGTCGCTCTCGCCGGAGAAGGGGGCCGGGGGCGTGGCTATCGAGACGCTCGCCCCGGGCGAGCAGAAGATCCTCCCGCAGTTCCTCGACCTCCTCCGTGGGAAGGTCACCGGCGCCATCGGGCCGAAGGGCGAAGCGAGCTACGCGGGAACCCTCGCGGTCCGGTTCCTCGAGGCTGGGGCTGCCGCCCCGGGCATCGTCGGAGCGCGCACCGGCTCGCCGTCCCGTTCGGGCGAGGGCCACTACGGCCTCTACTACGGCGCCGTCGGGACGTCGTCGAGGGCCACGGGCGAAGCCCTCGTCCACGGGCTCAGGCAGGACGACGAGGTCCGCGCCAACGTCGCCGTCGCCGCGTCTCTCGAGAACGCCGGTCCCGTGAGCGTCTTCGCCGAGGTCTACGACGGGGAGACGGGCGCCCTCGCCGGAACGAGCGCGAAGGTGAGTCTCCCGCCCGGCGGCTGGACGCAGTGGTCCGGCCTCCTCCCCGCGTTCGGCTTGCCCCAGGGGTACGTGCGGGTCGTCAACGAGACGGCCACCGGAACCTTCGTGGCCTACGGCGTCGTCAACGACGGCGCGACGCCGGAGAGTTCCGCCGGAACCGACGACGGCAGCTACGTCCCGGCCGTGCCGGGAACCTCGGCCCCGTCGACCGCCTGGCGCTTCGCGGTCGTCGGCGACACGCACGTCACCGCCAACAGCTTCGCGGTCCCCGCCGAGATCGTCTCGGCGCTCCTGAACGAGTCGGTCGACCTCGTCCTCGTGCCGGGCGATCTCGTCGAAGGAGGCAAGGGAGCCACCAGCGCCCAGATGCAGAGGCAGCTCGAAGTCTGGCAGCGCACGATGGCCCCGCTCACCGACGCCGGAATCGGCGTCTACCCGGTTCGCGGCAACCACGAAGCCGACGTGCCCGGCGGCGCGAGCGCCTGGGCCGCCGCCTTTTCCGGCGTCCACGCCCTGCCGGCGAACGGGCCCGAGGGAGAGACCGGGCTCACCTACTCGTTCACGTCGAAGAACGCCCTCTTCGTCGGCCTCGACGAGTACGAGAGCCTCCACCGCGTGACCCAGCCGTGGCTCGACGCCCAGCTCGCCGCCCGCACGGCGCCTCACGTCTTCGTCTTCGGTCACGAGCCCGCCTTCAAGGCTTTTCACTCCGACTGCCTGGGCACGTACCCGGCCGACCGCAACGCCTTCTGGAGCAGCCTCGCCTCCGCCGCAGCCAGAGTCACTTTCGCTGGGCACGACCACTTCTTCGACGCCCTCCGGATCGACGACGGCGACGGCAGCGCGGACGACGACCTCCTCCAGCTGATCGTCGGCTCCGGCGGCGGCACGCTCTTCACGAGCTCCCCGTACAACGGGGACGACGCCCCGTACACGCCGGTACCCCTCCATCACGACGTCGAGCACGGCTACCTCCTGGTGGAGGTGAGCGGCGACGGCGAGGAAGACCTCGGCCTCACGCTCACGTGGAAGCGCCGGAGCGTCGATTCCGCCACGGGCGCGGTCGCGTACGTCCCCGCGAAGGTGATCCGGACCTCGGCGGCGCCGAAGGCCTGAAGCGCCCGGACACTACCCGTGGACCCGGGGACTCCCGGAGGTCATCATCGGGGTATGAGCGAAGGAGAGAGCGGGTTCCCTCCGTTGGTCCTGGCCGGGATGCACCGTTCCGGAACGTCCTTCCTCGCGTCGCAGCTCGCTTCGCTCGGAGTCGACATGGGGTCGGCCTTTCCGGACCCCGACAGGAACAACCGGCCCGGCTACTTCGAGGACGGCAGGTTCCTCGAGCTCAACCGGCGCATGCTCGCCGCGGCGTGCCCGGCCGACGACGGGGGCCATCCCGACTGGGGCTGGACCGAGCGCGGCCTCTGCGACGGAGGGGGGCTGGAGCCCTTTCGCGACGAGGCGCGCTCGCTCGTCCTCGCGGCCGGCCGGCGGGAGACTCCCTGGGGCTGGAAAGACCCGAGGACGACCGTCCTGCTCGACTTCTGGCGGTCGGTCGTCCCCCAGGCCCGGTTCCTGCTCGTCTACCGCACCCCCTGGGAGGTGGCCGACTCGCTGCAGCGGCTCGGCGCTCCCGTCTTCTCCGGAAACCCCCGCTTCGGAGAACGGATCTGGCTCGCCTACAACGCGGCGCTCCTGAGCTTTCACCGGGCGAACCGGGCGCGGTCCGTCCTGGCGAGCACGAACCGCCTGATGGAAAGCCCCGACCTTCTCGCCGGGCTCGTGGGCGACCGGCTCGGCCTCCGGCTCGAGAAGCCCGCGTCCCCACCCCGCAGGGAGCCCGATCTTTTCGCGACCTGGCCTGCCGGCGACCCGATCGAACGCCTGCACGCTCTCGCGTGGCCCGACGCCACCGCGCTGCTCGGCGACCTCGACGCGGCCGCCGACCTCCCCTCGCTCCTGCAGGCGCCCCGGGCGCCTCGCGGACGAAGGCTCTCGTCCGGCGCTTCCGCAGAGCCGTCCGTCGACACCACCATCGTGACGCCGGTTCACGACGATGGCGCCTTCCTCGTGGAGGCCCTCGCCAGCGCCGAGCGGACGAGCGAGCCCGGTACGGAGCTGATCCTCGTCGACGACGGCTCGACCGAGCCCTTCACCGTCGCGTTCCTCTCCCGGCTCGAGGACGAGGGGTACCGAGTGATCCGCCAGCCGAACCGCGGGCTCTCCAGCGCGCGCAACACCGGCATCCGGAATGCGCACGGGCGCTTCCTCCTCACGCTCGACGCCGACAACAGGATCCGCGAGGGGTACCTCCGGCGCGCCACCCGGCAGCTCGAGGCGGACCCGGGGCTCGGCGTGGTCTACGGCGACCGGTACGAGTTCGGCCTGCGCACGGGAACCGTTCCCGTCCCGGACTTCCACTACGGCGCCATCCTGAAGGCCAACTGCATCGACGCCTGCGCCGTTTTCCGCAAGTCGGTCTGGCTCTCCGCTGGCGGCTTCGACGAGACGCTTCCGGCGCTCGAGGACTGGGATTTCTGGCTCAGCGCCGCGGACGCCGGGTGGCGATTCCACCACCTCCCGGCGACGCTGTTCGACTACCGGGTCAGGCCGGGAGGCCTCTCGGACTGGTTGCACACGGGAAGCCGGACGGAGGAGCTGACGGCCCGGATCCAGGCGAGACACCGCGGCCGCTGGCCGTGGCGCCTCGTTCCGCGCGGCCTTCGCCGCCGGCTCTTCTCGACGGCAGGCGCCGCGCCGTGGGCAGCGCCCAGCCCGCCGGTCCGCGGGGCCGCTTCGTGAACGCGCCGTCCTTCCTGATTCTCGGCACGATGAAGGGAGGCACGACCTCCCTTTTCGACCACCTGGCCCGCCACCCGTCCGTCACGCCGCCGGTCACCAAAGAGATCCACTTCTTCGACCTGGGCTTCCGCAGGGGCGTTGAGTGGTACGCCACCCAGCTTCGCGCCGCGGACCGCTCTGCCCAGAGCCCCTTCACCGGAGAGGCCACGCCGTATTACCTCTTCCACCCCGCGGCGCCGCGGCGCGTCGCGGAGACGTGCCCTCTCGCGCGCCTCATCGTCCTTCTGCGGGAGCCCGTCGCCCGGGCGTTCTCCCACTACCACCACGCGGTCCGGCACGGCTTCGAGGTCCTCGCTCCCGAGCCCGCCTTCGCGGCCGAGGAGGAGCGGATCGGCCTCCAGCGACGACTTCTCCTGGAGGGCGCCATCGAGGACGCGCCGGCCTTCCAGCACCTGAGCTACCAGGCCCGCGGTCGCTACGCCGAGCAGCTCGAGGCCTGGCTGGAACGCTTCCCTCCCCGCCAGATCCTCGTCCTTCAGAGCGAGCGGCTCTTCCGGCACCCCGCCGAGGCCTGCCGCCAGGCGCGCGCCTTCGTCGGCCTCCCGGACTTCGAGGCGCCTCCCGTCGGGAAGCTCAACGCGGGGGCCCACCCTCCTCCACCCCATCGGCTCGCGGAGGCGCTCCGAAAGGAGTTCGAGCCCGCAAACGACCGCCTCGCCAGACTCCTGAAGGCGCAATGGAACCAGGAGCTCGACTTCTCTCTCTGGGGCTGACCCCGGGGCCGAGCGCACCCACCGTTTCGGCTCGCACCCGGAGAGGTCGGCACCGAGGGAGCAGTGAAGACCAACTCTCTCCTAAAGCTTCGGCCGTCCCGGCCCGGGAATCGCCCCGATCTCCAGGAACATCGGAGTCGGCTCCGGCCGGTCGCCGAGCTGGCCGGCTTCGACGTCGAGCGCTTCGAATCCATATCGCTCGTAGAACGGCAGGGCATCTTCCTTCGCGTCCACGACGACGCCGACGCACCCGAGCCGACCGGCCATCTCGCGAGCAAGCAGGAAGGAATGACGAAGGAGCGCGGAACCTATCCCCTGGCCTTTCGCTTCCTCGTCCACCGCGAGGCGCGCGAGCCGCAGAACCGGAAGCGGGTAGGCCGGGAGTCTCTTTCGCGCCGCCGGAGACACGCTCGCCAACTCGATCGACGCGGCCGCGACGGTCACGAAGCCCAGGATCGAGTCGCCGTCCACCGCGACGTACGTCACGCCGACGTAGTGACGAAACTGATTCTGGCCAGCGAACCGCCGAAAGAACCGGTCGAGGTCGATGTTCCCCGACCGGAACGCCGAGCGGTCATCCTCTGGTACGAGTGCCCGAATGAGGAGCGCCACGACGCGTCAGCCCCGAGAGCTCCCCTTCATCAGCTTTCTCATGGCGGGAGTCGGCCGACGCGGGCGTTCGACACGCCCGACGATCCTCGCCAGCGAAGCTTCGCTGACGACGAGCCGGACCGGGACGAGGAGGTCCTCCGGAACCTCGCGGAGCGCCTGGAGGTGGTGGAGGATCGCGTCTTCGATGACGAAGCCCTTCTTGAGGCCTCGGGCTTCGGCAAAGCGTTCGAGCGCGGACTTCGTCGCCTCGGAGATGTGGGCTGAGATCTGAACGGTGGACACGGCGTCGCCTCTACATAAATGTAGAGACTCGGCTCCCCGGAGTCAACTTACCGGGCCCGACTGCGCCGAAGGGGGGAGCCGTCAGAGGTAGAGGTCGCGATACTCCGCCAGGAGCGGGGCGAACTGGCCCGGCACGAGGACGTGGTGGTTCCCCAGCGGTTTCTCGAGGAAGTAGCTCACCGGCCGGGCGAGCTCGACCAGGTACTGGGTCCGGCAGCGCTCTTCCGACTTGCCGTCCTCGAGGATCCGGCCGTCGCTGACGAAGAGCTCGGTCAGCCCCGGCCCCCCCAGGCGGGCGAGCGTCACGTCCTTCTCGCGGCTCGCCCCCTGGATCGCCACCCCGAGCCCCGACTCGAAGTGGGAGCGGAGCGTGTAGCCGGAGACGAGCCGCCGGGCGATGGTGCAGTGGGCCAGCCAGACCGCGTTGCGCTCCGCCACCACCTGCTGGGGATTGGCCATGAACGGGACCGCCCCGGTGAGCGCGTGCATCCACATCATCGTCAGCGTGGCCGGGACGTCCCCCTCGCAACCGGCCATTTGGCCATCGTCGATCAACTGCGACAGCGCCATGCACCCCGTCGTCGCGAGGCTCGTGACGAGGTCGAAGCAGCGCACCGTGCATCCGCCGAGCGCATGCTCCCGGCCGATCTCCTTCAGCGCGGTGTAGACCCGTCCGGCCGCGGCGAGATCGGTGTCGTTCGGCTCGACGCAGCCTCTCGCCAGGCCCTTCCACTCCTGCACGACGTCCGCCGAATCGCCGGGGCGCGCCCCCTTCACGCGCTCGAGGAGCTCGTCGCTCCCGACGTCCACGATCCGGATCCCCCAGCGCTCCTCCACTTCCTTCTCGTCGGGCAGGCTCGCGACGAGCCACTCGGAAGGAACGCCGATCCGGCCGAGGCGCACGCCGTCGAGCGCCTGGCGCGTCTTCATGAGCGCGAGAGTCCGCTGAAGCTCGGCCCCGTCTTCCGGGACGTCGCCCAGAAAGACGATCTTGCCTCGCCGGTTCATCTGCCTCACCCGGGCCAGGATCTCGAGCGCCGCGGGGAAGGAGTTGTGGGTCGGGTGGGCGAGGAGGACGACCGGGCCACGAAGGCGCGAGAGCTGCGACAGCGCGAGCCCTTCCGTCCCTCCGGTGAGGATCAGCAGCATCCGGAGCGCGCCGGGATCCGCCTCCGGATCGCCCGACTCGATCTCGACCGGGATGCCGAGCCCGCGAATCCGGTCGAGGAGCCTACCGGTCAGGGCTGCGACGGATTCGGGGCTGTTGAGGGGCGAGGCGAGGGGAACGATTCGGAGCATCGGCTCCCTCCAGTGGGGCGACAGGATACCGGGCGCCCTCGGGGAAGGGAGCCTCCGTTAACTCTTCTCGAGCCGAAGGTGTTCTGTTGCACGATCCGGCGCCCGGCAATAGGATGCTGCAAGAGCCGTGGACGAACACGACCTCGTCGGGAGCCGGTTCGGGCACCTGCGCGTCGTCGGTTTTGTCGGGGCTGGCGGAATGGGGTCCGTCTACCTCGGCTACGACGAAAAGCTGCAGCGGCGGGTGGCACTGAAAGCCATCGGGGAGGCGCACCTCGACCCGGGTCGAAGGGCGCGATTCCTGCGCGAGGCCCGCGTCCTCTCGCAGCTGAAACACCCGAACATCTGTGAGATCCACGACTACCTCGAGACGCCGGAGCGCGACTTCCTCGTTCTCGAGCTGATCGACGGAAAGACGCTCGGGCAGGCGATCCGCGAGGGCCTCGACGGCGCCACGAAGATGCGCCTCGCCGAACAGATCGTCGGCGTCCTGGTCGCGGCGCACGCCCAGGGAATCGTCCACCGCGACCTGAAGCCCTCGAACGTGATGGTCACGACGAGCGGGGCTGCCAAGGTTCTCGACTTCGGCCTCGCGCGGACGCTCCACGCGGAGCTTCCCACCGTCGATCTCCGAGGCCTCGCGTCCGCTCGACCGCCCCTCGACGGCCTTCCGGCGGACCCGGAAGCGACGAATCCCGCCAGTGCGGCCCCCCCTCTCGCCGGGGAGTCCGATTCCGCCCTCCGTACGCGGCTCGGATCGCTCGTCGGCACGCTCGGCTACATGAGCCCGGAGCAGGCGCGCGGGGACCCGGTCATGCCGGCCAGCGACATCTACTCCTGCGGCCTCCTGCTCCAGGAGCTCTTCACGGGGACGCCGCCGTTCGAGCCCGGGCTGGACGTCGCGGCCCTGCTCGTCCGCGCGGAACGAGCCGACAGCCTGCCGATCAGCGGTCTGAATCCGGAGCTGACCGCCCTTCTCAACCGGATGAAGTCAGCGGAGCCGGGGGTCCGGCCGTCGGCGCTCGACACGGCCGAGAGATTGAGGTGGATAAGGGAGCTGCCTCGCCGGAGGCTGACGAGGATCGCCGCCTCCTGTGCGACCGCGCTCGTCGCGCTCGTGGCGATCGGAACGACGTACCAGGCGCACCGCATCCGCCAGGAGGCGAACAGGGCGAACCGCGAGGCCGTGACGGCGCAGCGCGTCTCCGGGTTTCTCGTGGACCTCTTCAGGATCTCCGAGCCCGGCGAGAGCCGCGGGAGCAAGGTGACCGCCCGCGAGCTGCTCGACAAGGCGAGCAGGGAGATCGAGGGAGGGCTCGGGGAGGAGCCAGCACTTCAGGGGACCCTTCTCCATACGATGGCGAGCGCGTACGCCGAGCTCGGTCTCCACGCGGAGGCGCTGAGGCTGGGGGAGAAGGCCCTCGCCCGGTTCCGCGCGGCGACGCCCCCCGACGAGACGGCAATCGGAAAGTCGTTGGCGCTGATGGCGGTCATCCACCGGCGACTGGGGCAGTACGAGAAGGCCGAGCCGCTCTACCGCCAGGCTCTCGCCACGCAGGAGAAGGCTCTCGGCCCGGACCACGAAGACGTAGGAACGACGCTCGACAGCTTCGGCGTCTTCCAGCAGGGGATGGCGAAGTACGCCGAGGCGGAAGGTCTCCACCAGCGGGCGCTGGCCATCCTCGAGAAGACGTCGGGACCGCGAAGCCGGGACGTGGCGACCGCCTTGACCAACCTCGCCAACGTCTACAACTCGCTCGGGAAGTACGACCAGGCCGAGGGTTTCCAGCGCCGGGCCCTCGAGATCCAGGAGAGCCTCCTCGGCCCCGACCACCCCGACGTCGCCTTCGGCCTGAACAACCTCGCCGCCCTCTACTTCAATATGGACCGGTACGAGCAGGCGGAAGAGCTCTTCCAGCGTGTTCTGGGCCTCCTGGAGAAGGCGCAGGGCCCGGACCATCCCGACCTCGGGACCGCCCTGAACAATCTCGCCAACACCGCCCAGGCCCGGGGCGACTACCGGACGGCCGAGTCCTCGCTCCTCAGAGCCGCCGGAATCCACGAGAAGGCCGACGGGCCCGGGCACCCGAACGTCTCCGTGGATCTGTCGAACCTCTCGACCGTCTACCGCGACCTGGGGCGCTACGCCGAGGCGGAGGCCCTCCAGCGCCGCGCGCTCGAGGCCGACCGGACGTCGTTCGGAGCCGATCACCCCAACGTCGCATTCGACCTCCACCAGCTCGCGACCGTGCTGCGCGAGTCGGGCCGTCCCGCAGAGGCCGAGCCGATGCAGCGTCGCGCGGTCGCGATTCTGGAGAAGGCGATCGGGCCCGAGCACCCGACCTTCGCCGTCGCCCTGATGGTGCTCGCCGACATCTGCCGGGCCGAGGGCCGGCGCGACGAGGCCGAGACCGTGTACGCCCGGGCGCTGGGAATCTCGGAGAAGGCGATCGGGCCCGAGAGCGCCGGCGCCCTGGACCTGCGACTCCGGCTCGCCGCGCTGCACCAGGAGACGGGGCGAGGCGCGGACGCCGCTCCGGTGCTTCTCCGGGCGCTGGAAGCCTGTACGAAGGCCGCCACCTCCGGCGACGCCACACCCGTCCAGGGCGTCCGGCACGCGACCGCGCTTCTCCTTCTCGGAAGGGATGCCGAGGCGCGCCCGATTGCCGGGCGGGTCTTTGCAACCGGTTACCGGCGGCAGCCGTTCGTCGAGCTGTGCGGGAAGCACCGAATCGAGCCGCCCCCAGCCGATCCCAATGACGCTTCTTCGCGCTCGTCCTCTCGGCGCAGAAGCGGATGCCCCGAAGAGGCGGACGCTTAGGAGGAGTACGATGAAACGGATCCCCCCGGTATGGCTCGCCGCCGTTCTGCTCGCTTCCTCGCTCCCTCCGTCCACCGCCGCCGGACAGGCCGGCAGCTGGATCATTCCCTCGACCGTCTTCCGGACGGGAACGAACGCCGCTGAGTTCCGCAGCGACGTCCGCATCCTGAACCTCGGCAGCGCCGTGGTCACCGTGACCGCGTCGTTCTACGACCAGGTCACGGGCCAGACCCTCTCGGCCGCGCCCTTCCAGATCACGGCCAGAAACCAGGCCTCCTTCGACAACATCCTGGCGTCGCTGTTCGGGAGGACCCTCGCTCAGGGCGCGTATGGGCCGATCCGGTTCCAGGCAACCGGGCCGATCGTGGTCTCCTCGGGAGTGAACAACGTGAACGCCTGCCTTTCGGGGGCGAAGTCCGGCATGTGGCTGCCGGGCATCGAGGAGGCGCAGGCCATGCTGGCGGGCGCCCTTGGCCAGCTCGCCGCCAGCAGCACGGCGTCGGGCGGCTACCGGACCAACGTGGTCTTCGTGAATCCGGGAAACGCGGCCGCCACCGTTCACGCGAAGGTGAGACGGGGCGGGGGATCCCTGCTCTCGGAGGGGACGATCGGGCCGCTCGGAGCGAACGGATTCCGCCAGGTGGCGCTCGACGACACGTCGGTGTTCCCGGGGGTCGCCGGGACGACCGATACCAACCTCTGGCTCGAGTTCACGAGCGACAAGCCCGTCCTGGCCTTTGCTTCCGTCATCAACAACGCCTCCGGCGACCCCTATGCGATCGTCGCAACGGCAGACCGGGGCACGAGCGCCCCGGCGACGGAGGAGATCACCGTGACGCTCCCCGGTGGCGTGCCGCTCGTCATGGTTCGTATCCCGGCGGGGACCTTCCTGATGGGCTCGCCCACGAGCGAACGGCTTCGCAACGCCGACGAGACGCAGCACATGGTGACGCTGACGTCGGACTACTACATGGGCAAGTACGAGGTGACTCAGGCGCAGTGGCAGGCGGTCATGGGGACGACGCCGTGGGCGACCACCTGCGGGAACAACGGCGTCGGAGGGAGCTATCCGACCTACTGCGTGGACTGGCCCACGATTGTGGACGGCTATCTCGGGGGCCCAGGGTTCCTCCAGAAGCTGAATTCACACCTGACGGCGACCGGGCAGCCCGGCGCCGGGAAGTACCGGCTGCCGACGGAGGCGGAGTGGGAGAAGGCGGCGCGCGGAGGGACGACCACGCGCTTCTTCTTCGGAGACGCCCTGGACTGTCCCGACGCGTCGTGCCAGGCGTGCAGCACGGCGGACCCCTACCTCTGGTGGTGTGGCAATGCGTCCCCGCGCGCGACACATTCCGTGGGGCTCAAGACGGCGAATCCCTTCGGCGTGTACGACATGGACGGGAACGTGTGGGAATGGTGCCAGGACATCTACGCGCAGTACCCGTCGACCCCCCAGACGAACCCGCAGGGCCCGTCTTCGGGCTCGATGCGCGTCGCCCGCGGCGGCAGCGCGGACGAATACCTCCGGTACTGTCGCTCCGCAAGTCGCAACTTCTACGCCCCAGCCTACGTCAACAAGTGGTTCGGATTCCGCCTCGCCCGGTCTCTCTGAACGGCGCGGGAACGGAGGGAGCTCCCCGCTACCTCAGAAAGGATCCCCGCGAGCTACTCCGGAGACCTGACGTCTTCGTCGACCTCGGCTTCGTCGTCGTCGTCCGGCTCCTCGATCTCCGCCGCCGCCCCCGCTTCCTCGATGTCGTCGATGACGTCGAACGGGTTGATGTCGTCCTTCGACACGACGCCGACGATCTCCCCGTCCGCACCCCTGAGGACGATGTTCCCATCGTCGTCCTGCTCGAACGGCGGGACGAGCGACTCCGCGGCGATCGCGGCCTCCTCGCGCGGCAGTCCCGTCCGCTCCATCACGACCGGAAGAACGGCTTCGATGAACCACCCGAGCGCCCTCGGACTCAGCTCCGCCATATCTGCCTCTTCATCCGGAAGAAAGCCTCGGCCCGGAGGGAGCCGAAGTCAAGGGCGTCCCGCTCCCGCGCCCGCGTCTCCTCACCCCGTCTTCTCACCGTGGGCGAGGCCGGCCGATCGCGCGATTCCGGATCTCCCTCGGGAGTATCCCCATCTTCCCTGCGACCTCGACGTTGATCGCCCGGATCGCCTCGTGGTCGTCCTGGGCGACGCCGCGCTCCTCCATCGCCCGCCCGAGCATGTTCAGCGCCGTCCGGACGCCGCAGGCGTGGCGAGGCTCGCTCCCGAAGAGCCCGGGATCGAGGAAGGGGCGGACCTCGCCGACCCGCTTCTCGGCGTGAAGCCGATAGACGAAGGCCTCGTGAAGATGATTCAGGATGTCGACGACGTCGCGCGTGTGGACGTTCCCGTAGCCGTCTCCGGCCTCCACGAGAGGGCAGAGGGAGACCTCCCCGCTCGCCTTGATCCGGAGCGACGGGCGAGGACGGAAGAAGTTGCGGCAGCGGAGCTCTTCGTCGGTGAACGCGCCGATTCCTCCCGTGGCGCGCCCGAGCGGCTCGCAGGTCCCCACGTCGACCAGGTTGCTGACGTAGTTGTCGTCGTCATCGAGGAGCCTCGCGACGGCGTAGTCCCTTTCGGCCACCGGGCCGTAGAGGACGGACGACACTCCCGCCAGCCAATCGTACATCGCCGCCCCCGTCGCGCCGAGGCCGAGGACGAGCGAGACGCGGGGAACGAGGCCCGCGGCGCGCACCTTCGAGAAGCCCTCGAGGACGCGCCGGTAGAGGCCGGGCGTCCGGCGCCCCTCGTCGTGCGTTTCCTCCGGGCCGTCGAGGCTGAAGACGACGTGCGTGAGGCCGCTCTCCCGAAGTTCCCGGAAGTAGGCGCCGTCGTCCGCATAGCGCCGGCCCGCCGCCAGGAAGTTCGTCTCGCCGAGGAACCACCCGCTCGTCAGGACCGAGACGTGAAGGCCGCCCTGCGACCGGATGTACCGGACGAGGTCGAGCCACCCCTTTCCGAAAAGCGTCACCTCGCCGCCGATGAAGTCGAAACGGGTCAGGCCGATCGGGATCGCGGCGTCGACGACCCGCCGAAGCGCCTCCGGGTGCGTCTCGGTCTGCGCCTCGAGGCCCCCGTTGCGACAGTGGCGGCAGTCGAGATTGCAGAGAGTCGTGTACTCGAAGGCGACGCGGGTCAGGTGCTCGAGCGGGTTTCGCGCGTAGCGGGTGCGGACCGTCCCGGGGTCGACGTCGTCCGGCACCCGCTCGAGAAAGCCGCCGGCCAGAAGGGCCTCCAGCTCCCCACCGTCGTCCTCGGAGATCGTCAGGTGCGCATAGGCACGAAAGAGAGGGCGGACGCGGTCGAGGAGACCCGGGTCGCAGTCCCCGACCGAGCGGCCGAGGTGCCGCACGTAGCGGAGACCGTAGTGGCTGAGTGTGAAGCTCATCGGCGGCCGCGGGCCGGACCATCATCCCATCTCGCCCTCAGCACTCACCTGTCTGGAAAACCGGGGAGCAAACAGCTTTCCACGGCACCCGCTGCCGGCATACGGGGCGGATTCCACAGTCCCGGCGGGTCGTTCTCTTCAGCATTGGCATTGACATCGTGACATCACGGTTCTTATGCTTTGATACATGAGAACGACCCTCTCGCTGGACGACGATGTGGCCGTCCTCGTTGAACGAGCACGGAAAATGCGGAAAGCTCCTCTCCGACAGGTCGTGAACGAAGCCCTCCGGCTGGGCCTCAGGGAACTCGTGGCGCCTCCTCCCCCTGGAAAGCCGTTCAAGACGAAGAGCGTTTCGCTCGGACAATGCCTCACAGGGTCCATCGACGACGTCTCCGAAACGCTTGCCCTCGCCGAAGGCGAGTCCTTCCGTTGATCCTCGTCGACGCGAACCTCCTCGTCTACGCGCACGTCGCGTCGTTCCGCCAGCACGAGCCGGCACGGGCCTGGCTCGATGCGCGCCTCGGTGGCCCGACGCCCGTGGGACTGCCGTGGGAGAGCCTCCTGGCGTTCGTGCGGCTCGTCTCGAACCCGCGGATCTTCGAAAGGCCGGAAACCATCGGTTCCGCCTGGGGCCAGGCTCGCGCCTGGCTCGCAGCCCCGGTCGCGTGGACCCCGCTGGCCACCGAACGTCACGCCGCCCTGCTCGACGGGTTCCTCGGATCCGGCGTCAGCCGCGCGAACCTCGTCCCCGACGCTCACCTCGCGGCGCTCGCCATCGAGCACGGCCTCACGCTCTGTTCGAGCGATGGCGACTTCGCCCGTTTCCCCGGCCTTCGATGGGAGAACCCGCTCGCCTGAGCCAGACATCGGGTTCGAGGACGTTTGAATGGAAAAGCAGAAAAGGGAACGGCTTCTCGCCGCTGGGTGGAAGGTCTCCACGGCCGCCGAGTTTCTCGACCTGTCGCCGGAGGAGGAGTCCCTCGTCGAAGCGCGCGTTGGCAGGCTGAATCGAACGGAAGGTTCCAGTTCCAGGGAGCACCATGCGCTCGACCCGGGGAGGGATGCAGGGAAAAGTGGAGCCGAAAGGCGGACTTGAACCGCCGACCTACTGATTACGAATCAGTTGCTCTACCAACTGAGCTACTTCGGCCCGTACCCTTCCAAAGACCGCGGCGCGTCGCCGCAAGGGAGGCGCATTCTAGGAGCCGCCCCGTCGCCGGTCAAGCGATCAGGGGTCGACCCAGGGGAGCGACGGGAA
The DNA here is from genome assembly GCA_016714815.1 of Holophagales bacterium. Taxonomy (GTDB): domain Bacteria; phylum Acidobacteriota; class Thermoanaerobaculia; order UBA5066; family UBA5066; genus UBA5066. The sequence continues at coordinate 144,547 of JADKBZ010000010.1, forward strand.
GCAGAGGGGACCGATCTTCCTCTCGAGCTCGTAGACGACGTTCTCTCGCGCGTCGATGGAGCGGTCCATCAGCTCCTTGCGGAGCCTCGAGTCGGGGACGCTGCGGATGGCGGCCTCGGCCTCGTCGAAGAGCGGCCAGGTGAGGGCGTGCAGCACTTCGTGAAAGGCGTGACGGCGGAGCGCGGCGAGCGACTCCTTCGAGACGAGCTCGGGGTCGAAGCTGACGATCCAGACTTTCCGGTCCTCGGTGCCGCGCTGGGAGCGCTCGATGTCGAGGAGGCCGAACTGCTCGTGGACCTCACCGGCCTCGACGACGAACTCGAGGTCGAGCCTGAGCCGCCTCTTCACGTAGTCGAGGGCTTTCCGAACCCGAGCCGCCTGCGTCCTCTTCACGATCGTCCCCCGTTGCAGGCTCATTCTGCCCGATGGGAGGGGGCTCGGGGATTCCATTCCGCGAAGCGTATAAGTCGTTTTAAAGCAACGACTTATACGGCAAGAAGCGTGCTCCGGATCGGACCGGACGACTACGGAAGCCGGACCTTCACGTCCACTGCGCCCTCCGTCCGGGCGGCGTCGACGGGGGCGAAGGAGAGCTCCTTCAGCCTCGCGGGAAGGCCGGAAGGCTCCGAACCCGAGCCTCCGGAGAGCCGGACGACGGTGGCGACCCGGCCCGCGCCGTCCAGCTCGAGGCGATACGTTCCTTCGAACGGTCCAGCGAGTCCGTCGAGTCGCGCGGAGGGCGAAATGCGGAGAGTGGCCGCGGCCTTTCCGACGACCTGGGCCGACGCGCCGGCGAACGACGCCCCGACGGCCTGCGGCGCGGATTCGCTCTTGCGCTTCGCCTCCGACCCGACCGACTTCTGCATCGAGGCCCTCTCCGCGATGCTCTCGTCGGCGACGGCGCGCGAGGCGACGGCGGCGGGAGGAGCGGCGGCAGGCGCCGGGGCGAGAGGCTGGGCGTCGCGCTCCGGGGCGAAGGCGAGGGACTCTTCTTTTTCGCGCGGAGCCTCGGCCGACGCGACGAGAACGGGCTCCTGCCGGACGTTCCCCTTCGCGTCGTCGGCCCGGCTCCGGGCCGGGGCGGCCGCGGGGCGCGCCTGATCCGCTGCGGCCGGACCCGCGTCGGCCTTCTTCGGCGAGTCGGCGAAGAAGACGTTCACGCGCCCGTCGTCCTCGGCGGCCGGCGCCGCCTGGTCCTTCAGCTGGCCGTCGGCGACGGTTGCGACCGGCTTCGGGGGGGGAACCATGACGGTCGAGGTGAGGACGACGGCGACGATCCCGAAGACGAAAACTCCGACCGTTGCGGGTCGGAAGTAGAAGCCGAACCGGTGGAGGGTCGCGGCAATACCGACCGTGTCGTTCTCGACCTGGGACCTCACGCGGGTCGACAGCGCGAAGGGGGCTTCGGGGTCGGGGAGCTCCTCGAGCCGGCCGACGAGGCGGGCCATCGCGTCGTACCGGGCGCGGGCGGCGGAGTCGGCCTGCAGGAGGCTCTTCAGCTCGCGCTCCTCCTCGCCGGGGAGGTCCCCGTCGAGGGAGCGGGAAATCAGGAGGTCGAGGTCGCCCGTCACGAACGGACGGGGCTGGGGGTTGGCGCTCACGACAGCTCCTCCACGAGGGCGGCCCGACCGCGGGCGATCCGGCTCCTCACGGTCCCGATCGGGACGTTCAGCACGCGGGCGATGTCGTCGTAGGAGAGACCTTCGAGGTCGCGCAGGACGACGGCGTGGCGGAACTCCTCGGGGAGGTTGCGGATCGCCTTCCTGAGGTTCGCCCGCTGCTCGAGGGCGACGGCCTGCTCTTCCGGAGAGGCGGCCGGGTCGGGCGCCTCGTCTCCCGGCCACGGCTGGTCGTCCTCGGGATTGACGCGGGGAGAGACGAAGACCTTTCGCATCCGGGCCAGGGTCCCCTGGCGCGCCTTCGCCCGGTTGAGGGCGATGGTGTAGAGCCAGGTCTTGAGCGAGGCGTCGCCGCGAAACGACTCGAGCCCCCGCCAGGCCCTGAGGAACGTCTCCTGGACGACCTCCTCGGCCTCCCACGGGCCGACGAGGCGGGAGGCCAGGGCGAAGATCATGCCCGAGTACTGCCGGACGATCAGGTCGAACGCGGTCAGGTCGCCGCCGAGGAAGCGGGCGACGGCCTTTTCGTCTCCGGGCCACTCCCGGCCCTCGTGGAGGGTTCTCACCGGCATGATCACGACGGGCATTCTCCCACGCTGACTTCCCCTGGGACCGGGCTGAAAGGCGAGTATTCGGGACGTCACGGAAGTCTCTCCACGGATCCTGAGACCCGACGGGAGGGACGGAAGTTCCCGGGTCAGCGTTTTCCGAGGAGCCTTTGGGCCGTGGCCTCGTGCCGGAAACGGAACATCCGGCGAAGATCGGGCCTCACGAAGGCGAGGTCGACGAGGCGTCCGCCGACGAGGGCCAGCGGCACCTCGTAGTCGACGCGGTCGACGAGGGCCCCGTCCTCGAAGAGGTGTTCGTGCCGCCAGCGGGAGAAGGGCCCCTTTTCCTGGACGTCGACGAACCGGACGGGCGGCTCCCACTCCACGATCCGCGACACCCAGCGGATCGGAATGCCGAACGGGGAGGCCTCGACGACGATCCGGGCCCCTTTCTCGATCCGGTCGGGCCGCTCGAGGACCCGGACCCGCTTCTGGGGAGGCGAGAGCCACTCGAGGACGCGCGGGTCCGCGTGAAAAGCCGCGATGGCGTCCCGGGGCACACCCGGCAATTCGAGCCGGAATTCGAGGCGAGGCACGGCGGGCGGACGCTCAGTCGGCGGAGGGGTCGGGGGTCGGAACGGCGGTGGGAAGCGGCGGAAGGGGCGGAACGACGATCGCCCGCCGCGTCGGCGCCCGCGCCGTGAGGAGGAATCCGGCCGATCCCATTCCGCGCGTCGCGGCGGAAGAGGCGTCGTTGCCGATGGCGACCGGCAGCGGCCCCGGAGCCGGCGTCTCGCCGATGGTCAGTATGTCTCCCTCGCCCAGGGAGAGGACCCGCTTCACCTTCGATTCCGGCTTCCCTCCCCCTTCGGGGATCGGCTCGGAGTAGCCGAAGACGTCGATCGCCTCCTTGAGGCCGATGAGCTTCGGGGAGTTGATGAGCGACGAGCCGGCCACGACGAACGGGACGGAGCTCCGGCCGAAGGTCTTCCCCTCGTGGGTGGCCTCGACGAACGCGCTGGGGACGCCCTCGGGAACGACGAAGCTGGGCCTGCGGCCCGGCTCGACGAGGAGCGGGACGACGCGGGTTCCGAAGCGGACGACGGCGCCTTTCGGGAGGGGGCTCGTGATGGTGACGCGCGTGCCCGTGGTGCCGACCCGCGGCTCGAACTCCAGTCCCGCCACCTGGCCCCGGGCGGGAAGAGCGAGCGCGACCAGGGCCGCGCAGGCGATGACCTTCATGACTCTCACATTAGTCCTACGTTCGGGGAGCCGCAACAGACGTGAGAGGATTCCGGCCGGATGTCGCAACGGAGCCGACGGGCTTGAAGGAGCTGCCGATGGCCCTTCTCGCGGGCTTCGCCGTAGGCCTGTTCGGCGCGATCCCGCCCGGCCCGGTGAACATCAACGTCATCCGGAAGGCCTCGCAGAATCAGACGCGGGAGGCGCACCGGGTCGCGATGGGAGCCGCTCTCGTCGACACCGCCATCTGCGGCTTCGTGGCGATGGGCTTCGGGTGGGCGCTCGAGAAGGTCGTGACGAACCCCTGGACGCGACTCGGCCTGGCCCTCTTCCTCCTGGCGGGCGGGCTCAAGATCCTCATCTTCGACAGGAAGAAGGACACCGCCGGGCGGGACGACGCCAGGCCCGGCCTCACGGCGCCGCCGAAGGAGGTCTCGGGGTTCCGCTTCCCGTTCCTCGTCGGGGTCCTGCAGGGCGCGGCGAATCCGGCGCTCCTCGTGAACTGGACTCTCCTGATCTCGTTCCTCGTCGGACACCGGATCCTGCCGCCCGGCCTCCCCGCCGCGGCGGCCTTCGCGGTGGGAGTCGGCCTGGGCGTCTACGCCTGGTTCGCGATCCTCGTGGAGCTCGTCGAGAGGCTGAAGGACCACCCCGCGGGCGAGTGGATCCGCCACTCGACGTTCGGTGCGGGGATCCTCCTCCTCGCCTTCGGCCTCTACTTCACCTGGAGGACGGTCGCGGAGTTCGTCTCGGGCAGCTGGATTCCGTAGGCGGGCCGCCCGCGCGCCTCTCTATTTCAGGGGGCTCTCGCGGCGCGACAGGGCGATCTTCACCGCCGCCTCCAGAACCACGCCGCAGCTCCCCGGAGCGTGCTCCACCCTGTGGATTTGCGCCTGCATGGCCCAGAGCCACGGGAGCTCCTCGATGAGCTGGGACATCCGGCCGAGGAGCTCGTCGACCCCGCACTCGAGCGGCAGGCCGGCCGTCTCGACGATCTCCCTCACGTCGTGGTCGGTCAGCGGCGTGATCCGGACGACCGGCGCAAGCCCCGGTTTCGAGAGGCGGATGAGGGGGCCGAAGCTCGGGTCGGAAACGACCTCGACGAGGGCGTGGTCCGCCGCGGCCGAGGTGCCGGTCTCCTTCACGGCTCCCGTCGAGATGCCGAACAGCGCCAGGAGCGACTCCGCCTTCTCCCCTTCCAGCCAGACGACCTCTTCGGTCGAGTCCGCCAGGAGGGCCGTCACTTCCTGCCGGGCGGCGCCGGCGTCGACGTCTTCGTACCAGACGAACTGACCTCCCGGACGCTGCCGGTGAACGGCGTACTGGACGGCCCGCGAGAGGGCGAGGGCGGCGGACTCGGGGAAGCGGTAGGAAGGGAAGGCGTGGCGGGACGCGGTGCCGACGGGGTCCGCCGCCCCCTCGCCGTGGAGGCGAACGATTCCCGCCTGGCCCATGAGGCAGAGGAGGACGGGCTTGGCGACGCCGGTCTTCCGCTCGGCGCGCAGGACGCCGCGGCGAATGCCGCGCCCGACGACCTTCGGGTCGCAGCCGCCGATGCAGGCGAAGATGACGACGAGAGCGTCGACCCCGTCGTGCTCCACCGCCTCCTGGACCGCCCTCTCGTACTCCTCGACCGTGGCGAGGGCTCCGAGGTCGACGGCGCCCGTCCCCTCGACCGAGAGGCCGTTGGCGTCGCAGGCGTCGGCGCAGATGGTCAGGACGCCGCCCGAGTTGCTGATGATGGCGACCCGGTTGCCGCGCGGGAGCGGCTGGTTGGCGAGGAGGAGCGAGACGTCGAACATCTCCTCGAGCGTCTCGGCCCGGATGACCCCCGCCTGCCGGAAGAGGACGTCGACGTTCGTGTCGCTCATCGCGGCCGCCCCGATGTGGGCGCGCGCGGCGGCGCGGCCGGCCCGGCTCCGGGCGCTCTTCACGCAGAGGATCGGCTTCTTGTACGAAAGGCGCCGCGCGACGCGGGCGAAGCGGCGCGCGTTGCCGAACGTCTCGAGGTAGAGGAGTGCGACGTCCGTCGAGGCGTCCTCCTCCCAGTACTGGAGGAGGTCGTTGCCCGAGACGTCGGCGCGGTTCCCGGCCGAGACGAACGTCGAGAAGCCGAGACCGCGTTCGGCGGCGTAGTTGAGGATGACGAGGCCGAGAGCGGCCGAATGCGAGAAGAAGCCGATCCTCCCCTCAGGGACGAGCTCCGGCGCCAGGCTCGCGTTCAGGCGGATCTCGGGGTGGGTGTTCATCACGCCGAGGCAGTTCGGGCCGACGAGCCGGGCGCCGTGGGAACGGACGAGGGTCACGAGCTCGCGCTGGTACGCCGCCCCCTCGGGCCCCGTCTCGCCGAAGCCCGAGGTGAGGACGAGAAGCGCCTTCGTCCCGGCGCGAAGCGCCTCCTCCGCCACCTCCAGGACCTTCGCCACCGGGACGGCGACGACCGCCAGGTCGGCGCGCTCGGGGAGATCCTTCACGGACGGGTAGGCCCGGACGCTCTGAACGGAGGTCGTCTGGTTGTTCACGGGGTAGACCGTCCCGGTGAAGCCCCCGCGGAGGATGGCCCGGAAGATCATGCTCCCGACGGCGGTCGCGTCCCGCGACGCCCCCACGACCGCCACCGAACGCGGCCTGAGGAGGGGAACGAGGGAGTTCGCCGCGGCGATCCGGTCGCGCAGCTCGACCCGTTCCCTGAGCGACGCGACGCCCGAGACGGGGAATTGCACGTGGATGCAGCCGCCCCCTCCCTCCGCCTGGCAGACCTCGAACCCCGAGCCCGTGAAGACGTCGATCATCGCCTGGTTCTCGTAGAGGACCTCGGCCTCGAACCCGATGAAGCCGTACCCCGCCGCGATCCCGGCCAGCCTCTCGAGAAGCAGGGTGCTGATCCCCCTTCCCTGGAACTCGTCGTGGACGAGGAAGGCCACCTCGGCCTTGCCGCCGACACCGAGCGAGGTGTAGCTGCCGATGGCCATGACGCGCGAGCCGGCGTCCTGCCCCACGATGACCAGGAGGCTCAGGCGATCGTTCGGCTCCCCCGAGCACATGAACTCGACCGTGCTGCGGGCGACGTAGGCGACGGCGCCCATGAAACGCATCTGGAGGGACGCGCGGGAGACGCCCTGCATCAGCGCTTCGACGGCGGGGACGTCCGCTGGCGTGGCGACGCGGAGGAGAACGCTCTCGCCGTCGCGCAGGAGGGCGTACTCGCTGAAGGCCTTGCCGTCGGGAATGATTCGGAACATTCGGCGGAAATTATAGGCGTCCGGTACGGAACGGACTCCGGCCGTCCTCAGAGCCAGTAGGGGCGCGCGGCCTCGAGGAGCCGGTGCGCCACCTGGAGGTTCCGGTGCCGGATCTGGGCGCGATTCGGGATGTCGACGAGGAGCGGCGAGGGGTCGTGGAACTCCGGCGGGGGCTCGGGGCCGAGGACGTGGCTCCACCGCCTCACCCACTCCGGCGGCAGCTCCTTCGGAACCGGCAGGCCGTTCACCACGAGGTAGAGGAGCGCCCAGACCCGCGGCGTGGCGCGCAGCGAGTAGCCCCCGCCGAGCGTGAAGAGAACGCGCCCCGCGGTGAACGTCTCCGCCCAGCCGAGGATGCGGTCGAAGATCCTCTCGTAGTCGCGCGTTCCGAGCATCAGGTCGGCGAGCTGGTCGTCGTAGTGCGCGTCGGCCCCCGCCTGGACGACGAGGACGGCCGGCCCGAAGTGCCGGAGCGCGGCGGGGACGACCGCCTCGAGGACCTCGAGGTAGCTCTCCCCCTCGGTGTGCGGCTCGAGGGGGACGTTCAGCTTCAGCCCGCGGCCGAGTCCCGAGCCGAGCTCGTGGACGTCGCCCGTGCCGGGGTAGAGGTACTTCCCCGACTCGTGGAAGCTGATCGTCATCACCCGCTTGTCCTCGTAGAGGATCTGCTGCACGCCGTCCCCGTGGTGGACGTCGATGTCGAGGTACGCGACCCACAGGCCGCGCCGGGTGAGCGAGCGGATCGCGACGGCCAGGTCGTTGTAGACGCAGAAGCCCGACGCGAAGTTGCGCCGTGCGTGGTGCAGCCCGCCCCCAAGCTGGAGGACCCGCTTCGCGGTTCCCTCCAGGATCTGCCGCGCGCCGAGGAGCGTCCCGCCCACGTGCCATCGGGCCGCCTCGTCCATCCCCGGAAAGGCCGGGGTGTCGGGAGTGTCGAGGCCGTAGCTCTGGGCGTTGGGGACTTTCCGGCCCGCGCTCAGCGATTCCACGTGGTCGACGTAGTAGTCGTCGTGGACCGACAGGAGGTCCTCGCGGCAGGCGGGCCCGGGGGCGGTCGCGTCCACGCGGTGCCCGAGCGCCTCCAGGAGCTCCAGCGCCATCCGGACCCTGAGGGGGCTGAAGGGGTGGTTCTCTCCGAAGGAGTAGTTCGCGTACTCGGGACGGTAGATCAGCGAGGACATGGCTTGTCGGGTGGCCAGACGACCTCGAACCCCGCCGTGCGCAGGTCCCGGGCCACCAGGCGCGTCTCGATCGAGCCGACGCGCAGGACGGTCCGGACGCGGTCCGACCCTTCGGGGTACGTGAGGATGGAGTGGATGTTGAGGTTCCGCTCCCCCATGAATGCGGTGAGCCGCGCGAGCTCGCCCGGCCGGTCCGGGAGGTGAACCTCGAGGCGGCCGGAGGGCTTGTCGACTCCGGTCATCCGGATGAGGGCGTCGAGGAGGTCGATCCCGGTGATGATCCCGATGACGCGCCCGTCGTCGACGACGGGGAGGCACCCGATCTTCCGCTCGCGCATGACGCGGGCGGCGTCCTCCACGGCGTCGTCCGCGTTCGCCGTCAGCGGCTCCCTGCACATGATCGCGGAGACCGCGCTGTCCGCGGCGAACGGGACGGGAGCGAGCGCCGAGGTCGCGAGGCGCAGGTCGCGGTCGGTGACCACGCCGGCGAGGCGCTCCCCGTCGAGGACCGCCAGGTGCCGGAACCCCTTCTCCCTCATCGTCCGGTAGGCGTCCTGCAGCGTCGTGGCGGGCGACACGCCCACGACGGGGGATCTCATGATGTCTCGAACGAGCATGACCCGGCCTCGCTTCCTCGGCCGCCTCCCGGGACCGTGGCCCCGTCGGGCGGCGGACGCCGGAAAGTGTAGACCCCGCCGGACCGCTACTCTTCCTTGCCGAAGAGCTTCAGGTCCTCCGGACCTTCCTTGATCGCCACCTTCTCTTTGCCCTGCACGGTCTGGCGGATCTGCTCGACGACGTCCGGGTTGGCGAGCGTCGTGATGTCGCCCGTGTCGAGGGTGTTCGAGATGGCGGCCAGGACGCGCCGCATGATCTTGCCCGACCTCGTCTTCGGCATGTCGGAGACGATGTGAACGGCCTTGGGCCGCGCGATCTTGCCGATCATCGTCTCGATCGTCGCGATGATCTTGTCGGTGATCTCCTTCGTCGCCGCGTAGCCCGGCTTGAGCGAGATGTAGATCTCGGGAACGCGCCCCTTGACCTCGTCGACGACCGGGACGACCGCGGCCTCGGCCACCTCGACGACCGTCAGGCACGCCGACTCGAGCTCCTTGGTCCCCAGCCGGTGCCCGGCCACGTTGATGACGTCGTCGACGCGGCCGAGGATCCGGAAGTAGCCGTCGGCGGCGTGCAGCGCCCCGTCCCCCGCGAAGTACGGCCAGTCCTGCCACCTCTTGCTCTTCTTGTCCTTGCAGTACTTCGAGTAGTACTGCCTGGCGAACCGGTCGTTGTCGCCCCAGATGGTCTGCATGATCCCGGGCCACGGGTTCCGGATGCAGAGGTTCCCCGCCCGGCCGGTGCCGGGGCTCATCTCCCGGGCGTTCTCGTCGAGGATGACCGGGTAGATGCCCGGCATCCCGGGCCCGGCGCTGCCCGGCTTCATCAGGTCGAGCGCGGGCTTGGTCGAGCAGAGGAAGCCCCCGGTCTCCGTCTGCCACCAGGTGTCGACGATGACCGCCTTCCCCTTGCCGACGACCTCGTAGTACCAGCGCCAGACCTCGGGCTCGATCGGCTCGCCGACCGTCGTCATGTGCTTGAACCTGTAGTTGTACTTCTGCGGCTCGTCGGCGCCCGACTTGCGGAGCATCCGGATCGCCGTCGGCGACGTGTGGAAGATGTTCACGTCGAGCCGCTCGGCGATCCGCCAGGGACGGCCGGCGTCGGGGAAGTTCGGGGTCCCCTCGAAGATGACCGCCGACGCGCCGACGGCGAGCGGCCCGTAGACGATGTACGAGTGGCCGGTGATCCAGCCGATGTCCGCCATGCACCAGTAGACGTCTTCCGGGTGGATGTCCTGGATGTACTTCGAGGTGGCGGCCGCGTACGCGAGGTAGCCCCCCGTCCGGTGCTGGCAGCCCTTCGGCTTGCCGGTGGTGCCGCTCGTGTACATGAGGAAGAGCGGGTGCTCCGAATCGAGCGGAACCGGCTCGACACGGGCGCGGTGGTAGTCCTTCAGGACCTCGTCGACGAAGAAGTCGCGCCCCGCCACCATCGGTGTGGCCGACGTGTACTTCTCGGGATAGCGCTTCCAGACCAGGACCTTGTCGATCTTCTGGCCTTCCTTCTCCGCGACCGCGACGGCGATCTCGGCGCTCGCCTTGTGGTCGATCATCTTGCCGCTGCGGTAGTAGCCGTCCATGTAGATGAGGACGCTGCTCCCGGAGTCGGCGGCGCGCATGCCGCACGCCTCGCCGCTGAACCCGCCGAAGACGACCGAGTGGATGATGCCGAGCCGGGCGCAGGCGAGCATCGTGATCGGGAGCTCGGCGACCATCGGCATGTGGATCGTGACGCGGTCGCCCGTCTTGAGGCCGGCGAAGTCGCGCAGGAGCGCCGCGAATTCGTTGACCCGGGCGTAGAGCTCCTGGTAGGTGATGGCGGTCGGGTCCTCGTCCTCCGGCTCCGGGACGAAGATGAGCGCCGCCTTGTTCTTGTATTTGGCCAGGTGGCGGTCGACGCAGTTGTACGAGGCGTTGATCTTGCCGCCGACGAACCACTTCCAGAACGGCGGGTCCTGGGTGTCGAGGACGGTGTGCCAGCGCTCGTACCAGGTGAGGAGCTCGGCGTACTCCTCGAAGCACTTCGGGAAGTTCTTCTCGGCGAACCGCTCGTTGACCTCGGGGTCGGCCAGGTTCGCCTGCGTGACGAACGTGACGGGCGGCCTGTACGTGTCCTCCTCTTTCCAGTGGGACGCGATCTGGGCTTCGCTCGTCTCGGTGACAACCGGCGCTTTCTTGCCTTCCGTCGTGCCGTCGCTCATGGGCCGATCCTCCTCAGCTGTCCGTGGAGACCGCGTTTGTACCCGATTCGCCCCCTCTGCGTCCACCGCAGTAACGCGGTCCCGGGCCGCATCCTCCGGAATCGGCCGCGCGTAGACTCTTCCCGTGACGAACGCCGTCCCCGCACCGCAGGCCGAACCCCACCTCGACCCCCGTTCGTTTCTCCGCGCAACCCCGCCGTTCGACGCCCTCACCGCCGAGGCGTTCGAGCTCGCGGCGGGAGCCCTGGAGATCGCCTACTTTCCCCAGGGGACGCGCATCCTCTCCGCCGACGGAGCGCCGAGCGACGCGCTCTACGTCGTGCGCAAGGGCCTCGTCCGGCTCGAGCGCGGCGGCGAGACCTCCGCCGTCCTCGAGGAGGGCGACTTCTTCGGCTACTCGGTCGTGACGGGCCAGGTTTCGGCCGACGTCGTCGTCGAGGAGGACCTGCTCGCCTACCGCGTCCCCGAGACCGTCGTGCGCAGGCTGCTCGCCTTCGCGCCGTTCACCCGCTTCTTCACCCAGGGGCTCGCGGCGCGGCTCAGGCACCAGCCCGCGTTCAGCGCCGAGCCCGCACTGGGTGGAGACGTCCTCCTTCCCGTCGGCTCGCTCGTCGACCGCCCTCCCGTGACCATCCCGGCCGGGGCCTCCGTGCTCGACGCGGCCCGCGTCATGCGGGACGAGCGCGTCAGCTCCGTGCTGCTCCTTTCCGAGCCGCCGGCGATCGTCACCGACCGCGACCTGAGGAACCGCGTCCTGGCGGCGGGCCTCGGCCCCGAGACCCCGGCGCTCGCCGTGTCGAGCAGCCCGGTGCGGACGGTGCCGCACGGCACGCCGGTGTACGGCGCGTGGCAGGCGATGCTCGAGCACGGCATCCACCACCTCGCCGTGGAACGCGAGAAGAAGCTCGTCGGAGTCGTCACCTCGACCGACCTCCTGCGCCACCACTCCCACGGTCCGGTCCTCGCCTTCAAGAAGGTGGAGCGCATGCGCGGTCGCGAGGCGCTGCCCGCCTACGGCACCGACCTCGCCCGGATGGTGGCGATGCTCGTGCGCAGCGGCCTCGCGGCCACGCACATCGCCCGGCTCGTCTCCCACCTCAACGACGCGCTCGTCCGGAGGCTCCTCGTCTGGGCGGAGCGCGATCTCGGCGCGCCGCCCTGTCCCTACGCGTTTCTCGTCTTCGGGTCGGAAGGGCGCTTCGAGCAGACCCTCCTGACCGACCAGGACAACGCGATCGTCTACCGGGACGGCGACGAGCCCACCCGGTCGTACTTCCGCAGGCTCGCGCACAAGGTCGTCGCCGACCTCGTCGCGGCCGGCTTCCCCCCCTGCCCGGGCGGCTACATGGCGACGAACCACGCGGGCCCCCTCTCCGAGTGGATCGCCCGCTTCGCCGCGTGGATCGACATGCCGAAGATGGAGGCGATCCTCGCTGCCGGGATCTTCTTCGACCACCGGAGCGCGGGTGGGGGGCTCGACCTCGCGCCCCTCGCCGCCGTCCTCGAGCGGGCCCGGCAGAACGCTCCGTTCCTCTCGCAGCTCGCTCGCGCCGCTCTCGGCTTCCGGCCGCCCCTCGGCGCCTTCCGCCGGCTCGAGCTCGAGAACGGGGGCGTCGATCTGAAGAAGGGCGGCATCGCTCCCATCCAGGGCCTCGCCCGCCTCTGGGCCCTGGACGCCGGCGTCCGCGCGACGCCGACGGTCGACCGACTCAAGGCCGCGACGGCCGCCGGCCTCCTGGACCTCGAGACCGGCGAGGCGCTCGAGGAGGCCTACATCTTCTTCCTCGGACTGCGGCTACGAGAGCAGATCCGGGCGCTGTCGGAAGGACGCGCTCCCGGGAACCACGTCGCCGTCGACGCTCTCTCCCCCTCCGAGCGAAGGCACCTCAAGGAGTCCTTCCTCGCCGTCCGGACCGCACAGAAGTACGCCATTACGCGCTACCAGGTGACCACGGCGTGAGGCTTCGGGACCTCCTTCCGGCGCGCTCGCCGCGCTTCACGGAGGTCGTCTTCTGGGCGCTCGACCTCGAGACCGAGGGGCTCGACCCCGGTCGGGACGCGATCCTCTCGGTCGGCATGGTCCCGGTGCGGCGAGGCCTCGTTCGCCTCGGGGAGGCGTTCTCGTCCCTCGTCCACCCGCGCGAGGAGCGCCCCCCCTCGGTCGGCGCCCTCGGCGCCCACCATCTCCGCCCCTTCGACACGCGTAACGCGCCCGACCTCGCGGCCGTCCTGCCCGAGATCAGCCGTCGCCTGGAAGGAAACGTCCTGCTCGTCCACCACGCGACCATCGACGTCCGGTTCCTGAAGGCCGCCTTTCGCTCCACGGGACGCTCCTGGCGGCCGCCCCCCGTCGTCGACACCGTCCGCCTGCTCTACAGGTGGGCCGACGCGCGCCGCTTCCTCGGAAACCCTCCGGGCGATCCCGAGCTGAACCTCTTCGCGGCCCGCGACCAGCTCGGCCTTCCCGCCTACCCCCCGCACGACGCGCTCGTCGACGCCACCGCCACCGCGGAGCTCTTCCTCGCGCTCCGTGCGCGTCTCGGCTGCGAGCGACTCCGCCAGCTGCTCTGACGCCCCGGAACGCGTAAACGCGTTTACGCTGCCTCCTCATATTTCAAACAAATCATTGACACGCGCGGCCGGCGTCCTATTCTTTCGCCTTCAGATGGTGACCGCGAGAGCCACGGAGGCGCGCCCTTCGGCGCGCGATCGGTACGGTGCAGCAATTCGACCGGCGAAGTGCCGGATCTCACAGTCCGTTCGCGAAAGGAGAGGAACGTTCATGAAGAAGCTACTCCGGCCCGGGGTGCTCGCGGCATCGGCGCTTGCGCTCTTCCTCCCTGCGGGGTCCGTCTCCGCGCAGGCCGTCATCAAGGTGAACGACGACGTGAACTTCAAGTTCGGGCTTCTGCTGCAGGGCCAGGCCGACTGGACGCAGAACGCCGTGAACGAGAGCTACGCGCAGAACCTCTTCCTTCGGCGCGCCCGACTCATCGTCGGGGGGCAGATCGCCAAGAACGTGACGTTCTTCTTCGAGACCGACAGCCCGAACCTCGGAAAGGTCGTCGGGGGCACGAAGGTGACGACCGGGATGATCGTGCAGGACGCCTTCGTCTCCTGGAAGCTCTCCGACGCGTTCACGCTCGACGGCGGGCTCATCCTGACCGGAATCGCCCACAACTCGCTCCAGAGCGCGGCCTCGCTGGTTTCGATCGACTACGGCCCGCACTCGTTCCTCTTCAGCGGCCCCGAGCAGAACGTCGTCGGGCGCGACACCGGCTTCCAGGTGCGGGGCTACCCGGCGAAGAAGAAGCTCGAGTACCGCGTCGGCATCTGGCAGGGAAACCGGGACGCGGCGAGCCGGAACGCGCTGCGTACGACGGCGCGTCTCCAGTACAACTTCCTCGAAGCCGACACGGGCTTCTTCTACACGGGTTCGAGCCTCGGGAAGAAGAAGATCTTCGCCATCGGGGGCGGAGTCGACGTGCAGAAGGACTACAAGTCCTACGCGCTCGACGCCTATGTCGACCACCCGGTCGGCGCCGGCGCGGTCAGCGGGCAGGTCGACTGGATCCGCTACGACGGCGGCAGCTTCCTCTCCTCGCTCCCGAAGCAGGACGTGATCTTCGGCGAGGTCGGGTACTACCTGCCGAAGGCGAAGGTGATGCCCTTCTTCTCCGTCTCGAGCAAGGACGTCGCTTCGACCGACGCCGGCGACGAGACCCGGTGGTCCGTCGGCCTCGGGTACATGGCGGTCGGCCACAACCTCAACCTCAAGGCCGCGTACGGCAAGGTCGATCCCAAGGTCGGCAAGAGCGCGAACCAGTTCACGATCCAGCTACAGGCGTTCTACTTCTAGAGAGGGGCGAGGAGCGAGGCATGGCCATACTGACCGAAGACCAGAAACGAGACTACTGGAGGTACAACCTCCGCCTGACCGTCATCCTGCTGGCGATCTGGTTCGTCGTCACCTACGTCCTCTCGGGCTTCTTTGCGGCGGCGCTCAACAAGGTCACCTTCCTCGGCTTCCCGTTCGGCTACTACATGGCCGCGCAGGGGTCGATCATCGTCTTCGTCATAGAGATCGCCCTCTACGCGAAGCTGATGAACAAGAAGGACCTCGAGTTCGGGATCCAGGAGTAGGGGAGAGAGCATGACACTGCGCAAGATCTTCACGCTCTACACCGTCTGCTTCCTGTCGGTCACCCTCCTCATCGGCATCGCCGAGAAGGCCTTCGGCCTCTCGAACATGTGGATCGGCTACCTCTTCATGGGGTTGTCGCTCGGAATCTACATCCTGATCGGCATCATCACGAGGACGTCGAACGCCGACCAGTACTACGTCGCCGGCCGGAACGTCCCGGCCATCTACAACGGGATGGCGACCGGGTCCGACTGGATGTCGGCGGCGTCGTTCATCTCGATGGCCGGCACGCTCTCCATCCAGGGATTCTCCGGCCTGGCCTACATCATGTGATGGACGGGCGGCTATCTCCTCCTCGCGGTCCTCCTCGGGCCGTACCTGAGACAGTTCGGCGCGTACACCATCCCCGACTTCCTGGGCGCCAGGTACGAAGGGAACGCGGCGCGGATCATCGGCGTCGTCGCCGCGATCACCTGCTCGTTCACCTACCTCATCGCGCAGGTGACGGGCGTCGGCCTGATCGTCTCCCGCTTCATCGGCCTCGACTTCAAGGTCGGCTGCTTCGTCGGCCTGATCGGCGTCCTCTTCTGCTCCGTCCTCGGCGGCATGAAGTCGGTCACGTGGACGCAGGTCGCCCAGTACATCATTCTGATCCTCAGCTACCTCGTCCCGGTCGTCTACCTCTCGTTCCGGCTCTTCACCGTTCCGGTTCCGCAGCTCACGTACGGCAGCCTCCTCCAGTCGAACAGCACGAAGGCGATCGCCATCGCGAACGACCCGCAGGAGCAGGCGACCCGGGCGCTCTGGAAGGCCGACTCCGACGCGGTCGCGGAGAAGCTGAAGGGCGCCACCGGCGCCGCGAAGGAGAAGCTGACCGCCGAAAAGAAGCAGCTCGACGCGCAGGCGACGTCCCCGGCGAAGGAAGGCGCCACCGTCGAGAACTACCTCCAGGTGCCGGTCGGGAACAAGATGTGGAACTTCCTCGCCCTCACGTTCTGCCTCATGGTCGGAACGGCCGGGCTCCCCCACATCCTGACGCGCTACTACACGACCCCGTCGGTCCGCGAGGCGCGAACCTCCGTGGGCTGGTCGCTCTTCTTCATCTTCCTCCTCTACTTCACGGCGCCCGCCTACGCAGCCTTCGCGAGGAACGCCGTCTTCACGAACCTGGTCGGCTCCTCGGTCGACAAGCTCCCGGCCTGGGTCAACCTCTGGCAGCCGGCCGGGCTCTTCACGATCGTCGACAAGCTGAAGGACGGCGTCGTCCAGCTCGCCGACTTCGTCGTCAAATCGTCCGACTTCGTCGTCCTTGCGACTCCCGAGATCGCCGGGCTTCCATTCGTGATCACCGGCCTCGTCATGGCCGGGGGCCTGGCGGCCGCCCTGTCCACCGCCGACGGCCTCCTCCTCACGATCTCCAACGGCATCTCCCACGACCTCTACTACAACGTCATCAACAAGAACGCGACGCTCACGAAGCGCCTGATCATCACCAAGGTCCTTCTCGTGGTGACGGCCCTCATCGCGGCGTGGGTCGCGACGGCCCGGCTCGGGATCATCGTCGAGATGGTCGCCTGGGCCTTCAGCCTCGCGGCGGCCTCGTTCTTCCCGGTCCTCGTCCTCGGCATCTGGTGGAAGCGCGCAAACCGCCCCGGCGCGGTCGCCGGGATGCTCGCCGGCTTCGGCCTGACGCTCTACTACCTGATCGGGAGCCGGTTCTTCGGCGTCTCCTGGTTCGGTACGAACACCGTCGCCTGCGGAGTCTTCGGAGTCCCGGTCAACTTCCTCGTCACGATCGTCGTCTCCCTGATGACCGCCCCGCCCTCTCAGGCGGTCCAGGACCTCGTCACCTCCGTCCGCTACCCGAAGTCGGGCCAGGCCGTCCAGGCCCGGGTCTCCTTCGGCGCCGAGAGCTGAGGATCCTCTTTCCGTTTCTCCAGAGAGGGGGGAGCCCGGCGGGCTCCCCCCTCTTCTTTCTTGCGCCGCCCCGCAGCTGACGGAGAATCCACCGGATGGACACGACCTCGACGAAGCTCGTTCTGCTGATCCGTTTCGTCGCCTTCCTCGCCTTCTCCTACCTCCTTCTCGACCTCCTCGTTTCCCGGATCGTGAAGAACGAATCGAGCAAGATCCGGGGTTTCTTCGCCCTGATCGCCTCCCCGCTGACCCGTCCCGTCCGTTCCTTCCTCCCGCCGTCGGCGACCGACGACCAGGTCCGCCTCGCCTCGCTCGGCCTCGTCGGCCTGGTGTGGGCCATCGTCGTCCTCGCGTCCCGATGAGGGCGGGCGACCTCTTTCACCGGCTCAGCCTGACGGCCCGTCTGGGCTTCGCCTTCACCGCGATTCTCGCGGCCGCGGCCGTCGCCCAGACCGTCCTCTACTACCGGTTCCAGGACCAGATGCTCAGCGAGGCCGACGCCTCGTACAAGACCCTCGCCACGGCGATCCAGGCCGCCGCCACGCGGATCGGCCCGGGCGGCTCGAAGGACCCGAAGGCGCTGGCGGACTTCCGGGAGCAGCTGAAGGCGAAGGGGGTCCGCGAGATCCGGATCCGGCAGGGAGGGCACCTCCTCTCGGAGTCGCCGGAGCCCGAGATCCCTCAGCCCCCGAAGAGGAAGCCGTCGGGCCGCCCCGTGCTCCAGGACATCGAGATCGAGGGGGTCGTCGGGGAAGGGGTCCGGGCGGGCGAGATCGTCGTCCCGCTCGTCATCGAGCGCCGCTACCTCGGGCAGGTGACGATCAAGTACTCGCTCGAGAACCTCCGCGCCGAGCTGGCCGACAACTTCCGGAGCGGCCTCTACGCCCTTCTCGGCGTCTTCGGGCTCGGCCTCGTCGTCATCCTCGTCGTCACCCGCAACGCGACGCGCCCCGTCGAGGCCGTGGCCGAGGCCGCGGCGCGGGTCGCCGACGGGCACCTCGACGTCGTCGTCCCCGTCGACCGCGCCGACGAGATCGGGCAGCTCGCCGTCGCCTTCAACCGGATGACGTCGGCGCTGCGCGAGCGGCAGGACCTCCTCGCCCGCCTCGCGGCCGCGGAGAAGAGGGCCGAGATCGGCCACCTCGCCGCGGGCCTGGCCCACGAGATCAAGAACCCTCTCAATGCCCTGTCCCTCGGCCTCGACGTCCTGAAGCGCCGCCACCGGCCCGCCGACGAGGCGGCCGCCGCCGACCAGGCCGAACGGATCGAGGCCCTCAGGGGGGAGATCAACCGGCTCGCGGCGCTCATCAACAGCTTCCTCGCCTTCGGCCGGCCCCTTTCCCTCACGATCGTCCCCGTCGACGCGGTCACACTCGTTCGCGACACGCTCGGGGAGCTCTCGGAAACGGCGGAACAGGCCCGGGTGACCATCGAGACCGACCTGCCGGACGGGATCCCTCGCATCCCCGCCGACAGCTCTCTCCTGAAGTCCGCCGTCTGGAACCTGGCGCAGAACGGCATCCAGACGATGGAGCGGGAAGGGGGGCGGCTCCGGGTGTCGGCCCACCTCGCCGCCGGGTCGCCCGAGGAGGGGCCGCGCCTCGTCTTCACGTTCGAGGACGAGGGCCCCGGCATCGAGCCGGCCCACCTCGTGCGCCTCTTCGAGCCCTGGTTCTCCACGAAGGAGGGGGGCGTGGGGCTCGGCCTGGCGATGGTGAAACGGATCATCGAGGAGCACGGCGGCCGGGTGGAGGCGGGGAACCGCGACGGGGCGCGCGGGGCCGTCTTCCGCCTCCGGCTCGCCCTCGCGCCGCCCCCTTCGGAGTAACCTCTCCCCGTGAACGAACGCACTCCGCGCGCGACCCTCCTCGTCGTGGACGACGAGAAGCACCAGCGCGAATCCCTCCAGATGATCCTCGAGGACGAGGGGTACCGCGTGATGGCCGCGGCCGACGGCCGGCAGGCGCTGGCCCTCGCGGGCGAGACGCACCCCGAGGTCGTCCTCACCGACCTGAAGATGCCCGGCCTCTCCGGCATGGACGTCGTCCGCGCCCTGTCCGAGTCGCCTCTTCCGCCCCGCGTCATCCTCATCACCGCGCACGGCTCCGTCGATCGGGCCCGCGAGGCGCACCGGCTCGGCGCCTTCGACTACATGAGCAAGCCGGTCGTCGCCGACGAGCTTCTCTTCCGCGTCGAGCGCGCCCTCGAGAGCCACCGGCTCGCCGAGAAGGCGCTCCGCCTCGAACGGCGCCTCAAGGGAGACGGCCTGGAGACGGCGGTCGGCGAGAGCGCCGCGATGCGCGAGGTCTTCCGCCTCGTCGAGAAGATCGCCCCGACGCAGTCGACCGTCCTCGTGAGGGGCGAGTCGGGCACCGGCAAGGAGCTCGTCGCCCGCGCGATCCACTCGCGCTCCGGCCGTTCGGGCAAGCCCTTCCACGCGATCAACTGCGCCGCCATCCCCGAGAACCTCCTCGAGAGCGAGCTCTTCGGGCACGAGGGGGAGCTTCACCGGGGCCGACGCGCGAAAGGCCGGCCTCTTCGAGGCCGCCTCCGGCTCGACCCTCTTCCTCGACGAGATCGGCGACCTCTCGCTCCCGCTGCAGGGGAAGATCCTTCGCGCCCTTCAGGAGCGCGAGGTGCGGCGCGTGGGCGGCAACGAGACGATCCCCGTCGACGTCCGCGTCGTCACCGCCACGAACCGAGACCTCGAGGCGATGATGAAGGCGGGGCAGTTCCGCGAGGACCTCTTCTACCGCCTCAACGTCATCCCCATCGTCCTGCCGCCCCTGCGCGAGCGGTCCAGCGACATCCCGGCCCTCGTCCACCGCTTCCTGGAGAAGGCGAACGCCACGCACGGCACCGGCGTCGCGGAGATCGACCCGGGCGTCCTCGACCTCCTCGTCCGCCACCCCTGGCCCGGCAACATCCGGCAGCTGGAGAGCGTCGTCGAGCGGGCCGTCCTCCTCTGCGAAGGGTCGGTCGTGAAGCCCTCGGACCTCCCGATCGAGATCCGCCTGCAGACGGCCCCCGCGGCCCGCCCCTACGGCTTCGAGATTCCTCCGGAGGGAATCGACATCGAGGAGCTGGAACGGCAGCTGATCGTCCAGGCGATGGAGCGCTCGGGCTGGGTCATCGCGAAGGCCGCGCGCTTTCTCGGCCTCACCTACCGGACGCTCCAGTACCGGCTCGAGAAGTTCGGAATCAAGAAACCCGCCTGATCCGGGGATGGAGACGCAGACGGTGGAGATGACCTACAGACCCTCGACCCTCGGAGAGCTCGTGGAAGCCGGGTACCGGCACCGCTCCGTGAGGAACGAGATGCGCGAGAACCTCCTCGCGATGCTCGCCCGCGGGGAGAACCCCTTCCCCGGGATCCTCGGCTACGACCGGACGGTCGTCCCCGCCCTCGTCAACGCCGTCCTGGCCCGGCACGACCTGATCCTCCTCGGACTGCGCGGCCAGGCCAAGACGCGCATCCTGCGCGCCCTCGTGAACCTCCTCGACGAGGAGACGCCCGTCATCGCCGGCTCCGAGCTGAACGAGTCCCCCTTCGCGCCGTTCACGAAGTACGCCCGGAGCCTGGCCGTCACGGCGGGCGACGACGTCCCCGTCAACTGGCTCCCCCGCGCCGCGCGCTACCGCGAGAAGCTCGCGACGCCCGACGTGACGATCGCCGACCTGATCGGCGACGTCGACCCGGTGAAGGCGGCCACGCTGAAGAAGACGTTCGCGGACGAGGAGGTGATCCACTACGGGATCATTCCCCGGACGAACCGCGGCATCTTCGCCATCAACGAGCTTCCCGACCTCGCCCCGCGCATCCAGGTCGGCCTCCTGAACATCCTCGAGGAGCGCGACCTGCAGATCCGCGGCTTCCCGGTGCGGATCCCGCTCGACGTCGTGATGGTCTTCTCGGCGAACCCGGAGGACTACACGAACCGCGGCAACATCATCACGCCGCTGAAGGACCGGATCGCCTCGCAGATCCTCACGCACTACCCGCGCGACGTCGCCACCGCGAGGGCGATCACCGACCAGGAATCGTGGAGCGAGCGGGAGCTCGACGGCGTCGAGGTGCGGCTCCCCGACTCCTTCAAAACGCTCGTCGAGGAGGTCGCCTTCGCCGCCCGCCGGAGCGACCTCGTCGACCAGGCCTCGGGCGTCTCGGCCCGGATGCCGATCGCGATGCGCGAGCTCCTCGTCTCGAACCTGGAGCGCCGCGCCGTCCTCACCGGCGAGAAGGTCGTCGCGCCGCGCCTCGTCGACCTCTTCGCGACGCTCCCGGCCATCACCGGCAAGGTGGAGATGGTCTTCGAGGGAGAGCAGCAGGGGGCCGAGATCGTCGCCCGCAGGCTGATCGGGGACGCGGTGAAGGCCCTCTTCGACGCGACCTTCCCTCCCGTCGACGGCCCCCGCGCCCGGGGCGACCGCGCGCGCCGCCGCGAGCCGGACGAGGACGAGGCCGGCCCGTTCGGCCGCGAGCGGAACCCGCCGCCCATCGCCGGCCCGTACGGGCCCGTCGTCAACCACTTCCGGAGCGAACGGAAGCTCGTCCTCTCCGACGAGACGCCCTTCGGCAGGCACCTCGCCGGCCTCGACGCCGTCGACGGCCTCGCCGAGCTCGTCGCCTCGCACGCGAAGCCTTCGGACGACTTCGAGCGCGCGTTCCTGATGGAGCTCGTCCTCGAGGGGCTCGTCCTCAGCCTCCGGATCGCGCGCGAGGACCTCGACTCGACCGTCACCTACGCCGAGATGGCCCGGATGAACCTGATGAGGGGCCGGGGCTAGAGACCGGGGGCCGCAGCCCCCGTCCACTTGATTCTCGCCGCGGGGTAGTAGCGGGACTTGCCGCTGCGCGAGCGAAAGACGACCGAGACGTCCACCTCGTTCGGCAGACCGTCGGGCAGGGGGACGACCGCTTCGTAGCCTGCCGTGCTGCAGTCCCCCATCTCCGGGATCGCCGCCGCGACGTCGGGCCTCGGCACGCGGCGGAACGAGGAGGGGCGGACCTCTCCGCCCCGGACGAGGACCGTGACGAGGAGGTCTTCCCCCGGCTCGCGAGCCCAGCCCCGGACGGTCAGGTCTCCCCGGACCTCCTGCCCCAGGATCGGCTCGTCCATGCTCCCGCGCAGGCGAACGTCGTTCGTCCAGGGGGTCGGGACGTCGAGGTCCACTTTCGCTCCGAGAGGGGGAGGCAGGGTCACTTCGAAGACGACCAGGTCGAGCCGCCGGGAGTGCGAGAAAAACGCCAGCGAAAGAGGCGTCCGGCTCTTCACGGGGAAGCCGAAGCGCGCCAGGGCCGATTCCGCCGCCGGAGCGTCTTCCGCGAAGGCGAGCGAGCGGCCCGCAAGGCCGCGATCCGCGGCGAGCGCCGCGTCCAGACGCCTCATGTTCAGCGGGAGCGCGAGGTAGTCCGCGACGAGGAGCCCGATCATCGGAGCGTCCCGGTCGAGGAGGGTCATGATGCCGTTCACCTTGTGCATCGCGTCGACCCAGACGAGGTTCGAGGGGAAGAGCTTCCGCTCTTCCGGCGTGAGGTAGGCGCGCAGGTCGCGATCGCGGAGGAAGTGGAGGGCCTCCCTCGCCGCGTCGGCGGGCACGTGGAACAGGGTGGGCCGGCCGCTCCAGTCGGTCCGGAGCGCGAGGTAGGCGCCCCGGGCGGACTGCGCCGCGAACAGGACGAGCAGGACGCCCGCGACGACGCGCGGCGCCCGTCCCGGGCGGAATCCGGGACCAGCCGCTTCATCGGAAGCGGCGCCTGCGAGCCGGGGCGACGAGGAGGGCGAGGACGAGCCCGCCGAGGAGCTCCGCGAACAGTCCGTACCGGTGATATCCGGTGCCCAGGCTCCAGAGGACTCCCCCGAGGAGGGCGATGGCGGAGATCGAACGCAGGAACGGGTCCTTCCGGAAGGCGACGAGCGTCGCCAGCGCCGCCAGCCAGCCGAGCGCGAGCCGCCCCGACGTGACGCCGAACTCGGAGAGCCGTTCCGGGCGCAGCGCGGAGAGCGCCGGCCAGACGAGCGCCTGCAACGGGGAGGTGGGCCCCCATCGCAGGTCCTTGATGTTGAACTCCGGGAAGAGGGGCGACTTGAAGAGCTCGTTGAAGTAGGGGAAGACGGGGTTCCCCGTCGTCCCCAGGAGGAGGAGGACGTGCGGGGCCACGGGAAGCGCCGCGGCCACGAGGCCCGCCGCCGAGGCCCCGAGCACCGCGGCCATTCCCGGCCTTCCCTCCCGCGGGCCGAGCCAGCGGACGAGGGCGACGAGCGCCACGGGGACCACGAAGACGAGGTTCGTCAGCTTGAGCGCCACCGCGGTGCCCAGCAGCAGGCCCAGGATCGCCGTCCTCCGGTGGAGGGGCCGGTCCTGCCGGGGAGCCTCCGTGGCGATCCGCGTCGCCTCGAGGAGGAGGGGCAGGGAGAGGAGGTCGACCATGTAGCCCGAGACTTCCCAGAGCATCCCCTCCGTCGCCACGGCGAGGAGCACCGCCACGGCCCGGGCCCTCTCGTTCCTCACGTGCGGCGCGAGGAGCCGCCAGAGCAGCTCGGCGGTCCAGACGAGCGCGAGCGCGCAGGCGATGGTGCCGCCCCGGTAGCCCAGGACGGCCCGGAACATCGCAGTCACGAGGTCGGCTGCCGGGTTCAGGTAGGGGAAGAAGAACGGGTAGAAGTCTCCGGGAGGAAAGATGGGGCCCCAGAGTCCCCGCTCCCCGTGCATCAGGTGGTAGTTGAGGACGTCGTAGCCGATGTCGACGCGGGACGCGCGCAGAGCCCAGAAGGCGAGGACCGGAACGGCCACCGTCAGCCAGAAGACGAGCGGCGGGGACGGCCTCTCCGGCGCGCTCCGGCGGACGAGCGCCACCGCCACGAGCCCGGCGGCCGCCGAGAGGACGACGGGGAGGATCCTTCCCGGCATCAGCCAGAGGGCCTGACGCACGATCGCCGCGCAGAACGCGAAGGCGAAGAGCTGGGGGGGGGGGGGGCGGGGGGGGGGGGGGGCGCGGGCCGCCCGGGGGGGGGCCGGGCGGGGGGGGGGGGGGGGGGGGGGGGGGGGGGGGGGGGGGGGGGGGGGGGGGCCGGGCCGGCGCCCGCCGCCGCTTCGAGGCGCGGGAGCCCGGCAAGCGGGCCCTTTCCGTTCCTGGTTTGGACGAGTGCGACGATTCGTCCCTTCACGCTGTCCGCAGGCATGCCGATCCTCCGCCCGGGAATGGCGGACGGGTCGCACATTCCCGGGGGGAGTGTAGACGCGACCCCGGACCTCGTGGAAAGGGGTCTTCACCGCAGCCCGAATCGCGGGGCGCAGTCGTAGGATCTGACGAGCATGGACGTCCGCTACGGCGAGCTGCCCCTCGACCTCCTCCGCGCGCTCTTCACCTTCGAGGAGCTGAAGAGGCTCTTCCTCGACCTCGTCACCCGGCTCGGGGGGGACGTGGAGGAGGTGATGGAGACGATGCGGCGGCTGCAGGAGCGGGGGATCCTCGACCCGGCCCTCGACCTCGACGACTTCCTCTCCGCCCTCGAGGAGAAGGGGATCGTCGGCCCGGACGGCAGCGGCGCCCTCGCCCTGGCGGCGAGCGGCGAGCGGCAGCTCCGGCGCGCCGCCTTCGAGGAGATCTTCTCGTCGCTTCAGAAGTCGGGGAATGGCCTCCACTCGCTCCCGCGGGCGGGCTCCGGCACCGAGCTCCTCGACGAGACGCGCCCCTGGGAATTCGGCGACGACCTCTCCCGCCTCGACGGCATCCGGACCCTGACGAACGCCGCCCGGCGCGACCCCGAAACCCTCGCGCTCGCGCCGGAAGACTTCGAGGTCCACGAGGTGGAGCACGGCTCGGCCTGCGCCACCGCCATCGCCATCGACATCTCCCACTCGATGATCCTCTACGGCGAGGACCGCTTCACCCCCGCCAAGAAGGTGGCCCTCGCGCTGACCGAGCTGATCCTCTCGAAATACCCGAAAGACACGATCGACGTCGTCCTCTTCGGTGACGATGCCGTCCAGGTACCGATCGATTCGCTCTCGAAGGCCCAGGTCGGCCCGTTCCACACGAACACGAAGGCGGGGCTCGCCCTCTGCCGGGGCATCCTCCAGGGGCGCCGCTCGCGCAACCGGCAGCTCTTCCTCATCACCGACGGCAAGCCGTCGTGCATCCGCGAGAACGGCCAGCTCTACAAGAACCCGTTCGGCCTCGACCTGAAGATCGTCAACCGGACGCTCGACGAGGCGGAGCGCTGCCGGCGCGATGGAATCCAGCTGACGACCTTCATGCTCGCCACCGACCCGGGTCTCATGGACTTCGTCGACACGCTGACGAAGGTCGCCCGCGGGCGCGCCTACTACGCCACCGGCAGCGACCTCGCCTCGTTCGTCTTCCAGGACTACATAAGGAACCGCCGCAAGCTGTTCAGGTAGTGATTGCGGGGGAACCAGGGCCTGCCGGCCCGCCGCCGGTTCCCCCGCACCCCCTCCGAGCGGGCCAAGGACCTGCGATCGCCTTCACCCGCCCGGGAGAAACAGCACCGTCCGCGAGGCGAGGGAGGCGGGGAGCCGCCGGGCGATCGTCCGGCGCAGCTCGGCGGGCGTCCCGCGGAGCGTCAGGTGCGTCAGGACGAGCGCTTCGTTGGCGAAGAGCTCCGCCCGCTCGGCCACGTCGTCGACGTGCATGTGCCCGTAGTCGCGGGCGCGGGAGAGGTCCCCCTCCTCGACGAACGAGCACTCGAGCAGGAAGACCTTCGCCTCGAACGCCTCGCGCGGGGCGGTCTCGAAGATCCCCGCGCCGGTGTCGCCCGAGAAGGCGAAAAGGGGCCGCGGGCTCCGCTTCGTCACCTCCTCGCCCCCCAGGATCGCGGCGCGAATCTCCCCCTCCGGCCGGCCCTGCCACGCGGGGACGAGGCGGTGCCGCACCTCCGACGCGACGAACCCGACCGTCGGCACCCGGTGGTCGGCGCGGAAGGCCGAGACGGAGAGGTCCTTGCGGAGGTCGACCGCGTCTCCCGGGCCGAGCGGCTCGACCGTGACGTCGTAGACCACCCCCTCGAGCCCGCCGTGGAGGGCGAGGATCTGCCGCCACACCGGGACGGTCGCCGGGTCGGTGAAGACCCGCGCCTTCGGCTGGCGCAGGAGGCGCCGCTGCGAGGCCCAGTAGGCCAGGCCCCCCGCGTGGTCGAGATGGGCGTGGGAGAGGAAGAGGTTCGGGACGGGGACGACCTCCGCCGGGCTCCGGCCGACGTCGAAGGCGAGGTCGAGCGACGGGACGTGGAACCACGTCTCGCGCCCCGCGATGGAGACGCCCCGGAACGGGATTCCCGCCAGCGTCAGGGAAAGGGGCGCCCAGCGTTCGCGCTCGCTCACCGCGTCAGGATACCGCCCGCGACGGCCGTACCGGTCGGCCTATACTGCCCTCAGAAGTCCGAGCCGAACTCACCGACCGGGGGCAACGATGGTCCTCTTCAATCACTCGACCCGCGAGCTGACCGCGAAGATCGTCTACTACGGCCCCGGCCTGTGCGGGAAGACGACGAACCTCCGCCTCCTCCACGAGAAGCTCGACCAGGCGACGCTGGGCCGCCTCCTCTCGCTTTCGACGGCGCAGGACCGGACGATCTACTTCGACCTCCTCCCGGTCGAGCTCGGCAACGTCAAGGGCTACACGGTGAGGTTCCAGCTCTGCACGGTGCCGGGGCAGGTCTTCTACAACGAGACGCGCAAGCTCGTCCTCAAAGGGGCTGACGGCATCGTCTTCGTCGTCGACTCGCAGTGGTCGATGCTCTCGCACAACCTCGAGTCGTTCCAGAACCTGCGCGAGAACATGGCCGCGCTGGGGCAGAGCCTCGACGAAACCGCGGTCGTCATCCAGTACAACAAGCGCGACCTCCCGGGCGTCCTCTCCATCCAGGCGCTGCAGGAGTCGCTCGGGTTCCAGGAGTTCCCGTTCGTCGAGTCGATCGCGGCCGACGCCAAGGGGGTCGTCGAGACCTTCAAGCTCGTCTCGAAGATGACCTTCATCCACATCCTGAAACGGCTCCAGCGCTCTCCCGACGGCGAACGGCTCGGCCCCGACTGGGTGGCGCCCACCCCCCAGAACTCGCAGTCGACGATGCGGATACCGCCCGTCAGCGCCCAGTTGCTCGCCCTGACGAGCACCTTCGGCGCGCCACCGGCCCCTCCCACGGAGTCGCCCTTCGAGACGACCGGCTCCTGGCCCGGCCTCGCGAAGGGGGAGGTCTTCGGCGAAGCGACGATTCCACCCTTTGCGGTCCCGCCGCCGGTGGAGCCGGTGGCGCCGGCAGCGCCGGTGGTCGAGCCAATCGCCGAGGCGGTCGTCGAACCGGCCGCCGAGCCGATCGCCGAGCCGGTCGTCGAGCCAATCGCCGAGGCGAGTATCGAACCGGTCGTCGAACCGGTCGTCGAAACGCCCGTCGAGGCGGTCATCGAACCGGTCGTCGAGCCGATTTTCGAAACGCCCGTCGAGTCCCCGGTCGAGCCTCCGGTGGAACCCCCGTTCGAGCCGGAAGCGCCCGTGCCGCCGGACGAGGACGACACGTTCACCGAACCGCCGCCGGCTCCCCTGGTGGAACCCGAGCCCGAGCCGCTTCCGGAGCTGGCCTTCGAACCGGTCGCCGAGCCCGAACCCGAGCCTGCACCGGAGCCCAAACCGGAACCCGAACCAGAGCCCGCACCAGAGCCCAAACCGGAGCCGGAACCCGAGCCGGTACCGGAGCCCGAACCGGTACCGGAACCCGAGCCCGAACCCGCTCCGGCGGCGGAGTCCGGGGGAATCGGCTCCCAGCGGGAAGCCGGCCTCGAGCGTGCCACCTTCCTGCACGACGTCGGCCTCGGTGCCGGGCCGGTGGCGGCCCCCGGGCTCGAGCCGCCGCCCCCACCGCCACCCGCCCCCGAGCCTCCGCCTCCGCCGCCCGCCGCGGCCGTCTGGGCCGAGGCCTTCGCGGGGCTCGCTTCCCGTCTCGACGAGATGGCCCGCCTCCGCGCCGAAGAGTCCGCCCGGTTCGAAGCCCTTGCCCGGGAGACCCGGGAGGCCGTCGAAGCGGTTCCGGTGACGATGAAGGAGGCGCTCGGCGCGCTCGCCCCGGCGGCCGCCGTCGCGGCCCTGCGCGAGGCGCTGGAGGAGCACACCGCCGAGGTGAGGCCGAAGCTCCTCGGTCTCGTCGACGAGGCCGCCCGCCAGCGGGAGTCCCTGCACGAGCGCGAGAAGGAGCGGGACGACGCCGACCGCGACGCGGCCCGCAGGCAGCGGGAGGAGATTCGGGGGGACGTGGAACGGGCCACCGTCGCCGTGCGCGAGGTCGTGGAGGCGCTCGAAGGGCGGATCGTCGAGCTGCGCACGTCGCTCGAGCCGCGGCTCGCCTCGCTCGAGGCCGCCCTCGCGAGGCTCGAGTCCTCGGACCGGCTGGAAGAGCTTCAGCGGGAGACGTTCGAGGTGAAGCGACTCGTGGAGATGAAGCTCGACGAGGCCGGCGGGCAGAGCAGGCGCCTCGGCACCTTCCTGCGGCGCGCTCTCGAAGAGCTCGACCCCCCGAACAAGGGCTGACGCCCCGGCGCTTCAGCCCTGCAGGTTGGCCTGGAACTGCGCCGAGGTCGGGCCGCGACGGCCGAGCCACGCGGCGAGACGTTCCTCGTCCCCCGGCTTCTCCCAGAGGAACTCGGCGCCCGCCTGGTAGCCGAGGACCATCCCTCCGCCCGGCTTCGGGACGGACGTGGCGATGCAACGGGTGATCCGGATCGAGACGGAGAGGTCGAAGCCCCCCAGGTCGGCGTGGAACGCGTAGGTCGACCCGGGACGGACCGCGCCCGAGAGCCGGAACCGGGCCCCGTCCCTCGAGAGGTCCTCCACGTGGACCTGGATCGTCGACCGGATGACGCCGCCGGCTCCTTCCGGAGCCCGGACCCTGGGAGAACGTCGTCTTTCCGAAACCACGGCTTCCTCCGTTTCGGGAACGATCGGACGAACCCTATCGCCCGTCAAGCCATTACGTACGAGCGTCAGCTCGACAAGGTTCCGAGAAAACGGGGGTCCTCCCGCCAGCCGGGCCGCGCGACGACGTGCAGGTCGAGGAAGAAGCGCTTGCCGAACGTCTTCTCGATCTCGATCCGGGCCGCCGTCCCCGCGTCGCGGATGAGCTGGCCGCCGAGCCCGATGACGATCCGCTTGTGGTTCTCCTTGTCGACGACGAGCGTCGCCGTCACGAGCGTCAGGTTCTTCACCTCGTCGACCTTCCACTCCTCCACGACGACGCCGAGGCCGTAGGGGATCTCCTCGCGGGTCCTCTCGAGGAACTTCTCGCGGATGAGCTCGGCGACGCGCGTCTTCTCGTCGGACATCGTCACGGTGTCGGCCGGGTAGAGATCCTCCTGCTCGGGGAGGTACTTCAGGATCAGCTCCGGCAGCCCGGCGAGGCCGTCGCCCGAGAGGGCCGAGACCGGGACGATCTCCTGGAAGAGGCCGGTCGCCTGCAGCGCCGCCATCCTGGGGAGAAGCTTGGGCTTGGCGACGAGGTCGACCTTGTTCAGGATGCAGATCCGCGGCGAGCTGGCCTTGCCCACCAGCTCGAGGGCGTGGCGGTCGCCCGCCCCTTCCCGGTCGGCGGCGTCGATGACGAGGACGACGAGGTCGACGTCGAGGATCGCCTCCATCGCCTCGTCGAGCATCCCCCGGTTGAGCCGGTGGAGCGGCCGGTGGAGTCCCGGCGTGTCGACGAAGACGATCTGGCCGTCGGGCCGGTTGAGCATCCCCAGCACGCGGCGCCGCGTCGTCTGCGGCTTGTCGGAGACGATGGCGACCTTCGTCCCGACGAGGGCGTTGACGAGGGTCGACTTCCCCGCGTTCGGCCTCCCGGCGACCGCGACGGTCCCGGCGCGGCGGCTCACGCGACCCCCACGGGACGCATCACCTTCACCCGGTGGACGCGCTTGCGGTCGGCGTCCTCCACGACGAACCGGAGCCCGCCGTCCTCGACCTCCTCACCGGGCCGCGGGATGTGCCCGAGGCGCGCCGAGAGGAGACCGGCGACCGTGTCGTAGTCGCCCGGTTCGAGGTCGGCGTCGAAGAGCTGGGCGATCTCCGACACGCGAACCCGGCCGGCCACGGTGAACGCCCCTTCGGCCAGCGGGATGACGGGGTCGATGGAGTCTTCGTGCTCGTCGGCGATCTCTCCCACAAGTTCCTCCAGAAGGTCTTCCAGCGTGACGACGCCCGCGACCGCCCCCCACTCGTCGACGACGATCGCCAGGTGCTGGCGGCGGCGGCGAAAGTCGGAGAGGAGCGTCGTGATCGTCTGGGTTTCGGGGGCGAACAGGACCGGCCGGGCCAGCGCGCGCGTTCGGGGGCGGAACGGGAGTCCGGAGAGCCGCGAAGACGTCCTTCACGTGAACGACGCCGATCGGCTTCTCCACGCCCCCCTCGACGAGCGGAATCCGGGTGTACTTCGTCTTCTCGAAGAGGTCGGCGATCTTCTCGAACGGCAGGTCCGCCTCGGCGACGACCATGTCGGGGCGGGAGGTCATCACCTCGCGCACCGTCCGGTCGCCGAAGTCGACGGCCCGCGAGACGAGCTCCTCCTCGTGCTTCTCGAGAATCCCTTCCTCGCGCGCCATGTCGAGGAGAGCCCTCACGTCGGCGTCCTTCTCCGCCTCCTTCTCGGCCGCCGAGACCGGCTCGTCGTCCCCGTCGTCCTCGACGGGCGTCACGAGGCGCGAGAGGAGCGGGTAGAGCGGCGTGGCGAAGAGGAGGACGACGGGAATGAGCCACGAAAAGTCGACGAGGAGGTCTTCGGCGCCGCGGCGCGCCACGGTGCGGATGACGACGGTTTCGATGACGATCCAGCCGAGGAGGATCGACACGGCCGAGATGAGGTACGGCTCGGGCACCACGAGCCCGGCGAGCCCCGTGCCGAGCGAGAGGAGCCCGGCGAGGACACAGCCCTGCGCGGTGAGCCTCACGGCGACGCGCGAAATGAGGACGTTGTCGGGCGCGAGGAGCCTGCCGAACTTCCCCTCCTGCCCTTCGAGAAGCGACTTCCTCCGGATGGAGGAGAGGCTCTCGAGAGCCTGCGCGAAGGCGGAGAGAAGCGCGTAGAGAAGGACGAACGCGAAGGAGAAGAAGAAGGCGAGGCCCGTCCCGGCAGCGAAGCTCGTCATGCCTCGTCCCCGGGAACGCCGTCGGGGCCCGGCCCGAAGACCTTCCTCACGAGCCGCGACTGGAGGCGGAACATCTCCCCCTCGTCCGTCTCGTGGTCGTGGCCGAGGAGGTGGAGGACCCCGTGCGCCAGGAGGAGCTTCACCTCGCGGTCGAGCGAGTGCCCGCGCCGGGCGGCCTGCCGCGCGGCGTACGGCACGTCGACGGCGACGTCGCCGAGGAACGCCGGGTCCCCCGCCGGGAACGAGAGGACGTCGGTAGGGCGGTCGATCTTCCGGAACTCCCGGTTCAGGCGCCGCATCCGCGCGTCGCCGCAGAGGAGGACGGAGACCGTGGCCCGGCCGCGCGGGGCGGCCGCGGCGAGGATCGCCTCGGTCCACGCCGCCACCCGGCGCTCCGAGGGGCCCGTCCTTACCGCCGAGGTGACCTCGGCTCGGGGCGCTACGCGCGGGGCTCTGGGCGCGGGGCTCGAGACGCGGGACGCGCGCCGTTCTGGAGGGTCGTGGGCCACGGCCGGCTCACGCCTCTTCCGAGGCGGCGCGGGACCGGCCCTGGACGTCGGGGGCCGACCGGCCGCTCTCGAAGATGTCGTAGGCGTTCACGATCGCCTGGACGACCGGGTGCCTCACGACGTCGCGGTGGTCGAACCGGATGAAGCGGATCGCCTCGACCCCCGAGAGGATCCGCATCGCCTCCTTCAGCCCCGAGACCTTGCCCGGGGGGAGGTCGATCTGCGTGATGTCTCCCGTGATGACCGACTTGGCGCCGAAGCCGAGGCGCGTGAGGAACATCTTCATCTGCTCGGAGGTCGTGTTCTGCGCCTCGTCGAGGATGATGAACGCGTCGTTCAGCGTGCGGCCCCGCATGAACGCGAGCGGGGCGACCTCGATGATCTGCCGTTCCATGAGCCGGCCGACCTTCTCGTAGCCGAGGATGTCGTAGAGGGCGTCGTAGAGCGGGCGGAGGTAGGGGTTCACCTTCTCGGCGAGGTCGCCCGGCAGGAAGCCGAGCTTCTCGCCCGCCTCCACCGCGGGGCGGCAGAGGACGATCCGGGCGACCTGCTTCTCCAGGAGCGCGGCGGCGGCCATCGCGACGGCGAGGTAGGTCTTCCCCGTTCCGGCCGGGCCGATGGCGAAGACGACGTCGCGCTCGCCGATCGCCTGCAGGTACTCCTGCTGGCGGACGTTGCGCGGCGAGACGACCCTGCGGAGCGCCGCGCCGACCGACCGGTTCTCGAAGAAGTCGACCAGCGAGGCGGTCGGGTCTTCCTTGACGATCCGGATCGCGCTCGGGATGTCGACCTTCTTCGGGAGGTAGCCCCGGGTGATGAGCCGGGAGAACTCCGAGAGAAGGTGAGACGCCCGCTCTGTCCCCTCGGGCTCGCCGCTCAGCGTCACGACGCCGCCTCGAGCCGAGATCTCAACGCCGAAGGCGTCCTCGATGAGCCGCAGGTTTTCGTCGTGGACACCGAAGAGCGCGCTGAGCCCGGACTCGGGCAGGTTCAGGGGTAACGGTCCGTGTTGAATAGCGCAGTCTCCTCGCCGAAAGCATAGCGGCGGGCCGGAGGGCGGGTCAAATTGCCGGGAAGCCCCATAAGATCCGCCGGTGTTTCGCCTCTACACCGTCGTCTTCCTCTCGGGAGCCGCGCTCATGGGCCTCGAGATCGCCGGGAGCCGGATCATGGCCCCCGTCTTCGGCACCTCGATCTTCGTCTGGGGCGCCCTGATCACGACGTTCCTCGTCTCGCTCTCGACCGGCTACGCCCTCGGCGGAAAGCTCGCGGACCGCCGGCCCAGCCACGCCCTCCTCGGCAGCATCCTCGTCGCGGCCGGCTTCGCCCTCTGGCTCCTCCTCGCCCGCCCGGCGCCCCTCCTCGCCCTCTGCGCCGCCGCGCCCTTCCCGGAGCGCTTCCAGGCGCTCCTGGCGGCGCTCCTCCTCTTCGCACTCCCGAGCGTCCTCATGGGGACCATCTCCCCCTTCGCCACCCGCCTGGCGGCCCGCGACGTCGGGTCGATAGGGCGGACCGCCGGCTCCCTCGCCGCCATCTCCACCGCCGGCTCCATCGTCGGCACCTTCGCGATGGCCTTCCTCCTCATCCCCGCCTTCCCCATCGAGCCGATCCTCTTCGGCCTCGGCGCCGTTCTCGTGCTCGCCGGTGCCTTCGCCGCGCGCGAGCGGCTCGGGCTCCGCCTCGCCGTCGCCGCGGGAGGGCTCCTGGCGGCCTCCGGCGTCTTCGTCTTCCGCCCCGAGACGGTCGCCTCGCCGCTCCCCGGCGGCACCGTCGTCTTCCGGAAGGAGACGGCCTACCACCGGCTCCTCGTCGTCGACGTCGGCCCCCGACGCGCCCTCTACTTCAACAATTTCGCGCAGGGAATGGTCGACCGGGCCTCGGGCCGGATCCCCGACTTCCTCTACCCCAACGGCCTCGCGGCAGCCCTCCTCTGGCGGAAGGAGCTCCCGAAGAACGTCTTCGTCATCGGCCTCGGGGCCGGGATGATTCCGCGCTACTTCTCGGAGAAGGCGCCCCAGATCGCGACGACCTCGGTCGAGATCGACCCCGAGGTCGTCCGGGTCGCCGAGAAGTACTTCGATTTCCGGCCCGACGCCAACGACCGCGTCCTCGTCGGCGACGGCCGTTCCCTCCTCGTGCGCGAGAAGGGCCCGTGGGACGCCATCTTCCTCGACGCCTTCTTCTCCGACAGCGTCCCGTTCCACCTGACGACCCTCGAGTTCTTCGAGCTCTGCCGCGACCGCCTCGCCCCCGGCGGCATCTTCGCGGGAAACCTCGCCGGCCTCACGATGGGCCACGACCAGCGTCTCTTCTGGGCCGTCGTCCGCTCCGCCCAGCGGGTCTTCCCCAACGTCGCCATCCTCTCGCCCGAGCTCTCGAGCGGCGAGAAGACGTTCTCGGGAAGCGCCATCCTCGTCGCCTCGATGTCGACCGACCGCCTCTCGAAGGAGCGCGTCTTCGCCGAGGGAGACCGCGTGGCGAAGGCCTTCGGCAACCCCGCCATCGCCGCCTGGGCGCGGACGTTCTACGACGGCGAGCTCCGGACCGAGGGGGTGCCGATGCTCACCGACTCGTACTCGCCGACGGAGGCGATGCAGCACCTGGGGCGGTAGAAAGGGTCAACCCAGGTCGAGAGCCGCCATCAGCCCGGCGGACAGACGGCCGGCATCCGTCGGCGAAAGGGAGCCGATCTTCCGGGCCAGCTTCGACCGGTCCAGCGTCGTCACCTGGTGGCAGAGGGCAACATTCGCCTTCCCTCACCTTCGTCCCGTGACCGCCTTCATCTCGGCTTCGGCCGCCGCCTCGAGCTCGGAATCCAGGTCTGCGCCCGTCCCACCCATCTCGAGGGCGTAGCCGGCGATCTCGTCCCGGAGCCGGTTCGACTTCTGGTCGTCGAGCCACCCCTCGACGGCCTCCCCGACGAGCGTCGTCGCAGGAATCCCCCTCGCCTCCGCCTCCTCGCGGAGGGCGTCGTAGGTCTCCGGGGGAAGCGGCACGTGGAAGTTCCTCCGGGCCACCGTTGGCATGGCACAAATATGCCACGCCGCAATGGCAACGTTCTCCTGGTGCTGCCGGCTGGCGGGGAGGAGGACACGGCTCGGGGAGTACGACAGAACTGGGCTGCGGGATCCGGGTACCCGCCTGCGGGAAGTCCCCCGATTCCTGAATCCCTCGCTATCCTGGCACAGGGGGAGCAGATGCCCGATTCGTTGCGAGACGGGGTCTACGAGGACCTGCTGACACGCCGCCTCCGGCGGGCCGTCGCGGCGCTCCACCTCCGGGGCGTCTCGGAACGCCGGGTCACCGACGACGAGGCGCCGCAGCTCCTGGCCCGCGCCGTCGGCGCGGAAATCCAGCGAGTCCTGGAGGAGATCCGGGGCGAGGAGGCCGGCCCGGAGAGGATTGCTCTCTGCAACGACCTCCTGGAACGGCTCTTCTCGCGAACCTCTTCGGCTCTGGAGGAGGATGAACTCGAGCGGAGCCTCGAGTCCCCCGCCCAGCTTCTCGAGGCCGTCTACTCCACGCCTGCCGCCCCGCCCCGGCCCGCCACGCCCCTCGGGCGGACGAGCCTCCTCACCGGGGCCCGGCGGGACCCCCGGTTCGGGGCCGAGCTCATCGCCGAGATCCCGACGGCCGATCGCGTCGACGCGATCGTCGCGTTCGTCACCTGGCGCGGGTGGCAGCAGCTGCGCGAGACGCTCGAGACCTTCGCCGCCGCCCACCGCTCCTTCCGGCTCCTGACGACGGTCTACATGGGCGCCTCCGACCCGGCGGCGCTGGAGGCGCTCGCACGCCTCCCCGGCGTCGACGTGAAAATCTCCTACGACACGCGGCGCACGCGCCTCCACGCCAAGGCGTGGCTCTTCCACCGCGAGACGGGCCTCAGCACGGCCTACGTCGGCTCGGCCAACCTCTCTGCGGCAGCCCTCGGCGACGGCCTCGAGTGGACGGTCAAGCTCTCCGAGAAGAGCGATCCGGACACGATCGAGAAGTTCCGCGGGGAGTTCGAGACGCTCTGGGCGAACGTGGAGTTCGAACGGCTCCAGCCGAACGACGCCCCCGGACAGAAGAGGCTCCGGGAAGCCCTTGGAGCCGCCTCGGATCGCAGCGAGACCTTGAGGTTCTTCTTCGACCTCCGCCCGTACCCTTTCCAGGAGGAGATCCTCGAGGACCTCCGTCGCGAGCGCGATGAATTCGGACGAAATCGCAATCTCGTCGTCGCTGCAACGGGGACCGGCAAGACCATCGTCGCCGCCTTCGACTACCGGCGCTTCGCCGAGGCCGCCGGCGGACGGCCCCGCCTGCTCTTCGTGGCGCACCGGGACGAGATCCTGGAGCAGGCGCAGTTCGCCTTCCGAAACGTCCTGCGCGACGGGTCCTTCGGCGAGCGCCTCGGCGGAGGCAACGAACCGGCTTCCGTCGACCACCTCTTCGCCAGCGTCCAGTCGTTCAACTCGCGGGGGCTCCTCGCGCGCCACGGCCCCGACTACTGGGACTACGTCGTCGTCGACGAGATCCACCGCGGCGCGGCCGACAGCTATCAACCCATCCTGGACAACCTCCGACCCCGGGTCCTCCTCGGCCTGACGGCCACACCGGAGCGGACCGACCAGCGGGACATCCTCCACTGGTTCGGGGGCCGCCCCGCCGCCGAGATCCGGCTCTGGGACGCCCTCGACAAGCGCCTCCTCGCGCCGTTCGACTACTTCGGCATCGCCGACGGGACCGACCTGACGACCGTCGGCTGGTCCCGCAAGGGATACGACGTCGACGGACTGACGAACCTCTACACGAGCAACGACCTGCGAGTCCGGACGATCCTCAACGAGTTCGGCGAGAAGCACGGCAACCCGCGCACGGCCCGGGCCCTCGGCTTCTGCGTCAGCGTGGCCCACGCCGATTTCATGGCCCGCAAGTTCAACGAGGCTGGCATCCCGGCACTCTCCGTCCACGCCGGCGTCCCGGACGAGGTTCGTGTCTCCGCCCCGGCTCGCCTCGTGAGCCGCGACGTCAACGTCCTCTTCACCTGCGATCTCTACAACGAGGGGGTCGACATCCCCGACGTGGACACGCTTCTCCTCCTCCGTCCCACGGAAAGCTCCCTCCTCTTCCAGCAGCAACTCGGCCGAGGCCTGCGTCTCGCGCCGGGCAAGTCGTCGGTCCTCGTCCTCGATTTCATCGGCCAGCATCGGCGGGAGTTCCGCTTCGAGGAGCGGCTCTGGGTCCTGACGGGCCTGACGCGCCGCCGCCTCGTCGAGGACGTCGAGCGAGGCTTCCCGCTCCTCCCACCCGGCTGCAGCCTCCGCCTCGACAGGAAGTCCCGGTCGCTCGTGCTCGAGAACCTCCGGAGCGCGCTCGCGACGAACGTCGCGGGCCTCAGGGCCGACCTCCTCCGCTGCCCCGGCGGCGCGGAGACAACCCTTCATCAGTTCCTCGACGAGTCCCGCCGCCCCGTGGACGACGTCTACGCAAAGGCGGTCGGCGGCTGGACGGCCCTGCGCCGGCGGGCGGGCTTCCTCGCTGAGCCGCCCCCGCCCGGCGAGACTCTCCTCAACGCCCGGATGGAGCGCCTCCTTCACGTCTCCGACCGCCTCCGGCAGGAGAACTGGCAGCACCTCTGGAAAACCGCATCCGCCGACGGCGGCCCATCCTCCCCGGACGACGACCGACTCCTCGCCATGCTCGCGGGTCTCCTCTGGGACTACGACTCGCGCCCGCGTTTGCGCTCGGCCGTCCTCGGGGCGCTGGCCGCGAATGCCGAACTCGCAAGCGAATTCGAGCAGCTCGCCGAGATCGTCACCGCCACCCGTCCCCACGGCACGTCGATCCGGCCCGAGGCCTCCTGGCCGCTCCTCCTCCACCACTCCTACACGAGCGACGAGATCCTCGCTGGCACCGGCGACTCGACCCTCGATGCACCCCGCAAGCTGGCTGGCACGGGCGTGCGTTTCCTCCGCGACCAGAACGCAGACCTCTTCTTCGTGACGATCAACAAGTCCGAGAAGCTCTTCTCGTCGTCGACCCGCTACGCCGACTACGCCGTCAGTCCCACGGAGTTCCACTGGCAGTCGCAGAGCACCACACCCGAGGACTCCCCCACCGGCAGGCGCTACCGCGAAGGCCACACGGACGGCCACCGGGTCTTTCTCTTCGTCCGCGAGAACCGCGACACCGACCTCGGGACGACCGCCCCGTTCGTCTTCCTCGGCCCCGCGCGCTACGTGCGTCATCACGGTTCCCGGCCGATGAGCATCACCTGGCGGCTCGACCATCCCATTCCGCCCCGCTACGTCGACCCGTTCTCTTCGTTCCGGGCGGCGTAGGGACGGGGCGCCTGCAGTCGTACGAGTAGATGTGGAACACGGACCGGAGGCGGATGGGGTCTCCATACAGCTTCTGGTACACGGGCCACCCGTCGAGCGCCGTGCCGATCGCGTCGAACACGCCCTGCCTGAAGACGAGGCAGAGCCGCGGGCCCTCCTTCCCTTGCCAGATCCTGAGCCGCCTCGCGCAGATCGGGCACGCCAGACCCGGGATCGGCTGGTAGACGTCGAACATCCCCACGCCGTCCCTCTTTCCCCGCCCGTCAGCACTCTGCCGCCCTGGCTGCCGTCAGCCAGCGGGCCGAGTCCTCGAGCCACGTCCGCGGATGCCGCGACTGCCCGCTCGCCTGCTCCCGCTCGAGGTACCGGCCCGCGAGTTCGAGCCGGTCTGCGACCGGCAGAGCCTCGCAGGCCTCGATCACGTCCCGCACGGCGAGGATGACCCCGCTGACCTCGACCGGGGAGCGCTCCGGTCGGGGCTTGCCCATCGCCGCTCGCACTCTTGCAAACACGACGTCGCCTGGAATCAGCTTGGACGGGTCCGTCTCCCTCATCCGGCGCTCCACTTCCGCGAGCCACGCGGCCTCGACCTCTGGGTCGGTCTCGACAGGGATATCCCCGATGAGGAGCTCGAAGAGGAGGGCCCATGACTCCGCCGGGAGCTTCATAGCCGCCGCTATCGCGCGCTCCCTCGGAATCGTCGTCGTCATCGTCTGTTCCTCTTCCGAGCCCGGGAATGCGTGGCCTTGTCCTGCACTTCGGCAGCCTCGCTCTCAACACGCATGTCCCGCAGCCGTTCTTCGACGGCTCGCGCGAAAGCGGGGTCGGAGGGAAGCTGCTCGTCCAACCATCGCAGGACTTCGGTCTGTCGGCGTCGCATAGTCAGTCGCCGAACGGGACGGCGTTCAGGACAAACGGCCGGGCCCTCCGACGCCCGGGCGGAACGATGGGTAGCGTCGCCCACCTCGCCGCGTACATCCCGTCGAGCGCCGCGAGACGCTCCTCGTCCTCCTGCACGGCCGCGACGATCCCCGCCGAACCAATCTTCCGGACC
The DNA here is from genome assembly GCA_016714815.1 of Holophagales bacterium. GTDB lineage: Bacteria > Acidobacteriota > Thermoanaerobaculia > UBA5066 > UBA5066 > UBA5066. Next base: position 183,295 of record JADKBZ010000010.1, read on the forward strand.
GCGACCGCCTCGAGGTGCATCGGGAGCCCGTTCACGCGCAGGGTGCACCGGAGAAGGCCGCCGTCTCCCCTCTCGTCTTCCCAGCTCTCCGCCTCGATCTCGACGCGCGCGTCGCATCGGGCGCGTGCCCCCGCAGGTCCCCGACGCGAGTTCGAGGGAGCGAGCCGGGGGCTCACCGCGCCTCCTCCGCCACCGCACGCTTCTCGATCTCCCGGAAGAGGCGCCCGACGCGACGGTAGTCCCTCAGCGCGAGCGCCGCCTCGCACCGTGACCCGAACTTCAGCCACGTCCGGTACGAGGCGAGGCGTTCCTCCCCGTAGACATCGAGCCCCTCCTGCAGGTCGTACAGCTCCCCGGGAGTCAGGCGAAGGACGAGGGCCGCGTCAGCCATCGGACCGATTCCGCCCGCCGGTCTCCGAGCGGCTGTTCGCCGCTTCCTGCTCCTTCGTCCATCGCTCTACGGCCCGGATGTCGTCGGCCTCGAGGTACGGGTGGAGAGCAAGCACCTGAGCCTCCGAGTGCCCCGTCGCGAGCAGCCCCGCGATCGTGGACGCTGTCACACAGGTCCCGCGGATCGTGGGCTTGCCACCCATGACGCGGGGGTTGGAGGAGATGCCAGGAGGAGGGAGTTCCTCGTCCGAGCTCGGTTCCTCCGCGGCGGAGTCGCCATTTCGTGGCATGTTCAGAATACTACTCATAGTCCGGCTATGAATCAACCGCGGCTTCATCGACCGCGGTTCTATTGTCCGTCGCCTTATCGACCCCGAGGGGCTAGCCTCGTGCGCGTGGCACGTGACCCGCAGCTCCTAGCTCTTGGCATCCGGATCCGGGCACTCCGTACGAAGCGGGGCTGGTCGCAAGAAGGTTTCGCCGACAGATGCGGCCTCGACCGGACGTACATCGGAGGGATCGAGCGTGGTGAGAGGAATCTCGCTGTGCTCAACCTGCTGCGCATCGCCGGCACGTTAGGTGTCGAAGTTGGCATCCTGTTCGAGACGGACATCATCGGTGAGCCCGAGGGTCCCGCCCACCGAAGTCCTCGGACGTCGGAGTCCTGAGCAACCCCTGATCCGTCCCCCGGTTTTCAGCGATAACCGCGCGGCCGGCGGGCTTGCCGTCCCCGCTCGCAGCGCCCTCGCCTCCGTTAGTGACCTTCGAGTCGCGTCCGTGCGTTCGCTGTGGCCGCCTTTCCGGCAGCCGGCTCAGGCCTCGAGTTCTCTCTCGAACTCCTCCAGTGTGACGCTGCGGGGCTCGCCCAGTGCCTTCGCGAGGCGTGCCGACCTCTTCATCGATAGATCTCGCGGCGGTGCCCGACCTTCACGACGGCGACGCGCAAGACGGCATCGTGAATCTCGTAGAGGACCCGGTAATCGCCGACGCGGATCCGGTAGGCGTTCTCGTCGCCTTCGAGCTTCACGACGCCGGGAGGACGTGGATCAGTGGCGAGCGAATCGATGTGCGGCTGAAGACGCTGACGGACCCGTTCCGGAAGCTTTTTCAGGTCACGCAGCGCCCTGGTGGACAGCTCGAGTCGATAGGCCACGACGAGCTACTTCAGCCCAAGCTCGGCCTTGGCCTTCTCCCAAGGAATCGTCCCCTCACGCTCCATCTCCAGACGTGCCTCCTGGAGGTCGCGCAGGTCTTCCTCATCCTCCAACGTCTGGAGGAGTTCGCTGGCGAGCTCGGCTCGTTCGGCGAGCGGCAGCTTGAGGGCTTCGGTGAGCAGATCCTGTCTCGTCACGCTCTCCATTCTATAGCTCGCGTCCATCGGTCCTCCCCCGCGGCAGCAGGAGCGCCGCCGGGTGCGTCGCGGTGTGGACCTGCTTGAGCTTCGTGATGGCCACGTGCTTGTAGATCTCCGTCGTCGTCAGCTTCCCATGCCCGAGAATCGCCTGGATCATCCGGACGTCGGCCCCGTTCTCGAGCATCAGCGTCGCCATCGCGTGCCGGCGGGCTCGCGCCAGGACGCCGGCGAGGCCCTCGGCCGCTCCGGCGACGAGGGGCTCGACGGGATGATCCACGAGGACCGGCTCGGTCTGGACGTGATCTACCTGCAGGCCAAGCGGTGGGAGGGGACGGTCGGGCAGCCCGAGATCCAGAAGTTCGTGGGAGCGCTGCACGGCCGCAGGGCCCGCAAGGGCGTCTTCATCACTACGAGCGCGTTCTCCGACGAGGCGCGGCAGTACGCCGCCGGCATCGACTCGAAGGTCGCGCTGATCGACAGTGCCCAGCTGGCCCAGCTGATGATCGACTTCGATCTCGGCGTCTCCCCCGCCACGGCCTACATCGTCAAGCGGATCGATTCCGACTTCTTCGGCGAGGAGTAATCCCTCGCCCGAGGGGAGGGGACCCGATCCCCGCGCCCGGCGGCTCCGGCGGAAGGGGCGATCGAGCCGCCGCTCTTCACGGCGCGCGCCGGGCGGGGCCCCAATTTCCCCTGCCAGTCACGCGCCGCGAATCCCTTACGCGCCGCGTCCCTCCGGCCGAGGGCGGCCTGCGCGCCGCGTCGCGTAAGGGCCGCTGGGGCCGAATACGCATTCGGCCCCACGGGGCAATCTCAAGCTCGCGGCCGCTGGCCGCGAGGGGCGCCCCTCCCACCTCCGGGGCCGGCGTTGCCGGCCCTGCCGTCGAACGAATTCGACGGTCACCGCCGGGGTCGCAAGGTGCGCGCGGCCTACGGAAGCTCAGCTTCCGCTTCACGGCCGCACGAGCAGCTAAACGCCCGTCACGAGGGCTGCGGCGAGGGGCAGCCCTCGCGCCGGGCATCCCCTCAGCGGTGGCGCCTCTCGGCGCGGCGCTCGATGCCCTGTCAGTGCGGCTGCTCGAGTCCGCAGCCTCCCGCCAGGGCGGACGACGACGAGGACCGTGACGACGGCGAGGACCTCGACGACGACGGCGGCGAAGAAGAGACCGACGAGAGCAGCGGCTAAGAGGAGGAAGCAGCTCGAGCCTCGGCGTCGTCCCGCGGCGACTCGTCGACGCGGAGACCGAATGGGCTCCGCGATATCAGAGACACCGCGCTCCGGCCCGCAGGCGGTCAAGGACGCGCGAAGCGCGAGGCTCGTAGAGCCGCTCCTTGACGGCCGAGGACCGGGGCGCACGGGGGCTCCGGGTGGCCTTCGGGGCGGACCTTGTCCAGGGCCTTACGGCCGCTTCGCGGCGAGCTGCGCTCGCCCCGGACAAGCCCCGCCCCTTCGGCCCCGTCCCTGCTATGAGGAGATGCAGCCGCATCTCCTCGGTGAGGAGCAGCTCCCGACGATCGCGACGTCAGCGAGAAAGTGGCAGAAATCGTTAGCCGCAGCGGCCTCCGCGGCAGACGTCTTCTGCCTGCAAGCCCTCCGATGCAGAAGACGTTCGGCGAGAAGGGCCGCGCGGCTTCTTTCTTTAGCCGCTTCCGGCGGCGCCCGGTCGCGCTGGCGCGAGGGCGCTCGGGGCGCGGTGCTCGAGCACCGCAGCGAAGCGAGGAGCGCAGAGGTCCGCGCCCCGGTCTTCGCGCCCGTAGTGCCAGCGCTTCAGCGCCGCGTCGGCGTAGCCGACGCCTCCGCTGTCGATGGCCTGGCGCGGCGCTCGTTCGCGCCGACGCCGGGCCGAGGAGCGCAGCTCGCGAGCACCGCAGGCGCGTGCGGCGGCGCGTTCGCGAGCGACGTGACAGGCCCTTCAGCGACCGAGCGCAGCGAGCTCCGCACGCACCCGGCGGTGTCGGCCTAACTCTGTTGAACTAAACCGCTTCGCGGTAAGGGCGTTCCTGGGCGCCTCCGGGTGATCGCCGGGCTGTCCCGCTCATCCTTTCGTCAGAAAGGAGCAGCGCATGACACCACTTCGCCGGCGAATGCTCGAAGACATGTCCGTCCGCAACTACGCCAAGAGGACCCAGGAGAGCTACACCTTTACGTCCAGAAGTTCGCCCAGCACTTCGGGAAGTCCCCAGGCTCCTCGGTCCCGAGAGATTCGGCTCTACCAGATCTACCTGACCCGGGAAAGGAAGGTGGCCTTCTCGACCCTCAACTGCGTCGTGGCGGCCCTGAGGTTTCTCTACGGCGTGACGCTGCGCGCCAGCTGGCCCATCGCGACGATTCCGTACGCACGCAAGGAGAAGAGGCTTCCGGTCGTCCTGGGTCCGGAGGAAGTCTCTCGGTTCTTTCACGCCATCGCGAGCCTGAAGCACCGCGCCGTACTGGCCATTGCCTGCGGGGCCGGCCTTCGCGTCTCGGAGTTGACGGCGCTTCGGGCCACCGACATCGACAGCAAGCGGCGGGTGATTCGGGTCCGCAGCGGAAAAGGCCACAAGGACCGCTACGTCATGCTCTCTCCCCGGCTGCTGGAGCTGATCCGGGCCTACTGGAGAGCCGAGCACCCCAAGGGAGGCTTCCTGTTCCCCGGCGGTGTCGCCGGACAGCCGCTGGACGCTACGTCGATCCAGAGGTTCTGTCAGAGAGGCCGCACGGGCCAGCGGCCTGAAGAAGCGCATCACGCCGCACACCCTGCGCCACTGCTTCGCCACGCACCTGCTCGAAGCCGGCACCGACCTGCGCACCATCCAGGTGCTCATGGGGCACTCGAGCCTGGCGACCACGGCGGTCTACCTCCACGTCTCCAACAAGGCCAGCGGGGAGACGACGAGCCCGCTGGACCGGCTCGAGTCCTTCCCGGGCCTGGCATCGCGTTCCTGACGCCTCGTGAGCCGGTCCGGCCCGGAGCTGGCCGAGATCGTTCGACGCTACGGTCCGGCCTACCGCGGCGCTGTCGGCGCCGTCCTTCCTCTGGAGCACCGCCGCGTCCTGGCGGCGATCGAGGCTTGTCGCACGGCGCCCCTCGGTGGCCACGTCGACGCCTGTGACGCCTGCGGCCACACGGCCATCTCCTACAACTCCTGCCGCAACCGGCACTGCCCCAAGTGCCAGGCTTCGGCCCGATCCCGCTGGGTCCAGGCGCGCCGCACGGAGCTCCTGCCAGTCCCTTACTTCCACGTCGTCTTCACTCTTCCGGCCCCGTTGGCCGACCTCTCCCTGCAGAACAAACGGCTCCTCTACGGGCTCCTGCTCTCCGCAGCCTCCCGGACCCTCCTGACCATCGCCGCCGATCCAAAGCACCTCGGCGCCCGCATCGGCTTTCTCTCCGTCCTTCACACCTGGGGACAGAACCTCCTTCACCATCCGCACCTGCACTGCATCGTCCCCGGCGGCGGCCTGTCCCCCGATCGTCGCCGATGGATCGCCTGCCGCCGGCTTCTTCCTGCCTGTCCGGGTCCTCTCCAGGCTCTTCCGTCGACTCTTCCTCGATGGCCTCGCCGCCGCCTTCCGGGCCGGCCGCCTCCGCTTCTTCGGCTCGCTCGCCTACCTGGCCGATCCCGCCGCACTGGCCCCCCGTACAGCCCAGATCCGCCCACGCCCGAAGATTCGCGACAGACCGTCCCCTCGGACCCCGAAACGCCGCCTCCACCACTGCGCCTCTGTCCCGTCTGCCATCAAGGTCCCCTGCGTCGGCGCCCCCTTCTCCCCGCCCAGTGGGATACCTCATGACCGCCGCGACCCAGCGACCTGCACCGCCTCTCGTCTCCCGTCATCACCTCCGGCCACCTTGCCGGAAAGTGCGGATGCTTGCCGTGTCCCGCCCTGCTGCGCCCCCGGTCCCCGCCGCTTCATCGCTCTTCGCCTTTCTCTCTTCCCGGCCCGCCTTCACCAAGCTCGCGCCGCTCATCCCTCCGCCATAGCTCCCTCCATCCGGCCCCGTTCAACTGGTCTTTGCGGAATCTCGCGCGACCCCCGGCAATCACACCGCCGTTCCCTCAACCTCAAGCCCGTGCCTTCCCTGCGCGAGACTCCGCAAAGACCCTCTTCTGTTAGGCCGCAGGGCGTCGCCGCAGCGAGCGTCAGCGAGTGGAGGCGATGCCCCGGAGGCGCGCGGGGCCTGCGCGAAGCGAAGCGGAGCGCTTCATTTCAGCCGGCGCGGCCCAAAGCAGTTTTGGGCCGCGGGGCGCTGCACGGCGCGCGACAGGAGGAGGTCCGAGGAGGTGCCTCTGGCGCGCGCCGTGCTCGCGCCCGCACCCTCCTCGCCCCGCGCGCCGGAGCCGTCGGGGGCTCTCCCCGGTCCCACGGCGCCCGGCGGGCGCCGTGCGATGCCCCGCTCTCGGCGTGCTCTTTGCAGGGTGTCGTAATACACGGGTGAAGACACGGCCCCGGTCAGACGCGACCGAGAGCACCACCCCTATCCACTGGAGGCCGGACTCAAAGCAGCCCGCGCAGAAGCAGGTCTGCTCCATCTTGCGGTCGCCAGCCGAGCGGAGGGTTGCGTCGAAAGAGAGCTTCCGCCGCACCCGAGGTGGTCACGCGCTTCGACCAGATGGCCTCCCATCGCGCGAGGGCTCCGAGCGCAGAGCTTTCCCAGTACCTGGTTCCGCCCCAACCGTTTGGAAGGGATGCCCGAAGAAACCTCGCGAGTGCTTCGACTGCTGCAGCAGTCACATCCTCCGACGGTGCCTCTACTGCCTCCAGTGTCTGTACTTGTACCGGCGCGATGCCCTCGCCAAGAAGCTCCGCCAACTCCTCGTAGGACTTGTCCCGGTTCGCGGAGAGGAGGCTCCTTAGATCGGCATGACCACTCGCCTGAATGCGCTCCGCAAGTCGCCTGGTCCAGTCGCCTTTCCACGCACCTTCGTTCAGCCCGTTCACCAGTCCCTCCCTATGGATCCTCGAATCCTTGGACCTTTACGTCCCGCAGCCCGTAATCCCTGCGCATCTGCCCGCCGAATTGAAGAACCTCGCGACGCGAGTACGGCCGGCCCAGTATTGATTCACGGGCGATGAAGCTCTTGAATGCTTCGTTCCAGCCCATTGTGTGGATAGCGGAATGCGTTCCCCAGTCCAAGGCCAACGTAAACCGATCAATCTCCACCCCCCTGTCGAGGAACCAGTCTCGAAACTCCTGTGGGAAGACGTGATGGCGTGGTGGGCGCGCTGCTCCGGCTCCCGTCGTGCCCGAGACACTGACGTCTTGCCGCCCCAGCAGTTCGCCGATCTCCGCCCTCTCCAGGTGAGAGTTTGCAATGGAGAAGGTCGAGGACGTCTGCTCCCCTGTCCACTGCGCGCCAGGCCCCTCGCCTGCAATCCGGCCATCTGCCAAGCGCTGGCCGAACGCCGGCCCCGCGGACGTCGGGAAGGACCATCCACCCTCCGGAACTATCGACATCGATGGTTCTGGTGCTGTTGCGGCCTTCCCGATTCCGTAAACGGCAGTCACATCGGTCGCCGCAGCCTTCGTCGTCCGGAAAACCTGCCGCCCTCCTTCGAACGCTCCCTCCCTCTCGTACGTATCGACGATCCGGGAGGCGTTCAGGACCGTGTTGACGATCGGGAGAGACGAGGCCACATCGGTGACCGCAGCGTCTGCGACGGCTGAAGCCCCGCCCTTTCTGTAGAGCTCCTTCGTCCGCCCTGCTAGGGCATTCAGCGTCGCTGCCGTGTTGTACAGCTGAAGAACGGGGTTTAACTCAATGGCCGCCCCCGACAGGAAACCACCGACACTCTTTGCCGTGTCCGTGACGTCCTTTCGGAAGTCTCCCCAGCTGTACAGCCCCCACGGGTCTTCGGGGCTATCCGACACGAGTCCGCAGCTAAACGCGCCGCAAGCCTGACGCCGCCAGAGGCTTAGCGTCGGCGATGCCCCGACGCGGAAGGGCGGGAGAAGCTCGAAACCCCTGACGCGAGTTTCCGGATAACTCGGCGGCGGGCCTCGCAGAAGGTTGAGGTCGACGAGCGTCAGAGGGCCGAGGCCGAAGTTCTCGGCGTCGGCGTTCGCGGTGTCGACGAGGACGATGTCGCCGAGATTGAAGACGGGAGGCTCTTCGGCTTCAATGTCAGCGGCGGCAGCCGGCGCAAGCGAAGCGAGCAGGCCGGCCGCGTCCGTCTTCGTCGCCTTGAGTGAGGCGGGTGGGTTCGACCCCCACACGCTCGTGCGCGAGGCCTCGGCGTGCGGCGCCAGCAGCACCGCGAGGGCCAGGGCACGAAGGGCCGCGTGAGTCTCACGCGGCCCATTCTGCTAAGGGAGGAAGCAGCGCTGCGGTGACCGCTCAGTTCGTCGGCTCCGGGCGCTGGGGCTTGATCGGCAGGAGCCGGGCCCGCTCTCGGCGCTCGTCCACCGTGATCAGCGCCCCGGCCAGGAGGTCCCCTTCGAAGCGCTCGAGCGCCTTGAGGAGGCGGTCGCCGAGGAGTGCGGGGAGACGGCTTCCGTCCGCATCTGGAGCACGCTCGGCCCCTCGGCCTGAGTCGCGGCCAGGATCGCCCCGAAGTCCAGGTCGTTCGTGACGACGACATAGCCGTGCGTGCGCGCCCAGGCCATCAGCGCCTGGTCTTCCGCCGTGGCCTGGCCCACCGTCGACCAGTGGACGGCATCGTGGCCGGCCTGACGGAGGAGCTCCGCCCACCGGGGCGAGAGGTTCATGTCGAGCAGGAGCTTCACGCCGAGGCCAGAGGGATCTCGACCTCGCCGGCGCGCCAGGCCGCGTACTGCAACGCCTGCCGGATGTCCTCTTCCTCCAGGTAGGGATAGAGGTCCAGGATCTCGGCGTGCGTGTGCTCGGTGGCGACAAGCCCGACCACAGTGCTCACCGTGACGCGCATCCCCCGGATGCACGGCTTTCCGCCCATGACTTTGGCGTTGAAGGTGATGCGCGGCAGCTCGCCCATGGCCCCTTCATGATACCGGTTCGGTCGAGTCGGGGATGCCCGCATCGGGTTCCTCCTTCCGCGGCCCCAGCCGCGCCGCCGGGTGAGTAGCCGTGTGAATCTCCTTGAGCTTCGTGATCGCCACGTGCGTATAGATCTCCGTCGTCGTCAGCTTCACGTGGCCGAGGATGGCCTGGATCATCCTCACGTCCGCCCCGTTCTCGAGCATCAGCGTCGCCATGGCGTGCCGGAAAAGGTGACATGAGCCGGTCTTCGCCACGCCCGATGCCTTCACGTAACGGCTCACGTACAGACTGAGGGTCTTCGGCGCGATGGGCTCACCCTCGCCAGCGAGGAAGATGAAGCCGCGGTCCGGCTCGATGACAAAGTCCGGCCGGGCCTCGCGGATGTACTTCGCGATCCACGCCCCGGCCCTCTCCCCTACCGGGACGACCCGGTCCCTGCGGCCCTTCCCCTGGCGGACCGTGATCGTGCCGCGTTCGGTGTCGACGTCGTAGACCTTCAGGCCCGCCAGCTCGGTGCGCCGGATCCCCGTCGAGTAGAGGGTCTCGAGAATCGCCCGGTCTCTCAGGCCCTGGGGTTTCCGGATGTCGGGCTGCGCCAGGATCGCCTCGGCTTCGGTGGCCGTCAGGACGTGCTTGGGGAGCCTCTTCTCCACCTTCGGCAGCTCGAGCTCCGAGGCGGGGTTCGAGAGGAGGTGATTCTCGCGCGCGAGCCACTTGAAGTACTGCTTGATGAAGCTGAGGCGGTGGTGCTGCGTCGAGAGCGTCAGCGGGCTGCCGTCGGGCTTCTCCGTGTAGAAGAGCATCCGCTGGTAGCGCTCGAGCATCGGCTTGGTGACGTCGCGGGGCTTCATCACGTCGCGCTCCTGGCACCAGACGGCGAAGTCCGAGACGGACCACTCGGCCGACAGGACCGTCCGCCCCGAGTAGCCCCTGACCTTCATGTGCTCGAGATGGGCCTTCAGCAGGACGACGAAACCCCGCGGGTCGGTCGTGTCGCGGAAGGCGAAGACGCGCTTCCTTCGGGCTGCCGCGCGCCGTCGGGCCGGGCTCGTCACGGCCCGGCTCCTACAGCCGGCCCGCTGCGCGGCGGAGGACGAGCTTCGGCTCGGGCAACGGGTACGACGGGATTCCGAGCGTGGCTCCGAGGAGCGGAGTTTCGGCCTCTTCGTGCGAGAAACCGTTCAAGTGCGCATGGGGAGCGAGGTCCGACTCGTCTTCCTCACCCCGACCGGCCCCCGACCACCCCCCGACCAAGGGCCGACCGGGGGCCGACCGCTCGGCCGAAAGCCCCGACCGCTCTCCGTCGTACTCGGCCAGGCCCGTGATGTCGAGGAGGCCGGGGAGGAAGCGCGAGCCGTCCTTCCCCTCTCCCCGGTAGAGCAGTTCGTAGACGAAGCTCTGGCCCCGGCCTCCGCGGTGCAGGAGCAGGTACTCGAGCTCGACGAGCCGCGCCATGTGGACCTTCAGCTGGGTGTCACCCCAGCCGGTCGCCGCCCTCACGTCTCGCCGGCTGAAGCGCAGGTCCTCCCGCGCGACACCGTGCTTCTCGCAGAGGGACGTGACCAGGTCGTCGAGGTGGACGAGAAGCCGCCGCGTCTGCGGCGGCAGCTCGTCGAGGCTCCGGCCGAGGACCTCGGAGGCGAGACGGTTGGCGAGGCCGACGTCGGCGAGCGTCGCTTCGACGTACTCGACGATCTCTCCGTCGACCGTCAGCGTCTTCACCTCCCGCTGGTACTGGAAGAGAAGGGCGATGGCTTCGATGAGCTTGAGGTACTTGACGTGGTCGCGCCGCATCCGCGTCTTCTCGTCGAGGAAGGTGAGGCGCGAGGCGTAAGGGTTGTGGACGAGGAGCGGGCGCAGGAGCCGCTGGGCGTTGCGGTGGACCTTCAGCGCCTTCGGCTTACGGCGCAATGCCAGGATGCCGTCGAGCGTCGAGGCCCTCCGCTGCAGCTCGTGGATGCGCCTCGTCTGCTCCCGGCTCTCGTCGACCGTCAGGACGAGGCAGCGGTTGAGGAGCTCCTCGTCGATCTCGATGGCCGTCGTCGTCAGGAAGATCATCACCGGCCCTTCGACCCGGTACTCCTGCGTGACGAGGCGCCCCGTCTGCGGGTCCTTGCCGGTGGAGGCGATCGACAGCTCGCCTTCGGACTGGAGGAGCTTGAGCGCGTAGCCCGCCTTCTCGGCCCCTTCCTCCTCGGCGATGGCCAGGATCTTGTGACGGAGGCTCTTGCCCTCTCCGAAGTAGAAGAGCGACTGGCCCGTAAGGGCCGAGTACTTCTCGCGCTCCTCTTCCGGGACGAAGCCGAGGACGGCTTCCATGAGGGCCGACTTCCCCGCCGCCGAGCTGGACTGGACGATGACGGCGAGCGGCTTGTCGAGCTTTCTCGAGACGGCCGCGAGGTACGCCGTGAGCTTGTTGGTGTCCTCGCCGACGAGGCCGCCGGTCTCGAAGTCTTCGAGGATGCGGCCGAGGAGGTTCGGGTCGCGGAGAAAGGCGAGGGCCTCGGCCGTCTCCTCCTCGGATAGAAGGACGGCCTTCTCCTTCGGCTCGAGCGTCTTGCGGATGCTCTCCTGCTGGAAGTCCTCGGCCTTCCGCAGGAGCTGGCCGAGGTCGCGCTTGATCGTCTCTTCGATCATGCCCAGCTCGTGAGATGCCTGCTTCTCGAAGGCGGCGCGCTGGCGAGCCGAGTAGAGGTCAAGGGTGTCGACGAAGAAGCCGGAGAGCGGCGACGGTGGCGCGAAGAGGGCCTCGGCCTCGGCGCCCTCGCGAGTGACGAGGACGTTGAGCTTCAGGACGCCCCAGGCGAGGTTCTTCTTCAGGCCGCGGAGGCGGTAGCGGCGATCGCCGAGGGGGACGACGGCTTCGTCGAGATCGGGGGTGGTCTGCGAGGCATCGCCCTGGAGCTTCTTTTCTTTAGCTGCTAAAGGGGCCGGCTGCTCGGACGTACGTACGGCGGGGACGGGTGGGATGGGCGCGAGAGGCGACGCGGAGACGGGAGCGGCCGGAGGCGGCGTAGCCGCCTCGGCCGGCGCCGCGGCAGCGGCGCTTGCCGTGCTCGCGGTTTTCGCTCCGTTCCCCATCCACGCCGCCGTTCTGAGGAGAAGCCCGAGGGCCTTCCCCGCCGGCTGGACCTTGAGGGCGTACTCGTTAGCGTCCATTCCCTTCGGAAACTGGACGCGCGAGCAGCCGATGCCTTCCGCGGTGAGCTTCTTCGCGAGGCTCTCCGCGGCCTTGTCGCCGGCCTCATCGCGGTCGTAAGCGATGAGGACGTGCTCGGTGCCGTACGCCTTGAAGGCCGCGAGGTGGTCGTGTGTGAAGCCCTCGACACCGTAGGCGGCCGTGACGTTACGGAAGCCGGCGCACCAGAAGGTGAGGGCGTCGAGGAGGGCCTCGCAGAGGATGACCTCCTTCGAGGAGACGAGTGCTCCGACGTTGAAGACGCCGCGGTGAGGCCCCGGGAGGTAGAGGTGTAGCGGCGTGCCGGCGCGCAGCTGGTGCGCCGGGGTGATCTTCCGGCCGTAGGCGCCGAGGACCTCGCCCCCTTCGCCGAGGATCGGGACGACGAGCGAGCCGTTGAGGTGCTCGTGGCCGCTGTCGCGGAGGACGCCCAGCTTCTGGAGCCGGGTCCGGATCTCCTGGCCGGCCCTCCTGTTCATAGCGGGGAGGCGGTAGCCGAGGGTCCGGTTGGCGTAGCCAAGCTGGAAACGGTCGACGAGCTCGGGATGCACGAGGCCCCGGTTCTCGAGATAGGCGAGGGCGTCAGGGCTCTCCTTGAGCGTCTGGTGGTAGTAGCCGATGACCTGGCCGAGAAGCTCGCGGTCGTCGGCATCGAGGTCGACGGGAGGCGCCAGCTTCGGGACGGTGGAGCGCTGCGGGGTGTCGAGCGACGCCATCGTCGGGAAGTGGTCGGCCCTCAGGATCTCGACGGCGTGCCGGAAGCTCACCCCTTCGGCCTTCATCACCCAGTCGATCGGCGAGCCGCCAGTCTGGCAGGCCCCGAGGCAGTGCCAGAGGTTCTTGGCCGGCGTGACGACGAGGGAGGGCTCGCGGTCGTCGTGGAAGGGGCAGCGACCGATGAGGTCGGCGCCGTGCCTCTTCAGTTCGACACCCCGGGCTTCCGCGAGACGCTCGAGCGGGACCTCTTCACGGATTCGCCGGAGCAGCTCGTCGGGGATTCGCGCCATCGGTCACCTCCTCCCCGTTCGACCCGAAAACCCTCGTTTCCGTCGACCCGTGTCAAGAGGGCTTAGCGAGAAAACGGGGGGCCGGACTTCGTTCATAAGCCGTTGACGGTAGAGTACGAAATTCGTACTCTACGATCAAGTGCATGACCCGGTCCCCTCCGATTCCGCTCCTACACTCGCCCTCGTCATGGCTACGAGAAAACAAAGGCCCGAGGCTCCCGCACCCGAGTCCGTCGGAGAACGCATGCGCAGGCTCCGCCAGGCCAAGGGACTCACGCAGGCCGAGATCGCCGACAAGGTTGGCATCTCCCGCCGCGGCTACATCTATTACGAGGCCGAGGGAGGGAGCCCCTCTCCCGAGCTCCTCGCACGCATCGCCCAGGTCCTCGGCATCTCCACCGATGTCCTGGCCACCGGCAGCGGAGCCCCCCGCGTCAAGGCCCAGCCCCCCATCGAGAATCTCCGCCTCCTGCGCCGTCTCAAGCGCCTCCAGGAGCTCCCGCCCCACGACCAGAAGGCCGTCCTGCGCATGATCGACATGATGGCCGACGCCAGGAGCCGGGCCAGCTAGACCGGATCACCGTGGCCAGGCCTACCCAGCCGGTCCCGCATCACGGAATCGTCTACGCCACCCCCAGAGAGCTCTTCGGCAAGGAGTCCTCCCTCGAAGAGGTGCGTCAGCACTTCAGCGGCGTTTCCCGTTCCGCGATGACGACGTTGCTCTGCCGACTCGGAGTGACGTTCTCCCCGGCCTCTCCGGGGACGGCGGTCGAGAGGGACCGCTCTTTGCTGCGTCCACTCCTCCTGCCTCCCGCCGTCCGCAAGCTCGTCGATGCCTTCGACAGCGAGCATCGGCCTCCCGATGCCGGTGTCGCCTTCTGCCGTCCCCAGATCCTTCTCGCGCTCCGACTCGCACAGCACTTCTGCCCGGACTTCGATCAGCCCACCCTCTCCACGGAGACGCTTCAGAAGATCGGTCTCGCCCTCATCCACGTATCCAGCCTCCTCGTCGACGGGCGCGACACGAAGGGGGAGCGCCCGGAGGACGGCGACGCAGCAAAGAAGCACGTCGCCGCGATGATGATGTCTCTGTTCGAGGTCTCGAATCCGCCGACCTCGGTCCATTCCCTGCGGCGGACGTTCGAGATGGCGCGCAGCCCCCGGTGGGAGCAAGACCCGATACTCATCGAAGCGGGCAAGGCCTTTCACGCCCAAGTCGGCCTCACGCTGCCGGAGTATTTCTCCGTCGTGGCTGGCCTCGTCTCGAAGTTCACGACGGATCCTCACCCTGGTCGCGTCATCGAGGTATTGATGGCGGAGACCCTGAAGAGCGCGCCCAGCCGCGACGGGATTCGAAACGCACTCGACCGGATCTCGCTTCCCTACGAGACCCTCCCTTCGCACACCCCGGCTCCGGAAGAGGCGATCCACGACGCCTCGATCTGCCCCTTCCGCGCTCGCCCACTCATTGCCCTGCCTGAGGAGCGTTACCTCTGCACGGACGCCACGTTCCTGAGCATGCTGATCACGACCGGGCTCTTCTGGAGCGTGAGGGAGATGCTTCCGCCCCCTCAGCAGAAAGCCCTCTTCCCCGCCTGGGGCCTGCTGTTCGAGGACTACGTCCACGACTCACTCGAGCCGTGCTTCCCGGAGGGCACCTATATCCGCAGCCCCGTCGACCGGGACGACCAGGAGATCACCGATGCGCTGGTCGACTACGGCTCGGACGTCGTACTCGTGGAGGTCAAGGCCGTCCTCGTGCGGGACGAGCTCAAGTACGGGCGCGACCTCGACAAGATCCTTGCCCTCCTCGAAGAGCGTCTCCTCAAGAAGGGTCAGATCGTCCGCGCCTTGACCCGTCTCTTCGACAGACGCTCCGGCGCAAATGAAGCAGAGCGGCTCCTCAAGGACCGGTTCGTCGAGCGCGTCTATCCGGTCATCGTCACCTATGAGCACGCCCTCTGCGGACCGTTCGTCGCCGAGTTCCTGAATGAGCGCCTGCAGCAGCAGGTCCGGGAAGCCGGTTTACCGAAGCACCCTGTCGTGAAGCCGCTGACCCTCATAGCCGCGGACGACGTAGACCTTCTCGAGCCTCTACTCCGGCACGGCATCAAGCTGTCTCGCATGCTCAAAGAGTTCACGGACTTCGGTCGCGCCGACGTGTCGTTCCACAACTACCTCTTCGACATCGCCCGAAAGGCCGGGAAGCCCTTCCAAGCCGGCTCGGAGCACACTCGCTTCCTCGACGAGTGCCTGACGTTCTGGAAGGCACAGGGGCTCCCCGAGGGCACAACCTGGTAAACGCCGCCCCCGGTTCCGGCCGGAGGGGCGATCGAGCTGCCGCTCTTCACGCCGCGCGCCGGCGGGGGCCACGCCTCCACCGTACTGCCTGAGCGGAGACCAAAGAGACTTCAGGAGCCGCTCGGCCTAGACGTCCCCCAGTGCGTCACCTTCCGGCCCGGGAAGAACGCCTTCGGTAACGAGCCGGGTCCGCACGGTCTCATGGGTCACAGGGTCGGAGTAGCGCCACTCGATGAGGCGGACGCTGTTGGCCGCGCACTTCTCTCGCTTTCGCTGGTCCATCTCCTGTCGGTCAGCCAGCCCCTGTTCGCCACCGAAGAGGTCGACCGGGAAGTAGTGCTGCATGCCGTTGTATTCGATCGCCAGCGCAAGCGCCGGGACAAAGATATCGAGCCGTTGACCTTCGAGCCACGGAAGCCGAGCCTCTCGTCGTACCTCCAAACCGGGAAAGAGCGCCGCGACGATCTTCTCGAGAGACACCTGCGTAACCCACCCCTCTCCACGTTGCGGGAGTCCTGCCTCGGCACGGTAGGTTGACTCCATGGCGCGGAGATAGGCGCGGTCGTCTGCCTTATCGAAGAGCCGCCACATGTCCGGGTTGGTTTGAAAGCCAGCAGCTGGACCCTCTCGATACCAGATCAGATCATCCGGAGCCGGCTCGCCGAATTTCTCCTCATAGCGCCTGCGCCACCATCCAGGTCCATCTCGGCGCCAGATGGCGATCAGGCCATCCCGCATCACCGAGAAGGTGCTCTGACGTGGCCCCGCCGCTACACGGACGTCCGAAGCGCGACCCCGCCTCTCAAGGTCTCGAATGGACACCGGCACGGGCTGGTCGAGCATCTCTGCCACCGCCCTGAGCGGGTCATACACGTGGGCATAGAGAGCCGCGGAATGCACGAATGGCCGCTGGTTCGCAAACAACTCCACCGCAAGGTCAAATATCTCTCGCGCTCGGGCTTCTCGTTCCTCCGCAGTGCCCTCAAGCAGCTGCCGCAGCTTCGACTCGAGCACCAAACCCCAGAGCACCCACCTGTTCTCCCTACACCCACGACCGCGCATCGGGATTGACTGTGCCCCGGCAGCAGCAACCTTCTCCGCGACGGCAAAGTCCCCCCGCGCATACCTCAGCGCCGAGAGCCCGAGAGCAAGCTGATGTGCGGTGGCCTCACCCCCAAATGGGGAAGCGGCAAAGGCCACGTGCCAGGCGGTGGCGTCCCGGGAAAGCAGAATCTGCTCGACCTCCGCGGGCGAGAGACCGACAAAGGAGCAGGTCTTCTCGAATCGCTTGAGCGCCTTCCTCGCAGCGGGGGCCGCCCCCGTCTCCTTTCGAGCGGGTCGTAAGGCATACGCGGCACTCGTCGTCCCGGAGACGACTGGGGCTTTCGTCCGCTGCGATCGAAACGTCTTTGGCATCCCTCGCTCCTCGCCCGCTCGACGTCTCTTCACAGCCTACCCACATCGGCCGTCCTTCGCTCGCCTTGGTTCCCCCGCCACGACGTGCCGCAGCGCC
This sequence comes from Holophagales bacterium, assembly GCA_016714815.1. Lineage (GTDB taxonomy): Bacteria > Acidobacteriota > Thermoanaerobaculia > UBA5066 > UBA5066 > UBA5066. The sequence goes on from JADKBZ010000010.1 coordinate 199,980, forward strand.
CCATCCCAGCGAAGCCGCCCTGCCCGCAGGACGAGCACGGATCCCCGCCGCCCCCGGTTCCGGCCGGAGGGGCGTTCGCGCTGCCGCTCTTCACGCCGTGTGCCGGCGGGGGCCCCGCGCCCCCCTCGCCGTCACACGCCGTGAATCCCCTGCGCGTCGCATCACTGCGGCCGGTCGCGGCCTCCGTGCCGCGCCGCACACGGGCCGCTCGCGGGCTAAGCCGGCTTAGCCCGACGCGTACCCGCTCTTGTCCCTCGGCGCTCCCGCGCCGAGGGGGCGCCCCTCCGGCCTCCAGGGCCGCACGGCGACCCCGCGGCACAACGGCGTTGGTGCCGCGCCGGGGGCGTCGCAAGGCGGCTCCGGGCCTGCGGCACGGCCCTCAAGGGGCCGCGTCCTCCGGCCCTGCGCGGCGACCATCGCCTGGCACCCGGCTCGCCGCTTCGAGGTGGTCCACTTTTCGGCGTTCCTCGTCGTCGTCGCGTTCGTGGCCGTCGCCGCTCGCGAGCCGGTCGCCAGGCTGGTCCAGGCGGCGGCGAAGCCGCCGCGGCAGCTCATGGCGTGTCACGGGGCGTGCTGCCAGGGCGCGCCGCCGCGCGCCCGCACGCCTCGCGCCACGCCGGACCACGCCGGACCACGACGAGGACGACGACGAGAAGGAGACCGACGAGGGAAGCGGCTAAAGGAGGAAAGCAGCTCGAGCCTCGGCGTCGTCCCGCGGCGACTCGTCGACGCGGAGACCGAATGGGCTCCGCGATATCAGAGACGTCGCGCTCCGGCCCGCAGGCGGTCAAGGACGCGCGAAGCGCGAGGCTCGCAGAGCCGGTTCCTTGACGGCCGAGGACCGGGGCGCACGGCCTCGGGGTCATCTGCGTCGGCGGCGACGGCGGCGAAAGGGACGTCCGATGCGTCGCCGTGGAGGCGGCAGAAATCGTTAGCCTACGCGGCCTTCGTGGCAGACGTCGTCTGCCTGCGAGCCCTCCGATGCAGAAGACGTTCGGCGAGAAGGGCTGCCAGGCTTCTTTCTTTAGCCGCTCCCGGGCGGTCCCCGGCGCGCTGGCGCGAGGGCGCTCGGGGCGCGGTGCTCGAGCACCGCAGCGAAGCGAGGAGCGCAGATGTCCGCGCCCCGGTCTTCGCGCCCGTAGTGCCAGCGCTTCAGCGCCGCGTCGGCGTAGCCGACGCCGCAGCTGTAGATGGCCTGGCGCGGCGCTCGCTCGCGCCGCCGCCGGGCCGAGGAGCACAGCGGCGCGAGCACCGAAGGCGCGTGCGGCGGCGCGTTCGCGAGCGACGTGCCCAGGCCCTTCAGCCGCACGAGCGAAGCGAGCTCCGATCGCCCCCGGCGGTTTGACATAGCCTTCGGTTATGTCAAAGGTCCGGCCGCAGGCCGGACCCGGAGGCGGGAGGGGCGCCCCCGCGCAGCGAAGCGCAGCGGGACTTCAGCCGTTCCGGGGCCGATAAGCGCGCTTATCGGCAAGCGCCCCTGACGCCGCGCGGAGCGAAGGCGACGCTTCGCCGCAGCTACGCGCCGCGGCAGGGATGCGAGGCGCGTGACGGGACGGGGAAATTGGGGCCCCGCCCGGCGCGCGCCTCGCAGAGCATCCGGCTCCTCCGCCCCTCCCGCCGGAGCCGCCCGGGGGCGTCCCCCGTCCCACGGCGCCCGCTGGCGCCGTGCCGGGCTCCGCTCTCGGCGTGCTTTTCTCGGGTCGCGTCCCCGCAGGATCACGTAGCAGGCCACGGCACGAGTCCGCAGCGCCCTAATCCCACCAGAGGAATGCCTCAAGTCTAGGGTCACCAGGCGTAAACGGAGACTCCTCGGCATGAGCGACTCTCAGGAGCACCTCCGCTTCATCATCTAGGAGCGGCCGGAGGAAGCGGATGATCATCGTGTCGTTGCCCTTCATGGTCACACTGAAGACGGGAAGCCGCGCTAGCTCTTGCGCGAAGGAGTCCGGATCGCCAGGCTGTTCGTTGACTCCCCATCGATCCGATCGACGCATTTCCGACAGAATCTGAGTCTTCGAGAGGCGTGGCTCCTCGTCCTTCTCGAGAAAGGCAGCGCCAAACCGGCGCTTCGTGCTTTCACGGTAGCGCCAGACCAGTAACCGAAAAGCCAGAGTCTGACGTTGATCCCCCATCCAGCTCTCGGACGTCTCCAGAAACCCCTTCGTCAGAAACCGCTCAAACGAGTCTTGACTCGCCCAGGCCGACTCCGGAAGGCCCAGGGTCGCGGCCCTTTGCTGTTCTTCGCGTCTGAAGACATCCCAGAGAAGGCTACGTGCCTGGGGAGTGTCCGGTCCTCGGGGGCGTCTCGGCTTCTTGCGGAACGACCAGATCACCGTCCGGCCCCCTGTTGCACTGCCGTGGCGAGGACGCCGCGTTGATACGAGCGAAGCGAGATCGGCGTTCCGGTTGATGACACCCAGCCCCCCTTCCCCAGCACGTACTCGATATTGAACTCTGGGAAGAGGTCGATGAATCTCCCGTACTGAGTCTCGGCACGCCATGCGGCATCAAAGGTCGTCTTCAGCTCAAGGCCTTCTCCGTATTCCGGCAGAAGGATGTCGGGCTGGGCTGCGCCATAGCCGTCGGAGTACGTTCGACGAGTCTGTGGATCGAACTGCTGAGAGAAGTCCTCCAGGTTTCGCTGCGCCCACCTCTTCGTCGCCTTGTCCGCTTGTTGCCCGACCCTCTGCGGCGACAAGCCCTGCGCTTCGTAGTCGGTCACAGCCCTCTGGTAGGTCGCGGTGACGCGAGACCTGTAGTACCGAACTGCGCCAGCCTCGCCTGCAGCCTTCGCACCCGCTACCAGACCGGCCGTCTTGGACGCCGCGGTGAAGAACAAGGCCGCCTTCTCGCCCCCCGAAAGGTCATCCTGCGCCAGGGATCGGATCTCTTCCATAGGCAGCAGGTCGTACGCCGTGTTCTGTACGCCCTTCCACGTGCTCCCGAGCCCCGGGCCCTCCCTCATCTGCGTTTCGTAGATCTGATCCTGCAATCCGAACGATGCCGCATTCGAAACACTCCGCGCACCGTTGAACAGCGACTCGCCGAGCCCACGAAGCGTCCCGAGATTCTTCTGCTTCTCCACGCGGCTCAGAGTCCCCAAGGAAGCGAGGTTCAATAGATCGTGAGACATGTCCTTTGCGAGCTCGGGGTCAGCATAGGTTCTGGGATCCCACCAATCGCCTAGCTTGAGCCCCCACGGGTCTTCGGGGCTATCCGACACGAGTCCGCAGCTAAACGCGCCGCAAGCCTGACGCCGCCAGAGGCTTAGCGTCGGCGATGCCCCGACGCGGAAGGGCGGGAGAAGCTCGAAACCCCTGACGCGAGTTTCCGGATAACTCGGCGGCGGGCCTCGCAGAAGGTTGAGGTCGACGAGCGTCAGCGGGCCGAGGCCAAGTTCTCGGCGTCGGCGTTCGCGGTGTCGACGAGGACGATGTCGCCGAGATTGAAGACGGGAGGCTCTTCGGCTTCAATGTCAGCGGCGGCAGCCGGCGCAAGCGAAGCGAGCAGGCCGGCCGCGTCCGTCTTCGTCGCCTTGAGTGAGGCGGGTGGGTTCGACCCCCACACGCTCGTGCGCGAGGCCTCGACGTGCGGCGCCAGCAGCACCGCGAGGGCCAGGAGCACGAAGGGCCGCGTGAGTCTCACGCGGCCCATTCTGCAGCTAAGGGAGGAAGCAGCGCTGCGGTGACCGCTCAGTTCGTCGGCTCCGGGCGCTGGGGCTTGATCGGCAGGAGCCGGGCCCGCTCTCGGCGCTCGTCCACCGTGATCAGCGCCCCGGCCAGGAGGTCCCCTTCGAAGCGCTCGAGCGCCTTGAGGAGGCGGTCGCCGAGGGAGTGCGGGGAGACGGCTTCCGTCCGCATCTGGAGCACGCTCGGCCCCTCGGCCTGAGTCGCGGCCAGGATCGCCCCGAAGTCCAGGTCGTTCGTGACGACGACATAGCCGTGCGTGCGCGCCCAGGCCATCAGCGCCTGGTCTTCCGCCGTGGCCTGGCCCACCGTCGACCAGTGGACGGCATCGTGGCCGGCCTGACGGAGGAGCTCCGCCCACCGGGGCGAGAGGTTCATGTCGAGCAGGAGCTTCACGCCGAGGCCAGAGGGATCTCGACCTCGCCGGCGCGCCAGGCCGCGTACTGCAACGCCTGCCGGATGTCCTCTTCCTCCAGGTAGGGATAGAGGTCCAGGATCTCGGCGTGCGTGTGCTCGGTGGCGACAAGCCCGACCACAGTGCTCACCGTGACGCGCATCCCCCGGATGCACGGCTTTCCGCCCATGACTTTGGCGTTGAAGGTGATGCGCGGCAGCTCGCCCATGGCCCCTTCATGATACCGGTTCGGTCGAGTCGGGATGCCCGCATCGGGTTCCTCCTTCCGCGGCCCCAGCCGCGCCGCCGGGTGAGTAGCCGTGTGAATCTCCTTGAGCTTCGTGATCGCCACGTGCGTATAGATCTCCGTCGTCGTCAGCTTCACGTGGCCGAGGATGGCCTGGATCATCCTCACGTCCGCCCCGTTCTCGAGCATCAGCGTCGCCATGGCGTGCCGGAAAAGGTGACATGAGCCGGTCTTCGCCACGCCCGATGCCTTCACGTAACGGCTCACGTACAGACTGAGCGTCTTCGGCGCGATCGGCTCACCCTCGCCGGCGAGGAAGATGAAGCCGCGGTCCGGCTCGATGACGAAGTCCGGCCGGGCTTCGCGGACGTACTTCGCGATCCACGCCCCGGCCCGCTCTCCGACCGGGACGACGCGGTCCCTTCGGCCCTTCCCCTGGCGGACCGTGATCGTGCCGCGTTCGGTGTCGACGTCGTAGACCTTCAGGCCCGCCAGCTCGGTGCGCCGGATCCCCGTCGAGTAGAGGGTCTCGAGAATCGCCCGGTCTCTCAGGCCCTGGGGTTTCCGGATGTCGGGCTGCGCCAGGATCGCCTCGGCTTCGGTGGCCGTCAGGACGTGCTTGGGGAGCCTCTTCTCCACCTTCGGCAGCTCGAGCTCCGAGGCGGGGTTCGAGAGGAGGTGATTCTCGCGCGCGAGCCACTTGAAGTACTGCTTGATGAAGCTGAGGCGGTGGTGCTGCGTCGAGAGCGTCAGCGGGCTGCCGTCGGGCTTCTCCGTGTAGAAGAGCATCCGCTGGTAGCGCTCGATCATCGGCTTGGTGACGTCGCGGGGCTTCATGACGTCGCGCTCCTGGCTCCAGACGACAAAGTCGGAGATCGACCACTCGGCCGACAGGACCGTCCGGCCCGAGTAGCCCTGACTTTCATGTGCTCGAGATGGGCCTTCAGAAGGACGACGAAACCGCGAGGGTCGGTGGTGTCGCGGAAGGCGAAGACCCGCTTCCTTCGGGCCGCCGCGCGCCGTCGGGCCGGGCTCGTCACGGCCCTGCTCCTACAGCCGGCCCGCTGCGCGGCGGAGGACGAGCTTCGGCTCGGGCAACGGGTACGACGGGATTCCGAGCGTGGCTCCGAGGAGCGGAGTTTCGGCCTCTTCGTGCGAGAAACCGTTCAAGTGCGCATGGGGAGCGAGGTCCGGCTCGTCTTCCTCACCCCGACCGGCCCCCGACCACCCCCCGACCAAGGGCCGACCCGGGGCCGACCGCGGTCGGCCGAAAGCCCCGACCGCTCTCCGTCGTACTCGGCCAGGCCCGTGATGTCGAGGAGGCCCGGGAGGAAGCGCGAGCCGTCCTTCCCCTCTCCCCGGCAGAGCAGTTCGTAGACGAAGCTCTGGCCCCGGCCGCCGCGGTGCAGGAGCAGGTACTCGAGCGCGACGAGCCGCGCCAGGTGGACCTTCAGCTGGGTGTCACCCCAGCCGGTCGCGGTCCTCACGTCCCGACGGCTGAAGCGCAGGTCCTCCCGCGCGACGCCCTGCTTCTCGCAGACGGACGTGACCAGGTCGTCGAGGTGGACGAGAAGCCGCCGCGTCTGCGGCGGCAGCTCGTCGAGGCTCCGGCCGAGGACCTCGGAGGCGAGACGGTTGGCGAGGGCGACGTCGGCGAGCGTCGCTTCGACGTACTCGACGACCTCGCCGTCGACCGTCAGCGACTTCACCTCCCGCTGGTACTGGAAGAGAAGGGCGATGGCCTCGATGAGCTTGAGGTACTTGACGTGGTCGCGCCGCATCCGCGTCTTCTCGTCGAGGAAGGTGAGGCGCGAGGCGTAGGGGTTGTGGACGAGGAGAGGGCGCAGGAGCCGCTGGGCGTTGCGGTGGACCTTCAGCGCCTTCGGCTTCCGGCGTGAGGCCAGGATGCCGTCGAGCGTCGAGGCCCGCCGCTGCAGCTCGTGGATGCGCCGCGTCTGCTCGCGGCTCTCGTCGACGGTCAGCACGAGGCAGCGGTTGAGGAGCTCTTCGTCGACCTCGATCGCCGTCGTCGTCAGGAAGATCATCACCGGCCCTTCGACCCGGTACTCCTGCGTGACGAGGCGCCCCGTCTGCGGGTCCTTGCCGGTGGAGGCGATCGACAGCTCGCCTTCGGACTGGAGGAGCTTGAGCGCGTAGCCCGCCTTCTCGGCCCCTTCCTCCTCGGCGATGGCCAGGATCTTGTGACGGAGGCTCTTGCCCTCTCCGAAGTAGAAGAGCGACTGGCCCGTAAGGGCCGAGTACTTCTCGCGCTCTTCTTCCGGGACGAAGCCGAGGACGGCTTCCATGAGCGCCGACTTCCCCGCCGCCGAGCTCGACTGGACGATGACGGCGAGCGGCTTGTCGAGCTTTCTCGAGACGGCCGCGAGGTAGGCCGTGAGCTTGTTCGTGTCCTCGCCGACGAGGCCGCCGGTCTCGAAGTCTTCGAGGATGCGGGCGGAGGAGGTTCTCGCGGAGGAAGGCGAGGGCCTCGGCCGTCTCCTCTTCGCTGAGGAGGACCGCCTTCTCCTTCGGCTCGAGCGTCTTGCGGATGCTCTCCTGCTGAAGCTCCTCGGCCTTCCGCAGGAGCTGGCCGAGGTCGCGCTTGATCGTCTCTTCGATCATGCCCAGCTCGTGAGATGCCTGCTTCTCGAAGGCGGCGCGCTGGCGAGCCGAGTAGAGGTCGAGGGTGTCGACGAAGAAGCCGGAGAGCGGCGACGGCGGCGCGAAGAGGGCCTCGGCCTCGGGGCCTTCGCGGGTGACGAGGACGTTGAGCTTCAGGACGCCCCAGGCGAGGTTCTTCTTCAGGCCGCGGAGGCGGTAGCGGCGATCGCCGAGAGGGACGACGACTTCGTCGAGGTTCGGGGGTCGTCTGCGAGGCATCGCCCTGGAGCTTCTTTCTTTAGCTGCTAAAGGGGCCGGCTGCTCGGACGTACGTACGGCGGGGACGGGCGGGATGGGCGCGAGAGGCGAGGCGGAGCCGGAGCGGCCGGAGGCGGCGCAGCCGCCTCGGCCAGCGCCGCGGCAGCGGCGCCGTCGCCGTGCTCGCGGTTTTCGCCCGTTTCCCATCCACACCGCCGTCCGCAGGAGCAGGCCGAGAGCCTTGCCCGCCGGCTGGACCTTGAGCGCGTACTCGTTCGCGTCCATTCCCTTCGGAAACTGGACGCGCGAGCAGCCGATCCCTTCGGCCTGGAGCTTCTTCCCGAGACTCTCGGCGGCCTTGTCGCCGGCCTCGTCGCGGTCGTAGGCGATCAGGACGTGCGCGGTGCCGTAGGTCTTGAAGGCCGCGAGGTGGTCGTGCGTGAAGCCCTCCACGCCGTAGGAGGCCGTCACGTTGCGGAAGCCCGCGCACCAGAAGGTCAGCGCGTCGATGAGCGACTCGCAGAGGATGATTTCCTTCGAGGAGACGAGGGCTTCGACGTTGAAGACGCCGCGGTGAGGACCGGGGAGGTAGAGGTGCATCGGGGTGCCGGGGCGCAGGTTGGAGAGGAGCTTGCGGCCGTAGGCGCCGAGGACCTCGCCGCCTTCGCCCAGGATCGGGATGACGAGCGAGCCGTTGAGGTGCTCGTGGCCGCTGTCGCGGAGGACCCCCAGCTTCTGGAGCCTCGTACGGATCTCCTGGCCGGCCTTCCTGTTCATGGCGGGGAGGCGATAGCCGAGGGTGCGGTTGGCGTAGCCGAGCTTGAAGCGGTCGACGAGCTCGGGATGCACGAGGCCCCGCTTCTCGAGATAGCCGAGGGCCTCGGGACTCTCCTTCAGCGTCTGGTGGTAGTAGCCGATCACCTGGCCGAGCAGCTCGCGGTCGTCGGCGTCGAGGTCGACAGGGGGCGCGAGCTTGGGGACGGTGGAGCGCTGGGGCGGGCCGTCGAGCGACGGCATCGTCGGGAAGAAGTCGGCCCGCAGGATCTCGACGGCGTGCCGGAAGCTCACCCCTTCGGCCTTCATCACCCAGTCGATCGGCGAGCCGCCCGTCTGGCACTCGCCGAGGCAGTGCCAGAGGTTCTTCGCCGGAGTCACGACGAGGGAGGGCTCGCGGTCGTCGTGGAAGGGACAGCGGCCGATCAGGTCGGCGCCGTGCCGCTTCAGCTCGACGCCCCGAGCTTCGGCGAGCCGCTCGAGCTGGACCTCTTCACGGATGCGCCGGAGCAGCTCGTCGGGGATTCGCGCCATCGGTCACCTCCTCCCCGTTCGACCTGAAAACCCTCGCTTCCGCCGACCCGTGTCAAGAGGGCTTAGCGAGAAAACGGGGGCCGGACTTCGTTCATAAGTTGTTGACGGTAGAGTACGAAATTCGTACCTACGATCAAGTGCATGACCCGGTCCCCTCCGATTCCGCTCCCTGACACCCGCCCTCGTCATGGCTACGAGAAAACAAAGGCCCGAGGCTCCCGCACCTGAGTCCGTTGGAGAACGCAGGCGCAGGCTCCGCCAGGCCAAGGGACTCACGCAGGCCGAGATCGCCGACAAGGTTGGCATCTCCGCCGCGGTTACGACTATTACGAGGCCGAGGGAGGGAGCCCTTCCTTCCCGAGCTCCTCGCACGCATCGCCCAGGTCCTCGGCATTCTCCACGGATGTCCTGGCCACCGGCAGCGGAGCCCCCGCGTCAAGGCCCAGCCCCATCGGAGAATCTCCGCCTCCTGCGCCGTCTCAGGCGCCTCCAGGAGCTCCCGCCCCACGACCAGAAGGCCGTCCTGCGGATGATCGACATGATGGCCGACGCCAGGAGCCGGGCCAGCTAGACGGGATCACTGTGGCCAGGCCTACCCAGCCGGTCCCGCATCACGGAATCGTCCACGCCACCCCCAGAGACCTCTTCGGCAAGGAGTCCTCCTCGAAGAGGTGCGTCAGCACTTCAGCGGCGTTTCCCGTTCCGCGATGACGACGTTGTTCCGCCGACTGGGAGTGACGTTCTCCCCGGCCTCTCCGGGACGGCGGTCGAGAGGGACCGCTCTTTGCTGCGTCCTCCTCCTGCCTCCCGCCGTCCGCAAGCTCGTCGATGCCTGGGACAGCGAGCATCGGCCTCCCGATGCCGGTGTCGCCTTCTGCTGTCCCCAGATCCTTCTCGCGCTCCGACTCGCACAGCACTTCTGCCCGGACTTCGATCAGCCCACCCTCTCCACGGAGACGCTTCAGAAGATCGGTCTCGCCCTCATCCACGTATCCAGCCTCCTCGCCGACGGGCGCGACACGAAGGGGAGCGCCGGAGGACGGCGACGCAGCAAAGAAGCACGTCGCCGCGATGATGATGTCTCTGTTCGAGGTCTCGAATCCGCCGACCTCGGTCCATTCCTGCGGCGGACGTTCGAGATGGCGCGCAGCCCCCGGTGGGAGCAAGACCCGATACTCATCGAGCGGGCAAGGTCACGCCCAGGTCGGCCTCACGCTGCCGGAGTATTTCTCCGTCGTGGCTGGCCTCGTCTCGAAGTTCACGACGGATCCTCACCCTGGTCGCGTCATCGAGGTATTGATGGCGGAGACCCTGAAGAGCGCGCCCAGCCGCGACGGGATTCGAAACGCACTCGACCGGATCTCGCTTCCCCCTACGAGACCCTCCCTTCGCACACTTTGGCTCCGGAAGAGGCGATCCACGACGCCTCGATCTGCCCCTTCCGCGCTCGCCCACTCATTGCCCTGCCTGAGGAGCGTTACCTCTGCACGGACGCCACGTTCCTGAGCATGCTGATCACGACCGGCTCTTCTGGAGCGTGAGGGGAGATGCTTCCGCCCCTCAGCAGAAAGCCCTCTTCCCCGCCTGGGGCCTGCTGTTCGAGGACTACGTCCACGACTCACTCGAGCCAGTGCTTCCTGGAGGGCACCTATATCCGCAGCCCCGCCGACCGGGACGACCAGGAGATCACCGATGCGCTGGTCGACTACGGCTCTGACGTCGTACTCGTGGAGGTCAGGGCCGTCCTCGTGCGGGACGAGTTCAAGTACGGGCGCGACCTCGACAAGATCCTTTGCCCTCCTCGAAGAGCGTCTCCTCAAGAAGGGTCAGATCGTCCGCGCCTTGACCCGTCTCTTCGACAGACGCTCCGGCGCAAATGAAGCAGAGCGGCTCCTCAAGGACCGGTTCGTCGAGCGCGTCTATCCGGTCATCGTCACCTATGAGCACGCCCTCTGCGGACCGTTCGTCGCCGAGTTCCTGAATGAGCGCCTGCAGCAGCAGGTCCGGGAAGCCGGTTTACCGAAGCACCCTGTCGTGAAGCCGCTGACCCTCATAGCCGCGGACGACGTAGACCTTCTCGAGCCTCTACTCCGGCACGGCATCAAGCTGTCTCGCATGCTCAAAGAGTTCACGGACTTCGGTCGCGCCGACGTGTCGTTCCACAACTACCTCTTCGACATCGCCCGAAAGGCCGGGAAGCCCTTCCAAGCCGGCTCGGAGCACACTCCTTCCTCGACGAGTGCCTGACGTTCTGGAAGGCACAGGGGCTCCCCGAGGGCACAACCTGGTAAACGCCGCCCCCGGTTCCGGCCGGAGGGGCGATCGAGCTGCCGCTCTCTTCACGCCGCGCGCCGGCGGGGGCCACGCCTCCACCGTACTGCCTGAGCGGAGACCAAAGAGACTTCCAGAGCCGCTCGGCCCTAGACGTCCCCCAGTTGCGTCACCTTCCGCCCGGGAAGAACGCCTTCGGTAACGAGCCGGGTCCGCACGGTCTCATGGGTCACAGGGTCGGAGTAGCGCCACTCGATGAGAGCGGACGCTGTTGGCCGCGCACTTTCTCTCGCTTTCGCTGGTCCATCTCCTGTCGGTCAGCCAGCCCCTGTTCGCCACCGAAGAAATCGACCGGGAAGTAGTGCTGCATGCCGTTGTATTCGATCGCCAGCGCAAGCGCCGGGACAAAGATATCGAGCCGTTGACCTTCGAGCCACGGAAGCCGAGCCTCTCGTCGTACCTCCAAACCGGGAAAGAGCGCCGCGACGATCTTCTCGAGAGACACCTGCGTAACCCACCCCTCTCCACGTTGCGGGAGTCCTGCCTCGGCACGGTAGGTTGACTCCATGGCGCGGAGATAGGCGCGGTCGTCTGCCTTATCGAAGAGCCGCCACATGTCCGGGTTGGTTTGAAAGCCAGCAGCTGGACCCTCTCGATACCAGATCAGATCATCCGGAGCCGGCTCGCCGAATTTCTCCTCATAGCGCCTGCGCCACCATCCAGGTCCATCTCGGCGCCAGATGGCGATCAGGCCATCCCGCATCACCGAGAAGGTGCTCTGACGTGCCCCCGACTTCACGGACGTCCGGAAGCGCGACCCGCCCTCAAGGTCTCGAATGGACACCGGCACGGGCTGGTCGAGCATCTCTGCCACCGCCCCTGAGCGGGTCATACACGTGGGCATAGAGAGCCGCGGAATGCACTGCGAATGGCCGCTGGTTCGCAAACAACTCCACCGCAAGGTCAAATATCTCTCGCGCTCGGCTCTCGTTCCTCCGCAGTGCCCTCAAGCAGCTGCCGCAGCTTCGACTCGAGCACCAAAACCCCAGAGCACCCACCTGTTCTCCCTACACCCACGACCGCGCATCGGGATTGACTGTGCCCCGGCAGCAGCAACCTTCTCCGCGACGGCAAAGTCCCCCGCGCGCATACCTCAGCGCCGAGAGCCCGAGAGCAAGCTGATGTGCGGCGGCCTCACCCCAAATGGGGAAGCGGCAAAGGCCACGTGCCAGGCGGTGGCGTCCCGGGGAAAGCAGAATCTGCTCGACCTCCGCGGGCGAGAGACCGACAAAGGAGCAGGTCTTTCGGAATCGCTTGAGCGCCTTCCTCGCAGCGGGGCCCGCCCCGTCTCCCTTTCGAGCGGGTCGTAAGGCATACGCGGCACTCGTCGTCCCGGAGACGACTGGGGCTTTCGTCCGCTGCGATCGAAACGTCTTTGGCATCCCTCGCTCCTCGCCCGCTCGACGTCTCTTCACAGCCTACCCACATCGGCCGTCCTTCGCTCGCCTTAGTTCCCCCCGCCACGACGTGCCGCAGCGCCCCATCCCAGCGAAGCCGCCCCGCCCGCAGGACGAGCACGGATCTCCGCCGCCCCCGGTTCCGGCCGGAGGGGCGTTCGCGCTACCGCTCTTCACGCCGTGTGCCGGCGGGGCCCCGCGCCCTCGCCGTCACACGCCGTGAATCCCCTGCGCGTCGCATCACTGCGGCCGGTCGCGGCCTCCGTGCCGCGCCGCACACGGGCCGCTCGCGGGCTAAGCCGGCTTAGCCCGACGCGCGTCCTGCTCTTGTCCTCGGCGCTCCCGCGCCGAGGGGGCGCCCCTCCGGCCTCCAGGGCCGCACGGCGACCCCGCGGCACAACGGCGTTGGTGCCCGCCGGGGGCGTCGCAAGGGTCCGGGCTGCGGCACGGCCCTCCAAGGGGCGCCCCGGCCCTGCGCGGCGACCATCGCCTGGCACCCGCTCGCCGCTTCGAGGTGGTCCACTTTTCGGCGTTCCCTCGTCGTCGTGGCGTTCGTGGCCGTCGCCGCTCTCGCGAGCCGGTCGCCAGGGCTGGTCCAGGCGGCGGCGAAGCCGCCGGGGGTTCATGGCGTGTCACGGGGCGTTGCCAGGGCGCGCCGCCGCGCGCCCGCACGCCTCGCGCCACGCCGACCACGCCGGACCACGCCCCCCTTCACGAGGACGACGACGAGAAGGAGACCGACGAGAGAAGCGGCTAAAGGAAGAAAGCAGCGCCCGCCTCGGCGTCGTCCCGCGGCGACTCGCCGCCGCGGACACCGAATGGGCCCCGCGACATCAGAGACGTCGCGCTCCGGCCCGCAGGCGGTCAGGACGCGCGCAGCGCGAGGCCCGCACAGCCGGTTCCCCGCCGGCCGAGGACCGGCGCGCACGGCCTCGGGGTCATCTGCGTCGGCGGCGACGGCGGCGAAAGGGACGTCCGATGCGTCGCCGTGGAGGCGGCAGAAATCGTTAGCCTACGCGGCCTTCGTGGCAGACGTCGTCTGCCTGCGAGCCCTCCGATGCAGAAGACGTTCGGCGAGAAGGGCTGCCAGGCTTCTTTCTTTAGCCGCTCCCGGGCGGTCCCCGGCGCGCTGGCGCGAGGGCGCTCGGGAGCGCGGTGCTCGAGCACCGCAGCGGAAGCGAGGAGCGCAGATGTCCGCGCCCGGTCTTCGCGCCCGTAGTGCCAGCGCTTCGCGCCGGCGTCGGCATAGCCGACGCCGCAGCTGTAGATGGCCTGGCGCGGCGCTCGCTCGCGCCGCCGCCGGGCCGAGGAGCACAGCGGCGCGAGCACCGAAGGCGCGTGCGGCGGCGCGTTCGCGAGCGACGTGCCCAGGCCCTTCAGCCGCACGAGCGAAGCGAGCTCCGATCGCCTCGGCGGTTTTGACATAGCCTTCGGGTTTATGCCCAGGTCCGGCCGCAGGCCGGACCCGAGGGGGAGGGGCGCCCCGCGCAGCGAAGCGCAGCGGGACTTCAGCCGTTCCCGGGGCCGATAAGCGCGCTTATCGGCAAAGCGCCCCTGACGCAGCGCGGAGCGAAGGCGACGCTTCGCCGCAGCTACGCGCCGCGGCAGGGATGCGAGGCGCGTGACGGGACGGGGGAAAGTCAGGCCCCGCCGGCGCGCGCCTCGCAGAGCATCCGGCTCCTCCGCCCCTTCCCGCCGGAGCCGCCCGGGGCGTCCCCGTCCCACGGCGCCCGCTGGCGCCGTGCCGGGCTGCGCTCTCGGCGTGCTTTTTCTCGGGTCGCGCCCGCAGGATCACGTAGCAGGCCACGGCACGAGTCCGCAGCGCCCTAATCCCACCAGAGGGAATGCCTCAAGTCTAGGGTCACCAGGCGTAAACGGAGACTCCCCTCCGCATGAGCGACTCTCAGGAGCACCTCCGCTTCATCATCTAGGAGCGGCCGGAGGAAGCGGATGATCATCGTGTCGTTGCCCTTCATGGTCACACTACAAAAAAAAAGACGGGAAGCCGCGCTAGCTCTTGCGCGAAGGGGAGTCCGGATCGCCAGGCTGTTCGTTGCGACTCCCCCATCGATCCGATCGACGCATTTCCGACAGAATCCGAGTCTTCGAGAGGCGTGGCTCCTCGTCCTTCTCTCCGAGTAAGGCAGCGCCAAACCGGCGCTTCGTTGGCCCTCACGGTAGCGCCAGACCAGTAACCGAAAAGCCAAGGAGTCCGACGTTGATCCCCCATCCGGCTCTCGGACGTCTCCAGAAAGCCCGCGCTCAAGAAACCGCTCAAACGGAGTCTTGACTCGCCCAGGACTTGACTCCGGAAGGCCCAGGTCGCGCCCTTGCTTTATTCTTCGCGGCCGAAGACGTCCCAGAAGGCTACGCTCTGGGAGTGTCCGGTCTTCGGGGCGTTTCAGGTTCTTAGAACGACCAGATCACCGTCCGCTCCTGTTAGACTGCCTAGGCAGAGGACGCCGCGTTGATACGAGCGGAAGCGAGATCGGCGTTCTCCGGCGATGACACCCCAGCCCCCTCTCCCAGCATCGCACTGGATATTAAACTTTGGGAAGAGTAGTCGATGAATTTCCCTGTACTGAGCTCCCGGCATCGCCATGGGGCATCAAAGGTCGTCTTCATCAAGGCCGTGGTCTTCGTACCTCCGGCAGAAGGATGCCGGGCTGGGCTGCGCCATAGCCGTCGGAGTAATGTTCGACGAGTCTGGGGATCGAACTGCTGGAGAGAAGTTCCTCCAGAAAGTTTCGCTGTGCCCACCTCTTCGTCGTCGCCTTGTCCGCAGTTGTACTCGACCCTCGCGGCGACAAAGCTCCAGCCAGTCGTCGCCTTTCACTGTTTTCGGGTAGGTCGCGGTGACGCGAGATCTGTAGTACCGAACTGCGCCAGCCTCGCCCCAGGTGCTTCGCACCTGTTACCGAGACCGGCCGTCCCGGACGCCGCGGCGAAGGAACGTCGCCTCCTCGCCCCCGAAAGGTCATCCTCTGCGCCAGGGATCGGATCTCTTCCATAGGCAGCAGGTCGCATGCCGTGCTCTCCCGTACGCCTTCCACGCGGCGTTTCCCGAGCCCCGGCCCTCCTCATCTGGCGTTTTCGTAGATCTGATCCGTGCAATCCGAACGATGCCGCATCAAACACCTGCGCACCGTTGAACAGCGACTCGCTGAGCCCACGAAGTTATCCTGAGATTGCTTCTCCACGCGTAGCTTCAGAGTCCAAGGAAGGAGGGCAGGTTCAATAGATCGTGGAGACAGCTGTCCTTTTGCGAGCTCAGGTCAAAGGCGTTCTTGGGGATCCCCAACAACGCT
>JADKBZ010000011.1:0-172500 GCA_016714815.1 Holophagales bacterium
CGTCTGGCCGATGCGATGGACGGGAAGGTGACGATCGTCTTCGCCGGAGAGGTCGAGGTCCGCAAGGGCGAGCGGATCGTCGTCGAGATCGAGGACGGGCCCGAGTACGCAGAGGTGACGACCCTCTCCCCGGCCCTCGTGAAGTCCTGCTCCCAGAAGAAGGCTCGCCGGCTCCTGCGCCTCGCTTCCGACTCCGAGTCGGCCGATTTCGCCGAACGCCTCGAGCTCCAGGAAGAGGCGGCTCGCTTCGCCGCGCAGCGGATCGACGAGCAGCGCCTGCCCGTCGCCCTCATCAAGTGCGCCGTGCCGTTCGACCGCCGGCGGATCACCGTGCTCTATTCCTCGGAGGAGCGGGCGAATCTCCGCGAGCTCTGCCGCGAGATGTCCGAACGCTTCCGGATCCGCGTCGACGCCCGGATGGTCGGGGTGCGCGACGAGACGAAGATCGTCGGCGGTATCGGCCCGTGCGGCCTCACCCTCTGCTGCTCCACCTGGCTCCGGGGCTTCCACCCGGTCACGATCCGGATGGCCAAGCTCCAGGGGATCACCCCGAACCCCTCCAAGCTCACCGGGATGTGCGGGCGGCTGAAGTGCTGCCTGGCCTACGAGCTGGAAGGCGGAATCGAGGCCGCGCGCAAGATGGGAAGCAAGGGGCACGACCGCAAGGACGGCGAGAAGAAGGGCCCTCCGCCCCCCCCGGCCTCCTGACCCGGAACGAAGAAACCTTCGGGTAGACTTCCCCGAAACGCCAACCTCGAGACGGCCTCCTATCTCGGGAAGGAGCCTGCATGGCATCGGTCCGCAAGCCACCCACTCCGGGTCCCTCGACGGGGGGCCCTGGTCCCGAAAGCGAGCTGGGGCCGCGGAAGCTGATCCGTCCATCCCTCTCCGAGGTGAGGCGCGACGGGGCCAGCCCGCGTGGCGTCCGCAAGGGGGCCCCCCCGGACCAGACGAACGCCGAGTCGTTCTACTACCTCAAGCAGATGCAGGCCCGGACGGCCATCGTCGTCCGGCTCGTCGACGGCGAGGAGCTGCGCGGCTGGATCGAGTGGTACGACAAGGACGCCCTCAAGCTGAATCGCGAGAACGCGCCGAACCTCCTCCTCCAGAAGCACGCCATCAAGTACCTCTACAAGGAGGAGGAGGAGCGTCAGTTCCGGCGCCGGAAGGTGCGCACGGAACGCGGTCCGGGCGACGGCGGCGAGGGGGGCTCGGCCCCGCCGGGGGCCCAGGGCCGCTGATTCGCCCGGGAGCGCTAGACTTCCCGGCATGAAGACCGAGAACCTCACGCGCGAAGCCCTGAACGAGTTCGCAGCTCAGAACCGGGAGCCGTTCGAGGCCCTTCTGAAGGACTTCGTCGAGATCCCGAGTGTTTCCGTCGATCCGACGAAGAAAGACGCGATCCGCCGGAATGCCGCTCTGGCGGCAGAGGTCATTCGCCAGTTCGGCGGCGAAGCGTCGATCCTCGAGACGGACGGCCACCCGATCGTCTCCGGGACCTTCTCGAAGAACCCCGAATGGCCCACCGTCACCGTCTACAACCACCTCGACGTCCAGCCCGCCTCGAAGGAGACGGAGCCGTGGGAGACGGAGCCCTTCACCTTCACGAAGAAGGGGGACCGCTACTTCGGGCGTGGCACGACGGACGACAAGGGCCCGGCGCTGACCGCCCTCTACGGGATCAAGGCCGCCCTCGAGGCCGACCTTCCCGTGAACCTGCGCGTCCTCTGGGAGTTCGAGGAGGAGATCGGCTCGCCCAGCTTCGAGAAGGCGATCGCCGCGCACGCCGCCGAGCTCGCCACCGACTCGGTCCTCGTTTCCGACACGATCTGGATCTCGCGCGGCAAGCCCGCCTGCCCCGCCGGGCTGCGGGGCCTCCAGGGCTTCCTCTTCACCCTCGAGACCGGCGAGACCGACCAGCACTCGGGCCTCTGCGGCGGCGCGGCGCGCAACCCGATGGCCGAGCTGATGAAGCTCGTGAACGAGTGCTTCGACGCCACGACGGGGAGGGTGAAGATCCCCGGCTTCTACGACGACGTCGTCCCGCCGACGAAGAAGGAGCTCGAGGACTTCAAGCGCTCCGGCTTCACCGTCGCCGGCTTCAAGAAGGACCACCTCTTCAAGTCGCTCCGGACGAGCGACCCCCTCGACCTGATGAAACGGATCTGGGCGCAGCCGACCTTCGAGATCCACGGCATGACGGGCGGCTACACCGGCCCCGGCATCAAGACGGTCGTTCCGCCGCGCGGCGAGGTGAAGGTCTCCTGCCGTCTCGTCCCGAACCAGACGGGCGAGAAGATGGCCCGGCTCGTGACGAAGTTCGTGAAATCGAAGAACAAGGACGTCGTCGTCCACGTGAAGAACCGCCTCGACCCGTACCAGGGGAAGACGACCGGTCCGCTCGCCGAGGCGGTGAAGCGTTCGATGAAGTTCGCCTTCAAGCGCGAGCCCGTCTTCGTCCGCGAAGGAGGCTCCATCGGTGCCGTCGTCACGATGGAGAAGGTTCTGAAGTGCCCGGTCATCTTCCTCGGCCTGTCGCTTCCCGAGCACGGCTACCACGCCCCGAACGAGAACTTCGACTGGGAGCAGGCCTCCGGAGGCATGGCGGCCTTCACGCGCTACTTCGGCGAGGTCGCCGCCCTCGGCAAGCCTTCGCAGATCGCCACGCCCGGAACGCGGCCGGTGAAACCGGCGGCGAAGAAGGGGAAGCCGGTGGTGAAGGGCAAGCCCGCGAAGAAGGTGGCTAAGAAGGTGGCTAAGAAGGTGGCTAAGAAGAAGTAGCCCCCGGAGCGGTCACCATATCGCCAGGAATCAGGAAGCCCCCGCGTCGAGCGGGGGTTTCTGCTTTGGTGCCCCGGTGCGGACGGACGAGAGCACGAGAGCACGAGAGCACCGTCTCGGAGGTCTCGTCGATTCCTCCGGGGGCCGCGTGCGGTGCGGGGCGCCCCGCGGCCGCCTGCTCCGCGCCGCCGACCCGCTTCCGAGCTCGCTGCGGCCGGGCGGGGGGCCCGCGCGAACTCGCTTCGCTCAAACAGCGCGCGGGCCTGATCCCCGCCCGGTCCTCGCGAGCTCGAGCGGGTCCCCGGCGGTGCTCGGGGGCGGCTCGCGGGACGCCCCGCCCCGCCCGCGGCCGGCGAGCTTCGAGCGTAGGGAGGGGAGAAGAGCGGAATGCCGGAGTGCGGAGCGTTGCTGGCGAGATCTACGGTCGGATGAGCGAGTAGACGAACGCGTCCTGGAACTGACCGTGGACGAGGAAGCGGGAACGGAGGCGGCCCTCCAGCGTGGCGCCCGTCTTGACGGCGACGGCCTGGCTGGGGAGGTTCTCGACGGCGACGAGGAGCTCGAGGCGCTGGAGGTCGGTGTTCTGGAAGGCCCAGGCCGCGACCTGCCGAGCTGCTTCTGTCGCGTGACCGCGGCGGGTGGCGGAACTGCGGATCCAGTATCCGAGGTTGCCGAGGCGGAAGCCCCTGTTGATCTGGTTCACGCCGCAGCACCCCAGCAGGCCGCCGTCGTCGCCGACAACGAGGAACTCGAAGGCCGTGCCGGCCTCGCTTGCGGCCGGCTGCTGGGCGATCCAGGCGGCTGCGTCGGCGACGCCGTAGGTGAGCGGACACCAGGGCGCCCAGGGGTGCAGCTCGGCCATCGATTCGCGGACCGCGTCGAAGACTCGGTCGGCGTCTTCGGGCTCCGGGAATCGCAGGCGGACCGTCACTGCCCGAGTATGGAACAGCGTGCATCCCGTCCGCGCCCGTAGCGCGAACCCGGAACAGGCCCTTTCGGGCACTCTCGGGCTCAGCTTCTATAATAGATAATCAAGACCTGACCCCCTGGTGGCTCATCGTGAGGTGTGAGCGGGCGGGAGGGGTGTCCCGCGAGCGGCCTTCGAGCACGGGCGGGGCCCCGCTCGGCTCCGCGAGCAGGCCGCCGGATCAGGCGCGTGCGCTGTTTGAGCGAAGCGAGTTTGCGCGCGCCCCGGCGGCCCGCGGAGCGGAGCCGTTGCGGGTCGCCCGCGCGCAGCAGGCGCCGTGGGACACCCCTCCCGCCCGCGACTTGAGGGCAACGGAGCCGGATGCACCGGAATCCCTGGTGCCCTGGTGCCCTGGTGCCCTGGTGCCCTCGTGTCCCGCGTC
Organism: Holophagales bacterium; assembly: GCA_016714815.1. Taxonomy (GTDB): domain Bacteria; phylum Acidobacteriota; class Thermoanaerobaculia; order UBA5066; family UBA5066; genus UBA5066. Next base: position 4,131 of record JADKBZ010000011.1, read on the forward strand.
GTCGTCGACGAGCCCTGTCTCTTCAGAAGAGGCCGAGGGCTCCCTTGCCGGCGTAGCCGGTCAGCTCGACGTAGGCCTGACCGGCCGGGCTGGCCGAGCCGGGGAGGGGGCGGACGGCGCAGGCTCCTTCCCAGTAGGTGACGCGGGTGGAGCGGTCGGTGACGAGCTCCTGGTCGGCGAGGAGGGGGGTGACCTCGAGGGCGAGATTGGCTTTCGGGACGCGGAGGATCCAGCGGGCCGGGTAGACGCCCTTCGTGCGCGGGCTCGTCCAGCGGGAGGTGACCTCGACGGTGAAGTCGGTGGGGGCGAGCGGGGTTGAGTGACCGTCTTTCTGGACGAGGGTGCCGGAGGAGTGGAGGGTGCGGGTGCCGTCGGGCCCGCGGAGGAGGTAGAGCATCAGGTCTCGGCCGTCTTCCAGCTGGACGGAAAACCAGTCCCACCCCGTCGTTCCTTTCCCAATGGCTCCCGAGCCCCACTCGTGGTCCATCCAGGCGGTGCCGGTGACGGCGCGGGCGTCGGAGCCGCGCGTGAGCCAGCCTTCCGCCTTCAGGCGCGTGAAGCTGACGTAGCGGCTGACGGCGTCGGGGTCCGGGGCCTTGCGCGAGAGGCCGTTCTCTCCGTGGAGGACCGGGGCCTTGAGGGGCGTGAGAAGGAGGGTCAGCGTTTCGTCGCGGTCGGTCGCACGGAGGGTGAGCTTTCCGCCGAGCTCGGTGAGCGTCCAGTCCTCGTTCGCCACGTCGAGGTGCGTCGAGCGCGTGGAGGCGCCGCCGGGCCCGTCGCGGTGGATCCGCTCCGCGTAGCGGAAGGTCTTTCCGTCGACGTCGGTTCGCGCGAAGTGGGCGAGGTGGAGGTCGCGGGGGGCGAACGACGAGGTGCGTGAGGCGGGGAGGGCGTCCGAGACGCCGGTCCGGAAGAAGGTGAGCTGGAAGCCGGAGCGGCGGCCTTCGGAGTCGTTGAGGTGGCCGGTGACGTACCACCACTCGACGCGGGCGTCGTCGTGCGCGCCGTGGTCGCGGGGGAAGGTGACGGGGGTGGCGGGGTCGAGCGGGCGGAATCGGTCGGCGGCGAAGGCGGGACGGGCCGTGGAGAGGAGGACGAGCGCCGCGAGGGCGGCGAGGGAACACTTCACGGCTATTCCTCCTTGAGGACGGCGGCGGCGTCGGTGGCGGCGGCGAGGCGGGCGGGGCGGCCGGCCGCCGCGAGGGTCGCGAGGACGACGAGGCCCAGCGCCCCGGCGAGGAACCCCCACGGGACGTCGGTCCGGATCGTCCATCCGAACGACTGTTTGTTGACGACGTGGATGAGGATCCATCCCATCGCGGCGCCCGCGAAGATGCCGAGGCCGATGCCGAGGGCGGAGAGCGCGGCGGCTTCGTAGCGGACGGCGCGGGAGACTCGGGCGGCGGAGGCGCCGAGGACGCGCAGGAGGCCGATCTCGCGCCTCCGCTCGAGGACGAGCGCCAGGAGCGTGGAGAAGACGCCGAGGACGGCGACGGCGACGGCGACCGCCTCGAGCGCGTAGGTGACGGCGAAGGTCCGGTCGAAGAGGGCGAGGGCTGCGTCGCGGAGCGAGGCGTTCGTCTGGATGCGGAGCGCGAAGCGGCCGCGGGTCGCCGCGAGGATGCGGCGGCGGGCCTCCTCGGGCGAGACGCCGGGGACGAGGCGCAGGGCGAGGCTCTTCGCGCCGTCCATCCGGAAGAGGCGCTGGAAGAGGGCCCGGTCGACGGTGACGGTCCCGCGGTCGTTCGAGTAGTCGCGGTAGACGCCGGCGACGCGGAGGGCGACGGGGCCGTCGAGCGCGGGGAGGGTGACGAGATCGCCGGGGCGAACGCCGAACTTCACGGCGTACGGCTCCGAGACGAGCGCCTCGTTCCGGGTGAGAGCGCGACGGACGGTCTCGCGCGTATCGGAACCGTCGGCCATCGGGAGGTCGCCGTGGGCGGCGACGACGGCGAACCGGCCCGATCCGACGGTGTAGGGGACGCCGCCGGTCGTCGCTTCGAACGAGAGGAAGGGGTCGACGGAGGCGACGCCGGGGAGCCGGTCGAGGAGGCCGACGACCTCCTCCGGGAGCCGCCCGAGCGCGCGGCTCCCTCCCTCGGGGGCGACGAAGAGGTCGGCCTTCAGCGTCTCCGAGACCCAGTCGACGACGGTCGCGCGGAAGGAGCCGACCATAACGGCGACGGCGACCATCATCGAAATTCCCATCGAGAGGGCCGCGACGGCGACCGCGGTCCGAGACAGGCTTCCGGTCAGGTTCGCGCGCGCGATCCGCGCTTCCACGCCGAGGAGGCGGACGGCGAGCCGGTCGGAACGAAGAGCCGCCTCTGTGACGGCGAAGGGGGCGAGGAGCGAGACGCCGGCGACGACGAGAAAGACCGCCGCGAAGCCGAAGAGCGGGAGGCCGCCGACCGGGCCGGGCCGGGTGGCGAGGGCGGCGAGGAAGAGGAGGACGACGCCGGCGGCGGCGAGCGGATTCACCGCTCGCCGCCGGGAGGCCTCCACCGAGCCGTGGCGGAGGGTGGTGGCCGGGTCGACGTGCGCCGCCTCGAGGGCGGGGGCGAGGGCGGAGAGGATCGACGTGACGAGGCCGGTGAGGAAGGCCGTCAGGAGGGCGCGCGGCTCGAGGGCGAGCGACGGGGAGGCCTGGGGGAGGTAGAAGTCCGTCGCCGTTCCGCCGACGGCGGCGAGCGCGGCCTTCGCCATCCCGGCGCCGAGAGCCAGGCCGAGGAGGCTTCCGAGGACGCCGAGGGCGGCCCCTTCGGCGAGGAAGACGAGGAAGACGGCGCGCGAGGAGGCCCCGAGCGCGCGGACGGTCCCGATGTCGGTGCGGCGCCTGAGGACCGAGATGGAGAGCGTGCTGTAGACGAAATAGGTCCCGACGAGGAGCGCGATGAGGCCGAGGGCCGTCAGGTTCACGCGGAAGGAGCGGACCATCCGGTCGACCGTCGCCGTCCGGCGCTCGGGGCGCCCGACGGTGACTCCCGCGGGAAGCGACTCGCGCACGGATTCCTCGAGGGCGGCGCGCGAGGCCGCTTCGAGGCCCTGGGGGAGCACGAGGTCGATGCGGTCGAGGAATCCTTCGCGGGCGAAGAGCTCCTGGGCCGTGGCGATGTCGGCGAAGACGATCGACCCGGCCGCCGCGCGAGCGGCCCCCTCCAGGCGCAGGATTCCGGCGACGCGGAGCCTCCGGAGGGAGCCGCCCGCGAAGACGCCGAGCTCCGACCCTTCGGAGAGGCCGAGCCGTTCGGCGAGCGGGGCCGGCACGAGGACGGAGTCCTTCTGGAAGATGGCGAAGAGCTGACGGAGGGTCGTCTCGTCCGCGGAGAAGCGGTAGTCGCGGACGGCCGGGTCGGTCACCGGGTCGATGCCGAGGATCTCCACGACGTCGCCCCCCTCGAGCGCGGCCGTCGCGGAGACGGCGGGAACGAGGGCGACTCCGCGGGGCCGGAGCCACGCGAGCCGCGCGAGCGTCTCCTCCGGGATCCCGGGACCGTCGGCGAGGACCGTCAGGCCCGCTTTCCCGGCGACGACGTCGACCGTCGCGGCGAAGGAGGCGAGGACCGACGCGTTCGCCAGGAGGATCGCCGCCATCGTCGCCACGCCGACGGCGATCCCGGCGACGGTGAGGGCGAAGCGGAGCCGGTCCCTCCGGAGAGGGCGGAGAAGGAGCGGCCCGAAGAGGGGCGCGACGCGGCTCACTCTTCGAGGCGGCCGTCGCGGAGCCGGAGGACGCGCGACGCCCGTGCCGCGGCCTCGGTGGAGTGCGTGGCGAGGACGATCGTCACGCCCCTCGCCGCGACGAGGTTCGAGACGAGGTCGAGGACGCGCTCCCCGGAGCGCGAGTCGAGGTTGCCGGTCGGCTCGTCGGCCAGGAGGAGCGAAGGCCGGGCCACGAGCGCCCGGGCGACGGCGACGCGCTGCATCTGGCCTCCGGAGAGCTGCCAGGGGAACGAGCCGGTCTTCTCCGGGAGACCGACCTCCGCGAGGGCGGCCCCGGCCCGCGCGTCGGCTTCCGCGAGGGGGATCCCGTCGAGGAGGAGAGGGAGGGCGACGTTCTCGAGCGACGTCATCGTCGGCAGGAGGTTGAAGAACTGGAAGACGGTCGCCGCCGTCCGGCGCCGGTAGAGGTCGCGCCCCGTGTCGGAGAGGAGGGAGAGGTCGCGGCCGTCGACGAGGACCCGCCCCGAGGTCGGGCGGTCCAGTGCCCCGAGGAGGTTCAGGAGGGTCGATTTGCCGCAGCCGGAGGGGCCGAGCAGAGCCACGAAGTCTCCGGGCTCGAGAGTGAACGAGACCCCGGCGAGCGCCTCGGAGACGGCCCCTTCCCCCTCCGGCCGGCCCGTGCCCCAGACCTTGCGGACCCCTTCGACCTCGACCTTCGCACCCATGCCTCGACACTACGCCGAGCGGGCCTGGCGGGATGGGCCGGGAAGCGCCGTGCGCCGCGTATCATTCGCGACCGGTATGGAGCGGCTCCGCGACCTCTGGCGCCACCGGGCGCTCATCGGCGTCCTCGTGGCGCGCGAGGTGAAGGCTCGCTACCGCGGAAGCGTCCTGGGCTACTTCTGGTCCCTCCTGAACCCGCTCCTGATGCTGGCGGTCTACACGCTCGTCTTCCAGCTCCTCCTGCCGAACCGGAGCCCGTCGACCTCTCCGTACGCCCTGTTTCTCTTCTGCGGCCTCCTCCCGTGGAACTGGCTCTCCTCGTCCATCACCGACGGGGCCTCCTCCCTCCTGACGCACGGCGCGCTCCTCCGGAAGATCCTCTTCCCGGCCGAGGTCCTGCCGGCGGTCGCCGTCCTCGCGCAGGGAGTCCACTTCCTCCTGGCCCTCCCCGTCCTCCTCGCGGCGCTCCTGGCCGGTGCTTTCGGCGCCTTCGGATCGAGAGTGCCGCTCGGCTGGTCCCTCGCCCAGGTGCCGCTCCTGATGCTCCTTCAGGCCGTCCTCCTTCTCGGCATCGCCCTCTTCCTCGCCGCGCTCACGGTCCACTTCCGCGACGTGAAGGACCTCCTGCAGACGGTCCTGGCCGTCCTCTTTTTCGCGACGCCGATCCTCTACACGCTCCGGGACCTTCCGAAGGGGAGGCTGACGGGCCTCCTCGCGCTGAATCCCGTCGCGCCCCTCTTCTCCGCCTGGCACGACGCGCTCTTCTACGGGCGCTTCTCGCCGCCGGAGACGTGGGCGGCCGCCACGGGGGTTTCCGTCGTCTCCTTCGCGATCGGGTGGGCCTTCTTCGACCGCCTGCGCGATTCCTTCCCGGAGGCGGTGTGAGCGCGCGCTCTCCCTTCGCCGTGGAGGCGCGCGGCCTTTCGAAGGTCTACCGCCGCTGGGGCCGGAGCCGGGCTTTCGGGACGCTGAAGTCGGCCTTCCTCGGGCGGGGATTCGGGAAGGCGCTCGCCCCCTCCGACACGGTCGCCGCCCTCTCGGACGTCTCCTTCGACGTGAAGCGGGGCGAGACGTTCGGCGTCATCGGGGCGAACGGCTCGGGGAAGTCGACGCTCCTCAAGCTCGTCGCCGGCCTCTTCAAGCCGACCTCGGGAACTCTCCGCGTCGACGGGAAGGTCTCCGCGCTGATCGAGCTCGGGGCGGGCTTCCACCCGGAGATCTCGGGGCGCGAGAACGTCGTCATCAACGGCGTCATGCTCGGCCTGACCCGCCGCGAGATCGAGAAGAAGCTCCCGTCGATCATCGAGTTCTCGGGCCTCTCGGAGTTCATCGACGAGCCGGTGAAGACCTACTCGTCCGGGATGTACGTGAGGCTCGGATTCGCGGTCGCGGTCCACGTGGACCCCGAGGTCCTCGTCGTCGACGAGGTCCTCGCGGTGGGGGACGAGGCGTTCGCGCGCCGCTGCCTCGACACGATCAAGGAATTCTCCGCGCGGGGGAAGACGATCTTCTTCGTCTCGCACTCCCTCGCCCTCGTCGAGGAGCTCTGCGACCGGGTCCTCTACCTTCACGGAGGGCGGGTCGCGGGGCTCGCCGAGCCGCGGGAGATGCTCGCCGCCTACAGGCTCAACGTGTCCGCCGGAGAGGGGACCCGGCTCCTGGCCGAGCACGCCGTCGAGCAGGAGACGCTTCGCGCCGAGGAGGCCTCCGCGCCTCCCGCCGCGGCGCCCGGGCCGGGGAGCGAGGCACCGGCTCCTCCCTCGGAGCGCTCGCGCCGGTGGGGAGACCGGTCGGCGACCATCGACGGGGTGCGGCTCCTCGGGGCGGACGGCGCCGAGCGTTACGCCTTCCGGACGGGCGAGGCCGTCACGGTCGAGATCGAGGCGACTCCGGCCCGCCCCCTCGCCGACTTCGTCTTCGGCGTCGGCCTCTTCACGCCGGAGGATGTCTGCGTCCACGGCTCCAACACCGAGATCGACGGCTTCGCGCCGGGCGGGTTCGACGGAACGGCCCGGGTCCGTCTCACCCTCGCCCGCTGCGACCTGGGCCCCGGCACCTACCTGATCGACGTGGCGGTCCACGCGCGGAACGGAACGCCCTACGATTACTGGCGCGGCGCCTGCCGCTTCCGCGTCGACTCGGCGCGCACCGAGGCGGGTATCTGGGCCCCGGAGCGCTCCTGGGCCACCGAGGGAGGAGTCACTTGGGTTCGTACCTGACGAGCGGGAGCCGTTTCCGCGCCGAGCCGCTCCCGGTCGCCTCCCGCGTCCTCCTGTGGACGCTTCTGGCGATCGCCGTCGGGTTCCTCTTCGCCGAGACCGGGCACACCCCGTTCTTCGAGCCGGACGAGGCCCGGTACGCCGAGATCCCGCGAGAGATGCTCGCGACGGGCGACTTCGTCGCGCCTCACCTGAACGGCTACCGCTACTACGAGAAGCCGCCGCTCCACTACTGGGCGGTCGCGGCGTCGATGTCCCTCTTCGGCGAGGCGGAGTGGGCCGCGCGCCTCCCCGTGAAGCTCTCGGCGGCGGGAATGGTCCTCGTCACCATCCTCTTCGCCCGCCGACGCTTCGGGGAGAGAGTCGCCCTGCTGGCGGGGCTCATCGTGGCGACCTCGCTGCTCGTCGTCGCGCTCGGGCGCCTCAACACCATCGACACCCCGCTGTCGCTCGCGCTCTCGTCCGCCGCGTTCGCCTTCGCCGCGTTCCAGGAGCACGAGCGCGCGGGGGATCGCGGGCGTGCCCGGGCCGCGCTCTATCTCCTCCACATCTCCTGCGCGGCGGCGGTGATGCTCAAGGGGTTCATCGGCCTCGTCCTTCCCGGCGGGGCGATCCTCGTCTGGGCGCTCCTGTCGAGGCGCCTTTCGATCGTGCCGAAGCTCTTCTCTCCGGGGCCCCTGGTCCTCTTCCTCGCCCTCGTCCTGCCGTGGCACCTCGCCATCGCGCGGCGGGACGGGGAATGGTTCGACTTCTACGTCGTCGGCGAGCACTTCCGGCGCTACTTCGAGACCGGGCACCGCCGGACCGCCAGCCCGCTCCTCTTCCTCTGGGTGCTCCTCGGCGGCCTCTTTCCCTGGACCCCGTTCCTGGGGCGAATCGCCGGGGCGTTCCCCTCGATCCGCCGCGGGGAGTGGCGGGAGAGGGGCGCCGAGGCATTCCTCCAGGTTTTCTGGATCCTCGTCCTGCTCTTCTTCTCGGCGTCGAGGTCCAAGCTCGTCCCCTACATCCTTCCGGTCTGGCCGGCCGTCGCGCTCCTCGTCGCGGTCGGCGTCGAGAGGGCCCGGCAGCGGGGCGCGCCCCTCCGCCAGGAACGATGGGTCGCCGGGCTCTTCTTCGGGCTCCTCGGCGGCGGAGTCGCGGCATACGCCTTCGGGGCGGGGATGGCGGCCCGGTACGGGGTGAAGACCGAGGCGGTCGTCGTGACGGCCTTCCTCGTCCTCGGGGCCCTCGTGAACCTCCTTCCGGCGGGCGGGGACTCCCGGTTCCCCCGCCGGCCCCTCTCGACGGAACGGCTCGCCCTCGCGGTCGGGGGGCCGTGGATCGGAGTCGTCGCGGCGCTCGTCTTCGCCCTCCCGTCCGCCGCCCGCTCCATCACTCCCTGGCCGCTCGTGGCGGCCCTGAAGAACGAGCTGCGCCCGGCCGACCTCCTCGTCCAGAGGGGGGCCTACCTGCAGTCGCCGGCCTTCTACACGAAAAGGTTGACGCCGATCGTCGATCTGGGCTGGAGCGAGCTCGATTTCGGACGCGCGGGGGCGGCGGCGCGAGGCCTCCACCTCTCCGAGGAGGAGTTCGCCCGGAAGTGGAACGGCCCGGGCCGGGTCCTCTGCGTCGTTCACTTCGGACACCTGCGCGACTTCGGCAATCCCGCCCTCGGGCTCTCCCTGCCGCACGTCCTGGCCCGCAGCCCGAACGGGAAGTACTTCCTCGTGGCGAACCGGCCGTGACGGCTTCCGGCCGCCCGCCGGGGGCGCGTTCGGCGCGCGGAACGCCGTCCCCTAGAATCGGCAGGTCGTGACGCTCCCCAACGCCGTCGCCCGCAAGGTTTCGGTCGTCATCCCCGTTTTCAACGAGGAGGCGAACCTGCCGCGCCTCCTGCCGAGGCTCGTCCCGGTTCTCGAAGGGCTGGGACGGCCGTGGGAGGTCGTCTTCGTCGACGACGGCTCGCGCGACCGGTCGCTCGCCCTCCTGAAGGAGGCCGCCCGGGAGCATCCCGGACGGGTGAAGGCGGTGGAGCTCCTCCGGAACGCCGGGCAGCACATGGCCATCATGGCCGCGTTCGGGGAGACGGACGGCGAGTACGTCATCACGCTGGACGCCGACCTCCAGAACCCGCCGGAAGAGATCCCGAAGCTCGTGGCGAAGATGGACGAGGGGCACGACGTCGTCGGGACCGTCCGGGCGAAGCGGAAGGACACCTTCTTCCGGAAGGCGGCTTCGCGCCTCGTCAACCGGACGACCGCGCTCCTGACCGGGATGCAGCTCGGAGACTACGGTTGCATGCTGCGCGGCTACCACCGCGACGTCGTCGACGTGATGACGGCCTCCGACGAGGTCTCGACGTTCATTCCCGCTCTCGCCCAGCTCTACTCCCGGACGCCCGCCGAGATCGAGGTCGCGCACGAGGAGAGGGCGGAGGGGGAGTCGAAATACTCGCTCCTCCGGCTGGTGCGGCTCAACTTCGACCTGATGACCGGGTTCTCGGTCGTCCCCCTCCAGCTCTTCGGCCTCCTCGGGTTCCTGACGGCCCTCTTCGGCGTCGGATTCGGCGCCTTCCTCCTCGTCCGGCGGGTCGTCGTCGGGGCCGAGGTCGAAGGGGTCTTCACTCTTTTCGCCATCGCCTTCCTCGTGATGGGGGTCATCATGGCGGGCGTGGGAATGGTCGGCGAGTACGTCGGCCGGATCTACCAGCAGGTGCGCGGCCGGCCGCGCTTCCTCGTCCGCCGCGTCCACGAGGGAAAGGAGGAGCCATGAGCGGTCTCGTCATCTGCGCGTACGGCGACGTCGGGTATCGCTGCACGAAGTGGCTTCTCGATGCCGGCGAGCCGGTGAGGCTCGTCTACACGCACCCCGACGCCCCCGGCGAGGAGCGGTGGTGGGAATCGGTCGCCGACCTGGCGCGCGCCAGGGGCGTTCCCGTGAAGCTCGTCGGCTCGCTCGACGCCCCGTCGGACGAGGCGGTGATCCGGGCCGCCGAGCCCGACTTCCTCTTCTCCTTCTACTTCCGGAAGATGATCCCGGCGCGGATCCTCTCGATTCCCGAGCGGGGCGCCCTCAACATGCACGGCTCCCTCCTCCCCGCGTTCCGGGGTCGCTCTCCGGTGAACTGGGCCATCCTGAAGGGTGCTCACGCCACCGGCGCCTCCCTCCACTTCATGACCGAGAAGCCCGACGCGGGGGACCTCGTCGACCAGGAGCAGGTTCCGATCGGCCCCGACGACGAGGCGCTCACCGTGGCCCGCCGCGTCACCGAAGCGGCGGTCACCGTCCTGGCGCGGAGCTGGCCGAAGCTGAAATCGGGAGCGGCTCCCCGTTTCCCGCTCGACCTGTCGAAGGGCTCCTACTTCGGGGGCCGAAAGCCCGAGGACGGCCTCGTCGACTGGTTTCGACCCGCGCAGGAGGTCCACGACCTCGTCCGCGCCGTCACGCACCCGTGGCCGGGCGCCTTCACGGACGTCTTCGGGCCGCGCGTCACGATCTGGAGAACCCGGCTCTCCGGCTACGGGGGCCACGACACCTTCCCCGGAAAGATCGAGCTCACGGAGAAGTCGGTCATCGTCTTCTGCGGCGACGACCGGCCCGTGGAAATCCTCCTGGCGCGCCCCGAGGGGCAGCCGGACATGAACGAGGCTGCCTTCCGGGCCTGGACCCTGGCCCGGGGCTGAGGCGGCCGGAAAGGCGCGATGCGCGTCCTCATCCTGGGAGTCAACGGCTTCATCGGCAATGCCCTCACGCGGCGGATCCTCGGCACGACCGACTGGGAGGTCTACGGCCTCGACGTCGGAAGCGACCGGATTGCGGAGTTCCTCGACGACAGCAGGTTCCGCTTCCTCGAGGGGGACATCGCCATCAACCGCGAGTGGATCGAGTACCACGTCAAGAAGTGCGACGTCGTCCTCCCGCTCGTGGCCATCGCGACGCCCGCGACCTACGTCAAGAACCCGCTGTCGGTCTTCGAGCTCGACTTCGAGGAGAACCTCAGGATCGTCAAGATGGCGGCCAAGTACGGCAAGCGGGTCGTCTTCCCGTCGACGTCCGAGGTCTACGGGATGTGTCCCGACCGCGAGTTCGACGAGGACACCTCTCCCCTCGTCTACGGCCCGATCCGCAAGGAGCGCTGGATCTACTCCGCTTCAAAGCAGCTGCTCGACCGGGTCATCTGGGCCATGGGGAACGCCAGCGGCCTGCGCTTCACCCTCTTCCGCCCCTTCAACTGGTACGGGCCGCACCTCGACAACGTCGACGCGCCGAAGGAGGGATCGAGCCGCGTCCTGACGCAGTTCCTCCACAACATCCTCTACGGCGTCCCGATCAAGCTCGTCGACGGCGGGCACCAGCGGCGCTCCTTCACGTTCATCGAGGACGGGATCGACGGGCTGATGAAGATCCTCGTCAACGAGAACGGCTGCGCCGACGGCCAGATCTTCAACATCGGCAACCCCTCGGCCGACCTCTCGATCCGCGAGCTCGCCCAGCAGCTCCTCGCGGCCGTCGGGACCTACGAGAGGTTCGCCCCGCTCGCGCGGGACGCGAAGGTCGTCGAGGTCTCCTCCGCCGACTACTACGGCGCGAACTACCAGGACATCGAGACGCGTGTCCCGTCGATCCGGAAGGCGAAGGAGTGCCTCGGCTGGGAGCCGACCACCGACTTCCCGACGGGGCTGAAGAAGACCCTCGACTTCTACCTCTCCGGGCGGACGACGCCCGAGGTGTAGCGTCCTCCCTCCGCGCCTCGCCCTGAAGGTCGACGTCGACACGCTGCGTGGGACGGTCGAGGGGGTTCCCCGCCTCCTCGACCTCCTCGCCCGGCACGGCGCGCGCGCCACGTTCCTCTTTTCCCTCGGACCGGACTCGACCGGAAAGGCCGTGAAGCGCGTCTTCCGCCGAGGTTTCGTGAAGAAGGTGCTGAGCGCGTCGCCGGCGGCGTCCTACGGGATCCGGACGATGCTCTACGGGACGCTCCTTCCCGCCCCCGTCATCGGGACGCGGAAGGAGGCCGTCCTCAGGATGCGCGAGGTGGCCGCGGCGGGGCACGAGTGCGGCGTCCACGCCTGGGACCACGTCGACTGGCACGACCGGCTGCCCGGCATGGACCGGACGGAAGTCTTCGAGACGTTCGGTCGTGCGGCGAACAGGTTCGCGGAGATCTTCGGCCGGCCGGCGGAGGTTGCGGGAGCGCCCGGCTGGACGGCCAGCGGCGTTTCCGTCGAGGCCTACGAGGCGCGCGGGATCCGCGTGGCTTCCGATACGCGCGGCGGCTCGCCCTTCCACCCGCTCCGCGCCGACGGAGCCGCCGCCTCGCTCGTGGAGGTTCCCTCCACCCTCCCGACCCTCGACGAGCTCCTCGCCTTCGACGAGTTCCGCGGAGAGAAGCGGGAAGGGGCCGTCGACCACCTCCGGCGGGACGTCCGGGATGCGCAGGGGGTCAGCGTCCACTCGATCCACACCGAGATCGAGGGGGGCCGGGCGTTCGCCGGCCTCTTTGCCCGCCAGCTCGAGGGGTGGTCGGCCGACGGCGTCTCCTTCGTGACGCTCTCCGCGGCAGCCGCAGCAGCCACCCGCGCCGGCGACCCGCCGCCGCCCGTCCGCGCCCTCCGGTTCACGACGGTCCGCGGGCGTGCGATCCCGGTGACGACCGGAGAGCCCGCCGCCTGAGGAGAGCCCGGGGCTCGGAAACCGTGCGGTCCCCAATGGTCATCTCTCCGCGTGGTCACTCGGTGGGGCCATCACCCCGTGGGGTCACGGTCACACCCTTAGGGTCAGGTCTCGAATGGTGTATTGTCGAGAACAATACACCATTTTAGACCTGACCCCATGCTCTGGCCGACGGTCAGGGCGCCAGAAGGATCTCGACGCGCGCCTTTCCTGCGGGCACGGCGACGCCGACGAGGTGGAGCTGCGTCGCGTAGACCGTCGCCTCCGCGCCGTTCACCGTCGCCCGCACGCGCGGGGTGAAGGAGCGGTCGACGAGGAGGAGGGCGGGGCCGGAGCCGTCCGTCTCGACGACGAGGGCGTCGGGGCCTTCGGCAACGGTGCGGGCGCGGGCCTCGGGATCGGCGTCGGGGCGGTCGGTCCCGGCCGGGGGGCGTCCGGCGACGACGCCGTCGGTGGCGGGGTCGAAGGACGGGTCGTCGACCGCCACCACCGCCGCGCTGACCGAAGGTGCGCCCCGGACCCTCGAGAGCCGCCTCGTGCCCGGGAGAGGCTCGGCGAGCCTGTAGAGCGTCGCCGCGGGGCCGGCGCGCCCCTCGGTGAAGAGCGGGACGAGGCCCGGGAGACCGGGCGGGACGTCGCTCGCGATGACGCTCCCCACGCCGGCGGCGCGGAGCCATTTCAGCCGCGCCGGCCACTGCCGGCCCGTGACGACCTCGCGGGCGAAGCGGTCGAGGAGCGTGTAGCTCCCGTCGGGGTCGGGGTCGTACGCGTAGCGAAGGCCGTGGGGGGCGCCGGCGAGAGACCAGCCCTGGGAGACCTGTGCCAGCGGGAGAGCGTACCGCTCGTCGGCCGGCAGAGGTCCCGCGAGGCCGCGCCTCACGGCGTCGACGTCCTTCCCGGTCCTCTCGAAGACGCGTCCCGGGAGGCGCGCGGCCGCGGCGACGAGCGGCGAGGGGCGGTCGTACCACTCCGAGGGGGCGCGCGGGAGGTGGAACCGGGCGTGTGTCAGCCCTTCGGCGGCGAGCGCGAGGAGGAGGAGCGCGCGGCCGCGAAGGTCGCCGAGGCCGCGGGAGAGGAGGAGCCCGAGGGCGAGGAGCAGCGCGGCGGCGGCCGCTGCCTGGTGCGGAAGCCGGGCGAGGACGGGCGCGAGGACGACTCCCGGGTCCGAGGCCCACGACGGGTCCCAGAGCCGGAGGAGCAGGCCCCGCGGCAGGCCGGGGCGCGCGCGGGAGACGACGGCGGCGAGGCCGCCGAGGCCGGCGAGGACGAGAAGGGCGATGCCGGCGCGCGCGCGCCAGCGGGGGAGCGCCTCCTCGAGGAGGAGCCGTTCGACGGCGAGGGAGGCGAGGACGGCAACGGCGATCGTCGCGACGAGGAGAGCCTTCACGGGGTATCGGACCGAGTGGAGGAAGGGCAGGGCCTCGTAGACCGTGCGCGCCCCCGGGATCCACGGAAGGCACGAGACGAGAAAGGAGACGCCGGCGGCGGCGATCCAGAAACGGCCCTCGCGCCGCCGCGGGGAGAGGGCGAAGGTTGCGGCGAGGGCGAGCGGCAGGACGCCGAAGGAGAGCGAGGCGAGGTAGGGCGGGTTGCCCTGCGAGGCGGCGAAGCCCCAGAAGGCGCCCGAGAGGGTCCGCGAGGGGTCGCCGAAGAGGAACGGGAAGGGGGTCTCCAGGAGCCGCAGCGGGTGGAAGCCGACGGCGGAGAACTCGGCCCACGAGAAGCCGCGCAGACGCCGCGAGGCGGATTCCGTGGCCCGGAGAACCTCGAGGAGGTACGGGGCCGCCGCGAGCGCGGCGAGGACGCCTCCTCCGAGGAGGGCGCCCGTGGCTCTCGCCTTCGCCCCGCGTGGCCCCGCGAGCGCGAAGGCGAGGGCGAGAAGGATGCCGAGGAGCCCGAGCGCCGGCTCGCCCGCGTGCGCGAGGAGGGCGCCCGAGGCTCCGGCGCCGAGGAGGCCGAGGACGAAGGCGCGCCGTCCCTCGCGTCGCGCCGCGGCGACGGAGGCGAGGAGCCAGGGGATCCACGCGAGAGTCGTCGCCGCGTTCAGGAAGGCGGTGCAGGAGAGGGCGAAGCCGGAGAACGAGAAGGCGAGAGCCCCGGCGAGGGCGGCCGGCGGAGTGCGGCCGAGGAGACCCAGGAAGACGAGGAACCCGAGCCCTCCGAGCGCCGCGTGGAGGAGGATCTGGACGCCGAGCCACCGGGGTGCGACGGGGAAGGGATAGGCGAGGACGAGGTTCGGGTTTCCCCGGAAGGGCTGACCGAAGGAGGCGTACGGGTTCAGGGATGCGCCGTGGAGGGAGGCCGCCAGGGCCCGGGCGGGACGCTGCGTCGTGGCGATGTCCCGAAACGACGGCGTCGTCCGCCCCGAGAGGAGGTCGAGGTTGGCGAGGGCGATGACGAGGAGGACGAGCGCGGCGGCTCCCGCCGGGAGAAAGCGCCTCACCGGAAGACCGGGTCGTTCCTGTAGCTCCATTTCTGGAGCTTGTAGCGGACCATCACTCCGAGGATCGAGAGCCCGTAGACGCACGAACGGAAGAAGTTGATCTGCGACGCCTCGTCGAAGTAGCGGGTCACGATCGGGATCTCCCGGATCCGCATCCCCTTCCAGATACCGGCCGCGATGATCTCGGTGTCGAAGACGAAGTCGTCGGAGAAGGCCGGCAGGTTCACCGATTCGAGGTAGTGGCGCGAGTAGGCGCGCAGGCCCGAGTGGTATTCGGTGAGGTAGAGGTAGAAGGTCGCGTTCTCGATCGCCGTGAGGAAGACGTTCGCGAGGTACTTCCACTTCGGCATGCCCCCCTCGATGGGGCGGCCGCCGAGCATCCGGCTCCCGAACATCGCGTCGACCGTTCCTTCGGCGATCGGCTCGATCAGGTCGTGGAGGACCGAGGCGTCGTACTGGTGGTCGGGGTGGACCATGACGACGATGTCGGCCCCGCGCGCGAGGGCCGCCTGGTAGCAGGTCTTCTGGTTCCCGCCGTACCCCCGGTTCTGCGGGTGGACGACCACCTCGAGCCCCTCGATCGTCCGGGCGAGGGCCACGGTTCCGTCGCGGGAGGCGTCGTCGACGAGAAGGATGTCGTCGACGTATTCCTTCGGGATCTCCTCGAAGCTCCGAAGGAGGGTCTTCTCGGCGTTGTAGGCAGGCATGACGACCGCGATCCGCTTCCCATGGCGCATGATCCGCGGATTATGACGACTGTCTCGAACGGCCTTCGGAAGTGGGTCGTCACGGGGCTTTTCGCCGTCCTGGCGCTTCTCGTGGTACCGGTCTTCCCGCACTTCGTCTCGCCGAACGAGCTGACGCGCTGGGCGCTCGCCGCGGCCGTGGTCGAGGACGGGTCGCTCGAGGTGACGGAACGGGCGAGGCTCCTCGGCCCCAGGATGGAGGACGTCGCCGAGGTCGAGGGCCGGCTCTACTCGAACAAGGCGCCGGGGACGACCCTCGCGGCTCTTCCCGGCTACCTCGCCGCCCGGCCCTTCGCGGGTCCTCCGTCGGCCTCCTCCCTGCGGCTCTCCCTGACGGCGATGCGCCTGGCGGGGGCGACGCTGCCGGTTCTCCTGCTCGCCGTCCTCTTCGCGCGCCTCGCGCCGGAGGAAGGGCGGACCGAAGCCCTCTTCGGCCTCCTGTTCGCGACCCCTCTCTTCGCCTACTCGCTGCTGCTCTTCGCCCACGCCCTCGTCGCCGCCTGCCTCTTCGGCGCCTGGGCGGCGCTGTTCGCGCCGGGGACGGGAGCCGCGAGCGCCTCCCGCGACGTGGCCGCGGGGCTCCTCCTGGGCCTGGCGGTCTTCTCCGAGTACCCGGCCGCGATCCCGGCCCTCGTCCTCGTCGGCGTCGCGGCGTGGGGGGCTCCCGCGCGCCTCCTCCGGATCGTCGTCGGGGGGCTTCCGTTCGCCGCCCTCCTCGCCGCCCACAACGCGGCCTGCTTCGGGAGCCCTTTCCGCCTCTCCTCGGGGCTCGAGAAGGACCCCTCCTTCCGGGCGCTGGCCAGCCAGGGGCTCTTCGGCGTCGGCCTGCCGCGTCCGTCGATCCTGGCGCGCCTCCTCCTCGACCCGTCGAAGGGGCTTCTCGTCTTCACGCCCCTCCTCCTGCTTTTCCCGTCGGGCCTCGCCGCCGCGCGGCGGCGGCTCCCCCCCCGGAGCTTCGTCGCGCTCGTTCTCGTCCCCCTCGCGCTCCTCCTGACCTACGGCGGCTACCCGAACTGGCACGGCGGTTTCACCGTCGGGGCGAGGTATCTCGTCGGAGCCCTTCCATTCCTTCTTCTGCCGCTCGCCTTCGTCAGGTGGGGTCCGCTCGCAACGGCCCTCGCCGGCGCCTCGACGGCCGCGGTCGCCCTCACCACCCTCGTCTTCCCGTTCGTCCCGCCCGGCTTTCCGCTGCCGTGGGGGAGCTTCGCCGCTCCGCTCCTGGCGAAGGGCCTCGTGGCGCCGAACCTCCTCCACCTGGTCTGGCGCCCGCTCGCCGTTCTCGTGCCGTTCGCCCTGGTGCTCGCGGCGGCGGCCGTCGCGACCGGTCGCAAGCGCCTCGCCCCGTTCCTGGGGGGCGCCTTCCTCTGGACCGCGGCGGGCCTCGCGCTCCCTCTCCTCGTTCCCCTGTCGCCCCCCCTCGTCGTCCAGCGCGGCTACGTGGAGGAGGTCTTCTTCACGAGGGAAGGGGCGCTCGCGCGCGCGATGCCGCCCGGCGTGCCGGTGCCTCCGAGGCTCAGGGCGCGGAAGGAGCTGGAGGAGACGCTGCCGCCGACGGGCTGGCCGTTCTGACGCGCCAGATCCGGAAGCGTGGGACGACGCGCCCGCCCGGAGCCCGGTACGCCGTCCGCGAATCGACCGCGAGCTCGAGGAAAGGGACCGGTCTCGGGGTGGCCGCCTCGTGGATGCGGACGGAGAAGGTCGCGCCGGGCGGCGTGCCGGGCCTGCCGGCAGCGGTGGCGTAGGCGGGGAGGACCGCGCCGAGGTCCGTCGTGAAGAGCCATCCGCAGCGGGACTCGGCCAGGATCCGCTCCGCCTCGCCGTCGTCCGTTGCGGTGAAGAGGCGGGCCTGGCGTCGCCAGCCGTAGGCGAACGGATCGGCGGCGGCCGGGTACCCCGTCAGCGCGGTGACGAAATGACCGGCGGACCAGGGGGCGAAGACCCCGTTCAGGCTCCCGGCGGGGGGCTGCGGAAAGGTTGCGGGGTCGACGGTAGGGGGCGCGAGGCGGCGGAACCGTTCGAGCGTCTCCACGAGGTCGGTTCCCGGCGCTCCGGCGTACCCGGCGATTCGTCCGTAGTGTGGCAGCCCGGGGAGGGCGACGAGGAGAGCCGAGGCCGCGACCGCCGCAGGCAGGGGACGCATCCGTCCGCGCGGGGCGAAGCGGGCCAGCGTCTCGGCCAGGGCCATCGCGGCGAACGGTGCGAGATAGTAGACGTTCCGCTGCTGAGAGAGCGTCATCAGGAGAAGGAAGCCTCCGAAGAGCGCGAGGAGGCGGCGGTCGGCGCGTCTGCGGCCCCAGAGGAAGAGGGCGATGGGGAGGAGGACGAAACCGGGAGAGAGCTCCTCGACGGCCTTGCGGAGCGTCGCGGCGATCGGCGGCTTCACGAGGGGGCGCGCCTCGGCGACGACGCCGAGGAAGTCCTTCGGGTAGGAGAGGTAGCCGCCGCGGTCCATCTCGTCGGCACCGGCGGCCCCGGTGGGAACGGCGACGTACTGGGAGCCGCGAAGGACAGCCGACGCCAGCGGGCGTGCGAACGGGGCCGTCGCTGCCGCGAGGAGGAGCGCAAGCCCCGCGAAGGCGCGGCGGGTCGCTCCGCCCGTGCGCAACGCGACGATGACCGCGACGGCGGCCGAGCCCGCGAGGAGGAGCACGGGCTGGAACCAGCCGAAGGAGATGAACGTGAACGGCAGGTCGAGGCCGGCCACGTAAGGCGCCGTTCCGAGAGCCGTGAAGCCGGTCGCGGAGAGGGCGAGGAGCACGGCCTCGCGCGCCCGGAGGGCGAAGGCCGCCCAGAGGAACGCCAGCGCGGCGGCGAAGACGGCCCCCTGCCATGTGAGGACCATCGCGGCGGCGGCGGCGCCCGCCAGGAGCGCCCGCCGCAGGGAGACGCCGGGCGGGAGCCCTTCCTCGCGGGCCCTGGCGAGCGCGAGGAGGAGGAGCAGCAGGAGAAGCGTCTCTGCGACGTGGTGGTCGCCGTGGCCGAACTGGCTCCAGATCGCCGCCGCGGGGAGAAGGGCGTAGCCGGCGACGGCGAGTGCCGCCCGGCGCCGGGAGAGGACGCGCCGGACGAGAAGAAAGAGCGGGACGACGTGGAGCGCCCCGAGGAGGGGCGGCAGGGTCGCCAGGACCCGGGCGACCTCGGCCTGGGTGGCGTCACTCCCGTAGGCGAGTCGGGCCGTGCCGCCGACGAGGAGGTCGAACGCCGGCGGCCAGATGAAGATCCCGCCGTCGGGGTGGTTCAGCCACGCGTCGCGGACGGGAACGTGCGGGAATCGCCGCGCGACGGCCGTCGCGCGGCGGAGGTGGGCGTAGCAGTCGGGCGACACGAGGCGCAGGCCGTCCGTCGTCGCCGCGGGGACCGACATGAGCCGCACGGCCAGGGCGACGAGGAACGCTCCGCCGACGAGGAGCCGGTCGCCGCGCGTCGTCCGGAGGAGCCGCATTCCGGCGGAGTCTTACACTTCGCGGCGAATGATGCGTTCCCCGGGGCGGGCCGTGGCGGCGGGAGCCATCCTCCTCGCGCTCCTCGGCGCGGCCCTCGCCGTCGACCACCAGCGGCTCGACAGCGCCACGATGGACGAGCCGTTCCACGCGCTCGCCGGCTGCGAGTACGCCCTCTCCGGGACCTACTGGGCGAACCTGGAGCACCCGCCCCTCGTGAAGCTCCTCGCGGGGGTGTCGGCCGGACTGGCGGGGGCGCGTCCTCCCCGCCTCCCCGAGCCGTTCCGCTTTCGGACGGCCGAGGTCCCGCAGCGGTTCCTCTACCGGAACGAGATTTCGCCGGAACGGCTCCTGGCGGCGGTGCGCCGCCCCTTTCCCCTCCTGTTCGCCGGGGTCGTCCTCGTCGCGGCCTTTGCCGGATGGCGTGCGGCGGGGCCACTGGCCGGCCTCGGCGCGGCGCTCCTCGTCGCCTTCGAGCCGACGCTCGTCGCCCACGCGGCCTTCCTCCACACCGACGTCGCGGCGGCCCTCTGTTTCCTGGCGACCGTCGTCGCGGCGTACGGGGCCCTCAGCCGCCCCTCGTGGCTGCGATGGGCCTTCACCGGCCTTCTCTTCGGCCTCGCCCTCGCGGCGAAGTTCACGGCGGTCTTTCTCGGACCGATCCTGCTCGTTCTCTCCCTCTCCTGGCTCCTCGCGAGGCGGCGGGAGACGGGGCGCTTCTCCCTGGCGCCGCTCGGGGGCCTGCTCCTCGCCTCGTGCGTGGCGGCGGCCGTCCTCCTCGGGGTCTACGCGGTCGCGATGCGGAACATGCCGTCCGCCGAGGCCGAGCGGTCGGTCCGGCTCTTCCTCGCCGGCCGCCACGTCTCCTCCCCGATCGTGGAGCGGATCGCCGGCCTGTCGCGTCTCCTTCCGCCGGCGGGGCACTACGGCGCCGGGCTCGCGGGGATCGCGGAGCAGAACCGGCAGGGCGGCGGGGTGAACGTCTTCCGCGGCGAGGTCTCCGTCGACGGCTTTCCTTCCTATTTCCCCGTGGCCTTCGCGGTGAAGTCGTCGCTCGGCTTTCTCCTGGCGCTCCTCCTGGCCGGGGGGCTCGTCGCCGCGCGGCGCGCGAAGGGGGGCTTCGGCGCCCTCGTCTTCCTCCTCCCCCCCGCCTACGTCTTCCTCGCGAGCGTGGCGAGCAGCTACAACATCGGCGTGAGGCACGTCCTTCCCGCCGTGCCGTTCCTGGCGATCGGGGCGGCGGTGGCGATCGTCCGTGGGCTTCCCCGGGGTCTCGCGGCCGGGGCGCTCCTGGGGCTCGGACTCCTCCAGGCGTGCGAGACGGTCGCCATCCACCCCCACGAGCTTTCGTTCTTCAACCGGGCCGCCGGCGGGGCCGCGAACGGCTCCCGCTGGCTGAACGACTCGAACGTCGACTGGGGGCAGGACCTCGTCCGCCTCGCGCGGGAGCTGAAGCGGCGAGGCGCCGAATCCGGCACGACGCTCGCCTATTTCGGAGGGGCGTCCCCGGAGTACCACCTCCCGAAGGCCCGGCTCTTCGACGCCGCCTCGACGCCGCTCACCCCCGGGCTCTACGCCGTCTCCTCGTTCCTGCTGGCGGCCGGCCCGGAGCTGATGCTCTTCCGTGGCGACGTTCCGCGCGCGGTGGGCTACGCCCGGCTCCGCCAGATCCTGGTGGCCAGGGGGATCCCCGAGGGACGCGTGGGATACTCGATCCTCCTTTATCGCCTGCCCGACGAGAGGACGCCGCCGCCGTGAAGCTGTCGATCATCATGCCCGCCTACAACGAGCGGAAGACCCTTCGGGAGATCGTCGGCCGGGTTCTCGCCGTCGACCTCGGCCCCCTCGAGAAGGAGCTCGTCATCGTCGACGACGGCTCGACGGACGGCACCCGCGACATCCTTCGCGAGCTGGACGGCCGGGACGGCATCCGCGCCGTCTTCCAGCCCTGCAACCTGGGGAAAGGCGCGGCGGTCTGGGCCGGGCTGCGCGCCTCGACCGGCGACATCACCGTCATCCAGGACGCGGACCTCGAGTACGACCCGAGGGAGATTCCCGGCCTCCTCCGGCCCGTCCTCGAGGGGGAGGCGGACGTCGTCTACGGTTCGCGCTTCCTCGGCCACCCGGGCGGGCACCGGGTCCTCTACTTCTGGCACGCGATGGGGAACCGGCTCCTGACTCTCATGTCCAACATGTTCACGAACCTGAACCTGACGGACATGGAGACCTGCTACAAGGTAATGACCCGCGCCGTCGTCGACCGTCTCGACCTGCAGTCGAAGCGGTTCGGAGTCGAGCCCGAGATCACCTGCAAGGTCTCCCGGATGCGTGCGCGGATCTTCGAGATCCCGATCTCCTACCACGGCCGGACCTACGACGAGGGGAAGAAGATCGGCTTCAAGGACGCCCTCCAGGCCGTCTGGGTCATCCTGAAGTTCTTCCGCTGGGAGGCCCCGCGCGGGGACGTCGGCGGCATGACGCTCCGAAGGATGGAGAAGCTCGCGTCCTACAACGCCTGGCTCCACGACCGGTTCGACGCCGCGCTCGGGAAGCGGGTCCTCGAGGTCGGCTCGGGCGTCGGGAACCAGACGCGCTTCTTCGTCGACCGCGAGCGTGTCATCGCCTCCGACGTGGAGGTCCACTACGTTCGCGAGCTCAAGGCCAAGTTCGGGAACCGCTCGAACGTGAAGATCGCTTCCTACCGGTTTCCCCTCGCCGCGGCGGACCGCGAAGAGCTCGAAACGGAGAAGATCGACACGATCGTCTGCCTGAACGTCCTCGAGCACATCGAGGACGACGGCGGGACCCTCCGCGACTTCGCGTCGGTCCTTCCGAAGGACGGCCGGCTCGTCCTCCTCGTCCCGTCCCTGAAGGCCCTCTACGGGACCCTCGACATCCACCTCCACCACTTCCGCCGGTACGAGCGCGACGA
This sequence comes from Holophagales bacterium, assembly GCA_016714815.1. GTDB lineage: Bacteria > Acidobacteriota > Thermoanaerobaculia > UBA5066 > UBA5066 > UBA5066. Next base: position 25,949 of record JADKBZ010000011.1, read on the forward strand.
GCTCCGGCGCCTCGTGACGGAGGCGGGGTTCGAGATCGAGAAGATCCGCTTCCTGAACCGGCCGGGAGTCCTCGGCTGGTGGCTCAACTCGAGGATCCTGAAGCGGAAGGTCCTGCCGAAGGGGCAGCTCGCAGCGTTCCGGTGGCTCCTGCCGCTGCTGAAGCTCGAGGAGAAGACCGACCCGTCGTTCGGAATGTCGCTCCTCGTCCTGGCGCGGAAGGCGTGACGCCGGGGCGCTTCGCCCGCCTCGCGCCCCTCGTCGCCCCCGCGGCGCTCCTCGGTGCCGCCGCCGTCCGGTTCCACGACTACCTCCTCGGCGGGAGCGTCGTCTCGCGGGACGCGGGCTTCTTCTTCGTGCCCCTGCGCGAGGTGACGGCGCGCCTTCTCTCCGCCGGGCAGCCGCCCCTCTGGAACGACGCCTCCGGCGCGGGGCGCGCGCTCGCCGCCAACCCGAACGCGGCGGTCTTCTGGCCCGGGACGTGGCTCGTGCCCGTCGTCGGGACGACCGGGCTCTTCCTTCTTCACGTCGGTCTCGTCCTTCTCCTCGCCTTCGCCGCGCTCCGGTGGCTCGGGGTCTCGCGGGGAGGCGCACTCGCGGGGGGAGTCCTCCTCCTCTTCTCGGGCGTCTTCCAGACGGTGCCGCTCCTCACCACGACCGTCGCCTCCGCCGCGCCGCTTCCCCTCGCGCTCGTGGCGCTCGGGACGCTCGACCCGTCCGACGCCCGGGGGACGCGGCGGCGCCTCGCGGTCGCCGGGCTCTCGCTCGGGCTCTCGCTCCTCGGGGGAGAGCCGGTCGTCACCGCGATCGGAGCCGCGGGGGCCGCCTCGCTCGCGCTCGTGCGGGCGGGTGCGGACGCGGCCTCCGGCCGGTGGCGGCATGCCCGGAATCACCTCGCCGTCCTCGCCGCGTCGGCGCTCCTCTCGGCGGGGATCGCCGCCGTCCAGCTCCTTCCGACGGCGGGCGAACTCGGGCGCTCCGCCCGCGCCAGGACGATGCGCGCCGAGGAAGGGGCGCTCTTCTGGTCCGTCCGCCCCTCGCGTCTCCTGACGCTCCTGGAGCCGCGACTGACGGGGGACCCGCAGGCGGAGGACGATCGCGACTACTGGGGCGCGCCGGTCTTCGACGCGGGTAACCCTACTTCCACGACCTCGCCCTCGGCCTCGTCCCCCTTCTCCTCGCCGCGGCGGCCGCCGGGGACGCTCGCGGCCGGGCGGCGCTCGGCCTCGCGGGACTGGCGGCGCTCCTGTCGTTCGGGCGGTTCGTCGCTCCGGTCGGAACGCTTCTCGGGGCGTTGCCGGTCCTGCGCTACCCGGAGAAGTGGTGGATTCTCGCGACCTTCGGCCTCTGCGGCGCCGCGGCCCTCGGCGTCGACCGGCTGCGCGACGACGAAACGGCGCCGGGGCGGTTCTCCGGGGCCGCCCTCGTTCTCGCCGCGCTCCTGGCCGTTCCCGCGCTCCTCTCCCTGGTCGCACCGGAGGCGCTCGGCTCGCTCCTTCGAGGTCTTGCCCTGGCGGGCTCCGGCATCCGCGCGGAACGGGCGGCCGCGATGCTCCGGCCGGTCCTTCTCGCGAGCCTCGCCGCCGTCCTCCTGCTCTCGTTCCTGCCGCGGCTGGTGAAGTCGGGAAGGCTCTCCTGCCGAACGGCCTTCGTGATTGGCACCTCACTCTTTCTCCTCGACGCCGGGCGCCGCGTGACCGGCTCGGCTCCCGCCGGCCCCCCCGGTTTCTTCACGACGCCGCAGCCCGAGGTGAAGGCGGCCCTGTCGGCCACCCGCGGCGGGCGATTCCATGCCGACGGGGCCGACGACGTGGCCCGGACGACGACCCTGGCGCTCGAACGGGGAGGGCTCGACCCTCTGCGGCCGCTCACGGGCGCGGTCTTCGGCCTCCGGTACGGCGGGGACAACGACGTCGACAGGATGTCGCCGGCGGAGTCGGTGGCCTCGGCCGCGGCGCTCTCCCGCCTCCCCTGGGGCGAGGAGAAGGTCCGGCGCCTCCGGATGGTCGGGGTGACGGCCGCGCGGACCGACTCCCCGGGGAATCCCGCGGGCGTCCGGGAGGTCGCCCGCTTCGGACGCGGACGGATCGTGGCGATCGACGGTGCCAGGCCCGAGCACACGCTGGTCTCCCGGGCGCTCTTCGCGCCGGCGGGCCTCCTCTCACCCGTTCCCCCGATCCGCTCCGCGAGACGGTGCTCGAGGGGTCCGGCGTGCCGCTTTCGTTCGGAACCGGCACGGTCGAGCTCCTCGAGCGGACGAACCACCGCCACCGGCTCCGCGTCCGCGTCGATCCGCCCGGAGGGCTCCTCGTCGTGGCCCTCGCCTTCGATCCGTGCTGGACCGCCCGGATCGACGGAGCTCCCGCGAGACTCCAGCGGGCCGACGGCTTCCTCTCGGCCCTTACCGTCCCGTCCGGCAGGCACGACGTCGTCCTGTCGTACGAGAGCCCTCTTCTCGTCGCGGGGGGCGTCGTGACGCTTCTGTCGCTCCTCGCCGGGGCGGCCCTCCTCCGTGGCGGGAGGCGTCCGTGAAGCGGGCGCGGGATCTCACGGCGCGGCTGGCGGAGCTCGCGAAGAGGAGGCCCTTCGTGGCGGGCCTCCTCGTCGCCCTCGCGCTCCTGCTCGTCCCTTACCGGACCCTTCTCGGGCCAGGAGTCCCGTCGGGCCGCGACCTCGTGCCCTATTTCTACCCGCTCAAGACGCAGCTCGTCGAGGCGATCCGGGCCGGCGAGATGCCGTGGATCGACCGGTTCCGCTGGGGCGGCCTGCCGCTTCTCTCGTGGCCGGGAGTGGCTGCGTTCGATCCGGGAAACGTCCTCTTCCTCCTCCTGCCGACGGCCGCTGCCGCGAAGGCGTGGATGCTCCTCAGGGTCCTCTCCGGCGCCGCCGGCTTTGCCGTCTTCCTCCGCCTTTCCGGGGTCCCGGCGCTCTCCTCGGCGCTCGGTGCGCTGGCGTGGGGCGCGAGCGGGATTACGGCCTCCTCGGCGAGCTTCCTCGGGTTTTCCTCGGCGTGCGCCGCGCTGCCGTGGTTCGCCGCGGCTCTCCTCCACGTCCGGACCGAGCGCGCCGCGCGGTCGGTGGCTCTCCTGGCCGCCGCGACGGCCCTCGTCCTCGCCGCCTCCGTGCCGGAACCCCTTCTCATGGCCGCCCTCGTCGCCGTCGTTCTCCTCGCGGGGCGGGGAGCGGGGTTCGTGGCCCGGGAGAGAGTCGGTGCGGCGGCCCTCTGGATGGCCGGGGGGCTGCTCGGTGCGCTCCTGGCGGCCCCCCCGATCGGCACTCTCCTGGTAACGGGGGTCGAGAACATCCGGAGCGTCCGGGGCGCCCTCCTCCCCACTTTCTCGGTCCAGGGGGCCCTTCCGCCGGCGCGACTCGTCGACCTGATCGCCGACGGCGTGGTGGCGGACTGGACGACGACGACGACGGCCAGGGGGATTCCCCGGTTCCCCTACTTCCCCTCGGCGACGCCGGGACGCGTCGTCTGGACGCTGGCTCTTCTCGGTCTCGTCGCCGGTCGCGGGGCCAGACTCCGGGCCACCGCGCTGGCGGCCCTGGGCGTGCTCCTCGCGCTCGGTCCGGCGACGCCGGTGGCCGAATGGCTCCTTCGAGCCGTCCCGTTCGCTTCCGTCCTCCGGTACCCGGAGAAATGGCTGGTTCTCTTCGGGTTCGGTACGGTCTGGCTCGCGGCCCTGGGGGCCGCCGCTCTCGAGAGGGCGCTCGCGGGCCGCGGGCCGGCGGTGGCCTTCGGGATCCTCTCGGCGCTTCTCGCGGCCGACCGGGCCTGGATCACCCCCCGGCTCATCCCGAAGTCTCCCGTGGCGCTCCTCGAGCAGCGCCCCGCCTTCCTCGCGTCCCTCCCTGCGGCCCCGGGGGACGAGCCGCCTCCGCGGCTCCTCTCCCTCAACGTGCTGGACCAGGCTCCGGGGGCCGCGCCGAACGACCCGCGCTTGGGCGGCGAGACGATGACCGCCTGGGCGGTCCCGTGGACGGCGACGCGTTTCGGCGTCGCGTCGGTCCTGGAAGCGGACTACGACGCGGCCCTTCCGCGGGTGCAGTTCGAATGGGTTCTCCTCCTGGAGCAGTCGCCCCCGGTGGGGCCGTTTTCGGCCGCTCTCGCGAGGTGGAGCGGCGCTCGCGGCGTCGTCGACTCCGCCCGCGGCGCGGACGGGCGGCCGTCTCCGCGCGTGCGACTCCTCCCCGATCCCGTGGCACCGGTGCGGTTCGTCAACAGGGTCGTTCGCGAAGGGGAGCCTCGCGCCGCGGCGGCCCGTTTCCTGTACGAGCGGGCTCCCGTCGATACCGCTTTCCTGACCGGCCGGGGCGAGCCGCTCGACCCGTCCGCCGGAAGGGTCCTTCGCGTATCGGACCGGCCGTCCCGCCTCGAGATCGAGGTCGAGGTCGACGGACCGGGCCCGGCCTACCTTCTCGTCTGCCGGCCGATCGTGGCGGCGAGCGATGCCGAGGTGGACGGGCGACCCGCCACGATCGACGAGACCGTCATCGGCTATTCCGGGATCGCGGTGCCGGAGGGACGGCACGTTCTCCGTTTGCGACCGCATCGGGGATGGCTGATCATCGCCGCCGTGATCTCGGCTCTCGGCCTCGTTGCCGTCACCCTTCTCTTCCGCCGCCGACGCCCCGTGGAGCGTTCGGCGTGAGGAGGCTCTCCCGCGACACCCGGCGGCGCCTCGCCCTCTACGGCGGAGCCACCCTGGTGGCGATCCTGGTGCTCGCCGTGCCGCCGCTCTTGAGGAGCGCGGCCCCGCCCATCGAGGTGGCCGCGGTCGACATCCAGGACCTCCGCTCGCGGGAGGCGACCCGGCTCCTGCGTGAGTACGTCCGGATCGACAGCTCGAACCCGCCGGGGAGGACCGTGGAGACGGCCCGCTTCTGGGCGGAGAAGCTCGGGTGCGAAGGGATCCCGTTCGAGATCGTCGGCGACGACCCGGAGCGCCCCATCGTCGTGGCGCGGCTCGCGGGGCGCCGGCAGGGAGAGGCCCTGCTCCTCCTTCACCACATGGACGTCACCCCGGCGGGCGACCTCTCCAAATGGGACCACCCTCCCTTTGGAGGCGAGTACGGAACGGGCATGTTCCAGAACTACCTCTGCGGGAGAGGGACGATCGACATGAAAGGGCAGGGGATCGCCGACTTTCTCGCGATCGCCTCCCTTCGCCGGGACGGAATCGTTGCGGAGCGGGACCTGGTCTTCGTCGCCGAGCCTGGCGAGGAGACGCTCACTCCCGAGATCGGTCTCGGTTGGGTCGTGGATCACCGCCCGGACCTCCTCGCCGGCGTCACCGACGTTTTCAACGAAGGGGGCGTCAACGAGGTCTCGGGAGACCGGGTCTTGCTGTACGGAATCGAGGTCCTTCAGAAGGCCGCCATCATGACCACGGCCGAGGCGGACCGGGAGGAGGACTTGAAGGCCTTCTCGGACTTTCTGGACGCGAGGATGGCCGCGGAACCCTACCAGGTCCTCGACGAGGTGCAGGACTTCCTTTCCTTCGTCGCTCCTTTCCGATCGGACCTCTGGGGTCACGGTATGGAAGACATGAGGACGGCCCTCCGGGAAAACCGCTTTCTGGTGGAGCTCCCGGAGCCGTACAAGGCCCTGATGCGCGACATGTACTACGTCGGAAAGCCTCTTCCCGCGCCCGACGGAAAGGGCTTCACGACGAACGTCGTGGCGACGCTCCTCCCGGGCCGCTCGGCGCGCGGACGATGGAGCAAGCTGCAGGCGTGGGCCGCCCGGTACCGGGTTCGCCTCCGGCTCCGGCACCTCACCCCAGACAGCGCCCCGACACCGCGGACGGGAAGGGCCTGGGAGACTCTCCTGACGGTTCTCTCCCTCGACCCTGTCGAGCATGCGGAAGTCGGCACCTACGTCCTGACGGGAAGCTACACGAACTCCTCCTATCTGCGGCTCCGGGGACTGCGTGCGTTCGGCGTCTCTCCCTTCGCCGTGAACATCTACGACGCCCGGACGGTGGATCACGACAACGAGAGGATCTTTCTTCCCGCTTACATCGACGGCGTCGAGCGGACGGCCCGGATCGTTCGCGAGTACGCCCTCGCGCCCTGACGGGGCAGAAGAGGAGAACGCCATGCCCACGGTCGGTTTCTACTACCAGCGCCCCGGTTGAACGAGCTGTGGACGCACCCGTGAGGTGCTCGACAGGACGAATGCCCGCATCACCCAGGAACGCTCCTCGAAGTCGGCTCCGATGGAGGATGCCGACGTGAAGGCGCTCCTCGCCGCCGTCGACGAGGTCGTCGTCGCGAAAGGGAAGAAGGCCGTGACGCTCGCCGCGAAAGAGGCGACGCTCGACGGCCTGAAGGGGCCGACGGGCAACTACCGCGCGCCGATGATCCGAGTAGGGAAGAAGCTCCTCGTCGGTTTCCACCCCGAGACGCTCGAGGCGCTCCTCAAGGCCTGAGCCGGATCGGAGGCCCCGACGGAGGGCGCGCCAGCCGTGTCGCCGCGCCGCCGGGGTCCCCCGCCCGCCACCACGGGAGCTGGTCGAGGCGGTTCGGCGACCCGACATGCCCGGAGGCGCCGAACGGCACGACGAGCGTGGCGGCCTCCGGTGCGCCCCAGTCGACGATCCAGCGGAGGGACTGGCCGAACGAGGGCGAAGCCGCCCGGGGCGTTCCCGGCGCGCCCGACTGCACCGGACGCGGCGGGTCGAAGAGCCACGACAGCCCCGGTACGTAGCCCAGCGGGTGACGGACCGAGAGCCGGTTCGCCTCGCCCCAGCGCCACCTCGACCGGCCGGTGCCGTAGCGCTTCTCGAGCGCGGCGACGGCCTCGCCCGCGGCGCCCTTCAGAAATGCGGTCTTTTCACCGAGCCCCGCGGCCCGGAACGCCGCATCGTCGGCCTCGAGAAGATCGTTCCAGTTGTCCCCCTCGAGGCCCCAGCGGAAGGCGGGCGCGTGCCAGGCGGCGAGCGCGCGTTCGCGGAAAGCGCGACGGAGGGCGCGCGCGACGAGGTAGCGCGCGCTGCCGGCGTCGGCCCGGCCGTCCCAACCGTCGAGGAGGCGCGCGAGGTCGTCGGGCAGGAACGCCCGGAACGATTCGGCGGTCCGGCGCATCGTCTCGGACCGCTCGTCGAGCTGGATCGCCTCGACCTCCCGCCGCGTCAGCTTCGTCCCGGCGGACTTCGCCTCGCGAAGCAGGTCGCGGATCCGGCGGGCACGGCCCGGGTGCGCCCAGTCGGCCGAGAGGACGTGAGGGAACGACGTCCCGATCATCCGCTGGTTCGCCGAGACGACGAAGCCCTCGGGTGGGTCGACGACCCGCGGCAGCCCGGCCATCGGGACGAAGCCCTTCCAGCTGGTCGCCGGGTCGGAGCCGTCGTACGGGACGCTCCCGTCGGTTCCTTCCTTCCGGATCGGCAGGAGTCCCGCGGGGCGCCAGCCTATCGAGCCGGACGCCGAGGCCCAGACGACGTTCTGCGGCGGGCCGGTGAAGCGGTCGAACGTCGCGAGAAAAGCCTCCTCGTCGGCCGCCCGCAGGAAGTCCGCGTTCGGGACCCCCAGGTTCGCGGGGTCGAGGGCCGTCCATCGAACGGCGAGGTCATCCCCGACGAGCGGCCCGTTCGACGTGGAGCGGACGACGAGCGCCTCGTCCCGCCCGCCTCGAACGCGGATCGTCTCCGTCCTCTCGACGACCGGTTCGGAGGAGGTCCCGCGGCGGGCGCGGCCCCCCTCGATCCGCTCGCGGTAGAGGTCCTGGACGTCCCCTTCGAGGTTCGTGAAGCTCCAGGCCACCTGGTCCGTTCGCCCGATCGTGAGCGCCGGAAGACCCGGAAGCGTCACCCCTTCGGAGGTTCGTCCCGCGATGACGAAACGCATCGGCAGCCAGATGGCAGGCATCTCGAGCCCGAGGTGCGGGTCGCCCGCGAGGATCGGCCTGCCGCTCGCCGACAGGGAGCCCGACACCGCGAACGCGTTCGACCCGGCGACGCCCACCTCCTCCGCGGCCTGGCGCCGGGCCGCTTTCGGGAGGGCGGACGGGGAAACGCCGTCGACCTGAGGCAGGGCCGGCGGGGCGAGCGACGGGGAGTCGGGTACGAGGAGGACGTCGTCCGCCGTCGCGCGGGGGAGCAGGAACGCGCGGAGGGAATCGGGGAGTCCGGCGAGGCTCTCGGCGCTCCGCTGCGCCTCGACGTCGTCCGTCAGCTGCTCGTACATCAGGAGGAGGACGCCGACGGAGTCGGAAGGGCGCCACGGGGCGGGCTCCGTGCCGAGGAGCGCGAACTCGAGACCCAGGCGGCCCCGATGCGCGGCAAAGTAGGAGCTGATCCCCGAAGCGAGAGCCTCCAGGTCGGCTCTCTCGCGGGGCGCCAGCAGCGGGACGGCGGCCTCGGCGACTCGCGCGAAGCCGTAGGTCCGATGCTTTCGGTCGAGGGGGAGCGCCGAGGAGCCGAAGAGCTCGGCGAGGCTTCCCGCCGCATTTCTCCGGAGGACCTCGAGCTGGAAGGAGCGGTCGCGGGCCGTCAGCCATCCCTGAGCCCGGAGGGCGTCCTCGACCGAGGCGGCGTGAATCGTCGCGACGCCGCGGTCGTCGAAATCGACGGTGACCTCGGCCGCCAGTCCGGGCAGGCGCCCGCCTTCTCTTCCGGGAAGGTTCCGTCGGGTGAGGACGAAGAGGACGAGGCTGAGGAGCAGGGCGGCGACGACGAGTCCGGCGAAGAGGCGGCGAACGAAGCGGCGCATGCACCGAGGAGAGTACGGGAAGCGGAAGAGGGGAGGCCGGCGGCCTCCCCTCGCGCGTCAGCCGGCCGAGCCGGGCCGGTTCACTTCGCCGGCGGGAGGATGACCGAGTCGATGACGTGGATGACGCCGTTGGAGGCGCCGATGTCGGTCTTCACGACGTTCGCGTCGTTCACCTTGACCCCGCCCTTGCCGACGGTGATCTTCACCATGGAGCCCTCGACGGTCTTCGCTTCCGAGAGCTTGACGACGTCGGCCGCCATGACCTTCCCGGCAACGACGTGGTACGTGAGGATCTTCGTCAGCTGCGCCTTGTCGGCGAGGAGCTTTTCGAGCGTCCCGGCCGGGAGCTTCTTGAACGCGTCGTCGGTCGGGGCGAAGACGGTGAAGGGGCCCTTGCCCTTGAGCGTGTCGACGAGGCCCGCGGTCTTCAGGGCCGTGGCGAGCGTGTTGAAGCTCCCGGCGGCGACGGCGGTCTCGACGATGTCCATGGACTTCGGCTCGGCGGCGCGCGCCGGGACGGCAACGGACACGGTGAGCGCAAGTGCAGCGGCAGTGGCGATGAAGCTCTTGGTCATTGTTTATCTCCGGTGCGGTCGCCTCTGGCGTCCGACACGCCCCTTCTACGGAGAGCCCGGTGCGCCCGGATTGCACGTGACGCCGGATCTTCCTCTGGCCGGCGCGGCCTCCCCCTAGAATCGGCCGATGGAAACGGTCAGCATCGAAGGCGTCGAGATCGCGCTCGCGCACCCCGACGAGTTCCCGCTCGAGTGGAAGGGGAGGCGGGACCTCCTCGACCAGCTCCTCGCGGCGTGGCTCGTCGTCGAGAAGGGGGACCTCCCGCTCCACCCGCGGCTCGTCGGAAAGCCCGGCGTCGGCAAGACGACGCTCGCCTACGCTGCGGCCCGGCACGTCGGACGCCCCGCGTGGGTCGTCCAGGCGACCGTCGACATGCGCCCCGAGGACCTCCTCGTCACCCCCGTCGTCGCGGGCGAGGGGAAGATCCGCTACGTCGCCTCCGGCGTCGTTTCGGCCATGCTGAAGGGGGGCGTCGCGATCCTCGACGAAGGCAACCGGATGAGCGAGAAGTCGTGGGCGTCCCTCGCCCCGCTCCTCGACGCGCGGCGGAGCGTCGAGTCGATCGTCGCCGGGGTGAAGATCCGCGCCCACCCCGACTTCCGCTTCGTCACGACGATGAACGACGACGCCTCGACGTTCGAGCTGCCCGACTACGTCAACTCGCGCCTCACGCCGACGATCCTCGTCGACTTCCCCGACGAGGAGGAGGAGCTCGCGATCCTCGCCGAGAACCTTCCGTTCGCGCCGGAGGCGCTCCTGAAGTGGGTGACGCGCTTCCTGAAGAGCGCGCACGAGACCGACGAGTCGTTCAGCGTGCGGGACGGCATCAACGTCGCGCGATACGCCCTCAAGCGGCTCTCCCAGGGGGGCGGCGAGCCGGTCGCGCGGCTCCTCGAGTCGGTCCGCTTCGTCCTCGGCGAAGAGGCCGTCGTCCACGCCCCCGCCTCGGGCCCCGACCTGCCGTCCCGCCCGGCCGGACCGCACCGCGTCTGACCCCGTCGGGCCTCTGATGCCGGCCCCCCTCTTTCCCGCACCCGATCCCGAAACGGGCGTCGTCCGCGCGGCCGGGGGGCTCTTCCTCCTTCCCACGCTCCACCAGTCGGTGGAGTTCTCCGTCCTCGTCCGCCGCGCCTTCTTCGCCCTCCGTCCCACGGCGATCGCGATCGAGCTGCCGCGGACCCTCGAAGAGGCGTTCCGCAAGGCGGTCCTGCGTCTCCCGCTCCTCACCGTCGCTCTCTGGCCCGATGGCGAGGAGACCGTCTACCTCCTCGTCGAGCCGCACGAGCCGATGGCCGAGGCGGCGCGCCTCGCGCTCGAGAACGGGGTTGGTCTTCACCTCGTCGACCGCGACGACGGCTCGTACCCGCTCCACCGCGAGGCTCTCCCCGACCCGTACGCGCTCACGCGGACCGGCCCGGCGCCGTTCGTCGCGGCGGTTCTGGACGCCTTTCCCCCCTCGGACGACCCGGCCGACCTCCTGCGCGAGCGGGCGATGGCCGTCCGCCTCGCGCGCCTCGCGGAAGCGGGGGAGCGCGTCCTCTGGGTCGGCGGTGCGGCGCACGTCCGCGGGATCCTCCGGGCGCTCGACGAGCCGCTCGCCGAGCCGCTCGGCCGGTTGAAGCGCGAGGGGGTCCGGATCGCCGCGCTCTCTCCCGAGTCGAGCCGCGAGGTGATGAGCGAGATCCCGTTCGTCGCGGCGGCCTACGAACGGGCCAGGAGCGCCGGGAGCGCCTTTGCCTTCGACGCCGGGACCGACACCCTCCGCGTCGTCGACACGCTCCTGCGCGAGGCGGCCGAGCGCTACCGGAAGAGCCGCGACGAGGAGGTCCCCAGGACCGCCTTCCGCGCCCTCCGGCAGTTCTCCCGCAACCTCGCCCTCCTCGAGAACGTCCTGACCCCCGGCTTCTACGAGCTCGTCGTCGCGGCGCGTGGCGTCGTCGACGACGACTACGCCTGGGAGGTCTTCGACCTGGGTGCCACCTGGCCCTGGCCCGACGGCACCTCGAGCCTCCCCGTCGTGACGCTGACCGGCGAGGACCTCCACCTCGAGGGCAAGCCCGTCCGCTTCCGCCGCTGCTTCCCGGGCAAGGAGAAGCGCCTGCGCGACCTGCCGCTCCGGCGCCGGCCGAAAGAGCCGAAACCGGGCGACTGGAAGAAGCTGAAGTTCGGCGACGGCATCTGCAGCCACCCGCCCGAGGACCTCGCCGTCGAGCGCTTCGGCAACCGGCTCCGCAGGCGGGCGATCCGGCTCCTCTCCGAGGAGTCGAGGCGCGTCGCCCCCTTCACGACGAGCCTCCTCGACGGCATCGACGTCCGCGAGTCGCTCCGCCACCACCACGAGGGGCGCCTCTGGGTCTTCGAGGAGGCGCGCATCGCCGGCGGCGCGGGCTCCGTCGTCGTCATCTTCGACGAGGAGGCGGACAAGTACCCGTGGAAGACGACGTGGCTCGGCGAGCACGGGCAGGAGAGCGACATGGCCTTCTACGCCACGCCCCTCGGCGAGAGCGTCGTCGGCCCCGGCATCTCCGAGTGCACCTACGGCGGCTTCCTGATGACGATGCCCCCGGGCCGGCTCTTCGACGTCTGGCGCGACCCCGACTACCGCGGCCCCTTCGCCGCCTCCGAGGTCCTCCTCCTGGCCGCCCTCGACTACGCCCGAGAGCCGCGCGTCGTCTTCGCCGCCCCGAAGCCCCCGCGGCCCTTCCTCAAGCGTTTCGCTGCGCGGCTCGGCAAGCAGATCGTCTACCTTCCCCTCGGCAGCCTCTCGTCGCTCGCCCTGAAGAGGCTCCGCCGGTTCCACGTCCTGGCGAATCGCGACGCCCGCGGCTGGGCGAAGGATTACATCTAGGTCGTCTCCCATCTCCCATGACCCCATCTCCCCGGGAGGGAGCGCCGGAGGCGGCGGGGAGGGCCGTGGCGGCCTTGCCCGATCCACGATCAGTCGGGAGGAGCGCCGGAGGCGGGCGGGAGGGCCGTGGCGGCCTTGCCCGATCCACGATCAGTCGGGAGGGGAGCCGCCGGAGGCGGCGCGGGGAGGGCCGTGGCGGCCTTGCCCGATCCACGATCAGTCGGGAGGGGAGCCGCCGGAGGCGGCGCGGGGAGGGCCGTGGCGGCCTTGCCCGATCCACGATCAGTCGGGAGGGGAGCCGCCGGAGGCGGCGCGGGGAGGGCCGTGGCGGCCCTCCCCGATCCATTTCAGTTCACGCCGCCCGGCGGCGTGGAGACGCACTCGGGGCGGACGCCGAGCTCGGCGAGGGCCCTTTCCCAGAGGCCCGTGACGTCGGTGGGAAAGGCGAAGACGGGATCGTAGGGGAGGACGAGCCAGGAGCCCTCCTCCATTTCGTGCTCGAGCTGGCCCGGTCCCCAGCCGGAATAGCCGAAGACGAGGAGGCCGCCGATGGGCGGAACGTCGGGCGCCGCGGCGAAGACGCGCGGGAGGACCGCGGGAGTCGCCGAGACGACGAGCCCCGGCGCCATGTCGATCGAGTCGATCCCCTCGATCGTCTCGCGGTGAACGACGATGAGGCCGGGCGTGGCGACCGGGCCGCCGATCCGGAGCGGGGTGTCGGGGTGGATCGTCGCCGAGACCTCCTCGGGGAGCAGCGCGACCGCGCCGCCGTCGACGAGCCGATTCACGATCCAGCCGACCGCCCCTTCCTCCGAGTGGTGCCCCATCAGGACGACCGTCTTCTCGAAATTCGGGTCCGAGAGGATCGGGGCCGCCAGCAGCAGGTAGGGCGGAGTGAGGGTCTCCACGATGGAGGAAGCCTACGCCTACTCCTCGAGGTAGGTGTAGTGCGAGAGGGCGACCTCGAAATCCTTGGCGATCGACTTCGCCTCGGCTTCGCGCACCTTGTCCTTGTCGACCGCCTTGCGGAGCTGCTTCCAGATTCCCTCGAGGATCTCGGCCCTCTCGTAGTTCATGTAGGAGAGGACCCGCTCGCACGTCTCGCCGGGGAGAAGGTCGAGGATCCGCGTCCGGTTCTCCTCGTCGACCGCCACGAGGACCTCGTGCGCCTCTCCGAAGAGGTTGTGGAGGTCGCCGAGGACGTCCTGGTAGGCCCCGACGAGGCAGAACGCGAGGTAGTAGGGCTGCGAGCGCTTGAAGGAGTGGAGCGGGAGGAACTCCTTGATGTCGCGCAGGTCGATGAACTTCTCGATCTTGCCGTCCGAGTCGCAGGTGATGTCGGCGAGCGTCGCGATCTCGCCCGGCTTCTCGCGCAGGCTGTGGATCGGGAGGATCGGGAAGAGCTGGTCGATCGCCCACGAATCGGGGACCGACTGGAAGACCGAGAAATTGACGACGTACTTGTCGGCGAGCTCGCGCTCGAGGTCCTCGAACTCCTCCGGGATCTCCTTCAGGCCCTTGAGGTGGCGACGAATCCGGTCGCAGGCGTCCCAGAAGAGGATCTCCCCCTTCGAGCGGTCCTCCAGCGAGACGTAGCCGAGGTTGAAGAGGGTGAAGAGCTCTTCCTTGTACTGGAGCGCGTCGTGGTAGCTCTCGCGCATGTTCTTGGCGGTAACGCCCTTGAACACGTCGTAGAGCTCGCGGACGACGTGGTTCTCGTCGCCGTTCAGCGTGACGGTCTTGTCCTGCTCGATCTTGTCGGCCACGTCGAGGACGTTCGACACGAGGACGGAGTGGTACGCGGTGACGGCGCGGCCGGACTCGGTCACGAGCGTCGGCACCGGGACCTTCTCGTCCTCGCAGATCGACTTGATGTTGTAGACGACGTCGTTGGCGTACTCCTGGACCGTGTAGTTCATCGAGGAGTCGAACGAGGTCTTGCTGCCGTCGTAGTCGACTCCGAGACCGCCGCCGAGGTTCAGGTAGGAGATCTCGACGCCGGAGCGGTTCAGCTTGGCGTAGACGCGCCCCGCCTCGCGGATGGCATCCTTGATCTTCCGGATGTCGGTGATCTGCGACCCGATGTGGAAGTGGAGCATGACGAGGCAGTCGAGCATCCGCTTCGCCTTGAGGATCTCGATCGCCGCGAGCATCTCGGTCGTCGTCAGGCCGAACTTCGCAGCCTCGCCGCCCGACTTGGCCCACTTCCCCGAGCCGCGCGCGTAGAGCTTGGCGCGCATCCCGACGAGTGGCCGCACGCCGCGCTTCTTCGCCACTTCGAGGATTCTCTCGAGCTCCGACACCTTCTCGAGGGTCAGGATGACGTTCCGCCCCATCCGGACCCCGTCGAGGGCCAGGCGGATGAAGGCTTCGTCCTTGTAGCCGTTCGTGGTGATGAGGCACTCGGGGCCGAGGTCCTGCGAGAGGGCGGCGATCAGCTCGGGCTTGCTCCCGGCCTCGAGGCCGTAGCCGTACTTGCGCCCCGCCTCGATGATCTCGTGGACGACGACCTTCTTCTGGTTCACCTTGATCGGGAAGACGCCGCGGTAGTGGCCGTCGTAGTCGTATTCCTTGATCGCCTTCGCGAACGCCTCGTTCAGCTCCCTCACCGAGGAGGTGAGGATCTGCGGGAATCGGATCACCATCGGCGGCGTGATGCCGCGGCCGGCCACCTCGTCGACGACGTCCTTCAGGTCGGCGAAGCGATGCCCCTCCCGCGTCGGGTGGACGAGCAGGTGCCCGTCGTCGGAGATCGAGAAGAACCCCTTGCCCCACGCGTCGATGCCGTAGAGCTCCTCGGCCTCGGAGAAACGGTCGGGGATTCGGGCGGGCCTGCGGGCGGAGCGGGAGGGCGACTTCTTGGAGGCGGCCGTCGGCATGGCGACGGAGTTTACGAAAGGAGAGGGGCGCGTGGGGAATGCTCTGGGTCGCGGTAACGATTTTGCCGGAGCGGCGTATACACTGCCACGCCGTGTCCGAGCTCTTTGCCCCCCTCGAGCCTTTCGACACCTTCCGCCTGAAGGTCTCCGGTCTTCACGAGCTTCACGTGGAGCAGGCCGGCAACCCCTACGGCCCGCCCGTGATCTTCTTCCACGGCGGCCCCGGCGCCGGAATCTCCCCGCTCCACCGCCGCTTCTTCGACCCGGCGTTCTGGCGGGTCGTCCTCTTCGACCAGCGCGGCTCGGGCCGCTCCACCCCTCTCGGCGAGACCCGGGAGAACACGACGGCCGATCTCGTGGCCGATGCGGAGCGGATCCGGGAGCGCCTGGGCCTTTCGAAGTGGCTCGTCTTCGGCGGCTCCTGGGGCTCCACGCTCGGCCTCGCCTACGCCGAGGCGCACCCGGAGCGCTGCACGGGCCTGATCCTGCGCGGGATCTTCCTCTCCCGGAAGGCGGAGGTCGACTGGACCTTCGGCGGCGGGGCTCAGAGGGTCTTCCCCGATGCCTGGGCGGACTTCCTCTCGATCCTCGACGAGTCCGAGAAGGGCGACGTCCTCGCGGCCTACCACGTCCGCCTGAACTCGGCCGATCCCGCGGTCCGGCGGCAGGCGGCACTGGCCTGGAACCGGTGGGAGGAGCTCGCCTCGCATCTCGTCGCCGAGGTCCCGGTCGTGGCCGAGGAGGACGTTCCGGCCGAGATCGCCCTCGCCCGCATCGAAGCGCACTACTTCGTCAACAGCGCCTTCTTCTCCCCGGAGGACCAGCTCCTCCGGGACGTCTCCCGTATCCGGCACCTCCCCGGCGTCATCGTCCAGGGGCGCTACGACATGGTCTGCCCGGCCGTCTCCGCGTGGGACCTCCACGAGGCCTGGCCCGAGGCCCGCCTCGTGATCGTCCCGGCCGCAGGCCACTCCGCCGACGAGCCGGGGATCGTCACGGCCCTCGTCGACGCGACGGAGGAGTTCAAGACCCTCCCCTGACGCAGCTCGAGCGGGCGCAGGCGGTGCTCCTCGAGCAGGCGGCGTCCGGCATCTCGGTTGCGGTGTGCCGCAAGAGGTCTCCGGACGGTTCTGGCACACGGGGAGGTTCGCGTCATCCCTGGTTCCATGAGGCCGGTGTTGGCCGCGTTCTTGCTTTAGAAACACCGGGAGGTGTACATGCCGGGAGCCGGTCATCACCGGGACGGCAGCCCTGCGCCGGATCGGTGGAACGTTTTCGACGGCGGCACGCCAGCGGCACTCGCTCGCTTCGTGCCTCTGGCGATGGCCTCGGAACGCTCCGGAAGACCGGATCCGTGGGGGTTGTCCGGCAGAAAGCCGATCGGCGAGATCCTCGTCGGCGCGGGCGTGATCTCCGTCGAGACCCGCGACCGCGTCCTCGACTACCAGGAGTGGAACCACGTCAGCTTCGGGACGGCGCTCCTCGAGTCGGGCGAGCTGTCCGAGCAGCTTTTCCTCCGGGCGCTCTCCGTTCAGCACTCCGTACCGGGCGCCTCCGCGTCGGACCTCGAGTCGATCCCGGCCGACATCCTGGTGCTGGTGAAGCGAAGGATCGCGGAAAGGTGCTCCGTCATCCCGTTCCGCAAGGTCGGCCGGACCCTGCATGTGGCCATGACCCGGCCGAACGACGAGGTCGCGATCCGGTCGATCGCGCTCCTCACGGGGCTCACCGTCGTGCCGCACGTGGCGATCGCGGTCCGGGTCGCCCTCGCCATCGAGAAGCACTACGGTGTTCCGGCCGCTTCTCACTTCAAGGCCCTCGCCAGGATCCTCGGCGAGGTCCCTGCCGCGGCGCCAAGGGAGGCACCAGCGGCCCGGGCCGCACTCGCTCTCCCGAACTCCGTTCCGGGGACTCAGGCGCCGCGGTCGCCCGCCGATCTGCGGGCTGGCGAGCCCGTGGCCGAGCGGTCTCCGGCGCCCCCGCCCTGGCAGGAGCTCACGCAGAGCCTGTGCGATGCCCGGAATCCCGACCAGGTCTCCATCGCGCTCCTCGATTTTCTGAGTGAGACGGTAGGCCCCGCTGCGCTCTATCGCGTCCGCGGAAACGAGGCTGTTCTTTGGAAGGCGCGGCTCGCCGCGGCCGAGGTTCCCAGCCTCTCCATCCCGTTCGCGGCGGGCTCGCTCTTCGCGTCGCTGCGCGACGCGGCGGACGTCTTCGCGGGCCTCTGCCCGGACAATCCCGAGAACCGGCAGATCGTCGCGTCCCTCGGCGGTTGCCTGCCCGAGAGCGTCGTCGTGGTCCCGGTCAACCTGAACGAACGGACGATCCTCTACATCGTCGGCCGGCCGGGCAGCGGACGGCCGTCTCTCGACAGGTCGTCCCTCGGGAGGCTCGCGAAGATCACTGCGACGGCTCTCGGGCTCGTGGCGCTCCATCGCCGGCTCCTGAGCCTCTGAGCGTCAGGGGAGAGCTATCCCGGCTTACCTCTTCTTCGTGATCATCCGCCGCAGCCGCGAACGGATGATCTCCCGCTCGTAGACGATCTCCTTCGGCATCGTCGCCTTGAACTGCTCGAAGAACGCGTCCTGGTCGGCGAGCTCCCTCTTCCACTCCGCGAAGTCGATCGTCTGCGCGTCCTCGACGTCCTCCATCGGGACGGCGAGGTCCTTCAGCGGCAGGTCGGCCCACTTCGGCACCCAGCCGATCGCGTTCTCGGAGGCGCCGGCGCGGCCGCGGGCGCGGTCGATGATCCACTTCAGGATCCGCATGTTCTCGCCGAAGCCCGGCCAGAGGAACGAGCCGTCGGGGCCCTTGCGGAACCAGTTCACCATGAAGACCTTCGGGAGGATGGGGACCGCCGCCTCCATGTCGAGCCAGTGCTCGAAGTAGGCGCCCATGTCGTAGCCGCAGAACGGGAGCATCGCCATCGGGTCGCGCCGCACGACCCCCTCCTTGCCCACCGCGGCCGCCGTCGTCTCCGAGCCCATCGTCGCGCCGAGGTAGACGCCGTGAGTCCAGTTGAAAGCCTGCAGGACGAGCGGGACGGTCGTGGAGCGCCGGCCACCGAAGATGACCGCGGAGATCGGCACGCCGTTGCGGTCGTTGACGCGCGGCGAGAGGGCCGGGTTGTTCGCTGCGGGCGCGGTGAAGCGGCTGTTGGGGTGAGCGGCCTTCTCCGTCGAGCCGCGCTTCCACGGCCGGCCGCGCCAGTCGATCAGCTCTTCCGGCGGCACGCCGTCCTTCCCCTCCCACCAGACGTCGCCGTCGAGGGTCATCGCGACGTTCGTGTAGAGCGTGTCGCGCTTGATCGACTCCATCGCGTTGGGGTTCGTGGCGTAGTTCGTGCCGGGCGCCACGCCGAAGTAGCCCGCCTCGGGGTTGATGGCCCAGAGCCGGCCGTCGGCGCCGGGGCGCATCCAGCAGATGTCGTCTCCGACCGTCCAGACCTTCCATCCGTCGAAGCCGCGCGGCGGGATGAGCATCGAGAAGTTCGTCTTGCCGCAGGCCGACGGGAAGGCCGCGGCGACGTAGGTCGTCTCGCCGCCCGGTTCCTCGACTCCCATGATGAGCATGTGCTCGGCCATCCACCCCTCGTTGCGGCCGAGGTAGGAGCCGATGCGAAGAGCGAGGCACTTCTTCCCGAGCAGGACGTTCCCGCCGTAGCCCGAGCCGATCGACCAGATGGTGTTGTCTTCGGGGAAGTGGCAGATGAAGCGGCGCTCGGGGTTCAGGTCGAGCATCGAGTGGAGACCGCGGTTGAAGTCGTTCGAGTCGCCGAGCATCCTGAGGGCCCGGGTCCCCATGCGGGTCATGATCCGCATGTTCAGGACGACGTAGACGCTGTCGGTGATCTCGATCCCGACCTTGGCCTGCGGCGAGCCGATCGGTCCCATGACGTAGGGGATGACGTAGAGCGTCCGTCCCTTCATCGAGCCGTCGAAGAGCTCGCCGAGCTTGCGGTATCCCTCTTCGGGGGCCATCCAGTTGTTGTTCGGCCCCGCCTCCTCTTTCGTCTTCGTGCAGATGAAGGTCAGGTGCTCCACGCGGGCGACGTCCGCGGGGTCGGAGCGGTGCAGGTAGCAGCCGGGCAGCTTCTCCTGGTTGAGGGGGATCAGGACGCCCGTGCTCACGGCGAGGGCCGTCAGCCGTTCCTTCTCCTCCTCCGACCCGTCGCACCAGACGACGTGGTCGGGCTTGCAGAGGCGGGCACACTCCTCGACCCAGGCGAGGAGGTGCGGGTTGGCGGAAAGGGCTTTGCCGACGACGGCCTCACTGGCAGTGCTCATGGCGCTCTCCTCCTCGCGGGGACGACAAACGAATCGGGACGAACGAAGAGCCCTATGATAATCGGCAGATGACCGAAGCGGGTGCCCCTCTCTCCTTCCGGCTCCTCGGCCTCTACCCGAAGAAGGCCGGCTCCGCCCTCGTCGGCGTCGCGGCCGCCGCCACCCTGCCGCGCTCCCTCCGCGAGCCCCTCCTGGGGCGGTTCGCGGCCTCCTTCGGCGTCGACCTCTCCGAGGCCGGGAAGCCGATCGGCGAGTACACCTCGTTCCTCGACTTCTTCACGCGGCGGCTGAAGCCGGGGCTACGCCCCCAGGACCCGACAGTGGACGGCGGGCTCAACTCTCCCGTCGACGGGGCGCTGATCGCCTCGGGCCGGATCGAGGCCGGGACCCTGTTGCAGGCCAAGGGTCTCCCGTACCGGATGGACGAGCTCCTCGCGGCCGATCCGCTCGCCCCGCGGTTCGAAGGGGGGGCCTACGCCACGCTCTACCTCTCCCCGAGGGACTACCACCGGATCCACGTGCCGTGCACGGGCCGGGTCCTCGCCGTCGGCCGCGTCGAGGGAGAGCTCTGGCCGGTGAACGAGGCCTCCACCGCCTTCACGCCGGGCCTCTACGTGCGGAACCGGAGGGCGTACTGGATCGCCGAAGGAACGGGCGAGGACGAGGGGCTCGACGTGGCCGCCGTGATGGTGGCCGCCACGCACGTCGGCGGGGTCGTCGTCGACCCGCGCTGGCTCGAGGGGCGGAGCCTCGCCCCCCGCGACCGCCTTTCCGTCGCCGGCCTTCCCTGCGCCCCGGGAGACGATCTCGGCACGTTCGAGCTCGGCTCGACGGTCGTTCTCCTCGTCGGCGGCGTCCGGGCGCACGGCTTCACCTGGGGCCGTCCCCACGGTCCGGTCCGCGTGGGGCAGCGCCTGGGCGCTTTCGTTCCCTGACGGCCCGGCTCCCTGCTACCCTCCGCGCCATCGGAAACGGCCTCCCGCTCCGCCACCGCGCACTGCATCTCCTCGCGGGGCCGGCCCTCGCCGCGGCCCTGAGCGCTCCGCTCGCAGCCGCGCCCCCCGAGCTGCGCTGGGGCGGTGACGCCGAGGGGGGCGCGCCCTTCGTGGAAGCCGACCCGAACGACCCGTCCAGGCTCCGCGGGTTCGACGTCGAGATCGCCTCCGAGCTCGGCCGGCGGATGGGGCGCGTGCCGAAGTTCGTCCAGGTCGCCTACTCCTCGATCGACCAGAGCGTCGACCGGGGCGACTTCGACATCGGGCTCTCCGGGGTCGAGGACACGCCGGGGCGCCGCGCCGCCCTCTCCGTGACGATCCCCTACTTCGAGTTTCGCGAGGTCCTCGCGACGCGCGCGGGAGAGTCCTCGCGCTTCCCGTCCCTCGCGTCGCTGAAAGGGCGGCGCGTCGGGACGCTCGGGGGGACGATCGCCTACGAGATCCTCCTCGCCGCCGAGAAGGAGCACGGAATCGTGCCGGTCTCCTACGACGACGACGTCCACCCGTACGAGGACGTCGTCCGGGGGCGGCTCGACGCCGTCCTCCTGGACCACGTCCTGGCGCTCAGGGCCCTCAAACGGACCGGGGGCCTCGCGATCGTGCCCGGGACGGTGGAGACGGGCTGGTACGTCGGCGTCCTCGCGAAGGCGAACGGAAAGGGGCGCGACGAGGTCGACCGGCACCTCGCCGACATGATGCGCGACGGCACCCTCGCGCGGATCTTCACGGAGTGGGGGCTCGAGGACGAAACGCAGGGGAGGCTCCGTGCCCGGGTCCTCGCCGGGCAGGCGGCGAAGACGAGCGCGCCGGGCGGCTCGGCCGCCGCTCCCGCTGCGGGGCCGCGGGCCGACGGGGCGCCCGAGGAGCGACGGAAGCGAACCGCGGACGCCGTGAGAGCGTACCTGCCGGCCCTCTTCCGCGCCGCCCTCCTGACGATCGCCCTTTCCTGCCTCGCCATGTCGCTTGCCGTCTCCCTCGGCGCGGCCGTCGCGACGGGGCGCATCTACGGCCCGCGTCCCGTCCGTTTCCTCCTGGCGGCGTGGGTCGAGGTGACGCGGGGGACGCCGGTCCTCCTCCAGCTCTTCGTCCTCTACTACGGGCTCTCCGGCCTCGTCCGCCTCCCGGCGTTCCTCGCGGCGGTGATCGGACTCGGGCTGAACTACGCGGCGTACGAGAGCGAGATCTACCGGGGCGCCCTCGAGGCCGTCGGGAAGACCCAGCTCGAGGCGGCCCGGACGCTCGGCTTCACGGAGCTCCAGGTCCTGCGGCTCGTCCGGGGGCCGCTCGCCTTCCGACTCGCGCTCGCGCCGATGACGAACGACTTCGTCGCCCTCCTCAAGGACTCGTCGCTCGTCTCGGTGATCACCGTCGTCGAGCTGACGAAGCAGACGTCGATCTTCGCCGTGAACCTCGGAAGCTGGCTCGTCCCGGGCCTCCTCTGCGGGGCGATCTACCTCGCGATGTCCCTTCCCCTCGCCCGGGTCGCCCGCCGGCTCGAGGCCCGCTGGAAGGAGCCCTCGTGAGCGGCCCCGTCCTCACCGTCTCCGGCCTCGCCCTTTCCCGGGGAGGGCGCGAGGTCCTCCGGGGCGTCGACCTGACGGCGCGCCGCGGCGAGATCGTCGCGCTGATGGGCCTGTCCGGCGGCGGAAAGACGACGCTTCTGCGGAGCGTCGCGGCGCTCGAGCCTTTCGACGCGGGCTCGATCGACGTCGACGGATTCCGCCTCTCGCCCGGCCCCGCGCCGAAGGAGAGGCTTCTGCTTCCCCTCAGGAGCAAGGTCGCGCTCGTCTTCCAGCAGCACGGCCTCTTCGAGCACCTCGATGCTCTCCGCAACGTGACGCTCGCGCCGATCCACGTCCTCGGCGCGCCGCGGGAGAAGGCCGAGGAAAATGCGGTCGCCCTCCTCGCCTCGCTGGGAGTCGCCCACCGGAGAGGGGCGCTCCCGCGCGAGCTCTCGGGCGGGGAGGCGCAGCGCGTCGCCATCGCCCGCGCCCTCGCCGTCGACCCGCCGCTCCTCCTGATGGACGAGCCGACCGCCTCGCTCGACCCGGCCCGCCGGGTCGATCTCGGCGAGACCCTCGTCCGCCTCGCGGCGGAGGGGCGGACCCTCGTCGTCACGTCCCACGACGACGACTTCGTGAGGGACTTCGCGACGCGCCTCCTCGTCATGGCCGAGGGCCGGGTCGTCGAGGAGGGGCCGGCGCGGGAGGTCCTCTCGCGGCCGGCTCACGCCGCGACCCGCGAGCTGCTCGCCGGAGCCTCCCAGAGCCCGGCCCGGGCACGCTGACGCCCGGGCCGCAGCCGTCCGCGGCGGCCGCGGCCCGGTGCTATCCTTCACTGCTCGATCTTTTCCACGGACCTCGGGTCCCCCGTCCTCCGGGGGGCGAAAGAGGGAAGCGGGTGTGATTCCCGCGCGGCCCCCGCCACTGTGACCGGGGACGCGAAGGACGAAATCCCACTGGGGGCGAGCGATCCGCGAACGCGGGTTTCGTCTCCGGGAAGGGGTCCTTGCGCGGACGATCCGGGAGCCAGGAGACCTGCCTCAGGCCCACTGAAACCCGCCGCGCCGTCTCCGGGGCTCGAGAGGACGCGGGAGACGCCTCCGTGCGCGCCTCCCGCCTTCCCTCGATGGGACGGTGGAGCGCCGCAGACCGGAGGTCTCATGAACCGTCTCACTCGTCTTGCCCTCCTGCCAATCGTCGCCTCCCTGAGTGCCGCCGCCCAGCTGCCGCAGCCGGGCGCTTCCGGGGTCGCGACCGAGGTCGTCGTCACCGCCGGAGCGGTCCCCGAGGACCAGCTGTCCCTCGGCGTCGCGACGACCGTCGTCGACCACGCCGCGATCGTCCGTTCCCGGGCCGCGACCGTGGCCGACCTCCTCAGGGCCGTCCCGGGCGTCGACGTGGCGCAGAGCGGCGGACCGGGCGGCGTGACGTCGCTCTTCCTGCGAGGGGCGAACTCCAACTCGGCCCTCGTCCTCGTCGACGGCGTGAAGGTGAACAGCCCCTACTTCGGCGGCGTCGACCTGACCTCGCTCGGCACCGCGAACGTCGAGCGGATCGAGATCGTCCGCGGCCCCTTCTCGGCGCTCTACGGCTCCGAGGCGCTCGGAGGCGTCGTCCAGATCGTCACGCGCCGGGCCGGAGCCGAAGGCTTCGAAGGGCAGGCCCACTTCGGTCTCGGAAACGCCTCGGCCCGCGAGGGAGGCGTGAGCGCGTCTCTCCGGGACGGGATCCTCGGCGTGAGCGCGGGGTTCCGCCGCGGGACGATCGGCGGAGAGCTGCCGAACGAGTTCTTCGCGGGGAGCGAGTCTTCGGCCGCGCTCGACCTCCAGCTCGCTCCGAGCGTCCGGACGGGAGTCACTGTGAGGCGCGCCTCGTCCCGCACCGGCATTCCCTTCTCGGGCGCCACGCCCACGCCGCTGCGCTCCACGACCGCAGACACGACGTTCGTTTCCGTTCCGGTCTCCCTCGGCCTCGGACCGAGGACGACGCTCGAGGCGGCCGGCACCTGGGCGGTCGATTCCCCTACGTACTCCGACCCCGACGACCCGTGGGGCTTCACCTTCTCCGAGACGCAGGCGCGGCGGGCCGGGGGCCGGCTCGTCCTCTCGCACGCCAGCGGCGCGAACCGGATCTCGGTCGGCACCGACGTCGAGTGGACGAAGGTGACGAACGAGGATTCCTACGGCCTCCAGCTCGACGGGCTGGCGACACGCACCTGGTCGGTCTTCGCCGAGGACCGCTTCTCCCTCGCCGACGACCGGCTCTGGGTCACCGCGGGCGTCCGCCGCGACGAGAACGACGCTTTCGGCGCCTCCACGAATCCCCGCGTCGCGCTGTCGTGGCGCGTCTCGCAGGCGCTGAAGGTCCGCGGGGCGGCGGGCACGGCCTTCCGGGCCCCCTCGACCGGAGAGCTCTATTACCCCTTCTCGGGCAATCCCGGCCTCCAGCCGGAGGAGTCGGTGTCTTACGAAGCGGGCGCGGAGTGGGCTCTCGCCAGAGGTTTCGTCCTCGAGGCCTCGCTCTTCCGCACCGACGTGAACGACCTCATCCGCTACGACTTCGCCTACCAGAAGAACGTGAACGTCGGGCGGGCGCGGATGGCGGGCGCGGAGGTCGTCCTCGGCGGCGCCCTCACGGCCTCGTCGTGGGCGCGCGCGTCGTACACGTGGCTCGAGACCGAAGACCGCGACACCGGGCTTTCCCTTCTCCGCCGTCCGAAGCAGCGCGCCTCGGTGACCCTCGGGGGAGAGCTCGGACGGGGAGCGAGCGCCGAGCTGACGGGCCTCTGGGTCGGCGAGCGCGACGACGTCGACGCGACGACCTACCTGCGCGTGACGAACCCGGCCTACTTCCGGCTCGACGCCGCCGCCACCGGACCGCGCTTCCTTGGAGGCCTCTCCCCCTTCGTTCGCGTGACGAACCTCCTCGACCGCGACTACGACGAGGTGGCGGGCTATCCGTCTCCCGGCCGCCGATTCGTCGCCGGTCTCGACGTCGCGTTCTGACGCGGGCTGCCCGAGCGGGACAGGGGACGCCGCGGGAACGCGGGAACGGAGAGACGGAGAGACGGAGAGACGGAGAGACGGAAAGAACCAGCTTCACCGTCACGTCTCTCTGGCAGGGGGCCGCGTGCGGGGCGGTACGTCCCGCGGCCGCCTGCTGCGCTCCGCCGACCCGCTTCCGACTTCGCTGCGGCCGGGCGGGGGGCCCGCGCGAACTCGCTTCGCTCAAACAGCGCGCGGGCCTGATCCCCGCCCGGTCCTCGCGAAGTCGAGCGGGTCCCCGGCGGTGCTCGAGGGCGGCTCGTGGGACGCCCCGCCCCGCCCGCGGCCGGCGAGCTTCAATAATCCGAGGGAGACCGCCCTCGGATCCGTGGGGTCAGGTCTACCTTCTACACTCTGCGCGAGCGTGAAAAGAGAAGACCTGCCCGGGATTGCGAGTCCAGGATTTCAGCGCTCGCGTGATTCGGAGGCAGCGCGACTCCGGCCGTGCTTCAGAGGACCGACACCTACCGGTCATTCGCAGCCTGCGTGGTCGTCGACGCCCTGACAGAAAAAGGCCGGGCATTTCGGCCCGGCCTCTCCTGTTACGGTCTCGAGAGCGCGCTATTCGATCTCGAAGGAGATCAGCTCGACGGGGAACGTCGCTACGGAGAAGTAGGCGACGAGGGGGTCGTGGTCCGAGAGGCGCGTCGCGTCGGTCGGGCCGTAGAGGCTTCGGGCGTTCTCGGGGAAGTCGGCATTGATACGCGGGTGCTCGAGGCGCCTGGCGGTCGTGCCGTTGACGATCGCCGAGTTCACGAGAACGTGGTCGAGCGACTGGCGCGTCCCGTCGAAGACGAAGGAGTAACGGTCGGCGGCGGGGGCCGTCGTGGCGAGGTTGACGAAGTCGGGGTCGACGAGGCTCGGGCCGTCGCCGGAGACCGTCGTCGTGTTGTCGGGGAAGGTGACGCCGGCGATCGTCGACATGGAGTCGCCGTAGCCGTCGTTCACGTCGAAGGCGTTGAAGTCCCCGACGAGGATGATCCACTCGTTCGGGTCGGCGACCTGGCGGGCCTGGACGAGGTTCGCGAGGTCGACGGCCTGCGCGAGCCGCTTGGCACGGACGCGATCGCCTTCCGTGGGCCAGCCGGCGGTGCCTGCGGTCGCGTCGTCGACGCCGCTCATCGAGCGGAGGTGGTTGACGATCACCGTGACCGGGTGGGAGCTGCCGTTCGGGTGGTGAATGACGGCCTGGAGCCTCAGCGGCGGACGGTCGTTGAGAATCGTCGTGGAGCTGTCGGGGTTCGTGAAGAGGGTGCCGTCGAGCTCCTGCGTCACGGAGAGGACCTCGACGCGCGGGGTTGTGCCGGCGACGGTCGCGGTCTTGACGAGGAAGCCGACGTCGATCCCGCCGACGTCGTTCCCCTCGATGAGGTAGGCGACGTAGAGCGGGTTCGGCTGGCTGGCCGTAACCGCGTCGGCGTTGATCTTCGCCGCGATGTCCTGGAGGGTCGTCAGGTTCTCCACCTCGGCGACGCCGAGGACGTCAGGGGTCTTCAGGTAGTCGCGGATGCCGAGCGAGGCCTTCCCGAGGCGGTTGGCGTAGGCCGTCGCCGTGAGGATGGGATCGCTGATCGCCGGGTCGTTCCCGGTGTCGAAGAAGCGCTCGAGGTTGTACGACGCAACGGTGAATTCGGTCGAGAGCGGCGTCGCGACGGGCGTGGCGACCATCCCGGCGGTGACGCCGGGCGGCGTGGCGACGTCGGGGAGGAGCGTGTAGCGGTCGAAGGCGTATTCGAGCGGGCCGACGATTCCGGTGAGGATCGCGCCGCCCGAGAGGTTCAGCTGCGTCGCTCCGGGCTGGCCGTCGGAGTCGAGGCGGAGGAGCTCGGGGTTCGAGTCCCAGCGCGGGACCGTCGGAAGCGGGAGCGCGTCGGGGTACTGGATGCCCGCCTCACGGAGCGGCAGCGCCACTCCGGTGACGACCCCGTACATCACGCCGTTGGAAGAGCCGGTGGCGGTCGACTCGGTCGTCGAGCCGGCCGTCGCCGCGGTGACGGTGAAGGAGGCGACGCTGACGCGCATCCCCTCCAGCCGCTCGAGCTGGTCCCACGCGCCGGCCGGGTCGGGAAGGGTCGCGGACAGCGCGATCGCGGCCGGGAGAGGGTTGCCGGAGGAGGAGACGGAGATGGTGGGGGTGGCCAGCTCGGTGAACGAGCCGCGACCCGGCGCGTACTCGACGACGGTGGCCGTCACCTGAACCAGGTCGCCCACGAGGACCGTCGGCGCGGTGGAGGTGAAGACGAAGATCCCTTCCGACGTGCTCGGGTCAGCGTCGGCGTTGGCGTCGGGCTCCTGCATGAAGAACCCGTTGTTCTTCAGCCCCGTGACGATGCCGCGGGTGGTAACGGTCGCCGCGACGATCGGCGAGGCGCCGCCGGGACCCTGGATGTCGTGGATCGCGGTGTAATCGTCGTTCGTGATCGTCCCGAGGCCCTGGACATCGACGGCGATCACGTTCGTGACGTTCGTGACGTTCACGAAGAACGTCTCGTTCGCTTCGACACCTCCGTCACCGTTGACGAGGACGTCGAAGGAGTAGGTGGAGCTGCCGGCGGGGATGGTCTGGCTGGTGAGGGTCTTGGCCGTGTAGTCGCCCGGCTGGATGGCCGTTCCGTCGGCGGTCGCGATGTCGAATGTCGCGCCGCCGGTGGGGGCGGGAGCGGAGAGGCTGACGGTGAACGTGAACGTCGTCGTGCCGGAGTTTCCCTCGGCAAGCGTGACGTCGTTGATCGTCATGTCCGGCGCGGCGTCGTCGTTGGTGATCGTTCCCTGGCCCTGGGCGTCGGTGGGATTGGCACCGGTGACGTTCGTGACGTTCACGAAGAACGTCTCGTTCGTCTCGGGCGTCGTGTCGCCGCTGACGAGGACGTCGAAGGAGTAGGTGGAGCTGCCGGCGGGGATCGTCTGGCCGGTGAGGGAATTCTGCGTGTAGTCGCCGGGCTGCGTCGCCGAGTTGTCGGCCGTGGCGATGTCGAACGTCGCGCCGCCGGCGCCGGCGGGGGCGGAGAGGCTGACGGTGAACGTGAACGTCGTCGTCCCGGCGTTGCCTTCATTCAGGGAGACGTCGTTGACGGTGAGGGAGGGGAGCCCGGGCCCGCCCTGGGGGGTGATCGAGAAATCGTCGACGGCGAGGCCGTCGTCGGCGCCCGAGGCGTCGATGTCGTTCCAGCGGATCCAGAACGTCGAACCGTTCGCAATCGCGAGCGAAGTAATCGAGGAAGTGAGAGCCGTGCGGTTGGCCGCGGCGTTGCCGTCCTTGGCGCCGGTAGTCGCCGTCATCGGGGTGACGAAGTTCAGGGCAGCGACGCCGGTCCAGGCGCCCGTCACGAGGTTCGTGGCGTCCAGGCTGTACTCGAAGTTGATCTGGTCGGTACGCGCCGCCGTCCCGAGCCTCCATTCCTCGCCCGTGTAGGAGAAGTCGAGGCTGGTGAGGGTCGATCCCGTGTTGTTCGTGAAGCAGGCCCCGAAGACCGGGATGAGGGTACCGCTGCGAAGACCGCCCAGCGCCCGATCCGTCGCGGCCGCCGTCCCGTAGCTGAAGGTGTCACCCGTGTTGCTGCCTCCGGTGTCGACGGCGTACTGCTCGTTGTCCCGCGCGCCTCCGCCGGTCTCGGTCATGAACCAGCCGGTGATCGTGAGGTTGTTCGTCGTGCTCCCCGCCGTATTCGACAGGGTGTCGAAGTTCTGCGTCGACGCCGAGGCGAGCGTGGTGAGGCTCACGCACTGCCCGGCCGCTGGAAGAGCCGTCATCGCCAGGAGCGTGAAGGCGAGGGCCGTGAGGTGGTGGGGGCCGATTCTCCGGGCGGGGCTGTTCATAAGATTCTTCCTTGAGGAATGAAATGCACGTGGGGTGGGGTGGGAAGTGCGCGACAAGAGGTCACGGATCTTATCCACCCTCGGGCGGGATGTCCGTTAATCTTTCGTGTAGCGGCAGGAGGTCGCGGCCATGAAATGGACCCGAGGCGGACGAAGCGCGAACCTGGAAGACCAGCGGGGCGGTGGGGGCGGCGGCGGACGCCCCGGGATGAAGCTCGGCATCGGGGGCTTTCTCCTGCTCGCCGTCCTGAGCATCGTTTTCAAAAAGGACTTCTTCTCCCTCGTGGGCGGCGGCGGCGGGCTTGCGCCGAGCGCCGACGTCTCGGCCGGCTCCGGCGCCCCGGGGGGCGGGGCGGTTTCCGACCCGCAGGAGGAGGAGCTCGTCGAGTTCGTCTCCTTCGTCCTCGACGACGCGCAGGCAACCTGGAAGAAGCTCCTCCCCGGGGTCGGGAAGAGCTATTCCGACGCCAAGCTCGTCCTGTTCCGGGACGGGGTCGATTCCGCCTGCGGCTACGCGGGCTCGTCGAGCGGTCCGTTCTACTGCCCCGGCGACCAGAAGCTCTACATCGACCTGGGGTTCTACGCAGAGCTGAAGGAGCGGTTCGGCGCCCCGGGCGACTTCGCCCAGGCGTACGTCATCACCCACGAGATCGGCCACCACGTCCAGCACCTCCTCGGCATCGACCGGGCGATGCGCGAGAAGCAGGCCGCCGACCCGAGGAACGAGAACGCCTACTCGGTGGCGCTCGAGCTGCAGGCCGATTGCTTCGCCGGCGTCTGGGGGCACGAGACGGCCCAGCGGGGAATCCTCGAGAAGGGGGACGTCGAGGAAGGGCTGAACGCCGCCGCGGCGATCGGCGACGACCGGATCCAGCGCTCCGCGGGGCGCAGTGTCTCTCCCGACGCCTTCACCCACGGCTCCTCGGAGCAGCGGGTCACCTGGTTCCGGAAGGGGCTCGAGACGGGCGACGTGAAGGCCTGCGACACGTTCCGCGCGATGCGGTAAGGACCCGGTCCTCTCCTGTTCAGCGCCCCTCGGGCCGGGAGGGGGGCAACGGCGGCTGGGCTTTCGGAAGCGGCGGCCCTGCCTGCGTCGTCGTGACGACGGTCGTCCGGCGATCCTTCCACAGGGCGAAGATCATCGTCAGGAGCGTCAGGACGATCTCGTCGACGAAGGGGATGAGGTCGGGCGTGACGATGTCCAGGAGCGTGACGACGGCCAGAATGGCGAAGAGCCCCGGGAACCTCAGGTTCATCCCGCCCAGGAGCTTCTGGATGATCCCTTCACGCCGGTTTGTCGCGGGATCTCGTGGTCTCGTGTCCATGCGCGCCATCATAGGGAAAAGGCGCCGCTCTTGACCGCGAAGCGGAAGGGATGGTAGTTTCCCCGGTCCGCGGGGACGGCGACGTTCCCCTGGTCTTTCAAAACGTGGGGCTGTAGCTCAGTTGGGAGAGCGCTTGAATGGCATTCAAGAGGTCGACAGTTCGATCCTGTTCAGCTCCACCATTTACTTCGTGAAAGTCGGCGGTCCACATGGGCCGCCTTTTTCTTTTCCGGAGGCGTCGGGCGAGGGACTCACTCGAAGTACCCGACGACGTCCACCACGAAGTCCGTCTCGCCTCCGTCCGGCACGTCGCAGAAGACGGAGACGCGGCCGTCGAGGTCCACCGTCAGGACCGCGTTGTTCGCCCTCGTGACGTTCGCCTGAAAGCTGAGGTTGCTCGAGGCGGGCTGCGGGGAGCCGTACGGAAAGACCCTGAGGGACCCGCTGCCGGTCGCGTTCACGACCGTGAGGTTGACGGTGAGGGCGACCGTTCCCCGGATCGGCACCCCGCAGTACCCGGCGATCGTGAACATTCGCGTCGACCCCGCGGCGAGGGCGGGAGCGCCGTTCGCTCCGAAGTCGCTGCGGCGCGTGTCGATGACGCGGCAGGGGAGCATCGTGTAGTAGCCGGCGCTCCCGAGGTCCACCCTGCCGACGTAATCCCCTTCGGTGAACCAGACGTTCCCGTCAGGGCCGGCCGAGATCTGGACGGTGACGCTCGCCGTGGCGAGACGAACATCCGTCTGCAAGCCGTGGACGGTCATCCGTCCGAGCCGCGCGATCCCGTTGGCGAACCAGAGGTTCCCGTCGGGGCCAGCTGCGATTCCGCCTCCCGGGTTGCTCCCCGGAAGGAGCGGAAAAACGTCGTAAGTGCCGTCGAGGTCCATTCGCACCATTCCCGGTCCCCCGGCGGCCGCGTGGTAGGAGAGGAACCAGAGCCGGGAATCGGGCCCCACCGCGATCCCGCTGGCGGCGACCTGCCAGGGCAGGGGAAAGGCGGTCTCGACGCCCGACGTCGTGAGCCGGCTGACGCCGCTCTGGTTCGTGACCCAGAGCGCCCCGTCTGGTCCGGAGGTGATCGCAGAGGCCGCCGCGGAGACCGGGAACTCCGTGATCGAGCCCGAGGTCGTGATCCGGCCGATCTTGCTCGCTCCCGGTTCGGTGAACCAGAGGGCCCCGTCGGATCCGACCGCGATGCCGGAAGGATGCGCGTCCGGGGTCGGCAGGGGGAACTCGGTGATCGAGCCGCTGGCCGGATCGATACGCCCGATCTTGTTCCCTCCCCAGGCCGCCATGTAGGTCTCCGTGAACCACATCTTCCCGTCCGGCCCGGCGACGATCCCGTACGGGCCCGGGCCGGGCGTGGCCTCGTCGTGCGGCAGGACGTATCGGGTCACGAGCCCGTCGGGAGTCACCCGGTGAATGCTGGATCCGCCGACGCCGGTGAACCAGACGTTTCCGTCCGGACCGCCCGCGATTCCGCCCCCGCCGCTTCCGGGCGGTGCCACGAAGTAGTCGGTGACGACGACCGCCCCCGCGGAGCGGGCAACGAGCGCAGCTACGAGGATCACCGCTGCACGCAGCACGGGAAAAGCCTACTCCGCTTCGAGGGGACCGGAACGGGAATCGGGCCCTGTGGGATCCAGGTCGTCCGGGCGAAAGGGGGCCCTTCGGCGGGAGGGGTGAAAGGCTACGACCCGCCCGTGCCGCCTTTCGCCGGCGGAGCGTAGAGGGGGATGCCCCTGCCGGCGGCGAAGGTCTTCAGCCTTTCGACGTGCAGCCGGTCGTCGGCTCCGAGGTGCTGGAGGAGCTTCTGGATGTCCGGGTCGGCCTGCGTCAGGGCGCCCTGCAGCTCGCTCCCGGCGGCGGAGGCCTCGATCCAGGAGGCGAGGCGGACCGCCTCGTCGAGCGTATGGGGCGGACCCTCCAGCGCCCGCTGGACGATGTCGGTCAGCAGGGCGACCTCTTCCATCGCCGCGTCGACGTCGCCGAGCTGGCCGGCACTCTTCCTGAGGATGCGCCGCTGGTAGACGACGAGATTGGCGTGCCCGGTCTCTTCGGTCCCCATCTTGCCCCAGATGGCGGCCGCCTCCTGGTCGCCGTGGAAGGTCTCGGACCAGAAGAAATAGAGGTCCGCGCTCGCCCGGGCGAACTTGATGAGGTTGCGGAATACGGTCTCGGCCTGCACCGGCGCAGTCTCCTCCCTCTTCCCCGGTGGGAACCGCCGCAAGGTTAACCCGTCGCGCCCGGTTTTCACCTCTGTTCCGTTCCGCGGCCGTCTGTAAACTGCGCCGCAGGGAGACACTGTGTATGTCGACGTCCCGCCGCCTCGACCGCGTCCGTGCCGCCCGTGTGCCTCTCGCGCTCGCCCTGCTCCTGTCCGCATCGAGACTCCCGGCCGCGGCGCCGTGCAGCGTTTTCCGATTCGCGCCGCCGCGTGACGTCGCGCCGCTGCCGGCCAGCGGAACGGCCCGGATCGCCGACCTGACCGGGGACGGACGGCCCGATATTCTGGTTCTCGACGGCCGCGGAACCTACGTCTACGGCGCCGTCCAGAAGGTGGACGGAACGTTCCTGCCGTTGATCTCCCTGGAGGTGCCGGCCCTCGACGTCTTCACGGCCGACGTCGACGGGGACGGCGTTGCGGAAGGGGTCCTCGTCACCAGGGACGGTCCTCGCACCTACCGGGTTCTGGAGGAGGGGCGTCCGGAGATCGGACCCGTCGCGGGGGCCCTCGGGCCCCTCCTGGCCGAGGGGCCCCGGGCGATCGCCGACCTCGACCGGGACGGCCGGAGCGAGATCCTGGTGAACACCGGCACCGCGCTCGTCGCGTTCCGGGCGGGGCCCGGAGACGTCTTCGGCGGGCAAGTCGTGGCAACCCTGACCCTCGGGGCGGCGACGGGGCTCTCACTCGTCGTCGGCGACTTCGACGGCGACGGGGACGACGACGTCGTCGCGACGGCCGAGAACTACCCGACCGCCCAGCCCCGGTCCCGCGTTCTCTGGGGAAACGGAATCGGTGGCTTTACACAGGGTGCGAGCGCCTGGTTCCCGGCGATCCAGAGCGCCGCCGTCTCCGACTTCGACGGGGACGGCCACGGGGATTTCGTCTACGCCGCCATCCGGTCGGACACGCCGTCGCAACCCTGGGGGGCCAGCCTCGTGTCGGACGACGGGGCGGGAGGGCTGAAGGATCTGCCGCTCTCCATCGTGAGCTCGCCGGCGGCCCTCTTCGCGGCGGACTTCGACCAGGACGGTCACCCCGACCTCGTCGATTCCCGCGGCTTCATCGGCAGCGCCTCTCTCTTCCGCGGAACGGGGACCGACTTCGAGCCGGCCGGCTCCCTCGCCGGCTTCTCTCCGTCCGCGGCGGCCGACGTCGACGGGGACGGATTCCCCGACCTCGTCGGCACGAGCGAGTCGGCGATCCGGCTCGCCCGGAACATCTGCGACACGACGCTGCCCGACGCGAGCGTCCCCGTCGTCGTCTCCCTCGGTGGGACGAACGGCGTCCGGTACGAGACGGAGATGACGATCGACGCCCGGACGTCCGGCGCGCGCAGCCTCGAGATCGGGTACGTCCCCTCGTTCGGCGGCGGCGGCGGAAAGGCGCCCTTCCGTCTCGAGGGGGGCGGGCAGATCTTCTTCCCGTCGGTCCTCGACGCCCTCGCGGACGCGGGAGTGCCGGTGCCGCGGACAGGGGACCGCGGCGGGACGCTCTCCATCCGCGTCCTCGGCGGCTCTTCGGAGGAGATCGCCGTCACGACGCGCGTTCTCGCGCTCGGGGCCGCGCGGGGAGGCGTCAGCTTCGCCGAGCGGCCGCTGGACGACGGGCTCTCGGCGTCGGCGGTCGTCGGGTGGCTGCGCGAAACGGGAGGAGACCGGAGCAACCTCGCCGTCGTGAACCTCGGCGGGGAGAAGGAAGGGGAGGTCGTTCTCCGCGTGACGCTCCGGTCCGCCGAAGGGGGCGGCTCCCGCGTCCTGCCCGAGGTCCGTCTCGCGCCCGGGGCGCTTCACCAGTGGAACCGGGTCCTTTCCCTCGGCGGGATGAGCGCCGGGTGGGCCCTCGTCGAGAG
The DNA here is from genome assembly GCA_016714815.1 of Holophagales bacterium. Taxonomy (GTDB): domain Bacteria; phylum Acidobacteriota; class Thermoanaerobaculia; order UBA5066; family UBA5066; genus UBA5066. The sequence goes on from JADKBZ010000011.1 coordinate 60,012, forward strand.
GGTGTCGGGCACGGCGCCCTTCTTCACGTATGGCGTCGTGAACGACGAGGGGACTGCGGACGGCTCGTTCGTTCCCGGTTTCGAGCGTCGCCGCGCGCCTTTGCGCTCGTGGATCCTCCCCGCGGTCGTGGAGTCGGGGCGCTATTCGAGCGACCTCGTCCTGACGAACGCGACCGGGGCCCCCAGGGCCGTCTCGTTCCGGCTCGTCGCCGAGACGATCACGACGGACGACCGGACCGCGCGCTTCCGGTTCGAGGTGGGGCCTCAGGGCCAGCTCTTCGTGCCGGACCTCGTCGCGGAGCTGCGGCGCCGCGGCGTTGCGGGGATTCCGGCGCGGGGCGGCGAGATCGTCGGCGCCCTCTTCGCCGACCTCGAGGGCGATCCGACCGCGGACTTCTTCCTGGGCGCCAGGACGAGCGCCGGCAAGCCCGAGGGGCGGTACGGGGTCTTCTACGAGGCGATCCCTGCCGGCGAGCCCGAGCGCTACTCGGCAACGGTTCCCGCGGTCCGGCAGGATGACAAGGTGAGAACGAACGTCGCGATCGTGAATCTCGGGGAGGCGCCCGTCTCCTTCGAGCTCTCCGCCCGCGACCCGGACCATGGGGGGCGCGTGGCGGGCGTGAAGCGAACGGTGACCGTCGGCCCCCGTCGCTGGGCGCAGGTCGATTCGGTCCTCTCGACTCTCGCGACCGGCCTCTCCAGAGGGCGCGTCGAGGTGGTCCCCCAGGGAGGGCCGGCCCGCTTCCTCGCCTACGGAATCACGAACGAAGGTGCGATCCCCGGCGCCGGGAGCGACGACGGCACCTTCGTGCCGGCCCGCTGAGCGCCGGTGTCCGCGTCCCGGGGGCGCCACGCCCCCGGGTTCGCGGGCCTCCCGTCAGTTCCAGTGCTTCAGCCGCGGCCAGAGCCGGGGGAGAGGCGTTTTCAAGCCGCGGCAGACCCAGATGGCACCGTTCTCCTCGGCCATTCCCCACGGGTGCGAGTGGCGGCCTGCCTCCTCGACCGACGCGCAGACGCGCTCGAGGCTCTCGCGGTCGTCCTGGAGGACGACGAGGATGTCGCCGGTGAAGCCCCGCGCGCCCCAGAAGAAGTGGTTCTGGTGGGCCGAGAGGGCGCGCGGCAGACCGAGCGCGGGGCCGAAGAGGTTGATCGCTCCCGCCTCGCCGTAGTTGTTCGCGAAGACCGCGGCCCGCGCGCGCTCGCCGGGCGTCAGCCCGTTCCAGACCTTCGCCACGTCGGCCACGAGCTCGGGCCAGCCGAACTGGTCGCCGAAGGCCTGCGGCAGAGGACCCCTGTGAGCCACCTCGGACCTCGGCGGCTCGAACCCGAGACTCTTCGTGTACGCGACGAACGCGGGCGGGTCGAGGACCGGCAGGACGAGCGGCGCGACGGGAACGGTGAGGAGCACCGCGTACGCGGCGATCGCGGCCCGGGGCCAGCTCATCCGGGGAAAGCGGCGCTCGAGGAGCTCGTCGATACCGACCGCCCCGGCCGCCAGGAGCATCGGGAAGGCGGGCGTCAGGTAGTAGCCCTTGGCCTTCATGGCGAACATGAGGACGAAGAAGAACGCGAAGGCGCTTCCGAGGGGACGGTACCGGCCGCCGCGGGCGAGGAGGAGCCACGCGAGGCCGCCGAGCCAGAAGGGGAAGAGGTGCGGCCCCTGCTGGAGGATCTGCGCCAGGACGAACTCCCCCGGGCCGAGGACGACGTTCTTCCCCGTGCGCGCGACGTTGCGCAGGTCCTCCAGCGTCGGGAAGCCGTTCGCCGCCTGCCAGAGGAGGTTCGGGAGGAAGACGAGGAGGGCGACCCCCGCTCCGGCCCAGGGCCAGGGCGTGACGAGCGAGCGCCGGTACGGTGACAGGAGGAGCCCGGCGAGGAGGGCCAGGGCGAAGAACGCCGTGGAGTGCTTGTTGAGGAGGCCGAGCCCCGCGAGGAGACCGAAGAGGAGCCACAGGCGCGGGGTGGCTCCGTCGGCGATCCGGACGAGGACGTAAGCGCACCCCGTCCAGAAGAGCGGCTCGAAGACGTTCATCGTGAAGAGGCCGGCGATGGCGAGGAAGATCGGGGTGGCCGCTGCCGCCACCGCAGCGAGCCCCTGTGCAGAGCGGCTCCCGCCGAGACGCCAGGCGAGGAGGCCGGTCAGGAGGACGACTGCCGCCCCCGCGAGCCCGGCGATCGTGCGCAGGACCGGCAGCGACCCGCCGAGGAGGAGCGCGACCTTCGCGTAGAGGCCGATTGCGGGCGCCGCGTCGACGTAGCCCCACGCCAGGTTTCGCCCGCAGTCGAGGAAGTAGAGCTCGTCGCGGAAATAGCCGTAGCGGCCGGCGAGAGCGAGGTGGATCGCGAGCCGGACGCCGGAGATGGAGAGGAGAAGGCCCCAGGCCGGGGCGGATTGCGGTCTCTCCTCGAAAGGTTTCACGAACTGCTGATACGCCGCGGCCGCGCCGAGGTTGCCGCGCAGGAGGCCAGCCTCAGGGCGCGGAGTCGCGAGGGCCACCCCGGGTCGTCGACCCGGTTCGGGGCCGGACATTTCCAGGACGCGCTTCGTCGAGAAGCCCGAGCTCCCACAGGGAGAGGGTGTACCCGCCGGGAAGGGAGCGGACCTCGTGGGGGAGCCGGGCCAGGCGCCCGGCGCGTTCGGCCGAAGGTTCGCCCCTGTGGACCCACGCCAGGTGCGTGGCGCCGAGGGATCGGAGCCTCTGGACGATGGCGGGGGTCAGGAACTCCTCGCGGACCGACCAGCCGTCCCGGCGGGACGGCTCGAGGAGGAGCGGACAGCGCGCGTCGACGTCGTCCTTCACCGCGACGACGAGAGCGCTTTCGGACGTCAGGGAGCGGACGGCGTCGCCGAAGGCGAGGCCGACCGGGGGGACGGAGTAGAGGTGCCGGTCCGCCCAGCGGACGTTCACGGCCGAGACGACGGCCAGGAGGGCGAGGGGCGCGGCCCAGGGGAGCGGCCGGCGGGCGGCGAGCCGGGACGACAGAAATGCGAGCGGCCCGGCGAGGAGGAGCGCCAGGGCCGGCAGGACGCCGAGCTGGTAATAGTCGTGGACGACGTTGAGGTTCCAGAAGACGAGGACGTAGAAGGCGGCGCCGGCGAGCCACGCCAGGACGGCCCGCCGGTCGGTACGGCGAGGGAAGAGGGCGATGGCGAAGAGGAGGAGCGCTGCGCCCGCCGGGCCCGCCACCACTCGGGGGAGTCTCCCGGCGAGCGTCTTCAGTGCGGCCGGGTCGAGCCTCTGCTCGAGGCTCCCGAAGTACCAGCGCCCCATGTTCGTCATCCGGTGGTAGTCGGGGAGGAAGCTCCAGTCGGGCGCCGCGGCGTTCACGCCCTCGGCGTGGAGGCGCCAGAGGGCGAAGGCGGCGACGGGGAGGAGGCCGAGGAGAGCGGCGCGCAAGAGGAGCTTCCCGTTCCGCCCCGCCAGGGCGAGGGCGAGGAGGGGCGGGACGAGCGGGAGGAGGACCGGTGCCTTCACGAGGGCGGCCGGCACCGCGACGAAGGCGGCGAGGGCGAGCCGCGGGACGCTTCGCCGCTCGAACCCGGACGCGGCCAGGGCGAAGGCCAGGAGCCCGCCCCCGATCGCGAAGAGGTCGACGACGAGAGCGCGGGAGTAGTGCTGCGACAGCGGCGACGCGAGGAAGGCGAGGGTCGCCCAGCGTGCGAGCTCGTCTCCGGCCGAGGCGCGGAGGGCCGCCCAGAGTGCCGCGACGGCCAGCAGGAAAGAGGCGAAGAAGACCGAACGGGCCGCGACGAGCGAGTCGGTTCCGAGGGCGCGCTGGACGATTGCCGTGGCCGCCTGCGGCAGCGGGCACTCGAGGACGACGACGCGCCACGGCCCCATCCAGGCGACGACGGGGTGGAGGAGATCGACCCCCTCCTCGCGGAAGGCGCGGATCGTCCGGGACGTGTCCATCTGCCTCCAAACGTGCGCTCCGTCGAGCTCGCCCCCCGCGTGCCGAAGGGGGAGGAGCGCGAGGACCAGCGCCGCGAAGACGAACGCCGGCGTCGGCAGGGAGGGACGCGGACCTCCCTCGTCCCGACCGCTCACCTCCGGGCCTCGGCGACCGTGGCGAGAAGCGCGAGAGTCGCCCGCGCCGTGGCGCGCCACGAGAACGCCTCTGCGCGGGCCAGCCCCCCGGAGCGCAGCCGGGCGGCGAGGGCGTCGTCCTCGACGATCCGTGCGAGGGCGTCGACCCAGCCCGCGTCGTCGAGCGGGTCGACGAGGAGCGCCGCGCCTCCCGCGACCTCGGGAAGCGCGCCGGCGTTCGAGGCCACGACCGGCGCCCCGCACGACATCGCCTCGAGAAGCGGAAGGCCGAAGCCCTCGTCCAGGGACGGGACGACGACGGCGGTGGCGGACGTCATCAGCGCCGCGAGCTCGTCGTCGCCCAGGGGGCCGAGCCGCCGCGCGTGGGGCGCTCCCTCGATCGGGCCGGGGGCCTCCCGGCCGACGACGACGAGAGGGAGCGGCGCGCCCAGCCTTCGGGCGACGAGGCCGGTCGCGGCAACCGCGGTGCCGAGGTTCTTCCTGGGCTCGAACGCGCCGACGGCCAGGACGAAACGTTCCGGGAGAGAGTGCCGCTTTCGCGCCTCTTCGACCCGGTCCTTTCCGGCGGGCCGGAACGCGGATCCCGCCGCCTCCGGGACGACGTGGACGCGCGACGGGTCGAGCGGGAGACGGGCGAGCGCGGCGGTGCGGGTCGCCTCCGATACGGCGATCACCGCGGCGGCCAGGGGAAGGCGCCGTGCCAGGCGGCTCCAGTAGAGACGATGCCGGAGCGGGAGCGTCCGCGGGAGCGCGAGGAAGGAGACGTCGTGGAGGGTGGCCACGACCGGGACCGGCGATCCTCCCGGCACCGCGCCCCAGGGGGAGAAGAAGACGTCCGGGCCGAGGGATTCGAGCGCGCGCCGGAGCGGCAGCGCCTCCCAGAAGGGGCGGAGGATGGAGGCCCGCGGCCCGGGGACGACGCTCCACGAGACCCTGTCGGGCGGGGCGTCGGGCGGGGTGGCGATCGTGATTCCCGTCCACGCGACGTGCGGGGCCTCGGCGGCGAGCGCGGGGAGGAGCTCGCCGAGGTAGCGCCGAAGCCCGCCCCGCGGCTCGAGGAGCGGCCGCGCGTCGAACGCCACGTGGCGAAAGGCGGAGAGGTCGGCCATCGTCTTACCGGTGCCGCAGCGGCCGGACGGTAACATGCGGGCGCTCGACCCGAGCCCGCATGACTTCGAACCGCAGTGAGTCCGACCCCGGCCCGTTCGTGGGGATGCCGCGTCCGTGAAGGTGGCCGCTCTCGTTCCCGTCTTCGAGGGGGCGCACTACCTTCCCGCGCTCCTCTCGGCGCTCGCCGCGCAGACGCGTCCGCCCGACGAGACCTGGATCGCCGAGACGAACCCGCGCCCGGAGACCGAGGCGCTCGTCCGGAACCGGGGCGCGCGCTACGTCGCCGTCTCTCCGGGCGACTTCGACCACGGCGGGACGCGCAGCCGCCTCGCGCGGCAGACCGACGCCGACGTTCTCCTCCTCCTCTCGCAGGACGCTCTTCCGGCCGGCAGCGAGGCGGTCGAGCGCCTTCTCCGGCCGCTCGAGAGCGATGCCGGAGTCGCCGCCGCCTTCGGCCGGCAGGTCCCGCCCGCCGGCGCCCACCCCTTCACGCGGATGAAGCGGGCCTTCCTCTACACCGGCGCCTCGAAGGTGCAGCGTTTCGAAGACCGGCACGGCTCGGGTTTCCGGACCGCGTTCTTCTCGAACTCCTTCGCCGCGTGGCGGCGCGGGCCCCTCTCCGGAATCGGCTGGTTCGGGGAGCGGCGCCTGATGTGCGAGGACGTGTCGGCGGCGGCCGCGCTCCTCGCCGCCGGGCACGCGGTCGCGTACGTGGCCGACGCGCTCGTCGAGCACGGCAACGAGCACCCGCTCCGCGTCGAGCTCGCCCGCTACTTCGACATCGGCGCCACCCACGCCCTCGACCCGCGGCTCGAGACGGACTTCGGCTCGCCGCACGGCGAGGGGCTTCGCTTCGTGAGGTTCGGCGTCCGGTTCCTCCTGGAGGAGGGGTGCGCCTCTCACCTCCCCGCCTTCGCGGTCTGGAGCGCGGGCAAGAGGATCGCCTACTCGCTCGGGCGGCACCACCGCGCGCTCCCCGCGGGGCTCGCGAGGCGGTTCAGCAGCCTTCCGGCGTGGTGGACGCCGCCGGCCCCGCGCTGAGGCGCGCCCGGTCAGACGCCACGATTCCAGCGGCGACGAGCCAGAACGCGGGGGCGGTCTTGTCGAGATCGAGGAACGAGTTGAAGAGGTTCATCGCCCCGAACGCGACGAGCCCCGCCGTGAAGGCGCCGGCCGCGGACCGGCCCTCCGGCGACGGGGCGCCGCGGGCGGCCCGGACGCCGGACGCGACGAGGGTGCCGAGGAGAGCGAGGAGGAGCGCGAGCCCCACGACTCCCTGCTCGACGAGGGCGGTGACGAACTCGGAGTGCGCGTCGCCGCGCCCCCCGGTGAACGAGCTGTCGGCCGTCGTCTCCCCGACGCGCTGCCAGGGCCCGTAGGCGCCCTCGAAACCGTTCGGCCCGAATCCCGCGAGAGGCCGGTCGGCCGTCATCCTCGCCGCGGCCGACCAGCGGTTGGCCCGCTCGAGGACGGAAGGGTCCCTGAGAGGGGGAAGCGCGAGGAGCGCGTCGACGACGGGCGAGCCGAAGCCCGTCGCCGGCTCCGGAACGGAGCTCGCCGACCGGGCGGAGACGAAGATCGCTGCCGCGAGCGCGGCGACGGCCAGGCCGGCGGCGAGCCGCGCCACGGCTCTCGCGGGTGGCGTCCGGCCCCCGAGGAGGGGCAGGGCCGCGAGCGCCGCCCCCGCTCCGACGAGCGCCGAGCGGGCGAAGAGCGTGACGAAGAGAACCAGCGTCAGGGCGAGGAAACACTTCACGGCGACGGCCTCGTTCCGGGAGAGACCGCCGTTCCCGCGGGAGCGGAGGAGGAGCGCGCCGACGACTCCCCAGACGGTCAGGACGGCGACGAGGTCGAGCCGGTTCGAGTAGAAGGGGTGGGCGATCTCGTAGGCGGCGCTCTTCTCGAACCGGACGGCCGCGTGGGCTCCCAGCGCGAAGAGCCCGACCGGGAGGAGCGAGACCGAAACGACGACGGCCAATCGGCGGACGGCCCCTTCGGTACGGAGCAGGACGACCCCGCCTCCGAAGAGGACCGCCGCGTAGAGGGCCCGGATGAAGGTCGCCTTCACTCCGGCGACCGGGTCCGGCGCCATCGCGGAGGAGGCGGCCATCCAGCCGACGGACGCGGCGACGGCGAGAAGGACGGGGTGGCGAAGCAGCGGGCCCCAGCCTCCCTCGGGCCGGATCCGGGCACGAAGGAGGGAGAGGCCCGAGAGGACGAGCATCGGCTCGAAAGGGACGGTGACCTCGACCCCGAACCGGCTCCTCCACCCAACGGCGAGCGGGGCCAGGAACACCGTGAGCCACCAGAAGGGAACTGGTTCGCGCAGCGCCAGACGGGCGGCGAGGGCGAGGAGGACGAGCGCCGCGAGGGCCGCGGCCAGCTCAGGTGCCGGAGGGACGGTCATCGCGCAGGAAGCGGACGAGGAAGGCGAGAGCGGCGGCGAAGAGAGCGGGAGCCGCGAAAGGCCGGACCCTGTCGCGCGGGACGGGGTTCGCGGCTGGGGTCGAGGCTTCCAGGACCGTCCAGGGGCGAACCTGGGCGTCGATGGCGGCGCCGACGGCGAGGTGCCGGCGCTCGATCTCCTCGAGCGCTTCCACGCGGACGCGGCGCCGCGCCAGGACCTGCTCCACCTCCGCCGGGGGGAGCGTCTCTCTCTCGCGGCGCGCGGCGTGCCCGTATCGGGCGAGCTCCGCGTCGATCCGGCGGATCTCCTCGAGGTGTTCCGCCTGCGCCTGGTCCCAGGAGGCCTCGAGGCGGGTCCGGGCGGCGACGAGGCTCGCCCGGAACAGGGCGAGGCCTGCTTCGGAGACGCAGAGAGCCAGCCGCCGGGCCTGCGCCGGATCCGGGTCCCTGGCGACGACCCAGAGAGCGCGCGATCCGCTTCCGGGGAAAGCCGAAACCCGCCGGCCGTACTCCTCGGCGAAGCGGACGTCCCCTTCGGGACCGTCGGCCGCCCCGAAAGCCTTCCGGAAGACGGCGTCCTTCGAGAGCTCCGCCCGGATCGCGGCCCCGAGGAGAAGCGTCTGGACCTCCCCCGGCGTCCCGGGCCAGGACACCTCCTCGGGGAGGTTCCCGGGGACCGGCGCGAGGCGGACGGCGAGAGTCGCCTGGTACGCCGGAGGGATCCGGGCGTCGACGAACGCCGCCACTCCGGCCGCCAGGAGGGCGGCGCCGATCGCCCAGGGCGCCGCTCGCAGGGCTCTGCGGGCCAGGGCCCCGGGATCGATGGGGGAGTCGTCCCGGGGTCCGTCGCTCACCCGGCCTCCGCGCAGACGACCTTCTCGAGCTGATCCGCCGCCGCGCTCCACTGGAAATCCCTCAGCGCGAATTCCCGTCCGCGCCGGCCCAGGCTCGCGGACGCTTCGGGGTTCCGAAGGAGCTCCAGCGCGGCCTCCGCGATCTCGCCGGCGTCTCTCCCGCTCTTCATTTCCATCTCCGAGGCTCCGAGCGCCCGGCGCGCCGCTTCGCTCGTGACGCAGGGGACCTCCATCGCGAGCGCCTGGAGGAGCTTGTTCTGCAGTCCGGTGGCGACCGTCAGCGGGGCGACGAAGATCCGGCTTCGCGCGTAGCAGCCCGCGATGTCGTCGACGCGTCCGGTCACCTCGACGCCGTCCCCCGCGAGACGCCGCACCCGCGCCGCGGGAGACGTCCCGGCGATGAGGACGCGCGCCGGCCGTTCGGCCCGCACGCGGGGAAGGACCTCGCGCACGAGGCTCTCGGCCGCGAGGACGTTGGGCGGGTAGGCCATGTTCCCGACGAAGAGGAGGTCGACCTCCTTCGGGGAGACGCGCGGAGCGAAGTCCTCGAAGTCGACTCCGTTCGCGACGACGGACACCCCGTCGCGGACGGCGGGCGGAAGGTGGTCGCGGTCCTGGGCGGTGACGATGGAGGCCCGCGGAAATCGCGCGAGAGCGTCCTCCTCGTACCGCGCGACCCGCCGCGACTCGAACCTCAGGAGAGGAGCCAGCCAGGGAGGGGAGTGACGGGCGCGCTGCTCGAGGCCCCACGAGAAGGCGTCCATCAGGTCGAGCGTCGAGGACGCCTCGAAACCGCGGGCGTACTCGGCGGTCCGGATCAGCTGGAAGAAGCAGCGATCGGGGGACGATTCGGCGATCAGGGCGGCGACGCGGCGGCGCGCGCTTTCCGAAAGAAAGAAGCCGACCTGGAGAGGGAGGCCCGTCGCGAGAGCGCGCGCCATCCCGAGAGCCGTTCCGGCGCGGGAGAGGTGGATCACCTCGAGCCTCGCGCAGAGGGGGGAGACCGCCGCGAGCGAGGCCGGCGAGACCTCCTCGTGCGCGAGGGCGCAGAGGACGACCTCGTGCCGACGCGAAAGCTCCGCGACCTGGTGAAAGGCCCGGAGTCTGTCCCCCTTGTCGAGCGGGTGGGGGAATCGCGACAGGAGGACGAAGATTCTCATTCGGCGGCGGGCGCGAGCGAATGATAGAAGGAGGTCACGGCGCGAGCCACCGCGGGAGCCGAGAAGCGCTCCGAGGCGAATCTCCAGGCGGCTTTGCCGAGGCGCGCGACGAGCGCGGCGTCACCGAGGGCGAGAAGGATCGAGGCGGCGAGCCCTTCGGCGCCGTCCCCGACGAGGAGGTGCTCCCCGTGCACCGCGCCCCCGAGCCCTTCCACCGCCCGGGACGTGGCGACGACGGCTCGCCCCTCGGCCATCGCCTCGACGATCTTCACTCTCACGCCGCTCCCCGAGAGGAGCGGGACGACGAGGATCGCTCCCGAGCGGAGGAACTCCGCCGCGTCCGGGACCTCGCCCTCGACGGAGAGTCCGTCCGGCGGAAGGCTTCGTGCAAACTGGTCCATCCCGCGGCCCGCGAGCCGAAGGGTCGCCGCAGCCCGGACTCTCCGCACGTGCGGCCAGACCTCGGAGAGGAACCAGGAGAGCCCCTCGCGGTTCGGCCACCAGTCCATCGCCGAGAGGTGAAGGAGAACGGTCGGGTCCCCGATCGGCGGCGGCCGGGAGGGGACCTCGACTCCGACCGGCAGGGTCGCGACGGGGACGGGAGCCGCCGCCGCGCAGGCGGCGGCCACCTCCGGGCCGATCGCCGCGATGCCGTCCGCAAGGCGCCAGGTCGCCCTTTCGAGACGCTCGACCCGGCGGGCCTCGAGGTGAAGGAAAGCCGCTTCGGCGGGGTTCCCCGCCCCTCTCGCCCGCTCCCGGAAGAGGGCGTGCTCGACGTTGTGGGCCCGGACGACGAGCCGCCCCCGCGAGGCCCGGCGGATCAGTCCGGCGGACGGGTACGTTCCGAGCCCCTCGAGCTGGACAACGTCCCACGCCTCCTCCCCGAGGAGCGCCTCGAGCCGGGAGGAGAAGGCCCCGCTCGCGAAGCGGGCCGTCGCGTAGGGGGCGCGGGCCGCGAGGGAGGAGAGGAGCCGGAGCGGGCGGATCGACGTGTCGACCGCGACCCTCTCCGCCGAGAGCCCCGCAGGGACGCTCCCGTCCCCCGGGTGCTTGGGCGTCGCCGCCGAGAGAACGTGGACCCGGTGCCCCGCCCGGGCGAGGCCGACGGCCATCCTCGCGATCGAGAAAGTCCCGCCGTCGACCGGCGGCCAGGGGGGCTTGGGACTGACGAGGAGGACCTTCACCGGTGTGCTAGCTTCGCGACCCTCGCGGCGATCTTCTCACCGGGCCGCGAGGGCCCGAACGCAGATGGACGAAGCGCGAACGACCGGCGGCGAGGAAAGCCGCGAGCGGCTCGGGGACGGCGCCTTCGCGCTCCTTCTGCTCGCGTCCCCGGCGAGCGCCCTGACCATCCCCTCTCTCGGCCTCGCCCTTCCGAATCTCGCCTTTCCGCTCGGCTCCCTCGCGATCCTCGTCCTCTGGCGACGGGACCTCGGAGACCTCCTCCGGCGGCACGCGCTCCTCCTCTCGGCCGTGGCGGCGCTCCTGGCGTGGACGGCCCTCTCTACCCTGGCGAGCATGAAGCCCGAGACGTCGGTGCGGCACCTCGTGAAGTCGGTCCTCTACGCGGTGACCTTCGCCGCCCTCCTCGTCCGCTTCGCGCAGGGAGAGCGGGCGAAACGGTCTCTCCGTGCCCTCCTCGCCCTCCTCGCCGCCCTCGGGCTTCTCGGTGTCGTGGAATCGTTCTTTCCGGCCTCTCCCCTCTTCCAGCTCTTCCGCGACGAGCGCTCCCTCACGATCCTCCCGAGGATCTCCTCGATCCTTCCCTGGCCGAACCCCTACGGCGTCCTCATGGCGGCGGGGGTCGCGCTCTCGCGACGGATGGCGTCCGCCGGCTTCGTCACGCGGCGGACGGCCCTCCTCGCGTCGCTCCTCTTCCTCTCGCAGGCCGCGCAGTCGGGGAGCCGCAACGCCTGGGGCGTCGTCGCCCTCGTCCTCGTCGTGGAGGCCGTTCAGGGGCGGCGCGACGGGAGCTCGCTCGGCGCCGTCGGCCTGGCGGGGTTCTTTGCCGCCGCGCTCGTCCTCCTCCCGGTGGCCGCCTTCCAGCTCCGGATCGAGCGCTCGTCGCCGGTCGCGCGGGCTCTCCTTCCCGAAAAGTACGTCGGTTCGACCTCCCTGGCCGATCCGCTCCAGTCTCTCTCCCTGCGCGGCAGGATCTGGCGGCTCGCCGGGGAGTGCATCCGCTACCAGCCGGTCCTGGGCCTGGGACCCGGGGTCTTCACCCGCTACGCGACGCCGCCCGTCATGAACCGGGTGGGTCTCAACACCCACTGCCTGCCGCTCAACCTCGCCGTTGACCTCGGCCTTCCCGGCCTCGCACTGGCGGCGTTCGTCGTGGCGGTGCTCCGTCCCAGGCGGTGGCTCGGCCTCCCCGCGGGAGCCGCCCTCGCCGCCCTCTTCGCCGGCCAGGTCGTCGACTGCTTCCTCTACGAGCCGGTGACGCTCCTCGTGATGATGGCCTGCGCCGCGAGCGTCGCCGCGCCGCGCCCGGAGCCATGATCCGCCGGCTCTCCTGGGTCTTCTTCCACCAGGGGGTGGGGCGCGGGTCGGTCTTCGCCTTCTTCGCCCTCCTGCCGCTCGTCCTGCCGCTCGAGGCGGTGGGCCGGTTCACCCTGGCGTGGGCCGCCCTCCTCCTCGTTCTTCAGCCTGCCCTCGAGGCGGCCGCGGGGACCCTCCTCGTCCGGGCTGCCGCGCGCGGCGAGGGGGCCACGACCCGCCGGGTGGCGCTGGCCGCCGCCGGGGCGGTCGCCTCGCTCGCCGCCTTCCTCGGCGTCCTCTCCTTCGGCGTCCGCGCCCTCCCCCCGGTCTGGGGGTGGCTCGGGGCCGCCTTCGCGGCGCTTCTCCCCCTCAACCTCCTCTTCGCCTCGGCCCGAGGCCGCGGCCGGTTCGAGCTCGAGGGGATCGCAGGGACGGTCCAGAAGGTGTTCCTTCCGCCGCTCCTCCTCCTCCTCGCGGGGGAGGGCGCCGACGAGACGCTCCCCGCGAAGGTCCTCCTCCTCTCGGCGGCCCCCGGCTGGGCGGCCGCGGCTCTCGTGCTCGCGCGAAGGCCGCTGCCGTCGGTCCCGGCCCCGCGCGGAACGGCTCCCTCGGCCGCCGCCACCGTCCGCGAAGCCGTCCTGCTCGCGCTGCTGGCGGCGACGTCGTTCCTCGCCCTGCGCGTCGACCTCGGTCTCCTCGGCGCCTTCCGCGACCTCCGGGACGTCGGCCTCTTCGCCACCGCCTCGCGCTGGGTCGAGGCGGCCTACGTCCTGCCGTTCGGCGCGATGCTCGCCCTCTTTCCGACCCTCGCGTCGGAGAGGCCCGGGGCCGGCCGCCTCCGGCGCGCGGCCGTCCCGTTCGCGGCGGCGGGTCTCCTCGGCGGCGCCGCCGTGGCGGCCGGAGCGCTCCTCCTGGCGTCGCGGCTCTACGCGGGGGTGGGGAGCGAGATCGCCGCGATCGTCGTGCGCCTCGCTCCGGCGGCGGTCCCGGTCTCGCTCTCGACCCTTTTCGGGCAGGCGCTCGTCGCGCGCGAGCGGACGGGTCTCGCCCTGACGGCGGCGGCGATCTCCCTCACGGCCCACCTGACCGCCTCCCTCGTCCTCATTCCTCCCCTCGGCCCGGCCGGAGCGGCCTGGGCGGCCGTCGCCGGCGAGTCCGTCGGGGCGGCCGCCTCGGCGCTACTTCTCGCCCGGGCCCTTGCCCGCGGCGCCTGAAAGGTCGAGGCCCGGGGAGGAGAGAGCGTCGAGGACGACCCGGGCCACGACCCGGTCGCCCTCGGGGGAGAAGTGGGAGTCGTTGTTGCGGTAGACGGCCGTGCCGCAGCGCTGGGCCTCCCGGAGCGCGGGCTTCACGTCGAGGAAGGCCGCCCCCGGAGCCGAGGCGACGACGCCCTGGACCGCGAGGCCGAAAGGGGACTCGGGCGCCTCGAGAGCGCCCGGGTCCTCGAAGCGGGCGCCGAGCGCCTCGAAGCGCTTCCGGTAGAGCGGGTCGACCTCGACGGCGTGAGGGACGACGAAGACGAGGACCCGGGTGCCTCCGGCACGGCACGTATCGAGGATCGAACGGAGGCCGGAGCCGTATCGCGCGAACGCCTCCTCCATTCCGCCCGTCAGGCGAAGCTGCCTTTCGAGGACGAACGGGTCGATCGAGAGGAGCTCGCGGTCCCGCGCCGTGAAGAGCGCCGGGGAGAACGGCCGCGCCTCGAGAGCGAGACGCTTCGCGTCGGTGATCCGGGCCCTGCCGGTTCGCCGGATTACCGCGGCGGCCAGCTGGCCCGCGCGGTGGTTGAGGAGGCCGGGAGCCTCGAGACCGGCGTCGGAGAGAGTCCAGAAGAGGTTGCGCAGCGGCCGCCCCCGGCGCCAGTCGACCGGGTGTTTCAGCTCGAGGAGGTCGTTGCCGGCGTAGAGCTGCAGGACGACGACGCGCGGGGCGAAGCGGGCCACGCGGCGTGGGGCGATCCTGGCGATCTGGCGGGCCGTGAAGCCGCTCACGCCCGAGCCGACGACGCGTGTCGCAGGGCCCAGCCCCTCGCGCAGGCACGCCACCCAGCCGTCGGGGTTGGCCGTGAAGGAGTCGCCGAGGGCGAGGATCGTCGGGAGGCTCGACGGCCCGAGATCTGCCGCCGGCGTTCCGCGGCGCAGCTCGGGCGCGAAGAAGTCGATCGCCGCCGTCCGGACGAGGAGCTCGAGGAGGCCGGCCATGGCGGCGAGGAGAACGACCAGGACCGCGAGGAGAGTGACGCGCGGGGAGCGGGCGAACCGGTTTCGGGGGGATTCGCGCGCCTCCACGCCGGGAACGTACCACCGGCGGGAAGGGGTCGGTAAGATCCGCCCCGTTGTCGACCACTCTGCCTGAACGGCCGGACGCTCCGGGGACGGAAGCGGCAGGCGCCTTGCCCTCGCGGGGAGGGGTCGAGGAGGCCCGCGCCGCGGTCCTCAGGACCCTCCTCTACTACCGGATCTTCCGGTTCCCGCTCCGGGAAGCCGAGCTGGAACGCCTCGCGGACCGACCTTTCTCCCGCCCCGGCGAGCTCCGGGACGTCCTCGACCAGCTCGTCGCCCGGGGGGACGCCGGCGAGCGCGACGGACTCTTCTTCGTCGGCGACGAGGCGCAGGCCGGCGAGCGCCGGGAGGCCGAGCGCCTCGCGGCGGAGGCCCTTCCCCGGGCCCTCCGGAGGAGCTGGCTGATCGCCCGCTTCCCGTTCGTTCGGGGAGTCGCCCTCACCGGGACGATCTCGAAGGGGGTCTTCCGCGACGGAGACGACGTCGACTTCTTCGTCGTCACCGCGAAGGACCGCGTCTGGGTCTGCCGGACGTTCCTGATGCTCTTCAAGAAGCTCGTCCTCCTCGACTCGCACCGTTTCTTCTGCGTGAACTACCTCGTCGCCGAGGACGCGCTCGCCGTCCCCGACCGCAACGCCTTCACGGCGACCGAGGTCGCCTGGCTGAAGCCGGTCGCCGGCGGGGAGCGGTTCGAAGCCTTCTTCCGGGAGAACCGCTGGATCTCCTCGTTCCTTCCGGGGTGGCGCCCGGCGGAAGAGGTCTCGCCGCCCGCGCCGAACGGCCTGTTCAAGCGGCTCGTGGAGCGCCTCCTCGCGGGTGCCGCGGGCGACCGCCTCGACGACCGCCTCCGCGAGGCGATCTCCCGCCGCAACCGCCGCCGCTACACCCACCTGGCGTCCGGGGACTTCGACGTCGCCCTCCGGGCGGAAAAGAGCTCCTCCAAGCACCACCCGAATCACTTCCAGGAACGGATCCTGGCGCGCCACGCGGAGGAGATCCGGGCGTACGAGGCCGCGCGGGGGATGAGGCTCGGCACGGGGTCGGAGGCGTGAAGGTCCTCCTCACGCACGCCTACTTCCTGCGCCTCGATCCGAAGCAGGAGAAGGCGGCCCGCCCCTATCCGCCGCTCGGCACCCTCTACGCGGCGGCCGCCGTCCGGGCGGCGGGGCACGACGTCTCCTTCCACGACTCCTTCTTCGCCCCGGGGGCGGCGTCGCTCGCCGGGCCGCTCGCGGCCGTGAAGCCCGACGTCGTCGTCCTCTACGACGACGGCTTCAACTGGCTGACGAAGATGTGCCTCTCGGTGATGGAAGCGGAGGCGCTCGCGATGGTGCGGATCTCGCGCGAGACGGGGGCGACGGTCGTCGTCTCCGGCTCCGACGCCACCGACCACCGCCGCCGCTACCTCGAGGCGGGGGCCTCGTACGTCCTCCTCGGCGACGGCGAGCCGACGCTCGTCGAGCTCCTCGCCGCGCTCGGATCGGGCGGCGACGTCTCCGGGATCACGGGCCTGGCCCGCCTCGAGAAGGGCGAGCTCGTCGAGACCGGCCGTCGCCGGAGCCCGGCCGATCTCGACACCCTCCCGCGCCCCGCGTGGGACCTCCTCGATTTCGCCCCGTACGAGCGGACCTGGCGGGAGCGGCACGGCCGCTTCTCGCTCAACCTCGTCTCCTCGCGCGGCTGCCCCTACGGCTGCTCCTGGTGCGCCAAGCCGCTCTTCGGCCGGCAGTACTTCGTCCACAGCCCCGAGCGGGTCGTCGCGGACCTCGACTCCCTCTCGTCGCGTGTGAAGGTCGACCACGTCTGGTTCGGCGACGACATCTTCGGCCTGACGGCGGCGTGGACCGGCCGTTTCGCCGACGCCGTCGAGGCCTCCGGGCGGCGGGTCCCTTTCACGATCCAGACGCGGGCCGACCTCGTCCTGGACGGCGCCCTGCGGGCGAACCTCGTCCGGGCCGGGCTCGAGACCGCCTGGCTCGGCGCGGAGTCGGGCTCGCAGAAGATCCTCGACGCGATGAACAAGGGGCTGAAGGTCGAGGAGACGCGCGAGGCCGTGCGGCTCCTGAAGGCCGACGGCGTGAAGGTCGGCCTCTTCCTCCAGTACGGCTACCTCGGAGAGACGCGGGAAGACATCGAGAAGACGCTCGCGATGGTCGTCGACCTCCTGCCGGACGAGATCGGCGTCTCGGTCTCCTACCCTCTCCCGGGGACCCCGTTCTTCGAGCAGGTGAAGGCGGCGCTCGGCGGCAAGACGAACTGGGTCGACTCGGACGACCTCGACCCGATGGTCCCGGGGGCGTACAGCCCCGCCTACTACCGCAGGCTTCACCGCTACACGCACCGCCTCTTCCAGTCGCGCCGGGGGCTCGCGAACGCGCGGCGCCTCCTCGCCGCTCCCGCGCGAGCCACCCGCGCCCAGCTCCGGAGCGCCGCGGCGACGCTCGTCCACCTCCCCGCGAGCGTCGCGGAAGGGTTTCTCCTCCGGCGCCTCGAACGGGCCGAGCGGAAATCGGCGGAGGCGTGACGGACGGCGCGGGAGAAGCGGAGCGGCCGGCCGGAGCGGGCCGGGCGATCCTCGCCGGTAGCGTGCTCCTCGCCGCGGCCTGGGCCGCCTTCCGCCTCGCGAGCGGGTTCGACGGCCTCTACGGCCAGGACGCCTACGAGTACCTCCGCTTCGCCGGCGAGGTCCGCGGCTTCCTCCTGGGGGGGGCCGCGCCCGGTCCCTTCTTCTGGCCCGTCGTCTACCCCGCCTCCGCCGCCGCGCTCTCGCTCTTCACCGGCTCCACGGCGTCCGCGGCGCAGCTCGTCTCCGTTCTCTCCCTCCTCGCGGCGTTCGCGGCCGGGGCCGCCGCGCTCGCGCGGCGGAGCCCCGCGGACGCGCGCCTCGCCGTCGTCTACTGGGGCGTCTCCTTCGCGCTCGCGCCGTACCTCGTCCGCGCCTCGCTCGCCTCGATGTCCGACCTCCTCGCGGCCGCCTTCCTCTGCGCGTTCCTCGTCTTCGCGTTCGAGTGGGAACGGAACGGGAGGCCCCTCGACCTGGCGCTCGCGTCGTTCTTCGCCGTCGCCGCCGTGACGACCCGCCACCCGGTCGGGCTCGTCCTCGCACCCGCGGCGGCCGTCCTCGCCGTTCGGGCGCTCGGCCGCCGCGCGTTCGCCGCGGCGGGGCTCGCGGTGGCCGCCGCGCTCCTCGCCCTCTCGCCGACCCTTCTCCTGGCGCGGGGCGGGGCTTCCTCGCCGCTCCACTATCCCGGTCTGAGGGAGTGGTCCCTCTCGAACGCCTTTTCGCGGACGATCGACACGCCCGACGGCCGGGAGAGCTACAGGGTCCCGACCGTCCTCTTCGCCCTCTCGAACGCCGTGAGCCCCGGCTTCTTCGTCCTCGGGCTCCCGCTCCTTCTCGCCGTCCGGAAGGAGGACTTCGCCACGCCGCTGTCCCGGGCGCTGGCCGCGGGGTGGCTCCTCTCGACGGCGTTCCACGCCGGCGTTCCGTACCACCACGACCGCCACCTCCTCGCCTCGTTTCCGCTCGTCCCGTTCCTCCTCTTCCCCGCGTTCGCCAGGATCACGCGGCTCCGTCTCGCGGCGCTCCCGCGCGAGGGGGCGGTCCTGGCGGTCGCGCTCCTCGTCGCGCTCCAGCTCGGCCTGGCGGCGCGGGCCTGCCGGGCCATGTTTGCGGCCAATCGGCTCGAGCTCGAGGTCGTGGCCGCGCTTCGGGAGACGCCGGCCGTGAAGCTCTACACGTTCTTCCTGACGCCGGCGCTCGCGTCGCGCGGGGTCCCGCAGAAGCTCGTCGAGCTCTGGGCCGCGCCACCGGACGACGCCCGGCCGGGAGACCTCCTCCTCTTCGCCCCCGGGCGCTTCGCGGCCCAGTGGAAGGGGCGGCGGCCGATGACGGGCTACGAGACGCTCGCGGCCCGGTTCGACCTCACGCCGCTCCGGCGGCTCGGCGGCGGGTTCACGCTCTACCGGCTCGCGCCGCGCCCCGGGGGAGGAGCGTCGTGACCCTCATTTCCCGCCTCCGCGCCGCGAACCCGGGCCTGCTGCCGGGGCACCTCCTCGCCGGTCCCCGGTGGATCGTCCTCGGCGTCAACAACGCCTGCAACCTTCACTGCCTCATGTGCGACGTCGGCCTCGGGCGCGACGACACGAACTTCGGACGGAACCTGACCGGGAGCCGGCCGCTCGACATGCCGTGGGACCTCTACGAGAAGGTCGTCGAGGAGGCCGCGTCGAGCCGTCCCCTCCCGCGCCTCGGTTTCGCCTTCACCGAGCCGCTCCTCTGGAAACCCCTGCCGGAGGCCGTCGCTCTCGCCCGGTCCCGCGGCCTCTCCTCGGCCGTCACGACGAACGGCTGGCGGCTCCCCGAGCTGGCCGGGCCGCTCGCCGAAGCCGGACTCGACGACCTCTACGTCTCCCTCGACGGCCCCCCCGACGCCCACGACCGGATCCGGGGCCGGGACGGCTCGTTCGAGCGCGCCTTCCGCGGCATCGAGGCGCTCCTCGGCCGCTCGCCCCGTCCCGCGGTCTCGGTTTTCTGCGTCGTCACGCCCTGGAACGTCACGCGCCTCGCCGAGTTCTTCACGCTCTTCTCGCCGCTCCCGCTCGCGGCGCTCGGTTTCCTGCACGCCAACTTCACGACCGACGAGATGGCGGCGTCGCACAACGCGGTCCACGGCGAGACCTACCCGGCGACGGCCTCGAACCTCGGGCCCTTCGACCCGGCGGCGTACGACCTTCCGGCCCTCGCGGCCGAGATCGCGCGCGTCCGCGCCCTGGCGCCCCCGTTCCGGATCTCCTTCTCTCCGGAGATCGACACCCTCGAGGGGCTGCGGCGTTTCTACCTCGAGCCCGCCGTCCCCTGGGGCCGCCACTGCAACGATGCTTTCCGGTCGCTGATGGTCAAGTCCGACGGGCGCGTGATCCCCGCCCACGGGCGCTGCTACGACGTCACCGTCGGGAACCTTCGCGAATCGAGCCTCGGGGAGATCTGGAACTCCCGCGAGATGGCCGCGTTCCGGACGACGCTCGCCGGCGCCGGCGGCCTCCTTCCGGCCTGTACGCGATGCTGCAGCGCTCTCTGACGGAAGGCCCGGCGGCGACGGCCCCGCGGCTCGCCGTGCAGGCGGCCTTCGCGCTCTACCTTCTCGTCCTCGCCGGCTTCTACTGGACCCCGTCCGAAGTCGCCGGTCTCTACGTCGTTCACGACGCGGTGGCGTTCTACGGACTCCTTCCCGTCGTCGTCCTCCTCTTCGGGGCCGACGTCGTCCGGGTCGTCCGGGCGAGTCCGGTCGCGCTCGCCTCGACCCTCTTCGTCGCCTTCATGGCGACGAGCATCGCCTGGGGCTCGGGTGCGGCCGACCGGAGCGCCGGGACGGCCCTCCTCCACGCGGCCGCCACGTTCGCCTTCGTCGCCGCGGGGGCGATTCTCCTCGACGCCGAGCGGGTGGAAGTGGCCTCGCGGTTCGTCGTCTTCTGCGGAGCGCTCTTCTCCGCGATCGCCCTGGTCCTGCACGTCGTCGTGCGGAGTCCCGGAGGGGCCGACCGGCTGACGAGCCCCGTGAGCCGCGACCACCCGAACGTCATCGCCTACATGCTGGGATTCGGGGCGATCGTCGCCCTCCACCGGCTGCTGCGTGCGGGTCCCGCCGTCCGGAGCTTCCTCCCGAACGCCGTCGCGCTCGGGCTCCTCCTGGCCGCTCTCCTTCTCACCCGTGGCCGTCTCACGCTCCTCTCCTTCCTCTTCGCTTCGGTCGTGGCGATCGCCCGGGCCCCCGACCGCCGGCACGCCCGGGGCGCGGCCGCCGTTCTCCTGGCGACGATCTCCCTGGCCGGGATTCTCTCCAGCGGGCTCCTCCACGGGATCGTCGGGAGGTCCGACGCGGGGCGCGGCACCATCTGGGCCGACCTTCTCCGGCGCTCCGAAGGGCACCGCCTCTTCGGGTCGGGCCTCACGGCGACGGACGACGTCGTCTTTCCGCCCGGCTCTCCCGATTTCCCCGCGGGGCACGTCGCCCCGCACGCCCACAGCCTTCTCGTCGGCACCTTCTTCGCGGGCGGGATCGTCGGGCTTTCCCTCCTCGTCGGCGCCGTCTCGCTCGCGATCCGCAAGGGCCTCCGCCTCGCCGCCGGCGGCTCCCCCTTCGCGCTCACGCTCCTGGCGTACGGCGCGGCGGCGCTCTCGATGAACGGACAGTGGGCGATTTCAGGGCCTCACGACGCCTCGTGGCTCCTGATCTGGCTCCCCGTCGGCCTCGTTGCCGGCACCGAGGCGCGGGGGGCGCCCGCCCCGGTCCCGGACACCGCCGTTCCGCGGCCCGGCGGAGCGGGGCGTCTCCCCGCGTGGCTCTTTTCTCTGGCCGCGACGATCCTCGTCGCCATACGCCTTCCAGGCCTGGGCGGCCCGGTGACGGAACCCGACGGCTGGCGGCAGTTCGACGCCCTGTTCACGATCCGGGCCTTCGCCCGCGAGGGCATCGATCTCCTCCACCCTCCCGTCGCCTGGCTCGGGACGAAAGGCGTGGCCCTCTTCGGCTTCCCCGTCGCCGAGGCGCTCTCCTCGCTCGCCCTCCGCCTGGCGGGCGGAGGGCTCGCCGCGCCCCGCGCCGTCTTTCTCCTCTTCTTCTGCGGCGCCCTCTTCTCGATCCACTCCATCGCGCGGCGGTTCGGTGGGAGGACGAGGGCGCGCTGGGTCGTCCTGGCCGGCCTCGCCCTTCCGGCCGGAATCGTCTTCTCGCGGGCGCTCCTCCCCGACGCGACGGGCCTCGCCTTCGCGTGCGGCGCGGCCGCGGCTCTCCTCTCGGGCCTCTCCCGGCGGCGCCCGGGGACCTTCGCCGCCGGGGCTCTCCTGCTTTCGCTGGCGCTCGTCGTGAAGCCGGCCTTCGTCGTTCCCTTCGTCCCCCTCCTCCTGGCCGTCGCCCTCCGGCGGCGGACACGGCGATTCGCGGCCCGCGCCGCGGTGCTCCTCGTCGTTCCCCTCGCCGCGTTCCTCTGGTGGCAGGGCCACGTCACGTCCGTTGGAAGGGAGACCGTCGAGCCCGGGCTCTACGCCGGAGCTGCGCGCCCGGTCAACGACCTGACGCGGAGCGTGAGCTGGCAGGACTCGCGGTTCCGGGCCCGGCCCTGGCTCCGGGTCGGCGAGGGCCTCGTCCGGGACCTCACGTCGCCGGGGCTCCTCGCCGCCGCGATCCTGGGCGGCCTCCTCGCCGTCCGCCGGTCGGGACGCATTGCTGCTCTCCTCGCCGCCGGGGCCGTCCTCTACGTCGGGCTCTTCCTACCCGCCTGCGCGAGGCACGGGTGGGAGCTCCTCGCGCTCCTCCCCGTCGTCGCGCTCCTCGCCGGCGACGGCCTCGCCTGGGCCTGCCGCTGTGCTCGGGCCGGCGTCCCCCTGCCGTTGCGCCTCGCGGCGTTCGCCGGTGCCGGCTTCGTCCTCCTGGGAGGGGTGTTTGCGGCCAGGGGGGCCGTCCGCTCGCTCGACCCGGCGATCCCAGCGGCCGGCGCCGCGATCGCGTCGGCCACCTCGCCCTCCGAAGTCGTCGTCGTCTCGTGGGGCGACAGCGACGGCCGGAACCCTTACCTTCTCGTCGCGGCCGACCGGCGAGGCTGGTCGGTCCCCGAGGGAGCGCTGTCGGAAAAGCTCATCCGGACGCTGGCGGCGAGGGGCGCGACGAAGCTCGCCGTCCTTTCCGCTCAGGCCCCGGCTTTCCTCGACCCCGCGCCGCGGGCCGGCCTTCCGGCCGGCGGCGGCGGGAAGAGGATCCGGATCTGGGAGCTGCGTCGGGCTCAGCGCCGGGCGGAGTAGCGTTCCGCCGCCCGCCGGTTCCGCTCCCACGTCGCCAGGAACTGGGGGTTCGTCGGGTCGAAGAGCTTTTCGAGGGGCGCGTCGTAGACGTTCGGCCGGTCGTTCCACGCGACCGTCGCGCGGTTGAAGAGACCCTGGACGGAGTGGACCCCGACGGAGAAGAGGACGGCGGCCGCGCCGAGGGCCGCGGCCGCGCGGCGCGGCAGCGGCGTCCGGAGCCGCTGGGCGAGCCAGGCGGCCGAGAGGACGACGAGGAGGAACCAGGCGGGAAGCGAGTCGGAGAGGAGGCGCGGGCCGTAGCTCCATCCGCCCCACCAGTCGCCGTGGCGCGCGACGACCGCCACGTGGAGCGCCGCCCAGGCCGACGCGAGGAGGAAGAGCGGTTCGTGTCGCAGGCGCCGGGACCCCCACCCCAGGAGCCCCGCCAGGAGGAACGGGCTGAAGGCGAAGAGTCCCCGGCCCGGGCTCGCGAGGATCCCGAGAAGGCCGACGAGCGGCTGCGCGTTCACCGGCCAGGAGCGTGCGAGGTAGTAGGGCGGAAGAGGAATGCCGAGGAGGGTGAGAGACGAGGCGACCAGGAGCCCGGCCGCGGCCCCGCCCGCCAGGGCGAAGCCAAGCGCCTCCCGGCGGTGCCGCGCGAGAAGGAAGCCGAAGATGAGAACCGCGGGGAGGGCGGCCGTCGGACGGCAGAGGAAGGCGGCGCCGAGGAGAGCGCCGAGGGTGAGGCCGTTCGGGTCGCGGTCCCCCGCGCGGGCCGACGCCAGGTGGAGGAGCGCGAGCGCCGAGAGGAGAGCCGCCGGGCCGTGGCTCCAGAGCGCGGTGCCGAACGTCGACGTGATCGACGTCCCGAGGACGAAGGAGAGGCTTGCGCCGAAGGCCGCCCCGGCCGGGAGGAAGAGGCGGGCCGTCCGCTCGAGGACGAGGAAGAGGCCCGCGACGAGGAACGCCGAGAGGAGAACCTGGAGGGCCTCGTCGTGCCGCGGGTTCACGAGGTCGAGCCCCGAAAGGCGCGCCGCTCCGACGGCCGGAAGGGCCAGGAGCGACGCGCCGGGCGGATAGAGGTTGTAGAGGTGCCCCTGGAAGGACCAGATCGTCCAGGGCGCGGAGATCGACGTCGCGCGGACCTCGGGCGTGAGGTACTTGTCGAGGCGCGGGCTCCCGGTCTCGAGGAGGGCCTGCGCCGTCAGGAGGTTCAGCCGGGCGTCCGAGCCGGTGTACCGGACGCGGGCGAGGAGGACGAGGAGGACGAGCCCCGCGGCGGACGCGAGGGAGCGGAGGCGGCCCGGAGCCGGAGGCTTCAGGCTTCGACCTCGTCCGAGAAGCGCTCGAGCCTCATCCGCGCGAGCCTGGCCAGGAGGAAGGCGCGTGGAATTCGCGCGAGGCGGGCGGCGCCGTCCGAGGACCGCAGCCGGTGCAGCTCCACCGAGTTCTTCAGGTATTTCGTCGCCTGGTCGTAGAAGCGGCGGCTGTGCCGCCCCTTCACGGCGAAGTCGCGGTCGGAGCCCGTGGCCCATTCCGTCGTGGAGACGGCCCGGGCGGCGACCTTCTCGAAGTACTTCGTTCCCTTGATCGGGTAGGAGAGCGTGGTGAAGAAGATGTCGGGGGCGGCGTCCTTCACGAGCGAGACCGTCGCCTCGATGTCGGCGATCTCCTCCCCCTCGTAGCCCCACATCAGGAACATCCCCGTCTCGATGCCGTGCTTCTTCAGGAGCGCCGTCGAAGACTTCACCTGCTCGACCGTCACCCCCCGCTCCATCGCGTCGAGGATCCTCTGGCTCCCGCTCTCCGAGCCGATCCAGACCCGGTAGGCGCCGAGGCGCGCGAGGGCGGCGGCGGCCTCCTCGGTCATCCGGTCGGCGCGGCAGATGCACTCGAACGGGACGTGCAGCCCCCGCTTCTCCAGCTCTTCGGCGTACTCGACGAGCCAGGAGGCCTTCATGTTGAAGACGTCGTCGGCGTACCAGAGCTGCTCGGGGTGGTAGGTCTCGACGAGGTGCGCCACCTCGTCGGCGACGGCGGACGGCGAGCGGCGGCGGTGCGAGTAGCCGTAGACGCCGTGAGAGCACCAGTTGCACTTGAACGGGCAGCCGCGCGCCGTGATCAGCGAGAGGGAGCCCGCGCCGTGGGCCGTCCGCCAGGTCGCGAGGTACCGCCCGATGTCCACCTTCCCGCGCGCGGGCCAAGGGAGGGAGTCGAGGTCGGAGACCTTCGTGCGCGGGGGCGTCTTCACGAGCGTGCCTGCGGCGTCGCGGAAGACGATCCCGTTCACCTTCGAGAGGGCCGCCGGGTCGGGACCGTGTGCGCGCAGGACGGGGAGGAGTTCGGCGACCGTCTCCTCCCCTTCGCCCTCAACGACGACGTCGCCCCCCGCGGCGAGGTATTCCTCCGGCCAGCTCGGCGGCTCGGGCCCGCCGAAGAGAACGGTCCAGCCCGCCTCCTTCGCGACGCGGGCGAGGCGGACGACGTTGGCGCGCGTCATCAGGTTCGCCGCGAAGCCGACGACCGACGGGGGGCCTTCCCTGAGGCGCGCCTCGAGGTCCGCGAAGCGGCGGAAGGTCGTGTCGTAGAGCTCGATCGAGAAGCCCGCCCGCTCCAGGAACGCCGCGAGGTAGAGGATCCCGAGCGGGACGTACGGCTTCATGATCGCCTGCTCCTTCGGGTCCTCGGCGAGGAAGTACCCGTGGGTCAGGAGCAGGTCGGGGCGGGAAGGTGTTGCGCTCATTTTTGTGAGACAGCGTCTCCGGTTCGCGATTCTAAGCGCCGTCGCTGGCGGCGCGCCTGCCCGACGCCCTGTCGTAGATCCGCCGCCAGCGCGCGAGGCTCTCCTCGAGCGAGAAGCCGCGTCCGCTCCGGAGGAGATCCGCCCACGCTCCGCGGGGAGCCGCGAGGGCCGAGTCGAGGGCGCGTGCGAGCGCCTCGACGTCCCCGACGGGAGCGAGGTGGGTCGAAGCGAGGATGTCGGGCAGGACCCCGACCGCGGTTCCGGCGACCGGAGTGCCGCAGGCGATCGACTCGACGGCGGCGAGGCACTGACCCTCGGAATGGGAGGAGAGGACGAAGAGGTCGGCCCCGCGGTAGAGGTCGGGGAGCCTTTCGTGACGGACCTGTCCGTGGAACCGGACGCTCCCGGCGAGATCCGCCCGGGCCGCGCGCTCCTCGAGCGGGTCCCGGCACGCCCCTTCTCCGACGAGATGCAGCACGGCGCCCGGGTGGACCCGCCGGAGCCGCGCGAGGGCCTCGAGGAGGACGTCGTGTCCCTTCACCGGAACGAGCGAGGCGACGTTCAGGAGCGAAGGGGAGCCTTCGAGGCGCTCCGCCGGAGCCGGAAAGAAGAGGCGCGTGTCGGTGCCGAAGGGGACGATCTCGAGCCGCCCGGGGCTCACGCGCTCTCGGTCCTTCCAGAGCGCGAACTCCGACACGGCCGTCACGACCGTCGCCCGGGCGAGGGAATACCGCAGCTGGAGGCGGCTCGGAGACCAGGGGCCCGGCACGCCGGCAATCCCGGGAAGACGGGCCAGCTCGCTGCCGGCGATCGTGACCACCGTCGGAACGCCGATCGGTCTGCCGGCCAGGACCGCGAGCGCGCCCGGCTCGTGCGCCCAGATCGCGTGGAGGAGGTCGAAAGGCCTTGCCGCGTGCTCCTGGCGGATGGTCCGGACGATCCGGCGAAGCCTCCGGAAGCGTCCCCACGGCGTGCCGTCGTCGTCCCCGAACGTGATCACCTCGGCGCCGTGCACGCGGTACCGGTCCCGGAGAGGAGGGTGCCGGAGCGCGAAAACCCTGACGTCGTCGAGCACGGCCAGTTCCCGGACGAGGTCGAGCGCGAAGGGAAGGCACCAGTCGTCCTCCGAAGCGCTGAAGCCGGGAACGAGGATTCCGATGCGCCGAGCCCTTCCGTCGCCTCCCGCCCCTTCCGTCACGCGCGAGAGCCTAACCCGGCCGGACGCGCCGCGCGGGCGACAATGCGGCCGACGCACAATGGGGTCCCTCTCCGAGTTCCTCCGGGGCACCGCCCTCTACGGCTCCCTCCGCCTCCTGAAGGGGCTGCTGGGGGAACGGGGCGCGCTCTACGACCGGCAGACGATCGAGCTCCTTTCCCGGATCCTTCGGCCCGACTCCTCCTGCGTCGACGTCGGCAGCCACCGGGGAGAGGTTCTCCGGCACGTCGTCCGCCTTTCCCCGCGCGGCCGGCACCACGCCTTCGAGCCGATCCCGGAGCTGGCCCGGCGCCTGAAAAGGCGCTTCCCGGACGTGGCCGTCCACGAGGCCGCCCTCTCGGCGGCGCCGGGGCGTTCGGCGTTCCAGCACGTCACGAACGCCTCGGGCTACAGCGGGCTGAAGCGCCGCCTCTACGACCGGCCCGACCCGCGAATCGAGGAGATCGAGGTCGACGTGACGACGCTGGACGCGGCCGTCGGTCCGGACACGGAGGTCGCCTTCGTGAAGATCGACGTCGAAGGGGGCGAGGTCGACGTCCTCCGCGGCGCGCTCGCGACGCTCGGCCGCTGCCGCCCGTGGGTCCTCTTCGAGGCGGGGCCGCGCTCGACCGGGCAGTACGGCGACGGGCCGGACGAGATCCTCGCGCTCCTCGTCGAGGGGTGCGGATACCGGCTGACGACGATGTCCCGCTGGCTCGGGGGGCGGCCGCCGCTCGGGCCGGGGGAGCTCGCCGGGCACTGGGAGCGGGAGGACGAGTACTACTTCCTGGCCGTCCCGTAGGCCGCGGCCATCTCGACGGTCTCGGCCCGGAGAGAGTCGACGAGAGAAGCGGGGGAGAGCGCGACGGCCTCTTTCCCGAACGAGAGGACGAAGCGCCGCGCCTCGAAGAGAGACCCGGCCGGCAGGTCGAGCTCGAGCTCGCCGTCCGCCAGCGGCGTCAGCTTCTGCTTCGGGTGCCAGCGGACCTCCGCCACCCAGGCCGCCATCGCCTTCGTGAAGCGGACGCGGAACCGGAACGGCTCGCTCCCGGAGAAGATTCCGATCGTCTCCCCGAAGTGGCGCTTCAGGTCGAAGTCGCGGGGGATGGTGAAGAGGTCGTTTCCGAGCGCCGCCTCGCGGATGCGCGCCACGTAGAAGGTCTTGATCGTCCGCGGGTCGTCCTCCCGGTCCTGCGCCGCGACGAGCCAGTCTCCCGCGGCGAGGACGAGGCCGTAGGGGGCGAGCTGCCGGGTGCTCGTCTCGCCCCCGGGTTTCTGGTAGCGGACCTTCAGGACCGTCCGCTCGCGGATCGCGGTCGCGACGGCGGTCCAGATGGCCGGGTCGACGAGGCGGATCGGCTGCGGGTGGATGTAGAGCCGCTCGACGAACGCGCCCGGGCTGACGCGGATCTCGGCGGGCATCATGTCGGAGAGGCGGTCGAACGCCTCGCGGAGCCCCTCGGCCACGGGCGTCCCCTCGTACTGCTGGAGCACCTTGCTCGCGACGCCGATGGCGAAGAGGCCCGGCCCCTCCACCGGGATCCAGGGCAGGTGCCAGGACGGGTCGGAGTAGCGGAACGACCCCCGCTTGCGGTCGAAGACGATCGGGGCGTCCATCTCGTCGCGCATGAAGCCGACGAACCGCTGCACCGTCTTCGTCGACGTCTTCCAGCGCGTGGCGAGGCTCGTCGCGTTGACGGTACGCCGTCGCCGCAGGAGGTCGTCGAACTCGAGAATCCGCCGGAAGAGGGGTCGGTCTTTCACGGCCATGCCGGAATCCTAAACCTCGCGGACAGGCGCTGTCCGCAGCCGTCTCCGAGTCTCCCTCGTGAAAGGGATCCCGCCGTCAGGCCCCCGTCGCCCCTTCCGTCCCGCGGCCTCCGTAGTTGGCCTCTATCCAGCGGCGGTACTCGCCGCTCGCCACGTCCTCGACCCACGGGAGGTTGTCGAGGTACCACCGCACGGTCTTCCGGATGCCGGTCTCGAACGTCTCGGCGGGCTTCCAGCCCATCTCGGCGAGGATCTTCCCCGCATCGATGGCGTAGCGCCGGTCGTGGCCCAGCCGGTCCTTCACGTAGGTGATGAGCCGCGTGCGCGGGCCCGCGGCGTCGGGGCTCATCTCGTCCAGCAGGGCGCAGAGCGTGTGGACGATCGTCAGGTTCGGCATCTCGTTCCAGCCACCGACGTTGTAGGTCTCTCCCGGGCGCCCCTTCTCCAGCACGGCGCGAATGGCGGAGCAGTGGTCCCCGACGTAGAGCCAGTCGCGGACGTTCATCCCGTCGCCGTAGATCGGCAGCGGCCGGCCGCGGACCGCGTTCAGGATCATCAGGGGAATCAGCTTCTCGGGGAACTGGTAGGGGCCGTAGTTGTTCGAGCAGTTCGTCGTCAGCGTCGGCAGGCCGTAGGTGTGGTGGTAGGCCCGGACGAGGTGGTCGGACGAGGCCTTGCTCGCGGAGTAGGGGCTGTTCGGAGAGTAGGCCGTCGCCTCGGTGAACGGCGGGTCCGACGGCCCGAGCGAGCCGTAGACCTCGTCGGTGGAGACGTGGAGGAAGCGGAAGGCGGACTTCTCCGGCTCGGGGAGGGCGTTCCACCAGCCGCGCACCGTGTCAATCAGGTGGAACGTGCCGACGACGTTCGTCTGGATGAAGTCCTCGGGCCCGTGGATCGACCGATCCACGTGCGACTCCGCCGCGAAGTTCACGATCGCCCGGGGACGGTGCCGCGCCAGGAGCTCGCCGACGAGCGCCCGGTCGCCGATGTCCCCGTGGACGAAGACGTGGCGGCCGTCCTTCCCGACCTCGGCGAGGCTGCGCGGGTTTCCCGCGTAGGTCAGCTTGTCGAGGTTCACGACCGGCTCGCCGGAGAGAGCCAGCCAGTCCTGCACGAAGTTCACGCCGATGAAGCCGGCCCCGCCCGTCACGAGAATCATGGTGTCCTCCACGCAGCGCAATTCATTCCGCGTCGCCGAAACCGTTCGGGTTGCGCTCCTGCCAGCGCCAGGAATCGACGCACATCTCGTCGAGGCCGCGGAGGGCCTTCCAGCCAAGCTCCCGCTCCGCCTTTGACGGGTCGGCCCAGGTCTGGGCGATGTCTCCCAGCCGCCGCGGGACGACCCGGTAGGGGATCGTGCGGCCCGACGCCTTCTCGAACGCCCGGACGACCTCGAGGACGCTGCAGCCCCGGCCGGTGCCGAGATTCCAGACCCGGATCCCGGGGCCCTCTTCCAGCTTCTCGACCGCCTTCACGTGCGCCACCGCGAGGTCGACGACGTGGAGGTAGTCCCGGATCCCGGTGCCGTCCGGCGTCGGGTAGTCGTCTCCGAAGACGTTCAGCGACTCGCGCCGCCCCACGGCGACCTGCGCGACGTAGGGGACGAGGTTGTTCGGGATGCCGCGAGGGTCCTCGCCGATCCGCCCGCTCGCATGCGCTCCGACGGGGTTGAAGTAGCGGAGCAGGGCGATCCGCCAGGCGGGATCGGCCCTTTCGACGTCGGCCAGGATCTGCTCGATGACGAGCTTGCTCCGGCCGTACGGATTCGTCTGGGCCCCGATGGGGGAGTCCTCCCGGATCGGGACGGACGCGGGATCGCCGTAGACGGTGCAGGAGGAGCTGAAGACGATCGTCTTCACGCCGGCGGCGGCCATCGCCTGGAGGAGCGTGACGCTTCCGCAGACGTTGTTGTCCCAGTAGAGGAGCGGTTTCTCGACCGACTCGCCCACCGCCTTCAGGCCGGCGAAGTGGATGACCGAATCGATGGCGTGCATGCGGAAGAGGGCGTCGAGCGCGGCGCGGTCGCGGATGTCCCCCTCGACGAACGCGAACGTCCGCCCGGTCAGCTCCGTCACCCGCCGGAGCGACTCCTTCCGGGAGTTGCAGAGGTTGTCCAGGACGACGATCTCGTGGCCGGCGAGCAGGAGCTCGACGCAGGTGTGGGAACCGATGTACCCGGCGCCGCCGGTGATGAGGATCCTGCTCATAGCCTCCCCGTGGCGTCCCGCCGTCGATGACGAGCCGCGCCGAACCAGACGACGATATCAGCCTCGGGACGCCCGGAACCGAATGCCTGCGATAAGCTGGACGGCCGGGGGGAGAGGAACGCCATGCTGATTCCGACCGGGGTCGTCGAGAGCGAGGTTCGTCGCACGCCCTGGGTCTCGATCTGCCTGCTCGTCCTCCTCGTGGGGCTCTACCTGACGGGCGTCCACGGCGGGGTCAGCGCGAAACAGATGCACGACTTCCGCCAGGAGCTCGCCCACACGGTCGATTTCTGGCTCGAGCACCCCTGGCTGGAGGCGCCGGAGGGGCTCGCCGACATGATCGGCGGCCAGCTCTTTGCCAAGCTCTCCGACGGGATCGAGGAGGGGCGGAAAGAGGCCGAGCGGCGCGGGGCCGTCCCCCTTCCCTCCGTCGCGGCCAGGCAGCAGGAAGAGCTCGACGCCCTCTTCGGCAGGGCGGAGCGCCTGCTGGCCCAGCGAGCCGACCGAGGGCTCTCGTACACCCCCTCCCGGCCCGAGGCGAAAGCGCTCGTCGCTCACATGTTCCTGCACGGCGGCTTCTGGCACCTCTTCGGAAACGTCCTCTTCCTCTTCGTCACCGCCCCGTTCCTGGAGGACGTCTACGGCCGTTTTCTCTTCGGCGCGCTCTACCTTCTCGGCGGGGCCTTCGCGGCGGCGGCCCACGGGCTCTTCACGCTCTACCCGGACGTCCCGCTCCTCGGAGCCTCCGGGGCCCTCGCCGCGGTGATGGGGGCGTTCCTGATCCGGCTCGGGCGGTCGCATATCCGGTTCCTCTTCGTCCCGATCCTCTTCCTGCCGATGTTCCGTTTCTCCTTCGCTCTCCCCGCCTTCGTCGTCCTGCCGCTCTGGTTCGGCGAGCAGGTTCTCTCCGCCAGGCTCGCCCCGGACGCTCCGGTCGCCTGGTGGGCGCACATCGGCGGGTTCGCGTTCGGAATGGCGGTGGCGATCGGCCTGAAGATCTTCCGGGTCGAGGAGCGCTGGATCAACCCGGCGATCGAGGGGAGCATCGGATGGTCGCAGGACCCGGGTCTCCTGAAGGCGAGCGACGCGCGCTCGGCCGGGGCCTTCGCCACGGCGCGGAACTCGGCGCGGGCCGTTCTGGCGAAGGACCCCGGGAACGTCGACGCCTGGAGGTCGCTCCTGGACACCGAGGTCGCCTCGGGCCGGAGGGCGGAGGGGGCCGCCGCGGCGACCCGCCTCCTGGAGCGGTACGCCGCGACGCGGGAGTCCGAGCTGGCGGTCGCGCTCGTCCGGGAGGTCCAGGAGCCCCTCGCCGACGTCCTTCCGGCCCGCTTCTTCCTCGCGGCCGCGTCGGTTCTGGAACGCGCGGGAGACTGGGCCGCAGCCTGGGCCGAGCTCGAGGCGCTCGTCGTGCGCGTCCCGGGCGACCCCGCTTCCGTCCGGGCCGCGCTGAAGATGGCGGACTTCGCCCGGCGGGACGGGAGCGACGATGAGGCGCTCGACCTCCTCGCCTGGGCGAAGAGCCACCCGGCCTGCGAGACGGGCTTCCGGGAGGCCGCGACGCGCGCCGAGGAGGAGATCCTCCAGCGGGCCCCGGCCCTGGCCTCGTCCGGCCGCTCGATCCCCGTCCGGCGCTTCGCGGCGTACGGGGAGCCCCGGACCTTCCCGGCCCACGTGCCGGCCTGAGCCGGGCGGGAACGGAGAAGGGCCGCCGCGACGCTTCCGTCGAGGCGGCCCTCCTGGCGCGGAAACGGCCGGGAAACGGCCTGGAAAGGCGGGCCCGCTACTTCGCGGCGGCGAGCGCCTTGTCGTAGTCGGGGTGGTGGGTCACCTCGGGGACGATCTCGGCGTACTTCACGAGGCCGTCCCTTCCGACGACGAAGATCGCGCGGGCCAGGAGCCGCAGCTCTTTGATCAGGACGCCGTAGGCGTTCCCGAAGGAGGCGTCGCGGTGGTCGCTCAGGGTCTGGGCCTTTTCGATGCCGGCGACCGTGCAGAAGCGCTTGTTCGCGAACGGCAGGTCCATCGAGACGTTCAGGACGACGACGTCGTCGCCGAGGCCGGCGGCCGCGACGTTGAACTTGCGCAGCTGCGCGTCGCAGACCGGCGTGTCGAGCGACGGGGTGACGCTGAGGACGACGGTCTTGCCGGCGAAGTCGGCGAGGGTCTTGGCGCCGAGGCCGTTGTCCAGGACGGTGAAGCCGGGAGCCTTGTCGCCCACCTTGATCTCGGGGCCGACGAGGGTGAGGGGGCCGCCGAGGAACGTGATGATTCCGGTTCTTTCCATGTTCGTTTCTCCTTCTCGTTTCGGTGATCTCAGCTCTGGGCGAGCTTCGTGACTTCTTCCCTGAGGAGCATCGCGCCCCCCTTCAGCAGGTCGTCCCGGGTGATCTCGCCCTTGCCGAGGCGGGCGAGGAGGGCGCGCTGCGCCCGGTATTCCTTGTTGTCGATTCCCGCCTTGCTCTGAAGGAGCCGCCACGCCTTCCGGCGCTCGACGCAGAGGAGGACCATCTGGCGAGAGAGGGCGTAGTAGCCCGGGCGCCCCTCGTGGTCCTCGGCCTTGATCACGACGCCGAAGTCGGGAACGTAGACGGGGCTCTTCGGGTCGAGGACGCGCCGCTTCACGACGTCGTCCTGCGTCAGGAGGACGAGGACGTCCTCGAGGGCGACCATCGTCGACGCCTTCTCGGGCGTCACCTTCTTCAGGTGCTGGCGGAACCTCGCCTCGGTGACGGCGTAGTGGGCGACGGTGTAGCGGACCTTCTCGCCCGTCGACTTGAGCGTCGTCTCCCAGAAGTCGCGATCGTGGTTCGGGTTCCCCTTCAGGTCGAGCGCCTCGCGGTAGCTCTCGCCCTTTCCGGGGTTGTAGGTGAACTCGGGAAGCATCCGGCTGTCGCGCGAGCGCTGGGACTGGAGCGTGGAGACGTCGTCGCCGACGCCGTGCTCGGGCTGGCAGGGCGTGAAGCTCTGGACGAACGCCGTCCCGCGGTACTCGAGCGCGTCGAGCAGTGCCTTGAAGAGCTTCGGGGCGTTCGCCATCGAGACCTGGGCGACGAAGGGGGAGCCGTGGCCGGCGCAGAAGATCTCGGCGAGCCCCTTCTTCTCCGTGAGCTTGCCCTGCGTGGCGGCGCCGATCTGGTTCATGTCGAAGCCGCCGGTGATGACCGACGAATCGGAGTTCTGGCCGCCCGTGTTCGAGTAGACCTGCGTGTCGAGCATCAGGAGCTTCACGTTCGGCCGGTTCTGGAGGACGACCTTGGAGACGTTCTGGAAGCCGATGTCGCCCATCCCGCCGTCGCCGCCGATCGCCCACGCCTTCGGCAGCTCGGCCACCTCGAGGTCGGTCATCAGGGCGTCGGAGAAGTGGGCGAGGTCGAAGTACTCGGCCGCCGTCAGGGGGCCGTCCTCGCGCAGGAGGGCGTCGGCGAGCCGCTCGGGGAGGACGGAGCGGCGGGAGTGGTCCTGGACGAACGCCTCGCCGAAGAGCCAGGCGACGGTGGCGCCGTCCTGGAAGAGGGAGTTCATCCACGGGTAGGGGTGCGGGTTGTTCGGCGGCGTCGAGCCGAAGACGGTGTTGCAGCCCGTGTGGGCGCCCATCGCCATGACCGACATCCCGTTCGCGAGCCGGCCGTCGATCGCCTGCAACTCGCGGTGGTTCCACGCCTCCTGCGCGAGGACGGCGCGGAGGGCGTCGACGACCTGGGCGTCGGAAATCGCCCCGTGCGCCGCGAGGCGCTCGTCCGTGTCTTCGTCGCTCTCGCCGCCGAGGCCCATCAGGAGGTGGGCGACCGCCCTCGCGAACCGGGCGTGGTCGTCCGGGCTCTTCTCCTTCAGGGCCGCAAGGCGCGCGACGCCCGCCTCGGCCACGGCCTTCGCCTTCGCGGCGAGCCGCTCGGCCTTGGCGTGGTAGATCGGGCGCATGTAGGCCTCGGTGACGGAGGCGACGGCGCGCAGGACCGTCTTCTCGCCGCAGCCGGCGCAGGCGCCGTCGCCCGAGACGAGGGCGTCGTAGGTGGAGCGGACCATGAGGTGGTTGCGCAGCGCCGCCTCGCGCGACGTCTGGGGGTGCCCCGCGTCGTAGAGGCCGAGGTACTTCTGCGGCGTGTCGCCGAGGAGGTTGAGGAACCCGATCGCCGTCGCGTGCTTCGCGTTCAGCTCCTCGGTCTCGTCGACCATCTTCAGCGCCTCGTGGTCGCCGCACTCGGTGACGCACTCGCCGCACCCCTTGCAGAGGTCGGAGACGAAGATCGAGAAGATCCCTCCGCCGCCGGGCGTCTTCTTCTCGGGGTTGGCGAAGATGGCGTTCACCTTGCTGTAGGCGAGCGGGAGCGTGTCGACGATCGCGTAGAGCTGGGCCTTGCTCTCGTCCGAGACGACGCCGATCGGGTCGACCGCCGCGCGGACGAGCTCCTTCACCGGCGTCCCGGCCTTCGCCTTCTGCGCCTCGACGAGGCCCGCCCGAACGGTTTTCTCCACGTCGGGGACGCTCGCCAGGAGCCGCGCCCGGTCCATCGGGTCCTTCACGTAGGCCCTCACGGCCGTCGTCAGGATCGTCGTCAGGTCCTGCGCCGTGTTCGGGAGCGCCGTGTCGGGGCACGACGAGATGCACTCCATGCACTGCGTGCAGTTCTCGGCGACGAAGACCGGGGTCATCCGGCGCGCGACGTACTTCGTCGCCGACTCGCCCGTCCCCGCCGCGCCGACTCCCGCCGCCGCCAGGACCGAGGCCGGCTGGTGGTAGCCGAGCCCGGCCCGGAATTCCTTCTCGAACGTCGCCCGCTGGAAGACGGGGGCCCGGACGGCCTGGTCCGCCGGCTTCGGCACGGACCGGCAGACGGCCCCGCAGCCGTCGAGCGGGTAGAGCGATTCGCCCCGCATGCTCGAGCGGTCGGGGGCGTCGACGGCGCCGTAGACGATCTCCGTCACCCGCGAGAAGCCCTGGAGCATGACCTCCATGTTCGAGGCGACGACGGCGTCGCCGAACCGGCCGAACTTCTTCCGGTACTGCTTCTCGACCTGCTCGTTGAAGTGCTCGCGGCCGATCCCGAACTCCGCCAGGAAAGGCGAGACGGCGAAGAACGCGCCGAGGAAAGCGTTCCCCTGCATCCGGAGCTGCAGGTCGGGGCGCTCGGTGGCGGCGCGGGCGATGTCGAAGCCGGGGAGGGTGTAGAGGCGGATCTTCTTGTCGAGGATCTCCTGCCGGTACTTCCGCGGGATCCGCGTCCAGGCCGTCGCGGGGCTCTCGTCCGACTCCCAGACGAAGGCGCCCCCCTCGTCCATCCCGTCGAGCGGGTTCGTGTGGATGAACGCCTTCGGGTCGCAGCAGAGGACGACGGTCACGTGCCTCAGGTCGCAGTTGACCCGGATCCGCTCCGGGGCGACGACGAGGAAGTACTCGGTCGGCGCCCCCTTCTTCTCCGACCCGTACTTCGGGTTCGCCGAGACGTGGACGACCTCTTTCCGCCGGCCGAGCTCGTCCACGGCGTTGTCGCGTTCGGCGACGTGGTCGCCGAGCTCGCCGATGACCTCGCCGAGGTTCTTGCCGGTCGTGATCATTCCCCAGCCGCCGATCGAGTGGAGGCGGACGGCGATGGCGCCGTGGGGGAGGAGCGACGGCCGCTCGGTGGCCTTCACCTCGTAGGGGTGGTCGATGCCGACGACGAAGAGGGTCGTCCCGTCCGCCTCGGTGTGCCCGTCCTTGCGGGCGATCGTCCCGGTGGCGAAGCCGTAGGCGCCGAGGATCCCCTCGGGGCGGAAGTCGCGCGAGCCGAGACCGTAGATCCCGGAGAAGAAGCGGGGGACGTCGGAGGCCGCGATCGTTCCGGCCTGCACGGCCTTGGTGAACGCGGTGCGGATGTCGCGTGCGAGCGGGTTGTCGCCCGCCAGCGGCTGGTCGGTCCGCTCCATGACGATCACGTTCTTCTTCCCGGCGAGGGCCGCGACGTAGGCGGCCTCCGGCGTCGGGCGAAGGACGTTCACGTGGATCGAGCCGACCTTCTCCCCCTTCTCGCGAAGGTGGTCGACGGCGGCTTCGATGTTCTCGGCGGCCGAGCCGAGGGAGACGAAAACCGTCTCGGCGTCGCTCGACCGGTACTGCGAGAGGAGGCCGTAGTGGCGCCCCGTCAGCTCGCCGAACTCGGCGTAGGCCGCCTCGAGCATCGGGAGGATCGGCTCGCAGAACTCGGAGCGGTGCGCGACCACCCCGTTCATGTAGTGCTCCTGGTTCTGCACCGGGCCGAGGAGGAGCGGGTTTGCGAGGTCGATCATCGCCGGCACGCGGCGGCGCTTCGGCCCGAAGAGGGTGCGCTGGGCGTCGGTGGGGCAGTCGATGAGATCGTCGGGCGCGCCGAGGAACTCGCGCATGAGCCCCGCCTCGTGACGGAAGAACGTCCGCTCGAGGTGCGAGGTGAGGAAGCCGTCCTGGATGTTGATGCCGGGCGTCAGGGAGAGCTCGGCGACCTTCCGGATGATCAGCGCCTGGTCCGCCGCCTGCTGCGAGTCCTTGCCGAAGAGCATCATCCAGCCGGTGTCCATGACGGCGTAGATGTCGTCGTGCCCGCAGTGGACGTTCAGCGCGTGCTTCGTCAGCGCGCGGGCCGAGACCTCGAGGATCATCGTCGAGAACTTCCCGGGCGCGTGGTAGTACTGCTCGGAGCCGTAGACGATTCCCTGTCCCGAGGTGAAGTTCACCGTCCGCTTTCCGCAGACCGAGAAGGCGATCGCCCCGCCCTGGGCCGAGTGCTCGCCCTCCGTCTCCACGGCGAGCTTGCTCGCGCCGAAGACGTTCAGCTTTCCCTCGGCGAACGAGAGCTGATAGTTCTCGCCCATCTCGGTCGACGGGGTGATCGGGTAGAAGACCCCCCCGTCCGTGATGCGCGCCTCCGTGTGGTAGGCGACGAGCTGGTTCCCGTTCGTCGTGATGCGGATTCCGGGGTAGCGAGGCGCTGCGTTCATTCGAAATCCCCCCTGGCGGCGCTGGGCCACCGGGTATTAGACCCCTTCCGAGCGGGGACAGGAACAGTCGCGTCTTCGGGCCTGGCCCTCCCGCTCAGCTCGAGGGCGGTTTCGCCTCCAGGGCCTTGCGGGCGGCCTTGCCGAGGGCGGGCTCCTTCCCCTTCCTCGTGACTTCGAGGTAGAGGGCGGCGACGGCCCGCGGCCCCGCGGCGAGGGCTTCGAGGTACCTCGCGGCCCCCGCGCTCCTGAGAAGCACCTCGGTCATCTTCACTCCGACGACGGACGAGTGCCGGCTCCAGAACTCGCCCCGGGCGGTCGCGGCGGCGAGAGCCTCCCGGCGGGTCGCCTCCTTCGCCTTCGGGTCGAGGAGCACCTCGGCCGCGGTGTTCCACCTGTCGAAGCTCCTCTGGATCGGCTCCTCGAACATCGTCCCGAGAGGAAAGAACTCGTCGGCGAAGAGAAACATCGTCGCCGGTCCGTCTGCGGCCGTGCGGGCGAGGAGGGCGTCGAAATCGGGAACCTTCGGCTCCGGCCAGGCCGGCGGAACGCGGAAGGGGGCGAAGAGCCGGGTCCACGACTCGGAGGCCGCGGTCCTGAGGACCGAGAAGACGACCTCGCGGGGGACCACCTCGGCGTTTCCCTCGGGGGCGAGCCCGGGCAGGTCGGCGAAGAGCCACGTCGTCTCGCCGTCGCTCTCCACCACGACGTCGCCGAAGCGGGAGAGGCCGAAGAGGGGGACGAGGCGAAGCCGGGCCGTGACCGGCCTCGAGGAGGGGAGGAGAGCGGCGATCCGTCGCGCCTCGAGCATGGCCGCGGGCGTGCCGTCGGTTTCGAGGGCGTCGAGAATCTTCCTGAAGACGGCGGCGCGGCCGGAGTAGCCGCCGAGGAGCGGGTCGGGCGTTCCCGCCGCGACGGAGACGAGGCGGCCGAGGACGTCGTCGGGGTTGCCGCCGCCGCGAGAGAGGGCCTGGTGAAAGGCGCGGGACCCCTTGAGCCGCTGAAGGGCCTGGGGGGCGTCGGGGCCTCCGGCGAGGAGCGTCAGGGTGTCCCGGGCGGGGCCGACGTCGATGGACATCGTCACGTCGTGGACGACGGGGCTGAGGAGGTCGACGGGGGGGCCGGCCGCCGGCGGCGGAACCGGGAGTGCCGCCAGGACGAGGAGGAGCGCAGTGTCAAGCAAGGATCGCCTCGCAGGCCGACTCGACGTCGGCAAAGCTCGAAAGGACGGTGTCGGCGCCCGCGGCGTGTAGCTCCTCGACGCTCGTGCGGCCGGTGGCGACCGCCACCACCCGGGCTCCGATCGCACGGCCGCACTCCACGTCGGCCCGGGCGTCGCCCACCACGACGGTCTCCGAGGGGGAAAAGGGCCGCCCCGTTCGCTCGAGGGCGCGAGCGAGGGCAATCGGCCCCAGCTCGACGCGCCGCGGCGCCTCGTCCCCGAAGACGCCGAAGAGAAAGCGGTCCCAGAGGCCCGCGGCCGTCAGCTTGATCCGGGCGCCGCGCTGGACGTTTCCCGTCAGGAGGGCGGAGACGACGGCGGGGGCGGCCGTCACGCGCGCGACGAGGTCGGAGACGCCCGGCTTCAGCGCCGGGGGCTCGGCGGCGAGCGCCTCCTCCAGGAGGTCGAGATAGAGGGAGAGGGCGGCGGGCCGGCGCTCGAGGATGACCTCGTCCGGAATGCCGGCGCCCCGCATCAGCTCCAGGACGATGACCGGGTCGAGCTTCCCTTCGAACCGGTAAGAGGAGAGGTCTCCCTCGGTCCCGAAGGTCCGCCGGAGAGCCGTCGAGAAGGAGTCGAGACCCTTCCGCCCCGAAGACAGGAGCGTGCCGTCGATGTCGAAGAGGACGAGCCGGGTCTTCGCCCGGCTCATCCGGCCTCCTCGGCACGGTCGAGGCGGCGGGCGACGTCCGCGGCGAACGGGACGAAGACGGAACGCCAGTAGGTCCAGTCGTGTCCGCCCGGCTCGAGGACGAGCTCGCAGCGGCCCCCGAGAACCGTGACGAGCTTCTGGAAGTAGGACCCGACGTCCGAGAGGAGGTACTTGTCTTCGGTCCCGCAGCGGAGCAGGAGCTCGGGCGCGCGGGCGGCGAGCCCGGGCTCGTCGAGGAGGATCGAGGCGAGGTCGTTTCTCCTCCAGGGGCCGACGGCGGTGCTGTCGCCGAAGACGCGCCGGAAGGCGGGGCGGATGAGGAACGGAAGGCTCTCGGCGGATCGGCGGGAGAGCTGCTGGACGGCCGCGGAAAGGCCGGCCGTGACGGTGAAGAGCTCCGGGGAGCCCAGCCCCCACCGGACGGCGCCGTAGCCCCCCATCGAGATCCCCGCGGCGGCGCGGGCCGACCGGCGCGGCAGCGTGGGGAAGGCGCCGTCGACGTACGGGACGAGCGTGGACGAGAGAAAGGCGCCGTAGGGCACCTTGCCGTCGTGCGAGTCGGTGAACCAGGTGCCGACGCCCCGCGGCGAGACGACGAGCATCTCTGGAAGACGGCCGGCGGCCATCTCGGCGTCGAGCCGGGAGGCGATCCCCCGCTTTGCGAGCGTCTCCTCGCTCCCGAAGCCGTCGTGGAGAAAGTAGAGGACCGGGTAGCGGCGGGCGTTTCCCTCGCCGAAGGAAGGGGGGAGCTGGACGACGATCCGGACCGGGTCTTCGAGGTGGGGCGAGGCGACGAGCCTCGTCTCCAGGCGCGGCCCGGCCAGGGCCGGCGCGTGGGCGAGAAGGAGCGCGACGAGGAGCGGCGTTGGCTTCAGGAAGGCCTCCGGCGGGGATTGTAGGTGCCCGACGAACGAGGTCCGTCGTGCTAGCCTCCGCCGGATTCGCACCCGGCGCCCGCGACGGGGCCGGGGCGCGGGAGGCCTGACAGGTATGAGCGTTCCAGCGGATCCGAAAGTGCTCGCCGGGAAGACCGTCGTCGTGACCGGGGCCGGGCGCGGAATCGGCCGCGCCATCGCGCTCGCCGCGGCGCGGGCCGGGGCCACCGTCGTCCTCGCCTCGCGGACCGCCGAGCAGCTCGCCGACGTGGCCCGGGAGGCCTTCTCCGTCGGCGGCACGGCCCTCGTCGTCACCGCCGACGTGAGGGTCCGGGCCGACGTGGACCACCTCGTCGCGCGCGCCGTGGCGGAGACGGGGCGCATCGACGCGGTCGTCAGCAACGCGGGCGTCTTCGTCTGGAGGCCGCTCGAGAAGCTCTCCGAGGAGGAGTGGGACCGGGTCCTGGACACGAACCTCAAGGCGACGTACCTCCTCGTCCACGCCGCGCTCCCAGAGCTGAAGAAGAGCCGGGGCCGCATCCTGAACATCTCCTCCATCCACGGCACCGCCGGCGACGCGAACGTCGTCGCGCACTGCGCCGCCAAGTTCGGGCTCATCGGGATGACGAAGGCCCTCGCCCTCGAGCTGCGCCCGCACGGCATCTCGGTGAACGCCCTCTGTCCCGGATCGACCGAGAACCGGACCCGCAACGTCGAGGCTTCTCCTCACGAGAAGCCGCTCGAGGAGAAGCTCGACGCCTTCGACGTCGCCGCCGCCGCCCTCTTCCTCCTTTCGCCCGCCGCCGAAACGGTTACCGGTGCCGTCCTCGACGTCTGGGGCGGGACCCGGGTCGAAGTGAAGGTGTGAGGAATCCGCTCCCGAATTCCTCCCGTAGTGCGTTCGGAGTGAAGAGTGGCCACAGGTAGACCCCGCGTCGTCACGTCCCGGAAAGGCGGTCCCGACCTCGGGGACGTCGCCGGGCCGTTTCTTCTCGCCCTCCTCGCAGGGGACGAAGCGGCCGTCGAGGAGCTGGTCTCCCGCTCTCGCTCGCTCGGGGCCGACACGGCCCTCGTCGTGAGGGATCTCGTCATGCCGGCCCTCTGCGAGGTGGGCCGGATGTGGACGCAGGGCTCGGCGTCGATCGCCGAGGAGCACCTCGCAACCTCCCTCGTCAGCCGCGTCCTCGCCCGCTCCTCGGGCTGTCCGGGAGAGCCGGCCGGAGTCCCCCGGCGAATCGTCTTCGCCTGCCTGGCGGGCGAGTTCCACGATCTCGGCATCCGCTTTCTCGCCGACGTGGCGCGCGAGTGCGGGTGGGAAGCCGAGTCCCTCGGAGCCAACGTCCCCCGCGAAGCGCTCGTCCGGTTCGTCGAGCAGCGCCCGCCCGCCGCCCTGGCCCTCTCCGTCTCCCTGGCGGGCCACCTTCCCGAGGCGGCGGAAACGATCGCCCAGGTCCGGGCCGTCGCTCCCGGGGTCACGGTCCTCGTCGGCGGCCTCGCCTTCCGGGAAGACCCCGAGCGGTTCGCGCTGACCGGCGCGGACGCCGGCATCACCGACGCCGTCGCCCTCCGCGACTGGTTTCGCGCCGACAGGAAAGTGCGCGGCGCGTCCCCGGACGGCGTCTCCAGGAAGGGCCTGCCGGCGACGATGCCCGCCTCCCTCCGTCGTCGCGTCGCGCGGTCCCGCTGATTTCCCGCTCCTGCTACAGTCTCCCCGTCTGGTCGAGCGCCTGCCCGTAGCTCAGCTGGATAGAGCATCGGCCTTCTAAGCCGAGGGTCAGCGGTTCGAGCCCGCTCGGGCAGGCCAGTCGTTCCCTTTCGGAGACTCACGAGGTGGCGACCCGCCCAGCCGTCGCAGATGGCCCGGAGGTGCGCGGACCTCGTCGTCCTGGCGCCGGCGACGTCGCGGGACCTCCGGATCCCGTCCGGCCCGTCGATGGGGTCGTGCCGTCCGAGTGGGACAATCCTCATCGTGGAGGCGAGACACGCTCCTTCCGATCCGGTGGACCTCGTCGGTCGGGTCGGCCCTTCCGGGTCCGAATGCCCTGGCAGGCCCCTCTCTGGAGACTACTCGGCGGCGGCGCTCGTCGCCATTTCAGAAGGGGTCGTCGTCCATCTCGCGACGGGGGAGATCGTCGGCTGCAACCCTGCCGCGGAGCGCATCCTCGGCCTCTCCTGCGGCCAGATGGCGGGCCGGACCTCTCTCGATCCCGGTTGGCGGGCGATTCACCTCGACGGGACGCCGTTCCCCGGCGAGGAGCACCCGGCCATGGTGACGCTTCGGACCGGAGAGTCCCTTCGGGGCGTCGTCATGGGGATACACACGCCCGACGGAACGCTGCGCTGGATCTCGATCAACACCGAACCGATCCCGGGAGCAGACGGTCGACCCGCCTCCGTCGTCGCGATCTTCGTCGACATCACCGAGCGTCACCGCGCAGAAGAGAGTCTCCAGGAGCTGCAGGTCCTGCTGAAGGCTCTCGTCGACAGCACGAACGACCTGATCTGGTCCGTCGATCCCGAGACGTTCGGCCTCCTCACCTTCAATCGTGCCCTGGAGGAGTATTTCCTCGAGGCCCGCGACCTGAAGATCAGGATCGGCCACCGGCCGGAGGACCTGCTGCCTCCGGCCGTTGCCGACAGATGGCACGAGATGTATCGAACGACTCTCCGGGAAGGTTTCTTCTCCGCGGAGTACGTGACGCACGCAGGCATGAGAACCCTCGACCTGAGCGCTCACGTCCTCGAGCGCAAGGGGAGGGTGTTCGGAATTTCGGTCTTCGGAAGGGACGTCACCGAGCGCAGGCGCAGCGAGGGCCGCGTCCTCGCCCGGACGGCCGAGCTCACGGAAGCGAATCGGGAGCTGGAAGCTTTCTCGTACTCCGTCTCCCACGAGCTGCGAACCCCGCTCCGGGCCATCGACGGCCACTCCGCCATGATCCTCCGGGATTGCGCCGAGCTGCTGGACGACGAGGGCCGCCGACACCTCGGGCAGATTCGCGGGAACGCCCAGCGGATGGGGCGGCTGATCGACGATCTCCTCGGCTTCTCCCGCGCCGGACGAGTCGACCTCGCGGTCGAGAAGCTGGACATGACCGAAGCCGCGAAAGAGGCGTTCACCCGGGTCGTTCCGGATTCCGCCTCCGCCCGGCGGATCTCCTTCTCGATCGCCGTCCTCCCCGAGGTCACGGGGGATCCCGAGCTGCTCGGCCGGGTCTGGGAGAACCTCCTGTCGAACGCGGTGAAGTTCTCCGCCGGAAAGGAGAAACCCGAGATCCGGGTCGAGGGGAGCATCGAGGGGGACGAAGCGGTCTACCGGGTCCGCGACAACGGGGTCGGGTTCGACATGAAATACGTCGACAAGGTTTTCGGGGTCTTCCACCGGCTTCATGCGATCGACGAGTTCGAAGGGACCGGTGTCGGCCTCGCCCTCGTCCGGAGGATCGTCATGCGGCACGGCGGAAGAACGTGGGCCGAAGGGGAGCTCGACAGGGGTGCCGTGCTCTCCTTCTCTCTGCCTGCGCGGAACGGGTAGACGCCGCACGGCTTCGGAAGGCTTTCGCGACTACCGCAACTCCTTCGGACCGGCGTGACCGTGGAGCCCGGAACGGCGAGAATCCGGCGATGCCACGCCTCGTCGTCCTCGCCGCTCTGCTGCTCGCCACGGTGGCACCCGCGAGCGCCCAGGAGGCTGCCGTCGGGGAGCTGACCCCGTTCATCGGTCTTCGGGCCGGGGGAGGCCTGGACGACGCCGGCAACGGCGAGACGTACGCCATCGAGTCCGCGCTGTCGTGGGGGGTCGCGGCGGGCATCTCCCTCGGGAGCCCGAACCTCCTCGTGGAGGCGACCTACCTGCAGCAGTCCACGCGCCTCTCGGCGGAGAACCCCTTTTCGGGGGGAGACGGGAACCTTCACGACCTGAGGCTCCAGACGATCCTGGGGGGCGTGCAGTGGGACTTCTCGCCGCGAGCCCGGGTCCGTCCGCTCCTTTCGGCCGGTGTCGGCGCGACCTTCCTCGAGGGCCAGGGGGGAGGGATGTCGACCTCCTTCACGGCGTCCCTTTCGGGCGGCGTCAAGCTGATGGTGAACCGCACCTTCGGCGTCCGTCTCGAGGCCCGGGCGCTCGCGCTCTTTTCAGGCGGATCCCTCAGGGGCCTCTGCCAGTGGTCTGACTGCCTGGTCGGGCTGACGGGCTGGGGAACGCTCCAGGCGGAGGCCTCCGTCGGAACGCTCTTCTCGTTCTGACCCCGGGTCCGCGCGGCGCGACGAGCCCCGCCCGGATCACTCCGGCGGCCGGTAGCCGTTGTTGATCACGTAGGAAGGGTTGAGGAAGAAGACCAGGGCCTTCTGGCCGAAGTTCAGGCGCTCCTTCCTGAGAATCGCGACGGACCAGCGATGGAA
Source organism: Holophagales bacterium (assembly GCA_016714815.1). Classification (GTDB taxonomy): domain Bacteria; phylum Acidobacteriota; class Thermoanaerobaculia; order UBA5066; family UBA5066; genus UBA5066. Next base: position 104,141 of record JADKBZ010000011.1, read on the forward strand.
GAGCTCTCCGACGACCGATCCCATGATCGGCGTCGCGATGAGGTCCTGGATGCTCGGCTGCTCGGCGAACGACTCGATGACGTACTCCCACATCACCGACTGGAAGACCGCGAAAGCGAACGACTGGCGGATCGTCCCCCCCTGGGACCGGACCATGTTGTAGTAGAAGGCCCCCGCGTACGGGTGCCCGATCCAGTTGTGGAAGGCGACGTCGCCATCCCAGACCGGCGGCTCGGTCCAGGCCCGGACGAAGTTCGAGCCGCCGCGGCTGAAGGAGTCGTCTTCCCACTTCGAGAACTGCTTCGGCAGCACCGCGAGGGCGACGCCGCTCGCGAGCGCGGTGCCGGTGATGATGAGCGTGCCGCGGAGGAACTTCGTGCCGAGCGGCGCGAGCTCGTTGCGGACGCCGCGGAGCGGGGCTCCGGGGGACGGCCGCGGCCGGAACGCCGGCTCGACCGCCAGGTCCCAACGGAGTTCCGGCTCGTCCGGACTCGCCGTCTCCAGGGAGCCGGGACAGAGGGAGAAGCGCCCGGGGGTCGGATCGAAGGGGTTCCGCGACGTGTCGACTCCCTGGCCGCAGACCGATCCGCCGAGAGCGAAGGAACGGCTCTGCGCTTCCCTGCCCCCCGGGCCGAAGTCGAGGACGGCCTCGGTTCCGATCGTCGGGCGGTCGTCGGCAGAGGCTCCGCCCATCGCGAGGAGCGGGAGGCAGAGGCCGACCGCGAGCACGAGGCACCGGAGTCTCCCGACGGGTCCGCGTCGCGGCCCGTGCGAGCGCGAACGGTCGAGGACGAAGGCCGGGTCCCTGAGGGACGAACGTTCGCGATCGGGCGCCTTCCGCGGCGCGGGCTTCTGGACGGGCACCGCGGGATGTTAGCGGAGGCGGCCACCTCGATAGAATGCTCGTCCGACAGCGACAAGGAGGGAGAGACGAGCGAACTCTCCACGCACGCGGTTCCAGCGCCCCCTCCGTCCGAAGGCGGGCAGGATCCGTCCGCCGGAAGCGACCGGAGGATCCTCGACGGCCTCATCGAGGGCTGCCTCGTCGTCGGCTTCGACTGGCGGTGCCTCTACGCCAACGAGGCGGCGACGAAGCAGGCGGGGCGGACGCAGGCGGACCTGGTCGGGCGAACCCTCTTCGAGGTCTACCCCGGCGCCGAGACGTCGGGATTCATCGTCCGCTACCGGCGCTGCATGGAAGAGCGCGTCCCCCAGCACTTCGAGGCCGAGTTCACCTTTCCGGGTGCCGCCACGAAGTGGTTCGAGGTCAGCGTCTCGCCCGTGCCCGACGGGCTCTTCATTCTCAGCGTCGACAACACCGAGCGCAGGAAGGCGGAAGAGGAGCTGCGGCGCAGCGAGCAGCGGCACCGTCTGCTGGCCGACAACGCCCGGGACGTCGTCTGGACCATGGAGCTGGACGGCAGGATCTCGTACGTCAGCCCCGCGGTGGAGAAGGTGAGGGGCCTCACTCCCGCCGAGGCGATGAGCCAGACGCTCGAGGAGATCCACCCCCCGGCCTCCCGGCTCCTCACGCAGGAGTATTTCGAACGGCTGGGGGCCGCCCTCCAGGCCGGGCGTACGCCGGAGAGCTTCCGGGGTGAGCTCGAGTACTTCCGAAAGGACGGTTCCACCTTCTGGACCGAGGTCAGGGCCTACCCCCTGCTGGCCGCAGACGGCACCGTCCTGCAGATCCTCGGCGTGACCCACGACATCGACGAGCGCCGGCGCGCGGAGGCCGCGCTGAAGGAGAGCGAGGAGCTCCTCCGGCTCGCGTTCGAGAACGCCAACATCGGCATGTGCCTGGTCGATCTCCAGGGAAGGCTCACGAGGGTCAACCGCCAGATGTCGGAGATCTTCGGCTATGCCAGGGCCGAGCTCGAGGGGATGACCGTCAACGACATCGCGCACCCCGACTTCCTGGACGTCAGCCCGCGGTTCATTCAGCGGGCGAAAGGCGGAGACGCCGACCGTGCCGAATTCGAGAAGGCGTACCTCCACAAGGACGGCCACCTCGTCTGGGGCCGGGTCTCCAGCTCGCTGGTCCGGGACGCCCGGGGCGAGCCGGCCTGCTTCATCTCCCACGTCGTCGACGTCAGCGAGAGCCGGCGGGCCGAGGAGGCGCTCCGGGAAAGCGAGGAGCGCTACCGCAATCTGAGCGCCGATCTGGAGAACCGGGTCCTCGCACGGACGGCGGAGCTGACCGATGCCAACCGGGAGCTGGACGCGTACTCGTATTCGGTCTCGCACGAGCTCCGGACCCCGCTTCGGGCGATCGACGGGCACGCCGCCGTGATTCTCGAGGAGCACGCCGGGCTGCTCGACGACGAGGGGCGCCGCCACTTCGCGCAGATGCGCTGGAACGCGCAGCGGATGGGCCGGCTCCTCGACGATCTCCTCGCCTTCTCCCGCACCGGGCGCACTGATCTCGTCTTCGCAGCCGTGGACATGACCGGGGCCGTGAAGGCCGCGTTCGACAGGGTCGTGACGGACCCCGCATCCGCCTCGCGGATCTCCTTCTCGGTGGGCGATCTGCCGAAGGCCGTCGGGGATGCCGAGCTCCTGAGCCTGGTCTGGGAAAACCTCCTGTCGAACGCGGTGAAATTCTCTGCCGGACGAGAGAGGCCCGAGATCCAGGTCGAGGGGAGCCTCGAAGCCGGCGAAGCGGTCTACCGGGTCCGCGACAACGGGGTCGGGTTCGAGATGGAGTACGTCGGCAAGCTCTTCGGCGTGTTCCAACGGCTGCACGGGCACCGGGAGTTCGAAGGAACCGGGGTCGGCCTCGCTCTCGTCCGCCGGATCGTTCTCCGCCACGGCGGGCGTGTCTGGGCCGACGGGATGCTGGACCGGGGCGCCACGTTCTGCTTCGCGCTGCCGGCGAGGGGAGAGTAGGCCGTGCCCGACGACCCGGCCCCCGGCCTCGAGAAGGAGGTCTTCCGCAGCGCCTTCGAGACGAGCGGCGAAGCCATCCTCCTGGCGGGATCGAGCGGAGCGATCCTCGCCGCCAATCCGGCGGCGTGCCGGATGTTCGGGCGGTCCAGGGAGGAGATTTGCCGGATCGGGCGTGCCGGCATCTTCGACCCGAACGACCCGCGCGTTCCCGCGGCCCTCGCCGAGAGGGAGCGGACCGGCACTTTCCGGGGAGAGCTGAACTTCGTTCGCAGCGACGGGTCGGTCTTCCCGGGAGACGTCGTGTCGGTCCGCTTCACGGACGCCTCGGAGTCCACCTGGTTCAGCACGAACATCCACGACGTCACGGAGAGGAAGGCCGCAGAGGAAGCGCTCCGGGAGAGCCGGCAGCTGCTCCTCGACGTCACGGACAACAGCCTGAACCTGATGTACATCGTGGATACCGAGGGGCGCTTCCTTCTCGCCAACAGGCGGCTGTCCAGGCTGTTCGGCCTCCCCGAGGAGCAGATCGTGGGCCGGACGAGGCTCGCCTTCCTTCCTCCGGAGGTCGCCGACTCCCACCGGGCCAACGACCTCCAGATCATCAGGGATCGCCTGCCCCGGGTCTTCGAGGAATCGAACCTGGAGGCCGACGGTCCGCATACGTATCAGACGGCGAAGTACCCCCTCTTTCGCAAGGACGGGACGATCTACGCCGTCGGGGGAATGTCGACGGACATCACCGAGCGCAAGCAGGCGGAGGCGCACAGAGACCTGCGTTCCGCCGTCCTCCAGATCCTCAACGAGCAGGAAGGGCCCGAGGATTCGATCCGGCGCGTCCTCGGCGTCCTGAAGAATCGGACCGGGTTCGAGGCCGTCGGCATTCGCCTCCAGGCCGGGGACGATTTTCCGTACTTCCACCAGGAGGGTTTTCCGGAGGACTTCCTGGCGACGGAGAACTCGCTCGCCGAGTGCTCTCCCGACGGTCGGTCGTGCCGGGACGAGAACGGCCGGATCCGGCTGGAATGCATGTGTGGGCTCGTCCTCTCCGGGAAGACCGACCCGGGCAATCCGCTCTTCACGCCGGGAGGGAGCTTCTGGACGAACGATTCGTTCCCGCTCCTGAACCTCCCGCCGGACGAGGACCCCAGGTTCCATCCCCGAAACATCTGCCTCCGCCAGGGGTATGCGTCCGTGGCGCTCGTGCCGATCCGGTCCGGCGCGAGGATTCTCGGCCTGATCCAGCTCAACGACCGGCGCATGGGCCGGCTCCCCCTCGAGTTGGTGACGCACCTGGAACAGCTCGCGGAGGACCTCGGTATGGCGCTGGAACGGAACCGGGCCGAAGAGGCCCTCCGGGCGAGCGAGGAGCGTTACCGGAAGCTGAGCATGGAGCTGGAGCAGCGCGTGGCGGAAAGGACGGCGGAGCTCGCGAAGAGCCGTCAGCTTCTCGACGAGACCGCGCGCCTGGCGCAGGCCGGCGGCTGGGACTACGACATCCGGACGAACGAGCTGACGTGGACGGACGTCACCTGCGAGATCCACGAGGTCGAGCCGGGAACGCGGCACTGCGTGAACGAGGGGATCCGCTTCTACGCTTCCGAGTCGAGGCCGCGAATTACCGAGCTCTTCCGGCGCGCCGTCGAAACGGGCGAGCCTTTCGACGAAGAGCTGGAGCTGATCACGGCAAAGGGGCGCCGAAAATGGGTCCGGTCGATCGGGCACCCCGAGCTCGAGGACGGAAAGGTCGTCCGGGTCCACGGCGTCTTCCAGGACATCCAGACCCGGAGAGAGCGGATCGCGGCCCTCGAGGAGGCGAACCGGGAGCTGGAAGCCTATTCGTACTCGGTCTCGCACGAGCTGAGGGCCCCGCTGCGTGCCATCGACGGCCACTCGGCCCTGATCGACCAGGACTCCGGAGGGCAGCTGGACGAAGAGGGCCGGCACCATCTGGGGCAGGTGCGATGGAACGCCCAGCGGATGGGCCAGCTGATCGACGGCCTCCTGGCCTTCTCCCGGGCGGGACGCACCGACCTCGGGTTCGTCGAGGTGGAGATGACCGGGGTCGCGCGGAGCGCTTTTGCCCGGGTCGCGGCGGGGTCCGCGTCCGCCTCGAAAGTCTCTTTCGTGGTCGACGACCTGCCCGACGTCACGGGGGATGCCGAGCTCCTGGGCCACCTCTGGGAGAACCTCCTTTCGAACGCGGTGAAGTTCTCCGCCCGGCGGGCGCGTCCCGAGATCCGCGTCGAGGGAAGCGTCGAGGGGGGCGAGGCGGTCTACCGGGTCCGCGACAACGGGGTCGGGTTCGACATGCGGTTCGTCGACAAGCTCTTCGGCGTGTTCCAGCGACTCCACGGGATTCGAGAGTTCGAGGGGACCGGCGTCGGCCTCGCCCTCGTTCGACGGATCGTCCTGCGCCACGGCGGGCGCGTCTGGGCCGAAGGCGAGCCGGACCGGGGCGCGACGTTCTCCTTCTCGCTGCCTCGGAAGCGGGCGTAGATCGAGCCCCTATCTCGCTGGCCGTCTCCCCATCGCGAGCAGGCTGTTTCCGCGCGCCGCCGCCTCTTCGGGCAGACAGAGCTCCGTTTCCGGCGGGACGAGGCGTCGGAGAAGGCGCGCGTCGTCGAGGTGCGCGGGAAGGTCCTCGTCGGGCCCTTCGGGATGGACGGAGACCGGAAATCCACGGACGGAAACGTCGACGCAGCCCGCCCTTTCCAGGCACCGGCGGGCGACCGAGGGAGTGAAGACGAGGACCTCGGGAACGCCGTCGCCGTAGCGGACGGCGGAACGCGTCGCGAGGCGCCGCAGCTCGCCGGGGCGTCCGTCGCGCAGGCTCTTGGCCGCTGCCTGCCAGAGGTTCGGGAGGACGAGGGCGATTCGGCCGCCGGGGGCCGTGACGCGGGCGAGCCGCCGGACGAGGGCCGCCGGGTCGGCGACGAGGCCCGCCACGTTGTGGAAGCAGAGGACGACCTCGAAGGGGCCGAGGCGGCGGGGAAGAGGGGAGTTCAGGTCGAGCTCGAGGAACGAGAGGCGGTCCCGAGCGCCGGAGCGGGCCGCCTTGCGGCGGGCGACCTCGAGCATTCCGGGCGAGATGTCGGCGAGGAGGGCGCTCGCGCGGGGAAGCTCGCGAAGGAGACGGAGTGCCCAGCGGCCCGTGCCGCCGCCGGCGTCGAGTATGCGGATCCCGTCGCCCTCGCCGAGCCCGGGCAGCAGCTCGAGGCGCAGGAGCGCGAGGAGCACCCGGTCCGAGAAGGCCCAGTAGGGGCGGTCCGCGACCTGGTCGTAGACGGCCGCCCGCCGGTCGAAGAAAGCGCGAACCTCGGCGCTCCGGCGCGCGGGGCGAAGGCCCGGCCAGGCTGCGTCGCGGCTCGCGTCGGAACGCATGAGGGCCGCGAGAATAGCCCCGCGCGTCGCGAACCGGGAATACCGGGCGCGGCGCCGAGATAGCATTCGAGCTTCGATGGCCCTTTCCGTGGGAGAACGGCTCGGCCCCTACGAGGTCGTCGCCCGCGTCGGCGCGGGGGGAATGGGCGAGGTCTGGCGGGCCCGGGACACCCGGCTCGGCCGCGACGTCGCGATCAAGATCCTCACGAAATCCGGCTCCTCGAATGCCGACCGGATCCGTCGGTTCGAGGTCGAGATGAAGGCGGTGGGGCGCCTCGACCACCCGAACGTTCTCGCCGTCCACGACGCCGGGAGCCACGAGGGGGCGCCTTACCTCGTCACCGAGCTTCTCGAGGGAGAGACGCTCCGGGACCGTCTCGATCGCGGGCGCCTTCCGGCGAGAAGCGTCGCGGCCACCGCGGTCGAGATCGCGCAGGGCCTGGCGGCCGCCCACGCCGCCGGCGTCGTCCACCGCGACCTGAAGCCCGAGAACGTCTTCCTGACGCGCGACGGAAGGGTGAAGCTCCTCGACTTCGGCCTCGCCAAGCTCGTGGAGTCGCCAGCGCCGATCGCTTTCGAGGGGAGGGACGAGGCCGAGACGGCCGCCCGTCTCACGGTCTCGGGACCGTCGTCGGGACGGTGCGGTACATGTCGCCGGAGCAGATTCGCGGGGCCCCGGTCGACCACCGCTCCGACATCTTCGCGTTCGGTGCCCTCCTCTACGAGATGCTGACCGGGGAGATGGCGTTCCGGCGTCCTTCGGCGATCGAGTCGTTCAGCGCGACGCTCGCGGAGGACCCGCTCGGCCGGCTCGCGGATCCGTCGCCGATACCGGAGGAGATCGAGCCGGTCCTGAAGCGCTGCCTCGAGAAAGACCCGGACGACCGGTTCCAGTCGGCAGCGGACCTCGCGTTCCAGCTCCGGGAGTACCGGGAGAGCTCCACGCGGACGTCGACCGCCCGCCAGCGCCCGCGAACCGGAGGACGCTACTTCTCCGCCAGGGCCGCCGTGGCCGTCGGGCTCGTGCTCGTCGGGCTCGCCGCCGCCGTGGCCTGGCGCGCGGGGCGCGGCTCGGCGGGGCCGGGCGTCCCGCTCTTCCGGCAGCTCACCTTCCGGAGGGGTCTCGTCCTCTCGGCGCGCTTCTCTCCCGACGGCAAGACCGTCGTCTACGGGGCGGGCTGGGAAGGGGAGCCCTTCCGGCTCCAGTCGATGCGGACGGAGAGCCCCGAGTCGCGCCCGCTCGACCTGCCGCCGGGAGACGTTCTCGCCGTTTCGTCGACGGGCGAGCTCGCGATCTCGCTCGACAGGAAGTTCGTCTACGGCTTTCAGGCGCGCGGGACTCTCGCCCGCGTCCCGCTCCTCGGAGGGGCGCCGCGGAAGATTCTGACCGACGTCGAGGACGCCGACTTCTCCCCCGACGGCCGGGAGCTCGCCGTGAGCCGGTCCGTCGAGGGGCGCTACCGCCTCGAGTACCCGATCGAGAAGGTCCTCTTCCAGGCCGGGGGGTGGATCAGCAACGTCCGCGTCTCTCCGGATGGAGAGCGCGTGGCGTTCGTCGACCATCCCGTGGCGGGCGACGATCGGGGCTCGATCTGTGTCGTCGACAGGAAGGGCGTGAAGAGGTTCCTCTCCGAGGGGTGGGCGAGCGCTCTCGGCCTCGACTGGTCGCCCGACGGGCGCGAGGTCTGGTTCACCGCGACGGAAGTCTCGCCGAACTGCGGCCTCTGGGCCGTCGACCTGAAAGGAAACCGGCGGCTCCTGGCGCGCGGCGCGGGGCGCCTCTCCCTGCAGGACGTGAGTCCCTCCGGCGAGCTACTGTTGACGGAGGGGCGCGTGCGGCTCGGGATGGGATTCGGATCCCGGGACGCTTCGGCCGAGAGGGACCTCTCCTGGCTCGACGCCACCGTCGTGTCGGATCTCTCGCGCGACGGCCGGACGGTTCTCTTCGCCGAGCAGGGGGCCGGCGGGGGCGCCGGGACCTACTCCGTCTACGTGCGGGGCACCGACGGATCCCCGGCGGCACGGTTGGGGGAAGGGACCGCGGGTCCTCTCTCCCCGGACGGCCAGTGGGCCTCGGCCGTCGTCCCCTCGACGCCTCCGGGCCTCGTCCTCCTTCCGACGGGACCCGGCCGGCCGAGGACGCTCGACCGCGGCCCGATCGCCAGCTTCCAGGCGGTCGCCTTCTACCCGGACGGAAAGAGGCTGCTGCTCGCTGCCAACGAGGACGGCAAGCCGGTCCGCCTCTACTCCCAGAGTCTCGAGGCGGGCGAACCGCGGGCCGTCTCGGGACCGGGGCTCCGGTTCGCGCCCTCCTCCGACGTCATCTCTCCCGACGGGCGGACGGCCGCGGTGACCGACGGGGAGGGCCGCGTCGTCCTCTTCCCGCTCGACGGCGCCGAGCCGCGCCTGGCCCCGGGCCTCGAGCCCGGCGACGTTCCGATGCGATGGAGCCTCGACGGCCGGGCGCTCTTCGTCTTCCGTTTCGACGAGCTGCCGGCGCGGATCCGGCGGGTGGCTCTCGACCGGCCGGGGCGCGAGGTCGTGGCGCAGATCCGGCCGCCGGACCCGGCGGGGGTCGAGTCGATCGTCTCCGCGCAGGTCACGCCCGAAGGGCGTTCCTGGGTCTACAGCTACTTCCAGTACCGCAACGATCTGTATTCGGTCACCGGCTTGAAATAGCGCCGGGGAAGCTGTCCGCGCGGAAGTGGGGCGGGGCGCGATACCATTTCCGGCTCCATGGCGCTTCGCGAAGGCGACAAGCTCGGTCCCTACGAGGTTTCGGCCCGCATCGGCGCGGGGGGGATGGGCGAGGTCTGGCGGGCCCGGGACACCCGCCTCGGCCGCGACGTCGCCATCAAGATCCTGACGCGGACCGGCTCCTCCGACGCCGACCGGATCCGCCGGTTCGAGGTCGAGATGAAGGCGGTCGGGCGGCTCAGCCACCCGAACGTCCTCGCCGTCTTCGACGTCGGAAGCCACGAGGGGAGTCCCTACCTCGTCTCCGAGCTCCTCGAGGGAGAGACGCTCCGCGACAGGCTCGACCGCGGCCCTCTTCCCGCGAGGTTCGTCGCCACCACCGCGGTCGAGATCGCGCAGGGCCTGGCGGCCGCCCACGCCGCCGGCGTCGTTCACCGCGACCTGAAACCGGAGAACGTCTTCGTGACGCGCGACGGCCGGATCAAGCTCCTCGATTTCGGTCTCGCCAAGCTCGTCGAGCCGCGGGCGCCCCTCGCCTTCGAAGGAGCGGACGAAGCGGAAACCGCCGCCCGTCTCACGGTCTCGGGCGTCGTCGTCGGGACGGTGCGGTACATGTCGCCGGAGCAGATTCGCGGGGCGGAGGTCGACCACCGGTCCGACATCTTCGCGTTCGGGGCGGTGCTCTACGAGATGCTGACGGGAGAGGTCGCCTTCCGGCGCCCCTCGGCGATCGAGACGCTGAGCGCGACGCTCGCGGACGACCCGCTCAGCCGGCTCGAGGATCCCGAGCTGATACCGGTGGAGATCGAGCCGGTCCTGAAGCGCTGCCTCGAGAAGAAGCCGGAAAACAGGTTCCAGTCCGCGGCCGACCTCGCGTTCCAGCTCGGCGAGTACGTGGAGAGCGTCACGCGATCGTCGAACGTCCGGCGGCGGCCGAGCGCCGGGCGGCGCGCGCGGGGCGTGCGGCTCGCCGCGGCGGTCGGCCTCGCCGTCGCGGTCCTCGGCGTCGCCGGGCTGGCCTGGCGCGCGGGGCGCGGCTCTGCGGAGCCGGGCGTGCCGTCCTACCGGCAGCTCACTTTCCGCCGGGGCCTCGTCCTCTCCGCGCGCTTCTCCCCGGACGGGAGGACCGTCGTCTACGGTGCGGGCTGGGAAGGGGAGCCCTTCCGGCTCTTCTCGATGCGAACGGAGAGCCCCGAGTCCCGTCCGCTCGACCTGCCGCCCGGAGATGTCCTCGCCGTCTCGTCGACGGGAGAGCTCGCGATCTCGCTCGACCGAAAGTTCGTCTACGGCTTCTCGGCGCGCGGCACCCTGGCGCGGGTCCCGCTCGGAGGAGGCGCGCCGCGAAAGATCCTGACCGACGTGGAGGACGCGGACTTCTCTCCCGACGGGCGCGAGCTGGCGGTGAGCCGGGTCGTCGAGGGGCGGTACCGGCTCGAGTACCCGATCGAGAAGATTCTTCGCCAGGCCGAGGGGTGGATGAGCAACGTGCGCGTCTCTCCGGACGGAGAGCGCGTGGCGTACATCGACCACCCGATCCCGGGCGACGACCGGGGCTCGATCTGCGTCGTCGACCGGAAGGGCGCCGCGACGGTCCTCTCGTCCGGGTGGTCGAGCGCCCTCGGCCTCGACTGGTCTCCGGCCGGGGACGAGGTCTGGTTCACCGCGGCGGACGTCGGGCAGAACGGTGCGCTGTGGGGCGTCGACCTCCGAGGGAAGAAACGGCTCCTCGCGCGGACCCCGGGGCGGCTCTCGATCCAGGACGTCGCGTCGAACGGCAACCTTCTGATCACGGAGGGTCGGATGCGCGTCGGCATGGCCTCCGGGTCGAAGAACGGCCGCGACAGGGACCTCTCCTGGCTGGACCTCTCCGCGGTCGCGGACGTGTCGCGGGACGGGAAGGCGGTCCTCTTCTCGGAGCAGGGGGCCGGGAGCGGAGACGGCACCTACGCCGTCTACCTGCGAGGGACGGACGGCTCGCCCGCGATCCGCCTCGGCGAGGGAACCGCGGGACCGCTTTCGCCCGATGGCCGGTGGGCCGTCTCGATCGTCCAGTCGGACTCCCAGCGTCTCGTCCTCCTTCCGACCGGACCCGGCCAGCTGAAGGCGCTCGACCGCGGCCCCATCGTCAGCTACCAGGCCGCGGCCTGGCTCCCGGACGGAAATCGGCTGCTCCTCTCCGCGAACGAGGAGGGAAAGCCGACCAGGCTCTACCTGCAGAGCGTCGAAGGCGGGCTTCCGCGAGCGATCTCCGGCGACGGCCTGAGAATCACGACGAGCACCGACGCCATCTCCCCCGACGGGCGGCTGGCCACCGTTCTCGACGGCAGCGACAGGGTCGTCCTCTTCCCGCTCGACGGCGGCGAGCCGCGTCTTCTTCCCGGCCTCGAGCCGGGAGACGTTCCGATGCGATGGAGCGCGGACGGCCGTTCGGTCTTCGTCTTTCGCTACGACGAGATGCCTGCCCGCATACGACGCGTCGACATCGATCCGGTCCGGCGCGAGCTGGTCGCCGAGATCGTCCCGCCGGACCTGGCCGGGATTCACTCGCTCGTGGCCGCGCAGACGACGCCGAGCGGCGACTCCTGGGTCTACAGCTACTTTTCGTTCAGGAACGACCTGTACCTCGCCACGGGAGCGAAGTAAGGAACTCTGCCGGAAGGCGACGGGAGACCGGCGCCGTGGCGACCGGTCTCCCACCTTCGCGCGTCAGATGACGCCGACGTCCTTCTTCTTGGGGGCGGCCTTCTTGGCGACGGCCTTCTTCGGGGCCGCCTTCTTCACGGCCTTCTTCGCGGGGGCCTTGGGGGCGGCCTTCGCGGGGGCCTTGGGGGCGACCTTCTTGGCCGGGGCCTTCACGGCGGCCTTGGGGGCGGCCTTCTTGACGACCTTCTTGGCCGGGACCTTCTTCGCTGCTTTCTTCGTTGCCATCAGAGCTCCTTTTGTTTCCGTCCGGGAGGACGGGGGGTCAGGTGAGCACCAGTCCTTCGTGACGATTCACGGAGAAGCGGTCCGGGGTCAGTCGTTCGCACGTGCGGGCCGACTCGCTCGCGGGCGGCGACGCCGACCGGTTGCGCGCGCGGAGTGTACAGAACTCCGCATCGTAATTGTGAACGGGAATGACGATTCCGTCACCCGTCGTTCGTCCCATCGCGCGCGCGACGCGCCAGAAGCGATCGAGCGCGCGCCCCTCGGGAGCGAATCGTCCGAGGGGAACGGCGAGCGCGAGGTGCCTCTCCCCGTCGCTGAGAACGAGACGGCTGGCCACGAGCGCGTCGAGCGCGCGCTCCACCTCGTCGCGCGCAAAGCCGCTGGGCGTGCGGCCCGCGGCCGCCAGCTCGCGCAGGCTCTTCGCCGCGTCGCACGCCTCGTGGAGAGCGCGGGGAAGGCCCCGGAGCACGGTGAGAGGGTGGCGCGCGACGGGGCGAAGGTCCCACACGAGGAGCGCCTCGCCCGCCGGCACGCTGAAGAGCGCGCTCGCCCCCGCGGCGCGTCTCCATCGCGCGACCTCGAGAAGGAGCGGCGCGACGTACGTCCCGGCGTCCGTTCCGCCGCGGGCGCGGAACGAGAAGGAATACGCGAGGTTCGCGACGGCCTCGGGCGCGAGCGGGTAGACCGCGGCGTACGACGGCAGCGGCGCGACGTCGAGGAAGCCGAGCCTCTCCGCATCGTCGAAGCCGGGGCTGAAGCGGTCGAGCCGCAGGCCCGAGACGCCCGTCGGCGGAGAGAGGTGCGTCAGCAGCGGGACGAGGCGCGCCATCCGCGCGTACTCCTCGGGCGGCTCGTCGGGAAATCCCCAGAGGAGGTTCCACCAGGGCGTCACGCCGAGCTCGCGTCCCCACTTCAGGAGCTGGATGTTCTGGAAGGCGGTGACGCCCTTCCTCATCAGCTTCAGCACGGCGTCGCTGAGGCTCTCGATGCCGGGCTGGATCCGCGTGACGCCTGCGTCGGCGAGAAGACGGACCTGGCCCTTCGTGAGGCTCGACTTCGTCTCCCAGAAGACGGGGGACGGGGGCGGCGACTTCGCGAGCTCGGGGAGAAGGCTCGAGAAGTAGCGCGTGTCGAGGATGTTGTCGACGACCTGCAGGTCGCTCTCCGGGTGCCGCGCCACGAGCGCGCGAAGCTCGTCGAGCGCCCGCGACGGCGACTTGCTCCGGAAGGCCAGCGTCGTGCCGTTCAGGCCGCAGAACGTGCAGTGGCTCTTCTGGCCCCACGAGCAGCCGCGCGCCGTCTCGAGGAAGAGGCCGGGCGTCCACTTCCCGGCGAAGCGGCTCCGCGCGAACTGCTCGAAGTAGTCCGTGTCGTCGGGGACGGGGAGGTCGTCCATCCGCATCACCGGCGGCGCGCTGGTAAAGAGGCCGGCGGCCAGCCGTGCGTTCACGTTCGCGGGTGTCGTGACGCCGGGGAGGTCGTCGACGGCGCGCCCCTCGAGAACCCGCTGGACGAGCTCGGGGAAGACGAGATCGCCCTCTCCCGACACGACCGCGTCGAGGAAGGGGAAGCTCCGGAGCGTCTCGGCCCCCATCACCCCTTCGCAGTTCGCACCGCCGAGGAGGACGAAGGTTCCGGGCGCCTCCTTCCGGATTCGCCTGGAGAGCGCGAGCGAGGCGACGTGCTGCTGGAAGACGCTCGTGAAGCCGACGATCCGCGGGCGGTGGGCGAGGACCTCGGCGAGACAGCGGTCGAGCAGCGGCGCGGCGCGCGACCGCGCGTGACGCAGGCCTTTGACGAAGGACTCGGGGACGGGACGCGCGAGCTCGCGCGCTCCCCAGCAGGCGCGGCCGAGGAGGATCTCGCGCTCCCACCTCTCGTCCGCCACCGGGTCGGGCCCGAAGAGCGCCTCGCGAAAGACCCATTCCCCCGCGAGCTCGCGGATCGAGCGGGTGCCGTCGGTGGCGATCCTCGTGTAGGGACCCACGCCGAGGACCTCGGCGAAGCGAAGAGTGAAGTGGAGGACCCGGACGGAGACGCCGAGCGGGGCCAGCGACGCCGCGAGGAGCGAGAGGCCCAGGGACGGGGTCATCTCGGGGCCGAACGGCATCGAGACGAGGAGGACGTCGGTTGCGAAGGACGTGGATGCCGGCGAGCGCTTGCGAGTCAGGCCCCGAGGGTGCCGGGCGAAGGTCGGGGCGTCAAGGAGTCGCGACGTTCTCGCAGAACGAACCGTCGTCCGTGAGAGCCGTACACGGGAACATGGGTATCCCGCGCCACGTCCTCGCAGCCCTCGTCGCGCTCCTGACGGCGGCTGCCGCGGGCGCCGCGCCGGTGTCGTTCGGGAAGCTCTCCCTGGCCGAGGGCCTCTCCCAGAGCATCGTCGAGGGGATGCTCCAGGACCGGCGGGGATTTCTCTGGTTCGCCACCGAGGACGGGCTGAACCGATGGGACGGGTACCGGTTCACCGTCTTCCGCAACGTCGCGGGAAACGCGCGGAGCCTCTCTTACAACGACCTCAAGTGCCTCATGGAAGACCGGTCGGGCATGATCTGGATCGGAACTTTCGAGGGGGGGCTGAACCGGTTCGACCCGGCGACGGGCGACGTCACGCGATTCCGCAACGACCCCGCCGACCCGTCCAGCCTGCCCGCGAACATCGTCCGGGCCCTTCGCGAAGACCGCGACGGGCGGATCTGGGTCGGGACTCAGGGCGGAGGCCTCGGTCGCCTCGACCCGGGGACGGGACGCTTCGAGCGGTTCCGTCACGACCCGCGCGATCCGGCGAGCCTGGCGCACGACGACGTGAGGGCTCTCCTGATCGACGGAAACGGCACGCTCTGGGCGGGGACCTTCGGCGGCGGGCTCGACCGGCTCGACGCGGCCAGGCACGCGTTCGTTCACGTCCCGGCCGACGGAGGCGGGGCGGGAGCGCTTCTCGTCGACGCGCTCCTCGAGGATCGATCCGGAACCGTCTGGGCCGGGACCTGGGGCGGCGGCCTCTTCGCGTACGACGGCGGCTCGGGGCGCCTCGTCCGGAGGCCGCGGGGCGCCGTCCTGCCGAGCAACCTCGTGAAGGCCCTCGCCGAGGACCACGACGGCGCGCTCTGGGTCGCCACCGACGGGGGCGGGCTCGTGCGCATCGACCGGAAAGCGGGCCTGACGGTCTACCGGCACGACCCCGCCGAGCCGCGAAGCCTCTCGACCGACCGGGTCTGGTCGCTTTTCGAGGACCGCTCGAAGGTCCTCTGGGCGGGAACCTACGGCGGGGGGCTGAACGCGCTCGACCTGGGGCGCAAGGAGTTTCTCCACGTTCGGCACGACCCGCGCAACCCCGCCTCGCTCGGGCAGGACATCGTCTGGTCGTTTCACGAGGACCCCGACGGGACTCTCTGGGTCGGAACGGACTCGGGCGGCCTCCAGCGCTGGGATCGGAGGGCGAACGCGTTTCGCGGCTACCGTCACGACCCGTCGAACCCGGCGAGCCTCTCGCACGACACGGTGCGCGCGGTCCTCGGCGACTCCGCGGGAAGCCTCTGGGTGGCGACGAACGGCGGGGGGCTCGACCGGGTCGACCGGGCCACCGGGCGTTTCGAGCATCACCGGCACGACCCGCGGGACCCGGGGAGCCTCGCCCACGACGAGCTCCGGGCGGTCTACGAGGACCGCTCGGGGACGCTCTGGATCGGGACGTTCGGAGGGGGGCTGGACCGGCTCGACCGCGAGACGGGCCGCTTCGTCCACTACCGAAACGATCCTGCCGATCCGGCGAGCCTGTCGAACGACTTCGTCCGCTGCATCCTGGAGGACGCCAGCGGCGCCCTCTGGGTCGGGACCCAGGGGGGCGGGCTGAACCGCCTCGACCGGACGACGGGCGCCTTCACGAGGTGGCGCGCGGACCCGGCCGACCCGCAGAGCCTCTCGAACGACTACGTCTTCGCCCTCCACCAGGACCAGACGGGGAGCCTCTGGGCCGGGACCTACGGGGGCGGGCTGAACCGGTTCGACCGGAAGACGGGGCGGTTCGAGCGGGTCACGGCGGCCGACGGTCTCGCGAGCGATCTCGTCTACGGGATCCTCGAAGACGAACGGGGGCGGCTCTGGGTCAGCTCGAACAAGGGACTCACCCAGTTCGACCCGCGAGAGAGGACCTTTCACGTCTGGGACGCAGAGGACGGGCTGCAGAGCGACGAGTTCAACGGCGGCTCCTTCCACCGGAGCGCGCGGGGCGAGATGTTCTTCGGGGGGATCGAGGGCTTCAACGTCTTCCTTCCGTCCGAGATCGTCGTGAGGACCGATCCCGCCCCCGTGGTTCTGACGGAGCTTCTCCTGGCGAACAGCCCGGTCCCGGTCGGCGGGTCCGTTGGCGGCCGGACGCTTCTGACCCGCTTCGTCGGCTACACCGACGAGGTCGTCCTCTCCCACGAGGACGACCTCGTCTCCCTCGAGTTCGCCGCGCTCCACTTCACGGCGCCGCGGAAGATCCGCTACTCCTACCGGCTCGACGGCTTCGACCGCGACTGGATCCCGGCGGGGGCCCAGCAGCGGGTGGCGACCTACACGGGCCTGCCGCCGGGCGCCTACCTCTTCCGCGTGAAGGCGGCCAATCCCGACGGCGTCCCGGGAAAGGACGAGGCGCGGCTCCGGATCGTCGTCACGCCCCCCTTCTGGGGAACGTGGTGGTTCCGGCTGACGGCGGCGCTCCTCCTTGCCGCCGTCTCGGCGATCCTCCTCAGGCGGCGGATGCGCACCGTCCGGCTCGAGGCGGCGATGCGGGCGGCGCACGAAGCCCAGATGGCCGTCATGCCGCACGAGGATCCGGTGGTGGAGGGGTTCGAGGTGTCGGGCATCTGCATCCCGGCGTTCGAGGTCGGCGGCGACTTCTTCGACTACGTGACGGTCGGCCCGGACGGGTCCAGGCTCGGGATCGTCGTCGGGGACGTCTCGGGAAAGGGAACGCGGGCCGCGATGACGGCGGCGATGTCGGGCGGAATGGTGAACGCGCTCGTGCGCCACGGCGCACCGCTCGAAGAGGTGGCGGAGCAGGCGAGCGCCGCCCTCCGCGCGAAGATCGAGAAGCGGATGTTCGCGGCCGTCTGCCTCGCGACGCTCGATCCGGCGAGGCGCGAGCTGACATTCGTCAACGCCGGTCTCTGCGAGCCGCTCCTGCGAGCGGGGGACACGGCGACGTACCTCTCGGTCGAAGGGGCGTCGTTCCCGCTCGGCGCAAGCACCCGCGCGGTCTACAGGAGCCGGAGGGTCGTCCTCTCGGCCGGAGACGTCGTCGTCCTCTACACCGACGGGGTCCCGGAGGCGCAGGGACGGGATGGAGCGCCGTGGGGCTACGACGCCTTCGCCGGATTCCTGCGGGGCCTTCCGACCGCCACCCTGTCGGCGCGCGCGGTCCGCGACGCGATCGTCCGGGAGGTGGCGCGGGTCACGGGACGGCCGAGCCCCGACGACGACGTGGCGGTCGTCGTCGTGAAGGCGCTCTGAGTCGTCCGGGCCTCAGAGGGGCCCGAGAGCGACGTCCCTGAGGAGGACGACGATCCCGGCGAGGACGTCGGCGCCGGGCCGGGTCCCGCCCACCGTGAGGCGTCGGGTGGCGTCCTTGAGCGCGCCGTCCTCGGCGTCGGGGTCCCCGAGGAGGTCGACGAGCGCGGCGACCTGCGCCGGGAAGGCGCCCTGGACGGCGTCGTCGAGGGTCCTCGCCGTCGTCGGTGGCGCGCCGGTGCCGGAGAGGGCGGTGAGAGAAGCCTGGAAAGCCGCGGCCGCGAGCCGGGGAACGAGCCGTCCCGAGGCGAGCCGCAGGGCGGCGGCGGCGAGGCCGACGAGCATCTCCTCGCCCGCGGGCGCCGGGTCGGGACCCAGCGCGGCGAGGCCGGCGGCCTCGCGGTGATAGACGTCGCCCGCGGTGTCGCCGGAGACGAGGCGGGCCGAGAGAGAGCTCAGGCGCGCCGCGACCCAGCGGACGAGGACCACGTCCGCCGCGAGCTCGCCGGGGGCGTTGCCCGTCACGAGAGCCAGGGTCCGGGCGGAGAGCGGGACGATGGCGAGCTGGTGCGCGAGGGTCGCCCGGTCGACGGGGCGGCCCGGCGCGGCGAGCTTCCTGGCGCCGACGGCGAACGCCGGCCCGGCGACGGAGCTGGTGGGTGCGGGGAGGGTGAGGACGCTCATCTGCGGCTCGCGGCGGCGAGAGGAGCCCGCCATCGAAATGGCAGGAAGGTGATCCGCCGCCGCGGGGAATCTTACGCGGATTCCGCATTGCAGCAAGAGCTTCCCCTGGATCGCATTACGATTCCGCGCCGATGAAGCCGTCCCGCCCCGTTCCCCCGACCGCCGTCCGCCTCGTCGTCGGGAGCGTCACTTTTCTCCTGTTCGCCACCAACACCGTCGTCCTCTGCTCCGTCCTCTACCTCGTGGCGCTCCTGAGGTTCGCGGTTCCCTTCGCCGCCTGGAAGAGTCGCGTCTCGCGCCTCCTCGTCGCGGTCGGCGAAGCGTGGATTGCCGTCAACACCTTCTGCCTCCGCCTCACGCAGCCGACGATCTACGACGTCCGGGGGCTCGAAGGGCTCCGCCGGGACGTCTCGTACCTCGTCGTTTCGAACCACCAGTCGTGGGTCGACATCGCCGTCCTGCAGGGGGTGTTCCTGCGGCGCCTCCCGTTCCTGCGCTTCTTCCTCAAGCAGCAGCTCATCCGGGTCCCCTTCCTCGGCGCGGCCTGGTGGGCGCTCGACTTCCCGTTCATGAAGCGGCACCCGCGCGAGGCGATCGAGAAGAATCCCGCGCTGCGCCTGGAGGACCTCGAGGCGACCCGCCGGGCCTGCGAGAAGTTCCGCCACGCGCCGGTCGCGATCCTGAACTTCGTGGAGGGGACCCGGTTCACCCCTGCCAAGCACGCCCGGTGCGGTGCGGAATTCCGCCACCTTCTCGCACCGAAGGCGGGGGGCCTCGCCTTCGCGGCGAGCGCCATGGGCCCGCAGCTCGCGGGGCTCGTCGACGTCACGATCGTCTACCCGCACGGTTCGCCGACGTTCTGGGACGCGATCTCGCGCGGGCTTCCCGAGGTCGTCGTCCGGGTGCGCGAGCGGGCGATCCCCGAGGGGTGGTACGAGGGCGACTACGCGGAAGACACCGCCTTCCGCGAGGAGATCCAGGCGGAGGTGAAGGCGCTCTTTCGGGAGAAGGACGCCGAGATCGTTTCCATCCTCGCCTCCCGGGCCCCCGGCGCCGGGCCGGCCGGGCGTTGACAGGCCGCCTGCATTAGACTCCCGGCGCGTTGAAGACCGACTCGGGCGACTCCACGGGCTCCCATCCCGCATCCCTTACACCGTCCGGGGCCTTCGAAGCCGCCGCGGCCGGAACGGAGAGGACTCACCTTCCGGCGGCTCCCCAGGGGAAGTACCTCGCCATCCTCACCGTCGGCGCCCTCGGGATCGTCTTCGGCGACATCGGGACGAGCCCCCTCTACGCCCTGCGCGAGTGCTTCACCGGTCACCACCCGATCCCCCCCTCGCCGACGAACGTCCTCGGCATCCTCTCCCTCATCTTCTGGGCGCTCGTCCTGACGATCTCGGTCAAGTACCTCGGCTTCGTCCTGCGTGCCGACAACCGGGGAGAGGGCGGGATCCTCGCCCTGATGGCGCTCCTCAGGCCGCCGTCCACGACGGGCGCCTCGCGTCACGTCGTGCTCGTGGCGCTCGGCCTCTTCGGCGCGGCGCTCCTCTACGGCGACAGCATCATCACGCCGGCCATCACGGTCCTCTCGGCCGTCGAGGGGCTCGAGATCGTCACCCCTGCGTTCAAGCCGTTCATCCAGCCGATCGTCGTCGTCATTCTCATCGTCCTCTTCCTCATCCAGAAGAAGGGGACGGCGGGCGTCGGCGCGGTCTTCGGCCCCGTGATGGTCCTCTGGTTCGTCGTCCTGGCCGTGCTCGGCCTCGTCCACATCTTCGACGCGCCGAGGGTCCTGGCGGCGGTCAACCCGATGTACGGCGTCCGGTTCTTCACCGAGAACGGCCTCATCGGGTTCCTCCTTCTCGGCTCGGTCTTCCTCGCCGTCACGGGGGGCGAGGCGCTCTACGCCGACATGGGGCACTTCGGTCCGAAGCCGATCCGGGTCGGCTGGTTCCTCTTCGTCCTCCCTTCCCTCCTCCTCAACTACTTCGGCCAGGGGGCGCTCCTGCTGGTAAACCCGGCCGCCGCCTCGAACCCGCTCTTCGAGCTGGCGCCGAAGTGGGGCCTCCTGCCCCTCGTCATCCTCGCCACGGCCGCCTCGGTCATCGCCTCCCAGGCCGTCATCTCGGGAGCCTTCTCGCTGACGCGGCAGGCGATCCACCTCGGCTACATGCCGCGACTCCGGATCGACCACACCTCCGAGAAGGAGATCGGTCAGATCTACCTTCCCTCGATCAACTGGGTCCTGGCGGTCGCCTGCATCTGGCTCGTCCTGTCGTTCCGCACCTCGGGCGCCCTCGCCGCGGCGTACGGCGTGGCGGTGACGACAACGATGGGGATCACGACGGTCCTCCTCTACGTCTACGCCCGCGAGACGTGGAAGGTCTCGCGTGTCGTGGCACTGCCCGTCGCGATCGTCTTCCTCGTCGTCGACCTCGCCTTCTTCGGCGCGAACATCGTGAAGATCGGGAGCGGCGGCTGGGTTCCCCTCGCGATGGCCCTCTTCGTCTACACCGTCATGACGACGTGGAAGAAGGGGCGGATCATCCTGGCCGAACGGCTGCGCGAGGCGTCGCTCCCGGTCGACGTCTTCCTGCAGGACGTCGAGAAGCGGTCGCCGACGCGGGTGCGCGGGACGGCGGTCTTCATGGACCGCACGCCGGAAGGCATACCGCCGCCGCTCCTGCACAACCTCAAGCACAACAAGATCCTCCACGAGCGGATCGTCTTCCTGACGGTCATCACCGACGAGGTGCCGCGCCTGAAGGAAAAGGAACGGACCCGCTCGGAGTTCCTCGGGCCCGGGTTCTGGCGGGTCACTCTCCACTACGGCTTCATGGAGAACCCCGACGTCCCGCGCGCCCTGCGCAAGCTCCGGCTCGACAACAAGGGCTTCGACCAGATGGACACGACGTACTTCCTCGGCCGCGAGACCCTCATCGCGAGCCAGCGGCCCGGCATGGCGCTCTGGCGCGAGCACGTCTTCGCCTGGATGGCCCGCTCCGAGGGCCGCGCGACGGCGTTCTTCAACATCCCGCCGGGACGCGTCGTCGAGCTGGGTCTCCAGGTCGAGCTCTGACCCGGGACTGAGCGTCGCTCGTCCCTCCCGCGAGAGGGAACCGGAGAGACCGGGGAGACCGAGGCGCTGGAGCACCGGAGCACCGGAGAGACTGTCCAGGCCACTTCAGCGAGCCGCCCGAGCCGCGGGCGGGAGGGGTGTCCCACGGCGAGCCCTGCGCGCGCACGACCCGCATCGGCCCCGCTGCGCGGGCCGCCGGGGCGCGCGCGAACTCGCTTCGCTCAAACAGCGCGCGCGCCTGATCCGGCGGCCTGCTCGCGGAGCCGTGCGGGGCCCCGTGCGTGCTCGGACGCTCGCTCGCGGGACACCCCTCCCCGCCCGCTCACACCCCGCGGGTAGCAGGCTTCCAAAGGGCCGTCCGCCCTGTGTTTCCATTGAGGCGTTGGTCCTCTGTTCTGCGGACGCGCTCTGACCGCAGCGCGTCGTTCGTCCCGGTTCGCTCCTCGCCTGCTGTGCGCACGCTCAAGAGGACGCGGAGCGTGCAGGTCAGACCCCTACCTCCGACTTCGGGTTGCGGAAATCAGATGCTCGCCGGCCGCGGGCGGGGTGGGGCGTCCCACGAGCCGACCTTGAGCAAGGACGGGGACCCGTTCGCGTCCGGGCGCGCCGCGGTCGGATCAGGACCGCGCGCGTGTCCGACGAGCGGCGCGAGGAGTTCGCGCGGGCCCCGAACGCGGTGCGTCCGGGCGCGGTAACGGGTCGGCCGCGCGAACCGGAGGCCGTGGGATGCCCCACCCCGTCCGCGGCCCCCAGCGGAATGAACGAGATGCCGACGCTCGTACGTCCCCCGTCTCCCCGTCTCCCCGTCTCTCCGTCTCTCCGTCTCCACGGTTCCCCGGTCCCTCGGCTCCCGGCTCCCCGGGCCCGGAGTCAGCCGAGAACGTCTTCGACCGGGATCCCGTTCATGCAGGCGTGGTCGAGGGGACAGCGGGTGAAGCGGCAGGGGGCGCAGAGGACGCGCCGGCGCACGATGCGGAGGCGGACGGGGCGGCCGTCCGGGCGGGGGCCGTCCCAGGGGCGCGTGGCGTCCGGATTGGTCGGGCCGAAGACGACGGTCGTGGGGGTGCCTGCGGCGTTGGCCAGGTGTGCGAGCCCCGAGTCGTTTCCGACGAAGAGCTCCGCCAGGGCGACGATCCCGAGAACTTCGGGGAGGGAGGTCTTTCCGGCGAGGTCGAAGATGCGGGCGCCCGAAGCCAGGGACGCGACGCGGGCGTTCATCGGCGCCTCGCTGGCGCTTCCGAGAAGGACGATGGGGAGATCTCTCGCTGCCGTGAGAAGGGCGAAGAGCTCGGCGAAACGTGCTTCCGGCCAGCGCTTGGCCTCGTGAGCGAAGGACGCGACGTGGGCCGCCACGAAGGGGCCATCGGGGACTCCCGCTTCCTTCAGTTTGGCGCGCGCCGAGCGGCGGAGACCATCGGAGACGTCCCAGGTCGCGTCGGGAACGTCAGGGAGGGGGACGCCCGTCGCAGCGACGAGGGCGAGGTGGCGGTAGACCTCGTGCTCTCCCGGCGGCCTCGAGAACGGAACGGGGTGCGTGAGGAAAGGGGAGCGCAGCTCTCCCCGGTAACCCCACCGCTCCGGAATCCCGGAACGGTAGGCGGTGAGCGCCGTACCGAAGCTCCGGGGGAGGAGGATCGCGCGGTCGAAGGCCTTCCCGCGCAGCTCGGAGGCGAGAGCAGCGCGGCCGGCCTTGCCGGCGTGCCGCCCTTTCGGCTCTTCGACGAGGACTTCGTCGACCTCGGGGAGCAGCCGGTAGAGCGCCGCGACCCACGGTCGGGCCAGAACCGAGATCCGGTCCTTCGGGTGATGGGCCCTCACGGCACGAAGGGCGGGAAGCGAAATGACGACGTCCCCGACCCAGTTCGTGGCACGCAGGAGGATCTTCACCCGGTCCAGCATAATCGACGGATGCGCCCTGCCGTTTCCGTCGTCTTCATGGTGAAGGACGAGATCGATCGGCTGGGCCCCTCCCTCGCCTCGGTCCGCTGGGCCGACGAGGTTCTCGTTGTCGACACCGGCTCGCAGGACGGGACGGCACAGCTCGCCCGCGAGGCGGGGGCGCGTGTCGAGGTCATCCCGTGGGAAGGGTACGTCGCCTCGCGCAACCGCGCCCTCGCGCTCGCCACGCACGACTGGGTCCTCGTTCTCGACGCCGACGAGCGGGTGTCGCCGGGCCTGGCGGAGGAGGTTCGGCAGGCCGTCGGGACGCCGGATGGCGTGGCCGCCTTCCGGATGCCACGCCTCTCGCACGTCGGCGGGCAGCCGGTCCGGCACGGCGTCTGGGCGCCCGACCGCAAGCTCCGCCTCGGGCTTCGTTCCCGGGGCCTCTCGGCCGCGGGCGGGCGCGTTCACGAGTGGATCGAGGTCGACGGCGAGGTCCGGGACCTCGTCCAGCCGATCCTCCACTTTCCCTACCGCGACGTCTCCGACGCGGTCCGCAAGAACACGCTCTACGCGAAGCTCTCCGCCCTCGACCGCTTCGATCGGGGCGGCAGAGGGGGAGTCTTCCCGATCCTCTTTCGGCCGCCGCTGGAGTTCCTCAGGAGCTGGATCCTGAAGAGAGGCTTCCTCGACGGGCGTGCCGGGGTCGGGGTCGCCCTGCTCCACGCCTGGTACTACCTGCTGCGGGCCGCGTTCCTCGTGGAGGAGGCGGAGCGGCAGAAGCAGCGGCGCGGCGCCTGATCCTCAGGGGATAGTCGGGAGCGGGGCGAGCCCCGCCGGGTCGTTCGAGGCGTTGTCGATGCGCGCCACCGACGCGACGATCGTGCCGGTCTCGGGCCGGACGAGGAGCGTCGCTCCCCGGACCGGCCCGCCCGGAAAGAGCACCGGGAAGGAGTCGAGCTGGACGACGCGCCCGGCTCCGACGTCCACGACGAGCTCTCCCCGGAGGCCGTCCGCCGCGAAGAGGACGAGCCGGACCCGGGAGGCCGCACCAGTGGCGACGAGGACGAGGTTCGACCGCGCGGCGGGCGACTCTTCGACGCCGGCGAAGGCGACGGGATGTCCCGGCACGGCCTCGGAGCCGCGGGGGACGCAGGCGAGGTCCTGCGAGGAGGAGCCGGTCGGCGGTTCGCTCCGCGTGACGGCGAGCGGCAGGAGCGCGCCGGTGGAGGCGAGGAGAAGCGCCCCGGCCCCGGGCGCCTTCGAGGGGAAGAGCTCCGCGAGGAGGTCGGCGACGACGCGGACCTGGCCGGCTCCGAGCGCGAGCCGGGCGCTCACGGGTGGGCTGCCGTCGCGCGGGAGGAGCGTCGCGTCGAGGCTCGAATCCCCGGGAGAAAAGAGGAAGAGGTCGCTCCGGAAGAAGGCGCCGCCCCGTCCCGGGGCCGAGGCGACCGCCGGAACGGTCCACTCGGAGGAGGCGGCTTCGAGCGCGAGGGCCGGGACGCGCCACGGGTCGTTCGTGGGGCCGTTGGAGACGGCAGTGCCGTAGACCTGGACCCGGCCGGAGAGGACGCGGATCCGGACGGTGGCGCCGGCTTCCTCGGCGGAGAGGAGGTCGTCGAGCTGGGCTCGGCGAAGGGGGGCGAGGTCGACGCGAAGCGGGCGGCGGACGGAGCCCGAACGGTCGGCGACCGTCACCTCGACCGCGGTGGCTTCGAACGGCGCGAAAAGCGAGAGGTTGAAACGCTCGGCACGCGGGTCCCGCGGTCCGAAGAGGAGCGCGGAGGCACCGCTCGCCAGCGAGCTCGCGCCCGCGGCGAGGACCGGGAACGAAAGCCCGTAGGTGCCGAGGGCGGTCGTGTTGAAAACGCGGACCGAGGCCGCGATGGCCCCGGAGTCGCCGGAGACGACCCGGAGGCGGAGCGGCGAGGCGACCGTTCCGGCCGGAGAGGTGGCGAGGAGATCCTCCGTGGTGAGCTCGCGACTCGAGCGGGCCGGGACCGCGAGGAGAAAGGGCGTGGAGAGGCCGTCGAGGAGCAGCGCCTCGAGAGCGAGGGGAACGTCCGCGAGGTTCCCGACGGTGAGGGCCGTCTCGTATCGCGCTCCGTTCGCCCCTGCCGCGCGGACGAGCGCCGGGACGAGGAGGTCTCCCTCGGCGACCGGCCCGGCCGGCACGGGTGAAACGACGAGGAGGGAGCCGGAGGGCCGCGGCACGAGGGCCGTCAGGAGCGCCCCCTCCGCCGTCCGCTCGAGGGCCACCGGAGCCCCGTCGAGCGTCGCGTCGAGAGCCGGGGCGAACGGCCCGGCGAGCGCGAGGTCGAGCCGCCCGCCGCCAGCGAGGTGGAGGGAGAGGGGCCGCGCGGCGTCGAGGCCGGCGGCGGGGAGGTCGAGCCGGATCCGGACCGCCCCCTCGAAGGCGAGGTCGACGAGGCGGGCGGCGGCGTCCGCGCGGGCGTCGAGAAAGGCGCGCGTGCCGTCGGGAGGCGAGGTCCGGGCGAGGCGCGCCCAGTGGAACGTCCTCTCCTTGGAACCGAAGGAGACTCCGACGACGCGCTCGGGACGCGCGGGGCGGACCTTGCCGAGGGCCGCGTCGAAGAGGCCGGCGGGCGGGAGGAGGCGAAGCTGGTCGTGCCCGACGTCGGTGGGAAACCACGTCGAGAACGCGTAGCCGGCGGGGTCGTCCGCGTGGAGCTCGGAAAGAGTCGGACGGGGCCCGCGCGCGTCGGTGAAGCCAGGGGTCACGCTGACGTGGTGCCCGTTGCGGTACGGGAAGAAGCCGGGGGAGTCGGGAACGTTGTCGTCCGCCTGCCCGTGGAGGACGGCGACGAAGAGATTCCTCGCGTTCGGGAGGAGAAAGCGGGGCGAGAGCTCGAACCAGCGCGCGGGGACCTCGCCGCCGGCGGAGGGGGCGCCCCCGGCGGCCGACAGGTAGTCGGGAAAGGTGGGGGACCAGAGCTGCCCCTGGAAGGCGTCCGTCGGGCCGGCGGCGTCGACGAGCGCGGCGAAGAGGGTCGGGTTGAGCAGCCCGATGCCGAGCGCCCCGCGCCCCCCCTGCGAGAAGCCGGCGAGGGTGACGCGGTCGGGGTCGATCGGCGCCCACGTCCGGGCGCTCTCGAGGCACGCCAGGACATCCGTCTCGTCCGGGACTCCGTTGGCGCCGTCGACGTAATACGTCGAGGGAATGCCGCCGCTGGCCGGAACGCGGCGTCCCTCCCAGAAGACGAGCACGGCCCCGCGGGCGTCGGCCTCGGCGTAGTACTCGTTCCGCTCGAACTGCTGCTTCGTCCCGCCGCGCCCGTGAAGGAGGAGGATCGCCGGGAGGAGGCTCGTCCCGTCCCACGTCGCGGGGATGCGCAGGTCGTAGTTGCGCTCGACGCCGTCGGCCGGCGAACGGTAGGAGAGCGGGACGAGGCCGCCGGGCGGGAGCGGGTAGGCGGCCGCGGAGGAGGCGGCGAGGAGGAGCGCGGCCAGGAGGGCCGCGACGGGGAGGGGCCTCATCGAGGCGCTCATTCCCCGAAGACGTGGACGACGAGCGAGCGCCGGTGCGGCGCGGTCCGGTGCTCGGCGAGGTAGATCCCCTGCCACGTACCGAGGGCGAGGCGGCCGCCGGAGACCGGGATCGTCTCGCTGGAGCGGGTCACCGCGCCCCGCAGGTGGGCTGCCATGTCGTCGTCCCCCTCGGTGTCGTGGGAATAGCGGGGGTCGCCGTCGGGCGCGAGGCGGGCGAAGAAGGCGAGGAGGTCGGCGCGCGCCGACGGGTCGGCATTTTCCTGGAGGAGGAGGCTCGCCGACGTGTGGGGGCAGAAGACGACGCAGAGGCCGGTCGTCACGCCGCTGCGCTCCACGACCGCCGAGACGGAAGCGGTGATCTCGTGGAGTCCCCGCCCCGGCATCCTCACTTCGAGTCGCTCCTGCCGTTGCATCGACGGCGACTCTACGCCTGCCCGGCGGCGTCCTGGGTGTCGGCCGTCAAGTCCCGGACGAGGCCGCCGAGGCGCCGGTCGAGGCGAAAGCCCGGAAGAGGGACGTTGCGGAAGGCGAAGTGGGCGAGCAGCGCCTTGACGCCGAGCGCGGCGAGGCGCGTGCAGAGGTCGTCCAGGAGAGCGGCGGAGAGGCCCCGGCCGCGATGGCTCGGCGCGACGACGAGGCCGTCGAGCTGGGCCGTCTCGCCGCCGAGGAGGGAATACGAAACGCCGCCGGCGATCCGCTCGGCGTGGTCGAGGATGACGAGGTAACGCCGGTCGGCCGAGAAGGCGCGCGGGAGCCCGGCGCGGACGAAGAGGCGATAGAGGCGCCCGACCTCCGCGGCGTCGACGGGGTCGCGGACGGTC
Organism: Holophagales bacterium; assembly: GCA_016714815.1. Lineage (GTDB taxonomy): Bacteria > Acidobacteriota > Thermoanaerobaculia > UBA5066 > UBA5066 > UBA5066. The sequence continues at coordinate 131,504 of JADKBZ010000011.1, forward strand.
CAGGCGCCGTCCATCCGGTCGACGAGCTCCGTGGCGAGGACGACGTGCTTGACCGCGTCGCCGACGACGGTCACCTCGACGGGCCGGCTCGTCCGTGCGGCCGGGAAGACGAGCCGCGCGAAAGCGTGCCTCTCATCGTCGGTCTTCAGCGCGGAGTGGAGACCCTCCAGCTCGACGAGGTGGGAGGGGCGGGCGCCGGAACGGGCGCGCAGGGCGGCGAGGAGCGCGTCGAACGCCTGCAGGACCTCCGGGCCGGAGCGGGAGAAGACCGTCCGGCGGAAGAGGCGGTAGCGCGCCTCCTCTCCGAGCGTGTCGACGCGGTAGATCCTGAGGAAGGCCTCGGCGGTCTTCTCCCGGTCGGCCAGCGGGGCGCCCGGACGCTCCTCTTCCCACGCCTCGAAGCGGGCGATGGCGGTCTCGAGGGCGAGGGGAACCCTCTCGCCCGGAGCCGCGGCGAGGGACGCGTCGATCGCGCCGAAAAGCGCGCCGAGGGCCCCCGTGGCCGGCTCGACGGCGACCTCTCGCAGCTCCCGGAGAAAGGCGCGCGCCCCGGCCTCGCCGAGAGCCTCGAACGCGGCGTCGACGATCCAGGCGGGATCGAGGACCGATTCGAGGCGCGGCGCGAGGGCGGTCGTCTCGCGAAAGACGTTCCGGAGCATCGGCTCCACGAGGTCGAGCGGTCCCGAGTACGGCCTCGAGCCGGAGATCGACAGGAGGCACGTCCCCTCGCGGTAGTCCTCGGCAGGCACCGCGACGTTCGACGGCGCGACGGCGCCGGGGACGAGAGCGCGGCCGCTTCGCTCCCAGGCGGTGAAGAAGGCGGCGAGGGCGCGGACGACGAGGCTCTTGACGGAGTGCCCCTGGCCGGGGCGGGCGCGCCCGGGGACGGCGGCGTCGCGGAGCCGCTCGGCGAGCGTCAGCTCGTCGACCCAGGCGAGCGAAAGGGCGCCGAGGTCGGGCCGCCAGGAGCCGACCCGAGCCACGACGGGCGGGCCCCAGGGGTGGCCGGCGAGCGCGATCATCCGGAGGGTCGTCGCGCGGACCGCCTCCGAGTCGAGGTCGCTGCGCACCGTCAGGAGGAGGTCGTGGTGCGCTCCCGCCGCCGTCCGGACCGAGAGGCGGTAGAGGCGGTGGCGGTGGAGCGCGAGGACGGGCGTCACCCAGATCCCCTCGTCGGGGATGTCGGCGAGGTCGGGAGGGTCGGTCTCGAAGGCGAGCTCGATCGACTCGCGCAGGAACGACGTGCCGAGGAGGAGCCCCTCGAGCGCGCGGATCTCCTCGTCGGGAAGGCCGTCGCGGAAGCAGAGCTTGCGCCGGCCCTCGGAGACGGGCGGGAGGAGGGCCGAGGCCGCGGCGGTCTCCTCGTGCCAGGCGCCGAGCCCGTCGAAGAGCGCGTCGGAGCGCCGGGCGAGCTCCGGGTCGTCCGCCTGGATCGCCCACGACGCCAGCTCGGCGCGGACGGCGGCGTGGTCTTCCGGGTGGTGCCGGGCGAACCTGGCGAGGAGCTCGAGGACGTCGCCGAGCGTCTTCTGCGTCACCGCGGGGAGCGGGCCCGTCATCGCCTCGCGGTAGGAGTGGAGGCGCCGGCGAAGGGCGGTGAGCCGTTCCTCGCCGAGGTCCGCGCGGCCGATCGCGGAGATGCTCTCTTCCGACAGGAACGGCAGGCCCGCGTGGAGGAACGCCGGGAGGATCGTCCCGGCGTCCACGAGCGGGTCGTCGAGGAGGAGAACTCGATACGCCTCGCAGCGGATCCGTGCGTCGGGGTGCCGCGAGAGGGCCTGGAGCCGGCGCCGGAGCAGCTCGGCCGTCCGCCGGTCTCCCTGCCGGAGGAGCGCCTCGGCGCGCGAGACTGCCTCGAGCGCCTCCTCGGACGGTCCGAAGAGCGCCGCGATCGAGAGGCGGTGGAGCGCCGCGAGCTGGGGGGTCGGGAGAGGCTCCGGCGGCGCGCCGGGGTCTCCCTCCGGCACCTCGTCGCGCGGCGGCAGGAGGACCTCCGCAGAGGAGGGAGGGAGAGGAGTCTCCCACCCGTCCTTCACCGGGAGGAGCGCCGCGAGCTCGGCGTTCCCGAGCCAGAGGAGCGGTTGCCGGGCGAAGAGCCCGAGGTCGACCCGCCCGCCGGCGCAGCGGTACACGAGGCTGCCGACGCGGAGCTCCTCTCCGCCGGGGCGCGCCGCGACGGTCACGCGCCGCCCGCGGCGCCGGTCGACGAGCTGCCCCCCCTCGAGGACGAGATCGCCTTCGAGGAGGCCGAGGTCCCGGAAGAGCCAGCGCGGGACGTCCACCTTCAGCCCGCCGCCCGCGAGGGTGACGACGCGGCTGCGGTAGAGCCCCTCGACGACGGACGAGAACGCCTTCTCGATCGCCTTGCGCCGGTAGGAGCCCTTCGGGGTCAGCTCTCCCGCCTCGAGCGAGAAGTCGCGCGGGAGGACGGCGAAATCGACGACCCGCTCGTACGTCGCCAGATCCCTGTTGGCCGCGGCGACGATCCGGCGCAGGTAGTCCCTCGCCGCTTCTCCCTGGGGGTCCCCGGCGAGGACGGGATCGTCGGGGTCGGGGACGACGAGGAGGACGTTGTCGTCCCGTCCGTCCCCCGCGAGGAAGACCCGTCGGACTCCCGGCACCCCTTCGAACTGCTGCTCGACCCGGCGCGGGGCGATCGTTCGCCCGCGGCTGTTCTTGTAGATGTCCTTGACGCGGTCGACGATCTCGAGGTGCCCGTCCTCCCGCTCGCGGAAGACGTCCCCCGTCTTCACCCATCGCTCCACGTCCCCTTCGGTCTCAGGCTCGTCGAGGTAACGCGCCACGTAGGGGCCGGAGATCTCCAGCTCGTCGCTCTCGCCGAGGCGGACGCGGATGCCCGGGAGCGGGAGGCCGACGGAGCCCTCCTCGTACCCGCCCGGCGGCGTCATCGTGATGCCGCCCGTCGCCTCGGTCATTCCGAAACCCGAGCAGAGCTCGACACCCTGGGCCTGGAAGAAGCGGAACACCTGGGGTGCGAGGTATCCGGCCGCCGAGAGACCCCAGCGAAGCCGCCCCCCCACGACGCCCGCCAGCGCCGCCCGCGCGGCCGCGGCCGACGGGACTTCGCCCGCCGCGGCGCGGGCCCGGGACTCCAGCTGCGCCCAGCGGATCGGGATGGAGATGAGGCCGGTCGGCTCGACCTCCTTCAGTCCCGCCGCGAGCCCGTCGAGCGACGGGTTCCCGGCGAAGACGTACGTCCCGCCCCAGAAGAGCATCCCGAGCATCTCGAGGTAGCGCCCGAACGTGTGGTAGAGCGGGAGGAAGCAGAGGAGGACCTCCTCCTCCCCGACGAAGGGGAGGGCGGCGGCCCGCGCGAACCTCTTCGTCACGAGGTTCTCCATCGAGAAGGCGACCCCTTTTTGCCCGCCGGTCGAGCCCGACGTGAAGAGGACGGTGCAGGTCTCGCGGAGGCCGCGGCGAGGGGCGCGCGCGAGCGCCACGGGGACGGAGGCCTCGGCCTGGGCGGCGAGCGCCTCGCCGAGGACGACGTCTCCCTTGCCGGCGAGCTCGGCCGCCTCGTCGAGGAGGACGATCCGGAACGGGTGCGCCGTGTGCCGGGCGGTTTCCCTGAGCCGCCGGAGGCTCTCCTCCGACGAGACGACGGCCAGGTTCACGCGGAGGGCGTCGAAGGCGGCCGTCAGCTCGCCGGGCGTCAGGTGAGGCGAGAGGGGCGAGACGAGGAGGCCGTGCAGGAGGCAGGAGAGGTCGACGCAGGCGGAGTCGAAACCGTTCTCCGAGACGATCGCCACCCGGGGGTCGGCCTCCAGCGTCAGGAGCGCGGCGGCCGTCGCGTCGGCCCTCCGCGAGACGTGGGCATAGCTCCAGCGCGGCGCGCCCGGGAGCGGGCCGTCCGTGAAGAGGGTCCTGCCGGGGTGCGCCGCGACCCGCTGCGCCAGCATCTCGGTCAGCCCGTAGCCGGAGGCGGCGACGGCCGCGACGGCGGCGTCGGCCCAGCGGTGTCGCGCCGGACGGTCGGGAAGGGCGAGGAGGTGCTCGCGCCGCCGGGTCGTGTCGAGCCAGCGGTGCCAGAGCGCCGGGGCGGCGCCGTTCGTGTCGAGGGCCGCCGTGGCGGCCTCGAGGAGCTCGACGGAGCATTCCGGGGAAGGGGCCGATTCCCATCGGGCGAGAGATTCTTCGAGGCGAGGGGTGCGGCTCATGGTTCGGCGACGCCTGAGGGGACGAGGATAGCCCGTTCCGGAGCGTGGACTCGGGACGGGCCAGCCCCTACCATGCGGGACAGAACGAAGTGGCAGACGAGCAGCGCTTCCAGGCCGACTTCCCGGAGTTTCTCGACCTCCTCGAGAACGTCGCGAGCTACATCGGCGATCTCGATCTCGCCAGGGCCGGCGAGGTCCCGGCGGAGACTCTCTCGAGCCTCCACGAAGGGCTCCTCCGGGCGCTCGACTTCCTCCAGGAGCTTTTCGTGCTCCGGGGAGAGCCGCCGCCGGCTCCCGAGCCGGGGGTCGCGTTCCGTTCCCTCGGACCGTCGCTGAAGCGGACCCTTCCCCAGCGCCTGGCCGCGCAGCTGGCCGACGAGCTGAACGCACTGCCCGGGAGACGCCCAGACGACGTCTCGGAGTTCGCCGCCCTCGGCCTTTTCGCACGGGTCGTCGACCTCCTGCGATTCGTCACGTACCTCCAGGAGGAACAGGCGGAGGCGATCCGGAAGGCCGCGCCACCGACGATCCTGTCGGTCCGCAGAGCGGGTCCGAAGGCGCCCGCACCCAAACCCGCACCGGTACCCGCAACGGTGGAACCGCGCCCGCCGGCACGCGCGGAGGCGCGGCCGGCAGCGCCCGAACCGGGACCGGCACCCCGACAGGTCCCGGCCCCGGCGCCGCGACCGCAGGCCGTACCGAAACCGGCGCCCCCCGCCCCTCTGCCGCCCGCGCCCGCGGGCCCCGGTCCGGACCTCTCCGCGTACGGCATCCGGATCGACGAGGCGGGAGAACGGATCGACGCCGGGCACGCGACCGTCTGGTTTGCCGTCGATGCGGGGCCCCGGGCTGCCGGCGAGGGTCTCGCCGCGTCGTTCTCCGTCGCCTTCCCGGGCGGAGTCGCGTTCGCCGTCGCGGAGGGAGCCGAATCCTCCCTCGGGGCGCGCCTCTCGTCCGTCGTGGCCGTCCGCGCGTTCTGCCGTGCGGCCGCGGCGAACCCTTCGGCTCCCGAAGCCGCCGTCGGGACGGCGCAGCACCACCTCGACATGCTCCTCTCCGCGCTCCTCTCAGCGGGCGACGCCACCGACGGGCTGACGAGGATCCGGGGGAGTATTCCCCCCGCAAACGCGCGGCGGATCCTGAAGCACACGAGGGAGCCGGAGGAGGCGCTTCGCCGGGTCACCCCGGCACTGGCGACGAGCCTCGTCGGCGCCGTGGCGGTGGCCTCGGGAGGTCTCGTGAAAGTCTCCGTGGTCCGGCTCGGCCCGGCGCTGGTCGAAACCCGGCTCTCCGGACGCGTGACCTCGCTTCCTCCCGTTTCCCGTGGCGCGCAGGCGGCCCTGCTCGGCCCCGGGGCGCGCGGCGCCGAGGACGTCGGCCGGACGGACTCTCCGGCGCCGCTCTCCCTCTCTCCCGGCGACGTGCTTCTCCTCGGGACGCCGGCGCTGGCGAAAGGCGCGACGAGCGCGTGGACCGGCCTTGCGACTCTCTGGCCTCCGTTCCCGGACGGACTCGCTTCCGGAGAGACGGCGCGCGAGCTTCTCCGTCGCGCGGGGCGCTGGGGGGAGACGGAGCCGCTGCACTTCGCGGGGCCTCTCGGACTGGCCGTTCTGCTCGCGCGATAGCAGGTCGTGGAGGACCGCAGAGGACCGTAGAGGACCGTAGAGGACCGTAGAGGAGACGCGGGGCCGGCCGCTCCCGTCGCGGTGTACCATGCCCGATGGCCCCGGCCGGGCCAGGTGGAGCATGCGCTGGCCTACGCGTCTCTCGCAGAAGCTGATCCTCTCTCTGACGGTCGTCGTGACGCTCGTCGTGGTGGCCAATGGCATCTTCGCCGTCCGATCGGCCGAGACCCAGCTCCAGGCTTCGATGCTCCAGGGCGCCGAGCAGCTCTCGGGGGCGATCGCGAGCGCCACCTGGCACGCGATGCTCGCCGACAACCGCGAGTCGGCCTACCAGGTGATGCAGACGATCGCCGCCAAGCAGGGGATCCGGAGCGTGAGGATCTTCAACAAGGAGGGGCGCGTCATGTTTTCCACGCCCCCCTCGCCGACACAGGTCGTCGACAAGAAGGCCGAGGCCTGCTTCCTCTGTCACGCCTCCGAGCAGCCGCTCGTACGGGTCGACACGCCGACGCGCGCCCGGGTCGTCCACAGGCCCGACGGCACCCGGACGCTGGCGATGATCACGCCCATCTACAACGAGCCGGCGTGCAGCAACGCCGCCTGCCACGCCCACCCCGAGTCGCAGAACGTCCTCGGCGTCCTCGACGTCGGGCTCGACATGGGCCTCGTCGACGACCAGGTGCGCCGGATCGAGGTGAGGACCGCGCTCTTCACCTCCCTGGCGATCCTGCTCGTCGGGATCTGCGCGGCGGTCTTCACCCGCCGGCTCGTCACCACGCCCCTCGCCCGCCTCGCGAACGCGACGCGGCAGGTGGCCGAGATGCAGCTCGACCGCCCGATCGCCCTCGGGTCGAGCGAGGAGCTCTCGGAGCTCGCCCGCTCCTTCAACGAGATGCGCCTGCGCCTCGCCGAGGCGATGGCGGAGATCAACGGCTTCACCCGCAGCCTCGAGGAGAAGGTGGAGGAGCGGACCGAGCAGCTGAAGGTCGCACAGCAGAAGCTGATGATGGCCGACCGGCTCTCCTCGCTCGGCCAGCTCTCGGCGAGCGTCGCCCACGAGATCAACAACCCGCTCTCGGGCGTTCTCAACCTCTCGATGCTGATGCAGCGGATCCTGAAGGACGACGGCATCCCGAAGGGGCGCGAGGCCGAGTTCCGGAAGTACCTCGACCAGGTGGCCACCGAGACGGCCCGGACGGGGCGCATCGTCTCCGACCTCCTCGCCTTCTCGCGGCGGAGCAAGCCCCACCGCTCCGACGCCGACCTGAACGCGATCGTCGGGACGACCCTCTCGCTCGTCTCCCACAAGCTGAAGCTGATGAACGTCCAGGTCGAATGCGCCCTGGACGCCGCGCTGCCGCACCTCCTCGCCGACGCCTCCCAGCTGCAGCAGGTGGTCATGAACCTCGTCCTGAACGGGGCCGAGGCGACCCGGGCCAAGGGGGCCGGGCGCCTGCGCGTCGCAACGCGGACGAGCGAGGAGAAGAAGAACGTCCTCCTCGAGGTGAAGGACGACGGCGAGGGAATGAGCCCCGAGCTGAAGGAGCGGATCTTCGACCCCTTCTTCACGACGAAGGACGAAGGGAAAGGGGTCGGCCTCGGCCTCGCGGTCGTCTACGGCATCGTGCAGGCGCACGGCGGCGACATCGAGGTCACGAGCGTTCCCGGGCTCGAGACCCTCTTCCGCGTCACGCTCCCCGTGCGCACGGCGGCGCCCGACGCCTCCGAGTGAGCGTCGTCGCCGTGGTCGCGATCGGCACCCCGGACGGCGAGGCGCTGGCCTCCGTCGAAGCCGCCGTCGCGACCGCGTTCGGCCGGGAGGTCCGGCGGCTCGACCCGCTGCCGGAGCCGCCCCGGGCGCTGGATGCCGCGCGAGGCCAGTGGAACGCGCCGGAGATGCTGAAGGCGCTCCTGGCGGCGCGGCCGGCGTTCGCCGAGCGGATCCTCGGCGTGACGGGCAGGGACCTCTTCATACCGGTCCTCAGCTTCGTCTTCGGCCAGGCGCAGATGGAAGGCCCGACGGCCGTCATCTCCCTCGCCCGGCTCTCGCAGGCCTTCTCGGGGCTTCCCGAGGACCGGCCGCTCCTCCTTCAGCGTGCGCGCAAGGAGGCGCTCCACGAGCTCGGCCACACCTTCGGTCTCGTCCACTGCCCGGACGCGGCCTGCCCCATGTCACTGTCGACGGGCGTCGTCCAGGTGGACCGCAAGGGAGAGGCGTTCTGCGCCTCGTGCGCGGCGCTCGTCAGGGAAAGGACCCCGGTGGCGCCGCCGCCGGAAGGGAGGACACGATGAGAGCGACGTGGCGGATTCTCGTCATCGACGACGAGGCGGTCATGCGCGAATCGCTCGCGGCCTGGCTCCGCGAGGACGGCTACGAGGTGGACACGGCGGCCTCGGGCCGCGAAGGGATCGACCGGGCGCGGGAGACCGACTACGCCATCTACTTCGTCGACCTGAAGATGCCGGGGGGAATCGACGGCATCGAGACGATGATGGAGGTGAAGAAGCTCCGCGCGGACGCCTCCATCGTCATCATCACCGCGTACGCCACCGTCGACACCGCGATCACGGCCATGAAAGAGGGGGCGCTCGAGTACATCGTCAAGCCCTGCAACCCGCAGGAGATCTCGCTCCTGGTGACCCGGATCATCAAGGTTCGCAAGCTCCAGCGCGAGAACGAGATCCTGCGCCGGCGGCTCTCCGGCCGCTGGCACTTCCAGGACCTGATCTCCAAGAGCCCGCGGATGCAGGAGGTCTTCGGCCTCGTCAAGGACGTCGCGAGCCTCCGGAGCACGGTCCTGATCACCGGCGAGAGCGGCACGGGGAAGGAGCTGATCGCGCGGGCGCTCCACTTCTCGGGAGAGAGGGCCGAGCGGCCGTTCGTCGGCGTCTCGTGCGCGGCGCTCACCGAGTCGCTCCTGGAGTCCGAGCTCTTCGGGTACGAGAAGGGGGCCTTCACCGGAGCGGCCGAGAGGCGCAAGGGAAAGTTCGAGCAGGCCACGGGCGGAACCATCTTCCTCGACGAGATCGGGGACATCGCGCCGAAGGTCCAGGTCGACCTCCTCCGGGTCCTTCAGGAGCGGCGCTTCTTCCGGGTCGGTGGGAGCGAGGAGGTCTCGGTCGACGTCCGGGTCGTTGCGGCGACCCACGTCGACCTCGTCGAGGCGGTCCGCACCGAGCGGTTCCGCGACGACCTCTACTACCGGCTGAACGTCGTCGCGATCCACCTCCCGCCGCTTCGCGAACGGCCGGAGGACATTCCGCTGCTGGCCCGGTCCTTCCTGGAACGCCTGTCGCACGAGCTGGGAAAGGAGGCGGAGGACCTCTCGGAGGGGGCGCTCAAGGCGCTTCTCGGCCACCGCTGGCCGGGGAACGTCCGCGAGCTGGAGAACGCCGTCGAGCGGGCACTCGTCACCGCGAAGGGGCGGATCCTGACCGAGGAGGACTTCGCGTTCCTGCGCCCCGTCTCCGAGGCGGCGCCGGGCTGGACGGTGCCGACGCACCTGCCGCTGGCCGACGTCGAGAAGACGGTCATCGCCGCGACGCTCCGGAGGAACGAGGGGAACGTGAAAGAGACGGCCGCCGTCCTCGGCATCGACCGCTCGACGCTCTACGACAAGCTGAAAAAGTACGCCATCGAGCGCTGACGCTCTTCCTACCTCTCGGCCCCGGCTCGCAGTCCGAGCGTCGGGTCGTAGAAGTTCTCCCCGGCGACGCCGGTTCGGCTGCCGAGGAGACGCAGGAAGGTCATCGTCCGGCCGGCGTCCTTCTCGAGCGCCTCGGCGTCCGAGGGGAAGAGGCCCGTTCCGGAGGCCTCGATGGCCCTCTCGAAATCGCTCCAGTGGCGCCACCCGTCGGGTTGCGCGTCGACGGAGACGGCGGACACGAAGGGGGAGCCCGCCCAGAGGGTCCTCCACGCCTCGGCCGTGAGGAACGATCGGCAGGAGTCGTCCCAGAAGACCTTCCCGTTCGACTGCGGTTCGGTGAGCCAGAGCGGGGGGCCGCTCGCCAGCGGTCGCACCAGGCCTGGGACGACGACGCCGAGGAGCCCGCCGGGGCGGAGGAACCGGGCGAGGTAGTCGACGTAGAGAAGATCGGTGCCGAAGTAGTGGAAGGCGTCGATCGAGACGATCGCGTCGAAGTAGCCGGCCGCGAAGGGAAGGGCGTGGGCTTCGGCCCTGAGAGGGCAGACGCGGTCGGCGACGCCGGCTTCGACGGCCCGGCGCCAGTTGTGATCGGGGTCCATCCAGAGGTCGACGGCGTGGACGTGCGCGCCGAACTCCTTCGCCAGGAAGACGGACGTCATCGCCTTTCCGCATCCGAGGTCGAGGACCCGCGCGCCGGCCGCAATCGGAAGGCGCTCGCAGAGCCACTCCAGGAGCCAGAGGGCGTTCGGTCCCATCTGGTTGCCGAGCATCCAGCCGGCGTCGTAGCGGCTCGACCGGGGGAACTCTGGGCGGGCGAGAACGGGTCTGTCGTCCTGCATGTCGACGTCCACCTCCTGCGGCCTGGATCCAGGGCGGATCGCGATGTTCGCATTCTTCCGGCCGCCTTTCCGGACCGTCGGGAGGACCCGCCCGTCGATCGATCTCCCCGACGGAGCCCGCAAGGGCCTTTCGATGCTCGCGCCTCCGCCCTTCAGGGTTTCCGCTTCGGCCGCCTTGTGGCAGGCTTCCGTCAGTTCAGGAAGGAACACGGGAGGGCCGGAGATGGACGGAACGAGAGTCCGGGTCGCGGGTCTGTCCGAGGTGGGACGCGTTCGGAAGATCAACGAGGACGCCTTCGTCGTGACCGATCTTGCGACCGGCCGTCCGCTCGACCCGGCGGACGAAACCGGAGAGCTCGAGGTGGGGCCCCGGGGTGTCCTCCTCGCGCTCTCCGACGGCATGGGGGGACACGCCGCGGGAGAAGTGGCGAGCGCCCTCGTGCTCGACGCCCTCCGCGCGTCCCTCGCGGGGGCGCCGGAGGCCGAGCCGGTCGAGGCCACGGTGACGACCGCGATCGACAGCGCGAACTCGGAGGTTCGCAGAAACGCGGCCGAGGACGGGAAGCGGGGAATGGGCGCCACCCTGACCGCGGTCCTCCTCAGGGCGACCGAAGCTTTCGTCGTCGAGGTGGGCGACTCCCGGGCCTACCTTCTCCGGGGGGAGGCGCTCCGGCAGCTGACGCGCGACCAGACCCTCGTGCAGCTCCTGGTCGAGACCGGGGCGCTCTCGGCCGAGGAGGCGCGGACGTCCAGCCGCAAGAACATCCTCCTGCAGGCCGTCGGCCACGCGGACGAGCTGAAGATCGCGATCAGCCGATTGAAGCTGCGCCGAGGGGACCGCTTCCTCCTCTGCAGCGACGGGCTGTCGAACGGGATGAACGACGACGAGCTGGGGCGCCTCCTCGCCGGGGACGAACCGGCGGCCGCGTGCCGCAGGCTCGTCGACCTGGCGAACGAGCGGGGCGGGTCCGACAACCTGACGGCGGTCGTGGCGCACGTGAAAGGCGACGGGCTGCCCGAAGCGACCCCGGCCGAGTCGATCGCCCAGACTCTCGACGTGATCCGGGAGTTCCCCTTGCCCGGCTGAGGCCGGGCCGGGCGCCGCGATCGTCGGCCGGGGCGGCGCGGACGGGAGAAGAAAGAGAACGCCCGCCCGGTCCTGTGCGCGGGACCGGGCGGGCCCGGGAATGCCGGGAACCGGGAGCGGAAGGGGGAGTTGCGCCCCCGGGCCCGGCTGCGAACTACGCTTCGAGGAGCATCTCTCCGAGGACCCGGTCGCGGTCCTCGGCGGGAATCGCGCTCGAGAGGTCCCCGACCAGGTCGCCGCCGTCGGCGAGGGCGGGGACTCCGTGGGCCGCGGAGAGGACGAGCTGGAGACGGTCCCGCTCGCGGCCGAAGAACGCGGCGGCCTCGCGCCCCGAGAGGAGGGCGCGGGTGTCGAGGGGGCCGTCGGGCTTGACGCGCAGGAGGAATCCCATCCCCTGGCTTCCCGTCTCGACGACCTCTCCCGTGACGGGCGAGACGACGCGGACACGGGCCTTGCCGGCCTTCAGGCGGAAGGCGGGGCCGTTCTCGGCGAGGCGTTCGCCGACGGCGGGAAGGTCGAGGGCGGCGGACTTGCCGACGAGGCGCGTCGCCAGGTCGTCGAGGCCGAGGGTGACGGTCCCGTCCTCCTCCTGCTTCAGCCACGCGTGACCGCGGTGGTAGAGGCGGTCGGCCAGGACGAAGAAGCCGCCGGCGTCGATGGACGGGAGCGGCTTCGCCTCGGCCACGAGGCGTGCGTGCGTCTCGCACCCCTTGCAGTCGAACGCGCGCTCGCAGCGCCGCCCGGGCGTCTCGCCGGTCAGGTCGTGGCGGCAGGCCTTTGCAGAGGCGGGGAGCTCTTCGAACTCCTCGTGCCAGAGGATCGAGGCGGCCTGGCCGCGGGCGACGGCGCGCCGGGCCGAGACGATCGCGTAAGCGAGCGTCCCGACGACGGTCACGAGGACGAGCGCGAAGACGCCCAGGAAGATCAGGTGAGCCGGATCGACGATGAAGTCGGTGTTGCCAGGGAGCATCTCGAAACCTCCGTCAGCCCTTCGTCGCGAGCTCTCTCTCCTCGGGGAAGAGATTGAGCCAGCGGAAGGAGATCGAGTAGAGAAGGACGCCGTAGCCGAGGACCGCGAGGAAGGCCGCGGTCTCCTGCCAGCTCGGCGAGTAGGAGAGGAAGCTGTCGAACGGGAGCGAGGGGAGGGCGAGCGTCTGGATCGTCATGACGTAGCGGTTCAGGACGACGCCCGCGCAGGCCATCGTGGCGGCCAGGACGAGGAGCCCCGTCCGCGCCCGGACCCGCCGCGAGAGGAGGAGGGCGGCCGGGACGAGGCCGAGGAGGACGACCTCGGCGAAGAGGACCCAGGTGCCGAATGGCGGGTGGGCGTAGAAGGACGACACCTGCACGCCCGTCTTGGCGCTCGCCGTGTTGATCCAGATGAGAGAGTCGATCCCCTTGAGGACGACGTAGACGAGGAGGAGGGAGCCCGAGATCTTCGCGAGGGTCTGGAAGACCTCCGGGGAGACGAGGCGCTTCTTCGAGACCTTGCCGACGAGCCAGGTCGTCAGGAGGACGAAGCTCGGGCCGACCGCGGCGGCCGAGAGGATGAAGAGGAAGAACGTCGTCGGCCAGATTCCGATGTGCGTTCGGAAGGCGAACGGGTTGCCGCGCAGGACGCCGTAGAGCCCGCCGAGGGAGCCCTGGTGGAAGAAGGAGAGGAGCGTTCCGATCCCGGCGAAGACGACCATCACCTTGTGAAGCTGGTGCTCGAGGACGAGGGCGCCCGGGACCTCCTTGACGCGGCGGTTCTTCAGGACGAGCGGCGCGTACTCGATCGCGAGGACCGAGAGGTAGAGGGTGAGGCAGAACGTCACCTCGGTCAGCATCGAGTGGACGTTCGGGTGCCAGAACGTGAACCAGGCGCGGAGCGGCTGGCCGACGTCGACCATCAGGATCCCGACCGCGCCGCTGTAGCAGATGAAGCCGATGACGACGGCGCTGTTGATGACGGCCTTCAGCTCCTTCTTCTTCAGGATGTAGAGGAGGAAGCCGGTGAAGAAGGCGCCCGCGCCGAGGGCGATGACCGTCAGGTCGAGGTAGATCCAGAGGCCGAACGCGAACCGGTTGTCCATGTTCGTCTGGTTCAGGCCGACGGCGAAGCAGAGGTAGACGGCATAGACGCCGAGGGCCAGGAGGGCGGCCCAGGGAACGAGCCAGAGAAGGAAGCGCGGCAGGGTCGTGCGCCTGAGTCCGCGACCGATCAGGGTGTCATCCACGCGTCACCCCCGTGCGGGAGAGGCGCTCGCGGACGACGGGGTCCGACGAGCGGTAGAAGACCTTGGGTCCGGTGCCGAGCGCGGCGAGGAGGCGGAAGCTCTCCCCGTCCTTCGAGAGGACGGCGACCTCGCTCTTCTCGTCGGCCGCGTCGCCGAAGTAGAGTGCCCGCGAGGGGCACGCCTCGACGCAGGCGGGAACGTAGTCGGCCGGGTCGATCTCCTTCTGCCCCGCGGCCGAGGCCTTCGCCCTCGCGGCCTGGAGCCGCTGGACGCAGAAGTTGCACTTCTCGACGACGCCGCGGGTCCGGACGGAGACGTCGGGATTCAGCGTCGACTCCATCCCGGCGGGCCACTCGGGGCTCCACCAGTTGAAGGAGCGGGTGTGGTACGGGCAGGCGACCATGCAGTAGCGGCAGCCGAGGCAGCGGACGGGAATCTGCCCGACGATCCCGGTGCGGGGGTCGTACTCGATGGCCCGCTGCGGACAGACGTCGACGCAGGGCGGGTTGTCGCACTGCTGGCAGGGGATCGGGACGAACGTCGTCGGTCCTCCGGCGGCGCTGGAGGCGGGCGCTTCGAGAACCCGCATCCAGACGGTGCCGGTCCGCTCGGTCGCCTTCTCGTTCGCCGGAGGGATGTTGTTCTCCACCGCGCAGGCCGTACCGCAGGCGCCGCAGCCAGTGCAGCGGTCGAGGTCGACGACGAGCGTGTAGCGGTGGGCGGGAAGGGTGGAGGAGTGTTTCGTGGTGTGCATGTGGTCACGCCCTGGCGGCAGAGGCGTTCGCGGCGGCGGGCGGGGTGAAGAGGGTGGTCTCGCGGGTCAGCTTCGTGAGGAGGAGGGATGGGGGAGCCGCCGACACGGACTCCCGGGGGAGGGTCGTCAGGCGGGCCGGAAGCGCGGAAGGGGCGCCGAGAGCGGCCTCGAGGAGGCGAGGGGCCTCGCCCTCCCGGAGAAGAGCGAATCGACCCTTCGGCTCGGGGGCTGCGTCGTCGATCCAGCAGGCGCCGCGGGCGAAGAGCTCGGCGAGGGCGTCGACGGAGGCGATGCCGGCCAGGGGCTCGAAAGAGGCGGCCGACGGGTCGTAGATCCGTCCGCGCTTCGACGCGAGGAGCGCCGCGGCGCGGCCGGAGGACGGAGCCGGCAGGGAGAGCCCCGCGGCGGCGGTGGCTTCGCGGACGATCTCCTCGGGGAGAGGGAGGTCCTTCGGGGGAAGAAGGAGCGCGGGCGCGAGGGCGAGGGTCGAAAGCGGCGCGTCGGAGGGGCCTTCCAGCTCGAGCATCGCTTCGAGAGGCGCCGGGCCGGGGAGGAGGAGGGTCGCCTTCTCGCCGAGGCCGGCGCGGAAGGGGGAGAGGCTGACGACGAGGGCGCCGTCGGAGAGCGCGCGCTTCAGGCGCTCCCACGGGACGAGTCCCTCGGCCACCGTGGCGTCGAGGAGGAGAAGGCCGACCGAGCCGTCGGGGAGCGCGTCGAAGGGCGTCGCCGACGCGAGCTTCGCGTCGCCGTCCGCTTCGCGGGGCGCGTCGGCGCGGACCGGGAGCGGGCCGAAGGGAGCCCCGAGGAGGAGGTTCAGGGAGGCGATCGCCGCCTCGGCCTCGGCGGAGAGAGGCGCGGACGCCGGGTCGCCACCGAGGACGAGAGCCGGGAGGCTGGCGGCGAGGTCGCGCGCCAGCGCCGTGACGACGCCGGCCGGGACGCCGGTCTTCTGCTCGACGAGGGCCGGGGCGAAGCGGGCGGCCAGGCTGGCGAACTCGTCGAGCCCGCTCGTCCGCGCGGCGAGGAACGCCGCGTCGGCGAGCTTCTCGTCGAGGAGGACGTGCGCGAGGCCGAGGGCGAAGGCCGCCTCGGTCCCGGGGGCGATCGGGACGAAGCGGTCGGCAAGCGCGGCGCCGCGGCTGCGGGTCGCCTCGACCTGGATCACCTCGATCCGTTCGGCGGCCGGGCGGCGGCGGCTCTCGGCGCGCAGGCGCGCGAGGAGCCCCGGCGTTCCGGCGTCGGTGAGGACGGGCGTTCCGAAGGAGACGACGCGGCGGGCCTTCGAGAAGTCGACGCCGAGCGCGAGCGAGCCTCCGTCGAATCTCTTCCCGAGCGCCTCGAGCGAGCGGCTCGCTCCGGCCGCGGGAGGGGTGACGTAGAGGCCGCCGGTCGCCGTCGCGAGGGCTCGCCAGGTGCGCGAGAGGCTCCGGCCGGGGCGGCCGTCGACGACGGCGAAGATCCGTTTCGGATTCTTGCCGCACGCGGCGAGGGCGGCCGAGAGGGTCGCCACCGCGGCGGCGCGGTCGATCCGTTCCCGCTTGCCGCCCGAGACGCGCTCGGGGAGCGTCGCGCGGAACGGGTGCTTCGCGAGGTGGTGGGCCGTCAGGCCGAGCGGGCAGAGGCCGCCGTCGCTGGCCGGATGGCCGGGCACCGCGGAGAAACCGACGGGCTGCGCCCCGAAGCAGCGTGCCTTCAGGCCGCAGGACGCCGGGCAGAGCGAGCACGACGTGTGCCGGAACGCGAGCGGCCCGGCGGGGCGGGGCGTCGGCGTCGACGGCTGCTGGGTCCAGATCGCCAGGTCGTCCAGGAGCTTCCAGGGGACCGGCGAGAGGGCGATCCCGGCGACGGCACCGCCGCCTGCCAGGAAGAGGTCACGGCGGGAGAGTTCGAGCTTCATGCCGTCCTCTTCACTTGTGGCAGTCGAGGCAGGCGCTCTCGCGTCCGCCCGCGCGGTGGCAGTGGATGCAGTCGGACATCTTCATTCCCTGCCATTCCTTCCGGCCGGCTCTCGTCATCGACGGGCCCCAGAGGTCGCGCGAGTAGCCCGACAGCCGGTTGACCTGGTAGGCCCGCGGCGTCGTCGATTCGCCCTCCGGGCCGTGGCAGCGCGTGCAGGCGAGCTTGCCCGTCGTCACGTGCGGCGCGTGGGGGAAGTAGACGTTGTCGGGCTGGCGGGCGTGGACGAGCCACGGCACTTCGCGTCCCGGCTCGACGTAGCTGGCGACGAGCGCGTTGATGGTCTTGCTCTCGCCCTTCTCGGCGTGGCAACCGGCGCATGACTCGGTGGAGGGGAGGCCGGCGAAGCGGCCGTTTTCGGCCACGGCGTGGCAGTCGGTGCAGGCCATGCCGCCTTCGGCGTGCGCCTTGTGGTTGAACGCGAGGGGCTGCGCCTCGGTCCTGTAGAGGAGGCGGGGAAAGAGCAGCCAGCCGGCCGCGAGCGCGGGGACGAGGCCGACGGCGAACGACACGGGGGCCGGAAGCTTCACGAGAACCTCTCTTCGTCGGTGGAGGTGGAGAGGAGAAGGTGGGAGAGGCGGAGCGCCTCCTCGTGCGGGAGGGTCCGGATGAGGCCGGGAGCGGGAAGCCCGCCGTCGGCGGCGAGGCGGACGCCGGAGATCCGCTCCGAGGCCGCCTCGGCGAGGGCGCGCAGGCGGAGCCCTTCGCGCCGCATCCAGGCCGTCGCGGCGCTGCCGCGCAGGAGGCCGTCGGCGATCTTCGGCGTGCCGTTCCCGACGACGGTGCGGTCGCGGACGATCCCTTCGAAGAGCCATCCGAGGCCGTAGGGGTCGCGGGCGAGGCGGGCCGGGTCGGCCCGGAGCGCGCCGTTCACGGCGGTGATGAAGACGGGGTTCGGAAACGAGACGGTGATGTCGACGTCGCGGACGGTGAGGACGGCGGCGGGCCTCTCGAGCCCCTTCGACGTCACGAACTGGACCCGGTCGATCCCGCCGAGCGTCCGCGCGAGGAAGGCGTCGACCCCGATGTGGCAGACGCCGTCGGAGGCGATGTCGAGCCACGTGTGGCTCGAGGCGAACCAGAGCCAGCCAGGAACGGGGATGCCATCGGCGTCCGCGGTCGCCGGGGCGGGCTCGCCGGGGATCGCCGCGGGAGCGGGGGTCCGGGCGAGGGCGAGGTAGAGGTCGCAGAAGCGATGGGACTCGCTGCCGCACCGGGAAAAGGCCTGGTCGCTCCAGGGGATGAACTTCGTCACCGGGGCCGTGGAGCAGTACTGGACGAGCGACTCCGAGTGGAACGGGCAGGTGCCGGCGCTCGGGTGCTCCTCGGTCAGCTCGCGGGCGACGGAGCACTCCCGCCACGCGGCGGTTCCGCACCGTTCGCCGGCCGCACCCCCGCTCCGCACGATCTGCTTGCGGAACGGGGAGGCCTGGCACGACTGGACGTGCGCCTCGCGAAGGAAGGGGCAACGCACGGCTGGATCCTCGATAGCCCCCTGGGCTACTTCTCCTCTTCCTTCGCCCTCTTCTCGTCCTCGTCGATCTTCTCGCCGCCGTCGGCCATCGTGAGGCCGAGCTCGGGGATGAAGGCGGAGTGCGGGTCGAGGGCGTGAACGGAAACGCGGCTCTTCGCACGCTCGGCGAGCTCGCGGACGGCGGACCAGGCGAGGACGCCGATCCCGGCGAGGGTTGCGAGGCCGAGACCTGCGTTCGTCAGGTTGAGCCAGAGGATCTCGGTGTCTGTGGGCTGCATGGGAAACCTCCTCGCGTCGGGATTTCCCTCGCGGGGGAACCGGCGCACCCATGGAGCTGCATGACGCGTGCCGACGGCGGCCCGGAGCGGGATGTGGCTTGGAAGTGCCTCGAGATGAGCCGTTTAAAGAGAGATATCGGAAACGGGCGCGTCAGCCGGCCCTCGCCGCGTGCCGGAAATCCCGACGACCGCGTCGGACTTCCCGACGCAGCCGTCCCGGCGGTTCGAGAGGCATCGGGAAACGAAGAGGATCGTCAGCGAGGGGAACCCGGCGGCTGGTCCGACCGGGCTTCCCCCGTCATTTCCCGCAGCGTCAGGGGCCACCCGGAAAGAGGGCTCGCCAGAGCCCGGCCGAGGATCGGGCTGCCCACCTGGGCCTGCGCGGCCGAGAGAATCGCCCGGGCGCCGGGCTCGTCTCCGGCGTCACGAGCGAGGAGAGCGGCCTCGGTCAGGACGAAAGGAGAGCCGGCGTGGTCCGGCGCGAGCTCTCTGAGCACGGTCCGGGCCTCATCCCCTCTTCCCGAGAGCCGGAGCGACTCCGAAAGGAGAGCCGCCGAAAGGTGCGAGGGGTCCACCTCGTGAAGCCGGCGGGAGAGGGAGATCGCCGTTTCCGTCTTCCCGGTGTCGAGCTTGCGTCCCACCTGGTCGGCGAGTCCCGTTCCCCGGAGGCCGAGGAACGTCAGGGGCCGCTCGCCGGCATCGGAGAGGGTCGCCCGTCCCAGCCAGGGCCAGGAGAACGGTTCGGTCAGGTTGCGGGTGACGACTCCGAAGCTCGTGTAGACGGGGTACTCGAGCCTGGGAAGGAGACGCGGGTGGGAATCTCTCCACGGAGGCGACTGGAGGAGCCTGAGCCGTTCCTCCGGCGCGAGGTTCGCGAGACGGAGCCGGAGGAGGAAGAGGTGGGTCCGAAACGGGGAGAAGGAGTGGTCGGAGGCGGCGAGGAAGAGGGACGCCGTGTGCGAACCCCCGTCCGCCCCGCGAGTGACGTAGGGGCGTGGGAATCGCTTCGCCTCGCCCTCGGGGATCGGCGCCTTTCCGATCGACGCGACGTACCAGGATGCCGTCGCTTCGGGCTGCAGGATGCCGAGGAGGTTCACGAGCACCCCCGCGGCGAGCAGGAAGCTTCGCGCCTTCGCGGGCCGGCTCGCCGCCGCCGTACACGCAGCGGCGGCCAGGAGGGGGACGGCGGGAACGAGGAAGCGTGGACCCCATCCGTGCGTGCCGTCCCACGCCCACCAGGCGGCGTGGAGCCCCAGGAGGCAGAGGAACGTCGCACCGATACCCCACGCAGTCCCCCGGGTCTCTGGTTTCCGCGCAAGGGCGGGAATCAGCGCCAGTCCGAGGAGAGAGAGGGGGAAATACAGGAAGAGGCCCTCGTTGGCGCCCACGAGGAGGCGCCACGCTCCGTCCAGAGGAGGATGCGAGAACCCCTGCTCGCCGTAGGAGCTGAAGGGGCGACCGAACCGGACGACCTCGAAGACGAGCCAGAGAACGGAGGGGAGAAGCAGCCCGGCGGAGGCAGCAGCACCCAGCTTCCGCTTCCCTTCACTCGTCCTTCCGGAGACCTCGTCGAGGAGGAGCGGCAGGAGAACGAGCGGGACGAGGACGATGTTCGTGCTCTTCGTCAGCAGCGCCCATCCCGCCAGGAAGCCGGACGCTGCGGCCAGGCCGAGGTCCTTGCCGGCCGTCGACCGGACGGCCCGGGCCGCGAAGAGAAGCGCTCCTGCCAGGCAGGCGGCCTGGAGGGGTTCCGAAAACCCCGTCCCCGTGTAGGCCCAGAGAGGCGAAGCGAGTGCGCTTCCGGCCATCGCGAGGACTTCTCCCCGTCTCGAGGCGCCGAGGATCCCGGCGAGCTGCCCGGCGGCAGCCGAAGCCAGGAGGACGAGGAGGATCTGGAGGGCGGCGTAGAGCGTCTGGGAGGACCGGGGGCCGAACGAACGCTCCCACGCCTGGGCGGCAAGCGCGACCGGGACCTCCACGAGAGAGAGCCCCATCCCGTACGGTGATACCGCATCGCCTCCGGCACGCGGCACGGTAAAGACCTGGCCGCGACCGATGCCGATCTCGCCCAGCTCGGCCAGTGCGACGGCGGTGTAGGCCATCTGCTGCTCGTCCGGGACCGAGCCGATCGTCTGCTCGTCGACGGTCCCCGCCAGGGCGAGGGCGACGAGAACGACCGCGGGGAGGAAGATTCGCCTCTCCGTCTTCGCCCGAGCGCTGGCGGGCGAGCCCGGAGACGCCTGCGGCGCTCTCCCGTGCCTGTCCCTCTCGCGTTTCACCATCCGGTCTCCCCGCCGAAAAGAGAAGGTGTCGATCAGGCGGCCTTCAGCCAGCGCCACAGTTCGGGAATCGTCGGCCGCTTCCCGGTGGCGAGGAGGCCGGCCCGGAAGATCTTCGCGGTCGCCTTCAGGAGGAAGGCGATCGTGGCAACCGAGAGGACGAGGGAAAGGGCGACCTGCCACGCCGGCGGCTCGGAGACGAGGATCCTCACGAACATCGTCATCGGGGTGTAGATCGGGACGAGGGAGAGGACGACCGAGAGGGTCGAGTCGGGGTTCGTCAGGATCGGCATCATCAGGAACCACGGGACCATGAAGACGAGCATGACCGGCGTCAGGACCTGCTGCGCCTCCTTCTCCGAGCTGACGATCGAGCCGCCCGCCGCGTAGGCGCCGACGGTGACGAGGTAGGAGAGGAGAAAGAAGACGACGAACCAGACCGCGATGGACGGGTGGAGGATGGTCGAGAGGTCGAGTCCCGCGGTCTGCGCCTGGGAGAACCCCGACCCGGCGAACAACCCGCCCATCGCGAGCCAGACGGCCATCTGCGTCAGGCCGACGGCGGCCATCCCGAGGATCTTGCCGGAGAGGAGCTCCATCGGCGTCATCGACGAGACGAGGATCTCGACGACCCGGTCCGTCTTCTCCTGGATCACGCCCCGCATCACCTCCTGCCCGTAGACGAGCGACGGGATGAAGAGGAGCGCCATGAAGACCATCGCGACGACGAAGCTCCCCTCGCCTCCCGTCCGCTCCTGTCCCGACTTCGTGACCTGGACCGTCTGGACGGGGAGCGGTGAGAGGAGGAGGTCGACGTCCGCCGGTTCCAGCCCCCTCGCGGCGAGGCGCTGCCGCTGGAGCGCCCGGTTCACGGCGCGCCCGAGCCGCTCCTGGGCGAGGAGGTCCACGGCCGAGCGGCTGAAATAGGTGAGATTCGTGAACGGCCGCTGGAAGGCGTCCGCCGGGATCAGCAGGACGCCGTCGAGGAGCTTCTCCTTCGGCGTCGAATCCTTCGAGAGGCGGGCGAGGTACGGGCCGACGGCGTTCTTGAGGTCTGCGGCGGAAAGGTCGACGTACTCGGGCACGATCTTTCCCGCCGGCCCCCCGTCGCGTTCCCGGCGCCCGCCGCCGGCGAAGGAAGAAGAGCCCGCGGGCGACTCCTTCCGGAGAGCGCCGGCCACGTCTCCGAGGCGTCCGGTGCCGTCGAGGAGGGCGACGCGCCGCTCGCCCATTCCCTTCACGGCGAGGAGGGCGGGGACGATCATGAGCGCCGCCATCAGGAACGGGGCGAGGACGGTCATGACGAGGAACGACGGCTTGCGCACCGTCTCGCGGTACTCGCGCTTGAAGACGGCCCAGAGCTTTCTCACGCCGCCACCTCCTCCGCCGTCCCGCCGCCGACGGCCTCGAGGAAGACCTCCTCGAGCGACGGCGCGACGACCTCGAACCGGAGGATGCGCAGCTGGCCCACCGCGGCGGAGAGGACCGCCTGCGCGTCGGCCCCGGGCGCGAGACGAAGCTCGGCCCGGTTCGTGTCGACGCGGGCCGACGCGACGCCGGGCAGATCGGCGAGGAACGCGGCGTCTCCCTCGAACTCGACGTGAACCGCGTCCCTCCCGCCCGAGGCCTTCACCTCGGCGAGCGGGCCGGCCTTCACGACCCGTCCGTCGTGGACGAGGACGATCTCGTCGCACAGCTTCTCGGCCTCGCCCATCTGGTGCGTCGAGAGGAGGATCGCCTTCCCCTCCGCGGCCAGCTCCTGGAGGAGCCGCCTGACGAGGACGACGTTGACAGGGTCGAGCCCGGAGCCCGGCTCGTCGAGGACGACGAGGTCGGGGTCGAAGAGGAGCGCGCCCGCGAGCTGGACCTTCTGCTGGTTCCCCTTCGACAGCGCCTCGACCCTGGCGTCCCGCTTCTCCCAGAGCTCGAAGCGCTTCAGCCACCGCTCGGCAGCCGAGCGCATCGTGGCGGGGGGGCGGCCCTTGATCTCGGCGAGGAAGAGGAGGTGGTCGAGGACGCGCATCTTCCGGTAGAGGCCGCGCTCCTCGGGGAGGTAGCCGAGCCGGTCGCGAGCCTCGTCGACCCCCTTGTCGAAAAGCTCGACCCTGCCGCTGTCGGGGTGGAGGACGCCCGTGATCATCCGGAGGGTCGTCGTCTTCCCGGCGCCGTTGCGCCCGAGGAGGCCGGTGATGCGCCCCGCGGCGACCTCGAAGGAGACGCCGTCGACGGCCTTCACCTTCCCGTAGTGCTTCACGACGTCGAGGACGGAGAGGATTCGGCTCACGGCGCGGGATCTTACGCACCCTTGGCGCGGACCGCGCGCCTTCGGGGCGCTAGGAGTTGTAACGCGAGCAGAGGTAGCGGATACCGACCCCCATGACGGCCTCCCACGCCTGCTCGACCTCCTCCGACCACCCCGCGTCGCAGACCTTGACGGTTTTCAGGAGGCTGTCGAGCCAGAAGTCGTAGAGCTCGGCTCCAACCCGGAGCTGCCGGGCCCCGTGCCGTTCGGCGAGCGGGCCGAGGTACGTCTCCGGGCCGTTCTCCTCGTCCCGGGCGGCCTTGAGCATCGTGTCGAAGGACGCCTGGAGAGCCCTGTTCTGGCGCTCGAAGTCGGTCCCGGCGAACTTCTCGCGCACCTTGGGGGAGGAAGAGAGGAAGTTCCCGTAGAAGATGTCGAGGAAGTCCGGATCGGCCAGGCAGCGCGCCAGGCTCCCTTCGAACTTCCGGAGTATCTCGGCATCCATCGACGGCTTCTCCCGCCGGCATCGTACCCGGAGTGATCCGCTGCGCGGGGGGAAACACGGATCCGGCCGCGGGGCCGAACGCCGGGACCGGGGTGTCAGTCGGGTCCGAGCGCCGCGATCGCGACCGCCAGGGTGACGAGCCGTTCGGCCTCGAGCGCGTGAAGCTCCTCGACGAGGCGCCCCTCGAAGACCGTCACCCCGCGCCCCTCGGCCCGGGCCTGGCGCCACGCCGCGAGGAGCCTCTGCGCCGCGTCGACCTCTTCCGGATCGGGTGCGAAGAACCGGTTCGCGGCCTCGATCGTCCGCGGGTGGATCAGCGTCTTTCCGTCGAACCCGAGGTCGCGCCCCTGACGGCACGACGCGGCGAAGCCGCTCTCGTCGTCGAGCGCGAGGTGGACGCCGTCGAGGGCGACGAGGCCGTGGGCGCGGGCGGCGAGGACGATGGAGGAGAGCGAGAAGAGGAGGGGCTCGCGGCCGGGGACGTGCCGGGCGCGGAGGTCCTTCGTCAGGTCGGAGGTCCCCGCGACGAGGCCCGCGACATCCGGGTGCGCCCCCGCGAGGGCGGCGGTCGACAGGACGCCCCGCGGCGTCTCGATCGTCAGCCAGAGGGGATGTCCGGGCGGCGCGCCCGAGCCGGCGAGGAGGGCCGCTGTGGCGAGGACGTCCGTCGGAGACTCGGCCTTCGGCAGGACGAGCCCGTCCGCACAGGACCGGGCGAGTGCAGAGACGTCCGCCTCGAACCACTCCGTCCCCCGCGCGTTGACGCGGACGAGGATCTCGCGCGGGGCGTACCCGCCCTCGGCCAGGGCTGCGAGGACCGCCCCGCGCGCCGCTTCCTTCGCCTCCGGCGCGACGGAGTCCTCGAGGTCGAGGATCAGCGCGTCACAGGGGAGTGTCCGGGCCTTCGCGAGGGCTTTCGCGTTCGAGCCGGGGACGTAGAGGACGGAGCGGCGAGGCCGGACCGTCACGCGGTCCCCACAGCCCCGGTGTCCAGGAGTGTCTTTTCCTCCAGCGGCGCCTTCGGCCTCCAGCGCTTCTCGGATACCGCGAGGTCCATCCCGCGCATGTTAGGCCGGGACGGCGCGGCGCGGCGATCCGCCTGCCCGTCAGCGGGGCGCGGTGGGGTCCGGGACGTCCCCGAGCGGAACGAGCACCTCGTTCTTCCGCAGGAACCAGGGGGTCCAGGGCGGGTTGTAGCGCGCGTAGACGGGCGGGCCGGACGGGGCGAGCCCGGCCGCGTCGAGCTTTCCGAGGAGCTCCCTGGCGACGGTGTCGAACCGTTCGGCCCCCCACGTGCCGCTGAAGGTCACGGCCGCGACGCGCCTGGCGGGAACCTCGCGGAGGGTGACGCGCGGGTCGTTCGGCTTCGGCAGGGCCGCCCTGGTCAGCTCGGACGGCATGGTGAACGCGACGGTCCAGCCTTCGCCGCGCTTCTCCTGGGAGACGGGAGCGGTCATGGCGATCTTCGTGCCGTCGCGCGGACCGGTCTGGCGCTCCTGGGCCACCGGGGCGGTCATGGCGATCTTCCGGCCACCGTCGTTGCCGCCGAAGATGTAGCCCGCCAGGCGCCGGAATCCTTCGTTCCCGCCGCCGCCGAATTCCCCTTCGACGACCGTCTCGGCGACGACCTGGGATTCGTAGAGACGCACTTCGAACCCGTCTTTCTTATCGAGCACGCGGTGCTTCGGTTCTTCGGTCGCCATCGCCACCTCCGCTGCCGACGCGAGGGCGAGGAGGACGAGGATCGCGGCGGGTCGTTTCGTTCTCATCACAGGTACTACGCAGAGGCAGGCCGGACGGACGCCCCCGCCGTAGACTTCCGCCGTGACGACTCTCGGAATGGCCTTCGTCGTCGGGATTCCCCTCCTCGTGCTCCTCGTCCTCCTCGAGGGGAAGCGGCAGCAGCGGATCTACGGCAAGCCGAGCGCCCGCCCCAACCTCGCCGGCGCCGGCCTCCTCGACCTGCAGAAGCACCTCCAGGCCGACCGGCGGGTGGAGACGCTCGTCGAGCAGGTGAAGGACGAGGCGGGGGAAGTCCGGGAGGACGGGTCCGGGGAAGGGCCGCGGGCCGGACGACTATGATTCCCGCGATGTCGAGAGCCGCGCACCGTCCCGCCACCTGGGACGACATTGCCTCTCTCCCCGAGGGCGACCGCACGGAGGTCGTCGACGGGGAGCTCTGGTCGGCCCCGAGCCCGCTGCCGCGGCACGGGTTCATCGAAGGGGCGATGTCGGGCTTCGTCGGGGTTCCGTTCCAGTATGACCCGAAGGGCCCGGGGGGCTGGTGGATCGTCCCGGAGATCGACGTGGAGCTGACGCCCCACGACATCGTGAGGCCCGACCTGTCGGGCTGGCGACGGGAGCGGATGCCGCGATTCCCGTCCGAGCGGCCCGTCCGGATCGTCCCCGACTGGGTCTCGGAAATCGTCTCTCCCTCGTCGGCTCGAATGGACCGCCTCGTCAAGCCGGCGCTCTACCTTCGCTCGGGAGTGCCGTTCTTCTGGCTCGTCGACCCGGAGGCCCGGATTCTCGAGGCGTTCGAGGCGAAGGACGGGGCGTGGCTCCGGCTCGGGGGATGGAGCGACGGCGATGTCGCCCGCATCGTGCCGTTCGACGCGATCGAGCTGGACGTCGGACGGCTCTTCCCTCCGGAAGTAGGGAAAGCGAAGGGCCGCGCTTGCGCGCGGCCCTTCGGGAATCCGGTCTTCTGCGGTCCTCAGCCCTTCGCCTGGGCCTCCAGCATCCGCTTGCGCGTGAAGGCGATGAGCCCTCCCGCGTCGATGATCGCCTGCCGGGCCGGCGGGAGAGGGACGACGTCCCACGACTTCCCGTTCGTGTGATTGACGACCTTCGCCCCCTCGACGACGACCTCGTCGCCCTCCGAGGCCTCGACGCCGGGCGCCGTGATGATGTTCAGGCCGAGGTTGATCGAGTTCTGGAGAAAGATCCGGGAGATGTCGCTCGCGACGATCGTCAGCTCCCACCCCTTGAGGCAGGAGACGGCCTGCTCGCGCGAGGAGCCGCAACCGAAGTTCTTCCCGCCGACGAGGACGGAGCCGGGCGGGACGAGCTTCGCGTTCAGCTTGTTGTTGAGCGCCGGGTCGTTCGCGAAGGCGTACTGCGGCGTCTCGGTCGGGAGAACGGTAGCCATGTAGCGGCCCGGGTAGATGACGTCGGTGGAGACGTCGTCCCCGACGACGAATGCGACCTTGCCCATGTCAGTTCCCCTTCCGCGGGTCGGACAGGACGCCCGCGACGGCCGATGCGGCGGCGACGGCGGGGGAGCAGAGGTAGACCTCCGACTTAGGGTTTCCCATCCGTCCCTTGAAGTTGCGGTTCGTGGTGGAGACGGCGACCTCGTTGTCGCCGAGCGCCCCCTCGTGGACGCCGAGGCAGGGGCCGCAGCCGGCGTTCATGACGACGGCGCCCGCCCTCATGAAGTCGGAGACGTAGCCCCGGTCGAGCGCCTCCTGGAAGACGCGGCCCGAGGCGGGGAAGACGAGCATCCGCGTTCCCTGGGCGACCTTCTTCCCGCGAATGATGTCCGCGGCGGCTTCGAGGTCGTCGATCCGGCCGTTCGTGCAGGAGCCGATGACGATCTGGTGGACCTTCACGCCGGCGACCTCGGAGATCGGCTTGACGTTGTCGACCGTGTGCGGGCAGGCGATCTGGGGCTCGAGCGTCGAGACGTCGATCGTGACGACCCGCTCGTAGACGGCGTCGGCGTCGGGGACGACCGGCTCGATCGGGTCGGTGACGCCCGCCTCCTCGCGCAGGTAGCGGATCGTCTCCTCGTCGGCCGGGACGATGCCCGACGTGGCGCCCGCCTCGACGGACATGTTGCAGACGGCGAGGCGCCCGGAGGTCGACATCTTCCGCATCGTCTCGCCGTGGAACTCGAGGACGCGGAAGTTGGCGCCCTGGGCCGTGAGCGTGCCGACGACGTGGAGGATCAGGTCCTTCGGGCCGACGTGCGGGCCGAACTCGCCGTTCACCTCGATCTTGATCGTCGTCGGGACTTCGATGTTGAGGGCGACGCCGAGCGTCCAGACGGAGGCCATCTCGGTGGCGCCGATGCCGAACGAGAAGGCGCCGAGGGCGCCGTGGCTCGTGGTGTGGGAGTCCGTGCCGACGACGACCTGCCCCGGTCTCACGTAGCCGTACTCGGGGAGGATCTGGTGGCAGATGCCGCCGACGTCTCCGCGGATGTCGTGAAAGCGGGCGATCTTGTGCCTGTCGACGAACTCGCGGATCTTCTTCTGGTTCGACGCGGTCTTCGGCGACTCGGCCGGGACGCGGTGGTCGAAGATGATCGCGATCTTCGAGACGTCCCAGGGGTGGGCCTCGATGCCCGTCCCCTCGTAGATCTCGAGGAACTGGTTGATGACGAGCGCGGCGTTCTCGTGGCTCATCGCCACGTCGACGCGAGGCTCGACGACGTCCCCGGCGCTGACGGCGGGGAGGCCCGCGGCCCGCGCCAGGATCTTCTCGACGACGGTCTTTCCCATGGAGGTCTCCTTACACGACTCCGTCGGCCTTCAGGCGCGCCACGTCGTCCGTGGCGTAGCCGATCCGGCCGAGGATCTCTGCGGTGTGCGCGCCGAGGCGCGGAGGGGGCGCGTCGATCGACCCCGGGGTCTTCTCGAGCTTCGCCGTGAGGTTGAAGAGGGGGAGCGTGCCGATCCCGGGCGTCTCGACGTTCTCGAGAGTCTTGCGGTGGACGACCTGCGGCTGCTTCAGCGCGGCCTCGAGCGAGAGGATGTCTCCCGAGGGGACGTCCTTCGCGTTCAGGAGGTCGACCCATTCACCGGTCGGCCTCTCGGCGAGCTTCGCCTCGAGGAGCGGAGTCAGGGCGTGACGGTTCTTCTTCCGCGTGTCGCGCTCGGCGAACCGCGGGTCCGCCTTCAGCTCGGGGACGCCGAGGACGTCGCAGACCGACTCCCACTGCTCCTGCTTGTTGGCGGCGATGTTCACGAAGCCGTCCCGCGTCCGGAACGTCCCCGACGGGGCGGCGGTGAAGTTGTCGTTTCCGATGGCGACCGGAGACTGCCCTCCGATGAGGAGGTTCGCGGAGACCCACCCCATCAGCGGCATGATCGAGTCGAGGAGGGCGACGTCGATCGACTGCCCCTCGCCCGTCCGCTCGCGGTGGAAGAGCGCGGCCAGGATCGCGAAGGCGGCGTTCATCCCGCCGACGGTGTCGCAGACGGGGAAGCCGGCCCGGAGCGGGTGGAGCCTCTCGTCGCCATTGACGTCCATCTCGCCCGAGAGCCCCTGGATGATCTGGTCGTAGGCGGGCTTGTCGGCATCGGGGCCGTCCTGGCCGAAGCCGGAGATGGCACAGTAGACGAGCCGCGGGTTGATCTCGCGCAGCGTCTCCCAGCCGACGCCGAGGCGCTTCATCACACCGGGGCGGAAGTTCTCGACGACGACGTCGGCCGTGGCCGCGAGCTTCCTGAAGATCTCCTTCGCCTCGGGCTTCTTCAGGTTCAGCGTGAGCGACTTCTTGTTCGCGTTCTGCGCGAGGAAGCTCGTCCCCATCAACTCCTTGTTGAGCTTCGGGACGTTGCCGAGCTTCCTCGCCAGGTCGCCGTCGGTCGGGTTCTCGACCTTGATCACCTCGGCGCCGAGAAGGGCGAGGTGGAGCGTGGCGAACGGCCCCGAGAGGACGTTCGTCAGGTCGAGGACGACGACGCCCTCGAGGGCCTTCTTCGTCATGCCGGGGTCTCCTGTTTCTTCAGCTGGGGGGCGGGCCCGGTCCGGTGGACGCGACCGGGCATCTCGCGCCCGAAGAACGCCGCGACGTCGCGGGCGACTTCGATGAGGCGCGCGAGGTCGACGTCGGTCCGCACCCCGTTCCGCTGGAGCGTGTGGACGAGGTCCTCCGTCGCGACGTTGCCGGCGGCGACCTTCGTGAAGGGACAGCCGCCGAGGCCGGCGAAGGAGGATTCGAGGGACACGGCGCCAGCGCTGAGCGCCGCGTAGATGTTCGCCATCCCGGCGCCGTAGGTGTCGTGAAGGTGGCAGGCGGCCTCGATCCCGGGATGGAGCGCGAGGAGCTTCCCGTAGAGCCGTTCGACCTGCTCGGGGTACGCGTGCCCGGCCGTGTCGGCGAGGGCAATCGTGAGGAGCCCGGCGTCGACGTAGGCGCGGGCGATGTCGAGGACCCTTTCCTCGGAGACGAAGCCCTCGAAGCCGCAGCCGAAAGCCGACTGGACCGAGACCTGGACCTTGCGGTCCGCCTCGACGGCTTTCTTCGCCGTTGCAACGATTCTCTCCGTCGCCTCGGTCGTCCCCATGCCGGTGTTCTTCCGGCTGTGGGTCTCGGAGGCCGAGACGCCGAGGCAGACCATCTCGACGCCGCAGGCGAGGGCGCGGTCGAGCCCCTTCTCGTTCAGGACGAGGCCGGAGTAGATCGCGTGCCCCTTCCGCTCCGCCCCCGGTGCCGTGAGCCGCCGGAAGAGCTCGTCGGTGTCGGCCATCTGCGGCACCTTCTCCGGGTGGACGAAGGAGCCGACCTGGACGACGTCGAGGCCCGAGGCGCAGAGCGCGTCGATCCAGCGGAGCTTCGTCTCCGTCGGGACGACCTTCGTTTCGACCTGGAGCCCGTCGCGCGGCCCCACTTCGTGCAGGACGATGCGCCCTGCGCTCATCTGAGCGCGCCCGTCGCGCGGCGCCGGAGGGCGCACGCGTGGAAGCGGAAGCAGGTCACCTCAGAGCGCCCGGGCGACCGCCTCGCCCATCTCGAGCGTCGTGGCGGAGCCTCCCATGTCGTAGGTCCTCACCTTCCCTTCGGCGATGACCTTCGCGACGGCGGCCTCGAGGCGGGCGCCCAGCGCCTTCTCGCCGAGGAAGTCGAGCATCATCTTCGCGGCGAGGATCGTGGCGATCGGGTTGACCTTGTACTGGCCGGCGTACTTCGGCGCCGAGCCGTGGCTCGGCTCGAAGACGCCGAGCTTGAGGCCGATGTTCCCCGAGCAGCCGAAGCCGAGGCCGCCGACCATCTGGGCCGCCAGGTCGGAGATGATGTCGCCGTAGAGGTTCGGGGCGACGAGGACGTCGTAGCTCATCGGGTTCTTCAGGAGCCACATGCAGATCGCGTCGACGTTCGCGTCGTCGACGGCGATCTCGGGGAACTCGGCGGCGACCTTCTTCGCTTCCTCGAAGAAGAGGCCGTCCGTCGCGCGGACGACGTTCGCCTTGTGGACGATCGTCACCTTCTTGCGGCCGAACTTCCGGGCGAAGTCGAAGGCGGCGCGGACGATCCGCTCGGAGCCCTTCCTCGTGTTCACCTTGCAGGAGATGGCGTACTGGTCCCCAGGCAGCTCGGCGAAGTGGGCGAACGGCTTGCTGAGGGCGCTGAGCGTCGTGGCGAGCGCGTCGGGGACGGGCGAGAATTCGACCCCGGCGTAGAGGTCCTCGGTGTTCTCGCGGAAGATGACGAGGTCGATCCCCTCCTTGAAGTTGAGGGGGTTGCCCGGGTAGGCCTTGCAGGGCCTCAGGCAGTTGTAGAGGTCGAACATCTGCCGCATCCGGACGATGGGCGATCGGTAGGTGAGCCCCTTGCCCTTGAGCTCGGGGGCGAGCTCGAGCTCGGCGGCCTTCACCGGCTTGGAGGTGATGGCGCCGAACATGGCGGCGTCGGAGGCCTTCAGGAGGTCGATGGTGCGCTGGGGGAACGACTCCCCCTCCGAGCACCAGAATTCCCATCCGATGTCGCCGTGCGTGTAGACGGCGTCGAGCTTCAGGGCGTCGAGCGTGATGCGGGCGGCCTCCATGACCTCGTTGCCCACGCCATCTCCCGGCAGCCATGCGATCTTGTAAGCGCTCATAGGAACCTGCTCCTCGCGGGGGCCCTCCAGGGGCTTTCGCGCACCGGGGAGTCTAGCTCCGCGAGGGGCCTAAACGCCGCTGGCGGAAGGGGGTCAGGAAGGTTCCTCGGCGTCGAGCGCTTCGAGGAGGGCGGCACTCTCGACCCGGAGCGACGGCAGGAGGCCCAGGGCCTCGCCGAGCGATCCGGGCTCGGCCGAGAGCTTCTCCATCCGGGCGCAGAGCACCTCCACCCGCACGCCCCCCAGCGTGGCGGCGCTCGACTTGAGGCTGTGGGCCGCGCGCCGGAACGTCTCGGCGTCGCTCGCCGCCGCGGAACGCTCCATCTCCTCGATCCTGAGCGGCGTGTCGCGCCGGAAGATGGCGAGGAGGGAGTCGAGGAACCCCCCTTCGCCCGGCTTCTCCAGTCCTCGAAGCGCCTCGAGAGGCCCGGGGACCAGGATCGGGGGCTCCGCCGCGGGCGGACCCCGGCGGGTCCGGCGGGGCGTCCGCCTGAGGGCTGCCGCCAGCTCCTCGACGCGGACGGGCTTCGAGAGGTAGTCGTTCATCCCGGCGGCGAAGCACTTTTCGGGATCGCCGGTCATCGCGCTGGCCGTGACGGCGATGATCCAGGGTCCCTTTTCGTCCGGGCCGAGGGCCCGGATTCGCCGGGTCGCCTCGAAGCCGTCCATCTCCGGCATCTGGACGTCCATCAGAACGACGTCGTAGCTCTCCCGTCGAACCGCCTCGAGGGCCTCCCTCCCGGTCAGGGCGACGTCGGGGGCGTAGCCCATCCGGGAGAGGTAGGAAAGGGCGACTTTCTGGTTCACGACGTTGTCCTCGGCGAGGAGGATCCGCAGCGGGTGCGTCTTCGCCAGGTCGCTCGGAAGAGCCTGTGCGGCCCCCCGGCGGCGCCGCTTGCTGACGCTGTCGTCCCACAGCCCGGCCAGGACGGAAGCGAGGGAGCGGGGCCGGACGGGACGGGCCAGGGTCGCGACGAAGGCTCCGCGGTCGCCGCTCGCGCGCCGTCCGCGGGACGTGACGAGAAGGAGAGGGAGCTCGTCCGCGTCGCGGGTCTGCCGGATCCCCTCGGCCAGGCGGCGCCCGTCGAGCTCCGGCATCTCCTCGTCCAGGAGAGCGACATCGAAGGGCTCGTTCGCCCCGATCCACGAAAGCGCCTCCTGCGGGGAGGCTGTCGCACGGACCACCATTCCCCACGAGGAGAGCGTCTCCGAGAGCGTCTCTCGCGATCCGGGGGCGTCGTCGACGAGAAGGACCCTCTGGCCCACGAGGCGTCCCACCCCGGGCATGGCCTCGCTGATGGTGGGGGGCGGTCCTTCGAGCGCGAGGAGCGTGACCCGGAACGTGGAGCCGCGGGGCGAATCGCTGGAGACGCTGATCCCTCCGCCCATCCGTTCGGCGAGACGCTTGCAGATGGCCAGGCCCAGGCCGGTCCCCCCGAAGCGCCGGGTCGTCGAAGGGTCCACCTGGCTGAAGCTCTCGAAAAGGCGGTTGAGCCGCTCCTGGGGGATGCCGATCCCGGTGTCGCGCACCACGATCTCGACCAGCCGTTTCCTCTCCTGGGCCGGCCGCGAGGAGGCCCGGAGGACGATCTCCCCGCAGGGGGTGAACTTCACGGCGTTCGAGAGGAGATTGAGGAGGATCTGGCGGACGCGCGTGACGTCTCCCTCGAGCGTCGAGGGGACCGACGGGTCGATCCGGAAGGAGAGGTCGAGGCCCTTGGCCGCCGCGCCCGGGGCGACGAGGTCGAAGGAGTCCTCCACCGCGTCGCGCAGGGAGAAGGGGCGGCTCTCCAGCTCGAGACGCTCCGATTCCATCTTCGAGAAGTCGAGAACGTCGTTCAGGAGGGTCAGGAGGGTGTCGCCGCTCGTCCGGATCGTCTCGACGTAATCCTGCTGCTCGGGCGTCAGGGACGTCTCCAGGAGGAGGCCCGCCATGCCGATGACCGCGTTCATCGGGGTCCGGATCTCGTGGCTGATGTTGGCGAGGAACTCGGTCTTGGCCCGGCTCGCGGCCTCGGCCGCGTCGCGCGCCGCCGTCAGCTCTCCCTCGACGCGCTTGCGCTCGCCGATGTCCCGCGAGATCGACACGTAGCCCGCGACCTCGCCGTCCCGGAGCAGCAGGGACGTCTGGAGGGAGACCCAGAGGACCTCTCCCTGCCGGGTCACGTTGCGGATGTCCCCGCGAAACCCGCCGGAGCGGGTCGCCGCCGTGATCGCGTCGGCGAGGCCGGGCGGGTTCACGTCTCCGAGGAAGAGCCGCCACTGTTTTCCGAGCAGCTCCTCGCGGGTCCAGCCGGAGCGGGCGAGGACCGCCTCGTTGACGTAGGTCAGGTTCCCCTGGACGTCCGTCACGAGGACGAAGTCGTCGATCGTCCGCGCGACGTGCTCGAGAAGCTCGAAGTCTCCGTCGGGGCCGTACTCCCCACCCGGGGCGGGTTTCACCAGGAGAGCTCGAAGACGCAGACCGGGGCGCCGTCGGCCACGCAGGCGGAATGCCGGACGACGATGGGGCCGGGGGCCAGGAGGAGACGGAGCGCCTCCTCGTAGTAGCCCCGGCCGGAGATGCAGTAGACCGGCGAGTAGACCGCCGGGCTCTCGATCCGCACGCGTCCCGAGTTGTCGCCGAGCCGCTCGTAGACCGACCGGCCGAACGTCTGGAACTGGTGGTGCAGGACGGTCATCCGCTCGAAGAAGCGGTGGGGCTCGCCGCTGATGAAGCCCTTGTAGACGCCCGTGAGGTTGAGCGCGGCGGAGTGGCGGCCGAGGGCGAGCCACGTCTCCTCGGGATCCCCCCCGGCCGCGGCGGCGATCGCCCGGTCGAGCTCGAAAAGAGCCGAGACCGGGATCCAGTCGGTGGGGAGGACGGGGCGGGAGAGGAGGGCGAGGGTGGGGGCGGAGAGCCCCTGCTTCACGGTCTCGAAACCCGGCCCGAAACGGTTTGCCGCCCAGCTCAGGTGAGCCCGGAGCATCGTCCCCTTGACCGCCGCCTTGCCGTCGAACCGGTCGGAGGAAGGTCCTCTCATTTCGCGCGGAGGTTATCGCGATCCGGGGGAGGCGCGTCGGCGGAACCGTTCGCTTCGCGTTTCGCCGGTTCCCGGAACGGGTACTTCGTCGCGACGTAGTCGTCGACGAGAGCCCGGAAGGCGGCGGAAAGCTCCTCGGTGGAGCCTTTCAGCGTCGTGAACTTCTGCCCGTCGACGTACACCGGACAGCTGGGCGCCTCGCCCGTTCCGGGCAGGCTGATGCCGATGCTGGCGGCCTTCGACTCTCCGGGGCCGTTGACGATGCACCCCATCACGGCGAGCGTCATCGTCTCGACCCCCTCGCGCTCGGCTTTCCAGGCCGGCATCTTCTCCCGCACGTACCCCTGGATCCGTTCGGCGAGCTCCTGGAAGGTGGACGACGTCGTCCGGCCGCAGCCGGGGCAGGCGGTGACGCTCGGTGCGAACGTCCGGATCCCGAGGGACTGGAGGAGCTCGCACGCCGCGTAGACCTCCTCGCGCCGGTCGCCGCCGGGCCGCGGGGTGAGGGAGACGCGGATCGTGTCGCCAATCCCCTCCGCGAGGAGGACCCCCATCGCCGCCGACGACCAGACGAGCCCCTTCGTCCCCATTCCCGCCTCGGTGAGGCCGAGGTGGAGCGGCTGGCGGGTCTGGGCGGCGAGGTCGCGGTAGAGGGAGATCAGCTCCCGCGGACGGGACACCTTGCAGGAGATGACGATCTGCTCCCGGGCGAGGCCGCACTCGAGGGCGAGCTCCGTCGACTGCAGCGCCGAGAGGATCATGCACTCGTTCAGGATCTCGCCGGAGCTGCGTCCGAGCCCCCGGTCGGTGTTCTCCTGCATCTTCGAGAGGACGAGCTCCTGGTTCAGCGAGCCGCCGTTGACGCCGATCCGCACCGCCTTGCCGTGCTCGCGGGCGACGGCGCAGATGGTGGCGAACTGCTCGTCGCGCCTGCGGCCGGTGCCGACGTTTCCGGGATTGATTCGGTATTTTGCGAGAGCCTTCGCCATCTCCGGGTAGCTCGTCAGCAGCGTGTGCCCGTTGTAGTGGAAGTCCCCGACGAGCGGGACGTCGCACCCCTCGGCGTCGAGCCGCCGGCGGATCTCGGGAACCGCCGCCGCCGCCTCGGGAAGGTTCACGGTCACGCGGACGAGCTCGGAGCCGGCGGCGGCCAGCTCGAGGCACTGTTTCGCGGTGGCCGCCACGTCGGCCGTGTCGGTCGACGTCATCGACTGCACGACGACGGGGGCTCCGCCGCCGACCGTCA
Source organism: Holophagales bacterium (assembly GCA_016714815.1). Lineage (GTDB taxonomy): Bacteria > Acidobacteriota > Thermoanaerobaculia > UBA5066 > UBA5066 > UBA5066. The sequence continues at coordinate 166,688 of JADKBZ010000011.1, forward strand.
CCTTTCCCACCCGGACCGCCACCGTCTCGTGGCGTGCAGCATTGGTCGTCACGGGAGACCTCCCGCGGGGCTCACCCCGCACACCGGGGACGTTAGCAGAGGGTCCCGGCTCCCCTTCACGCCGCCTCGCGGCGGCCGGTGCCGGGACGCCTGCCGGGAGCCCGGGCGGCCCGTCGCGGGCTCGACGAGGTCGAGGAGGTCGAAGACGGACGCGGCTCGATCTCGGAGCAGCTTCGCTTACTGGCCCGGGGTTCCATGCGTCGGTCGCCATGTTCACGATGGGAGCGGACGGCGTACCATCGGGCTGCCCGTGTCTTCCGCGAAGAAACGACTCCTGCTCTACGGGGCCAACGGCTACACCGGCCGGCTGGTGCTCGGGGCCGCGCTGGACCGGGGTCTTTCCGTGACGATCGCCGGCCGGCGACGGGAGGAGATCGAGCCCCTGGCGGGCGAACGGGGCGTGCCGTTCGAGGTCTTCGCCCTCGACGAGGCGCCGCGGCGGCTCGCGGACAGGTTCTCCCCGTTCGGGGCGGTGCTCCTGGCCGCCGGCCCCTTCTCCAGAACGAGCGCCCCGGTCCTGGCCGCCTGCCTGAAGGCGCGGGTGCCGTACCTCGACATCACCGGGGAGATCGGCGTCTTCGAGGCGGTCTTCGCCCGGCACTCCGATGCGGTGAAGGCGGGCGTCGTCCTCCTTCCAGGGGTCGGGTTCGACGTCGTCCCGTCCGACTGCCTCGCGGCGGCGCTGGCCCTGGCGCTTCCGGGCGCCGTCCGCCTCCAGCTCGCCTTCCGCGGGTTCGGCGTGTCGGCGGGAACCGCCCGGACGATGCTCGAAGGGCTGCCGAAAGGGGGCGTCGCGCGCGTTGCCGGAAAGCTCGTCTCGGTGCCCGTCGGATGGAAGGCGAGGACGATTCCCTTCCCCGACAGGCCCCGGTACGCCACGACCATTCCGTGGGGGGACCTCTCGACGGCCTACCGCTCCACGGGAATCCCGAACATCGAGACCTACATGGCGATGGCCCCGTCGCACGTCTCGGCGCTTCGGTGGGCCCGCTCGCTCCTTCCGATGGCCGGGTTCGGTCCGTTCCAGGCCCTCCTCTCGGCCTGGGTGAAGAAGGGGATCGCCGGGCCGACCGCCGAGGAGCGCGCCAGCGAACGGTCTCTCCTCTGGGGGCGCGTCGAGGACGGCGAGGGGCGCGCCGTGGAGGGAACCGTCGAATCGCTCGAGGGCTACACGCTGACGGCCGAGACCTCCGTGCTCGCCGCGGAGCGGGTCCTGCGCGGGACCGTCAGAGCGGGCGCCTGGACGCCTTCGCGGGCCTTCGGCTCCCGGTTCATCGAGGAGGTCCGCGACACGAAGCTGACGGTCCCTTCGCGGGCCGAAGGCGGGCCCCCCGCCAGGAAGGCGGTCGCTCGAAAAGAGTGACGGCCGTCTCGCTCCCAGCCGGAGAACGTCGTGGCCGGACCTGCCTGAACGGTCCGGCCGGAGGTTTCCCATGATCCCCGCCGACCCGCACCCGCCGGAAGTCTTCGAACAGCTGCGCCGCCGCGGCCCCCAGACCAGGATCGCCGTCGTCGGCGCCAGCAACGACCCTGCCAAGTACGGGAACATCATCGTTCGGAACCTCGCGGCAAAGGGGTACACGGTCCTTCCCGTGAATCCGCGAGAGGGCGAGATCGCGGGGCTGCCCGCGTTCCAGAACCTCGCCGCCGTCCCGGGACCCATCCACATCGTGGATGTCGTCACTCCTCCCGGGGTCACGATGAAGATCCTCGATGAGGCGTCCCGGCTCGGACTCCCCGCGGTCTGGCTGCAGGACGGGAGCTACGACGATGCGGTCCTCGAGGCGGCCGCCCGGTCCCCGTTCCTGACGGTCCACCGCGCCTGCATCATGGTCGCCGCGAGCTTCGGCTGACGCCTCCGACCCGGCGCCCGTGCCGGAAACGGCCGGCCGGATAAACTCCCCGCCGTGAGCGACAAGCCAGAGGCGACCGGCACGCGCGGGTTCCGCGAGGAGTGCGGGGTTTTCGGGATCTACGGGCATCCCGACGCCGCCAACCTGACCTACCTCGGTCTCTACGCCCTTCAGCACAGGGGGCAGGAGGCGGGCGGGATCGCCGCCTGGAACGGGAAGCGGATCGGGGTCGAGAAGGGGATGGGCTACGTGGCCGATCTGTTCGACGAGGCCCGCCTCGCCCGTCTCCCGGGGAGGTCCGCCGTGGGGCACGTCCGCTACTCCACGGCGGGCGGCTCCCTCCTCGAGAACGCCCAGCCGATCGTCTACAACACGAACAAGGGTCCGCTGGCGATCGCCCACAACGGAAACCTCGTGAACGCCGACGAGCTGCGGGCCGAGCTGGAAGCGGAGGGGTCGATCTTCACGACGACCTCCGACACCGAGGTCCTCCTCCACCTGATGGCCCGATCGAGGGCGGAGAGCCTCGTCGAGGCGCTTCGCGACACGCTCGGGCGCGTCCGGGGCGCCTACTCGATCGTCCTCCTCGCCGGGGAGAAGGTCTTCGCGGCGCGCGACCCGCAGGGCTTTCGGCCTCTGACGATCGGCCGTCTCGGGGACGCGTGGCTCGTCGCCTCGGAGACGTGCGCCTTCGACCTCCTCGACGCCGAGCCCCTGCGCGACGTCGAGCCGGGAGAGATCGTCATCCTCGACGCGGGCGGCGTCGCCTCGTCCTGCTTCGCGATGGGGCGCCGCACGGCGTTCTGCGTCTTCGAGCACGTCTACTTCGCCAGGCCCGACTCGACCGTCTTCCACCGGTCGGTCGCCGAGTCCCGCCGCGCCTTCGGACGGCGCCTGGCGCGGGAGCACGCCGTCGCGGCCGACGTCGTCGTCCCGGTCCCCGACTCGGGCGTTTTCGCGGCGCTCGGCTACGCCGAGGAGAGCGGCATCCCCTACGGAATGGGCCTCGTCCGGAATCACTACGTGGGGAGGACCTTCATCGAGCCGAAACAGTCGATCCGCAGCTTCGGAGTCAAGGTGAAGCTGAACCCCGTCCGCTCCGTCGTGGGCGGGAAGCGGATCGTCCTCGTCGACGACTCGATCGTCCGCGGGACGACCTCGAAGAAGCTCGTGAGGCTGCTGAAGGCCGCCGGGGCGACGGAGGTCCACATGCGGATCTCCTCCCCCCCGACGACCCATCCCTGCCACTACGGGATCGACACGCCCCAGCGCAAGGAGCTCATCGCGGCCACGAAGGAGCTCGAGGAGATCCGGACCTTCATCGAGGCCGATTCGCTCGGCTACCTGTCGCTCGAGGGGATGCTCCATGCCTTCGGCAAGGGCGAGGGCGAGACGTGCGCCGCCTGCTTCTCGGGGCGGTACCCGGTTCCCTTCGCCGTCGCGCAGGAGCAGCAGCCGCTCTTCGGCCACGACGACGTTCTCCCTCTCGGGGGGCACTCCGGGAACCGCTGATACCATCGCGCCGCCCCGCCAGAGCCCTGGCGGACCACTTGCGAGGAGGCGCGCCATCCCGAACGACACGCCGCTCACGTACGCTGCCGCAGGCGTCGACATCGACGCGAAGATGGCGGCCGTCGCCCGCGCGAAAGAGGCGATCCGCTCCACCTTCACCCCCGGCGTCGTCGGCGACGTCGGAGGGTTCGGGGGCCTCTTCCGGCCGAACTTCGCCGGAATGGAGGACCCTCTCCTCGTCGCTTCCGCGGACGGAGTCGGCACGAAGATCCGGGTCGCCATCGCCGCGGGCCTCCATGGCACGGTGGGCCAGGACATCGTCAACCACTGCGTCGACGACATCCTCGTCCAGGGGGCCCGGCCCCTCTTCTTCCTGGACTACGTGGCGACCGGCCGGTTGCAGCGGGACGTCGTCGCGGAAGTCATCGGGGGCGTCGCGACGGCCTGCCGCGAGAACGGCTGCGCCCTCCTCGGTGGCGAGACGGCCGAGATGCCGGGGATGTACGCCGACGGCGACTACGACCTCGCCGGGACGATCGTGGGCGTCGTCGACAGGCCGAAGCTCCTCGATGGATCGCGCGTGAGGGAAGGGGACGTCCTTCTGGGACTCGCCTCCTCGGGCCTCCACACCAACGGCTACTCCCTGGCGCGGATGCTCTTCTTCGACCGGCTCGCTCTGGCGCCGCACGACACCGTCCCCGCGCTCGGCGCCACCGTCGCGGAGGCGCTCCTCGCGGTTCACCGAAGCTACCTGAAGCCCCTTCTCCCCCTGGTAGAGGAAGGGCTTCTCTCCGCCCTCTCTCACATCACCGGCGGCGGCTTCCCCGACAACCTCCCCCGCGTCCTCCCGGAGGGCCTGCGCGCCGTCGTGGAGCCGGACGGCTGGGAGTGGCCGGCCCTCTTCCGGTTCATCCGCGAGAAGGGGGGCGTGCCGGAGGAGGAGATGCTCAGGGTCTTCAACTGCGGGGTCGGGATGGTCCTCTTCGTCGCCCCGGACCGCCTCGCCGACGTCACTCTCCGGCTGGCGCAATCGGAGAGAAGGTCCTCGCGGTGGGGCGGGTCGAGAGCGGCCCGCGCGGCGTTCGCTTCGCGTGAACGCGATGGACGGCGCCTCTTTCCGCGCGCCCGTCCCCTGGTTTCCGCTCCCGGCGCGCCTGGCGATACTCCTTTCAGGCCGCGGATCGAACTTCGAGGTGCTCGCCACGGCCTGCGCCCGCGGCGAGCTCCCGGCGCAGATCGTTCTCGTCCTTTCCGACCGCGGCGACGCCGCGGGGCTTGCGAAGGCCCGCGCGATGGGCCTCCCGACGCAGCTCGAGACCCGCCGCGCCGGGGAGCCGCGGACCGCGCACGAGGAGCGGCTCGCCGGACACCTCGAAACAGCCGGCGCCGACCTGATCTGCCTCGCTGGTTTCATGCGAGTCCTTTCGCCCGCTCTCGTGTCCCGTTTCGAGCGCCGGATCGTCAACGTCCACCCGTCGCTCCTGCCGGCGTTTCCAGGGCTGGAGGCGCAGAAACAGGCGTTCGAGCACGGAGTGGCGGTCGCGGGGGCGACGGTCCACCTCGTGGATGCGGGGACGGACACCGGCCCGATAGCGGGCCAGGAAGCGGTGCCGGTCCTCGCGGGCGACGACGTGGCCGCCCTCGCGGCGCGGATCCTCTCCGTCGAGCACCGCCTCTACCCGGCCACGCTCGGCCGGCTCCTCGCGGGGGGGTGGAGCGTGGTCGGCCGTCGCCTGGAGTTCCCGTCCTGACGCGGGGGCGGCTCCGGTCCGAGTTCGGGATCGAAGAGAGCCGCTCAGGCCAGGAAGCCCAACCTTGACGGACCCTCCCTGCAATCCCCCCGCGTGACCTCGGATCCAGGGAGAGCAGGCCGTAACGCGTGTCGTGGAACCTCCTGTCCTGTCACAGGATGGAGCGCCGCCCCAGTGGTCTGGCAGGAGGACTTCTACTCCCGCGAAAGCTGTCGCCGACCCGGGCGTCGCCCTGCGCCTCCCTCCTCGCGGCGCTCGCCGGAAGAGCGCCTCCTCAGATTTTCCGCTCTTCAGGGAAATCTTCGCTTGACATCCCGAGTCGATTTCCGTATCTTCCGCCTCCCCGGTCGTGACCGGGCCCGATCTTTCCAGCGAGCAAATCCCGAGACAATCGAGAGCAAACATTTTCGACAGGCCCTGCGGGGCAAGCCTAGAAAATGTCTTGACGACGGAAGGGAATCGCGAGATCATCGGAATTCGCCGCTAGCCGGCGCCCGATCTTTCGAGCGAAAACAACCCCGGAAACGTCGAGTACGAACGACCTTGGAGGGCAACCTCGAGGCGTTCGAAAAAAGCTCTTGACGAAAACAGGAAACCACGCGAAGATCGAAATCCGCCGTTCATCGGCGACCGATCT
>JADKBZ010000011.1:177500-219284 GCA_016714815.1 Holophagales bacterium
CCCTATCTCGTGTGGGCGCAGGAAATTTGAGGGGCCCCGACCCTAGTACGAGAGGACCGGGTTGGACGAACCTCCTGTGCACCGGTTGTCGCGCCAGCGGCACACGCCGGGTAGCGGAGTTCGGTAGGATAAGCGCTGAAGGCATATAAGCGCGAAGCCGACCCCAAGATTAGATTTCCCCAGGGGGCAACCCCTCTGAAGGACCGTGGGAGACGACCACGTTGATAGGCTGGGTGTGGAAGCTGCCAAGCTACGGCAAGGCGCGAAGCTGACCAGTACTAATCGTCCGTGAGGCTTGGCCATAAAATTCTTGAGGCGCGAAGTGCTTCGACGAAACTAAATGACGACTCGATTCTGGAACTTGGTGAGTTATCAAGTTTTCCGGTGGCCATATCGAAGGGGCCCCACCCGTTCCCATTCCGAACACGGCAGTTAAGCCCTTCAGAGCCCATGGTACTGCACGGGTCAACTGTGTGGGAGAGTAGGACGCCGCCGGAAATTTATGAATCGCCCGGGCCACAAGCCCGGGCGTTTCTCTTTTCGGGGAAGGCTCGCGGGCTCCGGCCGGAAACCAATACAATCGCAGGGATGATCGGCGACACCGGGGGAGAGGGGACCGCGCGGGGCGTCGCCGTACTCGGGGCCGCCGTCGGGCTGCTCCTCGCGGCGGCCCTGCTCGGACCGGCCCTCGTCGCGGGCAGCGTGCCGGCGCGTGGGGACCTCCCCGACTTCTTCTGGCCGATGAAGGCGTATACGGCGGAGCGTTGGGCGGCGCTCGAGATTCCCGTCTGGAATCCATTGTCGGCTGGAGGCGAGCCCTGGCTGGCGCAGCTCCAGAGCGGAGCGCTCTATCCCGGCGATCTCCCCTTCCTGCTCGGCTGGAGAAGGGGTGCTCTCCTCGGAATCGCGCTTCACCTGGCGCTCGCGGCGGCGGGAATGGCGTACTGGCTCCGGGATCTCGGCGGCTCGAAGACGGCGGCCCTTCTCGCGGGAGGTCTCTACGCCGGGGGAGGGGCCTATCTCTCGCTCGTGCCGGTCTACAACAACGCCTGCACCGCCGCGTGGCTTCCGTGGATCTTCGCCACCGCGCGCCGGCTCGTCATCGATCGTTCCGCCGGCGCCGGCTTCTCGGTCGCTGTCGCCGGGGCATTCCTCGCCGGCGAGCCGGCGATCGCGGCCGCTGGAACCGTCGGGGCGATCGCGGTCGCCTTCCACGCCGGTGCCGAAGGAGAGCTGCCCGCGCTGGAACGGGGGCGGTGGTGGCGTGCCACCCGGCTCGCCCTTGCACTGCTCACGGGCGTCGCGCTCGCCGGCGCGGCGCTCCTTCCGTTCGCGGAGTTCCTGCGGAACTCCGACAGGCGGGCCCGCACGACCCGGGAAGAAGCCGTCGCTCGAGCGGTCGGCCCCTCCGATCTGGCCGATCTCGTGGCGGCGCCTCGGCCGGAGTCCACTCGCGTCGGAACAACCGGCCGCGGCGGGTATCTCGTCACCCTGGCCCTCGGCCCGCTTCCGCTTCTGCTCGCCGCCGGAGCCGGAGCCGGGTTGCCGGGACGGCGCAAGCTCCTGGCCGCACTTGCCTTTCTAGGTGCAGGCGGCACTCTTCTGGCTCTCGGCAGCTCCGGTCTTCTGGCCCCGGCGCTCTTCGATGCCGGCCTCCTTCGCGGCCTCAGATACCCGGCGCGCTGGATCGTCCTGCCTCATCTCGCCCTCGCCCTCGCGGCAGGGGCTGGCCTCGACGGATGGTTGTGGGGCCGGTTCCGGAGAGACCTGCGGTCCGAAGCCGCCGAACCCGAGGAGCACGAGCTGCGGGAAGAGGCTTCCCGACGAAACGTGGCGGTCGCATCGCTCGTCGGAGGTCTCGTCCTCCTCCTCGTCCTCGCCGTTCTGGCCTGGGCCCTCCCGGTTGCGAGGATCACGAGAGACCCGAACAGGACGGCGGTCACCGCAGCGGCCGCTCTGATCGGCGCGGTCGTGATGGCTCTCGCGGCACGAAGCTCCGTCACGACCAGGCAACGCGCCGGGGCGTTCGTCGTCTTCCTCTCGCTCGCACCGCTCCCGTACGTCGCGGGCGAAGCTCTCGCTTCCGTTCCCGCGGCCTCCATCGACACGTTACCGACGGTCCTCGGGCGACCTGGATCAAGGCCGGAGGCCGGACGGCTCTTTGCGCCCGTCGGGCAGGACCGAACGCTCGCCGTGCGCTGGAAGCACGCCGAATCCGCGGCCTGGGGCGAGGGGACGGTCCGGCGCGCAGCGATGGCGCTCGCCGGGTACGCGAATCTCTTTCACGGCATTCCGAGCGCGAGCACGGCGTCGCCCATCGGCGATCCCAGGGCGGAGCGACTGATCGGCGCGGCCCTGGAGGGAGGAGACCTCGGCCGGATCCTCGCCCTTCTGAACGTCCGTCAGGTCCTTTCTCCGTTCCCGACGTTCGTCACGGGGCTGGTTCCGGCCGGCCAGCGGCAAGGGCTTCGCCTTTACGAGGTGCCGGCTCGATTCGGCCGGGCCTTCCTCCCGACGGAAAGCCTCGTCGTCACCGACGAGAAGGCCTTCGACGCCTTGAGAACGAAGGGGTTCGACCCCGGGAGAACGGCCCTCGTGGCTCCCCCTCCGGAGGGAACCCTCCTTCCGGGACCGCGCGCTTCCAGGAGCTGGGCGGCGGTCCGTTTCCTCGCCGACGAAGCGGAGCGGGCCGAGCTCTCCACCACCGCCTCCTCCGCCTCCCTTCTCGTCCTCACCCGTACGTGGGATCCTGGCTGGACCGCGAAGATCGACGGCGTGCCGGCGCCGGTCCTCCGCGCGCAGATAGCCCTCCTCGCTCTCGTCATCCCCCCCGGCGAGCACCGGGTCGAGCTCGCGTATCGGCCCGTCTCGTTCCGTTTCGGAATCGGTCTCTCCGCCGCGGGTCTCCTCGGCGTCCTCGCTCTCGCGCTGGCGGCTCCGCCCCGAGGACGCGGCCGATGAAGCCCGAAGAGGTCCTGGCCCTTCCGTTCGTCTTTGCCTTCGGGGCGATCCTCGGTTCCTTCGCGAACGTCTGCATTCACCGCCTCCCGAAGGGCGCGTCGGTGGTCGCCCCCCGCTCCCGCTGCCCGGGCTGCCTGACGCCGATCGCCGCCTGGGACAATGTCCCGGTCCTCTCGTGGCTGATCCTCAGGGGGCGCTGCCGCGCCTGCCGGACTCCCATCTCGCCTCGCTACCCGCTGATCGAGGCGCTCGTCGGGGCGATCTTCGTGACCGCCGCCGTCCTCCACGGCATCGGGCCGGTGGCAATCAGCGGGGCGCTCCTTGCGACGGCCGCCGTGATCCTGGCGGCGACCGACCTCGAAGCGCGGATCCTGCCGGACGAGATCACGCTCGTCGTTCTCGTCCTCGGCCTCCTCCTGGCCGCCTGGAGGGATCTCGCCGTCTTCCGGAACCGGGGTCCAGGCGCGTTCACGTCGCACCTCTTCCCGGCCATCGCCGGTGCCGCTTTCGGCGCATTCGTCGTCTGGGGCGTGGGTGCGGCCTACCGCCTCGTCCGCGGGGCGGAGGGGATGGGCATGGGTGACGTGAAGATGATCGCGATGATCGGGGCCTTCGTCGGCCCCGGCGGAGTCCTCCTCACGCTCTTCGCGGCTTCCGTGACGGGGACCCTCATCGCGGGTCTCCCGGCGCTCCTCAGAAACCTCTCCTGGCGGGCGGCCTTCCGCCGGGCCCGCGGTTCCCCGATCCTCGCGAAGGAGGAAGCGGCCCGTCGTGGCCTCCTCGTCGGCACCGACGGAAGGATCCTCCGCGCAGGTTCGCGATGGAGGGAGATCCCCGGCTCCCCTCCGGAAGGGGAGCCCCTCTCGCCCGCCGGTCCGGTCGCCCGGCCGGTCGCCGCCTTCGCGCGCCTCGCGAGCCGGCGGGCAGCGGCCGGCAAGGCGACCGCGTTCGGACGACTCGCTCTCGAGGACGAAACGGGTGACTTCTTCCGGGTCCTGGCCGCGCGAGCAGAAGCCGTTCCGGGCGGGCTGCTCGTCCTCCTGTCGCGCGTCGACGTCCCGTTCGGCGTCTTCCTCGCCGCCGCGTCGGTCGTCGTCTGGCAGTGGGGAGGCCCGGCCCTCGATCTCCTCGCGGTCGGATCCCTCTTCCCGGGACGGGAGCTCCTCCCGTGAACCCCGGCCCCTCGAGGCCTCCGGTCCAGGCCTGGGTTCGCGAGGCGAGGCGCTTCGTCGTCGGGGGGCTCGTCTTCGTCGTCTTTCTCGCGGGGGCATCGCTCCTGGGAATCCGGTCCGCGACGAAATGGGCCCTGACCCAGAACGCGCTCCGAATGGAAGCCGAGGTCCGCGCCGTCGCGGAGCTGAGCGGCGAGCCGACCAGCTCCTCGCGCACCTTCGGCGCCGATCCCCGCGTCGCCAGGCTCCTTCGCGGGCACGGGGCGATCCAGGCCGCCGTGTTCGAGACCACCGGCACTCTCCTGTCCCAGGCCGGATTCCTCCCCGCCGCGCCCCTCGCCCCGATTCGTCTCGAGCCGGAGGAGATCCCCCAGGGGGCAATCCCCCTCCTCACGAGGACCCGCGTCGGCGAGATCCCGGCGCTGGCAGCCGCGATCCGGGTGGATGGGGGGGGCCGGGTGCTCCGGGTCCTCTACGACGCCTCCAACGTGGCGGCGGCGGAGCGGATGACGAAGGTCTTCACCATCGCGATTCCGGCCGGAACGGTCCTGCTCGTCGTCCTCGTCGCGCCGCTCCTGAGGCGGCTGCTCGGGCCCCTCGAGGCGATGGCCGAGACGGCCAGGGGAGCCGAGGGGCTCGTCGGGGAAGAGTCGAGCCCCGAAGGCCCGCGGGCGGCGCTGGCCACTTTCCGCCGCACCGTCGACGAGCTTCGCCGCCGGACCGGGGAGCTGGAGGAGATGCGCCGGGACGCGGAAGCGAGGGCCGATGCCCTCGCGGTCACGGCGCAGACCCTCGTCCGTTCCCACCCGGGAGGGCTTCTCGTGGTGGAGGCCTCCGGCAGGCTCGCCGAGGCGAATCCGGCGGCGCGACAGCTCCTCGATCTCCCCGACTCTCTCGTCGGGCAGGCGGCGGCGGTCGCTTTCGCCGAGTGGCCGCCCGTGGCCGACGCGGCCGCCCGGGCGCTGCTCGGCGAGCCGACCCTCGGCCGCGAGGCGATGAGAGGTGACGCCACTTCCGCGCGGCAGCTGGCGGTGACGGCCGTTCCGATCGTAGATGCGACGGCAGCCCTGCTCGGCGCGCTCGTCTTCCTGGAGGACCGGACGGCGGTCAAGAGGCTGGAGCGGGAGCTCTCGTTCCGGCGCGAGCTGGCCGCTCTCGGCGAGATGTCGGCCGGTATCGCTCACGAATTCCGCAACGCCACCGCGGCCATCCTCGGTTATGCGCGCCTCGCGGGAACGGCGGAGGACCCGGAGTCGAGAAAGCGGCATCTCGCCCGAATAAAGGCCGAGGCGGAGCACGTCGCCCGCGTCACCGGAGACTTTCTCCTCTTCGCGCGGCCCGAGCGCCTGCTGCTCGCGCCGGTCGACCTGTCCGAGCTCGTCGTCGACGTCGTCGCCGAGGGCCGCGCCACGAGCCCGGCAGCGGATCTCTCCGTCGAGGGGAGCTTCCCGGTCCTGGATGCCGACGCCGCCCTGCTGCGCCGCGCCCTGGTGAACCTCGTTCGGAATGCCGCGGAAGCGGCCGGAGAGAGGGGCCGGATCCTCGTCCGCGGCGAGACCACGCCGGACGGAGCGATCATTCTCGCGGTGGAGGACAGCGGCCCCGGGATCGCTCCCGGGGCGATGGCGAAGCTCTTCGTCCCCTTCACCTCGACCAAGGCCGACGGCACGGGGCTCGGGCTCTCGCTCGTGGCGAAGATCGCCTCCCTCCACGGAGCCAGCGTGACGGCGGGGCGCTCGGAATCCCTCGGGGGGGCCGCCTTCCGGATCGCCTTTCCGCCGGGCGCCCCTTCCCGCCGCTGACGACGCCTCCCGGGAGCGCCCGCTACTTGATCTCGCCGGCCCTGCGTTTCTCGACGAGCGAGCGGAAGTAGTCCTTGTCCGACGCCTTCTCGGTCGCCTCGGCAGCGTCGACGAGGTCCCCGGCGACGAGCTCGGCGAGGTACTGGTCCATGCTGACCATCCCGTGCGCGCGCCCCGTCTGCATCAGCGAGGCGATCGTCGACGTCTTCCCTTCGCGAATGGCGTTCGCCAGGGCCGCCGAGCCGCGGAGCACCTCGAACGCCGGGACCCGTCCGCCTCCCTTCTTGCGAAGGAGGAGCTGGGCGACCACGGCCTTGAGGACCTCCGACAGGACGACCCGCACCTGCTCCTGCTCGTCGGAGGGAAAGCCGTCGATGAGGCGGTCGACCGCCTTGGAGGCGGAGTTCGTATGGAGGGTGCCGAAGACGAGGAGGCCGGTCTCGGCGGCGTGGAGGGCCATCCGCATCGTCTCCAGGTCGCGCAGCTCGCCGACGAGGATCGCGTCGGGGTCCTCGCGGAGCGCGGCCTTCAGGGCGGCCGTGAACGTCGGCGTGTCGGGGCCGAGCTCGCGGTGGGTCATGATCGAGGTCTTCGAGATGTGGACGAACTCCACGGGATCCTCGATCGTGACGATGTGGAACGCCTTCGTCTGGTTGATCCGGTCGATGAGGGCGGCGAGCGTCGTCGACTTTCCCGAGCCGGTCGGCCCCGTGATGAGGACGAGGCCTCGCATGGTCCGGCCGACGGCGGCGACCTGCTCGGGGAGCCCGAGGTCCTCGACGGTCAGGACGCGGGGCGGAATCATCCGGAGGACGGCGGCCGCGCCGTGCTCCTGCCGGAAGAGGTTCACGCGGAACCGGGCCTTGTCCGCCATCGCGTAGGCGAAGTCGCCGTCGCCGGTGCGGGCCCACTCTTCCCATATCTTCGCGGGGGTGATGGGGTGGAGGAGGTTCTCGAAGTCCTCCTCCTTGATCGCCCTCCACTTCATCCTCACGAGGTCCCCGTCCACCCGGATCATCGGCGGCGAGCCGCAGGCGAGGTGGAGGTCGGAGGCCTTCTTCTCGAGGACGACCCTGAGGAGGGAGTCGATTCGGGTGCTCGCGCTCCCCTCGTCGAGAATGGTCATGTGAGCCCCATCCTGTCCTCGGCGACGAGCTTCTCGAACGGTTCCTTCTTCAGCGCGCGGTCCATCGCGGCCTCCGCATCGACTTTCCGCTCCTCGGCGAGCTTGAGGAGCGCCTGGTCCATCGTGTTCATTCCCGAGAGCTGGCCCGTCTGGAGAATACCGGGCAGCTGGAAGGTCTTGGATTCCCGGATCAGCGAGCCGACGGCGGGGGTGCCGCGGAGGATCTCGAACGCCGCGATCCGGCCGATGCCTCCCCGACGGGGAAGGAGCGTCTGCGAGATGACCGCCTTGAGCGACTCGGAGATCATCGTCCGGATCTGCCCCTGCTGACCCGCGGGGAACGCGTTGATGATCCGGTCGACGGTGGCGGGGGCGGTCGTCGTCGAAAGGGTGCCGAAGACGAGGTGCCCGGTCTCGGAGGCGGAGATGGCGAGCGACATCGTCTCCGTGTCGCGCATCTCGCCGACGAGGATGACGTCGGGATCCTCGCGCAGGGCGGCCTTCAGGGCCCGCGCGAACGAGGCGGTGTGGTGCGGCACCTGCCGCTGGTTCACGAGGCACTCCTTGTTGGCGTGAACGAACTCGACGGGGTCCTCGACGGAGATGATGTGCCCCTGCCGCGTCTCGTTCACCAGGTTCAGGAGGGCCGCCAGGGTCGTCGACTTCCCGCAACCCGCCGGGCCGGTGATCAGGACGAGCCCCTGCGAGTAGCGGGCGAGATCCCAGGTCGACTCCGGCAGCCCCAGCTCGGCGAGGGTCGGGATCGTCTGTGGGATGACGCGGAAACAGGCATCCCAGCCGAGCCGCTGGGAGAAGAAGTTCGCGCGGAAGCGCCCGAGGCCGGGCATCCGGATGCAGACGTCCAGGTTCCGGCTCGCCACCAGCTCGTCCCACTCCGCCGTGGAGAGGACCGACCGGATCAGCCGCTCCGCGGTGCCGGGGCTCGTCACTCCGACGTCGAGAGGCGTCAGCCGCCCGTGGATTCTCTGGTGCGGGACGAACCCGGTGGCCAGGTGCAGGTCGGACGCCCCGGTGGCGAGCGTGTCGGCGAGGAGGTCCTGCATCGTCACCCCGGTCTTGGACCGCAGGTCGACCCTGTCGAACGCGATCGTCACGGGAGGGATGGCCTCGCGGGCGGTCTCACCCATCAGTTTTCCGACGAGCCGTCTCGCCTTCTCGCGGACGTTGCGGTCGAGGTCGACGACCTTCGAGACTCCGCTGAGAACCTCGCCCACCTTCGGGAGCTTCGGGAAGAGGTAGGCGAGCGCGTCGAGGATCTCGAGCTGGTCGTCCGGCCGGTCCTTCGAAGCCTTGAAGAGCTCGAAAAGAGGCCCGGCCGCCCGCGGGTCGCCGAGCTTCCCCAGGGCTCCGGCGGCCGCCAGTCCCGTCTCCGGGTCCCGGAGGAGCCCGACGAGGCGGTGGAGGACCTCGTCCCCGGCCCCGTGCCGCCCGATGTTCTCGAGGGCCTGGGAGCGGACCCACCAGTCGGTGTTGTCGAGCAGCCCCATCCAGACGGGCACGGCCCGCGGGTCGTCGATGAGAAGGGAGAGCTCCCGCGCGGCCGAGGAGATCGCCGGGTCGGGGGAGCTGGCGAGCTTGAGGAGGGCCGGGACGAAGCCGGGGTTCCCCTGGACGACCGTCTCGAGCGCCCGGTCGCGGATCCAGACGAACGTCCCCTCGAAGGCCTGCAGGAAGCGCGGGGCGAGGATGTCGGCGGGAATCCTGGCGACGAGGGCGAGCGCCCCCTTGCGGACGGGCGCGTTGCCGTCGGCGAGGAGAGACAGGATCTCCCGCGTGTGGTCGCCCTTCGCGGTCGGAAGGAGCCTTTCCAGGGAAGCAAACGCCGCCTCCGCCACGCGCGGGGCGCCTCCGGACCTGGCCAGCGCGAGGAGGTGGGTGACGAGCTCCTCGTCGGGCGCCTGTTCGAGGATGGCCAGGGCCTGGACACGCGTTTCCTCGTCCTCGTCCTTGAGCGCCGCGAGGGCGATGCTGCGCGCTGCCGGCGACGTGGCGATCGCCTTCGATTCGCAGATCGCCCGCAGAGCCCGGGAACGCAGGAGCGGGGCCCCTCCCGAAAGCGCCCTGCGGTAGATCGCGAAGGCCCGTTCCGGAGGGAGGTCCTGCGCCATCTCGAGGGCGGTGAGCTTTGCGAAGTCGTCCCCTCGCTCGGCGAGCTGGGCGAGGAAGCCTCCGAGCTCCCCCCCGCCGGCCAGCTCGCGCAGGAAGCGCTGCACGCCCTTGCGCACGGCCTCCGAGCGCGTCCTGGCCAGGGCGACGACGGCGTCGAGGACGGCCCTGTCGACGCCCCTGCGCTTGAGCATGAGGAGGCCGGCCGTCCGCAGCTCCGGCGTCGGGTCGGCCGCGGTCCAGGCGATGTCCTCGACGTCGAGATTCGACATCGCCTGGAACTTCTCGATGAGGTCTTTCTTCTGGGCGTCGCCCGCCCACTGGTGGGCCTTCAGCTGCGCGACGATTCCCGGGTCCGCGCGGAAGCCCTTCTTCATCATCTCGAGAACCACGGCCTGACCTCCGTTGAGGGTATGCTAGCCGAAAGGAACGACCAGTCGCGGAGGTGTTACGAATGGGTACATTTCGATTCGGCACCGGTCCGTGGCCGTTGATCCCTCGGGAGGGTCAAGTCCATGAATGAGGGGCTCTTGCGTTACTCGGGATCGGATCGGCCCGAGACTTGCAATGGTGCAGCCGCGATGATCTCGATCCGCTCGACCCGCCGCCTCCACCGCCGCTCGCCGCGGCGGGGCGTTTCGCTCGTCGAGCTCCTCGTCGTCCTGGCGATCATGCTTCTGATCTTCGCCATGGCCGGAGTTCTCCTCGGGCCGCCTCTGCGGAAGGCCCGGCTGGCGGCGGCGGCCAACGACCTGGCGGTCCTGGCCCAGAAGCTGCCCATAGAAGGTCGGGCCCGGCGGGGCGGACAGGGGTTGTTCGTCTACCTCAAGGGGACTCCCGGTACCCGGCGCTTCGAGCTGATAGCGGACACGGGGGGAGCGGTCGCCGGGGGAGACTTCATCTTCAGGGACCCCGCCAGCGGAACGGACCCCGATTCCGTCATCACGAACATCCAGCCCCTCCAGCTTCCAGAGGGAATCGTCTTCTACGACCTGCCGGCGCCCTACACCGCCAACTGGAGCAACTGGGGAGTGAGCGGGGCAAACTACGTTCTCGGACTCGACTTCCAGGGCCGGACGATCGGCCCCGGAGCGGCCGGGGCCCCGGGCCGCCAGATCTCCGGAGTGGCCGCCGTCAA
The DNA here is from genome assembly GCA_016714815.1 of Holophagales bacterium. Lineage (GTDB taxonomy): Bacteria > Acidobacteriota > Thermoanaerobaculia > UBA5066 > UBA5066 > UBA5066. Next base: position 187,827 of record JADKBZ010000011.1, read on the forward strand.
CCTCACCCACGCCGACATGGCTTCCGGGGCCGTGACCCCGCTGATCGTCCACCGCGTCACGATCGGAGCGGTCTGGGGCGTCCGCCATACCCGCCTCGTCAGGGACGCCGGTGCGGCGTCCGGTTGGAGGGAGTTCTGACCATGAACGCGCTCCGTCGCCTCACCGAGCTCCGTCGCCGCCGCAGCCGCCGCGGCTCGAGCTTCATCGAGATCCTCATCTCCCTGGCCATTCTCGCGGTCGTGATGGTCGGAATCCTCCAGATGTTCTCCCTGGCGCTCCTGACGAACCTCGGTTCCGCGGCCCGGACGGATCTGCTCTACAAGGCCCAGCAGGTGGTCGAGAACCTCCGGCTCGTCTACTACCTGTCGTCGGAAGAAGCCAACGACGCGGCCCGCGCGGCGGCAGGCGTCCCTGCCACGCTCGCCGCCACGGTCTCCCCGATCTACCTCCCCTACTTCGACGGAGATGCCGGAACGGGCATGAGCGCCGTTACGAGCGCGGCCCAGAAGTGGGCGCACTGGGGGCCCGACGGCTTCAACATCATCGAAGCGGACCGCCTTCCCTACCGGCTTTCCTATACCGTGGAAGACCGAAACGTGAACTTCTGGCTCATCACGGTGACGGCGACTCCGGTCGACAACCCGAACCTGCTCAGCCCCGGAGGGCCAGACGCCACGCTTCCTGCCGTCACGCCCGGCGACAACCCCCGCCGCTACCGGGGGCTCGGGAGCAAGCTGAAAATCGTCACCTATTCCGCCCAGATCGAGAAGTAGGACGAAGACGATGAAACGCCATCGCGGCTTCACCCTCATCGAAGCGCTCGTCTCCATCCTCATCCTGAGCGTCGTGATGATCGTCGCCCTGACCCTCCTCGTCTCGATGCGCTCCTTCGCCGCCAAGCAGCAGGCCTTCACCGCCCCGCGCCAGACGGCCCGCGCCGGCATCGACTATCTCTCGTTCTTCCTGGCCGGCGCGGCCGACCTGAACGTCGAGGCCGGGAACCCGAACGCGCTCGTCATGTGGACGACGTACGGAGACAACAACACATCCGCCGGAGATGTTCGGCAGGCCTCCTACAACAACCTGTCGGCTGCCCAGGCGGCGGACGGCCTGGGGGACGAGGGAACCGACATCATCACCATCTCCATTCCGACGACGCCGGTCCGGATCCCGATCATCACGTGGAATCCCCTGGCGGTATCCAGTGGGCCGATGGCCGTCAACTTCACGGCCGGCTGCCCCGACGACGTCAGAAACCTCGCCCTCTTCAAGCAGGTGACGGGTGCGACGACGGCCGGAGGCACCGATGTCAGCGGTCTCCTCACGGTTCAGGATTCCGTCGGTCGCTGGCGTTACCTGCGGATCACCGGCTACACCTCGAGCACGTGCACGCGGTCGACCGGTGCCAACCCGACGCTCGACGTCATCGACATTCAGACCATTGCTGGCAATGCCAACCAGCTCAACCCCCCTGGGGGCTGGAGGGAAGACCTCATCCCGCCTTACACGATGAACGCCGGCCTCGACTTCACCTCCTTCCGGGTGAGGAACCGCAACCTCGAGCAGAAGACGTCGGGGGTGGACGCCGGCGGCGTCTACTCCCCTGGAGTCTTCGACCCGAACTGCGACAAAGAGCACGCCGCGGGGGCCGGCGGCTGCCCGACGATCGGCTTCACGCCGGTCGTCGAGAACGTCGAGGACCTTCAGGTCGCCTACGTCTATCGGGACGGGACGATCTGGAATACGGCAAACCGGTTGCTCTCGGCACCCCCTGTCAGCTTGCCACCTGTAGCAGCTACCGCGGGAGGAATCCCCGGGCAGGTCCCGAGCGGTACCGGGGCTCCTTTGAGCACCGACATCACGAACGTCCGCGCTCTCCGCATCTCGGTGATCGCCCGGTCGAATCCCCTCGACATCGGAGCGCGGGGGCTCTCGGCGGCCCCTCCCGCCGCGCCCGTCCCCGGTGACATCCGGCGCGAAGGCATCTACCGGAGGCCTGCCCTGGAGGATCACGCGCTGGGTCCGCTCGACACCGTCGCCACCGGAGTCTTCGACCGGTACAGGCTCACGACCACCCTCATTCTCAGGAACAGGATGCTGGGGTTCTGACGATGAACGCGAAGAGAGTCAACAGGGCCCGTTCCGAGCGAGGCGGCGCTCTCATCATCGTCCTCCTCGTCGTCCTCGTCCTCACCATCATCGGCATCGGCGTCTCGTACTTCACCCAGCTCGAGGACCAGACGTCCGGGAACATCCGCCTCGCCAAGTCGGCGTTCTACGCGGCCGAATCGGGGCTGCGCACCGGGGAGCAGCGCCTGACCGCGGCGAACACGAGCGGCATACCCGGCACCGAGCTGGTGACCTACACCGGAGGAACGCCCATCGGCCTCCCCGGGGGCGGAAGCGCGGGAATCCCGCTCTACATTCGAGGCGCCGTATTCGACAAGATCGTCCTCAGAGCCGCCCCTGGAACCTCGGACGTCGCGACGTTCACCCTCTACGTCCGCAACAACGTCGAAGACCCGGGCAACGCGGTCGCCCCGATCATCGACAGCGATAACGTCGTGAACCTCATTTCCGTCGGCCAGGTCTGGACGACGGCGGGCACGGCCGGAGGGCTCCCGGTACCGGGCCGCCTCCTGGCGACGAAGATCCTTGAAGAGCAGATCCGCCTCGGGTCCCCGGGCGAGAGCGTCGCCCCCCAGGAAGGCGTCAACGAGGGCGGAACCAACACCGGGCAAATCGGGAAGAAGAATTGACCAGTCGGGCGATGCGGTTCAGGAGGACGAGATGATTACTTGGAAGTGGTACCACAGGCTCGCGACGGCGGTTCAGGTCCCGCTGCTCGTCGTGGGTGGGCCCTTGACTGCGGCCACGACCGAGAAATACGACCCGATCCGGCAGATCGCCGTCCAGGCCGTCCCCGCGAACCTCATGCTCGCGCTCGACCGGTCGGGGTCGATGGCCCAGGACCGGTACGGGAACGGCTTTGTCCGCTATCCGGGCGACGATGGCCGGTGGTTCACCGACGACGATATCTTCGGCTCGTTCGGCGACAACCTCGACATCAGGAAGGTCGATCCTGCGGCCAATCCGGGCGACTTCTACCACGGGGTCCCGTACGGTTCGCCCATGATCGACGCCTTCGAGGTCCCGCCGCTGAAGAACCCGTCCGATGGCGAGGGATTCGCCTTCGCCGGAGCAGTGGTCCCGAAGAAGATCCCAGGCGAGAACAGCACCGGAAAGCTCCGCTGGAAGGCGGCAGAGCCGATGGAATGCGAGATCGGGAGCGGGCTCTACGCCTACTACTTCGGCAACGGGTCGGACGACGAGTCCTACTGGAAGATTCCGGGGACGAACGCGAATCCGACGACGCTTCCGATCGCGCCGATCGCGCAGCGGCTCGACCCGACCGTCAACCGCCAGCCCTGGCTGGCCGCCGATCTCCCGGCCGGCGTCGGGAACCTCAACGGGTCTAACCAGCCCGAGCACTTCTCCGTCCGGTGGCAGGGGTGGTTCGTCCCGCCGGAGACCGGCAACTATCAGCTGAAGTTCAGGACCGACGACGGCGCGCGCGTCTGGCTGAACGGCACGCTGCTCTTCGACGGATGGACCGACCAGGCGCCGATGGACTATGAAACGGTCGACGGCATCGAGCTCGTCCGGTGCAACCGCTACCGTATCGAGATCGAGTACTACCAGAACGGGGGCGGAGCGGTTTCGGTCCTGTCCTGGAAGCGGCCGCCGCCTATCAACCCTGCGGACCCCGTGCCCGACTGGGAGGTCATCTCCAGCGCCTACCTCGTTCCGGACGTCGCGATCATTCCGCTCGCCACGGCGACGCCGACGGCGACCGCCACGCCGACGGTGACGCCGACGCGGACGCCGACGACGACCCCGACGACGACCCCGACGACGACGCCATCGCCGACGCGGACGCCGACGCGGACGCCGACGGTCACGCCGACGGTCACGCCGACGACGACGCCGACGGTCACGCCGACGGCGACGATCACGCCGACGCGGACGCCGTCGCAGACGCCGACGGTCACGCCGACGATCACGCCGACGGCGACGATCACATCGACGCCGACGCGGACGCCGACGCGAACGATGACACCGACGCGAACGCGGACGCCGACGCGAACGATGACGCCGACACGAACTCGGACGCCGACGATCACGCCGACGCCGACGCGGACGCCGACACGGACGATCACGCCGACTCCGACGGTGACGCGGACGCCGTCGCCGACGCGGACGCGGACGATGACGCCGACGATCACGCCGACGCGGACGCGGACGATGACGCCGACGATCACACCGACGCGGACGCGGACGATGACGCCGACGATCACACCGACGCCGACGATCACGCGGACGCCGACGATCACACCCACGCCGACGATAACGCGGACGCCGACGGCGACGCGGACGCCGACGCGGACGCCGACGATCACGTCGACGCCGACGATCACACCGACGCGGACGCCGACGCGGACGCCGACGATCACGCCGACGGCGACGGCGACGCGGACGCCGACGCGGACGCCGACGATCACGCCGACGATCACGCCGACGGTGACCCCGACGGCCACACCGACGAAGACCCCCACGCCGACGAAGACCCCCACGGCGACGCCGACGCCGTCGCCGACCCGCGTCCCGACGGCCTCGACCGAGCTGCGTCCTCCCTTCGGTCAGAAGGAAGACCCGGTCCGGTGGGCGAGCCTCGACCTCACGAAGCCCGATGCCGGACGGGCGCTGCCGCGCCTGCCTCACATCGCGATGTTCCCTCCCCCGGCCTCGGCGCCCCCGTGCCCGGCCGTGACGCCCGCCCCCCCGGCGGCCGTGACGCCGGTCGCCACGGTGACCCCGGTCCCGCCGCCGACCGTGTTCGCCCCGGATGAGGACGTGCGCTACGGAAGCAAGTGGCGCTACGTCCTGAAGTTCGACCTGCCGTCGCGTATCGCGACGATGAAGAACGCCCTCGGCGACGAGGTCCGGATCATTCCGTCATTCGCTCCGCCCGCCATGCGCGTCGACGGCCAGGGGGTCGTGCAGGGCGACCGGGCTGCCCTCGGATTCCTGGGCCCCTGGGCCAGCACCGACACCATCGTCAAGCTTCGCTCCATCAAGGATACGAACAAGTGGCGCGAAGCCCCCCCGTACAGCACCGGGCCGTACCTCGTCGAAGAAATCAACCCGGATTGCACCCCGGGAGTGGGCATCGTCGCGGGATGCACGACCTGGTCCTTCGAGCTCGAGTACCCGGCCGGCTGGCCGCAGGACATGAAGGACCCGGGCGCGCCGCTCGACGCCTACGACCGGACGACCGGCAAGCCGAAGATCGGAACGTGGAAAGAGGAAGACCCCGCGAGAATCATCTGGAAGAGCCGCAACCAGATCAACTGGGGCCTCATCGCCTATTCCGACGCGGCCGCGGACACCTGCTCGAACTACGATGGGACGGACAGCAACCTCCTCGTCACCGCCATCAACCCGATGGGGACCGACGTCAGCGACATCCTCAACGCGATGCGACTTTCGCGGGACGGGGGCATCAAGGTCGGGGGCGGGACGCCGACGCGAAGCGCCCTGGAGAAGGCGGAGCAGCAGCTGATCGACACGTTCTCCTCGGACCCGCTCTACCTCTGCCTGCGGGCCTACGGCGTCATCCTGGTGACGGACGGGCAGTCGAACAAGTGCAACAAGGGAACCAAGCTGAACGAGGCCTGGGGAGCCCCGGGCAACGAGAGCTGTCCGCCGCCTCTGGCACCGCCGACGGCGGCGGAACAGTGGAAGCTCTTCCCGCCCGGCATCTCCGACGACCTCTGGAACCTGAATCTGACGACTCCGTGCGTCGGCAAGCGCCCACGAGACGTCGGGATCAACCCGAGGACCTGGGTCATCGGCTTCGGCTCGGAGGTCGGGAAGTGCGAGCTGAACTACACGGCCTACAAGGGGCGCACGGACGCGAACTCGCCCAACAAGGGGGCGGGCTTCGACCTCGACAACGACCCGCGCCTCCGCCGCTGCACGAATTGGAGCCCCTCCGAGACCGATCCGAATCGGGTCTGCACCGCGTATGTGGACGCCCTCTACGACGACAGCTTGGACTACGCCTTCTTCGCCGACAACAGCGACAACCTCGTCACCGCGTTCGCGGAGATCACGGCCGCGGCCGCGACCGGCGACTACGCGACCGGCGCCCCCGTGACCGGACCGATCACCGCGGGGGCCACGACCACCGACAATTTCGTCATTCTCTCCTCCACGCAGTATCCGAACTGGGAGGGGCACCTCTACAAATTCGACGCCTCCAAGATCAGGGCGGACGGTGGGCGTGACCCCGGCTATCGCGTCTGGGACGCCGCCGCACTTCTCCGCAGCCGCGACTCCTCTACCCGTCACATCTATTCCTGGAACCCGTCGTCGAAGGCCCTCGTGGAGGTCAACGCGAGCTCCCTGGGGACGCTCCAGGCGATCGAGCCGACGCTCACGGACAAGGTGATCGACTTCATTCGAGGCAACGACGGAGACGGTGCCCCGCGATCCATGCGGCTCGGGCCGCTCATCAACACCGTCCCCTCCATCGTCGCCGCGCCCGTCAAGTACGGGCAGGGCACCGTCGCCTTCAACCACACGGACTTCGAGGTGGCGTACGCTAACCGCAGGTCGCTGATTTGGATCGGGGCGAACGACGGGATGCTCCACGCGTTCGATTTCGATACCGGCGATGAGATCGTGGCGCTGATGCCTCCTCAGCTCCTCGCCCAGCAGGCGACTCTCTACCAGAACTTCCTGGATGCGAAGAAGACCGGGACCGGTCAGCCCGTCGCTTTCGAGAACATCTACGGCGTCGCCGGCTCTCTCCGGTTCTCCGACGTTTACTTCCCGGACGACCCCGCGGTCGTGGCGGGGGACCCGAATGGCCGCTGGCGCACGCTCGGGTTGATGACCCTCGCCGACGGTGGCGATCTCGTCGCCGCGATCGACATCACGCATCCCTACTCCACCGACCCGAACTACGGCAACTTCCCCCCGCGTGCCGGCGATCTTCCGAACGCCCCGGTTCAGGTCATCTGGCAGAAGACGGGGACGGACCTCCCCGGGCTGGGGGCGACCTGGAGCCTTCCCGCCCTCGGACCCCGCGCCACCGACAAATGGTCCATCAATTTCGGGGCGGGCTACGATCCGACCAGCGTCTACGACGCCCAGAAGGCGCCGCAGGTCTTCCAGCTCAACCCCGTCGACGGCAGCCAGATCGGAACCGCCGCGTCGGCCACCCTCGACGTGGATGCGACGTACCCACCGTGGGTCGGGAGCCAGGCGTTCGCGGACGGTGTCCGCTTCCAGCACCTCGCGTCCGCGTTCGCCTCGGACAACATCGTGACCCGAGGTCTCCAGGCCGATCTGAACGGCCGCATCTGGTTCCTGGACCCGAACGACATTTCGTCGACGGGAGCCAACAAGCCCATGATCGGCATCGACGCCTCCGCCGTCGCCAAGCAGTCCCAGCCTCTCTACTACCCGCCGGCGGCGGGCGGCGCAGGCATTCCGGCGACCGCAGGCTGCAACCTCTACTCGTTCGGGTCGGGGACCTTCTACGAGGAGAGCGAGCGGGTGAACGGGCCGAACACGGGGGCGGGAGGAACGACGGGCTTCGTCCCGAGCCTCTATTTCGCGGCCAACGACAAGGCCAGGTACGACGTGGCGATCGATCCCGACAAGATCCTCAAAGTCGAGATCAAGACGATCAATCGTCCGGAGAGGTGCCCTGCCGGCTCGACGACGTGCACGCCGTCGACGGACGTGACCGACTTCGGCGCGACGCTCTCGCGGTTCTCCCAGATGACGGGGGCGCCTCTTCTCCTCATCGATCCGAAGGGGCTGCAGCCGAACGTCGGAATATTCGTCATCTACGACCCGACCGTCGGATGCTACGGCGCCTCGTACGCGGTGACGGTCAAATGGAAGCCGAACGGCTGTGATGCGCCTCTGACCGTCGCCTCCGGCACGACCCTGGCAAACGGGGCCTCGGGGGGCGTGGTCGTGGAGGCGAAGTTCGCAGGCGAGGGAGCTGCCAGCGGCCTCACGGCGGTCGGAGACCTCGTATTCACCGGGATCGCGGGCCTGGGCGGCGCGGGACAGGCAGACCTTTACGGAATCACCGAGCCGTCGGCCTTCGGCCTGGGCCAGAGGTTCCGGCCGATCTGGTGGAAGGAGCTCAAGTAGCTCCCGGCAGTCTCTCGCAATAGATGGAACCGGGGAGGGTCGGAGCCCAATACGACCCTCCCCTCCTCCCTCGAGTCCGGCAAAGGCCGGCCCATGACGAAGCTCCCCCGGGATCCTCCCGGGGGAGCTTGCCGTCAGGGAGGGGCGCGGGCTAGCGGCTGCCGCGGGGCCGGAGCTTCAGCCAGTGGAGGCGGCCGTCGAGAGCCGCCGCGAGGATCCTCCGGCTCTGTGGCTCCAGCGCCAGGCCGGTGACCTTCGCCGGTTCTCCGGAGTCCCCGGAGACGCGGACCTGAAGGCCCCTCTGCCCCAGGCGGTTCACCATCCAGACCTCGCCCTCGAGCGGGACCGAGATCCAGACGTTTCCGCTTCCGTCGTCGACGATCTGGGGCTCGGAGCAGGCTTCCAGCCTCCAACCCGGGACCGGGAGGGCCGACACGAAGCGTCCGTCGGGGTCGAAACGGCAGAGCCGGCTGTTCCCGTTGTCGGCGACCCAGACCATTCCGCCGGACTCGACGGCGATCCCCATCGGATTGTTGAGGCGGCCCTTGTCCGGCCCGGACCGGCCCCACTCCGTCTCCACCTTCCCGTCCGGCGAGAACCTCACGACTCTCCCGTTGCCCGTGTCGGAGACGTAGACGCGACCCCTGGCGTCGACGGCGACGCCGCGGGGGGCCGAAGAGCCCCCCGGCCATCTCCGCGAGCCAGTCGCCCTCGGGAGAGAGGACCTGGATCCTCGAGTTCCACGTGTCCGCCACGAAGACGCGCCCCCGGGCGTCGATCGCGATCGCGCTCGGCTGCTTGAACTCGAGCTTCCCGGATCCCTTCCCGCCGAAGGCGACCGGGGACCGCAGCCCCGCCTCGAATCGGACGATCCGGTCGTGGCCGAAGTCCGCCACCCAGATTCGGCCGTCGGGGCCACAGGCCAGACCGCGGGGTTCCGCGAGGTTCCCGGCCCCGGGTCCCGGCGTCGGCTCGTACTGGGCCGCCGACGCGAGGCCCGATCTCTCGATCCCCGGTTTCCCGAGCCGGGGGCCGATCCGGACCCGGTAAAGCGTGACGTCCGGGCGGGAGAAGGCGGGCTCCAGGAGGTCCGGAAGACGCCGGAGGCCGGCTCCGCTGCTCGGCCCGTCCCGCTCTTCCTTCCCGGAGACGACGAAGCGGGTGCCGTAGGTCGAGAGGACCCGGCCGGCGGCGCTTTCGGTCGAGGAGAAGAGCGAGGAGGTGTCGGAGATTCTCTTGTCGAGGGCCGGCCGCGGCTTCCCCCGCTGGAAGACGTGGTAGTCCCAGCCGACGATCGTCGGAAGCCCCGTGTTCGCCGAGAAGCGCCCGTACTCCTGGTAGGCGGGGCCGTACGCCTCGGCGATTCCAGGAAGGCCGACGACGTTCTTCTCGACCCACTCCACGGCGGCGGCTTCGTCCGGGCGGTGGAACTTCAGGTAGGCCAGCCCGTCGAGCGTTCCGCGGGGCGTCTCGACGCGGCGCGTCTTCACGTTGCCCCAGACCGCCAGGACCGAGGTCGACAGGGCGGCGAGGCCCGCGAGGCTGGCGGCCGTGCGCCACGCGACGCGCGCCAGGCCCGGCCGCCGCGCGAGGAGCCTCTCGAGGGCCGCCGCCCCGGCGACGGCGAGGAGGAGCGTGACGTCGAGCCCGAACTTGAAGACCGTGTTCATCCGGTCCCACACGAAGATGAATTCCGATCCGCCGAGGATCAGGAAGGCGAACGCCGCGATCGCCGGAGCCGCGCGGTCCACCGGGGCGACGCGGCCGCCGAAGGCGAGCGCGAGGCTGATGGCGGCCAGGCCGAGGACGAAGACGCGGATCGAGTGGGCGGGGACGAGGTGCCCGCCGAGGAGGCTCGGGAAGTGCACGAGAGAGAGCGCCAGGAGGAGCGCGAGGCCTGCCGTGTAGAAGGACCGCCAGCGACGGGTCTCTTCCGGCTCCTCGCCGTGGCCCGAGAGGAGGGAGAGAAGAAACGGGACGATGAGCGCGAGCGCCAGGCCGTGGACGAGGCCGAACGGAGCCGGGTCGAAGAACGGTCCCGCTTCCCATCCGACGTTGCGGGGCGGGGGAGAGAAGCTCCTCCAGAAGGGAATGGTGAAGAGGAGAGCCGGAAGGACGATGGCCGCGCCCGGGACGGCGACCCCCGCGAGAAACCGCCCGAGCCGCCGCGCCGGGAGCGGGGGCGCGGGTCTCGGAGTGGCGGCGAAGGCGGATACGGTGAGAAGCAGGACGAGGAGCCCTCCGGCCGTCGGCGCGCTCCACCCGTTCGTGATCAGGAGCGTGCCGAGGAAGAGGGCTGCGAGGCCGAGGAGGATCGAGCGGCCGAAGGGCGGCACGTAGAGGTCGGGGCTCGTCCGCTGGCGGGAGATGAGGAGGAGGACGGCGAGGAAGCCGAGGAGGAGCGGGTAGGCGAGGACGTGGGCGTGCAGGTCCGCGAAGAGGAAGCTCCAGAGAGGGAATTCGTTGATCTCGCTCTGGTTCCGAAGGACGCGCGAAAGGGCCCAGAAGGAGTCGAAGTCGACGGCCCGCCTCTTCCAGAGCTCGACGAGGCCGGAGAGATTCCCCGCGAAGAGGCCGAGCAGGACGGCCCACGCGCCCGTCCGGAGCCGGCCCCCGAGAAAAGCCCCGGCCGCGAAGAGGCCGGCGGCGGTGAGGGCGGCCGTCGAGGCGACGCCGAGGTTGAACGCGAGGGCGGGGTGGACGGCGAGCGCCTTGGCGAAGGCCGCGACGACGAAGTGCCCGAAGTAGGTGTAGGAGAGCGGCGTCCCCGAGAACCAGATCTCCGGCGGAGGGAGGAGCTCGGACCGCAGCAGCGCGTTCAGGATGCCGAAGTCCATCGGTTTCTCGCCCCAGAAGATCTCGGGCGACCAGGCGCGGAGGGCCCCGAAGAAGAGGAACGCGCCCCAGAAGACGACCTCGGTCGTCAGGAGCTCGCGCCTCGGCACCTCGCGGGGCGTCCTCCCCGGGAAGAGCCCGAGGACGATCACCGCCAGGGCGACGGTGAAAACGAAGGAGGGGACGAAGGTGAACGGCCCCCACGAGACGAGGCCCCAGGCCGCCGCGCCGAAGAGGGCGACGCCGGCGATCTTCGAGAGGGCGTAGACGCCGGGCGTCGCGGGAAGGCGCGAGCCGAGCAGGCGCCAGGCCGCCAGGCCGAACGCCTGGAGGAGCGCCGCCCAGAGGAGGAGCGCGAGAGGCGTCGACCGGGTGCCGCCGATCCTCTCTCCGGAATCGGCGTGCGGATCGTCGGGGCGGGCGAGGAGGAGGTCGGAGCGGGAGAGCGCCTTCGACGGTGTCCCGGCCTTCAGGATGCGCGAGAGCTTCTCGGCCGGAAACCTCTGGGCGTTGCGGAAGACGACCGCCTTCGGGTGGTCGTAGACCGAGAACGACTCGTCGGCCAGTTCGCTCGGAAGGCGCACGCCGAGAAGCCTCGGGGGAGAGGAGAACGTGCGGACCATCGAGTAGCCGAGGTCGCCGGAGAAGAGGAGCCGGAAGAGGCGGTCCGTGTCGGGGAAGCGGGTCTTCGCCTGGGTGATGGCGCCGTAGAGCCTCTTGGTCTGGAGGACGAGGACGTCGCCGGAGGCGAGTCGCTCCGCGAGCAGGCGGGTCTTCTCCGGGCCGTCCGGCTCGTAGAAGGGGAGCTCGACCGCCTTGTAGCGTTCGGCCAGGAGGCCGGGAAAGGAGAAGGGGAAACCCTCGTCCCAGTGCTGGCTGAGAACCGTCGCGCCCGGGGCCACGTTCTCGTGGAACCACTTCGACGCGGTGACGATGGTGTGGGGGCGCGTGTAGATCGACAGGAAGGCGAGAAGGTAGGTCCCCGAGAGAGCGAGGACGGTCCGTCGCGCGAAGCGGCGGCCGCCCCCTTCCCCTTCCCTGCGGGCGAGGAGGGCCCCGGCGGAGAGCAGCAGGATGGGGTAGAGCGGGAGGAGGTAGCGCGGGAACTTGACGTCGAACGAGGCCGTGACGGCGAAGAAGGGGACGGCCCAGGCCCAGAGGAGGAGCTCCCGGGGATCCCTCTTTCTCCAGAGCGGACGGATGCGTGCGGCCACGCCGGCCAGCGCCGCGAGGCCGAGGGCCGGGCCGAGGCCCCAGAGGACGATCTCTTTCAGCTCGTAGAGGACTTTCGGGGTGCCGACGTACTGGTTCGTGTAGGGGACCGAGCCGGCGTTCCTCACCATCTGCCCCTGCTCGGCGACGCCGGCGAGAAGCTCGCGGAAGGCGAAGACGACGGTGGGCTGGCCGGCCAGGAACGCGGCGGCGAAGCCGAGGCCGGTCGCGACGGCGGCGGCGATCGCCCGGGAGTGGCGGCGGGTCTTGAAGAAGAGGAAAAGCGGCGCCAGTGCCAGCGGGAGGAGGAGCGTCATCGCGCTCGCCTTCGTCGCGAGGGCCAGTCCGGCCGCGACGCCCGCAACGCCGAAGGAGGCGGGGGCCTCCTCGTCGAGAGCGCGCGCCAGGAGGAGGAAGGTCGCCGTGACGAGGGTCGCGAGAGGGATGTCGTTCGTGCCGAAGTGCGAGTTCTGCACGGGGAGGACGGCGATCGCCAGGAAGGTCCCGGAGAGGAGGCCGGCCCGCTCGCCGAAGAGCCTCCGTCCGAGGAGCGCGAGGAGGACGCAGGCCGCGGCCCCCCAGATCGCGGAGACGGCCCGGCTGACCTGGAGGATCCCGTCCCAGGAGAGGAGCCCCGGCCAGACGTTGCCCAGAAGCGAGGCCGCCGCGCGGGTCACGTAGAAGGGGAGCGACCCGTAGGCGTAGAACTTCGGGTCGAGCTGCGGAGGCGAGAAGGAGAGCTGGTAGACGGCCTCCACGATCCGCCTCTCGTCCGGGTGGTAGTTGTGCCCCTGGTCCCAGGTGAGGCCGAAGATCCGGACGGCGACCGCGCCGGCGAAGAGGAGGACCAGAAGGAAGCCGAAGCGTCGGGACCGTTCCTCAGGCATCAGATCGGTAGCCTCCGGAAGAGGGTGGCCGGGAGCGCCCGGAGGACCGCCATGATCGGGCGCCAGAACCACGGGGTGTAGACGACGGAGCGTTTGCGGGAGAGAGCGCGGAGGACGTCCCGGGCGACCGTCTCCGGCCGGGCGAGAAGCGGCGACGAGGACGGGACGAGGCCCCACGTCATGGCGCTGTCGGACGGCCCGGGCTTGACGCAGAGGACCGTGACCCCTGCCGGCTCCAGTCGCGCCGACAGGCCCTCCATCGCGGTCGAGAGCGCCGCCTTCGTGGCGCCATAGGCGTAGTTCTTCCGGCGGCCGCGGTCTCCCGCAACCGACGAGAACGCGCAGAGGAAGGAGCCGGGTCGGGTCTTCAGAAGCGTTGCGGCGGCCTCGAGGAGGGCCATCGTCGACCGGACGTTGACGTCGATCATCGCGAGGCCGGCGGCCCCGTCGCGCTCGACCTCTTCCTGGTCGGGCATCGCGGCGAAGGCGACGACGACTCCGGCGAGGCTTCCCGGGAGCGCCGATTCCGCCAGGGAGACGAGAGCCGCGGTCGCAGCGGCGTCCCGCGCGTCGAAGCCGAGCGCGGCGGCCTCGACGCCGAACCGGAGCCTCAGGTCGGCCGCGATGCGTCCCGCCTCGGCGGCGTCGCGCGCGGCGAGGACGAGGCCGTGCCCGCGTTCGGCGAGCCCTTCGGCGAGGGCCCGGGCCAGCGTCGAGCCCGCGCCGGCGACGAGGACGTTGCCCTTCACCGTCCCTCCAGCAAGGCCGAGGCGGCGCGCCTGGCCCGAGGAGAACCGTCCGCGTGGGTCGAGCCGGCGCTGGGCCGCCCGGAACTCGCCGAGGCGCGGGTACATCGCCGCGAAGGTGGGAGCGTCGGTGAGGGAGTCCTTGGCGAGGTAGAGGCGCCCCCCGGCCTTCAGGACGATCTCGTCGAGGCGTCTCGCGAGGGGTCTGAGGTGCGCCCCGACGTTCGGGACGTCGAGCGCGAGCGTGACCCCCGGCCGCGGGAAGGAGAGGAGGCCGCGCCCCTCGGCGCCGGTCGTCTTCAGGACCGCGAGAAACGAAGCAGCCCGCTCGCGCGAGATCTCCTCGAGGATCCGGCGGCACCCCTCGGCGGCGGCTTCGCGCGGGAGGAGAGCCTGGTACTGGACGAAACCGCGCCGGCCGTAGAGCCGGTTCCAGGCGCCGACGGCGTCGAGCGGGAAGAAGAAGCTCGTCAGGCCGGAGAATCCGGTCCCGTCGCGCCCCGCGGCGTAGTAGAGGGCATTGAAGGCGGCGACGGAGAGCGGCCCGAGGAGGAAAGGGGGGGCGTCGAACGGCACGGAGGGTCCGATCGATTCACCCAGCGTGCCGCGGGCCGCCGCCCCAGGCGGGAGCTCGGAGAGGGGAGCGTGGTCGCCACGGATCAGGACCCCGCGCCCGAGCGAGCGCCCCTGTGCGAGGCCGTCGACCCAGGCGACGGAGTAGCGGCTCAGATGCTCCTCCTCGTAGAGGAGAGAGAGGAGCCCGTCGAGGTCCTTCGCCCGGCGCTTCACGACGCGGACGAGGGGCGTCTCGATCGGGAGGATGCCGAGGCGCGCGGAGAGGATGAACCCGGTGAGCCCCATGCCGCCGATCGTCGCGTCGAAGGCCTCCGGGTTCTCGCCCGGGGAGCAGCGGAGCGTCTCGCCCGAGGAGGTCAGGAGCGTCAGCTCCTCGACGTGCCGGCCGATCGCCCCGTCGACGTGGTGGTTCTTTCCGTGGACGTCGGCGGCGAGGGCGCCGCCGACCGTGACGAAGCGAGTGCCGGGGACGACGGGGAGGAAGTACCCGCGCGGCACGAGGAACGAGAGGAGGCGGGCCAGCGAAGCCCCCCCTTCGCAGGTGACGGTCCGGCCGGCCTCGTCGAAATCGAGAATCCTTCCGAGCCGTTCGGTCAGGACGAGGGCTCCGCCGCCGTTCAGCGCAGAGTCGCCGTAGCTCCGGCCGAGCCCGCGCGGGAGGAGGGTCTTCTCCGGAGCGGACGCGACGACGGCCTCGAGGGTGTGCCACGACTCGGGGCGGTAGGCGGGACTCGTGACGGAACCGAACCGTCCCCAGCCCGACAAGGGCAGACTGGCGGGTCGGGGGAGGCGCGGATACGGAACGTGGGGTGGCTCGTCGCGGCTCACTGCCTCACCCCGGCGCCGGCCTGGCTTTGGAAGGGACGGAAGTCGTGAAGCATGTGGTCCGCCGATGATAGGGCGCGGCCCGGGATTCGTCTCTCCGTCCCCGGTGGATATGCGGGGACCTGCCGACGTGGCAGGCTTCGGCCGGCGGAGGGCTCGACAAGAGCCTGCGGAACGGTGTGAACGCGTGGCGCCAGACGGCCGGACCGTTCCTCCGGGGCGACGGCCAGAGACATCGAACCAGGGCCGATCCGTCCCCGCATTCTCAGCGTATCGAAATTCGGGCCAGGAGCAGATAGGTCTTCCGCGGCGCACGCACCCTGATGGTACGAGCGTTCATCGGCGTCATGGGGACGTGTCAGGCATCGAACGCCTGATCCTGCCGGGCGATCTTCTTCCACGAGCGGTGGTCTGTACTCGCCTGCAGGTCGATCTCGAGCCACGGGTTGTCCTTCTCCCGGGTGTGGAAGAAGAACTCCGCCGGCGCGTCGGACACGATGCCCTCGACCGGGAACTGGTCGAGGCGGCTGCTCGCCACCCAGGGTTTTCCGAGCGCGAGACCAGAGGCCGGAATCGATACCCCGGACGCAGGGGGGGCTCCTGACTCTGCCGTGGTCGCCCGGGGCTCCTGCGCGGCCGGGCTCGGGTCCGCCGCGATCGGCAGGGGAGCCCCTGGCGTCTTGCTCTTGCATTCGGTCGCGGCGGCAATCCCGATGGTGACCAGCAGGAAATGGACAGTGACACGCTTCCTTGAGGTGGCCTTGAATCGCTCGCGATCGATGAGGGGAGTTCAAAGGCACGAGTGTGACGCGAAGCTCGTCGCCGGCGATCTCGATGTCGGCAGCGGATGCAAGGGCCGACGGCACGAGCGTCCGGCCCTCGTCGGCGGCACGGCTGTAGTGAGGGGCGAGCATGCGGACCGGGTCGCCCTCTGCCTGGTAGGCGACCATGTTGGTCAGGTTGGTCAGGTGCTTGCGTTCGACGTCGAGCTTGATCACCGGCCCGTCGACCACCTGCCATACCGGTACGCGGCGCGGGACCCTGGCGCGGCGTCGCTCCATGTCGACGGACCGTTGGAGGGCGGCACGCAGTTCCACGTCCAGGGAGTTCCAGCGCGGGCTGGGCACGTAGCGAGCGGCGTCGAGCGCGTAACCCTCGCGCAGGGGCACAGCAGGTCCTCGAAGAAGCTCTCCTGACGCCAGCGCTCGAACAGGCGGAAGGTGATCTCGACGTCTTTCGGAGCGAAGCGCGAGGTGACGATGGGGGTCTGATGGCCGTTCTCGGACAGGCGTGTGACCTGCTGCAGGAGTAAGCGGACGCCCATGAGACGGATGCGCTGGTCGGCCAGGGTGTAGCGGACCTTCTTGCCGTCGATCGTGGCGCGTCGGCTGTGGAACGGTGCCCGGCGCACGCGGGGGAAGCGCCCCACGCGGTAGGTCAGCAAGTCGAAGTCCTCGGCGAGGATCCTCTGGAACAGGCGGGGGCTACATCCGCCGCATCCTCGACCAGCTTGGCGCCTCGGCTCGCCGCGCTATCCAGGATCGCGCTCCGCCTCTGGCAGCTGGCCCGGTTCCCGATTCCCTCTGATCCCCCTGACGGCCGGGGCCGATGCCCTCACGTGCGAAGCAGGCCCGAGCCCGCCCCGCCCTCTGCCGCACCGCCCTCGAAAACCAAAGTTCCTGCTATGAAAATGCGACCCTTTTCATCCTCGAGGGCGATCCGAGGGATCAGGATCTCTATCCCTCGCGACCTCCTTCTCGAGGCGCCGCTGGTTCCACCGCGTGTCACCCTGGGGCCCGAAGAAGACCGCCCGCTGGTTGCTGTCGAGGCCGTGGACGGACCAGCCCGCGGCGGCGAGCGCAGCCACGACCTCGCTGCCGATGAGGCCCGAGGACGCGGTCACGGGGGCTGTCTTCAACGTCGTGTCCTGATGCTGCGGCTCGTGAGACCGGGCCGGCGAACGGGACGAGCCCCGGGAGCGGCCGTGCTCGCCGGTGCCGGACCCGCTCCCCCGCGACCGCTCGTCGGCGCCACGCCGGCATGAAAGCAGTTCGTGGCAGCGCCGAGCCGGTCGCGGCCCGAGGGCGGGCCCGTCGCTCCCTCGCTCGTGGCGCGCTCCGACCGCTCGCGTTCCATATCGCTCTCGTGGAGGAACTTGCGGACGGAGTTCGAAATCCCTATCCTCCGCGATCGGGTACGTCTTGTTGACACCGACAGCGGGACAGGGACTTAGCCCCTCCGGCCTCGACACGAGCGTGCCGCTCATCGACTTCCGGCGGCAGTGGCAGGAGATCCGGGAGGACGCCACGCGGGTCTTCGAGGAGGTCGGTGCGTCCGGCTGGTACATCCTTGGGCGCGAGGTGTCGTCGTTCGAGGAGAAGCTCGCCGGTTCCTGGGGGCTCGGTCACGCGACGGGGGTGGGGAACGGCCTCGACGCGATCGAGATCGCGCTCCGGGCGCTCGACATCCGGCCCGGAGAACGGGTCCTCACGACGCCGCTGAGCGCCTTCGCCACGACGCTGGCCATCGTCCGCTGCGACGCGGTCCCCGTGTTCGTGGACACCGACCGGCACGGGCTGCTCGACCTGGCTGCCTGCGCCGAAGCGCTGGACAGGGACCCATTCATCCGCTTCGTCGTCCCCGTTCACCTGTACGGGCACGCTCTCGACATGCCGAGGCTGCGCGCACTCGCGGAGCGTGACGGCGTGAAGGTGGTCGAGGACTGCGCGCAGGCCATCGGCGCAACGTGGGACGGGATTCCGGCGGGAACGGTCGGTGCCGCGGCAGCCGTGAGCTTCTACCCCACGAAGAACCTCGGGGCGTTGGGGGACGGAGGTGCCGTCCTCACCCGCTCCGCCACCGTGGACGCACGCGCGCGCCGGCTCCGGCACTACGGCCAGAGCGCCACTTACGTTCACGACGAGGTGGGGCTCAACAGCCGGCTCGACGAGCTGCAGGCCGCCCTGCTCGGGCGAGTCCTGCTCCCGAGGCTGCCCGTCTGGACCGAGCGGAGGCGAGCCGTCGCCTCGCGCTACGTCCTCGAGCTCTCGAACCTGGCGGTCGAGGTCCCGGTGCCCCCGCGAGCCGAGGGGTCGGTCTGGCACCTCTTCCCCGTGCTCGTGGCCGGGGAGCGCCGAGCCGCCTTCCGCCGTCATCTCGGTGAGCGTGGCGTCGAATCGGGTGTGCACTACCCGACGCTCATCCCGTCGCAGGGGGCCCTCCAGCCGCTCGGCCACGGCGCTCCGGCGAGCGCGTTCCCGAACGCCTCGCGCTTCGCCGAAGGTGAGGTCTCGCTCCCCGTCCATCCCTTCCTGAGCGACGACGAGGTGGCCCGGGTGGTGGGTGCCGTGAACTCCTGGTCGGGCTGATGCTGTCGCTCGTCATCCCGGTTTACCGGAACGAGGCGTCCCTGGGCGAGCTGCTGGAAGCCCTTCGCGGAGTGCACGGGTCCGCCCCGGACCTCGAGGTCGTCTTCGTCGTGGACGGGAGCCCGGACCGCTGCGCGGAGATCCTGGCTTCCTCGCTGCCGTCGCAGCCGTTCCGGTCCCAGCTCCTCGTGCTGAGCCGCAACTTCGGCTCCTTCGCTGCCATCCGCGCGGGCCTGGAGGCCGGAGCGGGGGACCTCTTCGCCGTCATGGCGGCGGACCTGCAGGAGCCGCCGGAGCTCGTCCTCGGGATGCGCGATCGGCTGCTCGCGGGCACCTGCGACATCGTGCTCGGCGTGCGGGAGTCACGCGAGGACCCCCTGGTCTCCCGGCTCCTCTCGCGCGCCTTCTGGGGTGCCTATCGCCTCCTCGTCCATCGGGAGGTCCCCCGGGGAGGCATCGACGTCTTCGGCTGCACCCGGAGGTTCCGGGACGTCATCCTCGCGCTCGGCGAAAGCAACTCGACGCTCGTCGGGTTGATCCTCTGGGCCGGGTACCCGCGCGAGGTCGTCGGATACCGCAGGAGGGGGCGCAAGCACGGGAAGAGCGCGTGGTCGTTCCGGCGGAAGGCGAGGTACCTCCTCGACAGCACCTTCGCCTTCAGCGACCTGCCGATCCGGCTGCTCGAGGTCGCGGGCCTCACGGGCCTGGGCCTGGCCTTGGTCTTCGGGCTGCTCGTCCTGTGGGAGCGGGTCACCGGGAACATCCGCCTCCCGGGTTACTCCGCCACGATCCTCACCGTGATGTTCTTCGGCGGCCTGAACGCGTTCGGCCTGGGGCTCCTGGGCGAGTACCTCTGGCGCACGTTCGAGAATACGAAGGCGCGGCCGCCCTTCCTGGTGGCCCGTCACGACCGCTTCCAGGTGTCCGGAGGGAGGGGGAATGGCTGACTTCTTCCAGCACGAGAAGGCCCTGGTGGAGTCGACCTGCGTCGGCTCCGGCACGCGCATCTGGGCTTTCGCGCACGTCCTCCCGGGAGCCCGGATCGGCGCGGACTGCAACATCTGCGACGGCGTGTTCGTCGAGAACGAGGTCGTCCTCGGGGACCGCGTCACCGTCAAGTGCGGCGTGCAGCTCTGGGACGGGGTGCACCTCGAGGATGACGTGTTCGTCGGGCCCAACGCGACCTTCACGAACGACCCGTTCCCGAGGAGCCGCGTCCGGCCCGCGAGCTGGTCCCGCACGCTCGTCCGGGTCGGCGCCTCCATCGGCGCCAACGCGACGGTCCTCTGCGGTGTCACGATCGGGAGGGGCGCGATGGTCGGCGCCGGAGCCGTCGTCACGCACGACGTGCCGGCCTACGCGATCGTCGTGGGGAACCCGGCCAGGATCACGGGCTACGTCGAGAGCGGGGCAGCTCAGTCCCCGGCCCACCAGGTGCCCAGCCCGCAGACGGAGGCGACCATCGGCGGCGCCTTCGTCCGGACGCTGCCGACCTTCGCCGACCTGCGCGGGAAGCTCGCCGTGGCCGAGGTGGCCCGAGAGCTACCGTTCGCCCCGCGGCGCTTCTTCGTGGTCCACGGGGTGCCGAGCCGCGAGGTGCGCGGCGAGCACGCCCACCACCGGTGCGAGCAGTTCCTCGTGTGCGTCCAGGGGGACTGTGCCGTGGTCGTGGACGACGGGCGCCACCGCAGGGAGATCTCCCTGGACGGGCCGGCCCTCGGCCTGTACCTGCCCCCGCTTGTCTGGGCCTCGCAGTACCGGTTCTCGAAGGACGCCGTCCTCCTGGTCCTGGCCTCCGAGGCGTACGACGCTTCCGACTACATCCGTGACTACGACGAGTTCCTCTCCATCGTGACGGGCCGGGCCTGAGTCGAGCGAGTTCGTCGGGGTGGTCCGGCGCGAGCTGCGCGAGACCGCGGCCGCGCTGGTGCGGGCCCGCGGCCGGCGGGGCGTGGTCGTGCTTCTCTATCGTGGCCTTCACGCTCGCGCCGTTCGCGCCGCGATCTTGCTCATCGCGAAGGTACCCCCGTCGACACAACAGGACCATCGTCCGAACAGTCTCTCGATCCGGCAGCGCCGGTCGTCCTGCCGACCCGGGATTCCAGCCTGGCTCGTCTTCCGTGGAAAGAGGCCTGCGCCAAGACTCCGCTCTCACCGGAGCGGAGGGCTCTCGAGAGGATTGCCGGGCTGCGATCCGGGAAGTAGATTGACGAAGCGATCGGGGATCGGTTTCCCGCCGCCGGAAGAGGTGAAGTATGTCGCTCGTCCCTGGCACCCACCTCGGGCCGTACGAGGACCTCTCGCCTCTGGGAGCGGGGGGGGCGGGCGAGGTCTACCGGGTCCGAGACACCCGCCTCGACCGGGACGTCGCCCCGAAGGTTCTCCCCGAGCACCTCTCGAAGGACCGTGCCGCCCTCGCCCGCGGCGCCCTCGGGGTCCGCCGCTGGCTGGAGATCGCCGAGCAGGTCGCGCAGGGGCTCACCGCCGCGCACGAAAAAGGGATCGTCCACAGGGACGTCAAGCCCGAGAACGCCTTCTTCACGCGCGAGGGCCGGTCCAGGGTCCTCGACTCAGGCCTGGCTCGCCGGACGCAGGCTGCCCGCTCAGACCGGCTGTGGCCTGGCTCCGGCCGAGCCAACCTCCGGATCGTCGACCGCTCCCGCGACCTCGGCGACCAGGTAGAAGGGGGGCGTTCGGAACTCACCGCCCGAACCATGGTTGGAGGCCCCGCATCGAAGGCGCGGTTCGTTCCTGGCCTTGTCGTCTTCGTGGCTCTCCTTTCGGTCGGTCACCTCGCGTGCTCGAAGAAGAAGGAGTTCGAGGTGCCGGCGATCGGGGCGGCTGGGTTTGGGCCCGCGTCACCCGGTCCGAAGCGAGCAGGTCTCGCCGAGGGAAAGCCGTGGCGCGCGAGCAGCGCGGCTGAGGGCTTCGCCGTTTCGGGGACGATCACGGCCTCGCCCGAGCAGGACTTCTTCTTCCACACCAGGGAAGAAGAGAGCCCGTGGGTGGAGCTCGACCTCGGCTCCGCACAGTGGATCAGGAGCGTCACCGTCGTGAACCGCCTCGACGGCTGTCTCGAGAGGGCGATTCCAGTCGTCGTGGAGGTCGGGATGGAACGCAGCCGCCTCGAAGAGGTCGGCCGAGAGGCGTCTCAGTTCACCGTCTGGTCGGCGCGTTTCGCGCCGCAGCGCTCCCGCTACGTTCGCGTTCGCGCCGACCGCAAGACCTTCCTCCACCTCTCGCTCGTCAGCGTCGACTGAGAGGACCGTGGACGCCGAGCCCGACCGTCGCAGCACCGACCGCCGGAGAGACCCTGTCACCGGATGCGGTGGCCGCTCCGAACAGCCACGTCGAGCAGTTCCGACGACTCAGAGAGTGTCCTGTGGACCGCCCTGCCTTTTCGGCCTGTTCCTGGCCGCCGTCGTGCTCGCGCGTCCGGTCGCAGCGATCGAGCTCGTCTCGCTCGGCAACGGCCCCTCGCCGATCATCGAGTATGACCGCGACCTTCAGCCGATCCGAAAATACACGGGATTGCACAAGCCGGTGGACATCACGCCGATCGGAGCAGATCGCCTCCTGATCGTCGACGAAGCGGCGCACGAGGTCATCCTCACCGGGAGGAACGGCACCGTCCTCTGGCGGGATTCGTTCGGCGGGAATCCTCTGCGCGCGCGTCCGCGCCCCGGCGGAGGGTTCCTCATCACGACCCCTGATCGGGCCATCGCCGTTCGCGACGACCGGACGATCGAATGGGCAGTCTCAGTCCCGGGCCTGCGGACCGCCGTTCCGCTGCCCGGGGGGAGCATCCTGGCCGCCTCCCACGACGGCCAGGGCTGGCTGACCGAGCTGACGCCGGACGGCCGGATCGTCTGGCGGTCCAGGCCGTGGGCCGTGCGCGACGAGACGGGACAGTGGCGCTACGCGGCCCCCGGCGAGAGTTACCTGGCGATCCTGGGACTCGATGTCGCGGCCGACGGGACCATCTTCACGGCTGACGTCCACGCCCACCGGTTTCGCCTGCTTACCGGCACGCACGAGCTCCTCAGGGACTGGATCGCGTGCTTCCCTTTCGTCACGGACACTCGCTTCGGCCCTCAGGGGGAGCTCGTGGCCGTCTCGCCCGAGGGCCGCGGCGTCTGGTTCGGCCTCCCGGACCGCCCGGGTCGCACCCTCTCCACCGATCTCGCGCCCTGGTCCGCCGCGCTGACCGAAGACGGAACGCTTCTCGTGGGCTTCGAGTGGTGCCGGGAAAACGCCATGCTCGAAGCCACCGCCGCCCGCTCCGCTCCCCGTCGGGAGGCGCCGGTCTGGTACCGCAGGACGTCCACCGTCGCCCTCGTCGCTCTTTTCCTGTCCGTCTGTCTCTGCGCCATCGGACTCGGGCCCGATCTCCACCGGAGGATCCTCGAGCGCTCGCCCGCGGCGGGGCTGCCGTCACCGGGGCCTGCCGAAGAGGTCGAAGGCCAAAAGCCCGCGTCGCCGAGTCAGCGGCAGCTGCCGGCGTTCGGTCCCGCCGCCGTCAGAGCCGGCCTGCTGGTCCTCCTGATCGCCGGAGGTCTGTTCGCCTGGTCCGGAACCCGTCTTCTCGGCATGTCGGAGGTCCGGGGGGGGCTCGGGCGAATCGCGCTTGGGTGCTTGTTTGCGGGTGCGGCACTCCGGGTCCTCGACCGGCTCGACGAGAGCAAGATGGTCTTCTCGTCTTTCCGCCCCACGGAGAGGTCCGAGGTGCCGGCGCGGGGCGTGGGCGCTGGGCGCCGCTACACGATGCTGGCGTTGTCGATCGCGTCCCTTGCAGGGTGCCTCCTCCTCGAGTCCCGGCCAGAGTCCATGGCTGGCGCGATCGGATTCTGGATCGCGGCCCAGGTGCTTGTCGTCGGCGCCTCTCTGGCGGGAACCGAGCCCTCACGAAACGGGGAACGGGAAGGGTGGGGTCATCTGATCACCCTGGCAGCTCTTCTCCTGGCTTCGGCGGTCGCCAGGTTCTGGGAGATCGGCAACTTCCCGGATTTCGTCCATCACGACCACGGCATCTACGGCGACTTCGCGCTTCGCATCACGCAAGGGACCTTCCAGCCCCTTTTCGATCTCTCGACGAGCCCGCTGAAAGTGCTCGCCGGTGCCGGGGCCATCCTGCTGGTCGGGCCGGAAGGCTGGGCGTTGCGGCTCACTGGCGCGATGGCCGGGGTCCTGAGCGTCCTCGCGACCTATCTTGCGGGGAGGGCGCTCTTCAACCGGAACGTCGGCCTGATCGGTGCCCTCCTGGTCAGCGTCAACAGCGTTCTGCTCGTCCACTCCCGCCAGCCCTACCTTTTGGAGCCCGTCCCTCTCTTCGTCTTCTGCATCTTTCTCTTCGTCCAGGGGATGAAGACCCAGAGCCGGTTCTGCTTCTGCATGTCCGGGGTCATGGCGGCCTGGACGCTCCTGGTCTACTGGGCCGCGTTGACGCTCGCGCCTGCCGGGGTCCTGATCGCCGCTCTTCTGTGCCTCTTCCAGCCGCGGTGGGTGCTTTCCCGCCGCGTCGGCCTTACCTGGTTCCTCCTGGGCGCGACGGTGGCGTTCGCCCCGATGGTCCGCTCGATGCTCTCTCGCAACGACCTGGGAAACAGGATCTCGGACCTCGTGGTGCTTTTCAACCCGGACGGGTCGATCCGCTGGGACGCCGCCCTGTGGCAATCGCAGACGCTTCGGTCCTTCGGAGCGTTCGTCCTCTATCCGGACCTGTCGGCCTGGGGCGTCAGTACGGGGCGGGTCATCCTCTCACCCGTCGAGATCGTCTTTCTGGGCGCCGGGCTGGTCTTCCTCCTCTCGTTCCGCAAGACCATGGCCGCCGCCGTACTGGTCCCCTGGATTGCAGTCAGCGTGTTCCTTGGAAGCGCGACGCTTCAGGATCCGCCCTCCTACTACCACTTCCTCGCCGCCATCGTGCCTGTCCTCCTGATTTGCGCCGTGCCTCTCGAGCGCCTGCTCGCATGGAGCGCCGGGTGGAAGCGCTGGTGGGTCCGGGCCGCCGTCTCCGCGGTGCTGCTCGCCTCGCTCGCTGCGGCCGGAGCCTGGCAGCTCGACGCCGCGTGGGCTCTCCTGCGCAGGCCTGAAGCGAAGAATGGAGCGAAGGTGTACAACGCGGACGAGAAGTCCCTGGTGACGAGGTTCATCAGGGAGAATCCGGACTATCGTTACTACCTCGTCCGTTCCCCTGTCGACCTGACGTGCATCAATCCCATCTTCCTCTTCTTCGCCAGCGAGACGGACCTGTCAGACCTGACGGGGAGCCTCGGCGATGCGTTGCCGATCCCGTCGGTGCGGCCGGCGCTCGGCGCCGCGTTCGTGGTCCTCTCTTCGCGCATCGGCGATATTGCGATCCTGCGCGAGCGCTACCCGACCGGCCGCGAGGTCCCGCTGTATTTCAGGGATCCCCGGAGCCCCGCCATGGTCTTTCTCGTCGAGGCCGCTGCCGTGGAGCTCGCGCTCTCCCGCCGAGAGCCCGCGGGGCCACCGAGCGGCCAGGAATGACCTGCCGGTCAGTTCAGCTTCAGGTCGACCCAGTCTCCGTGGTCGTACCCCATCCCGTCCCCCCCGTCCTCGACCACGAGCGTCAGCGCGGAAAGCCCCTCGACGCTCACCGAGAAAGGGATGGCCGGAGCGCCGCCGCGGACGATCGGGCTCTTGAAGAGGACCTTCTCCTTGTCGAGGATGACGAAGACGACCGATCCGTCGGGGCCGTCCTCATCGTCGAGGCCGCAGAAGCCCGTGAGCGTCTTGAAAGTCGCCGGGAAGCTGATGTTGACCCGGGCGGGGGCGTGCGTGCCGAGACCGGAGCCGTACGCCTTTCCCCCGATGACGAGCGTATTCCCCTTGATGCTCCTGTTGACTCCGAGCTGGCCCCACCCCGTGGTGGCGTCGACGACCGTGTACGCCACGGGCTCGGCCGGCGGCGGCGTCGCCACCACGACGGGGGCGGCCTCCGGGGCCTTCGCCCCCTCTCCCTCCGTCTTCTTCCCTCCGCAGGCGACGAGGGCGAGTCCGACGGTGAGGAGGGCGAGCGCTGCGCAGGTGGCGAGGAGCTCCGGATTCTTGTTTCTCACGGAAATGATGGTATAGGCGCTCGAAGGGGGAGTCAAAAGGGAGGGGCCGGGGAGCGGTGATCCTGCTCGAACGCCCGCTCTCGCAGTGCTGGCCTCGCTGCCGGAGGGAAGGGGCCTGCCCGATTCGAAGGGAGCGCCGGATCGCTGCGCTATAGTCCCGCGTTTGGAGAAAATGAAGCGTCTCGGATTTGCGCGGATGCTCCTTCTCGTCGCCATCGTCGTGGATGCGGCCCTGGCGTGGACCGTGGCCCGCGGCGGTCATTCGGGGTGTTTGTCGCTCGCGTGGCTCCACGTGGTCTGCCTTCTCGTCGCTTCGGCGTTCCTGTCGTTCCGGGACGGAAGCGCCGTCGGGGCTGGCGTCCCCACCGGCGCCGGGAACGCGACGAAGGGAGGCCGCGGACGGGCGGCCCTGATCCTCCTCGGTGCCGCACTCCTGCCGCTCGGGCCCCGGATCGCGAACCTCTCGATGACGCTGAGCCACCCGGACGAGTTCGCGCTCGGCTGGTTCTCGCACGAGTTCGACCTCGCCCGCACGAGCCTCTTCGGGCCGATTCCCGAGACACCCGTCTGGCACCATCAGATGCCGGCACTCTACTTCGCGCTTCAGAAGCTCTTCTTCCTCCTCTTCGGAGAGGCCCCTTCTCACGTCAAGCTGTCGACGATGCCCTACATCGCCGTGACGGCGGGCGCGCTCTTCTTCTTCTCCCGCCGGCTGCTCGGAACGGTGCCGGGGCTCGCGGTCGTCGGGATCTACGCCATCCTGGCCCCGAGTGTCTACGCCGACACCTTCGGGACGACGATCACGGCCAGCATGGCCTTCTTCATGCTCTTCTTCGCGGCTTCGGTAGTGAACCTCAGGAGGCAGGAATACGGCACGGCCCTCCTCGTCGGCGTGACGTGCGCGTTCTGCGCGCTCGCCGCTCCGACGTCGTACGTCGCCATTCCGCTCCTCTTCGCGTTCCCGCTCCTCTCCCTCCGGTGCCTGCCGCTTCGGACCGTCGTGCGCGGCCTCGGCGTCTCCCTCGCCGGTTTCGTGCTCGTCCTCCTCCCGTTCGTCGCCGGAGCCGTGCAGAGCAAGAACTATTTTGCAGAGCGGCTCGTCCGGGTCGCCCCCGTCGTCGCCCCGCTCTTCGGCGTCGCGCTTTCCCCGGAGGAGGCCGAGCCCCCCGGCCCCGGGGTCGTCGCGAAGTGGAAGCTGATGACGAGCTACCTCTGGAAGGACGATGCGGGCGGCTGCTGCGGGTTCAACTTCGGACAGGCGGCCCTCCTCGACCCCGTCACGGGGATCCTGACGCTCGCCGGCCTGGCCCTCGGTTTCCGGCGGAGGGAGACGAGGCTCGAGTGGACGATGGCCGTCTCCGTGGTGGCGGCGAGCCTCTTCGCCCTCGGGTTCGCGAATCCGCCCCCGATGATCACCCGGTACTCTCTCCTCTTTCCGTTCGTCGCCCTCTTCCTGTCCGCCCCCGTCGCGTTGCTGCTGCGGGATGGGGCGAGAGGCCCGAAGGCCGTCCGGTGGCTGGCGGCCGCGCTCCTTCTCGCGGGGATCGCAACAGCCAACGTCCTTCACTTTCGCTCCGCCCTGAAGCGGGACACCGCCGGGGGGCGTGGGGACTACGAGGACATCAAGGTCGCGCGCTACCTGCAGAAGACGTTCCCCGGCCACGCCGTGAAGGTCGCCGCCTTCGGCGGATTCCACCTCGGCTACACCCTCCACTTCTTCCTCCCGGGCGTGGACATCGAGACCGACTACCACCAGCAGCTTCTCGACCGTCTGAAGGAGAGCCGGAGCCGCGACTACGTCTTCGTGGTCCTCTTCCCGGACGAGTTCAACCCGAAGTTTCGGAAGGTCGACCCGACCGGCGTCGTCGTCACCGGCATCTCGAGGAACTACAGCCTTTTCGTCAGCCGCGACCTCGCCCGCTCCGTGGGGCTCGTCAGCGCGCCGTCGCCGGCCGGGACGCCTCCGGTTGCGCCGGCGACTCCGGCGAGGCGGGCCTCGCCGGAGTCAGCCGCTTCGACGGGATGATCACCTCGTCCTCGCCCGGCGGCGCCCAGTAGAGCTCGAGAGAGTCGCCCCCTCCCAGCTGGTAGTAGCGGATCTCGAGCGCGTGGACGCCCGGAGAGAGGTCGACGACCGCGGGGAAGCTCGACCTCTCGTTGATCACGACCTCGCCGACGACGCGCCCGTCGACCAGCAGGGTCGCTCCGTCGTCGGCGTTGATCGCGAAACGGTAGCTCCCGGGGCGGTCGACGCGGAGGTTCGCGAAGAAGCGGGCGGAGAACTCCCGCGATTTCGGAATCGGCTCGGGCTCGACCCAGCTCATGATCAGGACCGGGACGCGATGCTCGTAGAGCGGGGGCCCCTCCCAGCGAGGATTCGGGTAGTAGAACGCGAGGAAGCCCCCCTTCGGCCTCCCGACGCGGAAGAGCTGGCGGGACGGAACCTCTTCCCGGCGGCCGTCCGGAAGGACCCATTCGAGGTGCCAGAGCGGCTCCGCGGGGAGCCGGTCGGCCACGGCGTGCAGGTCGTGGAGCCCGCTTCCGAGGTACCGGGGTCCGGTCCACGCAAGGTCGTCGATCGTCAGCGTGATCCCGGGCGGCAGGAGGAGGTCGTAGCTCCCGCTCGCAGGGACCTGGATCGCGCCGACCCAGGTCGCCGGTCCCCTTCCCGCTGGCACCGCGTCGCCGGAGAGAGACGACACCACCTGCTCGGTGCCACCTGAGCGGACGAGAAGCCCGGCCGTGGCCGCGAGCTGCTGGGCCGAGAGCCGGACGCGCAGGTACATCACGGCGCCGTCGCTTCCCCTCACGAGCTCCACCTTCGCGTCGGGGTGGAAGTGCTGGAGGGTCTCGATGACCGGCAGGTACTGGGCGTCGACCAGCAGGAGGGCGGGGCGTTCCCCCGGCGGGAGCGGGAGGTCCTGCTCGAGCCGGATCGTTCGCCAGGGGGGGGCGTCCAGCGTGTTGCGTCCCGTCTGCGTCTTCACCTTGCCGTAGACGAGGAAGCGAAGGGGCGAGAACCAGTAGAAGCGGGGAGAGAGGTACGGCTGCGTTCCCTCGTCGAGGGCCTTCAGGACGTCGCGGGCCACGCTGTTTTCGATCGGATTGAAGCCCCCGACGACGTGGATCGACTCGGCCTGCGGGCCGAAGTAGACACGGGTCTCCCAGCGGGCCGAGGCGCCCCATGCGCCGACGAGGACGACCCCTGCGAGGATCTGCCGCCGCCGTTCTCCTCCGGCCCGGGACGCCTCTCCCTCGACCTTCTCCTTCGATCCGGCGGCGCTCCCGGCGAGGCGCGCCAGCGCGTCCGCGGCCAGGAGCACGACGGCCGGCATCGCCGTCAGCGTCCGGTACGACTGGGGGGATTCGTGGTTCGAGCTGAAGGCGCCCCCGGCCATTCCGAGCGGAACCCAGAGGAGGAGGAGGGCGCGACGCGGGTCCCGCACCCGGAACAGGGCGTGGCCCAGCCCCAGCACGAAGAGGAGTCCGACGAACGGGTCGGCGTGCGGCTCGTCGGGGAGGTTGTGCTTCCCCTGGTGGTCCCCGACCTGGTGGAAGAAGCGGAGGTGGTCGACCAGGTTCCTGAGGAGTGGCGCGTAGCTCCCCTGCTCCTTCACGTCCCTGAAGACGCTGATCTCGTTGACGCGGTTCGAGAAGGAGAACGGGTCCTTGAGGTGCGTGACGGCGATCGGGGCGACCGCCACGACCCAGGCGAGGAGGAAGAGGACGAGGCCGCGCCAGTGCCGGCGCCAGGCCGCCAGCGGGCCTCCGCGCGCCGTCAGGAGGAAGTAGAGGGCGAAGAGGCCCGCCGTCGCGAGCGCCAGGCGGCTCGAGAGGTACGTGTACATCATCAGGCCGCTGATCAATCCGCCGATCGCGAAGTCGGAGCGGCGGCGGTCGCGGAGGCCGCGCAGGAGGAAGTACGCTCCCAGGAGCTGGAACAGAGGGGGAGCCACTTCGTTCCAGCCCCAGCGGCTCATCGTCATGTGCCAGCGGCTGGTCGCGAGGAACGCCATCGCCGCGAGGCCGGCGACCGGGCCGAACATCAGCCGGCCGAGCGGGTAGATCGCGAGGACCGTCAGCCACGCCGGGATGAGGGAAACCGCCTTCAGGCTTTCCCAGTTGGCCCCGAAGAGCCGGAACAGGCCGGCCATGTAGTAGGCGAAGAGGTTCGGCGTGCCGTACCACCCGACGCCGAAAGGGGAGTCTCCCCGTCCCTCGAGGATGTAGAGCGAATCGAGCGCTCCGTTCGTCTCGTCGACGTAGATCCCGGGCGGGATCTGATCGATCCGGTGGAGACGGACGAACGCCGCGAGGAGGGCGATGCAGAGAAAGAGGGTGATCTCGAGCCCGCGTGGAATCGGACCGAGGCTCCACGAGGGGCCGGAGTCGCGGCTCGGGCGCGGGCTCAGCTCGTTCTCCGCGAGGCCCTCCCCCTGCTCCCTTCCGAGGCAGAACCCCGCCGCCAGAACCGCGGCCATCGCCGCCACCCAGGGGAGGACGGTGCCGTGCCAGCCGGTGTAGATGTTCGCCCAGAGCTTCGGGACGACGAGGGCCGTGACGAGGAGTGCCGAGGAGAGGAGGAGCAGGGCGACGAGGCGGACCCGCTTCGATCGCACGGCGGCCGGCTCGGGACGAGGGAGCGGGTCGGCGAGCCAGCTCTCGCCGCGGGCCAGAGCCCAGCCGCCGGCCAGGCCCGCCGCCACGAGGAGGCCCCACGCGAAGAGGGCGGGCGGTTCCAACGTTTTCGTCTGGCGGAGCAGCAGGCTGCCCGCGAGACCCGCGGCGACCGCGAACGCGAGCAGGATCCGGTCGGAATTGCGGTGAGACGCTCCGCTCACTCCCCGCTCGCCATCCGGGCCCGCTCGGCCCCAGCCGCCGTCGTCCCGCTTTCGTCCCGGTCATCCCCTGTCGATCGCCTCTCCCGGCTCACTGTCCGATCCCTCCTTCGTGTCCAGGAAAACCGGGGGCGCCCCGCTCGTCGAGGCGGCCTCCAGGGCGGTCGATTCTAGCTTCGCACGTCCGGGGCCGGCACGGGCGGAAGAGTCTCGCGGTGTTGCCGCGCCCACTCCACCGTCTCGGCGAATCCCTGGGCCAGCGGGCGAGGGGAAAGGCCGAGGTCCCGCCGCATCCGGACGGTGTCTGCCACCCAGCTCGTCGTGTCCCAGGCCCGGCGCGGGAACGTTCCCCAGATCGCCTCGCCCTCGATCCCGAACGTCCGCCGGGCGAGCTCCACCACCTGGCCGATCGTCGTCTGGGTCCCCGTGCCGACGTTGACGATGGAGGGGGGCGAGCCCGCGACGGCGGCGCGGAGAAAGGCCTCGCAGACGTCGTCCACGTGGACGAAATCCCGGGCCACGGCCGGGTCCACGAGAGGAGGAAGCCGCTTCTTCAGCCCGTGCGCGATCAGCGTGGGGAGGAAGCGCGTCGGCTCCTCCCACGGCCCGTAGACGGAGTAGAGCCTGAGCGTCGTCACCCGGGCGCCGTGCCGCCGGGCCAGCGACTCGCCGAGGAGGGTCGCCGCGGCCTTCGTCACGGCGTAGTCGCTGTTCGGCTCGAGCCGGTCGTCCTCGCAGGCCGGGGCCTTCTTCCATCCGTACTCGGAGGACGATCCGGCCTGCACGAACGCCTCGAAGCCCGTCGCGAGCCCCGCGTCGAGGAGATGCCACGTTCCGACGAGGTTCGTCC
>JADKBZ010000012.1 GCA_016714815.1 Holophagales bacterium
AAGGCGACGAACTCCGAGAGGGGCCGCTGGGTGCAGCCGCCGCTCTCGACGAGAGCCCGCTCGAAAAGACCCTTGCCGAGCGGCGAGGCGAAGAGGGTGCAGACGTTCACCCCTCCCGCCGACTCGCCGAAGATCGTCACGCGCGCCGGGTCGCCCCCGAACGCCGCGATGTTCCGCTTCACCCACCGGAGGGCGGCGAGCTGGTCGTAGGTGCCGTAGTTCCCGGAAACGCCGCGACGCGTTTCGGCGGAGAGGAACGGCTGCGCGAGCCAGCCGAACGAGGAGAGCCGGTAGTTGACGGTGACGACGACGGCGCGCTCCTTCTCGGCGAAGGTCGTCCCGTCGTAGTACGCGTACGAGCTCGCGCCCGCGGCGTTCCCGCCGCCGTGGATGAAGAAGAGGACGGGGAGCGGCGAGGCGGGGGGCGTCGCGGGAGTCCAGACGTTGAGGAAGAGGCACTCCTCCGAGCCCGTGACGACGCCGGCGTCGTCGAGCTGGGCGCAGACGGACGACCTCGACCGTGACGGGAGCCGAGCGGTCGTCGGGACAGGAGCCGGAGGGAATCCACCGGTAGGTCGTGGGGACCGCTGGGACGACGGTGACGCTTCCGCCGGGGCCGAGCGGCAGGTCGCCCGGGACGACGCGCCCGATCGCGCGCCCCGGCGCGTCGAGGCGGAGGGCGACGGAGACGCCCGCCTCGACCCGGACCGAAGAAGCCGAGAGGTGCGGCGGCGAGGCGGGCGGACAGGAGGCCGACGGCAGGACGGCCGGCGCGAGGATCACCGGATCCCCCGTCCCGTTGTCGATGACGCTCGCATAGGCGTCGAGGGAGCCCGACTCCACCGTCACCTCGAGGGTGGCGTCGCGCGGCACGCCGACGCCGTCGAGCCACTCTGCCAGCGGTCTCTGCGCCCACGACGACGGTCCCGCCTGGAACCCCGCCTCGGCGAGCCGCTCTCCCGAGGCGGCCCGGAGAAGGAGCCGGGCACGCGCGCCACCGGGGCCTCCCACGAACGCGACGTTCGTCCGCAGGCCCGTCGAGCCGGCGTCCGCCGCGAGGCCCGTGAACGAGAGGATCCGCCCCGGACCGGCGAGAGCGTCCTCGGGAGTCGGCTCCTGAGAGGCCGCGAACGTCCCCGGACGGCCCGAGGGGTCGACGTTCCGCGTCGCGGCGAGGAGCGAGATCCGCGCCGTCGCGGTGACCCTCACCGGCGCCGCGCTCCCCTCCGGATACCCGAGCGCCCCGAGGAGGTCGGTCTCCTCGAGAACGCCGCGGGGCGCCACGAGGCGCGAGGCGCGGGCGCTTCCCCCGGGGACCTCGAGCGCCACCTCGACCGGTTCCAGCCCCGGGTTCACGAGGCGCAGCCCCGTCCGCCAGAGCGTGCCGTTCGCGCCCGGGACGCGGGCGGCGCCGGGAAAGACGACCGTGTACGGAGGGGCCGCGGGCGTCTCGACGCGGCGCGCGGGGGCCAGGAGCCCGTCCCCCGTCACGTTGTCGACGACGGCGGCGTACGCCAGCGCCGATCCGGCCAGGACGCGCACCTCGACCCGCCCGAGCGGGATCTCCGCGTCGGCGGCGAGCTCGCCGACCGGCTGCTGCCAGAAGAGAGGCCCCGCCGCCGCGAGCCGCTTCTCGCCCCTCACGAGCCCGGTGTCGTCGACGAGCGTCACGAGCACTTCCGTCCCCGGGTCGAGGAGAGCCACGGCCACGTTCGTCCGGAAGCCGGTTCCGGCGGCCGCGGTGTGGGTGAGCCACGGGACGGTCCCCGTCTCGCCCGGACGGAGGGCCTCGAGCTCCCGATGAGCCGGGAGGGCGAGACCGTAGGTCCCTTTCGGGTCGGCCACGTTCGCGGTGACGCCCCTGAGGAGAAACGGCCGGTCGGCGCGGGCGGAGAGGAACCCGGCCGCCGATTCGAGGCCGAAGAGAGTGGAGACCGGGTCGTCCAGCCGGAGCGTCTGCCTCGGCGCGAGGACGACGCGCGACGTTCCCGCCGGCCCCGCCGCCGCCACGAGCGCGAGGTCGACCGAAAGCGGCGAGTCGGAAGGGTTGTGGAGCCACGCCGTCGAGACGAACCGGCTCCCCCCGATTCCGTTCGCGCGAGCGACGCCCGGAAGGACGAGACGCTCTTCTCCCGTGGCCCGAAAAGCGAGAAGCACGACCGCCGCAAGCGCACGCGCGAAGCTCTTCATCCTGAGATCACCTCTCCATTAGACTCCGCCGCACGTTCCGGAGGGAGCCCCGATGAGTCTTCTGACGAAGTTCAACCTCGCTCTGTTTACGGTGTTCGCCCTCGCCCTCGTTCCCGCGGGCTGGATCGCGAACGAAATCCTCCAGAAGAGTGCCCGGACCCAGGTGATCGAGAACGCCCGGATCATGATGGAGACCGCCCTCGCGGTGAGGACCTACACCATCAAGCAGATCCAGCCCCTCCTGGCGCCGCAGCTCGAGACGACCTTCCTCCCCCAGTCGGTCCCCGCCTACTCGGCGACGGAGATCTTCAACGCGATCCGGAAATCGAACCCCCAGTACGCCTACAAGGAGGCGACCCTCAACCCGACGAATCCCCGCAACCGGACCGTCGACTGGGAAGCCGATCTCGTCCAGGCCTTCCGCAACGACGAGGCGAAGAAGGAGATCATCGGCGAGCGGGAGACGCCTCAGGGGCGCGCTCTCTTCCTCTCCCACCCGATCCGGATCCGGGACGAGAAATGCCTCGTCTGCCACGACACGGCCGACCGGGCGCCCGCCTCGCAGCTCCGGGCCTACGGCCCCAGCAACGGCTTCGGGTGGAAGCTGAACGAGACGGTCGGCGCCCAGATCGTCTCCGTGCCGACGTCCCTCCCGCTGAAGATGGCGCGCGACGCCTTCCGGACTCTCCTCGCGACGCTCGCCGGCGTCTTCGCCCTGACGCTCCTCATCCTCAACCTCCTCCTGAGGTTCGTCGTCATCCGCCCGCTCCGCGAGCTGTCGACCATGGCGGACCAGGTGAGCCTCGGGAACATGGACGTCGCCGACGTGAAGGTCGGCGGGAGCGACGAGGTGGCGCAGCTGGCCTCCTCGTTCGGGCGGATGAAGATCAGCCTCCGCAAGGCCCTGGCGATGCTCGATCAGGACTAGGCGGGAGGACCCGGCAGAGATGTCGCTCGACGAGGTGGGCCCCGGGAAGACGTTCGGCAGCTACGAGGTCCTGGAGGAGCTGGGCCGCGGGGGAATGGGGCGCGTCTTCCGGGCGCGGCACGTGACTCTCGAACGGGAGGTCGCGCTGAAGCTCCTCGCCGAGCAGTTCGCAGAAGACGACTTCTACGTCCAGCGATTCCTCAAGGAGGCCCGCGCCGCCGCGCGGCTCAACCACCCGGGGATCGTCCAGATCTACGACTTCGGGCAGGTCGGCGCCCACTGGTACCTCGCGATGGAGCTCGTCGAGGGGCGTTCGCTCGCCCACTTCCTGAAGACGTGGGGGCGCTTCTCCGAGCAGAACGCGATCGTCCTCGCGCGCCAGACGCTCACCGCTCTCGGCGTGGCGCACGCGGCCGGAATCGTCCATCGCGACATCAAGCCCGACAACGTGATCCTCGGGAAGAAGGGAATCGTCAAGCTCGTCGACCTCGGCCTCGCGAAGAAGACCGACGACCCGGGCGCCTCCGTCACCGGCTTCGCCGCGGGAACGCCGTACTACATCTCGCCGGAGCAGATCGAAGGGCGCGCCGACATCGACGGCCGGGCCGACCTCTACTCTCTCGGCGCCACCCTCTTCCAGCTCGTGACGGGGCAGGTCCCGTTCCCCGGCTCGTCCAGCGCCGTCATCATGTCGCGCCACCTGAACGAACGGGCGCCCGACCCGCGGATCCACACGCCGGAGCTGTCGGAAGGGTTCTCCGCCGCCGTCCTCCGGCTGCTGGCCCGGGAAAGGGACCGGCGCCCGAGAACCGCCGAGGAGGCCGAGCGCGAGTTCGCCGCGCTCCAGGCCGGCGGGACCATTCCCGCCAGCCCGTCCGTTTCCGTCGCGCGCCCACCCGCGGCCGATGGGGACCCGGCCGCCTCCGCGTTCGAGACGGCCGTCTCGAACGCCCTCGCCGCCCCCGTGGCGTGGGACGCGGAGGTCTACCGCCGCGTCGAGGAGAAGCTGGCGGCTCGCGTCGGTCCGCTGGCGCGCGTCCTCGTCCGAAAGACGGCGAGGGAGTCGGCCGGCTTCGAAGACCTCTGCAACCGCCTCGCCGAGCAGATTCCCGACGAGGCCGCCCGGCCGGCGTTCCTGAAGGAGGTCCTGGCGGGACCGGCGTCGTCGCGCCCGTCCGGTCCAGCAAGCCGGCCCGGAGCGCCCGCAGCCTCCTCGACTCCGGCGCCGAGGCCGGCCTCCCGGCCGTCCGGAAGTGGCTCGTCCTCGGGCTCGACGCCCTTCCCCCCCGCGCTCCTGGCGGCGGCCGAGCAGAGGCTCGCGGCCGAGATCGGGCCCCTGGCCCGGGTCCTCGTCAGGCAGGAGGCCCGGCGCCAGCCGACGTGGAATGCCGTCGTCGAGGCCCTCGCCGCGCACGTCCCGGACGAGGCGGGGCGGAGGCGCCTCCGGGACGCGCTCGCGCCTCTCGGGGTTTGACGCGCCGCCCAAACCGCTCCAGACTGCCGCAAAACACTCCCCCGGGGGACACCCCGGCCACGGCCCGACGCGCCGGGAGAGGGACGCGAATGCCGACCATCAGCACGAGAAAGTTCATCGCCCTCCGGAAGCTCACGCGCTCCCTGGCCGAGACGCTCCGCTCGGACCTGCGCAGCACGCTCGTCACGGTCGAGCCGCTGCTGAGGCCCCGGACGATGTTCGGAGAGCACGTCGCGGGGTTCGGCAAGGAGCTCGTCAAGGGCGCCGACCGGGCATTCAAGGACCTTCAGACCGACTTTGCCGAGGTCGCCGGCAGCAAGCCGTTCCACCTCCCGAAGGAGCTGAAGACTCCCTTCGAGGTGATGAGCGCGTCCCTCGAGATGCAGCCGGTGGAGTACTCCTACTCGGCCAGGACCGACCGCGACAGCAAGACGGTCAAGATCACCTCGCCGCTGAAGTGGGTCGTGAACTACCGCGACTACGGCCTCGAGGAGCTCAAGCGGGTCCTCGCCGACCGGAACCGGACCGAGGAGCAGCTCCGGCGCTTCGTCCTCCACTTCCTCCTCGTCGAGCACGTCTTCACGCGCCAGCCCGGCATAAGGGACATGCTCGCCGCGCTCCGCTTCCCGGTCGTCGTCGAGCGGCGCCCCGAGTTCGGAGGGCTCCCGATCACCTGCATCACCACGGCCGTCTCGACCTACCGGCCCGACGACGAGGTCATCATCGAGACGACGGAGATCTCCGGCAGCGAGGAGTTCGAGGAGTTCGTGAAGGTCTCGGACATCTCGGGCATGAAAGACGCCTTCCGCGAAAAGCTCGTCGAGATCGTCCGGGCCCAGGACCCGGAGCTTCTCGAGGAGGCCTGACGCCGCCGGGAGCCGCTCCGGGCCGCTCTGCGCTCAGCTCTTCCTGCGGATCCAGAACCCTCCGCCGCGGCTCCGCTGCCACTGCGGGAGCTCCTTGAGGATCGCCCCGCGGTGCGCCGTCTCCAGGAAGCTCGCGAAGACGGCGATCTCCCAGGCCGAGTTGTGGAGGAGGAACGCCCGCCAGAGGTAGGCCTCGTTCCAGGAGCGCCCCTCGGTCACCCACGCGCTCGGGTACTCGAACGGCCAGAAGACGCCGTTGGCGTGGACGTGGACGCCCCCCTTCAGCCTCGGCAGCACCCGGAACACGAGGTGGTTCAGGTCGCTCCCCGTTCGCGAAACGTGGCTCGTCTCCAGGCAGAGGATGTCGCCCGCCGTGAGGGACGTGAAGGTGTCGAACGGCACCTCGTGGACCCGGGCGGGAAGGAGCCGGACCTTCTCCGTCTCCTCCTTCTTCAGGAGAGGGCGGAGGCGCTCGGCGTCGGGATCGACGACCGTGATCGAGATCGTCCGGCCGAAGACCGACTCGTTGAGGTCGAGGAGCGCGGGGACGAACGGACCCGCGCCCGCGCAGACGATGCGTCGCGGCCGGAGCTTCCGGAGGAGGGCGTGGAGGAGCGCGACGTCGGCCCATCCGTAGGCCGGATCGTCGGGTGCGCTCCGGCGGCCGCTCCCCTCCGCCGGGAGCGACGGATCGGCGCCCCAGCGCTTCATCTCGCGGATGATCGTGAGCTGCTCCTCGACGAGGGTGTCGATCCCCGGGAGCTCCTCGGGGGGCTTGCCGAAGAGCTCGCTCTCGCGCCGGCGCATGTCGTCGAGGTCGGGGATCGGGGAGTGCGGGTGGCCAGGAGGGACCCAGAGCTTCTTCGTCGTCTCGCGCGCCTGGGCGAGGTCGCCCCGCTGCGTCGCGATCGACTTTCGAAGCTCCTCCCGCTCGGCCTCGAGGGCCAGGATGTAGCGGTGGATGTCCTTGAGGACCGGGAGCTGACGCCCCAGCTTCTTCAGGAAGCGGATCAACGGGACCTCCTTGCCGAGAGGCCTCCAGTCTATCGCCTCCGCGCCTATACTCGCTCCCACCAATCGTCGAGGAGGTCGCCCCCGATGTCCGAGCCGTTCTCCTTCGGTGCGATCGACGTCCGTCTCGAAGCCGGGTCCGACTCCCGCCCCGCCCGGGCCGAGGACGACGCGCCTTTCCGCATCCTCATCGCCGCCGACTTCTCCGGGCGCGCGGCGCGCGGCCTCGTCGAGACGGGAGCCGCGCTCGGCGAGAGGAAGGTCTTCCGCGTCGACCTCGACTCGCTCGACGCCACCATCGCCCGACTCGAGCCGCAGGTGCGCCTGCGAGACGGGGACGTGATCCGGCTGCGCGAGCTGGACGACCTCCTCCCCGACACGCTCTTCGCCCGGATCGGGCGTTTCGCCTCCCTGAAGAGCGCCTCCGACGCCGACGCGAAACGCCGGACGACGAGCCGCCCGGCCGCAGGGCTCCTCGATCGGATCCTCGACGGCGCGCCCCAGGAAGAGGCTCCCGTCGAGGAGGAGCTCCCGGACGGCCCGACCGACCTGATGCGGACGATCCTCGGGAACGGCGCGTTCCGCACGCTCGAGGCGGCCTGGCGGGGCGTCGACTTTCTCCTCCGCCGGCTCGACGCCGACGGGCCGCTCGCGATTCACCTCGTCGACCTCTCCCCCGAGGAGCTGCGCGCCGACCTCCTCGTGGGGGACGACCTCGCGAAGACGGGCCTCCACCGCCTCCTCGTCGAGAAGACGGTCGGGACGCCCGGAGCCCACCCGTGGGCCGCCTTCGCCCTCCTCGGCTCGTTCGGGGCGTCGGCTTCCGACGCCGAGGCGCTCGGGCGTCTCGCGAAGATCGCCTCCCGGGCCGGCACGGCCGTCCTCGCCGGGGCCGAGCCGGACCTTCTCGGCTGCGCCTCGCTCGCGGCGACCCCCGACCCGGACGACTGGACCGGGGCCGAGGGTCCGGGCGCCGGGGCCTGGACCGCCCTGCGGCGCCTCCCCGAGGCGAAGTACGTCGGCCTCGCCCTGCCCCGGATCCTCCTCCGCCTCCCCTACGGAAAGGAGACGAACGCCGTCGACGCGTTCGACTTCGAGGAGCTCTCCTCGCCGCCATCGCACGAGGAGTACCTCTGGGGGAGCCCGGCCCTGGCCCTGACGCTCCTCCTCGGCGAGGCCTACCTCGAGGACGGCTGGAGCCTTCGGCCCGGCTCCGCGCAGGAGATCTCCGGCCTCCCGTTCGCTCTCGTCGACGACGACGGCGAGAAGCACGCCGTGCCGTGCGCCGAGGCGCTCTTCACGGTCCGCGCGGCCGAAGCCGTCACGAACCGTGGGCTGATGCCGATCGTGACGATGAAGGGGACCGACACGGTGCGCCTCGCGATCTTCCAGTCGATCGCCGAGCCGTACGCGGCGCTCGCGGGACTCTGGGGCTGACAGGGTCGAAGGGGCTTCCGCCGCCTCAGAAGATCCTGCTCGGGTTCGGGGTGACGTACTCGATGAACCTGTCGACGAGGCAGGGACCGCGAAGGTCCTTCGTCTGGTCGGCGACGATCCTCCAGTAGGAAGGGTCGGACCCGGCGAGGAGCACCGTGGCCATGCTGAGGAGGTAGTACCTCGTGCAGCACTGCTCCATGGCGACCTTCTCGATGGTGGCGGCCGGGTTGAGGGCCGCCGCCAGCGCGCACTTCAGAGGCGAGGTCACCCGAAGAGCGCTCTTCTCCTCGAAACCGGTGGCTTGCCCGAAGTCGGCGTACCCGAGCAGCACCATCGGGTCGTACGTGACGAGCGGTATGACCTCCTCGACGATGTCGGTATAGACGTTCCAGGCGACGAGAGCCCCGGAGAACGGCTTGCCGAAGAACGCATCGGCGTTGGCCGCGATCTCCTCGGACGTGACGTAGGCGGACCTGTTCTTCTTCGTGAGGTCGAACTCCCTCTCCGTCTTGATCTGGGCCGTGAGCCGCTCGGCGTACTGCGCCGTCACGTATTGCGTCACGAGCCAGTCGAAGAAGCTCGTGGACCACTGGAGGAGGCTGGCGAGGCCATCCTTCCGGGCGACACCCGTCTGGCTCATGTAGGCGTCCGCCAATGCGTTGCCCGTCTGGGTCATGATGCCGTCCTCGTCGAGCCGCGCGCACCCGATCGGCCCCACTCCGACGGACGTGGCAGACGGGCGGCCCGTGGGACCGCAGGGAAGGACGGAGCCGCCTCCGGGACGGAACGAGCTGATCTTCGGCTTCACCAAGAGGCCTCCTCAGCGGGGTTCCGGCCAGGGCGGAACAGGCTTCGTCTCGCCGGGAGCCAGGCCGCCGAGGTGGGTGAGGACGGCGCGGTGCTCCGCGTGCGCCGCCGGGAGAACGACCCGGCCGTCGCCGAGAATTCCGCGACCGTCGCTCGCCCGGAGCTCGAGGACGATCGCCCCTTCTGCGTCGAGAGAAGCGGTGCCGATGCTGGAGCGCCGCCAGATCCGCGTCGTCCGGACCTCCCCGTCCGCCGGGATCCCGATCCTCGCGCGGTCCGGACCGGTCGCTCCTCCGGCCCGGTTCCAGTAGCGGTGGAGGTGCGGAAGGGAAGCCGTCATCCCGCCCGCTTCCGCGGAGAAGAGCGCCGCGCTCTCCGCCCAGCTCTCGTCGAGCCCCGCCGAGCCCGGCTGACGGCAGTAATCGGGGAGCGCGTCGCGGTCGGCCGACCGTGCGGCGCGGAACTCGGCCGACGAGGACGGGCTTCCTCCGCGCGCGTCCGCCGCGTGGCACGCGACGTGGACCGCGAGACTCGCCGACGCGTGACCCTCTCCCTTTGCGGGGACGCGTCCTGCCCGTTGGGGCGCGTGGCCGCGCGTCGCGACGACGACCTCGTTCCGCGGGCCGTCGTAGAGCCCCGGGACGTCGCCCCACGAGAACCCGGGCGGCCAGCCCCGCGGCCGGGCGCCGGCGAGGTCCGTCCGGTGGTCGGTGACCGAACCGCGGCACGCGACCACCTTCGTCCCCGCCCGTCGCAAGGCGTCGAGCGCCTCACCCGGCATCCGGGAGAGCTCGATCGCCACGACGACACGGTCCCCCTCGGTCGCGCTTCCCCCGGCCACGCTGAGGTCGCGCGCGACGCGCAGCCTTCTCGCGGTTTCGGCCCGCACGGCCTCGAGCTCGGAGACGCGGTCCGTCGGGATCCTCGCGACGCAGGGGTTCTCCGCGTCGGCCGAGCCGGTACGCGGCGCATCCCGTGCGAGGTGCTCCTCGAGGATCTCCAGCGTCCTCGCGAAGCGGCGCGCGAGGCCGTCGAGTTCCTGCCCGAGGCTCTTACGCTTCCCGGTCTCGGTCTCGGACCGGAGGGCCCTCGCCTTCTCGCGGCCTCGTGCGTCCGCTCGCTCCAGCTCGAGCCGAAGCGCGTGCTCGGTCTGGACGCGCCTCCAGGCCCGGTCGACGCGGGCGCGGAGCATCTCCCGCGCGGAATCGGGAGGCGGGGTCTCCTTCGAGTCGCGCGGCGCCCGAAGGCCGAGCGCGAGCCCGTTCAGCTCCGTCCGGCGGGCCTTCAGCACGTCGAGGCGCCGCGGCGGGCCCTTGCCGACGACGCGCGTGACCCGTCCGGTGATCGCCTTGCGGGCGCGCTCCCGGTGCGGGTCCCACTCCTCGCCGGCGAAGACCCGCGCCCGGAGCTTCTCGAGCCGTTCGCGCGCCGAGAGAGCGCGCTCCTTCAGGATCTCGCGGGCCCAAGCGCCCGCGGGGCCCTGCTCGAACCCGGGCCCGAGCTCCAGCGAGAGGTCGAAGAAGAGCGTCACCTCTTCCTCGGAGACGAGGCCCCGCTCCCTCGCGA
Source organism: Holophagales bacterium (assembly GCA_016714815.1). GTDB lineage: Bacteria > Acidobacteriota > Thermoanaerobaculia > UBA5066 > UBA5066 > UBA5066. The sequence goes on from JADKBZ010000012.1 coordinate 10,280, forward strand.
CGGCCGCGAGGCGGCCGGCCTCGGCACGGAGCTCCACCGGAGCCCGGCCGAGCGTCTTCTCGGGGAAGCGCTCCTCGCCGCGCCGTGCGAGGCGGTCGGCGAGCCTGGCGCGCGCCTCTTCGCGGAACGCCTCGAGATGCTCGGGCCGGAAGCGGATCACGGCCGACCTCCCCGGGAGAACCCCACGACCTCCCGGGCACCCGCCTCGCCATAGACGCCCCAGAGAGACCCGGCGGGACCGAAGAGGTCGGCGCGCTCGGAGGGCGTCGCCGTCCTGAGATACGTTCGGAGGACTCGCGGGTCGTAGAAGCGGAAGTACATCCGCTTCCCGTCGCCGTCCTCGGCGATCAGCAGCCTGCGGAAGTGCTTCCTGAGGGCGTCCGCCGTCGAGCGCGCCTCGACGAATAGCCCCCACGGCTCGTCCCAGAGCGTGGCGTGGACCCAGTCGAGGAGCGGGACGTCGATCTTCGCGAGCCACGGCGCGACGCCCCAGTACTTCTCGCGCGCCTCGCGGGACCAGAGGCACCCACCCTTGTCCGGGGTGAGGAGCCTCAGCCGCGCCGGCACGGCGGGTGCGTCGCAGGCGTCGAGGATCGCCCAGAGCGCGCCGTCGTGGGCGAGGAGGCGGAGACGCGCCTCGCTCACGTCAGCCCTCTCCCTGCCCGTCGCTGCAGACGTCGCAGAGGGGCCGTGCCTCGCTTCGCGCCGCACGCATCGTGGCCCCCGTCGCGCCGCCGGCGCCGGCGGTGTCGGAGCCGAAGAGGACCGTCTTCTCTCCTTCGACGATGACGCCGCCGTGGGCCGTCTGGTCGCCCAGGGCGGCGGCCGGCCGGTGGCCGATGAGGATCGAGTCGTTTCCGGAGTTGATGACATCCATCGGCCCGATGCAGGTCGCCTCGTCTCCGCTCCGGGCCGCCGGCATCCATCCGATCAGAACCGAAGAGTCCCCCTCGTCGATCCGCCCGCCCGTGTGCGGGCTCTCGTCGGGATTGAGCATCGGGCAAGCGTGGTTGTCGCCAAGGCGTGCGGCGGGGTACATCGCATCCTCGCTCGGACGTCAGCTCGACTTCTGGCCGGACTTCGCGTCGTCGGCAGGGATCGGGGCTACAGGCTCCGCCTTGGCCGCGTCTTCGACGTCGGCGGGATCGAAGCCCCAGTCTTCCTGGAAGACGCCGCCGCTGTTGATCTTCACGGTCTGCCCGACGATGGTCACGCCGCCCGAATCGATCCGGATGAAGCTCCCTCCTTTCCCCAGGCAGAGGTCCGCCGCGCTGATGACCATGAGGGTCGCGCTGGAGAGCTGCGCCTCCCCGTCCGTCCGCGAGATCCAGTTCCCGCGACAGTGCATCACCTTGTCACCCTCCACCCTGTTCATGTCGTGCTCCTCTACCTGGACCCAGCGGGATCTCTTGATCGACGTCCTGGAGTCACCTCCGACGGTCCGGCTCAGCGTGCCCTCGACGTTCACGTCCAGATCCCCGCCCCCTTCGTCTCCGCCCACGGTGAACTTCGCGTCCCCCACCTTCTCCTGGAGCGTCCCGAGCACCGCGACGTGCTTGTCCTTGAAGACCTTCTCGAAGTAGCTCCCCTTCTTCTGACCTTCCTCTTCCTTTCCCACGGTCAGGTGCTTGTCGTTCAGGACGCTCTCCATCGCGTCCTTCTTCACGCGGACGTCCATGTTCCTCTCCGCGTGGAGGAAGACCTGCTGCTTGTCCTTCGTGTCGTCGAAGCGCAGCTCGTTGAAGCCGCCCCCTCCCTTCGTCGTGTTCGTCTTCAGCCCCGACACCTTGTTGTCGTTCTTGTGCTTCCCGTCGGGGCCGTCGCCGAGGTAGGGCGGCATCTGGTCCGGGTTGTAGACCGTCCCGACGACGATCGGCTGGTCCGGGTCCCCCTCGAGGAAGTCGACGATCACCTCCTGCCCGATCCGCGGCCAGTACGACGCGCCCCACCTCCGCCCCGCCGCGAGCTGCGCGACGCGCACCCAGCACGAGCTCCGCTCGTCGCTCTGCCCCTCGCGGTCCCAGTGGAACTGCACCTTCACCCGCCCGTACCTGTCGGTGAAGATCTCCTCACCCTTCGGCCCGACGACGACCGCCGTCTGGCTTCCCTGCACGACCGGCTTGGCCGTCAGCCGCTTCGGCCGGAACGGAAGCGCCGCCGGGAAGCAGGTGAAGCCGTTCTGGTAGGTCAGCACGGCGTCTTTCCCGGACCGGTAGTCGGCCCCGAAGCTCGCCCGGTGCGTCACCGAGGCGAGGACGTACTCGCCGTCGCTCGAGAAGTGCCGCTTGAGCGTCAGCTTGTGGCCCGCCACGAAGTGCTTGACGTTGCTCGCGCCGCGCGCCGTCACGGCGAGAGCCGCCTCTTCGTCCATCCGGATCCCGACGGTACGCGTGTTGTCCTCGAAGACCTTCTGCAGCTCGTCCTGCTGCTCCCCTCCCGACCGGTTGATGCCGTCGAAACGCTGCGCGTACTCGCCCGGCCAGTCGTAGACCTCCCACTCGGACGAGCCCTTGACCTTCAGCTTGTGCGTCTCCCGACCTGCCGAAACGGAATCCAGGATCGGCTCCTCGGCCTCGAGGTGCTTGTGCGGCAGCTCGAAGGAGTGGTCCCACAGGACGTACTTCGTCGAGCGTGCTTCCTGGGTCCTCTCCCACGCCCAGATCCGGTTGTCTTCGCGCACCCCGCCCGAAAGCTCTTCGTACGTGATCTCGCTCTCCCCCGGCAGGTCGGGGAAGTCGGTGGGCGTGTTCGATACGACCATCGTGTGCTTCCCGTCCTCGTGCTTGAAGAAGTAGAAGATCCCCTCCTCCTCCATCAGGCGCGAGGCGAAGTTGAAGTCGCTCTCGCGGTACTGAACGCAGAAGTCCCGCTTCTCGAACGTCCCCTGGAGCTTCCAGTCGACCGTGACCCCCTTCATCACCTTCTTCAGGATGTCGGGGACGTTCTTCCGCTGGAAGATCCGGCTCTGGGCCTTCCGCGCCAGGAGCTGGAACTCCGGAACGAGCTCGGCGCGGTAGACCGTGAACTCCTCGTCGCGACCTGCCTGTGCAAATCGCACGCAGACTCCGTTGAAGTGGTGCTCCGTCGACTCGTCGGGAAGGAGCAGGTGAACGGTCACCTTCTCGCCGAGGATCCCGTCGAAAGGCACTTTCTTCCTGTTCTCCGCGAGCATCTCGATCTGGAAACGGAAAGGCCGCGAGATCTCGTCCGTGCCCGAGAACGCCTTGAGAAGAAGGACGCTCTCGCCGAGCGGCGTCGTGACCCGGACCTGGCGGTTCTGCTGGACGTACCCTCCCATCACTCACCTCCGCGCACACGCGCACCCCCAGCGGATCCGGTTTCCCTGAATGTGGGGCGGGATTTCTCCCGAGGCGACCTTTTTCTTGCGATGCAGCAGCCCGGCGGGCGGGATCGGTCCGGATCACGAGACGAGGTCTCGCGACCGCGGATCAGCCAACCCGCCGGGCCCGTCCCGGGGGGGGCTAGCGGCCCTTCTCCGGCCAGGGAAGCACGGGCTTCGTCTCGCCCGGCTTGAGCCCCCCGAGGTGGTCGAGGATCTCGCGGTACTGCCTGTGGCTCTTCGGGTAGTAGAGGCGGGCATCACCGACCCGGCCAGTGGCGTCCGTGGCCCTGAGGTCGAGGATCACGGTGCCGTCGTCCAGCATCTTCGCCGCACCGATGCTCTTCGGAGCCGGCTTTGCACCCTGATCGGTCATGAGCCTCCTCCTGTTCTTTCCTGCCGGCGTTGCCGCTGGCGTCGAGGCGGCCGGACTCGGCCCGACCGGGTTGTTCTTCCAGTAGTTGTCGAGGCCGGTGGTGCCTTGGCCCCCGCCATAGTACCGGGCCGAGCTCTCCGCCCAGGTCTCGCGCGGCCCCCAGACCCCCGCCTGCTTCTCGTACTTGTCGAGGCTTCCGATGTCCTGGCCCCGCGCGTTGCCGAAGTCCGTTCCCGTAGAACGGGCCGCGCCGCCCGCGCCCATGTCGACTCCGTGCATCGCCTCGTGGATCGTCAGGTTCGCCGAGCCGTGCCCCTCTCCCGTGAGCGGGACATGCGCTCCGCCCGGGTCGTTCTGCCCGATCGTCGCGATGACGACCTTGTTCGTTTTCGGGTCGTACATGCCCGGGACGGTGTCCCACGTGGATCCCTCGGGCCATCCGTTGGGTTTGACGCCCTTGAGCTTGCTATCGTAGTCCGTGACCGAGCCCTGGCACGCGACGACCTTCGTCCCCTGGGCCTTCATCTGCTCGAGGGTCGACTTCGGGAGCTTGGCCAGCTCCCTGGCGACGAGCTCCTTGTCGGCGGCGGTCCCCTTGCCCCCCGTCTCCGTGAGGGACCGGGCCAGGGCGAGCCTCTCACCTTCGGCCTTCTTTGCTTCCTCCTCGAGCTTCTCCACCTCGGAGGCGATGCAGGAAACGCACGGATCGGCAACGTCCCCTTCCTTTGCCCCCTTGGCCTTCTCCTTTTCTTCCGCATCCTTCTTTCGCCTGTCGAACTCGTCCTTCTTCTTCTCGAAGCCCTGCCGGTCCTCGGCGAGCTTCTTCTGCGCCGCCTTCCGGGTGTCCAACGCCTCCTTGTAGCGCGCGCGCTCTGCCGGCGACAGGTCCGAGGGATTCAGCCGCCCGTACTTGGCGTTGAACTCGCGTTGCATACCGGCCATCCTGGCGTCGGCCTTGGCGATCGTCTCCTTCTGCGCCAGGCCGTCGGCGCGGAGCGCCTTCGCCTCTCTCCCGAGCGATTCCATCCGGTCGCGATTGGCGAGTTCGCCCGCCGCGTCCTTCCGTGCGGCATCGATCTTCGTCCCGAGGGCCGCCTGCTTCGCCTGAACGGCGGGCTCCGCCGGCCCGCCAGGGGCCGCCGCAGTCCTCGTCTTCAGGTCGTCGAGGGCACTCACCCGTCCCCGGAGAACGTCGCTGCGGGAGGCCGCCGGCGTCATCATCACGCGGTCACACCGGAAGGACGAACGGGGACGGCCCCGGGTCGGCGAGGTCCTTCTCGCCCCCCTCGAACGCGTCTTCGTCTTCGAGGCGGTTCAGTATCGCGTGGACCCGGCGGAGCTTCTCGTCGGGCTCGAGGTTGCGGTCGCGGAGGACGGCACGGACGTCGCGCCGCTCGGGATCCTCCTCGAATCTCTCCCCCACTCGAACGAGAGCTCCGTGAAGGCGGTGACGTGCGCCTCCGAGGTGAGGCCCCAGCGGCGGCTGGTGTGAACGAGCCGCGTCACCTCGTCCCGCACGTCGGACGCCTCCCGCCCGTCCACCTTCTCGGGGTACTTCTCCTCGACGTGCGCCACGAGGCGGTCGATGAAGACCCGCATCCGGAGGTCCGAGAACGCCTGCATCGACTCCCTCTGCAGTCTCCTCATCGCCGCGCCACGGGCGGCACGTCCCGCCACGGCTTGCGGAAGGCATGGATCACAGGCTCCTCCTCCCCGGGCTCGTCGTAGACGCCGAAGACCTTCGTCACGGAACCGAAGAACTCGACCGATTCCTCGGGAGTGGCGGACTCGAGGAACGCCTTCAGGACGAGCGCGTCGTAGAAGCGAAAGTACATCTCGTCCCCGTTCGGATCCTCCACGACGACCCACTTCCGGAAGTGCTGCCGGAGATCTTCGACCGGACGGGCCGATTCGAGGAGGATTCCCCACGAGGCGCCGCTCCAGAGCTTCTCTCGAATCCAGCCCAGAACTTCCTCGTCGACCTCGACGAGGTAGGGGGCGAGCGCCCAGTTCTTCTCCTCGGGCATCCCCTTGTAGAGAGAAACCGCCCTGTCTGGCCCGAGGCTGTCGGCCTTCGCGGGCACGTCCGGCGCTCCGACGGCCTCCAGGACGGCTCGGAGCGAGCCCTTCTGCGCCAGGGCGCGGAGGTCGGCGAAGGAGATGGGGGGAGGGCGATGCGCCGTATCCATTGCTTTCAGCGTGGGCTTGGACGCCGATCGCCCGTCAGTTCTCCGCGATCCCTTTGCGCACCAATACCTTCTTGGCCTTGATCGCAATGCGGTCGGGATAGGCGGCAGGGGGGGTGCCGTCGAGGAGACCGGGAGGCACGCGAACCTGGTCTGCCTTGATCTTCATCGCAACGGGCCTGCCATCAGCCCCCAACGCGACAGAGACATTCTCCTCCTTCACCCCGAAATCCTTGGCGGCCTGCCGCTTCCACATTGCCACCCGAGCCTCCTTCGCCTGGGACGCCGCATCCCCGCAGGGCGTGTTCGCCCCGCCGAAGCCACCGGAGCCGCTCTCCCCGATCAGGACGGTCGGGCACCCCGAAGTGATGACCCCGCCGTGCGTGGTCTGGTCACCGAGCCGGGCGGCCAGCAGGGAACCGATGAAGACCGTGGGCGCTCCCTGGACGACGACGTCGGGCGGCCCGACGCAGACGGCCATGTCGGTGATCCGCGCGGCGGGCATGTAGCCGATAAGAACGGTTGGGAGCCCGGTGACGATCGGTCCGCCGACGTGGGGACTCTCGTCCGGATTCAGCAACGGGCAGGCGTGCATGTCGGAGATTCGTGCGGCAGGCGGCATCGCGGTCTCCTCAGTTCGACTTCTGCCCTGTCTTCGCGTCGTCGGCGACGGTCGGGTCTTCCGGCTTCGCCTCTTTCGCGTCCGGGGGGCTTCCCGCGCTCCCCGGGCCCTCCGGGCTCGCGCCGGAACCGGAGCCCGGGGAGCCGCCGCTGTTGATCAGGACGAGGTTCCCGTTGATCGTGACGCCCATGGGGTCGATCTTCACGAATCCCCCGGGACCCTTCAGCGTGAGCTCCAACCCCGCCTCGAGGACGACCTTCATCCCGGCCTTCAGGTGGATCTCCATCGCCGCTTCCACGGCGTCGGAGCCTCCGACCTTCGCGTGCCGGTCCCCTCCAACGGAGAGGCTCGTCTTTCCCGAGACCTGCTCATTCTGTGACCCTGCGACCTTTAGCTCTTCGTTCCCCGCGATCGCCGCCTGCCGCGACCCGTTGATCTGGCGGCCGACGCTGCCGTCCACCATCCTCAGGTCGTTCCCCTTCACATGCTCGTTGCGGTTCCCTCCGATCGTCGTCGTCCGGTTCGCGCGGATCGCCTCGTCGAGGTTCCCATCGCCGTCCTCCCCGCCCACGAGGAGCTGGATGTCTCCTCCTACGTGCTGCGTGAGGTTCCTCTTGTTGTGGAGGTGGACGTCCCGGTAGACGAGCTCGCGGTAGTCGCCGACGTTCTTGCCGTCCTTCGTCCCGCCCACCGTCAGGTGCTTGTCGTGGAGGACGCTCTCCATCGAGTCGTTCTTCACCCGGGTGTCCATGTTCTTCTCGGCGTGGACGAAGACCTGCTGCTTGTCCTTCGTGTCGTCGAACCGCAGCTCGTTGAAGCCCTGACCCCCCTTCGTCGTATTCGACTTGAAGCCCGAGACCTTGTTGTCGTTCTTGTGCTTGGCGTCGGGTCCCTGCCCCAGGTAGGGCGGCATCTGCTCGGCGTTGTAGACCGTCCCGACGATGATCGGCTGGTCCGGGTCTCCCTCGAAGAAGTCGACGATCACCTCCTGCCCGATCCGCGGCCAGTAGGACGCGCCCCACCGCCGCCCCGCCGCGAGCTGGCCCACTCGAAGCCAGGTGGAGCTGTCCTCGTCGTTCTTTCCCTCCCGGTCCCAGTGGAACTGGACCTTCACCCGCCCGTACTTGTCGGTGAAGATCTCCTCCCCTTTCGGCCCGACGACGACAGCCGACTGGCTCCCCTGCACCACCGGCTTGGCCGTGATCCGTTTCGGCCGGAACGGCAGCGACGACGGGAAGCAGGTGAATTCGTTCTGGTACGCCAGGAGCGGGTCCTTGCCGGAGCGGTAGTCGGCGCCGTAGCTGGCCCGGTGGCTCACGGACGAAAGGACGTAGGCGCCGTCGCCGGAGAAATGCCGTTTCAGGTTCAGCTTGTGCCCGGCCACGAAGTGCTTCACGTTGCTCGTGCCGCGCACCTGGACGGCGAGGGTCGCCTCCTCGTCCATGCGGATCCCCACGGTGCGGCCGTTGTCCTGGAAGATCTTCTGCAGCTCGCCCTGCTGCTCGCCTCCCGACCGGTTGATCCCGTCGAAACGCTGGGCGTACTCGCCGGGCCAGTCGTAGAGCTCCCACGCGCCCGACCCCTTGATCTTGAGCTTGTGCGTCTCCTTGCCGGCCTGGACCGAGTCGAGGAGCGGCGACTCCGCCTCGAGGTGCTTGTGCGGCAGCTCGAAGGTGTGGTCCCAGAGGAGACTCTTCGTCGAGCGCGCCTCCTGCATCCGCTCCCACGCCCAGATCCGGTTGTCCTCCCGGACGCCGCCGGAGAGCTCTTCGTAGGTGATCTCCGACTCTCCCGGAAGCGCCGGGAACGCGGCCGGCGAGTCGGCCACGATCATCGTGTGCTTGCCGTCCTCGTGCTGGAAGAAGTAGAAGATCCCCTCCTCCTCCATGAGCCGCGAGGCGAAATTGAAGTCGGTCTCGCGGTACTGCACGCAGAAGTCCCGCTTCTCGTACTGTCCCTCGAGCTGCCAGTCGACCGTCACCCCCTTCATCACTTCCTTGAGGATGTCGGGGACGTTCTTTCGCTGGAAGATCCGGCTCTGCGCCTTGTGGGAGAGGAGCTGGAACTCCGGGACGAGCTCGGCCCGGTAGACCGTGAACTCCTCGTCCCGTCCGGCCTGCGAGAAGCGGACGCAGACCCCGTTGAAGTGGTGCTCCGTCGACTCGTCCGCGAGGAGCAGGTGGACGGTCACCTTCTCCCCGAGCATCGCGTCGAAGGCCACCTTCTTCTTGTTCTCCGCGATCATCTCGACCTGGAAGCGGAAAGGCCTCGAGATCTCCTCGGTTCCGGAGAAGGCCTTCAGGAGGAGGACGTCCTCCCCGACCGGGGTCGTGACGCGGATCTTCCGGTTCTGCTGGACGTAACCTGCCACGGCTCACCCCCCAAGAAACGGTCGTCGCGGTCCCCGGGCCGGGAACCACCGGGTATTCTGGCCCGGGAGGCGGGGCGCGGGAAGGCCTTTCGGCCGGCGAGGCGCTCGAACCCGCAGCCGGCGCGGGACGATCGCCAGCCCGGCGCGGCGCGAGCGCGCGGAGTCCGCCCGCCGCCTTACGCTCGGGACGGGAGTCTGAAAGAATGGACCTTCTGATGCCTGCCCCGAACCCGAAAATCGCCGTCGTCATCCCGGCCTATCGCGTGGCGCGGCAGATCGGGGACGTCCTCCGCCGGGTTCCCTCCTGCGTGGGAAGCGTCTACGTCGTGGACGACGCCTCGCCGGACGACGTCGCCGGAGCGGTTGCGGCCGTCGCCGACCCGAGGGTGACCCTCCTTCGCCACGACGTGAACCAGGGGGTCGGAGGCGCGATGGTCACCGGCTTCCAGGCCGCCCTGGCGGACGGCGCGGAGATCCTCGTCAAGTGCGACGGGGACGGCCAGATGGATCCGCAGGACATCCCGGCATTAATCGCCCCCCTGCGGGAGGGGCGCGCCGAGTACGCGAAGGGGTGCCGCTTCCAGCACCTGCGAGACCTCTCCGTGATGCCGCGGGTCCGCCTCTTCGGCAACGTCGGGCTGACGTTCCTCACGAAGCTCGCCTCGGGCTACTGGCACGTCCTCGACCCGCAGAACGGCTTCCTGGCGGTGAGGGCGGACACCCTGGGCCGGATCCGGTACGAACGGCTGTCGAAACGCTTCTTCTTCGAGAACGACATGCTGATCCGCCTGAACACGATCGAGGCGCGGGTCGCGGACGTCCCCTTCCCGTCGCGCTACGCCGACGAGCCGAGCTCTCTTCGCCCCGGCCGCATCCTCTTCTCGTTCCCGCCCCGGCTGCTACTGGGGTTTCTCCGCCGCATCCTCTGGCGCTACGTCTTCTTCGACGTCTCCCCGGTCGCGATCTTCCTCTTCTCGGGCCTGCTCCTCTTCTCGTGGGGATTCGGGTTCGGGCTCACCGAGTGGATCGTCAACGGCCGGCGCGGAGTCCTGACGACCGCCGGCACGGTGATGCTGGCCGCGGTCCCCCTCATTCTCGGCTTCGAGCTGATCCTCCAGGCGATCGTCCTGGACGTCCAGAACTCCCCGCGTCCGGCCCCGGCGCCCGCCCGGCAGCTCGAGCCCGGCGAGGGGGGGTAGCCCCGGGGCCGATCCGCTCCGGCCGGGCGGACGGGCGTGATAATGGCGTGTCGTGAGCGCGGACGCCGGAAACGCCGAGGGCACCTCCATCGGGAGGTACCGGATCGAGGGCCTCGTCGGATCGGGCGGCATGGGGACCGTCTACCGCGGGGTCGACCCGTTCCTCTGCAGGGTCGTGGCCGTGAAGGTCCTGGCCGGTTCGAGCGAGGACGAGAACGCCCAGGAGCGTTTCTTCCGGGAAGCGCGCGCGATCGCCCGGCTCGAGCACCCGAACATCGTCCGGATCTACGAGGCGGACGCCACGCAGGGGACGCCGTACATCGCGATGGAGTACCTGGACGGGCAGGACGGCCGCGAGTTCGTCAAGTCGGGCCCGTCCCTGACGCGCTCGCTCGACGTCATGGTGCAGGTGTTCGAAGGGCTCGCCTGCGCGCACGGGCTCGGGGTCGTCCACCGCGACGTCAAGCCGGGGAACATGATCCTCCTGGCGGGCGACGTCGTGAAGCTGATCGACTTCGGCCTGGCGCGCCTCGCCGACGACCAGCGGGACCTGACCCGGGGCATGGTGTTCGGCAGCGCGCCCTACATGGCGCCGGAGCAGATCACGAGCCCCGGACAGATCGACGCGCGGACCGACATCTACTCGGCGAGCGTCATCCTCTTCAACCTCGTCACCGGGAGCCTGCCCTACAGGGGCGCCACCGTCGCCGAGACGCTCGTCCAGATCGTCCACGCCCCCACGCCCGACGTCGGCACGCTCCGGCCGGACTGCCCGCCCGCCGTGGCGGCGCTCATCCGGCGATGCATGTCGAAGGACCCCGCCGACAGACCCTCCTCCGCGCTCGAGGTGGCCGAGACCCTCCGGAAGATCTCGCACCGGATCTCCCACCCGCGGATCGTCGTCCCGCCGGGCGGCCCGCCCCTGACGGAGCTCGACTTTCCGGAGCCGCCCACCGGCTCCACGACGAATGCGACCGCGCTGGAATCGGACGCCCTGACCGAGTACGACCTCACGGGCCTCGGCGGGCCGGCGTCCGTCCCGCCGCCAGCCCTTCCCGTCCGCCCCACCCCCTCGTCGTTCCGCCCCATCCTGCTGGCGGTGGGTGTGGCCGGCCTGCTTCTCTCGATCGCCGCGGGGACGATCCTCTGGCTGCGGCGGCCTGCCGCCTCTCTCCCCGGCAGCGGCGGCCCGGCCCTTCCCGCGAGAGGCTCGGCGGCGACGGACCCGGCGACCCCGGGAGGCCCTCGTCTCGTCGTGGAGAATCCGACGACCCGGGAGCACAGGCTCCATGCCCAAAGCGGCGAGAAGCTCTCGTTCCGGGTCCGGGTGGAGGAGCAGGGCCCCCGGGCGGGCGAGCCCCAGTGGCGGCTCAACGACGAGCTGACGGCCGTCGGGCCGGTGTGGACCTACACGGCGGGCCGCGGCCCGCGCGTCGACTCCGTCTCCGTTTCCATTCCCGGAGTCGAAGTGACCGCGCGGACCTTCGTCCACTGGTACGTCAACGTGGAGTAGCCGGGGCCGCAGGGGCGGCCGGGGCAGCCGCTTCCCCTCCTCCGACCTTTTCCGGAGCCGGCTCCGACGCGAGCCATTCGGGGGGCGTGGTGGTGGCGGCCGCGCAGCGGAACGAGACGTCGGCCTCCCTCCGCTCGGGCTTGCGCTTCTCGCGGTACGCCGACTCGAGAGGCTTGCTGGCGGCAGGCATTCCGGGGCTCCTCGCGCCGCCGCGGACCACCAGGAACGTCCTCGGCGGGATGCCGCGGACGGCGTCGTCGTCGTTGCCCGGGTAGGGCGCGAACCACGAGCTCGTCCACTCGAACGCCGGGGCGACGAGCTCTTCGATCCCGTAGGGGCTCGCCAGCCCCGGGAAGCGGCCGACGGGGTACTCGCTGAAGGGGTTGAACTGCTTGCGCAGGCCGGAGGCGGCGTTCTCGTAGGGAAGGTCGAGGCCGGCGGAGCCGCGGGCGGCCTTCTCCCACTCGAACTCCGTCGGGAGACGCTTGCCGATCCAGCGGCAGAAGGACTCGGCCTCCTGCGACGCGATGCCGGTGACCGGGAAATCCGCCCGATCCGGGCCGACGTCCCCTCCCTTCCACGATTCCGGCGGCTTGGCGCCGGTGCCGAAGACGAAGAGACGGTAGGCGGCGTTGGTGACGCGGTGGCGGTCCAGCGCGAAAGGTCCGAGCGAAGCCGCCTTGTTCTTCGGCTTGGCCTCCGGGTAGGTGCCGCCGAGGACGTAGGTGCCGCCGGGGATCGTCTCCATCCCTTCCCACATCCGCGCCTTGATCTCCCGGAGGGCGCCGCGGGCCTTCGAGATACCGTCCTCGGCGCCGGCCTGGCCCGGGACGATCTCGAGGGCTTTCTGGAACCCTTCGATGGCCTCGTACTGCCGCCCCGCGTCGAGCGCCGCGGTCCCCGCGACCGCCTTCGCGTTCGAGCCGGCGACGGCCGACGCCACGGCGTCCCTGGCCCGCTGGTGGGAGGGGAACTTGGAGCCCAGATCCTTGGCGATGGTGTAGACGCCGGCGAGGTTCCCGCGCTCCTGCTCGCGCTCGAGGGTCGCCTCGAGCTTGCGCCGCACCTCGTCGATCTCGCTGATGACGTCCTGCGCCGGCCCCGCGTCGGGGAAGCCGTTGCGGATCTCCTCGAACTTGCGCCGGGCGTCCTCGTAGCGCTGCTGCTTGAAGGCCTCCTCGGCCGTCCGGAGCGCCTCGTCGTTGCGGCGGAGGATCTCGGCGTACTTCCGCTCTCCGTACTCGTCGCGGGGGAAGCTGAAGAGAAGGGTGTTCACGGAGAAGAGGGCGTCCCTGAGCTGCCCCTTCAGCATGAAACCCTCGATCGCGTTCCGCCACTGCTGGTAGATCTTGGCCCCGGCGATCCCCTCCATCGCCATCTTCGTATAGCGCAGCTGGAGACGGACGTAGGTCTCCAGTGCGACCGGTTCGTCGGGGAAGAACTTCAGGAGCCGCCCCGCCTCGGTCTGCGCGCCGACGATGTTCGAGCTCTCGAGGCTCTGGACCTGGACGAGCCGCTCCTTCACCGCCTTCTCGAGCTTCGACCGGACCCGCTCGCGGTCCGCGATGGGCGGGGGAGGCGGCAGCATCTTCACGTCGTCGAAGTTCTTCTTCGCCTCGAAGATGTCGCCCGAGTCGGCCTGCTGCTCCGCCAGCCGAAGGAGGCCCTCCGCGTCGATGGGAAGCGCCGTCGGCGTCTCCGTCACGACCCCGGCGGCCTTCTTCGCGTCCTTGACCATCGCCACGATGGCGGGCCTCGACGCCGCCGACGGCGGCAGAACCCTCGGGATCCCCGGGCTCAGCTCGAAGCTCTTGCGGAAGTGCTCGACGGCCTTCCGGCGGCCCTCCGCCGTCGGCCGCGCGTCGCAGTAGAGAGCGTGGGCGACGGCCAGCTCCCAGTGCGCGTCGGGGTTGCGTTCGTCTCCGGAGACGAAGACGGTGAGGTCGTCCACCGCTTCGCGAAAGAGCCCCTGCTGCCGCTTGGCGATGCCGGTCAGGAAGTACGCGTCTTTCTGCTCCTCGATCCGCACTTCCTGGGGGGTCTCCGGAGCCACGGCGGCGGGCTTCGGCCTCGGGGCGGCCTTGGTCTTGTCCTGGGCCCGCGCGGGGACCGCGAGAACGAGGACGGAGAGAGCCACCGGGAGGAGCAGGACGCGGGCCTCTCGTGCGGGCCGGCCGAGAGCGGGGGTGCTTCTGGAATTCACCGTGGCCTCTCCTTCCTTCGTGGAGCAGGGATCCCGCTATCTTACCGTCGAGGCCGGCGGGCGAGGAGAGTCCGGACGACCCGGAAGCGAAAGGGCCGGGCTCCCCCGTGGGAAGCCCGGCCCTCCGGTGGCAGAGGACGCCGCGCGTCAGGAGATGTCGTAGACGAACTTGCCGCCTTCGTCGACGCGGACGTAGACCTTCGAGATCGACGCCCCCTCGGCCATCCGCGAGAGGAACTCGCCGGAGAGGTCGGGGAGGACGGTCTTCGTGAGGATCGAGTCGACGTTGCGCGCGCCGCTCTCGACTTCCTTGCAGCGGCTGCCGATCTCGTTCACGACGGCCTCGTCCCACCCGAACGTCGCGCCGTGGTTCTGCATGAGGCGCTTGCCGATCCGGCCGAGCTGGAGCTTGATGATCAGCTTCATGACCGACTCGGAGATCGGGTAGTACGGGACGATCGACATGCGGCCGAGGAAGGCGGGCTTGAAGACCTTGTCGAGGCCGGGCTTGATCGTCTCGACGATCTTCTGCGGCGTCGGGGCCGTCTCCGGGTCGGCGCACATCTTCATCATCGCGTCCGACTCGGCGTTCGTCGTCAGGAGGATGACGCAGTTCTTGAAGTCGATCTCGCGCCCCTCGCCGTCTTCCATCTGCCCCTTGTCGAAGACCTGGTAGAAGAGCTCGAGGACGTCGGGGTGCGCCTTCTCGACCTCGTCGAGGAGGACGACGGAGTAGGGCTTGCGGCGAACCGCCTCGGTGAGGACGCCCCCCTCGCCGTAGCCGACGTAGCCCGGAGGGGAGCCCTTCAGCGACGACACGGTGTGGGCTTCCTGGAACTCGGACATGTTGATCGTCACCATGTTCCGCTCGCCGCCGTAGAGGGTCTCGGCGAGGGCGATGGCGGTCTCGGTCTTTCCGACGCCGGACGTCCCGACGAACATGAAGACGGCGATCGGCTTGCGCGGGTCGGTGAGCCCCGCGCGCGAGGTCTGGATCTTCTGCGCGATCGCCGCGAGGGCGTGGTCCTGGCCGACGACCCGCTCTCCGAGGAGCTTGTCGAGGTTCCGCACCGTCTCGATCTCGTCGGCCTGCATCTTCCCGACGGGGATGCCGGTCCACCCCGCGATGACCTCCGCGACGGCCTGGGCGTTCACGTCGGCCTGCATCATCGGCGTGTCGCCCTGCACCGTCTTCAGGTCCGACTTGAGCCCGTCGAGCTCGGTCCGCATCGCCTCGAGCCCCGCGGCGTCCCCGCCGCCGACGGCCGCCTCGAGCTTGCCGCGGACCTCCTTGACCTTGTTGACGAGCTCGATCTCCTTCTTGCACTGCTCGTCGAGGACGGCGAGCCGGGCCGTGGACTCTTCCCTGGCGGCCTTCGCCTTCTCGATCCGCTCGCCGTGCGCCGCGCCCGCCGCGGCCTCGCGCTCGAGGGCGTCGATCTCTGCCGTCAGCTGGTCGATCCGCCGCCGGCAGTCCTCGATCGGCGCGGGCGTCGCCGCCTGGCTGATGTTGACCTTCGCGCAGGCGGTGTCGAGGACGGAGACGCACTTGTCCGGAAGCTGGCGCCCCGTGATGTAGCGGTGCGAGATGCGGACCGAAGCCTCGACCGCCTCGTCGAGGATCCGGAGACCGCCGTGGTGCTTCTCGAGGTTCTTCGCGAGCGCCCGCATCATGACGATCGCGATCTCCTCGCTCGGCTCCTCGACCTTGACGACCTGGAACCGCCGCGCGAGCGCGGCGTCCTTCTCGAAGTACTTCTTGTACTCGGCCCAGGTCGTCGCGGCGATCGTCCGGAGCTCGCCGCGCGCCAGCGCCGGCTTCAGGAGGTTCGCGGCGTCGTTCTGCCCCGCCGAGCCTCCCGCGCCGATCATCGTGTGCGCCTCGTCGATGAAGATGATGATCGGGATCGGGGAGGACTTGACCTCCTCGATGACCTGCTTGAGGCGGTTCTCGAACTCCCCCTTGATGCCCGCGCCGGCCTGCAGGAGCCCGAGGTCGAGAGTCCGGACGATGACGTTCTTGAGCGGTCCGGGGACGTCCCCCTGGACGATCCGCTGGGCGAAGCCCTCGACGACGGCCGTCTTGCCGACGCCCGCCTCGCCGGTGAGGATCGGGTTGTTCTGCCGGCGGCGGGTGAGGATGTCGATGACCTGCCGGATCTCGAAGTCGCGCCCGAGGATCGGGTCGATCTTCCCGGCGCGCGCCTTGGCCGTGAGGTCTTCCGTGTAGAGGTCGAGCGACTTCGTCTTGCCCGGGACGCCCATGGCGACGTCGGGCCCGCCACCGGCCCCGGAAGCCGTGGAGAGGGCCTGCGCCTCGCGGTCTTCGGCGGAGCCCTTGACGACCTCGGCGAACGTCTTCGTCAGCTGCTCGACGGAGATGCCGGCGAGGTCCTTCGAGATCTCGCGCGTCAGGCGGGAGAGGTCGTCGTCGGTGAGGAGGACGAGGAGGAGGTGCCCCGACCGCACCCTCGACGCGCCGTATTCGATGGAGGCGACGACCCACGCCTTCTCGATGAGCCGCGGGAGCCGCGGCGAGAGGGCGGGAGTCCGGGCGTTGCCCGTCTTCAGCCGGTCGAGGGCGCGCGTCACGTCCTTGGCGAAGCGGGACGCGTCGATCTCGAAGCGTCGCAGGATCTTGAGGAAGTCGGTGTCGGGCGCCTCCAGGATCTTCAGCAGGACGTGCTCGACCTCGACGTCGTAGTTCGTCCGGGAGAGGCAGAGCCCGGCCGCTCCCTCGAGAGCCTGGCGGCAGGTGTCGTTGAGTCGACCGATCAGGGACTTCAGGTTCACGCTCATCTTGTCGTCCTCTCGCGAGCCGGATTTCCTCAATTATCGACCGGAAGGACGACCTCGTCGGCGTCTTTCCGGGGCGTTTCGCTGGTGACCCACGTCGTCCACCCGAGCATCGGGGGGAGCGCCGATTTCGAGTCGAGGGAGCATGGGGGGACGTCCTGCTTGCGGAGGACGAGCTGGACGTCGAAATCGAACTCCAGGCCGGCCAGGTACCTCGTCAGCTCGGTGACGGGCTTCCACGCCGGCCCCACGGGCAGGAACGAGACGAACTGGGCCAGCGTGAGCGGACCCAGCCTCACCCGGAACTTCGACTGGGACACGAAAACCGAGGAGCCCGCCACGACCGTCCGGCCGAGCTCGGAGTTCGCCTGCCCGAGCGTCGTGACGTTCTCCGGCTCCAGCGGGAACCACTGCCCCTGGAACTGGACGATGTCGGCGGGAACCCGGAAGTAGTCCCTGAGGATCGAGGCGATCGACGACGCCGAGTGCGGCTTCTGCGCGAGGTGCCCGGCGTAGAGGAGGAGCGCCTGGTCGTTCACCGCCATCCGGCCGCGCAGACCGGGGGTCCCCATGCCGATGAGGTCGAAGAGGTACTCGGTGAAGGCGTCCTCGTTCTGCCGCTCGTAGGCGATCGGGAAGCGGTACTTCTCCCAGGCCCGGTAGAAGAGCGATGCGAACCGGTGGTTGAAGATGTCGAGGAAGGCCCAGAGGGCGGTGTCCTTGTGGGAGATCCGCTCGCGGACGAGCTCGGTGTACGGGTACGGCAGGACCGCCTGCGGCCCGGTCAGCCCGATGAAGTTGATCGTCATCTCGGGCGGCCGGCTCTCCTGGCCGGCCGGAGGCGCCTTCAGCTCGACGATCTCGCTGGGAGGGAAGGCGAGCGACGGGTGGGAGCGGAACCGGACGATCTCGTTTCCGGGGTGCACGGCCCGACCGACCCCTTCCCTGCCGGGCGACGTCCGCTCCAGGAGCCGGACGGCCTGGAAGAACGAGAAGCGGTACGGCTCGGAGTAGAGAAGGTCTTTCATTCCGCGCTCAGAGGACGATCTGCTCCCCGGCCCGCGGCGCCCACCGGCGGATGACACCCTCGCGCTGGCGGCTCGTCAGGACGAGCTGGCTGAACGAGTTCACGGAGGAATAGAGGCCGAGGAACCGCTCGAGGACCTGGGCGAAGAGGAACGTCCCGGTGCCGACGAACTGCTGCTCGTCGAGCTCGAGCGAGACCTCGATGCCCCTCACGAAGCTCGGCTGCAGGACCCCGATGGAGCGCAGGACGCGCCGCGACCCGACTTTCGTGATCCCGGCGATCTGCTGGCGGGTGACGGAGGAGTCGGAGAAGTCGTAGAGGCGGAGGATCTCCTGCAGCGCCTCGGGCCCCTGCCCGTCCGCCCGCTCCACGAGGGACAGGAGGTTGAGCGAGAGGTGGGAGAGGAGCCGCCACTGCAGGCCCCGGCGGAGCGGCGGCCGGACGGTGGGCGTCGGGCGCCTCAGGCAGCGGATCCCGGAGAAGACGCCCGCTCCCTCGAGCTGGAAGTCGGCCTCGCTTCCCTCGAAGGGGAGGCGGGAAGGGAGGTCCCGGTTCGTGCAGAGGGCTTCGACGGTGAGCGTGTCGGCCTCGGGCTGGACCGGGTTGAAGCCGAGGTCGACGAGCGAGAGATAGGCGTCGGTCCCGTCGTCGTCCTTGCGCGCCGAGGGGCGGCGGCTCATGTACCAGAACGCGGGCGACTGCCCCTTCTCGAAGCCGTGGCGGTACGAGTAGAAGGGCTCGTAGCTCGTGACCCGGTCGCTCCCCTTGGCGACGCTCGTGACCCCTTCGACCGAGTAGACCTCGGTGACGTCCTGCCGCCTCACGTCGGGGACGACGCGGTACTCGGGCTGCAGGTGCGTCAGGCGGATCGGCTCGGCGATCTGCCGGAAGAGGTTCGCCACGGGGGTGCAGTTGAGCCGGAACGTCTGCGCCGTGACGCTTCTCTCCAGGGGAAAGTCGCGGTCGAAGTAGAGGAGGATCTCGAGGCCGTCGTCGAAGTCCTCCCGCGCCGCCCGCTCGAGCCCCTTCACGTCGAAGAAGAAGAACTTCTCGGGGAAGGCGAAGTACTCGGCGAGGAGGCGGTAGCCGAGGAACGAACGGTCGGTGTAGGGAAGGAGCCCCTCGTCGCGCTCGAAGCCGACGCCCGTCACGACCGACTTCGGGAGCTTCACCGGCGACGGAACGTCCCGCGGCCCGCCGGGGCGGAGCTCGACGGCGACGAGGTGGTTGTGGATCAGCTCGTGGAGGGCGTAGACGACCTTCCCCTCGCCCTGGAGGTAGAACCGGAGAGACTCGAGGTGCTTTTCCTCCGACTCGGAGACCTTCTCCTTCAGCTCGCGAAGGGGCGACCCGCCGAACGTCTTCAGCTCGAGCCTGAGGACCGTCCGCACCCCTTCCTCGGGGCCGACGCCCGGGATCGGGAGCTCGAATCGCGCCTGCCGCATCTCCACCGGCCAGAGGTGGACCGGGTAGGCCGTGCGGAACCGGCAGGAGGTCCCCGCGACGGAGCGGGAGTAGAGCATCGCGCCGCGCGGGATCTTCTGCCCCGACTGGAGGCTCACCTGCGACGGGTCGAGGACGAACTGCACGATCGACATCGACGGGATCGGGGCGAGCAGGTGCGGGTACAGGACGTTGAGAAGCGACTCGGTGATCTCGGGGAACTCGTCGTCGACCTTCAGGTGGACGCGGGACGCCAGGAAGGCGAACGCCTCTATGAGCCGCTCGACGTGCGGGTCCTCGCACATGTCGGGCTCGAGCTGGAGCCGCCCGGCGATCTTCGGGTACTTCTCCGCGAACTCCGCCCCCATCTGGCGGAGGAAGGAGAGCTCGCGTTCGTAGTATCCGAGGAGCTCGTCGCGCATCACTCCCCCTTCACGCGGAACTCCCCGCTCCCGATCTGGAGCAGGGTGTCGAACGACACCGGCTCGGGAGCCGGGTCGACCTTGAGGCGCGCGTCGATCCGGAACTTCAGCGAGAGGCCGGGCCCCGGGTCGGGATCAACCGTCACGACGACTCCCTCGAGCCTCGGCTCGAACGTCTCGAGGACCCTCTCCACCGACCGCCTCAGCTTCGCCTTGTCGGCAGGGCTCTTGGCCGAGAGGGTCGTCATGTCGGGAAGGCCGTAGACGGCGACGGAGGACTGGACCTCCTTCAGCTCGGTCGGGATTCCGGGCGTGGAGCGCGTGTTCAGGAGCCATTCCAGGTCCCGGCGGACGGACTGCTTGAGCAGCCGGAGGTTCTTGGCCCGCGAGGGCGCAGCCTCACGCGAAAACTCCGGTTCGTAGTCGATGAGCCGGTCGAGGACCGACGGGCGGACACGGATCTCGTTGTCGAACCGCGACATCTCGGGCGGACTCCTGGGGCGAACCGGAAGCGGATGAAAAAGGCCGGGCGGCGTTCGTCGCCGCCCGGCCGCGAGCGGCTACTTGCGGGCCTGGGCGGGCAGGTCGGCCACGAGGCGCAGCGAAACCTGCAGCTCGTCGAGCTGGAAGTGGGGCCTGAGGAACGCCACGGCGCGGTAGGCGCCCGGCTTCCCCGGGATCTCGGCGACGTCGATCTTGGCCTCGCGCAGCGGGTAGCGGGCCTTCGTCTCCTGGGACGCCGTGTCGTCGGGGGAGACGTAGTTCGCGATCCACTGGTTCAGGAACATCTCGCAGTCCTTGCGGGACATGAAGCTGCCGACCTTGTCGCGCATCATCGCCTTGAGGTAGTGCGCGAAGCGGGAGACGGCGAAGATGTGGGGCAGCATCGTCGAGAGGCGCGCGTTCGAGTTCGCCGACTCGAGGTCGTACTTCTTCGGCTTCTGCGCCGACTGCGCGCCGAAGAAGGCCGCGTAGTCGGTGTTCTTGCAGTGGACGAGAGGGATGAACCCGAGGTCGGAGAGCTCCTTCTCGCGCCGGTCGGTGATGGCGATCTCGGTCGGGCACTTCAGGGCGACGTCGCCCTCGTCGGTCTGGAACGTGTGGACCGGGAGGCCCTGCACGAGGCCGCCCCCCTCGACGCCGCGGATCGCGACGCACCAGCCGTACATCGCGAAGGCCTCGGTGAGGCGGGTCCCGAAGGAGTAGGCCGCGTTCCCCCAGAGATACTTGTTGTGGTCCTTGCCGTCGATGTCCTCTTCGAAGTTGAACGTCTCGGTCGGGACGGTCTCCTTGCCGAAGGGGAGGCGCATGAGCGTGCGCGGCATCGTGAGGCCGACGTAGCGCGAGTCTTCCGAGTCGCGGAAGGAGCGCCACTTGGCGTACTCGGTCCGGTCGAAGATCTTCGCGAGGTCGCGGACCTCGGTCATCTCCTGGAAGCTGTCCCAGCCGAAGAGCTGCGGCGCGGAGGCCGCGATGAACGGGGCGTTCGCCGCCGCAGCCACCTGGGCCATCTTCTCGAGGAGGAGCTGGTCCTGCGGGTGGTTGGAGAAGTAGTAGTCGCCGAGGAGGGCGCCGAAGGGCTGGCCGCCGAAGGTGCCGTACTCCTCTTCGTAGACCTTCTTGAAGACGGCCGACTGGTCGAACTCCGCGGCCCGCTCGAGGTCCTTCAGGAGGTCCTTCTTCGAGACGTTCAGCACGCGGATCTTCAGCATCGTCGACGTTTCGCTCTCGAAGACGAGGTGGTGAAGGCCCCGCCACGACGCCTCGAGGCGCTGGAAGGCGTCGGCGTGCATGATCTCGTTGAGCTGCGCCGACAGGAGCCGGTCGATCTCGGCGATGCGCGCCTGGATCGACGTCTCGAGGTCGCGGCCCATGACCACCTGGCCCTGCATCGCCTGCTGGACGAACTCGGCGATCATGTCCTTGGCCTGCTGCGTCTGGCTCTCGTGCTGGACGAGGCGGCCCTCGTCGAGGATCTTGCTCAGGAGGTCGACCTCGCCCTCCTGCTCCCGGACGATCGCGTCGGCCTTCCCGCGTTCGGCGGCATTACTCATTGCCGTCCCCCTTCTTCGGCCCCTCGGGCGAAAGGCCGAGCGAGCTCGCCAGCTGCTGCTGGCTGCCCGCGTTCTGGAGGACGTCGCCCAGCATCTTCTCGAGCTTCTCGTTGCCGTCGGCCTTCGAGAGGAGGTCGGAGAGTCGCTGGCGCGCCTCGACGAGCTTGCGGAGAGGGTCGACCTGCTGGACGACCTGGTCCGGCTCGAAATCCTGGAGGCTGCTGAACTTCAGGTCGACGCCCATCCGCGAGCCGTCGCCGGCCATCTTGTTCTCGACGGCCATCGCGACGCGCGGCGTCATCCCGGCGAGGACCTGGTCGAAGTTGTCCCGGTCGATCTCGGTGATCTTCCGGTCCTTCATCCGCGGAAGGGGCTGCTCGGGCTGCCCCGAGAAGTCGCCGAGGACCCCGACGACGAACGGGAGCTCCTTCAGCTCGATCGCGCCCCCGATCTCTACGTCGTAGGTGATCTGGACCCGCGGGGGCCGGACCCTCTTGAGTTTCTGCTGGATGCTTTCCTTCTTCACCATGAGCATTCCTCCCTGACGTCTGTCGGCTTGATGCTTGCGACTTCTCTCGAGCCCTTGCCTGCGTGTTCAGCCCTGGTTCCCGTCTCGTCCCTCGTCCCTCGTCCCGCCTCCGTCTTCACTCCCCGGCCGGACGGATCCCGAGAGTCTCCTTGATCCCCTCGAGCACGCCCGTGTCCTTGATCACGTCCGCGAGCCACGTCTCCAGCGGCATCTGGCCCCACGTGATCGCGCGCTGGACGAGGTAGGAGACCGGGCTGTGCGGCTCGGTCTGACGGAAGAACTCCGCCACCTCGCCGAGGCGGGCGAGCGCCTCGCCGCGGCTCCGGATCGGCCCCGACGGCCCCGCGACCCGGTAGACGACGGCGCCCCCGGCTTCCGCGCCCCCCTCTTCTGCCGCGGCCGGGGCCCCGCCGGCCGCCTTCGCGTCCGGCTCGAGCGCCCGCTTTTCCTTGAGGATCCCGTCGACGACGCGCCGGACCTCTTCGATCGCCTTCTTCAGCTCGCCGAGGCCCGGGGTCTGGCGGCCGAACTTCTCGTCCATCACCCGGTCGAGCCCCTGGAACTCGTCCCAGGCCTGGGCCAGGGCTTTCGAGGCGTCCTCGTAGAAGACCTTCGGCGTCGAGCCCTTCGCCTTGCGGAAATCCTCGCCGGCCGTCTTGTTCTCCTCGACCGCCTGCCGCTTCAGCTCGGAGAGGCGCGACTGCGAATCGGCGTCGAGCGGACCGGTGATCGATTCGGGGATGTCGAACGCCCGCGACTCGTTCCACTCGAGCCACGAGAAGTTCATCCCCGGCGCCCTCGTCAGCGGCGCTTTTCGAAGGGAAAGCGCGACCTGGCGATCGAGGAAGGAGAGGACGTTCGCACGGCCTTCCATGTCCCCTTCGTCGATCTCCGGATAGCAGGTCTCCCAGAACTGCGAATGCAGCCCCTTCATCAGCTTCAGACCGTCGCGAGCGCCCGCGAAGCCCTGAAGCATGGTGAGCGCCTCCGCGAGCCAAGCCGCGACCTGAAGGTCCTTCGTCTTGGTGAGCAGCGCGTCGGTGGCGAGGGCCGCCGCCTCGTCCCAGTCGGCGACCTTCAGCTCCCGCTTCCAGTCTCCCTGCTCGAGGACGTCGTCGGCGCGGCGCGCCTCGCGAATCTCGTCGAACAGACCCGAATACTGAAGGCTCTCGCCTGACGGCCGGTCTTCCGAGACCGGCGACAGGAGCCGGTCAAAGTCGAGGAGCGGATCCTCCGACGACATCTAGAAGCCTCCCAACGGATTGTAAAGTGGTGTTACTGTAACTGACTCAGAAGCCCCTGTCATCCCGAACCGACCCGCCTCCCGCGGTGGCCCCGGAGCCGCCCGGGGTTGGCAATGAGGAGGACCGAAATGCCTACTCCCAAGGAGCTCCTCGACGCGGGAAACCTCCAGGCCGCGATCGAGGCCTTGACCGCCGAGGTCCGCGAGGCCCCCGCCGACCCGCAGAAGCGAACCTTCCTTTTCGAGCTTCTCGCCTTCGCCGGCGAGTGGGACAGGGCGGAGAAGCAGATCGCCGCCGCCGCCGGAGCCGACGCCCCGTCCCAGATGGCGGCAGGCGTCTACCGCGGCCTCCTTCAGGCCGAGCGGGACCGCGCCCGGGTCCTCGCCGGGAAGGCGCGCCCCCACTTCCTCCGGGCCATCCCCGGTCACGTCGAGAAGAGCCTCGCGGCCCTCGGCCAGATCAGCGAGGGGAACCTCGCCGCGGCCCGTACGCTCCTCGACGAGGCCGAGGAAGAGCGCCCGCCGCTCTCCGGAAAGCGGGGAGAGACCGCGTTCGGGGACCTGCGCGACTTCGACGACGTCTTCGCGGGAGTCGTCGAGATGGTCTTCCAGGGGAAATACACGTGGTTTCCGCTGGAGCAGGCAAAGAGCCTCGAGCCGAACCCACCCAAGAAGCTCCGCGACCTGATCTGGCCCGGCGCGCGAATCACCGCCGACGACGGCACGACCGGAGACGTCTTCCTGTTCGCTCTCTACCCGGGGTCTTCGGCCCACGACGACAACCTCGTGAAGCTGGGGCGGATGACCGACTGGAAGACCCTTTCGCCCGACCTCCAGTCCGGCCTCGGCCTCCGCTCCTTCCTCGTCGACGACGAGGAGCTGAGTCTCTTCGAGCTCGGACCGGTCGACTTCGACTCCCGCGAGCCCGAGCCGAGCTGAGCCCTGCCGGGCGACGGGTCGAGCCGGGGCACCGGCGCAGAAGAAACGACGGCCTCCCATCCGGGAGGCCGTCGCGTTTCCGGTCCTGTTCTTTCGGGTGATCAGGCCTTGACGTTCTTCTTGAGGTCCCAGCCCGCGCGGATCGCGCCGGTGAGGTTGCCCTTGGAGTCCTGGGGGGAGTACTCGTACTCGATCTTGGCGAAGTTCAGGGAAATCGAGTCGACCGGGAGCGGATCGCCGGGGCCCGTGTCGAACGAGGCGACGAGAAGGTCGGAGAACTTGATCTTGAGGAACTTCTGCTGCGTCTTGCCTGCCTTGCGCGAGACGAGCGTGGCGCTCCCGAAGTGCTCGCCGCTCGACACCGCCTCGAAGAGCTTCGGGCTCGCCTTGCAGACGCGCATCGAGAAGTGGAAATCGCGCATCGAGACTTTGCCGGCGCCGCCGCCCCCGCCCTGGGACATCGTGCCCGCCTGCATCGCCCCGAAGTTCCAGTTGATGAGATCGATCCAGCCCTTGTGCTCCTGGTCTTCGCTCTCGCCCTCGATCCCCTCGATCTTCAGAAAGTGGTCTACAGCCATGGATTGCTTCCTCCTTCGATTTTTTCGGCAGCTTCCGACCTATAAGGTAGGGATCGCATCCCGCGAATTCAAGGGTCGCGTTATCCGATCGACATCGATGTGATTTCCAGCACCCTCAGGCATCCGGCGCCGGGGACCGCAGAAAGGCCGCGAGGGAGGAGTCCCAGCCTGCGGGCGGCGCGGCGTGGCTCGGCGCCGCGGGCTCCCGGCCGGCCCCGTCCTTCGACTCCGGTTCCGCCGGCGGGGTCTCCCCGGACGAAGGCGTGACGGCCAGGGGCGCCGTCTCTTCGACGAACTCGTAGTCCGAGCGTGAAGGGTGGAGGAGGAGAAAGTCCTCCGGCCGAAGGTCCCGGAAGAGCAGCACCGCCCGCGACCGGCCACCCGAGCGGCAGACGAGGGTCCCGAAGGGGCCTCGGACGCCCATGGACCCCTCGCCTTCGAGCCACGTCAGCCAGATCTGAACCTGCAGCTCCGCCGGGAGCAGGTTGCCGAGCGGGATTCTGAGAGCCCCCGCCCCCTGGCCCTGCGCGTGCCCGCAGGCGGTCTTCAGCCGGGAGAGGAAACGGGGCCACTCGTCGACGGCGTTCGCCCCGAAGAGCGACTCCGCGAAGTCTCCGAGAACGACCCCTTTCGCTTCCTTCTCCACCCCTTCGGCGATCCGGGCCGGTCTCTTCACCGGCACCTCGATGCGGGCCCCCCGGAAGCTCTCGTAGAACGAGGCGACCGTTCGCCCGTGGAGGAAGTTGCGGCGGATGAAGTCGGCCTTCTCCGCGAAGACCTCGAGGAACGAGAGCCCGACGAAGGGGTCGGACGCCGGCCTTCCCTGCGGGAGAACGGAGAAGATCGTGAAGGGAAACTGCCGAAGTCCGCCTTCGTCGTGGCTTCCCCAGAGGGCCCCGGCGACCGTGCGCTTCCCTCCCGGCAGGGCGAGGAGGAAGGTGTGGACGGGAATGTCGTCCCCCTTGTATTCCTCGAGCACCGACCACCGCCGGCTGAACCCGTTCCCGAGCCAGTCGCGGAACTCCTTGGCCCCCTCCTCGGTGAAGCCGGACGAGATGAAGTCCTTGTAGATCGGGAGCTTCCCGTAAAGGTTGAGCGCGTAGTTCTCCAGCTTCGGAGGCCCGTCGGCTCCGGAAAGACCGTCCTTCAGCTTCGAGAAGAGATTCCACGCTGCCACTCGTTCACCTCGTTCTTCAGCTTCCGCGCCGCGCGGAGCGACCGTGGGAGGCCGGACGGGCCGGCCCCCCACGGGAAGGACCTCAGTTCGGAAGGATGGGAGGCATCGGCTCTTCGAAGACGAGCTCGAAGAGCCCCTCCAGGGATTCGGTCCGCTGAAGGGCGTTCGGGATGACGACGCGGATCGTCCAGGTCCGCTCCCGCTCGAGTCGCTGCTCGTAGTCCTCGGAGTCGTCGCGAACGTCGCGGGGCTCGCTGGCGACCCTCACGAAGTAGAAGAATTTCAGCTGGCCGCCGTAGATCTCGAGGCTTCCGGTCCAGCCGTTCTTCGACTCCTCGTCCCGGCCCGTGATCGACATGGAGCCGTCCCCCGGCGGGAGGATCCAGACGTACGGATTCGGCTGCTTTCCGGACTTGAAGTCGGTCGAGGGCCTCACGACGACCGAGCGGTCGAAGAGGAAGAGCGAGTTGACCCGGTCGCCCATGAAGCGCTTGCCCGGGCTCGGGGAGAACGGGATCGGCCGGATCTCGACCTTGTGCTGCTTGTTGACCGACGTGCTCCGTCCGGAGCCGAAGAGGAAGCGCTGCCACCCGCGGCCCACCGCCAGGAGCCCGCGGCTCTCGCCGGTGAAGTCGAAATTCGGCTCCCCGCCCCAGAGGATCGGGTCGAGCGCGAACTCGTCGGCGAGAGCGCCGACGTCGGTCAGGACACCGCTGAAATGCGTCTGCCCGATCGAGGCGAGGTCGAGCCGGAGCGTCGCGGTGTTCGCCGACCCTCCCGGCTTGAGGGACGTGCCCGCCGCGTAGGCCACGCGCTCCTGCCGGAGCTGGCTCTCGCGGACGAACGGGAAGTGCCCGAGGCACTGCTCGCGGATCCTCTTCACGACCGGCTCGGCCGACTGCTGGAAGCCGGGCTGGATGGCGTCGCGGATCAGGTTGGCGCCCCTCCTCTCGACCTCGATGAGCTGCTTGCCGAAGCTGCTTCGCCGGACCGCGGGATTGCGGGAGAAGGCGTGATAGCCGCGGAGGGAGACTCCGTCCTTGGCGAGGGAAAGCTGCTTCCACGCCTTGAGCTCCTGCTCCGGGAGCGGGACGACGTTGCTCTTGAAGAGGTTCGCCGCCGCGACGAGCTCGGGCGGGGCCTGGGCGGGAGCGCTCTGGCGCCGCACCGGGGCCGCCTTGCTCTTGAAGTATCCGAGGATGGAATTGAGCCTCCGGTTCACGGTGAACGCCTGGATGTCGTCGAACTGGAGGGCGCCCGACATGTCCGTCACCGGGGCGTCTCCGCCCCCCTTCGACTCCGGGCTCCAGCGGGTGATCGCGGCCTGGAAATCGCGCCAGGAGCGCGCCTGCAGGGCCGAGCCCGGCACGACGAACCCTCCGCCGCCCCCGCCGCCGCCCCGGCCGGCGAAGCGGTCGATGTACCTCTGAAGGTAATCCCTCATCGTCGCGGCGTGCTGCTCGGCGAGCGTGTCGACGTCGGGGCGCGTCGCGATCGACGAGGCCTCGGCGAAGCTGATGTAGGAGACGCCGAGCGGGATCATCTGCTGCGCGTGGTTGCGCGTGAAGCAGACGCTTTCGGGGCACGCCGGACCGATCGCGCCGTCCAGGAACTTCTGCGTGTAGGGGAGGACGCGGTAGACGAGGGCCAGGTCCGCCGTCCTCGGGACGAAGGCGGAAAGGGCCGTGTCCTGCCACGGCGCCCTCTGCTCGGACGGGATCCCCGAGATCAGGGCCACGTTCGCCGTCGCCTTCGTCCGGCCGTCCTTCTGCCTGTTCGAGAACGCCTCGAGCTTGGCCTTCTGGTCGGCCGGCGTCGAGAGCCGGGCCGCCTCCGCGACGACGTCGGCCGGCTTCTCGGTCGCCTCGAACTTGGCGAGGTCGGCGAAGGCCGTCACTTCGACGAGCATCGGCGAGATCCCGGCCGCAGAGGGGCTCCAGAGCTTCTTCGTGGCGTTCTGCGGGTCGGGGACGACGAGGTAGGCGTAGGCCTGGGTCGTCGCCTCGAGGTTCCTGTACTCCGACTCGAGCTGTCCCAGGATCCGGTCCTTCTCCGAGGCGTTGATCAGCACGGGGACGGCCGGCTCGAACCTCTTCAGCTTGTCCCAGTCGGCGAGGAAGTTCCGCCGCCAGTCGGCCGGGCCGAAGCCGGGAAACTCCTTGCTCCCGGCCTTCGGGGTCGCGAGGTGCTTCGACGTGTCGTCGTAGATCTTCTGGAAATCCCTTCCCGTGGCCGCGGTACGGTCGAGGTAGCTCTTCGAGACCGGGTCCTCGATCTTCAGGAGCTCGGTGTACTTCTGCACGTAGGCGCCGAGGAGGAGGTTGAGGCGGAAGTCCCACCGCGCCAGGTTGGCGACGGTCCAGAACTCCTCGAATTTCCGGATGGCGGCCGTCGGGTCGGGGACCTTGAGGATGGACGGGTCCTTCGGCAGGCTGGAGGGGAGCCCCGCCAGCACCTTGTCGGGGTTCCCCTCGGGGCCGACCGTCGCCACCCAGTCGTCGATCTCCTTCGACTGCGGGGTGAGCGCCAGCCCCTTCGTGTTCCCGAGGAAGAGGACGAGGGGCATGACCTTCTGCTCTTTCGGATCCACGAGCGGCTTCTGGTCGGTCCCCTGGACCGCCTTCTTCACCGCGAACCACTTCAGCTGGTTGTCCAGGGCCAGGAAGTACGTCCGGTAGTCGTAGCCGTTCGCCCAGTCGAGCTGGGCCGTGCGCGCCTCCCCCTCCTTGAACAGGGGGTTGACGACGCGCTCGTAGTAGAGCCGCTGGTTGATCAGGCCCAGGACGTCGTAGAGGTCCGAGGAGGACGCGCGCTGCAGGAAGAACGCGAAGAGGAAGGGGCGGTCCTTGATGTCGACCTGGTGCCGGTAGATCCGCTCCGACAGCTGGTACGCGTCCGCGATGCTGCACGCCTCGGCCTTCTTCACGCAGGCTTCCGCGGCCGCCGCGGTCTCCCGCATCGGCTTGACGAACCTGCGCATGGCCATGTACGGCAGGATCATTCCGCAGATGCAGAAGATCGGAAGGAGGATGGTCGCCAGCCTCATGACGAGGCGGGTCGTCTTCTCGCGCTCGAGTGCGGCCTTCGTCCGGGAGATGAGGCCCTGCTCGGGGAAGACCTTCTTCTCGTAGAAGTCCTTGATGAAGAAGGCACGGGAGCGCTTGAAGATCTGCTCGAGGTTCTCGACGATCCCCTCCGCCGAGCTGCCGAGCATCTCGCGCGTCGCCCGCGCGATCGGCTTGCCCTGCTGGACGCCGGAGGAGAAGTAGAAGCCGCGGAAGACGAACGCGTCGTCGTAGCGCGTCTCCTGGAAGACCCCCTGGAAGTAGCGCTTCAGCGACTCGCGCAGCGCCCGGAGCTCCTCGGGGAAGACGAAGATCCGGTCGACGTTCTGGACGATCTCCTCGTTCGCCGTGAACTTCATCCGGAGCTTGTGGACGCGGGTGAGGATCTCCTCGTAGGCCTCGTCGAACGTCGCGATGGCGTAGGGCTTGTCGGGCCCCTGGGGGTTCGACCAGCCGACGAGCTGGCGCTGGTCGACCGGGTCGAGCTTGGAGAAGAACTCCGAGAAGCCCAGGATCCGGTCGGCCTTCGTCACCATGATGAAGATCGGGAAGCGGATCTCGAGCACCCGCTGCAGGTGCATCAGCTTCGTCCGGATGTTGGCGGCCTTCTTGTCCTGCTCCTCGGGCGTGTCCTCGAGGAGGGAGGTGGCCGGGATGACCACGAGGACGCCGTTGATCGGGCACTCCTTGCGATACCGCTTCAGCATCTTCAGGAAGGTCGACCACTCCGTGGCGTCGGGAGCGGCCTCTTCCTGAAACGTGAATCGTCCGGCCGTGTCGAGGATGACCGCCTCGTTGGCGAACCACCAGTCGCAGTTGCGCGTCCCTCCCGATCCGGACAGCCCGTCGCCGCCGACGGGGAACTCGAGCCCGGAGTTCTTCAGCGTCGTCGACTTGCCCGACTGCGGCTCCCCGATGAGGAGGTACCAGGGAAGCGAGTAGATCTGGAGGCCCGTCCCCTTGAGCTGGGCGAGCGACTCGGTCCACTTCTGCGAGAGCTCCTTGACGGCCTCGCGGACCTCCTGCTTGGAGGCGCCGGCGCCGCCCTGGGCGTCGCGCGCGAGGTCCTTCTCGAAGGCGCCGCCCCGTGCCTTGTCGCCCTTCTTGAGGAAGAAGTCGAAGGCCGCGACGGCGAGGGCGATGAGGATGAGGCCGCCGACGACGGCCCACCAGAGGTGGCCGAAGCCCATCGCGCGCGCCGCGACGAGGCAGACCGGCATGAGGAGGAAGACGATCCCGAGGGTCTTGACCGGCTTCGGGAGACGCTGGAGGAGATCGAGCAGTTCGTACATGGCGGCCTCAGAGGACTCCCATCTTCTCGGCGACGTCCCGGATCTCGCCCACGAGCGAGCTCCAGGAGAGGAAGGTCAGGAGCCAGAAGCCGATGAGGACGCTGAAGCTGATGATGGCGACCCGCCCCAGGGTCACGACCGGGTTCAGGCGCTTCCCCGCCGTGGCCATCACGGTGTAGGCCTCGGGGGTGATCTTGTCGCTCTGCGACGCGAGGTACTCCGAGAGGAGGCGGTAGGTGCTCTTCCTCACCTCGGCGAGCTTCTCGGGCCGTTCCCGGTACTTGCCGCGGAACCCGAGGGCGAGGCCGGCGTAGACGATGCTGGCGAGCTCGACGTCCTCGGGCTTGAGCTCCTTGGCGATGGCGAAGTACTGGTCGCCGCCGATGTTCGACCGGAAGTACTTCTCCTCCAGGAGCCGGTCCTGCCAGTCGCGCGCGAACTCCCACCCCGAGTGGATCAGGATCTCGTCGGCGAGGACGACGAGCGGGTAGCGCGCCTGGTCGTAGAGGGCCTGGAGGCGGGGGTCCTGCCGCACGGCGGACGCCTGCTCGCGGAAGACCTCCTCGAGGTCGGCGGCGGCGTCCTCGATGTCGACCCGAACGCCTTTGCGCACCTTCTGCCGGAAGGCCGACAGGAAGAGGAACTCCCTGGCCGCAACCTTGAAGAGCTCGGTCGTGTAGTCCATCTCAGCTCCCGGGCTTCGTGATGACGTAGAGCGAGAATTTCAGCTTCGGGTCGAGGGCGTCGGAGAGGGCGACGTTGCGGTCGCGGACGACGTTCGTCCAGTACGGCCCTTCCTTCTCGATCTTGAAGTAGAAGTAGTCCTCCCGCTGCGGGAGGCCCGCGGGCGTCCGCTTCAGAAGCTCGAGGTCGAGGCCGAAGAGGCGCCGTTGCCTCAGGATCGGGATGTCGCGGACCGTGCCGAGCTTCATCGTGACGATCCGTCCGCGGAGGTCCTTCTCCTCCATCTCGGCTTCGATCGCCAGGAAGACCTCGGTCTGCGCCGCGAGCCACTCCTCGAGGAGGTCGGCGACGAGGAGGTCGTCCCTGAGGACGAAGTCGACCTTGACGAAGCGCGAGGCGACGATCTTCTCCAGGAGCGCCTCGATGACGCGGCACGTCTCGTGGAAGCAGGGGCCGAGCTTGTCGTGGTCGTAGACCGGGATCTTCACCGGGATCTTCCCGTCGTCGAAGATCGACAGCTCGCCCGCGAGACGCGCGAACTCGGTGTAGACGTGGAACGGGTGGATGCGCGGGATCCGCGTGAGCTGCTGGAAGAGGAACATGAAGCTCCCGAGGATCTGGAGCTTGATGATCGTCTGCCAGCCCGACGTCCCCTCCGACGCGACCGTCAGGCGCCCCTGCGCGAGGTCGGTCAGGAGGAGGCGGTGCTTGGCCTCGATCCGGTTCGTGACCCCGTCACAGAGGGCCTGGATCGTCCGCGAGCCGCCGAGCTCGGAGAGCGACGGGATGAACTCGCGGGAGAGGACGGGGAAGTTCCGGCCGGAGCCGGACCGCTCGACGACGGCGATCTCGAGGCACTCGTACCCTTCCTGGCTCTCGGCGCCGAAGAAGAGCTTCCCATTGCAGCGCCGAACGCCGACGGGCTGGGGGTTCCCGCCCGAGTTCTCGTCGAGGACCTCGGCGTTCTCGGCGACGTAGCGCCGGTCGACCCCGGCCGGCCCCTCCCCCGGGGCGAAGGTGTTGGGCGCGGTCTCGCGCATCACCGGCACGCCGACGAAGACCCGCATCCGTCCGCTCGCCTTGTCGAGCTCGTTCTTGAAGCTCCGAGGCGAGAGGCGGAGCGTGGAGTCGGACGAGAGCGCGGTCCCGTCCTTCAGCTTCAGGGAGACGTCGCGGATCTCGAAGACGAAGTTCTCGAGCTGGTCCGGCGCCACGTCCAGCGACTGCAGGCCGTAGAAGAACGGCTGGATCCGCTGGATCTCCCTCTGGAGGGCCTCCTCGCGATAGCGCTCGGCCGTCTGGAGGTGGTGGGGCCTGAGGAACATCCCCTCGGCCCAGAGGACCTGCGGCGTCTTCTTCATGAAAGCCGTCTACCAGCGGGTCTCGACGGAGAGGTTCTGCTCGAGGACCGAGACGACCACCTTCTGGCCCACCCACTTCTCGCGGCCGAGAACGATGACGGACCGGGTCGGGTCGGGGTTCTGGAACTTGTAGTCGGCGATCAGGACGAGGAAGCGCTCGCCCTTGGAGACGGGGACCGACACGCTCTTGTCGCACGAGCCGGCTCCGTCGCCCGTCTTGAAGGTGACGGTCTGGATCCGGTTCTGCCCCTGGATGTTGAAGCGGGTCTGGTCGTAGAACCACTTTTCGCCCATCTCCTGGATCCGGCGGGACTCCTCCTCCGTGGCCCGGATCACGTCGACGGCGAGGGCGAGCCCGCCGTTGATCTGCGGGCCGCAACGGAACGAGATGGTTCCGGCCGAGGCCCCGCAGCCCGTGAGGGCAGGGAGGGCGGCGGCGAGAAGGCCGCACGCGGCGATCCGGAGGAGGGAGCGGGACGTCGTCTTCGTCATGAGTTTTCTCCTCGCTGGTTCTTCCTGAGCTTCTCGAGCTCTTCTTTGGATAGTCGAGCCACGCACTGGAGGATCTGGTCGTTGACCAGGTCGGGAGACAGCTCCCGGACGGCGATCTTGTAGAGGTCCCACCACTCCGCCGCCTCTCCCCTGAGCTTCCACCCGGCGCTGCGCGGGGCGGACTCGATCGTGACCGGGTTGATCCGCCTCCAGAGCCGGTCGAACCACTCGCCCGGCGCCTGGTGGAAGGCCGCGAGGATCGCGACCTGCCACTTCTTCAGCTCGTCGAGGTATTCCTCGACCCGCTGGACGCTGACCGGCTTGCCCTGCTCGATCGCGTGGAGGAAGCTCCGCATCGTCTCCTTGAAGCCGGGCAGCTTGAACGCCATCGTCTCGTTGCCGGGCATCGTGAGGGACTGGATCAGCCCGAGGGTCATCCCCTCCATGGCGAGCGCGTACTCGATGACCCGGCGAAGGATGACGACGTTGCGGTCGGCCTGTCCGAGATCCTCGCCGTGGACGAGGGCCCGGAGCGGAAGGGCCGAAGCCGGACTGCTGGCGGCCTGCTGCGCCTTGCCCCTCGCCACGCTCTTCGAAGGGCCTTCTTCGAGGGCCTTCTTCTGGAGCTCCTCGACCTTCCGCCGGAGGCGCGGCACCTCGGGGTCGCCCCCCGTTCCGGCCGAGAGGACCGGGAAGTAGCGCCTGAGGAGCTCTAGGAACCGGGTGCGGGCCTCTTTCGGAAGGGGTGCGAGCTCTTTCTCGACGCGCCGCTTCAGCTGGCGGCGGCGGTCGTCGGGCGCGCCGAACCTCAGCTCGCCCGCGAGGACGAAGAGCTCGTCCGCCAGCCCGCGCGCGCGACCGTCGAGGAGGATCTCCGCGGGCGTTCGCGGCGCGCCCCAGACGATCGGGGCCGGGGCCGGCACGACGGCGGGCGCGGGCGCGGCGGAGGCGGCCTCCGCCGTGGCCGGTTCCGCGACCGGCCTCTTCGGCGGATCCGGCGCCTTCTCCGGGGGCGGCTCCGGGGCGGGGCGGCGGGACGGCGCCGGGGCGACCGCCGAGTCCGCAGGCGAGGACATCGGAGGAGGGGGCGGCGGAGGAGGCGGCGGAGGCGCGTGCCGCTCGAAGGGCGAAGGTCCGGCCGAGGCGGTGGCATCGCCGATCGCCTCCGCCATGAGCGTCGTGGTCCGGCCCTTTCCCTCGATCGACTTCGGCATCGGCGACGGCCGGGGAGCCGCGTCCTTCTCCGCGACGGGGGCGGGGCTC
Source organism: Holophagales bacterium (assembly GCA_016714815.1). Lineage (GTDB taxonomy): Bacteria > Acidobacteriota > Thermoanaerobaculia > UBA5066 > UBA5066 > UBA5066. The sequence goes on from JADKBZ010000012.1 coordinate 44,455, forward strand.
TCCCCTTCGGACGGCGAGCCGCCGAAGCTCGCGGGAACGGACGTGATGCCGCGATCGGTCAGCCAGTCTCCGACCGGCCCGAAACGGTCGGCGACGAGGCCGGCCAGGATCTTCCGGGCCGCCAGGCGGGTCCCGTCCGCGGGGTCGGTGCCCGGGGAGGCCGCGGTCCGCGCGCCGTCGAGGAACCGGGCGACCCGCGGCGAAACGACGACCGTCTCCATCGTTCCGGTCAGGTTCGCCGGCTTGACGAGGATCTCCGCGATCCACGAGAGGGAATCGCGGTAGAAGGACTTTTTGTAGAGCTCCTCCCGGACCGTCCGGCGGGTCACGCCGCCCCGGGAGAGGAGCTCGTCGATTTCCGGGTCATCGAGCCTGAGGATCGCGTCGAGGAGGTGCCGAGTGTCGATGTAGGCTTCCCGCCGCGCGGCGGCGCACTCCGACGCGGAGGTGAGGAGCGGCTCGACGGCCGCGCCCTCCCAGTGGGTCACCGGAAGCGGCTCGAACGGCGGCGGCGCGGCGAGCGGGCTCGTCAGGTAGACCTGCACGGGCGTGAGGGAGACGAGGAAGATCTCGCCCGACTTCAGCTCGGTTTCCGCCGTCACGGCCTGCTGGGCCGCGAAGGTCCCGTTCGAGCTCCCGAGGTCGCGCAGGAAGATTCGCCCCTGGGCGAACCGGACCTCGGCGTGCGAGCCCGAAACACCCGCCGAGACGGAGAGGACGAGATGGTTGCGGTCCTTCGTCTGGCGGTCGAACGGAAGCCGCCCGATCCGGACGAGCTGCATCGCCTGCCGCGCCTCGGCGGCGTACCGCAGCCCTTCCATCGGACCGAGCCAGACCTCGAGCGTGAGGGAGCGCGGGGGAACGCTCACACGACCCTTCCCCGGCAGGGGCGAAACGCCAGCGCCTCGAAAGAGGAAACGAACGGCTTGAGGGACACAGTGAGGGGATCTTACCCTCGGTCACCGCGTGCCGCGACCGGTCGTCTCGTCAGCGATTCGACGCCGCGCCCGCCTCCTCCTCGAGAAGCTCCGAGAGGACGTCCTGGATCTCGCAGTGGAGCGGCTGGCGGTGAACCAGGAGGGCCCTCAGCTCGGCGACGACCTCGTCCGCCTCGCCCAGCGCCTGCTCGACGCGCCCGGTCGGGTCCTCGGGGACGAAGTCGCCCGGCGCCGTCGCGATCGAGAAGCCCGGGATCCGCGTGACGAGGCGGAGGGCGAGGAGGACCGCGCGCTCGAAGAGGGGAGGCGGAATCGCATTCGGGCGCCCCGGGACCCGGTCTTCGTCCTTCCAGAAGACGCGGGACCGGTCCAGGAGGGTCGAGGTGACGGGCTCGGCGGCGATCGCCGCCTTCAGGCGGAAGGCAGGGTCCCCTTCCTTCGTCCGGGCTGCCGCCGTCGCAGCGCGCTGGATCGCCTGCAGGAGGAGCGGAAACTCCGTCCGCTCGCCCCCGGCGAGGGCCCGGAGCAGGAGGACTCCGAGGGAGTGGAGGTCCGAGGGCGCGCCGAAGCGCGGGTAGACCTTGTACCGGGCGCCGGGGAGGCGGACGCCGAACGAGCGGCGGAGCCTCTTCACGGCGGCGTCGTCGAGGTCGACCGGCTCGGAGACGAAGGTCAGCTCCTCGTAGGAGGCGGGTACGCCGGCCTTTCTCTTCACGACGAGCGCGTCCATGCCGAGTCCGAGCGCCTCGTCGGGGAAGGTGACGTGGATCCAGTCGGGCTCCTCGGGCCTCGGGAAAAGGCCGTTCGGGTCCGACAGGCGCCCCTCGACCTTCACGCCCAGCCCGGCGTCGGCCGGCTGGATGTCGGAGAGGTAGACGTCCCCCGGCCGGCGGGCGGCGAGGCGGAACTCGAGGATCTCGGGGGCGGCGTAGGGGAACGTCGGCTCGACGGGCGGGACGACGACCTCGACGCCGAACGACGAGGTCTTCGCCGCCGAGGCGAGCCCGTGCAGCCGGACCTCGAACGTCCAGAGCGCCGGAAGAGATGAGCCGGTGCCGTAGCTGTCGAGGAGGACGTGCCCCGGCTGGAGGTCCAGGTGCGGCTGACCAGTGGCGCGATAGAAGGCGAGGAGCGCCGCCGAAAGCTGCCGGAAGGCGGTCATCTTCAGGTAGAGGACCTCGATGGCGTCGACGCCCGTGCCGTCGTGGCCGTACAGGTAGCGACCCGTCGGCGGGAGCGACTCCCGGAGCCACTCGACGCGGCGCCGGCACGACTCGGTCTCGAGGCTCTCCGGGGCCGCCGGCGGGACGAGCTCCGCCTCGGTCCGGCCGCCGACGAAGTCGGCCCACTCGTCCCATTTCACGGGCGAGAGCCCCGTCACGATGAGAGGAGACGGACAGAACGAGAAGGGGGACCAGCGCGAGGCGAAATCGCCGAGCGAAGCGCCCCCCGATTTCCGCAGGAGGAGGGCCTCCTCCCCGGAGGCGCGAGATGGGAAAGCCTTCACCTGGGCCTCGTCCCAGTCGCGGACGAGCGCCCGGGCAAGCCCCTTGAGGAGGTCTTCCGGCCCCCCCACCGGGACTTCGGCCTCCGAGGCGAGAGGGAGGTACGAGAAGACGGCGATGACGCGGTCGGTCGTGGCGCACGCGGGGCAGCCGACGAGCCGGTGCAGCGTTTCGAGGTACGACGGCAGCCGGCGCTCCCTGAGGAAGCTCTCGTCGGCGAGGAGCTCGAGCGGCTTGCCGCAGGTCGGGCACGGTGGGACGAAGAACGACCGGGAGGGCTTGTCGTAGAGAAGCGCCGGGAGCACCGCCTCCGGACCGCCGTCGGGCTGGAGGAGCCTCGGGAACCAGGGACTCTCCGCCCGGAGCGACCGAAGCCGTTCGCGCTCCGAAGTGAAGCGCGCAAGGAGCGTCCGGTTCGTCGGCCGCGAGGCGCTCTCGGCGAGCGAATCGGAGAGGACGTTCGGCAGGAGCTTCACCGCGACGAGCTCGATGACGCTGTCGGCGTCCCCCCGGAGGGCCCCGAGGTAGACGCGGCTCGTACCCTCGTCGGTCGAGAGGGGGAGGGGAACGGGGCCCTCCTCGGACCCGCCGGCGAGCGGCCCGAGGACGAGGTGCAGCCCGAAGGGCGACGGGACGTCGCCCGAAGGGAGGAGGCGGGCGGTGGAAAGGTCCTTCACTTCGACCTTCCCGTCCGCAGCGCCCTACAAACGGTCGGCACGCACGCGCTCACCACTCTTCTTCCTCCGGTGCCCGGAGTCTACCCTTCCCCCGGCCCCTCTTTCCCCGCCTTCGGCTTCTCCGCCGTCTCTGGAACCGGTTCACGCCGGAGAAGCCTCGCGACGAGGACGAGGAGCGCCACGACCGCGCCGACGAGCGCCGCCCAGAAGAGCTTCGGGCCGCTCTTCGCCTCCGGTTCCGGGGCTCCCGGAACTGCCGGCGCGAGGGCCGCCTCGACCGCGGGAGCGCCGAGAAGACGGGGAGCGAGGAGCTCGAGGTCGTAGCGGGGCGCGGCGAGGCTCCCCTGGCCGTAGACGAGCGTCAGCTCCGCGCCCGCCTCCCTCACGAAGCGGAGGCGCTGGGCGGGGAGAAGGAGCGAGGCCCCCACGAGAGGGACCGCCGCGTTGTCGCCGTCGTCGATCGAGACGAAGAGCTCCCGCCCCTCGTCTGCCGGAAGGTCGAGAAGGAGCGCGGGAGCGTTCCGTTCCGGGTCCGCCGCCTCCCACGTCGCCGAGGCGACCTCGGGGAACGTCCCCGAGGATTCGGGACGTCCTCCTATCCGTTCCCGGAGGAGCGCGACGCGGCGGGTGAAGACGCGCGAGGTCGTCTCCAGCTCGAGGCGCGCGCCGGGAAGGCGGTCGAACGGGAGCTCCAGCCGGTGGAACGAGACCCGGCGGGCCTCTCCCGCACCGCTCCGCGGCCGCGGGTCGTCCGCCTTCTGCGGCACGGGGAGCTTCAGGACGAGCGGCTCGCCGAGTGTCTCGAGGAGGTAGGGCACCTGCCGTCCGTCGGCCGCGGCGATCCTCACGTCGGAGAGGTGAGGGCTCACGGACAGGACCGCGGCGTCGAGGAGAAGGGCGGTCAGGCCGGCCGGACCCTGCGGGATCGGACGAGAGAAGCGGAAGCCGGCGAGATCGAGCGCCGCTCCGGACGGGACGCTCGCGCCCGCCGCCGCCGGGCCCGCTACCGCCCCGCCAGGCTGCCGGTCGCCCCAGCTCGCGCTCGCGGGGGACGGGCCGCCCTGCCGCGTGATCGCCGGGCGCAGCGCCTCGAGGTCGTACCGGGGGGCCGCGAGCCGCGCGGCCCCGAAGCGCGCGGTGAGGGGCGAGCCGTCGGCGCTCTCGAAGTAGATCCAGGGCAGCCCCTCGTAGAGGGCCGTGATCGAGGTGACGTCGAGCGGCGGGTTTCCCGCGTCCTCGACGAGGAACTCCAGCTCGGCCTCGGCCGGCGCAAGGGCGAGCCGGATCGCCATCTCGGCGGCCGCCGCGTCGTCGCGCTCGGCGCGACGGAGCATCGCCGCACCCAGTTCGAAGGGGACGAGGCGGCCCCCCGCGAGGCGCGACTCGAGGACGCGCGCGTCCCGGAGGACGTTCCCCGAGGCGACGGCCACCTCGATCGCCGCGATCGGCAGCCCCGCCGCGTCGAGCCTGAGGCGATAGCGGCTCTTCCCCGGCTCGCTGGCGCGGCGCTCGAACGGGACCGCCACCCGGAGCGGCTCCGGCGCGCCGCCGGTGCCGGCCAGGCGCGCCTCGACCCGGGAGGGAAGGGGCACCCGGCCGCTGCGGGCGTCGTTCCACGCCAGGCGCAGGAACCGGTGCTCACCCTCCGGGAAGGCAACCTCGGTGAGGGCCAGCCCCTCCTCGGGCAGGTCGAAGAGAGTTCCCTCGGCCACGAGGAGGGTCCATCGCGCCCGGTCGCCGCTTCCTTCGAGACGGAGGCGTTTGAGGAACGGCGCCGCCAGGCCCGAGACCCGGAGCCGGTCGATCCGGCGAAGCGCGCCGAGGTCGGCCTCGAATCCGCTCGCGCTCTTCGTCTCCGGGATGGGAAGGAGCGACGCGCGGACCCACGCCGGCTCCCTCCTCACCGGCGCCACGAGGAGGTACGGCACTTCGCGCCCGTCCGCGGCGAAGAGGCGCAGGTCGCCGAGGAGGGGCTTCCCGGCCCGGGCGCCGGAGCCCGACAGCAGCGCCCCGTCGACGGCGAGGCGATTCGGACCGGCCGCGCCGGGCGTGACCACGCGCGCGTATCGGAACGACTCCGTGACGGGGCGGACCCCCTCTTCCGCCGCCGTGCGGACGGCGACGGCCAGGAGCGCGAGGGGAACGAGGCGGCGCAAGAGCGTCATTGCTTCTCCCGGGGAGCGAGGACGAACTTCTGCAGCGCGACGGCGACGAGGGCGAGGGAGACCGCGAGGCCGACGAAGGAGGCGACGCGGTAGAGACCGCCGAGGCGCCCGAGGTCGTGGAGGAACGCCTTCAGGACCGTCGCGACGAGGAGGGCCAGCGCCGCGATCCGGGCGGCGCGGCTCTTCCCCGCGATGCCGGCGGCCAGGAGCCCGACCGCGAAGACGGCCCAGGCGAGCGTGTAGGCGAGGTCCTGCGCGAGCGAGGTCCCGCGCGCGAGGTTGAAGGTGAGGGTCGGGCCCGTCGAGAACCAGTCGGCGATCTCGATGTTGACGAGCGCGAAGAGGAGGATCGTCGCGAACGTCATCTGGGTCGACGAGGCGCGCACCCCGCCTCCGGCGAGCTCGTCGGCCGTCCCTCGCAGGAAGCGCGCGGCGAGGAAGAGGGCGGCCGCCGCGACGAGGTAGGTGTAGAGGTACCAGTTCAGGATCGGCGTGGCGCTCCGCGCGTGGTACGAGAGGACCGCCTCGTTCAGGACGAGCCGCGCGAAGACGACCACCGCGAGGCCGGTCGAGGCGAGGAGGAGCCCGCGGTGCGGGATGCGCGTGTAGAGCCACGCGAGCGCCGCCGCCTCCAGGGCCCAGCCGATGGTGATCCACTCCTTGTCGAGCTGGAGCGGAATGGCGATCGTCACGAACGCGAGCGCCGCCCCCGCGACGAGGGCGAGGCGCCCGAGGTCGCGCGCCGCCGGCCTCTCGACTCGGAGGAGCGCCACGAGCAGGAGCGCCAGGGCCCCGGCGATGCCGACCGGCAGCACCGCGACGAACCCGTCCCACCCCGCTTCCGAAAAGCTCATCCGGCCGAGGAGGAAGAACGCCGCGCTCGCCAGGACCGCCGCAACCCACGGAGCGCGCGCGGCGGGCGCGCGGCGGGCCGACAGCGGCGGGAGCGCGAGGAAGAGGAGCCAGAGGAGGCCCGCGAAGAGAAGACGGGAGACGGCCCGGTCCGTTCCCGCCGCCCCCGAGTCGCCCCAGAGGAGGACGGCCAGGAACGAGAGGCCGGCGGAGGCGATCGTCAGTCCGTGCCACCCCTCGACCGTCGCGACGAAGAGGAGCGCCCCGGCGAGGAGAAGGTGGGCGATCGTCAGGAACGCGACCCCGGGCCGCCCTTCGCGCAGCCCTCCCAGGAGCGCCACCGCCTGTCCGAGGAGAAGCGCCGCGGCGGCCCCCTGCGCGACGGCGGTACGGAGCGCCTCGCCCCCCTTCGGGGCGCGCGGGGCGACGGCCCGCCCGAGGAGGCCGAGGCCCGCCACGGCGAGCGCGGAGGCCACGGCCACCGTCGACCAGGGGGCGAACGGGACCGCCGACACCAGGACGAGGAGGACGACCTGCGAGAGGACGAGCGCGACGGCCAGGAGCGCGCCGACCCCCGTCGCGAACGCGGCCGCCGCGAGCGCCAGGTCGAGGACGAGGAGGATCCCCAGCAGCGGCCACGGCGGAACGGCGAGCGAGGGCTGCGTCGCGACGAAAAGGAGGAAGAGGTGTCCGACGAGACCGAGGTGGATCCCGTTCGGCCCGCCCGTCTCGACCGCGCCCGTCTTCGCCCGCGCCCAGGCGCTCCCGCCGACGACGACGAGGGCGAAGCCGAGGACGACGAGGAGCCCGGGAACGAGGACCGGCCCGAGCGGAACGGTCATCCACCAGACGGCCAGAACGCCCCACGAGAGGAGAACGCCGGCGAGCGTCTCGGCCGGGAAGCGGCCTGCGGCCCCTTCGGCGAAAAGCCCGACGTTCAGGACCGCCAGGAGAAGCGCCAGCCCCCAGAGGGCCGAGGCCGCGACCGGTCCGGCCGCGAGGAAGAGGAGGAGCGCGAGCGCGGCGAAGAGAAGAACGACCGAGAGGCCGCCCGGCTTCAGAGACCTGCCGAAGCGCCGCGCCGCGAGCGGCACGCCGAGGTAGAAGAGCGAGAAGACGCCGTAGAGCGCGAGCCCCGGCAGAAGCCGCTCGGGGGTCAGGTGCCTGGCCGACCAGACCGCCTCGGCCAGGAGCGCGAAGAAGGCCCCGGCGAAGAAGACGCCCCCCTCCTCGCGGACGATCGCGTACGCCGCGCAGAGGGCGAGGAGGACGAAGACGACGCCGAAGAGGAGGCCGGGAGACGCCGCCCTCGGCTCCTCGGAAACGAGGACCGGGGCGAGCGCGAGGAGGAGCGGCGCGGCGTACGCGGCCCGGAGCCCGACGGCGTCGAGCGGCCGGCCCGCCCTCTCCGCGACGAAGGGCGAGGCGAGGTAGAAGGCGACGAAGAGGAAGAGGAAAAGGAGGATCGACGGCCACGCGTCGGGCACGTAGCTGCGGAAGGCCCAGACGGCGAAGACGACGAGCGTCGCGAGCCCCCCCGCCAGGTGGAGGGTCGACGGACCGCGCCAGACGGCGACCGCGAAGAGCCCCGCCGCGAGGAGGAAGAGGAAGCCGAAGAGGAGACCGTGGCGCGCGCCGTAGGCCGGCACCGCCGCGAGGAAGAGCGCGAAGGCCAGCGGAAGGAGGCCGGCGAGGTGGGCCGAGCCCTCGAACAGCGGGGCCTTCCCGTCCCCGTCCTTCTCCTCGGGCTTGCCGAGGGCGAGGCCGGCGTAGAGGACGAGCGGGAAGACGAGGAAGATCCCGGCCGCCAGACCGAGCTTGCCCTCGGTGAGGAACTTCGCGACCCAGCCCCACTGGTAAACCGCCGTCAGGACCGCGCAGAGAACGGTGAGGACCGGCCACTTCTTCCGGTGCGCCACCCACGCCAGGCCCGCGTTCAGGAGGAGGAGATAGCCGAAGAGGCCGATGGGGCGGTCTTCCCCCGTCGACAGGAGGGCCGGCGTCGCGAAACCGCCGACGAGGCCGAGGAGCGCGATGAAGATCGAGTCGCGCCTCACGGAGAGGAGGACCGCGACCGCCGTCACGAGGACCATCAGGCCGAAGGTCGGAATCGCCGGGATCAGCTTCCAGAGGGCGTGCGCGGCGAAGAAGGTCGAGAAGAGGACCGCGATCGCCGCGCCGTCGAGGGCGTTCGCCGTCACCGGGTACTTCCGCGCCGCCTTCAGCTCGCAGACGACGAGGAGCGAGATGCCGGTCAGGAGGCCGATCGCCATCCGGATGGGCGTCGTCAGCCAGCCCTCGGCGATGGAGTAGCGCAGGAACGAGATCGCCGCCACGACGAGCATGACGCCGGCGACCCAGGAGAAGAGCTTGACGCCGACGAGGCTCTCCCAGTCGAACGGGGGCGTGGAGGGCGGCGGGGGGGGCGAGGGCCGCCTCGCCGCGGCGACCGGCGCCGCGGGACGCGGAGGGACGGAGGGGGACGCCGCGGGGCGGGGCAGGTACGCCGGCGCCTCCGCCGCGCGGGCCGCCGGCTCCGCGGCGAACGCCGGGAGAACCGGAGGACGGTCAGGCGGAGCCGCGGGAAGCGGCGGAGCCTCGAAAAGTGGCGGAGCCGGGGAAAGCGGCGGGGCCGGGGACAGCGGCGGAAGGGGAGGCACCGGCTGGGAGTAGGGAGGAGCGGGGGAAGGAGAAGTCGGGGAAGGAGGAGCTTTCCAGGGGACCTCGACCACGACAGGGAGCCGGTCGGTTACCTCGAGCGACGGAGCAGGACGGATCTCCTCCGGCGGCGGTGGAGCCGCGGGCGAAGGGGACGGCGCCGCCGTGACCGGGACGTCCCGGACCGCGCGCACTTCGGCCCGCAGCTCGAGGACGTGCCTCTCGAGGCGTCCGTTCGCCCTTTCCAGCTCTCCCGCACGCTCCTCCAGCCGGGTCAGACGGCTCTTCGTGACGAGGGCCAGGACGAGGGAGACGACGGGCGCCAGGACGAACACCGCCGCCAGCAGGACGAAGAACGCCTCCATCAGTGGATCCTCACGCGCCCGCCCGTGTCATTCCTCGGGAAGGTCGTCGTCGTCGTCGGCATCCCCGAAGAAAAACGAGTCGCCGCACGGCCGGCTGCAGTAGTTCCGCGAGCCGACGCGGTAGACGCAGTAGAGGCAGAACGTCTTGCGGCACACGGGGCAGGTTTCGATCTCGCCCGGCTCGCAGAGCCGTCCGCAACGCCCGCAGCCGTCGCCCGGGGCGCCTTCGCCTTCGTCTTCTAGGACCATGGGGGGATCATAGCCCGCGAGTCTGCTACCATTCGCCGCTCCGCGGCCGGCTCGGGGCGATGTAGCTCAGTCGGTAGAGCAGGGGTCTCATAAGCCCCGTGTCGGCGGTTCGAGTCCGCCCATCGCCACCAATCCTCCCCAGCCGCCCCGTCTCGCCTACCATCCCCGGGTGCCAGACGCATCCTTTCCCGGGGCTCCGGGACCAGGCCCTCTGCCCGAGGCCTTCTCGCGCCACCTCGCCTCTTCCGGCCTCCTCGACGGGGCCACGGCCCTCGTCGCTTCCTGCTCGGGCGGGGGCGATTCGACGGCCCTGCTCGTCCTCCTCGCGCGCGAAGCGAAGCTCAGGGGAGTCCCCCTCGTCGGCTTCCACGTCGACCATCAGCTGCGCGGAGCGGAGGGCCACCGGGACGCCCGGGCCGCGGCCGACCTCGCCGCCGCCCTCGGACTCTCGTTCGTCTTCCGGAGCTTCCCGGTCCGGGACCTTCGGGACTCCGGGGAGAGCCTGGAGTCGGCGGCCCGCCGGCTCCGGTACGAATCTCTCCTGGCACTCGGGAAGGACCTCGGCCCCGGCACGCTCCTGGCCACCGGGCACACGCTGGAGGACCAGGCCGAGACGGTCCTCCTCCACCTCGAGCGGAGGCTCGGCCGCACACGCGGCGGCGTCCGCCCCCGGAGGTCCGACGGCGTCGTCCGGCCCCTCCTCCCCTTCCGTCGCGAGGAGCTCCGGGAGTACCTCCGCGCCGAAGGGATCCCCTGGCGGGAGGACGCCTCGAACACCGACGAGAGGTTCGCGCGCAACCGGGTCCGCCACCGGGTCCTTCCCGGCCTCGAGGCCCGGTGGCCCGGAGTCACGGCCCGCCTGGCCCGCGCCGCCGAGGCGCTCACGAAGCGCCTTCACGGAATCGACGCCCGGGTCGACGCCGCCCTCGCCGCGCACGCCGTCCCGCTCGAGGGACCGTGGCCGAGGGCCCTGCTGGCAGGCCTCGACCGGGAATCCGCGGGCCGGCTCCTCGTCCGCGCCGCCGGGGGAGACGGGCGCCGCCCGGGAGGCGCGCAGGTGGACCGGGTCCTCGATCGCCTCGCCGCCGGGGAGCCGACCTTTCGCGAAGGCCTCGCGGGCCGCCGGATCGCCGCAGATCGTCTGACGGTCCGGCTCCTTCCCCCTGCTAGACTGACTCCATGAACCTTCTCTACGACGAGCGGTTCTCGCCGGCCGAGATCGCCCACCGCGTCCAGTCGATCGGTCAGAGGATCTCGAGCGACTTCCCCGAGACGCCGATCGTCCTGATCGCGATCCTCAAGGGGGCCGCGATCTTCGCGTCCGACCTCGCCCGCACGCTCCCCCGTTCGGTTCGCCTCGAGTACATCGACGTGATCCGCGGCGGCGAGGAGGAGATCGTCGACTTCCACTTCGTCACGCCGTTCAACGTCCGCGGGGCCGACATCATCATCCTCAAGGACGTCATCCGAAGCGGGATCATCGAAAGCTACCTCGCCGACCAGCTGCGCGAGGAGGGGCCGACCTCGATCCGCTTCGCCGGCATCGTCGACCGACCCCAGGAGCGGAAGAGTTCCCTCCTCGTCGACTACGTCCTGTTCCCGTCCGAGGACGGCATCCTCGTCGGCTACGGAATGGAGTTCGCCGGCGAAGGGGGCAACTTCCCGTTCATCGCGAAGGTGAGGACGCCCGGCGATCCTCCCTTCGCGCAGGCCACCGGACCGATCAAGGTCGTCCGGGGCTGATCCGCGGCCGTCCCGGCGCCGTAGATTGCCGGGAAGGGTGACCTTTTGAGCACGACCGTAAAGAACGTACTCCTGTGGATGTCGATCCTGGTCGTCATCCTCCTCCTCTTCAAAGCGGTGGACTACGGCAGGACCACCCCGCCCCTCAGCTTCACCGAATTCATGTCGATGGTGGAGAAGAAGGAGATCGACCGCGTCGTCATCCGGGGCGGGGAGATCCGCGGCTACAAGAAAGGCGCCCCCGAAGGGCGCGAGCCCGCCTACCGGACCTACGCGCCCCCGTACGACGACCTCGTGACGGAGCTCAGGAAGGCGAACGTCGCGATCACCGCCGAGGAGCCGCGCGACGGCGGCATCCTGATGATGCTCCTGCAGTGGGCCCCGATCCTCTTCCTCATCGGCCTCTGGGTCTTCATCATGAGGCAGATGCAGTCGGGCGGGAACCGCGCGATGGCCTTCGGAAAGTCGAAGGCCAAGCTCCTCACCCCGAACCAGAAGAAGGTCACCTTCAAGGACGTCGCCGGCTGCGACGAGTCGAAGAACGAGCTCTCCGAGATCATCGACTTCCTCAAGGAGCCGGGAAAGTTCCAGAAGCTCGGGGGCAAGATCCCGAAGGGCGTCTTGATGATGGGCCCCCCGGGAACCGGCAAGACGCTCCTGGCGCGCGCCGTGGCCGGCGAGGCCAACGTCCCGTTCTTCTCGATCTCGGGCTCCGACTTCGTCGAGATGTTCGTCGGCGTCGGCGCGAGCCGCGTCAGGGACCTCTTCGAGCAGGGGAAGAAGAACGCCCCCTGCATCATCTTCATCGACGAGATCGACGCCGTCGGCCGCCACCGCGGCGCCGGCCTCGGCGGCGGGCACGACGAGAGGGAGCAGACGCTCAACGCCCTCCTCGTCGAGATGGACGGCTTCGAGGGGAACGACGGCGTCATCCTCATCGCCGCCACGAACCGCCCCGACGTCCTCGACCCGGCTCTCCTGCGCCCCGGCCGCTTCGACCGCCGCGTCGTCGTCGACCGCCCCGACGTGAAGGGGCGCGAGGGGATCCTCAAGGTCCACGTCAAGAACATCCCGATGTCCGACGACGTCGACCTCTCCGTCGTCGCCCGCGGCACGCCCGGCTTCGCCGGCGCCGACCTCGCCAACCTCGTGAACGAGGCGGCGCTGACGGCGGCCCGCGCCGACAAGAAGAAAGTCGAGATGGACGACTTCAACTACGCCAAGGACAAGGTCCTGATGGGGGCGGAGCGGCGGTCGATGGTCATGTCCGACAAGGAGAAGCGCAACACCGCGTATCACGAGGGGGGCCACGCCCTCATCGCCGCCTTCGAGGAGCACGCCGACCCGCTCCACAAGGTGACGATCATCCCGCGCGGCCGCGCCCTCGGTCTCACGCAGCAGCTTCCCCTCGAGGACAAGCACTCCTACTCGAAGGAGTACGTGGAGGCCCGCCTCGCCGTCATGATGGGAGGGCGGCTCGCCGAGGAGATCTGCCTCGACCAGATCACGACCGGCGCCTCGAACGACTTCGAGCAGGCGACGACGATGGCCCGGCGAATGGTCTGCGAGTGGGGGATGAGCGACCTCGGACCGATGACGTTCGGCCACGAGGAAGGCGAGGTCTTCCTCGGCAAGGACTTCGCGCGCAGGCCCGACTACTCCGAGGACACCGCCCGGAAGATCGACGCCGAGGTGAACCGGATCGTCACCGCGGCCTACCAGCGCGGCAAGGTCCTCGTCCAGGAGAACCGCCCCTCCCTCGACGCCATCGCCGCCGAGCTCCTCGAGAAGGAGTCCCTCGACGGCGACGAGGTCTACATCCTGATCGAGCGGATCACCGGCAAGGAAGTCCCTCACGCGACGAAGGCGAGGACCCTGGCGGCCGGCCCGGGCGACACGGCGCCCCCCTCGTCCTTCGCCGGGAAGAGGACCGACAGCGACGAGACGGCCCCCTCCGGGCTGGTGCCGGCTCCGGTCTGAAGGCTCCCCGCAGCTCCCGCGAACCCGTCGGCCCGCTCCGGACCCGGAGCGGGCCGTTTCGCCTCCCGGGCCGGATCGAGGCGCGCCGGGGCGCCGCCCCGAAGCGGCGATCGGCTCCGGTCACCCGGCGGCACCCGGTCTACGGCGAGGTCCCGATCGTCCCCGGCCCGGGCGCCTCCGGCGGAACGGGCCGCCTCTGGCTCTACGACCCCGACTACCGGCCCGACCTGCCGTCCGGCGCGGTCCGCGGCGACCCCCGCCGGCAGCTCTTCTGCTGCGACGTCCCGCGCTACTTCTACGTCGACCTCGACCGGACCTGCCGCGACTGCGGCGCGCCGTTCGTCTTCTCGGCCCGGGAGCAGAAGCACTGGTACGAGACGCTCGGCTTCCGCCTCGACGCGAGCGCCGTCCGGTGCCTCCCCTGCCGGCGCGCCTTCCGGCGCGACAAGGGAATCGGCCGGGCGCTCTCCGACGCCTCGCGCGCGCCCTCGTCGAGGCGCCGCTCCACCCGCCCGCCGCCCTCGCCTACGCCCGGGCCGCCGTCGCCCACGCCGAGCGCTTCGGCCACGCCCCGCTCGACGGCGCGATCGCCGCGCTCCGGGCGCTTCGCCGCGCCGCGCCGTCCGTCGTGGAGACGCTCTACCTGGAGGGGCGCTGCGCCGAGGCCGCCGGACGGCCGCGAGGCGCCGCGGCGTGCTACGAGAAGTTTCTGGCGGCGGCGTCTCCGAAAGGGAACGCCGCACTCTTCCGGGAAGCCCGCGCGCGACTCGAGAAGCTCGCCCCGCACGACTCCTGAAGACGCGAGGCCCCCGCTAGACTCCAGGCCCGGAGGCGCCGCCCGATGACGTTCCGCCCTATCCCGCTCTCCGCCGGACGCCGGATCGACTTCGGCCCTGCAGGGGGCGTGATGGCGATCCTGAACGTCACTCCCGATTCCTTCTCCGACGGAGGTCGCCTCGGGACGCCCCGGGCCGCCGTCGAGGCCGGGCTGCGCTTTGCGGGCGCGGGCGCCGCGATCCTCGACGTCGGCGGCGAATCGACGAGGCCGCGCGGAGCGGCGTACGGGGAGGGCGCAGGAGAGGTGACCGCCGACGAGGAGCTTTCGCGGGTCCTCCCGGTCGTCGAAGGAATCCGCGCCGCCAACGCGGCGATTCCGATCTCGGTCGACACCCGGCGGGTCGACGTCGCGCGCCGCGTCCTCGACGCGGGGGCCGACGTCGTCAACCTCGTCACCGGGCTCGAGCCGCCCGACGGGCTCCTCGACCTCGTCGCCCGAACGGGCGCGGCGATCGTCCTGAACCACATGAGAGGGCTCCCGGCGACGACGTTCTCCGTGTCTCGGTTCGGTCCCGACGTCGTCTCCGACGTGGCGGGCGATCTCGCTCAGGCCCGGCGCCGCGGACTCCTCGCCGGTATCCGGCCCGACCGGGTCTTCCTCGACCCTGGGCTCGGCTTCGGGAAGACCCCCGATCAGAATTTCGCCCTCCTCGCCGGCCTCGCGCTCCTCGGTCCCGAGGGGGTCCCCGTCGTCGTCGGCGCGTCGCGCAAGGCATTCCTCGGCTCCTTCTCCGGCAGGCCGCCCGCCGAGAGGCTCCCCGAGTCGCTCGCCGCCTGCGCCGCCGCCGTCGAGAGGCTCCGGGGCCGCAGCCCTCTCCTCGTCCGGGTGCACGACGTGGAGGAGACGTTGCGGTTCGTCCGGATCCTGGCGGCGGCGGCCGGCGACACCGGCCGGTGAGGTTCGCCGCGGTCTCCCGGCCCTCTCACCGGCCCCCCCTCGGGCCTCCTTCCCGCCAGTTACGTAAACTCCGCAGTACATGCGCTCCCTCTTCGGCACTGACGGGATTCGCGGCAGGGCCGGCGAATACCCGCTCGACCCGGCCACCGTCTCGCGAATCGGCGCCGCCCTCGCCGTTTCGCTCCGCGACAGGGGCCGGACGGGAACACTCACGGTCGTCGTCGGCTGCGACACCCGCGTCTCCTCCCCCGGAATCGTGGCGGCCCTGGCCGGCGGGCTGAACGCCGCCGGCGCCCGGGTCCGGTTCGCCGGAGTCGTCCCGACGCCCGCCGTCGCCCACCTCGTGAGGGCGGTCGGGGCCGACGCGGGGATCTCCGTCTCGGCCTCGCACAACGCCTGGCCCGACAACGGAATCAAGATCTTCTCGTGGGAGGGCAAGAAGCTCCCCGACGCCGTGGAGGCCTCGATCGAGAGGCTCATCGAAACGGCGGAGGCCGTCGCGCCCGTCGAGATCCCGGAGGACCCGGGCCTGGCCGATCTCTACGAGACCCACCTCGTCGACACGCTCCCGGCCCGGCTCGACGGCCTCCGGATCGTCGTCGACTGCGCGAACGGGGCCGCGTTCCGCGTCGCCCCGGAAGCCTTCCGGCGGGCGGGCGCCGAGGTGATCCCGCTCGCGGTCTCCCCCGACGGGCACAACATCAACGAGGGGTGCGGCGCCCTCCACCCGCAGGCCATGGCAAAGGCCGTGGCGGCGGCCGGAGCCGACTTCGGCCTCGCCCTCGACGGCGACGCCGACCGGGCGATGCTCGCCGACGGCGAGGGACGCATCCTCGACGGCGACGACGTCCTCCTCCTCTGGGCGCTCGAGCTCGAGCGGGAGGGGAAGAAGCCCGCCTCCGTCGTCGGGACGGTCATGTCGAACTGGGGGCTCGAGGAGGCGCTCGCCGCCCGCGGGATCGCTCTCGTCCGCGCCGCCGTCGGCGACCGCTACGTCGTGGAGGAGATGGACCGCCTCGGCGTTCTCCTCGGGGGCGAGCAGTCGGGGCACCTCATCCGCGCCGACCTGACGACGACCGGCGACGGGACCCTGACCGGCCTCCACGTCGCCGCCTCCGTCGCGGCCACCGGCGTCCCGCTCGCCACGGGGCCGCGCCTCGCCCGGGCGCCCCAGGTCCTCCTGAACGTGAAGGTTCGCGAGAAGGTCCCTTTCGGGGAGATCGCCGGATTCGCCGGCCTGATGACGGGCGCCGAAGAGCGGATCGCCGGGAGCGGCCGCATCCTCGTCCGCTATTCCGGGACCGAGCTCCTCGCCCGGGTCATGGTGGAAGGGGTCGACAGGGAGGCCGTCGACGCGATCGCCGGCGAGCTGGCGGACGAGCTCCGCCGGACCCTCGGCGTGCCGGACTGAAGGAACGGGGGAAATCCGCGTGATCCGCCACGAGCAGCGCCCGCGCCGAAAGCGAAACGCCGACGTCCTCGTCGAGCCCGACCCCCTCCTCCTCGACCCGTCCGCCCCGGAGGAGGACGCCCCGGCGCCGCGCGGGGAGGAGGAGACGACCCCCGCCGAGGAGGACGATCCCTCTTCCTCCGCCGCACCGCTCACGCCGCTCCTCAACCGCGAGCTCTCCTGGCTGGAGTTCAACACGCGGGTCCTGGAAGAGGCGCGCGACGAGAGGTGGCCCCTCCTCGAGCGCCTGAAGTTCCTCTGCATCTCCGAGAGCAACCTCGACGAGTTCTTCATGATCCGCGTCTCGGCCCTGCGCGACCAGCTCTCGGCCGACCTGGCCGAGCGGTCGGACGACGGGCTTTCGGCGCGCGAGCAGCTGATGCTCGTGAGGAAGGGAGTCCTCGCGATGGAGGCCGGGCAGACGGCCTGCCTCCACGAGGATCTCCTCCCGCGCCTGGCGGCCGCCGGGATCTCCGTCGTCGCCTGGGAAGAGCTCGAAGAGGAGCGGAAGGAGGCCGCCCGGGGTTACTTCCGGCGGAACGTTCTCCCGGTCCTCACGCCGCTCGCGGTCGACCCCGGTCACCCCTTCCCGTTCCTCTCGAACCTCTCGCTGAACCTCGCCATCGAGACGAAGAACCCGGAGACGGGCGAGGTGAAGTTCGCCCGCGTGAAGATGCCGCCGGCGATCCCGAGGCTCCTCTCTCTCAGGGCCGTCGTCGAGGGAAAGAAGAAGGTCAAGGCCGGACGGGCGGAGTTCCTTCTCCTCGAGAGCCTCGTCCAGGCGAACCTGGAGGAGCTCTTCCCCGGCCTCGAGATCCTCGCCTCGTATCTCTTCCGGATCACGCGCGACGCCGACATCGAGATCCAGGAGGACGAGGCCTCCGACCTCCTCGCCACGATCGAGCAGGAGGTTCGCAAGCGCCGGTTCGGGGCGGTCGTCCGGGTCGAGGTGACCCCGAAGACGCCGAAGCGGATGCGCAAGCTCCTGATGCGCCAGCTCGAGGTCTCCGACTTCGACATCTACGAGGTCGCGGGGCTCCTCGGCGCCTCCGACCTGATGGCTCTCGTGAAGCTCGACCGCCGCGACCTGAAGGACGCTCCGTTCACTCCCGCTCTCCCCGCGCCGCTCGGCGCCCCCGACGGGTCGATCTTTCAGGCGATCCGCCAGGGCGACCTCCTCCTCCACCACCCCTACGACTCGTTCGGCCCCGTCGTCGACCTGATCGAGGAGGCCGCCGACGACCCGAAGACCCTCGCCATCAAGATGACGCTCTACCGGACGAGCTCCGACTCGCCGGTCATCCCCGCGCTGATCCGCGCCTCCGAGAACGGCAAGCAGGTCGCCGTCCTCGTCGAGCTCAAGGCCCGCTTCGACGAGGAGAACAACATCGTCTGGGCCAAGGCGCTCGAGCGGGCCGGCATCCACGTCGTCTACGGCGTCGTCGGCCTGAAGACGCACGCCAAGATCGCCCTCGTCGTGAGGCGCGAGAAGGACGAGATCCGCCGCTACGTCCACCTCGGCACGGGGAACTACAACCCGGCGACGGCGAAGGTCTACACCGACCTCGGCCTCCTCACCTGCCGCCCCGAGTTCGGCGAGGACGCCACGCGCCTCTTCAACACGCTGACGGGGCTGGCGACCCGGACGACATACAACCGGCTCGTCACCGCCCCTCGCGACATGCACCGGACCGTGAGGGAGTGGATCTCGCGAGAGACGGCGCACGCCCGCGCGGGACGGCCCGCGCGGATCCGGGCCAAGCTGAACGCCCTCGTCGACCGGGGGACGATCGAGGCTCTCTACGAAGCCTCCCAGGCCGGGGTGCCGATCGACCTGATCGTCCGCGGCGTCTGCTGCCTCGTTCCCGGCCTCCCCGGCGTCTCGGAGACGATCCGGGTCCGCTCCATCGTCGGCCGCTTCCTCGAGCACAGCCGCTTCTTCCTCTTCGACAACGGCGGCGAGCCGGAGGTCTGGGCCTCGTCGGCCGACTGGATGCCCCGCAACTTTTTCCGGCGCGTCGAAGTCTCGTTTCCGTTCGTCGACTCGGACCTCGGACGGCAGCTCTCCGACACCTTCGACGCCCTGATGGCCGACAACGTGAAGGCCCGGGCGCTTCGCTCCGACGGGACGTACGAGCGGTGTCACCCGGGGCGCGGCGAGCCCGCCATCGACTCCCAGGCGTTCTTCCTCGACCAGGCGCGCCGCCGCGTCCTGAAGGCGGCGGAGCACTTCGTCAAGGGGGGCGCCACGGACGATTTCGAGCGCGTCCCCGAGCCCCGCGAACGGGGCCCGGAGGACGAGGAGCGCTGAGCGTTCCGCCCGCCCTCGTCCGCACCCGCGGCGGGGGGGTCCGGGGAACCCGCGCGGTTTCGGGTCCCCCGGGATCACTTCACCTTTCGAGCTCGAAGCCCGGGGGATGCATCAGGACCGGCTCCGCGTAGAGCATCGACGTCTCCGAGACCGGCAGGAGCATCACGTGCGTGTTCGAGCCGAACTGGACGTGGACCTCGTAGAAGCCGTGAGGCGAGACGGCGATGAGCGTCCCGGGCTGCTTCTTCAGCTCCGCGCTGGCGCAGGTGATGTAGATCTTCGCCGGAATGTCCATGCGACTCCTCCTGAGGCTTCTCTCTTGGCGGGGATTCTAGACGCTCACGACTCCGGCCCGTCGTCGTCGGCCTCGTCCTCGCCGTCGTCCCCCCCGACGCCGCCGCGGTACTCCTTCAGCTTCCGCTGAAGCGTCCGGAGGCCTATGTCGAGGCGCTCGGCCGCCTTCCGGCGGTTTCCGCCCGAGGCCTGGAGGGCGATGAGGATGGCCTCCTTCTCGATCTCGGCCATCGTCTTTCCGATCAGGATCGGCGAGGACGACCCGTATCCGGCGCTCTCCGCGCGGGCCTCCTCTCCGCTCCCCTCCCCCTCGGCGTCCCCCTTCACGTCGGGCGGCAGGTCGGCGACCTCGATGCGCGGGCCCGCCGCGCTGAAGACCGCCCACTCGATGGCGCTCTTCATCTCACGGACGTTTCCGGGCCAGGGGTACTGCACGAGGGCCGACAGGGCCGCGGACGTAAAGCCGGTAACCGGGCGGTCGTGCTCCCTGGCGAAGACCTCACGGAACCGCTCGGCCAGGAGGGCCAGGTCCTCGCGCCGCTCCCGGAGGGGCGGCAGGTCGACGACGACTCCCTTGATCCGGTAGTAGAGGTCCTGGCGAAACCGCCCCGCCTCGATCTCCTTCTTCAGGTCGCGATTCGTGGCGGAGACGAGCCGGAAGTCGGACTCCTTCGAGTCGTTCCCGCCAACCGGCGTCACCCGCCGTTCCTCCAGGACCCTGAGGAACTTCACCTGCAGGTCGGGGGGCATCTCGGAGACCTCGTCCAGGAAGAGGGTCCCGCCGTGCGCCTGCTCGATCCGCCCCATCCTCTTCACGAGCGCCCCGGTGAAGGCGCCCTTCTCGTGCCCGAAGAGCTCCGACTCGATGATCTCCCTCGGAATCGCTCCGCAGTTGAGCGCGACGAACGCGCGCGGCCGGCGGGGCGAGTTGTGGTGGAGCGCGTTGGCGACGAGCTCCTTGCCCGTCCCCGACTCGCCGGTGATCAGGACGTTCATCTTCGTCGGCGCGACCTTGCGCAGGACGTCGAAGACCCGCTCCATCACCGCCGAGACGCCGACGATCGCCTCGAAGCCGTAGCGCTTGTCGAGCCGCTCGCGCAGCTGCTTGATCTCCCCGGCCTGCCGGGCCCGGCCGAGCGCGGCCGAGGCGCGCAGGCGCAGGTCGTCGCGGCCGACGGGCTTGGCGACGTAGTCGACGGTGCCGAGGTCCTTCGCCTTCAGGAGCGTGTCGACGTCGCCGAAGGCGGTCACGAGGAGGACCGAGACGTCCGGGCGCGCCGCCGCGAGGTCGGTCGCCAGCTCTATCCCCGTCTTGCCCGGCATCTTCAGGTCGGTCACGACGAGGCCGACGGACGGGTCGTCGATCGCGCGCGAGAGGGCCGAATCGGCGTCGCCGAACTCCTCCACGCGGCGCCCGTCGGTCGTCAGCGTCAGCGCCATCGCCCGGCGGCTCCCCGCGTCGTCGTCGACGACGAGGACGAGCGGCTCCCGCGGGGGGGCGTCGCTCAAGAGAGGCCTCCGAGCGCCACGTCGAGGTCGTCCTCGGACCAGACCGGCACGCCGAGGGCCTCGGCCTTCACCCGCTTCGACCCGGGATCCTCTCCCGCCACGACGGCGGCCGTCTTCTTCGAAACGCTTCCGCTCACCTTGCCTCCGGCTCTCTCGATCGCCGCCGTCGCTTCTTCCCGCGTCCGCCTCGGGAGCGTCCCCGTCAGGACGAAGGTCTTCCCGGCCAGCGGCCCTCCGGGGGCGGGCGCCCCCTCCGGCTCGTTCATACGGACCCCGGACGCCTCGAGTTTCGACAGGAGCAGGGCGTTCGCGGGCCGGCCGAGCCACTCGAGTATGGACCTCGCCGTCTCCGGGCCGATTTCGGAGACCCCCGTCAGGTCGTCTTCGGTCGCGGCCCGGAGGGCGTCCATCGTCCCGAAGCGCCTGGCGAGGACTTTCCCCGTCTTCTCGCCGACGTGCCGGATCCCGAGGCCGAAGAGGAGGCGCGCGAGCCCCGCCTCCTTCGATTTTTCGAGTTCGGAGAGGACGTTCGCGGCCGATTTCTCTCCCCAGCGTTCCAGGGCGGCAAGGTCCTCGCGGCGCAGCCCGTAGAGGCCCGCGACGTCGGAGATGAGAGCCGCCGAGAGAAGCTGGTCGATCCTCTCATCTCCGAGCCCTTCCACGTCCATCGCCCGGCGGGCGACGTAGTGGCCGATCGCCTCCTTCACCTGCGCCGGGCAGGAGGCGCTGACGCAGCGGACGGCGACCTCGCCCTCCTCGCGGACGACCGCCTCCCCGCAGACGGGGCAGGCGGACGGCATCTCGAACGGCACGGTCTCCGCCGGCCTCCTCTCGAGGAGGACGCGCGTCACCTTCGGGATGACGTCGCCCGCCTTCTCGACGGCGACGGTGTCGCCGACGCGGACGTCCTTGCGCGAGAGGTCCTCGTAGTTGTGCAGCGTCGCGCGGCGGACGGTCGTCCCGGCGAGGAGGACCGGCTCGAACTCGGCGACGGGCGTCAGGACGCCCGTCCGCCCCACCTGGACGACGATCGCCGTCACGCGGGTCGTCGCCTCCTCGGCCGGGAACTTGAAGGCGAGGGCCCAGCGCGGGGCCTTGGCCGTCGCCCCGAGCCGCCGCTGGTCGAGGGACGGGCTCACCTTCAGGACGGCGCCGTCCGTCTCGAGGTCGAGCGTGTGCCTCTTCTCGCGCCACTCGTGGAGAAACGAACGGACCTCCTCCGCGCCGCGGGCGACGGCACGATGCGGGCTCACCGGAAGGCCGAGGCCGAGGAGGGCGTCGAGCGCCTCGACCTGCGTCGCGGGAGCGCCGTCCCCCTCCCAGCGGGCGACGGAGTAGAGGAAGACCGAGAGCTTCCGGCGTGCCGTCTCGCGCGAGTCGAGGAGGCGGAGCGACCCGGCGGCCGCGTTGCGCGGGTTCGCGAAGAGCGGCTCTCCCGCCTCCTCCCTCGCCGCGTTCAGCGCGCGGAAGGCGGACTTGCCGAGGTAGACCTCGCCACGCACCTCGAGGAGGCGCGGCGCGCCGGCGGGAAGCCGGAGCGGCAGGACGCGGATCGTCCGGACGTTCGGCGTCACGTCCTCGCCCGTCGTCCCGTCGCCGCGCGTGGCGCCCCGCACGAGGAGGCCGTCCTCGTAGACGAGGGAGATGGAGAGGCCGTCGATCTTCAGCTCGCAGACGATCTCGGGGAGCCGCCCGTCGAGGCGGTCGGAGACGCGCGTGAGCCAGGCGTCGAGTCCCGCCTCGTCGTACGCGTTCTCGAGGGAGAGGAGCGGCACCTCGTGCCGGACGTTCGGGAGGCCGTCCACGGGGGCGCCGCCGACGCGCCGGGTGGGCGAGTCGGCGGTGACGACCGCGGGGAACGCCTCTTCGATCGCGAGGAGCTCTCGGGAGAGGGCGTCGTACTCGGCGTCGCTGACCTCGGGGCGGGCGAGGGCGTAGTAGAGGTGCTCGTGCCGGCGGAGCTCTTCGCGCAGCCAGCCCGCACGAAGGGCCGCGGCGTCCGCGTTCTCGGGAAGCGTCACGGCCTCGATTGTAGGGGGCGCGGCGGCGAGAGGACGGCCCGCGTTCCAGGGACGCTTCCCCGCTCCGGCCCTTCCCAAGAACCGCGCGCCCACCTAGCATCCCCTTCGTGCACCGCCTCAGGGCTCTCCTCGGTTTCGCGGCTCTCCTCTCGCCCGCACTCCCGGCGCAGGCCGGCCCGAGGGTTCCGTCCGTTGCCTCGTACCGGATCGAGGCGGCCTGGGACGGGGAGCAGAAGACACTCTCCGGCCGGGAGACGGTCACCTTCGTCAACCGGACCTCCCGGAGCCTTCCGGACGCCCTCCTGCACCTCTACCTGAACGGCTTTCGCAACACCCGCTCCACACTCTCGCCCGGCATTCCCCAGCCCGAAGGCTCTTCCGACTTCGGCTTCTGCGAGCTGAAGCGGGTCGCCCTCCCCGACGGAACCGACCTGACGCGCCGGATCTCGTTCGCTCCCCCCGCAGGCGGCAACCCCGACGACCGGACCCTGGCCCGCATCCCGCTGCCACGGCCGGTGGAGCCCGGCGAGACGCTCGTCCTCGAGATCGACTTCGAGTCGCACCTGCCGCGCGGCACCCTGCGCACCGGCTGGAAGGACGACTTCGTCTTCGCCGGGCAGTGGTACCCGAAGCTCGCCAAGGCGACGGACGCCGGGTGGCGCGGCCGGCCCTTTCATCCCTCCACGGAGTTCTTCGCCGACTTCGGCGACTACGACGTCACCCTCCTTCTCCCCGGGGAGGTGAAAGGCAGGGTCGCGGTGACCGGGCGCGTCGTGGCGGAGACGGACGAGGCGGCCGAGCGGGTCCGCGTCCGCGCGCGCGCCGAGGACGTCCACGACTTTGCCTTCGCCTTCTCTCCCCGCTTCGAGGTGAAGAAGGAGACCGTCGCCCCGAAAGGGCTTCCGAAGGTCGACGTTTTCCTCTTCCTGCAGCCCGACCACCGCCGCTCGCGGGAACGCTACTTCCGCGCGGCGCGCGAGGGTCTCGCCCTCTACGGGGCCTGGCTGACTCCCTACCCCTGGCCGACCCTGACGATCGTCGACCCGCCCGCCGGCTCCGGTGCCGAGGCGATGGAGTACCCGACACTCATCACCGGCGCAACGACCTGGCTTTCCCCCTCCTCCGAGGGCGAGCCGGGCGGGCTGGTGCTGCACGAGCTGGCGCACCAGTGGTTCCAGGGTGCGGTCGCCACGGACGAGGTCAGCGAGGCGCACCTGGACGAAGGGCTGACGAGCTTCCTGTCCGCGAGAGCGGCGATGAGGATCTACGGGGCCCCGAGCCCCGTCGTCGAGGCGTTCGGGGTGCCGATCCCCCTCCGCTCCCTGAAGCGTCCGCTCCCCGAGGGGGAATCGCAGGACGCGCTCGACCAGGCCGCCTTCTCGCGCTCGGACCCGACGCTCCGCGAGACGTGGCGTTCCCTCGACGACGCGGCGGTGAGGACGAACGCCTACTCGCGCACCGCGCTCCTCCTCGAGTCGGTGGCCCGGACGACCGGGGAGCAGCCCCTGATGGCCGCGCTGAAGGAGTACGCCCGCCGCTTCGCCTTCCGGCACCCGACGACGAGCGACTTCCTCGACGTTCTCGGCGAGGTGGCGGGGCCCGAGGCCCGCGACCTCGTGGAGCGGGGCTGGGCCTCGGCCGGAGCCGTCGACTACGCGGTCACCTCCGCCACGACGCGGCGGTCCGCTCCTCCCGCCGGCTGGGTGGGCGACGGACCCCACCGGGTTTACCGGGCCCCCGCCCCGCCCGGCCCCGGCTACGAGTCGACCGTCGTCGTCCAGCGCCTCGGCGAGATCGCCTGGCCGGTGGAGGTCGAGATGCGGTTCGAGGGAGGGCGGAAGGTCACTCGCCGCTGGGACGGCCGTGCCGAGTGGAGGCGCTGGCGCATCACCGGCCCGAGGCTCCTCTCGGTCGTCGTCGATCCGCGCCACACCTGCCTTCTCGACGTGAACCGCCTCAACGACGGCCTCCGGACCGCGCCCGAGCCGACCGCCGCCCGGGCCTGGGCCCACCGCCTCCGGTTCCTGACCCAGAACCTCCTCGAGCTCTTCGCCCTCCTCGCGGCGCTCCCCGGAGCGGCGCTTTGAAGGGGCACGCCCTCCCCTTCCTCTGGGCGCGCGGCCTCCTGGCAGCCGCGACGGCCTGGAAGGCGCTCCTTCTCGCCCTCGCCCTGAATGCCGCCCTCGCCCTCGTCGTCACGGCTCCGCTCGCCTCGCGCCTGCACGACCTCCTCGACTCCCGGCCGGCCGCGGACGGCCTCGCGAAGGGCTGGGACGTCGTCCTGGGGGCCCACCTCATCCGCTCCGAGCCGGGACTCCTCGGCGACCCGGCGCGCCTCGGCGCGCTCGAGAGGGGAACGCTTCCGCTGGCCGACGTCCCCCGGCTCTCCGGTCCCCTGGCGGGCCTCTTCGCCGCCGGGCTCCTCCACGCCGCCCTGTCGGCGCTGCTGGCCGGAGGCTTTGCCGGGCGCTTCGCCGCCGAGCGGGAGCGCGGCAACCTCGCGGCGTTCCTCGCCGACGCCGCCCGCCTCGGCCTCCCGTCCCTCTTCATCGGCCTCGTGGGGCTCGCCGCGATCCTCGGCGCGTTCTTCCTCTTCGTCGAGCTCCCGCGCGCGGCGACGCTCTCGCCCGACCTGCGATGGGACTGGGAGCGGACGGGGCTCTCTCTCCTCCGCCTCCTGGCATTCCTCGGCACGACGGGCGCGATCCGCGCCGTGGTCGCTCAATCGCGCGCCGCGCTCGGCCTGGCAAAGACGGCGAACCCCTTCCTCGCCCTCGCGTCGGGGGCCGGGTTCGTCATCGGCCGCCCCGTGAAGGCGCTCCTCCTCGAGATCGCCTTCGGCGTCACCGCGCTCCTCCCGCTCTCCCTCTGGCTCTACTTCGCCCCGTCGTGGAGCGGCGGCGACGTGCGCCTCCTCGCGCTCCTCGTCGCCGGCCAGCAGGCGGTCGTCCTCCTTCGCATCGTCGCAAGGGCGGCGCACCTCGGCGCGGCGACAGCCTGGATGCGCGGTGCTCGCGAGGCCGCCCGCCCCGCACCGGCGAAGATCGAAGCGTGATCGCGCGGCCCGGCCGGGCGGCGCGGCGTCCGCCTACGCCGGACCGTCGAGCTCGTCCAGCCGGGCCCTCGTGATCAGGTGCGAGGTCGAGGCCCGCTCTGCGCAGCAGTGCCGGGCGGCGATCTGGCCTCGCCGGATCGAGCGTTCGAGCGGGTAGCCGTCGAGGATGAAGCTCGAGAGGAAGCCGACCGCGAGCGAGTCCCCCGCCCCGTTCGTGTCGACGACGGGAGCCTCCATCGGCACGGGCTCGAAGAAGCGAACCCCGTCACGGGTCCCCAGGGCGCAACCGCGCGCGCCGAGCCCGACGACGACGATCCGGTCGGGGCGGCCCGTCAGGAACTCGCGGATGAGCGGTGCCGGGTCCGGGTGGTTGACGCACGAGAAGAAGAGGATGTCCGCGTGCTGGACGAAGTCCGCCCGGTACGGATCGTCGGCGGAGACGATGTCCTGAAGGTCGCAGGCAACCGTCACCCCCAGCTCCTTCGCGATCGGCAGGAGGGTCCGCGCCCAGTTCGGCAGGTGGACGTGCGCGAGCCTCGTCCGCGCGAGGAGGCTTCGGCAGCGCTCGCGGTCGGGCTGGAGGGTCATGTGCCCCCTGCCGTCGTAGAAGTTCTTGCGCCGCCCGTCCCGGTACATCACGTTGACGCTGCGGGAGGTCCCGGCCGGATCGACGAAGAGCGCCGACGTGTCGACGCCGTCCCGCGCGAGCTCTTCGCGAACGAAGCGGCCGCAGTGGTCCTCGCCCACGGTGCCGACGAACGCGACCCGCCTCCCCAGCTGGGCGTATCCACGGCTCGTGAAGCCCCCGGCCTGTCCCACGTAGTCGACGTTCTCGGTGAAATTCGCCTCGACGCTCCAGTCGACGTCGGCCCCGTACAGGTGGACGCAGGTGTCGATCCCGGCGTTGCCGACGACGACGACCTCGAAATCCGCTCCGGTCATCCTGGCGTCCTCCCGGAGAGGAGATCGTAGCGCCGCCGGGTCCCGACGGGCGAAGCCGCCGGCGGAGCGAAAGAACTCCCGGGCGCCGCCGGGCACCTGCGAAGATCGAGGCGTGATCGAGCTCCTCACGAAAACCCCCGCGTCCTGGGCCGAACGCGCCGTCTCGCGCCTCCCCGACCTCGTCGCCGACCACGCCGTCTGCGAGCTGCAGGCGGCCGTCTTCGCCCTTTCGCTCGTCGGGCGCTACCCGGGGAACCCTCTCCTCGTCGACCGGCTCTCGGCGCTCGCCGCCGAGGAGCTGCGCCACTTCCGCAAGGCGACGAAGGAAGCGCGGCGCCTCGGCGCGAAGACGCCCACCCGCCGCGCGAACCCCTACGTCTCGGGCCTGCGCGCGGCGTGCCGCGGCGGGCGCGAGCCGGAGCAGGGGCTCGACCTCCTCCTCGCCGGCGCCCTCGTCGAGGTGCGGAGCCACGAGCGCTTCCTTCTCCTCGTTCCGCACCTCTCCGCCGAGCCGCGCCTCGCGAAGCTCTACGCCGAGCTGGCGATCGCCGAGGAGCGGCACGGTCCGGCCTACGTCGATCTGGCCGAGCGGCACGCGGGGAAGGAAGCGACGGCCGCCCGTCTCGCCGAGCTCCTCGTCGTGGAGGCGAAGGCGCTCGAGGGCCCTCCCGGCGGTCCCGTCGCGGTCCACTCGCCGGGATGAAAGTGGATCGGGGAGGTTCGCCACGAGCCTCCCCGCGGCGCCACGGGCGCCTCCTCGGCCCTCCCCTCGGCCGCGAGAAGCCTCAGTCGCCTTCGTCCGGCAGCCGGTGCCGCGCGATGACGAACTCCTCGACAGGGCGACCCCCCACGAGGTGTTCGTCCAGGATCCGGTCGAGGACGGGCGGGTCGCAGGCGCGGTACCAGATCCCCTCGGGGTAGACGACGGCGATCGGCCCGCCTTCGCAGATCCGCAGGCAGCCGACGCGCGTCCTCAGGATGCCCCCCTCTTCCGAGAGCCCCCGCTTCTTCAGGCCGTCCTTCAGGTGATTCCACGCTGAAAGCGCGCGCTCCGCGTCGGCGCACTTCGGGTTCTCGCGGTCGGCGCAGAGGAAGACGTGCCTGCGGGCGACGGCGATCCCCGTCTTCTCGACCTTCCGGGCGATCTTCTCGGCCTCGGAATCGGTCTTTTCGTCCATGGTGCGGTCCTTCCCCGTCGAGTTTAGGCGGGCGGAGAGCCGTTATAGACTCGCCCGCGACCCCAGCCCCACAGCGCAGGAGTCGAGGAGCGAGACGATGGGTCTCCTGAAGGACTTCCTCAAGATCGATGCGGACCGGCGCGGAGCCCTCGCGGCGCTCCGGCTCGAGGCCCAGTCGCGAAGGCTCCAGATCGAGGAGATCGCGGCGGAGGCGAAGCGCAAGCGGGACGAGGTCGCGATGCTCGAACAGGACCTCCGCCGCTTCGCCGAGGACATCGCGCGGACGGAGGAGCAGCTCCTCGAGGTCGAGGCCCGCAGGGACGACCACGATCGCGAGGCCCACGAGCGGAAGATCGAGGCGGTCCGTTCGAGCCTCGAATACGACCGAGCCGACGGCCACCGGATCTCCGAGGATTTCCGCCGCCTTCGCTCGGCCTTCGAGTCCGAAAGGGCGCGCCTCCTCGCCGAGGCCGACACCGGCCGGATGATGGACAACTTCTTCCAGATCGAGGCATTCCTCAAGGACACCGGCACGCCGATCCCCGACGCGGCGCGCAAGGCCCTCGTGAAGGAGCGACAGGACCTGCTGGCCCGGATCGGCCCGCTCGTCGCGCCGCCGCCGTCTCCCGACGGGGTCTTCAAGGCGACCGTCGTCTACTCCGCCCTCGAGGAGGGCGAGCCGACGGCCGTCGTCGCCTTCGGCCTCCCCGACGAGGCCGAGCCCTCCGGCGCCCACGACCTCCCGGCCCTTCTCCTCTACGGCTCGTACGCGTCGATCGTCGAGAAGATCGGCCCCGGCGTCCCCCGGCCCCGCCGCGAGGACGGGATCGTGATCTACGAGCAGCCCGCCGGCTCCCGAGCTCCCGACGAGGCCGCCCTCGACCTCTTCCTCGCGGTCCGGGAAGGGCTCGAGAAGGCGGCCGCGGCCGCCGGCGTCCCCTGCGAGCTGAACGGAATCTTCCTCGAGCCCGAGATCGCGTCGGCGGTCTTTCCCCGCGGCGGCGACGCCCGTCGTTTCTGACCGGAGGCAGCCATGGCTGTGAAGTGGATCGGCGACGCCGCCCAGGAGCTCGGAATCACTCCCCTCGACGCCGTCGAGATCCTGGCGTCGCGCCAGGAGTACCCGATGAACGGCCTCGTCGACGAGGACCGTTTCAAGACCCTCCGGCTGATGCGCGGCGGCAAACGGCTCGAGACGTCGGGCTCGCAGGCGATGCCGCTCCCCGAGCGCCACGCCTCGCCGGCGACCGCCCCCATCTCCGCCCCCGCCCCGCCGGCACCCGAACCGCTCCGGGCCGCCGCGACGCCCCCGCCGGCGCCTTTCGCCCCGGCGCCCTCGTACCCGGCCCCCCCGCCGCCGGTCCAGGTGATCCCGGCTCCTCCTCCGGTCCGCCCCGCCGTCGGCGAAGCGACCTCGATCACGGCACCCCTGCAGACGATTCCAGGCCGCGAGGACGAGCGCACCGTCATCCTCGCGCCCGTCGACCCGAAACGCTGAGATCCTTTCCAGCCCCGGCGTCGTAGGACATTCATCGGAGGTCTTTAACGATGAAGCTCTGGCAGAACCTCGCGGCTGCGGCCGTCCTCGGCCTCGCGGCGACCGCCCCGGCGGCGGAGACCGGCGTCCACGCCTTCACCCTCAACCTCAACGACGGCTCCCCGAAGAAGCTCTCCGACTATCGAGGGAAGGCGCTCCTCGTCGTGAACACCGCCAGCAAGTGCGGCTACACGAAGCAGTACGCCCCGATGGAGCAGCTCTACCAGAAGTACAAGGATCGCGGGTTCGAGGTGCTGGCGTTTCCGGCCAACAACTTCATGGGCCAGGAGCCGGGGACGAACGAGGAGATCCGGGCCTTCTGCACGGCGACCTACAAGACGACCTTCCCCCTCTTCGCGAAGATCTCGGTCAAGGGGGACGACATCCACCCCTTCTACAAGTACCTCACGACCCTTCCCGGCTTCGACGGCGACATCAGCTGGAACTTCAACAAGTTCCTCGTCGACCCGAACGGCAAGGTCGTCGCCCGGTTTGGGACGAAGGTCGACCCGATGGCGGAAGAGGTGACGAAGAAGATCGAGGAGACCCTTCCGAAGAAGCCCTGATCGCGACGCCCCGACCGGTTCGTCCTCCTCGAGGCCCGGCGCCCGGGCCTCTTCCTATTCCGGCTCGGTCGACAGGAAGAGCTCGACGAGGCGCGGTTCCAGGTGCGTGCC
This sequence comes from Holophagales bacterium, assembly GCA_016714815.1. Taxonomy (GTDB): domain Bacteria; phylum Acidobacteriota; class Thermoanaerobaculia; order UBA5066; family UBA5066; genus UBA5066. Next base: position 74,296 of record JADKBZ010000012.1, read on the forward strand.
GGCGATCGTCCGGAGATAGTCACGCACCTGGGGGGCCGGGACGGCCTTCCGGTACGGCCGATCGGAAACGAGCGCGTCCCAGATGTCGACCACCGCAAAGACCCGGGCCGCCAGGGAGATCTGCTCGCCCCGAAGTCCGCGCGGATAGCCGGTGCCGTCCCATTTCTCGTGGTGCGAGCAGGGGATGTCGAGCGCCGGCCGAAGAAAACCGATCCCCCCGAGCATCTCGTGCGCGTACGTCGGATGGAGCCGCATGATGGCCCACTCCTCCTCGGTGAGGGCCCCCGGTTTCTGCAGGATCCTGTCCGGAATCCCCATCTTCCCGATGTCGTGAAGGAGAGCGCCGCGGCGGACGTGGACGAGCGTCTCCTCGGCCATCCCGGCCCGGCGCGCCAGATCCACCGTCCGGCCGACGACCCGGTGCGTGTGCCCCTCCGTCTCCCTGTCGCGGAGGTCGAGCGCGTGGACCCACCCCTCCAGCGTGGCGTCGTAGGCGAGCGCCAGCTCGTCCGCGGCCCCCTTCAGTTCGCCGATGAGACGGGCGTTGGCGATGGCGACCGCCGCCTGCTCGGCGAAAAGACGGACCGTCTCCACGTCGGCGGCGCCGAAGCGCCCCGGCACCTCGTGGTTGACGAAGAGGCTGCCGAGGACCGCTCCCCTCCAGAGGACCGGCACGCCGATCACGGAGCCGATGCCGGCAGTCGCGAAGACGGGCGACCGGCCCGGCCACGCCCTGTAGTCGTCGAGGAGGATCGGTTTCCTCGTGCTCGCGACGGTTCCCGCAACCCCTTCTCCCGGCGCAAGGACCGCCCCGACGTAGTTCGCGAGGACGCCATTTGCCAGTGCGAGGGCCAGCTTCCCGTCCTCGCGCATCAGGTAGAGCCCCGCCATCGTCCCGTGGACGAGGCCCTGCGCCCGGTCGGTAATCGCGCGCAGGAGGACGTCCCTCTCGAGGTTGGATCCGAGGTCGACCCCCGTGTCGTGAAGGGCGAGGAGTGTCGCGACGCGCTCCGAGTTCACCTCGAACAGGCGCGCCTTGGAGAGGGCGAGAGAAATCTGCTCCGCCGCGTCGGACCCGGCGGCGAGCGGTTCTCCGCCGCGTCCCGGAGCGATGGCCAGGATCCCCAGGGGATGGGTCCCGTCCCGAAGCGGCCAGGCGGTCGTCTCCGCCCCGAGGTTCCATCTCGACACGAACGATTCGTCGCTGCCGGGAGTTCCCGCTCTGCCGAGAAGCACGGCGGATTTCTCCGCCAGCTCCGGGCTCGAGGCCGCCTCCTCGAGAACGCCGCACCCGCGGGCGAGAGCCAGCCGCCCGTGATTCTCGTCCCACAGGGCGACGAGGGCGCCCGCCGCTTCGAACCGCTCCGCCACGGACCGCGCGAGGGCGTCGAGAAGCCCGGCCGGGCGCTCCTCTCCAAACGACGCCGAGGCGACGCCGGCTCGGAACGCCCGCTCCCTTTGCGCCCGGGCTCGCTGCGTCCCGGCGTCGATCCCGTCGATCGCGGCGGCGATCCCGTCGGCGAGCTGCTCCATCAGCTTCGACTCCTCGGCGTCGAAGACCCCGCGATGAGGGGCGTGGACGACGAGGACGCCCAGTGCCCGCTCCCCCTTCCAGAGCGGCAAGGCCAGCGCCGAGCCTTCCGGGTGCTGCGACAGGGTCGGGCATTCCGGACAGCCGATCTCACCCGAGCTCTCGTCGACCAGAACGGCCGCCCCACGGAGGAAGGCGGCCTTCCCGCACGCCGGGCCTCCGTGAAGCGTTTTCAGGTCGATCCGGAAACGGGCCGGATCGCACGGACCGGACGCGGCTGCGAGGCCCACCTCGCTGCCCGTTTCGTCGAGAAGGCCGACCCACGCGAAGACGAAGTCACGGTCCGCGACGAGGGTGGAACAGACGCGTCCGAGAAGCTCCCCCGTCTCGCGCGCCTCCGAGAGGATCTCCTGGACGTGCGTGATCGTCCGCAGGATCCGGTTGAGCCTCTCGAGCCGGACCTCCCGTTCGCGCAACGCCTCCTCGGTCCGACGACGCGCCGTGATGTCGAAGAACGACGCGACGACCTCCCGGGGACCGGTCTGGAAGGCCTGCACGAGGAACGCGCCCGCGACCCGCCCGTCGGAGTAGGTGACGCTCTCGCTGCGCCAGGGCAGACCCTCCGAGGCGGCACGCCGGTAGGCGTCGGGAACGTCGGTCCCGACGAGACCCGGGAACGCGGTCTCGATCGTCTTCCCGACGAACTGGCGGTTGTCGACGCCGAGGATCGTGTCGGCAGCCGGGTTCGCACCCGCGAAGACGAGTCGTCCGTCTTCCTCGAGCAGGTAGCGGTGAAGTCCGACGGGGATCGACGCGACGAGCCTGCGGCTTTCCTCCTCGCGATGGCGCTCCTCCTCCCGCGCCTCCCGCCTTTCGATCTCGGCGACGGCACGCCCGGCGAAGAGCCCGAGTGCGCGTGCGGCCGAATCGGCGTCGTGGAGCGGACGACGGGAAAGCGCCGCGAGGAGGCCGAGAGGGCTGCCTCCGGCCGACGTCAGGGGGACCCCGACGTAGCTCGAAAGCCCGGTCCCCACGAGCAGGAGGTCCTCGGGAAAGAGCTGGGCGACACGGGACGGGAAGACGCAGGGGACGCGGCCCACCACGTGTTCGCACGGCGCGCCGTGCAGGTCGTAGGTGAACGGCTCGGCGGCCGCCCCGCCCGACCAGACGGCGAGCGTCCTCACGTGGCCGGGGTCCCCCACCTCGAGCCGACCGACGATCGCCATCTCCATCCGAAGCGTCCTGGAAAGCCCCTCGACCAGCCTGTCGAAGAAGCCACCGGCACCGGGCGTATCGAGGGAGACCCCGAGCACCGCTGCCGCCCGCTCGAGGCGCCGGGCGGCCGTGACGTCCGACGCGAAGACCACCAGCCTCTCTTCCGAGGATTCCGGATCCCGAAGGCGGCGGGCCGAGAGGCGCAGCTCGACCTCGGTCCCGTCTCCCAGCACGGCCCGGCCATCGCACGAGAACGGCTGGCCTCCGGCAACGCCCTCGAGCAGCTCGGCGGCGCCGGCCACGAAGAGCGTCGAGAGGCTCTCTCCCTCACAGGTCCCGGCGTCCCCGCGCCGCCACACCGTAGCGAAGGCCTCGTTGGCCGCCACGACGGTCCCGTTCGCTCTCGTCAGAAGGGCCGGGTCAGGGGAGGCCTCGAGAAGGACCGTGAGCGGACAGGCACGTGCGGCCCGGTCTCCGCCAGACGGCTCCATCCCCCCGCTCCGGGGCGGAATGGTCTCGTCGTCCGGGGAGATTCCGGGAGCCGAAGTCATCGTGCCTCCGCTGCCAGAGCCGTACGCTCGACGGCGCTTCGCGGAGACTCTAGCAGGACGGCCCGGAGGAGGAGGCCCGGCACCCGCGGTACCGGGCCTCCCGGAAGGCTTAGGAGCGGCCCACGACCCTGCGGACACCCGCCGCCGCGACGAGCGCGGCCAGGGCGAGGAGGCCCCACGGCCCAGCCGCGGGGATCGAGTAGGTGTCGGCCGGGAGGACGAACGGCGTCGGGGTGCTGTCGTTGCCCGGGTCCCCGTCCCCGTCGGCGTCGCAGGAGCTCCCGTCCTGGGTCACGTCGGTCAGCGGACCCGCGGCGCTCTGGGCGCTGGCGACGAGGCTGAGCTCGTACGAGGTCCCGACACCGGCCGGGATCACCTCGACCTCGAGCAGGATGGTTCCCGTCGCTCCTTCCGCCAGGAGGGAGCCGGGGGCCAGGAGCCCGTTGACCCCCGTGCCGGTGAACGCCGGGTTCGGGGAGAACGGGGAGGCGGTGACCGTCGCGCCCGCGACCGACGCCGGCGCGACGAAGACCGCCGCCAGATCGGCCGTCAGCTGCACGTCGGTCAGGTCGAGGTTCCCCGTGTTGGAGAGACCGGCCTCGAACGTGAGGACGAACCGCTCCGGCCGGCCCGTGGCGCGACGGACGGAGACGAAGCGCAGCGACGAGCAGAGCTCGGGCAGACCGATGACGAGCGAGGCCGGGTGGTCTTCCACCTCGCCGTCGACCGCCAGACCCGTGAAACCGAGCCCGGCCTGCGAGCTGATCCGGAACCGCGTCGCGGCGGTCCCCGTCAGGACACCGGCAGGGACCGGGAAGGTCGGCTCGGCCGTGGCGCCCGCCGCGAGGGGAAGGTCGGCGACGACCTGCTCCCCGGGACCGCTCCAGTCGCCGCTCTGGTCGAAGTCGATCCAGCCGCTGACGAAGCCGCCGGTGGCTCCGGCGGTCAGCCGGACGCTCCCCGTCGCGCCCGCGACGAGGACCGTCGGGAAGACGACTCCGTCCTCGTCGTCGCCGCTGGCGTCGTCGCCGGCGAGACCCGCGGTCGGCTGACCGTTGGGCTCGGTGTCGACCGCCGCGCCGAGGGTCGGGTTCGAGACCGGAAGGACGACGTGCCGCGCGCCGTTCGAGGCGAGAAGGGTCGGGAAGGCCGGGTCGGGCGCGTCGCCGAAGTCGAGGCCGCGCACCGTGACCGCCCAGTCCTCGACCTCTCCGTCGCCCGCCGGGCCGCCCGGGGCGCCGACGCCGGTGGAGCTGAGGCGGAAGCGGGCGTAGGAGGCGACGCTGCGCGCGTCGCACGGGACGTTCACCGGAACCGAGTTGGCACCCGCCGCGAGGGCGAGACCGGTGGCCACGCGGTCGCGCGGGGCGCCGAAGAGCCCGTCGCCGTCAAAGTCGATCCAGGCGTCGAGGCGCGCCGTAGCGAGGCCGGCGGTGTTCGTGAGGGTGACCGTGAGGTTCACGGAAGAGCAGGCGGTGAGGTTGCCGCCCGCGGGGAAGAGGACGCCGTCCTCGTCCGCGCCGTCTCCCAGGGCGTCGGTCGACGGCTGGCCGTTCGGCTCCGTGTCGACGGTGGCGCCGAGCGAGAAGCCCGCGACGACCCGGTGATTCGGCCCGCCCGCGGGAAGAGTAGTGGCGTAGGTGTCGGGAGCGTCGCCGAAGTCGACGGCCCCGACGTTGACGGCGTGGTCCTCGACCTCGCCGTCGGGCGCCGCGCCCGCGGGGCCAAGCCCGCCGGCGGAGGAGAGCCGGAAGCGGGTGTACGTGACTCCCTCGACCGCCGAGCACGGGACGGAGAAGGGGAGCGTGTTGAGGCCCGTCGCGACGACCTGGTTCGTGAAGACCTGCTCTCCGGCGTCGCCGAAGTCGCCGTCGTGGTTGAAGTCGAAGAAGGCGTCGAGTCGCGCGGGGCCCGACGTCGTCACGGTGACCCCGACCTGTGCCGCCTGGCAGGCGGCCAGCGGCGTCAGGAAGGCCACGCCGTCCTCGTCGTCGAAGCAGCTTCCGACCCGGCTCGTCCCGGCGGCCGCGTCGTCGCCCGTCGCGGCCACGTTCGGCTGCCCGTCGGCCTCGGTGTCGACACACGAGCCGAGGAGGAGCGGCGTGAGCGGGTTCACCGTGTGGCTCGCCGCGCCGGGGCCCTGGGTGGCATAGCTGGCCGGGGCGTCGCCGAAATCGGTCCCGATGACCTCGAGCGCGTAGTCCTCGATCTCGCCGTCCAGCGCCAGACCGGTGGGCGAAAGGCCGCCCGCCGTCGAGCAGCGGAAGCGGGCGTACGTACGGCCCGGGACGGCCGCCGCGGGAACGGAGGGTGTGAGGGTGGCCGGCGTTCCGGCCGCGACGCTCACCGACGAGGCGATCTGCTCGCCCGCCGAGTCGCCGAAGACGCCATTGCGGTTCCAGTCGACCCAGGCGTCGACGAGGCACGGCACCGGGCCGCCCGCCGTCACGGTGATCGTCGCCGGCGTCCCGGGGGTCACGACCGCCGGCAGGGCGACGCCGTCCTCGTCGTCGCCGTTCACGCAGGTCCCGATGATGCTGCCGAACCCCGAGGCGTCGTCGGCGTTCGCCGCAACGTCCTGGTCGAGGCCGCCGTCCCCGTCGACGCAGCTCCCCAGGAGCGGCGCCCCCGCGACCCCGACGCGGTGGTAGGCGCCGCCGCCGAGGGCCGTCGTCTGGTAGTCGCCCTGCGCCGTCCCGGCCTGGACGTCGGGGGCGTCGCCGTAGTCGAACTCCGGGACCGCCGCCGGGAGCCCGGAGCGGAATCCGAAGTCGACGGTCAGGTTCGTGTCGTTGTCCCCGTCTTCCGAGGTCGGCTCGCCGTTGTCGGTGAGCGTGACCGCCCGCGAGGCGACGAGCGCGCCGGCGTCGGTCCCGTTGTCGTCGCCGTTGACGTCGTCGTCGGGGTCGGGCGCGGGGTCGTTGCCGGTCGACGTGACGAGCCCGGCGAGGGCGCCTCCGCCGGAGAAGCCCTGAGGGTTGACGACGACGACGTAGGTTCCCGGCGCCAGGAGCGGGAAGCGGTAGCGCCCGGCGAAGCCGGACGCCGTCGCCGTCTCTGTCGTCGCGAGGCGCTCGTCGAGCGTCGGGAGCCCGTCGCCGTTCACGTCGAGGTAGAGGTCGAGCCGGACGCCGTCGATCCCGGTCTCGCCGTTCTGGGGCTCGAAGACGCCGTCGTTGTCCGTGTCGAGCCAGACCTGGTCGCCGAGGGCGAGCGTGCCGGTGGCGGTGACGAGGCCGGCGTCGACGGTCCGGTTCACCTCGTCGGGGGCGAGGACGACCGTGGCGGTCGTCCCGTCGACGAGCGAGGCGTCGGAGTCGACCGTGTCGTCTCCCCCCGCGTCGCGGCCGGTGAAGGCCGTCGCAACGGCAGGCCTCACGAACTCGACGAAGTACGGCAGGCCGGGAACGAGGAAGTCGAAGAGGTAGTAACCGGGGCGGCCCCAGGTGTCGTCGGCCGTCACGGTCGACCCGACGAGAAGGTCCCCCGCGCCGACCTCGGGAACGCCGTCCCCGTCGTCGATGTAGAGGCGCACGGTCACGCCATTGGCGCCGTCGAAGGGGCTCTCGTCCTGGAGCCCGTTCGCGTCCCGGTCGAACCAGACGTAGTTGCCGAGCGCGGCGAAGTGCGTGGGGTAGAGGCCCGCGTCGAGCCGCGGGTTGTTCTCGTCGGCGACGAGCGTGACGACCCGCGTCCGGCCGGTGACCGGGTCGGCGTCGGAGTCGAGGTCGTCCGACGTCTGTCCCTGCGTCGTGAGCTCGAAGGTTGGCGGGCGCGTGAACGCGACGTAGTAGCTTCCCGGCGCCAGCCCCGGGAAGGTGTACCAGCCCGCCGCCCCGCCGGGACCGGGGCTCGTGACCGCGGAGGCGAGCGGAACGTCGTCGAAGGTCCCGGGAAGAGCGTCCGGCCCGGGCGTGAAGAGGCGGACGGTGACGCCGTTCAGCCCCGTCGGCCCGTCGTTCTGGATTCCGTCGTGGTTCAGGTCGACCCAGACGAAATCGCCGAGGCTCGCGGCCGGGCAGGCCCCGAGAGAAACCCCGACCTTCAGCGGCTCGGCCGCCAGCGAGCCGAGACCGTCGGCGCGGTCGGCCTGGTACGCGAACGAGTTGAAGGCGGGCGCGCCGGCGGGGACGTCGCCGCTGGTCGTCATGACGAAGTCGAACTCGAGGAAGTCCGCCGGGGCGATGGTGCGGCTCCCGAACTCCACCTTGAACGACCTCACCGAGGTGATCGGGTCGGGCGCGACGGTCGTCCAGCCCGCCGGGTCGCAGCCGGTGGTCGGACCGCCCACCTCTCCCCGGCAGGGATTGCCGGAGGTCGAGTAGAAGAGGACCGTCCCCGCGGGTGGCGTGATCGGCGCCGTGAGGAGCGGGGTCCAGAGCGAGCCGCGGGGGTTCGTGTCCCTCACGCCCGTGTCGCCGACGAACGGCAGGATGTCGACGAGGACGAAGTTCTGCATCGGCACGGTGCCGACGTTCTGGACGCGGAGGCGGTAGTCGAGCTGCCCCCCCTGGAGCGTCCCGGCCGACGTCGCGCCGAAGCCGCCGTCGCAGGTGCCCCGGATCGTCTTGCTCGAAACGAGCTGCGCGATGCCGGCGACCGTGATCGTCCCCGTCGCGCGGCAGAGGATCTCCGCCGTGTCGGCGTCGCCGTCGTAGTCGAGGGCGTCCGCCTGCGAGCCGCCCGAGCAGCGCTGCGCGAGCCCGGGGGCGTCGCTCTCGAACGTGAAGTCGTTCGACAGCGAGCCCGCCGGGGCGCCGCTGCGGATCGTCGTCGAGACGAGGACCCAGACCTGCTGGTTCACACCGAGGTTCCCGCTCCCGGCGTTCCAGCGCCAGCGCAGGAGCGTGCGGCCGGTGCCGGCGAAGTTCGGGATCTGATCGAAGGTCTGCGGGGCCGGCAGGCCCGTCGACTGGGCGTCGAAGGTCCACGAGGAGAAGACGAGGTTCACCGGGAGGAGGTCGGTCGCGACGAGGCTCTCGAGCGGCACCGGGTCGCTCGACTGCGGTGCGGAACGGACCCGGAGGCGCCAGGAGACCGTCTGCCCCGGGTTGAACGGTGCCGTACCGGAGAGGTTGTCCTTGGCGGGGTTGAGCTGGACGAAGGGGCCGCTGAGGTTGAAGGAGCGACAGACGCTGCGCGTGACGTTCGTCGGCCCGGCGGTGTAGACGGCCGAAAGGTCGGCGCAATTCTGGACCTGATCTCCGAAGGCGACGGGCCCGCCCGCGTTGTCGGGGTTCACGATCCGCCCGGTGATCAGCGGGCGCGTCGACGCGCTCATTCCCACCGCCACCGGACCGAACTCCCAGCGGAGCCGCGTCAGGTATTCCCCCGCGCCCAGGCCGGGAGGGGGCGAGGTGAGCGTGGTGCTCGTCGTCGTGTTCGGTGAGCTCCCCCAGAGCGTGAAGACGCCCGGGGCCGTGTTCTTCTCGTAGCTGACCCTCACGCCCTCGCCCGCGGCGAAATCGGAGAGGTTGTTGTAAGCGCCCGTCGTCACGCTCGCGACCTGCAGCTCCACGGGGAGCGTGTCGAGGATGACGAGGCTGTCGAGGGGAACGTTCCCGGTGTTGGAAGGAGCCAGGTCGTAGCTGAACGTCTGGTTCAGCGTCGGCGGGTTCGGAGTGCCGCCCGCCATGTTCTTCGAGAGCCCGACGCCCGGGCTCGGGACGAACGTCGTGACGGGGTGCGTGACCGTGCCGACCCCGAAGTTCCGCGGCGGCTCGCCGAGCGGCGTCCCGTCCGCGGTGAAGCTGTTCGTCACGTTCGTGCCGCTCGGGAACGTGGCGCTCGGGAAGGTGACGTTCACCGTGAGGGTGCAGCTGTTGCCGGGGGTGAGCGGGAAGACCGTGCAGGGGCTCGTCCAGGTCACCGTCGCGGGCGTCGTCCCGACGCAGCCGGGCTGGCAGTCGGCAGGGGGCGTCGATCCGTTGAAAACCGTTCCCGGCGGGAGCGTGTCGACGACCGGCCCGATCGCCGTCAGGTTGAGAGAGCCGGTGGCGAGCGAATCGTTGGCGATCCGGAGCAGGTAGCTCTCCGGCAGGTCGAGGTTCGCCGGGTTCGTCGTCAGGGTCTTGGCGAGCGTCACCTGCGTCGCCGCGACCGCCGTCACCGTGACGGGCGGCGTCGTGAACGTCCCTGGCGTCGTCTGGAGGTTGATCCCGTCGGCGGTGTTCACGGCCACCGTCCCGTTCGGAGTCGAGCCGTTCGGGAAGCGGACGTTGACGACGAGGTCGCCCGAGTTCCCCGCCGGGAGCGGGCTGATCATCGTGAAGAGGACCCGCGTCCGGCCGCTGCCGCCGAAGTTCGGCGTGACCGTGATCGACGCGACGTCCCCCGTCGGGCTCGCGGGGACGGTGGAGAGCTGCTCGACCTCCGCCGGCAGGAGGTCGACGACCTGTGCGCCGAGGCAGGGACCCGAGGTGCTGGAGCAGTTGTAGGTGAGGCGGTAGCCGAAGGTCTGCCCCGCCTGCTTCGTGCTGCCAGCGTCGACCTGGATCGCGCTCTTGGCAATCGGTTGCGCGACCGCGACACCCGCGGACGCCAGGCACAGGATCAATACGATGACGAAGACGTTCCGCCGCATGCTGCACTCCTCGATACGCGACGAACGGGCCGCACCGCCGGTCGCCGGGGCCGCGGAACTTATCAGACCTCTCCGCTCCCGGGCGGACCGGAGAATCGAGTCCGGCCCGGTCTCGCGGCGAGCTCGGAATCTCCCCGGAAGGTCCTTCAGCGCTCGAGGAGGGACCGGACCTCGCGCGCGATCTCGAGGCAGCTCGTGAGCCCCGGGGATTCGATCCCGACGAGGTTCACCCATCCGGGCAGGCCGCGCTCCGACTCTTCGGCCAGGACGAAGTCGCGGAACGGGGCCCCGATCGCCTGGAGACGCGCCCGGATCCCGGACTGGTCGGGAGAGAGGTCGTCCGGCTCGAGCGAGGGGAGGTAGCGCCGGGCGGCCTCGAGGAAGGTGTCGCGACGGCTCTCGTCGACGGCGTAGTCCTGGCGACGCCCGGTCAGGACCTCCACGTCGGGGCCGAGCTTCAGCTCGCCGTCGAGGTCGATCGTTAGGTGGATCCCCAGGACGCTCCCGTATCCGACCGGGACGACCGGGTAGAGGAGCCGCCCCGCGAGATGGCGCCTGCCGCCGCGGATCCGGAAGTAGCTCCCCTTCGTCCAGGTGAGCCGGTAACCCGCCGCGTCGACGTCGAGGCCGGGGAGCGCGGCGACGGTGTCGGCGTCGAGCCCCGCCGCATTCACGACGAAAGACGCCGTCAGGCGAGCCTCTCCGCCCGACGGGTCCGCGAAGGCGAGCTCGTAGCCGCCGGGAACCCGCGCCGCCCTCCGGAGCTCGTGGCGGAACGCGAAGCTCGCCCCGCGCTCCTCGGCCAGGACCCGCAGCGCGCGGAAGAGGCCGTGGACGTCGAGGATGCCGGTCGACGGCGAGAGGACGGCCGCCACGGCGCGGACGTGCGGCTCCTCCTCCCGGAATCGGGCGAGCGGCACCCGCTCGAGGTCGACCCCGTTCGCCCGCCCCCCCGCCACGACCTCGTCGAGGCGCTTCTCCTCGTCCGGGCCCACGGCCAGGAGCCACTTTCCGATGCGGCGGAACGGGACGCCATGCGCCTCGCAGAACGCCGACAGGCTCCGGTTGCCGCGAACGCAGAGATCGGCCTTCCGCGATCCGGCCGGGTAGTAGATCCCCGCGTGAAGGACCTGGCTGTTGCGCGAGCTCGTCTCCTGCCCGGGGCTCGCGTGCCTTTCGGCGACGACGACGGAGAGCCCCGCTCGCGACAGCTCGGCCGCACAGGCGAGACCGACGGCGCCTGCGCCCACGACGACGACGTCGGCGTCCACGGCGCCGATCGTCGCACCGCCGCGACGGCGCGTCATCTCCTCCTTCAGCTCGTCTCTCAGCTCCTCTCTCAGCGCCCCGACGGTCCGCCGAGAAGAGGTGGCCCCGGGGGCGAAAGGAGCTGGATGCGCGTGCCGTTCGTCGCGTTGTCGATCGTCGTCAGGGCGAGAACGGCCCTGCCCGCACCTCCCTCCGCGGGAGACGCGACGAGGGTCATCCGGTCGACGCGGTTCCCTCCGAGGCCGAAGCCCGACGGACCGTTCCAGAGGTCGTTGAGCTGGACCTTTTCGAACGGCCCCAGCTCCACCACCCGTTCCCCCCGCCGCTGATTCCCCTCGCCGAGAAGACCGAGCGAGACGCGGGCGGGCGCGCCGGTAACCTCGGTGAGGATGAGGTTGACCCTCTCGCGCGACCAGGACCTGAGCCCCGGGAGGAGAACGAGCGAAGACGCGCCCGGACCGACGGCCTCGGGCGAAGACGGCCCCACCGCGGGGAACTCGGCCGTGGCCGTGCCGCGGCTCGCGTCCATCGGGTCGAGGGGCGTCGAGACGGCCGCCCGCGCCAGGACCCACCCGGCGCCCTCCCCCTCGATCCGCAGCGAGCCCGAGGTGTTCGTCCGCGTCCCCAGCCCGAAGAGCGTCCGGACGGCGTTCCGGCCGGACGCGAACGGAAGGGAACCGGCCTCCGGGAGGAGAACCTCCTTCACGACGCTCCCGCGGATGGGCGCCCCCTCGGCACTCGTCCCCGCGTAGTCGTACGTCAGCCGAAGCGGCGCCGAGCGGGGCGCCGCGGTCGAGATCGAAAGCTCGGTCGTGAAGTACGCCCCGGGGCCCGCCGCCTGGACGATCGACGCCACCGCCTGCGGACCCGCGCCGTCCGCTTCGTCCTGGGGGGCCGGCCGTCCGGTCACCACGGAGAAGCTCGCGGAGACGTTGTCGACGAGCGTGGCGATCGCCACGACCCGTCCCCCTCCTTCCAGCGATTCCACCCGCAGGGACGAGGCCTCGGGAACGGCGCCCGGGATCCCGACGGCAGCCGGCAGGGCGAGCTGGGCGTTTCCCCACGCGGGGACGTGGGCCTCTCCACGCCCGAGCTCGCGCCCCCCCGCGTCGAAGAGCCGGAGGGCGACGCGCGCGCTCTGCCCCGTCGTCTCCGCGAGGATGACGTTGCACCGGACCGCGGGCGTCACCTTCAGCCCGGGGAGAAGGAGAGGGGCTCGCCGTGAGCCCGTTCCCTCGCCCGCCGCCACGACGGGGATCTCCGCCGAGAAGCGGCCACCGGCCGGCGTCGTCCCCGTCACGACGCTTCGGATCGCGAGCGCTCCGCGCTCCGCAGCTCCAGGTGCGCCGCCCCGGCCGCCTCGCCGAAGAGGACGGGGAGCGCCTCGTCGAGGAGGAGCGTTCCGGCCGCGGGGACCGTCACCCGGGCCCGGGTGGCGGCGAGCTCGCCGTCGGTCCCCGCGGGCGCGGCGTAGACGTCGACGGGGACCGGAGCTCCCCCGGCGTTCCCGAGGACGAGCGACGACACGAAGCTCTGGCCGAAGGCGCCTCCCTGCCGGACCGCCGTCGGGACGACCCAGGATGAGGTCCCGGACGGGACCGGACCGCGGCCCGGCGCCGCAGCCCGGGGAGCGGGCTCGGCGTCGACGACCGGCAGGTCGGCCCAGTCGCCCGCTCCTCCCCCGGCCACCACGAACGAGAGGACCGTGCGGACCGGGGAGGCGCCGTCCTCGGACGTCCGGAGGTTCCGGTCGGCCGTGACACGGACGCGGCGCGTCCCCGCGGGAGGGATCGGCGACGCGAGGTCCGCGCTCGAGACGAGCAGCCACGCTCCCCCCGGCTCGATCATCGGCGCGACGAGAACGGGCGCGCTCCCCGGATTCGTCAGGACCACTTCGGCCGTCGGGGCCCGCTCGCTCTCCGGGGCGAGGAAGAGGAGCCCGGCCGGCGAGACCGTGACCCGGGCGGCACCCACGTCGCCCGCGGTCACCGCCAACGCGACGGGTGTCGAGACGACTCCCCGGCTCCAGCTCGCGGCGACCCGCCCGGCGCGGAGCCCCGGGTTCCCCGTCGCGCCGGGCCGCGCAGAGAGGAGAACCGTCGCCTCCTCGCCCGGCCCCAGCGTCGTCGAGAGGGGTGTCAGGGCGAAGGCGCCCTCCGAGACGTCGAAGCGGACGGTGGCCGCCTCGCCCCCGGCGTTGCGAAAGGCCAGGAGAGACGTGGGCGCCGCTTCGCCTCTCCGGACGAGCCAGGGCTCTCCCTGCCCTCTCGTCACGACGATCGCTGCGGGTGCCATCGCGGCGGAGAAGGAGGACGGCGGCGAGAAGGGGCCGACGCCGCAGCCGTTCACGGCGGCCACGCGGAACCCGAAGGCCGGCCCGGAATTCCCGGGGACGCGCCAGGCGAACGTCGGAACGGGCACGCGCGTATCGACGAGCGTCGCCGTGGAGCCGGTCGTGCCCCAAGCCTCGACCCGGACCTGGTACGACTCGACCCCGGGAGCCATTCCCGCTCCCACGCTCCAGGAGAACGCCGCCACGGAGCCGGCGGGAAGGCCGCCCGCCGGAGCGACCGTCACCACCGGCGCCGGGGGCGCCGGGCACGCTCCCGTGGCCGTCACTGTCCCGGCGACACCCGGTCCGAACTGCGCTCCCCCCTCGCCGACGAGACGCCACTCGGGATGGAAGGTTCCCTCGCGGGGCGCCGACACCGGAAACGCGAAGGTGATCGTCTCTCCCGCGGCGACCGGGCGTCCGGCCGGAAGCGGCATTCGCCCCGGAGAGAGCCGGGACGCGTCGCCGAGGGGCGCGAGGGCGTGCCCGGCGTCCCGGGTCCAGGTGGTGCTTCCCGTGTTGCGCAGCGTCACCCGGACCTCTGCCGGAACTCCGGGCGCGACGATCTCCGGAACGACGGCCTGCACGAGCCCGGCCGCGTCGCCCCACGGCGGGAAGGCCGACGTGAACGTGGCGAGCCCGGAGTAGGCAGGCTTGGCCGATCGGTCCGGCCGGAGGAGACCCCAGCGGGGAACGCCGTCGCTCCCGTCGTCGATCAGCTCGTACGCGAAGATCTTCTTCACCCAGGGCCGCTCGCCGGACCGGCCGAACCAGTCCGTGTAGAGCCCGAGGACGTAGCGCGACTGCAGCACCTCACCAACCTCGCTGGAAGCCCAGCCCGTCTCGGTGAGCCAGACGGGCTGGCGGGCGCCCGCAACCTGGAGGACCTCGCGCACGGACGGAGCCACGAGGCTCCAGTAGTCCGGGTTGCCTCCGAACGTCGTCGAGGCGTCGAGCTTCCTCGTGACCTCCCCGTTGCCGTCGCGGTCGTAGACGTGGTGGGTGACGACGTCGATCGAGCTTCCCGCCCGCCGCATCACGTCGAGCAGCCACCCGTGCCAGTCGGCCCCGCCGCTCGTCAGGTGGGCCAGCTCCGGGCCGCAAACGAGGGCGTCGGGATCGGCCCTGTGGATCTCCTGCGCCGCCGGGACGAGGAGGACGTCGATGTACTGCCCCCGGGTGCCCGCCCAGAACTCGCCGAGGTTCGGCTCGTTCCAGACGCCCCAGGCCTTCACCCGGCCGCGGTAGCGCCGTGCCGTCTCGGAGACGAAGGCTCGCCAGTCGGCGACGTCCCGGGGAGCGCCGATCCCCAGCGGCCCGTCACTCGCCCAGGCCGGCGTCCCGATGAGGCTCGCGTAGATCTCGATCCCGCGCGACCGGGCCTCCCGGACGATCTCGTCGTAACCGTCGTAGTGCCGGGTCCCCTTCACCGGCTCGACCCACCCCCAGACGAAGTCGATCCGGATCCAGCCGATCCGCGCCGCCTGGGTGAGGTCGAGGAGCCGCTTCAGCTCTTCCCCCCCCGGCGCGTGGACGTTGACCCCGTAGGGCGACTCCTCGGCAGCGCACGCCCGCGAGGCCGGGAGGGCGGCGAGCAAGCCGAGCGCGAGCGCCGCGGCGACCCGGAGGAGTCGTTCCATCGAATGGATCGTCGCAGAACGCTCCCGATCGTGTAAAACCACGCGAAAGCGATGAGCGAGCCCGCACCGACCTCTCCCGGCGCCGTCACCGCCCGGCTCGCCGCGCGCGGCCTCGCCGTCCTGACCCTCATCAACCTCTTCAACTATCTCGACCGGTTCGTCGTCGCCTCGCTCGTCGAGAGCCTCAGGACCTCCGAGCTGCACCTCACCGACACGCAGTCGGGGGCGCTGATGACCGGGTTCATCGTCGTCTACATGGTCGCCTCGCCGTTCTTCGGCGTCCTCGGCGACAAGGGCTCGCGCCCGAGGCTCCTGGCCCTCGGTGTCTTCGTCTGGAGCCTCGCCACGGCCGCCGCGGGGCTCGCCCGGAGCTTCACGTCGCTCTTCGCGGCGCGCGCGGCCGTCGGCATCGGCGAAGCCGCGTACGGGACGATCGCCCCGAGCCTCCTGGCCGACTACTTCTCCAAGGAGAAGCGCGGGCGCGTCTACGCCATCTTCTTCTGCGCCATCCCGATCGGCTCCGCCCTCGGCTACATCGTCGGCGGCTACGCCGACGCGCACCTCGGCTGGCGCTCCGCCTTCTTCGTCGCCGGCCTCCCGGGACTCCTCCTCGCGTTCCTCGCGCTGACGCTCCCCGACCCGCCCCGTGGCGCGAGCGAAACCGGCGAGGCGGCGCCCGCGGGCGCTTCCAGGGAATCCGGCTGGGGCTCCTACCTCGCCCTCGCGAAGAACCGGCCGTTCCGGATCGCCGTTCTCGGCTACGCGGCCTACACCTTCGGCATCGGAGGGATGGCCTTCTGGATGCCCGCGTTCCTCGAGCGGGTCCGCGGCGTCCCGAAGGAGGTCGCCACGGTCCAGTTCGGCCTCGTCGTCGTCGTCACGGGGTTCGTCGGGACCTTCGCGGGGGGCTTCCTCGGCGACGCCCTCCTGAAGCGGACGAAGGAGGCCTACCTCTGGGTCTCCGGCGTCGCGACGCTGATCGCGGTCCCCTTCGCGTTCGTCGCCCTCACCGTTGCGGATCCGCGCGTCTACCTTCCCGCGCTCGTCCTCGCCCAGCTCTTCGTCTTCGCTTCCACCGGCCCGATCAACTCGGCCATCGTGAACGACGTCCTCCCGTGGCAGCGGGCCGCGGCCGTGGCGGCGTGCAACTTCACGATCCACATCCTCGGCGACGTCCCGTCGCCGCCGCTCCTCGGCGCCCTCTCCGACGCGTCCTCGCTCCAGTCCGCCGTCCTCCTCGTCCCGGTCGCCTTCCTCGTCGGCGGGGCGATCTGGACCTGGGGCGCCGTCTCGGGCCGCCGCGCGTGATCCGCGGCGCCGCCACCGCCGTCTCCCGCCTCGTCCTGAGGGTCTTCTACCGCCGGGTCGAGGCCGCGGGCCTCGGGCGGGTTCCCGCCTCCGGCCCGACGATCCTCGTCCTGAACCACCCGAACGGGCTGATGGACCCGCTCCTCCTCCTCTGCCTCTCCCCGCGCCCCGTCTCCTTCCTCGCCAAGTCGCCCCTCTTCACGATGCCGTTCGTCTCCCTCTTCGTGAAGGCGTTCGGCTCGATCCCGGTCTACCGCCCGCAGGACGCCGACGCGGACGTGCGGCGCAACCGCGAGACCTTCGCGAAGGCGAGGGAGCTGCTGAAGAGGGGCGGCGTCCTCGCCCTCTTCCCCGAGGGGGTCTCGCACGACGAGCCGCGCCTCATGCCCCTCAAGTCGGGCGCGGCACGGATCGCCCTCGGCGCCGCCTCGGAAGGGGCGGTGACGATCGTCCCCGCGGGACTGACCTACGAGGCGAGGGGCATCTTCCGGAGCGAGGCGCTCCTCCACGTCGCCGAGCCGTTCACGGTCGAGCCGATCCCGCTCGACGAGCGGGGAGAGCCCCCGCGCACGGCCGTCAAGGCGCTCACGGAACGGCTCCGGGTCGCGCTCGAGGGAGCGACGCTCCAGGCGGACGACCAGGCCACGATCGACCTCGCCGCCGCCGCCGAAGCGCTCTTCGATCCGGACAGAGAGGAGGGGCTCGACGAGCGCCTCGCCTTTCGCCGGCTCCTCCTCGAGAGAGCGGCGCGCCTTCGCGAGTCGCATCCCGATCGACTCGCCGCGCTCCTGGACCGGGTCGCGCGCCTCTCGCGCCTCCTCTCGGCCGCGAGAATCTCCGCGTCCGACCTCCAGGCCGGCACCGTTCCCGCGGAGCTCGCCGCCACGGCCCTGGCGACGCTCCTCGTCGCCTCCTTCCTCGCCCCGCCCGCGATCGTCGGCCTCGCGGTCCACGCGCCCGCCTACAACCTGATCGGCCCGCTCGCCCGGAAGCTCTCGCGCGGCGACACCGACATCGTCGCGACGATCAAGGTCCTCGGCGCCTTCGTCTTCTTCCCTCTCACCTGGGTCGTCCTCGCCACCGTCGCGGGCCTCGCCTGGGGGCTTCCCTTCGGCCTCCTCGCGGGCCTCGCGCTCCCCCTCTGCGGATACCTCGCCCTCCTTCTCCTCGAGCGCTGGGAGCGAACGGTCACGTCGCTCCGCGTCCTGACGCTCTCGCTCCTCAGCCGGCGCACCCTGGCAGAGGTCCGGGCCGAACGCGCCGCCATCGTCTCGGAGATGCGGGCCCTCGACGCCCTCCTCGACTCCACAGAATAGAAAATCAAGACCTGACCCCACGGGCGTCCTAGAATCGGGCGTCCCTTCCGGACAATCCGAATGCGCAGATCCCTGCGACCGATCCTCGTCTTCCTCGGCACGGCGGTGGCCTACGCGGCCGCAAACCGCCTCACCGAGAGCTGGTTCCGCGTCACGCCGGAGCTGTCGCTGCTCTACCCGCCCTCCGGGATCGGAGTGGCCGCGACGATGCTGCTGGGCCCGGCCGCGGCGGCCGGGGTGGGCCTCGGGACGTTCCTGACCCCCTGGACGAGCCACCGGCTCGCCGAGCTCCTCTTCACGGCCGTCAACGTCCTCGAGTCGCTCCTCCCCTGGCTCGTCTTCGCGTCCCTGCGCAGACGGGGGACCTTCCGGCGGGCGGACCTCGAGCTCCGGACGCCGCGCTCACGGGCGGCGTTCTTCGCCGTCGGCGTCGTCGCAAACACAGGGCTGGCGGCGCTCGCGGGGAACGCCGTCGCGACCACGCTCGGGAGCGCGACCACCGGCTTCCTGAAAGGGAGCGTTTACTGGTGGGCCGGGGATGCGAGCGCGGTCCTGATGCTCGGCTGGCCGCTCCTCGAGCTCGTCGTCCTGGCGCGACGCCAGGCGCGGATGGCCCGCGCCCGGCGCCGTCACCCTCCCTGGCCGCGGCCGCGGGGGCCCGCTCGTCGCCGGGCGGCCCGTCGGCGCGCGTCCTCCTCGCCGTCGTCCTCGCCTGGGCCGCGACGGTCCTGGTGGTCCTGGCCTCGGGCATCGCCGTGCCCGCGGCCGGGGTGATGTTCAGCTTTCCCGTGATGGTGGCGGCGTACGCGTTCGGCTTCCGGGGCGGGCTCCTGTCGGGCTCGGCCCTCGGCTGGGTCACGATCGCGTGGGCGATGAAGTCCGCCGCCGGGAACCCGGACGCCGTCATCGCCGCCTCGCTCGGGGCGATCGACCGCGTCGGACTCGGGCTCCTGACCGGCGGCCTTTTCGAGGCCAACCGAAGGCTCATCCGCCGCCTGAAGAGCTCCTACGCTTCGCTGAGGAGCGACCTCGCCTACGTGGCGGGCGTCCTGACCGCCGCCGTCGAGTCGCGCGACCCGTACACGGAGGGGCACATGCAGCGCGTCTCCGTCTACAGCGTCCGGATCGCCCGGCGGCTCGGGCTCCCGGACGAGGAGATCGAGGACGTCCGTCTTTCCGCCCTGCTTCACGACATCGGCAAGCTCGGAGTCCCCGACAGCATCCTCTTCAAGCCCGAGCCGCTCTTCGGAGACGACCTCGAGAAGATGCGGGCCCACGCCGCCATCGGCGCCCGGATCGCGGAGAAGGCCGGGGTTCTCCGGAGCGCGGTCCCGGTGATCCTGGCCCACCAGGAGCGCTTCGACGGCGACACGACCGGCGAATACCCGGGCTACCCGCAGGGACTGAAGGGAGAGGAGATCCCGCTCGCCTCCCGGATCATCGCCGTCGCCGACGCCTACGACACGATGACGACGAACCGCCCCTACCGCCGGGCGCTCGGGCGCGAGCGCGCGCTCGCCGTCCTCGCGGAAGAGCGGGGCCGTCAGTTCGACCCGTCCGTCGTCGACGCCTTCCTCGCCGACCTCGAGGACCGGCGCCACCGCAGCGCGACGGAAGCCTTCTCCATCCGCGACCTGATCGCGGAATCAGAGACCCCGGACCCGCCGTCCTAGCGCCCCCCCCGGGGGGTCAGGTCTACCTTCTACACTCTGCGGGGCTCAGACGAGGGAGAGAAGCGCCTCCTCCACCGCGCCTCTGACGAGCGGGACCTTGTAGTCGTTGCCCGACATCGGCTCGGCTCCCTTTACGGCGAGCTCGGCCGCCTCGGCGGCTCTCTTCGCGTCGAGGACGTGACCGACGAGGAGCTTCTCCACTTCGGGGACGCGCCACGGGACCGGCGCGACGCCGGAGAGGACGACGCGGGCCGCGGCGACTTTTCCGTCCTTCACGGAGAGAGCGAGGGCGACGCCGCCGAGGGCGAAGTCCCACGCGCCGCGCGCGCGGACCTTCCTGTAGAGCCCCTTGCCTCCCGCCAGCGGCGGCGGGAGGAGGATCTCCGTGACGATCTCGCCGGGAGCGAGCACCGTCTCGCGCGTGTGGTCGACGGCGGGAAGGACGAAGAGCTTCTCGACCGGCAGGCTCCTCGTTCCCTTCGGCCCGGCGATCCGGACCGTCGCCTGGAGGGCGACGAGGGGAGACGCGGTGTCGGAGGGGTGGACGATGAAGCAGCCGGAGCCGCCGAAGATCGCGTGGTAGGTGTTCTCGCCTTCGACGGCGTAGCAGAGCTCCCCGCCCTTTCGGGCGCAGTCGAAGTCGCCGCGGAAGTACCAGCACCGGGGGCGCTGACAGAGGTTGCCGCCGAGCGTCCCCTGGTTGCGCAGCTGCGGGCTGGCGGCCGCGGCGGCTCCCTGCGCGAGTGCCGGCCACCCCTTCGCGATCCCGGGGTGCCACGCGATCTCGGAGAGCGTCACGAGCGCGCCGATCCGCAGGCCGCCGTCCTTCGTTTCGGAGATTCCCTTCAGGTCGGAAAGGCCCGAGAGGCTGACGACGGACTTCGCGTCGAAGACCTCGTCGCGCAGGCAGCCGAGAAGGTCGGTGCCGCCGGCGTGCACGCGGGCGCCCGGCTCGGAAAGCACCTTCACCGCTTCGGCGACGGAGCGGGGACGGACGTAGCGAAAGCTCGGAAGCATCACGTCACCCCTTCTTTCCGCGCGCGGCCAGGAGCGCCATGAGCCTCGGCGGCGTGATGGGCGAGTCGGGGACCCGCACGCCGACGGCGTCGTGGACGGCGTTCGCGATCGCCGCGGCGGTCGGGATCGTCGACGGCTCGCCGACCCCCTTGGCGCCGACGGTGTTGCACTCGGTGTCGACGAGGTCGACCGAGTGGACCTTCTGCTCCGCCGGCACGTCGAGCGCCGTCGGGATCTTGTAGTCGTGCCAGTTCGCGTTGCACATCTTCCCGGTCTGGCGGTCGAGGACCCTCTCCTCGGTCCTGCCGAGCCCGAGACCCATGACGAGGCCGCCCTGGACCTGGCACTCGAAGGTGAGGCGATTCATGACGCGGGCGCTGTCCTGCGCGGCGAGGAGGCGCGTCACCGTCACCTCGCCCGTTCGGGTGTTCACCTCGACCTCTGCGAAGTGGGTCGCGAACATCGAGATGACCTTCCCCTCGACGTTCGGACCGCGGGTCCCGACGCCGACGAGGACCTGCTGCCGCTGGAGCAGGGGAACGGCCGTCACCGCCAGTTTCTTCGCCGGGTCCTTCGTCGAGACGACCTCGCCCCCGGCGAGAGCGAGCTCCTCGACGGGGAGCTTCATCTCATCGGCGGCTCCCTTCAGGAGTTTCGTCCTCACCTCGATCGCGGCCGCGCGGGCGGCCGGCATGTCGGAGGGGACCGTCTTCGAGCCGCCGCTCGGGCCGCTGTACTGGGTCGTCCCGGTGTCGGCGTGCTCGATCTGGATCTTCTCGAGGGGAACGCCGAGCTCTTCGGCGACGACCTGGGACATCACCGTCTTCGTTCCCGTGCCGATGTCGGCCGCGCCGGTGTTGACGTTGACGCTCCCGTCGGAGAAGAGCTTCACGACGACCGTCGCCGGCGGCCCTCCCCGTAGCCCCACATCCCGGACGCCACGCCGTACCCCTTCCGGATCGGCCCGTCTCCCTTCGGACGCTTCCTCGCTTCGCTCCAGCCGAACTGCTTCGCTCCCTCCGCCAGGCACTCGGCGAGGCCGGTGGAGGTGTAGGGCTGGTTCCCCCGTTTCTGGCTCACTTTCGGAACGTTCGCGAGCCTCAGCGCGACAGGGTCCATCCCGAGCTTGTCCGCGAGCGCGTCCATCGCCTGCTCGAGCGCCCACGCCCCCTGCGGAAAGCCCGGGGCGCGCATCGCGCGGGCCCGTCCGGCGTTGATCGCGACGTTCTCGTCCAGGGTCCTCACGTTCGGGCAGGTGTAGAGGTCGCCCGCCAGGAACGAAGTGTCGGCGCCGTTGGGGTACGCGCCGCCCGATCCGATCGAGAGGAACTCGATCGCCGTCAGCGTCCCGTCCCTCTTCGCGCCGATCTTCACCTTCATCGTGTTCGCGGGGCGGTTCCCGGCGTTCACGAACGTCTCTTCCCGCGAAAGGAAGAGCTTCACGGGACGGGCCGTCGCCTTCGCCAGGAGCGCGGCGATGACCGTGTACTTCCCCGCCTCGAGCTTGCTGCCGAAGCCGCCCCCCATGTAGTGGCCGAGGACGCGGACGCTGGCGAGCGGGAGCTTCAGCGCCTGGGCCACCTGCTGCTGGACGACGAAGACGCCCTGCGTCGAATCCCAGACGGTGAGCCGGTTCCCGTCCCACTTCGCGACCGAGCCGTGGACCTCCATCGGCGCGTGGATCTCGCAGGCCGTCGAATACGTCCCCTCGACGACGGCGTCGGCCGCCGCCCAGCCGGCCTCCACGTCTCCGCGTCTGTACTCGGACGGGTCGCCGTAGCGATTGCCGCCGTCGTGGATCGGCGGAGCCTCGGGCTTCAGCGCCTCCCTCGGGTCGAGGACGAACGCGAGGACCTCGTATTCGACCCGAATCGCCTTCAGCGCGTCGTACGCCTGTGCGCGCGTCTCCGCCGCGACGGCCGCCACCTCGTCCCCTTCGTGCCGCGCGCGGTCGTCGAAGAGCTTCGAGTAGGACTTCCCGCGGCTGCGGTACCAGGGGATGTCCGCGCCCGGGGACCTGCCCGTCAGCACCGCGCGGACCCCCGGCATCTTCTCCGCCGCGCTCGTGTCGACCGACTTCACCTGGGCGTGCGCGTGCGGGCAGCGAAGGATCGCCGCGTGCAGCATGTCCGGAAGAGCGACGTCGAGCGGGTAGACGGCCGAGCCGCTCACGCGCTCGTAGGCGTCGACGCGCGGCAGCGGCTTTCCCACGACCTTCGTCTCGCCCCACGGCGGCATCTCGGCCTTCGGCGCGGGGGTTTCGGGGACGGGGCCCTGGAGCCAGTAGAGAAGGTCCGTCACGGCGTCACCTCCCCTTCCGCAGCTCGGCGGCCTTGCCGACCGCCTTGAAGATGTGTGCGTAGGTTCCGCAGCGGCAGAGGTTGCCGCTCACGCCGAGGCGGATCTCGTCGAGAGTGGGGTCCGGGTTGGCGCGGAGGAGTCCCTCCGCCGCGATGACCTGCCCGGGCGTGCAGTAGCCGCACTGGAAGGCGTCTTCCTCGACGAAAGCCTTCTGCACCGGCCCGAGCTCCTCGCCCTCCATGAGCCCCTCGACCGTCGTCACCGCCTTCCCTTCGGCCTCGAGGGCGAGGGTGAGGCAGGAGTAGCGCGGAACGCCGTCGATGAGGACCGAGCAGGCCCCGCACTCGCCCCTCTCGCACCCCGGCTTCGTTCCGGTGAGACCGAGCTTCTCGCGCAGGACCGACAGCAGCGTGTCCCGCGGCTCGACGAGGACCTTGTGCGTCCGCCCGTTCACGACGAGCGTCAGCTTCGAAGGCTCCGCGGCGGGGAGTTCCGCCACCGGCGCCTTCCCCGCGGGCGCGGAGAGCGCGTCCGAGGCGACCGCGACGCCCACCGCCGCGGGGAGGACCGAGCCGAGGAATCCGCGACGGCTGACTCCGCCGGGGCCGGAGTCGAGGTCGTTGGGGTCGTCCGTTCTGTCGCCCATGCATCCTCCCGCGACCGGAGCTCGGCCCGATGGATCCCCCCCGATCGGTGACCGGACATGTTACGCCCCGGCGAGATGACAGAATGCCGATGGAATCATGCGACGCGCTCTCCTCTTCGCCGCGGCTCTCGCCTTCGCCCTCGCCGGGCCGGCGGGAGCCCAGGAGCGCCCCGGGCCGACGACTCTCCCCCAGGGAGTCGCGCCCGGAGGGCTCGCCGCGCGCGCGGGGCAGATGCGCCTCAACCGGCGCGTCGCCGGGGAGATGAAGCACGACGCGCCTCCCCGCCCCAGGGCGCCGGTCCTGAAGGGGGGAAAGATGCGCAACACCGCTCCGACCCGACCGGCTCCGGCCCCCAAGCGGAAACCCGCTCCGAAGCGCCCCTGAAGAAGAGTCAGCGCGAGAGCTCGAGCTTCATCGCCCCGAACGGGTCCGGAAGGCGGACCGTCACCCATCCGTCCGCCCGTGCGTAGCCACGGCTCGCCGCCGCCAGCTCCGCGGGCTCCACCCCCGGGAGCGACTCTCCGTCGAGAGTCACGGCGCGAAGGGACCCGTCCCACCTCAGCTTCAGCTCCATCGCCCGCGGCGCCGGCCGGTACGTCCCCTCCGTCCGCACCTCGACGACCAGTCCCTTCGGCGTCGGGGCCGAGGCGAACTTCCGGCGGAGGAAGGTCCCCGTTCGATACGCGAAGCCGTCCCCCTCGTCCTCGTAGAGCTCTCCCGTCGCGGGCGCCGCCGAAGCCGAGGGCCAGTGCTGCACCGTCAGCGTCTTGCCGTACCGCTCGCCCGTGTGCTGGATAACGGGCTGCCGGAAGAGGAACGCCCCTTCGCGGACGAAGAGCGGAAGGGAGTCGAGGGTCACGGCGAAGGCGACGTCGCGCCCTCCCGCGTGTTTCTTTCCGCTCTCGAGCTCGTACCACGCCCCTTTGGGCAGGTAGAGGCCGCGCCTCTCGGCCCCCTCGCGAAGGACCGGCGCCACGAGGAGGTCCCGCCCGAAGAGGAACGTGTCGTCGGCGGCCCACGTCCTGGGGTCTTCCGGGTACTCGAGAAGGAGCGGGCGCATCGCCGGGATCCCCGTCCGGCTCGCCTCCTCCATCACCGTGTAGACCTGCGGCAGGAGCTCGTACCGCAGCTCGATGGCGCGCCGGTTCGCCGCCTCGTGCCGCGTCCCGTACGACCAGGGCTCCTGCTCGGGGTTCCCGAACGCGGTGTGCGTCCGGAGGAACGGGGTGAAGACGGCGCTCTGGAGCCAGCGCGTGTAGAGCTCGGCCGTGGCCCCGCCGACGAAGCCACCGACGTCGGCCCCGACGAACGGGAAGCCCGAGACCGAGAGGCCGAGGAGGAGCGGCACCGAGCCGCGCAGGTGCGCCCAGGTCGAGACGTTGTCCCCCGGCCAGACGGCGGCCCAGCGCTGCCCGCCGGCGAAGGTGGCGCGCGTGAGGACGAAGGGCCGGGCCTCGGGCCGAAGCGCGAGGAGCCCCTCGTGCGTCGCCCTCGACATCAGCATCCCGTAGACGTTGTGCACCTCGCGGTGGTCCGTCGCGCGTCCGTCCGCGTCGTGTCGCACGCCGACCGGGAAGGTCCCCGTCGGCGAGTCGAAGACCGCCGGCTCGTTCATGTCGTTCCAGATCCCGGCGACGCCGAGCTTCACGAGGTCGTCGTGGAGCCCGCCCCACCAGCGCCGGGTCGCCGACCGCGCGAAATCGGGGAAGACGCTCGGCCTCGGGTCCTTCTCCGCCTGCGACGGCCAGACCGGCGCCTCGAAGAGAGTGCCGTCGGCCCCCTTCACGAAGTGCCCCCCCGCGAGCCCCTCGTCGGTGACGCGGCTCCCCGGGACGTTCGCCGGGTGCGGGTCGACGATGACGACGGTCCGGAAGCCGTCCGCGGCGAGCTCCCCGATCATCCGGCCCGGGTCGGGGAAGCGCTCCCGGTCCCAGGTGAAGGGGCGGTAGCCGTCCTGGTAGTGGATGTCGAGCCAGAGCGTGTCCGCCGGGATCCGCCGCTCGCGGAAGTTGCGGGCGATGAAGCGGAGCCTGGACTCCGGGGTGTAGCTGTAGCGGCACTGGTGGTACCCGAGGGCCCAGAGGGGCGGGAGCGGCATCCGCCCGGTGAGCGCCGTGTACCGCTCGATCACCGCCTTCGGGGTCGGCCCGTCGATGAGGTAGTAGTCGAGCTCGCCCCCCGTCGCCCCGAAGGAGAGGAGGCCGGGGTCCTCCTTTCCGACGTCGAGGGACGTCCGGTACGGGTTGTCGAGAAAGACGCCGTGCGCCCTCCCCTTCCGGAGGACGAGGAAGAACGGCACCGAGGCGTAGAGCGGGTCGGTCCCTTCGCCGTAGCCGTACGTGTCGCTGTTCCACATGGCGTAGGAGACGCCGCCGAGCTTGTTGCCGCGCTTGTCGAGCGGGCCCGTCTTCTCGCCGAAGCCGTAGAGGTGCTCGTCCTCCCGCAGCCTCTTCCAGACGCGCACCGCCGCGCCCGAGGCCGCCATGCCGCGCGCGGGGTCGTCGGCGTCGATCGTCTCGCCTCCGGAGACGAACGTCACGCGCAGCGGCGCGTGCGAGACGGCGGCCGAAAGCGACCCGCTCGTCAGCGTCGAGGACTCCGCGCCGATCGCGATGACCGGCGGCACGCCGGACGCGGCGGCGCCCGTCACCGCCCACGAGGCCGGCAGCGGCGTCGTCCCGGCGGGGGTGAACCTCACGCGCACGATCCCGTCGCCGGCGGCGGAGACGGTCACCGCCCCCGCGGCGCCACGGAAGGCGAGTGTCTCCCCCTCGCGCACCGCCGGGCCGAGCCCCCCGACGGCCGTGAACGCGGCCACGGCCGGGAACGCGAAGCCGAACGCGAGGCTGAAGAAGAAAACGCGGGCGAGGGGAGAAGCGGAGCGTCGGCTCGTCGTCACGCGCCCATTATTCGCCGGCTCCCCGGAGCGTGTCCCGAAGCGCCGCCGCGAGCGCGTCCGCCTCCTCGCCGAGGACGAGGTGGACGACGGCGCCCGGCAGGCGCATGACACCCCGGATCCCGGCGGCGACGAGCGCCGGCTCGTCGATCCGTCCCGGCTCGGCGAGCGTGAGCCGGACGCGCGTCCGGGCGCACGGCTCGACCGTCCGGACGTTCTCCGCTCCCCCGAGGGCGGGCAGGACGGCCCGGGCGAGAGCCTTCACCGCGGGCGTCGGCGCCGCTCCCGGCGATCCTGGAGCCAGGACCGTCCCGGCGGCCGCGAGCACCCCTCCGAGGACCACCTCCATGGCGGACTTCAGATTCTCCGACCGGGTCCCGAAGACCGCCTGGACCGCGTTCCCGACGACGACGACGCCCGCGGCGCCCAGCGCCCGCAGCGCCTTCTCGTCGGTGGCGTCGAGGTCGTGGACGGTCACCCGGATCCGCGTGATGCACGCGTCGAGGCTCTCGATGTTCCGGGCCCCGCCGAAGGCGGCGACGAGACGTTCCGCGAGGCCGGCCGCCTCGGATGGTATCGGCGGCGCCGCTCCCGGGACCGCGTCCACTCCGGTTCCCGCCTCCTCCCGCCCCGGGGTCTTCAGGTCGAAGCGCAGGATCGCCGCCCGGAAGACGCCGTAGTAGAGAAGGCCCCAGAGCGGCCCGAGGAGCGGCACGAGCCACGGCCTCGTGTCCATCGGCCAGTAGAGCGCGAGGTCGAAGAAGCCGTGGGAGAAGGTGAAGCCGAGCTTCATCCCGGCCAGGTTCGCCACGACGAAGGCGAGGCCCGCCAGGAGCGCGTGAAGGACGTAGAGGAGGGGCGCCAGGAAGAGGAACGAAAACTCGATCGGCTCGGTGATCCCGGTCAGGAACGACGTCGCCGCGGCCGAGACCATGATCCCGCCGACGCGCGCGCGGCTCTCGGGACGGGCGGAGCGCCAGATGGCCAGGGCGGCCGCCGGCAGCCCCCACATCTTGAAGAGGAAGCCTCCCGAGAGGATCCCGGCCGCCGGGTCTCCCGCGAAGAAGCGGGTGATGTCGCCGTGAACGGTCTTTCCGGTCGCGTCGACGAACGAGCCGATCTCGAAGAAGAACGGGACGTTCCAGATGTGGTGGAGGCCGAACGGCAGGAGGAGGCGCTCGACGACCCCGTAGACGAACGTCGCGACGGTCGGCTGGCCGTAGGCGACCGCGTCCGACAGGACGCGGATGGCGCCCTGGACGGGTGGCCAGAGGAAGGCCATCGCGACCCCGAGGAGCATCGCCGCGCACCCCGTCAGGATCGGCACGAGCCGTTTGCCGCCGAAGAAACCGAGCCACGCCGGAAGCTCGGCCCGCGAGTAGCGATTGAAGAGGGCCGCCGCCAGGAGGCCGACGAGGATTCCGCCGAAGACCCCGGTCTCGATCGATTCGAACCCGAAGACCTTCGTCGTCGCCAGGCCCCGCAGGTGCGCCCCGGCGCCCATCGTCGCGAGGAGGACGACGTGGCCGACGACGGCCGCGACCGCGGCCGCTCCGTCGTTCTGCGCCAGGCCGAGCGCGACGGCGATGGCGAAGATGAGCGGAAGGCTCGTGAAGATCGCTCCGCCCGCCTGGCCGAGCACGCTCGCGACGGCCTCGGGGAGGAGGCCGAGCTTCGCGCTCCCGAGCCCCAGGAGAAGACCCGCCACGGGGAGGACGGAGACCGGGAGCATGAGCGCCCGTCCGATCTTCTGGAGCAGGGCGAAGACCCGGCGGGAGAGGCTCACGCGGCCCCCCGCGACTCCGACAGGAGGGCTCTCACCTCGGCGGCCGTCGCCGTCTCCAGGGCGCGCACGGCGAGCGTGCGGCAGGCGTCGAGCGACACCTCCCGGACGCGCGCCTTCACCGACGGAACCTGCCCTGCGCCGACCGACAGCTCACCGACGCCGAGTCCGAGGAGGAGCGGAATGGCGGCCAGGTCTCCCGCCAGGGCCCCGCAGACGGCGGCCGGGATCCCGTACTTGCGCGCCGCGGCGCAGGTGCGGGCGACGAGGTGGAGGACGGCCGGGTCGAGCGCGTCGGCCCGCGGCGAGAGGCGCGGGTGACCGCGGTCCATCGCGAGGGTGAACTGCGTCAGGTCGTTCGTCCCGATGGTGACGAAGGCGGCTTCCTTCAGGAACGCCTCCGCGAGGATCGCGGCCGAGGCGACCTCCACGGTCATCCCCGCCCGCCTCTGGGGCGCGCCGAGCCGCTCGCGCTCCTTCTCCAGGTCCACGACCGCGTCGCGCCACTCGTCCAGCATCGAGACCATCGGGAACGTCACCCGGACGTCGTATTCCGCCGGCACCTTGAGGAGCGCGCGGAGCTGCGTGCGGAAGAGGTCGGGCCGGTCGAGAAAGACGCGCAGGCCTCGCTCGCCGAGCGCCGGGTTCTCTTCCTCGGGGAGGGGAAGCCAGCGCAGCGGCTTGTCCCCTCCCGCGTCGAACGTCCTCACGACGATCGGCCGCCCCGGGCCGACCGCTTCCGCCACCGCGCGGTAGACCGCCTCCTGCTCGTCCTCAGTGGGGACGTTGGCGCGGTCGAGGAAGAGGAGCTCGGAGCGCAGGAGCCCGATACCCTCCGCACCGGAGGCGATCCCTTCCTCCGCGTCGACGAGGCTCCCCGCGTTCGCCAGGACCGCGACCCTCACGCCGTCCATCGTGAGCGCGGGCTCGGCCGCCGCGAGGCGGTCTGCGCTCCGCTTCACCGCGCGCCGGGCGCAGCGTTCACGAATCTCCTCCCTCTCCGCCTCGTCCGGCGAGAGGCGCAGCTGGGCGGCGTCGCCGTCGAGGACCGCGAGCGTCCCCTCGGGAATCTCGAGCGCGCGGGCGTCGATCCCGGCCACGGCGGGAATCCCCATCGACCGGGCCAGGAGCGCCGCGTGCGACGTCGCGCCACCCGACACCGTGCAGAACCCGGCGACGCCTCCGCGCCCGAGCGTGGCCGCCTCCGAGGGAGAGAGGTCTTCCGCCACGACGATCGACCCCGCGGGAGGCGAGGGGGGCGAGGAGCGCTGCCCGACGAGGATGCGCAGGACGCGCCCGCCCGCGTCCCGGAGGTCGGCGGCGCGGGCGGCGAGCGCCGGGTTCGGGAGGCGCGAGATCCGGTCGGCGTAGCGGCGCACCGCCTCGCGAAACGCCCAGGCGGCGCTCTTGCCCGCGACGATCTCGTGCTCGGCCTCTGCCAGCAGGAGCGGGTCGTCGAGGAGGGCGACGTGCGCCTCGAAGATGTCGGCGTGCTCGCTCCCGGCCTCGGCCCCGACGCGCGCCTCGAGCGCCCGCAGCTGGACCTTCGCCTCTTCGAGGGCGAAATCGAGGTCGCGCCGCTGGGTCCTCTCGTCCCCGCCGTTCTCCAGGACCTCGGGCTCCTCGCGGACGAGGCGCGCCACGGGTCCCGCCGCACAGCCGGGGGCCATCGGGACGCCCGCGAAGACGCGGGCGCTTTGCGGCAGCGGCCGAGGGGCCGAGGAGAGGGGCGCCGCGGGCTCGTTCCCGTCGACCGATTCCAGGACGCGCGCGAGCGTCGCGAGGGCCTTCCCCGCGTCGGGTCCCGTCGCCCGGAGCCTCACGACCTCGCCGTGGACGACGCCGAGCGACAGGAGCCCGACGATGCTCCGCGCGCTCGCCATCGCCGAACCCGTCTCGACGAGCACCTCCGCCCGGAACCGTCGTGCTGCCCCCGCGAGGGCCGCGGCGGGCCGAGCGTGGAGCCCGAGCCGTCGGAGAACCCTCACGTCCCGCGTCTTCTCCCCCAGCGCAGGACCCGAAGGCACACCCGCCCTCGGCGCGAGCCTCAGGACGAGGAGGTCGTCGACCCCCGCGGTGACGAACCCCGTCGCGGCCCTCATCCCCAGCACCCGCTCGCGGCTCGTGACGACGACGGGCGTCACGAGGCTCCGTGCCGAGCGGGCTACGAGATCGGCGTCGAAGGCGAGGAGCACCTCGCCCGTCACGACCCGCCTCCCCTGCGCCACGCGCGGCACGAAGCCCCGGCCGCCGAGCGCGACGGTGTCGAGGCCGACGTGCAGCATCACCTCCACGCCCGAGTCGGTCGTGAGCGCGATCGCGTGCCCCGCCGGGTGGATCGTCGCGACGACGCCGTCGCACGGGGCCAGAAGGAGCGACGACACGGGGTCGATCGCCACTCCGTCGCCGAGAAGGCGGTGCGCGAAGACCGGGTCGGGAACCCTGTCGATCGGAACGATCGGTCCCGACAGCGGCGCTTTCAGGACCAGGGCAGGCTCGGCGGGGGCGGCAACAGAGCCGCCAGGCGGTCGTTCGTCCATGTCGGCGAGGGCGCGGGAGGGAAGCATAGGCCGCGAACGCCCCCGCCTCCCTTCAGCCTCGCCCGTTTCGGGAGACGACCTCCAGCTCGGCGACGGTTCGCGCGAGCTCCTCGACGATCGGCGTCGTCCCGGCCTCCCGGAACGCCTCGACGAGGGCCCCGAGGTACCAGAGCGTCTCGTCCCGGCCCGCGTTGAACCGTTTCCAGAGATCCGGCCCGAGGATCCTGAGGTCGGTGACCATCGTCCGGGCGTTGTGAAGCTTGTCGGCGGCCGAAACGAGCCTCACGTGGGCGGGCTCGCGCCTCACGCGCGCCACGTAGGCCTCCTTCCGCTGCCGCCACGGCGGTTTCGGGAAGAGGTCCGTGTCGGTGCAGCCGTCGACGATGTCGGCGACGAGATCGCCAAAGCGCGCGCGGATCGCCTCCGCCGTCGGCTTCCCTCCCTGGTCCTCCACCGCGTCGTGCAGGAGCGCGGCGATCGCCTGATCCTCCGTCCCTCCGTGCTCGAGGACGAGGGCGGTCACCGACAGGAGGTGGGACACGTACGGAACGCCCGTCCCCTTCCTCGGCTGACCACGGTGCAGGTCGACCGCGAAGGCGAGGGCCTCGTCGAACTTCCTCGTCAGGATCAGGGGGCTTTTCTCCTGCATACCCCAATCCTGCCACGAACCGGCCCGTTCCTTCCTCCGCCCGAAACCGGTAGCCTCCGGGAATGCTGACCGCCAAGAAGCCGACCGCCCGGCCCGCCCGCCGCCAGAGTTCCCCGAAGGCCGCCCCCGTGGAGGCCGCGGACCACGCCGGTCTCGCCGACGTCCCCCCGCCGCTGGCGTACGAGCGGACGGCCGCCGCCGCGGAGGACGAGGGTTTCGACGCCCCCACCGCCGCCGTCTTCGCGGCCGTCGTCGCCCTCGACGTCTTCTGCGTCGCGGAGGCGAACGACCCGTCCTCGAAGGGAAGCCTCGACGCGCTGGTCCGCGCCGCCGACCTCGCCGAGCGCGCCCTAGAGGCGGACGGCGCCGGCGACGAGCAGTTCACGCACCTCTTCGCCCCGCGCCTCCCCTTCGACATCCTGCTGACCGAGACCGGGCGCGTCACCGCCGCCGACCTCTTCCTCGCCCGCTACGAGGCGGACCTTCCGAAAGACGCGATCCGCGCCGTCAAGGCGCTCCTCCGCGCGGAAGACACCGTCGCCCGCGCCACCTGGGAGGGGAAGCAGGTGACGATCGAGGATCTCTCGACGGGCCGCGCCCTCCCCGGCCCGGCGCGCTGGAAGCGCGGGACGAGGCCTTTCGTCTGCCGCCTCGTCCGCGTCGGAAACGTCCACGTCCCCGTCGCCGTCGAGCGTGTCGAAAGGCGCACCACCGTAGAGAAGCTCCTCGAGGAGATCCAGATCGCCTCCGGAGTCGCCCGCGACGTCTTGAAAGCCGGCGGAATCCGCCTCCGGAGCACGAAGAAGGGCTTCGGCCTCGGCGCGAGGATTCTCGCCGTGCCGGAGGAGAGCTAGGGCGCGATCCGGGAGCGGGAGCGGGAGCGAAGGGACCGGAGAACCGGAGAACCGGAGAGCCGGGGAGCCGGGGAGCCGGGGATGCAGCTTCACCGTCACGCCGCTTCGGCAGGGGGCCGCGTGCGGGGCGGTACGTCTCACGGCCGCCTGCTGCGCGCGCCCGACCCGCTTCCGAGCTCGCTGCGGCCGGGCGGGGCGCTCGCGCGAACTCCTCGCTTCGCTCGTCACACACGCGCGCGAGCTTCATCCCCGCCCGGTCCTCGCGAACTCGAGCGGGTCCCCGTGCGTGCTCGGGGGCGGCTCGCGAGACGCACCACCCCACCCGCGGCCGACGAGCTTCGACAATCGACCAGGAGCCGCCTTCGGCGGCCGCGAGTCCGCAGAGACCACCCGATGGGGTCCACCCTGACGGGGTCGGCATACGGAAAGCGACCTGATGAGGTGTGGCCTACGCCCTGGTACGAAACACCCTTGGGTTCATCCCTCAGTGCCGGCCGAATGGCGGTGGGAAACCACACCCGGTCTTCGCTATAGTATAAAATCAAGACCTGACCCCAATTAGGGGTATCCCCGGTCGACGGCTCTCTTCCGGCTGTTGCGCGGCGGAGGGTCTGAGCGGGCGGGAGGGGTGTCCCGCGAGCGAGCGTCCGAGCACGTGCGGGGCCCCGCACGGCTCCGCGAGCAGGCCGCCGGATCAGGCGCGCGCGCTGTTTGAGCGAAGCGGACCGAATGGGGTCTGGTCTGCGCTCTACACTCTGCATCGGCTATAACATAAAATCAAGACCTGACCCCTTTGTGCGTGGCCCTGTTTTAGGGCACCCCCGGTCGAGGGCTCTTTCCTGGGTGCTGCTCAGCGGAAGGGCCGAGCGGGCGGGAGGGGCGGAGCAGGGCTCGCCGTGGGACACCCCTCCCGCCCGCGACTCGTGCGGCACGGTGAAGTGGATTGGCGTCTCTCCGGTTCTTCGGTTCTTCGGTTCTTCGGTTCTTCGCTCCCCCGGTCCTCCGGTCTCTCCCCCCGGCGGGCCGGCCTCACGCCGGGGCCAGACGCGAAAAGGCCCGGCGCCTCTCGGTGCCGGGCCTCTCCTTCCCTTCGCGGAGGGGGCTTTGGGGGAACCCGGCAGGCCGGGCTCCCCCAGGGGATTCCTAGTACATGCCGCCCATGCCGCCGCCCTGGGGCATCGCGGGGGCCTTGTCCTTCTCCTTGATCTCGGAGATGAGGGCCTCGGTCGTCAGCATGAGGCTGGCGATGGAGGAGGCGTTCTGGAGGGCCGACTTCGTGACCTTGGCCGGGTCGATGATCCCCGCCTTGAGCAGGTCCTCGATGACCTCGGTGGCCGCGTTGAAGCCGATGTTGCCGCCCTTTTCCCTGAGCTCCTTGAGGATGACCGCGCCCTCGATCCCCGCGTTCGCGATGATCTGGCGGGAAGGCTCCTCGAGGGCCCTCTTGACGATGTTGATGCCGACCTGGATGTCGCCCGACTCCTTGAGAGTCGCGACCGCGTCCATGGCACGAAGGAGCGCCACGCCGCCGCCGGGGACGATGCCGTCCTCGACCGCCGCCTTGGTGGCGTGCATCGCGTCCTCGACGCGGGCCTTCTTCTCCTTCATCTCGGTCTCGGTGGCCGCGCCGACCTTGATGACCGCGACGCCGCCGACGATCTTGGCGAGCCGCTCCTGGAGCTTCTCGCGGTCGTAGTCCGAGGTCGTCTCCTCGATCTGCGCCCGGATCTGCTTCACGCGGCCCGAGATCGCTTCCTTGCGCTTGCGCTCGGTCGTGTCGACGACGATCGTCGTGTTTTCCTTGTCGACGACGATCTTCTTGGCCTCGCCGAGGTCGTCCCACTTGACGTTCTCGAGCTTGATGCCGAGGTCCTCGGAGATCATCTTGCCGCCCGTGAGGATCGCGATGTCCTCGAGCATGGCCTTGCGGCGGTCCCCGAAGCCCGGCGCCTTGACGGCGCAGACCTGGAGCGTGCCGCGGAGCTTGTTCACGACGAGCGTGGCGAGAGCCTCGCCCTCGATGTCCTCGGCCATGATGAGGAGCTGCTTGCCCTGCTTGGCGGTCTGCTCGAGCACGGGGAGGAGGTCCTTCATCGAGGAGATCTTCTTCTCGAAGATGAGGATGCGGGCGTTCTCGAGGACGGACTCCATCCTCTCGGCATCCGTGACGAAGTAGGGCGAGAGGTAGCCGCGGTCGAACTGCATCCCCTCGACGACCTCGAGGGTCGTGTCGAGGCCCTTGGCCTCTTCGACGGTGATGACGCCGTCCTTGCCGACCTTGTCCATCGCCTCGGCGATGATCTTGCCGATCTCTTCGTCGCCGTTGGCGGAGATGGTGCCGACGAAGGCGATCTCCTTGGCGTCGACGCTCTTCTTGAGCTTGTCGATCGACTCGACGGCCTTCTTCACGGCGATCTCGATGCCGCGCTTGAGCTCCATCGGGTTGTGGCCCGAGGTGACCATCTTGATCCCCTCGCGGTAGATGGCCTGCGCGAGGACCGTGGCGGTCGTCGTGCCGTCGCCGGCGATGTCGGAGGTCTTGGAGGCGACCTCACGGACCATCTGGGCGCCCATGTTCTCGAGCGGGTCGGCCAGCTCGATCTCCTTGGCGACGGTGACGCCGTCCTTGGTGACCAGCGGCGAGCCGAACTTCTTCTCGATGACGACGTTGCGGCCCTTGGGGCCGAGGGTGACCTTGACGGCGTCGGCCAGCTTGTTGACGCCGCGGAGGATGCTCTGGCGAGCGTCCTCGCCGTAGGTGATGTTCTTGGCTGCCATTTTCTTGTGACCTCTGCCTTACTTCGCGTCGACGATGGCGAGGACTTCGTCCTCGCGGAGGATCAGGAGCTCCTGGTCGTCGAGCTTGATTTCCGTTCCCGCGTACTTGCCGATGAGGATCCGGTCGCCGGCCTTGACGGTCAGGGCGACGCGCTTGCCGTTGTCGTCGAACTTGCCTTCGCCGACGGCCTCGACAGTGGCCTCCATCGGCTTTTCCTTGGCGGTATCGGGGATGATGATTCCACCGCGGACCTGTTCCTTGACTTCGACCCTCTTGACGAGGATCCGATCATAGAGAGGACGAATCTTCATGGGTTGCTCCTTCTCGGGTTTCGGGTCTGTCGGGGCACTCGGCCCCTGTTGGAGGTTCTGCTAGCGGTCGTTAGCACTCGCGGGTAGCGAGTGCCAACAAGCTATAACCTGCGTGCGTTCTTGTCAAGGGCTGGAGACGACCCGCTCTCGCGGGCGCATCCCGGACGGCGTCCCTACTCCCTCGAGAACTGCGCCAGGTGGTAGGCGACGAAGGCCTTCTGGGAAGGCGCGAGCTCCGGAAACACTGGCAGGGCAAGGGTTTCCAGCGCCGCGCGCTCGGCCTGGGGAAAATCTCCAGGCTTTCCGCCGAGGTCCCGGAAGCACTCCTGGAGGTGGAGCGGGACCGGGTAGTAGACGGCGTGGCCGATCCTGAGCTGGGTGAGGCGCTCCTTCAGCTCCTCCCGCCGGCCCCGGGCGACCCGGACGACGAACTGGTTGAAGACGTGGTGCTGCCCGGGCGCCTCGCGCGGGAAGGCGATCCCCCCCTCCTCGAAGGTCCGGCCGCCGTGCTCGAGGAATCGCCGCTCGATCTCGGCCGCGTTGGACCTGCGCGCCTCGGCCCAGGAGTCGAGGTGCGGGAGCTTGACGTGGAGGACGACCGCCTGGAGCGCGTCGAGGCGGAAATTGCCGCCCACGAGACTGTGGTGGTAGCGGCTCGTCTCCCCGTGCATCCGCAGGGCCCTGAGCTTCGTGGCGAAGCCGTCGTCGCTCGTCGTCACCATTCCGCCGTCGCCGAAGCCGCCGAGGTTCTTCGACGGGAAGAACGAGAAGGCCCCGAAGTCGCCGAGGGCGCCCGCCTTGCGCCCCTTGTAGCCCGCGCCGAGCGACTGGCAGGCGTCCTCGATGACGGGGATCCCCTTCGCCCTCGCGACTTCCAGGATCGGGTCCATGTCGGCGCACTGCCCGTAGAGGTGGACCGGCTGGATCGCCTTCGTCCTGGGCGTGATCGCCTTCGCGAGCTTTTCCGGGTCCACGTTGCACGTCGCCGGGTCGATGTCGCAGAAGACGGGGCGCGCCCCGAGGCGGACCACCGCGCCGGCGGAGGCGAAGAAGGTGTAGGGCGAGGTGACGACCTCGTCGCCCGGCCCGATGCCGAGCGCCATCATCGCGGCGAGCTGGGCGTCGGTGCCGGAGGACATGCCGATGGCGTGCTTTGCACCGACGTAGTCGGCAATCGCCCTCTCGAAGGCCTCGACCTTCGGGCCGAGGATGAACCCCTGGCTCTCGAAGAGCTCGTCAGTGACCGCGCGGATCTCGTCGCGGAGGGTGGCGTACTGCTTCTTCAGGTCGAGGAGGGGGACGGGGACGGCGAGCGGCATCGTCGGTTCCATAGCGGCCGTGAAGCATACGGCAGGACCGACCCCGTCAGCGAATCCAGTACCTCGGCGCCGGACGCCGCCGGGGCTTGAGGAGCGCGAGAAGGGCGATGCCGGCCGCGAACCCGCCGACGTGGGCCCACCAGGCGACTCCCCCGGACGCCGCTCCCGAGCTCCCGGACGCGACGAGCGCGGCGGAACCCTGCCAGAACTGGAGGAGGAACCAGAGGAGGAGGAAGAGAAACGCCGGGACCTCCACGAGCGGGAAGAGGAAGAAGAGGGGCACGAGGGTGACGATCCGCGCGTGCGGGTAGAGGACGAAGTACGCGCCCAGGACGCCGGCGATCGCCCCCGAAGCGCCGACCATCGGGACGAGGGACGCCGTGGCGAGGAGACCCTGAAGCAGGGCCGCCAGGACGCCGCAGCCCAGGTAGAAGAAGAGGTATCGGCCGTGGCCGAGCGCGTCCTCGACGTTGTCCCCGAAGATCCAGAGGAAGAGCATGTTCCCCGCGAGGTGCAGCAGCCCGCCGTGAAGGAACATCGAGCTGAAGAGCCCGAGGACGCCCAGCTGCAGGCTCCCCGAGCCGGGCTCCCCCGCGTGGAAGAGCCGCGCGGGGACGAACCCGAAGGCCCTCACGAGCGCCTCGCCTCCGCTCCCCGCGAGAAGCTGCAGTGCGAAAACCCCGATGCACGCCGCGATGAGGGCGCCATTGACGAGCGGGACGGTGCGGGTCGGGATCGTGTCGCGCAGAGGAATCAAGGCGCCGGATGATACGGGCGATCTCCGGCGCCCCCGAAAAAACGAAACGCCCCGGGGGTGACCCGGGGCGCCACGGGGGCCGAAGGCCCCTCGCGTCTTTCGCCGGAAAGGCTACTTCCTCTTCTTGTTGAGGAGAGTCTTGAGGTCCTTGCCAGCCTTGAACTTGGCAACCTTCGACGCGGCGATCTTGATCTTCGCCTTCGTCTGCGGGTTGATACCGACGCGGGCCTTCCTGTCGGCCACGCTGAAGATCCCGAGGCCCGGGACGGCGACGCGCTCGCCCTTCTTCAGGTTCTCGCTGATCGAGAACACGAACGCCTCGAACGCTGCGGTCGCGTCCTTCTTCGACAGCTCCGTGTGCTTGGAAATCGCCTCGACGATCTCGGCTTTACCGGCCATGTGCGGATTCCTCCTCTTTCTCTGTTACTCGTGCTGGCTCCGGGTCTACGCCCCGGGAAACGCCACGTTTGTTGGAACGGCGGAAATGTAGGATTCCCTTCTCACCTTGTCAACGGGAAACCCGCGTATTCAGCGGCTCTCTCCGCCCTTTCGGAGGACGACGGCCGAGAAACCGTCGTTCGAGGGGCCCGGCGGGACCCGAAAGAACCCGTCCGGCCGCAGCGCCGACCGGAGCGGGGCGGGGAGCCCGTCGCCGCCGGGACGCTCCACGGCCGCGTCCGCGCGGGCCGAGAGGACGGCCGCGACGACCCCTTCGTTCTCCTCCGGCTCGAGCGAGCAGGTGACGTAGACGACGCTCCCTCCGGGGGCGCAGACGTCGAGCGCGGCGTGGAGGAGAGCGCACTGCACGCGGGCGAGCCCCGGGAGGTCGTCCGGCGAGAGGCGCCAGCGGATCTCCGGGTTCTTCCGGAGCGTTCCCGTCCCCGAGCAGGGGGCGTCCAGGAGAACGGAGCGGAACGCCCCGCGGGGAAGCGGAGGTCGCGAGGAGTCCGCGCGCACCACCAGCACCTCGTTCCGGCGCCCCGACGCGAGCAGGCCGGCGGCGAGGCGCCGCGAGCGCGTCGGGTTCCGCTCGAGAGCGACGACGCGCCGGGCCTTGCTGCGGGCGAGAAGGGTTCTCGTCTTTCCGCCGGGCGCGGCCGCCAGGTCGACGACGACGTCGGCCGCCTCGACGAGCTCGCACATCGCCTGGGCCGCGACGTCGACGACGGCGAGGCGCCCCGACGCGATGGCCGGGTGGCTGCCCGCCGCCGGCGAGGAGAGGGTGAGAGCCAGCGGCGCCCAGGGGGACGGCGTCCCCTCGAGCCCTTCCCCGCGGAGCCGCTCGAGAACGGAGTCCACGTCCTCGCCCCGCGGGTCGAGGAGGACGTCCACCGGGGCGTCGGCATCGTCGTCACGCAGCGCGGCCCCCGCCGCTTCGGAGCCCAGGTCCGCGATCCAGCGCCGGACGAGCCACTCCGGGTGCGACGTCTCGAGCGCGAGCCGCACGATCGGATCGGTGCCGGGCGGCAGGATCGCCCGCGGCGGCTTCCCTTCCCGGGTCAGGCGGCGCAGGACGGCGTTCACGAGCCCGGCGGCGCGCGCCGAGCGCTCGCGAATGGCTTCGACCGTCTCGCCCACCGCGGCGTGCGCCGGGATCCGGTCGAGGAGGAGAAGCTGTGCGGCTCCGGCACGGAGGGCGTTGCGGACGTCGGGGTCGAGCCCTTCGAGCGGGCGGTCGAGACTCCGGGAGAGGACGTGGTCGAGGAGCGAACGGTTCCTCAGAACCGATCGGACGATCGTTCTGAGGAGCGGGCGGTCCCGGGGCGCCAGGCTCCCCTCGCGCGCGGCGAGGAGGGGCGCCGCGAAGGCGCGGTCCCGCTCGACCCGGACGAGGATCTCGACGGCGAGCGACCGGAGAGACGTCACGCCCAGCTCTCTCCCGGCGCGACCCGCTCGCCCCGCGAGAACGCCGCGGCGTCGAGCGGCTTTCTCCCCTCGGCCTGCAGACGAGTCACAGAAAGCGCCCCGTCCCCGCACGCCAGGACGATCTCGTCTCCGGCCGCCAGGACCTCGCCCGGCGCGGAGCCCGCCCGGGCGGTCACCTCGCGGGCGGCCGCCTCGCGCGCCGCCAGGAGCTTGACCCGTCGTCCGAGGCGGAACGCGAAGAGGCCGGGCCAGGGAGTGAAGGCGCGGAGCCGGCGGACGAGCTCGATCGCGGGCCTGCCGAAGTCGGCCTGGCCGTCCTCGCGACGGACCTTCGGGCAGAGGGTCGCGAGGGTGTCGTCCTGCGGGGCCGCGGCGGCCTCGCCCGAGGCGATGGAGGGAAGCGTCGCGACGAGGAGGGACGCCCCCTCCCTGGCGAGCCGCGCGGAGAGCGTTCCGGCGTCCTCGTCGGGGCCGATCGGCGTCCGGAAGACCGAGTAGACCCCGCCGGTGTCCATCCCCGCCTCCATCCGCATGATCGAGACGCCCGACTCGGCGTCTCCCGAAAGGAGCGCCGCCTGGACGGGCGAGGCGCCGCGCCAGCGCGGCAGGACCGAGCCGTGGACGTTGACGCAGCCGAGCCGCGGCAGGTCGAGGACGCGCTGTGCCAGGATCTTTCCGTAGGCGGCGACGACGAAGAAGTCCGCGTTCGCCCCGGCGAGCCGCGCCACGGCCTCGTCGTCCTTCAGCGTCGGCGGCTGGAAGACCGGGATCCCGAGCCCCTTGGCGCGCCGCGCGACGGGAGGATCGGCGACCTCGGCCGACCGCCCCACCGGCTTCGCCGGCTGCGAGACGGCCAGGACGACGTCGTGCCCCGCGGCGACGAGGGCGTCCAGCGAAGGGAGGGCGAAGTCGGGCGAGCCGAAGAAGACGATGCGCATTCCTGGTCCGGGGTCTTCGCTCAGCGGGGCTGGCGGTCGACGTCGTCGAAGTAGTCGGGCGGCATTAGCACCTCGCGGCTCTTCGCTCCCCCGCTCGGCGGGCCGACGATGCCGTCGCGCTGCATCATGTCGATGAGCTTGCCCGCGCGGGAGAAGCCGATCTCGAGCCGCCGCTGCAGGAACGAGATCGAGGCCATCCGCTCCCGGACGACGAGGCGCGCCGCCTGGTCGTACATCGGGTCGGCGTCGTCGGGGTTCGACTTGCCTCCCCGGCCGCCCGCCTCCATCACGGGCTCACGCTCGGCCGTGACGGATTCGTCGTAGATCGGCTTGGCCTGCTTCTTCAGGAAGCGGCAGATGTCCTTGATCTCCTCGCCCGAGACGTAGCCGCCGTGGACGCGCTGCAGGTACGACGTCCCGGGCGGGAGGAAGAGCATGTCTCCCTGAAGGAGGAGCGCCTCGGCGCCGGTCGCGTCGAGAATCGTCCGCGCGTCGATCTTCGTCCGGGTCGTGTAGGCGATCCGGCACGGGAGGTTTGCCTTGATCGTCCCGGTGATGACGTCGACCGAGGGGCGCTGCGTCGCGAGGATCAGGTGGATGCCGACGGCGCGCGCCTTCTGGGCGAGCCGGGCGACCGATTCCTCGATGTCCTTCGGGGCGGTCATCATCAGGTCGGCGAGCTCGTCGATGACGATGACGATGTACGGCATCGGCGAGATGGTGCCGTCGGGTCCGTCGGCCTTCAGCTTCTCGCCGAGCTTCTCCCTCACCTCGGCGAGGGCCTCGGGGTCGCGGATGGCGGCGTTGTACTGCTCGATGTTGCGGACGCCGGGCCACTCGGAGAGGAGCTTGTAGCGCCCCTCCATCTCGTCCACGGCCCACTTCAGGGCGTTCGCCGCCTTCTTCGAGTCGACGACGACCGGCACGAGGAGGTGCGGCAGGTCGTCGTAGTCCTTCATGTCGTTCATCTTCGGGTCGACGAAGATGAACTTGACCTCGTCGGGGCGGGCCTTGTAGAGGATCGACGTGATCATTCCGTTCACGCCGACGCTCTTGCCGGCGCCCGTCATGCCGGCGACGAGGAGGTGGGGCATCCGCGCGAGGTCGGCGACGACGGGATTGCCCTCGACGTCGATGCCGAGGGCGATCGTCAGGAGCGAGGGGGACCTCTTGAACTTCTCGCTCTCGATCACCTCGCGCAGCGAGATGAGGTCGCGGTTCCGGTTCGGCACCTCGATGCCGATGGCGGCCCGGCCCGGGATTCGCTCGATTCGGACCTTCTCGGCCGCCAGCGCGAGGGCGAGGTCGTTCTCGAGGCCGGAGACCTGTGCGACCTTGACGCCCGCGGAGGGCTTGAACTCGTAGGTCGTGACGACGGGTCCCGGCCGGTAGCTGTCGACGACCCCCTCGACGCCGAACTCGAGGCACTTGGCGGCGATGAGCTCCATCGTCTGCTGGAACTCCTCGCGCGACTTCTCCCGGTCCCGCTTCACCGCCGAACGGAGGAGCTTCTCGGGAGGGAAGATCCAGCCGTTCGACTCCTTTGGCGAGGGGAACGGGAGGACCCGCTGCGGCGGCGCCTCCACCTTCGTCAGCTGCGCGGGCCGGGCCACCGTCACCGGGCGCGCGGGCGCCGGCGCCAGGGCGGGGCCGTCGTCGCGCCCCCTCGCCGCCGAATCGCCCGGGATGCCCGCGCGCGCCGGATGGAGAACTGTCCCGAACCGCTCCTCTCGCGGACCCGGAGCGTCGCCAGCGAGGGGATGGTGACGACCTCGCCGCCCACCTCCTCCTCTTCCTCCACTTCAGGGGGCCTCCCGCGCCCTCTCGAGGTGCTTCTGGACCACGGCCCGCCGCGTCCGGTCCTTCTCCTCGACCTGCTTCTTCTTCTCGCGTTCGACCTTCCAGGCCGAGACGCTCGCCGACATCCGCTCGGTCGTGCCGCGAACCGCCTCGCCGAGCGAGAGCGAGGCGACGAGGAGGACGCCGATGAGGAGACCCGCCAGGAGCGCGATGACGGCCCCGGGTGGATTGAGGGCGGCGACGAGCGCCCCCGCGAGGAGGTCTCCCACGAAGCCGCCGGCGCCCTGCCCCCCCCCGAGGAGCTGAGGATGCCCGAGGGCGAGGTGGAAGAGCGGCGCGGTGGCGAGGAGGACGACGAGCCCGAGCGCCTTCGTCACCCAGGCCCCGACGGCGCGCGAGCGCAGCCGCACGACGCCGAGGCCCAGGACGACGATCGGCAGGACGAAGGCCGAGAAGCCGAAGAACTGGAGCGCCGCGTCGGCGAAGGAGGCGCCGACGCGCCCGGCCCAGTTTCCCGGACGGGCGTCGGGGTCGGCGACGGACGAGAAGATCGACGGGTCGTTCGGGTCGTAGGAGAAGAGCGACGCGACGAGGAGGAGCCCGGCCGCCACGACGAGAATTCCGAGGAACTCGTCGCGCCGGCGGTGCGGGGCTTCGGGCGGGCGGGGGCTTTCGACCATCGGCGTCAGCGGAGGCCCGCGATGAGAACCGCGGTGCCGAGGAGCGCGCAGTAGATGATGAACGGCTGGAGCTTCATGGCGATGACGAGGCGCAGGAGCGCGGCGACGGCGAAGTAGCCGACGACGGCGGCCGTCACCATTCCGACGG
This sequence comes from Holophagales bacterium, assembly GCA_016714815.1. Taxonomy (GTDB): domain Bacteria; phylum Acidobacteriota; class Thermoanaerobaculia; order UBA5066; family UBA5066; genus UBA5066. The sequence goes on from JADKBZ010000012.1 coordinate 116,999, forward strand.
CGTAGATGCCGAAGTGGCTCCCGGCCACCGCGAACTCGCCGGTCTCGCGGTAGAGGCTGAGGTTCTCGACGAGGGCCGCCGCGAGGATCGTCGGAATCGAGAGAAGGAAGGCGTACTCGGCCGCCGCCCGCGGAAAGGCCCGCGAAGAGGCCCATCGAGATCGTGTTCCCCGAGCAGGAGAGCCCGCGGAAGAGCGCGGAGAAGGACTGGAAGACCCCGATGAGGACCGCGTCCCTCAGGCGCATCTCCTCGAGCGTCCGGCCTCCCTCGCCGCGCCGGACGCCGACGGCCTGCCCCACGGCGAGAAGGAGCGAGGTGGTCAGGAGCGCGAGGCCGATCCGCGGCAGGCTCTCCATCCCCTCGAGAGCGAACTTCTTCATCGGCAGCGTCAGCGCGCCGGTGAAGCCGACCGAGACCGCGAGCATCAGGGCCAGCCTCCAGGCGGCCCGCCGCGCGGCCGCATCGCGGGAAACCGCGGCGCGAAGGAGGCTGCCGATCTTCTCCCGGAAGTAGATGAAGACGGCGACGAGCGTCCCGAGGTGGAGCATCACGTCGAAGAGGACCCCGGGCTGGGAGAAACCGGGCAGGAGCCTCTGGGCGAGGACGAGGTGGGCGCTCGAGGAGACCGGCAGGAACTCGGTCAGACCCTGCAACGCCCCCAGCAGGATCGCCTGCCAGAACGTGATCGACATCGCCTCAGTTTAGCAGGGCAGGGGCTGCGCCCTGCGCCGTCAGCGGCCCGGAGCGGTTCCGGGGCGCGGTCCGAGGAGGCGTGCCAGGCGAGGAACGCCTCCGGCCCGGCTCCTCCGCCCGCGCCGTCGGCAGGAGCCCCGCGCCGGCCACCGCCGCGGCGGCGGCCTCGCGCCCCAGACGGCGCCCAGCGCGTTCGTCAGCGTCTTGCGCCGCACCGCGAAGCCGGCCGACGCGACGGCGATCGCCGCCGCGGCCCCTTCGGGCGCTGCAGACGGGACGAGCTCGACCACGGAGGAGACGACCTTCGGCCGGGGCGTGAAGTCCCCCGGCGGCACGTCGAAGAGGCGCCTGGCTCGAGCGTGCAGCGCCACGTCGACCGAGAGGAATCCGTAGCCGTCTTCCCCGGGACGGGAGCAGATCCGCTCGGCCACCTCGCGCTGGACCATCACGACGAGCCGCGAGAAGAGGTCGCGACGGCGTGCGAAGGCGCGGACCATCGGCGTCGCCGACTCGTACGGGAGGTTCGCGACGAGGGGGACCGGCGGCGCGGCCCCGGCTTCGGCGAGGGCCGCCGCCGGATCGAAGCGGAGGGCGTCCTCCTCGACGACCCGGAGCGAGCCGCTTCCGAGCTCCGCCGTCAGGCGCGCGGCCAGGAGGGCGTCGATCTCCACCGCCAGGACCCGGATTCCGCGCGATAGGAGGGGCCTCGTGAGGGCGCCCCGGCCGGGACCGACCTCGACGACCCAGCTGTCCGCCGGAGCGGCGAGAGCGTCGACGATCCGGCTCGCCGTCCGCGGGCTCGAGAGGAAGTTCTGCCCCAGCCTGGGTCTTCTTGACGCTCTCACGAGCGGCAACCTACCATGCGTGCGCGGCGGCTGCCCTTCGAGGGGTCCGTCGCGCTTCCCGAAGAAAGGAACATCCTCATGGCAGGAAACCTCCAGGAGTTCACCGCCGCGAATTTCGACCAGGTGGTGCTCAAGAGCTCAAAACCCGTCCTCGTCGATTTCTGGGCCGTCTGGTGCGGGCCGTGCCGCCAGGTGGCTCCCGTCGTCGAGGCCCTGGCCGGCAAGTGGGGCGAAACGGTCGTGGTCGGAAAGGTCAACGTCGACGACCACCCGTCCATCGCCGAGAAGTACAACATCATGTCCATCCCGACCCTGATGCTCTTCAAGGACGGCGCCGTCGTCGAGCGCGTCATCGGCTTCGCCTCCCAGTCCGCCCTCGAGCAGAAGTTCCAGCAGTACATCGCCTGTCGCGCGAGGCTCTGCCTCCAGGCGGGCCGCGGGGTGGCCCTCCGCGTCTACGGCGTGCGCGGCGCCGGGGTCGCGGACGAGGGGCCGGGCAGGATCTTCCGGGCGACCGGCCCATCGGGGCCGTCGACGTAGAGGACCCTCACCCGGGCGCCCTTCCGGACGTCCGCTTCGATCCGGGTGTCGGCGTCGATCCGGAACACGTGCCCGGTCGCGCCGACCTCCGCCAGGACGAGGTACTGCCCCGGCGTGAATTCCATGCAGGCCCCGGCGGCGCGCAGGTAGCTCTCCGGCGTCGGGGCCGGCGGGCCGTAGTAGGGCCGCCGTCGCCGTGGGAACCGGACGGGGGCGCTTCGCCTTCGTGGCCTTCTTCTTCGTCTTCGCGTCGGCCGGCACGGGCAGCAGGAGCGCAAGAAGGAGCGCCGCGGCGGCGAGGGGGTGCAGGGACCGGCGCATCGGACGGGCGAGGATAGCCGAGGCGCGCCGGTCGCGGCATCGACGTTGCTCTAGAAAGACCGGTGTCGCCGCTGCCGCGCCGAAACGGCAGCGCGGCGCCCTAGGAACGTACGTCCGCGCGTCCCTTTGACGCGCCCCGAGGCACGATGAGCATCTCCCCCACCGACACGGCCGCCCTCACCGAGAGAATCCGGGAAAGCTCCCTCGCCGTCTCCGCCCTCCTCGCAGAGGTCCGGAAGGTGATCGTGGGCCAGCCGAAGATGGTCGAGCGGCTCGTCATCGGGCTCCTGGCCGACGGCCACGTCCTCCTCGAGGGGGTGCCGGGCCTGGCCAAGACGCTCGCCGTCCGGACCCTCGCCCGGGGGCTCGACGCGAGCTTCTCCCGCATCCAGTTCACCCCCGACCTCCTGCCGGCCGACCTGATCGGCACGCTCGTCTTCAATCCCAAGACCCAGGAGTTCGTGGCGCGGCGGGGGCCGGTCTTCGCCCACATCGTCCTCGCCGACGAGATCAACCGCGCTCCGGCCAAGGTCCAGTCGGCCCTCCTCGAAGCGATGCAGGAACGGCAGGTCACGATCGGCGACGAGACGATGCCGCTCCCGAAGCCGTTCCTCGTCCTGGCGACGCAGAACCCGATCGAGCAGGAGGGGACCTACCCGCTCCCCGAGGCGCAGATCGACCGCTTCCTGATGAAGCTGAAGGTCGGCTACCCGACGAAGGCCGAGGAGCGGCAGATCCTCGACCGGATGGGGGATGCCACGGAGGCGAACGCCTCGGCCACGGTGCGGGCCGTCCTGACGCCGACCCAGATCGAGGGGCTCCAGAAGCTCGTCCGCGAGCTCTACGCCGACGAGCGGATCAAGGGCTACCTCGTCGAGCTCGTCGCGGCCACGCGCGAGCCGCGGGCCTACGGCCTGCCCGAGCTCGCCGACTTCGTCCAGTACGGCGCCTCCCCGCGCGCCACGCTCCGCGCTCCTTTCGACCGCCCGGGCTCACGCCTTCCTCCAGGGGCGCGGCTACGTCATCCCCGAGGACGTCAAGGAGGTCGCGCCGGACGTCCTGCGCCACCGCGTCCTCCTCTCGTACGAGGCGGAAGCGGAGAACGTCTCGAGCGACCAGGTCGTCTCCCGGATCCTCGAGCGGATCGAAGTTCCTTAGAAGGACTTCATCCGCCATGCTTCCCCGCGAGATCGTCAAGAAGATCCAGAGGATCCGGATCACGACGAACCGGCTCGTCGACGCCGGGCTCGGCGGGGAGTACCACTCCGTCTTCCGCGGGCGCGGCATGGAGTTCTCGGAGGTCCGCGCCTACGTTCCCGGCGACGACGTGCGGGCCATCGACTGGAACGTCACGGCCCGCACCGGCGTGCCGCACGTGAAGAAGTTCGTCGAGGAGCGCGACCTGACCGCCCTCCTCGTCGTCGACCTCTCCCGGTCGCAGGAGTTCGGCTCGCGCTTCCTGACGAAGCGGGCCCTCATGGCCGAGCTGGCCGGCCTCCTCGCCTTCGCGGCCGTCAAGAACAACGACCGCGTCGGGGCGCTCCTCTTCACCGACCGCCTCGAGCGCTTCATCCCCCCGCGCAAGGGCTTCGACCACGCCCTCGCCATCCTGCGCGACGTCCTCGTCCAGCCGATGAAGGGGACGCGAACCGACCTCGCGCTCGCGCTGAAGACCGGCGCGTCTCTCCTCAAGCAGCGGTCCGTCGTCTTCGTCCTCTCGGACTTCCTCGCGGCCGACTACGAGAAACCGCTGAAGATCCTCCGCCGCCGGCACGACGTCGTCGCCATGCCGATCGCCGACCCGCTCGAGACGGCTCTCCCCGCCCGCGGGCTCGTGAGGCTCCGGGACGCCGAGACCGGGATTACCCGCGTCTTCGACGCGTCGGACGCCGCGTTCCGCGCCGCGTGGCAGAAGCGCGGCCGCCCCTTCCCCGACCCGGCCGAGGTCTTTCGCTCCGCGGGCGTCGATTCCATCCCTCTCTCGACGGACGCTCCCTACGAGCGCGCCCTCGTCCGCTTCTTCAAGGAGCGCGAGCGGCGGAGGTCGGCCGGCCGTTGAGGCGCGCCCTTCTCCTCCCCTGCCTGGTCGCGGTCCTGACGGCTCCCGCGCCCGGCTCGATGGCGTCGCCCGCCACCGCCGCCACGGCCGACGCCCCCGGGACCCGGCGGGCCACGCTGCTGCCCGCGACCGTCCCTCCGCCGATCGTCGTCACGTCGACGGCCGACCGGACGACGGCGGCCGTCGGCGAACGGGTGACGATCGTCTACTCCTCCCGGATCCCCGAGGGAGCGACGCTCAAGCTCGAAGCCCTCGTCTCTCCCGCCCGGCCGGAAGGGCAGTCCGCCACCGCCGGTTTCGTCCTCGACTTCGAGCCGGTCGAGGCCCTCTCCGTCGGCAAGGAGAAGTCGTCCGGCCTCGTCGACGTGCGGCAGACCGTCCGGCTCGCCGTCTTCGTCCCCGGCGAGACCCGCATTCCCGGCCCCGTCTTCTCGTACCAGGGACCCGACGGGGCGACGGCGGTCGTCCGTCCGCCCGAGGTCACGCTCACCGTCTCCTCGCGCCTGCCGGCCGACCAGGAGCCGGAGCAGGTCGCCCCGAAGCCCGAGCGCCCGGTCCGCATTCCCGGACGCGGCCCCTGGTTCTGGGGATCGATCGTCGCCGCCGTTCTCGCCGTCGCCGGCTTCGTCTGGTGGCTCGTGAAGGGACGAAAGAAGAAGGCCCCGGCCGCCGTGGAGAGCGCCGCGCCGCCCCCGCCGCCCGACGTCGAGCTGGAATCCGCCCTCGCCGCCCTCGCCGCCCGGGCCGCCGCGCTCGAAGGCGACGCGCGCCCCTTCTACACCGAGCTGACTCACGCGACCAAGCGCTTTCTCGAGCGCCACCTCGGACAGCCGGTCCTGGAGTGGACGACGTTCGAGACGGTCCGCCGCCTTCGAGAGACCGGCGCGGAGCCGCCGCGCGAGGTGGCGCTCCCCGAGCTCCTGACCGGCGCCGACCGGGTGAAGTTCGGCCGGGCGGAATCGACCCGCGACGACGCCGCGCGCGCCCTCGAGAACGCCCGGCAGCTCCTGGCGTGGGGACGCGTGAGGATGGCCGCGCAGGCCGCGGCCGAGAAGGCGGCGGAAAAGGCGCAGGAAAAGACGAAAGCCAGGACCCCGATCCAGGCCGCCGCGAAGCCGCCGGAGAAGGGGGCCGCGAAGAGCCGTGGCGCGGAGGCGGGCCGATGACCTCGCTCGCGTCCCTCTTCCCGTCCGGACTCTCCTTCCGCGACCCGCTCTTCCTCCTGCTCCTCGTCGCCGTCCCGATCGCCATCGCCCTGCGGATCCTCCGGGAACGGCGGGGCGACTCCGCCCTCGTCGTCCCGACGCTCGCCTTCGTGGCGCGCGTGAGGCCAGGCTGGCGGGTCCGGTTCCGGCACGTCCCGTTCGTCCTCGCCTGCCTCGGCTTCGCCGGGCTCGTCGTGGCGCTCGCCCGCCCGCGCGTCGGCCTCGAGCGGACCGAGTCGTGGACCGAGGGGGTCGACATCGTCGTCGCGCTCGACGCGTCGGGCTCGATGGCCGCCGAGGACTTCAAGCCGAAGAACCGCTTCTTCGTCGCCAAGGCTGCGACGCGGACGTTCGTCGAGGGGCGCCCGCAGGACCGCCTCGGCCTCATCGCATTTGCCGGCCGTTCGCGGACGGTCGTCCCGCTCACGACGGACCGCACCATGCTCCTGACCCGGCTCTCGGAGCTGAAGATGGGCGAGCAGGGAGACGGGACGGCGATCGGCATGGCGCTCGGGAACTCGCTCGCACGGCTCGGCGCCTCGAAGGCGAAGTCGAAGGTCGTCGTCCTCGTGACGGACGGCGGGAACAACGCGGGCGAGATCGATCCCGACACGGCCGCGAACGTCGCGAAGGGGCTCGGAATCCGCGTCTACACGGTCGGCGTCGGCACGGCGGGCGGCCCGGTCGAGATCCCCGTTCCGGTCCGCGACCCGGAGACGGGGCAGGTCGTCGAGCGGCGGGTGATGGCCCAGGTCGACGTCGACGAGAAGCTCCTCGGCCGGATCGCCGAGACGACGGGCGGACGTTTCTTCCGCGCCACCGACCCCGCCGGCCTCGCAGAGACATACGCCGAGATCGACCGCCTCGAGAAGACCGAGGTGAAGACGACGACCTTCACGCGCTGGCGCGAGACGTTCCCCCGCGTCGCGGTCCCCGCGGCCGCCCTCCTCGCCCTCGCCGCCGGCCTCGCTCTCTTCGCCTTCCCCGTGACGCCGCGATGAAAGACCTCTTCCTTTCCCCCGCCTGGCTCGGCGCCACGCTCGGTGCGGTCCTCCTCGCCGCCGCGGCGGCGTGGTTCTCGGCCCGCCGGAGCCGCAGCCGCCGCGAGGGTCTCGTCGCACCGGCCCTCGCCGAAAGGGCGGGGCTTCTCTCTCGCGACCGCTGGACCCCGTTCTCGGCCGCCCTCGCGGTGCTCGTCGTCCTCGGCACGGGCCTGGCCCTCGCACGGCCCCGCTGGGGCCTCGTCACCGAGACGGTGGAGCGTCGCGGGGCCGACATCGCGATCGTTCTCGACACCTCCGCCTCGATGCGCGCCACCGACGTCACCCCGTCCCGCTTCGTCCTCGCGCGGCAGGCGGCGCTCTCCCTCGTCGAGAAGCTCCCCGGCGACCGCCTCGCCCTCGTCGGCTGCGAAGGGGAAGCCCAGGTGCTCGTCCCTCTCACCCTCGACTCCGCCGCCGTCGCCCTTTTCCTCGAGGCGGTCGAGCCGGGGATCGGCACCCTCCCCGGGACCTCCCTTGCGGCCGGCCTCGCCGCCTCCGCCGAGCTGATGCCTCCCGGGACCTCGGCCGGCCGGCAGGTCGTCGTCGTCTCCGACGGAGAGGATCTCGAAGGGGGCGTCGACGAGGCGATCGCGAAGGCCAAGAGCGAAGGGATCGTCGTCCACGCCGTCTTCGTCGGGGCCGAGGGGCGCGGGGCGCCCGTGCCCGAGGTCGACTTCTCCGGCAGGCCCACCGGCTTCAAGACCTCGGAGGGCTCCCCCGTCCTCTCGCGTCCCGACCCGGCGCTCCTCAGGCGCCTCGCGGCGGAGACCGGGGGCAGCTTCAGCATCGTCCAGCCCGGCAGGACCGACCTCGACGGCGTCGCCCGCGAGGTCGACAAGGCCGCGCGCCGGCCGCTCTCCGAGTCCGTCGGTACGAACCGGCACGAACGGTTCCAGCTCCCGCTCGGCGTCGCCGTCGCCGCCCTCGCGCTGCTCCTCGTCGGACCGCTCGGCTTCCTCGCGAGGCGGCCACGCAAGGCCGCCACGGCCCTCGTCGCCGTCGCCGCCCTCCTTCTCGCCGGCACCCCGGAAGGACTCCTCGCGCAGTCCGCTCCCTCCGCGGGCGCCCCCGGACCCGGCCTCGGCCCCGCCCCCGCCGCCGCCTCCCCTCCGGCGCCGCCCGCCCCTGCCGCACCCGCCTCCCTGAAGGAACGGATCCTGTCGCGCCCCCCCTTCACCACGGCTCACGGCGAGGCGGTCGCCGGGAAGAAGGCGCTGGACGAGAAGCGCGTGGAGGAAGCCATTTCCCGCTTCGCGCGGGAAGAAACGCTCGCGCCGAAGGACCCGTCCGGGGCCTACAACCTCGGGACCGCCCTCTCGAAAGCGGGACGAGCGGAGGAGGCCCTCGCGGCGCTGAAGAAGGCGAAGGGCGCCTCGCGCGGCGATCTCGCCGCCGACGCCTCCTTCAACTCCGGCAACGTCCTCCTCTCCGGCAAGCAGTGGGAGGCCGCCGCGGCCGCCTACCGCGACGCGCTGCGGGCACGCCCCGGCGAGCCGGACGCGGCCTGGAACTACGAGCTCGCCCTCCGGCGGCTCGACCAGCAGAAGAAGCAGCAGCAACAGCAGAACCAGCAGCAGAAGGGGGGCCCGCCCCCTCCGCCGAAGAAGGACGACTTCGAGAAGAAGGCGAAGATGAGCCGCGACAAGGCCGAGCAGCTCCTCCAGGCCATCGCCCGCAACGACCTCGAGGAGCAGCGCAAGAAGGTCGCCGAGCAGAAGAAGCAGCGCCGCGCCGGGAGGGACTGGTGAGGCGGTGCCGGACCAGGACGGCCTGGATCCTGGCGGCGGCTCTTCTCCCGCTCCTTGCGGCCCCGCTCCGGGCCGTGCAGGAAGAGCCCGAGGTGCGGGTCATCGTCGACAACCCCCGCCCCGCCTCCGACGACATCGTCCGGCTGACCTACTCCTTCACCGGCCCCGGGGTCGGAGGGAGCCTTCGGGCGCCGGCCGAGCTTCCGCTGAAGAACCTCGTGGTGGTCGGAGGCCCGAACACCTCCACCCAGATCAGCTTCATGAACGGCCAGCTCTCGCGCCAGGCGAGCCTCACCTACTTCCTTCGGCCTTCCGGTCCCGGGCCCGCCGAGGTGGGCGAGACGACGTTCAAGGTCGGCGACAAGGACGTCAAGGCCGGCGCCTACCTCCTCGAGGTCGGGACGGCACGCCGGTCGCCCGGCCCCGGCCCTGGTCCAGGCCCCGGGATCGCCGAGGAGGATCCGTTCGGCCGGATGCCCCTCCGGGGCGGCTCCCGCCGCGCCGGGGCCGAGCGCAGCCTCCCCGCGGAGGAACCGATCCTCGCCTTCGTCGCGACGCCGAGCAAGGACGCGTCCTACGTCGGCGAGGAGGTGACGATCACCTACGAGCTCGTGACGCAGGCCGAGGTCCAGGGGATCGAGTACGTCGAGGCGCCGCAGTTTCCGGGCCTCTGGGCCGAGGACCTCGAGAGGTCCGACCGGCCGCAGGCGCGAAGGGACACCTGGGAGGGGCGCCCGGTCGCCCGTTTCACTCTTCTGAAGAAGGCCGTCTCCGGATTGACGCCGGGCTCGGTGACGCTCCCGTCCGCGAAGATCCGGATCGGCGTCCGCGTCGCGATGGACCCCTTCGGCGACCCGTTCGCGATGCTCCGGCCGCGGGTTCTCGAGAGGGAAACCAGGCCGCTCACCCTGAAGATCCTCCCGATCCCGGGACGTCCCGACTTCAAGGGCCCCGTCGGGCAGTTCGGAGTCTCGACGACCGTCGATCGCCGGAGCATTCCCGCCGGCGAGGCGGTCACGCTGAAGGTCCGCCTCGCGGGAAGCGGGAACCTCAGGACCGCGACGGAGATGCCCCAGCTGTCGATTCCGGGAGTCAAGGTCTATCCCCCCACGTCCCGGACGCTCCCCCCAAGGGGTGCGGCCAAGGGGGGAGCGAGCGCCGAGTGGGACTTCGTCGTCGTCCCGGCGGACCCCGGGAAGCTCGTCATTCCCTCCGTTTCCTTCGAGGTCTTCGACACCGTCGAGAAGAAGCTCGTCGTCAAGCACAGCGAGCCGATCACGCTCACCGTCGAAGCCGCCGCACCGCAGCCCGTCGCACCCGCGGGAACGGCCGCTGCGGCCGCGCCCGCGGCCGGGAACGGCTCCGAAGCCTCGACCACCCTTCCCGGCGTCCCGCCGACTCCCACCCCGTTCCCGTCGGCGGGGGACCTCGCCCGGACGACGGTCCAGGTCCCTCTCTGGGCGCTCATCGGCGGCCCCGTCCTGCTCCTCGCGGCCGGCGGGGCGGCCTGGGCGCTCTTCCGGCGGCGGGCCCACGCCCTCGGCCCGGCGGGCGCCCTCCTCCTCGCCGAGCCGGGCGAGACGAAGGAGCGGGCCGTGGCGAGGATCGAGCGGGCGATCCGCGAGCATCTCGCCCGCCGGACCGGGGTTTCCGAAACGGCGCCGGTTTCCACCCTCCTCGACGAGCTCGCGGACCGCGGCGTCGCGCCCGCGCTCCGGGAAGAGATCCGGCAGCTTCTTTCCCAGGCCGATTTCCTCCGTTTCGCCCCCCAGCTCGGGGACTACACTGCCGAGATCAGCCGGCTCAGGGAGAGGACCCGGACCGTCCTCGGAAGGGTCCGCGTGCGCAAGAGCGCCTAGAATGAGGATGTGACCGTTCCCTCACGGGTCCTCGCGCCGGCGAAGCTCGCCCGTTTCATGGAGCGACACCGGCTCCTCGACGAGACGAGCGGGACGGCCCCCGAGCGATTCCTGATGACGCTCGTGAAGAAGGCGCTCGACTTCGTCCCGGCCGAAGCGGCGGTGCTCCTCCTCGACGACCCCGTCGCCAAAGAAGACGACCGCTCCCGCAACGAGCTGACCGTCATCGCCACCGCCGGCGATTTTCGGGAAACCGCCGTCGGCGTGAGCGTGCGGCCCGTCGACGGGATCGCGGGGTTCACCTACGCGCGCGGAGAGCGAACGGCCGTGAACGAGATGAAGGGGGCGCGCGCCCTTTCGCTCGAGACCGACGAGAGGTTCGCCTCCCCCGTCCGCTCCGCCCTCGGCGTGCCGGTCGTCATCGAGTCCCACGTCTGCGGCTCCCTCGTTCTCGTCAACCGCTCGGGCGGGGGCTTCGACGAGCGCGACGAGCGGCTGATGGCCCTCTTCGGCGACACCCTCTCCCTGGCCCTCCAGAACCTCCTCGACGAACGGCGGGCCCGCGAGGTGGCGCGGCGCGACTCGCTCACCGCGCTCTACAACGACCGCTACTTCCACAAGAAGCTCCAGCAGGAGATCGACAAGCTCGCGGGCGGGGCCGACGGAGACCTGACGCTCCTCTTCCTCGATTGCGACCACCTGAAGGCCGTCAACGACGAGCACGGGCACCTGGCGGGAAGCCAGATCCTCAGGGAGGTCTCCTTCGTCCTCCAGCGCCAGCTCGCCGCGACGACCTCGCTCCCCTGCCGCTACGGCGGGGACGAGTTCACCGTGATCCTCCTCGACTGCAACCTCGCGCAGGGAATGGAGGTCGCCGAGCACATCCGCGCCGCGATCCAGGAGTGGACCTTCCTTCCGATGGCGATCGGGCCCGGCGAGCCGGCCCTGAAGCTGAAGGGCGTCATCACGATCTCGATCGGCGTCGCTTCGTACCGCCGGCACTGCACCCCGGGACGCCCTCCGGCCGAGCAGAAGAACGAGCTCCTGAAGAAGGCCGACGCCGCGCTCTACTACGCCAAGGACGCCGGAAAGAACTGCGTCGTCAGCGCCCGCCGGGAGAGCGGCCCCCCCTCCTTCTCGAGCGTCCTCCTCAAGACCTGACCGCCGCGTCCTCCGGCCCCCCCCGCCCCTGCTAACATGCCTTCTTTGCGCCCTCGGCAGGAGGGCGCCAGGCAGGGGACAAACCATGTCGATCACCACCCCGATCGCCCCGGAGAACGTGCTCGGCACGCTCGGACGCCACATGCTCGTCGACGGCTATCACGTCGTCATGGACCTGGACCGGTCGCATGGAAGCTTCATCCACGACAGCCTCCACGGCGTCGAGGTCCTCGACCTCTTCTCCCACTTCGCGACGGTCCCGATCGGCTACAACCACCCGAAGCTGAAGGAGCCCGCGTTCCTTTCCGAGCTGCAGCGGGCCGCCGTCACCAAGCCCGCCAACAGCGACATCTACACGCAGGAGATGGCCCGGTTCGTCGAGACGTTCTCGCGGGTCGCCGTCCCGCCGAGCCACGCCGCCCACCTCTTCTTCGTCGAGGGGGGCGCCGTCGGCGTCGAGAACGCTCTGAAGGCCGCCTTCGACTGGAAGGTGAGGAAGAACTTCCGGAAGGGCTACCGGCGCGAGGTGGGGCACCAGATCATCCACTTCGAGCAGGCTTTCCACGGACGGACCGGCTACACGCTCTCCCTGACGAACACCGCCGACCCGCGGAAGACGATGTACTTCCCGAAGTTCCCGTGGCCCCGGATCGTCAACCCCAAGCTCAGGTTCCCCGTCGACGAGGCGGAGCTCGAGCGGGTGAAGAAGGTCGAGGCGCTCGCGCTCGCGCAGGTGAAGCAGGCCCTCGTCGAGAACCGCGACGACGTGGCGGCCCTGATCATCGAGCCGATCCAGGCCGAGGGGGGCGACAACCACTTCCGGCCGGAGTTCCTCTCCGCGCTCCGGCAGCTCTGCGACGACGCCGAGATGCTCCTCATCTTCGACGAGGTCCAGACCGGCATCGGCCTCACCGGGCGGATGTGGGGCTTCCAGAACTACGGCGTCGACCCCGACCTCTTCTCCTTCGGCAAGAAGATGCAGGTCTGCGGCTTCGCCGCCAACGACCGGATCTTCGACGAGCCCGAGAACGTCTTCACCGTGTCCTCCCGCATCAACTCGACCTGGGGAGGCAACCTCGCCGACATGGTCCGGGCCTGCCGGTACCTCGAAATCATCGAGGAGGAGTCTCTCGTCGAGAACGCCCGCGTCGTCGGCGAGTTCCTGATGGAAAAGCTCCAGGAGCTCGCGCTCGAGTTCCCCGGGAAGATGGGGAACGTCCGCGGGAAGGGCCTCTTCATCGCGTTCGACCTCCCCGACGGAGCCACCCGCGGCAAGGTCCTCTCCACCTGGCTCCAGAAGCACAACGTCATGGGCCTGGCGTCGGGCGAGAACGCCATCCGTCTCCGTCCGGCGCTGACGCTCGGCAAGGACGAAGCGCTCCTCGGCGTCCAGCGCCTCCGCGCCACGCTCACCGAAGCCCTCGGCTGACGAGGGCGCGCGGGGCCCGATGACCCGTCGTTCCGGGGGCTCGCGGCGAGCCAGGCTCCTCCTCCTCGCCGCGGCCCTCGCTTTCGTCTTCCTGTTCGGGTTCTTCATCCCGGTTCCGCGGATCCTCGCCCTGAGGTTCTCTCCCCCGTCGACGACCGCCTTCCTCGAGGCGAGGCGGGAGAGCCTCGTCGCGGCCGGCAAGAGCGGTCAGATCGACCGCCGCCCCGTCCCCCTCGAGAAGGTCTCGCCCCACCTCGTCACGGCCGTCCTCGTCGCCGAGGACGCCCGGTTCTTCGAGCACCACGGGATCGACTGGGACGCCGTGAAGGCCGCCCGGGCGCGGAACCGGCGCAGTCCGAAGCGGCGGCCCGTGGGCGCGTCGACGATCACCCAGCAGCTCGCCAAGAACCTCTGGCTCTCTTCCGACCGGAGCTGGACGAGAAAGGGGCGCGAGGCGGCCATCGCACTGACGATGGAGCTCCTTCTCCCCAAGCGGTCGATCCTCGCCCACTACCTCTCGGGCATCGAATGGGGCGAGAGGGTCTTCGGGTGCGAGGCGGCGGCCCGGAAGCATTTCGGGGTCCCCGCCTCGGCGCTCACCCGGTCGCAGGCGGCGTGGCTCGCGGCGATGATCCCCGGCCCGCGGCTCTTCCTGAAGAACCCGGGGCGCCACGATCGGCGGGCCGCGCGGATCCTCGCCCGCATGGCGCGGGCGGGCGACTTCCGGCCGCTGCTCCTCGACGAGGCCGAGAACGGCGACGCGCGGTAAAATCCGGACGAAATGAGCCGACGCAATCGTCTCCTCCCCGGCGTGGCGCTCGCCCTCGCCGCCGTTCTCTCCCTCGCCTGCGGCCAGAAGCCGACCGAGATCCGTCTGAAGAGCACGAAGCTGAAGGTCTACGGCCTGGCGCGCACCGTCTCCGTGGGGGGCGACGTCGTCGACAAGAAGGGGGAGATCGTTCCGGGCAAGGGGGTCAGCTGGGAGTCTTCGAACCCCAAGGTCGCCACCGTCGACGCCCTGACGGGCTCCGTGAGGACGGTCGGCCAGGGGAAGGCGATGATCACCGCGCGGCTCGGCGACCCGCCCCTGGAGGCCGTCGTCGCGCTCGAGGTCCTCGACATCGCCGTCGTGAACGTCTTCCCCTCGCGGACGACGCTCGCCGGCCCTCCCGGCTCGACGTTCCCCCTGAAGCTCGAAGTGAAGGACAGCAAGGGCAAGGAGGTCGAGTCGAAGGCGGAGTGGACCAGCTCGGCTCCGAAGGTCGCGACGGTCGACGCCTCCGGACTCGTCACGACCACGGGCGAAGGAAAGGCCAACGTCAAGGCCAGCGTGGGCGACGTCTCCGGCACCTGCGACATCGTCGTCATCTTCAGGACCATCGGCACGCTCGAGGCTTCTCCCCTGAACATTCCTCTCAAGGTGGGCGAGCTGGGGAAGGTCACGCTCGTCGCGCGGGACCCTCAGGGGGGATCGATCGCGGACGTCGCCGCGACCTGGTCCTCCTCGGACCCGATGGTGGCCACCTGCTCCGGCGGGACGGTCCTTGGGATCGGCCCCGGCTCGGCCACGATACGCGCGACGTGCGGCGGGAAGTCCGCGGAAGTGTCGGTGATCGTGTTTTGAGCGAGGCCGTCCGGCTCCCCGCGATCGCCGGACTCTTCTGCGAAGGCGACGCGCGGGCACTCCGGGCGGAGGTGGGTGGGTCCCTGCCGGCCACGAGCGCGCGGCTCGCGGCGCGGGGAGACCCGGGGGATGCTTTCGGAGAAACGAGCCAGGTGGCCGGTTGGGCTGCCGTCCTGTGGGAATCCCGCGAAGCCGCGGGAGAAATGGAGAGCTGATGCGCGTTGCGAACCTTTCGGCCGAGGTCTCACCCTTCGCCAAGACGGGGGGCCTCGGCGACGTCGCTTCGTCCCTTCCGAAGGCGCTCGCGGCGACGGGCCACGACGTCGACGTCTGGGTTCCGTTCTTTCTCGAGGCCGCCGAGTGGTTCCGCCGCCGCGGGACGTGGCCCGAGCAGGAGATCGAACCCTTCGACGTGTCGATCCTGGGAGGCACCCATCGGGTCGCCATCCTCCGCTCGACGCTCCCCGGCTCCACGGTCCCCGTCCATTTCGTCGCGCACGACCCTCTCTTCCACCGCCCCGGCGGGCTCTACGCGAAGAACGAGCAGGGCGCCGACGACGGCATCTGGCGATTCAGCCTCTTCGTGAGGGCCGCCGTCGAGGCGATGAAGCGGATGGGCGAGCGGCCGCAGGTGCTCCACACCCACGACTGGCACCCCGGCCTCGCCCCGATGCTCGGCGCCTGGAGCTCCTGGCGCGACCCCTGGTTCGACGACGTCGCCTCGGTCCTGACGATCCACAACGTCGGCTACCAGGGGATCTACGGCCCCGAGAAGCTCCCCGTCCTCGGGCTGCCGCCCGAGACGTGGACCGGCGGCCTCCTCGAGCACGGCGGCGCGATCAACATGCTGAAGGGGGCGATCGTCGCGGCCGACATGGTGACGACCGTCTCGCCGACCTACGCGTGGGAAGTCCGCACCCCGGAGGGGGGCGCCGGCCTCGACGGCGTCCTCCGGCTCAAGGCCTCGCGGCTCGCCGGCATCCTGAACGGCATCGACCGGCAGGAGTGGAACCCCGAAACGGACGCGCACCTCGTATCGCACTACGGCCTCGACGACCTCCGTGGAAAGCTCGAATGCCGGGCCGACCTCTGCCGGCTCGCGGGCTTCGAGCCGGCGGACCCGGCGATGATCGTCGGCTCCGTCGGCCGCCTCGCTCCCCAGAAGGGATACGACATCCTCCTGGAGGCCGCTCCCGAGCTGATCCGCCGGGGCGTCAGGATCGTGGTCCTCGGATCCGGCGAGCCGGCGCTCGAAGGGGCGATGCGGCTCCTCGAGGCGCACTACCCGCGCCGGTTCAAGGGGTTCATCGGCTACGACGACGCCCTCTCGCACAAGATCCAGGCCGGAAGCGACGCCCTCGCCGTCCCCTCCCGCTACGAGCCGTGCGGCCTCACGCAGATGTACGCGCTCGCCTACGGCACCGTCCCGATCGTCCGCCGCACCGGGGGGCTGGCCGACACGATCATCGGCCTCCACGGCGAGAACCTCGACTGGGCCACCGGCTTCCACTTCGACGATCCCTCTCCCCACGCCCTCGCCGCCGAGATCCTGCACGCCCAGAACGCCTTCTTCCACCGCGACGCCTGGTCGCGGCTCGTGAGGAACGGGATGAAGGCGGACTTCTCGTGGGGCCGCTCGGCCAACGACTACGAGCTCGTCTACCGGCGCGCGCGGGAGGTGCGCGGGCTGCCCTGGTGAGAGGTCGGGACCCGGGCCCCCCGAAGGGACGCCGGCGCTGGCTCGCGAGGGATTTCAGTCCCTGAACTGAAATCCCTTCTCGCGAAAAAGGCTGAGGCACGCTCTCACGACCGCGGGGTCGAAGCAACTCTCCGGATCCCGCTCGATGTCGGAGAGAGCGAGTTCGAGCCCGCGCGCCGGGCGGTACGGCCGGTGGCTCGCCACCGCCTCGACGACGTCGGCCACCGCAAGGATGCGCGCACCGAGTGATATCTGCTCTCCGCGCAGTCCATACGGGTACCCGGAGCCGTTCATCCGTTCGTGGTGCTGAAGGACCATTTCCGCGATGGGCCATGGGAATTCGACCCCCTTCAGGATCTCCCAGCCTGCCTCCGGGTGGATCCGGACGAGGCGGGTCTCAAGCGCGGAAAGGCCGCCCGGCCTCGCGAGGATCTCGGCGGGAATCTTGATCTTGCCGAGGTCGTGAATGGTCCCGGCGAGGTGGATCCCCTGCACGGTCTCCTCGTCGAGCCCCAGCTCCCTCGCCGTTTCCGCGGCGAGCGCGGCGACGCGTTTCTGGTGGCCGGCCGTGTACGGGTCGCGCGCCTCGACCGTCGCCGCGATCGCCGCGACGGCGTCCTCGAGATTCTGGCGCAGCTGCACGAGGTACCGCTGCCTCTCGCGGGCCGCCTCCTTCCGCTCGGTGATGTCTCGACCGAACGCCAGCGCGCCGACGATCCGCCCGTCGTCGCTGCGCTCGGGTACGAAGCGAATGCTGTGGGTCCGGCTCCCGCCGGCGGGACTCGCGACGTCCATCTCCAGCTCGGCGGGCTGACCCGACCGGATCACCTCCTGCAGCTTCGCGAGGTACGGCTGGAAAACGGAGAAGGCAGGCTCCTCCGCAGGAATCGTCCCCACGCGCGACCCGAAATCGAAATCCACGGTCCGTTCCAGGTTCGCGTTGACGTACACCATGCGGCCTTCGGCGTCGTATCGGATGATGTTGTCCGGAGAGCTCTCCGCCAGTATCCGGTACTTCTGCTCGCTCTCCGCGAGCCGAAGGTCGGCCTCCTTCCGTTTCGTGACGTCCCTCGTGACGGCGACGATTCCGGTCGGCGTGAGCGCACCGTCCCGAAGGAACGAGACCACGGCCTCGACCCAGATCGTGGACCCGTCCTTGCAGTACTCCTCGAGCTCGAGGGTTGCGGATCTCGACGGATCCGCTCCTCCTCTCGTCTCGAGGGCAATCTGCTCGTCCAGCAGCCTCGAGACCGCCGGCAACGACGCCGGCGTGACGACCTGCTCCAGGGCCTGACCCATCGCCTCTTCGACCGTGTATCCGCGCAGCTTCCGGACGGACGGACTGACGAACGTGAGACGGAGGTCGAGGTCCATGACGGAGATCGTGTCGGCGGTGTTCTCGGCGATGAGGCGGTATCGCTCCTCGCTGTCGCGCAGCGCGTCCTCGGCCCGTCGGCGCTCGGTGACGTCCAGCACGTATCCCTGGTAGTGGGTGATCGTCCCGTCCCCTCCCCTGAGAACCGTGGTGAAGTCGTGAATCCAGCGGTAGCGGCCATCAGCCCGGCGAACGCGGTACGTCTGCTCGAACGAGGACACACCCCGCACGCCGAAGGCGGACACCTCGGCGCCTACGCGCTCGAGGTCGTCCGGATGCACGATTCCGGCATAGAGGACCGCGCCGCTGGTGAAGTCCTCCGGGGCGTACCCGAACTGCTGCGTCACGTTGGGCGACACGTACTCGACCGGCCAGCCCTCCCGGGCCTTCCAGTTGAACACCACCGTGGGTCCGCCCACGAAGAGCCCTCGCTCGGCGCGCAGCGCCTGCTCGGCCTCGGCGCGCAGCTCGTCCGTCTCGAGGGCACGGAGCGAGAAGCCGAGGTCGGCGGCGAGCTCGCCCAGGAGGTTCGCAACCTCGCCGTGGAACACCCCGGCCTCGCCGGCGTAGACCGCGAGCACGCCCCGGACGAGTCCGTTCGCGCGCACCGGGAAGGCTGCGCAGGAACGGAAATTGCGCTTCTGTGCGGCGTCCCGCCACAACTCGAAGCCCGGGTCGGTCTCGGTGTCGTCCACGACGACCGCGCGGTTCTCGACGATCGCCCGGGCCGCGGGCCGCAGCTCGGCCGAAGGTGCATCGAGCCGGATCTCCAGATCGTCGGCGTAGCCCGCCTCGAGCCCGGCAGCGCCCGCCGGCCGCACGGTCCCGCCAGTCGGGTCGACCAGACCGGCCCACACCATGGCGAATCCGCCGTGCTCGACTCCGATCCGGCAGACCTCCGCAAGGAGGCGGTCCCGGCTCTTCTCCCGCACGATGACCTGGTTCATCTCCGACACCGTGCGATAGAGCCGGCCGAGGAACTCGACGCGCTCGACGGCGTGTCGCTGCCGGATGAGCTTCTGCAGCTCACCCGCGATCTGCTGGACCTGAAAGACGTCGTCCTCGTCGAAATCCACGTCCTTGTTCGCCACGCCGAAGACGATCCGGACGACGCCCTCCTCGGCGACCGGCACGCTCAGGGACCGCCGCAGCGGCACGCGACCCGTCAGCACGGCCTTCTGGCCGTGCGACGCGGAGAGGTCGTTGTGAAGGACGGGCACGCCGGCCCTCACGCAGTCGACCCACGAGCCGGCCTCTTCGATCGGGCAGAGCACGTCGAACGGTGGCGGGCAGCTCTCGGGCGCCACTTCGTGCAAGGCCGACAGCCGGACGGTCTCCTGGTCCTCGGAGACGAGGAACAGCAGGCCGATCGTGCTTCCGGTGAGCCGGACCGCCAGCTCGAGCACGCCGTCGTAGACCTGCCTTTCCGACAGTTGCGGCGAGGAAAGGAAGAGGTCGAGGAGACTCGAGCAACGTTCGGCCTCCCTGAGGAGGCGCCCCTCCGCCCGATCCCGTTTCGCCCGAGTCCGCACGGCGGTCACGCCGAAGGACAGGTCGCCCGCCAGCTCCTCCAGCACCGCGACCTCCCGGGAGTCGAATGCGTCCTCGTCCCCCGCGTAGATGACGAGCGCTCCGAGGGCCCGACCCTCGCTCGCGAGAGGGAGGGCGATGAGGGATCCGTAGCCCCTCCGGGCCGCCGTGTCATGCCAGGGAGCGAGGTCGGGATCCGCAAGGATGCTGTGCACGAGGCAGGGTCGTCCCGTTCGGATCGCGGCGTCGGCCGGGACTCGACCGAGACCGTCCTCCGCCCAGGTATCGCCGGCGGACCCGGCGGCTTCCGGGCCGAGGTCTGCCTGGGCCACCGGGCGCAACGTCCTTCCCTCGTCGTGCTCGACGATCCCGACCCACGCCAGGCAGAAGCCCCCCACGCGGACGGCGATCCGGCAGACCTCCTCCAGCAGCGCCTTCTCGTCCGAGATGCGAATCAGCGCCTGGTTGCTGTCGCTGAGCATCCGCAGAGCCCGGCTTGCGCGCGCCTGCTCGGCCTCGAGCCGCTTGAGCTCGGTGATGTCGCTGAAGGTCACGATCACCTGGGAGATCTCGCCGTCCCTGCCGAGGACCGGATCCGCGTTGACGAGGACCCACACATCGCTCGAGCCGTTCCCCCCGGACCGGTGGATCCGGGCGACGAGATCCTTCACCGGCTGGCGGGTCGCAGAGACCCGGTGGGCCGGGAATTCCTCGGGAGGAACGACGCTGCCATCGACGCGGAAGAACTGCCAGTCCCGATCCGCGACCGCCTTTCCCAGAAGCTGGTCTTCCGACAGCCCGAGCAGCTCCTGCGCCTTGCGGTTGGAGGCCAGGACCCGGGTGTCGGCGCCGTGCACGACGACCGCGGCCTGAATCCTCTGAATGAGCGTCCGGTATCTCTCTTCGCTTCCCTCGAGGTCACGGTACGTCAGAAGACTGGTCAGGCCATCGCCCAGGCGCCGGCCGATCTCCCGAAGGAGCTTTGCATCGTCCGCGGTCCAGGTTCGCAGATAAGAGCACTGGTGCAGCCCGAAGGCGTATCCCCTGGACGCCTTGGGGTAGACGGCCACCGCGATCTGCGACTGGACGTGGAAACGCTCCGAGAGGGCTATCGGCAGCGGCTCTGCCAATCCGGGACCGAAGGTCACGGGTTCGCTCGACCCCCCCAGTGCCCGGAGCACCGCGGCTGTTTCCGGATCCACCGGTACTTCGAGCTCCCGGGCGAGCGCACCGGGATACTCCGGCCGGGTCCGCTCCATCGGCACGCGATAGGTCGCGCTCTCCGGGTCGCACGGGAAGACGAGCCACGCCCGGTCGCAGCCGAAGATGGCCAGGACCGCGTCGAGGACGTCGCTCATCATCTGCTCGAGGTCGTTCGTTCCCTGCAGGGCCCGGTTGACCTGATCGAGAGATTCGAAGAAGCGCAGGTGGGCCAGGCGATCCTCTTCGGCGCGCCGACGCTCGGTGACGTCGCCGACGAAGACGGCGACCCCGATCACCGAGCCGTCGGTCGCCAGCACGGGGTGGTGGGAGACCTCGAAGTGCTTTCTCGCCCCGGACTCATCGCCGGAGGGGCCCGACTCCAGAAGGGTCTCGCCAGCCAGGGCCCGATCGAGGTTCTTCTTTGCCGTCTCCCGGTCCCGCTGCACCGTCATGGAGTCGAGGAGGCTGTAGCCGACCTCGATCTCTGCGCCGAAGAGCGTCCGCATCACCGAGGCGTGGCTCCGGTTGAAGGCGACGTACCGGTATTCCCGGTCCAGGGAGAAGACCGGAGAGGCCGTCCCGTCGAGAATCCCGCCCAGTTCGGCGGCGTGTTCGTCGACGCGCCTCTCCAGCTCTTCCTTCGCCTGCGCGAGCTCCCCTTCCTCCCTCGCCGGCCCGGCGACGTCCTCGTCCGGATCGCAATCCGGGCGGCTCGCCTCGCCGGACGCCCGCCGGTCTCGCGTCTCGGCCGCGATTCCGTTACTGAGCACCACGCTCGCGAAGGGCAGGATCGGCGGCACCCCGTCGCCCTCGCGACGACCCGCGGCGGAGGGGTCGTCGTACCGAAGGACTCCCACGAGCTCCGTTCCTGCGAGAAGCGGTATCGCCCTCGTCACGCCTCCCGCGATCCCGGGCGTCTTCGCGCCGGTCCGGCTACAGGGGAACTCCCTCGAGACGGTCTCCCGGGTCTCGAAGACATACCGGACGAGCCCGTCTCCGATCTCGCCGGGGATCTCCTGCCTGCCGAAGAGATCGTGGCGAAAGAGGGTTCCGTCGATCCGGTAGTACAGCGTCGCGCCCTGGCTGCCGAGGCTCTCCGTCAGGAAGCGGAGCAGCCCGGCGAAGACCGTCTCGTACCCCTGCCCCTCCTTCATGCGTGCCATCAGGAGGGCGACCTGCGCCAGCTGCAGCTTCTCCTGTGCGAGCCGGGTCAGGCCAGCCTTCAGGCGGGAGAGCCTCGCCTCTGGAATCGTGGTCAGCTCGGGCATCGCGTATCGTCCTTCCGCCGGGGGATCCGTCCGACCCCCGCCGCGCCTCCCGGGAGCAAGCTCAATCCTCGAACCGGTATCCTTTCTCGCGGAAGAGGGTCATGCACGCGTCCACGACCGCGGCGTCGAAGAGGACGCCCTGACCGGCCTCGACCTGCGAGAGCGCGGCCTCCAGGCCGCGGGAGGGGCGATACGGCCGGTGGCTCGCCATCGCCTCCACGACGTCGGCGACACCGAGGATGCGCGCGCCCAGCGAGACCTGCTCTCCACTGAGACCCCGCGGGTATCCGGAGCCGTCCAGCCGCTCGTGGTGCTGCAGGACCATCTCGGCGATCGGCCAGGGGAATACGACCCCCTTCAGGATCTCCCAGCCGGCTTCCGGGTGGATCTGGATGATCCTCTCCTCGATCTCGGAAAGCTGGCCAGGTCTGGCAAGGATTTCCGCGGGGACCTTGATCTTCCCGAGATCGTGGATCGTCCCCGCGAGGTGAATACCCTGAACGACCTCCTCTCCGAGGCCGAGCTCCCTGGCGATCGCGGCGGCGAAGGCGGCCACGCGCCGCTGGTGACCCGCGGTATACGGGTCGCGTGCCTCGACCGTGGCCGCAATCGTCTCGACGGTCTCCTCCAGGTTCTGCCGTATCTGGACGAGGTACTTCTGCTTCTCCCGGTCGGCTTCCTTCTTCTCCGACCTGGCCCGGAGCGCCTCGATCCCGAAAGCGAGATCGCTCGCGAGCTCCGAGACGAGCCGGATCTCCTCCTCGTCGAAAGTGCCGGGCTCGTCGGCGTTGAGGACGAGCACCCCGAGGACCTCTGCCTGCTGCAGGAGCGGCACCGCGACGATGGACCCGGGGCCGGGGCGGGAACCCTCGTGGACACCATCCCGATCGCCCGGCCCAGGGAACTCTCCGAGATTGACACGAGGCTCGCGGGAGCACACGGCCAGCGAGGCGACCTCCTGCTCGGGCGAACCCGGAGCCAGGACGCCGGCCGTGCTCGACCTCTTGCCATCCGCGTCGCGCTCGCGACAGGCGGCGGGCGTGAGCCCCCCGGGCTCTCCCGCCACGAGACCGGTCCAGGCGCGCCGGAACCCGCCCTCCTCCACGAGAATCGTGCACATGCCTTCCAGGAGGTCCGGCTCGGAGGTGGCCCGGACGAGCGTCTGGTTGCACGACGAGAGCGTCCTCAAGGACCGGTTCGTGCGCCGGAGAGCCAGTTCCGCCTCTCTCCGTTCCGTGACGTCCTGGACGGTTCCGACCATCCTGCTCGGGCGCCCCGCGGCGTCGCGGGCGACCTTCGCCGTCCCGAGGACGTGGCGAACGACCCCGCCCGGTTTGACGATCCGGTAGTCGATCGGAAAGGCGCTCTTCCCCTCGAGCACCTCCTTCACCGCCGCGACGACGACCGGCCGGTCCGCGGGGTGGATGCTCTCGAGGGACGCCGCGTAGGTCGCGACGGAAGAGCGGTCCTCGAGGCCATAGATCCTGCGGGCTTCCTCGGAATAGATGAGCGCTCCGTCGCCGATCGAGAACTCCCAGCTCCCGATGTGGGCGATGCGCTGCGCCTCCTCGAGCCGCGCCTCGCTCTCCCGGAGCGCCCGCTCCGCTTCCTTGCGCCGCGTGATGTCCCGCGCGATCGTGGAGACCCCGATCACGATACCCGCATCGTCGCGGATCGGAGCCAGCGTGAGAGAGACGTCCAGGAGGCGCCCGTCCCTGTGGGCCCGACGCGTCTCGTAGTCCTCGACGATCTGCCCCGCCCGGGCCAGTTCCGTAAGCCGATGGACTTCTTCGGTCTTCCCGGGGGGGGCGAGTCTGGCGAGCGGCTGACCGATCATTTCCTCGGCGGCGTATCCGTACAGGCGCTCGGCCCCGGCGTTCCAGCTCGTCACGAGGCCTTCCGTCGTCTTGCCGACGACGGCGTCGGTCGTGGAACGGACGATCGCGGCGAGCGCGTCGCGCACCGAGTCTCCGCGCTTCCGCTCCGTGATGTCGCGGATGATCCCGATCGCGTGCCAATGACCGCGGACCCTGACCGGAGAGACCGATACCTCGACCGGGAACTCCGCTCCGTCCGGACGGAGCGCCGCGAGCTCGATCGACCTCCCGACGAAGGGCCCGATTCCGTACCGGGCGTAGGCCGCGAACCCACGCCGGAACGCTTCGAGGGAGCGCGTCGGCGCGATGGCCTCGTGGATATCCTGCCCGATCATCTCGGATCGGCTCCGCCCGAAGATCCGCTCCGCGGCCGGGTTCCACATCGTGACCCGGCCGGTTTCGTCGAGGACGACGATGGCATCCTGCGCGTTCGCGGCAACCAGCCGGAGCCGCTCCTCGCTCTCGGCGAGCGCGGCCGTCGCCCTCTCCCGCTCGGCCATCTCGGAGACGAGGCGTCCGGTCCGCTCCGCGAGCTCGCTCGTCCGCGTCTCGACGAGCGCTTCGAGCTGGTCCCGGGCTACCGACGTGATCCGGAGAAGCTCTCTCGTCTCCAGCGCCGCAGCGATCGTCCCGACGACGTTGGAGACAACGGGACGGTACGGGTCGAAGGCTCCCGGCTCCCGGAGAGCAAGCGCGAGCAGGCCGTAGGAACGCCGGACCGTACGAACCGGATACGAGGCGCTTGCGGGCAGGTCCGGCAGGGGCTCTCCCGGAACGGCGACACCGGCTCCCCGCGCTTTCAGGCAGGCGCCCTCGAGCTCGGTCTTCGCGACGATCGGGCGGCCCTCGAGGGCGAGGCAGGCGCCCTTGACGCCGGGGACCTCGCTCAGCGCCCTGCACAGAAAACCAGCGATTTCCTCTTCGTTCGGCAGGACATCCAGCGCCTGCTGGACGACGAGCAGACGTCCGAGGACGTCGGCGCGAAGCGCCCCTTCCTCAGCCGGGTTTTCCCGCGAGACCACGTGCCCTCCTCTGGAACTCCTCCGGCGGGAGGTAGTACGGGTTCCGGGAGATCCGGCCGCGAACGATCATCACGGGATGGACGATGAGGACCTCGAAGAGCGTGGCCCCGTCGAAGAGCCGCGCGTCGTACTGGCAGACCGCGGTGAGCGGGGTCTCGCGCACGACCGTGTTGATGCGGGACTCGTACTCGATGAGCCTCTCTGAGCCGGGAAGGCCCCGTCGGGCCCAGGACATCTCTCCGGTGGCACGCACGCCCGCAAAGCCCGCCTCGCGGCCGGCGTTGTAGACGATCGGGAAGTTCGCGAGCATCCGGTCCGGGACGAAGGTGCCGTCGGGACAGTACATGTCGACGGCGGACGCCACGAGGAGCTGCTGGTCGTCGCCGGCGGGGACCGGAACGCCGAGGTTTCCGAGCCGTGTCCGGGTCTCGTCAACCGACCTCGTGTCGGCGAAGTAGCACACTTGCTCTCCCTCGGCGAGGCCGGAGGCGACGTAGCGCGAGATCACGTCGCCCTGCTCTTCCTCGTCGCTGAAGATGTGGCACATGTGGGTTCCTTCCGGGAACGGCTCGTCGGTGAAGCCGAGCCGGATCTGCCGGCGGGAGGAGCTCACGACCGCCTCCGGCAGGGTGACCCCGGGTCGCCGACCCCGCGGCGATCCCCGCGCCCCAATCCGCCAAGGCCACTCGCGTTCGAGAACCGGGCTTGAGGTCGAGCCGGGAAACACATCGCGATACCTCTCGAGGTGCTCGATCAGTCGATTGACCTTGCTCAATTATATGACCCTCAAAATCGGATTTCGGTCCGCCGGGCGCCCTGATCGGCGGACGGGGCGGCGTGGCTCGCGCGGAGCCGGTCAGTCCGGAGGCGGCGGCGGCGCGGCCCGCAGCGACAGCGACATCGTCGTGCCCGCTCCCGAGGCGCTGACGGCGTCGATCGCCCCGCCCATCTTCGTCATCATCTTCTCTTCGCGATCACGAGGCCGAGGCCGGTCCCCTTCGTCTTCGTCGTGTAGAAGGGCCGGAAGAGGTTGCCGAGGGTGTCCGTCGACATCCCGGGGCCGTCGTCCTCGACCCGAATGCCGGCCCAATCCCCTTCGGAGAGAACCCCGAGCCGGATACTTCCTCCCCTGGCCTCCATGGCCTCCGCCGCGTTCGCGACGAGGTTCAGAAGGACGTGGCGAAGCGCCCTCGGATCCGCCGCCGCGAAGACCGGGTCGTCTTGCGGCTCCGCCACGACGGAGACGCCGCGGGCCGCGAAGTCGCGGGAGACGAAATCGACGAAGTCGCGGACGAATCCCGTCAGGTCGAGGACGCGGAGCTGGACGTCCTCGTAGAGGCTGTAGGTCCGGAGGCTCGCGAGCAGCTCCTCGACGCGGCCCAGCTCGAGGAGAGACCTGTCGACGAAATCCCTGACGGTTTCGGCGTCGAAACGGTCGAGGTTCTTCCGAAGGACCGAGAGGGCCATCTTGACCGAATTCACCGGATTGCCGAGCTCGTGGCGAACCGCGGAGAAGACGAATCCGAGGCTGTTCATCGTCTCCACGGCCGCGGCGATCGACTCGAGCCTTTCCTCGCGCGAGATATCCCGGAAGACGATTACGGCTCCGATGATCCGGCCGTCCTCCCGTTTCGGCGATGCCTCGTACCGAACGGGGAACCGGCTTCCGTCCTTCCGGAAGAAGACGTCGTCGGAGACGGAGACCCGGGTCCCCGTCCTCATCGACGTCAGGATGGGGCACTCCGCGGCCGGGTGGGAACTCCCATCGACTTTCGTATGATGCCAGCACCGGTGCGAGTCCGCGCCCAGCATGTCTCCGGCGCTCCACCCCAGGAGTGACGCGGCCGCCTTGTTCACGAAGGTCATCCGGCCGTCCGCGTTGAGACCGAGAATCCCGTCGGAAGTCGAGTCGAGGATGAGCCGGAGGCGCTGGGAAAGGTCCGTAAGCGCCACGGCGGATGCGTGCGTCTCGCTCACGTCCCGGACGTTCACGAGGACCACCTGCTCCTCCGCCCAGGTCACGAGCGACGCCGAGACCTCCACCGGCACCGTCGCTCCGTCCCGCCTCCGGTAGAGGCGCTCGCCGACCAGCGGTTCGCTACCTCCAACGGTTCGGGAGACGTTGGTCGCGATGCTCGAGGCGTCGTGAGCGATGAGGTCCTCGAGCGTCAGCTTCGCGGCCTCCGCGGCCGAATAGCCCGTGATCTGGAGGAAGCGTCGGTTCGCTTCCAGGATTTGGTGCGTCGCCGGATCAAATGTGTAGATCCCCTCGGACGACTGCTCCAGGAGCGCCTTGTAGCGTTCCTCGCTCGTCCGAAGCTTCTCCTCCGCGTCGTTGCGCTCCAGCATGGCCCCGAGGATCGCCACCGTGCCGCCAATCGACTCCAGGAGGGGAAGGAAGACTTCCCCGCCCTTGCGGCTCGCGAGCGTCAGCAAACCGGAAACGGAGCCACCGCTCAGGATCGGATAGCTCCCGACGACGGGGACCGAGATCCGGGAACAGGCCGGACGGAAGGTGGAAGTCCAGGTGGCCTCGCTCGCCCTCCAGCAGGTGCACTCGGCCGTCTCGGCGCCATCGACGGAATACCGGACGCGCAGCCGAGTCGGCGAGCCCTCCGAAACGCGGCAGACGGTCGCTTCGTCCAGCCCCCCTTCGACGCAGATGGTCCGGAGGAGCTCCTCGAGGAAACCGTCGCTGTAGCGGGCTCCGGCGAGGCATCTGCTGACGGCCCGCTGGAACCGGACGAGGGCTCGGAACTCGACCCGCTCGGTGACGTCTTCGCACACCCCGACTCGACCCGTGACATGTCCCGACTCGTCGCCGGCCTGCACTGCCGTGTCCTGGACGACCCGCCAGACCCCGTCGGCTCGTCGGAGGCGATACTCCCGCACGATCTGGGCCCCGCACCTGTCCAACCCATCGAGGGCGGCGTACGCCTGAGCGCGGTCGTCCGGGTGAATGACCTCGAGAAGCGCCCCCCCGAGCAGCGTGGGGACGGGAATCCCGGTGAAGCTCGACCACTGATCGCTCAGGAAAACGACCCGCCCTTCAGGGTCGCTCATCCACGTGAGGGCCGGTGCCTGCCTCAGCGTGAGACAGGCTCCGTACGAGACGTTCGTCCACGGGGGGCCGTCCGTCATTCCGGCGTCCTTCTACCGCTGGCAGGTCCCAACGGACGAACACGTCGACCGACCGCTGCAAGAAACACCGAGTCCTCCCATCCTCGTCCAGGACCGTGGAACTCGTATCGTATGCGCCGAGACGGGGCAGAGGAATGGGAAACGCTCCTGGTCGCGACGCCATTCGTCGCGACCAGGAGCGCGGCGAGCCCCGGTTTCCGGAGCTAGAGCCTGAAGTCGTCCGCGAGCCTCTCCACGATCTGGTTCAGGCGCATCTTCGCGAGGCCGATGCTGCCGTCGCTGGTGAGCGCGAGGACGAGGTGGATGTGGGCCTTTCCGGGCTGCGACTTGAGCGGGTCCGTCCCTTCGTTCAGGCAGCGCGCGAGGATGTGGGCCTTCTCGGCCTCGACGTGGACCTGGTTTCCGCGGCCAGCGCCCATCTCGAGCGACGCCTTCTGGGCGTTCATCAGGACGTTGTTGGCCAGGACGCCGATGTCCTTCGAGAAGCCGGTTCCCGGCGCGTAGATGGCGAGCGCCTCCCCGGTCGGAGTGAAGAGCCCCGCTCCGGCGAAGCCCTCGACGGACGAGAATTCCTTGAGCTGATCGACTGCTGACATGACCTGTTCCTCCTTCAGTTCGGTTGTGTGTCCCTCGGGCCCGGTCTCCCGGGACCTCGATTCCAGGAGGCCGGCTTTCGCCGGCGCGGATGCGCGTTCTTCGTCGATGATCCGGAAGCCTTCGAGCAGCAGCTGGCCGAGGGTGCTCGTCACCCGGCGCTCGATTCCCCTGGTCGCCGGGAGGATCTCGATGCCCGCTCCCGTCCAGGTCACGATCTCGGCAGCCGCTTCCTCGCCCCGAAGATCCCCGGCTTCGGCATCCCACGGCGCCCCCGCGACGAGATGGAGGAGGCCGGCTCGGGCCCCGCTGTGCACGCGAAGCGTGCAGGACCGTCGCTCGATCTCGAGGATCTGCAGGAACGTCGACAACGGGATGCCGCTCACGAACCCCCGCGCCGCGTCGTCGAGCGCGCCGGAGATCCGCTCGGAAAGCGTCGCGAAGTCGACCGGCTTCTCCACGAAGCTTTCGAGCCCGAACGACCGAAGCCGCTCCGCGATCTCCGGCGTTCCGAACGCCGTCATGACGATGACCGGAACGGTCGGCGTCTCCCGGCTCATCCAGGCGAGGAGCTCGAACCCGTCCATCTCCGGCATCTTCAGGTCGGTGACGACGAGGTCCACCGCCTCACGCCGAAGAACGTCGACGGCCTCGCGTCCGTTCGCCGCGGTCCGGACGGAGAGGCCCCACTCGAGCGCGAGCAGCCCTTCCGAGAGGCTCTGTGTAAAGAGCGTCTCATCGTCGGCGATCAGCACCGTGCGTGTGGCGTTCGTGACCATCGACTCTCATGTTGCAAGCGCACTGCCAAGGTGCCGCTTCCCGGGCGGGTCGACGAAACGCGCTCTGGAAGGGGACTTGCGGCAATGCGTCGCCCCGCCAACAGGGAGCCCGCCCGAGCTGCTCGCGCAAGACGAGCGGGGGCGGTCAGTTTGAGCGGCTGGCCCGGCGTTCCTCGGGGGTGAGCTTTCGGCGCAGCGTGGAGACCGACACGCCGAGCAGCTGAGCCGCTCTCGTCAGATTCCCACCCGCCCCCGCGACGGCGTCCCGAATCGTCCGGGCCTCCACCTCCACCAGCGTAAAGACGCCCGGGCGGGACTCGGGCTCCGGTCGACTCGCTTCGGCCGGAAGGAAAGCAGACGGGCGCAGCGGCTCGCCCGGACGCCGAAGGAGTGCCGCGCGCTCGAGGACGTTTCGAAGCTCCCGGATGTTGCCGGGCCAGTCATGGGCCTTCAGGCGCCCGATCTCGTCCTCGCCCATCGGGGGCGCCGCCAGAACGCCCGGGATACCTGAAAGGAAATGCCGCACCAGAGCAGGGATGTCGTCCCGCCGTCGCCGGAGCGGCAGCACGTCGATCCGGAGGACGTCGAGCCTGTAGAAGAGGTCCTGCCGGAGCCGGTGCTCGGAGACCGCCTGGGTCACGTCGACGTTCGTCGCGGCCATGATCCGGAAGTCGACCCTGCGGGCAGCCCGTCCGCCGACCCTGCGGACGAGCCGGTCCTCGAGGACCGTCAGGAGCCTTCCCTGGAGCACCGGCGGCATGTCACCGATCTCGTCCAGGAAGAGAGTTCCTCTCTCCGCCAGCTCGAAGAGACCTTCCCGGGAGGCCGAAGCTCCAGTGAAAGCCCCCTTCTCGTAGCCGAAGAGCTCGGCTTCGATGAGGCTCTCGGGAAGGGCCGCGCAGTTCAGGGAGACGAACTCGCCCTGTCGCCGTGAGCTCCGGTAGTGAATCGCGCGAGCCACGAGGCTCTTGCCCGTTCCCGTCTCGCCCGTCAGCAGGACTGGAACGTCCGAGCCCGCCGCGAGCTCCACGAGCCTCGCGACGTCGGAGAGGCCGCCCTCCTCTCCGACGAGGGACGTGGTCCTGGCCTCCGTCTCCCGCCGGCGGCTCTCGCGGCTCTCGGCCCGCTCGAGATCGAGAAGCCTCAGGCACCTGGAGACGATCATCCGGATCTGCTCGAGCTCGCAAGGCTTCGAGACGTAGTCGACCGCGCCCGCGCGCACCGCCTCGAGGGCGTTCTCGAAGCTCGGCAGCGCCGTCGCGAAGACGATCTTCGCCCTCTCGTTCGCCGCCAGGATCGTCGGGCAGAGCGCGGCGCCGGAGCCGTCCGGAAGGCGCTGGTCGAGGAGCACGATGTCCGGCGGGCACTCGTGACACGACCGAACGGCCTCGGCGCACGTCGAGGCGAGGACGACGTCCAGCTCGTCCGAGGACAGCTCCGAACGGAGGGCCTCGCCGAAGAGCGTGTCGTCATCGACGATGAGGAGCGTGCGGGCGACCCCTTTCAATCCGCACCTCTCGCCCGTCGGAGCGTGACCGTCGCGACGCCGCCCTCCACTTCGAACGTCGCGTCCATCTGCGAGACCAGACGCCGGACGACGAGCAGCCTCAGGTCGTTCTCCTCGGCCGTCGGCTCGGGTGCCCCGTCCTGGCGTCCCCGGGAAGAGACGTGGATCGCGACGGTGTCCCGTCGCGTCTCGACCCGAACGAGGACTCCGGGATTCGCCTGGCCGCTACCCCGGGATGCGGCCCGGCTCACGAGGTCGCCGAGCGCGTCCTCCAGCGATGCCGGGTCCGCGAGGACCTCGACGGCTCCTTCCTCGACGTCGACGTCGAGAGTCATGCCGCCGTCGGCGAGCCCGCGTCCACGATCGAGAACGACGCTCTCCACGACCTCCCCGACGGGGACGGGACGCACCAGGCGCGTTTCGGCGAAGCCGTAGTCCCGAAGGGTGCCGAGAAGCGCCTCCATGCGGGCGAGCGCCTCGAGGGCGCGGCCGACGTAGCGCAGGATTGCCTTCTCGTCGTGCCGGCCCAGGCCTCGCCGGAGGACGTCCAGGGACGTCTTCGCGGCGTTCACCGAATTGCCGAGGTCGTGCCGAAGGGACGTGAAGACCCCGAGCAGCGCGTCCGAGAGCCGGAGCGCCTCGGCGATGGAGCTCTGGCGGTGCCTTTCGGTGACGTCCCGGAAGAAGACCCAGAGCTCGGTTTCCGTCGGGTAGAGCGAGTAGCCGACCACGAGCTCCCCGAGCGAAAGGGACAGGCCTCCCGTCGCCGCGGCCGCGGTCATTTCTCTCGACTCGGCGAGAACCGTCCCCGCGAAGACCGCCGTCGCGTCCTTCCCGAGCAAGTCGGAGACGACGCGAAGCATTTCGGTTCCCGCGGCGTTCAAGTAGGCGATTCCGCCCGATCCCCGATCCAGCGCGAGGATCCCGAACCCGGCGGCTTCGATCGCCCGTTCGAGAAGCGCGCAATCGGGACTCCTCTCCCTGCCACTGACGCCAGGGCCGACCCCGGCGTCGCCCACGCGGTCAGCCCCGTTCACGACATCCACTCATCTGCGGAAAGAATGCTACCGCGGAGCTCAGAGGTTGATGTCGCGGACCCCGAGGTCCGCGACGAGCTTCACGAGGGCCGCGTGGACGGCCGGCCCGGCGGCGAGGATGTTGCCGCGCTCCCGCCACGCGCCGCCGCCGTCGAAGTCGGTGACGACGCCCCCCGCCTCGGAGACGAGGACCGCTCCCGCCGCCGAGTCCCACGGGGAGAGACCCAGCTCGAAGAAGCCGTCGAAGATGCCTGCGGAGACGTAGGCGAGGTCGAGGGCCGCGCTGCCCGCGCGCCGGATCGACTGCACCTCGAGAAAGACCGCCTTGAAAATTCGCAGGTAGGTGTCGATCCGCGCCTGAATGCGGAACGGGAAGCCCGTCGCGAGCGCGGCCCCCGAGAGGCCGGGCCGGTGCGGGACCCGGACGCGATTGCCGTTCCGAAACGCGCCGGAGCCCTTCTCGGCCACGAAGAGGTCTCGCTTGACCGGGTCCCAGACGACGCCGAGAACGAGCTCGCCGTCCCGCCCGCCCGCGGTCCGCCCGATGGAGACCGCCCAGTGAGGAAAGCCCCGGACGAAGTTCGCAGTGCCGTCGAGCGGGTCGACGATCCAGGCGGGAGCGGCGGCGTCCGAGCCGGAGCCGCCCCCCTCCTCCCCGATGAAGAGGTCTCCGGGAAAGGCGCCGAGGAGGATCTCCTTCACGAGCGCCTCGCTCTCGCGGTCGGCGCGCGAAACGACGTCGTTGCGCCCCTTCTCCTCGACCTCCGACGGGTCGAGCGAGCCGAAGTACCCGAGGAGGAGCTCCCCCGCGCGGCGGGCGGCCTCCTCGGCGGCCTCGAGAGCGCGCGAAGCCGGCATCAGTGCCGGAAGACGATGCTGTCGAGGATCATCAGGAACGCGCTCTGCTGCTGCGCCTCGGTCTTGTTGATGACGGCCAGGCAGGCACCCTGGGGAAAGAGGCGGTGGAGCTCGTCGGCATCGTGACCCGAGACGATGACGATCCGTCTCTCGCTCACGCCTCGCTCCTTCGCGAAGCGGGCGACGGAACGGCCGTCGAGGACCGGCATCTCGAGGTCGACGAGGAGGAGGTCGACGTCCGGCCCGAGGTGAGACAGGGCCTCCACCGGGTCCTGGTACGACTCGAAGGAGACCTTCTCGCCGTACCGGTCCGCGAAGATGCCCTTCCACGACGCCGCGTAGGCGGGCGAGTCGTCGACGAGGACCACCCGCTTGGCCGGAGCCGAGGGTTCTGAGGACGTTTCGGAATCGGCCATCGGCGATGGTGCGGGCGGATGCGGCGCGCCGGCCGGCGTCAGGCAGCCGGCCCGGCCGGAGGCTGGGCCCCGAACCGGTGGACCTCGAGGCCGCCGACGAAGGTCCGCTCGACGCGCCCGCGAAGGGTCTTTCCCGTCCAGGGAGAGTTCGCCGAGAGCGAGCGGAACGACGAGAACGTCGTCGACCGCGAGGTCGAGAAGAGGACGACGTCGGCGGGGGCCCCTTCCGCGAGCGTGCCGTACGGCAGACCGAAGAGACGGGCCGGGGCCGTGGACATCGCTTCGACGAGGCGCGAGAGCGAAAGGAGCCGCGGGAGGACGAGCCCGTCGAGGAGGACGGAGAACGCCGTCTCGAGGCCCGTGACCCCGAAAGGCGCCGCCGAGAACTCCATCGCCTTCTCGTCGTGGTGGTGCGGAGCGTGGTCCGTCGCGACGCAGTCGATCGTGCCGTCGGCGAGCGCGGAGACGAGCGCCTGCCGGTCGTCCTCGCCGCGGAGCGGGGGGTTCATCTTGAATCGCGTGTCGTAGCTGGAGCGGGCGAGGTCCTCGTCCGTCAGCATCAGGTGGTGGGGCGTCACCTCGCAGCTCACGGGGACGTGCGCGGCGCGGGCGCGCCGGATCGCCGCGAGGCTGTCGCGCACGGAGACGTGCGCCACGTGGAGCCGCGCTCCCGTCAGGGCCGCGAGCTCGACGTCGCGGGCGACCATCGTCGACTCGGCGACCGCGGGCCAGCCGGGAAGGCCGAGGCGCGTCGAGGCCCACCCCTCGTGCATCTGCCCGCCCGCGACGAGGTTCGGGTCCTCCTCGTGGACGACGACCGGCAGGTCGAACATCGAGGCGTACTCGAGGGCGCGCCGCATCAGGTCGGCGTTGACGACCGGCTTGCCGTCGTCGGAGATGGCGACGATCCCCTCGGCCTTCATCAGGCCGATCTCGGCGAGAGCGACGCCCTTCTGCCCCTTCGAGACGGCGCCGATCGGAAGGACGCGCACGCGCGCCGTCTCTCGGATCCGCTTCTGGACGAACGACGCCGTCGGCGCGTCGTCGATCACCGGGTCCGTGTTCGGCATGCAGCAGACGGTCGTGTAGCCACCCACGGCCGCCGCCTCGGAACCGGACGCGATCGTCTCCTTCCACTCGAACCCGGGCTCGCGGAAGTGGACGTGGAGGTCGACGAAGCCGGGTGCGACGACGAGACCCGTGGCGTCGACGACGGTGGCCCCGCGGGGAGCCGCGATCCGCTCGTCGACCTTCGCCACGACCCCGCCCTCGAGGAGGACGTCGAGCGGGGCGTCGAGGCCGCGCGACGGGTCGACGACCCGCCCGCCGGTGATCAGGACGGGTGCCTCATTCATCAGCGGGGGGGGGGGCGGTTCGTCTCGTCACTCATCGCCGCTCGCTCCGATGAGCAGATACAGCACGGCCATCCGCACCGCGACGCCCGCCTCGACCTGGTCGAGGATGACCGAGCCGGGCCCGTCGGCCACGGCGGAGTCGATCTCGACGCCCCGGTTCATCGGGCCGGGGTGCATGACGATGGCGTCCTTGCGGGCCAGCTTTCGCCGCTGGGGCGTCAGGCCGAAGAACTCGTAGTACTCGCGGTCCGACGGGAAGCCGAGGCCCCCTCCCCGCTCCTTCTGGACGCGGAGCATCATGATGACGTCGGCGCCGTCGATCGCTTCCTCGATCCGCGTCGTGACGCGGGCGCCGGTCCGTTCGATCTCCGGC
This sequence comes from Holophagales bacterium, assembly GCA_016714815.1. Lineage (GTDB taxonomy): Bacteria > Acidobacteriota > Thermoanaerobaculia > UBA5066 > UBA5066 > UBA5066. The sequence goes on from JADKBZ010000012.1 coordinate 151,560, forward strand.
GGCAGGAGGGTGCGCGGCCCGGCGAGCGTCACCTCGGCCCCCATCTTCGGAAGGAGCGCGAGGTTGGAGCGGGCGACGCGGCTGAAGCGGACGTCGCCGCAGATCGCCACGCGGAGCCCCTCGAGCTTTCCCTTAACCCTGCGCATGGTGAAGGCGTCCAGGAGCGCCTGGGTCGGGTGCGCGTGCGTGCCGTCGCCGGCGTTGATGACCGCGCACTTCAGGTTCCGGGCGAGGAAGTGGGGGGCGCCGGAGGACTGGTGCCGGATGACGATGGCGTCGGGGGCCATCGCCTCGAGGTTCCGGCAGGTGTCGAGGAGGGTCTCCCCCTTGGCGGCCGACGAGGTGGCCGCGGCGAAGGAGATCGAGTCGGCCGTCAGGCGCCGCTCGGCGATCTCGAAGGAGAAGCGCGTCCGCGTCGAGTTCTCGTAGAAGAGGTTCGCGACGAGCCGCCCGCGAAGCGTCGGGACCTTCTTGATCGTCCGCTTGTTGATCTCGGCCATCGAGTCGGCCGTGTCCAGGATCATCTGGATCTCGGCCTTCGAAAGGGACTCGATGTCGAGGAGATCCTTCTTCGTGAAGGAGGCGGGATCGGCCGGAACTTCGGGCTTCCTGCTCACCGCTTTCCGCGGCCGCGCCCCTTCGGGGCGGCCTTCCCGGCCGCTCCGCGAGCGGCCTTGTCAGCGGAAATCTTCGGAGCCTTCCTCCCGGGGGACTTCTTCAGCGGCGCTTTCGTCTCCAGGGCCTTCTTCGCGGGCCTGGCCGCAGCCTGCCGCGCCTTCTTTTCCGGGTGCCGGTCGAGGAGCCAGACGTCGTCCTCGCCGTCCGTTTCCTTGAAGGTGACCGAGACGACTTCCGTGGCGGAGGTGGCGATCTGCTTGCCGACGAGCTGGGCCTCGATCGGAAGCTCGCGGCGTCCCCGGTCGATGAGGACCGCGAGGACGATCCGGCGGGGCCGCCCGAAGTCGAGGATCGCGTCGATGGCCGCGCGGACCGTCCGACCCGTGTAGAGGACGTCGTCGCAGAGGACGATCGTCTTCGTCTCCACCGGGAAGGAGATGTCGGTCCGCTTCAGGACCGGCGACGAGGCGACGGTCGTCAGGTCGTCGCGGTAGAGCGTGATGTCGAGTAGCCCGACGGGGACGCGGACCCCTTCGTGCTTCTCGATCTCGAGGGCGAGCCGCCGCGCGAGCGGGACGCCGCGCGTCCGGATTCCGACGAGCGCGAACCCCTCGACGCCGCCCGCCGACTCGACGACCTCGCGCGCCATTCGCGCGATGACGCGGGACATGCCCGCCGGATCCATCAGCCTGAGCTTTCGGTAGGTGCCTGCTGCTTCGCCCATCTCTCGAACCGGCGGGACACTACACGTTCGGGACTCCCGCCGTCAACGCGCCCGCCCGGCTCCCCGCGGGCCGGCTCGAGGCCACAATCCCCCCGTGAACGTCTCCGACTTCGACTTCGACCTCCCCCCGGATTCGATCGCGCAGCGGCCCGCGCCCCGAGGCACCTCGCGGCTCATGACGCTCGACCGGGCGAGCGGCGCCGTCGCGCACCGGAACGTGGCGGACCTCCCGTCGCTCCTCCTTCCGGGAGACCTCCTCGTCGTCAACGACACGCGGGTCGTCCCGGCCCGTCTCTTCGGCCTCGACGCCGAAGGACGGCGCACGGAGTTCCTCCTCGTCGAGAAGACGGAGGACCCCGCCGCGTGGGACTGCCTCGCGAAACCGGGCCGGCGCGCGAAACCGGGGCGGACGTTCGACTTCGGAGAGGGGCTCTCGGGCGTCGTGACCGGCAGGAGCGCTTCGGGCCACTACCGCGTCGCCTTCTCGGGGACTCCGCTCGAGGAGGCGCTGCCGAGGGTCGGGACGACCCCGCTCCCCCCTTACATCCACCGCGAGGGGGGCGTCGCCGACGCCCGCGACGCCGAGGAATACCAGACCGTCTACGCCCGCGAGCCGGGCGCGATCGCCGCCCCGACCGCCGGCCTCCACCTGAGCGCGGGGCTCCTCGGGGCGCTCGGAGACCGCGGCGTTCACGTCGCGTCCGTCACGCTCCACGTCGGGATCGGGACGTTCAAGCCCGTGAAAGCCGAGGTCGTCGAGGAGCACCGGATGGATCCGGAGCGAGGGGTCGTTCCCGCGGAGACGGCCGAGGCGATCCGGCGTGCGAAGGCGGAAGGGCGCAGGGTCGTCGCCGTCGGGACGACGAGCGTGAGAACGCTCGAGGCCTCCGCCCGCGAACACGGCGGACAGGTCGCCGCGGGCCCGTTCCAGACGCGCCTCTTCCTCGTCCCGGGAGCCGAGTTCCTGGTCGTCGACGCCCTCCTGACGAATTTCCACCTTCCCCGCTCGACCCTCCTGATGCTCGTCAGCGCGTTCGCGGGGCGCGAACGCGTCCTCGCCGCCTACCGGGAGGCGGTGGCGACCGGCTACCGGTTCTTCTCCTACGGCGACGCGATGCTGATCGGCTGACAGGCCGGCCGGGCCCCGGCGCGGAGCAGCTCCCCGAATTCCCTTTCGGGCACCGCGCGGCCGAAGTAGTGCCCCTGAACCAGGTCGCACCCGTGCTCGCGGAAGAAGGCGACGTGCTCCGCCGTCTCGACCCCCTCGGCGACCACGTCGAACCCGAGCGTCCGGGCGAGCGAGAGGACCGCCTCCACGATCGCCGCGTCGTTCGGATCCACGGACAGGTCGCGGACGAAGTCCTGGGCCACCTTGATCGTGTCGAGCGGAAGCCGCTTCAGGTAGCCGAGCGACGAGTAGCCCGTGCCGAAGTCGTCGACGGAGAGCCGGACGCCGAGGCCTCCGAGCTCGTCGAGGAGACCGCGGACGTCCTCCGTCCTCGGGAGGAGGACCGACTCGGTCAGCTCGAGCTCGAGCGAGGACGCCGGAAGGGACGACTCCGAGAGCGCCCTCTCGACGGAGCCCAGAATCTCCCTCTGCCAGAACTGCCGGGCCGAGACGTTGACGGCGATCCGGAAGTCGCCGAAGCCCTCGAGCTGCCAGCCGCGGGCCGCCCGGCACGCAATCCGCAGGACCCCCTCTCCGATCGCCCCGATGAGGCCGGACTCCTCGGCGATCGGGACGAACTCCGCGGGACCGACCGCTCCGAGCTCTTCGTCGGTCCAGCGCAGCAGCGCCTCGCCGGCGACGATCCGGCCCGTCGAGAGGCTCACGATCGGTTGGAAATGGACCTCGAGAGCCCCGGCGGCGAGGGCGTGCCGGAGCCTCTTCTCGATCGTCACCTGCCGGAGCACCCTGGCGTTGAGAACCTCGGTGAAGAACTGGTAGTTCCCCCTTCCCCTCTCCTTGGCGAGGTACATCGCCGCGTCCGCGTGCTTGAGGAGATCGTCGGTCGTCCCGCCGTCGTCGGGGTAGACGGCGATGCCGATGCTCGCGCCGACGAAGACCTCGTGCTGATCCAGCGTCAGCGTCCGCCCGAGCGTGCCGAGGGTCTTTCGGGCCACGGTGGCCGCGTGCGCGGCATCGGTCGGCCCGTCGAGGAGGACCGCGAACTCGTCGCCGCCCAGGCGCGCGACGGTGTCGGAGTCGCGCACGCACTCCCGGAGGCGAAGTCCCACCGCCGTCAGGAGCTCGTCCCCCGTCTCGTGCCCGAGGGAGTCGTTCACGTTCTTGAACCGGTCGAGGTCGAGGAAGAGGAGGGCGAGCGGGTGGTGCGCCCGCCGGGCCCTGGCGATCGCCTGCTGGAACCGGTCGTGGAAGAGGAGCCGGTTCGGGAGCCCGGTGAGGGCGTCGTGGTGGGCGAGGTGGTCGAGGCGGCGCTCCTTGTCGAGAAGGTCGAGGTTCGCCCGCTTCAGCGCGGTGACGTCGTGAGCCGAGACGACGACCCCCGTCTCCCCCGTCGCCAGGAGCGGAAGGGGCGCCGCCGAGACGGAGTAAGTCCGGGTCTCGCCCTCCCCGACGAGCTGCCGCCGTTCGAAGACGACGGCGCCGCCGGCGCCCAGGGCCTCCCGGACCGGGCATGGCTCGCTCCCCTCCGGGCACGGGGCGCCCGTGAGGTTGAAGAGCGGGGCGTGCGGAGTCGATCCGCTCGCCCCCTCCGCGAGGGCGTGCGCCGCCTCGTTCTCGAGCTTCAGGACGTGGCCGGCGTCGAAGACGAGGACCGGATCGGGCAGCCGGTCGAGCACCGACTGGACGAACCGCCTTTCCTCCTGTACGGCCCGTTCCGCGCGCCGGCGCCGGACGATGTTGAGGCTGAGGACGACGACGATCGCGCTGAGCCCGAGGACGACCGCCGCTGTCCCCCAGACGAGCGAGCGATAGCGGCGATAGAACGACTCCGGGACGTTGATGACCCTCGCCCCCTCGGGCAGCTTCGACGGGTCGAGCCGCCAGCGCTCGAGCCCCTCGTAGTCGAACTCAGGGTACGACGTCCCGCGGGCCACGGGGATCGTCCCCGCGCTCTCGCCCCCGAGGACCCGGAGGGCGAGGCGGCCCGCCTCCCGGCCGTGCTCGGTGCCACCGAGGAGGATGCCGCCGACGACACCCCGCCCGAGGCGCTCGCCGTGGACGACGAAGACCGGAACCGCGCTGTGACCGGCCAGGAGCTCGGCGATCCGGGAATGGTCGAAGACCCGGCCCGCCGCGTCGCGGCTGTAGCTGAGGGCGAGGACGATCACGTCCGCCCCGAGCCGCTCGAGGGTTCCCAGCAGAGCGTCCACCGCCATTTCGGGCAGGACCTGGAAGCGGACCCGGGACCCGAACCGGGGAGCGGCGGCCTCGAAGTCCCGAAGGCTGCCGAGGCCGGTGACCGTGGAGTCGTGCAGGACGACGACGGTGCGGGCGCCGGGACAGAGGCCCAGCGCCGCCTCCAGGGTTCCGCCGATGTCGAGCGACTCGGCGACCCCGGTGGCCGGCTTCAGCCCGGCCAGCTTCTCCGGCGTGTAGCCGTTGATCCCGCAGAAGACGACCGGGACGCCGGGCCAGAGCTCGTCACGGTGCGCCCTTGCGAACTCGAGGGCCGGGTCGTCGCAGAGGACGACGAGGGAGAGGTGTCGTCCCCCGTATTTCGTCCGGTAGAGGGCGACCGTCTCCGGCTCGTGAGCCATCGCCGGGAAGCTCTTGGCGTCGAGGTATTCGACCCAGAGCGGCCGGCCATTCACCACGGGCGAAAGGACCTCGAGGAGGCCTTCCACCTCGTGATCCGACCAGGTGTAGCCGGGATGGTAGGAATTCAGGATCAGGATGCCGCCCGGAGCCGGACGGACCGTCCCGGAAGAGTCGGCCCGCGCTTCGACCCGGGACAGCAGGCACAGCGACAGGACGGCGAGCGCCGACAGCGCCTTCTCCAGTCGCGATGTCGACCGTTTGCTCCTCAATTTCCTGACCGTCTCTTCCGGCGGATTCTCCCACCGCCGCCAGGGAGGAGGCGGGGACCGCTCAGCGAGGAGCCGGGAAGGCGGCGCGGATCGTCTCCGCTTCCGCCGCGGTCATCCGTGGCGCTCCCTTCCGGAGCATCGCGACGAAAGCGTCGAGCTCGTCGGCCCTGGAAGGGAACCCGATGTTGGTGCCGGGTCCGGAAACGTCCGACGTCGCGATCGCCCGCCGCGACTTCCGGTCGAGCACGGCCGTGTACGGCAACCCGGCGTCCTTTCCCGCGATCGAGGCCAGGAGCTCCTCGGCGCCCGCGTTCTCCAGCGCTTCCTTCTCTCCGCGCTCGAGGACGGTCAGCCCGGCCTTCTCGTAGTGGCGCTCGAGGATCTCCTTCGCCGAAGGGGACGAAAGGACCGCTTCGAGCTTGCGGCACCAGCCGCACCAGGATGCGTGAAAGATGACGAGGATGTTCCTCTTGCCCGGCTTGCCGGCCTTCGCCGCCGAGGCGAGGACCGACTCGGCCGACGGAGGATCCGCCAGTGCCAGCGGTCCCGCGAGGAGCATCCCGGCGACTACGCCCGTGGCGACGAGACGACGAATCCGCATGCCGCGGAAGTCTACCCGGACTCCCCCTCCCGGCCGGCCGGGCCGAGGATGGCGGCCGCCCGCCCGCGAATCGTCCCTATTCGCCGGCCAGGAACTTGAGGACCCGGTCGGCCTCCGCCGCCGTCGACGGCCTCCAGCCGGAGCCGAAACCCGCGCCGAGGAGCTTCCGGAGGTCCCGGACCTCCATGCCGACCACCGCCGCGCGCAGCTTCTTCGCCTCCACGGCCACGGCCTTCGTCTCGTCCTCCCCGGCGTCACGCCGAAAGGCGCGGACGGCGTCTTCCGAATCGGCGTACTCGTTCGTCCAGTCCTCGTGCAGGTAGCCCCGAAAGGCCTCCCGGATGGCCGGGTACTTGCGGGGATCGACTACTTCGGGTGCCTTCTTGGGTGCTGCGGTCATCGGGAAGCCTCCGGATACGACGTCAGTACATAGTAGATCTCGGTCTCGGCGTTCCACTTGAGGACGACGAGGGCCCTCGTGCAGGGGGCCGGGGCCTTGTCTCCCCGCCGGAGCGAGCGACCGAGGACCTTCCCCGAGCCGGTCCAGTCGAGGACGAGGTTCGCGCGCGAGCCCTGGCGCGAGACCCACGCATCGACCCTCTTGCGATTCGCGCGAATCGCCGACGTGACGGCCTCTTCCGCCGTCGGCCGGTCGGTGTAGGTCGAGGCCGCAGAGATTCGCTGGTCGCGCTTCAGCCGCTCGCGCAGATCGGCGTCACTCAGGCCGACGTGCCGGGAGAGGGTGTGCCCGCCGCGCTTCTCGTCGCGGGCGAGGTCGTGGCGCTTGGCAGCCTCGGCGGCGGGCGAGACCCCGACGACCGCCCCGAGGGCGAGGAACAGGAGAAGAGCCGGGCGAAGGAAGGGGGTGAGGCGGGCACGCACGAAGCGGAGGTTAGCCGAAGCGCGGACTTTGCGCGCGAAGGATGCCGTCATGGCGGATCCCTCCCCTGCCTCTCAACGGGCCAGGCCGAGCTCCACGGAACGGGAAAAGAGCGGCGGACCGTCGATCAGGCGGGCGTCGAAACGGACGAACTCGCCCTTCACGGTTCCCGCCCAGAGCGAGCCGTCGGGAAGAAGCGTCGCCGTCTGGAGTCCCGCGCCCGTCCCCCGCCTCGACCAGACGCGGTACGAAAGGGTTCTTCGGCCTGTCGCGTCGGGGAGGAGCGCCGAGAAGGCGTAGCGCGACACGCCGTCGAGACCCACGACGAGGACCTCGTCCTTCCCCGGCACCGGCACGGCCCACATCACGTCGAGCCCGGACGCGTCGAGCGGATGCAGCGTGCCGGACGCGAGGTCGAAGACGTGGAGGCCGGCAGGGAGGATTCCCGCCGCGACGACGAGCCCGAGGCGGGGCACTGCGGCGAAACGGTAGATCGAGCGGGACGCGACGGGGAACTCGCGCACCCGCCACCTCCCATCACGCGAGGTCAGCTCGAGGAGACTCGAGTTCCACGTGCCCGCCAGGATTCGCCGGACGCCGGGGGCGGGCCAGACCGCGTGGAACGAGACCGGCCGGCCGAGCAGCGCCTGGACGTCGATCTTCTCGAGAAGGTCGAGGGCGGGCCAGCTCCAGCGTCGAACCGTGCCATCCGACGACGAGGTGACGAGCTCCCGGCCCTTCTCTCCCTCGACGACCGCGAGATCGTTCACGAGGAAGTCGTGAGCCTTCGTCCGCGACCGGAGCTTCGGCCCACGGAGCCTCCACAGGGCCACCGTCTTGTCGTCCGACGACGAGGCGAGGAGGTCGCCGTCCCGCGCGAGAGACGTGAGTCCGTCCGTGTGGACGTCCTCGTGGCGGACGGAAAGGGTCCGGGTGTCGAACGACCAGAGGTGGCCGTCCCGCCCTCCCGTGAAGACCGTCTGCCCCTCTGCATCGTGCTCGGCGGCCCACAGGGCCCGGCCCCCGACCGGGACACGGACCGAGGGCGGGAATCCGGCGTAGGAAACGATCGCCAGCCTCTGCCTGCGAGGCACGAGCGTCAGGAGGAAGTCCGAGTCGAGGAAGAGCGCTCCTCCGGGTGAGGCCGGCGAAAGCAGTGCCACCGGCTCCGCGCCGTTGCGCCAGGCCGTGAGCCCCTCCTGCCCGGACGCGAGGAGGGTCGGGGCGTCGGAGACCCACGCGAGGCCGTAGGTCCAGCCGCGCCGCGGAAGCAGCCGGGGACCGGGCGAGCCGGTGATCGAGAAGACCGCGACCGAGTCGAACGGGCCTCCCACGGCCACCTCTCCTCTCGCGTCGTCGACGGCGACAGCGAATACCTGCCGTTCCGCGAACGGGGCATCGAGGACGGCCGCTCCGTCCGGAAGCGACCAGGCCCGGACGGAGCGCCCGCCCCCCTGAGCGATGGCCAGGAGGCGCTCTCCCAGGTCGATCACCTCGCCCGGGACCAGCGGGACGCGCGCTCGCAGCCGCCGCGTCCACCCCTTCTCCGTCCGCTCGAGGAGGTCGAGCGCCTCCTCTCCCCTGATCACGAGAAAACGCCCGGAGCGCGAAGCGACGACGCGCCCCTCCGAAGGCTTCGACGCATCCGCGGGGAGGGCCCCGAGGTCGGTCTCTTCCGCTTTCGTCGGGTGACGGGCCACGACCCTCCCGCGGCGGACGACGAGGAGCCGGCCGCCTCCGAGCGGCGCGGCCGCCACCTCGTTCGGCGCGAGCGGTACACGCGACGCAGCGAGCGCCCCGTCCGCCGGGAGCAGGTAGAAAGCCGACGGCGCCGAAAGGACCACGGTCCCGTCGAAGGCTCCAAGGATCCGAAGGGCGTCTGGCGGCACGGCGATCTCTCGATCGAGCGCGAGAAGCGGCAAGGGTGTCGACGGGACGGCCCGACTCGCCGCCCCCCCCGCCGCCGGGCTTCTGAGGAGCATCGGGATGACGGCCGCCGCCACGAGCGCCGCCGCCGCGCAGACGGCCAGGATGACCGCTGAAGGTCCCTTTCTCTTCTCGCCGCCTGCCCGGCGGCCGGCATCCGGCGCTCCGGGGTTCGTGTCGGAGGGCGTTCCGGCACCGCCGTTCGTCGGCTCCGAGGCGGGGGCCGACAGGGAGAAGGCGCCAGGCTGCCCGGGGCTCGGAGCAACAGCAGGAGGCCCCCCGGGGCGGCCTGCCCGGTCCGGCCCGATCGGCGGGTCGGGGAGATTGAACCGATAGCCGATCCTCGGCACCGTCTCCACGTATCTGGAGGCTTCCGTTTCCCCGAGCGCCTTCCGAACGAGGAAGACCGCCTGCGTGAGGGAGGCGTCCGTGACGATCGTGTCGGGCCAGATGGCGTCCAGGAGCTCCTCCCGGGAGACGGCCCTTCCGGCATGCCGAACGAGGTGAAAGAGGACGTCGAGGGCCTTTGGCGTTAGGGAAACAGGGACTCCATCCCTCAGGAGCAGGCGCGCCCGCCCATCGAGCCGGAACTCGCCGAACTCCCACAAACCACTGGCTTCAGGAGACTTGGCAGACATCACGGAATCCTGTGAGGGAATCGTAGCCGAAAAATGAGACGCCATTGAGGAACTCGCCCGGGCCCGGACCGTAGGTTGGGGCACCATGAGACAGCACCTCAGAACGCGACCGCCCCTCCTCGGCACGGCCCTCGTGGGAGCGGCCCTTTCCGCCGCTCTCCCTTCGGCCGCGGCCAACATCCTCAACAACGGGAGCTTCGGATCGGGACTCGGAGGATGGGCGGCGACCCCCTCCGTCGAATGGGTCCCGGAGGGTGCCGCCGGCCCCGGGTCAGGCTCCGCTCGGATTCGCGGCAATCCCGGAATCGTCGGCGCCCTGAGGCTCTCCCAGTGCGCCGCCGTGACGCCGGGCACCGACTACGACCTCGGCGCCTCGACGCTTCTCCCTTCCTCCCCCGAGGCGGAGGGCGGCGTCTCCTTCCAGGTCGTCTGGCACTCCTGGCCCGGCTGCGAGGGGGCGACGCTCGGCCTCTCCCCCACCCTCGATTTTGCCTACGTGGCCCCGGCGGACTGGACGCGCCGGAGCCTCGAGCGCCTCCGCGCGCCTTCCGGGGCGGCGAGCGCCTCGGTCCGCGTCATCTCCTGGGCCTCGGGGCCGGAACTCGCATTCAACGCGTTCGTCGACGAGGTGGACCTCTCCCCCTCGCAGAGGTTCGTCACGCTCACGGTACCGACCGCGGCCTCCGTCGACGGGGCGCGCGGCGAGCGCTTCCGGACGACCCTCGTCCTGACGAACCCCGCCCCCACCACCCGGCGCATCGACGTCGCCCTCCGCTGCCGGGCGGACCAGCCCTGCTCCACAGCGGCGGTGAGCCTGCTCTTCGCGCCGCGGGAGACGCGCGTCTTCGCCGATGCACTCCTCGAGATCTTCGGAAAGCAGAGCGGCGCCGGCGCGCTCGAGGTGACCTACGAGGCGACACCAGGTCCGATCGTCGTTTCGGCGCGGGCCGCGACCGTCCACGCGGAGAGACCCGGCAACGGGATGGCCCTCCCCGTCCTTCCGACCTCGGCAGCGCGGGTGACCGCGACGTTCGTCGGCCTTTCCGACGGGCGCGCCGGCGACGGCGGGACGCGCGTGAACGGCGGCGTCTACAACCCGTCCACGACCACCGTTCTCGTCGGCTTCGCCGTCCACGCCGAGAGCGGCGAGGCGCTCAACACGGTCTTCCAGATGGTCGGCCCGGGCGCGTGGACCCAGATCAACGACCTCTTCTCGCAGGCAGGCGCCGGCCCCGCCCGACCCGGCTCCTTCGTGACGTTCGCCTCCGAGGGCCCCGTCTTCCCCTTCCTCATCTCCATCGACAACCGCTCGGGCGATTCCGTCTATCTCGAGCCCAGGGAGAGCTTCCAGCCATGAGACCTTTCGCAGCTTCGATGACCATCCTGTCCGGCCTCCTCGCGTCGGCCCTCTCGGCCCACGCGGTCCGGGCCGAAAACCTCCTCGTCAACGGCGATTTCCGCGAGAACACCTCCTCGTGGTCGCGCCTCGATCTCGTTTCCTACAGCGCGGGCGGCGCCGCGAGCCCCGGCTCGGCCCGAATCACGCTCCCGAATCGACCGGAAGGAAGCGACGCGATGCTCCAGTGCGTCGCCGTCGAGGGCTACCGGCTCTACGACCTCTCGGCTGCCGCCCGTCTGCCGGAGTGGCCCGGTCACTCCGGCGGTGTCTCCGTTCGCCTTCAGTGGCACGCGGACCCGGGCTGCCAGGGGCCGACTCTTCGCGGCGCCCCGTCGCTCGACTTCTCCTACACCGCGCCCGCCGCGTGGCAGGTGAAGGAGCGGCGCCGGATCCCGGCACCCCAGGCCGCCGTCAGCGCGCTCGTCGTCGTCGTCGCCCGTTCCGCGGGAGAAGAGCCCTACCCGATCTTCGTCGACGACGTCGTCCTGCGCCGCTCGGTCGAGGACGAGGACCTCTTCATCCCGACTGCCGCGTCCGTCCGCGGCGCGAAGGGCGAGCGCTTCGAGACCGATCTCTGGGTCCACAACCCGGCCCCCGCCGAGAGGATGTTCACGCTCCGCTTCTGGCGGGACGGCCGCGCGACGACCCCTGTCGTCCTGCGGGTCGGCGCCGAAACAGACGCGCCACCTTCCCGACGTCCTCTCGACGATGCTGGGTCAGCGCGATGCCGCGGGCACACTCCAGTTCTCCTACGACCTCCGTGGCGGGCCGATGTTCGTCTCCTCGCGCGTCGTCACGGTGAACCCCGAGAGCCCCGGCAACGGCACGGGCATCCCGGCGATGCGCCGGGACGAGGCGAGGACGAGCGCCGTCTTCCCCGGCCTCTCCGGAGCGCGGGACGATGCCTCCGGTCCGTTCCGGGTCAATGCCGGTGCCTTCAACCCCCACGCCGCCCCTGTGGAAGCCGTCTTCTGGCTGTACGACGGCGACGGCACCGAGCTCGGCACCTTCGTTCGCACCCTCGAGCCCGGCACCTGGCTCCAGGTGAACGACGTCTACCGGGAGGTGGGCGCGGAGGGCATCTCGACCGAGGGGGCTTCGCTCACCTTCTTCGCGCGCCTGCCCGTCTTCCCGTTCGTCATCGCCGTCGACAATCGCTCCGGCGACGGCACCTTCATCGCGGCTCGGGACGTTCCGATCCTGCCCTGATCCTGGCAGGCCGGACGGGAGTCCGACCCTCCCGCCGGCTTGACAGGCGTTGCTTCCCGCCCGATCGTGCCATCGAGCCCGCAGCAGATGACCGACCCCTCCACCCGCGCCTCCACCCGCCTCCTCGAGATCCTTGCGGCGAAGATCGCCGCGGAGACCGGTGTCGGAGAGGACCTCGGTCGCGAGCTGGCCGCCTCGGCCCTTTCGTCGCAAACCGTCGACGAGGACGCCCCCATCGTCCTCTTCGACGCCGACGGCCGCGAAGCGGCTCGCATCCCCTTCGCGCTCCTCGAAGAGGCCTTCGACGAGCTCGACGACGAGGAAGACGGAGAGACGGGACAGGAGTCGGGTTCCAGATCGTGAATTGCAGTTCAACAATACACGACTAAAGACCTGACCCCGGGTTCTTGACCCCGGATTCTCGGCTCCCCCCGGCGGCCAGGGTTCCCGTTCGCTCCGCGCTCGCGAAGCGAGCTGCCTCACCGCGCGGAGGGGCCGAGGGGGAAAGCGGGAGGCGGTTCGCGCCTCCCCCGATCAACTGCCGACCGGGGGACCCCGGCGGCCCGGGTTCCCGTTCGCTCCGCGCTCGCGAAGCGAGCTGCCTCACCGCGCGGAGGGGGCACGGGGGGAACCCGGCGGCCCGGGTTCCCCCCGTACATATCAGTACGCCTGCAGGTACTCGTCGACCTCCCACGGGTGAACCCGCGAGATGTACGTCGCCCACTCGGCCCGCTTGGCCTGGACGAAGTGCTCGTGGATGTGGTCCCCGAGCGCGTTCTTCACGACGTCGTCCTTCTCGAGGCAGTCGAGGGCCTCGGAGAGGTTCGCCGGGAGCTGCTCGATCTTCCGGCGCTTCTTCTCGCGCTCGGTCATCTCGAAGATGTTCTCGTTCACCGGCTCGCCGGCCTCGATCTTGTTCTTGATGCCGTCGAGCCCCGCCGCGAGCATCACGGCGAAGGCCAGGTAGGGGTTGCAGGCCGGGTCCGGCATCCGGACCTCGCAGCGCGTCCCCATGCCACGCCGCGCGGGGATGCGGACCATCGGCGAGCGGTTGCGCTCCGACCAGGCGACGTTGATCGGCGCCTCGTAGCCCGGGACGAGCCGCTTGTAGGAATTGACGAGCGGGTTCGTCACCGCCGCGATCGCCTTCGCGTGCTTGAGGACGCCGCCGATGTAGTACATCGCGATCTTCGAGAGCTGGAAGGGGGCCTTCGGGTCGAAGAACGCGTTCTTCGGGCTCGCCGCGGTCCCCGTCATGAGCGACTGGTGAACGTGCATCCCCGAGCCGTTCACGCCGAAGATCGGCTTCGGCATGAAGGTGGCGTGGAGGCCGTGATCCATCGCGACCTTCTTGACGATCAGCTTGAAGGTCGTGACGTTGTCGGCCGTGGCGACCGCGTCGCCGTACTTGAAGTCGATCTCGTGCTGGCCGGGGGCGACCTCGTGGTGGGCCGCCTCGACCTCGAAGCCCATCGCCTCGAGGGCGACGACGATGTCGCGCCGGGCTTCCTCGCCGCGGTCGACCGGGGTGAGGTCGAAGTAGCCGCCCGAGTCGTGCGTGTCGACGATCGGATCGCCGTTGGCGTCCCGGCGGAACAGGAAGAACTCCGCCTCGGGGCCGGTCATCAGGGCGTAGCCGAGCTCCTTCGCCTTCTCCCTCTGCCTCTTCAGCGTCTGCCTCGGACAGCCGGCGAACGGCTGGCCGTCGGGGGTGATGACGTCACAGACGAGCCGGGCCACCTTCCCGTTCGTGTGCGACCACGGGAAGATCCGGAAGGTGTCGAGGTCGGGCACAAGGCCCATGTCCGACTCCTCGATCCGGGTGAACCCCTCGATCGACGAGCCGTCGAACTGGATCTCGCCGGCCAGCGCCTTCTCGAACTGGGAACGCGGGACCTCGACGTTCTTGATGATCCCGAGAATGTCCGTGAACTGCAGGCGCAGGAACCGGACCCCCTCCTTGTCGCAGGTCTTCAGGATCTCGACGGCCTTCATTCCCATGTCTTTCTCCTTCTTCCGGACGGAGCCGGAACGGCGCGGAATTTGATGCATGGCGGCAATTTCGTCAAGTAGATTCTAGGAATCGTCCGGAAAATTGCCGGATTTCATCAAACAGGATATCTCTATCCGTTTTAAATGCCGGACCGTTCCGGGCCGGGGGATACTCCCGCCCATGACCGCTCCGACCCGCCAGAACGCCTGGGCCCTCCTGACGGAATTCACCGCTTCGCAGGCGCTTCGCCGCCACGCCCTCGCCGTGGAGGCCTCCATGCGCCACCTCGCCCGCGCGTCCGGCGCGACGGACGAGGCGGAGGTGGAGCGCTGGGGTCTCGTCGGCCTCCTCCACGACTTCGACTACGAGAGGTACCCCACCGAGGCGGACCACGTCTTCCGGGGGATGGAGATCCTCCGGGAACGGTCCTGGCCCGAAGAGCTGATCCGGGCGATCGGCGCCCACGCCTTCTACACCGGCATCCCGCGCGAGACGCCAATGGAGAAGGCGATCCTGGCGGCCGACGAGCTGACAGGCTTCGTCGGAGCCTGCGCCCTCGTCCGGCCGTCGAAGAAGGTCTCCGAGGTTCCGGTCGAGTCGGTCCTGAAACGTCTGAAGGAAAAGGCCTTCGCCCAGAAGGTCGACCGGGAGTACGTGAGACGGGGCGCGGAGGAGTGGGGCCGGCCCCTGCCGGAGCTCGTCGCCCTGATCCTCGCCTCCCAGGTGCCGATCGCCGCCGCCCTCGGCCTCGACGGCGCCCCGGCCGCGGACCTGCCGGACGTCCCCTGCCCGCCTCCCCCCGCCGCGCCGTGACGGCCGGCCTCGCTGGGCGCCCTCCCTCCGCCGGGGGGGGGGGGGGGGGGGCGGGGGGCGGGGGGGGTCGCTTCGGGCGGCGCCCTTAGCCCGCGCTCGGACGGCGGCGCGCGGCGCGCCGGGGGGGGGGGGGGGGGGGGGGGGGGGGGGGGGGGGGGGGGGCGGCGGGGGGGGGGGGGGGGGGGGGGGGGGGGGGGGGGGGCGGGAGCCGACCGGGGCCCCTCTTCTCCCCTGGGGGCCGGCGGGCGCGGGCCGGGGGCGGGGGGCGCGGGCGCCTCCCGTCTCGACGCGCGATGCCTCGCGGGCCGATACTCCGCCAGATGCGCGCCCTACTCATCGAGAACGCCCTCGTCGCCGGGATGCGCTCGGCCGACGACCTCCACCCTGCCGGCGCCGTCTGGGCCGTGGACGGGGTCATCCAGGCCCTCGGCCGGGAGGCCCGCTCCGCCGCCGCGAACGCCTTCTCCCGCGGCGAGGCCGTGGAGACGGTCGACGCCGAGGGGCTCTGGCTCTTCCCCGGGTTCGTCCAGACGCACATCCACCTCTGCCAGACGCTCCTGCGCAACGGCCCCGACGACCTGCAGCTCCTTCCGTGGCTGAGAACGCACGTCTGGCCCGGCGAGGCCGCCCACGACGAGGAGACGCTCTTCCTCTCCGCACGCCTCGGCCTCGCGGAGCTGGCGGCCGGCGGAACGACCGCGATCCTGGACATGGGAACCGTGCGGCACACCGACGCCATCTTTCGGGCGGCCGAGGCGTCGGGCCTCCGGGTGACGAGCGGGAACGCCCTGATGGACGACCCGTCGACGAACCCGCCCGAGCTCTTCGCGGAGACGGAGGACGCCCTCGCGGAAGGGGAGCGGCTCCTGGCCCGCTGGCACGGCGGCGCGGGAGGGCGGCTCCGCTTCGCCTGGTGCCCGCGGTTCGCGGTCTCCTGCACGGACCGGATCCTCCGGGAAGCCGCCTCCCGGGCCCGCGCGCAGGGCGTCCTCGTCCACACGCACGCCTCCGAGAACCACGACGAGATCGACCTCGTGAAGGCGCGCAGCGGCCGCGCGAACATCGAGCACCTTCGCGACCTCGGGATCGGCGGCCCCACGACGGTCCTGGCCCACGTCATCCACACGAACGAAGCAGAGCGGCGCCTCCTCGCCGCCGACGGGACCGCCGTCGCCCACTGCCCCTCCTCGAACCTGAAGCTCGCCTCCGGCATCTGCCCCGTCCCCGACTACCTCTCCCGCGGGATCCGCGTCACCCTCGGCGCCGACGGCGCCCCGTGCAACGACCGGCTGGACCCCTTCTCGGAGATGCGGCACGCGGCGCTCCTCCAGAAGATCGCCGCCGGACCGGCCGCGCTGACCGCCTGGCAGGTCGTCCGGATGGCGACCGCCGAAGGGGCCGCGGCGCTCGGCCTCGGCGACGTCTGCGGGACGATCGAGGTCGGCAAGCGGGCCGACCTCGTCCTCCTCGACCCCTCCTCCGGCTTCGCGCGGCCCGTTTCCTGGCGTGACGACCCGTACGGCCCGGTCGTCTTCTCGTTCGACCGCGGGAACGTCGTCGAGACGCGGGTCGACGGAGAGGTCGTGTTCCATCGCGACCGGCGTCCCGCCCGGGCGCTCGCCCCCACGGCCGGCGAGATCGAGGCCGCCGCCGGCCGCCTTCGCGAGCGGAAGACGGGGACCGGCCGCAGGGAAGCGGCCCTGCCACTTGAAGAGGGGACCTGACGGGGCCACACTTGCCGAAGGAACTCCTGGAGGTGAACGATGGCCGCCCGTGAGAACACGCTGCTCAAGAGCATCGTCGTCGGGACCGACTTCTCCGTCTGCGCCGCCCGCGCCCTCGGCCACGCCGTGGCGCTCGCGCAGCTCGCCGGAACGAAGATCCACCTCGTCCACGTCCTCCTCGAGCCGGTCCAGGCGCTCGACGTCGCCGCCGCGCTCCCCTACCCCGACGTCGAGGTCCGGAAGGAATGGGAGCAGGCCGCCCGCGTCAAGCTCGATCGCGAGGTCAGGGCGGCCGAGAAGCGGGGCGTGACGACGACCGCGGAGATCCGGTGGGGCCGCCCCTCCGACACGATCGTCGACACCGCCGCCAGGCAGAAGGCGACGCTGATCGTCCTCGGGACGCACGGCCGGTCGGCGCTCGAGAAGCTCCTTCTCGGCTCGACGGCGGAACGGGTCCTCCGCCTCTCTCCCGTGCCGGTCCTCACCGTTCGGGAGAAGAAGTAGCGCGCGCCGGAGAGACCTTCGAGGCCTCCGCGGCGCGCGACGGGCGCCGCTCTAGTCGGCCTTTTCCCAGGCGTGCGGGATCTCGACCGGGAAGGGCGTCCTGAGGAGGCGCGTCCGGTCCCCGAAGTAGAGCCCCCCGGCCGTCGAGTCGCCGTAGCCGACCCACTCCTCGAAGTCGACGGCGTTCAGGAGGTCCTGAACGGCCACCGTCTTCGTCTTCTTCTTCGGGTTCTCCCGGATCTCCTTGCGGGCGTTCTCGTACCGGCTCGAGGCCGCCAGCTGCGTCTGGTCGGTCCGGAGCTCCGAGAAACAGACCTGGCGGAAGACCTTCCCGGGGCGGTGCGTGGCGTACCAGGCGTACTCGATCGGGGTCAGGTTGGAGAGGACGAGGAGCTCGAGCGGCGCGAAGATCGAGTAGAGCCGGGGCTCGCGCCGGGACGGCTCGGCGGCGCCGATGGCCTTGGCGACCTCGCCGGGGGCCATGCTCTCCTTGCAGGGCGCCGACTCGAAGCGGGCGATCTCCGTCGCGGCGCCCATGTCGAGGGCCTGGCCTCCCGTCTTCACGAGGAGCACCTTCCTGTACGCGTCGAGGGGGGTCGTCGTGAAGGCGTTGCTGGAGAGAGCCGTCTTCGTCCTCTTTCCGGAGACGACCTCCTGGAGCGCGCGCGCCGTGTCCCCGGCCGCGTCCCGCCAGCCCCCTTCCTCGAGGAAGGAGAAGGCCGCGGCCCCGTTCTCCAGGGCGAGGTCGACGAAGATCGCCCGGCCGTGGAAGTGCCGCCCCGACCCCGGCGAAAGGTGGTGGGCAAGCCCGTCCACGCCGAGGCTCGTCGCGATCACGGAACCGTGAGGGATCGTCAGGACGAGGTTCAACCGTTCCATCGTTTCTCCTGGCTCCCGGCAGCGCCGGAAGCGTCTGTTCGGCTCAGCCGTTCGGGGTGTCCCACAGGTCGCGGACGGCCGGATGATCCCAGGGGATCCGGAACTCGTCGGGATCGTTCACGTCGAACGTCCGCGTCACGATGTAGAAGAGGGCGCACGGGTTCGTGAGCGGCCGGTAGCCGTGGGCGACCCCTTCCGGAATCCTCACGAGGAGGTCCTGCCCGTCCCCGGCGACGAGAACCTGCGTCCGGAGATAGGTCGGCGACTCCTTCCGCACGTCGAAGAGGACGAACTTCGCCTTCGAGGGATGCGGGCAGTACCAGACGTCCTGCTGCTTGAGGTGGTAGTGGAGACCCTTGATGTGGTTCTCCACGTCCACGATCGTGTAGTTCATCTGGGCGACCGGCACGCCCTCGAAATACGCGGCGAGCCCCTCGCTCCCGGGGTGGTTGGGATTCGCGCGGTAGATCTCCTGGAAGAAGCCCCGGTCGTCGACGAACCGGGGAAGCCGGTGCACCGACACGCCATCGATCGGCCCGGTCCTGGCGTAGGCCTTCGTCCCGGACCGGAACTCCTCGCCAATCGCCTCGATGGACAGGACGGGTGTCGGCGTGCTGCTCATTCCGGCATTCTAATCGGTGCAGGGGCCGTGCTAGCCTCCCCGGGCCTGATGCCGAAGAGGATCATCTCCGTCTCCTCCGGGAAGGGCGGCGTCGGCAAGACGACCGTCGCGACCAACTTCGCGCTTTCGCTCTCGCGGTACGCCCCCACGCTCCTCGTCGACCTCGACACGGGGACCTCCTCCGTCCGCAACACGATCGGGGTCCCCGTGGAGCGCGACCTCTACCACTTCTTCCGCAAGGGCTTCCGGCTCGACGAGTGCATCACGCGTCTGCCTTCCTCGTGGGACCCGGACGGCCTCTACTCGAACTTCGGCTTCGTGGCCGCGCCTCTCCACCTGATCGAGGACGTCACGAACTTCGGCCCCGCGAGGAAGGTCCTTCTCTCGGCGGCGATCAACGAGCTCCCGGCCGACTACATCGTCCTCGACATGAAGGCCGGGATCGACGCGAACGTCGTCGACTTCCTCCCCTGGTCGAACTCCGGGATCCTCGTCTTCACCCCCCACCTGCCGTCGGCGACGCTCGCCGCGTCGGACATCGTCAAGGCGATCCTCTTCCGCAAGCTCCGGATCGTCTTCTCCCCCGAGAGCCCCTTCTACTCCCAGGTGAAGGACCCCCGGACGACGACGACGCTCGTCAACGACCTCCTCGACCAGGTGGAGGACGTCTACGAGCCGGCGCTGCCGAACCTCGACGCCTTCCTCGTCGACCTCGCCTCGGCCCTCGGCCCTCATCCGGTGCTCGAGCAGGTGGCCCGGACCGTCGAGCACTTTCGCGTCCACTACGTCCTGAACGCCTTCAACGGCCTCGACGAGGCGTTCGACACGGCCGTGAAGCCCTTCGTCGAGAACCTCGTCCGCACGGTCTCCGAACGGATGACGCTGACGAACCTCGGCTGGGTGGTGAAGTCGGACGAGATTCACCTCGGCAACTGCCGCAAGCGCCCCGTCCTCCTCTCTCCCCGCGACGGCCACGCCCACTCGCAGGCGACCCGGGGCGAGAAGGCCCTCGACGCCCTGATCCGAGAGACGACCGGCCTGGGCCTGGAGCCGAGGAAGCCGAAACCGGTCCTGCCCGTCCCGACCCGGCCCGACCCGGAGAGCGCCCTCGCGCGCGAGCTCGACTCCCTGAACCGGATGTACCACCGAAAGGGGAACCGCGACGACCCGCGCGACAACTTCGACTACCTCACCGCCCGGGCGCTCCACGTCCTGACGCACTCCCGGCCATCGGAGTTCGGCTCCCCCCGCCTCTGCGGCCCGTCCGAGATCCTCAAGTCCTTCTTCCCGAAGAGCGGCGGGCCACCCCTGGCGTGAAGGGCTCCGGCCGCGTCGCCGCGATCCTCCTCGCGCTGCTGACGGGCGTCGCCCTCCTCCTCTTCCGCGGGCGGCTGGGCGAGCTGGCGCGGAGGTTCCGGCTCGCGTTCCTCGCCGTCGTCACCGTCCTCTGCGGCTCGATGCTCGTTCGGGGGCTCCACGCGGAGGGGGACCGCCGCCTCGTCGCGCTCGCGGCGTTCGCCGTCGTCGCTCCGTGCGTCGTCCTGGCCTGGCGCGATTTCTTCCGGTCGCGGTAGCTCCCGGCTCCTATCGCACGAGGACCCGGTCGAGGAGGATTCCGAGCTCGCGCGAGTCGCCGCCGAGCCCGGCCGCCTTCGGCACGAGCACGGGGGATTCGAGCTCCACCCGCACCGGCTCGGCTCCCGCCATCCGCTCGCGGACCGCCTCGCCGAGGGAGAGGCGGGCCTCGGCGAAGTCGCCGGGCAGAACGCTCACGCTGCCGGCGGAAACGCCCCCGACGGAGACGGCGACCGTCACCGGAGCGTC
Source organism: Holophagales bacterium (assembly GCA_016714815.1). Lineage (GTDB taxonomy): Bacteria > Acidobacteriota > Thermoanaerobaculia > UBA5066 > UBA5066 > UBA5066. The sequence continues at coordinate 171,910 of JADKBZ010000012.1, forward strand.
TCCGGGCGCTTTTGCCCGGAACGCGATCTCCCGCGGCTCGAGGCCCGGCAGCGGAACCCAGACGAAGGAGGACCGTCCCGAGGTCCAGCGCGTCGTCAGGCTGCTCTTCGGGTCCGTCTCCCGGTCGTGGAATCCGTCCAGTCCCGCCCACGCGTCCCGAGGCCGCCCGAGGTCGAGGATCCGTTCCTCGCCGAGAGGCTCCCAGATCGTCTCGGGCGGCGCCGAGAAGGTCCACTCGCGGAAGAGCGCGCAGCCGGAGGCGGGCCTCTTCACTCCCGGAAGCGCCGGGAGGGCCTCCGGCCGGTCGCACGAGAGGACGACCTCGCGCGGCCTCGGAAGCGGGCCGTAGACGGGAACCGGAACGATCGCCAGCTCGAAGTCCCCCGGCGCCAGACGCCGGGTCAGGAGGATTCGGTCCGTTTCGACGTCCCGGACCGTGAGGGTCGTCGCTCCTTCGACGTCCTGCCGACGGCCCCGGAGAAGGGCGACCGGCGGACCTTGAAGTCCGGGAATGATGAGACGGGCCGCGGCTCCGGCCCAGCGGACCGTCGGCGCTCCCGGGGCCCGTTCGCGCACGCCGAATCCCGGGCCGAAGAGGGGAGGCGCCGGGTCGCGAAGGGCCACGCCGAGGAGGCGGCGATTCCCGAGCGCGTCCGCGACCCGGCCGCCGTGGAACCAGGAACGCCAGGCGGGATCCGTCCGGTCGGGAGGGTCGGTTTCCTCGGTGAGGTCCGCGATCCGCACGAGCCTCTTGTTCATGTGAGGAACCGTCTCGAGGAGGAGATCGTCCGTGAGCCCCCAGACGTTCAGCCGTCCCTCCCAGATCTGGGTCCTCACGAACGAGGCGAAGACGCCGTCCGCGACGATCGTCTCGCGGCCCGGGTGGCCGTAGCGGGAGATCTCGTCGATGGCCAGGGTCGGCGGGGTCTCCTTCGTCGCCCCGTAGCGAACCTCGGGCCACGCCTGCAGGCCGAAGAGCGCCGCCCCCGCGAGCATCGAGGCGAAGCCGAGCTTCGGGCGGCGAAGGAGAGCCCCCGCGCCCGCCGCCGCCGGCAGCGAGAGAACGAGGACGAACGGGACGGAGTAGCGCGACATGGCCCGGCTGTGGAGAAACCAGAGCGAGAGGAAGGCGGGAACGAGGACGAGGAGGAGGCTGACCGCGGCTCTCGGGGCCCGGCGCGCCGTGGCGAAGAGGCCCGCGAAGGCCAGGACGAGGACGACGAGCGCCCGGCGCCACGAGAGGAAGTCCCTCACGAGGAACGAGTCGAGGAGCGTGCCGAACGTCCCCGTCGCGAAGGCGTGGGCCCGGAACTCCGCCCTCTCGCCCACGGCCGCGAAGAGCCCGGGAACGCCCCCGGCCTCGCCGAGGAGCCAGAGGCCCCAGACGAGCGTTCCCGCGAGCCCCGCACCGACGAGCGCGGCGGCGGCACGCCTTCCCCTGCGGTCCCGCGAGAGGCGCAGGGCCTCCACGAGGAGGAGCGGCCCGAAGGCGAGGACCAGGTGCGGGCGGACTCCGGCCCCGGCCGCGGCCGAAAGGCCCGCGACGAGCCCGAAGGGCCAGGAGAGCCGCCCGTTCTCCACCCGCTCGGCGGCAGCCCCGAGCGCCGCCAGGGAGACCAGGAAGAGCGCCGTCGAGGGGGAGTCGGTGAACGCCCTCCCTCCGTTCACCCAGACCACCGGAAGAAATGCGGCGAACGCCGTTCCCCCCAGCGCCGCCCAGCCGCCGACGAGCCGCCGGCCCCAGAGGAAGAGGGCCGGCAGCGCGAGGCTCGAGAGCAGCGTCGCGGCCACGGTGAGCGCGAAGAAGGGCGACGGAACGAACGGGAGAAGCGCCCGGCCGATCAGGATCCAGACGGGAAACCCCGGCGCCTGGGGGGAGAGCTGGTACATGTCGAAGCGCGTGACGGCCCCCGCGAAGACCGTTTCGTCGATCTCCCCCGGCGACACGGCGATCGCCAGGAAGCGCGTCGCGACGATGGCTCCGAGGACCAGCGCGACGAGCGGGAGCGGTGGTTCGGCAGGCCTGGGCTGGGAGAGAGCGGACTTCACGGGAGGCGACATTCTAGGGGTCCCGGCGACGGCCGGCCGTGCGTTCGGGAGCCCGGTGGGATCCGCGGCGCCCGGGGCGCTAGAATGAGACGATGCTTCTGAGGACCCACCTGCAGGGATGACCGAGCCCCGGATCATCCCCCGCGCCGAGCACCCCATCTCGCGCGGCTACATCGACCCCGACGCCCTGAAGGTTCTCTACCGCCTGCACCGGTCCGGGTTCAAGGCGTACCTCGTCGGCGGCTCCGTACGCGATCTCCTGACGGGACGGACCCCGAAGGACTTCGACATCGGGACCGACGCCCGCCCGCAGGACGTCCGCCGGCTCTTCCGCAACTGCCGCGTCGTCGGCCGCCGCTTCCGGCTCGCCCACGTCCTCTTCGACGGGGGAAAGCTCGTCGAGGTCTCCACCTTCCGGAAGCGTCCGGAGCCGGAGGAGGCCGAACCGGGCGCAACGGGCGACGTCGACCTCCTGATCCGCTCCGACAACACCTTCGGCACCCCCGCCGAGGACGCCGTCCGGCGCGACTTCACGATCAACGGCCTCTTCTACGACATCTCGAACTTCGCCGTGATCGACTACGTCGGAGGCGTCGCAGACCTCGAGCGGCACCTCGTCCGGACGATCGGCGACCCCGAGATCCGCTTCCGCGAGGACCCCGTCCGGATGATGCGGGCTTGCGAGTTCGCGGCCCGGCTCGGCTTCGAGATGTCCCCGGGCGTCCGCGCGGCCATCGACGACAACCGCCGCGAGATCCGCAAGAGCGCCGCACCGCGGGTCACGGAGGAGCTCCTCGACCCGCTGCGGCGCGGCTGGGGAGCCGCCACCTACCGGCTCTGGTCCGAGACGGGGCTCCTCGGCGAGATCTTTCCCGACCTGGACCGCGAGATCGGAGGGAAGGCTGGCGCCACCGGCCTCTTCTGGAAGATGCTCGCCGAGACCGACCGGCGGCGGGCGGGCGGAGAGATCCTCTCCGACGCGAGCCTCCTCGGCGTCGTCTTCCTCCCGCTCCTCTTCTCGGCGATCCGGACCCGCTCGGGAGGCAAGGTCGACGCCGCCAAGCTCCTCCTTCTCCTCGAGGAAGTGGTCAACCCCTCGTCGATCCGCCTTTCCCTCCCGAACGCGGCGATCCACGACCTCAAGCAGGGCCTCTTCACGATGGGGCGTCTCGCCGAGCTGGGGCCGGGCGACGCCGCCGCGCGGCGCCTCGTGACGAAGGGCTACTTCCCGGTGGCCGTCGGCCTGCTCTCGCTCTACTCGGCCGCCTCGGGGCGTTACCGCGACGCGGCCAACACGTGGGAAGACGTTCTCCGGCGAGGGGGACGGACCCCGCGGCCGGGGGAAGACATCCGGGCGGCGATTCCGTTCCCCGAGGCGCTCATCCCCCACGAGACGCACGATCCGCACGAGGTCTTCCTGCCCGACGACGCTCGTCCGGCGGCCCGCCCCGCCCACCGACGCCGGCGGCGGCGGAGCGGCGGCAGCGGCAGCCCGGGCGCGGCCGCCTAGTCTTTCGCCGGCGTCTCGGAGGGTGGCCCCTCCGAGCGCCGCTCGAAGACGTAGGGGCCTTCCTTCGCTCCCCAGACCTGGCGGTCCTCGAGGTCGTACCCGCGGTCCCACGACTCCATCCGACCCGCGACGAGCTTCGCCCGCGACGTGGCGTAGCGGGCCCCCGAGCGTGCCGACGGGCAGTTCTTCCCCTCGGTGCCCCCCTCCCACCCTTCGGCGCCCTTCTTCAGCCGCACGGCGCACCCGAGCCTCTCGACGACGTCTCCCGGGCCGTAGAGCGCGAGGTCGGACGGGTCTCGCCACTTCCCCTTGACGGCGAGCTCCTCCTTCGGCTCGAAGACGCGCGACACGACGCCGCCGTCGGCCGTCTCCTCGATCCGGTAGAAGCGGATCCGGTAGGGCTTGTCGGGGGTCGCCACCATCGACTGCTCGACGTAGAGAACGGGCGAGCCCGATCCGAGCCGGCTCTTCGGCACGCGCACCGCGACGAGCCGTACCGCCTGGAATCCGTCCGGGTTCGCGTCGGCCTGCGTCTTCGAGTCGAACGTCCCGGCGAGGAGGGCAGCCACCTCGTCCGTGACGCCGGGTTTGCCGGCTTCCGGTGTTTCGGCGGCCGCGGCCGCCGTCCTGAAGAGAGTCGCCGAAAGCAGGGCGGCGGTGATCGCGGCCGAAGGGAATCTCTTCACGGGCCGTAGCGTAGCAATTTCCCCGGTCCGGCCCCGCCGGACGGCGTGACGCGTTCGAATGTCCGTCGTACTCTCTCCGCCGTGACTCTGGCGGCGGGAACCAGGCTCGGGCCCTTCGAGGTGCGCAGCCTCCTGGGGGCCGGCGGCATGGGGGAGGTCTACCGGGCCCTCGACGAGCGGCTCGGCCGGGAGGTCGCGGTCAAGGTCCTCGGCGCCGAGTTCCTCTCCGATTCCGAGCAGCTCCGGCGCTTCATCGGCGAGGCGCGGACCGCATCGTCCCTGAACCACCGCAACATCGTCACGATCTTCGAGGTCGGACAGTCGGAAGGTCAGCCGTTCCTCGCCATGGAGCTCATCGACGGCAAGACCCTCCGACAGCTCGAGGCCGCCGGCCAGCTTCCCCTGCGCAGGACGCTCGAGCTCGTGGTGCAGGTGGCCGAGGGGCTCTCCGCGGCGCACGAGGCGAGCCTCGTCCACCGCGACCTCAAGCCCGAGAACATCATGGTCACCCGGGACGGGACCGTGAAGATCCTCGACTTCGGTCTCGCAAAGCCCTTCGGGGCCGCGGCCTCGGGAGAGCTCGCCAAAGGCCTCGCGAAGACCTCGACCGGCATCGTCGTCGGGACGGCGAGCTACATGGCTCCGGAACAGGCCCGGGGTCGCGCCGTCGACTTCCGCTCCGATCAGTTCTGCCTCGGACTGATCCTCTACGAGCTCCTGACCGGCCGGAAGGCCTTCGACAAGCAGAGCGCCGTCCAGACCCTCTCGGCCATCATCGACGAGGAGCCGGAGTCGGTCGAGGTCCTCAACCCCAGGGTGCCGCCCCCCCTCGCCTGGATCGTGGCCCGATGCCTCTCTAAAGAGCCCGACGAGCGCTACGCCGCCACGCGGGACCTCGCCCGGGAGCTGAAGCAGGTGAGAGACAACCTCGGCCGGCTGACGGAAGGGGTTCCCCGCTCCCCCACGAGCGCGACGGCCCGGATCGAGGGGGCCGCGACGGTCCGGACCGCCGCCGCCCCGGCGTCCCGGACGCCGACCGTCCCGCCCCCCGCCTCGGTCCCCGAGGGGAAGGCGCGCCGGACGGCCCGGGTCCTCGCCTCCGCCCTCGCCGCGCTCGTCCTCCTCGGGGGCGGCGCCGGCGTCGGATGGTGGTTGCGCGACCGGACGGAGGAGACGCCCGCCACGTGGGACGGAGACCTCGTCCTCGGGAACACGACCCAGGTCCTGGCCGCCCGCCTCTCGTCCGACGGGCAGACTCTCGCCTTCGTGACTCCGGCAGGCGGCGTGACCCAGGTCGCCGTGATGAAGCCGGCCTCGGGCGACTGGTCCGTCCTGACGAATCGCAACGACTCCGGCTCCATCTATCGCGTGGCCTGGTCGAAGGACGGCACGCGGATCTTCTTCGACCGCGTCACAGACGTTCCGCACGGCGTCTTCAGCGTCCCCGCCGTCGGCGGTCAGGAGCGTCTCGTCCTCGAGGACGCGCAGAGCCCCGAGGTCCTTCCCGACGGCAGCCTTCTCGTCGTGAGGACCTCGGCCCAGGGCGCCCTTCGGATCCACAGGTTCTTCCCCGAAACCGGGCTCGTCTCGCCCCTCGGCCCCCCCATCGTCGCCGAGTCGATGGGCCTCTCCATCCGGTCCACCCCGGACGGCTCGAAGGCGATCTTCTGGGGCCGCCTCTCGGGTGAAAAGGAGACGACCCGGCCGAGGCAGCTCCACCTCCTCGACCTGGCCACCGGAGTCTCCCGCCCCGTCACCACGGACCTCCCGGTGGCGCCCCCGTTTGCGGTGGCGCCGGACGGACGCTCGTTCCTGGCCACCGTCGCGGTCGGCGACCTCTTCCGTCTCGTCTCCGTCTCGTTCGACGGGCACGAAGCGCACGGCCTCCTGACCGTCACGACCCGCCCTTCGAACATCTCGACGGGCCCCGACGGCAGCTACTACGTCTGCCTTTCCGAGAACACTCTCGAGGTCCTCCGCTTCCCGGTGTCGGGCGGGGTTCCCGAACGCCTGGGCACGGCGCGCGGAGCCCTCAGCAGCCCGGCGACCCTCTCCGACGGTCGGGTTCTCCTCTCGGGCCTCGTCGCCGGCCGGCGCCGGCTCCTCCTCAGGAGCGCCTCCGGCGAGACGCGCCCCCTCGTCGAGACGTCCGACCAGACGGCCCCTCCGGTCGTGACGCTCGCGGGCGGCCGCGCCGTCTTCCTCGCGGGCCCCCTCGGGGCCCCCCCGGGGCTCGTCCTCGCCTCGGTCGACGAGGGACGCATCCTCAGGCGGCTCCCCGGCACCGAAGGGGCCGCCCCGCAGGATCTCTCCGCCTCGTCCGACGGCAGGACCGTCTACTTCCCCGATCGTGGCAACCTCTGGGCAATCGACGTCGACGGGAAAGCCCCTCCGCGAAAGCTCGTCGCGGGTCACGGCGTCGCCGCCTTCCCGGACGGCGAGGAGCTCCTCGTCCAGCGCAACGGGATGAACGGAGTCGACCTCTTCCGCGTCCCGGTCGCGGGCGGCCACGAGCTCAGGATTCCGATCCAGGGAGACCTCCGGCTTGCGCCGATCCCGCTCTCGGGCCGCGCGATCGGTCCGGACGGGAGGGTCGTCGTCACGGTCGCCGCCCGGAGCTCCTGGCGCTGGGGCCCGGCGCTCCTCGATCCCGTCACCGGCGCCGTCGAGCGGATCCCGGTCGTCTTCGAGGGCGACGTCCAGTCGCCCGGCTGGGCGGACGGAGGGGACCTCGTCGGCCTCGGCGTCGGCCTCCGCACCGAGCTCTGGCGCTTCCGCGAGCTCCGTTGACGGGGCCGGAGCCCGGCAGGCCGCAGGCGCGCGGAGTGAAGACCATCGGCGCGACCGCCCACGACGTCCCAAAGGCTGGGGCCATTTCGGCCAAATTGGCTGGCCTCTTTCTCCGCCAACTGGAGCTTGAAAGCCCTGGAATTCGCCCCATAATCCCCTCCGGACCGGTCCAATACGCGAATTGGACTGGCAACCAGACGAGAGAAGGGAGACGGGCGTGGACATCCGGATCGACCGCGAGAGCGCCATCCCCGTCTACGTCCAGATCCGGGGCGGAATCCGCGACCTGATCCTCTCGGGCCGCCTGCCCGACGGCTTCCGCCTCCCCCCGGAGCGCCAGCTCGCCACGGCGCTCGGCGTCAACCGCACCACGGTCTTCTCCGCCTACAAGGAGCTGAAATCCGACGGCCTCGTCGAGTCGCACGTCGGACGGGGGACGGAGGTCGTCTCCCGGAAAGCCGGCAAGAGCGCCGTCGAACCAGCCGGCCCGCTCCCCTGGAGGCAGCTCGCCCGCGACGGCAGCGTACGGGAGCCGGACCCGCTCGTGCGCGACGTCCTCGCCCTGACGGAGCGCCACGACGTCATCAGCCTCCAGGCCGGGCTCCCCGCCGCCGAGCTCCTTCCGCTCGAGGACCTGCGGCGCGTGCAGGAGGAGATCCTCGTCCGGAAGGGTCCCGAGGCCCTTCTGCACAGCCCGACGGAAGGGGTGACGGCATTTCGCGAGGCGCTCTGCCGCCACATGGTCCCCCGGGGCATCCGCTCGAGCCCCGACGAAGTCCTCGTCACGTCGGGCTCCCAGCAGGGGCTCGACCTCGTCGCCCGGACGCTCCTCTCTCCCGGGGACGTCGTCGTCGTCGAGGAGCCGTCCTACTTCGGCGCCCTCGAGGTCTTCCGCTCCGCGCGCGTCCGCCTGCTCGGCGTCCCGACCGACCGGGACGGGATGCGGACCGACGTCCTCGAGGCGCTCCTGGCCCGTCAGCAGCCCCGCCTCATCTACACGCTCCCGACGTTCCAGAATCCTTCGGGCTGCGTCCTCAGCCTCGCTCGCCGGCGCCGCCTCCTCGAGCTCGCGTGGCGCCACCAGGTGCCGATCCTGGAGGACGACCCGTATTCCGACCTCCGCTACGAGGGAGAGGCGCTCCCGTCGCTGAAGGCGCTCGACCCGTACGGGTACGTCATCCACCTGAGCTCGTTCTCGAAAGTGCTCTTTCCGGGGCTCCGCCTCGGATGGATCGCCGCGCCGAGGACCCTGGTCCGCCAGCTCGCGCTCGTGAAGCAGACGGTCGACCTCCACTCCGGGACCCTCGGCCAGTGGATCGTCGAGGGGTTCCTCTCGGGGGGACTCTTCGCCCGGCACCTCGCGGCGACCCGGACCGCCTACCGCCGGCGGCGCGACGTCCTCCTCTCGACCCTCGCGGAGGAGGCGCCCCCCGGCTTCACCTGGAACCGGCCCCAGGGGGGCTTCTACGTCTGGTGCCGCCTTCCCGAAGACGTCCCCCCCACCCGGCTCCTCGCGCAGGCCGCCGCCGAGCGGGTCGCCTACCTCCCGGGGGGCGCCTCGTTCGTCGAGGAGCCGACGGGGAACTCCATCCGGCTCAACTTCACCTTCGCCCCGGAAGAGCAGCTCCGGGAGGGCGTCCGCCGGCTCGGCCGCGCCCTCCGTGCCGCGCAGGCGGAGCCGCAGCGTCGAAACCGTTCGGTGGTGGGAACGCCTCCCATCGTCTGACAATCACCGCCCGAGGCCGCGGCCGACGGTGGAAGGGGGACCCGATGACGACCCGCTTCGCGAAACGGATGGAAGTCCTGAAGGCTTCCGAGATCCGCGAGATCCTCAAGGTGACTCAGAGGCCCGAGGTGATCTCGTTCGCCGGGGGCCTTCCGGCGCCCGAGCTCTTCCCCGTGAAGACGCTCGCCGCCGCGACGCAGAAGGTCTTCGAGGAGGAGGGGACGAAGGCCCTCCAGTACTCGACGACCGAGGGGCACGCCCCCCTGCGCCGCAAGATCGCCGAGCGAATGAGGACGACCTGGGACACGCACGTGGCGCCCGAGCAGATCCTCGTCACCTCGGGCTCGCAGCAGGGTCTCGACCTCACGGGCAAGCTCCTCCTGGACGAGGGGGACGTCGTCCTCTGCGAGAGCCCGACCTACCTCGGCGCCATCTCCTCGTGGAACGTGATGCGCCCGCGCTGGGTCGAGGTGCCGACGGACGACGACGGGATGGACCCCGCCGCCCTCGAGGCGGCCCTCGCCGAGCACCCGGCCGCGAAGGCGATCTACGTCATCCCGAACTTCCAGAACCCGTCGGGGCGCACCTGGTCTCTCGAGCGGCGGCGCCGTTTCATGGAGATCGTCGAGCGGCACGACGTCACCGTCGTCGAGGACAACCCCTACGGCGAGCTCCGCTTCGAGGGCGCCCCGATCGCCTCCCTGAAGTCGCTCGACAGGAAGGGGCGGGTCCTGGCGCTCGGCACGTTCTCGAAGGTCTTCTGCCCGGGCCTCAGGATCGCCTGGATCGCCGCCGAGAACCCCTACTACGAGAAGCTCGTCATCCTCAAGCAGGGGGCCGACCTGCAGACCTCGACCCTCGGCCAGCTCCAGGTGAACCGCTACCTCGAGGAGAACGACCTCGACGCCGACATCGCCCGGATCATCCCCGTCTACCGCGAGCGGCGCGACGCGATGCTCGCCGCGCTGGACGCGGAAATGCCCGCGGGGGTCCACTTCACCCGTCCCCGCGGGCGGCCTCTTCCTCTGGATGACGCTTCCCGACAGGCTGAACGCCCGGACGCTCCTCGAGGAATGCGTCCGCCAGAACGTCGCCTTCGTTCCCGGCGGCGCCTTCTACCCGAACGGCGGCCACGAGAACACGCTCCGCCTCAACTACTCGAACATGCCGGTCGAGCGGATCCGCGAGGGGGTCCGCCGCCTCGCGGGCGCCATCGTGAAGGAGATGGAGCGCGCCGCGCTCCAGACGGACGTCCCGGTCACGCCGTAGGCCTCGGAACCCGCTCCCCTGAAGTAGGATGCCTGCTCCCGCCTCGCCCGGGGCGTGGCGGGAGCAAAGCCGATGAGAACGAAGACCGTTTCCCTCGCCGGGGCTCTCGCCCTGTTCCTGCTGATCGCGGCGCTCCCGTGCCCCGCGCAGTCCTCGCTCATCCTCGCCACGACGACGAGCACTCAGGACAGCGGCCTCCTCGACGATCTCCTCCCGCGATTCGAGTCCGCCACGGGCCTTCGGGTCAAGACGATCGCCGTCGGCTCGGGCGAGGCGCTCGCGATGGGCCGCCGGGGCGACGCCGACGTCCTCCTCGTCCACTCGAAGGCGGCCGAGGACGAGTTCATGGCGGCGGGGTTCGGCTCCCTGCGCCTCGACGTCATGCACAACGACTTCGTCCTCGTGGGCCCCCCGTCGGATCCCGCAGAGATCAGGAGCCTCGCGACGCTCGACGCGATGAAGAAGATCGCCGGGAGCGGAGCCCTCTTCGCGTCGCGCGACGACCGCTCCGGAACCCACGCGCGCGAGCTCGACCTCTGGAAGAAGGCCTCGATCAGCCCAGCCGGCAAGCCGTGGTACGTCGCCACCGGGCAGGGAATGGGCGAGACGGCGCGGGTCGCGTCCGAGAAGCGGGCCTACACGCTCGCGGACCGGGGAACCTTTCTCGCCCTTCGGAAGACCCTCGACCTCGCGATCCTCGTCGAGGGAGCCCCGACCTCTGGAACTCCTATCGCGTCCTCGTCGTGAACCCGGAAAAGCACCCGAAGACACGCGAGAAGGACGCGAGGCGATTCGCCGAGTGGCTCGTCTCCCCCGCCGTGCAGAAGGCGATCGGCGAGTTCGGACGGGAGAAGTACGGCCAGCCGCTCTTCGTCCCCGACGCGAAGTAGGGGATGACCGGGCTCTCGTCCTCGCTCTCCACGCTCCTCCCGATGCCGGGGGAGCTCGCCGGCATCCTCCTCCTGTCGCTCTTCGTCTCCGGCGTCGCGATCCTCGTCTCGATGCTCCTCGGCGTCCCGGCCGGAATCTTCCTCGGCCTGCACCGCTTTCCCGGGCGCAGCTTCCTCGTCACCCTCGTGAACACCGGCATGGGCCTGCCGCCCGTCGTCGTCGGCCTCGGCGTCTTCCTCCTCCTCGCGCGCTCCGGGCCGCTCGGGGGGCTCGACCTCCTCTACACGCCCTGGGCGATGGTCCTGGCGCAGGTCGTCATCGCGACGCCCCTCGTCGTCGGCATCACGCTCGCGGCGATCCAGGGGCTCGACGCGCGCCTCCACCTCCAGATCCTCTCCCTCGGCGCCTCGACCGGGCAGCTCTACTGGAAGCTCGTCAAGGAGGCCCGCCTGTCGCTCGTCGCCGCGCTCGCCGCCGGCTTCGGCTCGATCATCTCGGAGGTCGGAGCCGTCATGATGGTCGGCGGCAACATCAAGGGACAGACGCGCGTCATGACGACGGCCATCGTCCTGCAGACACGGCAGGGGGAGTTCGGCAGCGCCGTCGTCCTCGGCACGATCCTCCTCCTCCTCGCGCTCGGCGTGAACTGGCTCTTCACCTGGGTCCAGCAGAGGCAGAAGGCGTGAGCCTCCTCGGTCTCGAGGGCGTGGAGGTCGTGCGCGAGGGGCGGGCGATCCTCTCTCTCCCGCGGCTCGACGTGCGCGAGAAGGAAATCCTCGCGGTCCTCGGCCCGACCGGGGCGGGCAAGAGCACCCTCCTGCGCGTCCTCCACCTCCTCGAGCGCCCCGACGCCGGGTCGCTCGCGTGGCGCGGCGAGCGCGTCCCCTGGCCCGCGCCGCTCGCCCTCCGCCGGCGGATCTCGATGGCCTTCCAGGACCCGCTCCTCCTCTCGGGGACGACCTACGACAACGTCGCCTACGGCCTCGGCCTCAGGGGCCAGAACGGGAGCGGCGCCCGCGAGCGGGTCGAGGCGGCGCTCCGCCTCTTCCACGTCGGGCACCTCGCCTCCCAGCGCGCCCGGACGCTCTCCGGCGGCGAGGCCCAGCGAACCGCGCTCGCTCGCGCCCTCGTCCTCTCGCCCGAGCTCCTCCTCCTCGACGAGCCGTTCGCGGCGCTCGACACGCCGATCCGCAAGCACCTCCTCGAGGAGCTGAGGCAGGCCGTCCGCGCGCACGGGATCACCTGCGTCTACGTGACGCACGAGCAGTCCGAGGCGTTCGCCATCGCGGACCGGATCGCCGTCCTCCGCCGCGGCCGGCTCCTCCAGGCGGGGGCTCCGGAGGAGGTCCTCCTCCGGCCGACGAGCCCCGCCGTCGCCCGCTTCATGCAGACCGGGAACATCCTCCCCGGCGTCGTCTCGAAACGGTCCGAGGCGATCTCCGAGGTGACGGTCGGCGACCGCCTCCTCTTCTCCCGTACCGGCCTCCCGGCGGGAACGGCCGTCGACGCCTGCATCCGCCGCGAGGAGATCCTCCTCGAGGCCCCGGGCGACGCCTCCCCCGCCCCCGGGCTGAACCGCTTCCGAGGGACCGTCGAGACCGTCGTCGACCTCGGCTCCACGATGCAGGTCCGGATCGACGCCGGCTTCGCCGGCTTCCCGCTCCAGGCCCTGATCACGCGGCGCGTCGCGCACGATCTCTCGCTGGAGAGAGGCGGCGAGGTCCTCGCGACGTTCTCCGCCGCTTCGGTCCACCTCATTCCCCGGGAAGGAAACGACGCCGATGCCGACCTGTAGCGAAGCGCTCCAGCTGATCCTCGACTCCGTCGCCCCGCTCCCGGCCCGGTCGACGTTGCTCTTCGACGCCCTCGGGCTCGTCCTCGCCGGGACGCAGACGTCCCCCGAGACGGTCCCGCCGTTCACGAACTCCGCGATGGACGGCTACGCGGTGCGGGCGGACGACTGCGCCGGCGCGACGCCCGCCTCGCCCCTCTTCCTCGAGGTCCTCTCCGACCTTCCGGCCGGAAGCGTCGCGACGGACGCGGTGCGTCCCGGCACCGCGATCCGGATCATGACCGGCGCACCTCTGCCCGCCGGGGCCGACAGCGTCGTCCCGGTCGAGGCGACGGCGTCGGAAGGGACTCGCGTCCGGATCGCCGCCCCCGTGAAGCAGGGCGCCAACGTCCGCCTCGCGGGAGAAGACCTCCGCGCCGGGGAGGAGCTCCTCCCGAGAGGCTTTGCGCTCACCCCCGCCGCGCTCGGCATCCTCGCCTCCGTCGGCCTCGCCGAGGCCCCGGTCCACCCGCGCCCCCGCGTCGCGATCCTGACGACGGGCGACGAGCTCGTCGCCGCCGCCGCCAGGCCCGGCCCCGGCCAGATCCGCGATTCCAACATCCACACGATGTGCGGCCAGGCAGTCGCCTTCGGCGCCGTTCCCGTTCCCTTCCCCCGGGTCCCCGACACGCGCGAGGCGGTGACGGCCGCCCTCGCGAAGGCCCGCGACACCGCCGACGTCATCGTCACGAACGGCGGGATCTCGGTCGGCGACTACGACTTCATCAAGGCGGTCCTCGCCGACCTCGGTGCGCGGGAAGTCTTCTGGAAGGTGAAGCAGAAGCCGGGCGGACCGCTCGGCTACTGGCTCCTCGACGGGAAGCCCGTTTTCGGCATCCCGGGGAACACCGTCGCGGCCATGGTCTGCATGGAGGAGTACGTGAGGCCGGCGCTCCGGAAGCTGATGGGACACGCGAGGCTCCTCCGGCCCGAGACGACGGGCGTCTTCGAGGGTTCGTTCCGCAAGAGCGTGCAGGACGGCAAGGTCCACCTCGTCCGCGTCCGCGCGCGCCGCGAGGAGGGCCGGCTCGTCGTGGCGCCATCCGGTCCCCAGGGCTCCGGGATCCTCTCCTCGATGCTCCGCTCGAATGCGCTCGCGCTCGTCCCGGCCGACGCCCTCGCCCTGAAGACGGGCGACGAGGTGCAGGTGCACCTCATCGAGGAGCCGGAGGACCACTGACGGTGCGCCGCGCACTCCCCGTCGTCCTCGGCGGGCTTCTCCTCTTCGGCTTTCAGGCGCCCCTCGCCGCGCCGGCCTTCGCCGGAACGAGGCCGCTCGCGCGCAACGTCATCCTCGTCATCGGCGACGGGATGGGCCTGTCCCAGCTGACCTCGGGCCTCGTCGCGGCCGGCGGGGCGCTCGCCGTCGAGAGCTTTCCGGTCGTCGGCCTGGCGAAGACCTTCTCTTCGGACCGGCTCGTCACCGACTCCGCCGCCGCCGCGACGGCGATGGCGTGCGGGGTGAAGACGCGCAACGGGGCGATCGGCGTCGATGCGCGCGGCGGCCGCGTCGCGTCCCTCGTCGAGCTCGCACGGCAGAGGGGGCTGAAGACCGGCCTCGTCGTGACGTCGAGCATCACGCACGCGACCCCGGCGGCCTTCTACGCGCACCAGAGCTCCCGCAAGAACGAGGAGGCGATTGCCACCGACCTCCTGGCCTCGGGGCTCGACCTCTTCATCGGCGGTGGACGGCGATTCTTCGACAGGCGGTGCGACGGAGTCGACCTCCTGGCCGGCCTCGAGACCGCCGGCTACGAACTCGTGACCGACCCGAGGGGCCTGGCGGCGGCGAAGGGAGCCCGGCTCGCGGGCCTCGTGGCCGACGAGGACCTCCCGACCATCACGGAAGGTCGTGGCTCCTATCTTCCCGACGCGGTGACGCTCGCTCTCGCGCGCCTTCCAGGGCCGAAAGGCTTCTTCCTGATGGCGGAAGGGTCCCAGATCGACTACGGCGCCCACGACCAGGACGCGCCCCGGACGGCCGCCGAGGTCGTCGACCTCGACCAGGTCGTCGCACGGGCGCTCGCTTTCGCCCGAAGCGACCAGAGGACGCTCGTCGTCGTCACCGCCGACCACGAGACGGGCGGATTCGCGCTCACGGCCGGTTCCCTCGAGAAGAGCACCGTGGACGCGAAGTTCGCGACGAAGGACCACTCCGCCACGATGGTCCCGGTCTTCGCCTTCGGCCCCGGGGCCGCGACGTTCGCGGGAATCTACGAGAACACGGGCATCTTCGACCGGATCCGCTCCGCCCTCGGCCTGTAACCGGGATCAGCCGCCCGCGTTCATCGACGGAGATCAGTTGGCGCCCCGGCGCGGCGCGAGCCGGCCGGCGGCCAGCGCGGCCGTCGCGTCGACCGCGCGATCCCGCACGGGCTCCTGCTCCTGGCTCCTCGGCTCCTCGTAGTTCACGGCGCTGTGGGTCCCCTTGACCTCGAAAGAGGTCAGCTCACGGCCCTCGACGTCGACGATCTCGAGCCTGGCGTTGCACTCGCCTCGGTACCCGTACAGGGTCTTCACGTACTCGGTTCCGTCCGTCGCCGTCTCCTTGACCGCCCTGTTCCCGAGAAGCGACGGGCACCCCTGGAGACGGACCTCGAGGAGGGCGTCGGGGCCGACCTCCTTGAGGAGCGCGGCGGCCCGCGGACGGTCACGCACGAGGTCGCCGTTCCTCAGGCCGAACCGCCGGGAGTCGACGACGGTGGTGCCGCGCTTCTGCGCCTCGGAGATGAGGGCGTCGACGAATCGATCGACAGGTCCCGATCCACTCGCGTCGAGGAGAGCGACCGTCTTCGCGCTCCCGAGGTCGTAGGGCGCCGGCGCCACCCGCGCGGCGGAGCCTCCGGAACCGCAGCCCGCGGTGGCCAGCACGAGGAGGAGGATGGCCCTTCGCGAGGACGAGCTCGAACCGTTCCGGCTCGGCGCGAAGCGGCGGGGAGCCTTCGAATCGCTCTTCATGTTCCCGTTGTCCCCTTATCGCCCTGTCCCTCCGTCGCCGGTCCCGGCGATCCGCTCACGGGACGATGACGCAGCGGACCTCGGAAACGCTCCGGACCGCCCGGTCGACGAAGAAGTCGGCGCGCACGACGGACTTCAGCCGGCCCGACTTTCGGAAGAGGGGCTTGCCGTCTTCCGTGTCGACGAGGACGACGTTCACCGGCAGGCGCGAGAGGAAGATCTCCCCGCCCGAGTAGAGCGACCGGTACCCGTCCTTCGCGGTGACGACGACGAAGAGGAGACCCGGGTCGGTTCCTGCCGGGAGCGATGACTGGAGGAGCGCCGCCAGGCTCGGGCCGGAGTAGCGGCTGTGGCCGCGGAAACCGCGGCCGAGACCGATACCGTCGTCCTCACCTTCGACGCGGAGGATTCCCTTCGTCGCCTTCGCCGACAGTGCGATCGCCTTTCCGTCCGGAAGGACGAGGGGCGGCGCCTCGACCCACGGGTCGGCGACGTCCTTGTTCTTCGGCGGGGCCGGGAATCCGGCCTGCCGCACCTCGATCGAGACGACGTCCTCGACGAAGCGGCGCCCCGTGGCGTCGCGCGTCGGGACGAGGCAGACGCCGCGGGGGGCGTCGATCTTCCCGAGCTTGCCGCCGTCGTGGCAGCCGGCGCAGCCCGTCACGTCGAGCTTCTCGCGGGCCGCGGCCCCGAGGAGCACGCCGGGGCCGAAGCGCGGGTCGTCGATCGCGTCGTGGTGGTGCGGAACGAGGGGACGGATCCGGTCGGCGAGAAGGGCCGCGCCCGAGTCGTCGGCGAGGAAGAGCTCGCCCCAGGAGAAGAGCGCCTTCTTCCCGTCGCGGCCGGTGACGACGACGGCGAGGTCGAGCGGACGGTCGAAGTTGTCGTTCGTCGCCTTGGCGATCTCGGCCTTCTCGAGAAGGTCCTTCAGCGCGACCCCTTCCACCTCGAAGGTCCCGCGGTAGCGGGCGACCCCCGGCACCTTCGCGAGGGTCGCGCGCCGCGGCAGAGCCGCGAGCGCCGCGACGTCGACCGCCTGCGGCTTCTTCACCGAGCCCGAGAGGGCGATCCCCTTCGCCGGCTCCTGGGCCCGCATGGGCGAGGCGGCCAGGAGGCCAGCGACAACGAGGGCAGCGAGGACGACGCTCTTCGGAAAACGGATCACGTGGGACCTCCTTCTTCGCGGCGCGCGCGCCGCCCGGGACTCCCCGCGGGGCCAACCCCCACGGCACCAACCCCAACAGTGCCAGGCGTGAAATCGTGTATTACCGAAGTAATACACGATTTCACGCCTGGCACCAGTTCCTTGCCCCCTACCCCCCGCTGATGAGATGCACGACCTTCACGTCGGCGCCCGATGGGACGACCGCCACGTCGTAGGAGCCGCGCGGGATCAGCGTCCCGTTCACGGTGGTGATGACGAGGGGAAAGATGTAGTTCTTCGCCTTCAGGACATCCCGGACGGTCATCCCCTCCCGCCAGTCGAGCGGGTCGCCGTTCACCACGATACGGCCCGGCCTCTGCGCGGCCGGCGCCGGCTCCGGGACGCCCGAAGGCTCTCCCACCCGTCAGCCGCCGCTCTTCTGGACGAGCTCGACGACCTCGGGGAAGTCGATTCCCAGCTTCTTGATCGTCTCCATCGTCGGGACCCCGTCCGTCGTCCAGCCGCGGCGCTTGTAGACCGCGTCGCAGAGCTTGGAGTAGCGGTCCTCGCGGTACTTGCGGGTGATGGCGATCTTCTCCTCGACCGGCTTCCCCGCCGGGTCGACGCCGATCTCCTCGAGCATCTGCTTGTCGTAGCGCTCCGTGCGCGATTCGTACTCCTCGACCGTCACGGGGCCGACGGAGCGGTACGGCGGCCAGTCGTGCTCGCGCCGTCCGTATCCGCGCCTCAGATTGAAGACGCGCTGGAAGTTGTAGACCTTCTCCGACTGCTCGATGATCTTCTCCTTCGTGACCTCGAGGCCCGTCACGCCGGAGGCGATCTCGCAGTAGTTGTAGACGTGCTCGGGGACCTTCGCCGGCTCGGCCTGCTCGGCGTTGTTGGCCGGCTCGATGTCGTTCCAGGGGAGCTTGCAGAGGCCGTGCAGGCCGAACCACGTCCGGAAGAGCGGGAAGTAGTGGAGAGCCTCGGCCTTCGCCTCGAAGGTCGGCAGGTGCTTGTTGACCATGTCCATGAAGATGAGCCAGGCCTCGTCGTGCTGGGGACCCTTGTTCGTCAGGGCGTAGCCCCCCTGCTGCGCGAGCGACTCCTTCGACTGGTACTGCGAGTACTCGAGCCCCTTGACCTCCATGCCGATGTCGGTCATCAGCTTCAGATCGCCCCATCCGCGCTCGGAGAAGATCTGCTTCATCTTCCGGATCCCCTGGCCGGCGATGAGGCCGAAGCCTTCGCCGCGGGCGATCTGGTGGAGGATCTCCATCTGCGACTCGGCATTTCCCCAGGTCAGGTCGAGGCCGCCCGTCCGCTCGGCGTTCAGGATGCCGCGCTGCCAGCACTCCATCGCGAACGCGCAGAGCGTGCCGTACGAGATCGTATCGACCCCGTAGGTGTCGCAGTAGAAGTTGACCTCGAGGAGCCAGTCGGGGTCGAAGATGCCGCAGTTCGCCGCGAGGCCGGCGGCGTTCTCGTACTCCGGGCCGTCCACCGTGACGATGTCGCCCTTGTAGGGGCCGGTCTTCACGACGTGGCCGTCGGCCCCCTTCGAGCACGACATCGTGCAGCCGTACCAGCAGCCGTCGGGGATCCCCTGCGTGAAGCGCTTGTCCCAGACCCAGGAGGCGATGTTCTTCGTGTCGGGGTGGTTGCCGTACTGGAAGTTCTTCACCGGGAGGAGGTCGTACGCGTCCATCACCTCGACGAGGTGCGCGGTGCCCTGCCGCTTCATGTTGCACTGCTGGGCGTCGAGGTCGTGGATCTCCTTGTTGATGACGCTCCCGACCTTCTGGATCCGCGCCCGGTCCGCCACGTGGTTCAGGTCGGCCTTGATGACCGGCCCGCGGACGACGAGGGCCTTCAGCTTCTTGTCGCGGAAGACCGTCCCGACGCCGCCGCGCCCCGCCTGCTTCAGGCGCGCCGCCTTGCGCTTGGCGTCGTAGAAGGAGAAGTTCAGGCAGCCGATGAGGCTGTGGTCCGAGCCCTTCCCCGCCGAGACGACCGAGACGTTCTTGAGGTCGGTCGGGCCGTCGGCGTACATGTGCGTGAAGATCTCGGAGCAGATGTGGCTGTCGGCCGGCTCGAGCGGCGCCTCCTCGATCCGGATGACGCCGCGCGGCCCGTCGATCAGGACGACGACCTCCGAGGCCGCCTTCCCCTGCAGCTCGAGGCAGTCGAAGCCGCAGAACTTCAGGAGCGGCCCGTAGTAGCCGCCGACGTTGCAGTCGATCGGGATGTCGGTGAGGGGCGAGATCGCCACGACGATCGACTTGCCCGTGCCGGGGTACTGGGTGATCCCGGCGATCGGCCCCGGGCTGATGACGATCTCGTTCTCCGGGTCGTTCCACTTCGTCGTCGGCGTCGTCGCGTTCCAGAGGTACCAGAGGCCGAAGCCGCGCCCGCCGACGAAGGTGTCGACCATCTCCTGCGTGACCTTCTTCTCGGTCACCTTCAGGTTCGTCAGGTCGATGTGGAGCGACCTCATGTTGTAGCCCCGCTGGGGCTCGCTCGGGGTGAACGGCACCTCGAGGAGGACCTTGTGGGCCGCTCTCATTTCCTCGAGGTTGTCGGTGTAGTTCGTGCGGACGGTGTAGTCGGGGGTCATCGTCGACATGCTGGCTCCCGGGGCGGGCTTATGCGCTCGCCAGGAGCGTCGAGCGGCCCGGCCACCCCTTGGGACATTAGCACCCGGCGCAGAGAGGCGTCCATAAACGGCGGGAACCGGCGGAAAGGGCGAGAATCCGGCGAGCGGCCTGCGCCCTCTCCCGAGGCGGCCCGCGACGGAGGCGCTCCCGATGCCAGCTCCGAACGACGATCGCTACTCCCGCCAGGTCCTCTTCCGCCCCGTCGGCGAAGCCGGCCAGGCCCGGATCCGGGCCGCCAGGGTCCTCGTCGCCGGCTGCGGCGGACTGGGGGCCGAGTCGGTGAGCCTTCTGGCGCGGGCGGGCGTCGGGTACCTCCGGATCGCCGACCGCGACGTCGTCGAGCTCTCGAACCTCCAGCGGCAGGCGCTCTTCGAGGAGTCCGACGTCCGCGAGGGGCTTCCGAAGGCCATCGCGGCGGCGAAACGCCTCGCCCGTGTCAACGCGGACGTCGCGGTCGAGCCCGTCGTCATCGACATCGGCCCCCGCAACATCCGGGAGCTTCTCGACGGCATCGACCTCGTCCTCGACGGCTTCGACAGCTTCGAGGCGCGGTTCCTGCTGAACGACGCCTGCGTCGAGAAGGGGACTCCCTGGGTCTACGGCGCCTGCATCGGCTCGACCGGCCTCGCCGCGCTCCTCGTTCCCGGGCACACGCCGTGCCTGCGATGCCTCATGCCCGAGATCCCCGAACCAGGAACGGCCGCCACCTGCGACACGGCCGGGATCCTCGGCCCTGCCGCGCACCTGGCCGCCTCGATGCAGGTGGGGCGCGCTCTCCGCTGGCTCGCGACGCGAGAGACGCCGTCCGAGGCCGAGGTCGTCTACGCGGACGTCTGGGAGGGCCGGTTCAGCCGTGTCGCCCTCCCCTACCGGCCCGACGAAAGCCGCTGCTCCTGCTGCGTGGAACGGCGCTTCGACTTCCTCTCCGTCGAGACCCCCCAGACGGCGGCCCTCTGCGGCCGCGACTCCGTCCAGGTCCGGCCTCTCGTCCCGTCGCGCCCCGACTTCGCCTCGCTCGCCGAGCGGCTGCGCCCGCTCGGGGACGTCCTGGCAAACGACCACCTCCTCCGCTTCCGGACCGCCGAGGTCGAGCTGACGCTCTTTTCCGACGGCCGCGCGATCGTGAAGGGGACGAGCGATCCCGCCCGGGCCCGCAGCCTCGTCGCGCGGGCGTTCGGGGTGTAGGTCCATGCACGCGACGCGGCGCGAAAGCCCTCCGGGGCGTTCGCCGCGTGCCGTGACGGCCGGCGTTCGATCGGAGAAGATCCGGGAGGTGAGTGAACGTCGACGGCTTCTCGGCTGGACCGCGCTGGTCCTGCTCCTCCCGGCGTTCGAAGCGCCCGCGTGGATCTACCCGGAGCACCGGGAGATCGGCGGGGCTGCCATCTCCGGGCTCGACGCTCCGTCGCGCGCCCGGCTCGACCGCCTCTGGGCCGAGGCACGGCAGGGGCGGGAGTCGAGGCTCTGCGCCGAGCCGTGGGCCGGCGACCAGGGAACGAAACCCGCGTGCCTCGACTTCGCCTCCTGGCCCGCCGTCGCCGCGGACCACTCCTGCACGCCCGACGACCTCCTCTCCGTCGCGCTCGACTCGCCCTGGATCCTGGGGGTCGCCCGGATCGCCGCGGAGGTGAAGGTCGCACTCGCGACGGCGACGTCCGCCGACCAGGCGCGCAACCGGCTCGTGAGGTCGGACCTCGACCTCGCCCGGACCGATCCCGGCTACGCCACCCGCGCCGGGGCGGGGAACTTCCACTTCCTCCTCGCGCGGAAGGGGAACGACCTCCACGACTACCTCAGGCAGTGCACCGCGGCCGGCGCCGAACCGAACGCCTTCGGCCTCTGGGCCCGCGCGCAGCTCGCCGCCGAGGGGATCGCAAGGGACGTCGCCAGCGGAAAGGTGCCGGAGGCCCAGCGGCCCGCGGAGATACGCAGGGCCCTGGCCGTCCTCGCCTTCGGCCTCCACTTCCTCGAGGACGCCTTCGCCGCGGGCCACGTCGCCGGCGCATGGGGAGACGTCGCGACGCGCAAGGGGACGCACGACTTCTACAACGCGCACGGGCTCGACACGACGACATGGGGACACGAGCAGGTCATCCTCCACGGCGATGCCTGGATGCGCCCGGAAGAGCGGGACCGCGCCGCGCGGACGACCCGCGAAGGCCTCGAGCGCTTCCTCGCGGCGGCGGACCCCGCACGGCTCCCTTCCGTCCCCGTTCTCCCCTCTCCGGCAGGCGGCCTCTCGGTCTGCGTCCGGGTCGAGAACGCCCCGCCGTTCGATCCCCTCCCCGCCGAGACGGACGACCTCGCCCGGATCCTCCGCGACACACCGCTCCCGACGCGCGGGGCGGACGACGTGGCCCTCCCCCGTTTCCGTGCGGAGATCGGCCCCTTCCTCGGCCTGGCGGGGGGCTTCCGCGGCGCCTTCCAGAAGGACACCGACATCGGAAGCGCCGAAGGCGGGAACGGCGAGAACGGTGCGTGGCGCGGCGTCGGCTCTCTCGACATCGGCCTGAGGGCCGGGTTCGGCCTCGACGCCCTGATCGGGCGGGCGGGAGACGGGCAGGTCTTCCTCGGCGCCGGCGTCACGTACCAGGCGGCCCGAAAGTCGATCTGCGAAGGGTGCGCGACCGCGGGCCTCGACGTCGGGTCGCTCCTGCCGAGCGTCCCCGCACGCACGGGGCTCACGTTCCGGCTCCGCGTCCCCTTCTGGCTCGTCCCGGGGGACCTCCTCCTCGCCGCTCCGGTCCTCGCGCTGACTTCTCCCCCGACCCTCCAGAAGATGGTGATCGCCTCGGTCAACGGCGGGCTCATCCCGTGGCAGACGGGCCTGGCGACGCCCGTCGGCCGCGTCCAGTTCGTCCTCGGCCGCGAGGTCGGCGTCACCTTCTTCGGCTACCTCAACGGGGAGGATCTCTTCCTCGCCCCGGTGCCGATCGAGGGGCAGCTGCTCCTCTACCCGGTCGCCGTCCGGTCGATCGACGTCGACCTGCCCGTCCTCGAGATCCGCCCCTTCCGCGACTTCGGGCAGCGCCAGACGACGGCGCTCCTCCTCCAGCTCGGTGTCGGGGCGGACGTCCCGACGCGCGTTCGCGTCTGGGCGAACGACACCTGGATCGAAGGAGACGGGACCCCGGCCTGGTACGGCTACCTGAAGGTCTCCTTCGACTGGCGCTCGTACCTGTAGTCCGACCGGGAATGCCATGATGTCCCCGTGGACCTGACGTTCTTTGCATCCGGCGCCGTGGCGGCGGGAACGGCGGTCGCCGTCGTCGTTCTCCCCCTCCGGCGGCGGGCCGCGCTCCTCGTCGCCGCCTCCGTTCTCGCCGCCGGGCTCACGTTTCTCGCCCTCCTCTTCGGCTCCTCCTCGATCGGGGAGGCCGCGGCCCTCCTCGCCGCCGTCGTCGCCGGAGCGATCCTCCTCGCCCGGGTCCTCCCTCGTCTGGTGACGCTGACGCTGCTCCTCCCCGCTCCCGTCTTCCTCGGCGCGACCTCTCTCGAGCCGCGGGGCCTCAGGATCGGCGTGATCGTGGCCGGAGTCCTCCTCGCGGCCGTCGTCGCCCGGAGCGAGCGGCTCGGGGTCCGCGTGGCCCTCTCGCTCTGGTATGCCGCCCTGCTCGGCGCCGCCTTCCCGTCGTTTGCAGGAAGCCTGCGGGTGGCGGCGGTCTCGGCCGCCCTCGTCGGAACGGGGCTCCTCCTCCAGCGCCGCGCCAGGGGCGAAGGCCCGACGCCGATGTCGGTGCCACGGTCCTCCGGCGTGGCGTTCGCGTCCGGAGCGGCGGCCGCGCTCCTCGTCGTCTCCCTCCCTCGCCTCCTCCCCGAGATTCACCGGCCCGCCAGCGACGTCGGTTCCGCCCGCCTCGACCGCCTGCGGGCCGCGGCGCCCGAAGGAGGAATCCTCTGGCCCCTGCCGAGCGAGACGCTCTTCTGGAGCGACTCCGACCCCGTCGAGCATCCCCGGCTCGATCGCCTCGACGGACGCTGGCTCGCCGGGACCGCTCCTCGAGGACCCGCGGTCCTCGAGGGCACCTCGCGCGAGGGGCTCTTCTCGCTTCGTCTGGCGGTGACCCCGCTGCGCGCCGTCAAGGACGAGAGCGAGCTCGCCGAGATCCGGAAGGCCTCGGAGGCCACCGTCCTCGCCGTGCGCGACGCCCTTCCGCTGATCGTCGACGGGACGCGCGAGACCGACGTCGCCCGCGCCATCGACGACGGATGCCGCCGGCACGGCGCACCCGGCCAGGCTTTTCCCCCGGTCGTCGCGTCCGGTCTCGCCTCCGCCTCAATCCACGGGAACGGAAACCAGGGAACGTTGAAGGCCGGGACGCTCCTCGTCCTGGACGTCGGCTGCCGGACGACTTCGGGCTACACCACGGACCTGACCCGGACGTTTCCGGTCGGCGGGCGCTTCACGCCGCGCCAGCGGCAGGTCGTCGAGGCGGTCCTCGCCGCTCAGGCCGAGGCGCACCGGCGCTGCCGCCCCGGCGCGACCCTCGGGTCGGGGCTCGTCCTCGACCAGGGGGCAAGGAACGTCCTGAAGACGCGCCTCGGCGAGGTGAACATGCCCCATTCCCTGGGGCACGGCGTGGGCCTCTTCGCGCACGACCCTCTTCCGAAGGGGCCCCTCGTCCGCGGCATGGTCCTCACGCTCGAGCCGGGCACCTACCTGAAGGGCGAGCTCGGCGTGAGGATCGAGGACACCTACGAGGTCACGGCCACAGGCTGCGAGGCCCTGACCCTCGGGCTCCCGGCCGATCCGGCCTCGATCGAGGAGGCGATGAAGGGACCCGCCGCACCGGCGCCTGCTCCGGCGATGCCGGCGGGCTGAGCCCCGCGGACGGGGTCCGGCGCCCCTTCAGTCCTGCGTCAGTACCTTCCGGTCGAGGAAGGACCAGTGCCTCCAGTGGCCGCTCATGTGCGACCCGACCGACCCGACGACCGTCGCGGCGAGGTAAAACGCGAGACGCGACCCCGGCAGGTGCCAGCCGAGACCGACGAGCGCGAGCTTCAGGATCGCTGCGACTCCGGCGCCCAGGTAGAGATAGACGCAGCTCTTGGCGAGGTCGATCGCGAGGAGAAGGGCGCCGCTGACGAACGTGAGGACGACGGCGTGGGCCATCCGCTCGTCGGGAACGCCCCAGGCCACGCCGCCGAGGACGATCGCCATCGAGACGATGTGGAGCGTCCTGAGCCCCACCTGCCAGGGACGGGCCCAGGCCAGGCGGCGCGGTGGCCAGGGGAAGAGGAGCTCTTTCAGACGCCGATTCCCGCGAGGCGGGCGAGCCGGGAGCAGGCGGAACACATCTGCCCCTGGAAGCCGGAGGCCGAGCGGCCGACGCCGAGGACACTCTCCTCTCGGCCGTAGTCGTGAATCGGGCCAATGCTGAACCGTTTCAAGGGCATGCCGAAAGTCTAGCATCGAGGTTTCGCGGGGCCGGGCGGCTCCGCCCGCTTCCCGTCAGTGATTAAGCGGCCGGTCTTACGCCACCTACTTCAGCGACGACTCGATCTTCTTCACCGCGTCGCGCGAATTTCTGCGGCGTCGCGGCGGACGCACCCGGAACCCGCCTCCCTGCTACGCTGCCCCACGATGCTCCCCGCCCCGCCCCGCTTCGACCCGAGACGCCGGCGGGCGGTGACCTTCGCGCTCCTCCTCGTGACCGCGCTCGCCTCCTTCGAGTCGACGGTCGTCTCCACGGCGATGCCGACGATCATCGGGGACCTCCACGGTCTTTCCCTCTACTCGTGGGTCTTCTCGGTCTATCTCCTCACCTCCACGATCTCGATGCCCCTCTTCGGACGCCTGGCCGACCTCTGCGGACGCCGGCGCGTCCTCCTCGTCGCGATCGCCCTCTTCCTCGGCGGCGCGCTCGTCTGCGCCCTCGCCCGTTCCATGCCGCAGCTCATCCTCGCCCGGGCGCTGCAGGGCATCGGGGCGGGCGGCCTCATGCCGGTCGCCCTCACCGTCACCGGGGACCTCTACTCGATCGCGGAGCGCGCGAAGGTGCAGGGGCTCTTCAGCGGCGTCTGGGGCTTCTCGAGCCTCATCGGCCCGCTCCTCGGCGCGTTCCTCACCGTCTCCTTCGGCTGGCGGTCGATCTTCACCATCAACCTCCCGCTCGGTCTCCTCGCCTTCGCGCTCGTGGCGACGCAGATGATCGAGACGCGAGAGAGGCGAAACGACCCGATCGACCTCGCGGGAGCGGCGACGCTCGCGATCGGTGTCACGGCTCTCCTCTTCGCGGTCCTCCACCGGGCGGGCCCGGGCTCGCTCGGTCTCCTCGCCCGGGGAGGCCTCCTGATCGCGGGCGCCACCTTCCTCGCCGTCTTCGCCCGCCTGCAGGGCCGCCGCGAGCACCCGCTCGTCCCGCCCGACCTCTTCACGCGGGTGGAAACCGCGGCACCCTACCTCTCGGGGCTCCTCATCGGCACGAGCATCTACGGCGTCGACACGTTCGTCCCGCTCTTCGTCCAGGGGGCGCGCGGCGGAACCGCCGGCGCCGCGGGCGCCGTCGTCACCCCGCTCGTCTTCGGCTGGTCGCTCTCGGCGTGGGTGGCGGCGCGGTTCATCGTCCGCGCCGGCTTCCGAAGGACGGCCCTCGGCGGGGCGCTCCTCATCCTGACGGGCTTCGCCGGTCTGGGCCTCGCCGCCCTCCTCGACGCCGGCGTCGGCTGGATCAGCCTCGCCTGCGGCTTCGTCGGCATCGGCCTCGGACCGTCGTCCCTGAGCCAGGTCCTCGTCATCCAGCACGTCGTGCCGGAGGAGAGGCGCGGCGTCGCCACGAGCCTCGTCCCCTTCTCGCGCACCATCGGCGGCTCGATCGGCGTCGGCGCGCTCGGCGGCATCCTCGCCGCGGGCCTCGCCCACAGGCTCGGCCCCGCCGCCGACACGGCCGGCGACCTCCTCACCGGCGGCGCCGCCACCTCTCCCGCGCTGCGGCTGGCGATCGAACGGTCGCTCCTGCCGGTCTTCGCGGTGCTCTTCGTCCTGGCGGCCGTGAACGTTCTGGTGACGGCGAAGTACCGGGAATAAGGGCCGACGAACGGGCCGTCCGGCCTGACGGTCGTTGAAGGTCGAACGGTCTCGAGCCCGCTCGAAACCGTCGAGAAGGGCCGCCTGCCCACCTCGTCCCGGCGAGCCAGCAACTTTCTTTTCTCCCCCTGTTGTAGTTCCGGGCCTCTCGCGCAGCTTGGCTTGCAGAGGACTCGTCTTCTTCTTGAAGCGCGTCACCCCGGGCCACCTGGCAAGGCCTGCCGAGCTTCTTTCGGGCGCTGCCACCGAAGGGCGCGGAGCGCGTCTCTTTCGGCGAATCCGGCTCTTCAAGCTATTGGTTTCAGGAACTTTATGAGTGCAGAACCGGCACCCCGAGATGCAGCTCTGCCCGAACCGCCCCCGACCCCAGGGCATCCCGAGAGCCTCGCCCTCTGCCTTTCGGGGGGAGGCTTCCGGGCCGTCCTCTTCCACCTCGGAGCCCTCCGCCGCCTCAACGAGCTCGGCCTGCTCGCGAAGATCGACACCTTTTCCGCCACGTCGGGGGGAAGCATCGTGGCGGCGCTCCTCGCCACCCTCGTCACGAAGGACCCGGCCTCGCGGGCCGGATTCACCCCGGATGCGTGGGACCAGTCGATGGAGGCCCCCCTTCGTGCACTCACGCGCGAAGACCTCCAGCGCGGTTCCCACCCGATTCGGCTCCTCGCCCAGTCCCTCTTCCGGCCCCAGGCGCGAGCCGAGGCGTTCTCGAGGCGGCTCGAGGAGCTCCTGACGCCGGTGAAGCTCCGCGACCTCCCGCCCGCTCCCCGGTTCGTCTTCTGCGCCACCGACTTCCTCCGCAGCGTTCCCTGGCTCTTCGAGCGGGACCGGATAGGCAATGGACAGCTCGGGTGGGCCTCCCCGCCCGACGGCGCCACCCTCGCGCGCGCCGTGGCGGCCTCCTCCTGCTTCCCTCGTTCCATCAGCCCTCTCCCCGCCCCGATCGATCCCACCCTCCTCACCGGCGGCGCGGCGGCGCCCGGCCCGGCCCGCGACGAAGCCATCCGCCGTCTCGCCCTCACCGACGGAGCAACCCACGCGCACCTCGGCCTCGACCCCGTCTGGAAGACCCACACCACCGTCCTCGTCTCCGAAGCCGGTGCGTTTCCGCGGACCCGGCCCCCGAAACGGACTCTTCCCCCTGCCGACCCGCTCCGCTTCGGCATCGACAGCGAAGGCCAGGAGATCCGCCGCCGCCGCCTCGTCTCCGGATTCGTCAGCGGCCACCTCGGCGGAACCTTCTGGAGCCTCTCCAGCGCCCCTTCGAGCTATCGCGTTCCCTTCGGATACGCCAAGGCCCTCGCCCGCGACGTCCTCTGCTCGATGCGCGCCGGCCTCGATCCGGTGACCGACGCCGAAGCCGCCGTTCTCCAGAACCACGGCTACCTCACCGCAGACGCCGCCCTCCGTACCCACACCTCGCACCTCCTCCCCCGCCTCGTCCCCCATCTCCAGGTCCCCTGTCCCGGGTGGTCGCCCGCCGACCCGGACATCGAGAAGCGGGTCCGGCTCGCCTTCGCCGACAGCGCGCGGCGACGCGGATGGTGGAAGATCGGCGCATGACGCCGACTCGTGCCGTCCTGGTCTTCTGCGCTCTCGCCGCCTCCGCACCGCTCGCCGCAGAGGGCCTTCGCTTCACGAGCCGACCCGCGCTCTACGAGAAGGGTCGCGTCTCCAGCGAGTTCAGCGAGGTCAAGGTCACCTTCAGCCCCGATGGAGCCCGCGTCCTCTGGGGCTCCACGAACCGCCCCGGCGGCCCCGGCGGCTGGGACCTCTGGGAAAGCCGGAAGGAGATGGACGGCTGGACCGCCCCCGCCACCGTCACCTTCAACTCGCCCCAGAACGACTTCGACCCCTTCTTCGCGCCCGACGGCCGAAGCGTCTATTTCTTCAGCAACCGCCCCGGCGGCTCGGGGGGCGACGACCTCTGGGCCGCCCCGTTCGACTCCGCCAGGGGCCTCTACGGCGCCGCGAAAAACCTCGGCCCGCGAGTGAATTCCGCGGGCGACGAGTGGGCTCCCGTCGTCAGCCCGGATGGCACCACGCTCCTCTTCGCCACCGACGGCCGAGGCGGCAAGGGGCTCCACGACTTCTTCGTCTCGATCCGCGAGAAGGGCGAATGGCAGGAGCCGAAGCCGCTCACCGACGTGAACGGCCCCGACGAGGACTTCGACGGAGCGTTCCTCGAAGGCGGCCACGCCCTGGTCTTCACCCGGCGGACGAAGGACCAGGACGGAGCCGACCTCTACGTCGCCCTCTGGCGCGACGGCCGCTACGCCACGCCGCAGCTCCTCGGCCCCGAAGCGAATGCGGCGAAAAGCTGGAACCTGGGTCCCTCGACGAATCCCGTCGAGCCGGGAGTCCTCTACTTCTCGTCGCACCGGGCGGACGACACCGCGGGACGGCTCGACATCTACCGGATCGGGTACCGAGTCGAGGCGGACCGCGTTGACCGTTAGCCTCTCGCGCCCCGGCTGCGCGGGAACCACCATTCCTCCCGCTCTCCCGCGCCGCTCCAGGCGCCCGTCCAGATGCTCCCGTCCCTGATTCTCGGAGGCGGCCTCGCCTTCGCCGCCGTCCTCCAGCCCGGCCCGCTGCAGGCCTTCCTCCTCTCGCGGACGATCGCCACCGGCTGGAAGCGGACGCTCCCGGCGGCCCTCTCGCCCGTCCTCAGCGACCTCCCGATCGCTCTCCTCGTCCTGCTCGTCCTCGGCCGCCTCCCCCCCTTCGGCCAACAGCTCCTGCGCATGGCCGGCGGCCTTCTCCTCCTCGCGCTCGCCTGGTCCGCCCTGCGCCAGTGGCACACCGCTCCGGCGTCGTCGCAGCCGGCTCCCAACCCGGCGCCCCGTACCCTCCTGCAGGCCACCACGGTCAACCTGCTCAACCCGAATCCCTACCTCAGCTGGGCCTTCGTCCTCGGGCCCGCGGCGATCACGGCGTGGAGGCAGAGCCCGCACCTCGCCGTCGCGCTCGTCGCCGCCTTCTACGGCGTCATGGTCGCCGGCCTCGCGCTCTTCATCTTCGTCGCCGGCACCGCCCGCTTCCTTCGCCCCGGAGCGCAGCGGACGCTCGTCCTGATCTCCGCGGTCACGCTCGCGGCCCTCGGCGCGTACCAGCTCGTCGCCGGCGTGCGGGAACTCAGCGCCGGCTGATCCGCTCGTTCGCCGGCAACCGCTTCGCGGGAGCGCGCTCCGCCCCCCGCCGCAGTCTCGCGCCTTGCTCCCGCCTCCCGCCGGCAGAAGCCGTTCGCCGTGCGCTGAAACCACACCACCGAGCGATCGGAGGAACCTTGCCGTCAGTTCACATCGACCCCACACCCCAACCGGCCTCCGCTTCCAGCGACGAAGAGCACCCCGCTCCCGATCCGACCGACGAAGACGACGGGATACACGTCGCCTACGTCACACGCGTCGATCGGCCCTTCGGCCCGCTTCTTCTCGTCGTCGTCTCCTGGTTCGAGCTGGGCGAGTGGGTCGAGCGGACGTACGAGCTCTCGGACGAGCCGCGCGTCCTCTGATTCCGATTCGTGCCGAGACAGGGCTCCACCGGGTCCGCACGTCGAACCAAGCGCGTCCTGCACTTCCACCATCGAACCAACGCCGCCCCCACCAGAGGGGCTCTCCGACTTTCCGAGAGGTTATTGCATGCGTCGTTTCCGCTCCGTCTTCGTCGCCGCCGCCCTGCTCGTACTCGGCCTCTACGCGAGGCAGGTGTACTCCGCGGACTTCTATTCGTTCGGCTTCTACAAACAGTGGCTGGATGCCAACGGAGAGATCATCGGGGAGGCCTACAAGCCCTGCCTGGAAGACAACGCCGAGGCGTACACCTGGGGCACCCGGGTGGGTCAGGCGACGATCGTCGAGCGGTGGCAGTGCGACCCGCAGGCAATGACGACTCCCGACGCCTGTGAGGTCTGGTGGTACAGGCAGAGGGCCGACGGGTCCGGCTTCTGGGTCTTCATGGTCACTCCCTG
>JADKBZ010000013.1 GCA_016714815.1 Holophagales bacterium
GCAACACGATCCTCAAGCTCCCCCGGATGCCGAAGACGATGACCGTCCTGGGGGCCGGGGTCATCGGCATCGAGTACGCCTCCATCTTCGCGGCGCTCGGCGTCTACGTGACCCTCGTCGACACGCGCGACCGCCTCCTCCCCTACCTCGACCGGGAGATCGTCTCGATCCTCGAGCGGGAGCTGGGTGAGCTCCACGTCGAGATCGTCCACGACGACCGGCACCTCCAGGTCGGCCGGTCCCGGGCGCCCTCCCCCGCGTCACGATCAGACGCAGAAGGGGCGCCGGATCACCTCCGACACCCTCCTCTACTGCGTCGGCCGCGACGGCAACACGAAGGACCTCGGCCTCGAGACGATCGGCCTCGTTCCCGACAGGTACGGCCTCCTGAAGGTGAACGGCGACCTGCAGACGACGCACCCGCACATCTACGCCGTCGGCGACGTCATCGGCTACCCGAGCCTCGCCTCCACCTCGATGGAGCAGGGGCGGCGGGCGATGCGCCACGCGTTCGGCCTGACCGGCGCGTCCGCCAGCACCGAGAACATCCCCTTCGCCATCTACTCGATCCCCGAGGTGAGCTACGTCGGGGAGACCGAGGAGAAGCTGAAGGAGAAGGGGATCGACTACGTCGTCGGCCGGGGCCACTACGGGATGAACCCGCGCGGACAGATCATCGGGGACACCCAGGGGCTCCTGAAGCTCGTCTTCGACGCGGAGACCGCGCGCCTCATCGGCGTCCACATCGTCGGCCACTCGGCGAGCGAGCTCGTCCACATCGGGCAGGCCTACCTGAAGATGCAGGCGACCGCCCACGAGATTGCCGAGTCGCTCTACAACTACCCCACTCTCTCCGACATGTACCGACACGCCGCCCTGACCGCCGTCTCCGAGCTTGCAAAGCGGCACGCGAGCGGCGCCGACTGATCTCGTCTATCCTGCCGGACGGATTTCGGGGAGCTTCTTCCCCGCTTCTTTCTTCGTGAGGAGGACGGCATGGCGGCCATCGAGCAGCTTCTGGCCAGGGGCAGCGACTTCGTCTGGGGCTGGCCCCTCATCATCCTTCTCTTCGGAACGCACCTCTTCCTGACGTTCCGCCTCGGCTTCCCCCAGCGGCACCTCTGGACGGCCATCAAGATCTCCTTCAGCCGGGAGAAGGAGGGGGCCGGCGACGTCAGCCAGTTCGGCGCCCTGACGACCGCCCTCGCCGCGACGATCGGGACCGGGAACATCGTCGGCGTCGCGACGGCGGTCGCGGCCGGCGGGCCGGGCGCCGTCCTCTGGATGTGGCTGACCGGCGTCTTCGGCATCGCGACGAAGTACTCCGAGGCGCTCCTCTCCGTCCGCTTCCGGGTGCAGAACCCGGACGGGACGATGGCCGGCGGCCCGATGTACGTCCTCGAGCGGGGGATGAACGCGAAGTGGCTCGGCGTCATCTTCGCCGCGCTCACCTCCGTCGCCGCCTTCGGCATCGGGTGCACGGTCCAGGCGAATTCCATCGCCAGCCTCGCCCAGGAGACGTTCGGCATCTCGCCGTGGGTCAGCGGCGGGCTCATGACGGTCCTGACCGCCGTCGTCATCCTCGGCGGCATCCAGTCGATCGCGAAGGTCTGCGAGCTCCTGGTCCCCTTCATGGCGGTCTTCTACATCCTCGGCTGCGTCTGGCTCCTCGTCGCGTACGCCGAGACCCTCCCGGCCACCTTCCGGCTCATCTTCTCGACCGCGTTCTCGGGGCAGGCCGCCTTCGGCGGCTTCCTCGGGGCCGGGATGAAGGAGGCGATCCGGTTCGGCGTCGCGCGCGGCCTCTTCTCGAACGAGTCGGGCCTCGGCAGCGCCCCGATCGTCGCGGCGGCGGCGATGACGAAGAACCCCGTCCGCCAGGCGCTCGTCTCCTCGACCGGCACCTTCTGGGACACCGTGGTCGTCTGCGCGATGACCGGCCTCGTCGTCGTCAACTCGGGCGACTGGCAGCTCGGGCTGAAAGGCGCGGCGCTCACGAAGACGGCCTTCAGCCACATCCCGCACGTCGGCCCGATCGTCCTGACCATCGGCCTCCTCACGTTCGTCTTCTCGACGATCCTCGGCTGGTCCTACTACGGAGAGAAGGCCGCCGAGTACCTCTTCGGGCCGAAGATCATCCTCCCCTACCGCTGGCTCTGGGTCTGCGCGGTCATGGTCGGTTCCGTCGCATCGCTTCCGGCCGTCTGGTCGTTCGCCGACATCGCCAACGGCCTCATGGCGATCCCGAACCTGATCTCGCTCCTCGTCCTCAACGGGCTGCTCGTCTCCGAGACCCGCAAGTACCTCTGGAGCGGGAACCTGGGCCAGGCCTCGACCGAAAACTGAGGCCCGGCCCTTCCGGAGCGACCGCCCCGGACCGGCACCTCGCGGCCCGGCCCCGCGCGAGAGGCCCCCCAGCCCCCGGGGGGACGCGCGCCGCCGTCCCCCCGGGCCCCCCCTCGCCTCTCCCCCGCCCCCCCTCGCCCGCGGCGCGCGCGCCCCCCGCCGGGGCGGGGGGGGGGGCGGGGGGGTTTCTTGGGGGGGCGGGGGGGGCGGCGCGCCGCCTGGCGAAACGGCGACCGACTACCCCTGGTGCCCCCCGGACGACATAATAGGAGATCAGGCGCTCAGCGGATCGGCAGCTTCTCGTGCCGGAACGCCCGCCCCTCCGGCCCGTAGGCCGCCGAGACGTGGCCGTGCCCCCGGAGGAGCCAGCGGTAGGTGACGAGCCCCTCGAGGCCGACCGGCCCCCGCGCGTGGAGCTTGCCGGTCGCGATCCCGACCTCGGCGCCGAGGCCGTAGCGCAGGCCGTCGGCGAAACGAGTCGAGGCGTTGTGGTAGACGCCCGCGGCGTCGACCTCGGCGAGGAACCGCTCCGCCGCGAGCCGGTCCCCGGTGACGATGACCTCGGTGTGCGACGAGCCGTACCGGTTCACCCAGGCGATCGCCTCGTCGAGGCTCTCGACGACCTTGACCGAGACGACCGGGGCGCCGTACTCGGTCCGCCAGTCCTCCTCGGTTGCGAGGTCGACGGGAAGCCCGTGCGCCGCGGCGCACGTCTCCGCGCAGCCGCGCACCTCGACGCCCTTCTCCAGGAGGGTCCCCAGGAGCGGGAGCATCACCCCGGACACGGTCGCGCGGTGGACGAGGACGGTCTCCACGGCGTTGCAGGCCGCGGGGTAGGTCAGCTTCGAGTCGAGGACGATCGAGAGCGCCATTGCCGGGTCCGCCGCCGCGTCGACGTAGACGTGGCAGACCCCCTCGGCGTGCCCGAGGACGGGGATCCGCGTCCGCTCCCGGATCGACTTCACGAGGGCGTTGGACCCGCGCGGAATGACGAGGTCGACGAGGTCGTCGAGGGCGAGGAGGGCGTCGACCGATTCGCGGTCGGGGATCGACTGGACGGCGTCTTCCGGCAGTGCGGCCAGGGCGAGCCCCGCACGGATCGCCGCGACGAGCGCCGCGGTGCTCCGCGCCGCCTCGCGACCTCCCTTCAGGATCACCGCGTTCCCCGACCGGATCGCGAGGGAGGAGATCTGCGTGACGGCGTCGGGGCGCGCCTCGAAGACGACCGCCAGGACGCCGAGGGGGCAGGAGACCTTCTCCAGGACGAGGCCGTCGTCGAGGAGCGTCCGGGTGAGAACCCGGCCGCCGGGGTCGTCGAGCCGCGCGACGGAGCGGACGCCCTCGATCATCCCGGCGAGCTTCTTCGCGTCGAGCCGCAGCCGTGCGAGAAGCGCCGCGGCCAGCTCGCCCCGCGCGACGAGCGCCTCCGCGCCGGCGACGTCGGCCGCGTTCGCCGCCAGAATCGCCTCCGCGTCCGCCTCGAGGCGGGCGGCGATCGACTCGAGCGCGGCGCCCTTCGCGTCGGAGCGCGAGGTGGCGAGCCGGCGGGAGGCGGCCTTCGCGGCCTCGGCGATCTCCCGGACCTGCGTGCTCATTTCGTCTCCTCGTCTCTCATGTCCTCTCTCGCGACGTCCCTCACGACGACGTTGTTGCGCGTCACGAGGGCGTCGTACCCCTTCGGGACTCCTCCCCGCGCCTCGCCCGAGCGGCGGCCGACGAGCTTCCCGGCGTCGGCGCGGCCGTAGTTCACCTGGCCACGGGCGATCTCCTTCCCGTCGCTCCCGAGGACCCGGACGACGTCTCCCTTCTCGAACTCGCCTTCGATCCGCGTGACGCCGGCGGGGAGGAGCGACGCCTTGCCGGTGACCAGCGCCGCGCGGGCGCCGTCGTTGACGTGGATCGCTCCGGCCGGGAGGGCCGCCCAGGCGATCCAGCGCCTCTTGCCGGTCAGGGTGCTCTTCGGGAGGAAGAGAGTCCCGGCGTCTCTCCCGGCGAGGATCTCCTCGAGGATCCCGGGCCGGCGCCCGCTCGCGACGACGGCGAGGGCGCCGGAGGCGGTGGCGATGGCGGCGGCCTCGAGCTTCGTCGCCATCCCGCCCCGCCCCCGGGCGCCTCCCCCCTGGGCGAGCGCGCGGATCCCGGCGTTCACCTCCGTCACGACGGGAATCCGCCGCGCCGCCCGGCTCTGGGCGGGGTTTGCCGTGTGGAGGCCGTCGACGTCGGAGAGGATGACGAGGAGGTCCGCCCCGACCTTGCTCGCCACGAGGGCCGAGAGCTTGTCGTTGTCGCCGAAGACGTGGCCGGCCGGCGCCTCCAGCTCGGCCGTCCCGACCGTGTCGTTCTCGTTGAGGACCGGCACGACGCCCAGGGAGAGCAGCTCCTCGAGCGTCGCCCGGAGGGCGAGGTACCGGCCGCGGCTCGAGAAGTCGTCCTCGGTCAGGAGGACCTGCGCCGCGGTGACGCCGACCTTCTCGAACGCCTCGGACCAGATCGACATGAGCCGTCCCTGCCCGATCGCCGCGCAGGCCTGCTTCAAGGCGAGCGTCTTCGGCTTCCCCGCCAGGCCGAGACGCTGCGCGCCCAGGCCGACGGCGCCGGAAGAGACGACGACCATCTCCCGCCCGCGGCGTCGCTCTCCCGCCACCGCCTCGATCAGGCCGTAGAGGCGCCCGAGGGCGAGGGCACCGTCGTCGGCCATCACGACGTTCGTCCCGACCTTCACGACGACCCTGCGGGCGGCCGAGACCCGGGAGCGGGCCACGGCGAGGCGGTCTTCAGGGAGCTCGATCGAAGGGTTCATGGCGGGATGGTAGCGCCCGCTCGCCCGGCCCCGTTTCGCGGTCTCCGGAAGGCCCCTATCCCCCTTCCGGCCTAGAATGGCCGGTGGACGCTCCGGCGCCCGATTTCACCAGGAGGAAGAGATGAAGATCCTGATCGCCGACGCCTTCGATGATTCCCTCCCCGGCCGCCTCGCGGCTTTCGGCGAGGTCACGTCGGACGCGGCGAAGATTGCCGACGTGGACGTCCTTCTCGTCCGGTCGAAGACGAAGGTCACGAAGGAGTACCTCGCGGGTGCACCGAACCTGAAGCTGATCATCCGGGGCGGCGTGGGCCTCGACAACATCGACGTGGAGGCGGCCCGGGGGAAGGGGATCGAGGTCAAGAACACGCCGCGCGCCTCGTCCATCGCCGTCGCCGAGCTGACGTTCGCGCTGATGATGGTCGTGCCCAACCGGATCATCGAAGGGCACAACGGCATCAAGGAAGGGAAGTTCCTGAAGAAGGAGCTGAAGCGGACCGAGCTCTACGGCAAGACGCTCGGCCTCCTCGGCGCCGGCCTCATCGGCACCGAGGTCGCCCGCCGCGCCCTGGCGTTCGGGATGCGCGTCGTCGCCCACGACCACTACATCTCCAACCACGCCCTCGCCGAGCTGATCGAGGACGACGACGAGTTCTACTCCGTCTGCGACTTCATTTCGGTCCACCTGCCCCTCACGGCCGAGACGAAGGGGATGATCGACAGGAACACGATCGCGAAGATGAAGGACGGAGTCATCCTCCTGAACACGGCGCGCGGCAAGGTCGTCGTCGAGGAGGACCTCGCCGAGGCGCTGAAGAGCGGCAAGGTCCGCGCCTACGCGACCGACGTCTTCTACAGCGATCCGCCCGACCCGTCCTCCCCGCTCCTCACGGCCCCGAACGTCGTCATGACCCCGCACATCGGAGGCTCCTCGAAGGAGAACCTCCTCCGGATCGGGGACAACGTCATCGACATCCTGAAGAAGTGGAAGCGCTGACGGCGCGCTTCGTTTCACGGTTCCTGGTCGGGACGGCGGCCCTCCTCTGGGCCGCCGTCGCCGTTTCGGCTCCGCCCCGGCTCCTCGTCGAGGCGCCCCCCGCCCTCGCCGGCTACGCCCGCGAGGTGGAACGGCTCGACCCGACCGCCTTCTTCCCGGCGATGGAGCTGACGGGACTCTGGGACCCGGGCGACGTGCGCGTCGTCGTGACCCCGGAAGGGAGCCCACTGGCCCGGCGCGCCCCCTCCTGGGCCGTGGCGTACGCCGATCCGCCCGCGGGGCTGGTGGTCCTCATCCCGACCCGGACCCCGGTCTGGCCGGACGACGGCCTGCCCGACGTCGTGCGGCACGAGGTGGCCCACGTCCTCACCTTCCGTGCCGCCGGAGGCCGGATGGCGCCGCGCTGGTTCGACGAAGGGCTCGCGATGGCCGCGGGGCGCGAACGGGCGATCGAGGACGACTTCCGCGAGGCGCTCGCCATCCTGACCGGGCCGCGCCTCAGGTTCGCAGAGGTCGACGGGCTCTTCCAGGGCGGGCGCTCGGACGCGAACCGGGCCTACTCGCTCTCCTCCGCGTTCTTCGGCGACCTCCTCGCGCGACACGGCTCCGCCCTTCCGAGGCGGGTGCTGACGCGGATGGCGGAAGGGCTGCCGTTCGAGGAGGCGTTCCGGAGCGCGACCGGCGTCGCGTTTCGGGACGAGACGGGGGTCTTCTGGACGTCGCGCCGGAGCGTGGAGCGGTGGCTGCCGATCGTCACCTCGACGGCCGCGGTCTGGCTCGGAATCGTCCTCCTGGCGGCCTGGGCGGTCCGCGTCGTCCGGGGACGGAAGAGCGTGCGGCTGGCCGCCTGGGAAGCCGAGGAGCGCGCGGCGCTACAGGACGAACCGCTCGAGGCCGGCCTTCTTCAGGACGGCGACGACGTCGGTCCGGAGGGGGATGAGGACCGGAAGAAGGTCGAGGACCCGCCTCTCGTCAACTGACGGGTCGAGGGACGTCAGCGTGACGTCGCCCCGGTCGAAGGCGAGGGCCGGTTCTTCCTGAGCGCGCGGGCGAGAGCCACGAGAGGACCCGCGCCACGAAGCCCTGGCGCCCAGGGGCCTGGAGCTTGGGCGCCAGGTTGAGATCAGCTTCACTCCGGGAAACCCGGCCGAGAGCGGGGGGGGGTGGTGGGCGGCGCGTCGAAGCGCGGCGGGGGGAGCGGCGCGCTTCATCCCGCATCATCTCCCGTCGAGAATGAGCCAGGCCCAGTTCAGGGCGACGGCGGCCACCGCTGCGGCCCGGAGCGCGACCGGGAGCCTCCGGGGCGGCTCGGGCACGCCCCGGCCCGAGAGCGCGAGGCCGAGCGCGACGAGCCCTCCGGTGAAGAAGGCGAACGCCGCCAGGGTGAAGAGCGGGTTCGCCGCGAAGGCCGCCGGGAGGTCGAGCCGGGCGAGCGCCAGTGTCGCCCGCCCGCTCCCGCACCCCGGGCAGGGGACCCCCGTGAGCGCCTTCACCGGGCAGGGCGGGAGCGCCGACGCGGCGCGCAAGAAAACCCGGCACCAGGGGCGGCAGAGGAGGGCCGGCGCCGCGGCGGCCGCCCCCCAGAGAAACCCGAGCTGGACGCCGGGCGGCCGGCGCGGGCTGCCCGCCGCCGGCTCGCCGGCTCCGCTCACGCCGTCAGGAATTCCGGAAGGTGGCCAGGAGGCCGCCGATGACGATCCCGAGGACGACGACGACGCAGGTGCAGCAGACGAGGAACGGGATCAGGATCCCCGCGATCGCCCTCCCCTGCGTCGTCCGGTGCATCCGGACCGTGCCCATCACCATGAGGATCGGACTCCAGACGAGGGCGATGAGCCAGCCGACGAACGGGATCACGTTCGCCAGCTGGGAGACGGACGCGTACGAGACGGTCCGGAACGTCCCCTCGAAGCCCGACGTCGAGTCCTTCGTGGCGCCGACGATCAGGAAGCTGACGTGGTAGATCGCCGCGCCGACGAAGAGCCCGATGAGGACGAAGACCGGGGCGAGCCCGACCTGGATCAGGAGCATCCCGGCGTTCGCCGCCATCGCGCTCCCGATCTTCGCCTTCACCTCCGGAGGGAGGAGCGCCATCCACGTCTGCCCGAAGAGGCTGCTCCAGACGCTGGAGACGGCGATGCCGATCCAGGAGACGAGGATCGCGAAGATGAGCGGCTCGGCGTAGTCGCCCTTCTCCTTCGTCCGCCGCCAGGCGTCCCCGGGGTTCGTCATGAAGAGCTTGATCGTCTCGACGAAGGCGTTGACGAAGCCCAGCTCCGCGCGCCGCTCCCACGGGAGCCCGTCGGCCGGAGCGTCGCCGTACGGCGCCGAAGGCGGCAGGGGGGGCGGAGGAAGTGGAGGGATGCCCGGGATGTCGCTCGACATGGATGTTCCTTCGAAGGATCTCTATATGGGGTCAGGTCTTGATTCTCGATTTACAGCGATCCGGGCGGCGCCTTTCGCCGCAGCCCGAGCCGGATCTCGTCGTTCTCCACGATGCGCGCCCCCCGGAACGCCTGGTGCGCCACGGCGACCATCGCGGCGGCGACCGCTTCGGCCGGGACCGGCTTCCAGCGCGCGACCGGCCCGGCCATCGCCCAGGAGAAGAGGCCGGAAAGCACGATCGCCGCGCGCTCGGCCGGCCGGCTCTCCGACCTCTCTCCCACGAGGAGCGAGGGCCTGAAGAAGGCGACGCCCTCGAACCCGACGGCCGTCACCGCCTCCTCGGCCTCGCCTTTCGTCCGGTTGTAGAAGACCTTCGACCGCGGGTCGGCCCCGAGTGCGCTCACGAGGAGGAACCGCTTCGCTCCGACCCGGTGCGCGAGCCGCGCGAAGGCGACCACGGCCTCGACGTCGACCGCGCGGAACGCGGCCTCCGAGCCCGCCTTCCCGATCGTCGTCCCGAGCGCGCAGAACGCGGTGTCGCACCGCGGCACCTTCGCCTTCTCGAGCCTGCCGAAGTCGGCCACGACCTCCGTCAGCCTCCCGCCCGCGAGCCCCAGCGGCGTGCGAACGACGGCCACCACCCCCGGCCCGGTCTCATCCGCCAGGAGCCGCCGGACGAGCGCCCCCCCCACCAGCCCGCTCGCGCCCGCGACGAGAAATGGGGTCAGGTCTTGATTTTCCACTATAGCGGCCAGCGACCAGGCCCGTCCCGCCGAAGCCGGGCGAGCCCCCCGCGGCGTCCATTCAGACTTTCTCGACGGCCGCCGCGAGCTTCGGGTCCTCGGAGACGAGGGTCTCTCCGCGCCGGACGAGAACCGAAGCCTGCGCGATGCCGACTCCGAGGAGCCTGGCGATGGCGGCGAGAGGAGCGCGCGAGCGGGAGCGGAGCGACCAGGCCAGGAGCGCCCGGTCGACGAGGTGCTTTCTGGGAGCCTGGGCCATCTCGTCGAGCGAGACCTTCCGGGCAGCCGAGAAGGCCGTCGCGACCTCGTCGGGAGTCCTCGTCACGGGCTCTCTCTGGACGCGCGGCACTTCCTTCGCCGCGGCCTTGTGGGTCGACTTCCGGCCCGCGTCCCGCGCGAAGCCCTCGGAGCCGAGGAAGACCTGCCCGCGCAGCGAGCTCCACGGGTCGTAGCCCGAGCCCTTCCCTTCCGCCACGAAGGCGGCGTAGCGGCGCCTGGCCTCCGCGGGCCTGCGGCCGAACTGCTCGAGCGTCCACGCGGTTTCGAGCCAGTCCGGACCCTCCGCCACGCCGGCCGTGAACCTGTAGCTCGACCAGGGCCACGACGCCGCCGAACGGGCGAATCCGCTCCGGACCGGGTTCAGGACGACGTACCGCGCGATCTCCAGGAGGTGCGCCTCCCGTTCGACGAGGATCGCCTTGAAACGCCCTTCGAAGAGATGCCCCGTCCGGCCATGGCGCCTGTTGAAGCGCTGCGTCGTGACGCCGTTCAGGTCGCGCATCCCGCGCGACAGGGTCGGCTCCGGCGTCTCGACGAGGAGGTGGTAGTGGTTCCCCATCAGGACGTACGCGTGGAGGCGCCAGCCGTAGAGAGAGACCGTCCGCCCGAGGACGGACAGGAACTCCTCCCGGTCCACGTCGTCGCGGAAGACGTCTCCACGTTCGTTCCCGCGTGCCGTGACGTGCCAGATGGCGCCGGAGTGCTCGAGGCGGAGGGGACGTGCCATGCTCGAATTCTACAATAGAAAATCAAGACCTGACCCCAATTTCCGGATCAGGGATTCGAGCTCGGCGGGGACGGAGGTGAAGCGGAGACGGGTCAGGCCGGCGGGGCCGTCGGGAACGGGGACGGCCTTGGCGTAGAGGTCTCCGGGGAGGAAGCCGGCGTCTCCGACGATCCGGAGCTTCAGGTCGGAGAGCGCCTCGACGGTGGCCTCGGACCTCAGGGCCGCGCCGGAGCGCGAGAGGGCGACGATCTCTGCGGGCTCTTCGTCCCGTCCGACGCGCTTCCCTTCCAGGACGGTGAAGACGGCCCTGAGCGGCGGGTCGATAGGCCAGAGCACCTCGGCCCGGCTCGCGAGGTGGAGGTGCGGGGTCTCCTCGAGGCCGAGGAGATCGTGGACGCGGACCGGCTCGGGGAATCCCTTCGCCCTCACGGAGAGCGAGCCGCCCGTTATGACTCCGCCTCCCGCCTCGGCCAGCGTCCGCTGGGAGATGAGGACCTGCCCGCCGCAGGTGTAGGTCTCGATGCGCGCCGTCAGGTTCACGTGCCCGCCGACCGCGCCGTACTTGGCCCTCTTCTCCGATCCGATGTTCCCGACGACGACCTCCCCCGTGTGGACGGCGATTCCCATCTCGACGGCGGGAAGCCCTCCCAGGAGGTTCTGGCGGTTGACGCTCTCCATCCCCTTCTGCATCGCGAGGGCGCAGGCCACCGCGCGCCGCGCGTCGTCCGCCCTCGCGACGGGCGCGCCGAAGAAGCCGAGGACCGAGTCCCCGATGAACTCGTCGATCGTTCCGTCGTGGGCGAGGATGACCTCGGCCATCGTCCCGAGGTAGTTGTTGATGACCCTCACGACCTGCTCCGGCGCGAGCCGCTCGGCCATCGCCGAGAAGCCCCGGAGGTCGGACATGAGCATCGTCACCGTCCGTTTCTCGCCGCCGAGCTTCAGTCCGTCGGGCGATTCGAGGATCTCCGAGACGACCGCGTCGGAGAGGTAGCGGCCGAACGTCTCCTGGATGAACCGGTTCCTCACCATCAGCTGCTCGGCCAGGG
Source organism: Holophagales bacterium (assembly GCA_016714815.1). Taxonomy (GTDB): domain Bacteria; phylum Acidobacteriota; class Thermoanaerobaculia; order UBA5066; family UBA5066; genus UBA5066. The sequence goes on from JADKBZ010000013.1 coordinate 11,327, forward strand.
CCTCGATCTCGACGACGTGCGCCTCGATGACGTCGTGAAGCCGCTTCGCCGCGAGCGAGGACTTCAGCCTCGCCCGGAGAAGGACCGGGTCGAACGGCTTCGGAAGGTAGTCGGTCGCCCCCATCTCGATGCAGCGGACGACGTTCTCCATCTCCTCGAGCGCGGAGACGACGATCACGGGGAGCGACCGGAGCCGGTCGTCCTCCTTCATCGTGAGGAGGACCTCGAAGCCGTCCATGACCGGCATGACGAGATCGAGAAGGACGACGTCCCAGGCCTCGGTCCTGAGCGCCCGGAGAGCCTCGCGGCCGTCGCACGCGAACCCGGGCGAATAGCCCTGCGCCTCCAGGCTGCCGACGAGGATCGCCCGGTTCACGGGGTCGTCGTCGACGACGAGAACCCTCCCCGCGTGGGCCGTCAGGACATCCTCCGCTGCACCATCTGGCTCCTCCGCGTCCGGAAGGGCGACGACTCCCGCCGTCGCGCCTGGCCTCTCACGTTCCGCGTTGCAGCGATTCTAGGCCGCACGCTCCCGAAAGGAACAGGGAAGTCGGGGCGCGTCCGGGCGGATAATCGAGGGTTTGGCAGACCCCGACGATGCACATGGCCGACGCTCTCCTCTCGCCCGCCGTGGGCGGCACGCTCTGGGCGGCCTCGGCCGCCGTCGTGGCGCGCTCGTCCCGACGGCTCGCGGACGGAGCCGAAGAGCGGCTGGCGCCGCTGATGGGGATGACGGGAGCGTTCGTCTTCGCGGCCCAGATGGTGAACTTCGCGATTCCCGGCACGGGCGCCAGCGGCCACCTCGGCGGCGGGCTCCTCCTCGCCCTCCTCCTCGGCCCGGAGGCCGCCGTCGTCGTCATGACGTCGATCCTGCTCGTCCAGGCGCTCCTCTTCGCCGACGGAGGCCTCCTGGCGCTCGGCGCGAACGTCTGGAACCTCGGCGTCCTCCCCGCCTTCGTAGCGGCACCGCTCGTCGCCAGGCCCCTGATCCGTCGCGGTCACCAGACGCTCGGAATCGTCCTCGGCGCCGTCGCCGCCCTCCAGCTCGGCGCCCTCGGCGTCGTCGGCGTGACCGCCGCCTCGGGCATCGCGGCGCTCCCGGTCGTTCCCTTCCTCGCGGCGATGCTCCCGATCCACCTCGCGATCGGCCTCGTCGAAGGCGCCGTGACGCTCGCGGTCTGGCGCGTCCTCGGAGAACGGCGTCCCGAGGCCCTCCCCTCCTCCGGCCCGGCACCGGCCCGGCCGGGAGGCGCCCTTCTCGCCGGCCTACTCCTCGCGTCCCTCCTCACCGGGGGCGTCCTCTCGTGGCTCGCCTCGGAGAAACCCGACGGCCTCGAGTGGTCCGTCGCCCGCGCCGCCGCCGCAGAGCCCGCCGCCGAGGGACGGCTCCACGCCCTCCTGGCCCGGGCGCAGGAAAGGCTCGCCGCCTTCCCCGGCTACGCCCCGGGCGGCGCGGAACCGTCACGCCCCGGGACCTCCGCCGCGGGGCTCCTGGGCGCCGCCGCGACGCTCGGTCTCGTGGCGGGCGCGGCCTTCCTGCTTCGCCGCTTCGGACCGCGGCGATGAGAGGCCCCGGCGCGAGCCTCGCCGCCCTTCGGGACCTCGACGCCCTCTCGGCGCGCGACCTGCCCCTCGCCCGCCTCGACCCTCGTGCCCCGCTCCTCGTCACCCTTTTCTTCTCCGTCCTCGTCGCTTCGTTCCCGCGAGGCGAGGTCGTCGCGCTCGTCCCGTTCCTCTTCTGGCCCGTCGCTCTCGCGAGCCTCTCCGCCGTCCCGCCGCGCGCCTTGTTCCGCGCGCTCCTCGTCCCGCTGCCGTTCGTCCTCCTGGCGGCCCTCCCGGCGCTCTTCGTCGAGCCGGGAGCGGCGGGGCGCGCCATTGCGGCGTCCGTCCTCCTCCGGTTCCTTCTCACGGCGACCTCGGCGCTCCTCGTCGCCGCCGTCTGGGGCCTCCCCGCCCTCGCCTGGGCCATGCAGAAGCTCGGGGCGCCTCGGTCCTCGCTCGCAGCCCTCGTCCTCTGGCGCTACCTCTTCGTCCTCGGCGAGGAATCGGTTCGGATGGACCGCGCCCGCACGATGCGCAGCTTCGGCAGGCGGGGGCGCGAGCTCGCCCTCGCGGGGCCGTTCCTCGGGACGCTCCTCCTCAGGAGCCAGGACAGGGCGGAGCGGATCGACCGGGCCCTTCGCGCCCGAGGCTTCACCGGCAGCTTCCCCGCCCTCCGCCCGTACCGTTTCGGCGCCGGGGCCGCCGCGTTTCTCCTCCTCTGGTCCGCCCTCCTCGGCGCCTTCCGATTCGTGAACGTCCCGGAGGCGCTCGGACGCCTCCTCGCCGGAGGCGCATGAGCCACCACCTCGTCGAGGCCGAGAGCCTCCGCCACGTCTGGCCCGACGGAACCGTCGCCCTCGACGGCATCACCTTCCGGATCACGCACGGCGAGGCGGTCGGGATCTGTCGGCGCCAACGGCGCCGGAAAGTCGACGCTCCTGCTCCACCTCGGCGGCGCTCTCGTCCCTCGCGAAGGGCGCGTCCGCATCGGCGATGTCCCGGTCACGAAAACGACGCTCGAGACGGTCCGCCGCGCCGTCGGGACGGTCTTCCAGGACCCCGACGACCAGCTCTTCCTCCCCACCGTCCGGGACGACGTCGCCTTCGGCCCCCTGAACCTCGGCCTCCCTCCCGAAGACGTCGACGCGAGGGTGAGGGAAGCCCTCGACGCCGTCGACGCGGGCCCTCTCGCGCCCCGGCCTCCCTGGCGGCTGTCGGGAGGCGAGAAGAGGCGCGTCGCCATCGCGACGGTCCTCGCCATGAAGCCCGACATCCTCGTCCTCGACGAGCCCTCCAGCGGCCTCGACCCCCGCTCCCGCCGCGAGGTCATCGACCTCCTGAAGGCCTTTCGCCACACCCGCATCGTCGCCACGCACGACCTCGACCTCGTCCTCGACGTCTGCGAGAGGACGATCGTCCTCGACCGCGGCAAGGTCGCCGCCGATGGCCCGACGCGCCCGCTCCTCGCCGACGAGGAGCTCCTCGAACGCTGCCGGCTGGAGCGGCCGCTGTCGATGCGAGGGTAGCCGGAAGCCGCGTCCGGCGTACCGCTCAGCCTTCCGGGTCGAGAGCCTCGAGCCTCCTCACGACGAGCGCGGAGGCGATCATCGAAAGCCGCTTCGCCAGAGGCGACAGCTGCACCCAGGAGACGATCGGGATCGTCCACTCCAGGAGCGGCAGCAGGTACGGCACGAGGTCGGTTCCCGGGGACGCGACCCGGGCCGCGTGCCGGCGGAGCAGCGTGATGAACTCCCAGGCCTTTCGGCACTGCCGGGTCCCTCCGTCGTCGACGAGCGGCGGAGCCTCGGCGAGCGAGCCGACTGAGACGAGCCCCTCGAAGAAGCGGGCCACCCGCACGAAGTCCGAAACGTCCTCGATCCGGGTCGTCTGCAGCGCGAGCAGCGCCTCGAGCCGGGCGAAATCCGCCACGGCGCTCCTCCGCCGCGTCTCGGAGAAGTCGATGACGTAGATGTTGTCCTTCTCGTCGAGGAGGACGTTGTTCGGGTTCAGGTCGCCGTGGGTGATCGAGACCTTGCAGCGGCGCGTCCGCACCATCCCCGCCGCCCGCCACCCGGCGAGGGTGCGGTAGGGGTTCGGCAGTCGGGTCCCGAGCTCGGGGACGTCGACGTCGGGAGCCGACGGGTCGATGCCGAGCACCTCGCGTGCGTCGAGGGCGATGCGGGGAAAGAGTGCCGACGGGTCGTGCATCGACCAGAGAGGGGCGTCCTCCTCCCGCGCCTGGCCGTACCAGGGATCGAGGATCTCCCCGAAGAGCGTGTCGAGGATCGGGACGAGCTCCGGGAAGGGGCGTTCCGAGTAACGGTCCCCGAGCCACCGGAGCCGGCTCGACGCGCCCGTGATGCCGAGGAAGTTGTACCGGAGACCCGCCCACGCCCCTTCCGCCGCCCGGCCCATGATCACGGTGGCGTTGTTGAGGATGAACGGCTGGACCGACTCGCGCCACGCCTTTTCCTCGCGCGAGGTGAAGGAGAGATCGGCGATCTTCAGGACGGTGGGAATCGTGCGGCGCCCCTCCCGGTCGACGCTCTCGACCTGGTAGGTCGTCGCGCTGTAGCCCCCCGCGAGGGTTCGAAGCGTGACGCGGCCGGCGTCGGAGCAGATCCGGCGGACGATCGTGAGCCACTCGTCCGGGATCGGGGCGCCCCCCTCCACGACGACCTCCGTCAGACGCTCGCGCCCCCGCACTTCCGATTTCGGGCTGAAGACCCACGCCTCCACCCGCTCCAGGCGATCGGCCGTGCCGAGAACCGAGACCGCCTCCAGGGCCTCGAGGCCCAGAAACTCTCCGAGGATCGTCTCCAGCCTCGCGCCGGGAGCGAGAGCGGGGCGGGGCCCCGAGCGTCCGACCCCCACCGCGAAGAGCGAAGCTCCTCCGGGAGTGGCCTCGCTTCCTTCCCCCGTCGCGAGCGCGGCGGCCAGAGGCCCCGCGAGACCTGCGGCGACGACGTCCGTCCCGGCTCCGTCGCCTCCCCGCGCCGCCACCAGGACGAACCCGGCCGTCCCGGCGTCCGTGCAGCGCGCCAGCTCGCGCACGTCGTCGGCGAGGCTCCCCGAGCGCGACGGTCCCCGCGTCGAGCCGGAGGTGAAAAGCCGGCGCTCCTTCGAGCGCGACGCCGCACCCGACGTGGACCGTCGACTCCGAGGGCCGGTCCGTGAGCAGGAAGTCCGGCTCGCCCCGCTGGCCCGAGGGGGCCAGCGCAACGAGACGGCCCGTCGAGACGAAGGGTCCCGCCTCACGGCACGCCTCTGCCCGGTTCGTCCCGAAGCCTCCCCGTCCGACCGCCAGGCCGAGCTGCGCGACGCTCGGGCTCTCCCAGGAGGCCGGATCGCCGGACCCGCACGGGGCGCCGTCCGCGACTCCCCAATGGACGAACCGGCCCGAGGAGGGCGCGAGCGGCGTCACCCTCCAGCGGCGCCCCTCGCGGACGAGCTCCGCCGGCCCCGTCGCGGGCCGGCCCGATTCGAGAAGCGCCAGCGCCCCGGTCACGTCCTCGACGGTCCTGAGGCTCCCGAGGAGGCCGGAGAGCTCGAGGACCTGGCTCACGAACGGCGTCAGCCCCGAGACGACGAACGCCCCGCCCGCTGCGGCGAGCGCCTGGGCGAGCCTCAACAAGGAGCGAACGGCCGCGCTCGAAACGTACCCAACGGCCGACAGGTCGAGGACGACCGCGGTCCGCGCCGCGAGCGTCCCCAGCGCCTCTCGGTCGAAGCGGGCCGCGCCGGCTCCGTCGAAGCGGCCCGCCAGCCGCGCGACCGTCGCCCGGCCGCGCTCCTCGAGCTCGATCCGCAGCCCTTCGTCCGTCACGGCCGCGCCCCGAACGCGTCGTACGCCGCCCGCGCCGCTCTCGCGATCGCCCGCTCGCGCGCTTCGGAAGGGCTCGAGGAGCCCTTCACGAGGGCGACGACGACGAGAGTCCCCTTTCCGTCCGGCAGCTCGACGAGGCCGGCGTCGTTCGTGCACCGGCCGCTCGTCCCGGTCTTGTCCCAGACGGGCGTTCCCTTCGGGAGGAGGGCCCGGATCCGGCGGTCCCCGGTCGTGTTCCTTCGCATCATCGCGAGGAGGGTCTCCGTCGACCGGGCCGAGAGGAGCTCTCCCTGCCAGAGGTCGGCGAGGAGCCGCGCGAGGTCCTCGGGCGAGGTGGTGTTCCCCGGATTCCTCTCGAACGCGCGCTCGGCCTCCTCGCGTTTCGCCTTCGGCACCTTCGCGACGAGGGCGTCGAGGCAGGCGCTGTCGCACTCGCCGTTTCGCGGCAGCGGTGCGACCCCCGACTCCACGGCCGCCATCTCGAGCTCGGTCCACGAGACGTCGATCTCGGAGAAGCCGTGCGCGGCGAGCCAGCCGTCGACGACGGGGGCGCCCCCGAGAAGCCGGAGGAGGACGTCGCAGGCCGTGTTGTTGCTCTCCGTGACCATCGCGTCGACGAGCTTTGCGAGCGGCACGCGCGCCCCCGGCTTCCACGGGTCGACCCTGGGGCCGGTCCTGCGCACCTCGCCCGGCCGGACCTCGACCTCCTGGTCGAGCTTCAGCTTCCCCGCGTCGACCTGGGCGAGGACGACGACGGCGATGGGGAGCTTGTAGACGCTCGCCATCGGGAAGCGCCCGCGAGCCTCGAGGCCCGCCGTCCGCCCCGACTCGAGGTGGACGACCTTCACGCCGAGCGTGCCGCCGGACTCGGCTCCGATCGTCCGGAGCCGGGCCTCGAGGCCGGCGGCCGGTTCCGTCGCGAGGGCCGGGAAGGAGAGCGCGCAGAGCGCCAGGGCGGGGACGAGGGCCATACTCAGGGCTCGGTCCATCGGTTTCCTCTCGCCGGCGCACGCCGGCAGGCTCTGGGGCGGGTGGAGATTCGGCGGAGGTTCGCCCTCGTCAACGCCCCGCCGGCTCCTGCACGAATCCGGGAGGACGATGGTCGTCGATGACGCTGGCGATTCCCAAGATGCCCGCGAGGACGAACCCGACGACGAGGAAGAAGCGGACCCAGCCGTTCCGGAAGAACCGCTCGACGGGCCGCTCTTCGGCCCCGTAGCGCATCCAGGCCGGCTTCTGCGCGGAGGGCCCCGCGGCCGGCGGCGACGACGTCGCGGGGCTCTTGAGGTTCTCCGGAGCCACCGTCACGGGCTTTCCGCTCCCCGCCGCCGAGACGGTCCCGGTGACGACCGCCGAGAGCGGCGCGCCGCAGTAGAGGCACTCGGAGCGGCCGGGCGACGAGGCGGGGCGGCCGCAGGCCGGACAGACCGCGCGGACTTTCACGCCGGGCATCCTACAATTCCGCCGTCCCCGAGAAAGAGCGGAGGTCGCCAATGTCCGTCCCGGGCCTCCCCCCGGTACCCGAGCTGGCCGGGACCGCACCCGCGGCCCGCCCCTGCGGAAGCTGCGGCTGGCCGAACGCTCCGAACGCCGCCGCCTGCGAGTTCTGCCGCGCGCCGCTGGGCAAGGAGCCGCCGCGCGGAGCGCCCAGGCCCCGTCCGGCCACCTGCCCCCTCTGCGCCGCGACGACCCTCCGCGGACCCGGTGTCACGACCTGCCCCGAATGCGGGCACGATTCGAAGACACCCCCGTCGGCCGCGGCCCGCGCGACGTGGGGCGCGCGGAACGCCGCCTCGTCGGTGAGGATCCCCGGCTGGGTCTGGGCGATCCTCCTCCTCGTAGTCCCGGCGCTCGTCTCCTTCACGATCTTCTTCCGCGCCCAGCGGAAGGCGACGACGGCCGACCACGTCCGGCAGCTGAAAAAGATCGTCGAGATCTTCGGCGTCGAGAACGGAGGGTTTCCCGCGGACTTCGCCACCGTGGAGCGCCGACTCGGTCCCGCACCGAAGTACCTCTTCACCGACGGCTGGGAAAACCCGATCACCTACTCGGCGCGCAAGCCCAGGCCCTACCCGGCCGAGGACGGCACGCCCCTCTTCGACGAATGCGAGATCCGGTCCCCCGGACCGAACGGAAAGCCCGGCGACGAGGACGACGTCGTCTGGACGGGAAAGCCCGAGCCGTGAGCGTGGCCCCGCTCCCCACGCTTCCGGGGTACGAGCTTAAGCGGCTCCTGGCCAAAGGCGGGATGGCCGCGGTCTACGCCGCCGTCGACACGCGCACGGGGCGGCCGGTCGCGCTGAAGCGGATCCTCCCGGAGGTCGCCGACGACGCGGAGTTCCGGAGCCGGTTCGTCCACGAGGTGAGGCTCCACTCGCAGCTGAAGCACCCGAACGTCCTCGAGGTCTTCGAGTTCGGGGAGGGCGACGAGCTCTTCCTCTCGATGGAGCTGATCGACGGCGGAACGCTCCGGACCGTTCTCGACAATCTCAAGAGGCTCCCCCCCGAGCTGGCGCTCTTCGTCGCGGCCGAAACGCTGAAGGGGCTCGGCTGCGCCCACGAGCGGGGCATCGTCCACCGCGACGTCAAGCCGCAGAACGTGATGGTGACGCGGGCGGGCGCCGTGAAGGTGGCCGATTTCGGCATTTCGAAGACGAGCCAGATGACGCGCCTCACGCAGACCGGGAGCGTCATCGGAACGCCGGCCTACATGTCGCCCGAGCAGGCGACCGCGGTCCACCTCGACGCCCGTTCCGACCTCTTCTCCGTCGGCGTGATGCTCCACGAGGCGCTGACGGGCTCGAACCCCTTCCTCACCGACAACCCGGCGACGACGCTCCGCCGGATCGTCGACGAAGAGCCACCGTCCCTCTTCCTCCACGACCCGTCGATCCCCGCCGGACTCGAGCTCTTCTGCGAAAAGCTGCTGAAGAAGCGCCCCGACGCCAGGTTCCAGAGCGCCGCCGCGGCGGCGAAGGCGGCCGAGGCGGAGCTTTCCGCCCTGGGCGCCAGGGACGCCGCAGGCCTGTTCCGGTCGTGCCTGTCGGGACCAGGCGCCTGGCTCGCCGCGCGGTCGGCCCGGCTCGCGTCGGAGAGCCTGGCGAGGGCGAAGGGGCTCGCGGCCTCGGGTGTGGCGTCGCCCGAGGTTCTCCTCTGGGCCGCCGTCCTGGCGGTGTCGTACGACCCGAAGGGAGCCGAGGCCCGCGCCCTTTACGGCCAGGCTCTCGGCGCCTCCGGCTATCGCGTCGACCGGGGCGCCCCGCGGCCGCGAACGGTCGACGTCGAGTCCCGCCTCCGGCAGGAGCCCGACGACCCCGCGCTCCTCCTGCAGGCCGCCAAGGCGGCGAAGGTCGACCGAGACTTCCTCCGGCTCATGCGCTGGTTCCAGCGGCTGCGACGGATGCCGATCGAAGACCCTTACGTCCTCGGCCAGGTCACCGCGCTCGTCGCCCGCCCGTCCGCGGGAGCCCGGGTGTCCCTGGAGACCCGGGCCGTTCCGAAGGCCTGACGGCCGTGGGCCTGCGCCTCGCCGCGCCCTGTCCTTCGTGCGGCGCTCCGGCCGGCGTCGACGCCGCCGCGACGGCCGTCCGCTGCGATCGCTGCGCGAGCGCGCACCTCGTCCTCCGCGACGCCGGGACCGCCGTGGCCGAGCTCGAGCCCCGGACGACGGAGGAGGAGGCATGCGCGCTGGCCCGCGCCGCGCTCGAGGACGAGATGCGACGCCGCGGGCGGAGCGGACCCGCCGCCGTCGTCGAATCCGTCGTGCCGTTCTGCGCGCCGGTCCGGATCCTCGTCGCCCGGCATCACGAGGCCGCGGTCGTCCGCGGCGCCGCGGGCGAGCCCGCGGCGGAGGTGACGGTGCGGCTCGTCGAGGGGGCCCGTTCGGCCCTTCGCGACCCGCTCGGCCTGCCCACCGCTCCCCCTCTCGCCGAGGTCGACTCCCGCGCGCTCGTCCTCGTCACCCGGCGCCGGGCGATCGCCCCGCCGTTCGACGCCGGGGAGGCCGACTTCGACGGCGATGCGGCGCGGCTCGCAGCCGCCCGCTCGGGCGCGGCCCCGGCGCTGATCCGGAGCGCCGTCGTCGTCCCGCTGGCCCGGGTCCTCGTCCTTCGCCCCTGCCGTCTCGTATCGGTTTCGTCGGGCCGCTCGCGGGTCGGCGTCCTCGTCGACGATGCCGCCCGTCAGGCCACCGCTCTTCTCTCCAGGGCCGGCTCGGAGGCCCTGCACGCCGAGCTCGCCGAGAGGCCCCTTCCCGTGTCGCTGTCTTTGGCGCTCCGGCCCATGCGCTGCCCGGAGTGCGCGTCCCCGTTTCCGCTCGACCGCCAGGGCCAGCTCCGGATCTGCCCCGCCTGCCGCCGCGCGTTTCTCGTCACCGGACGGCGCCTCGCCCCGGTTTCCTACGGGGCCGAGCTCCCGCCGTCCGCCCGGGGCTGGATCCTCGTCCCCGCGTGGAGGATCCCGTTCGTCCTCGTCGACCCGCGCGACGGCCGGGAGCTCGCTTCCGCCGCGGCGGTACGCGCCCGGTGCGGCGAAACGGAGGAGGCGGCGGTGGAGGCGATGGAGCCGGCGCCGCTCGACGTCCCGGCCTTCCTTCCCGCCGACCGAAGGCGAGAGAAGGGCGGCGCGCAGAACCTGCCCGTCCTCCCTCCCGCGGCCTTCCCGCTCCTGGCGGGACCGGCGCGGGGCGAATCGGGCTTTCCCGAACCCCGCCTCGTCGGGGCTCTCGGCCCCGACGAGGCGGCCCGCGTCGTCCGGCACGCGCTCCTGGCATCCCTTCGGACCGGGACCGTGGCCCGCGCCTCCGTCCGCCGCCTGGAGGAGCTCATCTTCGACGCGCCCCTCCGGCTCGGACCGCCGCGCCTCGTCCTCCGGTCCCTTCGCCGGGCCGGGGCCGACCCGGCCTGAACCTCTACCGGCTGCCGCCCTTCTTCTTCATCATCTCCTCGATCATCTTCCGCTGCTCGGGCGTCATGTTCTTCATCGCGTCGTTCATCTGCTTCTGCTGCTCGGGCGAGACCATCGTCCCCATGAGGCTCGTTTCCTTGTAGCCGGCGGGCAGCTCGAACGTCGACGCCGGCGGAGCTCCCTTCTCGGCCTTCACGAGCTCCCACATCATCGCCGCCTCGGCCTGCCCCTTCTGTCGCATGATCATGCGAATCGGCATCCCGTCGAGGCCGTTGGCCTTGAGAGCCTTCTCGAGACCCTGCGACGAGGCGTCCCGCCGCCCCGCATTGAAGAGGCCCGCCGACGCGACGATCTCCTTCGAGACGCAGACCTCGTTGTCGGTATCGGACCCTTCCTGGTTCACGGTCGCCCGCTCGCAGGCGTAGCCGGCGACCTTGTCGGCCCCGAGCTTCTTCACGGTCCACTTCCTGTCCCGCTCGGCCGCCGGGATCGACTTCTGCATCTCCTTGACGTCGACCTTCGCGTAGCTCTTCTGCGCGTCGTTGATCATGTAGGAGACGTCGGGCTCGGCGGTGCGGACGAGGACGGTCATCTTCATCCCCGCCTGCCCCATCTGCTTGAGCTGGGCGTTCGACATCTCGATCTGCATCCGGGCGCCCGCCCTGCCGATCGTCGCCCGTGAGGTGCCGCTGACGTCCTTGCCGCTGATCTTCATGTCGAGGGTACCCTCCCACTGCGCGGCGGCAGCGAGCGGGAGGAGGAGGAGCGCGCCGAGGGAAAGCCGGAGGAAAGTCTTCACGGGAGTCTCCTTTCGCGGTCGGGAAGATCTGCTCTCTGGAACGAGGCGAAAGTCTACTCCCCGGGCAGGCGACGGCGCGTGACGACGGACACTCCCTCCGGAAGCGCCCGGGGCCCGCCGCCGCCCCGTTCGCGCAGAATGCGCCCATGCCCAGCCGCGCGCCGGAAGAGCCGAAGACCTACGACGCCTCCTACTACGACCGCTGGTACCACGACCCGCGCTCCCGCGTCACCAACCGGACGCTCGTGCGGCGGAAGGCGGCGCTCGCCGTGGCGGCGACGGAGCACCTTCTCGAGCACCCCGTCCAGAACGTCCTCGACGTCGGCTGCGGGGAGGCGCCCTGGCGCGGCGCGCTCCTCGACCTGCGCCCGCGGCTTCGCTACACCGGCGTCGACCCGAGCGCCTGGGCCGCGAAGCGGTGGGGCGCGAGCCGGGGCGTCCTCCACGGAAGCCTCGCCGACCTCGAGTGCCTTCCCCTGCGCGGCCCGTTCGACCTCGTCGTCTGCTCCGACGTCCTCCACTACGTGACGGACGCCGACCTGCGCCGGGGCGTCGGCGCGATGGCCGGCCTGGCGCGGGGTCTCCTCTGGCTCGAGGCCTTCACCTCGGAGGACGACTTCGAGGGAGACGTGGAGGGCTTCCGGCCGCGCCCGGCGCGCTGGTACCGGGCCGCCTTTCGTCGCGCCGGGCTCGTGCCCCTCGGGCTCTGGCTCCACGCCTCCCCCGCCGTGGCGCACCGCGTCGCGGCGCTCGAGCGGAGCTGACTTCCGGCCGGCGAAAACGGAAAGGCCCGGCGAGGCCATACGCCCTCGCCGGGCCGAAGGGCCCACCCGGAATCCGGACCGCTAGTCGAGCGCCAGCGTCCAGACGATGCTGCCGGAGAGGTTGATCGAGACGAGGGACCGGCTGACGGTCCCCTGGGTCGCGGTCCCCGTGGCGGCGACGTACTTCGACACGATACCGAGGAGGCCCGTGGAGGTGACCTCGAGGTTCTGGATCATCCCGTCGACCGAGAGGCTCCACGCCTGGGCCCCGCTGGCGAGGTTGAGCGCGACGAGCTGAGCAGTGCCCGCGGCGGTGTTCGTTCCCGGGGTCACGGCGGTCACGACGACGAGGCCGGTCGGCAGGGCGAGGTCGTGAATCCCGGCCGGAGGAGTCCAGGTCCACGCGACCGTCCCCGCCGTGCTGATGGCGACGAGCTGCGTCGTCGTCGTCGTCGTGGAGCCCGAGGTGGTCGTGGTGCGCTTCACGAGGAGCGCCTTGCCGTCAGAAGCGACGACGACCTCGCCCGCCATTCCGGGGCCGCCGGGACCGCCCATGCCGCCGGGGCCGGACATCCCGGCGCCGTTTCCCGCCCCGCGGGGTCCCTGCCCGCCCATCTGGGCGACCGCCGCGTTCGACAGGCCGACGAGCACGAGAGCGATGGCTGCGATTCGGATGATCTTCATCTTCGCTGTACCTCCGTCCCGAGCCGCCTCGATGGGAGAACCGGGACGAGCGGGACATCTCAAGACGCGTGCCACGCGAAAGGACCGGTTTCGCGGTTTCCATCGGGTCGTTTCGACCCGATCGATCCCCCCGGGCGACCGCGGCGTGGGTCGAAACGCCCCCCGCCTTCAGGAGGGGTTTCGGCCCGCATCGCGCTTCTGCCCGTCGTCCCCCTCGCGTTCGTGAGCGTCGGCCTCCTGCCGGCGCTCACGGCGTGTCCGCCCGACCGGGTCAGGTGACCCGGGGCCGCACCGCGAAGGCGTAGCGCGCGGCGGCCCGGACCGCCTCGACCATGCTCACCTCGCTCGCCCGGCCGGTCCCGGCGAGGTCGAAAGCCGTGCCGTGGTCGACCGACGTGCGCAGGAACGGCAGGCCGCAGGTGATCGACACGGTCCGCTCGAAGTCGTACATCTTCGCGGCGATGTGTCCCTGGTCGTGGAAGAGCGAAAGGACGGCGTCGAAGCGCCCTTCGGCCGCGTGCCAGAAGACGGAATCGGCCGGAAGCGGGCCGTACGCGTCGATCCCTCGCGCGCGCGCCGCCGCTACGGCCGGCGCGAGCTCCCGCTCTTCCTCGTCGCCGAAGAGGCCGTGCTCTCCGCCGTGGGGGTTGAGCGCGGCGACGGCGATCCGGGGCGCCTTCACGCCGAGCGTCCCGAGGGCCGCTGCGGCGCGAACGAGGACGTCGAGCGTCCGCGCCGTCGTGATCCGCCGGATCGCCTCGGCGACGGAGAGGTGGCGCGTGAGGAAGAAGATCCGGAGCGCTTTCACCTCGAAGAGGGTGAGCGGGTCGGGCGTCGACGTCCGCTCTCCGAAGATCTCGGTGTGGCCGATCTGGGAGACGCCCGCGGCCCGGAAGGCCTCCTTGTTGACCGGTGCGGTCGCGACGGCGTCGACCTCGCGGGCGAGGGCGAGGTCGATGGCGACGCGGATCGACTCGAAGGCGGCGCGGCCGGCGGCCGCCTGGATGCGCCCCCACTCGATCCCGTCGATCCCGTCGGCCGGGACGTCGACGACCTCCACGAGCCCGGGGCTCCCCGTCGCCTCGCCGGGCCGGGCTACCGGCACGACCTCGAGCGAGACACCCGTCGTGACGAGGGCCCGCGCGACGATGCGCCGGTCGCCGACGACGACGGGGACGCAGCCTTCGTGCAGCCCTCCCGAGGCGAGCGCCTTGACGACGACCTCCGGCCCGATCGAGGCCGGGTCTCCGAGGGTGAGAGCGACGACGGGGCGAGAGGGACGCATCGGTCTCATTTCCGACGGGATGATCCCACGTCGACGGCGCGCGCGAGGCCCGAGACGCTCTGCTGGAAGAGGCGGCTCCAGCGCGACTGGACGAGCGGTGCCAGAACGCCGACCGGGCCTCCGTGGAAGACTTCGGCGTTCACCACGAACGTCCTCTCCGGCGTCACCGGCGTGAACCTCCAGACGTGGCAGGAGGTGATCCCCCCCTCCGACTTGCACCACATCACCTCGCGGCCGGGAGTCAGCCGCGTCACGAACTCTTCCGAGCGGATCGTCCCGACCGGGAAGCCGAGGGCGAGGACCTGCTCGAACCCGCCCGCGAGGCGGAACCCGGGCTCACCGGTCCACCGGGCCCCTTCGTGCAGCGGCGTCGACCACAGCGGCCACTCCTCGATCCGGCAGAAGCGCGCCCAGACCTCCTCGACGGGGGCGCCGACGCTCCCCGAGGCGACGACGACGAGCGTCTTCCACGAGTCCATCGGGACGCCGGCCGCCTCGGCGGCCGAGCGCGCCGCGGCCATCTCCGCCTCGGTCCCCGAGAAGCTCACCCTCAGGGCCGTCATCGCGAAGACGACCGCGACGACGAGAACGAAGACGAGCGCGAGGAGACCGGCAGCCCGGCGAGGATTCCACATCCGGGCGAGTTTAGTCCCGCCCGCGGGGCACGCCCGACGTCACGCCGGTGGAAGCGTCCCGGGGGATTCGCTCGCGGACCGGGCCTTCCCGCTCCCGGCCAGGAGGACCGCGGCGACGATCGCCACCCCTCCCGCGAGCGTCGCGAGGCCGATCGGCTCGCCGAACGCGAGCCACCCGAGGAGCGCGCCGAACGCGATGGTGAGCGGGTTCGCCAGGGTCGCCCGGCCGGCCGGGACGCGCGCCAGGCCCCGCGTCAGGAAGAGCTGCCCCAGCTGCCCTGCGGCCGCGATGAAGAGGAGCCACCCCCAGTCGACCGTCGACGGGATCGCCGGCCCCTCGACCATCGTGCCGATCGCGGCGAGCGGGACGGACGTGAGCGGGAACCAGAGGACGATCGTCTCCTCGTGCTCGGTCCGCGAGGCGTCGCGGACGGTGACGTAGGCCGCCGCCGACAGGACCGCTCCGAGGAGGCCGACGAGAAGGGGCGCGAGCGGCCGCGACGCCTCCTGCGACGCGCCGCCCCACGGAACGAGGAGCGCGACGCCCGAGGCCGCCAGAAGAAACGCGGGGACGAAGCGCTTCCCGGGCCTCTCCTTCAGGAACCACGCCGCGAAGACCGCCGTGAAGACCGGGTGGACCTGCTGGAGGAGGACGGCCGCGGCGAGAGGCTGGTGCGCGACGGACCAGAAGTAGCAGGAGAGGGCGAAGTGGCCGAGGGCGCCGCGCAGGACGAGGAGGCCCGGCCGCTTCGGACGCCACGAGAGCCCGCGCCTTCGGAGGAGCCAGAGCATGAAGAGCGCGTTCAGGACGCCGCGAACGAGGATGACCTCCTGCGGCGGGATCCGCCCGCCGAGGAGCTTGGCCCCCGCCGCCATGACGGCGAAGAAGAACGCGGAGAAGGCCATCTCGCGCACGGGGGCGCATTATCCGCGAGCGGCTCCCGACGGCCGGGCGCGTGACATACTTTCGCCCTTTGGCGCACCTCGTCCTCGCCCTCACCGTTCTGACCTGGTCGTTCTCCTTCATGGCGGCCGTCCGTCTCAGGCAGGACCTCGGCCTGACGGCGGCGCTCGCCGCGCGGTTCGTCCCGGTCCTCCTCGGCTCGGGGGCGTTTCTCCTGCTGCGAAGGAGGATCCGGATCCCCCGCGAGGCGTGGCCGAAGGTGATCGCGATGGGGCTCCTGAGCGTCCCCGCCTACAACGTCTTCTTCTTTCACGGGATGAAGACCGTGCCGTCGGGGACCGGGGCGCTCATCATCGCGCTGAACCCCGTCTTCACGGCGGTCCTGGCGCGCGTCTTCCTCGGCGAGCCCTTCGGCCGGCGGCACCTGGCGGGCCTTCTGCTCGCGCTCGCCGGGCTCTTCGTCGTCGTCCGTTTCGGCACCGACAAGGCCGTCGACTGGCCCTACCTCACGAGCGCTCTCCTCCTCGCGCTCGCGCCCCTCTCCTGGGCGCTCTACACGGTCGTCGGAAGGACCCTCCCCGCCGGGGCCGACCCGGTCGACACGTCCTACGCGCTCCTCTTCGCCGGGAGCCTGCCGCTCCTCGTCTTCGCGCGCCCATCGATGGTGACGGCTCTCCTCGCCAGCCCCGGAGCGCTCGGCGCGGCTCTCTACCTCGCGGTTCCCTGCACGCTCGTGGCCTGGGTCTCGTTCCTCTGGGCGCTGAAGAGGCTCCCGGCGGGCGAAGCCGCGTCGTTCATCTTCCTGAACCCGCCCCTTGCGAACCTCTGGGCGTGGCTCTTCGAGGGGGCGCGCCTCCGGCCGCCGTTCCTCGCCGGAGCGGCGATCCTCCTCGGCGGGGTGGCTCTGATCGTCCTCCCCGGTCTCCGAAGGCGTAACCTCTCCGCGCCATGATGATGATGACGACGACCCGGCCCGCACCGGCATCCGCCCAGCGCTTCGCCCTTCTCTCGATCGCCGCCGCGATCGTCACGATCGGCATGAAGACGACGGCGTGGAAGCTCACCGGCTCCGTCGGCCTCCTCTCCGACGCCGTCGAGTCGCTCGTGAACCTCCTCGCGGCGCTCGTCGCGTTCTGGGCCCTCCGGGTCGCGGCGCAGCCGCCCGACGCCGAGCACCCCTTCGGTCACTCCAAGGCCGAGTACCTCGCGTCCGCCTTCGAGGGGATCGCCATCCTCGGGGCCGCCATCGCGATCGCCATGACCGCCTGGAAGCGGATCTCGGACCCGCAGCCGCTCGAGAACGTCGGGCTCGGCCTCGCCGTCTCGGTCGGCGCGGCCGCGGTCAACGGCGTCGTCGCGTTCGTCCTCCTCCGAGCCGGAAGGCGGCTCGACTCCATCACGCTCCGCTCGGACGCGCACCACCTCCTGACCGACGTCTGGACGTCGGGCGGCGTTCTCGTCGGCATCCTCGTCGTGAAGCTGACGGGCTGGCTCATCCTCGACCCGATCGTCGCCCTGGCCGTCGCCACGAACATCGTCTTCATGGCCGGGAAGATCCTGCTCGAAACGGCCCAGGGGCTCCTCGACAGGACGATCCCGCCCGCCGAGCAGAAGCAGCTCGACGACGTCCTCGCAAAGTTCCGGGGCGACGGGGTGGAGGTTCACGCGGTGCGGGCGCGCCAGGCGGGGCCGGTCCGCTTCATCGACATGCACGTCCTCGTCCCCGGAAGCTGGAGCGTTCAGCGGGGACACGACCTCTGCGAGGGAATCGAGTACGGGGTGAAGTCCCTCTTCCCGCGGGCTTCGGTGATGACGCACCTCGAGCCGGCGGAGGATCCCGGTGGCGTGGGACGACCCGGCGAAGGGCGAGCCCCCGTAGGCCCCGGCGTGGCGGGGAAAGGCGTCGGGTCCTGCCGGCGCTTGGCGCCGCGCTGGCCGCGGGCGCCCCGGGAAGGCCGTGGGGTGGTGCGCGTTCCCCGTTTTTTTTTTTTTTTTTTTTTTTTTTTTTTTTTTTTTTTTTTTTTTTTTTTTTTTTTTTTTTTTTTTTTTTTTTTTTTTTTTTTTTTTTTTTTTTTTTTTTTTTTTTTTTTTTTTTTTTTTTTTTTTTTTTTTTTTTTTTTTTTTTTTTTTTTTTTTTTTTTTTTTTTTTTTTTTTTTTTTTTTTTTTTTTTTTTTTTTTTTTTTTTTTTTTTTTTTTTTTTTTTTTTTTTTTTTTTTTTTTTTTTTTTTTTTTTTTTTTTTTTTTTTTTTTTTTTTTTTTTTTTTTTTTTTTTTTTTTTTTTTTTTTTTTTTTTTTTTTTTTTTTTTTTTTTTTTTTTTTTTTTTTTTTTTTTTTTTTTTTTTTTTTTTTTTTTTTTTTTTTTTTTTTTTTTTTTTTTTTTTTTTTTTTTTTTTTTTTTTTTTTTTTTTTTTTTTTTTTTTTTTTTTTTTTTTTTTTTTTTTTTTTTTTTTTTTTTTTTTTTTTTTTTTTTTTTTTTTTTTTTTTTTTTTTTTTTTTTTTTTTTTTTTTTTTTTTTTTTTTTTTTTTTTTTTTTTTTTTTTTTTTTTTTTTTTTTTTTTTTTTTTTTTTTTTTTTTTTTTTTTTTTTTTTTTTTTTTTTTTTTTTTTTTTTTTTTTTTTTTTTTTTTTTTTTTTTTTTTTTTTTTTTTTTTTTTTTTTTTTTTTTTTTTTTTTTTTTTTTTTTTTTTTTTTTTTTTTTTTTTTTTTTTTTTTTTTTTTTTTTTTTTTTTTTTTTTTTTTTTTTTTTTTTTTTTTTTTTTTTTTTTTTTTTTTTTTTTTTTTTTTTTTTTTTTTTTTTTTTTTTTTTTTTTTTTTTTTTTTTTTTTTTTTTTTTTTTTTTTTTTTTTTTTTTTTTTTTTTTTTTTTTTTTTTTTTTTTTTTTTTTTTTTTTTTTTTTTTTTTTTTTTTTTTTTTTTTTTTTTTTTTTTTTTTTTTTTTTTTTTTTTTTTTTTTTTTTTTTTTTTTTTTTTTTTTTTTTTTTTTTTTTTTTTTTTTTTTTTTTTTTTTTTTTTTTTTTTTTTTTTTTTTTTTTTTTTTTTTTTTTTTTTTTTTTTTTTTTTTTTTTTTTTTTTTTTTTTTTTTTTTTTTTTTTTTTTTTTTTTTTTTTTTTTTTTTTTTTTTTTTTTTTTTTTTTTTTTTTTTTTTTTTTTTTTTTTTTTTTTTTTTTTTTTTTTTTTTTTTTTTTTTTTTTTTTTTTTTTTTTTTTTTTTTTTTTTTTTTTTTTTTTTTTTTTTTTTTTTTTTTTTTTTTTTTTTTTTTTTTTTTTTTTTTTTTTTTTTTTTTTTTTTTTTTTTTTTTTTTTTTTTTTTTTTTTTTTTTTTTTTTTTTTTTTTTTTTTTTTTTTTTTTTTTTTTTTTTTTTTTTTTTTTTTTTTTTTTTTTTTTTTTTTTTTTTTTTTTTTTTTTTTTTTTTTTTTTTTTTTTTTTTTTTTTTTTTTTTTTTTTTTTTTTTTTTTTTTTTTTTTTTTTTTTTTTTTTTTTTTTTTTTTTTTTTTTTTTTTTTTTTTTTTTTTTTTTTTTTTTTTTTTTTTTTTTTTTTTTTTTTTTTTTTTTTTTTTTTTTTTTTTTTTTTTTTTTTTTTTTTTTTTTTTTTTTTTTTTTTTTTTTTTTTTTTTTTTTTTTTTTTTTTTTTTTTTTTTTTTTTTTTTTTTTTTTTTTTTTTTTTTTTTTTTTTTTTTTTTTTTTTTTTTTTTTTTTTTTTTTTTTTTTTTTTTTTTTTTTTTTTTTTTTTTTTTTTTTTTTTTTTTTTTTTTTTTTTTTTTTTTTTTTTTTTTTTTTTTTTTTTTTTTTTTTTTTTTTTTTTTTTTTTTTTTTTTTTTTTTTTTTTTTTTTTTTTTTTTTTTTTTTTTTTTTTTTTTTTTTTTTTTTTTTTTTTTTTTTTTTTTTTTTTTTTTTTTTTTTTTTTTTTTTTTTTTTTTTTTTTTTTTTTTTTTTTTTTTTTTTTTTTTTTTTTTTTTTTTTTTTTTTTTTTTTTTTTTTTTTTTTTTTTTTTTTTTTTTTTTTTTTTTGGGGGGCGGCGGGCTGGAGCACCAGACGGCTGCGGCGGCCCTTCCGGCCGCCGCACACCTTCCACCCTGGATGGGGGAGCCCGGGGCTGACGAGCCAGCCCCGAGCCGCCGGGTCTTCTGGTTACTTCTTTCCCTTCTTCGCAGGGACCTTCTTCGCGGGCTTCTTCGCGACCGGCCTGGCCTTCGGAGCGGCCTTCACGGCCTTCTTCGGGGCGGGCTTGGCCTTCACGGCGGCCTTGACGACCTTCTTTACCGGCTTCGCCGGAGCCTTCGCCTTCGGCGCGACCTTCGCGGCCTTCACGGGCCTGGCGGCGACCTTCGCCTTCGCCGACCGGCTTCAGCGCGGCCCTGGGAGCCGGCTTCGCGGCCTTCTTCGGTGCGGGCTTCGGAGCGGCCTTCGCGGCGACCTTCGCGCGGGCTTGCCGGAGACCTTCGCCCCTTCGCGGACGGCGGCCTGGCCGGCGGCCAGGCGCGCGATCGGGATCCGGAAAGGCGAGCAGCTGACGTAGTCGAGGTTCGTCCGGTGGCAGAACTCGACGGACGTCGGCTCGCCGCCGTGCTCGCCGCAGATGCCGATCTTCAGCTTGGGCCGCGTCGTGCGGCCGAGCTCGACGCCCATCTTCACGAGCTTGCCGACGCCCGCCTGGTCGATCTTCTCGAACGGGTCGGCGGGGAGGATCTCGCGCTTGACGTAGTCGGGGAGGAACTTGCCGGCGTCGTCGCGGCTGAGGCCGAACGTCGTCTGCGTCAGGTCGTTCGTGCCGTAGCTGAAGAACTCGGCAACGGTGGCGATCTCGTCGGCCGTCAGCGCCGCGCGCGGGAGCTCGATCATCGTCCCGACGAGGTAGTCGACCGTGATGCCGGCCTTGGCGAACACGTCCTTCGCCACCTCGCGGACGAGCTTCTCCTGGTCCTTCAGCTCGTTCACGTGGCCGACGAGCGGGATCATGATCTCCGGCTTCACCTCGACCCCGTCCTTCTTGACGATGCACGCCGCCTCGAGGATGGCGCGCGCCTGCATCCGGGTGATCTCGGGGTAGACGATGCCGAGGCGGCAGCCGCGGTGGCCGAGCATCGGGTTCATCTCGTGGAGCTCGTTGACCTTCTGGGCCACGGCCGCCGGGGAGATGCCGAGCTGCTTGGCGACTTCCTTCTGCTCGTCGGCCTTGTGCGGCAGGAACTCGTGGAGCGGCGGGTCGATCGTCCGGATCGTGACGGGGCGGGGGCCCATCGCGCGGAAGACCCCCTCGAAGTCGCCGCGCTGCATCGGGAGGAGCTTGGCGAGCGCCTTCTCGCGGGCCTCGACGGTGTCGCCGAGGATCATCTCGCGGACGGCCGTGATCCGGTCGCCGCCGAAGAACATGTGCTCGGTCCGGCAGAGGCCGATTCCCTCGGCGCCGAAGAGGACCGCGTTGGTCGCCTGGTCGGGCTGGTCGGCGTTCGCGCGGACGCGGAGGCGCCGGACCTTGTCGGCCCAGCCCATCATCGTCGCGTAGAGCGTGTAGACCGGGCTCGCCTCGGGGGCGAGGCTCTTCTCGAGGACGACCTGGAGGACCTCGGACGGCTTCGTCGCGAGACGCCCCTCGAGGACCTCACCCGTCGAGCCGTCGATGGAGAGCCAGTCGCCTTCCATCACGACGCGGTTCTTCGCGTCGCCCTTGACCGTCATGCAGCGCTGGGAGTAGTCGATCCGGAGCGACTCGCAGCCGACGATGCAGACCTTGCCCATCTGGCGGGCGACGAGGGCCGCGTGGGAGGTCATCCCGCCGCGGGCGGTGAGGATCCCCTCGGCGGCGTTCATCCCCTTGATGTCCTCGGGGCTCGTCTCCTCGCGGACGAGAAGGACCTTCTCGCCCCTCGCGGCCCACTCGAAGGCGTCCTGCGCGGAGAAGACGACGCGGCCAGTGGCGGCGCCGGGGCCGGCGTTGAGGCCCTTGGCGAGGAGGTGCCCCTCGGAGACGGCCGCGTTGCGGGCGGCCGGGTCGAAGACGGGTCGGAGGAGCTGGTTCAGCGAGTCGGGGTTGACGCGGAGGATCGCCTCTTCGGCCGTGATGAGCTTCTCGCGCTCCATCTCGACGGCGATCCGCACCTCGGCGAAGCCGGTCCGCTTGGCGGTGCGGGTCTGGAGCATGAAGAGGCGCTCGCGCTCGACCGTGAACTCGATGTCCTGCATGTCCCGGTAGTGCTTCTCGAGCTTCTGCCGGATCCCCATGAGCTGGTCGTAGACCTTCGGCATCGCCTGCTGGAGCGTGGCGATCTTCTGGGGGGTCCGGATGCCGGCGACGACGTCCTCGCCCTGGGCGTTGATGAGGTACTCGCCGTAGAAGAGGTTCTCGCCCGTGGCGGGGTCGCGCGTGAAGGCGACGCCCGTGCCGCAGTCCTCGCCGAGGTTGCCGAAGACCATCGACTGGACGTTGACGGCCGTTCCCCAGCTCTCGGGGATGGAGTTGAGCTGGCGGTAGACGATCGCCCGCTCGTTCATCCAGGACGAGAAGACCGCGCCGACGGCGCCCCAGAGCTGGGCCATCGGGTCCTCCGGGAAGTCGTGACCGGTCTTCTCCTTGATCGCCTTCTTGAACTCGGCGACGAGCTCCTTGAGTGCCTCGACCGAAAGCTCGGTGTCGAGGTGAGCTCCGTACTTCTCCTTCTTGGCCTCGAGGATCAGCTCGAACGGGTCGCGCTCGTGCTTGCCGACCGGCTTGAGGTCGAGGACGACGTCGCCGTACATCGCGACGAAGCGGCGGTAGCAGTCGAAGGCGAAGCGCGGGTTGCCGGACGCCTTCGCGAGCCCCTCGACGGTGACGTCGTTCAGGCCGAGGTTGAGGATCGTGTCCATCATCCCGGGCATCGAGGCGCGGGCGCCGGAGCGGACGGAGACGAGGAGGGGGTTCTTCGGGTCGCCGAACTTCTTGCCAAGCTTCTTCTCGACCCCCTTCAGGTGCGTCGCGACTTCCTTCTCGAGCCCCTTGGGGTAGGTCCGGCCGCTCGCGTAGTAGTGCGTGCAGACCTCGGTCGACATCGTGAAGCCGGGGGGGACGGGGAGGCCGATACGGGCCATTTCGGCGAGATTGGCGCCCTTGCCGCCGAGAAGGTTCTTCTGGCTGCCGTCGCCTTCCGCCGTTCCGCCACCAAAGGAATAGACGTACTTCGTCGCGCGCTTTGACGGCGCGGATTTGCTGGTCATCGGGATCCTCCTGAGATCGGGTTGCTCAATCGTCGTAGGGTTCTGCTTCGAACCCTCGGGATTCTACCGCCCCGTGTGAAAGGTGTCCTCCGGGAAGTCCAGAAAAGGACCAGGGGCGTCCGGAGGAACGCCCGCCTGAAATACCGAATGGCCGCGAATCGCCCATCGCCACGATCGAGGGGAGGGACGAACTGTCTGGAAGGCGGCTGACCACCACCGCTTCAAGGGCGACGAGAGCTCCGGAGTGAGCCCGGAACGCATGATACAGTTTCTCAATGCGACTATTCCGCGTCCGGGGAGCGATCCTCCTGTTCCTCGCACTTGGCGTCGGATCGGGTCTCGACGCATCGAGCGTCACGCCGGAGGGGCTTCGTCCGGACGAGAAGGCTCGTGGACAGCGCGTCCTGACGGCCCTCGCCCGCGAGGCGAGGGTGTCAGGGGCGGTGTCGAGAGGAGAGAGTCTTCACGTGGGAGCGATGAGGGCCGACTTCCGGACCTCGCTCGAGGCAGCCTTCGCCCGTATCGAGCGCTCGGCCTCGGTCTCCCCCGCCGACCCTGGACAGTTCCCGAGCTCGACCACCCTTCCGGACGGGGCTCTCGTGGCTCGCGAGCGGCTCGCAACGGTGGGCAAGGTGGCGCTCGATCTCGTCGCCTACGCTTCCAGCGGGCTCGTCGTCGGAGGAATCCTCTCGTACCCGGACGACGGGAATCGGCACTCGACCGTGATCCACGTTCACGGTGGCCTGGGCGGGATCTTCGCGAACGCGGACGGCGACATGGTGCAGACTTTGATCGACTGGGCCCAGCGATACGGGAGAACGGCCTTCGCGCCTTCGCTCCGGGGCCAGGACGGAAGTGAGGGAAGTCCCGAGCTGTGCCTGGGGGAAGCCGACGACGTCGCGGCGGCGGCGGTGCTCCTTCGCTCGCTGAAGGTGACCGACCCCGACCGCATCGCGATCGTCGGCGGCTCCACCGGCGGCTGCGTTGTCCTGCGCGCCGGGCCCCTGATCCCCGGCCTGCGCGCCGTCGTGTCCTTCGTACCGCCGACCGACTGGAAGAATCTCGTGGCCTTCCACCGCTCGTCTTACGCACCCGCCACCGAAACGCGTTGCGACGGCAGCACCTACGCCTGGGATATCGGGGGCCCCGCGCTGGCCGACGTCTTCGACAACATGATCTGCGGCCACGTCGGGTGTTCCGACGCCGACTACCATGCCCGCTCTCGATCCCGGGCGTGCCCTTCCAGACGGCTCCGACCCTCATCGTCTCCGCGGGATCCGACAACGTCGTTCCGGTCGATCAGCAGACCCTCTATTCCGTCGTGCGCAACAAAGCCGGCAACCCCGTCGACGTTTACGTGGTCGACCCCTGCGATGCGTCGGGTACTCCGAGGAGCGCCATGGACCCGCACCTCTACGTCGACGGGGCGTACCACCTCCTCTCCGTGGGAGCCGTCGGATCCGGGTTCCTCTTCCTGATGCAAGAGCTGGATCGGCCCTGACCGTCACGGAAAAGAGCCGGGCGCCGATCTGACGATGACGATCTCCGACCGAATGGCGGAAGGCCCGTCCGGACCCCGCGTGTCCCGGACTCTTCTGTGGCTCCTCCTGGGCGGCCTTCCCCTGGCCGCCGCCACGGTGGCGTCCTCCCGCGCCGCGTTCCTGATCCTCGCGGCCTCCGCGGGGATGGCCGCGTTCGCCGCCCTCCTCGTCTTCACGCCGCAGCGGACGGCGGACGTCCTCTTCCTCGGCTTCGTCGGCCTCGTCTCGATTCCTCTCGGGAAGTTCTTCTTATACCGGCCTCACGTGGGGGGCTGGCCCGGACTCCGATTCTCCGTGTCGGACGTTTTCCTTCTCCTCTCGGCTCCGCTCCTCATGGCCGGCCTTCTCTGGGGACGCAGACGGAACGCCCTTCCCGCCACCGTGCTCCTTCTATACGGCTTGCTGGTCGTCCAGTACGCCGTGTCGGTGGTCGGGAGCGCCTCCCACCTCGATCTCGGCCTTTTCGAGCTTGCCTCGGCCCTCCACGCCCTCTTCCTGGCGTTCGCCACGGCCGCGTTCTTCAGGCGCGCCCTTCTGGCCCCGTTCCTGGTGGTCCTCTCCGGCGTCGTCGGCCTCCACACGCTCTTTGCGCTCCTGCAGGCCGCTACAGGCCGCCCGATCGGGCGTTCCTGGTTTCACGGGACCGAGGTACTCCGGGAGACTCTCGTCTCCGGCGCCGTCAGGCTCCGGCCCTCCGGGCTCTTCGACCACCCGATCGTGTACGCCGACTTCCTCGTCCTGTCGCTCCCTGTCCTGGCTGCCGGCTTCTTCGCCTGCCGGGGCGGATTGAAGAGGGCTCTCCTGGCGGGGGCATTCTTCCTCGGAACGGCAGGACTGATCCTGACCCTCTCTCGCGGCGCCTGGATCTCCTCGGCGATCGCATCGGGGTTCTTTCTCTTCCTCGCATGGCGCCGCGGACTCCTCGCCGGCGCGGCCCGCGCATCGGTTCGCCGGGCAATCGCAGGAGCCGCGGGAGTTCTCCTGGTCCTCGGCCTCTTCTTCGGGCCGGCGGTCTACGATCGACTCACCCGCAGCCAGAAGGGGAACCTCGAGGTCCGCTTCGAGCTGAACGAGATCGCCTTCCGGATGATCGAGAGCCAACCGTTCAGCGGAGTCGGGCTGAACAGCTTCATCCAGGTGATGGAGCACTACGATCCGCGGGACGTGATGCGGTACTTCCCCGCAACCGTTCACAATCTCTACCTCCTCGAGACGGCCGAGGCCGGCATTCCCGGCGGCCTGCTCTTCCTCCTCCTCTTCGGCGCGATCCTCGTGAGCTCGTTTCGTCGGCTGAGAACGGTGACGGATCCTGCGCTCGTCTGGATGGCCGCCGCCCTGATCGCGGGCTTCCTGGGCTTTGCCGTCTCCCAGGTCGCCGACTTCAGCCACCGGATCGAACCGCTCCGGTCGATCGTCTGGGTTCACATCGGGCTCCTCTTCGGGGTCCTGAGCATCGGGTCTGCCGGGTCCGTCGGGTCCGTCGGGTCCACCGGGTCCATCGGGACTCCCTCCGGCCCGGAGGAGGAATCCACGTGACGATCACCGCCCTCCCCTCCGGGAGCTCGTCGTCCTGGTCTCCTCTCTGCCCGCACCCCGGGTGGGAAGGGGTCTACGGCGGGCTCCTGTCGCGCTGCACGTCCTGCGGGCTTCACGCCACCTCGGCGCAGCCCGAGTTCGTCTACGACGAGACCTACTTCACCGAGGACGGCACGGCCGGCTACAACTTCGAATCAGAGTTCGCCCGCGCCTACGATGCCGCGCGATTCGAGTCCGAGCTCCGGAGGCTGGAGGCGCGCGGACTGAAGGGCAGCGTGCTCGACATCGGCTGCGCCTCTGGCGCCTTCCTGGTTCACGCCCAGGCCCGCGGCTGGGAAGTCGCCGGAGTCGAGGTCGCGGACTTCGCCCGCGAGCGTACGGAGAGCCTGCTCGGTGTCCCCCTCGCACGGTCTCTCGACGGGCTCCCGGCCGGCAAGTGCTTCGACGTCGTCACCCTCCACCACGTCCTCGAGCACATCCACGAGCCCCTGCCGTTCCTGAGGGACGAGGTGGCTCCACGGGTCGGGCGGCTCCTCGTGGTCGAGGTCCCCAACTTCTCGTCTCTCGCATCCCGTGTCCACGGGCCGCGTTGGCGCGACCTCCGGCCGGACCAGCACGTCTTCCACTACACCCCGGCGCTTCTTTCGAGGCTCCTTTCGCTGGCGGGGTTCCGCCCCGTTCGCGTGACCACGCTCTGGGAACCACTCTGGAGTCTCCGGACCGCGCTGAACAGTCTCCGGCTTCCTGCCGGGTCTCGCGCGCCGTCCCAGACACGACGCCCCCCAGCCCGCGGGCGGCCTCGCCGGGGTCTCGGACCCGGCTGAGTATCGTCGTCCGACGGGTCTGCGGCTCGTCCTGACGGAGGCATCGCGCCTCGCCCTCTGGCCGATGATCCGCGGTCTCGAGCTGGCCGGTCTGGGCGAGCGCCTCGTCGTGGAGGCGGAGCCGCTTCCGGACTCGTCGCGGCCCGTCCGGAAGAGCGGTCAGAAGAGCTGACGGTGCGCTCGCTTCTCTCCAACGGGATCTCCATGCTCGCCGCCCGGCTCCTGGTCCCTGTCTTCTCGTTCGCCATCAACGTGGGGATCGCCCGGACGTACGGCGCCGAGACTCTCGGCGTCTACATCCATCTGCTGGCTCTCCTCCTGATCTTCCAGGCCGCCGCCGGCGCGGGAATGCAGCTCCTTCTCACCCGGGAGCTCGCGACGAGCCCCGAAGAGAGCGCGGGGCTCCTCCGGAACGGAAGGTCCTTCGCACTCCTGAGCGGCTCCCTCTCCACTCTCGCCTTCCTCGCCTACGCGGTCGTCCTGATCCCCCACGACCGGCTCATCCCCGCCGCCTTCCTGTCGCTCACGGTCCTTCCCTCGGCCTGGATCGCGACGCAGGAGGCCTTCTTCATGGCGACCGGACCCACCACCGGATCACCATCGTCTCCCTTGCGGAGAACGCGCTGAAGCTGGCCCTGGCCTTCGCGGCCTATCTCCTCGGGGCGGGAATCCTGGGGCTCTGCGTGGGAATAGCGGCGGCGCGGCTTCTGGCGCTCGGCGCAGGGTTCGTCCTGATGCGCCGGGCGGGAGCGCCCGGGACGGGACGGCCGACGCTCGCGGGCGCACTCGGCTTCGGCCGCACGGTCGCTCCGTTCGCGGTTCTCTTCGCGCTCTCGATGCTCTACTTCCGAGTGGACGTGCTTCTCGTGCAGGCGCTGCGCGGCGAGGGAGATACGGGCAGGTACGGCGCGGCGCTCACCCTCTATTCGGTCGTCCTCCTCCTCCCCGAGAGCGCAATGGCCGCCGTCTACCCGCGCCTCGCCTCGTCTTTCCGGGCTTCGCTCGAAGGCTATGCCGAAGCGACGCTTCTCTCGTTGCGGGTCCTCGTCGTCGGGATCGTCCCTCTCTCGCTCTTTCTCATCTGCTTCGCCGACCGGATCCTGGGCCTCGCGTACGGAGAGCGCTTCCTCGCCTCGGCCACGACGCTTCGACTCCTCGCGGTTTCCCTGCCGCTCCACGCGGTGAACGGTGTGCTGGGGCAGGCTCTCCAGGCGGCCCGGCTCCAGAGCGCGATGCTCCGAATCATCGTCTTCGGCCTGGCCACGCACGTGGTCGCCAACGTCGTCCTCCTTCCGCGTCTCGGAATCGAGGGAGCCGCCGTCGCCCTCTTCCTGTCGTCCTCGGTCGTCGCCCTCGGGGCGGCTCGCTGCTTTCATCGGAACGTCGCGCCCCTGAGCCTCGGCGTTCGGTTCTTCCTGTCGGTCGCCACCATCGGCGGGCCTCTCGCTCTCGCCCTTCTCGTTCCCCCGGCCTGGCGGCTCGCCGCGTTCGCGGTCTCCCTTTGCGCTCTCTCGGTCGGGGCGCTCTCCGTTCTCCTCTGCCGATCCGACTTCGACCGGGTCGTTCAGTCCTTCCGGGCGCCGAAGCTGACGGTCGTCTCATGAGAATCGCCGTCCTGCACCCCTATCCGGTGCACGGGCGCGCCGTCGGTGGGGTGACTCGCCTCTACGCCCTCGTTCGTCACCTTGTTTCCCGCCACAGCGTCACGGTCCTCTGCCACGCTGGAGAGGACCCGGCGTCGGATGCCGAGGCCGTACGGGAGCTGGCGGAGATGGGCGTCCGGCAGAGGCTCTTCCCTCGGCCCGCCGCGGGACCGGTGAAGCGCCTTTCCTGGGTCCTCGGCCGTTCCCCTTACGCCGTCGAGTACAACAGGAACCCGGATCTCGCCGACGCCCTGGCCGCCCTGGAGCGGGAGGAAGGGCTGGACGTCGTGCATGTCGAGCTCTCCTACATGGCTCCATTTCTGGCGAAGCTCGATCCGCGAACCGTTCGAATCCTGGCCGAGCAGGAGACGATGTCGATGGCGCTCGACCGTCTCCGGAGAGTTCCGTTCACGAGCCGGACTCTCTTCGAGCACTACGTCGGGATGGAGAGAGGAAAGGTCCGCCGGTTCGAGGACGAAGCCCTTCGCTCCTTCCAGGTCGTGTATGGCATCACCGAAACGGAAGCCGCCTGGCTGGCCGGGAGGACGGGGCGCCCCATCGGGGTCCTGCCGCACATCGTCGCGACCCGGACGTTCGTACCCGCGCCCGACGAGCCTGCCGAGCCGAAGGTCCTCTTCGTCGGCAACTTCGTTCACCGGCCGAATCTCCACGGCCTGACGTGGTTCCTCGAGAAAGTGTGGCCCGCCGTCCGCGCGGCGGTGCCCGATGCCCTGCTGGAGGCGGCCGGACCGGGGCTGACCGAGGCCTGGCGTCGAAAGCGCGAGAGGGACGGAGTGAGCGCCCCGGGGCGCGTGGAGAACCTCGTGGAGCGCTACCAGGAGGCGGCCGTCTTCGTCAACCCGATCCGAACCGGAGGAGGAATGAGGGGGAAGGTCCTCGAGGCCTTCGCCTGCGGGAGGCCCGTCGTCTCGACACCGATGGGGATGGAGGGGATCGACGCCCAGCCGGACCGGCATCATCTCGAGGCGTCGGAGCCGGGTCCCTTCGCGAATGCGGTCGTCCGATACCTGAAGGACGCGGACCTGCGTCGCGCCCACGGGCAGGCGGCTCGACAGCTCGTGGAAAGGCTCTACGACCCGTCCGTCGTCTTCGCGCGCTTCGAAAGCGACGCTCTCGAGGCTGTCTCGCGGAGAGGAAACTGATGGCTGTATTGGTGAGCGAAGAGATGCCGACGACGACGGAGCCGCGCCTCTCCGTCCAGATCGTCACCTGGAACAGCGCGGAGGTCGTCGACGCCTGCCTCGCGAGCCTCCACGCCCAGACGGCTCCCGCGATGGAAGTGATCGTCGTCGACAACGCTTCGACCGACGGTTCCGCGGAGGTGGTCGAGAAGTGGATCGCGCGCGGGCTTCGGGGAACGCTCCGGCGCGAGAGCTCCAACACGGGCTTCTGCGCTGGGCAGAACCGGGCCCTCGAGACGTCCCGTGGGCGCCTGGGTTCTCTTTCTGAACCCGGACGCGGAGCTTCCGGCCGACTTCGTCGAGCGGGCGCTCGATCTGGTCGACACCCTCCCTCCGGACGTCGGGACCGTGGCACCTCTCATCCTGCTGCCCGACGGACGGGTCGACTCGACGGGGATCGTCGTCGACCGCTTCCGCCGCGCGTACGACAGAGGGAGGGGCGAGCCCTCGGCAGATTCCTACCTTAAGGAGGAAGACGTTCTCGCGTGCACCGGCGCGGCGGCTCTCCACCGGCGCGAGATGCTCCTGGACGTGGCCGTCGACGGGCGCGTGCTCGACGAGAACCTCTTTGCCTACTATGACGACCTCGACCTTTCCTGGCGGGCACGATTGCGGGGTTGGAGGTGCCGATATGTTCCGTCCCTCGTCGCACGTCACCGCAGAGCCGGACGCAACTCACTCCGCAAGCTGGCCGGGCGTTCCTCGCGCGGCAGCGAACAGGCACTGACGGTCAGGAATCGCTATCTCGTCATGGCCAAGTGCGAGCGGGTTTCCGACCTCCTCGGCTCGCTTCCCTGGCTCATCCTCTTCGAGCTCGCACGGCCTTTCTTTCTCGCCTGGAACGCGCCCGGAGCCCTTCGCGGATACGTGCTCGCGGCGCAGGGGCTTCCCGAGGCTCTGCGCCAGCGCCGGGTCATCCAGAGCGGGCGGGCGATGGAGAGGGGTCCGCGTTGAGAGTCCTTCAGGTCATCGACAAGTCGTTCCTCGGAGGCGGACAGACCGTGGTCCGGCACCTCCTCGAGGGGTTCCGGGGGAGCGGCGTGGAGAACCTCCTCGCCTGCCGCGACGGTGGCCCCCTCGTGGAGGCGGCCCGCAGGCTCGGGACGAGGGTCCACACGATCCCGTTCGACAAGCGGTTCCGCCCGTCGACGGCGCGGAGCGTGGCCCACCTCGTGAGAACGGAGGCGATCGACGTCATCCACGCTCACGGTCTCGTCGCGGCCGCCACCTGCTCGATGGCCCGTGGCCTTTTCGGGATCCGGGTACCGCTCCTCTACCACCAGCACGGGTTTCACCACCACAACTACGGCTCGCTCACGATCGGCCTGCGTCGGGCCGCGGAGCGGGCGATCTGCCGAAGGGTGGACCGGGTCATTCCGGTCTCGAGCGCGGACCTGGCGCTCCTCTCGAGCGGGGCTTACGCGCCGCGGGAGCGGCTGGAGCTCGTCTACTACGGGATTCCCGAGCCCCGCGCCACGGCCGAGGAGATCGAGGGGGCGCGCCGGGTCGCCCGGCTCGAGCCCGGACGCCCCGTGGTCGGACTCGTCGGGAGGCTGCATGTCCAGAAGGGGGTCGACGTCTTCCTGCGGGCGGCGGCTCTCGTCCGTGAGACGCGCCGCGACGCGCAGTTCGTCGTCGTCGGCGAGGGGGAGCTCGAGACCGAGCTCCGCGAGCTGGGGCGAGGACTCGGTCTCGAGGAGGCCGTTCGCTGGGTGGGAGGTCGCCCGAGCTCCCCCTTCGTCCCGCTCTTCTCCATCGGCGTCCTCTCCTCTCGGTGGGAGGGGCTGCCGCTGGTCCTCCTCGAGTACATGGCGCACTCCCTCCCGATCGTCACGACGACCGCGGAGGGCTGCCTCGACGCGGTCGGGGAGAAAGAGGCCCGCCTCGTCCCCCGGGACGACCCCCGGGCGATGGCCGACGCGATCCTCGGCCTCCTCGCCGATCCCGAGCGGGCAAGCCAGCTTGGAGAATCCGCCCGGGCCCGTTTCACCGGAACGTTCGATATCGCGACCATGACGAGCAGACTCGAGTCGCTTTATCTGGAGGTCCTGGCATGAGACGAGCCGCCTTTCTTCTTCCGATACTCGTCGTACTCGGCTCGAGCTGCGACCGGAGCCAGGCCGCCGCGACCGGGACGGAGAGCGCGGAGACGAGGCTGGAGGCTCTTCGAGCCACCCCGGAGCGCGCCACGGTGGCGATCGACGCCACGCGCGTTCTGAGACCCGTGAGCCCGCTTCTTTTCGGCATGCACATCGAGTGGGTGGAGAACGGCAACGGGCTTCTCGAGGCCGATCGGCCGGTCCTGCGCCCCGAAGTCCTCGGGCTTCTCACGCCGCTCCGCGTGCCGGCCTTCCGTTTTCCGGGCGGAATCCACGCCGACTACTACGATTGGAGCCTCGGAGTGGGCGATTCCGGCCATCGAGGCTCGAGTCGGAACGCCTTCAACGGGCAGAGCCTGGCTCACCGTTTTGGCACGCCCGAACTCCTCGCCCTGCTCAAAGCCACCGGTGGAGAGGCGCTGCTGACGGCCAACTACGGGACCGGCAGCGCCGAGCAGGCGTCGGCCTGGGCGAAGCACCTCAGGTCGCAAGGGGCACCGGCGCGTCTCTGGGAGGTCGGGAACGAGATCTACCTGAGCGGACCAAGCGCGAACGGGCCCAACGGTAAGGCCATTTACCATCGCCCGGAGGATTACGCGAGGGACTTCGCGCGATACCGGTCCGCGTTGCGATCCGTTTTCCCGGACGCGCTGGTCGGTGCCATCGCCCACCTCGACACGGGCGCCTTCCCGCTGGCTCCCGCGGAAAACCGCGACTGGACCCGTCGGATGCTGAAAGCCCTCGAGGGGCCCGTGGACTTCCTCGCCGTTCACAACGCCTACGCGCCCGTGCTCCTGGACGACACGGCCTCGTTTGCCGACGAGCGCTCGAGAGGCGAGATCTACCGGAGCCTGTACGCAGGCGCAGCAGAAACCCGGGAGAATCTGGACGAGGTCGAGGAGACGCTCGCCCGTCTTTCCCCCATGAACGCGAGCGTGCCGATCGCGGTGACGGAATTCGGGCCTCTCTTCGGGGTGAGCTCCAAACAGGATCAGCACGCCATCTACGTCGACCAGTCACGAACGCTGGCCGCCGCTCTCTACGTCGCATCTCTGCTCGACGTCTTCCTCGGAGAGCCGCGCCTCTTTCTCGCCTGCTACACGAACCCGATCCATCGCTGGTACGGAAGCCTTCTCACCGACACCGAAGCGGGTCTCGTGAGGACGCCGACTTACCACCTCTACTCGCTCTACCGTTCGCGTTTCGAGACTGGCCTCCTGACGACGACAGTGACCTCTCCGACCTTCGACGCGCCGGAGAAGGGAATCGTCAAGGCGCACCGCGGCCTGCCCGACCTCATCGCGCGCGCGAGCCTGAGCGGGAACGGCCGCCGCCTGACGGCGCTTCTCGTCAACCGGAGCCTCGACCGGTCGCTCCGCGCCACCGTCTCCGTGGCAGGCTTCGCGCCTCGCTCGGTCGACTGCCTCATCCTGACGGCCCCCTCACCGGCTTCGATCAACGGCCCGGGGCTCACGCCGACGACCCAGGCCGGAGGTGAAGAGATCGCGCCGAAGCCGTGGCCGTGCGCCGTCGGAAATCCCCTCGAGGTCGACGTCCCGCCGAACGCGATTCTGAGTTTCGTCGCGGAACGACAGCCGACCGTCAAGGCGTCGACCTTCCCGTCCATCCAGTAGACGGCCCGGATCGCCGGGTCCGGAAGGGAGGCGGCGAGGCGACGCGATCGGGGACGGGTGGGGTGCCCGGGCATCTTGAGATAGAATCTCTATAATGATCCATCTCCCGCCGATGCGTCGGCTCGCGCTGACCGGGCTGCTCCTTGTCTTTCCAACGGCCAGGGCACAGGAGCCGGGATGGGTGGAGATCGGTCCGAGCTCGGTCGGTGGCCGGGTCACCACGCTTGCGGCAGACCCTCGCGATCCCCGGCATCTCGTCGCCGGGACACCGGCTGGAGGCTTGTGGCGCTCCACCGACGGAGGGCAGGTCTGGCAGACGCTTGCGCCGTGGCTCGCGGCGACGCCCCTGAGCGCCGTCGCAATCTCCCCTGTCGACGCGAACCTGCTCATCGCCGGAACCGGCACCCTCTCGGACGGGGGCTCGGTTTCCCCCGGTATCGGCCTGATCCGCTCCGCGGACGGCGGAACCTCCTGGTCCCTCGCCGGAGCGCTTGCCTCGGGCCTCTATGTTGCCGCGATCCTCGTCGACCCGACGGAGCCCTCGCGTGTCCTCGTCGCCACCGACATCGGAGTGAAGCTCTCGACGGACGGCGGTACGAGCTTCACCGGGGCGCTCGAAGGGGACGCCGTCTCGACCCTCGTTCGCGATCCGCTCCGCTCCGGAACGCTCTTCGCGTCGGGCCGGGGAGGCCTCTACAGGAGCGACGACCGCGGGAGCTCGTGGGTGATGACGGCCGAGTGGCCCCTCCGCGCCTCTGACACCTTCGGAGTCGGGACGACGGACGTGACGATCTCTGCGAGAACCGCGGGGCTCCTCTACGCGACGATCCAGGTTCTGGGAGACCTCAGCCGGACGGATCGGGCGCTCGTTCTTCGTTCTCGCGACGGGGGGAAGACATTCGAGGAGCTGGCGGCTCCGCCGTTCTGCTCCTCGTGCGGGTTCGCCCAGGCGATCGCGCTCGATCCGCTCGACGACGCTCGGATCCTCCTCGGAGGGGACGCTCTCTCCGTTTCGACGGACGCTGGAGAAACCTGGCGAGCGGTGTCCGGAGAAGTGGCCGGAGTGAGACGAATCCTCGTCCTCGCGGACCGTGTTCTCGTGGCGGGGACTTCCGGAGTCGCTTCGCTCGACTCGGAATGGTCCAGGGCGACAACCTTGAACCGCGGGCTCGCCGTGACGTCGGTGACGAGCCTCGATGCGTCTCGCGAGTCGCCGCCCCGCCTTCTCGTCGGCACCGCCGACTCGGGCACTCTCGTCGCGGTTCCGGCTGACCCCTCCCCCACCTGGCGGGTCATCCACGGGGACCGGGAAGCGACCGGCCCGGCGCGTTTCGACCTCTTCGATCCCGAGCGCCTCTACGTCTCGACGGTCGGGGGGCGTCTCTTCCGCTCCGACGACCGCGGGGACAGCTTTCGTCCGATCGTTCAGGGGCTCGACTTTGGTCAGGCCTCCTCGGTCCTCGCCCCGATCGAACCCAGCCCTCTCGTCCCCGGGACCCTTTTCACGGGGCGGATGCAGCTCTTCCGCTCGACCGACTCGGGCGATTCCTGGGCCGGCTACCGCCCACCCGGGTCCCCGGAGATCGCGCGCATCGCGGTCTCGACCGTCAGCCCCGATCGCGTCTACTTCGCCGTCTCGCGGGGGGCGAACCTCTTCAAGGCCGACGGCATCGGCACCGAACTGCTCCCGATCAGCAGCGATCCCGACCTGAGCGTCACCTCCATCTACCTCGATCCGGATGCGGAAAACGTACTGTACGTGACCCTCGCGAATCGGTCTGCCCAGACGGGCCGCGTCTTCAAGTCCTACGACTTCGGACTGTCGTGGCAGGACGTCAGCGTCCCGGGTCTCGCGACGCCGAGCAGCATCGTCAAGGATTCGTTCGGGGCGCTCTACATCGGGTCCTCCGATGGTGTCTGGCGCTCTCCCAACGACGGATCCAGCTGGTCGCCGTTCAGCAAGGGGCTCCTCGCTTCGGGCGTGAGTACGCTCAGGATGGCAGACCGAACCCTTTTCGCAGGAACGAACGGGCGAGGCGTCTTCCGGATTCCCCTCGAGGAGCTGGTGACGATCGACAGCATCCCCACTGGGCTGCAGATCCTCGTCGACGGGCAGGTCGTGACGACTCCCTACTTCGCGCGATGGGCCCGCGGCTCCGTCCATCGGATCGAGCCCGTCCTCCTCCAGAACGACGATACCCGTCAGGTTTTCGTCTCGTGGAACGACGGGGGGGCCTCGGATCACGCAGTTACGACGACGACCGGCCGGGAGTGGTACACGGCGGCGATCCGCCAGTCCCACCGCCTCCGCACCGCGGTCGCGCCGGACGCGGGGGGCTCGCTTCTTCTCGATCCGCCTTCATCAGACGGCTTTTACGTCGACCGGAGCTTCACGACGCTCATCGCGGTTCCCTCGTCCGAGTACCGATTCACGGGCTATTCCGGCGACCTGAGCGGCTCCGACGGCATCCTCGGCTTCGCGGTGATGGACCGCCCGCGCTCGGTGAGGGCGCTCTTCGAACCGCTCCTTCTCGTTGCGCGAAGCGAGCCCGCCGGCATCTCTCTCACCGTCGACGGGACCAGCTCGACGACGCCAATCTCTTTCCAATGGGCGTCGGGATCGGTGCATACCGTCTCGGCCCCCGACCTCGTCGACTCCGGAAGCGGCGCCCTGCCGCTCGCGTTCGACGGATGGAGCGATTTCGGCGAGCGGGAGCACAGCGTCGGGATGCGCCGGGATACCTTCGTCACGGACCTCACGGCCCGCTACATCCCGACGATCACGACGCTCGCCGTGCCACCGTCGAGCTCTCGCTTTCTGAAGACCCCGGGACAGGGCGACGCCCCGAGGCTCGCGGCGCTTCTTCTTCTGCCCGCGGCGGGCGCTCCGGCGCCGGAGGCACTGCACGTCCTGAGCGGCCTCGTCGACGGCACCGTGGTGTCCGAGCTCGCGACCGTCTCCTCCGAGCCCCGGCTCCTGAGCCAGGCTTACATCGAGGAAGGGGAAGAAGCGGGACGGACGCGAATCACGGCGTACAACCCCGACGAAACGGAGGCTGTCGTCGACCTGGTCCTGCGAGGCCTGGACGGCACGCCGATCCAGACGACGACCGCCGCTTTTCGTGTGCCGGCACGAGGCTTCACCGTACAGTTTCTGTCTGATCTCCTCTCCTTCCCTGGACAGATTCGCGGTCTCCTGACGCTCGTCTCGAATCGGCCTCTGGCCGTGTCGATCCACTCGATGAGAGAGAACCTCCGTCCATCGAGCTTTCTCGACCCGATCCTCCTCGCCCCCTTCAACGACGCCGATCGGGGAGTCCCTTCGAGCGCCGCGGTCCAGAGCCTCCTCCTCACACCCGACACGGTGCACCGCCTCGCCGTCTCGAACACCGGCCTCGTGGGTCTTTCCGGGTCTCTCTCTTTCCTGGACGAGTCCGGCGCGCCGCTCGCGGTCGACCTGGAGACGGGCCCCGCCACGACCGCCGGCTACAGGCTTCCGCCCGGAGGCACCGCGCTCTTCCGGTTCCGGGTCCCGGCCCAGGGCGCTGCCGGCACCGAGGTCCGGACGGCGCAGGTTCGGATCCTGCCGCGAAACGACCAGGCGGTCCGAACTCTCGCCCTGCGTCCCGGAAATGGCCAGCCGGCCCCGATGGTCCAGCTCGTCGAGGAGAGGACCGTGGGGAGCACGTCCGGGCGGCCAGTGGTGCTCCCACGGACCGTCCCTCCGTCCCGAAGCGTCACCCGGTTCCTCGTTCCCGTGGATCTCGCCCGTCGCGACAGCGGGGTCGTCCTGACGAACCGCCTGAGCCGGGTCATCACGGCCACGTTGACCCTGCGGGATGGTGGTGGTGCGACGGTCGGATCGGTGGATGTCCTGGTCCCGGCAGGCGGACAGGTGGCGATTTCCTGCCGTTCCCTATTCCCGGCGGCGGGCGCCCTCAAAGGAACTCTGACCGGATCGGTCGCAGGCCCGATCGGCGCGGCGGTCGACGCCGTCGGCTTCCTCCGCCGCGTCAACGAGCGGGGGGAGGAGCTCCTGGCGGGCTTCCCGGTTCTCGACGGCGAACCAGGGGGAAATGACGTCGTCCCGGTCTTCCCGCTCGCCCTCGACGGCGACTCCTGGCACTCCGAGTGGTCCCTGTGGAACGCGACCGCCGGCGAGCTCGTCACGAGACTCGTCTTCCAGGCGGACGGACGGACGATCTACTTCCCATTCGAATGAGACGAAGGAGAGAACGCTTGCCCCTGTCCCGCCGCTCGCAGCTGCCACGGCTCAACTGCGCGACACGCAGTATTGCGCTCCTCCTGGTCCTCTGCTGGGCGCAGTCCGCTCGCGCGCAGGAACCACCAGCCGCCACGAGCTCGATCACCGTCGACTTCCAGAAGGTCAGGCGTGTGATCCCTGCACTCCTCTTCGGGCAGAACCTTCAGACCATCGAACGGGGTGAGGGAATCGTGAAGCCGGACGGTTCTTTCGACCGCGAGATCGTGAGCCTCCTCTCGGAAGCCAGGATCACGACGCTCCGGTTCCCGGGGGGAACGGCCGCGGACTATTTTCACTGGTGGCAGGCGCTCGGACCGCATTCGAGGCGCCCGAAGCAGTCGAGCGGCTACCTTGGCGAGTTCTACTCCCCGGTCGTCGGACCCGACGAGTTCATCAAGCTGGCCACGGCCCTGAAGGCGGTTCCGTTCGTCACCGCGAACACCGGCACCGGGAGCGCCGAGGAGACGGCTGCCTTCGCGAAGTTCTTCAACTCGCGCGGTTTCCCCGCCGTCTACTGGGAAGTCGGCAACGAGGTCTACTTCGAAGGGCTGTCCGACAACGGACTCGTCGGCCTCCCACCGGACGTCTACGCCCGTCGGGTGATTCGATATGCGGTCGCCATTCGCAAGGAAGCCCCGTACGCGAAGATCTTCTCGGCCGCGGTCATCGGCCCCGAGGAGCAGGACAGCTACTGGAACAGCGTGGTCCTCGGGCTCGCGGGGCCCTACGTGGACGGCATCAGCGTCCACAACGCGTACTTCCCGCTCTACGCGTACAGGGCCGACGGGACGATTCCGTCGGACGAGGAGCTCTTCACGTCGATGCTCGGGGCGACGAAGGCCGTCGAGAGGTCGATGACCGTGCTCGAGGGCCAGCTCCGGAGACTCGGAAAGCTGATCCCGATCTTCGTCACCGAGTACGACGGGATCTTCTACCCCGACAAGACCGTCGAGGATCCTGTCCGGACCCATCAGAGGAATCCGACACTGGCCAGCGCTCTGTTCAACGCCAGCGTCCTCCACGTCATGGCAAGGAACGAGAGGGTCTACGGGGCGCACCACATGTCGCTCGCGGGGACCCACTTCGGGAGCCTCATCGGGACCGCAGGGGCCGCCCGCTTCCGGAATCCGCAGTTCTACGTCCACCGCGAGTACGCTCGCGAGTCCGGCAACCTCATGACCGACGTCCAGCTCGACCCGAAGAACGCTCTGTTCGACTCGAAGCCGGTCAAGCTCCTCTCGGGCCAGACCGGCGTCCCGAT
Source organism: Holophagales bacterium (assembly GCA_016714815.1). Taxonomy (GTDB): domain Bacteria; phylum Acidobacteriota; class Thermoanaerobaculia; order UBA5066; family UBA5066; genus UBA5066. Next base: position 49,865 of record JADKBZ010000013.1, read on the forward strand.
GCTCGACGCCATGGCCACCCGGGATCCCGGCGGCACGACCTACGCGCTCTTCGTCGTGAACCGGAGCCTCACGACCGCCGTGGACGCACCGGTCGTGATGAACCTCCCGGCCGGCGTGACGGGCACCGTGTCGGTCCTGAACGGTCCCGAGCCCGGCTCCAGGAACAGCGCAGAGAACCCCGACAACGTCGCACTCGCCACGACACCCTTCAGCGCTTCGGGTGCTTTCTCCTACAGGTTTCCCGCGCATTCGCTCACGATCTTCCGGTTCGCGCGGTGAGCCCCCTGAAAGCCGTCGCACTCAGTGGTATGATTGAAGATTCCGCATGACCTATCCGATCGATGACGCGAAGAAGCGCCGGCGGATAGCCGTGTACTACCCGTGGCTCTACCTGACGAGCGGCGCAGAGCGGACGATCCTGGAGATCGCGAGACGGAGCCGGCACCGAATCACGATCTTCACGAACGAGTACCAGCCCGGCGCGACCTTTCCGGAGCTTCAGCAGATGGACGTCCGCCTCCTCTCTCGCGTGCCGGTCGAGAGGTCGCTCCGGTCGGTCGCCAGCGCCGCGGCGAGGCTCCTCTCGCAGGAGCTCGACCTGTCGGAGTTCGACGGCCTACTCGTCGTGTGCGAGGGGCTCGGCGATCTCGTCGCTCTTCGCCAGCGCCGGATCCCCGTCTTCTGCCTCTGCCTGACTCCGCTCCGGATCGCCTTCGACCCGGTCTACCGAAAGAGATACCTGGCGTCCCGAAGCACTCTTCACCGCCTCGCCGTCCGAGCGGGGACCGTCCTCTACCGCGCCGTCGACCGGATCGCCTGGCGGCGCTACCGGCGGGTCTTCGCGATCAGCGAGGAAGTGAAGACGCGCATTCTGGCGGGGCGGCTGGCTCCCGCCGAGAAGCTGCGGACGCTCCACCCCGGCGTGGAGCTTTCGGCCTACGCGCCATCACCCCCCGCCGAGCGGACGTTCTTCGTCCCGGGGCGGATCATGTGGACGAAGAACCTCGAGCTCGCGATCCAGGCGTTCCAGATCTTCCGAATGACGGCTCCCGAGCCCTCCACCTGGAAGCTCGTCATCGCCGGCATCGTCGACAGGAAGAGCGGGCCCTACCTCGACCGGCTCCGGTCGCTCGCCGGCGGGGATCCCTCCGTCGAGTTCCACGTCCACCCGTCGGATACCCAGATGCGCGACCTGTACGCCGCCTGCTTCGCGACGCTGTTCACGGCGTTCAACGAAGACTGGGGGCTCGTCCTCATCGAGGCCATGGCTTCGGGAAAACCGGCGGTCGCGGTGAATCGAGGGGGCCCGAAGGAGATCGTCCGGCACGAACACGACGGCCTCCTTTCCGAGCCCGAGCCGGGGAGTTTCGCGGTCGCGATGGGACGTCTCGCGAGCGAGCCGGGGCTCTACGAACGCCTCTCCTCGAATGCTCCCTCGAGCGCAGCCCGCTTCGGCTGGGGCCCGTTCATCGACGACCTGGACGGCGAGCTCGAGCGCGAGCTCGGATCCGCCGGCGGCACGGCCACCCGGGAGGCTGCTTGAGCCGCTCGACTCCCTCCGCCACCCAGGACGCGGCAGCGCCTGCGGCCGTGCCGCCTCCCGCGCAGGCGGGCGACCTCTCGGAGGTCTTCCGGCAGCTCGCGAGGTCTGTTTCGTCCCGCCGAAGGGAATTCGCGGCGGTCGCTCTCGGGACCTTTCTGGCGCTTCAGGCGTTTGCCTTCGTCTGGCCGGCGACGTACGCCGCCCAGGCGGCCGTGATGATCCAGAAGAACCGGTATGCCCCGCGGCTCGACACCCCGGCGCAGGCGGAGTCTCCCGTTCTCGTGGCCGGAATCACGGCCGAGGACGTCAACTCCGAGATCGCGGTGCTGACGAGCCACCAGGTTCTCTCGGCGACGGTCGAAGCGACCGGCCTGTCCACCGCCCGGCCGTCGTGGTTCTGGCGCCTGCTCTTCGCGCCGCTCCGGGCCTACGACAGCGCCCACGCCGCATACCATGGCATTCCCGCTCCGACCGACACCGATCGGGCGATCCGGGCCCTCTCGGGTTCCCTCGCCGTCGAACGGCTCAAGGAATCCAGCATCCTCGTCGTCACCTACGAGACGCGGGATCCCAGGGTGGGAGAGGCGGTCCTGGGAGAGCTCCTCAGGCAGTACCTCGCCCATCACGTGAGGGTCCATGGCGCGCAGCGGGTCGTCCCGTTCTTCTCGGCACAGGCGGACATCCTCGGCAAGGAGCTGGCCCGCCACGAAGACGCCCTGCAGATGCTCAAGAAGCGGGTGCACGCCGTCGACATGCCCTCCGAACGGGCGGTCCAGCTCAAGCTCGACGCGGGCCTTCGCGAGGAGAGCGAGGCGCTGGCGCGTCGCCTCGTCGAGCTCGACGGAACGATCGCCGCATACGACCGGATACTCGATCGCACGTCCCGCGGTGAGGGGGATTCCTCCGCGGCTCCGGTGAGCCAGCCGGCGCTGGACGAGTTCAAGGTGCAGGCGCTCCGCCTTCAGCTGGAGCAGATACGCGTCGAGGGCCGATACCAGGACGACGCCCCGCCCGTCGTCGAGAACCGGAAGAAGCTCGAGGCCGCGGAGAAGGCCCTCGAGGAAGAGCGGCAGAACGTCTCGAAACACGGGCCGAGCGTCGTGACCTTTCACCAGGAGCGGGAGAAGGCCGTGGCCGACCGTGCAGGGATCGTGGAACGCCGCCAGGCTCTGGAGCAGCAGATCGGAAAGTCACGAGCTCGCCTCGTCGAGCTCGACGAGGGAGACGTAGCGGCCTCGCGGACGCAGCGGCTCATTCGCTCGGCCGAGGAACGCTACATGATGGTCCTCTCGCAGCAGGAGCGGGCGCAGATCGACTCGGCCCTCGACTCCGGAAAGTTCACGAACGTCTCCGTCGTCCAGAAGGCGGCCGCGTCGGGCAAGCCCGTCCGCCCGAAGAAGCTCGTCGTTCTCCTGGCGTCGGTTCTCGGCGGTCTTCTCCTCGGCTTCGTGACCTGCGTGGTGCGCGAGCTGAGGTCGACGGACCTGGCGTCGCTCCTCGCCTCAGCGGTGCGCGTGCCGTGAACGAGGGAATGGCCGTACCGCCTGCAGCTTCCGCGTCGACTCTCGGACATGGCGGCCGGGTCCAAGTGAAGGACTCCCCGGGGGAGCGTCTCAAGCAGCTCGCGCGCAGCGCCCTTCTCTTCGGGGCGAATCGCGTGATCGGTCCTCTCCCTGGGCACGCCCTGCGCCTCGCGTACTACCGGACCGCACTCGGCTGGAAGATCGGCGAACGGAGCAGCGTCCACCACGGGCTCAAGATCTTCGGAGGCCGAGGCCGCGTGACGATCGGAAAGCGGAGCACGTTTCAGATGGACTGTCTCATCGTCGGGGCGGGGATGAACGACCTGACGATCGGTGACGACGTCGCGATCGCCTACCGGGTGAACCTCGTCATGGGCAGCCACGACGTCTTCTCTCCCTCGTTCGACGGGATCACGGGACCGATCACGCTCGAGAATCACGTTTTCGTCGGGACGGGGTCCACCATTCTCCTGGGCGTGACGCTCGGCGAGGGCACGGTCGTGACCGCCGGGTCGGTGGTCACCAAGAGCTCCCCCCCCTTCTCGATCCTGCGCGGCAATCCTGCCCAGGTCGTGGCGAAGCGTCCGCGCGACCTGAACTACTCGGCGGAGCACTTCTGGGCCTTCCACTGATCGACTCGAGCGGAATATGGACTTCGACTTTTCAAGCGACCAGGTAGAGCTCCGGGAGGCCGTGACGGCCTTCGCGAGAGCGGAGCTGAACGGAAACCTCCTCGAGGAGGAGCGCGACGGGCACTTCTCGCGGACGAAGTGGGAGGCCGCCGCGCGCTTCGGGCTCCACGGACTCCCCATGCCGGAGGCGTTCGGGGGGACCGACCGCGATCTCCTGACGACCGTCTGCGCCATGGAGGGGCTGGGCTACGGCTGCCGGGACAACGGGCTGATCTTCTCGCTGAACGCCCACGTCTGGAGCGCCGAGATGCCGATCCTCAAGTTCGGCACGCCGGAGCAGAAGGACCGGTACCTTCCGCGGCTGGTCGGCGGCGAATGGATCGCCGTCCACGCGATGACCGAGGAGGGATCGGGATCGGACGCCTTCAACGTACAGACGACCGCGACGCGGCGCGGTGACCGCTTCGTCCTCAACGGCTCGAAGCTCTTCATCACGAACGCCCCAGTGGCGGACGTCGTCGTCGTCTTCGCGTCCGAGGACCTGTCGAGCGGGCCGGACGGCATTTCCGCATTCCTGGTGGAGAAGGGGACGCCCGGCTTCTCGGTCAGCCGGCCCTTCGAGAAGATGGGCCTGAGGACCTCCCCCATGGGACAGATCTTCCTCGAGGACTGCGAGGTCCCCGAGGAGCTCCGCCTCGGCGGCGAAGGCGCCGGGGTGGCCCTCTTCAACAGCTCGATGGACTACGAGCGGGCCTGCATCCTGGCGGCGAACATCGGGACGCTCGAACGCCAGCTCGAGACGTGCGTCGAGCGCGCCCGGACCTGGGAGCGGTTCGGCAAGGCGATCGGGAAGTTCCAGTCGGTGTCGAACAAGATCACCGACATGAAGGTGCGGCTCGAGACGGCCCGTCTCCTCCTCTACAAGACGGCCTGGCTGAAGAGCCAGGGGAAACGGGCGAGCATGGAGTCGGCGATGGCCAAGCTCTACGTGAGCGAGTGCTTCGTCCAGTCTAGCCTCGACGCCATCGAGATCTTCGGCGCCTACGGCTACATGGCCGAGTACGAGATCGAAAGAGACCTTCGCGACGCCGTCGGCGGGACCATCTACTCGGGGACCTCCGGGATTCAGAGGATGATCGTCGCCCGGCACCTGGGGCTCTGACCGTGCCGGCCTCGCTCGTCGCCCTCCTCCTCCGGTCCGTGAAGGACCATCCCGGGCGGCCCGCCGTGGGGCTCCCCGGAGAAGCGCCCCTGACCTACGCAGAGCTCGACCAGGCGAGCGCCGCGGTTGCCGCCGATCTCGCCGAAAAGGGCGTTCGCCGAGGGGACCGCGTCGGCATCCTCGTCCCGAAGTCGGTCGAGGCCGTGGTCGGGGTCTGGGGCATCCTTCGCACCGGTGCCGCGTACGTTCCGATCGACCGCTCTTCCCCGCCCCAGCGCGCAGCCCTCATCGCGTCCAACTGCGGCATGTCGGCCCTGCTGGCCTCGACCGAGGTTCCAGAAACAACGGACGCGATCCGCGAGGCGCTGCCCGGAATCCCGGTGCTCCTGGTGCACGGCGAAGGCGGCGCCGGAGTGCGGACAGCGCGCGAGTCGGCCGGTCCCGAGCCGACACGCCGGCCTCTCCCCTCTCCGAACGTCCGCGACCTCGCCTACATCCTCTATACGTCGGGGTCGACCGGCGTCCCTAAGGGTGTGATGGTGTCGCACGGCGCGGCCTTGTCGTTCGTCGAGTGGGCCGCCACTCGCTTCGAGCTTCGGCCCGAAGACGTCCTCTCGAGCCACGCCCCTCTTCACTTCGACCTCTCCACGTTCGACCTCTTCGGGGCCGCTCTCGCGGGCGCGCGTCTCGTCGTCCTCGACGACGAGACGGTTCGTTTTCCGATGGCTTCCGCCGAGGTTCTCGAGGCCGAGGGAATCTCCGTCTGGTACTCGGTCCCGGGCGCCCTGCGGCGGATGGTTCGGATGGCCCGTCTGTCCGACCGGAATCTCTCCGCACTGCGGACGGTCCTCTTCGCGGGCGAGGTCTACCCCGCAGACGAGATCCGAGCCCTTCAGCTCGCACTCCCGCCGGACACCGCTCTCTACAACCTCTACGGGCCGACGGAGACGAACGTCTGCACCTACTGGCGTGTCCCCCCGGCGGGCACCTGGCCTTCGGCGTCGGTACCTATCGGGATCGACTGCGAGAACTGTGAAGGAGTCGTCGTCGATCAGGCGCTGAAGCCGGTTCCGGACGGGACTTCCGGAGAGCTCCTGATCCGTGGCGGAACGCTGATGGAGGGGTACTGGGGAAACGACGAGGCGACAGTCCGGTCTTTCATGGTCGATTTCCTCCACCCGCACCTCTCCGACCGTCTCTACCGGACCGGGGACATCGTCACCCGCCAGCCCGACGGGACCTACTCCTTCCACGGACGCGTCGACCACATGGTGAAGGTGCGCGGCTACCGCGTGGAACTGGGGGAGGTCGAAGCCGCGCTCCTGCGCGCAGAAGGCGTGACCGAGGCGGCTGTCGTCGCGGTCGCGCGGGACGGTCCGAACGGGCGCGAGACGGAGCTCGTCGCCTTCGTCTCGGGCGAAGGACCGGATCCGGGCCGCGAAAGGGATCTCAGGCGCCACCTCGCGTCCCACGTCCTCAAGTACATGATGCCGGCGGAGATCCGCTTCCTGAAGGGGTTTCCCACCACCTCGAGCGGGAAGATCGACCGCCAGAACCTCAAGGCCCTCGCCGATGTCCCCGAGCCTGCGAGCGACGGGACGCCGGTGAGCCGGACCGAAACAGACAGAAGGCCGGGAGACACGAAATGAACGTACTCGATTCCCTGAGGCAGTTTCTGGCCACCGAGCTCCGCGTCGCCAACGGCGCGACGCTGGACCCGGAGCTCGCCCTGATCCAGAGCGGCGCGATCGACTCGATCGAATTGATGCAGGTCGTCGGCTTTCTCGAAAGCGAGTTCGGCATCAAGGTCGACGACACGGAGATTCTCCCGAAGAACCTCCGGAGCCTCTCGCGGATGGTGGCCTTCGTGGAATCCAAGCGCGAGGGAACGAACCCGGTTTCCGGGACCTGAGCCAGCGGAGCCTGCAGGTGCGACGCACACGTCTCCTGGTCCTCACCTCCGCCCTCCTTCTCGCGGCGGCCCACGCGCCCGCAGACTCACCCGCGCGGACCCAGTGGATCCTGGCCACGGCCAGGGCGACGGGCCAGGGAGGGGAGCAGTTCGTGAGCTCGCTCCGGATCGTCAACCCCGGCACCGAGCCTGCGAGCGTGACCGTCACCTACCTCGCCCAGTCCGTCATCGACGGCTCGAACACGGCCCCCGGCGACAACAGCGGCGCCGCGACGGCTCTCCTGACCGTACCCGGGGGCCGGACTCTCGCCGTGGAAGACGTCCTCGGAACCCTTTTCGGCGCCAGCCTCTCCCCCTTCGGGATCCCGGCCGGTGGGCTCAAGGTGACCTCTGACCAGCCCGTATCAGTGCTCTCCCGGACCTTCGTCGCCAATGCCGCGAGCGCGGCCGGCGTGCCGGGCACCTACGGCTTCTCGATTCCCGCGCAGGTCGAGGACCAGGCCGTTTCGCCGGGTGACACCGCCTTCGTCACCTACGTCGCCGCCTCGCCGGACGCCCGCTCCGGCTTCCGCTCGAATTTCATAATGCTCAACACGTCGAGCAGCCCGACCGTCGTGAACGTCGACCTCCGCAAGGGGGACGGGACGTCGGTCGGCAGCCGGGACTTCAACCTCGGCAAGCTCTCGGCCGCCCAGGCCGGCAACCTCTCCGGGTCCCTGGGCTACGGCGGCCCCGATACGAATCTCACCGCCGTCGTCACCGTGAAGAGCGGCGGCCCCGTCGTCGTGGGCTGCTCGATCATCGACAATGCCATCTCTTCCATCGCGTACGCTCCGCCGTCCAAGGTCACCCTGCCCAACAACGGCGACTTCGGGCTCTCCTTTGACGACGACCCCTACTACGTCTCGAGCGCTCGCCTCGAGATTCGGAACGAGCTCCCTGTTTTTCTCGGGGGGGCTGTCGTCATCGAGTGCAAGCCTTCCGACCCAGACCCGGACGCCCGCGATTCGAGGTACCTCAGCTTCCTCGCCTTCGGTACCGGAAGCGGGTATCCGCCGAACACCACGTTCACGAAGGGGGCTGACGGCAGTTTCGCCATCGCAGCCCAGGACGACTTCCTCGCCATCACAGGTCAGATCAGGAACGACATGGACGGCAAGGTCTCCGGCACACTGACGTTCACGACCACGTCCGGCTACACCCGCTGCCCCGGACAGTCGAAGAGCTACGAATTCCGGGGCGCGAAGAGCGCGACCTTCTCCGTAGCGAACTGACCGGCCCGGATCGCCCGATCCAGCGGCGGCCGTCCGCTCGAGGATGCGGGGGCGAAACCCGTCGCCCGCTCCGCCTCAGATACTCCAGCGGGACTCCGACGTGCTCCTGCTGCCGCCGCGGGAGTCCGCGGCTCGGGGTCCCTGCTGTCCGTAGTGCGCGAACTTCTCGAGCACTCTGCTCATCTCGGCGTCCGAAAGGAGAACCGGCGCACCGATCTGCCGGGCTCGCCAGAACTGCTCGCACAGCGTTTCGAATTCGATGGCGAGATCCAGAACGCGACGCAGGTCGCGTCCAAAGACCAGCATGCCGTGGTTTGCCAGCAGGCACGCGCATCGTCCCCGAAGCGCGGCCACCACGTTCTCCGAGAGCTCCTGCGTACCGAAGGTGGCGTACTCGGCGCAACGGATCGAGTTGCCGCCAAAACGAGCGATCATGTAGTGGAACGGCGGAATGTCGCAGTTCAGGCATGCCAGCGAGGTGGCGAATGGGGAATGGGCATGCAGGATCGCGCCGGCCTCTGCGCGGGCCTCGTAAACGTCGCGGTGAAAGCGCCATTCCGACGACGGCTGGCGCGCCCCATCCCAGCTTCCGTCCATGCGCACGAAAACGATGTCTTCGGCCAGGCTTTCGTCGTAGGACATGCCGGTCGGGGTGACGAGGAAACCGTCGCGGCATCGAGCGCTGACGTTACCGGCAGTGCCCCGGTTAAGGCCATGAGCGTTCATCGCGCGCGCAGCAGAGAGGACTCCTTCGCGCAGCTCGGTCTCGGTCGAGCCGCTCACGCCTGCTCCGCGGCCGATTCGCCGGTTATCGGAGCGAATGGCCGGTCGAATCCCGCCAAGCCCCCACGAGGGACCGACGGGCTGGCCCCCGTTCGAGCCACCGGGAACGCCGAGCCAGGCATCTTCGGTTGCGAACACGTCTCGATATCCCTATTGTCCCATATGTGAAGCACCCGGGAGAACCCCTCGAGATCAGCATCCTTCGCACCGTGGATCTTCGCCCGTGACCGCGTCTCGCGAATCCGACGGCCCGGTCGAGCGATCGGAACCGGAGGGCAGGTGGGCGCACTGGCGAGAGCGGATGCGGGACGCCGCGGCCCTGGAGCCCCGGCTTCGCCGGCCCCGGGCCTATCTCAACTGGCTCCGGGCAAACTATGAGCTCCTGACGCGCGCAGGAACGATTCGCGCGCGCCCCCTGAAGCTGACGTTCGATCCGACCAATTTCTGTCAGCTGAGATGCCCACTCTGCCCAACGGGGGCTCGGGTGCAGGACCGCGATCGGGGGCGGGCGCAGCTGCACGTCTTCGAGCACCTGATGGACGAGGTCGGCGACTACGTGTTCCTGATCGACTTCTTCAACTGGGGCGAGCCGCTGCTCAACGAAAGGGCCGAGGAGCTCGTCTCGATGGCGAGCCGGCGCCGGATCCTGACCTTCCTCAGCTCGAATCTGAGCATCCCGATGACCGACGAGCGCGTCGGGCGCCTTGTGGACAGCGGGCTCAGCCAGCTCATCGTGTCACTCGACGGCGCCACTGCCGAGACGTACGGAACCTATCGACGGATGGGACGGTTCGACCTGGTGATCGAGAACATGAAGCGGGTGCTCGCGGCACGCCGCGAACGTGGCGTCACGTACCCCCGCGTGAACTGGCAGTTCCTCGTCTTTCGATTCAACGAACACGAGATCGGCACTGTACGACGTATGGCCGAGGACATGGGCGTCGACAGCGTGACCTTCCGGGCGCCATTCCTCGACGAGGGACGTGTGCCGCTCTCGGAGAAGGACAGGGCGGCGGTCTCCAGCTGGGCGCCCACGCTCGTCGAGTTCAACCGCTACGACGAATCCAGCCCGGCGCATACGGTCCTCCCGCCGCGCCCGCGCTGCGGATGGCACTACATGTCCTCCGCGATCAACTGGGACGGGACCGTGGCTCCCTGCTGCACGGTGTTCGAGAAGCGCGACGACTTCGGGAAGCTGTCGGGCGCGGGCAGCGACTACATGACCGTCGTCAACAACGACAGCTATCGAGCGGTACGGGACAGCTTCGCGGGACGGGAGTCGAAGGCCGACGGCCTCGTGTGCCTAAAGTGCCCCACTCCGTTTCTGATGGACTACCACTCTCACCTGAACCGGCAGATCCTCCTGTATTCGTCGGCGAGCGTCCTGGATGCGCTACGCCATCCCGTTCGCCGTTTCCGGGCGCGGCGTGCACGCACGAATGTTCTCCCCGCAGGCGCGCCTGCCGGCGAATTGCTCGACGACGACGTCGACGCCGCAACGCTCCGGCCCTGAGAGCGTGGCGCGCCGAAGGGCAGGATATGGAAGAACGGGCGAGCCCATCGACCAGCTGCCCTTGCAGGTGCCATGTGCGCTTCAGGGCACCCACCCGCCGAGAAGGTAAGTCATGTTGAATGGGATCGGGAGGAGTTGCTTGAAGTAGACGTCGATGAACTGGGCCAGGTGAGCGACACTCGTCTTCGGTACGAACACGATGTCCGATGGAAGGAGAACGACGTCGTTGCGGCTCGCTCCCCTGTTCGAACGGTCCCTGAGGTCCAGCGTCATGAAAAGGGGTTCGGGCGTCCCCTGGTTCCTCAGGATGACGACGGTCTCCAGCTTGGCCGAACTCTTGGCCCCCCCGGCTTCCAGGATCGCCTGGAGCGCCGTGATGGAGCCTGGCGGACGAATGACGCCAGGTGTGTGGACCTCCCCACCGACGTAGATCCGTCGGCCGGCGAACTCCTTTACCACCACGGCAACCTCCCGGTCGCGAAGCGTCCTTGCGTATCGCTCTGAGAGGACGTCCCGCAGGCCCGCCGGCGTCTGCCCAGCCGCCTCCACCTCTCCCGCGATCGGGAGCGAGATCCGGCCGTCGGGCCGGATCGAGAGGGTCTCGTTCAGCTCCGGCGTGTAGAAGTGCTTGATCTCGAGAACGTCTCCGGCCTGGAGACGGTACTCAGGCGACGGGGCTACCGGTCCGGCAGCGACCGGGAGGGGCGTGCCGGCCACGGACTCCGCCTGTCGGGGAGAGCCGCTCCCCGAGGTGCACCCGAGGGATCCCGTGCCGAGGATCGCCGCGGCCAGGAGAAGGGCTCGAGTTTCTGTTCTCATGTGATCGGTCTTTCCTCTCTCAGTTCGCCCCGGTTCCACGGAGGACGGCGGGAAGGGTCTTGAGAATGATCTCGAGGTCGAGCCCCAGCGACCAGTTGTCGATGTACTCGAGATCGAGGTCCATCCAGTCGTCGAACCCGATCTCGTGCCGGCCGTTTACCTGCCAGATGCAGGTCAGTCCGGGCTTCACGCTGAAACGCCGCTTCTGGGTCCGCTTCTCGAACTTCAGGAAGTCGCGAACAGGCAGAGGGCGGGGTCCGACGAGGCTCATGTCGCCCTTGAGGACGTTCCAGAACTGCGGCAGTTCGTCCAGGCTCAGCTTCCTCAGCGCCCGTCCAAGCCGGGTGACTCGCGGGTCGTTCTTCATCTTGAAGGCCGCCCCCGCCACCTCGTTGCACGATTCGAGCTCACCGACCCGGGCCTCGGCCTCCGGAACCATGGTCCGGAACTTCACGATTCGGAACCGCTTCATCCCCTGACCGACCCTCTCCTGGAAGAAAAGGACGCCTCCGCGGCTGTCGATTCGGATCAGGACCGCCAGGAGCACGAACAGCGGGAAGAGGAAAACGAGCGCGGCCAGGGAGACGACGATGTCCATGAGTCGCTTGACGACGAGGAAATCCGAGGAGGACATCGGCGGCTGGAGAGTGATCATCGGCAGGTCGTCGAGGTGATCGACGGTCGCCTTGGAAAGCCTGAGCTCGAAGAGACTCGTCGGTATCCTCACCATCAGCCCGCGATCCTCGGCGGCGGCGATGATTCGGGCGATGGTTCTGTACTGCGACCGGACCGGCAACGCGATGATCACTTCGTCGGCCGGAAGGCTCGCGAGGATCTCCTCCACCGAATCCAGAGAGCCGAGGTGCTTCTCCCCCTGGCAGGTCGCGGGGCCCGTCGGAGGGATGTCGTCGATGTAACCGAGCAGGTGATAGCCGAGCTCGGCGCGCTTTCTGATCTCGGCCCCGAGAAAGAGGCCCCGCGGCCCGCAGCCCACGATCACGAGGTGACGGAGGTTGCGCCCCTTCTGTCGGACCTTCCCGAGGAAGAACCGGACGGTGGTCCGCTGAAGGAGCGTGCCCGCCAGGGCGAGACAGAAGAAGAGGAGGAGGAACGATCGCGACGCAAACGACGTGGTGAGGAAGAGCGAGAGGCTCCCGAAAACGAGAGTCCCCAGGGCGGTGGCCCGCGTGACGTCCCAGACCTCCGCGATCAGCCACCCGATTCGGTGAGACCGATAGAGCCCCTGCGTGCGGAAGCAGAGGTGCCAGGCGAAGGCGAAGAGGAAAGCTCGGGCCACCTCGGGGAGGTCGACGCGCGTGGCGAGCAGTGAGCGAATCTCGCCCGACGTCGTCAGACCGAACGTGACGGCATAGACGACGCCAAAGGCAAGGGCCATGACCCCCAGGTCGGCCACGACGAAACACGCGAGGAGCAGCCTTCTCCTGAAGTTCAGCATCGTTTCAACTCAATCGAGCCGGCCTGGCCGCACGATCTCTCATGACCGCCGCGGATCCCGTCGGCCCTTCGCAGCGGCTCGGAGAGAGGGGAAGGAAGCAGGACTAATCGATCGTGAAGCTCTGAAGCTCGACCGGGAGCAGCTGGTTCTGTCCGTTGACCTGCATGACGAGGTGCATGTTGGGATAGCCGATTGCGGCGAGGTCCGTGGGCGTGACGATGCCGCAGGCGGCCGCCGTGATGTAGCTCGGGCCCGACTGCCCAGCAGGATTTGCTCCGACGAAGAAGCTGTGGCCGGCCGCCTCTCCGGACGGGGTGAAGAGCTCGACGACGAGGACTGCCGAAGCGTTCAGCAGCGGGACAGGGGTCGTCAGGGGGATGTTCACGAAGGTGAGAGCCTGATCGGCGATCTGAATGTTCTCGGTCGCGAGCAGGGTCTGCACCCCACCTGGAAATGCTGCTCCTGACTGAGAGTAGAGCCGCAGGGTGATCGGCTGGGTCGTGCCTGTCCCGGACGCGTTGGCCGTCTCCACCCCGATGTCCACGCTCTCGACGACGAAGAACGTCGAGTCGAGGGCCGGGAAGCTGCTGAGGGAGAACGCACGCCAGTAGCTGTTGTCTGTGTGCAGTCCGGTGTTGGCGCACGCGATCGCGCCGGCCACGGGAACGAGGCTCGCCGATTGCGTGATGGAGACCGCGTTCAGCGGGAGGGTTGGTCTGACCGAACCCGTCGAGACCGCCGGCGCGTTCGGGTTGCGCGAGAGGCTTTGGGCGTCGGCGGGCGAGGCGACCGCCAAGCCGAAGAGCGCGATCACCGAAAGGGAGACCCTTGAACGGGAACTCATCTGCATCTTCATCGTTGTTCTCCTCATCTCTATCTCCGGTTCGCCTTGTTGCGACTGTAACTCAACAACCGCTCGAAAACAAAGTCCCCTCGTTTTCATCGTCCCTCTCGGCAGCGACCACGCCCTACCAGCCGGCGCCCCCGCCCGAGGAAGGGCCATTGGTGTCGGAGCCGGCAGCGGCGCGCGGGGCCTCGGGTTCGGCCGAACCAGGCAGGGAGTTCGGGCGACTCCCGCGCGCGCCGCGACCCGGGAGCCCTCCGGTAAGATTGCGCGCGGTATGTTGTCTTCCCTCCGCGGGGCGCGTGGTCTCGTTGCGCCCGTATCCCTCCTCTTCCTCCTCCTCCCCCTGTCGGCGGGTGCCCGTGCCGAAGAGCCCGCCCTCACCATCGAAGAGGCGATTCGCCTCGCCGTGTCGCGGAACGAGCGGGCCCTCGCCTCCGGCGAGCGGCTCGAGGCCGCCGAGGCGCGCGTCTCGAAGGCACGGGCCTTCTTCTTCCCGGACGTCGAAGTCTCGGGGGCCTGGTCTCACCGGCCCTACGAGCGAGCGACGACCGTCGGAAGCGAGCAGGTCGTCCTGTCGAAGTACGACGCCTTCAACTCGACCTTCACCGCGAAGCAGGTACTCTTCGACGCCCGCGCCTTCCCCGTCCTCAAGCAGACCCGGAGCGAGCGGGACGCGGCGAGGTACGAGGCCGCCGAGCAGCGAAGGATCGTCGCGTTCGAGGCGTCGGCCGCCTTCCTGATGACGCTCGGGTACGAGCAGGTCGCCGCCGCCGCCGACCGGCGCGTGGAGCTCGCCCGCCAGACCCTGGCCGACGCCAGCGCGCGCTTCGAGGCGCAGATCACGGGCTCGAACGACGTCACGCGGGCCGAGCTCGAGCTCGCGAGCGCCGAGCGCGAGGCGACCCGCGCCCACAACGAGGAGCAGACCTCCCGGCTCGCCCTCGCGAACCTCCTCGTCGCCCCCGTCCCGGCCCGCCTCGACGTGCCCGTCGCGCTCCTCTCCCCTTCGCCGGAGCTCGGGACCGGCGACGGCGACCTCGTGGAGACGGCCCGCCAGCTCCGGTTCGACGTGGCCGCGCAGAAGAAGCGCGCGGAGGCGTTCCTCTACTTCTCGAAAGAGCCGATGACCCGATTCTTCCCGAGCCTCGTCGGCCGCGCCGACGGGAGGTGGACGAACGAGGCCGGCCTCAGCGGCCGGAACACGACCTGGACCTACGGGATCGACCTCTCCTGGTCGCTCTTCGACTCGACGATCTCGTTCGCCGAAGCGCGCGAGAGGAAGGCCCTCGCCCGTGCCTCCGCCCTCGAGGCGCAGGCCCTCGAGCGAGGCGTCGAGCTCGACGTGAAAACCGCCCTGGCCTCGCTCGCGAACGCCCGCGCCGCAGTAGATCAGGCTGGCGTCGCCCTCGAGGCGGCCCGGAAGAACGCCTCTGAGACGAGCACCCTCTACCGCGAGGGGCTCGCGAACGCCCTCTCCGCCGCCGACGCGAACCAGAGCCTCTTCGAGGCCGACGTGGCCCGGACGCGCGAGCTCTACACCCTCGGCGCCGCCGTCCTCGACCTCTACGCCGCCCAGGGCCTCGACCCGGAAGGAAAGGAGCCCCGTCCTTGAGAACCTGCAGAACCCTCGTCCTCGCCCTCGCGACCGGCGCCTCGGCGCTCGTCCTCTCGTGCTCCGGCGGCGGCGACAAGCAGGGAGCGGGCGGCGGCAAGGGAGGCCCCCCCGCCTTCCCCGTCGAGACGGCAGAGGTGAAGAGCCGACCGGTCGAATACACGGTGACCGCCGTCGGCTCCGTCGACGCATTCGAGAAGGTCCAGGTGACGGCCCGCGTCGCTGGCGTCGTCGAGCAGGTGAAGTTCGTCGAGGGCGAGTCGGTGGAGGCCGGGCAGGCCCTCGTCGAGATCGAGCTGCGCCGCTACCAGCTCTTCGTCGAGGCGGCGCGCGCGAACCTGCAGAAGGCCGGGGCCGCCAAGGCCGACGCCGAGGCGTCCCTCGCGCGCCGCAGGGCCGTCGTCGAGAAGAACCCGGGGCTCATCCCGGGGGAGGAGATCGCCACCTTCGCCACGCGAGTCCAGACGGCTGCGGCCGACGTCGCCCAGGCGAAGTCGGCGCTCGACCAGGCCGAGCTGAACCTCAGAGACGCCTTCGTCCGCGCCCCCGTCGCGGGCCGCATCGAGACGCGGACCGTGACGACCGGCCAGTACGTCGCCCCGGGGGGCGTCCTCGCGACGCTCGTCCAGCGCGACCCGCTCCTCCTCCGCTTCCAGGTCCCGTCCGAGGACGCCCGGAGCCTCAGGACGGGCCTCGTCGCCCGGTTCCGCGTCCCGGGCGACGCGAAGGAGTTCACGGCCAGGATCACGCACGTCGCCGGCGCCGCCGAGGCGGCCTCGCGGATGGTCGCCGTTACCGCCCAGGTCGACGACGCGCGCCGGGCGCTGCTCCGCCCGGGTGCCTTCGCGGACGTCACCGTCCCGGTCGGCGGCATCGCCGAGTCCCCCGTCATCCCGCAAACGGCGATCCGGCCGAGCGAGAAGGGCTTCCTCGCTTTCGTCGTGGAGGACGGGAAGGCGCGCGAGCGCGTGCTGACCCTCGGCCTCCGGACGACCGAGGGGCTCGTCGAGGTCCGTGGCGGCCTGAAGGCCGGAGAGGAGCTCGTCATCCGGGGCGCCGAAGCGCTCCGGGACGGCCTCCCGGTCAAGGTGAGCGCTCCCGGCGCGGAACCCACCGCCCCGTCCAGGCCGGAGGCCCGCGGATGAACATCACCGAGGTCTGCATCCGGAGGCCCGTCCTCGCCTGGATGCTGATGGCGGCGACGATCGTCTTCGGCGGCGTCGCCCTCTCGCGCATCGGCATCAGCCAGTTCCCCGACGTCGACTCGCCCACGATCTCCGTCTCGGTGACGTGGGAAGGGGCCGCCCCCGAGGTCATGGAGCACGACGTCGTCGAGCCGCTCGAAGAAGCCGTCATGCAGGTGGAGGGGATCAAGTCCCTCACCTCCTCCTCCCGGCAGGGCTCGGCGAACGTGACGATCGAGCTCGACATCAGCCGGAACATCGACCTCGCGCTCCAGGACGTCCAGACGAAGGTCTCCCAGGCGCAGCGGTCGCTCCCGCGCGACATCGACCCGCCCGTCATCTCGAAGTCGAACCCCGAGGACAACCCGATCCTCTGGATCGGCCTCTCCGGCCCCTTCCCCCGCCAGGTCATCGCCGACTACGCCCGCTACCGCCTCAAGGAGCGCTTCCAGACGGTCCCCGGCGTCGGCGAGGTGAACATGGGGGGCTACCTCGACCGGAACGTGCGGATCTGGGTCGACGCCGACAAGCTGAACGCGAAGGGGATGACGGTCACCGACGTGATCGCCGCACTCCGGCGCGAGCACGTGGAGCTCCCGGCGGGCCGCCTCGAGACGGAAGGCGCGAGATCGGCGTCCGGGTCATGGGCGAGGCGCTCGACCTCGCGACCCTCCGGAAGATCTCGCTCCGCGACCTGAACGGAGCGCCGGTCTACCTCGAGGACGTCGCTCTCGTCGAGGACGGCTTCGAGGACGAGAGGCGCATCGCCCGCGTGAACGGCGCCCCCGCCCAGGGGCTCGGCATCCGCAAGCAGCGCGGGTCGAACGCCGTCGCCGTTGCCAAGGGCGTCAAGGCCGCGATGGCCGAGATCCAGAAGACCCTCCCTCCCGGGATGGAGGTCGGGATCAACTTCGACTCGACGACCTTCATCGAGGACTCGGTCCACGAGATCCAGTTCGAGATCCTCCTCTCGGTCGTCCTGACGGGGCTCGTCTGCTGGATGTTCCTCGGCTCCCTCTCCTCGACGCTGAACGTCGTCCTCGCGATCCCGATGTCGCTCCTCGGGACGGTGGCGTTCATCTACTTCGCCGGCTTCACGCTGAACACCTTCACGCTCCTCGCGCTGGGCCTCGCCGTCGGCATCGTCGTCGACGACGCCATCATGGTCATGGAGAACATCTTCCGGCACTTCGAGGAAGGGAAGGACCGGGTGACGGCCGCCCGAGAGGGGACGGGCGAGATCACCTTCGCCGCCCTCTCGGCGACGATCGCGATCATCGCGATCTTCATCCCGGTCGTCTTCATGAAGGGGGTCATCGGGAAGTTCTTCCTCCAGTTCGGCATCACGCTCTGCGTCGCGGTCGCCCTCTCCTACGTCGAGGCGATCACCCTCGCGCCGGCCCGCTGCGCGCAGATCCTGAAAGCCGGCGAGGTGAACCGGAGCGGTCTCGGCGGCCTCGTCGACCGCGCCTTCGACGCCCTCGCGCGCGTCTACGCCCGGGTCCTCGCAAAGGGACTGAAGTACCCCGTCGCGGTCCTCGTCTCCGCCACCCTTCTCCTCGGCGTCGCATTCCTCGTCTTCCGCGCGCTCCCCTCGGAGTTCGTCCCGTCGCAGGACCAGGGGCGCCTCATGCTCCGCGTCCAGACGGCCGTCGGTTCCGACATCCACGAGACGGACATGGCCTTCCGGAAGGTCGAAGCCTACGTCACGGCCCGCCCTGAGGTGACGCGCTGCTTCGGCGTCGTCGGCGGCTTCGGCGGCGGCGTGAGCGGCGGCGTCGTCTTCGTCTCCATGGTCGACAAGGGCGACCGGAAGCTCTCCCAGGCCGAGTTCGCGGCGGAGATCCGCAAGGAGCTCAACTCGTACCCGGGCGTGCGGGTCGTCGTCCAGGACCTCTCGCAGTCGGGCTTCACGGCCCAGCGCGGCTTCCCCGTCGAGTTCTCGGTCCGGGGTCCCGACTGGGACGTCCTCGTCGAGAAGGCGCGGGGGATCTCGGAGAAGCTGAACGCGAGCGGCCAGGTCGTCGACCTCGACATGGACTACCGGATCGGAATGCCCGAGCTGCGGATCGTCCCGAACCGGGCGCGCGCCGCCGACCTCGGCATCTCCGTCGAGAGCGTCGCGACCGCCCTGAACGCGACTCTCGGCGGCCTGCGCATCGGGAAGTACTCGACGGAAGGTCGGCGCATCGACGTCCGCCTCCGCCTCCTCGCCGAGCAGCGGACGCGCCCCGAGGACCTCTCGCGCCTTCGCCTGCGCAGCAACGCGGGCGACCTGATCCCTCTCTCCTCCCTCGTGACGACGGAGGAGGTCCCCGCCCTGCAGGCGATCACGCGGCGCGACCGCGAGCGGGCGATCACGATCTACGCGAACGTGGCCCCTGGAATGTCGCAGGCCGACGTCCTGAAGTACGTCGAGGGGCTCGGGACGGACATGCCGACGGGGTACAGGCTCGTCCTGGGCGGCGCGAGCGTCGCCTTCCGCGAGTCGATGGGCGACCTCCTCTTCGCCCTCGTCCTCGGGATCGGCGTCGCCTACATGGTCCTCGCCTCCCAGTTCAACTCGTTCCTCCACCCGGTCACGGTCCTCTCGATCCTCCCCCTCTCGGTCGCGGGGGCGGCGTTCGCCCTCCTGGCCACCGGCCGGAGCCTGAACATCTTCTCGATGATCGGCCTCCTCCTCCTGATGGGGATCGTGAAGAAGAACTCGATCATCCTCGTCGACTACACGAACCAGCTCCGGGAGCGCGGCCTCGACACGCTGAACGCGCTCCTGAAGGCGGGGCCGGTCCGGCTCCGGCCGATCCTCATGACGTCGATCGCGACGATGATGGCCGCCATTCCGCCCGCGGCCGGAATCGGCTCGGGCTCCGAGATCCGGGCGCCGATGGGGGTCGCCGTCATCGGCGGCCTCATCGTGGCGACCGTCCTCTCGCTCCTCGTCGTGCCGTCGTTCTACCTCGTCACGGACCGGATCGCGGAGAGGATCCGGGGCCGGCGCGGCGAAGCGGGCGGCGAGGCGAGGCCGCCCGAACCCTCCGAGCCCGTCCTTTGATCCGGGTCGCCGGGAGCGCCACCGCTCCCGGCGGCCCCGCGGCCCGCCCGGGTCCTTCCCGCCGACGCGACTCCGGCTGCCCGCGCTATTTGAAGTAGCCGTTCACGTCGAGGATGAAGTGAACCGTCCCGGCGGAGTTGTTCTTCACGCGGATGCTCCCGCTGAAATCGGACGCGAGCGCGACGACGGCGTTGTTGGCCAGTGTCCGTCCGGGAGTGAAGTTGATCGTGCTGGTCAGCGCCCCCGCCTCGTCTCCCGGATAGAGCGTCAGGGATCCCGCGGCGACGGGAGCCGTGACCGTCGCGTTGATCGAGACGGCCCAGGCTCCCGAGGGAACGCCGCAGGTCGAGGCCGAGAGATCGAACGAGCGGGTCTCGCCCGGCTGGAGCGCCGGCCCCGCCAGCGGACCGCTCGGAGCGCCGCGCGTGTCGAGGACCCGGCAGGGCGGCAGCGTGTAATAGCCCGCTCCCACGAAGGCCGGGCAGGTCACCGTACCGTAGTTCGCCGAGCGAAGGCCGGCCGAATCGAGGGCCTTCACCGTGTATCCGTACGAATTCCCGACCTTGAGCGGAACGCAGCCCCCCGGCGGGGAGGGGCAAGAGCTCGCGTCGTCGATCGGCGCCCCGCACGGAACGCGGAACCCGAGGCCGAGGCTCTGCCCGGACACGTACATGCTCGTCTGGAAGAACCCGGACACCTTCAGCACGACATCCGTCTCCAGCTGCGCCCACATGGCGATCATGTAGTTCGGAGCCGCGCCGACATAAAGGTAGGTCCAGTTCACGTAGCAGTCGTCCTTCCGCGGATTCGGCTGCGAGCACGACGCGCCCGGGCTTTCGATGAATCCGATCAAGGGCGCCTTCCCGGCGACCAGCGAGGCGACCTCCCGTTCCGACCGTCCTTCGACGTAGATCTCCCGCCGGATCTTCCCGTCCAGATCGGTAGCCAGGATCGTCTTCGAGGCGCCTGGTGCGTCGCCGTCGCTCCGGTCGTCCGCAACAGCTACGAGCATCGGCAGCGAGAGCGCCACGATCACGGTCGTCAGAAATCGGGAACGGGTTCTCTCCTGCACGGTTCCTCTCGCGAAGTCCCTGACGTCCCGGGCCTCAGGGGATGAACGCCGGGCAGGTGACCGTGCCGTAGTTCGCCGAAGTCAGGTTGACGGAGTCCTTGGCCCTCACCGTGTAGGCGTAGGAATTCCCAACTTTCAGCGGAACGCACGAACCGGGCGGGGAGGGGCAGGAACTCGGGTCGTCGACCGGTGGCCCGCACTGAACTCGGAAGCCGAGTCCCAGACTCTGCCCCGACACGTACATGCTCGTCTGGAAGAACCCGTTCACCTTGAGCACCACCTTCGGGTTGAGAACGGCCCACATGTAGACCATGTAGTTGGGGCTCGCGTCGACCGCGAGGTAGTACCAGTTGACGAAGCAGACGTCCTGGCTCGAATCGGGCTGGAAGCAGGTCGCACTCGGGCTGTCGATGAAGCCGATCAGCGGCGCGGTCGGCGTCACTGTCGAGGCGGTGACGTTCCCAGCGGCCGCGGGGGCGGTTGCCGTCCGGACACTGTCTCCCTGCCTCTCGGTCACGACGCCGGACGATCGATCGACCGAGGTCGCCTCCGCACCCGTTCGTCGTCCTGCACTCACCGGTTCCTGCGCGGCAGCCACGAAGCTCCCCGCCAGGAGAAGGACCAGAATCGAATCCGTCTTCTTCACCACGACCTCCCACCCGCCGCACTTCCCAGGGGCCTCCTGGAAAGAGGACCGGTTCTCCATGTCCACTCAGGGTATTTCCAGAGACTACGTCTCAAGATCTGGAGCGTCAAGCAGGAATCCGCGCCGCAACCTTCGCCGGCCTCCCCTCGTATGCTCCAAGCCCCCCGGCATTCGCCGATCAGACCTCCGGAGGAAACGATGTCCCGACTTCTCGGACCCCTCGCCGCAACCCTCGTCCTCGCCGTCACGATCGCGGCTGCCGTTCCGGCTCCGGCGCAGGACGTGCCGGTCGTGAAGTACCAGCTCCCCAACGGCATGACCGTGATGCTGCTGGAGGACCACAGCCTGCCGATCGCTGTCGTCAACATCTGGTACCGGGTGGGAAGCAAGGACGAGCCGCCGCGGCGGAGCGGCTTCGCGCACCTCTTCGAGCACCTGATGTTCATGGGGACGGAGCGGGTCCCCAACGGCGACTTCGACCGCCTCATGGAGGCCGCGGGGGGCGCGAACAACGCCTCGACGAGCAACGACCGGACGAACTACTACTCCTGGGGCCCGGCCTCCCTGCTGCCCACCCTCCTCTGGCTCGACGCCGACCGGCTCGAGGACCTCGCGAAGACGATGGACCAGAAGAAGGTCGACCTCCAGCGCGACGTCGTCCTCAACGAGCTCAAGCAGAGCTACGAGAACCGCCCGTACGGAAGGGCGAACCTCGAGATCCAGTACCTCCTCTACCCGATCGACCACCCGTACCACTTCTCGACGATCGGCACGGAGGAAGACCTCAAGGCCGCCTCCGCGACCGACGTGAAGGACTTCTTCGCCACCTACTACACGCCCGGTAACGCGAGCCTCGTCGTCGCGGGCGACTTCGACCCCGCCGTGATCCGGCCGCTCGTCGACAGGCTCTTCGGGACCCTTCCGAAGGGGACGGCCCCCAACCGCCGCCCGGTGCCCTCCGCGAAGCTGGACGGCGTCAAGCGCGGGGTGATGTACGACCGGGTCCAGCTGCCGCAGGTCTCCTTCGCGTACCACGCGCCGAAGGCCTATGGGCCCGGCGACGCCGAGACCGACCTCCTCGCCGCCCTCCTGACGGACGGCAAGAGCAGCCCCCTCTCCAAGCGCCTCGTCATCGACGACAAGCTCGCCGCCTCCGTCACGGCCGAGAACGACAGCAACCTCCTCGGCTCCATCTTCCGGATCGACGTCCAGGTGCGCGCCGACGCGGACCTCGACAAGGTCGAAAAGGCCGTCGACGAGGAGCTCGCCCGGTTCCTGAAGGACGGTCCGACCGCCGAGGAGCTCGAGCAGAGGAAAGCGCCGGTCGAGCTGGCCAAGGTCGCCTCACTCCAGCGCCTCGAGCGCCGGGCCGACGCCCTGAACGCATACGAGTTCTACTGGGGAGAGCCGAACTCCTTCCGCCGCGACCTCGACCGGTACCGGAACGCGACTCCCGCCACGGTCCTCTCGAACGCGCGGCAGGTCGTCACCCAGGACGCCCGCGTGATCTACCGGGTCCTCCCCGAGCAGCCCAGCCGGGGCGCGTCGGCGCGCGACACGCGCCCCGCCGACGGCGCCCCCGCGGCCTTCAAGCCTCCGGCCCCGGAGCGCTTCACGCTCTCCAATGGCATCCCGGTGCAGCTCTGGAAGACGAGCGACCTGCCGCTCGTCTCCGTCTCCGCCGTCTTCCAGCCGGGCGGCCCGCTCGACTCGAGCTCCGCCACCGCCGGCCTCGCGTCGCTCACGACGAACATGCTCGACGAGGGTGCGGGAGCGCTCGACGCGATCGGGTTCGGAGAGGCCGTGGCCACGCTCGGAGGGCGTTTCAACGCGAACGCGTCCCGCGAGGCCGTCGTCGCGAACCTGACGATCCTCTCGCGCAATTTCGGAAAGGGAGCCGGACTACTGGCCGACGCCGTGAGGCGGCCCCGCCTCGAGGCGAAGGACTTCGACCGGGTCCAGCGCCTCACGCTCGACGAGCTGACCCAGTCCACAAACCAGCCGGCCGTCGTGGCGGGCCGGGTCGCCGCCGTCGCCCTTTTCGGGTCCGCCCACCCCTACGCGTGGCCGATGACCGGGACGCCCGAAACCGTGAAGGGGACGTCGCTCGATCAGGTCAGGGCCGCCCACGCCGCGCTCCTGCGTCCCGACACCCTGACCCTTCTCGTCGCCGGCAACCTCTCCGCCGCCGAGGCGAAGGCCGCCCTCGAGAAGTCCTTCGGAGACTGGAAGGCGGGCGGACCGAAACCGGCGCGCCCCGCCGCCCCCGCCACCTTCGCTCCCTCGCCGGCAGGCCCCGGTCTGCGCGTCGTCGTCGTCGACAGGCCCGACGCGCCCCAGACGGTCGTCCGCTTCGCCGCTCCCGCCCCCCGATTCGACGACCCGTCCCGCGTTGGCCTGCGCCTCCTCGGCACCCTCCTCGGAGGGAGCTTCACGTCGCGCCTCAACCAGAACCTCCGCGAGGCGCACGGCTACACGTACGGCGCCCGGGCCTCCTTCTCGCCCGGACCGGTCCTCGGCACGTTCGGCAGCGGCGCCGACGTGAAGGCCGCCGTGACCGGCGCCTCCGTGAAGGAGTTCCTCTCCGAATTCGCCCGCTTCTCGAAGGGGGACGTGACGGACGAGGAGGCCGGCAAGGCCCGTGAGACGGTGAAGAACGAGATCGTCCAGACCTTCTCCGGGACCTCCGGAGTCCTCGCCACGGCGACCTCCTTCCTCGAGAACGGGGCCTCCTTCGAGACGCTCGGCAAGGACCTCGGCACGATGGCTAAGGAGACGGCCGCCTCCCTGAACGCCATCGCGAAGTCCGCGGTCGCTCTCGACCGCGGGGTCCTCGTCCTCGTCGGAGACAGGAAGTCGATCGTCCCCCAGCTCCAGGGCCTCGGCCTGGCCGCGCCCCTGGAGGTGGATGCGTGGGGAGCGAAGGTCCCGGCGAAGTAACCGGGACGAGCCAGGGCGCCCTTTTCGAGCCCTCCTTCTTCGTGCCGCCGGAAGCCCTCGCCCTGGCGAGGGCTTCCGGGAAGGACCTGGTGTCCTCCTGCGGAGGGCCGCGTCTCCCTATTCCTCTGCCATGCGAGACGGGCCGGCGGGACCTCCGGCCGCGCAAGCCTCTGAGAAACTCCCCACCGATGAGCCCCCTCCGATTCTCCGTCCTCCCCGGGTCCTTCGCAGTCCTCCGCCTCGCGCCGGGCGCTCCCGTGCCGGCGGACCTCCTCGCGCCCCCGTTTCACTCCGTGACGAGGACCCCGGCGGAAACGTCCGTCGTCTGTCCTGAGGGCACCGTCCCCGAGGGGGCGCGAGCCGAAACGGGCTGGGTGCTCCTCGCGCTCGCCGGCCCGTTCCCCTTCGAGCTGACCGGGGTCCTCGCGTCGGTCCTTGCGCCCCTCGCGAAGGCGGGCGTCAGCATCTTCGCGCTCAGCACGTTCGACACGGACTACGTCCTCGTGAAGAGCGGAAAGCTCGCCGACGCCGTCGCCGCCCTCGAGGCCGCCGGGCACGAACGCGTGGAGCCCGGAACGTAGGGAATCCGGACGCATCCTTCCCTGACGCGAGCGTCTGCTATGTTCCGCCCCCATGATCGCCGTCTCAGACCTCGGAAAATCGTTCGGAGCGCAGTCCCTTTTCGAGGGCGTCTCCCTCCAGTTCAACCCCGGAAACCGCTACGGCCTCGTCGGCGCGAACGGCTCGGGAAAGTCGACCCTTCTGCGCATCCTCTCCGGCGAGGAAGCCGCCTCGTCCGGCATCGTCTCGATCCCGAAGAAGCTCCGGCTCGGCGTCCTGAAACAGGACCACTTCCGCTACGAAACGATGCCGATCATCGATGTCGCGATGATGGGAAACCTGGAAGTCTGGAACGCGATGGCCGAGAAGGAGCGCCTCCTTCACGAGGACTCCACGTTCGAGAGCGATCGCTACGCCGAGCTCGAGGACGTCATCATGCGGTACCAGGGGTACTCGCTCGAGGCACGGGCGGCCGAGATCCTGGAGGGGCTCGGGATTCCGACCTCGGTCCACAGGGAGCACCTCTCGACCCTCTCGGGCGGTTTCAAGCTCCGCGTCCTCCTCGCGCAGGTCCTCGCGGCCGACCCGGGCGCGCTCCTGATGGACGAGCCGACGAACCACCTCGACATCGTCTCGATCCGCTGGCTCGAGAAGTTCCTCGACGCCTACAAGGGCCTCGCGATCGTCATCTCGCACGACCACCGCTTCCTCGACAACGTCTGCACCCACATCGCCGACGTCGACTACGAGACGGTGATGCTCTACACGGGCAACTTCACCGCGTTCGAGGCCGCCAAGGAGGCGGAACGGGAGCGGAAGGAAGCCGAGATCACGAAGCGCGAGAAGCAGATCGCGGGGCACATGGCCTTCGTCGACCGCTTCCGGGCGAAGGCGACGAAGGCGCGGCAGGCCCAGAGCAAGATCAAGATGATCGAGAAGATCGTCATCGAGAAGCTTCCCGAGAGCTCGCGCCGGTATCCCAAGTTCCGGTTCCGCCAGCGGCGGCCGAGCGGACGGCAGGCCCTCGAGCTCGACGGCATCTGCAAGGCGTGGGGCGACAACGTCGTCCTGAAGGACGTCTCGCTCAAGGTCGAGCGGGGCGATCGGATGGCGATCATCGGCCCGAACGGCATCGGCAAGTCGACGCTCCTGAAGATCGCCGTCGGAGATCTCGCTGCCGACGCCGGCAAGGTCACCTGGGGCTACGAGGCAAACCCCGGCTACTTCTCGCAGGACCACTCCGAGCTCTCCGGCGCCGGGAAGCAGTCGATCGAGGCGTGGCTCTGGGAGGCGGCCCCGGGCGAGTCGATCGGCTTCGTCCGCGGGCACCTCGGTCACGTCCTCTTCACGGGCGACGACGCCGACAAGCCCGTCCGGGCGTTGTCCGGAGGCGAGAGCGCGCGCCTCGTCTTCGCCCGCCTCTCCGTCCTCGGCCCCAACGTCCTCGTCCTCGACGAGCCGACGAACCACCTCGACATCGAGGCGATCGAGGCCCTCGTCACAGCGCTGACCGAGTTCGACGGGACGCTGATCTTCGTCTCCCACGACCGCTGGTTCGTCTCGCGGCTCGCGAACCGGATCGTCGAGATCTCGCCGAAGGGCCTCAACGACTTCCGCGGGACCTACGACGAGTACCTCGAGCGCTGCGGCGACGACCACCTCGACGCGGACGCCGTCCTCCTCAAGCTCCGGAGGGCGAAGAAGGTCCAGGAGGCCCGCAAGGCCGAGCCCGAGCCGAAGCGCCAGAATCGCCTGAAGGCCCTCGAGAAGAAGCGCGACGAGCTGACGAAGCAGATCGAGGCGATGGAGGCCCGCGTCCACGACATCAGCGAGCGGTTCCTCGACCCCGCCCTCTTCGGCAAGGGCGCCCAGGCGGAGTCCCGAAAGCTCGAGGACGAGCAGAAGCTGCTGAAGCGGAAGATCGAGGACCAGATGGCCGAGTGGGAGAAGGTCGAGGCGGAGCTCGAGGCGTCCAAGCCGCACGCGTAGGCTTTCGGAACGGCGCGGTACCGTCCCCGCCTACTTCCTCGCTGCCGGCGGCGCCTCCCTACTGTCGTCATTCCGCTCGTAGACCCGGATGAAGAAAGGCCCGCTCCCGACCGGATCGGCGGGCCACGCCGCGCCGAACGTCGCCGCGAGCCGCCACCCGTCGAGGACCGCGGCCCACAGGCTCGTCGCGTAGTCCCGTCCGAAGGACTCGGGGCCGAAGGCCGCCGACGGCTGGTTCGCGAGAACGACGAAGCGGGGCCGCCGCTCCCGCAGCCGGGCCATCGTCGCCTCTTCCGCGGCGGCGTCGAGGTGGCCCGGGAGGATCTGGTCCTGGCGGAGCGGGTTCGGCAGGCCGAGCGCGAAGTTCAGGAGCCCCGCCTCCGGAAAGGCGGCGAGTGTGTCCCCGGGCCGCGCCCGCGCGGAGATCCACGACATCGCCCCGCCGAAGGCCTCGGCGCGGTCGGACCCGAGACGGAGCGCGCCCCGCGGCGTCTCGAGCGTGACGTAGGTGGACGGGTCGGTCGCGAGGACGATCCGCCCCGCCTGGAGCGCGGCGAGGGAGACGAAAGACGCCGCCAGGAACGGCCCCCGGCCCGGGAGAAGGACGAACGCGGCCGCGACGGCCGCGGCGACCAGGCCCGGCGCGGCGAGCGCCGCGTAGGGTGTCGCGCTCCAGCCGTAGGTGAAGTTCAGCGCGACCCTCACCGCTCCGAGGCTCCCGGCCACGGCGAGGGCGACGTGAGCGGGAGAGGGAGCGATCCGTCGCGCGGCCAGGAGCGCCACGATTCCCGCGAGCGCGAGAGGTGCGGCCCGCAGCGCCGGAGGAAGCGCCTGGTCGAGCACCCGCCCGGAATCGGTCGCGAGGAGCCCGGCGACGACGAGGGCCGCGACGCCTCCGAACGCCGAGAGCGCCGTTCCCGTCCCTGCTCTCCGGGAGAACCCGGCGCCGGCCTGCACGGCCGCCAGGAGGAGGAGCGCGAGAAATGCCCCGGTCGCCGTCGCGGCGATCGCGCGCGAGGGGTCGCCGAGCCCGGAGACGATCTCGTAAACGCCCCTCCACTCCCTCGGCAGGTGGAAGAGGACGAGCGGCCCTTCGAGGACGAGCGACCGGAGAGGGATGCCGCGGAGCGCCACGCCCCAGATCCCAAGGCCACACGCCCCCGCCGCGATCGCCGTGACGAGAGCGCGACGCGGGAATCGCCACGGGCCGGGCGAACCGAACGCCTCGCCGGCGAGAGCGGCCGTCAGGCCGACGAGCGCGAGCTCGGGCTTCGACGCGAGGGCCAGGCCCCAGAGGCCGGCGGCCGCGGCCGCCGCCGCGCGCGACGGACGCTGGAAGAGAGCGAGGGCGAGCGACGAGAAGGCGAGGCCGTGGGCGGCAGAGAAGCTGTACGGAAAGACGAGCGCGCCTCCGTTCGGCGCGACGAGGGCGACCGCGGTCGCGAGGAGCGACGCGCAGCAAGCGGCGAGCGGCCCGGCCACCCGGCGGACGAGGACGTGGAAGGAGAAGATCGTGATCGCCGCCAGGGGCAGCAGGAGAGCCAGCGGCGTCGAGAGGTGCAGCCCGAAGAGACGGTCGGCCGCAGCGTGGAGCCAGACGGGGACGGGGCCGTAGTGGGCGACGACGTCGAGGTAGAGACGCTCCCCGAGAGCGACGCGCGCCGGGATCATCAGCTCCCGGGACGAATCGACGGTCGGATTCACCCACGTCATCCAGGTCCGGGCCAGGAGGCCGGCCCCGAGGAGCGCAATCGCCGCGACGCCTGCGGCCTCGTTGGGCCGAAGCGTTAGCCGGCGGCGTCCGTCCACAGGTCGTGGTCCTCCTCCATCTGACGACGCGACGATTCTAGCGAGGCGCGCGCCCCGGCTCCGTCAGCTCCGGTAGTCGGCATTCTCCGACACGTACTCGTGCCCGAGGTCGGCGGCGAGGAGGCGCGCCCTCCCCTTCCCCACTCCGAGGTTCGCCACGAGCGGCACGCGCTCGCGTGCGAAGACCTTCGCCGCCTGCTCCTCGCGGTAGGCCGTCGGGGCGCCGTCCTTCACGAGGACGACGCTCCCCGCATTCAGGGACACCTTCCCCGTCGAGACCCGGGCCCCACTCCGGCCGATCGCCGCGAGGATCCGGCCCCAGTTCGGGTCGCCGCCGTAGAGCGCCGTCTTCACGAGCGAAGAGGTCGCCACCGCGTGCGCGGCGAGCTTCGCTTCCCGCTCCGAGGCGGCCCCTTCGATCGTGATCTCCATGACGCGCCTGGCCCCTTCGCCGTCCCGCACTATCCTCCAGGCGAGCTCGCCGCAGACCTTCGCGAGGGCGGCGCGGAAGGCCGCGGCCTCATCCATCGTCTTCAGCTCCGGACCGGCCGCCTTTCCCGAGGCGAGAAGCAGAACCGTGTCGTTCGTCGAGGTGTCGCCGTCGACCGAGATCGCGTTGAAGCTTTCGTCGACCGCCTCCTTTAGCGCGCCGGCGAGGAGGGAGGGCGTCGCCGCGGCGTCCGTCGTGACGAACGCGAGCATCGTCGCCATGTTCGGGTGGATCATCCCGGCGCCCTTGGCGAAGCCGACGACCTGGCAGCTTCCCTCCCCATGACGGAAGGTCGCCCGGGCGACCTTCGGCGCGGCGTCCGTCGTCAGGATGGCGCGCGAGACGGCTTCGAGGCCTCCCGCGGAGAGGCGCGCAAAGGCGTCCGGAAGGAAGGCGCGGACCTTGTCGTCGGGGAGGACGACTCCGATGACTCCTGTCGAGGCGACGAAGACCTCCTCCCGGGGGCAGCCGGCGAGCTCGGCGGCGAGCTCCTGGACCCGCCTGGCCGCCGCGTCCCCCGCGGCGCCGGTGACGGCGTTGGCGCAGCCCGCGTTGACGACGACGGCCTGGACGCGCCCGCGGCTCTTCTTCAGCGCCGCGCGGGAGAGCGTGACCGGGGCCGCCTGGAAGAGGTTCTTCGTGAAGACCGCCGCGGCATTCGCCCCGTCGGGGGCGACGAGAAGCGCCACGTCGAGTCCCGGCTTCTTGCGAAGGCCGGCCCGCACGGCCGATCCGGCGAAACCCTTCGGCAGCTTCATGACTTTCTCCTGCCCGCCGCGGCAGGAGCCGCGGCCTTACCCTTGGTCGCGGCTGAGTCCGCGGCCTTTCTCTCGCCCGCGATTCGCGCCGCGGCCCGCTTCGCCGCCTGCGCCACGCGCTTCGGAGAGGTACCCCCGACGGCTCCTCGACGCGCGAGCGCCTTCGCGAGGTCGACCGACGCGAGGTCGGCCTTCGTGACTCCCTCTCCCGGCGGAAGCTCGGCGAGCCCCTTGCCCGTCTCCTCCGCGAGGGCGAAGCGGCGCCCGACGATCTCGTGCGCCTCGCGGAACGGCACGCCCCGCCGCGCGAGCGCGTCAGCGAGCTCCGTCGCCAGGAGCCGGTCGTCCGCGGCCGCAGCCGCCATCCGCTCCGGCTTCAGCCGAAGGCCCTTGACGAGCGCGGTGAGCGCCGGCAGAGCCGCTTCCAGGACGGCGCGCGTCCGGAAGAGCGGCTCCTTGTCGAGCTGGAGGTCCTTGTCGTACGCGAGCGGAAGCCCCTTGAGGAGGGCGAGGAAGCCGGTCAGCTCGCCGAGCGCGCGCCCGGCGTGGCCGCGCACGAGCTCGAGGAGATCGGGGTTCTTCTTCTGCGGCATCCGCGAGGAACCGGTCGAGAGCGCGTCCGGCAGCTCGGCGAAGCCCGCCTCGTCCGAGGTGAAGAAGATCAGGTCCTCGGCCATCCGGGAGAGGTGCGCGAAGTGGAGCGACGCGGCGAAGAGATACTCGGCCGCCGCGTCGCGGTCGGAGACGCCGTCGAGGGAGTTCGCCGTGGCGCGGGCGAAGCCGAGGCTCTTCGCGAGCCGCTCTCGGTCCACGCCCAGCGGCGTCCCGGAGAGGGCGCCCGAGCCGAGCGGGCACTCGTTGGCGCGCCTGCGAGCCGCCCGGATCCGGTCCGCGTCGCGGAGAACCATCTCGGCGTAGGCGAGGCTCCAGTGGCCGAACGTCACCGGCTCGGCCCGCTTGAGGTGCGTGTAGCCCGGCATCGGCGTCGCGGCCTCGGCGGCGCCCCGCTCGGCGAGCGCTCCCGCGAGCTCGAGAACCGCCACGTGGAAGGCGTCGAAGGCGTTCCGGAGCCAGAGCCTGAGGTCGGTGGCGACCTGGTCGTTGCGCGAGCGGCCCGTATGGAGCTTCCCCGCGAGCGGACCGATCCGCTTCGCGAGCTCCCCTTCCACGTAGGAGTGGACGTCCTCGGCGTCGGCGTCCCGCCCCTCGCCCTCGTCCCACGCGACCTTCACTTCCCGCAGGCCCTTCACGATCTTCCGCGTCTCCGGTGCGGTCAGGACGCCGGACCGCCCGAGCTCCTCGGCCCACGCGATCGACCCCTGGACGTCTTCGGCGACGAGCGCGCGGTCGAACGACCAGGAGTCGTTGAACCGGCGGAGGACCTCCGCCGGTCCCGAGGCGAACCGCCCGCCCCAGAGGTCGCGGCGCCCGCTCATCCCCAGGGCTCGAGCCGGAGCTTCTCGCCCGCCTTCACCGCCTCGTCCGACGGCGGAACGAGACGCTTGCGGCCTCGCGTCGGGAGGCCGAAGAGGCGAATGAAGCCGGTGGCGTCGTGCGAGGTGTAGCCGGTCATGTTGAAGGAGGCGAGGTTGGCCGAGTAGAGCGAGTGCTCCGACGTGCGGCCGACGACCATCGCCGAGCCCTTGAAGAGCTTCAGCCGGACGTGCCCCGTGCAGGTCTCCGTCACCTTCTCCACGAACGCCTCGAGCGCCTCGCGCAGCGGGCTGAACCACTGCCCGTAGTAGACGAGCTCGGCGTAGCGGAGGGCGAGCCGCTCCTTCTCGTGCATCGCGTCGCGGTCGAGGGTGAGGGTCTCGAGGGCGCGGAGCGCCTGGACGAGGAGGGTTCCGCCCGGCGTCTCGTAGACGCCGCGGGACTTGATGCCGACGAGGCGGTTCTCGACGATGTCGACGCGGCCGACTCCGTGGCGGGCCGCGATCTCGTTGAGCGTCGTCAGGAGCTCGGCCGCCGGAAGGAGCTTTCCGTTCACCTCGACCGGGAAGCCCCCGTCGAAGCCGATCGTCACGTACTCGGGCTCGTCGGGCGCCGTCCGCGGGTCGACGGTCAGCTTGAACATCGACTCCTCGGGCTCGAACGCCGGGTTCTCGAGCGGCCCCCCCTCGTGCGAGATGTGCCAGAGGTTCCGGTCGCGGGAGTAGGGCTCCTTCTTCGTGACGGGGACCGGGATGTTCCGCTCGGCGGCGTAGTCGATCGCCTCCTCGCGCGAGGTGATCGACCACTCGCGCCAGGGGGCGATGATCGCAAGCTCGGGCGCGAGAGACTGGTAGGCGAGCTCGAAGCGGACCTGGTCGTTCCCCTTCCCCGTGCAGCCGTGGGAGAGGGCGTCGCACCCGGTCTGCAGGGCGATCTCGACCTGCTTCTTGGCGATGATCGGCCGCGCCGTCGACGTGCCGAGGAGGTACTCGTGCTCGTAGACGGCCCCGGCGCGCAGGACGCGCCAGAGGTACTCCGTCGCGAACTCCTCCCGCGCGTCGATCAGGTGGAAGTCGCACGCGCCGGTGGCGAAGGCCTTCTCCTTCAGGCCCGCGGTCTCCTCGGCCTGGCCGACGTCGACGGCGACCGCCACGACCTCGCAGCCGTAGTTCTCCTTGAGCCAGGGGATGATGATCGACGTGTCGAGACCTCCCGAGTAGGCGAGGGCGGCTTTCTTGATCTTCGGCGTGCTCATGCGGCACCTTCCTTCAGCGTTTCTTCGAGGGCGGTCAGGAAGGCCGAGAGGGCGGCCTTCGGGATGACGTAGGGAGGGAGGAGGCGGATCACGGTCTTGCGGGCCGTCCCGACGACGAATCCCTTCTCGAGGAGCCTCTTCTGGACCGGGGCGGCCTCGCGGTCGAGCTCGATGCCACGGATGAGCCCGGCGCCGCGGACGTCGACGACGGCCTTGTTTCGCTTCTTCAGCGCGGCGATCTTCTTCCCGAACCACTCGCCCGTCTCGGCGACCTTCGCGACGAGCCCCCCCTCGACGAGCTCGTCGAGGACGGCGAGGCCGAGGCGGCAGGCGACGGGGTTGCCGCCGAAGGTCGTGCCGTGGTGGCCCGGCTTCACGAGCCCGTCCATCCGCGGCCCCGTCAGGACCGCGCCGAGCGGCAGCCCGCCGCCGAGCGGCTTGGCCATCGTCACGACGTCGGGGACGACGCCCGTCGCCTGGAAGGCGAAGAGGTGGCCGGTGCGCCCGAGGCCGCACTGGATCTCGTCGAAGACGAGAACGGCGCCCGTCGCGTCGCAGAGGTCGCGAGCGGCACGGAGGAACTCCGGCGAGAGCGGGACGATGCCCCCTTCGCCCTGGATCGGCTCGAGGAAGACCGCCGACGTCGTTCCATCCACCGCGGCCCTCAGCGCCTCCACGTCGTTCGGCGCGACGAACGTCACGCCCGGAAGAAGCGGCAGGAACGGTTCGCGGTAGGCGGCGTTGCCGGTGATGGAGACCGCACCGGCCGTCCGGCCGTGAAACGAGTTCTCGAGGGCGACGAGCCCCGAACGCCCCGGCGTGGCGAGCCGGGCGAACTTGATCGCCGCCTCGTTCGCCTCCGTCCCGCTGTTGCAGAAGAAGGCGCGCGACAGGCCCGAAAGCGTGACGAGCCGCTCGGCCAGCTCGCCCTGCGCCGCCTGGTAGAAGAGGTTCGAGACGTGGAGGAGATCCGTCGCTTCTGCCCTGAGCGCCTTCACGAGGCGCGGGTGCCGGTATCCGAGGGCGTTGACCGCGATGCCGGCGAGGAGGTCCCAGTAGACCTTTCCGTCCGCGTCGACGAGCTTCGCTCCGCGGCCGTCGCGGGGGTGGAACTTCGTCCAGGCGTACGTCCCGAGAAGGTACGAGGCCGCGCGCGCCTCGACCGC
Source organism: Holophagales bacterium (assembly GCA_016714815.1). GTDB lineage: Bacteria > Acidobacteriota > Thermoanaerobaculia > UBA5066 > UBA5066 > UBA5066. The sequence continues at coordinate 83,301 of JADKBZ010000013.1, forward strand.
CTGGGTGCTCTCGTCAGGCTGCGACAAGGTGGGTGCCTCCCTTCCCCTCGAGGAGGGCCGACCGGTGCATCGACGGCCCCGCGATGATGACCTCCGTCACCCCCGCCTCGAGCGCCTCGACGGCGGAGCGCAGCTTCGGCTTCATCCCGCCCGTCACGGCGGGTGAGGCGAGGAGGGCCCGCGCCGAGCGCGCGTCGAGCTTCTCGATCACGTTCCCGTCCGCGTCCCGCACCCCCTCGACGTCGGTGAGGAAGACGAGCTTCTTCGCGCCGAGCGCGGCCGCGAGGGCCGAGGCGGCGGAGTCGGCGTTCACGTTCAGGAGGGTCCCCTCCCGCCCGAGCGCGACCGAGGCGACGAGCGGCAGGAACCCGGCGCCGAGGACCGCCGACAGGAGCGTCGGGTCGCACCTCACGACGCGGCCGACGAAGCCGAGGTCGACCCCTTCCACCGCCTCGTGGAACTCGGCCCAGAGAGTGTCGCCGTCGGCGCCCGAGAGCCCAGAGACACGAATGCCCCGGGCGCGCAGCTCGGCGACGAGCGTCTTGTTCACGAGCCCCGAGAGGATCGAAACGACGACGTCGAGCGTCTCGGCGTCGGTGACCCGCAGCCCCCCCTGGACCTTCTTCGGGATGTCGAGGGCGGCGAGCATGGCGTCGATCCGCTTGCCGCCGCCGTGGACGACGATCGACTTCTTCCCGGACGTCCAGGAGGTCGCGACCGCCTCGAGGGCGGAGCCCCGGAGCTCGCGGTTCTCGAGGAGGCTCCCCCCCATTTTCACGATGTCGATCAACTAGAAACCCTCCGTCTCCGGCAGGCCGAAGACCCGATTCAGATTCTGGACCGCCTGGGAGGCGGCGCCCTTCAGAAGGTTGTCGATGGCGGAGACGACGACCGCCCTCCGGCCGCCCGGCAGGAGCTTCCAGCCGACGTGGGCCCGTGGCGTCCCGACGACGTCCCTGAGCTCGGGAAGACGCCCCGCCGACAGGACCTTCACGAACGGCCGGCCGGAGTAGGCGGCCGCGAAGCGCTCCGCGACCGCGGCATCCGAAACCGTCCCCTCGAACGAGACGTGGATCGTCGACAGGATCCCGCGCACCACGGGAAGCAGGTGCGGAACGAAGGTGAACGCGGCCTCGGCCGCCAGCCCCAGCTCCTGCCTCATCTCCGGCTCGTGCCTGTGGTTCCCGACCGCATAGGCCTTGTAGCTCCCGGAAAGCTCGCAGAACGAGTAGGCCAGCTCGGCCTTCTTCCCCGCGCCGGAGACCCCGCTCGCCGAGCTGACGAAGAGCGGCTGGTCCGCGGCGAGAATCGCAACCAGCGGCTTCAGGGCCAGTAGCACGGACGTCGGATAGCAGCCCGGGTTGGCGACGAGTCTCGCCCCGGCCAGCTCCTCGCCGCACCACTCCGTGAGGCCGTAGACGGCCTCCCCGAGAAGCTCCGGCGCCGGGTGCGCGAAGCCGTACCAGGCCGGGTAGAGCGCTGCGTCTCTCAGGCGAAAGGCTCCCGAGACGTCGATCACCCGGACCCCCGCTTCCAGGAGCCGCGGCGCGAGCTCGGCCGAGACCTCGTTCGGCGTCGCCAGGATCGCGGCGTCGGGCCTGCCCGAAACGAGCGCGCCTTCGGCAAACGGAATGACGTCCGGTCCGTCGAGCCCTGCCAGATCGGGATGCAGCTCCCGGAAGAGCACCCCCTTCCCGCCCGGGCTCCCGAAGAGTCCCGCCAGCTCGACATGCGGGTGGCGGGCGAGAAGGCGGACGGCTTCCGCTCCGGAATAGCCGGCGGCGCCCACGACGGAGACACGAATCATCTTCAATTACTCATCTCCCGGATAGGCGTCCGGCCTTCAGACGTCGCGTCGGCGCGCCGGGGCGGGCGCCCCGGGGGCGGAAAGGCGGGCGGCGAGAGCCCGTGCGGAGGCCGCGTCGACGGCGGCCACGAAGACCGTGTCGTCCCCGGCGATCGTCCCCACGGCCTCGGGAAGCCCCGCCTCGTCGAGGACGCGGGCCACCGGATGCGCGCCGGCGGGAGGGGTCTTCAGGACGACGAGCGTCCCGGCGACCCTCACCGAAAGGACCGAGTCCGAAAGAACCTTCTCGAGCCGCGCGAGCCGCCGCTGGGCGTCGTCCGCCGGATCGACGGCCCCGGGCAGGGCGTAACCCCGCGGCGTCTTCACGAGCCCGAGGTCGCGGACGTCGCGGGAGAGGGTCGGCTGGGTCGCCTCGAAGCCCCTCCGCGAAAGAAGCCGCTGGAGCTCTTCCTGCGACCTCACCGGCTCCTCCCTCAGGAGGCGGACGATCGCGTCGCGCCGGCGAAGGACGGAGGCGATCGGATGACTATTCACCACAGCAAGATATTATTCACACCTGCGTGACCCCGTCAAGTGGCCCGGAACCCAGGCGAGGGGAACACCTCCAGAACGCCGCCCGAGCTGAACCGCCTCCGAAAGACACCGACTCTCCGCATTTCCCCATCGGAGTAGCCGCTACGGCGTGCTGCGAAACACGGCCTGCGAATCGGGCGGCGGTTTCGTGGCCGTGTCTTCCTCACAGGGTATCCTCGAAGCCGTGCGCCAGGAGCGGAACCCAAAGGGCTGGGGCTCGGAGTTGTTCTACGTGATCATCGACGTAGACCGCTACTTTCAGTAGCCTTCACGATGCGTCGCTTTCCCGGGAGCCATCTCTGGGTCTTCGTGGTCGTTCTCGCGGCGGCAGCGGTTCGCGTCGCAGGTTGGGACAATTGGTCCTTTTGGCTTGACGAGGCCATGCAGGTCGACTTCGTCAGGCGCAGCTTTGGAGAGATGTGGAACGCCATCTTGAACGACGGGGTACACCCCCCCCTCGACTACGTCTTCTTGAGGGCGTGGCGCCACCTCTCTTCGGCCGAGAGCTGGTCTCGTACCCTGCCCGTTCTCTGGTCATGCCTCACCGTCCTCGCGGTTTACGTTCGCGCCGGAGGATCCCGCCACCCGGTTCGCTCGCTCGCTGCCGCTTCCGCCTTTGCAGCATTCCCGCTGGCAGTCTTTCTGGGGCAGGAGATGCGTCCCTATGCAGCTGGAATCTGTTTCGCCGCATTGTTCGACGCAGCCCGCTCGCGATATGAATCGGGCGGCCGGAGATCGATGCTCGTGGCGGCGGGCGTCTTTGGGGTTCTTGCGAGTTGGACCCTGTACTGGGCTGGACTGTTCGTTGCCTTCTCGTGGTTACTCGACCTCGTTCGCTTCGCGCGACGTGGAGATCGCCCAGCGCTTCGCCGGGCCGCACTGACCAGTGCCGTCACCTTCCTGCTCTTCGTTCCCTGGTTGGTGATGGTCGCCCGGGAGAATCGAGGTACGCAGCCATCGTCCGCACCCAAGGTGTCCATCAAGCTCGTTCTCCAGTTTCTGGGAGGGCTCGCGGCGGACAGGCAGGACGACGTCAAGCAACCCGTGGTTGCCGTCATCATCTGGGCATTCGTCGTGGCAGGGCTCGTATTTGGACCGACTTCTGAACGGGGACGGACCGCCATGGAAGCTGCGCTGTTTTCTGGCGGAGTCCTCTTTGCGCTCAGCATCACCGGACACTGGTGGTCCCTCCGATACCTCGCAATCTCGATGCTGCCCCTGTCGCGAGCGATTGGTTTCTTCTTCGAGCGTGTCGGAGTCTGGTCGAAGTCCAGGCCGACGATCGCGATCGCTTCGACCTTCGTTCTCTTGATGCTGCAGAGAGCCGCGATAGACGACAACGCGCGATTCGCTCGGCCGGACTGGCGCAGGCCGGCAGACTACCTGAGGTTCATGTTGACCAGTGGGTATGACGGCCCAGTTGTGGCTGCAGACCCCTACGCCTACTTTACGCTTCGAGCACAGCTCGGGGGCTGGCCGAAAGGGCCGGATGTGGTTCTCAAGCCAAGCGCAGGCGAGCTCGCCGAGTGGATCAAGACGACGAATCGGGGGTGGGTCGTGCGGGCTCCCCACTTCGCTGGGTCTCAGGGCGTGGATGGACTTCTTTTCACCGAACCCTGGGGCCGATTCGGAAGAGCCGAAGACGCCTGCCTGTTTCGCGTGACGGACGGCCGAATCGTTGGTCCCTAATGCAGCCAAGGCACGACACGGACCCAGTCGAAAGCGACAGCGAGCGGTCTTGCGTCGGCGCTACCAGCAACCCGGTCCCTGGGGGCGTCGGCTCGTGAGAACTTGAATCGCAGGACGTTCTCCTGGCTCGCCCACACCGACCAAGGGGTCTCGAAGGAGTGCTCTGTTGGAGCCGAGGAGACGTCAATCTCTGCTACACGAGTAGCGTTTATGAACAACGTCAAGTGTTGTGGCGGGGCTTCCGCGTAGGTGAACGACCACGCCCGTATAGAGACTTTATAAGGCTGGGGAACCACCCCGGCGATGGAGAGGATCGCTTCGCGGCCCTCCGCCCAGCAGAAGCTAGCGCCGTCAGAGGTCCGTTCCGACCCAGACCAACCGGAGCGCACCCTAATCGACGCGGTTTCACCGTCAAAGTCGATGGCCCTTTGCGTTGCCTCCGGCGGTTTGGAGCAGGCGACTAAGAGAGAGAGCGCGAGGGTAATGCTACTCGTTGAAGCAGCGAAGGGGCATCTCACGTCGTCAGTCTATAGGCCCACAGAAACGCGCAGCGAGCACTGCCGAACCGAGTCCTACCCGGGTAACAGCCAGAGGCGGACCGGTGGATTTCCGAGATGCAATCTCACGATTCTCCAAAATATCTGTTAACCGGCCGCCAAGTCCCTTATATCTGATGCCCTTGAATCATTGATGAGGCCAGCCCCGGTCCGAATAATCCGCCCGGGGGAAACCGTGACCGACCGTTCTCATTCCGAGCCTCTCGCCCGGCTTCACGCCGGGTTCGTTCTTCTCCTCGTCATCCTCGCCGCCTTCGCCCTGGCGAACACCGCCTCGGCAAAGCCGCCGACCGACGACGACTGTCTCGCCTGCCACTCCGAAGCGTCCGGAAAGGGGAAGAAACCCCCGAAGGCGGCGCTCGCCAGCTCGGTCCACGGAGACGCCGGGCTCGCCTGCACCGACTGCCACGCGGACCTCGCGAAGATCAAGGAGCTCCCCCACGGGGCGAAGCTGAAAGCCGTCTCGTGCTCCTCCTGCCACGACGGCATGGCCGAGAAGCACGCGTTCCACCCGATGATGCTCGCGGACCCCGAGGCGATCGCCTGTCAGGACTGCCACGGCGGGCACGACGTGAAGAAGCCGGCGGACCCCGCATCCCCGGTGTCGGCCGCAGCCGTCTCGAAGATCTGCGCCTCCTGCCACGAGACCGAGGTGAACCTCTACGCGACGTCCGCCCACGGCGCCGCCGCGGCCGCGAAGGTGAAGGAGGCTCCGGCCTGCCTCACCTGCCACAAGACCCGCGTCACGTCCGCGCCGGACGGCGCCCCGGCGGCCACCGCCAAACAGGCCCAGGAAAAGGTCTGCCTCCACTGCCACCTCGACAGCGCCGACGTCCGCGCCCGGGTCGCCCCGAGCGCCGGTTTCATCGCCCAGTACGAGAAGAGCGTCCACGGTCGCGCCCTCCTCGCCGGCAACGACAAGGCGGCCAACTGCGTCGACTGCCACGGCGCCCACACCGTCCGGAAGCGGTCGGCCCCCGGCGCCGCGATGGATCCCCTCGCCATCGAGAAGATCTGCGCGAGGTGCCACGGCAAGATCGACGCGGTCTTCGCCAGGAGCGCCCACGGAAAGGCGCTGGCCAAGGGCGTCCGCGAAGCGCCGACCTGCACGACGTGCCACGGCGAGCACGGCATCATGAAGACCGACGACCCGCTGTCGCCGGTCGCCGCGGCGAACGTCTCCCAGAGGGTCTGCACCCCGTGCCATGGCTCGCTCCGCCTCTCCCAGAAGTACGGGATCGAGAGCGACCGCTTCCAGACCTTCGACGAGAGCTTCCACGGCCTCGCGGTGAAGGGGGGCTCCGTCGCGGTCGCAAACTGCGCGAGCTGCCACGGCTCCCACGACATCCTCCCCTCCTCGGACCCCGCCTCGACGATCAGCAGCAAGAACCTCGTCGCGACCTGCGGCGAGTGCCACCCCGGCGCCGGGGCCCGCTTCGCCAACGGAAAGATCCACGTCGACGCCTCCTCGAAGCAGGAGGAGCCGGTCCTCTGGTGGATCACCTTCATCTACGCCGGCCTCATCGTCGGGACGATCGGCGGCATGGCCGGGCACAACCTCCTCGACTTCCGGAAGAAGTGGAGCCACCACCGGAAGATCCGCCGCGGCGAGATCGAAGAAGAACCGGCGAAGCACCGGCTCTACCTCAGGATGACGCTCGAGGAGCGCCTCCAGCACGGCTCCCTCGCACTCAGCTTCATCCTCCTCGTGATCACCGGCTTCATGCTCCGCTTCCCCGACTCCTGGTGGGTCGTCTCGATCCGGGGCCTTTCGAGCAGGGCCTTCGACCTCCGGAGCCTCCTCCACAGGGTGGCGGCGGTCGTGATGTGCCTCGCCTCCGTCTACCACCTCTACTACATCATCTTCACGGTCCGGGGCCGCCAGCTCGTCAAGGACCTCTGGATCCGCCTCCAGGACGCCCGCGATGTCCTCGACGTGCTGAAGTACAACCTCGGCATCTCGCACGTGAAGCCCCGGCTCGACCGGTTCAGCTACATCGAGAAGGCCGAGTACTGGGCGCTCATCTGGGGGACGATCGTGATGGCGGGGACCGGCTTCGCGATGTGGCTCGACAACAGCTTCCTGAACCTCTTCGGCAAGCTCGGCTACGACGTGGCCCGGACGATCCACTACTACGAGGCCATCCTCGCCACCCTCGCGATCATCGTCTGGCACTTCTACTTCGTGATCTTCAACCCCGACTCCTACCCGATGAACACCGCCTGGTACGACGGCATGCTCTCGGAGAAGGAGATGGAAGAGGAGCACCCCCTCGAGCTCGAGCGGATCCACGCCGCCGAGGAGAAGGCCCGCGCCGAGGCCGAGAAGGCCGCGGAAGAGAAGAACAAGAAGGGCTGATCCCGGCCCAACTCGCACCCCGAAGGGCCCGGTCCACGACGACCGGGCCCTTTTCACGTTCGCATGGCAGGGCCATCCGCCTGTGAGCGGGGCCGGCCGGAAAAGGAGAACGGGGAACGGAGGACGGAGGACGGGGAGAACGCCAATCCACCTCACCGTGCCGCACGAGTCGCGGGCGGGAAGGGTGTCCCACGGCGACTGCTGCGCGCGAGCGACCCGCATCGGCTCCACTGCGCGGGCCGCCGGGGCGAGCGCAAACTCCTCGCACTGCTCGTCGAACACGTGCGCTCGCCTGATCCGGCGGCCTGCTCGCGGAGCCGTGCGGGGCCCCGCTCGTGCTCGAAAGTCGCTCGCGGAACACCCCTCCCACCCGCTCGGATCCAGGCGAAGCAAAGCTCGAGAAACGGGTCGCCCAGAGAGGGGGGCAGGTCTTGATTTTCTACTAGATCCGCCATCCGCCAGTCCGCCAGGGTCAGTTCCGTTTTTCGTTGCAAATCGCCAGACATCCTGCCCGCAGTCCACCAAGCGCGATCCAGGATGAACGAAAAACGGAACTGACCCCGTAGGCCGCTCGCCGCAGAAGACGGCTCCCTGTGGATCTCTGAAGCTCGCCGGCCGCGGGTGGGGCGGTACGTCCGCGAGCCGCCCCCGAGCACGCACGGGGACCCGCTCGAGCTCGCGAGGACCGGGCGGGGATGAAGCCCGCGCGCGTGTCTGACGAGCGAAGCGAGGAGTTCGCGCGGGCGCGCCGCCCGGCCGCAGCGAGCTCGGAAGCGGGTCGTGCGCGCGCAGCAGGCGGCCGCGGGACGTACCGCACCGCACGCGGCCCCCTGCCGAAGCGACGGGACGGTGAAGCTGGCTCTCTCGGTCTCCCGGTCTCTCGGTCTCTCCCCTTCTTGGTCTCGCCTCTTCTTGGTCTCGCCTCCTCTCGTCCTCCCGATGCACCAATCCAGCTCGGCACGGAAGCCCCACGAAAGGCAACCGCCCCGGGACAGAGGCCCCGGGGCGGCAGAGAACTCCGGTAAGGGAGCGGTTACCTATTTATACGAGAAGAGCATCGCGAAGATGATCCAGAGCACCGTGAGGAATCCGATCGTCAGCGCAACCCAGCCGAACGCCTTGACCGCCTTGAGAACCACGGGCTGGTAGGGTTCCCCGAGGTTCTCCTCGAGCTTCCCGCTCGCCACGAGCGCCTCGTACTCGGCCGGCTTGTCGCGCTTCAGCTCGTCGACGGACATCCGGCCGGTGAAGACGACGATGTCCATCGGGAACTTCTCGGGACGCAGGTGCGTGTTGAAGAAGTGGACCGTGAAGATGAAGCCGACGGCGAGGAGGGCCTCGTCGCTGTGGATGATCGTGGCGACGTTGAGGAGCCACCCCGGGAGGAGCCTCGTGAACTGCTCGGAGAACCAGAGGAGCAGGCCCGTGGAGCCGATGATGAAGACGCCCCAGAAGACGGCGAAGTAGTCGAACTTCTCCCAGTACGTCCAGCGGCCGTACTGCGGCCTCGGGCCGAGGCCCAGGAACCACTTGATGGTCCCGGCGACGTCCCGGGCGTCCTTCATCGTCGGCAGCATCGTGTTCGGCCCGGTCGCCATCTGCATCCAGGTCTTCCCTTCGCGCCTCTTCCGCCGGATGACGTCCACGATGTGCGTGACGAAGATCGTGAACATGAGGACCGCGGCGGCCCTGTGGAGGAAGCCGGCCCCCTCGAACCCGCCGAAGGCCTTGGCGAGAGTCCGCGCCCAGGCCGTGAACGAGAACTTCAGCGTCAGCCCGGTCAGGGCGAGAGTGATGAAGCTGACGATCAGCGAGATGTGCATCGTCCGCTCGAGGCGCGTGAACCGGACGAACTGGAGCGCCTTCTCGTCGGCCGCGCCGTGCGCCGCCTCCTCGGCCTTCAGCTCCTTGCGCATCTTGAGCGCGCGCGGCAGCCAGAGCAGCGTGTGGATTCCGCTGATCGTGAAGGTCCCGACGAGGAGCGACGTCATCCCCCAGAAGGTGAAGAAGAGGATGGGGTACTTGTCCTTGTCGTGGTGCGTCGCGTGCGAGAGGTAGCCCGCGAACCGGCGGGTCGCTCCCGGGTGGCACTGCTGGCAGGTGGCGACCACGTTGTCGCGGGAGAGGCGGGAAGCCGGGTTCGACGGCGGGAGGATGTCGTGCGCGCCGTGGCAGTCGTTGCACTTGGCCGTCTTGGCGTAGCCGAGCTGCGACACTTTCCCGTGGAACGTGTCGAAGTAGGTCTGGGTGACCTCCTTGTGGCACTTGCCGCAGGAGGTCATGACGGCGAGCTTGAAGCCGACCTGGTCCGTCCGGCGGATCGTGTGCGCGGAGTGGCAGTCCTCGCAGACGGGGAGCGGCTCCTTCGACTTCGAGACGAGCTTCGAGTGGATGCTCCTCTGGAACTTCTCCTCGACGCCGTGGTGGCAGCGGCCGCAGGTGTCCGGCTGCCTGGCCGGGTTCACGCTCGACTCGGGGTCGCTCGCCGGCAGGACGCTGTGTGCGGTGTGGCACGACGTGCACGTGGCGCTCACGACGAGCCCGCTCTCGAGGAGCCCCTTGCCGTGGATCGACTCCGTGAAGTTCTCGATGATCTGGTGCTGCTCCCCCGTGTAGCGGCGGGCGGCTTTCTCGCCCTCGCGGTGGCACCGGGCGCAGAGCTTCGGGACGTTCCTGGCGAAGGTGATCGAGAGCGGGTCGGTCCGCCCCTTGACGCCGTGCGTCCCATGGCACTCCGCGCAGGGCGGGCCGTTCGGGTCGCCCCGGAGAACGAGCTTGCCGTGCGTGCTCTTCGCGTACTGCTGGACGACCTCGGCGTGGCAGGAACCGCAGTTCACCTTCGCCGTGATCGTGGCGCAGGGCCGCTCGAGCGACGGCTTGACCTCGGCGTGGCACTGCGAGCAGCGGGTCTTCTGGTGCCGCGAGCCCAGGAGCTCGGTGCCGTCGACGTACATCGAACGGCCGTCCTTCGCCTTCAGGTCCTTCTGCGCGTGGCACTTCTGGCATTCCTGGTCCGCCAGCCCCGTGTCGTAGAAGACCTTCCGGATCTTGTGCGGCTGGTGGCAGTCGACGCACGCCGGGAGGACGTTCGCCTCCTTCTCCCAGAGCTCGCCCTTGATGATCCTCTGGTGCACGCCTTCGATGTTCGAGTGACACGCCGCGCAGGTCTTCGCGATGTTGCCCCGGGCGATCGAGGAGCGCGGGTCGGTGTGCGGAAGGGTGAAGTGCGGGGTGTGGCAGGAGACGCACGTCGCCGAGACGGTGAGGCCCTTCTTCAGGAGCCCCTCGCCGTGGATCGACTCGGTGTAGTTCTCGAGGATCCGGTCCTGCGGGATGTCGTGCTGGAGCTGGACCGCGGTCCCCTCCCGGTGGCACTTCCCGCAGAGGAACGGGACCTTCTGCGGGAGAACCGGGGACTTCGGGTCCTTCACCTTCACGACGTCGTGTCCCGTGTGGCACGTCCAGCAGCGGGGCGCCGAGGCGTCCCCCTTCTTCACGGCCTTCCCGTGAAGGCTCTCGGCGTACATCTTCACGATGTCGCCGTGGCAGGCGTCGCACGTCGGCGCCCCGACATTCTCGTCGTGCGGAAGCTCCTTCCCCGAAAGGGCCGAATGGCAGCCGACGCAGGGGGCGTCGGCGTGGACCGACTTCCCGAGCCGCTTCTCGTCCACGAAAAGCGAGACGGTCTTGCCCGCCCGCTGCTTGGTGAGGGTCTTGTCGGAGTGGCACCCGAGACAGTCGGAGTTTTCCTGCGCTGCGGCGACCCGGACGAGAGCGAAGGCGAGGGCGGTGGCGAGCAGGATCAGACGCGCCGAACGGCGCGGACGGTCGGGACGCGGATCGGGCAAGGTAACCTCCGTCACGGCCGGCAATCATACGGGCCACACGGGGTCCGGAACATCGGCCGAACACACCACCTTCCGGCCCGGACCCCAAACCTCCTGATGCAAACGCATCAGGAGGGACTGGAACGGGACTCGAAGCGGGTCGTTCCCGGGCCGCGGAGATCCCCCCGCGGCCCGGCGCAACCTATTTCAGGCCGAGCTGGGTCAGGATCTCCGGGTTCTCCTCTTCCATCGCCAGCACCTGGTGACAGGCCTCGCAGTCGGCCGAGATCGGCTTCCCGTCCTTGGACTCGTGGTTTCCGCCGTGGCAGCGGAAGCAGCCCGGGAAGTCCTCGTGGCCGATGTTGTTCGGGTGGTAGCCCCAGACGAGCTTCATGTCCGGAAAGACGTTCCGGCGATAGACGGCCTGGACGGCCTGGACGGCTTTCTCGATCTCGGCCTTCTTCGAAGCCGCGATCTCCGGGTACTGCTTCGCGTAGTAGGCGGTGAGGCCGTCGCCGATCGCCTTCGCCGCCGCGTCCTGGCTCTCGTAAGTCCCTTTGAGGAGCTCGAGGGCCTGCTTCTTGACGAAGGGAAGGTCGCGGCTGATCGCGCCCGCGGTGATCTCGCGGTCGAGGCCCCTGTGGGGCAGCTCGAAGGCGTGCGTCGGCCGGTTGTGACAGTCGACGCAGTCCATCGACCGCACCTCGCCCTTCGCCAGGGCGTCCGCCGTCGGCTTCAGCTCCGTGCTCGCGTAGTCGACCGTCTTGCCGGCGTCGTCGCGGTAGCTCACCGTGGCGATCTGCTGGCGGCGCTCGTCGAGGGCCGTGTAGCTGATCCGCGAGCCGGCGTCGAGGTGCCGGCCGTGAATGCCGACGCTCCCCTGCGCGTTCATCCCTCCGACGTGCATGACGAGGACCGTCGTCAGCACGGTGTTCTTCTCGTCCTCTGCGTACTTCTTCTTGACGATGACGCGGTCCCCCGTGAAACGCTGGGGCCAGTGGCACTGCTCGCAGGTCTCCCGCGCGGGCCGGAGGTGGCGGACCGGCGAGGGAATGGGCATGGAATAGGTCTTGAGGGCGACGGCGACGACCTGGCGCGTCCCCGAGAGCTTCGACTGGACGAACCAGGAGGCTCCCGCTCCGATGTGGCATTCGACGCAGCCGATGCGCGAGTGAGGCGAACCCTTGTACGCCGCCAGCTCGGGCGCCATCACCGTGTGGCACGCCTCTCCGCAGAACCCGACCGAGTCCATCACCTCGAGCCCCTTGTAGGAGGCGAAGCCGACGAGGGTGGCGTTCGCCAGGGTCGCGATCACGACGAAGGTGAACACGCGCCGGAACTTCGGCGAGGTCAGGTCGATCGGCGGGGGCGGCTCGTTCTCCCGTCCGGCCTTGCGGTCGGCGCGCCGCTGGAGGAAGAAGCCCGCCGGGATCAGGACGAGCCCGGCGACGAACACCGCCGGCAGGACGAGGAACAGGACGATTCCCGAGTACGGGTGCTCGTGCCCTCCCCGCAGGGTCTCGATGATCCAGAGGAACACCATGGAGATTCCGGTGGCGGTCGTCACGACGATACCGGTCTGGCTGACACGGTTCTGCCCCAGGACCCTGAAGACTGTGCGGCCCCAAAGGGCGGTCCGTTCGCGAGCGGTCGGCATGTCGGGCTCCTTCCTCACCCGTAGTTTCACATGGAGCGTGAACGCCGTCGCAGACCCGGTTCGAGCCCCTTGACGCACCGCGTCAAAAAGTAGACATTGGAGAGTGGGTCTGCCCGGTTTCCGGTCGGGTCCGGGGGGTCGGGTCGCTGTTCCCGGCGGGAATCGCGGCGGAACCGCCCGTCTCGAGGGGGATGTGGGAGGTGGAGCGGTGACGAAGGGCGAGCAGGTCCCCCGGCAGGGACAACCGGTCCGGAAGCGGATCCTCTACTTCGCGCCGAGCCGCGCGCATTCCGACAGCCTCTTCGGCGTGCTCGGCTCCGTTCCCGGGGCCGTCCGCTCCCGCGAGAACGGCGGCACCGCCTTCCGGTTCGAAGCCGTCACCCTCGGATTCGTCCTCCGGCAGGACGTCGTCGAGGCGCACGAGGCGCTGCACCACGGCTACTTCAACGCCGTCGTCCTCGACCTGAGGACGATGTCCGGGCCTTCCGCCCGCCTCGAGGACCACTTCGAGAAGACGATGCGCCTTCTCGACATGATGGACGCCGAGCACGACATCGAGCTCCGCTACGGATTCCACAGGATCCTCGCCCTGATCTCGGGGCGCGACTCGGCCCAGGTGGACGACCTCATTCGCAGGCTCGGCGCACGCGGCATCGGCCACGTTCTGAGGGACCCCTCCGTCTGCTACCTCGACCCCAGCTGCTCGCGCCTCCCGGCGCCTGCCGACTTCGGCCAGCTCGTCGTCGACGAGATCGTCCGGATGACGATCGCCCGCACGAAAGGGTCGCGGGCGCTCTGCGCCTCCGGTGGCGGCATCACGGGCCTCTACTTCGAGATGGGCGCGCTGAAGTGCCTCGCCGACTGCCTGCCGCCCGGCGCCCTCAACGCCTTCGACCTGTACTTCGGGATCAGCGCCGGGGCCGTCCTGTCCGGGATCCTCGCCAACGGCTATTCCGTGGACGAGTTCATGGCGGCGATCGCGGGCCACCCGTGCGAACGGGTGCCGAAGGTCGACCTGTCGCTCCTGAAGGTGGCGCACATCAATCTCGCCAGCCTGGCGACCCCCTTCGAAAACGCCCTCCGCGGCTTCGCCACGACCCTCACGGACGTCCTGAGAGGGAAGGCCAACCCCTCCTTCTCGTCCTTCTTCCTCGACTACAGCGACCTCCTCACGGCTCCGTTCCAGGCCGAGGGGTACGAGGCGATGCTTCGCTACCTCTTCACGCGCCCAGGGGCGACGAACGACTTCCGGAAGCTGAATCGCAGGCTCTTCGTCGGCGCCACCGACCAGGACGCCCGCGAGCACGTCCTCTTCGGCGAGCCCGGCTTCGACAACGTTCCCGTCAGCAAGGCGATCCAGGCCTCCCTCAGCATCAACCCGGCATTCGCCTCGACGAAGATCGGCGAGCGCTACTACGTCGACGGGGCGGTGACGCGGACGTCCAACTTCACGGAGGCGATCCGCAAGGGCGCCGACCTGATCATCGTCCTCGACCCGCTCGCCCCCTACGTCTCGAAGGGCGTCGCCGGCTTCGCCGCTCGACGCGGGCTCCTCTACAACGCCGACCAGGACATCCGCACGGCGTCCTACACCCGGTTCGAGACGGCCCGCCAGTGGGTGCTGCGCCAGCGCCCCGACGTCAGCATGTACACGTTTCTCCCGGCGAACCGCCTCAGGAAGGTCCTCTCGGTCAACCCGATGGACCACCGTCCCTACCTCGCCATCTGGCGGGGCGCCTACCTCTCGACGCTCCAGCGGATCCACCTCCTGCGCCACCGCATGAGCGGCGACCTGGCCACCCACGGCCTCTCGCTCGACACCGCCCGCGCCGAAGCCGTCGCCGCCCGCCTCGAGGCCGCGACGTCGGTCTCGTTCGCGGACTTCTTCCCCGACGGGAAGATCGCGGTGGTCCAGGGGATGAAACCGTCCAAGGCTCTCCGGCTCGCCGCCCGCGCTTCCGACGAGGACGTCGCCAGCCGGCCGGGCGATCGCAAGGCGGCGGTCGCCTGACCTTTCAGCCCGGAGACGCCGCCAGCCGGAACCGTACGCCCACGACGACCGTGGTCCGGGCCGGAATGGGCCGGCCCCGCAGGGACGCTGGCGTGTAGGCGAGCTGGCGCCTGGCCGCCTGGACGACGACGTCGTCGATCTCCTGGGCGATCCCGCGCACGACCTGAATCGAGCCGATGCTCCCGTCGGCGAGAACGAGCACCTCGAGCTCGACCCGCCCGTCCAGGCCCGCGTGACGGCGCATGACGTCGTCCGAGAAGGTCGGACGGACATCCGTCGTCCGCACGGGCGGGATCGCCCCTTGCGGTAGTGAGGGAAGGGGCGTGGGGGACGGCTCGACCGTCGGGGTCGGAGTCGGCACCGGAGTCGGGACCTCCGTCGGCACGGCAGGCGCGGGCGTCGCGGACGGGAGGACCGCGGGCTCCGGCGTCTTCTCGACGACGACGAGCGGATCCACCGGCGGCTCCGGAGTCCGCTCCGGCAAGGGCGAGGGAGAGGGCACGGCCATGGGCGTGGCGACGGGGTCCGGCTCCCCCGAGGGGGCCGCCCACGGCAGCCTGGACCCGATCTTGTCCCAGACGACGAGCGCGAGGACGACGGAATTCACTCCGAGAAACAGGAGAAGGAGAACGACGAGCCACGTCCGCCGCGGGGCGGGGGCCGGCGCGGCGGCCGGGCCCGACCGGGGGAAATCCCGGGCCGGCCGGACCGGCACCGCAGCCGGCGCCGGGGCGACGAGGACGGGCTGGGAGACGGCGACGGTCGGCGTGTCGACGATCGCGGGGACCCGCCGCGACAGGAGCACCGCGGTCAGCGCCGCGGCGAAAGCGCCGCAGCTTTCGTACCGCTCGCCGGGCTTCTTCGCGAGGACCCGGCCGAAGACCGCGTCCACCGCGGGGGGAGCTCGGGCCGGAGAGTCGACGGCGGCGGCGGGGCGTCCGACACGATCCGCATCATCACGAGGGCGGGCGCCGCGTTCGCCCCCCACGGAAGCCGTCCCGTCAGCATCCGGTAGGCGAGGACCCCGAGCGAGAACTGGTCGGACGCGGGGGTCAGCGACTCCCCTCTCGACTGCTCGGGAGAGAGGTACATCGGGGTCCCCATCAGAGTCCCGGCCGCGGTCAGGCCCGACGCGTCGGCCATGCTCTTTGCCAGGCCGAAGTCCCCGAGAACGATCCGGCCGCTCTGGTCGAAGAGGACGTTTGCCGATTTGAGGTCCCTGTGGATGATGCCCTGCGCGTGGGCGGCGTCGAGGGCCGAGGCGAGGTCGTCGACCCACTCGCAGACGGTCCCGGCCGGAGGCGGCGGACCGGCTTCGAGGCGGGTGGAGAGCGTCCCTCCCGAGAGGTACGGCATCTCGATGTAGGCAATCCCGTCCTCGACGCCGAACCCGTAGATCTGGAGGATGTTCGGGTGCTCGAGCTGGGCCGCCGTCCTGGCCTCCCGGCGGAACCGCGCGTCGAACTCCGGCAGGCTCGAGATCGTCTCCTTGACGACCTTGATGGCGACTCGCCTTTCCAGGGTGACGTCGACGGCCTCCCAGACCTCGGCCATCCCCCCCTCGCCCAGCTTTCGGACGAGGCGGCAGTTCCCCAGACGGATCCCTTCGGCAAGAGGCATTTCGGCGGCTCCGACTCCCCCGGTTTGGTGGGCCGATGTTAGACGAGGACCGGCGAACCCGGCGGGGACGTCAGTCGAGGCTCACGGTGGCTCGCCACCCGCCCATGGCGATCTCGTCGCCGTGGGAGAGGCGCACCCTGGTGACGACCGCACCGTTCACCGTCGAGCCGTAGCGGCTTCCGACGTCCTCGAGCCAGAAGACCCCGCCCCCTTCTCGCACGATCCGGGCGTGCTGGCGCGAGACGCCCGGGAGCCGCACGACGACGTCGTTCTCTCGCGCCGCCCCGATCGTCAGGACGGCGCCGTCGAGAAGGTAGAGCTCTCCCAGGTTGTCGAGGAGGTGCGGCCCGGCCGCGCCGCGCGGGGAAGGTTCCCTCACACCTGCAGCCTTCGGGGGGAAAGAAACCATGGGTCAAGGATACGCGTGCGCGGAGCGTTCTGCGACCTATTCCGCCCTTACGAATACCGGGTCCGTCGAAACGTTGTCGATGACGGTCACGTAGGCATCGAACGGCTCGAAGCCGTCCGTCCGCTCGATCGTGGCGGTGAACCCTTCTCCCGAGGTCCCGAGGAAGTCCGACAGGACTTTCGTCCACTGGTCGAGCTGTCCCGGCCCGAGCGTCTTCTCCAGCGGCGTCCCGACGACGTTTCCGCTCCCGTCCCTCACCGTGGCCCTCACCGTGATCTGCGCAGCCGGATCCGATCCCGTGGCGCCCGCGTGAACGACCGCCAGGTTCGTCCGGAAACGATCGTTCTGGACGAGACCGACGATCCGCTTCGTTCGCTTGGCCCGCTCGACGAACGGGTCGATCGCGGTAAAGCCGAGTCCCGTCCCGTTCGTCGCCGTCGTCCTCACGGAAGCGAATCCGGACGCGAAGTCCCGGAAGGCGATTCGGACCGGTCCGAAGTCGTCCGCGGCGACCGCGCCCGGCGAGATCGCCCGGAAATGGTCCACCGCGTTCGGCCAGAGGACGCCCAGCCCCGTCCCGAGGGTCAGCGTTTCGGAGACCGTGTTCCCCGATTTCGAGGACGTGAAGGACACGTCCGCCACGGCGGGCCCGCCCGTCGTGTTCGTCAGGGCGCATTCCGAGGTGAAGCGGGTGCCGATACCGCCGGCGTCGGTGACGACGGGCAGCGTCAGGTTCGAGGCCCTGTCCGCAGGCAGGGCCCGGACGAACGCCGCGTCCTGGTTGGATTCCGAGATGATCGTCGCGTAGGCGTCGTAACCCGTCGCCTCCACCGAAAACGGTGTGAAGAGGACCGAGAACGTCTCTCCGACCGCGCCCGGAAACGCCTTCAGGGGAACGTCGAGCTGCCGCCACTGCCCGGGCGGCACACGGAGGGCCGCACCTCCGACCCGCGCGCCGGTGGAGTCGTCGAAGAAATCGGCCGAGATGTCGAGCGTCGCGCACGCCCCCTCGAAACCGCAGAGGTTCGCGACCGCCACGTTCGTTCGGAACGCGGTCGTGTTCTTCAGCCCGTTCAGCGCCTTGCGGAAGACCTTCACCTCGCGGGAGGCGTCGAGCGACGTGAAGCCGAGCCCCGTCGTCGAGGCGTCGGGGAAGCGGGTGAACACGCGTGCCGCGAGGCTTCCCGAGCCGTTCTTGAACGCGGCCGCGAGCGTCCCCGCCACCGTCTCGCCCGGCGGGGAGCGCGCCGCCGAGATCGCGGAACGCCTGGACGACGTTCGGCAAGACGCGCGTCGCTCCCGCGGGGAGGTCGACGGGAAGGGTGTACGTCCCGTTCTCCGTCGCGAGGGTCAGGACGACGTCTCGATCGGCGTCGAGGTTTGCGACGGTGACCTCCGTGAAGAAGTTCCGCGTCGGGTCGCCGGGCCGGACCTCCACGGCGACGGGAAGGACCTGCCGCGTCACGAACGGCGATCCGGCCGGCAGAGGAGTCCAGCGCTCCACGGCACCCGTCACGACGAGGAGCTCCCCGTCTCCGGCCCACGGCAGGCGCGCGATAGGCCTCGCCGCTCGTCGTGAAGAGCGAGCGGCCGCCGTCTGCCGGGGAGTAGACCGTTCGGACGGTCGACTCGACGGTCGTATCGGTGCGCCGTCGTGCCACCGGCACGGCCGAGGCCGCGACGGTCGTCGGAGACCCGGCCTCGGCCGGAGTCGCGGTCCAGGTCGTCGTCGTTCCGTCCGTTCTGTCGGCGGTCGCACTGGCGAGGAGGTGCGGCCCGTACGAGGCCGCCAGAAGCACGGTTCCGGCGGTCGCGCCCGCTCCCGCCCAGTTCGAGACCGCGCGGACCTCCGGGAACTCGGTCCTCTCTCCGGTCGCGGGGCGGAAGCGAACGAGCCGGTCTCGTGCGCCATCCATCCCCCAGAGCTGGGTCCCCGTCTCGTCGACGGTCAGGAGCGTGCCCGGAGACGAGCCGGCCCCCAGAGCGTCACGGCGCCCTCCGGCGTGAGCGACAGGAGCACCCCGCCTTCCGTCGCGAGCCAGAGGCGCCGGGCCGCGTCGAACTGCCTCGCGGCCTCCACGACCCCCGCGATGGTCCACGTCGTCAGGGTGCCTCCCGCCAGACGCGCCACCATGTCGCGCCCGACGAGCCACGCCGAACCGTCCTGCGGGTCGAGCCGCATCGACCGCGCGAGGAACGGAACCTCCGTACGCGTCGCGCTTCCCGTCGCGGGATCGAGCGAATAGACGAGCGCCCGCTGCTCGGCCGTGAGCGGCACGAGGACGAGGACCCGTCCGGTTCCCACGTGCCTCCGGACGGCGACCGGGAAGAACGAGCGGGGCGTCGCGTCGAGATCCCATGTCGTGAGGGCGCCCGACGGGGCGAGGCGCCTGACGAGTGGTTTCCAGCCGCCGGTCGGGTTGTCGTACTCGGCGGCGGGGACCCAGAACGACCCGTCCGCGCCGGTCTCGCGATCGCCGGTCGACCCTCGACGCCCGCCACGGCGAAAAGCGTCACCGGTACGCCGTCCCCGCCGCGACGGCAGGAGACGGGAACAGCCGCAGAGCCGCCGCCAGCGCGGCCGCCAACGAGGGCGTTCTTCATGGGGCCTCCGACCGGAAAATACACGATTCGTTGACAGTCGGCGAACCCAGCGCCACGATTCGGCCCGATGGACACCTCGGTCGATCCGCCGGACTCGTCCGCGCCTTCTTCTCATCGCCTCGCGCCCTTTCGCCCTCGACGGCTGCGTCTCCGTCGGCCTGTCCCGCTCCGCGCTCGCCGGCGGACGGTCCGGCTCGGGCGAGGTCGCCGTGTCCGTCTACCAGACGACGGGAGACCGCGACTCCGGCGTTCTCGTGAATCACCCCGTCCTGGCCGAGCTGGCCCGCGTCGAGAGCGGGAACCGATCGATCGTGGCCCGCTCGATGGCCTCGTCCTGGTCGCTGGGGGACCTCCGTCCCGGCCGCTACGCGATCCGGACCTCGAAGAAGATCGACGAGAAAGGCGACGTCGTCCCCTTGAAGGGGCCGATCGAAAAGGAGTTCGACGTCCAGGCCGGAGAGCGGGTGGAGGCGAAGATCGTCCTGGAGAAGGTCCCCGTCGTTCTGATCGTCCTCGCCGTCGTCACGATCGTCTTCCTTCTGGTCCTGGCGATCGACGCGGTGGGCGACGGGCGAATCCCTCTCCCTCCTCCTCCGCCCATCCCTCCCCTCTTCGTCCAGGTCGCGCTGGAGATCCCGTTCGGTCACACCTCCGGTCCGCGAACCATCGAACCCGGCGTGGCGGACGTCTTCCCCGCCCCGGGCTCGGTCGTCGCGGCCAGGAGGGTCGCAGTCAGCTTCTTCGTCACGGTTCCGCTCGACGCGAGCTCGGTGGAAGATGGGGCGATCCTCGCCGTCGGGTCGCTCTCCGGGGAGATCCCGGGCAGGGTGGAGTGGCGGGAGGAGGAACGCCTCCTCCGCTTCGTGCCGTCGCAGGACTTCCGCCAGGGGGAGGACGTCACCGTGACGCTCGACCTGGGAAAGGTTGAATCGGCGGCGGGGCGGAGCGGGAGCGGCCGGGCGACGACGACCTTCCGGGTGCCCTGAGGTTCAGCCTCTCCCGTCCTCCGCCGCGCGACGGGCCGGCTCCGCCGCGACCCGCCGGTCCTCGACCATTCTGGGGTCCCTGCGCCGGGCCGCGGCGAGGAGAAAGGCTCCGAGGAGGCCGAGCATCAGCCCGAGGAATACCTGCGAGGCGAGGAACGAGACCGGCTTGAGGATCGCGAAACCAGGATGCACGAAGCGCACGAGCCAGCCGGAAGCCTCCGAGAGGAACGTCGAGGCGAAGGTCGCGACGACGAAGGCCGTCTTCAGACGTCTCGGGCCGGGAACGAAGACCGCGAGGTGCGTCAGGACGAGGAGGACCATGGCCATCATGGCGAAGTGTCCGTGCGACGACTCGACCATCGACCCGAAGGTTCGCGCGGGCTGGAACGTCTCGTCGGATCTCGGTAGTACGCGGCGACGCTCGACGGCCCGAGGCCCATCCTCGAGAAGTACATCCCGAAGTTCGAGGCCCAGAGGCCGGTCAGGAAGACGAACGTCCCCCAGAGCGTCAGGCGGGTGAGGGGTTGTTCTGGAAGCCGCCCTGTTCCATGTATCTCATCGTCTTCTCATTTCGCCGGCAACGCCGGTTCGCCCAGGAGTGAATGAACCGCCAGGACCCGCCGGACCGCCGCGGCGATGGCGCGCGTCGTGAGCGTCGCCCCCGTCACGTGAGCCAGGGCCCTCCCCACGAAGAGCCCCTCCTCCTGTTTCTTCCCTTCCGCCCTCGCCAGCCAACCGGCGCGTGGAAGGTAGTCCTGCGGCTCGCCGAAGGCGAGGACGTCGACGCTCCGCACGCTTCGGTCGGGTGCGACGACGACCATCAGGACCTCGCGCGCCGTCCTCACGACGTGGGCGTCGAAGTAGGCGGTCCCGAGGAGCGTTCCGTCCGCGCCGAAGGCCGGGTACCGCGTCACGATCGCCGAGTCGACGGGCGCCTGCGCCGTCTTTCTCGCTTCCGCGAGCTGCTGCTCCGACAGGAAGGACGTGCTCCGAACGACGCGCGCCGGCGGAGGGAACGCCCGGGAGAGCGCCTGCTCCTGCGTCTCGAAGACGGCCGCTCCGGCCGCTCCCGGCAGGAGCGAGACGAGCGCGAGCAGCGCACGCGCCTGCTGCGCGCCGCGGCCGGCGCGGGAGCTCGCCGCGGGGTCAGAAGAGATAGGCAAGAGCGACATTCCACTGCGGGGTGCCGGTATGGGCGGAGTCCGTGTAGCCCTGCCAGTCGACCTTCAGAGCGAGCTGCGGTATCGGCTTGAAGTCCAGGCCGACCGTCCAGGCCTTCCTGTCGTTGGCTCCGTCGCGGGCGTAGCCGGCCGGGACGCTCCTTCTGGGTGTCCGTCCTCTCGAAGCGTACGAACGGCGTCAGGGCCATCGAGCTTCCGGGGGCGAAGCGCGAGAGGAGCTCGTAGCCCGCGGAGAGGTAGTACCCATCCTGGGTCTCGCCGATCGACTTGCTCCCGCTGAGGCCGAGGGACTGGTTGAGCAGCGCGACGTCGTCGACCGTCACCCGCGCGAAGACTCCGCGCAGCCAGAGCGCGCCGAGACGCCAGTCCGCGTGAAGGTCCCACGCCGTGGTGCGCGCCCCGAAGGGCTGACCGGCCGACGAGAGGCTCTTCCCCGACTCGCCCGTGAAGAACGCCACCCCCGCGAGAAGCCCGGGCACCGAGACGAGGTCGACGCGGCCGGTGACCGCCAGGTTGTCGGCCGACGCCCGCGCTCCGCTCTGCCGCCCCCCGCGGATCCCGTTGGAAGCGCTGAACCCCGACGCGTCCAGGCTCTCGGTCAGGTAGAGCTTGTAGGCGATCGGGCCCGCCGCGCCGAAGGCCCCGATCCCGTTCGCCCGCCACGTCGACGGCAGGATCCGGCTCTCCGTGTCGGGGCGTCGCGCGCCGAGGTAGGTGGTCGGTTCGTGCATCTCGTTCACGAAGCCCACCGGTACGAGGACGAGACCCGCGCGGAGATTCACCTCGTCCCGCAGCATCGCGTCCAGGGTCGCGAACTCGACCGAGACCTCGCCCCCCTTCCCGGTCGAGGCGTGCTCGTATTCGATCTCGGTGTTCAGGACGAACGTCCGGTCGAACTTCCAGCCGAGGTAGACGACCGCTCGCAGGTAGTCCCACTCGTTCGTCTTTCCCGAAGCCGTGCCGTTCTCGCGCGTCGCGTCGAAGTTCTGGTAGATCGACTCGCCGTACCCGCCGATCGAAAGTCCCGAGGACTTCCCGTAGACCTTCGATGCGGCGGGACCGAGACCCCACCTGCCAGCCGCTCCGGCGGGGGGAGCGGGGTCGGAGGCGTCACCGAGCCTGCGGGCTTCCAGCTCGCGGGCGAGGACTTCGATGCGCCGCGCGAGCTCCTCGTTCGACGGGGCCGGGGAGGCGTCGACGGCCGCCGCCCTGGGCGGATCGTCGGAGCGGGCCGGGCCCGCGTGAAACGTCATCGCACACAACGGCAGCGCGAAGAGCGCTCTGCCTTCGGGTTCATCGGTCACTCCTCTGGAGGTGGATTCAGGGCCGGTGAACGACGGCGTCCGCGCCGCGGGCGGGCGGCCGGAGACGCTGGAAAGGTAGATCCGTCAGGGTCTCGCACGCGCCGCCCCGGCACGGCCCGAGCGAAAGCCACGCGCTCCGGCCCGGCGGAGCGCAGATCCGGGATCAGAACGGCGAAAGGCCTCGGGCCCCTCGACGGCCCAGGCCGTCGAGAGTGCGTCGGCCATCGCGGCACTCGGAGAATGGACCGTGACCGACCCGTCGAGGCAAACCAGGTCTCCCGTTCTGGGGTCGAGAAGATGCCCGGCCTCCCTGCCGGCGACGAGCCGCAGGCGTTCGGTATTCGCGGAGGTGGAGAGAGATCCATCCCGGATCCGGACGGACAAAACGGGTGCACCCGGATCGAACGGCGAGCCGACGAGCGCCACCCGGGCCGGCGCCCCTCGCGGAGGCCCCACGACGATGAGCTGGCCCCCGAAGTTCAGGAGCGCGTCGTCGACGCCGAGGGACCGGAGCACCGCCGCCGCGCGGTCGAGAGCGAATCCCTTGGCGATGCCGTCGAGGTCCAGGCGGACCCCCGGATCGAGGCGAAGGGTGCGGGTCGCCGGGTCGTATCGGACCCCCTCGGGCCGGGCGAGCTCGACGGCGCGCCGCGTCTCGGCGCCGGAAGGCCACCGGCCTTTCCCGCGGAGATCGTACGACTCGACGAGGGCTCCGACCGCAGGAGAATAGGCCCCGCCCGTCAGCTCGGCGGCGCGGAGAGCCTCGCTCACCAGATCGCCCAGCGTCTCGGACAGGACGACGGACTCTCCGGCCGCGGTCCGGGCATGGACCGCCGCGAGCTCCGTTCCGGGTCTCCAGAGCGAGGCTGCCGCCTCGACTTTCGAGGCCCCCGCGAAGGCGGCCTCGGCGAGGGCTCCGACCTCCGCAGGGCCGCAGGAAGGCGCAGCTCGAGGACCGTGCCCATCAGCCACCGGGCGCGGACCACCTCGGTCCTGGCAGCCGGCTGAGCCCCCTCTCCGGCCGCAGGACCTGGGCCGGAAGGCGAGAAGGCCGGCGAGGACGGCAACCCGACCGAGAGCCGAGACTTTTTGAGAAAGCATCTCAACACGGTCTCAAGATACGAATCCCCGGGGACGCTGTCAATCACGGATCTCCGCTCCGAAGGATTTCTCATCATGCCGGGCACGCGCGCCACTCTTCGCTAGACTCGCAGCGAGGAGACCTTCATGGCGAAATGGGAACGCCGGGACGTCGTCGTCAGAACCAACGCGACCGGGCACGAGCAGACGGCGCCGGTCTTCGTCGCCAGGGGACGCCAGGAGCGCCCGCTCGCCTACGTCCAGGCCAACGTTCACGGCGGCGAGCTTCAGGGCAACGCGGCGATCGTCGCGCTCTTCGAGCTCCTCGAACGGGAACCCCTTCGCGGTACGGTCGTCCTCGTCCCCCGCGTCAACCCCGTGTCGGCGAACCAGCAGGTGGGTGACTACGTCGCCGGCGTCTACGACTTCCTGACCGGGAACAACTTCAACCGCGGATACCTCTACCTC
Source organism: Holophagales bacterium (assembly GCA_016714815.1). GTDB lineage: Bacteria > Acidobacteriota > Thermoanaerobaculia > UBA5066 > UBA5066 > UBA5066. The sequence goes on from JADKBZ010000013.1 coordinate 107,433, forward strand.
ACCGGTCCGTCCCGCTCGGCGTCCACGGCTTCTTACGTCGACGTCGACTCCTTCGCGGCCGCCCACCAGTCGTCTCCGGTCGGGGAGATTCGCGAGGACTTTCGCGAATCGCTCAAGGCCGCGCTCGACGCGATCGAATCGGAGACCCGGGTCTGGGGAGCGGACTCCCGCCTCGACTTCTCGCTCGCGATCCAGAGGATGGCGGTCGAGGGGGACCTCATCCTGGACCTCCACACCGGCGATCGCGCTCCGCGCTACCTCTACGTCCCCGAGGGAGCGACCGCCGCGGCGCGCGCCTTCGGCTTTCCGTTCGTTCTGGAGGTACCGGCCCGGTTCGGCGGCGCGCTCGACGAAGCGTCCTTCGTGCCGTGGCAGGATCTCTCCGACGCCTTCGGACGCCTCGGCCGCCACGACGTCCCCCGCCTCGTCGACGGGTACACGGTCGAGCTCGGCTCGATGAACTCGTTCTCCCTCGAGGCGGGGCGGACGGATGCCCGCCGGATCGCATCCGCCCTTCGCCACTTCGGAATCCTCGACGGGGATCCGGAGGAGCCGCCGACCCGCATCACTGCCTGCGCGATCGGCGACTACCGCTCGCTCCACGCCCCCGTGGGCGGCCTGGTCGACCTCGCCGTGGAGCCCGGGACGCCCGTGAAAGCCGGAGACGTCGTGGCTCGGCTCGTCGACCCCTCCCGCTGCCGGACGCTTCCACCCCGGACCAGCGACGCGATCGTCGAGGTGAAGGCCCCGGAGGACGGCGTCGTCCTCCTTTTCCACGCCTTCTCGTCGATCCCGAAGGGCGCACGCCTCTTTTCGATGATGACGAGGACGCGGACGCTCTGAGACCAGGGCGAAAGAAGCGGGGCGCCAGGGAGGCGCCCCCGCCCCGAGGAAGGCGGAGAGGCCTCGCCTCTCCTGGCCGGTCAGCCGTCCTGACGTCGTCGAGCGAAGATGTCAACGCGGCCGAGTCGGTCGATGCCGACGAACCGGAGGTACACCGTCTGCCCCTTGTAGGCGGGCGAGGTCGATCTTAGCGCGTACGTCGTCGCGCTCCGGTCGTGGCGCTGTAGCGCGAGAGGGTCCCGACGTCGTCCAGGCGGGCCGGTCGTGGAGACCGCGCCTGGATCCGGTCGTTGGAGGTCGACGTAGACGGTCTCGCTGGTACATCCAGACCTAGAGCGACACGGTGGCGTAGGCGCTCGCGACCGCGAAGCCGGCGGGTACGGTAGACGCGCGTCCGGCTGCGCTGGCGGCGTTGTACGAGTTGAACCTCGCCAGCTCGTGCCGCCGTGCGGGCGTCGTGGGGGGGTGGTTCGGGAAGTGGAGCTCGTCCAGGTGCCCGCCGCGCCGGAGGCGTCGGCCCGATCGACCAGCCGGTCGTCTCGAAGCCGCCGTTGAAGAGGGTCCGTGCCGGTGGTGCCGCAGGACGCGGTGAAGGTCACGCCCGTGACGTTGGCGGAGCCGACCGTCACCGACGGCGGCGGGGAGAACGTGCAGCCGCTCTTGGAAGGCGTCACCGTGTAGGTGCCGTTCGCCAGGCCCGAAAGGGTGAAGTTGCTCGAGGCGTCGCTCGTCGCGGTCTTCGTTCCCGCCGTGACCGTCGCGCCCGAGGTGCCGGCGTTGCCGGAGACGAGTAGGTACCGTCCCGCCGAGCGTGTACGGTGCCGGTGACGGTGAAGCTGCCGGCGGCGTACCCGTAGACGCCGAGCCACCAGGTGCCGGCGGCCGGGTTCGTGGCCGAGCACGTCTCGTTCCCCGAGGAGCCGTACGGACGGCAGATGTACGCGGACGAGGTCGGCTTGGCGCCCGACTGCGTGTAGATGTCGACGTCGCCCGTGGAAGCCGTCGTGGCGAGGGTCAGGTTCGTGGCGCCGGAGGGGACGACGATGGAGTAGTACTTCCAGGCGCTCTTGGCGACGCTCTGGCCGGTGACGGCCACGCCGCTCGTCAGGGCGATGTCACCGCTGGTGCAGGTGGCGGTGAAGTTCTTTCCGGTGGCGCTCGGGCCGACGGTGACGGACTGGGACGTGGGCGAGAAGGTGCAGCCCGCCTTCGAGGCGACGACCGAGTACGTCCCCGCGGCGAGGCCGGCGAGCGTGTAGTTGCCGCTCGCGTCGGCGGTCGCCGAAACGGTTCCGGCAGCGACCGTGGCGCTCGCGGTCCCGGCGTTGCCGGCGATCGTGTAGGTCGTGCCGCACGACCACGTTCCCGGGACGCCGACGGCGTCCCACGCCTTGTGGACCGACTGCCAGTCGGCCGTGCAGGTGCCGCCGTAGAGGTCCGCGGCGGCGCTCGCCGTCGCGGTGCGCGCTCCCTGGTAGGTCGTGGACGACGTCATGTAGACCGTGAGGGCGCGGTACCAGATCTGCTGGGCCTTCGAAAGGCCGATGCCGGTCACGGCGACGGTCGTCTTCCCGCGCGGGTGGGTCCCGCCCTGCGAGAGCAGGAAGAAGAAGAGGTTGCCGATGCCGCTGTTGGAGTGGACGCCGCAGTAGTCGTTGCTGCTCGAGGGCGTGCAGCCCGAGGCGTAGTTGCGCGTCGGGTAGTAGTCGGCGGAGTAGCCGTCCTTGAACGGGTCGTACATGTAGCGGAGCGCGTCGCCCGAAGTCCCGGGGGTGTAGACGTCGGCTCCGATCGTCCAGGCGGTCGTCGTCGTGGCGCTGCCGTACCCGCCCCAGAAGGCCGCCGCGCGGCCGAGGATGTCCGAGTTCGCCTCGTTCAGCGCGCCCGGGTCGTTCTGGTAGACGAGGTCGGCCGTCCGCGAGCAGACGGCGTGCGTCAGCTCGTGGGACGTGACGTCGATGCCGTTGGCCAGGTTCGAGAAGGTGCTGCCGTCGCCGTCGCCGAAGGCCATCTGGTTGTAGGGCGAGTCGAGCCAGGCCGCGTTGCTCTTCGTGCAGCTCGCGCCGTTGGAGAACTGGCCGTGAACGGAGGAAACGACCGCCGCGTCGGCGTTGTCGTAGGAGGTGCGGTTGAAGACCGCCTTGTAGTAGTCGTACGTCATCCCGGTGCCGTTGTAGGCGCCCATGACGGCCGTGTCGGTCGACGAGCCCCCCTCCGAGATCACGAGCGCCCCGGGCAGCTCGTTCCCGGTCGAGATGCAGGCCTGGTTCAGGTTGTGGATCCGGCGGGTCTTCACCGTGTACATCCGCGGCACGGAGCCGACGTACGCGCCGGTTTCGGCATCGACGTGGACGTCCTCGAAGACGAGCTCGCCGTCCTCGACCCACATCGCCCGGACCGGGACGGTGAGGACGGGCTCGCCGGAGTAGCCCCAGATGGCCGGCTCGAGAACGTCGACGATCTCGACGTTTACGCCACCGTTCGCCTCGATCCGCTCGAGGACGGCCCCGGCCGACTCGTTCGGGGAGAGGGCCGGAAGGGCGGGCAGGTCGAGACCGGAGACGAACCGGCCGTTCATGCCCATGAGCCCGTCTCCATCGACGTGGACGATGACCTCTCCGCCGAGGACGCGGATCCCGCGGTAGGTCTGCGACATCCTCACGTGGGACTGGCCGAGGGCATCCTTCTCTTCGAGCCGGTAGGCGAAGCCGTCCTGGGGACCGCGCCCGATCGCGTCGCGGTGGACCTCGAGTGCGTCGACGGCCGCGACGAGCGGGTCGACGTGGGTCCGGACGCCGGCGCGCATCGCTTCGCCCCCCTGCGCCTCGCGAACGACGAGCGAAACGTCGCGAGCTTCGGCGGCCTGCGCCGCGCTCGGGAAGAGAAGCGCCGCACCCGCGAACGCGATCGACAGAAGAAGGTCCCTCTTGTGGCTCATGCGTCTCCCTCCAGCCCCGGGGTGTTCAGTTCGTATTTCCATGGGTTTCACAGCACCCATACGCAACCGTCGTGCCGCCCCGAGCCACCTGCACCTCCCGAAGGCTCGACGCCGGCGCCCGACGCCTCGGACCACTGTTCATAGGCCTTTGCGACGACCCACGTCGACACGAAGCCAGCCGGACCCATCGACGGATCCCCAGCCTGGGTCGGCACCTGACCCCGTCGCGCTGGTCCGGGTTTTTCACCGGGTCAGTTTCGAGCCCGCCACGGATCCTCTTCCCGACGATTCGCCCGAACAACGCCGGCGGGTCGATAATCTCGCGCCCAGAACAGAACCGGAGGAAACGTGGCGACGATCGAGTTCACCGGCAATTTCGAAGACCTCTCGACCGACAAGGGCTTCCAGTTCAAGTTCTTCTGCGAAAAGTGCGGTAACGGGTACATGTCGAGCTTCAGCCCCTCGAAGCTCGGGATGGCGACCTCCGCCCTCCAGGCCGCCGGGAACATCTTCGGGGGGATCTTCGGCGGCGCTGCGCGCGGAGCCTACGAGGTCCAGCGCGCCATCGGCGGCCCTGCGCACGACTCGGCGCTGAAGGAAGCGGTGGCCGAGATAAAACCGCTCTTCGTCCAGTGCACGCGCTGCGGAAAGTGGATCTGCGCCCCCGTCTGCTTCAACAGGAAGGCGGGCCTCTGCGAGGGGTGCGCGCCGGACCTCGACGAGGAAATGGCCTCCGCCCAGGCGGAAGCCGCGCGTGAGCAGGTGCACCAGAAGGCCCGCGAGGTCGACTGGATGAAGCAGCGCGACGTGGCGACCGTGACGGGAGCCGTCTGCCCGCATTGCGGCGCCAAGACGCAGGGAGGCAAGTTCTGCGGAGAGTGCGGGAAGGCCGTCTCCGCGAAGAAGAAGTGCGTGACCTGCGGCACCGAGGCGGACGGGAGCCCGAAGTTCTGTCCCGAGTGCGGCGGGAAGTTCTCCTGACGGCGCCGGTCCCGTGAGCGACGGCGACGAAACCCGCCGCGCCCTCTGCTCCTTCGAGACCGAGGGGCCCGGCGGTGCCCTGTCGGGCCAGAGTGAGGCTCTCGTCGACGACGACGGAGTAACGGTTGGCGGAGTCCGTGTCGGGTTCCTCGACGCCGACACGTTCTCCGACGAGAGGCGGGTCCTCACGCTCGGCCTCCACCCCTCGGGCCAGCTCCGGCTCTCGATGCTCGCCCGCCGGCACGAGACGTTCGCGAGGGCGCTCGCCGAAGCCCGTGACGCGGCCCGCGTTCGCGGCCTTCTCGCTCACGGGCTCGGAGTGCCCGAGCGATTCGACGGCGCCGTCCTGGAGCCCGGGCCCGCGAGCGACGCCCGCCTCCTCGTCTGGCCGACGCACGTGACGGTCGTCCCCGTCGGCTCGGACCCGTTCCAGCTCCCGCTCGGATCCGTCGACGACGTCCGGTTCGTCGAGGGGACCTGGGAGGTCGTCCTCGCCACACGGACGGGCACTTTCCATTTCGGCCGGCTCGCGCGCCGGACCGACGCCTTCGCCCGCGCCGTCCGAAAGGCCCGGACCGCGATGCTCGAGCGCTGCGCGCGGGCTTCGGGGACCCGGCTCTTCGCCGACGGCCGCGCCGTGCCAGCGACGGACCTCGACACCGGTTTCGAGCGGCTGCTCGTCTCCTTCTCGGCCCCGGAGCGGCTCGACGGAGCGCGGGAGATCGTGAAGCGGGCCGGCCGGGATTCCTGCGCCCTCGGGCTCGCAGAGCTCCTCGATCCCGACGACGAGGGGCTCGCGGCCAGGGAGGAGCTGCCGGAGAACACGGCGGCGTTCCTCCTGGCCCACGCCGGCGGCCTCGTCGTCCTCGAGCTCCTCTCGGGGCCGGCCGCGGCGACCTACGTCTTCCGGGGAACGCCCACCGCCATCGCGGGCGACCTCGCCGGGCTCCACTTCCGCCGCCGGGGCCTCGCCCTCTCGGACACCGAGGTCCGCGGCCCGGCCGGAAGGCCGTACCGCCTCGCGCTTCGCAGGCTCGAACCGCTGAAACGGCTGCGGGCCGCGACGGCGGCCCGCGTGATCCACGACGGGGGCTGGGGTGAGGCCCTTTCGAAGGCGCTCGCCTAGACGGCTACTTCGCCGCCGCGTTCGGTAGGCCGGCGAGAACCTTGTCGACGACGCGGCGGACCTTCGCGGGGTCGCGTCCGGCGCCGAGCTCTCCCGTGCCGGATCCCCACCCGCGCCAGAGGAGCTTCTTCGCCTTCGGGTCGCCGATGTCGATCACCACGGTTCCCTGCTTCCCGACGGCCGACGTCGCGTAGAACCCTCCGACCCAGGGCCCCCACGGGTCCCACACGACGACCGTCGCGTTCCAGCGGATGGCGCCGACGTCCTCGACCCCGAGGAGGGCGTGCGTGGCGACGACGACGTCGGCCTCCGGCTCGGGCGCCTGAACGTAGCCCTTCTTCTTCATCTCCGCTGCGACAGCGGGAACGACGCGGGTCGCCAGGTATTCCCGCATCGCCGGGTCCATCGGGACCTTGTCCTGCGGCGCGACGAGGGCACAGAAGGTCTTCACCGCCGAGAGGTCACCCCCTTCGATTCGCTGCGAGCCGTACTTGACGGACGAGCAGCCGGCGAGGGAGACAGCGAGGAGGGCGACTCCTGTCGAGACCGCACGGGACGCACGCATCGAGGCTCCTTGGGGCGGTGTCTGGCGCGCCGCTCGTGGCGGGACGATACGCCAGCACGGGCACCCGGCGTGCCGAGGGGAAAGCAGGAGGACGCCGCGCCGCTCCGTGGCCCGAGGCCCTCGCGAAGGGACCCTCCGCCGAATTCCCTTGACAGCGACGGGGGCGCGTCCTCTACCCTTTCCCGCCATGGACCGCGCCGCCACCCCGAGCCTTCTCGTGGGCACCCCCTCCGGGGCCGTCGCGCGTCCTTCCGCCGAAACCTGCATTTCGATTCGCATCTCGATTCCGATGTCGATTTCGATGTGCATGTGCAGCCCTTCCCTGCTCTCGCAGGAGGAGTCGGGGCACGCGGCGGGACGGCGAATGTGACGCCCCGAGCGTCACCAGCCGGACGAAACGGCGACCCGACCGGCCCTCTCGCGAGAGAAGGCCGGTTTTTGTTTTCTCTCTCCCCGACGACGACGAAAGGAACCCCCATGGCCTCCCCGTCCGCCACCGCCGCCGCAACCCGCCCGACCCTCCGCTCCGAGACGCTCGCCCTCCACGCCGGCCAGGCGAGCGCCCACCCCGTCGGGAGCGCCCGGTGAGCGGGCCTCCCGACGCCGCCGCCCTGAAGGAAGGCCTCGCGACGCACCGCGCGGGCGACTTCCCCCTCGAGTCGGGCGAGACGCTGCGCGACGTCCGGCAGGCCTACCGGCTCGAAGGAGAGATCGACGCCGACGGCGGCAACGTCGTCCTCCTTTTTCACTCGCTCACCGGCTCCCCTTCCGACCTCGGCGGGTGGCGCCCGTTCGTCGGCCCGGGACTGCCCATCGACACGAACCGGTTCGCCGTCCTCGCCCCGAACCTCCTCGGGTCGTGCTACGGCACCCGCTTCCTGCGCGGCGCCGGTCACGCCGGCGCGCCTCTGGCCGTGACGACCCGCGACATGGCCCGTCTCGCGGGCCTCCTCGTCCAGGATCTCGGCGTCCCGCGTCTCGCCCTCGTCGCCGGCGGCTCGCTCGGCGGCATGGTGACCCTCGAGTACTGCGCGACCTTCCCGAAGGGAGCCCGCGCGGCGATCTCGTTCGCGGCGCCCGGCTCCCCCACCGCGTGGGGCGCGGCCTGGAACCACGTCCACCGGACGGCGATCGAGGCGGCGCCCCGTTCGGGCCTCGCCCTCGCGCGGATGGTCGGCATGCTCACCTACCGGACGCCGGGAGAGATCGAGCAGCGCTTCCGCCCCGCCGCGCCGGAAACTCACCCCGTCCGCGACTACCTCGTGCACCACGGCGAGAAGCTCGTCCGACGCTTCACCACGAAGAGCTACCTGACCCTCCTCGACGCCATCGACTCCCACAACCTCGCCCGCGGCCGCGGGAGCGTGACCCGCGCCCTCTCCCCCTTCGAGGGATCTCTCGCGGGCGTCGGGATCCCGGGCGACCTCCTCTACCCTCCCGAGGAGGTCCTCCGGTGGACCCGTGCCTGCGGCGCCGACTACCGCGCGCTCGCCTCCCGCAGCGGCCACGACGCGTTCCTTCTCGAAACGGACGCGATCGGCCTCATCCTCTCCGAGGCGCTCGGCGTCGAGCCGGCCGACCCGGTCCGCCTCGTCCCGCCCCGCCTGCAGCCGAGCGCCTTCTCGGTGATGGAGTAGCTCTCCCGCTGGTAACCTCGGGCACGGACCTGACGTGCGATCCGCCCGCACTCCCGTTTCTGCGCGCCTCGGCACACTCGCCCTGGGCGTCGCCCTCGCCGCCTCCTCCTGCGGCCGGGGAAGATACGAGCCCGCCCCGGCGGCACTCCCGGCGGGCGAGGCGTGGGTCGCCCACCTCTCGCGCGACCTCGCCCCCTTCTGGCTCCGGCCCGAAGCGCTCGGCTCGCCCGTCGGCGCGTTCCCCACGTTTCGCTGCGACGACGGGACGCTCGTCGACCCCGAGCTGCCGTGCGGGGAGATGCTCGTCGCGGGACCGTGGGTCTCCTCGCAGCTCGACAAGGAGTTCACGCGGATGCGGTCGCGCCAGACGTTCTTCTACGGCGTGGCCTTCCACCTGACGGGAGAGGAGAGGTACCTCGCGCTCGCAAAGGCGGGCGTGGACCACATTCGCTCCCACGCCCTCGACCGGGGCTCCCGGAGCGCGGTGTCGTGGTGGCGCGGCGGCGAGGCGCGTCCTCCGGTCGAGGCGAGGAGCTCGCAGGACCTCGCCTACGCCAACCTCGGCCTCGCCTTCTACGCCTACCTGACGCGGGACCCGGAGGTCCTCGCGGACGCGCTCCTCCTCTACGAAGGGATCTTCGACCGCTACGACGACCCGTCCCGCGGTCTCCTCCGCTGGGCCGCCGGAGGCGTCGGCGGCGAGACGGCCCGCGTCGAGCTCGTCGCGCAGCTCGACCAGGTGAACGCCTACGCCCTCCTTCTCGCGTCCGTCGCCCCCGAGCCACACCGGACGAGGCTCCGCTCGGACCTCGCTCGGATCGCGCGGATCCTCGTCGCCCGGTTCTGGAGCGAGGAGCTGGGCCTTTTCCGCGGCTCGCTTCACGACCCGCTGGAATCGGGGCTCGGCTCCCGCCACACGGACTTCGGCCACACGATCAAGGCGCTCTGGATGATCGAGAGGACGGGCGCGCTCCTCGGCGACGGGACGCTCTCCGCGTGGGCCCGGGAGCGGATGCCGAAGATCTTCGCGCGGGCCTACCTCCCGCGGTACGGCTGCTGGGCCTCGGGCCTCCGGTACGACGGCTCGCTCGACGCCGGCGTGACGTGGTGGATCGCCGCCGAGCTGGACCAGGCGGCCGCGACGCTCGCCCTCTCGGACCGCAGGTACACCGGCTATCTCGAGAAGACGTACTCCTGCTGGCTCGACCGCCTCGTCGACCGCGAGAACGGAGAGGTCTGGAGCTGGGTCGACCTCGACGACCCGGCGCGCCGCGGCGCCAAGCAGCACCTCTGGAAGAACGGGTACCACTCGGCGGAACACGCGCTCGTCTCCTACCTCACGTCGCAGGAGCTCCACGGCAAGCCCGCGACGCTCCACTTCGCGTTCGCCGCTCCCCCGCCCCGGGAAGAGCTGCGGCCCTACTTCTTCGCGGGCGAGCCGGCCTCCGTCGAGGAGAGCGCCCTCGCGTCGCACCCGGCGCTCAAGCACCTGGCCGTCGCCTTCCGCCGGCTCCGCTGAGGGCGCCGGCGGGATGAGAACATCCCGCGGTGAACTCCGACGCCGAACAGCTCGCCTCCCGCATCGCCGACGCCACGCTCGCCGTCCACGACGTCCTGACGATCTACCTCGGCGAGAAGCTCGGCTTCTACGACGACCTCGCCGGGCACGGCCCCTCGACACCCTCCGAGCTGGCCGGCCGCACGGGAACGCACCCGCGATACGTCCGGGAGTGGCTCGAACAGCAGGCCACCGCGGAGATCCTGGGGTGCGAGGACCCGGCGGCACCCGCCGCCGAGAGACGCTTCTTCCTTCCGGCCGCCGCCGCCGCGGTCCTCACGGACCGCGAGAGCCTCCTCTGGTCCGCGGCGCGGCCGCGCAGCCTCGTCGCCCTCGCCCAGAAGCTGCCGGCCCTGCTGGAAGCGTTCCGCTCCGGCGAAGGGATCCCGGAGGGGACGGACGACGCGAGGACCGCTCAGGCCGACCTCGGCCGCGCCACCTTCCTCCGCTTCCTGGCGTCGGACTGGATCCCCCGCATCGCAGACGTGGACGCGCGCCTCCGGTCAGAGCCTCCCGCCCGCGTCCTCGACGTCGGCTGCGGCGCCGGCTGGGCTTCCATCGCGCTCGCGAAGGGATACCCGATGGTCCGCGTGGACGGTCTCGATTTCGATCCCCGCTCGATCGAGACGGCCCGCGCGAACGCCGAGGTGCACGGAGTCGGACCGAGGACGGCGTTCCACGTCGCCGATGCCTCTTCGCCCGGCCTGACCGGCGCGTACGACCTCGTCGTCGCCTTCGAGGCGCTCCACGACATGCCCCGCCCCGTCGAAGCCCTCGGCGCCATGCGACGTCTCGCCGCTCCGGCCGGGACCGTCCTCGTCGTCGAGGAGAAGTCGGGCGAGTCGTTCTCTCTCCCGGCTTCCCCGAACGACCGGCTCAACTACGGGTGGAGCGTCCTGACCTGCCTCCCCTCCGCGATGAACGGCCCCGGCGCGGCAGGGACGGGGACCGTCCTCAGGCGCGACACCCTGGAAGGCTACGCTCGCCAGGCAGGCTTCTCGTCGATCGAGGACGCCGGCGTCGTGCACGAGGCCTGGACGTTCTGGCGCATGAAGCCCTGAACCGGCTCCGCGCCGCCGGGGCGACGGAATTACACTCGCGTCCTGGAGATCTCGTGAAAACGGTCCGCACCGGTCCTCAGGCGTTCACGGTCGAGTTCGAGTCGGAGGAGGAGCTCGCCGCGGAGGCGCGAACGAACCTCTCCTCGGGCGGGCTTCGCCTCCCGACGAAGGAGAAGCTCGCGATCTTCTCCCGGCTCGCCCTCGTCCTTCGCCTCACGGCGGGCGGCGAGGTGCCTGCCACGGCCACCGTCGTCGCGCCGCTCCCCGACGGCGTCGCCCTCGCGGTGGACGGCGACACCGGAGCGCTCGTGGAGGCGCTCCGCACGCGGCCCGGAGCGCGGGAGGAGACGGCTCGAGGAGGCGGTCGAAGAGGCGGTCGAAGAGCCGGCCGAGGGCGCGGCCCTGGGCCCCTCCCGCGAGAACGCCTGGGACCGCCTCCGGTCGATGTCGCGGACCGAGAAGCTCCTCCTCGTGCCGAAGGCCGACCGCTTCGAACGCGCGATCCTCGCTCAGGACAACGACCCGCAGGTTCTCTACCTTCTCCTGAAGAACCCGCGGCTGACGGCCGACGAGGTGATCCGGATCGCCAAGTCGCCGTTCCTGACGTTCCAGACGGCCGAGACGATCGTGAAGTCGAACCAGTGGCTCGAACGTCGAGGTCCGCGTCGCCCTCGTCCACAACGCCAAGACGCCCGTCGCCTTCGCTCTTCGCCTCCTCCCCACCCTCCCCGAATCGGAGGTGAGGACGATCTCCCACGGCGCCGCCACGAGCATGGCTCTCAAGCAGGCCGCGCTGAAGAGGCTCCAGGGCTACAGCTGACCCGCCGGGTGCCCATCCCCGCCGGCCGCGGCGGCGCGCTCCTCGACGAACGGGACGAGCTCCTTCAACGTGAGCGGCGGAGAGAAGTGGAACCCCTGGAACAGGTGGACGCCGCGGGCGACCAGGTAGGCCAGCTGCTCCGGCCGCTCGATCCCCTCCGCGACGACCGTCATCTCGAGCTTCTGCCCCAGGTCGACGATGGCGTCGATGACCGTCTCCGCGACGGAGCCGGCGCCGATTCCCTCCACGAAGCTCCTGTCGATCTTCAGGTGGTCGACCCGGAACCGGCGGAGCGTGGCGATGTTGGAGAAGCCCGTCCCGAAGTCGTCGAGCGCGACCTTCGCGCCCCAGGCCTGGATCGCCTCGAGGACGGTTCGGGCCGTCCCCCCCTCGTCCTCGATGAACTCCCGCTCCGTCACCTCGAAGACGAGGTTCTCCGGCCGGAGCCTCGACCCTTCGAAGGCGTGGAGGATCGTGGCCACCGTTCGCGTGTCCCGAAGGTGGGCGCCCGCGAGATTGATGGAGACGTGGAAAAGATCCGGCTCGGCGAGGCCGTCGGGCAGGTCTCGTGCGACCTGCTTCAGGAGCCATTCGGTGATCGGCACGATGAGCCCGGTCTCCTCGGCGAGGGCGATGAAGAGGGCGGGAGAGAGAAGACCCTCGCGCGCGTGACGCCAGCGCAGGAGAGCCTCCGCTCCGACGCACCGCCCGGAGCGGATGTCGACGACCGGAAGGTACCGGACCTCGAGCTCCTGCCGCCGGAGGGCGCCCCGGAGCTGCCGCGTCAGCGCCGCGCCGGGTGAGCCCGCGGCCAGGACGAGGGCCGCCGCTCCCGCCCCGAAGCCGAGACCGATCGCCAGGAGGAGCGGGAGGGTCTCGCCCCACGCCGCGAGCTGGGCTTCGGGCGTCGCGCGGACGAGGACCGAGATACCGCCGCCCGCGCACCGGGCCGTCACCTCTTCGGCCTTCACGCCGACGAGCCTCCCGAGGAGCCTGAGAGTGGCGCCGGGCCTCTGCCGGGACGCCTTCTCCTCGGCCGGCACGCGGCAAACGACCCCCGCCGCGCCGGTCACCTCGACGGTGAATCGCTCGCCCGCCGCGAGGGTCGAGAGGAACCGCGCGAGACGGGGTCCGTCGACGCTCACCTGCCCCGCCCCCCGGGGAAGGCGGAGCGCGAACCAGACGGTTCCCTCGGGGACTCCCGCCCAGAGCGCCCGGCCGTCCCGCAGGAGCGCCTGCCGAACCGTTGCCGGCGGAGGTCCGGGGACGGTTCCCACGCTGCACTCCGGGACGAGGGTGGGGCCGAGGAGCGACGCGTCGCGCACCACGAGGCCGAGGTCGACGCCGAGGCGCAGGGTCCCTTCGGTGCCCGGGCTGCAGCCGCCGGCCCAGCCGATCCCGACGCGGCCGAGGAGGGCCTCCGCGTGGGAGAGGAACAGGTCGGTCACCGCGCCCGCCGCGCGCGCCTTCACTTCGAGGTCGTCCCGGATCGCCCGCCTCTCGAGCCTCGCCGACAGCCAGACGAGGAGCGCCGGGGGAAGGAGCACGGCGACGAGGACGGACGCGGCCAGCCGCGCCGGCCACCGCGTCAACAGTCCCCCGGAAGGGGCTTCTCTGGGACCGATGTCATCGGAGCGGCCATTGTACGGATCGTCGGAGGCCTCAGCGCAGGTAGCCGAGGGATCGCAGGTTCTCCACGTACTCCTTCGGGTCGAGCGCGGGGCCGCCCCCGGATCTCTTCCTTCCCCACGAGGCGACCGTCGCGTCCGACGCCGCGCCGGCGCGGAGGAGACGGAGGTCGACCTTCCCCTCGGCCTCCCTCGACGACGGGACTCCGAGCGCGGCGAGGAGCGTCGGGGCGAGGTCTGCGGGCTTCAGCTCTCCTGGAGCGGACGAGCCGGCGAGGCTCCCGGCGAGGAGGAGCTCCCCGTGCTTCGCCGAACGGCCGCCGTCGACGACGACCGCCACGAGATCGGCGTCGCCGCCGAAGACGTCCGGCCCTTCGAGGAAGGCGGCGATCGCGCGCGTCTCCTCGCCGAGGGCGTTCGCGAGCGCGACCCGTTCGGCCACCGTCCGGCCAGGCTCCGAAAGCGCCGCGCCGAGGATGTCGGGCCCCGGCAGGTAGAGAAGGGCCAGCCGGGGCCTCGCCCTCGCGACCTCCTGCCGGAAAGCGGCGATCGCGAAGGCGTCGAGCCCCCGCGCGTCCGCGACGAGCCGGTCGGCGCCCGTCGTACGCTCTCCCCCGCGCGATGCGAGAATCGCGGCCCGCTCCGAGGCCGCGGGCGGCCACCCTTCCCGATCCAGCTTCGCGCCCGCGCGGGCGGCGAAGAAGAGGTGGTTTCCGAGAACGACCCCGCCCGCGTCGTCCGCCGGCCACGTCGTCCACCAGTTCACGGTGAGCGATGCCAGGCCGGCCCTGTGGGCGACTTCCCAGAGCGCCGGAACCCTGCGGGCCGCGGAAGTGACGGACTCTTCCCGCGCCAGGCCGAGCGCGGGAAGCAGGCGACCGAGGTACCAGCCCGTCCCGGCCGTCAGCCTCACCGGGGCCACGAGCCCGTCGAGGCGCACGAGCTCGAGGGCGCCGACGCCGTGCCGGCGCGCCGGCTCTCCCGTGGCGACGGTCGTCCAGAACGCGGCGGGATCCGTCGTCTCCTTCTGGTATCGGAACCGGCTGGTCGCCCCCGGGGCGCCCGCCCCGGTCGCGAGTTGAGGAATCCAGCCGTCCACGGCCACGAGGATCACCCTCGCCTTCGTTGCGCGAACGACGAGCGGCTCTTCGGCCGGAGGGGAGCGCCGCACGAGGAGCCATCCGCCGGTGGCGAGGGCAACCGCCGCGAGCGCGGCTCCGACGGCCACCGCCGGCCGGGGCGCGCGGGAGAAGACGGCACGCCCGGAGGCCGCCAGGACCGTGAACGCGAGGCCCCTGGCGACCCGGACCGCAAGGACCACCGCGAAGGCCGCCGCCGCGAAGGCGGCGACCGCGGCGAGGGGGCCCGCCGCCTCGAGGACCGGCCGGGCGGCGAGGGCGGCGCCGACTCCGGCGAGGACGCCGAAGACGATCGCCACTTCGGTCGAGACGCCCGACGGGTCGCTCCGGCCCCGCATCCGCGCCCAAGCGAGCGCCGCGAGCAGGAGGACGACGACGACCGCGGCGAGGAGGGCCCCGGCGCCGAGCCACGCGAAGAGGACGAGGGCGTCGCGCGGGGAGAGGGCCGAGGCGAGCGCGACCGCGGCCGTTTCGACGGTGGCGAGGGCGAGGGCCAGGAAGAGCGACGCGACCCGGCTCCGAAGCGGAGCCCGAGCGTCCGGTTCCGCGCCGCCAGGGCCCCCTTCAGGACGGCCCCTTCCACGCCGCGATCGAGGTACCCGCGCGAGCGCAGCCGCTCCCGGGCCTCCTCGAACGTGACGGGATCGCCTTTCCCGGGAGGACCGGAGGTGGGGGTGCTCACACCCGGGACGTTAGCAGGGCGTGCGCCTCGCCGCAGCCGCCGGGTTCAGCTGCTGCGATCCCGAAGGAGCGAGGCGAAGTCCCGCAGAAGGGCGGCTCTCGCTCCGAACGGCTCCAGCGCCTCGATCGCGTGGAGCGTCAGCTCCTGGACGAGGCGGCGGGCGCCCTCCTCGCCGACGTGCCGGGCGAAGGTGGGAGTCGGGGCTCGCCGGGCGTGCTTGCCGGTCCGGGCCGGATCCTGCCGCTCGAGGAGGTCGTCGACGATCTGGAACGCCAGCCCGACGTTCTTGGCGTAGGAGCGGACGGCCGCCAGCTCCTTCGGCCGCGCTCCGCCGAGAACCGCCCCGAACTCGGCGGCCGCGACGAAGAGGGCTCCCGTCTTGCGGGCGTGAATCGTCTCGAGCCGGTCGAAAGACGCTTCGGCCTCCCCGGTCCGCAGGTCGAGGGACTGACCCGAGGCGAGGCCCCAGAGGCCCGTGGCGTCCGCCAGGCGCGAGACGAGGTCGAGCGCGGGTGCCGGCCGGATCGTCGAGAGCCCGGAATCGGCCAGGACGCCGAAGGCCCGGACGATGAGCGTGACGCCCGCGAGGATGGCGAGGTCTTCCCCGTGAACCGTGTGGAGCGCCGGTTTTCCCCGGCGCGTCGTGGCGTCGTCCATCGACGGGAGGTCGTCGAGAGCGAGCGAGGCGGCGTGGACCATCTCCACGGCGCAGGCCGGGTCTAGGAGCCTCTCCTCCTTCGCGCCGAACAGCGCCCCCGTGAGGAAGACGAGTCCCGGCCGAACCCGTTTCCCGGGGGAGAGGAGCGCCTCGCGCGCCGCACGGGGAAGGGGATCGAGGACGTCGTCGAGGAGTCCTGCGGAAGGGCCTCTCTCGAGCAGCTCCGGAAGCCGGGCGTCGACCGCGATTCGAACGCGGGAGAGGGTTTCCGGGAGGTCGAGAGGCACGTTTCGCGGCTCCGTTTCCGATCCGGACGGCGCGGCCCGGCGAGTCGAAAAGTGTAGCATCGGAGCCGATGTCCACAGCGTCGTCGAAGGCACCGACCCGGGTGAAGTCGTGGCTCTCCGCGGCGTTCGCTCCGGCGGTCGTCCTGTGCGGGTTCGCCGCCCTCGCCCTCTCCCCCTCCCCGTCTCCTCTCCGCACGCTCACGGCGGGAGTCCTGACCGCCGCGGCCGTCGCGGTGCTCGGGCGCCTCTCCGAGGGGCGCCTCGCCCGGAGCCGCGAGGCGACGCGCGATGCGCTCCACCGCGCCTCCGCCGGCGACCTGACGCTCTCACGCAAGGCCCTCGCACGCTCCGGGGAGGCGGCGCTCGCCGACGCCTTCCACGGGCTGATGGTCGCCATGGAGCGGATCCTCGCGTCGTTCGCGCGCCTTTCCGAGGCCGTGTCCGGCGTCGCGCGCGACCTGACCACCCGGGGCCGCGACCTCTCCCTCGCGGCCGCCGTCCAGAACGCGCGGGCGGAAGAGACCGCCGCCGCCATGCGCGGCACCGACGAGGCGATCGGCTCTCTCCGGGAGTCGATGGAGACGCTCGCGGGCGCTGCCGAGAACGCGGGCGCCTCGCTTCACGAGATGACCGCCTCGGTCACCCAGGTCTCGAGGAGCACCTCGGCGCTCCGCACCTTCGTCGACGAGACGGCGGTCTCCCTCGGCGGCGTCGTCTCCGCGCTCCAGGAGGTCGCCTCGGCCGTCGAGAACCTCTCCGGCCTCGCGGGGGAGACGGCGGGAGCCACGGAGGCGATCCGCTCCTCCACGGCCGAGACGGACCGGCAGGCCCAGACCGCCGCCCGGCTCTCCGAGCGGGTCTCCGCCGCCGTCGTCTCGGGCAAGGCGGCCGTCTCGGGGACGCTCGCCGGAATGCACGAGATCCGGGGCGCCGTCTCGGGCGCCTCCGACGCCGCCACGGCGCTCGCCGAGCACTCCGCGCGGATCGGCGAGGTCCTCCACGTCATCGAGGAGATCGCCGGCGAGACGAACCTCCTCGCCCTGAACTCTTCCATCATCGCGGCCCAGGCCGGCGAGAGCGGCAAGACGTTCTCCGTCCTGGCCGACGACATCCGCGACCTCTCCGACCGGACGGCCGTGTCGACCGACGAGGTGCGCAGCCTCGTCTCGTCGGTCCGCTCCGGCGTCGAGGACGTGCGGCGTCTCCTCGCCGAGGCCCGGCGCCGGACGGAAGAAGGAGTCGACCTCGCCCAGACCTCGGACGCGACCCTCGACGAGATCGAGACGCTCGCCCTCGACTCGCGCCGCGCTTCGGAGGGGATCGCCAGCGCCGCCGACGAGCAGAGCCGCGAGTCGGCCCGCGTCTCGGAAGCGACCTCCCGCGTCTCGTCCGAGGTGGCACGGATCTCGGAGGCGACCCGCGGCCAGCTCGAATCGGCGAGGGCCGTCAACGCCCGGACCGACCGCGTCCGCGAGCTGACCGAGCAGCTCGCCCGCGCCATGGAGGAGCAGGCAACCGGCGGCCAGGCGCTCCTCGGCTCCATGGAACGGGTCACCTCCACCGTCGACGCCATCGCCGAGGCGACCGTGACCCTCGCCGACGGCTCCGCGGCCGTCGTGACGTCGATGGACGAGATCCGCAAGGCCGCCGAGCGCAACGCCTACGCCTCCACCTCCATGAACCAGGCGGCGATGGCGCTCGAGCAGGAGTCGCTCCTCCTGCGTTCGCGCTCCTCGCTCTTCCGGCTTCCCTCCCCCGCCCCCGGCGGACGGGTCCGGGCGGCGCTCCGCTACTTCAACGAAGAGAACTTCGACCCCGCCTTCTGCCAGACCGTTCCCCAGGCGATCCTCGTGAGGACCTGGGGAGAAGGGCTCGTCCGCTTCGGCGAGGGGACGCGGATCCTCCCCGAGCTCGCGGAGCGCTGGGAGATCGACCCGTCGGGCATGCTCTACACGTTCCACCTGCGCCGGGGCGTCCGCTGGCACGAGGGGGGGACGCTGACCGCCGCCGACGTGAAGGCCTCCTTCGAGCGGTTCCTCTCCCCCGCGACGACCGCGCCGCTGGCGACGCTCTTCGACGCGGTCGAGGGGTACGACGCCTTCCGTGCCGGGCGGACTGCGGACGTCACCGGCCTGGATGCCCCGTCGAGCGCCCTGTTCCGCGTCCGGCTGTCGCGCCCCATCCCCTTCTTCCTGCAGCTCCTCACGCTCCCCGACATCACCGTCCTCCCCCCGTCGCTCGTCGCCGATCCCGCGCGGGCGAGACGGGCCCCCTCAGGGACCGGCCCGTTCGCGCCGAGGGAGATCACCTTCGGCAAGGTGGCCCGCTTCGACCGCTCCGACACCTACTGGGACCGGGGCAGAATCGCCCTCGACGGCGTCGACCTCGACCTCACGGAAGATTCCGAGGGGGGCGTCTTCCAGCGGTTCCTCGACGGCCAGCTCGACGTCACCTGGGACATTCCCTACCCGGAGGCGGCCCGGCTGATGGCGGACCCGCAGTGGCGGCCGTACATCGACTCGTCGGTGCAGCTCCACACCTCGTTCCTCGTCCTTCGCTGCGACCGGGCGCCTCTCGACGACGTCCGGATCCGCCAGGCCCTCAACCACGCCGTCGACCGGGCCGCCCTGAACGAGAAGACCTTCGCGGGACTGACGGTCCCCGCCGCGTCGATCCTCCCGCCCCACCTCGTCGGCCACGACCCGAAGCTGCGCCCCTACCGTCACGACCCGGAAAGGGCGAAGGCCCTCCTCCACGAGGCGGGCCGGGGCAACGGCCTCTCTCTCTCGGCGTGGCTCAGCCCAAAGGACTCCCGCGACCCACTCAATCCGCTCCCGGTCATCGCCGCGCAGCTGGAAACCGTCGGCGTGAAGCTGCTCCTCGAGGTCCTGCCGGGAGAGGAGATGACCGCCCGCAACCGGGCCGGCATCCACCCCGACGTGAAACTGTCGAGGTGGTTCGCCGACTTCCCCGACCCCGACACGTTCTTCAGCTCGCTCCTCTACTCGAAGACCGAGGACGTCCTCGACGCAGGCTTCCAGAGCACCGAGGTCGACCGCCTCGTCGAGAAGGGAGCCCGGCTCCTGGACGCCGCCGAGCGCGAGGCGGTCTATCGCGAGCTGAACCAGCTCGTCCAGACCGAGGCGCCCGTCGTCTTCCTCTTCCACAACCGCGGCTTCGTCGTCCAGGCGCCGCGCCTCCGTGGGGTCCAGGCCCACCTCCTGCCTCCCCCCGTCCGGTGGAACGACCTCTGGCTCGAGCCGTGACCTCGTAAGCCGCCCTGGGAAGCCAGGGTCCAGGGACCCAGGGATCAGCGAGGGAGTGAGGGAACGAGGGAACGAGGGAACGAGGGAACGAGGGAACGAGCGTCACCGTCCCGTCGCTTCTACAAGGGGCCGCGGGCGGGGCGGGGCGTCTCACGGCCGCCTGCTGCGCGCGCCCGACCCGCTTCCGAGTCCGCTGCGGTCGGGCGGGGGGCCCGCGCGAACTCGCTTCGCTCAGACACGCGCGCGGGCCTGATCCCCGCCCGGTCCTCGCGAACTCGAGCGGGTCCCCGGTCGTGCTCGGGGGCGGCTCGTGAGACGCCCCGCCCCACCCGCGGCCGGCGCGCTTCAACGATCGCAGGGAGAGCAAATGGGGGTCTGGTCTACGCTCTACACTCTGCTGTAGCTATAACATAAAATCAAGACCTGACCCCTCAGGTTACGGCACTGGCGATGGCCACTCTTCGCATCGCCGGAGATCCGAGCGGGTGGGAGGGGTGTCCCGCGAGCGAGCGTCCGAGCACGTGCGGGGCCCCGCACGGCTCCGCGAGCAGGCCGCCGGATCAGGCGCGCGCGCTGTTTGAGCGAAGCGAGTTCGCGCGCGCCCCGGCGGACCGCGCAGCGGGGCCGATGCGGGTCGCGCGGCGCAGGGCTCGCCGTGGGACACCCCTCCCGCCCGCGACTCGTGCGGCACGGTGAGGTGGATGGACGTCTCTCCGGTCTCTCCGGCGGGAGGCCATGCCGCGAGTACCAATGAAAAGGCCCGGGCCACCCCGAAGGGCAGCCCGGGCCTCGACGAAACGGGTTCTTACCGGATCAGGAGGCGAAGCTGGCGACAGCCTCGGCTTCGTTCGGAAAGACGTCGAAGACCGTGATGAGCTGGGTGACGGTGAGGACGTCGCTGATCTTGGCGGGGAGGTTCATCAGCTTCATCTTCGCCCCCTTGTGGGTGGAGGTCGTGAAGCAGCCGACGAGCTCTCCGACGCCGGAGGAGTCGATCGTCGACACGCCCGACATGTCGACGATGATCTTGCGGGCGCCTTCGTTCAGGACGGCGTGGATCGCCTCCCGCATCTGAAGGTCTCCCGCCCCGATGGTGATCTTCCCCTTGAGCTCGACGACCGTGATGTCCCCGATCTTACGGACGCTGGCGTTCTTGTTCATTCGTTCTCTCCCTTCGCGTTCCCGCGTTTGCTGAGATCCTTGTGCATGGTCAGGACGGTCCCGCCGCTCTCGCCGCGAGAGAAGGAGACGTCGTCCATGAAGGTCCGGATGTAGAAGATCCCCCGCCCGGAGGTCTTCATCTGGTTCTCCGGGGCGAGCGGGTCGGAGACGCGCTCCGGGTCGAAGCCGCCGCCCTCGTCTCCGATGACGATCGTGAGGTCGTTGCCGACCCCGTCGAACTTCACCAGGACCCGTTTGTCGGGATCGAGCCTGTTGCCGTGCTTGACGGCGTTCGCGACGGCCTCCCGAAGGGCCATTCCGATCCAGTGCTCCATCTCGCCGTCGATCTCCCGCTGACGGCAGACGTGAGCGAGCGCAGCCTGCACCAGCTCGATGTTCTCGTAGCGGCTCGCCAGCCAGAGGACGATGGGGCCGGGTGAGGTTGCAGTCATCTTGTTCGTCGGCTTTCGCCCCTCACGTAGACCGGGGGACCAACGGGAGAGGAGCCTTGCCCCTGCTAAGCTGCGCCCTCATGTGTACGCCCGGGCTCTGCGACAAAGTCGCCGCGATCATACGCCAGCGTTCGCGGCGGCGTCCAGCGTGGGCCGCCGGTCTCGGCCTCCTCGCCGTCCTCGCCGCGGGACCGGTCCGCGCGGACGACGCGGCCCTCCTCGCGGGCCGGGTCGCGAAGGCCCAGAAGCTCGTCGAAAAGGTCCGGGGACTCGGCTTTCGTGCGCCCGTCGCCTCCGCGCTCCTTCCCGAAAAGGAGCTGGAGGCCGTTCTCGGCAGGAAGCTGGTCGAGGACCTTCCGGTCCCCTTCGAGTCCTACGCCGCGTCGCTCGAGGCGATCGGACTCATCGAGGCCTCCCCCGATCTGCTCCAGCGCCTCATCCGACTCTACTCCCGCCAGGTCGTCGGCTTCTACGACCCGGCCGAGAAGAGGTTCTACATCGTCCCCGAACGATCGCGCGACAGCGGCGGCCCGGCGGGCGAGCTGATGGAGCAGCTCCTGCTCGCCCACGAGCTGACGCACGCCCTCCAGGACCAGCGCCTGGACCTCGACAAGCGGATGAAGGCGCTCGTCGACTCGACCGACGCGCTCCTCGCGCTCCAGGCCGTCCTCGAGGGCGAGGCGACGCTCCTGATGACGGAAGCGTTGATGGAGAGCCTCCCTGCAGACGCCCGGGAGGCCCTCGGAGCCGACCCGACCCAGCAGGTCCTCGACAGCCTCGACAGCCCGGCCGCCGTCGAGGGGGCCGAGGGGGTGCCGGACTTCTTCGTGAAGGAGCTCGTCTTCCCGTATGCAGCCGGAACGGCCTGGGTGAGACAGAAGCGGAGGCGGGGCGGCTGGGCCGCCATCGACGCCGTCTACCGGCACCTCCCGTCCACGACGAGCGAGATCCTCCGGCCCGGCGCCTCCCTCCCTGCCCGAAAGCGGCTCGCCGCATCCGACCGCCCCGCTCCCGGGCCCGAACAGGAAGCCTCCGCGACGACCTGGTACGACACCCTCGGCGAGTGGGTCCTGGGCGGCCTTCTCGAGCGGGCCGGCGCCGGCGCCGAATCCAGGGGCGCGGCCGCCGCGTGGCAGGACGACCGGGTCGTCTTCTTCGCGCCGAAGGACCGCCCGTCCGCCGGCGTCGGCTTCCTCTGGAGGATTCGCGCAGGGAGTCCGTCCGCCGCGAGGCGGATCGCGACGCTCCTGGCTCCCCTCTACACCGGCAGGCCCGTCGAGAAGCAGCCCTCGGTCACCGCGCGCGGCGACGTCGTCGAGGTCGCCCTCGCCGCCGCCGGCTCGCCGGCCCCCTGAAGGTTCAGCCCGGAATCAGCCGGACGACCGAAGGGAGGATCAGGAGGAGCTGCACGCCGTCGAAGACGCCGTGGGCGACCATCGACGCCACGACGGAGCCCGTCTTCTCGAAGGTCGCCGAGAGGACCGCGGTGATCGCGAGGAGGCCGACGAAGAAGAGCGGGTCCCCGTAGCCGCCGTGGGAGACGAGGAAGAGGATCGACGCCGGCACGGCCCCGAACCTCCTCTGCAGAAAGCTCCGGAAGAAGACCTCCTCGACCGTCATCGCCGCGACGACCAGGACGACCCGGCTCCCGAGGGGCTGACCCGCGAGCCACCGCACGAGAGGCGGGATGGGACGGACCTCCTCGAGCCCGGCGAATCGAAGGATCCCGAGAACGACGAGCCCCGCGGCGACGGTCAGCCCCCAGCCGGCGAGGCCGACGACGAGTCCGACGCGGACCTGCCGGCCGGGGTCGGGTGTCGAGAGCGCCAGGAACTCCCTTGCCGGCGGGCGTCCGGCGAGCAGCCACCACGTGAAGAGAAAGAGGGCGAGGAGCTGCTGGAGCACGAGGATCGAGGGAAGGCTGAGCCGCTCGGGATCGAGCGGCCTGCCGAGGGAGAAGGCAGGGAGGATCGTCGTCGCCGCCAGCGTCACACCGAGCGCCACGAGCGCCCCCGCGCGCCTTCTCCCGCTCGGAAAGGCGTCGAGCCGAAAGGCGCCTTTGCGGCCCGCCACGACGACGGTCGCCGCGACGATGGGCAAGGCGACGCCGAGCAGGAGAAAGGTGTCGAAGGGCTTCAACGGAACCTCAACTCCTCGGGGCGAGGCGGAGGCGGCCGGGCGGTCGATCGGGCGATGGGTCGGAAGGAGCGTTCATCCAGCGGACGGCGGAGTTTAGCAGTTCGGGTGGAGCGGACGAGCCGGACGGGACCGCCTGACGGGAATAGGTCTATCCTTTCCGGTCGGGGCTTTGAAAATGCCTTCCCTTCCAGGGGATCCCTTCGGCCCGGTCCCGCCGGCTGCCCCGGGCGGCCCGCGGAACGGAGTTCCGGCGGAACACGCCCTCGCCGCGCTGGCGGCGATGAGGGAAGGCGTCGTCGTGCAGCTCGCCGGCGGAGAGATCGTCGCCTGCAACCCGGCGGCCGAGCGGATCCTCGGCCTCACGCACGACCAGATGGCCGGGCGGACCTCGGTCGACCCGCGCTGGCGGTCGATCCACGAGGACGGCACCCCCTTCCCGGGAGAGACCCACCCCGCGATGGTGACCCTCCGGACTGGCCAGGCCGTCCGGGACGTCGTCATGGGGATCCACCAGCCGGACGGGACGCTCCGGTGGATCTCGATCAGCTCGGAGCCGATACCGGGGCCGGACGGGCGGCCGGCCTCCGTCGTGATCACCTTCGACGACGTCACGGACCGGCGGCGTGCCGAGGCCGCGCTCCACGAGAGCGAGAACGGGTTTCGCCGAATCGTCGAAACGGCCAACGAGGGGATCTGGCAGGTCGACGCCGACTCCAGGACGTCGTTCGTCAACCGGCGGATGGCGGAGATGCTCGGCTATACGCCCGAGGAACTCCTAGGGAGGCGCCCCTCCGACTTCGTCGTCGACGAGGAACGCCCGGACGTCGAACGGAGGATGGCGATCTCCAGGCAGGGCCTGCCGGACTCCTACGAGCGCCGTTTCCTGAGAAAGGACGGATCGGAAGTCTGGACCCTCCTCAAGAGCAGCCCCGTCCGCTCGCCGGACGGCGCCCTCGCCGGCCTGCTCGCGATGGTCAGCGACATCACGGAACGGAAGGGCTCGGATGAGGCGATCCGGAGGAGCGAGGAGAACCTGCGGAGCTACTTCGAAGCCTTCGACGACTGCGTCTTCGTCCTCGACGGCGAAGGGGCGATCCTCCACGTCAACCGGATCGTCACGACCCGGCTCGGATGGGAGCCGCACGAGCTGGTCGGGCGGAGCGTCCTTGAAGTGCACCCCGAGGAGCGCCGCGAGGAAGCCGCCCGGATCGTCGCGGCCATGCTCGCCGGAAAGGCCCGCAGCTGCCCCGTACCGCTGCTCACGAAGAACGGGAAGCGGATTCCGGTGGAGACGCGGGTCTTCCCCGGGCGCTGGGACGGACGGGACGTCCTGTTCGGCCTCAGCAAGGACCTCTCCCAGCTTCGCGCATCCGAGGAGAAGTTCCAGAAGGCTTTCCGCCACAACCCGTCTCCGATGGTGATCCGGTCGATCCCGACGGGGAAGATCATCGACGTCAACGAGGCGTTCACCGAGACGCTCGGGTACCCGCGCGAGGCCGTCGTCGGAAAGACGTTCCGCGAGATCGGGGCCACAATCGACCTGGCCCGGCAGGCTGCCGCCGAAGAGCTCGTGCGTGCGAACGGTTCGTTCCGCGACTTCGAGATGGACGCCCGGACGGCCGACGGGCGGATCCTCCACGGCCTCTTCTCGGGAGAGGTGATCGAGCTGCAGGACGAGCGGCTTCTCCTGTCCGTCATGAAGGACGTCACCCAGCTCCGGGACGCCGAGGCCGAGCTCCGGCGGCACCGCGAGCACCTCGAGGAGCTCGTGGCCGATCGCACCGTCACGCTCTTCCGCACCGAGGAAGAGCTCCGGACGCTCTCCTCCGAGCTCGAGCGGCGGGTCGCGGAGAGGACGAAGGCGCTCGCAAACGCAACCGCCTACAACCGGTCGCTGATCGAGACGAGCCTCGATCCGCTGTTGACCGCCGATCATGACGGCCGAATCACCGACGTGAACGAATCCTCGATCCGGGCCACGGGTTATTCACGCGAAAGGCTGGTCGGGAGCGACTTCGCCACCTACTTCGCCGACCCGGAGAAGGCCAGGGAGGGATTCGCCCGGGTCTTCCGCGACGGGACCGTCCGGAACTACGAGCTTCAGCTGCGGCACCGCGACGGCTCCGTGGTCCCCGTCGAATGTAACGCCGCCGTCTACCGTGATGTGGAGGGCTCCGTCGCCGGGATCTTCGCCGCGGCCCGGGACATCACGGAGAGGAAGCGCTTCGAGGAGGCGCTTCGGGCCAGCCGGGAGCTTCTCCGGCAGATCCTCGATCTGGTCCCGCAGGCCATCTTCTGGAAGGACGAAGCGAGCGTCTACCTCGGGTGCAACCGGACTTTCGCCCTGGCGGCGGGCCTGACCGACCCGGAGCAGATCGTCGGGAAGACCGACCTGGATCTCCCCTGGAACAGGGAGGAAGCCGAGGCCTACCGGTCGGACGACGCCCAGGTGATCGGCAGCGGGATCCCGAAACGCCACATCGTGGAGCGGCAGCGGCAGGCGGACGGCACCGAGCTCTGGATCGAGACGAACAAGGTCCCGATGCTCGACGGCACGGGGAGGCCGAAGGGAGTCCTGGGAGTCTTCGAGGACATCAACGAGCGAAAGCAGGCCGAGATCGCCCTCCTCGAAAGCGAAAGCCGCTTCCGGGAGGTCCTCGAGAGCTCGGTCGACGCGTCCTACAAGCGGGACCTGCTGGCCGACCGTTACGCCTACATGAGCCCGGTCGTCGAACGGATCGCCGGCTACACCTCCGCCGAGATGGCGGCCCTCTCTCTCGAAGACCTCCTGGCCCTGTTCCACCCCGAGGACCGGACCAGGATCGAGGGGGTCGTCGCCGAGGCTCTTTCGAGCGGCGCCGGCGCTCCCGTCAAGGTGAGGTATCGCTTCCGGCACAAGTCGGGCCAATACCGCTGCCTCGAGGACCAGTTCGTCGTCGTTCGGAATGCCCGGGGCGAGCCGTCGGCGCTCATCGGGAGCGTCAGCGACATCACGGAGAGGAAGCGCGCGGAGGACGCCCTCGCGGAAGCGGAGGAGCAGCTCAGGACCTTCTTCGACCGGTCCCCGGTCGGCAAGGCGATCGCCACGCCCGAGGGCCGGCTCCTCCGCGTGAACGACGCCTACTGCAACATGCTCGGCCTTTCGCAGGACGAGATGCTCGCCCGAACGTTCCCCTCGCTCCTGCATCCCGACGACCTCGAGCTGAACGATTCGACCGTCCGGTCCGTCCTCGCCGGAACGACCGAAGAGGTGGACGTGGACCTCAGGCACCTGACCCGGGACGGCCGGGTGATCTGGACGCACGTGCGCGGGGCGATCCTGCGGGACTCCGCCGGAGAACCGGTCCGGCTGATGGCGCACATCCTCGACATCAGCCAGCGGAAGGCGGCCGAGCTGGCCCTCCGCGAGTCGCACGAGAAGCTCGAAGAGCGGGTCGCGGAAAGGACCGCGGCCCTCCTCGAGGCGAACCGGGAGCTGGAGGGCTACTCGTACTCGGTCTCGCACGAGTTGCGCACCCCGCTCCGGGCGATCGACGGCCATTCAGCGATGATCGCGAGCGACTACGCCGGCCGCCTCGACGACGACGGCCGCCACCACCTCGCGACGCTTCGGTGGAACGCCCAGCGAATGGGGCGGCTCATCGACGACCTCCTGGACTTCTCCCGCACCGGGCGAGCCGACCTCACGATCGGGCGGGTCAACATGACCTCGCTGGCGACGGAGTCCTTCGCGACCGTCGTCTCCGACCCCGCCGTCCGATCCCGCATCACGTTCTCGGTGCTCCCCCTCCCCGACGCGACCGGGGACGCCGCGCTCCTGCGGAGGGTCTGGGAGAACCTCCTGTCGAACGCCGTGAAGTTCTCTTCGGGGAAGCAGCGTCCGGAGATTCGAGTCGAGGGGAGTGTCGAAGCCGACGAGCTCGTCTACCGGGTGCGGGACAACGGCGTCGGCTTCGACCTGAGGTACGCCGACAAGCTCTTCGGCGTCTTCCAGCGCCTCCACGGCCAGAGGGAGTTCGAGGGGACCGGAGTCGGCCTCGCGCTCGCCCGGCGAATCGTGGGCCGGCACGGCGGGCGCACGTGGGCCGAAGGAGAGGTCGATCGAGGTGCGACGTTCTCCTTCTCGCTCCCGAAGAAGGCCGGGCGCCACTGATTCAAGGTGGCGCCGAGCCTCCGGCCCGCGGCGGCTCCAGCGGAAGAGCGAACGTGAACGTCGAGCCCTGCCCCACCTCGCTCTCGGCCCAGATCCTCCCGCCGTGCCGGGTCACGATCCTGTGGACCAGCGAGAGCCCGACACCGGTTCCTTCGAACTCTTCGCTGCCGTGGAGGCGCTGGAAGACACCGAAGAGCCGATCCGCCCGTGCCATGTCGAAGCCGGCGCCGTTGTCCCGAACGACGTAGACCACGCTGTCGCCCTCCCGGCGGCCGAACACCTCGATGACGGGTCGCTCCCGCCGGGCCGAGAACTTCACGGCGTTGGAGACGAGGTTCACCCAGACCTGCTTCATCAGCCCGCGGTCGGCCCACGCCTCCGGCAGCTCGCCCACGGAGAGCTCCACCCGGGCGCGGGCCCTGGCGTCCGGCAGGCACTCCGCGCACGCCTCGACGGCCAGCGCCCGCATGTCCAGGGCCGCGCACTGCGCCTCCAGCCGGACGACCTGCGAGAACTTCAGGAGGTCCCGGATCAGCAGCCCCGTCCGCTTCGCGTTCGCGCGCACCTGGCCCGCCAGCCGCCGGCCCTCCTCGTCGAGCGCGGCCCCGTGGTCCTCGACGAGCGCCGCCGACAGGCCCTCGATCGCGCGGAGCGGAGCCCGGAGGTCGTGCGACACCGAGTGCGAGAACGCCTCCAGCTCCTTGTTCGCCTCCTCGAGCTGCGCGGTCCGTTCCCGCACCCGCCGCTCCAGGTCCGCGTTAAGGCTGCGGACCTCCTCCTCCCGGGCCCTGAGGACCGAGTTCCTCGAATTGAGCCGTACGACGAGAAGCATGCCGGCGAGAATGAGGATCGCCAGCCCCACAGTGGAGACGAGAAGACGGTGGGGCGCGCCCGGATCGAAGGCGTCGATCGCCGTCACGAACGTCACCAGCTCGAACGGGGTCTCGGCCACCGGAACGCGAAGGGCGAAGAACCCGGGCGTCGTCGGCCCGGACGCGGAGAACGACACCGGCTTCGAAGGGGGAATCAGGGGCGGCGCGGCCTGCAGCTCCCGCGACACGAACCTCCCGGCCCGTTCCGGGAAGTAGGCCCAGGAGCGACCCAGCGCCACCGCGGTCGACGTGCCGGTCGCCCACTCGCCGATGAACCTTCGGCAGGGCAGGCTCAGGGGGACCCACGCCAAAAGCTGGCCCCCGTACTTTCCCTTGAAGAAGTAGGGAGCGGAGACGACGATCTGCGTCTCCCCCTGCTCCTGGCACGGAAGAAAGGAGATCGGGTCGTCCCTTCGGACGTGATTCCGCCACTCCCCGTCCTTCTCACTGGGGCGCGCGCCACCGCTGATGACCAGGGGCTCGCCGAGCGCGTCCACGAGGACGATCCGCTCGTAGACGGTGCGGCCCTCGAGCCGCTTGGACTGCCGTACCCTGTCGAAGAGGTCCTCCACGGCGAGAAGGCTCGCCCGGAGTCCGTACTGCGCGGACATCCCGAGCGCCTCGTTCTCGAAGTAGCTTCTCAGCTCGCGGCTTTCGACGAGGTGGCGGACGTCGTTCGCACGTTCCCCCCAGAAGTAGCCGAAGGTCGTTCCCTTCGTCCCGACGTCCTGCGTCAGCTCCCTGAACCTCGAGTTCAAGAGCTCCCGCCGGGAACGGAACTGCGACACCGCGAGGTAGCCGATGCCGGCGAACAGGAAGACGCAGGCCAGTACGTAAAGCCCCGAGGCTCCTTGGCGACGGGACCGCAGTCTCATGACGGACCCTCCCAGCTCGGAGCAAATCCTGAAAGAAGCGTAGCACTATAGCCGGTCGGATCCCCGGCGTAGTGCAGGGCTCGGCCATCCGAACATCGTGACGCCCTTATCGCCGGAGGTTTCGGACGGCTCCCTGTTCCTGACGATGGAGCTCGTCGAGGGAGAAGGGCGGGAGAAGCAGGTCGTCCCGGCCGGCCTCCCGGTCGCGCGAATCGTGGTGCTCGGCATCTCCCGTGCCGAGGCGCTCGCGACGGCGCACGAGCAGGGAGTTGTGGGGCGGCGCGACCTGGAGCCCGCGAACCCCTGCCCCGTCGGCAACGAACCACAAGGAAAAATGCGCCGCAAATGCGACGCACCCCTCAAGAGTAAATGGCGGGGCCGACGGGGCTCGAACCCGCGACCTCAGGCGTGACAGGCCTGCGCTCTAACCAACTGAGCTACGACCCCGCATCGAAAGACCGGCCCTTGCGGGCGGAGGCGAATTATACGCACGCGCGTCGCCGACGCAAGCGACCCCGACGAAAAGCTCAGAACGGGTAGCCGATGCTGAAGCTGAGGGCACCGGTGTCCTCGTACGGCTTGCGGTCCAGCCGGAAGCCGTACTCGAGGCGGAACGGGCCCACCGGGGTCAGGTAGTGGATGCCGAGCCCCGCGCCCCACCGGCCTTCTCCGAGCTTCACGTACGACTGCGCCGCCCAGACGTTTCCCCAGTCGGCGAATAGGACGAGCCCGAGCCCGCCGGTGAGCGGGACCCGCCACTCGACGTTCGCGATCAGGAGCGCGTTGCCTCCGATCCCGCTTCCGTCCTTCAGCGTCTGCCCCTCGACGCCGAGATCGTCGAGCGGAAACGAGCGGTGCGTCGTCCGGCCGCCCGCGAAGAACCTCTCGACGATCGGCGTATCGAGGTTCGGGAGGCAGGTGGGATTCGACTGCACGGAGCACGAAACGAGGGACTTCAGGAGCCCGGCGCGGACCCCGGCGGCGAGGGTCCCTCCGCGGAAGGGCCGGTAGATCGTGTACTGGGCGAAGCCTTTCAGAAAGTGCGCGTCGGCGGCGAGAGCCGGGAAGGCCCACTTCCCCTCGAGCGCCGCGAAGTACCCCCTGGCGGGGACGAGCGGGTCGTCGCGCGCGTCGACCGCGAGGCTCGCTCCGATCGAGTTGATGAAGATCCGCTGGTCCTGCCGTTCGATGCCCGGGGGCGGGGCGCTGGGCTCGACGATCTCGTACTGGTACCGGAGCGCTCCCTTGAGAAGGCCGACGATCGGCCGGCCGACCTCGAGGAAGGCGCCTCCCCGTCGAACGGAGTACGCCTCCCGGATCTCGTCCGCGAGGTACCCCGTGATCGCACCGGCGAGTCCCGAGTCGAAGATCGACCGGTCCGCCAGGCGCACGAGCACCCGCGTGTCCCGGCGCGAGTAGCGCGCCTCGACGACCCCCGCGATCGCGCGTCCGAAGAGGTTCGAGTGCGTCAGGGCGAGCGAGAGGCGGGGGTTGAGGGCCCGCTCGGCCTTCTGGTCGTACTCGAGCCCGAGACCGTAGAGGAGGCTCCAGGGCTTCGCCTCCTCGACCGTCACCAGGACCGACCGCGCGTCGCTCCCGGCGTCCGGCGAGAGCCCCGACACGTCCACGCGCGAGAAGATGCCGAGGCGGTCGAGGTTCTGCTGCGTCCGGATGAGGCGCGCCATCGAGAAGGGCGTTCCCTCGCGGTAGGCCAGCTCCCGCTGGAGGACCGAGAGGCGCGTGGCCCGGGCGCCGCGAAGGATCGTCTTGCCGAAGACGGCGTGCTCCCCCTCGCGAACGTCGTAGGCGACATCGATGACGACCGGCGCGCCCGGCTGGGAGGCGATCGGCGTCGTCCGCGCCTCGACCCGGGCATCGGGAAAGCCGCCGTCGCCGAGGGCCGACCGGAGGGTCGCGAGGTCGGTCTCGACGTCCTCCCTGAGGAACGCGCCCCCCCTCGTTGCACGAAGCCGCTTCGCCATCTCTGCGGCGTCGAGGGAACGGAGCCCGTCGAGAGAGACGCGGCCGAACCAGGCCGGGGCCCGTTCCTCCACGCGGAATCGCACGTCCAGCTCGAACGGCAGCTCGCCCTGGACGACGTCGACCGAGGCGACCCGCGCATCGGGATAGCCGCGCGCACGGTAGACCGCGACGATGCTCGACCGGTCGGCCGCAACGTCCGCGTCCACGAGCCGCCCCTTCTCGACGAGCCCCCGGGGCCGGGTCCGGAGAACGGCGAGGAGCGTCTTCTCCTTCACCGCGCAGGTTCCCTCGACGGCGACGCTCCCCACGACCCAGCGCTCCCCCGGCTCGGCGTGGAGCCGGACCTCCTCGCGATCCGCCGAGGCGTCCACTTCCAGGTCGACTCCGACCCGCGCGTAGCCCTTTCGCTGGAGCGCTTCCTTCAGCGAGGCGCGGAGCCGGTCGAGCGCCTCGCCGTCGGGCGGGTCTCCCTTCGCCCAGGGGGAGGCCGGGTTTCGCCGGACGTCCGTCTCCTTCATCCCGGAGACGTTCAGCACGACGTCGGGACCGGCGAAGACCGCGTACCGGGCGGTCGCCAGCCCGGTGCCGCGGTCGTACACGACCCCTTCGTAGCGCACCTCCGCCCGCGAACGGCCGAGAGAGCGGTAGTGCGTCGTATAGCGTTCCGCGTCGTCCCTCGCGACGGCCTCCCGGAAGACGTGCTGCCTGCGGAGCTTCCCTTCGTGACGAAGGTCCTCCACCGACAGCGGTCCGAGGTCGCCCGAGAACGCGGCCGGGGCCGGAACGGCGGCGCGCCCCGCCGTCACCTCGAACGTCACGTCGACGGTCGTGTCGTCGGGGCCCGGCTCGACCCGCGTCTTCACCTCCGCCTCGAAGTGGCCCCGCTCCTGCAGGACGCGAAGCGCCGCCCGGGTCGCCGCGATGCCGCGATCCTCGCTCCAGTAGTCGCGCGGTCTCGTCGCGAGCGCGTCGACGACCCGTCCCTTCGCGGGGATTCCGCGTCCGAAGACGTTCACCTTCGCGACCCGCGTCATCGCCGAGAAGACGATCGTCACGACCGCGCCTCCCTCCGCCGGCGCGGCCTCCACCGAGAGGTCGGCGAAGCGCCCCGTCGCGAAGAGGTTCCGGATCGACGCGTGGACGGCCCGTTCCGTGAGAGGCTGGCCCGGTCCGAGGGCGACGAGCCTCGCGAACGACTCCTCCTCGATCGGGGCGTCGCCGCGGAACGACAGGCTCACGACCTTGCGGCCCCAGAGGCTCTCCCCGGCCGCGGCGGAAGAGGCCGGCAAGAGGAACGCCAGGGCGAGGACGAGAGCCGCCCTCAACGGAGCCTCTGCCGGATCTTCACCTCCGCCGAGTAGACGCCGTTCTCGTCGCGCAGGAACTGGACGAAGGCGCTCGGGGAGATCTGGTACTCGACGAGCAGAACCTGCTCCTGGTCCGTCGAGGCCTTGTAGGAGTAGGTGACGGTCAGGTCGCTGGAGAGCCGCTTGGCGACCGTGAGGCGCGGGGCGTCGAACGTCGAGCCGATGAAGACCGGGTCGATCTGGAGGCGGTCGAGCCGGAGGAACTCCTTCGTGCGGCTCGCGGCGGCGTCGGTGGCCAGGCCCGCGATGAGCTCCCGGGCGGCCGCGACGATGTCCTGGTCGGTCGAGACGGGCGAGACCGACCCGATGCTCCCGGCCGACGTCGTCGGGATCTCTCCCGTCGCCAGGATGGAGACGATCTGCGCCTCCGGGAGCTGCGGATAGGAAGAGAACCGGGGGACCACGCGGGAGGCCGTGCCGGAGACGCCGAGGGTGATCGCGTACTCCTTCACCTGCGTCCGCGCCTCGAGCTCGAAGTACGGGTCGTTCTTCGCCGGGTTGGCGAAGACGACCTTCCCCTTCGTAACGTCGTAGCGGAGACCTCGCAGCTCGAGGCGCCCCCCTTCCCCCGCCTCGATCGAGCCGAGGAGGAGGGGCCGCCCGAACGTCCCGCGGACCGTCAGATCGCCCGAGCCGCGCATCCGCGCGACGTTGTTGCGAACCTCGAAGGCGCCCTGGGGGATGGCGATCCGCACCTCCAGCGCCACGTCGTCGAACCGCGTCGCCTCGGGGAGGGAGCCGGCCGAGCCGCGCCTGCCGCCGAGGAGGGCCTGGATCGAAAGGTCGAGGTCCTCCGCGTAGATCCCGCGGGTCATCCGGAGCTCCCCGCGTGCGGAACGGACCTCGGAGTCCCCGAGGAGGACGAGGTCGCCCGCCATGGTCGTCCTGAGGCCCGGGAACGGCTCGCTTCGTAGGTCGTCGAGGT
Organism: Holophagales bacterium; assembly: GCA_016714815.1. GTDB lineage: Bacteria > Acidobacteriota > Thermoanaerobaculia > UBA5066 > UBA5066 > UBA5066. The sequence continues at coordinate 140,549 of JADKBZ010000013.1, forward strand.
GAACGTTGAGCCTCATGCCCGACATCCGAAGGCCGTCGAGAGTGAGGACGCCGGCCACGCCGAGGTTCCCGTTCCACCGCATCGAAAGGTCGTCGGTCGAGATCCGTCCGGGGGTCAGCTGCAGGCTTCCCGTGATCCCTTCGATCGGCGTCGCCCCGGGCGAGGGGACGAGCTCGAGGCCGTCGAGGTTCACCCGCCCTTCGAAGACGGGCCGTTCGACGGTCCCGGAGGCCGAGGCCGCCACGCCCATCCTCCCCTCCAGGGTCGCCCCGTCGAGGAACGGGGTCAGGAGCGCCGCCTCGATCGTCCCGACGGCCCGGGCCTGGAGCGTCCCGGCGCCTCCCGTCTCGAGGCTTCCGGTCAGGGCGAGCTCGCCCTCCGGAAGCGGCCCGGCGGAGCCGACCGCCCGGTACGCGGCGAGGCGAACGTTGTCCCACGAGAGCTGTCCTCCCGCCCACCGGAAGGCCGCCGGAGCCGGGAGGGAGACGGTGTGCGGGCCGACGACGGCCGCGAGCGACAGGAACCGGCCCCGGGCCGACGCCACGTTCCCCTCGGAATCCCGGGAGAAGACCGCCTCCAGCGCCGCGGTTCCGTCGAGCGCCGTCGTGGAGGGAATCCCCAGCAGAGCCGAGTAGGCCGCGATCGACCGAACCTCCAGGCCGACGTTGTATTCGCTCCCCTTTCCGGCGACGGTGCCACGGACCGCACCCGGAGATTCGACCTCCGCTTCGAGGTCCTCGCCGTCGAGCGCCAGGCGGAGCGACGCCACCTGGCCCGGCCGGACGAGGGGACTCCCCTTCCAGGCCGCCTCCGCGATCGTCCCCTTCAGGTCGAGCTTCGGAACGTCGAGCGTTCCCCGTCCGGAGAGCGATCCCGTGAGCCGGCCCGTGAGTCCGGGGCCCCTTCGGCAAAGGCCCCGAGCCGCTCCACGGGCAGGGCCTCCGCCCCCGCCTCGACCTCGAAGCCGTCGTCCGCGTACCGGAAGAACCCGTCCAGGCGCGCCGTCCCGGAGCCCAGGACGCCGCGCACGCCCGAGAAGCGGAGCCGGTCGCTCTCGAAGCCGAGCCTCCCTTCCACGCGGTCGAAGCTCTGCCCCCACATGCTCGTCCCCTCGAAGACGAGGTCCCCCTCGCCGACGACGCGGGGCGTCACGCCGCCGAGGGGGAGACTGCCGCTGACGAGGCCCGTGATCGGAAGGTCGAGCGTCAGGAACGAGAAGATCCGCTCCACGGGCCAGCGCTCGGTCTCGGTCGTGAACCCGGTGAGGCGGTACTCGCCTTTCAGATCCCCGCCCCACTCGACCCGCCCGCTCGCCACGAGCCGCCCGCCCCCGTCGCGCGCCTCGAGCGGCTGCAGCGTCAGGACCCTGCGGTCGACGAGGAAGTCGGCCGTCGTCTCGCCGAACGGCACGCCATGAAGGACGAAAGGAGAAGCCTCCAGCCGTCCCGAGATGCGCGGATCGGAGAAGCTCCTCTCGAGAGTGGCGACGAGCCGACCCGAACCTCCGAGCTTCAGGGGTGGGGAGAGCGGCTCTCCCTGGATCGCCGGGTAGAAATTCGAGGCGAGCCTCTCCGCTTCGGCGAGATCGGGCGCTTCGATCGTCAGCTCCCAGTCGGGCTCCCAGGTGCCGATCCGGAGGGTCCCGTCGAGGGTCGCGCGGAGCCCTCCCGCCGTCACGAACGGCACCCGCGGGAAGCGGATCGACCCGTCCTTCACGAAGAGCGCTCCCCCGCCGGAGACGGGAAGGGCGTGTCTCCCGCGGACGGCCGAAAGGACGCCCGGGGCGGGGGCGAGACGGATCATTCCCGAGCCGTCGGCGTGCGCGGCCCCGCCGGGCCCGAACGTCAACGTCATGTCGAGGTCCGCGCGGGCCATCAGGCCCGTCCCGGGAAGGCCGAGGTCCGAGAAGAAGCGCTCGAAATCGATCCCCGTGCCCGACACGGCGACCCTCACCGGCAGAGGCGGCCCCTTGAGCCTCCCGAGCTGGACGAGAGCCTCCAGCTTCCCGCCGGCGTAGTCGGCGTGGGCGACGTGGGCGAGGAGACCGTCGGGATCGACGCGGATCGACCCTTCTCCCGTCATCGGGAAGGGTCCGAAGCGGCCCCCCTCCCCGATCTCGAACTTCCCCCTGATCCGGAATCCGCCCCCCGGAGGGACCCTCACGCTCGCGACGGCCGAGACCGGCCCGGAGAGAGGGACCCCCGCTCCGAAATAGCGGTCGAGGTCCTCTCCGCGCATCCGGGCGCGGGCGAGGATGTTCACCTCCGGCCTGGTCAGGTCGTCGATCCCTCCGATGCCGTCGATCGCGAACTCTTCGCCCCGCAGGCGGATCCCACGGAAACGGACCCGGCCGGGAGAGAGGACGAGGTCGACCCCGATGTCGAGGTCGAGGACGTCTCCCTCGTCCAGCTTGAGACGGGCGTGCCGGCAGCCGAGCGAGACCCGGGTCGTCTTCGAAAACCTCCCGGACCGCGCCGTCAGCGCCGCGTCGGTCAGGATGACGTCGAGCTTCGCCTTCCACTCGCGGAAGCGGATCGTCCCGTTCTGAAGGATCGCCTCCCGGATCCGGACGTCCTTCCCCCCGCCGTCGCCCTTCGGCAGGGCCTCGGCGATCGAGGAGAAGTTGTTCGTCCCGTCTCCGAACACCTCGAGGACGACCCGGGGCCCGATGAGCCGCACCTTGGGCAGGTCGATCCGGTTCGCGGTGATCTGCGGGATTCCGCGAAGGCTCACCTCCTCCGCCGCGAAGCAGGACCCGGCGAGGCCCCGCGGGTCGTTTGCGACGGCGACGTCCTTCACGAGGAACGCGGGAGGAACGAGGGCGAGGTCGAAGCCCCCGATCGTCACCTTTCTCTTCAGCGCTTCGGCGAGAAGCGTCTCCGCCCGGCGCCTCAGCAGGTCCTGGAACCGGGCCGAACGGAAGACCGCGTAGAGGACGAGGAGCGAGAAGAGGAAGAGGAGCGCGAAGAGCCGGAGGACCCGGACGTGCTCGAGCAGGAGGTGGGGAATCTGGGGATGGGGGATCCGCCCGCCGAGCCCCTTCTTCGCCCCCATCGCGGCGGTCGCCTACTTCTTCTTCTCGCCGCCGAACGACAGCTTCTTGGCGAGGACGTCGAAGAAGGTGCTTCCGTGGGCGCGGACGAGAAGAGCCGTCTCGCGCGCCCGGGCGATCCTCACGCTCGTGGCCGAGCCGATCGGGAACCCTTCCTGCCCGTCGAGGGTCAGGTAGACGTCCGACGGATCCCCTTCGACCGCGAGACCGAGCCGGACGTTGTCGGGGAGAACGACGGGGCGCAGGGAGAGCGTGTGGGGGCAGATGGGGGTCAGGATGATGGCGGGCATCGTCGGCGCCAGGATCGGCCCGCCCGCCGAGAGGTTGTAGGCCGTCGAACCGGTCGGCGTCGAGACGATGACGCCGTCCCCGCGATAGCGCGAAACCGGCCGCCCGTCGACCTCGACGCGGATCGTCGCTATCCGCGACAGGGCGGACTTGCCGATGACGGCGTCGTTGACGATCCGGATGCGGCGGCGCGGACGGCCGGGCTCCACGACGTCGACGTTCAGCATCCGCCGGGACTCCAGCGGCGCCGTCCCCGCGAGCGCGTCCGTCAGGAGGGGCTCCCAGGCGTCCGGAGGGCACGCCGTGAGAAAGCCGAACGTCCCGATGTCGATGCCGAGGATGGCGACCCCGGGCGACGGATGGCGGGCGACGGAGAGGAGCGTCCCGTCGCCGCCGAGCGTCACGAGGAGGTCGACGTGCCGCGAGATCTCCGCCCGCGGGACGCCCCCCATCGAGTGCCGCACCCCCATCGACTCGGCGTCGTGGAGGACCTCGATGCCGCGCCGCTTCAGCCACGCCTCGAGGCGCCGGGTCAGGTGCAGGGCGTCGCCGCTTGTGGTTCGAGTGACGAGGCCGACCCGCCGGACGGCCTTCTTTCGCGCCCTCGCTGGCGTGGACATGGAACGATTCTAGCCGCTGGCGGCGCCGGGAACGCCGAGGACGAACGCCACGAGGTACTCGACGTTGCCGTCGGCCCCGGTTATCGGCGATTCGACCGTTCCCCGGTGCGCGAGGCCGAGCGCCCCGGCCGACGCGACGATCCGCGCGACCGCGCGGCTGCGGACCTCCGGGTCGCGGACGATCCCTCCCCTCCCGACCTCGCCGCGCTCCGACTCGAACTGCGGCTTGACCAGAAGGACGGCGTCGGCCCCGGGAACGAGAAGCGGCACCGCCGCGGGAAGGATCAGGCGCAGCGAGATGAAGGAGACGTCGGCCACGAGGAGCGAGCACGCCTCGGGCACGTCCGGACGCGAGAGGAGCCTCGCGTTGACCCCTTCGCGGAGGACGACCCGCGGGTCGTTCCGGAGCCTGGCGTGGAGCTGGCCGTGCCCGACGTCGATCGCGTAGACGCGCGCCGCACCGCGCGAGAGGAGGACGTCGGTGAAGCCTCCCGTCGACGCCCCGACGTCGAGGCAGGTGCGGCCCGCGGGGTCTACGGCGAACGCGTCGAGCCCCGCCGCGAGCTTCACGCCGCCGCGCGAGACCCACGGATGCTCTGGGGCCTCGATCTCGATCAGGGCGGCGGCGCCGACGGGCGTTCCCGGCTTCGGCCGCTCGACCCCCTTCACCTTCACCCGGCCCGACAGGACGAGCGCCTCGGCCCTCGTCCGCGACTCGGCGAGTCCCCGTGCGACCAGAGCGACGTCGAGGCGCGTCTTCGCCGTCGCCATCAGATCTCGACGACGACCTTCAGCGCCTCGCCCCCGGCTTCGGCCAGGGCGAACGCCTCGGCGGCGCGCTCGAGCGGGAGGCGGTGAGTGACGAGCCGCTCGACGGGAAGGGCGCCCGAGGCGATCAGATCGAGGGAACGCCTCGTCTCCTGCGGTCCCGAGGAGTAGCTGAATCGGAGCGTCAGGTCCTTGAAATAGGGCGTGTGCGGGGCGATCGGCCAGACCGTGTCGGGCGCGACCGGGGAGAAGAAGACGACGCGGGCCGCGGGTGCCGCCGCCTCCACCGCCGAGAGGACCGCGGCCGCCGCCGTCGGGATGACGAAGACGACGTCCGCTCCGCCCGGGGCCGCTGCGCGGGTCCACTCGGCGACCCCCTCGGAGGCCGGGTCGACGACGGCGTCGAAACCGAGCCCCATGGCGAGCCGGCGCCGAACCGGATCGGGGTCGCTCCCGAGGAGGAGGCGCGCCCCGGCGAGCCGCGCGAGCCAGCCGAGGAGGAGGCCGTTCGACCCGAGGCCGACGACGAGCACCGCGTCGCCCTGGCGGACGAGGGCCCGGTCCACCGCCTTCAGGGCGCAGGCGACGGGCTCGACGAACGCGCCGCCCGTGAAGGAGACGTGCGGCGGGAGGAGCAGGGCGTCGCGCGAGACGGACGGCGCCGCGACCCTCACGTACTCGGCGAGGCCCCCGGGGTGAAGGCGCGACGGCTTCCACTCCGGGCACATGACGGACTCCCCCGCGGCGCAGAAGCGACAGGCGCCGCACGGGGCGTGGTGGTGGACGAAGACCCGGTCCCCCGGCGCCAGGTGCGCCACGCCCGCGCCCGCCTCGACGACGACGCCGGCGGTCTCGTGCCCGAGGACGGCCGGGGCCTTCGTGGCGACGTACCAGGGGTGGACGTCGCTCCCGCAGAGGCCGACGGCCTTCATGGCGACGAGAAGCTCGCCGGGGCCGGGCCGGGGCGTCTCCATCTCGACGATCTCGATGCGGCCCGGGGCGCGGGCGAGCGCCGCCCTCATCGTGGGAGGGGTCACGGCAGGAACGCGACCTTCATGTCGGTCCCTCCGGCGATCCGTCCGAAGACCGCGTCGAAATCCTCCAGCGGGCTCTCGCCGGTCACGAGGTGCTCCGTCGGAATCTCGCCCCGGGCGAGGAGCCCGAGCGCCTCTCGCGCCTCGGCCGGCGTGTAGTGGAAGGAGCCGGCGAGGGTCACCTCGTCGTAGTGGATCCGGTGCGCCAGGACCGCGAGCCGCGCGTCGTGCGAAAGGCCCGCGAAGAGGAGGACCGTCCCGCCCCGGGCCGAAAGCGCCACGGACTCCTCCGCGACGGCGCGGTCGCCCGTCGCCTCGATCACGAGGTCCGCGCCGTGGCCGCCGGTGAACTCCCGGAGCCGCCCGGCCAGCGCCTCACCCGACGCGACGGTCTCGGCCCCTTCCGCCTCGTGTGCGACGAGCCGGCCCGCGTTGCGCCCGGCGACGAGGACCCGGCCGGCCCCCCGGCGCTTCAGGAGGATGGTGAAGAGGAGCGCGATCGGCCCCGCGCCGAGGACGAGCGCCGTCTTCCCCGCCACGTCCCCGCACCGCGCGAGGCCGCGAAGGACCGAAGCGAGGGGGTCGAGGAGGGCGGCGGAGCGGGGCGGCAGACCGTCGGGAACGCGCAGGAGGCCCCGGTTCACGATGCGCGCCGGGACGCGGACGTACTCGGCCCACGTCCCCCAGACGCGGTGGTCGAACGCGGTGCCGCAGAGGTTCGGGCGCCCTTCCCGGCAGTCGCGACACTCGCCGCACGCGCCGGTCACGGCCGACGTGACGCGCTCGCCGGCGGCGAACCCGGCGCCCGCGCCGATGCGCGCGACCCGCCCGCAGAACTCGTGGCCGAGGACCGTCGGAAAGGGGACCTTCGGGTGTCCACGCCGGACGAGCTTCAGGTCGGTGCCGCAGGTGAGCGTCGCCTCCACCCGGACCACGACCTCGCCGGGGCCCGGCTCGGGCTCCGGGAGCTCCCGGAGCTCCACGTGCCCGGGCCTGTCGCAGACGAGAGCGCGCATCGGGCGGGCCGGGGCGTCAGCTCGCCGCGCGGGTCCGGATCGGGACGACGCCGCCACCGGTCGTCTTCGCCCGGAAGGTCCCGAGGAGCCCCTCCTCGTCGAGCCCCATCTCGGCGCGCTGCTCCGACTGCGTGGCGTGCAGGATGAACCGGTCGGGGATCCCGATCCGGTGGACCGGCGCCACGATGCCGAGGGCGTCGAGCGCTTCGGAGACCGCCGAGCCGAACCCGCCGGCGACGGCGTTCTCCTCCACGGTGAAGACGGTCGTTCCGGGCTTGACGAACTGGGAGAGGAGCTCGGTGTCGAGGGGCTTCACCCACCGGGCGTTGATCACGGTGAGGGACGCTCCCCCTTCCGCCGCGAGCCGGCCCGCGGCCGCGAGCGCCGGGAGGACCGGATCGCCGATCGCCACGACGACGCCGTCCTTGCCGACGCGAAGGACCTCTCCCTTTCCGACGGGGAGGAGCTTGGGCTCGGGGTCGCGGGCGACGCCGTAGCCGGCGCCGCGCGGGTAGCGGACGGCGGTGGGGTGGCCGGTCGTGAACGCCGTCGCGACGAGGTGGCGCAGCTCGTTCTCGTCCTTCGGCGCGGCGACCATCATGTTCGGGAAGACGCGAAGGTAGGAGAGGTCGTAGGCGCCGTGATGTGTCGGCCCGTCGGACCCGACGACCCCGCCCCGGTCGAGGGCGAAGACGACCGGCAGGTCCATCAGGCAGACGTCGTGGAAGATCTGGTCGTAGGCGCGCTGGAGAAACGTCGAGTAGATCGCGCAGACGGGCTTCATCCCCTGCGTCGCCATTCCCGCGGCGAAGAGGACGGCGTGCTGCTCGCAGATGCCGACGTCGAACGTCCGGTCGGGAAACTTCTTGCCGAAGCTGTCGAGGCCGGTCCCGTCGGGCATCGCCGCCGTGATCGCGACGATCCGCTCGTCCTTCTCCGCCAGCTCGGCGAGCGTGTCGGCGAAAACCGCCGTGTAGCTCGGCGGGGCGGACTTCTTCGCGACCTCCCCCGTCTCTACCTTGAACGGGGAGGGGCCGTGCCAGAAGACCGGGTCCTTCTCGGCGAGGGCGTAGCCCTTCCCCTTCGTCGTGCGGACGTGGAGGAGGATCGGGCCGTCGTACTCCTTCGCCTCGCGAAGCGTCCGGACGAGGACGGGGAGGTTGTGACCGTCGATCGGGCCGACGTACTTGAAGCCGAGCTCCTCGAAGAGAGTGCCCGGGACGAGAGCCTTCTTCAGCCCGTCTTCGAGGTGCTCGGCCATCTCGGCGAGGCGGTTGCCCGCCGGGAGCTTCTTCAGGACGTGGGCCACCTCGCCGCGCACCTTGTTGTAGATCTGCCCGCGCGCGATCCGGAGGAGGTAGCCCGACATCGCCCCGACGTTCGGGGCGATCGACATCTCGTTGTCGTTCAGGATGACGATGAGCCTGCGCTTGAGGTAGCCGCCCTGGTTCAGCCCCTCCATCGCGACGCCGCCGGTGAGGCCGCCGTCCCCGATGATCGCGACGACGCTGTAGTCGTCCCCCTTGGCGTCGCGCGCGGCGGCCATCCCGAGGGCCGCGGAGATCGAGGTGGAGGCGTGGGCCGCCCCGAAGACGTCGTACTCCGACTCGGCCCGGCTGGTGAAGCCCGAGAGCCCCCCCTTCTGCCGGATCGTGTGGAGGCGGTCCCGGCGCCCCGTCAGGACCTTGTGCGGGTAGCACTGGTGGCTGACGTCCCAGACGAGGAGGTCGCGGGGCGTGTCGAAGACGTAGTGGAGCGCGACCGTCAGCTCGACCGTCCCGAGGCCCGAGGCGAAGTGGCCGCCGGTCTTCGAAACGGAGTCGATGAGAAAGGTGCGGAGCTCGTCGGAGAGCGTCGCGAGCTCTTCGAGCTTCAGGTTCTTCAGCTCCCGGGGCCAGCGGACCCGGTCGAGAAGCGGGGTCGGACGAGTGGTCATACAGCCTTCGATGATATCCGGTCAGCGGTCCCGGTGTCCGGCGTACTCGGCCAGCGCCGCGAGAAGGCCAGGGGACCCCTCCAGCTCTCCCGCCCGGTCGAGGGTCCTCTCCAGGGTCTTCTCCCTCTCGGCCACGGCTCCTTCGACACCGAAGACGGAGACGTAGGTGAGCTTCTCCTGCGCCTCGTCCTTGCCGACGCTCTTTCCGAGGACCGCCGCAGTCGCAGTGACGTCGAGGAGGTCGTCGGCGATCTGGAACAGAACTCCGAGGGAGTCGCCGAACCGCGCCGCGGCGTCCCGCTTCTCAACGGACGCTCCGGCCAGGACGGCGCCGAGCTCGCACGAGGCCGCCAGGAGGCGCCCCGTCTTCTTCTCGTGGATCTCCTTCAGCCGTTCCGCCGTCCGCAGCCCTTCCCTCCCGTGCCCGGACGCCGCGAGGTCGAGCGCCTGCCCGCCCGCCATCCCGCCGGCGCCGATCGCCCGCGCCAGGAGGAGGACCGCCTCGGCACGCGGGGCCGCCGACGCCGCCCCCCAGGGCCGGGACGCGAGGATCTCGAAGCCGAGGGACTGGAGGGCGTCCCCCGCCAGCAGCGCCATCGCCTCGCCGTGGACCACGTGACAGGTCGGCTTGCCCCGCCGGAGCGCGTCGTCGTCCATGCACGGCAGGTCGTCGTGGATGAGGGAGTAGGTGTGGACCAGCTCGAGCGCCGCCGCGGCCTCCGTCACCTCGCCGCGGGGGGACCGGCTCCCGCCGAGGACGTCGTGGACGGCGAGCGCGAGGACGGGACGGAGGCGCTTTCCCCCCGCCAGGGTGCTGTAGCGCATGGCGTCGGACAGCGGGTCGCCGGCCGGAGGGAGGATCCGTTCGAGGGCCGCCTCGACCTCCCCTTTCGCCGCGGCCAGAAACGCTCCGAGGTTCAAGCCTCGTCCTCGCCTTCGTCGTCGTCGGGCGCGTCGAGGGGCTCGGTCACGAGGCCCTCGGGCGTCTCCTTCAGGACGACGTCGACCCGCTTCTGGATCTCCTCGAGCTTCCCGCGGCAGAAGCGCGACAGCGCGACCCCCTCCTCGAAGAGCTCCAGCGAAGCCTCGAGCCCCCTCTCGGGATCCTCCAGCTCCGCCACGATCTTCTCCAGCCTCTCCAGCGCCTTCTCGAACGTCAGCCCCTTCGGGAGCTTCGTCTTCGTCGTCATCGCGTACCGTCCTTCGAGATGTCCGTCACGCGCGCCTTCACGGTTCCTCGCGCCAGGACGATCCGGAGAGAGTCGCCCGGAGCGACCCCTTCCGCGTCGACGAGGGGGGCCGTCGCCCCCTCGACGTAGGTCACAGAGTAGCCCCGCGCCAGCACCCGGAGCGGATCGAGAGCCGACAGCGCGCCGGCGAGCGCGCCGAGGCGCTCGCGCGAGGCGGCCAGCCGGCGCTCCAGGCGTTCCGTCACGGCCCGCTCGCCCGCCTCCGCGCGCGCCAGGCCGAGCGGAAAGGCGGCCCGGGCCGGCCACGACGCCACCGCCCCTTCGGCCCTCAGGAGGCGCTCCCGGTACGCCGCGGGGAGCCGCCGCACTGCCGAGAGGAGCTCCCGGCCCGCCGAGGCGGCACGCGCCGCCAGTGCCGCCGTCCGCGCGGGGAACCCCGCGAGGGCGGGCGCCGTCAGAAGCCGCGACGCGTCGGCGTGGGCCGCCAGGAGCCGCCCCTTCAGCGTCCGGGTCAGCTCGCGGGAGAGGCCCTCGATCCGCCCCTCGAAGTCGTCCCGGCGGGCCACGACGAGCTCGGCGGCCTGGGACGGTGTGGCGGCGCGCAGGTCGGCCGCCAGGTCCGTCAGCGTCACGTCCACCTCGTGTCCCACCGCCGAGATCGTCGGAATGCGGCAGGCCGCCACGGCCCGGACGACGCGCTCGTCGTTGAAAGCCGAAAGGTCGTCCCGCGAGCCGCCGCCGCGGGCCACGATTACGACGTCCGCCGCGGCGTGACGGGAGAAGCCCTCGACGGCCCTGGCGATCTCGTCCGGCGCCGACGCCCCCTGGACGGCCACCGGCCAGACCGTCACGTGCGCGTTCGGGAAACGGGCGGAGAGGACCTTCAGGACGTCGCGCACGGCGGCGCCGTGCCGAGACGTCACGACCCCGATCCGCCGCGGGAGAAGCGGAAGCCTCCGCTTGCGCTCAGGGTCGAAGAGCCCTTCCGCCGCGAGCTTCTTCTTCAGCTGCTCGAAGGCGAGCTGCAGCGCCCCGGCCCCGACGGGCTGGATCTCGGAAACGACGAAGGAGAGCTTTCCGCTTCTCGCGTAGACGTCGGGCCGCCCGCGGACGAGAACCTCCATCCCCTCCTCGGGGCGGAACGGGACCCGCGCCACGTCCGACGACCACATCACGGCCGGGAGCGCGGCCGAGGCGTCCTTGAGCGTGAAGTAGGCGTGCCCGGACGACCAGATCCGCCACTCCCCGATCTCCCCCTTCACCCACGTGTCCGGAAGCGAGGTGCGCAGCACCCCGTTCAGCTTCGCGACGAAGAGCGAGACGGTGATCGCCGACGCCCCGGGAGCCCCTTCTCCGAACGGCAGCGTCGGCTCCGGGGAGCGGCCGAGCGGACCCCGCGGAACCCGATACCTCAGCACCATTGGCCCCCATTCTATTGGCGTGCACCGGAAGTCTCGACACACCACCAGATCCGGGGGGTCCGGGGGCGGCGAACAGCGCCCCCCGGCGAGCCTAGGAGACCGGCGGGGCGGGCGCCGGGGCGGCCCCGGCCGCGGCGAACGGGAGCGCGAGGACGACGAGCATCACCCGGAGGATCTCCACGTCGCCGAAGCTGTACTCGAACATCCCCGCCACGAAGAGCGCGGCGTTCGCCGCGAGCGCTCCACGCGCGAGGGCGCGCACGTCCGGCCGCGTCCGGTCGCGCGAAAGGGGCCAGGCCGCGACGAACGCCGCGCCGACGATCGCCAGGTAGGCGAGCGCCGAGGGGATGCCAGTCTCGGCCGCGAGGTTCACGAGGTTGTTGTGAAGGTGGCCGACGCGGGCCTCGACGAAGCCGGGCTGCCGATAGACCGGGTAGAGCTCCTTGACCCGGCCCGGGCCTACGCCGAAGAACGGCCGCTCGGAGATCATCACCGCGCCGGCCGACCACATCGAAAGCCGGTCGCGCGCCGCGGAGTCCGTCCGGTCGAACGTCGTGGCCGCCCGCTCCCTCACTCCGGCGGGAAGGACCGCGAAGAGGAGAACCGCGAGCGGGAGAAGCGCGAGGGAAAACCGCGGGCGGGCGGTCAGGACGAGAACGACCGCCCCTGCCGCCAGGCCGAGATAGGCGTTCCTCGTGAACGAGAGACCGACGAGGAGCACCGCGGCCGCCGCCAGGACTCCGTCCACGAGGCGCTCGCGCCGCCGCCGCCCGGCCGTGAGGGCGCGCGCCGCCAGGACGAGGGAGAGGACCATCAGGAGCCCGGCGTAGGTCATGTAGACCGAGAGCCCGCCGGAGAGGCGCTCCCAGACGTTGTCGTAGCCGCGGACGAAGTAGTCGACGAGGCCCCGAAGGACGAGGTAGAGCGTCGTCAGCCGGAGAGCGTCGACGACGAGGTGGGCGTCCTCGACGCCGTCGACGAGGCCCGACACGAGAACGACCAGGAGGAACGTGACGAAGCCCTTCACCTCTCCGGCCGACCGGACGACGTCGGTCGAGAAGAAGATCGAGAGGATCGAAAGGAGAACGAAGAGCGCGACGGGGCCGTGGAGCGGCGACGGCCTTCGGAAGGGACCGAGGGCGTCCCCGCCGGCCTTCCGGGCGCGGACGCGCCAGACGAGGGAGGCGAGGAGGGCCAGCGCGAACGCGACGTTGGCCGCCGCCATGACGTGGCTCAGCGCCACGCAGAGGACGAGCGCCGCGAACGCCGCTCGAGGGAGCGGGGACCGGTGAGAGAGCGGGCCGGGCAGCAGGCTCAGGACGCGCGGGCCCCGGCGGGGAGGGCCTCTTCCACGAGCATGACCGGGATGTCCGAGACGATCGGGTAGACCCGGCCGCAGGCGGCGCAGTGAAGCCCTTCGGTCACGACCGGCTCCTCGTCGCGGAACTTGTCGCGGTACTTCTCGACGACCTGCGCGGCCGCTCCGGCCTCCAGGGAGCAGAGGGTCACGGACGGCCGCGTGTCGCAGGCCGGGCAGGCGAGGATGGCGAGGAGCTCGGGATCGACGGCCATGCCCGGATGCTAGCAGGAGGCGCGCCCGTCGTGATGGACCGCACGGGCCCTCTCCTGCGAAACGGCACGGGCCGCTTCTTGGAGCGCTCTCAGCCGCCCAGCTTTTCCTGGATCGGGGTGATCGCCCGGGCCTTCCCGGTCGCCTCGTCCACGTCGACGACGGCGCCGCAAAGGCGGACGTCGCGCGTGGCCGTCTCCATCCCGCGGGGTGTCTGGAACCGGAAGCGCTCGAGGATGTTCTTCGGGTCGAAACCGATGATCCCCTCGTAGGCCCCCGTCATCCCGGCGTCGCCCTGGTAGGCGGTTCCCTTTGGAAGGATCCGGGCGTCGGCCGTCGGGACGTGCGTGTGCGTCCCGATGACGAGCGAGGCGCGCCCGTCGAACCACCACCCCGTCGCCTGCTTCTCCGACGTCGCCTCGGCGTGGATGTCGACCACGACGACCTTCAGCTCCGGGCAGGCGGCCTTCATCTCCAGGAGGCAGGCGTCGCCGACCCGGAACGGCGAGTCCGTCGCGGCCATGAATACCTGCCCCTGAAGGTTCAGGACGCCGACCGGGATCCCCGCGGGCGTCGACTGGATGGACCAGCCCCGGCCCGGGTTTCCTGGCGGGTAGTTCGCGGGGCGGATGAGGTTCGGGATGTCGTCGAGGAGCGGAACGAAGTCTTTCTTGTCCCAGATGTGGTTGCCCGAGGTAAAGACGTCGATGGGGAGCTTCGAGAGCTCCGCGAAGATCTCCACGGTGACGCCGAACCCGCCGGCGGCGTTCTCGACGTTGACCACGGTGAAGTCGATCGCCTCGCGGGCGATCACCTTTTCCAGCAGGACGAGGGCCTTGCGGCCCGGCTTTCCGACGACGTCTCCGACGAACAGGAGCTTCACGACCTGGTCCTTTCCGGGGGCTCTGACGAACCCGCCCCGGGGTATCCCCCGGGGCGGCGAGTCTACGATTTCCTGCCGAGCCTACTTGGCGTATTCGACTGCGCGGGTCTCGCGAATGACGGTGATCCGGATCTGCCCGGGGTACTGGAGCTCGGACTGGATCCGCTTGGCGAGGTCCTTCGACATCCAGAAGCAGTCGGCGTCGGTCACCTGCTTGGCGTCGACGATGACGCGCAGCTCGCGTCCCGCCTGGATGGCGAAGGTCTTCTCGACCCCCTTCATCCCCTGCGTCATCAGCTCGAGCTTCTCGAGGCGCTTGACGTACGTCTCGATGATCTCGCGCCGCGCGCCGGGACGGGCGGCCGAGATGGCGTCGGCGGCGTTCACGAGGACCGCCTCGATCGTCCTCGGCTCGTAGTCGCCGTGGTGGCACTCCATGCCGTGGATCACGGCCTCGCTCTCGCCGTACTTCTTGAGGAGCTGCCGGCCGAGCTCGAGGTGCGTCCCCTCCTGCTCCCGGTCGATCGCCTTGCCGATGTCGTGGAGGATGCCGGCGCGCTTGGCGACGGCGACGTCGACCTTCAGCTCGCTCGCCATGTGGCACGCGGCCCAGGCGACTTCCTTCGAGTGCTGCAGGACGCTCTGCCCGTAGCTCGTCCGGTACTTGAGGCGCCCGAGGAGCTTCACGAGCTCGGGGTGGAGGTCGGCGATGCCGAACTCGTAGGCCGCGGCCTCGCCGGTTTTCTTGAGGTCTTCCCAGAGCTCGGCGCGGACCTTCTCGACGACCTCCTCGATCCGGGCGGGGTGGATCCGCCCGTCCTGAATGAGCCGCTCGAGCGCGCGCCGGGCGACCTCGCGCCGGATCGGGTCGAACGAGGAGAGGAGGACCGCTTCCGGGGTGTCGTCGATGATGATGTCGACCCCGGTGGCCGCCTCGACGGCGCGGATGTTCCGCCCCTCGCGGCCGATGATCCGCCCCTTCATCTCGTCGCTCGGCAGGTCGAGGACGGTGACGGTCGTCTCGGCGACGTAGTCCGAGGCCATCCGCTGGGTCGTCATCGCCAGGAGGCGCTTCGCCTTCATCTGGGCGTTGTCGACGGCGTCTTCCTCGATGCGCCGGATGAGGCCGGTCGCCTCGAGCCGGGCCTCGTTCTCGAGGTCGCGGATGAGGTCCTTCTTCGCCTGCTCGGTCGTCAGCCCCGCGATCTGCTCGAGCTTGGCCCGCTGAGCGGCCACCAGAGCATCGGCTTCCTTCTGGGCCTCCGCCTCGATCTCCTCGGCACGCTTCTCGCGCTTGTCGAGGTTCTTCGACCGGTTTTCGGCGTCCTGTTCCCGCTTCTCGGCGGTGCCTATCTTCCGGTCGAGCGACTCCTCCTTGGTGAGGAGCCTCTTCTCGAGCTCGACGAGCTCGTTGCGCCGGCGCGCGACCTCCTCGTCGACGGCCTCGCGGGCCTTGAGGAGATGCTCCTTGGCGTCGAGCTCGGCTTTCTGCGCGGTGGCCGCGGCCCGCTGGGCGAGGCCCTCGGCCTTGCGGACCTCCGCCTCCGCCTGCAGCTTTGCGGTCTCGAGGACTTTCTTCGCCTCGAGGTCGGCAAGGGCCCGCGCCTGCTCCGCGTTCCCTTTGGTCTTCGTCGCGAAGACGAAGAACGCCACCGCCGCCACAAAGAGGATCGCGGCTACGGCGATGGCGACGTAACTAGCTGGATTC
Source organism: Holophagales bacterium (assembly GCA_016714815.1). GTDB lineage: Bacteria > Acidobacteriota > Thermoanaerobaculia > UBA5066 > UBA5066 > UBA5066. The sequence goes on from JADKBZ010000013.1 coordinate 156,035, forward strand.
ACCTGTAGTCCCCCTCGTCTCGAATGTCATCGAGGGTGACCCTGTGCCGGGAAGCGGGAACGAGAGACCGGGGATTACTGCCGCTATGACATCCTCGAGGGGAAAAGGCCCCCGCCTCGGCCGTGTGAGCCTGAGTCTTTGAACCCTCGGTAAACCAGGGCGAACGCCCCGGGGCGACCCGTCAGTTCCCCGGCCGGAGCCGGGGCATCACAGGGTGGCCGGGCTTCGGGACGTTCAGGGTTCAAATATCGGTTCAAGGACATGCGCTCAATCACGCACCGCGCAGGGTGCCAAGTCATTCTGTTCCGGCCCTTGCCGGGATCTCCTCTGGCAGGATTCCCAGGATCTCGTCCAGTTTCTCGACGAGGCGGCCCGCTACGGGCACGAGCCGCCCCGGATCACCCATCCGGGTCTTCAATCGGTATTGGTGGAACTCGTCGGAGACGTTCAGGGCCGTCAGGATGGCGATCTTCGTCGAGTCGACGGTCGGGGCGTGGGCCGCCACCTCCCGCATCTTCTTGTCCACGAAGGCGGCGAGGTCGAGGATGTACTCCGCCTCTCCGGCCGCGCGGACCGAATACGTCTGTCCGAAGATCTCTACCTGGATCACGGTCGGCCTGTTCTCCATCCCGGCAGCTCTCCTTCTCTGCTGCCGATCGGGAGAATAGCACGCGGCGGCTCAGCCTTCGGCCGCCGGCTCCTCCAAGCTCTTGACCAGACGCTCGATACGGGCACGGACCTCTTCCCGCTCGACGTCCATCCGGGAGAGTTTCTCGTTCAGCTCGGCCACGTGGACGGCCCCCTCGCGGCTGTCGGACAGCTCGGCCTTGAACCGGTCCCGCTCGGCGGCGGTCTCCTCCAGCGCGGCCCGGAGGCGTCCGTTCTCGGCGGCGCTCCCCTGCACCGCCGAAAGGAGCCGCGCGACCCGCTCTTCCATGGCCGAGAGGAGATGCTCGAGCTCCGTGACCGCCGGGGCCGTGGCCGGCTCCTCGGCGGGGGCCTTTTCCTTCTTTCCGCTCATCTCGTTCTCCTTCAAGCAATTCCATCCACGGCCGTGTCCGGCACGAGGAGAAGGCGCCGGGCGGCTTCGTCGCGCCAGCGGTTGATCTCGTCCCTCCCGAGGGAGCGTTCCTGCGATCCGAAGGCGACCGTGAGGGTCGTCTTGACGAAGCCGTCGGCAACTCCGGCTCCCCGCCAGAGGTACTTCGCGTCCACCCGCAGGAGCTCGGCCGGGGCGCCGTTCCGGACCGCCGATTCGAGCGTCTTCCAGGCCATGGTGAGGGGGTGGGTCACGGTGAGGTCAACGTCGCTTCCCGGGAAGCGCGACGGCATCTCCACGTTCGAGGGAGGGGGCGGCACCGGGATCGCCGCGACGTCGACGTCCGCGACGACCGCCTCGCCGAGATCCCACGCGGTGGCCAGGGCTCCGGAGAGAACGCCGACCCAGCCGACGACCACCCCGTCCGCCACGACCTCGGCCGACCGGCCCGGGGCCAGGAACGGAATCGTCGCGGGCCGGAGTTCTGGCGAGGCGGCGCCGAAGCCGGCGAAGAGAGCGGCCACCGCGCCCGAGCCGTCGTAGAAGTCCGCCGGGCGCGACTCGGCGGCCCAGTGGGTCCCGCGGCGCCCGTGAAGGAGGACCGCCGCGCGCCGGCTCTCGACCGGGTGCCCCGCGACGAGGGCGTACGAGCGCCCGACCTCGAAGAGGGCGAGGTCGGAAAGGCCCCGCCGGACGTTGTGCCGCGCGGCCCTGAGGAGGCCGATGACCGGCGTCGAGCGCATCGTCGTGAACGGCTCGCCGAGGGCGTTCGAGATGACCGGGGCCGAGCCCTCGACCGCCGAGACGAACGGGGCGTTCTCGTCGGCCGAGACGAACGAGTAGCTGCACGCCTCGACGAAGCCCGCCGCGGCGAGGAGATCGCGGGCGCGGTCCTCCCGGGCGAGGATCGGCTCCGACCAGGTCGGGTTGAACGGGGGCGGGAGCGCCTCGGGGAGCGCGCCGTAGCCGACGACCCGGATGACCTCCTCGATCAGGTCGCACTCCTGGTCGACGTCGATCCGCCAGCTCGGGACCGTCACGGAGAGGACTCCCGGCTCCACCTCCGCCACGCCGAAGGCGAGGGCGGTGAGGATCTCGACGCAGCGCGCGAACGGCACGTCCATCCCGAGGAACGAGACGAGCCGCGCGTGGCGGAGCTTCACGACCTTCGGCGGGATCTCCCGCGCGAGGGTGTCGATCACGCCCCGGGCCACCGTCCCGCCGCAGTCGGCCACGAGGAGCGCCGTGACGCGATTGAGCCCCTCGACGGTGGTCGCCGGGTCGGTCCCGCGCTCGAAGCGGTGCGAGGCGTCGGTGTGCATTCCGTGGAGCCGGGCCGTCTTGCGCACCGCCGTGGCGCTGAAGTGGGCCGACTCGAGGAGGACGCGCGTCGTCGACGGCGTGATCGCGGTGTGAAGCCCCCCCATGACGCCCGCGAGGGCGACGGGGCGCTCGGCATCCGCGATGACGAGGTGCTCGGGCGAGAGCGTCCGCTCGACGCCGTCGAGCGTGACGAGCGTCTCCCCTGCCCGCGCCCGCCGCACGACGATCGCCGGGAGCCCGTCCGCCCCTTTCGAGAGCGTGTCGAGGTCGAAGGCGTGAAGCGGCTGGCCGAGGTCCCAAAGGACGTGGTTCGTCGCGTCGACCGGGGAGCTGATCGGGTTCATCCCGAGCGCCTGGAGCCGTCCCTGGACGGCCGCGGAGGCCTCGCGCACCCGGACCCCCTCGACGACCCGCGCCGAGTAGCGCGAGCAGAGGGCGGGCTCCTCGATCGTCACCGTCGCCAGCGACGCCGCCGCGACCGGCCCTTCGGCGGGCGCCGGGGCGGCCACGTCCCGGAACTCCCGTCCGAGGGCGCAGGCCGCCTCGCGGGCGAGGCCGCGGTGGTTCATCCCGTCGGGGCGGTTCGCCGTCAGCTCGACGTCGAGGACGGCGTCGCCGCCCTCCCCTTCCGTCCCTTCGACGATGAAGCCGACGTCGGTCAGGCGGCGGCGGACCGTCGCGAGATCGGGGAGCTCGCCGGGCAGGTACTGCCCGAGCCATTCGAGGCGGAATTTCATGGCGTTACACCGCTGCGGAAGCCGCGCGGCGGCTTCCGCATCTTCCGTACGCAGCGCGCACGATCAACTCCACGTCCGGTCGAGGAACCGGACGTCGTTCTCGAAGAGGAGGCGCAGGTCGGGAATGCCGTGGAGGAGCATGGTGATCCGGTCGATCCCCATCCCGAAGGCGAAGCCGGTGTAGCGCTCCGGGTCGATGCCGGCGGCGGCGAGGACGTTCGGGTGGACCATCCCGGCTCCCATGATCTCGATCCAGCCCGAGAAGGAGCAGATCCGGCACCCCTTCTCGCAGAAGGCGCAGCTCACCGCGCAGTCGACGCCCGGCTCGACGAACGGGAAGAACGTCGGCGCCAGGCGCACCTCGGCGCGCCCGCCGAAGAAGCTCTTCGCGAAGGCCGCGAGCGTCCCGCGCAGGTGGGCGAAGGTGATCCCCTCGTCGACGACGAGCCCTTCCATCTGGTGGAAGACCGGGGAGTGCCGCGGGTCGATGTCGTCCTTGCGGTAGACGCGCCCCGGGCAGAGGACCCGGATGGGGGGCTTGCGGCTCTCCATCGTCCGCATCTGGACGGGCGAGGTGTGCGTCCGGAGGAGGAGCGCGTCGCGCCCCGTCCCGCCCCCCTCGACGAAGAACGTGTCGACCGCGTCCCGCGCCGGGTGGTCGGGCGGGAAGTTCAGCGATTCGAAGTTGTACCAGTCCGTCTCGATCTCGGGCCCGTCGGCGATCTCGTAGCCGAGGCCGCGGAACGACGCCTCGATCCTCCGCCTCACAACCGTCAGCGGGTGGAGGCGCCCGACGGGAGGGACGCGCGGCGGGAGCGTGACGTCGACGGCTTTCGCCGCCTCGGCGAGGGCCGCGGCGCGGGCCAGAGCCTCCGCCTCGAGAGCGTCGAGGCGCGCCTCGACCTCCTGCTTGAGGGCGTTCACGCCGGCACCGAAGGCGGACTTCTCCTCCTTCGGCACCTCCTTGAGGCGCGCCAGGAGCGCCGTGACGACGCCCTGCTTCTTGCCGAGCCAGCGGACCTTCAGCGCCGCGACGTCCGCCGGAAGGAAACCGCCGCGAGGGCTCGCGGCGGCTTCCGACTCGGTCAGTTCGGCGGCGAAGAGACCGCGGGCCTCCTCGACGGAGACCGGGCTCCCGGGGGACGCTGCCTGCGGCCCCCCGGACCCCCCGGCCTCGGGGCGATTACCGCTCATCCCTCTCCGCCTCAGGCGGCGGCGAGGGCGCTCTTGGCGGACGAGACGAGCGCCGTGAAGCCCTTCGGGTCCTGGAAGGCGATCTCGGCGAGGACCTTGCGGTTCACGTCCGAGCCGGCCTTCTTCAGCCCCGCCACCAGCTGCGAGTAGCTGATGTCGTTCATCCGGGCGGCGGCGTTGATACGGGTGATCCAGAGCCCCCGGAACTCGCGCTTCTTCTGCTTGCGGTCGCGCGTGGCGTAGGCGAGCGAACGCTCGACCTGCAGCTCGGCGATGCGGAAGCAGTTGTGCTTGGTTCCGTAGTAGCCCTTTGCCAGATCCAGGATCCTCTTCCGGCGATCCTTCCTCTTTGTTCCGCGCTTGACGCGAGGCATGGCCTTATCTCCTCTTCCTTCTTACGCGTAGGGAAGCATCTTGCGGACGGTGTGCTCGTCGGCCTTCGCCACGAGCCCCGACTTGGCGAGCTGGCGCTTCCGGCCGGAGGCCTTCTTCGTCAGGATGTGCCGCGCCATCGCGTGGCCGCGCTTGAACTTGCCCTTTGCTGTGATCGTGAAGCGCTTCGCGGCGCCGCGGTGGGTCTTCCTCTTGTGGGTGGCCATGGGCCGGGTCTCCTTGCTCCGTGGGTGCGGTACTGAGGCCGGGGAATCTAGTGCTTCTTCGGGGGTCCGAAGATCAGGTGCATCCTGTTGCCGAGCATCTCGGGATTGCCCTCGGCGTGGGCCTTCCCCTCGAGGTCCTTGGCGAGGCGCTGGAGGACCTTGCGCCCGTTGTCGAGGCGGGACATCTCGCGGCCGCGGAACTGGATCGTGGCCTTGACCTTGTCGCCTTCCTCGAGGAACCGGACGATGTTCTTGATCTTGAAGTCGTAGTCGTGGTCGTCGATGTTCGGGCGGAACTTGACCTCCTTGACCTGGGTCACCTTCTGCTTCTTCTTCGACTCGTGCTCCTTCTTCTTCTTCTCGAAGGTGAACTTGCCGAAGTCCATGATCTTGCAGACGGGGGGCTGGGCCTGCTCCGCGATGATCACGACGTCGAGAGCCACCTCACGCGCCTTCGCGAGCGCGTCCTGTGGCGTGACGACCCCGAGCTGCTCGCCGTCCTCGGCGATGAGACGCACCTCGGGAAAACGAAGGATGTACTCGTTGATCGGGGAGTTTTTCTGTGGGGGAACCCGTGGACCGCCTCGAAAGAAAATGGCGCTTCCTCCTCTTCGTTACGACTACGTTTAGTGATTCGCGGGCGCCGCGGCGCCCCACGTCGCCGCACGCGCGGCGACAGCCTGTTTCATCTCTGCTGCGACCTCGGCGAGGGGCCGCGACCCGAGGTCGCCGGCCTGGCGCCTCCGGACCGAAACCGTTCCGGCCTCGCGCTCCTTCTCGCCCACGACGAGGAGGACCGGGACCTTCTCCAGCTCCCCGTTGCGGATCTTGGCGCCGAGCTTCTCGTTCCGCTCGTCGACCGTGACCCGGAGGCCCGCGACGCGGAGCGCGTCGGCGACCGAGCGGGCGTAGTCGAGGAGCTTGTCGGAGACCGGGATGACGCGCGCCTGCTCGGGCGCGAGCCAGAGCGGGAAGTCGCCCCCCGTGTGCTCGATCAGGATCCCGAAGAACCTCTCGAGCGAGCCGAGGACCGCGCGGTGGAGGACGACCGGCCGCTTCTTCGTGCCGTCCTCGGCCGTGTAGTGGAGGTCGAACTGCTCGGGGTTGGAGAAGTCGACCTGCAGCGTCCCGAGCTGCCAGGCGCGGCCGATGGCGTCGGTCACCTGGAAGTCGAGCTTCGGCCCGTAGAACGCGCCGTCGCCGGCGTGGATCACGTACGGCCGGCCGCGCCGCTCGAACGCCGACGCGAGGGCCTTCTCGGCGATCTCCCAGTTCTCCACCGTCCCCATGAACTGCTCGGGGCGGGTCGCCAGCCCCACCTTCACGTCGGTGAAGCCGAAGGCGCCGTAGACCTCGTCGATCAGCTCGATGAAGCGGTCCATCTCGTCCGCCATCTGGTCGAGCGTGACGAAGATGTGCGCGTCGTCCTGGCAGAACGTCCGGACCCTCGTCAGCCCCTGGGTCACGCCCGAGCGCTCGTAGCGGTGGAGCCGCCCGAAGTCGGCGTAGCGGACCGGCAGGTCGCGGTACGAGAAGGCCTGCTGCGAGAACATCAGGAAGTGGCCCGGGCAGTTCATCGGCTTGACGCCGAACTCCCGCTCGTCCACCTCCGTGAAGAACATGTTGTCGTGGTAGTTCTGGTAGTGCCCCGACTTCTTGAAGAGCTCGACGTCGAAGACCTGGGGCGTCACGACCTCCTCGTAGCCGTACTTCGGGTAGAGCCCCGCATGTAGGTGACGAGAAGGGTGTAGATCGTCGCGCCCTTCGGAAGGAAGAACGGCGACGCCGGGGCCCACGGGTGGAAGAGGAAGAGCCCCAGCTCCTTGCCGAGCTTGCGGTGGTCGCGCGCGCGCGCCTGCTCCAGGCGGTGGAGGTGCTCGTCCAGCTCCTTCTGGGAGAGGAACGAGGCGCCGTAGATCCGCTGGAGCATCGGCTTCGTCTCGTCGCCCTTCCAGTAGGCGCCCGCGGCGTGCGTCAGCTTGAAGACGCCGAGCTTCCCCGTCGCCGGGACGTGCGGCCCGCGGCAGAGGTCGACGAAGTCGGCCTGGCGATAACAGGAGAGGGAGCCTTCCGGGATCCCCGAGACGATCTCCACCTTGAGGTGGTCGCCCTGCGCCTCGAAGAGCGTCACGGCCTCGGCCTTCGACATCTCGACGCGCTCGATGGCGGCATTCTCCGCAACGATCCGGCGCATCTCGGCCTCGATCCCGGCGAGGTCGTCGGGCGTGAAGGGCCGCCCCGGGTCGAAGTCGTAGTAGAAGCCGTGCTCGATCGCCGGTCCGATGCCGATCTTCACGCCGGGAAAGAGCCGCTTCACGGCGTGGGCCGTCAGGTGCGCGGTCGAGTGACGGTAGACCTCGAGGGCGTCGGGGTGCTTCGGGGTGACGACCTCGAAGGCGCCCGAGGCGGTGATCGGCCTCTTCAGGTCGAGGATCTGCCCGTCGAGCTTCACCGCAAGGGCGTCCTTGGCGAGACGCGCCCCGATGGAGGCCGCCACGGCCTCGCCGGTCGTGCCCGCAGTCACCTCCCGGACGGAACCGTCGGGAAGGGTCAGGCGGACGACGTTTTCGGCGATGGCAGACATGGCGACAACCTCCTCCATTCGAGCTGGCGGGGCATTCGAGATCGAATTTCGGGAGGAGGAGGGAGCGGGAATGGTAGGCGCTAGCGGACTCGAACCGCTGACCCCTTCCGTGTGAAGGAAGTGCTCTACCGGCTGAGCTAAGCGCCTGCGAACGCAGTGGGAAGCAAATGGTAGGCGCGAGCAGGATCGAACTGCTGACCCCTACCGTGTCAAGGTAGTGCTCTACCACTGAGCTACGCGCCTAAAAGCTTCCCAGGGCTACCGGCAGGAGACCTCGCAGAGGTTCTTTGGACCCCGCCCTCGACCCGGAACTGATTCTCAAAAGACCCGCTCCGACCCAAGGGCCGGAGCGGCAGAGGATACGGGGGCCGGTGAAATGCGTCAAGCGGGGGGAGCCCGATGCGGGGGGAGCCGGATGGCGCGCTCCTTCAGCGATACGCTCCGTATCGGTCTCCCTCGCCGCTTTCGCCGTCCCCGGAGACTCCGTCTGCGGCAGGCCAGCTTCTATTGACGGATGGTCGACCGGGATTCGAGCGTCACGGGTCCGCTCATGACCGTTTGGACCGACTCGCCCTCCTCGACCTCCGTCGCGGTGATGGTCATGGCGCCCGACAACGTGGATTCGATGTCCCACCCCGTCTTCATCGACCGATAGGTACGTCCGTTTCCATCCAGCTCGACCTTCCGGACCTGCCGGTTCTCATCCGTTTCCCTCCAGCTCGCCTTAAGCGCGACGGCGATCACGGCGCACGGCTCCCCGTTTCGGCTCTCGGTCCCCGCGTAGGTCATCGAGACGTCCCCCGCGACCTCTTGGCTCTCGAGCCCGAAGTACCTCTTGAGATGCACGGCGTCGACGCGCCACCTGTGCCTGGCGGGACGGAGGTGTCCGGGTACAGATAGGCGTCGCTGTCCAGCGCATCGAGCGAGTTCAACGCCGCCTCCTGCTCGGGAGTGGCCGATTCGCCGACCAGCGTACTCATCGTCTTTCCGTCGACCCTTCGCTTCAGTATCCGCTTGCCGACGAGAGCTCCCCGTTCCTTCTCCGTCTTCCTTTCGCCATCGAAGAGAAACGCGACGTCGGTGTCGTCCAGGACGATCGTCACTTCTTCCTTCTCGATCTCCCGTTCCCGGACGGAGAGGATCCGCCCCTCCTCCACTTCCGCGGTCGACAATGAGAAGACGCCTTCGATGGTCGTGTCGCCGGCCCGGACCACGATCTTCCCGTCGTCGATCCTGAACGTCGACTCCGTCCGGAACTCCTGCCCCTTTTTCGGCGCCGGTCCCCTCAGCCCGGACGGCCGGGGGCCAGAGCATCCCGCGAAGAGGACGACCGCCGCAACGCAGCCCACACAGAATCGCCGCAAACCGGACTCTTTCGAGAACACCATCTTCTCCTCCGACTCGGCGCCGAGTCCCGTCATTCCCATCCGAGAGCCTCCTCGTGCTCGTGGACCATGAAGCCGAGGAGGTGGGCAACCGAGACCGCCAGCCAGAGACCAAGGGCCGACAGGAGGAAGCCCCGAAGAGCAGGGCTGGACAGCCGCCCCAGGGGCCCCGATGCCGCGATCACCAGGCCCGTCCCGACCATCGCGACGAGTGTGAATCGGACGTAGTCCCCGCCGAGGATGCGAGCCGTGCGAGCCACGAAGAATGGGTTGAGCGGTTCGTGGTAGTTCTCCCACACGGCGACGACCGCGACGCAAACCGGATGGTAAACGTGGACGAAGAGCAGTGACAGAAGCACCCCGGGGAAGGTCGTCTTCAGGGAGAGGTTGTCCAGCGAGGAGGGATAGCCCACCCAGACGTAACCCGCCCACGCGAGCAGCACGGGCCAGGCGGCGAGGATAGCCAGTCCGGTGGTCCTGAGAAACAGAGCGGGCATCTCGCTCCAGTCCTCTACCTCGATCGTCGGGAACTCCATCTCGCCGCGAGCCGTATGGCGCACGACCTGAAGCAGGGTGGAGACGACGAGTCCACAGAGAACCGCGGCGAGGAGGTAGATGGCCCCCCGCCGGTACATCCCGCTGAGCGGCACCATTACGAGACCCGCCAGCCCCGTCATCAGCACCGCGAGGACAGGGAGGACCACCGGTCCGGCACCGGTGAAGGGGTACCGCAGGCTCGGCAGGATCCGCCCGGCGAACGTCGCCCGCGCCGGTCCCCGGACGGAAGTTGGGCCGCGAGCCCCTCGAGGCTCCGTCAGCTCGAGGAGATCGAAATAGCGCTTCAGCTCGGAGATCTCGCTTGCCGGAACCCACACCTCTGATCCAGCGCGTGCGACCTTCGCTTCCGGTCCCACCTCGCGGCGTCGAATCCTGTCGCGAACTGCGAACCGGTCGAGGGAAGAGACGCCCTCGTCGGTCTGCACTGAGTACGACTCTATCGATCTCGCTTCCATCGTGTTCCTGCCGCTCCGATCCTGATGCTCAAGTATGTGGAGATGGAGGGTCCGGAGGCCCGGCTCCGGGCGCCCCACTCCGTTCCTCCCGTACCAGCCGTATGAGAGACCGAGGGCTTAGTCCTCGGTTCCTTGTTGGCGTTCCGGCCGACCGCTCGACGCCCGGGCCTCAACCGAAGTCCTCGGGCTGAGGAAAGGCGATGGCGAAGACCGGCACGCCCGCATTGAAGATGGCCTGCACGGTCGGGTCGATCCGCTTCCAGTGGAGCCGCTCGGCCATCCTCCGATAGGAGTCCGCGACCACGTCGTTACTGTCGGGAACGGACGGCAGGCTTCCGAGCATCTTCGGAACGCCGTCCATCATCAGGTGGGCGTTCCCCGTCTTCATCGCGAACATCGTGATCTGCGTCGTGGCGACCGACTGGTCGGGAAGGGTCCCGTCCAGCGAGAAGAAGATCACTCCCGGCGTCGTCCCCGACTTCGCCTCCTCGGCCTTGCGGCGGGCCTCGGCCTCGCGCCGCGATTCGGCCTCACGGCGCGCGGTCTCCCGCCGTTCGGCATCCTTTTTCGCCTTCTCCAGGTTTCCCTTCGCGAGCGCGCGGACCTTCTCCGTCGCGGCCCTCTCCGCCAACTTCTCCATGGCCGCCCCGTCCTGCAGCCTCTTCGCGGCCGCGAGCGCCACGATCTCGTTCTCCCCCGCAGCCAGGCCCGCGAGCTCGGCCGTCGGCAGGGCGAGCTTCTTCAGGATCGCGGAAGCCCGGTCCTCCGCCGGGGCAGCCTGGAGGAGCCGGAGAAGGAGCTCGCGATCCCGGATCTCCTCCGCCAGGATTCCGAGGGCCCTGTTTCGCGTCGCCCGATTCCCCTCGAGGGCGAGGGCCGCGTCCACCCAGGCACCAGGGCTCTCTCCATGCATTCGCTTGAGAGCCGGCAGGAGGAGCCCTTCGTCGTCTCCGGCGACGAGTGCAGCGATTCGAGCATTGGAATCCGCCGCCCAGGCCTTCCGGGCCTCGAGGCTCGTGGCACTCGGCGTCGGCCTCCGGAGGGCGACCAGGTGGCCGCCCGCCAGCCCGAGCGCGAGAACACACACCGACGCGGCTACCAGCTGCCACAGGAGATCGCGCGACCAGCCGGCGCTCGACGGAATGTCGGCAAGGAGGAGGTAGCCGACGACGAGCGCGACGACGAGGCTCGCTCCGGCTGCTCCGCCCCAGAGACGGGCGACGACGCCCCGCCCCTCGCGCCACCGTTCCTGAGAGAGCCACGGGGCGCCGCACGCACCGCAGGCGCCCGCTTCCCGTCCCTTCCCGGTCAGGGGGAAGCCGCAGGAGCCGCACGCATCGGATCTCGACCCCGGTTGCCGCGACCCCGTGGCCAGGAAGAACACCCAGCCGGCGATGACGACGACCAGGAACCCGAGTCCGGCGACCACACTGCCGGCGAACGCGCGGATCGAGCCCGAGATCGGGCTCGACGCCGTTTCGCTCGAAGGCCACGCGACGATCGCGTCGCCGCTCGCGCCGAGATCGGCCTCCATCACGGCGATCGGGCCTTCAGAAGGAACGGCGACGTTTCCGAGGCTCCAGCACTCGTACTCGGCGAGAACCCGGGCAGGCTCGGCCGTGTCGAGGAGAGCGAGGTAGTCCTTCCCGAACGGCGGGTCGACCCGCACGACGGCCCGCCTGCCATCGCCCGACATCTTCCCCTCAACAGCCGAGCCGAACGCCGGCTTCCAGGAAGTGGCGGAGACGAGCCTTCCGGAAACGTCGTAGGTCAGGATCGTGTTCTCGACGACGAAGCCGAACCGATCGGCGGCGGTGAACCGCGGAGGCGGCGCGTTCTGCGCGAATCCGAGCCCGCGAAGGTCGAGCTCGAGCCCCTTCCCCGGGCTTCCGCCCGAGAGGTCGACGACATAGCCGAAAGAGCGTCCCCACCCTCGAAAGAGCAGCGCCAGGCGATCGCCTGCCGGCGAGAACCCGGCGCTCAGGTTGGCGAGGTTCGGCTTCTCGGCCAGCTCGACGGGATGAACGGCCTTCTTTCCCAGATCAAAGAGGAACACCGTCTGCCCGGTCGCGTTCTTCTCCGCGTCGTGAGCCAGGAGCCCCGCTCCCTGCCCCGCAACCAGCCGCACCGCTGCCGGAAGGCCATCGTGCGACTGGACGTCGAAGCCCGTCTCACCGGCGACGTGATGAAGGAGCCAGACCTTCGCCCCCTTCTCGGCCCGACAGAGAAGGTAGAGGTCGCGTCCGTCATCGCCCAGGACCAGCGATCGGACCTGGACCTCGCCCGCCCCGGCCAGCTTTGCGGTCACGGTGGCTCGTTCCGTCCACGAGCCACCCTCCCAGCTGCTCAGCCGAACGGCCGGCGAGGAGCCGTCGGCTGTCAGCTCGACGAGCGTCCTGCCGTCGCGAGACAGCGCCCAGGAGCCCGCGTGGGCGTCGGTCGTTCGAAGGGAATGGCGAACCGGTTCGGCTTGCTCCGCGGTGGCCCGGGAGCGGCCCGCCAGGAGGAGGGTGAGAAGGATGCAGGGAATGGTGCGTCGCATCGTTCAGGCCAACGGGCGATTGTACGAGGAGGAGGCTCAACAGGCCGCGAAAAGGGGCGCCATTTCAGAGACGCTCACCGCGAGGGGTGCCTCCTACACCCGGCAGCCCCCGATGTCTCTTGGTCGGCCCGCCACTATGGCCGTCGCCCCGATCACGAGCTACCGGACGTCATGCTCGTTTAACGATCGAAAGAGCGTTTCCGTGTCCGTGTGACCTCAACAACTCGGCCATCTCGCGAGATCGGCGAAACATGAGCTCGAAGCGCTGCGCGGTCGAGAGGCCTCGCTGAAAGGCGAGCTCGAAGTCGAGCTCCTCGCTTTCCGTATCCGCGGAGGGGTCCAGCTTCAGGATGCCGGTGCCGGGACGTCCGGGCGCTGCCGACTCGCCGGAACCCGATCGAACGACCATGCCTCACGATACCGAAGGGGCAGGCTGTCGCGAATACCCGACCGCCGGTGTTGGAGACGGTCTGGAACACCCGATTCGGGAGCGCGGGGAGCTTCTCGTTCACAGCGCACGCTACGAGCTTCTCGATCGCCGTCGGGTCCCAGCTCCTCGAGCGGCAACACGTGCCTCGGCCTGGCGAGGTGGCTCTTTCCCGTGACCGTGCCTGGGCGGGCCGAGTTCCGGTTCTCCCCGTGGAGGCGGGACAGCGAGTCCGGGGCCTCGCCTCAGCCAGCGCGTCGGGGCGACCTGCGCCCCCAGCGCGCGAACCACGGGATCCCTGTGGCGCCCGGGGTCGTACGGCACAAAGTCGTGGTCAACCAGGGCAGATCAGGTTGAGCCTCGAGCAGAATCCCTCAGCTCAGCCCGCACTCTCGCGAACCAGCGCTTGGAATCCTCCAGCCAGGTGTTTGAATGCTGCTTCGTGCCCGAGGACCGCTCCCGCGACAGATACCACCCCGCGAGAGCGACTCGCTCCGCTATCGGCAGCGCGCAGCAGGCCTCGATGACGTCCGGCTCCGGTATGGCGATGCCGTCGACCACGATCGGCGGGCGAGGATTCGACGGCCTATTCAGGATGCTCCGCGCCTCCGCCATGACCACTTCTCCCGGGATCCACGAGGACTCGTCCGCTTCCCGAAGCCGGCGCTCCACTTCGACCAGCCACGCGGCCTCGATCTCGGGGTCCGGCACCACTTCGACTTCCGAGAAGAGCTGATCGAGGAGGAACTCCCAGCCGCTCGGGGAGAGCTTCCTCGCCGCCGCCAGAGCGGCCTCCTTCGTGATGGGCTCTGTCATCTTCGGACCCTCCTTTCGCCCCCCGTTCCCGGATAGGACTTCAGGGAGGGCTCCTCGTCCTCCTGTTCGCGTCGCATCTCCTCGAGCCTCTCCTCGTCTTCCTTCACCGTGGCGACGAGCGCTCCCGACTTCGGTCGATGTCGATCCGGCCCCTTCGTTCCGACCTCGTCGAAGCCCGTCGTCATTAGCCCGGTCGCCTGGCGATGCCGCTCCGGACGAGACCGGGCGTATCGTTCGCCCTTCCTTCCCGATACCGCCGCTCCAGAATCCCTCGGGAGATGTCGATCAGGTCGTGGAGATGATCGTCCGTCATCTCGGGTCCCTCTCCTTGAACTCGGAGAAGCGCCACTCTCCCGCCGATGACGAACCCATCCCGGCTCGACGCGATGGACCGAGGATCGACCGTCGGGTCGCGACTGACGACGAAACGCCATGTCTCGCCCTCCTCGACGAGGCAGAAGGGCAGACCTCGACCCGTCCTTCCACGAGAAACGGATATCGGCGCGACCGGATCGCGTAGGTCAGACCGTCGTCTGGGCCGGGGGACTCTCCTTGGGAACGCAACTCGGCCCGAGAAGCAGCTTCTCCGTGAGAGCCACGCCGATCGCTCGTGGCAGGGCTGGCGGCCTCTTCAGTTGCGCGTCGCTTCACTCGAGCATCGTAGTCTGCGGGTCTGTCGTCCGTCACCTCATCAACGTCTTGGCGATAGCCTTCCTTCGTGGCTCGAGGCTCGGACCTACGCACGCCCGGCACCTGAATCCGGGCGCTTCGTTCCGAGCGCGGCTGGTCGCAAGAGGGCTTCGCCGACCGCCGGGGCCTCGACAGAACCGACATCGGCGGCTTCGAGCGTGCGGAGCGGACCCTGGCCGAGCGGGAACGCCCGCCTCATCGGGCGGTCCACCGCTGGATGAGCGACGCCGTCGCTCCGAAGAGACCCGTCAGGGCCTGATGGGGGTTGCCCTCCTCACACTGATTGCGCCATTCTTCCGCAGCCCGCGCAAGGCTGCCGGAGTCCTATGCTCCCCCGATGCCCCGCTTCGTCCCGACGGACTCCACCGCCCCATGCCCGACCGACTTCGAGACCCGCGCGCTCGCGGCGGTCATGGGCCCAGGACGGCTCGGAGACGCCTTCATGTCGGCGATACGTCGCGCCAATCAGCTCTTCGGCGCCGCTCTTCTCCTTCAGGTGGCCGAGCTTCGGCGAGCCGGCGATCCCGTGGAGCGGGCCCTCGCCCGGACGAAGGAGCTGGAGCTTCAGCTGTCTTTCGCGCACCAGACGATCGAGGTTCTCCTGGAGCGCCTCGAGAGGGTCCCTCCCGGTCATCGCCCTCACTATCGGAAGGCCGATCGCGGACGAATTCTCCACCACAAGGCCGTCCTCCATCTGAGCTGCCGCGAGGTGGCGAGGCTCTACGCCCTGACCCGCTCGACGGTCCACCGCTGGGTTGCCGACGCGATTGCTCCGAAGAGACCCGATCGGCCGCTCGTGACTCCCGCTCCGCCGGACAGGTCGTACTCCGCCCTCGTCCGCCAGCAGGTGCTCAACATGTCGATGGCCGGCTTCGGCGGATCCCTGAGGATCGCTCAGACCCTGGCTCTCGAGGGCCTCCGGCTGTCGCGGAGCACAGTCCGGCGATGGACGAAAGAGACGGAGCCGGCGCTCGAGCCCTCGTCGGAGCCACCGCATTCCGCCGACCGGGAGCGCCCCTCCCCTGCAGCGCCGGTCGAGGCGACTCCGAAGCTCGTCGAGAGGGCCGTCCGGGCCCGGCGCCCGAACCACGTCCTGATGGTCGACGTAACTTGGATCAAGGCGCTGTTCGGCTTCCGCTCCTTCCGCCTGGCCGTCGTCATCGACGTCTTCTCTCGCTTCCCGCTCGCGTGGCGCCTCTTCGACACCGAGCCGTCGGCCGAGGAGATGGCTTCCGTCCTCGACCAGGCCGTGGCCAGGGCGCGGCGCCTTCACCCCGACCTTTCGCTTCGGCACTTCGTCACTGACAAGGGCGCCTCCTTCACCGCCGCCGAGTTCCAGGAGACCGTCGCCCGGCACGGGATGCAGTCCCGCTTCGGAGCCGTCGGCCAGCACGGCTCCATCGCCTTCATCGAGCGCCTCTGGCTCGGCCTGAAGAACCTGCTCCAGCTCCGGCTGGATCGGCGCCTCCTGCGCGAGGACCTCGAGCCGCGGATCGGTCTCGGCCTCTTCTACTACTCCGTGCTGAAGCCGCACCAGGGACTCGGCGGCGCCACCCCAGCGGAGGTCTACTTCCAGAAGGAGCCGGCGCGCCTCGCGGCGATCCCGCCGCCGAGGGAGATCGACCCGATGCCGCCGCCCGCCTTCGTCATCCGTCATCTCGACGTCGCCCGCCGCCTTCCCGTTCTCTTCAAGAAGGCCGCGTAGGGCCGGGCGCCGCGAGGAACTCGCGGCGCCCGGGGCGTTCACCAGGCTGCTTTCCATTCCGGCGACGTCGGATGTCGGCGAGGGCGGAGCTCGTCGCGGGTGTCGCGTCGCCTCGGCCGACCGGAACGTTCCGGCCCCTTGCCGGTGCGGCTCGAGCAGTCGCGGAGCCCATTGGACTAGGACGCCGACCTAAAAGCAAGACCTGGCCCCTATCGGTCGTGATCCTATCGGTCGCGACTCGCCCGGGCAGTGAAGACGAGGAGTTCCCCGTCCGGAAAGCGTCCCTGCCAACCGCATGGCCAACCCCCGAGCTGGTAGGCGGTGAGTATGAACTCGAATAGCCTTCCCTGCTTCCCGAGAAACCCCGTGAAAACGCGCAGTTAAAAAGATCAGCTTGGACGTCATCCAGGACCGTGCGATAGGGGCGCGGAACTCGGCGTGTCAACACATCGCCGAAACGTTCCAGGAGCCGGGCAAGTTCAGCGTCACGCTGCCGCAGGTTGGGGTCGCGGTAGCGGATCTCAAGCACTCGTGACTTCTCGCTCTCACGAAGTTCATTCCACGTCGGTGCCGGGTCTTCTCGCCAGGCTATTGATGTCGCTTCCTCGAAGTCCTCGATCAGCACCATAGCTCTATCTACGGTGCCCGTGACCCCGGTGAGCATCGGACCACGCTCGACGAGCTCGATCACCTCATCCACGGCGGTGTCAAATGGCCCGTATCTACCATCCACGGATGCGCCTCAACTCTCTCTGCCACAGGACCAAGGTAGCCCCTTGCGACTGATACATCGGCAGACCAGTACCCAGGAGCTCGCGCAGACCACCTTGTAACTCGAATACGTGGCGCTCGAGCTTGCGTACCGGTGCCTGGAGACTTAGTGCGTCGAGTTGATTCCGCACGAACTGGCTGTACAACGCGTGATAACCCCTGTGGCGTGACAGGGGACTGATGGAGAGTTCATCAGGAATGCGGAGGAACCTCCCGTTGGCGGCGACATCCAAATCCATTCCGATCGCCTGCAGAACCGGGTGAGCCCGGAGTTCCCCCATAACAAGGTGATGGGCTTGATAGGGACTCCACGGCGTGTTCGGGGGCAAGCCCATTTCCGACAGCAGGGCCCCTCCAAGCACACGCGAGCTGCCGCCTGTCACCTGACCGGGAGTGCCCGGAATTAGTCGACGTCTCGGCAGCAGATCTCGAATGTCTGTACTGAGAACCTGCGCTAGACGGCTCGGGTTGACGTCAAGCCTACTCGAGGCCCATCGCCCAAACTGTCCGATCCTCCCGCCGAGGTACGAGCCTCCCTCGCCTATGACGGCGTTGATCCCCGCTCCGACGGCGAGCTCGCCAAGCGAGTAGTCCTCGCCCTTCCACTCCCGTCGAGCAATCTCGCTCCCGACGTTGAGGCCGGCTTCCGCTCCCGTGCGCAACCCCCACCGCGCGACCCTCCCGAGATGGCGTAGCTTGCCGAGACTGGAAAGCCCAGAGGTGGTGAAGCCGAGACCGAAGTCGATGCCGGCGTCTTTCCAGCTGTAGCCAGCGCAACCCTCGTCGTGCGTCAGGCACGTGATCCCGAAGCCGATCGCCACCGAAACACCACCGCCGATCGCGTTGTCAGCGAGCGCAATCGTGCCTGTGGGATCCGTAGCCTCGTTCGGCCTCCAGCCGACGTAGGCGTACTTGTTCGGGCTATCGATATCGCCTGCTGGGTCTTCAGAGAGCCAGTTCCCGACCCCCTCTGAGAATCCGCACCCAAAGTCCCCGCATCCCCAGTGCAGTTCGTGGCTTACACCGCTCGACACCCCGACGAGAGGCGTGCCCAAGAAGTCGAAAACCCGGACGCGAGTTTCGGGATAGCTCGGCTCGAAGACCGTCAGCGGTTGCGGCCGCAGCTCGTCGCCGCGGAAGAGCACGAAGCCGCTCGAGCTATCGACGACGTCGCCCGTCGCGAGCGCGCGCTCGAGCGAGAGCGGCGCGAGATCCGGCGCGCCCAGCGCTGCTCCGCTCCGCGGCACTGACGCCAGCGCCGCGGGCGCCACCAGCGCCAGCACGAGCACGGCGAGCCAGAGCCTGCGTATCACAGCGAAGAGGAGTTTAGCGGCTGAGAGAGGAGCAGCGCGCGCGGCGTTCTACGGCTCGACGTCGCCCTCGGGCGCCTCCGACCTCACGAGGCCCTCGTCGTGGCTCTGCGGGGCCTCCTGGGCGTGCGGCGCGGCCTTCAGCTTCGCCCCCGGATGCGTGGCCGAGTGGATCTGCTTGAGCTTGTCGATGGCGACCTGGGTGTAGATCTGGGTCGTCTCGAGCTTGGAGTGGCCGAGCATCTCCTGGACGTAGCGGATGTCGGCGCCCCCTTCGAGCATCAGCGTCGCCATGGTGTGCCGGAAGAGGTGACAGGCGCCTTCCTTCTCGATGCCGGAGGCCTCGACGTAGCGCCTCACTTCGTGGCCGAGGTAGTCGGGGTTGAAGGGACGGCCGTGGTAGGCCAGGAAGAGGGCGCCCTCGTCGGGCGGGACGACGAGCTGGGGTCTTACGGTGAGGACGTAGCGGTCGATCCAGGCCAGGGCCCTCTCCCCGATCGGGACGACCCGGTCCTTGCGCCCTTTCCCTTCCCGGATCATCAGCGTCCCGCGCGTGAAGCCGACGTCGTAGAGGGCGAGGTGGCAGAGCTCGCTCCGCCGGATGCCGGTGGAGTAGAGGGTCTCCAGGATCGCTCGGTCCCTGAGGCCGTAGGGGGTCGCAAGGTCAGGCTCGGCGAGGACCTTCTCGACCTCCTCGACGGTGAGGATGTTGCGCGGGAGCCTCACGCCCAGGCGCGGCAGGTCGAGGTCGGAGGCGGGGTTTGCCAGGACGTAGCTCTGCCTCACGAGCCAGCGGAAGAGGTAGCGGACGTTGCCCAGGAGCTGGTACTGGGTCCGGAAGGAGAGGGGCGAGCCGTTCTGGCGGCGGTAGTGGTAGAGCATCCTCTGGTAGCGCTCCAGGATCGGCTTGGTGACCTCCTCGGGGCGCGTGATCCCTCGCTCGTGGCACCACTCGACGAAGCGCCACAGGGTCCATTCCCTCTTCTCCACGGTCATGTCGGTCAGCCCCCTGACCCTCTGGGCCTCGACGTAGGCCCGCACGAGGACGACGAGGCCGCGCGGGTCGGCGCTGGCGCCCGGGAGGAGGCTCCACCTCTTGCGCGCGCCCTTCCTCGCCACGGCTCAGAGCCCCTTCTCGATCCGGCGCAGCTGGAGGGGGGCGAGCGGGACGCCGGCCTTGGGGTACGACAGGACTTCGAGGTGCGGCCCGAGGGGAGAGGTTTCGGTCTCTTCGTGAGAGAAGCCGTTCAAGTGCGTATGGGGAGCGGGCTCAGGGTCTTCCTCCTCGCCCCGCCCACCCACCGACCGCGGGCCGACCGGGCCCCGACCAGGGGCCGACTGCTGGGCGGTCAGCCCCGACCGCTCGGGCAAATACCCCGACCACTCGGAGTCGTACTCGCCGAGGAGGTGGGGATCGATGAGTCCGACGAGGAAGCGGGAGCCGTCCTTTCCTTCGCCCTGGTAGACGAGCTCGTAGACGAAGCTCTGCCCACGCCCTCCACGATGGATCAGGAGGTACTCCAGCTCGACGAGCCGCGCCAGGTGGACCTTGAGCTGTGTGTCGCCCCAGCCGGTGAAGACGCGGACGTCCCGGCGCGAAAAACGGATGTCCTCGCGGGCCACCCCGTGTCGCTCGACGAGGCCCGCGAGCATCTCGTCGAGATGCCCGAGGAGCCTTCGGGTCTGCGGGGGGAGCTCGTCGAGGGAGCGGCCGAGGACCTCGGCGGCGAGGCGGCCCGCGAGGGCGACGTCGTCGAGGGTGGCCTCGACGTACTCGACGAGCTCTCCCCCGTCGACCATCACGCTCTTGACCTCCCTCTGGTACTGGTGGAGGAGCGCGATGGCCTCGATGAGCTTCAAGTATTTGACGTGGTCGCGCCGGGCCCGGGTCTTCTCGTCGAGGAAGGTGAGGCGCCGGGCGTAGGGATTGTGGACGGGGAGGGGGCGCAGGAGCCTCTGGGCGTTGCGGTGGACCTTCAGGGCCTTGGGCTTGCGGCGTGAGGCGAGGATCCCTTCGAGGGTGGAGGCCTCGCGCTGCAGCTCGTGGATCCTCCGCGTCTGCTCGCGGCTCTCGTCGACGGTCAGGACGAGGCAGCGGTTGAGGAGCTCTTCGTCGATCTCGACGGCCGTCGTCGTCAGGAAGATCATCACGGGCCCTTCGACGCGGTACTCCTGGGTGACGAGCTTGCCAGTCTGGGGGTCCTTGCCGGTGGAGGCGATCGTCAGCTCGCCCTCGGACTGGAGGAGCTTGAGGGCGTAGGTGGCTCTCTCGGCCCCCTCCTCCTCGGCGATGGCGAGGACCTTGTGCGAGAGGCTCTTGGTCTCACCGAAGTAGAAGAGCGACATGCCGGTGAGGGCCGAGTACTTCTCGCGCTCCTCTTCCGGCAGGAAGGCGAGGACGGCCTCCATGAGCGCCGACTTCCCCGCAGCCGACGAGGACTGGACGATGACGGCGAGAGGACGGTCGAGCTTGCGAGAGGTCACAGCCAGGTAGGCCGTGAGCTTGTTGGTCTCCTCGCCGACGAGGCCGCAGGCGTCGAAGTCCGCGAGGATGCGCGTGAGGAGGTTCGGGTCTTTCAGGAGGTCGAGGGCTTCCCGGGTCTCGTCGTCGGTGAGGCGGACGGCCCTGGCCTTCGGCTCGAGCGCTCTTCGGATGGTTTCCTGCTGGAGGTCCTCGGCGCGGCGCAGGACCTGGCCGAGGTCGCGCTTGACGGTCTCTTCCGTCACGCCCAGCTCGTGCGCGGCCTGCTTCTCGAAGGCGGCCCTCTGACGGGCGGAGTAGAGGTCGAGGGTGTCGACGAAGAAGCCGGCGAGAGGTGACGGCGGTGCGAAGAGGGCCTCGGCCTCGGGGCCTTCGCGGGTGACGAGGACGTTGAGCTTCAGGACGCCCCAGGAGAGGTTCTTCCTCAGGCCTCGGAGGCGGTAACGGCGGTCGCCGAGGCTGAGCGTGACCTCGTCGAGGTCGGGGGTCTCGGTCGTTGGGGTCGTTGGGGTCGTTGGGGTCGTTGACGGCGTAGAGGTCGTCGTGGCCGCTGGCTTCTCTTCTTTAGCGGCTAAAGGGGCCGGCTGCTCGTTCGTGCGTACGACGGGGTCCGGTGGGACGGGTGGGATGAATGAAGCCGGGAGGGGCGCGGCCGGAGGCGGCACGGCCGCCTCGGCCGGCGCCGCGACAGCGGCACTCACCGCCGTGCCCTCCGTCGTCGGCGTGGTCGTGGTCGTCGTGACGCTCTCCGGCCGCCTGCCGTTCCCCATCCACGCCGCGGTCCTGAGAAGAAGGCCGAGTGCCTTCCCCGCCGGCTGGACCTTGAGGGCGTACTCGTTGGCGTCCATCCCCTTCGGAAACTGGACGCGCGAGCAGCCGATCCCCGCGGCCGTCAGCTTCTTCGCGAGGCTCTCCGCGGCCTTGTCGCCAGCGTCGTCGCGGTCGTAGGCGATCAGGACGTGCTCGGTGCCGTACGTCTTGAAGGCGGCGAGGTGGTCGTGCGTGAAGCCCTCCACGCCGTAGGAGGCCGTGACGTTGCGGAAGCCCGCGCACCAGAAAGTCAGCGCGTCGATGAGCGACTCGCAGAGGATGACTTCCTTCGAGGAGACGAGGGCTTCGACGTTGAAGACGCCGCGGTGAGGGCCGGGGAGGTAGAGGTGGAGCGGCGTGCCGGCGCGGAGCTGGTGGGTCGGCGTGATCTTCCGGCCGTAGGCGCCGAGGACCTCGCCGCCTTCGCCGAAGATGCCGATGACTAACGATCCGTTGAGGTGTTCGTGGCCGCTGTCGCGCAGGACTCCGAGCTTCTGAAGCCGTGTCCGGATCTCCTGGCCGGCTTTGCGGCTCATGGCGGGGAGGCGGTAGCCGAGGGTGCGGTTGGCGTAGCCGAGCTTGAAGCGGTCGACGAGCTCGGGATGCACGAGGCCCCGCCTCTCGAGATAGCCGAGGGCCTCCGGGCTCTCCTTCAGCGTCTGGTGGTAGTAGCCGATCACCTGCCCGAGCAGCTCGCGGTCGTCGGCGTCGAGGTCGACGGGCGAGGCGAGCTGCGGGACGCTGGTGTGCTTCGGCGGACCATCCAGCGAGGGCAGCGTCGGGAAGAAGTCGGCCCGCAGGATCTCGACGGCGTGCCGGAAGCTCACCCCTTCGGCCTTCATCACCCAGTCGATCGGCGAGCCGCCGGTCTGACAGGCGCCGAGGCAGTGCCAGAGGTTCTTGCCGGGCGTCACGACGAGGGACGGCTCGCGGTCGTCGTGGAAGGGGCAGCGACCGATCAGATCGGCGCCGTGCCGCTTCAGCTCGACACCCCGGGCCTCGGCCAGACGTTCGAGGCTGACCTCCTGCCGGACCCTCTGGAGCAGCTCGTCGGGGATTCGCGCCATGTCGTGGCTCCCTTCGTCGAAAACCCGGTTTCCGGGAGAGGGCGTCAAGAGGGTTGTTTCTCTCCTGATGCGTACTAGTAAACTACCCCTTATATGCGTATCATTCAAGGAGGATCGTGAGTCATGTCTACCCTCCTCCTCATGGAACGGACCCGGGACTCGGTTTCCTTCGGGCGCCGCCTGAAAGACGCCCGTCAGCGGCGGGGCCTCTCGCAGAAGGAGCTGGCCGGCATGATCGAGCTCCATCCTCGACAGGTCAGTAAGTACGAGATGGGCACGTCCTTCCCCACGGTCGCCAAGCTGCTCGAGCTGGTCCGCGCCCTCAGGGCCTCGCCCGAGGAGCTGTTCGCCGACGTCAGCGCCGCCCCGGAGATGCCGATCCGTAACGTGCGGCTCCTGGAGAGGTTCCGGGAGCTGGAGCAGATGCCCCGGCACGACCAGGAGACCGTCGTCGAGCTGATCGACGCGATGATCGCCAAGGGCAAGATCCGAAAGCTCGTCGGCTGAGGGCTCTCCTCCCTAGAATCGAGTCGGAATGAAGGCAAACGCCGCGACCGCCGCACGGCCGACACCTCTGGCGCTTCCGCTGGAAGGGAGCCCCGCGGAAGAGGCCGCCCTTCTCGGCGGGTTGCACCTTCAGGAGCAGGCAGCTGAGCGGCGGCGAGAGCTGGGGCAGTACTTCACGCCGGTGCCCGTGGCTCGCTTCATGGCCCGGCTGGCTCGTCCGGGCCGCCGAGTCCGCCGCATCCTCGATCCGGGAGCCGGCTCCGGGGTGCTGGCGTGCGCGCTTCTGGAGGAGCTTCCCGACGGCGCCGGCCCGGTCCACGTGGACGCCTTCGAGGTGGACCACGGCCTGGCCCGGGTTTGCGCGGACTCGCTCTCGCGGGCGCAGGCGTGGCTCCTGGGTCGCGGAATCGAGATGACGTTCAAGGTGCACGAGACGGACTTCGTCCGGGCGAATGCCTCGTGTCTGTCGACGTCGCTCTTCGAGAGCGCGACGCCCGACCCGTACGACGTGGCGATCCTGAATCCCCCGTACTTCAAGCTCGCCAAGGCCGACCCGCGCGCCCGCGCGGCCGCCGAGATCGTGCACGGGCAGCCGAATATCTACGCGCTGTTCCTGGCGATCACGGCGAGCCTGCTGGCCGAGAAGGGGGTGATGGTGAGCATCACGCCCCGCAGCTTCACGACGGGGGACTACTTCCGGAGCTTCCGCGAGCACCTCTTCTCGCAGGTGACGCCCGAGACGGTGCATCTGTTCGATTCGCGCCAGGACGCCTTCTCGAAGGACGAGGTCCTTCAGGAAAACGTGATCGTCCGGGCCCGCAAGGCGAAGCCCGCGCCGGACGCCAGCGTGCAGGTGAGCACGAGCGCGGGGGTGTCGGACCTGGGCCGGCCGAGGACACGGACGGTGCCGCTGGAGTCGGTGGTCGACCTGCGCTCGCGCGACTTCGTCCTGCACATCCCGACCGCCGAGACGGACGACGAGGTGCTGTCGTTCGTGCGCGCCTGGCCGCAAACGCTCGGCTCGCTCGGTCTGTCGGTCTCGACGGGGCCGGTGGTGGCATTCCGGGCGCGGGAGAGCCTGCTGTATGAGGCGGACGCCGCCGAGGAGGCTGTGCCTCTTCTCTGGCTTCAGCACGTGCAGTCGATGGCGGTGCGCTGGCCGATCCCCGGCGTCCACAAGCCACAGTTTTTCCGCGTGGAGCCGTCGACGCAGAAGCTCCTCCTGCCGAGCGATAACTACGTGGTGATGCGGAGGTTCTCGGCCAAGGAGGAAGCGCGTCGGCTGGTCGCCGCGCCGCTCTACGGACGCGAGCTCTCCGAAAGCACGCTCGCTCTGGAGAATCACCTCAATTACATCTACCGCCTGCGCGGGTCGCTGACGCGCGCCGAGGCGACGGGGCTTTCGGCAGTGATCGGAAGCGCCCTTCTCGATCGTTACTTCCGCGTCTCCAACGGCAACACGCAGGTGAATGCGACGGAGCTGCGCGCGCTGCCCCTTCCCGCTCTCCGTGAGATCACGGCGATCGGCGAGGAGCTGCTCGACGGCCCCGACGCCGCCGCACGTGCCGAAGAGGTGATGACGCGGATCCTCCACGTGCCCGCGGTTCTGCGGGCCGAGATCGGACGGCATGGGTAAACACGAAGACGGAAAGAAGATCCTCAAGGCGCTCGGCCTTCCCCCTCAGCAGCAGACGGACATCGCCTCCTACACGCTCCTGGCCCTGGCCGGCATCGGCAAGAAGACGCCGTGGGCCTCGGCGGTGCAGCCGTCGCTGAAGATCCATGCGATCAAGGAGTGGGTGCGCGAGACGTACGGGAAGAGCTACGCCGAAAACACGCGGGAGACGTTCCGGAGGCAGGTGATCCACCAGCTCGAGCAGGCCCGCGTCGTCGACCGCAATCCCGACGATCCCTCGCTGGCGGTCAACAGCCCTCGGACGCACTACGCCTTGACCGCGGATGCGCTGGCGGTGGTGCGGGCGTTCGGGACGAGCGCCTTCAAGGCCGAAGCCGAGAAGTTCGGGAAGAGCCACGGCGCCCTTCTCGAGCTGTACCGCGCCGCCCGCGTCGGGCAGAGGGTGGCGGTGGTCCTGTCCTCCGGCCAGGAGCTGACGCTCTCGCCCGGCGGGCACAACAAGCTTCAGAAGGCGATCGTGGAGGCGTTCGCGTCGATCTTCACTCCGGGGGCACGGCTCCTCTATCTCGGCGACACGGCCGAGAAGGACCTCTACGTCGACGCCGAGGCCCTGGAGGCGCTCCGGATCCCCGTGACGAAACACGGGAAGCTCCCCGACATCGTGCTCCACATGCCGCAGAAGGGCTGGTTGATCCTGATCGAGGCGGTGACGTCGCACGGGCCCGTCTCCCCGAAGCGGAAGAAGGAGCTCGAGCTCGTGATGAAGGACTGCCCTCTGCCCCGCGTCTACGTCAGCGCCTTCCCCGATTGGGCCGAGTACCGCCGCCACATGGCCGACGTCGCCTGGGAGACCGAGGTCTGGATCGCCGACAAGCCCACCCACATGATCCATTACAACGGCGTGAGGTTCCTCGGGCCGCCCCCGCCTCACTGACACGTCACGGGACGGCCTGAGCGCAGACGATGCCCGGCCTCTACGACCCCACCGAGGCGCCGGAGCCCGATCTCTGGTATCCGGCAAGCCCGGCCGCGAAGCTTCTGGTCGCTTGTCTTGAGGCGTGCAAGGACATCCTCAGACTCGGCGTAGCTCTCGACCAGAGACGCCCGAGCGCCGACCGCCGAGGGATGACTCAGCTGTCCACCCCTGTCCTGAGCATCGTCGAAAACGCCGTCGCCCTTCACAAGCTCCTCGGCCAGGAGGATCGATCCTCCTGGCCGTCCGAAGACCAGGTCGTGTTCCAGCACGTCGGCAAGAAGCTGCGCAAGCTCGCCCATGGCTCCCTTCGCAAGCTTCGGAGCACCAGGAGCGCGCATCACGACGCAAATTGCCTCGGACCAGATTCCGCACCGCGTGCCACGCCGGAGGTCGTTCTGGAGCCACTCGGCCACGCCCTCATCCTTCTCACCCTGGCCTTGAATCACGAGAGGGTGTTCACCTGGACCCGGATTCCCGATAAAACGAAACCCGATGAAATCGAGCTCTTCATCGAGGCCGCCGCGCGCTTCCGGACAGTGAAGGACGACGAGGGGTACCGCCGTCCACGGGAGATCCTCCGTCTGACGATCACGAAAGACCCTCGGCTTGAAGCGTTCGAGTCGATCGACGCGACGATCACCCTCTACAACCACCTCGTACAGGACGCGGGGTATCCGCGCCAACAGATCGTGACGCGCCCGCGGGCGCCCGTCCCTTCAGACGAGCCCTCGCAGACGTAGCGCGGCCGAAGCGGTCTACAGCGCTTCGAGCGCTCCGATGAGCGAGTCGACGGTCTTCATCGAGAAGACGGCAGCTCCCCACGGTTCGGCTATCCGCCTCTGCTCGATACGCAGGCGTTGCCGGTTGTCGGCCAGGACACAAAGGAGCATGCGGGGATCGCCACAGAGAGCATTTCGATGTCGCCCGGGTCCCCTGCCTGCAACGGCTCGTTTCCCGTGAGGATGTCGGCCGACAGCTGGGCGCTGATGAGGACTGGCGGGAGCGCCTTGTAGACGTCCGAATCGAAGTACCCGAAGACTCCCGGCCACCCCGCGGGAGTGCCACCCAGTTCGTCCCAGCGCACGCGAAACTCGTGCAGCGTCTGGAAGCCCATGACATCCGTAAGGTCCGGAGCCTCGCCGGAGCTGATCCGGCGGATGAGGTCCTGCGCGTCCCTGAGCCAGCCCCTTCCATCGCCAGAGAGCTCGAGCGCGAGCTGCTCCTCGTACTTCACGCCGGCCTTCCGCTTGTCACCGCGAAAGGGCTCGAAGACGACGACCTTCTCCGATCGCAGGGCGCGACGTTCCCCCGTGACGACCGTACCCGGGCTCGACACGGCCAGAATCCGATCGTTCCTTCGTTCCTGCAGGACGGCCCCCGGATCCCACGCGAAAAAGTAGCGCCTGTCGAGCTCGAGCCCCGACTCGCCCCGCACAAATGCCTCCATTCCGCGGAGGGTCAGCGCGTGCGTCACCTCGAAACGCGACTTCATCCGCACACCGCGGGAGAGCCGGGCCTGTTCGACGGCGACATCCTCGTCCAGGCGCTTGAGGGCGTACTCCTCGTCCTGCTCGCCTTCAGGGACCGCGAGCCGCCCGTCCTTCACCAACGACAGGACGAGAGATCGCAGCTTCTCCAGCCGGGGATCCTTCTCCTCGCCCCGCCTGAGCTTGGCGAGCTTGATGAGAATCGAGCTGTCGAGCCAGAGCGTCGGCGTCGCCGGCTTCCGGACCGTCACGACGATAGGCAAGCTGCACCTCCGATCACGCCGATGATGCCCGCCCGGCAGCAAAGGCGGCACGTCAGGGACAAATGGGGCCCGAGCCCGACGACCGGGGCGATTCCCGCCGCCCCCGGTTCCGGCCGGAGGGGCGATGGCGCTGCCGCTCTTCACGCCGCGCGCCGGCGGGGGCCCCGCGCCCCCCTCGCCGTCACGCGCCGTGAATCCCCTGCGCGTCGCATCACTGCGGCCGGTCGCAGCCTCCGTGCCGCGCCGCACACGGGCCGCTCGCGGGCTAAGCCCGGCTTAGCCCGACGCGTATCCGCTCTCTTCCCTCGGCGCCGCGCGCCGAGGGGGCGCCCCTCCGGCCTCCAGGGCCGCACAGCGGCCCCGCGGCACAACAGCGTTGGTGCCGGCGCCGGGGTCGTCGCAAGGCGGCTCCGGGCCTGCGGCACGGCCCTCAAGGGGCCGCGTCCTCCGGCCCTGCGCGGCGGCCATCGCCTGGCACCCGGCTCGCCGCTTCGGCGGTGGTCCACTTTTCGGTGTTCGTCGCCGTCGTCGCGTTCGGTGACGTCGTCGCTCGCGAGCCGGTCGCCAGGCTTGTCCAGGCGGCGGCAACGCCGCCGCGGCAGTTCATGGCGTGTCACGGGGCGTGCTGCCGGGGCGCGCCGCTGCGCCCCGCACGCCTCGCGCCACGCCGGACCACGACGAGGTCGACCAGAGCGAGACCGACGAGGGAAGCGGCTAAAGGAGGAAAGCAGCTCGACCTTCGGCGTCGTCCCGCGCCGACTCGTCGACGCGGAGACCGAATGGGCTCCGCGATATCAGAGACACCGCGCTCCGGCCCGCAGGCGGTCAAGGACGCGCGTAGCGCGAGGCTCGTAGAGCCGCTCCTTGACGGCCGAGGACCGGGGCGCAGCCGGGGACGTCGGCGGCGCGAGCGGTGCCGTTCATGACGTCGTCGTGAAAGTGGCAGAAATCGTTCGGCTACGCGGCCTCCGTGGCAAACGTCGTCTGCCGGCGAGCCCTCCGATGCAGAAGACGTTCGGCGAGAAAGGCCACGAGGCTTCTTTTCTTAGCCGCCCTCCGCGGCGGTTCCCGGCCGCGTTGGCGCGACGAGGCGGCGTCGCGTGGAGCGAGGAGCGCAGCGACGAAGGAGCGCGCACCGCAGCTGCACGCGCGCCAGTACGCGGAGGCAGTGCCAGCGCCTTCAGCTGCCGCGGCCGAAGGCCGCCGTGATGCCTGGCGCGACGCTCGCCCGCGCCGAAGGCGTGCCCGAGGACCGCAAGGCGCCGGAGCGAGCTCGCGAGCGGAGGCGACGCGGACCGCAGGGGACGCCGCAGGTGCGTGCGCGAGCGGCGTGTCCAGGCCTTGGTAGACCGCGCGAAGCGCGCTCCTTACGACCGCGCCGGTTTGACATAGCGCTCGACGCGTTATGTTCAAACGGCCCGCACGGAGCGCAGCGAAGAGCGGCGCCGAAGGCGACGCGGTGCGGGACGCGGAGGGGGCCGGGGTGCCCCCGCGAAACGAAGTGGAGCGGGACATCAAAGACCCGGGTCCGATAGCCGCGGCTATCGGACAGCGCCCCTGACGCCGCGCGGAGCGAAGGCGACGCTTCGCCGCAGCTACGCGCCGCGGCAGGGATGCGAGGCGCGTGACGGGTTGGGGAAATTGGGGCCCCGCCCGGCGCGCGCCTCGCAGAGCGCCCGGCTCCCCCACCCCGGCCCCCGCAGCCGGCGCGGGCGCTCCAGGTCCCACGGCGCCCGCTGGCGCCGTGCCGTGCTCGCTCTCGGCTCCTCGGCCCACCGATCTTCCCCAACAATGCACGATTGCACGCCAGGCACCGACGCGACCATGCACGATTGCACGCCTGGCACCGACGCAACACAATCGGTCACGCCAGTTCGCCGCGGCAGAGGCCGACCACGTCGACTCCGAGCGCGTCAGGGCGTCGAGATCCGTGTGGCAGCGCCCACACTTCATCTCCGACCGTATCGGCGCTTCCCTTGAGCACGTAGAGCTGTTTCTCGTCCTCGCCGATCTTGAGAAACCGGTCACCCTGTAGGTCAAACACACGTCCGAACAGATCCTCCGCTCCGAGAATCGAAAGTCGATTCACACGGACACCGTTCGCCCACCTAAGCAGCGCACGGTAGCTTTCGGGAATCGAAATTCCGTGGATCCTCTGGGCACGCTCAGTTATGCCTATCGGCGTCGGCACAACCACGTTCCGTTCGAAGTAGCCCCGCTCCACCGTAGTCGCGACCTCAGTGGCGAGATCCTTCATTTCGACTGGTACGCCAGAGATGCGCTCGTTCCAATAGGGTCGCTCGTCGTGCTCTTGAATTGCAGCTACAACGAGTGATGACACTGCAGGGTATTCAACGGCGCGCGTAAGACCCGGGAAGTGAAAGCGCATTTCCGAGACGGCTTGCCCCACCATGAAAGAGGCTGAGCCCCGAAACGTCTCTTCGTCAAATAGAGCAAAATTCGCCCATCCCGAAATTGCCGACGTCCCAAACCCCCACTCCGCCCCTACGAACAGACCTGGGCGGATCACGATGTAGCCCGATACCATCTGCCTCGGCAGCCACTCCGGCCCGTTCCGCGCCGGCCGGTACTGCAAAAATGCCTTCAACTGCCTGCTGAGCGAAATCAGAGTAATGCTGGGTGAACGCCTCTCCGAAAGTACTTCAAACACCCTTCTCTCGAACGGCGTCAACTCTCTGGGCGAGGGTTCTGTGCTGCGCTTTCCGAACATCTCCTATCGACCACCCCATCTGCGAGCGCGCGCCGAGTCAATCAAGTAGGTCGCACCGTAGTTGATCATGGTGGGCCCGAAGAGAGCGGCTCCCACGGCCCCCGCCGCCCAGGCGCGCTGCCGAGGCTGCAACCCGTACCAGATCCGACTCAGTGGGTTCGCTAGCGGAGTGACTCCTGGCACGAAGTAGTGCGGATCCACGAGCGCGTGTTCGTACGGTGAGACGAGGCTCGCCTCGCCGTGAGCCAAGCGTGCGAAGCCGCGACCCACGCGAGGAGAGAACGTGCCGGAAACCGCCTCCAGAACTCCAAGTTCACGCTGCGTGACCACCGCATGTGACCAGACGCCGGTGACCTGCTGTCCCGGGTTCATCGGATCTGCAACGAGGGGATTGCCCCGTTGTCCCCAACCCATGCGGTTACGTCGAGACCGAACGTTCTCCCACAGCGTAGAGCGCTCTCGGCCCGAGGCACTTATCCACAGCGAACCTTCCGCTCGCAGGGCGGCAGCTGTCCCGTGTGCGAGTGCATTGCCCGCAAAGCTAAACGCCGCGTTCCATGCGAGAGTCGACGAAAAGGAACCCCACTGATCGCCGAATGCGTAGTCGACTGCTGTACCCGAGATAGTGTCGGCGGCGAAGCTCCCGCCAAATGCCCACCACCCAGATAAGCCCTCTGCAGCTATCCCTGCACTGGTGGCCGCCCCTATCCCACCCAGAATGCCGCCCTTGAGAGTTCCCTTCCCGAATGCACCCCAATCGCCCATCGATACGACACTCGAAACGCCTCCGCCGATTCCGCCCCCGAGCGCTGTACCTCCCGACACCCCCAGGCCAAACGCAGCAGCTCCCGTAGCTCCGGCAGCAGACCCAAGAAGCGCAGCCCCCGACCCGATAGCTGCTCCCGCAATACCGAATTGTGCGGCGTAGCGCCACGAGAACTCCTCGCCGTACACAGACGAACGGTAGAGACCGTACCCGATCCCACCGAGCCCACCCGCTGCTCCACCGATAGCCCCTCCGACCCACAGTGCCTCACCCGTCGGATCCGTGGCCTCGTTCGGCCTCCACCCGACGTAGGCGTACCTATTCGGGGAGTCAACGTCGCCCTGAGGGTCTTCAGAGAGCCAGTTCCCGACCCCCTCTGAGAATCCGCACCCAAAGTCCCCGCATCCCCAGTGCAGTTCGTGGCTTACACCGCTCGACACCCCGACGAGAGGCGTGCCCAAGAAGTCGAAACCCGGACGCGAGTTTCGGGATAGCTCGGCTCGAAGACCGTCAGCGGTTGCGGCTGCAGCTCGTCGCCGCGGGAAGAGCACGAAGCCGCTCGAGCTATCGACGACGTCGCCCGTCGCGAGCGCGCGCTCGAGCGAGAGCGGCGCGAGATCCGGCGCGCCCAGCGCTGCTCCGCTCCGCGGCACTGACGCGCCGCGCCGCGCCACCAGCGCCAGCACGAGCACGGCGAGCCAGAGCCTGCGTATCAGCGAAGAGGAGTTTAGCGGCTGAGAGGAGCAGCGCGCGCGGCGTTCTGCGGCTCGACGTCGCCCTCAGGCGCCTCCGACCTCACGAGGCCCTCGTCGTGGCTCTGCGGGGCCTCCACGGGCGTGCGGCGCGGCCTTCAGCTTCGCCCCGGATGCGTGGCCAGTGGATCTGCCTGAGCTTGTCGATGGCGACTGGGTGTGGATCTGGGTCGTCTCGAGCTAGGTGGCCGAGCATCTCTCACGGACGTAGCGGATGTCGGCGCCCCTTCGAGCATCAGCGTCGCCATGGTGTGCCGGAAGAGGTGACAGGCGCCTTCCTTCTCGATGCCGGAGGCCTCGACGTAGCGCCTCACTTCGTGGCCGAGTAGTCAGGGTTGAAGGGACGGCCGTGGTAGGCGAGGAAGAGGACGCCCTCGTCGGGCGGGACGACGAGCTGGGTCTTACGGTGAGGACGTAGCGGTCGATCCGGGCCGGGGCCCTCTCCCCGATCAGGACGACCCGGTCGCCGCCCTTTCCTTCCCGGATCATCAGCGTCCCGCGCGTGAAGCCGACGTCGTAGAGGGCGAGGTGGCAGAGCTCGCTCCGCCGGATGCCGGTGGGTAGAGGTCTCCGGGATCGCTCGGTCCCTGAGGCCGTAGGGGTCGCAGGTCAGGCTCGGCGAGGACCTTCTCGACCTCCTCGACGGTGAGGATTTGCGCGGGAGCCTCACGCCCAGGCGCGGCAGGTCGGGGTCGGGAGGCGGGGTTTACAGGGACGTAGCTCTCCCTCACGAGCCAGCGGAAGAGGCGGACGTTGCCCGGAGCTGGTACTGGGTCCAGAAGGAGAGGGGCGAGCCGTTCTGGCGGCGGTAGTGGTAGAGCATCCTCTGGTAGCGCTCGGGGATCGGCTTGAAGTGACCTCCTCGGGGCGCGTGATCCCTCGCTCGTGGCACCACTCGACGAAGCGCCACAGGGTCCATTCCTCTTCTCCACGGTCATGTCGGTCAGCCCCTGACCCTCTGGGCCTCGACG
>JADKBZ010000014.1 GCA_016714815.1 Holophagales bacterium
ACCGTCGAGAGGACGGCGGCCTCCCGGGCGCGGATCCCCGTCGCGACGTCCTCGTAGGCGACCTCGCCCGAAGCCGTGTCCACCGCGATCCGGAACGAGAGCAGCCTGTCCCGGGGCGTCGGATCGGCGGCCGTCATCGAGGAGTCGGCGACCATTCCCGCGAGGATCGGGAGGAGCTTCGAATGGGATGCCACCTCGAAGCGGAACTCCCTTGGCAGTCGACCTTCACCATCGACGCGCACGGTCACGGGAATCGTCACCGCGGTCCGGTCGGTCCGGCCGCCGACGCCGGTATCCCGGTCATTCGTGAGCCGGTAACGCGGCTCTCCCCCGTTGGCGAGCTTGAACGACTGGTAGGAGGTCGGGACGATCGTGACGACCTCGGACGGCCCCACCGGGAGCTCCAGCTCCCCCGCACCGAGGAACGGGTGCCCGAAGGCGACGAAGCGGCCATCCGGATAGACCTCCGTCACGGTGCCGGTGGCTCCGAGCTGCAGGTCGCCCCGGATGAGGTAGGCCGTCACGGAAGCGCCGGGTGAGAGAGAGGCGGGTGCGGGCGACGCGGGTTCCCCCGTGCCGGCCGCGGGAGAAGCCCCAGGAACGCGAGGTTGTCCTCTCACCCCGAGACGGAAGAGGGGCTCGCGAAACGCCGCGACGGTGGAGGCGGCAAGCCCCACGCCCTGAAAAGAGAGAAGCGTCGAGCCCCCGGCGGAGGAAGCGGATGCGGCCGGGAGGCTCTCGTTCAACGCCCGGCGAAGCTCCTCCAGCCGGACGTCCTCGGGACTGGCCGCCAGGCGGGCGAAGAAGGCCGCGCGATCGGCGATCGGAGGCCCCGCGGACCGACCCGATCCGGCGGCCCCGGGCCTTTCCGGAACGATCGACGCCATCGATTCGATCGGCGTCACGCCGGCGATCGCCTTCTTCGAGAATCCCCAGCCGGAGGCCACCGCTCCGGCGAGCTTTCCCTCCAGGTAGACGGGGCTTCCGCTCATCCCAGCGACGACGCCCGTCACGGCGAGGTCGAGGCCGGAGAGGGAGACGAGGATCACCGAGCGCCCGACGGCGGCGTTGCGAAGGGACGCCGGGCCTCGCTCGAACTCTCGACGCCGTGCCCCCGGACGACGGTCAGACCGTACCCCTTCATTCCGGCGCGGACCTGATCGACGGGGAGGTTCTCCGACGCGGCGGCGGGTCCTCGAAAGAGGGCCAGCGCAAGCCCGGCGAGTGCGACGTAACGCTTTGACCCTCTTCGAGATTCCATGCTACCTTGCCCTGATTTCAGGCCCCTCGGGGGCGGGAGAGAAATGACGGAAGCCGGCAACGCCAACATCGTTCAGCTGTTCCTCACGGCGGGATGGACGGCGCGGGCCGTCCTGATCATTCTCGCCCTCTTTTCCCTGGGGTCCTGGGCGGTCATCGTCGGGAAGCTCTGGAGTTTCTCACGGGCCGCCTCCCATTCCGGGCGGTTCCTGGCCCACTTTCGCAAGAGCCGCAAATTCGCCGACGTCCTCGGAGTCTGCGAACAGTACCCATCGAGCCCGCTCGTCGGCCTTTTCCGGGCCGGCTACGCCGAGCTCGACGCCCAGGTGAGAGCGGGCCGCGACGTCGCCCCGGCCGACAACGGACGACTCTTCGTCAAGAGCCTCCCCGCGATCGAGCGCGCTCTCGAGCGGGCCGCCGGGGTGGAGACGAACCACCTCACGAAACGGCTCGCTTTCCTGGCGACCACGGCCTCCGCGACGCCCTTCATCGGACTCTTCGGAACGGTCTGGGGAATCCTGGGCGCCTTCCGTCAGATCGGCATCACGGGGTCGACCTCCATCGTCACCGTGGCCCCGGGCATCGCCGAGGCGCTCGTCAACACCGCCGCGGGCCTCGTTGCCGCGGTGCCGGCGCTCATCGCCTACAACTACTTCAACGGCCAGGTCCGGGTCACCCGGTCGGAGATGCGCGATTTCGCCCTGGAGTTCCTGAACCTCGCCGAGCGCCACTTCACCTGAGACGGGGAAAGGAGCGAGCGGATGGCCGTCAAGATCGACGACGACGTCGAAGCCTATTCCGACATCAACGTCACGCCTCTGGTCGA
This sequence comes from Holophagales bacterium, assembly GCA_016714815.1. Taxonomy (GTDB): domain Bacteria; phylum Acidobacteriota; class Thermoanaerobaculia; order UBA5066; family UBA5066; genus UBA5066. Next base: position 2,087 of record JADKBZ010000014.1, read on the forward strand.
CGTGATGCTCGTGCTTCTGATCATCTTCATGGTGACGGCGCCCCTTCTCCACCAGGGCGTCGAGGTGAAGCTCCCGAAGTCGGTCTCCCAGAACCTGCCGACGAGCCCTGAAGACCCTCTCATTCTCTCGATCACGAGGAAAGAGGTCTACTACCTCAACGAGACGCCGATCCCGAAACAGCAGCTGCGCGACCGGCTGAAGCTGATCCTGAAGAACCGCAAGGACCGCTCCGTCTACCTCAAAGCGGACCGGAATCTGCCCTACGGGGTCGTCGTCGAGACGATGGACGTCCTCAACCGGCTCGGGGTCGAGAGCCTCGGGATGGTCACGGAGCTCCGGAGCGAAAAGGGCTCGTGACGGTTTCGGAGATCCTGGAAGAGCGGATCCGGCGGCCCGACGCTCCCCACGGCGTCGCCTCGGCGCTCTCCCTGGCGGCTCACGCGGCGTTCGTCGTCTTCCTGATTCTCATCTCGCAGCCCCGGAAGCTGACGGTCGCCCCCCTGATCTCTCTTCCAGTCCGGGTCATCTCGCCGGGGGCGCTCGCCCGTCTGTCGGCCCCTCCCGCGGCGGCGCCCGCCGAAGCGCCTCGACGTCCCGTCATCGAGAAGATCCGCGACGACGCTCCTGCTCCTTCGAAGGAAGCGCTCCCTCTGCCCGAGAAGGGAAAGAAGCCGAAGGACGTCAAGCCGGCGCCGGTTCCCCGGGGGGCGCCGGTGGCGGACTCGCCCCGGGCGGCGGGAAACGGCTCCGCCGTCGACCTCCCGTCCGCCAGCACCGGACCGGGCGGGGACGGGACTCCGGGGCTGACCAATTTCGGCGCGTCGGTCTCCGGCTTCGATTCCGACTTTCCCTTCGCCTACTACGCCGAGCAGCTCCAGGCCCTCATCGGCGCCAACTGGCTCAAGCCCGACGCCCCGGCCGGCACGGCCTGCGTCGTCACGTTCCGGATCCAGCGCTCGGGGCAGGTGACCGACGTGAAGATCGAGACCCCGTCGGGCCTCGCCTTCTACGACCGCGCCGCTTCCCGCTCGATCTACTCCGCCAACCCGCTCCCTCCCCTTCCGCCGGAGTTCCGCCGGGACGAGCTGGGGGTCCACATCCGCTTCCAGTGAAGCACCGCCGGAGGTCTGCGATGCGTCTTGCCACCACCGTAACGACACTCGCGCTCGCTCTCTCGCTCGCTCCTCTCACCGGTCAGACGCCCGCTCCACCGGTGGCGCCGCCCGCGCAGCCCAGCGAGATCACCCTCACCCTCTCGCAGGAAGGGGGCCGCCGGATCGCGCTGGCCGTGCCGCCCGCGACCGCGCCCGCGTCCGACATCGTCCAGAGCGAGCTCGTCGACCCGTTCCACAAGACCCTCGCGGGAGATCTCGGCATCTCTCCGTGGTTCGTCCTCGCGGACCCCGCCCTGCACCCGAAGGGCTTTCGCCCGCCGACGACCCGCGAGGAGGGCGACGCCTGGATCGCCTCGGGAGCCCAGTTCCTCCTCGACACCCAGATCCGGTCGGAAGGGACGAACGTCATCGTCTCGGCGCAGCTTCTGGACCTCCGGACGCTGCGCCCGATCCTCGGCAAGACCTATTCGGCGGGCGGCGTGTCGATCCGTCGGGTCGCCCACGTCATCGCCAACGACGTCGTCCGGCAGTTCACGGGCAAGCCGGGGCCGTTCCTGACCCGGATCGTCTTCAGCTCCGATCGGGACGGTGGCCGGAACAAAGAGCTCTACCTGATGGACTACGACGGGGAGAACCAGCGCCGGATCACGTTCCACCGGTCGCTTTCCCTCGCCCCCGACTGGTCCTACGACGCCGACAAGATCGTCTACCAGAGTTATGTCAGCACCCCGCCCGGCCTCTACTGGTTCTCTCTGGGCGCCCCGGCGCGCACCCGGATTCCCGTGACCACCGAGCTCAATTCGGCCCCTTCGTTCTCGCCCGACGGCAGGACCGTGGCCTACGCCGGCAGCGTCAAGGGAAACCCCGAGATTTTCGTCGTGGGTCTCGACGGGTCGAATCCGCGGCGCCTCACGAATTCGAGCGCCATCGACTCCAGTCCGCGCTTCTCGCCGAACGGACGGGAGATCGCCTTCACCTCCAACCGGCAGGGTTCCCCGCAGATCTACCTGATGGACACGGAAGGGTCCAACGTGAGGAAGCTGACCCTGACCGGGAACTGGAGCGACGAGCCGGCCTTCTCTCCGGACGGCGGGCGGCTCGCCTACGCGTGCCGGAACGAGGGGGACTTCCAGATCTGTATCCTGGACCTGACCACGGGCCGGACGGTCCAGATCTCAAGCGGGCCGGGTGCCAACGAGAACCCGTCGTGGTCCCCCGACGGGACCCGGATCGCCTGGGAGCTCCAGCGAGGGCGCTCGACCCAGATCGTGTCGGCCGGCATCGACGGGTCGGGCTTCAAGGTTCTGACGTCCGCCGGAAACAACGGCTATCCGGTGTGGCAGCGGACAATCGAGTAATTAATGAGGAAGATGGGTTGTCCTGACGCCGCCAGGCGGCTAGAATCGTGGGGAACAGGAAGGGCTCCCAGCGCCTTTTCTCAATTCGGAGGTTGCTAGACATGATGAAGCCGTTCAGGTCCGTGGGTCTCCTTCTCGCTGCCGGCCTGCTCGTGACCGCGGGTTGCTGCACGAAGAAACCCGCCCCCGCTCCGGCCCCGGAGGTCAAGGCGGCACCGGCCCCGACTGCGGCCCCCGTACCTGTCCCGACCGAAGCACCGATCGCCGTCCCCGTCGCCGAGCCCGTCGCGGAAACGCTCCCGGCCGACCTCGCCGAGCTGAACAAGAAGGGGTACCTGAAGGACGTCTTCTTCGACTACGACCAGTACGACATCCGCGCCGACCAGCGCGATGCGATGGCCGGCAACGCCGAGTGGCTCCGCAAGTGGCCCACGGTGAAGCTCCAGGTCGAGGGGCACTGCGACGAGCGCGGCTCGAACAAGTACAACATGGCCCTCGGCGACAAGCGCGCCAACGCGACCCGTGACTACCTCGTCTCCCTCGGGATCGACGCGAGCCGCATCTCGACGATCTCCTACGGCGAAGAGCGGCCCTTCGTGGAAGGCCAGGACGAGACCGCCTGGGCGCAGAACCGGCGCGGCCACTTCGTCATCACCGCGAAGTGACGGTTCGAAGCATCGAAAGGCTCCGGAGGAGCGCTCCCCTCGTGGGGGCGCTCCTCTTTACGTCCGCCCTGGCTGGCTGTGTCAGCGGAACGGACATCGAGGGGCTTCACAAGCACGTCGGAGACGTCGAGAAGCAGGTCGATACCCTTTCGAAGCAGACGAGCTCGAAGGAAGAGGTCGACAAGCTCAACCAGAACCTGACGAAGCAGGTCTCGACCATCCTCCGCTCCAACGCAGACATGGGAACCCGTTTCGACGAGCTGACGCGCGAGCTGCAGACGCTGGCCGGAAAGCTCGAGGACGCCAACCGCCGTCTGGCCCAGCTCTCCCAGCAGATCGCGGAAGCCCAGTCGCGGATCGACGGCGCCGCCCAGGCCCCAGTTTCCTCCGGATCCGCCGTGCCGACCCCCGTGACTCCCGTCTACGTGGGCGGCGCACCGGCCGTCCTTCCCCAGCCGAACCCGGTCGCCCCTGCCCCCGTCTCCACCGCGGCCCCCAGGGCGGCCAGCGGCCGCACGGGCCCGGCCGACATCTACAACCAGGCGCTCGGCGACTACCAGCGCGGCCGTTTCGACCTCGCCCGGCAGGGCTTCGAAGAGTACGTCGAGACCTACCCGAAGACCGACCTCTCCGACGACGCCCTCTTCTGGGCGGCGGAATGCTGGTCGGCCCAGAAGAAGCCGCGAGAGGCCCTCGACACGCTCGAGCGGCTGCTCAAGACCTACCCGCAGAGCGAAAAGGCCCCTTCGGCCCACCTGCGGAAAGGTCTCGCCCACCTCGACCTCGGAGAGAAGGCTCAGGCGATCGTCCAGCTCCAGTTCGTCGTGCACGAATACCCGTCGTCGGACGAAGCCAAGAGCGCCCGCCAGCGCCTCCGCGCGCTCGGCTCCGATTCCCGCTGATTAAACGAACGACCTCCGGCGGCGACGCGGAGGGATGAAGAAAGACGAGAGAGCCGAAAGGACACGATGGCCAACACGAAGCAGGCGAAGAAGCGTGCCGCCCAGAACGACAAGCAGAACGAGCGCAACCGCGCCGTGAAGAGCCAGACCCGCCGCGTGGTCAAGGCGACCCGCGCCGCGGCACCCGACAAGGCGAAGGAGATGCTGCCCAAGGCCGCCTCCAGCCTCGACGTCGCGGTCCGCAAGGGCGTCCTCCACAAGAACACGGCCGCGCGCCTCAAGTCGCGCCTCGCCACCGGCGCCAACAAGGCGGCCGCGAAGGCCTAACCTACCCCTTCCGCCACGCGGAGTGGTCCGGGGCCGGGTCGGCAGGCGTGGAACCCCCTCGGGGCTCCCGCTCCCGCTACCCGGCCCTGAGTGTTTTCAGCCGAGCCGGAATCAGAAGCCCTCGAGGATCGTCGTGACGAGGCTCCGGGCGAACGGCCGCGCCATCGCCTCGATGGCGGCGTTCTCGACGTCGACGTAGCTCGAGCTCGTCGCGGCCACCGGGTACGGCTGCCGGAAGAGGAAGGACGGGTTCTCGAAGAGGCCCTTCTCCGTCTTCCGATCCACGAGCTTCACGCGGGCGACGACCGCGATCTCGTACTCGAGGGCGCGGCCCTGGTCGTCGAACCGGACCGGGTTCACCTGGTAGGAGAGGATCCGCCCCGAGATCTCGACGTCGGCCGCCGAGCGGTCCGGAACGGGAGTGAGGCGCGCACGGCCGGCGAACTCCCGGATCACGGCGTCCGTCAGCCTCTGCTCCAGGCCGACGCGGGGCGTGTCGTTGACGAGCGTCTCGACGAAGACGGAGCTCGTCCCCTCGGGGAGGATCCCGCGCCCCGTACCGACGAGGGCGTACCCGCAGCCGTGAACCACGAGGGCGCCGAGCGCCGCGAGCGCCGCCCGCCGCCTCACTTCACCACGACGTTCAGGAGCCGGTCGGGAACGAAGACGACCTTCACCCGCTCCTTTCCCTCGAGCCACTTCGCCACGGCTTCCTGCCCCTCGGCGGCGGCGATCGCCTCCTCGCGCGAGGCGCCCCGGGGGAGGACGACCTGGCCCCTCAGCTTTCCGCCCACCTGGACGGCGATGGTGACCGACTCTTCCAGCGAGAGCGCCGGGTCGAAGACGGGCCAGCCCGAAACGAGGAGGCTCCGCGTCTCCCCCATCCGCTCGTGGAGCTCCTCGGTCAGGTGCGGAGCGATGGGATGCAGGAGCGACAGCAGGGTGAGGACCGAGGCGCGCGCCTCCCCCGGGTCGGCTTTCGCGTCGCCGACGAGAGCCGCGACGTGGTGGGAAAACTCCATGAGGTGCGCCACGGCCGTGTGGAACGAGAACGCCTCGAAGTCGTGCGTCAGCGTCCGGACGGCGATGTGCCGCTTGCGCGCGGCCGGAGAGTCCGCCGCGGCCGGCTCGACCGGAGCCGTCCCGTGCTGCCGGAGGAAGCCCTCGACGAGGGCGATTACCCTGTAGAGGAAGCGCTCCGGCCCTGCGATCTGCTCGTCGCTCCACTCGGCGTCGGACTCGGGCGGACCGAGGAAGAGGACGTAGGCCCTCACCGCGTCGGCCCCCTTCGCCGCGATGAGCGGGTCGAGCGAGACGGAGTTCCCGCGCGACTTCGACATCTTCTCCACGCGCCCGCCGGGCGACATCCGGGTGATCATTCCCTGGTTGAAGAGGGCCGAGAACGGCTCCTCGAACGAGATCAGCCCGAGGTCCTTCATCACGCGGGCGAAGAAGCGGGCGTACAGGAGGTGGAGGATCGCGTGCTCGATCCCCCCGATGTACTGCGTCACCGGCGTCCAGCGCGCGGCGATCGAAGGATCGAACGGCGCCGTCGCGTTCTCCGGGTCGAGGTACCGGAGGTAGTACCAGGACGAGTCGACGAACGTGTCCATCGTGTCGGTCTCGCGGCGGGCCTCTCCGCCGCAGCGCGGGCAGGAGGTCTTCAGGAACGACTCGACCTTCTCGAGCGGGTTCCCGCCCTTTCCGGTGAACGGAGCGTCCTTCGGCAGGAGGATCGGGAGCTGGTCCTCGGGGACCGGGACCCAGCCGCACCCGGGGCACTTCACCATCGGGATCGGCGTCCCCCAGTAGCGCTGCCGGGAGATGAGCCAGTCGCGCAGGCGGTAGCGCACGCGCGCGCCGCCGATTCCGCGCTTCGTCGCCTCGGCGGCGATCGCCTCGCGCCCCGCCTCCGACGACATCCCGTCGTACGGGCCGGACGCGGTCATCGTCCCGTCGCCGGTCCAGCAGGCGACGGAGGCGTCGGCCCCGTCGGGGCGCCGGACCACCTCACGGATCGGGATCCCGTACTTCGTCGCGAACTCGTGGTCCCGGACGTCGTGACCGGGGACCGCCATGATCGCCCCCGTGCCGTACTCGGCGAGGACGAAGTTCGCCATCCAGACCGGCATCTCCTCGCCGGTGAAGGGGTTCACGGCGAAGGCGCCGGTGAAGCGGCCGTCCTTCTCGGCCCCCTCGGCCTCGCGCTGGAGCCGGTCCTGGCCCCTCACGCCCTTGACCCACTCGTCGAGAGCAGCCCGGTCGGGATGCCCCTCCAGGAGACGCGGGACCGCCGGGTGCTCGGGAGCGAGGATCAGGGCCGTCGCGCCGAAGACCGTGTCGGGCCGCGTCGTGAAGACGCGCAGCCGCTCGCCCAGCATCGGCACGTCGAAGTCCAGGTCGGCTCCGACGGACCGGCCGATCCAGTTCCGCTGCATCGCCCGGACCTTCTCGGACCACTTCTCCAGGCCGTCGAGGCCGGACAGGAGGCTCTCGGCGTAGTCGGTGATCCGGAGGAACCACTGCTCGAGCTCGCGCTGGACGACGGCGCTCTTGCAGCGTTCGCACGTCCCGCCTTCGGCCTGCTCGTTCGCGAGGACCGTGAGGCAGGAGGGGCACCAGTTGACGGTCCCCTTCTTCCGGTAGGCGAGCCCCTTCTCGACCATCTTCAGGAAGAGCCACTGGTTCCACCGGTAGTACTCCGGCTCGCACGTCGTGACTTCCTTCGTCCAGTCGTAGAGGACTCCCCAGCCGGTGAACTGTTCCTTCATCGCCGCGATGTTCGCGAGGGTCGACTCGCGGGGCGGGATGCCGCGCTGGATCGCGAAGTTCTCGGCCGGAAGGCCGAAGGCGTCCCAGCCCATCGGGCAGAAGACCTTCTCCCCCTTCTGCTTCAGGTAGCGATGGAGCGCGTCGGTCAGGAAGTAGGTCCTCGCGTGCCCGACGTGGAGCCGGTCGCCCGAAGGGTACGGGAGCATGACGAGGAGGTAGGTCCCCTTCGACGACGGGTCGTGCGTGTCGACGAATGCGGCGCGGTCGGCATCCCAGCGGGCCTGCCACTTCTTCTCGAGAGCGGTGCGTTCTTCGCGTGCGTCCATAAAGGACGCCGAGTGTAGCCGTCCCGCCGCCACGGGGCCATCCGGCGCCGGGCGCCCTACGGGGAGGAGCGGGAGACTTCCGCCAGACACCGGTCGATCTCGGCCGGGAGCCGCGGAAGGGCGAATCGCCGGGCGTCCGGGACGGCCCGCGCGGCCGCGTCCGGCATCCCGGAGATGACGGCCGACTCGCGCGATTCGCAGAGGACCGATCCGCCCGCGGCCGCGATCGCGCGGCTCCCCTCGGCCCCGTCGTCTCCCATGCCGGTCAGGACGACCCCCACGAGGCGGGCGCCGAAGGCTTCGGCGGCCGACGTGAACAGGACATCGGCCGACGGGCACCAGCGGATCGACGGGCCGTGCGGGAGGACGTTCAGGAAGACCCGGTCGGCCTGCCTGGCGAACTGGAGGTGACCCCCGCCGGGGGCGATCCAGACGACGCCGGGGACCGCCTCCATCCCGCTCGCCGCCTCGCGCACGTCCCACGGGGTTCCCGAGGAGAGCCGCTGGGCGAGCGATCGGGTGAACGGCGCCGGCATGTGCTGGGCGACGCCCACCACGGCGTTCTGGGGAGCGAGGCTCAGGAAGAGCTCCCTGAGCGCCGGCGGGCCGCCGGTCGAGGCGGCGACGACGAGCCCGGCCGGAAAGCCGACCGGGGGCAGGTGTCTCGCGGGTCGAGGTATGGAGCCGCTGATCGGGGGCTCGGAGGCTCGCGCACTCGACCTCCGAAGGAGACTTTCCATCGAAAGGCCCTGTGCTCCTTCGACGACTTCGGCGAGCTTCCTCCTCCACTTCCCGAGACTCTCGGGCTGGGCCCCCGCCTTCGCCAGGACGTCGAGGGCCCCCGCCTCCAGCGCCGCCAGGGCACTACGCTCCTCCCGGTCCGACGAGATGACGACGACTGGAAGCGGCCGGTTCGCCATGATCCAGCGGAGAACGGCGTGGCCGTCCATTCCTGGAAGGCCGAGGTCGAGCGTCACGAGACCGAACTCGTGCGACAGGAGCCTGCGGATCGCCTCCTCCCCCGTCCCGACGGCCTCGACGTCGGTGACTCCCGTGACACCCCGGAGCGCTTCGACGACCCTGAGCCTCTGGTACGCGGAGTCCTCGACGACCAGAACCCTCACGCGTCTCTACCTTCGGTACGCCACGTCGTGAGAGAAACGGACGAGGGTGAGCGGCGAAGCCGCGGCGGCCAGCGCGTCGCTGGCGCCCAGGAGGATGTACCCGCCCGGCTTCAGACGGGAGGCGAGGATCTCGATGACCCGGACGCGCGCCTCCTCGGAGAGGTAGATCAGGACGTTCCGGCAGAGGATGACGTCGAAGGCCGGTCCCGTCATCGGCTCGTCCAGCAGCGAGCGAGCCTCGAAGAGAACCGGCGCCGCGAGAGACGCCTTGAGGCGGAAGAGTCCTCCCTCGGCGGCCTCGAAGTGCTCGCGCCGTCTCTCGGGAGACGTGGCGCGCAGGGCCTGCGGACCGTAGATCGCCGTCCGCGCCCTCCGAACGTGCGCCGGGGAGAGGTCGGTGCCGAGGATCCTCACCTTTCGGCCCGGGAGAATTCCGCGCTCGTGGAGGACGATCGAGAGGCCGTACGCTTCCTCCCCCGTCGCGCAACCGGCGGACCAGACGTCCAGAACGCCGTCCTGCCCCCCGGCCAGGAGCCGCTCCGGAGCGATCTCTTCCGAGAAGGCCCGGATGCTCGCGGGGTCCCGGAAGAAGCAGGTCTCCCCGTTCACGGCGGCGTCGAGGAGCCGGCCGAAAAGGGGTGAGCTCGTCGGCTCGTTCCGGAGACGTCCGTAGAGCTGATAGAAGGAGCCCGCGCTCCGAGCTTCGGCGCCGAGGCGGCTTTCGAGACGGCTCCGCTGGAGGTCCGCGACGAGAAAGCCGGTGCGACGCCTGAGGAGATCCTGGTAGAGCCGGAAGACGGTCTCGGCCAGCTCGAGCGGGCGTGTCGTCACGAGGGCCTCGGGGCGCGAGAGCGCCGGCGGGAGGCGGTGGAGAGGGCGCGGGCCCATCGCCTCTCGGCGCGGGCCGGAGCGGTCGTCCAGGCGGCCTGGCAGGCATCGGGGTGACGCAGGGCCAGCGCCTCGGCGGCCCCTTCGGCCTCATCGGGGACCGCCTCCTGGGCGAGGACGAGGGTGAGCGGCTCCACCGTCGCCTCGGTGCCGATCTCCGCCACCGCCAGGAGCAGCGAGCGAAGGACGTGCCGGTCCCCCTCCGAAACGAGCGCCTCGCCGACGGCCGCCGTGATCGCCGTTCCCCGTTCGCTCTCCGGCCTCCGCGCGACGGTCTCGGCAGCGGCGGAACGGACCTCGGGACGCTCGTCGGCGAGCGCCTGGGGAAGGGCCTCCGCCGCGGTTTCGGCGTCGGCGACCGCGAGCGCTCGAACCGCCGCGCAGGCCGTCTCCACGTCCTCGTGACCGATCGCCGCCACGGCGCTCCGAGCGGCCTCGGCGTCCCCGGTCCGCTCGATCTCCTCGAGGGCGGCGACGCGGACGGACGGCTCCTGCGCGAGCATCTCCTCGACGAGCCGCGGACGCTCCGGACCTCCGAGGGCGATGACGGCGGCCCCGGCCGCGGCCGCGGCCGCCGCCTCGTCCACGAGAAAGACGAGACCGTCCCTCCAGGTGACGCCCGCCGGCACGTCCCCCCGGTTGGCCCGAAGGGCCAGTCCGCGGAGCGCCGCGGCTCTCACCGTCGGGCTCTCGTCGGAGAGGCGCGCCACGATCTCGTGCTCTCCGAGCCGCCGGCCCATGGACCCCGCCAGGACCGCCGCTTCGCGGACGGAAGGATCCGCCGACACGAGCGCGCCGCGGATCGCCGCGTCGACGTCCGTGCCGTCCGCCGACGAGAGGGCCGTCAGCGCGGCGGTTCGCCCCGGGCCGTCCGGCCCGCCGGCGCGGTCGAGCAGCGCCCGCCGACGGGTCCGGAGCTGGTCGAGCGGAGCTCCGGTCTCGTCGGAAGCGAGGGCGAGCGCAGCGGCGAGCGACGTTTCCGGGTCGTCCTCGGCGAGGACGTCGATGAGGTCCGAGACCCGGACGAGACCTGCCGGTACGCACGAGAGGACGGCTGCCTTGACCGTCGGCGAAGGGTGGACCAGGAGCGGAAGGAGCGTGGGAGCGTCGGGCCCGCCCCTCAGTGCGCCGAGGAGCTCGAGGGCGGGCTCCGGGTCGGCCAGCTGGAGGACGGCCAGAAGGGCTTCCTCCGCGCGGGACCGGCCCAGGGAACGGAGGGCGGTGTAGCCGTCGCGAAACGGGCCGTGCGTCACGATGGCGAGCGCCGCGCCCGGAACGTCGAGCAGAGCCATCAGGTGGGCCGCATCGGTCCGGCCCGATCCGTCTCCGTCGGCGTCCTCGAGGAGAGCGAGGAGCCTGGATCGGGCGTCCGGCCAGAGGGGCCGGAGAGAGGCGATCGTGCTCGCGGGCGCCGCCTCCAGGGCCGCACGGGCCGCGGCGAGCAGGAACGGGTCGAGCTCGCCCCCGGCCGCGCGCCGGACGAGCGGCTCCGCGGCGATGGCCGAGCGAAGGCGGGCCAGGGCGTGAAGCGTTCCCTGCCGGAGGGAATCGTTCCCGAGGAGAGGCAGGAGGCGGGGGGCGATCTCGGGATCACCGATGGAGCCGAGCGCCTCCAGGGCGTGGACCTGGAGCCAGAGGTTCCCTTCTTCGAGGACGGCGAGAAGGGGCGAGATCGCCTCCCTTCGTCCCGTCCTTCCGAGGGCGAGGATCAGAGAGGCCCGGGCGTTCGGATCGCCCTCCCGCCTGACCGCCGCCTCGATGGCGGAGACCGTCTCGGCGCGCGGAGAAGGACCCGGAAGGGCCGTCGCCGCGGAGATCCTGACGTCGGCGGAAGGGTGCTGGAGGGCCCCCAGAAGGATGGCCCGGCCGGCCTCCCCCCCTTTCGCCAGGAGGATGAGCCCCGCCGCGCGGTGTCCGGCATTCCCGTCGTCGGCGAGCGCCACCGCGCAGGCCGAGGCCACCCGGCTGTTGAACCGGAGTCCGAGCGACGCAACGGCGCGCTCTCTCACCCGGTAGTCCTCGTCCTTCAGGAGCCCGACGAGGAGATCTTCCGACTCCTCGCCCGGGACCTTCGCCAGCGCCAGCGCCGCGCTCCAGCGCTCGGTCGAGTCGGGGTCGGCGGCTCGTGCCGCGAGCGGGTTCCTCTGGGAGTCGGTCATGTCTCGGCCCTCGCCCCGAAGCGGTCGACGTCGAGAAGTGAGAGGAACCCGCCTTCCTCCGCAACGACCCCGCGAAGCGCTCCCCGTCCGGGGGGAGGGGGAGCCACCTGACCGGCGGGGAACGGCTCCACGCCGTCGATCGTGTCGACGAGGAGCGCGTGGTCGCACCCGTAGAGAACGACGACGAGCGGCAGGGGACGCCGGGGGGAAGGCGGCAGTCCGACCGCGGCCGCGACGTCGACGATGCCGAGCGCTTCGCCGCGCACCAGGGCGACTCCGCTCCACCAGGAGGGAGCTCCCGGCAGCGGGGTGATCCGGCGCGGGCGCGCCGCTTCGCGGACCCGGTCGAGCGGGACAGCGAAGCGCTCTCCTCCGGCGCGAAAGGCGAGGAGATCCCCTGCGGTCACGCGGCGGCCCTCCCGGCGAGTGCGGAGGCATGGACACGGGCCAGGAGCGCCCCCGCATCGAGGGCCAGGGCAACCTCTCCCCCGGGGACCTCGGCCACGCCGGAGATCTCCTTCAGACGGGGAACGGAATCGGCGAGCGGCTTGACGAGAAGGTCCCAGACGCCTTCGACGGAATCGACGACGAACGCCGCCGTCCGCTCCCCGTCTTCGGCGACGACGATCGACTCGGGTCCCGTGCGCCCGGCCCTCGGAGCGAGACCGAAGAGGGCGTCCAGCCGGGCGAGGGGGACGGCGCGGCCGCCCTCCCGCAGGCAGGCGGTGCCGTCGACGATCTCGGCGTCGTCCGGCTCGGCCTCGAGAGTCCGGAGGACGTTCTCGCCCGGCAGGGCGAAGCGAAGATCGCCGACACGGACCACGAGCGACTCGAGAAGGACGAGGGTCATCGGGACGACGACCTCGAAGGTCGTCCCGGCCCCGGGAGTCGACCGGACCCGGACGCGCCCGCCGAGCCTGGCGAGATTCTCCGCCACGACGTCCAGGCCCACTCCCCGGCCCGAGAACTCCGTGACGGCCTCGGCCGTCGAGAAGCCCGGCCGGAACAGGAGGGAAAACGGATCGCGCGGGTCGGGCGCGTTCGGGGAGAGGAGCCCGGTCTCCCGCGCCTTCTTCAGGATCGCGTCCCTGTCGATGCCCCGTCCGTCGTCGGAGAAGGCGAGGACGACCTCGCGGCCTCGCGGCGCCACCGTCATCACGACGCGGCCGCGCCGGGGCTTGCCTGCCGCCAGGCGCGCCTCGGGAGGCTCCACCCCGTGATCGAGAGCATTTCGAACGATGTGCAGGAGCGGGTCGGCGAGCTCGTCGGCCAGGACCTTGTCGATCTCGGTCTCGACACCCTGGACGACGAAATCGGCCTCCTTGCCGAGGGCCGTCGCGGTGCGCGAGAACGCGCGGCCGAGGCGGGCCGTCAGCGTCTCCACGGGGACGAGCCGCAGGGAGAGCGCCGTCGGACCGAGCGCCGAGACGAGCCGGTCGAGCTGAGCGAAAGCGCGCTGGGCCTCGTACCGGGCGCTCCTGTCCGGGGCTCCTGCGAGAGCGCGACGGAGCGCGCGGCCGAGAGCCCCGCGCGTGAGCGCGAGGTCCCCCGCGAGGTCGACGAGAGCGGCGACCTTCTCAAGCGGAACGCGCACGAGTCCGCGGGCCACCTGGGGTGCCGCCTCGGCGGCGGGCTCCACGGCCGGCGAGGGAACCGGGATCGGCGGGTCCGGGGGCGCGACGCTCCGGAGGATGCAGACGCGAAGGGCGGCGCACCGTCGCCCGAGCGCCGCGGTGTCGACGTCTCGCGGAACCGCCACGAGGAGCCGAAACGCCATCCGCGACGGATCGCTCGCCGTCCCGGGAAAGGTCCCGATCAGCTCGCCGGCTGCGGACGCCTCGGCCATCGCCGAGCGCAGCCCGGTGTCGAAGGAGTCGAAATCGAGGTCGAGGTCCACCAGGACGAGGCCCTTCCCGCGACGGGCCGCCTCGCCGACGCGGTGACGTTCGTAGTCGGAGAACGAAGCGTCGAGATCCGGCGGGAGGACGGGAAGACCCGGCAGGGGGTCGGGAGAAGCTTCCCGGAGGGCGGCGTCGAAGCGGACCCGGAGCGACTCTCCGAGCGCCGGAGACTCTTCCCCCGCCGCGACGCGACCGACGAGAGTGACGAGAGCCTCCACGCCGACGCGGATGGCCGCGAAGGTCGCCGGGGCCGGCGCCACCCGCCCCATCCGGACGTCGTCCAGGAGCGTCTCGACGTCGTGAGAGGCCTCCGCGATTCCCGCCAGGCCGACCATCCCCGCCACGCCCTTCAGCGAGTGGACGGTGCGGAAGAGCGCGTTGACCTTCGCCGGGTTCGGGTCGTCTCCCTCCCCGTCCAGCGCGTCGAGGCAGGAACCGGCCTCCTCGAGCAGCGTCTCCGCCTCGGCGAGGAACTCCCGCGAGAAGGAGCCGCCGGGCTGCGGACGCCGGTTCACGACGCCTCCGGAGTCCGTGGCGAAAGGAGGAGCTCGTCGAGCAGCCGGTCGAACGCCTCGGCTTCGAACGGCTTGCCGAGATATCCGTCCGCCCCCGCCTTTCGGGCTCGCTGGGCATCCTCGGCGTCGCGCTCGGTCGAGATGGCGACCACCGGCAGTCCGCGCTGCTCGGGACGGGCCCGAATCATCCGGATCAGCTCCAGACCGGAGAGAGTGGGCATGTTCACGTCGGTCAGAACGAGCTCGAAAGGCGCCCTCGGAAGCTCGCGCAGCGCCTCGAAGCCGTTCTCGGCCTCCACGACGTCGAGCCGCTGTCCGTTCCTGCGCGCCCACCCGTCGAGCGCCTGCCGGATCAGCATTCGCGCGGGCCCGGAGTCGTCGACGACGAGAACGTGCCGACGGGTCCGGACGGGGTTCGTCACGGGCGCTCCGCCCCCGGAGGCAGGTCGACGGCCTCGACGACCCGGAGGCGCGGCCGGGAGAGCGTCCCGTCGTGGGCGCGCCGCACGAGAGCGGGCCCGCGCGACAGGACCGTGAGGCCGAACCCGTCTGGGGGAGCGCCGGGCAGCGCGAGGTGCCGCGCCGTCACGGTGTTCGCCAGCCCCCCGGGATCCGACGGAACCCACCCGAGCCCCGGGACGAAGACCTCGATCCAGCGGTGACGGACACCGCTGATACCGTCGTTGAAGAGCTCCTGGCTGTTGCCCGTCAGCTCGCTCGCATCCCGCGCCGTCAGGATCCCCGTCACCTGGCGCACGGGAACGCCTCCCCGCCGGAGGAGGTCGGCCGCGAGCAGCGAGCGCCCCACGCACGAGCCCCGCCGGCTGCGGTGGCAGGACGCCGCACTTTCGGACAGAAGGCCCGGGAGGTCGTAGCGGATCCTCTGGGCGACCCAGGTCACGACCCGTTCCACCGCCTCGAGCTCCGTCGTCGCCCCCCGCAGCAGCATTCGCGACAGGGCTTCCAGCTCGTCGTCGGCCGGGAGCGGTTCGGCGAGAATCTCGCGCGCTTCGACGGGCAGCGTCCGCGGGTCGACCGGCCAGGGCGCCGAATCCCTGAGCGGCGAACCGTCGATCTCGACGGTGGCGACGAGCGCCCGGCCGTCGGGCGACGACAGGACGACCCGATAGCCGGCTCCTTCCACCGGACGGACGGCCTTCCACGGCTCCGGGCCATTCACGAGATAGCGGGCGGACTCGACGGTGCGCGGACGGGGCGCCGCCTGGCTCTCTCCCGAGAGGAGGACGAGCGCCAGCGCCAGCGCCAGCGCCGGCGTCACGGCTTCCCCGCCGGTGCCGGCTTCGGCCTCCGGTGCGCCGAGGCTTCGCGCGGCCCGAAGAGGCTGCGCCGGATGCCGTCCAGGACCCCGTTGATGAACGGGGCCGAGGACGGGGTCGAGAACTTCTTGGCGATCTCCACGGCCTCGTCGATGACGACCGGATCGGGAGTTTCGTCCTCGTGGACGAGCTCGTACAGCGCCACCCGCAGGAGATTCCGGTCCACCACCGGCATCCGGCCGAGCCGCCAGTGCTCCGACTGCTTCCCGAGCAGCTCGTCCAGCTCGCCGAGGCGGGAGATCGTCCCCAGGAGGAGCCTGGAGGCGTACTCCTGGACGTCGGGAGTCGCGTTCGTGTACTCCTCGGTGTGGAGGAACATCTCCGAGGGTTCCGTCCCCGCCAGGTCCCGCTGGTAGAGGAGCTGAAGCGCCAGTTCCCGGGCTCGACGCCTTCGGCCGCTCACGGCGACCCCTACCGGCCCGGCGAGCCCGCTCGCAGTCGCGCGCGGAGGTCCGCCAGCTCGACGGCCGCTGTCGCCGCCTCGAACCCCTTGTTGCCTCCCTTGGCGCCCGAACGCTCGAGCGCCTGCTCGAGCGAGTCGCACGTCAGGACGCCGAAGGTGATCGGAAGGTCGAGCTCGAGGCCGACCTGGAACACACCCTTCGCGACCTCGGCCGCGACGAAGTCGAAGTGGGGTGTCCCGCCGCGGATGACGGCACCCAGCGCGACGAGGGCATCGAAGGGACCCGACTTTCCGAGGTCACGCAGGCTGAGCGGAATCTCCCACGAGCCCGGGACCTTGACCACGGTGAGGGCGTCCTCTGCCGCGCCGAGCCTCCTGAAAGCGTCGAGGGCCCCCTCCAGGAGGCGGGAGACGACGATGTCGTTGGTCCGAGAGGCGACGATACCGAACCGCCGCCCATCGGCGCGAAGCTGGCCCTCGAGCACGTTCATGACGACCTCAGTCTAGCAGAGAGAAGCCACCCACCGGACGGGCGGAAACCGCCCCTCCCTCCGGCCGGGCCGGGCCGTGAAGCCGTTCGGCCAGCGGCCCGGAGAGAGCGGTCCCGTAGCTCTCGGCGTACCGCTCGAGCAGCTCGGTGAAGGTCCAGCGCCGGGCCTGCGGACCCTGCGTCTCGAGGCACAGGACGGCCGCCACCGATCCCAGCCGGCCCGCTTCCTCCCAGGGCAGGCCCCGGAGGCGCGCGGCCAGGAGGCCGGAGCGGAACGCGTCCCCGACCCCCGTCGGGTCGAGAGCTTCCATCCGGAGGCGGGCGGCGGGGATCCGGATCGTCCGCGCCCCGCCCGGCTGCACGCCCGTCCCTTCCCGGAGGGCGATCGTCGCCCCTTCCTCGCCCCTCGTGATGACCAGGACCGGCACCTTCGCCGCCAGCTCGATTTCCGAGAGCCCGGTCTTCTTCTCGATCACCCCGAGCTCGTAGTCGTTCCCGATGAGCATCGTCGCGCCGTCGAGCCCTTCGAGGAGGTCGCTTCCTTCGAGCCGGGCCACCTGCTGGCTCGGGTCGTAGACGTAGGGAATTCCCAGCTCGCGGCATTCCCTGGCGTGCTGGCGCATCGCCGTCGGGTCGCTCGGGCAGATGAGCGCGAGGGCGACCTCTCCCGGAGCGTACGACCGGAAGGTCAGCTCCGACGCACGGGCCATCGCCCCCGCGTAGAACGTCGCGATCTGGTTCTGCTCGAGGTCCGTCGAGACGAAGAACGACGCGGTGAAGACGTCGTCGCAGAGCTTCATCCCGGAAACGTCGACCCCCTGTTCGCCGAGCCAGGTACGGTAATCGGCGGCGTCCTGCCCCGCCGTCGCGAGGATCGACGGGGTCACGCCGAAGAGGGCGAGGCCGTAGGAGATGTTCGGCGCCACGCCGCCGCGAACGCGCCGCATCTCGTCCACGAGGAACGAGACGGAGAGCCGGTGCATGCGGTCGGGGACGACGACGTCCTGGAACTTGCCGGGGAAGCGCATCAGGTAGTCGAACGCCACCGAGCCGGTGACGACGATTTTCGGGTTCGAGCTCATTTCCAGTACCTTTCCATCAGGAGCGCGAGGCGTTCGCGCGCGTCGGCAGGGACCCTGGCGGGGTCGGAGAGGACGGCGAAGCGCATCGCGCCGTCGCAGTCCGGCGGGCGCTCGGGGTCGAGAGACGAGAGGGCGCGAACGAGGATCCTGTCCGCCGTCTCGGCGTTCTTCTTCAGCACGGCGAGGACGGCCTCCACCGAGACCGGCGCCTCCTCCTCGTGCCAGCAGTCGTAGTCGGTCACGAGGCACATCGTGGCGTAGTCGATCTCCGCCTCGCGGCAGAGCTTCGCCTCCGTGGCGTTCGTCATCCCGATGACGTCGACGCCCCAGGAGCGGTAGAGACGCGACTCGGCGAGCGTGGAGAACTGCGGCCCCTCCATGCAGAGGTACGTCCCGCCCCGGTGCGCGACGGCGCCCGTCTCCCCCGCCGCCGACGCGAGGACGTCGAGGAGGTACGCCGAGACCGGGTGCGAGAACGAGACGTGCGAGACGCACCCTTCTCCGAAGAACGTCGACCGGCGCCCCTTCGTCAGGTCCAGGAACTGGTCGGGCAGGACGAGGTCGGTCGGCGCGTACTCGAGCTTCATCGACCCGCAGGCCGACGACGAGACGAGATACGGGCAACCGAGCTTGCGAAAGCCCCAGACGTTCGCGCGGTAGTTCACCTCGGACGGCAGGAACCGGTGCCCGCGTCCGTGCCTCGCCAGGAACGCCACGGGCACCCCGGAGACCTCGCCGAGGACGAAGGCGTCCGACGGCGCGCCGAACGGTGTCTCGAGCTTCACCTCTTCCGAGACGGCGAGCCCGGGAAGCGAGTAGAGGCCCGAGCCGCCGACGAGGCCGATCCGTTTCCTCAACCGAGTCTCCGCCGGACTTCCTCCTGGACGTCGAGGGCGAGCTTCAGGGCCGCCCGTCCGGCCTCACCCGTCACCGCCGGCTCGCTTCGCGTCGAGCACGCGTCGAGGAAGGCGCCGTCCTCGGCCGTCAGCGGGTCGGCGGGCACGACCGCCACGGGCCACTCCATGATCCGGGGTGGGCCGCTCAGCCGGTCGAGCCGGTACGCCGTCACGTCCCGTGCCTGCGTGTCGATCGAGAAATACCAGTCGGGCTGGAAGAAGCGGAACTTCCTCGTCTTCTCCGTCGAGACCCGCGAGGCGGTGAGGTTCGCCACGCACCCCCCCTCGAACTCGAGGCGGATGGAGGCGATGTCGACCTTCTTCGAGAGGATCGGCACCCCGACCGCGTGGATCGCGGTCACCGGCTTCTTCACGATCTCGAGCGCGATGTCGAGGTCGTGGACGAGGAGGTCGAGGACGACGTCGACGTCGAGCGCCCGGGGAACGAAGACGCCGAGGCGGTGCGCCTCGATGAACTTCGGCTCGGTCACGAGCGGCAGGACCGCCACGACCGCCGGGTTGAAGCGCTCGATGTGCCCCACCTGGAGGACCCGGCCGTTTCCGCGGGCCACCGCGATGAGCCGGTCGGCTTCCTCGAGCGTCACGGTCATCGGCTTCTCGACGAGGACGTCGGCCCCGCCCGAGAGGAGCTCCTCGGCGACCTCGGCGTGCGTGGAGGTGGGGGTCGCCACGACGACGGCCGTCGCGCCCCTGGCGAGCAGCTCCTTCACGGAGCGGCAGCGGACGAGCCCGGCGGCGCCGTACTTCCCCTCGATCTCGGCGGCCATGTCGTCGTTCGGCTCGACGAAGCCGACGGGCTCGGAGAGGGGAAGCTCGGTGAGGATTCGGGCGTGGTGGCGGCCCAGGTAGCCGCAGCCGGCGATTCCTGTCTTGATCTTTTCGGACATCAAACGCGAGAGTTTATCGGAAGCGTTGGTCCCGGTACGAGGTCGAGGAGCTCCCGAAGGTTCTCGATCCGCTCCCCCGCGCCGTGCCCGAGGCCGACGAACCTCACCGGCGCCGCGACGGCCGCCTGCTCGTCGAACCGCGAATCGCCCACGAAGAGGCACTCCGGGAGCGGGGTCCCTATCCGCTCCGCGGCGAGCCGGACGACCCCCGGATCGGGCTTTCCCGCCCCCGCCTCGCTGCCCGAGGCCGTGGCGTCGAGAAGGGGAAGGAGGCCGTGGAGGTCGAGGATCCGGCGCGCCAGGGGCGCCGTCGTGTTCGTGGCGACGGCCGTCCGGATTCCCCGGCGCCGCAGCTGGGCCAGGACCCCGATCGCCTCGGTGTTCGGCCGGATCTCCCCGAGGTGGTCCTCGAAGAGCCCTGCGTACGTCGCCTCGATCTCCTCCACGGACCGGTCCGGCATGTAGCCGTCCCGGTCGGCCGTCGCCCCGTTTCCGTAGATCGAATCGAACTCGGCCCGCGGGACCGGCGCGCGGCCGAACTGGACGAGAGTCCGGTTGTAGACGGCGAACCAGGCGTCCTCCGAGAAGACGAGGACCCCGTCCATGTCGAAAAGGACGGCGCGAATCTCCATCCGCCGATCTTCGCATCCCGCCCCGTCCGGCTTCCGGCCCGCTCCTGTCGGCCCGCTCCTTGCTTCGGGGTGGTGCGGCCGGTAACCTCCGGGGCCTCTATGGAAGCCCGCGACTACAAGGCCACGCTCCAGCTCCCGACGACCTCCTTCCCGATGAAGGCCGACCTCCCCAAACGGGAACCCGAGCGGCTCGCCCGCTGGGAGGCTTCCGGCCTCTACGAGAAGGTCCTCGCCGCCCGCCGCGAGGCAGGCGCCCCCCGCTTCATCCTTCACGACGGACCGCCCTACGCCAACGGGCGCATCCACATCGGGACGGCGCTCAACAAGATCCTGAAGGACATCGTCGTCCGGTCGAAGACGCTCGCGGGCTTCGAGGCGCCGTACGTCCCCGGCTGGGACTGCCACGGCCTGCCGATCGAGCTGAAGGTCGACAAGGAGCTCGGCTCGAAGAAGCGGGAGATGGACCCCGTCACGTTCCGGAAGGCCTGCCGCGAGTACGCCCAGAAGTGGGTCGTGGCCCAGCGGACCGACTTCCAGCGGCTCGGCATCCTCGGCGCCTGGGAAGCCCCCTACCGGACGATGGACTACGGCTACCAGGCGACGATCGCCCGGTCGTTCGGGGAGTTCCTGGCGAAGGGGCTCGTGACGTTCGGCTTCAAGGCGGTCCTCTGGTGCGTCCAGTGCAAGACGGCCCTTGCCGAGGCCGAGGTGGAGTACGAGGACCGGAAAGACGCCTCGATCCACGTCGCCTTCCCGATGCCCGTCACCGATGCCCTGCGCGCCCTCTGGGGCGAGGCGCTCGCGGCCGAATCCGAGCTCTTCGCCGTCATCTGGACGACGACCCCCTGGACGCTCCCGGCCAACCGCGCCGTCTGCCTCGGCCCCGAGATCCCCTACGTCCTGGCGCGGCGGGCCTCCGAGCCTTCGAAGCTCTACGTTCTCGCCGAACCGCTCGTCGAAGCAACCGCGAAGGCGCTCTCGTGGGCCGATCTCGCCGCGATCCCCGGCACGGCCCGCAAGGGAGCCGCGGTCGAGATGGCGCGCCCGACGTACCGGCGGCCCTTCGACGTCGACGGCGTCTCGTTCGGCTTTCTCCTCGGCGAGCACGTCTCGACGGACGACGGCACCGGCCTCGTCCACACCGCGCCGGGCCACGGCCGCGAGGACCACGACGTCGTCAAGCGGAGCGGCCACCCGGTGGACGACCCGGCCCTCTGCCCCGTCGACGCGGCCGGCTTCTACGACGCCCACGTTCCCGAGCCGCTCCGCGGCAAGCGGGTCGTCGCGGCGAAGTCGCCCGACCTCGACGCGAACCGCGCCGTCCTCGCCCTCCTCGAGGCGGGCGACCCCTCGGGCGCGCGCCTCCTCGGCCGGACCGACATGGTCCACAGCTATCCCCACTGCTGGCGCTGCAAGAGCCCCGTCGTCTTCCGCGCGACCCACCAGTGGTTCATCGACCTCGGGGCGCTCCGCGACCGGGCGCTCACCGAGATCCGCGAGAAGGTGGAGTGGGTCCCCGCGTTCGGCGTCAACCGGATCGGGGCCATGGTCGAGAACCGGCTCGAGTGGACGATCTCGCGCCAGAGGCTCTGGGGCTCCCCCATCACGATCCTGAAGCCGGCCGAGCCGCGGGAAGACCTGGAGTACTACCCCTCCGCCGACGA
The DNA here is from genome assembly GCA_016714815.1 of Holophagales bacterium. Classification (GTDB taxonomy): domain Bacteria; phylum Acidobacteriota; class Thermoanaerobaculia; order UBA5066; family UBA5066; genus UBA5066. The sequence goes on from JADKBZ010000014.1 coordinate 23,552, forward strand.
CCCGGCCGAGCTGAAGCTCTTCTTCGACCACCTCGTCGCCATCTTCGAGAAGCACGGCGCCGACGCCTGGTGGGACGACGAGAACTTCCCCGCCGACGCGTTCGTCCCGCCCACGTCGAAGTGGAAGGGCGTCGCGTTCGAGAAAGTCAAGGACATCCTCGACGTCTGGTTCGACTCGGGTGTCTCGCACGCTGCCGTCCTCGGCACGTCGGCCTACGGCATCGCTTCCCCCTACGACGAGGCCACGGCCGCGCCCGTGCTCTACCTCGAGGGACACGACCAGCACCGCGGCTGGTTCCAGTCCTCCCTCCTCACCGCCGTCGCTCTCCGCGGAAAAGCCCCTTACGACACCGTCGTCACGCACGGCTTCGTCGTCGCGGGCGACGGCCGGAAGATGTCCAAGTCGGTGGGCAACACCGTCGAGCCCGACGAGGTCATCTCCAAGCACGGCGCCGACGTCCTCCGGCTCTGGGTCGGCTCGACCGACTACACCGACGACATCCGCCTCAACCAGGAGATCCTCACGCGGACGGCCGAGGCGTACCGGAAGATCCGGAACACGGCGCGCTTCCTCCTGTCGAACCTCTTCGACTTCGACCCGAAGGCGTGGACGCCGTCGCCCCCGAGAAGCTCGAGCCCGTCGACCGCCTCCTCGTCGCCCGGGCCGCGCTCCTCGTCGCCGACAGCCGGAAGGCCTACGACCGCTTCGAGTTCCACGCGGTCGCCCGCCGTCTGCGCGAGTTCGCCACGACCGACCTCTCCTCCCTCTGGTGCGACATCCGCAAGGACGCTCTCTTCGTGGCCGGAAGGAACGACCCCGCCCGGCGCTCGGCCCAGACGGCCGCGTTCCGCATCGCCGAGGCGCTCGCCCTCCTCCTCAACCCGATCTGCCCCTTCACCGCCGAGGAGATCTGGGAGTCGCTGCCGGGCCACGAGGGGACCTCCCCGAATCTCGCCACCTGGGACGACCTCGTCCTCGCGACTCTCACCGACGAGCAGCACGCGGCCTGGGGCCGCCTGCTCGACGTCCGCGCCGCCTTCGTCGGGGCCCTCGAGCCCCTCCGCCGGGACGGCGTCGTCGGCACGAGCGCCCAGGCCCGCGCCGAAGTCGAACGGACCGCTTCCTTCGTAGCCGACCTCTCGACGACCGGCCTCGACGAGGCGCGTTTCGCCGAGCTCCTCATCGTTCCCGAGGTCGTCTTCCACGCCCAGGCCTCGGAAGGTGAGACCGCCCTGCCCGCCGTCTCGGCCCACGCGGCCGAGGGGACGAAGTGCCCGCGCTGCTGGCAGGTGAAGCGCGACGGCGACGACACCGGCCTCTGCCCGCGCTGCCAGGGAATCCTCGCAACTCTCCCCGCGCCCCCGGCTCCGGCGGCTGGCGCGTGAGTCCCGTCCGCCTCCGGGCGCTCTACCTCGCCCTCTCGGTTCTCATCGTCCTGCTCGACCAGGCGACGAAGATGATGATCCGTGCGTGGGTCCCCATGCACGACCGGATCGTCGTCATCTCCGGCTGCTTCGACATCACCCACGTCGAGAACACCGGGGCCGCCTTCGGCCTCTTCGCCGGGGCGACCTCCCCGTACCGGCCGATCCTCCTCAACGGCGTCGCCTTCGCGGTCTTCGTCCTCGTCCTCATCTACGCATTCAAGAGCCCCATCCACTGGAAGCGGCTTCAGCTCGCCCTCGCCGGAATCCTCGGCGGCGCCGTCGGGAACCTCATCGACCGGATCGGCTCGGGCGCCGTGACCGACTTCCTCCGCGTCCACATCGCCAACAAGTGGGAGTGGCCTTCCTTCAACGTCGCCGACAGCGCCATCACCGTGGGCGTCGTCCTCCTCGCGCTGGATATCTGGAAGAACCCCGCCGGCGCGGAGACGAAGCCGGAGTCCTGATGCATCCCGAGCTCCTTCACCTCGGCCCGATCGTCCTCCCCGCCTACGGTGCCGCCCTCGGCGTCGCCTTTCTCCTCGGCGTCCTCCTGCTCAAGCGGCGCGCGCCCGAGTACGGTATCGAGCCCGAGACGGCCGTCGACATGGGAATCTGGCTGATCCTCTCGGGACTCCTCGGGGCGAAGATCCTCCTCCTCGTCGTCGAAGGGCCGGCCTACTACCTCACCTCGTTCCGCGGCCTCCTCGAGCTCTTCCGCGCGGGCGGTGTCTTCTACGGGGGCCTGCTCGGCGCCCTCGTCGCGGCCGTCTTTTTCGTGAAGGTGAAGAAGGTCCCCTTCCTCTCCTTCGCCGACGCCGCCGCCCCCGGCGTCGCGCTCGGACAGGCCATCGGCCGCATCGGATGCCTCGCAGCGGGCTGCTGCTGGGGCTCCCAGTGCTCCAGGCCCTGGGCCATCACCTTCACCGACCCGAAAGCGGGCCAGAACGTCGGTGTCCCGATGGGCGTCCCGCTCCACCCGACGCAGCTCTACGAGGCGGTCGGCCTCTTCCTCCTCACCGGGCTCATCCTCTGGTTCGGCAAGGGCCGGGCCGCGGGCCGGACCTTCTCCTTCTACCTCATCGGCGCGGCGATCCTGCGCTTCACCGTCGAGCTCTTCCGCGACGACCCGCGCGGGAAGGTGCTCGCGACGAGCCTCTCCACCTCTCAGGGAATTGCCCTAGGCCTCTTCCTCCTCGGCCTCGGCATCCTCTACTTCGGTCGCGCCCGCGCCGGGGCCTCTCCTTCAGAGGCGTGAGCGGCGACGGCGAGCGGCCGCGCCGGACCTTCACCGCCGATCGCGGCGACGACCGCGAACGGATCGACCGGGTCCTCCTCAGGCACCTCGCCGACCTTCCCGAGGCCTCCCGGACGAAAGTCCAGGAGTGGATCGACGCCGGCCTCGTCACCGTCAACGGGAGGGCGGTCCCGAAGGCCTCCGCGAAGGTCGCCGCCGGCGACCTCGTCGACACCGTCCTGCCGCTTCCGCCTCCGCCGAAGCCCGAGCTGATCCCCCAGGACATCCCCCTCACGGCCCTCTTCGAGGACGAGTACCTCCTCGTCCTCGACAAGCCCCCCGGCCTCGTCGTCCACCCCGCCGTCGGGCACCGCGACGGCACGCTCGTCAACGCCCTCCTCTTCCGGTCGCAGGAGTGGGGTGGCGAGGCCGACCGCCCCGGCCTCGTCCACCGCCTCGACAAGGACACCTCCGGCGTCCTCGTCGTCGCCAAGAACGAGGCCGCGCACGCCGGCATGGCGAGGGCCATGAAGGCCCGCACCCTCGTGAAGGAGTACCTCGCCGTCGTCTACGGTCGGACGGCCGTCACGAAGGGAAAGGTCGACCTCCGTATCCTGCGCGACCCTCACGACCGCAAGCGGATGGCGACGTCGAAGACCGAAGGGCGCGAATCGACGACGCTCTACGAGCGGCTCGGCGAATCGACCGGCGAGAAGGCCGGCCTCTCTCTCCTCCTCTGCACGCTCGTCACCGGCCGCACGCACCAGATCCGCGTCCACCTCAAGGCGATCCACCATCCCATCGTCGGCGACGCCACCTACGGCTCGCCGCGCTGGAAGGGAATCGCCGACCCGGCGCTCCAGACGGCCTGTCACGATTTCCCCCGCCAGGCGCTCCACGCCCGCCGCCTCGCATTCGACCACCCGGTCACCCACGAGCGCGTCGACGCCGTGGCGCCGATCCCGGCGGACCTCGCGGGGCTGCTCGCGATGGCGGGGCTCTCGCTCTGACGGGCTAGACGGCCGCCGCCACCCGCGCCCACTCGCTTCGCGAGCGGTCGACGCAGTCTTCGATCGAAAGGCCGGCGAACCAGTTCCCAAGGACGCAGAGGCGGCGTCCCGCCGAGAGCCGGTCGATCTCGCCCACGATCCGTTCGTGCCCGAGGGCAGGCGACGGCAGGACGGTCCGCTTCTCGACGAGGTCTTCCAGGTCCGTCTTCCCGAGACCGAGCAGGCGCGTCACCCGGGCGACCCGCTCGTCCTGCGACGGCCCCGGCTTGAAGTGAAACGCGAACGAGCGCCATTCGGGGTCGGGCACCGAATCGCGCGTCACGGCGGAGTGGAAGACGTCCTGCCGCGGCACGAGGAACATCGAAACCGGGATCTTCACCTTCGAGGCGCGAACGGCGAAGGCGAGGGTCTCGACCACGGTGTCCCTCACTCGCGAAACCTGCGCGGCCAGCTCCGGCGCGGCCCCGCCGAGGACCGCCGACGACGCGGACGGCGGAGTGGCCACCGCCACGACGGCCGCCTCGTGGCGTTCACCGTCGTCCGTGACGACCATCCAGGCGGAACCGCTCGCCTCGAGGCTCACGGCCGTCCGCCCCGCCGCCACCTCGATGCCGGGCTGCCGGGCGAGCGTGTCGGTCATCGATTGGAGGCCTCCACGGAGCGTGAAGCTGCGCGGGAAGTCCTTCCGGCGCGTGTCGCGCATCTTGAAGAGCATCCCGGCCGGGAACGCGTCGGCGCTCTGCGAGGGAACGGCCGAGAGCATGGGGCCGAGGACCTTCGCGTAGTTCCGCTTCCCGACGATGCGGCCGTAGAACTCCTCGACCGTCTTCCCGTCCTTCTTCGCCCCGATCATCCGGGGAAGGCTGAAAGCGGCTTCCGGCCACGAGAAGAGCCGGAGCAGGACGCCGAGGTTCGATCCGGGGACGAGCCGGTCGCCGTCCAGAAAGCGCAGGTGCGTCTTCGCCCGCTGCTGGACCTCGGCGCGCAGTCCACACCCTTCGATCAGCTCGGTGAACCCGACGTAGGAGTTGTAGCAGGTGTGGGCGCCCAGCTCGAACCAGTAGCCACCCTCCATCCGGTGCGTCGAGAGGCAGCCGCCCGGCTGCGGGGCGCGTTCGAGGACGAGGACGGAGCGACCGGCCCTGGCGGCCTCGAAGGCGAAGGTCAGGCCGCTGATTCCGCCGCCCACAACGACGACGTCGTGCTTGCTCATGCGGAGCGGAGGTTCGCATGCCCGGGACCGGGGCGCGAGCTTCCCGTCACCCTTCCTTTCGAAAACGGCTTGGCCCCGATTCTGAGACGAAGTAGCATCTCGCCGCAGGAGAACCCACATGCGCATGCTCCGAGCGACTCTGGTTGCCCTTCCGCTGACCCTCTTCGCAATCGCCGCCAGTGCTCCTGTCATCGCCCAGGAGCCGACGGTCATCAAGGGCGAGGCGATCCTCGCTCACCCCGTCGGAAAGCTCGCCATCCAGACCGCCGAGCTTCTCGCGGCCGGGAAGATCGAGGAGGCCATTCGCCTTCGGACCGTCAAGGACCAGGAGGAATGGAAGAAGGAATCGGCTGCCGAGCGCCAGGAGATGACCGCGCGGATGAAGGAGCGCGCGCCCGACCCGAAGCTCCTGGCCGAGGCGCTTCGCAAGGGCGGGATCCTCACCGTGTATCCGGCACGGGGCACCGACCTGACCCGGGCGACGCTCGAGTCGCCCTACGGCAAAGGCGGAGAGATCATGGCCCTTTTCGCCTCCGACAAGGGCAAGTGGTACGGGTCCATGGGACCTTCGGTCATGGAAGGCGCCTCCGACCCCGCCAAGGAGGTCCGTATCACGGGGGCCGACATCCTGAAGCACCCGATCCACGACCTGGCGCTCCAGTACTCCGACGCCATCCACTCCGGGTCGCCCGAGGCATTCCTGAAGCTCGCGAGCGCGAAGTCGCAGGACGCCTGGAAGGTGGGCCGAGCGGAGCGAGCGAAAGGAGATCGTCGCGTATTACCTGAAGACCATCCCTAAGAGGGCTGCTCTCGCGGCCGGCATCCGCTCCGGCGGCATCCTCCTCATCGCGGATGACTCCGTCGCAACCCTCAACGTCATCACGACCGAGAGCCTGTCGAAAGAGCCCGGGGTCGTCCAGTCGACGTCCACCACCGTGGGCATGCCGTTCGTCTTCGAGAACGGTCAGTGGAGGGTCAAGAGGTAGCCGGCCCGCTCCTCCGGCCGCTACGCCCCGACGACCCGCACCTCGCTCCGCCCGCCCCCGCGGGCGACGACCCTCACCTGGACGCCGATCTCGTCCGCGAGACCGTGGACGTGGGAGATGACGCCTACCCTTCTCCCCTTCGATTGCAATGCGTCGAGCGCCGCCATCGCCTTCTTCAGCGTTTCGAGGTCGAGCGAACCGAACCCCTCGTCGATGAAGAGCGAGCCGATCGACGTGGAGCGGGTCGAGAGCGACGCGAGCCCCAAAGCGAGCGCGAGCGACACGAGAAAGCTCTCGCCTCCCGAGAGGCTCTCGACGCTCCGGACCTCGTCGCCCATGTCCCCGTCGACGACGAGGAGGCCCAGCTCCGAGCCGCGGGCCGGAACGAGGCGGTAGCGCCTCGCGAGGTCCTCGAGGTGACGGTTCGCGCTCGTCACGAGAGTCCGGAGCGTCAGTCCCTGGGCGAACTTCCGGAACTCGTTCCCGGACGCCGATCCGATGAGGTCCGAGAGCTGCCGCCAGACCTTCCCGCCCTCCTCGGCCTTCCGCTTCTCCTCCTCGGCCGCCCGCCTCGCCGATCTCGTCACGTCGTCTCCGCGGAGGGATGCCACCAGCTGCTGCCGCTCCTCGTCCGCGAGTTTCCACCGGCCGATCGTCGAAGCCGTCTCGGCGTCGAGCTCCTCCAGCGCCGCCGGCCCGGGCCGGAGACCGAGCCCGACGAGCGCCCCGTCGCACGCGATCCGAGCGCCCGTCGCGATCTCCCTGGCCCGCGTCTCCTCGGCGACGGCCGCCCCGACGGCGGCCTCGGCGCCCGCGCGCTCCGCCTCCGCCGTCGCCTTGCGTTCCGCCGCGACCCGGAGCGCCTCGTCGGCCGCAGCCACGTCCCGGTCGAGCTCTTCGATCACCTCCGCGACACGACGGCCGCCGAGCAGCGAGGCGCGCTCCATCCGGAGTCCCGCCACCGCCGAGGCGGCTTCCGCGGCGCGGCGCTCCCTTTCCGCCGCGGACCGCCCCGTGGTCTCGAGCCGCGAGGCCGCGCCGGACCGCTCCAGCTCGAGACGACGGACCTGGGCGACGGCCGCGTCGCGCTCCTCTTCCTTCGCCCGATACGCGTCCACGTCCGCGGCCCAACGGGTGCGAAGCCCTTCCGGATCGGCCTGGAGGAGGCGGAGGGACTCGGGATCTTCCGCCGCGAACCGCTCGAGCTCCCGGACGAGGTCTCCCCTGCCGCGTTCGAGCGCGTCGACGCGCGTCCGCGCCAGGCTCTTCGCACCCTGCGACTCCGAAAGCTCCTTCTCCGCCGCGAGGATCTCCTTCCGCGCCGCATCCAGCAGGCGAGCCGACTCGTCCCGCGCCTTTCTCGCCCGTCCGGCCTCCGCGTCCCGCGCGACGGCCTCGGCCGCCCGAGCCCGGACCCCCTCCTGGCGGCTCCTGGCTTCCAGACGGCGGATCGGGAGGAGGCGGCGGACCTCGTCCAGACCGGCCTCGTCGCCGGGCGCCTCGCGGAGGGAATCGCCTTGCGGCAGGCCGACGGCCTTCTCCGTCCATTCCGAGCCGAGCGCCACGAGCTCGACATCGGCCTTCGCCACGGCCTCGCCGGCTTCCTCCGCCCTGCGACGGGCGTTCGCGGCCTCCGCACGACGGCGCGTCTCCTCCTTCGTCGTATCGGCGAGGAGCGCGCGCTTCGCCGCGAGCTCGCCCTCCAGCGCCACCGTCCGGTCCGCGGGGACGGCGTCGGGTTCGGCCCAGGGGTGCTCCGCGGAACCGCAGAGCGGGCACGGTTGCCCCGCCTCGAGCGTTCTCCGCCGGTCCTCGAGATCTCTCCGGGCCGCCGCGGCATCCCGGGCCTTCTGGAGCAGGGCGACGCGTTCCTCCTCCTCCCGGGCCCTTGCGGCCGCCGCGTCGGCGGTCTCGTCGCTCTCGGAGGCGAGGCGCCTTTCGGTCTCTCCCGAGCGCCGGGCCGTCTCGAGCCTCTGCCTCTCCTGCCCCATGGCCGAGCAGATTCGTTCGAGCTCCGCGAGGGTGCCGATCTCGTCCGAGATCCGCGCGCCGTCGATCCCGAGCGCCGCCCGGTCGATCCCGACGAGGGCGCCCTCCGCCACGCCGACGGCCGTCTCCGCCTTCGCGAAGGCCGCGTCCGACTCCGTCTGCTTCAAGGCGGCCTTTGCGACGCGCGCCGCGGCCGCCGTCTCACCCAGGATCGTCTCCGCGAGCTTCGATTCCTCGCGGCCGATCTCCCGAAGACGATCGCTCAGCTGCTCGAGCTCCCGGCCGCAGCGCTCCCACTGGGAGTCGAGCGGGGCCGTCGCCGCCCGCTCCGAAAGCCAGGCTGAGGAGTCGGCCTCGACGGCCCGGGCCCGTTCGTGCTCTTCCTCCAGGCGGCCGACGGCCTCCGCAGCCTCGGCCCTTTCCCCGCGGGCGGTCCCGGCGTCCGTCTCTGCACGGCGGGTCTCGTCGGCCTTCTCGTCGATCCGGGCGTCGAGCGCCTTCGCCGCGTCGAGCTCGCCCTGCTTCCCCTCGCGCTGGGCGTGGGCGGCGGTCGCGCGATCCCGGGCGGACCGAACCTGCTCTTCCGCCTGTTCCGCGTCCCGTCCTTTCGCGTCCCGCACCTCTCGTTTCACGGTGACGCGACCGGCGGCGCCGAGAGCCTCGCTCTCGCGGTCGGCCGTCTCCCGCGCCATTCCCCTCGCGGCGTACAGCCTTCGGCGGCGCTCCTCCAGCGCGTCGACGGCGAGGCGCAGCCGCACGGCGTCCTCATCCCGGGTCCGGCGCTCCCCGTCGTCCATCGGCACGAGGCTCGCGATCCGCGCCTCGATCTCGCCCAGGGCGCGGGCGAGTCCCTGCCCCTTCTCCCAGGCCTTCTTCGAGACGCGCGTGTAGATGTCGGCGCCGGTGATCTTCTCGAGCAGGTCGGCCCGCTCCTGGTCGCTCGCCCGGAGAAACGCGGCGAAGTCGCCCTGCGCGAGGAGGACGGCCTTGCGGAACTGGTCGAACGAAAGGCCGAGGAGCTTCGTGACCGCCGCCGTCACGTCCTTCTCCCCATCGGCGATCGGCACGGGTGGAGCGGCATCGACCCGAAACAGCGTCCGGCGGACGAGCTGGAGAGCACCCGCCGGCCGGAGACGCGCGCGTCGCACCTCCCACCGCGCCCGGTACTTCACGCCGTCCACGCCGCGGAAGTCGGTCTCCGCAAAACCCTGCACGGCACCGCGCCGCAGGAGGTTCCTCGAGTCCTTCGCGGTGATCCGCTGCCCCTCGTCACCGTCTCCGGTCACCGGGACCTCGAGGTTTCCGCCCCCCTTGCTGCGGGGGGTCTCACCGAACAGGCCCAGGCAGAGGACGTCGAGCAGAGTGCTCTTTCCCGCCCCGGTCGGGCCCGTTATGGCGAAGAGGCCGGCCGAGACGAGCGGCGGCTTCTCGAAGTCGACCTCGAAAGAGCCTTCGAGGCTGGCGATGTTGGCGCCCCGGATCGCGAGGATCTTCATCGCTCGGCCTCCGCTTCGCCGACGAGATCGTGGAACGCCGCCAGGAGCTCGGGAGACGGCTCGCCCTCGTGCTCCTTCGCGTACTTCATCCGGAAGACCTCCTCGGGCGTCACGTCGGAGAGCGACCGCTCGGTCTGCTCGTGGGGGGCGCTGCCGCTGCCCGTGGAGGTCGGATCGACGCGGAGCAGGCGCGCGTCCTTCCCCGCGACGGCGTCCTGGATCGCGCTCTTCCACCCCGGCTCGCCCGCCTCGACGACGAGCCGCACCTCGAGAAACGGCCTCCGGTCCGGCTCGCGCCGCTCGGGGTCCGGATCGGGCGGCAGCGCCCGGAGAATCGGGAGGATCCCGGCGAGAGGCAGGGAACCGCCTTCCGGGAGCCTGAGGATCGGCACGCTCCGGGGCACGCGAACCGCCTCCACGCTCGTCGCACGCCCGTCCGCGAGGGTCACGAGGACGACCTGGTGCGGATACCCCGCCTCGTCGAGCGAGAGCGGGATCGGCGACCCGGCGTAGCGGACGTTCTCCCGCCCTCCGACGGTCTGGGCGAGGTGCAGGTGCCCGAGCGCGACGTACCCGACGTCCGACCCGAAGACGTCCAGTGCCACCGCCTCCTGGTTCCCCTTCTGGATCTTCCTCTCGCTGATCTCGCTGAGATGGCCGCCGGCCGCGTACAGGTGCCCCGTCAGGACGACCGCCTCGCCGTCGGTCCGCCGGCTCCGGACGAGGGCGGAAGCCTCGGCGTAGACCGCAGCGACGCGCGTCGCGTTCGGGTCGATCCTCACGCTCCCGTCGTCCTCCAGGGCTGCCTCCTCGCCAAATCCCGCGAGATCCGACGACCGCAGGTAGGGCACCGCGGCGACCCACGCCCGGCGGACGCCCTCCCGGTCGCGGAGCGGCACGAGGAGCCGGGCCGGGTCGAGGCGGCCGTCCGCGCACGGCAGCTCCCCCACGACCGTCACGTCGAGGGAAGCGAGGACCTCGCGCGGCGCCTCGAGCCGCGCCGCCGAGTCGTGGTTCCCCGCGATGGCGACCACCTGCAGCCCCTTCCGGCGCCGCCCGGCCTCGACGAGGAAACGGTACCAGGCGCGCTGGGCCGTGGCGGGCGGGTTGGCGGAGTCGAAGATGTCGCCCGTGACGAGAAGGGCGTCGACCTCGTGCGCCTCGATCGTGTCGAGGAGCCAGGAGAGGAACTCGTCGTGCTCCACCTCCCGGTCCGCGTCGAGGAGGGTGTGACCGAGGGGCCAGTCGGACGTGTGCAGGAGCTTCATCTCGTCCTTTCGATGCCGCCGCCGCGGCCGCCGGGAAGGATGCGGGAGGGAGTCGGACGGATGGAGTCCGACCTCCCCGCGTCTCCTACGGCATCAGGCCGTAGCCGCGCGCGAGGGCCGCAACGTGCTCCCGGACGTCGGCGACGAGCTCGGCGGGCGCGAGCGCCTCCGCGTGCCGGCCGAAGGAGAGGACGAACCGCCGCGCCTCCAGGAGGGACCCCGCCGGCAGCTCCAGCTCGACGGCACCGTCGGCCACCCGGACCAGCTTCTGTTTCTCGTGCCAGCGGACCTCCGTGATCCACTCCGCGACCTCCCGTCCGAACCGGACGCGGAACTTGAACCGCGGCTTCCCCACGTAGAGCCCGATGGTGTCGCCGAAGTGCTCCTCGGGGCGGAAGCCCTTCGGCGGCGAGAAGCGGCGCGTCCCGACCCGGGCGTCCTTCATCCGCGAGAGATAGAACGTCTTCACCTCGTCCCCCTCCGGGTCGCGGCCGAGGAGGAACCAGTCGGTCCCGAACAGGACGACGTGCAGAGGCTCGAGCTCTCGCCAGCCTCCCTGTCCGGTCGGCTTGCGGTAGTCGGCTTCGAGGACGACCTTCTCGCGAAGCGCCGTCGCGACCGCGTCCCACACCTTCGGGTCGACCGGGCGCTGGGCCTGCGGGCGGATGTAGAGCTTCTCCACGAACGAGGACGGCGCGATCCGGACCTCCGGCGGCATCAGCTCCGAGAGCCTCTCGAAGATGGCCTTCATGTCCTTCGCGATCGGGGTCCCTTCGTACATCTGGAGGACCTTCATCGCGACGCCGACAGCGAAGAGGTCGGCCCCCCTCATCGCGAGCCACGGCAGGTGCCAGCCGGTGTCGGAGTAGTGGTACGTCCCGCGCCGGGCGTCCCACAGAAGCGGCGCTCCGAACTCGTCGCGGAGGTTGTCGACGAGACGCTGCACCGTCTTCGTGGACGTTTCCCACTTCGTCGCCAGCGTCGTGGCCGTCACCTTTTTCCCCGATCGGAGAACGTCGTCGAGGTCGAGGATCCGGCGGAAATAGGGACGGTCCTTGAAGGTCATCTGCTTTCCCCCAGGGAAGTATGGACGTTCCCCGGCGCGCCTTCCGGCCTGGTCCCGGGCCCTCGGGCCGGGGCTCGAATCGGTAGGATGCGGAGCGCGAGTCCCGTCCCGTCGGGGGAGTCGCCGTCGCTTCGCCGCGCGACCGCCACGGCCGAAACGATCCCCAACGAGCCCTTCCCCGTCACCCCGGCGATGGTCGCCCGGGCGATTCGAGAGGCCGACGCGATCGGCCGCGCCTGGAAGGCCGTTCCCACATGAATGCCGCGGGTTCGGTAAGGCCTTCGGGTAGCCGTCGACGAGGCATTGAGCGTCCCGTGGATGGCGCGCATTCGCGCGTGGCAGCAGAGCGCAACCGCGGAGGGAGCTGGGCTCACGGCAGGGTCGACGAGACGTCGAAGAGCCAGATGAGTCGCTTCGTTGGCGACGCCGACTCGAAGTCTCCCTCCACCGCCCGGTCCGCTCGCTCCGCTTCTTGCGATCCCATCTCCACCTTCCGGCACGTTCTGAGCGGCCCGAGAGGCCCGGTTCCCGCCGCGGAGCCGTCTTCCAGATTGACACGTCCATCCCTGCTTTGATCAGATCGAGTGCCGGCCCATTTCCCTTCTGACCGACTTCTTTCGGAGGATCTGTGAGCTCACGCGCCCGAACGACCTCAGCCCGGACCACGAACGCGCGAACTCGAGTGAACGCCTTCGGCCGTTCGCTCGCTCTCCTCGCGATGACCACGCTGCTCTGCGCCACGGCCCAGGCGCAGGTGTCGGTGACGGCCACGGCCGGCACGACGGGGCCCACCGCCTACACGACGCTGGGCGACGCGTTCACCGCCATCAACGGGGGGACGCATCAGGGGACGATCGCCATCGCGATCACGGGAGACACGACGGAGACGGCGACGGCGACGCTCAACGCGAGCGGCAGCGGATCGGCGGTCTACGGCGCGATCTCCATCCAACCCTCCGGCGGGGCGGCCAGGACGATCTCCGGCGCGATCGCGGCCGGGAGCCCGCTGATCGACTTCAACGGCGCCGACGCCGTGACGATCGACGGTTTGAACTCCGGCGGGAACGCGCTCACCATCTCGAACACGACGGTCTCGTCCACCTCGGGGACGAGCACGATCCGGTTCCAGGCCGACGCGACGAACAACACGATCACGAACACGTCGATCCTCGGCTCCTCGACGATGGCCTCGACGACCAACGGCGGCAACATCTGGTTCGGTGCAGGAGCCGTGACGACCGGCAACGACGGGAACACGATCTCCAGCTGCAACATCGGCCCAGCGGGGACGAACCTGCCGACCAAGGCCGTCTACGGAAACGGCAGCACGGCCAGCGCCGCGGTCTACAACAGCGGCAACACGATCACCGGGAACAACATCTTCGACTTCTTCAACGCCGCGGCCCAGAGCAACGGCCTCTACCTGGCCGGCGGCAATACCGACTGGATCATCACGAACAACCGGTTCTACCAGACCGCCACCCGCACCCAGACGACCGGAGCCATCCACTCCGCGATCCAGGTCGCCAGCTCCACGGGCAACAACAACCACAACGTCAGCGGGAACATCATCGGGTATTCCAGCGCCGCCGGAACGGGGACGTACACGTTCGTGGGGATCGGGACCGGCTCGAAGTTCCTCCCGATCTACTTCTCGTCGGCCGCGACGACGACGCCGTCGAGCATCCAGGGGAACACCATCACCGCAATCAGCCTGAGCGGCGTCGTCGGTGGAACCTCTACGTCCGGCGCCTTCGTCGGCATCAGCATCGCGTCGGGCGTCGCGACCATCGGGAGCACGACGGGGAACACCATCGGAAGCGCGACGGTCCCGGGGGCCATCTCGATCACCAGCAACAACGGCTCGGCGATGGAGGTCCTCGGGATCTACTACTTCCCGTCGGCCGCGGCCGTCATCTCGAACAACGTCGTCGGCGGGATCACCGCCTCGAATACAGGAGCCGGCAGCCTCGTCTTCTACGGCATCCGCGCCAACACGTCCTCGAGTGTCTCCAACACCATCCAGAACAACGCGGTCGGCTCCGAGGCCGCGCCGATTCCCATTTCCGCCACCTCGACGGCCTCCCGGGCCATCGGCCTCTACTCGCAGGCGGGCGCTGCGCTCGTGAGCGGGAACGTCATCAGCAACCTCTCCCTGAACGCGGCGAACGTAGGGACGGGCTCGTCGGCGTCCGTGATCGGCCTCTGGATCGACAACTCCAGCGCCACCGCCGGCAACAACGTGTCGCAGAACACGGTCCGCTCTCTCAGCAACTCGAGCGCCGCCGCCGCCGTCTGGGTCACGGGCCTGCAGTACAACGGCGCCACGACGGGAACCCACACCGTCCAGCGGAACTTCATTCACTCGATCTCCACTCCCAGCACGAGCGCCACGGCGACCGTGAACGGGATCAACGTGCAGGGCGGTCTCACCACCTACCAGAACAACATCGTCGTCCTCGGCAACGACATGACCGCGAACGGCCCGCAGATCAACGGGATCAACGAGTCCGTCGCCGGAACCGACAACCTCTACCACAACAGCGTCTACATCGGCGGGAGCGGCGTCGCCGCCGGGACGGCGAACTCGTTCGCCTTCCAGAGCGGCATCACGGTCAACACCCGCAACTACCGTGACAACGTCTTCGTGAACGCCCGGAGCAACGGCGCCGCAACGGGCAGGCACTACGCCATCCGGGTCGGCGGCACGGCGGCGAATCCCGGCGGCCTCACGTCGAACAACAACGTCCTCTACGCCCCGGGAACGGGCGGAAACACCGGCCTCTTCAACCTCCTCGACCAGACGACCCTGGCGGCGTGGCAGTCGGCGACGGGCCAGGACTCCAGCAGCTTCGCGGCGGACCCGAAGTTCCTCGCCCCGACGGCCGCGACGCCGAACCTCCACATCAACCCGGCGGTCACGACCGTCATCGAGGGGAATGGCTTCGCGGTCGCGACGGTGACGGACGACTTCGACGGCGAGGCCCGCGGCGGCCTGACCCCGACGGACATCGGCGCGGACGCCGGCCTCTTCCTGGGCATCGACCTCGCGGCCCCCGCCATTTCCTACACGCCGCTGGCGAACACGAGCCAGACGACGGACCGCTCCCTCGTGGTCACCATCGAGGATACGACCGGGGTCGCGGCAGCAGGGCTATCCCCCCGCGTGTACTACAGGAAGGGCGCCGGCACCTATTTCTCGCAGCCGTGCTCCCTGAGCAGCGGTACCGCCCAGAGCGGAACCTGGACCTGCCCGATCGTCCACTCCGACCTGGGCGGGGTCGTCGCTACGGACGTCGTCTCCTACTTCGTCATCGCTCAGGACACCCTCGGCAACGTCTCCTCGAGCCCGAGCGGCGCGGTCGCCACCGACGTCAATACCGTGACGGCGCCGCCCGCGACGCCGAGCAGCTACCTCATCTCGGTCCAGTACAGCGGCTCCTACAACGTCGGGACGGGCGAGACGTTCACGTCGCTGACGAACGCCGGCGGGCTCTTCGATGCGCTCAACCTCGGCGTCGTGACCGGGAACCTGACGATCCACATCACGACCGACCTCGTCGCCGAGTCCGGAGCCGTCGCGCTGAACCAGCTCCAGGAGGAGGGCGCCGGCGGCTACACCATGACCGTCCAGCCGAGCGGAGGGGCGCGTTCGGTCGCCGGCACGGGGACCGGGACGCTCCTGATCAAGCTGAACGGAGCCGACAGGATCACGTTCAACGGCAGCCTGACCGGCACCGGGACGGACCGGAGCCTGACCTTCACGAACGGGATGGCGAGCACCTCGGCGAGCGTCTTCTGGTTCGCCAGCACCGCCGCGGGCAACGGAGCCACGTTCAACAGCGTCCGGAACTGCGTCGTGACCGGGAACGCCCCGACGACCACCTTCGTCGGAATCGTCACGAGCGGATCGACCCTGGGCGGCGTCGCGGAGGCGCCGAACTCGAACAACAGCTTCGTGAACAACGCGATCACGGCCGCGCAGTACGGCATCGCGATGGTCGGACCGACGGCCAACGAAACCGGGAACCACATCAAGGGCAACACCATCGGCTCGACCGTGGCCGCGAGCAAGATGGGCTACAGGGGCATCGCAGTCTTCCAGCAGGCAGCCGCCGAGATCTCCGGCAACGTGATTACCGGCGTCGTCACTGCGACGGTGAGCACCGCGTCCGGCATCCTGGTGTCCGGTACGGCGAGCGGCATCCTGATCAAGGGGAACCAGATCTCGGACGTCAAGAACACGAACTCGGGCGGATACGGGTCGAACGGAATCCAGCTCAACTCGAGCTCCACGGCGGCGGGAGTCGCCATCCTCAACAACTTCATCTCCGACGTGGCGTCCTATGGCTGGACGGCCGCCGCGCTCGGCGACAACGGCTACGGGATCGTCGCGGCGACCGGCGGCGGCTACTCCATCTACAACAACACGATCAGCCTCCTCACCTCGCAGACGCTCGCGGGAAGCATCACCGCCGCGATCAACGTCACGAGCGGCATCACGACGGCGGGCTCCATCGACCTGCGCAACAACGTCCTCTCGAACCAGGAGACCGTCGGGACCCGCTACGCGATCTACAGCGGCGCGGCGGCGACGGTCTACGCGAACATCAACTACAACGACTACTTCGCCCAGAACGTCGGCTTCCTGGGAACGGCCCAGGCGACGCTCGCAGGCTGGCAGGGGGTTTCGCTCCAGGACCTCAACTCCCTCGCCGTCGACCCGCTCCTCCGGTCTGCCACCGACCTCCACCTCCTCGGTACCAGCCCGATGCTCGGCGCCGGAACGTCCCTCGCAGCCGTCCCGGCCGACTTCGACGACGATCCGCGCCCGGGCACCGCTCTCGACATCGGCGCCGACGAGGTCGTCCAGGCCGTCGCCGGGTCGATCCCGGCCGGGACCTACTACAACGCTCTCGGCGCGAGCGGCGACGTCCTCGGCGGCGCCGTGAACGTCACGAACGAGCTCACCCTCACCGGGATCCTCGGCACGGGAGCGAACACCCTCTCCCTCGGCTGCACGGCGACGGTGACCGGTGCCGGGGCGACGAACTATGTCGTGGGGAACCTGAAGAAGACCTTCTGCGCCACCGGGGCGAAGAGCTTCGAGGTCGGTACCGCCAATGGCTACTCGCCCGTCGACGCCGGCGCGACGGCCGGAACGTTCCCGGCCGACCTCACCGTGACGGCCGTTCAGGGACCGCAGCCCTTCGCCTACCCTTCGGCGCTCGCGTTGCAGCGGTACTGGCCCCTCGCCGGCTCGGGGCTCACGGTCGACCTGACGTTCCACTACCTGGACGCCGACATCCCGGTGACGGCGACCGAGACCAGCTTCATCATCTTCAGGTTCAACGGTGCGGCCTACGCGACGCCCGGCGGGATCGTGTCGCCCGCGTCGAACCAGGCGAGCATCACCGGCGTCTCCTCCTTCTCCGACTGGACGCTCGCGGAGCCGGGAACGACCCCGGTCGAGCTCCTGAACTTCTCGATCGACTAGGAAGACCCGGAACCTGAATCTCCGGCTGGCGTGCCGGGGACGAGCCTCCAGGCCTCGTCCCCGGCGCTTTCCTTCTGAATGCCGGGAGCGGAATCAGCTCGCGGACGAGACCGCCGGCAGGATGCCGGATCGCGTCCTGCGCCCCACCTTCGCGGCGCGCTTCTTTTCGTACATGAGCCCGTCGGCGGCACGCAGGGCGCCGGCCAGGTCGGACGCGGATGCGAAGGGGGCGGCTCCCCAGCTCGCGACGACCGGAATCGCCGGGTGATCTCCGGACGCCGGCAGCTCGGCCACGTTCGTCAGCGCCTGCGCGATTCGGGCGGAGAGTCGCTCCGCTTCCGCGCCCGGGGCGACGACGACGAACTCGTCGCCCCCCGTCCGATAGAGCAGGTCGGAGTCTCTCAGCTGCGCTTTCATCGCCGTCGCGAAGTGCTTCAGGAGCGCATCCCCGGCCTCGTGCCCCCACCGGTCGTTCACCGGCTTGAGGCCGTCCACGTCCAGGGACACGACCGTTCCGCCCCCGCCCGCCGCCAGGACCGCCCCCTCGTCGAATGCCCTCCGGTTGAGCGCGCCGGTGAGGGGATCCTGGAGGGACTTCTCCCTCAGCCCGGTGTGAGCCTCCTCGAGGGCGTCGTGGGCCGCGACGAGCTCGCGCTGGGCGTCCTGGGCCCGCACGAGCACCATGGTGAACGCGAGGAGCGTCTCGAGCAGGAGGTCGATGTAGGAGTTGAAACCGGTGAAGACGTACTGCCAGGTCAACACCGTCGTGGGAACGGCGCCGCGCGTCATCTCCACGACGAAGTAGAGGACCCAGAGGGCCGCCATCGCCGCGAGGGTCTGAGAAGCGACGAGGGAGGAGGCCGTCCGCCGCGGAGCCGGGGTCGTCGCCATCAGCCACGCCGCCCAACCCAGGGCCGGCGCGGCGAGGAAAGCCTGGACGCTGATCAGTCTCTCGACACTTCCGAGAAACGGCAGGGAAAGACCGACCACGAGAAAGAACGGGATGGCGATCGTCCGCCTCGACGGTTTCCTGCCCGGTCCGGCCGCGAACATCCAGGCACCCACCGCCAGCTCGAGGAAGAAGACCGTCTTTCCCACCTGGTAGACGAGGTTCAGCCCGCGCTGCACGAAGGGGTGAGACCCGGAGGCGAACGCGACGCAGAGGGCCAGGAGGCCGGCGAGAAGGCCGATCCACGCACGCTTCCAGGAGGTGAAGTACCGCCTCTCCGTCCCCGCCCGCGAGAGGACGACGAAGAGGAGCGCGAGCAGCAGCGTCAGCGCGGTCTGGATGCCCAGACCGACGAGCGAGATGGCGCGTGTGACGTTCGGGTCGAGCATCCTGCAGCCGAAGGAAGATCGTAGCAGGACGAGCCGGGCCGGCCGCCGGGCCGTGCAGCGGCGGCGCGCCCCTACGACCCGGGCTTCGGCGGCGCCTTACTCCCGGGCTGCAGGACGTAGTACTGCCGCAGCATGTAGGTCTCCTTGGACCTGGGCCAGGGGTAGCGCTGCGCCGATGCGAACGCCGCCGGGGACGCGACTCCGTCGAGGCGGCATTCGCCGCGAACGGGGCCCTTGCCGTCGACGAGGATGGAGACGGAGAGCCCGTGGAGCTGGCCGGGGGCCAGCCCGGACAGGGCGGGCGCCATCAGAGTCACCAGCTGCCTGTTGCTCGCGAGCGACCACGAGAGCGCCTGCGATCCGCGAATCCCGGCGAATCCAGGGTAGACGCCCACGCGCCCGACCGAGAACACCTCCTTGGAGCGCTCCCTGACGGCGACGGCCCGGATGAGGGCGACGCCCGCGAGGTTGGCCCACTCCAGGATCGCCGTGTCGACCGCTTCCGCGCGGCTGGCCCCGACGCCCACCGCTCCCTCAACGAGCGCGGAGGCGTTCCCGCGAACGGCCACCTGCACGGCGATGCCGGCCACCCACTGCGGCCCCGCCTGCCTCGCTTCCTCGACGCGCGCGCGCAGCTGCAGCGGCGTGCCGGCAAGGTTGACGGCGTTCCCTTTCGAAGTGGCCTCGACGGTGCCCGCCCGGGCGAGCGCCGCCAACGCTTCCGCGCAGCGGCCGGAGACATCGGCTCCGCCCGGACTTGCGGCGATCGTCGCCGCGAGGATGAGTGCGAGCATGCGTGGGTACCTCGATGGGCGGCGTCGGCCGTCTCGCGTCCTGGCTCACCGGCGGGCGCCGCGAGCCCCTCCCCGAGCCGGGCCTACGTGGCGGTGGCCTCGGGCAGCGGCTCGGAGTCCCGGTAATATTCGAAGTCCGGGCGGGACATCTGGATCGTGTGCTCGGGCCACGCGACGACCTTCGCCCGCCGGCTCGGGGCCTTGAGGATGTTGCTGTCGCCGGCCGTCAGCTGCGCGAACTGCTCGTCGCCACGATCCGCGACGAAGGAACCGGACCCGTCGCGCGCCCAGACGCGGACTCTGCCGGGCGCGCTTCGCACGACCTGCACCCGCACCTCTATCGGATCTTCGATGGCATCAGACTCGGTCATGGCTGGACCTCCTGGGTATCCGGTTGGAAGAGCGGCCGGCGGTGCGTCCGTCTTACCGCTGGCATCCGTGGCGCACCGTGGAAAGTGGCTCACGCTCCGACGCGGGCATGGGGGTGGGCCTCCTTCGCATCATGTCTCGCTCACGGGACCAGTGTACGCCAGCGAGCGTTCGGGGCCCGGTCGGCCCGTTCAGGCGCCTGAAGACGCCGGCGCCTGCACGGATGCGACGGGGTGCGACGGGAGGACCGACGCTGCACGCGGGAGAGCGCTACTCCGCCGTGGTGGGGTCGATCATGCGCTTCACCTCGGACACCCGGTTCGCAGGGAATCCGCCGAGCTTTGCATGCTCGCGCACGGTGTCCTCGTCGGGCGCGATGTAGACGCAGTAGATCCTGTCCGGGGTGACGAAGCTCTCGACCCACTGGATCCGGGGCCCCATGGTGCTGAGGGACTCCGCAGGACTTCTGCGAGATGGCGTGGAGGTCGGCGGTCGACAGGCCGCCTGCACCGGGGATGTCGCGTTCGATCACGAACTTCGGCATGGGAGCTCCTTTCCAGAACCGGATACTTCGATGGTATTCCGGTCAGGACACCCTGCGAAAAGTCAAGCCGGACCTTCTAGCGGAGCTTCGTCGCGACGATCTCCCATGCGGCCCCCGGCCGTCCGGCGCGGCGTGCGGCCTCGCTCATCCGACTGAGCCGTTCCCGGTCGGGGAGAAGAGTTTGCAGCTTCCAGGCCAGCGACGCGTTGCCGTAGGCCTTCACTCCGGCGCCCGATTCCAGCACGTAGTCGCAGTTGCGCTCCTCCTGGCCCGGGATCGGGTCGCGGACGACCATCGGAAGGCCCATCGCCAGGCACTCGGACGTCGTCAGGCCGCCCGACTTCGTCACCGCGAGGTCGGAGACGGCCA
This sequence comes from Holophagales bacterium, assembly GCA_016714815.1. Lineage (GTDB taxonomy): Bacteria > Acidobacteriota > Thermoanaerobaculia > UBA5066 > UBA5066 > UBA5066. Next base: position 44,153 of record JADKBZ010000014.1, read on the forward strand.
TCAGCTCGGCGATCGGGTCGACGAAGCCGAAGACGTGGAGCTTTGACCCCTCGGGCACGGGGAGGGACGCCAGGTCGTTCCTCAGCGCCTCGTTCCGGCCCGTGACGGCCAGCACCTGCACCCGCGGGCAGGCAAGGACGTCCTCGACGGCCTCCCCCATCGACCCGACGCCGCCCCCTCCGCTCATTACGAGGACCGTCGGCAGGTTTGCGGAGAGGCCGAGGCGCTGCTGGATCGCCGCCCGGTCCCACTTCTCGGAGAACGCCTTCGCGATCGGGATCCCCGTCACGCTCACCTTCTCCTCCGGGATGCCGCGCTCGGCCAGTCTGGCCTTCAGCTCGCCGCTCCCGACGAAGACCCGGTCCGCGGTGGGCTGAACCCAGTAGGAGTGGACGTCGAAGTCGGTCACGACGAGGCCGAGGGGATACGTGTCCTTCCCCTTCTTTCGGCTCGGAGCGAGGACCTGGGCCGGCAGGAAGTGCGTGGAGAGAATGGCGTCCGGCGCGAAAGCTCGCACGAACTTCCGGAAGGACGAGAACTCCAGCCGGTCGAAGAACGTCACGAACTTCTGCGGGACCTTCCGGACTTTCTCCGCATCGGTCGCCCGGTAGAGATATCCCCAGAGCTGCGGCGCGTGGTTGACCATGGCAAGGAAGCTCCCCGCGTACGCCTTCCGGTAGGCCTTTGCCGTGAAGTCGAGGACGTCCTCGTGCCGGACGTCGGCCGCGGGGTGGAGACGGCGCGCCGCTTCCTCGAGGGCCTGGGCGGCGCGGACATGACCTGCGCCGGCGGAGACGGAGAGAAGGAGGAGCTTCATCCCGATGAGTGTACGGGCGTATCGCGCTCCCTCGAACGAGGTCGCGATCAGCCCTTGCCGTGCTCTTTCGGGTCCTTCTTGTCGGGGGGGCCCGGCGTGTGCACCGCGGCGGCTTCGGCCGGGGCCTTGCCCCCCATGTCGACGCTCCCCTTGAACTGCGCTCCTTCGGCGATGGCGATCTTCGGGGCGCGGATGTTCCCTTCGAGAATTCCGGAAGGGAGGATCTCGACTTTCTCCGCGGCGACGACGTTGCCGACGACGCGCCCGGCGATGACGACGTGGTGCGCCTTCACCTCGGCGTTGACCTGCGCCTGCGGGCCGATCCGAAGACCCCTTTGGAGACGGAGATCTTTCCCTCGACGCGACCTTCGACGACGAGGTCCTCGTCGCCCGAAAGCTCTCCCTGGATGCGAATGTTGGGTCCGATCACGGCTGTCTTCACCTCTGCCGGCGCTTTCTGCCCGGCAGGGGCCGGGGCGGCCGCCGGCCGCTGCGCTTCGTGGAGCCTGGGAGGGGCGTTCACCTTCGGTACGGGGCGGCGTTTTCGATCCGAAGAGTCCCATGAACCGGCAGTCTACCCGATCGGCTCCGGTGTTCCCGCGGCGGGGCTCGCGACGAGACCGAGAACGAAGCCCCCCTCCGCCCGCCACCAGCCGCTCCACGCCTCCCGGCCGGGACCGCGCGCACGGAAAGGACGCCACTGGCCGTCGGCGGAGCCGCGCTCGGGAGCGACCTCCACCGCTTTCGGCGGTATCCGCAGCCCTTCCCGAAGCGCCTTCATCACGCATTCCTTGGCGCTCCAGACGAGCGTCGCCGCGACCGCCCGCTCCCCTTCCTTCGCCGCCGCCACGAAGGCCTGCTCGACCGGGGTGAACCAGTCCCCGAGGAAGCCAGGGGCGCGCTCCTCGATCGCCTCGAGATCGACGCCGATCCGGGTGCCGGCCGGCCCGAGCGCCGCGACCGCGACACCGTGGCTGTGGGTGAGGGAGAGCGCGGCGACGGCGGGGTGCCCGAGGACGAACGCCTCGGGGGCGCCGGAGGGGGACGCGAGAATGGCGACGTCCTCCTCCGACACGGCCACGCCCGAGAGGACGAGCGCCCGCTTGGCGACCCACCGGCCGAGAAGCCAGTCTGCGCGCCGCTTCGGCACGCGGAAGCGGGCGAGCACCTCCCGTTCCGCCGCCGTCAGCCAGGCTTCCCCGCGCGGCAGCTCCTCCTGCCGCGCGGAAAGCCAGGCCACTCCGTTCAACGGCCGATCCGTGCCCGCTCCTTCGCCATCCCCCTCTCGATCGCGTCGACGAGGTAGGGCCGGAGCTCGGCCGCCGGCAGAATCCGGTCGAGGGAGCCGACGGCGAGCGCGCGCTGGACGCTGTGGATGCCGTCGAACTCGTCGGCCACCTGTCCGAGCTTTTCGGAGCGCACCGCCTTGACGAGGTCGGCGAGGCGCGTCCGGAGCCTCCGCTTCTCGGAGTCGGACGCGGCGGCGATCTCCTTCTCGACAGAGGCGACCCGGGGGTCCTTCTTCGTCCGCTGGTCGACCTCGCGGGCGAAGACGACGGCGGCGGCGGGGGCTCCGCCGATGACCGAGGCGTAGGTCCCCTCGAGTGCGGCGACCTCCATGTTGTCGTTCAGGGTCTTCGAGAAGACGACGAACGCGCCGCCGTGATACCGGGAGACGACGGTGAAGACGATCGGCCCCTGGAAGTTCGTCACGGCGCGTCCGATCTCGGCGCCGTACTCGAGCTGGACCTTCCTCATCGACTCGGGCGAGCCGTCGAAGCCGGAGAGGTTCGCGAGGACGACGAGGGGCCGGTTGCCGCTCGCCGCGTTGACGGCACGGGCGATTTTCTTCGAAGCCTGCGGGAAGAGGGTCCCCGACGTCCAGGCCTCGGGCCCGTCGGTGGCGACGAAGCCGATCCGCTTCACCGGCTTCGACTCGAACCCCAGGAGGCAGACGGGGTAACCGCCGACGTGGGCATCCCAGACGACGCCGATCTCGGCGTCGCGCATGCCGGCCCACCGCTCGAGCGGCGGGTGGTCCTGGTCTGCCGCGGCCGCCATGACCTTCCGGATCTCGAAGGGGTGCTTGCGGCCGGGGTTCGTCTCGTACGAGAAGACGTCGCCGACGAGGGCGAAGGCGCCCGGCTCGTCGCCGCCGTGCGGCGAGAGGCAGACGTCGCGCCCGAGCGGATCGGACGTGACGGCGCGTCGCGGGAATCGTTCGCCCGGGACGACGTAGGTGTGGTCGTAGTGGCGAAGGAGGACCCGGCACGCGTCGGGGATGTCGCGCGCCCAGTACTGAGCCTGCCCGTTCGGCCCCATGACCCGCTCGTAGCCGCCGATGCCGATGTTGTCCTCGGCCGAGACGGAGCCCGAGTAGTCGAGGGCGGTCTTCCCCGTGAGGACCATCGCCCCGTCCTGCGTCATGACGAGGATTCCCTTCGTGTGCATCAGCATCGTCGCCTCGGCGTTCCAGTAGGGCTGGGCGCCGACGTTGATGCCGCAGACGACGACGTTCACTTCGTGGCCGTCCTGGGTGAACTCGATGAGGCGCCGGAGGACGCGCGAGATCCAGTCCATGTTCTCGGTCCCCGAGTCCATGGCGATCTTCGCCCCCGCCGAGAGGGCGAACCATTCGAGGGGCACCTTCATCCGCTCCGCCAGGTCGAGGCCCGCCATGATCCGGCGGCACTCCGGCTCGGCGAGGGAGCCCATCGCGCCGATCGGGTCGCCGAGGAGGACGACGCGCGTCATCCCTTCCGGGACCTTCGCGGTGAAGCTCTTGAGGAGGCCGACGACGATGTTCGCCCGGTTCTTCCCGGGCGGGCGCGAGACCGGCACGAGCACGTTTTTCTCGTCGAGGTCCCATTCCTCGAACTCGCCGGGCGGGAAGTCGGCGTGGGCGCCGTCCTTCGGCGGGGTCAGCATCTTCACGATCTCGTACGGGTAGGTGAGGCCGCGCTGGCGGAGCCGGACGACCTTCTGCTCGTACTCGGAGAGGGTCCTGAGCGGCCGGCGGCTCGGCGGCGTGACGGAGACGACGATCCCGGTTCGCCCCGGCTGGGAGATGGAGAAAACGACCTCCTTCACTCCTCCCGGCGACGACGGGTCGGGTACCGTGGCCTGGATGGCGACCTTCTCCAGGCCGAGCCCCTCCGTCGCAGGAGCGACGTGGCGGGCGAAGGCGCGCAGCTCCCGCGCGCTGTGCCGGAACGTCGGCCAGACGTAGAGGAAGACCCGGTTCCACTGGAGGCGGTCCTCCACCCGTCGATGGGACTGGAAGAGGCGGATCGCCTCGAACGCCTCGAGGAGGATCCGCTCCATCTGCGGAAGGCCGACGAGGCGCCCGTGCGTGTCGTACGCCGGGGTCAGGTCGCGGACCTCCGCGAGGGCGAAGAGGCGCTCGTCCTTCGGGTTCTCCCGCGCGACCCCACGGAACAGGTAGACGTCCTCGGCCGACGGCAGGCGCTCGATCTCGAAGCCTTCGAGCCGCCAGAGGTCGAGCCTCTTGCCGATCATCGGGTGCATCCCGCGGTAGGGCTTGTCCTCGACGAAACCCCCTTCCCCGGGCCGGAACGTGAAGTGCTGCATCCCTCCCATGCCGAGGCCGGCGCCGGCGCCCGCGAGGGCGAGGACGACGCGGACGACCCGCGCAGGGAGGGCGACGGAGTCGACGACGGCCTTCGACGCGGCGGCCGCGCCCTCGGCGTCCGAAAGGGGGCCGGGGCGCCACGAATAGACGTCGATGAGGACGTCGTGCTCGGAAGGGTTTGCCGCCAGGTACGTCGCGACGTCGCGGAGGGCCTTCTCGAAGTCCGCGTCGAGGCACCAGGTCGAGACGACGAGGTGCCTCGTCCCCTCGAAGACGTACTCGGCGACGCCGCCGGCCCGGCCCGCCAGCGAGGCGGCCCGGAAGTTCTCGAGGGGCCGGAAGCGGTAGTAGCGTTTCGTGAGGACCTCGAGCATCGCGGCCCTCGTCTCCGCGGGGGCCTCCTCGAAGCGGCCGAGGTAGAGGCTCTGGAGAGGCTGGGGGCAGTCGACGAGCGCCTTCACCCGATCCGGGCGCTCGAACGCGCCCGGCTCGGAGACGAGCTTCCCGAGGATCTCATCCATCCCGGCGTAAACCTCCCGCCGCGCCGCCTCGAACGCCGCGAGGTCGAAGAGCCGGTAGCGGAGGTCTCGCGCCACGTCGCCGAGCGCCGGCCAGCGGCTCTCGGCCACGGCGACGAGCCTGTCGAGAAGCGAGCGGAATTCGGGCGAGGCTGCCGCGGCTCCCGCGTCGGCGTCGGCGAGCCGCCGTTCGAGGATGGCCAGGACGAGTTCCACCTGGTGCTCGGCTCTCTGGCGGGACTTCCAGATCCAGAGGAGCGCCTCGCGGAGCGCGGCGGCCTTCTTCGTCCCTTCGACCCCGTAGTGCGACACGGCGCGCGCGAGGCGTTCGACGAAGCGGGCCGGGAGCTCCGGAGTCTGCGTGTCGTACGTCCGGAGGTAGGTGAGGAGGTACTCCCCCGTCGAGACGGCGCCGGCCGTCTCGGGATCCTCCGCCGAGCCGGTCTGGCGGCGGAAGAGGGCCGAGACGTCGGCGAAGGCGCGGAGGATCCTCTCCTCCGCCTCGAGACCCGCGCCGTCGCCGGCGAGGGCGGGGGCCGCCTCCGCGTACTCGCGGGCGAGCCGCTTCGCGTCGGAGAGGTCGACGTCGTAGCCGAGGACGACCCGGCGGATCTCGTCGAGGATGGCGAGGGCGCGGGCCGGGTCGCCCGCGGTGGCGGGGGCGGCGCCCCTGGGCAGGGCGATCCTCTTCGTCGTCCTCCGCTCGTCCCCCGCGGCCGACGGATCGAGCTGGACGAGTGGCGTCCCGGGGCCCACCTGGACGTTCGGGACGACGAAGACGGTCCGCACGGTGCCGTCGAACGGCGCCGGGATCGGCATCTCCATCTTCATCGCCTCGAGCGTGGCGATCCTCTGCCCCTTCCGGACCCGCTCGCCGGCGGCGACGCCGACCGAGACGACCACGGCGGGAGACGGCGCGCGGAGGATGCCGAGGTCGTCGCGCGAGAAGCGGTGCGGGACCCCGTCCGCTTCGACGAGGTAGTCGAGCCCCTGGAGGACGCAGAGCGTCCGGTAGCGGGTCCCCGCGAGGTGGAGCCAGCGCTCGAACCGGGAGAGACGGTCGATCCGGACCTCGGTCCTCACGCCGTCCAGCTCGACGCGGTAGCCGTGCCGGCCGAGGCGGAGGACCTTCAGCTTGTAGTTCTGGCCGAGGTGGCGGAACTCGATCGTCCGGCCGACCTCCCTGCGGACCTCGGGGCGCATCCGCGCGGCGGACTCGTAGAACTGCTCCTCCTCGAGCCGGAACTCGGCGTCGTAAGCTTCCACCGCCGCGGCCAGGAGCGCGACGTCCGCGTGGGGACGGCTCTCGTCGGCACGGGTTGCCGACCAGCGCTCGAGCCAGCCGGTGTCGACCTGCGAGGAACGGACCTCGGGGCGGTCGAGCAGCTCGAGGAGGAACGCCTTGTTCGTCGTGCCGCCGTCCAGGACGACGGCGCACTCGGAGAGCGCGCGCCGCAGACGGGCGAGCGCCTCGCCCCGGTCGGCGCCGTGCGCGATCACCTTCGCGATCATCGGGTCGAACTCGGAGGCGACGGTGTCGCCCTCGGTCACGCCCCGGTCGATCCGGAGGCCGGGGCCTGTCGGAAGCCGGAAGTAGACGAACGTCCCGGGCGCCGGAGCGAAGCCGGCCTCGGGGTCCTCCGCGTTGAGCCGGACCTCGATGGCGTGCCCCGACGCGGCGGGGGCCTCGCCGACGAGGCGGCCGCCGCGGGCCACGTGAATCTGGAGCTTGACGAGGTCGAGGCCCGTCGTCACCTCGGTGACGGTGTGCTCGACCTGGAGGCGGGCGTTCACCTCGAGGAAGGCGAACGTCCGGCTCTTCGGGTCGAAGAGGAACTCGACGGTGCCGGCGTTGCGGTAGCCCGACGTGCGCGCGATCCGGAGCGCGGCGGCCCGCAGCTCGCGCTCCACCTCCGGCGGGACGGTGGGCGCCGGCGCCTCCTCGAGGACCTTCTGCTGGCGCCGCTGGATCGTGCAGTCGCGGACGCCGACGGCCCACGTCGTCCCGTGGACGTCGCCGAGGACCTGGACCTCCACGTGCCGAACGCCCTGCAGGAGCTTTTCGACGAAGACCGTCGCGTCGCCGAAGGCCCGGAGCGCCTCGTGCCGCGCGCTCTCGAACGCGGCGGGCATCTCCGCGGCTCCGGAGACGACGCGGATGCCGCGCCCTCCTCCTCCGGCGGCCGCCTTGACGAGAACCGGGTAACCGAGCGTCTCGGCCGCGGACGCCGCCTCCGCCGCCCCGGAGACGGCGGGACCGCTCCACGGGACGACCGGGACCCGGGCGTCCTCGGCGAGCTTCTTCGCGCTGATCTTGTCGCTCAGGCGCCGCATCGCGTCGGGCGGCGGACCGATGAAGACGACGCCGAGCCGCTCGCAGAGCTCGGCGAACGCGGCGTGCTCGGAGACGAATCCCCAGCCGGTCCAGACGGCGTCGGCCCTGGAGGCGGCGAGGGCGTTCTCGAGACGCCGGTAGTCGAGATAGGTGACCTTCCGCTCACCGTCGGCGCCGTCGACGTCCGTGGCCGGCCCGAGCGGGAAGGCCTCGTCGGCCTCCCTCACGAACATCGCCTTGCGGTCAGGGTCGGTGTAGAGGGCGATCGTCCGGATGCGCGTCCCGCGTTCCTGGTTGAACTCGCGGACGGCGTTGATGAAACGCATCGCGGCCTCGCCGCGGTTGACGATGGCCACGCGCTGGAATTCGGGATGCATGTCGCCTCCGCTGGAGCATCCGCGGGGGGCGGCCCTCGGGCCACCCCCCGCGGGACGGGAAGGAAGGGTCAGACCATCGCGGCGCGGAACGGCTCGAGCTGCGAGGCCGAAGCGGCCCCGGGGAGCTCGACCGTCCGGTAGCCGTCGACGGCGAGGTAGACGTTTCCGTCCGCGTCGACGACGCGGGCGTCGAAGCTTCCGTCTGCCGAGGCCGACGGCGTCACGACGGCGTAGAGGCGCCCGTTGGCCGTCTCCGGCTGCCGGAAGGCAAGGACCCGCTCGACGCGGAGCGGGAGGCCCATCAGGCCGCGCGTCCCCAGCTCGAAGACGCCTGCCGTCTGGAACGAGAGCTCGAGCAGCCGCGGCGAGACGAGCGTCGGCGTTCCGGATGGAACGCGGTCCGGCGGAAGCGGGTCGGCGAAGAGGCCGACCACCCCGGAACCGTTCTTCCACGCGCTCTCGAGAACCTGGTAGGCCGGGCCGTGGAAGTAGACCGAATAGATGTCGGAGGCCGCCAGAGGCGCACCGGGGTTTTCGAGGACGGCGGCGACCGCCTCGGGGCGGGCGTCGTCGCTCACGAGCCTCACGCGCGCCCGGAAGTGAACCGTTTCCTGCGGCTCGGCCTGCCCGGGCAGGGAGCGGCGTCCGACGAGGCGGCACTCGGCCTCGACCCCGTCGCCGGCCGGGCGGAGGACCGCCTCGACGCGGACCGTCCGAGGCTCGTCGCGATAGAACTTGAACGGGGCGAGGAAGTCGACGTCCGTCACGGCCGCCACCCGGAAGCCCGGAACGAGCGCCGCGGCGGCCTCCGCAAAGGCCTCGACCCCCATGACGCCCGGGAGGACGGGTGTGCCGTCGATCCGGTGGTCGAAGAGGAAGGGCTGGACCTTCGGGTCGAGCTCCGTCTCGACGACGACGCCACCGTGCAGAAAGAACGCGGCGACGCGGCCCGTCATCGGGCCGGCGGGAGTGAAGGGCAGCGCGGCCGGGTTCAGACCCCCCGTCTCGTCCCACTCCTTCGCGAGGATTCCGAGCCGAAGGCCCTCGACGATCTCGCCTGCGAAGGACGAGGAGACGAGCTCGCGGCGAATGATCGGGATTCCGGCCGCGGCCGGGAGGAAGTCGATGCCGGCCAGCTCCATCATCTTCGGAATCGAGCCGCGCGTCGCCATGCCGATGTCGCCCCAGGCGGTCCAGTCGAGCGCGATTCCGCGCGTGCCGGGGCGCGTCGTCCGGAAGCTCGAGGAGAGCTTGCAGAGAAGGTCGTTGGCCGAGCTGTAGTCGGTCTGGCCGCCGTTGCCGAAACGGCCGGCGACGGAGCTGAACGCCACGGTCGCGCCGATCGGCGCGTCTCCGAGCGCCTTCAGGAGGTTGAAGAAGCCGTCCGCCTTGACGTCGAAGACGAGGTCGAACTCCCTCGGCTCCTTGTCTTTCAGGAAGCGGCTGATCTCGAGCCCCGCCCCGTGGAGGAGGACGTCGACGCGGGGGCTCCTGGCGAGGATCTCAGCGCCGATCTCGGAGACACGCGCGGCGTCGCGCAGGTCGCCCGCGTACCAGTGGACGGTCCCGCCGGCCGCCTCGACGGCGCGGATCGCCACGAGGGCCGCGGCGAGACGTTCGATCCGCGCCAGCTCCCTCTCGACGAGGGCGGGAGTGGCCCGCTCGCCCTTCGCCTTGAGTCGCTCGAAGATGTCGTGCTTGAGACCGTCCTTGTCCGTCGTCAGGCGGGCGAGGTCGGTATCGTCGCGGTCGGGTTCGGGGAGGAGGTCGAGGAGGTGGAACGTGCCGCCGGACGCGGCGGCGAGGTCGGTCGTGATGGCCGAGACGATGCTCCCGGCGGCGCCGGTGACGACGAAGACGCTCTCGCGCCCGAGCGTCATCCCGGGCGTCCCGTCCTCGATCGGCAGCTCGCGCATTCCGACCGAGGTGCGGAGGCCTTCGGCGTACCCGACCTCCACGCAGCCCGGGTCGCGGAGCGCCTCCTCGATGAGGAGGTCGGCGACGATCGACGGCAAGGCGTCGGGAGCGAAGTCGACCGCCTTCACGGTCGCCTCCGCCTTCTCCCGCTTGAACGCCTTCGTGAAGCCGGTGACCGCGCCGCCGAGCGGGGCGAACGCCCCCGCGGCGTCGTAGCCGTGGCGCCCTCCGAGGCGCGTGGCCGAGACGAGGAAGGTGCCGGAGGCGCCGAGCGCGTCGTACAGGGCGCGCGCCGACGTGTAGAGGTTCTTGACGCGGAGGCGGAGCGCCTCGCGAAAGCCGGCCAGGTCCATGGAACCCAGGTCGCCCTCGGCGTCGAGCGCCGGGAGCCAGAAGAGGCCGTGGACGGGGCCGCCGGCGGTCCACTCCGCGAGCCTCTCCACGATCGATTCGGCCGAGGCGTCGTTCTCGAGCGTCAGGACGTCGGCTCCGCGCGCGCGAAGCCTCTCGACGAGCGCCGCAGCGGCGCCGCCGCGGTCGAACATGACCGCGACCCGACGGCCGCTTTCGAGCTTCACACCCGTCTCCTTGCAGCTCGAGAGCGCGGGCCTGAGGACCGGGACGGCGACGCGCCTGGGGACCTTCGCCGCCTCGGCGAAGCTGCCGGCGACGGGCGGAGCGGGGAGAGCCGGAGCCTGGCCAGGAGCGGGCCCCGCTGCGGACGGGGAGGCTCCGGCAGCGGAGGCGCCACCGGGAGCGAGGTCGGGACGGTTGTCGTAGACGAAGCGGACGACGTGCGCCAGGGTCGGGTACTCGCGCAGCTTGCGGCTGTCGTCGCGCGGAATCCCCCACTCCTCGCGCACCGCCGTGAAGAGCTCGGCCTGCTTGACCGTGTCGACGCCGAGGTCCGCCTCGAGGTCGAGCTCGGGATCGAGCATCTCCGACGGATAGCCGGTCTTCTCGGTCACGATCGCGAGGACGCGCGTCAGGACGGCGTCGCCCGCGGACGGGGCCGCGACGGAAACCGCGGGCAGCGGAGCCTCACCCGCCGGCGCCGACACCGGGTCCGGAACCGGAGCGGCCCCGGTTGCGGCGGGCAGGCCCGCCACGACGGCGACCGCCTCCGGCCTCGCGAGGTCGGGACGGTTGTCGTAGACGAAACGGACGACGTGGGCGAGGGTCGGGTACTCGCGCAGCTTGCGGCTGTCGTCGCGCGGGATCCCCCACTCCTCGCGCACCGCCGTGAAGAGCTCGGCCTGCTTGACCGTGTCGACGCCGAGGTCGGCCTCGAGGTCGAGCTCGGGGTCGAGCATCTCCGACGGATAGCCGGTCTTCTCGGTGACGATCGAAAGGACCCGCGTCAGGACCGGATCCGCCGCGGACGCCGCCGGGGCGGCCTGCGGTGCGGACGCGGGGGAAACGGGAGCGGCGGGCGGCGCCGGCACGGCCAGAGCCGCGGCGCCGGGCTTCGGCAGGTCGGGCCGGCTGTCGCGGACGAACTGGACGACGTGGGCGAGGGTCGGGTAGTCCCGCAGCTTGCGGCTGTCGTCGCGCGGGATCCCCCACTCCTCGCGCACCGCCGTGAAGAGCTCGGCCTGCTTGACCGTGTCGACACCCAGGTCCGCCTCGAGGTCGAGCTCGGGGTCGAGCATCTCGACCGGATAGCCGGTCTTCTCGGTGACGATCGAAAGGACGCGCGCCAGGACCGGGTCGACCGAAGCGGCCGAAGTGGCCGGAGCGGCCGCCTGCGGGATCGGGACGGCGGCGGGACCCGAGGTGGCAGCCGCGGCAGGGGCAGCGGACGACGCCTTCGCGAGGTCGGGACGGCCGTCGTGGACGAACTGGATGACGCGGGCGAGCGTCGGGTAATCGCGCAGCTTGCGGCTGTCGTCGCGCGGAATCCCCCACTCCTCGCGCACCGCCGTGAAGAGCTCGGCCTGCTTGACCGTGTCGATGCCGAGGTCCGCCTCGAGGTCGAGGTCGAGGGCGAGCATCTCGGATGCGTAGCCGGTCTTCTCCGCGACGATCGCCAGGACGCGCGCTTCGACGGGGTCCTGTGCGGCGGCGGCCGGTGCGGGAGGCGCCACGACCTTCACCTCGGCCGCCGCCGGGACAGGAGGCACGGCCACCGCGACCGGAACGGCCGCGAGAGCGGGGGCCGCCGGGATCGCGGGAGCCGGGGCCGCCACGACGGCAGAGGCCGGGAGGGCGCGAGCCGGCGCCGCCGGGGAGTCGAGCCGCCGGGAGGCCCGCGCGGGCGCCCCCGTGTTCCGGACCCGGAACGTCCGCTTCTCGACCTCGGTCTCGGGGGCGTCGTAGCCGCTGACCGCCGAGAGCCAGGCACGGAAACGGGCCGGGTCGTGAACGCGATAGGCGAAGCCGAGCTCGTCCGGCGCGTGGCGCCGCCCGTCGGGAGGCGCCACGCGCTCCATCAGGGTCATGGTGATCTGCGAACCGAACCCGGCACCGAGGCGCAGGGCGAAGTCACAGTCGTACCGGCCCCCCTTCGAGAGGTTGAGGACGCCCAGCTCGGGATCCACCTCCCTGAAGTTCGGGATCGGCGGGACGAGGCCGGTCTCGAGCATCTTCACGCCGACGACGTCCTCGATGCCGGTGGCCATCGCGTGCCCGGTGAAGCCCTTCGTGTTCGCCATGACGATGCTGTCGGCCGAGGCGCCGAAGACGCTCCGGAGGGCGAAGACCTCGGCCGAGGCGCTCCCGCCGCGAGCCGGGGTGTAGGTCTCGTGGGAGACGAAGACGGTGTGCGGCGCGATGGCGTGGCGGTCGACGCCCCACTTCCGCTCGGCGCCGGAGACGAGGGTCTCCATCACCTGCGCGATGTGGTTCACGTCGAGGCGCGTACCGTGGAAGGCGCTGTTGGCGGCGACGGAGGAGAGGAGCCGGCAGATCGGGGTGACCCCGCGCTCCCGGGCGGCCTCGGCGCTCTCGACGACGAACGCCGCACCCCCCATGCCGATCACCATGCCGTGACGGCGCCGGTCGAACGGAAGGGCCGCATCCTCGACCCTCTCGTCGAGGGCGGCGGCGCCCGTGGCGACGAACCCGGCGCCGATCCACTCCATCATGTGGTCCGACGTCGCGTCGTCGGACGACACGATCAGGACGCGCCGGCAGCGCCCGGCGCGGATCCAGTCCTCGGCCAGCCCCGCGGCGAAGCCCATCGAACCGCACGCCGTGTTGATCTGCGTGTTCGGTCCGCGCGCGCCGATCAGCTCGGCGAACTGCGAGTGCCCCATCGAGAGGATCCGGAAGAGGAAGCGGCGGTCGAAGGTGTAGGGCTCCTTCTCGAGAAGGTCCTTCAACGAAGCGATCTTCTCGTCGACGTCGGCGAGCGCCTCCGGGGCGACGCCCCGGGCGGCGAGCGAGCCGCGGAGCGACTCCAGCTCGGCGAGCCGCTTGCGGCGCTCGTGGTCGACGTTGTAGCCCTTGACGCGTTCGGAGAAGGAATCGTACCCGGGAAAGGCCGAGGCGAAGATGATCCCCGTGTCGTCCTGCATCGCTTCGGGAAGGGCCCAGCGCTCGGGGAGCTTCGTTCCGACCGTCGTCGTCTTGTAGCGCAGGACGAGGGGGATCCCCGCGTCGCGCAGCGCGTCGAGGCCCGCCCCGATGGCGAGCCGCGTGACGACGTCGAGCGACGGGATCCGCTCCTCCGGGACGCCGAACTCCCCGGCGAGGTCGAGCTCCCCGATGCGCCCGGCGAGCTTGATCACCTCGTCGGTCGACGTGACCTCCTCGAAGCGGCTCTCGCCGTGCTCGCTCTTGACGAGCCGCGTGATGTGCTTGGTCGCCATCGCCTCGAGGATCCGGTCGGGAAGCCTGCCGATGAGCTGGTCGCCGCGCAGGATCGCGGCGACGTTGTCGTCCGCGAAGACCCGGGGCCGGCCCGGCAGGCCGATCGAGGCGCCGGTGACGACGACCGGCTCCTCGGCGGGAGCCGGAGAGGGGGCCGGGGCCGGGAGCCCTTCGCCCCGGTGGATCTTCATCCCCTTCTCGAGGAACTCGGCGAAGAGGAGGCCCAGGTCGCGGATCGAATCCCCGCTGCCGCCGGGTCCGGCCGCCGTGGAGTACGGTGCGGGGGGGGGCATTCCGGAGGCCTGCGCGGGAGCCGGAGCCGCGGCGGCCACGTGCGCGACGACCGCCGAAGGGGCGACGCGCGGCGCCGGGGCGAGCTCGGCCACGGCCGGGTGCTCGAAGGCCGTGGCGGCCCCGAGGCCGGCGGCGTAGAAGCCGCAGACGGCCTGGTTGAAGGCGACGACGTCGCCGAGGCGCGGGTGGTTCGTGGCGAGGGAGAAGACGTCGGGACGCTGCCCGAGGACGTCCTCGACGAAGCCCTGGAGCGCCCGCTTCGGGCCGACCTCGACGAAGATTCGTGCGCCCGCGTGGTAGAGCGACTCGAGCCCCTTCACGAACTGGACCGGCGAGGCGACCTGCCGGGAAAGGATGTCGATGAACTGGCGGCGGACGTCGCCTTCCCGCGGGTAGAAGTCTCCCGTGACGTTCGCGATGATCGGGATCTTCGGCGCCTCGATCCGCAGCCGCTCGAGGACGCGCGTCAGCGGGCCGCTCGCCGGCTCGACGATCCTCGTGTGGAAGGCGTGGCTGACCGGGATCAGCGAGGCCGTCACGCCGGCCCGGTGGAACGCCTCGAGCGCGGCCTCGACGGCGGCGGTCGCCCCGCCGATGACCCCCTGGCCGTTGCTGTTGTAGTTCGCGACGACGACGTAGCCGCCGACTCCCTTCAGCGTCCGCTCGATCTCTGGCAGCGGCGCGAAGACGGCCGCCATCTTCCCGTTGTCGGCCACGGAGACGCGCGACATCTCGCGGCCGCGCGCGGCGACCGCCTCGAGGGCGTCCTCGAACGGCATGACGCCCGAGGCGACGAGGGCCCCGTACTCGCCGAGGCTGTGCCCCATGACCATGTCGGGGACGACGCCGTAGGCCCCGAGGAGACGCGCCAGGGCGAGGTCCGTCGCGAGGACGGCCGGCTGCGTGATGGCCGTCTGCTTGAGAGCCTCCTCCGCCTCGGCCACGGCACCCGCGTCATTGCCGTCGACGAAGAGGTACGAGCTGAGGGTCCGGCCGAGGATCGGCTCCATCTTCCGGTCGGCCTGGGCGAACGTCTCGGCGACGATCGGCTCGGCGTCGCGCAGGGCGCGGCCCATGTTCACGTACTGCGAGCCTTGCCCGGTGAATAGGAACGCGACCTTCGCCGCGGGACCGCTCCCACGGAAGATCCCCTGCCCGCGGAGCGGCGCCACGCGGCCGCCTTGCCCCCGGCGAGAGCCTTCCGCGCCTTCTCGATCTTGTCGGCGAGCTCGGTCGGGGTGCCGAAGTCGATGGCGACGCGCTCCTCGGCCTTCAGCTCGTTCTCTCTCGGCGCGCCGGGCGCCGGGGCTTTCCCCGCGCGGGCGTCACGCTGGACGGCGGCGAGCTTCTCGGCGAGCTCCTTCTCCGTGGCGGCGCCGACGAGGAGCGCTCCGCGCAGCGGCGCCTTCGGGGGCTCGGAGGAGGTGATGCGCGGCCTCTCGGCCACGGCGACCTGGAGGGGCCGCGAACCCTTCGTCAGCGCGCCGGGGACGTGCTCCTCGAGGACGACGTGGAAGTTCGTCCCGCCGAAGCCGAACGCCGAGAGCCCGGCGCGGCGGACGCCGCACGCCGGCTTCTCCCAGTCGCGCAGCTCGGTGTTCACGAAGAAGGGCGACCGGGACCAGTCGAGGTTCGGGTTCGGCTTCTGGAAGTTGAGGCTCGGGGGAACGACCTTCGCCGCGAGGGCGAGCGTCGTCTTCAGGAAGCCCGCGGCGCCCGCGCCCGCCTTCAGGTGCCCGATGTTCGACTTGACCGACCCGAGCGGGATGGAGTGGACCGGCAGGCCGGCCGCACCGAAGGCTTCGATGAGCCCTTCCACCTCGACGACGTCGCCGACCTTCGTCGACGTGCCGTGCCCCTCGACGAGGGAGCAGGTCGCCGGGTCGAGCCCCGCGGTCGCCCAGCCGTGCCGCAGCGCGAATCGTTGCCCGACGGGGTTCGGGGCGGTGATCCCCTTTCCGCGCCCGTCGCTCGAGCCGCCGATGCCGCGGATGACGGAGTAGATCCGGTCGCCGTCGCGCTCGGCGTCGGCGAGCCGCTTGAGGAGGAAGAACGCCGCTCCTTCGCCCATGACGAAGCCGTCGGCCCCGTCCGCGTACGGGCGCGTCCCGGTGGCCGAGAGCGCTCCGATCTTGCAGAACTTCACGAAGCTCGTCGGCCCCATGTTCCGGTCGATTCCGCCGGTGAGGACGGTGTCGAAATGACCTGCGACGAGGCCGTCGACGGCCGCGCTCATCGCCGCGAGGGCGGAGGCGCAGGCGGCGTCGGTCACGTAGTTCGCTCCGTGGAAGTTGAAGAGGTTCGCGATCCGCCCGGCGATGCAGTTCGACAGCTCGCCCGGCATCGTGTCCTCGGTGACCGGGGGAAAGCGCCTGTCGATCCTCTCCCGGAACTGGGCGAGGGCGCGGGCGCGCTCCTCCGGCGGGAGGGCCGCGAAGTGTGCCGTCTCCCTCAGGTCGGCTTCGAACTCGGCGTGGGCGATGTGGTGCGAGGTCTGGTAGTGCTTCTCCCCTCCCATCGCGTTTCCGAGGATGACCGCCGTCCGGTCGAGGTCGAGAGGCCGGGCGGGCCACCCGTAGTCGGCGAGCGTCTCGCGCGTGATCGCGATCGCCCACTTCTGCCCGTCGTCCATCCCCGCCTCGACGAGCGGCGGGATCGGGAGCTTCCACTTCACCGGCTCCCACGGGAACTCGCGGACCCAGCCGCCGATCTTCGAGTACGTCTTCAGCGGGACTTTCGGGTCCGGGTCGTAGTAGAGGCCGGGGTCCCAGCGCTTCGGGTCGACCTCGGAAATGCCGTAGACACCCTTCGTCACGTTTTCCCAGAAGGCTGTGGCGGTCGGGGCGCCGGGCATGATCGCGCCGACGCCGACGACGGCGACGGCGCGGTGGGACGTTTCATCCATGGAGTCGTCCTTCTCTCTCAGGCCCGCGGGGCGGGCATGCGCCCGTAGAGGGCGTCGGCGACGAGGTCGAGGTCGGTGATCAAGCCGGCCTGGGCCCCGAGGATCTCCTGAAAACGGACTGCTGCAGTGAAGGCGGCGAGGTCGGCGGCGGGGACGCCGTCGGCCCCCACGGCCCACCGGACCCCTTCCTGTGCGACCTCGAGCGCCGCCTCGCGGCCGTTCACGCGGCTGATCGCCGCGAGCCCCGCGGCGTCGAACCGGTGGTCGGCCTTGTCGGAGAGCTCACCCTTCGCGGCGCGCGCGGCCCGCTTCGCAAGGACCATCGCCCCTTCCGCCACGGCGACCATCCGCCCCGCGCGGAACAGGATGTGCTGGTGGCGCGTCAGGCGTTGCGCGCGGAAGCGCTCGAGGACCTCGGCGAGGGAGTGGAGCGCCAGCGCCGCGAAGCGGGCTCCGCAGCCGGGCGAGGCCCCTTCGAGAGCTTCCATCTCGCGCGCCCGGTCGTGGTAGTACTGCCCCCGCGTCTTCAGGTGCTGCTGCCAGCGGTCGCGGGCGATCGTCATCTCCATGATCTCCGAGGTCCCCTCGTAGATCGTCGTGATGCGGACGTCGCGCCGGATCTTCTCGACCATGTACTCGCGGGTGTAGCCGTAGCCGCCGAGCGCCTGGATGGCGGCGTCCGCCGCGGCGACTCCCGCCTCGGTGGCGAGGTACTTCGCGATCGCCCCCTCGGTGTTGAGCATCTCCTCGCCCGAGTCGAGCCGCTCGGCCGTCTCCTCGATGTAGGCGCGCCCCGCCTCGAGGCGGACGGCGTGCGGGACGATGAGCTTGTGCGTGTAGCCCTGCTTCTCGGAGAGGGGGCTGCCGCCCTGAAGCCGCTCCTTCGAATACGGAATGGCGCGGTTCACGGCTGCCCAGCCGGCGCCGAGACCGAAGGCGGCGACCATGAGGCGGGTGTAGCCGAAGACGAGCTGCGCCTGGAGGAGCCCCTGCCCCTCGACGCCGCCGACGAGGTTCTCGACCGGAACCCAGACTTCCGACAGGGAGAGCGCGGCCGTGTTCGAGGCGCGGATGCCGTGCTTGTCTTCCGGCTTGCCGTGGGTGAAGCCCTCGGTCCCCTTCTCGAGGATGAACCAGGTCGGGCCGGCCGGCGCGTTCGCCAGGATCGTGTAGACGTCGGCGTAGCCGCCGTTGCTGATCCACTGCTTGGCGCCGTTCAGCCTGTAGCCGGTGACCTTCCCGTCCTCGACGACGGGCGTCGCCGTCGTCTTCAGCGCGCCGAGGTCGCTCCCGGCGGCCGGCTCGGTCGCGCCGTAGGCGAAGAGGATCCCCTCTTCCGCAATCCGGCCGAGCCAGAGCTTCTTCTGCTCCTCGGTCCCGCCGAACGAGATCGGGTCGGAGCCGAGGAACGTCGCGAGGACCCCCGTCGCCACGCCGAGGTCGATCGACGCGACGAGCTCGCACGCCCGGTAGACGTCCCAGGCGCTCCCGCCGAAGCCGCCGTACTCCTCGGCGATGAAGACGAGCTGGATCCCGAGGGTGTTCGGGTTGCACATCTCGCGGATGGCGTCCTCGGGGAACTCGTCGTCGTGGTCGAGCTGCAGAAGCCTCGCGACGGGGAGCTTCTGCTCCGCGAAGTCGCGCAGGCTCTGGAGGGTCATCTCGAGGGCATCAGCCGGAAGGCCGGACGTCTTCATGGTGTCTCTCTCTCTCCGGCAACCCGGGCTCCCCCCGCGGGTTTCGCCGGACACAGGAAGAGGATCCTCGCGGATCCTCGGGATCGTCTGGGGCTGCTGGAACGGAGGGTTGGGAGCACGACGAAACGAGGCGCACTCTACGCGTCCCGGGGCGGAGACACAACCCGGGGAGAGGCCTTCCCGAATGGTGCGTCGCAGCACGGGATCCCGGGGCTAACGCTCCTGTCTTCAGGAGGTTGGGCGCATCCGTTCCTCCGGAAGCGCCCAGAGCCGTCGTGCCCTTCGGTTACCGCCGCCCCCTTCGTCGCCCGGTGGCGCAGCCCCCAGCCTCCTCCTACGCCCTCCTGATGGCGAGGGCCCCGCCGGTCGCAAGGGCCGCCGCCAGTGCCGCCAGCCCTATCCCGGACAGTGCAGGGATCGGTGCCTCCGCGCCGGCGACAACCGCGACCTGGATCTCGGCGATCCCCCCCGGGAAGGGGGTGGCCGCCGATCCATCGGTAGCGTCCACGGGCAGAAGCATCTGAATGGCAGGGGCGGTGGCCGCATCGAAATCCATGGAGAACTGCACGCCGGTCGTGATTCGTGGTCCAGCCCAGATCGGGCCCGTCAAAGCGGGAACGAGACCGGAGACGTTCGTCGTCATCCACGACCCCGGGAAAGCCCCGGGAGCGGCCGGCGTCGCCGGGATCGTCGCAAGGAGAGTCCCCGGCATGCCGTTCAGATCGGAAAAGATCACGACGTCGTAGGGGGCGGGCGACGCATCGCCGCTGTACCCGGCGATGCAGACCGCAGTAGGCGTGAAGGGGAAGGCCGCGGGCACGAACCTCTGAACGAGGCTGCCGGCCGAGCCGGCAGGGAGACCCTCGGTCGGATTCCCGGACGAGTTGGAAATGCCGTTACAGGACGTTCCCGCGGGTATCGCGGCGGGGGCATTGCCCTGGGCACCGTGCCCCGAAAAGGGAGTGCCGGCAACTGCAGGCCACACACCGCCGCAGCTGCGATGACGAGACAGATGACGCCCAGTGCACGCGAGCGTGTCATGTTCACCCTTGAACCTCCTCATCCGGTTGTAGCGGCCATACCGGCCCCGTCGAAATGCTACGCCCGACGGCGCGATGTCTGCAATTGCATTCCTTCCGGCCATCGGCTCCGGACTCTCCCATGCGCGGCGGGCCCGACTCCGGTCGAGCGGTACCGCCACCGCGGCTGGTCCGGACTCCTGGGGGAGTTAAATTGGAGCGGGCGACGAGGGTTGAACTCGCGACATCCAGCTTGGGAAGCTGGCGCTCTACCAACTGAGCTACGCCCGCTCGAGGCGTGGGACGGATCTTTTACCGCGTCCGGAGTGCCCCGTCAAGAAGAGAGGGCCGGGAACAGGCAGGGCGCGGGAGAGCGCGGACGGGAAGATCAGGGACTGGGAGGGGCCGCCCCTCCCCCGTCCTCCCCCCCGGCCGGAGGCCGTGCGGAGGCCCGGGCGATCGCCCCGGAGGCCCGGAAAACGTAGTGGACGCCCGAGGCGAGGGTGAGCAGGAGCGTCACAGGGAAGCAGACGTCGGCGACCCACGCCGGCATCCGGTCGATGTTGTTCATCAGGATCGCCACGACCGTCGAGATCTCGGCGAACGTGTTCGCCTTGCCGAGGAAGGTCGGGGGGAAAGACTTGATGCCGGGCGAGGGGGCCATGACGAGGGCGACGACCACGATCAGGACGTCGCGCCCGACCGTCATGAGGACGAGCCAGAGCGGGATGTGGATGTTCGACGGGGTCGACTTCATCGCGAAGACGATGAACGTGGAGACGAGGAAGAGCTTGTCGGCGATCGGGTCGAGCAGAGCCCCGAGGGGCGAGGCCATTCCGAAGTGACGCGCCAGGTATCCGTCCACGAAGTCGCTGACCGCCATCGCGAAGAAGATCGCGAACGCCTGCATGTGCTCGCCCTCGATGATCGCGTTGATCAGGAAAGGCAGGGCGACGAGCCGGGCGAACGTCAGCAGATTCGGGAGGGTCCAGGGCCGGAGCTCCATCGCGATTCAGCCGGGGGCGGCCGGTTCCCCCTCGAAGCGGACGTAGATGGCCTTCCCTTTCGGAACGATCAGGTTCTCGCGGGCCAGCTGGGACATCGTGCGCGAGACGGTTTCCCGGCTCGAGCCGATCGTGTCGGCGATCTCGCGCTGGGAAGGGCGGACGACGACGGTCCAGCCCCCTCCCGCCTTCCGTCCCCGCTCGTCGGCGAGATCGCGGAAGTAGCGGGCGAGGCGCCCCTTCACGTCGAGGGACGCGAGCCCCTCGATCGTCGCGTTCGCGTGGCGGAGCCGGCGCGAGAAGGTCGCGAGGAGAGTCCGGCTCAGGACGAAGTTCCCCTTGAGGAGATCGAAGAAGGCCTCCCGCGTCACCACCGTCAGCTCCGACCGCTCGGCCGCGGTCACGGTGGCGGAGCGGGGAGCGTCGTCCAGGAGGGCCATTTCTCCGAAGTGGTCTCCGGCCGAGAGGGTCGACAGGACGACCTCGCGCCCCTCTGGAGAGAGGATGGAGACGGCGAGCCGGCCCTTCACGAGGACGAAGAAGGAGTAGACTGGCTGGCCCTGGGTGACGATCCGCTCGCCTCGCCGGTACGTCCGTATCGTGGACGCCTTCGAGATCGCGATGCGATCGGCTGGTGAAAGCCCCTCGAAGAGGGCCACCTTCGAGAAGAGATCCGGGACGTTCATCTCGATCCTCCCTCGCGCCCGAGACGTGCGGCCTTCTCGAGAGCCAGGAGCGCCTCTCGACCGGTCACGTTTCGGGACGGCGTGTCGTGGAGTATCCCGCATTCGGAGAGCCGGGCGGGCGTCGTCGGCTCGGGGGCGAGGCACCCTTTCAGCGAACGCCCTCGGCCCGCCAGGAGAGCGATCTTTCGAAGCACCCCCGCCATTTCGCTGCGTGAGACGGCCGAGTCCGCTCCGACCCGGTGGGTTTCCGGCGAGACGGCGAAGAAGCCGAGTCCGATGGCCCTCACGAGCAGCCCCCGGTCGGCACGGTCGACGACGTCGACCGCGATCTCCCCTCCCGGGGGGACGAGCGCGTCCCGGACCTCGGGAACCGTCCACCAGAGGAGCGACGCGAGCTGGGCGCGGGTCAGACGCTGCGATTCCGCCGCCAGGCGCGCCGCCTCGGGAAGGTTCTGCACGCGGAACTCCACCCGCGCCTCCTCGGCTTTCGGCACGAAGGAGGGATCGGTCGCGGCCAGGCCTTCGTAGAGACCGGCGGCGTCCGCCCAGCGTCCGGCCTTCCTCGCCGCGTCGGCGGCGAACGCCGCCACGGCGGGGTCGGACGGCGCCCGTTTCCTCGCCTCCTTCGCCCAGCTCCAGGCGTCGTCGGCCCTCCCGCCGGCCGCGGCGGCGCGACCGAGCAGGACGAGGCCGGCGGGCGAGGCCGGCTCGAGCTGGAGGAGGGCGTGCGCGGCCCGCCTGGCGGCGTCGAGGTCGCCGGAGGCCAGGGCGTTCTCCGCCTCCAGCCGCCGCTGGGCCGCAACCTGCGCCCGCAGCGCCTCGGCCCGTCCCTGGGCCCGCAGGTCTTTCGGCGCGAGGCGGACGAGGGCGCGGTAGCGCTCGAGGGCGTCGGCGGCCCGCCCGTCCGCGACGGCGAGATCCGCGTCGGCCTCGACGGCGGCGATCCAGGTCGGATGGGCCGCCGTAAGGGCCGCGAGGGCCGGCCTCGCCTTCTCCACGTCCCCGCCCGCCAGATCGACGTACACCGCGACGAGGGCGAACGAAACCGGCGCCGGTTCGCCTTTGGACCGCTTCTCCTGGAGCGACTTCATCGCCCCGGCGGCATCCCCCCGGCGGAAGGAAGCGAGGGCCGCGTCGAGGCTCCGGGCGTCCCGCGCCGAGAGAGGAGGGGGCGGTGCGCCGGTCCGGGGGTCCCGGTAGGCGAAAGCGCCGTCGGCCGCCGGCGGCAGGCCGGTGGCCGCGGGCGGCGGCGGTGCTGCAACCCCCGGCGAGCGAAGCGAAGAGCGCGAGAGTGCAGGCGGCGGTGGGCGCTGCCGACCATCCTCCGCGCCGGGAGGAGGGGGCTGGGAGGAGCAAGCCGATCGCGGGCGTCAGGACGCCGGCACCGGGGCCCCAGCGGCGGGACGGGCGGCCGCGGTGGGGCTGACGGACGCGATCGCGTGCTTGTAGATCATCTCCTCGCGCCCGTCGACGTCGAGGACCAGGGCGTATTTGTCGAAGCTCTTGATTCGCCCTAGGCGGGTCCGCTCGGAGAGAAGGACCACGTCGACGAGCGTGTTGTCCTTCCGGAGCTGGTAGAAGAACCCGTCCTGGACGTTGATCGGCGGCTTGTTGATCATCGGAATCTCCCTTCGAAAAGCTCAGGAGAAGAGTGGGTGCGACGCGGCGACGACCTCATCGACGAGGTCGGGCGCGTCGGCCCGGAAATGAAGAAGATCCGGTACGGACCGGAACCAGGTTTCCTGCCTCTTGGCATAGTGGCGTGTCTGGCGGACGATGGACTCGGTCCACTCGTTCTCCGGAAGACGTCCCGATACGAGCTCGACGGTCTCGCGATAGCCGATGGCCGCCATCGCGGGGGCTGTCGCCGGCACGCCCGCTACGAGGAGGGACCGGACCTCGTCGGGAAGCCGGGTCATGATGGACTCTCTGAACCTCCTGTCGATTCTTCCATAGAGGATCGGGCGCGGCAACGTGAGGGCGACCTTCACCGACGGGCCTTCCCAACGCTCTCCTGGCCTCTCTCGAAAGAGGTCCGAAGGACGCCGGCCGGTGGAGAAGGCGATCTCGAGGTATCGAATGGCACGCGCTCCGTCCCTCTGCGAGATCCGTGCCCCGCTTTCGGGGTCGAGGACGCCGAGCGCCCGGACGAGCCACGGAGCCCCGTGCCTCTCCTGGAGGATCCGGAGAGCCGCACGGAGGCGCTCGTCCCGAGGGGGGCCGACGAAGAGGCCATCGAAGAACGCTCGAACGTAGAAGCCCGTACCGCCGCAAAGGACCGGGAGGTTTCCTCGCGAGAGGATCTCGAGCGACGTGGCCCGCGCGAGCCGGGCGAACTCCCCCGCGCTGAAGGGTTCGTCCGGTTCCTTGATGTCGATGAGGTGGTGCGGCACTCCGCGGCGCTCGGCCACGGTCGGCTTGGCCGTTCCGGCGTCGATGCCGCGGTAGGCGGTGAAGGCGTCGGCGGAGATGATCTCGCCGCCGAGCCGGAGGGCGACTTCGACGGCGAGAGCCGATTTCCCCGTCGCCGTCGCGCCAACCAGGGCGAGGACGCCCCGCGGCGCGCTCACGGCAGCCCCCCGGCCAGCCCCGCGAAGGGGCGGGACGGGAAGATCCGCCCCTCCCGGAAGAGGAGCGACACGTCCCCGTGCAGATCGGTCCGGAAGACGGTCGTGCCCGCCGAGGCAAGGCGGGCCATCACCTCGGCCCCCGGGTGCCCGAAGCGATTTCGGCGGCCCACGCCGACGAGGGCGAGGCGCGGGGCGACCTTCCCGAGGAAACCGGGCGTCGTCGACGTGCGGCTCCCGTGGTGGGGCACTTTCAGGACGTCGGCCGAGAGGAACGCGCCCCGGTCGAGGAGGTCTCTCTCCGCGGCCGCTTCGATGTCTCCTGTCAGGAGGACCCGCCTCGTGCCGACGCGAAGGGAGAGGACGAGCGAGCCGTTGTTCTCCGGCGAGCGGACGTACGTTTCCGGTCCGGGGTGGAGGACCTCGAAGGGAACGCCGGCCGCGACGAAACGGTCTCCCGCTTCGAGCACCTCGACCGGGACCCGGCCG
Source organism: Holophagales bacterium (assembly GCA_016714815.1). Classification (GTDB taxonomy): domain Bacteria; phylum Acidobacteriota; class Thermoanaerobaculia; order UBA5066; family UBA5066; genus UBA5066. Next base: position 68,183 of record JADKBZ010000014.1, read on the forward strand.
CGCGCCGTCGCCTCGAGGGCCTCGTCGAGGAAGAGGTTCCGCGGCGCCCCTCGCGGGAGGTAGATCCGGTCGACCGGCAGGAGCTTGAGGACCGCCAGGAGCCCCCGCGAGTGGTCCGGGTGGGGATGGGTGAGGACGACGGCGTCGAACGAGACGGCCCCGAGGGCCGCGATCCGCGGCAGGAGACGGGTCCGCCCGAAGTCGTAGGACGCGTCGAACGTGCCGCCGCCGTCCACGAGGATCCGCCCCCGGTCCGTCACGATCAGGAAGGAGTCCCCCTGACCGACGTCGAGGGCGACGAGCCGCGCCTCGCCGGGCCGCTCGGCGGACGAGGGACGGGCTGACGCCAGAAAGACGAGGGCGAGAGCGCCCGACAGCGCTCCGATTCGCGGCCGCCGCCGGCGGAGCGTCCCGGCCGCCGCAAGGAGGACCGCAAGCAGCGCGACCTCCGCGAAGAGGGGCGTGGGAACGACGCGGACGGCGCCGAGCGCGTCAAGGAGACGGAGGATTCCGAGCATCGCCTCGGAGAGGAGCGCGAGCGGTCCGAGCGCGAACGCGGCCGCGAGCGGCCCCGCGAGAAGAAGCGGCATGAGAAGCGCGGCCGCGAACAGGAAGAGGCTCGCCAGGGGGACGACGACGAGGTTCGAGAGGAGCGCGACGAACGGGACGACGTGGAAGACGGTCGCCTGGATCGGGAAGACGCAGAGCTCGGCGCCGAGCGTCGCCGCGATTCCGTCGGCCAGCGAGGCCGGAAGCCTCCGCCGGAGAGGGCCCGAGAAGAGCGGCGCCACCGCCGCGATGCCGAAGACGGCCGCGTAGCTGAGGAGAAAGCCGACGTCGAAGAGGTTCGCCGGGTCCGCCGCGAGGAGAACGAGCGCCGAGAGGGCCATGACCTGCGCGGGGGACGTGGGCCTGCCGAGGAGCCGGGCGCCGAGGTAGAGCGCGATCATGAACACCGCGCGCAGGACCGGCGCCCGTCCCCCAGTGAAGGCGCCGAAGGCCAGCGTCGCCACGAGGACGAGACCGTCGCGAAGGGGGACGCTCGGGCGAAGCGGGCGGAGAACGAACGTCAGTCCGAGCGCCAGGAGCCCGACGTGGACGCCCGAGATCGCCAGGATGTGCGCCACGCCTCCGTCGCGAAACGCCGAGACCGTCTCGGGCGCCAGCTCCGCCGTCTCCCCCAGGAGAAGGGCCTTCGCGAGGGCTGCGGCCTGCCGTTCGGCCAGGGGCGCTCCCTCGACGTTCCCGGCGAGCCGCGCACCGGTCGCACGGTGGAGCCGCACGAGGAACCCGAGCGCGCCCCGAGGCCCATCGACGACGTCGATCTGGGCCGCTCCTTTCTGGGGCAGCCTCGGGCTGGGGCGCGAGACGGAAGGGGCTCGACGGAAGGGCGCCCGGATCGGGAAGCCGGAGCGGCCCGCGCAGCATCACCAGGTCGCCGAGGCCGGCGAGGGGCGCGGGATCGGTCTCCCCCGCCACGCTCACGACGATCTGACCCGGCAGCGCGACGGCCGATCCGTCCCGCTCCGCCGACTCGACGTCGAGCCTCGCAGACCAGAGCGAGCCGCTCCGGCTCCACCAGCCGGCGAGCCGTCCCCGGACCTCGAAGACGTTCGCATCCGTCGACTCCGCCGCCGTCCTCTCCGCCGTCTGCCGGTCGTCGACGAGCGGCCCCCGCGAGCGGGCGTAGCCGGCGGCAAGGACGAACAGAAGCGCACCGGCGGCCGCCAGGCGCCGTTCCCGCCGGAGGCCCGCGACGACGGCCGCGAGCGAGGCTCCCGCAAAGAGAGCCCCGAGGAAAGGCGCAGGTGAAACGGGGAGGGTGACCGCGAGGAGAATCCCGGCCGCGAACGCGACCGCCGCCGGGACCGCCGGAGCCGGCGCTCCGAGCGACCAGGAACGCTTCACGGCCGCCGTTCCAGCTCGGCGAGCGTCTCCACATGGTGCGTTCCCGGGAAGAGGTCGAGGAGCGTGAGCGAACGGACGCGGAAGCGCGGGAGGAGGGCCGCGAGGTCTCGGGCGAACGTCGCCGGATCGCACGACACGAGGAAGAGGCTCCTCGGCCAGATCCGGCCGAGCGCCTGCCGGACGACGGGCGAAAGCCCCTCGCGCGGAGGGTCGGCGAAGACGAGGTCGAACGGCTCGCGCATCCGGGCGACGTGCGACTCCACGTCCTTCGCGACGGCACGCCCGCGCCCCGGGAGCCCTTCCGCGCGCCACGCGGCGAGGTTCGCGGCCAGGTCGGCCGAGGAGAAGGCGTCCGATTCGACGGCATCGGTGTCGAAGCCCGCCTCGAGGAGGGCCGGGTCAGGAACCCGGCGCCAGCGTAGAGGTCGAGCGCCCCTCGAGACGTCCCGGCAGCAGCCGCAGCCCGGGCCACGGCGCGCGCCTCCTCGAGAAAGACGTCGAGAAGGAACCGGTTCCCCTGGAAGAACGAGGAGACGGAAACGCGGAAGCGGGCCCCGCCCACCTCGATCTCGAGGGTCGAAGGTCCTTTCGACGCGGCGAGTCGTCCCGCCACGACCACCCTTACTCCGTCGAGCGGCCCGTGAAGCGAGGCGGCGATCCGCTCGGGGGCGGGAACCCGGCGCTCGAACCGCAGCTCGCCGAGGAGCGGCGCGCCCGAGCGGCCTTCGAGGGTCTGCAGCTCGCACTCGGGGACGTTCGCCTCGGCCAGCGCCGCCCGAACCGCCGGAAGCCGCGCGAGAAGAGACCCGGAGACGACCTCGCACGAGACGAGGTCCGAGACCTTCGACGACGCCCGTCCGACGAACCCGAGCGTCCGGCTTCCGTCCCAGCGGAGGCGGCTTCGGAGCCGGTAGCTACGCGGGGACGGAACGAAGCGGACCGCCGGCACCTCTTCGTCCGGGACGCGGCCGATGCGACGGAGCGCGTCGCGGAGAAGCTCTTCCTTCAGCGTCCCGTGCGACTCGAGCTCGAGCGCCGGCCAGTCGCATCCGCCGCAGGAGCCGTCCCGCGCCCGCGGGCAGACCTCCGCGTCGGGCCTGCGGTGGGGTCCCGGCGAGAGAACGGAGACGATCTCGGCCCGGACGAGCCGGGGGCCGTCGGAGTGCGTTTCGACGAGGAGCCGGTCTCCGGGAAGGCCGCCGGCGACGAGCGTCACGGCCCCGTCCAGCCGCCCGAGGCCGTTTCCACCCGGGACGACGCGTTCGATCGTCAGCTCGCTCGACATCGGTTCATCCTCCCAGCAGGGTCAGCGGCGTCAGGCCAAAGGCCTTTCGGACCGCGCGCCGCCGGATCGCGGAGTGGATTCGCCGCTGCGTTTCCTTCGTCAGCGTCGAAACGTCGCCCGCCTCTTCCTCGACGCGGCGCGCGAGACTCTCCCGCTCCGGTTCGTCCAGGGCCTTTTCGAGCTTCTTCACGAGGGCCTTCTCCGCCTTCCCGAGCTCATCCTCCAGCTCCTCGAGCCCGGTCGAGGGGTCGAGCTCCTCCACCGCCTCGCGAGCCGCGCGGAGGGCCCCGGCGGCCGCGTCCGTGTCGGTCCCCGCGGGAATCGAGGCTTCGGCCTCCCGGAGCGCCTCGGCCAGCTCGCGAAGGCGGGGCCCTCCGTCGAAAGGCGTGCTCTCCCCTTTCTCCTCTGCGGGCCGCGCGACGTGTGCGCCGACGAGCCCCCGCCGCTCCATCTCCCAGGCGACCTCCACCGCGTTGCCGCAGTACGAAAGGCTCGAGATCTTCGACGCGTCGCCCCGCGCACGCTTCCTCTCGAACGCGGTCCGGACGGCGCGGATCACCGTGTCGGAAGGGACGCCCGCCTCGCGCCAGCCCTTGATGAGCTGCCAGTCCTTCGGCAGGAGGAAGAATGGGGTCCCCCGCTCCTCGATGAAGGCTTCCTCGACACGGGTGCCGTAAGAGGCCTCGTCCTCCAGCGGCTCAGGCACGCCGGGGCGGGCGTCCGTCGGCGTTGCGGTCATGGAGGATCTTCAGCCCGCGAAGTGTGAGGTCGGAGTCGACGAGGGCCAGGTCGGGAGACGCCGCCGAGAAGAGGGGGGCGAGCCCGCCCGTGACGACGACCTTCATCTTCGGCTCGCCGAGCTCGGCGCGAATGCGGGAGACGAGCCCTTCCGCCTGCGCCAGGACGCCCCAGAAAAGGCCCGACTGGATGCTCTGGGCGGTGTTCTTCCCCACCACCCTCTCGGGCCGGTGGAGGTCGACGCGGGAGAGCCGCGCGGCGCGGGAAAAGAGGGCGTCGGCGCTGATGCCGGGTCCGGGGCAGATGACGCCGCCGAGATAGTCGCCCGCGGCGGTGACGACGTCGAACGTCGTGGCGGTGCCGAAGTCGACGACGATGCACGGAGCGCCGTACGCGGCGACGGCGGCCACGGCGTTCACGATCCGGTCGGCGCCGACTTCCGAAGGGTGGTCGTAGAGGATCTTCATTCCCGTCTTCACGCCGGGAGCCACGAAGAGCGGGTCGATGCCGAAGGCGTCGCGACAGGCGGTCCGGATCGGGAAGTCCTGGGACGGGACGACGGAGGAGACGATGACGTCGTCGATCTCCTCGACCTTCCTCCCCTTTCCCTCGATGACGGCCCGCAGGAAGAGGGAGTGCTCGTCGGACGTCCGTTCGCGGACGGTCGTCAGTCGCGCGGTCGCGACGAGACCATCGCCCTGGAAGAAGCCGATGACGGTGTTCGTGTTCCCGACGTCGAGAGCGAGAAGAAGGCCCATCCGCGCCTCAGAACGACGTCACGTCGCCGGAGATCAGCTCGGAGACGCCCGCCGCGGTCTCCAGCCGGAAGGCCGTCCTTCGAGGCCCGCGTAGCGGCCGCTGACGACACGATCGCCGTCGCGCACCTCGAGCAGGTCCCCGGGCCGATGAACCGTGACGCCGGCGAAGGACGACGGCAGGTCGAAGGGCTCCTCGCCGAGAAAGGCGTCGAACGCCGAGAGGACGGCCAGGAGCGGCGCGTCCGCTTCGAGGGCCGCCGGGACGGCCCCCTCGAGCTCGAGGGAGGTCGCGCCGGGAAGGTCCAGCGCGTCGAGGTCGGCCCGCGACGCCGCGACGTTCAGTCCGATGCCGATGACGACGTTTCCGGCGCCCTCCGGCAGCGACCGCCCTTCCACGAGAATCCCCGCGACCTTCCGGCCCCCCGCGAGGAGATCGTTCGGCCACTTCAGCCGAAGTTCGATACCGAACGCGCGCGAGAGCGAGCGCGCGAGCGAGATCCCGGTGGCCACCGGGACGTGGATCCTCTCCGGTCCTTCGGGCCACGGCGTCACGAGCGACACGGCGACGGCCCCCGGACCCGCCGCGGCCCAGGACCGCCCGGACCGCCCTTTTCCCGCGGTCTGCCGGCCGGCCACGATGCAGGTCGGAAGGATGTCCGTCTCCTCGGCCACCATCCGCTCCACGAGGGCGCGCCCGACGTCGTTCGTCGAAGGCACCTCGCCGAGGTACAGGACGTTCGCGATGCGCTGGAAGCGCTCGCCGCCGAGCGGCGCGAGGGGACCGAGGGGGCTTTTCACGGGACGGGCTCCTCCCCGAGATTCGTCACCAGCTTGACCCGCCGGGCGGTCAGCTCCTCGAGCTGGCGGCGGACCTTCTCGACGATCGCCTGGGGCGCCCGCGCGAGGAACGACTCGTCGGCGAGCTTGCGGCGGATCCCCTCGGCCTCCTTGTCGGCGGTGGCGATCTCCTTGCGGATCTTCGCCTCGTCGTCCGCCGACAGCTCTCTCTTCGGGAGCGAGACCACGAGACCCGCAACGCCGACCTGGTCGTGGAAGGCGCCCGGCAGATCGACCTTCGGCGCCACGACGAGGCTCGAGAGGCGGGCCATGTGGACGAGGAGCGGCGCGTGGGCGCGGAGCGCCTCGGCGACGGGGCCCTCGGGCACCTCGAGCCCCGCGGCGAGCTCCTCGGTCTGGGCCATGCCGCGCTCGGCGCGCAGGTTCCTGATGCGCGTCGCCGTCTCGCGGAGCGTCTCGACGACCTCCACGGCAAAGGGGTCGCTCCAGTCGTCGCGCTTCGCCGGGTACGGCAGGACCGGCAGCTTCGCGCCGTCGCCGTTCAACGTCTCGCGGATCTCGCAGGAGATGAATGGCATGAACGGGTGAAGGAGCGCCAGCGAGTCGAGGAGGACGTGCCGGAGGACCGAGCGCGTCTTCGCCTTCTCGGCCTCGGGGACGTCCGGGTCGCGCAGGATCTGCTTGACCATCTCGACGTAGCCGTCGCAGAACTCGGTCCAGAAGAAGGCGTAGAGGGCGTTGGCCGCCTCGTCGAAGCGGAAGATCCCGAGCGATTCGTTCACCTTCGCCGCGGTCGTGGAGAGGCGGTCGAGGATCCATCGGTCGACGCGTCCGAGGCAGTCGTAGGCGGGAACGTCGCCGACGGCTTCTTCGCCGAGCATTCCCATCGCGAAGCGGGCGGCGTTCCAGACCTTCGTCGCGAAAGCGCGCGAGGCCGCCACGCGCGTCGTTCCGAACGGCAGGTCGCGCCCCGTGCCGGAGAGGACGGCGAGGGCGAACCGGACGGCGTCGGCGCCGTATTCGTCACACATGACGAGCGGGTCGATGACGTTCCCCTTCGTCTTCGACATCTTCTGTCCGCGCTCGTCCCGGACGAGGCCGTGGAGGAAGACCTCGCGGAAGGGGACGCGCCCGTCGAACCAGACGCCCGCCATGATCATCCTCGCGACCCAGAAGAAGAGGATGTCGAAGCCCGTGACCATGACGTCGGTCGGGTAGAAGCGTGAAAGGTCCTTCGTCTTCTCGGGCCAGCCGAGAACCGAGAGCGGCATGAGCCACGACGAGAACCAGGTGTCGAAGACGTCGGGGTCGCGCGTCAGCGCCGCGCTCCCGCACACGCCGCACGCGGCCGGGTCCGCCTCGTCGCCCGGCTTCGGCACCGTGACGTGCCCTTCGGGGCAGTACCAGGCCGGGATCTCGTGCCCCCACCAGAGCTGGCGGGAGACGCACCAGTCGCGGATGTTCTTCATCCACTCGTCGTAGGTCTTCTTCCAGAGCTCGGGGGTGAAGGTGACCTCGCGCGCCTCGGTGGCGGCGACCGCCTTGTCGGCCAGCGGCCGGATCTTCACGAACCACTGGAGCGAGACGAGCGGCTCGAGGACCGTGTCGCACCGCTGGCAGCGCCCGACGGCGGAGGTGTGCGGCTTGTCGTCGCGCCTGAGGCCCAGCTCGCGAAGGTCCACGAGGACCTTCTTGCGGGCCGCGGCCCTCTCGAGACCGGCGTACGCAGGACCGGCCTCGGCGGTCATCTTCCCGTCGAATCCGATGACGGCGATCTGGGCGAGGCCGTGCCGCCGCCCCGCCTCGAAGTCGTTCGGGTCGTGCGCCGGCGTGATCTTCACGACCCCCGTTCCGAACGTCTGGTCGACCATCTCGTCCGCGACGACGGGAATCAGACGGTCCGTCAGGGGAAGGCGGACCTTCCTCCCGACGAGGGCCGTGTAGCGCTCGTCCTCCGGGTGGACCGCGACCGCGGTGTCGCCGAGGATCGTCTCGGGGCGCGTCGTGGCGACGACGAGATCTCCGCTTCCGTCCTCGAGCGGGTAGGCCACCGACCAGAGGTGGCCGGAGCTCTCGACGTGGTTCACCTCGAGGTCGGAGAGAACGGTGGCGCAGCGCGTGCACCAGTTCACCATCCGGCTGTCGCGATAGGCGAGCCCCTGGTGGTAGAGCTCGCTGAAGGCGTGGCGGACCGCCTTCGAGCGCGGCGCGTCGAGTGTGTAGTACTCGCGGGAGTAGTCGCAGGAGCAGCCGAGCCGCCGGATCTGGTTCAGGATGTCGCCCCGCCGTGCGTCGGCCCACTGGCGGCAGATCTCCAGGAACGGCTCGCGTCCCACGTCGTGACGGTTCTGCCCCGTCCGCTCCGTGAGGTCGCGCTCGACGACCATCTGCGTCGCGATGCCGGCGTGGTCGACTCCGGGGACCCAGAGGACCGCGTGGCCCTGCATCCGCTTCCAGCGCGCGAGCACGTCCTCGAGCGTCCGCCCGAGGGCGTGCCCGACGTGCAGACGCCCCGTGACGTTCGGCGGCGGAATGACGAGCGTGTACGGCGTGGCGTCCTCGGACGCCACTTCCGGACGGAACTGGCCCGACTCCTCCTGGAGCCGGTACCAGGTCATTTCGAAGGACTGCGGGTCGAAGCGCTTGTCGAGCTCGGGGCGGGGCGCGGAAGACATAAGTCCGCCGAGTCTAAACGAGGCTTCGCGGCGGAACGACCCTAGTCTTCAGCCGGCCCGCTCGACCTCGGCGATCCGCTCGCGGACGAGGCGCTCGGCGTACTCCGGCACGACCTCCCAGGCGATGTCCCGGACGACCTTTTCGGAGAGGAGCTCGACGACCCGGCGTGCGATCCGGTCGACGTCGGCGTCGGAGAGCGCGGACGTCGCCGAGGCCGGGAGCGGCGCCGTCGTGACGGCGGACGCGGCAGGCTCGAAGGTTCTCTCGTACGGGGATGGCACCAGGTCGGCGGAGGGTGCGGCGGCGGAGGACGAGGGAATCAGCGCCGACAGATCCTCGATCCGGGCGGCGGCCGCCATCGCCTCCAGCTCGGACGACGACGGATCCTCCATCGCGGGCTGCGGGAGCTCCTCGGGGGAAGAGCCGTGCATGTCGATGCCGGCCGGTGTCTCTTCGCCGATGAGAGCAGCGTGCCGCTCCCAGATCTCCGGGCGGCGCGTCACCCGTCCGGACGCCTCGAACGCCTCGAGGTCTTCCTCGATGTCGCGGGTGATGGGCTCCGTTCCCTCGACTTCGTAGAGCCCTCCCGTCAGCTCGGGAGGAGGAGGCGGGATCTCGACCGCGGGGCCTTCGTCCCACGGAGCGGCTTCGGATTCCGCCCCGGGAACGGGCTGGTCCATCTCCGGGAAGGGCTCGACGGAAACGTCCACTTCCTCGACGACGACGGCCTCGACGGCCAGGACCGGCTCGACGACCGTCGGGACCGGCTCGGTGATCGGGAATCCCGATGCGGGCTCCTCGGCCACAGGAAGCTCCGAAACCTCCGGAACCTCTGGAATCTCTGCCGGTTCGGCTGGCGGCGCCACGTCGTAGAGCGCGACCTCGACCTCTTCCGGAACGGGCGCGGGCTCCGGGAAGCTCTCGAACCGCTGCTCCTGCTCTGCCGCGGGCGGAAGCGGCTCGGGGCTCTCCATCTCCACGAGGAAGGGCTCGGCCGTCGGATCGAGGGAGGGCTCAAAGGGGGCCGCCGTTTCGGCGTACGGCTCGGGCTCGGGTTCGTAGAAAGCCGGAGGCGGCGGGGGGACCGGGGGAACGAAGGGGACCGGCTCGGGCTCGTAGAACGCGGGAGGAGGCGGCGGAGGAGGCGCCACGAACAGCGGCTCCGGCTCGAACGGCGCGGGCGGAGGCGGAGGCTCCACCTCCAGGACCGGCTCCACGTCGAAGGGAGCGGGCGACGGTTCGACGGAGGCGACCTCCGGCTCGAAGAAGGCCGGCGCGGGAGGCGGAGTGGGCCAGCTCTCTGTCGGCCTGTAGAAGGGCGACGGCGGAGGAGGAGCGAGCGAGATCGGTTCCGGCTCGTAGAACGCGGGAGGGGGAGGAGGGGGCGGCGGGACGGCCACGGCCGGGGCCGCGGCTGCGAACTCGTCGGCCGACGGAATCTTCATCGCCATCGTCCTGAAGTTCGATTCGTCGACCACCATCGGGAGCGGCTCGGGCTCCTCTGGCTCCGCTGGCTCCTTTGCCTCCTCTGGCTCCTCTGCGGCAAATGGCGGCGGGAACGCATCGGACAGGGCGAGAGCCGGCAGCGCCTGGGTCGCCCCCATGTCCTCGGTGGGCGGCACCGGCGGCGGGAATCCCTCTTCCATCTCCTCGACGGAAAGGATCATCGTCGGCGGCGGCTCGGGTGCGGGCGGAGGGGCGGTAGGAGCCAGGGCGGCAGCGGCCGCGGCGGCCTCCGCGTCCTCGCGCGCGGCGCGGGCCCGGGTGACGAGGTCGCGGACGAGCCCCTGGAGGGCGTGGGAGTCGAACGGCTTGGTGACGATGGCGTCGCTGCCGACCCGCTCGGCGCGGGCGCGGTCGAACGGCTCGAACGTCCCCGTGAGGAGGACGACGGGAGTGAACAGCCCTCCGGGACGCTGCTTCACCACTTCGCACACGTCGTAGCCCGTCAGGCCCGGCATCACGACGTCCGCCAGGACGATGTCGGGCTGGAAGTCGTCGAGGGCCTGCACGGCCCGGTCGCCGCTCCCGACGGCCATGAGGCGTGTCTCTGCGTCCGAGAAGGTCAGCTCGACGACCTTCTGGATGGTGAGGCTGTCGTCCGCGAGAAGGATCTTGATCGCCATTTCGACTCCTCGAACGGCCGTTCGACGAAACAGGTATACGTGATGGAAAGTCTACGTCCCAGAACGGGATGGGTCAACGCGGCAGCGCCGGATCAACCTCTCTCGGCCGCACCGCGCAGAGCCGTGAAGACCCGCGAGGCCGGAGGCCGTCCGGTCTTCTCTGCGAGGGCCCGGGAGGCCTGGGCGACCCTGGGCAGGTCCGCCCCCGTCTCGTAGCCCATCCCGTGGAGCAGGTAGAGGAGATCCTCGGTCGCGAGGTTCCCCGCCGCTCCGGGAGCATACGGGCAGCCTCCGAGCCCGCCGGCGGAGGAGTCGAAGACCCGAACGCCCTCGCGGAGCCCCTCGACGACGTTCGCCAGGGCCGTACCCCGAGTGTCGTGCATGTGAAGGGCGATCCGGTCCGCAGGGACGCCCGCCTCCCGCAGTCGCCCGACGACGTCGGCGACCTGGGTCGGAACGGCGACGCCGATGGTGTCGCCGAGGGAAACCTCCTCGCAGCCGGCCGCAAGGAGCCGCAGGGCGACGGCCACGGCCTTCGAGGGGTCGACGCGCCCTTCGTACGGGCAGCCGAAGACCGTGGAGACGTAGCCCCGGACCCGGATTCCCTCGGCTTTCGCCCGGACGAAGACCGGCGCGAACCGGGCGAACGATTCTTCGACGGTCGCGTTCGTGTTCCTCACGTTGAAGGTGTCCGTCGCGGCCGTGAACAGGGAGATGTCGCGTGCCCCGGCCGCCATCGCGCGGGCCATCCCCTTCTCGTTCGGGACGAGAACCGGGTACCGCACGCCCGGTCTCTTCGCCACGCGGGAGAAGACCTCGGCGGAATCGGCCAGCTGCGGAATCGCCCGTGGCGAGACGAAGGCGGTCGTCTCCACGACGGGCAGGCCCGCGTCCGCGAGCGCCTCGACGAAGGCGATCTTCACTCCGGTCGGAACGAATCCCCGCTCGTTCTGGAGGCCATCGCGCGGCCCCACCTCGACGACCGTGACGCGCCCCGGCCCCGTCACTCGATCTCCGCCAGCGGGTCGCCCATGTCGACCCTCTCTCCCACGGCGCGGAAGAGCTTCGCGAGACGTCCCGGTCGCGGGCTCCGGATCTCGTGCTCCATCTTCATGGCGGAAAGGACGAGAAGCGGCGTCCCCTTCTCGACCGCCTGCCCCTCCTCGGCGAGGACTCGGGCCACGACGCCGGGCATCGGGGCCCGCAGGTCGTGCTCCTCCTCCTCCCGCGCACCCGGCCTCTCCACGAGGCGGGCCAGGCGCCAGATCTCGCCCCGGTAGTGGACCCAGGTCGTCAGGCCGTCCCGGACGGCGCGGGCGCCGCGGGGAATCTCTCCCCGGTCCGCCGTGGTTTCGTGAACGGTTCCGGTCGCGAGGTTCTTCAGTTTCATCCGAGCACCCGGAAGGTCCCGGCCGCGAAGGGATCCGGGAAGACGGCGTGCGCCGCCGCGACGCTCCGTCCGTCCCCGACGGCGAGGACTCCGGCGGCGGCGGCGAGGACCTCCGCCGGCGGCTCCGGCGAGGGCGGAACCTCGAGGCGGGAGAGGAGCGAGGTGTCGAGGTCTCCCCTCACGAACTCGGGCGTCTCGAGGAGACGCTTCAGCCACGACACGTTCGTCGCCACCCCGAGGACGACCGTCCGGCCGAGGGCGTCGACGAGGCGGCGCCGGGCCTCCTCGCGCGTCCGGCCCCGCGCCACGACCTTCGCGAGCATCGGGTCGTAGTGGACGGAGACCTCGCTCCCCGACTCGATTCCCGAGTCGACCCTCACCCCGGGACCGCCCGGCTCCTCGTAGACGAGGACCGTCCCGATCTGGGGAAGGAAGCCGTTCTCGGGATCCTCCGCGTAGAGGCGCCCCTCGATGGCGTGGGCGGCGGGGGCCGTCGGCAGGTCCGAGGGGAGAGGCTCGCCCGCGGCGACGGTAAGCTGGAGCGCGACGAGGTCGAGCCCCCAGGCCTCTTCCGTCACCGGATGCTCGACCTGGAGGCGCGTGTTCATCTCGAGGAAGAAGAACGAGCCGTCGGTGTCGAGGAGGAACTCGACCGTGCCCGCGTTGACGTAGCCGACCTCCTTCGCCGCCGCCACGGCCGCCTCGCTCATCCGCGCGCGGAGCGAAGGCGTCACGACGGGCGAAGGGCTCTCCTCCACGACCTTCTGGTGGCGGCGCTGGAGCGAGCACTCCCGTTCGCCGAGCGCGACGACCCGCCCGTGCGTGTCGCCGAAGACCTGGATCTCGATGTGCCGCGGCCGTTCGAGGTAACGCTCGGCGTAGAGCGTCGGATCGCCGAAGGCGGCCTCCGCCTCGCGGCGGCACGACTCGATGGCCCCTGCGAGCTCCGATTCCGATCGGACGACGCGCATCCCCTTGCCACCGCCGCCGGCCGAGGCCTTGATCACGATCGGCATCCCGATGCCGGCGAGATGCTCCGGCGAGAGGTCGTGCGAGCCGGGGACCACCGGCACTCCCGCCGCCTTCATCCGCTCCCGCGAGGGGACCTTCAGCCCCATCGCCTCGATCGCCGCGGGAGGCGGGCCGATCCAGACGAGCCCGGCGTCCAGGACCGCCCGGGCGAACGCGGCGTTCTCCGAGAGGAATCCGAACCCGGGGTGAATGGCGTCGGCGCCGGTGGCGCGCGCGGCGTCGAGGATCTTCGCGGCGACGAGGTACGACTCCCGCGCCGACGCGGGGCCGAGGACGACGAGCTCGTCGGCGAGGCGGGCGTGGCGGGCGGAGACGTCGGCCTCCGAAGCGACGGCGACCGTCGCCAGCCCCGCCGTGCGGCAGGCCGTCAGGACGCGGACGGCGATCTCGCCCCGGTTGGCGACGAGGACCTTTCGGAACGGGCGGGCGTTCAAGAGGCGCTCCGCGCGGCCCAGGAGGGGCTGCGTCGCTCCAGAAAGGCTCGCATCCCTTCCTGCCCCTCGGGCGAGGCCCGGCGCGCCGCGATGACGCCGGTCGCCTCCTCGAGAGCCTCGTCGATCGGCAGGCGGCCCATCCGGCGGGCGAGCTCCTTCGACTCGGCGAGGGCCTCGGGGCCGCCGAGGAGGAGGGCGTCGAGAACGCGGTCGACCTCGGCGTCGAGCGCGGATTCGGGCACGACGGCGTGGACGAGGCCCGCGCGAAGCGCCTCCGCGGAGGAGAAACGCTCGCCCGTCAGGAACCAGCGGCGGGCCTGCGATTCGCCGATCTTCCGGACGACGAACGGGGAGATGACGCCCGGCACGATGCCCAGCCGCACTTCCGTCGTCCCGAGCAGCGCGTCCTCCGTCGCGACGGCGACGTCGCAGACGGCGACGAGCCCCGCGCCGCCGCCGAGCGCGGCCCCCTGGATCCGTCCGACGACGGGCTTCGAGCAGGTGTCGATCCGGCGGAACATCGCCGCGAGGGCCGCCGCGTCGCGCCGGTTCTCCTCGGGCCCGTACGTGACCATCCGCTTCATCCAGGAGAGGTCCGCTCCGGCGCAGAAGGCCTTCCCTTCTCCCGCCAGAACGACGACCCGGACGGAGTCGTCGGAAGAGAGCGCTTCGAACGTCTCCGTCAGCTTCTCGATCAGGACGTCGTCGAACGCGTTCCGGAGCTCGGGACGGTCGAGTACGACGCGCGCGACGCCGGGGCGTGGCCGCTCCACGCGAAGCGGTGCGGTCACTTCATCACCTCGATCGTCCCCGAGCCGGCGAGCGGGATCTTCACGTCTCCCGTCCCGAGCTTCACGACGATCTCCCCTTCGAGCTGGCCCGAGAGCTTTCCACCCGACGCCACCGCCCTGCCCGCGGCCGCAATCGCCGCCACGTTCCCGACCGTGAGGGGAAGGACGATCTCGTTCTCGCGCCCGGGGCGGACGAGAAGCCCCTGCCGGCTCCCGCGGGCCACCTCGCGCCCCCCGGACGACAGGACGTAGCGGATTCCCCGGAGCGCCACGTCGAAACCGAGAGGGTTGTAGACGGCGATCCGGGCCTCTCCCTTCGTCTCGGCCAGGCCGATCCCCGAAAGGCTCGCTCCCGCGAAACGGACGAACGAGGTGGCGAGCTCGCGTCCCGCGAGGAGGTCGGAGGTGCCGGGGCGGAGCGATCCGGAAGCGTCGACCGTGACGGCGGTCCCCGCCTCGCCGGACAGAGTCCCCTTCAGCGTCACGGGCAGGGCCGTCGGACTCCCCTTCTGCAGCAGGGCTGCCGGCAGCTGGGCGAGGTCGAAATCCACGAGGAAGACGGCGTCCCAGCGCTGTCCCGAGGGCTGGACCGCGACCTGCACGGGGCCCTTCAGCGGCACGGGGACGCCCCAGGCCGTCGCCTCGCCCTTGAACGTCTGACGGGCCCCGCGGGCGGCGGCTGGCAGGCTCGTCCTCACGAAGAGGAACGCGCGCTGCCGCGTGAGCGAAGTGACCTCGACGGCACGGATCGTCCCCTTCGCCCCGGCCGCGGCGAGGGGAGGGGCGAGAAGGGAGAGGACGGACAGCGCGATGGCAGCGAGTCGTTTCACGTCGCGCCTCACATCCGGAAAACGCCGAAAGGCGTCGGGGGAATCGGAGCGTTGTGGCAGGCCGAGAGGGCCAGCGCAAGGACGGTCCGCGTCTCGGCCGGGTCGAGGATTCCGTCGTCCCAGAGGCGCGCCGTCGCGTAGTAGGGGCTCCCCTCGGCCTCGTACTTCTCTAGCGTCGGGCGCCGGAACGCGGCGTCCTCCTCCGGGCTCATCGGCGGCTGCCCCTGCCTCTCGCGCTGGTCGTTCTTCACGGTCGAGAGGACGCCGGCCGCCTGCTCCCCCCCCATGACGCTGATGCGCGAGTTCGGCCAGCTGAAGAGGAAACGGGGCTGGTAGGCGCGCCCGCACATGCCGTAGTTGCCGGCCCCGAACGACCCGCCGACGAGGAGGGTGAGCTTCGGGACGGCGGCGTTTGCGACGGCGTGGACCATCTTCGCCCCGTCCTTGGCGATCCCCCCGTGCTCGTAGGCCTTCCCCACCATGAAGCCGGTGATGTTCTGGACGAAGAGGAGCGGGACGCGCCGCTGGCAGGCCATCTCGATGAAGTGCGTCCCCTTGAGCGCCGACTCGGAAAAGAGGATCCCGTTGTTGGCGAGGATCCCGACCGGCAGCCCGGCGATCCGGCCGAAGCCGCAGACGAGCGTCGCGCCGTAGCGCGGCTTGAACTCGTGGAGGCGGGAGCCGTCGAGGAGCCGCGCGAGGACCTCGCGGATCTCCAGCTGCTTCTTCAGGTCGCGCGGGAGGACGCCGTAGAGCTCCTCGGCCGGGTAGAGCGGCTCCTCCGCCGGCGCCAGCTCGCCCGAGAACGCCTTCGTCGTGTTGAGGCGCGCGACGATCTCGCGGACCATCTCGAGCGCCTCGGCGTCAGAGCCTGCCAGGTAGTCGGCGACGCCCGAGATCCGGGTGTGGACGTCTCCGCCGCCGAGCTCCTCCGAGGTGACCGTCTCCCCCGTCGCCGCCTTCACCAGGGGCGGACCGGCGAGGAAGATCGTCCCCTGGCCCTTGACGATCACGACCTCGTCCGACATCGCCGGGACGTAGGCCCCTCCTGCCGTGCACGATCCGAGGACCGCCGACACCTGGGGGATCCCCGCGGCCGACATCCGGGCCTGGTTGTAGAAGATCCGCCCGAAGTGGTCGCGGTCGGGAAAGACTTCCGCCTGGAGGGGAAGGAAGGCGCCGCCCGAGTCGACGAGGTAGATGCACGGGAGGCGGTTCTCCAGGGCCACTTCCTGGGCACGCAGGTGCTTCTTGACCGTGATCGGGAAGTACGTCCCGCCCTTTACGGACGGGTCGTTCGCCACGACCATCACCTCGCGCCCCGAGACGCGGCCGATGCCCGTCAGGAGTCCGGCCCCGGGCGCCTGACCGTCGAACATTCCGTCGCCCGCCAGAGGCGAGAGCTCGAGGAAGGCCGTGTCGTGGTCGAGGAGGCGTTCGATCCGCCCGCGGACGGAGAGCTTTCCGAGCTCGGCCTGGCGGGAGGACCCCTTGAGGCCGCCCCCCTCGCGGGCCGCGGCAACGCGCTCGCGCAGCTCGCGCGCCAGCCGTTCGTGGTGCTCCCGGTTCTGAAGGTATTCCTCGGAGGTGGGGTCGATGCGGCTGGCGAGAACGTCGGTCACGCGGCGATTCTAGCGGCCGGTTCCCTTCCGCCCGCGCGGACGGCATCGGGACGCCCGCGGCAGCCTCGCCCGGGCGAGCCCCGGAGGGCCTCAGGAAGCCGCGAGCGCCTCCTCGGGGCGGGCCAGCGCGCGGACCTTCTCGATGACGGTCGTGGTCGGGGTCCCCGGAGGGAAAATGGCCTTGACACCGGCTCCCGTGAGGCCGGGAATGTCCCGGTCGGGAATGATTCCGCCGACGACGACGGAGACTCCTTCGGCACCCCGGCGGGTCAGAGCGGCGATGACTTCGGGCACCAGGACGTTGTGGGCGCCCGAGAGGATGGAGATGCCGACGACGTCGACGTCTTCCTGGACGGCCGCCGCGGCGATCTGCTCGGGGGTCTGCCGGAGGCCGGTGTAGATGACCTCCATTCCGGCGTCGCGCAGGGCGCGGGCGATCACCTTGGCGCCACGGTCGTGACCGTCGAGGCCGGGCTTGGCGATGAGGACTCTGAGGGGTCTTGACGTCATGACCACGGAATTCTAACCGGCGTCCGCCGCCGATCCTGCTAGATTCTGCGTGTGCGACGCCGGATCGGTGAAATCCTGGTCGGAGGGAAAGCGGTCTCCGCGGAGCTTCGGGACCGGGCGATCGCCCAGCAGGCACGCCTGCGCGGGCGCTTCTGCACGAACCTCCTCGAGCTGGGCGGAATCCGCGAGGACCTCCTCCTCAGAGGGCTCGCCGTGCAGCACGGGGTCGCCACCTGCTCCCCGGCCGATCTCGTCGAGATCCGCCCAGACATCCTGCGGCTCGTGCCCGGCAAGCTCGCCGGGAGCCTGTTCGTCATTCCCTTCCGGCGCCTCGGCCGGAACCTCTCCATCGCGATGCGGGACCCGAAGGATCTTCCCGCTCTCGACGAGATCTCCTTTCTCACCGGCCTCGCCATCAGCCCGTTCGTCGCCCTCGACCTGCGGGTCCAGGTCGCCCTCGCGAAGCACTACGGGGCGACGGTCGATCCGCGCTATCCGGAGCTCGCCGCGAAGATCGACGCGGGAGGCGGGATGGTCGCCGTCGCGGCGCCGAAGACGCCGAAGCCGTTCCTGCGCACCTCGTCCGCGGTTCTCCGGCCCCTCTCCCCCGACGCCGCCGCGCCCGCCCCGCGCCCGGCCCCGGAGCCGGTGCGGGAGGAGGCTCCCGCCCCTTCCCCTCCCGTCCCGCCTGCCAGGCCCGACGCCGTCGAACCTCCGGCGCCGCCTCGCGTTCCGAACGCTCCCGTCGTCGAGATCGAGCTCGGCGAGCACGAGGAGAGGAACCTCCGGTCCGCCGCCGAGGCCTCGACGGCGCCCGACGAGTCGACGAGCGCCGTCGGAGGCGAGGAGACCTCCCCTCTCGTCGAGGAGGAGGCTCCCGCCGACCTTCTCGCGAGCCTGTCGCGAGCCGAGTCGCGGGACGACATCGCCGCCGCGGTCCTCAGAGAGGCGAGCCGGCTCCTTCAGCGGGCGGCGCTCTTCATCGCCCAGGCCGATCGCGTCATCGGCTGGGCCGCCGTTCCCGAGCCTCCGGACGGGCTTCGGTCCTTCTCCGTCGCGTTCTCCGAGCCGTCGCTCTTCGCCTCCCTGCGCAACACCGACGGCTTCTACGTCGGCCCCTGCCCGGACCTTCCCGGCAACCGCCGGGTCCTCGAAGCGCTCGGCGGGGCCTTCCCGGCCGTGATCGCGGCGGTTCCCGTGACGCTGAAGGGGAAGAGCGTCCTCTTCCTCGTCGGCCAGGTCCGGCCGGGCGAGGCGCCGCCGAAGGCGATGGAGCTCAAACGCCTCGGGGCGCTGACGGCGATCGCTCTCGAGATCCTCCTGCTGAAGAACCGGCTTCGCAGCCTCTAGACCCGACTTGATTTACACTTCGCCCGAATGATCAAGAACGACCTCGTCAACTGCGTGACCGAGGAGACGGGCGTCGCCAGGATCAAGGCGTCCCGCGCCGTCGAGACGATCATCGAGACGATGCGCCGTTCGCTCGCGTCGGGAGGACGCATCGAGCTGCGCGGTTTCGGAGTCTTCCTCGTCAAGCGGCGCAAGAAGGGGATCGGACGCAACCCCAAGCGCCCGGACGAACAGGTGGAGATTCCGCCCGGTTTCACCATTCGCTTCAAGCCCGGGAAGGAGCTCCGCGACCTGATGACGGTCGAGGAGCCGGCGGCCGACCCGGTCGCGCCCTCCCCGGAGCGGACCTGAGCAGCTCCGAACCGCCCCTCGCTCCCCTTCCCGCGCTCCCGCCCCAGCCTCCGTACATTTTCGAGGCCCCGTATCGGGCTCCACTCCAGCCTCCCCCGCGCAGGGAGCGGTGGTGGCTTCACGCGCTCCTTCTCGTCCTGACGTTCGGGACGACGACGATCGTGGGGATTGGACTTGCCGCTGGCTTCGACCCGCGTCTCGCCCTGGTCGACCCGCGCTCGGGCCTCCTCGGGATCACGCCGGCGCTCGTCTTGGCCGGCTTGGGCTACTCGGTCCCGCTGCTGCTCATCCTCTTTGCGCACGAGCTCGGCCACTACCTCATGTGCCGACGCTACGGACTCGACGCCTCGCCACCGTTTTTCCTGCCTTTGATCCTGCCGATTCAGCCGTATTTCGTCATGCCTGGGACTTTCGGGGCGGTCATCAAGGTCCGAGAGCCGATCCGCGACAAGCGAGCCCTCTTCGACATGGCCGTGGCCGGCCCCATCGCCGGATTCGTGGTTGCGCTCCCGTTCGCATGCTACGGAATCCTCCACACCCGGCTGAACTTCGATCCCGTGCCGCCGGATGCGACTCTGTTCGGTTACCCCTTGGTCGTAAAGGGTCTCCAGATCCTCCTGACCGGGCACGCTTTCACGAGCGTCCAGGTCCTCGAGCACCCGACTTTCTTCGCCGCCTGGTTCGGCTTCCTCGTCACGGCGCTCAATCTCCTTCCGGCAGGACAGCTGGATGGGGGTCACACGCTCTTCGCCGTCTCGCCAACCGCACACAAAGCTCTGCGCTGGCCGCTCGTCGCCGTTCTTGCCGCCGCCGGGTGGTTCCTGTTTCCAGGCTGGGGGCTGTGGGCGGTCATCGTGATCGTCCTCAGCCGTTTCGGCCGGGCCCAGCTCCGCGACGCGGAGACGCCGCTCGACCCGAGACGACGCGCCGTTGCCGTCCTCGTCCTGGTGATCTTCGTCGTCAGCCTAGTCCCGGTCCCGTATCGCTTCGGATCCGACCTCGCGCCGCTTCGTCCGCCACGAGAAGGTGGCGGGACCGTCGTTCAAGAGCTCCACCTCCATCGACGCCCCGAAGCTCCCGGTCGCCACGACGACCCCCGAGGCGCGAAGCACCGCGAGGTAGCGCCCGAAGAGCGGCCTCGCCTCGTCGGGGCGGGCCGCCCCCTCGAACCCGGGCCTCCGCCCGCGTGAGAGGTCGGCCCCGAGCGTGAACTGCGAGACGGCGAGCACCGCGCCCCCCACCTGCGTCACGTCGAGATTCATCTTCCCCTGATCGTCCTCGAAGACCCGGAGCTCGACCGTCTTGCGGGCCGCGTCGTCCATCGCGTCGAGGCCGTCTCCCGGCTCGACGCAGGCGAAGACGAGGAGACCGCGCCCGATCTCCCCCACTGTCTGGCCAGAGACGCGGACGGCGGCGCGGGAGACTCGCTGGAGTAGCAGGATCACGATCCCATTCTCGCAGGCGGGCCCTCCGGACGCCCCGGACGCCTCTGATATCCTCGCGCGCCATTCAGATCGGAAGCGGAGGAGGAACACCCATGGCGGGTTCCGTGAACAAGGTCATTCTCGTAGGCCACCTCGGAGGGGATCCGGAGATCAAGGCGCTGCCTTCCGGCTCGACGATGGCCAAGCTGAGCCTCGCGACGTCCGAGAGCTGGACCGACAAGACGAGCGGCCAGAAGCAGGAACGGACCGAGTGGCACAAGGTCGTCGTGATGGACCCGAAGCTCGCCCAGATCTGCGAGCGCTACCTGTCGAAGGGCCAGCTCGTCTACATCGAGGGCTCCATCCAGACCCGGAGCTGGGACGACAAGGAGAGCGGCCAGAAGAAGTACATGACGGAGGTCAAGGCTCGCGAGATGCGGATGCTCGGCGGCCGTCCCGACGGCGCGCGCGGTGGCGCCGCCCCGGCGGGCCCCGGCGCCTCCGATCCCCACACGTCCGAAGACCCGGACGACAGCGTTCCTTTCTAGGACGGGAACGGGCCGTCGAAGTCCCGCGGGGCCCGCGGCTTCGACAGCTCTTCGAGCCACGACTCCACTTCGGCCCGGAGCGCGTCCCACGCCTCCGGGCCGAATGGCGTCCGGGGGAATCCGGCGGCGCGCCGCCGGAGCGTCTCGATCCGCGCGAGCGGCTCGGGAGCCTCCGCGAGCCCCTCGGCTTCGAGCCGGTCGGCCGCGCCGATCGCGTCGGCGAGGCTCGCCGAAACGACGAGGACGTCGCAGCCGGCGCGCGCCGCGCCGGAAACGCGCTCCCCGAGGCTCCTGGCGCCGAGCGCCCCCATCCCGAGGTCGTCGGAGTAGACGACCCCGTCCCACTCGATCCGCTCCCTGAGGATCGCGAGGATCCGGGAAGACAGGGTCGCGGGGGTCTCGTCCCCCGTGAAGCCGGGATAGGCCGCGTGGCCCACCAGGACCGCGTCGGACGATCGGGCGAGCTTCGTGAACGGGGCGACGTCGGTCACCATCAGGTCGACGTCGTGGGCGTCGACGACGGGAAGCGCCAGGTGGGAGTCGACGGGGCCGCGCCCCAGACCCGGGAAATGCTTGAGGCACGAGACGATCCCCGCCCGGGCCAGGCCGTGCAGGAAGACCGAGCCGGCGAGGACGACGTCCTCGGTGTGGAATCCGAAGGAGCGTCCCGCCAGGACCTTTTCGCCGGCTCCGGGGATCGCCAGGTCGAGGACGGGGGCGAAGTCGACGTCGAAGCCGAGCAGCCGCGCCGCCCGCCCCATCAGGAAGGCGCACTCCTGGACCCGGTGAACCCCCTTGTCCGCCAGCGAGGAGGCCGACGGGAAGGAGACGCCGAGGAGCGGGCCGATCCGGTCGACGGGTCCCCCCTCCTGGTCGACGAAGAGAAGCGGTGCCGGGTCGCAGGCGGCCCGGATCTCCTCGACGAGCGCGGCGGCCTGCGGGGCCGACTCGAGGTTGCGGGCGAAGAGGATCACTCCGAGAGGCCTGCGGACCGCGAGAAACGAGCGTTCGTCCGCCGTGAGGGCGGGCCCTTCGAAACCGACGACGAGGCGGGAGGCTCCGTTCATTCCAGTCCTTCCAGCCGCGCGCGGAGCGAGGCGAGCAGGTTCAGCGCCGCGAGCGGCGTGAGGGTGTCGAGGTCCAGCCTGCGGAGCGCGTCGACGACGACCTCCTCCTGGCCGCGGAAAAGGTCGAGCTGGACGTCCGGCGGCGGAGGGGCCCCGGCGTGCTCGGCCAGGCGCGGCCTCCCTCCGACGTCGAGCTGCTGCTTCTCGAGGTTACGGAGGATCTCTTTCGCCCGGTCGGTCACGACCGCGGGGATCCCCGCGAGCTTGGCCACCTGGACGCCGTAGGAGCGGTCGGCGACGCCGTCGACGACTTTCCGGAGGAAGACGACCTCGCCCTTCCACTCCTTCACCGACATCGTCCGGTTCTTCACGCCGGGGCGGACGAGGGCGAGCTCGGTGAGCTCGTGGTAGTGCGTCGCGAAGAGGACCCGCGCGGGAGCGCCCGGCGCGTCGTGAAGGTGCTCGGCGATCGCCCAGGCGAGCGACAGCCCGTCGAACGTCGCGGTCCCGCGCCCGATCTCGTCGAGGACGACGAGACTGCGGGGCGTCGCGTGCCGGAGGATGTGCGCCGTCTCGGCCATCTCGGTGAGGAACGTCGACTCGCCCCGGGCGAGGGAGTCGGACGCGCCGACGCGGGTGAAGACCCGATCGCAGAGGCCGACCGTCGCCGCCGACGCCGGAACGAACGAGCCCGCGTGCGCCAGTAGCACGACGAGCGCGTTCTGCCGCAGGTAGGTCGACTTTCCGCCCATGTTCGGCCCCGTCAGGATGACGACGCGCGCCTCCCCTCCCAGCTCCGTGTCGTTGGGGACGAAGGCCTCGCGGCGGCGTAGCGCCTCGACGACCGGATGCCGCCCGTCCGAGATCGAGAGGACCGGTTCGGCGACGAGGCGAGGCCGGCACCAGCGTTCCGCCCGTGCCACGCGGGCCAGGGACACGAGGACGTCCAGGAGCGCGAGGCGGGAGGAGAGGGCTCCGACGGCGGCCGCCTCGGCCGTCGCGGCGGCGCAGAGCTCGCGAAAGATCTCCGCTTCCCGCTCGGCCAGCCTGTCGTCGGCCGAGCGGAGCTTCTCGTCGAGGGCACCGAGCTCGGCCGTCGCGTAGCGTTCCACCGACGCGAGCGTCTGCCGCTTCACGGCGTCCTCCGGGATCTTCGCCCGCGCGGATCCGGGCACCTCGAAGACGTGCCCGAAGACCTGGTTGAACTTCACCCGCAGGGTCGGGATCCCTCTGCGGGCGCGCTCGGCGGATTCCAGCGCGCCGAGGAGCGTCGCGGCGTCGAGACGAAGCTTCCGGAGCTCGTCGACGGTCTCGTCCACGCCGTCGCGGACGAGCCCCCCCTCCTTCGGCGAGACGGGCGGAGCCTCTACGAGCGTCGCGGCGAGGCGGGCCGCGAGGGCGTCCGGCACGCCCTCGGGATACGCCCCACCGCCGGGTGAGAGGAGCGTGGAGACGGCACCGTCGAGAAGCGGGCCGAGCGCGGCCGCCCGGGCCAGGCCGAGGCCGAGGGCGGAGAGGTCCCGCGGGGTCGCGTTTCCGACGGCGACCCGGGCAAGGAGACGAGGCAGGTCCGGAAACGTCCCGAGAGCCGCCCCCAGCGGCTCGAGGCGCGCCGGGCTGGAGACCAGCTCTTCCACCGCGTCGAGGCGTTCCTCGATCGCCTCCCTGCCGCCCAGGGGCTGCTCCAGCACCCGGCGAAGGGCTCGTGCGCCGAACGGAGTCCCCGTCCGGTCGACGACGGAGAGGAGGGTTCCCGTCCGCCCCCCGTCCCGGAGAGAGCGGAAGAGCTCGAGGTGCCCCTGCGTCAGGGCGTCGACGACGAGGCCTTCCCCCGCCGACTCGGTCCGCAAGGTCGTCACGTGGGCGCAGTCGGCCTTCTGCGTCGAGCGGGCATAGGCGAGGACGGCCGCGGCGGCTTCGACGAGCGGGCCCGCGGCGGGGAGCCCGAAGCCGGCGAGGGTGGAGGTGCGGAAGTGCCCTTCGAGGAGGTCGGCCGCGCTCCGGCCCCTTGGCGACTCGCTGGGGAGGATCGACAGGACCGGGGCCTCGGAGCCGAGCGGCTCGAGCAGGCGCGCCACCGCCTCCCGCTCGGAAGGAAATGCGACGAGCTCTTTCGCCGTGCGGC
Organism: Holophagales bacterium; assembly: GCA_016714815.1. GTDB lineage: Bacteria > Acidobacteriota > Thermoanaerobaculia > UBA5066 > UBA5066 > UBA5066. The sequence continues at coordinate 91,946 of JADKBZ010000014.1, forward strand.
GGGAGAGCATCTCGGCGGGCCCGGTTCCGTCGAGGCGGACCACGGTGAACTCCCCCGTCGAGAGGTCCAGGTAGGCGAGGGCGGGCGCGTCCGTCGACAGGACGATCGCGGCCAGGTCGTTCGCCTGCCTCGAGTCGAGGCGCTCCGGGTCGACGAGCGTCCCGGGAGTGAGGACGCGGACGATCTTCCGGGCGACGAGGGTCTTCCCTTTCTGCGGCGCCTCGGTCTGGTCCGCGATCGCCACCTTGCGGCCGGCCGAGACGAGCCGGGCGACGTAGGAATCGAGGGCGTGATGCGGGATGCCGCACATCGGCGCCTCGATGTCGGTGTCGCGGTGACGGGCCGTGAGGACGAGACCGAGAAGGGGCGCGGCCGCCTCGGCATCCTCGAAGAACATCTCGTAAAAGTCCCCGAGCCTGTAGAGGAGGATCGCGTCCGGGACCTCCCGCTTCAGGGCCCAGTACTGCTCGAGCATCGGGGTCGTCCGCATCGGAAGGGGGGCGATGGTAGCAGGGGGCTGAAGGGCCCGGGCGCCCCGCGGGAATTCCCCGGCTCCCTGCTACCATCGCCGGTACGCCGATGAGGCTTCTCGCCATCGACACGGCGACCCCCCGGCCCTCCCTCGCCGTCGCGATCGACGACGGAGCGCCGCGGACGGTCGAGCTGCCGCGGCTGGGAGCCGAAGCGCTTGCGCCAGCCGTGGCCTCGCTCCTCCTGGCCGTCGGGCTCGTCCCCGGCGACCTCGACCGGATCGCCGTCGTCTCGGGTCCCGGCTCCTTCACCGGGCTTCGCTCTTCCCTGGCCTTCGCCCGCGGCCTGGCCCGGGCGACGGGTGCCCTGCTCGTCCCGGTGCCGACCTTCGAGACGGCCTCCGGGGCGGTCCCCGTCCCGCCGGACGCCGACTTTCTCCTCGAAGCCCTGCGCGGAGAGGTCCATCGGCGGTGCCGCCGCGGAGGGGTCCTCTCGCCCGGGGAGGAACGGCTCTCCAGGGAGACCGCCGCGAACGATGCCGTACGGGCTGGCGTTCCGGCGATCGACCTCGGCTCCGAGGCCCTCCTCCTCGCCCCCGCCGCGGCGGACCTCGCCCGGCGCGCTCCGGACGCAGAGCCGGGCTCCCTCGTCTACGGCCGTCTCCCGGCGGCCATCGAGAGATTCGGGCCGGGGGAAGCCGGATGAGCGCTCTCGCCGAGGAGCTGACCATCCGAGACGTCCGGCCGGCCGACCTGGACGCGGTCGCGGAGCTGGAACGGATCTCCTTCCCCATACCGTGGAAAAGGGAGTTCTTCGCCTCGGAGGTGGGAACGGCCCATCGGTTCAACCGGGTCGTGCGCGCCCCCAACGGGATGCTCGCGGGCTACGTCTTCTGCGCCTTCGCGGCGGGCGAGATTCACGTCAACAAGATCGCCGTCGACCCGCGCTGGCGCCGCCAGGGCATCGCCGGGCTCCTGATGAAGGAGGTTCTCGGCCTCTCCGCCCGGATCCTGGCCGAAGAAATCTTCCTGGAGGTCCGTCCGTCGAACCTGCCGGCCCGTAACTTCTACACGTTGCTCGGGTTCCGGGAGGTGGGGCGCCGCCCGCAGTACTACGCCGACGGAGAGGACGCCCTCGTGATGTCTCTGTTTCTGCAGCCGCGACGACCTTGACCTTGACTCTGCCCCTTCGAAAAAGGGAGACTCGACGCGGCTCTTTCGAAATCCACTTCGAGGAGGTGTTCATGCCGACTTTGACCGAAGAGTTGAAGCGCGAGCTGGCCCAGTCCCACGAGGAGTTCAAGAACCTCGTCCGCACCCATCACGACTTCGAGAAGCGGCTCGCCGAGCTCGCTTCAAAGACGTTCCTCTCGTCCGACGAGGAGGGCGAAGAGAAACGCCTGAAGAAACAAAAGCTCATCGTGAAGGACCGGATGGAGGAGATCGCTCGTGAGCACAGGGCCCGCGTGGGAGCGCCCCATTAGGGCCGGCTCGCGCTCGACAGGTACGGTCCCGTCGACACATCCATGACTGGAGCCTCCCAAGAGGTTCAGCGCCGCGGCGCCCGCCGCGGCGTTTACGTCATCCCGGCCCTTTTCACGGTCGGAAACATTTTCTGTGGCTACCTTTCGCTCGACGCGGCGGGCCACGCCCGGTACGACCTCGCCGCCGGCCTCATCTTTCTGGCCGGCTTCCTCGACTCGCTCGACGGCCGGGTGGCCCGCCTGACGGGCTCGACGTCGGCCTTCGGCGAGCAGCTCGACTCCCTCGCGGACGTCCTCTCGTTCGGTCTGGCACCGGCGTTTCTCGTCTACCACTGGACCCTCTCCGGCTACGACCGGACAGGGCTCCTCACCTCGTTCCTCTTCCTCGTCTGCGGAGCCTGCCGTCTCGCCCGCTTCAACGTTCAGCTGAACGTCGTCGACAAGAGGTGGTTCGTCGGCCTCCCGATTCCGGCGGCGGCCGGGGCCCTCTGCGGGCTCATCTGGGTAATCCCCGAGTCGCTCTCCACCGACCCGCGGATCTCGGCCGCGTTCCTCGCCATCACCCTCGTCCTCGGTTTCCTCATGGTTTCGACGTTCCGGTACAAGTCCTTCAAGGACGTCGACTTCCGTTCCCGCCGGTCGGCCCGCCTCGTCCTGCTCATCGTCTTCGTGGTCGTCGCCGTCGCGGCGTGGCGGCCGGACGTCTGCCTCGCCGGGATCGCCCTCGTCTACGCCCTCTCCGCTCCGGTGACGCGTCTCGTCACGGCGCTCCTCCCCCGCAAGATGCCGCCCGCGGCCGGAGCCCCGGCATGAGGGGCCTCTCCGTCGCCCTCGTAGACCCCGGGACTCTCGTCGGTCGTGACGTCAAGGCCGTCCTGCGCGAACGCGGCTTTCCGGCCGCCCACCTCCACCTGCTCCAGACCGGCGACCCCTCCTCCGGTTTTCTGACCGAGGACGACGGGGAGGCGGCCTACGTGGCCGCCCTCGAGCCGGACAGTCTCTCCACCTGCCAGATCGCCTTCCTCTGCGGCCCGGCGAAGGCCACCAGTCGTTTCCTTTCCCAGAGAGGCCCTGACGGCTGCCTCGTCATCGACCTTTCGGGTCAGCGGACGATGGGGACCTTCGTCGACGCGCTGCGGGAGGCTCTCCCCTCCCCGCTGCCGGCAGGCGACCACTTTCTCCTGCGCGATCCGGCCGCCATCGTCCTGGCGGACTCCGTCGCCGCGCTCGCGACTCTCCGCCCCGTCCAGGCCGTCACCGTGGCGATCGACCGGCCTGCGAGCGACCTCGGGAAGGACGCCCTCGACGAGCTCTTCCAGCAGGCGATCGCCGTCGCGTCGTTCCGGAGCGTTCCGAAGGAGCACCTCGGCACCCAGAGCGCCTTCAACCTCTACTTCCCCGCCGACTCGGACGCCTACGAGGCCCGTGTCGCCGGCGACGTCCGAGCCCTCCTGGGCCGGGATCTGACCATCGGCATCCTTTCGGCCCGGGCCAGCGTCTTCCACGGCACGACCCTGCGTCTCGAGGTTCGCTTCGAGGGCGAGGCGCCGGGCACCGAAGCCCTCCGCTCCGTCCTCCTGGCCGCGGGCCGCGGATTCGCCGAGGCCGAAGTGGACGGGCCGGCCGGAATCCTCGACGCCGCCGGGCGCGACGAGACCCTTCTCATCCGATCGGAATCCGCCGGAGCGGCGTGCCGGCTCTTCCTGGCCTCCGACGATCTGCGCCGCCCCGGCGCTCTCCTGGCGGTGCGAATCGCCGAAGCGGCAATCGCCGAACGAGGCCTGCTGCCCGACGCCTGACGGGCGGCTCCCGATTCAGCGTCTCTTCAGCTTCGGGATCGGGGGCTGGCTCTTCGACGTTTCCTTCACCGGCTTCGACGAGGCCGGTGGCGCCGAGATGGCGACTTCGGTCTCGGCTCCGGTCAGCGTGCGCCCGTCGGGCAGGGTGAGCTGGTACGAAACGAAGGCGCGGGGCCGTCCTCCGGCGATCCGGATCGGCCCGACGAGGTTCGCCTCTTCCGGCCCGAAAAAGTTCTCGAAGAGCCGGCAGACCGTCGCCCGCCCGAACGGGGCCACCTGCTTCATGTCCCGCGCGGAGGCGAAGATCTCGTACCGGTCGAAGTCTCCCGCACCAAGGGCGGTGAAGACGCCCCCTTCGAGCCGAATCGTGACCTGGTTCCCGAATCGCGACAGCTCGCTCGGCGTCGGCCCCGGATTCGACACGCGCAGCCAGACCTCGCCCCCCCTGCCGGACCCGGCCACCGGCTCTACGGAGAGACTCGGTTCCCAGGGTTTTCCCGTCAGCAGCGCACGCACGGCCGGGTAGCCGCTCAGGCGGCCATCCCGGGGCACGCCGTCGAGTAGGAAGACGCGGCCCGCCAGGCGGGGTGCGCTCCACCTCGAGGTCGTCGAGACGAAGCGCACGAGGTCGGCGAAGGGGAGGAGATCGAACCGGGCCCGTCCGCCGTCGCCCGTCAGGAGGTTGCTGGTCTTCTCGTACCCGGCCCTCGGCTTGAAGTTGTAGATGCTCCCGGGATCGCTGGAGAGGACGGCGGCAAAGTCGAAATCGAGGTTCCGGTCCTCGGAAAGCTTGTCGAGCTCGCCGTCGGCGAGGCGGCGTGCCTTGGCACCCGTGCCCGCAACGCCATAGCCGCCCGGAACGAGCAGGAGCCGGAACGGGATCGGAAAGGCCTTCGCCTCCTCCTGGGACATCTCCTTGACGAACGTGTCCGCGGTCTCCGGACGGCGTCCGAAGGAGAAGACGAGCGCCTCGTCGGCGGCCCCTTCGAGGGGCGCCCACGTGTCCTCGGGCGCCCCCGGCAGCACCGTCACCGAGAGGGTCAGCCCCTTCAGTCGCGCCTTGACGACGGCGAGCGCCTTTCCGAGAGCCGGCGCGTCGGTTGCCGAGGGGAGGAGGTGCAGGTGAACGCCGGAAACCCGGGCCCATCCCTTCGCCTCTGCCACGAGCTTGGCGGCGCCGCTCGCCCAGGCCTCACCGGTAGCCTCGGGTGAACCCGATCGGAGGCTCCCCTCGGCGCCCGGTTCCCCCATGAGGACGAGGACGACCGGCCGGTCGATCGCGTTCGGCGGCGGCGGGAAGGAACGGACCTGCCCTCCCGCCGTCAGCGACGCCGCGGCGACGTAGAGGCGGCGGACCCCCATCGCGTCGAATTCCCCAGCGAGGTCTTCCGGGACCACCGCGGGGGCCTCGGCCAGGAAAAGCGCGTCCTCGCGAGGAGGCGGAGCTGGAGAGCCCCGGCCAACGAGCGGCAGGCCCTTTTTGCATGCGCCCGTTCCGAATGCGCCGAGCAGAAAGAGACCGACGGCGATGCGACGCGCGAGCATTGATGAGGAGGGCATTTCAAAAATCATATCAGCCGGCCGCCGGCAGGACGAACCCAATTCGAAGCCCTCCCAGCGGCGAGCGTTCGGCCAGGAGCCTTCCGCCGTGCTCCTCGACGGCGCGGCGCGCGGCCGCCAGTCCCATCCCGGAACCACGGGATTTCGTCGAGAAGGAAGGATCGAAGATCCGGTGGAGATCCCCTTCGGGAACTCCCGGCCCATCGTCCTCGCACGCGACTTCCACGCCGTCGCCTCCGTTCGGAGCGCCGACGCGCCTCGCCGCGACCTCGACCTGCCCCCCGGTTTCGCTCAGCGCCTCCACGGCGTTGAGGATGAAGTTCGACACGGCGTCCCGCAGCAGGGAACGGTCCACGAGAAGCCTTCCGAGCCCTTCTTCCGCCCGCCAGGAGACGCGAACGGTCGCGTGGGCGGCGAAGTCGGACGCCACCTCCGCCAGCAGCGCCGCCAGGCCCTCGCCCGTGAGGAGCGCCCTCTGGGGCGCCGCCGGGCTCGCGAACCGGGAGAGCCGCCCCGTCCGCTCCGTCAGGAGATCCACCTGCCGGAGGATCGTCGACGCCGCCTCGACGATCCTCCCGGCGTCGAGAGGAACGCCTCTCTGGCTGCTTCGCACGAGACGCTCCGCCGTCAGCCGAATCGGCGTCAGGGGGTTCTTGATGTCGTGGGCCACTGCACGGGCCGCCTCGACCCAGGTCTCGAGCCGCTCGGCGCGAGTGAAGTCGGTCAGGTCTTCCAGGAGGAGTACGGTCCGGTGACCTTCCGAGTCGGCCGAGAGATCGGCAACGACGACCCGCAGCACCTTCTCGCCGCCATCCACAGGGAGGGTGACTCTCGTCTCGTACGGCCTCGCGTGCCCGAGCGCCGCCAGGACGGGAGCGAACAGGGGCGCACCGAGCCGTTCGGCGATCCGCTCGCCCCCCGCGAGGAGAGCGTCGGCGGCCGGATTCGCGAAGAGAACGCGCCCGTCCTCCTCGCGGAAGAGAACGGCCGCGGGAGTCAGGCTTCCGAGGACGCTCACGGCCGCCTCCCGTTCGCGTTCCAGCAACTCCGTCCGTTCTCTCACCCTCTCCGACATGACTCCGAAGGCTTCGACGAGCCGCGCGAGGTCGACCGTGTCCGGCGTTCGAATCGGCCCGGGCGTCTCGCCGGCGCCGACGCGTTCCGCCGCGGCGACCAGGTCCTCGAGGGGCCTGGACAGCGCGAGGGCCCCGCGGCCCCCGATCGCCAGGGCCCCGAGCGCGACACCCACGGCGAGAAGGACGAGCGCGTCCACCCCTTCGCGCCCCGCGGTGTCCTCTCCGAGAACGACGGCGAGCGTCGTCCGCTCTTCCCGCGAGAGCGTCACCGCCGCCTCCGCCATCCGCCTCTCACCCGGCCGGACCGGCGCCCTGAGGACCGCGGCTTCGCTCGCGCCGTTCGCGAGCGCCGCCGCGACGAGCGAAGCGAGCCGCTCCGGCGCCAGGCCCGCCGCCACGGGAACGGCTCGGGAGGCCGCGGCGAGGGCTCCGTCGCGATAGAGGAGGAGGTCGACGCCGACGATCGAGGCCGCCCGGTTCAGCTCGGCGGGCGACGGCGTTCCCGCGAACCTCTCCTCGAGGACGCGGCGCCCCTCCGTCAGGAGCTGGAGCGCGCGCCGCTCGGTGGCGCGCGCGGAGGAGCGATCGAGGGCGGTGCGAACCATCACGGCGCCGGCCGCCAGGGGAACGGCGCCCGAAACGAGAAGGGCGAGCGCGAGGCGTCCCCGGAACGAGCCGAAGAACCTTCTCCCCGAACCAGGGCGACGACCCTGGCGGGCGCGTCCGAGAACGAGGAGCTCTCCCCCGAGAACGACGAGGAGGGCGAATGGCAGGGCCATCTCGGCGGAGGCGACGACCGAGCCGAGCGCGAACGCCGGAGTGGGGATCTCGACGGCCCACCCGACGTAGCCGCTCCCCGCGCCGCGAACCGTCATCCGGAAGCGCCGGCCACCCGACAGCTCCGTGCCCCACGTGGTCCCTTCGCGACGGGCGCCGGCCAGGAGCGGCTCCGAGAGATCGGACCTCTCGAGGCGCCCCCTTCCCAGCGGCCGGCCCGCACCGTCGAAATCGATCCGCTCCACGGGACGGTCCGCCCAGTCCGGTTCGCCGAAGAGAGCCACCAGAAGGGGATCCTCCTCGTCCGCATCGGGCCACGGCACCCGCGACAGGACCCCGACCGTACCCGGCACCGGAAGCCCGAGGCCGATCGCGGTTCCCCTCCCCTCGTCACCCGGCCGCATCGTCCCGAACGAGGAGAGGACCCGCCCCGCTTCGTCGCGAACGGTGAGGAGATCGCCCGGCTCGGGAAAACCGCCGGTCCGTCCGCGCACCCAGAGGGCGCGGGCGAGATCGCTCATCTGCGTCCGCCCGCCGTCCGGACGCCAGGGGTCGAGCTCCGGCCTGCCGACCCGCGCTTCCCACGCCGCGGGCTCCTCCTCCTCGAGCCGCTCCCGGTCGAGGCTCGACCGCGAGGCGGCCCTTTCGAGGCGGCCGTCGGTGCCGAGGACCCGGCCCAGCGAGGCGCCGGCCCCGGTCACGAAGGCCCCGGCCCCCACGACGAACGCGACGGCGACGGCCCTCGAGAGGAGGTCCGACGTCCCATACGCCCGGACCCGCTCGGACAGGCTCGCCGCGAGAAGGACGCTTCCCACGATCAGGAGGGCCGTCGTCGCGACGGACGGAACGGCGAAGAACGACCAGCCCGACGCCGCCAGGCCGGCGACACCCAGTCCGACGGCCGTGCGGCCGGCGCGAACCGCCCTGGACGCCAGGAGGGCCGAGATGCCCAGCAGGGCGCTCGAAAGGGCCACGAGCCCCGCGGACGAGAGCGGCGCCTCCAGCGGGCCCATGAAGAGGCCCAGCCCCAGGAGAAGCGACGGAGCCGATCGCCCGCCGGTCATACCGAGAAGGACCGGGACGGCGGCGATCGCGACGGCCAGCCCTCCGGCCGCCACGCGCCACGGCGCGCGGCGCTGCTCCTTCCCGCCCGTCGAGAGCGCCGAGCGGAAGAGAAGGATCGCCACGAAGCCGGTCAGCGCGACGTCGAAGGGCGTTGCGAGGAGGCCGGTCGGGTCGCTCAGGATCGGCGCGAAGGTCCCGGTCTCCGCTGCCGGAACGGCCAGAAGGAGGAGAAGCCGAGCCGCCACGACCCCTGTCGACGGAGCCCGGGCCTGGAAGCCGAGCGCCAGAGCCGCGAGGGCGCCCAGGAGCGCCCAGGGCCGGGCCAGCGATCGGCGGACGTCGTCCTCGACGAGGGCCGGCGCAGCCGGTTCCAGCGCGAGCGCCAGGAGCCGGCCCGGAACGTTCGAAGCCCGGACCCGAACCTGGCGCAGCGTCGGAATGCCGGCCCGGGGGCGTGCCTCGAGCAGATCCGGCCGGACGATTCCGGTCGGGAATCGGCGCGTCACGACGACCCGCCCCCTCGACTCCAGGGCGCGGCCGATGGAGGACTCGTGAGACAGGGTCCCCTGCGTCACACGGAACGTGACCGCGAAGCTCCCCTTGCGCCCGGCGGCGGGGGCGGGAAGGTCTCCGGGCTCGCCCGCCCACGCGACGGCTCCTCCCGACCGGTCGAGCAGGACGACGCCCCAGCCGCTCTCCTTCGGAAGCGCCGAGCCCAGGAGCGCGAAGAGGCGCCCCGGCCGAACGCCGCCGCTCCCCCCCTCGACGATCTCGAGAAGCGCCGGGTCTGCGGCCAGACGCCTCGACGAGGCGGCCAGCCGCGCCGCGTCCCGCTCCAGGATCCTGGCGGCCCGCCCCGTCAGATACCCGGCACGCCGGACCTCCACCCCATCGGACAGAGGGCCGAGCCGGGCGGCGAGCGCTCCCGCGAGCCCCGCCGCGGCGAGGACGCCGAGGAGCGGCGCCACCACCCGGCGGTTCTTCAACGCCGCATCGGGATCGCGACGCCGTGCGCATCGGCGCAGGCGATGGCTTCCGGGTACCCGGCGTCGACGTGCCGCACGATGCCCATGCCGGGATCGCTCACCAGGACCCGCGCGAGCCGCCGCGCGGCGGCTTCGGTCCCGTCCGCCACGACCACCATCCCGGCGTGGATCGAGTACCCGATGCCGACTCCCCCGCCGTGGTGGATCGACACCCACGTCGCGCCGGCCGCCGTATTCACGAGCGCGTTCAGGAGCGGCCAGTCGGCGATGGCGTCGCTGCCGTCCTTCATCGCTTCCGTCTCCCGGTTCGGGGAGGCGACGGAGCCGCAGTCGAGGTGGTCGCGGCCGATGACGATCGGAGCCTTCACCTGCCCCGTCCGGACGAGCTCGTTGAAGGCGAGCCCCGCCTTCTCGCGCTCGCCGTAGCCGAGCCAGCAGATCCGCGCCGGGAGCCCCTGGAAGGCAACCCGCTTCGCCGCCATGTCGAGCCAGCGCAGGAGTGCCGTGTTCTCCGGGAAGAGCTCCGCGAGCGCCCGGTCGGTCGCGGCGATGTCGGCCGGGTCGCCCGAGAGCGCCGCCCAGCGGAACGGCCCCTTGCCGAGGCAGAAGAGCGGGCGGATGTACTTCGGGACGAAGCCCTCGATCTGGAAGGCGTCCGCGACCCCGGCCTTCACCGCCTGGGCACGGATGTTGTTGCCGTAGTCGAACGTGACGGCCCCGCGCCTCTGCAGCTCCAGCATCAGGCGGACGTGCTCGCCCATCGAGGCGACCGCCCGACGGCCGTACTCGGCCGGGTCGGCGACCCGCAGCGCGAGCGCGGCCTCGTAAGGGAGACCGTGCGGGACGTAGCCGTTCAGCTCGTCGTGCGCCGAGGTCTGGTCGGTCAGGAGGTCGGGAACGATTCCCCGCTCCACGAGCCGCGCGAGGAGGTCGACCGCGTTCGCCAGAACGCCGATCGAGACTCCCTCCTTCGCGTCGCGGGCCGAGAGGGCCCGGTCGATGGCGGCATCGAGGTCGTCGATCCGCTCGTCGCAGTACCGGGTCTGGATCCGGCGGTCGATCCGGTGGGGGTCGACCTCCGCAACGAGTGCGGTGCCGCCCGACATCGTCACGGCGAGGGGCTGCGCTCCGCCCATTCCGCCGAGGCCCGCGGTGACGGCGAGCCGCCCAGCGAGGGAACCGTCGGGGGAGCCGAAGTCGCGCCTCGCCGCCTCGGCGAACGTCTCGTAGGTCCCCTGGAGGATCCCCTGCGTCCCGATGTAGATCCACGAGCCGGCCGTCATCTGGCCGTACATCGTCAGGCCGAGGGCCTCGAGGCGCCGGAACTCGTCCCAGGTACCCCACGCCGGGACGAGATTGGAATTGGCGATGAGGACCCGGGGCGCATCCGCGTGGGTGCGAAAGACCGCGACGGGCTTGCCCGACTGGACCAGGAGGGTCTCGTCGTCCCCCAGGATCTCCAGCTCGTGCAGGATCGCCTCGAGGCAGGCCGGGTTGCGAGCGGCCTTGCCCGAGCCGCCGTAGACGACGAGGTCCTCGCGGCGCTCGGCCACGTCCGGATCGAGGTTGTTCAGGAGCATCCGGTAGGGCGCTTCCGTCAGCCAGGAGCGGCAGTGGAGCGTCGTCCCGCGCGGGAGGGCCGGCGGGGAGTAGCGGGCAGGGGCGGCAACGGTGCTCATTCCGTGAATGTTAGTCCCGCCCCGGCGCTTGCGGCGCCTCCGGAAACCGGACCGGTCCGCTCCGTGCCCGGGAGCGCAGCTCGAATAACGCGCTGCGCTAGCGTTCCTCCCGCTTGACACGGATTACGCACTGCGTTATCTTTTTTTCACGATGAGCCATCGCCTCAGGGAGATCGTCAGGTACCGGAACCGGAAGCTGTACGAGAAGAGCGAACGCCGCTTCGTCACGCTCCACGACATCGCCCGGAGCGTCGCGGATGGAGACCGCGTCCGGATCATCTCGGCTGACACGGGCGACGACATCACGGCCCGCATCCTGTCCCGGGCCCTCGCCTCCGAGCGGGTCGCCATACCTGCCTCCTCCGACGCGATCGCCCTCCTCCTCCGAGCGGGGAGCGACGCCGCCGAGACGGTCGCCGGAGTGGCCGAGAGGGTGGGCGCCGCCCGGATGGCCGGAGCCGTGAGGATGGCCGCCCAGCCCGAGAAGATCGCGGAAACCTTCGCGCCGGTCGCGCGCCGGCTCGAGACGGCCCGCAACGACGTGGAGCGGATCGTCGCCGGGCTCGTCGGTCGCGGCCGGCTCTCGTGGGAAGAGGGCGCCCGCCTGAGGGACGACGTCGGCACGGTATTCCGGGAGAGCCTCTCCGACGTCGTCGCCCGCGTTCGCGATCTCGTCCGGAAGGTCTCTCCCTCCGCGTCCCCTGCCGTCCACGCCGAGATCCAGGAGCTGGCGAGGCGCCTCGATCACCTCGAGACGCTCGCCGCCGAGTCGTTCCCGAAGGACGCCAGACCGGCGACCCCTCCGAAAACCAATGGCAGGCCCTCGCCTGCTCGAATCACGAAGGAGAACAAGAAATGACCAGGAAACCCGCCCGCCGAGCCGCCCCCGCGCACAAGAACCTCCCCTTCGACGTCCCGCCGCAGATCGACCGGGCCCTGAAGACCGCCGCCGACAAGGTCGGTGCCGTTCGCGCGGAGACCCGCAACGTCGCCGCCAAGGTCGAGACGAAGGTCCGCGCCGCCGCGACGAACGTCCGGAAGACCGGCGAGACGATCGCGAAGGACCCCAAGCACTTCGTCGAGGACGTCGTCCGCACCGCGAAGTCGGACATCGACAAGGTCCGCGCCGACGTTTCCCGCGAAGCGGGCCGCATCGCCGACGAGGTCGCCCGCCGCGTCACCGCCGTCGTCGAGCCCGCTCTGGAGAGCGCGCTGCACCGCCTGAACGTCCCGACCCAGAAGGACCTGAAGACCCTCATCACGAAGGTCGACGGCCTCAGCCGGAAGATGGACCAGCTCCACCCGGCGACGCCCCGCCCCCGGAAGCGCAAGACGGCCTGAGTCCAGGCTCCCCCCTTACTCCGGATAGACTGGCGCCGGGCGTCCCGCCCGGCGCCGTTTCCATTTCGGAGGAGCAGTGACCACACCCAGGCTGAAGCTCGTTTCCTCCCGCGGGAGCTCTCCGCCCCGGGCTCTCCCCCTGCGCCGGGCCCTCGTCTGCGCCGGCGGAGGCGTCACCGGGGCGATCTACGAGATCGGAGTCCTCGCGGCCCTCGAGGAGCGGCTCGACGGCTTCTCCCTGACGGAGTGCGACGTCTTCGTCGGCGTTTCCGCCGGCTCCTACGTCGGGACGCTCGTCGCCAGCGGCGTCTCGCCGTCCGTCCTCTTCCGGAACGCGACCCACCCCGCACCTCCGATCTCGACCAGCTCTCCCTCTTCCGCCCGAACCTCCGGGAGATCGCCTCCCGGCTCGTCTCGGCCCCGGTCACCGTCGCCCGTTCGCTCCAGGACTTCTACCAGAACCGCCGCGACGCCACCGTCACCGACCTCGTCGCCTCCTTCGCCGGCCTCCTCCCCTCGGGCTTCTTCCTCCTCGACGGCCTCGAATCGTGGCTCTCCGCCTGGCTCTCCGAGGAGGGCCGCACGAACGACTTCCGGGACCTCTTGCACAAGCTCCGCGTCGTCGCCGTCGCGCTCGACACCGGAGAGACCCGCGTCTTCGGGGAGCCCGGCAACGACACCGTCCCGATCTCGAAGGCGGTCGCCGCCTCCTGCGCCCTGCCGGGCTTCTTCCGCCCCGTGCGGATCGACGGCGTCGACTACATCGACGGCGGCGTGAGGAAGACCGCCCACATCTCCCTCGCGCTGAAGGAGCGTTGCGGCCTCGTCCTGTGCGTCAACCCGATCGTCCCGGCCCGTTACGACCTGGCCAGCGGGCTCCTTCCCGACGGCCGCGAACAGGGCGCGCTCGCGAGCCGCGGCCTGCTGTCGATCCTCGACCAGGTCTTCCGCCTCACGCTCCACTCGAGGCTCCAGTACGGCCTCAGGCGCTACCGTCGGGAGAACCCCGACACGGACATCGTCCTCTTCGAGCCGAAGCCCGAGGAGCTCCCCCGCCTGATGCGCAACATCATGCGGACCTCGGGCCGGATCCGGATCGCCGAGTTCGCCTACCGCTCGACGCTCAAGAAGCTCGACGACGAATATGGCCGGCTGACGCGGGTCTTCGAGCGCCACGGCATGAGGCTTCGCCCCGCGGTCTCCCTCTCCAAAGCGCCGCGCCGCCCGGAGGCGGCGCGGACGGGAACGGGATCGGGCTGAAAAAGGGCGGCTACTCGCCGGTGAAGAGGTTTCCCCTCCGGGCCAGACGCGAGTCGATCATCTGCTGGATCGTCGAGCGGACGACGTCGGTCACCTCGTTGACGATCATCGGGCGCTCGGCAAAGTCCGGGTCGAGGCCGGGGTCGATCGGCTTGCCGATGTCGATCCACCACTTCGTGGGCGCCGGGATGAGCCCCGCCGCTCCGAGGAGCGGGAAGGTCGGGGTGATCGGGAAATACGGAAACCCGAGCGGCCGGCCGAGGAAATCGGGACGGAAGATGATCGGGTGGATCTCCTCGGCCCCGACGACGGAGATGGGGATGATGGGCGAGCGGGTCCGGAGCGCGAGCCGGACGAACCCGCCCCGGCCGAAGCGGGCGACGCGGTAGCGGTCCCGGAAGTACTTTCCGACCCCCTTCACCCCTTCGGGGAAGACGGCGACGAGCTCGTCGCGGAGCAGGAGCCGCTCCCCGTTCTCGGGGCACGCGCGGACCTCCCCCATCTGCCGAAGCCAGGGCTGCAGGAACGGCAGCGTCGTGAACATGTCGAGAGCGAGCATTCGCGCCCGGCGCCGGGCCGGGTGCTCGTGCGAGATGCCGTGCTTGACCATCGCGCCGTCCCAGGGAAGGACGCCGGAATGGTTGATGACGAGAAGGGCCCGGCCCTCGTTCGGGACGTTCTCCACGCCCGAGAGCGTCACGCGCCACCAGACGCGGTAGAGGAAGTCGAAGAGGGGGTGCCAGACCTTCGCCGCCGCCTCGTCGTACCCGAAGTCGTCGAGGTCGAGAGACTGGTTCCGGTGGAGGAAGAGGTTCCAGAGATCGACCCACGAGCGGGGCGAGGTGAACTCGGGATGCGCCGCGAGGAGCTTCGAGGCCTCCCCGAGGAGGTTCTGGAGAAGGTCCTCCTCGGAAGCGGGGGGGACCAGGCTCGGGACGAACGGCGGGGCGGCGACGGGTTTCAGCTGGCTCACGACGCCATCCTCGTTCCGGCCGGGCGGGCGGCCGTCTCTCCCCCGTCGGGTCCGGGGGTGGTTGGTGCCGCGGGACGCTTCATCCGCTGCTCGAGCCGGTACGCCGCGGCCCGGGCGATCTCCTCGAGCGCGTCGAAGTCGATCGCGCGGCCGGAGCTCCTCCGCGCCCGGGCGGCTTCGATGGCCGTCTCGAGGGAGGTCTTCCTGGGAGCGAACCCGAGGACCTTTCGCGCCTTCTCGTTCGCCGCCACGCAGGGGAACCGGATGTAGTGCGCGTGCGCCCCGGGGGCGGTGCCGACCCCCGTGACCCAGGCGGCCTCCCCGGCGAAGTACGCGACGTTGTGCGGGAGGGGGATCGACGGCGTCCCGAAGAGGAGAAGGGTCGACGAGAGCGGAAGGACCCCGTCCGGCGCGATGTTGAACGTCCCGTGGGCACCCGGCGTGTCGAGAGCCCGGAGGAGCGCCTCGCTCGCGTCGTCGGGGTGGAGCCACTGCATCAGGGGGTCGTAACCGAGCATCGTGAGGGCGACCGGCCCTTCGAGGTAGCGAATCCGGTAGTCGCGACGCTCCGCGGCGAGGAGGGGCGCGAAGCGCAGCACGGCGACCCGGGCTTCGGGATGCCGCCGGGCGAAGTCGCGGCAGTGCCGCTCGGCCTCCACCGAGTCTCGGACGAAGTGGTCCGCGACGTCGGCCCGCATGAGGTGTTCCTCGGAGAGGAACGCCGGGTTGTCTCCCCGGGCCCCGTAGACCATCGTCGTCGAGTAGTGGATGAGGCGCTTGACGTCGGCCTCTCCGGCCGCCCCGAAGACGTTCAGCGTGCCGATGGAGTTCAGCTCGTGAGCGTAGACGGCGTCCCTGAGGGGGCTTCTGACGCCCGCGAGGTGCACCAGGACGTCGGGCCGCTCTTCTTTGAGGATCTTGTAGACGGTCCCGTCCGAGTGGGGCAGGTTCAAATCGAGGAAGCGGTGGCGAACCTCGGCCGGGGTGTTCGCTGCGGGCGCCAGGTCGAGGACGACGATGTCCCACGTGCCGCGCGCGGCGAGGGCGCGGACGAATCGTGCCCCGAGGTAGCCGCTCCCGCCCGTGACGGCGACCCTGGGCCGCGCGGTCGCCGCCGGCTTGAACCCGACCACCTCTCCCTCGGCCGAACGCCGCGCCCGAGGGGAGGACTTCTTTTCCGGTTCGGTCACGACCCGGCCCTTCTCAAACGGCCTTCTTGCGGCGCGGCCTGGCCGGCGCCTTGGCGGCCTCGAGCTCGGCCTCGAGAGCGGCGATCCGCGCCTCCATGCGGGCGAGGTCCTTGCGCGTGGCGACGTTCATCCGCTTCAGCGCGACGGCGACCTGCTTGTCGACGATCTCCTTGACGGCGATCCCCTTCTTGAGCATTTCGACGAAAGCCTCGTTCGCGAGCAGGCTGTTGGTCACTTCCGTCGCGAGCTCTTCTCCGCGACTCATGAGCTGCCGGATGATCGTCTCTGCCATGGCGGCGTTCCTCCCTCCGCACTCGCCCCGTTCGCCCGCCTGGAAGGGCTTTCGTTCCGGGGCGTGCGCGCGAGCTTCCATTATCGCCGCAACGCGGAAAAGGAATCGAGCGGAGAATGGGCCATGCCGACGCCCGACGCGCTTTCCCGCCTCGACGACGCGCGCCTCATCCTCGTGTCGGGAAAAGGGGGCGTCGGGAAGACGGCCGTGGCGGCCGCCCTCGCGGCCAGGGCCGGCGCCGAAGGACGCCGGGTCCTCCTCGTTTCGACCGACGGCCGGGGCGATGCCGCGGCCCTCTTCGGCCGGTCCGACCCGGGTTACCAGCCGACGAAGCTCGCGCCGGGCGTCCAGGGCCTCACGGCCGAGTTCGACCCGCTCCTCGAGGATTTCGTCAGGACCATCGCCCCGATCGGCTTCGTCGCGAGCCGCATCCTCGCTTCGCCCACCTTTCGCTACTTCACCCGGGCCACCCCCGGCCTCCCGGACCTCCTCCTCCTCGGGAAGATCCGCGAGCTCTTCCGCAAGAAGAAGCCCGCCTGGGACCTCATCGTGGTGGACGCCCCCGCGACCGGCCACGCCATATCCCTCTTCTCGATGCCCCGGACCGTCCTGGCCACCGTCCCGGCGGGGCCGATCCGGCACGTCGCCGCCGACCTCGACACGATCCTCTCGAATCGCGCCCTGACCCTCCTCGTCGCCGTCGCCGAGCCGGCCGAGTTCGCCGCCCGCGAGGCGGAGGAGCTGGTCGATGCGGCCCGCGAGAAATCCGGCCTCGAAACGGCCCTCCTCGTCGTCAACCGCATCGGCCGGAGCGGAAGGGCCGAAACGCTCCCCCGCGGGGAGCTGCCGGTCCTCAGGATCCCGGAGCTGGAGGGCTCGAGCGCCCCCGGTGCGGGCCCCTTCGCCGCCGACGAGGCGTTCTTCGCCGCTTTCCGGCCGCGCTCGAGGGGTCTCCTCCCGGCGCCGCGGACCGCCGCCGCCTCCTCCGGGTCCCCGGAAACCTCGACCTCGAAGAGGCGTTGCGGGACGAACGGCTCGTCGTTCTCGCCGGCCCCGGCGGGGTCGGCAAGACGACCCTCGCCGCCGCCGTCGGAATCGCCTCGGCCCGGGGCGGACAGAGGACTCTCGTCCTGACCGTCGATCCTGCCCGGCGCCTCGCCCAGGCTCTCGGACTCTCGGGGGACCTCGACCGGCCCGTGCCGGTGCCGGCCTGCGGCGGCGCCGCTCCGGTGATGCAGATCGACCCCCGCGCGACGTTCGAGAGGCTCCTCGAACGGGTCGCCCCCCCGGCCACGCTGAAGCGGATCCACGAGAACCGCCTCTACGACGGCCTCGTCGGCTCCCTTCCCGGCGTCATCGAGTACATGGGGGTCGAGGCCCTCGCCGAGCACGCCAATGACCCCGACACCGACCGGATCGTCCTCGACACCGCTCCCGCCGCACGCGGCATCGACTTCCTGAAGACGCCCCAGCGGATGGTCGAGCTTCTCGAGAACGACGCCCTTCGCTGGTTTCTCCGAAGCGACTCCCTCCTCTCCAGGGCCCTCTCGGGAGCGTCCCGCGGCGCGGCGTTCGTCCTGCACCTGGCCGATCGCCACCTGGGGTTCAGCTTCCTCGCCGACCTCGCCGACTTCTTCCGGGCCTTCGACGGTCTCTACGACGGCTTTCGCGAGCGGAGCGCGCTCATCCGCGCGCTCCTCGCCGACGCCCGCTACCTCGTCGTCTCCTCGGCCGACCGGTCGGCGCTCAGGACGGCCTCCGAGCTGGCCGAGCTACTCCCGGCGGGGCCCGGCAAGGCGGGTCTCCTCCTCAACCGCGTTTCGCCCCGCTTCGGGCTGCCACCGCTCCCGATCGGGCTCCGCGGGCTCCCGAGGCGGAACTTCCTCGAGGAGCCCGGCTCGCTCGAGTCGCTCCCCTTCCGCCTCGCCGACCAGCTCTCGCCGGCCGCGGTCGACTCCCCGTCCTGACCGCTACGCCAGGCCCGAGAGAAGGTCGTCGATCTCGGTGACGAGGACCTGGCGCGCCGCGTCGATGTCGGCGGCGGCGTAGCGGTCGGCGTCCCACGGCGCCACCCGCGTCCGGAGGCGCGCGTGGAGCGCCTCGAGCGGGGGGCTCGAGCGGAGCGGGCGCCTGAGGTCGAGCGCCTGAGCGGCGGCCAGGAGCTCGATGGCCAGGACGTTTTCGAGGCTCGCCACGTTCCGCGCGAATTTTCGGGCGGCGATCGGCCCCATCGAGACGTGGTCCTCCTTGCCGGCCGAGGTCGGGATCGAGTCGACCGACGCCGGGAAGGAGTTCGCCTTGCACTCGGAGACGAGCGCCGCGGCGGTGACGTGGATCATCATGAAACCCGAGTGGAGCCCGCCCTCCTTCACGAGGAAGGCCGGAAGGTCGCCCGAGAGGGTCGGGTTGACGAGTCGCTCCGTCCTGCGCTCGGAGATCGACGCGAGGTCGGTCGCCGCGGCGGTCAGCATGTCGAAGACGAGAGCGACGGGGGCGGCGTGGAAGTTCCCGCCGGAGATCAGCTCCCCCTCGCCGTCCGGCCCGGTGGCGAAGACCATCGGGTTGTCGGTGGCGGAGTTCATCTCCGTCGTGACGACCCGGAGCGCGTGCGCGGCGGCGTCGCGGACCGTCCCGTGCACCTGGGGCGCGCAGCGGAGGGCGTACGCGTCCTGGACGATCCCGCAGTCGCGGTGGCTCTCCCGGAGCGGCGAGTCGGCGAGGAGGACGCGCAGGTTCGCGGCCGAGACGCCCTGCCCCGGGTGCGGGCGCGCCGCGTGGATCCGCGCGTCGAAGGCGACGTCGGTCCCCTTCAGCGCGTCGATCGTGAGCGCCGTGACGAAGTCGGCCGCCTTCAGCAGCGAGAGGAGCCGCGCGAGCGCGAGCCCGCCGACGGAGGTCGTCAGCTGCGTCCCGTTGATGAGGGCGAGACCCTCCTTCGCCTCGAAGACCGCGGGCGACAGGCCCGCGGCCGCGAGCGCCTCCCTGGCGGAGACGCTCTTCCCGCGGAGCTCGACGCTCCCCTCCCCCATGACCGCCCTCGCCAGGTGCGCCAGCGGCGCGAGGTCGCCCGAGGCGCCGACGGAGCCCTGGGACGGGACGTGGGGGTGGATCCCGGCAGCGAGCATCGCCAGGAGCAGCTCGACGGTCTCCCGCCTCACGCCCGAGAAGCCGCAGGCGAGGCAGTTCGCGCGGAGAAGCATCAGCGCGCGGACGGTCTCGGAGGGGAGCAACTCCCCGACGCCCGCCGCGTGGCTCTCGACGAGGTTGCGCTGGAGCTGCTGCAGCTTGTCGCGCGGGATGACGACGTCGGAGAACTTCCCGAAGCCGGTCGTCACGCCGTAGACGACCCGGTCCTCGCGGACGGCGCGGTCGATGACGGCGCGCGAGGCGTCGATACGGCGGCCGGCGTCTTCGGAGAGGACGGCGCTACGGCCCCGGAAGGCGACGTCGACGAGGTTCTCGAGGGTCAGGGAGCTGCCGGTCAGGACGAGGGGTTCGCTCATCGGTCGGTGATTCTCGCATTCGGGCGATCCCCGCGCCGGCGGGTAGAATCGCGCGGTGAATACGTCCCGAAACGCCTTTGTGATCGTCGGGGGGCAGTGGGGCGACGAAGGGAAGGGGAAGGTCGTCGACCTCATCTCCCCAGCCTTCGACGTCGTCGCGCGCTACCAGGGCGGCCACAACGCCGGCCACACCGTCAAGTTCGAAGACCGCCACTTCGCCCTTCGCCTCGTCCCGTCCGGCATCTGCCGCAAGGGGATCCTGAACGTCATCGGCAACGGCCTCGTCGTCGACCCGAGGGCCCTCGTCGCCGAGATCGCGAGCCTCGTGGCCGCGGGCGTACCGGTGGGCGAGAACCTCAAGCTCTCCGATCGCGCCCACGTCATCCTCCCGACTCACGCCCTCCTCGACGGCGCGCGGGAGAAGGCGCTCGGCGGAGCCAACATCGGCACGACCTCGCGCGGCATCGGACCGGCCTACGAGTCGAAGGCGAACCGGACCGGCATCCGGGTGGCCGACCTCGTCGACCCCGACCGTTTCGTCTCCCTCGCGCGCCCCCTCCTGACGCACCACGCGGCCGTCCTCTCCCACTTCTACGGCCTCGAGGCGCCGAGCGTGGACGAGACGATAGAGACCTACCTCGCCTGCGCCCGCGAGCTCGCCCCCCTCGTTGCCGACACGCGGGCCCTTCTCCAGCAGAAGCTCGCCGACGGCGCCCGCATCCTCTGCGAAGGGGCCCAGGGCGTCATGCTCGACGTCGACCACGGGACCTACCCGTTCGTCACCTCCTCCTCCTGCGGTCCGGGGGGCGCGTGCACCGGCCTCGGCATCCCGCCGTCGTCCATCGGCGCCGTCGTCGGCATCATGAAGGCCTACACGACGCGGGTTGGCTCCGGCCCCTTCCCGACCGAGCTGTTCGACGAGACGGGCGATCGGATCCGGGCTCGCGGAAACGAGTTCGGCACCGTGACCGGGCGCCCGCGCCGGGTCGGCTGGTTCGACGCCGTCGTTGCCCGGACGAGCCTCCATATCGGTGGCCTCGACGCCATCGCCCTGACGAAGACCGACGTCCTCGACGACCACGACGAGGTGAAGATCTGCGTCGCCTACGACGTGAACGGAAAGACCGTCACCGAGGTCCCCGCCCGCTCGGACCACTACGAGGCGGCCAGGCCGATCTATCAGACCTTCCCCGGCTGGAAGAAGTCGATCGTCGGCACGGACGACTTCACCGCCCTCCCGGAGGCGGCGCGGGCCTACGTCTTCGCCCTCGAGGAAGCGATCGGCGCGCCGATCACGCTCCTTTCGACGGGACCGAAGCGGGAGGAGACGATCATCCGGCCCGGGACCGTCCTCGACACCTGGCTCTCCCCCGCCCGCGGCTGACCCGCCGACGGAACCCGTCGCCCGCCCGATCCCCGGAGGGACCGGGCGGGCGCGGGCTCTCCCTCACGGAAGCGGAAGGTCCCTGAAGACGAACGTGTGGCGGACGAGGCTCTTCTCCGACTGCATCAGGACCTTCATCGTCCAGTCGGGCTTCGGCTTCTCGCCCCAGAACTCGAGGACCATGAACCCGGCCTGCTCGGACCTTCCGCTGAATTTCGGCTCGCCCTTGCCGTCGACGAGCTTGATGTCCTGGATCGCTTTCTTCGGGTCATTGACGCGGAGAACGATCTGCTCCTCGCCCCCTTTCGGGAACGAGTAGAGGGCGCTCTCGACCAGTTCCTTGAGCTGGTCCTCCTCGGTGAGCCCGTCCTTCTTCAGCTTCGCGCGCTCGGCCGCCTCGGCCTTCTTCCGCTCCGCGGTCACCTGCGCCTGGGAGAGGACCCCGATCTCGACCCCGGTCGCTTTCAGCGCCGGGTGGGAAAGGGGCTTGCCCCCCATCGACAGAATCTTCGGGAAGGCCGCCTCGCCGTTCGGGTCGCGGCTCGGGACGTAGAGCTCGATCTCGCCGGAAACCTCCTTCAGCAGCTTCGCCTTGCGGGGAGGGTTCTTCATCTCGGCAAAGACGATCGTGGGCGGGGCGGGCCCCTCCTTCGGATTCCCGAACTGGCCCCGCTGCGTCGGCTCGAGGCGCGCGCTCGCGGCGTCGTCGGGAACGAGGTTCGTCCCGAGGTCGTCGACCGCCTTCCTCACGACCACGCGCGACGCCTTCGCGTCGGCGGCCGGGATGTCGGGCAGCTCGATCCCGAGCGTGCAGCGCGGGAAGCTCCCCGACGAGCGCCGGTCCTGGACCGAAGTGAGCTTCGTGTTCGCGGGGGTCGCGGCAGCCGGCGCGGCGGCCCTGGCGGGGCCCGGCTTCGCCTTCGACTGTGCGGCCGCGGGCAGCGCGGCGAGGGCAGCGACCAGGAGGAGCGGAAGACTCTGGCTGGCGGCGTTCACGGGAGCGGGACCTCCTTGATGTCGAAGGGGACGGAAACGATGGCCTTGTCGGTGAAAAGGCTGACGACGAGGACGGCGTCCTTCGGCAGCTCCTTCTTCACGTCGATCTGCTTAAGGACCGTCTCCCCGGCCGTTCGCCCCGCCGAGCCTCCGGTCTCGATCCGTTCGCCCGACGCCGTTTCGAGCCAGAAGTCCTGAATCTTCTCCTCGCCCGCCTTCGGGATCCGCAGGTAGAGGCCGTGCTCCGGGAAGTCCGACGCCCCGATCTCGTCGAAGGCCTTCGCCATCTCGATGAGGCTTTCGACCTCCCCGTCCTTCATCCCGCGCTCCTTCGCCTCTGCGCGGATCGCGGCGATCTTCTTCTCGTCGAGCCGGTCCTTCTTCAGCTCCTCGACGTAGCTATCCTTCGAGAGGACCGTCACCTCGACCTTCGCGGCGCCGAGCCCCTTCGACGGCACCGGCTTGCCCGGACGGGCGAGGAACCCCGGCACCTTCACGAGGCTGTTCGGGTCCCGCATAGGGATGAAGAGATCCGCGGTCCCCGACAGCCGCACCGACGCCGCGCCGCGCGGCGGGTTCTCGAGGGTGACCTGGATGTTTCCGGCGTTGCTGTTGCGGTCGCTGAACTCGGCCCGGGAGGCTTTCGGATTGACGAGGCTCTTCCCGGTGTCGTCCTTGGCTTCCTTCACGCGGATCCGCGCCGACTTCACGTCGTCGAGGCCGTCTCCGGCGAGGTTCAGCGTCAGGACGAGCCCTCCCGTCGCCATCTCCGCCGAGATCCGGTCGTCGGCGACCTCGGCGACGACCACCTTCACGTTGCCCTGCCCCGCCGCCGGCAGGGTCGCTCCCAGCGCGGAGAGCGCAAAGAGCGCGCCGACACGACACGTCCCGATTCGTTTCATGGTCACCTCACGACTGTTGTCGGGCGGAGGCTATCGCGCTTACCACGGCGCCGCCTCGTGACCATCGTCACCGATCCGCCACTCAGGCACCGCGGCCGGACCGCACCCCGATTCGGCCTCGCCGGCGCGGACGCGGTAACATCCGCGCTGGCGGGCCGTTAGCTCAGTTGGTTAGAGCATCTGCCTTTTAAGCAGGGGGTCCCGGGTTCGAGTCCCGGACGGCTCACCAGTACCCCCACTCTTTTCGACGAAGCACGACGGGCGCCGCGATTCTCGCTGACGCCCTTGACCCCGTCCGAGGGAGCGTCGACTCTCTTCGGCGGAGGAGGCCGAGATGGAGATCGCAGGAAAGACCGCTCTCGTCACCGGCGCGAGCCGGGGCATCGGCGCCGCCATCGCGCGGGCGCTGGCCGCCGAAGGCGCTCGCGTCGCGGTGAACTACCACCAGTCGGAGGCGAAGGCCCTTGCCCTGGTGGAGGAGATCCGCGCCAATGGCGGACGGGCCGTCGCGATCCAGGCGGATTCGCGGAACGCGGTGGAGCTTCAGGCCATGGCCGACC
Source organism: Holophagales bacterium (assembly GCA_016714815.1). GTDB lineage: Bacteria > Acidobacteriota > Thermoanaerobaculia > UBA5066 > UBA5066 > UBA5066. The sequence goes on from JADKBZ010000014.1 coordinate 115,243, forward strand.
GGGTGAAGGCGGAGCTCGGCCCCATCGGCATTTGCGTCCTCAACGCCTCCATCGGTTTCCCCGTGACCAGTTTCCTGGAATACCCCTGGGAGGCGTTCGAGGCCAAGTTCGGCGGCGAGCTGGCGGCGGCCTTCCACGGCTGCCGTGCCGTGGTGCCGCAGATGCTGGAACTGAAGGAAGGCAGCATCGTGGCCATCTCCAGCAGCCTGGCGCGCAGCCCGGGCTGGGGCTTCTGCGCTCACAGCGCCGCCAAGGCCGGGCTGGAGGGCCTCGTTCGAGCCCTCGCCTTCGAGCTCGGTCCGATGGGCATTCGAGTGAATGCGGTCGCGCCGGGGCTCACGCTCACCGACGCGACTTCCTTCATGCCCGCGGAGATGAAGAAGGCCTCAGCCGAGCACACTCCTCTTCGCCGGAATGCCCTTCCCGAGGACATGGCCGAGGCCGTGCTGGGAGTCCTCAAGGCCGGATTCGTCACCGGGGCCACGGTGCCGGTGAACGGGGGGCTGCTGGTCAACTGAGGAGCGCGGGTCGGGCCGCGAGCGCCTCCTCCACCAGACCGACGCGGCCCTGGATCAGGACGGCGGGAGCCTCGCCCTCCCTGCGGGCCCTGACGACGCGCCCATGGGCGAGGAATCCCCGGCCGACCTTGCGTTCGAGCTCGAGCAGGAGCGGCTGCCACTGCGCCGCGTCCGCCTTCGCGAGGTACCCCACCGGCTCGATGAAATCCGGCCGCACGACCGCGATCACCGCGACGATTCTCGAGTCGTGCGTGTGGCCCGGCTCCGGTTTCAGCCAGGCGTCGAAGCTGCCGCTGAGGGCGTCGCTGCCGAGGACCCGCCCGGCGAGCCTGTCGACCACTGCCCGGAAGGAGGAGTCCCCGACGACCTCGAGCTCACCGTCCTGCTGGCTTCCCCAGCGTCTCAGGAAGCGGTGCTGGAACCTGGCGCCGACCACCTCGAGCTCCTCGGCCGGCCCCACGTTGCCGCCCCAGCGCCACTCGAACTCGGACCCCACGGAGGGCTGCGCGATGCGCGGCGCCGGTGAGGTGACCGGCGAGGACGGAAGAGGCCGGCCGGCCGGAGCAGGTTTCCGGGTGACCGGTCGGCTCCCGGTCGCGGAACGCCGCACGAAGACGAGCACCGCCACGACGGCGAGGGCTACGAGGCCGGCCACGGCGAGAACCGGGAACCGCGCGGTCTCCTTCGGGGGAGCCGGCGTGGCGGCCTCCCACGCGAACGTCGGCCTCGGGGCCGGCAGCTCGAACGGAGCGCTCACGGGGGCCGCCTCGATCGTCGGGAGCGGTTGAGGGGTCGGAGACTTCGCGGCCGGGACCACCGTCGGCAATACGAGGGAGCCCTTTCGCCCGGCAGCGATCTCGGAAAGCGTCTTCGCCCGAACGGGCTCCGCGGCCCGGAGCTCGACCGGCCTGGATGCCGGGGCCGCCGTCGGGTAGGTCGTCAGCTGAGCGAGGAGAACGAGAGTCAGCACGGGTCCGCCACTCCTGTCTATCCCGGCGATCCGCGGGTCAGTCGTCGAGGGTGAAGCGCGGGAGCCCCTCCGCGGTCGGAATCGCTCGAAGCTGCTCGCCGCTCCACTGGAAGCTCTTCACGAACCGAGCGTACTCCTCGAGCGACATCGGTCCGGGGCGGTTCCGCTCGAGGGCTTCGGCGATCGCGCCGGTCGCAATCGGCAGCTCGTCGAGGACGAGCCACTCAGGATCGACAGCGTAGCCTCTCCCAGAGTTCGACGAGTCCGGCTCGAATGAATGGCTCACGTGCTTCATTCTCGCTGATTCCGGGGAGCGCGAGTAGAAACGCGAGGTCCGGCCCATCCCGCAGCGCCCTGGTCGCGCGCCCCTGGATCGCTCGGACCTTCATGGCGACGAGATGCTCCGGTTTCGGAGCCAGCATTCTCGTTCCACCTGGACCGGGGCGTTCCGTCGCTCCGGCAAAGAGCTTTCTGCTCGTCTCCCCCTCGACCCAGATCAGGTCGAGCCGGCCCAGCGCCGGGTCCGGGTGGAGGAGGTTCGTGAAGCCCTCCGAATCGAAGAGCGTCTCGAAACCCTCGGCCGCGAGGCGCGGAAGGAGGTCCGCCCTCGCCGCGTCGTCGACGAGGAGATCGAGGTCCGCCGTCGCGCGCGTCGAGCCCCACGCTGCGAGAGCGAAGCCGCCCGCGAGCATCCACTTCGCCCCGCACTCCTCGAGGTGCGGCCGGAGCAGGTCGAGAAGCCGGACCACGTCCATCCCTCCCGATCTTGGCACGCACGAGCCAGCCGCGCTGCCCCGTGGTAAATTCCGTTCGCCGTCGAGAGGCGGTCCTTCCCGGGTGCCCCCATCGTCTAGCGGTCCAGGACGCTACCCTTTCAAGGTAGAGATCGCGGGTTCAAATCCCGCTGGGGTACCACTCTTCACCCGCCCGGTCGCGCTCATGGCGGCGTTCGTCCTCCCGGCAGCCGCCGGCACCCTTTCGAGATCGTGTCCAAGCCTTCCGGCGTGCTCGGGCAGGTGAGTGGCCACGCCGGCGTTCACTCCCTCCCATACCGCCCGGAGACGAAGGCGACGAGCTCCATCGTCGGCACGGCGGGGACACGACCGCAACTCCTCCTCCTCCCTCCGCGTAAGATGCCGGGTCCGCCCGCCGGGCCCTTCCGGCCTCGCGCGGGGAAACGCAGGGAGGAAGCCGATGAAAAGAGGACTCGCAGCCGTCGCGGCCGTCGCGATGGCGATGCCGTGCCTGGCGCAGCCCGCCGCCGAATCGAAGCCCGGGACGAACCCGTTCTTCACCGAGTGGGCGACGCCGTTCGGGATGGCTCCGTTCGACACGATCCGTCCCGAGCACTTCGTGCCGGCGTTCGAGGAGGGGATCGCCCAGCGGAAGAAGGAGATCGAGGCGATCGCCACGAATCCGGCGGCGCCGACCTTTCAGAACACGGTGGAGGCGCTCGAGAACGGCGGACTGGCGCTGTCGAAGGTGAGCGACGTCTTCTTCACCCTCACCGGCGCCGAGACGAACGACGGGTTGCAGGCGATCAACAAGCAGGTGGCCCCGCTCCTTTCGGCGCTCCGGGACGACGTCCGCCTCAACGAGACCCTCTTCGCCCGGGTCAAGGCGGTCTGGGAAAAGCGCGACGAGGCGAAGCTGACGCCCGAGCAGAAGCGGCTCGTGGAAGAGACGTACAAGGACTTCGTCCGGGGCGGCGCGAACCTGGCCCCCGCGCACAAGACGCGATTTCGCCAGATCAACCAGGACCTCTCCAGCCTCGGAATCCGCTTCGGCGACAACCTCCTGAAGGAGATGAACTCCTGGCGCCTCGTCGTCGAGAAGAAGGAAGACCTCGCCGGGCTCCCGCCCGGCGTCGTGGCGGCCGCCGCCGACGCGGCGAAGGCGGCGAAGCTGGAAGGCAAGTGGGTTTTCACCCTCCAGTCGCCCTCGATCTGGCCGTTCCTCACGTTCGCAGAGAACCGTGAGCTTCGGAAACAGATCCTGACCGCCTACACGACCCGCGGGGACCACGGCGACGAGACGGACAACAAGCTCCTCCTCACGAAGATCGCCTCCCTGCGCGCCGAACGGGCGAAGCTCCTCGGTTTCCCGACGTGGGCCGACTTCGTTCTCGACGACACCATGGCGAAGACCCCGGCGCGGGTCTACGAGCTCCTCGACCGGGTCTGGAAGCCGGCCCTCGAGGTCGCGAAGACCGACGCGAAGAGGACCTCGCCGCCGCGCTGAAGGCCGACGGAAAGACCGGTCCGCTCGAGCCGTGGGACTGGCGCTACTACGCCGAGAAAGTCCGCAAGGCGCGCTACGACCTCGACGACCAGGCGCTGCGGCCCTACTTCGCGCTCGACCGCGTGCGCGAGGGTGCCTTCTCCGTCGCGAACCGGCTCTACGGGATCACGTTCACCGAGCGGACCGAGGTTCCGAAGTACCACCCGGAGGTGAAGACCTTCGAGGTGAAGGACGCCGACGGCTCGTTCCTCGCGCTCTACACGACCGACTACCACCCGCGCCCCGGCAAGCGGGGCGGGGCCTGGTGCGGCCGGCTGCGCGACCAGTGGGTGAAGGACGGCAAGGACGTCCGCCCCGTCGTCACGAACGTCATGAACTTCACGCGCCCCGCGGGCGACGCTCCCGCGCTCCTCTCGCTGGAGGAGGTCCAGACCCTCTTCCACGAGTTCGGTCACGGCCTCCACCGGATCCTCTCGCGCGTGACGTACCGGTCGATGGCGGGAGTCCCGCGCGACTTCGTCGAGCTCCCCTCGCAGATCATGGAAAACTGGGCGCTCGAGCCCGAAGTGCTGAGGGGCTACGCGAAGCACTGGAAGACCAGCGAGCCGATTCCCGCCCCTCTCGTCGAGAAGATCGGGAAGTCGGAGCTCTACGGCCAGGGCTTCGCGACCGTCGAGTACGCGGCCGCGGCCTACCTCGACATGAACTGGCACACCCTGACCGACGCGAAGCTCGAGGACGCGACAGCCTTCGAGAAGGCGTCGCTCGGGAAGATCGGGCTCATCCCCGAGATCGTCTCCCGCTACCGGAGCCCCTACTTCCAGCACATCTTCGGACCCGGCGGGGGCTACTCCGCCGGCTACTACAGCTATCTCTGGAGCGAGGTCCTCGACGCCGACGCCTTCCAGGCGTTCCGCGAGAAGGGGATCTTCGACAAGGCGACCGCCACGGCGTTCCGGAAGAACATCCTCGAGAAGGGGGGCACTGCCGAGGCAATGTCTCTCTACAAGGGCTTCCGCGGCCGCGAGCCCTCCGTCCAGCCGCTCCTGGTGCGGCGCGGCTTCGCGAAGGCTGCGGTGCCGGCCCCGGCTACGAACTGACGAGACCCTGGAGGGCCGCCCTCCTCATCGGGGGCGGCCCTCCTCGCCCGGGTCAGGCGCGAGCGTAGACGGGCAGCAGGAAGACCGCCTTGTAGTCGATTCCCGGGATCTCGGCCTTCACCTCGAGCTCCCAGTAGCGCGGCTCGTCGGCGGAGAGACTCGTCGACAGCTCCGGCTGGTCGGGCAGGCGAAACGAGAGCTGGAGGGGAGGAGAGTCCTCGGTGATCAGGGCGACGAGCCGGGCCGGGGGGCCCTGCCCGAGGTCGACCTCCCCCGCCGCGTACTCGCGCTCGTCCTCGTAAAGGGCGTAGGCCACCACACCGTTCGACTTGCCACGCCGTTCGACTTTCTCCTCGACGCACCGAAGGGTCAGCTTCAGGTTCGTGTAGCCGCGCAGGCGGGCAGAGCCTCCGAGCGAGGCGTCCAGCTCGTCACCCAGAAAGAACGGGAAACGGGCGAACTGCAGCTCGCTCGCTCCGTATTTGAGGCGCTGCAGCCATCGATAGGCGACGAATCCCCAGCCCACGGCGGCGAGGAGTCCGAAGACCAGACCGAACGGGAAGAAGTAGACACAGAACGGCGTCACGAAGACGCTGACGGCCACCATCCCCACGACGTCCGTCACGGTCTTCCCGACCGTCCCGAGGCGGTAGGCCTGCGGGTCCCACGGGTGATCCCAGTACCACGGTTCCCATGGACGCTCCCGCTGACGCCGACGCACCCGCAGACCTCGCAACAGGCCCGCGACGCCCGACCCGATGACCACGAGCCCGGCCAGGAGAAAGAGCCCTCCAATGGCGCCGACGATGAGACGGCTCGCGTGAAACGACGAGTCCTCCGCCGGGAGGACGCCGCTCGACGCCAGGATCATGAACCCGCCCATCGCGGCGAACGGCAGACCGAAGAGAACGGCGCAACCGCCCTTCAGCGCCACACTCCGCCGCGTCTCGTGTCCGACGAGCTCCCGCTTCCCGGCGCTCCTCACTCCGGGTAGCCTAGCAGCTCTTCCCCGGCCGGAATCCCGGCCAGCGCGCGTCCCGCCCGGGGCCGCGGCTATTCGAGAAGCTCTCCCGGGTGGCTCTGGCGGATGATCCGCGCGGCGAGCGACCCGGGGACGATCTCCTGCATCAGGAGCGCGTTGGCGAGCTCCTCCACCGGGGCCCAGAGGAACGCGAGGCGCACCGCCGTCTCGCGGAAGACGGCGTCGATCTCGAGTCCGGCCCGGCGCGCAAAGACGGCGATCCGGTGGGTGTCGATCTCGATGCCGACGTGCGGATCGACCGGGAGCTTCCCTCCGGCCATGATCACGGCGAGCGGACCGGCCGCCAGGAGGCGGAGGTAGACGTGCTGCTTCCTCCGGTCGGCGTCCGAGACCCCGGACGGGAACTCCTGTCCGACGAGGATGCGGCCCTGCGTGTGCTCTTCGGGGTAGATCGAGACCCGCGGGAGCCGGAGGCCGGCGTCCCACGCGACGACCGCGCGGCCGGCTTCGTGAAATGCGACGAGACGGCGGAACCTCAAGGGAGCCTCCCGTTACAGATTACAGGTTCGGAAGACGGAAAGGTGCGACACCGGATCAGGCGGGACCCCTCCCCACACCTCTTTCGACTCCTTGCCGCCCTCCCCGGGCGGCGGGCAGAATGACCGGGTGAGCCCGTCCGCACCCTCCCCCGTGATCCGGACACCCGTCTCGATCCAGCTTCCGGAAGGGCGGCTGAAGGCCGTCCGGCTGGTCCCAGGGGAGCCCGTTCCCGGTCTCTCCCCTGTCGTCTACCTCCACGACGCGCTCGGCTCCGTCTCCCTCTGGCGCGACCTTCCCGACCGGCTTTGCGGGGCGCTGGGGCGCGAGGGCCTCGCTTTCGACCGGCTCGGGCACGGCCGATCGGCCCCCCTTCCCGGGCTCCAGGACCATCGGTTTCTCGAGGTCGAGGCGACGGAGCGCCTTCCCGAGATCCTCCGGCAGGCGGGAATCGAGCGCCCTGTCTTCTTCGGGCACAGCGACGGCGCGACCATCGCCCTCCTCTTCGCGGCCGCCTTCCCGGCAGTCCCGTCGGCCGTGGTCTCGATCGCCGCCCACGTCTTCATCGAGGACGTGACGCTCGCCGGGATCGCGGAGACGGCCTCGGTCTGGCGAACGACCGACCTGCCGGCCCGGCTCGGACGGCACCACGGAGACAAGACGGAAGCCGTCTTCCGGGCCTGGAGCGAGACCTGGCGCGACCCCCGCTTCCGCGACTTCTCCGCGGTCCCGGCCCTTCCATCGATTCGCTGCCCGGTCCTCGTGATCCAGGGGGAGAAGGACGAGTACGGGACGGCCGCCCAGGTGGAGGCGATCGCCGGGGCGGTTTCGGGGCCGGTCCGGACTCTCGTCCTGCCAGGGCTGGGGCACTTCCCGCACCGGGAGGATCCCGACAGAATCCTCTCGGAGACGGAGGAGTTCCTTTCGGACTTCGGGGTCTGAGCCCGGGGCAGGGCGCGGGCTTTCCGGGGCCCGAGCGCTACGCCTTCGACAGCGCCTGCTCGAGGTCGTCGCAGAGGTCGGCGGCGTCCTCGCAGCCGACGGCGATCCTCACCAGGTCGTCCGAGATCTCCGCCTTCTCTCGCTCGGCCTTCGGGACGCTCGCGTGCGTCATCGAGGCCGGATGCTCGATGAGCGTCTCGAGCCCTCCGAGGCTGACCGCGAGAGTCGCGAGCTTCACGGAGTTGATGAGCGTCCGCCCCGCGTCGTGCCCCCCCTTCACGCCGAAGGAAACGATCGCCCCGCCTCCCGACATCTGCCGGAGGGCGAGCTCGTGCTGCGGGTGGCTCGGCAGGAACGGGTAGCGGACCCACGCGACCTTCGGGTGCGCCTCGAGGAACCGCGCCACCTCGAGGGCGTTCGCCTGGGCCTTCTCCATCCGGAGCCCGAGCGTCTTGACGCCGCGGAAGACGAGCCACGCCTGGTGCGGGTCCATCGTCGGGCCGACGTTGACGTGGACTTTCCGCAGGCGCGCGAAGAGCGCCGGGTCCTTCGCGACGACGACCCCCGCCACGACGTCCGAGTGGCCGTTGATGAACTTCGTCATGCTGTGGACGACGATGTCGGCGCCGAGGGCGAACGGCTGCTGCAGGAGGGGCGAGGCGAAGGTGTTGTCGACCGCGAGGAGGGCGCCGTGCCGGTGCGCGATTTCCGCGATGGCGACGATGTCGCACAGCTTGAGCGTCGGGTTCGCGGGCGATTCGACGAAGACGAGCTTCGTCTCCGGGCGCATCGCCTTCTCGACGTTCGCCACGTCGGAGGTGTCGACGAAGCTCGCCGTCACGCCGAAACGCGAGTACTCGTTCTCGAGGATCATCCGGCTCGCGCCGTAGAGGGCGTCCGTGCCGACGACGTGAGCCCCCGCGCCGAGGAGGGCGAAGTAGACGGTGTGAATGGCCGCCATCCCCGTCGACGCGGCGAGGGCGCCGCAGCCCCCTTCCAGCTCCGCGACGCACTCCTCGAGGGCCGCGACGGTCGGGTTCCCCAGGCGGGTGTACTTGTACCCGGGGTCGGTGCCGCCGAACCGGGCGGCGCCCTCGTCGGCGTCCTTGAAGGCGAAGGTCGAGGTCTGGTAGATCGGCGTCGCCACGGCGCCGGTGAGGGGGCATGAGCGCTGTCCGGCGTGGATGATGCGGCTGGCGGGGCGCAGGTTCTTGACGTCGGACATGATGCGAGGCACCTCTTGCGGGAAGGGCGGCGGCGCGGATTCCGCGCCGTCCGGCCGGGCATCCTAGCACCCGGCCGGAAACCTCCCCTGCCTTGACTTCGATCCCTCCCCCGCCTACAAGAGGCGGTGGATTCCCGGCGGAACGCCTCGCGTCCGCCGGGCCCGTGGGAGCGGTGGATGCGCGTCGTGGAGAACGTGGTCGAGCTGATCGGGCGGACCCCGATGATCCGGCTCGGAGCCCTGAAAGAAGCCGATGAGGCGGACGTCTTCGCCAAGCTCGAATATCTCAATCCCGGCATGAGCGTGAAGGACCGGACGGCCGTGGGGCTCATCCGTGCCGCCGAGGCGAGCGGAGCGCTGAAACCCGGGGGACGATCCTCGAGGCGACGGCGGGAAACACCGGCGTCGGTCTCGCCCTCGTCGGCGTCTCGCGCGGCTATCGCGTCGTCATCGTCATGGTCGAGGGGTACGCTCGCGAGAAGATGATCCTGATCCGCGGGCTCGGCGGCGAGGTCGTCCTCGTCCCGCACGAGGCAGGGATCCAGGGAGCGGTGGCGAAGGTCGCCGAGTTGGTGGCTTCGACCCCCGGCGCGGTCCCGATGCGGCAGTTCGAGAGCCCGGCAAACGCGCTCGTCCACTACGAGACGACCGGGCCCGAGATCTGGGAGCAGCTCGAGGGACGGGTCGACGGCATCGCCCTCGGCATCGGCACGGGCGGGACGTTCTCCGGCGTCGCGCGCTTCCTGAAGGAGAAGGACCCGGCGGTCGCCTGCTGGGGCGTCGAGCCTCCCGACTCGATCTACGGGGGGACGGGCGGCCACGGCGAGCACATGGTCGAGGGGATCGGAAACAAGTGGTTCCCGGCGACGTTCGACCGATCGCTGGCGGACGGGGTCTTCACGATTCCGCACTCCGAGAGCTTCGCGATGGTCGACCGCCTCGGGACGATGGGCCTCCCGGCCGCCTCCTCGTCCGGCGCGAACGTCTGCGGCGCCCGACGCCTCGCGCGGATGCTCGGCGAGGGGAAGCGGGTCGCCACGCTCCTCTGCGACCCTTCCGAGCGCTACTTCTCGAAATACGTCTACGACGGGCTCTACGAAGGCCGCCGCATTCCCTGAGGGCGGCCGGGAGGACACCTTGGACTATCCGATGAGGGAATTCGCGGCGGGCGGCGGCGTTCTGATCGCCGTCGTCGCGATCCTGCATGTCGTCGTCTCCCACTTCGCCGTCGGAGGGGGGCTCGTCATGGCCGTCCTCGAGGGGGCGGCCGTCAAGAGGAACGACCGGCCGCTTCGCGACCTCGTGAAGCGGTCGTCGACGATCCTCCTCCTCCTCTCGACCGTCTTCGGCGCGATTTCGGGAGTCGGCATCTGGTTCACGATCGGCGTCGTCCACCCCGCCGCCACCTCGTCGCTCATCCACACGTTCGTGTGGGCGTGGGCCACGGAGTGGGCGTTCTTCCTCCTCGAGGTCGTCACGGCCCTCGCCTGGGTCGCGACCTGGGAGAAGGTCTCCCCCCGGACGCACCTCCTGTTGATCCGGCTCTACGCCTTCGCCGCCTTCATGTCGCTCGTCGTCATCCAGGGAATCCTCGGGTTCATGCTGACGCCGGGGCGCTTCCCGAAGACGCTCTCCGTCCAGGACGGATTCCTGAACCCGACGTACCTCCCCGGCATCCTCTTCCGCACCGGCGTCTGCATCCTCCTCGGAGCGGCGTGGATGGCCTTCGCCGCCCTCCTCGAGCCCGACCGCGAGGCCCGAGCGCGCCTCTCGCGGATCCTCGCCTCCGCCGGGGCCCTCGGGCTCGGGATCGCGGGGATCGGCTGGTTCGTCTGGGAGCGGGCGCTCCCGGCATCGGTCCAGCGCCTCTTCCTCGGCGAGAAGCCGCTCCTTGCGACCCTCGCGACGGGCCGGGCTCACACGCTCCGGATGCTCGTCGCCGCCGCGCTCCTCGTCCTTCTCGTCCTCCTGCTGCCGAAGCTGCAGTCCTGGCCCGTGGCGATCCTCGCCCTCCTGGCCGGCGCCGGAATCCTCGCCGGGTACGAGCGGGTCCGGGAGGGAGTCCGCAAGCCCTTCGTCATCGCGGAGCAGATGTTCTCCAACGGGGTCCTCGTCTCCGAGATCGACTCCCTGAACGAGAAAGGTGTCCTCTCGAAGGCCGTCTGGGCGACGAAGGAGGCGGGCGGCCGCACCGTGCCCCGGGGAGAGGCCGTCTTCCGCGCCGAGTGCTCCTCCTGCCACACGCGGGACGGCTACCTCGGGATCCGCCGCCTCGCGTCGGCCATGGACGCCGATCTGGCCGAGATGTTCCTGACGGCGATGCGGGAGGACGGAGAGGCCTGGAAAGCCCGCGCCGCCGGAAAGGACGCGAAGCCCGGCTACCCCTTCATGCCCCCCTTCGTCGGGACCGACGAGGAGCTGAAGGCGCTGGCCCTCTGGCTCGCCTCCCTGAACGCGCCGGCCGTGGCGGAGGGGACCCATGCCCGCTGAGACGCTCCTCCCGGCCCTCGACCCGATGCCGATCCCGGGGCCGCCGTGGCTCTTCCACCTCCTCTGGGTCGTGACGTTCGCGGTCCACGTCGTCTGCGTGAACCTCGTCCTCGGCTCCTCGATCCTCGGCACGGTCGCTTCGCTCGACCGCGACCGCGTCTTCGGCCGCGGCGTCGCCCGGTTCTTCGCCGAGTTGAACACCTGGGCGATCTCGCTCGCGATCACCTTCGGCATCGCGCCGCTCCTCTTCCTCCAGGTTCTGCAGGGGCGTTTCTTCTATTCGGCGACCGTCATCCTCGCCCCCGCCTGGCTCGGCCTCCTCGTCCTCCTGATGGCGGCCTACTACCTCACCTACGCCGCAAAGTACCGGCTGCGCGCCGGGAAGGGCGCCGCCCTTCCCTTCGGCCTCTCGGCGCTCCTCTTCCTCGCCGTCACGGCGATCCAGGCCGTCGTCCACCTCCTGTCCGTCCAGCCCGACCGCTGGGAAGCGGCCCTGGCCAGCCCGTGGTCCGCCCTCGCCGACCGGGCCTTCCTCCCCCGCTTCCTCCACTTCGTCCTGGCGGGTGTGACGCTCTCGGGGATCGTCCTCGCCTGGGTCGCGGTCCGGCGCGTCCCCGCCGAGGAGGCTCGGCCCGCGGCCTCGGCCCGGGCCCTCTTCGGCGTGAAGATCGCCCTCCTGGCCACGGTCCTGCAGCTCGTCGACGGCCTCTGGCTCACGATCTCCGTCCCGCGCGAAGTCCTCCTCGGGCTGATGCGGGGCGGGGCTGCAACGATGGTCCCGTTCACTCTCGCCATCGGCGCCGGCTTCGGTCTTCTGGTCTTTCTCGCGCGCGTGAGGGACCCGATCGCCGACCGGACCTCGGTGCGGCACGCCCTCGAGCTCTTCGGCCTCGCGATGGTCCTGATGCTCGTGACGCGCCACCAGCTTCGCGGCCTCTACCTCGCCGCCGCCGGGGCCCGGGACACACCCGCGACGACGGACCAGTGGGGCGTTTTCGCCATCTTCCTCGTCGCCTTCGTCCTCTGCCTCGTCCTCGGGATCGTCGCTCTCGTCCGGAGCGCGAGAGACCGCCCGGGGCCCGGACGAGCCACGGCATGAACGTCCCCAGCCGCCTCGCGGCGGCCCTCGCCGCCGCGCTCTTCGTCGCCACCTGCGCCCCCGTCCCGCAACCCGCGCCGCAGCCCGCGCCGACGCCGACGCCGGCCCCCGTGGCCGCGCCGACGCGCGAGGTCCCGCCAAAGATCGGCCTCGCCCTCGGCGGCGGCGGGGCCCGCGGCTTCGCGGAGATCGGCGTCCTTCGCGTCCTGGAGCAGGAGAAGATCCTGATCTCCTTCGTCGCCGGCACCTCCGTCGGAAGCCTCATCGGGGCCCTCTACGCCGACACGGGCCGCGTCCTGGACGCCGAGTTCCACGCGGTGACCGTCACGGAGGAAGACCTCTTCGACTACCGGGCCTTCGCCGTCTTCTCGGGCGGCTTCGTCAAGGGGGAGCGCCTTCGGCAGTTCCTGGCCACGAACCTGAAGAGCAAGACGATCGAGCAGATGAAGATCCCGTACGCAGCCGTCGCCGTCGACGTTGCCTCGGGGCGCGCCGTCTCCTTCCAGCGCGGCCCCGTCGGCCCCGCCGTGCACGCGTCGTGCGCCATCCCGGGGGTCTTCGTTCCGGTCCAGATCGGAGGGCGGACCTACGTCGACGGCGGCGTCGTGAACCCAATCCCCGCCGATGTGGCCCGCTCGATGGGGGCCGAGGTCGTGATCGCCGTGTCGATCCCGCCGCAGGCGCGCGCCGACGTCCCGACGAACCCGGTGGCCGTCGCCTACCAGTCTGTGACGATCATGTCTGCGGAGATCGGCCGGCTGCGCGCCCGCGACGCCGACGTCGTCGTCACCCCCGACGCCGGAGACGTCGCCTACGACGACTTCACCCAGAAGAAACGGCTCATCACCGCCGGGGAGGACGCGGCCCGCAAGGCGCTTCCGCAGATCCGGGCGGCGATCGCCGCCCGGACCCGGCGCGTGCCCGTCTCCTGACGCTTTCCTTCGCCGGAAGGACTACGATCCGGGCCGTGCTCGGCGGCCCTCCCCTCCCGACGCTCCGCGACCTCTGGACTCCGGAGGACGAGGAGGATGTCCGCCTCTTTCTCGACGCCCTCTCCCGGGGCGATCTCCTCGCCGCCCTCTCGGCGATCGAGGGAGCCCCGGCCGCGGACCGGCTGGAGGACGAAGCGCAGGTGACGGCCTGGGCCGCGGTGGCCGCCCGCCGTCTGCCCCTCCTGCCGTCGCGCGGGCCGTTCGCGCTCTCCCGCCTCCTCAGGGGCCTCCTCGTCGACGATCTCGGCTTTCGCGGAGACGTCGACGACTACTCGGCCACGCGAAACTGCTGCCTTCACCAGGTCCTGGCGCGACGGAAGGGGATGCCGATCCTCCTCTGCTGCGTCTGGGTCGAGGTCGGAAGGCGGGCCGGAGTCCCGGTGGACGGCATCGGCATGCCGGGGCATTTCCTCGTCCGCGTCGGCGGCACCGTCGGCGTCCACGTCGACCCGTTCGCGGGGGGCCAGGAGCTCTCCCGCGAGGGGTGCCGCGCCCTCCACGACCGGATCGCGGGGCCGAAGGCGCGCTGGAGCGACGACTACCTCGGCGTCAGCACGACGGACCAGGTCCTCGAGAGGGTCCTCAACAACCTCGCCGCCTCGACGCGCGAGGAGCGCGACGCGGCCGGAAGCTACCGGGTTGCGACGTTCCTGGCGGCGCTTCGCCCCCTCTCCCCCGAGAGGACGCTCCAGAAGGCGATGACGGCCGCGGCGATCGGCGTGACCGAGGAGGCCGCAATGGCTTTCGCCGAGGTGATCGAGCGTTTCCCCGATTCGCCCGAGGCGGAACGGGCCTCCCAGGGGCTCGACTCTCTCGCGGCCGGGCTGACCGTCAACTGACCGCGCGTTCCGGTGCCCGCCCGCGCCGGACCTCGACGGCCTCGTCGAAGACCGCGAGCGTTCTTCTCGCGGTCTCCGCCCACCGGAACCGTCCGGCACGCACCCGTCCCTCGCGCGTCATCCTGTCGCGAAGCGCCGCGTCGTCGAGGATCAGCGAGAGCCGTTCCGCCAGCGCCTCCGCGTCGTGCCACGGAAAGTAGAGGCCGGCCTCGCCGACGACCTCGGGGAGCGAGCTGGCGTCGGCGCAGACGACGCGCCCCCCGGCCCACATCGCCTCGGCGGCCGGGAGGCCGAAGCCCTCGTAGCGCGACGGGAAGACGAGGGCCGTCGCGTCCCGATAGAGGGTCGCGAGGTCCGAGTCCTCCACGTACCCGGCGTACCGGATGAACGGGAGCCTCGCGCCGGGGTCCCTCGGGCCGCACTCGACGAGCGGCACCGGCCCGCGCCGCCGGTTCAGGAGCTCCATCGCCCGGTGAAGCGTCGCGAGGTTCTTTCTCGGGTCGCGCGCGCCGACGGCCAGGAAGAACGGCCCGTCGATGCCGAGCTTCTCGAGGACCGCACTGCGGCCGGCGGAGGGCGCCGGAAGGTCGTTCGCCCCGAGAAGGGTCACGCGGATTCGGGCCGGGTCGGCGTGGAGGAGACGCTCGATCTCCCGCGCCGAGAACTCCGAGATCGTGATCACGAGGTCGGCCAGGCGGATCGCGCGCAAGTACCGCAGCCGAAACCTGGTCCGTTTCACGACCTTCCACCACCTGTGATCGAGCTGGAGCATGGAGGCGACGTCGTTGAGGGAGACGACGATCGCAGCCCGCCGCGCGACGGGCTCGACCTTGTTCCACGCGTACCAGACGACGTCCGCCGACGTCCGCGACAACCGGGACGCGGGCTCGATCGCCGTCCGTCCGGAAAGCGCCGGGTCGACGCCCGCGAGCTGCTCCCGCATCGCGCCGGTGTCGCGCCCGCTCCTCACGTAGAGCGTGAATCTCACGTCCGGCCGGAGTTCGGGTATCAGCCGGAGGACGTTGCGGACGTAGCGGCCGATCCCCCGATGGTCCCTGAGGAGATGGGTGGCCTCGACGGCGATGTGCCGAACAGGCGTCGACGCCACAGAGGAGAGCTCGCCCGCCCGCGACGTCGATTGCACCGATCGAGTATAGGTCCCGCCCGGTTTGCCGAATCCTGACCAGTCAGCGGCCGGGAGCTCCCGCCGTGACCGGCGGAGCGAAGAGGGCGTCGTCGAGGACCGCCTTCTCCGCGTCGAGGTATTCGACGAGGGTCGTCCCGGGTCGGAGCGCGTCGACGATCGTCATCCGCGTCACCGTCGGCGCCCCGCGAAGCGAACCCCATTCGTCGAAGGTCGCCTCGCGCGCCGTCTTGCCCGACGGAAGGAGGAAGACGATCTTCCGCGTCCTCCCCTCCTCGCGGTCGACCCAGACGCGCAGGACCGGGAAGGCCGGGTCCCTCCCTTTCTTTCCGGTGAGGCGGAGAACGTCGCAGAGCCTTCCTCCGAACGTGTCGCTGCGCTCGACGACGGCATCGTAGTCATCGACGAAGCGGGTCCGCGCGACGTCCGCCACGGCGAAGCCCCCGGTCACCCTGTGGCTGCGCGGCACCTTGATCGGGTTCTTCGTCCCCGGGAGGATGAGCCAGGCGTTCTTTCCGTTCACGAGGAGGAGCTTGCCGCGATCCTCCGGGGCGGCGAACTCGATCCGGAGCTTTTCCGGGCCTTTCACGAGGACGGTGAACTCCCCCGCGAAGGCGGAGGCGCCCGTTCGCGAGGTCGTCACGCGGAGCCTCATCCGCGCCTCCGAGAGCGCGCTCCTCGGCCCGTCCGCCCTCGCGAGGATGGCGGCGGCGGCGCCGGCGTCCCCGCGCGCGGGGGGCGCGAGGAGGAGCAGCGCGAAGACCGGGGCCAAGCCCGGCCGCTGGAGCGCGGGCCGCCGCTCAGACATGGGTCAGGGCCTCCACCGGGTCGAGGCGCGCCGCGCGGCGGGCCGGCCACCACGACGCGGCGAGGAGGGTGACGGTCATCAGGACGAAGCCGACGAGGAAGGCGGCCGGGATCAGCTCGACGTGGAGGACTCCCCCGCTCGTCGCGCCGGGGGGCGGCGGCAGGTTGATCTCTGCGGCGTTGATCGCGGCACGGATCAGGAGCGACCCGACGGCGCCCGCGAGCGAGCCCCCGAGGCCCATCAGGAGCCCCTCGGCGAGAAAGAGGTTCCTCACCTGGCGGCGTTCCATGCCGATGGCCAGGAGCGTTCCGATCTCGCGAGTCCTCTCGAAGACCGACATCGTCATGGTGTTCGCCGCCGCCAGGATGACGACCGTGGCCAGGACGAGGCCCGTGAAGAGGAAGATCGCGGCGTAGAGGCGCCTCACGGCGACGTAGAAGGGCGCGCTCTCGATCCAGGTCTTCACGGCGGCGCCGGCCCCGCCTCGATGGAGCCGCGCACGAAGGGCTCCCGCGGCCTTCTCCAGGTCCACTCCCGGCTTCAGCGTGACGGCGATCGACGTCGCCTTTCCCTCCGCCTTCAGGAGCCGCGCCGCCGGGGCGTACGGGAGGAAGAGGAGCCGGTCGTCCAGCTCCTTGATCGGCCAGCGGAGGATGGCGACGACGGTCGCGTCGATGGCGTTCAGACCGCCGTCCGGCGTCGTCGTCATGACGGTGACGAGGTCCCCGGTCTTCGCCCCGAGAGAGCGGGCGAGCCCGCCGCCGAGCATCACCTCGTCGCCTTCGGGGTCGGCGAGGAAGGCTCCCTCGGCCACGGCCTCGGCCGTGAGCGTCGCGCTCTTCTCGAGGGCGGGGACCGTCCCCGTCCCCATGTAGCCGACGCTCCGCTCCCCGCGCGCGACGAGGCCGAAGAACGCGAGCCGGGGCATCGCCTGGAGGACGTCCGGGCTCGTCGCGACGCTCCGGGTCAGCTCCCCGGCGTGATCGAGGAGGAGCGTCGCGGCCTCCTCGTCGCTCTTGCCGACCGACGCGGCGCTGACGACCTGCAGGTGCCCCCCCTGGCCCCGGATCGTGATGTCCTTCAGGCCTCGGAAAGTCTGCGCGACGAAGCCGGCGGTCATCGTGGCGGCGACGAAGCCGACGACGACGATGCTGCCGGTCAGGACGGTCCGGCGGCCGTGCCGGAAGAGGTTCCGCGCCGCGAGCCGCCACCAGCGCAGGCTCACGACGCACCTCCCGCCGGCGTCTCGTCGGAGACGATGAGGCCGTCGACGAGGCGAATCCGCCTCGGGACGCGCTCGACGATGCGCGGATCGTGGCTGGAGAAGAGAAAGGCGATCCCCTTTTCCGCGTGGAGGGCGTCGAAGAGGTCGAGGAGACGCGCGGCCGTCTCGGAGTCGAGCGAGGCGGTCGGCTCGTCCGCGAGGACGAGCGCCGGCTCGCCGACGATGGCCCGGGCGACGGCGACCCGCTGTCGCTGGCCGCCGGACATCGCGTCGGGCCGGCGCCCCTCCATTCCGGAGAGCCCGACGGAAGCGAGTGCTGCGCGCGCGCGCGTCCGGCAGTCGACCTCGGGGAGGCCCCGGATCCAGAGCGCGAGGGCGACGTTCTCCTCGGCGGAGAGAACCGGGACGAGCTGGTGCGACTGGAAGACGAAGCCGAGCTTCTCGCGCCGGAGCCGGGCGCGCCCCCGGTCGTCGAGGGTCGAGACGTCCTCGCCCAGGAGCTCCAGCCGGCCCGCGTCGGGCCGGTCGAGAAGGCCGAGGAGGTTCAGGAGGGTCGTCTTCCCGCTTCCGGAAGGCCCCGCGAGGACGGCGAGCTCGCCCGCCGCGAAGGAGAGTGTCGCCTCGCGAACGCCGACGACGCGCTCCTGGCCCGAAGCGTAGATCCGCGTGAGGCCGCGAGCAGCCAGGAGGGGGACGCTCACTTCCGGCGCCTGAGCCGCCCGGCGACCACTCCGACGAGAAAGAGGAGCGTGCCGGTCAGGATGATCGCCGCGCCCGACGGGATGTCGAGGGAGACGGAGAGGAGGAGCCCGCCGAGAACCATGACGAGGGACGCGCCGATGGATCCGAGGAGGAACCCGGGCCAGCGCGATGCCAGAGATCGCGCGACGGCGCCGGGGAGGACGAGGAGGGCCGAGACGAGGAGGATCCCGACGACCTTCAGCGCGACGACGACGGTCAGCGCGAGGAGGACGAGGACGAGCAGGCGCATCCGGGCGACGTTCACGCCGGCGGCGAACGCCCCGTCCTCGTCGACGGACGCGAGCAGGAGCGGCCGGAAGTAGAGGACGAGGAGCGTTAGGACGAGGAGCGAGGCGCCGCCGAGGGCGAGGAGGTCCTTCGGGTCGACCGTCAGGATGTTCCCGAACATCAGGCCGAAGAGGTCGACGTTCGTCTCGAGGAAGCTGATCGCCACGACGCCGATCGCCATCGCCGCCACGGTGAAGACGCCGACGGCCGTGTCCTCGGTCAGCTCCCCGTCGTCCGAGGCCTTCGCCGTCGCGAGCGCCACCGCGAGCGCGGCGACGAGCGCCCCGAGGCCCGGAGGCGCGCCCACGAGCGCCGCGAGAGCGACCCCGCCGAACGCCCCGTGAGAGACCCCGGAACCGACGAACGCGAGCCGACGGAGGACGACGAAGAACGAGAGCGCCCCGCAGACGACGGCGACGATGAACCCCGCCGCCAGCGCCCGCTGGAAGAACGGGAACGCGAGGAATTCGATCACGCGTGGCGCTCCTCGACGACGCGGCCGTCGATCCGGAAGACGGCGTCGGCCCCCCCCATCGCGTCGCTGTCGTGCGTGACGTAGACGATCGTCCGGCCCGCCGCCACCTCTTCCGCCGCGATCCGGCGGAGCGTCTTCATCCCTTCCGAGTCGAGCGCGGTGTCGGGCTCGTCGAGGAGGAGGAGCGCGGGCGTCCCCGCGATGGCCCGGGCGAGGAGCACCCTCTGCCGCTGCCCGCCCGAGAGCCGGCCGACGGGGCGGGTCGCGAGCTCCTCGTCGAGCCCGGCTCGCGCGAGGGCGCGCCGGGCCTCGGCCTCGACGGCGCGGGACATCCCGAAGCCGGGCCCCGGCGAGAGCGCGAGGCCGACGAGATCGAGCCCGGTGACCGGCGCCTGGGGCGAGAGGGTCGAGCGTTGAGGCAGGTATCCGATGCGCGGGCGAGGAAGCTCCCGACCCGTTTCGTCGAGAAAGGCGACCCGCCCGCTCTCCGGCGTCAGGAAGCCGAGGAGGACCCGCGCCAGGGTCGTCTTGCCTCCGCCGTTCGGGCCGACGAGCGCGGTCCGGAGCCCGGCCGGAATCGTGAAGGAGGCCGAGGAGACCGCCGTCCGCCCGCTGAAGGAGACGGTGACGTCCTCGAAGCGGACGGCCACGCTCACTCTTTCGCTCCGGTCGTGGCGGGAAGGGCGCGGCGGAAGGCATCCGCGTTGAAGCGCATCAGCTGAGGATACGTCTCCCGCCCCGGCACGCCGCCGATCGGGTCGACGAGCGCGAGCTCGAGGCGGGCCTCCCGCGCGACGACCCTCGCCGCCGCCGGAGGGAACTGCGGCTCGGTGAAGAGCCGGCCCAGGCCGCCGCGGCGCCCTTCCTCGACGAGCGCCTTCAGCTGGCGAGGGGAGGGCTCGCGCCCCGGCACCGGCTCGATGGAGGCGGCTTCGACGAGCCCGTAGCGATCGGCGAAGTAGACCCAGGCCCGGTGGGCGGAGACGAATCGCTTTCCGCGCACGGGCGCGAGCTTCGCGGCGAGCTCCCGGTCCAGGGCCAGGTACGCGTCCGCCGTCTCGCGGGCGCGGCGCCGATAGCCCTCGGCGCCGGCCGGGTCGACGGCGGCGAGCTCCTCGGCGAGCGGGGCGAGGCTCCTGGCCGCCAGGACCGGCGAAAGCCACCAGTGGGGGTCTTCTCCCAGCACGCCGTGCGCGTGGCCTTCGTGCCCGCTCTCCGCGGCGTCCGGCTCGCCGCCGGGCGGTTCTTCCGGGCCGTGGTCGTGCCCTTCGTGAAGGCCGGCAGCCTCGTCGTCGTGCGCGCCGGGCCCGATTCCGAGCGAGGCCGCGGTGTCGTGGAGCCGCGCGTTCGAGGCGCACGCCGCGAGGATCCGCCCCATCCAGGCGTCGTATCCCGCCCCGGCGACGACGACCAGCTTCGCCCCGACGAGCTTCCGGAGGTCGGAAGGCTCGGGCTCGAAGACGTGAGGAGAGGTCCCCGGCGGGATGACGGTCCGAACCGTCCAGCCGGGACCCGCGACGCTTCGAACCAGGTCCGCCAGGGGGGCGATCGTCGCGACGGCCACCGGACGTCCGTCCGCGACGCCGCGACGGCCGGCCTGGCACCCCGGGAGAAGCGCGAGCAGGAGAGCCGCCAGGGCCGCGCACCGGGATCGGCCCGTCATCGGGCCGGCCCCGGCGCGGCTTGACCCCGGGTGTCGAAACGGACGATGCTCCCGTTCAGGGAGGGCGATACGCCGTGGAGCATCAGGACGATCATCCGCACGAGCACGGGCCGGGCTGCGGTCACAGGGCCGTTCGTCATGGCGATCACGCCGATTATCTCCACGACGGGCACCTCCACTCACCCGGCGGCTCCGGCATCGCCGAGCACGTCCTCGAGGTGAGCTGCGGCAGGCCGGCCGCCTGCGCGCCCGTCGAGTGCGCGGCGAAACACCACCCCGGCTGCGGGCATCCCGAGGTCCCGCACGGCGACCACGTCGACTACCTCGTCGACGGGGCCCTCCACCACCTTCACGGCGACCACTGCGACCTTCACGGCACCGTCTGACGCCTTCCTTCAGGGGATCGCGGCGTCGCGCCGCAGGGCGAGCGCCCTCGCGAGGATGGACCGCACCGGCCCCTCGAACGTGTACGACGACGTGATCTGAAGCCTTCGCTCCGCGGCCTCCGAGGCGTTCCACGCGTCGAGCGCCCCAAGGCGCTCTCCGAGCCACTCCGCGCTCAGGTGGCGCGACTCCGCGAGCCTGAGGAGCCGCGCCTTCTGCTCCCCGGCGTCGCCGATCTCCGGGTGGTGGTTCACCGCCCAGATCCGCGGGGTGCCGTCGCCGAAGCGCTCCACCTCGGCCATCGTCATCGCTTCGCCGCGTTCGCCGTCCGGAGTCGCCTCGTGGGCGAGGACCTCGACTCCCCCCTTTCCCGTCGGGAGGATGTCGAAAAGCCGGCTGTCGAGGACCTGGATCCGCCCGCCCGCGCTCGCGTGGTAGAGCCCTCCGAACCACGCGTGCGTCCGGGCCGGGCCCGTGAGGAGGTTCGTGACGACGCCCGCGCTCTTTCCCTTCGCCGCGGAGCGGGCGACGGCCTCGCCGAATCCGGACCAGCGGGCCAGGAGCCCGAAGGTGTGGCAGATGCCGAGGAGCGCGGTCGACGGGTCCTTCCGGACGGCGTCGAAAAAGCGCCAGAGCGGCGCTTCCCAGGAAGGGTCTTCGCGGATCCCCTGCGCGTACGGCGAGACGCCGTCGTTCTCTCGAGGGTCGAGCGCCCCAGGGCCGCCGGTGCCGACCACGAGGGCGAAACGCGAGGCCGACGAGGGAACGGCCGCGCCGAGCCTCACGTCGTAGGAGACGACGCGGACGCCGGGCGCGCCGGCCCCGAGCCGCTTTCTCTCCTCCTGACCGATCCGCATCACCCTCTCGACCACGGAAGCGTGTCCGAGGTTCGCGAAGCCGTGGTGCATGTCGAGGACCGCGACGTCGAGGAAGCTCTTCAGGACGGGAGGCTCGTCCTCCGGCCGGTCCACCCGCGCGTAGCTGACGCGGGGGTCCTCGACGACGAAGAACGGAAGGCGGTCGTCGTCGCCGTACGCGAGCAGCGATCCCGCTTCCGGAGCCGGGCGGGCGCTCAGCTCCCCTCCTCTTTCAGCGAGCGGGTCATCAGGCGCGAGACCGCCTCCCTGGGCGCGAACGCGCCGGAGAGGATCGCCGTCACCGTCTCGGCGATCGGCATCTCCACGCCGACGCTCCGCGCGAGCTCGACGACGGCGCCGGCGGTGGAGACCCCTTCCGCCACCTCGCCGCCGAGCGAGGAGAGCGCGTCCTCGACGCTCCGGCCCGAAGCGAGCGCGAGGCCGACCCGGCGGTTGCGCGAGAGGTCGCCCGTGGCCGTCAGGATGAGGTCGCCGACCCCCGCGAGCCCGGAGAAGGTCTCGGGCAGGCCGCCGAGGCGCGTCCCGAGCCTCCGGATCTCGGCCAGGGCCCGGGTGAGGAGCGCCGCCCGGGTGTTCTGGCCGAGCTTCAGCCCGTCGACGATCCCGGCCGCGATGGCGACGACGTTCTTCGTGGCTCCGGAAATCTCGACCCCGACGACGTCCGCCGAGCGGTAGAGCCGGAACGTGGGCGAGGCGAGCCCCTTCTGCACCCGGACCGCGACGTCGCCATCCGCGCAGGCGACGACCGCCGCCGCGGGAAGCCCCCGCGCGACCTCGAGCGCGAAGGTCGGCCCGGACAGGACCGCGACGGGCGTTTCGGGTCCCAGGATGTCCCTCATCATCTGGGTCGTCCGGCGGTGGGTCCCGACCTCGATCCCCTTCGACGCCGAGACGACGGGCACCCCGGCCGGGAGGAACTCCCTGAGGCGGGTCAGCTCGCCCGAGGTCCACTGGACCGACACGGACCAGAGAACCGCCTCGGCCCCGTCGAAGGCCTCTTCCGGGCTCATCGTCGGCTCGACGAGCTCGGGAAGCGGCTCGACTCCCGGCAACGAGGGGTGCGCGCGCGTCGCGGCGATCGCCTCGACGATATCGGCCCGGTACCCGAGGAGGCTCACCGCGTGGCCGGCCCTCGCCCCGTGAAGCGCCAGGGCCGTTCCCCACGCTCCCGTCCCGACGATCGCGATCTTCTTCAATCGAGCTCCCCCCTCTCCAGCAGCCAGCCGCGGATCATCGCCAGCGCCGCCGACGTCGTCCACCGGCGCACCATAGCGCGGTCGCCCGGGAGAACGAGCCGTTCGTGCCGCCGGCTCCCGTCGGCGGCGGCCAGGGCGACGTGGACGGTGCCGACCGGCTTGTCCTCCGTCCCGCCCCCGGGCCCCGCGATTCCGGTCACGCCGACGCCCACCGTGGTCCCGAAGCGGAGCCGAACTCCCTCGGCCATCTCCCGCGCGACCTCCTCGGAGACCGCGCCGTGCGCCTCGAGGGTGGCGGGCGAGACGCCGAGGATCTCCGACTTCACCACGTTCGCGTAGGTCACCGCCCCGCCGACGAAGTACGCGGACGAGCCGGCGACGTCGGTGATTCGGGAGGCGACCATCCCGCCGGTGCACGACTCCGCCAGCGCGAGAGTCAGGCCGGAGCCGGCGAGGAGCGTTCCGACGACCCCCTCGAGAGTCTCGTCATCCCGGCCGAAGAGCGCCGGCCCGACCGCCGAACGGAAATCCGCCTCCAGGACGTCGAGCTCCCCGCCGGCCTCCCCGGGTGTCCCTCTCGCGGCGAAGTGGAGCTGGACCTCTCCGGGCGCCACAGCGAGGATCGTGACGTCGTGCCCGCGGTGCGCCTCGTAGACCGGGCGGACGAGCTCCTCCACCATGCTCTCGCCGAGGCCGACCACCTTCAGCACCCGGCGGTGGAGGCCGGGCGGGGCTCCGCCGCGCGTCAGGTGCGGAAGGACGCCCTCGGCGAAGACCCCTTTCATCTCCGCGGGCGGCCCGGGGAGGAGGACGATCGTCTTCCCCTCCGCCTCGACGAGGTAGCCGGGAGCGGTGCCGCGCCGGTTCGGAAGGACGACGGCCCCCTCGATCACGTCGGCCTGCTTGGCGTTCACCTCGGGCATCTCCCGCCCGCGCCTCTGGAACCGCTCCCTCAGCCGCTGGAGGATCTCCTCGTCGCGGATCAGCTTTCGCCCGAGGAGTGCCGCCACGGCTTCCTTCGTCCGGTCGTCCTCGGTCGGCCCGAGGCCTCCCGTGACGCAGAGGAGGGGGGCGCGGGTGAGCGCGAAGGAGAGCTCGGCCAGAAGGTCGTCCCAGCCGTCGACGACGCACGCCTTCCTCACGACCCGGATCCCGATCGCCTCCAGCTCGCCCGTCAGGAAGAGGGAGTTGGTGTCCACGCGCGTCGTTCCGAGGAGCTCGCTCCCGACGGCGAGAATGGAAGCGGTTCGGGTCATGCGGGGACCTCCTGCTCGAGTTTCTGCACGGCCTCTTCCCAGGCCGCCCAACGGGAGTCGAGGGCCTTCTGCGCCTCCTCCCGCGAGAGGGTCAGCTCCCGCGTCCGCGGCCCGTCCTTCCAGGCGGAGGGCTCCGCGAGCGCGGCGTCGATCTCGCGGATCCGCTCCTCGAGGCGGGCGACCTCCTCCTCGAGCGCCTCCACCTCGCGGCGCGCCTTCGCGCGCTGCCGGTCTGCCTGACGGTCCGGGCGGCGCACGGCCTTCGGCCCGGGCTCGGCCGGAGCTGTCCGGACGGGAGCCTGGGCCACGGCCTTCCCGGCCGCCCGGCGCCGCGTGAGCTCGGAAAACCCCCCGGGCCAGAGCGTCGCCTCGCGCCCCTGCACCTCGAGGACGTGCGTCGCGATCCGGTCGACGAACCAGCGGTCGTGCGAGACGAAAAGAATGGTTCCTTCGAAGTCCAGGAGCGCCTCCTCGAGGCGCTCGCGCGAGTCGAGGTCGAGGTGGTTCGTCGGCTCGTCGAGGAGGAGGAGATTGGCGCCGCCGAAAACGATGCGGGCGAGGGAGAGGCGCCCCTTCTCGCCCCCGGAGAGGGTCCCGACCTTCTGTTCCACCTCGTCGCCCCGGAAGTCGAAGAGGGCGAGGAAGTCGCGCGCCTCGACGTCGAGGAGGCTCGGGTCGAGGTCGCGGACGACGTCGAGGACCGTCCAGGAGGGAGCCAGGTCGCGCATCTCCTGGTCGTAGTAGCCGACGAGGACGCCCGTTCCAAGGGCGGCGCTCCCGGAGATCGGAGGCAGGAGGCGGGCCATCGTCTTCAGGAGGGTCGTCTTCCCGCATCCGTTCGGCCCCCAGAGGGCGATCCGCTCGCCGCGGCGCAGGAGGAACGAGACGGGCGACAGGAGCGGGCCGGTCTCGGGGTAGCCCGGGACGAGGCCCTTCAGCTCGAGGACCCGGTCGCCCGAGGCCCTCGCCTCCTCGAACCGGAAGAGGACGTCGTTGGCGTCTTCCCGCGGCGCTTCGACCCGCTCGAGCCTGGCGAGCATCTTCCGCCGGGACTGGGCCTGCTTCGTCTTCTGCCCGGCGATGTTGCGGCGGATGAAGTCCTCGGTCCGCTCGACGAGCTTCCGCTGCTCCTCGGCCGCTTTCGCGCGTATCCGGTCGCGCTCGGCTTTCAGCTTCCGGTAGGCGTCGTAGTCGCCCGGGTACTCCTCGAGGACCCCGTGGGCCACCTCGACGATCCGGTCGGCGACGGCGTTGAGGAAATGCCGGTCGTGCGAGACGACGAGCGCGGCCTGCGCCGCCGCGTTCTTCCGTTCCACGAGCCAGGTCTCGAGGAACTCGAGTCCCGCCACGTCGAGGTGGTTCGTCGGCTCGTCGAGCAGAAGGACCGACGCGTCGCCGAGGAGGAGGCGCGCGATCTGGGCCCGGTGCTTCTGCCCCCCGGAGAGCTCCCCGACGTGCCGGTCCCACGTCTCGCGGGGCAGGCCGACGCCGAGGAGCACCCGCTCGACGCGCGCGTCCGCCTCGTAGCCGCCGTTGCGCTCGAAACGCTCGCGGAGCGCGTCGTGCTCGGCGAGAAGCGGCTCGACGGACCCTTCGGCCCCGGCCTCGGACGAGGCCGCGATCGCGACCTCGAGGCGGCGCATCTCGGTCTCGAGTCCCCGGAGCCCCGCCTGCGCCCGTGCGACGAACTCGCGGAGCGGCTCGTCGCCTTCCGGCTCCACCGCCTGCTCGAGGGAGGCGAAGGTCGTCCCTCCCGCCAGGAGGACACGCCCCGAATCGGGTTCGACGAGCCCCTGGACGATTCGAAGGAGCGTCGACTTCCCCGCCCCGTTGCGTCCGACGAGGCCGGCGACCCGACCCGGGTCGTGCTGCCACGTGGCACCTGCGAGAACGGTCTTCTCCCCGAACCCCTTGTGGACGCGCTCGAGCCTGTAGAGCACGCGCGGAGGATAACCTCAGAGGTTGTCCGGGCCGGTTCGAACCCTAGGCCGCCACGCCTCCGGAGTCGACGCGGTTGCGCCCCTCCGCCTTGGCTCTGTAGAGCCTCACGTCGGCGGCCTTCAAGAGGTCGGTCGATCCCCGGGCGTCGCCCGGGAAGCAGGCGACGCCGCCGCTGATCGTGACGCGCCCGAGCGGCTGCGTCTCGCCTCCGGCGAAGTCCATCGCTTCGATGCGGGCCCGCGCCGTCTCGGCCACCTGCAGCGCTTCCTTGAGCGAGGCGCCGTAGAGGAGGATCACGAACTCCTCGCCCCCGAATCGGGCGACGATGTCGCCCCGGCGGGCGGTGCCGCGCAGGAGGTCGGAGACCTGGACGAGGACGACGTTCCCGGCCGGGTGGCCGTGGGTGTCGTTGTAGGCCTTGAAGTGGTCGATGTCGAAGAGGACGACGCTCACCGCGTCGCGCATCTGGACGGCGCGATCGAGCTCGAGGTCGAGGCGTTCGATGAAGAACCCGTAGTTGTACAGGGACGTGAGCCGGTCGGTGATGGCCCTGTGCTGGCTCTGGGTCACCATTCGCGAGAGGCTGCGAATCCTCTGGGACTCGATCCGGAAGAGCTCTCCCATGAGGTCCGGCCGGTCGCGGATGAAGTCGAGGAACTGCTTGGCGCCGATCGTCCGGATCCGGCAGTCGGTGGCCGCGCGCAGGCCCGCCGAGCGGGCTCCGCCGTCGAGGCAGGCCATCTCTCCGAGGACGTCGCCAGCGCGCGCCATCCGGAGGACGACGGGCTCGCCGGTCGGAGAGGACTGGAGGATCTCGAACGTCCCCTCCACGAGGAGAACGACGGTTTCTCCCTTGGCCCCTTCCTGCCAGAGCTCCTCGCCGGCCTGGACCACGCCCTCGCGTCCGAGCGGCAGGAGCTCCCGGTAGAGATCGTTGACCGCTTCTGGTGCCCCCATCAGGTTCCTGTGCCGCCAGTATATCGCTGTGGGGCCGGGCCGGGGTCGGGCGATACACTGAACCGGATGACCGACGAGAGCCTCCTCGACAAGGCCTTCTCGGCCCCGGAGCCGCAGACGAACCTCGGAGAGGGCAACAGCCTCGTCTCCGGCGAGCTGCTCTCCCGCCTCCGGCACGACATGCGGACGCCCATCCACCAGATCCTCGGCTACGCCGAGATGCTGGAGGAGGACGCCATCGCCTCCGGGCAGACCGGCTGGGCCGAGGATCTCGGCAAGATCCAGGCGGCGACCCGGCGGCTTCTCGGGATGGTCGACGGCCTCCCGGAACGGCTCCTCCCGGAATCGGGCGGAGCCCCCTTCGAAGAGCCCGGCGAGGAGCTCCCGTCGCCCGATGCGCCGATCCCGGAGGCGCCCCACGACGCCAGGCTGGAAGTGACGGGACCCATCCGGAGGGGAGACGTCGATCTCTCCCCGACGGAACCGGTCGAGCCCGCCCACCTCCTCGTCGTCGACGACAACGCGGAGAACCGCGAGATGCTCTCGCGCCGACTCCAGGGTCACGGGTTCACGATCGCCGTGGCCGAGAGCGGACCCGAAGCCCTCCGCCTCCTCGAGGAGACGCCCTTCGACCTCGTCCTCCTGGACGTCGTCATGCCCGGGATGAGCGGTCTCGACGTCCTGCGTCACCTGCGGCCCCGGCACGCCGCGGCCGACCTGCCCGTCATCATGGCGACCGCCAGGGACGACTCGAACGACGTCGTGACCGCCCTCCGCCTCGGCGCCAACGACTACGTCACCAAGCCCCTCGACTTCCCCGTCGTCCTCGCCCGGGTCGCGACCCAGCTCACCCTCTCGCGCGCCAAGGCGCGGATCAGCACGCTCGCGCGGGACCTGGAGGTGAGGAACCGTTTCATCTTCGAGACGTTCGGCCGCTACCTCTCGAACGAAGTCGTCGAGCAGCTCCTGCAGTCGCCGGAAGGCCTGAAGCTCGGAGGCGAGACGCGCAAGGTGACGCTCCTGATGTCCGACCTCCGGGGCTTCACGCAGCTGGCCGACCGGATCCCTCCCGACCGCGTCGTGAGGCTCCTGAACAACTACCTGGGCACGATGGTCGACGTCCTCCTCTCGTTCCAGGGGACGATCGACGAGTTCATCGGCGACGCCATCCTCGCCATCTTCGGCGCCCCCGTGCAGCGCGAGGACGACGCCCTGCGCGCCGTGGCCTGCGCCGTCGAGATGCAGCGCGCCATGGAACGCGTCAACGACTTCAACCGGCGCGAAGGGCTCCCCGCCGTCGAGATGGGGATCGCGATTCACACCGGCGAGGTCGTCGTCGGCAACATCGGATCGGACAAGCGGGCCAAGTACGGCGTCGTCGGAAGCCCCGTGAACCTGACCGCGCGGATCGAGTCGTACACGGTCGGCGGGCAGATCCTCGTCAGCGACCGCACCCGCCGGGAAGGCGGCTCCGACCTCTCCGTCGGAAGCGAGGTCGTCGTGCAGATGAAGGGGTTCGAGAAGCCGGTCTCCGCGTGGGACGTGCGCGGCGTCTCCGGCGGCTTCAACCTCTACCTGCGCGCTCGCGAGGAAGCGCTCGTTTCCCTCCACGGGCCGCTTCCGGTGCGGTTCGCGACGATCTCCGGCCAGCGCGTCGACGGGCCCGAGTCCGAGGGCCTCCTCGTGCGGCTCTCGATGAAGGAGGCCGAGATCGAAGCGCGCGAACGGCCCGAGCCCTTCCGGAACCTGAGGCTGCGGTTCGTCGCCCGCGACGGCAGCACGATCGCCGGAGAGGTCTACGGCAAGGTCTCGACGCCGAAGCTCACCACGAAGGGCTTCGGCCTGAGGTTCACGTCGCTCCCCCCGGAGATCCGCTCCTTCCTCGAGTCGATCCTGGCCGGGAGCCGCTGAGCTTCCCCGACGCCTCCGGCATCCCTGCCCCCCTGGCTATCCGCGCCGGCCTGGAGGCAGCAGATCAGCGCCGGGGCCGATTCACCGCCACCAGGTCGTCCACGCGGTCGCTTTCCTGACCTGGGAGGCCACAAGCTGTCTTGGAGAGGGCGTCGCCCGCGTCCTGAAGACGCAGCTGGCGCGGGGAAGGATCTACGGCTTTGGACAGGGTGGGTTCGTCGGACGAGACGCATGGAGCGCGAACAGCTCGAACACCCAGCAGGCGTTCGGATTCGCGTCCCTCGCCGCGTCGATCTCCGGGGCGAGGCCCGCCATCGTCTCCTCCGTCGTGTCGATACCCAGCCTCGCGTCGTGCAGGTCGGCGTCGAAGGTGATCGCCTGCCGGCCTCCCATCGCGAGGCTCCACCGCGGCCACGTCGGCAGGGAGGAGCGCCTCGGGTTCGGGTCGAGCGTCCTCACGAACGAGGCGAGGTAGTCCATCATCACGCCCTGGAGCGCGACGCGGCCCTCGCGGTTCGCGGGTGTGAACGAGAGGTCCCAGGCGTCGCGGCTGCCGCCCTGAAAGAACGGGACGTCCATCGAGTGGGCGGCGCCGAAGTAGGTGCCGAAGTCCGCCAGGGCCGGGTCTCCGCCGCCCGACCAGTCGAACCGGTAAGCGTAGACCGCGCGGCGGGCGTCCGCTGCCGTCAGGCTCCGGGCCAGGTCGTCGACGCCGTACGCCTGCATCAGCCGCGACTTCAGGCTCGCGACGAGGGCGTAGAAGTCCCGGTCGGCCTGCAAGGGCAGGACGTCGGTCGGGTTCATCCGGGGGCCGACCCCGATGACGTTGAACAGGCTGGCCCACGTGACGCGCGGGTCGCCGGACGGCACGGTCCCGCCGGAGAGTTCCTTCACGGGATCCCCGTAGACGGGCATGAAGTCCTTCCACTCGTCCCTGGTACTCCCGATCAGGACCGGGACGCGAGCCACCATCCCGTCCGCGATGGCATCCGCCCAGCTCGCCGTCGGGACGACATAGCCGTCCTGGATCGGCTCGTGAGCGGGCATGAACCCGACCTTCCCGTCAGTGCCGTCCCTTCGGGCGCGGAGGATCTCCTCGGCCGTCTTGTCCCGCAGGTACACCTCGATCTCTTCGGACTTCATGGCGGCGCGGACCGCCGCCGCTCCCTCTGCATCGGACGCCCGCCCGTCGCGGATCAGCAGACCGTCGATCGTTTCATTCGTCATCTCGTCGGCCTCTTCCCGGGTGTACGGGAGCATGCCGAGGCTCTGCAGGACGGCCCCACGGAAGAGCCCCCTCGAGAGCGGAGAGGCGAGGATGGTCATCGTGTTTCCGGCGCCGGAGGACTGTCCGCCGACGACGACCTTCGCCGGATCGCCGCCAAACGCGGAGATGCTCTCCCGGACCCAGCCGAGGGCCTTCAGCTGGTCGAGCGTGCCGTAGTCGCCGGACTTGTCCCTGGCGGAACCGGACTGGCGAAGGGCCGGATGGGTGAGGAACCCGAGGGCGGAGACCCGGTACTGGATCGTGACGACGACGATGTTCCCGCGTCGGGCGAGACCACCAGGGTCGTAGTCGGCGACGGAGCCGAAACTGTTCGAGCCGCCGTGGATGAAGACGTAGACCGGGAGGTCCTTCTCGTGGGTCCTGGGCCGATAGACGTTCAGGTAGAGACAGTCCTCGCTTCCCGTGAAGGCATCCGAGCTTCTCCAGTACTTGTCGTACACCTGCTGCGCGCACGGGCCGGGATCGGAGGTGGCGTCCCGGACGCCGGTCCAGGCGACGGGATCGAGCGGAGCCTTCCACCGGAGAGCACCTACCGGCGGCTGGGCGTAGGGGACGCCCTTCCAGACGAGCGTGTGGCCATCGGGCGAGAAGCCCTGGACGATGCCGAACGGTGTGTGCGCGACCGGCCCGGCCACGTTCGCCCGATCGAGAAGAGATTCCTGGCCCGAGAGCGGTCCCGTCGCCAGAGTCAGCCAGATCGCCACGGCGGCCAACGGACGTGTTTTCATTTCCCCTCCCGCGGCTTCGTGGCCGCCGTCCGAACGCGACGACCAGGTTCAACCGCCCGAGCCCTTTCGAAGCGCAACATCGCTGCCAGCCCGTCGGAACGCGCAATCCGCTGAATCAGCGGGCTCTCGCCGGGGATTCGTGTGTCCGCGGGTGTCAGCGTGTGTCCAGGTCGTCGATCTGGAACACGGGCCGGAGCGTCACCTCAACGGACGGGCTCCTGCGGCGCCCCAGCGAGCCTGTCCGCCTCGGCGATCCAGCCGCCCCCCGGGACCTTGTAGATCGTGACGAGCGAAGAGAAGGCCGCCGTGCGGGACTGGACGAGGTCGAGCTGCGCCGGGAAGAGCTTTTCCTGGGCCTGCAGGACCGTGGAGTAGGGCGCGTATCCCCCGTTGTACTGGATGAGGGCGAGACGCTCGTACTCGCTCGCCGCCTTCACGAGGCGGACCCGGGCTTCGAGCTCTTCCGCGAGCTTCTGCCTCGAGACGAGGGCGAATACCTCCAGTTACAAGGTGATCGCCGCCGTCAATGCGGGATTCGCCGGGAAGCAAGGCGACAAAGTAGCCTTCTTCACGCTGCGAGTGAAGAAGGGCCGGCGCGAAGGCGCGAAATCGTTCTTCCGTGACCAGCTCCTCTATCACGTATCACGTCAACGACGAGTAGCCCCGAACAGGGTCTCGGGAAGCCGGCCGGGTCAGCCGGGAGAGAGGAACGTCTCGACCTTGCCGAGGAGACGAGGCAGCTCGACCGGCTTGGTGTCGTAGTCGTCGCAGCCGGCCGCGAGCGCCTTCTCCCGGTCGCCCACCATGGCGTGTGCCGAGAGCCCGATGATCGGGATTGCGGCCGTGTCCGCGTCCGCCTTCAACCGGCGTGTCGCCTCGTAACCGTCGAGGACCGGCATCGACAGGTCCATCAGGATCAGCTCGGGCCGGTCGGATACGGTTCTGTCGATGGCCTCGGCACCGTTGACGGCGAGAATGACCTCGTACCCCTTCCGCAGAAGCCTGCGGGAGAGCATGTCGCGGTTCATTTCATCGTCATCGACGACCAGGATTTTCGGCATCTGAGTCTCGCCAGACCGCCCTTCGGGCAGCCCGAAGGAGTGTAACGCCACTCATTCTTGACAGCACGCGAGGCCTGACCTACCGTCGCCGCGGAGCGCATCTTCATGGCCTTCTCGTGGCTTTCGGGAGGCGACGACGTCGCCGAGCTCATCTCGAAGAGGAACTACTCCCGCGCGGCGAAAGTCCTCCGCGGCCAGCTCGCGAAGGAACCGGCGAACACCTCCGTGAGGCAGCAGCTCGCCGACGTGCTCGCTCTCGACGGGAAGCTGTACGAGGCGGTCGAGCTCCTCTGGAAGCTCGCCGACGAGTACGCCACCTCCGGTTTCGTCGGCAAGGCGATCGCGGTCCTCAAGAAGGTCCAGCGGCTCGACCCGTCGCTCACGAAGGTCGAGGAGAAGCTCGCTTCGCTGGTCAAGGTGAAGGACGCCGAGTCGTCTTTCCGTCACGACCTCCGCGCAGGGGCGATGCGCCGCCGGGTCGAGCTGGAGACCGCTCCGACGCCCCCGGAGGCGCCGGAGCCCGCGCAGGCCCCTCCCCCCGGCAGCGGCCCGCAGGAGCCGGGGACCTCCCGTTTCATCGTCGACTTCGAAGCCGACGAGGAGCCCCCGGCGGAAACCGCGGCCGAAACGGCGCCGCGAAGCCTGCACCCCCTCGGAGAGGAGGCGGCGCAGGGGATGGTCGCGAGCCCGCTCTTCAGCGACTTCTCGAGCGAGGAGCTCGTGGAAGTGATCAAGGGCCTCGAGCTCCTGACCTACGAGGCGGGCGACGTGATCGTCGCGGAGGGAGCTCCCGGGGACAGCCTCTTCGTCCTGACGACCGGAACGGTCAAGGCGTTCGTTAAGGACCCCGAGGGCCACTACCACAAGGTCCGCGAGATGTACGAGGGCGCCTTCTTCGGAGAGGTCTCGATCCTCACCGGAAAGCCCCGCAGCGCGACGATCACCGCCGCGACGCCCTGCGAGCTCCTCGCGCTCGACCGGGCCTCCCTCGACGCGATCACGGAGCGCCAGCCGAACGTCCTGACGATCCTCAGGCACTTCTGCGAGGCGCGCCTCGGCAGCGTCGACGAGGTCCAGATCCGGACGGGCCAGGGACCCTCCGGGCCGGGGCGGGGGTCCGCTCCCTACTGAACCCGAAAGTGCGGCCCCGGTCGCCGGTTGCCGCCTGCCTCCCGGCCGGCGGCAACCCGACGTTTCCCTACAGCTTCTCGACGACGAACGGGAGCGGCGCCGTGGCGCCCTCGGCCGGACCGATCTCGAAGCAGGCCGCGACCCGGGCGAGGTAGCCGTCCGGCAGGGTGGTCCCGGGTCCCAGCTCGACGGCGAGAAGCGGCTCCCCTGCCGCCACGACGTCTCCCGTCTTCTTGAAGACCCTGTAGCCCGAGGCCGGATCGACGACGTCGTCCTTGCGGGCCCGTCCGCAACCGATCTCGATTGAGAGGAGCCCCAGCTCGCGCGTCGCAACCTTGCGGATCGTTCCGGAGGCGGCGGACTTCACGTCGTGCCGGGCCACCGCCTGCGGAAGGAGCGACAGGTCGTCGCAGACGGCGGGGTTCCCTCCCTGAGCGGCGATGACGCGGGCGAACGTCTCGAGGGCCGTGCCGTCCTGGAGTGCGGCGTTGAGCCGCTTGCGGGCGTCCTTGGTCGACGCGGTCACGCCAGCGGCGACGAGGAGGTCGGCGCCGAGGAGGAGAACGTTCTCGCGCAGGTCCGCCGGACCGTCCCCGCGGAGGAGCAGGATCGACTCCTCGACCTCGTTGGCGTTTCCGACGGCGACGCCGACGGGACGGTCCATCGCCGTGACGAAGCCGCTCGCCTTGCGCCCGGTCGCCCGGGTCGTGTCGACGAGGGCCCGGCCGAGGGTGTGGGCGTCCTCCGGCTTCTGCATGAAGGCCCCGTTGCCGGTCTTCACGTCGAAGACCGTGGCGTGGGCCCCCGTCGCGAGCTTTTTCGAGAGGATCGACGCGGTGATGAGAGGGATCGACTCGACCGTCCCGGTGACGTCGCGGAGCGCGTAGAGCCTCCGATCGGCGGGCGCGACGGTGCCGGTCGCGGCGATGAGGGCGCAGCCGACCGTCTCGAGAAGACGGTCGAACGCCTCGCGCGACTGCCCCGTCACGAAGCCCGGAATCGCCTCGAGCTTGTCGAGCGTTCCGCCGGTGTGACCGAGGCCGCGCCCCGACATCATCCCGGTCTTCACGCCGCAGGCCGCCACCAGTGGCGCCAGGACGAGGGTCGCCTTGTCGCCGACTCCGCCGGTCGAGTGCTTGTCCCCGACGAAACCGTGGGCGGTCAGGTCCCATGTCTCGCCGGAGTTCATCATCGCGAACGTGAGAGCCGCCGTCTCGGCGGTCGTCATGCCGCGGCAGCAGATCGCCATCAGGAGCGCCGCCGCCTGCTCGTCGGTGACCGTCCGGTCGGTCACGCCGGTGACGAAGTCCTGGATTTCCCCTTCCGACAGCTCGCCGCCGTCGCGCTTCTTGACGATGGTTCTTACGATGAGGCTCATTTCTTCTTTCCGCTCTCTTCGAGCGACTTCTGGATCTTCACCCTCCACTCCTTCGCCGCGGCGAGGACCTTCGCCTCGTCCAGGGTCCGGACGCGCGCGCCGTCCCACAGGACCTTTCCATCGACGACGGTCAGCGAAACGTCGCCCGCCCGGGAGGCGTAGACGACGGTGGAGGGGAGGTCGAACACGGGCTGGGTATGGACGTTGTCGAGATCGAGGACGATCAGGTCGGCTCTCTTGCCCGGCTCGAGCGAGCCGACGAGGCGGTCGAGGCCCAGAGCCTTCGCACCGTCGATCGTCGCCATCCGAAGTACCTCGGGCGCCGTCAGCACCGTCGGGTCGAGGGCGCCGACCTTGGCGAGCTTGCCGGCGAAATCCATCGCGTCGAGCATGTCGAGGTCGTTGTTCGAGGCGGAGCCGTCCGTCCCGAGGCCGACGACGACGCCCGCCTTCCGCGCGGCGGCGATCGGCGCGATCCCCGAGCCGAGCTTCATGTTCGACTCGGGGTTGTGCGAGAGGCTGACCTTCCGCTCGACGAGGAGCTTCATGTCCTCCGGCGTCAGCCAGACTCCGTGCGCCACCGACAGGCGCGGCCCTAGGAAGCCGACCTCGTCGAGCCAGGCCGTCGGGCTCTTTCCGTACTTCTCGAGGATCTGCTTCTGTTCGTCCTGCGTCTCGGAGAGGTGGGTCAGGAGCGGCGCGCCGAACTCGTCGGCGAGGGACCGGGCCGCCTGGAGCGTCTCCCGGCTGCACGTGTAGGGGGCGTGCGGGGAGATCGCCGCCGTGATCCTGGGATGGCCTTTCCACCTCTCGAGGAAGGCGCGCGTGACGGTCCTGGTCTCTTCGAGGTTCGCGTGCCCCGGCACCGGGAAGTCGATCCAGGTTTCGCCCAGGATGGCGCGCAGGCCGGCCTTGTCGACCGAGGCCGCCACGTCGGACTCGAAGTAGTACATGTCGGCGAACGTCGTCGTCCCGCCGCGGATCATCTCGAGGCAGGCGAGGTCGGTCCCCGCCCTCACGAACGCCGGCGAGACGTTCTTCCCCTCGGCCGGGAAGATGTACTTCGTGAGCCACTCCATGAGGGGCTGGTCGTTCGAGATGCCGCGCAGGAGGTTCATCGCGGCGTGGGTGTGAGCGTTGACGAAGCCCGGGAGGAGGACGCCACCCGCTCTCACGAGCCGTTCCTTCGGGAGGTACGCGGCGTCGATCTCGGCCGGGGTTCCCAGGGCGAGGATCTCTCCGTCGCGGATCGCGACGGCCGTCTCTCCCCGCACGGTGAACGAGGCGTCCATCGGGAGCGCGGAACCCGCCACGACGACGAGGTCGCACGGGGCCTTCGCCGCCGGGATCACCGCCGCGGGCGAAGCGCCGGCGGCGGTGAGGACGAGGAGGAGGGCGAGAAGAGCGGCCGACTTTCGCATCACTTCTCCGCTCAGAGCTCGAACGCCCGCGGCAGGAGAGTCGCGAGAGTCGTCTCCTCCAGGGCTCCCCCCGTCGTGGCCATGACGACGGCGATGTCGCGGCACTGGTCCCAGAGGACCTGGCGGCAGGCGCCGCACGGGGACGTCGGCTCGTCGGCGCCGGTGACGACGGCCACCGCCCGGAAGCCCCGGACCCCCTCGGAGATCGCCTTGAAGACCGCGGTCCGCTCCGCGCAGATCGTCAGGCCGTAGCTGGCCGACTCGACGTTGCAGCCCTGGAAGACCCGTCCGTCCTCGGCGAGAAGCGCCGCGCCGACGTGGAAGTGCGAGTAGGGAGCCGCAGCCTTCGCGCGCGCCCCGGTGGCGGCGGCGACGAGAGCGTCGCGCTCTTCGGAGGTCAGGCGCCTGGCGGCCATGGCGTCACCGCCTCCGTCGCGGCGAGGCCTTGGCCGGCGCCGGACGCCGCGCGGCCACCTTCGTCCCGACCTTCGCCTTCGGTCCCGGCTTCGGCTTCGCTCCCGCCTTCGCTCTGGCGGCGCCCGCCGGGCTCTTTCGCGACGGGACGACGACGAGCCGGTCGGGCGAGCGACCCTCGCCTATCGCGGCGACGAGAGCGGTCAGGAGCCTGACGAAGCGGTCCTTCACGCGCCGGGTCGTTTCGAGGACCTCGTCGTGGCGGAGGGGCTGCTTCAGGACCCCCGCGGCCATGTTCGTGATGCAGGAGACCCCGACGACGCCGACGCCCATGTGGGAGAGCGCGATCACCTCGGGAACGGTCGACATCCCGACGGCGTGCGCGCCGAGCGCCCGGAAGGCCCGGATCTCGGCCGGCGTCTCGTACGAGGGCCCGGTGACCCCGATGTAGACCCCTTCCTTCAGCGGCACTTTCACCCGCCGCGCCACGGCCTTCGCCAGCTTCCGGAGGTCGGCACGGTAGGCGTCGGACATGTCGGGGAAGCGGGCTCCGAACGTCTCGTCGTTCGGTCCCATGAGGGGGTTCGTCCCGAACAGGTTGATGTGGTCGGAAATGAGCATCAGGTCGCCCGCCGAGAACGACTGGTCGATCCCGCCCGCGGCGTTCGTGACGACGACGTCGCGGCAGCCGAGGAGACCGAGGACCCGCGCCGGGGTGACGACGGCGGACATCGGGTGCCCCTCGTAATAGTGGATGCGGCCCGAGAGGACCACGATCGGAACGCCCGCGAGCGTTCCCGCGACGAGGGTCCCGGCGTGTCCGACGACGGCCGAGGCCGGGAAACCGGGAATCTGCGCGTACGGGATCTCGAGGCGGTCCTCGACGGCCGCGGCGAAGTCGCCGAGGCCGGAACCGAGGATGACGCCGACGACGGGCGGGACGGGGATCCGGGCCCGGAGGAACTCGACGGTCTCGGCGAAGCGAGCGTCCATCTCTGTCTCCTTACGTTCAGCCGAGGAGGATGCCGGCGATCGTGGCGCTCATGAACGTCGCGAGGGACCCGGCGAGCAGGGCCCAGAGGCCGAGCCGTGCGATGTCGCTCTTGCGCGACGGGGCGAGCCCCCCGATGCCGCCGATCTGGATTCCGATCGACGAGAAGTTCGCGAAGCCGCAGAGGGCGAACGAGGCGATGAGCCGCCCCTTCTCCGTCCACTCGGACATCGGGATCTTCGTCATCTCGGCGTAGGCGACGAACTCGTTGAGGACGGTCTTGAAGCCGATGAGGCGGGCGACCTTCGAGCAGTCGACGGACGGCACGCCCATGACCCACGCGAGCGGCCAGAGGAGCTTGGAGAAGAACCACTGCAGGGAGAGGTTCGTTGCGGGGTCGACGCCCGGGCCGGCGGCGGGGAAGCCGATGAAGGTCCCCACCCACGCGAGGAGGCCGTTGAAGAGGGAGACGAGGGCGATGAAGGCGATCAGCATCCCCGCGATGTTGATGGCCAGAGAGACGCCCTGCGACGCGCCGGAGGAGGCCGCCTCGATGACGTTCGCGTGCTCGTGCTCGATCTTCACCTTCACGGCACCCGCCGTCGCCGGCTCCTCGGTCTCGGGGCGGAGGAGCTTGGCGATGACGATCGTGGCCGGGGCGGCCATCACCGAGGCGGTGATGAGGTACTCGGCGGGGACGCCCATCGCCGCGTAGGCGAGGAGGACCGCTCCCGAGATGTGGGCCATCCCGCCCGTCATCATCGTCATCAGCTCGGAGTTCGTCATCTTCGGGATGTACGGCGCGACGATGATCGGCGCCTCCGTCTGTCCAATGAAGATGTTCGCGGAAACGGCAAGCGACTCGGCGCCCGAGATCCGGAGCAGCTTCGTCATGACGACGGCGAAGACCTGGACGACCCTCTGCATCACGCCGAGGTAGTAGAGGATCGTGAAGAACGACGCGATGAAGATGACGATCGGCATCACCTTGAACGCGAAGATGAAGGGAGAGAAGTCGACGCCGGTCGCTTTCCCGATCTGTCCGCCGATCGCGGGGTTCGAGAGCCACCCGAAGACGAAGTCGGCTCCCTTGTCGGAGTAGGCGATCGCCCCGGTGATCCCGTCCGAGAAGGCCTTCAGACCGGCGGCCCCGGTCTTCCAGGAGATGACGAGCCACCCGAGGGCGAACTGAAGGACGACCCCCCAGACGATCGTCGCCCAGCGGATGCGTTTCCGGTCCTTGGAGAGCGCAAAGCAGGCGAGGAGGATGACGGCGAGCCCGATGAAGCCGGTGAAACGGTCCAAGAATTCCTCCTGAAGGCGCGGTCAGATTTCTTACGGTCTCGCTTCGCGCAACCGCCCGCGCGGCAGGCTCACCGGACGAACTCCGCAGCCCCGGCCCGATCCCGGGGGGCGAAGACGACGGCGAGCGCCAGGAGGGGGTGGTGTGAATCGATCCGGGAAGGATACCCGAGATGGGCTCTTCCGGCCTCGTCCGATCAGTCTTTCCGACTGTGCAGGATGCTCCGCCCCGCCAGCGGAGCCACTCCCAGGTGGGCGGCGACGGTCGCGGACACGTCCGCGAGCGTCTCGCGCGTCCCCAGGTCGACCCCGGGAAGGACGCCGGCGCCGAACGCCACGAGCGGCACGTACTCGCGCGTGTGCTCGATCGAGACGTCGGTCGGATCGCACCCGTGATCGGCCGTCAGGAGAAGGAGATCGTCCTCCCGCAGCGTCCCGACGAGGCCGGGAACGAGGCCATCGAGCTCTTCCAGCGCGCGCGCGAAACCCTTCACGTCGTTCCGGTGGCCGTACCGCGCGTCGAAGTCCCGCAAGTTCAGGTAGACGAGGTCTCCCCCGTCGTCCCGAAGCGCCTCGAGCGCCGCCTCGACCCCGTCTCGATTCGAGTCCGTCGGGATCGACTCCGTCACGCCCCGGCCCGCGAAGATCTCGGCGACCTTTCCGATCGCCAGGACCCGCTTCCCGGACGCCTGGAGCCGGTCGAGCAGCGTCTCCCCCGGCGGGGGAACGGCGAAGTCGCGCCGGCGGCCCGTCCGGCGGAAGCTCCCCGGAACGCCCACGAACGGCTGCGCGATGACCCGCCCGACGCGGTGAGGCCCGTCGAGAACGGCCCGGACCGCCTCGCACCAGGCGTAGAGAGTCTCCACGGGGACGATCTCCTCGTGCGTGGAGATCTGGAAAACGGAGTCGGACGAGGTGTAGACGATCGGCCTGCCGGTCCTGACGTGCTCGGCGCCGAGCTCGTCGAGCTGGACCAGCCCAGATCCGGCGCGACTTCCGAGCGCCTCGCGCCCGACGACCTTCGCGAACGCGTCGAGGATCTCGGGCGGGAAGCCGTCCGGGAAGGTCGGAAACGGCTCGGCCACCGGGAGCCCCATCAGCTCCCAGTGTCCGGAGGTCGTGTCCTTTCCGGGCGCGACGGCCGCCAGCCGCCCGAAGGCGCCGGAGGGCGCCGGGAGATCGTGCCCTCCGCTCCCGTA
The DNA here is from genome assembly GCA_016714815.1 of Holophagales bacterium. GTDB lineage: Bacteria > Acidobacteriota > Thermoanaerobaculia > UBA5066 > UBA5066 > UBA5066. Next base: position 154,958 of record JADKBZ010000014.1, read on the forward strand.
GAGCGTGTGCAGCAGGCCGAGCCCCGTGAGGTTCGGCAGCCTCGGGCTCGCGGCCCGAAGGACGTTCCCGAGCGTGTTTGCATCCGCGTCTCCCCAGGCACCGGCGTCGGGGAGCGCACCGACACCGACGCCATCGAGAACGACGACGAGAGCCCGAGAGGTCACGCGGGACGCCTTAGAGGCCTTGCGCCTTCTGCTGCGCCTCGAAGCGCATCGAAGAGTCGGGGTAATCGGAAACGAGACGCTGGTAGTTCGTCTTCGCCTCCGCCAGCTGGCCGTCCTTCTCGTACAGGCGGGCGAGCGTGAACAGGAGGACGTCCTTGGGGAGGGGCGGCTCGGCTGCGTCGAGGTAGCCCTTCGCCGACGCGATCGCCTCCTTCACCCGTCCCGCGGCCGACTCGGCCTCGAGAAAGGAGAGAGCCGCGACTCCGGAAGCGATCGAACCCGGATCCCGCTTCGCAAGGTCGCGAGCCCCGTCGAGGAGGTGGGCGGACGGCGTCGGCCCGCCCTCGAGCGCGAGGAGCATCGTCCGGGCCATCTGTCCGGCCGTCGAGCCCGCGGAGCTCGCGGCCAGCTCCCGCAGCTGCTTCTTCGCCGCCTCCTTCCTCTCGGCGGCGTCCTTGTAGACGGTCACGCCGGGAGGCGCTCCCGCCCCGTCCGCCGCGAGCGGAGCGTCGAACACGGCGAGCGCCGCCGACAGGCGCGCGTCGAGCTTCCGGGAGCGGAACGCGAGGCCGCCCCAGACGAGGCCGACGAGAACGACGGCGCCGATGGCGAGCCCCGTCCACTTCTTCGCTCCCGCCTCGTGGCTGACGACGTAATCGCGCGCCCCGACGAGGGCGTGCTCGAGCTCGTTTTCCTTCAGGTCTTTCCGGGAAATCTTGTCCTTGGACATGCGCGCGGTCGGGGCCAGGCCTTTTCAGCAGAACGCGGCGAACGCCGCGTCCGGGTGGTCGAGCCAGAAGCCCTCGGTCTCCTTTTCGAGGTCGTAGTCGAGCGTCGCCCCTTCGAGGCGGCGGTGAGAGTAGGGACAGAGAGAGATCTGAAGACCCTCGGGACCCGCCAGCACGGCGCCTTCCTCGAGCGGGGACTCACGGAAGACGATCCGGTAGCCCGAGCCACCGCAACCGAGGACGTGCTGGACGACGAGGAACGTCCGGGCCGGATCGAGCCCGGCGGCGCGAATCGCCGCCAGGGCCCGACCGGTCACCCGGAAACCCTCCGAGGGGACGTTCTCCATTCAGCGGCGAGCGGCCTTCTTGCGCGCCGGCTTCCTGGGCGCGACCTTCGCAGCGACGGGCTTCTTCGCCGCGGGTTTCTTCGGAGCGGGCTTCTTCGCCACGGGCTTCTTCGCCAAGGGCTTGGCAGCCTTCGCCCGCACGGCCTTCCTGGCGACGACCGGCTTCGCCTTCGCGGGCGCGGCCTTCTTCGGGGCGGCCTTCTTCGCCCTGGCCGGGGCCGCCTTCTTCGGAGCCGCCTTCTGGGGAGCGGCCTTCTTCGGCGTCACGAAAGCGATGAACTTCGCCAGCGCGCCCTGCGGCTTCTTCGCGGCGGCCGTCTTCGCGGTCGCGACGGCCTTCTTCACGGACTTCTTCACCGACGCGACGGCCCGCTTCACGGCGGGCTTCTTCTGCACGTCCGCCACGGCCTTCTTCGCCTTCGCGACGGCTCGCTTCACGGCGGGCTTCTTCCGGACGTCCGCGACCGCTTTCTTCGCCCCTGCGACGGCCTGCTTCGCGTCGGCGACGGCCTGCTTCACGGCAGGCTGCTTCTTCACGTCCGCGACGGCCTTCTTCGCTCCGGCGACGACCTTCTTCGCGTCGGCGACGGCCTTTTTCACGGCGGGCTGCTTCTTCACGTCCGCCACGGCCTGTTTCGCCGCGGCAACGGCTTCCTTGACCTCGGGCGACTTCATCGCGCCCTTCACGGCCTTCTTCGTTTCCCGTACGGCCGTCGTCACGGCCGTACCGGCCGCGCCCATCGCCGCTTCGACGGCGGCCTTCGCTTCCGCCGCGGGAGTCGGCTCAAGGACGGCGAGGACCTCTTCGGCGTGGTGCTCGACGTCGACCTTCTCGAAGACGTGGATGAGGTTCCCGTCGGGTCCGACGAGGAAGGACTTTCGGATCGTCCCGACGCCCCAGGGAGTCTTGCCCCAGACGCCGTACGACTCGTGGACCGCGTGGTCCGCGTCGGTCAGCAGCTCGTACGGCAGCGAGTACTTCTCCGCGAACGCGTTGTGCGAATCGGCTCCGTCGGGCGAGATGCCGAGGACGGTGACGCCCGCCTCACGCAGCCCGGCAAAGCCGTCGCGAAGGCTGCAGGCTTCCTTCGTACAACCCGGGGTGTCGTCCTTCGGGTAGAAGTAGACGAGGACGCAGCCCTTTCCGGCAAAGTCGGCCAGGGAGACCGTGTTCCCGGATCGTCCGGGAAGGGTGAATGATGGAGCCGGCGCGCCGGCCGCAAGCGGGGTCGAAGCGTGCGTTTCTTCAGCCACTTTCTAACGTCCTCCCGGATGGCGAGGATAGCAGGAGGGGCGTCTAAACTCACGCAGATGACAGTTCCGACCGCACTCGCCATCTCCGCCGCCGACCCGGGCGGAGGCCTCCTGGCGGCGGACCTCCTCGTCTTCGAAGCCCTCGGAATCCTCGGATCCGGCGTCGTCACGGCGCTGACCGCGCACGGAATCCGGCAGCCGGGCCCGGCGCACGACGCCCCGACGGCCATTCTTCGCCCCTCTCTCGAGTCCGCTCTGGCTACCCGCCCCCCTTTCTCGGTGAAGGTCGGCGTCCTGACGACGGTTCCCGCCGTGAGAGCCGTCGCGAAGGTCCTCGCCTCCGTCGCCGTCCCACTCGTGGTCGACCCGGGCTTCGGCCCCCGGTCGGGGGTCCGCCTCCTCCGATCGACCGTCGTGGAGGCCGTCGTCCGCGACCTCTTCCCCTTCGCAGCCCTCGTCACCCTGAACCTCCTCGAGGCCTCCGCCCTCGCCGGGTTCCCCATCCGCAACGAAGCCGACACGAAGACCGCCGCGCGCCGAATCCAGGCATTCGGCCCCTCCGCCGTCCTCGTGACCGGAGGCTGCGCCGAGGGGCCCAACGTCGTCGACGGCCTCCTCGACGGCCGCACCTGGCACCGCTTCGAAAGCTCCCGCTGCGACCTTCCGCCGGGCTGCGGCGCCGGAGGCCTCCTCTCGGCCGCCATCACGGGCTGGCTCGCCAGGGGCGAAACCCTCCCCGACGCCGTCTCCCGGTCGATGGCCCTCGTCCAGCTGGCCCTCGCCGCCGGCTGGCCCGCCCTCCCCCTTCGCCCCTGAAAGGAAAAAGCCGATGGGGTCAGGTCTACCCTCTACACTCTGCTCGAAGCAGAGTGTAGAGGGTAGACCTGACCCCCTCCGTTCCTGGGAGCCCAGTGCTCGGGCAGGGGCCCGGGGAGGCGTTCGACGCGCTTCAGATCCTCGAGGTACATGAGGAAGCCGAGGATCTCGGAATAGGCCAGGTAGAGATCCATCGGGCGGACGGCCGGGAAGATCCGCCTGCAGAGCTCGGAAACGGTTTTCGGCGTCCCGGCGAGGGCGCGTTCGATCTGCGCCACGCGGGAGGCATACCGGCTCGCGAGCCGGCTTCTATGCGCCGGGAAATCGGGGATCCGCCGCCCGTGCCCGGTCAGCAGGCATGAGCCCGGGGCTTCGATCCCCTGCAGAGTCTCGAAGTACCGGCTCACGCTCCGGAACGCCTCCCCCGGCTTCCCGGGGTCCTCGTCGACGATCGCGTTCGGCGTGATGTCCCTGAGGACCGTGTCGCCGGTGAAGAGGACTCCCGCCTCCGGCACCTCGAAGGAAAGGCTTCCCGGCGTGTGCCCCGGGACGGAGCGAACGACGACCGACCAGCCGTCGCCCGGGAGGACCTCTCCGCCCGAAAGCTCGTCCCAGGACGAGAGCGGCTCGGCGAACCGGTCGACCGCCACCGTCATGGCGACCATCGTGAACCGCGCCGCCGCGCCGAAACCGGCCCTCGTCAGCGCGTCGAGCAGGAAACGGCCGTTGCGCTTTCCCAGGAAGTGCCCTCGATCGAGGCGCCCGCCGAGGAGTCTCGCCTTCCCCAGCCTCTCGATGCGGGCCGCGAGGCCGAAGTGATCCTGGTGTCCGTGGGTCAGCAGCACCCGCTCCACGTCCTCGACCTGGAAGCCGTGGCGGGAAAGGCCGTGCCCCAGAGCGTTCCAGGCGTCCTCGGTCAGGGGACCGGTGTCGACGAGGGTGACCGGATCCCGGGCGACGAGGTGGCCGTTCACCGGCCCGACGGGAAACGGCGTCGGGAGAGGAATCGTGAAGACCGGAACGGGGAAAGCGGGGCGACGGCTGGGAGCCGGTCTCGACCGGCTCCCAGCCCGGGTCTCACCAGCCCCAGAGGTCGAAGGGATAGCCACCCGCCTCGTACGCCGCGTCGCTGATCGCGGTCGCCTCGGCATCCTTGTGCTTGTCGAGCGCCTTGAGGTTCGCCACCATCCGGTGCCGGGCCTGGAAGGAGAACCAGCGGACGATCTCGATCTCCGCCTTCGCCTTCTCCTCCCCCTTCTTCTCGATGGCCGCCGTCACGCGCGAGAGCGTGGCGATCTGGGCGTAGAGGTCCATGACGACGTCGGCGATCCGGTGGAGGAGGTACTGCCGGTTCACGACGTTCTTCCTGTTCCGGTAGACCATCGTCTCGCAGGCGTTGCGCAGGACGGCCGCGTACTTGGCCGCCTGGTCGGCCTCCGGGGTGAGCGACGGGTGGACTTTGTCGAGCTTGTAGCTCGTCACCGTGCCACGCATCCACTTCTGCGCGTGGCCCTTGAGCACTCCGTACTGGGCGACGGGGTGGCTGAGAGCGCCCTGGAAGTCCTTCAGGACGTCGCCCGCCTCCTTCATCCCCGTCAGGGCGATGAAGAGGCGGAGGATCTCGTTCGTCCCCTCGAAGATCATGTTGATCCGGCTGTCGCGCAGGCCGCGGCCGTACGGGTACTCGTTCATGAAGCCGTTGCCGCCCGAGATCTGGAGGGCCTCGTTGATCGTCTTCCAGAGGAGCTCGGTCCCCCAGACCTTGCAGCAGGCGCCCTCGAGCGAGTAGTCGACCTTCTTGTCGACGAGCCCGGCGGTCATGTAGACCATCGACTCGAGGACGTAGGTGTGGGCCGTCATCTCCGAGATCTTCTCCCGGATCATCTCGAAGTCGGCGATCCGGGTCTTGAACTGCTTGCGCTGCGTGGCGTGCTCGACCGCGAGCTTGATCATCTGCTTGCAGCCGCCGACCGAGCCTGCGCCGAGCGAGGTCCGCCCGGTGTTCAGCGTCTCCACCGCCACCCGGAAGCCGTTCCCCTTGCCGCCGATGATGTTGAACGCCGGGACGCGGCAGCCGTCGAGGATGATCTGGCACGTCGACGACGCGCAGAGGCCGAGCTTCTTCTCCTCGACCCCGCGCGAGAAGCCGGGGAGCGTCCCGTCCTCGCTGGCGACGACGGCGAAGCAGGCGATCTCCTTGTGCGAGCCCGGCTCGATCCCCGCCTCGGGGATGCGCGCGAAGATCGTGAAGAACCGCGCGAAGCCGCCGTTGCTGATCCACTGCTTCGTCCCGGTGAGGACGTACTCGTCGGTCGCCGCGTCGTAGACGGCGTTCATCTTGAGCGAGGCGGCGTCGGAGCCCGCTTCCGGCTCGGTCAGGCAGAACGCGCCGACCATCTTCCCGGTGGCGAGGTCCGGAAGCCACTTCTTCTTCTGCTCCTCGGACCCGAACAGGAGAAGGGGCTTGATGCCGATCGACTGATGCGCCCCGACGACGATGGCGGCCGAGGCGTCGAGCGGCCCGATGACCTCCATCATCTTGCAGTACGCGGTCGCGCTGAAGCCGCTCCCGCCGTACTCCTCGGGAATCGACATCCCCATCGCCCCGAGGTCGCCGAGACCCTTCACCACGTCCCGAGGGAAGAAGTGGTCGGCGTCGAACTTCTCGGAGTTGATGAACTGGGCGTCGAAGTCCCGGTAGGCGTCGGCGAACGCCGTGACGAGCTCCTTCGTGTCCTCCGGAATCTCCGGAAAGGGAAAGACGAGCGACTCGTCGAAGCGCCCCTGGTAGAGCGCCTTCAGGAACGACGGGGCCTCGGTTTCGGTCCTGGCGGTCTTTTCAGTCTTTTCAGTCTTGACGGTCGACATGGCTTCTCCTACTCCTTCCCGAAGAACGGTCTCCCCTGCTTCGCCATCTCGGCGAGGAGCGGGGCGGGTTTGAAACGGGGGCCCTTCTCCGAGGCGAGCCGGGAGAGGGCGTCGGCAACGGCGGCGCCGCCGCGCGCGTCGGCGTGGGCGCAGAGGCCGCCCCGGAACGGCGGGAAGCCGATTCCGAAGATCATCGCGAGGTCGAGCTTGTCGGGACCCGCCACGATTCCCTCGGCGAGACAGTACGCCGCCTCGTTGATCATGGGATAGATCAATCTCGCCTCGAGCGCCTCCGGCGAGATCGACGAGGATCCAGGCGACGCCACGCCGAGGTCGGCGTAGGCCTGCGGGTCGGGCCCGACGCGCTTGTCCCCTTCGTAGCGGTAAAAGCCCTTCTTCGTCTTCCGGCCGAGGCGGCCCGACGTGACGAGCTTTCCGAACGCGGGGTCGATCGGCATCCGCTCCGGCCACGCCGCAGAGAGCGTCTCGGCCCCCTTGGCCGCGACGTCGATCCCGACGTCGTCGAGGAGCTCGATCGGCCCGACCGGCATCCCGAAGGCCCGCATCCCCTGGTCGATCCTCTCCATCGGCACCCCCTCGAGAAGGAGGCGAACGCCTTCGCCGAGGTAAGGCGCGAGGATCCGGTTCACGAGAAAACCCGGGGCGTCCTTCACGACGACCGGCGTCTTCCCCATCTTCTTGGCCAGCTCGAAGATCGTCGCCGTCACCTCGGGAGCCGTCTTCTCTCCGAAGATCACCTCGACGAGCGGCATCTTGTGGACCGGGTTGAAGAAGTGCATCCCGACGACCCGCTCGGGGCGCGACGCCGCCTTCGCGATCTCGGTGATCGGGAGGGTCGAGGTGTTCGACGCGAAGATCGCGCCGGGCAGGGCCACGGCCTCCCACTCCTTCAGGACCGCCTGCTTCACCGCGAGCTTCTCGAGGACCGCCTCGATCGTCACGTCGCAGCCGTCGAAGCCGTCCCACGAGAGGCCGCCCGAAAGGAGCGACATCTTCGCCGCGAGCTCCGTCCGGGTCATCCGGCGCTTCTTGACCTTCTCCTGCCAGATCTTCGCGGCCTGCGCGTAGCCCGCCGCGAGCGCCTCGTGACGGATGTCCTTCATCCGTACGGGCCACCCCTTGTCGGACGCGAGCTGGGCGATGCCGCCCCCCATCGCTCCCGCACCGAGGACGCCGATCCGCTTCACCGGGAGCGCGGCGACGCCCGCGGACACGCCGGTCTCCTTCTTGACCTCCTCCATCCGGAAGAAGAGGTTCACGAGGCTCTTCATCGCCGGCGTGCCGACGAGGCGGGAGATCGCCTCGACCTCGAGATTCAGCGCCTCGGCGAGGGGACGGCCGAAACCCTTCTCCACCGCGGCCAGAGCCTCGAGAGGAGCCGGGTAGTTCCCGTGTGTCTCCTTCATCACCGACGCGCGGGCCTTCCTGAAGACGACCGACCGGCCGACTCCCTCGAGGAGCTTGTCCATCGCCTTCGCGGGGGCGACGCGGAGCGGCCCGCCGTCGGGAGCGGCGTTCGACCGCTTCTTCGTTCCGAACTTGCCGCGCGCGAACTTCTTCGCCGCGTCGAGGAGGATCGGAGCGGGGACGAGCTGGTCGACCAGGCCCATCCGCTGCGCCCGCTTCGAGTCGATGACCTTGCCCGCGAGGATGACGTCGAGCGCCGCCGTGAGTCCGACGACCCTCGGCAGGCGCGTCGTCCCGCCCCACGCGGGCAGGATACCGAGCTTGATCTCGGGGAGGCCGATCTGCGTCTTCTTCGAATCGGAGGCGAGGCGCCAGTCCATGGCGAGGATCGTTTCGCAGCCGCCGCCGACGCACGCGCCCTCGATGGCCGCTACCGTCGGGAACGGGAGGCTGGCGAGCTTGCCGAAGATCTCCTGCCCACGGCGGACGCCGTTCGCGATCACTTCGGGCCCGGCGGCCTTCGCGATCTCGTTCACGTCGGCCCCGGCGATGAAGATGTCGGGCTTGCCCGAGACGAGGAGGAGCGCCTTTACGTCGTTTCTCTTCGCGAGGCCGTCGAGCACGGCCTCCAGCTCGGTCATGACGGGCGTGTCGTACTTGTTCGCCTTCTCGCCCGGGCAGTCGAACGTGAGGATGGCGAGGCCGTCGGCCTCGACCGCGAGGCGGAATGCGCCTCCAGCGTTCGCGCTCATCACGCCGCCCCCTCGAGGACGATCGAGGCCCCCTGGCCGCCTCCGATGCAGAGGGTCGCGACGCCGTGCGAGACCTTCCGGCGGCGCATCTCCATCAGGAGCGTCAGGACGAGGCGCGTCGCCGAAGCCCCGACCGGGTGGCCGAGGGCGATCGCCCCGCCGTTCACGTTCAGGATCTCCGGGTCGACCGCACCGAGGCTCGGGTCCTTCTCCCAGGCCTGGAGGTTCGCCAGGACCTGGGCCGCGAACGCCTCGTTCAGCTCGAGAAGGCCGATCTTCGAGAAGGGAACCCCCGCGTGCTTCAGCGCGACGGGCGTCGAGCGCGACGGGCCGAGTCCCATCCGTTCCGGCTCGAGTCCCGCGAAGCCCCAGCCCGCGATCCGCCCCAGGACCGAGAGCTTCCGCCTCGCGACGAACTCCTCCGACGCGACGACGACGGCGGCCCCGCCGTCGGTGATCTGCGAAGAGTTTCCCGCCGTGACCGAGCCGTAGACCCGGTCGAAGAAAGGCTTGAGCTTGGCGAGCGCCTCGATCGACTGTCCCTCGCGGACGCCGTTGTCGATCGTCGCGACCTTGTCGAAAGCGGGCGGCAGCGGCACGGCGACGATCTCCTCGGCGAGCCGCTCCCGGGCCGCCAGTGCCCGCTGGTGGGAGCGGAGCGCGAAGGCGTCCTGCATCTCGCGCGTGATCCCGCCTTCCTTGGCGAGGAGCTCGGCGGTCTCTCCCATGTTCAGGCCGCAGACCGGGTCGGTGAGCCCCAGCTTCAGGCCGACGACCGGGTTCAGGAGCTCGCTCCACGGCATCTTCTTGAAAGCGGCGAGGCGGGCCCCGGTGGACCGCGCCATCCCGATCTCCGCCAGGGCCGCCTTTGCCCGCTCGCGGTAGATGAAGGGAATGAGCGTCATGTTCTCGACGCCCCCCGCCAGGACGACGTCGGCCTCCCCCGTCTGGATGAGGCGCGCCGCCTGGACGATCGACTCGATCCCCGAGGCGCAGTTGCGCGAGACGGAGTGGGCCGGCCGCTCCTTCGGGATTCCGGCGCGCAGTGCGATGACCCGGCCGATGTTCGCGGCATCCGGCGGCGTGGCGATGTTGCCGAAGATGGCCTGGTCGATCTCGCCCGGCTCGACGTGCGAGCGGGCCATCGCCTCGACGGCAGCGGCGCGCCCCAGGTCGGTGGCGGAAACGGCCTTCAGATCGGTCCCGATCTTCGAGAACGGGGTCCGGGCTCCGTTGAGGATGTAGGCGGCTCGCGTCAACTCGTCGTCCTCCCGCGGCGGGGGACCCGCCGCTCTGCTGGTTCGCACTTGCAGGCGAGGAAGCCGCGCAGGAGGGTTCCCACGAGCTTCTCGGCGTCGGCCGCGGGTTTCGCCTTCCCCGAGAGGAGCCACTCCGAGAGGATCTCGTCGGCCGCGCCGAAGAGGATCCGGATCGCCAGTCGCGGATCGAGGTCGCTCCGGAGCTCCCCCGAGGCGATCCCTTCCTTGACGACACCGTCGAGGAGCCGGAAGTACTCCGAGAGCTTCGTCCGCGAGAAGCGCTCGACGAGCCGCGCGCTTCGCCGCAGCTCGATCTGGAAGACCGAGGCGAGGTCCCGGTCGCGGGCGAGGAACGAGAGGTGGAGGCCGACGAGCTGCGTCAGCCTCTCCCCGGCCTCCCCTTCCGCGCTCTGGATCTCCCGGGCCTGTGAGAGCACCCCGTCCATCGTCTCGTCGAAGACGCAGCCGAGGAGGTCTTCCTTGTTCCGGAAATAGAGGTAGACGGTTCCTTCGGCCACGCCCGCCTCCGCGGCGATCTCGGCGATCTTCGCCTCGTGGAAGCCGCGGCGGCCGAAAGTCTGGACGGCCGACAGGAGAAGCCGCTTCCGCTTCTCGGGGTCGGCCGCGGGAAGGGCCCGGCGGCCCTGGACGGGGAGTTTGCGGACTTTCCCTTCCGCCCCTGGCGGCACAGCTGAATGAGCCATCACTCATAGACTATGTTGCGTCGCTGCGGGAGTCAATCGGGAGGGCGGAACGGGCCCAACCGATCAGGGACCGGAGCGGTCCCAGTTACCATTTCGCGACAAGCCCGCCGAGACGCTCGACGCCCCGCCGCATAACGGCTACCGTGGTCCGATGCCCTTTCGGACCCCGCCCTCGCCGGCTCGTGGCAGGACTGCGCCGGGAGCGCATGGCCAGGACTCCGGGGCCGTCGTCGGGTCCGCTCATTCTCTTCCCGTGGCCGCTCGCAGGCACGAATCAGACGTCCTCTCCTCGCCCGCTCTTCCCCTGCTGAACAAGGAGGCCCTTGCCATGAGACGCTTTTCCGCCGCCGCGGTTGCGACGTTCCTCGTGCTCGTGATCTGGCTGTTCGCTCCTCGCCCCGCGGCCGCCCAGAGCTGGCCCATGTTCCAGGTGAACCCAGCGCACACGGGCTACTTGCCGGTCTCGCTCGAGCCTGGGCAGTTCAATGTCCGATGGACGAAGGACCTCGGTTCGATTCCCCTCAATCCCGTGGCGGCGGGGGACGGAAGGGTCTACGCGACGCTCCCGTACGGTTCCAGCGCCGCCACGCATTTCTACGCGCTCCGGGCAAGCGACGGCGCGACGCTCTGGACCAGAAGTTTCGGAGACGTCTTCTCGGTCAACCCGCCGAGCTACGTGAACGGCCGTGTCTACCTACAGACGGGAAACCACGCCTCCGATACCTGGCTCTGGGCCTTCGACGGGTCCTCCGGTGCGACGATCTTCCAGTCTCCGCACTCGGCGCAGTGGGAGCGTTACTACGCGCCGACGGTCTCTGGCGGCAGGGTCTACATCAACGGCGGGTACTACGGCGGCATGTACGGGTTCAACGGGTCGAACGGTGATCGGCTCTGGTTCACGGAGCTTCCACAAGTCGACCAGTGGACACCTGCAGTCGATGGGACGCGCGCTTTCTCCTATCTGGGCAGCCCGGGCGGGCTCTACATCAAGAAGCTCCTGGACGGCACGGACGCGACGCCCGTTGGCTTCATCCCCGACCCGGAGTTCCAGATGGACAACGTGGCCATGTTCCTCGCGCCGGTCCTCAGCGGGTCCGGGCAGGTCCTCGTGATCAACCACGGCCGCCTCGTCAGTTTCAACCCCTCGTCCGGCACGATCGGCTGGCAGCTGCAGGATCACTTCACTGGTCAGCCGAGCGTCGCGGGGGGGCGCATCTACGCCGTGAACAACGGCGGCCTCTCCGTCTACGACGAGGCCTCCCACGCGCTCCTCTGGTCCTGGACCCCTCCCTCCTGGACGATCACCCAGCCGATGATCGTGACCGACACGCATGTCCTCGCCTCGACGCGCGAAACGGTCTACGCGATCGACAGGACGACGCACGAGTCCCTTTGGACGTTTGCAGCTCCCTACGGGGAGCTCGCAATCGCGGACGGGAAGCTCCTGGTGGCCGCGTCCGACGGTACGCTGACGGCGTTCTCGCTCACCTCGAGCGCGAAGCCGACGTCGATCTCTCCGAACAGCGGGCCCTCCGTCGGCGGGACGGCGGTCACGATCACCGGCTCCGGGTTCCAGGCGGGGGCTGTCGTCCGCATCGGTGGCATGCCGGCGACGATCTCGAGCCTCACCTCGTTCTCGATCAGCGCCGTCACCGGGCCTCACATCGGCGGTCTCGTGGACGTGGAGGTCGAGAACCCCGACGGCGACGTCGGGCGCCTGTTCGACGCCTTCACGTACGTCTGCGGCGGCACCCCGCCGACGGCCGACGTCAGCGGCGGCGCCAGCCTGTGCGCCGGCCAGAACACGACGCTCTCCGTCGCTCTCACCGGTGCCGGCCCTTGGTCCCTCGTCTGGTCCGACGGTGTCACCCAGAGCGGCCTCGCCGCGAGCCCGGCCACCCGCGTCGTCACGCCCCCCTCGACGACGACGTACACGGTCCTCGCCGTCGCCGACACGGCCTGCGCCGGCACCGCCACGGGTTCGGCCGTCGTCACGGTGAACCCCGTCTCGGCCACTCTGACCGTCCCCCCGCGCGTCTGCGCCGGACGGACGGCGACCGCCTCCGTCCCTCTCGCGACGGGCGCGACGTACGTCTGGACGGTCACGAACGGGACGATCGTCTCCGGGCAGGGGACGAACTCCCTCTCGTTCGTCGGGGCGTCCGACCCCGTGACCGTCGCCGTCGACGCGGCTTTGGGAACGTGCAGCGCGAGCGATTCGCGCGCGATCCCGGTCGCCGTTTCCCCGACCGGCTCCGTGTCGGGTGGCGGCGCGATCTGCGCGGGCGGGTCGACGAGCATCTCCTTCAACCTCGTCGGCACGGCCCCCTTCTCGATCACCTGGTCCGACGGCTTCGTCCAGTCCGTCGGCGCCGCGGGCGCCGGCACGCGCACCGTGTCGCCGACGGCAACGAACACCTACACGATCGCCGCACTCAACGACGGCGCCGGCTGCCCGGCGGGAGCGGGCACGGGGAATGCGACGGTCACGGTGAATCCGCTTCCTTCGGTTGCCATCAGCGCCCCGGCGGGGTTCTGCGCGGGCGCCACCGGCCTCACGGCCTCGGTCCCCGACGCCGGGGCGGGCGCCACCTACGCCTGGACGATCGCGGGTGGGACCTTCGGCGGGAGCACGACGACCCCGGTCGTCTCGTTCACGCCGACGGGCGCCACGGTGACGCTCGGCGTTACCGTCGGGCTCCCCACCACCTGCTTCGCCACCTCGAACCGCGTCGTCTCGCTCACGCCGCCGCCCACGGCCTCCGTTTCGGGCGGCGGCACGATCTGCAACGGGAACGAGGGGACGATCCAGATCGCCCTCACCGGGACGCCGCCGTTTTCGCTCACCTGGTCCGACGGGGTCGTTCAGTCGGGGATCGCCTCGCCCAGCGCGCAGCGCAAAGTCCGCCCGACGGCGACGACGACCTACACCGTGACCCACGTACAGGACGCGAGCTGCTCGGGCGCGGCTTCCGGAAGTGCCGCGTTCACCGTCGTCGCGTCCCCCTCGGCCGTCATGACGTCGCCGGACGCGACGATCTGCCCCGGCGGCAGCGCGACGCTCACTGTCCGTCTCGCCGGACAGGGACCCTACACGCTCACCTGGTCCGACGGGCTCGTCGAGACCGTCACCGCAACGGAGCGGACCCGCACCGTCTCGCCGGCCGCCACGAAGAAGTACACGATCGGGTCCGTGAAGAACGCGACCTGCTCCGTTTCGGGAGTCGGCTCCACCCTCGTCACCGTCTTTTCCCGACCCGACCGCCTCGGTCGTGACGGTGCCGGCCGAGGTCTGCGCCGATGCGGCGGGCCTGACAGCCTCCGTCCCCGACTCGGGCGCCGGCACCACTTACACCTGGTCCGTCGCGAACGGCACGATCGAGTCCGGCCAGGGGACGCGGTCGATCGCCTGGACCTCGGGCCGGGCCCCCACGGCCACCCTCGCCGTGGCGATTCGCGTCGCGGCGGGCTGCGACGTCGCCGGTTCCGCCGTCGTGAAGGTGAACGCCCGTCCCGTGCTCCCCGTCATCACGGCCCCGGCGACCCTGGAGAGCGGCGCCACGGGCGTCGTCGCCGAGGTCGTCGGCGGCGTCGGGCCTGGCTGGAGCTGGACGATCGCGAACGGCACGATCACCTCCGGCGCCGGAACGTCGCGGATCACGTTCGACGCCGGTGACCCGGGCGTCGTCGTTCTCGACGTCGTCGAAAAGAACGTCAAGGGGTGCGATTCGCCGGCGGGCCACCTGGAGATCTCCGTGAAGGGGCTCACCTCCACGCGCCTCGCGCCGATCGCGCTCGACGTCGCCGGGCCGGGCGGCCAGCGCTACGCGACGGAGCTCGTCCTCTCGAACCCCTCCCCGTCGCCCCTCCGCGTCGACGTCCTCTACACGGCGGCCTCCGCGCTGAACGCGGCCGGCTCCGGCAGCACGTTCGAGACGCTCGCCGCCGGGCGGCAGCGGATCATCCCCGACGTCCTCGCCTGGCTGCGCGGCAAAGGGCTCGCCATTCCCGCCGACGGCTCGTCGCAGGGCGGCACCCTGCGGATCACGTTCGACGGCGTCGCGGCGGGATGGACCCCGTCCGCCTCGTCCCGGACGACGATCGCCTCCGGTCCGGGCCGCGCGGGCCTCTCGATGCCCGCCGTCGACCCCGACACCGCGGCCGCCTCGAAGGTCTGGCTCTTTGGTCTCCGCGAAACCGCCGCCGACCGCTCGAACGTCGCCATCGTGAACGCGGGTCTGACGGGAAGCATCGACCTGAAGATCTCGCTCTTCTCCGGCGAGGGCGCATCGGTTCCCCGGCACGTTCTCCCGTACCTTCGCCTCGACGCGGGCCAGTGGGTCCAGCTGAACACCGTCCTTCGCACGGCGGGCTTCGCCTCCGGGTACGCCCTCGTCGAGCGCGTCACCGGCAACTCGCCGTTCCACGCGTACGCCGTCTTCAACGACAACGCCACGAACGACGGCTCGGTCGTCGCGGCGACGCCGGTGAACCGGGTCCCTGCCCCGCAGCTCGTACCGGTCGTCGTCGAGACCGGCGCCTTCACGAGCGAGCTCGTCCTGGCCAACCCCGGCGCCGCGGCGATCCGGGCGCGCCTCTGGTTCACGGAGTCGCTCGCGAACCCCGGCGGCTACTCGATGGGGGGCGTCACGATCGACCTCGCCCCCGGCGAGCAGAAGATCCTCCCCGGCATCCTCGCCGAGCTGCGCCGGCGCGGTCTCGAGATCGTCCCGGCCAACCGCGACTACGCCGGAACCCTCGCCGTGACCTTCTCGGCCGACGGCGAGGCGGCGGATGGCTGGGCCGGGGCGCGGACCGCCACGGCGGGCGCGGGAGCCGGGCGCTACGGCCTCTTCTGCGCCGCCCAGTTACCAAAGGCCTCCACGAGCGACGTCTGGCTCTTCGGCCTCCTCCAGAACGCCGACGTCCGGACGAACCTCGCCCTCGCAAACGCCGCGGCGAACCTCGGGCCCGTCACGCTCCGCTATTCCGTCTTCGACGGCGTCACGGGAGCGAAGGTTGCGACCTCGGACCCGGTCACCCTCGGGCCCGGGGCGTGGACGCAGCGGAACGGCTTCCTCTCGAAGTGGCACCTGGAGAACGGCTACGTCCGGGTCGAGCGGGTCGACGGCACCGCACCGTTCCTCGCCTACGCCGTCGTCAACGACGGCGGCATTCCCGGAAAGGGGACGGGGGACGGGTCGTTCGTGGAGATGTCGACGAACGCTCCGTGAGCTTCCGCCGGCCGGGTCCGCCACAGGCGGGCCCGGCCGGTTCCCCGGGCTTCATTCCTCTCCATCTCCCCTCGCTTGACCAACCGTCCTCCGCACGCGACCATCCCCGGCCGGAGGATTTCTGATGGTCCAGCTCGCCCCCGTCTCGCTCCACGGCAAGGAAGTCGTGGCCGACCCGACCCCGATGGGCCTTCTCGGCCTCGCCATCGGCTGCGCCGCGCTGACGCCGATCGCCTTCGGGAAGAGCCTCACGCCGGCCGGCCTCGAGACGGCGGCCCTCTTCTGCCTCCTCTTCGGCGCGGGCTGCCAGCTCTTCGCAGGCCTCCTGAACCTCGTGAACCGGAACCTCTACGGGGGAACGCTCTTCCTGACGTTCGCCTTCAACTGGGTCGTCAACGCCTGGGCGCTTCACTCGCTCGCGAAGGGCTTCGTCCCCGACCCGGCGGTCATCTTCGCCACCGAGGTCTGCTTCCTCGTCATCTTCGTCCTCATCAGCTGGGGATTCGGCCATTTCTCGAGCCTTCTCTTCGTCTTCCTGCTCGACATCGACCTCCTCTACGTCCTCAAGGTGGCCGGGCACCTCCTCGACACGAAGGCTTTCGCGATTCCAATCGCCCTCCTGACGGTGGGCCTCGCCGTGATCGCTCTCTGGATCGCGTTCGCGCTCCTCCTGAACCCGGTCACGGGGCGGCGGATCTTCACCCTCGGGATGCCGCTCTTCCGGAGCTCTGCAAAGCCTCCGGTCGACCTCTCCGTCCGGACGGCCCTCGTCGCCACGCTCTACGGTCAGTGGCGCGACGCGGGATCGCCGCTCTCCCAGGTCGATCTCCTCGCCCGCCTCGCCGCCCTCGGCGAGCCGCGCCTTCGAGCCGAGCTCGCCTACCTCTCGGCGATGGGCGTCGTGGAGCCGGGAGACGGAACCGTTCGCCTCTCCCCCGCCGGCATCGACCTCTGGGAGAAGCACGTCGCCGGCTGACGCCGCGCGAAGCGGACCTGGTCGAAGCGGGCCGGCCCCGGAACGGGGCCGGCCCTTCGAACTTCAGTCTCCCTTGTAGAGCCCGTCGATGACCGACTTGTACTTCTGGTCGACGATGCGGCGCTTGACCTTGAGGGTCGGGGTCAGCTCGCCCCCCTCGATCGTCAGCTCCGCCGGGAGGAGCTTGAAGGCGTTGATGACCTGCTCGTGCGGCTTGTTCAGGTTCCAGCGGTCGATGATCCCCTGGTAGATCTGGAGGACCCGGGGCTCCTGCAGGAGCTGCTCCTCCGAAAGGCCCGAAAGCCCGTTCTTTGCGGCCCAGTCCTTCAGCTTCTCGAAATTCGGGACGATGAGGCAGGAGAGGAACTTCCGCCGGTCGCCGATGACGACCGGCTGCGAGATGAACTGGTCGCCCTTGAGCGCGCTCTCGATCGGCGCCGGGGCGATGTTCTTGCCGTTCGAGTTGACGATGATCTCCTTCTTCCGGTCGGTGATTTTCAGGAAGCCGTCGCCGTCGATGACGCCGATGTCTCCCGTGTGGAACCAGCCGTCGGAATCGATCGCCTCGGCCGTCGCCTCGGGCTTGCCGTAGTAGCCCTTCATGACGTGGGGGCCGCGGGTGAGGATCTCGCCGTCGGGAGCGATGACGCACTCGACGCCCGGCAGGATCCGGCCGACGGTCCCGAGCCGCCAGGCGGCGGGGCCGTTCACGGTGATGACGGGGCTCGTCTCGGTGAGGCCGTAACCCTCGTAGATCTCGACGCCGATGGACCAGAAGAACTCGGCGAGGTCCTTGGCGAGGGGGGCGCCGCCCGAGACGGCGAAGCGGAAGCGCGAGCCGAGCGCCTCGCGGATCTTCCGGTAGACGAGCCGCTCGTAGAGGAAATGCTGGAGGGCGAGGACGCCGCCGGGGGTTTTCTTCTCGGCCCGGAGGTCGAGAACCTCCTTCCCGACGGCGAGGGCGCTCTCGAAGAGCTTCTTCTTGGCCCCGGAGCCCGCGTCGACCTTGTCGAGGACGCGCGCGTAGACCTTCTCGTAGACGCGCGGCACGGCGCCGAACATGTGGGGGTTCACCTCTCCGAGGTTGTCGCGCAGCTTGTCGATCGACTCGGCGAAGGCGACCGTGGCGCCCCGGTGGTAGTAGCAGTACTCGAGGAGGCGCTCGAAGACGTGGGCGAGGGGCAGGAACGACATGGCGACGGCCGAGGAGTCGAACGGGAGGACCGTGCAGCCGGCGAGGACGTTGGAGACGAAGTTGTTCTGCGTGAGCATCGCCCCCTTCGGCTCTCCGGTCGTCCCGGAGGTGTAGATGAAGGTGGCGAGGTCCTCGGGCTTCCTCGCGCCGGCCCGCGCGTCGAACGTCGCGGGGGCCGAAAGGTGCGCCTTTCTCCCCTCCTCGAGGAGCTTCGCGAACGGTTTCCCGCCGCCTCCGGCGTGGTCGAAGACGAAGACGTGCTTGAGCTTCGGGCACTTCGGCTGGGCGGCGACGAGCTTGGCGGCCTGCTCGGGCGTGGAGGCGAAGGCGACGGTCGCGCCGCAGTCGCGGACGATGTACTCGGCCTGGTCCGCGACCATCGTCGGGAAGACCGGCACGAGGACCGCGCCCCAGCACTGGCAGGCGAAGTCGATCATCGGCCACTCGGGACGGTTCTCCGAGAGGAGGACGACCGCTCCTCCGTCGGGGATACCGAGGGTCCCGAAGGCGCCGGCGACGGCTTTCACGTCGTCCGCGAAGGCAGAGGACGAGACCGGAAGCCACGTCCCTTGTTTCTTGTGCAGGAGGAGGTCGGGCTTGCCCAGCGTCTCGAGGTTGCGGAACACGTCAACGAGGGTGCGCGGTGTCGTCATCATCCTCCCCTTCCCGGCCCTGAAAGCAACGCAGCATTATAGGTGCAGCGCGGCAAACCCGGCACCGGTGAGACACTCCCCGCCGTGAGACCCGTGGCTCTCGTGACCGGAGCATCCCGCCGCCTGGGGCGGGCTCTCGCCGAGGGAGCCGCCCGGGCGGGGTACGACGTCGCCGTCCACTTCCGGAGCGACCCGGCGGCGGCCGCGGAGGCGGTGGCGGCGTTCGGCCTCCTCGGCGTCCGGGCCGAGGCGTTCGCAGCCGACCTCGGGGAGCCGGGGGCGCCCGGGAGGCTCGTGGAGGCCGTCCTGCAACGGTTCGGCCGGCTCGACCTCCTCGTCCACTCGGCGTCCCCCTGGCTCGAGAAGCCGGTCGGCGAGATTTCCGAGGAAGACTGGGACGCCGTCGCCTCGGTCGGCCCGCGCGCCGCGTTCTTCCTCTCCCAGGCCGCGGCCCCGGCGCTCGCGGCCAGGGACGGGGCGATCCTCCTCGTCTCCGACGTCGCCTCGACGAAGGCGTGGCCGCGCCACGTTCCGCACGCGGCCGCCAAGGCCGCGATCGACGCCCTCGTCCGGAACCTCGCCGTGGCTCTCGCGCCATCCGTCCGCGTGAACGGGATCGCTCCCGGAATCGTCCTGCCACCGGCCGACGTTCCCCCGGCAGCCGTCGAGAGCCTCGTCGGAAGGACGCCGCTGAAGCGGCTGGTCGCCGTCGAAGACCTCGTTTCGGCGGCCCTCCTCCTCGCCACGAACCGGTCGGTCACGGGTCAGATCCTGGCGGTGGACGCCGGCCGCTCCGTGGTCTGACCGGATTAGACTTCGGACGACATGACGACCCGGCGCCGCATCTTCCTCGCCCTCCTCGCCGCTCCTCTTCTCGCTGGCCTCCCGTCCTGCAGGAAGGAGACGGCGCCGAAGGCCCCGGCCGGGTTCCGGGTCGGGCTCCTGACCCCGGGCCCCGTCTCCGACGCGGGCTGGAACGCCGGGGCGTTCGAGGGCCTGAAGGCGATCGAGAAGGAGCTGGGGGCGAAGGTCTCCCACGTCCAGGTGAAGACGCCGTCGGAGTTCGAGGAGCAGTTCCGGGCCTACGCCTCCGAAGGCTATTCCCTCTGCTTCGGGCACGGCTTCGAGTTCCAGGACGCGGCCGCGCGCGTGGCGAAGGACTTTCCGGGCACGGTCTTCGTGACGACCTCGGGCTCGCGGACGTCGAAGAACCAGGCACCCCTCGTCTTCGAGCTGGAGCAGGCGACCTACCTCTGCGGTCTCGTGGCGGGACGCATGTCGAAGACGGCGAAGGCGGGAATGGTGGGCGGGGTCGAGCTGCCGTCGATCAAGTCGACGTTCCTGGCGTTCGACGCCGGACTGAAGGCCGGAAACCCCGGGGCGAAGGCGACGACGGTCTTCACGGGCTCCTTCGAGGACGTGGCCGGGGCCAAGGCGGCGGCCCTCGCGCTCGTCGACGAGGGAAGCGACTTCCTCTTCCACAACGCCAACGCGGCCGCTCTCGGCGTCTTCAGCGCCGCGACGGAGCGCGGCGTCTGGGCCTTCGGCTCCAACAAGGACCAGAACGCCCTCGCCCCGAGCGTCCTCGCCTCGGCGGTCATCGACCTGCCGCGCGCCTTCGTGGAAGCGGCCCGGACGGTGAAGGAAGGCCGGTTCGACGGCCAGCCGATCCGCTACGGCCTGAAGAGCGGCGTGATCTCCTTCGTCTGGAACCCCGCGGCCCTCGGGCGGGTCCCGGCCCCCGTGGTGGACGAGGTGGAGCGGACGAAGGAGCGGATCGTCTCCGGCGAGCTCGTCGTCCCGAGGGGCAACTTCTGAACGGGGCCCCGGTCTCTTCGCCGGTCCGTCCGTGAGCCCGGGTCCCTTCGCGCTCGAGCTTTCGGGCGTTGCGAAGTCGTTCGGAGCCGTCCGCGCTCTCGACGGGGCGCGCATCGCGATCCGCCCTGGGGAGATCCACGCCCTCCTCGGCGAGAACGGCGCCGGGAAGTCGACGCTGGTCGCGATCGCCGCCGGCTTCCTTCGGGCGGACGCGGGCGAGGTCCGCTGCGACGG
>JADKBZ010000015.1 GCA_016714815.1 Holophagales bacterium
GGCGATCCGTCTCGTCTTCCGGCGCCCCGGGCATTCTGCTCTCCGCGCAATCCGGGCGGGTAGACTTCGCCCCGTCCCGCGCCCCGTCACCCAGGAGGAAACATCGGGAGAGCCGCCCGTCTCCCCGGCGCCCTTCTGGTCGTGCTTCTCCTGGCGGCCCCGTTTCCGTTCGCCCGCGCCGCGGACGAGACGGAGGCTCCGCCACGGCGGGAACCGGCCGAGGTGAGCCTCGGCACCCGCGTCGTCGCGACGTTCCGCGTCGAGATCCTCGCCAGGCCGCCGGCCACCAGGGCCCGCGATGCCCAGCGGAACCTGGACGAGATCGTCCGCGAGGCGGCGTGGGGCGACGTCCACGTCAGGACCGATCCCCTCGGGAAGCTCTTCCTCGTCGGCTCACGGATGGTCTTCGCCCTCGTGCCGGGGGACGCCGACGCGGCGCATCGCGACCTCGGTCCTCTGGGTCTTCGCGCTCATCATGGCGTACCCCTACCTCCCGGGGAGCGGCACGGAGGCGTTCAAGGGGGTCAGCGTCGTCCTCGGCGTGATGATCTCGCTCGGCTCGTCGACGATCGTCGGCCAGCTCTTCAGCGGCTTCATGCTCCTCTACGCGCGGGTCTTCAAGGTCGGGGATTTCGTCCGGATCGGCGACGTGGAGGGGACCGTCGACGCGCAGGGGCTCTTCGCGACGAAGATCACGACCCCCTGGAACGACGAGATGTCGATCCCGAACGCCGTCGTCGCCTCGTCCACGCTCCGGAACTACTCCCGGTCGAAGAGCCCGGACGGCCCGCTCCTGGCGACCCGGGTCACGATCGGCTACGACGCGGCGTGGCGGCAGGTCGAGGCGCTCCTCCTCCTGGCGGCGGAACGGACGGAGGGGCTGAAGAGGGCTCCCGCCCCGTTCGTGAGGCACTGGTCACTGGCGGACTTCAACGTCGAGTACGAGCTGAACGCGCACATCGAGAGGCCCGAGGAGCGGATCGCCGTCCTGACGGCCCTCCACGCGAACGTCCAGGACGCCTTCAACGAGCACGGGGTCCGGATCATGTCGCCGCACGACCTCGGGGACCCGGCGTCGGCGAAGGTGGTTCCGCCCCCGCAGTGGTACCCGGGTCCCGCCCGGCGAAAGGCGGAGTAGGCCCGGATCGGGATTCGTCCACCGGGCGGTCCGGAGGGCGGACCGCGGCCGAACTCCGGGGAATCGTGCTGAAATGGACCTGCTCGACCTCTGTCGAAGGAGGACTCCGATGAAATCGATTCGTCTCGCCACGCTCGTCCTGGCGTTCGCGGCATTCGCCTGCTCGACTCTCGAGATCAGCACCGACTACGCCCCGGGAACCGACTTCTCGAGGTACGGGACGTTTTCCATCAGGGAGGGCGCCCCGCCGAAGAACCGGATCGCCGCGGAGAGGATCGCCGGCGCGCTGACCACGGCCCTCGAGGCGAAGTGGCTGAAGCGGCTTCCGGAGGGGGGCGACCTCTCGGCCTACGTCCACTTCCAAACGGGCAAGGAGACCCAGATCAACACGACCGGCTACGGCTACGGCGGCTGGGGCGGCTGGCGGTGGGGCGGGTACGGCGGGAGGCAGACGACGACCGTGACCCAGATCCCGACGGGGACGCTCGTCGTCGACCTCGTCGACGAGGCGAGGGACGTCGCCGTCTGGCGCGGCGTCGCGAAGGACCAGATCTCGACGTCGGCGACACCCGAGGAGCGGACCCGGAAGATGAACGACGTTTTCGCGCAGCTCTTCGCGGGCTTCCCGCCGAAGTAACGGAGATTCGCCGGGGGCCCGCGGCGGAGACCGTCCGGGCGGGCCCTCTCTTTCGTCCGCGGGCCCCGTCGAAGGCGTCGCCCTACATTGGGAGGCCCAGCGACAGGAAGAACGAGCTGCGGCCCTCCTCGGCGAGACCCAGCCGAGGTAGAGGGGGCCGAGGATCGTGTCGGCGACCCCGTAGAGGCTCCCGGCCCAGATCAGGTTCGAGGCCTTGATCTCGCCGGTCTGGTTCCAGACGTTCCCCGTCTCGAGCGTGGCTCCGACGAAGACGCCGCTTCCGACGAGGCTCGGCAGCTTCGAGAGGCGATAGCGGGCCCCGACCCGGACCAGGCCCGCGTACTGGCCGAAGAGCTGCCCGGTCGAAAGGCCCGAGAGCCGCGAGAAGCCGCCCATCCAGCTCAGGTCGTAGAACGGGAGGCGCGTTCCGCCGAACGGGCCGGAGAGCTCGAATCCACCGTGGACGGTCCATTCGCCGAACGAGCGGGCGGTCCTGGCCTCGAGAGAGACCTTGTCGTAGGACTCGTCCCCCCCGAGGAGCTGCCCGTAGACGCCGACCTCGAGCCGGCCGTCCCAGCCCGAGCGCGGGATCCGGACGTTGTCGAGACGGTCGAAGCGCGCGAGGAAGACGCCGCCGGCACGGTCGGCCTCGGCGTCGCCCAGGTCCGGGCTCCCGATCGCCTCCGTGAAGCGGCTCCGGTCCCGGACCAGCCCGAGACGCAGCTCCCCGGCCGATCCGAGGGCGAGCCCCGCGTCCAGCCGCGCCCAGATCCGCGAGTCGAGGTAGCGGGCGTAGACGGCGTCGCCGACGAAGATATCCCTCGGGAAGCGTTCCCAGCCGAGGCTCGGCGAGACGAAGAACCGCTGGCCCGTGTCCAGTGGCTGGTAGAGCTCCGTCGAGAGGAGCGACCGCCGGCCGAACTCGACACGGGTCTTCCAGTCGCCCCTGAGGCGGTTCAGGCGCGTCCGGTCGAACCCGATTCGGACGCCGAAGGCGCTCTCGCTCCCGAAATCCGTCCCGAAAACGAGCCCCGCGCGGACCCGGGTCGGCGCGTGCGGCGCCACGCGGGGAGAGATCGTCAGGACCCGCCGCTCCCGCGGGCCCTCGATCAGGAAATCGACGGTCTCGTAGTCGCCGAACGCGTAGACGCCCTCGATGCTCCGGTAGAGCGTCGGCCAGTCGAGGCGCCCCGGCCTCAGTGTGACCCGGTGGGACACGATGTCGGGATCGATGCGGCCGCCGGGGGCGGGTGGGCCGCCTTCCAGGCCGCGTACTCGCCGGGAGAGACCGAGAATGCGCGGAGCTTCTCCGCGGCCGCGCGGCCGGCGGCCTCTCCCCTCTCGATCGCCTCGCCGAACCTGGGGAACCCGAGGACGGCGATTCCGCCGAGGTCGGGAGTGATGAGAAGGTCCCTCCCCTGCAGGGTGCCGATCTGGCTTTCGACGTTGACGCGGGTCAGCAGGTTCGTCGTCTGCTCGACGATCCCGAGGAAGCCCTTGATCTCGCTCCGTTTCAGCATCGGCGTCGAGATGTCGACGGCGATGACGACCTCGGCGCCCATCTTCCTCACGACGTCGACCGGGAGGTTCCGGGCGACGCCGCCGTCGACGAGGAGGCGGCCCTCCCACTCGACGGCAGAGAAGAAGGCGGGGATCGCCATGCTCGCGCGGAGCGCCCTCGCGAGGTCTCCCGAGCCGAGGACCACGACCTCTCCGGTTTCGATGTCGGCGGCGACGGCGCGATACGGAATCGACAGGCGGTCGAAGTCGTGCACGGACGAGGCCGGCCACGTGAGCCGGCGCAGGTGATAGCCGAGCTTCTGCCCCGCGACGAGGCCGGTCGGGACGACGAGCTTTCCCTTCGAGAGCCCGAGCTCGACGTTGATGAGGTAGAGAGGATCGTCCTCCTTCCTGCGGAAGTCGCGGTCCTTGCGCGACGGGTCGTCGGAGAGCGCGTCCTCCCAGTCGATCGTCCGGAGCTCCTCGGCCATCCGGTCCGGGGGCATCCCGATGGCGTAGAGCCCTCCGACGATCGACCCGATGCTCGTTCCGGCGACGTAGTCGACCGGAATCCTCAGCTCCTCGAGGACCTTCAGGACTCCACGAGCGCCCCCGCGGGCGCCGCCTCCGGCGAGGCAAGGCCGATGCGAGGACGCCGGGGCGCGTCGGGGCCGGGGCGGGTGACCGGCGGCTCCTCCGACAGGGGCGGGACCAGCCGCGAGGCCGCAGACGACGAGGCTGGCCAGGGAAAGCCGACGACGAAAGCTCACGGGCTCCTCCGAGGCAGGGAGGATAGACGACGTGCGGACCGCGTTGCCGTTGCGATCCGGGGCGGGGTCCGGGTCCGCGTTGCCTCCTTCCGGCCCGTCAGCGAGGCTCTTTCGACCGGGAGGAGAGGGTCAGGGCGACCTCCAGGATGCCGGTCACGATCGGATGGCCCACGACGAGGGCGCGCTTCTCGAGAAGCCTTTTCAGCATGGTCACTCCGCCGCCCCGGCCCGCCGCCGGATTGCCTTTTCGAGGCTGACGACCGGGAGAACGACGGCCGCGGCTGCTGCGGACTTCAGGAGCTCGACGCCGTCGAGGGGGGCCGATCCGAAGAGCGTGTGGAAGACCGGGAGGTAGACGAATCCGGCCTGCAGGACGAGGAGCCCGCCGATCCCGAGCCAGACGGCCGGGTTGGTGAAGAGGCCGATCCGGAGGACGGAGTCCCGCAGCGAACGGCAGTTGAAGAGGTAGAAGATCTGAAAGAGGACGACGGTCGTGACGACCATCGTCTGCGCTTCGCGCAGGGCGAGGCCGGGCTCGTCCCCGAGAGCGAGGTCGCGCCGGTACTCGTGCAGGAAGAGGAGGAGCCCCGCGGTCGCCATCAACACCGCGACGAGGACCGTCCGGAACCCGACGAAGCCTCCCAGGAGCGGCGTCCCCGGACGGCGCGGCGCCCGGCGCATGAGGTCGGGCTCCTTCGCCTCGAAGGCGAGGGGGAGCGCGAGGGCCACGGTCGCGACGAGGTTGATCCAGAGGATCTGCACCGGCAGGACGGGGAGCAGCGCGTTCCCGTCGACGACGGGGAAGAAGGCCACGGCAACGAGGATCAGCAGCGCCTCGCCGATGTTCGTCGGAAGGATGAAAGCGAGGGACTTCACGAGGTTGTCCCAGATCCGCCGGCCTTCCTCGACGGCCGCGGCGATGGAGGCGAAGTTGTCGTCGAGGAGGACGAGGTCGGCCGCCTCCTTCGTCACGGCCGTCCCGGTGATGCCCATGGCCACGCCGATGTTGGCCTGCTTGAGGGCCGGGGCGTCGTTGACGCCGTCGCCCGTCATGGCGACGATTTCACCCCGGGCCTGGAGCGCGTTCACGAGCCGCAGCTTGTGCTCCGGGGCGACGCGGGCGAAGACGTTGTTCCTCGAGACGATCTCCTCGAGCTCCGCGTCCGTCGCCCTTTCGAGGTCAGCCCCCGGGACGGCCACGGCCCCCTCGGCGAGTATCCCCAGCTGACGGCCGATCGCGGCAGCGGTGGAGCGGTGGTCGCCGGTGATCATCTTCACCGTGATGCCGGCCCGGTGGCAGGCGGCGATCGCCTCGATCGCCTCGGGGCGCGGCGGGTCGATCATCCCGACGAGGCCGAGGAGGTCGAGCCCGGACGCCACGTCCTCCTTCGTGACCTCGCTGGTACCGGCTCCAGTACCAGCTGGCCGCCCCTCGCGACGCGCGACCGCGAGGACGCGCATCCCGTTCCGGGCCATCTCCTCGGCCGCGGCGAGCGCCTCGGCAGTGCGGGCCTCGGAGACGCTCCCGCCGGCGCACATCCTCAGGATCACCTCGGGCGCGCCTTTCACGAGGATTTCCGGTTCCCCGTTCGTCTCGTGGAACGTCGCCATGAACTGGTTCTCGGACTCGAACGGGAGCGTGTCGATCCGGGGAACGGAGGCGCGGAGCCGCTCGACGTCGAGGACCGCTTTCTCGGCGGCCACGACGATCGCTCCCTCGGTCGGGTCGCCGTGCAGGATCCAGGCGTCCCCTTCCTTCGCGAGGCGGGCGTCGCTGCAGAGCGCGCCTGCCCGGAGGAGGGCGGTCACGTCGACGGGTGGCGTTGCGAGGGGGCTCCCGCCGCGAAGGATCGACCCTTCGGGGGCATAGCCGACCCCCGTCACCTCGTACCCCGCCACGGGCGTGAAGAGACGGGCGACGGTCATTTCGTTTCGGGTGAGCGTGCCGGTCTTGTCGGAACAGATGACCGTCGTCGAGCCGAGCGTCTCCACGGCGGGGAGCCGCCGGACGACCGCGCGGCGCCGGGCCATCCTCTGGACGCCGATGGCGAGAGTGATCGTGATGATGGCGGGGAGGCCCTCGGGAATCGCGGCCACGGCGAGCGTGATCGCCGCGAGGGCGGCGTCGGCCACCGGATATCCCCGAAGGAGCGCGACGCCGAGGAGGGCGATCGAGACCGCGACGATGGCGACGGTCAGACCCTTGCCGACCTTGTGCAGCGACTGAGTGAGCGGCGTTTCGATCTCGTGGGCCGAGTCGAGAAGGGTCGAGATTCGGCCGAGCTCCGTACCGGCGCCCGTGCCTATGACGATTCCCTCGGCCGTCCCGTAGCTGACGAGCGTCCCGCTGAAGGCCATGTTCTTCCGGTCTGCCAGCCCCGTCCCCGAGCCGAGCGGGTCCGTCTCCTTGGAGACGGGAAGGGACTCGCCGGTGAGGGCCGCTTCGGTGACCTGGAGATTCCGGACGGCGACGAGGCGGAGGTCCGCGGGGACCTTGTCCCCGGAGGCGAGGAGGACGACGTCGCCGACGACGAGATCCGCGGTGGGGACGGTCGTTCGCGAGCCGTCGCGGCGGACCGCCGCCACCTCGGGCACCATTCCCTCGAGGGCGGCGAGCGCCTTGCCGGCCTTCCATTCCTGGACGAAGCCGATGATCGCATTGAGGACGACGACACCGAGAACGACCGCGGCGTCGATCCCCTTGCCGAGCGCGAGCGCGAGCCCCGAAGATCCCACGAGCACCCAGACGAGCGGGTTGTTCACCTGCCGCCAGAGAAGGGCGAACGGGCTTTCGGAATCGCCCTTCGGCAGGAGGTTCGGGCCGTTCTCGAGAAGGCGGCGCGCGGCTTCGGCCGCAGGGAGGCCCTGGCCCGTCGAGGCAGTCGTGTGGGCGGTCTCATCGGTCGAGAGGGCGTACCACTCGATCTGGGGCTTCATTTGGTTTCTCCTCGTGGCGTCTCGCTGTGGAGTTTCGGGACAGACGAGCTCCAGGGATTCAAGAACGTCTGCCGGGATGATTTCATTCCGTTTCGGGGAAAAGGGAACTGCCGAGGGCCTTCCAGCAACCCTCTCCTGATGGACCCTCCACACCGGGATGCTCGTGGCGCGTCGCGCGAAGACCCTGCTCGAGGCGGGTCCGATGATCGTCCTCTTCGGCGTCGGCGCCGCGATCGTCACCGGCGCGAACCTCCCCGTCGACGGTGCCACGGCAGCCGGTCCACCACCTGTCGTCACCTCGTGAGCGGAGACCCGGCTCGCGAGCGGCCCGCACTCCGAGGACGACCGGGGAATAGAAGGGCCACCTCCGCCGTTCTGAAGAGGTTCGCCGCGGAGGAGCCGCGTCGGAGAAGAGGTGGGGAGT
This sequence comes from Holophagales bacterium, assembly GCA_016714815.1. Lineage (GTDB taxonomy): Bacteria > Acidobacteriota > Thermoanaerobaculia > UBA5066 > UBA5066 > UBA5066. The sequence continues at coordinate 7,407 of JADKBZ010000015.1, forward strand.
GACGGAGAAGAGGGCAGCGCCAGCCAGAGTCCGTTCGGGGGACAGCTTCTTCGGGAGGGCCCTCGGCCTCGTCGAGCGCGCCGGCAACGCGCTCCCGCCCCCGCGACGATATTCCTCGTCCTCTCGCTGGGCGTTCTCGTCGCCTCGGCCCTCGCCTCCTGGGCGGGGATCTCGGCCGTCCATCCGGGACCGGGAAGACGATCACCCCCGTCAACCTCCTGACCGTCGAGGGGCTCCACCAGATCCTGAACAAGACGGTCTCCAACTTCACGAGCTTCGCCCCTCTCGGCACCGTGCTCGTCGCCCTCCTCGGCATCGGGGTCGCCGAGGGGAGCGGCCTCCTCGGTACGCTGCTTCGGCTCCTCGTCCTCTCCTCCCCACGCCGCCTCCTCACCTTCGTCGTCGTCTTCGCCGGAGTGATGTCGAACGCGGCGAGCGAGGTCGGTTACGTCCTCCTCATCCCCTGGCGGGCGTGATCTTCCTCGCCGCGGGGAGGCATCCCATCGCGGGGATGGCGGCCGCCTTCGCCGGCGTCTCGGGCGGCTACAGCGCGAACCTCGTCCTCGGAACGATCGACCCTCTCCTGGCGGGCCTCACGCAGGAGGCGGCGCACATCGTCGACCCGACGTACGCCGTCACTCCCGCGGCCAACTACTTCCTCGCCGTCTCCACGTTCGTCGTCGCGTTCGCGGGGACCTGGGTCACCGAGAAGGTCGTCGTCCCGCGCCTCGGCACCTACAAGGGCTCCGAGAAGGCAGATGGCGAGCTGCGGCCCCTCACCCCCACCGAGCGGAAAGGGCTCCGCAACGCCGTCGGCGTCCTCACCGTGCTCGCCGCCGTCATCCTCTGGGGCATCCTCCCCGAAGGGGGATTCCTGCGCGATCTGAAGTCGGGAGGAGTCCTCCACTCCCCGCTCCTCACCGCGATCGTCCCCTTCATCTTCCTCGGGGGGGCCCTGGCCGGCGTCGCCTATGGTCTGGGCGCCGGGACGATGAAGAGCGACTCCGACGTCATGAAGGCGATGTCGAGGTCGATGGAGACGCTCGGGAGCTACCTGGTCCTGGTCTTCTTCGCCGCGCAGTTCGTCGCCTTCTTCAACTGGTCACACCTCGGCCTCATCGGTGCGGTGAAGGGAGCAGAGGTCCTGAAGGCGACCGGCCTCGGCGGGATCCCGCTGATGCTCGGCTTCGTCCTCCTCTCGGCCGCCGTCAACCTCCTGATGGGGAGCGCCTCGGCCAAGTGGGCCGTCATGGCCCCGGTCTTCGTCCCGATGCTGATGCTCCTCGGCTACACCCCCGAGCTCACGCAGGCGGCCTACCGCGTTGGCGACAGCGTCACGAACGTCATCTCGCCGACGATGTCGTACTTCGCCCTGATCCTGGCCACCGTCCAGCGCTACGACCCGAAGGCCGGCCTCGGCACCCTCATCGCGACGATGCTCCCGTACTCCCTCGCCTTCCTCGTCGCATGGAGCCTCCTCCTCGTCGCCTGGATAACCCTCGGCCTGCCCCTGGGCCCCGGCGCCGGCCTGCGACTGTAGGGCCTGGATCGGAGGCGACTGCGAGGAACGCCGGGGATCTGATCAGCAGAAGGCTTCCTGCGTAAAAGGATGGCGTTCGCGATGATGACGACGAGGATCGCGTTCTGGAAGCGGCGGCTCGACGCAATGCGGCGACGAAGACCGACCATGGAGCCATGGTAGCCTGAGCCCTCGCTGGCCTCCGAATCCTCATGCTGACGCCTGTACTGATCCTCTTCCTGGCCGCCAGCTTCGCCACGGCGGCGCACCGCGCGCTCGGGCGGCGGGCCGGCGTCGTTCTCGCGATGGCGCCGGGGCTGCTCTTCGCGCACTTCGCGCGCTTCCTCGCGCCGGTGGCTTCCGGTCAGGCCCTCGAGGAGTCGTGGGAGTGGGTGGCCGGGCTGGGGATCCGCCTGGCCTTCCGTCTCGACGGGCTCTCGCTTCTCTTCGCTCTTCTCGTCACCGGCATCGGCGCCATCGTTCTCGTCTACGGCGGCGGCTACCTGAAGGGCGACCCGCGGCTCCCCCGCTTCTACTCGGCGATGCTTTTCTTCATGGCCGCGATGCTCGGTGTCGTCCTCGCCGACGACGCGATCGCCCTCTTCGTCTTCTGGGAGCTCACGAGCGTCAGCTCCTACCTCCTCATCGGCTTCGACCACGAGAAGGCCGAGGCGCGCAAGGCGGCGCTGCAGGCGCTCTTCGTGACCGGCGGCGGAGGGCTCGCGCTCCTCGCGGGGATCCTTCTCCTCGGCCGGGTCGCGGGGACCTTGCAGCTCTCGGCCCTCGGCGCTCAGGCCGCGGCGATCCAGGCCCACGCGCTCTACCTCCCCGCGCTCCTCCTCATCCTACTCGGGGCGTTCACGAAGTCGGCCCAGTTCCCCTTCCACTTCTGGCTCCCGGGGCGATGGCCGCGCCGAGCCCGGTGAGCGCGTACCTGCACTCGGCCACGATGGTGAAGGCGGGGATCTACCTCCTCGCCCGCCTCAACCCCGCCCTCGGCGGGACCGACGCCTGGCACTACATCGTCATCCTGGCCGGCACCGCGACGCTCGTCATCGGCGCCGTCCTCGCCTACGGCCAGACGGACCTCAAGCGTCTGCTCGCCTTCACCACGGTGAGCGCCCTCGGGGTGCTGACCGTCCTCGTCGGCATCTCGACCGAGCTCTCGGCCCGGGCGGCGATGGTGTTCCTGCTCGTCCACGCCCTCTACAAGGCCGCGCTCTTCCTCGGGGTCGGCGCCATCGACCACGAGGCGGGCACGCGCGACGTGCGGCACCTCGGCGGGCTGGCGAGGGCGATGCCTCTCACCGCCTTCGCGGTCGTGGCCTCCGCGCTCTCGATGGCGGGGCTGCCGCCGCTCTTCGGCTTCGTGGCGAAGGAGCTCTTCTACGAGGCGAAGCTGGAGGCTCCCCAGGCGGGGCAGCTCCTGGTCATCGCCAGCTTTGCCGGGAGCGCCCTGGTGGCGGCGGCGGCGGCGCTCGTGGCCTGGCGGCCCTTCTTCTCCCGAGGACGCGAGACGCCGAAGAACGCGCACGAGGCACCTCCCGCCCTGTGGCTGGGACCGGTGCTCCTAGCCTCGCTCAGCGTGGCCCTCGGCCTGCTGCCCCGACGTCCTCGCCGTGCCCCTCGTCCAGCCTGCGGCGAGCGCGATGCGAGGCGAGCACACGGAGGTCGTGCTCAGCCCCTGGGCCGGGATGAGTCCGGCCTTCGTGCAGAGCCTCCTGGTGCTCGCGATCGGAGTCGGGCTCTACGCGGTGCACGACTGGGCGCTCAGGCGGCTCGAGCCCCTGCGGAGGCTCGCGGCCTGGGGGCCCGACCGGGCCTATCAGGCCCTCATGGCCGGGATCGTCGCGGTGGCGAAGACGCAGACACGGGTCCTGCAGAACGGCGTGCTCGGCTCGTACCTTCTCGTCACCATCGGGACCACGGTCGCCCTCGGTGCCCACGCGCTCGTGACGCGCGGGGACCTTCCCGCTCGTCCTCGACCCGGTGCGGCCTGGCGAGGTGGCCATCGCCCTCGCGATGATGGCCGGGGCGGTGGCGGTCGTCCGGGCCCGGTCGATTCTCTTCGCGGTGGCCGCCCTCGGCGTCGTGGGCTACGGCGTCGCGGTGGTGTTCCTCCTCTTCGGGGGCCCCGACCTCGCACTCACCCAGTTCGCCATCGAGACGCTCTCGGTGCTGCTCTTCGTGCTGGTGCTGCGCCGCCTGCCGCGCCTGCGGAAGCTGTCCCCGCCGGGCGAGCGGGTCCGCGACGGAGTGGTGGCGGTCGCGGGCGGCGTCTTCGTGACCGTCCTCATCCTCGCCGCGACGGCCGCGCCCCACCCGACGCCGCTGCGCGACTACTTCGGCGCCGCGAGCCTCGCCCTCGCGAACGGGCGCAACGTCGTGAACGTCATCCTCGTCGACTTCCGGGGCTTCGACACGCTCGGCGAGATCACGGTGCTCGCGGTGGCTGCGCTCGGCGTCATGGCGCTCCTCCGGCTGCGGGCCGGAAGGTCGGGCAAGGGAGAGTCGCTCTAGTGTCGGACTCTCCGATCCTCCGCTCCGGTGCGCGCTTCCTCGTGCCGCTCATGCTCCTCTTCTCGTTGTTCCTGCTCGTGCGCGGGCACAACGAGCCGGGGGGGGGCTTCGTGGGAGGCCTCGTGGCCGCGACCGCCTTCGCCCTCGTTTTGCTCGGCGAGGGCAAAGTCGCGGCCGAGCGCCTGCTGCGGTGGGACCCGCGCGCGTTCGTGGCCAGCGGTCTCCTCATCGCGCTCCTCTCGGGGGTCCCGCCCCTTCTGCAGGGGGCGCCGTTCATGACCGGCCGGTGGCTGAAGGTTCCCCTCCCGGTGCTGGGAAAGATCGGTTCCCCGGTCGTGTTCGACGCGGGGGTCTACCTCGTGGTCCTCGGGATCGTGCTCGCGATCCTCTTCTCGCTCGCGGAGGACGAAGGGTGACCGCCCTCTTCGCGGTGACGGTCGGCGTCCTCTACGCGGCGGGGCTCTATCTCGTGATGCGCCGCAGCGTCGTGAAGCTGGTGATGGGCCTCGCCCTCCTGGGCCACGCGGCGAACCTCCTCATCTTCACCGTGGGCCGGCTCTCGCGCGACGGGGCGCCGATCGTCGCCGCGGGCGCCGAGCGCCTCGTGCCGCCCCACGCCGACCCCGTGCCCCAGGCCCTCGTCCTCACCGCCATCGTGATCGGCTTCGGGGTCCAGGCCTTTGCCCTCGTACTCGTGAAGCGTGCGCACCGCGAGACGGGCACCGACGACCTCGACGCGCTGCGGTCCACCGACTCATGAGAGCCCTGGTCGTCCTGCCCGTCCTCGTGCCCCTGGCCACGGCGATCGCCTGCCTGGCGCTGCGCCCATGGCGGGCCGCCGGGCGCGCCGCGAGCGTGCTCGGCGCGCTCGTCCACCTCGTGGCGGCGGCGGCGCTCCTCTACCGCGTCGACGGCGCCGGCATCCAGGTCATGCAGATGGGCGACTGGCCGGCGCCCTACGGGATCAGCCTGGTGGCCGACCTGCTGGCCGCGATCATGGTCACGCTGACGGGCGTCACCGGGCTGGCCGTCGCCGTCTATTCGCTGGGGTCGATCGACGCGGAACGCGAGGCCCACGGGTACCACGCGCTCTTCCACGTCCTGCTCATGGGCGTGAGCATGGCCTTCCTCACCGGGGACCTCTTCAACCTGTACGTGGCGTTCGAGGTCATGCTCATGGCCTCGTTCGTCCTCCTGTCCCTCGGCGGCGAGCGGGCCCAGCTCGAGGGCGCCGTCAAGTACGTCACGCTCAACCTCCTCTCCTCGGCCGTGTTCCTCGCCGCCGTGGGCGTTCTCTACGGAGTCGCGGGCACGCTCAACATGGCCGACCTCGCGCTCGCGGTGCAGCGGGGCACCGCCCCCGGCCTCGTCGCGACGCTCGCCTGCCTCTTCCTCGTCGCCTTCGGCATCAAGGCCGCCGTCTTCCCGCTCTTCTTCTGGCTGCCCGCCTCCTACCACACCCCGCCGGTAGCGGTGTCCGCTCTCTTCGCGGGGCTGCTCACCAAGGTCGGGGTCTACGCCCTCGTCCGGGCCTTCACCCTCGTCTTCACGGGCGACACCGGGCTCACCCACGGCCTGATCCTCGCCGTTGCGGTCCTCACCATGGTGACCGGTGTCCTCGGCGCCGCGGCCCAGTTCGAGTTCCGCCGGGTGCTGTCGTTCCACATCGTGAGCCAGATCGGCTACATGGTCCTGGGGCTGGGCCTGTTCACGCCCCTCGCCCTCGCCGGCACGGTCTTCTACCTGATCCACCACATCGTGGTGAAGACGAACCTCTTCCTCGTGGCCGGGATCGTGAAGAGGCTCGGGGGGACGCTCGACCTGGGCAGCCTGGGCGGCCTCTACCGCCGGCGCCCGGCCCTCGCCCTCCTGTTCCTCGTACCCGCCTTCTCGCTCGCCGGGATCCCGCCTCTCTCCGGGTTCTGGGGCAAGCTGGTCCTCGTGAAGGCGGGGCTCGATTCCGGCCACTACGCGGTGACCGCGACGGCGCTCGGGGTGAGCCTGCTCACTCTGTTCTCGATGACGAAGCTGTGGAACGAGGCGTTCTGGAAGGAGCCCCCGGAGGAAAGCCCCGTGTCGGCGGCCCCGGTGCCGTGGACGCTCCTCGGCCCGGTCGTCGCCCTCGCCGCGATCACGGTGGCGGTGGGCCTGGGCGCCGGTCCGGTCTTCGACCTCGCGAGCCGGGCCGCGGCGCAGCTGGCCGACCCCTCGCAGTACGTCCGGGCCGTGCTCGGAGAGGGGGCCCGGCCGTGATCCTCGAGGTCGTCCTTCTCGCCCTCGCCTGGATGGCCCTCACCGGGGACTGGTCGCCCGCCGCGGCCGTCTTCTCGCTGGTTCTCGGCTGGCTCCTCCTGCGGCTCGCACGGCCGCTCGGGGGAGAGGGCTTCCGGCGCGTGCGGCTCGCCCGCCTCCCCGGCTTCCTGCTCTTCTTCCTGAAGGAGATCGTGGTCGCGAACCTCACCGTGGCGGCGGCCGTGCTCGCGCCCTCGGGCCGGCTCCGGCCCGCGATCGTGGCCATCCCGCTCGCCCTCGACCGCGACGCCGAGATCGCCCTGCTCGCCAACCTGATCACCCTGACCCCGGGCACCCTGAGCCTCGACGTCTCGCCCGACCGCCGCACGCTCTACGTGCACGCCATGTCCACCAGCGGCCCCGACGACCTGCGGCGCGAGATCCAGCAGGGCTTCGAGCGGCGCATCCTGGAGGTGTTCCGGTGAGCCCGGCCCTCCTCGGGGCCACGGTCGCCCTGGCCCTCGTGGGCGCGGCCGTCCTGCTCGCCCTCGTCCGCCTCGTCCGCGGGCCCGATCTCGCCAACCGGGTGGTGGCGGTCGACCTCCTCAGCGCGCTCGGAGTCGGGATCGCGGGGGTGGCGGCCGTCGCGTCCGACGACCCGGTCTACCTCGACGTCGCCCTCGTCCTGGCCCTCATCGCCTTCCTGGGCACGGTGGCCTTCGCCCGGTACGCCGAGCAGGGAGGAGACGAGTGAGCCTCCTCGTCGCCCTCCTTCTCGTCCTCGGGGCGCTCTTCATGCTCCTGGCCGGCGTCGGGCTCGTGCGGCTCCCCGACCTCTACCTGCGCATGTCGGCCACGTCGAAGGCCGCGACGCTGGGCGCCTCGCTCGTCCTGCTGGGAGCGGCCGTCCACTTCGGCACCGCGGCGGTCGCCGGCCGGGCGGTGGTCATCGTCGTGTTCCTGTTTCTGACCGCGCCGGTGGCGGCCCACGCGATCGGCCGTGCCGGATACCGGCGGAAGAGCCCGCTCTGGTCGGGCACGATCGTGGACGAGCTCGCGGACGCGGACCCCGATCGAAAGGAGAGCGCGTGAACACAATGACAGTGGTGCTGTTCGTGGTAGGGCTGGGCCTGCTCGTCCTGGGGGCGGAGTGGCTGGTGAAGGGCGCCTCCCGCCTGGCCGCCGCCCTCGGGATCTCGCCTCTCGTGATCGGCCTGACCGTGGTCGCCTACGGGACGAGCGCCCCCGAGATGGCGGTGAGCGTGAAGGCGGCCCTGGCCGGCCAGCCCGACCTCGCCCTCGGCAACGTCGTGGGCAGCAACATCTTCAACGTCCTCTTCATCCTCGGCGCGTCGGCGATCATCACGCCGCTCGTCGTCTCCTCCCAGCTCATCCGCCTCGACGTCCCGATCATGATCGGCGTGTCCCTGCTGACCCTCCTCCTGGCCGGCGACGGCTCGGTCGGGCGGCTGGACGGGGCGATCCTTTTCGCGCTCGCCGTCGCCTACACGGTCCTCCAGATCCGGCAGAGCCGGAAGGAGTCGGCCGCCGTCCGGGAGGAGTACGGACGGGAGTTCGGCCCGAGCCGCGGTGCGACGGCGGCGAACCTCGCGTACATCGCCGCCGGGCTCGTCCTCCTCGTGCTCGGTTCGCGCTGGCTGGTGAACGGCGCGGTGGCCTTCGCCCAGGCCCTCGGGGTGAGCGAGCTCGTCATCGGCCTGACCATCGTGGCCGCCGGGACGTCCCTCCCCGAGGTCGCGACCTCGATCCTCGCCGCCGTCCGCGGGGAGCGCGACATCGCGGTCGGGAACGTGGTGGGCAGCAACATCTTCAACGTGCTCGCCGTCCTGGGCCTCTCCGGGCTCGTCGCTCCCGCCGGGCTGCCCGCCCCGGCGGCCCTCCTGCGCTTCGACCTGCTGGTCATGGTCGCCGTGGCGATCGCCTGCCTGCCGATCTTCGCGAGCGGGGCCACGATCGCCCGCTGGGAGGGGGCGCTGTTCCTCTTCTACTACGTCGCCTACACCGCCTACCTCGTCCTCGCCTCCCAGCAGCACGACGCGCTGCCCGTCTTCAGCACGGTGATGGAGATCTTCGTGCTGCCGCTCACCGGGATCACGCTGGCCGTCGTGGGCTGGAGGGCCTGGAGGCGACCGGCGGCGTAGCCTTGCCCTGTTTCGGCCTGCCGCCCGCCACTACGGTCCGTTGCGCGCGAATCTCCAGGCCACGGGAAAGCCCATTGGTCCGATGGACCGGCCTCGAGGTCGTAGACTGGTCGGCCTAGTGCAGCCAACCGGCACCGAACGGGAAGCTTCGACGACCGGGGAGCGCAAGGCCCTGATCGTCGTCAATCGCCGCGGCACGGGCGGCCGGCGCAGCCTCGATCGCGCCATCCACCAGCTCGAGGACGCCGGCCTCGACGTGTCCGTCACGTTCAGCCGCGATCCATCGGACATCCCGGCCCTGGTTCGACAACTGGCACCGGCGGCAGACCTGGTGATCATTGGTGGCGGTGATGGCACCATTTCCGCTGCGTTGCCTGCGGTGCTCGCCGCAGGCAAACCTTTGGGAATCCTGCCGATGGGCAACGCCAATGATCTCGCACGCACGCTCGGCTTACCGGACAGCCTGCCAGAGGCGGCCGCGATCATCGCGGCTGGACGAAAGCGACGGATCGATCTCGGTACCGTCAACGGCCGGCCTTTCCTGAACGTCGCCAGCCTCGGCCTTTCCGTCGAGATCGCCCGCAGGCTGACGCCGCAGCGGAAACAGCGCTGGCGGCTGCTCGCCTATCTCGGCTGCGCCTGGGAGGCCTTCCACCGCCAGCGGAGCTTTCAGGCCCGAATACGCTGCGCCGGAGAGACGCACGAACTGCGCTGTCTCCAGGTTTGCGTCGGCAACGGCCGGTACTACGGCGGCGGCATGGCCATCGTCGACGACGCGGCCATCGATGACGGCCGCCTCGATTGCTTCGCGTTGCCCAAGGTGCCGCATTGGCGCCTCCTCGTCCTCGCGCCTGCCCTCCGTCGCGGCGCGCACCGGCCGTTACCCGACATCCTGTCGCTCCACGGCGAGGCCATCGAGATCGAGACGGACCCGCCGATGGCCGTCAACGTCGACGGCGAGGTCGTCGAGACCACGCCGGCCAGGTTCGGGATCCTGCCGAAAGCGTTGGTGGTGTACGGGTCGTAGAGAGGGTCCCACGGGCCGCCTGGCGCTTCGCAGGTTTCGTCCGAACCAGGCGACTCGTCCGCGGGGGGGCGCCCGGCAGCTTCGCCGGCCCCCGGGGCACGTTGACACGGGAGACGCCCGAACCCATATTGACCGCTGACGGATGCCTAGGGGTGGCCGGTATTCCGGCCTGAGAGCAAACCCTCGAACCTGATCCGGGTCATACCGGCGAAAGGAACGGCAAACGGAAGCGGATGCTTCCGCAAACCTCGAGAGCCCTGACGGATCCGCTTTTGATCGCCCTGCACGGGCACGGGGAGGAGGCGCTTCCATGACCTTCACCTCGGCAGCGACATCGGCCCTCCTGGCCATTTCCCTGGCGCTCGGCGGGGCCCTCGCGCCCACGCCGGCGCACGCCGCCCCGGAAGACGCGCCGCGGGCCGGGACGGCCGGGGAGCCGGCGACGCCTCCCCCGACCGCCCCCGCGACGAAGCCCCCCGCGGACGAGAAGGCAGCACCCGCGCTCCCCCGCCGCAGCGAGGAGATCGTCGTCCAGGCCGTCCGCGCCGACGCGGACACGCCCGTGACGAAGACCGAGGTCTCCCGCGAGGAGATCGCGAAGCAGAACGTCGGCCAGGAGATGCCCGCCCTCCTCGCGGACCTTCCGTCGATGACGTACTACTCCGACACGGGACTCGGGAACGGCTACGCCTACGTCTCGATGCGCGGCATCGGTCCGACCCGGATCAACTTCACGCTCGACGGCGTCCCGCTGAACGAGCCCGAGGACGGCACGCTCTACTTCGTCGATTTCGCCGACCTCGGCAGCTCCGTCGAGAGCCTGCAGGTGCAGCGGGGCGTCGGAACCTCCGCCGCGGGGGTCGCGAGCTTCGCGGCTCGGTCAACTTCGCGAGCCTCGACCTGGCGGAAGCGACCGGGACGACCGCATGGCTTCCCTCGGCTCCTTCGGGGCGGCGGGCGACCGCCGGCTTCCAGTCGGGCCGGCTCGGCAGCTCGGGCCTCAAGGCCTACGTGAGAGGGCTCGTACCAGACGACGGACGGCTTCCGCGACAACTCCGCGATCCGGCAGACGAGCGTCTTCACAGGGCGTGTCGCACGAAAGCGCCGAGGGCTACTTCAAGCTCTTCGGCTTCCTCGGCCGCGAGAAGTCGCAGTCGGCCTACTACGCCGTCGAGCCGAGATCCTCGAGGAGAACATCCGCTTCAACCCGCTCACCCCGGACGAGAGGGACCGCTTCGGCCAGCAGTTCCTCGAGGCGCAGTACACGCGCTTCCTCTCCGAGACGACGAGCCTCGCCGGGCAGCTCTACGTGAACGACGCCGGAGGCTGGTACCGCCTCTGGAACTCGTCCCGGACGGCGCTCCGCGAGTACGGCCTCGACTGGACGAACCTCGGGGCGGCCGTGACGCTGAAGACGACGCTCGGGCCGCTCGGCGTGACGTGGGGCGTCCACGGGAGCGACTTCGGGAGCACCCGGGACCCGCGACGTCGTCGGAGGAGCGCGGAGCCACGCCAACCACGGGCACAAGAGCGAGGCGTCGACGTTCGTGAAGCTCGCGCGTGACGCCGGCCCGTGGCACGTCTACGGCGACGCGCAGCTCCGGTGGGCCCGCTTCCGCTACGAGGGCGTCGAGCCCGGCGCCGGTCTCGTGGACCTTCTTCAACCCGAAGCTCGGCGTCCGCCGCGACCTCGGAAGGACCTTCCCGTCTACGCCTCCGCCGGCGTGACGAGCCGCGAGCCGGGACGCGGCGACCTCCTCTTCCGGCGAGGAGAACGCCTCGGTCGCCCACGACCTGACCGCGGTGAAACCGGAGAAGGTCCGCGTTCGAGCTCGGGACCGCCTGGAAGAGGGCCCCTTCCTGGCCCAGGTGAATCTCTACGACATGGAGTTCCGCGACGAGATCGCCCTCACGGGCGAGCAGTCGGAGGTCGGCCTCTCCATCCGGCGCAACGCCGACCGGAGCTTCCGGCGCGGCCTCGAGTGGGACCTCGCCTGGCGGCCGCGTGAGACGCTCGCGGTGCGCTTCACCGGGAACTGGAGCTGGAACCGGATCCGTTCCTGGACGCAGTTCTACGACGTCTACGACGAGGCGGGAGAATGGAGCGGCTCGACGAGCCGCACGTTCCAGGACGTCGAGCCGGTCCTCTCTCCACCGTTCGTCGGGAACCTCTCGTCGAGGGCTCGCCGCTCCCCTGGCTGACGCTCGGCGCGACGGCGCGGTACGTCGCCAAGGCGTGGCTCGACAACACGAACGCCGAGGGGATCGCGACGCCGGACTGGTGGAAGGTCGACCTCTCCGCGAGCCTCGACCTCTCCCGCTTCGTGAAGACGGCAGCCCGCGCCTCAGGGTCCTCGTCGACAACGTCTTCGACAACCGGCGGATGTGGGCGAACGGCTACAGCTACCTCTACGCCACCCGCGACGGGCCGGGGACCGAGCCCTCGCGGGGGTCCCATACTTCTTCCCATGGCCACCCGCAACGTCACGGCCGTCCTCGACCTCGGGTTCTGAGAGCCGATGAGCCCGCTGCGAGATCGCCGGCTTCTTCTCCGGGGTCCTCGCCGTCTGGCTGACGGCCAAGGAGCCCGTGGTGCTGGCCGACGGGATCGTCAACGTCGCGCTCTACATCGTCATCTGCTGGCAGGCCAGGCTCTACGCCGACATGGGACTGCAGGTCGTCTACCTCGTCGTCTGCACTACGGGTGGTGGGAGTGGCTCCACGGAGGGAAGGGGGCGGCCGGCTCACCGTCTCGCGCGCCTCGGCCCACGCTCGCCGGGCTGACGGTCGCGGGGGCCGTCTTCGCGGCGCTCTCGGTAGGGCCTTCCATCGCTGCAACTGACGCTTCGTTCCCTACCGGACCCACGCCGACCGCCTTCAGCCTCGTCGCCCAGTGGCTCCAGACGAAGAAGCAGATCGAGACCTGGTGGTTCTGGATCGCCGTCGACGTCGGCTACATCGGCGTCTACCCCGCCAAGGGCCTCTGGCCACGGCGCTCCTCTACGCGATCTTCCTCGGCTCTGCCTCATGGGCCTGAAGGCCTGGAAGCGCTCTCTCACCGCCGTCGCAGCGGAGGAGCCCCTCCCGGAGGCCGCGTGAGGCCGCTGAAGGTCGTCGTCACCGGCTCGGAGTGCACCGGGAAGACGACTCTCGCCCGATCGCTCGCAGCCCGCTTCGAGGCGCCGTACGTGCCCGAGTTCTGCCGGGGCTACCAGGACGCCCTCGGAAGGCCGCTCGATTCCCGAGACGTCGAGCCGATCGCCCGGGGGCAGGTCGCCGAGGCCGACGCGGCGGAGAACCGGGCGCCCCGGCTGCTGATCCTGGACACCGACCTCGTCTCGACGGTCGTCTACGCGAGGCATTACTACGGTACCTGCCCCGCCTGGGTCGAGGAGGCCGCGCGGGACCGGCGCGCCGACCTCTACCTCCTCTGCGCCCCCGACCTTCCGTGGAAGGCCGACGGCCAGCGCGACCGGGGAGACCGGCGGGACGAGATGCACCGGCTCTTCGCGGGGGCGCTCGCCGACCTCGGGGCCGAGGTGCGACTCGTCGTGGGCACTGGGCCCGGACGGGAGAGCTTCGCGATCGCCGCGGTCACCGGCGCGCTCGCCGGGCGCTCTCCCGATTCCCTCCCGGCCGGATAGACTCCGGTTCGCCCAATCGCCGCTGCGGAGAAGGGAAGAATGGACTGGATCTGGGACCCTCAGGGATGGATCGCGTTCCTGACTCTCGCCGCCCTCGAGCTCGTCCTCGGGATCGACAACATCGTCTTCATCTCGATCCTCGTCGGGAAGCTCCCGAAGGATCGCCAGCAGGGCGCCTACCGGATCAGGCTGGGCTGGCCTCTCTTCTCGCGGGTCTCCTCCTCTCCATCTCCTGGGTGATGGGTCTCACGAAACCGCCTTCACCCTCCTCGGAACGTCGTCTCCGGGCGCGACTCGTCCTGATCGTCGGCGGGCTCTTCCTCGTCGCCAAGAGCACCCACGAGATCCACGACAAGTTGAGAGGGCGTGGAGGGAGAGACTTCGACGAGGGTGCCCGGCTTCACGGCGCCGTCCCCGCCCAGATCGTCGCCTCGACCTCATTCCCTTTCCTCGACTCGGTGATTACCGCCGTCGGCATGGTGAACAAGGTCGGACTGAGGGTCTCGGCGATCGTCGTCTCCATCTTCGTCATGATGTTCTTCGCGCAGGCCATCGGCGACTTCGTCCACTATATATACGCTTTCATATGCTATATAGGCTGAGAGCACCCGACGATCAAGATGCTGGCGCTCGCCTTTCTCCTCATGATCGGCGTCATGCTGATCGCCGATGGCTTCGGCCAGCACATCCCCACGGCTAAGTATCTACTTCTCCATGGCCTTCCTCTTCGTCGAGATGCTGAACCCGCGGGCGAAGAAGAAGACCCGGCCCGTCGAGCTTCCGCTTCGGCGTACGTCGAGGGAGACGACCGGCGGAGGGAGATGACCCGCCCCGAACCCATGAAGACGATCCGGGAGGAGGAACAGATGAGCAAGGCAATACGAAGGGCTCCCGAAACCCCTACCAGAATGAGAGTGGCAAGGGGTTCCGCCTGAAGGACGTCGACCCCGGCGACACCGCCGGCCTCAAGCTCGAGAAGGACCACGCGGCCGAGCTCCTCGACAAGGGGGTCGAGGTCCTCGCCGACCTGCAGGACAAGCTCTACGCGCAGGACAGGCGGGCTCTCCTCCTCGTCTTCCAGGCGATGGACGCCGCGGGGAAGGACGGACGATCAGCACGTCGTCCTAAGTCAGGCGTGAACTCCCGCAGGGGTGCCGCAAGTCCATTCCTTCAAGGCCCCCCGGCCGAGGAGCCCGATCACGACTTCCTCTGGCGGACGACGAAGTGCTCTCCCGGAGCGCGGGCCGATCGGCATCTTTCAACTGCCGTACTACGAGGAGGTCCCCGTCGAAGGTCCACTCCCAGATCCTCGCGGGCCAGAGGTTTCCCGCCTGAGCTCGTCACGGAAGAAGGTCTGGAACGAGCGCTACGCCGAAGACATCGCCTCGTTCGAGCGCTACCTTCGCGCGCAACGGCGTCGCGGTCG
>JADKBZ010000016.1 GCA_016714815.1 Holophagales bacterium
GCGCAGACGACGTCGGTCCGCCCGAGGTGGCGCGCCCACGAGACGCCGACGGTCATCCCGCGGTCCTTGAAGGAGAGAGTCGGGTTCTCCCCCTCGTGCTTGACGAAGAGGCGCGTCAGGCCGAGCTCCTTTCCGAGCTCGACGGTCCGGTAGAGGTTCGTCGACCCCTCCGGCTTGCTGACGATCTCCGCCGGCGGCAGGGCCGGGAAGACGTGCTCCCGGTAGCGCCAGACGCCGCTCCGCTCGAACGCGGGGGTCTCCCCGTTCGGCAGCGCGCCCCGGCGCCGGTCGAAGAGGTCGCGCCACTGGCTCCCCGAGAGGCCGAACGAGGCGAGGTCGTGGAGGACCTCGAGGAGGCCGCCGCAGGAGGGGCACTCGGTGAGGACCTCCACGATGGGGTGGGAGGCGCCGCAGCCGAGGCAGGAGAAGCGGGAAAGGGGCGTCATGCCGGGCATTTCAGCACAGGCGGGCCCCGCCGGGAGGCCGAGGAGGGAAGCCGGGTCGTCGGTCGGCGGCGGAGCGGCGACCGCCGCGGAGAGGGTCCTTTCGCGCGAGACCCTAGAATGGAAGAAGCCGCTGGCCGGAAGCGTCCCGGGATCGATCCGCCGAATCGGCCAGGGGCCGGAGGGTGATCATGCGATGCCTGCTCGGGGCTCTCTTCGTCGGTTCTTTCCTCGCGGCCACGTCGATCTCGTCGGCCGAAGGGCTCCCGGCGCGCGAGCAGCCGATGGGGCTCGTCGGATCGCAATACGTCTTCCCGTCCCTGGCCAACGTGCAGGGCCTCGGGGCGTATTTCCGGACGAGGATGGTCCTGACGAACATGAACGATTCCCCGCTCACGGTCATCGCCGTGCTGATGAGCCCGACGGGGCAGCGCGGCCTGAAGACGGTCGGTCTGGCGTCCTTCGAGACCCGTACCTACGAAGACTTCCTCGGCGAGCTCTTCGGGTACACGGGAGGCGGCGGGGTGTGGCTGATCGACGAAGGCTCGGCGCTGTCGGGTACACCGCGGCCGTTCCTGGCCGTGGCGGAGGTCTATTCCGACGGCGTTCGCGGCCGAACGAGCACGCCGGTGACCGGTCTCCTCCCCGACGACAGGGTCGTCGACCCGGCGGTCGAAGCGGGCTACTCCCTGGTGACCGGCCTTCGGGTCGATTCCGGGAACAGGGCGAACTTCGGTTGCGCCAACAACGAGCTCGGCCCCGCCACGGTCCGCGCGGAGATCTACGCTTCCGACTCCCCGGGTTTCAGCGCTCCCGTGGCCGTGGAGGAGTTCTCTCTCGTGGAAAACGGGTGGAGCCAGAAAGCCCTTCCGGTGCAGAACGGGCAGTTCCGGATCCTCTTTCGGGCCATCAGCGGGGCCGGATACCTGGGTATCTACTGCTACGGCGTGAACGTCAACAACAGCTCCAACGACGGCACGTCGATTCCGGCCGCCTACGTGCGGCCATTCCGGTAGGGCCCGCACTTCGCCGCCGGGACGGCGGAAACCCGTCCCGGACGCGTCAGCCGGGCCGGGTCCCCCGCGGGCGCGGACGAGTGACGCCCGTTACGCTTCCCGAGCCCCTCGCGGCGAGACGGCGTGGATGCTCGCGTCGGCCTCGACGCCGAGGGAGCGGAAGGCCCGTTCGGCCGCCTTGGCGATCTTGGCGGGGGCCGGCCCCTCCTCGGAGAGGGCGAGGATCGTCGGGCCGGCGCCGGAGAGCGCCCAGCCGAGGGCTCCCGCCTTCTTCATCGCGGCGGTCACCTCGTCCCAGCCCGGGACGAGAGCCCGGCGGCGCGGCTCGGCGATCCGGTCGCTCCCCATCCACCTCCCGGCGGCCGCGAGGTCGCCGCGGTGGAGGGCGTCGACGAGGGCGGCCAGGGCGGCGGCCTGGCGCGTCGCGTCGGAGAGGGGAATCTCGCGCGGGAGGACGCGCCGGGCGTCCTTCGTTTCCAGCTCGGCGTCGGGGTGGACGAGGACGAGCCGGAGGCCGGGGGGAACGGGGAGCGAGATCGGGACGACGAAATCCGCCGGGTCGGACGACGGGACGAGGACGAGGCCCCCGAGGATCGACGCGAACCCGTTGTCTCCGTGCCACGAGCCGTCGGCGGCGTGCTCGCCCCGGAGGACCGCCTCGAGGAGGACCTTCTTGCGCGTCTCGCCGAAGAGGAGGGCGGCGGCCTTGGCGCCCGCGGCGGCCGAGGCCGCCGAGGAGCCGAGGCCGCTGGCGAGCGGGAGCCCCTTCTCGAGCGACAGCTCGATGCCGGTGCGCGGCGTGGCCCGCCCCGCCGCGATCGCGGCGTCCAGGACGTGGGCCGCGGCGACGGAGGCGGTGTTCTTCTCGGCGTCGAGGGGGAGCCGCCCCCTGTCTCCCTTGATCTCCACGATCCGGACGCCGGGCTTCTTCGAGCGCCAGGCGGTGACGGTGTCGCCCGGTCCGTCGAGGGCGGCGCCGAGAACGTCGAATCCCGGGCCGAGGTTCGCGACGCTCGCCGGCGCGAAGGCGCGGACGCGCGTGCTCACGGCGCCACCGCCGCGTGGAGCGCCTTCACGGCGGCCGTCCGGTCCTTCTCGTCGATGGCGAAGGAGATGTTGCATTCCGAGGAACCCTGTGCGATCGCTTCCACGTTCACTCCCGCGCGCGCAATGGCGCTGAAAACCGTCGCCGCGATGCCGACGGTGCCGCGCATGCCGTCTCCGACGGCCGCGACGACGGCGATCGGCGACTTCGCCGCCACGCCGTCGATGGCGCCGACGAGCTTCTCGTAACGGAATTCCTGCCCGAGCGCCGCGGCGGTCCGCACGCGGTCGGCCTCGGGAAAGACGATGGCGATGTTCTGCTCGGAGGAGGCCTGCGAGAACATGACGACGGAGACGCCGAGCCGGGCCGTCGTGCCGAAGACGCGGGCCGCGATGCCCGGGATCCCGGACATCCCCTTGCCGTTCAGGGAGAGGAGGCAGAGGCCGGAGACGGCCGTCACGGCGCGGATCCCGGGCCTCGGGTCCCCCTTCTCCGAGATCGTCGTGCCGGGGCCGTCGGGCGCGAAGGAGTTCCGGATGACGAGCGGAATCTTCGCGGCGATGGCCGGGAGGACGGCGGGGAAGTGGAGGACCTTCGCTCCGAAGTAGGTCATCTCGGCCGCCTCGCGGTAGGAGAGGCGCGTCAGGAGACGCGCCTCGGGGACGACGCGCGGGTCGGCCGTCAGGACGCCGTCGACGTCGGTCCAGATGACGACCTCCTTCGCCCCGAGCGCGGCGCCGAGGAGCGCGGCCGTCGTGTCGGAGCCGGAGCGCCCGAGCGTCGTCGTCTCGCCGGACGGGGCGCGCCCGATGAACCCCGTGACGACCGGGACGATTCCCTTCGCCAGGAGAGCGCCGAGGGTGCGCCGTGCCCGGGGATCGGTCTTCTTCCGGTCGCAGGTGGCGGTGGCGTGCTTCTCGTCGGTGACGAGAAAGGTCCGCGCGTCGACGGCGCGCGCCGGGACCCCGGCGGCCGAGAGGGCCGCGGCGAGGAGCGGCGCCGAGAGGCGCTCGCCGAAGGAGGCGACGAGGTCGGTGACGCGCGGCGTCCGTTCCCGCAGGAGCGAGATCCCGGAAAGGGCGGTGTCGAGCTCGGCGAGCGCTGCGCCGTCGAACCCGACGTCGGTCCCGGTGGCGGCGGCGATCCCGGCGGCCGCCGCCTCGTGGCGTGCGCGGAGCTCGGCGACGTTCTTGCGGGCCCGGCCGAGGTGTCCTCGCTCGGCCTCGTGCGCGGCGGCCAGGAGCAGGTCGGTGACTCCTCCCATCGCCGAGGCGACGGCGACGAGCCGGCGGCGGCGCGCGGCGCCGGCGAGGATCCGGGCGGCGCGGACGATCCGTTCGGCGTCGCCGAGCGAGGTCCCCCCGAACTTGTGGACGACGAGAGGTCTCTCACTCATTTTCGGCGAGGAGCCCTTTCTCCAGCTCGTCGAGCGCCGGGCGGAGCGCCTTCCAGCGCCCGGACCGGACGTCGCCGAGGACATTGCTGACGCGGGCCTGCCTCACTCCGAACGCCGCGCCGACCTCGCGTCCCGAGAGGCCCGTGAGGCGCCTGGAGAGCCAGATGGCGGCGACCTTGGCCTCGTGCGCTCCCGCCTGGGCGAGCCGTGCCTCCGGCACGCCGAACCGCGAGGCGACGGCCGTCCTCACCCGCGCCAGGTCGACGGCCCCGCGCGCCAGCCGCTCTCCGGGCGGCGGACCGGCGAGGAGTCGCAGCCGGACCTGCCGGGCGAACTCCGGGCTCCCGACGACGACGCGGGAGACGGCCCGCTCGCGCAGCGGCCGGATTCCGCGGGTGTCCGAAACGAGGCGGCGAAAACGCTCGCGGGCCCGGGGCCGGGCCGGGGAGAGGCGGCGGAGGGAGGCCTCGACGGTGAGCCAGCTCGGGCGCTCGGCGAGGCCTGCCGTCGCCGGGGCGCTCGACCAGCGCCAGTCGAGGGCGGCCCGGGCGAGCCGGGCCCGCACCGGCGCGAGCGCGACGCTGCGGGCGGCTTCGAGGAACGAGCCTTCGGGGTCGACGAGGAGGGAACGGAAGCGCCCGTCGAAGAGGGGGCCGCTTCGGCCGTAACGCCGGTTGAACGCCTGCGCGTAGCGCCCGCCGAGCGCGCGCATCCCGTCGGAGAGGTTGGGGACCGGCGTCTCGAGGAGAAGCTCCAGGGAGCTCCCGAGGAGGGCGTAGGCGTGGACGAGCCAGCCCCGCTCGGCCGCGGTCCGCCCCAGCTCGACGAGGAAGCGCTCCCGGTCCCCGTCGTCGCGGAAGAGGGGGCTTCTCTCGAGCGCCCGGAGCGAGACGTGGTGGAGCGCTCCCGGGAGGTCGATGCGGGGAGGACGGGACATGCGCCGCGATTGTAGTGGTCCGCTACCTCGGCCCTCCCTTCTTCCATCTCTCGACGAGCGCCTGGGGGTCGTCGGTCCCGACGGCGTCCACCCCGAGGGCCGCGAGGCGGTCCTGGTCTCCGGGGGCGTTGGCGGTCCAGCCGAAGACCTTCACCCCCGCCGCGTGGAGCGCCTCGACGGAAGCCTCGGTGAGGCGGCCGTGGCGGGGGCCGACCCACGGCGCCTCTTCCCGTCGGGCGAGGGCGGCGAGGTCGACGCTCTCGTCGACGAGGGGCATCGACGGGAGCGTGGGGGCGAGGGAGCGAACCGCTCGGAGGAGGGGGTGGTCGAAGGAAAGGACGATCGTCCGGTCCATCAGGCCGTGCTCCTTCAGGAGGTCGGCGACGAGGCGCGCGAAGAGACCCCGCGGCGGGGAGAGGCGCGGGGCGCCCTCCTCGTACTTGAGCTCGAGGAAGAGCGTGGCCTGGCGGGCGCCGGGCGGCTCGGCGCCGGCGAGGAGGTCGAGGACCCGGGCCAGCGCCGGGATCGGCGTCCCGGGGACGGCGCGCTGGGCGGGAAAGCGCGGATTGGGAACCGCCCCGCAGTCGAAGCGGCCCAGCGCCTCGAAGGAGAGCCCGCGGATCGCGAGCCCCGGCCGCGGCCGGCGTCCGTCGGCCCCGCGGCAGAGGTCGGTGGGGAGCGTGGCGTCGTGCGCCAGGACGAGGACGTCGTCGGCGGTGACGCGGACGTCCACCTCGACGCCGTCGGCGCCGGACGCGAGGGCGTGCCGGAGCGCCGGCAGCGTGTTCTCCGGGAAGCGGGCGCGGGCGCCGCGGTGTCCGACGACGAGCGGGAGAGGCGGCCGGGGGGCCGCCAGTGCCGGGACCCCGGAGAGGAGGACGAGGAGCGGAATCGGCATCCCGGACATTCTGAACGAGGCGTTCCGGCGGGCGGTACGATCTCGGAACCGGGGGAGGTGCCATGGCCGGAAGACCCGCGATCGAGGTGCGGTGCGAGCCGCCGTCCGGGTGGGCGGAGGCGGGGCCGCGGCGCACGGCGGAGCGCGACGGCCTGGCCGACCGGCTGGTGGCGGGGGGAAGGCTCTCCCTTGCACGGCTCATCCGCCTGGTGCCGCTCCGTGGCGCCGGGGAGGGAGGGACCGCCCGGATCGTCCTCCGGACGCCTCCGGGCGCGGACGTCCTCGTCGTTCTTCGCCAGCCGTCCGGGGCGCTGTCGCTCCACCGCCCCGCCGTCCGGCCGGGCCCGGCCCCGGAACCGGTCGTCGTGGAGCTGCCGCTCCTGGCGCCGGCCGGAGCGCGGGGGGCGGGGCGCGGGGTCCGCGCCGCGGTCGTCCTCGTGCTGCAGGCGACGGCCCGGGTCGAGGAGGAGGCCGTCGCGACGCTCGGCCGGGCCCTCGAGGAGGCCGTCTTCCGCCGCGCCGGTCTCGTCGAGCGGTTCGTCCACGTCACTCCCGAAGGCCTCTCCGAGGGGCGCCTGGCGGCCGCCTCGCCGTCCCAGCTCGCACCTCCGCCGGAGAGGAATCTCCTTCTTCTCCACGGCACTTTCTCGCACACCGCCGCCGCCTTCGCCGATCTCGCGAAGGGGGGCTTCTTCGAGGCGCTCGCGCCCCTTTACGGAGGGCGGGTTTTCGGGTTCGACCATTTCACCCTCAGCCGGACGCCGGAGGAGAACGCCCGGATGCTCGCGGAGGCGCTCCCGGGGGAGGAGCCGTTTCTCTTCGACGTCGTGGCGCACTCCCGCGGAGGCCTCGTCCTCCGGACGCTGCTCGAGCGGCCGGCGGAAGCGGGTGAGGCCGCGAGCCGTTTCGCCTGCGGCCGGGCCGTCCTCGCGGCGGTCCCGAACCTCGGGACGCCGCTCGCCTCCGCCGAGCGCTGGGACCTCGCGCTCTCCGGATGGCTGAACCTCTTCGACGTCCTCCCGCCCGCTCCCGCTCCGCTCCTGGGGGAGTTCGTCGTGGAGGCTCTCCTCTGGTTCGCGCGGAGGGTGACGACGTCGCTCCCCGGGCTTTCGGCGATGGACGGCCGGGGCGGCACGGTGGCCGCTTTCGAGAGGAGCGCCGTCCCCGAGGCCTACTCGGCGCTGGCGGCGAGCCACCGCGCGAGCGGACCGCTCGCGCTCCGTCTCCTGGAGTCGGGGGTCGACCGGTTCTTCGGCGAGCCGCACGACCTCGTCGTTCCGACCGGAGGGTGTTTCGTCCTCGACCGTTCGGGCGGGGCCCGGATCCCGGATGGGCGGGTGGCGCTCTTCGGAGAAGGGGGGCGCCTCGGACGTTCGCTCCGCCACCCGGCCCATCACCTCGACCTCTTCGCCCGCGAGGAGGCCGTCGCCTTTCTCGTCGCCTCCCTCGCCGGCGAGCCCTTCGCCCTGGCGGGGCCCGGGCTCCGGCGGGCCGCCGCAAAGGCGGGGTCCGGCCCGGCCGCCCGCAGTCTGCGCGGAGGGGCGGACGACGTTTCCCGGGGCCGGCGGCCGGCCGCGCCGAAGCTGGGGGAGACGCGCCGCGAGGCGCTGGAGCTGACCCTTCTCCCGGGAGACCGGGGAGGGGCGACGGCCCTCCTCCTGGCCCGGTACGGCACGGCGCGCGTGGTGGCCGAGGTGCCGCGAAAAGGGGCGGCGTGGCGGGAGATCATCCGGGGGCACGAACGGCTCCGCGCCTGTTTCGACGGCGACGGCCGTCCCCTGCCGTCCGACGCGGCCCTCGAGCGTTGGGGCGCCGTGCTCTTCGAGACGCTCCTGCCGGGGGAAGCACGGCGGCTCTGGGACGCGGCCCGCGGCGCGGCGGGAGGCACGGCGACCGACGTCGTCTTCACCTCGCTTCTCGACTGGGTGGCCGACAAGCCGTGGGAGCTGGCGTACGACCCGCACCGGCGGGCCTGGCTCGCCGCGACCGAGGCGAACTTCACGCGCAACGTCGTCACCGCGATCCCGTGCGAGACGGCCCCGCCTCGCAGGCGGCCGCTCGCCATCCTCGTCGCCGCCGCGCAGCCCGCGGGCCTGACGGCCCTCTCGTGGGAGGCGGAGGCCGAGGCGGTTCGCGCGGGTCTGGCGCCTCTCGTCGACAGGGGGCTCGCGCGGGTCCGCGTCGAGAGGGCCGTCACCGTCGAGGCGCTCCACCGGCTCGTCGCCGACGGGCCGTGCGACGTCCTCCACTTCGTCGGGCACGGGACGTGGGACGCCGACCGGCGGACGGGCTCGCTCCTCCTGGAATCGGCCTCGGGAGGCGTCGCCGCGGTCGAGGCGCCCGTTCTCAGGGCGCTCCTTTCGGGGAGGGGAATCTCGCTCGTCGTCCTGAACGCCTGCCTGAGCGCCCGGGGAAGCCGCGGCGACCTCGCGCGAGGGGTCGCTCCGGCGCTCGTCGCCTCGGGAATCCCGGCCGTCGTCGCGAACCAGTTCAGCGTCCTGGACGCCGCGGCGCTCGTCTTCGCGCGCGAGCTCTACCGGTCGCTCGCTCTCGGCCGGCCGCTCGGCGACGCGGCCCGCGAGGCGCGCCTGGCGGTGAGGTGCGACCCGGCGTGCGGCCCCGTCGACTGGGCCGTCCCGGCCGTGTACGCGCGGGACCCGGGCGCGGTCCTCTGACGGTTCTCGTCGGAGTCCGGCGGGAGCGGTGGCAAGATGGTTCCGGAGGGTCCGCCATGACGAGTCTGGTCCGGCCGCTCCTGGAGGAGGAGCTCGGCGAGGCCGACGGGATCTATCGCCGCGCCTTCGGGACGTTCCTCTCCCTTCCCGATCCCCTCTCCTTCGATGGCGATGCCCAGGTCCTGAAGTGCCGCTGGACGGCCGACCCCGATGCGGCGGTCGCCCTTCTTTCGGACGGCGCCCTCGCGGGGTCGAACTTCGTGACGCGGTGGGGGAGCGTCGGCCTCTTCGGCCCGCTCACGGTCGACCCGCCCCGGCAGGGGCGGGGCCTCGCCCACCCGCTCGTCGAGGCGGCGCTCCGGCTTCTCGAGGCGCCCCAGGTCGCCTTTCGCGGGCTCTTCACCTTTGCCGGGAGCCCGAAACACGTCGCCCTCTACCAGCGCTTCGGGTACTGGCCGGCGAGCCTTGCGGCAATGATGTCGAGGCCGGTGACGGGAGGGGCCGGGACGCCCGAGGGCGTCGAGTTCCTGAGCCGCCTCTCACCCGACGAACAGGCCGAGGCGCTCTCGGCGTGCCGCGAGCTGACCGATTCGGTTTTCAGCGGGCTCGACGTGATGGGCGAGATCCTCTCCGTGGGCGAGCAGGAGACCGGGGAGACCGTCTTCGTGCGCGACGGCTCGCGCCTGTCCGGCCTGGCCGTCTGCCAGACGGGGGCCGGAAGCGAGGCGGGCTCCGGGCGGGCGGCCGTGAAGTTCGCGGCGGTCCGTTCGGGCTCGGGAGGGGGCCAGCGGCTGGGAAGGCTCCTGAACGCGGTCGAGGCGTGGGCCGCCTCCGCGGGCGCATCGGTCGTCGTCGCCGGGACCGGCTCCGGACGGGTCGGCGCGTGGGAAACGCTCCGGGCCGCGGGCTACCGTCCGTACCTCCAGGGGCTCACCATGCACCGGGAACGGCATCCGGGCTACGACCGCGAGGACGTCTTCGTCCTCGACGACTGGCGGTAGCCCGCGCCGCCCGGGTTTCCCCCGCCGAGGGGAGGCGCCGTGAGGTGCCGCGGGGAGGCTCGTGGCGAGCCTTCCCGATCCATTTCCGAGGCCCCGATGGAGGGGAGGCGCCGTCAGGCGCCGCGGGGAGGCTCGTGGCGAGCCTCCCCGATCCATCTCAGTCCCCGAGCGAGCTCTTCAGGCCCGCGAGCTCCGCTTCGACGGAGGCGAGACGCTCCTCGAGCGCGAGGAGGCGCCGCTCGATCGGCGAGGGGCCCGTCGGCGCGACGGCCCGGGGCGCGTGGGACTCCTCGGCGGGGGCCCCGCCGGCGAGGTGGGTCCAGCGCGCCTCCTTCTGGCCGGGCCGGCGCGGAATCTCGACGACGAGCGGTTCGGAGTGGGCGGCCATCGTCCGGAGGAGCTCCTCGGCCGCCTCGACGGAGGGAAAGTCGTGCATTCGCTCGGTTCGGGCCCGGAGCTCGGCGGCCGTCTGGGGTCCGCGCAGGAGCAGCAGGGCGACGAGCGATTTCTCCGCCTTGCCCAGCTGCCACTTCGCGTCGAGGTTGTGCTCCCACTTGTCGGCGCGGCTTCCGGTCACCTTCCAGGCGAGGACGAGCTCGCGGAGGCGATCGAGCCCACCCGTGACCTCTGCCGCGGTCAGGTCGGTCACCGGCTCGCGAGAGGTCCTCTGGTTGCACGCGGCGATGAGGCCGGGGAGCGTCATCGGGTAGACGTCGGGAGTGAGGAGCTCCTTCTCGAGGAGCGTCCCGGCGACGCGGATCTCCACGGGGTCGAGCGGGCGGGGGAGCTTCACGATCAGGCCTTTCGCGCGGCGACCGCGGAGACGAAGAAGCTGGGGTAGCTCCTGGCGATCTCCTCGGCGTCGGGCAGGAACGTCACGTCGGTGAAACCGGCGCGCGCGAGCGACTCGCGCCACGCGGCGGGTGTCAGGAAGCCGTGCGTCGGGCGGGCGACGGGGTCGAGCGTCACCTGCGTGAAGCTCTCGAGAAGGTCGAAGACGAGCTCGACGTAAATGGGTTGGGCGTTCCCCAGCGGCCGTACGCATTCGGAGACGACGAGCCAGCCGCCCGGCGCCAGCGCGGCCCGCGCCTCGGCCAGGACCGCGGCGAGGTCGGGGGCGACGTGGAAGCAGTTGACGGAGTAGACGGCGTCGAAGGAGCCGGGCGCGGCCCCCTGCGGCTCCCACGGCTTCGTCATGTCGAGCTTCGCCGCGTCGACCGTGACGCCCGGCGCGGCGGCGGCGCGCGCGGCCCGCTCGCCCCGGCGGAAGAACGTCGGGACGACCTCGGTGAAGAGGTAGCGCGCGACGCGCGGGCCGAGCTTGGCCAGGGCGGCCTCCGCCGCGCTCCCGGCCCCTCCGCCGATCTCGAGGATCCGTCCGCCCGATTCCGGGAGGAGGCGCGCGAGGGCGACGGCGCCGAGGTGGTTGTTGACCGAGTAGAGGAGGTTCCGGTTCGAGAAGTAGCGGAACCAGAGCGGAAGCCGGTCGGGGCGGAAGAGGATCTCCTCGCCCGTCTTCTCGCCCGAGAGGAAGAGCCCGAGCTCCTCGACCAGGATCCGCACCGCCTCGCCCGCGACCGCCGCCTCGGGCTCGGCCGCGGCGAGCTCGGCCTCGAGGATCTCGAGGCGGCCCGGCTCGGAGCCGGATGGGGCGTACGTTTCCCCCGAGGCGACGAGGTAGCCCGCCGCGGCGAGCTTGCCGTGGACGAATTCGACGAGCGGGAGGCTCCTCGGCGCCCAGCCGCGTGCGGCGACGAGGAGGGCCGGGCTCGTCCCGGGAGCGACGGGCCAGGCCCCGGCTCTCTTCAGGATCTCGGCGGAGGCGGCGTCGACGAGCTCGTCGAAGATCTCGCTGACGTGGAGGAACGGCCAGGTGAAGAGCGCGCCCACCTCGGGGTCCGGGATGTGCGCGGCGAGCGCGGGGAACTGCGCCTCGGGTGTCCTCGGCATGGAGGCCGATGATACGGATTCGTAGAATCGCCGGAATGAAGATCTTCCTCGTCCGTCACGGTGAGAGCGAAGGGAACCTCGGCGGGACCCTCCAGGGCTGCCGGCTCGACACGCCCCTGACCCGGCGCGGCCGCCGGCAGGCCGAGGCGCTCGCCGTTCGCCTCGCCGAGGCCGAGTTCGACGACGTCGTGGCGAGCCCGATGGCGCGGGCCCGGGAGACGGCGGAGATCTGCGCGGCGCCGCACGGCCTCGCCGTGAGGCTCGACCTCGAGCTCGTCGAGTTCGACTGGGGGGCCTGGACGGGCCTCCCCCTCGACGACGAGATGGACCGATGCGTCGCCGAGCTGCGGGCGAAGTGGCGCTCGGGAGACGTCGACGCCGGCCCGCCGCGGGGCGAGACGCCGCTTTCTGCCGGAGGGCGCGCCGCGCGCGTCCTGGCGCGCCTGAAAGCCGTCCGGCCCGCGGCGCCCCTCGTCGTCGCCCACGGCCGCTTCAACCGGATTTTCATGGCGACGCTTCTCGGGAGAGACCTCGCGCGGATGGACGAGGTCCGTCAGCGCAACGGCTCGATCTCGGTCTTCGAGTGGGACGGCGACGGCCCGGCGACGCCGCTCCTCCTCGACGACGTCTCCCACCTCGGCGGGGACGTCTCGATCCCGGCGGGAAAGGTCGACTGGGCGAGGGGCTGACGGGCCCCGATCGAGGGGAGGCGCCGGAGGCGCTGCCGGGAGGCTCGTGGCGAGCCTCCCCGATCCGTTCAGGTGCCCCGATCGAGGGGAGGCGCCGCAGGCGCCGCGGGGAGGCTCGTGGCGAGCCTCCCCGATCCGATCAGGCCGAGAGGCGCGGGTTGAGCGCGATGGCCTTGTTGACCGCCTCGACCGAGGCCTCGAACTTCTTGAGCCCCTCGTACGTCGTCTTCATCGCGTACCAGGCCTCGGCGTAGTCGGGCTTGAGAGCGATCGCCTTCTTCAGGTGCCCGAGCGCCTCTTCGAAGGCGAGGTTGCGGTTCGCGGCGAGGCCGAGTCCGCAGTGCGCCTCCGCCCGGGAGGCATCGCAGCCGAGGGCCGTCCGGAACGACTCGGCGGCCTCGGGGAGCTTCCCTTCCTCGAGGAGGGCGAATCCGTGTGCGATGTAAACGTCGGCGCTCGTCTCGTCGATGCCGACCGCCTTCTCGAACGTCTTCTGGGCGTCGCGGAACTTCTTCATCTTTCCGTACGCGAGGATGGCGCACGCGGGGAGCAGCGGGTCCTTCGGGAACTTCCGCGAGGCGCCCTGGGCGACCTCGGTGGCCCGCTGGAAGTCCCCCGCCTCGAGGAGGGCCCGTGCGGTCAGCAGGTGGAGGCGGACGTCCTCCTTGTGCTGCTCCAGGGCGACGAGGAGCGGCTTGACGGCGGCGGAGAAGTCCTTCGCCTCGAAAAGGGCGAGCCCGAGCTTGCGGTGGACCGGAGAGGCCTCGGGGGCCGTCTTCGCGGAGATCTTGTAGTTCTCGAGGGCGGTCTTCACCTTGCCGCCGAGGCGGTAGAGGTCGCCCAGGTTCTCGAAGAGGAGGGGGTCGGTCGAGGTCCGCGCGGCCTTCCGGAGACGGAGCTTGGCCCGCTCGGCGTCGCCGCGGGAGTAGTCGACGAGGGCGAGCGTGTGGAGCAGCGTGGCGTCTTCGACCCCGGCCTGCTCGGCCCAGGATTCGACGTCCTTCAGGAGCTTTCGGGCCTCCTCGGTGAGCGTCTTCGGGTGGTCGCCGGCGAGCTCCTCGAGGCGCTGGGGGAACCCGTCGGCGGCGAGGCGCTGGCGGAGCTGCTCGAACCCCTCGCGGGCCTTTCGCCCGAAGAAGAACCGCTGGGTCGTCTGATCCTGCTTCGCCTTGCTGGCGAGGGATTCCCGCTCCGCGGTGACGACCGTCAGCTGCTCCTCGGCCGCGGCGAGCCGGGCCTCGAGGTCGACGCTCTTCTCCAGTAGGCCGTTTCGTTCCGTCGTGACGGACGCCAGCTCGCGTCCGAGCCGCGTCTTCTCCTCCTCGAGGAGGCCCGCGTTCTCCTTGTGGCGCAGGGCGTCCTCGGCCGAGGAGGTTTTCAGAGCGGACAGGGAGCGGAAGAGGACGACGGCGGCGATCACGGCAATGGCCGCCGTGACGGCGAGGGCAACGAGCAGTCCTGTCGACAAGGGGGCTCCTCCGCGCGAAAGGAACGGCGCGACCGTGGATTTTACCTCCGGCGGAGGCCGGGCAGGAAGGAGAAGCGGGCCGTCGGGCTCCCTCCCTCGACGCCGGCGCGCCGGGCGGGGTCGTTGTTCACCGAAAGGTGAACGCTTCCGCGCAGAATTCCGGGTGCCCCCGTGGCGTCGGGGACGATCCCGAGGCGAAGCCCCGGGATCGGAGGCTCCGCCAGGCCGGGGACGGTCGGGGGGCGCCGTTAGAATGCCGTGTGCCGCGCAATCGGATGGTCCGCCGCCTCGCCAGGGCCGCCCTCGGAGCCCTCTGCCTGGCCTCTGCCTTCCCCGTCTCCGCCCAGGTGGTCAAGGGGCGCGTCGTCGTCCTCGGCTTCGACGGGGCCGACCACCGGCTCGTCTCGCAGCTGCTCGCCGAGGGAAAGCTCCCGAACCTGGCGAAGCTGGCGCAGCAAGGGAGCTTCTCGCCCCTGCGCCCCACGATTCCGGCGCAGACCCCCGTCTCGTGGTCGACGTTCTCGACAGGGCTCTCTCCGGGCCGGACGCAGATCTTCGACTTCCTCAAGCGCGACCCGAAGACCTACCGCCCCGAGTTCGCCATCGCCACGGAGGGCAAGAGGGACTTCCTCCTCGGCCGCGGGAACCGCGCGGGCGCCGCGGCGGCCGGAGCGCTCCTCGCTTTCCTCGTCGTTTTCGGGCTCGGCCGCGTCACGCTGAAGAAGACCGTTCCGGCCGCCGTCGTCGCGCTCGTGCTCGCGGTGCCCGCCGGGTTCTTCTCGTGGCGCTTCGGAGGCCTCCTCCCGGAGTCGCTCCAGACCGTCCAGAACAACCGGAAGGGGACCCCGTTCTGGGAGGTGGCCGGGGCGAAGGGGATCAAGTCGGTCGTTCTCCACGTTCCGGTGACCTTCCCGGCCGTCGATTTCGACGAGGGGCGCCTCCTCTCCGGTCTCGGGGTCCCCGACGTGAGGGGGCGAATCGGCACGCCGAGCTACTACACGTCGGACCCGTTCTTCGCGCCCGGGAACAAGAACGAGTTCTCCGTCGAGCTCGTCCGCCTCGAGTCGAACGTCGGGACGATCCAGACGGAGGTTTTCGGACCGTACAACAAGCTCTTCGCGGAGCCACCGGTGATCAAGGTCCCGATGACGCTGACGGTCCTCCCCGACGGCGGGCGCCTGAAGATCGAGCCGAAGGGGAGCGAGCCCGTCACCCTGAAGCCGGGGGAGTGGTCGCCCTGGGTCACGTTCACGTTCGAGTTCAACCCGATCGTGAAGCTCTCGGGCATCGGGCGCTTCCACCTCGCCTCCATCTCCCCCGAGATCCAGCTCTACCTCTCGCCGATCCACTTCAACCCGGCGAAGCTCCCGCCGGGCGTGAAGATCTCCGCCCCCGCGGACCTCGCGAAGGGCTTGGCGAAGAGGTTTGGCCTCTACAAGACGGCGGGCTGGTCGATAGACACCTGGTCGATGAGCGAGGAGACGATCGACGAGCCGACCTTCCTCGACGACGTCACGCACACCGTCCAGCAGTACCGGAAGATGATGGACGGCCTCCTCGCCGAGAAGGACGTGAAGCTCTACGTCCAGGTCTACGAGTTCACCGATCGCGTCGGCCACGTCATGTGGCGCTTCCTCGACCCGACGCATCCGGCCTACGACGCGGAGAAGGCCGCGAAGTTCGCTCCGTCCGTCGAGCGGAACTACGTCGAGATGGACAACATCGTCGGCGACGCCCTGAAGGAGCTCGGTCCCGACGATCTCCTCCTCGTCTGCTCCGACCACGGGTTCACCAGCTGGAGACGGTCGATCAACTACAACACCTGGCTCGTCCAGCACGGTTTCCTCGCCCTGAAGGGGGGCGACGAGAAGCAGGCCGATCTCGAGATGCTCTTCGGGCAGGGGGAGTTCTGGCCGAACGTCGACTGGTCGCGAACGAAGGCCTACTCGATGGGACTTGGCGAGATCTACATCAACGTCCGGGGCCGCGAGGGGAAGGGGATCGTCGAGCCGGGAGCCGAGTACGACGCGCTGCGCCAGGAGATCCGGACGAAGCTCACCTCACTCGTCGACGAGGCGACCGGGCGCAGCCCGATCGAACGGGTCTACACGCGCGAGGAGGCCTACGGCTCCTTCGACCCGGACCTCATCCCCGACCTCTTCGTGACGAACAGCGAGGGCTACCGGGTCTCCTGGCAGGCGAGCCTCGGCGTCGTGACCCCCGAGCTCTACGAGGAGAACCGGCAGGTCTGGTCGGGCGACCACTGCTCGGTCGATCCGGACGTCGTCCCCGGAATCCTCTTCTCGAGCCGTCCGCTCCGGAAGGAGCCCCGGCCGAACATGGTCGACGTCCCGGCGACCCTCTACGAGGCGCTCGGCCTCGTCCCGCCCGAAAAGCTCGACGGAGCATCCCTCTTCTGAACGTCCGAGCCGTCCTCTTCCTGGCGCTCCTCGCGGCCGGCCTTGCCGGGGCAGAGGAGGAGGCGGCGCCTCCGCTGCCCGCCCGGGAGATGGCGGATACCCAGCGGCGGCGCGAGCTCGAGCTCCTTCGCCGCCGCCTGGCGGGCCTGAAGGCGAAGTACGAGACGACCCGCCAGAAGGCCGTGGACACCCGCCAGCAGCTCGAGGCGGCGGAAGCGAACCTGGAGCTGCGCACCACGGAGCGGCGCGTCCTGGAGATCCGGGCGTTCGAGGCCGAGCGCGACGCCGCCCGCGCCCAGACCGACAGGGACGCCGCCCTCCGGCACAGCGGAGAGCTCCGGGGCGACCTCTCCCGTCGCCTTTCCTCGCTCTACCGTATGGGGCGCCTCGGCTACCTCCAGACCCTCGCCTCGGCCGACTCGGGGGAGTCGTTCCTCAGGGGGCTCCAGCTCCTTTCCTTCCTGGCGGCCCGGGACGCGCGGCTCCTGCGCAGCTACCAGGAGTCCGTCGTCCTGCTCGCCTCGAGGGAGAAGAGCCTCGAAACCCTTCGCTCCGCGATCGCCGTCGTGGCCGGCGAGGCCCGGTCTGCCGAGCGGGCGCTCCAGAGAGCCCGGGCCGAGAAGGCGGCCCTCCTTGCGCGGCTGGAACGCTCCGCCGAGGAGCAGCGGACGACCGTGGCGGTGCTGGAGGACAAGACGTCGCGCCTGGCGGCCCTCCTGGATCTCCTCGAGACCCGGGGCCGCTCGCTCCCCGCGGGTGCGGCGTCGATCCGGAGGTACAAGGGCGCTCTCGACTGGCCCGTCCAGGGCAAGGTCGCCGTTCCCTTCGGCCGGATCGCCAATCCCCGGTTTCCCAGGACCTTCCTCCGGTCGAGCGGCTGGACGATCGACGTCCCGACGGGGACTCCCGCGAAGGCCGTCTTTGCCGGGGACGTCGTCTACGCCCAGTGGCTCAAGGGCTACGGCAACCTCGTCGTCCTCGACCACGGGGACGGGGTCTTCACCCTGTACGGCCACCTGATGACCGGGACGGCCCCCCGGGGGACCCGCGTGGCCCTCGGAGAGGTCGTAGGGCAGGTTTCCGACCCTCCCGAGGAAGAGGTGGCCGGGCTCTTCTTCGAGATCAGGGAAAGCCGGACGTCGGTCGATCCCCAGGGCTGGCTCCGGTAGGCGGCCTCGCCCCGGGGTGCCCGTTTCCGGTATCCCTGTGCGCCGCTGCCGCGGCAGGTGGAAACCGTCCCGGAGCGATCCCGTATCATCGAAGCGTGACGAAGTCCCGGCTCGCTCCGTTTCTCGCCTCCCTCGCCCTGCTCGGCACGCTCTTCGTCGTCCTTCCCGGTCTCGGGGCGGACGAGAAAAAGGAAAAGGGGGGCAAGGACAGCCTCTACCGGCCTCTCGGCCTTTTCACGGAAGTCCTCTCGCTCGTCCGGGGGAACTACGTCGAGAAGGTGGAGGTCAAGCCGCTCCTCGCCGGGGCCTTCGCCGGGATGACCGACGCGATGGACCCGTTCTCCGAGTACGTCCCGCCCGAGAAGATGGCCGCGTTCGAGGCGGCACGGACGGCGCGCGAGAAGGCGGACTACGTCGACTCGGGGCTCGTCCTGGCCCGGCGGTCCGGCTATCCGGTCGTCGTGACGGCCGTGGCGGGGAGCCCGGCCGCCGCCGCCGGCATCCAGACGGACGACCTCGTCGAGAAGGTCGGAGGCGTCTCCGCCCGAAACCTCGGCATCTGGGAGGTCGAGGCGGCGCTCTCCGGGAAACCGGGGGGACGGACGAGCGTCCTCGTCGTCAGGGACGCGAAGCCCCGGAGGCAGACGCTCGACGTCGTCCGGACGACGTGGACGCCCTCGCTCCCGTCGGCCGGGAGGGTCTCGGGTGAGCTCGTCGTGAAGGTGCCCGCGTTCGGCCCCGGAACGGCCGACGCCCTCGCCGGGATCCTCGCCCCGCTCGACCGGTCCAAGGTCCTCGTCCTCGACCTCCGCGGGAACGCGTTCGGGGCCTGGGACGAGGCGGCCCGGTCCGCGGCGCTCTTCGACCCGCCGGGCCTCATCGGCGAGCTGAAGGGCCGGAAGATCGCCACGAAGAGCTGGCGCGCGGAGGCCGGGCAGCGGGTCCACCTGGGCAGTCTCGTCCTCCTCGTCGACAGCGGCACGGGCGGCCCGGCCGAACTCTTTGCCGCCGCCCTCCGCGAGAGCGCGGCGAAGGAGCTCGGGGTAGACGTCGCGGCGGCGGTGAAGCGCGACGAAAGAAAGCGGGACCGCGAGCTCGAGGACCAGGCTCCTCCCGTTCCAACCCCCTCGTTCGACAAGAAGAAGCTGCGCGTCCGCGTCGTCGGAGAGCCGACCTTCGGAATGGGACTCACCCAGGAAGTCGTCCGCCTGGCGAGCGGCGGCGCGCTGAAGATCACGGTCGGGAAGGTGAGGACGGCGGCGGGACGTGCCCTCTCCCCGCACGGGCTCGAGCCCGACGATCGCGTCTACCACGTCCAGCCGGAGGAGGGAGCCGAAGGCAAGACTCCCGATCCGTTCCTGGAACGAGCCCTCAAGGTCGTCGGCGAACTGTCCGGCACTCCCGCCACGCCCTCGTGACCGCTGCGCGGGCGCGCAAGAGCGGCTGCGGGCGGACTCTCGGCCTCCTCGCCGGTCTCGTCGTCCTCTTCGCGCTCGCGGCCGGGGCGCTCTGGTTCCTCCGCGTCCGTCCGATGGAGCCGCCACGGGCGACCCTGGTGGAACCGGCGGACGCTCCGGCGACCCCCGTCCCGTCTCCGACCGCCGCGCCGGCGCCCACGGCGCGGCCGCCCGCGTCCGTGCCGGCCGACTTCGAGCCGGCCGGAGGGCAGGGCCGGGGGGCGATCGCCGTCGTCATCGACGACGTCGGGAACGAGGACGGCTCGCTCGAGAGGCTCGCGCGGCTCGACGGCCCCCTCGCGATCGCCGTCCTGCCCGGCGCGCCGAAAGCCCGCGAGGCCGTCGCGCTGGCGGGGAGGAAGGGCTGGGACCTCCTCGTCCACCTCCCGATGGAGGGTGCGAGCGGCCCGGCGGAGCCCGATTCGATCACGCTCTCCGACGACGACGCGACGATCGCCCGGCGCGTCCGCGCCGCGATCGGCCGGGTGCCGGGCGCCTCCGGCCTCAACAACCACCAGGGGTCTCTCGCCACGGCCGACCGCCGCGTCGTCCGCGCGGTCCTCTCCGTCGTCCGGGAGCGGGGGCTCTTCTTCCTCGACTCGCGGACCTCCGCCGCGAGCGTCGCGGTCGAGGAGGCGCGCGCCCTCGGCCTCGCGACGATCCCGCGCGACGTCTTCCTGGACGACGCCCGGGCCGAGTCGGCGGCCGAACGGGGTGCCCCGGAGGCCCTTGCGACCGCCTGGACGCGCGCCCTCGGGCTCGCGGCCTCGAAGGGGCACGCCGTCGTCATCGGGCATCCGCACGCGGCGACGATCGACTTCCTCGCGGCGAGCCTTCCCGCGCTCGACCGGCGCGGAGTCCTCCGGGTCCGGGTCTCCGAGCTCGTCGACTGACGTCCGCGAGCCGACCGGTCCCACCTCGCTCGCGCCGGGCTATCATCGGATCGCGTATCCGGACAGAACGGACGAACGGGGGTTGCCGCGATGGACCTTTTCACCGACGTGAACGTGACCGACGGGCAGGCGCAGGCGATGGGGCGGGCGATGCTCGCCGTGGCACGGGCCGACGGCACGGCCGACCCGCGCGAGCTGTCGCTCATCGAGGAGCTCTCCCCGGTCGATGCGTCCGCCTCCGATCCGGTCCCGGCGGAGCTCGCCACCGCCTTTCCCGAGACGGCCGGACGTGAGCTCCTCCTGAGCTCGGCCCTCCTCGTCGCGCTCGTCGACGGCGACTACAGCGACGCCGAGAAGGCCGTGGTGGCGTCGTACGCCGATGCGTTCGGCGTTTCCGCCGACCGCCTCGAAGAGCTCGCGAGCTCCGTCAAGGCCTTCCTGATGGCCCCCCTCCTCCCACTCGCCAACACCTCCGCCGTCGTGGAGGTCTCCCGAAAGCTGAATGTCTGAATCGGGGTCAGGTCTTGATTTTCTAGTATAGGAATCTCCGCGGGGCGACCGGCTCCCCGATGCGGCGCCTCCTCGCGGCCACGCCGGAGCGAATCCGCGCGGCCCTCGGCGCGTAGACTCCCGGGCCATGCGCGTCCGCAGGACCCTCTCTGCGCTCTTCCTCTCCGCGTTCCTCGCCCCGCTCCCCGCCTCCGCGGGCCGAGCGCCCTCGCCGTCGGACTTCCTGAAGCTCCCTGTCGGCGCGGACAGGACGCTCGCCGACTGGGGCCAGATCGTCTCGTACCTCCGCGCCCTCGACGCCGCGTCGGACCGGGTGGAGCTGGCGACGATCGGGAAGTCGACGCTCGGGGAGGAGATGGTCCTCGTGGCGATTTCCTCCCCGGAGAACCTCGCCAGCCAGGCGCGGATCCGCGAGATCGCGCGGCGACTCGCCGACCCACGGGGCCTTTCGGAAGCCGACGCGGCCGCGTTCGTGGCGGAAGGGAAGGTCGTCCTCCTCGTCACCTGCGCCATCCACTCCAGCGAGATCGCCTCGACGCAGATGGCGATGGAGTGGGCGCACGCCCTCGCCACGGCCGAGGACGCCGAGACGAAGCGGCGCCTTTCGGAGGTCGTCCTCCTCCTCGTTCCGTCGCTGAACCCCGATGGGCACCGGATGGAGGTCGAGTGGTACCGCAAGAACCTCGGAACGCGGTGGGAAGGGAGCCGGATGCCCTGGCTCTACCACCCCTACACGGGGCACGACGACAACCGCGACTTCGTGCAGCTGACGCAGTCCGAGACGAAGGCGATCAGCCGCGTCCTCTACCGCGACTGGTTTCCCCAGGTCTTCCTCGACGAGCACCAGATGGGGGCCAGCGGCCCGCGCATGTTCGTGCCGCCCTACGCCGAGCCGCTCGATCCCGACATCCACCCGCTCGTCATCCGCGAGGTGAACCTGATCGGCTCTCTCATGTCGATGCGCCTCGAGCAGGCGGGCAAGAGCGGCGTCATCTCGGGCTGGACGTTCGACGCCTCGTGGCCGGGCGGCTCGAAGAACACGGCCTGGTGGAAGAACGTGACGGGAGTCCTGACCGAGGTCGCGTCGGTCCGCGTGGCGACACCCGTGGAGATCCCGGCCTCGGAACTGCGTGGCGGAGGGAAGGGTCTCGTCACCTACGGCACCCAGGTGAACTTCCCGAACCCCTGGCGAGGGGGCGAATGGCACCTGCGCGACATCATGGATTACGAGCGGATCGCCTCCGACGCGATCCTCGAGTACTGCGCGAACCACCGCCGGGACGTCCTCTCGAACATGCTCGCCCGCGCGCGCGCCTCCGTCGCCGCGGCGGCTCCCGGCGAGGCGTACCGGATCCCGATGGGCCAGCGCGATCCCGCCACGGCCCGAGCTCTGGCGGGGCTCCTCGTCGAGCATGGCGTCGAGCTGAAGGGGGATGCCTCCGGCGACGCCTGGGTCCCGCTCGCGCAGCCCTACGGCCGGTTCGTGAGGGAGATGCTCGAGCCCCAGCGCTTTCCCGAGGTGAAGCTCGTTCCTGGAAAGGAGATCGTCGCACCGTACGACGTCACCTCCTGGAGCCTGCCGCTCTCGATGGGTGTGACGGTCGAAAAGGCGATTCTTCCGGCGGCGCTCCGTCCGTGGGCGGGGCCAGTACCTGTCGCGTCTCCCCTGTCCGGCGCGACCGCGTACGCTCTCTCGCCCGGGAGTCCCGAGCGGTGGAAGGTCGTCGCCGCGGCGCGCAAGGGAGGCGAGGTCTCGATTCTCCCGAAGGCGGACGGCGCGCTGCCGGCCGGGACGCTCCTTCTCGACGCGGCCGCGGCGAACGCGGCCTCGCCCCTCGCCGGCGAGCTCGGCGTCCCCCTCGCGCCGCTCGCGGCGGTCTCGACGGGAGCGACGAAGCTGCGCGCTCCGCGTGTCGGGCTCTACAAGCCCTGGGCCGCCTCCACGGACGAAGGGTGGACCCGCTTCCTCCTCGAGCGCTACGGCTTCGCCCCGGCGACGCTCGACAACGCGGCGGTCCGTGCCGGTAAGCTCGGAGCGAAGTTCGACGTCGTCGTCCTCCCGGACGTTGCGAGGGAGGTCCTCGCAACGGGGAAGCCGAAGCGGGAAGAGGGCGACATGAAGTACTTCCCCGAGCCGCGTCCGGAGCATTCGGGCGGGCTCGGAAAGGAAGGCGCAGCGGCGCTGCGGGAGTTCGTGGAGGGGGGCGGGACGCTCGTCGCCCTCTCCTCGGCGTCGGAGTATCTGATCGAGGAGCTCCTGCTCCCCGTTCGCAACGTTCTCGCGCGAGTCAAGCCCGACGAGTTCCTCTGCCCGGGAGCCCTCGTCCGGATCGAGGTCGACCCCTCGCACCCGGTCACCTTCGGGCTGCCGCCGTCGACGCCGGCGTTCCTCGGCGAGCCGATCGCCTTCCAGACGGCGATGCCCGGCGGGGAGATGACGCGCCGGGTCCTCGCGTCGTATCCCGCCGAGGCGCGCGACGTCCTCGTTTCCGGCTGGATCCGGGGCGAGGAGAAGCTGACGCGCAACGCCGCGGCGGTCGCCCTGACGTACGGGAAGGGAAAAGTCGTCCTCCTCGGCTTCCGCGCCCAGCACCGCGCACAGATGAACGCGACGTTCCCTTTCCTCTTCAACGCGCTCGTCTGGTCCGTCCTGTAGGAGAAGCGCTCCGCGGGAGTCCCCTCCTCCTTATCTATAGTAGAAAATCAAGACCTGACCCCACGGTTAGAATCGGAGGGAGAGGCAGCTGAGGCCTCCGTCGAGCTTGCGGAACTCCGACATGTCGAGGGGGAGGGTGGGGAGGCCGAGCGCGGCCACGGCCGCCTCGAAGCGCGGAAAGCCTGTTGCGACGAGGACGCGGCCGTTCACGAGGACGGCGTTGGCGGCGTAGGACTCTTCGGGCGGGACGCGAAGGGGAGACCAGCCCGCGAATTCGGGGCGGGAGACGAAAGGTTCCGTCAGGGCCAGGGTCCGCCCGCCGAGCCAGGCGATCCCGCTCTTGAGGTGGAGGAGACCGGGGATCCCCCGGACGTCGACGAGAGTCGATCCGAGGCCGCGCGTGGCCAGGAGCGCGGCGAGCTGCCGGGCCCCTTCCCCGTTCGTCCTCTCCGAGACGCCGATGAAGACGTGGTCCCCCGCCTCGCAGACGTCGCCCCCGTCGACCGTGCCCGGCGCCTCGATGGCCGCCGGGGAAGGGAAGAACGCGTCGATGGCGGGGCGGACCGCCTCGACCTCGCCGGCGCGGCTCGGCGCGCCCGGGCGGCAGAGGACCGCCAGGCCCCGGGCGAGGACGGCCGTGTCCTCGACGAAGGTCGAGTCGGGGAAGCCGTCGTCCGGCGGAAGGGCCATGACGGCGAGGCCGCACGCCTCGAGGGCGGCGACGTACGCCGCGTGCTGGGCGAGCGCCCTCGGGAGGTCGGGGGGGCCGAGGCCCGCCGTCGTCAGCCCGTCGGTGAACGTGGCGGAAGGGGGACGGACGATCGCGCGGGTGAACTTCATCTGGTTTCTTCCTTCTTGACCTCGTCCCAGGTCCGATCCAGCTCCGGCAGCGGCGTCCCGGCGACCTCGCGCCCGGAGGCGCGGACCCGGCGGGCGACCTCCTCGAACCGCCGGACGAACTTCGCGTTCGTCGCCTGCAGCGCCGCTTCGGGGTCGACGCCGTGGCGGCGGGCGACGTTGACGACGGTGAAGAGGATGTCTCCGATCTCGTGGGCGACGGACTCCTTCGTCGCCCCCTCGAGGACGAGCTCGGCCTTGAACTCGGCCACCTCCTCGTCGAGCTTGGCGAGGACGTCGGCATCTCGTTGCCAGTCGAAGCCGAGATCGGCGGCGCGCGAGGTGACCCGGACCGCCTTGAGGAGGGCGGGGAGGGAGCGCGGGACCCCGGCGAAGGGGGAGGGGACCTCCTCGCCCGCGGCCTTCCCGGCGCGCTCCTTCTCCTTCAGCTTCTCCCACTGGACCTTGACGGCCTCGGCGTCCAGGACGGCGGCCTCGCCGAAGACGTGCGGGTGCCGGGAGACCATCTTCGCGTGGACCCGTCCGGCCAGGGACGCGAAATCGAAGGCGCCCCGCTCGCGGCCGAGCTCGGCGAGGAAGACGACTTCGAAGAGGAGGTCGCCCAGCTCCCCCTCCAGCTCGTCGAAGTCCTCCCGGGCGAGCGCGTCGAGCGCCTCGTAGCACTCCTCGAGGAGGTAGCCCGACAGGGTGGCGAAGGTCTGCTTGCGGTCCCAGGGGCACTCGGCCCGGAGGCGCGCCATGAGGCGGACGAGGCCGGAAGTGGCCTCTCCGGCCGCTTCGGGGCCAGGGGATCTCGTCTCGGACGGCACTGGGCCTCCTTGTGCGGGCGGCAACGGAGGGTTCCCTTTAGAATGAAGCGCCCGAACGAGGTCTTATGTCAGAAGCACCCAGGACGATCAAGGTCGTCGACCGCAGGATGTTCACCGCCGAGGGGGACCTGCGGGACGACGTGATGGAAGAGCTCTCCACGGCGCCGCCGGCTCCGCCGGCATCGCCGGACGAAGCTGCTCCGGCCCCGCCGCCGGAGGAGGTCGTCCCGACCAGCCCGGCGTTCCTTCGACTTCTCGACATGCTCGCCCAGACGGCATCCATGTACCTGCAGGGGATACCGGACCCGGCCACGGGCCGCCGCTCGGTGGACCTGGCGGCCTCGCGCGAGATCATCGATTCGCTGGTGGCCCTCCGCGAGAAGACCCGGGGCAGGCTCTCCTTCGAGGAGACCGACTCCCTCGAGGGCCTCCTCGGCGAGCTCCAGATGGTCTTCACGAGGCTCGCTGCGCAGGCCAAGGGGGCGCCCGGTATGCCTCCTCCGCCGAGGCCGAGGGGCTGACCCTGCGAGTGCCGATGCGCCGCGAGCCGGAGCTCGGCCCTCCCAGCCGAGCGCCGCGTCGGGCGGCGCTCGCGCTGCTTCTCCTGCCTTCCCTCCTGGGCGCGCCCTCCGGGGCCCAGGTGCTCCAGGCGCCGGGGGAGGCTACGGAGACGACGTTTCGGCGCGAGATCCGGGGGCAGTGGTTCGCCTGGCTCGCGGCCCACGAGGAGGGCGATCCGACCCTGGCGGCGCAAAAGGTCGAAGAGATCGTCCGGCACGCGAAGAAGATCGGCCTGAAGAGGCTCACCGACCTCTCCCTGGCGGCCACTCTGATGGCTCGCAAGGAGCTGGCGGAGGGGAATCGCGACAAGGCCCGCTGGGCCCTCGATTCGGCGATCCGGCTCGACCCGGACCTGCCCGAGGCCCGCTGGTCCCGCGTCGCACTGGCGCTCGAAACGAACAGGCTCGCCGTTCCCCGCGAGTTCCTGGGCGCCGTCCGCACCGTCTTCGTCGACCTCGAAGGGCGGCGCGTCCTCTTCGTTCGCTCCTCGCTCCTCGTCGTTCTGACGCTGGCCGCGGTCGGGGCCGCGTTCGTGGTCCTGCTGGTGGCGGTCGAGGCCCGGCGCCTCTTTCACGACCTGACGGAGCTGGCGGGGCGATGGGTCTCGCGCCCGGCCGACTCGGTCCTGGCGGCCGGGCTCCTGGTCCTGCCCCTCTTCGCCGCCCTGGACGTCGGGTGGCTCCTCCTCTGGCTCTTCGTCCTCACCTTCGGTTACGCGGAGAAATCCGTGAGGTGGGCGGCGCTCGCCGGCCTCGTCCCTCTCGTTCTCGTCGCCCCGGCGCTCGACCGTGCCGCAGCGGCGCTGGCCGTCTCGGCATCTCCCGTCCTCAGGGGTGCCGAGGCGCTGCAGGAGAAGCGCTACGACCAGAGGGTTCTCGACGATCTCGAGGCGGTCAAGAACCTCTTTCCCGAGGACGCCGACCTGCGGTTCCTCCTCGGGTGCCTCTACCAGCAGCTGGGGCAGAACGACCGTGCCGTGGCCGAGTACACCGTCGCCTCCCAGGTCTCGACGACGGAGGTGCGTGCGCTCGTCAACCGCGGGGACATCCGTTTCGTGGACGGCGACTTCGGCGCGGCCCAGGAGGACTTCCAGGAAGCGCTCCGCCGGGACCCTCGCGACGTGAGGGCCCGCTACAACCTCTCTCTCGTCTACGGTGAGACCTTCCGGACCGTGGAGGCGCAGGAGAAGCTCACCGAGGCGCGCGCGCTCGACAACTCCCTCGTCACGCAGTTCCTCGACAGCCCGACGCTCGTGAAGGTCGTCTCCCTCGGGTACACGCCCGGGGAGGCGCTGGAGAAAGTCGAGGCCCTGCAGAGCGACTCCCGGAGCCGCCGGGTTCTCGGGCATTTCCACGTCGGCGACGACGCCAGCACCTGGGCGGTGCCGTTCGCCGTCGCCATTCCCCTGATCGTGGCCGCGGCGTTCGGCCTCGACTCGTTCCGGAGGAAGAGGCACGGCTACGCCCTGGCCTGCGACAAGTGCGGACGGACGTTCTGCCGGCGCTGCAAGCCGCCCGGCGAGAGTGCGCTCCTCTGCTCGCAGTGCATCCACGTCTACCTCCGGAAGGACGGCGTCTCCATCGAGACCAAGCTCCAGAAGGTCGAGGAAGTGAAGCGCCGGCAGGGATTCGAAGGGCGCCTGCGAGTGGCCCTCAACGTCTTCCTTCCGGGTGCAGAGCTCCTCTACCGGGGACGGGCAGGGCGGGCGCTGGCGATCCTCACCCCCTTCTTCCTCGGGCTCTTCGCCGCGTTCCTTCGCCAGGATCTCGCGGTCTCGCCGCGGCCCGGCGCCGGGACCCTTCTCGTCGGGACCGTCCTGTGGGCGCTTCTGGCGTTCGCGGCCTGGGTCGTGGGACAGACCACGGCGAGAAAGGTGTGACGCCGTGGCGCTCGAAGGGACCCTCCACGACTTCGCCCTCCCCGACATCCTGCAGCTGATCTCCCTGCAGAAGAAGACCGGCCTTCTGACGCTTCGGGGCCCGGAAGACACCGTCATCCTCGGCTTCGACGCCGGCTCTCTCGTCTCGGCGGAATCGCAGGCCAGGCGCCTCGACACGCGCCTCGGGACTCTCCTCGTGAAGACGAGAAGCCTCGCGCCCGACTCCCTCGCCAAGGCCCTCGAGATCCAGGGTCAGACGCTCCAGCGGCTCGGCTTCATCCTCCTGAAGAACGGCTTCTGCGACGCGGACCAGCTGCGCTCGGGTCTGGATGCGCAGGTCCGGAAGATCGCCTACGGCCTCTTCCGGTGGACCGACGGCGACTACGTCTTCGACCAGCAGGACCGGATCGACTACGACCACGAGTACTTCCGCCCGATCCAGGTCGAAAGCCTCCTCATGGAGGGGGCGAGGATGGTCGACGAGTGGCCGATCATCCAGAAGGTCGTCCGCTCGCCCGAGCTCGTCTTCCAGCGCGTGGCGGTGGGGCAGCGGGTGGAGCCGGCGGAGGGGTCCGACGACATCGAGGACATCGGCGAGTCGACCTTCACGAAGTCGCGGGAGAAGCGTGACGGGCCGATCCGGATCTCGAAGGCCGAGTGGTCGGTCTACGAGCTCGTCGACGGGCGGCGGTCGGTCGGCGACATCGTCGACCGGACGTTCCTCTCGGACTTCGAAGGTTCCAAGGCGTTCTACGACCTCCTCAGCCGGGGGCTGATCGAGGAGGCCCGCCGCACCGGCGTGATCGACGAAACCGGGGCCTTCTCGCTCGAGATCCCCACGGTGCGCCCGCGGCTGCCGCTGGCCGCGATTCTCATCGGTGTCGTCCTCGCGGGGCTGCTCGTGGCGGGATCGCGGCTGCAGGCCCTGAACCCCGCGAACGTCTTCACCATTCCGCTCCGGCACGTGGCGGCCCTGGAGGGCTTCCAGAAGGCCGTCTCCCTTTCCCGCCTGCGGCGCCTGTCGGAGGCGATCGACGCTTTCTACCTGACTCAGGGACGCTTTCCCGAGTCCCCGGCGGCGATCGCCAGCTCGGGCCTCCTGGCGCCGGGCGACCTGCACGATCCCTGGGGGAGGCCCTACCGGTACATCCTCCAGAACGATACCGGCAAGTACTACCTTGCCGGGTTCGACGCCGAAGGGAAGACCGACACGGATCTCTTCTTTGCCCATGTCGCCCAGGGGACGGGCTCGTCGGGGAACATGAGCACGAGCGGCAAGAAGGAAATCATTATTATCAAGTGACTTGCGAAAAGTCTTCGCTCCTGATGAAGATTTTCGTTTTCGATGACTTGACAACGCTACGCTAATATCTTAGATTCCTGCCTGGATCCTGCAAGGGTCCGGAGGGAATCAGGATGAGCAAGATCATCGGCATCGACCTCGGGACGACGAACAGCGTCGTCGCAGTTCTCGAGGGGGGCTCGGCGGAGGTCATCGCCAACTCCGAGGGAGGGCGGACCACTCCGTCCGTCGTGGCCGTCACGAAGTCGGGCGAGCGGCTCGTCGGGCAGGTCGCCAAGCGTCAGGGCGTCACGAACCCGGAGAACACCGTCTACTCGATCAAGCGGTTCATGGGGCGCCGCTTCGACGAGGTCAACGAAGAGATGAAGATGGTCCCCTACAAGGTCGTCCGGTCGGCCAACGGGGACGCGCGCGTGATGCAGGGGGGCAAGGAGATGTCGCCCCCGGAGATCTCCGCCCAGATCCTGACGAAGCTGAAGGAGGCCGCGGAGGCCCACCTCGGAGAGAAGGTGGACCGGGCGGTCATCACGGTTCCGGCCTACTTCAACGACGCCCAGCGCCAGGCGACCAAGGACGCCGGTCAGATCGCGGGCCTGAAGGTCGAGCGGCTCGTGAACGAGCCGACCGCCGCGGCGCTCGCCTACGGCCTCGACAAGAAGAACAACGAGACGATCGCCGTCTACGACTTCGGCGGCGGCACGTTCGACATCTCGATCCTGGAGGTCGGCGAGGGGGTCGTCGAGGTCAAGTCGACGAACGGCGACACGC
This sequence comes from Holophagales bacterium, assembly GCA_016714815.1. GTDB lineage: Bacteria > Acidobacteriota > Thermoanaerobaculia > UBA5066 > UBA5066 > UBA5066. Next base: position 28,802 of record JADKBZ010000016.1, read on the forward strand.
ACCTCGGCGGCGACAACATCGACCAGCGGATCGTCGACTGGCTCCTCGCCGAGTTCAAGAAGGACCAGGGGATCGATCTCGGCAAGGACCCGATGGCGACGCAGCGCCTGAAGGAAGCCGCCGAGAAGGCCAAGATCGAGCTCTCGTCGACCATCGAGTCCGAGATCAACCTGCCGTTCATCACCGCCGACGCCTCGGGCCCGAAGCACATGAGCCTGAAGCTGACGCGGGCCAAGCTCGAGCAGATGGTCGACGACCTGATCCAGCGCTCCGTCGGCCCGTGCCGGCAGGCCCTGAAGGACGCCGGTCTCGAGGCGAAGCAGATCGACGAGGTCGTCCTCGTCGGCGGCCAGACCCGGATGCCGATGATCCAGCAGGTCGTGAAGGACTTCTTCGGCAAGGAGCCCCACAAGGGGGTCAATCCCGACGAGGTCGTCGCGGTCGGCGCCGCGCTCCAGGGCGGAGTTCTCGCGGGCGACGTCAAGGATCTCCTCCTCCTCGACGTCACGCCGCTCTCCCTCGGCGTCGAGACGCTCGGCGGCGTCATGACGAAGCTCATCGAGCGCAACACGACGATTCCCGTCAAGAAGAGCGAGGTCTTCTCGACCGCGGCCGACGGCCAGACGTCGGTCGAGATCAAGACCCTTCAGGGCGAGCGCGAGATGGCGGCCGACAACAAGCTTCTCGGCCTCTTCTCCCTCGTCGGGATCCCGCCCGCGCCGCGCGGCATGCCCCAGATCGAGGTGACGTTCGACATCGACGCGAACGGCATCCTGCACGTGAGCGCCAAGGATCGCGGCACGGGCAAGGAGCAGAAGATCACGATCACCTCCTCCTCGGGCCTCGCGAAGGACGAGGTCGAGAAGGCCGTGAAGGAAGCCCAGTCGCACAGCTCCGAGGACAAGAAGCGGCGCGAGGCCGTCGAGGCGAAGAACCAGCTCGACTCGATCGTCTACGCGACGGAGAAGCTCCTCTCGGAGAACGCCGACAAGGTCCCCGCGGAGGACAAGACCGCCATCGAGGCCGCCGTGTCCGACGCGAAGAAGGTCCTCGAGACGAAGGCCGACGACGCCGAGGCGCTGCGCAAGGCGGCGCAGGACGTCCAGAAGGCGAGCTACAAGGTGGCCGAGGCGCTCTACAAGAACGCCCCGGCGCCGGAGGCGGGACCGGCCGCGGCCGGGGCGTCCTCCGGGGGCGGCGCGAAGCCGGCGGACGACGTGATCGACGCCGAGGTCGTCGACGAGAAGAAGTGACGCCGTGACAGGGGCGCGAGACGGCTCCGGTCGCGGCAAGGCGCGGCGCGACGACTTCGTCCTGATCGGGGTCGTCGCGGACCGCTTCGGCGTTCACCCGCAGACGCTTCGCCTCTACGAGCGGGAGGGGCTCATCTGCCCCCCCCGCTCGTCGGGGAACACGCGGCTCTACGACCGGGAGACCGTCGAGCGCCTCGAGATCATCCTGACCCTGACGCGGGACCTCGGGGTGAACCTGGCCGGCGTGGAGGTCATCCTCGACCTCCGCGCCCGCCTCTCCCGCATGGAAGGCGAGGTGGAGCGCCTGATGGACGCATTCCGGTCCGTGGCCGCCGAGCACGCCTCCCGGGCGGCGGGGCGGCCCGCCCAGTCCCAGAACGCCCTGGCCCTCAGACCGCGGGCGCCGCTCGCCCGCCGGCCGGCCTGAGGCCCGGGTCTGCCCACGGACCATCCGCCGGGATACGATGCGCGAGAAGTGACCTACAGGCGGACCGACGACGACTCGGGTCTTCTCCGCAGGTATCTCGAGGAGATCTCGAAGTACCAGCCTATTCCGGCGGAGCGCGAGAAGGAGCTCGCCCGCGTCATCCAGGACCGCCTCGCCCCCGAGGACAAGCGCAAGGAGGCGATGGACGAGCTCGTGCGAGCGAACCTCCGTTTCGTCGTCTACCACGCCAAGGGGTTCCACTCTCCCGACGTCCCCTTCATCGACCTGATCAACGAGGGGAACATCGGCCTGATCCAGGCCGCCAAGCGGTTCGACGCGGACCGCGGCGTCAAGTTCATCACCTACGCCGTCTGGTGGGTGAGGCAGGCCATCTCCCACGCGCTCGCCGAGCAGGCCGGGACGATCCGGATCCCGCACAAGCAGGCCGGGCACCAGATGAAGGCGGTCCGCGCCCGTACCGAGCTGGCGCGGGAGCTCGGCCGCGACCCGACCCTCGAGGAGATCGCCCAGCGGACAGGCCTCGAGCCGGCTGCGGTGGAGACCCTCCTCGCGGTCTCGCGCAACGCCGAGTCGCTCTCGCAGGGGGTCGGCAGCGACGAGCAGGAGCGGACGCTCGAGGACGTCCTCGAGCAGACGATGGTCGCTTCGGCCGACGACGACATGCAGCGCCAGGCGACGATCGACCAGGCCCGCGAGATCCTGGACGACCTGAAGCCGAAGGAGCGGGCGGTCCTCTGCCGCCGCTTCGGGATCCCGGAGGACGGGAGCGACGGCGAGCGGGAGCCGAAGACCCTCCAGGAGATCGGGGCCGAGCTGAAGCTCTCGCGCGAGCGGGTGCGGCAGATCGAGGCGCAGGCGCTGCAGAGGCTCCGGCGGGGCACCAAGGCCCGGCGCCTCATGGCCGTCTTTCGCTGACGGGCCGAGCCGAGCCCCCTACAATCGCGGCCGTGAGCGAGTCCGTCCCGACCGAAACGTGCCCCCTCTGCAAAGGCTTCGGCCGGCTCGAGCGCCCGAACGGGACGACCGTCCCCTGCCAGTGCCGGGCCGGCGAGATCGCCGAGGCGCGCCGGGCCGGGGCCCGCATCCCGGAGCGCTACCGGAACTGCCGCCTCCGGAACTTCAAGGACGGCGAGAACCCCTCGCTGAAGAAGGCGAAGGCCGTCGCGAAGCGCTACGTCGAGCACTGGCCCGCCGTCGACGCGGGGCTGCTCATCTCGGGGCCGGTCGGGGTCGGGAAGACCCACCTTGCCGTCGCCATCCTGAACGAGCTGGTCGACACGAAGGGGGCCTCCGTCCTCTTCTGCGATTTCTCCGACCTCCTCGACCGGATCCAGGCGAGCTTCGGAAAGGGGAGCGACGAGAGCCAGGACGACATCATCGCGCCCTACCGGGACGCGCAGCTCCTCGTCCTGGACGAGCTCGGCGCCCGCCGCCCCTCGGACTGGGTCCGGGAGATCCTCTACGGCCTCCTGAACACCCGCTACAACCGCAAGCGCCTCACGATCCTCACGACGAACTTCAGCGACGAGCCGGACGGCCGAGGGGGAGAGACGCTCGAGACGCGGATCGGCGCCCCGGTTCGGAGCCGTCTCTGGGAGATGACGCAGCTCGTCACGATCTCCGCGGACGACTTTCGCAAGCAGCACGGCGCCCGGGTCTTCGGGTGACGGGATCGCGCGCCGCGTTCCGCCGGGCCCGGAGGGCGTCCGAAGCCTGGAGAGGCCCGACCGGCTCCGCGGCCGTCCTCTTCGCGGCGCTGCTGCTGACCGCCTGTACCCCGAGGCCGGCGCCGGTCACGGGGCGCCCTCCCGTCGGGGCCCCCGCCAGGGCGACGACGACCCCGGCGACTCCGACACCGGCGCCGACGCCGGCCCCGGCGCCGGTCCCGTGGACGGCAGCCCCGGCGCCCGTCTTCCGCGAGGTCCCCGAGCCGCGCCTGGACATCGGCGTCGCGACGGACCGCGCGGACTACGCGCTTCCCCTCGGCGACTGGCTTCTGCGGGCCGGCGGCGAGACGTGGCGCCCTCTCGGCGCGCTCAACTTCCGGCCGACGGGCGGGGGCGGAGGCGCCGCGGCGCCCGTATTTCAGATCCAGGCCGGTTCGCTGGCCCGGCGCGACCTGGCCGAGGCGGAAGCCGAGCGCCTCGGCGCCCTCCTCGCGCTTCCCGCGTCGGTGGCGGAAGCGGGCGGGCGATGGGGGGTCCGGCTCGGCGAGCCGGGCGGCCGGACGGCGCTCCAGCCCGTGCTGGCGCGGGTCCGGCGCGACGCGGTTCCCGACGCGTTCCTCGTCGGCCTCTCCGCCGCCGGCGCGCCTCCCCGCACCCTTCTCGTCGAGGGGCCGGACGGCACCCGGGAGGTCCCGTCGCCCCTGGAGCTGCAGGCGGCGAACGGCTCGCTCCTCCCCGTGAACGACTCCCGCTACCGAGGGAACGTCCTCCTGGTGGCGACGTCCCGAGGGACGCTCCACGTCGTCAACCGGGTCGGCCTCGAGGAGTACCTCCTCGGCGTCGTCCCGCTCGAGATGGGGCCCCGCGTCTACGACGAGCTCGAGGCGCTGAAGGCGCAGGCGGTGGCGGCGAGGACCTACGCCGTCAAGCGGCGCGGGGACTTCTCGGCCGAGGGGTACGACCTCTGCGCGACGGCCCGCTGCCAGGTCTACGGCGGCGCCACGGCCGAGCAGCCGCTCTCGAGCCAGGCGGTGAAGGAGACCGCCGGGCAGCTGCTCCTTTTCGCCGGCTCTCCCGCCGACACCCTCTTCACCTCCACGTGCGGCGGACGGACGGAAGACGCCGCGATCGTCTTCCCCTCCTACTCGGCGTCCGCGTTTCCCTATCTCCGGTCGGTCCCGTGCCGCGGCGAGGAGAGGCTTCCCCTCGCGACGACGGCGCACGCTCCGGCACCGGCGGGAGCCGAGGCGCACGCGCCGGCCCACGGTGCGCTCGCCCTCAGGGGCCTGGCGCTTCTCCACGCCGCGGGGCGCACTGGCTCGTCGTGGGCCGACCTGAAGGCTGCCCGCGCCCTCCTGACGGCGCACCTCGGGCTCGCGGCCGGCGCTCCGCCGAAGACGCTCGCCCCCGACGCCGTCTACGCGAACCTCGCGGGGCTCCTCGGAGACGAGGCGCTCCTGAGCGAGGAGTCCGAGCGGGCCTCTGCTCCCCCCGGCTGGAGCGAGGAAGCGCGCCGGATTCACACGGCGCTCGTCCGCTTCCAGGTCGGAGGGGTCACGCCGCTCCCGACGACCCGGCACTTCTCCGCCGAGGAGGCGGCCGGCCTCTGGGCCTCCCTCCTCCTGCGCGCCGGCGGGCTGGAAGAGCTCGAGGGGCGGCTCGTCGCCGCGCCCGCCGGCCGGGTCGTCGTGAAGAGCGCGAAAGGGCGCGAGGAGAGGGCGATTCCGCCCGACCCGCTCCTCTTCCGGGGCGGCGGCGAGGCGTGGACGCAGCTCGGTGCGCTCGAGCCCGCGCCGGGAGACCGCGTGCGGCTTCTCCTTCGGGACGGTTCGGTCCTCGCCGTGGCGGCCTTCGTCCCGGCGGCGGCGGGGCTCTACGAGCGGGAGTCCGGTTGGATCCACTGGGTGAGGCGCTTCACCGGCGCCGAGCTGATGACCAGGCTCCTCGAGCGCGATCCTTCGCGCAAGGGGAGCGTCGTGAGGCAGCTCGACGTCCTCTCGCGCGGGGCCTCCGGCCGCGCGGCGAAGGTCCGCGTCACGACGGACCGGGAAACCTTCAACCTCGCGGGCCTCGAGGTCCGGTTCGCCCTCGCCCTCCCCGAGACGCTCTTCACGCACGTGACGGGGAGGGACGAGGCGGGGGCGCCCGTCCACACGTTCTACGGGCGCGGCTGGGGGCACGGCGTCGGCCTCTGCCAGACGGGGACGTTCGGGATGGCGCTCGCGGGGAAGACGTACGCCGAGATCCTCGCGGCGTACTACCCGGGGACCGGGCTCGGACCGTGGCCAGCGGCCCCGCCCGGTCCGGCGCCGGCTCCCGCGCCGGCGGAATTTCCGGCCCCCCCCGCCGCCGGGATTTCCTCTCCTGCTGACGCGCCGCGTTAGCCCGATCGCGCCTGCGCGCCGGATAGAATCGCCCCGCACGGGCATTTCGCCCCAGGAGTCCCGCGATGACGATGCTTCTCGACAGCCCCGCGGCCGTCCACGCTGCCACTCCCGCCCCGTTCGGCTTCCAGCTCTCGGACGACCAGCTCGCCGTCCGGAAGATGGTCCGCGAGTTCGCCGAGTCGGAGATCGCGCCGCACGTGATGGAGTGGGACGAATCCCAGGTGTTCCCGCGGGACGTCCTGCGCCGCCTCGGAGACCTCGGAATGCTCGGCGTCCTCATTCCGGAGGCCTACGGCGGCGCGGGCCTGTCGTACATCGACTACATCGGCATCATCGAGGAGCTCTCCCGTGTCGACGGCTCGATCGGCATCTCCATCGCCGCGCACAACAGCCTCTGCACGAATCACCTCTTCATGTTCGGAACGGAGGAGCAGAAGCGGCGCTGGGTCACGCCCCTCGCGCAGGGGAAGGCGATCGGCGCCTGGGGACTGACGGAATCCGAGGCCGGGAGCGACTCGAAGGGGACGAAGACGACGGCCGTCCTCGCCGGGAACGAGTGGGTCCTGAACGGCTCGAAGAACTTCATCACCCACGGCTCCGTCGGCGACACGGCGGTCCTCCTGGCCGTCACCGACAAGACCGCCGGGACGCACGGAATCTCGGCCTTCGTCGTCGACCTCCATCAGCCGGGCATCCGCGCCGGCAAGAAGGAGAACAAGCTCGGTCTCAGGGCTTCCGACACGGCAACCCTCGTCATGGAGGACTGCCGGATCCCGAAGGAGAACCTCCTCGGTCCTCTCGGTACCGGCTTCAGCCAGGCGATGCAAGTCCTCGACGGCGGGCGGATCTCGATCGCGGCGCTCGCCCTCGGGATGGCGCAGGGGGCTTTCGACTGCTCCCTCGACTACTCTCGCCAGCGCGTCCAGTTCGGCAAGCCGATCTCCGAGTTCCAGTCGATCCAGAACTACCTGGCCGACATGGCGACCGAGATCGACGCCGCCCGCCTCCTCACCTGGCGCGCCGGGTGGATGAAGGACCGCGGGATGAAGGTGACGAAGGAATCGGCCATGTGCAAGCTCTACGCGGCCGAGGTCTCGGTGCGGGTTGCGAACCTCGCCGTCCAGATCCACGGCGGCTACGGCTTCACGAAGGACTTCAAGGCCGAGAAGTTCTACCGTGACGTCAAGCTCTGCACGATCGGCGAGGGGACCTCGGAGATCCAGAGAATGGTCATCGCGCGGCAGCTCCTCAAGGGATGACGTTTCACGTCCCGCTCCGGAGCCGGGTCCTTTCGAACGGGCTCACCGTCGTCGTCTCGGAGAATCCCGCCGCTCCCGTCTTCGGGCTCTGCGTCCTCTACCGGATCGGCTCGCGCCTCGAGCCGCGGGGGCGCTCCGGCTTCGCGCACCTCTTCGAGCACCTGATGTTCGAAGGGACCCCGAGCGCGGGAAAGGGAGTCTTCGACCGCGTCTGCGAGGGCTCCGGCGGGAGCAACAACGGCCAGACCCGCCCCGACGTGACGATCTACGTCGTCGACGCCCCTTCCTCGGCGCTCGAGCGGATCCTCTTCCTCGAGGCCGACCGGATGACCTCGCTCGCCTTCGGCCAGGAGTCGCTCGACAACCAGCGCGACGTCGTGAAGGAGGAGATCCGGGTCAACGTCCAGAACGACCCGTACGGCCTCTTCGAGTACGGCGAGCTGCCGCAGGCCCTCTTCGACAAGTGGGAGAACGCCCACGACGGGTACGGCGACTTCCACGACCTCGACCAGGCGACCCTCGCCGACGTCGAGAGCTTCTTCGGCGCCTTCTACCGCCCGAACAACGCGGTCCTCGCCGTCGCGGGAGACGTGTCGGCCGACGACGTCTTCGAGATGGCGGAGCGGCTCTTCGGCGGCATTCCCGCCGCGAGCCTTCCTTCGCGCCCCGATCTCTCCGAGCCGAAGCGGACGTCGCCCGTCCTCCTCGTGAAGGAGGCGCCGCTCGCGCGGACTCCGGCGATCGCCATGGCGTGGCGGATGCCGGAGCGGGACCACGCCGACGCGATTCCGCTCCTTCTCCTCGGCGAGCTCCTCCACAACGGGCGCGCCTCCCGCCTCTACAGCGGCCTCGTCGAGGGACGCCAGATCGCCACCGAGCTCTCGGGCGGCTTCAACCCGTTCCAGGGGGGCACCTGGTACGACGGGGCCACGCTCTTTCTCTCTCGGCTCGGCTACCGGCGCGACGTCTCCGAGACGACGGTCCTGGCCGCCTTCGACGAGGAAGTCGCGCGGGTCGCGCGCGACGGCGTCGGCGAGGGCGAGCTCGCGCGCGTGAAGACGAAAGTCCTCACCGACTGGTACGCCGGGCTCGAGCCGAGACTCGGCCTCGCCGTCGAGCTGGCGAACGCGGTCGCCTTCTCCGGCGTGCCCGAGGCGCTCCTGGCGCTTCCCGGCCAGATCGACGCCGTGACGAGCGAAGAGCTCCGCCGTGCGGCCGCCTGGCTCGATCCGAAGACCCGGGCGGCGATCGTGAAGGTCCCGCCCAAGGACGACAGGGAAGGCAAGGATGACAGGGAAGACCTGGAAGATCTGAACGACTTGAAAGACAGGGAAGACCTGAAGGACAGGGTGGAGAAGTGAGCTCCGTCGAGAACCTCCCGCCCCTCGGGCCGCCGCGGCCCGTCCCCGCGCCGCACGTCGAAACGGAAACGCTCCCGAACGGCCTGACCGTCCAGATCGTCCCGTACGCGGGAGTCCCGCTCGTCTCCATCCGCCTCGTCACGCGCGGCGGGCTTTCGGACGACCCGGCCTCTTCGCCCGGCCTCGCGCGCCTCCTTGCCGGGAGCCTTCGCGAGGGAACGACGACGCGCACGAGCGCCACCCTGGCCGAGCTCGCGCAGGAAGCGGGCGGCGACCTCTCGGCCGGGGCCGGCCCCGACTCCCTCTCGATCGGGGCCTCCGGCCTCGCGGCGCGGGTCCCGCTCCTCCTCGACCTCGTCGCCGACCTCGCGATGCGCCCCGCGTTTCCCGCGGACGGGGTCGCGCGGGTGAAGGACCTGGTTCGCGAAGACCTCGAGACGAGCGAGTCGGAGCCCTCCTACCTCGCGGTCCGCGCCTTCGCCCGCGCGCTCTACGGGAGCCATCCCTACGGGACGATCTCGCCGACCGAGGCGTCGATCGACGCCGTCACGCCGGAGATCCTCGCCGTCGAGGCCGCGCGACGCCTCCGCCCCGAGCGTTCGCTCCTCATCGTCGCGGGCGACGTCGATCCGGCCGCCGTCCACGCCGAGGCCGCGCGCCTCTTCGGCGGCTGGCGCGGCACGGGCGAAGCGCCCCCGGCCGTTCCCGCTCCGGTCGCCCCCACCGGTCCGCGCCGGATCCTCGTCCTCGACCGTCCCGGCTCGGTCCAGACGAACCTCCTCGTCGGCAACCTCGGCTTCCCGAGGACCGATCCCGACGCCTACCCGCTCGAGCTCGCCATGACGATCTACGGCGGCTCGTTCACGTCGCGCCTCGTCCAGAACCTGCGCGAGGAGAAGGGCTACACCTACTCGCCGGGTGCCGGCGCGAGCTGGCTCGCCGGCTGCGGCACGGTCCGTTCCTACGCGGCGGTCCGCACCGAGGTGACGGGCGCCGCCCTGAACGAGATCCTCTACGAGATGGAGAGGATGGCGACGACCGAGAGCAAGGACGAGGAGCTGGAACGCGCCTTCCGGCGCGACGCCGGGTCCCTGGCGATCTCCCTGCAGACCGCGGCGGGCGTTGCCGACGAGGTCCTCCGCCTCTGGGTCCTCGGCCTCCCGCCGGAGGAGATCGGCCGCGAGGTGGCCGAGCTCGCGAAGGTGACGAAGGCCGACGTGCGCCGCGCTTCGCGGCGCGTCTTCGGCACGGGCGCGGCCCGCGTCGTCGCCGTCGGCGACGCCGCGGCGATCCGCGAGGAGCTGGCGACGTTCGGGGAGATCGAGGAGATGACCGGGGGGGCGTGAGGCGGGGACGCGCCGCTCTCCCGGGCGAACACTCCCTCGCGGGGCTCTACTTCAGGACGTCGAGGACCGTCAGGATGTCCTTGAGCACGCCGACGACGAGGAAGACGAACCCGGCCCCGAGGAGGAAGACGGTGAAGACGAGGACGTTTCCCCAGGCCGGGTCGAGCTTGAAGAGGACGAGCAGGGGCGAGGCGAGGTAGCCCACGAAGAAGACGACGAGAAGGGCGGTGAGGAGGTTCCACTTCTTCGCCACCTCGCCCTTGCCGAGGTCGCCGCGACCGATCGCCTTCTTCAGCTGGAGAGCGAGGTAGAGGTCGATCGCCATGACGGTGATCGCCAGGGCGGAGATGACGAAGACGATCGTTTCCATGCTTCAGATCTCCTGGCCGCAGAGCGCGGCGAGACTCTTCCTGAGCTCTTCCGCGGCTTCCTTGCTGCCGAAGAGACGGGCGAACTTGACGGCGTCGCGGGCGGCGTCGGCGAGCTTTTCGCAGGAATCCTCGGCCTCGGCGATCCGGCGGGCTGCCTTCTCCCCCTTCGCTCCGAGGACGGCGCGCACGGCCTCCTGCATCCGGTCCTTCCGGCAGAGGGCCTCTTCGAGAATGCAGGCCATCGGCTCGGTGATCGTCGTCGCCGGGGGCGGGACGTCGGTGACGAGCTCGAATGTGCCGGCCTTCCACGTGAGGAGGTCGAAGAAGACGCCCTTGCCGGTCCGTGGGCCGTTCTCGGCGTGCACGAGTTCGCCCGAGCTGAAGTAGAGCGCGACGACCTCGCCCCAACGTCGCACGGTGAGGCGCACGTCCTCGACGTGCCGGCCGCACATCTTCACGAGCTCGGCGAGCCGGAAGTCCCCCAGTTCTCCGTTCATCCATTCCCTCCCGGAGGCGGGCCTGCCGGCCCGCCGAGGCAGTCGGAAATTGTATCGGGGAGCCGCGACGCTGGGAAGCGGAGGGGGTTGACATCTCTGGAAGCGACGAAATGGCGGAACGGGACCGACCTGGGCCGATCATCGGGGCGCGCCGGGGCGGCGGCACCGGCGGGCGGCGTCCGGTGTCCGGCGTCCCTCTTCGGCGCCGTTGGTCTCCCGCCCCGCCCCGACTAGACTCCCGGCGCTCCGGTCCGGAGCGAAAGAGAGGGTCTTTGGAGGGAGCGGATATCCGAAGGAACGCGGTGCCCGAAGGAGGGGCTCCTGCCGGCTCCGCGCCCGCGCGGCCGACGGTCGTCGTTCCCGCCTTCGGGCGGCCCGACTCGACCGGGCGGGCGCTCCGATCGCTCGTGGACGCCGGAGCCGCCGCGATCGTCCTCGTGGACGACGAGGGGCGCGGCCACGGGGACGAGTTCCAGCGCGAAGTTCCTGGTTTCGAGGTCCTTCGGACGGAGACGCCCGTCTACTGGACGGGGGCGATCCGCCTCGGGGTCGAACACGCGCTGGCGAGCGGCGCGAAGACCGTTCTCTTCTTCAACCAGGACGTGACCGTCGCCCCGGGCTACTTCGAGCGGCTCGGCCGGACGGCGGCGCGGTTCCCGGGCGCCGTCATCGGGTCCGCCGTCGTCTATGCGCAGGACGAAGGTCTCGTCTGGTCGGCAGGGGCGCGCATGGAGTGGTTCGGCCGGGGCTTCCGGATCCTCCACCACGGAAGGCCTGTCGAAGAGCTTCCGGGAGAGCCCTTCCCCGTCGACTGGCTCTTCGGGATGGGAACCTACGTTCCCGCGAGCGTCTTCGCGAGGATCGGGCTGCCCGACGCCGGGCGTTTCCCGATGGCGTGGGGCGACGCGGACTTCACGCTGCGAGCGAGGGGTGCCGGCATTCCGGTCGTCCTCGATCCCGGACTGCGGCCCTCCCACGAGGTCGGCCGGTACGACGCCCGTGTGGCGCCGGCCCCGAGCCTTTCGCAGTACCTCGCGTCCCTCGGGAGCCGGACCCAGAACATCTCGCTCTCCGCGCAGCGCGAGGTCTGGCGGCGGCACGGGCCGAGGGGACTCTGGCGCGTGTCGTTCGCCCTCCGGTTTCTCTTCCTGCTCCTCAACTTCGTCCGGATCCGGCTCCTCTTCCCCGGCAGCCGGTGAGCCCCGGAGGCGGGTGCTGGCATCGCAGTACACGATGAGGCCGCTCTCATTGCCGGCGTTGCCCACGCTCCGGGTCGCGCGTCGGCGGTTCTCGGTCCCGCGCGACTGGATCCCGGCTCTCGGCCTCCTCGCTGCACTGCGGACGTGCAAGGCGCCTGCACAGGAAACCTCTCCAGCCGAGCCTGACCCGGGGCTCGTCCGGGCCGACGCCGTCGTCGTCACCGCCACCCGGAGCGAGCGCTCGGCCGCGGACGTCCCGGTGAGCGTGACCGTGGTCCCTCGCGAGGATGTCGAGAACACGCCGAGCCGGACGCTCGACGACGCTCTCCGGAACGTCGTTGGCCTGAACCTCCCGCTCGGGAGCAGCAACACGATCCAGCCGACGACGAACCACGTCTCGATGCGGGGCCTCGGCGGCGACCGGGCGCTCGTCCTCCTGGACGGGATTCCCCTGAACCACGCGGTCAACGGCTACGTCCAGTGGAACAAGGCGCCGCTCGGAACCGTCGAGAGGGTCGAGGTCGTCCGCGGGTCTGCCGCGAGCCTCTTCGGCAACTACGCCATGGGCGGCACGGTGAGCATCTTCTCCCGCCCGCTCGACGGGAGCCGCGTCGAGGCGGACGCCTCGTACGGCACCTTCGACACGCGCCGGTTGAGCGCGTCGGTGACGGAGAGCCTCGGGGCGGGCGTCCGCGCGGGCGTCTTCCTCGACTTCGAGGACACGGACGGCTACACGCGGGCCGTTCCGGCCGAGCGCGGGGCGATCGACTCCGAAGGGCGGGTCGCCGAGAGCGGCTCCCACGAGGAGCTGCTCGGCCGCGGAGGCCTCTACGCCGAGCTCTACCGTCTCAGCGAGCGGATGCGGTGACGCGGCCCCGGCGGTGTGCGGCGCCCGCGATGGGAGCGGGGTCGTTCGTCAGATCCAGTGTCGCCGGCGGAAGAAGTAGAGCATCCCGACACTGATCAGGATCCAGAAGCCCCAGAGCGACGGGTAGAACCACCGGATCTTCAGCTCCGGGAGGAACTCGAAGTTCATCCCGTAGACGCCGGCGAGGAACGTCAGCGGCATCCAGATCGCCGAGAAGATCGTGAGGACCTTCACGATCTCGTTCAGCCGGTTCGACGCGACCGAGAGGTGCGCCTCGAGGGCGCCGCTGGCGAGGTCGGTCAGGACGATCGTCGTCTCCTCCAGCCGTGCCACGTGGTCGTAGACGTCGCGGAAGTAGTGGGACGTCCGCTCCTCGATGTACGGCAGGTCGCGCCGGGCGAGGCGGCCGAGCATCTCGCGCTGGGGGGCGACGAGACGCCGGATCGTCAGGAGCTGGCGCTTGAGGTGGAGGAGCTCGTGGAGCGCCTGCTGCGGCGGGGCGCCCGAGAAGATCGTCTCCTCGATCTCCTCGAGGCGCTCTTCGGAGCGGTCGAGGATGGGCAGGAGCTCGTCCATCATCCGGTCGACGACCGCGTGCAGGACGCGATCCATCTGGCTCTCCATCGTAAGGTCCTTGGCGAGAACGAGCCGGCTGACCTCCAGGCACGCGGGTACGGGGCGACGGTGAACCGTGACGAGGAACCCGGGGCCGAGGTACGCGGCGACCTTGTAGCCCTCGAGCTCGAGCCCCTCTTCCGATGGCCGGAGCCCGCGGAAGAGAAGAAAGAGGTAGTTCCCGAACTCCTCCACCTTCGGCGGCTGGACGGGCGTGAGGGCGTCCTCGACGGTGAGGTGGTGGAAGCCGCAGACGTCCGCCAGCGCGCGAGCCTCCTCCTCGGTCGGGTTCTCGACGTCGACCCAGATGGATCGGCCGGCCAGGCCGGGCCAGGCGGAGGAGAGGCTCGCGTCCTCGAGAAGGTGAAGGCCCTTCCCGTCTTCGTACACGTGGACGGTCAGCATGTGGGCGCAAGTGTAGTCGGCCGGGCCGCCCTGTCGGATGGCCCGGTGCTCCACGGGCGTCCGGGTTCCGGGTGAGAATGCGCCCCGGCGGGGACCGGCGCGACGCGGCGCCCCGGATGCTCCAGAATCCGGCGGAGGCGCGACGCGTGAAGACGGGAACGAGAATCCTCCTGACGGGAGGCGGCACGGCCGGGCACGTGAACCCCGCGCTCGCCATCGGTGCCGCCCTCGCCGGGCCGGGGAGCGAGACGCTCTTCGTCGGCGTGAAGGGGCGGGCCGAGGAGCAGGTCGTCCCGCGGGAGGGGATCCCGATCCGCTTCGTGAGGGCCTCGGGGTTCCCCGGCGCACGCCCCTCGCCCGCCTTCGCCCGGTTCCTTTTCGACGTCTTCGCCGGGACGACGCAGGCGGCCGCGATCCTCCTCCGGTTCCGTCCCGACGTGATCGTCGGTTCCGGGGGATTCGCCTCGGCCCCGGTCATCTTCGCGGCGACGCTCCTGAAGAAGCTCGGGCTCTCGAAGGCCCGTGTCTTCGTCCACGAGCAGAACGCCGTCCCCGGAAAGCTGAACCGGCTCGTCGGCCGATTCGCGGAGAAGGTCTTCGTCACGTTCCCCGAGACGCTCTCCCTCTTCCCCGGCAACGGCGCGCTGACGGGCTACCCCGTCCGAGGGAGGATCGGGCACGTGGCCCCGCAGGAGGCCCGCGCGCGCCTCGACTTCACCGTGCCGGAGGGGCGAACGGTCGTCCTCGCCTTCGGCGGGTCGCAGGGCTCGCGTTCGCTCAACCGCGGCCTCGTCGACGCCCTCGGCGACCTGATGCCGCACGCCGGGCGGCTCTTCGTCGTCCACGGCACCGGCCTCTTCAAGGGGGGCGGATACGACGCGGAAGCCGACACGGCGGCGCGCCTGGCGGAGCGCTACACGGAGGAGGAGCGCGCGAGGATCGCGACGTTCTACCTGGCGCGGAGCTACTTCCACGATATCGCCTCGGTCTACGCCCTGGCCTCGCTCGTCGTCATCCGCGGCGGCTCGGGGAGCCTCAACGAGGTGGCGCGCATGGGGATTCCCGCCCTCGTCGTCCCGAAGGCGAACCTTCCGGGCGATCACCAGGTGGCCAACGCCCGCGCCCTCGAAAGGGCCGGCGGGGCGGAGGTCCTCTACGAGGAGACGATCCTCTCGGAAGGGCACCTCGTCGAGACGCTCGACGGCGCTCTCCTGGCGCGGCGCATCCTCGCCCTCGCGGAGGACCCGGTCCGGCGCGCCGACATGTCGAAGAAGGGGCGCGACGTCCTCGGGATCGACGCGGCGGCCGAGATCGCCCACCACGTCCTCCACGGTCGCGCGCGCGTCGCGCTCGATCCGACGCTCGTTCCGGCGCCGACGGTCGTCTCGAACGCCGTGCTCCTCTCGCGGCTCGAAAAGGCGGCGACCGCGGCGGGCCGCAGCTACCGCGTCGAGGACGTCGTCGAGCCCCGGGACCTCTCCTGGTTCCGGAGCCGTGCGGCCTCGCTCCTCGTCCACGACGAATGGGAGGCGCGAAACCTCGGCGTGAAGCTCCTCGGTCTCCTCGGCGCCACGGACAAGGTCCCGCTCCTCCTCGCGCTCCTGGCCGACCGGACCCGGGCGCCGCTCTTCCACCGTCTCCTCGGGGGCGACTTCGCCCAGGTCGGCTTCGTCCGCCGGAACGTCTTCACCGCACTCGCCCGCCTCGACGTCGTCGACGCCGGGGTCGAGGAGGCCCTCCTCGCCGGGCTCGCCGACCCGTACTGGGAGGTTCGGGCCGAGTCGGCGCGCACCGCGACGCGATTCGCCGGGCGCCTCGCGCGGAGCGCCGAGGTCGTCGCCGCGCTCGGGACGAGGCTCTCGGACCCCAACCTCGAGGCGGCCTCGGCGGCGGCCGAGGCGCTCGGCGCCCTCGGCGGGGAAGAGGACGCCCTCCCGCCCCTTCTGGCCCTCGCCGAGCACCGCTTCTGGAAGGTCCGCGCCGCGGCGCTCAGGGGAGTTCTCTCTCTCGTCGAGCGAGGCCAGGTCCGCAACCGCGAGGCGCTGAAGAGGGTACTCTCCGGCTTCCTCCTCACCTCGACCGACTTCCGTCCCCAGTTCGAGCTGAAGCTGTCGTACCGCCGGGTCCTGGAGGCCCTGTCCCGCGGCGAGGAGGCCCCCTGAGATGATCTTCTGGATCGGGAAGCTCCTCGCGCCCTTCCACGCATTCTCGTTCCTTCGCCTCGCCGAGTACCTCTCGTCGCGTTCCATCGGCGCCGCGCTCACGGCGGTCCTCCTGACGCTCTGGCTCACGCCGAAGGTCATCTGGTGGCTCCAGCGGCGCGCCTTCGTCGACCAGGTGCGCGAGACGGGGATCCCCTCGGCCTTCGACAAGGCGGGGACGCCGGTCATGGGAGGCGTCGTCCTCGTCGGCGTCGTCGCGTTCTCGTGCCTCCTCTGGTGCAACCTGGGGAGCGGCTTTTCGCTCCTCGTCCTTTTCGGCATGGTCTGGTTCGGCGCGATCGGCTTCGTCGACGACCGGGCGAAGATGATGGCGAAGTCCGGGGACAAGGGGATGTCGGAGCCGAAGAAGCTCCTTCTCCAGGGAGCCTTCGCCGCGGTCCTCGTGGCCGTCCTCGCGAGCCCCCTCTCGCCGGTTCCCGCCCACGAGGCGTCGCAGCTCTACCTGCCGTTCCTGAAGAGCTCGGTCCTCGACAACCCCTGGATCTACTTCCCGTTCGTCTTCGTCTTCGTCCTCCTCGTCGGCAACTCGGTGAACATCACCGACGGCATGGACGGCCTCGCCATCGTCCCCTCGGTCTTCGCGATCTCGGTCCTCGGCGTCTTCGGATACCTCCTCGGCAACGCCATCTGGTCGCGCTACCTCTTCTATCCGCTCCTTCCTGGCGCGGGCGAGCTCGCCGTCTTCGCCTCGGCGTTCGCGGGGGCCGGCATCGGCTTCCTCTGGTTCAACGCCTACCCGGCGCAGATCTTCATGGGCGACACGGGCTCTCTCTCCATCGGCGGGAGTCTCGCGGTGGCGTCGGTCCTCCTGAAGCAGGAGGCCCTCTTCGTCATCCTCGGCGGGCTCTTCGTCGCCGAGGCCTTCTCCTCCCAGGTGCAGGACAAGATCGGAATCAAGCTCCTCGGGCGGCGCCTCTTCGCGCGCGCGCCGCTCCACCACGCGATGGCCTACAACGGGCTGGCCGAGACGAAGGTCGTCGTGAGGCTCTGGATCGTCGCCGGCATCCTCGCCCTGGCGGCCCTCGCGACGCTGAAGCTCCGGTGACCGGGGTCCGCAGGTCCTCGGCGGCGAACGCCCTCCTCGTCGGCGCAGGGGTCCTCCTGAGCCGGCTCGCGGGGTTCGTCCGCGAGAGGATCTTCGCCCACTACCTCGGCAGCTCCCTGGCGGCGGACGCCCTCCGGGCGGCGCTCCGCGCCCCGAACGTTCTCCAGAACCTCTTCGGCGAGGGCTCGCTGTCGGCGTCGCTCATCCCCGTCTACTCGCGCCTTCTCGCAGAGGGGAAGGAGGAGGAGGCGCGCCGCACGGCACGTACGGTCGGAACGCTCCTGGCGCTCCTGGCGGTTCTCCTGTCGGCACTGGGCGTCCTGGCGGCGCCGCTCCTCGTCGACGTCTTCACCCCAGGCTTCTCCGGGGAGCGGCGCGAGCTGACGGTCCGGCTCGTCCGGATCCTCTTTCCCGGCACCGGCCTCCTCGTCCTCTCGGCCTTCTGCCTCGGCATCCTCAACAGCCACCGCCGCTTCTTCCTCCCGTACGCCGCGCCCGTCCTCTGGAACGGCGCCATCATCGCGGCCCTCGTCGTGGCGGGCGCGAAGACGGGTCCGGCCGGCGTCGCCGTGTGGGCCGCCTGGGGCGCGGTGGCGGGGAGCCTCCTCCAGGTCGCGGTCCAGCTGCCGCAGGTGGCCGGGCTCGTCGGCTCGCTTCGCCCGGCGCTCGACACCCGCTCCCCGCACGTCCGGACGATCTTCCGGAACTTCCTTCCGAGCGTCGGGAGCCGCGGCGTGACGCAGGTCTCGAGCTGGGTCGACCAGGTCATCGCGAGCTTTCTCCCGGCGGGCGCCGTCGCGATCCTCGGCTACGCGCAGACGCTCTACATCCTTCCCGTCTCCCTCTTCGGGATGTCCGTCTCGAGCGCCGAGCTGCCGGAGCTTTCGAGCGGCCTCGGCGCCGAGAAGCTGCGCGAGCGGCTCGACGTCGCGCTCCGGCGGGTCGCGTTCCTCGTCGTCCCCGCGGCCGTCGCCTTCGCGCTCCTCGGCGACCGGGTCGTCGCGCTCGTCTTCCAGACCGGCGCGTTCGGGGTCGAGGATGTCCGCGTCGTCTGGACGGTCCTCGCCGGGTCTTCCGTCGGTCTCCTGGCCATGACGCTCGGAAGGCTCTACGCCTCCGCCTTCTGGGCGCTTCACGACACGCGGACTCCGCTTCGCTTCGCCATGATCCGCGTCGCCGTCAGCGCGGCGCTCGGCGCGCTCCTGGCCTTCGGCGGCCCTCGTCTCCTCGGCCTCGACCCGCGCCTCGGCCTCGCCGGGCTGACGCTCGGATCGGGTCTGGCGGGGTGGCTCGAGATGTTCCTCCTGCGCCGCGCGCTGAACGCGCGCGTCGGAAAGACGGGCCTGCCCGCCTCGTTCTCGCTCAGGGTCTGGGGCGCGGCCCTGGGCGCCGCCGCGGCCGGCTTCGGCGTGAAGCTCGCCGCGGGAGCTCTTGGGCCGGTCCTCCTCGGTGCGCTCGTCTGCAGCGCGTTCGCCGTAGCCTACGGTGCCCTGGCGCTCCTCCTCCGGGTTCCCGAAGCCGCCACCCTCGCCGGCACGATCCGCCGCCGCCTCGGCCTTTCCTGAGGACGGGGTCAGGTCTACCCTCTACACTCTGCGAGCCGCAGAGTGTAGAGGGTAGACCTGACCCCCTGGTTTCGCGGCCCGCCGTCTGGGAGAGAATCGGTCCGTCCATGCTGAAGACCATTCTTTTCGCCGCCGCGGCGCTCGTTCTCGGCGTCCTCGCGATCGTCCTTCCGGACCGGCTCTTCCCGCCGGACGTGAACTACCGGACGATCAGCTCCCTGGGCGAGGCGTTTCGCGGTTTCGTCCTCGGAGGGTTCCGCTTCGCGCTGGGAGCCTTCGCGGGGCTGGCGCTCGCCGCCGCGGCGACGTCCGTCGGCGGGGCAGGGGCGAGGCGGCCGGTGGCGCTCGCGGTTTCGGCGCTCTTCGCGCTGGGGGTCGTCGGCGTGTCGGGGTTCGCCTTTCGCGGCCTCTCGCATTTCCCGTCCGGCGGGTCGCTCGAAGAACGGCATCGCTGGGCCGATATGAGGCTCGACCGGCCCTACCGTGAGGTGGTGGCGTGGGCGGGGGCCTCCTCCGCCGTTCGGGAGGCGTGCGGCGAATCGCTCCGCTTCGGCCCGGCTTCGGGAACTCGGAACGTCGTCTTCGCCGGTTCCGGCGAGTGGACGGCGACGCTGACGCTGGACGTGGAAGGGGAGAAGGGGAGTGCGCGGCTCGCGGTCACGGCCGTCCTCCCGTACTCGCCTCGGGAGGCCCGTCCCGTGGTCTCCTCCGCCACGCTCGAGGCGGAGGGGCGCCGCCGGGGACTCGATTCGTCCGGGGCCGCTCTCGAAGTGGCGCCTCGGGAGCGGGGTTCCTCGGAGTGACCGCTCGATGAGGCTGGTCAGCGGAACGCGCCTCGGCCCGTACGAGGTGCTCGGGGCGCTCGGCGCCGGCGGGATGGGAGAGGTTTACCGGGCGCGGGACGGCCGCCTCGGCCGCGACGTCGCCATCAAGGTCCTCCCGGAGCATCTGGCCATGGATCCCGAGGCGCTGGCCCGCTTCGAGCGGGAGGCGCGCGCCGTCGCGGCCCTCTCCCACCCGAACATTCGCGGCATCCACGACGTGGGCCGCGAGGGGGAGGTCGTCTATGCCGTCATGGAGCTGCTCGACGGCGAGTCGCTCCGCGTGCGCCTCCAGAGGGGCCCCCTCGCTCCGCGCAAGGCGGCCGAGATCGCGGCGGCCGTGGCCGGCGGGCTCTCGGCCGCGCACGAGAAGGGGATCGTCCACCGGGACGTGAAGGCCGAGAACGTCTTCGTGACGAAGGACGGCCGGGTGAAGGTCCTGGACTTCGGCCTCGCCCGGCATTCGTCGTCGGCGGGCGGCGACGAGGTCGCCGCTGGCGCCGACGCGACGCGCCCCGGCTTCGCGGTCGGGACTCCCTCGACGATGGCGCCGGAGCAGGTGGCGGGAGACGCCGTGGACCACCGTGCGGATCTCTTCGGGCTCGGCTGCGTTCTCTACGAGATGCTCGCGGGCATCGCGCCGTTCGAGCGGGAGTCGGCCCGCGACTCGATGCTCGCCGTCCTCAAGGACGAGCCGCCGGACGTGAGGAGCCGCAGGCCGGAGGTGCCGGTGGACCTTTCGAGGATCGTCCACCGGTGCCTCGAGAAGCCCCCCGGCGAGAGGTTCCAGTCGGCACGGGACCTGGCCTTTGCGCTGGAATCGGCCGCCGGCGCTTCGCTCCCGACCTCCGGAGAGCCGGCGCTGCGGCCCCGGAGGGGGTGGAGGCGGGCGTCCTCGTTCGTGGCGGGACTCCTGCTCGGTGGCGTGCTGGTGGGGATCGCGGCGCGAGCCTTCCTCCCGAAGCCCCGCGAGCTGCCGACGCTTCGCTGGCTGACCTACTCCGGCAGCGACGCGAGCCCCGCGGCCTCGCCGGACGGACGGACCATCGCCTTCACGTCGCGGCGCGACGGGACGAACCGCATCTGGCTCAAGCAGCTGGCGAGCGGCGACGAGGTGGCGCTCACGACGGGTCCCGACGGCGTCCCTCGCTTCTCGCCGGACGGCAGCTCCATCCTCTTCCGGCGGGAGGAGGCCGGGGGGCCTTCGCTCTGGGTCGTCGGGACGCTCGGAGGGGAGCCGCGACGCCTGGTGGCCGACGCCCTGGAAGGGGACTTCTCCCCCGATGGCACCCGGATCGCCTTCATCCGCGGCCTCCACGGCACGACGCGATTCGTCCTCGGCGTGGCGGGAGCGGACGGAGGCGGCGAGCGGATCGTCGCCCGGTCGGAGAATCGCTTTCTCTCCTGCCCGCGCTTCTCCCCGGACGGGCGGTTCGTCGCGGCCTTCGAGCTCGTCGCGCAGTTCGTCGCCGGCTCGCCCACGACGATCGCCGTCTTCGACGCCGTTTCCGGCGCCCGGACGACGCTCGGCAACCGCGACACCGTCGCCGGGGCGCTCGGCTCCTCGCTCGCCTGGACGGGGGACGGAAAAGAGCTGATCTACGCGGTGAGCCCGTCGGCCGGTTTCCGGGCGGGCGCGCGCTTCGTCTCGCAGGCGGTCGACGGGGGGGAGGTCCGGCTCCTTCTCTCGGTGCCCGACCCCGTCATCGGCCTCGACGTGGCGGGCCCGGGGACGCTCGTCCTGCACACGGCCTCGTTCCGGGAGAACCTCCTCGAGGTGCCCGTGGGCGGCGGGCCGGGACGCTGGCTGACGCGGGGCAACAGCACCGACCGGCAGCCCGCCTACACGCCGGACGGCGAGTGGGTCGTCTTCGCGTCGGACCGGGCGGGGAGCATGGACCTCTGGTCGGTTTCGAGAGCGACGGGAGCCGTCCGGCGCCTGACGAACGACCCGGCGGACGACTGGGACCCCGCCGTGTCGAGGGACGGCCGGAGCCTTCTCTTCAGCTCGCGCCGGAGCGGCAACTTCGAGATCTGGCGGGCGGGGGCGGACGGAAGTGCGCCGCGGCAGGTCTCGCGGGACGGAGTGGACGCCCAGAATCCGACCCTCTCGCCAGACGGCGAAACGGTCGTCTACGCCTCCGGAAGCCAGCAGAAGCCGGGGCTCTGGAGCGTGAAGGGCGACGGGACGGGAGCCCGTCCCCTCACCTCCGCTCTCGGGGTCATCCCCGAGCTCTCCCCCGACGGCCGCCACGTCCTGTTTCTCGAGCAGGCGGCCTCGGGCGCGGTCCGGACGCTGAAGGTCGTCTCCGCCGGGGACGGGCGGGAAGTGCCGTTCCAGATCCGGCTCGAGCTGAAGGAGCGGACGCCCGGTTACAGCCTGGGCCGCGCCCGCTGGACGCCGGACGGGACCGCGATCGCCTTCGTGGCGCAGGACGACGCGGGCCTCCACGGCGTCTACGTCCAGGAGTTCTCGCCCGGGCGCGACACGTCCGTCACGCGGCGTCCGCTGGCCGGGTTCGTCCCGGACCAGATCGTCGAGTCGTTCGGCTTCTCGCCCGACGGCCGCTCCCTGACGGTCGCCGTTCGCGAGCAGCAGTCGAGCCTGCTGCTGGCCGAGGGCGTCGCCGGAGTATCCCCGCCTCCCCGGCGCGCGCGCTGATCCTCTGCCCGGCGGCATCGCGGCGCCGCGCCCGGCTTCACACAACTTCACCTTCCGGAAGAACGCCCGAAACCTCGGACGTCCATCTTTCCTTTCGACGGCAGGGACGACCTCTTCCGTCCGAAGGAGAAAGAGATGAACGAAACCGCAACCCCCGCTTCTTCCCCGAACGCAGGCCGGCCGAAGTGCCGCCGTGGTCCCGGCAAGAGGGCCTTCTTCGGAGTCTTCGCCGTCGGCGTCGCCGCCGTCCTGACGGTCGGGGCCTTCCAGGCGCTCGGCCACGGGCCGTTCCGCCGCGGCCTCTGCGGGTCGATGGACCCGGCGCAGGTCGACAAGAAGATCGACCGGATCGCCGGCTGGATCGTCGAGGACCTCGGCGGAACGGCCGAGCAGCAGGCCAGGCTCGCCGCCATCGCCAAGGGGGCGGCGAAGGACCTCGCTCCGGTGCACGTCGAGCTCCTCGCCGGCCGCCGGCAGGCCGTGGAGATCCTGACGGCCGCAGAGATCGACCGGGCGGCCCTCGAGGCGCACCGGGCCCGGCAGGTGCAGCTCCTCACCACGGTCTCCGAGCGGCTGACGCTGGCCGTGGCCGACGCGGCGGAGGTCCTCACTCCCGAGCAGCGGGTGAAGGCCGCCGACAAGCTCGCGAGCCGCATGGCGAGGTTCGGGCACTGACCCGGCGGCCGTCCCTTCCGCGCCCGGAATGTCCGATGATGTGACGATGGCGACCCGGATCCTGATGATCGAGGACGACGCGAGGCTCGCCTCGATGGTCACCGAAGACCTGGGCCGTAACGGGCTCGACGTCTCGGTGGCGGGGATGGCCTCGGAAGGGCTCGCGCGGCTGGCGCGCGAGCCCTTCGACCTCGTCCTCCTCGACCTGATGCTCCCCGACGCCGACGGTCTCGACGTCTGCCGGCGCATCCGGGCCTCGGGCGGGGCGGTGCCGGTCATCATGCTGACCGCCAAGGGCGATCCGACCGACCGCGTCGTCGGACTCGAGCTCGGAGCCGACGACTACCTCGCAAAGCCGTTCGACCCGCGCGAGCTCCTCGCCCGGATCCGGGCGGTGCTCCGGCGGCCGTCCACGGTCGCCGGGGCCGCGCCGCGGGTCCTCCGGTTCGGCCGCCTCGAGGTGGACGCCGGCGCGCGCGTGGCGCGCGTCGACGGCGTCGAGAGGCCGGTAACGGCGCATCAGTTCAACATCCTCCTCGCGATGGCCGAGCGGGCGGGGCGCGTCCTCTCTCGCGAGCAGCTGATGGAGGCCGTGAAGGGCGAGTCCCTCGAGGCCTTCGACCGGTCGATCGACGTCCACGTCGCGCGCCTGCGCGCGGCGATCGAGGACGACCCGAAGAGCCCGCGGCGCATCCTCACCGTCCGCGGCGCGGGCTACGTCTTCGCGCGGAGCCAGGACGCGTGAGGCGGGAGCGCCGGCACCCCGGGCTGAGGCTGCACGCGAGGATCTACCTCGCCGTCCTGGCGAGCGTCGGGATGGTGGCCCTCCTCAGCGGCCTCGCGTGGCACCTCAAGTTCGGACGGGAGCCGATCGAGAGCGGCCTCGAGCTCTCCGCCGAGGTCGCGAGCGAGCTTCTGGCGCCCGCGAACGCGCCCCAGGCCGAGCAGGAGGAGGTCCTGGCGCGCTGGGGAAAGCGGACCCTCGCCCGGCTCACCCTCTACTCGCGGTCGCGCCAGAGGGTCGCCGCGTTCGGCGCGCCGCTCCCGGCGCCGCCGCCGGAGCAGACGGAGAGCGGGACGTTTCACGTCGGCCGTGGCGCCCCCGGCTTCCGCCTCCGCCTCCCCGACGGCCGCTGGCTCGTGGCGGTGCGGACGTTCCGTCGCGGTCCCCCCTTCGGCTTCCTCACGGTTCTCGTCTTCACGGCCGTCGCGGTCGCCGTCGCGGCCTGGCCGATCTCGCGCCGGATCACGCGGCGGCTCGAACGGCTGAAGGAGGGCGTCGAGGCGCTCGGCGCCGGGGACCTCGCCTCCCGGGTCCGCGTGGAGGGGAGGGACGAGGTCGCGCTCCTGGCCTCGAGCTTCAACCGGGCCGCGGGGAGGATCGAGGACCTCGTTGGTGCGCAGCGCCGGCTGCTCGCAAACGCCTCGCACGAGCTCCGGAGCCCCCTCGGGCGGCTGCGCGTGGCGGCGGGCCTCCTGCAGGGCGACCCGCACCTGAAGGAGGAGATTTCGCGCGACGTCTCCGAGCTGGACGACCTCGTGGAGGAGATCCTCCTCTCGAGCCGGCTGGAGGCCGGAGCCGCCGACGAGCCGCTCGAGGAGGTCGACCTGACGGCCCTCGCCGCCGAGGAGTGCGCACGGGCGGGCGCTTCGCTCTCGGGCGTCGTCGTCACCGTGAAGGGAAGCCCGAGGCTCCTCCGGCGACTCCTCCGCAACCTCCTCGAGAACGCCCGCAGCCATGGCGGCGCCGGGCCGATCGAAGTGGAAGTGCGTCCCGGATCGGGTGGCGGCGGCGAGGTCGACGTCCGGGATCGCGGCCCCGGCGTTCCCGACGACCTGAAAGAGCGGATCTTCGAGCCCTTTTTTCGCCTTCCCGGGGCGCCGAACGGCGGAGCGGGCCTCGGGCTCGCGATCACCCGTCAGATCGCCCGCCGGCACGGCGGCCTCGTCGTCTGCCTCCCGCGCGAGGGCGGAGGGACGCTCTTCCGCGCGACACTGGGTTGAACGTCGAGGGACAACGAGAGGGGGTCAGGTCTACCTTCTACACTCTGCGCCAGCGCAGAGTGTAGAAGGTAGACCTGACCCCGAGCCCGGGCCCGTTCGGGCTACTCGTTCATCCGGTAGGTGTCGCGGAGGGCGAAGACCTCGTCCTTCCAGACTCGCGCGAAACGGGCCGCGTCGAAGACGGGCCTCTTCACGAGGCGAAGGGCCATCGCCGCCTGCTTCTCCGTCGCGCCCGACCTCTCGTGGAGCTTCAGGGCGTACGTCGAGAAATCGCGGACGAAGACGTCGAAGAGCTGGTCGAGGGCGTCATCCGAGAGACCGTGGTGTTCCGCTCCTTCGAGGACGAGGTGGGCGTAGACGGCGAGGGCGAAGAGGTCGCCCACGGCGAGAAGGAGGTCGACGTCCTTCGCCTGGTCCTCGGTCGGCGCAGCCGCCGCGACGAGCTCGCGGAAGGCGCCGAGCTGCTCGCGGAAGAGGGAGACGTTCGGGACGCGGGCGTACTTCTCGAAGGCCGGAGCCCAGTCGTGGAAGCGGATCTTCCCGAGGCCGCTCGCGGGCCCCTGGGCGAAGAGGAAGGCGTCGTGCGCCGGTTCCGTGTGCCGCCCCACCTCGGGGTACGACGTCGGCCGGAAGAGCCAGTTCGCGAGGAACTTGACGATGAGCGCGATGTTGACGTGGACCGTCCCCTCGAGCTTCGGCAGGGCGCGGATGTCGCGCGCGGCCATCTCGAAGACCATGTCCTTCTCGAAGCCCTTCGCGGCGATGACGTCCCAGAGGAGGTCGACGACCTTCTCGCCTTCCGTCGTCACCTTCATCTTCACGAGCGGGTTGTAGAGGAGGTAGCGCCGGTCCTCCAGCGAAGCCGTGCGCAGGTAGTCCGAGGCGCGGAAGGCGAAGACCTTCATCGCGACGAGCCGGGCCCAGGCGTCGACGAACATTCGCGCAACGTGCGGGAAGTCGGTGACGGCCATCCCGTAGAGGCGGCGGGCGGCCGCGTGGTTGATCGCCTCGTGGAACGCGTGCGTGCAGATGCCGATCGAGGCCCAGCCGAGGTTGTACTTGCCGACGTTGACGGTGTTCAGCGCGGCGTTCCACGCCTCCTTCCCGCTGATCAGCACCTCGCCGGCCGCGACGGGGTAGTCCGCCAGCTCGAACTCGGCGACGTACGACTGGCTCGCGACGACGTTCTTCACGAGGCGGTAGCCGGGGCGTTTCGGGTCGGCGGCGAAGAAGACGTAGTCGTTCGTCCCGGCCATCTTCCCGAAAACGGAGACGATCGCGGCCTCGTTTCCGTTGCCGATGTAGTACTTCGAGCCGTTCGCCACGAACGACCCGTCGTCCTTCGGGGTGAGCGTCATCGAGGAGGAGTAGATGTCGGCCCCGTGCTCCTTCTCCGAGAGGCCGAAGGCGAAGATGCCGCCGTCCGCGATCGCCGCGGCGGTCTTCGCCTTCATCTCCCCGTTCGGGCTCATCCAGAGCGGTCCGAGGCCGAGGATCGAGACCTGCCACGTGTACCAGTAGCAGAGGCCGTAGAAGCCGAGGACCTCGTTGAGGTAGCAGTTGCGGAACGTGTCCCAGCGGGCGTCGGGGCCTCCGAGCTCCGGCGGGGTGAGGAGATCGGCGAAGACCTTCTCCCGCTTCACGAAGTCGAGGAAGTCGGTGTACCAGACCCGGTCGAGGTCGTCCTGGCGGAGCTGCCTCTTTCCCTTCGTCTCGAAGAACTCGATCGTCTTCGTCACGATCTCGCGCGAACGGGCGTCGAGGGGGAGCTCACCGAGTTGCTTTGGGTTCAGCAGGAGCATGGCGTCCTCCGGTCTTCCAGATTACCCTCTCGCGCCCTCCGGCGGATGCCCGGAGGCACCCGGGAACGGAGGAATCGATGCCCTATCCCCCCGAGATCGTCCAGCCCGCCCGCGAAGAGCTGACCCGTGCCGGCTTCACGCCTCTCCTCACCGCCGGGGAGGTGGAGGCCGAGCTGGCGAAGGACGGAACGCTCCTCGTCGTCGTCAACTCCGTCTGCGGCTGCGCCGCCGGCTCGGCGAGGCCGGGAGCCGTGAAGGCCGTCGCCGGTCCCGGCCCGAGGCCCCGGCGCCTCGCCTCGGTCTTCGCCGGCGAGGACGTCGACGCCGTGAACCGCGTTCGCCGGCAGCTCGAAGGCTTCCCGCCTTCGTCCCCGTCGATCGCCCTCTTCGTCGACGGGGACCCCGTCTTCCTCATGGAGCGCCGGCACATCGAGGGCCTCGGCCCCGACGACGTGGCGACCGCCCTCGCGAGCGCCTTCGCCACCCACTGCTGAGAGCCCGGGGCGCCGGCCGGAGTCCGCGACCTCCCGGAAGGGCTATTCCTGCTTCTTCGTCCCCAGGATGACGAGGACGATCAGGAGGAGGAGGACGATCAGGCCGATGACGATCGTGGTCGTCTGGGAAGTGCCCGCGGGGACTTCCTGGGACGGCGCCGGAGCCGCGGCGTGGGCGGGGGTGGCCTCGGGGGCCGCGGCCGGTGCCGCCGCCTCGGTCGAGGCGGGGGCCGGGGCTTCCGTCGTCGCCGGGGGGGCCTCGGAGACGGTGGCCGGAGCGGCGGCCGTCGTGGCCGGGGCCCCAGCGGCACCGGGGGTCTGGGCGAGAACGGACGGAGCCGCGAGGAGGAGCAGGGCGGCCAGGGTCGCGGCGAGGGGGCGCAGGGTCATCGAGTCTCCTTTCCTTCCAGCGGGTGAACGCTAGCAGGAGGACGGGAAATCGGGAAGCGTCACGCCTCGGCGCACTTGGCGCCGAGCAGCCGGATCTCGCCGGCCAGCGACTCCGCTTCCGCGAGGAGGGCGTCGGCCTCGGGCCCCGGGACGAAACTCCGAAGCTCCGGTCCGCCGAGGAGCAGCCTCAGCTCGGCGACGCGCGCGGCGGCGTCGGAGAGTCTCTCCCGGCAGTCTCCCGCGTCCGTCTCCAGGAAGGCGTCGGCGACGAGCGAAGGGACGGCCAGGGCAGCGCGCCGGAGGCGCTGCCCCGAGTCGCCTGGAAGGTCGCCCGCCCCTTCGAGCGCGGCGCAGACCTCGTGGGCGAGGCCGAGGGCCTTCCGCCAGGCGGGAGTCTCGCGCACATCCATCGTCTGAAGCATATACGGACGAAGGAGCGCTGGCGTTCCGCCGCGAGTTCCTCTTTTCGCCTCCCCGGCCCCCTGATACCCTCCCCTGTCGGACCGGATTGGACCCGGCGGGGGCCGGAATCTTCGAGAGCAGGGGGAGATCATGCGACGCAAGGTCACCGTCATAGGAGCGGGAAACGTCGGGGCGACCGCCGCCCAGAGAATCGTCGAGAAGGAGCTCGCCGACGTCGTCCTCGTCGACGTGGTCGACGGGATTCCCCAGGGCAAGGGCCTCGACATGTACCAGTCGGGCGCCGTCGAAGGCTTCGACATGAAGATCGTCGGCTCCAACGGTTTCGAGGAGACCGAGGGGTCCGACCTCTGCATCATGACGGCCGGGCTCGCCCGCAAGCCGGGCATGTCGCGCGACGACCTCCTGAAGAAGAACGAGGAGATCGTGGCCGACTGCATCGCCAAGGTGACGCGCTACTCGCGCGACCTGACGATCATCGTCGTCACGAACCCCCTCGACGCGATGTGCGAGGTCGCCCGCCGCGTCTCGAAGCTCCCGAAGCAGAAGGTCGTCGGCATGGCCGGCATCCTCGACGCCTCCCGGATGCGCGCCTTCATCGCCATGGAGATGAACGTCTCGATGGCGAACATCCACGCCACGGTCCTCGGCGGCCACGGCGACACGATGGTTCCGCTGCCGCGGTATTCCACGGTCGCCGGCGTCCCGATCACCGAGCTCCTCTCCCCCGAGAGGGTCGCGGCGATCGTCAAGCGGACGGCGGGCGGCGGCGCCGAGATCGTCAACTTCCTGAAGACCGGCTCGGCCTACTACGCCCCGTCGGCCGCGGCCGTGGAGATGGCCGACGCCATCTTCAACGACAAGAAGAAGATCCTCCCGTGCGCCGCCTACCTCGAGGGGGAATACGGGATCAACGGCCTCTACGTCGGCGTCCCCGTCGTCCTCGGCAAGGACGGCATCGAGAAGATCATCGAGCTGAACCTGACGGCCGAGGAGCTGGCGGCCCTGAAGAAGTCGGCCGACTCGGTCGCCGAGCTCTGCGGGCTGCTCAGCTGCTGAACGAGAAATGAGCGCGATTCCCGTCACCGCGGAAAGACCGGCGTTCGGCTCCATCGCCCTGAAGGCGTTGATGGCCCTGACCGGTCTCGTCCTCTTCGGCTTCGTCTTCATCCACATGGTCGGGAACCTCCAGCTCTACTCGGGGCCGGAGAAGATCAACAAGTACGCGGCCTTCCTGAAGGGGACGCCGGCCGTTCTCTGGGGGTTCCGCCTCACGCTGCTGGCGGCGGTGGCCCTCCACGCCTTCGCCGCCTTCTCCCTCTGGAGGCGGAACCTGGCCGCGCGACCGGTCGGCTACGCCAGCCAGAGCTTCCAGGCCGCGACGATCACCTCGCGGACGATGTACTGGACCGGCCCGATCCTCGGCCTCTTCATCGTCTACCACCTCCTCCACCTCACGGTCGGCTCGGTCCACCCGAGCTTCAGCCACACCGACGTCTACGCGAACGTCGTCTCGGCCTTCTCGAATCCGGCCGTCTCGATCTTCTACATCGTCGCCATGGTCGCCCTCGGCTTCCACCTCTTCCACGGCGCCGTCAGCCTGTTCCAGACCCTGGGGCTCCGGACGCCGAAGTACGAGACGCCGCTCAAGGCGGTCGTGCTCGTCGTCTCCACCGTGATCGTCGTCGTGAACATCTCCTTCCCGATCGCGGTCCTCGCCGGACTGGTGAAGTAGGAGGTCGCGGAATGGAACTCGACGGCAAATGCCCCACGGGCCCCATGGAGTCGCGCTGGACGCGGCACAAGGCGGCCATCAAGCTCATCAACCCGGCGAACAAGCGGAAGTACAAGCTCATCATGGTCGGCTCCGGACTCGCCGGCGCCTCGGGCGCGGCGAGCCTCGCCGAGCTCGGCTACGAGGTCTCCTGCTTCTGCTACCAGGACAGCCCCCGCCGCGCGCACTCCATCGCCGCGCAGGGCGGCATCAACGCGGCGAAGAACTACCAGAACGACGGCGACAGCGTCCACCGCCTCTTCTACGACACGGTGAAGGGGGGCGACTTCCGCGCCCGCGAGTCGAACGTCCACCGCCTCGCCGAGGTGTCCAACGACATCATCAACCAGTGCGTCGCGCAGGGCGTCCCGTTCGGCCGCGAGTACGGCGGCACGCTCGGGAACCGCTCCTTCGGCGGCGCGCAGGTCTCGCGGACGTTCTACGCGCGGGGCCAGACGGGGCAGCAGCTCCTCATCGGCGCCTACCAGGCGCTCGAGAGGCAGATCGGCCTCGGCAAGGTGAAGATGTACCCGCGCACCGAGATGCTCGACCTCATCGTGGTCGACGGCGTCGCGCGCGGGATCGTCGTCCGCGACATGGTGACCGGCAAGGTCGAAAGCCACCTCGCCGACGCGGTCATGCTCGCCACGGGCGGCTACGGCAACGGCTACTTCCTCTCGACGAACGCCAAGGGCTGCAACACCACCGCCATCTGGCGCGCCCACCGGCGCGGCGCCTACTTTGCGAACCCCTGCTACACGCAGATCCACCCCACCTGCATCCCGGTCCACGGCGAGAACCAGAGCAAGCTGACGCTCATGTCCGAGTCGCTGCGCAACGACGGCCGGATCTGGGTGCCGCTGAAGAAGGGCGAGATCCGCAAGGCGGCCGACATCCCCGAGGCCGAGCGCGACTACTACCTCGAGCGGAAGTACCCGAGCTTCGGCAACCTCGCCCCCCGCGACATCTCCTCGCGCGCGGCCAAGCAGGTCTGCGACGAGGGGCGCGGCGTGGGCCCCGGCGGCCAGGGCGTCTACCTCGACTTCGCCGAGTCGATCGGCCGGCTCGGCGAGGGCGTCATCCGGGAGCGCTACGGGAACCTCTTCGAGATGTACGAGAGGATCACCGACGAGAACCCGTACAAGGTCCCGATGCGGATCTACCCGGCCGTCCACTACACGATGGGCGGCCTCTGGGTCGACTACAACCTGATGTCGAACGTCCCGGGGCTCTTCGTCCTCGGCGAGGCGAACTTCTCCGACCACGGCGCGAACCGGCTCGGCGCCTCGGCGCTCATGCAGGGGCTCGCCGACGGCTACTTCGTCATCCCCTACACCATCGGCAACTACCTCGCGCAGGGAAAGCCCGCGAAGGTCGAGGCCTCCCACCCGGCGGTGAAGGCGGCCGAGGCCGACGTCAACGAACGGACGAAGAAGCTCCTCTCCGTCAAGGGGAAGCGGACCGTCGACTCCCTCCACAAGCAGCTCGGACTCCTCATGTGGGAGAACTGCGGCATGGGCCGCACCCGGGCGCGGCTCGAGGAGGCGATCGCGAAGATCCCCCAGGTTCGCGAGGAGTTCTGGAAGAACGTCTTCGTCCCCGGGAGCGGCGAAGACCTCAACGTCGCGCTCGAGAAGGCGGGGCGTCTCGCCGACTTCTTCGAGCTCGACGAGCTGATCTGCCGCGACGCGCTCGCCCGCGAGGAGTCGTGCGGCGGTCACTTCCGCGAGGAGTACCAGACTCCGGACGGAGAGGCTCTCCGCAACGACGAGAAGTTCTGCCACGTCGCGGCCTGGGAGTGGAAGGGGGAGGGGGCGACGCCCGAGCGCCACACGGAAGCGCTCGAGTTCGAGTCCGTCCACCTCGCCACGAGGAGCTACAAGTAATGAGCGGCGAC
The DNA here is from genome assembly GCA_016714815.1 of Holophagales bacterium. Lineage (GTDB taxonomy): Bacteria > Acidobacteriota > Thermoanaerobaculia > UBA5066 > UBA5066 > UBA5066. The sequence continues at coordinate 60,249 of JADKBZ010000016.1, forward strand.
AAGGACATCAACATCAAGGTCCGCATCTGGCGGCAGAAGGGGCCCTCCGACAAGGGCGGCCTCGTCACCTACGACGTCCCGGGCGTCAGCACCGGCTCCTCCTTCCTCGAGATGCTCGACCTCGTCAGCGAGCGCCTCATGGAGAAGGGCGAGGAGCCGGTCGCCCTCGACCACGACTGCCGCGAGGGGATCTGCGGCGCCTGCTCGCTCGTCATCAACGGCGTCCCGCACGGGCCGCGCGCGGCGACGACGACCTGCCAGCTCCACATGCGAACGTTCCACGACGGCCAGACGATCACCGTCGAGCCGTTCCGGGCGAAGGCGTTCCCCGTCCTCAAGGACCTCATCGTCGACCGGTCGGCCTACGACCGGATCATCGCCGCGGGGGGCTTCGTCTCGGTGAACACCGGCGTCGGGGTCGACGCGAACACGATCGCCGTCCGCAAGGAGAACGCCGAGCTCGCTATGGACGCGGCGGCGTGCGTCGGCTGCGGCGCCTGCGCCGCCGCCTGCCCGAATGCCTCGGCGATGCTCTTCGTCGGGGCGAAGGTCTCGCACCTCGGCCTCCTCCCGCAGGGGCAGCCGGAGCGGAAGGAACGGGTCCTGAAGATGGTCGCCCAGATGGACGCCGAGGGGTTCGGCGCCTGCACGAACATGGGGGAGTGCGAGGCCGCCTGCCCGAAGGAGATCAAGCTCGAGGTGATCGCGCGGATGAACCGCGACTACCTCGGCGCCACGCTCACGAAGAGGCCCAGGGGGGCCGAGAAGGGCGGCGGCGCCTAGAGCCGCTCCCGAACTCCACGGATCGAACGGGCGGCCGGGGGAAACCCCGGCCGCTTCTTTGCCGGAAGGGGTGCGAGACTTCCCGGGTGAACGAGCCCCAGGACCCGAACGACCCCTACGCCCGCCTCTCCTATCGCCGTCTCATCGCCTGGCCGGCCCGGATCCAGCGCGAGGCCCCGTTTCTCCGGGAGGTCCTCGCCGGCGCGCCGTCGAAACGCCTCCTCGATCTCGGCTGCGGGACGGGCGAGCACGCGCGCTTCCTGCAGGAGGAGGGCTTCGACGTGACGGGCGTCGACGCGTCCGAGGCCCAGCTCGCCCAGGCGCGCGAGGCGGGTCCGGGGCCGGAGTTCGTCAGGGGAGATCTCGCGGCGCTGGGCAGCGCCGTGTGCGGCCCGTTTGGCGGAGCGATCTCTCTCGGCAACGGCCTCCCGCATCTCTTCCCGGAGGAGATGGCCCGGTTCCTCGCCGGCCTGGCCCCGCTCCTGCTTCCCGGTTCGCCCGTCCTCTTCCAGCTCCTGAACTACGACCGGATCCTCGACCAGCGCGTCACGAGCCTGCCGCTGAACGTCCGCGAGGACGAAGGCGAGCGGGTCGTCTTCCTCCGGCTGCTGGACCCGCGCCCCGACGGCACCGTCCTCTTCAACCCGACGACCCTCCGCTGGCGGCCGGGCGTCGAGCCGCCGGTCGAGGTGGTCGCGGGGAAGAACGTCGTCCTGAAGGGGTGGCGGCGGGTGGAGCTGGAAGCGGCCGTCGCCGCGGACGGCTTCCACGTCGAGGAGGTCTTCGGCGGGATGAAGCGCGAGGGCTGGGACGCCGCGACGTCGCCCGACACGGTGGTCCTGGCGCGGAGGTGAAGACCCTCGCGGCTCCGCGCCTATGATTCGCGGCAGGAGAGAACCGCACCGATGGTGGACGAGCGGCCCGAGCCGGGAGACGTCGGGACGGCGGCAGTCGAGATGGCCGCGCCGTCCGTGCGTCTCTTCGCTCCCGGCACCGAGATCGGCCGGCGGTACGAGGTGCACGGCGTCCTCGGCATGGGCGGCTCGGCGGTCGTCTACGAGGCGTTCGACCGGGAGCTGAAGCGCCGGGTCGCGCTGAAGGTCCTCCGGACGGACCGGACGTCGGAGGCGTCGCTGAAACGGTTCCGGCACGAGGTGGCGATCGCGCGAGACGCGGCCGGGAGCCGCCTCGTCCGGGTTTTCGACATCGGCCAGTCGGGCGGGACGGTCTTCCTGACGATGGAGCTCGTCGAGGGGGAGTCGCTCCGCGAGCTCCTCTCCCGCGGGCCGCTCGCTCCGGAGCGGGCGGTCGGGATCGGGACGGAGGTCCTGCACGCGCTGGCCGACCTGCACCGTCTCGGCATCGTCCACCGGGACGTGAAGCCCGGGAACATCCTCATCGCGGCGACGGGGGAGGTGAAGCTCGCCGACTTCGGCCTCGCGCGCCACTGGGAGGGGGCGGAGACGCGCGTGACCGAGCCGGAGGGGCTCGTCGGGACGGTGGAGTACCTCTCCCCCGAGCAGGCGCTCGGCGACCTCCTCGACGCGCGGAGCGACCTCTACTCCTTCGGCGTCGTCCTCTTCGAGATGCTCGCGGGGAAGGTTCCGCTGCGCGGCGACTCGGCCATCGGGACGATCGTCGCGCACATTCGCCAGGAGCCGCCCGACGTGAGGAAGGTCCGGCCGAAGGCGCCCACGTGGCTCGCGGGGGTCGTGGCGCGCCTCCTCGCGAAGGACCGGGAGAGGCGCTACACGACGGCCGACGACGTTCTCGCCGATCTCGGAGCCCGGAGGGCGCGCAGAGCGCCCCGCCGGCTCAGCCGGCGCTTCGTCCTGGGCGGGGCGGCGGCGTTCCTTGCGGCGCTCATTCTCCTGGCGCTCGTGCCGGTCTTCCCGTGGAACCAGCCGCGCCTGTCGCGCCTCGTTCCGGACGGCGCCGGGGGAGTCCAGGCGCTCGACGGCGAGGGCCGGCTCCTCTGGCGGCGCCCGGACGCGGAATCGGGCCGGAGCGTGGCGCTCGTCCGGCTCGCAGAGGGGCGTACCGCGGCCGTCGCCGTCCGGGGCGGCCTCACCGAGCCGAAGAAGGCGCTCGAGATCCTCGACCCGTCCACCGGCCGGACCCTCTCGGAGATGCCGCTCCCCGACCCGGCCGACACGTTCGCGGGATTCGCGAATACGTACATTCCGGGGGCGGTTCTCGCCTTCGACGTCGAAGGGGACGGCGTCGACGAGGTCGCGGTGACGCTCGCGAACAGCCCGCTCTTCCCCTCGGCGACCTACGTCTGCGACCTCGCGAATCGGCGGGTCCTCGCGGCATTCCACGGTTCGGGGCATCACTACGCGGCGGCCGCGGCGGACGTCGACGGGGACGGGCGGAAGGAGCTCGTTCTCGCCGGCTACAACAACCGGATGGGGTACTCCGGCGCGGTGGCGGCGTTCCGGGTTCCGAAGGACGGGGGGATCCTGACCGGCGGGACCGAGCTCCCGTTCGCGGAATCGCCGGACCGCCCGACCTGGGAGGGCTGGTCCCCGCATCTGGCCTGGTACGCCCTCGTGCCGCTCGCCGCCGTCGGTGGGAGAGCGTCCATCTCCGTCGACACCACCGGAGGAGTCCTGGGTATCGGACCGTTCGGTCCCCGCCGGGTCGAGCTGGCGCTCGACGGCTTCCCGCCAGGACCCCGCGAACGCGGGGAGGAGCGGCGGCGCGCCCTCGCACGCGAAGAGGCGTACGTTCACCTTCGCGAGACGGCGCGACTCGGCGAAACGGGCGACCCCGCGGAGGGGTTGGCCGAGGCGGAGCGGGCGCTGGAGAGGTCCCGGGCCGCGGGTGACGTTCCGCTCACGCAGTGGGCGTCCCGCGTCCGGGCGAAGGCTTTTCTCGACGCCGGGCGCCCGGCCGACGCCGACTCGGCCTGGGTCTCTTCCTTCGAGCGCCATGGGGAGCCAGCGCCCGTCGCCCTCGAGGCGGGCCGGGCGTTCCACCTCAAGGGAGAGCTCGACCGGGCGATCTCGTGGTACCGGCGAGGCCTCGGGGGACGCGGCAGCCACGCGAGGGGCGGTCATCACCCCCGCGACCTCCTCGGCGGCGAGGTGCTCGCCCTCGGCGAAACGGGCCGATGGGAAGACGCCGCGATCGAGATCGACAGGTTCGAGGCGGCCTATCCCCTCCTCGTTTCCGATGCGGCGGTACTGCGTGGCTACGTCGCGTGGCGAACGTTGCGCCGGCCGCGCCGCCTCGAAGGCAGGAAGGACGAACCCGGGCTCATTCGATACTGGGGGCTCGAGATCCGCCGCGTCCTCGGCGACGCGCCGGCCACCCTCCTCGGCGAGGTCGACCGGCTCGGCCGGGAGGTGGAGGACGTGGCCCCGCTCCTGGCGTCGCTGCGGGCGGAGCTCCTGTTCGACACGGGTCGCGTGGCCGAAGGGAAGGCGCTCGCCGCCGAGGCCGTGGCCGACGCCACGCGTGAAGCGAAGGGCGACGTCGGCATCCGGGCCCACCTCGCTCTCGTCGCGGAGAGAGCCCGGCGCCGCGGAGTCCTCTCCGCCGAGCCCGCGGAGCCTCCGGGTCGACGGGTAAGCCGGCGCTGACGGCTTCGGAACCTCACGTCGGGGCCGTGGAGTCCACGGTTCCCGGCGGCCGTTCCCCTCCCCCGGAAGTTTCCCGTGCCCTTCGATTGCGCCATCATCGGAGCCATGGCACCCGTCCTCCCGCTCGTCCTGGCGGCGGCTCTCGCCGCCGCCCCCGCGCCCCCGCGCCCCGAAACGAGCGCCCCGCACGGCCCTCTTCCCGATGCGCTGATCCGCGCCCGCGTCGGGACGCACCTGGACCGGCTCGCCGCCCTCGGCTACACGGGCGCCGTCCTCGTCCTGCGCAATGGCAGGCCCGTGGTCGAACGCGCTTGGGGCTATGCGGATCGCGACAAGGGGATCCGGGCCGACACCCGCTCCACCTGGAACCTCGGCTCCGTCACCAAGCAGTTCACGGCGGCGGCCATCCTGAAGCTCGAGGAGCGGGGGAAGCTCCGCACCACCGACTCCATCACGCGCTGGTTCCCCGAAGCCCAGGGCGCCAAGCGCACCATCACCATTCACCAACTCCTCACGCACACCGCGGGCTTCGAGTCGGACTACGCGCCCGGCGACTACGTTCCCAACACGCGCGCCGAGTACATGGCGCGCATGCTCGCCGCGCCCCTTCAGTCGCCTCCCGGCACAGAGCACTCGTACGCGAACTCCGGCTACTCGATGCTCGCCGCCATCATCGAGATGGTCACCGGAAAGGAGTACGAGGCGGCGCTCACCGACCTCGTCCTCGCCCCCGCCGGAATGACCGAGACCGGCTACCTGCGGCCCAACTGGGCACCCGGGCGGATCACCCACGGCTATCAGGACGGCCGCGACTGGGGGACGATCGTCGACCGTCTGAAGGTACCGGGCGCCCCCTTCTGGGCGCTGCGCGGAAACGGCGGCCTGCAGACGACGCTGGCCGACATGACGCGCTGGGAGCGCGCCCTCACGAGCAACACCGTCCTCGCCGCTTCGTCGCGCCGGAAGTTCATGACCGGCCACGTGAGCGAGGGGGGGCAGGGCGACTCGCGGTACGCGTACGGCTGGGCCGTCCACCCGAGCGAGCGGGGGACGCGCGTGGTCGAGCACAACGGCGGCAACGGCATCTACGTGGCGGAATTTCGCCGCCTCGTCGACGAGGGGATCACGATCTTCGTCACCTCGAGCGTCGCCGAGCTGACGGCGACGCCCGTCGTCGATGCGGTCGAGGAGCTCGTCTTCGGCGGCGCGGTGGAGCTGCCGCCGGCGGTCGCGGCGGTCGACGGGAAGGAGCTCGCGGCGTTCGCGGGCCGGTGGCGCACCGAGGGGGGCGAGCCGCTCGACGTCGAGGCCCGGGACGGTCGCCTGCTCGTTCGCGCCGGTGGCCCCTCTTCGTGGCTTCTGCTCACCCTCGGCGACACCGCGCAGTCGCCGCGCGAGAGCGAGCTGGCCGCGAAGGCGCTCGCCATCTGGCAGGCGGCCTCCAGGGGCGACGCGAAGCCGCTCTTCGAAGCTCTCGGGGGAAGGGAGCCCCTCGATCAGCTCACGGAGCAGGTGAAGGGCCTCGCCGCCGATCGCGCCGAACGCCTCGGCGCTCTGAAGGAGGTCTCGCTCCTCGGTTCCGTGCGGCGGAACGGCGGCATCGTCGTCAGCACGGTACGTCTCGACTTCGAGCGCGCCGTCGTCTCGAACGTCCTCGTCTGGGGTCCCGACGGCACCCTCAGCGACCGGATCGCACGGCCGCTCGCTCCGGCCGTCTTCGTCCCGGTCGGCCCGGGCGCGTTCCAGAGGTTCGACCTGCGCGGCGGACCGCCGGACCCCGCCGTGCGGCTCGAGCGGGACGGCGAAACGGGCCGGATCGCCCTCGTGGCGCCCGGCGGCCGGCGGGTCGTCTTCACGAAGCCGTCGCCCTGACCCGGCGTCCCGCGCGGCGCCGGCTGGACAGCGGGGAGCCGCGCGCCCGTGGAGCCGCGGCGTCAGGCCCGCTGCAGCAGCAGGACGGCGGTGACGCCGAGGCCGATGACGACGACGGCCGCCCTCGCCTTCTCCTTGCCGATCCGCCGGGCGAAGCGCGCCCCGGCGTAGCCGCCGATCGTCGCCCCCGCGATCATGACGAGCGCGACCGGCCAGAGGACGGCGCCGTTGAAGATGAACCAGGCGGCGGCGACGGCGTTGATCGTGATGCCGAAGAAGTTCTTCAGCCCGTTCATCGCGTGGATGTCGGTGAGGCCGAGGAAGCCGAGGACGACGAGCATCAGGATCCCGATTCCCGCGCCGAAGTAGCCGCCGTAGACGGCGACGGCGAGCTGTGCGAGCGTCGCGACGCCCCAGCGTGCCGCCGTCGGGCCTCCCGGGGCGTGGACCTCGACGTCTCCCTTCCGCTTGGCCAGGACGATCTGGAGGAGGAAGAGGAGCGTCGCGAAGAGGACGAGGAACGGGGCGAGGCTCGCGAAGAGCTTCTCGGGGGTCTTCAGGAGGAGGACCGACCCGATGGCGCCGCCGACGAGGCTCGGGAGGAAGAGGGTCTTCAGCCACGCGCGGTGCGTCGACACCTCGCGCCGGTAGCCGGCGAGGCTCGCGGCGGCGCCGGGGAGGAGCGCGATCGTCGACGTGGCGTTCGCCTGGATCGCCGGGACGCCGAGAAGGAGGAGCGTCGGGAAGGTGAGGATCGTCCCGCCCCCCGCGAGGGCGTTCATGACGCCCGCGGCGGCCGACGAGGCGAGGAGGGCGGCGATCGCCCCAGCCGTCACGCCGGCTCCGGGGGAGAGGTGCGCAGCGTGACCTTCACGCTCCGGATCATGCCATCCGTCGGCTATTCTCCGCCCCGAATGCGCAGACGGATCGGACTCTGGCTCCTCGCCCTCCTCCTCACGCTGTCCTCGGCCATCTGGCAGCGCCTCACCGGCCCGACGAACCCCGTCCGCGGGAAGGTGACGCTCGGAGGGGACGAGATCCGTCTCCGCCTCCTCCGCTCCCAGGGAGGCGACGGCGACCAGCCGGTCGTCGTGAAGGGGATTGATCCGCAGGTGACCGGGAGCGTGGCCTGGCGCCGCTATCCGACGAAAGACCCCTTCGTCCTCCTCCCGATGGTCCGCGAGGGGGGCGAGCTGAAGGCCGCGCTGCCGCACCAGCCCCCGGCGGGGAAGCTCGAGTACCAGGTGCGGCTGCAGCGCGGGGCCGAGACGGTCGTCTTCCCGGCCAAGCCGGCCATCACGCGGTTCAAGGGGGCCGTGCCCGCGGTGATCCTGGCGCCGCACATCGTCACGATGTTCACGGGGATGCTCGTCGCCAACGCGGCCGGCCTCCTCGCCCTGCGCGGCGAGAAGAGCCTCCTGCGGATCTCCCTCGTCGTCATCGGCCTCCTGTCCATTGGCGGGCTCTTCCTCGGGCCGCTCGTCCAGAAGGCCGCGTTCGGGGCGTATTGGACCGGCTGGCCCTTCGGCACCGACCTGACCGACAACAAGACCGCCGTCGCCGTCCTCGCGTGGGTCGTCGCCGCGTTCCTGGCGCGCGGGGGGCGCGACGCGCGCGTCGCCGTCGGCATCGCGGCGGTCGTCACGCTCGCCGTCTTCATGGTCCCCCACAGCGCCTGGGGCTCGCAGGTCGACTGGTCGAAGGTGAAGGAGGGGACCCCGGCCGCCGCCGCTCCGGCGGCGGTCCCGACCCCCGGCGGGTAGGGCTCCACGGCCCGGCCTCTCGTAACCCGTTCGGGGGATGCGCAGGGGAAGGGCATTGGTGATAGTTGGCGTCGTCTGGACCAGACCGGGAGCCGGGGAATGCCGGAACCGTGCTGCGGGAGGGCGACATGCCGGACCAGGAGCGATTCGAGCAGACGGAAGGGTGGGGGCCGGATGGACCCGGTGGCGTTGCACCGGTCGCAGAAGCCCGCCTCCCGGGAATGCGCCTGGCAGGCGCCTGCGGGTCCTGCGACGTCGCCCGGGAGCTCGCCACCGAGAAGGCCCGCCTCGCTGCCTGGCTGGCTCACGAGCTGCGGACGCCCCTCAACTGCGTCCTCGGCTATGCCGAGCTCCTCTGCGAGCAGCTCGCGCTCCCCGGCCGCCGTGAACTGCTGTCCGACGCCGAGCGCGTGAGGGACCTCGCCCTTCACCAGCTCGCCCTCCTCGACGACGTCCTCGACCTCGCCCGGCTCGAGCACGGCAGCGTCCCCTTCCGGACCGGGCCGGTCGACGGGACCCGCGTCCTCGGGCACGTCGCGGCGGCGGCGCTTCCCCTCGTCCAGCGGGGGGGCAACCGCCTCTACCTCTCCGTCGACTCCGAGGTCTGGGTCCTCGCCGACGAGACGCGCCTTCGGCAGGTCCTTCTGAACCTCGTCGGAAACGCCGCGAAGTTCACCCGCGACGGTCTCGTCGCGCTCGGCTCGACGGCGCGCGACGGGACCGTCTCCCTCCACGTCCGCGACACCGGCTGCGGGATGACCGCGGCGGAAGCGGAGCGGATCTTCCGGCCGTTCCAGCAGGCGAATGCCGCCGTCGCGTCGGCGTACGGCGGCTCCGGGCTCGGCCTGGCCATATCGAAGGAGCTGTGCGAGCGGATGGGCGGGTCGATCTCGCTCGAGAGCGCCGTCGGGGAGGGGACGACCTTCACCGTCACCCTCCCCGCGGCCACTCCTCCGGGAAACGGCGTCAGGGAATCGGCTTCAGCGTGAGCGGGTCGCGCAGCGCGACCCGCGAGAGCGGAAGCTTCGCCGCGTCCTTGAGCGCCCCCGGATGGTCCGGGTCGCCCGCTTCGATCCCGGACGCCTTGCCGACCGCGAGGACGACGAGCTTCTCGGGGTCGAGGAGCCTCCTCGCCAGCTTCTGGACGTCGGGGGCGGTCACCGCCCGGACCTTCTCCCGGTAGTCGACCCACCAGTCCTCGGGCCAGCCGGTGAGATGCTCCTCCGCGAACCGGTTCGCGATGGCCTGGCGGCTTCCCCACTGGGCCGGGAACGACTCGACGAGCCCGTCCTGGATCGAGGTCAGCTCGGCCACGGTGAGTGGCTCGTCCTTCAGCCGCTGCATCTCGGCGAGCGCGAGGCGGAGGGCGTAGGCGACGGTCGTGTTCTTCGTCTGCAGGCCGCCGGTGAGGTCGCCGCGGTAGAACGGCCCTTCGCCGAGAGCCGTCCTCACGCCGTACGTGAGCCCTTCGTCGGAGCGGATCTTCTTCATCAGCCGGGCCGCGAAGCCGCCGCCGCCGAGGACGTGGTTCATCACCATCGCCGGGTACCAGTCGGGGTCCGAGCGGCGCATGCCGGGGAAGGCCCACTGGAGCATCGCCTGCGGGGCGTCCTTGTCGCAGACGTAGAGGCCGGGCTTGCGGGTGAAGTCCGGCGCCGGGACCTTCGGGCTCGGGCGCGCCGAAGTGCCGGGCGCGATCGCCCCGACCGTCCGGTTCAGGAGGTCGGTCATGGCCTTCTTCTCGAACTTCCCGGAGACGGCGACCGCGAGGTTCGCCGGGTGGAGGAGTCCCGAATGGAAGGCGAGGAGGTCCTCGCGCGAGATCGCGTCGAGGCTCGCGGCCGTCGTGTTTTCCGTGGCGAAGAACTTCTCGCCGAAGAGGAGAGTGGGCATCTGGATCTGGGCGATCGACGTGACGGCGTCGTTGCGCCGCTCGAGCGCCTGCCTCGCGCTCTTCTTGGCGAGGTCGAGCCGGTCCTGCGCGAAGGCCGGCTGCGTGAGCGCCTGCATCAGCAGGTCGACGCCCTCGGCCAGGTCCTTCTCCTGGACCTGGAGATAGAGGCTGCCGCTCGTGTTCCCGCAGCTGCTCGAGAGGGTGGCCGCGAGGGCCTCGAGGCGGTCCTCGACCGCGGCGGCGTCCTTCTTCTGCGTTCCGCCGACGGCGAGCTGCGATCCGAAGAGGCTCGCGAGACCTTCCTTGCCGGCCGGCTCCAGGTACGCGCCGCCCCGCCACCAGACGGTGATCCTCACGAGCGGGACCCCCGTCGGGTCGGAGACGAGGTACGCCGGGACCTTGTTCCTGAGGACGACCTTCGCGTCCTTCGCCTTCGGCACCTGGAACGTGAGGGGGGCGTACGCCAGCTTCTCGGGGCGGTCGGGGATCGCCTGGCCGGAGGCCGAGGACGCCGACACGGCGAGCAGAAGGGCGGTGCAATTCACGAAACGGTTCATCCCTTCACCTCCGGGGCGGGCGCGGCGGCTGGGGCGGGAGGCGCTCCGGGCATGGCGCCGGGGGCCGGCGGCCCGCCGGGCCGCCGCCTCGGCATTCCCTCTCCACTCCCCGCTCCCTTGCGGGTCGTGAGGAGGACGCTGCGGCTCTCCTTCACGAGGTACTGCTTCGCCACGCGCGAGACGTCCTCGCGGGTGACGGCCTCGACCTTCTTCGGGGCGTCGAGGAGGTCCCGGTAGGTGCCGGCGCTCTCGGCCTGGGAGAGCGATTCGCGGATGCCGGAGTTGCTCTCGAGGCGGGTGTAGTAGCCGACGCGGATGGCGTTCTTCGCCCGGGAGAGCTCGTCGTCGGTGACGCCCTCCTTCACGACCTTCTCGAGCTCGGCGTAGAGGAGAGGCTCGACCTCGTCGGGCCGCTTGCCGGGAGCCGGGGTCGCGGTGAGCACGAAGAGTCCGCCGTACTTCTGGCCCCGGAACGAGGCGGAGGCGCGCGTCGCGACCTTCTTGTCGAGGACGAGCGACCGGTGGAGCCGCCCCGACGGCGGGCGCATGCCGCCGCCCGCGCCGGGCCGGCCCATCATCGGCGCGCCGCCGAGGATCACGCCGAGGACCTGCAGCGCCGCGGCGTCGCGGTGGACGGCGGGGACCGCCTTGTAGTCGGCCTCCACCGATGGCGTCATCTCGACCTCGGCCACCATCCGCTGCTCGGCGGGCTGCGCGGGCTCGAGCGTCACGACCTCGGGGACCCCCTTCGGGTTCGCGGGGATCCGGCCGAAGTACTTCTCCATGAGGGCGTACGTCTTCTCGGGGTCGAGGTCGCCGACGAGAATCGCCGTGAGGTTGTTCGGGGCGTAGTAGGTGGCGAAGAACTCGCTCCCCTGCTCGCGCGTCACCTGGGCGATGTCGCTCGGCCAGCCGATGACCTCCCAGCTGTACGGGTGGGCCATCCAGGTCATCGCGTTGAACGCCTCGTTCACCGTCCCGCCGGGGCGCGACTCGAGGGTCTGCCGCCGCTCCTCGAGGATGACGTTGCGCTCGCTGTAGAACTCGCGGAAGACCGGGTTCGCGAGCCGGTCGGACTCGAGCCAGGCCCAGAGCTCGAGCTTGTTCGCCGGGAGGCCGACGATGTAGAAGGTCCGGTCGTTGCTCGTCGAGGCGTTCAGCCCGGTCGAGCCCTCCTCCTGGTAGAGCTTGTCCATCTCGTCCTTGACGATGAGCGCGCGCTGCTCCTTCACGAGCGCGTCGAACTTCGCGAGGAGCTCCGTCAGGCGGGGCGTGCGGACGGCGGGATCCATCATGTCCCGGATCTCGCCGCGCCGCTGCTTTTCGCGCAGGACCGACATCTCCTCGCGGATCCCGACCTGCACCTCGTCCTGGAGCCGGTTCAGCTCGAGGTCGCGCGCGGCGTCCTTCGTGCCGATCGTCTTCGTCCCCTTGAACATCATGTGCTCGAAGAGGTGGGCGAGGCCGGTGATGCCGGGGCGTTCGTTGGCGCTCCCGACGCGGGCCAGCCAGCCGCAGGAGACCGTCGGCTGATCGTGCCTCGCGACCATCAGGAGCTTCATGCCGTTCGGCAGGGTCCGCTCGACGACGGGAATGTCCTGGGCGTAAAGGGGGGCCGCCGCGGCCGCCGTGGCGAGCAGGGCGGCGAGGATGCGCCCTCGCGGGATCTTCATGGCTTCTCCTCCGGGTGCGTCTTCGGTCGGGATGGCGGTGACCCGCGCGGGATGCGCGGGCCAACGGGCATTGTAGGCGGCGAAGGACCCGGACAGGTCGCCGCGGCCCGGAAACCTCGTCCCGGCCGACAGCGGACGCCGCTGCGTCAGGCGGATCCCGCCGGCGCCCTGTCGCGCTCGAGGTCCCGGCCGAGCGACTCGATCGTTTCGAGCAGCCTGTCGATCGTCGCCTCGTCCGTCAGCGGGTTCATCAGGGTGAGCCGGAGCCAGCGCCGGCCGGCGACGTCCGCCTGGGTCACGAGGAAATCGCCGCGCCTCATCAGCTCCTGCCGGATTCGGGACTGGATCGCGTCGTCGCCGGCGTACCGGAAGCAGAGGATGTTCGACTCGGGCGGGCAGAGCGTCTCGAAGCCTTCGCGCCGGGAGATCTGATCGTGGACTCGCCCGGCAAGGCCGAAGACGGCCTCTATGTTTGCGGCCATCCCCGCCTCGCCGACGAAGGCGAGCGTCAGGAGGAGCTTCAGGCCCAGTGGGGTCTTGGTGCACTCGAACTGCTGCTCGATGAAATCGACGCCGGTTTCGCGGTGCCCCTCGGTCACGTAGACCGCGTCCTGCCGGAAGGCCCGGCCCAGCGTGGCCCCGTCTCTGAAAAGAACGGCAGTGCAGAGCGCCGAGGTCTGGAGGAGCTTGTGCGCGTCCCAGACGAGCGAGTCGGCGAGCTCGACGCCCGCGAGCCGCCGCGACTCGGTCGGGTGGATGAGCACCGAGGCCCCGTGCGCCCCGTCGACGTGGAACCAGAGCCCTCGCTCCCGGCAGAAGGCGCCGACCTCGGCCAGCGGATCGTAGAGGCCGGTGGCGGTGGCGCAGGCGTTGGCGCAGACGGCGAGCACGCGGCGCCCTTCGGCACCGACCCGCTCGACCACCGCGGGGAGCGCCTCGGGCAGCAGGCGGCCGAAGGCGTCGCAGGGGACCTTCACGAGGGCCTGCGTGCCGAGGCCCAGGATCGCGGCGGCCCGCGCGACGGAGTAGTGGGCGCTCCCCGAGGCGAGGAGGACGAGGTCGGAGGGCGTGCCTCTCTCCCAGGCCTCCGGGGCGATCGCCGCGCGGGCGGCGAGGAGGGCGGTGAGGTTCGCGAGCGAGCCGCCATTCGTCAGCACCCCTCCCCCTGCGGCTCCGGGCGCGGGAGGCCTGTCCGGGTCGCGGCCGGTCGGCTGCCACCCGACCTTCGAGAGCATCCAGTCGATCATCGCGACTTCGATGGCACCGGCCGTGGGTCCCATCTCGTAGACGGACATCCCGTTGTTCAGGACGCCCGCGATCAGGTCGGCGAGGGCCGCGCCGTAGTGGGGGAGCGCGATCTGGTGGGCCATGTAGCCGGGGTGTTGGAGCCGCGTCGCCCCGTCGAGGAAGCCCCTCACGAGCTTCTCGAACTGTGCGTCGCTCACGCCCCCCTCTGCGATCAGGTCCTCGATCCCGAGGCTCCGGATGAGGGCGCCGACGTCCTCGAGGCGGGCGACCTTTCCGTCCCCACGCCGGCTCGTCTCGACGAAGTCGCTGAGAAGCCGGAGCACGAGCTCTCCGTGCCGCCGGAATGCCTCGGTGCTCCAGCACGTCGTCGGGGTCAACGTCTGTTCCACTCGCGCACGCCCTCCGCGGGAATGCTACCCGGTGCCGGGTCCGTAGACGTCCGCGATGACGGGTTGCCTATACTGAAAGGCATGGCGCTCCCCCGTTTTCAGAAGCTCTCCGCCGAACGACGGCACGGTCTGATCGCCGCCGCTGCGGAGGAGTTTGCCGAGAAGGGCTACGACGGTGCCGCGCTCGTGGCGATCGCCGAGAGGTCCGGGATCGGGAAGGCCTCGGTCTACTACTACTTCGCTGACAAGGCCGACCTCTGCTCGACCGTCCTCGACGAGGCGTGGAAGCTCCTCCGGCTCGAGGGTCGCGTGAACCTGAAGACCCTGACCGCCGAGACCTTCTGGTCGTCCGTCCAGGCGGCAGCCCGGGAGAACCTCACCCGCTGCAACCAGGAGCCCTGGCTCCTCGCGGCCTCGAAGATCCTGAACAGGGCTGCAGCCGACCCGAACGGCGGAGGAGTCCTCGGCGAGTTCGCGGCGAAGCGCCGCGCCTGGGAGGAGGCGTACGTCCGCCGGGGGCAGGAGCTCGGGGCCGTCCGCAAGGATCTTCCGGCGGAGCTGCTCGTGACGGTATCCCTCGCCGCCAGGCAGGCCGCGAACCTCTGGATCCTCGAGCACCTCGAGAAGAACGGGGAGAGAACGCAGTCACACCTGGCCGGACACGTTTTCGAGATCTACCGGGCCGTCCTGTCGCCGCCGCCGGACTGGGGCGGGCCTCCCGTGGTCCCGGCGTTTACGGTCGTCCCTGGATCCGCCGACCGCCCCGGCTCGCGCTCCGCGTAGCGCTTCCTTCCCTTCGCCAGGAGTTCCCCCGCACACGTTCGCGGGGGAGCTGCCGAACCGGGACAGGCGAGGGGCCCCGAACGGAAACTCACGGCTACCCTTGACATCGCAATTTCTTCGACCCATCATTCCGACCGACGAGTCGAAAACAGTTCGGTTCGCCGAGGAGGGCTGGCCATGAGGAGCGTTGGCGTTGCGCGTGGGTTGGTGATTCTCCTGGCACTCGGTCTGGTTCCGCAGGCCGCGGACGCGCAGGGGGTCGCGTCTCTCTCGGGCGTCGTCCGTGACACGAGCGGGGGCGCGCTGCCCGGGGCGAGCGTGCAGATGGAAACGGTCAAGGGCGGCGGCCGGCGCTTCACCCAGGCCAACGCGCAGGGCCACTACGCCTTTGCGAACGTGGCTCCCGGCTCCTACCGCGTGACCGCCACCCTCAGCTCCTTCACCCCTGGCAAGGCCGAGCTGACGCTCGCGGCCGGCCAGTCCGCCACGAAGGACTTCAGCCTCGACTTCTCCTACTTCGCCAACGTCACTGTCACGCCGCAGAAACGCGAGGAGCAGATTCTCGACGTTCCGGCGGCGATCTCCGCGGTCGGCGGAGAAGCCATTCAAGATCAGGGCGTCACCGACCTCAACCAGATCGCCGCGACCATCCCGGGCATGTCCATGGTGGAAAGCCAGGCAGGCTCGACCCGCGTTCAGATAAGGGGCATATCGTCTCCCCAGAACCTGCCGACGACAGGTCTCTACCTGGATGAAACGTCGATCGCCGGCGACTCTGCGGGGAGCGCTCTCGCCGTCCAGATGATCGACCTCGACCGCGTCGAGGTCCTGCGCGGGCCGCAGGGAACCCTGTACGGGGCCGGGTCGATGGGGGGCACGATCAAGTACATGACGAAGGACCCGAAGCTCGACGCCCTGGGGCTCGAGTTCGACAGCGCGGCCGGCGCGGTCACGGACGGCGCCGCGACCGGTCGCGCTTCCCTGGTCGTGAACCTCCCCCTCATCAAGGACCAACTCGCGGTCCGGCTCGTCGGCGGCTACGAGCGCAACGCCTCGTGGGTGAACTACCCGCTCGCGAACGGGGAGGACGTCAACGGCGGCGACACGAAGACGCTCCGCATCAAGACCCTCTGGACCCCGAGCGAGAAGTTCTCCGCGTCGCTCCTCCTCATGGGGCAGAACGGGGACTACAAGGGACCGAACTTTGCCGACAAGGACCGCACCGCACCGTACATCATCGAGCAGCCGTACGAGGGCCGGTCGAAGATCGGGAACCTGATCCTCAACTTCGACGCCGGCGCGTTCACGATCCTGAGCTCGACGGGCTACGGCCACGATACCGGCAAGTCGACGAACGACTTCACGTCGATCTTCGGACCGATCTACGACCTCTTCGGGTTCCCTCCGGGCACGGTCAAGAGCGTCAACTACTGGACCGACGGAGACGCCAAGCAGTGGAACCAGGAACTCCGCTTCGCCTCGAAGGGCCTCGGCCCGTTCACCTGGACCGCTGGCCTCTACTACCGCCACGCCACGACCGACAGCATCCAGGGAACGATCTCGACACCCAATCCCCTGCCGGGAATGGAGATCCTCGATTTCCAGCAGAACCAGAAATCCGAGCAGATGGCCCTGTTCGGCGAGGCCAGCTACGCCTTCTCGCCGAAGTTCGCGGCGACACTCGGCCTTCGGGAATTCCGCGACAAGCGTGAGCAGTCCGGCTACCAGGTGAGCTTCGGCACGCCGCTGCCCCCCGAAAGCCACGAAGAGACCTTCACGTCCTTCAATCCCCGGGTCGTTCTCTCCTGGCGTCCGGCCGACGGAAAGCTCTTTTACGCCAGCGCGGCCAAGGGATTCCGGAGCGGCGGGTTCAACAACCTCCCCGCGGGCTGCACGCTCCCCGAGGCCTACGACCCCGAGACGCTCTGGACCTACGAGGTCGGCTCCAGCGTCAGCGTGGACCAGGGCCGCTTCGTGGCGCAGGGGGCGATCTTCCACAACGAGTGGTCGGACATCCAGACGCTGACGACGTGCCCGGGCCTCCCCCTCGTCCAGACCGCGAACGTGGGCAAGGCCAGCGGCACGGGCGTCGACCTGCAGCTCACGATCGCGGCGAGCCGGGCGCTCAGGTTCACGGTGTCGGGGAACTACAACGACTCGAAGTACGACTCCACCTCCGTCGCTCACAACGAAGGGGACCAGATCGACTACGTCTCCAAGTACACGCTCGGCCTGGCGGCGGACTGGAGCTTCCGCTGGTCGCCGGAGATGCCCGGGATGTTCCACGTCGACTACCAGAGCGTCGGCTCCTACGCAATCAACCTCCGCAACTACGGGATCCCTCCGCTCGAGTCGGACGTCATCGGCGGCCTGAACGCACGCCTCTCCCTGTCCATCGGCCAGGTGGAGTTCTCGGTGTACGGCCATAACCTGCTCGACCAGAACGACGCCGTGCAGCCGGCGATCCCGCTCGGCGGGGTGCCGTCGCCGGTCAGCCAGCAGCCGCGCACGATCGGCGCGGGGTTCGGCTTCAAGCTGTAGTCGCTCGCCCACCCGAGACCACCGCCGCCCGAGGCGGGCGGCGGTGGTCGAAGATGCGGCCCGCACCGTGCGGATCGAACCTCCGGGATCGGAGGGAAGGGCGCTGCCATGGGAAACCCCGTCCTGTCATTCCTCAGCCGCGACTGGGCCGGACTGCCGGTCGCCGCCGTCGTGGCGCTGCTCGGAGGATGGTGTCTGCGCGTCGGCCGGGCCAGCGGCGGGACGGGGGCGGCGGCCGTCGGCACCGCGCTGCTGGTCGTCGCGGGGCTCCTGGCGCTCGGGTCCGTCTGGCATCTCGTTCACGTGGCGCGGACGCGCGCCCTGCATCCGCCGCCCGGCCGGCTCGTCGACGTGGGCGGCTACCGGATGCACGTCGTCGCCGAGGGAGAGAGCGGGGGGAAGCCCTCGGTCGTCTGGATGGCCGGGGGGCACGTGGGCGGCTTCGCCATCCACCACCTTCATCGGATGCTGAGGGAAGAGACGCGCTCGATCCTCGTCGATCGTCCCGGAACCGGCTGGAGCGATATCGGTCCATTTCCGCGCTCGACGGTGCGGGAAGCGGAAGAGATCTTCGCCGCCCTCGACGCTGCCGGGGAGAAGGGGCCATTCGTCCTCGTCGGCCACTCCTTCGGCGGCCTCCTCGTCGCGAACATGGCGCGGCGCCACCCGGAGCGGCTGGCCGGCCTCGTCCTCCTCGACCCGACGCCTCCCGACACGATCATCTACGGACCGCCCCTTCCGGGCCTCTTCCAGATGCGGTACGGAGCGGTCCTGAACGCGCTGCCGCGCCTCTTCGGATTCCACACCGACTTTGCCGGGAGGCGCATGAGGAAGACGGCACCGCCCGTCTTCAAGAAGGTGCTCGACCTCGTCGAGGAGCGCCTCGGCGAGGCCGGCCGGGCGCTCCGGGCGATCGACTGCGGAACGAAGGGCGCCTGCACGAGCGCGTCGATCTACTCGGAGCTGACTCCCGCCGGCCTCGCACGGGTCGGATGGGACACGACGCCTTACGACGGAGACCTCGGCGACCTGCCGGTCATCCTCGTGAACCCGGCCGACATGGCGGAGCAGGAGCTCGACTACGTCGTGAAGACGGTCGAGCGGCAGACCGGACGGCCGGTCGACGTGAACCGGCTGCGGCGCTTTTACAAGGGCTCGATGGGGAGGTACCTCTCGTGCTCGAGCCGGGCGGAGCGGGCCTACGCCCCGGCCGGGACGGGGCACAACTTCCCATATGTCGAGCCCGAGCTCATCGCCGGGGTCGTCCGGAGGCTTCTGACGCCCGGTGTTCCGGTAGCCGCCGCTCCTGCGAATCCCGGAAGGGCCGAAGGGACCGCCTCGTGAGCGCCGCGCCGCCCTCCGCGGTCCTCGCGGACCTCGCGGCGCGCCACTGGGAGTTCCTCTGCCACGAGCTCCCGCTGACGGCCGTGCTCGCCGGCGAGTCGACCCCCGACTCCGTCCTCTTCCGCGAGTCGCCCGCCGATCACGAGCGCCGGTATCGCACGGCGAGAGTCCTCCTCGCCGAGGTCGAGGCGATTCCCGCCGACGGGCTCGAAGCAGAGGACCGGGCCACTCACGCTCTCCTCCGTCACGAGCTCGGGAGCCTCCGCGCTCTTCACGAGGTCGCCGAGCACCTGAGGCCCTCTCTTTTCCCGAACAGTCCCGCGCTCATGGCGGCCCACTTCGCGAACACCGCGAGCATCGACGACGCGGCGTCGGCCGAGCGCTACGTCGACCGTCTCGCGACGCTTCCGGCGTACCTCCGCGACCTCAAGGAACGTCTCGAAGAAGGGCGCGAGCGGGGGTTCCGGTACCCGCGTCGCGTCCTCGACCTGGTGGCCGGGAGCACCCGCGGAATCGCCTCCGGGCCGGTCGAGGCCCAGCCCTGGTTGAAGCCCTTCCAGCGCTCCGCCGCGGCAGGACGCGAGATGGTCCGGAACGCCGCCTCTCGCGCGGAGGCTCTCGCCCGCAACGAGCTGCTCCCCGCCTTCGAGGAGTTCGCCGCGTTCGTCGAGGGACCCCTCGCCGAAGGCGCTCGCGAGACCGTCACCTGTACCGATGCCCCGCTCGGCCGGGAGCTCTACCGCGCCCTGCTGAAGGACCAGACCACCCTCGATCTCGGGCCGGAGGAGATCCACGAGCTGGGGCTCTCCGAGAGGAAGCGCCTCGAGGGCGAGATCGAAGCCGTCGCCGCGGAGGCGGGCTTCCCCGGAGACGTTGCCGGCTATCGCCGGTTCCTCGCGGGGGCGGAGTTCCTCGTTCCCTCGAAGGAAGCGCTCCGGGAGAGGGCGCAGGTCCTCTGCAAGCGGATCGACGCCCGCATACCCGCCTTCTTCGGGCTCATTCCGAGAATGACCTATGGCGTGGAGACGATCCCGGAAGCGGCCGCCGAGCGCCTCCCCCCGGCCTACGCGCAGGCCAACCCCGCCGACCGGACCGGGCCGGGGATCTTCCAGATCACGAGCCTTCCCGCGAGACTCCCGACCTGGTTCCTCCCGGCGCTGACGCTGCACGAGGCCTGGCCCGGGCACCTCATGCACCTGGCGCTCCTGCAGGAAGCGGAGCACCTTCCTGCCTTCCGGCGCCACGGCGCGCTCCGCTATCTCGTCTGCCTCGAAGGGTGGGCTCTCTACTGCGAGGGCCTCGGCGAGGAGATGGGGATCTACGAGACGCCGCACGAACGCTACGGCCGGCTGGAAGGGGAGACGTGGAGGGCGCTGCGGCTCGTCGTCGACACGGGAATTCACTGGTACGGCTGGAGCCGCGAACGCGCCGTCGAGGAGATGGCGCGCCACCTGGCCCTTCCGCTTCCGACGATCGAGGCCGAGGTGGACCGATACATCGCGTGGCCGGGTCAGGCGCTCGTCTACCAGCTGGGGAACCTGAAGTTCCGCGAGCTCCGGCGCCGGGCCGAGGGGAGGCTCGGAGAGAGGTTCCGGATTCGGGCCTTCCACGACGCGCTGATGGCGGCGGGAGCCGTGACCCTGCCGGTCCTCGACGATCTCGTCGAGGAGTGGCTGCGCCGCGAGGACGGTCCGACCGCGGAGGATGGGAGCACCGATGGTCTTCGATAGCGCCTGCATTCCCTCGAGCCACATTCACTTCGAGGTGCACGGAGAAGGCGTCCCCCTCTTCCTCGGTTTTCCCCTCATGGCCTCGCAGGGCGAGATCTTCGGCGAGGAGGGCGCCGCGGTCCTGCGCGGTTACCTCGACCGGCTGACGGACCGCTACCGCGTCCTCGTCGCCGACTATCCGAGCATCGGCAGGAGCGGCTCGATCCCGACCGCCGAGCTCACCGCCGACCGCGTCTCTACGGACCTCCTTCGCGTGGCCGACGCCGCCGGGTTCGACCGCTTCGCCTTCTGGGGCTTCTCCTGGGGAGGAGCCGCGGGGCTGCAGCTCGCGTCGCGAACGGATCGGCTGACGGCGCTCGTCTGCGGGGGCTGGCCTCCGCTCGGCGGTCCGTACGCGGAGATCCTCCGGGCGAGCCGCGAGGCGGCGGCAGATCCGCCGGCCTCGGCGACGGTGGTCCTGCGCGAGCCGGCGCAGTACGCGCAGTGGGTCACCTTCTACGAGAGCGTCCTGAACTGGCCCGAGGCGGAAGCCGTTGCCCGAATCGCCTGCCCGCGGATGGCGTACGCCGGCTCGGAGGGCGACCCCACGGCAGGGCACGAAGTCCCGATCTCGATCGCCTCGACGATCCGCGACCGACGCGGAGAGCTCGAGGCGATGGGCTGGCGCGTGACGGAGATCCCCGGCCGCGACCACTCCGTCTGCCTCGATCCGGCGACGGTCGTGCCCCTCGTCCGGGATTTCCTCGACGCGGTCTCGTGAAACGGCGATGACGTGAAGGAGCCGGCCATGACGCTCGACGACCCGAAGACGGAACCCGCAGCGGCGATGGTCTCGTTCGGGTCCGTGAGCTTTGAGGACCCGGATGCCTGGCTCGAGGAGGAGACCGAGACGGTCCTCTCGTGGCAGGCGGAGCAGGACGCGCGGGCGGCGTCCTGGCTCGCGGCGCGGCCCGGGTTCGCAGACCTTTGTGAGCGCATCGCCGCGCTCGACTCCAACCAGGCCGTGTCGGCGCCGCAGTACGGCGGTGGCCGCTGGTTCCGGCAGCGGGTGCCGGAGGGCGAGGACCTGGCAATTCTCGAGGTCGCGGAGACACCGACGGGAGAGGGCCGCCGGGTCGTCGACCTGAACGTGCTGCGAACCAGCGAGCCGCTGCTCATTCCCTGGTTCGTCCCCTCGCCCGACGGCCGCAGGCTGGCGTACTCGCGGTCCGCAGTGGGGCGGGAGCCCGAGTCGTTCCAGGTCATCGACGTGGAGACGGGCGAGCTCCTCCTCGCGGGCGTCCCGCAGGAGCGGGCGACGTCCCCGGTCTGGCTGCCGGACGGAAGCGGATTCACCTATCGGGCCATCGATCCGGCCGTCTCGAAGAGCGACAGCCTCATCTTCCACCTCACCCTGGGCGAGGCGCCGCCGACGAAGCCGGAGCCGCTCGACCTGGGCCACCCGATGTCGTGGCCCGCGAGCGCCGCGGGCGGCCGCTACGTCCTCGTCTACTCCAACCACATGGAGCCGAGGCCCGACTTCATCCGGGAGATCGGCGGCGCCTGGCGTCCGTTCCTGAAGGCCGTGCCCGGCATGTTCCGCGGCGTCGTCCTGGGCGAGAAGTTCATCGCCATCACGACCGACGGTGCCGCGCGGGGCCGGCTGGTCTCGATCCCGCTCGACACTCCTTCGGACCGCGACGCCTGGCAGGAGCTCGTCCCGGGCTCCGACGCCGTCCTCGCCTCTATCGCCGCCGTCGGGCAGCGCCTGGTCCTCGTGGAGCTCGTCGACACCTACGCCCGCCTGCGCGTTCTCGGCGCCGACGGCCAGGTCGAGGGAGAGATCGCCCTGCCGGGACGGGGAGTCGTGAACACGACCAGCACGAATGCCGTCGCGATCGCGTTCCTGGACTGCGTCGCCGTCGGGGGCGACGACGATGTCGTCTTCGTCTACTCCTCGCTGACCCAGGCCCCGGCGCTCTACCGCGCCAGCGTCGTCGATCGGACGAGCGAACCCCTCACGCCGCCCGGGGCCCGGCTCGACGCCCTCGTGACCGACCACTCCGCCACGAGCGCGGACGGCACCCGGGTCCGCTATCGCGTCGTGACGCGGAAGGACGACCGGTCCGGGTCCCGGCCCACGATCGTCCACGCGCACGGCGGGTTCAACGTCGCCTTCCTGCCCGGATGGCCGGTCCCGTTTCTGGCCGCCTGGGTCCGGTCGGGCGGCGCTCTCGTGATCGCCCACGTACGCGGGGGCGGGGAGTTCGGGCCCGACTGGTGGCGGGCCGGGCAGCTCGCGCGGAAGCAGAACGGATTCGACGATCTCTACGCCGTCGCCGAGGACCTCGTGGCCCGAGGCGTCACGATGCCCGGACGGCTGGGCGTCTACGGGACCTCCAGCGGCGGTACGCTGGCCGCCGTGGCTGCGGTCAAGCGCCCCGACCTGTTCCGGGCCGCCGTCCCCCAGGTCCCCATCACCGACCAGTTCGCGCTCGTCCGGGACCCCCTCACCTGGATGATCGCGAGGTTGGAGGACGGGGATCCGAACGAACCGGAGATGAGCCGGGTCCTCCTCTCCTGGTCCCCGTACCAGAACGTCGTCGACGGAGTGGCTTACCCGGCGGTCCTCCTGGACTGCGTGTCGAACGAACCGCGGTGTCCCGCGTGGCACGGCCGCAAGCTGGCGGCACGGATGCAGCGGGCGACGTCCTCCGGCCGTCCCGTCCTGCTCCGGGTCCGCCGGAGCGCGGGGCAACGCGCCGTGGGCGAGGCCGCGCAGCGC
The DNA here is from genome assembly GCA_016714815.1 of Holophagales bacterium. Classification (GTDB taxonomy): domain Bacteria; phylum Acidobacteriota; class Thermoanaerobaculia; order UBA5066; family UBA5066; genus UBA5066. Next base: position 83,177 of record JADKBZ010000016.1, read on the forward strand.
CTCCAGCAGGCCGAGTTGCTCGCCTTCTTCGTCGACCAGCTGGGGCTCCCGACATGAGACGTACCGGCCGCCCGCGACGACCGGGCTCTTCAGAGACGAGAGGCGACCGCCGATGACGGAACCCGTGACGAAAGCTCCTGAAGCGTCCGCCGCCCCGAAGGGCCTCGGCTGGCGAGTGCTGGCCGCGTACGCCCTTCCGACGTTGCCGCTCTTCTTCCTCATGGGCCCCGCGATCTCGGTGATCCAGGGGATCTACGCGAAATTCTTCGGGCTCGGCCTGGCGCAGATCGCCCTCGTGCTGATGATCGCCCGGAGCTTCAACGCGGTGACCGATCCGGTCATCGGCTACCTGTCCGACCGCTACCGGGCCCGGCGAGGTACCCGGAAACCGTTTCTCGTCGGAGGGTCCCTGCTCGCGGTCCTGGCCTGCTGGTTCCTCTACGTCCCGGTCGGCAAGGTCACGACGCTCTCGTTCCTTGGCTGGTTTCTGCTCGCGGACATCGGCTGGTCGATGTGCGCCGTTCCGTACTACGCCTGGATGGCGGAGCTGACGGAGGACTACCGCGAGCGGACTCGGATAGCGAGCTGGCGCGCCATGTCCGGATACTTCGGTTACCTCGCGTTCTTCGGCATGCCGATGGCCGCCGGGCCCTTCCTCGGAACGACCGAGTTCACGCCCGTCACGCTGCGCTGGTGCGCGATCTTCGCCGCCGTCACCCTGCCCACCGCGGCCCTGATCGCCGCGTTCGTCGTCCCGAACGGGGCCGTCGCCGCACGGCCGGCCGCCAACCCCTTCCGGGGAGCGATGCGTGCGATCGCGGGGAATCGCCCTCTCTGGAGATTCATGGCGATGTACCTGGTCGGGGGCCTGGGCGCAGGCATGGCCTGGGGCGTGGCGTTCTTCTACATCGACGGCTACCAGAAGCTCGGCGCGAAGTTCTCGGGGCTGCTCGTCCTCAGCATTCCGGTCGCCATCCTGGCCACGCCCGTCTGGGGCTGGCTCTGCAGGCGGTTCGGGAAGCAGCAGGTGTGGGCCGCCGGCTACGTCGGAGCGAGCATCGCCTCGCTCGGGTACATCTTCATCTCGCCGGGACCCGGAGCCGCGGTCCTCGTCGGGGTCACTCTGCTGCTGCTGAACGCCATGGTCGTGGTGGATCCGGTCGCCGGGCCGGCGATGCTGGCGGACGTCGTCGACTACGGACGCTGGCGGTTCGGTACCGACCAGGGAGGGACTTACTTCGCCCTCTACGGGATGATCCAGAAGCTCAACATCGGGATCGGAGCGGGGGCCGGGCTCGCGCTCGCCGGCGCGTTCGGCTTCGACGCCACGGTCGCGAAGCAGACACCGGGCGGGCTCGTCGGCTTGTTCCTCTCGCTCTCGGTGATGCCGGCCGTCTGCTACCTGATCTCGGCCGTCATGATCTGGCGCTTTCCGATCAACCAGAAGCGCCAGAAGGTCATCGTGAAGGCCATCGAGCGGAGGGAGCGGCGCCGCGCCGCGGCGGCTTTCGAGGCGCCGGCGGAGGTCGCACCGTGAGTACGAGCAGGCCGGCCGAAACGAGGAACGCCAGCGCCCTGCTGCGCGACGGACTGGTCTGGGACAACCACGGCTGCATGCCGGTGGGACGCCCGAACGACACGTCGTTCCTGCCGCAGCTCCGGCGCTACCGTTCGGCGGGCGTCGACGCCGTGATGCTCAACGTCGGCTTCGGCGACATGGGCGTCGAGGAGCACCTGCGCACGCTGGCCGACATGCGCCACTGGCTGAAGGCGCGGCCCGACGAGTACGTGCTCATCGGCACGGCGGACGACGTCGAGCGGGCCCGCGCGACCGGCCGCCTCGCCGTCGGCTTCGACATCGAGGGCGCGAACGCGATCGCGGACCAGCCGAGCCTCATCGAGACCTACTACGACCTCGGTGTCCGCTGGATGCTCCTGGCTTACAACCGGAACAACCGGGTCGGAGGCGGGTGCCAGGACGAGGACACGGGCCTGACGGCCTACGGACGCGAGGTCATCGCCGAGATGGAGCGCGTGGGGATGCAGGTCTGCTGCAGCCACACCGGGTACCGCACCGTCCGCGACGTCTTCGAGGTCGTCACGAAGCCGGTCATCTTCTCGCACAGCAACGCGAGAGCGGTTCACGCGCACCCGCGGAACGTCCCCGACGACCTGATCCGCGCCTGCGCCGCGACGGGGGGCGTCGTCGGCCTCAACGGCCTGAGCGTCTTCCTCGGCCCGGGCGAGGACCTCGTCGAGACCTTCGTGCGCCACGTCGAGCACGTCGTCTCTCTCGTCGGTCCCGGGCACGTCGCCCTGGGGCTCGACTACGTCTTCGACCGGCAGGAGCTGGACGAGATCCTCGTCAAGATGCGCGCGACCTTCCCGCCGGGGCTCGGCTACGACGAGCCGCTGCGGTTCGTCGAGCCGGAGCAGCTGGAGCGGGTCGTCGAGGTCCTCCTCTCCCGCGGCTTCCGGACGGCGGACCTCGAGGCGCTCCTGGGCGGAAACCTGATGAGGCTGGCGAGGTCGGTCTGGAAGGCTCCGCGCCCGGCCGCGGAAGCGACGGGCGATCAGCGGACGAGCTCTCTCCCGTGAGAGGGCTGCGCGCCGTCTTTAGCGACTACGTCGAGGCAGCGCGCGCCTTCTCGCAGCCCGCGAGGCTGCTCGTCGTCTCCGTTTTCCTCGTCTGGGTCGCCCGGGGAATCCAGGGGGTCCTCTTCAACCTCTATCTCGTCGAGGCCGGCCACCAGGCGCCGTTCGTCGGCCGGGCCCTTGCGATGACGGGGGCCGGCATCGCCCTCGCGGCCCTCCCGGCGGGGCTCTTCGCGGAGCGCTGGGGCCGGCGCCGCTGCCTGATGCTCGGCCTCGCCGCCGAGGGAATCGGCCTCCTGCTCCGGGCCCTCGTGACGGATCCGGGGGCGATCCTCGCCTTGAGCTTCCTCGGAGGCGCCGGCCAGTCGCTCTACCAGATCGCCGCCCTGCCATTCCTGACCGAGCACTCCGGGTCGCGCGAGCGGACGCACCTCTTCAGCGTCGTCTTCTCGGCGGCTCTCCTGGCCGGCGTCGTGGGGAGCGCCGTCGGCGGCTTCCTGCCTGCCGCCCTGCTCTCTCTTCCCGACGCAGTCCGGCCCGGGTCGCTCGGGGCGTACCGGGGGGTGCTCGTCCTGGGCGGGCTCGTCGCGTTCTCCGCCTCCCTGCCGCTCCTGCGGCTGCGCGGGCTGCAGGAGGCGTCGGCCGAGCAGCAGCGGGCGGTGCAGCCGCCCGGTTCGGGACGACTGCTCGTCCCGATCGCGTTCAACTTCCTCCTCGTCGGGTGCGGCGCCGGCCTCGTCGTCCCCTTCATGAACCTCTACTTCAAGGACCGCTTCGCCTGCTCGGCCGCGCAGATCGGGGCGTACTTCTCGATCGCGTCGATCGTCACGGCGGTCGCGGGCCTCGCCGCGCCGCTCGTCGCGCGCCGGTTCGGGACCCTCCGGACGGCCGTCGCGTTCGAGCTCCTCTCGCTCCCATTCCTCGTCACGATGGGGGCGGAGAGCCGACTCGCCGTAGCAGTCGGGGCGTTCTGGCTCCGCGCGATGCTCATGCAGGCCGGGACGCCGTTGCTGCAGACCTTCGTCATGGAGGCCCTCCCGCCGGGCCTTCGCGCCCGCTCGAGCAGCGTCAACAACCTCGTCTGGAACCTCGGCTGGGCCGCGAGCGCCGGAGGCGCCGGGGCTCTGATCGCGCGCTGGGGCTACGCGCTTCCGTTCTACCTGACCGCCGCGCTCTACGCGACGGCATCCATCACCTTCTACCTTTCGTTCCGGCGCTTCCCGCGAGGCGGGGGAGAGCCGCGGATCGGAGAGGTCGCCATGAGCCTCGGTGCTCAGGAGGTCCACTGACATGAAAGAGAGCGTTTTCGAAGTCCTGCGCGCGGAGGGGCTGAACCGCCTGCGGATCCACTACGACTGGAGGTGCGACGTCTTCTCCCTCTACGCGGCGCGAGAGTGGGACGCCGACACGTCGTTCGCCCGGTACAACGCGGCGTTCACCGCCTGGACCCTCTGCCCGTCCGACGGGCGGTACCTCAATCACGCCCAGACGGAGGCGGCCTTCGAGAAGCATGGGATGTCGGCGCACCTCGGCAGGGTCAAGGAGCTGATGCGGAAGGGGAGGCACATCCTCCTCGATTGCTACTTTCACGAGAAGCTCGACATCCGCTTCGTCAACCACATCCACAGCGACAAGCGCGGCGTCAACAACCGGCGCTCGTCGATCGTGATGGGCGGGATCCGGCGCCACGAGCCGGGCGAGGACGAGATCGACGTCTTCGTCGACGGGATGAACCTCGGCCGCGGGATGACATTCAAGAACGTGGCGGCCGGCCTGCCGATGGGCGGCTGCAAGACGACCGTCCAGATGGCGCCGGTCGACCTCGGCGACCTCGACCAGGTCGGCTTCCTGGCCTACGCGACGGACCGGACCCGGAATACCGCCGGACCGGACATGAAGTTCCCTCCGGAGCTCGCCGACGTCGTGAACGAGCACTTCTCGCTGCACTTCGTGGGCGGGCCGAAGGGGCCTCTGGGCCCCACCGGCACCCCCACCGCCCACGGGGTCTACATGGCCGTGAAGCAGGGGGCGAGATTCCTCTGGGGTTCCGAGTCTCTCGAGGGGAAGACGATCGCCGTGCAGGGGCTGGGCGCCGTCGGGTTCCACCTGGCGGGACTCTACCTGAAGGAGGGCGCGCGCCTCATCGTCTGCGACCGCGAGCCGGCCGCCGTCGACGCGTTCCTGAAGGCACAGCCGGGCGCCGCGATCCGGGTCGTCGATCCCGGGGAGATCCTCGGCGTCGAGGCGGACGTCTTCTCTCCGGCCGCGGCCGGCGGCATCCTGACGGAAGAGAACATCCCGGACCTTCGCTTCAAGCTGATCATGGGAGGCGCGAACAACGTTCTCCGAGCCTCCAGCCAGGAAGAGGAGTACGCGCTGGCCCGGCTGCTCGCGAAGCACGGAGTGCTCTACCAGGTCGATTGGTGGCACAACGTCGCCGGAGTGATGGCTGGCTACGAGGAGTACGTGTACCAGCGCGAAGCCAGCATCGAACGGCTGATGGAGAAGGTCGGGAAGCTCTGCACCGAGACGACGTGGGAGAACCTGACCGAGGCCCGTCGCGAGGGGATCACGCCGACCGAGCGCGCCTACCGAACGGCGGAGCGCGAGGTCTACGGGGAATAGAGGCTCTTTTAGGTGAATCGCGTCGCATCGATGACTGTGCCTGGCGGGAGGAAGGCCTCGTGACACGGGTCTTCTCGTCCGACTATCGCGATCACGGGACCAGGTTCCCGGACCCCTTCCCGGTCCATCGGCTGAAGCGGGTCGATCGCCCGACCACCTGGATCAACGAAGAAGAGATCCGGAGGGTCGACGAGCGGGACGGCGGATTCCACCGGGCCGGCCGCGGGGAATACGGCGGGCACATCCAGAAGGAGTACCACCGCTTTCAGGAGAAGTTCCCGCTCTCGGAAGCGCTCTTCGAGGTCACGCACCGGCTCGGCGAGCCCGACGCGGTCTCCGGCGCTCCGAGGCGAGGCCCGGCCCCGGGGACGGACGACCCGGCGGCGATGGCGAGGCACATCAAGGAGACCGGCTACTTCCTCCGGGCCGACATGATCGGGATCTGCAGGCTGCCGCCCTACGCGGTTTTCACCCATGGCCGCAAGGACGATCAGCCGATCGAGCTGACTCACGACTACGCGATCGCCATCCTGGTGGACCAGGACTACAAGACCTCGGCAGCGTTCAACGGGCGCGACTGGATCAGCAACTCGATGAGCCTGGTCGCCTATTCCCACTCGGCGTTCATCGCCTGCTCCCTGGCGGAGTACATCCGCTCGCTGGGATACGAAGCGCGGGCCCACCACGCGACGAACTACCAGGTCGTGCTCCCGCCGATCCTGCTCTGGGCGGGGCTGGGAGAGATGAGCCGGATGGGCGACGTCGTCCTGAACCCGTTCCTCGGCCCTCGCTTCAAGGCGGCGGTGGTGACGACCAGCCTGCCGCTGGAAGTCGACAAGCCGATCGACTTCGGGCTTCAGGACTTCTGCGACAAGTGCGGGAAATGCGCCCGGGAGTGCCCGGTCCAGGCCATCTCCCACGGCGGCAAGGTCCGGGAGAAGGGATACGAGCGCTGGCCGGTGAACGTGGAGAAGTGCACGTCCATGCGGGTCGGGAATCGCCTCGGGTCGGGATGCGGAACCTGCATCAAAGTTTGCCCCTGGAACAAGCCCTTCACGCCGTTCCACCGGATGGTGAGCTGGAGCCTGAGGAACCTGCCCCCGACCCGCCGTCCCGCCATCTGGGCCGACGACCTGTTCGGGTACGGACGGCCGGACCCGAGACGGAAGTGGTGGCTGGACCTCGAAGTGGTGGATGGAGAGTGGCGGATCCCGCGATGTGGGCCCTCGTCACAGCTCCCGGTCCGGGAGGAGCCCTGACATGACGCAACCGAGCACGACCGAAGTGGAAGCCCTCCTCGCGCCCTGGCCCGGTCCCTACGGCGGCCTGCCGCCCTTCGACGTGGCGACACCCGCCGCGATCGAGCGTGCGTTCGGGATCGCGCTCGAGAGGAAGCGCGCCGAACTGCGCGCCATCGGCGACAACCCGGCGCCGCCGACGTTCGAGAACACGGTGGAGGCGCTCGAGGACTCCGGACGGGAGCTCCGGCGCGTCTCCGTCGTCTACCAGGTCTTCGCGTCGACGATGGGGACGCCTCAGATGCGCGAGGTCGAAAAGAACGTCGCGCCTCTCCTCCCCGTCCTCGAGGACGAGATCGCGCACGACGACGCCCTCTTTGCGCGCATCGAGGCGGTCTGGCAGGGGAGGGAGGCCGCGGGCCTCACGAGGGAGCAGGAGCGGCTGACGGAGCTCGTGCGCGACCGTCTGAAGCGGCGCGGGGCCGGGCTCCCGCCGGAGGCGAAGAAGCGCCTCGGGGAGATCAACGCCCGCGTCGCCTCGCTCCAGGCGCGCTTCAACCAGAACCTCGTGACCGACCAGGACGGCCAGGCCGTCTTCATCGAGGACGAGAGCGGTCTCGACGGCCTCGGCGAGGAGCAGCGCCTCGCCGCCGCGCAGGCGGCGACCGAGCGCGGCCGGCCCGGGACCTGGGCGATCCCGAACAGGCGCCCCGCGGTCTGGCCCTTCCTGACGCAGTCCACCCGGCGCGACCTCCGCGAGAAGGTCTGGCGGATGTGGACGATGCGCGGAGACAACCCCGGCGAGAGCGACAACAAGCCGGTCATCGCCGAGATCCTGAAGCTGCGCGGCGAAAAGGCTCGGCTTCTCGGCTTCCCCAGCTTCGCGCACTTCGCCACGGCCAACCGGATGGCCCGGACGCCGGAGGCGGCGCTCGAGCTGATGACGAAGACCTGGCAGAGCGTGATCGGGCCGACGCGCGCCCTCGTGGCGGACCTCCAGGCGATCGCCGACGCCGAGGGGGCCGGCATCCGCCTCGCGCCCTGGGACCGGCTCTTCTACTCGGCGAGGCTCCGCAAGTCCCGCTTCGACCTCGACGCCGACGCCGTGCGGCAGCACCTCGAGCTGGAATCGGTCCTGGCGGCGATCTTCTGGGCGGCGGGCCGCGTCCACGGCCTCGCGTTCCGCCAGCTCCCCGACGCACCGGTCTGCCACCCGTCGATCCGCGTCTTCGAGCTGAGCCGGGGCGGCGAGCCGGTCGGTCTCCTCTGGCTCGACGTCCTCGGCCGGCCGGGAAAGATGCACGGCTCGTGGCAGGCCGAGTACCGCGCGGCGGAGTCGTTCCGGGGGCGGGTGCTGCCGATCTCCTCGGTGAACTCCGGCCTCCCGGCACCGCGGGACGGCGAGCCGGTCCTCCTCCCGTGGGAGTACGCGAACGTCCTCTTCCACGAGTTCGGTCACGCCCTCCACATGCTCCTCTCCGAGGCGCGCTACCCCTCCCTCGGGAGTGTCGCCGTGCCGTGGGACTTCGTGGAACTCCCCTCGTTCCTCAACGAGCGGTGGCTCCTCGACCACGAGCTCCTCGCCCGCTTCGCGCGGCTGCACGGGACCGGCGCGCCGATCTCCGAGGAACTCGTGACGAGCATCGAGCGCGCGCTCCGCTTCGACCGCGTCCTGACGCTGAACCTCGACTTCCTCGGCGGGGCGATCGTCGACATGCGGATGCACCTCCTGGCCGACGGCCGCGACGTCGACGCGGTCCGGCTCGAAGAAGAGACCCTCGCGGAGCTGGGGATGCCGGAGGCCTGGGACCTCATCATGAGGGTCCCGCACTGCTGGCACTCCATCTCCGACGGCTACGCGGCGGGCCTCTACTCCTACCTCTGGTCCGACGTCATGACGGCCGACGTCGCCGAGGCGTTCCTCTCCTCGCCCGGAGGTCTCTACGACGTGGAGACCGGCGAGCGGTGGCGACGGACGATCCTGAGCGTCGGGACGAGCGTCCCTGCCGAGGAGGCGTTCCGGGACTTCATGGGGCGCGACCCCGACCCATCGGCCCTGCTGCGCCGATTCGGGCTGGAGGCCCGATGACAATGCCGACCCGCAAGACCCTCCCGCGATCCCTCGATTCCCTTCACCGCGACTTCCACCGCACCGACCCGGGGAGCGCCCCATGAGCCAGCCGCCGGAATCCGATCCCTGCGTCCTCGAGCCCCTTCCCGACTACCGCGAATATCCGGCGGAGGAGATGCGCGAGCGCGCCCGATGGTTCTACCGGGACGTCGCGCGACGTCGCACGGTGCGCGAGTTCGACCGGCGCCCGGTCCCCCGGGAGGTGATCGAGCAGTGCCTTCTCGCGGCGGGCACCGCGCCCTCGGGCGCGAACCAGCAGCCGTGGCACTTCGCCGTCGTCACCGATCCCGTTCGCAAGAAGAAGATCCGCGAAGCGGCCGAGGAGGAGGAGCGGGAGTTCTACGCCGGCCGGGCGCCGCAGGAGTGGCGGGACGCGCTGGCGCCCCTCGGGACGGACGAGAACAAGCCCTTCCTGGAGGACGCCCCCGTCCTCATCGCGATCTTCGCGCAGGCTCACGGCGTCCGGCCGGACGGGGAGCGGCTCAAGCACTACTACGTGCACGAGTCGGTCGGGATCGCGACGGGCTTCCTCCTCGTCGCCCTCCACCACGCCGGTCTCGCGACGCTGACCCACACGCCGAACCCGATGGGCTTTCTCAACGAGTGCTGCGGGCGGCCGTCCTCCGAGAAGCCGATGATCCTCCTCGTCGTCGGCTATCCCGCACCGGGCTGCCGGGTCCCCGTGCACGGCGGGATCAAGAAGCCGCTGGAGGGGATCTCGAGCTGGCTCGGGCCCGAAGGCGGCCGAACGGAGCCGACTCCATGACGGATCGCAACGGAGACCAGCCAGCGCCCCGCACCCTCGACCTCTCGCCGGCCGCGGAGGCGCTCCTCGCACCCTGGACCGGGCCCTGCGGGGGCACGCCGCCGTTCGACGTGGCGGAGCCCGCGTCGATCGAGAGCGCCTACCGGGTCGCCATCGCCCGCAAGCGCGAGGAGGTCGCGGCGATTGCCTCGGACCCGGCGCCGCCCACGTTCGAGAACACGATCGCGGCGCTCGAGGATGCCGGCCGGGCGCTCCGCCGTGTCGACACCCTCTTCCGGGTCTTCTCGTCGACGCGGAGCTCCGGGGAGATGCGTGAGGTGGAGACGAGACTCAAGCCGCTCCTTCCCGCTCTCGAGGACGAGATTGCCCACGACGACGCCCTCTTTGCCCGGATCCGTGCAGTCGACCAGTCGGCCGAGCAGGCGGGGCTCACGCCCGAGGAGATTCGCCTGACCCGCGTCGTCCGCGACCGGCTCTCGCTGCGGGGCGCCGGACTCGAGCCGGGCGCCAGGGCGCGCCTCGCCCAGATCAGCGGACGGATCGCCGAGCTCTCCGCCGCCTTCAGCCAGAACCTCCTCGCGGACGAGGAGGGGCAGCAGGTCCCCCTCGACGACGAGGCGGATCTCGAGGGCCTCGACGAGGAGTTCCGCGGCGTGCTCGCATCCGCCGCCGTGTCGCGCGGGCTCTCCGCGCGCTGGGCCGTCCCCAGCACGCGCGCCCACGTCATGCCCGTTCTGATCTCTTCGGCGCGTCGCGAGGTCAGGGAACGGGTCTGGCGCATGTGGGTGCGGCGCGGCGGGAACCCCGGCGCGCACGACAACAGGCCCGTCGTCGCCGAGATCCTCCGCCTGCGCGCGGGAGAAGGCCCGGCTCCTCGGCTTCCCGACCTACGCCCACCTCGCCACGGCCGACCGGATCGCGGGGACGCCGGAGAACGCCCTCGCCCTCGTGAAGCGGGTCTGGGACGGCGTCGTCGGCGCCGCTCGCGACCGGCTCGCCTCGATGCAGGCGCTCGCGGACGAGGACGGCGTCTGCCCGATCGCGCCCTGGGACCGGCGCTTCTACGCGAGCCGGCTGCGCCGGGCACGCCTGGACCTCGATGAAGGAGAGGTGAGCGCCTACCTGCCGGTTGAGTCGATCCGCGAGGGAGCGTTCCACGCGGCGAGCCGGCTTCACGGACTCGACCTCGCGGAAGTCCACGACGTCCCCGTCTGCCACCCCGACGTCCGCGTCTTCGCCGTGCGGCGAGGGAAGGAGTCGATCGGCCTCCTCTGGCTCGACCTCTACGCGCGCGACGGCAAGGTCTCGGGCGGCTGGATGGACGAGTACCGCGCGGCGGAGTCCTTCCGCGGAAGGGTCCTTCCGCTCGTGTCGATCAACATGAACGTCGCGAGACCGGCGGCGGGAGCGACGGCGCTCCTCTCATGGTGGGACGCTCTCACCTTCTTCCACGAGCTGGGCCACGCTCTCCACATGCTCTGCTCGAAGGCGCGCACTCCCTCGCTCGGGAGCTTCACGGTCGCCCCCGACGTTCTCGAGCTGCCGTCGATCCTGAACGAGCGCTGGCTCACGACGCTCGAGGTGCTCGAACGGTTCGCGCGGCACCACCGGACCGGAGAGCCGATGCCGAAGCGTCTCGTCGAGAGGATCGAGGAAGCCCGGGTCTTCGACCCCTCCGACGGGGCGACCGCGAGTCTCGGCTACCTGGCGACGGCCTTCGTCGACCTCGCCGTCCACCTCGCGGCCGATGGCGGGGAGGTCGACCCTGTCGCTGTAGAGGAGAGGGCCCTTGCAGACCTCGGCCTCCCGCCAGCTGCCGAGCCGCTCCATCGCGTCACGCACCTCCGTCACGCCTTCGCCGGCATCTACGAGGACCGCTACGCGGCCGGCTACTACTGTTACCTCCAGGCGGACGTCCTCGCGGCCGACGCGGCGGAGGCATTCCTCTCGTCACCGGGAGGGCTCTACGACGCCGCGACGGCCGAGCGGTATCGGCGCACGATCCTCGCCGTCGGTCACGGCGTCCCCGCGGCGGAGGCCTTCCGGTCGTTCCGGGGCCGCGATCCGGACCCCGAGGCGCTGACGAGACGGTTCGGACGGAAATCCTGACATTCCGAACGGAGTGTGCGATGAAGCAGATTCTCTTCCGCGGTTTCCACCTTCTCGACCCGGAGCTCGACGAGCCCCGGGCAGGCTGCGAGCTCCTCGTCGAGGGCGACCGGATCCGCGAGGTCTCCGACCGGCCGATCCAATCGTCCGGGGCCGAGGTCATCGACGGCGACGGCGCTTTCCTGATGCCCGGCCTCATCGACGCCCACGTCCACGTGACGCTTTCCGAGGTGGCGCTCCGGCGGCTGGAGGAGGTGCCGCTGACGCTGATGACGGCCCGGGCCGCCGTCCAGATGCGGGCGATGCTCGACCGTGGCTTCACCACGGTGCGCGACACCGGGGGTGCCGACTGGGGCCTGAGGGCTGCCGTGGAGCAGGGACTCTTCGCCGGGCCGCGCCTCTTCATCGCCGGACGCGCCATCGGGCCCACGGGCGGCCACAGCGACATTCGCCGCCGGACCGACAGCGGGATCCGCTGTCACTGCTGCGACGCGCTGACGTTCGCCCTCGCCGTGGCCGATGGCGAGACCGAGGTCCGCAAGGCCGTCCGCGAGGAGCTCCGTCAGGGCTGTGACCAGGTCAAGATCATGATGTCGGGCGGGGTCGCGTCGCCCTTCGACCCGATCGACAGCCTCCAGTTTTCCCCCGGCGAGGTCGCCGCCGCGGTCGAGGAGGCCCACGCGTTCGGCCGGTACGTCTGCGCTCACGCCTACACGCCGGCCGCGATCACGCGCGCGGCCCACGCCGGGGTCCGCACGATCGAGCACGGCAACCTGATCGACGACGCCTCCGCGCTCCTCATGGCAAGCAAGGGAATGTTCCTCGTCGCGAACCTCGTGACGTACTTCGCGATGCGCGAGCGCGCGGCCGAGCTCGGAATGACCGCGGAGATGCTCGCCAAGAACGAGGTCGTCATCGAGGGCGCGCTCCGCTCTCTCGAGGTCTGCCGACGCGCCGGCGTGCCGGTCGCCTTCGGCAGCGACCTTCTCGGACAGCTCCAGGAGGAGCAGTCGCGCGAGTTCACGCTGCGCGCGCAGGTCGTCAGCCCCGTCGAGGCGATCCGCTCGGCGACGACGATCGCCGCGCGCGTCCTCCGGCGCGAAGGCGTCCTCGGGTGTCTCAGGCCGGGCGCTCTCGCCGACCTGATCGCGGTCGACGGCGACCCGCTGAAGGACCTCTCCCTCCTCGAAGGCCAGGGCCGGCACCTGACCCTGATCATGAAGGGCGGCCGGTTCCACCGTCGCCCCGGAGGGCTGTAGAGGTGGGCTCAGACGGACCGAGGGACCCCCGCGAGGTCGTAGACCTCACCTCGAGGGAAGAGCTCCAGAGCGTCGTGGAGTTCCTCGCTCACGACCTACTCGAAGGTCGCGCGCCGGGAACCCGGGGCGGCCGGCTGAGCGAGCTCTACATGCAGAGCCTCTTTAAGCTCCTCGGCCTCCGGCCGGGGATCGACGGCGGCTACCTGCAGCCCTTCCGGATGAAGGGGTACACCACACGCCACGTGGCGGTCGGGGTCCCCGGGCTCGAGCTCAGGAGTCCGGACGACGTGATGGGCGTTCAGGCCCGCGACGAGCCCTCCCTGGACGTGGAAGCCGAGGCCGTCTTCGTCGGCTTCGGGATCCGGACGCCCCTCTTCGGCTGGGACGACTTCAAGGGGCACGACGTGAGGGGCAAGGTCCTGATCGTGCGGGCGAACGACCCGGGCCACTGCGACCCGTCGCTCTTCGAAGGCGCCTCCGTGACCTACTTCGGGAGGTGGAGCTACAAGATCGAGGAAGCGCGGCGGGCGGGAGCCCGGGCGATCCTGATCGTCCACACCGACGAGAGTGCCGGGTACGACTGGGGCGTCGTGGAGCGCTCCTGGGGCCGGGAGAACGTCTTCCTGCCGTCGTCCCTCGAGAACGACCTCGAGTTTCAGGGATGGATCAGGGAGGAGAGCCTCCGCCGGCTCCTGGCGACGAAGGGGCTGAGCCTCGACGACGTCTACCGCGACACGCTGAAGGAGACCTTCGAGCCCGTCCCTCTCGGGATGTCGATCCGGATCACGGGCGAGAACGAGTTCCGGACGGTCGAAGCGGCGAACGTCGTTGCCGAGATTTCCGGCCGGAGCGAGAGGCGGATCGTGCTCTCCGCCCACATCGACCACATCGGCCACCAGCCCGACCAGCCGGGCGACAACGTCTTCAACGGAGCCATCGACAACGGCTCCGCCGTGGCCGCCATGGTCCTTGCGGCGAAGGCGCTGAACGCGTTCCGCGAGGAGCTGCCGTACACGATCACGCTCCTCGCCTGCACGGCCGAGGAGGGAGGGCTCCTCGGGTCGTACCACTACGTGCGGAACACCGATCGCTCGAGCATCCTGGCGAACGTGAACTTCGAGTCGACGCCGGTCTGGGAGAGGAGCCGGAGCGTGATGGGCGTCGGGGCTCACTACTCCACGCTGGAAGGCCACCTGAAGGAGATCGCGGCCGAGGAGGGCCTCCTCTATTCGGAGTTCTCGCGGACGGACCAGGGCTTCTTCTACCGCTCCGACCAGTTCCCGTTCGCCCGGTACGGCATCCCGGCTGTCTGGATCTCGGCCGGCGAGGACTTCGAGAGCGGCCAGGACCACTTCGGGGAATTCCTCCGGAACACGTACCACACGGTCCGCGACGACTTCGACCCCGGGTGGGAGCTCGAGGCGCTCCGGCAGACCGTCCGGAGCGCCGTGATGCTCGTCGAACGGATCGGGCGGAGCCCGGAGCCGCCTCGGTGGAAGGCGAGGCTCACGTTCCCGTCGGAGGCCCGGGAGCCGGGCTGACGATCACGGCTGGGGGCCAGCGCGTCGACCCGGATCGTCGTCCTACGGGACCGCGGGCCCCACCTCCTGCGAGAAGAACACGGCGTCCCAGGCTTCCCAGGGAATCGTCGTGTTGTAGGGCATGACGCCGAACAGCTCGTGCGGCGTCGCCAGCCAGGAGGCCACCTGAGGCGTTGCCGTGTGCAGGTCGAGCACCGCGTAGCGATGGGGAAGCTCGGCCAGGCGCGCCTCGATCGTTCCCGCCGCCGCGCGGGTGCCGGGCTCCCCGCGGCGGATCGCCTCGCTGGCGAACAGGTGGGCGATCGTCACGAGCTCTTTCCCGTAGCGGCGCCTCAGGTACATGCCGACCATCGGAGGCAGGGTCCAGGCGGCGATCTGAGGAGGGATCCGGATCGTCGACATCGAGCCGGCGAGGTGGTCACGGTGCGCGAACAGGAGGAGACGCCCCTCCGGTCCGAGCTGCCGGCGGATCCAGTCGACGTTGTCGGCCTTGGCGCGATCCGCCGAGGCGACGGTCCCGGCGAGGCCCTGAAAGCCGTCCGCGGGTTTCCAGCCGATCGGCAGCTGGCGCAGGTATTCGTCGACCTGGCGTGCCGCGACGGCGGCACGGTGGGCGAGGGCGAAGTCGCGGTCGGTCGTCGCGCGCGCGTACTCGTTTTCGTGGATCGCGAGCGCTGCGATGACGTCGGCAACCGTGGCGGTCAGCCGGTCGCGCTGCGCCTGGTCCAGTTCCGTGTACTGGCCGGGCGCGTCGGACCGCCGGTCGAGCTTCAGCTTCGGTACGAGGTCCTCGATGCGGGTGCGGAGCGAAGCGGCCAGCGCCGCATCGCGGGCGCCGAGGTAGTCGAGCGCCACGAAGAGAGTGCGCTGCATGTCGTCGGGGCTTCCCGGGACGTCCATGCCGTAGAACTCGACCTTGCGGCGGTGTGCCGGGTTCGCGTTGTACTCGCGCATCCAGCGGACCAGCTCGACGTTCTGCGGCATCCGGTCGAAGCCGGCGGTGAAGCCGCGCGCCACGACCTCGCCGAGGTCCCCGGGACCGCCGAGCACCCAGCGGTTCACCTCGAATCCCTCGGTGATGCCCGACTCGATCGCGATCGCCGTGAAACCCAGGTTCTCGACCAGGAACCGGAACAGGCGATTGCGGAAGTCGAGTGGTTCGGCGCCGCCGTGAAGTCCCTCGCCGAAGGAGACGACGGGGGCCTGGCCGATGATCGCCCTCAGGGGCTCGAGATCGGTGTCGGTGCCACCCGGTGTCCCGCACTCGATCGCGTGGGCGTTCGCGCGGGCCCACTCCGCGAAGGCCTCGCCTCCCGTCGAAGGCCCCCTCACGGTTCCGTCCCGCCCTCTGCCCCGCCCCGGGGCCGCGCCCGCCGCCGGCCCCGGACCGCCTCCCGGAGGAGGTACTCGACCTGGCCGTTCACGCTCCGGAACTCGTCCGCCGCCCACTTCTCGAGCTCGGCGAAGAGAGCGGGGTCGATCCGGAGCAGGAACGCTTTTCGAGGCTCCGCTGGGCGGCCCGGTCCGGCGGCAGGTGGATTCGCCATCGGCGGTCTCAGCCGTAGAGCGTGCCGGTGTTCACCACGGGGTGGACCTCGGCTTCGCCGCAGAGGACGACCATCAGGTTGCTCACCATGGCGGCCTTCCGGTCGTCGTCGAGGATGAGGACGTTCTTCTCCGACAGCTCCTTGAGCGCCATCTCGACCATGCTGACGGCGCCGTGGACGATCTTCTGCCGGGCGGCGATGACGGCCTCGGCCTGCTGGCGGCGGAGCATCGCCTGGGCGATCTCGGGGGCGTAGGCGAGGTGCGTGAGGCGCGCCTCCTCGACGACGACGCCGGCCTTCCCGAGCCGCTCGTGGAGCTCCTGGCGGAGAGCGAAGGAGACGTCGTCCACGTTGCTCCTCAGAGTGATCTCGGCTTCCTCGCCGTGGTCGTACCCGTAGCGGCTGGCGATGTGGCGCAGGGCCGACTCGCTCTGGGTTTCGACGTACTTCTCGTAGTCGTCCACGTCGAACATCGCCTGGGCGGTGTCCTGGACTCGCCAGATGACGACCGCCGCGATCTCGATCGGGTTGCCGCCCTTGTCGTTCACCTTCAGCTTCTGGCCGTTCAGCGTCCGGGCGCGCAGCGAGATCTTGTTGCGCTTCGGGTGGCGGGCGGCGGCCGCCGCGGCCTGGGCGGCGATTGCCGTGGGCGTGCCGCCGTGCGCCTCGGCAGACGTGGCGGCCGCGGAGGAGGCCCCGGAGCCGTTCGTGTAGAAGGGGTTGCCCCAGTGGAAGCCGCTCTCGCGGACCGTCCCCTTGTAGGCGCCGAAGAGGACGAGGACGCGCGCCTCGTTGGGCTGGAGGGTGAAGAACCCGACGAGCAGGGTGATCCAGACGGGGATCGCGAGGAGGGAGACGACGAAGGGAAGGACGTAAGGGTGCCCCGTCGCCGGAATCCCGGCCGCGAGGGACCAGACGAAGAGCCCGATGTCCACGACGATGAACGCGAGGACGAGGACGAGCATCGTCCACCCGTTGTGGACCGTCACCGTCGTTTCCCGGTTGACGCTCAGGGTGGTGGGTTTCATGACGGAACCTCCCTTTCGGCTGCTTTCGCAGTGATATCACCGTGAAATACGGACGGTCAAGAGGAAGGTTTCCGGAATGGAGGGGAGGGGACGGCGACCCTCGTCTCCGGGTTGCCGTTCCCTGACGTCCTTCGGGATGACGAAGGCGTCGCACGCCCGTGCCGATTTCCGGGGACGACCGGGAACCAGACGGCCCGGACACCAATCCAAGGAGGAATGCAGACCCGAGGAGGTGTCCCATGACCCACGCGATCCGAGCCCTGGCCGTCGCCACCTGTCTCGCCTGCGCCGCGATCTCCACTCGCGGTCTCGCGTGCGGCCCGCCCCCGACGCTGAGGCAGCTCGTTGCGTCGGCCGAGCCGATCCTCCTCGTCCAGGCCGTCGAGCGCAGGCAGGTGCCCGCCGAGGAGTGCACCTGCGGCTGCGAATCGCGGGAACGCATCACCTTCGAGGTGCTGGAGTCCTGGACCGGTGGCGGTCCCCGGACCCTCGTGATGGACCTCTATTTCGATCCCGGCGAGCCCCAGCCCGCGATGCTGCTCGTCGGTACGTTCAACGGGGAGCGGGCCGCTTCTCCCGGCTACTTCCCGATTCACTCGTTCAGGGACCGGGACGACCCGGCCGTCGACGTGGTGCGCGAGGCCGTGAATCGCGCCGTGGTGCTGGCGCGGCAGGGAGAGTCTCCCGATCCGGGCCTGCTGCGCGTCCACATCGTCGAGTCGCTGCTCCAGGCCGCCACCCGGGTCGACGGGCTGAACGAGGCGTCACGCCTGGCCTGGGGCCGGGAGCCGACCCCGCTGGTGCTCGACGATCAGGAGGCTGACGACGTCGCGGCGGCGGCGGTTCGGGACGACCTGAAGAGCTGGGAGCTGGCCCAGGTACTGGCGCTCTTCGACGAGGTGACGAGCCCGGAGCTTCGGGCCCTGGTGCTGAAGCGCGTCGACGAAGCGGTCGGCTCGGAGGAGCCGGAGTATCTCGTCGACCTGTTCCTGCGGGCGCTCCGCTCGGAGTGTCCGCCCTCGGTGGAGGTCGAGGGCGAGGAGGGGGGCGAGGGCGAAGCGCTGCCGGACGCGCCGCTCGCGGACGAGCTGGAATACGAGGAGCCGACCGCCGAGGAGATGCGGCGCTGGCAGGAGGAAGCGGATCGTCTGGCCGCGGTCGAGAAACAGAGGTGGAGCGAGTTCCGCGTGGCCTGGCCGGCCCTCCGGAAGACGCTGGTCCGGTGACGGCGGTCCGTCCATTCGCACCCGGGCGACGAGGAGACTGGAGGAGGTCGAGGTCCTCCTCCGGTGCCTCGACGCCCAACCCGCGTTCTCGGCGAGGTCACCTGCCGGTCTACCGGGTCTCGACCCCCTCGGCGGCCGTCACCTTCAGGGCCTGCGTGCTCTTCTCCTCGCCGTAGGTCACCGTCACCCGGTAGTCGCCCGGGCTCACGTGACGATCGGCCGGGAGGCCGCCGTACTCCGTCCGGACGTCCTTGGTCGGCTTGAGGTCCCACGAGACGCGGCCGAGGCCCGGAACGCCGGGCGCCGTCAGGTTCGCGACCGGCTGCCCGCCGGCATTGATGATCGACACCTTCACGCTCTCGCCCGTCGCTTCCTTCACCCAGAAGGTCAGAAGCGCGCCCTCCTTCGGGTTCCCGCCCCGGAAGAGCCCCTTGCCGGCCGAGTCTTCCCAGCCGGGGAGGAGGTGACGAGCTTCGGCGGGGCGCGGCGGGAAGAGGTGGATCGCCTTCCCTCGCACCTCGGGCGTCAGCTCCTGGAGCGCGGTGACGTCGTCGATCACGAAGAGGCTCCGGCCGTGCGTGGCGACGACGAGGTCGCGGTCCCGCTCGTGGATTGCGACGTCGTCGACCGGGACCGTCGGGAGGTCGCCGAGCTTCGACCACGTGGTCCCGCGGTCGAGAGAGGCGTAGAAACCGTATTCCGTCCCGGCGTAGAGGAGGTCGGCGTTCTTCGGGTCCTCGCGGATCACGTCGGCGGGTTCGTCCTTCGGGAGGTTGCCGGCGATCGGCGTCCAGGTCCGTCCGAGGTCGGCCGTCCGCCAGAGGAGCGGCGCGTGGTTCCCGCTCCGGTAGGCCGAGACGGCGAGGTAGGCGACCTTCTCGTCGTGTCGCCCCGCCTCCACGCGGGCGATCCACTCCCCCTTCGCTTCGGCCGGCAGGAAGCCGCTCAGGTCGGTCCAGGCCGCCCCGCCGTCCGTCGTGACCCAGAGCTTTCCGTCGTCGGTCCCGGCCCAGAGGAGGCCCGCTTTCCTCGGAGACTCGGAGAAGGCGTAGACGACCCCGAAGTTCTCCGCGCCGCTTCCCGTCGCCGTCATCCTCGCCAGGTCGCGGGTCGAGAGGTCGGGGCTGACGGCCGTGAACTTCTCCCCCTTCTCCGTCACCCGGAAGACGCGGTTCCCCGCGAGGAACATCGTCCCTTTCTCGTGCCGGCTCGCGACGAGCGGCGAGTTCCAGTGGAAGCGGAACGCCGGCTGCCCCTCCGCCGGCTCGGGGCGGAGGTTCTTCACCTGTCCGCTGCCGAGGTGGAAACGGTGGACGTACCCCTGCTGCGCCTCGGCGTAGACGACGTTCCGGTCGAAGGGATCGAAGAGGCACCAGAAGCCGTCCCCGCCGGCCACCTGGATCCAGTCGGCGTTGACGATGCCGTCCTTCGTGAAGGTACGGCCCGGCCCGACCCAGTTCACGTTGTCCTGCAGGCCGCCGCAGATCCGGTACGGCGTCGAGTCGTCGAGGGAAATCCGGTAGAACTGCCCCGACGGGATCCGGTCGACGTGGTCCCACGTCCCGCCCGCGTCGGCGCTCAGGTAGGCGCCGCCGTCCGTTCCGAGGAGAAGGCGCGGCGACACGGGTTTCCTCTCGGGCTCCGGCGGCTCGCCCTCCTTCGGCGGCACGGGACGGCGCGGGGCGGGCGTCCCCGTGACGGCGAGCTCGTGACAGTCGGAGTGGACCTTGCCGAAGAGGTCCTCGCGGAAGGTCTTCCCGCCGTCGTCCGAGACGGAGAGGGCGAAGCCCAGGACGTAGACGCGCTGGTCGTTGACGGGGTCGAGGCGGATCTGGCTGAAGTAGAAGGGGCGCGGATTCAGGCGAGAGGTCCGGACCCAGGTCTCGCCGCCGTCCTCGGAGCGGAAGATTCCGCCCGCACGGCTCTCGATCTCGTCGATCCCGCTCGTTCCCCCCGCGTCGCTCTGGACGACCGCCTGGACGACCTTCGGATTCGCGGCCGAGACCGCGAGGCCGATCCGGCCCGTCTCTGCAGGGAGCCCGTTCGTCAGCTTCTTCCAGGTCGCGCCGCCGTCGGTCGAACGGAAGATCCCTCCCGCGTCCCGTCCGCCCGTCAGGGACGCGCCGTAGGTAAACGACCAGGGGGTCCGCCGCCGCGCGTAGAGCGCCGCGGTGACGACGTTCGGGTCGGCGGGGGAGAGGACGACGTCGACACAGCCGGTGTCGGCGTCGTCGGGGGAGGCGGCCGCGAGAACCCTCGTCCAGCTCTTCCCGCCGTCGGTCGTCCGGAAGAGACCGCGCTCGCCCCCCTTCGTCCAGAGGTCGCCCGAGGCGGCGGCGAAGGCGACCTCGGGGTTCGTCGGGTGAACGCGAATCCGCCCGATGGCGCGGCTCGACTTCAGCCCGGCGCTCTTCCAGGTGGCGCCGGCGTCCGTCGAACGGAAGACGCCGTCGCCGAAGCCGGCGCTGTTGCGGTCCGTCGCCTCGCCCGAGCCGACCCAGATCACCCGCGGGTCCGAGGGCGCCACGGCGACGGCGCCGATCGAGAAGACCCGTTCGTCCTTCATCAGCGGCGAGAAGGTCGTTCCCGCGTTCGTCGTTTTCCAGAGGCCGCCCGTGGCGTGTCCGAGATAGAAGGTTGCCCCGTCCTCCGGGTCGACGGCGATCGAGACGATCCGGCCCCCATGACCGCGGGGCCGATGGAGCGCGCCTTCAGCGCGGCGAGCCGGGCGGACGGGGGCGTGGCGGGGAGCGCCGGGGGGGCCGGAACGGTGGCGGCCTTCGCGGCGAGGAGGAGGCCGGCGGCCAGGAGCGCGCTCACTTGCCCAGCTCCCCGGCCGCGCGGGCGGCGGTCTCGATTCCGCGGGCGAGGACCGAGCGGATCCGCCCGTCCTCCATCGCGAGGATGCCGGCGATGGTGCAGCCGGCGGGGGTCGTCACGTCGTCCTTCAGGGCCGCGGGGTGGCGGCCGGTCACGAGGACCATCTCGGCCGCACCGAGGGCCGCCTGCGCCGCGAGCTCGATCGCCGCCGCCCGCGGCAGGCCGCGCATGACGCCGCCGTCGGCGAGCGACTCGAGGACGACGTAGATGAACGCCGGGCCGCTGGCCGAGAGGGCGGTCACCGTGTCCATGTGCTTCTCCTCGAGCTCCATCGTCCGGCCCATCGTCGAGAAGATGTCGAGCGCCACGGCTGCGTGATCGTCGGTGGCGTGCGCCCCCTTCGAGACGACGGTCATCCCCTTGCCGATGAAGCAGGGGGTGTTCGGCATCGCACGAACGACCGGAACGCCCTCCCCGAGCACCGCCTCGATGGCCCCCGTCGAGACCCCGGCCGCGATCGAGACGACGAGCGGCGCGTGGCCGAGCGCCCCTTTCGCCTTCATCCCCTCGCACGCCTTCGCGACGTCCTTCGGCTTGAGGCAGAGGACGACGATGTCGGCCCCGCGCGCCGCCTCGGAGTTGTCCGTGGTGCACTGGAGCCCGAGCTCGCTCGACAGCCGCTCCGCCGTCGGGCGGGTCCGCGCCGTGCATGCCAGCTGCATGGCCTCCACCTTTCCAGAGCGAAGGAGCCCCCCCGCGAGGGCGCGTCCCATGGTTCCCGAGCCGATGATGGCGATCCGCTTTCCGGTGAGCATTCGTCCGTCTCCTGTGCCTGGGCGGGGCGACGGGATCGTACTCGACGGCCGGGCCGGGCCGGACCGGCCCCGGCGCGCCTAGAATGGGGCTCTTCGGAGGAGCGGTGGACGATCGGACCCGGACGATGGACGAGGGTTCGCGCGGAGTCTCCCGGGACGAGCCGGGGGGGATCCGGCTCTTCGCCGCGGGGGCGGCCGTCGGTTCCCGCTTCGAGATCCGTTCCGTCCGCGGGACCGGCGGCTCGGCGGTCGTCTACTCGGCCTTCGACCGCGACCTGAAGCAGATCGTCGCCCTGAAGGTCCTCCGGGCCGACCGGACGAGCCCCGCGGCGCTCGCGCGCCTCCGGCGCGAGGTGGCGATCGCGCGGCAGGCGGCCAGCCCGAGGCTCGTCCGCGTCTACGACATCGACGCTTCGGGCGAATCGGTTTTCCTGACGATGGAAGACATCGAGGGCGGGTCGCTCAGGGACAGGCTCGCCGCTGGCGCGCTTCCGCTTGAGGAGACGCTCCGGATCGCGGGGGAGATCCTCGAAGGCCTCGCCGTCCTCCACGGCCTCGGGATCGTCCACCGCGACGTGAAGCCCGGGAACGTTCTTCTCGCGGCCGACGGCTCCGTCAAGCTCGCCGACTTCGGCCTCGCGCACCGCTTCGAGGCGGACGAGACGCGGGCCACCGCCACGGACGCCATCGTCGGGACGGTCGAGTACCTCTCGCCGGAGCAGGCGCTCGGCGGCGACCTCGACGGTCGCAGCGACCTGTACTCGTTCGGGATCACGCTCTGGGAGATGCTGACCGGCGGGGTGCCGTTTCGCCGCGACTCGGCCGTCGGGACGGCCCTCGCGCACGTGAGGGAACCGGCGCCGCCCCTGCGCTCCGTTCGCCCCGAGGCCCCCGCGTGGCTCGCCGCATACGTGGCGCGCCTTCTCTCCAAGACCCCGGGGGAGAGGTACCCGGCGGCGGAAGCCGCTCTCGCCGACCTGCGTGCGAGGCGCGCGACGGCCAATGCCGCCCGGCGCGGTCGCCGGAGGGCCCTCGCGGCCATGTTGGTCCTGGCCGGCGCGGCTCTCGCCGCCGGCCTCCTTATCGGGCCGCGATTTCTGACTCCTCCCGGTCCCGTCCGGTTCGCTCCGCACGCGGACGGCCGAGGGGTCGTCGCCCTCGACGGGAAAGGACGCGCGCTCTGGAATCGGACCGACCTTGCGAACACCGGCGCCCTGGTGAGCTTCCGTCGGCCGGGCGGGAGGCCGGGCGTCGCCGCCATCGTCGGCGACCGCCTCGACGCACGGACGAGGGGGGTGAGGATCGTGTTCCTCGACCCCGCTTCCGGAGCGGCCCGTGGGGAGATTCTCGTCGCGCCCCCCGACGGGTCGGTCTTCTGGGACCTTCCGAACGCGTGGACGTACGGCAGCGTCGATGCGGCCGACGTGGACGGCCGCGACGGAGACGAGTTCGTCCTCTCGCTCGTTCATCCCGAGAGCTTCCCCTCGGTGGTCCTGCTGGTCGATCCGGAGGCGGGAGTCTCGCGTCCCCTCCTCTTCTCCAGCGGGCACCAGGTCTTCATGGGGTCCGTCGATCTCGACGGGGACGGCGGAAAGGAGCTCGTCTTCGCCTCCGCGGCCAACAGGCTGGGCCAGTACACCGCGGTCGCGGCGATTCACCCGGCCGCTCTCCTGGGTCCGACGAGATCCGGGTCGTCCCCGAACCCCATGGCGGCGGTCTCTCCCGATCTTCCGTTCTTCGAGGACCGGCTCGACTCCCTCGTCTGGTACGCGCTCGGCCCGGGATTCCGCTCGAGTGTCGCCAGGCGGATGGATATCGACGAGCAGAACCGGGTCCTCCGCTTCACGGGCCTTTCGGCCGAGCCGTTCGAGCTCGGCTTCGACGGGTTCCTTTCAGGGAGCCGATCGGCCCTCGGCTCGGCCGCTCGACAGGAGCGTCGAACGGAGGCCTGGTTTCTCCTGCGCCGGGCTGCCCGCCTCGCCGAGGCGGGCAACCCGGCGGCGGCCGCCTCGAAGGCGGCACAGGCTGCCGAGACGATCGCTCCGGCGGGCGACCCGTCGGTCCTCGAGTGGGCCCGGCGCTCGGCGGCGCGGCTCCGGATCGTCGCAGGGGAGGCGGCCGAGGGTGAGCGGCTCTTCCGCGAGATCGCCCGCGACGCCGTGGCCAGCGTCTCCGTTGCCCTCGATGCGGCGCGCGCCCTGCACCTCTCCGGAGAGCTGTCGCGCGCGATCCCCTGGTACCGGGAAGCCATCCTGAGCCGCGGAAACGAGGAAGAGGGCTGGATCGTCATCGGGGCGCTCGAGGACGCACTGCTCGCCTTCTGCGAGATGGGACGATTCGACGACGCGCTCGCCCTCGTCGAGAGCGGGCCGGTGGCCTGGAGCTGGAAGGAGGAGATGAGGGCCGTCGTCCTCTGGCGGGCGGGGCGGCCCGTGCCGGCCCGCCCGGGAATCGAGCCCGCCACGACGCTCCGCCGCCTGTGGCTCCTCGAGGAGCGTCTCGCCGCGGGAGCCGACGCCGGAACGCTCCTCCCCGCAGTCGCCGCCGAGAAGGCGAAAGGCGCCGGTGAGACAGAGCTCCTCGATCTCCTCGAGGCCGAGCTGCTCCTCCGGACGGGCCGGGGGAGAGAGGCCTGGAACCGCGCGGCGCCCGCCTTTTCCTCCCTCTGGGCACGCCGATCGGGCAACGTCACCGCCCGCGGCCACCTCGGCCTCGCGGCCGACCGGGCCGCGAGGGCCGCCGGGGCGGCCGGAGCCCGGGCCGAGGCGGTCCGCATCCGGAGGGAAGCCAGACTCTTCCTCGCTGCGGCGCGTTGAGGGCCGGTGCCCGGCGCAGCCCGGAGCCGGCGATGGCCCACCGACCGGCCGGGGACTAGAATCCGCCCCGCCCGTCCGGGCGAAACGAGATCCGAAGAGGTGCCTCCGACATGAAAGTCCACGAGTACCAGGCGAAGGAGATCCTCCGTCGCTACGGTGTCCCGACCCCGACGGGGCGCGTCACCGACAGCCCGGAGGAAGCCCGTCAGATCGCGAAGGACCTGGGCGGCCGGGCCGTCGTGAAGGCCCAGATCCACGCCGGCGGGCGTGGCAAGGGGGGCGGCGTCAAGCTCGCGAAGAGCCCCGACGAAGCCTTCGAGGCCGCCAAGGCGATCATCGGCATGCAGCTCGTCACGCACCAGACCGGCCCCGAGGGGCGCAAGGTCAAGAAGGTGCTCGTCGAGGCGGCGGCCGACATCGCGCAGGAGCTCTACCTCGGCATCACGCTCGACCGGGCCATCGGCAAGCCGGTCCTCATGGCGTCGAAGTTCGGCGGCATGGAGATCGAGGAGGTCGCCCACAGGGACCCGACGGCCATCCTGAAGGAGCCGTTCGACGCGATCGCCGGCCTCCAGCCGTTCCAGGCCCGCAAGGTCGCCTACGCGCTCGGGCTGACGGGGGAGACGCACAAGAAGGCCGTCCCCTTCCTTCTCGCCCTCGCGAAGGCCTACGTCGAGACGGACTGCTCGCTGGCCGAGATCAACCCGCTGATGATCACCGGCTCGGGCGACGTCGTGGCGCTCGACGCCAAGATGAACTTCGACGACAACGCCCTTTTCCGGCACCTCGACATCAAGGAGTACCGGGACCTCGACGAGGAGGACCCGCTCGAGGTCGAGGCGTCGAAGTTCAACCTCAACTACATCAAGCTCGACGGCAACGTCGGATGCATGGTGAACGGCGCGGGCCTGGCGATGTCGACGATGGACATCATCCAGTACGCCGGCGGGAGCCCCGCGAACTTCCTCGACGTGGGCGGCGGCGCCAACGAGGAGCAGGTCCGCAACGCGATGCGGATCATCCTCTCGGACCCGAACGTCAAGGGCGTCCTCATCAACATCTTCGGCGGCATCATGCGCTGCGACATCATCGCCAGCGGCGTCGTGAAGGCGGTGAAGGAGATCGGCTGCACCATCCCCGTCGTCGTCCGCCTCGAGGGGACGAACGTCGAGGAGGGGAAGGCGATCCTCAGGGACTCCGGCCTCGCCGTCATCCCGGCCGACGGGATGAAGGACGCCGCCGAGAAGATCATCGCCGCGGTCGCGAAGGGGGGGAACTGAGATGGCCAGCTGGCTCAGCACCGAGACGAAGGTCGTCGTCCAGGGCCTGACGGGGCGCGAGGGAAAGTTCCACGCCCTGGCCGGGCGTGACTACGGGACCCAGGTCGTCGCGGGCGTCACCCCGGGCAAGGGGGGCAGCAATGTCGAGGGGATACTCGTCTTCAACACCGTCCACGAGGCGGTCGCGGAGACCGGTGCCAATGCCTCGCTCCTCTTCGTCCCTCCGCCGGCCGCCGCCGACGGGATCATGGAGGCCGCCGACGCGGGTGTCGCCCTCATCATCGCGATTACCGAGGGGATCCCGGTCAACGACATGATCCGGGTGAAGGCGTTCCTCGCGGATCGCCCGAACGTCCGCCTCGTCGGGCCGAACTGCCCCGGCGTCATCCGCCCCTCTGCGAAGGTGAAGCTCGGCATCATGCCGGCACGGATCCACCGCCCTGGCAAGGTCGGCATCGTCTCCCGCTCGGGAACCCTCACCTACGAAGCGGTCGGCCAGACGACGGCGCTCGGCCTCGGCCAGTCGACCTGCATCGGCATCGGTGGCGACCCGGTCAACGGCACGAACTTCATCGACTGCCTCCAGATGTTCAAGGACGACCCGGAGACCGAGGCGATCATCATGATCGGCGAGATCGGCGGGAGCGCCGAGGAAGAGGCGGCCGCCTGGATCCAGGCGAACCTGAAGAAGCCCGTCGCCTCGTTCATCGCAGGCCGGACGGCCCCTCCGGGCCGCCGGATGGGTCACGCCGGCGCGATCATCTCCGGCGGCAAGGGGACCGCGACCGAGAAGGTCGCCGCGCTCCGCGCCGCGGGCGTCCTCGTCGCCGACTCCCCGGCCCTCATCGGCGAGACGCTGTTGAAGGCGATCAAGGGCTGATTCTTTCCCGCGGAAACGGATCTTCTGGAGAGCCCCGGCCCAAGGCCGGGGCTCTTTCCATGTAGTACGCCCAGCATGGGCTTCAGCCAGCGGGTGGGAGTCCCGCCGGGAGGAGGTCACACCGACCTGAGCGAAGCGCAAGGGCGGAAGCGCGAGCGACCGTCTGAAGGAAGCGTGGAGCGAGACCTGTGAGCCGATGAACAAGAACCGGATATGAGGCGGAGTCTCCCGGGGGCGAGCGACCCACTGATCGCGAAGCTCCCGTGACCAAGGGAGACAGCGTAGATCCGGCGGTTGTGTGCAGGGAAAGCTGAAGTTCTTATCTGGGGAGATCTCGCCTCAGGCCCGAAAGGGTCACGTCGCGGAAGCCGGTGGAGCGAGAAGTCAGCAGAGGCCGTAGTACCGGCGAGAGCCGGGAAGGGTCAAACGGACGGGAGGCCAATCGACCGTCGACCTCGCAGGGGTAATGCCTCAGAAGTCCGGGAAACTGGAGCTGCCGTCGAGGGGTCCTGGTGAAGCCGGGGCAGGCAGACGGAGCGAGGAAACCCAAGCGGCGGAAGAGGGAGACGAGGGCTCAGGCGCGCGATAGAGCGGGGGCTTCCGACGCCCCGCTGCGTGACCTCAACCGGACGAACCGCCGGATGCGGACCCGCATGTCCGGTGGTGTGGGAGGGGAGCGGCGGTCACCTACCGCCGCCCCCTATCCCGATTGCCCAGCATGAGCCACCGCCAGCGCGGGGAGCACCCGTGGAAGGAGGTCACACCGACCCGAGCGAAGCGCAAGGGCGGAAGCGCGAGCGACCGTCTGAAAGAAGCGTGGAGCGAGACCCGCGAGCCGACGAACAGAAACCGGATAGGGAGGCGAAGTCTCCCGGGGCGAGCGAGCATGTGATCGCGAAGCTCCCGTGACCAAGGGGAGGCGGCGTAGATCCGGCGGTTGTGCGGGGAAGGTGGAGGCTCTTATCTGGGGAGACCTCGCTTCGTGCCTGAGAGCGGCGACGCCGTTGAAGCCGGCGGAGCGAGGAGTCAGCAGAGGGTCGTAGTAGCCGCACAAGGGCGGTGAAGGGCCGAACGGAAGGGAGAGCGAGGCGGCCTTGAATCTCGGAGGGCACGGCTCCAGAAGTCGAGCGGACAGCTCGAGCTGCCGTACGAGGATGCGGGGTGAGTGCCCGCGGGGCGAACGGGAGGGGGAATCCCTTCGGGCGAGGAGAGGAAACGAGCGCTCGGGCACGGATCGCCTGATGGAAGAGGTCGTCGAGGCGGCGAACCTGAAGGCGGCGTTGAAACGGGTGCGGCAGAACAAGGGCGGCCCTGGCATCGACGGGATGACGGTGGGAGAGCTGCCGGAACACCTGAAGCGGGAATGGATACGAATCCGTGAGGAACTCCTCGGGGGGAAGTACCAGCCGCGGCCGGTGAAGAGGCAGACGATCCCGAAGGCGGGAGGGGGCGAGCGCGAGCTGGGCATCCCGACCGTGCTGGACCGATTCATCCAGCAGGCCCTGTTGCAGGTCCTGCAACCGAGATTCGACCCCGGATTCTCCGACCACAGCTACGGCTTTCGGCCTGGACGGCGGGCGCACGACGCGGTGCGGCGGGCGCAGGCGTACGTCCAGGGGGGCCGGCGGTGGGTGGTGGACGTGGACCTGTCGAAGTTCTTCGACCGGGTCAACCACGACATTCTCATGGGGAGGCTGGAGAAGCGGATCGAGGACAAGAGGGTGCTGGGGTTGATCCGCCGCTACCTCGAGGCCGGGGTGATGGTCTCGGGGGTGGTGGTGGAGCGACACGAAGGGACGCCGCAGGGCGGACCGCTGTCGCCCCTGCTGGCCAACGTGCTCCTGGACGAGGTGGACAAGGAGCTGGAGCGGCGAGGGCACGCCTTCGTCCGCTACGCAGACGACAGCAATGTCTACGTGCGGTCGCGGCATGCGGGGGAACGGGTGCTGGCGGGGCTGAGGAAGCTGTACGCCGGCCTGAAGCTGCAGGTCAACCAGGACAAGAGCGCGGTGGACTACGCGACGAGGCGGGACTTCCTCGGCTACAGCCTGGGGCCGCGGGCAAGGTCGTCAAGCTGCGAGTGGCGAGCAAGGCCCTGGTGCGATGAAGGAACGGGTGCGCGGGATCACCAGGCGCAACGGTGGCCGGAGCCTGCCGAGGGTAACGGAGGAGCTCAAGGGATACCTGCCGGGCTGGAAGGAGTACTTCAAGCAGGCGGACACTCCCGGCGTCTTCTCCGACCTCGACAAGTGGATCCGGCACAAGCTGCGCTGCCTGCAGCTGAAGCAGTGGAAGCGAGGGAAGACCGTGTTCCGGGGAACCTGGGCGCGCGGGATGACCGAGCGGACGGCGGCGAAAGTCGCCGCGAACACGCGACGGTGGTGGGCCAACTCCGCGATCGCGATCCACATCGCACTGCCGACCCGGTACTTCGACGAGCTGGGGGTGCCCCGGCTCGCCCCGTGACCTCAACCGACCGAACCGCCGGATGCGGACCCGCATGTCCGGTGGTGTGGGAGGGGAGCGGCGGTCACCTACCGCTGCCCCCTATCCCGATCTCCCCCGTCCTTCCTCGATGGGCGGGCGTCACGCTGCCGTTCCGCGAGCCTGCTACTTCTCTCCCCATCGCTTCGTCATGTACGCGAGCGCCGCGTCCAGGCCGGGCTGGCCCTTCGGAAGCTGCCGCAGCATGTTGATCACGACCATGGGGGACTCGCCCTCCAGGCGAGCCACCTTCTCGAACGGCAGGCCGGTCAGGTCGGCGACCTTCCCCGAGCTCTCGAACATCGTGGAATAGCCTGTCCGCCGGATGGCGACGAGCTTCGACGGCGGCACGCCGATCGTGCACGCCCGTTCGTACTCGTTCAGGATCGCCAGGCTCTGGTCCTCGACGCGCGCGTTCGCCGGCACCTTCTTCCGCAGGTACGCCGTCGTGTGCTCCTGGATGACCGCCGGCGTCGTCGCGACCAGGAAGGTGGCCGACGTGTGCTTGCTCAGCCAGAGCAGCTCCCCTGCGTCCCTGGCTTCCGCCACGCCGGGCTGTCCGTCCGGAAGCTGGCGGATGACGTCGGAAAAGCCATGCCGGATGGTGATCCCGGCAAGCGGCGTCAGGCGCTCGCTGTCGTTGTAGTACTGGATGACGGCGAGCTTGAGGAAGTCGTAGCCGAGGAGCGGCGCGATCGCAGCGGCCGCCCGGCACTCCCACCGCGCCCGGGTGTCGTCGTCGTCGGCGAGGGGCCTGATCTTCACGAGCCCCCTCGACTTCGGCTCGGTCGGATTCGGGCGCTCCGCGGCGGTCGCGGCGTAGAGCCCGTCCAGGTAGGCGACGACCGCCGGCCCCGGCTTCCGCGGCTCGGCTCCGCCCGCGGCCGTCCGGGGTGCCAGCAGGCCGAGGGCGAGCAGCGGGAGAATCGAGAGCCGCGGCTTCCGTGCTCCCCGGCCGTCCGAGTGCGGACGACGAGTCGCGATGGCACCTCCGAATCGCCGGGATTCGTGCGGACGGGAGACGGCGCGGCGGTGAGGCATGAGCTCCTCCCCTTGCCCTCGATTCCGATTGGAAAGCATAGCAGCCGCGCTGGCCGTGGTCAGCCGGGTGATGTGGGCGTCCGGCGGACGAGGACGGCCAGAGCCAGGGCGGCCGCCGCGGCCACGAACACTCCGGCGAGCAGCCACGCGTCGCGATAGACGACCCGAACCCGGTGCTCGCCGGGCGGAATGGCGAACCCCACGAAGGCGCGGTTCACGATGACGACGGGCACCCTCGTCCCGTCGATCCAGACCTCCCATCCGGGGTAGGCCGGCTGACTCGATGCGAGGAAGCTGGGCCCGGCGGCGACGACGCGGAGAGCGTACGAGTCGGGTCCGCGCGTTTCGACCTCGACTCGGGCCGGGGCCGGGACGAGGTCCCGCGCGAGCTCCGCGACGACCGCGCGAGGCCCTGCCGCCCAGGTCGTCAGAAGCGCCACGTGCCGCGCCGGGAGAGCGGCGGTGATCGAGGCGGGGACGAAGAATCGTGGCAGGGCGAGGACGTCCTCGTCGACGGCGCCATCCGGACCTTCGTGGAGCCTCTGCCAGCCTGCGGCGGGGGCAAGGCCCCGCGGTACGGCCAGCCTCCGTACGCCGAGAAACCTGAGGAAAGGCGCGTTCGGATCGTCGAGCAGCGTCGCCCCCGGGAAGGCGGGCCGCCGCCAGAGGTGCGTCGTCTCCTCGAGAGGCGCCCAGGTCAGGTTCTCGTAGGCGCGGATGTCCTCGAGGCCGAGGACCGCCGCCTGGTTCGGGCCGAGCGCGAGGGCGAGGCCGGCCACCCTGTAGCCGTCCGGCGTCTGGCGGAGGAGGTCGCACGCCACGCCGCACGGGTAGATGGCGTCTGGTTCCAGGGACGGGAGATATCCCCGCATGGTCGAGAGGCGCTCGGTCGCCGCCAGGGCGAGGAGGCCCGCGGCTCGTGCTCCCGGGCCGAGCGGCGCGAGGGCGAGGGCGAACCCGCCGGCGGGAAACGCGGCGGCCCAGGCGGACGCGCGGCGGAAAGCCGTTCTCGCCGCGGGATCGGCCGCCTCCGGCCGCATCGTGGCCGCGACGACCGAGACCAGGAGGAGCGCAACGGTCGATCCGATGGCGAGGGCACGCCGGTCGCGACGGGGGGCGCTCGCGGCCAAAGCGGCGAGGACGGGGACCGAAAGGCCGACGAGGACGGCGAGGCGACCCGGGCTGGCGGCGCCGATGAGCGGGAGGCGCCTGAGCACGGCATCGAACGGGGCGAGGCGGGACGAAGCCAGTATTCCCGCCAGGAGGAGAGCGAAGAGCGCCAGCCGCGGCCGCCTGGTTTCGTCGCTCGAGTCTCCCGTGAGAGCCCAGCCAAGGGCCAGGCCCAGGAGGAGAACGCCGGAAGCGCCCGAGGCGTCCTCGTTGTAGTTCGTCGGGCCGCGATAGCTCCCATCCTCCGGTCTCCCGAGGGCGTCCGGGACCACGAGGGTCGCGAGCCGCTCCGCGGCCTGGTGAGGTGTCGCCGGAGGGCGCACCCGGTTGCCGGCGACGCGGAGCGGGTACTCGGCCGAGAGGAGCGTGAGGCGGGTGAAGGGGAGGAGCGCGGGGGCGCCCAGCAACCCGCCCAGACCGATGGCGATGAGGACGGCGCGCCCGTTCCGGGAGGTGAGGACCTTCGGCCCGGCCAGGATCCCGGCGAAGACGACGGCGGCGGCGACCGAGACGAGGAAGAGCTGGGGAAAGCCGGCGGTCGCGGAGGAGGCGACCGCCAGGGCGAGGAGGGCCGTTCCGCGCGGAAGCGCCCGCCAGGCCCGGTGCACTCCGAGGAGGATCCAGGGGAGAAACGACGCCACGGCGCTGTGGGGATGAAGC
Source organism: Holophagales bacterium (assembly GCA_016714815.1). Classification (GTDB taxonomy): domain Bacteria; phylum Acidobacteriota; class Thermoanaerobaculia; order UBA5066; family UBA5066; genus UBA5066. Next base: position 115,208 of record JADKBZ010000016.1, read on the forward strand.
GCCCAGACGACCTGGAAGGCGGAGAGCCCGAAGCCCGTTCCGGCGACGAGGATCGCCGGACCGCGGGCCCCGAGGACCGCCGCCAGCTCTGCAGCCCCGAGCGCGCCGACGAAGATCATCAACGTGGATGCGAGCGTCGCGGCCTTCGAAGGCGAGAACGGGAGTCCGACGAGCGTGTAGGGCGAGAAGGGGGCCGCCTGGGCGTTGGCCAGGAGCGGGGCCCCGGCTCCCTGGAACCTGTTCCAGAGCGGGAGCCGGCCCGAAGCGATGCTCTCGCGGACCGCGTAGCCCCACGGCAGGAACTGCGCGGGGCTGTCGGTCAGGATCGGGTTCCGAACGACCAGCCCCGGAGGCGGCACGAAAGGGGCGAGCGAGGCCGTGATGTCGGTGGCCACTGTCCTCTGGCCCGAGAAGAACGGACCGGGAAGGAGAAGAAGAGGAAGAAGGGCGAGGAGAAACGCACGGTGCCACCGGACGTCGACGCGCAGGAGCCGCACTGTGAGCGTGACGATCACGACGCAGGCGGCGTACGGCATGAGGAGGGGGACGCCCATCGAAGCGGCGAGCATAGTCCTCCGGGGAGCCGGACCATGGCGACGAGCCGCAGCGGATTTCCTCGGACGGAGGGGAGGCGCCCTCGGCGCCGGGGGGAGGCCCGTGGCGGGCCTCCCCGATCCATCACAGCCCCGTCACGCGGAGGCGCCGGGCGACGACGCCGAACGCGACCCAGAGGGCGAGGGCGACGGTCAGGCAGACGGTCGAGATGCCGGGCGCGTCGCGGATCATCAGGAAGCGCAGGCCTTCGTCGCCCGCCACGAAAGAAAACGGCAGACCGGTGACGAAGAGCGCCGACGCGAGGAGCCAGGTCCGCCGCCGCAGCAGGCTCTTCGTCGTCGCCAGGGTCGTCTGCCCGGCGGACGGCGTCGCGAGCGGGACGGGCAGCGGCGCGGCGTCGTCGCGGAGGGCGGCCAGAAGGCGCGCGAGCTCCGGGTCGGTCCGAAGCCACTCCTCGACGGCCGCGCGCGTCTCCGGGCTCGCCTCGCCCGCCGCGTAGAGCGGCAGCAGGTCTTTCACGATCTCTCGGGTGACGTTCATGACGCGATTCCCTCCCGGCAGAGGCGCAGCTCGGCGAGCCGGCGCCGCGCGCGATGGACTTTCACTTTCGCGGCGCCGACGGTGATCTTCAGCGCGGCGGCGATCTCTTCGTAGGCGATCTGGTCCTGGGCGCGCATCAGGAGTGCGGCCCGGTCGGGCTCGGCGAGCGACTGCAGGTCGGCGAGCACCGCGTCGAGCTCGGAGCGTCCCGCGGCGTGCTCCTCCGGACCGGGCGCGGCGTCCTCCGGGTCGTGGGCCAGCTCGGAATGCCGCCTCTCGCGGCGGAGCTGCTCGAGGTAGAGGTGGCGGGTGATCGTGACGAGGTAGCCGATCACGCTCGTCAGCTCGAGGCGGTCGCGCGCGCTCCAGACGCGGACGAACGTCTCTGACGTGATGTCCTCAGCCGTCGCCCGGTTCCCCGACAGCGACAGCGCGAAGCGGTAGACCGCGGGCGCGTGGAGGGCGTACAGCTCCTCGAAGCCGGTCAAACGAAGCTCGTCTTCCGCTTCTGAAGCGCCACGATCAGCCAGACGACGGCGGCGACCCCCGCGGCCTCGCAGGCGATGGTGACCGGGAGGGCCGGCTCGCCCTTCCCTAGCGCGCGCAGGTAGGCGCCGAACCCGGGGAGAGCGGGGAGGAGCTGCAGGACGATGTTGCCCATGACGAACATCAAGCCGACGAGCGTCCCGATCGTCCACCCGACGGACTCGGTGACGATGGCGACCGCCAGGACGACCGAGAAGAAGAGGAGCCACCCGCCGAGGACGAGAGCATGGTAGGCGAGCATACCGAGCGCGTGGACCCAGAGCGGGTCGTGCGACGCGGCCATCCGGGCCGGGATGTCGAAGGGGGTGGCCCATACGAGGGCCGTCGCGGCGGTCACTCCGGGCAGGAGGAAGAGCGTGAAGGCGGATGTGAGCTTGGCCACGGCCACCTCCCCCGGGGTCACCGGGAGGCTGACGACGAACGCGAGCGTCCGGCGCTCCCGCTCGCCGAGCACGGGTCCCAGCATGACGTGGAACGAGACACCGATCAGGACGTTGAGTGCCAGCGTGGAGCCGGCCGTCCGGCCGAAGCGGCCGCCGACGAGGGCGGTCAGCGCGAGGCTCGCGAGAGCGACGAGGACCCAGGCAACGAGCGGAGCGCGCATGAGCGAGCAGTCCTTCCTGACCAGGCGGAGGACGGTCCGGGCGTTCACGCGGCCCTCCCGTCGACGGCCTTGCCGACCCGTTCCAGAAACGCCTGCTCCAGCGTGCGCCCTCCTCCGAGGAGACGGACCGTCGGAGCGTGCTCGATCAGCCGCCCCTCGTGGACGAAGACGACGTCGTCGGCCAGGCTGGCGACGTCGTCGCCGATGTGCGAGGAGAAGAGGAGCGCCCGGCGTTCCCCCCGGGTCTCTTTCAGCATCGAGACGATCTCGTGCCGGACGACGGGGTCGAGGCCCGCGGTCGGCTCGTCGAGGATCAGCACCTCGGTCCGGCGAGCCATCGCCAGGAGCAGGAGCGCCTTCACGTGCTGCCCCCGCGAAAGGCCGCGGATCTTCTGATCCGGGTCGAGCGAGAAACGTTCGAGGAGCTCCGTGGCGCGGCGCCCGTCCCACCCTCCGGCCAGGTCGCGCACGAGCCGCATGTGCCACGCGAGCGTCGCGTCCCCGTAGAGCGCCATGTCCTCCGACACGAAGCCGACCCGTCCCTTCACCCACGCTTCCTCGGCGGGCATCGGACGGCCGAGGACGGTGACGCGCCCGGCGTCCGCCCGGACGAGCCCCACCAGGATCCGGAGGAGGGTGGACTTGCCCGCCCCGTTGGGGCCGACGAGGCCGAGCACGCTGCCCGACGGGACGTCGAGGTCGACCCCCTGAAGGGCGAATCGGGGGTAGCTCTTTCGGATGCCTCTCAGCTCGATCGCGCGCTCGCTCACGGGGACCCTCCTCTTCCGGGCGTCGCGACGAAGAGCGAGGAGGGGGCGGAAAGTTACGGCGGGGGCGCGGTGGGGCGCCGTGGGGCGCGCTCGTCCCCGGGGGGATCGTGTCGTAAACTCCCGCGCCTTATGGAAAAGACATTCGCGATCATCAAGCCCGACGCCGTCGAGGCCAAGAACGCCGGGAAGATCCTCGCCCGCATGGAGGCCGAGGGCTTCCGCGTCGTGGCGATGAAGTTTCACCGGATCACGAAGGGCGAGGCCGAGGGCTTCTACGGCGAGCACGCCGGCAAGGGCTTCTTCGGCTCCCTCGTCGCCTACATGACGTCGGGTCCGGTCTTCGTCGCCGTCCTCGAGCGGGAGAACGCCGTCGCCCACTGGCGCGCCGTCATGGGCGCAACGAACCCCGCCAACGCCGACGAGGGGACGATCCGCAAGGAGTTCGGCCAGTCGATCGAGCGCAACGCCTCGCACGGCTCGGCCAATCTCGCCGACGCCGCCCGCGAGGTGACGTTCTTCTTCTCCCAGGCCGAGCTTTTCTAGTCCTGCCTCCGGCTCGTCTGCCAGCTCTTCAGGAGGGCCCGCGCATCCGCGCGGGCCTTTTCGTGCTCGACGAGCCACTTCGGGTCTGGAAGGTCCTCGACGACGCGCTCGGCGATCGCGATCGCTTCGTCCCGGCCCGAGAGGTCGAGGTCCCGGAGCGCCTCGGCGAGGAAGAGCCGGTTCACGAGGCTCGACGGCGCGACGGCCACGGCCTTCCGGAGGTGACGGATCGCCTCCGTTTTCGAGATCCAGCCGGTGATCAGCGGGATCGAGGGGGTCTTGTGGTGGAGCCTGCCGAGCATCCGGTCTCCCGCGGCGTCGTCGAGGGCGGGAGCGAGCCGGATCACCGCTTCGGCGCAGTCGCGGATCCGGGCCGCGGCCCCCTCGCGGGCGGCCGCGAAGATCCCTTCCGCGAGGGCGTACATCCCCCACGCCACCCCGCCCCACTCGAAGGCCGAGGCGGCCTCGGGGTCTCCCGCGAACCGGGGCACGAGGTCCACGGGGGTGGCCCGCGAGAAGTCGCGCGAGGAGTCTTCCGTCGCCTTCATCCGCAGCTGCAGGAAGCAGTCGTCGGCGACGCGCGTCGCCTCCAGGAAGCACCCCTTCGCCTCGGCCGGCCCGGCCGAGGCGTACTCGCCCGCGAAGTAGAGCGCTCGCATGACTCTCCAGCGGGCCTCGATCGAATGAGGCTGCTCGGACAGCTCGGCACGCAGGAGCGAGAGGACCTTGCGGACGGGCGTGACCCGGGCGCGTCCGCCGTGGCCTCCTTCGGCGCGTCCGGCCCAGGCGGCGTCCGCTTCCGCGACGAGAGGGGAAAGGGCGTGCGCGGTCGTTCTCCGGCTCATCCCCCTACGATACGCCGCATTGCAGCATGACGCACGTTCCGGGAGCCTCCTTCCCGGTCCCTGATGGGGCTCCCGCCCCGCCTGCGACAATCCAGCGGTGAGAGGACAGGCGCTGGCCATCGCCACGTTCCTGCTCGCGGCCCGCCTGGCCGCGGCGGGAGAGGAGCCCCGGCGCCTCGACGGCGGCTTTGGGCGGCCGGTTCCCACCCGCACACCGAGCCCCGGACCGATCGCCTCGCCTACGGCCGTCCGCACTCCGCCGCCGCCCCTCGTGCCGGCGCCCCGGGCGACCGCTGGGCCGTCCCCCCGGGCCACGGCTCCGCCGGCCGTCCGGGCGACCACCCTGCCGGCCCCCCCCGCACGGCCGGCTGCGCCCCTCGCGACTCGCCCGGCTGCGCCGACCGCCACCCGTCCGGCCGCGCCGCGGCCCGCGGCCACACCCCCGCGAAAGTCGGCCGACGTCTCCGTCGGCTACGTCCTCGTCCCGTTCGTCGTCACCGACCGAAAAGGGCGCCCCGTCGGAGACCTGAGGGAGCAGGACGTCACCCTCCTGTCCGAGGGAGTCCCGGTCGCCTGGGACCTCTTCCAGAAGAGCGCGGACGCACCCGTTTCCTACGCCGTCCTCCTGGACGGCTCCGGCTCGATGGGCCTCGCCGGGAAGATGGAGGGGGCGATCGCCGCGCTCGAGACGCTCGCCGCCACCCGGATCCCGGGCGACGATTTCGCCCTTTTCGTCTTCGCCGAGGGGGAGCTGAAGGAGATCGTCGGATTCACGGAAGACGCAGAGAAGATCGTCGAGGCGGCCCGCCGGGTGAAACCGTGGGGGAAGACCGCCTTCCGCGACGCGCTCGTCCGGATGCCCGAGGAGAGCCTCCACGGGAGGAACGGGTCGAAGGCCATCATCCTGCTCTCCGACGGCATCGACAACGATTCCCGGATCACCGAGCCCGAGCTGACGAAGCTGATGGAGGGGGTCGAGATCCCGGTTTATCCCCTCGGCCTCCGTTCCCCCGGGGGCCTGATGCGGCCTCTTCCCGGCACGACCGTTGAGTGGCTGCTCAATGTCGATGTCCTTTCCCACATCGCCCGGATCACGGGTGGACGGATGTCGCTGGTCGACGACCCGGCCCAGCTTCCCTCTCACGTCCTCTCCATTCAGAAAGACCTGCGGCATCAATACCTGATTGGCTTCTCTCCGGCGGGGAGCGGTCCGGTAAGATACCGGAGTCTCACGCTCAGGGTGGCCGGACCGGCCCGCCCCGTTCGCGCGAGGGCCGGATACCTCGGTTCCGACCCTCCCTCGCACGGGCCAGGTGGGCCCGGGACCCGGTAGGCGAACGGAGACCGTCCAAAGGACCTAATAGGAGGAACCTCATGACGAAGCAGAACCGGATGGGTCTCGTGGGTGTCACCGTCCTCGTGGCGGGCGCCTTCGGGTGCGCCACGTCGACCCAGGTCGACGAGAAGATCGCCGCGGCCACGGCGAAGACCGACCAGAAGATCGAGACGGTCGAGACCCAGGTCGAGGACCTGCAGACGAAGCAGAAAGCGACCGAGGCGAAGCTCGACACCCAGGGGCAGGAGATCGCCAAGCTCTCCCAGTCCGCGCAGGAAGCCCTCAAGCGCGCCCAGGAGGCGGGGATCCTCGCCAAGGGGAAGGTCGTCTTCGAGCAGACCTTCAGCGAGGACCGGATCAAGTTCCGGAGCGGCTCCGCCGACCTGAACGACGACGCCCGGACCGCCCTCGACGAGTTCGCCGCGAAGGTGAAGGAGCTGAAGCGTCCCGTCTGGATGGAGATCCAGGGTCACACCGACTCCACCGGCACCGCCGAGATCAACGACGCCCTCGGAGAGAAGCGGGCCGAGGCCGTCCGCCGCTACCTGGCGCGCAAGCACCAGCTCCCGATCCAGCGGATGGCGACGATCTCCTATGGCGACACGCTCCCGGCCGATCCGGGCAAGGGCAACAAGGCGCGCGCCGCGAACCGCCGCGTCGTCCTCGTCGTCCTCGAGTAGGCTTCCGCGATCCGTCGAAGGGCCGGGCGCTCCGGGGCTACCGGATCGGCCCGGCCTTCTTCTTTTCCGGCGCCGCGGGGCGGGGCTTCGGAGGTGCCGGCCTCGCCTTGCTCCCGGCCTTGTCGCGGCGCTTGCGGAGGTCGGCGAGGAGCTCCTCGAAATCCTTCGGCGGCGGGGTCGTCACCGACACCTTTCCGCCGTCGGGCTTCTCCCATCCGAGGTGCCCGGCGTGGAGCGCCTGCCGCTTGAACGGGATCGGGAACGGCGGCTTCTTCGCGTCGCGGTAGACCTGGTCGCCGACGAGCGGGTGGCCGGCGTGAGAGAAGTGGATCCGGATCTGGTGGGTCCGCCCGGTCCGGAGCCGCGCCTCGACGAGCGTCGCGATCCCGAACCTCTCGACGACCTTCCAGTCGGTGATCGCCTTGATCCCCGCCTCGCCCTCCCGGGCCACGCGCTTGCGCCGCTCGCCTTCTTCGAGGATCGGCCAGTCGAACGTCCCCTTCTCCCCTTCGAGGTTCCCCTCGACGACGGCCACGTAGCGGCGGTCCACGGTGTGCGCGCGCAGCTGCGCCTGCAGGCTCACCAGCCCCTTGCGGGTCCGGGCGAAGACGAGGGCGCCGGACGTCTCCTTGTCGAGGCGGTGGACGATCCCGACGTACGCCCGCCCCTTGCTCGCCTTCGCCGCCCAGGTCGAGACGCGGGAGAGGAGCGAATCCTTCTCCTTCGCCTCGGTCGGGTGGGTCAGGAGCCCCGCGGGCTTCACGACGGCCACCGAGTCGTCGTCCTGGAAGAGGATCGTCAGCGACGTGTCGACCTTTCGCCGGATCTTCCGGTTCGGGTCGAAGTAGACGGCGGCCGTCAGCGGCACGAGCGCGCCGGGATCGTCGACGACGGCGCCGCTCACCGTCACCTGTCCCTCGATCACCGCGCGCTTCAGGCGCGAGGCGGTCTCGGCGGGGTAGAGGGCCGCGAGGCGGCGGACGATCCGGATCGTTTCCATCGGGGGAATCGTCTCACGGGGCGGACGCGGCGCCTGGCGGCCGGGCGAAGGTAGACTTTCCGGCATGGCGAACGCTTCCACCGACCTCTTCGCCCGCCGCCGCGAGCGCTTCTTCGACCGCGTGAAGGAAGGGGTGGCGATCCTCTTCGCCACGCCCGAGCAGCACCTGAGCTGGGACGGGGAGTACCGCTACCGGCCCGACCCTGATCTCTTCTACCTCACCGGTTTCGGCGAGCCGGAGACGGTCGCGGTCCTCGACGCCGGGGCTCGGGCGTTCTTCCTCTTCGTGCGGCCGAGGGACCGCGAGCGGGAGACGTGGACCGGGCGCCGGGCCGGGACGAAGGGAGCGGTGAAGGTCCACGGGGCGGACGCGGCGTGGGACGTGGCCGAGCTGGAGAAGAAGCTCCCCGAGCTGATCCGCGGCTCGTCGAGCCTCCACTACGCCTTTGGCATCGACGAGAAGCGCGACCTCCTCGTCGCGTCGATCCTCGGCCGCTTCCGGCGAGAGGCGCGCAACCCGCAGCGGGGGCCGGTCGCCGTGAACGACGTGACGGACGTGATCCACGAGCTGCGCCTGCGCAAGGAGCCGGAGGAGATCGCCCTGATGGAGCGGGCCGCGGCGATCGCGGCGGCGGCGCACGACGAGGCGCGGGCGATCGCGCGGCCGGGGCGGATGGAGTACGAGGTGGAGGCGGCGATCGGGGCGCACTTCCGGAGGGAAGGGGCGTCGGGGCCGTCGTACGAGACGATCGTCGCCTCCGGCCCGAACGCGACGACGCTCCACTACGTCGAGAACGACCGGAAGATCGAGGAGGGCGACCTCGTCCTCGTCGACGCCGGTTGCGAGGTCGACGGGTACGCGTCCGACATCACGCGGACGTTCCCTGCCTCGGGGCGCTTCGCTCCGGAGCAGGAGGCGATCTACCGCGTCGTCCTCGCGGCCCAGCACGCGGCCATCGCGAAGGTGAGGCCGGGCGGGCCGTTCCAGGACGTCCACGACGCGGCGGTGGAGGTGCTCGTCGACGGCCTCCTCGAGCTGGGACTCCTCTCGGGGAAGCGGAAGAAGGTGATCGAGAAGGGGATCTTCACCCGCTTCTACATGCACCGGACGTCGCACTGGCTCGGGATGGACGTCCACGACCGGGGCCGCTACCACGACGCGAAGGGGGAGTGGCGGCTGCTGGAGCCTGGGATGGTGCTGACGGTGGAGCCGGGGCTCTACATCCGCCCCGACGAGAAGAAGGTGCCGTCGGCGTTCCTCGGGATCGGCGTGAGGATCGAGGACGACGTCCTCGTCACGGCGGAAGGGCACCGGGTCCTGACGTCGGCCGCGCCGAAGTCGGTCGAGGCGATGTGCGCGCACGGGGAGAAGCGGGCGGTGCGGCCGGCGAAGGCGGCTCCAAAGGCGGCCCGGCCCAGGTAATCGGGGGCTCTTTCGGAGGGCCGGCCTACTCCAGCGAGAAGCCGCGGTCGAGGCAGTCGAGGGCCTCGTCGCCGAGCCGGGCGAGGTCCGCCTTGCCGTCGATGCTGAACCAGTGCCGCATCGTGGCGCGGATGACGCCGATCGCCGCGCCCGCGAAGACCCGGGCCCGAAGCTCCGAGGCGTGGCCGGGGCCGGTTCGTTCCCGGAAGGCGCGCGCCATCGCGGCCTCCCAGTCCCGGTCGATCTCGCGCTCGCGGGCGAGGAGGTCGGGGGAGGTCTGGATCAGCTTCTGCTGGGCGACGAGCTGGGCGCGGTTCGCCATGTACTCGCGGGCGAAGACGGCCGAGGTGCGGCGCAGGGTCGCCAGCGGCCGCTCGTCCGGCGGGGCGTTCATGAGGAAGGCGACGAAGCGGTCGAGGCGTTCGTGCCGGTGCGGAAAGACGAGGGCTTCCTTGTTCGGGAAGTAGCGGAAGAACGTCCGCCGGCTGATGCCGACCTCCTCGCAGATCTCGTCGATCGTGGTGGCCTCGAACCCCTTCCGGTGAAAGAGCCGGTTGCCGATCTCGAGCAGAGCCCGCCGGGTGGCCTCCTTCTTCTTTTCACGAAGGGGCCTTGGCGTTTTCACATGCGAAGGATATAACTGCGCCCAAGTGAAATATGTCACTCGGTGCCATTTTCTGAGGACCTCCGCAACATGAGCTCGACTTCCCTCTCGACCCGCTGGCGCTCGGACGGGCGCCCGCCCGCCTTCACGCCGGCCGAGATCGGGAGCGCCCTCGAGGAGGTCCGCTCGACGGCCCACGTCGTCCGCGAGGAGGGGGGCCGGATCGGCCTCGGCCTCGGGGGTGAGCTGGGGCCGCCGGCCGCGGACGCCGCGGGCACCTTCGCCCACCTGGCGTCGCTGCCGCCTCTCTACCCGGAGTGGCTCGGGGACAGGACCTTCTGCGAGACGCACGGCACCCGCTTTCCCTACGTCACCGGCTCGATGGCGAACGGGATCGCCTCGGTGCGGCTCGTCTCCGAGATCGCCCGCACGGGCGGACTCGGCTTCTTCGGGGCGGCGGGCCTCTCGCCGGCGCGCGTCGAGGGGGCCCTGGACGAGCTGCGGCGGGAGCTGGGCGATGCGGGCCTTCCCTGGGGCGCGAACCTGATCCACAGCCCGAACGAGCCCGAGCTCGAGGAGGCCGTGACGGATCTCTACCTGCGCCGGGGCGTGACGCGGGTGGAGGCGTCGGCCTACATGGCGCTCACTCCGGCGGTCGTCCGATACGCGGCGACGGGTCTCACGACGGACCCCACGGGGCGGGTTCGAAGGAGGAACCATCTCTTCGCGAAGATCTCGCGCGAGGAAGTGGCGATCCGGTTCCTCGAGCCTGCGCCGGCGGAGATCCTCCGGACGCTGGTGGAGAGGGGGCGGCTGACGGCTGCCGAGGCGCGGCTCGCCGAAACGCTGCCGCTCGCCGAGGACGTCACGGCAGAAGCCGACTCCGGCGGCCACACCGACAACCGGCCGCTGACCGCTCTCCTTCCGGCGATCCTCGGCCTGCGCGACCGGGTCGCCGCGGAACGCGGCTACGGGCAGGCGGTCCGCGTCGGGGCCGGCGGCGGACTCGGAACGCCCTCGTCGGTCGCGGCGGCGTTCGCCCTCGGCGCCTCCTACGTCGTCACCGGCTCGGTGAACCAGGCCTGCGTCGAGAGCGGCCTCCACGAGAGCGGCCGCGCGCTGCTGGCGGAAGCCGGGATCGCCGACGTGATCATGGCGCCCGCGGCCGACATGTTCGAGCTCGGCGTCACGGTGCAGGTGCTGCGCCGGGGGACGATGTTCGCCGTCCGCGCGAAGAAGCTCTACGAGCTCTACCGCTCCTGGCCGTCGCTCGAGAGCATCCCGGCCGCCGAGAGGGAGAAGGTCGAGACGCAGCTCCTCCGGGCGACCTTCGCGGAGGCGTGGGAGACGACGCGCGCCTTCTGGGCCGCCCGTGACCCGCGCGAGGTGGCGAGGGCCGAGGCCGACCCGAAGCACCGGATGGCGCTCGTCTTCCGTTCGTACCTCGGCCTCTCGAGCCGCTGGGCCGTCGCCGGCGAACCGGGCCGCGGCACCGACTATCAGATCTGGTGCGGCCCGGCGATGGGCGCCTTCAACTCGTGGGTCCGCGGGAGCTTCCTGGAAAAGCCCGCGGACCGGTCCGCCGTCCAGGTCGCCCGCAACCTGATGGAGGGGGCCGCCGCCGTGACGCGCGCGCAGCAGCTGCGCGCCTCCGGCCTCGCCGTCCCTTCGTCCGCCTTCGACTTCCGCCCCCGTCCCCTCGCCTGAGCTTCTCCAGACGCCCGTCCGATGCCGAGGCACCTATGACCCACGATCCCTCCCCGAGCCGTCAGCCCATCGCCGTCGTCGGCGTGAGCGCCCTCTTTCCCGGTTCCACGGACGCCACCGGCTTCTGGAAGGACATCCTCGCCGGGACGGACCTGATCCGCGACGTTCCCCCGAGCCACTGGCTCGTCGAGGACTACTACGACCCGGACCCGACCGCGCCCGACAAGACCTACGCGAAGAGGGGCGCGTTCCTCGACCCGATCGACTTCGACGCGCTCGGCTGGGGCGTCCCCCCGTCGACGATCCCGGCGACGGACACGGCGCAGCTCCTCGCCCTCGTCGTCGCGCAGCAGGTGCTGCAGGACGCCCTTCGCGAGCAGTTCGAGACGGCGGACCGCTCCCGCGTCTCGGTGATCCTCGGCGTCACGAGCGCGCAGGAGCTCCTCTCCACGATGACGAGCCGGCTCCAGCGGCCGGTCTGGGTGAAGGCCCTTCGCGAGTCGGGCGTGCCGGAGGAAGAGGTGACGGCGATCTGTGACCGGATCGCCAGCCACTACGTCCCGTGGCAGGAGTCGACGTTCCCCGGCCTTCTCGGGAACGTCGTTGCCGGCCGCATTGCCAATCGCCTGAACCTGGGCGGGACGAACTGCGTCACCGACGCCGCCTGCGCATCGACGTTCAGCGCGCTTTCGATGGCCGTCGCCGAGCTGCAGCTGGGGCACAGCGACCTCGTCATCGCGGGCGGCGTCGACACGCTGAACGACATCTTCATGTTCATGTGCTTCTCCAAGACCCCGGCGCTCTCGCCGAGCGGCGACTGCCGGCCATTCAGCGACAGGGCCGACGGGACGATGCTGGGCGAGGGGCTCGGGATGGTCGCCCTCAAGCGCCTCGACGACGCCGAGCGCGACGGCGACCGGATCTACGCCGTCGTGCGCGGCGTGGGGACCTCCTCGGACGGCCGCTCCAAGAGCGTCTACGCCCCCGTCCCCGCGGGACAGGCGAAGGCGCTCGGGCGCGCCTACGACCTCGCGGGCTACGGCCCGGAGACGGTCGAGCTGGTGGAAGCCCACGGGACCGGGACCAAGGCCGGAGACGCTGCGGAGTTCGAGGGGCTCCGGATGGTCTTCGACGGCGCCGGGCGAAAGGAGCGCCAGTGGTGCGCGCTCGGCTCGGTGAAGAGCCAGATCGGCCACACGAAGGCGGCGGCGGGCGCGGCGGGCCTCTTCAAGGCGATCATGGCGCTCCACCACGGAGTGCTGCCGCCGACGATCAAGGTCGACGCCCCGAACCCGAAGCTCGGCCTGCCGGAAAGCCCCTTCTACCTGAGCACGAAGGCGCGGCCGTGGGTGCGCGACGGCCGCCACCCGCGACGCGCCTCGGTGAGCGCGTTCGGCTTCGGCGGCTCCAACTTCCACGTGGCGCTCGAGGAATACCAGGGGCCGGCGCCCAAGGCCGAACGGATCCGGACTCTCGCCAGGGAGATGGTCGTCGTCTGCGGAGACGATCCGGCGCAGGTCGTGGCGCAGGCGCGGGAGATCGCGCGAGAGGCGGCGGGTGGGCCGGGCGGCGCGGGCGCCCGCCGGCTCGCGCGGCTCGCCCACGAAAGCCAGGAGGCCCATCGCCCGGGAGCGGCCGCGCGGCTCGCGGTTCTCGCGGCGGACGTGGCGAACCTCGCGCAGAAGCTCGCCGAGGCCGCGAAGCGGATCGAAGCCGCGCCGGGAGAGGCTTTCTCGCTGCCGGATGGAACTGCCTACGGGGTGGGTCCGTGCGACGGCAAGGTCGCCTTCCTCTTCCCCGGGCAGGGGAGCCAGTACGTCGGGATGGGAGCGGGTCTCGCGATGGAGTTCCGCGCGGCGCTCGGCGTCTGGGACCACGCGGCGGCCCTCGACCTGGAGGCGGGCGCGACGCTGCACGAGACGGTCTTCCCGCGGCCGGGGTTCGGCGCCGAGAAGGAGAAGGGCGACCTCGCGAGGCTCACCGCGACGCAGTGGGCGCAGCCCGCCATCGCCTGCGTCTCGCTGTCGCAGCTCGCCCTCCTTCGGGAGATCGGGATTGCCGCCGACCTGACCGGAGGGCACAGCCTCGGCGAGGTCGTTGCCCTTCGCGCGGCGGGCGTTCTTTCGAGCGACGCGGACCTCCTGACGGTGGCCCGTCGCCGCGGCGAGCTGATGGCCGAGGCGGCCGCGATCCCGGGGGCGATGACGGCGCTCAGCCTGCCGGTCGGGACGGTGCGCGAGCTTCTCGCGCGCCTCGCCCCGCGGGTCGTCGTCGCGAACCACAACGGCCCGACGCAGGTCGTCGTCTCGGGCGCGACGGAGGACGTCGCCGGGCTGGAGGCGAGCCTGAAGGGCGAGGGGATCTCCTTTCAGCGGCTCCCGGTCGCCACGGCGTTCCACTCCGGGCTCGTCTCGAGGGCCTGTGAGCCGTTCGCCCGCTTCCTCGCGGAGGTTCCGTTCGGGAGCCCCGCGATCCCGGTCTACTCGAACGCCCTCGCGGCCGAGCACGGCAGCGAGCCCGACGCCCTCCGCTCCGCCCTCGCGAGCCAGATCGCGAGCGAGGTCCGCTTCGTCGAGATGGTCGAGGCGATGTACGCGGCCGGGGCCCGCACGTTCCTCGAGGTCGGCCCCGGCGCGGTCCTCACGGGGCTCGTGGGGCGCGTCCTCGACGGGCGGCCTCACCTCGCCGTGAACCTCGACCGGAAGGGGAAGGACGGCGTCGAGTCGCTCCAGCTCGCGCTGACGCGGCTGGTGGCGGCGGGTGTCGCGATGTCGCCCGCCCGGCTCTTCGCGTCGGACCGTCTTCCGGAGCGGGAGGGCGCTTCTTCCGGCTCGAAGCTCGCCGTCTCGCTGAGCGGCAGCAACCACGGAAAGCTCTATCCCCCGCCGGGCGGCGCGGCGTCGCTTCCCGCCCCGAATCCTCCGCGACCCGTTCCGCCCGCGCTGCAGGCGGCCCCCGCTCCGGCGAGCCCCGCCGCCGCCCCCCTTCGAGAGGACCCGTTGAAGCACGAAACTGCGTTCCCTGCCGCCCCGCTTCCGCCGCCCGCCGCACCGGCACGTCCCGCGCTCCTGGCCGGATCCCCGTCGGACTGGGTCCTCGCGTTCCAGGAGACGCAGCGGCAGACCGCCGAGGCGCACGCCGTCTACCAGCGGGCGATGGCCGAGAGCCACTCCTCGTTCCTCCGCGTCGCCGAGTCGGGGATGCTCGGCCTCACCGCGATGGTGACGGGTTCGCCTCTCGCGGCCCCCGCGCCGCAGCTCTTCAGGGAGCCGGCTGCTCGTCACGTGGCGGAGCCGACGGTGCCGGCGTGGGCGCCGGCTCCGGCCGCGGCCGCGACGCAGGCTCCGATGCTGCGCGAGGCCGAGGCCCCGAGTCCGTACCAGGCGCCGCTCCCGGCGCCGGCCGTTGATCGTCCCGCTCCCGCCGCGGCTCCCGTCGCGGCTGCCGTCGCGGTCCCCGCCGCGGCGCCCCGGGCCGTCGACCTGCAGGCGCTGATGCTCGCGGTCGTGGCGGAGAAGACGGGCTACCCGGCCGACATGCTGAACCTCGGCATGGACCTCGAGGGCGACCTCGGGATCGACTCGATCAAGAGGGTCGAGATTCTGTCGGCCGTGGCGGACCAGGCGCCCGAGCTCCGGTCGGTCGACATGGGGCACATGGGGTCGCTCCGGACGCTCGGCGCGATCGTCGAGTACATGAAGGGGCTCGGACAGGAGGGCCTTTCGACGCCTTCGGCGGCGCCCGCCGCCAGGCCGCCCGCCGCCGTCGCGGCGCCCTTGGCCGTCGACCTGCAGGCGCTGATGCTGGCGGTCGTGGCCGAGAAGACGGGCTACCCGGCCGACATGCTCAACCTCGGCATGGACCTGGAGGGCGACCTCGGGATCGACTCGATCAAGCGGGTCGAGATCCTGTCGGCCGTGGCGGACCAGGCGCCGGAGCTGCGATCGGTCGACATGGGGCACATGGGGTCGCTGCGCACTCTCGGCGCCATCGTCGAGTACATGAAGGGGATCGGAGAGCCTGGGCTCGCCGCGTCCGCGGGTGCGCCCGCCGCGGCACTGCCCTCCGCCGCCCCGGTGGTTCCCGTGGCCGCGGCGAGCGACGCGAAGGCCGCGCCCCGTCTGGGCCGTTTCGTCCTCGAGCGAATCGTCGCGCCGACGACCGGGCTCGCGCAGCCCGGGCTTCTGGGAGGGGGCGAGGTCTGGATCACGGGCTCGGCCGAGCTGGACGAGCCGCTGGCCACGGAGCTGCGCGCGCGGGGCGTGAACGCGAAGGCGACGTCGAGCCTTCCCGCCGGGGCGACCGCCTGCGTCTACCTCGGCGGCCTTCGCGACGTCGCGGACGTCGACGCGGCGATCGCCGTCAACCGCGAGGCGTTCGCCCTCGCGCGTACCCTTGCCGCCCGGCTCGAGAAGGAGCGTGGCCTCTTCGTGACGGTGCAGGACACGGGCGCCGCCTTCGGAACGTCGCCGATGGATCCGCGTCGCGCCTGGCTCGCGGGGCTTCCGGCTCTGGTGAAGACGGCCGCTCAGGAATGGCCCAGCGCGTCCCTGAAGGCCGTGGACCTCGAGCGGGGCGGCCGTGGGCCGGAGGCGCTGGCGAAGGCCCTGGCGACCGAGCTGCTCGAAGGGGGCGGCGAGGCGGAGGTCGCGCTCCCCGCGTCGGGCGGCCGGTTCACGCTTCGCAGCGTCGAGAGGTCCGTCGAGACGGGAGCGCCCGTGATCGTCCCCGGCGACGTCGTCGTCGTCTCGGGCGGCGCCCGGGGCGTCACGGCCGCGTGCGTCGAGGAGTGGGCCCGGGAGAGCCGCGCGCGCTTCGTCCTCCTCGGCCGGACGCCGCTCGCGCCGGAGCCCGCCTGCTGTGCGGGGGTCGCGGACGAGGCGGGCCTGAAGAAGGCGCTTCTCGCCGAGTCCCGGAGCCAGGGGCGGAGCCCCGCGCCGGCCGAGCTCGGCGCCGAGGTGCACGACGTCCTCTCGAATCGCGAGATCCGCCGGACCCTCGCGGCGATCGAGGCCGCGGGGGGCGAGGCGCGCTACGAGGCCGTGAGCGTCGGCGACGCCGCGGCGCTCTCCGGCGTTCTCGCGCGGGTCCGCTCCGAGTGGGGCCCCGTCGCCGGGCTGGTCCACGCCGCCGGGGTCCTGGCCGACCGGAACATCTCGCAGAAGACCGACGAGCAGTTCGACCGGGTCTTCGACACGAAGGTGGAGGGGCTCCGCGCGCTCCTCGCCGCGACCGCCGGCGACCCGCTGAAGCTCCTCTGCGTCTTCTCGTCGGTGTCGGCCCGCTGCGGCAACAACGGCCAGGCGGACTACTCCATGGCGAACGAGGTCCTCGCGAAGGTCGCCTGGGCCGAGTCCCGCCGCCGTCCGGAAACTCTCGTGAAGTCGTTCGGCTGGGGGCCCTGGGAAGGCGGAATGGTGACGCCCGCTCTCAAGGAGCGGTTCGCGGCACTCGGCGTTCCGATGATCCCGCTGGCCGTCGGTGCCCGGATGTTCGTCGACGAGCTCCGCGGCGCGCAGCCGGCGGAGGTGGAGCTCGTCCTCGGGGGAGAGCCGAAGGCGGAGGCGCTCCTCTTCGCGGGGGCCGAGGCCCGGGTCCAGGAGCTCGAGCTGAAGGTCCAGCGGGGGAGCCACGGCTACCTCGACGGGCATTCGATCAAGGGAACCCCCGTCGTCCCGGTCGTCCTCGCGGCCGAGTGGCTCTCGCGCGCGGCCCGCTCGTTCCGGCCCGGCCTCGTCCTCGCCGCCCTGCACGACCTCAGGGTCCTCAAGGGGATCCGGCTCGGAGGCTTCGACAACGGGGGCGACCGGTTCGTGATCCAGGCCCGTCCGCTTCCGAGCAGCCGGGGCGCAGAGCTGCAGCTCGACGTCCGCAGTTCGGCCGGGACCCTCCACTACAGCGCCCGGGCCGAGCTTCTTCCCGAGCTCGACGCCCACGGTCCGGCGCTTCCGGAGCTCGAGCTCGGGGAGTGGTCCGGAGAGCCGATCTACGGCGACCTCCTCTTCCACCGCGGGGCCTTCGAGCTGATCGAGGAGGTCGAAGGGATCTCCGACCACGGCGCCGGAGGCCGGGTCCGGGGCGTCGAGCGGGCCGGCTGGCCGAACGGCTCGGCCAACCCCTGGCAGCTCGACGTGGCGGCTCTCGACGGAGGGCTGCAGGTCGCAGTCCTCTACGCGCAGCGGATGCTCGGAAGGGACAACCTGCCGACGACGATCGCCCAGCTTCGCCCGTACCGGACCTCTCCCGCGCCGGGCGTCGTCAACGTGACGGCCTACCGCCGAAAGGTGGGGAGCCTCGGCGTGACGACCGACATCCACTTCACCGACGAGAAGGGGGTGCGGCTCGCGGCCCTCCTCGGCGTCGAGAACCACGCGTTGCCGGCCGGCAGCCAGGGCTGACTTCATGGCCTTCGCCCCGATCGCCATCGTTGGGCGGTCGTGCGTCCTTCCGGGCGCGCTCGACCCGTCCGCGCTCTGGGAGCTCGTCGCCGCGGGGCGCGACCTCGTCGGCCCGGCGCCGGAGGGGCGCTGGGGGCTCGACCGCGACCAGATCCTCCGGGACGCGGGCGGCCCGGCGCCGGACGCCGCCTGGTCCGACCGGGGCGGCTACGTCGAGGGCTTCGAGACGATCTGGAATCCGGAGGGGTTCGGCGTCGGCGCGAAGGAGCTCGACGGGCTCGACCAATTGGTTCCCTGGGTTCTCCACACGGCCCGCGAGGCGTTCCGGGACGCCGGGGACGAGAAGGCGGGTATCGCAGGCGCGACCGCCGCGGGCTCGGTGACCCGGCCGCGGACCGGCGCCATCTTCGGAAACCTCGGCTTCCCCTCGGAGGGGATGGCCGCTTACGCCCGGAGCGTCTGGACCGGCGGCGGCCTCGGCCCCGGGGGAATCGCCGTCGACCCGCGAAACCGCTTCATGAGCGGCGGCACCGCGGCCCTCCTCCGCCGCGCGCTGGGGCTCGGAGCGGGCGTGTTCTCCATCGACGCCGCCTGCGCGAGCGCCCTCTACGCCCTCAAGCTCGCCTGCGACCGCCTCCACGACGGCGACGCCGACGTGATGCTCGCGGGCGCCGTGCAGCGCGCCGACGACCTCTTCCTGCACGTCGGCTTCACCGCTCTCGGCGCCCTGAGCCGGAGCGGTCGCTCGCGCCCCTTTCACCGGGAGGCCGACGGCCTCGTCCCGGCTGAGGGGGCCGCCTTCGTTGTCCTGAAGCGCCTCGACGACGCGCGGCGCGACGGAAACACGATTCACGGCGTGATCCGGGGCGTCGGGCTCGCGAACGACGGGCGGGGAAAGGGGCTCCTCGCCCCGTCCGAGGAGGGCCAGGAGCGGGCGATCCGGGCCGCGTACGAGGAGGCGGGGCTCGGCCCGGAGCGGGTCTCCCTGATCGAGGCGCACGCCACGGGAACGCCGGTCGGAGACGGTGCGGAAGTTCGCAGCACGGGCGCGGTCTACGCGGGGCTCTCCGGCGTGCCGCTCGGGTCGCTCAAGTCGAACCTGGGGCACCTGATTACCGTCGCCGGCGTGGCCGGGCTGCTGAAAGTGCTCGGAGCGATGAAGGCCGGAATGCGGCCGCCGACGCTCCACGCGGGGGAACCGCTCGACGCGCTCGCCGGCTCCCCCTTCCGGCTCGTCGAACGGCTCGAGCCGTGGCCGTCCGACGGGCCGAGGGTCGCCTCGGTCTCGGCCTTCGGCTTCGGCGGGAACAACGCGCACCTGATCGTCTCGGAGGACGACCCGGAGCTCGGCGGCTCGTCCGCTTCGCGTGCCGGGGCTTCGAGGGCTCCGCTCGCTCCCGCGCTCGCCGTCGTCGGGCTCGGCTGCGCCGTGTCGAGCGCCGCGGACCGGACGCGGTTCGCGCAGGCGCTCTTCTCCAGCGAGAGCCTCCTCGACGGGCGGGGCGAGGGCCGGATGGGCCCCGTCGAGCTCGACCTCGACGGGCTCCGCTTTCCGCCGAGGGACCTCGGCCAGACGCTGCCGCAGCAGCTCGCGATCCTGCGGGCCGCCGGCGAGGCGCTCGACGGGTGCGGGGCGCTCCCGCGCGAGCGGACCGGGATCTTCGTCGGGATGGAGCCCGACCCCGAGGTCGCCCGCTGGGGGACGCGCTGGCGCCTCGCCCGGACGGCGCGCGAGGCCGGAGCGCCGCCGGAGTGGCTCGGGAAGGCGCGCGACGCGGTCGTTCCCGTTCTCGAGTCGGCCTCCGTCGTCGGGACGATGCCGAACATCCCGGCCAACCGGCTCAGCTCCCAGCTCGATCTCGGCGGCCGCGCCTTCACCGTGCAGGCGGGAGAAGCCTCGGGAACCGTCGCGCTGTCTCTCGCGATGAGGGCCCTTCGGAGAGGCGAGCTCGACGCGGCTCTCGTCGGCGCCGTCGACCTCTCCTCCGAGAGCGTCCAGAGGAGCGCGATCGGGTCCCTCGCCCCAGAGGGGAAGGCGATCCCGCCCGGAGACGCCGCGGTGCTCCTCATCGTCAAGCGGCTGGAGGACGCCGAGCGGGACGGCAACCGGGTGTACGCGTTGATCGACGAGGTCGAAGAAGAGACGGAGAGAAAGGCGAAGAAGGCGAAGGAAGCGGAAAAGAAGACGAAGCAGAAGGAAGAAGGGCCGGGAGGAGACGAAGCGCTCCTCGAGCTCGACGGCGAAGGGCCGATGAGCCTCGTCCCGCGTTTCGGGCACGCCTGGGCCGCGTCGGACCTCGTCCACGTCGCCGCGGCGGCGCTGAGCCTCCACCATCGCAGGCTTCCCGGCGGCAAGCCGTGGCTGCCGCAGGACCCGTCGGCCCGGGTCGCCGGCGTCGGGATGACGAACGGCCCGCGGATCCGGCTCACCGAGGCCGGTGGGCACGCCCGTCGCGCCGAGGACGATCCGCCGCGGCTGCACCTCTTCGCGGGAGCCGATCGCACGGAGGTGATGGACGCGCTCCGGACGGGGCGCGAGGGGACCGGCGAGGAGTCGGGAGCCCGCCTCGCGTTCGTGGCGACGGGCGGCTCCTTCGCGAACGTGCGGGCGCGCGCACTCTCGCACCTCGAGACGGGAGCCCCTGCCGGCCCGGGAATCCACTTCCGCGAGCGGCCGCTCGGCGGCGAGCTGGGGTTCATCTTTGCCGGCGCCGGAGCGGCCTATCGCGGCATGGGCCGCGACCTGCTCGAGCGGCTCCCCTCGCTCGCCGTCTCGCTCTCGCGCCGCAGCCGGAGGCTTCCCCGCGCGCTCGCCTGGTCCTTCGAGGACGACTCCCGCGAGCCGACCGTCCTGGAGCAGCTCTGGGGGGCCTCGGCCCTCTGTCAGCTCCACGCCGGGCTGACCCTGGGCCTCCTCGGGCTCACGCCGGATGCCTGGATGGGCTATTCCTCGGGCGAGACGAACGCGCTCCTGGCCTCGGGAACGTGGAACGACATCGACGCTCTCGTGGCGGAGGGCGAGAGCTCGGGCCTCTTCACCCGGGAGCTCGGCGGGAGCTTCGCGGCGGTCGAACGCGCATGGGGCGTTCCCGTTCGCTGGGCGTCGTGGACCGTCCTCGCGCCCGTCGCCGACGTGAAAGCCGCGCTCGCGGGCGAGGAGAGGGTCCACCTCGCGATCGTCCACGGCGACGACGAATGCGTCGTCTCCGGCGACGAGGAGGCCTGCGCCCGCGTCGTCGAGGCGCTGGGGCCGAGCCGGGGCGTGCGCCTCGGCTACCCGCTCGCCGTCCACGTTCCCGAGCTCGACGCGGTCCGCGAGGAGTGGCTTTCCCTGCACCGCCGGCCGACGACGCCGCCTCCTCCGGCCGGGTCGAATCCGCCCGCCCGCTTCTACACGAACGCCACCGGCGTCCGCTACGTGCCGACGTCCGAGAGCTGCGCGCAGGCGATCCTCGGCCAGGCGAACCGGACGCTCGACCTGCGCCCGACCATCCTCGCGGCCTGGGAGGACGGCGTCCGCGTCTTCGTCGAGCACGGGCCGCAGGCGGCCTGCGGCCGCTGGATCCGCGCGATCCTCGGCGAGCGCGAGGCGCTCGTCGTCAGCCTCGACCGGAAGGGGCAGGGCCTCGAGGCGACGCTCGACGCCGTCGCGGCGCTCGTCGCCGCGGGCGTGCCGATGCGCGCCGGCGCTCTCGGCGAGCTCGACGCGATGCTGCGCGCCGAACGGCCCTCTCCTCCGAGCGGCCGGAGCGTGACGTTCCCGGCGCACCTTCCCGAGATCTCCCTTCCGAAGGTCCCGGCACCTGGCCTCCCGTCCGGCCTCGCGGGTGCTCGCGTCATGGCCCCGGCTCCGGCCCTGCCCGCGGTCGTCGACGAAGACTGGGCTCCGCGGCGGCGCGACCCCGACGTCCCGGCCGCTCCGCCCGTTCCGCCCGCCGAGACCGTTCCCTTGCCCGTGCGCGCGGTGCACGCGGCCGTTTCGCCCTCGCCCGTCTCCGTCGCTTCTCCCGTCCTCGACGGCTTCCGCGCGCACGTCGCGCAGCTCTCGCAGATCCAGCAGGACTTCGTCCTGGCGCAGCAGGCGCTGCACGAGCGCTTCCTCTCGGGGCGCGGCGCGGCGATGGAGACGTTCCTTTACGCGGCCCGTCTGGCGGGAACGGCGGAGAGTGTTCCGGCGTCGCCGCCGGGTCCGACCGTTTCGACCTCCACGCCGGCGGACGTCCGTGTGATTCCGATGTCCCCGGCGGCCGCGGCGCGTCCGGCGGCTTCGCCGTCCGTCGAGGCCCCTCGCGCCGGTGGCGATCCCGTCGGCCCCCGCTTCGACCGCGGCCAGCTCGAGATTCACGCCGGAGGGCGGATCTCCGGGCTCTTCGGCCCGGAGTTCGCCGCGCAGGACCGCCACGTTCGGCAGGTCCGGATGCCGCTCCCGCCGCTTCTCCTCGCCGACCGCGTCGTCGGCCTCGCGGCCGAGCCGGCGAGCATGGGGAAGGGAACGATCTGGACCGAGACCGACGTGACGTGGGATTCCTGGTACCTGCACCAGGGGCACATGCCGGCGGGCGTGATGATCGAGGCGGGGCAGGCCGACCTGATGCTCATCTCGTACCTCGGCGTCGACCTCCTGAACAGGGGAGAGCGGGTCTACAGGCTCCTCGGCTGCGAGCTGACGTACCACGGCGACCTGCCGCGGGCCGGCGACACGCTCCGCTTCGGGATCCACGTGGACGGCCACGCGGCGCAGGGCGCCGTGCGGCTCATGTTCTTCCACTACGACTGCGTCAACGGCGGCCGGCCGCAGCTGACGGTGCGCAAGGGCCAGGCGGGCTTCTTCACCGACGAGGAGCTCGCCGCCTCCGCCGGGTGCCTCTGGAGCCCGGAAGAGCAGCCGGTCGTTCCCGATCCGCGCCTGGCGTCCCCCGCGGCTCGCTCGGAGCGGAGCCGCTTCGAGAGGGAAGACCTCGACGCGTTCGCCCGTGGCGACGCGTTCGCCTGCTTCGGCCCGGGTTTCGAGAAGGCGCAGACCCACACCCGGAGCCCGCGGATCCAGGAAGGGCGGATGCTCCTGCAGGACCGCGTCACCGACCTCGACGTCGCGGGTGGAGCGTGGGGGCGCGGCTACCTGCGCGCGGAGCTCGACGTTCGCCCCGACCTCTGGTTCTTCGACGGCCACTTCAAGAACGACCCGTGCATGCCCGGGACGCTGATGTTCGAGGGGTGCCTGCAGGCGATGGCGTTCTACCTCGCGGCCCTCGGCTTCACGCTTCCCCGCGACGGCTGGCGGTTCCGGCCCGTCCCCGACCTGCCGTACCAGCTTCAGTGCCGAGGCCAGGTCACCCCCTCGTCGCACCGCCTCGTCACGGAGGTGTTCGTCGAGGAGGTCGTCGACGGACCGGTCCCGACTCTCTACGCCGACCTTCTCTGCACGGTCGACGGCCTGAAGGCGTTCCACGCGCGGCGCGTCGCGCTCGAGCTCGTCCCCGACTGGCCTCTCGAGGCGATGCCGGCCCTCCTCGCCGAGGCCGCGAGAGACACGCGGCCGACGGCCGAGTCCGGCGGCTTCCGCTTCGACCAGGCGAGCCTCCTGGCCTGCGCGTGGGGAAAGCCGTCGAAGGCCTTCGGGCCGATCTACACGCGCTTCGACGGGCCGGGGCGCGTCGCCCGCCTCCCGGGGCCGCCCTACCTCTTCATGAGCCGCGTGACCCGGGTCGACGGCCCGATCGGTGTGATGAAGCCGGGGGCGTCGGTGACGGTCGAGTACGACGTTCCGGCCGACGCCTGGTACTTCGGCGAGAACGGCTGCCGGACGATGCCGTTCGCCGTCCTCCTCGAGGCGGTGCTGCAGCCGTGCGGCTGGCTCTCGAGCTACGTCGGCTCGGCGCTCAGCGTCGACGAGGAGCTCGGCTTTCGCAACCTCGACGGGACGGGGACGCTCCTCGGCGAGGTCTTCCCCGGCACCGGCACGCTCACGACGCGCGTGAAGCTGAACACCGTCTCGGCGACCGGCGCGATGATCATCGAGTCGTTCGAGGTGACCTGCTCCGCGGGGGACAGGCCGGTCTACGAGATGAAGACCGTCTTCGGCTTCTTCCCGCCGGCCGCGCTCGCCAACCAGGCCGGTCTGCCGATCCCCGATGCCCACCGCGAGCTCCTCGAGAGGCCGAGCGACTTCCTCGTCGACCTCACCGCACGGCCGCCGGCATTCTTCGACCCGCGCCGGCCGCGGCTCGCCGGTCCGATGCTCCTGATGCTCGACCGCGTCGACGGCCTCTGGCCCGCCGCGGGGAAGGCGGGCCTCGGCCAGCTGCGGGCCGTGAAGGACGTCGACACGGACGAGTGGTTCTTCAAGGCCCACTTCTTCCAGGACCCGGTGCAGCCCGGCTCCCTCGGGATCGAGGCGATGATCCAGGCGCTGCAGCTCTTCATGCTCCAGGCGGGGATGGACGACGGGATCGCCGCGCCCCGCTTCGAGGCCATCGGCGTGGAAACGCCCCTGACCTGGAAGTACCGCGGGCAGGTTCTCCCGCACCACCGGACCGTTCACACCACGATCGAGATCACGGCGGCGGGGCGGGACGAGCGGGGTGCGTGGGCGACGTGCGACGCGAGCCTCTGGTCGGACGGGCGGCGGATCTACGAGGCGGCGAACCTCGGCATGCGGATCGTCGCGGGCGAGCCGGAATCCGGTGCCCGCGCAGGGGAGATCGTCCTCGACCCCGGCCACGACCTGTGGCTACAGGACCACCGTCCCACCTGGACCGCGCCCGCCCTCCCGATGATGAGCATGGTCGACCTCCTCGCCCGCGGCTCCACGGGCGACGGTCCGGTGACCGGCCTCAGGGACCTGCGGGTGAGCGGCTGGTTCCTCGTGAGCGAGCCGCGGCGGCTCCGCTGTGAGCAGTGCGGCGAGAGCGTCCGGCTTCTCGCCGTCGAGCCGGACGGCGAGAAGGAGGTCGCGCGCGCGTCGGTGCGGCACGGGAAATACGCGCCCCGCCCCGATCCGCTTCCCGAGGCCCGTGGCGTGGAGGTCCCGCTCCCTTACGAAACGGGCGCGCTCTTCCACGGACCGGCATTCCAGGTCGTCGAGCGCCTCGTGATGGGGCGGGGAGAGTGCTCGAGCCTGCTTCGTGCTGCGAGCGGCGTCCCCGCGAGCCTTCTCAATCCGGGGCTTCTCGACGGCGCCACGCACGGCATTCCCCACGCGGACCTCCACTCGTGGGACGACGCTTCCGATCCGGGGAAGGTCGCCTTCCCCGCGTTCCTCCCCGAGATCGACTTTTTCGGGCCGACGCCGGTCACGGGGACCCTCCGCTGCGAGGTCCGCCAGCAGCCGTACTTCGGAAGCGCCGACTACCCGGTCTTCCTCGTCCAGCTCATCGGGCCCGATGGCGTCTGGTGCCAGCTCCGGCTCGTCGAGTCGTCCTTTCCCAAGGGGCCGCTCGGCTCGGCGGAGCCGGCCGCGCGCCGCGAGTTTCTCCGCGACCGTTCCCCGGTCGAGGGGCTGCGCCTCTCGCGCGTCGAGGAGGGCGTCACGGTCCTGACGGACGCCCAGGTCGCGGCGACCGACTGGCTGGCCGGCACCGTCGCGGCCCTCTACGGCTCGCGCGAGACCGAGGCGATCGCCCGCGCCGAGCACGCCGCGGCCGCCCACGCGCTCCACCCGGGCCGGGTCTTCGCGCAGCTCCCGCTCACCCGCTTCGACCTCGAGGCCCGCCGCACGGGGGGTGAGGTGCGCGTCTCGGGCGACGGCCGGGGAACGCTCGATCTCTCGCCCCTCCGGAAGTTCTGGACGCGCTGGTTCGACCGCGGGCCGTGGCCCGTAGAGGACCTCTACTACGGCCTCGTCGGCCGCTTCGTCGACCGCGTCGTCGTCGAGGACCCGGCGGCCTACGCCGCGCTGCGGGGCCGGAGCGTCCTCTACCTCGCGAACCACCAGACGGGCGTCGAGTCGCTCCTCTTCTCGATCGTCGCGTCGGCGCTGAACGAGGTCCCGACGGTGACCCTCGCCAAGATCGAGCACAGGGAGACCTGGCTCGGGCGGCTCATCGCGCACGCCTTCTCGTACCCGGGCGTCACCGACCCGCGCGTCATGACGTTCTTCGACCGGGAGGACAAGGCGAGCCTCGTCCGCGTCATCGGCGAGCTCGCCGCCGAGATGACGGGGCCGGGGCGCTCCGTCATGGTCCACGTGGAGGGAACGCGCGCCCTGAGCTGCCGCAGCCGGGTCGAGAAGATGAGCGGCGCCTTCCTCGACCTGGCGATGAAGGTCGGTGCCCCCGTCGTCCCGGTGCGGTTCGTCGGCGGCCTCCCCGCGGACCCCCTCGAGACGCGCCTCGAGTTCCCCTTCGGGATGGGCCGCCAGGAGATCCACTTCGGTGCCCCCCTGATGCCCGAGCGCCTCGCCGCCCTTCACTACGGCGCCCGCAAGGAGCTCGTCCTCTCGGCGATCAACGGCCTCGGAATCCCGAATGCGAGGGAGCGGCCCTTCCCCGGCGACCCGGTGTTCGCGGGTCGCGTGAACGCCTGGCAGGCCGCGTGCGGCGTCGCTCACGAGCACGCGACGCTCCACGAGGTCCTCGCGGAGCTGGAGAACCCCGGAGACGAAATCCGCCGGCTCCTGGCGGCCCCGTCCGCGGCCGCGCTCGCGGGGGACGAGAGCCCGGAGGGGCGGTGGCTCGCGGAGCTGGGCCGCAGACTGCTGGGAGGGTGAGCGGGAAGGGCCGGACGGGGAACGGCTGCCCGCGGGGGCACGAGTCGGCCTTGCTTGCCCGCCCCGGCTGTCGGAGTCATCATGGCAGGTCGGTGAGAGGGTTCCGAAGTCTCCTGTCCGGCGCTCTGGCGCTGCTCGCCCTCCTGGGCGCCTCGTGCGGCCGAGAGCGCGACGCGGCCCCTGGTCGGGCGGAGCGGAGGCTCACGGTCGCGGTCCGCGCCGACATCACCGGGGTCTTCCCGGAGCCGCCGACGCAGAGAGAGTCGTTCACGATCGACCTCTTCTCGAACGTCCTCGAGGGGCCGTTCCGGCTCGACGAGAACCTCGCGGTGCAGCCGGCGCTCGTCTCGACCTGGACGAACCCGGACGATCGGACCTGGGTCTTCCGGCTGCGCGAGGGGATCCGGTTCTCGGACGGCACGCCCCTCACGTCCACGGACGTCGTCGCGTCGCTTCGGGCGGCGGTCGAGAAGCCGTTCCCTACGGGCGCGTTCCTCTCGGCGATCTCGAAGGTCGAGGCGAGCGGCCCGTTCGAGTTCCGGGTGACGACGCGGGAGCCGTCCGCGGTCCTTCCGTCCTATCTCACCGGCGCGTTCGTCATCTCGGCCCGGGCGCTCGCGATGAGCCCGATTCTCCCTGTGGGAACGGGGCCGTACGTCTACGCGGGCCGGGAGCCGGGGAAGGAGATCCGCCTCACCCGGAACCGGTTCCACGAACCAGCGGCTCCTTTCGACGAGGTGCTCCTCCGGGTCCTTCCCGATCCCGTCGAGAGGGTCGCCGCGCTCCTGGCGGGACGCGTCGACATCGCCGACGCCCTCCCCCTCGACGCGGTGGAGCGGCTCTCGCGCGAGAGCGGGCTGGTGGCCCTTACCCGCCCCGGAATCCGGGTCCTCTACCTCGCGCCGCGGGTCGACCGGCCGCCGTTCTCCGACCTGCGCGTCCGGGAGGCGCTCGACCTCGCGATCGATCGCGACGAGCTGAACGCCCGCGTCTACCACGGCCGTGGCACGCCCGCCTCGCAGCCGGTGCCGGTCGCCGTCGCCGGCTACGACGCCTCGATTCCCGTCGTCCGCGCCGACAGGACGCAGGCGCGCGCGCTCGTTCACGCGGCCTCGCGCGGCGCCGGGATCGACGTCGTCCTCGACGCTCCGAGCGATCGCTACCTGAACGACGTGGCGCTCGCCCACGAGGCGAAGCGCCAGATGGAGCTCGCGGGCTTCCGCGTCACGGTGAGGGCGAGGCCGAAGGCGGAGTTCTTCCCCTCCCTCGCGAGGGGGGAGGCGCAGCTCTACCTCTTCGGCTGGGGGTGCGACACGCTCGAAGCGGGCGACATCCTGAACGGCGCCTTCCGTTCGCGCGCCACCTCGGGGGCGCGGAACGACAACTACCAGGGCCTCGCCGACTCCGTCGTCGACGGTGCCACCGACGCGGCGACCCGGGCGACGGAGGCGGAGCAGAGGCTAGAACACCTGCACGCGGCGATGAACCGGCTTCGCGAGCTCCGGGCGACGATTCCGCTCGTCGTCATGCCCGAGACGATCGCGTACTCGAAACGGATCTCCTGGACGCCTCCCCCGACGTTCGTCCTGAGGCTTCACGAGGTCGGCCTGGCCCCGCCGCGCTGACAGCGGACGGAGGCCCGCCGCGCGGGTCGCGGAGGACCGGGGTACCATGGGCGCGGCCATGATCGTCCTCGTCGATTCGTCGCTCGCGGAGGACTCGGAGGAACGGAGGCTGACCCTCGAGAGCCTCACGAACCTTCCGGGGATCGAGGTCCGCGTCCACACCATCCGGGGGGCCCGGCAGACCCTCACCGAGATCTACCTGATCGGCGACACCGCCCGCCTCTCCGTCGAGGAAATCTCCGCCCTGCCGGGCGTGGAGCGGGTCGTCCGCGTCTCGGAGGAGTACCGGATCCTCGGGCGGCACAAGGACGACAGCCGGGCCGCCGGCTTCACGTACAACGGCGTCTCCTTCACCGAGGACAACCTCAACGTCTTCGCCGGCCTCTGCGCCGTCGACACGAAAGAGAGCGTCGAGGAGATGTTCCGGGCGCTTCGGCAGCACGGTCAGGTCTGCAGCCGGATGGGGGCCTACAAGCCGCGTTCGAGCCCGTACTCGTTCCAGGGGCACGGCAAGGCGTGCCTGCCGTGGGTCTTCGAGCTCGCGGGCAAGTACGGGATCAGGGTGATCGCCATGGAGATCACGCACGAGAGCCACGTGGACGAGGTGGCCGAGAGCCTGGAGCGGACCGGGCACCCGACGGGCGTGATGCTCCAGATCGGCACGCGCAACATCCAGAACTTCGAGCTCCTCAAGGTCGTCGGCCGGCAGCGGGAGTTCCCCATCCTCGTCAAGAGGGGCTTCGGCATCTCGCTGAGCGAATCGCTCAACGCCGCCGAGTACCTCGCGAGCGAAGGGAAGACGGAGATCGTCTTCTGTCTCCGGGGCGTGAAGACGAACCTGGGCGACCCGCACAGGAACCTCGTCGACTTCTCCCACGTGCCGGTCGTCAAGCGGCTGACGCGGATGCCGGTCTGCGTCGACCCGTCGCACTCCGTTGGCTCGCGCGAGCGCGCGCCCGACCGGATGCTCGACCTGATGCACGTGACGGCGCAGGGAGTCGTGGCCGGGGCCGACATGGTCCTCGTCGACTTCCACCCCGCGCCGGCGAAGGCTCTCGTGGACGGGCCGCAGGCCCTGCTTCTCAAGGAGCTGCCGTGGTTCCTCGAGGACGTCGCCCTCGCCCGGGAATGCTACGAGAAGCGCCGCGCGCTGGTCGGGCGTCACGCGGCGGCGTCTTAGGGCGAAGCTTTCCACTCGTAGCCCCGGAGGAACGCCATGAGGACTCGATCGCTGATCGGAATTCTCGCCGTGCTCTGCGTGGGCTGGCTCTTCGTGCTCGGGCCGGCCCTGCTCGCGTACGCGCGCATCCTCCGGAACGCCGACGGCTATCGGCCGGCGGAGCTCGTCGTCACGGGGCAGAACTGCATCGGGGGGACGAGGGATTCGAAGGGGAGGAGCTCGCCCCGGTTCTGCTTCCTCGAGGGCAAGGTCGTGGAGGGAGAGGGGCCGGGCATCGAAGAGGAGATGTCTGTCGGCTCGGAGCTTCCCGCAGACAGGCCGGTCGGGACACGCGTCGCCGTCCACTACAACCCGGCCCTGCCGCCCTTCGGGATGAACTACTTCAACCTGAGAGTCCTGCCCCGGGAAGACGTCGGCCCCGCGACGATGGCCCGCCGACGGCTGCTGAGGGCGACCCGCATCATCCAGCTCTCGCTCGGGCTCGCCCTCCTGGTTCACCTGCTCCTGCGCTGGGGGCGCCGCCGATTCACCAGGGAATCGCCCGATTTCTCGGTGGACCTGGGCGGCGGCCATCCCGTGGGGGGCACGCTCCTCCTCAGCCAGGGGCTCGTGTTCCTGCTGGGGCAGGGCCGGAGCCCCGCTGTCGCCGGGATCATCCTGGGCCTCCTCCTGGTTCTGGCGGGAGTGCCGCTTCTCCTCCGCCGATACGCCGTCTTCTCGCGAGACCTCGGGGCCGTGACCCGCGGACGGCAGTTTCTCGGGGTGAGCCTCGGTTCGACACCTTCCCCGTGGCCCGAGCCCCGGAACGTCGTTCTCGGAGTCGACGCGGGGCGCCTCACGATCTCGATCTTCGGCTCGGATTCGACCGAGGTGATTCCGGGCCGCGAGACCTACGCCCGGAGCCGGGACCTCGCCGCGCGCCTGGCCGGGTACTTCAGGGTCGATCTGGAGGACCGGGCCGAGGCCCACCAGGAGCTCCTCAGGCAGGCGGACTGGCTCTCCGCGCCGCAGATCGTCCGCGCGCTGGGCCGGTGGGGCGTCGTCCTCGGCGGCGTCGTGCTGATTCTCGGAGGCGCGGCGCTCGCCGTCGATCGCGTCCCGAGCCTTCGCATGCCGGTCGTGAAGGAGATCCTCGACCCCTCGGGGCGCCTGAGGCACACGGCATCCCTGCGCGGCTGGGCGCTCTCCCGCCTCGAGCGGGATCCGTCGGACGAGGCCCTGCTCGAGCTGATGAAGGTCCTGAACACGGTCGACGCCGGCTCCTTCCCCGACGTCGCGGAGGACGTCGCTGCGGCGGCCCTGCGAAAGTCGGGACTTCCGCCCCTTCAGGGGGAAGGCCGCGACGGCCGCATTCTCCGGATCAACGCCTGGGCGTCCGTTCGACTCGGCCGTCCCCTCGACGACGGCGGCGGCCTGCTCGGCTGGTTCCCGGTCGACCCGCGATTCGCCCTCGAGGTCGAGAAGATCGCGGGCACGGACCTCCGGGAAGCCTGGTCGACCTGGAGCTTCATCGGCGCCGGCCAGCTGACGACCCCCGAGCAGTTTCTCTTCGCCCTCGGTGCGGCCCTCGGAGACCGGCGTCCCGTCCATTTCGCCATCCGGAAGGGGAGCTTTTTCCAGATCCCCGGGAGCGAACTCCCGTTCGAGGGGCAGCCGGAGCCGATCGAGGAGCATCCCGAAGCGATCGTTCGGACCGTGGGGGATGCGATCGCCATCCGCCTCTGGACGATGCAGGGCGTCGGCGACGAAAAGTTCCCCGAGGACTTCCTCGCCTGGTGGAGGGAGTGGGCGCGCGCCCGCCGGATACCGGTCGCAGGTCCGGCGATGGCTCCTCCGGGCGACGGGGCCGCGCCTTCGTCCGGTGGCGCCTCGGGGGCGATTCGTTGACCCGCGAACGGCGCGGTGAGCGCGGTGGCGTGGTCAAGCACGCCAGGGGGATGGGATTTTGGGAGTCGGCGGGAAGGGGCGGGGGAAACGCAGGCCGCTCCCCACGTCACGGGCGGGACGTCGCCGCCCGCGAGGGAAGGGCGTTGGCAAGGGCCTCCTTGAGCGTCGCGCGGACGAAGCGGCCCCCGGCGCTCTCCTCCGTCCTCCGGTGCCCGTAGAGGTGGACCTCGATCGGGGCGATCTCGAGCGGAGGAGGGAAGACGCGGAGATCGAGCGGGCGGAGCTGAACCGGGGCGAGCCGCCGCGGCATCGTGAGGAGGAGGTCTGAGGTTGCGGCCACCAGGCAGGCCGTCTCGTACCGCTGGCAGCGGACGGCGACGCGCCGCCGGAGCCCCTGGGCGCCGAAGCGGAAATCCTCCAGGGTCGGGCCCGTGCGGCGCGAGGAGACCGCGACGTGGCCCGCCGCGAGATAGCCGTCGCGGTCCAGCTTGCGCCGGCCCTTCGCCGCGACGACGCAGAAGTCGTCCTCGAAGACCCGCTCGTGGACGAGGTCGTCCTCCGTCGGCCGGGCGACGTCGAAGGCGGCGTCGATCCGGCCCGCGGCGAGGTCCGCGCGCAGCTGCGCCCGGTCGAGGCGGACCGCCGAGAGCTCGAGGTTCGGGGCGGCTTCGCGGAAGCGCCGGACGATCGGGGGGACGAAGAGCGCCTCGAGCTCCTCCGGGAGGGCGAGGGTGAGGCGGGCGAGGTCCCGGCCCGGGTCGAAGCCCCGCCGGTCGACGAGGGCCTGCTCGACCGCGGCGAGGGCCTCGCGGACGGCCGGCGCGAGCCGGGACGCCATCGGCGTCGGGACGATCCCGCGTCCCTGCCGGACGAAGAGGGGATCGCCGAGGTGGTCGCGAAGGCGGGCCACCGCGTGGCTGACCGCGGACGGGGAAAGGAAGAGCTCCTCCGCGGCGCGCCCCAGGCTCCGCTCCCGGTAGACGACGTCGAAGACGCGGACGAGGTTCAGGTC
Source organism: Holophagales bacterium (assembly GCA_016714815.1). Taxonomy (GTDB): domain Bacteria; phylum Acidobacteriota; class Thermoanaerobaculia; order UBA5066; family UBA5066; genus UBA5066. Next base: position 147,170 of record JADKBZ010000016.1, read on the forward strand.
GAGGCGCTTCAGGCCAGGTGCGTCATGCACGGTGTTCATCTCGACTCATGCGAAGGATTCACTGGATTCATGATATCGCTGCGCCTACGCTTCGCCCGTGGCGCGACACGAGAGGCCCGGAGACGGGCCGGCGGGCGGGAAGAGGATCTTCGTCACCGGCGGCGCGTCGGGCCTCGGCCGCGCGCTCGCCGAGCGCTACGCCCGCGAGGGGTGGCGCGTCTGCATCGGCGACCTCGACGAGGCGCGGGGCGAGGCCGCTCTCGCCGGCCTCGCGGCGGGCGCAGAGCGCCGCTTCCTTCGCTGTGACGTGACGCACGAGGAAGACCTCGCCGCCGCGGCGCGCTGGCTCGAGGAGACGTGGGGCGGCGTCGACGTCGTCGTCAACAACGCGGGGGTGGCGGTGAGCGGGGGGATCGCCGAGACGCCGCTCGCCGACTGGCAGTGGATCGTCGACGTGAATCTTCTCGGAGTCGTCCGCGGCTGCAAGGTCTTCACGCCGCTCTTCCGGAGGATCGGGGGCGGCCACCTCGTGAACATCGCCTCCATGGCGGGGCTCGTCCACCCCCCGATGATGTCCGCCTACGCCGCCACGAAGGCGGCCGTGGTGGCGCTCTCCGAGGCGCTCCGGATCGAGCTCGCGCCGGACCGGATCGCCGTGACGGTCGTCTGCCCGGGCTTCTTCCGGACGAGCCTTGCCGACTCGGCGCGGGCCGCGAGCCCCGAGATCGACGGCGTGACGCGGGCTCTCGTCGTCCGGGCGCGCCGGACGGCTCCCGAGATGGCGGAGCTGATCTACCGGGGGGTGGAGCGGGGCGACTTCCTGGTCCTGACGCACCGCGACGGGAAGCTCTCCTTCCTGCTGAAGAGGCTCCTGCCGTTCCCGCTCTACTCCCGGATCCTCGCGCGGGGCGCCCGGAAGATGCTCTCGCGGCGTCCGGAGCCGCGCCCGGCGAGCCCATCGTGACCACGAGCCCGGAGAGCTGGTCCGAGCGGCTGAGCGCTCTCGACGCGGGGTTCCTCGACCTCGAGGCGCCGAACGCCCCGATGCACGTCGGCTCGGTCTCGATCTTTTCCGGGAAGGTGCCCTCGCAGCGCGAGATGGCGGACCTCATCGCCTCGCGCCTCGACCGCGTCCCGCGCTACGCCCAGAAGCTCGCGTCCGTACCCTTCGGCCTGGGGCGTCCCGTCTGGGTGGACGACCCGGACTTCGACCTCGACCGGCACGTCCTCGCCACGTCGCTTCCTCGCCCCGGCCTTCCGGAGCTCCGGCGGTTCGTGGCCGACCTCTTCGCCCGCCCTCTCGACCGCGACCGGCCCCTCTGGGAATACTGGCTCCTCGGCGGCCTCGGGCGGGGCCGTTTCGCCGTCGTCACGAAGACCCACCACTGCATGATCGACGGCGTCTCCGGCGTGGACCTCGCCTCGACCCTGATGGAGATCGACAGGCGGGCGCGGCGCACGGGTCCTCCGGTCTCTCTCGCGCCGCGCCCGGCACCCGGCGCGATCGAGCGCGTGAAGGACGCGCTCGGCGACCAGCTCTCGCGCCCGTTCGGCCTCGCGTTCGAGGCGATCAGGCCCGATACCCTGGGGCGGAGGGCGCTCGGAGAGATCGCGGGCGGGTTCGGCCCGCTGCTGGGCATCGGGAAGCTGGGGCCCGCTCCCGCCTCCTCCCTCAACCGCACCGTCGGCCTCTCCCGCCGCTGGGAGATGGTCTCGCTCGACCTCGCGGAGGTGAAAGAGGTCCGCGGGGCGCTCGGCGGAACGGTCAACGACGTCGTCCTGGCGGTCGTCGCCGGCGGCCTCCGGAAACTCCTCCTCTCTCGCAGGGAGACGATCGGCGCTCCCCTCCGCGTCCTCGTCCCGGTCAGCGTCCGGGCTCCGGAGGAGCGGAGTGCCCTCGGCAACAGGGTGGCGGCCCTCTTCTGTCCCCTGCCGGTCGACGAGCCCGATCCCCTTTCGCGGCTGCGCCTCGTCTCGGCCGCGACGAAGGGGCTGAAGGAGAGCCGGCAGGCGGTTGGCGCGATGGCGCTGACGCGCCTCGGCGACTTCGCCCCGCCGACGCTGGCCGCTCTCGCGACCCGCCTCCAGGCGATGGCTCCGTGGTTCAACGTCGTCGTCACGAACGTCCCCGGGCCCCAGCTGCCGCTCTACCTCCTCGGCCGCCGCCTCCTCGCCTGCCACCCGGCCGTGCCGCTCACCGTCGCGACGACGATCTCGGTCGCGCTCCTCAGCTACGACGGGTCGATAGACCTCGGACTCCTCGGGGACGGAGAGCAGGCGGCCGACCTGGCGGTCCTGGCGCGCGCCGTCAGGACGTCGCTCGCCGAGCTCGTCGGCCTGGCCAGAGCGACCGGAGGAGCCGGAGAGTCCAGAAAGTCCAGAGACGCCAGAGAAGGCGGAGAAGCCAGGGAAGCCGGAGACAGGTCGAACTCGAGATGACATACGTCCCGCGCGGAAAGCACACGATCTTCTACGACGTCACGGGCCCCGACGACGCCCCTCCTCTTCTCCTGGTGATGGGGATGGGCTTCTCCTCGCGTGCCTGGGCCTCGCTGCCGCAGCGCCTCTCCGAGCACTTTCGCGTGATCGCCTTCGACAACCGCGGAACCGGGAGGTCGAGCGGGTCGGGGATCGTCTTTCGCGTGCGGGACATGGCCGAGGACGCGGCCGCGGTCCTCGACGCGGCGAACGCCAAAGAAGCTCTCGTCTTCGGGATCTCGATGGGGGGAATGGTGGCGCTCGAGCTGGCGCTCTGCCACCCGGAGCGCGTCCGCAAGCTCGCTCTCGGAGCGACCTTCGCCGGCTGGCTGCAGAGCCGCAAGCCCTCGCCCTCGACGGTGGGCGGGGTCCTTCTAGGAGGGGTCCTCTCGCGCGTCGGGGCGCACCGGGTCCTCGGCGAGATCCTCGTCTCCACCGGCTTCGCGGGCCGGGACTACGACAAGCTCTCGACCTGGATCGTGAACGGGGAGCGGGTCCGTCCGCACGTCCTGGTCCAGCAGATGACGGCGGTGACGCTCCACGGCACGACCTCGCGCCTCGGCTCGCTGAGCGTCCCCACGCTCGTCCTGACGGGCGACAGCGACCGGCTCGTCCCCGAGGAGAACTCGAGGCGCCTCGCGGGGCTGATCCCCGGCGCCCGTCTCGAGGTTCTGCCCGGCGCCGGGCACTGCTTCCCCCTCGAACAGCCGGACGCGACCCTCGCGCAGCTGCTCCGGTTCTTCGGCGAGAGGGTCCCGGCCGGGAAGGTCGAGGAGACGAAAGCGAGACGGAGGTAGGGATGGACTTTTCGGAATCGGCAAAGGTGCGGACGATCCGCCAGGTGGTGCGGGACTTCATGGAGGCCGAGGTTTTCCCTCTCGAGCAGGCCTTCCTCCACGACGGGTTCGTCGCGATCCTCCCGGTCCTGAAGGAAAAGCGCGAGCGGGCCCGGCAGACCGGTCTCTTCGCGGCGCACGTCCCGGAAGCGTGGGGCGGGGCGGGGCTCTCGCTTCCCGAGTTCGCGAACATGAGCGAGGAGCTCGGCAGGAGCCCGCTCGGGCACTACGTCTTCAACGTCCAGGCGCCCGACGTCGGGAACATGGAAGTCCTGATGGAGCACGGCACGCCGGAGCAGAAGGAGCGGTTCCTCGTCCCTCTCGTCCGGGGCGAGATCCGGAGCTGCTTCACGATGACGGAGCCGGAGTTCGCCGGCTCGAACCCGGTCCACATGGGGACGACGGCCCGCAGAGACGGAGGGGAGTGGGTCCTCCGCGGGCACAAGTGGTTCGCGTCGTCGGCGGACGGCGCGGCGTTCGCGGTCTGCATGGCAATCACCGACCCCGACGCGGCCGAGCCCCACCGGAGGGCGAGCACGATCCTCGTCCCGACGGACACGCCGGGCTTCGAGCTGATCGGAAACCTCTCCGTGATGGGGCACCGCGGCGGCGACTGGGCGAGCCACGGCGAGGTCAGCTACCAGGACGCCCGCGTCCCGCTCGGAAACCTCCTCGGCAAGGAAGGGGAGGGCTTCGTCATCGCGCAGGAGAGGCTCGGGCCGGGACGGATCCACCACTGCATGCGCTGGATCGGGGTCTGCGAGCGGGCGCACGAGATCCTCTGCCGGCACGCGGCGACGCGGGAGCTCTCGCCGGGAAGGCCGCTCGGGTCGAAGCAGATCGTGCAGCAGTGGATCGCCGAGAGCCGCGCCGAGATCCACGCGGCGCGCCTGATGGTTCTGCACGCCGCGTGGAAGATCGAGAACGAGGGGGCCCGCGCCGCGCGCGAGGAGATCTCCCTCATCAAGTTCACCGTGGCCCGGACGCTCCAGCGCGTCCTGGACAGGGCGATCCAGGCCCTGGGCGGCCTCGGGATGACCGACGACACGCCGCTCGCCTTCTGGTACGCGCACGAGCGGGCCGCGCGAATCTACGACGGGGCCGACGAGGTCCACGTCGAGTCGGTGGCGCGCCGGATCCTCGGCCGCTACGGAATGCGCGCGCGGTGAAAGGCGCCGAAGCGGGAGCGGTCCGCGCCGCCGAGGACGGGGGAGCGCGCGGCGCGGGGGCCGTCCGGCGTGGCGAGGAGCTGGACCTCGCCGCCGTCGACGCCTTCCTCAAGCCGCGCGTCCCGGGCCTGGCGGGGAGCCCGCGCGTCACGCAGTACGCGGGCGGGGCGTCGAACTGGACCTACCGGCTGGAGTACCCGTCGCACGACCTCGTCCTCCGGCGGCCCCCCGCCGGCACGAAGGCGAAGTCGGCGCACGACATGGGGCGCGAGTTCCGCGTCCAGGCCGCACTCGGCCCCTTCTTTCCGTACGTCCCCGAGATGGTCGCGTTCTGCGACGACCCTTCGGTCCTGGGCTGCGAGTTCTACGTCATGCGGCGCATCGCGGGGGTCATCCCCCGCGCGAACCTGCCGAAGGGGATCGTCCTGACGCCCGACGAGGCGCGCCGGATGTGCCTCTCGGTCCTCGACCGGCTCGTCGACCTCCACCGCGTCGACGCGAACGCGGCGGGCCTGGCGGCCCTTGGCAAGGGCGCCGGCTACTGCCGGAGACAGGTGGACGGCTGGACGGATCGATACGCGAAGGCCCGGACGTGGAACGTCCCGCGATTCGCCCGCGTCACCAATTGGCTGAAGGCGAACACCCCCGACGACGTCGCCACCTGCGTCATCCACAACGACTTCCGGCTCGACAACGTCGTCCTCGACCCGGACGACGCGACGCGCGTCGTCGGCATCCTCGACTGGGAGATGGCGACGCTCGGCGACCCGCTGATGGATCTCGGCAACAGCCTGGCGTACTGGGTAGAGGCGGGGGACGACTTCGTGATCCGCTCGATGCGGCGCCAGCCGACGCACCTCCCCGGCATGCTCACGCGGCGGGAGGTCGTGGCCGCCTACTTCGAGCGGTCGGGCCTCCCCGCGCGGGACGTCACCTTCTACGAGGTCTACGGCCTCTTCCGCCTCGCCGTGATCGCCCAGCAGATCTACTTCCGCTACCACCGGGGCGAGACGAGGAACCCGGCCTTCAGGCGGTTCTGGATCCTGGCGCACTACCTCCAGTGGCGGTGCGGGCGATTGATCCGCTCATTCACTGATCCATTGATCCGCAACCGAGAGTAGGGACAGGAGGCCGCGGCGAGGGGGCTCGGCCCCAATGCTGGACGAGTTCGACGCGCTGCCACCCTCAGGGATGGGAAGTCGATCTCGGGCGGCAGTGCGGCCGATCGGCGGGTTGGGCTTCGACGGGCCCAGGGACCTCGGGCGGTTCCTCGAGGGCGTGGCGCTGGCACGGGAGTGCTACGATGGATTTCGCGCGCTAACGCAGCGGCAAGCGGCCGCGTCAGCGGCTTCGCCCCGCGGTGGGACAAGGCTGGTCCGAAAGAGAAGGAGGGTGGCGATGATGGCGACCGGACGATTCCCCTCGAGTTGTCGCGACCTGCCCCTCCTCGTCCTCGCAGCGCTCGCGCTCCTGGCAGCCCCGGCCTCGGCCGTGGTTGTGACGAACGAGTTCGCGGTCCCGACGGTGGACGGCGCGCCCAACGGCATCACCACCGGCCCCGACGGCAACCTCTGGTTCACGGAGTACAACGGCAACCGGATCGGCCGGATCACGCCTTCGGGAGTCGTCACGGAGTTCACGGTCCCGACGGCGTACGGCGCTCCGTCCAGCATCACCACCGGCCCCGACGGCAACCTCTGGTTCACGGAGAGCACCGGTAACCGGATCGGCCGGATCACGACGGCCGGAGCCGTCACGGAGTTCGCCGCGGGTGGCGGCCCCTCCGGCATCGTGGCCGGCCCCGACGGAAACCTCTGGTTCACGGAGGTTTCCGGCAACAGGATCGGCCGGATCACGACAGCCGGAGCCGTCACGGAGTTCACGCTCCCGACCGCGGACAGCTACCCTCATCAGATCACTTCCGGTCCCGACGGGAACCTCTGGTTCACGGAGTACGGCGGCAACAGGATCGGACGGATCACGACCGCGGGAGTGATCACGGAGTTCACGGTCCCGACGGCGAGAGCCGCTCTCACCGGCATCACCTCCGGTCCGGATGGCAACCTCTGGTTCACGGAGTACCTCGGCAACAGGATCGGTCGGATCACGCCTTCGGGAGTCGTCACGGAGTTCGCGATCCCGACGGAGGAAAGCGCTCCCTTCGGCATCACGACCGGCCCCGATGGTGCTCTCTGGTTTACGGAGAGCAATGGCAACCGGATCGGCCGGATCACCACCTCGGGAGTCGTCACGGAGTTCGGGATCCCGACAGCGGCCAGCTGCCCTCATCGGATCACGACCGGCCCCGACGGCGCCCTCTGGTTCACGGAGAACGGCGTCCACAAGATCGGTCGGCTCGTCGCATCCCCGGCGCCGGTGGAAGTGGTGTCGATCGGCGTGGACTGAAACCGGCGGCCGGGGCAAGCCGACGCGATTCGTGTCAGCGCGAGCGCAGGCGGGCGTGGGCGGCGAGGACGAGGAGCGAGAGCCCGTACGCGATCAGCCCGACGGCGACGAGCCCGAGGAGGACTGGTCCCGATCCGGAGTGCCTGAGCGTACGGAGCGCGGTTCCCGTCCCGCCGAGGGCCCGCGCGTTCTCTTCGAGCGCCGCGCGGCAGATCGAGTACCCGATGATCGCAGCGACGATGCCGTGCGCGAACATTCCGAGCCGCGCGAGCACCGAGGTCCACTTCCTTTGCACGCGGGCCATGATGGCGGCCGTGAAGTCGGCCGGAAGCCTCCCGAGCACGGCCCGCACCGCCTCCACCCCTCCGATCACGATGGCGATCACGCCTCCGAGCCCCAGCCCGAGGCGGCCCCAGTCGTGGGAGAGGAGGCGGGCGGCCAGGTCACGGAGCCCCGCCTCGTCGGCTCCCGAGCGGAACTGCAGGAGAACGCGCACGGCCGCGATCGCGAGGACGAGCCCGCCCAGCCCGCTCGTGAAGTAGAAGATCCGTGAGAGGGGCCGGCGCGTGCGCACGCCCTGCAGGACGCGAAAGAGCACGAACGCGAAAAGGCCGGCCACCACGATCCAGAGAAGGAGCCTCCCGCCCGACCCGGTGAGGATCCTGGCGAGCGCGCCCGCCGGCCCGGTGGCACTCCCGCGCTGGAGGATCGCGACACGCGCGGCGATGCCGCCGATCAGGACGTAGACGATCCCGCGCGAGAGAAACCCGAAGCGCGCGAGCGCCCCCGGCACGGCCTGCTCCTCGGCTTGCCCTCCCGCGGTCATGGAACGCCGCGGATCACCAGGCGGCCTTCGTCATCGGAGATCCTCGCCGGGCCGGGGGGCGAAGCGGCGCTCGAGGCGCGGCGCCAGGACGAGGATCAGCATGATGAAGGCCGTGGTCGCGGAAATGATCACCCACGAGCCGCAGACCGCGACGATCCCGAGCGCGGCCGTGACCCAGAGAGCCGCGGCCGAGGTCAGGCCGTGCACGCGACCCGTGCCGCCCGGATCGCGAAAGATCTCGCCGGCGCCGAGGAAGCCGACGCCCGTCGCCACTCCCTGGATCACGCGCGAAAGCGAGTCCCCGCCAAGTGGAAGGCTCGTCTGGACCGGGATGGCGACGAAGAGGGCCGAGCCGAGGGCGACGAGCGCGTGCGTCCCGACCCCCGCGGGCTTTCCGTTGCGAAAGCGGTTCCAGCCGATCGCGGCGCCCGCGAGCGCTGCGAACAGGAGGCGGAGAAGAAGGACGGGCTCGCCTGCGTGAGAGGCGAGATCAAGGCCGGAACCCACGACGGCACCTCCGGAAAGCTGGGCGTCTCGCGACCACTCTAGCGCAGCGGCCGCATAGGAGCCGGGCGGCACGCAATCCGGACGACACCGAGGCACCGAAAAGTGGGCCTTCCTCTACGATCCTTCAACGTCCAAACGTCTGCGCCCTCCGCCCGTCGCCCCGAAGGTGCTCGGGCAGGTCCGGAGCGACTTCGGGCCCTGCCGTGAGCGCACGTAGAATCGCCCTCCGTGCAGATCGCCGTCCTCGCGCTCGCGTTGCTCCTCGCCGCCCCCGGCCTCTCGTTCGCACAGCCCCCGGGCTCGCGCGTCGTACTCGACGTACCGCCGCGCTACACCGCGGCCACGCGTTTTTCCGGTTATCTCGACGAGCCGCGGGGCATCTCGATCGTGATCGCCGAGCTGCCGGGCGTGGCCTTCGACCAGATTGCCACGGGCATGACGCCCGGGGCGCTGGCCACCCAGAAGATGACGCAGTCCAAACGGGGCACGCTGGCGCGCACCGGCGACTACGTTTATCTCACCGCGGAGCAGACTCAGGCCGGTACCACCTACGGCAAGTTCCTGCTGGTCACGCGCGAGAACGACGTGACGGCAATCGTGACAGTGAACGTGCCGAAGGAGCGCCTCACGGCTGGGGACGCCACGGCGGCGGAGTTCGAGGCGATTCTGGCCTCGGCGCGCGTGGCCGGCACCGCCGCAGCCGAGAAGCCGCTCTTCACGCTGGGCTACCTCGGGCCGTTCAAGCGGGCCGGTTCGTTCGGCGGTTCCGCCACGCTCTACACGCCCGACGGGGTGATCACGCCGGCCACGCCCGAACCGGGGCGGCCCATGTTCCTGGTGGCGCCGTCGATCGACGAGCGGCCGGTCGGCGACCTCGAGGCGTTCGCGCGCCGGGCGCTCGAGGGCACGCGTGGCTTCTCGGATCTCACCGTGACGGCGACGCGCCCGCTCACCATTGGCGCCCTGCGCGCGGTGGAGCTGACGGCCACGGCCAGTGAAGCGAGCCAGCACACCGACGTGGCCATCGTGCAGACCGTGGTCGTCTTGTCCGGCGGCGGCTACGTGCGGATGATGGGGCAGTCTTCGGCCGCCGACTGGGCGCGCCTGCTGCCGGAATTCCGCAGGATGGCCGAGAGCTTCACGCCCGCGCCCTGACGCGCCGGTCGCGGCGGCTATCGGCGGGGGGCAGGCCATGCCTGCGCCAGGGTCGGCACCTCGGCCGCGGCGCCCGCGCGGCGCGCCGCCGCGAGACGCTGCTGCACGACTCGCAGGTGGGCCAAAGAGGGGGACGCCGACGCAGGCGGCGGCGGATGATGAACGTCCGGCCCCGGGGTCCAGCGGCTCTGCCTGCTGGACCTGGCTCTGAGCCCGGCGTCCATCGCAGGCGGGCGAGGCTGACGGGGCTCTGCAGGCGATAGCGGGCGAGAGCCTCGAGTGCCCACCATCAGCTCTCGGACGGTCTGCCAGGCGGCGGAGCAGAGAGGGCCCGGCGGCCCCCGGTGGATGACCTGATAGCGCTGGAGGCGTCGGGTCCGTTAGCGCCGCGGCATCAAGGGGATCGATGACGACGACGAAATCGGTCTGCGCTGACAGGACTGCCTGTCGCTCAGGGCTCGGCGCCTCCGTACCTGGCAGGTCGAACGCGGCATCTCTCACGAGCACGCGACGCTCCGCGAGGTCCTGGCGGAGCTGGAGAATCCCGGGGCCGAGGTCCGTCGGCTCCCGCCGGCTCCATCCGCCGCCGCCCTCGCCGGGGACGAGACCCCGAAAGGGCGGCGGCTTCCGGAAATGGCCCGGAGGGCGCTCGGCGGCGGACCCCTTCTTCAGCTCCCCGTCGTCGTCTTCTCCGCCGGCGCCCCGAGCCTCGCGACGACCTTCGCGAGGTCGACGCCAAACGCCGTCTTCACCTGCTCGACGAGCTGGATTCCCTGCGTTACGCGGGCAGAGGCGGGCAGGTAGGAGATCCGGTCGACCCTGACGCTCTGGATCGTCTCGACGAGAGACGACATGACGGTCTGGAGCTTCTGCATCAGGAAGATGTCGCGGGCGTTGGGGCCGGCGGCCTTCCAGGTTTCGATCATCTGCGTCAGGACGGCGGCGGTCGCGCGGCCGTCCTCGACGATCTTGGCGGCCTTGCCGCGCGCCTCGGCCTGCCTCTTCTCCATGTCGGCGCGGGCGGGGGCGACGACGTCGGCGTCGAGCTGGAGGCGGACCTGCTCGATGCGCGCCTGCTGCACCTTCAGCTCGGCCTCGGCCTTGGCGATGGCGGTGGTGACCTTGCCGACCGCCTCGGCGACCATCGCCTCGCGGCCGGTCTCGCACTGCATGATCCGCTTGTCGGCTTCCGCGCGGGCGATGGCGCCGTCGGCGTCGATCAGGGCGAGGCGCGACGCGAGGCCGTTCTCGGCTTCCCGCATGGTGGCCTCGGCGTGGGCCTGCGCCTCGGCGATCCGGGCGCTCTTGTCGAGGGCGGCCGACTGCTTGCGGCCGAGGGAGTTGAGGTAGCCGACGTCGTCGGAGACGTTCTGGACCTTCAGGACGTCGAGCGTCAGGCCGAGGCGGGAGAGGTCGTGCTCGGCCTCCTCGAGGAGCTTCTCGGCGAAGCGGAGCTTGTCCTGGTTGACTTCTTCGGGGGTGAGCTGGGAGAGGACGCCGCGCAGATTCCCCTCGAGGGTGTCCTTGGCGACCTGGATGATCTGCGGACGACCCTTCCCGAGATGCCGTTCGAGCGCGTTGTTGAGGAGCGGCTGGTGGCCCGCGACCTTCAGGTTGGCGACGCCGGCGACGGTGAGCGGGATGCCGCCCTTGGAGTAGGCGTTTCTCACGGCGACGTCGACGGTCATGTTGGTGATGTCCATCCGGTCGACCCGCTCCAGGAGCGGCGTGCGAAGGGAGCTGTCTCCCTTGACGATCCGGTAGCCGACGGGGCGGCCGTCGACCGTCGACTTGCCGCCGGAGAAGACGAGGACCTCGTTCTTCTCTCCCTCACTCCCTGCCGGCACTCGGCTGGCTGACCCCGAAAGAAATTCTCAGAGACCTGTTGTAAAAAGCCGGGCCTCGCGCAGCTTAGCTATAGCGGACAAAGGCTGAGTCCGCCTTTTCCTCCTCGATCAGGAGGCAGAGGAGGCTGTGAGGAGTGTGAACAGAAAACTCTCTTCCTCGACCGGGTGCCAGCGGCGGTCCGTCCCGGCAGGGCCAAGGGGAAGTGAATGGATGCCGAAGTCGTCGACCGGACTCTCCGGCTGTCGCGAAACGCCAGGCGTGTACTCGCGGCCCTTACGCCACGCGCGGGCGCCACCTAATAGTCGAACCGCCAGCCACTCTGCAGGTAAGGGCGCACGCAAGCGGCGTCCGCAAGCTGCGACGGCGTCCGGAAGCAAGAAGGAGTAGAGTTGAAGTCCCCTAAGTCATTCTGCCCGCGACCAATGATCACTATGGCGGTTCTCTCTTCGTTTATCCTGTCCTTACCGACTCCGGCCGCTGAGCCCGGGAAAGATGCTCTCGCCGGGACGCTGGTCATCCGCTCCGGAAAGTCCCCTGTCGAGGCGGTCCTCAAGGACACCCCGGAACTGGTGGGGATAGAACAGTACTGCCAGAACGGCCAGTGTATCGTCCTCCCTCGAAGCGGAGCCGAGTTGGAAGCGCTCAGGGCCTTGGAGAAGGCTGGGGAGGTCGAACTGGAGCCGTTCCCCGACGCGAGAAGGATTTACTTCGCCAAGGCCACCTACGATGCGGACGCAGGCGCTTTCGACGCCCAGTTCCATGGCAGCGCAGAGGTCGGCGGTCCCTCGGCCCTGGGCCAGTGGGCGGTCATCCTAAAGGCCTTCTTGAGCCCAGCCTGGCAGAAAGACTTCGAGAACGCCGGGTTCTTCCTGGGAGATTCCCTGGGACCGGTCGCCTACCAGCTATTCGGCCCGACGGAGGCACTCCAAGCTCTCCTTACAAGAGTGCCGTATATCGCAGCGACCGTTCCAATCCCCCACGGGATCAAGCGCTTTCGTGTCGACGAGCCACTTCCAGGGGATGAGGACGGCGCCTCAGCCCCGACAACGGTTGCGATCTTCGCCTTGGAGGAGTCGCCGGCTCGAACGCTTCTTGAGAGGCGGGAAGGGTTACCGCTTTCGGTCGTCTACACGTCGAAGAAGACCGTCGCCTATCGCGCATCTCTGACCCGGGACGAGGCGCTCTATCTCAGCACCTTCCCCGATGTCGTCGCCGTCATGCGAGAGACGGCTACGGCGAGTCCGTCGGATGAACGCAGCAACCGGATCATCGCGGGAGCATTTCAGGACCCGTCCTCATCGTGGCCACTGTCTCTCACACCGAACACGAGCCCTCCGTTCTGGAACGGCTACCTCGCGTCTCTGGCCAGCATCGGCATTCACCCTGAGAATCAGACAATCGGCTTTCTCGACAGTGGCGTGGGGCTCTCGCCGATGCTCACCTGCCCTCCGGCCCTCGTTGATCCGACTAGCGGCAAGTGCAGCCTCACTCTCTATGACAACGGCGGCGTCGACCTGAGGAGCATCGCGGACGTCGTCGAGGAGTTCGGCGATCCGGCGCTTCGGGGAAACGACTACCTTAGCCATGGAACTCTGACGACGGCGATCGCCGCCGGCTTTGCTACTCTTGTCAGAAGCCGGGATGACGAACAGTACTCCATGAGCCAGGGGGTCGCGCCGGGGGCCAAGATAGCGATGAGCCGAACGCTGGTGGGGCTCGGGCTGAGCTGCATCCCGGACTCCACGCCCCCTCAATTCAAGTCCTATCGGAGATTCCCGAACATGCCTGGGGGCGGATATCTGTTCTACGATGATCTGAAGGTCCGTTACTCTCTTGCAGTTCTAAGTCAGCCGGTAAACCCAGACATCCTGGCGCCAGATGGTGTCATGGGGGCAGGCGCAACGCTTTTCAATCACAGCTGGAACTTGCCCTCTATTTCGGACTACGGCCCGGTGGATATCATTCTGGACAAGAGCGCGCGGACGCTCTCGTCGGTTACGTTCGATTTCGGGCCGGATCACGATCACCCCAACGTTCTCACCGGGCCGGCGGTTCCGGCGACGCATGTGGTCTCGGCAGGCAATACGGACACGTCTTCCAACCCAACGATGGTCACTTCTCCTGGGACGGCCAAGAACGTGATCACCGTAGGAGCGACGGAAAGCTACAACCAGCTGCCCCCGACCTCGTACCCTGTCGGCTGTCGAGCGGGAGAACTGGCCGATGCCGACAACCCGCGCCAGATTGCGATTCTGAGCCGGTTCGGGTATCCGAACAACCGCCTGAAACCCGACATCGTGGCGCCGGGGACGCGCGTCTTCGCACCCTTTAGTGAAGCGTATAACACGAGCGAATCCTGCATAGGGAAGCTGGCGTGCTATTCGGCTGTGGGCACTGTGAAGCGGCCGCACATCATCACTTCCGGCACGAGCTTCGCCGCGCCGGCCGTCACTGGCGTTGTAGCGCTGCTTCGCGAGTGGTTTGGCGTCCTTGGAAAACCAGTGCCGAGCCCGGCCATGATACGAGCTACCTTGATCGTCGGCGCTCAGAACCTCGTCGAATTCCGAAGTGCCTGGGGCGCCTGCCACGACGCCAATGGCGGCCAGTGGTGGTGCGGCGACATGAGGCCTGCTCCCGATCAGTACCAGGGATGGGGGGGCGTGTCGCTTGCCCGCTACTTCAGCCCCGCGTCGAACTACTTCTTCCATGACCAGGAGAACGACACGATTCTGTGCCAAGACTGCTCAGGTCCCGGAAGCCAACCCTGGACGACCACGCTGACCATAAACGATTCTTCGAAGGTGGTTCGACTCGCGGTGGCCTGGACCGACGCGGCGGGGACGGAGGTCCTCGCGCCGTTCGACAACCTCAAGAACGATCTCGATCTGGAGGTCCGCGCAACCGGGAGCGACGGAATCCCACACGTCTGGTACGGAAACGTCTTCTATTCGAATCGGGACGATCTGGCGCGAACCGAGAACTCGCTCCGGGATCCGGCCTCCCCGGTCTCGAGGGATCGAAAGAACAACCAGGAGAAAGCTGCGATCGCCCCGGTGGGGCAGCCGAATGGCCTCCCGGCCGGTGCGACGACACTCACGATCACAGTCAGGGCCTTCAACCTCACCGAGAACGGCCTCATTCCCGACGACCCGGCAAGGAGACAAGACTTTGCCATAGCAGTGGAGAACGCACATTGAAGAAGCTTCTTCTCGTCGTCACTCTCGGCGTCGCTGCGACCGCTCTTCCCGCGGCGGAACAGAAGCGTTACTACGTCCCGCTCATTCATGCCCAGACGGGGTTGGAGATCATTCCGGGTGCGACTCCGGAAGATACTCAAGTGATTCAAACGCTGTGGATGGGGAATATCTCAGCGTTCAATTCGAGCAACGTAACGGCTTCGATCACACCCACGGCCGTATACGGAGGGTTCGTTTTCAGGCCGGGCAGCCACTCGATAGGTCTCGAAGCGGGAACAGGCGATCAGTTCGTCCGGTGGCCGTATGCGGGATTTGCAGGACCCAGTATCGGTCCGGTCGGCTTCGCCGAGCTGATGGCGGACACCGGGATGGTCGTGAACGCGGGGGTCGAGAAGGCTCAATACTGCGCGGGATGCCCCATACCGGATCGGGTCGATCAAGCGGCCCTGGTCTCGCAGGGGCGCTCGGCGATTCCCGTGTTCGAGGAGCTGTTCCCGGCAGGCCGATCGGTCATCTGCGGCGAAGTCAACCTCGGGGCGCCCCGCCAAATCTGCGGGAAGCCGGCGAATCAGCAGTACCCGCGACGCGTGAACGTGACGCTCTTCAACGCCGGAAG
The DNA here is from genome assembly GCA_016714815.1 of Holophagales bacterium. GTDB lineage: Bacteria > Acidobacteriota > Thermoanaerobaculia > UBA5066 > UBA5066 > UBA5066. The sequence goes on from JADKBZ010000016.1 coordinate 162,208, forward strand.
CGCCCCCGCGACGTTCAAGGTCGAGGCGATTCCGCTCTACACGGACCCCGACCCGATCTTCTCGCAGACGGTCACCGTGGCGGCGAAGGACGTGATCCAGCTGAACGACGTGCCGATTCCGCGGATCGAGAACGGGCACATGACGGTCGACTTCGACGTCTACGTCTGGATCCGGATCCACTGCGACCAGCCCTTCCTGGCGTACGCCAGCTCGATCTTCGAGGGTGGGGCGACGGGGTCGATGCCCTTCGAAGTCTTCACGCCACGGCTGGCCGCCGAGACCGGGCCGTGAGAAATAGCTAGGTCAGTTCCCGGATGGAGGGGCGCCGCCGGAGGCGGCGGCGCCTACCCCTTCTCCGCCGGTGCCTACCCCTTCTCTTCCGGCGCCCCGAGCCGCGCGACGACCTTCGCCAGGTCGACGCCGAAGGCGGTCTTGACCTGCTCGACGAGCTGGATCCCCTGCGTCACGCGCGCGTCCGCCGGGAGGTAGGAGATCCGGTCGACCCTGACGCTCTGGATCGTCTCGACGAGAGACGACATGACGGTCTGGAGCTTCTGCATCAGGAAGATGTCGCGGGCGTTGGGGCCGGCGGCCTTCCAGGTTTCGATCATCTGCGTCAGGACGGCGGCGGTCGCGCGGCCGTCCTCGACGATCTTGGCGGCCTTGCCGCGCGCCTCGGCCTGCCTCTTCTCCATGTCGGCGCGGGCGGGGGCGACGACGTCGGCGTCGAGCTGGAGGCGGACCTGCTCGATGCGCGCCTGCTGGACCTTCAGCTCGGCCTCGGCCTTGGCGATGGCGGTGGTGACCTTTCCGACCGCTTCGGCGACCATCGCCTCGCGGCCGGTCTCGCACTGCATGATCCGCTTGTCGGCTTCGGCGCGGGCGATCGCGCCGTCGGCGTCGATCAGGGCGAGGCGCGACGCGAGGCCGTTCTCGGCTTCCCGCATGGTGGCCTCGGCGTGGGCCTGCGCCTCGGCGATCCGGGCGCTCTTGTCGAGGGCGGCCGACTGCTTGCGGCCGAGGGAGTTGAGGTAGCCGACGTCGTCGGAGACGTTCTGGACCTTCAGGACGTCGAGCGTCAGGCCGAGGCGGGAGAGGTCGTGCTCGGCCTCCTCGAGGAGCTTCTCGGCGAAGCGGAGCTTGTCCTGGTTGACCTCCTCGGGGGTGAGCTGGGAGAGAACGCCGCGGAGGTTGCCTTCGAGGGTGTCCTTGGCGACCTGGATGATCTGCGGGCGGCCTTTGCCGAGGAGGCGCTCGAGGGCGTTGTTGAGGAGCGGCTGGTGGCCGGCGACCTTGAGGTTGGCGACGCCGGCGACGGTGAGCGGGATGCCTCCCTTGGAGTAGGCGTTGCTCACGGCGACGTCGACGGTCATGTTGGTGATGTCCATCCGGTCGACGCGCTCCAGGAGCGGAGTACGCAGGGAGCTGCCCCCCTTGACGATCCGGTAGCCGACGGCGCGGCCGTCGACGGTCGACTTGCCGCCGGAGAAGACGAGGACCTCGTTCGGGCTGCAGATGTGGAAGAGGCGCTTGACGACGAAGAGCGCCGCCACGCCGAAAAAGAGGACGACGCCGATGGCGACGCCGACGACGGAACCGAGATCGCCGATCATCGCGCCACCTCCGGCCGGACCGGCGAGAGGAGCGCGACGACGTCGACCCCCGTCGTCCGGCTCACCTCGGCCAGGACGCTGCGCACCGCCGCCGGGTAGGAAGCGACGTACGTCGCGAGAGCCGAGCCGTCGCCGTTGTCGAGGAGGTGGGTCTCGCCGATCTCCATCGCCTTCACCCGCTCGACGACCGTCCGGAGGATCTGCTCGAGGTTGTGGATCAGGAAGATGTCCTTCGCGTCGGGACCGGCGCTCGCCCAGGCCGCGGTCATCAGCTTCAGCACCTCGGCGAGGGCCCAGCCGTTCTCCTCGATCGTCGCGGCGTCCCCGCGTGCCGCGAGCGCGGCCGCCTGCTGCGCGGCCTGCGCGGGGAGGACCATCTCGGCCTGCAGGCGCGTCTCTTCCAGCGTCTTTCGGATGGCCTGGAGCTTCTGCTCGGCCTCGGCGCGGGCCTGGAGGGCCGCCTGGATGGCCGTCTCCTCGGCGGCCTTCGCCTTCGCCTCGAGCTGCGCCTTCAGGGTCTTCAGCTCGTTCTCCTTCTGGGCGATGGTCGTTCCCGCCTGCTGGTTGGCGACCTCGCCGGCGCGCCGCGACGCGGCCTCTCCCTGCGAGGCTTCAGACCGGGCGAGGGATTCGGCCATCTCCGCGTCGCGCAGGACCATGGCGATCCGCGCGCGGCCGATGGAGGCGAGGTAGTTCGCCTCGTCGGAGACGTTCTGGATCTTCAGCGTGTCGAGCGTGAGCCCGAGCTTGCGGAAGTCCCCCTCGGCTTCGTCGACGAGGCCGGTGGCGAACTTGAGGCGGTCCTCGTTGACCTCCTCGGGGGTGAGGTTCGCGAGGACGCCGCGCAGGTGTCCCTCGAGGCTCTCCTTGGCGACTCGGGCGATCTCCGCCGGATCGCGGCCGAGGAAGCGCTCGATGGCGTTCCCGACGACCTTCGGGTCGGAGGCGATCTTCACGTTCGCGATGGCGTGGACCTTCAGCGGAATGCCGCCCTTCGAGTAGGCGTTCGACACCTTCAGGTCGATCGGGATCGACAGGAGGCTCATCCGGTCGACCTGCTCGAGGAGCGGGATTCGCACGGACCGGCCTCCCAGGACGACGCGGTAGCCCACCTGGCTTCCGTCGGCGAGCTTGCGCTTGCGGCCGGAGAAGATGACGACCTGGTTCGGCGGGCAGATGACGACGATCGAGCGGGCGAGGGCCGAGAGGATGCCGAGCGCCACGGCGCCTGCAATGACCCCGGCCCCGATACCGGCGAGAGAGTCGAGCACGAATTACCTCCAGCGACAGACGGTGTGGGCTATTCCTTCCAGGGAGCGGGCTCGACCTCGGCAATCCCTTCCCGGAAGCGGACGACGACGACGCGTTCGCGGATCTCGATGGGGACCCCTCCCGTGCGGGCCGGGACCTCGACGTCCTGGTCGCCGACGTGGAGGCGGATCTTGCCGAGGCCGTCGGGAAGGAGAGGAAGGACGACTTCCCCTTCCGAGCCGAGGAAGGCCTCCGTCGAGGCCGGGCCGGTCGCCGAGCCGCTCCCGAGGGAGCGGAAGAGGGCCGCCACGCCCCCTCCGACGACGAAGCCGAGGACGATGGCGGCCGGGACGTGGAGACCGGCGCTGACCCCGAGGAGGGAAAGGGCGGTGCCGGCCATGCCGAAGGCGCCGAGAGCGTAGGTCCAGAAACGGAGTGAGAGGAGGTTGGTGAGAAAGGCGCCGTGGTCGGCGTCGCCGTGTCCGGCCCCGTGGTCGTCGCCCGTTCCCGTGTCGTGCCCGCCGCCGTCTCCCTGGAAGACGGACGCGCCGATGAGGACGAGGCCGAAGGCCAGCGCCGCGAGGTAGACGGTCAGCATGGTGGGGACAATTTACACCGTGCGGGGCGCGGTGGGGGCTGCAAGGAGACCACCCGGCCCGTGGACCCGGCTTCCCGGGCTGCCTCGTTTTCGGGAGGTGGCACTAAACTCCAGCGCCGTGAGTGGAGACGTGGATCGCGTCCGGAAGGAGCTGGAGGTCGGCGAGGCCTCCGCGACGGCCTCCCTCCTCGACCCCCACGCGATCCTCGAGTCGATTCCCGAGCCGGTCGGCCTCGTCGACAGGCAGGGGCGCATCCTCGCGTTCAACGGCGCCGCGCGACGGGTCGTCCACGCCGCGGCGCCGACCAAGGTCGTGGCGCTCGGAGACGACTTCTACACCTTCATCTCGCCTCACAACCACCCGGGGGTGAGGGAGAGCCTCGAGCGGGCGTTCGCCGGCGAGGCGAACACCCACAGGACGGAGGCGGGGGGGTATCACTTCGAGACGGTCTACTCGCCCGTTCGCGGCCCGGACGGCTCGGTGGTCGCGGTCTCGACGCGAGTGGCCGACGTCACCGCCCGCGAGAACGCCCTGGCCGAGCTCGCCGCCCTGAACGCGTCCCTCGAGGAGAGGGTCGCCGAGCGCTCGGTCGAGCTCGAGCGGGTGAACGCGGAGCTGGAAAGGGCGGCGCGCGCCAAGGACGCCTTCCTCGCGAGCATGAGCCACGAGCTCAGGACGCCCCTCACGGGGATCCTCGGGGCCGCCGAGCTGCTCCGGGAGGGGGCCCACGGGCCCCTCAACGACCGCCAGCTCCGGAGCCTCGGATTCCTCGAGGAGGCGGGGCGGCACCTCCTCTCGCTCCTCTCCGACATCCTCGACCTCGCCCGGATCGGCGCCGAGAGGCTTTCGCTCTCCCTGGACTCCTGCTCCCTCGGCGAGGTCTGCGAGTCGGCGCTCGGCATCGTGCGCGAAGAGGCGAGGCGGAAGGGGATCGCCCTGGGTTTCCGGGGGCCGGCCGTGCCGGTCCGGTTCGTCGGGGACGCCCGCCGGGTCTGCCAGATCCTCGTCAACCTCCTCTCCAACGCGGTCAAGTTCACGCCGCCGGGCGGCTCCGTGGAGCTCTCGGCGTCGGGCGACGAGGAAACGGGGGAGGTTCTCCTCGAGGTCCGCGACACGGGGCCGGGAATCGCGTCCGAGGACATCCCGAAGCTCTTTCTCCCGTTCACGCAGCTCGACACGAGGCTCGCCCGCGAGCACGCCGGCACGGGGCTCGGCCTCGCCCTCGTCCGGAGCCTCTCCGAGCTGCACGGCGGCCGGGCGGGCGTCGAGAGCGAGCCCGGAAGGGGAAGCCGGTTCCGCGTGACCCTGCCGTGGCGCCGGCCGGAGCCGCGAGGCGGCGGAGCCGGCGAGGTCGCGCGCGCGGACCCCGAGCCGGCGGCGCCCCGCGAGACCAGGCCCCGGATCCTCCTCGTCGAGGACGACGACGCGAACCGGACGATCCTCGGGGAGTTCTTCCGGATGCGTGGCTTCTCCGTCGAGGAGGCCGCGAGCGGGCCCGAGGCGCTCTCGCTGGCGTCGTCGTCCCCGCACGACCTCATCGTCCTCGACATCCAGCTCCCCGGCATGGACGGCCTGGAGGTCCTCGCCCGGCTCCGGGCCACGGGACGGGCGATTCCCCCGGTCCTCGCCCTCACCGCCCTCGCGATGGAAGGGGACCGGGAGCGGATCCTCGCCGCGGGTGCGGACGCCTACCTCTCCAAGCCCGCACCCCTCGCCGTCCTCGGGAAAGAGATCGACCGGCTGCTGACGACCAGGCGGGGCTGAGGCCCGCCGGCCGCCGGGGAGAAAGGGTGGAGATGAAGACGACGCTGGTTCCCTTCGCGCTCCTCGTCTCCCTGGCGCAGGGCGCGACCGTCGTGCCGCCGAGCCTCGAAGAGGTCCGGAAGGAGATGGCGATCCCGTCTGCCGGAGAGATCCGCGGCCAGCTCGACGGGGTCGGCTTCGCCACGACCGCCGGGCAGATGAAGAAGGTCTTCGAGCTCTCCGCGGCTCCTCCGTCGCCCGGGCGGCTCGGCGAGGCCCCGCCGCCGGGCGTGGCCGGGGCGATCTGCCCGCACGACGACTACCTCTACGCCGGGCGGGTCTACCGTGGCGTCCTGCCGCTGGTGACGGCGAAGACGGTCGTCGTCGTCGGAGTCTTCCACCGCTTTCGGAAGTTCGACGCGAAGGAGGTCCTCGTCTTCGACACCTACCGGGCGTGGCGCGCGCCCGACGGCGAGGTCCCGGTCTCGGCCCTTCGCGGGGAGATTCTCGCGCGCCTCCCGAAGGGGGATGCGATCGCCGACGCGGCGATGCACGACTCCGAGCACTCGGTCGAGGCGCTCGTCCACTGGCTGAAGCACCTCCGGAAGGACGTCGAGATCGTCCCGGTGATCGTCCCGTCGATGGGGTGGGAGCGGCTCTCCGGGCTCGGCGAGCACCTCGGCGCGGCGATCGCGGAAGCGGCGAAGGCGCGGGGACTCGTCCTCGGCCGGGACCTCGCGATCGTCGTCTCGTCCGACGCGGTCCACTACGGGCCCGACTTCAGGCACGTGCCGTTCGGGGACGGCGGGATCGACGCCTATGCGAAGGCGACGGCACGGGACGAGGGGATGCTCCGTGCCCTCGGCGGACCTCTCGAGTCCGCGAAGGCCCGGGCGTTCCTCGAGACGTGCGTCGACCCGGCCAGCCCCTCGGACTATCGCGTCACCTGGTGCGGCCGCTACTCGATTCCCCTCGGCCTCGTGGCGCTCGCGCGGCTCGGGCGCGATCTCGGGACTCCGCTCGAGGTACGGCCGCTCGCGTACGCGACGTCGGTCGGCGCGCCCGAGCTCCCGGTTCGCGGCGACGGCCTCGGCGAGACCGCGCCTGCGAACCTCTACCACTTCGTCGGATACCCCTCTCTGGCGGTCGTCGGATCCGCGCCAGAATAGAAAATCAAGACCTGACCCCGGGGCCCGCGAAGGCGTCCGCCACGAGGTCGGTGAAGTAGCGGACGGGGATCGCGAATTTCGTCCGGTATCTCCGGTTGACCGAGCTCTGCCCGGTTCCGAGGTTGCGAAGGCAGCCGGGGCAGACGGTGGCGATCACGTCGGCCCCCTGGTCGGCGGCGCTTCGGAGGATCCGGTGCTGGAGCGAGGTGGCGACCTCCTCGCTCGCCGTCGCGGCGCGGCCGCCGCAGCAGTGGGCCTTGAGCGGAAGGTCGACGACCTCGGCGCCGAGCGCCGAGAGGATCTCCTCGAGCCGGCCGGGAGGGCCCGGGGTTTCCCGGAGCGGTCCGGAGAGCCAGAGGGGGCCGTCGAGACATCCGTAGTAGGGGGCGACGCGCAGGTGCCCGAGAGGGCGGGTCACGCGCTGGCGGATCGCTCCGGCCCCGGCGTCCTCGTAGAGGACGTCGAGGAGGTGGCGGACGCGCACCGATCCGGGGGCGGGCAGGGAGAGACCCGTGGCGGCGAGTTCCTCGGCCACCCTGTCCCGCAGGTCGGCGTGCGTCTCGAGGGAGGCGCTCGCGCGCGAGAGGTTCAGGAAGCAGTCGCTGCACGGCGTGACGACGGAAGGCGGGACGGCGGTGTCGTCCTGCGCCGAGAGCTGGCGGGCCGCGAGAGTCAGCAGCCGCCCCACCCGGGCGTAGGCCGGGATGGCGTTCATCGCGAGGCCCTCGGTGCCGCAGCCACCGGGCTCGTCGATCTCCTCGAGCGTCAGGCCGAGGGTGCGCGCGACCGCCAGAACGGCGGCCTCGCCCGAACCGCTGCCGGGCAGCCGCCAGCAGCCCGGGTCGTAGCCGTATCGCACTTTCCCTGAAAGCTCTCCTCGCTCGCCGATGATTCGCCGCCGGCGCGAATCGTTCCATGATCCGCACGCATCATTTCGGCTCCTCGTTCCGTGTCGCCGGGCGGGACGGGGGCGGCGCGAAGGCCGAAAGCTATACTGAAGCCCGGTTTCCCGACGGGAAGAAGACGACGGGCCGGGCGTTGTTCTCGCCGGGCGATCCGGGAGGCGTACGTGGCGGTTCTGGGGACGGGAACGCTCCTCGGCCGATACCAGCTCGAAGAGCGGATCGGGGCGGGAGGGATGGCGGAGGTCTGGCGCGCGCTCGACCTCGGCCTCGAGAGACACGTCGCCGTGAAGGTGATGTCGATCGACGCCGGCTCGACGGACGCCTCCTTCGTCTCCCGCTTCCTCAGGGAGGCGAAGCTCTCGGCGCGCCTCGAGCACCCCCACATCCTCCCGATCTACGACTTCGGCCAGGTGGACGAGCTCCTCTTCCTCGTCATGCCGCTCCTGCCCGGCGGGACTCTCCGGGACCGGGCGCGGGGCGGCGTTTCGGGGATCCTCGCGATGGAGTGGCTCCGGGCGCTCGCCTCCGCCCTCGACCACGCGCACGCCGAGGGGATCGTCCACCGCGACGTCAAGCCGGCCAACGTCCTCTTCGACAAGACGGGGCGCCTCTTTCTCGCCGACTTCGGCCTCGCCCGGGAGGCGCGGAGCGAGAACCTCACGGTGGCCGGGACGGTTCTCGGAACGCCCGTCTACATGTCCCCCGAGCAGGTGCGGGGCGATCAGGCCGGACCGCGTTCCGACCAGTACGCCCTCGGCGTCCTCGCCTACTACCTGCTGGCGGGGACCCCGCCGTTCGAGGCGAACTCGGTCTTCGTCGTCATGGAGAAGACCCTGCGCGAGGAGCCGGCGCTCCCGTCCGCGATGAACCCCGTCCTCCACCGCTCGGTCGACTACGTCCTCCTGAAGGTCCTCGAGAAGCGGCCCACGGAGCGGTTCGAATCGTGCGGAGCCTTCGTCGAAGCGCTCGAGCGCGCCTCGCGGCGCGGGACCGACCCGGGCGGGCACCCGTAGACCCTCGCGCAGGCGATCCCCCGAACCGCTCTCGGAGCGCTCGAGTGGAGGGGAAGCGCCGTCAGGCGCCGCGGGGAGGCTCGTGGCGAGCCTCCCCGATCCATTTCAGCTTCGACCGTAGATGTACCCGGTCAGGTACTCGACCTGCTGGTGATCGGCGTCGGCGCGGAACGCGTTGAGGTCGCCGATCGAGAGAACGCCGAGAAGGCCATGGTCCCCGGCGACGGGAACGTGGCGGATCCGGTGCTCCTTCAGGATCGTCTCGATCTCGTCGATCTCCCGATCGGGGCGGACGACGATGACGTCGACCGTCATCACGTCTCGTACGGCGGTCGTCGCGGCATCCTTCCCCTGGGCCACGACGCGCCAGAGGACGTCGCGCTCGGTGAAGATGCCCTTGAGGGTTTCTCCCTCCGCGACGACGAGCGAGCCGATGCCGTGGTCATACATGAGGCGGGCGGCGTCCTTCACTGTGGCGTCCGGCGAGACGGTGATCACGCCGCCGGACTTCTTCTGGGAGAGGAGGTCTCGTGCGGTCGGCATGGGGCCCTTCTATACGGCCCGGTGCCGCCGCGTCAACGCTGTGGCGCAGCGAAAGCCGCTTGCTATCCTGCCCGGCGATGCCCGACGCCGCTCTCTGGATCCTCGCCCTCCTCCTCGTCCTCGCCGGGATCGCGGGGGCGGTCCTCCCGGTAATCCCGGGCGCCCCGCTCGTCTTCGGGGGCCTCCTCCTCGCGGCGTTCGTCGACCATTTCGAGAAGGTGGGGTGGTTCCCGCTCGTCGTGATCGGGTTCCTGATGGTCCTCACGTTCGTCGTCGACGTCGTGGCGACGGCGCTCGGCGCGAAGAAGGCCGGGGCGAGCCCGCTCGCCCTCGTGGGCGCGGGCGTCGGGACGGTCGCCGGCCTCTTCTTCGGCTTCGTCGGGGTGATCGTGGGGCCGTTCGTGGGGGCGGCGCTCGGGGAGTACGCCGCCCGCAGGGACCTGCGTCAGGCGGGGCGCGCCGGATTCGGGACGTGGATCGGCATCCTCCTCGGGAGCGCGGCGAAGATCGCCCTGATGCTCGGAATGGTCGGCGTCTTCGCCGTGGCGTGGGTCTTCTGAGCGCCCTCTCCTGGCCCGAAGGAGGGGGAGCCCTCTTCTCCGGTCTTCCCGAAGGGGTCTCGGCCGGCTTCACGACCCTCGCCCTCGTCCCGGACGACCTCGACGCGGACGCGGGGGCTCGGCGCTTCGCCGGTCTCCTCGGCGAGCCCTGTGCTCCCGTCGCGCGGCTGAAGCAGGTTCACGGGGCCGTGGTCGTGGAGCCGGGAATCGTCCCTCCTCGAGAGGTCGTCGTCGCGGGCGCCGGAGACGCCCTCGTCACGACGGAGCGGGGGCTCGTCCTGGCGATCGCCACCGCCGACTGCGTTCCGGTCGTTCTCGTCGACGCCGAGGCGGGCGCGCTCGCGGTGGTCCACGCCGGCTGGCGCGGGACGGCGGCGCGCATCGTCGACGCCGCGCTCGACGCCCTCGTGGTGCGCGGAGCGCGGATCGACCGCATCCAGGCCCTTTTCGGGCCGTCCATCTCGGGAGCCGTCTACGAGGTGGGGCCGGAGGTCCTGGCGGCGCTCGACGGGACTCTGCCGGCCGCGGCGGTGGCGCCGGGGCGTGGAGACCGGAGCTGGCTCGACGTGGCGGCGTGCAACGAGGCGGCGCTCCGGGCGCGCGGGGTCGGGGCGGACCGGATCTTCCGGCCGCGGCTCTGCACGTTCCTCGAGAAGGGGCGGTTCTCGTCCTTCCGGAGGGACGGCGCGAACGCGGGGAGGATCTATACCGGGGCGGTGCTCCGGGAACGGCCCACGGCTCCCGCGGCGCTTTCCTGAGGCCGGGCGACCTCCCGGGCGCGGCCGCTACTTCTTCTTCCAGGCGCCGCTTCGGGGTGGGGCCGGCTTGTCTCGCACCACGACCCGGCCCTTTCCCTCGGCCTTCGCGTCGTAGAGCGCCGCGTCGGCCGTGGCGAGGACGCCGAGGGGGTCGTGGTGCCCCGACACGACCGCGACGCCGACGCTCGCGCCGACCCGGGGGCCGTCGTAGCCCTCGGGGAGCGGGACCGCGGCCGCCCGCTCGCAGATCCTCTCGGCCGCGGCGCGGGCCTCCTCTGCGTTCGTCCCTTCGAGGAGGACGACGAACTCGTCTCCCCCGATCCGTCCGACGAGGTCCCCGGGACGGACGGCGTCGAGGAAGATCTGCGCGAAGGCGCGCAGGAGGTCGTCCCCGGCCGCGTGCCCGGACCGGTCGTTGACCTCCTTGAAGTTGTCGAGGTCGATCAGGAGGAGGGACGAGGGGAGCCCGCGCTCGGCCCGGGCGACGAGCCGGGCGAGGTTCTCCTCGACGACGCGGCGGTTCGGGAGGTCGGTGAGAGGGTCGTGCCGCGCCAGGTGGACGATGGTCTCCTCGATGCGCTTGCGCTCGGTGACGTCGCGCTTGACGGCGACGAAGTGGGCGATCTCGCCCTTCCCGTCCCTCACGGGGGTGATCGTCTGGTCCTCGACGTAGAGCGAGCCGTCCTTGCGGCGGTTCGTGACCTCGCCCTCCCAGGTCCTGCCGGCGAGGATCGTCTTCCAGAGCTCCTCGAAGAAGGGAGGGGAGTGAAGGCCCGACTTCAGGAGGGCCGGGGTCCTCCCGACCGCTTCCTCCCGCGTGTAGCCGGTCAGGGTGGTGAACGCCGGGTTGACCCACTCGATCAGCCCGTCGCGGGCCGTGATGACGACGGAGTGCCTCACGCCGTCGAGGGCGAGCGACTGGAGCTCGATCTCGGTCAGTCCGGCGGCGTGGTCGAGAGAGAGCGAGACCTGCTGCGTCAGGCGGCGCACGAGGTCGACCGTCCTCGGGTCGAAGGCGTCGGCGCGCCGGGCGTGGACCGTGAGGGCACCGAGGACGGTGCCCCGGGCGGTGAGCGGGAGGGCGATGGAGGCGCCGATCTCCCGGCCCGCGTCGCGGTTCCTCCAGGAGAGGCCGAACGAGGAGTCGCGCTCGGCCTCGACCCTCTGGACGGTCCCCGTCCGGATCGCCGCCCCGGTGATCCCGCCTTCCGTGGACGGGACGTCCCAGCGGACCTCCTGAGCGTTCGCGCACGGCGCGTTCGGCCCGGCGATGCCGCTCAGCCGGACGGTTCCGTCGGCCTGGCGCTGGCCGATGGAGACGAGCGCGAAACGGAAGATGCCGGCGACGCGGTGGCAGATGAAGGAGTGAATCGAGTCGAGGGGCTCGCGCTGGAGGAGCCGGCTGTTCACCTCGGCCAGCAGGGCGAGGACCTCCTCGTTGCGCCTCGCTTCCGTCCGGTCGACGCCGACGGCCCAGGCGTCCCAGCCGTCCACCGGGTAGGTCAGGGAGAGGCTCGACCACGAGACGGTCTTCACCGTCCCGTGTTTCGTCGTCAGCTCGGTCTCGACGTTGCGGAAGGCCCGTCCGTGGTGCTGCCGCAGCTCGCTCATCCGGGCGCGCTGCAGCGGGTCGGGATAGAGCAGGTGGAACACGTTCGCGTTCCCGAGGACTTCCTGGGATGTGTAGCCCGTGACCCGTTCGCACTCGTGGTTCCAGAAGGCGAACAGCCCGTCCCTGTCCACGGCGCTCACCAGAACGGGGAGCCCGTTCAGGACGAGCCGCAGCTCGGACAGCTCCGCCCAGAGCGTCTGAAGCTCGGGGACGTGGTCGAAGCTGAGACTCTCTGGGAGCTTCATGGACCTCCGGGGGGAAGGAACGTGGAGACGGACTCTCTACAGGGGGCGCTGCGGGCAAATGATCGGGAATCCGGTGGCGCCCCGTCAAGGTTTTCTTTTCCCGGTCCGAATCGGGCCGGCCCGGGCGCCGGCCGGCGGTTCCCGTAGACTCCGGCGCGTGCCGAAAAGAGCTGATCTGAAGTCGATCCTGGTCCTCGGTTCCGGGCCGATCATCATCGGCCAGGCGTGCGAGTTCGACTACTCGGGGACCCTGCCTGCGTCCTGCGCAAGGAAGGGTTCCGGGTCGTTCTCGTCAACTCGAACCCGGCGACGATCATGACCGACCCGGACTTCGCCGACGCGACCTACATCGAGCCGCTCGACGTCGCGACCGTGGAGAAGGTCATCGCGAGGGAGCGCCCCGACGCCCTCCTCCCGACGGTCGGCGGGCAGACGGCGCTGAACCTCGCGGTCGCCCTCGACAAGGCCGGTGTCCTCGCCCGGTACGGCGTGGAGCTCCTCGGCGCCTCGGCGCACTCGGTGGAGCTGGGGGAGGACCGTCTCCTCTTCAAGGAGGCGATGCAGAAGGCGGGGCGTCGACGTCCTGCGCTCCGGCATGGCCCGGACCGTCGACGAGGGCGCGAGATCGCGCACCCGTTCGGCTTCCCGGTCGTCGTCCGCCCCTCCTACACGCTCGGCGGCACGGGAGGCGGGATCGCTTTCAACGCCGACGACTTCCAGGCGATCGTCAAGCGCGGCCTCCTCCTCTCGCCCGTCAATGAGATGCGTCACGCGGCCGAGCGTCTCTGCAAAGGCGTCCCATCGCCCGAACGGCTTCCGCGAATCGTCCCGAGTCAAATATCAGGAAGCCTCAGTAACCACCAACCGCGGGTAAACGTGGCCTGCCACTCGTAAGACGTCAATTCCCTCGACGCGAGGGAACCCTCGGAGGCAATCGTCGTGGGACCAGAGCAGCACCTTCATCTGGGAGCGGTCGAGACGTTTCTGCGCCAGATAGGGACAGTTCGTCGGCAACCCCCATCCGGAGATTCTGGAATTCGCCTACCTGCATTCAAATCAGGTGACATCTGGGCCGCCGCTCAGGTCGTCGTTGCTCATCGCCACCTGACCAGTCGCCGCCGCAGAATCGCTTTGGTACCTGATGAGCCAGCAGCAGGCCCCGGGCCTGAAACCACGGTCGCTGGCTTCCCTCGAGCAGGCGCAAGGAAGCGATTCGACGTGTCGAGCGGGCTCCGCCAGGCTCTCGGTCTCGATGGCGGCGTCGAGTATCCGGTGCAACTCAAGGCCATCGATCTTGCCGACGAGAGCCGGCCACAGATCATTGTGCCTCTGACACCCCTCGAGAACCTCGACCAGCTAGAGACTCTTAAGAAGACGCTAGGCCGTAGCAGCCCGGGCGAGCTATTCCCGCATGAGCTGACGCGCTCGGATCTCGTCAGGTCGGGGCGGTGGTCGATGGCTATCCTGAAGGAACTGGGTAAGAAACGTTTCGATCATGCCAGGATGCCCGGCCTTGGCGGCTCTTTGCAACCAACGATGCTGCGCAATCACCTCGTGGGAGGCGTCATTTAGGCGGCAGTCTGCGACAACCGAGACATCGAGCGCCACCCGCACCCGTTGTCGCAGACTGGCCAAGGCCTTCAAGTCACTGTCAAGATCAGCCTTCTACTCGACGGAAGTCAACTCCCAGCCGTTCCAGATCGCTGCCGACGCGTTCGAGCCCTATGTCTCAAGCAAAGGAGAGGCGGAACGGCTGGCTGTGCTTCGCCCATATCTTCTGGATAGCGGCCTAGATGCTCTCCCTCCGGCTACAGGCCTGTTCTGGGTGAAGGAAGCGTGCAGAGAGTTCGGCGCGCTTCTGGAGGTGCGCTCCGGACCCTTCGTGCTGGTTTGGGATTTCGCCGACGAGCCACACCAGAACCGTCCGAGAGTATTTAGCAGGATCAAGGCATGGTCTACCCGGCCGGTGTCACTCTATCCACTTTCTGGAGTGCAGGTTGCGGTCCGGATTCCCCTTACGCAAACGCAGAAGCGTTCGACCAACGCGCTTACGAAGGCCCTAAGCAGCGACCGAGCGCCGTCAGTGGTGCTACGGCCGGGTCTAGATGATGACGGGCCGGGCAGCTCGTCGCCGGATGACGAACAGGGACACCGCCTGCTCTCGGTCAGGGACAAGATAACCGCCATCGGCATCGCGCAGGGCCGTCTAAAGAGCGACGTTTCCCGTCTCATCGCGATTGACATTCTCGGCCTAAGACTGGACACCAAGGTCATGTATGTTCTGGGTGCGGAGATACTTTCGCGACGCCAAAGCCGGGCGGATGAACCTGGTGCTGCTCAATGCAGACTCGCTATTGGTGCACAAGACTGAGTTTGAGCGCTTGGTACGCGAGGGCCGCGAGGAGGCGAACGGACCTCGATGCTCGGGTGTCATCGCGTTTGACAGTGGGGGCGGGGTCCACTTTTTAGGGTTGGGCTCCGATGCAGAGAACGCACTGCTTCAAGCCTTGGAGGCGGAACCGACGGATCAAGTGGAGACCCTGCTGACTCTGGAGACTAGGTATCCGGAAGTGATGCCGCTACTCGGAGACGACCTCGCCAACCGGCGTCTTCGGTTGGCGGTTGACAAAGAGACGGTTCTTAGGGCGGCGCAAGACACAGCATCGGCACTCCTGAAAGCCTGGTTGCAGCACGAGAAGAGCCCAGCGGCCTATTGCGATCGTTGGTTCTTGCTCCCCTCCCGTTCGTATTCCTCAGGATTCTTTGAAGTTAGACAACTCTTGCTTCACTCGGGTGCCTCGACGGCCTTCCGAGTCTGGTTGACTGCAGAGCTACGACGATACTCTCCGACGGCCATTGTGACGCTGGGTCGGGTGGCGACGGACCTACTCCGGGACGCCTGGCCGGACGGCGAAGGGGCGCCAAGAAGGATCTCGATTCCGGATCCGCATGAACCCATGGCTTTGTCGCGGGTGTCGGAGATACCGAGGAACAGCCGGGTCGCCTTCTTTTCCGACGTGATCGGAAGCGGAAGGACCATAGCGGCCGCAATTGGCCGCGTGCCTCAGGGTGCATCGGCGGTTGTGCTAACGGTCGTGGACGCTCGCACGGAAGAGGATTCCCCCGAGGAGGGCGCGACGCATCAGAGTGGCGTGGAAGTCCGGTCGATCCTGCGTCGTCCCCTCGTTCTTCGAGCCCGCCTCGAATCGAAGGACAGGGCGGAGGCGTGGGAGATCGATCCAGACACGCACGCGCCCCTCTCTTCAGAGGGCCGTCGCCCGGAGGCCATCAGGGGAGATTTCGGCGCATTCTTGAATGCGTGTGAGGGCCTTCCGGGGGTTCTGCGATCTGGGCACTTCACTTCAGGTGGGAATCACCTCAGCTACCTGTTCGACTTCGGCGCATACCTAGAGAGCGGTGACTCGCTCGGTTTGGTGGAGTTGCTTCGGTCAGAGTACGCGAAAGCGCTCGAGGGAGGCACGCCGGACGCGATCCTGTACCCCACCGACTCCCCCGGAATGCGCCAGTTGGCAGAGACGTTGGCCAAGCCCCTCCTGATCCCAGCGGTTGTGGGAATCGAGAAAGAACACCTCGAGAAGAGGAGAGCGCGAGCGAGAGCAGAGCGGTCCCTTGTGAGGGCTCTCGTTCTAGATGATGCCGCGGGGAGTGGAATCACGATCCGTGCATTCGTGGATCTTGCGGCCCGTTGGGGGGCTGAGCGGATCGTTGTAATCGTTCTCCTGAACCGTTGTTCTGACCGGGACGCGAGAGGTCTTGAGGGAATGAGGAGGTACGGCGGCGCCGCCGTAGACTTGCGCTTCGTGTTCGACGCGAACATCCCCGTCTATAGGAGCTCCGACTGTCCCCTTTGCGCTATTGACGCGCGCCTGAGGGCCATCGAGATGGATGCCCGCCGGGAGGGGTTTCAGGTGCTTGTGGAGCACATTCAGGCGAGGCGTATGCGGAACAGTCCTCAGTTGGTGGCGGGCAGGGAGATCGGAGGAGTGAAGGCGACGGGCTGGACGACGCTCGCACGAGAGTTGGAGCTTCGTAGACAGCTTGAACGGGCTCGCGTGAACCATGTCGACCGAGAAGAACTCGTGGACCTCATTTCGCGAACGAGCCCTTTCGACAGTCACTTCTTTGCGCTCATGACAGTCCTTGGGCGAGAGGCGGGGGCGGTCCTGCCAGCGCAGGAGGGGTTCCGAGACAGTTCCCAGAGTTCGTTAGCCGATGCAGTCTTCGAGCGAGGTCTCGCACTTCTGGGGAGAGAAGACGAGTTGGCGGACGCGGAGCTTGAAATAGTGGTGCGCGCGCTTCGAACCGTGTGGCCCGAGCGGTTCCTGGTCGAGTGGAGGGCGTTTCGAAGGGCGGGCGCGCGAGTCACGAGAGACTGCATCTTCGCCACGGAGGTGCTGCTGGCGATGCAGGCGGAAGGAGAAAGGGAGAGGTTCGGCAGGGTGGCGGAGGCCTTCCGAGGGATCGGTGAGGGGCAACCGGCGCTATGGGTGCCGGATGCGCCGAGGCCACCCGTGCCGGATCTCGTCAGAAGCGTTCTAAAACACCTCAGGCACGGATTCGTTGGAAGGGTGACGTGGTTGCGAACCCTGGTCGGGAGGATCAAGAAGAGCGCCAAGGACGCGGCGAAGGAACGAGAAGCGCGAGAGACGTTGGAGCTGTACTGGGATGGAACCCTAGCGGAGATCGAGCGAGAGCTGATTGTCCGAGCGGTGGATCTGTATCAGGAAGTCTCGGAGCTGCCGGGACTTGCGGTGAGCGCCCGCGACATTCGGCAGGGCACCGTTGAGCTTATGGCGGCGTTGGAGGATTGTCGGCGGCGCCGCGCGGGGCTTTCCCGCGGATCGGATGCGAACGAGTGGCTGCTCGAAGCGCTCGACAACGATCTGGAGCGAGTCTGCAGCTTTGTTGAGAGCTCAAGGCGGGGCCTTCTCTACCGGGGCACGCGCGCGCTGGTCAGCGATGTCGCGGCGGCGATTAGGAGGGTGGATGAGGAACCACGGTACCAGGAGATGGTCCGGAACCTCGGTATACAGCTGGCAACCCAGGGCGCCGAGAGGGGCACTCGGCTCTACGGATTGGTCCCGGCCAGTGAGCTCGACGAGCTGCTCGAGATCCTCGTGTCAAACTGGACGCATGCGTTTGAGGGGGCGCCGATGAGAGGACGGCGAGCGCGCGTGGTCTTGATCGAGGAAGCCGACATCCTGACGCTGCGAGTCCAGATCATGGACAACGGCCGACTCGACGAGACCCGGGAGTCGGGGTTGGGACTAGAGAAGGCCCGGCGTATCGTGCAGGCGCTCAATGGGGAGTGGCAAAAACCGGCTGTTCGGGAGATAGAGGGGGAGCGGTGGACGGTTGGCTGGATTTATGGGTGCCGTTCGGTGCAACGTCGCATGTGACCTCGACTAGGAGGCGATTGATGACAGAGCCCGAGATCCTCATAGTGGTTGACGATCGCCCCATGGACGTGAAGGCACTCAAGGACGCGCTAAAGTACGAGGGCCTCAGCGACGAGTTCAGCGTCATCGCTGTCGTGCCCGAGGAAGAGCACAAATATGTGGAGGGATCGGTACGACAGATTTCGCTCGGGCTCGCGGAACACGGACCGAGGGTTGCGGCCATCCTACTGGACTTGTCCTTTGAGGAACCGACGAGCCGAGACGGCGGACTCTGGGGTGGCCTTAGGATTGCCAAGAAGCTGCGCGCTGGTAGGCCGACAGTTCCGATCATCGCGTTTACCGCGCTTCCGGCAAGCTCTCTGGATCTGAGGGAGTTGACGTTCTCTGACGCGCTTGATGGAGTGCTGCCAAAGCGGTGGGTGTTGGGAGAGGAATTCACCGCCGATGAATTCAGGAGATGCATCCGAATGGCGAGAGAGAGAAGGGGCGAGCTACCTCCCAGAGACGAGACGAGCGCGTCCAGTCGGGTCGGCTACACGGGATAGTGGTAGCCGCAGCGTGAGCAGATGGAGCTATCGACGCTTGAGAGAGAGCTGGGAACGGAGGACAGGTGGGAGGAGCAGGGCGGCATGACCTGGAGGTTGGGGACCTTGAGAGGGCAGCGTGTTGCTCTGCTGGCAGCGGGTGAGATGGGCCTTGTCGCAGGGGCTAAGCTGGCAAGCGCCGGCGTGCGTCTGTTTGATGCGAAGACGTTGGTGCTCGTCGGGACGTGCGCTGGAAGGGCGGCGAAGGGCGTGAAGTGCGGAGATGTTGCCATTCCGGCAGCTTGCTTCAACTACCAGTTCGGGGAGTTCAAGGAGGGTCGATTTCTTCGACGGCTTGCGATGGAACGAGTGTTTGCAATACCGCTTCACCGCGGCGGTCGTGTCATTGTTGGGCCGGACCGGCTCCTCGGGGCATGCTTCCAAC
>JADKBZ010000017.1 GCA_016714815.1 Holophagales bacterium
ATCTCGCACGGCGAGATGGCCGACCGTTTCGAGGAGGCGGGCTGGGACCGGGCGACGGTCTACCGGAACCTTCTCGATCTCGTGAAGGCCGGCCTGGCGCGGCGCATCGACGTGGGAGACCACACCTGGCGGTTCGAGACCGTGGCGGGCGACGCAGGGAGCCCGGAGCATCCGCACTTCCTCTGCAACGAGTGCGGGGCCGTGGAGTGCCTGGCCGACGTGACGCTCGCCGGCAAGGGCCGCGACAAGGGGCCGAAGGCGCTCCGGCGCGAGCACGTCGAGATCCTCCTCCGGGGTCTCTGCGATCGCTGCATCTGACGTCCCGTCTCCGGCCGGTAGGAAGAGGGGTCGGGTGCGGAGGCGTGCGTGATGTAATTGCAAGTGGATTACGAATGAGATAAAAAGGCGCCGACCCGGCGGATCGCCGGGCCGGAGGCGGCATGCATCTCTCCGAAGGAATTCTCCCGGCGGCGCAAGCCGCGCTCTGGGTGGCGGCGGCCTCCCCGTTCGTCGCGTACTCGGCGGCGACGCTGAGGAGACGGTCCGTGGCGGCGGCGCCGGCCGAGAAGGCGCTCCTCTCGACCGGGACCGCCCTCCTCTTCGCCGCGACGCTCCTCCCGATCCCGATCCCGGTCGCAGGGGCCACGTCGCACCTCTGCGTCACGCCGCTCCTGGGCCTCGTCCTCGGGCCCTGGGCTGTCGCAGCGCCCGCGGCCTTCGTCCTCCTTCTCCAGGCGCTCTTCTTCGGTCACGGCGGCCTGACGACGCTCGGAGCCAACACCCTCACGCTCGGGGTGGCGGGGCCCTTCGTGGCGGCGGGCTTCTGGTGGCTCCTCCAGCGCTGCCGCGTTCCCGCCCCTCTTGCGGCCGGGATCGCCTGTGGCGTCGGGCAGCTCTCGGTCTACGTGGCCGACGCCGGGATCCTCGGCGCGGCCCTCTCGGGGGAGAAGAGCTTCGGGTTCTGGGCGGTCCGGGTCCTCGCCGGCTTCGCGCCCGTCCAACTCCCCCTGGCCGTCCTGGAAGGGGTCCTTTCCGCGGTCCTTCTCGGAGCCCTCGCCCGGCGACGGCCGGAGCTGGCACCGGCGGCCTTTCGTGGCGGAATGCGGACTGCGGCGGTGACCGCGCTCCTCGCGGTGGCGCTCCTCGCCTCTGGGGCCGCGCACGCGCACGAGCCCCTGCGGGGG
The DNA here is from genome assembly GCA_016714815.1 of Holophagales bacterium. Lineage (GTDB taxonomy): Bacteria > Acidobacteriota > Thermoanaerobaculia > UBA5066 > UBA5066 > UBA5066. Next base: position 1,185 of record JADKBZ010000017.1, read on the forward strand.
CTCGACGAGGCGGTTTTCGACGAGGCGGCGCGCGACGCCGGTCGGACACCCAGGCCGCCGGTCGTCGATCTCGGTGAAGAGGTCCACACCGCGCTCCTTCTGGCGACCGGGTTCTGCGCGGGCTGGGTGACCTCCCGGGGCTTCGCGGCGCTCCGGCACGATCCGCGGTCCCTGGCGGAGAGCGCGGGAGAACCGAGTGCACCGTGACGCCGCGGGGACGCTCTTCGACGGTGAGCGGGGTGCGAGCGTCCTTCGCGTCGTGGCGGCGTTCTCCGCGGCGATCCTGAATGCGACGGCGACGACGCCGGTGGTCCCGGCTCTCGTCGCCTCGGCGGCGGTCGCCCTGCTTCTCGTCGAGGGCCTCCTGCCTCGGAGGGCGAAGGTCCTCGCTCTCGCGGGGGCCTGGGTCGTCCTTCTCGCCGTTCCCGCGGGGATCGTCTCGGGAGACCGAACGCTCGCTCTCCTCCTCGCGTCCAAGCTCTGGGCGGGTGTCGCCGTGGCCGTCTGGACCGGATCGACGCTGTCGTGGCCCGGGCTGCTCTGGGCGGCTCGCTCCGCCGGCGTTCCCGAAGGAGCGCTCGACGGGGCGGACCGGATTGTCGGGCAGGGGCTCCTCCTCGCATCCGAGGTCGAGAGGCGCTACGAGGCCGCCACGCTTCGCGGGGGCTTGCGTCGAGGGGAGCCTCGTCTCGAAACCTGGGGGCGCGTCGTCGCGGGAGGGGTCGAGTCGGCGTTCGAGCGGGCCGTGCGGCTGGAGGAGGTTCGCGTGCTTCGGAAGGGGTCACGATTCGACGCGGCGACTCCAGACGCCCCGTCGCTCTCCTTCTCTTCGGCCGTCGTTCGCAGCGAGGAGGGCGCGGTCCGCCTCGGGCCGATCGACCTCGAGCTCGCCCGGGGCGAGTGGGTCGCGGTTCTCGGGCCGAGCGGCTCGGGGAAAAGCACGCTCCTCGCGGCGGCCGCGGGTCTCCTTCCGTTGGGAGGTGGGCGCCTCGTGCGTCTCGGCGTGCCCGTGGCGGGGGAGTCCCTCTCTTCGAGGGCCGACCGCAGCGTCGCCCTCGTCTTCCAGGATCCCGCCGACCAGCTCCTCGGCTCGACGCCCCGCGAGGATCTCCTCTGGGGGCTTCTGAGGGCCGGCGCGCCGGAAGGCGAGGCGTGCCAGAGGGCCGGGGCGGCCCTCGAGGAGCTCGGGATCGCGCCCCTGGCCGACCGGCCCGTCGCGCGGCTCTCCTTCGGCGAGAGAAAGCGCGCGGCGTGCGCCGCCGCGCTCTCGGTCGGACCGGAGCTCCTCCTCCTCGACGAGCCGACGAGCGGGCTCGATCCGCGCGCGAGCCGCCTCCTGGCGGACGCGGTAGAGGCGGCCGCCGCGTCGTCCGGAGCGGCGGTTCTCTGGGCGACCCCGTCGTCGGCGTCCTGCCGGCGAAGTCCGCCGCGTACTCCCTTCAAGTGAGGAAGGTCGTCTTCGACGGCCCCCTCTCCGAGGGTCTCGCTCCCGAGCTGCTGCACAGGGCCGGCCTCCTGGCCGAGCCGCTCGAATCCCGGGGCTGCGGCCCCACCCCCTGCGCCGACGAGGAGGTCGCATGACGACCAGTCCGAATGCCCCGGTTCCCGTAACCGTCCTGACCGGCTTCCTCGGCTCGGGGAAGACGACGCTCCTCAACCGGATCCTCACGGAGAAGCACGGGAAGAGGATCGCCGTCATCGAGAACGAGTTCGGCGAGGTCGGCGTCGACCAGGCTCTCGTGATCGGGGCCGACGAAGAGATCTTCGAGATGAACAACGGGTGCATCTGCTGCACCGTCCGGGGGGACCTGATCCGCATCGTCGGGAGCCTGCTGAAGCGGCGCGACCGCTTCGACTACATCCTGGTGGAGACGACGGGCCTGGCCGATCCCGGCCCCGTCGCGCAGACGTTCCTGGTGGACGAGGACCTCAAGAGGAGCGTCCGGCTCGACGGGATCGTCACCCTCGTCGACGCGCACCACGCGGAGAAGCACCTCGCCGAGACCCCGGAGGCAGGCGCCCAGGTGGCGTTCGCGGACGTGATTCTGCTGAACAAGACCGACCTCGTCGCCTCGACGGAAGTCGAAGCGCTCGAGCAGCGTCTCGAGCGAATGAACCCGGCGGCGCGGATCCACCGGACCGAGCGCGCCGTGCTCCCGCTCGACCAGGTCCTCGACGTCGGCGGATTCAACCTGTCGCGCGCTCTCGAGGTCGATCCGCTCTTTCTCGAGCCCGAGTATCCGTTCGAGGCGGTGTCGGTCTTCTCCCTCCAGGACGGGGCGCACGAGCTCGTCCTCGACCACGGTCCGGACCGCTCCATCGACCTGCTCGTCCTTGCGCTCGACGGCCCGACCCTGCACGACGCGGAGAAGGCGCTCGACAGGGCGGTCGCCCTCTTCTCGGCCGACCGGCGGCGGCCGGCCTCGAGCGGCCCGCTCGCGCCGAACCGGCTCCGTCGCCTCGCGCTCGGCCCGAACGGGGCGCGGCTCTCTCTCGCGATTCCCGACGGCGGCGCCTGGGGCCTCCTGACGGAGCACCGTCCGGACGAGTACGCGATGCGCCTCGAACGGTCCGGCAAGGTCGTCGCGCCCGAAGTCGTCCGGGTCTTCAAGCCCGACCACGAGCACGACGACCGTGTCTCGTCGGTCGGCATCGACCTGCCGGGAGCGCTGGCAGAGGCAAAGCTCCAGAGGTTCTTCCAGAAGCTCCTGCGGGAGAAAGGAACCGACCTGTACCGGTCGAAGGGAATCCTCTCGATCGCGGGAAACGACCGGAGAGTCGTCTTCCAGGGGGTCCACATGCTCCTCGAGACGAGCCAGGGACCGGCCTGGGAGGACGATCCGCGGCACAGCCGCGTCGTCTTCATCGGCAAGGACCTCGACCACGCCGCGATCCGGACGGAGCTCTCCAAGTGCCTCGCGCGATGACCGCGGGCACGCCGACCGTCCCTCTCGCGAGGCGCGCCTCGGCCGAGCCGGGCGGCTGGGTCAGCGAGCTTCTCTTCTCTCCGGATGGGCAGTATCTCGCGGCGCCAACGGCGGACGGGCCGGTCCACATCCTCTACTCCGCCGGGCTCGCCGCGCACACCGTCCTCGACGGCCACTTCCCGGGGACCACGACGACCTCGTGGAGGCACGACGGCGAGCGTCTCGCCACGGGAGGGCAGGACGGCGGCGTGGCGATCTGGGAGGTGGCCACCGGTCGTCTCCTCAGTAGGGTGCCGTGCGGCGGCTGGGTCGCGCGCGTGGCGTGGAAGCCCGGGGAGGACCTCCTCGCCGTGGCGGCCGGCCGGTTCCTCCAGCTGCGAGATGGCGACGGTGGGCTGGTCCGCACCTTCGCCCAGCATCCGAGCACCGTCTCCGACCTCGCCTTCGGGCCGGGGGGCCGGGAGATCGCCACCGCGGCCTACAACGGGGTCCTGCGCTTCTCGCCGGAGCGGGAAAGCCCGGTCCAGATACTCGACTGGAAGGGCTCGAGCCTCGTTCTGGCCTGGAGCCCGACCGGGAAGTACATCGCGACGGGCGACCAGGACGCGACGGTCCATTTCTTCTACGTCGGCTCCGGGAAGAACTCGATGATGTCGGGGTACCCGTTCAAGGTGCTCGAGCTCTCCTGGGATCACCGGGGCCGGTTCCTGGCGACCGGAGGAGGGCCGGAAGTGATCGTCTGGGACTGCGCCGGGAAGGGACCGGAGGGCTCGACTCCGATCGTCCTTCAGGGCCACGAGGAGCGCGCGACCGCGGTGGCCTTCCAGCGGCGAGGATCGATCCTCGCCTCGGGCGGCGCCGACGGAGTCGTCGCGCTCTGGGATCCGGCCCGGACCGAGCAGGTCCTGGCCCTCGCCACTCTCGGCAGCCGCGTCACCTCGCTCGCCTGGAGCCCGGACGACGCGTTCCTGGCGGCCGGGACCGAGAACGGGGAGGTCGTCCTCTTCGAGAAGCCCTGAGGGGCCACGCGGCCCCGACCGGGGCCGCGGGACTCCGCGTCTCCTCCGTCCGCTCGTCAGCGCTCGGCGCGAATCACGTACTGCCGGTCGATCGGAAAGGGATAGAGCTTCGCGCGGAAGCCGGCCTTCTCGAGCTGCAGGACGACTGTCCTCGCGTCATCGATCGCCGATGTCGCCGAGCCGCAGCTCGGCGAGGACCTCTTCGAGCGCCGCGTCAAACGCCGCCGGCGCCTCGAGCATCGGGTAGTGGCCGAGGCCCGGGAGGAGTCGTACGGAGAAATCGGGGAAGTGACGTCGATTCGCCTCGACGTCGGTCGGCTGGAGGTCGGAGCTGATGGCGCGAACCGGAACCGTCACGCGATCGCACGCGGCGCGAGCGTCGCAGCGGTAGAGCGGCTCGAGGAGGGCGGCGGCCTCCGTTCCGTCTCGTTCCAGGAACTCTCGCTGGAGGCGCTGCGCGACCTCGGGGGGCGTGGCCGGTCCGAAGAGCCACGCCGGCAGCACTCGTTCGACGGCGGTCCGGAAATCGCTCCGGTAGAGCCCGAGCATCGAATCGACCTGCTCGGGGGGGAGGACCAGCTCGACGTTCTTCAGCGTGTCGACGAGCACGAGCGCCACGACCCGCCGGAGCTCGGCGGCCGCGAGCGCGGCGTAGACGCCGGACATCGAGTGCGCCACCAGGACGGCGCGCTCCGGGTCGATCGCGTTCACCACCGCGACGATGTCGCGGGCATAGGCGTCCGCGCCGTGCCGGACGCGGTTGTGACCGGACGCTCCGTGCCCCGCGAGATCGAGCTGCACCACCGAGTAGCGCGTCGAGAACGTCGTCCGCTGCGCGTCCCACCATCGACCCGAGCCGAGCCATCCGTGCACGAAAACGAGCGCGGTCCGCCCGGTTCCGGTCCTTTCGTAGGAGATTCGGACCCCGTCCGCCGAGAGGACCTCCGTCTGCATGGCTGTCATCTTCCCTCGTCTCACCCTCTCACGCCTGGCCCCAGGGCGGAGTCCCCCCGCGGGGGAAGCGCCGTTCCGCGGTGGGTCGTTCCGGAGGGCCTGTTGGTCTGACGATCCGTCGATCGTCGGATCCCCTCCTCCCGGCAGGCCTCACGGTCGGGTAAGGCCGGCAACGGCCTCATGCGTGCGGCAGCGTCACCCCGCGCTGTCCCTGGTACTTCCCGCCGCGGTCGCGGTAGGAGGTCTCGCAAGGGCCGTCGGCGCCGAGGAAGACCATCTGCGCGACCCCTTCGCCGGCGTAGATGCGGGCAGGGAGCGGCGTCGTGTTCGAGAACTCGAGGGTGACGTGCCCCTCCCACTCCGGCTCGAGGGGCGTGACGTTCACGATGATTCCGCAGCGCGCGTAGGTCGACTTGCCGAGGCAGATGACGAGGACGTCGCGCGGGACCCGGAAGTACTCGACCGTCCGCGCGAGGGCGAAGGAGTTCGGCGGGACGACGCACTGCGGGCCCTTCACGTCGACGAAGCTCCTCTCGTCGAACGCCTTCGGGTCGACGATCGTGGAGTTCACGTTCGTGAAGATCTTGAATTCGTCGGCGCAGCGGACGTCGTAGCCGTAGCTCGAGGTGCCGAAGGAGACGACGGGACGCCCCTCGACCTTCCGGACGAGAACGGGCTCGAACGGCTCGATCATCCCGTGCTCGGTCGCCATCTGCCGGATCCACGCGTCGGGCTTCACTCCCACCGGAGCCTCCTCGCGGCCTCTCCGCCGTTCCCGGCGAGGGCCGGCGGGATGTTAGCCCGGCCCGGGGAGCTCGGGGCCACACCCCGCGCGTGCGAGACGAGGGAGTATCGGGGATCCCGGCGGGAGACCTTCTGGTCGTCCGCGACGGCGTCCGCAGCTTTCGGATCATGACGATCGACATCCCCGCGGCGAAGGACGGAAAGCTCGCCATCGGTTGAATTGCGATCGGCCGGAGGACCCTGCCGGCGTGCGCCAGGCGCCGGCGCATCACCGTCCCGGAGTGCGGAGGTCAGGTCATCGAGGCCTCAGCGCCTGGCAGCACCGGCCGCGCCGTTCCAGTTCGGATCGCCGATCACCCGCAGCGCGTTGTCGATCGAGCGCATCGACCGGGCGAAGTCGGCGTCGCCAGGGCTCGTCGACACCGCTCCGCCCGAGGCCGCCGCCGGAGGAGCGCTGGCCTGACCGGACGCGACGGCACGGTTGTAGGCGGCCAGGCCGGAGGCGAGATCGCCCCAGAAGCCCCGGCTCGCCTGCTTCGGGGGAGGCCGTAGCCTGCGGCACTCGTCCGCGAGGTTCGTCCGGGCATAGAACGAGCCGAGCTTCAGCCACGCACCGCAGATCTTGTCCGCGTCTCCCTCCGCGATCAGGGCCTTCGCCTTCCGGACCTCGGCGTCCTCGGCCGCCGCCCGCTCGGCGCGCCGGGCCTCCTCGGCCGCCTGCGCCGCCTGCCAGGCCTCGTACTTCGCCCGCTCCGCATTCCGGACGGCCGCGTAAGCCGCCTGGATCGCCGCGTTCTCGTTGGTGCGGATCTGGGCTGCCGCGGCCACGGCGCTGGCGCGATCGGAGAACTTCTGCGGGAAGACGCTGAGCTGGAACTCCCCGCCCCTGCCCGGCGTGTAGATCCGCAGGCCGAACCCGCCCCGCAGCTCCTCGACGACGCCGACGGACGAGAGGACCAGGTCGTCCCATTCGATCGACTTGAACCGCTCGACGCTCGTCTGCAGCAGGAGCGGACCTTCCAGCGAGACCTCCGGCCCGTTCTCGCCCGCCCATACGCCGATCCAGCCCTGGAGCTGCTGTCGGCACGTGGCGTCGAACTTCGGTCCGCAGGAGATGCCCCCGTTCTCGAGCAACGGTGCCAGGCCGATCAGACCCGCCGGCGCGATCTGGCCCTTCCTGTACGGGAGGATGTTGAAGAGCACGCGGGCGCCCGTCTCGCCCTGGGTCACCGGGATCGCGAAGACCGTTTCGACCGTGTCGAACGCCATCCGGATCTGGTCGCTGAAATCGGTCCGGAACGACACGACGTTCTCGAGCTTCGGAGAGAGGGGCCGGTAGTCGGCGTCGGCGATCGAGTAGCTCCTGTTGTCGGTGTGCGCGAGGATCCGGTAGTCGCCGTACCGGAACGCGAAACGCACGCCCGGGATCAACGGCGTCACCTCGCCGGCCGGTGTCACGGCGCCGAGGTCTCCCCCTACCGGCGTCATTCCGCCGCCCATCGAGTCCTGAGGCGGCAGCGCCGTCATGCCGATCGCGGTACCTCCCCGTCCGGCCCAGTTGTCGAACCCGACGCGAGAGACTCCGGGGAAGAGGACCCTGAAGCGTGTCTTGACGGCCTTCGCGGACTTGTCGATCCGGTGGATCGTGTACGTGTCTTCCTGGCTGTTGCGCCGCGCGTAGACGTCGGGCGAGATCACCTGGATGTCACCGCCCTTCCCGACCTTGTCGACCTGCCTGCCGGACGAGTCCCGGACACCGACGATCCACTCCGACCCGACGTACCGGCTCCCGTCGTAGAGCTCGCCGTAGGCCGAATCGACCTTCACGCAGGTGGCGCCGGTGAAGCAGACCTCTCCCGGCTCGACGTTCTTGATCCCGGTCTTCTGCGCGAACGCCACCCGGGAAACGGCGAACGCAACGATCGAGAGGAGCAGGGACCTGAGAAGAACACCCATCGACGCCTCCATCCGAGCCCGGGCCTCTCGCAGTCGAACCGCCACCCCGCCGTGCCACCTCGGCAGCCGGGGCGTCTCACTGCAGTCCACCTCGTCATCGGGATGATGGCCGTGATGGTACCTGCTCGCCGGGCCGGGCGGCGGACACGAAGGCCGCGGCCGTCGTGCGAACACGTCGAGGTCTTCGGCGTCCCGCTCGGCCTCTGCCGCTCGGAAGGGGGAAGCCGCCAGCTCATCGTCGGCGTCCGCCCCCGGCTTCATCCGACCCGAGGACCAGCCTCTTGGATCGCGAGTGCGCTCGCGTTTTCCTGACCGCTCCGGGCCGGCAGGAGGCTCGTCGGCGAGAAGGTCGTTTTCCGTCGCAGCCTCCCGCGCCAGGATCCGCCGTTTCGTCCGCGAGGGGCGCCCTGGCTCGGCGAGATCGACTCGCCGGAGTCCTACCGGCTCCTCCTCGAATGGGCCGAGGGGTCGCGCGCCGCGGGCCGGTTGCTTCCGCTGCCGGAGGGTCTGGAGGCGCATCGCTTCGTGCGTTTCGGCGCCGAGCCCCGCGCCGGCGAATCGGATCGCGAGCGCTGAGCAGCGGGCCTGGCAAGACGTTCGTCTGTCGACGTGTCGACGTCGTCTCTCTCGCCGAGTCCGATGGCATGCTGGAGACGCGCCCCCCCCCGACAACCCTTCCGATGCGAAGGTTTGCGCATGCAAGTCTGTTACGATAAGTGTCGTGGGGGTCCTGGGAAGTCCGAACCGGCTGAGACGGAGCGCAGCCTGGGCCTGCCTTCTCCTGACGTTCTGGTCCCTGGTCGCGAGTTCGTCGCTCCACACCTGCTTCCACTTATGCGAAGACGGGGCCTGCCACGACGTCGGGAGCCGGTCGCTTCCCGCTCTGGCGCCGTCGGTCGAGCCGGGCCACGAAGACGAGGAGGCCTGCCTGGCGTGCGAGCTGATGCGGTCTCTGCAGACCGCGTCCGCTTCGCGCCCCGCGGCTCTGGTGGCGCCGACGGTCCGGAGTTCGGTCTCGTACCCGTCCGTGACGGGGGCGGGATCGCCGATTCCCGGCGAGCCCTCGGTCCGCGGTCCTCCGTGTTCCTGAGCTGATCCCGTCGTCATCTCGAACGCGGAATCTGACTGCCCGGAAACTGGAGGGATCCATGTCGATGATCCATCGCCGCCTTCGAGCGGCTTGTCTGGCCATTCTCCTCGTCCCGTCGGCTTCGTTCGGCCTGGCGGCGCCGCCACCCGCATCGGAAAAGGGGCTCGTCGTTCGGGGGACCGTGACCGAAGCCGAGGGGGGGGCCGCCGTGCCGGGCGCAGAGGTATTCCTGGTCGAGCTCGATCGGGTCGCTGCGACCGATGTCGAGGGGCGGTTCGTCTTCACCGCCGTCCCGGCCGGCACGTTCACCGTCTCGGTCCGGCTCTCGGGCTTCGCCCTCCACAACGTTCCCATCGTGGTTCCAGGCGGGGAGCTCCTCGTGAAGCTGAAGCCCGCGCGTTTCGCGGGGGAGGTGACCGTCACGGCTTCGCCGTTCGCGTTGGACCGCCTCGAGGTGGCTCAGCAGGTCGACTCGGTGAAGGGGGAGGACCTCAGCAGACAGTCGACGGCCTCGCTCGGCCAGGCGCTCGCCGAGATCCCGGGAGTCACCAACATCCCCACGGGAGAGGCGCTGGGGACGCCGGTGATCCGGGGACTCTCGGAGCATCGCATCCGGGTTCTCAACGGAGACGTCCCGGTGAACCACCAGCAGTTCAGCTGGCGCCACTCCCCGAGCGTCGAGGCCAGCCTGGCGCACACGGTCGAGGTAGTGCGGGGTCCGGCGAGCGTTCTCTACGGGCCCGACGCCATGGGGGGCGTGATTAACATCATCCCGCGCCCCCTCCTCGGCGCCAGCGGCGGCTCACCCGTCGTGCACGGAGAGGTTGCCGGAGGGTGGGGCAGCAACGCCGACGAGTTCACTGGGCGGGCCGAGGTCGAGGGAGCCCTCGGAGCCTTCGGCTGGAACGCCGGAGTGGTCCGGCGCGACTCGGGGGACCTCGAGACCCCGGCGAAGACCCTCGAGAACACCGATTTCGAGCAGACCAACGGCAACGTCGCGGTCGGGCTCTCGGGCTCCTGGGGCATGGCCCGGGTGCGGTGGGCCCACTGGGAGGTCGATACCGGCTTCTACAGGCCCGTCGGCTTCCGCCTCGGCCTCGACGACGACCTGTTCGTGGCCGACACCTTCCTGCCGACGTCGATCGGGGACCTGGAGATCTCCGCAGGCCGTCAGACGAACATCCGGCAGTCGTTCCCGGCTGCGCTGGCCGGCATGCCGGAAGTCGACCTGAAGCTCGTGACCCAGAGCGTTCGAGCCGGACTCCGCCACCGTTCCCTCGGGCCGTTCCGCGGCCGGGTGGCCGTCGAGTATCTCGGCCTGGACAACGACCCGCGAGAGGGCGTGAAGCTCGTCCCGGAGTACGACAGCCAGGGCTGGGCCGCGATGCTCTTCGAGGAGGGGCGTTTCCTCCGTGCCGGGGATCTCGAACGGCTCATCGTCAGCTTCGGGGCGCGCTGGGACTCGTCCGACCTCGACGTGCCGATGCCCCCCGGCGCGGCCCCCGGCGTCGGCTTCTCCAGGACCTACGGCCATTTCACGGGCTCGCTGGGCGTCGTCTACCGCGCGAGCGGTACCGTCTCCTTCGCGGGCAGCCTCGGCCGCGGCTGGCGGCCGCCCAACGCCTTCGAGCTGTTCGCGAAGGGAACCCACAACGGCGTCGCGGCGTTCCAGATCGGGAACCCGAACCTCGAAGAGGAGTCGAACGTGGCCGCCGAGCTCTCCGCCCGTGTGAACACGGAGCGCGTTCGCGGGTACGTCACGGCGTACCGGAACTCGTTCGATCGCTTCATCTACCTGGCGGACACCGGGACGTTCCAGGGTCCGCTGCCGGTGTTCGAGCACCGGCAGGCCGACGCGACGATCGAGGGGCTCGAGGCGGCGCTGGAAGGTGCCGTCACCCGCTGGCTCCGCCTCGGTGCGACGTACACGTACGTCGACACCGAGAACCGCGAGACGGGGCGGCCGATGCCCCAGGAGCCGGCGGCTCGGTGGCTCCTCAGGGCGATCGTCGAAGGCTCGAAGCTCGGGCCGTTTCAGGCGCCCTTCGCCGGCGTCGACGTCCATCTCGTGGGCTCGCAGGAGGTCTCGGGCCGGGACGAGCCCCTCGGTACCCCGACGGCGAGCTACACGCTCGTCGATCTGCGGGCGGGCTTCGAGCTGCGCCTGCAGAGCCTCACGCTGGGGCTCGACCTGACGATCCGCAACCTCCTCGACGAGGCCTATACGGACTTCCTCTACAGCTACAAGAACGTCGCGCAGAACCCGGGCCGCGACGTGAGGCTCGTCACGCGTCTTCGTTTCTGATCGGCGGCTGGCCCTTTGACGGATCGACCTGGGAAGACGCGTCTCCGGTCACCGGACCCCGCCCCGCGGCACCTGCCGCGGGGCGGGCTCCGAGCGCCCGCGCCGGTCCCGTCCCCGGGACGTTTCGTTGCATTCGTTGCTGCGAAACGCGCGCTGCCGGGACCGGAAACCGCGTACCTACCGCAGGACCGGCTCTGGCATCGGATTCGCTAGTGACGCGGTATGAAGAAGCTCCTTCCCTTTTCCGCCGGCCTCATCGCCGGGGCGCTCCTCGTCGCCGTCGCCGCCGTTGTTGCCATGCCCCGACTCATGATTCACGAGCAGACCAGCCCGTTCGGGGTCGAGGAGACCGTCGAGAAGATCAAGGCGGCGGCCCTGGCGAGGGGATGGGTCGTGTCTGGAGTGAAGCCGCTCCACGAGTCGGTGCGCAAGAACGGAGGCGGTGAGCTCCCCCCGATTCTCCTCGTCGAGCTCTGTCAGGCCCGGCATGCCCACGCGATCCTCGTCGAGGGGCCGAGCCGCAAGCTCTCGGCGTTCATGCCCTGCACCGTCAGCGTCTACCGTCGCGACGACGGGACGACGGCCGTGGGGTCGATGAACGCCGGGCTCCTCGGCCGGGTGTTCGGCGGCACCGTCGCCCGCGTGATGGGCGGGGAGGTCGCCCGCGACCAGGCCGCGATCCTGGCGTTCCTCGGGAAATAGGGGATCGGAAGTCGGATTCTCGACCGCAGTGCGGCTGAGGGCCGGAGCGGGCGCAAATGGGCTCGAACGCCCTGGTGGGGGAGGGCGCGGGGAGCCGAGGCGCCAGGACGGTCGAGGATACGGCGGATGACACGGCAGTTGGTGATGAAGGCGAGCAGGTACTCGGCGGCGCAATCGGGACAGCGGATGCGGGCGAAGCCTCGCTCGAAGATGCCGCAGTCGAGGTTCCGCGCGACCACGCCGTCCAGGAGGCCGCGCCGGAAGGCTGGAGCCGGTGCAAGTGCACGGGGGCCAGAGGCTTCAGCGCGGGTGGGCGAGGCAGTTCGGGGCCGGGGCGAAAGGAGAACCTGACGAAAGCGGTGGGCTACGAGTGCGTAAGCGCCGCCGTACCAGTGGGATCAATGATGGCGGCGAAGGTCGTGCGGACAGGGCTGCCTGGCGTCGCCCCCGCCGAGGCGCTCGAAGACCTCGAGGGCGGCGGGGCCGTCGCCGGACTCGAAGATCTACGTGAGCTTCCGCAGCAGCTGGAGCTGGAGAGCGCGCTCCTCGTCCATTTCCAGATCTTCTGTGACGAGGGCGTTCCGTCTGTCGGCTGGCGCCAGGTCTCGATGCTCCTGCGTCCGTCCCAAAGATAGCCCGCGCTGGCCTCCCGGAGAATGGTCGCCCGGGATCCGGGCGCCGACGTTTCGGCGAGAAGCTCCCGGATGACGCCGACCGGGACGACGAACTCCCGTGCTCTCTGCGGGACGAGTCGGACCGTGGGCACGAGTCCCGACAGCCCGGAAGCGTCTTGGGGTATCCTGACTTGCAACTCGATCTCAAAAGCTATGGATGGAGGCCCCATGAAGATCCTGTCGACGGCTTGTGCCGTCCCTTTGATTGCTTCAGCTTTGCTGGCGTTTCCGCCAGTCGACGCTGCCCTGGTGGGTTACGAGGCAGCGGGCTCGAACGTTGCCGCCATCCAGCCGACCGTCGATGCGTTCCGGACGGCGCTCGGTGGCACCTTGAACGGTGTCGGCAATCCGAAGCCCGACGGCCGCCGCGAGATCAACTGGGACGGGGTGCCGGCTCAGTTCCTCGACTCCCTGCCCCCTGCCTTCTTCAACACCAACTCGGCTCGCGGACTCGTTCTGTCGACTCCGGGGTCGAGACTGAAGGTGAGCGGAGACTCGGGAACCACGTCCTTCCTCATGAAGGACGTCACCGCGCAGGCCTGGGGAGAGAAAGAGTTCGACACCTTCAGCCCGCAGAAGCTCTTCGCACCCATTGGCAGCACAGTGACGGACGTCATCTTCTTCGTCCCCGGGACCTCGACGCGGGCGACGGTCACCGGCTTCGGCGCGGTTTTCGTCGACGTCGACGTCGCGAACACCTCGAGGATCGAGGCGTTCGACGCGGCAGGGCGGCTGCTCTTCTCCCGACCCGTACTCCAGTCGGGAGCAGCTTCGAAGGGCCTCAGCTTCCTCGGAGTCGCGGCGACGGGCACGGAGCGGATCGCGCGGGTCAGGCTCACGAACGGAAGCGGTCAGATCGACGCGCCGTTCCAGGACCCACCGCCCGACGGCGTTGCGCTCGACGACTTCATCTACGGCGAGCCCCAGGCTCTCGCGGAGCCGCTCGGAATCTCGGCTTGGCTGGGGGCTGCCACGCGAGGCCCGGGGGCGAATGGCAGCCAGTGGAAAACCGACGTCGCACTCCTGAACACATCAGGCTTCGCGGCGTCCTGGGAGGCCCGCCTTCGCATCGGCGGAACGGTCGCGAAGAAGGCCGGAACCCTCTCGGCTGGCGCGCAGACTCTCCTTGCCGACCTCGTCGGCGACCTGTGGGGTGACGGAACCGGTCCGCTGGAGGTCGTGTCGGACGTCCCGCTCGCGGTGAGCTTCCGCGTTTACAACGCGATTCCGTCGGGCGCCACCTGCTTCCCGGGCGCGACGTTCGCCTTCGCCGGCGAGGCGTTCCGTCCGGACGAGCCGCTCGGTTCGGGGGAGACCGCCGCCCTGGGCCAGCTGACCGAGGACGCGTCCGCCCGTTCGAATATCGCGCTGACCAACACGGGAACGGGTGCGGCGACCGCGACCGTCACCCTCCTCGACGCGGCGGGAGCGGTCGTCGGGAGCTACGACGTCTCCCTGGCGGCCGGGGAATGGAAACAGGAGAGCCGTCCCTTCGCAAACCGCTTCGGCCGAACCGACGTGCGCGGCGGCTCGGCACGGGTCCGGGTCACGACCGGGACGGCAGTCGTCGCCTACGCGACCGTCATCGACAACACGACGAACGACCCGAGCTACGTACCGGCGAAGAGGTAGGCATCCGGACGGGGGCGGGACGATCCGCCCCCGTCCGGTCCTCACGGAAGGCCGCGGAGCCTCAGCCCAGGCCCCAGGAACTGCCTTCCACGACGATCGGTCGGCCGTCAATCGAGACGCCCAGGCCGTAGCCTCCTTCACGGAAATCGCTGACGAGGTCGACGTGCTGGGCGGGGCCGCGAGCTGTGCCTTCCCTCGCGCGCCGAGAACGCCGAGATCCGGCCGCCCTCGAAGACGAGGTGCATTCCCGAGCCGTCGACCCCGCCGTTGAGGACGGGAGGTCGAGGTAGATCCCTCCCTCGACGGAGCCGGCGTCTGAGCTCGTGATGGTCTCTCCGTCGGGCACGTTCCTAAGGCCGTGAGACAACAGGACCGGGATCGAGGGTGCGAGGCGACGCAGCAGCCCGAGAGATGGAGCCGCGCATCCCAGGGCTGTACGGGACTCACGAGACGGGGGCTTTCTCCGTACGCTACGCCGACCGGCTCTCCGAGACGCGGGCGCTCTCGGTCGGCTATCAGCACCTCCGCACCGGCGGCTACGCCGCGCTGGACGTCACGCGGACGGCGGCCGAACGCCTCGAAGGTGCGCCCGACGACGGGCCGCGTCAGGACGTTCACGACCCCTCCCATCGCGTTCCTGCCGTAGAGCGCGGAGAAGGGCCCTCGGACCACCTCGACCCGCTCGATCTCCTCGGTCTGAACCGCGTTCCAGTTCACCGTCCCGAGATTGCGTCGTTCAGGGGCTGGCCGTCGAGAAGGACGAGGACGCGCCCCTGGCCCGAGGAGCGTCCGCTGAAGCCACGAAGGCCGACTCCGACCCCGCTGTCTGGGAGGCCCCGGGCCCGGAACGTCGTGACGCCGCCGACGCCGACGAGCGCCTGGTCGACCGTTCGCGGGCTGCGCTTCTCGAACTCGGCGCGTGAGACCTCCGCGGTCGCCGCGGCCGAGGTGTCCTCGGCGAGTGTCCCGCGGGTCGCCGTAACCTCGACCGCCTTCCGGACGCGAATCTCGTCGGGGGTCTTCGCCGCCGGCGGCGGCGGGGTGGCGTTCGCCCGGTCGGCAGAGACGGCGGCCGGCTCCGCCGAAGACGCCTGAGCCTGTGCGGGGAGAGCGGCCGCTGTGACGTAGAGGGCGAGAGCGGCGGCGACGACGTTTCCGGCGATCCGGCGCGGTCGGCAAAGAAGACCCCCGGAGAGGGCGACGTTGAGAGGGGTCTGGCGAACGGTGGGCATCGATTTCCTCCGGGACGGCCGGCGCACCGGGGGCGCGGCGGTGCCGGGATCATGGAGGGGTGATTTGCAACCGCAAATTGTCTGCGAAAGCATTTCGAGGGCGGCCGTATCCGGCCGAAAGGGAGCTCGTCCTGGAACAGGTTCAAAGCGGCAAGGTGAAGTGTTTCAACCCCTCGAAGGCTTTCGGGGTCCTCACGCTGGCCGGCGGGAGCGACGTCTTCGTCCCCTCGGCGATGTGGAGCGGGAGCGGTCGGGAGCCGCGTCCCGGCGACCTGATCCGTGTCACCTGCGAGCGGTCGGCCCGCGGCCCCCGCGCCACGACGTTCGCGTGGCGGTGACGGGGCTCGAGCCGGGCACTACGCGTCTTCCGGAATCGCCGGCCGGGACTCTCCCGGCTGTCGTGGTTCATCGCGAGCTCCCGGGAGACGGAGCCCCCGGCGCTCGCGGAATGCGACCTTCAGCTCGTGCCCTTCGAGAGAGCGGCGGTGACCTCTCCCGGCTCCGGGAACCGACCGGTATCACGCTTGGAGTAGACGAGGCGTCCGTCCACCACGACGTCGAAAACTCCCCCAGAGCCCTTCCTCAGCGTCGAGTCGACCCCGAGCGCCTTCTTCAGCTCGGCCGCCAGACCGGCGGCCCACGGTTCGTAGTTTCAGACCACGCAGTAGGTGATCTCGACGTTCATCGTGGCCTCCCGGATCGGAATTCTATGGAGGCGTGCCGCCAGAGAGCGGCTGGCGCCGGGCCACGCGGGCCTGAAGCAGCAGGAACGTCACGGTGGTGACGACGCCCGCGAGCATCGCGAAGAGCTCGACGCCGGGTCCCGTGGCGCCTGGGGGTGCGAAGACGAGGGCGACGACCAGGGGCGCGACGAACTGGTTCGCGAAGAGGCCTGCGAAGACGAGGCGGTTCGTCCACCCGGCGGCGAGGAAGCGCCACAGGAAGAGCCTGGGGTTGGAGAGGATCGCGCCGGCGGCGTAGAGCCCCAGGAGCGCCATCTCGAAGAGCGAGATCCCCACTCGAGGGTCCGCGTGGATGCTCAGGTAGGTCGGATTGCCCAGGAGGTAGCCGAGCAGGCTCACTCCCCCGGGAACGAGCGCGAGGTGGATCAGCAGGTCGTCCATGAGGAGCGGGGACTGTGGAGTCTCCCGGAGGGCGATCACGAAGTCGTAGAGGCAGAAGAGCACCAGCCCGAGGGACGTCATGCTCGACGTCAGGACGACGCCCGAGAAGGTCTCCCAGAGCTTTGCCGGCATCGTCGCGAGCATGACGATCGAGGAGGCGTTGCCGCCGAGAACGAGGCCGGTCATCGCCAGGCTGAGCGCGATGGGCCAGGTCTCGAGGTGGAGGCGCGCCTGCCGGACCAGGACCATGAGGAGCAGAGAGAAGGCGGTGAACGCGGAGAGGACCGGAGCGTTCGGTGTGTAGAAGAGGGGGCGGCCGAAGACCCACGCCAGCATGGCCACGCTCGCGACGACCGCGAGCACGCCGTCGATGGCGGTCGTGATTCGCAGCTCCATGGGGCCGAGGGGAACGCGGTCGCTGGGAATGTCGCCTTGAATCACGGGCGGAGGCCCTCCTGGAGCTTCGGGGCCGGTCTGCCCTCCGCCGCGAGTGAGATGGCGAACGCGACGAACGCGAGGGCGAGGCAGAGCGTGGGGGCGAGGAAGAAGTGGCGAAGGCTGATGCCGGACAGGATCCCGTAGGTCCCCGCGAGGGCGACCGCGGTGAATCGGTAGAGCTCCGGGACCGCGCCCCGGCTCCGCGCGATGGCGAGGGCGAGGATTCCCGTCAGGGCGAGGAAGAGGGTGAAGGTCAGGCTGAAGCCGTCGAACAACTCCATCATGGTGCGCCGCGGGGCGCCGGGAAGGGCGAAGCCGTAGCTGGTCATCAGCTCCGTCAGCACCGCCTCTGTCTCGTTCTTCGGCGCCTCCGGACCGGCGACGTGTCCGGCCAGGTGGGCGAGCGCCGTCAGGATCGACGTCCAGGCGCCGACACGGAATGCGACGAGGGAGAGCTTCGACATGGCGTCTCCGTTCCTTGTACTTTCCAGATTCGACCGGGGACCGGGGTCAGGTGGACGGGATGATAGCGGTCCGGCCGGGCCGGGCGCTCGGGACCTATGATTCCCCGTCGATTCCGGGCGGGACCGTTAAGAAATCAGGAGGTCGACCGTTTCATGGGTGACGACCCGAAGAAGGAGGCTCCCGTGAGCGCGGTTCAGCCGGTCCCCAGATCCAGTCCCCCCGAGCCCCTCGAGGCGCTCTTCCGGGAGCACGGGGCGTTCGTCTTCCGGACGGCGTACCGGGTGACCGGGCGCGCCGCCGACGCCGAGGATGTGTTGCAGACCGTCTTTCTCCGGCTCGCCGGGCGGCGCGACGCTGGCAGTCTCGGGAGCGAGCCCCGGGGTTACCTCCACAGGGCGGCCGTGAACGGCGCGCTCGATCTCGTCAGGTCCCGCCTCTCCGCGGCGGGGACTGTCCCCCTCGAGGAGCGCGGAGGAGACGTCGAGGCCCGAGGCGGCCAGCCCGACGCGGCGGCCGAGGCGCGGGAGCTCCGGGCGCGACTCCGGACGGCGCTCGCGAAGCTCTCCCCCCGCGTCGCGGAGGTTTTCGTCCTCCGGTCCCTCGAGGGAATTCCGAACCGGCAGATCGCCCTCCTTCTCGGATCGTCCCCCGCGGTCGTCGCCGTCCAGTATTTCCGTGCCCGAACCCAGCTCCGCAAGGAGCTCCTCACCGAAGGGGGAGGCCCGTCATGAAGAACGACATCCTCGAAAAGGCCGTTGCCGCCATCCGGAACCAGGAACCCGACCCGTCCGCGGTCGACGCGGCGGTCCGCCGCGCGGCAGAGGCGATCACGAGCCCGGCGGCGCCGGTCCCCGTCGACGACGAGCCGCTCGTCCTTCGCGGCTGCACCGACATCCAGTCCCTCATTCCCTCGTTCGTCGCCGGCCGGCTCTCCCCGGCGCGGGCGCTTCTCGTCGAGGACCACACCCGGTCCTGCGTCCCGTGCCGCCGCGCCCTCAAGGCCGTCCGCTCGGGACAGCCGGTGACCGTGCCGGACGCCGGCACCTCCGCACCCGCGCGCCGCCGTCCCGTGGCCGCGCTCGCCCTCGCGGCGTCTCTCCTTCTCGGTGCCGCCCTCGGAGCGTTCTGGTTCGTCCGTTCCTCCGCCGCCTCGGGCCCGGTCGCGCGCGTCGACGTCGTCGACGGGCTCCTCCTCGCCCCTTCGGCCGGGACGCGAATCCCGGCCGGCGCCGAGCTCGCGGGCGGCGAAGCGGTCCGGACGGGCCGCTCCGGCGGGGCCGTCCTCGTTCTGACCGACGGCTCTCGGGTCGAGCTGGCGGAGAGGTCCCAGGTTTCGATCGCCCGGGGCTCAGGAGGGACGACGGTCGCCCTCGCGCGCGGGAGGGTCATCGTCCGGGCCGCCAAGCAGCGTGATGGCCACCTATACGTGAAGACGTCCGACTGCCTCGTCTCGGTGACCGGCACGGTCTTTTCCGTGGCGCAGGGGGCCAGGGGCTCGCGCGTCTCCGTCCTCGAGGGAGAGGTCCACGTCGACGACGGCCGGGCCGAGAAGGTTCTCCACGGGGGGGACCAGGCGGCGACGAACGGAGCCGTGGCAAAGGCCTCCCTCGAGGAGGAGTTCGGCTGGAGCCGCGACCGGGTGGCTCTCCTCGAGCTCGCGGGCGAGGTCGCCCGGCTGCAGAAGGAGCTCGCCGCGACGCCGGCCGCTTGGGCGGGCCGGACCTCGACCCGGCTCCTCGACTCGATGCCCGACGGGACCGTCGTCTTCGCCGCCGTTCCGAACGTCTCGGGAACCGTCGCCGACTTCTACGACGCCCTCGCCCCGCGCCTCGCGTCGAATCCCGTCCTCGCCTCCTGGTGGGGCGAGGGGCCGGGTGCGCCGGAGCGGCAGGCCGAGGTGAAGCGCCTGCTCGACACCCTGCGGACGTGGGGCTCCTACCTCGGCGACGAGGTCGCCGTCGGCATCGGAACGAAGGCCTCGGGCGACCCGGGCGCTCCTCTCGTCCTGACGACCGTCGTCAAGCCCGGTTTCCGCGCGTTCCTCGAGTCCGAGCTGGCCCGGGGCGACGCCACCACGCGCGTGCGGATCGTCGAGAACGCGTCCGAGGCCGTGGGCGGCGGCGACGCCCTCTTCATCTGGATTCACGACGATCTCGTCGCGGCCGCCGTCGACGGTGCGACGCTCGCCCGCCTCGAGGCTGCGCTCGCGTCGCCGGGAGCGTTCCGGGGCGGGACGTTCCACGCGCGGCTCGCCGACGCCTACCGCGGCGGAGTCGACCTCGTCGTCGGCGTCGATCTGAAGGCGTTCGTCACCCGGGCCGCTTCCACGGCCGGTGACGATCCGAGGGCCGTCGACACGCTCCGGATGACGGGCCTCCTCGACGCCGAGCACCTCATCGTGGAGCGGCACTCCTCCGCCGGCGCCTCGAGCGGGAAGGCGGCCCTCACCTTCAGCGCCGAGCGTCACGGCCTCGCGGGCTGGCTCGCCGCCCCGGCGCCGATGGGATCGCTCTCCTTCGTCTCCTCCGGCGCCGCCGGGGCGCTCGCCTTCGTGATGAAGGAGCCCTCGCTCCTCGTCGACGACCTCTTCGCGACGATCTCGGCCGGCCAGCCCGACTTCCCGGCGAAGCTCTCCCAGTTCGAGGCGGAGCACGGCTTCCGGGTGAAGGCCGACCTCGCCGAGGCGCTCGGCGGGGACGTGGCCCTCGCGATCGACGGGCCGCTCCTCCCGACGCCCGCCTGGAAGGTCGTCGTCGAGGTCTACGACGCCCCGCGCCTCCAGGCGACGATCGAACGCCTCGTCTCCCTCGCCGACGCCGCGGCGCGCAAGGAAGGGAAGCCGGGCGTGAGGCTCGTCTCGGAGGCCTCGGGGAGCCTCACGGTGCACGCGGTCGTTCCGGCCGACGGGCCGGCTCGGCTACAGTACGCGTTCGTGGACGGCTATCTCGTCGCAGCCCCGCAGAAGGAGCTCGTCCTTCGCGCCGCCCAGTCGCACGCGTCCGGGGACACCCTCCTCACCGCGCCGAAGCTCACCGCCCTCCTCCCGAAGGACGGACCGCTCGATTTCTCGATGCTCGCGTTCCAGGACGTCGGCGGCATGCTCGGCTCGCTCGCTACCACCCTCGGCGTCGCGAAGGGGTCGGCCGCCTCCGAGCTCTCCTCCTCCGGCGCCTCGCTCGCATGGGCCTGGGCCGAGCCGTCGCGCATCGTCTTCGCCTCCGCAGGGGCCGGGATCTCCGACTTTGCGTCCCTCGCGGCGACCTCCGCCGCGTTCGGATCCGAGCGCCCGCGAGGGAAATGACGGCCTTTCTCGAGCTCGACGGCCTCTCCGTGAGGCTCGGCCGGCGGGAGGTGCTCCGGGATCTCCGGGGCACTCTCGCCGGCCGTTCCATCGGTCTCCTCGGCCCGAACGGGGCCGGGAAGACGACGCTCCTCCACACGCTCCTCGGGTTCTTCCCTCCATCTTCCGGAACGGCCCGGCTCGCGGGGCTCGACGTCGTGAAGGAGAGCCGCGAGGTGAAGCGCGCCGTCGGCTACATGCCCGAGAACGACGCGTTCATCGCCGGGATCTCGGGGGTTCGCTACGTCGCGATGCTCGCCGAGCTCTCGGGCCTCCCGGGGGCCGAAGCCCTCGAGCGGGCTCACGAGGCGCTCTTTGCGGTCGGCCTCGGGGAGGTGCGCTACCGGACCCTCGAGACGTACTCGCTCGGGATGAAGCAGCTCGCCAAGCTCGCGCAGGCGATCGCGCACGGGCCCAGGGTCCTCTTCCTCGACGAGCCGACGAACGGCCTCGACCCGCCGGGCCGCCAGAGGATGCTCCGGCTCATCCGCGAGATCCGCGAAGCGGGGGAGATCCGGGTCATCCTCTCCTCGCATCTCCTCCGCGACGTGGAGGAGTGCTGCGACCAGGTGCTCATCCTGCGCGAGGGGCGGGTCGCCGCGCTTTGCGACCTGGAAGAGGAGCGTCGCGCGAACCGGCGGCTCGTCGAGCTCGAGGCGTCGGGAGGCGAGGGCGATTTCGCCGAGGCGCTCGCCGGGATCGGCTGCACGGTGGCCCCCGGAATCCGGCGGCGCGTGAAGGTCGTGCTCCCCGAGGGAATCGGCCCGCGGGAGCTCTACCGGCTCGCGGGCGAGAAAGGCGTGCAGCTGCGGCACCTGGCCTACCAGCGCGACTCGCTCGAGGAGATCTTCCAGCGGGCGATGGAGGTGGAGACGTGACGGTCCGCGCCCGCACCTTCCGTCCCTTCACGGGGACGCCGACGTCCCCTCTCGCGAGGCTGCTCGTCCTCCCTCGATACGCCTGGCGGGAAGCCTTCAAGGCGAAGGCCGTCACCGGGGTGTTCACGGCGGCGTTCTTCGGCCCCGTCGGGGCGCTCGTCATCGTCTGGCTCAAGCACAATCTCCCGGCTCTCGCCAGAACGCCTCTCGCCGCAGGCCTGCCGTTCCCGATCGACGCGAGGTTCTTCGGGTTCCTCCTCCTCGGACAGTCCTACTTCGCCTTCGCGCTCACGATCTTCGTCGGCCCCTCCCTCGTCTCGCCCGACCTCGTGAACGGAGCCTTGCCGCTCTACCTCTCGCGGCCGCTCTCGAAGTGGCAGTACGTCGCCGGCAAGCTCCTCGTCCTGGCGCTCCTCCTCTCGGCGATCACCTGGGCGCCTCTCCTCCTCGTCTTCCTCCTCGAGGCGTCGCTCTCGGACGCGAGCTGGATTCTCGCCAACGCCCCGATCGCGGGGGCCATCGTCGCGGCGTCGATGCTCCTCGTCCTCTTTCTCTCCCTCGTCTCGATGGCGATGTCGGCCTGGGTGAGGAACCGCGCGGCGGCCCGCGCCCTCATCTTCGCGGTCGTCGTCGTTCCGGCGGCGTTCGGGCGGGCGCTCAACTCGATCCTGAACGTGGAGTGGGGCCGCCTCTTCGACCTCGGCGCCTCCTGGGGCCGTGTCCTCGAAGGCCTCTTCGGAATTCCGCTCCACGGGCGCCTGCCGCTCGACGGGGCCTGGGTCTCGCTCCTCGTCGTCTCGGCGCTCTCGCTCTTCCTGATCCACCGCAAGCTCCGCGCGTTCGAGGTGGTGCGGTGAGCGCGGCGCCGGCCTCGGACCTCGTCGTCTTCGACGAGATCTCGAAGTTCTACGGCGAGGTCCTCGGCGTCGACCGCGTGACCCTCTCGATCCCGCCGGGGATCACCGGCCTCGTCGGCCCGAACGGCTCGGGGAAGACGACGCTCATGAACCTCGCCACGGGGCTGATCCGGCCGACGCGCGGCAGCGTGACCGTGCTCGGCATCCCTCCGTCCGATCCCGAGCGGCTCTTCGCCGCGGTGGGCTACTGCACGGCCTTCGAGTCGTTCCCGCCCGGCGCCACGGGGCGCTCCTTCCTCGAGGGCGTCCTCTCCCTGCGGGGAGAAGGGCCTGGCGTGGCCCGGTCCCGGGCGGCAAAGGCGCTCGAGCGAGTCGGGCTCGTCGACGCGGCGGGCCGGAAGGTCGCCGCCTACAGCAAGGGGATGCGCCAGAGGCTCCGGCTCGCCGCCGCGATCGCCCACGACCCTCGCGTGCTTCTTCTCGACGAGCCTCTCAACGGTCTCGACCCGATGGCCCGCGCGGAGGTTCTCGAGCTCTTCCGGACTCTCGCAGCGGAGGGGAAGCACGTCGTCGTCTCGACCCACATCCTCCACGAGGTCGACCTCCTCGCGGACCGCGTCGTCCTGGTGAAGTCGGGGTACGTCGTGGCGGAAGGGGAGGCCCACGGCCTCCGGGAGGAGGTCGCCGAGCGGCCGATGCAGGTCCTCGTCCGGTGCGACCGGCCCGGCTTCCTGGCGGCGCGGCTTTTCGGGGACGGGCTCGTTTCCGAGGTCGAGCTCCACGAGGACGGTGGCGGCCTTCTCGCCCGGACGAAGACGCCCGACCGCTTTTTCCTCGCGCTGAACGAGGCCGTGACCGAGGGCGGCCTGGAGGTCGATACGATCACACCGGCCGACGACGACGTGAAGGCCGTCTATCGCTACCTCATCGAAGGCGGGGACGCGTCGTGACGCGCGAGGTGCGCCTGCGGCAGCTGGGGGCCGTCTTCCAGCTCGAGCTGAAGCGGACGTTCCGCGGCCGCGACGGCGCGGGGCTCGTCCTGACCGCCGCGGTCCCCTTCCTCCTGACGGCGATCGTCGTCTCCGTCCGGGGAGAGACGGTCGCTGCGGGCCGGATCGAGAAGGAGTTCGCTGCCCTCTTCCAGAACCTGATTCTCCAGGTGACGCTTTTCTTCGGCTGCCTTTTCGCCTTCGGCAATCTCGTCCGTGGCGAGCAGATGGCCAAGACCCTTCACCACCTCCTCCTGGCCCCGGTGCGGCGCGAGGTGATCGTCCTCGGCAAGTACCTGGCGGCGCTCGCGGCGACGTCCGGCCTTTTCGGGGGCTTCGCGGCCCTCTCGTACCTCGTCCTGCTCTTCGGGCAGGGACGGAGCGCGGCGTTCTCCCAGCTGGCCTCGGGCGGCGCGGCACGGCTCCTGGCGTACGTCCTCGTCACGACGCTCGCCTGCGCGGGCTACGGCGCCCTCTTCCTCGTTCTCGGGCTCTGGGCGAAGAGCCCCATCCTCCCGGCTCTCGCCTTCTGGGGGTGGGAGCACCTCAACTTCCTCCTCCCGGAAGTGCTCAAGCGGCTCGGCCTCATTCACTACCTCCTCTCGCTCGCGCCGGTCACGGTTCCCGAGGGGTTCCTGGCCGTGATCGGCGAGCCGGTCCCCGCCTGGGCCGCGATTCCGGCGCCGCTCCTCCTCGCGGGCGCCTTCCTGGCCTTCGCGGCGTGGAAGGCGCGCCGGATGGAGGTCGACTACGGGGTGGAGTGACGGGCGGGCGGATGCGCTTGTAAGAGTAGGAAGAGTAAGATTCCAACCGAGGTCGTCATGCGCATCACGTCCAAGGGCCAGGTCACCATTCCCGTCGAGATCCGTGACCGCCTCGGGCTCCTGCCCGACACGGAAGTCACGTTCGACGTCGTCGGCACTTCCGTGCGGGTTCGAAAGGCGGCCGGACAGAGTGGACGGGGTGCAGCAGTCGTCGCTCGTCTGCGAGGCCGCAGCCGTTCCCGCCTGACGACGGACGAGATCCTCGCCCTGACCCGGGGCTGACGATGGCCGGGTTCCTCGTCGACAGCAACGTCCTGCTCGACGTCCTCACCGAGGATCCCGCCTGGTTCGAGTGGTCCTCGTCCGCCCTCGCCCGCTGCGCCGAAGTCGGCCCGCTGGCGATCAACCCACTCGTCTACGCCGAGGTCTCGATCGGATTCGAGAGGATCGAGGAGCTGGACGAGATCCTGGATACGGCGGGCTTCCTGAGGCTCGCGCTCCCCTGGGAGGCCGCCTTCCTCGCGGGAAAGTGCTTCCTGCGTTACCGGCGCCGCGGCGGAGCGCGGACCTCGACCCTCCCGGACTTCTACATCGGGGCGCACGCGCTGGTGGAGGGGCGGACTCTGTTGACACGGGATGCCGCTCGCTACCGCACGTACTTCCCGCGGCTTTCCCTCGTCGCTCCCGCCTGACCGCAGCCCCGAGGGAGAGGACGTTCCGGCCTTGGGCTCGGGCGTCGCGAACCCGATTCCTCTTGACATGCTGTAACCGCGTTCCCATAATTAACTATGTTAAGTATGAGAACGCGGTTCGCAATCAAGGATTCCTCGGGAACGGACGCGGCGGCGGAGAAGGCACCGCGGCTGGACCCGGGCTCCGCGGGCGAACGACGCGAGAGAAGAGGAGCCCCGTGAGCAAACGAATCGTGATCGTCATCGGTCATCCGAGGTCCGGCAGCTTCTGCCACGCCCTGGCGAAGGAGTACGCCGATGGGGCCGCGTCGGCTGGCAGCGAGACGAAAGTCCTGCCGCTCGACACGCTCCGGTTCGACCCGATCCTCCGCGCCGGCTTCGACGGGGCCCAGCCGCTCGAGGAGGACCTCGTCGCCGCGCAGGAGGCGATCCGCTGGGCGGAGCACCTCGTCTTCGTCTACCCGGTCTGGTGGGGGACGATGCCGGCGCTCCTCAAGGGGTTCATCGACCGGGTCTTCCTCCCCGGGTTCGCCTTCAAGTACCGGACCGGCTCCGCGCTCTGGGACCGTCTCCTGGCGGGTCGGACGGGGGAGCTGATCGTCACGATGGACAGCCCTCCGTGGTACTACCGCTGGCTCGCCGGGCAGCCCGGCCACCGGATGATGAAGAAGACGGTCCTCGAGTTCTGCGGGGTCCGGCCGGTCGGCGTCACCAGCATCGGGAGCGTCCGAAAGTCGACGCCCGAAAGGCGCGAGAGCTGGCTGGCGAAGGCGCGGCAGCTCGGCCTGGCGGCGTAGGGACGGAAGGGGAGAGGGATTTCGGAGCCCCGGGGCGTCCCGGGCGGGAGGAGAATTCCGGAGTCGTGAGCAGAACGCCGTTTCTCGCCGCGCTTCCCTTCCTCGCTTCCGCTCTTTCGCTCGCCTCGGTGGAGCGGGTCGTCCCGATCGTCCTCGACGTCTCCTCGGGATCGGCCCGCTACACGACCGAGCTGACGCTTGCGAACATCGGTGCGGAGCCGCTCGCCTTCTCGGCGCACTACGAGGCGTCCCTGGGGAGCCGGGAAGGGACCGGTACCGTGACGGACGCGCTGGCGGCGGGAGAGCAGCGGGTCGTACCCGACGTCCTCGCGTGGCTGCGGGAGAAGGGGCTCGCGATTCCGGCGGCCCTCGCCCAGCCGCAGCAGGGAGGCGTCCTCGTCCTGACCTTCCCGGGAGCGACGGCGGACCGGATCGAGGTGACCGCGAGGACGGCCTCTCCGGTGGCGGCTCCTCATCCGGAGGGGCGGGCCGGCCTCGCCTACGGCGCCGTGGCGGCCGGTTCGACGGGCGGGCCCCGGACGCTCTACGGCCTGCGCGAGAACGGGGCGGAGAGGACGAACCTGGCGGTCTTCAACACGGGGTCCGGGCCCGTCTCGGTCCGGATCTCGGTCCGTTCGAGCCGCGGCGACGGCGCCCCGCGGGTGGTCCGCGAGCTCGAGACCCTTCCGGCGTTCGGATGGATGCAGGTCACCCGCGTTCTCCAGGGAACGGGGATCGAGCAGGGGAGCGCGACGATCGAGCGGGTGTCGGCCTCCGGCACGTTCGACGCCTATGCGGTCGTCAACGACGAGGTGACGAACGACGGCTCGTTCCTCGCTCCCGCGAGCACGGCTCCGGGCGAACGGATCGTCGTTCCCGTTCTCGTGGAGACGCCGCGCTTCCGGAGCGAGCTGGTCCTGGCGAACGGGGCGAGCGCCCCGGTGACGCTGCGCCTGGGCTATCGCGAGGCGCTCTCCCCGGGCGCGGGGGCGGGCGGGAGCGTGTCGCTGAGCCTCGGCGCGGGCGAACAGCGGATCCTGTCGGACGCGCTGGCCGAGCTTCGGCGCGCCGGCCTCCCAGCCGGTGCCGCGGGGCAGGCGCCGTACGCCGGAGCGCTCGTCGTGGAGGCCGAGAGCGGGAGCCTCGCGGGAGTCTGGGCGGGAGCGAAGACCTCGGCGCCGTCCCCGGGGGGCGGAGCCTTCGGCGTCTTCACGCCGGGAGTCCCGGAATCGGCGACGGCCGCCGGCTCCGCTCTCCTCACGGGCCTCTGCTCCGACGGCGGGAACCGGACGAACGTCGCCGTCGTCCACGCCGGGATTGCGGCGGACGGGCCCCTGACGCTCCGGATCTCGTTCTTCGACGGCAACGGTGGGGCGCCCCGGGGCGTCCCCGAAACCGTCGTCCTCGAGCCGGGTGCGTGGCGCCAGCTCGAGGACCCGCTCCGGTCCCGGGGCGTCGCCTCCGGCTGGGCGAGGATCGAGCGGCTTTCGGGAGAAGGGCGCTGGCTCGGGTACGCCGTCGTCAACGACGGGGCCTCGCCGGGAGCCCGGACGGGCGACGGGGCGTACGTCCCGATGCAGCTCCCGAAGTCCGTTTCGTCGGGACCTCTCGTCTACGTGGGAGCATTCCGTCTCGAGGGGAGCGACGAGGGAAACGACCGGCGCCTCGGATACTCCGAAGGGGTCGTCGCGCTCGACGGAGCCGGGAGCATCTGGGTGGCGGGGCACACCTACACCGACCTGTTCGCTCCGTTCCCGATTCCCTCGTCGCTCGGAGCGACGTTGCGGGACGCGCCCGTCGTCGCGCAGGCCGGCCCGTGGCAGGACCTGACGAAGGGGGCGCAGGCCCAGATCACGGCGGACCGGAACGTCCGCGGGCTCCTGCGCGTCGGCGCGGGCTGGCTCACGACGGTGCAGGAGTACTACAACGCCGACGGGTCCCACGACGGGAGCCTGGCTTACGAGGGGCACGGCCTCTGGCAAACGACCCACCACTCCCAGGCGACGGCCGGCTTCCTCGCTCCGGTCCACCCGGCGTGGAAGGGGCGGCTCGGAGTCGAGTGGTTCTCCGGACTGGCCGGCACCCCGATTCACCAGCTGTCGAGCCACGGCCCCACGGCTCACGGCTTCTCGTTCGACCCGGCCCGCCTCCCCGCGCCGGGCGAGACCGTCGTCACGAAACGGCTCGTCTTCTACCCGCTCGACCAGGAGCATCCGGACTTCACCGACGTCTCTTCGATTCGCGGAGCCGCCTTCGAGAGCGACGCCGTCTACTTCTTCGGGACGAAGGGGCTCGGGGCGCACTGGTACGGCGAGGTGAGCGAAGGAGGGAAGTCCGACCCGTGCGCCGAGGGGAAGGGCTACCACGCCGAGGGGCGTGCCACGTGGCTCTGGGTCGTCGACCCTCGGGAGATCGAGAGGGTGAACGCGGCCGGGGGAGATCCGCGGATCCCGACGATCCGGAGCGAGTCTCTCGACGCGCTCCTCGGCCTCACCGGCCCGTGCCCGGCCATCCTCGGCGCCACCCACGACGTCGGGACGGGGCTCGTCTACGTCTCGACGCCGGACCAGGAGCGGGAATCGGGCGAGCCCCAGCCGGCGATCCACGTCCTTGCGACCCGCCCTTCCGGGGCCTCGCGAAGGTTGCATTGACCCGTTCCCGCGCATCTGTAACATCTATCGGTTCACGATGAAAAATCTCTTCGCCGGGCTCTCTCTGCCGGGTCTCACCCGGGTCGCGCTGTTCGCTCTCCCGGTCCTCCTCGCAGCCGGTCCCGCTTTCGCGCTCGACTTTCCGACGCGCAAGGACGGCGTCTGGGAGACGACGATGACGATGAACGGCGGCGAGCCGATCGTCCAGAAGATGTGCTTCACGCCGGAGGTGGAGAAGAAGGTCCAGGCCACGGTGGCCGAAGCCTGCTCGCGCTACGAGGTGCGGCGGGAGGGGGCGTCCTGGATCGTCGATTCGACCTGCACCGTTCTCGGCAAGGTGACGAGCGGCCGCGTCGTCACGACGGGCGACTTCACGAGCCGGATCCGGGCCGAGGTCTCCTCGAAGGACGCGGACGGGACGAAGAGCACGATGACGCTCGACGCCCGGTGGCTCCGTCCCTGCGGCCCGAAGGAGAAGCCGGGGGCGATCGTCAGATAGCGGACGCCTACTGGCACTCCTGGTCGAGGAGCCCGCTGATGGTGTTCGCATCCTCGATATCCGCCTGTCCGCAGCAGTACCTGTGTGCGTCCTTGGCGCTGTCCTTGTGGTAGTCGGTGGGAATCCACTCGCGGGGGGCGAATCCCCGCACCTCCCCGTGGATCTCCCCGTTGAGGTCCGAAGCCCAGATCCAGTGGCCCTGCCGGAAGCTCCTCTCCGCCTTGTTCCCGATCCGCTGGAAATGGCTGATCTTCGTCCCGGCCCGGACGTTCCCTCCCCGGAACATCGGGACGTTCGTGATCTTTCCCTCGGGCGTCCGTTCCGGGAGATTGAACGCGTCGACGGAGGAGAAAGCGGCGTCCTGGAGGCTGACGAAGCGGATCGGCACTCCCTGCGCCGTCAGCATCTCCGCCAGCTCCAGCGCGTAGAGGCCGCCCAGGCTGCTGCCTCGAATGCAGAGCAGGCCGATGGGGGCGAGTCGGCGCAGACGCTGGATCGCGTAGAGGGTGGACTGAACCGGATTGGGGAGGCCGACATTCGCGCCGATGCCCATGCCGAAGAGCTTTCGGCCGCGGGCGTCGTAGCTGGCGGGCTTCCGGAGCCGGGCGAGGGCGTCGGCGGGGCTGTCGCCCGTGCGGCCTCCGACGAAGTTGACGATGACGTCGACGTACGGCGTCGTGTCGACTGCGTTCTCCAGCCCCCGTCCGAGGTCAAGCAGCGCCTGGTCGAGCGCCCGGATCGTCTTGATGCCGACGATCGGGTCGATCTGCCCGGAGTGGTTCAGGATCCGGCGGCTCGACTTGAACGCCGTGACGGCGAGCGTCGTGGCCGCGCCGTACTTCGACGCGCCGTACTCGTCGGACCCGATGCCGGCGTCGTCGACCCGCTTCAGGGCGTCCTGGATCTTCCGGACGTGCGGGCCGGAAGAGCCGGGTGTGACGTGCGCGTCGTCCCGGTTCGCGCACGCCTCGAGCCTCGCGTCGCCCTGAAGCTGGTGTGATCTGAGGGTCGCCATGAATCCTCCTCGCAGAAGCCGCGGGGCGGGATCCCGTCCCGGCCCCGCGGCTTCCGGCGTTCGCTGTTCCCGCTGGATTCGTTACCGGAAGAGAAGGACGAAGCTCACTCCGGCTGGGCGGAGACGAAGGCCCCGTCTCCCGTCCGCTGCCCCGGCGCGCCGCCGTCGTTGACGACGAGGTAGGCGAGGAACGGGTTCGAGCCCGAGAGGCGCGAGACGCGCGCGTACGCGTTCGAGACGCCGGGGGCGTGGGCCGCGAGGATCGTGCCGATCTGCGTCCAGCCGAAGGCGCCGACGGTCGTCCCGTCGATCGTCTTCGCGAGGGCGCCGGTGGCCCCGTCGAAGAGCTCGATCCGGAAGACGTCCGCGGAGCCGTCGGTCTCGCCCGTGTTGACGAGCGCCAGGTTCGTCCGCGTCTCGGCGTTCTGCTGGAGGCCGTAGAGCCAGACGGGGCCGTGCCCGGCCTGTCCCGCCGGGGTGGCCGGCGTGAAGACGCCGTAGGCGCCGCCGCCGCCAGGCGCAGAGGTTCGCGCGCCGGCAAAGAGGCCGCCGGCCCCGTCCGCGGCGCTGACGAAGAGCGCCCCGCTCAGCCCGCCGGGGGCTCCGATGCCGGAAACCTGCCGGTCCCGGAGGTACTGGACGAGGAACGGAATCGTCCGCTGCTCGCGGGCGCCGAGAGAGAGAGAGAAGCGCGCGGTGTGATCCGCCGTCGTCACGCCCGAGGCGACGAAGCGCAGGTCGAGCGTCCGCGCGCGCCCGGCGCTCTCGGCCACGACGAGCTCGCTCGTGAAGCTCCCGGCTTCCACGACGACGGGGACCGTGAGGCTCGAAGGAGAGGAGGAGAGCTCCTCCCGGACGGGCGGGACGAACGAGCCGTCTCCGTTGTGCTGGTCGTTCACGACGGCGTAGGCGTAGTAGGGGGCGTTCCCCGCGACGCGCTCGACGCGGACGGCGCCGGCTTCGAGAGCCAGTCCGTTCGACACGAGCACCTGGGAGGTCTGCGAGAAGCCGCCGGGCGAAAGGGTGACGTCGGGAAGGGTCGCGAGCGGACCGCCGTCGGCGGGGCGGACCCGGAGGCGGAGAGTCACGTTGCCATCGGTGGGGCCGCCGGCGTGCAGGACAGCGATGTTCGACCGGTCGGCGCCGTTCTGGCGGAGGCCGTAGAGCCAGGCGGGGCCGCTGAGGAGCGAGGTCGAGGGGATACCCGAGTAGGCCAGGCCCGCCCGGCCTCCGGAGACGAGCGACGTCGTCCGGGCGGTGACGGCGCCGGACGTCGGGGACGCGAGTCCCGAGAAGGTGACGCGAAGCGTCCCGCCCCGGTTTCCGGTGGCCGGCAGCGGTACGTTCAGAGACCGGAGGTATTCGATGGCGTCGGGGACGATCTGCTGCCGTCCGGCCGGAAGGACGGCGGTAGCCGATCCGCTCCCGCCGCCGAACGCCGCCGTGTAGTCGAAGGTCAGCTGCGCGGGCGTGCCGCCGCGGTTCGTGAGGGCGAGCTCGGAGGTGAAGAACGTGCCGTTCAGCCCGGAGGAAGAGAGGACGATCGGGACGACGAGCGTCGAGGTGTAGGTCGTCGGCGTCGCGCTCTCGGGAAAGCGAAGGATGCCCGCGGAATCCGCGGCCTGACCAGAAGGAGAGGCGGTGACCGTCACCTCGTGCCCGCCAGAGACGTTGCGCGTCGTGACGGCGTAGCGGCCTCCCGGCGTCAGCCCGGTGACGCGGGTGACGACCGACCCGGCGGGGACGGGGAGGGAACAGGTCATCGTCGTGAGCGGGGTGTCGAGGGCGACCGGGAAGAGGACGGCGTTTACCTGTACGAGCGCGCCGGCATACGGGGTGCCCGCCGAGCTCTCGAGGAGGACCGCGGCGTCGGGAGAGGCGCCCCCGTCCGCTCCCTGGAGGACGTGGAGGAATCGCGTCTTCAGCGGGGCGCCGCGCGCCTCGACCTTCAGCTGGTGGGTGATCGGGTCGTCCGAGGCCGCAAAGCCGTTGTCGAATCCGCAGTCGGTCGGAATCACGGCGGGCTGGACGAGGATCTCCGCGTCGCGCGGGAGGAGCGTCGAAACGAAGAGCTGCTGGCCCTCACGGGAGGTCATGGTGGTCCTCGTCCCCGAGACCGTGGCCGTGCCCGGCAGCGCGAGCCAGAAGCGCTTGAAGCGGTTCGCCGATTTCGAGGCGGCGCGGTCGTAGACGACGACGTGGTCGGGCGGGAGCCAGAGGATCGACCGGCTCGCCTCGAGGACGTCCGTCGACCCCTCGCTCTCGGAGTTGTAGAGATTGAGGGCGTCGCCGAGGGCGTAGACGTAGTCGGTGCCCGTCCCCAGCGCTTTCAGGTCGGGGTCGCCCGTGGAGACGTACTCGTACTGGGCGCCCTGCCTCCAGTTGATGGCCCGGTAGGCGCACGGGTCGTCGTGCTCCGGCTCGTCGTTGAGGATGGCGATGGTGTTGTGGTTCTGCGAGCCGCCGTACTCGAGGTCGTAGCCGGTCCGCTCCTTCGTCAGCCACTCGCCCTTCCGGTAGAGCTCGAACTGGTTGCCGTCGCCCGACTGGTGGTCGACGGAGTTGAAGCTCAGCTTGTAGGTGAACCAGGAGGCAGAGGGGCTCCAGTCGGTCCGGGCGAGAAGGCGGCCAAGGCCGGGAGCGAAGTGGGTGAGCGGAAGCTGCGGCCGCGGGTCGGCGGCAGGTGCGGCCGACGGGTCGAAGAGGAGGAAGTAGAGGATCGAGTTCTGGAAGTAGCCGGAGGTGTCGTAGGCCCGTCTCGCCAGCTCGGCGGCCCCGCCCGGGGCGAGCTGCTGCTGGATGAAGCGGCTCGCGTCGCGGCGCGAGCCGTTCCCGAGGTGGCCGTCCAGGATTCCGAGCGGCCCGTAGAGGCCGATCATGTCCTGGGCGAGGTAGTGCTGCCCGCTCCCGTACCAGGCCGGGAGGTGGACGGAGCGCCCCTCCGTCTCCGAGTACGACGGTGCGGGGCTGAGGGAATGGAGCATCCCCTGGACGACCTCGTCCCAGAACGGGTTGCCGGGGATCGACACCTGGGGTCCGTGCGTCTCGACGCTGGCGTTGCCGGAGGTGGTGAGGGCGAGCATCAGCTGCGCCGCGAAGCCGAACGTCTGGGGGAAGTACTCGAACCCCTCCGGGCCGAGCCCTCCCTTGCCCACGGTGCGCGACGCCCGGTCGAAGACGTAGAGCCACGCGCCGGTCGCGTTTGCGAGCGAACCGCGAAGGGCGCCGCCGGGGTCGTCGGATGCGTCGAGCGCCATCGCCATCAGGCCGACGTTGCGCATGTGGGCCGTGAAGTAGTTGTTGAGCGCCCAGCGGAGCTTCTCGGGGCTGTCGACGAGGCGGGGGTCGTTGACGACGCCGATCGGCTCGGGATGGTCGTGCCCCGTGATGGCGCCGTTCCTGTTTTCCTCGATCCAGCGGAGGAAGACGGTCCGGATGGCGGCCTTGTCGCTCGCGCTGAGCGACGGGTAGATCCAGTCGACGGTGAGGGCGAAGGCCTCTCCGTGCCAGCGCGACCGGTCGTTCGTCGAGAACTCGGGGTCGCGGTACGGCTGCCCCTCGGCCGCGCCCTGGGCGGCCTTCCCGATGACGTACATCAGGAGCGTGCGGGCCCGCTGGGCGTAGTCGGCCCGCTCGGCCTCGCCCGGAGAGACGAGCGAGAGGAAGGCGAAGAGCTCGGCGTAGGTCTCCGCGGGGTACTCCGTGTAGGTGTTCCCGCCGTTGTCCGCGTCGGGTCCCGGGACCGCGCCCGCGTCCATCTCGGCCCGGGCCGTCGCCCCCAGCCGGGCGAGTCCGTCCCGGTAGACGGGGTTCGCGTCCGTCGCCCAGCTCCGAAGCCGCGGGAGGTCGGCCGCCGTCAACCAGAGCCGCGGGTGCGAAGTGAGGGGCTGGGCCCCGGCGGTGGGCGCCAGGAGCGTCAGAAGCGTCAGGAGAAGGGCCAGAACGTCGGAGACGACGGTTCCGGCCTTGCGAGGGGGAGACGGGAGCGGGTCCTGCGAGGTCTGCACGATATGGAATACGCAGTTTCCACCAGAAACCGGACATCGAACGATTCAGGAGACCGGGATTTCTGCGCCCGCCCGCGACCGCCTACCCCCCGCTCGGAATCGTGAATCGGAGCGACAGGATCCCTTTCTTCGCGTGGAAGTCGCCGCGCTCGCGGCCGGGGCTCGAGCGGTAGTCCCCCTCGAGCGAGAAGGTGCCGGCCGAGAGGCGCAGCGACGTCAGGGCGAGCCGCGAGGGGCCGGCGGCAAGACGAGCCGTCAGATGGAGATTCTCCAGGTGGAGGAGGTTCACGGCCCATTTCCCGAGGCCTGGCGACAGGAGCGCGGCGATGGGGCGGGCATCGAGAAGGTCGCCCGCCAGCTGCGTGTCGAAAGAGCCGTCCAGGAAGAAGAGCCGGGCGGCAGGTGTGGAGATCGTCGCGGCCCACGGATGGCTCGGATCGCCCTCGACGGACACGTTGGAGAGAACGACCTTCGTTCCGGCAAGCGACGCTTCCCCCTGGAGGAAGTCGACCCTCGGCGCCTCGATATCGACCTGGGCAGAGCCTCGGAACTGACGTTTCCCCGTGCGGACGGCGAGGTCCCGTGCCGTGACCGAAACCTGAACGCTCCCCACGCCGTCCCGCATCCGGATCCGCTCGCGAATCGAGCCCGCGCCGCCGGACAGCCGGGGGTCGCCAGAGTCCGATGAGAGGAGGGCCAGGCTGCCGAGATCGGCCTCGAGGTTGGAGCCGCCCGAGAGGATCTTCCAGACGTCGTTCCCGGGCCGGGTGAGCGAGTCGAAGCGAGGGAAGTCGCACCAGACCGCTCCGCGAGTCCGTTCGGCCACCTTCGAATCGCCGTACCGGAGCGTGCCTTGGGCGACCTCGAGCCGGGCCGGACCGACGCGAGCTTCCCGGCCCGGCAGCAGCTCGAAGGCTCCCGCCACACTTCCCTTGCCGCTCCACCTCCAGGAGTCGATCCAGATCTCCTCGACGCCCGCGATCTCGAGATCGTCGATCACGATTCGCCAGGGGCCTTTCGCGGGCTCCGGCGGCGGAGGCGTCGTCGGCAGGAGCGGCGGATCGGCGTATCCCGCGATGCGGGGGTAGCGCGCAAGGCGCGTCGGCGTCGCTTCTGCCGGAGCGAGCCGTTCGCGCAGCAGGAACCGGAGCGTTCTCCCCCGGAGGCGCGTCGCGTGGAACCGGCGCCGGAGAAGGTCCACGAGCGACACCCGAAGCGCGACACCGCTGAGAGCCGCCTCGAACTCGATGTTCCGGTCCCGGCTTCTGAGCGTGAGCGCGTCGAACGAGAGGCGCCCGGGCAGCCAGGAGGCGGCGCCTCGATAGTCGACGACGAGCTCCTCCGGCTTCGAGTTGACGAGCCGCCTCAGGAGCTGGGTGCGGATCAGGACGTTCGTCGCGAGAACGATCAGGACCACGAGGCCGAGGAGCCCCGCGAGCCCGAGCCGGGTCACCCGCCAGGCACGCTTCACGGTCAGGGGAGGCGGTCTCGCGACGGGCGGCTCCATCGAAGCCGCCCGCGCGAGGGATTCAGACGACCCGTCTGCCCTGGATGACGCGAATCAGCACGACGATGATCGCGACCACCAGGAGGACGTGGATGAGACCGCCCAGCGTGTAGGACGAGACCATTCCCAGTGCCCAGAGAACCAGAAGAATGACGACGATGGTCCACATAGGAGCCCCTCTCCTCCGCCCGTGACGGAAGGGTGCGGCAGGGACGGAGGCTCGCCGCACGCGACGTTGACCCCCTGTTCATCGCAATCCGCCTACCAGCGAACGAGCTGCTCCTGAGGGTCGGGAGTCCCTTCCGCGGGGGGATGGAGCGGGAAACGGGTCGCACGCGTGGAAACGTTTGCCGCTGCGCTTGAAAGGAGTTCAGCCCTGGTGCCCGGCACGCCGGTATCGGGCGGACCGGATGAGGGCGGTCCGGCGGGCCAAGTGTGGCACTCTTCGCGAGTGGAAGAGGCCGGGGTCCGGATCACCGAAGCTCTGTCCGCGGCCCGCCTCGGAGACCGGGACGCCTTCAACACGGTGTTCACGGCGGTGCACGACGAGCTCCGGCGTCTGGCCCGGGCCCAGCGGCGCCGCCACTCGCCCGACGCCACCCTCGACACGACCGCGCTCGTTCACGAGACGTACCTGAAGCTCGCGCTCCCCGCGGAGCTCGCGGTCGAGGATCGGGGCCACTTCTTCGCCCTGGCCGCCCGGGCGATGCGGCAGATCCTCGTCAGCTCGGCGCGGAGCCGGCAGGCGCAGAAGCGGGGAGGGGGAACGACGGCCCTCTCCGTTTCGGAGCCCGTCCGGGAGGCGGTGCTTTCGGCCGCTTCGCCCTGTCCGCTCCCCGAGCTCCTCGCGATCCACCAGAGCCTGGAGCGGCTCGAGGAGCTGGACCCGGGGCTCGCCCGGCTCGTGGAGCTCCGCTTCTTCGCCGGCCTCACCGAGGAGGAGATCGCCGGGCTCCGGGGCGTCACGTCGCGGACCGTCCGTCGGGACTGGCAGGCCGCCCGGGCGTTCCTCCTGCGACAGCTTCGGCCGGCCGGCGGGTAGCGACGTGCCGGCCCCTCTCTCCCCGGAGCGCTGGCGGGCCATCCGGGCGCACTTCGACGAGGCGATGGAGCTGCCGGATGCCGACCGGAGCGCGTTCGTCGCCGCCGCGTTCCCAGGGGACGACGACCTTCGGGCCGAGCTTGCCGCCCTCGTCGATGCCGATACCTCGGACGGAGGGCTGCTCGACGCGAGGTCGCCGATCGATGCGCTGCTTCCGGATCTCGGGGACGACGAAAACGGAACCGTGCCCTCGTCCCCGTCCGGAGGCGACCACTCCGGCTCGACGCTCGGACCCTACCGCCTCGTGCGGGAGATCGGCCGCGGAGGAATGGGCGCCGTCTACCTCGCCGAGCGCAGCGACGGCGAGTTCTTGCGGCAGGTCGCCGTCAAGGTGCTCCGGCCGGGCTCGGACGGACGGGAGAGCGAGAGGCGCTTCCGGCAGGAGAGACAGATCCTGGCGCGGCTCGAGCATCCCGCCATCGCGCGCCTCCTCGACGGCGGGACGAGCGCCAGCGGCACGCCCTACCTCGTGATGGAGCTCGTCGCCGGGGAGCCGTGCACGGACTATTGCCGCGAGCGCCAGCTGGGCGTCGCCGACAGGCTGCAGCTCTTCCTCGAGGTGGCCTCGGCAGTCCAGTACGCCCACCAGCAGCTCGTCGTCCACCGCGACCTGAAGCCGTCCAACATCTTCGTGACCCCGGAGGGGCGCGTGAAGCTCCTCGACTTCGGGATCGCCAGGCTCCTCGAGGACGAGCCGGCAGACGCCGCGCTCACCGCCACCGGGCGGCAGGTCCTGACCCTCCGTCACGCCTCGCCCGAGCAGGTCCGGGGCGAGCCCGTCACGACGGCGAGCGACGTCTACTCGCTCGGCGTCCTCCTCTACGAGCTCCTCGCGGGCCGGAGCCCCTACGGGCCGGCGGGAGGGTCGAGGGCGACCCTCGAGCGGGCCGTCCTGGAGGCCGAGCCGGCTCCTCCTTCGTCCGGCGGGGAGCTCTCGCGGGACCTCGACGCCATCGTCCTGAAAGCCCTTCGAAAGGAGCCGGCGGAGCGCTACTCGTCCGTCGAGGCGTTCGCCCGGGACGTCCGGAACTTCCTGGAAGGCCGCCCCGTGACGGCCCGCCGCGGAACGCTTCGCTACCGCGCTGCCCGGTTCACGCGCCGTCACGCCGTTTCGCTGGCCGCCGCCGGGATCGTCGTCGGGCTCTTCTTCCTCGCCGGGATCCTTCACACCCAGCGCCTCGCGCGCGAACGGAGCGTCGCGCGGCGCGAGGCCGAAAAGGCGTTTCTCCTGACCGACTTCGCGTTCTCGATGGTCGAGGGGGCGTCGAGGGGTCGCG
This sequence comes from Holophagales bacterium, assembly GCA_016714815.1. Classification (GTDB taxonomy): domain Bacteria; phylum Acidobacteriota; class Thermoanaerobaculia; order UBA5066; family UBA5066; genus UBA5066. The sequence continues at coordinate 38,822 of JADKBZ010000017.1, forward strand.
AGGAGGACGTCCCGGCGTGGCTGCCGGCGGCCGAGCGGCAGGCACGCGCCTGGCTGCGCGTCGACCCTGAGGTCGGCGCGGCCCTTCTGCGAGACGTGGCACGGCTGCGTCTCGCACGAAAGGAGCTGGATGCCGCAGCGAGGCTCCTCGACGAGGTCCAGGGCGCCCAGGGAAGCATCCGGGGGCTGGGCCTTCTCGAGACCGCCGAGACCCTTCGGGTCCGGGGCAAGCTGGCCCAGCTGGAGGGGCGCCCCGAGGAGGCCGCCCGCGAGTACGAGACGGCGTTCCGGCTCTTTCGCGAGACGCTGCCGTCCGAAGGGGGGCGGGCCGTCCAGACGATCATCGACCTCGGCAACGCGTTCCTCGGCCTCGGCCGGCTGGAACCGGCGGCCGACGCCTACCGTCGCGCGATCGAGCTCCTGGGGGCCAGCGACGTCGACCCGCAGTGGGGCCGGGCGCGCAACAACCTCGGCGTCGTCGCGATGAGGCGGGGCGACTGGGCGGAGGCGGCGCGGTTGATGGGGGAGGCGCTTCCGAACGTCGAACGGAGCCTCGACGAGTCCGACCCCGAGCTCGGGGAGGTCCTCGTCACGTTCGCGCAGGTTCTCGATCGGACCGGCGACCACGCTCGGGCCCGCGTTCTGGCCGCACGGGGTCTCGAGCTCTACGAGAAGACCCTTCCGCCGGGGGACCCGCGGCTCGCCGAGGCGCGGGAGCTTGCAGGAAAAGCCAGGCCGTAGCCTTTCCCATCTTCATGGCCCGTCCGGTCACAGGAGCGGTGGCGGAGGGGCTCACCGGCCCGAAGCCTCAGCGCTTCAGGCCGTAGCGCTGGCGGAGGGCTCGATCCTCGTTCTGAAGCGCCTCGGCGCGAGCCTGGAGGGTGGCGGCGCGGGACTGAACGTTCGCGAGCCCCGCGGCGGGATCGGAGGACTGAATCGAGCTCCGGAGCGCGCGGAGCATCTCCACGGCGTCGTCGAGGCTCTCGAGGCTCTTGTTGTAGTGCGAGATGCACGGGGAGGGGGGGCTGACACCGGCGAGCCGGACCTTCGCGTCCTCCGTCTGCCGGATCATCGCGTCGAGGCCGGACGTGTCGCCCCGGGCGAGGGCCCCCGCCATCTCGTACGCGACGCTGTCCGGGCTGCCGTTCAGGCTCGCCGGCTGGATCTGGTCGATCGCGTCGAAGTACTTCGCGACGGCCGCGGCGTCCGGGTCGACCGCGACGGCGGATCCGCCGGTGGTCGCGGAGTCGGGGGCGTCCGGGGGCGCCGGGACGGGAAAGGTTTCCTGGGACGAGCCGCGATCTGCCGGGACCCAGGGATCCGAGCCGGCGGCCGGGCGGTCGGAGGTGAGGCCGGAGCCGGAGGGTTCCGCAGGGATCCGGACGAGGCTGGAGCCGTCTGCCGTCCGCGTCTCGGATCCGGATACGACGACCGTGCTTCCCCGCGGCGGGGCTCCGGCGGGGCCACCGGAGCCGGAGGAGCGGCCGAGGAGGAACGCCACCGCGAGCAGCGATCCGGCCGCGACGGCCACGAGCCCTGCCAGGAGCCCCTTGTTCACGTTGACCTTCTCCATCGTCCCTCCCGACCGGACCCCGGTTTTCGCCTGCGCTCGCATTCTCGCCCCGGTCGCGCCGGCAGGTCCGCGCAAGTCCGGTCAGGGGCGGGCGAGGACGTCCTCGAGGTCGACGTACTCGGGAGAGCCGGGCGGCCTCGTCGTTCCGGCGAGCCAGAGACGGATCGGGGTGTCGGGGCCGGCCGTCACCGTGAACCGGCTCGCATCCTCGGCGAGCCTTCCCGCGAGCCAGGACCGGAGCTCGTCCAGGGAGGCGGCGTCGGTGGCGTCGGGCGGCGACTTCCGCGCGGAGGCGAGCGTCACGTGCGGGTGGAACCCGGAGTCGTAGCGATCGGCTTTCTTCAGCCCGAGCCGGTTCAGCTCGCCCTTGGCGGCGACGACGGACGCGACCCAGGCCTCCGGCGCCCCGTGCATCTCGACGGCGACGACCTGGCCATCGCGCCCCATCCGGACGACTTCGGGACGGAACGAGACCGTCTCCCGCGGCCCGGCGAGGGCGTGCGCCCGGATCGCGCCCAGGTCGTCCGTTTTCCAGCCTGGACCGACGTAGACGACCGTGAGGTGGAGGTCCTCCACTCGCGTCAGGCGGAGGCCGGGGAAACGGATCGCGGCCTCGTCGCGAAGCGTCGCCCACTCTCTCCCGAGCGGCGTCGAGGCACAGGGGAGGGCCGAGAAGAGCGATCCGGCGGGGCGCGTCTCCGCCGGCGGAGCGGGCGCGACGGGAACAGGCCGGGTGGCGCACGCCCCGGCCGTAACGAAGAGGAGCCCGGCAGCGAGCGCCGCGGCCGCGGGGAAGCTCCGGATGCGGGCTCTCGGACGACGTGTCACTGGTGCTTCGGCTCAGAAGACCGGGCCGAACTCCCCGTCGCGCATGAGGGGCACGTCTGTGCCGTCGTCGAGATGCAGGTCGACGCTCACGGGAAGGACGTCGGGCTGCATCTCGGGAACGTAGACGCGGTCGATGTGGATCACCGCCTCCGGGGAGGAGAAGGCGGAGGGGCCGACCTGTCCGCCGAAATGCTCGCTGCGCCCGAAGGCGATGTGCAGGCCGAGCTTCTCGTCGAGGAGGACCGAGCCGATCGGCTTGACCCCGAACGCGGCCAGGACGCCGAGCCCGAGCTCGGCGAGGTTGGCGTAGGCGGGCTCCCTGGCCAGGAGAGCGGCTTCGCGGTCGGACTCCGTTCCGAGGGTCAGGACCTCGACCGCCTTGTTCGCGAAGATGCGATACCGGACGACCTCCGGACCGAGCTGCACCGGCAGGACGCCCTCGGACCGGCTCGGGTCCCCTTCGCGCTCTCCCTCGTAGGGGACGATGTACGACTCGCCGGACGGCAGGTTGCCCGCGACACCCCGCTTCGGCAGCAGGCCGCCCGAGGCGTGCCCCGTGCGGTGGCGCAGGTCGAGGTGGAGGCGGTCCTCGCCCTCGGGGTGGCGGAAGACGAAGTCCGCCCCTGTGGCCCGGTCGAGGAGGGCCTTGAGAATGTCGACCCGGCGGTTGACCTCGGTGTAGTCGAGCTTCAGGGCCGGAATCATGTCGGCCGAAAAGCCCGGCATCGTCGCCGCCCGCATCGGGTGCTTCCGGGCCGCCATCTTGAGAGGAGCGGTGGAGCTGAACTTCGTCACCGCCATCAGCATCGGGTGGGTGTCGAAGACCTCCGTCATAGGGACGGCGGCGGCGGCCTCGAGGTCGGCGGCAGTGGCGGGGACGGGGCCGCCCCGATGGATCCAGCAGCGGTCGGGGAGGTCTCCGTTGTTGGTGTGGACGTTGGGGTAGAGGAGGAGGTGCGTGTGGTAGCCGACGGTTGCGGCCTGCGCCTCGAGGAGGCTCGCCCACTCCGCCGCGATCCGGCGTCTGGCGGCCCAAGCGGCGTCGTCAGGGACTCTCGCGTCGGGGAGGTCGACCATGATTCCGAGTAGCGCGTCCTCGGGGGTGGGGACGAAGACGCGGGCGACGAGGGCGGAGAGTTCGGCGGCGCTCAGGGCTTCGGGCATGACGGACTCCTGCCGGGGATGGTGCCCGAGGTCGGGAAGGGTGTCGATCCGGCTCCCGAGCTATCGAGGCAGGAGCGTTCGGGGGTCGTTCGTGGCGTTGTCGATGACCGAGGCATACGCCGCGATCGAAGCTCCGGGCGTCGCGGTCGACAGGACGAGCCGGGCGCCGGAAACGTCGCCCGTTGCGCCGAGCTCGCGGACGACCCGGGTCAGCTGCGTCATCCCGAGCGGTGGAAGCGTGCGACTCGTCGTCGCGAGCGTCGAGCCGTCTTCGGCAACGAGCCTCAGCTCGACGACGGTCTCGGTCTCCGCGGCGCTCGCCAGAACGAGGTTCGTACGGAAACCGGCGTCCTCGCGAATGCCGGCGATGGACCAGGAACCTCCAGCCGTGAGGCGTTCGGCGGCTCCGAACGCCGGGACGCTCTGGCCGAAGGTCCCCCCGCCCTGGGGCGTCGACGTCTGGGCGAGGACGACGAGGGTCGAAACGCCGGACGACACGAGGATCGCCCCATACGCTTCGGTCTCTCCGAAGAGCGTACCGAGAACGTCGGAGACCGTCTCCGAGCGTCCCGCGCCGAGCGATAACGTGGAGAGCCTGCCGGAGCGTCCGTCGCCGTCGTGGCCGAGGAACCGGAGGGTCACCTCGGCCTCGCGCGTCCCCACGTTCGCGATGACGAGCTCGGTCGAGTAGCGGCTTCCGCCGGCACCGGCAGCCCTTGCGGCCGAAGGGACGATCCAGGTCACGGCCGGGGAGGTGGTCGCATCGGCCCACTCGTTGAAGTCGCGGAAGGTGTCGTCCCACGCTCCGTTCGCCGTGTTCGGGCCGGTGCCGAACTCGTACTCCCAGGGCTCGAGGTACCGAAGGCCGATCTCCCTCGCCTGCGAGAAGACCGTCCTGTAGTCCCCGTTGGCGAAACGGTTCGTCTGGTCGGAGCGGCCGATGACCTGGCCGTAGACGTCACCTGGGAACTGCGCCAGGACCGAGATCAGAGAGGCCTGGTAGTCGGTGCGGCCCGAGATCCACCACATGCCGGCGCCGACCCGCTGGCCGAGCCGCGGGTCGTTCCAGAGGTCGTCGAGAATTCTCGACGGTACGGTCGCCCCGCCGTTGACGTCGTGCACCTCGAAGGCGAGCGCCTTCTGGGAGAAGGCGTCGGCAAAGCTCGTCGCGGCTTCCTTCGCCGCGGCGACCCAGAGATCGTCCGTGTAGCCGGCCGCCGCGAGGAGGCCCATGTCGACCCCCTGGAGGTGTCCTTCGATGCCGTTGGCGGTCATCTGCGGGACGTAGACGAGCTTCAGGGCGGGATCCTCTCCGAACTCCTCGGCAAGCCGCACGGCCAGGAGCCGGAGCCGCTCCTGGACCAGAGCGCTCCAGAAGAGGGGGAGGCGCTGGGGCTCCTCCCGGAACGTATAGCTGATCCAGGGGGCTCCGAGGGAGTCCATCAGCCAGGGGGGAGTGCCTGGCCCGCCGGCCACGATTCCGAGAGACCAGCTGCGGCCCTGGCCCTTCACGGTCGCCACCTGGCCTGCCAGCGTCGAGAGCTGGAAGACCCCGGGCGAAGGCTCGATGCTGTTCCAGCTCGCCCGAATCAGGACGCCGCGGAGCTGAGGGTGAGCGTACATGTTCCCGCCGCTGGCGCTCGAGAAGAGCCCCGTAGGCTTTTCGACCGCGGTCGTCGCCCGCTCTCTCTCCGCGGTCAGGCCCCTGGCGGCGGGTCGCACGTCGCCCGCGCGAGCCGGCGGGGCCAGGGAGAGCAGGGCGAGCAGGACGAGGACGACACCGTCCAGGTGGTGACCGGCCGGCCGAGGTTTTCCCATGAAACGGAGACGCTCCAGGACCGGCCGGGGTTTACCTGCAAACCGACGAGTTCATCACAGCCTCAGGGGCATCGTCATCGGGGCCCCAGCAGAGCGGGCCAGTCGGTGAGGAGTGTGACGGGCGACGCGTCCCCTTCGGCGAGCGGCTCGCGCACGAGGAAGCGCGCGCCGTCGGGCGTGACGTCGTAGGTCCAGCCCGTGAACTCGACGATCGGGAAGAGGGGTGCGGGCGTCCCGACCGAGACGGTGCCCGAGCCGGTCTCGATCCGTACGGCCGTCAGGACGTTGTCGGGCGTCTTGAAGAAGAGCTCGCCGCCCGCGGGGTTCCACCGGGGCTGGTCACCGCCGTCGCGCGAGACCTGGACGCTCGCGCCCCCGCCGGGAAACGGGGCCACGTAGACCTCGTGGCGGCCCGATTCGTCGGAGGCCCAGAGGAGCCACCGGCCGTCGGGCGAGATCTGCCCGTTCGCGTCGTTGCCGGGAGTCCGGACGAGGACCCGGGCCTCGCCCTTTCCGTCGGCCTGCCTGAGCAGCATGTCGGCGGAGGCCAGGCGGCTCCGTTCTTCGCAGATGAGGGCGGTGCCATCGGGGGAGAACGACATCGGTCCCATGCTGTAGGTCGTCTTCGACGCGAAGATCGTCGTCTCCAGGCCGCTCGCCAGGTCGCGCCGGACGAGGGCAGCCCCCTCTTCGGCGGCCGAACCGAAATAAATGGAGCTTCCGTCGGGCGCAAACAGGGGGTCGCTGTCGTCGGCGCCCTTGCGGGCGAGACGGGTCTCGGTGCCGCGGTCGACGTCGTAGAGCCAGATGTCGGCGTCGCCCTGGGCGTCGTCGACGCGCGAGACCGCCGCCCGGCGGCCGTCCCGCGAGAGTGCGAGGCCGCCGTACCCCGAGAGGTTGCCCGGGGTGCCGAGCTCGCCGAGGCGCCGGCCGGAGCGGTCCCGCCAGACGAGACGGGAGAGGTCCCGCTGCTTTCCGGTGAGGAAGGCGAGGACGCCCGCCTCGCTCGCCGAGAAGACGCCGTAGGCGAACCGCCGGTTGAAGAGGAGGTCTCCGACGAGAACCTTCGGCTCGCCCGATAGGGCGAGGCGCTTCGCGTCGAAGGGCTGCGCCACGAGGGCGCCGTCGCGGACGTAGAGAATGTACCCGCCCGACACCGCCACGTTCGTCGCGCTGTCGATGAGCCGCTTCGGCGGTTCGGACGAGCCGAGCCTGCCTAGCAGGACGCCGGGGTTGACTCCCTTGCCGAGGCGCCCGGGCCGGTCGAGGTAGACGAAGTGCTCGCCGTCCGGCAGGAACTGCGGAAAGCGGTGCGTGCCGTTCCCGAGCTTCTCCGTCGAGCCGGTCACCTCGCGGCTCGCGCCCCCTCCTTCGGGGATCGAAAGGAGCGGGCCCGCGGCGAACGGCGCGAAGAGGATCGTGCCGTTCGGGCTCCAGGTGCCGCCGCGGGCGTCGCGCGCCATGGCGAGCCGCGCCACCGCGCCACCGTCCGATGGAGTCGTCGAGAGGTGGCTCCAGGTGAAGAAGCCGATCCTTCGCCCGTCAGGCGACCAGAAGGGCCTGTAGCCCTCCTCTGTCCCCGGTAGCGGACGTGCGGTCCCGGTCGCGAGCTCGTGGACCCAGATGCGCATCGGGCCGGCGCCCTCGCGCGCGCCGAAGGCGACCCGCCGTCCGTCGGGGGAGAGGGCCGGCATTCCCGCCCGCTCGCCGTCGAGCTCGATGGAGACGCCGGACGGGAGGGGGAGCGTGGCGCGGATCACGCGCGGGGGGACGGGCTTCTCCCCGTTCCACGCGACGAAGAGGGCCCCCGCCGCGAGCGTGGCGGTCGCGGCGAGGCCCCACGCGAGGAGCTCGCGTCCCTTCCGGCGGGCGGGCGCCGCCGGAACGGCGGGTTTTTCGTCCGCGACGCCCGCCTCGAGATCGGCGAGGACGAGCCGCGCGTCCGCCGCGTCGTGCAGCCGGTTCTTCGGGTTGCGCTCGAGGCAGCGGCGGAGGAGCTGACGGAGCGCCGGGGGAGTTCCGTCTGGAAGCCTGGAGAGGTCGATCTCCCCCCGGAGGACGCCGGCGAGCGTGTCGCTGACCGTGTCGGCGGAGAAAAGCGAACGGCCGGTCAGCATTTCGTGGAGGACGACGCCGAGCGCCCAGACGTCGGCCCGCCTGTCGACGACACCGCCGCGCGCCTGCTCGGGGGACATGTAGGCCGCCGTGCCGAGAATGACGCCGAGCTGGGTGCCGTGCGTCGCCGTCATCGTCGGCGAGTTCATCATCGTCGGCGAGCGCGCGAGGTCGGCGGCGGACGAGGCGCCCGGCGGGTCCATCGCCTTGGCGAGGCCGAAGTCGAGGACCTTGACCTTGCCCTCCGGCGTGAGCTTGACGTTGGCGGGCTTGAGGTCGCGGTGGACGATTCCCTTCTCGTGCGCGGCCTCGAGCGCCTCGGCGATCTGGCGGGCGACGGCGAGAGCCTCGTCGAGAGGGAGCGGCCCGCGCTTCAGCCGCTCGGCGAGGTCTTCGCCCTCGACGAGCTCCATGACGAGGGCGCGGACGCCGCTCGACTCCTCGAGGCCGTAGATCGAGGCGATGTTCGGGTGCTGGAGCTGGGCGAGGACCTGCGCTTCGCGCTCGAATCGCGCGAGGCGCTCGGCGTCGGCGGCGAACGCCTCGGGGAGGACCTTGATGGCGACCTCGCGCCTGAGCTTCGGGTCGGTCGCCCGGTAGACGATCCCCATCCCGCCCTCGCCGAGCGGGGCCGTGATCTCGTAGGGGCCGAGCCGGGAACCGGGCGCGATCGTCATCGAACGCGGCGGATTCTACGGATGGTCCTCTCCGGAATCACAACTTTCGTGCAATCGGGCGACGGGAAGGCGTTGCAGCCGGGCCGCTCCCGAGGAAGGAGCTCTTCCGGTACGAAGCGGGCCGCCCCCGCGCCGAAACGCACGGGGGCGGCCCTTCTCGAGGACGGCCTAGTCGACGTCGAAGGTGATCAGCTCGACCGGACACGGGAAGGTCGTCGAGCAGACTCGAGTCGTCGGGTAGATCGAGATCGTATCGATGCGCACACCGCTGCTCGCCGGGTTCCCTCCGGTGTCGTAGGCCGACCGCCACCGGAACTGGGCGGGCTGGCTGAACGCGGCGGGGGGCAGGTTGACGATCGACGTGATGAAGCCGTTAGAGGTTCCGTTCCACGCCGGGCGCCCGGTCAGCACGCTGTCCGTCGCGCCGATGGCCCCGTTGTAGCCTCCGGTGGCGAAGCTGCCGCCGGCCGCCAGGATGTCCTGGAACGCTCCGCCGTTGACGCTGATCTCCAGCACTCCGCCGTCATAGCCGCTCTCGGTGTTGTAGTTGATCCGGAACGAGAGCAGCACCCCGGGGTTCACCCCGACGACGGGGGCGGCCGGGACGGCGATGATCGGAGACGTCAGGCTGTTGTCGCCGGGCGTGGCCTGGCCGTCGGTACCGGCGGAGTTCGGCGCCGTGTCGCTGTAAGCCGTCGTGGTGGCCCAGAGCGTCGCGGTCGTCTGCGCGGTCGCCCAACCGGCAGGCAGGGCGGGAGCCGTGACGCCGTCGAAATTCTCCGTGGACGTCGGCGCGGAGTTGACGACGGCTCCCGCGACGTAGCTCGTCGTCGCCGTGCCGTAGCTCGTCGCGCCGTCCTGGAGCTGGAACGTCAGGGTGATCGTGCTTCCACACGCGACCGCGCCGGCGGTGAAGGTGAAGTTCATCGAGGTGGTCGCGCCCGGCGCGATCGCGCCATAGGACTGCGCGGCGCCCGGAGCCGTGACGCCGCCGGTCGGCTGGAGCGTTGCGACGAGGTTCGTGGTGGCGGCGGCCCCGAGGTTCTGAATCGCGTAGCTGACGGTCACCGGCTCCCCGGGATCGATCGCGCTGTTGGCGGCGCCGCAGCTCTCGGTGACGAGAGCCGACGTGGTCGGATGGAGGACCGCCAGGAGCGTGCCCGGAATCGGAATCTCCCAGAGGCCGCGGCCGTGGGTGGCGATGCGAAGGACGCGGTGCACGTTCGAGATCTCGGCGTCGAAGACCGCGACGCGCGGAAGGCCCGTTCCGAACGGCGCCCAGTTGGCGCCGCCGTCGGTCGTCTGGTAGACGCCGATGTCCGTCCCCGCGTAGAGCGTATTGGAGTCCTGGGGGTCTATGACGAGCGCGTTCACGGGCACGTCGGGGATGCCGTTGCCGGCCGCGACCCACGTCGGCGAAGCGGCGTTGAGGTCCGTCGTCTTGAAGACGTGCTGACCGCTCGGGACGGTGTAGTGGTTGAACGTGACCCAGGCGGTGGTGGTGCTGTTCGGGTCGATCACCGCCCGGCCGATCGGCTTCCTCGACGGGTCGTTCGGGTTGACGGGGGGGAATGCCGCGCTCGTCACGTTCGTCAGGACGGACGACCCGGTCGTCGTGGCGAACACCTGGCCGTTCCTGAGGCCGACGATCCGGACGTTGTCGTCCTGCGGAGAGATGCCGATCGTCGTGACGGGCTGTCCCGATACCAGAGGCCCCTGGCTCACGAGCGTCATCGTGTCGCCCCCGTCGGGGGAGCGGTAGAGCCGGTCGGTGCCGAAGTAGATCGTGTTGGGGCTGCCGGGGCCCTGCTCCATCGGGGCGTAGAACAGAACGGTGTCGGCACAGGTCATTCCGTTGTTGCTGGTGGTTCCGCTGCAGCCCCGGTACGTCCAGTTGAAAGTCGTGTCGGTCGCGCGCTCGAAGCCGATCTGGGTGTTGCTCTGGTTGTAGAACGTGTGGAACATGGTCACGTTCGTCGTGTCGAGGGCATTCCGGTCGATCAGGGTGTAGCCGCCGTCGCCGCCCCGGCAGTTCACCCAGGTCGTGCCGTCGGCCCCCAGGCAGTTCGTGCCGTTGTCCTGCGTTCCGCCGATGGTGAAGTTCCTGTTGACGGGGTGGATCGCCAGGCTCTGGAACTGGGTGGCGCTGTAGGTCGTGTTGTTCTTGCTGACCCAGGTCGTGCCGTTGTTCCCCGAGCGCCAGATGCCGCCGTCGTTGCCGGTGTAGACGACGCTCTGGTCGGAAGGGGCGATCGCCAGGGCGTGGGAGTCGGCGTGCAGCGTGTCGTCGTTGCGAACGAAGCTCGTGCCGCCGTCGGTCGAGCGCTTCATCACGTCGGTCAGGCACGACCCGGCGCCGCCGCGGGCGGAGCCTCCGAGGTGGATGGTGGTGTTGTCCTGGGTGGCCGCGATGGCGATGTCGTAGAAGCACTGGCCGCCGCAGAAACCCGTCGAGCCGGCGAGGGGCGCCGACCAGGTCTGGCCTCCGTCGGTCGACCTCGTGACGTACCCGGCCCGGGTCGAGGAGCACGCGGGGCCGCCCAGCGCGGCCGACGAGGCCTGCGCGACCGCCGCCCAGACCGTCGTCACTCCGGCGTTCCGGGTGACGGCCAGCTCCGCGCGCCCGGAGGTCGCGCCGTCGGGCAGCGTCCGGGTGCGCGTGAAGGTCGGGGTCGCGGCGAGGGCGTCGGCGGTTCGGTAGATGCCGCCGTCGGACGCCGCGCCGACCACCGTGGCGACCAGGACGTTGTGGTCGTTCGGGTCCAGGACCATGTCGACCACGGAGCGGTCGCCCGGAGCGGCGATCCCCGTGATGTCGACCTTGGCGAAGGTCGGGCTCGCGGCCTGCGCGTTCGTCGAGCGATAGATTCCACGGACCGGGATGGCCGACTGGCCCACTGTCGGGTTGCCGGAAATGGCGGAGGCCGTGCAGACGAAGAGATTGTTGTTGTTGGCCGGGTCGACGAGGATCTGCCCGATCGCCCGTCCGCTGAAGACGTCGGCCGCGGTCGCATCGAGGCGGAACGGTCCGTTCAGGGTGGGGCTCGCCGAGTTCGCGGCCCGGATGATGTAGAGCCCCTTGCCGGCGTAGCTGTCGGCGCTGAAGCCGTTCTCGCCCGTGCCGAAGTAGACGATGCTGCTGTCGGTCGGGTCGATCGTGATCGCGCCGATGGCGAGCGACTCCAGCTGCATCTCGAAGAGCGAGGTCCAGGCGTCGCCGCCGTTCGTCGACTTGTAGAGGCCGCCCTGCGCGGTGCCGACGTAAAGCGTGTTCGGGTCGGTCGGGTGGATGGCGATCGAGATCGTCCGTCCGCTCACGGGGACGGACGTGTTGCTCGTCTGGCCGTTCGGGATCGGCATCGGGCCGATGGGGGCCCACGCGGCCAGCGTTCTCCCTGCCTGCTGGGCCCGTTGCCGTTCCACGGCTTCCTGCCGCTTCAGCTCCTGGACCGCCTGCTCCCGGGGGTCGTACGTGAGGCCGTGGGGCAGGCCCCGCAGCATCTCCACGTTCTCGCCGCGCCGCTTCATGTACTCGGCCTTGTCGACCGTCCCGGAGATGCCGGGCGGCAGATCCGGATCGTCGTCGGGCGTCGCCTTGAACCTCGGCTGGCCCAGTACCTGCACGGATGCGGCCCCGGTGCCGTTCCTTTCCGTTTCCGCCGCAGGTGCCGGGACGGAACTGGCGACCCCGAGGAACGCAACGAGACCAAGAACAACTGCTTTCATTCGACGACCTCCGTGAACCATCGAACGTATCACAGGCCTCTCATCCGACCGCTCGTCCTCCGAGCCGGAAGAAGGCCGGCGCGGAGCCCCTCCCGACGGGCGACGACGCGGCGGATTCCGACGGCCGCGAATCAGCCTCGCCGGCCCAGGAGCCGCCCCGCCCCGGCGAGACCGGAGAGGAACGCCCGCTCCAGGCCGGTGTTGCCGGCCAGGGGCGGGCGAGCACCGCCGGCAACACCCATCGGGCCGGAAGCCCCGAAGGCGTCGCCCGCGAGGAGGAGCGGCGCGCCGTCGACGTCGACGAACGCCATCTCCTCGGGGAAGACCGATACGGCGCGGGCGAACCGCCACCGCTTCAGCTCCTCATCGAGGACGGCGGCCGGGTCGAACCCGAGCGCCGACGATGCGGCCTTCCTGAGTGCCTCGGCAACCTCCCCGGGGGGCGCGTCGTACCGGCTCGCGGCCCATTCCCCGCGCGCGTAGACCGAGAGACGGGAGGGACCCCCGTCCCGGGCGTTCTCGAAGATCCGTGCGACGGGTCCGCCGTCGCGAAGCAGGAGGGCCCCCGAGGGCGGGAACGTCTCGAGCCGTCCGGAAAGCCGGAGCATCAGGACGAACGCAGGATGGTAGGAGACCCGTTCGAGCGCCGCCCTCGTGCCGGCCGGAATCCCCGGAAGGAGACCGCCGCGCTCGAGGAGCTCGAGTGACTGGGGGACGGGCGCGGTCAGGAGGACGGTCGCGGCGCGGACGCTCGTCCCGTCCTCCAGCGTCAGCTCGAAACCTTCACCGGAGCGTACGAGGGCGACTCCCTTCGCGCCGAGGCGAACGTCCAGGCCGTGCGCGAGGTGTTTCGCCAGAGAGGTCGCCGGACCCTTCACGCGGCGGGTCGGGACGCCGTCCCGGCCGTCGACCCCGGACCGCTCGACGAGTCCGTCCTCCTCCCACGCGTCGAGCTGCCGCCGAAACGGCCCGGAGACGGGATCGAAGAGGGCGGCCCCGTGGTCGAACGAGGAGCCGCCTGCGAGGCGGCGCGTGGCGAGACGCCCGCCGACGCCGAGGGACTTTTCGAGAACGACGATTTCGAGGCCGTGGTCCAGGAGTGTCCGGGCGGCGACGAGCCCGGCGACTCCTCCGCCGACGACGAGGACGGTCTGCGGGTTCTCGCGCAGAGGATTCACGACGCGAGAATACCGCCCGAGCCCCCGCCACGCCGCGTGCCCGGCCGTCGGCCGCTCTTGCGAAAGTCCGGAAGAGAGCGAGACCGGCGAAGCCGGATCGAGCCGCCGGAGTCCGTCCTTCCGTCTCAGGAGGCCATCGTCGGCGGCCGCCCGGCCGCCATGCCGCCGTCGACGGGGAGGACCGCGCCGGTGACGTTGGCGGCGCCGTCCGAGAGGAGGTAGAGGACGGCCGCAGCGACGTCGGCCGGCTCCGAGATCCGCCCCGTCGGGTGCATCGCCTGCGACACCTTCAGGCTCGTCTCGTTACCGGTTATCGCCGAGGACATCGGCGTCCGTACGAGGCCCGGGGAGACGACGTTTACGCGAATTCCGTAGCGCGCGAGGTCCATCGCCGCCGAGCGGGCGAGGCCGACGACCGCCGCCTTCGCCGCCGCGATCGCCGAGTGGTTCGGAAGGCCGACCGAGGCCGCCGCGGAGCCGAAAAGGACGATCGACCCGGTCCGCTGTCTCCGCATCGGGCCGAGCGCGGCGTGCAGAGCGCGAAACGCCGAGCCGGCGTTGAGGTCGAGCTGGCGGGCCCAGTCGTCCTCGCTCGTCGCCGAGATCGGCTTGAGAAGGATCGACCCGACGGCGTGGACCCAGCCGTCGAGGCGGCCGTACCGTGCGACCGCCTCCGCAGCGGCGGCCGAGAGGGCCGCCAGCGACCCGGCGTCGGCGACGATCGAGGACGCGGCCCCCGTCCGTCCCGCGAGGGCGTCCAGCTCCAGAGTGCGCTCGGCGAGCCTCCCCGCGTCCCGCGCGACGAGGAGGACGTTCCCTCCCTCGCTCACGACTCCGCGGGCGACCTCGCTCCCGATTCCGCCGGTTCCCCCGGCGACGACGATCGTCCTGCCTGAAAGCCTCATGTGAGCCTCTACGACGGGCGTGGCGCGCCGGACTGAACGGCACGAACTCGAAGGGAGACGAACGGGCCTTCCGCCAGATCTCTGCCGGGCCGCCGCGCCCCCCGGCGCGCTCTGCCGGTTCCCGACGACGGCCATCGGGGGCTGGGCCGAACTCCTGGCTGCGGCCTTTCTCGTGCCTTGGCTGTCGGGTGTCGAGATGGGATCTTTGTCGTCACCGGGACCTACGCGTTCCGCGACGGGCGGATGAGCGGCACGCGGTCGGGCCAGCGGACGACCGGCTTCTGGATGCAGAGCCTGTCCAACCGGCGCTGCAGTACCGAGCGCGAGGGGACGGCGTACTGGGGCCGCTACGAGCTCACGCTCGACGGCGACCGGCTCGAGGGCCGGTTCGGCTACTGCGAGGGCCCACTCGAGATGCCCTGGAGCTTCAAGCGGGTCCCCTGAACCTCCGCGGCCCTGCACCAGCCGGCTCCCGGGGGGCAGGCATCGGCCCGACGTTCCTGCTCCGGCGCTCTGGAAGGAGGGGCGGCCGCCCCTCCTTCCTCCGGTAGTAGTACGCCCAGCATGGGCTTCAGCCAGCGGGTGGGAGTCCCGCCGGGAGGAGGTCACACCGACCTGAGCGAAGCGCAAGGGCGGAAGCGCGAGCGACCGTCTGAAGGAAGCGTGGAGCGAGACCTGTGAGCCGATGAACAAGAACCGGATGAGGCGGAGTCTCCCGGGGCGAGCGACCTACTGATCGCGAAGCTCCCGTGACCAAGGGGAGACAGCGTAGATCCGGCGGTTGTGCAGGGAAAGCTGAAGTTCTTATCTGGGGAGATCTCGCCTCAGGCCCGAAAGGGTCACGTCGCGGAAGCCGGTGGAGCGAGAAGTCAGCAGAGGCCGTAGTACCGGCGAGAGCCGGAAGGGTCAAACGGACGGGAGGGCCAATCGACCGTCGACCTCGCAGGGGTATGCCTCAGAAGTCCGGGAAACTGGAGCTGCCGTCGAGGGGTCCTGGTGAAGCCGGGGCAGGCAGACGGAGCGAGGAAACCCAAGCGGCGGAAGAGGGAGACGAGGGGCTCAGGCGCGCGATAGAGCGGGGGCTTCCGACGCCCCGCTGCGTGACCTCAACCGGACGAACCGCCGGATGCGGACCCGCATGTCCGGTGGTGTGGGGGAGCGGCGGTCACCTACCGCCGCCCCCTATCCCGATGTACGCCCAGCATGGCCAGCCAGCGGGTGGAGTCCCGCCGGGAGGAGGTCACACCGACCTGAGCGAAGCGCAAGGGCGGAAGCGCGAGCGACCGTCTGAAGGAAGCGTGGAGCGAGACCTGTGAGCCGATGAACAAGAACCGGATATGAGGCGGAGTCTCCCGGGGCGAGCGACCTACTGATCGCGAAGCTCCCGTGACCAAGGGGAGACAGCGTAGATCCGGCGGTTGTGCAGGGAAAGCTGAAGTTCTTATCTGGGGAGATCTCGCCTCAGGCCCGAAAGGGTCACGTCGCGGAAGCCGGTGGAGCGAGAAGTCAGCAGAGGCCGTAGTACCGGCGAGAGCCGGGAAGGGTCAAACGGACGGGAGGGCCAATCGACCGTCGACCTCGCAGGGGTAATGCCTCAGAAGTCCGGGAAACTGGAGCTGCCGTCGAGGGGTCCTGGTGAAGCCGGGGCAGGCAGACGGAGCGAGGAAACCCAAGCGGCGGAAGAGGGAGACGAGGGCTCAGGCGCGCGATAGAGGGGGCTTCCCGACGCCCCGCTGCGTGACCTCAACCGGACGAACCGCCGGATGCGGACCCGCATGTCCGGTGGTGTGGGAGGGGAGCGGCGGTCACCTACCGCCGCCCCCTATCCCGATGTACGCCCAGCATGGGCTTCAGCCAGCGGGTGGGAGTCCCGCCGGGAGGAGGTCACACCGACCTGAGCGAAGCGCAAGGGCGGAAGCGCGAGCGACCGTCTGAAGGAAGCGTGGAGCGAGACCTGTGAGCCGATGAACAAGAACCGGATATGAGGCGGAGTCTCCCGGGGCGAGCGACCTACTGATCGCGAAGCTCCCGGACCAAGGAGACAGCGTAGATCCGGCGGTTGTGCAGGGAAGCTGAAGTTCTTATCTGGGAGATCTCGCCTCAGGCCCGAAAGGGTCCCGTCGCGGAAGCCGGTGGAGCGAGAAGTCAGCAGAGGCCGTAGTACCGGCGAGAGCCGGAAGGGTCAAACGGACGGGAGGGCCAATCGACCGTCGACCTCGCAGGGTAATGCCTCGAAGTCCGGGAAACTGGAGCTGCCGTCGAGGGGTCCTGGTGAAGCCAGGCAGGCAGACGGAGCGAGGAAACCAGCGGCGGAAGAGGGAGACGAGGGCTCAGGGCGCGCGATAGGCGGGGCTTCCGACGCCCCGCTGCGTGACCTCAACCGGACGAACCGCCGGATGCGGACCCGCATGTCCGGTGGTGTGGGAGGGGAGCGGCGGTCACCTACCGCCGCCCCCTATCCCGATTCTCTTTCAGGCCGTCGCTTCCGCGGCGCCGTCCTTTCGTCCCGTGAAGAGCGAGACCATGACCAGGACGAGGAACCCGAGCGGGATCGTGACGATGGCCGGCTGGCTGAAGGGCACGAGCGCTCTCGAGGGATCGAGCCCGTAGACGTCCTTGAACGCCTGCGCGCTCAGCAGGATCCAGGTCAGCGACGAGAGCATCCCGACGATGATCGCGGCGGTGATTCCCTGCTTCGTGGTGCGCTTCCAGAAGAGGAGCATGACGAGCGACGGCAGGTTCGCCGAGGCCGCGATGTTGAAGGCCCAGCCGACGAGGAAGTTGACGTTCATCTTCGCGAAGAGGATGCCGAGGACGATGGCCAGCGCCCCGACGCAGACGGCGGCGACCTTGGCCGCGCGTACCTTCCGGGCGTCGTCCATCTTCATCTTGAGAAAGTTCGTCATCAGGTCGTGGGCCACGGCGCCGCTGGCGGCCATGATCAGGCCCGAGACGGTGCCCAGAACGGTGGTGAACGCCACGGCGGAGATGACGGCGAAGAGGAGCTCGTTGAAGCTCCGGGCCAGGAGCGGCGCCGACATGTTCGAGTCCGTCACGTCGAGCGTCCCGGAGGTCATCGCACCGAGCCCGAGGTAGAGCGTGAGGACGTAGAAGAAGCCGATCGCGGCGATTCCCACGACCGTGCTCTTGCGGGCGCTGACCTGGTCCTTGACCGTGTAGTAGCGGATCAGGATGTGGGGGAGCGAGGCCGTGCCGCAGAAGAGGGCCAGCATGAGCGAGAGGAAGTCCAGCTTGTCGCCGAGCTTCTCGCTGCGCACCTTGCGGAACGTCGGGCTCGAGCCGGGGGCCATGAAGTCCTTGCCCGTCGTCGGCTTCTGGAAGTAGACGGTCGTCGCTCCTCCGTCCGCTTCGGCGATCTTCTCGTTGCCCCAGAGGACGATCTCGCTGTCCTGCATCGTCTGCAGGAAGCCGATCGGGCTCAGCGGGCCGGTCTCCTTCGCGCCGCCGGGAAGGCGCGCGGCCTGGCCCGCCGGAATCAGGTCGCCCTGCCCGGGCCCCGTCCCCTGCGGGCGTCCGTTGGCGATCCGGCGGCCGTCCGGCATCACGGTGAGGGTCTGCGCCACGTCGAGCGTCCCGTCGCCGGACCGGCGCCACACCGAAACCAGGCCCGTCGCCTCGGTGCGCACGCGGACGAACGGCTTCCCGGTCCAGCCGCCCTCCTCGGGCAGGACGACGGCTCCCGGGGCGCCGGTGATCTCGGCTGCGGGGACGCCACGCCGGAGGGCGGTGGCCGCCTCTCCCTCCGGCATCCGGACCCCGCGGGCCAGGATCATGACGGTCATCATCGTGCACAGCGCCACCAGGGCCGAGCCCTTGATGAACTGGACCCACGTCGTCGAGACCATGCCGGCCGTGGTCACGATGAGCGTGACGACGCAGCCGACGATGAGGACGCCGACCCAGTGCGGGAAACCGAGCAGGGGCGTGACGAGGGCGCCCGCGCCGACCATCTGCGGGATCAGGTAGAAGCAGCTCACGACGAGCGTGCTGATGGCGGCCGCGAGCTTGATGCCCCGGGAGTTGAACTTGTTGTCCAGGGCGTCGGCGAACGTATAGCGGCCCAGGCGCTTCATCGGCTCCGCGATGATGAAGAGCGCCACGATCCAGCCTGCGAGATAGCCGATGGAGTAGAGGAACCCGTCGTAGCCGAAGAACGCGATCATTCCGCAGATGCCGAGGAACGACGCGGCCGACAGGTAGTCCCCGGCGAAGGCGATGCCGTTGACGGCCCAGTGGATGCCGCCCCCGGCGGCGAAATAGCCCTGGGCCGACTTGGCCTTGCCCCCGAGATAGAAGCTGATCGCCAGCACCGCGCCGACGCAGGCCAGGAAGACGGCGATGGCGACGCCCGACGAAGCGTGGATCATGACGCGCTCCCGGCGGGCGACTTGCGGCTGGCCGCGAGATAGAGCAGCGCCAGGACGAGGGCCGCCACGATGAGCGCGAAGCCGTAGACGACGGAGAGGTTCACACCGCCCATGAACGGGCGGCCCATCACCTCCGGCCGGAAGGCCGAGAGGGCCATGAAGCCCCCGTAGAAGAGGACGTAGATCGCGAACAGGGCGAGCCCCAGCCGCGAGTTGTAGGCGACGACGTGAGCCTCTTCCAGCTCCTGCGTCACCGGTGCCTTGAAGTCGAGTCCGCCCATCTTCTCTCCCCACCTTCCCTCTTCGTGCCTCGTTCGCCCGTCTTCTGAACGACTCGGCAGCCTATCCGCGAGCGTCGGGAGTGTCAACGAATGGAAACAGCGATGAGGACCAATTCGGGAGCGGAATGGCCGGCGCGCGCTGCGCCGAAGGGAGCGGTCGCTGCTGGGCCGGTTGGCCGGTCAGCTGGTCCCGCCGAGAAGCTCGAAACGGGTCTTGCTCTGCACGGCCTCGATGGCCGCGAAGCCCTGCTTGAGGAGCGTGAGCTCGGTGGCCGACAGGCGGGAGAGCTGGACGAGGTTGTCGGGGTTCTGGTCGGCCAGCGTCTGCGACACCTGATGCCGGATTCGGAGACGCATCATGAGGTCGAACGCGCCGATGACGTCGCCGCCGGTGGTCGCAGAGAGCGCTTCGCTCTCGACGAGCGCCTGCAACCGTCCGGTGGTGCTGCTCTCCTGGACCCCGTGCCGAAGGGCGAAGACCCGCGCGAAAGTCGATATGGGGTGCGACGCGTCCTTGAGGTCGAGGCGGCCGAGGTGCTCTCCACCGGCCCCGCCCGGCAGGATCCTTCCGAACAGGCGGACGGGCGGCCGGAACTCCAGGGAGCTCTGGGCCAGTCGCGGCAGGAAGTCGGGGTTGGCTGTCACCGTCGCGTGGATGTCCCGGCGCAGCTCCGCGACCAGTGCCGGGTCGCCCGTCACCGCCCTGAGGTCGAAGAAGATGCTCAGCTCGACGAGCTGCCGCGGGGTCGACTCGCGAATCCAGCGCCGGAAGGTCTCCTTCCACCCGTCGAGCAGAGGCACCACGCCGGGTTGCTCGCCATGACGTCGCCCTTGCAAGCCCGGTAACCGGCCTGGTCCAGTCCCCCGCAGACGCGGCGGCCGAGCTGGGTGAAATAGCCGCGAAGGGCCTCTTCGTCGGCGCCCTCCGGGGAGGCGAAGACGATGGCGTTGTCCTGGTCGGTCGCCAGCGTCTGCTCGTGCCGCGCCTGGCTTCCCAGCGCGACGAAGGCGAAGTCGCAGGGAGGCGGTCCGAGCTCGGCGATGGCCAGTTTCACGAGGCGTTCGCCAGTGGCGTCGGAGACCGAGGCGATCATGTGGGTGAGGTGGCGCGGGGCCGCCCCGCAGCGAAGGAGCATGGCGACCAGGCCCGCCGTCCGGCGGCAGAGCCGCACGACCTCCTCGACGCTCCCGGCGCGAGCGATCTCGCGGGCGAGAACGAGCGCGCCGTAGCTCTGGAACTGCAGCAGCGTCGCGACGTCGACCACGCCCACGACCTGCCTGTCCGCGTTCTCCACCACGAGGTGCTTCACCCGGCTCTCCTCCATGGCCTGCAGTGCCTCGTAGACCGGGGCGTCGTCGAGGAGAGTGAGAAGGGGCGCCGACATGATGCGGCGTACCGGAGTGCGGGAGTCCCGTAACGCCTCCGGCAGTCCGCGACGGATCTCGAGGTCGGTCACCAGTCCCAGCGCCTCGCCTTTCTCGGACTGCACGAGAAGGGCGGCGGTCGAGCTCCCCGCCAGCAGCCCGGCCGCCGCGAGGACCGTCGTGTCGGGGAGGCAGGACGGCACGGCGTGGACGACGCTGCGCACGGGCTCCTCGAGAAACGAGAGCGAGCTGCGGAGCCGTTCGAGCATCGTGTCCCGCTCGACGTCCTGCCTCACTTTCGCGGAGACGTCTTCCAGTACGGCGTCGACGAAGACGGGATCGCCGGCCTCGTTGCGCACGAGGTGGGCCGTCAGGGCGAAGGCCCTGGCCCGTCCGTCGAGCGTGGCGGCGTGGACGAGGCGGCGTCCGACCTCCCCCGCGAGCAGCTCCTCGCGGAGCCTGTCGAGATCGTGGTCGTCGGCCAGTAGGGCGGCCAGGGTCCGCGGCCCGTCTTCGGCATTGGCCCGGAGAGAATCGAGCATCGCTCCCGCGGCAGGGTTCGTCTCGAGGATCGCCCCGCGCCGCGCGAAGCGGGCGCGGAAGAGGCCGACGGGAACGCTTCTCGCGATCCCCTCGAGGTCGCCGGCGGAGGTGTCCGCGACGCCGCCGCCGGGCCGGAAGCGTGCCGTCCGGGTTGCGACCTCCCGGACGTTGAGGATGAAACCGCGCTCTCCGGCGAACGTGATCGCCGAAAGCGACAAGACGCATTCGATGAGGCGGCCATCGCGGCCGAGCAGGGCGCCGTCGACGCTCCCGGCGACCTCCTCGCCGGCGTTCACACGCTCGATTGCCGCCCAAACGGGCTCGTTTCCCTCCCCGGCGGGAAGGACGTCTTCGAGGGCGTAGAGCTCGAGCTCGGGTGCCGAGTAGCCAAGTAGCTTCAGGAGGACGGGGTTGGCATACCGGAGCCGTCCGTCGAGGACCAGGAGGTTGCCCTCGGTGGCCGCCTCGACCAGCGTTCTGTAGCGCCGCGTCGATTCACGAAGGTTCTCTTCCGCCCGAGACCGCTCGCGCTCGAGGCCCAGGCTCTGGCGCATGACGTAGCCGAGGAGCAGCGCCACGAGCGCCGCGATGCCGGTCGACACCCAGAAAATGTTCCGCTCGATCCTCGAGATCTCGGCCCTCACGTCGTCCAGGTAGATGCCCGTCCCGATGACCCAGCCCCACGGCGCGAAGCCCCGGACGTACGACTCCTTCGCCGCCATCCGGCGCGGGTCGTCCTTCCACTGCCAGACGTACTCGACGTAGCCCTCCCGCTGGCGGCGGACGACCTGGGCGAACTCGACGAAAATCCGGGCCCCGCGGGGGTCTCGGAAGGCTGAAACGTCCTGCCCTTCCAGGTCGCGCCGGTAAGGGTGCATGACGATGCGCGGGTGCATGTCCTGCAGCCAGAAATAGTCCTTCCCCTCGCGCCCGTAGCGAAGCGCCGCGATCCGGGCCCGGGCCAGCTCCTGGGCCTGCCGCCGGTCGTACCGGCCCCCTCTCTCCCCGGCCTCGAGCTCGGCCAGGAGGCTCCAGGCCGAGGCGACGAGCTCGCGGATCGTCTCCCGCTTGCGGTCGAGCAGGGACCGCTCGAACGAGGGAAGGAGGACGCCGAAGACCGCCGCGACCGAGAGCGCCAGCGCCAGCAGCGTCGGGCCGACGATGTGGAGCGCGAAGTGCCGCCACTCCATCCGGCGGGCCGGCGTCGGCGCGAGCTCGATCGCTGCCTTCGCGGGCTCGGAATTCGAAGCCTGGAGCAGTCTCCGGAAGGCTCTCCACGCGTCGACGGGCAGTTCGATGCCGAGCCGTTCGTTCTCCTCCGGACCGTGGACGTCCGAGCCCGCGCTCACCGCCAACCCGAGCTCGCCGGCGAGGGCGACGAGCTCGGCCTGCTGGGTACTGGCGTAGCCGGCATAGAGGGCTTCCAGGCCGTCGAGGCCGAGCTCCTTCAGGCGCTCGAGGATGGGCCGGAGGCTCGCGGCATCCGGGCGGAGAGTGAAGGGGTGGGCGAGGAATACCCGGCCGCCCGCGCGATGGAGGAGCTCGATCGCCGCCTCGGCAGTGATTCGGTCGCTCCCGGCTCGGACAGGCCAGCCCGGGTGACTTCCGGCGCCCCGGGGAGGGCGCTCGAGCCGCCGAAGGGCGTCGGCGAGACTCCCGTTTTCAGGTTCGGCGCTCGGCGGGTGCTTTCCCCACGCCTCGACGACGCCCGGATGAGCGGGATCGAAGCCCCACGCGAGAAGGTGGATCTCCTCTTCGCCGAAGGCGACCGTCGCCTCGAGGCCGGAGAGAAAGGCGACGCCCCGCCGCGCGAGCGCCTCGCGAAAAGCGGCGAGGCCCTCCACGGTGTCGTGGTCCGTGAGCGACGCGACGACGACTCCGGAGTCGGCCAGCTGGTCGGCCAGCGCTTCGGGCCCGAGAGCGCCGTCGCTCGCGGTCGAGTGCCCGTGCAGCTCGATCCGGATCGTGGCTCTCCTCGGGCTCATACCGCGTCCCCCGATCGCATTTCAGCCTCTCCCAGAGTCATCAGGTCGCCGGGAACCGAAGGCGGAACTCTACAGCGGACCGGGCGTGGGCGTCGCCCCGCGGTTTCGCCCGCATCGACAGCGGCCTCTCCGGGACTGGTCCTGCCGCCGCGGGCGCCGAGCGCGGAAACGTGAGGTCCGGCGGCCGGGTCTCGACGGGCGCCTGAATCATCGGCGATCGTCTCGACCAGAGCCCGGCCACCGGCGGCGAGGAAAATCCCGACGAGGGCTTTCCGCGCCGAGTCTCGGCTAGTTCGAGACCGACACGGTGTCCGTCTCCGAGATACCGCCGGGCGGTTGGCTCATCACCGCCCGCAGCGTCACGTTTCCGCTTCCCTGTCGTGCCGCCTGAAGCGTCAGCTGGGTGCGCGTCTGACCAGCCGGAATGGTGACCGTTCCCCCCGGAGGGCCGGGCAGCAGGTTGCCGGGCTGAGTGATGATCTGGACGAGGGCGCCCCCGGCCGGGGAGCAGGAGAGCGTCAGGTCGACAGTGACGTTCGCACCGCCGATCACTCCCGTCTGCAGGGCGTTCAGGGTCACCCTGGGGACGCAGCCCGCGGCAGGCGCCGTGGGACGCACGGTGGGCGCCGCCGCGACGCCGTCGCCCGTGATGCTGACCGTCGTCGGCGCGGACACGACGCGCGGCTGCTGGGTGGCCGCCGTGAGGTTCAGGTTCACGGAGGCCGAGAGACTCCGAGGCGTGAACGTCGTCTCTACGAACAGCGCGCCCGCGGGGAGCGTCGTGCCTGGGATCTGATTGAGGAATGCGGCCATCGTCTCGCCAGCGGACCGGTCCGTCACGCCGGGAGCACTGCCGGTGAAATCGATACGCTGACTGGTCTTGGGCGGGCACTCGACGCTGACCCGCAGCGTCACGGGCGAGCCCGGACGAACCTGGGAAGGGGTTGCACGCACGAAGACCTTGCGGGGGTTGCCATCGGCGCTGCAGGGGAGCGTCGGGCCGCCGGCTCCTGGAAATTTCGGGTTGACGATGGGCGAAGGATCGAAAGGCCTCCGCGGAGTGGCAGGCGTCAGCCCGCCCGTCGATCCCGGGCTCGAGAGCCCCGGCTGAGGCTTGCCGGGCTGAACGATGCCGGGCGCGGGTGTGCGCACGGAGCCCGCGGGAGAGCCGGGCTCCTGCGCGAGCCCGGTCAGCGGAAGGCCGCCGAGCGCGGCGGCGAAAACGAGAACACGAAGGCTGGGCGCACACCGATTCGACTGCATTGGGAACCTCTTTGGACCAGCTTAACCGCGCGAGAATGCGACCGCAAGAAGCGGCGAACGGGATTCAGCGAAGCTCGGGTGAGAATCCCGGTTCACGTTCTGGAGTCCCCGTGCTAGGGTGACTGTCGTAAAATGAGGCGAAGTTTCGGCATAAGACGAAAGGGGACGCCATGAACGAGGACACTCGGAATGATCACGGCCCCGTGCAAAGCGGCGCGGCCAGCACGTCCACGGGCCTCCCGGCCGAATCGCCTTCCCGGCGAGAGTTTCTCGTCGAGAAGGTCGGGCTGGGCGCCCTCGTCAGCGCGACGGGGCTCGTCGCTTCGGTCGCGGCGGCCCAGCCCGTGCCGACGCGGGTCGCGGCTCCCCTGAAGCCGGGGATCACGACCCTTTCGGGCAGGCGAGTCGTAACGCTCAACGTCAAGCTGCCGAGCAACGTGGACCTGAAGACGAACATCGAGCGCGTCTCCGGGAAGATGCTCGCTCTCGAGGACCCGGACGCCGGGCAGGACGCGCGGACCCTCGTGATGGACCTCACGAGCACGAAGGCTCAGGACTGGCTGAAGCCCAGGAAAGGAAGCTTCTCGGTCTCGGGCACGAACTGCTGCTGCGTCCGCGGCTGAGATGCCCCAACCCCATCTGCGGCTCCTCGTCGCAGATCGCTGCAACCTGAATTGCAGCTATTGCCACTTTCAGGCATCGAAGGAAAGCCGGACCCTGATGCGGGCGTCCGTCGTGCGGTCGTCTCTTCGGAGCTTCGCGGCGGCGGCGAGAAGGCGCGGGCACGCCGGCGCGGACCTGAGCCTCTACGGTGGAGAACCCCTTCTCAACCTGGCTGCGGTCGAGGAGGCTCTCTCGGAAGCCGAGACGCTGCAAAGGGACGGCTTCGGTTTCCGCACCATCCTGAATACGAATGGAACTCTGCTCGAGCCGAAGGTCGCCGCCCGGCTCTCGGCGGCCGGAGTCGACGTCCACGTCAGCGTGGACGGGCCGGACGAGGAGTCGAACGGGCAGAGAGTGAGCCTCGCGGGCCGCACGTCGTGGCCTGCCGTCGAGGCAGGGCTCCGGAACGCGGCCCGGGCGGGCTGTCCGATCCAGGTCAATTCCGTTCTCACCTCCCAGTCGGGCGCCGAGCTGCGCGAGCTGGTCGACTTCGTCGCGTCGCTCGGGTGCCGCCGGATCTTCCTGGCGCTTCCCGACGGTGACATCGACGTCGCCGGTGCCTCGGCTCGGGCGAGGCTCCTTCTTTCGGCGAGCGCTCACGCGCGGAAGAAGGGCGTCGAGCTCGTCGGCCCCTGGGGCGTCGGCCTCAGTGCCGCCAGGGAGCCCTTCTCCTGGCCGCCTCTGAACGTGATCGTCCGGCCGGACGGACCGGCGTTTTTCCCCTATGTGCCCGCGCACCGATTCCCGGACGTCGAGACCGCACTCTCGGGGGAGGGGGCGGTGCCCGTCGCTTCCGACTGGGCCCGCGTTCTTTCGGACTGCTCTCCGTGCGCGCTCCAGCGGAGCTGTCAGGGATACCTCAAGATGATGGTCCGGTATCACACCGGCGAGACGGTGCTGGCGGAGCCCGAGTGCGCGACGGCGCGCGAGGTGGCGCGTCTCGCCGAGGAGGATCCCGATTTCGAGGGCGTGCGGCCGTCCGTGGACCTGAGGCTCTCGACGGCAGGGACGGGCGAGGTCGAGATCGCGCACGCCCTCTTCCCCGAGAGCGCTCTCGAGGTTTCCGAAGGGGTCGTCGAGGTTCTGAGCTTCTTCCTCGAGCGCGGCGGCTCGAGCTACGCGGCGCTCGTACAGGAGCTCGAGGCCGGCAACCTGCGTGACGTGTTCGACCTCCTCCATGCGCGCAGGCTCCTCGTGCCGCCCCAGGCGGACTCCGACGCGGCGCTCCTCTCCCACCTGGCGCCCCCGGAGATGAGGAAGACGCTCCCCTCGCTGCGGCTCGGGGCCGCGACGAAGAACGACCTCGACCGGCTCGAGGCCCTGGCCCCGCTTCTTCAGGGCGCGCTCGCCGATCTGCCCGCCCAGATCGCACTCGGGGAGTCCTCGGTCTCGGTCTTCGGAGCGACCGACGCGGCCCGTTTCGCGCGGGTCCTGGGCGTCGACGACGACGACCCGGTCGCGGGGTGGATGGCCGCGACCGTGGTTCATTCGATCCTCCTCGTGAATCTCGACGCGGTGGACGCGGTGCGGGCTCACGGGGGCCGCGAACGGCTCGCCGCGCTCGAACGCGGGCTGAGGCACGAGGTCTCCCACCTGGCTCTCCGATACGCAGGGCTGCGCGTGCCCGTTTGGCTCGAGGAGGGCCTCTGCGAACACGTCGCTCAAAGGCCCGCGGAGCTCGACAGGCTCTGCGCGGCCGCCGTGCTCCTGGAGCCGTTCCGCGGCTTCGCGCTGGACTGTCGATGGGGCGGAGGCCGCTCCCACGCGACGAGCCTCCTGGAGCTCTCGAACTACCCCGTGGACGAGAACCCGGCGTATCTCCTCGCGCACGACCTCGTTTCGTACCTGGTTCGCGAGCACGGTCTCGGGGCGCTGCTTCGAGGCGTGAAGGCGGCCCGGCTCGGCGCGCTGGCGGAGCCCTTCCGGGAGCTCGGTCGTCGGGATCCTTCTTCGGAAGCCCCCGAACCCGCGCGACCGCTCGAGAACGTCCTGGACGCGTGGGCGCTCGACCTGCGCTCCCGGATCGCGACGAAGCCGGTCTTCGTTCGACCGTTGCGGATCTTCGCGCGGGAGGGCCAGGCGCTCATCTACAACCGGATGTCCGGAGGGTACGTTCTCGCGCGCACGGAGGACGAGGAGCTGCTCGCCAGGATCGCGGGGAGGAACCTCGACGTCGACGAGCTGAGGCCGGTCCTCGAGGGGATGCCGGCTGGCGATCCTCTCGCCGCGCGCTGGGAGAGCGGTGTCTATCCCCGAAAGAGGGGGAAGCACCTCCGCCTCGCGCTCGAGGACGCCTGCAACATGGGTTGCAGCTATTGCTACGAGGGGAGCCGGACGCGACGCGCGATGAGCGTGGACGTCGCGGACCGGGCGGTCGCCGCCTGGCGCGACCTCCTGCAGCCGGGCGACGCCGCCCGCTCCTCGATACGTTTCTTCGGCGGGGAGCCGCTGCTCAACTGGGGCGTGATGAAGCACGTCCTCGAAACGGCCGCGATCGGGCTCTCGCCGGAGCCGCGCTGGATCGTGAACACGAATGGCACGCTCCTCACGAGGGAACAGGTCGACGCGTTCGCTGCGAAAGGCGGAAGCCTCAGCGTGGCGCTGAGCCTCGACGGCGTCGGTCCGGAACACGATCGCCTGCGGGTCTTCAAGAGCGGCCGCGGGACGTTCGAAGAGGTGGACCGCGCCGCGAACGCGCTCGCGGCGGCCCTGATTCCCATGTCCCTGAGCGCGGTCGTGGGGGAGCACAATCTCCGCGGCCTCCTGGACCTCGCACGCTACGCCGTCGAGTTGCGCGACCGTCACCGGGCACCGATCACCCTCTCCCTCGAGCCGATCCTCTCGCCCGGCGGCGACGAACGACGCGGCCAGGAGCTGCTCGCCTTCTATCTGGAGGTCCTGGACTTCTGCGGACGAGCGGACCTGCCGGTCGGGGGGAAGCTCTTCTGGGCGTTCGACGCCCTCCTCGACGAGGACGGCGCCTCGGGGCACTTCTGCTCCGTCACGAACTCGGAGCTCTCCGTCGGGCCAGGAGGCGACCTCGTCGTCTGCCACGCGATCCCCGGCAGCCGTTACGGCGACCTCTCGGATGCCGAGCGCGGCTCCCGCCTGCCGGTTCTGCCCCTCTACGAGGATCGGACCGGCGACCGCGTGGACGGCTGTGCGGGCTGCGAGGTGGAGGGGCTCTGCGGGGGCGGGTGCATGGCTCAGAGCACCGTGGCCACGGGGAAGGCCCGGGGGAACCCGGGGCCGGTCTTCTGCACCCTCGTGCGCGGGATCTTCCGGCACTCCGTCGACGGGCTGCTGGCTTCCTCGTGACTGCCGGTCGTGAGGCCAGCGGCGCGGAGGGGGGCTTCGGCCCGCCCGGCGGCCCTCACGACGGCGTCGTCGGGATCGAGACGAGCGCCGGGGCGTGCCTCGTGAAAACGGGCGACGCGCCGTGCTCCCTCTGCCTCGAGGCGCGGCTCGTCGAGGCGGGCTTCGAGATGGAGTCGCCGATCTTCACGGTCGACACGGCCTCTCTTCAGCCGGAGGTGCTCGAGGCCCTGGACCGCGTCGAGCCGGACCTCGCGCCCGTGCTGCGGGTCGCAGGGGAGGAGGCGACGTGGCACCCGCTGCTCCGTGCCCCGGGCTGCCCGCGCTGTGGCGGGGACCCCGTCGCCTCGCGCGAGCGTCCGCTCCCCTCCGCCCTTCTCCGAGACCCGCTGACGGGAATCACGTCCGCAATCGACGTTTACGACGCGGGCGCGGACGCGTCGCTTCTCTGGAGCGCCGTCATCGGTCGCGTGCACATGCCCCTCGAGGACGAGCCCGAAGTCGCGAGAGGCCACGGACCCGATCTCGCCGCCGCCTTCGAAGTCCAGCTCGGGGAGGCGGTCGAGCGCTATGCCGCGCTGCATCCCGTCGCGGGCCGGCTCGTGCGAGAGAAGGGGAGCGCGCTCGCGGGCCTGACGCCGCCGCTCGACCTCTTCTGCGGATTCGACGAGCGGCAGCGCGAGCTCACGGGCTACCGCCCGATCGATCCCGAGTCGGAGCTCGCCTGGATCGAAGGCGCGGCGATCGCATCGGGGGGCCGGCGTTTCGTGCCGGCCGCGTCGGTCTTCCACACCCGCTCCTGGAACCGGGTCGAGCCGCGATACGCCCCCATGCTCTCGAGCGGCCTCGCGAGCCACCGCACCCTCGCCAGTGCCCGTCAGCGGGCGCTCCTGGAGACCCTCGAGCGATTCCGCGTCGTCGAGGCCTGGCATCGCCGCTCGTTCGGACCCCTCCTCGACCCCGCCCTCCTGCCGGAGCGCCTCTCGCCCCTCCTCGAACGTCTTCCCGGCGCGGGCCTCACGCTCACACTGCGCGGCCTCGCCCTGCCGCCGAAAGTCCCGGCCGTGCTCGCCGTGGTGACCGGCGACGTGTTCCCCTGGGTGGCCGTCGGCTTCGCCGCCCGGCTCGACGTCGCCGAGGCTGCGGCGGGCGCGACCGTCGAGGCCGCCCTCCTGTGGCAGTGGATGGTGAGCCACGACGTCGAGACCCCGCTCGGCGAGACCCCGTCCCTGCTGGCGCGGCCGGACGCCCACACGAACTACTTCGCCACCCGGACCCGCGCCCGGGAGCTCGTTCAGGAGCTCGCGCCGGATCTGCCGGTTTCCCGTCCCGAGGCGCCCGGAGTGCCCGTCGCCGCCCTCGAGTCGGAGCTCCTTTCGCTCGCACCCGACTCCGTCGCGGTCGTCCTCACTCCGCCCGACTGCGCAGCGTGCGGATTCGAGGTCGTCCGGATCGTCGCGCCGGGCCTCCCGCTGCTCTCCTTTGGGAGCGTCGGGACGCCCCGGCTCCACGCGGCGCGGCAGGGGCTGCCCGAATCCCGCGACATCCACCCCTTCGGATGACCCGATGAGAGTCACGCTCCTCTCGATCAACTGCAACGATCGCCACTACTCCTTAGGCACCTTCACGCTTGCCGCGACCGCGAGGCGCCACCTCCCCGACGTCGAGGTGCGGGTCGTGAACCACTCGGTCCTGAAGACGAACCGGCACATCCTGTTCGACCTCCTGTCGCCGCCCTCCGACGTCTACGGGCTCTCCGTGCACCACGGGCACGGGCCGAAGGTTCTCGAGCTCCTCCGTGACCTCAGGCGCCTGCAACCCCACGCCACGGTTCTTCTCGGCGGCATCGATGCGATCGCCCAGGATCCCCGCGCGCTGGAGAGACTGGTGGATTACTGCGTCGTCGGCGAAGGCGAGTGGGCTTTCGTCCACGTGCTGAAGGCCCTCTCCTCGGGAGGGAAGCCAGGTCCCTTCGAGGGCCTCTACAGCCCTGCGGACCTCGCGCGCGCGGACGGGATGAAGCTCGTCCAGCACGGCGAGCTCGACGACGTTCCCTCGCCGTACCTCGACGGCGTCTTCGACTCTTACGACGAGTACCCGACGGTGTACGTCGAGACCTACCGCGGCTGCGTCTGGGATTGCAGCTTCTGCTACGAGGGCCGCGGACGTCGGCGCACCGGGGGCTACTCGATGGCCCGGGTCCACGAGGAGCTCCGGTACCTCCTCGAGACCCGGAAGGTGCCGCAGGTCGAGTTCTACGACACGATCTTCAACGTGAGTCCGGAGAGGACGAGGTCTCTGCTGGAGTTCCTCGTCCGTCACAACCATGGGACGACCTTCATCGGCGAGTTCATGCTCGAGTGGCTCGACGAGGAGCTCATCGACCTCCTGGGGAAGGCCGGCTTCGCGATGATGGAGGTGGGCCTTCAGAGCGTGAACGAGGAGACGCTCCGGAAGAGCGGGCGAAAGGTCGATCTCGCGCGCTTCCGCCGCAACGCCGAAGCGGTGCTGGATCGCACGAACGTCAACCTCTGCATCGATGCGATGTACGGTCTCGAGAACGACGCCTTCGAGGACTTCCGCGCCACGGTCGACTACATCGGAACGCTCTCGGGGAAGAACGGCCGCCGGCCGACTCCGATTCTCTTCGTCACGAGCGTCCATCCGGGAACGCGGCTCTACGCCGGGGGCGCGGACGGCCTGGCGCTGGCCGGAGAGCACGGCGGCACGGTGCTCGCGAGCCCGTCGCTCACCCTCGACGACACGAAACGGTTCTACGAGCTCTTCTACGGTTACCTGTTCCTGAGAGGGACGTTCCCGGGCACGATGAACGACCTCACGGGGGCGCTCCTGCGTCATTCCGGCCTCGGACTGTCTTCGCTCTACGAGGCTCTGGCCCGGTTCCTTGGCGAGTTTCCCGAGGGACGGATGATCCTCGAGCAGACGGAGTGGACGGACTTTCGCGCCAGCCCTCTCCTTCGGTTCTTCCTCTCGACGATCGACCGGGGCTACCTGATGGAGGTCGCGCGACGTATCGGCGTGGACTCGCCGGAGGCGCTCGCCGAGATCGGTGGCCTGATCGCGCGCGAGACGGGGGACGCCTCCGCCGATCCGAGCGCCTGAGGGCGTGCGGGCGGGGGGCCTGGGGACACGCCCGCACGAATCCGCACGGGCGCCGTTCTCCTCCCAGGTCCTCTGTCGCTCCCTTTCTCGACTACGGTCCGACGCTGATGCACCCCCGCACGCCCTGCTGCGCTCCGAGGTTCGCGGAGATACACCCTAGCCCGGCTTCCATGGGCGTCCCGGAGGCGTCGCTCAGGAAGTTGTTCGTCGTCCGGACCTGGAACGTCCCGGTCGTCGCGCCGGCCGGAATCGAAACCAAGACCGGGGCCACAGACGTGAAGCTCCGCCCCTGGACGACCCCGACGACCACCGTGGTCCCGCCGCCGGGCGCTGGACCGCTCAGCGTCACCGTCCCCGACGTCGTGGCTCCTCCCCTGAGAGGCCCGGGCGGAGAGAAGGTGACCGAGCGGATCGTGATGGTCGGCGGCGGGGCGGTGATCGTGACGGTGGCCGATTTCGAGGTGAGGCCCGCTCCGGCCGAGATCGTCGAGGTCATGGGCCGGGCCCCCTCCGGAAGACCCGTCGGGGTGATCGTGAAGCTCCCGGTCGTCTGGCCTGCCGGGATCACGATCGTGTTGGGCATCTCGAGGCCCTGGAACGTGCGCGTCAGCGATACGGACACGTCTTTCCGGCTCGCCTCGGCGAGCGTCACCTGTCCGGTCTGAGCGGGTCCACCGGAGAGGTACGTCGCCGGGACGGTGAGGCTTGCCATCACCGGGAGCGGAGAGAAGACCGCCACCGTGGTGGACCGGCTGCCGCCGCCGAGGCTCGCGGTGAGGGTCGCCTGGAGCGTGGATGCGCCCGGCGGGAGACCGGTGCCGCTGACCTGGAACGACGCCACGCTCTGGCCGGCCGCGATGGTCACCGACCCCGGAACCTGGAGGTTCGGGATGCTGCTCGAAAGGGTGACCGTCACCGCTGCCGGCGTCGGCACGTTGAGAGAGACCTGCCCTTCCTTCGGAGGCTGTCCACAGGTGACTCCGGCTCCCTGGACCACGATCCCGGCCAGGGTGACCTTCCGGCCGACGACCGTGGTGGTCGCGCTCTGCGACGAGCTTCCCAGGGTCGCCGTGAGCCGGACCGTCGCGGGTGGCGCAACCGCGGCGACGCCGCGGGCGGCGACATTGACGTCGAGCGAGGTCACCCCACCGCGCGCCAGGACGCTCGCGGTAAAGACCAGGGCCGGGTTGTCGGCCGTCAGCGCGATCGGATCGCTGAAGACGCCGCCGACCGGGCGGTTGAATGTGATCGTCCCGCGCACGGCCGGCTCGTCCGAGATCACCTGGGCGGGGAGTGTCATGCTTGTGATTGCGAGCGGCGGGGGCTCGACGAGGAGCTGACCAGACCGTGCGATCCCCCCGAGGGGCGCCTCCACGCTGAACACCCGGTTCTGGGTCACGGCTGGGCCCGTCAGGTTGAACGTCACGGACGTCGAGCCGGCGGGCACGGTGACGGTGGCCGGCAGCCGCAGGAGGGCGGAGTCGGGGGACCGGAGCGGCACGGTAACCCCGCCGAACGCAGCCGTACGACCCAGGGTAAGGGCCCCCACGGTAGTCTGTCCCGACTTGACCGTCGCCGGCTCGAAGGCGACCGAGGCCACCTGCGGCTCCCGGAGGATGGTCAGCTTTCCGGTCGCCGGCGGAACCTTGGGGCTCGGGATCAGAGTGTCGACCGTGATGGTCACGGTGGAGTCCGAGGTCACCGCGCTCGTTTCGACGTCGAACGAGACGCTGGACGAGAGGCGCGAGATGCTCACCCGCGGCGGGACCCTGGCTATGGCATTGTTGGAGCAGGTCACCGTCAGGTCGATTAGCCCCGGGACAGGCGTGCCAAGCGTGATCGTCGCGCGGACGGTCTTTCCCGCCTCGACCCGCCCGTCGGCCGTGTTGAATTTCAAGGTCGAGGCTGTCGCGTTCGTGGCGGCGACGGCCGCCAGTGCGAGAACGAAGAAATGGACGACGAACGCAAATCGCCTCATGACGAAGCTCCTTTTCCATCGACGAACAAGTGCCTGCGAGTCTACCTTTCCAGGCGGGATCACGCGCGCGCAATGAGACTGCGGTCGGCGGCGCGGTAGTAGAGCTCGCGCCCGAGGCGGCGCCAGCGCGGCATGGTCCCACCCCCGGTCGAGATCTGCCAGATCGCGCCGCTCGGAGGGACCGTTCCGACGAATACCCCGAACGAACGCTGCTCGTTGCTGGCGTGGGCGAAGAGGCTCCCGTCGGGCGAGAGCTGCGCGTGGGCCTGCCGTCCGGGAGCAGAGAGGAAGGGAACCGGCGTGCGATCTCCCGAGAGGGGCAGAAGGAAGAGGTCCCCCGCCTCGTCGCCGCAAACCGCGGTGCCGAGAATGACGCCGAGCTGCGTGCCGTAGGCAGAGGTCAGCGAGGGCGAGCTCGTGAGCGTGGTCGATCGGGCGAGGTCGGCCGCGGAGGTGCTTCGCGCGGGCGGGTCCATCGCCTTGGCGAGGCCGAAGTCGAGGACCTTGACCTTCCCCTCCGGGGTGAGCTTGACGTTGGCCGGTTTGAGGTCGCGGTGAACGATTCCTTTCTCGTGCGCGGCTTCGAGAGCCTCCGCGATCTGCCGCGAGACAGTGAGCACCTCTTCGCGAGGAGGAGGCCCGCGCTTCAGCCGCTCGGAGAGGTCCTCGCCCTCGACGAGCTCCATGACGAGGGCGCGCACGCCGCTGGACTCTTCGAGACCGTAGATCGAGGCAATATTCGGGTGCTGAAGCTGGGACGGGACCTGCGCCTCACGTTCGAAACGCGCGAGGCGATCGACATCCGCGGCAAACGCCTCGGGAAGGACCTTGATCGCGACCTCGCGCCTGAGCTTCGGATCGGTGGCGCGGTAGACGACCCCCATCCCGCCCTCGCCGAGGGGAGAGTTGATCTCGTAGGGGCCGAGGCGGGAGCCGGGGGCGAGCGTCATCGAAAGCGGCGGATTCCACGGATGGTGCTGTCCGGAACCACGATTTTCCAGCATTCGGGAGAGCAGGAAGTCCTCGTGCGTCGCAGGCTCGTCAGCTACGAAGTCCTCGATCACCGGGAAAGCTTCAGATAGCGGCGCGAATCTTCTCGGCCGGCGATCCAGGTTCGCGGGGCCGTCGTATAACCAGCTGATGACGCCTGCATCCGCCCGCCCCGTTCGCGTCGCGGTCGTCGGCGCGGGATCCGTCGGCTCCACGTTCGCCTACGCCCTCGTATTCTCGGGCCTCGCCTCCGAGATCGTTCTCGTCGATGCGAACGTCCGGAAGGCGGAGGGCGAAGCCCTCGACCTCCAGGACACGATCCCGTTCGCTCGCGCCTCGCGCGTCGAGGCGGGACCTCCCTCCGCCTGCGCGGGAGCCGCCATCGTCGTCGTCACGGCCGGCACCGCCCAGAAGCCCGGCGAGACGCGGCTCGACCTCATGAAGCGCAACGCGGCGATCTTCCGCGGACTTCTCCCCGAGATCGTCCGGTACGCCCCGGACGCGATCGTCGTCATTGCCGCCAACCCGGTCGACGTCCTGACGCACCTCGCGGTCGAGCTGTCCGGCCTCCCCTCGGCGCGGATCATCGGTTCGGGGACCATCCTCGACACCGCACGGTTTCGGGTCCTCCTCGGCAGGCACCTCGACATCGATCCCCAGAGTGTTCACGCGTGGGTCGTGGGCGAGCACGGCGACAGCGAGGTCCCCGTCTGGTCGGGGGCGAACGTCGCCGGGATGAGCCTCGCGGCCTACGCGGCCGCAAACGGCATCCCGTTCGACGACGCGATCCGGGTGCGCATCGCGGCCGAAACACGCGACGCGGCCGCCCGGATCATCGCCCGGAAGGGTTCGACGTACTACGCCATCGGCGCCGGACTTCTCCGGATCGTCGAGGCGATCCTGCGCGACGAGCGCGCCGTGCTGTCGGTCTCCACCCCCGTGAAGGGCATCCTGGGCCTTCCCGACGTCTGTCTGAGCCTTCCCGCCGTCGTGGGCCGGGGTGGCGTCGAGACGGTCCTCCCGCTCGAGCTGGCCCAGGCGGAGTCCTCCGCCCTCGGGAAGTCCGCCGAGGTCCTGCGAGCGGCGATCGAGAGGCTGGGCGAGCCTGGCTGACGGGCCCGTGTCGGGCTCATTCCCGGCACACGCCTGACGACGGAGCCTTCAGCTGCCCGTTGATGGAAGCCGGAGACTGCTCCCGGCCAGCCTCGAGCGCCCGTAGACATCGAGAGCCCACAGGGCGCAGGCGGCCACGACGGGCCCGATGAACACGCCTGCGAAGCCGAACACCTCGAGCCCGCCGAAGACCGCGAGCAGCGCGATCAGCGGGTGCATGTGGTCCTGCGAGCCCTGTACCCAGGGCCGAACGATGTTGTCGGAGAGGCCGATGAGGACCCCGGCCGCGCCCATGACGATGCCGTTCACCGGGTGGCCGGAGGCAAACAGGTAGATCGTCGCGCCCGCCGTGACCGGTGCGGTTCCGAACATCGGGATGAAGGAGAGCGCGAAGGCGAACGTGCCCCACAGGAAGGGGCCGGGCACGCCGAGAATGAACAGCATCAGGATGCACAGCCCCGACTGCACGGCGCCCGTCAGAGCGGAGCCGAGGATGGCGCCCTTGACCGTGGCGTGCACCGACGAGAACAGCGCGTCGACGTCGGGGGCCGAGAACGGAAGCAGTGCCGCCAGGCGCCGGGCCACGGCCTTGCCGTCGCGCAACGAGAAGTAGAGACCGATCACGAAGAGGAACGAGGCCAGCACCAGCTGCGGCGTGCCGGAGGCGAGCCCGCCGAGGATCTCGGCCAGCTTCTTGCCCCCCTCCTGGGCGCTCGTGACGAGTGTCTCCCTGAGCTTCTCGGGCGAAGTCTCGAGGCCCACGGTCTCGAGGAGTCCGCCCAGGCGGACGAGCTGCCGGACCACCCAGTCGCTGATATCCAGAATCTTCTGATCGAAGCCGCTCGAGAAGAAGGAGCGTACGGAGCGGATGGCCATGAACACGACGAAGGAGAGCGGGAGGAAGACGACCAGGATGGAGCCGGCCGTCACGAGCGCCGGAGCGAGGGCGGCGCGCTTGCCCAGCCGCTTCTCGAGCCTCGTGAACAGGGGGTACAGCAGGACGGCAAACAGGGTCGAGACGAGCACCGGCAGCGCCACGCCGCGGACCATCCAGACGAACAGGAGCAACGCGCCCGCGATGACGAGGAAGGCCAGGCGACGTAGCGGGAAGAGGTTCCCGCGTCGCTGCCGCGGGGCTGTCCGTCGTCTCAGGAATCATTCTGGTCTTCTCCACCGAGCTTCGCTCGCTGGGCATGGGCCGGCCGTTCATCCAGAGCTGCGAGCACCTGATCCGAATTCATCGACTGCTGCAACACCGCCGCCTCGGGATCGTGGCGGTTGATGACATCAGGCAGGTCGCGCCTCAGCTCTTCCATCAGGTCGATGAGCTTGGCGGTCTTCTGCTCGGTCATCAGGATCAGCTTCAGATCCAGGTGAGCCCGCTGTTCGGCCATCTTGGCGAGCCGGCTCTGCCTGGAAAGAACCACGATGGCGCTCATCAACGCGCCGAGTCCGACGATGCCCTGCAGCCAGAAGAAGGGCGGCGCGTCGAATGCGGCGGCGCCGGCCCGGCGGAACGTGGAATTGGCGAGCATCCAGATCGCGACGAAAGCGAGAATGAAGCCGAGAAAGGCCGGCTGCCCGATGAGGAGACTGATCCGTTCGAGGAGCCGCTGCGACCTGGTGACCCTCTCTTCCTCGCGCGCGTAGAAGTCCAGAACGGCCTCTATGTTCTGGCTGGTCTGGTGGTGTTCGGAGGGCGCTGCCGTGTTCCCGGGAGCCGGCGCCGGTAGAGCGGTTTCGTTGGCTTGCATCGGAGACCATCGACCTTTCGATCGTGGGAACTACTTGCGAGATCCGAGCCAGACTCCGGAATGGGGAGCCAGGCTCGGGCTGATCGAAGTCGGCGAGCCTGCCCGCTCGCTGGAGTGAAATGGGGTTCGGGAGAGGGTCTGGCCATTCGGCCGGGACGCGGTCGCACCCGACGAGCTGAAAACTCTGCATCCGGAGATGAAGAGTTTTCAAGGGGACGGGCCGGCCGGCCGCGCTCCCGCCCGGGGGGCGAATGGCGGTATCGTCTCCACCATCTCGAGTCCAGATCCGGCCCGGTCGTCAGATGAGGAGCGCCCGATGATCACTCTCTCCGTGAATGGATCGCGCCGGAAGTTCTCCGGCGACCCCGGCCTGCCGCTGCTCTGGTACCTCCGCGACGAGCTCGGGCTCACCGGGACGAAGTTCGGCTGCGGCATCGCGGCCTGCGGCGCCTGCACGGTGCACGTCGACGGCGAGCCGGTCCGCTCCTGCCAGCGCCGCATGTCGACGCTCGAGGGGCGTGCCGTCACGACGATCGAGGGGCTGCATCCCGCCGGCGGGCATCCGGCGCAGGTGGCGTGGCGGGAGCTCGACGTCCCGCAGTGCGGCTACTGCCAGCCGGGACAGATCATGGGCGCGGCGGCGCTCCTGGCGAGCAAGCCGAAACCGACGGACGGCGACATCGACGAGGCGATGCAGGGACACATCTGCCGCTGCGGCACCTATCCCCGAATTCGCGCCGCCATCCACGCGGCCGCGCAGAAGAAGCCATGAGCCGTCACGACCTCCGCGACACCCCCGCCGATCCAGAACGCCGGCGCTTCCTGCACCTCGTCGGGCTGGGCGGCCTGGTGATCGCCCTCGATCCCGGCGGCATTCGCCGGCTGGAGGCCGTCGAGCTTCCGGCCGCGGGCGTCGAACCCTGGTCGCCCCTGGCGTACGTCGCGCTCCATCCGGACGGGACGGTGTCGATCGTCTGCCATCGCTCCGAGATGGGGCAGGGGATCCGCACCACGATGCCGATGATCATCGCCGACGAGATGGAGGCCGACTGGGCCCGGTGCCGGGTCGTCCAGGCCGACGGCGACGACAAGAAGTACGGTTCGCAGAACACCGATGGCTCGACGAGCATCCGCGCCTTCCTTCCGAGGTACCGCGAGACGGGGGCGACGGTCCGGGCCCTGCTCGAGGACGCGGCGGCGAAGGAGTGGGGCGTGGCTCAAGGCGAGGTGCGTGCGCGGCAGCACACGGTGGTGCACGAGGCGAGCGGGCGCTCCCGGACGTTCGCCTCCCTCGTCCCAGCGGCGCGAGCTCTCCCGATGCCCCCGAAGGAGCGGCTGCGCGTCAAGAGCATCGCCGAGCGGCGCTGGCAGGGGAAGAAGATGCCGTCGATCGACCTCGTGCCGATGACGACCGGCACGGCGGTCTACGGCGCGGACGTGAGGCCTCCCGGCCTGAAGACGGCGGTGATCGCCCGGCCGCCGGTCTGGGGCGGCACGGTCGCGACGGTGGACGACCGAGCGGCCCTGAAGGTGCCGGGCGTCGAGAGGGTGCTCCGCATTCCCGTGACTCCGATTCCGGGCGGTTTCCTTCCGCTGGGCGGGGTGGCGGTCGTTGCCAGCAGCACCTGGGCGGCCATGCAGGGGTGCAAGGCGCTCGCGATCACCTGGACGCCCGGCCCCAACGCGGGCTACGACTCGAAGAGGTACAGGAAAGAGCTCGAGGCCTCCGTCCGCTCGGCGGGGAAGGTGGGTCGCGCACAGGGCAACGTGGACGCGGCGCTCGCCTCGGCGCCCCGTTCGATCTCCGCGGAGTACTTCGTTCCGCACCTCGCGCACGCGCAGATGGAGCCGGTGGTGGCCGTGGCTCAGGTGACGAACGGCGTCGTGGAGGTGTGGGCTCCCACCCAGTCGCCGGCGGACGCGCGGACGACGATCGCCACCTTCCTCGGGTTGGACGTCTCGAAGGTGACCGTGCACGTGACGCTCCTGGGGGGCGGCTTCGGCCGAAAGTCCAAGCCCGACTTCCTCTGTGAGGCCGCCTGGCTCGCCCGCGAAACCGGCGCCCCGGTCCGGGTGCAGTGGACGCGCGAGGACGATCTCCAGAACAGCTACTACCACACCGTCGCCGCCCACCGGCTCGAGGCCGGGCTCGACGCGCAGGGGGCGGTCGTCGCCTGGCGGCACCGCTCCGCCTACCCGGCGATCCCCGCCACCTTCGCGCCCGGCGTCACGGGTCCGGATGCCGACGACCTCACCAACGGCGCGAGCGACATCCCGTTTGCGATCCCGAACCTGAGCGTCGAGGTCTGCCCGGCCGTCGCGCACACCCGCATCGGCTGGTTTCGATCGGTGAACGCCATTCACCACGGGCTCGCCATCGGCTCGTTCGTGGACGAGCTCGCCCACGCCGCCGGGAAGGACCCCGTGCCGTTCCTGCTGGCGCTCCTCGGGCCCGATCG
This sequence comes from Holophagales bacterium, assembly GCA_016714815.1. Classification (GTDB taxonomy): domain Bacteria; phylum Acidobacteriota; class Thermoanaerobaculia; order UBA5066; family UBA5066; genus UBA5066. The sequence continues at coordinate 78,025 of JADKBZ010000017.1, forward strand.
CAAGGTCGACCTCTCCCAGGCGGGGCTGGCCGCGCCGGCGAGCAACTACGACGCGGCGTGGCGCGACTATCCGCTCGACTCCGCCCGCGCCAAGGGCGTCGTCCGGCTCGCCGCAGAGAAGTCGGGCTGGGGTGGCGCGCTCCCGAAGGGGAGAGGACGCGGCATCGCGATGCTCCGGAGCTTCCTCTCCTACGTCGCCGTCGTCGTCGAGGTCGAGGTCCTCGCCGACGGCACCGTGCTGGTGCCCCGCGCCACGGTCGCCGTCGACGCCGGTTTCGTCGCCAACCCCGATCGCGCGCGGTCGCAGATGGAGGGGGCGGTCGTCATGGCGATGAGCAACGTCCTCACCAGCGAGATCTCCTTCGCCGAGGGAAAGGTGGTCCAGCGCAACTTCCGCGACTACGACGTGACGCGCCTCCGCGCCGCGCCGCACGCCGTGGACGTCCACCTGGTGGAAAGCGAGGGCCTCCCCGGAGGGATCGGCGAGCCGGGTGTGCCCCCCGCCGGCGCCGCCATCGCGAACGCGATCCACGCGGCGACCGGCGTGCGCGTGCGGGAGCTGCCGGTGGCCAGGCAGCTGGCGGGCTGGCGGGATCGCCTGCCGGACGCCATCCGGGCCTGACGGAACGAGATGGTGCGTTCCGTCTCGGAGAAACCGGGGTCGTGCCTGACCCTTCATCACGAGCCGCAGGCCCGCCGTGCGCGCCGGCTGATCGTCCCGTACGACTTCGCCAAGGTCGGCTTCTTCCTCTTCGGCTTCCCGCGGTACGCCTTCGGCTCGATCGATGTCTCCAAGGAGTGCAACCTCCGCTGCTCGCACTGCTACTTCTTCGAGGGAGGAGACGGCGCCGCGCCCGCCTACGCGAACAGGCCCGAGCTCTCCGTCGACGACTGGATCGCGAAGCTCGAGGAGCTGAAACGGAGCACGTCGCGTCTGAAGTTCCCGTTCTTCCAGTGCACCTGGGTGGGTGGGGAGCCGCTCATCCGCAAGGAGCTGATCGACCGCGGCCGGAAGTACTTCAGGTTCAACACCGTCGTCACCAACGGCACGATTCCTCTCCCCGACTGGCCGGACGTGAGCTGGTACATCTCCATCGACGGCGACGAGGAGACGCACGAGCGGATCCGGCGCCGGAAGGGCATCTACAGGCGGGCCATGCAGCACGTCGCCGAGCGGCCCAGCCTGAGCGTCACCATCGCCTACTGCATCACCCGGGCGAACGTGGACTGCCTCGAGCAGGCGATCGTCGACTGGTCCCGCGCGGGGGCCGCGAACATGACGTTCGATTTCTACACGCCGATCGGCGACATGTGCGACGGGGACGACGGACTCTTCCTGCCGCTGTCGGAGCGGGACGTCGTCCTCGACAAGCTGCTCGCGCTGAAGGCGATCTACGGGGACTTCTTCGTCCTGCCCGAGCGCGCCTTCCGGATGATGAAGTCGGACGTCTGCCGGCAGGTGACGGACAACTGCCTCTTCTCAAGGAAGGCCTTCGCCTTCGGCCCCGACGGCGTGCAGAAGGAGAAGTGCATGCTGGGTCCCCGGGCGGACTGCAACCGGTGCGGCTGCGTCGTGCCGTTCTACCTGGCGTCGCTGACCGACCGGCGTCGCATTCTGGCGGACCTGCTCGGCGAGGCGTCCGACGCCGCGCGGCGGGTCGGCAGGAGGCTGGTCACGGCCTTTCAGTGAAGGGTGCGCTTCAGGCGAGACGGGTCGTAGCCCTGTGCCTTCAGCCGCGCGAGGATGCCCTCCCAGGTCGCTTCGGGCATCGTCGGGGTCCTGCTCAGGATCCAGAGGTAGTCCCGGCCCGGGTGCCCGACGACGGCGTAGTCGTAGTCGGCGCCGAGGTCGACGATCCAGTAGTCGCCCCAGAACGGGCGGAAGAAGCTCACCTCGAGCCTGGCGTTCGTGGCGCCGTCCACCACCCGGGCGCGACCGAGCGCCGACTTTTCCGGTCCGTCGAGCGTCTCCTTGCGGCAGCGGTTCAGGACGTCGATGTCGCCGTCGCCCCGGATCGTGTAGGTCGCCGTCGTAGCGACGCAGCCCCGCTGGAAGCTCTGCGGGAAGCTGGCGATCTCGTACCAGGTCCCGACGTATCGCGCGAGGTCGACGTGGGGCACCGTCTGGAGGGGCGGCAGCCGGAGGCGTTCCGTCGTGCTCGTCGAGCACCCGGCGAGAGCGGCCACCGTCGCGAGGATCGCCAAGGGTTTCATAGCCATTTCCTCTGACGCGAATATACGCGCCGGGTCGAGCGCGTCTCAAAAAGGCCTGGCCGATACGATGCGGGGTGCTGCAGTCGTCCATGGACATCCAGCGACGGGCGCCATTCCTCCTGCGGATGGATTCTCTTCATCGTTGTCGCGGCCCGACGAGGGGCGAGAGGATTCCGATGCGCGGCGCCGGCCGCCGCCTGTTCCGGCTTTCGGGCCGCTGCTAGACTCTGCGCGCCCGAGGAATACAACCTGTCCCGCCCGCGCGTTTACGCGGTGAATACCCTTTCGAGGAGAACGGACATGTCGTCTCGCTCACTCTGCGTCTCCGCCGCCGTCGTCCTTGCCCTCGCTTCTCCGGCCCACGCCGACCAGGCGAAGGCGCTGAAGAAGCTCGAGAAGGAGGGGCTCGCCTTCACCACCGAGAAGTTCCTGTGGGAGGCGAAGAAGGAGGAGCCGAAGACGGTGGCGCTCTTCCTCGAGGCCGGAATGTCCCCGGACGCAGCCGACGAAAAGGGGACGACCGCGCTCCACGGCGCAGCCGGGAACGCGGAGGGGAAGGTCCTCGCGCTCCTCCTGAAGGCCGGTGCCAACCCGAACGTCGCCGCGAAGAACGGCGACACCCCTCTCTGCAAGGCGGCCGACGAGCCGGCCCCGAAGAACGTCGCCGCGCTTCTGGCCGCCGGCGCCGACCCGAAGGCCGTCTGTTCCTGGGGAAAGACGGCGCTCCACGTCGCGGCGGAGGAGGGGGACGGCGAGATCGCCGCGGCTCTGATCGCCGCGGGCGCGCCGCTGGAGGCGCGCGACGAGAGGCAGCAGACGGCTCTCGCCTTCGGGCTCAAGGCCCGGAAGACCGACGCGCTGAAGGTCCTCGTCGCGGCGGGCGCCGACGTGAACGCGAAGTTCAAGAACGGCCGGACGCCGCTGCACGACGCGATCGAGTGGGACAACGCGGCGTCCGCCGAGATCCTCCTCGAGGCGGGGGCGAAGGTGGAGGCGAAGGACTCGCAAGGCCAGACGCCTCTCGTCCTCGCCGCCGCCTACGACCGCGTGAAGATGGTCCCGATCCTCCTGAAGGCCGGCGCCGACCCGAGGCAGAAGACGAAGGACGGCAAGACCCTCGTGCAGCTCGCGAAGGAGAGCAAGTCGCCCAACGTCATTCCTCTCCTCGAGGGAGCGACGAAGGCGGACGTCGCGGCGAAGCCGACGATCGCGCCGAAGGGGGGCGCGGCCGCCTTCCCGGCGGCCGGGAGCTCCGGCACCGCGGACTCCGTTCCCTCCGCCTCGCCCGGGGACCCGAAGGGGGAGCTGAAGAGGATTGGCCTCGCGTACGACGCGAAGACGTTCTTCTCACGTGTCGACGGCGGAGACTCGAAGGCGATCGCCCTCTTCCTCGCCGCCGGCTTCGATCCGTCGACGAAGGACGACCGCGGCCGCACCGCCCTCTGGGTCGCGGTCTCGCAGAAGAACCTCGACTCGGTCAAGGCGCTCCTGGCCGGTGGCGTGAAGCCCGACGCGAAGAACGCTCCCGCGATGGAGTACGGCAAGACGATCGTCGCCGAGGCGGTGGACGGCCGCGATGTCGAGCTGGTCCGTGCCCTCGTCGCGGCGGGCGCGGACGTGAAGAAGGGGAACGAGTACGGGATGACACCCCTGCACGAGTCCGCGAGACAGGGACAGCTCGAGGTGACGGAGGTCCTGCTGAAGGCGGGCGCGGACCCGAACTCCGCGCCGAACGGCGCGCCGGTCCTCCACGGCCCGGTGACGGAGGGCCACGTCGACGTCGTGAAGCTCCTGCTGAAGTCGGGGGCGAAGACCGCGAAGTTCAAGAAGCTCCTGCTCGACACCGCGAAGACTGCCGAGATGAAGGCCCTCATCCAGAAGGCGCCATAGCGGGTGACGATCCGGTGAGCCGGAAGCCCGGGGCTCGCCCGAGCCCGCACCTCCCCTCCGTCGTAGCCCTCAGCGCGCCAGAGTCTCGACCAGCTTCCCGAGCCGCACGACCCAGGCCTCGCAGGTCGATCCGTTCATCGTGGGGCCCTGCCCGGAGTCCACAGATGGTCGCGGCCAGGATGGCCGATGACGGCGTAGGTGTAGCTGTACGATGACGGAATGCGGGATTCGTCGAAGGACGCCTCGCCCGGGCTGATTCTCCTCACGGGTGCGACCGGTTACGTCGGCGGCCGGCTCCTGCGCGCGCTCGCGGATCGCGGCTGCCGCGTGCGCTGCCTCGCCCGGCGGCCGGAGAGCCTCGCCTCCCGGGTCCGCGAGGGGACCGAGGTCGTCCCGGGCGACTGCCTGCGGCGCGAGACGCTCGAGCCCGCGCTCGCGGGAGTCCACACGGCGTACTACCTCGTCCACTCGATGGCGGCGGGGGCCGCGTTCGAAGAGCAGGATCGCCTCGCCGCCCGGAACTTCGGCGAGGCGGCCCGGGCCGCGGGGGTCCGGAGAATCATCTACCTCGGCGGACTCGGCGAGGCGGGAGCGGGTCTCTCCTCCCACCTCCGCAGCCGCCAGGAGACGGGCGACGTGCTTCGATCGGCCTCGGGCGTCCCGGTCGTCGAGCTGCGCGCCTCGGTCGTCCTCGGCTCGGGGAGCCTGTCGTTCGAGCTCATCCGGTCGCTCGTCGAGCGTCTCCCCATCATGGTCTGCCCCCGCTGGGTGGAGACGAAGGCGCAGCCGATCGCGATCGAAGACCTCGTGGCGTACCTGCTCGCCGCCCTCGATCTGGCGCCCGGCGAAGGACGCACGGTGGAGATCGGCGGCGCCGACCAGGTCACGTACGGCGACCTGATGAGGGAGTACGCGGCGCAGAGGGGCCTGAAGCGCTGGCTGGTCCCGGTGCCCGTCCTGACGCCCCGCCTGTCGAGCCTCTGGCTCGGCCTGACGACGCCGGTCTACGCGCGCGTCGGACGCAAGCTAATCGAGGGCGTGAGCAACCCGACCGTCGTGCGGGACGACGCGGCCCGGCGGCTCTTCCCCGCAATCGTGCCGATGGGGCTTCACAAGGCGATGGCGCGCGCCCTGGCGAACGAGGACGAGGAATTCGCCGCGACGCGCTGGTCGGACGCGCTCTCGTCGGGCGGCACCTCGCCCGGCGGCTACGGAGGGCTGCGGGTCGGGCAGAGGCTCGTCGATTCGCGCACGGTGAAGGTCCGGGCGACGGCGGCGCAGGCGTTCGCGCCGATTCGCCGGATCGGCGGCCGGAGCGGCTGGTACTACGCCAACTTCCTCTGGCGCATCCGGGGCTTCATCGACCTCCTCGTCGGCGGCGTCGGCGTCCGCCGGGGCCGGCGTAACCCGGAGATCCCCGCCGTCGGCGACGCGCTCGACTTCTGGCGGGTCGAGGCGTTCGAGCCCGACCGGCGGCTGCGGCTGGCCGCCGAGATGAAGCTGCCCGGACGGGCCTGGCTCGAGTTCGAGGTGACGGAGGAGGAGGGCGGCGCGACCATCCGGCAGACGGCGGAGTTCGACCCCGCCGGGCTCGCAGGCCTCCTCTACTGGTACGGCGTCTACCCGCTGCACGTCCTCGTCTTCCGGGGGATGCTCCGGGGAATCGCGGCCCGGGCGGCGCGCTAGGCGCCGTCGGGGCTCGCGATCACGCCGGGCTTGCAGGCCCGGGCTGCCTGAAGGAGAGTGAGGCATGCCCGAGCAGCAGACCGTTCTTCTCGTCGGCGGCACCGGACGCACGGGCCGGCGGGTCCTGCAGCAGCTCCTCGGCCGCGGCCTTCGCGTCCGAGCCATCGTGAGACCGGGCAGTGCCCTCCCTCCCGACGTGGTGGAGCACCCCGCCCTGACGGTGATCGAGGCGAGCCTGCTGTCTCTCTCCGACGACGAGATGCAGCGCCACCTCGCCGGCTGCGATGCCGTCCTCTCCTGTCTCGGCCACGTGCTGAGCCTCAAAGGGATCTTCGGACCGCCGCGCGACCTCGTGACGAGGGCGACGTCGCGCCTCTGCCGGGGGATCGAGGCGCTGGCGCCCGCGAAGCCGGTGAAGCTCGTCCTGATGAGCAGCGTCTCCGTCCATCGCCCTCGGGGCCTCGACACGCGCCGGGGCGCCTTCGAGAGGGCGTTTCTCCGGATGCTCTGCGGCGTGCTTCCTCCCGCCATGGACAACCAGAAGGCCGCGGACTTCCTCCTGGAGAGGATCGGGCCGGGCCATGCGTTCGTTCAGTGGGCGGTCGTCCGGCCGGACTCGCTCCTGGCGGGCGAGATCTCCGAGTACACGTTGCACGAGGGCCTCGTGAACAGCCTGCTCGCGCCCGGCAGCACGAACATCGCGAACGTCGCTCACTTCATGTGCGAGCTGGTGACGAACCCGGAGAAATGGGCTGACTGGAAGGGCAGGCTGCCCGTCATCGTCAACGCCGCGGCGTCGGGAGCGGAGGACCTTCGCGCGGCAGGCGGTCGGCCTCGGTGACCCGTCCCAGGCCCTCGTAGAACGCGACGAGGCGCCCCCGGGCGGCCGGGAGCCGCTCCCGGTCGGGAGCCGGGAGGAGGCTCGCCCGCTTCTTCAGCCCCTCGTACCCCTGCTTCAGGAGCGGCTCGGCCTCGTCGGCCTTTCCGAGCTTCGCGAGGGCCTCGCCGAGGCAGGAGCGGGAGTCGAAGGTCCGCCAGTCGTCCGGCTGGCTCTTCTCGCGAATCGCCAGGCCTTCCCGGAGCGGCGGCTCCGCCTCGGCGGGCTTGCCGGCCGCGAGCAGGGCCTGGCCGACCAGTACGAGGTGGGTCCCCTGCCTGCTCGCAGGGTCCGGGGTCTTCGCGCTGCGGTAGGACGCGAGAAGCTCGCGGGCCACCGGCTCCGCGCGCGCCACGAGTCCCGCGTGGAGGAGGGCGTCGAGAAGGTGCGCCGTCGACACCCTGGATTCCAGGTGGTCGGTCCCGTACTTCTTTCGGAACCCGGACGCGGCGAGCTCGTTCAGGCGGACGGCGTCGGACCAGCGGCCTGCGTGCCCATAGGCCCAGGCGAGGGTGTCTTCCGTGACGAGGAGGTTGCGGTGGTCGGGGTCGAGGCGCGCCTTCTGCACCTCGTAGACCTTCTCCATCAGCGGGACGGCCTCGGCGGCGCGGCCCAGGGTGATCATCGAGTCCGCGAGCTGCGTCCGTGTGATCTGGATCTCGGGGTCGTCGTCGCCGCGTATGGCGATTCCGATCGAGAGCGCCTCCTCGAAGACGGGGATCGAATCGGCGGTGCGGTCCGCCAGCCGGAGCATGTAGGCGAGGTCGTGGGTGGCGACCCTCGTCCTCTCGCTCCTCGTCCCCAGGCTCGCGCGGGCCTCCTTCACCACGTCCCGGAGGATGGCCAGGCCCTCCGAGCTCCTCCCGGCCTCCCCGTAGAGGATCGCGAGGTAGCCCCGGGCCTGGGTAAGGACGGCGAGGTCCGGCTGCGGCGCGGCGCGAAGGTCGCGGACGACCCCCTCGAGGACCGGGATCGCCTCGTCCCGCCGGCTGCAGGCGTAGAGCGTCATCCCGAGCCGGCGCCGGGCGTCGATCGCCCGCGGGTGGGCCTCGCCGAGCTTCTGACGGAGCTTCTCCACCGACTGCTTCTGAAGCTCGATCGCCTCCGCGGTGCGGCCCGCGTCGGCGTAGGCGAGCGCGAGGCGGCCGAGGAGCTCGATCGTGCGCGGGTCGTCGTCCCCACGCCTCGACTTCTGGAGCGAGAGCGCTTCCTCGAAGAGCCGGACGGCGTCGGCCGTCCGGCCCGTGTCCTGGTACGCCTGGGCGAGGACGGCGATGGACTGCGGAAGGTCTGCCGGGTCGGCAGACGCGCTCCGGCGGAGGGCCGCCACCGCCTTCTCGGCGAGGGGGACCGCCTCGTCGAGCCGCCCGCTCGCCAGGTAGAAGCCCGCGACCTCGAGCTGCGTCGCCAGCGTCGCGGGGTCGTCGGGGCCGAGGAGCGCGCGCCGGTGCTCGTGGACGTGCTCGCCGAGGCGGATCGCCTCCCGCTCGCGGCCGGCGAAGAAGAGCGCCACGAAGAGGTGGTGCTGGACGCCGAGAGTCGTCGGGTGGTCCTTTCCGAGGGCGGCCTCGGTGGCGGTGCGCGCCTCCTCGAGCTGGGCGATCGAGTCCCTCGGGAGGCCGAGGCCGAAGAAGGTGCGGCCGAGGGCTTCCTGGAGACGGGCCCGCGCGAGCGGGTCCATCTTCCGGTCCTCCTTCACGCGCCGCCGCCCCCTCGAGGAGGTCGACGACGAGGAGCTGCCGCCCGTCGGCCTCGGGGTCGGGCTTGCGGAAGGCGTCGACGAGGGTGTCGGCGACCGCCTTCGCCTCCTTCCGCGCGGCCTCGGACTGGGCGAGCCGCTCTCCCGCGAGCCGCTCGGCGGCCCGCGCCCGCACCATCCCGACCGAGGTCCCAACCACCCCGGCGACGAGGGCCGCCAGGACGAGCGTGGCGGCGAGGACCGCCCCGCGGTGCCGCTTCACGAACTTCCCGGCGCGGTACCAGCGGCTCGGGGGCCCGGCGGTGACCGGCTCGTCGGCGAGGTGGCGGAGGACGTCCGCCGCGAGCCCGTTCGCCGTCTCGTACCGGCGGGAGGGCTCCTTCTCGAGGCATTTCAGCGCGATCCAGCCGACGTCGCCGCGGAGCTCCTTCTCGAGCCGCCCCGGCTCCGTTCCGCGCTGAGCCGCGAGCGCCGCCAGGTCGACCGACGTCCGGAGCCGGGCTGCGGGGGATGGCGGGTCGAGCTCCCTCACGAGGCGGAAGACCTCGCCGGCGGCCGCGCGGCGGACCGTCTCCCAGGTCAGCGGCGTCGTCCCGGTGAGGAGCTCGTAGAGGATCACGCCGAGGGCGTAGACGTCGGTCCGGGTGTCGATACCGGCGCCGCCCGGCTCGGCCTGCTCCGGCGCCATGTAGAGCGGCGTTCCGACGACCGCGCCGAAGGCGGTCTCGACCGAGAGGTCGGGGAGCGACCCTTCCTCGAGCGCCTTCGCGAGGCCGAAGTCGATCACCTTCGGGACGGCCCGGCCGTCGACCTCGGCGACGAGGATGTTCGAGGGCTTCAGTCCCTGTGGACGACCCCCTTCTGGTGCGCGTGCTGGACCGCCTGGCAGATCGTGACGAAGAGTTCCAGGCGGCTCTTCACGGAGAGCTTCTTCGCGTCGCAGAACGACGTGAGCGGGACGCCGTCGACGGGGTCTCGTTCACGGTTCCTGCTCCAGCAGCCGCTCCCAGTTGAGGATCAACGAGTAGGGCGTGGGACGCACGTCCGGCACCGGCAGGACGAAGAGAAAGCGCTCTCCGTCGGGCGTGACGTCGAAGCTGTTGCCGGCGATGCTCACCAGGGGCGCCTTGAAGAGCCGCTGGGGCGCGCCGAAGCGGGGCGCCGCTCCCGATAGGTCGACGGGGAGCGCGGTCGCCTGGGCGGAGTCCGAGGCCAGGTAGACGATCTCCCGTCCCCCTCGCGTAAAGCGGCTGTACGAGGCCGAGTCCTCGGAGAACTGCCACCGTCCGCCGGTGTCGGGGAAGCGGGCGAGGAAGGTGCGCGATCCCTTGCCTTCGTTGGCGTCGAAGACGACCCAGCGGCCGTCGGGGGAGAAGAGCCCGATGTCGCCGTTCCCCTGCGAGTCGGTGTAGCGCTCGGGCGCGCCCTCGCCGGAGACCGGCAGGGTCCAGAATCCGGTGGCCAGGGCTCCGCCCGGCATCGGACTGAGGAGGATCCGGCTCCCGTCCGGAGACCAGGCGAGCGGAACGAGCAGCTCGCTCGGCGTCTCCGGGCGGAAGCGCTGCTCGGCCGTCGAGCCGTCGGCCGCCTTGACCCAGAGGCCGATCCCCTGCTTGCTGATGCGCACGAAAAGGACGCGAGCGCCGTCGGGAGACCAGATGGCGCTGTAGTCGTCGGCCTCGCCGAAGGTCAGGCGGGTCGAGCTCCCGCGGGCCAGGTCGTAGACCTCGAGGTGGCAGCGCGAGGTCGCCGGGTCGAACATCGAGACCAGCGCCTGGGTGCCGTCCGGAGAGAGGTTGACGCCGTCGTGAATCGCCGCGCCGCCGAGCCGCTCCAGGCGGCGGCCGGTCCGGTTCAGCCAGACGAGCTCGTTGGAATCCTGGCCGGCGCCGTGCTGAAGGGCGAGGACCCCCGCGCTGGCCGAAAAGGCGCCGAAACTGTACCGGCGGTCGAAGCGCACGTCGCGCACGAGGATCGACTCCGGACCCGAGAGAGCCAGCCGGTCGGGATCGAAGCGCCGGGCGCAGAGGTCGCCGTTGCGGACGAAGAGCAGCCGGCCGGCGGCGTAGACGGCGTTGCTCGCGTGTTCCAGGAGCTGGACCCGCTTTCCCGGGTCGTCGATCGAGCCGACGAAGACTCCGTCCGAAGCGCGCGTCCAGGCGGAGAAGCCGCGGGCTTCGAAGAGGAAGTGCCGGCCATCGGGCAGGAACGACGGGAACCGGTTGGTTCCTTCCGACCGCTTTGCGTCGAGCACCGTGGCCGGCGCCGGCGTACCGCCCCGCGCGGGAACCTGGAGCAGCGCCGTGGCGTACGAAGGTGCAAAGACGATGACGCCGGCCTTGCTCCAGCTGCCGCCCCGCCCGGCGTTTGCCGGCGCGAGGGCCAGCGGAGATCCGTCCGCCGTGTCGACGCGGAGCAGCTGCTCGTTGTTGAAGAACCCGAGAGAGCGGCTGTCCGGAGACCAGAACGGAAACCGGGCTCCCTCCGAAGCCGGAATCACTCGGGCTTTCGCCGCCGCCAGGGACTGGACGTAGAGCAGCGTCACGCCGGCGCCGTCGCGCGCCGTGAAAGCGAGCTGGCTGCCGTCCGGAGAGACGGCCACAGGGCCCGCGGCGTCTCCGATCGTCACCAGCTCGGTCCCTTCAGGGGCGAGGATCGAGGCGCGAACGAGGGGCGGGCGCACCGGGGCCGGACGGGCGAACCACCCCGCCGCAAGGCCCAGAGCCAGAGCGACGGCCGCGACGAGCGTCCACCACGACGACGATCCACGGCGTGGGGCGGACTGCGGAGCGGAGGGTTCGAGGCCCGGTTCGCGGGCGGGGCTCATCGCCTCCAGGAGCTCTATCCGCGCATCCGCGATGTCGTGGAGGCGGTCCTTCGGGTTGCGTTCGAGGCAGCGGCGGAGGAGCCGCCGGACCGGGGCGGGGGTGCCGGCGGGGAGCCTGGCGAGGTCGATCTCGTTCTTGAGCACGCCCGCGAGCGTGTCGCTCACCGTGTCGGCCGCGAAGAGCGACCGGCCCGTGAGCATCTCGTGGAGGACGACGCCGAACGCCCAGATGTCGGCCCGCTTGTCGACGGCCTGCCCGCGCGCCTGCTCGGGCGACATGTAGGCCGCGGTGCCGAGGATGACGCCGAGCTGCGTCCCCTGCGCGGCCGTCATGGTCGGCGAGTTCATCAGCGTCGGCGAGCGGGCGAGGTCCGCGGCGGAGACGCTCCCGGCGGGCGGGTCCATCGCCTTCGCCAGGCCGAAGTCGAGGACCTTGACCCTTCCCTCCGGCGCGAGCTTCACGTTCGCGGGCTTGAGGTCGCGGTGGACGATTCCCTTCTCGTGCGCGGCCTCGAGCGCCTCGGCGATCTGGCGGGCGACGGCGAGGGCCTCGTCGAGAGGGATGGGGCCGCGCTTCAGCCGCTCGGCGAGGTCCTCGCCCTCCACGAGCTCCATGACGAGGGCGCGGACGCCGCCGGACTCCTCGAGGCCGTAGATCGAGGCGATGCTGGGGTGCTGGAGCTGGGCGAGGACCTGCGCCTCGCGCTCGAACCGCGCGAGGCGGTCGGCGTCCGCGGCGAACGTCTCGGGGAGGACCTTGATCGCGACCTCGCGCTTCAGCTTCGGGTCGGTGGCGCGATAGACGACCCCCATCCCGCCCTCGCCGAGCGGGGCGGTGATCTCGTAAGGGCCGAGGCGGGAGCCGCGAGCGAGAGTCATCGAACGCGGCGGATTCTACGGACGGTCCAGCCCGCAATCACAATTGCCGTGCAATCGGGCGAGGGGGCTGGCGACGCAGCCGGGACCCTCCAGCCGCCGGGGCCTTCAGGGCCGGCTCAGGGCGGCCCCGGGGCGACCGGGCCGAGGACGCGGTCCAGCCAGTCGATCGTCTCGCGGGCGACTCCGGTGAAGGGCGGGACGTGGCCGCTGTCGAAGAGCACGTGCTTCTTGCTCTCCTCGGGGGTGCCGAGCAGGCGGAAGAGAGGCCGCTGGCTCTGCTCGAGCGGGAAGTTGAAGTCGAGGCGCCCGTTCTCCATCAGGACGGGCATCCGAACGCGGGAGGCGAAGTTGAGGTTCGACACCTCGGGGGGGCGGCCCCTGCCCAGCCCCCCGCTCACGAGGACGAGCGTCCGGAAGCGGGCCTCCACCGCGCCCACGACGGGCCCGTAGTTGGCGCCCATGCTGAGGCCGTAGAACGCGAGGCGGGAGGCGTCGACGTCGGGCCGGCTCTCGAGGTAGTCGACGGCGCGTCGGACGTCCTTCGTTCGCTGGATCACGAGCTCCCGTACCTCGTTGGGCCCCTGGGCCGGTGGAACGCGGCGCTCGTACGTGCCCTTGTAGACCGGGAAGAGGACGGCGCGGCCGCTCCTGGCGAGGTAGCCGAACTCCCACGAGCCGAGCGCCTCGCTCGACGAGAGCTGGGTCGCAGAGGAGGGCGGGAAATAGACGACGGTCTGGTAGGGAGGCTTCGCGTTCCGCGGGAGGAAGAGCCAGGCGAGCACGCGCTCGCCTCCGTACGCCGCGGCGAAGCTGACCTTCTCGACCCGCCAGTGCTGGGGACCGTCGTCCTTCGCCTCGACTCTCGCGTCGAGGTCGCGGCGGTCGTAGTCGAAGTACCCGCGGTACACGGCGAAGACGTCGTCGCCGACGGGAGTCTCCTTCGAGTAGTCGACGAGGACGCGGTCCAGGGGGCCGAAGGCTGCCTCGGGCGGCCGGTCGAGGTAGAAGGCGCACCGGATGCCGAGGATGGCGCTGCGGTCCATCGGGTCGAGCGCGTCCGGGCCCGTGTAGAGGTACGTCGGGTCGCTCCAGGCGCCGCCGAGCGTGTAGCGGCGCTCGCCGGACGCGTTCCACGACCACTCGCGTACGTTGCCGGCCATGTCGTAGGTGCCGAAGGCGCTGAGGCTGGGGCGCTTTCCGACCTCGCCGGGGCCCTTGCCGCCGAAGTTGCTGAAACGCAGGAGATCGGAGAAGAGCCCGAGGTCCGCGGCCCGGAACCAGTGGTGCAGCGTCGGGAGGCTCTTGCCTGCGAACTCGGCCCAGGCTGCCGCCTCGTGCCAGCTCACGCCCGAAACGGGGAAGCTCGCCTGGCCTTCCGGGAAGCTGCCGAGTTCCCACGTCGAAGGTCCGGGCCGCCCGGTCCGGTCCCGGAAGAACGCCATCGCTTCCTCGAACGGAACCGTTTTCCCGGCGACGACGAACGGGTGCTTCCAGAGCTCGGGCCGTCGGTATCCGCCCGCGCGAACGAAGGTGTCGAACTCGCGGTTCGTCAGCTCGTAGCGGTCGAGCCAGTACGCCGGGAGGTCGACCGGTGGCGCGTCCGCGTGCGTCGATGGACCGGCCGGGACGAAGACCATTCCCAGCCGCGCGTCCCTCTCGGGGACGAGGGGAAGGACCGGGAGCCTCTGCGGGAGGAAGGCGGCCTCGAGAGGAGCGTAGCCGGGCTTCACGACGCGGAGGCGATGGGGGACGAAGGGGAGGCCCACGCCCTCGAGGGGAGAAACGCCGAGGCGCTCCCATTCCCCATCGGGCTCCGCGTAGGGCTTCGCGAAGACTTCGGCGCCCGCGGGCTCGGTCCGGATGGACGACGGCTGGACGGTGATGTCCCTCCACTCCTTCTCGAACTCCGGGTCGCCGACGAGGCGCGCGCGCGCCTTCGTCGCCAGGCGAAAGGCGGACACCCGGTCGTCCTTGTCCATGAGCCGTCGGATCTCCGGCAGCGCTTCGCGGCGCGCCCACCGTTCCTGCTGCCGTTCGCGAAACGCCCAGAAGCCGGTGGCGGTCCCGGCCAGAAGCACGAGGGCGAGTCCGGCCGCCCACGCCGGGCGCCTGAGGAGCCGGCCCAGGGAGGGCGCTTTCTCCTGCTCGAGGCGGGCCTCGAGCTCCGGCATCAGCGCCTGGGCCGAGGCCGGGCGGGCGGCGGGATCCTTCGCCAGGCACCGCTCGACGAGGCTCTCGATCCGCGAGTCCACTTCGGGGCGCAGGCGGCGCACCCGCGTGGGCGTGTCGCGCAGGATGGACGACAGGAGCGAGAGCTCGCTGGCGCCGCCGAACGGCCGCTTCCCGGTGAGCATCTCGTAGAGGACGCCGCCGAAGGCGAAGACGTCGGAGCGCGCGTCCGCGGGGAGGCCCTCGGCCTGCTCGGGAGACATGTACGCGGGCGTGCCGAGGAGGGCGCCGATGCGCGTGGCGGTGGGGGAGCTGAGCGTGGGGGAGACCGAGGTCGTCGCGTCCCGCTCGGGGGCGACGAGCTTCGCGAGGCCGAAGTCGAGGACCTTCACGAAGCCGGCCGTCGTGACCATCACGTTGCCCGGCTTCACGTCCCGGTGGACGATCCCGGCCTCGTGGGCGGCGGCGAGGCCTCGAGCGATCTCGAGCGCGAAGCGCAGCGCCTCCTTCACCTCCAGGCGGCCCCGCTCCATTCGCTCGCGCAGGGTCTCTCCCTCCACGAGCTCCATGGCGATCCAGGTGCCCCGCACCGGGTCCTCGCCGAGGTCGTGGACCGTGACGATGTTCGGGTGGTTGAGGGCCGAAACCGCCTTCGCCTCCTGCAGGAAGCGCCGGGTGCGCTCGGGGTCGTCCACCGCCTCCGGGCGCAGCAGCTTGATCGCCACCGTCCGCCCGAGGCGCGTGTCGCGGGCGCTGAAGACGACCCCCATGCCCCCCTCTCCGAGCGGGGCGGCGATCTCGTAGGGACCGAGGCGGAAGCCGGGGGCGAGCGTCATCGAACGCGGCGGATTCTACGGAGAGTCCACTCCGGAATCACAATCTCCGTGTGCCAGGGTGAGAGGGGCGGCCGGCCCACGGGGCGGCGGTGGTTCACCTGAGCAGCCGCCGCGCCTCCTGCAGGATCGTCAGTATGGCCAGGGTGCCGTAGAACAGCGCGGACCAGGCGAGAACGGCGAGGCGGAACCCGCCGACACGGATCGCCGCGACGAGGTGCCGGCGGTTGAGCACGATCAGCAGCGCGGAGTAGACGCACATCGCGGTGCCACCGACGCACGCCGAGACGACCAGCAGGACGAGCGGCTGGTCGACGCCGGCCGCCAGTATCGCCACGCCGGACAGGACCAGCAGCCAGACGATCCGGAAGTAGACGCGGCTCTCCGAGACGCCGCGCGCCCGGACGTAGCCGGCCTTCAGCACGTCGGCCGCGAGGCGGCTCGTGTAGTCGACGATGCCCATGGCCGCGGTGAAGAGCGAGAGCGCGCCGATCAGCCAGAACAGGACGCCGAACCACGGGCCGACGCGCTCCGCCAGCGCGCGGCCCTCGAGGGCGAGGAACGCGATGCCGTTGGGCAGGTCCGCGCGCCCGAAGAGCAGCGCGTGCGCGAGCATGGAGGTGATGGTGATGGTGAGGACCGTCACCCCGGCGAAGGCGATCGCCTGCTCGACGTTGGCGAGCCGCCACCAGCCGCGCCACCGCTCCAGGTTCTCGGGAGTGGGCTCGAAGAGGTAGCGCGGTGCCCGGGGCGTTGGCGTGTCCTCGCCGGTGATCGGGCTCACGAGGCGCGGCACGTACCTCCCCATGCCGAAGCCCTTGTCACGGATCCAGTTGCTCTGGCAGAGGTTCTGCCCGCCGCCCGCCCCGGCGAACGCGATGGCGCCCATCAGCAGCGAGAAGCCCAGCGCGTGAGGGAACCGCCCGGTGTGCGCGACGCCGGCCGCGAGCGCCGTCCAGGTGTCCGCGCGGATCACCAGCGCGATCGCCAGCGCCACGAGCACGAGCACCGCGGCCACCTTCACGAACACGAGCCGCTCGAGGGCTTCGTAAACCACCGGCGCGAGCGTCAGGGCGGCGCCGATCACCAGCAGCGCGACGATGGCGATGCCGCGCGCGCTGCCGCCGAACACGTAGGTGCACAGCGTCGCGGCGCTCATGACCCACCCCGGCCAGAGGTTGCCGAAGCACACCATGAGGACGAAGGCGAGGCCGGCGTGCCGCCAGATGCGGTTGAAGCCCGCGAGCGCCGTCTCTCCGGTGGCGAGCGTGTAGCGCTCGATCTCCATGTTGATGAAGAACTGTGTGATCACGCCCAGCACGGCGCCCCAGAGGAAGACCAGCCCCACCTGCGACGCGATGTACGGCCACAGGACGAACTCGCCCGACGAGAGGCCGACGCCCGACGCGACGACGCCCGGGCCGACGATGCGCCAGAGGCTCGAGGGCGCCGGCGGCAGCGGACGGAGCTCGTCACGGCCGGTCGACGGCGGGAGAGAGGGTGTGCTCTCGGGGCGGGTCATCGGCGAGTCGGCTCCTCCGGGAGGCGGGAGACCGTCCATGCTAACGCAGGGCCTTCCCTCGCGTCGCTGACCGACCGGGGCCTGGCCAAACGGAGGGCGTCCT
This sequence comes from Holophagales bacterium, assembly GCA_016714815.1. GTDB lineage: Bacteria > Acidobacteriota > Thermoanaerobaculia > UBA5066 > UBA5066 > UBA5066. Next base: position 94,724 of record JADKBZ010000017.1, read on the forward strand.
CCAACCCCGGCCGGGTCCGACAGCCTGGTCCTGAGCAGCTCCAGAGCGAGGTCCTCGGAACGAGGGCCGAGAGCTCGTGGTCGTCCGCCCCGGAGAATCGTCCGCCGAACAGGGCGGCGACGGGGATCGGTGTGCCGGCGAAGGGGCCGGCGTCGATCTGGTAATGATGGGCGGGCGCGGATGGATCAGGGAAAGCCGTAGAGGCGCCGGGCGTTGCCCTGGAGGACGCTCCGACCGACGTCGAGGGCGCGGCTCTCGTCCCAGACGCCGTCCTCCACGAGCCCCGCCAGAGCCTCCGCGAGGCACTCCCGCAGGTGCCGGCTGAGCGCGATGTGCGTGACCTCGGCCCCGGCGGGAACGAGGGGGCCCCCCGGAGAATCCGTGGAGAAGAGGGTCCTTTCGGGAGAGAAAAGAAGGTAGATCCGGAGGGCCCGAACCATCTCGGTCCGGGCGTAGAGGAAGGGCATGGCGGACAGGTCGATCCAGACGTGGCTCTTGTTCGCGGAGAGGTAGGCGGCGGCCTCGTGCTGCGGAGCACCCCCGTGGATGAGAACGAAGTGCGTGCCGAAATAGCGCGGATCGCACAACACGGATTCGAGGTTGCGCACATCCGCTTCCTGGAGCCGGAGGAAGGGGCCGCCGCCGTGGCTGGTGTGGATGTGGACCGGCAGTCCCTTCTTCCCGCAGGCCAGGAAGATGTGGCGGGCCAGGTGGTCCTGGAGGGCCAGGTAGTCCTGCCGGCCGAGAGCCGTCCGCCGCCCCTTCGCGTAGAGGGCCGCGGCCCGGGCCCTCGGGACGTCCGCGAAGACCAGGGTCCGCTGGTAGGCGTCGTAGAACTTCACCGCCACCGCGCCCTGGGCCTTCCAGCGGTCGAGCTGCGCGTCGACGAAGGCGAGGTAGGCGTCGAGCGTCGCGGGCTCCCGGGAGAGACCGGCCAGCCGCAGGAGCTTCATCAGCGCGTCCCGGGACCGGCCGAGGTCCGCACGCGTCATCGGGTCGCGGGAAGCCAGGGACTCGGCGGGAAGCGGCAGGAGGAGAGTGGTTGCGAAGGGGACCCAGCGCAGGGTCGTGCCGTTGGTTCCCTCGGGCCATTCCTGGTTCACCAGCGCCACCGCGGTGCGGGTGAGCGCGAGGTGGTCCTTCCAGTAGGCAGCCTCTCCACCCAGGCGCTCCATCAGGACCTTCCTGGCCGCCAGCGCTTCCGTGTCCATGTCCTCCCCGCGGGAGGCGGCCCAGGTGACGCCGAAGCGCTCCTTCAGCACGGACACGAAGATCGGGTTCGAGCTTCGCAGCAAGACCGGAGCTGTGGCCTGGAGCTCGGGCCGGAAGGGAGAAGGCTCGAGGAGATGGGTGTGGTTGTCGATGGCCGGGACGGCGTCGAGCGCGGCCCCGATTCGCTGGACGAGCGGGCGGGGCGCGGGCGTCTGAGCGGCCAGAGCGAAGGTCGTCGCAAGGAGAGCGAGCGGCAGGAAAGAACGGACTCTCACGGTTCCTCCGAGGTCGTCGATGATTGCGGCCAGCGTTTCACGGCTTCGCCGGGCATTGCAATCGGTTTTCGCGCGAGGGCGGAAGACGCCGCGGCCGGGCTCCGTGTAGACGCACTGCCGGCGGATGCTAGCCTCCCGCGATGCCGACCACCCCTTCCCGCCCGTTCCCCCGCCGCCGCCGGATCGCGCTGCCGGTCTGCTGCGCCCTGGCGACCCTCGCGGCCCCGCGACCGGCCGGGGCGTGCACGAACTTCCTGGTGACGCGCGGCGCCTCGGTGGACGGTTCCACGATGGTGACCTACTCCGCCGACTCGCACGTGCGCTACGGCGAGCTGTACCTGCGCCGGGGCGGCACCTGGCCGGCGGGAGCCACCGTCAAGCTGTTCGACAGGGGGGACGCCCGGCCGCTCGGGGAGATCCCCCAGGCGGCGAAGACCTACAACGTGATCGGGTTCATGAACGAGAACCAGGTGGCGATCGGCGAGAGCACCTTCGGCGGCCGCAAGGAGCTCGAGGACAAGACCGGGATCGTGGACTACGGCAGCCTCATGTTCCTCGCCATGGACCGTTCCCGCACGGCCCGGGAGGCCATCCGGACCATCGCGGAGCTCGTGGCCGAGCACGGCTACGCGAGCACGGGCGAGTCGTTCTCGATCGGAGATCCCGACGAGGTCTGGATCATGGAGATCATCGGCAAGGGAACCGACCCCGTCCTCGACCAGAAGAGCAATAGACAGGTGAACCGCGACAAGGGCGCGGTCTGGGTGGCGATCCGCATCCCCGACGGCCAGATCTCGGCCCACGCGAACCACGCGCGGATCACGACCTTTCCTCTCGAGAACGGGACGACGTCGATCAGCTCCCGCCACCTCGGGAAACTTTCCGACCCGCGGGTGGAGGTCGTCTACTCCCACGACGTCGTCGACTTCGCCCGCCGCAAGGGGTACTTCTCCGGCCGGGACGAGGAGTTCCGCTTCGCCGACGCCTACGCCCCGATGGACTTCGGCGCCGCCCGCTTCTGCGAGGTGAGAGTCTGGAGCTTCTTCAAGGGCCTCTGCACCGGAATGGACTCCTACCTCGACCACGTGAAAGGGAAGGACCTCGCCAACAGGCTTCCGCTCTCCGTGAAACCCGACCGGAAAGTGTCGGTGTCCGACCTGATGGCCGCCAAGCGCGATCACCTCGAGGGGACTGAGCTCGACATGCGCCTCGACACCGGCGCCGGCCCGTTCGGCCTCCCTTACCGCTGGCGGCCGCTGACCTGGGAGCTCGAGGGGAAGACGTACGTCAACGAGCGCGCCACCGCCACCCAGCAGACCGGCTTCTCGTACGTCGCCCAGATGCGCAAGTGGCTTCCCGCCCCCATCGGCGGCATCCTCTGGTTCGGCGTCGACGACGCGTCGAGCACCGTCTACATGCCGATGTACTGCGGGATCACGCGCGTCCCCGAAAGCCTCGCCGAGGGAAACGGAGACCTCCTCGCGTACTCCGACACCGCGGCCTTCTGGACGTTCAGCAAGGTCGCAAACTTCTCTTACCTGCGGTACGACCTGATGAGCCAGGACGTGCGGCGCGTGCAGCAGGAGCTGGAGACGAAGTACCTCGCGCAGGTCCCGGCCATCGATGCGGCGGCCGGGTCGCTCCTCGAAAAGGAGCCCGTACGTGCCCGGGAGCTGCTCACCGACTACTCGGGTTCCGTCGCCGCCAGTACGGTCCGCCGCTGGGAGGAGCTGTTCCGCCATCTCCTCGTCAAGTACATCGACGGCAACGTCAAGAAGGAGCGCGACGGACGCTTCGAGCGCAACGAGTGGGGGTTCCCGAAGCCGCCCGCCCATCCCGGCTACCCGGAGGCCTGGAAGCGACGGGTCGTCGAGGAGGCAGGCGAGAAGCTGCTCCAGCCGAAGTAGGGCAGGGCCAGCGAGGCGTAATGAAAGGATTCGATCTCGCCGCTCCGGGCTGTCTCGGCTAGGATCACCCGAACCATGTCCACGAACGCGTCCTCGCCGGCGGCGCTGCCGGGCACGACTCTCCGGCCGAAGCACGGCGGGCGTTCGGCGCTTCATCTCGACGCGGCTCCGGTCCGCGTCGGCGACTGGCTCTCGGGCGTCGTGGAGATCCCGGAGCGGTTCCGCGGTGCCGACCTCCGCCTCTACGTCGAGTGCGTCCACAGGTTCGAGTTCAACGACCTCCGGTCCTTCCGGTGGTACGGAATCGAGCTCCTCGACGGCGCGCGGCTCGAGCATCAGGCCGGCAAGCTCTTCATCCCGATAGCCGTTCAGTTGCCCGCCGACGCTCCGCCCACGTCCCACGACATCCTGAACAAGCAGCGCGTCGACTGGGTTCTCCGCGTGCAGGCGATTCGCCCGGGCGCGAGCTACAGGCTGCTTTTCGAGAGCGAGTTCGAGGTCGCCGTCGAGCCTTCCCACGAGGCCGCTCCGCCGGCGCCCGCGACGACGCCGCGCTCGATGCCGCTGCTGACGCCGGAGGAGGTGGCGACGCGCCTCGACGCCAGGGCCTCGACCGTCGGCGACACCCTCCTGATCCGTTTCCCGTTTCCCGCCGGGGCGGCGACGACGACCTTCGTCGCCGCGTCCGTCTTCGCTCTGAACGGACTCGCCTACGTCGTGCCGGGCCTGCCGTGGGGCCTCCCGCTCGACCCGGATGTCCATCTCGCGATCGGCGTCGTGAGCGGGGGCGTCGCGGCCGTCTTTCTCTTCATCCTCCTCTCGACGGCCCGCGCCGTCGAGGTCCGGCCCGAGAGCGTGCGCATCCCGAGGGGGATCCTCGGGCTCGGCTTCCACACGAGCGCGGACACGCGCGACGTGGAGGAGGTCCTGGAGAACCCGTTCCACACTCCCGAGGCGAACCCGACGTACTTCGGCGTCGCGCTGCGCCTGAAGAACGGCGCCCCGTACAACACGGCCACCCGCATGCGTGACCCTGCCAGCGCCCGGGCGCTCGCGAACCTGCTCTCGTCCGTCCTCCCGCGGAGATGAGGGCGGGAGATACCCCGCCCTGCGCCGAACCGCCCGGGAAGCGCCTCCCCACGCCGAGAGGAGGCCTCCCCCTTTCGAGAAGCTACGGCTTCGTGCGCCCGCGTGAGAACGTCCACTCGACCTGCTGGACTCCACCTTGAACGGCGATCTCACGCTTGCCGTCGCCAATGGGTCCCTCGAGAGTGAAATCCATCGTGGCCATGGGCGCGGCAGAAGCCTTGACGAGCTTCGCTTCGTAGCCTGGTGCGGCTTCCTGCTGGAAGCCGTCGGTGCTGGGTGAGATGAACATGTAGCGGGTGCGTGCCCGGTTCAGGTCCGTCTCGACCGTGAGGGGCGTGTCGCCTGTCCTCAGCGGTCGGGTCCCGGTCGTCCGCACGACCGGTTCCGGGCCGGCGATCGTCGGATCGTTGAAATGGTAGGTGTCGTCGATCGTCAGGCTCCCGGTGCAGTCTTCGTTCCACCAGGGCTGGTACGAGCCCGTCGCCGCCATCGGATCGCCGTTTGGATTGTCGAAGGCCGCGAAGTAGGACGCCGCGGCCTCCGCGCTCGACGTTACCGGGCACACGAGCTGCGCCGTCCGCTTGTAGACCGTCGTGGTCAGGCCCTCGGCGGGCACGCCCGTGACGATCTTCGCCGACCACCGGATCGAGATCGCGAGGACCCCCTCGATACCGGAGGGCTCCGCAAGAAG
>JADKBZ010000018.1 GCA_016714815.1 Holophagales bacterium
GCGAAAGCTGGACGAGAAGGCCCGGAGGTGGTTGCGGGAGCCCTTTGCGAGGTTCTGCATCACCGCGTCGATGTCGCGGTTGTCGGAGACCTGGAGCGCCTTGTCGACGTCGGAGAGATCGAGGTCCTCGATCGTGGCTCCGACCTTCAGGGCCTCGACGAGTGACACCTTGCCGCGGGCGACGAGGTCGGTGTAGAGCGAGGCGAGACGGGCGTTGCGGAACTCGCCCGCCGCCGTCGCGGCCGGGTCGGCGAGGGCGTAGCGGTCGAGGAGGAGCTTCACCTCGTCCATGTGCCGCTGCTCGGCACCCGCGATGTTCGCGAAGGAGCGGTCTCCGTTCGCGGCGAAAAGAGCCCGGTAGACGTCTCGGGCGAGCTTCTCCTCCTCTCGCAGGAAGAGAATCTGCTCGGTCTCGGCGGCGCTCGGCGCCTCCTTCGGAAGCGAAGCGACGTAGGTCGCGATGGGGCGCGGGCCGCCGGCGGCGCCGGCGCCGGGCTCCCCATTCCGTTTCCAGGTCCTCTCCCCGGACCGGGCTGGGCGACGAGCGGGGCGGCGAGGAGGAGCAGGGCGGCAAAGGCGGTCTTCTTCATTTCTGGCTCCTTGGAGGTTTCTTCCGCGGCCCTCTCTCGACGACCGCTGCCACCCCTTGATCCAAGGGCGGTGCCAGTCCCCTTGCCCAGGCGGCCCGCACCGACAAACCACTGCCAGCGAGAGCCTTGCCGACCGAAGCGGCGCTCGGTGGCCCGTCGGCCGGCTGCAGATCCTGCAGTCGGGGTGCAGGCCGAATGCAGCCGGCGCGCGGCTGCGGGGCTCATGCGCTCAGCCGAGGCCCCACTGCTTCAGCCGGTAGTAGAGAGTCCGGACGGAGATCCCGAGAAGCCGGGCGGCCTCGTCCCTTCGCCCTCCCGTGCGGCGGAGGGCAGCCAGCAGCGCCTCCCGCTCGCGGTGCGAACGATCGAGCGAAGACGAGGCCGCGGCCGGGCCGGAATGGGCGAGCGCGAGGTCCGAGGCGCGGATCGGTTCCCCGACCCGGACGACGACGGCCCGCTCGAGGACGTTCCTCAGCTCGCGGACGTTGCCCGGCCACGGGTGGGCCGCGAGCGCCTCGATCGCCTCGTCCGTCAGGTGCGGCGCCGGAACCCGGTGCCGGGACGCGAGCCGGTGAACGAAGTGGCGCGCCAGGAGCGGAATGTCCAGCGGCCGTTCGCGGAGGGGCGGCAGGTTCACGACGACGACGGCGAGCCGGAAGAAGAGGTCCTGCCGGAACGTCCCCGACCCGGAATCGGCGGACAGGTCCCGGTTCGTCGCGGCGACGAGCCGCACGTCGACCGGAAGGTCCCGCGTGCCTCCGAGCCGCCTGATGACCCGCTCCTCCAGGACGCGAAGGAGCTTCGCCTGGAGCGGCGCCGGAAGCTCTCCCACCTCGTCAAGGAAGATCGTCCCCCCGTTCGCTTCCTCGAATCGTCCCGCCCGCGCCTGCTCTGCGCCGGTGAACGCTCCCTTGTCCACGCCGAAGAGCTCGCTCTCCGCGAGGGTCTCGGGCAGCGCCGCTGCGTTCACGGCGACGAACGGCCCCTTCGCCCTGGGCGAGCGCGCGTGCAGCCTCCGGGCGATCAGCTCCTTGCCCGTCCCCGATTCCCCGGTGACCAGCACCGCGATGTCGCGCGCGGCGACGCGATCGACCAGGACGAGGAGCTCCTTCGTCGAAGGGTCTTCGGTGACGAATTCGCCGCCCTCCTCCTCCCCTCGTGGCAGAAGACTCGCCACGAGATCGACGAGCGCCCCGGGAGACGGCAGGGGCTTGGTGATGTAGTCGGACGCTCCGAGACGGACCGCGTCGACCGCCTCCGGGATCGAGCCGTGGGCGGTCAGGACGACGACGGGGGGCGGCGACGGCCGCGCCCGGATGCGCCTCACCAGCTCGAGGCCGTCGAGTTTCGGCATCTGCCGGTCGGTCAGGACGAGATCGACGGGATTCCGTTCGAGGAAGGCGAGCGCTTCCGCCCCGTCGCGCGCCTCGGTCACTCCGTGGCCCGCCCCTTCGAGGATGTCCCTGAGGAGGTCCCGGAAGCCCGCTTCGTCGTCGACGACCAGAATGTGCGCCACGTCAGCCCTCCGACACCGGAAGAACGAGAGAAGCGACGCAACCGCCTCCCGGACGGGGAGCAAGCATCGCGGTGCCGCCGTTGGCGGCGGCCAGGGCATTCACGATCGCGAGGCCGAGACCGGTCCCGTCGGGGCGCGAGGTGACGTAGGGCTCGAACGCGCTCGCCGCGTCGAGAGCGAGGCCCGGTCCCCGGTCGGCCACCTCGAGAACGGCACGCGCACCCTGGATGCGAACGGACACCTCGATCGACCCTCCCGGATCGAACGCGCGTGCGTTCGCCAGAAGCTCCTCGAGAATCGTCTCGACGTGCTCTCGATCGGCACGGGCGAAGGAAGCACCCTCGACGCGGACAGTGGACGCACCGAGGCGGGAGGCCACCTCGCGGGCGAGAGCCGCCAGGTCGAACGTGGTCGGTTGCGGAGTGGGGGGACGGGCGAAATCGAGGAGCCGGGACAGGATCGTCTCCATCCGGCCGCTCGCCGACACGATCCTCTCGACGCGCTCGCGCTCCGCCTCCGGGACGCGATCCTCCAGGAGCTGGGCCGTTCCCTTCACGACCGCGAGAGGGTTTCGGAGCCGGTGCGCGAGCCCCGCACCCGCCCGGGCGACCGTGGCGAGCCGCTGGTTCTCGGCCTCCGCCGCCTGCCGCCGCTGCCGCTCCGCCATACCTCTGGCCGCCACGAGGGCGAGACCGACGACGGCGAGCGCGGCGGCCGCTCCGCCGACGAGGACGAGCCGGGCGAGGGCCGACTCCCTCCCGAGAGCGGGCGTGGCGCGAAGCCTCAGCCGAAGGGGCGTCTGCCCCCGTCCACCCGAACCGCGCCCGCCTCGATAGCCTCCGCCCTGCACCGAAACGGAGCCCGCTCCCGCGTCGGCGTCGGAGCCCGTTCCGAGCGCGAGAGGTCGCCAGTCCCGTCCGAGTGCGGCCGTCATCTCGAACGCGCCGTCCGTGTCGGCCCCCGCGCTCGCGACGACGCCGACGCGGCCGATGACCGCCGCTCCTGCGACGGTGTCCGCGTGATCCAGGAGAAATTCCGCCAGCACGGGTCCGGCCTCGTCCGGCGTCGCCGCCCGGAGAAGGCCCTCGAGCGAATGCCCCGCCCGGACGAGGATCCCTTCCCTCACCGCCGCGTCGCGCTGGCGGAGCGAGATCGACGCGACGATCGCCGTGCCGAGGAAAGCCGCGCCGAAAAGCGAGGCGAGGACGACGACTGCCCACGAAGGGAACCTGGCGGCTTTCACCCGTTCATCCTAAAGGGATCGCCAGAATCCAGAAGACATGCGGCGGCGGACCGCGTGACACATCCTGTTTCATCCCCTTTTCGGTCGCCGTGACACATTTCGTGCCGACGAAACAAAATGTCTCGGCGACGAGGTCGCGAAGAAACGGCCCGAAACCAGGGTTCGTTGCAGGCCCCGCGGAAACAGCGGCGTCCGGAGTTCCTGCTTCCCGACCGCCCGTCCTGCCGCACCGCGGCATCATTGGCCCGCTTCTTGATCTACGGCCCCCGTATCCGTTCCCACCGGGATGAGGTGAAAATGGCGACCAGCCGGCGCGAGTTCATTCAAATCGGAGGGGCGGGCCTCGGGGCCGCCGCCCTCGGCTCGGGGCTGACGACGAAGTGGTGGGGCCTCGACCCCGACGTCGTCCACGACCCCGGCACCGACGGCGACCAGGTGATTCCGACGTTCTGCGAGCTCTGCTTCTGGAAGTGCGGCGTCCTCGCCCACGTGAAGGACGGCAAGGTCACCAAGCTCGTCGGGAATCCGGAGCACCCGCTCTCGCGCGGAAAGCTCTGCCCGCGCGGCACCGGCGGCACGGGCCTCCTCTACGACCCGGACCGGCTGAAGAAGCCGCTCCTCAGGCGGACCGGCAAGCGCGGCGCGCAGGACTTCGAGGAGGTCTCCTGGGAGAAGGCCCTCGACTTCACCGCCGAGAAGCTCCTGAAGATCAAGAAGGTCTGCGGCTCCGACAAGGTGGCCCTCTTCTCGCACGGCTTCGGCGGGTCGTTTTTCAAGCACCTCCTCTTCGCCTACGGCTCGGCGAACGTCACGGCCCCCTCGTACGGGCAGTGCCGCGGCCCGCGCGAGGTCGGCTTCAACCTGACCTACGGCGCCTCGCTCGGCTCGCCCGAAGTTCTCGACATCGCCCACTCGCGGTGCCTCACCCTCATCGGCTCGCACCTCGGCGAGAACATGCACAACACCCAGGTCCAGGACTTCGCGCAGATGATCGCGAAGGGGGGGCAGCTCGTCGTCGTCGACCCGCGCTTCTCGACGGCCGCGGGCAAGGCCCGCTACTGGCTCCCGATCCGGCCGGGGACCGACCTGGCGCTTCTGCTCGCCTGGACCCACGTCATCCTGAACGAAGGGCTCTACGACCGCGACTACGTCGAGAAGAACGCCACCGGCCTCGAGGAGCTCCGGGCGCACGTCGCCGACAAGACCCCCGAGTGGGCCTTCACCGAGACGACGATCGCGCCTTCGACGATCGTCGAGACGGCCCGCTTCATCGCCGGCTCCCGGCCCGCTTCGCTCATCCATCCCGGCCGCCACGTCACCTGGTACGGCGACGACGTCCAGCGCTCGCGCGCCATCGCCATCCTCAACGCCCTGCTCGGTTCGTGGGGCCGCCGCGGCGGGATCTTCGTCCCGACGCAGATGAGCGTTCCGAAGTACCCGGTCCCGGACTACTCCGAGAAGGCCAAGGCGGCGCAGGACCATCCCGACGGCGTCATCTACCCGTTCGCCGAAGAGGTCCTCTCGCACGGCGTCTGCGACGCGACGGTACCGGGCCGCATCACCGGAAAGGGCTGCCCCATCAAGGGCTGGATCGTCTACGGCTCGAACCTCCTGCAGGCACTCCCGCAGCGGAAGAACGTGGAGGAGGCGATCCAGAAGCTCGACCTCCTCGTCACTATCGACGTCCTTCCGGCGGAAATCGTCGGCTACGCCGACGTCGTCCTTCCCGAGGCGACCTATCTCGAGCGCTGGGACGACATCTCCCCCGTTCCGTGGTCCGAGCCTTATCTCGCCATCCGCCAGCAGGTCGTCCCGCCGATGTACGAATCGAAGCCCGGCTGGTGGATTGCGAAGGAGCTCGCGAAACGCCTCGATCTGGGACAGTACTTCCCCTGGGAGAGCGGCGAGCAGCTCGTCACCGAGAGGCTGAAGGCCGGTGGCCACGACGTCGAGAGGCTCAGGACGAAGGGCGTGATCAAGGGAACACCGGTGCCGGTACGGACCGACGAGGGCCTCGAGCTCACGTTCGCCACCCCGTCGAAGAAGATCGAGCTCTACTCGAAGCGAATGGCCGACGCCGGCCTCCCGCCCCTCCCCCCCTACACGCGGCACGAGCAGCCCGTCGACGGGCAGTTCCGGCTCCTTTTCGGCAGGACTCCCACCCACACCTTCGGCCGGACGACGAACAACCGCTTCCTCTCGGAGGTCTATTCCGAGAACGAGGTCTGGCTGAACGCGAAGGCCGCGAAGGAGCAGGGGCTCGCGAACGGCGAGGTCGTGACTCTCGTGAACCAGGACGGGGTGCGGTCTCAGCCGGTGAAGCTCAAGGTGACGCAGCGGATCCGCCCGGACTGCGTCTTCGTCGTCCACGGCTACGGCCACACGAACCCGGGGCTGAAATTCGCGAAGGGGCGCGGCATGGACGACCAGACGCTCGTCACACGGATCGCGATCGATCCCGTCGCTGGGACCACCGGCATGAGCGTCAACTTCGTGACGATCGAGAAGACGGCCGGCACCGCGGCGACAGACAGGCCGCTTTCGCCTGGCGGCGCCGCGGCTTCAAGGGCGGAGGCCTGAGATGGGCGCCTCGAGCGAAGCCGTTCGCCGCGGGGGTGCGGGGCCCGGCGACGAGCCGGCGGGGGCCCTGCCGCATCGTCGTTACGCCATGACCGTCGACACCCGCCAGTGCGTCGGGTGCAAGGCGTGCGTCCTCGCCTGCAAGGCCGAGAACGACGTCCCCGACGGCTTCTGCCGCGACTGGATCGTCGAGGAGATCCGCGGCGAGTTCCCCGTCCTTTCCGCCGAGATCCGCTCGGAACGGTGCAACCACTGCACCGATGCGCCCTGCGTGAAGAACTGCCCGACCGGCGCCTCGCACGTGAACGAGGGGGGCGTCGTTCTCGTGACGCACCACAAGTGCTCGGGCTGCAAGGCGTGCATCGCCGCCTGCCCGTACGACGCGCGCTTCGTCCACCCCGAGGGGTACGTCGACAAGTGCACGTTCTGCCTCCACCGCGTCCAGAAAGGGCTTTCGCCGGCGTGCGTCGGCGTCTGCCCCACCGGCACCCTCACCTTCGGCGACGCCAGCGACCCGGAGTCCTCCGTGGCGCAGCTCCTGCGCGAGCGGCGCTCGAAGGTGAACCACCCCGAGTCGGGCGCCGGCCCGAACGTCCACTTCCTCGTCTGAGGCGACGACGATGAACACGCTGATCGAAGCCACCACCACCCGGGCGAATCCCGGCATCGACCCCTCGCTCCACATCTGGGGCTGGGAGATCGTCGTCTACCTCTTCCTCGGCGGCCTCGTGGCGGGGATCTTCGTCCTCGCCGCCGCGCTCGAGCTGAGATCGGGCGAGAAGCCGCGCGGCCCGGCGCTCCGGCTGACGCCTTTCGCGGCGCTGGCGCTGCTCTCCCTCGGCATGGGCGCCCTCTGGCTCGACCTCGCCCACCGGCTCTGGGCCTGGCGCTTCTACCTCTTCTTCCACGCCACCTCTCCGATGTCGTGGGGCGCGTGGATCCTCGTCCTGATCTACCCCGTCGGTCTCCTCCTCGGCCTCGGCTCCCTGAACGCCGACCAGCGCGCCTGGCTCCGCGGGAAGACGCCCGGCGCCCTCGCGACGCTTCTGGAGACCTTCTTCGGCTGGGCCGACGCGGGCCGGCGCGGAATCCTCCTCACGAGCGTCGTGATGGGAGTCTCGCTCGGCATCTACACCGGCCTCCTCCTCGGGACGATGCCGTCGCGCATCCTCTGGAACAGCGCCGTCCTCGGGCCGCTCTTCCTCGCTTCCGGCATCTCGACGGGCGCCGCGCTCCTCCTCCTCCTCCCGCTTGACGAGAGCGAGAGGAAGACGCTCCTGCGTTGGGACGCCGCCGCCATCGTCGCCGAGCTCGTCCTCATCGCCCTGATGCTCCTCGGCTTCGCCACCTCGGGCGAAACCGGCCAGTGGGCCGCCTCGCAGTTCCTCGGTGGACCGTACACGGCGGTCTTCTTCTCGTGCGTCGTCGTCCTCGGCCTCCTCGTCCCGCTCCTCCTCGAGGTCGTCGAGGCGAAGCGGCACCTGCCGTTCGCGACGATCCTCCCCGTCCTCATCCTGACGGGGGGCCTCGCCCTCCGCTGGATCCTCCTGACGGCGGGCCAGCACTCCGCCTTCCGCTTCCTCCCCTGAAGAGGTCGAAATGCAGCCTCCCGCCGAACGTCCCTTCTGGAACCCCTACGTCGCCGGGTTCGTCCTCGGCCTCGTCCTCCTCACCTCCTTCCTCGTCATGGGCTTCGGGCTCGGCTCTTCCAGCGCGGCGACGCGCCTCGCGGTGGGCGCCGTCCACCTGGTCGCCCCGGCCGCCACGGAAGCGAACGCCTACTTCTCGCAGTACGTCGGCCCCGGGAAGAACGTCCTCGAGGACTGGCTCGTCTTCGAGGTCCTCGGCGTCTTCCTCGGCGGTCTCGTCGGCGCCTACTCTGGCGGCCGCCTCAAGAGCGAAGTGATCCGCGGCGAAGGCATCTCGAAGGGGCGCCGGATCGCGATGGCGATCGTCGGCGGCCTCCTGATGGGCTTCGCCGCGCGTCTCGCCCGCGGCTGCACGTCGGGGCAGGCGCTCACCGGCGGCGCGGTCCTCTCGCTCGGCTCCTGGGTCTTCATGATGTGCGTCTTCGCGGGCGGCTACCTCGTCGCCCCGTTCGTGAAGAGGGACTGGCGATGAGCCTCCTCCCGCTCTATCCCCTCGACGCCTTCGGGTTCCCCGCCGGCCTTCTCGTCGGGACGCTCATCGGCTTCGCCTTCGGGTTCGTTCTCGAGCGGGCCGGATTCGGAAACGCGAAGAACCTCGCGGCCCAGTTCTACCTGACCGACACGCGCGTCCTGAAGGTGATGTTCAGCGCGATCGCGACGGCCTGCGCCGGCATCGGGCTCCTCTCCGGCTTCGGCGTCCTCGACCTCTCGCTCCTGACGGTTCCAGAGACGTTCCTCGGCCCTCACGTCGCCGGAGGTCTCCTCCTCGGCGTCGGCTTCATCGTCTCCGGCTACTGCCCGGGAACGGGGGTCGTCGCGATGGCCTCCGGGAAGTGGGACGCCGCCTGGTCGCTTCTCGGCGTCATGACCGGCTCGCTCCTCTTCGGGTACGTCTACGCCCCGCTCGAGGGCTTCTACAAGAGCGGCGCGATGGGCTCGGTCACGATCGCCGAAGCGCTCGGCATCCCGTTCCCCGTCCTGGCGGCCGGCGTCGTCGCGATGGCGGTCGGCTGCTTCCTCGGCGCCGAGAAGCTCGAAGCGGTCTTCGCGCCGAAGCTCGGCAAGACTGCTCCCGTCCCGAACCCGACCGTCCGCAACCGCGTCTTTGCCGGGATGGGGGCCGTCGCGCTCCTGGGCGTCGTCACGGTCGCGCTGCCGGCCCGGACGCGGGCGACGGCCTCGGCTCCTCTCGCGAAGATCGGCTCCGTCGAGCTCGCGCAGAAGATCGTCGCCTCGCCGCAGGACCTCTGGATCCTCGACCTGCGTGAGACGCAGCCAGCCTCCGCGGAGCGGATCCCGGGCACCCTCTCGCTTCCGGAAGGGACGACCGCAGCGAAGCTCGCCGCCACGCTCCCCGCCACCCGGACGCTCGTCGCCTACGGCCGGGGCGACCTGGCGACGCTCCCCGAGGGGCTCCGTGCCTTCCCCGGCGAGATCCTCGTCCTCTCCGGCGGCTTCGACGCCTGGAAGAACGCCGTCCTCGCCACGCCCCAGCCCCCGGCCGAGCCCACCCCCGCGCTCATCGCTCAGTTCCGCATGAAGAGCGCCCTCAACGGCTACTTCACCGGAGCCGCGGCGGCCCCGCCGCCGAAGCTCGTCGTGAAGGCCGTGGCGACCTCCGCCGCGCCGAAAAAGGGCGGCGGCTGCTGACGACCCGAACCCGGCCGAGAGGCCGGACGCGAGCTTCCGCCACAGACCCGGATTCCGGCATGGCCCCAAGCAGCCTGCCTCATGGAGAAAGAGATGACGCGCAAACCGTTCCTGGCGATCACGGCCCTTGCCTTTCTCGCCCTGGCCGCTCCCGCCCTGGCGACGAACGGCTACTTCTCCCTCGGCTACGGCACCCAGTACAAGGGGATGGCCGGCGCCGGCCAGGCCACCCACCTGAGCACCCTTGCGAGCGCCACGAACCCGGCCACGATCGCCTTCGTGAAGGGCTACGACATCGGCCTGGAGCTCTTCAACCCGAATCGCGAGTACTCGGTCAGCGGCAACCCCTCCGGGTATCCCGGCACGTTCCCCCTCGCTCCGGGAACGTACGAGAGCGACTCGTCCCTCTTCTTCATGCCGAGCATGGCCGCCGCCTGGCACCTGAACGACAGGGTCCATTTCGGGGTTGCCCTCTACGGGAACGGCGGGATGAACACCGATTACCCCAACCCCGTCTTCGGCCAGTCCCCGACCGGGGTCAACCTGATGCAGGCCTTCCTCGCCCCGTCGGTCGCGTACGAGGTCGCCGATCACCAGTCGATCGGCGTCTCGGCGATCGGCGCCTGGCAGAGCTTCGAGGCGAAGGGCCTCGGCGCGTTCTCGATGTTCTCCTCCGCCCCGACGAAGCTGACGAACAACGGAGCGGACACCGCCCTCGGCTACGGAGCCCGGATCGGGTACCACGGCAAGTTCGGCGAGTACTTCGGCGTCGGCGCGTCGTACCAGACCAAGATCACGATGGGCGAATTCGACGACTACGCCGGCCTCTTCGCCGAGCAGGGCGGATTCGACGTACCTGCGAACTGGTCCGTCGGCATCTCGATCATGCCGGACAAGCGCTGGATCATCGCCGCCGACGTGCAGCAGATCTTCTACAGCGACGTCGCGTCGATCGGCAACCCGATGCTCCCGAACCTGATGCAGGCGCCCCTCGGAGCCGACGGCGGCGCGGGCTTCGGCTGGGAGGACGTGACGGTCGTCAAGGTCGGCGTCCAGTACCAGGCCTCCGACGCGTGGACCCTTCGCGCCGGCTACGCCCACTGCAACCAGCCGATCCCCGAGAGCGAGGTCCTCTTCAACATCCTCGCCCCCGGCGTCATCGAGAACCACGCCACGATCGGCGCCTCCAGGCTCCTCTCGCCGAAGAGCGCCCTCCATTTCGCCCTGATCCGCGGCTTCTCCTCGTCCGTCGAAGGGGCGAACCCGCTCGAGGCCCCCGGGCAGCAGCAGATCAAGCTGACGATGGACCAGTGGGAGTTCGAGCTCGGCTTCTCCTTCGGATTCTGAGCCGGCGAACCTCGAATCGTCCCGTCGAGAGGGCGGCCCCGCGGGGCCGCCCTCTTCTTCGTTCAGGGCGTCAACGAACGGGTTGCGCCAGCCGCATGTCCTCGACGCGGATCCGGAGGCCACGCCCCGGCGCCCAGTCGATCCTGCGGGACACGGCGATGGCCTCCGTCTGGAGAAGGAGGGGCAGGACGGGCCTCTGGTCGGCCACGCGGGCGAGCGCCCTCTGCAGCGCCTCGACCCCTGACCTCCGGCTCCATCGCCTCGTTGCTCCGGGCGAGGAGGCCGTCGAGACAGGGTCGCTGTAGCCCCCGCTGTTGGCGCCGCCGAGGGCCGGGCCAGTCGTCGAGACGAGGGCCTCGACCGCCTCCGCCGCCTCCCCGAGCCGCAGGCCCATCCGACGAGGTGGAATGACGATCTACCGGCATCGATGAGTTCGAAGAACGCGGACTTGTCGAGTGCGTTCACCGTCACGCGGACTCCGACGAGCGCGAGCTGCCGAGCCACCTCGTCGAGGATCCGGAGGTCGTTGACGTACCGGTTCCGGGTCCCGTCGAGGCGCACGTCCAGGCCTTTCGGATGGCCGGCCTCCGCGAGAAGGGCACGGGAGCGAACCCTGTCCGCTTTCCGGGTCACCAGCGCCGGGTTGAAACCGACGACGGACGAGGGGACGAGCTGCGAGGCCGGGATGGTCTTTCCGTCGTAGGCCCGCACTATGAGCTCGTCCCGGTCGAGAGCGAGGTCCACGGCCTCACGGACCCGGGGATCCGAGAACGGCGGCTCCGTTACCCGGAGCGTCAGAAACAGCACCCGGGCGCTCGGAGCCTCGAAGACGCGGATCCCCTTCTGGTTCCGCAGGGCGTCCACGCGCTCGAGGGGGACCTCGTCTATGACGTCCGCGCGGCCGGTGACGAGCCGGGCGATCCGATCCTCGGCATCCGGGACGATCTCGAAGCGGACCCGTCCGATCGCAGGCCGCTCGCGCCAGTGGCGGTCGTTCCGCTCGAGCGTGATGCTCCGGCCCCGATTCCACGAGGCGAGTCGGTAGGGACCGGTTCCCGACGACGGACACGGGCCTGAGGCCCAGCCCCCCGGAGGGCAGGCAGCCGCAAAGCCCCAGGGAAGCTTGTAGAGGAGAAGGGGGTAGGGCACCCGCGTCCGGATGACGACGCGGGCCGGTCCGTCGGCCTCGACCGATGCGATATTCCGGAGGTAGCTGGCCGTCGGCCAGCCCTTCTCGATGTTCGCGAGGAGGGAAGCCGCCACGTCGGACGCCGTCAGCGGCCTGCCGTCGGAAAACCGGACCCCGGACGAAGGTCGAACACGTACGTCCGTTCGTCCGGCGTCTGCCAGCTCCTGGCGAGGGCGGGCACGAGACGCAGGTCCTCGTCGAGCCGGACGAGTCCGTCGAGAATCTCCCCGTTTACGCGGTTCGTGAACGATTCATCCTTCGCGGGTGGGTTCGGGAAGAACCCGGTGACATCGGCACGGACGGCGACCGTGACGGTCGCCTCCTCCGGCGAGCGCTGGCAAGCGGTGCAGAACACGACGAGACACAAACCGAGGAAGCGCTTCACTCGCGCTCATTCTCCCTCCGAAACGGCTTTCCCGAACGGTCGCGGCCAGCCCGGGACTGGTCCCGGGGGGGCCGTGACGACGACGGCCCGGACGCTTCCGGCTCCTCGCTAGAATGCCCGCTATCCTGAATCAGCAGATTCACGAGGAGGAACCCATGTCCGGTATCTACAAGAAAGTCGAAATCGTCGGACTCTCGGAGATCAGCTTCGCCGAGGCCGTCAAGGTCGCCGTGGAAGAGGCCGGGAAGACGGTCCGCCACATGTCGTGGTTCGAGGTCGTCGAACAGCGGGGCCGGATTCACGACGGCAAGGTCGCCGAGTTCCAGGTCACCATCCGCATCGGCTTCAAGCTGGAGCGCTGAGGCCCGCCCCGCTCATTCCCCGTCGAGATTGAGGGTCCGGCGCCGGCTGCGGCCGTCGCCTACCTGAGTAGAACCGCTTCCCTTTTCGCGCCAGCTCCGCGAGCATCGGCGCCGGGTTGAAGCGCGGGCCGTGAAGCTCCGCCAGCTCTCCCATCCGCTCGACGATCGCCCCGGCGCCGACGGCGTCGACGTACCGGAAGGGGCCGCCTCGCAGCGGCGGGAAGCCGAGGCCGAGGATCGCGCCGGCGTCGCCGTCGCGGGGTGAGGCGACGATCCCCTCCGAGAGGCACCAGACCGCCTCGTTGACCATGAGGAGCGCGAGGCGGTCGACGAGGTCGCCCGCCACCATCGCCTCGCGGCTCGCACCGCCGAAGAACGAGTAGACCTCCGGGTTCACTTCCTTCGCCCTGCCGGAAGGCCGGTCCTTCGGGTAGAGGTAGAACCCCTTCCCGTTCTTGCGGCCGCGATAGCCCGCGTCGAAGAGCTGCGTGAAGGTGCCCGACGGCGCGGCGCCCCGTGCGGCGAACTCCCTGCCGAGGTCCTTCGAAACGTGGGCGGCGACGTCGATCCCCACCTCGTCGAGGAGGGCGACGGGCCCGACCGGGAAGCCGAAGACGAGGAGCGCCGCGTCGAGCGCCGGGATCGCCGCCCCCTCGTCGAGGAGGACGACCGCTTCGTTGATGAACGGCCCGAGGATCCGCGTGGTGTAGAAGCCGGGCCCGTCCTTCACGACGATGACGGTCTTGCCCTGCGCCACGCCGAAGGCGCGCGCCGTGGCGACGGCCCACGGGGCGGTCTTCTCCGCGACGACGATCTCCAGGAGCGGCATCTTCGGCACCGGCGAGAAGTAGTGCATCCCGACGACCCGCTCGGGGCGCTTCGCCTTCGCGGCGATCCTGGCGATCGGCAGCGCCGACGTGTTGGTGGCGAAGACGGCGTCGGGGCCGATGATTCCCTCGATCTCGGCGAGAACCTTCCGCTTCAGCTCGAGGTCCTCGAAAACCGCTTCGATGACGAGATCGCAGCCGGCGAGATCCGCGGAGCGGGTCGTCGGCCGGAGCCCGTACCACTGCCTGTCGCGGTCCAGCCGGGTCAGCCCGCCCGAGCGAACGCGCCGGTCGAGCCCCCTCCGGAGGTTCTTCGTGGCGCGCGAGAGCCCCTCGTCGGAGACGTCCTTCAGGACGACCGGACCGAGCCCCATCGAGACCGCGGCGATCCCCTCCCCCATCAGTCCCGCGCCGAGAACGCCGAGGCGCTTCACGGGCCGCGGCGGGTCTCCCTTCGGCGCCTTCTTGAGCGCGGTCATCGCGTCGAAGAGGCGGATGAGGTTCTTCGACCCCTCGCTCCCGACGAGCCGGCCGAAGCGGACGGCCTCCTCCTCCTGCCCCGCCTCCATCCCGTCGGCGAGCCCCTTCTCGACGCAAGCGAGGATCTCGAGCGGCGCGGGATAGAGCCCGCGCGTCTTCTTCATCACTTCGTCGCGCGCCTTGCCGAGCGCGTAGGCGCGCAGCGGCGGAAGGGCGAGCGGCTTCTCGGTGAACGGCTGCTTGTCGCGATTCGGCTTCAGCGTTCCGTTCGCCAGCCCCAGGGCCGCCTTCGCTGCCGTCTCGACGAGGCCGCCCGGCGAGGTCAGGGCATCGACGAGACCGTGACGGTACGCCTGCGCCGCCCGGACGCGCTTGCCGGTCAGGAGCATCGGGAGGGCGCGCTGAAGGCCGATGAGCCGCGGCAGGCGCTGCGTGCCTCCCGCGGCCGGGAGAACGCCGAGCATCACTTCGGGAAGGGCCAGGACCGTCTTCGGGTGGTCGGAGGCGATCCGGTAGTGGCACGCGAGAGCGACCTCGAGGCCGCCGCCGAGCGCCACGCCGTGGATCGCCGCGACGAACGGCTTGCGGCTCTTCTCCACCAGGTCGAGCCACTCGTGCGCGCCGCGCGAGATCGCCTCTGCGTCCTCAGCCGCCATCCCGACGACCTCGTCGAGGTCGGCGCCTGCGATGAAAGAGTCGGGTTTGCCGCTCACCAGGACGCAGGCGACGATCTCGTCGTCGTCCTGGATCTCCTTCATGAGCGGGCCGGCCTCCTCGAGCATCTGACCGGAGAGGACGTTGACGGGACGCTTCGGCGTGTCGAACAGGAGGACGGCGACCCCGTCGCCGCGCTTCTTCAGCGTGAGGCTTCTCATCGCGCCAGCACCATCGCGTGCCCGAGGGCGCCGGCCGCGCACGTCGTCACGACGCCGAGTGCCGCCCCCTCGCGCTCCATCCGTTCGACGCACGTCGTCACGAGGCGCGCGCCGGTGGCTCCGAACGGGTGCCCGAGGGCGAGCGAGCCGCCCCAGGCGTTCACCTTCTTCGGGTCGATCTTTCCGAGCGCGCCCTTCCGGCCGAGGCGCTCCTGGCAGTACGCCTTGTCGGCGAGGAGCTTCAGGAGGGCGAGAGCGGGAGCGGCGAAGGCCTCGTGGACCTCCCAGACGCCCACTTCGCCGAGCGGGGCGTCCGCCGCGTCGAGCGCCTCGGGCACGGAAAGGACCGGTCCGAGGAGGAGCTCCTCGAGCGGGTCCATCGCGACGAGGGACATCGAGACGACGCGCGCGAGCGGCGACACTTCGAGCGCCTCCGCCTTCTCGGCGCTCATCAGGAGGCACGCCGCCGCGCCGTCGGTGAGGAACGAGCTGTTGCCCGCCGTGACCGTGCCGAAGCTCCGGTCGAACGCAGGCGGCAGGGACGACAGCTTCCCGAGGGTCGTGTCGCCGCGGACACCGTTGTCGGACTCGATGGCCGCGAACGAAGGCGGCACCCTGGCCGGGACGACCTGGCCGCGGTAGAGCCCCGCCTCGGTCGCCGTCGCGGCCTTCTGGTGAGACTTCAGCGCCCAGGTGTCCTGCTCCCTGCGGGTCAGGCCGAGCCCCTTGGCGAGCCGCTCGGCGCTCTGCCCCATCGTCAGCCCCGTCGAGAACTCGGCGATGGCGGGGGTGTCGGGGACGAGGTCCTTCAGCGAGAGCCCCTGCAGGAGCCTCACGTAGTCGAGGACGCCCTTCGCCTTCTGCGACTGGATCATCCTCTTGCGCACCTCGCGCCCGAAGCGGATCGGGACGTCGGAGAGGTCTCGGCGCCCCCCGCGACGACGACGTCGGCGGCGCCGCAGGCGATCGCCTCGACGGCGCTCTGGATCGCGACGTTCGACGACGCGCACGCCGCCGTCACGGTGAAGGCCGGGCAGGACGGAGGGATCCCGCACGCGAGAGCCGCCTCGCGGGCGAGGTTCGTCGTGCGCGGCTCGCCGAGGACCGTGCCGAGGATGACGCGGTCGACGATGGCGGGGTCGATACGATACCTCTGGAGGAGGCCCGACAGAGCCATCGCCCCCAGCTCGTACGCCATCAGGTCGGTGTATCCGGTCCCCGACCGGAGGAAGGGGGTGCGGCATCCGCCGATCACCACGACCGTCCGCCCGTTCAGCTTCTTTGCGGTCATTCGTCCTCCCTGGTTCGGGAGAATGCTACTCCCGGGCGCTGCGATGCGGCAGGGCGGGGGAACGGCGGACGGCTCCGGCCGAAAGCCGCGGGGTCACGGGCCTTCGCGAGCCGCGGAGACCTCGACGTAGCCCTTCCGGATCTTCGACTCGACGAGCTTCCTCGCCTCCGCCCGTGCGATCTCCTCCGTGGGATGGCCGACCGAATGCACCTGCCCCGCCGTTCCGATCCGGCCGAACCGGACGACGGTCTCGGAGCCGCGGACACGGATCTCCCAGAACTTCGAGGATCCCCCGCCGACGAACTCCAGCGTGCGCTGGAACGAGATGCCGCCGGGCGTTTCGACGGGGAGAGGCGCCGGTTCGAGCCTCTCGCCGACGGGCGCGTCCGCGACCGGTTCCGGAGCCGGTGCCGGCGCCGGCTCCGATTCCGGTTCCGGCTCGAGCTCCGGCTCGGCGGGCAGAGCCGGCACCGAGGCCTCCGCCGGTTCCTCTCCCGCGAGGCACGACTCCAGGCGCGCGAGGACCGACTCCGGTTCGAGGAGCCACTCGCGCGCCAGGACGAACTCGCTCCGCCAGCCGAAGGAATGGAGAAGGGCGGGCTTGAGAACGTCCCGCCCGAGGACGTCTTTCTCGGCGTAGTGGCTCCTCGTGTCGAGGAAGATGGCGAGGCGGTACTCGCTCTCGCCCGGCCGGCGGACGGCCAGCGGGCATCGGAACCGGGAGGTGCCGACGTCGAGGTCGACCTCGAAACCTCTGTCGCGGAGGCGTTCGGCGAGCTGGCGAACCAGCGTTTCCGACGGCGCGCTCTCCTTTCGCCGGGAAGGCGTGAGCTCGTCGAGGACCCGCCTCGCCGTCCCGGCGTCGCCTTTCGACACCGCTTCGGCGTAGCGAAGGTACCGTTTGAGGCAGTTCGCGCCGTCGTTGAAGTCGTTCGTGATGTCGGCGTCGCGCATCGAGGAGACGACCATCATGTGCCGCTTCGCCCTCGAGAAGGCCACGTTCAGGCGCCGCTCTCCCCCGCTCTGGTTGATCGGGCCGAAGTTCATCCGGACCTTCCCCTGCGGGTCGCGGCCGTAGCAGACGCTCAGGATCACCACGTCCCGCTCGTCTCCCTGGATGTTCTCGAGGTTCTTCACGAGGAGGCCGACGAACTGGTCGTCGACCTCCCGCTCGAGCTCCGCCTCGTAGCGCTTCCCGAACTCCCCGTCGACTCTCGCGAGCTCCTGCAGCGCCGCTTCGATCTCGCCCTGCTGCGCCTCGGAGAACGCGACCACGGCGATGGTCGGCCGCTCCTCGCGCCCGAGCAGCGCGCGAACCAGTCCCGCGATGTGGCGGGCCTCGTCCTCGTTCCGGCGGTCCCGGTAGACGGCGTCCCCGAGGTAGTGGAAGGAAACCGGCCGGGCCAGGATCGCGTCCACGTCGAGGCCGTCCCCGTCCCCCGCGACCGGTCGGATCTCCTCCCGCGGGCGACCGTTCGCCACGCGCTCCGGGACGGTCAGGAGGCCGTTCCCATAGAAGGCCGCGTTCGAGAAGCTGATGAGCGATTCCGAGCGGCTCCGGTAGTGCCAGCCGAGCATCGTCGACGGAAGGCTCTTCTCGGCGTGGTGCAGGAGGCTGTCGCTGTCGAGGTCGTACTCCACGACTTCGCCGTCCTCCTCGACGGTGAAGACTTCCTCCTCGGGGCTCGATGCCGAGAAGAAGCTCGTCGGCGGCAGCTGCATCTGGTCGCCGACGACCACGACCTGGCCCGAACGGAAGAGGCACGGGACCGCGTCCTCGAGCCGGATCTGGCTCGCCTCGTCGAAGACCGTGACGTCGAACTGCCGCGCGTCGAGCGGAAGGGTGTCCGAGACGCTGAGCGGGCTCATGAGCCAGACCGGCTTCAGGTCGAGGATGACCGGCCCCGCATCGCTCTGGAGGAGCTCGCGGATCGACCGGAAGCGCATCGACTTTCCGATCTCGCGCTCGAGCTCCTTCCGCCCCCTCACGTAGGCGCGCTTCGCCGCCTTCCGGGCGGCCGGCAGGCCCGAGTCTGGCAGCGCGGAGAGCCGGACGTTCTCGAAGAACCGGCCCCGCGCACGTTCCAGGACGGTGCCGGCGTTGGCGGCGAGCCAGTGCCGATAGGCCTCCTCGATTCGCCGGACGCCGAGGCCGCGCTCGAGCGACGTGAACCGGCCGAGGAGCCGGTCCGACCGCATCGCCTCCTCGAGCGCCTTGCGCGCGAGGGCGGCCTCGACGCCGTGCGCTCCGCAGGGAAGGTCCCGGAAGGCTTCGGCCAGGCCCCCCGGCAACGCGGACAGGGCCGCGAGGCAGGAGACGAACTCGGGGATCTGTCCGAGCGACGCCCGGATGTCGTCGAGCTGTGCTCCAAGGCGCGGGAGGTCGAGCGACTCGGGGGTTTCGACGACCCCGCGCAAAGCGGCGCCGAGGTCCGCCGCCATCCGGCCCGTGGCGGCGAGGTCGCCCAGCAGGGCGAGACCTCCCGCCGGCCCTGCGAGAAGCCGCGCGTGGAGCTCGCGGACGGGCTTCGTCGCGGCGGCCGTCGCGGCCCGCCCCTCTTCCAGGAGACGGCCCAGCTCGTCCGGCCGGCCGAGCCCGAAACGCCTCGCGATCCGCTCCTCACCCTCGAGGACGGCCGCCCGGGCGCGATGTTCTTCCACGAGCCACTCGAGCAGCTGAACCCAGGTCGGGCGGACGGGAGAGGAGCGGAAGTCGTAGCGGACGCCGAGGAGCTTCCGGAGCCGCCACCACGAGGCCCTGAGGAACCCGAGAGCGCCGGCGACCTCCCGCGCCTGGCCGAGCGCCGCTTCCGCGTCCGCCGGGCCGAGCTTCTCCTTCCAGCCGGTCGTCTTCTCCTCCCGGCGCGCGAGGGACGACACGCGCCCCTCCTGCTCCGCCAGGAGCCCGGCAGCTTCCTTCGAAAGCGGGCTGCCGGGCTCGAGGAGCGGGAGGGCCGACCGTTCGAGGAGCGGGGCGGCGACCCGGGAATAGGCCCCGAGGGCGAGCAGCTCGGAGAGTCCGTTCCAGGACGGCCGCGGCAGACCACCCGACTCCAGTCGCCCGGTGATCTCCTCCAAAAGCGATTCCGCCTCGGCAACGGCGCGCGCCACCCGTTCGACCGGGCGCGCCTCCTCCGCCAGGGCCGGGCTCAGCCGGCGGAGGGGATGCCTCGCGAAGATCCCCGTCGGCTCGATCTGGGTGACGAGCGACTGGAACCGGCGGAGAGTCGTGTCGCTCTCGACCCACGACCGGTAGGGAGGGAGACGCTCCACCTCGAGCGGGTCGAGCGTCGGCGCCTCGGGGCCAACCTCGAGAAGCCGCTCGATCAGGCCCTGGACCGCGATCCCGGCGGATTCCGGGACTCCGAGGACGGCCCGGTCGTAGCGCTCGATCGGGGCGAGGTCCCGCCGGATGCTCCGGACGAGCTCGTCCCGCTCGCGTTCGCGTCGTCCCGGCTCGTCGGAGTTGCGGGCGAGCCACGTCTCGTAGGTCGCCTTCAGGTCCTGGATGACGGCCTTCTTGTCCTGCTGGGAATCGTGGACGAGGCAGACGAGCTCCTCGAGCCCGGACTGCTTGAGCCGGTGGTGGACGACGTCGATCGCGGCCCGCTTCTCGCAGACGAAGAGGACGCGCTTCCCGCGGGCGACGAGGTCGGCGATGAGGTTCGTGATGGTCTGGGACTTCCCCGTTCCGGGAGGACCCTGGACGATGAGGCTCCGTCCGCTCGCGACCGCCGCGATCGAGGACGCCTGCGTCGGATCGCACGGCACCACCGGAAACCGCTCCTCGAAAGGCTCCTCGGCAAGCGCTTCTTCGGAGGGTCGCGGGGCCAGCGAGAAGACGAGGTCGAAGCTGGAGCTGGGGACGTCCTCCGAAAGGAGCGCCTCGTAGTCGCGGACGAGCGTCATCTTCCGCGACCGCAGGTTCGTGAGCGTCAGGCTGCAGAGGTCGAACTCCCACGAGTAGGGGTTGCCCGGACCTTCCGTCTTCAGGTGGTAGTGAAGGGAATCGCGTTCGGCCACGGCGGGAGGCGCCGGCTCGGGAACGGCGAAGTGCCGGGCGCGGGGGACCTCGTCGAGGAGCGAGCGAAGCCGGGTCTCGGGGGTGCGGACCCGGCTCTCGAAGAGCTTCAGGCCGAGCGGCGCGAAACCCTCGGCGCCGTAGCTGTAGTCGAGGCTCTGGAACGACCGTGCCGCGCGCGCGCCCGACCGGGCGCGGCGGCGGTACTGGTCGAGGCGG
Organism: Holophagales bacterium; assembly: GCA_016714815.1. Lineage (GTDB taxonomy): Bacteria > Acidobacteriota > Thermoanaerobaculia > UBA5066 > UBA5066 > UBA5066. The sequence continues at coordinate 20,225 of JADKBZ010000018.1, forward strand.
CGCCGGGCGCGGTCGTGGATCAGCTCGATGCGGGGGTGCTCGATCTTCTCGAGAGCCACCCCCGGCTCGCTCGCCTGGATCCGCTTCGTCAGGAAGTCGAAGAAGACGTCGAGATCCGTCTCCGAAAGGTCGAGGGACTCGGGGAGGTCGATCCCGTAGTTCTGGCGGAAGACGTGCCGCAGGACGGGATTGACCTCGGCCTCCGCCGTCAGCGGGCGGAGGAGGTGGACGTCGCGGACCCCCTTCCGCTTCTCGAGCTCCACGGGAAGGAGGACGAGGGGCGACTCGAAGCGCTCGCGCGATTCCTTGAGGTCGGTCCAGCGAAGCATGCAGAGGACCAGCCGCAGCTGCGAGAAGCCGTACTCCGCGCGGTCCCGGCGCGCCTCCGCGCGAATCTGGTCCAGGACGCCCGGCAGGAACGCGTGGTCCTCGAAGCGGAGGTACCGGCCGAGCGGGATCGGATCCGCGTCGACGACGTGCTTGCGAAGCACGGGTCCCCAGGTGAGGAGCTGCTCCGGGCGGATGCTCTTCACGTCGAGGACCATCGGCACGGAGGCCTGGGTGAGGTTGACGCTCTGGAGCGTGGCGCGGAAGTGCAGGAGCCGGTTCCGCCGCGAGACCTCGAAGAGCCGCTCCTGCAGCCGCGAGAGGATCACCTGCCGGCGCCCCTTCGGGTCCCGTTCCCGGAACCCGGCGACGCGCGCGAGGTCGAAGTCGAAGTCGACCTCCTGGTCCCGGTAGTTCTCGAGCGTCTTCCCGAGCCGCCCGAGGTCCTGCGGCCGCCGGTGCCGGTCGAGCTCCGTCATCCTCACGATCGCCTTGGCGACGACGGGGTTCAGTCCCGGGTTCAGCCGGAAGAGGTTCTCGCGCGAGGCGGCGAAGGTCCGAAGGTCCCCCTCGTCGCCGAGGTCGAGGCCGAGGAGGACGCTCCCCAGGATCAGCCCCAGGACGAACGTGTCGGTCAGCGGATCGTGGTGGCCGAGCGTCTGCTCCCAGGAGCGGAAGCCGGGGACGTAGCAGCGCCTCTCGACCGCCGAGCCGCCGCTCGACACCGACAGGCTTTCGAACTCGGAGGAGCCTTCGTCGACGTCCGTGACGACCTTCGCGTGCCCCACGACGTCGAGCGCCCGGCTCTCCGGCGCGTCGAGCTCCTTCACCCGCGCGTTTCGCCGCGGGGCTTTCGCGAGCGCTTCGGGGAACCAGGCGTGCCCGCCGTCGACCCGCAGCTCGGAAAGCCCCTCGAGCGGCGCCACGAGGCTCCGCTCGTGGAGGGCCTCGACCTGGACGAGGAGAGGGAGGACGAGGGCCAGCGCGTCGTCCGTCGGGAGCGGCCCGTCCTCGAGGCGCGTGCGAAGAAACTCGGAAAGGAGAACGGGACCACTCACGGCCGGGCCTCGCCGACGGCCCGGGCCACGAGGCCGGCGGCGCCCGCCCGCGCGGCCGCCAGGGCCTTCTTCGAGAGCTTCAGCTCCTTGCCCACGAGCTCGGAGAAGCGCCCTTCGAGACCCAGCTCGGCGGAGAGGACGAGCCCTCGCGCGAGCGGCACGTCCTCGAGCTCGCGCTCGACCGCGACGAGGTCGAGGACGACGTAGCAGAAGTAGTCGCGGATCGACGCGTCGCACCCCTCGAGGAAGCCGCGGAGCCCGTCCAGGTCTCCCGTTCTCCGCGGGGATGGCGCGAAGTCCGCGAAGAACCGCCGTGCGTGCCCGACGGCGCTCTCCGTCCGGAACGTCTCCGGTCCGAGGTAGGCGGTGAGGAGGTCCCGGGTCAGATCCTCGACGCGGCGGCGCGCCACGAGGTCGAGGGCCCCGAGGGCCGGCCTGCCTTCCAGCATCCGCGCGACGTCCGGATCCGACTCCTCTCCTTTCGACTCCCAGAGGGCGAGCGCCCTCGCCCGGATGAACGCCTCCGGGTGCGTGAGCTGCTCGGCGCGCGGGCTGGCCTGCGCGAAGATCTCGTCCGCCTGGCGGAGGTAGCTCTCGGCGCTCACCTCCGCCAGCCCCGTCTCCACCTTGAGGAGCGCGGCGATCGAGTCGGCGGCGCTGCCGGACGCCAGGAGCGAGCCGCGGTCGGCGAAGACCTCGGTGTAGAGGTCGTAGAGCCGTGCGCTTTCCACGTGCGACGGGTCCGCGTTCGCGTCGCCGGCCATCGCCTGAAGGACCTGACCGGCGACGAGGTAGGCGCCCTCGTCGAGGTCGTAGAGGATCGCGTGGGAGAGCTCGTGGCCGAGGATCGCCCGGAGCTCGCCCGGCCGGAGAGAGGAGAGGACCGGCCCCTTGAGGACGATGTGCGCCTCGCCGGGTATCCAGGCGAGGAAGGCGTTCATGCCTCCTTCGGCCGCGGGAGCCTGGTAGATCGTCAGGGGGATCCCGAGGCCGAGGGCGGAACGGACCTCGTCGGCGATGGCGTAGAGCTCGTCGTGCCCTCCGCGTTCGAGCCGGTAGGTCGCCTTGAGGATGTCGAGCCGAACCTGTTCCGCGTGCTTCTCGCGAAACCGGTTCGACGAGAACCACTCCCAGATGCCCGGCTCCTCCGCGCGAAGGTAGTCGGCGATCGCGCGCTGGTAGGCCAGAGGCCTCGGTCTCTGTACGGTTGCTTCGGCGGTCACGGGCGGAGGGATTCTAGGCGCCCCCCGGCAGGACGAGCGCGGCGCCGGTCCTCTCCGCCGCCGTGGCTATCATCCGGCCCGATGAAGGACAGTCCTCGAGACGCCGGGGCGGCGTGCGGAGCAGGCCCGCACGGTCCCGAGGAGGCCGGACGATGAGCCGGAAAGCTCTTCGAGCCTGGCTTCGCGGCCAGTTCGAGCCGGAGGTGGTTCGCCGCCGGACTCACCGTGGCGCCCTCGTCTCCTGCGGGCTCTTCGCCGTCGCCGCGACCGTGACGCTCCTCTGGCCGGGGCGCTACACCGTCGGCCCCGTGGTCGTCAGCGTCCGCTCGCTGACGAACCCTCTCTTCGGGTTCGCCGTGTCCGTCCTGGTGGCTCTCGCGACGACCAGGCGCCCGGTTCACGCCCGGCTCGAGGCCTCGCGCCGGCAGCTCCTCGCGCACTGGTCCGGCTGGACGACCGGAGGCCGGCTCTTCGCGATCGTCCTCGCCGGAAAGCTCTGCATGACCGGCCTCGACCTCGTCCGCCTCCCCGCCCAGCTCTTCCCCGTTCTGGGCGGTCCCCGGACCGGGACCGACGAACCGCTCGAGAAGGTCTTCGCCCGCGAGGGCCGCAACGCCCAGTTCGAGCGGTTCTTCGAGCGCTGCCGGCGGGAGCTTCCGGCCGACGCGCGCGTCCTCTACATGGGACGCACCGAGGGCCAGCTCCTCTCGTACATCCTCTACCCGCGCCCCGTCTTCATGCATCCGACGGACCGGTACGTCGCCTGGATCGGCAACCAGGTCCTGGATCTCGGGCGCCCGCTACCGTACGACGACCTCTTTCCGGGGGGGCTGCCGCCCCCGCTCGAGGTCCCGAGCCTGGAGGCCTTCGTCGCGTCCCGCCGCATCACCCACGAGGTGCGGTTCGTCGAGTCGGACCTCGCGGCCTGCCGCATCCGGGACATCCGGTGATCGCACCCCTGGCGGTCCTCGCCGGCCTCGCGCTCTTCACCGGGGCCGGTGCGGGACTGATGAGCCTCTTCGCCCTACCGGAGGAGGGCGAGCGCGACCCGCTGCACCTCGGCTGGTGCTTCCTGGCGGGGACCGCGTTCGCCGGGCTGCTCCTCCTCCCACCTCTCGCCGTCGACGGCCGCATCCCGCGCGCAGCGTTCCTGCTCTCCTTCGGTCTCTGCCTCGTCCTGGCCGCGGGTCCAGGCCGCGCCCACGTCCGGCGGACCGGCGTCGCCCGCTTCTTCGGGCTGGATCTCTTCCGCGCTCTGCCCGTCCCTCTCCGCGTGGTCGCCGTCCTGGTGGTGCTTCTCGCGGCCTCGGCCGCGCTCGGACCGCTCGTCGGCTGGGACGAGCGCGCCATCTTCGGCCTCAAGGCGCGGATCCTTCACCACGAGGGGAGCGTCCGGGGCGAGGCGTTCACCGACACCTCGGTCGTCCATTTCCATGCCCGGTATCCGCTGCTCCTTCCGCTCCTTGAGGCTTCGCTCCTCACACTCCGGGGCTCCGGAGACGATCACGCCCTGAAGCTGATGTTCGTGCTCTTCGGCGTGAGCGTCGTCCTCGTCGTGGCGGGAGAGGCGCGCCGGCTTCACGGCCCCGGCGCCGGCGCCCTCTGGGGGCTCCTCCTGCTGACGACCCCGATGCTGATCGGCCCCTCGGACGGCGAGGGGATGACCGCCTACGCGGACCTGCCGTTCGCCGCTTTCGCGACGGGCGCGACGGTCCTTCTCGGTCGTTCGCTCGAACACCCCGATCGCGGCAGGCCGCTGCTCGCCGGGCTCCTCCTCGGCGCCGCCCTCGCGACGAAACAGGAGGGGGCGATCTGGGCGCTGGCGCTGGCGGCCGGGGTGCTCCTCTCCCTCCGGCGCCACGCGGCCGCGAGACCGGCCGGCCTCGCGCGCGCCGCCGCGACGATGGCCCTGCCCGCGCTCCTCTTCCTGGCCCTCGGCATCGCGGCTCGCCGGTGGACTCCCCCTGCCGTCTGGGCCGAACGGTACGCGGCCGTCTTCGACCTCGACTGGCTCCGCCAGCTCGGCGGCAGGCCGCTGGCGATCGCGCCGATCGTCCTGCGCCCGCTCACCAACTGGAGGGTCTGGGGGTGGGGCTGGCTCCTCGTCCTCGCCGGTCTGCTGCTGCTGCGCCGGCCGCGGCTCACACGCCCCCCCTTCTTCTGGCGCGCGACGGTCCTCGTCGTCTTCGCCGCCTACCTCGGCGTCTTCGTCGTGACGCCGAACGACGTCTACTGGCACCTCGCCACCGCCCTGTCCCGCCTCCTGCTCCACCTCTTCCCGCTGGCGGTCCTGATCCTCGCGGAGCAGGTCGGCGCCAACGGCTGGCCCGGCGACGGGGCGGCGGCCGGCGACAGGCGGAGCGCCGCCACGGAGGCGGAGGCCGGGTCCCTGCCCACGCGAGGTCCCGGGTACGTGGAGGGTCTGCCCCGATGACGGGCTCCGGGGCCGCGCCCACGCTCGCGCTCGTCGTCATCACGCGGAACGAGGAGGCGAACATCGGCCGTTGCCTGACCTCCGTTTCCGGCCTGGCGGAGGAGATGGTGGTCGTCGATTCCGGGAGCACGGACGGCACGCCGGCGATCGCCCGGGCGGCCGGCGCGCGGGTCTTCACCCAGGAGTTCCTGGGGTACGGCCGGCAGAAGCAGCTCGCGCTGGAGAAAGCCGGCTGCGACTGGCTCCTCTTCCTGGACGCCGACGAATGGCTGGACGAGGAGGCCCGCGGCGCCATAGGGGCGGCGCTCGGCGCCCGCCCGCCCGAAACCGTCACCGGTTACCGGCTGCGCAGGCGCACGTTCTATCTCGGCGGGTGGGTGAAGCACGCCGCGTGGCTGAACGAGCCGAAGCTCCGGCTGGTCCGGCGCGGAGCCGCCCGCTGGAAGCCGGACGTCGTTCACGAGTCGCTGGAGCTGACGAGCGGCTGCTGCCGGTCTCTTCCCGGCAGGATCCTCCACTCCCCCTACAGGGACCTCGCCCACCAGCTGCAGAAGATCGACCGTTACACGGAGATCATCGCGGTTCGCGATCAGGACACACCGGCGGCGAGGATCCTGTTCGGGATGATCCTGGAACCGCCGCTCGTCTTCCTGCAGAGCTGGTTCCTGCAGCTCGGATTCCTCGACGGCTTGCGCGGCTTCCTCGGCGCCAGCCTCCAGGCGTTCTACTTCTTCCTGCGCTACGCGAAGATCTGGCAGCGGAGGCGGGCGCGCGTGGAGGAGGCCAGGGAGGCCAGGGAGGCCAAGGTGTCGAAGGCGGGACCGGATGCCCACGGAAGGTAACGCGGACGGGAGGGTCCTCCGGGAGGGCGGAGCCGCCTCCGCCTTCGTCCGCGTGGTCGAGACGCCGGGAGGCCCGGCCGTCCGGAAGGACTTCTCGCGGAGCGGCGCCCTCGTGAGGTTCACCGTCGGCATCCTGATGGCGCGGCGCGAGGCGCGGGCCTACGCACGCCTCGACGGCGTCGCCGGGGTCCCGCGCCTGATCGCCCGCCCCGCCGTCGACGCGCTCCTCCTCGAGCGGGTGGACGGGGTTCCGTGCGGGGCGCCCGTCGCCGCGACCGTGACACAGGCCTTCTTCGACGACCTCGAGGCCCTCCTCGCGCGGCTCCGGTCGCGCGGCGTCCTCCACGGCGACGTCAAGAGAAACGTCCTCGTCACGCCCTCGGGGGGCGCCGTCCTCGTCGATTTCGGGGCGTCGTTCGTCGTTCCGGGCTGGAGCGGTGCGCTCGGGAGGCGGCTCGTCGCGCTCGCCGCCCGTTACGACGAACGCTCGATCGCGCGACTGAAGGCCCGCGTCGTTCCGGACCTCCTGTCCCCCCGCGAGAGGGGCCTCGTCGACGCGCGGATGCCGTTCGAGAGATTCGTCAAGGCCGGCGAGCGTCTGCTCCGCCGAGCGGGCCGGCTCGTCGGGGCGGAGAAGGCCTCGAGGGGCCCGAGGTGACGTCGCCGGGCGAGGTCGCCGTCGCGCCGCCGGCCTCACGACCCTCCGCGGCAGCCTGTCTCGCAGCGCTCGCGGCTACGGTCTTCGTCCTCGCGCTGACGCTCGACGCCCTGCCGCTCACCGATCCGGACGAGGTGTTCTACGCCCAGACCGCGCGGGAGACGATGGCGGCGCCGAACCCGCTGACGCCCCTTCTCTTCGGCCGGCCACAGTTCGAGAAGCCGCCTCTCACCTACTGGCTGCTGGGGGCGTCGTTCGCTCTGCTGGGCGAGCACGCCTGGTCGGCGCGCCTCGTGCCGGCGCTCTTCGGGGTCCTCGGCGCCCTGGCGACCTATCTCTTCGCCCGGCGCGTCGTCCCCGACGGCGTCGCGGCGCTCGGCGCGCTCCTGCTGCAGACGTCGCTCGCCTACCTCGGCCAATCCATCGCGGTCCTCACCGACATGGTCTTCACCACGTTCGTCGCCGGCGCCTTCTTCGCGTTCTACCTCTGGTACGACCGCCGCCGCTGGGCGCACCTCCACGGGTTCGCGCTGCTGGCGGCGCTCGCGGTCCTCACGAAGGGGCCGGTCGCGCTCGTCCTGCTTCTGACGGCGACGGTCCTGTTCCTGGCCCTCCAGCGCGACAGGGCGGCGCTCCGGACGTTCCTTCTCCACCCCTGGTGGCTCGTCCTCGTCGCCGTCGCCGCCCCCTGGTACCTCTACGCGACGATCCTCCACGGCCGCGCGTTCACCTGGGAGTTCCTGGTCCACGACAACTGGCACCGCATCCTCCGGGCGGAACACCCGAGCCTCGACCACTGGTACTTCTACCCCGGCGTGATCCTCGCCGGTGCGCTGCCGTGGACGGGGCTCTTCGCCTTTCTCGGCGCGGGGTTCCGGGCGCACCGCACCCTGCACGTCTACCTCCTGACCTGGATCGGGACGGTCTGGGCGGTCTTCGCGCTCGCTCACTCGAAGCTGCCGAGCTACGTCCTGCCGCTCTTTCCGGCTCTGGCCCTCCTCCTCGCAATCTCCGTCGTTTCAGGGATCGATTCGGCGCGGCGCCGCGCCGCGGCCGCGGCCGTCTCCGTCCTCGGTGCCGTCTCCCTCCTCGGCGGCGCGTTCCTGGCCGGACCCTTCGTTGCCGGGGAGCCGCTCGTCGAGACGCTCCGCCCGGTCGTCCTCGCCGCCGGCGCCTGGGGCGCCGCCCTCTTCCTCGTCGCGGGGCTGCTCTGGAAGCGCCGCATCGCGGCCGCCGTCCTCCTCAACACGGCCTGCCTGCTCGCCGTCATCCTCCTCGCGGCTCTGAACGTCCCGCCGGCGATGCGCCTCGCGTTCACGGACGCCGACCTCCCGGCCCTCGTCGCCCGTTACGGCCTCGCGGGCGAGACCATCGTGGCGGGCAAGGTCTCCGCCCGGGGTGTCCATTTCTTTTCGGGCAACCCGGTGGTCGTGATGGCCGGGACGAAGCGTCCGTTCTGGAGCGACCACCCGATCGACGTGATCGCCAGCGACGAGGAGATCACCGCGTTCTTCGCCGCCCGCGACACGGTGCTCTGCGTCCTCGGGCCCGCGGACGTTCCGCGCCTGAACCGACTGTTCGGCGCGACGCGCAGGCAGGAGGTGCTCTCGTCCGTCCACCGCCGCACCGTGGTGCTGAGCCGGAGGCGATGACGGCTCCCGGCGCGCGCTTGACGGATCCCGGGGCCCGGCGGCATGGTCCGGCCACCGTGGACGACGTCCGGCATTCCGTCCGCCCCCGGGGCTTCGACCCCGCTCGCGCCGCGCACCCGACGCGGACGCTGCGTCTCGACGAGGTCGTCGACCTGCTCGAGCTGACGCACGCCCCGGAGGTGATCCGCGGGTACCGCGAGAGGATGTCCGCCGGCGACCTCTTCCCGCCGGTCTCGGTCATCCGGCTCTTCGGAAGGTGGCTCGTCGCCGACGGGCACAAGCGCTACGTCGCGTGGGCGGGCCTCGGTGGCAGCGAGATCGTCGTCGAGGTCTGGCCGCTGGGGCGCTGGCTCGGCGACCAGGCCGGGCAGACGGCGCGCAACGCGAGGAAGAACGGGCGGATCCTCGCCCGGCTCTTCGTCGACCCGCGGGAATCGCTCCTCCTGGCCCGGACCACGGCGGAGCACTGGCGCCGCGTGGCGCGCTCCCTCGCGCGGCGCGCCCTCAGGCGCGGCAAGCGGCCCGAGAGCCTCCCCGCGTGACAGACGGGATCCTGGCGCCGGGTGCCGGAAGGCGCCTCCTCCTCCGGATCGCAAGGGACGCGGCGATCGAGCGGGCCCGCCTCGGCGGCGCGGCCGCGACGCTCGCGACCGTGGCCGGCGCCCAGCTCCTCCTGACGTGGCTCGTCAAGGAGTGGCTCGAAGGGCCGCTCACGGGGGGCTCGTTCCTCCCCGTGCGCGGGCTTCTCGTGAAGGCCGCGGGAGCGACGCTCCTCCTGGCCACCGCGGTCGTCCTGTCGCGCTTCCTCGTGGCGAGCGTCAACCAGCGCCTCCTCGAGCGCCTCCGGGACCGGGCGACGCGGCGGGTCCTGGCGTGCCGCGCGCTGGCGGTGAGGGACCGTCCGGCGGGCGAGCTCGTCTCGAGGGTCTTCGCCGACGCGAGCAGCCTCTCCGGGTTCGTCGAGGTCCTCCTCAAGCGGCTGATCGGGGACGGCCTCGACGCCGTCGGCTCGATCGCGGTGGCGTTCTTCGTGGAGTGGCGCCTCGCCCTCGCGGCCGTCGTCCTCGCCCCGATCCTCGGCCTGGTCCTCTCCCGGCTCGGGCGGGTCGTCAGGAGGAAGGGGGGCGCCGCGCAGAGGGAGCTGGGCGGCCTCCACGCCGTCTTCGGCGAGCAGCTCGCCGGGCTGACGACGATCCAGGGGTACGACGCCGGAGAACGCGAGGCGGGGCGCTTCGCGGCGGCGAACGCGGCGTACCGCAGGAGCGTCCTCTCCGCCGAGCTCTGGTCCGCGGCCGCCCTCGCCTCGATCTTCCTCGTGACCGGCGCCGGGTTCCTGGCGGCGATCGCATGGGGAAGCCGCCTCGCGCTGGCGAACGAACTGACGCCGGCGGGGCTCCTGGCGTTCTGCCTCTTCGCGGCGCGGACGGTCGAGCCGGTCCGGCGCCTCGCCGACGTCCACGCGATGCTCCAGCGGACGCTCGCCGCGGCCTCGCGGGTCTACGAGGTCATCGACTTCGGCTTCCTCGAACGGCAGGGCGGCGCGCCTCTCCCGCGGCCCGTCCGGGGGAGCCTCGCGCTCCACGGCGTCCGCTTCCGCCACGACCCCTCCCGCCCGCTCCTCGAAGGGATCGATCTCGCCGTGGCGCCGGGAGAGACGGTCGCCGTCGTCGCCGCCAGCGGGGGGGGGAAGAGCACGCTCGCCGCTCTTCTGGCCGGCTTTCTCGCGCCCGACGACGGGAGCCTCTCGCTGGACGGCGTGGATGTTCGGACGGCGAGCCTTCGAGACCTCCGGGGCGCCGTGAGGCTCGTCGAGCAGGAGCCGTTTCTCTTCCGGGGAACGCTCGCGGAAAACGTCCTCTTCGGCCGGCCGGGGGCGTCGCGCGCGGAAGTCGTCGAGGCGCTCCGCCTCTGCGGCCTCGAGAGCCTCGTCTCCGCGATCCCCGGCGGGATCGACGGGTCGCTGCTCGAAGCCGGGCGGAACCTCTCGGGAGGGCAGAAGCAGCGGATCGCCCTCGCGCGGGCCGTCCTCACCGACCCGCCGGTCCTCGTTCTGGACGAAGCGACGAGCGCGCTCGACAGCGAGACGGAGGGCCGGCTCCTGGACGACCTCGGGCCGTGGCTCTCGCGCCGGACGGTGATCGTCATGGCGCACCGCCTCTCCACCGTGGCGCGGTACCCGCGGGTGGTCGTCCTCGTGGGTGGGCGCGTCGCGGGGGACGGCCCGGCGTCCCGTCTGCTCGACTCCTGCCCGCCGTTCCGGGCCCTCTTCGCCGACCAGGTCGAGCCCGTGGCGAACGGCGCGGGATCCCCGGTCTAGCGGTCGGCGATCAGCTCGAGGACCTTCGTCGCCGTCCGCGCCGCGGCGCCCCCGAGGGAGGCGACGGCCCGGCGCCCCGACTCGCCTCGGCGCCGGCGGTCCCCCTCGTCGGAGAGAAGCTGCTTCAGGGCCGTGGCGAGCCGGTCCGCGGCGTCCTCCGGTCCGACGTCGACGAGAGCCCCCGCCAGGCGGAGGGCGTCCGCCACGTCGCGCACGCCTTCCACCGAGGGTCCCGCGACGATCGGCACGCCCGCCCGAGCCGCGCCGACGGGGCTGTGCCCGCCGACGGGCGCGAAGGTTCCTCCGAGGAAGGCGGCCGCGGCGAACGGCCAGAGGGCGGGGAGAAGCCCGAAGACGTCGACGACGAGGACGTCCGCCGGGCCGGGAGGCCCCGAGAGGCGCCGGGTCCGAAAGCCCGCGCGGAGCGCGAGGCGTTCGACCTCGGCTCCCCTCGAGACGTGCCGCGGCGCGAGGGCGAGTCGAACACCTGTGCCGTCCGCCCGCAGGCGCCCCACCGCGGCGAGAAGGAGCTCCTCCTCGGGGGCGTGCGTGCTCGCCCCGACGAGGAGGGGCGGCCCTCCGGCGATGGCGCCCTCCCAACCGGGCGGGAGCGAGGCGGACGGCGCCGGCGCGTCGAGCTTCAGATCGCCGGTCACCTCGACGCGCGAGGCGCTCGCGCCGATCGCGAGGAACCTCTCGCGGTCTTCTTCCGTCCGCGCTCCGATCCACGACACCGCATCGACGACCGGACGAAAGACGGGACGAGCCCGCGCATACCTCCGCGCCTCGCCCGGGCGAAGCCGTCCGCTCGCCACGGCGACCGGAACGCCGAGCGAGCGCGCCCCGAGGAAGAGTCCCGGCCAGAGCTCGGCCTCGACGGTCACGACGGCCAGAGGAGCGAGCCGCGCGAGCCACCGGCGAACCGCGGCCGGCCGGTCCACGGAAGGAAGCAGACCGCTTCCACGGCGTCGCTGACCCGGCGAACCTGTTCGGCGACCTCCCGCCCCTCGCGCGTTCCGGTCGTCAGCAGCATCCCGAGCCCCGGCGAGGACCTTTCGATCTCCGACGCGAGCGCCGAAGCGGCGGTCATCTCCCCGGCGGAGACCGCGTGGATCAGGAGGCGGCCGGGGCCGCACGGAGAAGGACCGGAACCGAGCCGCTCCGCCTCGCCGGCGCCACGGAGGAAGGCGCCTCGCGCGAGGGCGACCGCCGCCTCCGCAACCACTCCGTACGTCCCGAACGCGACCCTGCGGCCGAGGGAGGAGGAGAGAGTGGAAGTCTCCTGCTGGCGGGGGGGACGACTCATCGGGGGGCGTTCGAGTCTAGCGAAGTCGCTTCGAAGGTCCCGGCCAGGGCCGCTGGGGCGACGCGGACCGGCCGCCGGTGTTTGCTACACTCCTAAGTGATCTTCGAGATTCCGGGACTTAAGGGGGTCGACATGAGCCGATTCACTTCCAGATTTTTCGTCGCCGCGGCGGCCTTCCTCCTTCTGGCCGGCTCCGCCGCCATCCAGGCCCAGCCCTCGCCGACGCCCACGCCCGGACCGGCAGCGGGACCGGGTCCCTGGAGCGCCGCGCACCCGCTCTGGTTCGACCTCAACGGCGACGGGACGCCCCAGCCGAACGAGCTGACGGGCTCCCCGACCCTCCAGACCGTCGGTTGCACCGTCGTCACCGGCTACCCCACCGTCATCGGCTCTTCGCAGAGCCCCTGTGCGAACGTCTACGAGGATGCCGGAATCGGCGGCTCGGTCATGAGGCCCAACGGCGTGATGCAGACCCTCGAATCGAACGCCGACGGAACGCAGTTCACGTTCAACGAGGTGCCCTACTCCCCGCCCGCCAAGGCCCACGGCGTCGCTCCCCTCGCCACGATGACCGCCACCGGGACGGGGCAGCTCCTCGATCAGAACAACGACGGGATCTACGACGCGCTGCGGGTGCAGGGGTCCAACTCGTCGGGGGCGGTCCCCCAGACGATGATCAGCCTCGTCCCGAAGGATGCGACGGGAGACGGACGCCCCGACTACATCACCGTCCCCTGGACGACGAGCGGCGCCGGGATGCTCGGGGTCGCGACCGATGCGACGCCGCAGATCTACGTCCCTCTCACGGACACGAACGGCGACGGCTGGGCCGACACGATCACCGTCCAGGTAGCGAACGGGGGCGTGACGACCGCGACCGGCCCGCCGCTTTCGGGCGCGGCCCTTGCGGACGGAGCCGCGATCCCGTCGGCCTCGTCGTTCGGCCTCTTCGTCTTCGCGGCCGCCGTCGTCGCCCTCGGCGTGACGCTCCTGCGCGGGACGATCGCCGCCTCCTGAAGGTCCATCCGTCCGTGCGGTTCGTCCTCGTCGACCGGTTCCTGTCGGTCGAACCGGGGCGAGCCGCGACGGCGCTGAAGACCTTCCGCTCCGAGGATCCCGTGTTCGCCGACCACTTCCCCGGCTTTCCGGTCGTCCCCGGCGTCCTCCTGACGGAGGCGATGGGGCAGACCGCTGGCTGGGCGCTGGCGCTGCGCCTCTCCCCGGATAGGTTCCCGCTCCTCCTGATGGTCGAAAAGGCCAAGTTCCGGCGCTTCGTCCGTCCCGGCGAGGAGATCCGTCTCGAGGCCGAGCTGGAGCCCCCCCGCGGCGGCGTCTGGCCCGCCCGGACCCGGGCCTCGGTCGGCGGCGAGCGGGCCGCGGAGGCCCGGCTCGTGTTCCACGCAGTTCCACGCCCCGCCGGCTCGCCGGAGTTCGACTCCTGGATGACGAGGGTTCTCGGAGAGACGGGGCTCGGCCGGCTCCTCGAAACCGCGCCGTCCCCCGCGACGGAATGAAACGGCGCCTCGCCCTCCTCCTTCTCCTGGCGGGGACGTTCGTGGCGGCGCGCATCGTCGTGGCGCAGACGCACGGCGGCCGCTCCCCGGCGCTGGCGCCCCTCGCCCTCCACGCGGTCGCCGTGCCCCTCGTCCAGCTCGGCCTCCTCGAAGGCGTCCATCGGTTCCGCGCCCGCCGGACGGGGGTCGCGTGAGGATTCTCGTGAGCGCCGGAGAGGTCTCCGGCGACGTCGCCGGCGCCCGCCTCGTCCGCGAGCTGCGCCTGCGCCGCTCCGACGTTTCCCTCTTCGGCCTTGGCGGCCCGCGAATGGCGGAAGCGGGCGTGGAAATCCTCAGGGACACGAACGCCCTCGGCACCGTCGGCATCTCCGAGTCGTTCCGGGTCGTCCCGGGCCTGGCGCGCGCGTTCGCGTCCCTGCGTCGGCGCGTCGTGGCGGCACCGCCCGACGCCGCGGTCCTGATCGCCAACGACATCTTCCACGTGATCCTCGGGAGGTGGCTCCGCTCCCGCGGCGTACCGACGCTCTCGTACTTCCCTCCCCAGGTCTGGATCTGGCGGTCCCTGGCCCGCGTCTTCGCGCGGAGCTTCGACGAGATCCTCACCTCGTTCCCCGACGAAGAACGTGTCTGGCGTTCGGCCGGAGCCTCCACGACCTTCGTCGGCCACTACCTCGGCGACCTGCTCCGGCCCGCGACGGACGACGAACGGCATCGCGCGCGGGCGGCGCTCGGACTCTCCCCCGGCCCCGTCGTGGCGGTCCTCCCGGGGAGCCGGCGGGTGGAGGTGAGGCGGCTCGCGCCGGTCCTCCTCGAGGCCGCGAGGCTCCTCGGGGAACGCGACGGGTCGATCCGCTTTCTCCTTCCCGTCGCGGATCCCCGTTTCGCGCCGGAGATCGCGGCGGAGGTGGCCCGCCACGGCCTCACCGACGTCGTCGTCAACGCCCCGAGCAGCCACGACGCTCTCCGCGCGGCCGACCTGGCGCTCCTCGCGTCGGGGACGGCCTCCCTCGAAGCCGCTCTCATCGGGACCCCCATGGTGATCACGTATCGCGTCGCCCTCCTGACGACGGGCGTCGTCCGGAGCGCCATCGCCCTCGGCCTCATGGACTCCGACACCGTCGGCCTCCCGAACCTCGTCCTCGGCCGGCGGGTGATCCCCGAGCGGATCCAGCGGCAGGCCACCGGAGCCGACGTCGCGGCCGCCGCGGCCGGACTGCTCGGGGATTCCGCCCTTCTTTCAGAACAGCGGCAGGCCCTCGCGGAGGTGTCGCGCCTCCTCTTCGCCGGAGGGAGCGACGCGCGGGCGGCCGAAGCGGTCCTCGCGGTGGCGGAGGGCCGGCCCGCGCCGGTTCCGGCCGTCGGCGGGGTCGTCGCCACCGAGGAAGGAAACGGCCGATGAAGACGACCACCGTCGGAGAGATCGCGACGCTCGTCGGCGGGCAGGTCGAGGGCGACCCGCAAGCCGCGATCGACAGGATCGAGCCGCCGGAGGAGGCCGGCGACGGAGCCATCGCGGTCCTCACGGGGCGGAAGGCGCTCGCTTCGATCGCCGGCTGCCGGGCTTCCGCGCTCGTCGTTCCGGCGGGAACGGAGGCCCCCGGGCGACTCCTCGTCCGCGTCGCCGAGCCCCGCAGGGCGTTCCTGGCTCTCCTCGAGCTCTTCGCGCCCGGCGAGGAGCGCGGGCCGGGCCTCCACCCGCAGTCGTTCGTCGACCCGGGAGCGGTCGTGGGAGAGGGGACCTGGGTGGGGCCCGGCGCCGTCGTCGAAGCCGGGGCCCGCGTTGGCGCGCGCGTCCGCGTCCACCCCCACGTCGTCGTCGGCGCCGGAGCGCGCGTCGGCGACGATTCCGTCCTCTTTCCGGGCGTCGTCCTCTACCCCGGCGTCACCGTCGGAAACCGGGTGAGGATCCACTCGGGAGCCGTGATCGGAAGCGACGGGTTCGGCTACGAACGCGACGCTCAGGGCGTGCAGCGGAAGGTCCCGCAGATCGGGACGGTCGAGATCGCCGACGACGTCGAGATCGGGGCGAACTCCTGCGTCGACCGCGCGACGATCGGCGCGACGCGGATCGGGGCGGGGACGAAGATCGACAACCTCGTCCAGGTCGGCCACAACGCGCAGGTCGGCGAGCACTGCTGCGTCATCGGGCAGGCCGGCCTCGCCGGGAGCGTGACGGTCGGGCGCTTCAGCGTCCTGGCGGGCCAGTGCGGCATCTCGGACCACGTCAAGATCGCCGAGGGGACCGTCGTCGGCGCCCAGTCGGGAGTGCCGAACGACATCGGCCCCGGCATCTGGCTCGGCTCGCCCGCGCTCCTGGCGAAGGACGCCCGCCGCATCTTCCCCGTCCTCGCCCGGCTTCCCGAGCTCCTGCGGCGCCTGCGCGAGCTGGAGGAGAAGGTCGCGACGCTCGAGGGACGGGGAGCGGACGGCGCGTGACCGGGGGACGTGCCGTCGTCACCGGCCTCGGCCTCGTCACTCCCCTCGGCGCTTCCCTCGAATCGACCCGTTCGGCGCTGGCGGAGGGGCGAAGCGCGATCGGCCCCGCGTCGCTGTTCGACGCGAGCCCGTTCGCCTCCGCGCTCGCCGGCGAGACGAGGGATCTCGACGCGCGCTCCCACTTCCGCGTCCCGAAGGCGCTCAAGCTCTGCGACCGGCGGACGCGCTTCGCCGTCTCTGCCGCGGCGATGGCGCTCGCGCACGCCGGCTTCCCCTCCGCGCCGTGCGACGGCCTCGGCGTCGCGATCGGGACGAGCGGATCGGACCTCGGCGCCGAGGAGCTCTCCGCGGCGCTCGCGGCCGCAGACGACCCGGGCCTGGCGGCCCGCGACACCACCGCTTTCGGCGAGGCGGCCCTCCCGGGCCTCAATCCCCTCTGGCTCCTCGTCCACCTCCCCAACATGGCGAGCGCCCACGTGGCGATCCAGCTGCAGGCGCGCGGACCGAACACGACGGTGATGACGGGGTGGGCCGCGGGCCTTTCGGCGATCGTCGAAGGGGCGGCCTGGATCGCCGAGGGGAGCGCCGTCGCCGTCCTCGCCGGAGGGGCCGACTCCGCCGTCCACCCGTTCGCCTTCGCCGCCTTCGAGCAGGCCGGGCTCCTCTCCGGCCCCTGTCCGCTCGTTCCCGCCGAAGGAGCTGCCGTCGTCCTTCTCGAGGAGCGCGAGGCCGCGCTCGCGCGCGGGGCGAGGATCCTCGGCGAGGTGGGCGGCCACGCCCTCTCCGCCGGGCCCCGGCTGTCGACTCTCGCGGCCGCCGCGGCTCCCGCACCGGCGGCGCGGCTCGAACGCCACGCCGGAAACCTCCTCGCGGCGCACGCCCCGGCCGCGCTCGTCCTCGCCCTCGCCGAGGGCCTCTCGTCTCCTGTCGCGGCCGTCGCCGAGGGGCCCGCAGGGGAAGCCGCCGCACTCCTCGTCTGGCCGCCCGCCGGCGCGGCCCGGAGCACCTGATGAGCCTGTCCCGCACCGAAATCGAGGCCCGCGTCCTCTCCATCGTCTCCGACGCCCTCGACCGTCCCGCCGAATCCGTCACGCTCGACTCCTCCCTCGTCGACGACCTGGGCGCCGAGTCGATCGACTTCCTCGACATCGTCTTCCGACTCGAAAGCGCCTTCGGGCTGAAGATCCCCGAGGAGGAGATCTGGGCCGGCTCCTTCGACGGCGTCGGCAGCGATCCCGACGCCCTCGCGGCCCGGCTCGCGGAGCTGAAATCGAGCCGGCCCGGCTTCCGCTGGGACCGGGTACCCGCCCGCCCGACGCGGGCGGACCTCCCCCGCCTCATCACCGTCGGGACGGTCGTGGAGTATCTCGAGAGGCGTCTGGCGGAAGGAGCCGAGCCTTCGGAATGAGCCCCCGCCGCCGCGTCGTCGTGACCGGAGTCGGCGTCGTCGCGCCGGGGGCCCGGGATGCGTCCGCCCTCTGGGCGAATCTCCTCGGCGGAGTCTCCGCCGTCGGGCCGATCCGGCGATTCGACGCGTCCACGTTCCCGACGCGCATCGCGGCGGAGGCGGACGACCCTGCGGGGGACGCCGCCACGCAGCTCGGCCCGGACCTTGGGGAACGCGGAAGGATCTGGGCCTTCGCGGCGGAAGCCGCCGCCCAGGCGCTGGCCGGCGGCGGCCTCGCCCCGCACGGGGCGTGGGCCGCCACCGCGGGGCTCTCCCTGGCGACGGGCATGGGGACGTACGGGCACGCCGAGGTCTTCTTCGCCGCCGCCGCCGGAGCCTCGCAAAACGGCTTCGACGGCCGGGCGTTCTCGGAGGAGCTTCGCCGCGGCCTCCTCCCCCACGCGGCCGACCGGCAGAGCCCGGGCGCGCTCGCCTCGCGGCTCGCCCGCGCCGCCGGGATCGGCGGCCCGCGGATGGCGTCGATGACGGCCTGCGCCGGCGGCACGCAGGCGATCGGCGACGCCCTCCGCTGGATTCGCCGCGGAGAGGCCGATGTCGTCCTTGCGGGAGCCTCCGACTCGGAGATCTACCCGATGGGCCTCGCCTCCTTCTGCCTTCTCGGCGCCCTCTCGCGGCGCAACGGAGAGCCGCGCGCGCCAGCCGGCCATTCGACGCGGGGCGCGACGGCTTCGTCCTCGGCGAGGGCGCGGGGTTCGTCGTCCTCGAGGAGCGGGAGCACGCCCTCGCGCGGAGGGCGAGCCTCTTCGCCGAGGTGGCGGGGTTCGGCTCGGCCTGCGACGCTTCTCGCGTGACCGATCCGCACCCCGACGGCCTCGGCGCCATCCTCGCGATGCGCCGCGCCCTCGACGACGCCGGGCTCTCCCCCGGGGACGTCGGCTACGTCAACGCGCACGGGACGTCGACGCCGAACGGCGACCGGGTGGAAGCGCGGGCCCTGGCCGCGGTCTTCGGCGAGAGGCTCGGCGGCGTCGCCGTCAGCTCGACGAAGTCGATGATCGGGCACCTCACCGTCGCCGCGGGCGCCGTGGAGGCGATCGTCACCGCGCTCTCTCTCCGGGACGGCCTCGTCCACCCCACCCTCAACCAGGAGTCGCCCGACCCCGAGTGCGCGGTCGACACCGTTCCCGAAGGGGCGCGGCGCGTCGACCTCCGCGCGGCCCTGTCGAGCTCCTTCGCGTTCGGCGGCCAGACCGCCTGCCTGGCGTTCGTCCGCGCGTGAAGCTGCGGCTCTCGCTTCCGCGCCCGGTGGCCCGCGCCCTGGGCCGGCTCTACGGCGTTCTCCACGGGACGCTCCGCGTCGAGGGGCTCCTCCCCGACGGGTCGCGGGTGACGCCCGCCACCTACCCGTTCGGAAGGGAGGTCTTCGCTCTCTGCGAGAGGGATGCCTTCGCCCTCGGCGGAGCCCTCGGCCGCGCGCGGTTCACGACCCTGATCGCGCCCGGCCGCGACGGCGACTGGGCGACCGAGGCCGTGGAGGCCTTCGGCTGCCGGGTCGTGAGGGGCGCGACGGAGCGGGGAGGCGCGCAGGCGCTCGCGCGGCTCCTCCGGGACCTCCCCGGCGACGACGGCCCCCTCGCCCTCGTCGTCGACGGTCCGCTCGGCCCCTCGGGCATCGCCAAGGGGGGCGCCGTCGTCTGCGCGGCGAGGACGGGAAGGCCGCTCCGACCCCTCGGGGCGGCGTCCCGGCGGGCCGTCGTCGTCGGGCGAAGCTGGTCGAAGATCTGGATTCCGCTCCCCTTCTCCCGCGTCGTCGTCGTCATCGGAGAGGCCCTGTCCGTGCCGGCCGGGCTCGACCGCGCGGGCCGCGAGCGGTTCGCTGCCGAGCTGACCCTGCGCCTCGCCGAGGCGCGACGGCGCGCGCTGGCCGAGGTGGCGAAGCGGGAGGACGCGCCGGGAGCCTCGGAGGCCGCGGCGTGAGGCGCTTTCTCGGCACCTGGGCCCTCCTCTCCCCCGCCTACCTCCTCGCCGCGGCCCTCTCCTCCTGGCTCGTCCTGAACCTCCTCGACCTGACGTACGAGGCGTTCGCGGGCTGGCTCCTCGTTCCCGTCGCGCAGGCGCTCGTCCTGACGGCCAGCTCCCGGAGCGGCCCGCTCCTGCCGCCCGGTCGTCCTCCCCTCCTCGCGTTCGCCCCCCTCGCCCTGGCCCTCGGCGTCGTCGCCGAAGGGCTCCGGCGGCCGATGGACGCCCGGCTCGGGTTCCTCGTCCCGGCGAACCTCCAGCAGCTCCTTCCCCGCGCCCTCGCCCTCTTCGCCGCGGCCGCGTTCCTCGTCGCGGCTGTCCGCGCCCACGGCGCGGCCGGGCCCGCCTGACGGCCCTCGGGGGGCTCCTCTTCCTCCTCGGGCTCGACGCCGTCCGGCCGTTCCTCGCGGCGCTCCCCGGAACGCTCCTCCCGAAGCTCGGCCTGATTCCCGGCGGCGTCGCCACCTGGGGCGGCCTCCTCGCCCTCCTCTTCACCGCCGCTCTCGCCGCACAGCGGGCTCTCGTGGAGGCGAGCCCGTGGGCGGCCCGATTCCTCGGCGCCTCGCTCGCCGTCGCGTTCGGAGCCCTCCACGCGGCGCTCCTCCAGCTCTTCGTCCACCCGTGGCTCGATCGTCCCTGGTCCCTGATCGTCCCCGCCACCGTGACTCTCTCCGCCGCGCTCGCGGCGGCCGCCGGCCTGGCCGCCCTCGTCCCCCCCCGCGAGCCCGCGTGACGGCGAGCGATCTCCTCCGGCCGCTCGTCCTGGCGCGCGACCTCCTCCTGGCGCTCCTGGTGCTGCCGTTCCTCCTTCCGCTCCGCCTCCTTCCGTGGAACGCCTCCTGCGCGCTCGGGAGCCTCTACGGCCTCGCCGCCTGGACCGTCATGGGAAAGGCGCGGCGGGCGGGGCTCGTCAACCTGCGGCGGGCCTACGGGACGTCGATGACGCGCCCGGCCGCGGGGCGCGCCGTCCGGACGGTCTTTGCGAACCTCGGCCGGAGCCTCGCGGAAGGAGCACGGTTCTCGGCCCTGGCGGCCCGGAACGACGGCGCCTGGGAGACGCTCTACGATGCCGAGGACCCCGCGCTCGAGGCGCGGATCCTGGCCGACCCGCGCCCCAAGCTCTTCGTCACGGGGCACCTCGGCTCGTGGGAGGTCGCCATGCAGATGCTCGACCTGCGGCTCGGTGGGCGCGGCGCGGCGGTGGCGCGCCGGGTCGACAACCCGTTCCTCGACGCGCTCGTCCGGCGCGTGAGGCGCGGCGGAGGCGGGTTCATCGAAAAGCGGGGCGCGGTCGCCCCCGCCCTCGCCGCGCTCCGGTCGGGGACGAGCGTGGCGGTCCTCCTCGACGAGAACGGCGGCCGGCCCGGCCCCTTCCCGCTCTTCTTCGGACGGCCGGCCTCCACGCGCAAGACGCCGGCTCTCCTCTCCGCCCTCACGGGCGCGCCGATCGTCGTCGGAGCCGCCGTGCGGCGCGGCGAACGTTTCCTCTTTCGCCTCGCGCTCCTGGAGCCCCTCTCCGAGGCTTCCTCGCCGCGCGACGTCCGCGACGCGACGGAACGGATCGTGAGAATCTGGGAAACCTGGATCCGCGAGGACCCGCTCCAGTGGCGCTGGATCCACTGGCGCTGGAAGACCCGCCCCGGGGGCGGCCAGGAAACCTATACCCGGCGCGACGTCCGCGAGGCTTTTTCGTGCGACGCTCCGGACGCCGAGGAGGCCTCCGCGTGAACGCACCCTTTCCCGACCTCTTCGGCCGCGTCGCCATCGTCTCGGGCGGGACCCGGGGAATCGGCCGCGCCATCGCCCTCGCGCTCGCCGCCCGCGGCGCGCGCCTCGTCCTCGGCTACCGCGCCGACGCCGCCTCCGCGGAGGAGACGGTCCGCGCGTGCCGCGACCTCGGAGCCGGGGCGGAAGCGGTGCCGGCGAACCTCGTCCACCCCGAGGAGGTGCGGGCTCTCGTCGCGACGGCCGGGGAGCGGGTCGACCTCCTCGTCCACGCCGCCGCGCTCGGCTCGTTCAAGCCGCTCCTCGAAGTGAAACCGGCCCAGTGGGACCTGACGCTCGCCGTCAACGCCCGCGCCTTCCTCCTTCTGGCGCGCGCGGCCTCGGAACGGATGCCGGACGGCGGGAGGCTCGTCGGCCTCTCGAGCCTCGGCGGCTCGCGCTTCGTGCCGGAATACGGCGCCATCGGGCCGTCGAAGGCCGCCCTCGAGGCCGTCGTCCGGTCGCTCGCCTGCGAGCTCGGGCCGCGGGGAATCCTCGTCAACACCGTGTCGGCAGGCCTCGTGCCGACCGACTCGGTGAAGCTCCACCCCCGGTTCGAGGAGCTCGCCGCCCACGCGCGCGCCGCCTCCCCCCTCGGGCGCCTCGGGTCCCCCGAGGATGTCGCCGCGGCCGTCCTCTTCCTCGTCTCCCCGCTCGCCGCGTGGGTCACGGGGCAGACGCTCGTCGTCGACGGCGGCGCGAGCCTCGCGACGTGAACCCGGCAGATCCGTGACCCCCCTCGCGCGCATCCTCGTGGTCCGGCTCGGGGCGCTCGGGGACCTCGTCCACACCCTTCCGGTCATTCCCGCGCTCCGGGCGGCGATGCCGTCGGTGGAGATCCACTGGCTCGTGGAAGAGCGCCACGCCGCCCTGACCCAGCTCGTGGAGGGAGTCGACGCTTGGGTCTTCTGGGAGTTCCCCCGATTCGGCGGCCCTCGAGGGCTGCGGGTGGTCGTCCCGTTCCTCCGTTCCCGGCGCTACGACGCGGCGCTCGACCTGCAGGGACTGATCCGGTCGGCGGTGCTCGCGAGAGCCTCGGGAGCGGCTCGCGTCATCGGGTTCCCTTCGGCTCACCTCCGCGAGAAGCCGGCGGCGCTCTTCTATTCGGAGCAGCCCGGGATCGGCGACGTCACGCACGTCGTCGACCGCCAGCTGGGACTCCTCCGCGCGGTCGGGATCTCGGACGCGCCCCGGCTCTTTCCGCTCCGGATCGCGTCGACGCCCGTGGCCGACGCCGCGATCGGGCTGGCCCGGGGCCGGCCATTCGCCCTGCTGGTCCCCGGCGCGGGCTGGCCGAACAAGGAATGGGGCCCGGAGCGCTTCGGCGCGCTCGCCTCAACGATGGCGTCCCGGTGGGGCTGGAGGGCGATCGTGACCTGGGGACCGAACGAGCGCACGCTCGCCGAGGAGGTCGTGCGCGCCGCCAGCGGTGCGGCCTGCCTGGCGCCGTCGACAGGCGTGGCCGACCTCGCCGCCCTCGCTCCGGCGGCGGAGGTCGTCGTGGGGGGCGACACCGGGCCGATTCACCTCTCGGAGGCGGCCGGCGGGAGAGTCGTCTGCGTGCTCGGTCCGACCGACCCGGCTCGCAACGGCCCGGCGCTCCCCGGCTCCGGCTCCGTCTCGCGCTTTTCGGACTGCTCCTGTCGCTACGCCCGCTCCTGTCGACGGCCGCTCCCGTGCATCGCGACGATCGGCGTGGACGAGGTTCTCGAAGAGGTGGCCCGGGTGACCGGGGTCCGGGGGACCCGCGCGGTGACGGGTCCCCCGGGATCATCTTCCTGAAGCTCCCGTCCGCTCCGCGGCGGGGGGGTCCGGGGGACCCGCGCGGTGACGGGTCCCCCGGGATCATCTTCCTGAAGCTCCCGTCCGCTCCGGGGCGGGGGGGTCCGGGGGACCCGCGCGGTGACGGGTCCCCCGGGATCATCTCAGTCCGGGGGGAAGTAGGGCACTCCCTCCACGTAGCTCCCGTCCCCCGTCCTCCCGCCCGGCGCCGAACCGTCGTTGAGGACGCCGTAGGCCGAGAAGACTCCTCCCAGCGAGGTCCGCCGGACCCGGACGTAGCCCTCGGTGACGGCCGCTCCGAGGAGCACCCTGTCGATCTGGGTCCAGCCGAGCGGTGGCAGCTCGATCGAGGCCGACGTGAACGCCCGGACCCCGGTCGCGCCGTCCCAGACCTCGTACTGGACCGCGACGGCGTGGAGGGACGACGGGTTGAAGAGGGCGAGGTTCGAGCGCGTCGTCGCGGTCTGCTGGAGACCGTCGACGACGGCCTCGACGACCGCCCCGGACGAGGCCGGGAGCGCCCGGTAGAAGAGACCGAAGCTCCCCTTTCCCTCGCAGGGGCCGGTACCGGCCGCGGCCGTCTTCGCGCCGGCAAGCCCCGGCGCCGTACCGCCGGCCACGGAGTTGAAGAGCACGGAAAGCGTCCCGGCGTACGACGCGGCGCCACGCGGCCCGATCGGCAGGCCGAGCGTCCGGAGCGTTTCGAGCGTGCGCGGGAGGATCTTCTGCTGCCCCGGCCCGAGCGAGACGGGGACCGTCCCGACGACCCCCTTCGGCGCCGCGAGCGACTCGGCGTAGGTGAGCGAGGCGACGACCGGCACGAGGCCGGGGTTGTAGAGGACGAGCTCGCTCTCGAAGGCGCTCGTCTCGACGACGACGGGCAGGACGAGCGCCTCGCCGCCGGTCCCGGTCGGTTCCGCCGCCACGTACGACCCGTCGCTGGAGAGATTGTCGTTGAAGACGGCGTAGGCGCCGAACGGCGCGGTCCCTTCGAGACGCGTGACGACGGCGGTGGCGTCGGCGAAGCCGGCGGCCTTGAGAAGCTCTGCGTCGTTCACCTGGCGCCACTCGCCCGGGGCCAGGGGCGGCAGGCGGTCGGCGGGAACTTCGTAGACCGTCCCGCCGTCCCCGGACCTGAGGACGACCTTCAGAGTGACGTTCCCCGTTGTCCCGGCGTTCACGACGGCGAGGTTCGTCCGCTCGGCCACGCTGCTCCGAAGGCCGAAGAGCTGGAGGCTCGTCGCCGAGGTCTCCCCGATCGTCCAGGCGGGATACGAGAGGCCCGCCGCGCCATTGCACGACGCGGCGGTCGTCCGGACGCGTGCCGAGGCGAGGTAGGGAAGAGACAGACCGGTGAAGCGGAGACGGAGAGTGCCGGCCTGGCCGGACCCGGCCGGAATCGCAAGCCCCTTGCTGGCGCGGAGCCAGGAGATCGCGTCGGGAATGACCCTCTGCTCGCCCGGGGCGAGGGAGTCGACGACGACCCCGCTTCCGCCGGCCTGGGGGAACATCCCCGTGGCGGCAGTGTAGGTTGCCTCGAGGCGCGCCGGCGTCGTCCCCCGGTTCGTGAGCGTCAGCTCGGAGACGAATCGCGCCCCGCCCACGCCGGTGACGTCGAGGACGATGGGGACGAGGAGCTCTTCGCTGGCCGAACCCTGCGGTGCACTCCTCAGGGCGGCCAGAGCCGCGGGGGCGTCGAGCCGGTTGCGGGTGACGCCGTTGCGGGAGTCGGTGACGGGCGTTCCCGTCGAGCGCATCGCCGACTTCACCTCGGCCGGGCCTCGAAGCGGTTCGGCGCCGAAGAGGAACGCCGCCACCCCCGCGGCATAGGGGGCGGCCCCGGAAGTTCCGCCAAAGCAGTTGAGAGGTAGCCGCCTCCCCGGGCGGGCGTCCGCGCGCAGTGCGACGGGGCGAGGACGTCGAGGCGGTCGCTCGAATCGGAGTAGCAGGCGATTCCGTCCGCGGCGGGGGTGGCGTCGCCGCAGCCGGCCGGAAGGCAGTGCTGGCGCCCGAAGAAGATCGTGGAAACGGCCGCGTCGTAGACCGCGCCAACGGCAAGGGCGTTGCTCACGCAGGCCGGCAGGACGATGCCGTTCGTACAGCCGCCGTTTCCGCTCGCGGCCACGACGAGGACTCCCGCCTGCGAGAGGAGGTCGAAGGCGGCCTTGTAATCGGCCGCCGGCGCGTCGCAGCTGCCCGGATCCGGGGGCTTCACGTCGTCGAAGTAGCCCCCGAGGGACATGTTGACGACGCGGATGCCGTGCGGGTTCCCGGCGGCGAGGCTCGCGAGGACCGCGTCGAGCCCCTCGATGACCTGGGCGTCGGTCCCCCTCGCCGCGGTTGTCGAGGACCCGAACCGCCGCCACCTTCGCCCCGCGGGCGACTCCCGACTGGAGCCCCGCGATGATCCCCGCCACCGGCGTGCCGTGGCCGTAACCGTCCATCGCGTCGCCGTCGTGGTCGATGGCGTCGTAGAGGTTGATCGTCTTCGTCCCGAGCGGCAGCTCGGGGTGCGTGTAGTCGATCCCGGTGTCGATGACGGCGACCGTCACCCCTGCGCCTTCGAATCCCGCCGCCCGCAGCTCGGGGACCTTCATCAGCGCCTCGCCCTCGGCGTCCAGGACCCGGACCTTCCCGTTGAGGCGCACGCGCTCGACCCGGGGGTCGCCCGCCAGAGCCGGCACGGCCGAGCGCGGAACTCCGAGGAGAAGCGCCGGGACCGACTCGTACGCCCACGCGAGGCGGATGCCGAAGGGGGCGTATTCGCTCTCGACCTCTTCCCCGAGCCTCTTGACGAACGCGCGGCGTTCGGCCCGCCGCGCCGAGAGGACGCCGATGCTCCGGGCCTCCTCGGGCAGACGGAGCGTGACGAGGACCTCGACCTCTCCCCCGTCCGCCTGCGCCGCGAGGAGCCGCGCGTCGGCCTTCTCGACCGGACCGCGCGCGTCGGGGGCCGCCCGGAGCCACTCCACCGGGAAAGGAGGCGCAGACGCCGCCGGAATGGCCGGAATGAGCGCGAGAAACAGGGCGGCGGCGTGAGCTCTCATACGTCCTCGCATGGTAAGTGACACCACGCCGCCCGGCCTCACCCCCGCGACAGCCGGAACCGCTCCAGGAGGAGCGCCGCCCCCGCCAGCAGAATCGCCACTCCCAGCCAGCCGCCCACCGACCCGGGAGTGGCCGCCCCGCCGAAGCCCGCGACGTCGAGCGCGGGCGTCCTCCCCTTGTCGCTGCCGGCGACGTACCAGAGGACGAGGAGGAGCCCGACGAAGGGCTTCGGGGAACCGGTCGCCTGCCCGAGAACGACCGCCAGGGCCGCCGCGAAGCAGGCCCCGGCCACCGCGGCGGGGAGGGCAAGCGCGTGGTCCGCCGACGCCCGGGCACCGAGCGGGACGAGGAGGAGAAGGGCCGTGAAGGCCGTCCCCAGGAGCTTGGCGGCGGCGAGGCGCCCGCCGGCGCCCGGCGTCGCGGCGAGGACCCTCCCGAGGCCCGTCCTCTCCTCGCGGGTGGGGATGTCGGCCAGGAGGAGAGCCAGGAGAACGAACGCGGCGGAGAGGAGCGTCGCGGCCGTCGCCGCGGGAACGATAAGGGCCGTCAGCGCGGCGACCGGAACGCCGACGACGAGGATCGGGCGGAGCCGCAGCGTCACGAGGAGGTCGGTGAGGCCGGCGGAGAGGAGGCCCGGCCGTTTCGCCGCGCGTTCCGCCGGGACGACGACCCCGAGGAGGCGCGCCGCGACCGGACGGAAGAGCGCCGACAGGCGGGCGCCGAGCGACACCTTCGTCGATGCCGACGCGAGGCGCCGGGCCGGGTCGAACCTGTCGAACGCGGCGAGGGCGACGGGCAGCAGGGCGAGCGGCGGCAGGAAGGCGAGCGCCCTCCTCCCGAGCATCGCCGCCGAGAAGTCGAAGCCCGGGAAGACGACGGCCGCGCCCGCCTGACGGCCGCTCCCCCAGCCGATCGACATCGAGCCCGACCCGGTCACGCGCTGGATCTGGGTGATCAGGAAGCCGAGCCCGTTCCAGTCGAGCAGGGCGGCCTGGGGTGGATAGAGCCCCTTGTCCGGATCTCCGAGAAAGACCGGGACCCCAAGGGTCACGAGCCAGACGAAGAAATACGCCACGTCGCCGAACCGCCCCGAGAGGAACGGCACGCACTCGAAGACGAGCGCGAACGACGCGACGGCCAGGAGCGCCGGGAGGGCGACCACGAGGACGTGCGCGAGAAAGACGAGAGGCTCGGGCGGCGCCTCCCCGTGGACGAGCTGGACCGCCATCACCACGGCGGAGAAGGCGAGCGTCACGACGAAGAGGAGGGTGCAGCTGCCGAGGAGCTTTCCGAGAAGATACTCGCCGTTCTTCACCGGGGAGGCCCCGAGGAGCGGGCCGATTCCCGACCGGCGATCGAGGGCGATCGCGTTCGACACCGCGTAGAAGCCGAAGAGGCCGATCAGGAAAGGGAGGAGCCCCGCCGTCGCCACCGCGAGCGCGGCGGACGTGTAGACGGCCCGGCGGCCGCCGATCGAGAGGATCCCCTGCCCCGAGCGGGGGTCGGGAAACGTCATCGAGGCCGCCGCGAGGAGAAGGCCGAGGAAGACGAGCGTCGCCGGCCGCCGGAGCCGGGCTCTCAGGTCGGCCGAAGCGACCGCGAGGAGACGCGAAAAACTCACGCCGCCGCCGGGAGCGCTTCGCCGGCCTCTTTCATCAGGAGGAGATAGGCGTCCTCGAGTGACGCGGCTGCCGGCACGGCCGACGCCACCGGCCGCTCGCGCGCCACGAGCCGCGCCTTCACGCCGCCGGCGCTCCTCACGAGACCTGCCACCGTGAGGCCCGGGCGGAGGCGCTCCAGCTCCGCGCCCTGCAGCTCCGCCTCCCAGACGGCCCCGGCCGCGCCCGCGACGAGCTCCTCGGGAGTGCCGAAGGCGAGGAGCCTCCCCTGCCGCACGACGGCGATCTCGGTCGCGACCGACTCCACGTCCGACACGATGTGCGTCGAGAGGAGGACGAGCTTCAGCCCCCTGTGCTCGGAGATGAGGTTCCGGAAGCGGACACGCTCTTCCGGGTCGAGCCCCGCCGTCGGCTCGTCGACGATGACGAGCTCGGGGCTGCCGACGAGCGCCTGGGCGATGCCGAGCCGCTGCCGCATCCCTCCCGAGAGGCTCTCGACCGGCCTCCTCGCGAGATCGTGGAGGCCGACGCCTTCCAGCATCGAGAGGACGGCGCTCCGGCTCCGGACCCCCTTCAGGCGGGCGATGGTGTCGAGGAGCTCGAAGCAGGTCAGTCCCGGCGGCACCCCGAAGTCCTGGGGGAGGTAGCCGAGCCGTTCGCGGATCGCTCCCGGATCCTTCGCCACGTCGATCCCGGCGAAACGCAGCGCCCCTTTCGTCGGGTGCGTGAGCGTCGCGAGCATCTGCATGAACGTGGTCTTCCCCGCCCCGTTCGGCCCGAGGAGGCCGAGGACCCCCTCCTTTGCCCGAAGGGTCAGCTCACGAACGCCCCACGTGCCGCTCCGATAGACTTTTCCCAGGCCGTCGCTTTCGAGAACCATGCCCGACTGATACGAAAAGTCTCGCCGGGGGTTCCCGACGGCCGCTCACCCCAAAACCGTCCCTCCGGACGCGGGCCCCTGATGCAAACGCATCAAAAGAGATGCGATCACAGCCGCTTTCGGTGCCTTTGCCCGATTCCCCCAGACGCGTGCGCGAGAGATGATGCACCGGCTGTGGCGGGCTCCACGCCTGCCCGCGAATCCACAGGAGGATGTCTTCATGACGACGAGACCTATGGTCACCCTGGACGGCAACGAGGCGGTCGCCTCGGTCGCCCACAGGGTCAGCGAGGTGATCGCGATCTACCCGATCACCCCGTCATCCACGATGGGCGAGTTTGCCGACGAGTGGTCCGCCCAGGGGAAGAAGAACGTCTGGGGGACCGTCCCCTCGTGTCGGAGCTGCAGTCCGAGGGGGGCGCTTCCGGCGCCGTCCACGGGGCGCTCCAGGCGGGCGCGCTGACGACGACGTTCACGGCGTCGCAGGGCCTCCTCCTGATGATCCCGAACATGTACAAGATCGCCGGCGAGCTGACGCCGTTCGTCATGCACGTCTCGGCCCGCTGCGTGGCGACCCACGCGCTCTCGATCTTCGGCGACCACTCCGACGTCATGGCCTGCCGCCAGACCGGCTTCGCCATGCTCGCCTCGAGCAACCCGCAGGAGGCGCACGACCTCGCCGCCGTCGCCCACCGGGCGACGCTGATGGCGAAGCTCCCGTTCATCCACTTCTTCGACGGCTTCCGCACCTCGCAGCGAAGTCTCCAAGATCGAGCTCCTCCAGGACGAGGACCTCCTCGCGATGGTGACCGAGGACCTCGTCTCGGCCCAGAGGAAGCGGGCGCTGACGCCCGACCTGCCGGTGCTGCGCGGAACGGCGCAGAACCCCGACTGCTTCTTCCAGGCCCGCGAGGCGTGCAACCCGTACTACGACGCCTGCGCCGCCAAGGTACAGGAGGCGATGGACGCCTTCGAGAAGCTGACCGGCCGCGCCTACAGGCTCTTCGACTACGTGGGCCACCCGGAAGCCGAGAAGGTGATCGTCATCATGGGCTCGGGCGCCGACGTGACGCACGAGACGGTCGACCACCTCCTCACGCCCAGGGCGACAAGGTCGGCGTCCTCAGGTCCGCCTCTACCGCCCGTTTCGACGCCTCCGCCTTCTCAGGGCGCTCCCCAAGACCGTCAAGGCGATCGCCGTCCTCGACCGGGCGAAGGAGCCCGGCGCCATCGGCGAGCCGCTCTACCAGGACGTCGTCGCCTGCGCGCGCGAGGCCGGGACGCCTGCCGTCGAGCCGAAGGTCGTCGGTGGGCGCTACGGCCTCGCCTCGAAGGAATTCACCCCGGCGATGGTCAAGGGGGTCTTCGACGAGCTCTCGAACGCGAAGCCGAAGAGAGGCTTCACGGTCGGCATCGTCGACGACGTGACCCACCTCTCCCTCAAGTGGGACCCCGAGTTCGACACCGAGCCGGCCAGCGTGACGCGCGGCGTCTTCTTCGGCCTCGGCGCCGACGGCACCGTCGGCGCGAACAAGAACTCGATCAAGATCATCGGCGAAGAGACCGACAACTACGCCCAGGGCTACTTCGTCTACGACTCGAAGAAGTCGGGCGCGATCACGATCTCGCACCTGCGCTTCGGCCCGAAGCCGATCCGCTCCTCCTACCTCGTCAAGACCGCGAGCTTCGTCGCCTGCCACCAGTTCGGCTTCCTCGAGAAGTACGACGTCCTCGAGTACGCCGCGCCGGGCGCCGTCTTCCTCCTGAACTCGCTCTACGGCCCCGAAGAGGTCTGGGACAAGCTCCCCGCCGAGGTCCAGGAGCAGATCATCGCCAAGAAGCTCGCTTCTACGTGATCGACGCCTCAAGGTCGGCCAAGGCCGGCATGGGCCGCCGGATCAACACGATCATGCAGACCTGCTTCTTCGCGATCTCGGGCGTCCTCCCCCGCGAGGAGGCGATCGCCCAGATCAAGAAGGCGATCGAGAAGACCTACGGCAAGAAGGGCGCCGAGCTCGTGAGGATGAACTTCGAGGCGGTCGACCAGACCCTGCCGACCTCCACGAGGTCAAGGTCCCGGCCGCGGCGACCCCACGCGCGAGCGCCGCCGGTCGTCCCGGCCAAGGCGCCGGACTTCGTGCAGCACGTCACCGCCATGATGCTCGCCGGCAAGGGCGACGTCCTCCCGGTCAGCGCCTTCCCGATCGACGGCACCTGGCCGACCGCGACCACGCAGTGGGAGAAGCGGAACATCGCCATCGAGATCCCGGTCTGGGACGAGAAGCTCTGCATCCAGTGCAACAAGTGCGCGATGGTCTGCCCGCACGCGGCGATCCGCGCCAAGGTCTACGAGCCCGCGCTCCTCGCGACGGCCCCGGCGACCTACAAGTCGATCGACTACCGGGCCCCCGAGTTCAAGGGGATGAAGTACACGATCCAGGTCGCCCCGGAAGACTGCACGGGCTGCAACCTCTGCGCGGTCGTCTGCCCCGCCAAGGACAAGGGGAACCCGCGGCACAAGGCCCTCGACATGACGCCGCAGGTGCCGCTGCGCGAGGCCGAGCGCGAGAACTTCAAGTTCTTCCTCGACCTCCCCGAGCCCGACCGGACGAAGCTGAAGATCGACGTGAAGGGCTCGCAGTTCCTGCAGCCGCTCTTCGAGTTCTCGGGCGCCTGCGCCGGCTGCGGCGAGACGCCCTACATCAAGCTGGCGACGCAGCTCTTCGGCGACCGGATGCTGATCGCCAACGCCACCGGCTGCTCGTCGATCTACGGCGGCAACCTCCCGACTACCCCGTACACCGTGAACCGCGACGGGCGCGGCCCGGCCTGGGCGAACTCGCTCTTCGAGGACAACGCCGAGTTCGGCCTCGGCATGCGCCTCGCCCTCGACAAGCAGGGTGAGCACGCCGCCGAGCTCGTCAAGGAGCTGGGCGGCCTCATCGGCGACGAGCTCGTCTCGGGGATCCTCACGGCCGACCAGGGGACCGAGCAGGGGATCGCCCACCAGCGCGAGCGCGTCGTGGCCCTCAAGGCCCGCCTCGCCGGAGTCGACGGCCTCCCGGCCCGGCGCCTCCTCGACATCGCCGACTACCTCGTGAAGAAGAGCCTCTGGATCATCGGCGGCGACGGCTGGGCCTACGACATCGGCTACGGCGGCCTCGACCACGTCCTGGCGATGGGCCGCAACGTCAACATCCTCGTCCTCGACACCGAGGTCTACTCGAACACGGGCGGCCAGGCCTCGAAGTCGACGCCGATCGGCGCCGTGGCGAAGTTCGCCATGGCGGGCAAGTCGTCCGGCAAGAAGGACCTCGCCATGATGGCGATCGCCTACGGCAACGTCTACGTCGCCAAGATCGCCTTCGGGGCCAAGGACGCCCAGACGGTGAAGGCCTTCCAGGAGGCCGAGAGCTACGACGGCCCCTCGCTCATCCTCGCCTACAGCCACTGCATCGCGCACGGCTACGACCTCTCGCTCGGCCTCGAGCAGCAGAAGCTCGCCGCCGACTCCGGCTACTGGCCGCTCTTCCGGTGGGACCCGCGCCGCCTGGCCGAAGGGCTGCCGGGCCTCGTTCTCGACTCCAGCGCGCCGAAGGTCGACGTCGGCAAGTTCATGGCCAACGAGACCCGTTTCCGGATGCTCGACAAGACGAACCCCGAGCGGGCGAAGATGCTCCTCGACCTCGAGCGGCACGAAGTCGCCACGCGCTGGGCCATCTACGAGAACCTCGCCCGCGGGGCCGACCCGATCGCCGCGGTCGCCGCCGCCCAGACCACCCCGAAGGCCAACTGAGGACGAGGAGCGACAACCATGGATCTCTCCACAACCTACCTCGGACTCAAGCTCCCCCACCCGATCATGCCGGGCGCTTCGCCGATGGTCGACAAGATCGACCTCGTGAAGCGGATGGAGGACGCCGGCGCGGCCGCCATCGTCATGCACTCCCTCTTCGAGGAGCAGCTCATGAGGGAGGAGCTCGCCACCTACCACCACATCGACGTCCACGCCGACTCGTTCGCCGAGGCGATGACCTACCTGCCCCGCCCCGACGAGTTCAACCTCGGGCCGGACCAGTACCTCGAGCAGCTCGTGCGGATCAAGCAGTCGGTCGAGCTGCCGGTCATCGCGTCCCTCAACGGCTTCACGTCCGGCGGCTGGATCCGCTACGCCAAGCTGATGCAGGACGCGGGCGCGAACGCCATCGAGCTGAACGTCTACTACCTCGCCACGAAGGCCGACGAGACCGGCGACGAGGTCGAGCAGCGGACCATCGACATCCTGAAGGCGGTCAAGCAGGCCGTCTCGATCCCCGTCGCCATCAAGCTCTCCCCCTTCTTTTCCTCGATGGCGAATATGGCCAAGCGCCTCGACGACGCCGGCGCCGACGGCCTGGTCCTCTTCAACCGCTTCTACCAGCCCGACATCGACGTCGAGAGCCTCGAGGTCGAGCCGACCCTCCGTCTCTCCGACTCGTCCGAGCTGAACCTGCGCCTCCGCTGGCTCGCCGTCGTCTCCGGCCACGTCCGCGCCTCCCTCGCCGTCTCGGGCGGCGTCCACACCCACCTCGACGCGGTGAAAGCGGTCATGACCGGCGCCCACGCGGTGCAGGTCGTTTCCGGCATCCTCCAGCAAGGGCCCGACGTCATCCGCCGCATCCGCGAAGGGATGACCCAGTGGCTCGAAGAGCACGAGTACGACTCCCTCGAGCAGATGCGCGGCTCGATGAACCTCCTCCGCTGCCCCGACGCCTCGATGTTCGAGCGCGCCAACTACATCCGGATCCTCCAGGGCTACAAGGTCTGAAGCCCCGGTCTCCCGGCAGAGAAACCCTCGGGGGCGGCCTTCGGGCCGCCCCCGTTTTCGTTTCGTGACCACGTTGACCCTTCGCCGGGACGAACCATGAAGCAAGGCGAAGAAGAACATGGGAGCGACGGGGAACCGGGGAGATCGGGAAACCAGGGAACCAGGGAACCGGGGAGACCGGGGTCCGGGCATTCCATTCCATCGTGCCGCACGAGTCGCGGAGGGGAGGGGCGTCCCACGGCGAGCCCTGCGCGCGCGCGACCCGCATCGGCCCCGCTCCGCGGGCCGCCGGGGCGAGCGCAAACTCCTCGCTTCGCTCGTCGGACACGTGCGCTCGCCTGATCCGGCGGCCTGCTCGCGGAACCGTGCGGGG
Source organism: Holophagales bacterium (assembly GCA_016714815.1). Lineage (GTDB taxonomy): Bacteria > Acidobacteriota > Thermoanaerobaculia > UBA5066 > UBA5066 > UBA5066. Next base: position 53,692 of record JADKBZ010000018.1, read on the forward strand.
CCCCGCGCGTGCTCGGACGCTCGCTCGCGGGACACCCCTCCCCCCCGCTCAGATCCCCGGCAAGTCGAGTCGGAAAACGGGGTCAGGTCTTGATTTTCTAGTATAGCAAACGCAGAGTGTCGAGCGTAGACAAGACCCCTTGGGGTGGCCTCCCTTCGGATCGCTGAAGCGCGCCGGCCGCGGGAGGGGCGGGGCGTCCCGCGAGCCGCCCCCGAGCACCGCCGGGGACCCGCTCGAGCTCGCGAGGACCGGGCGGGGATCAGGCCCGCGCGCTGTTTGAGCGAAGCGAGTTCGCGCGGGCCCCCCGCCCGGCCGCAGCGAGCTCGGAAGCGGGTCGGCGGCGCGCAGCAGGCGGCCGCGGGATGCACCGCCCCGCACGCGGCCCCCTGCCGGAGCGACTGGACGGTGAAGCTGCCTCTCTCGGTCTCTCGGTCTCTCGGTCTCTCGGTCTCTCGGTCTCTCGGTCTCTCGGTCCCCCGCCTCTCCCCGTCCCCGTCCCGGCCCCCCGTCCCCCTCCCCGACCCGGGCGAGAAGCCTTCGAACGGAAGCCCCACAGTAGAATGCCGCGGTTGGCCGCCTTCCAGTCCCTCGAGCGACCCGCGGTGCTGCTCCTCGGCGTGCTGGGCGTCGTCGCCGTGGGCGCCGTGGACTACGCGACGGGCGGTGAGCTCCTTCTCTACATTCTCTACTTCGTCCCGGTGAGCTTCGTCTCGTGGCGCCTCGGGAAACGACCCGGAATCGCCATCGCCGTCCTCTCCGCGGCGACTTCGCTGTTCTCCGGCTCGCTCACGGGAACGGACCGCGCGGGGCTGCTCGCGTTCGTCTGGAACGGCTGCGTCCACCTCGTGGGCTTCCTCGTCGTGGCGCTGCTCGTGGCGGAACGCCACGAAACGCTCGACAGGGAACGGGACCTCGCAAGGACCGACGCCCTCACCGGACTCGCGAACGGGACGGCCTTCCGCGAACGCGCGACCCTGGAAGTGGCGCGCACGCGCCGCTGGCGCCGGCCGCTGACCCTGGCCTACGTGGACCTGGACGACTTCAAGGCCGTCAATGCCGAATTCGGTCCGGCCGTCGGGGACGAGGTGCTCCGGACGGTCGCCGTGGCGCTTCGATCCGCCATCCGCTCGACCGACCTGGCGGCCCGTATCGAAGGGGACAAGTTCACGCTGCTCTTTCCCGAGACGGACAAGAGCGGTGCGAAGGTGGTCCTGGAGTCGGTCCTGGGCCGGCTGCATCAGGACCTCACCCGGGCCGGCTGGCCGGTCACGGCGAGCATCGGCTCCGTCACCACCATCGAGGCCACGAGCCCCGAATCGCTCCTCCGGCAGGCCGACCAGGTGCTCTACGAGGTCAAGAAGACCGGAAAAGCCGCCGTTCGCGCCGCCGAGGCCGGCGACGCGAACAAGGCGACCTGACCCCCGCCCCGGTCAGCCCTGCGGCGTGGCCGGGCGCGCGGCTCGCCTCTCCGCGGCGCCGAGAAGATCCCGCGCGTGGTCGGCGAAGGGCGACGCGGGGGCCCGTTCGAGAAGGTAGCGGTAGACCCGGATCGCTTCGAGCGGCTCCTTCGCTTTCTCCAGGTGGTGCTCGGCGACGCGCAGAAGCCCCTTGAACGCCTTCGGGTCCGTCGGCTCCGTGTCGAGGGCCTGGGAGAAGGTCCAGGCGGCGGCGGCGACGTCCCCGTCGCGCAGGAGCTGATCGGCGAGGAGGTCGAGCTCCGTCCGGTCGAGTCCGAGCTCGGGAAGGCGGTCCAGGTGACGGCGGTACATCTCCGCCGCGAGCTTCGGTTCCTTCTTCGCGAGGCCGGCTGGAATCGCCTCCCTCGCCGCTTCCAGCGCCCCTTCTAGATCTCCCGCCGACAGCCGCGACCGCCAAGCGGCGTGGAGCTGCTTCGGATCCGCGAACACCGGCGCGGGCGATTCGAACCCCGGGGCCGCCGTGTGAACCGGGACGGGCGCCGCCGGCGCCGCCGCCGCCGCATACGCCTCGGCGGGAGGCGCGACGGCGAAGCTCTCCGAAACCTCTCCCTCCTCCACGACGCTGGCGGCCGCGTAGGCCCCGCAGAGCTTTCCCTGGAGGGACAGGACCATCCCGACGGCGTAGATGAAGAACGGAATGGTCCCGGTCAGGGCGCCCTTGGGGTTGAGGGGAACGAGCGCGACGAGGAGCGGGAAGAAGACGACGAGGACGGAGACGGGCGGACCGTACGTCCCGGCGATGGCGACGAACAGCTCTCCGAACCGTCCGGAGAACAGCTCCCGCCAGAGCCCGGGGGAGAAGAGGTCCCCGAACCCGGGTGCAGCCGCGGCGACGGCGACGAAGGCGAACGAAAGGACCATCCCCAGGCCGGCCCAGATCGCCAGAAGGATCGGGATCCGGGGCACCCCGAGGAGAGCGAGCCCCATGCCCGGGAAGCCTGCCGGCGCCTGCGGCTCGCCCTTCAGGAAAGCCCAGGCGACGAACGGAATCGCCCAGAGGACCCAGAGGAAGAGAAGCCGGACCGCCACCAGGACCGTCCCGGACCACGGTCCCGCCGATTCGGAGAAGAGCCCGCCCTCGCTGTCGCCGGCAATGCCCAGCTGGGCGAAACGGGATACGAAGAGGAGGACCGTCACCCCCCAGACGACGGAAACGGCCGAGGCGGCTGCGGCCGAGCGCGGCCCGCTCGAGCTGACGAGCAGGAGGAGTCCTGCCGGCAGCACGGCGAGGAGCCCGGTGAAGAACGACACGATGGAGAACGAGTCGAGGACGATGCCCCCCGAGACCCGCGAAAAGACGGTGCGGCCACCCATGGAACCTCCTGCCCCGTGCGAGGGGCCCGGGACCGTGCCGGATTGGTGCCGCCATTCTAGTGCGGCGGGGGGAAGGCCAGGCAGCCGCCGGACGCCGGAACCGCGCACGCGTCGACGTCCTCTGCTATAAATCCCGCGTCTTGAAGACCTGTCGCAAGGACCCCGAGAAGGAGAGATCCCGATGAAGCTCCGTTTCCCCCTCGTCCTCGCCGCCGCCGCCCTCGCCGCGCCGGCCCTCGCCCAGTTCGAAGCCCCTGCTCCCAGCCCGAAGGCGACCCTGACGCAGCGGGTCGGCCTGACCGACGTGACCATTTCCTACAGCCGCCCGAGCGTGAAGGGGCGCGTCATCTGGGGCGAGCTCGTCCCCATGGACAAGCCGTGGCGGACCGGCGCCAACGCCGCGACGACGATCACCTTCTCCGACGACGTCACCGTCGAAGGGCAGAAGCTCGCCGCCGGGACCTACTCCATCGTGACGATCCCCGGCAAGGCCGAGTGGACCGTCATCTTCAACACCGACACGAAGCTCTGGTGGGAGACCGAGTACGACCAGGCGAAGGACTCCCTCCGCGTGAAGGCGAAGCCGCAGGCCTCCGAGATGACGGAGACGTTCTCCATCGGTTTCCCTTCGGTCGGCTCGACGAACGCGGTCCTCGAGATCGCGTGGGAGAAGGTCCGCGTCCCGGTAACGATCGGCGTCGACGCCGACGCGAAGATGCGCAAGTCGATCGCCGCCGCCGAAGCGGCCTCCTGGCAGGCGCCGATGATGGCCGCCCGCTACTGGTTCGACCAGAAGACGAACCGCGAGGAGGCCTGGAAGCTTCTCGAGAAGTCGATCGCCACGAACCGCAACTACGCGAACGTCTTCCCGCAAGGCCCGCGTCCTGGCCGACGAGGGCAAGCTCGCCGAAGCCGTGAAGGCCGGCGAGGAGGCGCTCGCCCTCGCCAAGGCCGACCCCTCCAAGCCGAACGTGACCGCGTTCGAGAAGACGGTCGGCGAGTGGAAGGCGAAGGCGAAGTAGAAGCTCTGGTTATCGACCGGGCAGGAAACGCGGGCCGCGAGGCCCGCGTTTTCGTTGCCGCCGCGTCCGTGTAGAGTCTCGCCTGCACAGGCGATGCGCGAAGAGACCGAGAACGTCCCGGAACCGGGGCCGCGGGCCTCCGCGGTGAGGCTCTTCGCGCCCGGGACCGAGATCGGCAGGCGTTACGAGATTCGGTCCGTCCTCGGCACGGGGGGCTCCGCTTCGGTCTACGCGGCCTGGGACCGGGACCTCAAGCGCCTCGTCGCCCTCAAGGCGCTGCGCGCCGACCGGATGTCGGACTCGGCCTTGAAGCGCTTCCGGCGCGAGGTCGCCGTCGCGCGCGATGCCGACAGCCCGCGCCTCGTCCGGGTCTACGACGTTGGGGAGGCGGGCGAGACCGTCTTTCTCACGATGGAGCTCGTCGAAGGGCACTCGCTCAGGGGCCGTCTCGGCGCCGGGCCGCTCGAGACCGCCGAAGCCCTCCGGATCGCCGCGGAGGTTCTGCGCGCCCTCGCCGACCTCCACCGCCTCGGCATCGTCCACCGCGACGTCAAGCCGGGGAACATCCTCCTCGGCCGCGACGGCCTCGTGAAGCTGGCCGACTTCGGCCTCGCCCGGCACTGGGACGGCGGGGACACGCGCGCCACCGAGACGGAGGGACTCGTCGGCACGATGGAGTATCTCGCCCCGGAACAGGCGCTCGGCAGGCCGGTCGACGCGCGAACCGACCTCTACGCCTTCGGCGTCGTCCTCTTCGAGCTGCTCTCCGGAGCCGTCCCGTTCGCCTCCGACAGCGTCCTCGGGAGCGTCGTCGCCCGGCTGCGTGAGGCGGCGCCGGATGTCCGGACGGTCCGACCGGGAGCGGCGCCGTGGCTCGCGGCCGTCGTCGCAAGGACGCTGGAGAAGGACCCCGGGCAGCGGTACGCGAGTGCGGGCGACGTCCTCGCCGACCTCGAGTCGAAGCGGGCGCCGGCGGCCAGGTGGACCGGCGGACGAACCCGCCGGGCACTCATCGTCGCCGCAGTCGTGGGCGCGCTGGGCCTGGGCGGGGCCTTCTTCACCGTGAGAGGCCTGCCGGGCACGCAACGTGCCGCCCCGCAGCTGCGCGCCGATGGATCGTCGGGCATTCGGGCCGTCGGCGCTTCCGGCAAGGTCCTCTGGACGCGGGCCGACATCCTGGGGACCCGGACGATCGCGCTCGTGCGAACGGAGGGAGGGAAGCGCTTCCGCTTCGCGGCCGTGACCGAGCCGGAGGGCTTCGTCCCCGCAAACGACGAGACGCGTGCGATCTCCTTCCTCGATCCGTTCTCGGGCCGCGTGACGGAAAGGCACCGGCTCGTCAACGGGGCGCACCACTTCAGGGATTTCGCCGACCGGTACCGCGTGGGCCAGGTGACCGCCGTCGACCTCGACGCCGACGGAAACGACGAGGTCGTCGCCGTCTTCCGCCACAACCCCTACTACCCCAGCTTCGCCGTCCTCTTCGAGCCGCTTTCCGGCTCGTCCCGCGTCGTCTTCGTCAGCTCCGGCCACGCGTCGCTGAGAGGAGCGTTCGACCTGGACGTGGATGGCCGGCGGGAGCTCGTCTTCGACGGCCCGAACAACAGGATGGGCTGGATGTTCGGGGTCGCCGCCATTCGGGTCCCGGCTCTCCCCTCGCCGGGCGAGGCGCCGGCCGACGCCGCACCCGCCGGCCCCGTCTCCTCTCCCGACACCCTCCGCGCCCAGACGACCCGCACGAACCTCCTCTGGTACGCCCTCGGACCCTCCGCCCTGGAATGGGAGTTCGCCCTCGCCTCTTTCGACCCCGCCTCGCGACTCCTGACCCTTCGGACGGCTTCGACGAGCAGGGTCCTGACGGCCGAGGGCTTCGCGCCGGGAGAGTCGGTGCAGACCTCCACCTCGGAGAGGCAGGCCGCCCGGAACCGGGCCTACGGCCTCCTGCAAGAGACGAATCAGCGCGAGGAAACGGGCTTCCCCGCTGAGGCCCTCGAGCTCGCCCGCCAGGCGGTTGCGGAAGCGAAGGCCGCGGGAGACGGGCCCCTCGCCGAATGGGCGCGCCGCGTCGCCGGAAAAGTCGCGATCCTGGCCGGACGCAGCACCGAGGGAGAGGCGGAGCTTTCGGCACTCCTCACGACGTCTGTGGCGGCTACGGACATCGCGTGGGAGATGGCGCGGGCGCTGCACCTCGCGGGCGAAACCGGCAGAAGCGCCCGCTGGTACGCCTGGGGCCTCTCGCGCGTCCGGGAGTCCCGGCCCGGCCGTGCGCCGTACGAGTTCCTCGAGGGGCAGCTCTTCGCCCTCGTCGAGGCGGAGCGGTGGGCCGAAGCCGATCAGGCGGTCGACCGGTTCGAAACGGCGTTCCCTTCCTTCCTCCAGACAGGTCTCTACAGAGAGTTCCTTCGGTGGCGCCGGGGCGAGCGACCCGACCTCCTCCCCACGACGACGGGAATCGGAGACGACTTCGGAAAATACTGGGCGCTCGAGGTCCGCCTCGCACTGGGGGAGTCCCTCGACACCCTCGTGCCCGACCTCGCGACGGAGCGGAAGGCGGCTTCGGACTCCGGTTCTCTCCTGCTTTCCCTCTCTTCCGAGATCGAGGCGCGCCGCGGGCGTCTCGACGAGGCGCTGACCCAGGCGACGAAGGCGTGGAGCGAGGTTCGCGCGGCACGATCCCGTCAGCCGTGGGCCCGCGCCCACGCTCCGGTCGTCGCCGAGCGGCTCGCCCGGATCGCCGAGAAGGCGGGACGCCCGGACGTCGCCCGCGAGGCTCGGGCGGCGGTCCGGCCGAAGGCGCCGCCGCCCGTCCGCCCCGCGCCCTCTCCTCAGAGATCCGGCGTGTAGCCCTCGCGCGACTGACGGCCCCAGCGCCCCTCGTCGGGAAACCGGAGCCGGATCCCCTCGGCGGCGACGGCCTCGGCCTCGAGGGCCCTCACACACTCGCGGTCGAACTGCGCCCCCGCCCTGTCGTGGAGGTAGCCGAACGCGTCTCCCGGGCTCCAGGCCTCTTTGTACGGCCGGACGCTCGTGAGGGCGTCGAAAACGTCTGCAACGGCGACGATTCGGGCCTCGATCGGGATCTCGTTTCCGAGGAGCCCGTCGGGGTATCCGCTCCCGTCGATCGCTTCGTGGTGCCGGAGGACGACGTTCCGGAGAACCAGGGCGTTCGGAAAGCTCTCGAGCCCCAGCTCGCCGAGGATGTCGTCGACGATCCCCGTCCCCTTCAGGACGTGGGTCTTCATCAGCTCGAACTCCTCGTCGTCGAGCCGCCCCTTCTTCAGGAGGATCCGGTCGGGAATGGCGACCTTGCCGATGTCGTGGAGCGGGGAGAAGAGGAAGAGGTACTCGACGAACTCGTCGGTGAATCCGCCGCTGCCCGAGAGCCGTCTCGCGATGAGGCGGGCATAGCGGGACATCCGGTCCAGGTGCGCCCCCGTCTCCGGGTCGCGCTCGTGCGTGACGCGGGACGCGACCCTCACCGCCGCACCGAGCGTCCGGAGCGACGTGAGGCCGTGGAGGAGGATGAGGGCGATCAGCTGCCCGTACACCCGCAGCTTCTCGACGACGGAGGTCGTGAAGAGCGCGGGGCTCCGGGAATCGAAGAAGAGGAACCCCGCGAGGATTCCGTTGTCGTAAAAGGGCACCGTGTAGCTCGAGCGGTAGCCGAGCTCCAGGAGCCGGCGGCTGTGCTCGTGAACGGAGCCCGCGAAGACCGACAGGTCGTCGATCACCCGTGGCCGGCGCTCGCGCGCGAGCTCTCCCAGCGACGGGACGTCCTCCAGGAGGGCGTCGTAGTGGGCGAGAGGGCTTTCGCCGTCGGTGCTGTGGACGAACGTCTTCAACGCGTCCGTCTTCGGGTCGTAGAGGGCCGCCGCGATGCGGTCGATCCCTGCGATCTCCCGAAGGAGGTTCCGGTGGAGAGCCTCGAGCTGCGGCTTGACGTCCCAGGGCGAGCAGCTGATCGGCGTCATGCGGAACTCCTCCTCTACGGACCCTCCGCGAGATTCTGCGCTCTTGACCCCGTGAACGGCGACACCGCCAGCGCGACAAGGACGACGACGATGCAGCCGAGGGCGTTCAGCCAGAGGAACGAGACGTCGGTGAGAGCCCAGACGGCCACGACGGCGGCTTCCCCCGCCAGCGCGCCCCAGAAGGCGGCGCCCCCCTTCACCCGCGGCAGGTAGAAGGCCGTCAGGAAGACTCCCAGGATCGTGCCGTAGAAGAAGGAACCGAGGATGTTGACCGCCTCGACGAGCGTGCCGAGGCGGCTCGCGTACTGGGCGAAGACGATCGCGAAGAGGCCCCATGCGACCGTGAGTCCCTTCGAGATCGTCACGAGCTTCTCCTCGGACGAGTCCCTGCCGAAGTACCGCCGGTAGACGTCGACGACGGAGGTGGTCGAGAGGGCGTTCAGCTCGGCCGCGGTGGAGGACATCGACGCCGCGAAGATCGCCGCCAGGACGAGGCCGACGACGCCCGTCGGCAGGACGTCGAGGACGAAGCGGAGGAAGACGTAGTTCGTGTCCTTCCCTTCGCTCTTCGGGAGAGTCTCCTTCACGAGCGAGGCCGCGCGGGCCTTCACCTCGCCGGCACCCGCGTAGGCCGCACGGAGCGAGGTCTTGGCGGCGGCGAGGGCGTGCTCGTCGCCCGACTTCCCCGCCGCGACGAGCTTCAGGGCCTCGGCTCGGGTCGCTTCGGCGGCCTTCGCGTGCGCCGCCTCGAGCTGCGCCATCTCCGCGCCGCGCGGCCCTTCGGCCGCCTTCTTCGCTTCCACCGGGTTGAACCAGAGGGGCGGGGCGACGAACTGGTAGAAGGCGAAGACCATGGCTCCGACGAAGAGGATCGCGAACTGCATCGGCACCTTGACGAGGCCGTTGGCGAGAAGGCCGAGGCGGCTCTGCGCCACGGAACGCCCCGTGAGGTAGCGCTGCACCTGCGACTGGTCGGTGCCGAAATAGGAGAGGGAGAGGAACGTCCCGCCGATGAGGCCCGACCAGAGGTTGTAGCGGCTGTTCCAGTCGAACGAGGTGTCGACGGCGTTCATCCGGCCGAGCGCGCCGGAAACGAGGACCGCGTCGCCGAAGCCGACCCCGTCGGGGAGGACGCGGAAGAGCGCGACGAGGGCGACGCCCATCGCGACGAGGATGATGACCATCTGCTGGGTCTGCGTCTCGTTGACCGCCTTCGCCCCGCCGGAGGTCGTGTAGACGACGACGAGCCCGCCCGTGACGACCGTCGTCACCTGGATGCTCCAGCCGAGGAGGACGGAGAGGATGAGCGCCGGGGCGTAGATCGTCAGGCCGCAGGCGAGGCCCCGCTGGAGGAGGAAGAGAAAGGCGGTCAGCGTGCGGGTCTTCGGGTCGAAGCGCCCCTCGAGGTATTCGTAGGCCGTGTAGACCTTCAGCCGGTGGAAGAGCGGGACGACGGTGACGCAGAGGATCACCATCGCGAGGGGAAGGCCGAAGTAGAACTGGACGAAGCGCATCCCGTCGGCGTAGGCCTGCCCCGGGGTCGAGAGGAACGTGATGGCGCTCGCCTGCGTCGCCATGATCGAGAGCGCGACGGTCCACCAGGCCTGCGTGCGCCCGGCGAGGAGATACCCCTCGAGCCCCTTCTGCCGGCGGCTCCGCATCACGCCGTAGACGACGATGAAGAGGAGCGAGGCGCCGAGGACGACCCAGTCGAGCGCCCTCAACGGAACGTCCTCGCGAAGAGCCAGAAGAGAACGATCTCGAGGGCGAGAGCGCCGAGGACGACGGCGTAGAGAACGCCCCAGCGCCTCCCCACCGGCGGCGGCTCCTCGCGGACCTGGGGCCCGTTGGAAGGGTCAGTCATTCCGGAGATCCTGACATACGGCGGGCCCGGCAGGATTGCCTTCGGGCATCCGTGTCATCTGGAGCGCGAGGTCGTCCCCTGCTCCGCCCAGACGCGGTCCCAGCCGAGGCGCCGGGCGGTATTCAGGTTCACGGTACCGTCCTCGTTGTAGACCCCGCTCTCGATGAGGCTCCGTTTCTGCCTCTCGCTGAGGTATCCGGGAATCGTCGACGAAGCCGACTCCGGCCGGAACTCGTCGCCCTCGACGACGACCTGCCAGTCCTTGAAGGTCTTCCGGACCCCTTGCACCAGGTACGAGAACTCGCCGTCGCGGGTGCTCTCGACCTCGATGGAGTCGAGGCCGATGCGCGTCACTCCGAATGCCGCCGCCCGGCCGATCGGCGTGACCTGCACGGTGAGCCCCTCCTCGTCGGTCACGAGGCGGAAGCTCTCGGGAACCTCGATGACGGCCACTCCCTTCACGAACACCCCGCGGCCCCGGAAGTACGTCCCCGCCTCGGGCCCCTCCAGCGCGACGTACCGGATCACCGTCCCGGCCCTGTACGGGTGGGGATCGACGAACGGCTTGGTCCCGGTGGCCCCCAGGTTGCCGCTCGCGAAGACACCATACGTGGTGTCCACGCCGAGGCTGCCCGCCGACTGGAGGCTGTTACCCGCTGCATTCATCGAGAGCCCGCGCACGCCCGTTCCGCTCGGTCCCGCGATTCCGAGGACGCCTCTCGACGCCCCCTCTCCGCGCACGCCCGCGACGGCCGCGATGTTGCTGAAGACGGATGGGGCTGCTCCCGTCGCCCGCCCGAGGACGCCGGCCGCGTCGTTCGCGGTCGTGGCCGACTCGCCGAGCACCCCGTAGGTGAGGCGACCGGTGTTCGGGCCGATGCCATACACGCCCGAGGAGCCGGCGGCGCCCAGGGGCCCGATCTCTCCCCGGACTCCGAAGATCTTGCCGGTCCCGCCGGCACCGCCACCGACGCCGTGGGAGCCGTTGATGCTCGAATAGTTGGTCCCGCCGATCGCCGCGGATCCGTTGAAGTTCCCGCTGATGAAGAACTCGTTGTTCTCGTTCGGGATATTCGTGAAATAGCCGTTGATGTCGATGATGAGGTCCGTCGTGCTGACACCCACTGTGATCGTGATCCTGCCGACTTCGCCCGCGCGCCCGCCGGGCGTGATGGCGGCGTTCGCGACCGTCTGGCCGACGCCCGTGTAGTTCACCGAGGAGACGGACCCGGCCGATCCTCCCGACGGGTACGCCTGGACGAACCCTGGGCCCGTCGTGTTCGTCACGGTGAGGTTCAACGAGTAGGCCGACGCGGCCGATGGAATGCCGGTGCACCCCGACGCGGGGATGTCGAAGGTCCGAGAGGTCCCGGCCCCGATGGAGGGCGGCCCGTAGGCTCCGCTGAAGCCGAAACCGGCCCGCGTGTCGACGAGGCGGCAGGGGGTCACGGGCACGAATACGGCTGGGTAGCTGAGGTCCCCGAGGGCGACGACGGCCGACGAGGGGACCTCCCAGGCGCGAAGCGGGATCTCCACGCCTGGAGCGGACCCGGCCATGAGGAAAGACACGGCAAATACCGCAAGCTGCAGAAAACGCACAGAACGATTCATTATGTAGCTCCCTTTTCGTTGGCCAGGCGGGTCGCGGGGAGTCTACCTTCACCGCTCCTGTCCAGAGATCGTTCTTCGCCTGCCGCGGGAAGGGCCCTCTTCCCGCGGAAAGCCCTCGTTCAGCGACGCGCGCCGGGTCGCATCTTCAGTCGCCCCCACGTCCGCCCGAGACGAGGTTCGCGAAGAGCCGGATCGCCCCGGGGACGCCCGCCGGGAGCTGCCGGAAGAACGAGAGCCCGGTGTAGACGTACGTCCCCTTGCCGTGCCGGGCGACGAGAAGAGAGCCCTTCGACTCCTTCTCCCCCGGGTCGGCCATCCCGAGGAGCGGCGTGTAGCGCTCGTCCCAGGTCGCCGGGAAGTAGAGGCCGCGCTCCTGGACCCACCCGTCGAAGTCGGCGGCGACGATCCGGTTCGGCGTCGTCAGGAGCGGATCCGAAGGCGCCAGGATCGTGACCCCGGATTCCTCGACGGTGACGCGATCGCGCCCGAGCTTGAGCGGGAAGGGGCCGAGCTGGTCGGTGACCTGCTCGAAGCTGGTGTTGTACTGGAGAACGAGCGTGCCGCCCGACTCGACCCAGGAGAAGAGGCGGGGCATCGCGTCTTTCAGCTCGGCGCGCGTGTTCAGGGCGCGGATGCCGAGGACGACGGAGTCGAAGCGGCCCATGTCGCCGCGCAGGAGGTCGTCGGCCGACAGGAGCGTGACGCCGAAGCCCATCTGCCGGAGGACTCCGGGAACCTCGTCGCCGGGGCCGGAGACGTAGCCGATCCGGGAGCTGCTGCGGGCGAGGTCGACGTGGACGCCTCTCGCCTCGGCACGCGGGAACCAGGTCAGGGGCGGCAGGTGCGGATACTCGATCCGGCGCCTCGAAAAGCCCCACGTCCTGCCGCCGGTCGCGGCCTCGGCGGTCAGCGTCGCCACGCCGGGCCGGGCGGACGGATGCACGGTGAACTCGAACGTCTCGGCCGCGCCCGGCGCCAGCGAGAACGGGCGCGCGGCGGGTTCGATCCGCCATTCGGGCGGCAGGCCGAGCCGGACGGTCCCTTCGACCTTCGCCGCCACTAAGGCGGCGTCCTTCGTCGCGTCGCCGGTCGCCGCGGCGACGATGGCGGGGGTCAGCGGCGGCGGGCCGCCGCGCGTCGACGGCGTCTCCGCGGCACGCACCGTGACCCGGACCGCGCGGGCCTGGTCGTCGGGAAGGACGACGACGTCCTGACCGAGCTCGAGCGTCACGGGCGGCTCGACGACGAACGGCCGGATCTCCTCGCCCTTCACGGGGTCGGTCCTGCGGAAGTAGACGGGCTCGTCGAACGTGAGGGTCTCGGCCCCCATCGTGACGTCGAAGAGGACCCGGATTGCCGCTCCGTCGGCGCGGATGCCGTCGCGCGGCTTCGGGACGACGTAGAGGCCCCGGCCGGGGCGCTCCCGGAGCCAGTGGGGCTGGGTCACCTCCGCGTCGGCCGGAACGGGGACGCTCGTGGCTCCCTGGACCGGCTCGTTGAGCTTCAGCTCGGCCGCGGCCGGCAGCCCCTCTCCCGTCCCCCACGGGGCGCGCACCCGCGTCAGCGTGAAGCCGCTTCCGGCGCGAACGAGGGCGGAGACGCTCAGACGGAATGCGCTTCCCGGGGTCGCCGAAGGGCTCGCCGCCATCGCCTCCAGCCAGAGGCCGGACGCGGAGCGAATGGCGGAGAGAAGCTCCTGCCGCTTCGCGTCGAGCCATGGGTCGGGAGAGAGCGTCTTCATCGCCGCATGCGCGGCGAGAAGCTTCGGGAGAACGGACGCGGGCTCGCGCGGGTCGTACGCCCGTTCCGCCTCGGCGAGGAGAGCGCCGACGGCCTCGCCGCCCCTGATCCGCGACCACGACGTGTCGATTCCCTCGAACGGGTCGGCCGTCGCAGGGTCCCCCTCGAGGAGGACGAGGTCGTTCGTCAGCCGGCCGCGCCGCTCGGACGAGCCGAAACCCTGGCTCTTGTGCTGGCTCCGGCTCTCGGCCGCGGTCTCGGTGTACGACCGGCCGAGAAAGGGGTTGTAGTCGCCCAGCTCGAAGGGAATCGCCCCGGCGTTCGGCTTGCCGTCGCGCCGCCAGGCGTTCCAGAAGAGGCGACGGGGCTTCCACGGCGCGAGCCCCTCGGCGATCTGCTCGGGAAAGCGCTTCGGGTCGCCCGCGGCGAGGAACGCCTCGTGCGCGAGGATCGCGGAGGCCGTGTGGTGCCCGTGGCCCCCGTCTCCGGTCTCGGGAAACCGCGCGACGACGACGTCGGGGCGAAACGTCCGGACGGCCCGCACGACGTCCCGGAGAACCTCCTCGTGCCCCCAGGTCCGAAACGTCTCCTCCGCCGTCTTCGAGTAGCCGAAGTCGATGGCGCGCGTGAACATCTGCTCGCCGCTGTCGATCCGGCGGGCCGAGAGGAGCTCCTGCGTCCGGATGAGGCCGAGCGACGGCCCCAGCTCGGAGCCGATGAGGTTCTGCCCCCCGTCGCCCCGCGTCACCGAGAGGTAGGCCGTCCGCATCAGCCGCCCCTCGGCGAACGTCGCGATCATCGCGGTGTTCTCGTCGTCGGGGTGCGCCGCGACGTAGAGGACGCTCCCGAGAGTCCGGAGCTTCTTCAGCTTCAGCAGGAGCTCGCCCGCGGGAGCGGGGCGCTCCGGGCCGAAGGAGGCCGCCGGCGCGGAGCTGGAAGCGAGGACGGCGACGACGGCGAGCAGCGCGCAAACGCGCGCGGAGCGGTTCTTCATTCGGTTCTCCGGCGCGCGATTAGACCCGCGGCCTTTCCCGCTGTCTACGCCGGGAACGCCCGGAGGGTTTCCGCCGCGCCCGAGGCCTTCTTTCCGGTGAGCACGATGACCGACCGCGGCCCCACCTCGAGGTTCGCCGGATCGGCGAGGAGCGGCTCCCGCCCCTCCTCGAAGGCGTCGGCGGGCGGCTCGCGATACGTGTCGGCCACGAGGTGCCAGCGGCGCCCCTCGGAAGGGGGTGGCAGAACGACCCGGTGCGACTCGTGGTGCGCGTTCGCGACGACGTAGACGTCGTCGCCCCGCGCGGGGTCTTTCAGGTGCATACCGAGGCACGTCGCGCCCTGCGACCAGTCGGGCCGGAACGGCGTGTGCCCGTGCCACGTCACCGGCGCCGAGCCCGGTCCCTCCGGCACGAAACCGCGGCGGCGCAGGAGAGCGTTCCCCCTCCGGAAGCGGACGAGCGTCTTCACGAACCTCACGAGGTCGGCGTTCCTCTCGACGAGGCTCCAGTCGATCCACGAGATCTCGTTGTCCTGGCAGTAGGCGTTGTTGTTCCCCCCCCTGCGTCCGGCCCGCCTCGTCGCCGGAGAGGATCATTGGCACCCCCTGCGAGACGAGGAGCAGGGCGAAGGCGTTGCGCGCCATCCGCCTTCTCAGCCGCTCGATCTCGGACGGCGCCCCCGGCCCTTCGTGCCCGCAGTTCCAGGAGTGGTTGTCGTCGCCGCCGTCGCGGTTCCCCTCTCCGTTCGCTTCGTTGTACTTGTGCGAGTAGCGGAAAAGATCGGCCAGCGGGAAGCCGTCGTGGCTCGTGATGAAGTTGATGGAGTGGTGCGGCGCCCGGCCGCCCCCCTGGTAGAGGTCGGCACTCCCCGAGAGGCGCGTCGCCAGATGCGGCACCATGCCGCCGTCCCCCTTCAGGAATCGGCGGAGGTCGTCGCGGTACCGCCCGTTCCACTCGGCCCAGCGCCCCCAGTTGGGGAAGTGGCCGACCTGGTAGAGGCCGGCCGCGTCCCACGCCTCGGCGATCAGCTTCGTGTTCGCCAGGACCGGATCGGCCGCGATCCGCTCGAGCAGCGGCGGGTTCGTCAGGACCGAGCCGTCCCGCCCGCGCCCGAGGATCGACGCGAGGTCGAAGCGGAAGCCGTCGACGTGCATCTCGGTGACCCAGTACCGGAGCGCGTCGAGGACGAGGTTGCGGACGACGGGATGGTTGCAGTTGAACGTGTTCCCGCAGCCCGAGAAGTTCGCGTAGCGCCCCTTGTCGTCGAGGATGTAGTACGTCGAATTGTCGAGGCCGCGGAAGGAGTGCGTCGGCCCCTTCTCGTCCCCCTCGCCCGTGTGGTTGAAGACGACGTCGAGGATCACCTCGATCCCCGCCTCGTGCAGCGCCTTCACCATCTCCTTGAATTCCTCGACCACCGCACCCGGCTCGGCTCCGACGCCGTAGGCGGTGCGGGGCGCAAAGAAGGAGATCGGGTGGTAGCCCCAGAGGTTCTTCAGCCGCTCTCCCGTGGCGGGGTTTCGCCGGTCGCTGTCGTTCTCCTCGAACTCGCTCACGGGCATCAGCTCGACCGCGGTGACCCCGAGGTCGACGAGGTAGGGGATCTTCTCCACGAGCCCCCGGAAGGTCCCCGGGTGCGCGACGCCCGACGAGGTGTGGCGCGTGAAGCTCCGGACGTGGAGCTCGTAGATGACCGAGTCGGCGAGGTGGCGGTCGATCGGCTGGTCGAAGCCCCAGTCGAACTCCCTGCCCTCCACGACGCCGCGCCGCGCGCGGACGTTTTCCCACGGCGTCTCCTCGCCCGGGCTGGGCGGCGCGCCCCACTCCGCCGCGCCCGCCACGGCCCGGGCGTACGGGTCGAGGAGCAGCGTCTTTCCGTAGCGGTGCCACGGCGCGCCCGGCTCGACCGACCGTTCCGCCCTCCAGGCCCACGTCACCGCCGGGTCGAGGCCGCGCAGGAAGGCGTGCCAGACGTCCCCGGTCCGGTTGTAGCGCGGGTCGAGAGGAAACTCCGCGGAAGCCACCTCTTCCCCCGGGGCAAAAAGTACCAGGGAGACCGCGGTGGCGTGCCGCGCGAAGACCGAAAAGTTCACGCCCTGCCCGGTCGGAGTCGCGCCGAAGGGGATCGGGTGCCCCCGGAGGACGGCGAACTCGGGCGAGATGAGGTCGAGAAAGCTGCGGGAGGGTCCGGCCACGCTCATGGGATTCTGCCGCCCGGCGGCACTCCTAGGATACCGGCTTGCGGCCTGCCGTAGACTTCTTCGTACCCACGGGCTCGCAGCCCGGTCCCAGGGCCGGCAGCCGCCCCCGCAGGAGGACACATGAAACCGACAGTTCCCCGCCTCGCCATCGCCCTCGCGGCCCTCATCGCTTTCCCCCTTGCGGCGGGCGAGACGAAGGGAAAGACCGCCGAGAAGCCCGCAGCCCCGGCGGCCGAGGCCGCCGTGAAGATCCACGTGGACCCGGCGACCGGGCAGATCGTGAGCCCGAAAAGCGACCCGGACGCCGCCAGGGGTGTCTCGGCCACGTCGACGGCCCAGCCCCTCCCCCCCCTCCGCGTCGAGAAGGTGACGACGAAGGCGGGCGGAAGGAAGGTCAACCTCCAGGGCCGCTACATGATGGAAATGGCCGCGACCGTCAGCCCCGACGGAAAGGTCGCAGGCACCTGCGACACCCCTCGCGAGCCCGGTTCGAAGGCCGCCGCCACGGAGCACAGCCATGACCGGTAAGGCGCTCCTCAGGGCCACCGCCCTCGCCTCGGCCCTCGCCCTCCCCTCTTCCGTGTTCGCGACGACGATCACCATCGTCAACATGGACACGGCCGGCGTTGGCTTCAACGACCCCACGATCCGCCCCCCCGTCGGCGGCAACAGCGGGACGACGCTCGGCGAGCAGCGGATGAACGTCTTCAAGTACGCCGCCGCCTTCTGGGCCCAGCGCCTCGATTCGCCCGTCGAGGTAAAGGTCCAGGCGAAGTTCGAGGCCCTGACCTGCAGCGCAACGAGCGCTGTTCTCGGCTCGGCCGGAACCCGGTACATCTTCTCGGACTTCACCGGGGCGCCGCGACCTCTGACCTGGTATTCGGGTGCCCTCGCCAACAAGCTGGCGGGCGAGGACCTGGAGCCGACGGAAGACGACATCTCCGCCAGGTTCACGACGGCGCTCGACGATGGAAGCTGCACGTTCCCGAGAAAGTGGTACTACGGCCTCGACGCCCAGCCCACCGGCGGGACGACGGACTTCGCCACGGTCGTCATCCACGAGCTGGGCCACGGCCTCGGCTTCCAGACCTTCGTCAACCGGACGACGGGAGCGAAGTTCGCTGGAGACGACGGCATCGGCCTCGACGACGCCTACATGGTCAACCTGTACGACGCCACGGCCGGCAAGACCTGGGACAAGCTGACGGACACCGAGAGGCTCACGTCGGTAACGAACACTTCGAACCTCCTCTGGAATGGGCCCGAAGTGGTGGCGGTCGCCTCGAGCCGCCTCTCGGCCGGAATCGGAGTGGGCGGCCGTCCCCAGATCTACGCACCGAATCCCTCCGAGTCCGGCTCCTCCACGTCTCACTGGGACACCGCCGTCTCGCCGAACGAGATAATGGAGCCGTTCATCACGGGCGCCACGCACTCGCTCCTCATCACGGGCGAGCTGATGAAGGACCTCGGGTGGAGCCTCAGCTCGGGCGGCTCGACGTACTCATGGATCCTCCCCTCCTCCGCCCTCGCGGGCGGGGCGGGAGGGGCCTTCTACACGACGTCCGTCTCCATCGGGAACCGGGGCTCGGCCGAGGCGCGCTACAAGCTGAAGTTCCTGGGGAACAACGCCCCCGGCACGGGCGGACCGGAGTCGGGCGAGTTCGTCCTCGGCGCGAACCAGTCGGTCACCTACGAGAACGTCCTCGGCTCGGTCTTCGGCCTCTCCGCGCCGGTCTACGGCGCGATCCGCGTCTCCGCGAACGTCTCCTCGCTGAACATCCTCGGCCAGACCTCCACGCCCGACCCGTCCAAGCCCGGTGGCACCTTCGGCCAGTCTGTCCCCACCTTCGGCGCCTCGGACCTCATCTCCGCCGGCACTCTCCGCTCCATCGTCGGCATCCGGCAGGACTCCTCCTTCCGGACGAACCTCGTCCTCACCAACGGCGGGACGTCGGAGGTGACGATCAGCGGCACTCTCTTCTCCACCTCGGGGGCCGTTCTCGCCACGAAGACGTGGACCCTTCCGCCGCTCGGCATGATCCAGGACGGGCCTCTCACGCCGAACATGGGCTACACGGGCACCGTCCGCGACGCCCAGCTCCTCCTGACGACCCCGACGACCGGCGGCGCCTTCGCCGCCTACGCCGCCGTCATCGACAACACCACGAACGACCCCCGGACGCTCCTGCCGAAGTAGCGCCCGCGCGAAGCCTCCGGCGCACGGAACGCCGACCCGAGCCCCGTCCCGCAAAGGGGCGGGGCTTTCGCTCGGAAAGAGAGGACCGCGCCAGCAGGCGACGGGGACGGGAGCTCGCCAGACCACCTCACCGTGCCCACGAGTCGCCGGAGGGACGGGCGCCGACGCTGCCCCTGCCCGCAGCGAGCCGCGGGACGCTCGCTCGAACCCGCTCGGGAACACCCCTCTCTCGCCGATCCGGGGGCACGGAATTCGCCCTGACGATGGGGTCAGGTCTTGATTTTCTATTATAGTCGCCGCAGAGCGTCGACCAGACTCCTTTCTGGCGGACCCCTTTCTGGCGCGATCCTCGAAAGCGGCTCCCTGCGGATCGCCGAAGCTCGCCGGCCGCGGGCGGGGCGGTGCGTCCCGCGAGCCGCCCCCGAGCACGACCGGGAACCCGTTCGCGCCGTTCGGCTCGCGAGCGGATCAGGACCGCGCGCGTGTTTGACGAGAACGATGCCAGCACAACAACGGTCGTCGGATTGAAGGTGGGGGTCCGGGGGGCGCGCGAAGCTCAGCCCCCCGGCGAGGGCGAGGAGTTCGCGCGGACCCCGCTCGCGGGGCGAACGGCGCGGTAACGGGTCGGGCGCGCGCAGCAGGCGGCCGCGGGATGCACCGCTCCGCACGCGGCCCCATGCCGAAGCGACGTGTCGGTGAAGCTGGGTCGCCCCCGTGCCCCGGTGCTCCGGTGCCCCGTTTCCCCGTGTCGGTCTCCCCCGTGCCCTTTCCTACCGTCCCGCACGAGCGGGACGGGGTACTTCGTTCATTCGAAGTAGCCGCTGACGTCGACGAGGACGTGCGCCGTCCCCGCGCTGCCGTTGTAGATCGAGAACGTGCCCGGCGGATACGACGACAGGCCGAGGACGGTCCCGTTGGCGCGCGTCTTCCCGGCGGCGAAGCTCAGCGTGGAGGCCAGGGGCGGCGGCCCGGAACCGGGGAAGAGGCACAGCTCTCCCGCTGCCGCCGGCTGCGTCACCGTGACGTTCATCGCGGCCGCCCACGCGCCGAAGGAGACGCCACAGGTACCGACGGCGGACATCGAGAGCGTCGCGCCCGGGTCGAGCGGCCGGCCCTGCGTCGGACCGTTGGCGTCTCGCGTGTCGAGGATGCGGCACGGGGCGACCGGATAGAAGAGCGTCGCCGTCCCCTCGGGAAGGACGGTGACTGTGGCCGAGGCCTGCGGGGAACGGCACCCGTTCGCGGCGATCTCGGTGACCGTGATCGTGAGCTCGCCGACCACGAGGCCCTGGAACTCCACCCGGTTCGTTCCCTGGCCGGACGTGATCGAGCCGCTGCTGACCGACCACGAGTACGTCGAACCCGGGTGGGCTGCCACGCTGGCGACCCGCCGCGGCGAATAGGCGCTCACGACGGCCGGGGCGTCGATGACGGGAGTCTCCGGGGCGGGCAGGACCGAGATCTCGCGGCTTCCGGACGAGCTGCCCGGCCCGGTGGCGTCCGAGACCGAGGAGACGAAGTAGGTCGTCGTCGCCATAGGCCGGACGGTCCTCGCGCCGCTGGAGACGAGCAGCCCCGCCTGGCGAAACCCGTCCGACCAGGTGACGTCCCACGGCGGCGTGCCCGTGAGACGCGCCTCGAGGCTCGCGGTCGCTCCCGAGCAGAGGGTGGTCGGCGCTCCGATCACGGTGGCCGTCGGTGCAGGAAGCCCCGCGGCGAGGGAGACGATCGTCGTGCTCGTACGGACGCCGTCCGAAGCGGTGAGACGGAACCGGTAGTAGCCGGGGACGTCCGGCGTGAACGTCGGGTCGGGGATGCCCGTGGACGAGAGCGTCGCCGAAGAGCCCGACTCCCGTCTCACGAGCTCCCAGCGCCACGTCGTCGCGGTTCGCGGCGTCGCTCCGAGCTGACGCGTCGATCCGGCCGGCCCCGTCGTCGCGTCGATCGTCGCGGCGTCGGGAAGTGCGGCCACGCCGGACCGGAGGGCGAAGTTCATCGTGTCGGCGACGAGGAGATTTCCCGAGAGGCCGACGGCGAGACCCGTCGGTTCGAGGAACTGAGCGGACGTCCCGGTCCCGTCCACGCTTCCTCCGACCCTGAGGGAGCCTCCGACCGTCGTGACCTCGCCCGCGGCCGTCATTCTCCGGATGGCGTGGTTCCCCCAGTCGGCCACCCAGACGTTCCCGGCACCGTCCGTCGCGATTCCCTCGGGATAGTAGAACCGTGCCGCGGTGCCGATCCCGTCCGACGCGCCGGTCACGCCGGACAGCCCCGCGAGAGTCGTCACCATTCCATCTGGCGTAATCCTTCGAATCGACTGGTTGTAGGTGTCGACGACGTAGACGTTTCCCTGGCCGTCCACCGCGACGTCCCCTGGAAAGTAGAAGCTCGCCGCCGCGCCGAGGCCGTCGCGGTTCCCGCTCACCCTGGCCGTGCCGGCCACGGTGGACACGCGCCCGTCCGGCGCCACCCGGCGAATCGTGTGGTTGTGCCGGTCGGCCACGAAGACGTTCCCCTCGCGGTCCAGCGCGACTCCGCTGGGGTTGTTGAAGCGGGCGAGAGGGCCCATTCCGTCGGAGGACCCCGAAAACCCGAGGCCCGCCAGCGTGGTCACCTCGCCCGCGGGAGTGACCTTCCGGATGGCGTTGTTCGCCCGGTCGGCGACGTAGACGTTCCCGTCCGCGTCGCACGCGACGCCCGACGGGGTGTCGAAACGGGCCGCAGCGCCCGCGCCGTCCCGCCCCCCGGAGACACCGGACAGGCCCGCGAGCGTCGTGACCTCGCCCGCGGGCGTCACCTTCCGGATCGTGTGGTCTTCCGGTTCCGCGACGTAGGCGTTGCCGAACCCGTCCACGGCCACGTCCGAGGGGCCGAGGAAGCGAGCCGCCGGCCCCGTCGCGTCGATCGTGCCGCTCTCTCCGGCCTGGCCGGCGAACGTCGACACGACCCCTTCCGACGTGACCCTTCGAATGGCGTGCCCCTCCGAATCCGTCAGCAGCGCGAGGCCCGGCCCTTCGACGGAGATCCCCGTCGGCCCCATGAAGCGTGCCGAGCTCCCGGTCCCGTCGGCGCTTCCCTTGACGCCGACGAGCCCCGCGATCGTCGTCACCGCTCCCGCTGCCGTCATCCTCCGGACGGTGAAGTTGGAGCCGTCCGTAATCCAGAGATTGCCCGCGGCATCGGCGGCGACCCCGTACGGATTGGCGAAGCGTGCCGCGGTGCCGTTCCCGTCGGCGTGACCCCAGGACCGCGGAGAGCCGGCGACGGTCGTGACCACGCCTTCCGGAGTCACCTTCCGGACGGTGTGGTTGTCCCTGTCGGCGACGTAGAGGTTTCCCGTTCCGTCCCGCGCGAGGCCCGCCGGGGAGGAGAAAGACGACGACGTGCCGGTCCCGTCCGACCATCCAGCGTACCCGGCGCTGCCGGCGAACGTCGAGACGACGCCAGCGGGCGTCACCTTCCGGATCGTGCAGTAGATCGAATCCGTGACGAAGAGATTTCCCGATCCGTCGAGGGCCAGGCCGAGCGGGCCGCCGAAGAGAGCGGCGCTCCCCACCCCGTCCTGGGCCCCCCAGACCCCCGGCGTACCCGCCAGCGTGCTCACGACCCCGGCCGGGGTCACTTTCCGGATCGTGGAGTTCCCGGTGTCGGCCACGTAGACGTTCCCGCCCGCGTCGACGACGACCGACGCCGGCTGTCGGAACTGCGCACCGCTCCCCTTGCCATCCGCGCTCCCTGCGACTCCGGCCAGCCCCGCGAGCGTCGTGACGACTCCCCTGGCAGAGACCTTCCGGATCGTGTGGTTGTACCGGTCGGCCACAAAGGCGTTCCCTGCCCCGTCCACGGTCAGGCCGGAAGGGGAACGGAACCGCGCCGCGGCCGTCGGCCCGTCGAACCACCCTGCTCCTCCCCCAGATCCCGCGAGGTGGGTGAAGTGGAGCGGAGGAGCCGGGTCGTCGCCGATCCGGACCGCCGTCGAGCCGCTCGCCGTGCAGCCCCCGGGGACGCTCACCGTCACGTGGAGCACGCAGAAGCCCTTGCTCCCGGCCGTGTACGTGATCGAGACCGTCCCCTCTCCCGCGGTGATGGCTCCGTTCGAGATCGTCCACGCGTAGGTCGCTCCTGCTCCGGCGTCGGGAACGGAGGCGACGAGACCCGGGGCACCGGGCGAGGCCACCGCGGGCGTGGTGACCTTCGTCGCGGGCGCCGGCTGCGGCCGGACGGTGACCGTCGCCGATCCGGTTCCGGGGCTCAGGCACTGCTGGTCCGACACCCAGGTGACCGTGTAGGTCGTCGTCGAGGACGGACCCACGACGCGGCGAGCCGGGCTCGTGTAGATCCAGTCGTCGGTCTGGCCGTCCGACCAGACGACCCTCCACGGGGCGACTCCGGTCAGGTCGGCGCGGATCTGGGTCGACTGCCCCGCGCAGATGGTCGTCGAACCGCTCGCGATCGCCGTCGGAACCGGAATCGTCGCGATCGTCCTGCTGCCGGTCGCCGTACCCGTGCAGCTGGCGTCCGAGACGGACGTCGGAGAGTAGGTCGTCGTCGAGGTCGGGAAGACGCGACGGCCCCCACCGCCGGACGAGGAGAAGAGCTGGGTCGCGCCGTCGGACCAGGTCACGAGGAACGGTGGGGTTCCCGTCAGGACGACGTAGACGTCGGCTTGATGCCCGGCGCAGACGGACACGGATCCGTAGTCCGTGACCGCGACCGTCGGGAGCGTCCGGAGCGTGACGGACGCGGATCCGCTCGTCGTTCCCGGTCCCTGCTGGTCCGAGACCGAGGTCACGAGGTAGGTCGTGTCGACGACGGGGCTGGCGATCCGGGTCGCGGGACTCTCGAGGACGCCGTTCTGGACGAACCCGTCGGACCAGACGAGAGACCAGGGAGGCGTGCCGGTGAGGTCGGCGTGG
Organism: Holophagales bacterium; assembly: GCA_016714815.1. GTDB lineage: Bacteria > Acidobacteriota > Thermoanaerobaculia > UBA5066 > UBA5066 > UBA5066. The sequence goes on from JADKBZ010000018.1 coordinate 77,001, forward strand.
AGCTGCACGGACGAGCCGAGGCAGAGGTCCCGCTGCTCCGAGAGGACGGCCGTCGGGGAGACGGATCCCGCCGCGAGGGCGACCGTGGAGATCCTCGACCTCGAGCCGTTCGAGGCGGTCAGACGGAAGACGAAGAGTCCGTCCACGTCCGGAGTGAACGCCGGGTCTCGTGCGGTCGCGGGCCCGAGGCTCGCCGTCGAGCCGCTCTCGATACGGAGCGGCTCCCAGCGCCACTCGGTCGCGGTCTGCGGCGAGGTGCCGAGCCGGCGCTCGGCGCCGACCGGACCTGCCGGAGCGTCGATCGTCGCGACGTCCGCCAGGGCCGGCACTCCGAGCCGGAGGACCTGGTCGGTGGCATCGGTGACCAGCACCCTGCCGTCGGCGCCGACCGCGATCCCCCGGAGGTCGTTGAAGCGCGCCGAAGGACCCGTTCCGTCGACGGAGATGCGCTCACCGACGGGCACCCACGGCGAGGTGAGCTCCTGCGCCAGCCCCGCGGCCGTCGTGACCTCTCCGGCCGCCGTGACTCTCCGAACCGTGCCGGCGCCCCTGTCGACGACCCAGAGCGTGCCCTCGGAATCGAGGGCCATTCCGACGGGAAGCCGGAAGCGGGCGTCCCACCTCGTGCCATCCCGGGCCCCCGGCACCCTGGCGGTTCCGGCCACCGTCGTGACGGACCCATCCGGGCCCACCTTCCGGATCGTTCCGTTCCCCTGTTCGAGCACGTAGACGAAGCCTGCCGCGTCGACCGCGATCCCCGTCAGGCCGTTGAAGGCTGGGGCCGGATTCCCGGCGTCCGGCTCGCCCGGCCCGTTGACCAGTCCCCTGAGCGTCGTGACCACGCCCTGCGGCGTGACGCGCCGAATCACGTCGTTCCCGGAATCGGCGACGTACGCGTTCCCGGCTCCGTCCACGGCGACTCCCGTCGGCGACGAGAACCTCGCTTGGCTCCCGGCACCGTCCTCCGATCCGCTCAGACCCGGGCTTCCTGCCAGGGTCGTCACCACCCCCTCCGGAGTGATCCGCCGCAGCGTGTGGCCCTGGATGTCGGTCACGAAGACGTTGCCGCCGGCGTCGACGGCGACCCCCTCCGGCCCGGTGAACCGGGCCGCGCTTCCGATGCCGTCCTCACCCCCGGAGGCGCCCGCCAGGCCGGCGAGAGTCGAGACGAGCCCCGCCGGGGTCACCTTGCGGACCGTCCAGTTCCGGGCGTCGGCCACGTAGGCATTTCCCGCCGCGTCGAGGGCCACCCCGGCGGGAGACCGGAAACGGGCCTGGGACGCCGGACCGTCGGAGTTCCCCTCGATCCGGGCGCGGCCCGCGATGGTCGTCACGACGGCCGAAGGGGTCATCCGGCGCAGGGTGCGGTTCCCGACGTCCGCGATGACGAGATTCCCCGTCCGGTCGAGGGCGAGACCCTGGGGCTGGCGGAATTGCGCGGCCGCCCCCGTTCCGTCTCGGGCCCCTCCTTGTTCCGGCATGCCCGCGACCGTCGTCACGACGCCTTCCGGCGTCACCCTTCGGATCGTGGAGTTGAACTCGTCCGAGACCAGGAGAGCGCCGCTGGCGTCGGCCACGATGCCTCCCGGCTCGCGGAACTGCGCCACGGCCCCGGGGCCGTCGCCGCTCCCTCCATGCCACGGCGTACCCGCGAACACGCTGAGGACGCCGGCCGGCGTGAGCCTGGCGATCGTGTGCCTGTAGGCCCCTTCCGCCACGTAGACGTTCCCGAGGGGGTCCATCGCCACGCCTCTCGGGCTGCTGAAGGCGGCGACGGCTCCGCTCTGGACCTTCAGGGTCGTCACGACCCCTGCGGCCGAGATCCGTCGGATCCTCGAGTTGCCGCTGTCGGCGACGAGGAAATCGCCGAAGAGGTCCCGGGAGAGGGCCCAGGGAGTCCAGAAGCGAGCCTGTGTGCCCGACCCGTCGGCGGACCCCGACTCGCCGGCCCGTCCGGCGAGGGTCGTGACGACCCCCGCAGGGCTCACCCGGCGAATCGTGTGGTTTCCCGAGTCGGCCACGAGAAGGTTGCCGGCGCCGTCGATGGCGATGCCTCGCGGCTCGCTGAACTGGGCCGCGCTCCCCCGCCCGTCGGCGCTCCCCTTCCTTCCCGCGAGGCCGGCCACGGTCGATACGACGCCGGCGGGCGTGAGCCGCCGGATGGTGTGACTCTCCCGATCCGAGAAATAGACGATTCCCGTGTTGTCCACCGCGACGCCGCCCGGCGAGCAAAGACGTGCCGAAGCCACCGGCCCGTCGGACCAGCCCGGGCCCCCATTCGTCCCCGCGAAGTGCGTGAACGTCATCTCCTGCGCGGTCCCGACCGGTGCAAGCAGAAGCGACAGGGCCAGAAGTGTCAGGGTCCTCTTCACGTGTTGGGTTCCTCCGCGATCCGGGTCGAACCGGCTCATGTTATCCGGTCGCGACCCTCACCGGCGCTCAACGCGGCGCAGGAATCTCGAACAGGTCGATCGAGTCTCCGGCGCGCGCCACGAACGTCGCATCCCGGCTCTTCAGCTGCGCGAGGACGTGGGCCGCGCGCGGCCGTCCGTCGGCGAAGAGCGCCGTCCCGGGGCCGACGAGGAGGAACTGCCTCGACACGGCGACGTAGCGCGGCAGCGGCGCGTCGGTGGCGAGGAGGTCGACGCAGCCGGGGATGCGGAACGACGGGAGGTCGCCGCCGAAGTAGGCGACTCCGAGCGAGGCAGACGGGATATCGCGCTCCGAGGCGAGGGTCGCGAGGCGCGGGAGGTCCTGCCCCCAGTCGAGGTTCGAGTCGGCGAGAGGGGGTTCGCGGAAGACACGCGCCACGAGGCCGTACCGCCCGATCGAGCGGCCGAATGCGAGGGGCGAGAGCGCGAAAAAGAGCGCGAGAACGAACGCCGCCGGGGAGCGTCGCAGGAGGACGGGTCCGAGGGCGGCGGCGGCCCCTGCCGAGAAGAGGACGATCACCGGGATCAGGTGGCGAACGCCGATCCGCGGCCCGCCGAGGACGCCGCGAGGAAGACCGCGCCCGAGAAGAGGAGGAGGCGGGAGCGGAGCGGGGCGCGGACGAAGGCGGCGACCGTTCCGGCGAGAACGAGGAGGAGCCACGCGGCGGGCGACTTCACGACGAGCGCCACGAGGTGGTAGCCAGGAGACGGTGACGCGGCGACGTCGCCCAGAAAATACGACAGGCGCCCCGCCTCCGTCTGCCTGAGGACGAAGAGCGTCGAGAGGGCGTAGCGGCCCAGGCCCGCGTCGATACCGGCGAGGCGGCTCACGAAGGTCGCGTCTCCCGCGGGGAGACGGTAGAGCGACAGGAGCGTCGGCAGGAGCCCCTCCTCGCCCGCCGTCCAGGGACGAAGGAGAAGAGCGAGGAGCGCGACCGTCAGGAGCGGGAGGCCGAGCGCGACGAGAGCGAGGCGCTGCGTGGCGCGCGGGTCGCGAGAAAGCCGGAGCGCCGGGACGACGAGGAGCGGCAGGAGCGGCAGGAGGACGAGCGCCGTCTGTTTCGTTGCGATGGCGGCGGCGGCCGCGAGCGCCGTTGCCAGGAGGCGCGCGGCGGACGGCCTCTCGAAAAGCGCGAGCGTTCCCCAGACGGCGGCGGCGACGAGCGCGGCGGCGGGAACGTCGGAGGTGACGAGGTGCCCGTGCGGGACGAGCGCGGTCTGCCCGGCAAGTAGCGCGGCGGCGAAGAGCCCCGCCTCGCCCCCGCCGGCGGCGCGCGCCGCGAGCAGGAAAAGGGCGGCGAGAAAGGCGATCGTCACGAGCCGCGCGGCGAGGAGGACCTTCAACGGGTCGGCCGCGCCGAAGAGCTGCTCCCGCGCCGTGAGGAAGAGCGCCCGGAACGAGAGCGGCGGCGTCTCGACGGCGCCGGCCGATCGCGCCGCACGTCCCCAGAGCTCCTTGGCGAGGGGCGGCAGCTCGACGTTCACGGCCCAGCTGCCGTACTTCGCCTGCACCGCGCCCGCGGCGAGGTGGATCGGCTCGTCGGCGGTCACGCCGTCGCGCCGCGCGTCGAGGACGGCGAGACCCGCCGTGAGAACGACGATGGAGAGAAGACCGATGCGAACGGCCCGCGAACGGGTGAACACCCGCCTATTCTGCGGCCGGCGCCCGGTACGCCGCGGCGAATCCCGCCATCACCTCGGCCGCCGGAAGCACCGCGTCGATCTCGCCGACGCTCCGGCCCGCCTGCCAGGCGTCCTTCGTCGAGCTCCCCTTCCGGATCGCCTCCTTCAGCTGCCAGAACGAGCGGACGGAATACCACGCGCGCATCCAGTGCTTCGTCGTCCGCCCCTTGAGGAGGAGGCGCCCGAAGGGCCCCGCCTTCGTCCCGATCCTCTCGACGTAGGGCGTCCGGATGACGGCGAGCGGTACGCCGGTGATCCGCTCGGTGAGGACGATGTCCTCCTCCTTCGCCCGGAGAATCGCCGTCTTGTAGTCCTGGTGCGAGTCGCACTCCGTCGTGGCGATGAAGCGGGTCCCCATCTGGACCCCTCGTAGCCGAGCGAGAGCGCGCGGGTGAAGCCCGCGGGATTCCCGACGCCGCCCGCGCAGAGGAGCGGCACGCCGAGCGGACCGAGATCGTCGACGAGCTGCGCGGGCGAGCGGTACCCGGCGTGGCCACCCGCCCGGTCGTTGACGCAGAGGAGACCGTCGACGCCCCCCTCGAGCGCCTTCTCGGCCCACTTCCGGTCGACGACGTCGTGGTAGACGATTCCGCCGAACGGGCGGACCCGCTCGACGACCCACGCCGGGTTGCCGAGGGCGGTGACGAAGAAGCGGACGCCGTGCTCGAGCGCGACGTCGACGTACCCCTCCATCCGCTTCCGGTAGATCCGCGAGAGAGATTTCTCGGTCAGGACATTCAGGCCGACCGGCTTCTTCGTGAGGCTGCGAATCTTCTCGAGCCCCTTCCGGAACTCGTACTTGTTGGCATAGACGAGAGTGAGCGGCTGGACGATGCCGATGCCGCCCGCTTCCGACACGGCGGCGACGAGCTCGGGATTCGAGCAGGGGTACATCGCCCCGCAGACGACCGGGAACTCCGCCCCCGCGTGCGAAAGGAACCGGTTCGTGCTCACTTCGCCGCTGTGGGTTTCGTGGGTTTCGTGGGTTCCGTGGGTCTCGCGGGGCCGACGAGCCACCGGGCCGACGCCTTCGCCACGACGTCTCCGGCGGCGTTGCGGACGACCGCCTCCACCTCGACCTCGCGCCTCTCGCTGGTCTTCGGCGGCTCGATCGTGCACTCCGACGTGAGCGTGCCGCGCGCCTTCTTGCCGTACTCGATCGTCAGCCGGGTCAGGATCGCGCGGGCGTCGTCGGGGAGACCGGTGTTGAGGGCGAGGCCGGTGGAGAGCTCGGCGAGGTTCATCAGGGCGACGGCGTGGATGGAGTCGAGGTGGTTCCTCACCTTCCGCCCGTCGCGCAGCTCGACCCGCGCGTGCCCTGGAGAAAGCTCGCGGACGATGGCCCCGATGGAGCCGGAGTAGGGGACCATCCGGCCGAGCGCCCAGCTGAAGAGGCGGTCTCCGGCAGGGAGCTTCTGGAAGCGGTTCCAGGCGTCGCGGATCGCGCGTCCCGGCGACGTCGCCTTATTCGTCATCTCGTCTCCTCGTCTCTTCGCCTTCTCGTCGCCCCGGACCCTCGTCTTCACCCGTGCCGCCGGCTCGCGGCTGCGCTGCGGCATTCTGCACGAACCCGCATAGACTCCGCGCGCACCGTGCTTCTGCCGCCCACGCCCTCCGCCCTCCGCCGCGCCGCCGCCGCGCTGAAGCGGGGCGAGCCGGTCGCCTTCCCGACGGAGACGGTCTACGGCCTCGGGGCGAACGCCCTCGACCCGGAGGCGGTGCGCAGGATCTTCGAGGCGAAGGGGCGCCCCGACGACAACCCGCTCATCGTCCACGTCACGGGCCTCCCGATGGTCCGGCGGCTCGTCAGGGAGCTTCCGCCAGCGGCCCGCGCGCTCGCCGCGCGATTCTGGCCGGGGCCGCTGACGATCGTCCTCCCGAAGCGAAGTCGCGTCCCCGACATCGTGACGGCGGGCCTTCCGACCGTCGCCGTCCGCGTCCCCGACCACCCCGTCGCCCTCGCCCTGATCGAGGCGGCGGGAGTGCCGATCGCCGCGCCGAGCGCGAACCGCTCGGGCCGTCCGAGCCCGACGCGTGCCGCCCACGTCGCCGCCGACTTCCCCGGCCTCCTCGTCCTCGACGGCGGTCCCGCCCGGCACGGACTCGAGTCGACCGTCGTCGCCCTCGGCAATCCGCCGCGCGTCCTGCGGCTCGGGGCGATCCCGGTGGAGGAGCTGCGGACGGTCCTTCCCGGCCTCGTCGTCGCCACGAAGGCCCGGGCTCGCGCGGAGAGCCCCGGGATGCGGCACCGCCACTACGCTCCCGCCCGGCCGCTCGTTCTTTTCCGCCGGTCGCGCGCGGCAGCTCTCCGTGAGGCGCTCGCGGTCGACCCGAGAGCGCTCCTCCTCTGCGCCGACGCCGACGCCCGGCTCTTTCCGGGATGGCGGCCGGTGAAGCTCGGCGCAACGCCCGTGGAGATCGCCCACGACCTCTTCGACGCCCTCCGGACCCAGCGCCGCGGCAGCGTCCTCCTCGCCTACGCTCTCCCCCGCCGAGGGCTCCTCAGGGCCGTCATGGACCGCCTCGAGCGCGCCGCGACTCGGGTCGTGTAGGGAAAGGCAGGCCCGCCCCCCTTCGCGATCGAGCCGCCCTGGCGTAACCTCGAACTCGTGGAAGAGAGACAGACGACCAGTTACCGCGCCGTCGTCGCAGGCGACCGGATCGAGTGGATCGACGCACCGCCGACTTCCGGTCGCCTCGAAGTCCGCGTCAGCCTCCTTCCGCCGCGCGCGGACAAAGCACGGAGGAGAGAAGCCGCGATCGCAGCCCTGACGCATCTCGCAGGCCTCGGGGGGCTCGGCAGCATCGTCGACCCGACGGCCTGGCAGCGCGAGCACCGGAACGACAGACCTCTCCCTGGCCGAGACTCTTGAAGCTCGTCGACTCCAACATCCTCATCTACGCCGCAAGGCCCGATGGGGAAAGGCTGCGGAGCTGGATCCCGTGGGACGACGTCGCGGTCTCGGTGGTCACGCGAATCGAGGTTCTCGGATACCACCGGCTGTCGGATGAAGAACGAATGGCGCTGGAGGCTCTCTTCGACGTCCTCGACGTACTTCCCGTGACCACCGAAGTCGCAGCGCGCGCCATCGAGCTTCGCCGTGCACGGCGGATGTCCCTGGGCGATTCCATCATCGCGGCGACGGCTCTCGTCGAGGACGTCTCGCTCGTCACTCACAACGTCTCGGACTTCGAAGGCATCCCGGATCTCCGCCTGGAAGACCCCGTCGCCAACGCCTGAGGCCGACCCCGGCGCGCACCCGAAGGCGAAGCACGAGAAGGTCCCCGCCGCCGGGCGGACGGCCCTCGGGAGAGGGGCCGCTCCATAGAGGCAGATCTCAGTCGGGAAGGCGCCGCAGGACGGCGATGGAGACGTCGTCCCCTACGGGTCGGCGATCGAGAAACCGGAGGACCTCCGAAGAAAGAGCTGCGGCTACGTCGGCGGCGCTGCGGCCCGCCATTCGCAGAAGGATCGCGAGCGTCCGGCCGTCTCCGAACTCCCGGCCCGCCGCGTCCCGGGCCTCGGGAAGCCCGTCGGAGTGAAGCAGAAGCAGCTCCCCCGCCCCGAGCCGCCCGGCCTCGACGTCGTAGACCTGAGCCTGTTTCACGCCGAGCGGGTAGGCGCCGCGGCCGAAGCGCTCGAGCACGGTCCCGGCGGGACCAACCCTGAGGACCGGCGGGTGCCCCGCGACGGCGGCGACGAAGCTCCCGTCGGGCTGGAGGAGAAGGGCCACTCCCGCGAAGAACTGCCGCGGACCCGACGTGCGGCAGCTCCCGAGCCGGCAGAGGACCCGGTTCAGCGTCGCGAGGACTTCCGCGGGCGAAGGGTCCCGCTCGAGCTGAAGGCGCCACGCCGTGTGCGCGACCGCCATGACGAGGCCCGCCGCCATCCCGTGTCCCGAGGCGTCCCCGAAGAGGATCGCGAGCCCGCCGTTCTCGAGCGGCTGGAACTCGTAGAGATCGCCCCCCACGGTGTTCGCGACACGGTTGAAGGCCCCCAGCTCGAAACCGGGAATGGTGGGGAGCGACTGCGGGACGAGCTCCGCCTGGAGCTGCCGGGCCATGACGAGCTCGTCGCGAAAGCGGAGCTTGTCGACGAGCTCGAGGCCGAGGAGGAGGAGGAGCAGGACCGTGCAGGCGAGGAGGACGAAGATCGACCAGGCCGCGTCCGAGGGCCAGTCCCCCGTCGCGAGCTTCAGGAAAGCGGTGACGAAGCCGACGAGGACGACGACGACGACGAGCCGGCGGGTCGGAGAGAGGCGGCGGACGAGGCCGTGGAGGAGGGCGCTCGTCCGGACGAGCTCGCGGCGCCAGCCCGGTCGGGCCTTCTCGATGGCCTCCCTGTGCTCGGAAGCCAGGACCTCCCGGGCATCGGCCCATTCAACCGAATAAAGGTCGGCGACGTCCCGGGAGTCGAAGGTGTCGACGGTTTCCCGGGCGAGATCCATCCAGGCGCGACGCGTGGCCATCTGTCTCCTGTTTACGGCTCTGCCGCGAGGAAGTTCAGGTCACCGGCGCGGTCCAATGGCCCGGCCCAACGGAAAGGCCGGTAGCCGTCGGCAGCCGCCCTCCGAACGACCTGCGGTTAGCGACGAGCGGAGCGGGTGCGACGCAGGACCGGATCGGGCGGCGCCTCAGGAGCCTTGACCCTTCGGCCCGACTCCTTCTCCCGTTCCTGGAGGTGCCGCACGAACGCGACAGGGTCAGAGCCAAACTCCCCGTAGAGCTCCTCCCTGTGGCGGTGCAGTTCCTCGACGATCGGATCAAGATACATCGGTGTCCCCCAATGAGCTCCTCAGGCGTGCAGACGAAGGGCATGGAGAAGCCAGCCGATTCTAGGAGGTCCGCAATCCGGGGCAAGATCGCCGTCACGAGCTGGTGAGCCGCCCCGACGAGATCCGCCGGCGGCCTAGTAGCCGTCAGGTAGCTGACGACGGACAGAGCCGAATCAGCCAGATCGGTCTGGATTCTTCTCAACCGACCACTGTCCGATGCGAAGCACCGGGGTCAGCGAGGACGAAGGAGTCTCCTCCCCCTCACTTAGGGATCCAGAATCTGGCGGAGGAGGGCTTCAGCCGTCGCTCTCCTCTCTCGGGATGGCCTTCCGGCCCGCCGGTTGGCGTCTACGAGACCGGGACAGCAGGAAGCACTCTTTCCCGCACGACCCGCAGTGGGGACGATTCCTTCGGCGGCACAGCGACTCTATAATAGATAATCAAGACCTGACCCCGATCTCAAGCGGGAGGGAGGGGTGTCCCGCGAGCGGCGTCCGAGCACGAGCGGGGCCCCGCACGGCTCCGCGAGCAGGCTGCCGGATCAGGCGAGCGCGCGCGTGCAACGAGCGGAGCGAGGCGTTCGCGCTCGCCCCGGCAGCCCGCGCAGCGGGGCCGATGCGGGTCGCTCGGCGGAGGAGGCGCCGTGGGACATCCCTCCCTCCCGCGACTCGTGCGGCACGGTGAGATGGATTGGGACCCTCCCGGTTTCCCGGTCCCCCGGTCTCCCCTCGCCCGGCAGAAAAAAAGAGGCCCGCGACGCCACCGTCGCGGGCCGTTCCGGGAACGGGGTCCGCCTGGCTCAGCCAGGCGCCACCGGGATCAGCGGACGAACTTCCGGATCTCCTCCTCGAGGAGGCCGGGGGTGAGCGGCTCGAGCTCGTAGCGGACGCGGGCCGCCGGCTTGGCGATCTTCAGGACTCGCGTGAGGTCGATCGGCGTCCCGACGAGGACGAGGTCGCACGGGGTCTTCTCGATCGTCTCCTCGAGCTCGGCGATCTGCTGCGCGCTGTACCCCATCGCCGGGAGGATCCCCCTGGCGTTCGGGTACTTCTCGTAGGTCTCCTTGATGGAGCCGACGGCGAACGGGGTCGGGTCGACGATCTCGGCCGCTCCGTTGCGCTTCGCGGCGACGACGCCGGCGCCGTAGGTCATTCCGCCGTGCGTCAGCGTCGGGCCATCCTCGATGACGAGGACACGCTTGCCCTTCACCAGCTCCGGCTTGTCGCATGTGGCGGGCGAGTTCGCGCGGAGGATGCGCGCCTTCGGGTTCACCTTCGCGGCGTTCGCCTCGATCGACGCGATGTCCTTCGCGTCGGCCGAGTCGCACTTGTTGATGAGGATGATGTCGGCACGGCGGAAGTTCGCCTCGCCCGGGTGGTACGACATCTCGTGGCCGGGGCGGAGCGGGTCGGCGATGCAGATGTGGACGTCGGGGCGGTAGAACGGCAGGTCGTTGTTGCCGCCGTCCCAGAGGATCACCTCGGCCTCCTCCTCCGCCGCCTTGAGGATCTGGCCGTAGTCGACGCCGGAATAGATGATGAAGCCGTTGTCGATGTGCGGCTCGTACTCCTCGCGCTCCTCGATCGTGCACTTGTGCTTGTCGAGGTCGGAGTAGGTCGGCGAAGCGCTGGCAGGCCTGCTCGGCGAGATCGCCGTAGGGCATCGGGTGCCGGATGGCGACGACCTTCTTGCCCATCTTCTTGAGGATCGACGAGACGTAGCGGGTCGTCTGGCTCTTCCCCGCGCCCGTCCTCACCGCCGTGATGGCGATGACCGGGACCATCGACGGGATCATCGTCCGGTCGTTGGCGAGGAGCTTGAAGTCGGCCCCCGCGACGATGCAGCGCGAGGCCAGGTGCATGACGGTCTCGTGCGAGACGTCGGAGTACGAGAAGACGCAGATGTCGATCCGCTCGTTGCGGATGAGGCGCTCGAGGTCGTCCTCGGGAACGATCCGGATTCCATTGGGGTAGCGGGGCCCCGCGAGCTCGGCGGGGTAGCGGCGCCCGGCGATGCCCGGGATCTGCGTGGCGGTGAACGCGACGATCTCGACCGACGGGTCGTCGCGATAGGTGGTGTTGAAATTGTGGAAGTCCCTGCCGGCGGCGCCCAGGATCGCGAGCCGACGTACGCCTTTCACCATAGAGAGAGTCTCCTTGGGCCGCATTCTAGGCCGCTCCGTGGGCCCTCGGGAACCCCCAAGGGGTCGGAGCTACACTTTACACACGGTCCTGAGAACGCCTCTCCAGCCCGCTCTCTCGCGAAACAGGACCAACCCGGACCGGAAGGTCCACGGTGAAAGTGGAGCCCGCCCCCGGACGGCTGGCGACGGCGACGTCGCCCCCCATCATCCGGGCGAGCCGGCGGGTGATGACGAGGCCGAGGCCGCTCCCGCCGAAGCGGCGCGTCACCTCCGGGTCGGCCTGCTCGAAAGCGCGGAAGAGGCGGGAGATCTGGTCCGCGGTCATCCCTATGCCGGTGTCCGTCACCGCGAAGACGACCCGTTCGCCTCCGGCGTCCGTGTCACGACGGATCCGGAGCGTCACCAGGCCGTCGTGGGTGAACTTCACGGCGTTGCCGAGGAGGTTGAGGAGGATCTGCCGGACCCGGATCGGGTCGGCGAAGAGCCGGCCGGCCGCCTCGTCCCCCTCGACGACGAGCCGGTTCCGGTTCTGCTCGACGAGCGGCTCCACGGTCGCGGTGACGTCCCGGACGAGCCAGGCGACGTCGAACGCCTCCGGGTTGAGGTCGAGCTTCCCCGCTTCCATCCGGGAAAGGTCGAGGAGGTCGTTGATCAGGCCGAGGAGGTGACGCCCCGCGGCGTGGATCCTCCCGACGTCCGCTCCGGCGCTGCCGTACCGGCTCTCGGCGATCTCCTCGGAGAGGATCTCGCTGTAGCCGAGGATGGCGTTGAGCGGCGTCCGGAGCTCGTGGCTCGTGGCGGCGAGGAAGTCGCTCTTCGTCCGGTTCGCGTCTTCGGCCGCCCTGCCGGCCTCCTCGGCCCGCTCCCGCTGCAGCTCGGCCTCGCGGAGCGCTTCTTCGGTCCGCTCCTTCTCCTCGCGCAGGCTCCGGGTCCTCTCGGCGACGATCTCGACGAGCTCGCGCTCGCGCGCTTCGAGCCTGGCGACTCGATAGCGATAGCCGGTCCAGGCGAGCGCGAGAGCGACCGCCCCCAGGACGATCCAGAAGACGGGTCTCTGGTCGAGGCGGGGGCGGAGGCGGAACCGGAACGACGCCTCGTCCTCGTTCCAGACGCCGTTCTCGTTGGCGGCCGCGACCCGGAAGGAATAGGCCCCCGGGGCGAGGTTCGTGTAGTAGGCCGAGCGCCTCGTCCCGACGTCGACCCAGTCCCGGTCGACCCCCTCGAGCCACACGCGGAACGTCACCCGTGCCGGGACCCGCAGGCTGAGGGCGGTGTAGTGGAACTCGAACCGCTCCGTTCCCGGCCAAAGCTCGAGGAAAGGCCGCGCCGGCACGGGCCTGCCGTCGACTCGCATCTCCTCGACGTGGACAGGCGGCGGGACGGGGTTGCGGAAGAGGCGCGAGGGGTCGACCGAGACGACCCCCTCGATCGTCGGGAAATGGAGCCGTCCGTCCGGCCCCCGGGCGCCCGCCGGCTGGTTGGCGCCGTTGCACTCCCGGTTGCGCATCCCGTCCTCGGCGCCGAACGTCCGGCACGTCACGCGGCGGACGGCGCCACGGGCGAGGGCGTCGAGCTCGCGGAGGGAGACGGCGTAGACCCCGCGGTTGCAGGAGATCCAGAGGCTCCCCTGCCCGTCCGGGAGGATGGCGAAGACGGCGTCGTCGTAGAGCCCCTCCCGAACCGTGACGGGGAAGAACCGTCCGTCCCGGAAGCGGTTCAGGCCTCCGCCGTAGGTGCCGACCCAGAGCGTCCCGTCGCCTTCCTCGTGGATCGTGTTGACGATCTCGATCGAGAGCCCCTGCGACCGCCCGAAGCGGGTGAAGCGCCCGCCGTCGAAACGGAAGAGCCCGGCCCCGTTCGTCCCGACCCAGAGGCTCCCCTCGCGGTCTTCGTGGAGGGCGTGAATCGACCCGTTCGGGAGACCGTCCTCCTCCGAGAAGCGGGTGAACCGGCCTTCCGGCGAGAGGCGCGTCAGCCCGCCGCCCCGCCCGCCGAGGAAGATGCTCCCGTCGCGCGTCCCGGCGATGGAGCAGATCGAGTCGCTCGCGAGGCCGTCGGCCTTGCGAATCGTCCGGACCACCTTCCCCCCCTCGACGACGCTGACGCCCCCTCCGCGCGTCCCGAGCCAGACCGAACCGTCGGGGTGCTGCCAGATCGCCTGGACGCCCGGGGCGGCGAGCCCGTCGGCCACCCCGATCGTCGCAACGCGATCCCCTCGGCGAATGTTGACCCCCGCCGAATCGGTTCCCGACCAGACGGCGCCGTCCCGATCCACGAAGACGGCCCACGCCACGTCCGCCGAGAGCCCTTCCCGACCCCCCCACGGCGTGAAGGACGCGTCGGAGAGCTTGTTCAGGCCGCCGTCCTGGGTCCCGACCCAGAGAGTCCCCTCCCGGTCCTCGAGAAGAGAGAGGACGTTTCCGTTCGAGAGCCCCTGTGCGGGCGAGAAGACCGAGCGACGTCCCGCGCTCCAGCGCGCGAGCCCCCCCGACGTGCCGATCCACACGGCCCCTCGCCGGTCGCCGAGGATGCAGTTCACGACCTCGCCCGGGAGGCCGTCCGCTGGGAACGGGGCCTCGACACGACCGTCCTTCAGGAGCCGCAGGCCGTGCGGGGTCCCGGCCAGGATCGTCCCGTCCGCCACCGCGTGAAGCGCCAGGACCGCGTCCGGGAGTCCCGCCGGCTCGAACCTCTTTCCCGATCGCCGGATCAGCCCCTCTGACGTCCCGGCCCAGAGCGTTCCCGCCGCGTCCACGGCGAGGGCGCGAACGGGCGCGGGAACCCCCTCCGGCGCTCCCCAGGTCGTGAAGGAGCGGTCGGACCGGCTCTGGAGGCCGGCGTCGGTCCCGACCCAGAGAGTCCCCGAGGCGTCCTCGGCGAGGGCCCGGACGATCTCCCCGGCGAGGCCGTCGGTCCGGCCGTACGTCCGGAAACGCCCCTCTTCCCGAACCGTGAGGCCGCCCCCTTCCGTCCCGATCCAGAGGCGTCCGCGACGGTCCTCCAGGAGGGTCAGGATCCGGTTGTGCCGCAGCTCGGGAGTGGACGCCTTGTCGAAGACGACGAACCGGACGCCGTCGAATCTCGCGAGCCCTTCCTGCGTTCCGATCCAGACGTAGCCGTCCCGCGTCTGGACGAGCGCTTCCGCGGAGCTCTGGGGGAGCCCCTCGCGGGTCCTCCAGACCTCGTGGCGGTACTGCGTGATCGCCCTGGCCGGGTCGAGGGCCTCTGCAGGTCCGGACCCGAGAAGGGCCAGGAGGAGGCCGAGGGCGTGCGCTCGAGGGCCGGCCATGCGCCGGAACATACAGGATGCCGTTCCCCCCGGACCAGGTCGTGGCGTGACATTTCGTCACGCCCCCCTCCCTGGCGAACCTTCCCGCCACACCTCCGTATCGCTTCATTGACCTTCGCCGGAATGCCCCGATCGAAGGGACACGAACCCGTTCCCGGGCTCGACAGTTTCGGAGTGCGCGCCATGAAGAAGAAGTGGATCCTCGCCTCGGCCCTCGGAATCGCGCTCGTCGGCGCCGGTGTCGTCCTCGCCTCGCGCAACGGCAAGGAGAAACCGGCGGCCGCGGCCGACAGCCTTCCCTTCCGGCTCGGGACCGTCACCGCAGAGGACCTGCAGGTGAGCGTTCGCGAGGTGGGCGTCGTCGACCCGGTGACGAAGGTCGAGGTGAAATCGGTCGTCTCCGGCCGGGTCGTCCGCCTGAACGTCCGCGACGGCGCCGTCGTGAAGGCGGGCGACGTCCTCGCCGAGGTGGAGCCGGACGTCACGCAGGCCCAGTCGCTCTCCGAGGTCTCCGCCGGGCTGACCCAGGCCGAGCTCGGCCTGAAGGACGCCGAACGGCAGCTGAGGGCCCAGCAGGCGCTTTGGGACTCCGGGCTCGTCGGCCACGAGACGCTGAAGGACTACGTCGCCCGCAGGGACGTTGCTTCCGAGTCGCTCCGGGCGGCGCGGGCTCGCTATCGGATCGTCGAGGACCACGGCATTCCGATCTCCGCGGCCGGCGCCTCGCAGGTGGCGCGGGTCACGAGCCCGATGTCGGGCGTCGTCATCAAGAAGGGGGTCGAGCTGGGCGAGACCGTCACGTCCGGCGTCTCCTCGTTCAACGCGGGGACGGCGCTCTTCACCGTGGCGGACCTGAAGTCGCTCATCGTGAAGGTGAACCTCAACGAGGTCGACATCGCGAAGGTTTCGAAAGGGCAGCCGGTCCGGATCACCCTCGACGCCTACCCGCAGAAGGTCTTCACCGGAAAGGTTCGTTTCGTCGCACCCGCCGCGACCCTCGTCGAGAAGATCAAGGTCTTCGAGATCGAGATCGCCCTCGACGAGCTGGGCGACGCCTTCCGGACCGGCATGAGCGCCAACGTCGAGATCCTCGGGGACAAGCGCTCCAAGGCCCTCTCGCTCCCCCTCGAGGCGCTGCAGAAGCGCGAAGGCGCTACCGTCGCCTACGTCCTGAAGAAGGACCTCGACGCCAAAGCCATCGCGAAGGCGAAGGAAGGGCTCTCGGGCCGCGGGAAGTTCGTCTGGCTCTCCGAGAACTGGAAGGACTACTTCAACCCCGTTCCCGTGAACGCCGGGATCGCGACCCTGGAGCGGGTGGAGATCCTCGCGGGGCTCGCCACCGGCGACAAAGTCTGCCTCGAGGACCCGACGCGGAAGAAGGTCGAAAAGGACGAGGACAACTGATCATGAGCGCCGTCATCGAGACCCGGAGCCTCACGAAGGTCTTCGGGGTGAACGGGAACGCCGTCCACGCCCTCCGGGGAATCGACCTCGTGGTCGCCCGGGGCGAGTTCGTGGCCCTCGTCGGCCCCTCCGGCTCGGGCAAGTCGACCCTCATGGCGATTCTCGGCTGTCTCGATTCGCCGAGCGCCGGCGGCTACTCCCTCGACGGGCAGCCCGTCGAAGGTCTCTCGGGAAGCGCGTTGGCCCGCATCCGCAACGAGAAGGTCGGCTTCGTCTTCCAGACCTACAACCTCCTTCCCAGGGCCACCGTCGCCCGCAACGTCGAGCTGCCGATGCTCTACGCCGGCGTCGGGGGCCGGGAGCGGCGGGAACGCGCGCTGGCCCTCCTCGAGAAGGTCGGGATCCCCGAGAAGGCCGGCCGCCTCCCGGCGGAGCTCTCGGGCGGCCAGCGGCAGCGGGTCGCCATCGCGCGGGCGCTGGCGAACGGGCCGGCGCTCCTGCTCGCCGACGAGCCGACGGGGGCTCTCGATTCGAAGACGGGGGCCGAGGTCCTCGGCCTCTTCCAGGAGCTGCACCGTCAGGGGCACACCGTCGTCCTCGTCACGCACGACCCGGCCATCGCCGCCCTCGCCGGGCGCCGAATCGAGCTGTACGACGGGCTGGTCCGCCTCCCCGAGGCGAAGGCGGCGTGACGTGCGGTTCTCCGGGGCCTTCCGCCAGCGGGTCGCCGAGGCCTGGCTCGAGATTCGCGAGAACCTGGGGCGTTCCGCGCTCCAGGCGCTCGGAATAATGGTCGGCGTCGCGTCGGTCCTGGGCGGATTCTCGATCTCCGACAGCAACCAGAGGCGCTCCGACGAACGGTGGAGGAAGCTCGGCGGCATCGAGCGGATGAACGTGCAGCCGGCGGCCGCGATGCGCGACGGGAGCGTCACCGCCCTCCAGCGCGCGAACCTCGGCCTGCGCAACGACGACGCCGCGGACGGCGAGGCGCTGAACAGCAAGGCCGTGCACGCAACGAGCGTCCAGCGTTTCGCCCGCGCGCGCCTGCGCTCGCCGAACGCCGACCAGGAACGCCAGGTCAGCGGAATCGGCGGCGACTTCCTCCCGCTGAACGGGTACGAGGTCGAGCAGGGGCGGGCCTTCTCCATGACGGAGCTGGCCGCCGGCGCCCCCGTCTGCCTCCTCGGCGCCGAGGCGGCTTCCGTCTTCTTCCCCTCGGGAGACGCCGTCGGACAGACGATGCGGCTGGGCGACTTCCCCGTCGTCGTCGTCGGCGTCTTTCGCGAGCTCGTCTTCCGGTGGCGGGAGGGCGAGCCGAACGCCATGGCGTGGAGGAACGAGATCGTCGCGGTCCCCTCGGCGCTCGTGGCGGCGCGGATGCAGGGAGACCGCTACGAACGCGTCGACCGGATGACGTTCAAGATCCCGGAGCTGAACCTCATGGAGGGCTTCGCGCGCGACCTCGCCTCGCTCCTGAAGGCGAACCACCGGCAGCAGGAGGACGTGCGGATCGACGACATCGCGGCCCGCATGAGGAAGCGGCAGAGCCAGGGACAGGTCTACAACCTGATCTTCATGCTCTCCGGGATCCTCTCGCTCGTCGGCGGCGGCATGGTGAACGTGAACATCCAGCTCGCGAGCCTGAGCGAGCGGGTGCGGGAGGTCGGCGTCCGGATGGCGATCGGCGCCTCCAGCCTCGAGGTCTTCAAGGCCTTCATGACCGAGGCCGTCCTCCTGACGTCGCTCGGAAGCCTCGGCGGCCTCGTCCTGGGCGTCGGCTTCTCGAAGGGGATCTGCGTCTTCCTCGACATTCCGCTCTTCCTCGCACCCGGGAGCTTCTTCGCGGCCTTCTTCGTCGCGAGCGCCTTCGGGGTCGTCTTCGCCCTCTTCCCGGCGTGGAAGGCCTCCCGCCTCTCCCCCATGGAGGCCCTGAGATATGAGTGAACCCAATGGAACACGACGGGGGGTCCGGGGGGGCGCGCGAAGCTCAGCCCCCCCGGCGAGCGAGGCCCTGAGATATGAGTAGCTCCGTCGCTGCCCTTCCGGCCGTAGCCGTTTCGCCGCGCCGCGACCGGCGCGACTCCCTTCCGGCGCGCCTCGCCCTCGCCGCGGAAGTCGTGAGGGGCGGCTTCCTCGAGCTCTGGGCGCACAAGCTCCGCTCGGTCCTCACGCTGACGCTCCTGATGCTCGGCGTCTTCACCCTCGTCGTCCTGACGTCCGTCATCGACGGCGTCGTCGACAAGGTCCAGACCGGCTTCTCCGGGCTCGCCTGGGACGGCACCGCCATCCTGCAGGCCCGCGAGCCGAAGACGACCGACGACCAGAAGCGATTCGCCATGTCGCCGGGCCTGCGCTTCGACGACCTCCCCCGCCTCACGGCCCCCCACCCGAAGGTCGCGGCGTTCCTCCCCCGCGCCACGAAGCGGACTGCCGTGCGCGTCGCGGGAGGTACCGAACGAGCCTTCGTCAGCGGCGTCACGCCCGACTACGCCGTCTTCATGAACCGTCCCATCGCCCTCGGAAGGGGGCTGACGGCCGACGACGCCCGGCGCCGGAGCACCGTCGCGGTCGTCGGCGCCACTCTCGCCTCGAAGCTCTTCGGCGGCGCCGATCCGGTCGGCAGGGACGTCGTCCTCGAGGGCGTCCCCTGGAGGATCGTCGGGGTGACGGCCCCGCTCATGATCTTCAGCGAGGAGCTCTACTACGACGCCAACGGCCTGATGGTCCCGCTCGAGACGTACGTCGTGCGGATCGACGCGAACCGGAAGCTGACGCACCTGGCCGTGAAGCTGAAGGCCAGGACCGACCTTCCGGACGTGAGCTCGGCCCTCCTCTCCCGCTCGCGCCAGGCGCACCACGGGATCGAGGACACCGAGATCAGGGACCTCGACGCCGAGGCCGCCAAGGGCTACGCGCAGTTCATGCAGGAGATGCGCGGCTGGAAGGTCGTCGTCACGTCGCTCGCCGCGACCGTACTCCTCGTGGGAGGCGTCGGCGTCCTCTCCGTCATGCTCATCTCCTACTCCTCGCGCCGGTTCGAGATCGGCCTCCGGAAGGCGATGGGCGCCTCCGACGCGGAGATCCTCTTCCAGTTCCTCCTCGAGGCTCTCGTCCTCGCCTCGCTCGGGGCCCTCCTCGGGACGGTGGGCGGCGCCTTCACCTGCCAGAAGCTCTCCCACTTCTTCCCGTGGGGCCTCGTCGTCAACCCGCTCGGCCTCGTCTCCGCGTGGGGCGTCGCCCTCGGCCTCGCCCTCGTCTTCGGCCTCTACCCCGCCCTCAGGGCCGCGAAGCTCTCCCCGATGGAGGCGATGAGGTAGGAAGCGGCTTCGCGGGCTCCCACGCCGGACGCCCTCCAGAATCGGGATAGGGGGCAGCGGTAGGTGACCGCCGCTCCCCTCCCACACCACCGGACATGCGGGTCCGCATCCGGCGGTTCGGTCGGTTGAGGTCACGGGGCGAGCCGGGGCACCCCCAGCTCGTCGAAGTACCGGGTCGGCAGTGCGATGTGGATCGCGATCGCGGAGTTGGCCCACCACCGTCGCGTGTTCGCGGCGACTTTCGCCGCCGTCCGCTCGGTCATCCCGCGCGCCCGGAGTTCCCGGAACACGGTCTTCCCTCGCTTCCACTGCTTCAGCTGCAGGCAGCGCAGCTTGTGCCGGATCCACTTGTCGAGGTCGGAGAAGACGCCGGGAGTGTCCGCCTGCTTGAAGTACTCCTTCCAGCCCGGCAGGTATCCCTTGAGCTCCTCCGTTACCCTCGGCAGGCTCCGGCCACCGTTGCGCCTGGTGATCCCGCGCACCCGTTCCTTCATCGCACCAAGGGCCTTGCTCGCCACTCGCAGCTTGACGACCTTGCCCGCGGCCACCCAGAAGCTGTAGCCGAGGAAGTCCCGCCTCGTCGCGTAGTCCACCGCGCTCTTGTCCTGGTTGACCTGCAGCTTCAGGCCGGCGTACAGCTTCCTCAGCCCCGCCAGCACCCGTTCCCCGCATGCCGCGACCGCACGTAGACATTGCTGTCGTCTGCGTAGCGGACGAAGGCGTGCCCTCGCCGCTCCAGCTCCTTGTCCACCTCGTCCAGGAGCACGTTGGCCAGCAGGGGCGACAGCGGTCCGCCCTGCGGCGTCCCTTCGTGTCGCTCCACCACCACCCCCGAGACCATCACCCCGGCCTCGAGGTAGCGGCGGATCAACCCCAGCACCCTCTTGTCCTCGATCCGCTTCTCCAGCCTCCCCATGAGAATGTCGTGGTTGACCCGGTCGAAGAACTTCGACAGGTCCACGTCCACCACCCACCGCCGGCCCCCTGGACGTACGCCTGCGCCCGCCGCACCGCGTCGTGCGCCCGCCGTCCAGGCCGAAAGCCGTAGCTGTGGTCGGAGAATCCGGGGTCGAATCTCGGTTGCAGGACCTGCAACAGGGCCTGCTGGATGAATCGGTCCAGCACGGTCGGGATACCCAGCTCGCGCTCGCCCCTCCCGCCTTCGGGATCGTCTGCCTCTTCACCGGCCGCGGCTGGTACTTCCCCCCGAGGAGTTCCTCACGGATTCGTATCCATTCCCGCTTCAGGTGTTCCGGCAGCTCTCCCACCGTCATCCCGTCGATGCCAGGGCCGCCCTTGTTCTGCCGCACCCGTTTCAACGCCGCCTTCAGGTTCGCCGCCTCGACGACCTCTTCCATCAGGCGATCCGTGCCCGAGCGCTCGTTTCCTCTCCTCGCCCGAAGGGATTCCCCACTCCCGTTCGCCCCGCGGGCTTCACCCGCATCCTCGTACGGCAGCTCGAGCTGTCCGCTCGACTTCTGGAGCCGTGCCCTCCCGAGATTCAAGGCCGCCTCGCTCTCCCTTCCGTTCGGCCCTTCACCGCCCTTGTGCGGCTACTACGACCTCTGCTGACTCCTCGCTCCGCCGGCTTCAACGGCGTCGCCCTTTCAGGCACGAAGCGAGGTCTCCCCAGATAAGAGCCTCCACCTTCCCCGCACAACCGCCGGATCTACGCCGCCTCCCCTTGGTCACGGGAGCTTCGCGATCACATGCTCGCTCGCCCCGGAGACTTCGCCTCCTATCCGGTTTCTGTTCGTCGGCTCGCGGGTCTCGCTCCACGCTTCTTTCAGACGGTCGCTCGCGCTTCCGCCCTTGCGCTTCGCTCGGGTCGGTGTGACCTCCTTCCCACGGGTGCTCCCCCCGCTGGCGGTGGCTCATGCTGGGCATACACGAGAAGCGCCCCCGCCTTGCGGCGGGGGCGCGAAAAGCCCCGGGGGAAATCGGGCCGTTACGGGTGGATGCGGAGGTAGAGGCCGTACCGGTTGGCCGTGTAGTCCGCTCCCGTCCCGTAGGACCGGTTCTTCTCGGTGTAGTCGTCCAGGTCCCACTCCGCGGCGATGCCGAAGAGCTTCGTGATCTCCAGGCCGGCGCGCACACGCGCCCGCTCGAGCTCGTACGGGAAGCTTCCCTCGTTCTCGAACTTGCGCAGGAGCGCCTCGATCGTCACCGGCTTGAGGTTGAAGGTGAGCCCGCCTTCCAGCGTGTCCCCCTTCTCGTTGGTCACCGACATCCCGTTCACCCAGGTCTCCGGGTGGCGGTACGCGATGCTGCTGTCTCCCTCGAAGCGTCCCGCGCCGACCCGGAAGCGGAGCCACTCCCACGGGGCGACCTCGAGGTCCCCCGCGTACGTCTTCATCGTGCCGTCGTAGCCGTAGCCCGTGTCTTCGTTGGACGTGTCCACCTGCTCGGCCGTCGCCGAGATCCGCAGCCACTTCGCCGCCTCGTAGGCGCCCCGCAGCCGCAGCCGGTCCCGCTCGAGGAAGTCCGTCCTCGTCACCGCGTTGTCCGCGCTCTGTCCCGTGTAGTCCACGCCCAGGCTCAGTCCCGAGATCTTGAACAGCAGTCCGCCGTCGAACGTCCGGACCGTCCGGTCGTACCGGCCGCCCTGCCCCCAGGGAACCACCACTTCCGACGGGTCGTTGGCCACCGTGACGTCGGCCTGGTTCTCCGAGTAGCCGATCCGGATGGAGAACGGCCCCACCAGCTTGGCGCTGGCCCGGATGTCGAAGATGTCCTCGTCGCGCTGCATCTGGGTGTTCGACGAGAGGATCGTCGTGACGTCCTTCGGGTCGAACCCGCTGAACGTCGTCGTCGTGCCGTACAGGTCGTTGACCAGGCTGTAGCCGTTGAGCTCGCGGCTGCGGCGCGTGTACCCCGCCGTCACGTCGAACCCGCTCGTGATGTGGATGTCGGCCCTCACGCTGCCCCGCCACGAAAGCGCCTCGGCCGTGGACGAGGTGTTCTCCGCGAGGCTCTTGAAGTACCGAAGGATGTCGTACGAGACCAGGTTGCCCACCAGGTTCTCGCTGCTGCCGTCCTCGCCGTCGGCGCTCGCACGGATGTAGGTCCCCGTCAGCCGCACCGCCTTGCCGAGCTTGCCCGTGACGACCGCCGACGTGACCGGCGTGTCCACGTCGGTCTTCGTCGTGCGGCTCAGCGTGGTCGCCGTGACCGGGACGCCCAGAATCGGGCTGGTGTTGTTGCCCGCGCCCGCACCCGGGGGTGAGGGTGTACGTCTCTTCCCCGCGAAGCTGACGCCACCCCTGCACGACCTGTCCCGACACCGGGCCCGCGTCGAACGCGACCCCGAGCCGGTACTCCGTGTCCTTTTCCTTCAGCTCCTGGTTCATCTGGAACTCGTCCTGCCCCACGTGGTACGTCGACAGGCCGGGCCCCGCGTAGTTGCTGTAGCTGAACCCGAGAAGCGGCCTCACCGCCTTGCCGGGGAGCAGTTCGAGGTCGACGTCGACGCTGTCACGCGTCCGGTCGAACGAGTGCTGGCTGTCGAGCGTTCCCTTCTCGAGGTACGGGTTGGCGATCGTCGGAAGGTTCGAATAGTGCTCGCTGCGCCGGTAGGCCGCGTTGAGCTTCCAGTAGCCGGTCCGCCCCGCCTCCAGGCGCAGCTGCCCGTTCGGCCCGACGCCCAGGTCGGCCGCGTCGATCCGGAAGTGGTCGATGGCGTTTCGTGCCCCGGATGTCGCCGAGGCCCCACGACAGCGAGCGGATCTGGAATCCCGCGCGCTCGTCGAGCTGGCTCCGGAACATCTCTTCGTTTCCGCTGACTTCGCTCCAGCGGTAGCCCAGCTCGAGGTCGAGCGGCACGTCCTGGGCGACGGCTCGCCCCGTCAAAAGCAGCGCAGGGAGGAGGCCGGCGAGGAGGATCTGTTTCGTGCGCATCTCCGCCTCCTCCTACTTCAGCAGCTTCGGCGACCGGTTGGAGCCGTGGACGGCCACGTGACAGGTCGTGCAGTTGCGCCACCGCGGCAGGAGCAGGTTGTGCGTCGCCGGGGCTGCGAGCCCCAGCGCGTTGGCCGCGAGCGCCGAGTGGCACTCCAGGCACAGATTGTCGATCCGCGGCCGCGTCAGCATCTTCGGGTTGTTCGACCCGTGCGGCTCGTGGCACGTCAGGCAGCCGCCGGTCAGGCCGGCCGTCGTCGGGCCGACGTGCTCGTACACGTACGGGCCGCGCTTCTCGCTGTGGCACGTCAGGCACGGCTGCTCGCCCTGCCGCGTCAGCTTCAGCGATCCCTCGCCCTTGCGCCCGTGCGGGTTGTGGCACGACGCGCAGGTGAAGCCCCCGCGGTCCAGGTGGTGGACGTACGCCTTGCTCCTCATCGAGGAGGTCTGCCCGGGGTGGCAGCTGGCGCACAGCTCCGTCTGCCGCTTCGCCAGGAGCATCGGCTCCTTCGCGTTCGGCGTGTGGACGGAGTGGCAGGTGAGGCAGTTCACGGTCTCGCTGGACCCGTGGACCCCGTCACGGTAGGAGGTGTGCTCGGTGGTGACGTCGTGACACTTCAGGCAGGTCTCGGCGCCCCGGGCGCCGTGGAGGCCCTGGATGAGCGACTTGTCGCCCCCGGCCTCCATGTGGCCCTTCCCGTCGCCGTGGCAGCTCGCGCACGCCCCGTCGCCGGGCAGCTCGCAGGCCGCACGCCCGTGCGGGTTCGCTCCGAACGTCTTCGACTGCTCGTGGCAGTCTCCGCAGCTCGGCGCCTCTGCTGCTCGGGCCGTCCGACCGATTCCCGTCACCCCGAGGACCAGGAGAACGAGGCCGGTGAGGCCAATGGATCTTTTCACCATCTCTGTCCTCTCCCCGGCTGGCGCGATTCACGCGCCCGCCGGGAGGCCCGCCCCCCGATCGATGCCGGGAGGCGGGCGTCCTCAGTGGTTAACGGGCGTGGACGGCCGTGACGGACCACTCGGAGTTGGCGCCGTGGCACGCGCCACAGGACTCCCCGAAGACCGCCGTGTTCAGGTAGGCGTGCGCCGCGGCGTCACGCGTGTCGTGGCAGCCGAGGCAGGCGGCCGTCCCAGGACCCTGCGGCGTGAAGTAGTCGCGCTTGGTGACGACGTTGAGGGCGCCGGTGACGACCGGAAGGTTCGCCGTCGCCTGGGACGTGTGGCACGCCAGGCAGTTGCGGCGGTCGCCGGGGTAGAGGACCTCGTTGAACGTGTACGGCGTGCCGCCGTAGCCGTAGATCGTGTAGTCCTGGGTCAGCTCTTCGCCAGAGTGGATCCGGTGGATCATGCGCGCCATCTGGATCGACTCGGGGATGCTGCCCGCCGGCCGGCGCGACATGTCGTCGCCGTTCGGGGCGTGGCAGAGGAGGCACTCGGCGACCGCGAGACGCTGTCCGCCGTGGAGCGGGAGCCAGTCGTGGCAGGCGAGGCACTTGGACTGGGTCACGACCTGCCGGCGGGCGACGACGCTGCCCGTGGCGGCGGCGTTGAAGATCGGGTTGAACGCGCCTTCGTTGAAGGTGACGCCGTTGACGGTGACGGAGCGGCGAACGTCCATCGAGAACGAGAGGGTCCCCTTGAAAGTCTCGGGAACGGCCCAGGTCATCGTGTAGGCGGCCGTCGTGCCGTTGAAGGTCGCGCCGGAGGCGTTCTCACGGGTGTTCGGCCACGTGGCGTAGTCGGTCGTCGGGCCGGCGACGAGGACGTTGACGTTCGAGCCGAAAGGCTTCGGGTCGAGGATCTTCCCGTCGTTCTCGGTCAGCTTGAAGGTGACGACCGGCTTCTGGCCGGGAGCGGTGTTCGTGACGGACAGGATCTCGGCCTTGAGGCCCTTGAGCTGCTTGGACTCGAGGGGAAGCGTGTGGGCCCCCTTGATCGAGGCGTCGAATTCCTGCCCGCTGTCGGGCTGGTGGCACTCGGCGCACTTCGAATCGTCGGCCTGCGCGACGTGGCCCTCGCCCGCCGGGAAGTTCACGCTGGCGTGGCAGCCGCCGCAGACCTGGCTGCCGGGCTTCGTGAGGTAGACGGTCCCCTGCGGCTGCCTCGGGTCGTGGCAGGCCTCGCAGTTGTTCAGGTAGTACTGCGGGTAGGTGATCTCGCCCACGTCTTCGAGGTTCGAGGAGTGGATCCGGTGCCAGATCCCCATGTCGAATTCCTTGAGGCTCCCCACCATGTCCTTGGGGTTGTGGCAGAGGGCGCAGGTCTTCGCCTCGCGGTAGTTGCTGCCGTGGCCCACGATCGGGTCGTGGCAGGAGTTGCACTTCGCGGTCGTCGTCACGGCCCAGGTCGTCGCCGCGGCGCCCGTGGCCGGGACGAAGTCCTTGAACACGTTCACGTAGTAGGACTTCCCGAGGTAAGCGGTCATGTCCCGGTTGCCGGTGCACGCGAGCGTCATCGGCTTGTTCACGTCGAAGGCCGGCATCGTCGCCGCGAACGTGTACTTGTACTTGCCGCCGCCGAGGTCGGCCCACGTCCCCGTGTTGTCCCGGGACGGGTTGCCGTTCGACGAGTTGATGAGGTCGTCGTAGTAGCCCGAGGCCACGTCCCACACCGAGGGGATGAACCGCAGGGAGACGACCCCGGGGGTCGTCCCGCCGAGGCGGTCGATGGGCTGGTTCAGGTCGTCGGTCAGCGTGATCTCGACGCTCGGCTTCTTGCCGGGCGCCATGTCGGTGACGGCGCCGATGGTGACCTTGAGCCCGGGACGGATGAAGTCCATCTGACTCTCCGTCAGGTAGTACTCCTTGTCCGCAGGGGTGTAGAGATTGACAGTCTGGGGGTCGACCGTGACCGCAGTCCGTCCGCCCGCCCGGGCTTCGGGTGGGACGGACGCCGGGATCGCGAGCGTCCCCGCCGCCAGGACGAACATCAGTCCGCGCTGCAGAAGTGACATGGGATCTCCTCCTTCAAGCCGTGTCTTGAGAATTGCTGGATGGTGCGCACATCGGAGCCTGAAAAACCAACGGCGCATTTTACGTCGATATCGGACCTTTTTAGGCTGAAAAGGTCTCTGGAAAGTGAAGAAAACCCAGGGCTTCTGAGATTCGATTGCACGGATGCCGGCCCGCGCGGGACGGAACTCGCGAGCGGCGCGAGCCCCTCCGGTCGCAGGGCGCCTGGCACCCCCGCTCCGGGCACGGCCCGGGCCAGGGAGCGCCCCCGCCGTGAGGCGGGGGCGCGAAAAGCCCCGGGGGAAACCGGGCCGTTACGGGTGGATGCGGAGGTAGAGGCCATAGCGGTTGGCCGTGTAGTCCGCTCCCGTCCCGTAGGACCGGTTCTTCTCGGTGTAGTCGTCCAGGTCCCACTCCGCGGCGATGCCGAAGAGCTTCGTGATCTCCAGGCCGGCGCGCACCCTCGCCCGCTCGAGCTCGTACGGGAAGCTTCCCTCGTTCTCGAACCTGCGCAGGAGCGCCTCGATCGTCACCGGCTTGAGGTTGAAGGTGAGCCCGCCTTCCAGCGTGTCCCCCTTCTCGTTGGTCACCGACATCCCGTTCACCCAGGTCTCCGGGTGGCGGTACGCGATGCTGCTGTCTCCCTCGAAGCGTCCCGCGCCGACCCGGAAGCGGAGCCACTCCCACGGGGCGACCTCGAGGTCCCCCGCGTACGTCTTCATCGTGCCGTCGTAGCCGTAGCCCGTGTCTTCGTTGGACGTGTCCACCTGCTCGGCCGTCGCCGAGATCCGCAGCCACTTCGCCGCCTCGTAGGCGCCCCGCAGCCGCAGCCGGTCCCGCTCGAGGAAGTCCGTCCTCGTCACCGCGTTGTCCGCGCTCTGTCCCGTGTAGTCCACGCCCAGGCTCCGGTCCCGAGATCTTGAACAGCAGTCCGCCGTCGAACGTCCGGACCGTCCGGTCGTACCGGCCGCCCTGCCCCCAGGGAACCACCACTTCCGACGGGTCGTTGGCCACCGTGACGTCGGCCTGGTTCTCCGAGTAGCCGATCCGGATGGAGAACGGCCCCACCAGCTTGGCGCTGGCCCGGATGTCGAAGATGTCCTCGTCGCGCTGCATCTGGGTGTTCGACGCCAGGATCGTCGTGACGTCCTTCGGGTCGAACCCGCTGAACGTCGTCGTCGTGCCGTACAGGTCGTTGACCAGGCTGTAGCCGTTGAGCTCGCGGCTGCGGCGCGTGTACCCCGCCGACGTCGAACCCGCTCGTGATGTGGATGTCGGCCCTCACGCTGCCCCGCCACGAAAGCGCCTCGGCCGTGGACGAGGTGTTCTCCGCGAGGCTCTTGAAGTACCGAAGGATGTCATACGAGACCAGGTTGCCCACCAGGTTCTCGCTGCTGCCGTCCTCGCCGTCGGCGCTCGCACGGATGTAGGTCCCCGTCAGCCGCACCGCCTTGCCGAGCTTGCCCGTGACGACCGCCGACGTGACCGGCGTGTCCACGTCGGTCTTCGTCGTGCGGCTCAGCGTGGTCGCCGTGACCGGGACGCCCAGAATCGGGCTGGTGTTGTTGCCCGCGCCCGCACCCGGGGTGAGGGTGTACGTCTCTTCCCCGCGAAGCTGACGCCACCCCTGCACGACCTGTCCCGACACCGGGCCCGCGTCGAACGCGACCCCGAGCCGGTACTCCGTGTCCTTTTCCTTCAGCTCCTGGTTCATCTGGAACTCGTCCTGCCCCACGTGGTACGTCGACAGGCCGGGCCCCGCGTAGTTGCTGTAGCTGAACCCGAGAAGCGGCCTCACCGCCTTGCCGGGGAGCAGCTCAAGTCGACGTCGACGCTGTCACGCGTCCGGTCGAACGAGTGCTGGCTGTCGAGCGTTCCCTTCTCGAGGTACGGGTTGGCGATCGTCGGAAGGTTCGAATAGTGCTCGCTGCGCCGGTAGGCCGCGTTGAGCTTCCAGTAGCCGGTCCGCCCCGCCTCCAGGCGCAGCTGCCCGTTCGGCCCGACGCCCAGGTCGGCCGCGTCGATCCGGAAGTGGTCGATGGCGTTCGTGCCCCGGATGTCGCCGAGGCCCCACGACAGCGAGCGGATCTGGAATCCCGCGCGCTCGTCGAGCTGGCTCCGGAACATCTCTTCGTTTCCGCTGACTTCGCTCCAGCGGTAGCCCAGCTCGAGGTCGAGCGGCACGTCCTGGGCGACGGCTCGCCCCGTCAAAAAGCAGCGCAGGGAGGAGGCCGGCGAGGGAGGATCTGTTTCGTGCGCATCTCCGCCTCCTCCTACTTCAGCAGCTTCGGCGACCGGTTGGAGCCGTGGACGGCCACGTGACAGGTCGTGCAGTTGCGCCACCGCGGCAGGAGCAGGTTGTGCGTCGCCGGGGGCTGCGAGCCCAGCGCGTTGGCCGCGAGCGCCGAGTGGCACTCCAGGCACAGATTGTCGATCCGCGGCCGCGTCAGCATCTTCGGGTTGTTCGACCCGTGCGGCTCGTGGCACGTCAGGCAGCCGCCGGTCAGGCCTGGCCGTCGTCGGGCCGACGTGCTCGTACACGGCCGGGCCGCGCTTCTCGCTGTGGCGCGTCAGGCACGGCTGCTCGCCCTGCCGCGTCAGCTTCAGCGATCCCTCGCCCTTGCGCCCGTGCGGGTTGTGGCACGACGCGCAGGTGAAGCCCGCGGTCGGGTGGTGGACGTACGCCTTGCTCCTCATCGAGGAGGTCTGCCGGGTGGCAGCTGGCGCACAGCTCGTCTGCCGCTTCGCCAGGGCATCGGCTCCTTCGCGTTCGGCGTGTGGACGGAGTGGCAGGTGAGGCAGTTCACGGTCTCCCAAGGACCCGTGGACCCGTCACGGTAGGAGGTGTGCTCGGTGGTGACGTCGTGACATTTCAGGGGCAGGTCTCGCGCCCGGGCGCCGTGGAGGCCCTGGATGAGCGACTTGTCGCCCCGGCCTCCATGTGGCCCTCCCGTCGCCGTGGCAGCTCGCGCACGCCCGTCGCCGGGCAGCTCGCAGAGCCGCACGCCCGTGCGGGTTCGCTCGAACGTCTTCGACTGCTCGTGGCAGTCTCCGCAGCTCGGCGCCTCTGCTGCTCCGGGCCGTCCGACCGATTCCCGTCACCCCGAGGACCAGGAGAACGGGGCCGGTAGGGGCCAATGGATCTTTCACCATCTCTGTCCTCTCCCGGCTGGCGCGATTCACGCGCCGCCGGAAGGCCGCCGATCGATGCCGGGAGGCGGGCGTCCTCAGTGGTTAACGGGCGTGGACGGTCGCGACGGACCACTCGGAGTTGGCGCCGTGGCACGCGCCACAGGACTCCCCGAAGACCGCCGTGTTCAGGTAGGCGTGCGACGCCGCGGTCCGCGAGTCGTGGCAGCCGAGGCAGGCGGCCGTCCCGGGTCCCTGCGGCGTGAAGTAGTCACGCTTGGTGACGACGTTGAGCGCGCCGGTGACGACCGGGAGGTCGGCGGTCGCCTGCGAGGCGTGGCAGGCCAGGCAGTTGCGGCGGTCGCCGGGGTACGTGACCTCGTTGTAGTTGTTCGTCGAGCCCTGGTACCCGATGACGGTGAAGTCCTGCTCCAGCTCCTCGCCGGAGTGGATCCGGTGGATCATCCGGCGGAAGTCGACCGATTCCGGCAGGCCGGCCGTCCGGTAGGGCGAGTCGTCGGAATTCGGGTTGTGGCACATGGAGCAATAGAGGACGTTGAGCCGCTGCCCGCCGTGGAGCGCGAGCGTCCCGTGGCAGGCGAGGCACTTCGCCTGGGCGATGATCGCCCGGCGCGCGACGACCGTCCCCGTCGAGGCGGCGTTGAAGATCGGGTTGAACGCGCACTCGTTGAAGGTCTTGGAGCTCGGCGTCCCGGGGTTCAGCGTCACGGTCCGGCGAACATCCATGCTGAAGCTGAGCGACCCGGTGAACGACGCGGGAACCTTGTACTTCATCGTGTAGACGGCCGTCGTCCCGTTGAACGTGGCCGCGTCGGCACGCTCGCGGACGTTCGGCCAGGTCGCGTAGTCGGACGTCGGGCCCGCGACGAGGACGTTGACGTTCGAGCCGAAGGGCTTCGGGTCGAGGACCTTGCCGTCCTTTTCGGTCAGCTTGAAGGTGACGACCGGGCTCTGGCCGGGCGCGGTGTTCGTGACGGAGAGGATCGTGGCATTGAGGCCCTTGAGCTGCTTGGAGGCCGAATCGAGAACGTGCGCGCCCTTGATCGAGGCGTCGTACTCCTCGCCGCTGTCGGGGACGTGGCACCGGATGCAGTAGGTGTCGTCGGACTGCGGGATGTTTCCGGCGCTGTGCCCGGCACCCGTGGCGAAGTCGACGCCGGCGTGGCAGCTGCCGCACGACGAGCGGGTCGGCTTCGTGAGGAAGGTCGCGCCCTGGACGGCCTTCGGGTCGTGGCAGGCTTCGCAGTTGTTCAGGCTGGCCTGCGGGTAGGTGATGTGCCCGATCGTCTCGGAGGTGCTCGAGTGGATCCTGTGCCAGAAGCCGCTGTCGAACTCGGCCAGGGACCCCTTCATGTTGTTGTCGTTGTGGCAGAGGACGCAGGTCTTGATGTCGCGGTAGTTGCCGCCGTGGAGAGCGAGCGGGTCGTGGCACGCGTTGCACTTGGCGAGCGCCATGACGTTCCAGGTCGCCGCCGCGGCGCCCGTGGCCGGGACGAAGTCCTTGAAGACGTTGACGTAGTAGGTCTTGTTGAGGTACGCGACCATGTTCCGGCTGGCGCCG
>JADKBZ010000019.1 GCA_016714815.1 Holophagales bacterium
AGGAGGACGAGGGTCACGAGGAAGGACAGGACCGCGTCGAAGAGCCCCTTCACGACGCCCCCCGAGAATCGTGCGAGGAGGCCGTACAGCCCCTGCGCGAGCTCCTCCCCCTTCGCCATCACCTCGGCCGGGGTGACGCCGGAGCGCGCTTCCACCCAGGTGAGCGCGCGGCTCACGGCCGGAATCCGCTGGACGTCTTCCAGGCCGGAGACGTGCTGGGCGGCGAGCGCGGCCGAAGCGCCCCTGACGGCGCCGATCGCCTCGTTGACGAGGACGCCCACGAGAAATGCGGCCGGGAGGACGACGAGGAGGCCGATGGCCAGCGTCAGCATCACCGCCCCGAGGCCCCTGCGGCGGGGCATCTGCCCTTCCAGGAATCGCCACGGGCCCGCGAAGCCGACGGCGAGGACGATCGCCCACGCGAAGGCCGTTCCGAAAGGCGCCAGAACGGTCACGGTGAGAGAGCCGACGCCGAACGCCACGAGCGAGAAGACGGCGATCGGGTAGATGCGCGACACGGTGCTTTCGGGCATGACGACTCCTCGGTCGGAGACCATCGGGGATGATAGCGGCCCCGTTGCTAGACTCGCGTCGATGTCCGGCTTCCGCTCTCGCCGAACGGGTCCCCGGTTCCCGCCGGCGCCCGTCCCGGACGATCCGGTCGAGCTCTCGCGCCTGGCGGTCCGGGCCGCGCTCGGCCAGGGTTTCGTCGCGGCAGGGGTCGTGGCGGGGTTCCGGGCCGAGGGGTGGGCCGGCTACCGGGCCTTCCTCGACGGCGGCCTGCACGGCGAGATGGGCTATCTGGAGAGGGATTCGGAGGCGAGGCGGAGCCTCGACTCCATCCTCCCCTACGCGAAAGCCGTCCTCTGCGTCGCCCGCGAGGTGCCGTCCGGCGGCCGTGGAAACGTCGCCCGCTACGCCCGGGGCGAGGACTACCACGACGCCGTCCGCCGGGGGCTCAAGGCCGTCGTCGCCTCTCTGCGGCAGGCCGCTCCCGCAGGTTCGCACTTTCGTGTCTGCGTCGACACAGCCCCGGTCCTCGAGCGGGAATGGGCCGTCCGCGCCGGCCTCGGCTTCGTCGGCAGGAACGGGATGCTGATCGTCCCGGGAGCCGGCTCGCACGTCGTCCTCGGCGAGGTCCTCACCGACCTCGCCCTCGCTCCGACGGCGACGGCGGTCGACGCGACGTGGGAGAAGTGCGGCGGCTGCCGGGCCTGCCTTGACGCCTGCCCCACCTCCGCCTTCCTCGCACCTCGCGTCGTCGACGCCCGGCGCTGCCTCTCCTACCTGACGATCGAGAAGAGGAGCGGCTTCACCCCGGAAGAGGAATCGTGGCTGGACGGTCGCCTCTTCGGATGCGACGACTGCCAGGACGTCTGCCCGTACAACTCGGCTCCTCGCTGGAGCGAGCCCGCGAGGGAGCCGGAAGCCTCTCTCGATCCGGTCGAGATCGCGTCCCTCGACGACCCGGCCTTCCAGGAACGGTTCGCCCGCTCGGCGGTGAGGCGCGCGACCCCCGATGGGCTCCGGCGCAACGCCCGCGCCGCCCTGGCGAGGGAGAGCCGGTGAGCGGGACCCTCCTCGTCGTGGCGGGAGCGCTCGCGCGAGGTGGCCGGCTCCTCCTCACCCGACGCCCCGAGGGAGACCCCCTCGCGGGGTTCTGGGAGCTCCCGGGAGGCAAGGTCGAGGCGGACGAGACCCCGGAGGCCGCGCTCTCGAGGGAATGGAGCGAGGAGCTCGGCGTCGAGGTGGAGGCCGTCTCTCCCCTGACCTTCGCTTCGGGCGCTCCGAACGGCCGGCACGTCACCCTCCTCGTCTACCTCGTCCGTCTTCTGGGAGGAGAGCCCTCGCCCGTCGGCGTCGCCGAGGTCCGCTGGGTGACGCCGGAGGAAGCCGGGAAGCTCCTCCTCCTTCCGGCCGACCGGCCCGTCGTCGAACGCCTCGCCCGCGAAGGGGGGGGGCGGTTCCAGGCGGCGGAGCCGAACGGATCGACGCCGTGAACGAAACTCTCCTGCTCGTCGTCTTCGTGGCCTGCCTCGGCGCCTCGTCCTTCTTCTCGGGCTCGGAGACGGCCCTGACGACGCTCTCGGACGCGGCGGTCTTCCGGCTGAAGGAGAAGAAGCACCCGGAGGCGGCGCGGCTCGAACGGCTGCGCGGGCACCTCCCCCAGACCCTGAGCACCCTGCTCATCGGCAACACGCTCGTGAACATCGCCGCCGGCTCGATCGGCACGGTCCTGGCGATCGAGGCGTTCGGGGAGCGCTGGGGGGTCGTGACGGCGACCGTCGCGACGACCCTTCTCCTCCTCGTCTTCGGGGAAGTGACGCCGAAGACGCTCGCTTCGCGCCGGGCCGAGTCCTTCGCCGTCGTCATGGCACCCGCGATCGACCTCCTCGTGACCCTGCTGGCGCCGATTGCCAAGCTGCTGTCGGCCGTCGCCGGCATCCTCCTCCGGCCCTTCGGCGGCAGCTCTTCCGGGCCGGCCGACGTCACCGAAGACGACGTGAGGAGCCTCATCTCCCTCTCCCACGAGCACGGGCAGCTGGAGCTGGAGGAGAAGGACATCCTCCACGCCGTTCTCGCGTTCGGGGACCGGCCGGTCGTCGACGCGATGGTCCCGAGGGCGAAGATGGTCCTCCTCCCCGCGGACGCCACCTTCGAGAAGGTCGAGGCGATCGGCCGCGTCTGGCGCTACAGCCGGCTTCCCGTCTATCGCGACACGCCCGACGACATCGTCGGCATCCTCCACGTCAAGGACCTCTTCGACGTCACCGACGCGGAGGAGAGGGACTTCAACCTCTCGCGCCACCTCCGGCCGGCGATCTTCATCCCCGAGCAGAAGCGTTCCGGCGACCTCTTCCGGGAGATGCGGCGCCGGCGCTTCCACATGGCCGTCGTCGTCGACGAGCTGGGGGCGGTCTCGGGGCTCGTGACGCTCGAGGACCTCGTCGAGCAGATCCTGGGCGACATCGACGACGAGCACGACGAGGAGGCCGACTCCCCCGTCATCGACGGCGCCTCCGTCCTGATCGAAGGCTCCTACCCCGTCGCCTCGCTGGAGAGGGACCTGGGGCTCTCCCTCGACGAGCCCGAGATGGAGACGGTGGCCGGCTTCCTTCTCAAGAAGTTCGGCCGGATCCCGAGGACCGGCGCACGAACCTGGCTCGGCGACACCGAGTTCGTCGTCGAGCGCGCCTCGGCCCGCGCCATCGAGCGGATCCGCATCACGAAAAAGGCCCGGGCGCAGGATGTGCCCGCGGCGGAAAAGGGCTGAAATGCCAAAGGTCGTCTTTCTCGACCAGGGACTGCGGGGCGAGCTGCCGGGGGGAACCACGGCGCTCGATGCGGCGCACCGCCTCGGAGCACGCATCTCCTCGATCTGCGGCGGCGCCGGGACCTGCTCGACCTGCCGGGTCGAGTGCGTCGTGAACCCCGAGCACCTCTCGCCGATCGAGCCGAACGAGATCGCGTTCGACATGGGGCCGGGCGTCCGCCTCGGGTGCCAGGCGCGGATCCTGGGGGACGTCGGCCTGCGGATCGTGAAGATCCCGAGGGCGGTGCTCTCCTGAGCCGCCCCGCCGTGCGCCGCGCGCTGAAGCGTGCGGGTCTCTCCCCCGCCCCCAAGGACTTCGTCGAGACGCCGGGAATCCCGCCGCCCCCGCGGACGAGCCTGCCCGGCGAACCCCCGGGCACGTCGACGCCCGTCGACTGGGCGGGCTTCTTCGGGCGGGTCGCGCCGGTCGAGGTCGAGATCGGGAGCGGCCGCGGCCGCTTCCTCACCGACGAGGCCGCCGCCCGCCCGGACACGAGCTTCCTCGGGGCCGAGATCGAGCTCGAGTACACCCGCATCGGCCAGACGCGGGCCGAGAAGATGGGGCTGACGAACGTCCGATTCGCCCGCCTCGACGGGAGGGCGTTCGTCCTGGACCGCGTGCCGGCCGGATCGCTCGCGGCCCTCCACGTCTTCTTCCCCGACCCGTGGCCGAAGAAACGCCACACGAAGAGGCGGCTCTTCTCCCCGGAGTTCGTCCGGGGAGCCGCTCTCTCGCTCGTGCCGGGCGGTCTCCTGCGCGTCGCGACCGACAACCTCCCCTATTTCGAGGCGATCCGGGAAGTCCTCGACGCCGAGCCGGCCTTCGAGAAGGTTCCCGGGAGCGAGGCGGGGTGGAGCTCGGGAACCGACTACGAACGGAAATACGAGAAGGAAGGGCGGCCGATGGGGCGCGGGATCTGGAGGCGCCGGCCCGAGGGCTGACGGATTCCCATGGGGACGCTCAGGCTGCAGGACCACCGGGGGCGGACGCGGCATCCCGCTTCTGGTCCGCCTCCCTCGCCAGAAGGGCCGGCAGGTACTTTCGGAAATAGTCGAAGCCCGAGACGATCGCCATGATGGTCATGACGTAGAGGGCGGCGCGTCCCGTCATCCTCCAGAGACCGATGTCGTCGAGCCTCGCTCCGAGGATCATCAGCGAGATCCCGACGACCTGGGCCCCCATCTTCCACTTGCCGAGGCTGGAGGCGGAGATCGTGATCTGCTCTCCCGCGGCGATGGAGCGCAGGCCCGAGACGGCGAACTCCCGGCCCACGATGATGCAGACCGCCCAGGCGTCGGCCTCCTGGAGGTCGACGAGGGAGATGAGCGCGGCCGAAACGAGGATCTTGTCGGCGATCGGGTCGAGGAGCATCCCGAGACGCGTCACCTTCTTGAACTTCCTCGCGATCCAGCCGTCGAGGAGGTCGGTGAGCGCGGCCACCAGGAAGACGGCGAGCGCGAGGTACTCCTTGGCCGGCATCCGCGTCAGGAGAACGACGACGAGAAGCGGCACCAGGAAGATGCGAAGCAGGGTCAGCGCGTTCGGAAGGTTGAGCACCTTCGCGCATTCTAGCCGGGCCTTGCCGGAGCCCCCGCTAGCGCCCAGAATCCGCGGACGATGACGTCCCCCATCCCCTTCGGCACCGACGGCTGGCGGGCCCGGATCGGCCGCGACCTCACCTTCGATTCCGCCGGCCGCGTCGTCGACGCGATCGCCGCCTGGAGCTCTTCGCCCGCCAACGCCGACCCGGGGGACGGCGGGACCCTCCCGATCGTCCACGACACCCGGTTCCTCTCCCGCGAGCTCGCTGCCGAGAGCGCCGCCCGGCTCGCGTCGAAGGGGTTCCGGGTGCTCCTCTCCGACCGCGCCGTCCCGACGCCGTGCGCCTCCTGGCACGTGAAGACGCGCGGGCTGCGCGGCGGCATCGCCATCACGGCCTCGCACAACCCGCCCGAGTGGAACGGCGTCAAGTACAAGTCGTTCTTCGGCGGGAGCGCCACGTCGGAGACCTACGCGGCGATCGCCGCCTGCGCCGACGCTCCGCTCGCCGACCGGCCCGGAGGCTCCGTCGAGAAGACGGACCTCCTCTCGCCGTACGCCGCGGCGATCGCCGCCTGTGTCGACCTCGACGCGATCCGGCGCGCCGGCCTGAAGGTCCTCTGGGACCCGATGCACGGCGCCGCGCGCGACCTCCTCGCCTCGGTCCTCGGCGAGGGGCACCCGACGCGGGTGACGACGATCCGGTCCGAGATCAACCCCTCCTTCGGCGGCGTCCACCCGGAGCCGATCCCCGAGCATCTCGGAGCCTCCGTCTCGCGCCTGAAGTCCGAGGCCTTCGACGTCGCCCTCGCCAGCGACGGGGACGGAGACCGCCTCGGCGTCCTCGGCCCCGACGGCACTTTCGTGACACCCCACCGCATCCTCGCCCTCCTCGCCGAAAGCCTGGCGAGCCGCGAGCGGATCGGCGGCGGCATCGCCAAGACCTTCTCCACCTCCCTTCTCGTCGACCGCGTCGCCGCCCGACTCGGAGTCCCGCTCCACGTCACCCCGATCGGCTTCAAGTGGATCGCCGAGAAGATGCTCTCGGGCGAGGTCGGAATCGGCGGCGAGGAATCGGGCGGCCTGGGGGTTTCCTTCTTCCTCCCCGAGCGGGACGGCGTCCTCTCCGGCCTCCTCGTCCTCGAGGCGATCGCCCACTCGGGCCTTTCGTTCACCGCCCTCCTGGCCCGCCAGGATCGCGAGTACGGGGCCTTCGCGTACGGCCGGCGCGACGTGAGGCTCCCGATGCCCGTCCTTCGGGCGTTCGTCGACGGGCTGCTGGCCGCTCCACCGTCGTCGCGGGCGGGGGCCCGCGTCACCTCGGTCGAGACGCTCGACGGAGTGAAGCTCCTCCTCGACGGGCGCGGCTGGCTCCTCCACCGGCTTTCGGGAACCGAGCCGATCCTGCGCGTCTACGCCGAGCACGAAGACCCCGGGATGGTGAACGGGCTCCTCTCCGAAACGGAGGAAGCGCTCGAAGCGGTTCAGGCCTCGATGAGGACCTGACAGGCCGGTCAGGCCTCGATCAGGACCCCAGAGGCCGGTCAGGCCTCGATGAGCACCCCAGAGGCCGGTCAGGCCTCGATAAGGACAAAGCCCGAGCCCGAGACGCTCACGACCGGTCCGCCGCCGAGGTCCGCGAGGGCGTCGGCGTCTTCCACGAGACCGACCGCGACGTCGCCGCCGTAGCCCAGGAGCGACCGGGCGGAGAGCGTGAGCGGGGTCTCGTGTGTCACCTCGAGACGGGCCGGCTCGGCCGCCGCCGAGAAAGCCACCGCCCCGACGCCGAAGAGCTTCACGAATGGAAGGGCGATCTGACGCCGGAACTCGAACGCCGGGTCCTCCCGGTACGTGAGGGTCGCGTCGAATCCGAAGAGGCGGGCCGGGTCGGCCGAGAGGAACTCCCCGCGCAGGTGGACGAGGTGGAGAGTCCGTTTCGGGTCGAGGAGAAGGACCCCGCCGCTCCCCGTCACCCGGACGAAGAATCGGGCGAGAGCCCCGGAAAGGCTGGTATCGGCCGCGAGCTCCGCGGCTCCGGTCCGGCCGGTGAGGGAGGTCCTGCGCACCACGATGCCACCTCGGGCGTCTCCCGTCACGAGTCCGCCCGGACGGACGGAAAACGGCGGTGGCGTTGCCGGAGGAACGGGCGCCCGAAGAGTCCGGGAGATGGGAGGGGTCACGGCCAGACTGGCGGACGGGGGCTGCGAAGGCTCCGGGGGGGGCGGTGGCCGGACCGCTTCTTTCGGCAGCTCGGGCACGTCGATCGGGCCGATCGGCTGGGTCGCCCTCTCCCGGCGAACGGACGAGTCGTCGAAGACCTCGGGCTTGACCGCGGGAACGGGAGCGGTCGGGGACTGCCAGGTCGAGACGGCCGCACGCGCGGTGCGGGTGATCGTGTCGTCTCCGTCGGCTTCGACCTTCCGCTCGGAGCCCGCCGCGGTGAAGTGGCGCCTGGCATCGTCGAGGCGCCCTTCCCTCTGAAGGATCAGTCCGACGGTCAGGTGCGCCTTCCGGTGGCCGGGGGCGAGGGCCAGGACCCGCTCCAGCGGCTCGCGCGCCTCGGGCCTTCCCGCCTTGAAGAGGATCAGGCCGAGGTTGAAGAGGAGGGGGACGGAATCGGCGTGGGAGGTCAGGAGCCCGCGGGTGGTCCGCTCCGCCTCCTCGAGATGCCCGAGGTGGAACATCGCGAGGGCCAGGTTCGAGAGGACCTCCGGGTCGTTCGGCCGGAAGCGGCGGGCCTCCTCGAACTCGCGCCGGGCGTCGTCGTGGAGGCCCTTGCGGAGGTCCTCCTTGCCCCGGTTCAGGTGGAGAAGGAAGAGACCGTGGTCGAAGAAGGGGGCGCTTCGCGTCGGCTCGGAAGCGCGGGTGCTCATCGGTTCGCCGCGATACGCCCGAGAACCGGCGACGGACCTCTCCTGGAAGGAACGTCCCCGAGGTTGGAGATCAGGAGAACGCCCGCTCCGCGCTGGAGCTTCACCGGCTCCGAGGGCTTCCGTCGCGTCGACGCGACCGGCGTCCCCCTGAACCCGCCCGACAGGAGCGGCACGTTGCCGTTCTCGCCGTAGACGAGCATCGCCCGCCTCACGTACTCCTGCGTCTCGCGATAGGGCGGCACGCCCCGGTAACGCTGGACGGCCCCTTCCCCGGCGTTGTAGGCCGCGAGGGTTCGCACGACGTCGCCGTCGAACATCCCGAGGAGGTCGGAGAGGTAGGCCGTCCCGCCCCGGATGTTCTCGTGGGGGTCCCAGGAGTTCTGGATGCCGTACCTTTTCGCGGTGCCGGGCATCAGCTGCATCAGGCCGCACGCCCCTTTCGGGGAGAGCGCCCGCGGGTTGAAGTTCGACTCGACGAGCATGACGCTCTTGACGAGCCGGGGGTCGACCCTGTTGTGCTCGGCGTGCCGCCGGATCGCTTCGTCGAACGCCGTCGCCGCGTCACGCCGCGCCAGGAGGAACGCGTCGCTCGGGGATTTCCCGCCGACCTTCCAGCCGCTTCCGATGTTGTTGAACATCACGATGCCGCCGTCCGCCTTGCGGATCAGCTTGACGTCCGCCAGAGAACTCCCCGGAAAGACGAGGAGTCCTCCTGCGACGCAGAGCACGGCCAGTCGCGTCATGCCAGCAGCAGTATAGCGCCCGGGAGCTCGAGTCAGGCCGCCCCTCCCAGCTTCTCCCGAACCCTCGCGACCCCGGCCTCGAGGGCGGCGCCGATCTTCTCCGGGTCCTTCCCGCCGGCCTGGGCGAGGTCCGGCTTTCCGCCTCCCCTGCCGCCGACGACGGGCGCCATCGCCTTCGCCAGCTCATCCGCCGACACTCGGGAGAGGAGGTCGGGCGTGACGGCGGCCAGGAGAGTGACCTTCCCCTCGGCCTCGGTCCCGATGAGGACGATGCCGCTCTTCAGCTTTCCGCGGAAGGTGTCGGCGAGATTCCGGAGCTCGTTCGCCGGGAGCGAAGGGACCCGCCGGGCGAGGACCTTCACCCCGCCGACGTCGACGACCCCGTCGTCTTCCGAGGCCCCCGTGCCTCCTGCGGGCCCCGACGCGAGCTGGACCTTCAGCTTTGCGATCTCCTTCTCCCCGTCCCTGAGCCGGGCGAGAAGCTCGCGGAGCTTTCCGGGGAGCTCCTCGGGCGGCACCTGGGCCGACTCCGAGAGCTCTCCGAGAATCTGCTCGTCGCGCGTCAGGCGCTCCACCGCGCCGAGCGACGTGATCGCCTCGATGCGCCGGACGCCCGCCGCGAGGCCGCGGTCGGAGGTCACCTTGAACGCGCCGATTTCGCCGGTCCGGAGGACGTGGCAGCCGCCGCAGAGCTCCGTCGAGACGCCCGGGACGTCGACGACGCGGACCCGTTCGCCGTACTTCTCGCCGAAGAACATCATGGCGCCCTTCGCGCGCGCCTCGTCCATCGACGTCACTTCCTTGGAGACGGGCGCGTCCCTGAGGACCGCCTCGTTCACGAGCCGCTCGATCTCGAGGATCTCGGCCGAGGTCGTCGGACGCGTCGCCGCGTAGTCGAACCGGAGGCGGTCGGGGGCGACGAGGGATCCCATCTGCCGGACGGAATCACCGAGGACCTTCCGGAGCGCCGCGTGGAGGAGGTGCGTGCCGGTGTGGTTCGCCTGGATCCGGCGGCGGGTCCACTCCGCCACCTCGAGCGTCAACGTCGCACCGCGCGAAAGCGTTCCCTCCTCGACCTTCACGTGGTGCTGGACGATGCGCCCGCTCGCCGACTTTCGGACCGACGTCACGGCCGCCCGGCCAGACGGCCAGACGACGGAGCCGGTGTCTGCAACCTCGCCCCCCCCCTCGGGGTAGAAGACGGTCCGGTCGGTGACGAGGAGGCCCTCGGCGCCCGCCGGCAGCGCGTCGGCCGGCGCCAGGATCCCTCCGGAAAGGGCGAAGAGGCCGAGAGTCCGGGCCCCCTCGAGACGGACGAAGTCGTCCTCGGCGTAGCCGCGGAAGACGGTCTCCCAGGACGGATCGGCCAGCTCCTCCGGGAGGAGCGCGTCGTCCGCTTCGAACTTCGAGGCCCCCTTGGAGCGCTCGCGCGCCACCTCGAGCTCCTTCTCGAAGCCCGCGCGGTCGACGGTGAGCCCCTCGTCCTGCGCCAGGTCCTCGATCAGCTCGAGAGGAATGCCGTACGTGTCGTAGAAGCGGAAGACGGCCGGCCCAGAGAGGCCCGTCTCCTCCTTCCGCCGCGCCTCGCTGATCGCCTCGCCGACCCGGTCGGCCCCGGCGGACATCGTCCGGGCGAAGCTCTGCTCCTCGGAGCGGACGAGCTCCCCGATCTCGCCCTTCAGCGTCCGGTGGGCGTCGCCGAAGTAGATTCCCTCGAAGACCTCGAAGACCGGGTCGACGAGGCCGCAGAGCTCGGACCCCTCGATGCCGAGGCGGCGCCCGTAGCGGGCCGCCCGGCGGAGGATCCGCCGGAGGACGTAGCCGCGCCCCGTGTTGGCCGGCATGACGCTGTCCGCGATGAGCATCGTCGCCGCGCGAAGGTGGTCCGCGATGACGCGGAACGGGGCGTCCTCGGCGACCATCCCGCCGCGGTACGACTTCCCCGAGATCGACTCGATCTTCTGGATGAGCGGCGTGAAGAGGTCCGTGTCGAAGTTGTTGTTCTTCCCCGTCAGGAGGGCCGTGATCCTCTCGAGCCCGGCCCCGGTGTCGACGGAGGGCTTCGGCAGCGGGGTCGACTTCCCCTCGGCGTCGCGGTCGAACTGCATGAAGACGAGGTTCCAGATCTCCATGACCCGGTCGCCGCGGCCGTTCGGCGTCTCGTCCCCCGGGACGTGCGGCCCCTGGTCGACGTGGAGCTCGGAGCAGGGGCCGCAGGGCCCCGTGTCGCCCATCGACCAGAAGTTGTCCTTCTCGCCGAAGCGGAGGATCCGCCCGGCCGGCAGGTACCGCTGCCAGAGCTTCGCGGCCTCGTCGTCGTCGGTGTAGACCGTCGCCCAGAGGCGCTTCGGCTCGAAGCCGTAACGCTCGGTCACGAGCTCCCAGGCGAAGGCGATCGCCTCCTCCTTGAAGTAGTCGCCGAACGAGAAGTTCCCGAGCATCTCGAAGAACGTGTGGTGGCGCGCCGTGTAGCCGACGTTGTCGAGGTCGTTGTGCTTGCCGCCGGCCCGCACGCACTTCTGGGCGGAAGCGGCCCGGACGTACGGACGGCTCTCCCGCCCGAGGAAGACGTCCTTGAACTGGTTCATCCCGGCGTTCGTGAAGAGGAGCGTCGGGTCTTCGGCCGGGACGAGGGAGGAGGAGGCGACGCGACGGTGCCCCTTCTCCTCGAAGTACGAAAGGAACGTCTCGCGGACCTTCCGGGAGGTCCAGTCAGAGGGAGTCGTCATCCGTGGGGTCGCCTTTCTCTCGGAGCGCATCGCGAACGGCCCCGGGGTCGAAGCCACGGCGCACGAGAT
This sequence comes from Holophagales bacterium, assembly GCA_016714815.1. Taxonomy (GTDB): domain Bacteria; phylum Acidobacteriota; class Thermoanaerobaculia; order UBA5066; family UBA5066; genus UBA5066. The sequence continues at coordinate 11,268 of JADKBZ010000019.1, forward strand.
GGTCGAAGAGTTTCCTCGACCTCGAAACGGGCGTCAAACCTTCCCCGAGGCTCCGGCTCTTCTTCGCGAGGGCGGCCCGGAGGCGGGCCGCCTCGTCCTCTCCCCCGACGCCGGCCACGGCCCGCGCCGCGTCCTTCTCTCCGACGCCCCGGGCGCGCAGGGACGCCGAAACGCGACGGTTCCCGCGCCCGCGGGAAGCTTCCGTGCGGGCCAGCTCCACCGCCGTCGCCGCCTCGTTCAGGAGCCCCGCGTCGGAAAGCAGGTCCAGCGTCCGGGCGACTTCCGCCGCCTCGTGCCCCGCCCTGAGGAGCTTTCGCTCCAGCTCGCGCCTCGGGTGGGCGCGGCGGCCCAGAAACGAGAGCGCCGCCGTCCGGCAGTCCCGGCGCGGGCGGCGGCGCGGTTCGTCGCTCAGGGTCTGGAAGGCCTACGGCTGGTTGGAGAAGTCGAAGGGCGACTCCTCCCCCAGCGGGTTCATCTTGTCGGGAGCGTTGAGCGCCCCGTCCATGACCTCCTGGGAGAGGTCCGACGTCGACTGGACGCCCTGGATCCTCAGCTTGAACTCGTTCGGGTTCGTCGACCGGCGGATCGCCTCGTCGAGCGTGATGAGCCCCGAGCGGTAGAGCTGGTAGAGCGACTGGTCGAAGGTCTGCATCCCGTACTGCGAGGTGCCGGCCTTGATGGCGTCGACGATGTACTTCGTCTTTTCCTTGTTCTCGATGCAGTCCCGGATGTAGTTCGTCGCGATGAGGACCTCGACGGCCGGGACGCGGCCGAGGCCGTCGGCGCGCGGAAGGAGGCGCATCGAGACGACGGCTTTGAGGACGGCCGAGAGCTGGAGGCGGATCTGCTTCTGCTGGTGCGGCGGGAAGACGGCGATGATCCGGTTGATCGTCTCCGTCGCGTCCATCGTGTGGAGCGTGGAGAGGACGAGGTGCCCCGTCTCCGCCGCGACGAGGGCCGTCTCGACCGTCTCGAAGTCTCGCATCTCTCCGACGAGGATGACGTCGGGGTCCTGGCGGAGGGAGGCGCGCAGCGCGGACGAGAACGACCGCGTGTCGACCTCCAGCTCGCGCTGGTTGACGATCGACTTCTTGTCGCGGTGGAGGAACTCGACCGGGTCCTCGACCGTCATGATGTGCTCGGCCCGCGTCGCGTTGATGAAGTCGATCATCGCGGCGAGGCTCGTCGACTTGCCCGAGCCGGTCGTCCCCGTGACGAGAATCAGGCCGCGCGTCTCCTCGCAGATCTTCTCGATGACCGGCGGCAGGAGCAGGTCGCGGACGGTCAGGATCCGGGCCGGGATGACGCGGCAGACGAGCCCCACTGTGCCGCGCTGCTGGAAGATGTTGCAGCGGAAGCGGCCGAGGCCGGGCACCGAGTAGGCGATGTCGATCTCGAAGTTGTTCTTGAACTTCTCTTTCTGCCTGGAAGACATGATCGAGAACGCCATCGCGATCGTGTCTTCCTGCATGAGCCGCTTCATGTCGACGAGCGGAATCAGGTCGCCGTCGACGCGGATGATCGGGTGGGCGCCGACCTTCAGGTGGAGGTCCGAGGCCTTGCGCTCCACCGCGATCTTGAGGAGGTCGTTGATATGCATGCCCGGAGTCTCCTCTCTACCCGACCGACGAGGAATGCGATCTGTGCCGAGGATAGGCTCCCGGAAAGGCCCGGTCAACGATCGGACGAGCGATCCCGAGGGCTACACTCGACCATCATGCCTTTCCGTACGGAGAAGATTGCCGCGGTCCTCCTGGCCGCGGGCGCCTCGAAGAGATTCGGGAGCCCGAAGATGCTCGCCAGGATCGCGGGAGAGCCCCTCATCCGCCTCGTCACCCGTTCCTTCGTCGAAGCCGGCTTCGCCGAGGTCGCCGTCGTCCTCGCTCCCGGCGCCGGAGAGCTCGCCGCCTCCCTCGAGGGCCTCGGCGTCGTCACCGTATTCAACCCGAGACCCCAGGACGGGATGCTCTCCTCGGCCCAGGCGGGCCTGTCGGCCCTCTCGTCGGGGTGCGGACGGGTCGCCCTCTCCCCCGCCGACCTTCCCGGCCTCACGGCCCCCGTCCTCCGGAAGCTCCTCGCGGCCCTGCCTCCGGCGGCCCCCCTCGTCGTCGCGGTTCCGGCCGGAGCCGGCCGGCGCGGCCACCCCCTCTTCATTCCGGCCGCCCTCGTCCCGCGCCTCCTCTCCTGGGAGAGCGAGCGGCGCCTCTCGGACCTCCTCCGCGAGAGCGACGTCCGGGTCCACGAGATTCCCGGTTTCGGCGCCGAGGTTCTCCACGACGTCGACGTTCCGTCCGACCTCGTCGCGGCGAAGGCTTTCGCGGCGGGCTCATAAGAGAACCGCCGCGCCCGAAGGCGCGGCGGAGGGGTCTGAGATGGAGGCGACGGTCGGATTCGAACCGACGAATGAGGCTTTTGCAGAGCCTTCCCTTAACCACTTGGGTACGTCGCCGTGCCCGTTCGGGCGCCGAATGGTACCAGAAGCGGCGGAGGCGGTCAGCCGACCCACCGGGGCCGGTCCGGCCCCCGAAGGGAGTCCGGACCGGCCGCTTGCGGATCGCAGGAGAAGCCCGGCCTCAGCGGGCCGGGCCGAGGCCCTCCCCGACGCCGCCGAGGACGTTCCCGAGATCGCCGCCCTCTCCCAGAAGGGAGCGCCGCGTCGCCTCGTAGAGGGCCTCGGAAACCTCGACCAGCCGAAGGTGGCGTTCCACCACGCTCGGGCCGGCGCCCCCGATCCGTCTCCGGACCTCGTCCGCCTTCGCGGCGCGTTCGACGGAAAGGTAGGCGTGCACCACGTCGCCGATCTCGCGCCCGCTCGCCGTCATCAGCCGGTGGAGCAGCGAGACGCCCCCTTCGTTCACGACGTGGTTGACGACGGCCGTCGCGATGATCTCCCGGCGCAGCGGGTGGAGGCCGAGGTGTCCGGCGTACGCCTCGCGCATAGGCGTCGGGAAGTAGGCCGGCAGGAAGGGCTCGGCCACCTCGCTGTCGGGCAGCGAGGTGGCGACGAGGCGCGCGGAAGCCCAGTTCTTGACGTGTCCGAGCATCACGCAGAGAAGGGGCCGCGGCAGGCCGCGGTCCCGGGCGGGGCTCGCGAGGAGCTCGTCCTTCGACGGCACCGCGTCGTCGCGGCGCCTCATGACCCCGCTCGCGACGAGCTCCTCGACGAGCGCGGCGAACTCCTCGTACCGGTGCGCGCTGCGCAGCCCGTCGAGAGTGAGGGCCTGCGCCTGGCTCGCGTTGTCGGCGAGGACCAGCGTGGAGACCTCGTCCGTCATCGCCGCGAGGATCCGGTTGCGCTCCGCCCGGTTCGGGATGATGCCGCGCCGCACGAGGAGATCCAGGAGGATCTTGATGTTCACCTCGTGGTCCGACATGTCGACGCCGCCGGAGTTGTCCACCGCGTCGGTGTTCAGGAGGACGCCCTTCGTCCAGAGCTCGATCCGGCCCCGCTGCGTCAGTCCGAGGTTTCCCCCCTCGGCCAGGACCCGGGCCCTCACCTCGTCCGCGCTGACGCGGACCCGGTCGTTCGCCCGGTCCCCGACCTCGGAATCTTCCTCGGACGAGGCCCTCACGTAGGTGCCGATGCCGCCGTTGTAGAGGAGGTCGACCGGGGCGCGGAGGAGGGCGCGGACCACCTCCTCGCCGCTCGCGGCCTCCACGGAAAGCCCGAGGAGGGCGCGCACCTGGGGGCTCAGCGGAATCGACTTCGCCCCGCGGTCGAAGACCCCGCCTCCTTCGCTGATCAGCTCCGCCCGGTAGTCGCGCCAGGTCGAGCGCGGCAGCCGGAAGAGCCGCTCGCGCTCGGCGAAGCTCGCCTCGGGGTCGGGGCCGGGGTCCAGGAAGATGTGCACGTGGTTGAAGACGGCCACGAGCCGCGCCGTGCGGCTCAGCAGCACGCCGTTGCCGAACACGTCGCCCGACATGTCCCCGATGCCGGCCATCGTGAAGGGCTCGGACTGCACGTCGAGGCCCAGGTTTCCGAAGTGGTGCCTCACGCACTCCCACGCCCCGCGGGCGGTGATCCCCTCCCGCTTGTGGTCGTAGCCGTTGCTCCCGCCCGACGCGAACGCGTCGCCCAGCCAGAAGCCGTACTGCATCGAGACGCGGTTGGCCGTGTCCGAAAGGTGCGCCGTCCCCTTGTCGGCGGCGACGACGAGGTACGGGTCGGGCTCGTCGTGCCGGACGACCTCCGGGGGGTGGAGGACGGATCCGTCCACGAGGTTGTCGGTCACGTCGAGGAGGCCCGAGACGAACTCCCGGTAACGGTCGATCAGGTACGCGTCGAGAGCCGGCCGGGGCGGCACGTCGCCCTTCAGGACGAAGCCCCCCTTCGAGCCGACGGGGACGATCACCGAGTTCTTGACCATCTGGGTCTTCATCAGGCCCAGGACCTCCGTCCGGAAGTCGTCGTGCCGGTCGCTCCAGCGGATCCCCCCTCGCGCGACCTTCCCGCCCCTGAGGTGGATCCCCTCGAGGAGCCGCGAGTGGACGTAGATCTCGAAGACGGGCCGCGGCGAGACCATCGCCTCGACCTTCGCGCAGTCGACCTTGATGGCGACGACGGGTCGCTCGGGCCTCTGGTAGGTGTTCGTCCTCACGGCGGCGCGCACCAGGTTCTCGACACCCCGCAGGATCTCGTCGTCGAAAAGGCTCCCGACGGCCGAGAACGCCTTCCCGACGAGCGCATCGGCCTTCGCCACCTGCTCCGCGCGGTCCGCCTCCCGCTGCGGGTCGAACCGGGCCTCGAAGAGCCGCCAGAGGGCGCCCGACACAGGGCTGTTGCGGACGAGGACCGCCGTGACCGTCTCGACGTTGTAGTTCGGGCGCACCTGGAGCAGGTGGTTCCGGAGCGTCCGGAGGACCTCCACCTCGCGCCAGCCGAGCCCTTCCATCAGAACCAGGGCGTTGAGCGGGTCGTCCGTCGCGCGTTCCTCGTAGATCGCACGGAGGGCGTCCCGCAGCCGGTCCGGCCGGGCGTGGATGGCCGAGATCATCGCCGGCTCCGCCTCGATGCCGAGGCGCTCCATCCAGGCCCGCTTCCCGTCGGGCAGGAGGAGCGGAATCCGCATCTCCTCGACCACCGTGGGTCCGAGGTTCCGGATCGTCCGGAGCGTCTCCGTCAGGCCCGCGGGCCGCGGCGAGATGACCTTCAGCACCACCCTCTCGGCGGAATCGGGCACGACCCCGAGCTCCAGCCGCCCCTCGAGCGCCTCGAAGAGCCGCACGTCGTCGGGGACCTCGGCAGGGGGCGTCAGCTCGCGGTAGAGCCCGCTCCGGCTCTCCTGCCGCACGTATCGCTTGTAGAGCCTTCGCCCCTCGAGCGCCCCGGACGCCTGCTCGAGCGCGCCCGCCACCTGGTCCTCCCAGGTCGAGATGACGCCTGCCGTCAGGTCCCGGATCCGCCCCGCCTCCAGCGCGTGCTCCAGGGTGCCGGCGGCGAAATAGTGGACGACGAGCGTCGTGGCGCCGCAGTCGGCCGTGGTGCTGAACGAGACCGGGCCGAACTCGCGCGCGAGCGCCTCCCTGAGGTCGATCGCCGTCTTGGAGGACCAGCGGCCCTGGGAGAACGCGATTCGCACCGAGCTGTAGGTGGTCCCCTGCCGGACGGAGACGACGATCTCGTCGTCGCTGGAGATGTGGATCAGCCGGTCGATGATCTCCTTGAGCGACGCGGCGTCGGAGTAGAAGAGCTCGCGCTTGGGGAAGTGGTTGAAAAAGGCCCGGGTCGCGCGGTAGACGTGCGAGTTCTTCGCCTCGCCGCAGTTTTCGAGCAGCCAGGCGAGCTTCTCGCGCAAGAGCGGGATCGACTCCGCCTTCGCGGTGAACGCGCTCTTGGCGAGCCGGCCCAGCAGGAGGGTCGCGGCCTCGAGGCGGCCGCCTTCTCCCCACTCCCTCACGACGATGTCGTCGACCGGCTCGAGGTGGTGGATGGCGCCCGCGTTGTAACGGAAGTCGATGTCGACGATCCGGTCGTCGTGGTCCCCTATCGCGAGGTGCTTCTGCTCCTCGTCCATGACGCCGGGGAAGACGACGTGGAGGAGAGCGGGCTCCCGCATCGTGCCGAGCGCCGTGTCGTGGTCGGGCTCGAAACCGTCGGGGCCGCGCCGGAACTTCAGGATTCCCATCAGGACGTAGTTCTCATCGACGAGCCAGTCGAGGAACTCCCGGGAAGACGCCTCTCCGCCGGGCGTTCCACGGCGATCCCGGAGGCGCCCCTTCTGCTCGCGGAGGCTCCGGGTCATCTCCCCGAAATCCTCGACGGCCAGCAGGACGCTGCGCAGGAGCGAGTGGATCTGGTGCTCGATCCGCCGCATCCGGTCCTTCTGCTCGATCCGTTCGACGCGGAAGTGGCAGAGGAGCTCCTTGCTCCCGTCCTCGCGGGGGCCGCCGATCGAGCTGATCCTCTCCCACTGCCGCCTCACGCTGAAGATGGAGTGGATCGCCGAGAAGACCCTCACCCCCTCCCTCAGGAGGAAGTTCTTCAGGCTCTCGAAGATGAAGGGCGCGTCCGGCGTGTGGGTCTCGATGACCGAGATCTCGTACTGGCCGCCGTGCGTGCTCCCCGTCGCGTGCGCTTCCGCCTCCGTCAGGCTCCGCGCGACCACGTGGATGCCGGGAAGGCCCCGGTAGAGCTGGTGCGCGGGCGGCATGGTGCGGACGACGAACCGGAAGTACTCGCGGATCCGGGCGGCGATCGCGTCGGGGGGAAGCCCCAGCGCCATCGCGTCGGGCATGTCCGCGTAGACGGCCGGGGCGAGCGACAGCAGGAGGTCGCGGTCCTCGGGCGGCGCCTCGCGCGCCAGAATCGACAGGACCTCGTCGAGAACGGACCTGCGCCGGCCGGGGTCGGCTGTGATCATCGGGGTTCCTCCTTCGCGGCGAGGAGAGATGCTACCTCTCGCGGGGGAGGATCGCCCGGGCGCCGCGACGGCCATTGGGCCGCCGCGGCGCAGCAAATAATCAGGCGATCGGCCAGTCAGGCGATCGGCCGGTCGGACGATCAGGCCGACCGCTTCAGGACGTCCTTGGCGATCGTCGAGAGCTGCATGTACGACGTCCCCTCGTAGATCTTCCCTATCTTGGCGTCGCGGTACATCTTCTCGAGGGGGTAGTCCTTGACGTAGCCGTAGCCGCCGAGGAGCTCGAGCCCCTTCGACGTGCAGTACTCGGCGACCTCGGAGGCCTTGAGCTTCGCGATGGCTCCTTCGCGTGCGAAGGGCATTCCCGCTTCCTTTAGGCGGGCGGCGTTGTAAACGGCGAGGCGGGCGCACTCGAGCTCCATGTCCATCCGCGCGAGCTCGTGCTGGATCGCCTGGAACTCGGCGATCGGCTTCCCGAACTGGACCCGGGTCTGGACGTACTTCGCCGAGTAGTCGAGGGCCGCGCGGGCGATCCCGATCATCTGGGCGCCGATGCCGATGCGCCCTTCGTTGAGCGTCTCGATGGCCGTCTTGTAGCCCTCGCCGACCTTTCCGAGGACGTTCTCCTCCGGCACTTCGAGATCCTCGAACGCGAGCGCGAGGGTGGAGGAGGCGCGGATGCCCAGCTTGTCCTCCTTCTTCCCCTTCGTGAACCCCTTCCAGCCCGACTCGACGAGGAAGGCGGTGATGCCGCGATAGCCCTTCGAGAAGTCGACGTTCGCGAAGACGATGAAGAGCTCGGCCTCGAGGCCGTTCGTGATCCAGAGCTTGCCGCCGTTGAGGACCCAGCGGTCCCCCTTCTTCTCGGCCCGCGTCTTCAGCGCGAACGCGTCGGAGCCCGAGTCGGCCTCCGAAAGGGCGTAGGCGCCGACCTTCGACTTCGCGAGCTGGGGGAGGTACCTTTTCTTCAGCTCGGGCGATGCCCAGCGGAGGATGGCGTTGTTCACGAGGGTGTTCTGGACGTCGACCACCACCGCGCAGGCCGCGTCGACCCGGGCGAGCGCCTCGATGACGGCGATCGAGGTGCCGAACGACTGCCCCAGCCCGCCGTACTCCTCGGGGATCTCGATCCCCATCAGGTCGAGCTCGAAGAACTGGCGGACGAGCTCCGGGTCGATCCGGTTGGCCTGGTCCATCGCCAGGGCCCTGGGCCCGATCGTCTCGACGGCAAACTGGTGGACGTTATCTGCGATCTCCCGCTCCGCCTCGGTCAGGACGGAGAGCGGAGGAACGGCGGAGCGATCGCGTCGACTGTCGTCATGGGACTCTCCTTGCCGGGCGAGGATAGTCGAAAAGCGCGCGGCCGCCGGAGCGCCCGGGATTCGCAGGAGGGAGTTCCATCTCGGGGTTGTGGCGCGTCCCGGTCTCAACTCCCCGGGTCCGGAGCTTCCCGCGTTGACGCCCCCCCGCCCCTCCGATAAAATCGGCGATGGTCTAAAAGGGGCTCACCGAGATTGCCCCAGGGGTGTGTCGTTTTCTTGCCCTTTTTTCATTCCTTTCGTTCCCCTCTCATCCTCTTCATATAGAGTTCGCCGATGGATGAGACCTTTCCCACGAGAAACAGGAGGAGGCAGAGCCGTATGGCAATTTCCAGCCGCATGAACGTACGTAGGGTGCTGACCGTCGCAGTGATGGTCGCGTGCGCCCTTGGCACCGCCACGGTGGCCGTGGCGCAGGAGACGACCGGTCGCCTGGTCGGGCTCGTGACGATGAAGTCGGACCAGAGCTCCCTGCCGGGAGTCATGGTCGAAGCGCTCCACGTGCCGACGGGCACCCGTTACACCGCCGCGACCCAGGCGAACGGACGCTTCAGCATCCTCAACGTCCGCGTCGGCGGGCCCTACACGGTCACCGCGAAGATCAGCGGCTTCCGGGCCTCCACCCAGAAGGACATCAACATCGCCCTCGGCGAGAGCCGCCAGGTGGCCTTCGCGATGGAGCTCGAGTCCGTGACCGAGACCGTCGTCGTCACGGCCGAGGGTTCGCCCCTCATCACCCCGGACCGGATGGGCTCCGGCTCCGCCGTCTCGGAGGCCGAGATCAAGGCCCTGCCGACGATCAGCCGGCAGTTCCAGGACCTCGCCCGCGTGAACCCGTACGTCAACGTGGCGGCCAACGACGAGAGCGGCACCAACATCTCCGTCTCGGGAAAGAACAACCGCTACAACACGATCCAGATCGACGGCGCCGTCAACAACGACCTCTTCGGGCTCGCCGCCACCGGCACCCCGGGCGGCCAGGCGAGCACGCAGCCGATCTCGCTCGACTCCATCCAGGAGCTCCAGGTCGTCGTCTCTCCCTACGACGTGAAGCAGGGCGGGTTCACCGGCGGCGCGATCAACGCCATCACCCGCAGCGGGTCGAACGCCTTCTCCGCCTCGGTCTACGGCTCGATGCGGGACCAGGACTACATCGGAAGCAAGGTCCCGAACGCCTACGCCAGCGAGGCATCCGACAGGCCGTACAAGGAGTTTTCCTCGGACCAGTACGGCGGCCGCATCGGCGGGCCGATCCTGAAGGACAAGCTCTTCTTCTTCCTCAGCGGCGAGATCAACCGGCGCTCCGAGCCCACCAGCGGCTCCGCCGACGGCTCGACGAGCAACTCCTTCAAGGACCCGGTCGCCGCCGCGGCGTTCCGGAACATCCTGATCAACAAGTACGGCTACGACCCGGGCGGCCTCGGGGACTACAACACCAAGACCGACAGCAACATGCTGTTCGGACGACTCGACTTCAACGTCAACGAGTCCCACAACGTCACCCTTCGTCACAACTACGTCGACGCCGCGCGCGACGCCACGGGCGGCACCCGCGGCTTCAACGCCTACGCCTTCGAGAACTCCGGCTACGCCTTCGCCGACGAGACGAACTCGACGGTGCTCCAGGTCAACAGCGTCTTCGGCGCCAGCTCGTTCAACACGGGCCGGATCGGCTACCAGACGATCAAGGACGAGCGCGCCGTTCCGAACCCCTTCCCCTCGGTCTACATCTGCAACTCGCCCAATACATTCTGCACGGGCGGCGGGACGTACCTGATGCTGGCCGGGACCGAGCGCTCCTCCGGCGCGAACGGGCTCGATCAGAGCATCCTGGAGGTCACCGACGACTTCACCCTCATCAAGGGTGACCACACTCTCACGATCGGCACCCACAACGAGTTCTTCGACTTCAAGAACCTCTTCATCCAGGACGTCACCGGGACGTACTTCTTCTCGAGCGTCGCCAACTTCGACGCTGGGATCGCCGGCCGCTACCAGGTCAAGTTCGCCAACGGAAGCGACCCGCGCCGCCCGACCCAGTTCGGCGCCCAGCAGCTCGGCATCTACGCGGGCGACCAGTGGCGTGTCAGCAACTCGCTCACCCTGAACCTGGGCCTGCGCTTCGACGTCCCGCGCCTCACCGACTCGCCGACCTACAACCCTGCCGTCGACGCTACCTTTGGGATCGACACGTCCAACGTGCCGAACAACCAGGTGATGATCTCGCCCCGCATCGGCTTCAACTGGGTCCCGGGCGGCTCGGGCAAGGACCAGATCCGCGGCGGCGTCGGCGTCTTCGCCGGCCGCACGCCGTTCGTCTGGATCTCCAACGCCTACGGCGGCACCGGCATCGAGATCACGGGCCTGACCGCGAACAACGTCCCGTTCAACCCGGATCCGTACAACCCGCCGATCAGCTTCCCCCCCGGCACGGGCGCCGTCTCGGCCGACACCATCGACCCCGACTTCAAGTTCCCCCAGGTCCTCCGCGCCACGCTCGCCTATGACCGCGAGCTCCCGTTCGGGATCCGCGCGAGCGTCGAGGGGATGTTCACGAAGACCCTCCAGGACGTCTTCTACGTCATGAAGGACAAGATCGAATCCGGCGCCACGACCTTCTACGGCGCGCCCGTCTACAAGAACGCCAGCACCGCGTTCAACAACGTCACCTACCTCACCAACACCTCCCGCGGCGAGCAGCAGAACGTCACCGTTTCGCTCGACAAGCGCTTCCCCTTCGGGCTCTACTTCAGCGGCTCGTACGCCTACATGAACGCCAAGGCCGCGTTCGAGGCGACCTCCAGCGTCGCGCTTTCGAACTGGCAGTTCCAGACGACCAACGGGAACATCACGACGGAGCAGCTCACGCGCTCGTTCTTCGACGTGCCGCACCGCTTCACCGTCGTCGGATCCCAGAACTTCCGGACGGGTCCGGTCAACCACAACGTCGGTCTCGTCTTCACCGCTCAGTCCGGTCAGCCCTATTCGATCCTCATGGGCGGCAACCCGAACGGTGACGGCGCCTCGGGCAACGACCTCCTCTACGTCCCCCAGAACTACAGCGACGTCCTCTGGCTCGGCGCCGGCGCGCCGGACGAAGCGACGTGGAACCAGTTCCTGTCGGCGACCGGTCTCGACGCGTACCGTGGCCGGGTGGCCGAGCGCAACGCGCTCGACGCCCCCTGGCTCCGCAGCCTCGACTTCCACTACGACTTCGAGGTCCCCATCACGGCGATCAAGGCCCAGATCACGTTCGACGTCCTGAACCTGATCAACCTGATCGACAACAACTCGGGGCTCCAGCGTTACGTCAACTTCCAGACCTACACCGCGCTCAACTATTCGGGAATGGACGCGGCCACGGGCAAGGCGAAGTACACCGTCAACGCCAACGCTCTCAACGGAACATCCCAGTACAGCACCAACGACCTCCGCTCGCGCTGGCAGATCAAGCTCGGCGCGCGCCTGACCTACTGATCCTCCCGGAACGGATCGGGTGAAAGGGGGGCCGAAAGGCCCCCCTTTTCTTTCGCCCAGCCGGCGGGCCCGCCGCGCCGGGCCGCCTCCCTCCCCGGCTGCGCCGTCTCCCCTACCGGTCGAAGAGCCGTCGCAGGGATTCCTCGGCCGCTTCCGCGCCCGGCTCCCCTTCCCCGGGAGCCCAGGGGGCCCGGTCCTCGGGGCCAGGAGCCACGTAGGGTCCCGGCTTCGTCTCGAAGAAGACGGTCCCCGGCGCGAGCGCGACGAGCCCGTGCCACGTCCCCGCGTCCAGGTCGACGCCGAAGACCTCGCCCCCCGCCTCCAGCTTCACCGCCTCCGTCACGGTTCCGTCCCCGTCGAAGAGGACGACGCCGAGAGCCCCTGCCACCACGATCACGGTCTCGCTCCGGGGCGGGTCGAGGTGGCGGTGCGGGCGGACCCAGCTTCCGGGCTCGATGGCGTTGAAGAGCCGGTGGACGGGGTCGTCCATCACATGGAGGTTGCGGTTGAGGCGCCGCCGCGGTGCGGCGGCCGCCCGCTTCGAGAGGTCGTCGAGACCGCTTCTGGTGAGCCAGTCGGGAGTCCGCATCGAGGCTCCTACGCGTCGCGCCCCTTCCGCGAGGGAGGCGCCCCTTTCTTCGTCCCGCGCAGCGGCAGCGGCCGCGCCGGGTCCCGGACCGCCTTGACCTTCGCGGCCCAGCTCGTGCCGCGCGAGAAGTCGGAATCGGAGAGGAAGTGGACGTCGAGGAGCTTCTTCGTCCTCATCCCCGTCCGGAGGTAGTTCAGCTCGGAGAGGCAGAGGCTCCAGCCGTCGAGCCACGTCGACAGCGCCTCCCGCTTCGCCGGGTCGTCGTCGGAGTGGACGACGAGATCGACGTCGCTCCCCGGGCCGGCCGTGCCGTCCTTCGACGACCCGACGAGCCACATCCCCTTCAGGCCGAAGCGCTCCACGTCGGCCTCCGCGGCGATCCGCTCCGCGACGTGGATCCGCCAGCGGCGCGGGTCGTCCGAGACGGAGGGTCCCACCCCGCCGTCGGGCCCCCGTCGGCCCTCGGCGTGGCGTTCGCCGTGCGCGTGCGCAGGGGCGAGCATCGCCACGGCGCGGTCGAGATCGGCATTCATCAGGACCCGGAGGACGTGTCCGCCGGTCGTCGCCGGGACGTCGATCACCTTCACCGTCCGGGCGAGGTGCGCGAACTCGGGAGCGAGGGTCGCCAGGACGTTCGGCGAATCGAGGAGGAAGCTCTCGTTGAAGGCGACCCCCGGGTCGTCGGGAAAGAGCGGGAGGTAGCGGATGTGCGCCTCGACGAGGTCCTGGAAGAAGTGCGTCCCGAAGGAGAGATCGGGGACGTAGTTCCCTCGCCGCCGGGCGATCTCGACGAGGACCGCGGAGTTGTTGATCTCGGAATAGGTCACGGAGACGCCGAGCTTGATGTCGCCCCGGCTCCCCCATCTCCCCGGCCCCATCAGGATGAACTGGCGCCTCGGAAGGAGCTTGTTCAGGCGCCCGACCGCGTGGCCCACCTCCCGGAGCGTGGCGAGGTCGGGGATCGCAGCGTACCCCTCGGGGTCGACGTAGACGATGTGGCTGATGTCGGGGACGCGGCCGTTCGAGACGAACCGGTTCGCCGTGAAGACGACGTTCTCCGGCGGGATCTCGGCGGGAATCCGCGACCCCTGGCTGTCGTCGGCGAAGCTCTGTGGCCGGCACTGGAGGAGATAGAGGTCCTTGCCGTCGGAGGCGAACTCGAGGTCGACGGGGCTCCCCAGCTTCTCCTGCAGGAGCCGGAGGAGCGCCCTCATGCGAGGGATGAAAGGCGTCCCCGTGATGAGTCCCTCGAAGGTGACGACGAGGTCCTTCGCCTGGGCCTGGTAGTCGACCATCATCGGGCGGTGGATTCCTCCGTCCTCGTAGACGGAGATCATGTTCTCGACGCCGGGAAGGCTCCCTCCCGCTTCCCTGAGGAGCGTCTCCACCTCGATCGTGTCGAACCGGTGCGTCTCGAGGTTGATGACGTCGACCTTGCGGGGCGCGTAGCGGACGACGGCGTCGGCCGTGACGTTGGCGCGCAGGCCCGGCTGGCCCGGGGCGAGGAGGATCGGGTAGTCGTCCCCGACCCGGTCGACGGCGCGCGTGCCGAGACCCGGGACGAGGCGGATGAGGCCGTCGTCGCGGCGGATCCGGGGCGACCAGCGGAACTCGTTGTTGGAGAACGCGACCCCGGCGAACGTCGGGAGGAAGTAATTGCCGACGCGCGAGCCGACGACCTCCTGGATCATGATCCCCATCTCCTCGTGGACGTCGAGGAGCCCCCGCTCGGCGCGGTACTCGATCGGGTCGGGCCCGAAGATCGAGGCGTAGACCTCGGCGATGGCGTCCATGAGCGCCGCGAGCCGGTCCTTCTTCGGACCCTGGTTCGCGAGGAAGAGGCTCTTGTACTTGCCGGAGAAGGACGCCCCCGCGCGGTCCTCCAGGAGGCTCGAGCTGCGCACGATGATGGGGCGTTCCTCGAAGTCGTCGAGCGCGACGGAGAGCCCCTTGACGATCTCGGGCGAGAACTGGCTGTTCTTGAAGACCTGGACGATGTGCGGGTACTCGCGGCGGACCTGGTCGATCTCGAGGTACTTCCGGTCGACGATGTCCTCGAGGTTGTTGTACGCGATGAAGTCGACGACGCCGTCCGACGTGACGTACCAGGTCTTCGGGATCCGGATGTCCTTGAGCGTCTCGGCGTGCTCCTCCGACTTGCGGACGATCTGCACGGCGAGGAAGAGCCCGCTGCTCTTTCCTCCCACCTTCCCGTGGCTCGCCGGGGGGCAGATGATCCGCCGCGTCAGCTCGAGGAAGTCGGAGACCTCGATGTAGTTCTTGGCGACGCCGACGAACTGGAGCTGGTCGGTCAGGAAACGGCGCACGAGCGCGGCGCGCAGGTCGAACTGGATCGACCGCGAGAGGTCCCGGTCGTTCAGCGCGGCGTGCTGGAACCGGGTGAGGGCCTGCGCGATGTCGGTGAGGGACGTCCCCTGGTTCTCGAGCGCCTCGATGAGGAAGCCCGAGCGGCTGTCCTTGATCCAGCGCTGGATGCTCGTCCGGATCTCCCCCGGGGCGACGTGCGCCGCGGCGATGACGAAGACCTCCTCGGCCACCTTCAGTAGGGCGTCGAGGTTCCGGCGCGCCATCGGCCGGTTCTCGTCCGTCGCCTCCTCCGGGCCGGCAGGCCCGCTCCAGCTCCCGGTGAAGCGCGGGAGGAGCCGCTGGGCCTCCTCGACGCCGCTGTAGCAGAGGAAGTTGAGCATCCTCCGCGCGATCGTCACGTAGCCGGGCCGGTCGATCTGGCGGAGGAAGTCGACGATGACCCACCAGTCTCCGGCGTCGGACTGCGCCGGCCCTCCCCCCTGCTCGGCCCGGCGGAGGGCGGAGGCGAGCTGCCGCTGAAGGAGGAGCTGCCCGAGGAGCTCGGCGAGCGTGTCGAGGAGCCGCCGCTCTTCCTTCAGGAACGGGCCCTCGTCGGCAGGCGGGAACGGGGTGCGGTAGTAGACCTCCAGGCGCCCGACCTCTTCGCCCTGCACCCGGATCGGCGCCGACTGGACCCACGGGGTGGGGCGGGCGTCGCGCGTCTCGTAGACCGCCGTTCCGACGACGAGCCTCACGAACGTCTGGTCCGGGTGCTCCCAGCCGATCGGCAGGACGCCGACGACCTCGCGGAAGAGATCCTCCAGGGGCGCTTCCGCGCGGCTGCAGATCGCGTGGACCCGATAGAGGCAGTGGAGCTCCTTGGCCCTCTCCTGCAGCTCCTCGAGCAGCGTTCGACCGGATCCGGGCATCGAATCCTCCAGGGGCGCCCGAGGCGCCGCCGGAGGTCATACACCGGATCGGGATTGCGTGCTCGGACCGGCTCCGGGGCCCACCCGGGAGAGCCGTTGCCGTTCCACCCGGAAAGCCGGGGGAGCCCCGCGAAGGGCTCCCCCGGAACGGGGAACGATCAGGCCCAGCCGCGGTCCTTGCAGGCCTTGGCCACGCGGGAGACCGCGATGACGTAGGCCGCGTCGCGCATGTAGAGGTCGCGCTTCTTGGCGAGCTCGGCGACGGCGTGGAAGGCGGAGGTCATCTTCGTGTCGAGCTTCTGGAGGACCTCGTCCTTCTCCCAGAAGTAGTTCATGTTGCACTGCACCTGCTCGAAGTAGCTGCAGGTGACGCCGCCGGCGTTGGCGAGGAAGTCGGGGATGACGTAGATGCCGCGCTCCTGGATCACCTTGTCGGCCTCGGGCGTCGTCGGCCCGTTGGCTCCCTCGGCGATGACCTTGACGCTCGGCTTCATCTTCAGGACCGTCTCGCCCGTGATCTGGTTCTCGAGGGCGGCCGGGATGAGGATCTCGACGTCCTGCTCGATCCACGCGTCGCCCGGGAGGACCTCGTAGCCGAGGCCGGCGGCCTTCGACTTGTCGATTCCGCCGAAGCGGTCGGTGATCCCGAGGAGCTCGTCGGCGTCGACGCCCGTGAGCTTGCGGAACGAGTAGGAGACCTGGTCGCCCTGGTCCCACGAGGAGACGCAGACGACCTTGCCGCCGAGCTGCTGGAAGAGCCGGATGGCGTACTGCGAGACGTTGCCGAAGCCCTGGACCGAAGCCTTCGTCGTCTCGAGGGCGATCCCCATCAGCTTGAGCGCCTCGCGGATGGTGTAGACGACGCCGTAGCCCGTCGCCTCGGTCCGGCCGAGGGAGCCGCCCGCGCCGACCGGCTTGCCCGTGATGAAGCCGGGGTACTTGCCGCCGTTGATGACCTCGAACTCGTCGAGCATCCAGAGCATGTGCTGCGGGGTCGTCATGACGTCGGGCGCCGGGACGTCGTTGACCGGGCCGACGTTCTTGGCGACCTGGCGGATCCAGCCGCGGCAGATCCCTTCCTGCTCGCGGGCGCTCAGGTGGTGCGGGTCGCAGATGACGCCGCCCTTGCCGCCGCCGAGCGGGATGTCGACGACCGCGCACTTCCACGTCATCCACATCGCGAGGGCGCGGACCGTGTCGGCCGTCTCGTGCGGGTGGAAGCGGATGCCGCCCTTGCAGGGGCCGCGCGCGTCGCTGTGCTGGATGCGGAAGCCGCGGAAGATCTTGACGCTTCCGTCGTCCATCCGGACCGGGATTGCGATGTGGTACTCCCGCAGCGGGAACCGCAGAAGCTCGCGGGTCGCCGTGTCGAGACCGAGGACGTCGGCGGCCTTGTCGAACTGGGCCTGGGCCATCTCGAAGGGGTTGAACGGACTCTTCATGGAATGACGAATCTCCTCTCGTGGGTGCTTTGCGAATCGTGAATTCGAGGGCTCGCGGGGTACACGGATGAGCCCGGGATACGCCTCCGCTCCGCGCCAGAAAACCGGGGAAGCGGAGCCGCGAACCGGCGGGTCATCAACGGGTGATTTTAGCACCGGCGAGGGGCTTCTGCCTCTCTGGAAAATCTCTGCGCGACGCGAAACGGCCCGCTGGACCCGCCGCCCGACCCGCCAATTTTCGCGGCCGCCACCCCGCCACCTCCCGCCGGGGACCGCACCGGCGCGGCCCGGCGCCCCTTATCCTCGTCTCCCCGTGTCCGAGCCGCTGCCGATCGATCCCTATCTCCCCGGAGTCGTGGCCACGCTGAAGAGCCGGGGAACGCTCGTCCTCGTGGCCCCTCCCGGCGCGGGCAAGACGACGAGGGTGCCGCCGGCCCTCCTTTCGGCGGGCGTCCTCGGACCCGGCGCGCTCTGGGTCCTGCAGCCGCGCAGGGTCGCCGCGCGCGCGGCGGCACGCCGGATCGCGTCGGAGCTCGAAGAGCCCCTGGGCGAGTGCGCCGGCTACCAGATCCGCGACGAATCCGTCCGCTCGCCCCGGACGCGCATCCTCGTCGTGACCGAGGGGATCCTGACGCGGCGCCTCCTCGACGACCCTTCCCTCCCCGGCGTCGCCGGCGTGATGCTCGACGAATTCCACGAGCGGAGCCGCCACGCGGACCTCGCCCTCGCGATGCTGAGGGAGGTCCGGGCGACGCTTCGCCCGGACCTCCTCCTCGTCGTCGCGTCGGCCACGCTCGATCCGGCTCCTGTCGCCGCGTTCCTGGCGGACGAGGCCGGCCCGGCCCCCGTCGTGACGGTTCCGGGGCGCCCCTTCCCCGTGGAAGTCCGGCATTCGGACCAGGTCGACCCGAGACCGCTCGAGGCCCGGGTCGCGGCGGCCGTCCGGACAGCGCTCCACGAAGGCCCGCGGGGCGACGTCCTCGTCTTCCTGCCGGGGGCCTTCGAGATCCGCCGGGCGCGGGAAGCGGTGGAGTCGCTTGGCGGTCCCGTCGACGTCCGCGTCCTCCACGGCGACCTTCCCGGCGCCGCCCAGGACGCCGCTCTCGCGCCCGCCTCTCCCGGACGCCGCCGCGTGATTCTCGCGACGAACGTCGCGGAAACGTCGCTCACGATCGAGGGCGTCTCCACGGTCGTCGACTCGGGCCTCGCGCGCACCCTCCGCTTCGACCCGCGATCGGGCCTCGACCGGCTGGTCCTCGGCCGCATCCCGCGCGCGAGCGCCGACCAGCGCGCCGGCCGCGCGGGCCGCCTCGGCCCGGGACTGGCCCTTCGCCTCTTCACCCGGCACGAGGAGCAGGGCCTCCGCCCCTTCGAGGAGCCGGAGCTCTTCCGGACCGATCTCGCTTCTCCCCTCCTCGACGTCCTCCTCTGGACGTCGCGCGACCCGGCGCTCTTCGAGTGGTTCGAGCGGCCGCCCGCGGCCTCGATGGCGCTCGCTCTCCGGCTGCTGCGGCGGCTCGGCGCCGTCGCGGAGGATTCCTTCCGCCCCACGCCCCGCGGCGCGAGGATGGCCGCGCTGCCGGTCCACCCGCGCCTTTCGGCGCTCGTTCTCGCGGGCGCCGAGAGAGGGCACCTGCGCGCGGCGGCCACGCTGGCGGCGCTCGTCGAGGAACGCGACGTCCTCGCCGCCAGCCGCGCGTTCGGCGGCCCCGCCCCGGACGTCGATCACTCCTCCGACCTCCTGCTGCGCCTCGAGCTCCTCGAGGAGGCGGAGCGGTCCGGGCTCTCGCGCCCGCGGCTCTCGTCCCTCGGCCTCGACCCGGGCGCCGCCCTCGCGGTGCTCCGTCTTCGCGACCTGATCCTGCGGCGGTTCCCGCCGGAGCCGCACCCTCCGAGCGATACCGAGACCGACCTCCTCCGCCTCGTCCTCGCCGCCTACCCCGACCGGATCGCACGGCGACGGCGCCCCGCCGGGCCGGAGGCGATCCTCGCGGGGGGAACGCCTCTCGTCTTCGACGTCCGCTCCTCGGTGCGCACGGCCGGGCTCGTCGCCGTGATCGAGACGTCGGCCGCCCCCTCCGGCCCCGACCGGATCCGCCTCGCGAGCGCCGTGGAACGCGAGTGGCTCGACGCGCTCCCGGGCGAGCGGGTCCGGACGGAGACCGTCCGGTCGTGGGACGCCGCCTCCGGGCGCGTCGTCGCCCGGCAGCGCGTCGTCTACGACGACCTCGTCCTGGAGGAGAAGGAGATCTCCGCCCCGCTCGACGAGGAGACGGCCGGCCTCCTCCTCGAGGCGGCCCGCGCCAACCTCCGCAACGCCCTCGAGCCCGGCGCCGGTGTCGACAGTCTCCGGGCGCGCGTCGCCTTCCTCCGGAGCGCGATGCCCGAGCTCGACCTGCCGCCCCTCGACGACGAGGCGCTCCTCGGTCTCCTCCCCTCGCTCGTCTCCGGCCGGCGCCGCCTCTCGGAGCTGCGGGAGACGCCGCTCGAACCACTCCTGAAAGCCCGCCTCGGCTCCCGCGCCCTGCGCCTCCTCGACGCGCACGCGCCCGAAGCGCTCCCCGTCCCCTCCGGCCGGGACCTTCCCCTCCGGTACGACGCCGGCGCCCCTCCGGTCCTCGCGGTAAAGCTACAGGAGCTCTTCGGCCTCGCCGCGACGCCCCGGGTCGCAGGCGGGAGAGTCCCCGTCCTCCTCCATCTGCTTTCCCCGGCGGGCCGACCCGTCCAGGTCACATCCGACCTCTCGAGCTTCTGGTCGACGACCTATCCCGCCGTGAGGCGGGAGATGCGCGGCCGGTATCCGAAACACCCCTGGCCGGAGGATCCCTGGAGCGCCCCGCCGCGGCGCGGAACGACCCGTTCGGGCCGCTGACGCGCTACCCTTCCGCGGTGGAGGAACGGATGAAGACCCTTCGCCTCGCCCTCGCCGCCCTCGTCGCGCTCCCCCTCGTCGCAGCCGAGCCCCCGTCGCCGGAGGCGCTGGCGTCGCAGGCCCGCTCCCTCGCGGGCAACCTGATGCTCTCGCTGCAGGGCGAGCTCTTCGCCGCGATGAAGGACGGGGGCCCCGCGAAGGCCGTCGACGTCTGCCGCGTGAGGGCTCCCGGGATCGCGGCCGCGACGGCGACGGGAACGCCGTGGAAGATCGGCCGGACGGCGCTGAAAGTGCGCAATCCGCAGAACGCGCCCGACGCCTGGGAGGCGGCAAAGCTCGAGGAGTTCCGCAAACGCCTCGCGTCCGGCGAGGAGCTGAAGGCCATCGAGGTCTTCGAGGTCGTCCAGACGGGCGACCGCCCGATCTTTCGCTACATGAAGGCCATCGGCACGGCCTCCCCCTGCCTGAACTGTCACGGGGCCTCGCTCGCTCCCGAGATCGCCGCGAAGGTGAAGGAGCTCTACCCCGAAGACCAGGCGGTCGGTTTCGCCGCGGGCCAGCTCCGGGGCGCCTTCACCCTCTCGCGGCCGCTCTGACAGGGATTGGGGTCTGGTCTACGCTCTACACTCTGCGCGCCGTGCGGACGGACCCGTTTCCGTCCGCACGGCGTGCCTGTAATAGAAAATCAAGACCTGACCCCGACCCTGGCTACTCTCCGGTGAACTTCGCGGGGCGTTTTTCGAGGAAGGCGGCGACACCTTCCTTCATGTCGTTCGTCGCGACGCAGAGGCCGAAGAGGGCCGCTTCGTGCAGCTCGGCCTCGTCGAACGGCAGCTCGAGGCCGTGGTTCACGGCCTCGAGGGCGTAGCGGACGGCGAGGGGCGCTTTCCCGAGGATCTTCGACGCGAGCGCGCGGCACGTCGGCAGGAGCTCCGCCGGCTCGACGACGCGGTTGACGAGCCCGATCCGGAGAGCCTCTTCGGCCGGGATCGGGTCGCCCGTCAGGATCAGCTCGAGGGCCCGCCCCTTGCCGACGAGCCGCGGAAGCCGCTGCGTCCCGGCATACCCGGGGATGAGGCCGAGCGCGACCTCGGGCTGGCCGAACCGGGCCGTCCTCGACGCCACCCGCATCGAGCAGGCCATCGCGAGCTCGCAGCCGCCGCCGAGGGCGAATCCGTTCACTGCCGCGATGGAGGGCTTTCCCATCGTCTCGAGAAGGTCGAAGACGGCCTGCCCCTTCCTCGCGAAGTCGCGGGCGGCAACCGGTGTGAGGGCCGGAAACCCGGAGATGTCGGCCCCGGCGACGAACGCCTTTTCCCCCGTACCGGTGAGGATCAGCGCCCCCACCTCGGGATTCGCCTTCGCTTCGTGGAAGACCCGCCTCAGCTCCTCGACGACCTCGGCGTTCAGGGCGTTGAGCTTCTCGGGGCGCTGGAGCGTGACCGTCAGGATCCGGTCGGAGAGCTCGGTCAGGACGAAAGACACGAAGACCCCTTTTCCTACTTGAAGGGGTTGTCGTCGGCGCTCGGCCCGTAGATGGCCGGCACCGGGACGTCGAGCAGGCGCATGTAGACGGTCAGCTGGCCCCGGTGGTGGTAGGTGTGATTGAGGAGGATCGACCTCACGAGGGCGATCCTGGGCATCGAGAAGACGGCCTGCCCCTTGTTCGAGAGCGTCCACTCCCCCATCGCCTTCGCGTCGTCGAGCTGCGCCATCGCTCCCTTCGCCGTCTTCACCGCCGCGTCGAAGGCGGCGAGGATCGTCTCCGGCGTGTCGAGGGGCGGCCGGTCCATCCCGGCGGCGAGGTCGAAGCCGTCGAGGAGGAGCGTCCCGCCGATCCAGGCGGGAATCGTCGCGACGTGCCCGGCGAGCTGGCCGAGCGTCATCGACTTCTCGTGGGGCTTCCAGGTCAGCTTGTCGGCGGGGAGGCGCTCGAGGCACTTCCTCGTCGAGGAGCACTCGCGGTCGAGCTCGAGAAGCAGGGTGTCGATCATTCGCATGGTCCGTCTCCTGAATCCGTCGGTTTCGGCTGAAGTGATGGGAAGAATCGAGTCTAGCAGCGGGTCCGGGCGCGCCCCGCCCTCCGCGGGACCGTGCCGCCGCCTTCCCACCGGAGTCGACCGGGAGCCGTTCTACTTCGGCGGCTGGGGGAGCGCCGCCGCCGCCGCCAGCTCCACCAGCTCGTCGGAGGTCGCCGAAATCCGCTGGCGCCAGGGTCCGAGGAGCATCAGGTTCGCCCGCACCGCCTCGGGCTCCTTCTCCCCCGCCTCGCGCCGGACGCGCACCGCCTCGGCCTCGAAGCTCGCGATCTGTCCGTCGAGGAGCTGCCGCGACGCGTCGTCGGGAGCGGCCAGCCGCCGGGTCCGAAGGGATGCGAGGGTCTTCTCGAGAAGGGCGAGGACGTCCGCGTTCAGCTTCGCCGTGATCGACGCCGCCTCCGCCTCGAGAATCCGCTCGCGCACCCAGAGGTACTCCTCGGGCGGTACGGCGAGCTGCCGGGCGGCGCGCATCTCGGCGGCCCGCGCCAGGGTCGCCCTGGAGATCCCTTCCTCGCCCTCCAGCGGCGCCCGCGCCCCGGGAGAAGAGTAGGAGCGGATCGTCGCGTCCCGGACTTTCAGGAAGGCTTCGACCTGGGCGACGGTCAGGATGGAATCGGCCGGCGGCCGGTAGGCCTCTCTCTCCGTCAGGGGCGGGCGCCTCGCCTCCCGGTCCGGGCTCTGGGCCGGGGAGGCCTCCCGGCAGGCGCCGCCGCCGAGGACGAGCGCCACGACGAGGGGAAAGGAGGCGAACGAAGCCCGCACGGGAGAGGAATATACGCGACCTTGGTGATACCCTCGCACGAAGGGCATGCTCGCGAAGGTCGGCAAGTACGAGATCATCGAGAAGGTCGGCGTCGGCGGCTTCGGGACGGTCTACAGGGGTCGTGACCCGTACATCAAGCGGACCGTCGCGATCAAGACGTGCCAGAGCGACGAGGACGAGCTCCGGAAGCGGTTCTTCCGCGAGGCCGAGTTCGCCGGGAACCTCCACCACCGGAACATCACGACGATCTACGACTTCGGCCTGACGGACGAGGGGCTCCCCTACATCGTCCAGGAGTTCCTCACCGGAGAGGACCTCGACCGGAAGATCAAGCGGAAAGACGACCTGCCGCTCGCCTGGCGGGTCCGGGTTCTCGCCGACATCTGCGACGGGCTCCACTACGCCCACACGTCCGGGATCGTCCACCGCGACGTCAAGCCGTCGAACATCCGGATTCTCGAGGACGGCACGGTCAAGATCATGGACTTCGGCATCGCCAAGTCGATGGTCACCGAGTCGACGCTCACCCAGACGGGGATCACGCTCGGCACGGCCTCGTATCTCGCCCCGGAGCAGATCCGGGGCGAACCGGTCGACGCCCGCACCGACATCTTCTCGCTCGGTGTCCTCGCCTACGAGCTCTTCACCTACACGCGTCCCTTCACGGGCGACCACATCTCGACGGTCCTCTACAAGATCATGAACGAGCGTCCCCCGTCGCCGGCCGAGGTCGTCGCGGGGCTGCCGCCCGAACTCGTCGCCGTGATCGAGAAGACCCTCGAGAAGGACCGGAACAACCGTTTTGCTTCGTGTGCCGACCTGAAGACGAGCCTGATGGCGGTCCTAGAGGTGCTCTCGGGGCCCGTCGTGGCGCCTCCGCCACGCTCGACCACGCCCCCGGTACGCCCCGTGTCGGGAGAGGAGGCTCTTCCGGCAGGCCAGCGGACGTTCGGGAGCGCCCGCCTCGACGAGCGCCAGCTCGTCGAGCCGAAGAAGCCCGCCGCGCTGGCGGAGCGGCCGCTCCGGCCTTCGCCCCCGTCCGAGGCCACCTCCGGCTCGCTCGCACCTCGCCCAGAGGAGACCGGCAGCGCCCTCAAGGTCTTCCTCGGCGCCCTCGCGATCCTCCTCGTCGTCGGCGGGGGGCTGGGCTGGCTCCTGCTCGGCCCGGGTGCAAAGAACCTGGACCCCGCTCCCAGGACGGCAGAGCCCGCCGCCACCGCGGCTCCCGCCGAGACGCCTCTTCCGGAGCCGACCGTTCCGGCCACGCCGCTGCCGGGGAAGGCAATTCCGACGGTACTTCCGACAGCCGTGACGACCGCCGGGCCGACCGCCGTCCCCGTGGTGGCACGGACAGCCGTCGCGACCGGCACGGCCCTCGTTTCGTCCAACGCCTACGCCCAGGTCTCGATCGACGGCGCGCCCCGGGGCGGCGTTTTCAAGCCGAAGGGCTTCCCCCTCCCGCCCGGCCGGCACGTCGCCTCCTTCGAGAGCGGCGGCTACGGGCCGATCAAGGTCCCGTTCGAGGTCACGGCAGGCGGAACGGTCCCGGTCCGCGCGGACTTCCCGCCGCTCGGGCAGCTCTGGATCTCCGTCAACCCGGATGCCGTCGGCGCGGAGATCCTCGTCGACGGCGTCCTCGTCGGGAAAGCCGGGAGCGCCCCTCTGAAGAAGACCGTCGCGGCGGGAAACCGCCGTGTCGAGGCGCGCCTCCAGGGATTCGAGACGGCGGGACAGTCGGTCGAAGTCTACGAGCAGGACAAGGCGGACGTCCTCCTCGCCCTTCGACGGAAGTTGGGCTCGGCACCGTAGAATCCCGGCGTGAGCCGCGTCTGCATCCTCCTCGTCGCCGTCACGGCCCTCTTCTGCCCCGCGCTGAAGGCGCAACCCGCCTCCGACTCGCTCGAAAAGGACGCCCGGAACGCCTCGCGAGCCGGAAATTTCCGCGAGGCCGCGGTGAAGTTCGAGCAGGCGGCCACGGCCGCGTCCGACGCTCGCCGCCGAGGGCGGCTCCGGATGCAGGCGGCGTACGCCACCCTCAACGGCGGAAACGCGAAGGCGGCCCGGGAGATCCTCCTGGCGGCGTTCGCCGACGACCCTGCGCTGGAGATCGTGGAGCAGCTCTACACGCCGGAGTTCCGGGCCCTCTGGACCGACGCGAGGGCCGAGGCGGCGAGGGCGATTCCGCCCGCGCTTCCCGACCTGGAGGAGCTGAAGAGAGCCTCCGAGGAGAAGCTCGGGGACGGCCGGTTCGCCGAGGTCGTCTACGACCTCGGCAAGTATCCGCAGGACAAGCTCGACCGGGGCGCCTGGGCGCTCCTGGCCGAAGCGTACGAAAAGGCGGGCCGTTCCGATCAGGCCGCCCTCGCGCGGCGGCGCTCCCTCGGCGAGACGGTGGCGATCACGCCCCTGCCGGCGATCGCCCCCCCCGCGGCGGGCCTGCCCGGCGCGAAGGCCACGCCGGCCGACCTCCTCACGTTCGGCCGCGAAGCGCTCGCCCGCGGCGACGCACCGGCCGCCCAGGCCGCGGCCAACCGGGTCGTCGAGGTCGAGCCGGCCTCGAGCGAAGGCTACAGGCTCCTCGGGGATTCGTACTCCGCCCGCGGAGAGAAGGCGCTCGCGGACGCGATGTGGCGGCAGTCGCTCCGCCTGAACGAGCGCAACGAAGCGACCCTCCTCTCGCTCGCCGGGCTCTCCCTCGAAGCGAAGGAGTTCGACGCGGCGCTCGCCTTCCTGAAGCGGGCGGTCGAGGTGAACCCGGGCAATGCCGACCGGCTGACGACGCTCGGGCGCAAGGCCCGCGGCGAGGGAGACCTGAAGACGGCCCGGCAGGTCTTCGCCGTCGCGGCCGAGGCGCTCCCGAAGGACGTCGTCGTCCTCGCGGAATACGCGGCCATCCTCTACCAGTCGGGCGACGTCGACGCCGCGCTCGAGCCCCTCATGAGGGCGGCCGCCGAGGCCCCCGACCGCGCGCCGGTCCGCGCGAGCCTCGCCGCGGCCCTCCGGAAGAAGGGTTCGCTGAAAGAGGCGGAGAGGGAATACCGCGAGGCGCTCCGATCGGATCCCTCCTGGGTCCCGGCCCTGAAAGGCCTCGGCTCGCTCCTCCTTTCGGCCGGGCGCCCTGCCGAAGCGGTCGAGCCGTTCCGGGCTGCCCTTTCGGCCCAGCCGTCCGACGTCGAATCCCTCCTCGGCCTCGCCCGGGCCGAGCGCCTCTCCGGCAACGTCGCGGGCGCCGCCACCACCCTGAAGGACGCCCTGGCCAGGGGCGATGCGACGATCCTGAACGAGGCGGGCGCCGTCGCCTACGCGC
The DNA here is from genome assembly GCA_016714815.1 of Holophagales bacterium. Taxonomy (GTDB): domain Bacteria; phylum Acidobacteriota; class Thermoanaerobaculia; order UBA5066; family UBA5066; genus UBA5066. Next base: position 37,172 of record JADKBZ010000019.1, read on the forward strand.
AGCAGAAGTGGGCCGAGGCGGCCGGTCTCTTCGAGAAAGCCCTGGCCGCCGATGCGGCGATCACCCAGGCGGCGGCGAACCGCAATCGGGCCGAGGCGGCGGCCAGGCTCGTCACGTCCCTGGCCGAGGCGCCCGTCGTTCCCGCGGCCCCTCCGAAGCGCTGAGCAGACCCGCCGCGCGGCGACGCCCCCGGGTCAGTCCGGTGGCCGCCCCCCGTCCGTGAGCGCCTCGAGGAGGCTCGCGAGAAGGAACGCGGTCGCCCCCCAGATGACGTTGTTCTTCACGTGGTAGACGGGGGTCGGGATCGACCGCCCCTTCCACTTGATGCCGCGCTCCTCGACGAGCGTCGGACCGAGGAGAACGCGGATCGGCATCTCGATCACCGACTCCACCTCTCCCGGGTTCTTCCGGATCTCGAACGGGTACGGAATGGCCCCTACGAACGGACGGATCCGAAAGCCGGTGAAGGTCACGACCTCGGGGAGCTCGCCCAGCCGGAGGATCGCCTTCTGCGGGACGCCGATCTCCTCTTCGGCCTCGCGGATCGCCGTGTCCCAGGGCGAGGCGTCGTCGAGAGCTTCCATCCCGCCCGGGAAGGAGATCTGCCCCTTGTGGTTCTCCACCGCCTCGCTCCGCTTCGTGAAGAGGGTCCAGAGCTCGCGGTCCCGCACGTAGAGCGGGACGAGGACGGCGGCGGGTTTCGCGTTCGGAGTCCCCTCGGCGATCTCCTTCACGACGTCGGGAACGACCCACTCCCGCTCGAGGCGCCGGCGGATCTCGAGTATCCAGGGCGGGGCGGCCGTCACACCTCGTCCTCGAGCGCCAGCGAGTCGGAGCTCTTCCTCTCGCGGGCATGCTTCTCGCCCCTCTTCACCGCCATCTGGAGCCACGCCTCGACGAAGCCGTCGAGGTCCCCGTCCAGGACCCGGTCGACGTCGCCGACCTCGAAGCCGGTCCGGTGGTCCTTCGCCATCCGGTAGGGCGCGAGGACATACGAACGGATCTGCGAGCCGAATCCGATCTCCATCTTCACGCCGGCCCGCTTGTCCTCGACGGCCTGGCGTTCCTCGACCGCCCTCTTGTAGAGGCGCGAGCGGAGGACCTTCATCGCCGAGTCCTTGTTCTTGTGCTGCGACCGCTCGTTCTGGCACGAGACCACGAGGCCGGTCGGAAGGTGCGTCAGCCGGACCGCCGAGTCGGTCTTGTTGACGTGCTGGCCTCCCTTGCCGCCCGCGCGGAACGTGTCGATCCTCAGGTCCTTGTCGAAGATCTCGATCTCGATCGTGTCGTCGACCTCCGGAGTGATGTAGACCGACGCGAAGGAGGTGTGCCGGCGCGCGGCCGCGTCGAACGGCGAGATCCTCACGAGCCGGTGGACGCCGTGCTCGGCCTTCATGTGGCCGTAGGCGTACTCCCCCTCGAAGCGGAGGGTGGCGCTCTTGATCCCCGCGTCGTCGGCGTAGGAGACCTCGAGGACCTCGGTCTTCCATCCCTTGAGCTCGCCGTAGCGCACGTACATGCGCATCAGCATCTCGGCCCAGTCCTGGGCCTCGGTGCCGCCGGTGCCGGCGTTGATCTCGAGGAGGGCCGGGAGCTCGTCCTCGGGCTCGGTCAGCTTGAAGCGCAGCTCCCGCTCGCGCGACCACTTCGAGATCGACGCGATCGCCGCGTCGGCGTCCCGCTCCACGGCCTCGCCGTCCTTGAGGAACTCCGCGAAGACCTCGAGCTCCTCGCGCTTCTGCCGGAAGGACTTGTCGTCGCTGAGGACGACGTCGGCCTTCTTGAGCTTCTTCAGCGTCTCCTGGGCCGCGGCCGCGTCGTTCCAGAACTCCGGAGCGCCGGCCCGAGCTTCCAGTTCGGCCTTCTCCTTTTCCGCGCGGCGGACGTCAAAGGTACCCCCGTAGCGCCTCGACCTGGGTGGCCAGCGCCATCAGTTTCTCGATCCGTTCCTCGTTCATGAATGGGGTCCCTTCTGATCAGACGTCGGGGCGCTCTCGACGAGCCGACGCCCGCGCCCGGAGGATAGCCACGAGGAGCGCCGCGGCGCAAACGACCGGGACCGCGTCGCCCAGGCGCCCCGCGGGCGTTCGGAAATCGCGCGGGGGGACCCGGAGCCGCCCCGCGATTCCGGCGCGGGCGCCGGGACCGAGGCGCGCGAGGGTCCGGCCCCGCCCGTCCACCCAGCCGCTGATGCCGGTCACCGCGGCGCGAAGCATCGGGCGCCCCGTCTCGACGGCGCGAAAGACGGCCGCCTGCCAGTGCTGCTCCTGCGCGCCGCCGTCGCCGTACCAGGCGTCGTTCGTCAGCGTGTAGAGCGCGTCCGCCCCCGCCGCCACCTGATCCCGGGCGATCCAGGGGTAGACGACCTCGTAGCAGATCGCCCCGCCGAAGCGCACGCCCCCGAGCTCGAGAGGAATAGCCCTCGTCCCCGCCGTGAAGGACCCCGGAGCGGCCTGGCTCACCTGGTTCACCCAGCCGAAGAGGAACCGGAGCGGAACGTATTCGCCGAACGGGACGAGCCGGAGCTTGTGGTACGGCTCCCCCACCACGCCGCTCCCGTCGACGAGGAGCGCTGAGTTGAAGTAGGGCGCCTCGTCGTCCGACGGCCGGTCGGACCAGACCGTGTTGAAGAGGAGGGCCGTCTTCTCCTCGCGGCAGAGCCGCGTGATCTCCTGCCGAAATCCTTCGGACCAGGGCCAGGCGAGAAGCGTCGCGCTCTCGGGCCAGAGGACGAGGTCCGACGGCGACTTCCGGAGAAGACCGCGCGTCAGCCCCGTCACGTCGAAATGGATCCGCTCGGCCGTTCCGGGCGCGTACCGGACGTCCTGCTCGATGTTCGGCTGGACGATCAGAACCCGCAGCCCCTCGCCCGGGGCGAACACCTCGGGGCTCGAGAGCCTCGCGGCGCCGAACGCCAGCGAGGCCGCCACGATCCCGACCGCCACGGCGGCTCCCGTCGCCCTCGCCCGGCCTCTTCCCCGAATGGCCTCGGCGAGCCCCGCGTTCAAGAGGACGACGAGAAGCGACGTCAGGGCGGCCCCTCCGAGGGCCGCCGTCTGCGTCAGGAGAGGCCACGGGGCGAGCGGATAGGAGACGAGCGCCCAGGGGAATCCCGAGAAGGCGTAGGTCCTCGCGAGCTCCTGCGCGACCCAGGCGGCCGGGAAGACGAGCAGGCGCGCCGCCGTCGACCGCGGGGCTGCCATGGCCGCCAGCGCGGTCATCGCCGCCATCGGAACGCTCGGGACCATCGCGGCCAGGACGAGCGCGACCCCCGCGAGCGGGGCCGGGAGCCCGCCGAAGCGGTGGAGAACGTGGTAGATCCAGGGAAACGTCGTCAGCCAGAACGCGATCCCGAAAAGCCCGCCGAGGAGGGCGGCCCGGCCGGGCCGGACGCCGTCCAGCGCCAGGAGGAGCGGAACGAGCGCGACCGGCAGGAGGGCGACGAGGGACGCATTCGGAAAGCAGAGCCCGAGGAGGACTCCCGAGAGGAGCGCGGCGCCCGCCCGGGCGCGCGGAGACTCGGGGACGAGACCCATCGGGCTCAGGCCCGGCGCCGGACCGACTCGGCGAGAGCTTCCTCCGCCCGGTAGCTCGACCTCACGAACGGCCCGGCGAAAACGTAGGAGAAGCCGAGCGCCTCTCCGCCCGCGCGGAGCGATTCGAACCGTTCGGGCGTCGCGTACGAGACGACGGGGAGGTTCCAGGCGGCGGGACGCAGGTACTGGCCCACCGTGACGACGTCGACCCCTGCCGCGCGCAGGGCCCGAAAGACCTCGAGGACCTCGGCGTTCTCCTCGCCGAGCCCGAGCATCAGCCCCGATTTCGTCACCGTCTCCGGGTGACGCGCCTTCACCCGCGCCAGGAGGGCGACGGAACGTTCGAAGACCGCCTTCGGCCGCACCGTCGGGTAGAGGCGGGGAACCGTCTCGACGTTGTGGTTGAAGACGTCGGGACGCGCGTCGGCCACGAGGTCGATCGCCGCCTCGTCTCCCTGGAAGTCGGGCGTGAGGACCTCGACGGCCCGGCGCGGGGCGAGGGCCTTCACCGCCTCGACGACGCGGACCCAGTGCGCCGCCCCGCCGTCCGGGAGGTCGTCGCGGTCGACGGAGGTGAGGACGACGTGCTCGAGCCCCATTTCGGAAACGGCCGTCGCGACGTTCTCCGGTTCCGCGGGGTCGAGGGCCCCCGGCCGCCCCGTCGTCACGTTGCAGAAACCGCAGGCCCGGGTGCAGACGTCTCCGCAGACGAGGAACGTCGCGGTCTTCTTCTCGAAGCACTCGCTGCGGTTCGGGCAGCGCGCCTCCTCGCAGACCGTGTGGAGCCCGCGCGTCCTCATGAGGCTCTTCAGCTCGTGAAGGCCGGAGAGCCTCACCTTCCGCTCGCGGATCCACGGGGGGAGCGCGGGCTCGCCCCGCACCGGGAGCGGACGGCTCATTTCCCGGGGGCGACGATCGTCGTCTCGAGCTTCTCGAGCTTCTCGACCCTCTTCGCCCCGGCTTCGGCCTTCGCCCGGTCGGGGTAGGGACCGACCCGGACGCGGAAGAGCGCCTTCTTGCCGGGAACGAGCGCGACGTCGGGCTTGAACCCGTCGGTTTTCAGCTTCTTCGAGAGGCCGTCCGCCTTCTCCGGACTGCTCGTGACGAGCACCTGGACCCAGAAGAGGTCGTCGCCCTGCTTCGCGGCCTGCTTCGTGGCCGCCGGCTCCTTCGCCGGGACGGCGGTCGCCGCGGCCTTTCTCGTCGGCACGACCGTCGGCGGGGGCGCGAGCTCTACGACCTTCGGCTCCTCCAGCGGAAGCGGTTCCTCCCTGACGGCCGGCTTCGGGGTGTCCCTGGGAGTCGGCGGAACGGCCGCCGTCGGCTCCCGCGCCGGCTCCGGCGTCGCGGCCACGAAACCGATCGGCGACTCCGTCGGCTCCGGAGCAGGCTTTTCGCCTCGGCCCTCCGGCTCGGCCGTCGGCACGGGGATGTCCGATTGCGCCGTGAGCGCAGAGATCGGGTCGAGCCCCCGTTTTGCCGCGGCCCCCGTCTTCATCCCGAAGAAATACGACAGCCCGAGGGCCGCCAGGAGGCACAGGAAGAACCCGGCGGCCTGCCGGCCCGTCACCGCAACCTGGTAGTGAACCGGAGCGGCCTTCTCCTCGGTCACTTCGCCTCCATCTCCTCGACCCTGCCCGCCTTCTGGAGCTTCATGCCGAGAAGGGCCAGCATCTCGATGGGAACCGGGAAGAGGATCGTCGAGTTCTTCTCGGCGGCGATCTCCGTCAGGGTCTGCAGGTAGCGCAGCTGCATCGAGGCGGGCTCGGTCGCGATGACGTGGGCCGCCTCGGCCAGCTGCTTGGAGGCCTCGAACTCGCCGGAGGCGTGGATGATCTTTGCGCGCTTCTCACGCTCGGCCTCGGCCTGCTTGGCCATCGCCCGCTGCATCTCGATCGGCAGGTCGACGGCCTTCACCTCGACCATCGTGATCTTGATTCCCCACGGGTCGGTGTGCCGGTCGAGGATCTCCTGGAGGTTCTCGTTCAGCTTCTCGCGCTCGGAGAGGAGCCCGTCGAGCATCGCCTGCCCCAGAACGGAACGGAGGGTCGTCTGGGCGAGCTGGGACGTGGCGTACATGTAGTTCGCCACCTTCACGATCGCCTTCGCCGGGTCCATGACGTGGAAGTAGACGACTGCGTTCACCTTGACCGAGACGTTGTCCTTCGTGATGACGTCCTGCGGCGGGACGTCGAGCGTGATCGTCCGGAGGTCGACGCGGACCATCGTCTCGAACGGCCAGAAGATGAGCGTCAGCCCCGGACCCTTCGGGGCGGGCCCGAGTCGGCCGAGCCAGAACGTGACCGCCCGCTCGTACTCGTTGAGAATGTTGACCCACTTCGAGAGGAAGAAGACGACGACGAAGATCGCCGCGATGAAGATCGGATTCGGCATGTTCATACCTTTTCGCTCCGCCCGGAGGGCTTGACGAGGACGACCAGGCCGTCGAGCCCCGTGATCTCGACCAGCTGCCCGTCCGTGAGGGGTACGGCGCTCCGGGCCTCCCAGAGCGTACCGTCGGCGAAGACCTTCTGGGCGCCCGTGGCGCCGACACGAACGGGCCCCACCTGGCCGACGAGGACCGCGACGCCGGTCCGGCCGGGGAGGCGCTGAACGGAGAGGGCCATGAAGGAAAGGCCTGCGAGGATGACGGTCGTCGCGACCGCCCCGCCCACGACGAACCAGAGCTCGCCGCGGGGGGCGAGCTCGTCGCGGGGAAAGAGGAGGACGGCGCCCAGGACGATCGAAACGCCTCCGGAGACCGCGAGGATGCCGTGCGTCGTCAGCTTCACCTCGAGGAAGAAGAAGAGGACCCCGAGGAGGATGAGGCCGATGCCCACCCAGTTCGTCGGGAGGACCGACATCGCGAAGAACGCCAGGAGGAGGCAGATGCTCCCGAGGACGCCCGGGAGGATCGCACCGGGACTCTGGAACTCGGAGTAGAGGCCGACGACGCCGACCAGGAAGAGGAGGCCCGCCACCATCGGGCTCGCGACGACCGAGAGGGCCTTCTCGAGGCTCGTCTTCGCCTCGGTCCGGAAGGTGAACGACGCGCTCTTCAGCGTCACGTCGGGCTTGCCGACCCTCTTGATCGGCCGCCCGTCGAGCTGCCTGAAGAGGTCCGGGAGGTCCCGGGCGACGATCTCGACGAGCTTCTTCTCGCTCGCCTCGGTCTCGGAGTAGGAAAGGGCCTCGCTGATCGTCTTGACGGCGTCCTCGACCGGCCGCCCGCGCGGGACGACGAGCGACCTCACGAACGCCGAGGCGTCCTCGCTGACCTTCTTCCCGATCGTCTTCGGCAGCTCCTCGCCGCCGCTCCCGACGGGAGAGGCCGCACCCGTGTTCGTCCCCGGGGCCATCGCCGCCACGTCGCAGGCCATCAGGATGATGAAACCGGCGGACGCCGCCTGGGAGCCGGACGGGTGGACGAAACCGACGACCGGGATCGCGGAGGCGAGAATCGTCTTCGTGATCTCGCGGGTCGAGTCGAGCCGTCCTCCGGGAGTGTTGATCCGTAAGACGACGACCGGCGCGCCGCCGGCCACCGCATCGTCGACGGCCCGCTTGACGAACTCGGCCGTGACCGGGTTGATGTCGGTGTCGAGGTCGACGACGACGGCCTCCGTCCCCGCGCCCAGCGCAGTCGGGGCGAGCAGAAGGAGCAGACCCGCCATCGCGATCGCGTTCATCCCTCGATTATAGGTTCCGCGTGCTACAACGCGGCGTGCGCTTCGCCCTCGCCGACCTTCTGACCAGCGGGGCCGCGGGCCTCCTTCTCTGCGTCGGCGTCGCAGCGGGCGTCCCCGCCCTGGCGCCCGGCGCGACCGTCCAGGTGGCGGTCGCGTTCCTCCTCCCGTTCGCCTTCGCGGCGGTTCGCGCGCGAAGGCCGCGCCGCTGCTCGCTCCTGGCGAGCGTCGCCGACTTCGGCCCGATCCTCCCGCTCCTTCTCGTCTTCGACAACCTCGGCCCTTTCATCCTGGGCACGAGCAGCGTCGACTTCGACCCGTTCCTCGTGGCCGCGGACCGGTTTCTCTTCCTCGGCTCCGACCCGACGCGCCTCCTCGAGCCCTTCATGGGCACCCTGCTTCTCGAGGTCCTGACCGTCTGCTACGCCCTCTACTATTTCCACCCCATCGTCCTGGGCGCGCTCCTCTGGAAGGACGACCTTCGCGACCCTGTCCGCGCGGCGAGGTTCCCGGCCTACGTTTTCGGCATGCTCCTCGTCTTCTACGTCAGCTACGCCGGTTACTTCTTCGCCCCGGCGATCGGCCCGCGCTTCACGGTCCCGCACGCCGGCCCCCTCCCCCGCGGAGCGGTGGCCCGGGCGATCGACGGAACGCTCGACCGCCTCGAGACGAGCCGGCACAACTGCTTTCCTTCGGGACACACGATGGTGACGGTCGCGGTCCTCGTCGAAGCGGCCCGCAGGTCACGGAAGACCTTCTTCGGCTTCCTGCCGTTCGCCGTCGGCCTCTTCCTGGCGACGGTCGCGGGGCGATACCACTACGTGGTCGACGTCCTGGCCGGAGCCATCCTCGCGCTCGTCGTGGGTGGCGCGGCGCGGGCGATCGCCCGGCGTTTCCGTCAGGAGCCCGACGGCACCGTCCTGGACACGAGCCGGTAGCGGCGGTAGACCCTTCCCTCGAAGACCTCGATCGGCTTCAGGAGGTCGAGGTTGTCCTCCAGTATCCAGGAAAACTCGACGGTCTTGAAGCCTGCGGCGATCGCCGCCTTGTAACCCTCGAAGTAGCAGACGGCGTCGAGCCCCTTCCGGCGGTATTCCGGAAGGACCCCGAAGGCCAGGAGGCGGACGCGGTCGACCTTCTTCTTTCCGAGCAGGAATTTCAGCCATCCGAAGGGGAGAAGCCGCCCGCCCATCCGGATCAGCACCTGGTTGAAGTCGGGCATCCCGAGCATGAATGCGACGGGCTTGTCCTCTTTTTCGACGAACCAGACGATCGGCGGGTAGACGAGATCCTTCAGCTTCTTCGCCATCGCGTCGAGCTCTTCCGACGTCATCGGCACGAAGCCCCAGTTCTGCTCCCAGGCGCCGTTGTAGACGACCTTGACCTTCGCGAGCTCCTTCGGGAACTCCTCCATCCGGATCGTCCGGAAAGTGAGCTCGGGATTGCGCCGCCTCACCGCGTCGGTGATCCGCCCCAGCCGCGCGAACGAGCGGTCGTCGACCGGCGCCAGGAGGGCCACGAGGTCCTTCTCCTTGGCGAATCCCGCGGCCGACGCCAGGTCGAGGTAGTACGCGGGGTTGTACGTCATCATGAGGACGGGCGGCCCCGGCTCGCTCTCGGCGGCCAGGAGGAACCCGACCTCGTCGTTCATCGAGGGGTTGACCGGTCCGCGGAGCTTGTCGCACCCCGGCAGGAGCTTCCGCGCGGCGGCCTCCGCAGCCTCGAAGAGGGCCCGGGCGGCCTCCGGGTCGTTCTCGCACTCGAAGAAGCCGAAGAACGCGGTCCGGTCGGCGTGGACCCGGTTGTGCTCGTCGTCGGCGATCGCGGCGATCCGCCCGACGACGCGACCGCCCCTTCGCGCGAGGAAGAGCGTCCGCCGCGCGTGCCTCCAGAAGGGGTTCTTCGCCGGGTCGAGCATCCAGCGGACTTCGCTTCGCAGCGGCGGGACGAAGTCGCCGTCTCCGGCGTAGAGCCGGTATGGGAGCTCGACGAACCCCGTCAGGTCCCTGCCGGAAGACACCTCCGAGACGGACAGCCCTTCAGGCATCGACCTCGACCTCCTCAGGGGAAAGTCGCGTCCTGCGGCTTCCCCGGCCCGTGGTGCGCGGAGCGCATGAACGACACCGCCGGGATGGACGCCCCGGCCCCTAGCTGACGAGCCCCAGCTCGCGGCCGACTTTCTGGAACGCCTCGAGCGCGCGGGTGAGGTGCTCCCGCCGGTGCGTCGCCATGTAGGAGGTCCGGATCAGAGCCCGGCCAGGTGCGCAGGCGGGGCTGACGACCGGGTTCACGAAGACCCCCTCCTCGTCGAGGCGCTTGGCCATCTTGAAGGCGAGGTAGTCCTCCCCGACGACGACGGGAATGACGGGCGTCTCGGAGTCGCCGCAGTCGAACCCGATCGCCCGCAGGCTGGTCATCATGAACCTGGTGTTGTCCCAGAGGTGCTGCCGGCGTTCGGGCTCGGCGTCGATGACCTCGAGGGCGGCCAGGACGGCGCCGATGGAAGCCGGGGGGGGCGCCGCCGTGAAGATGAGCGCCCTCGCCTTGTGCTGGATGTACTTGATGATGTCGGCGTCCGCCACGATGAAGCCGCCGATCGCCGCCAGGGACTTCGAGAAGGTCCCCATGGTGATGTCGATCCGGTCCTCGAGGCCGAAGTGCTCGGCGGTCCCACGGCCGGTCCGGCCGAGGACTCCGATGCCGTGGGCGTCGTCGACCATGAGCGCCATGCCCCACTCGGCGCAGATGTCGACGTAGGCCGGGAGCGGGGCGATGTCCCCCTCCATCGAGAAGACTCCGTCGACGGCCAGGATCCGCCCGGCCTTGTCGTGGTGGCTGCTCAGCATCCGGACGAGGTCGTCCGGGTCGTTGTGCTTGAACTTCCTCACGTCCGCCCCGACGGCGAGCCGGGCGCCGTCGTAGATGCAGGCATGATCCTGCCGGTCGAGGTAGATGGCATCGCCCTTCGTCGGAAGGGTCCCGAGAACACCCAGGTTCGAGAGGAAACCGGTCGAGAAGGTGATGCAGGCGGGCTTGCGCATGAAGGCCGCCAGGCGCTCCTCGAGCTCGACGTGGATGTCCAGCGTCCCGTTCAGAAGGCGGCTCCCGGCGCAACCGGCGCCGTATTTCTTCACCGCCGCGATGGCCCGCTCCTTGACCTTGGGGTGCGACGTCAGCCCGAGATAGTTGTTCGAGCCGAGCATCACGAGCTCCCGCCCGCCAATGTGAACGACCGGATCCTGCCCCGATTCGAGCATCCGGAAGTAGTTCCAGACCCCAGCCGCCTTGATCTCGTCCGGGACCGTGTACTTCGCGCACTTGTCGAGGATCGAGACATGTGCCCGAGCCGGGGCGGCAACTGCGGGCTTGAGCGCAGACATCCTCATACTCCTCCGCCAGCGTCGTCGCCCTCCAGGGTGCCGGGCGACTCGCAAACATCGACGATCTTACCACCCGGCCTCCCGCCTTCCCTCAAACAGCCCCCGAACCGGTCCGGGATCTTCGGCATCCATTTCTCGAGGGCGTTTCCGTCGAAGCCGGGTGGCCTTATCCTCGTCTCCCGGAGGGAGTTCCCATGTCTTCGAGGGTCCTCGCCGCAGCCGCGGCTCTCGGCTGTCTCCTGCCCGCTCTCCCCGCCCGAGCCCTTCCGGCGCCACGGAAGATCGTCGACTACGACATCCACGCCTCGCTCGACGACGGCCGCCGGGAGCTCACCGGACGCGAGACTCTCCGCTGGACGAACCCTTCCGACGTCCCCGTCTCCGAGCTGAAGCTCCACCTCTACTGGAACGCCTTCCGTAACAACCGCTCGACGTTCTTTCGCGAGTCGGGAGGGAAGCTGAGAAGCGACCAGGCCGACGAGGAGGAGGGCTTCGGCTCCATCGACCTGACCTCGATGACCCTCGGCGGCGTCGATCTCCTCCGGTCGGCCCGATTCGAGTCTCCCGACGACGGCAACCGCGACGACCGGACCGTTCTCTCCGTCCCTCTCGGCGCCCCCGTCGCCCCGGGGGAATCGGTCGCCCTCGAGATCGCCTGGAAGTCCCGCATCCCGAAGGTCTTCGCCCGCGCCGGGTACGTCCGCGACTTCTACATGATCGGCCAGTGGTACCCGAAGGTCGCCGTCTTCGAGCCCAGGGGCCGGCGACGCCGGTCCGGGCCGGGATGGAACGCCCACCAGTACCACGCGAACTCCGAGTTCTACGCGGACTGGGGCGATTACCGGGTCGCCCTCACCGTCCCGGAGCGCTACGTCGTCGCCTCCGCGGGGGCGCTCGTGAAGGAGACCCGCGCAGGGGGCCGGAAGACGCTCGTCTACGAGCAGGCTTCCATTCACGACTTCGCCTGGTCCGCAGACCCCCGCTTCGTCGTGAAAGAGGATTTCTTCGACCCGGCGAAGGACCTGCCGGCCGACGAGCTGGCCCGAGCCGCCAGGCTCCTCGGCCGGTCCGAGGCGGACCTCAGGGCCGGCTTCAGGCCCGTGAAGCTGCGCTATTACATGCAGCCGGACCACCTCGGGCAGTGGACGCGCTACGCCGACGCCCAGAAGTGGGCTCTCGTCTGGTTCGGCCTCTACGCCTTCCCTTATCCCTACGCTCAGTCCAGCTGCGTCGACCCTCCGGAAGACGGGTCCGGGGCGATGGGGATGGAGTACCAGACGATCTTCACGGCCGGGACGATGCGCGCTTTCGGATCCTGGCCGCTGAACGGCCTCCGCGAGCCCGAGATGATCGTCGTCCACGAGTTCGGCCACGGCTGGTGGTACGGCCTCGTCGCCTCGAACGAGTTCGAGGAGAGCTGGATGGACGAGGGGATCAACTCGTTCACCGAGTACGAGATGCTGGACCGGCGCTACGGCGGCCTTGCCCGCTTCCCGCTCGGCGTGAGGTTCGGGAGCTTCGATCTGGGCCGTATCCAGACCATCCAGGCTCGCGAGGTCGACCGCCTCGTCACCCCGTCCTGGTCGTTCGCGCCCGGCGCCTACGGGCGCAACTCCTACGCCCGGGCCGCGACCTCGATCGACCAGATCCGGCGCGTCCTCGGCGAAGAGGCGTTCTGGAGGGCCTTCCGGGCCTGGGCCGAGCGCTGGCGCTTCGACCACCCCGCAACGGAGGACTTCCTCGACGCCTTCCGGCCCGCCGCCGGAGGAAAGCTCGAGCCCCTCTACCGGGAGACCTGGTACGGGCACGGGACGACCGACTACGCCGTCACCCGCCTCTCCAGCACCGAAGCCCGGGCGTTCGCCGGGTACGACGACGAGGGGAAGCGCTTCGACGCGCCGAAGAAAGGTCCCGGCGGGAAGTCGAAGACGGCGAAGAAGGAGACGATGGCGAAGAAGCAGTACGACTCGACCGCCCTCGTCAGCCGGACCGGCACGATCCCGCTTCCGGTCGCGGTCGTCCTCACGTTCGAGAACGGCGTGACCTGGAAGACGACGTGGGACGGGAGGTCTCCCTGGCTGAGGCTCCGGACGACCTATTCTTCCCGCCTCGCGAAGGCCGAGGTCGACCCGGAGCGGAAGATCGTCCTCGACGCAAACCCCTGGAATAACGCCCGCCGCGCCGGCGAGAAGCAGGGTCCGTCGGCCGCCGCGAAGGTCCGGGCCTACGCCCTCCACGGCGTCCAGATCCTCCTCTCCTCCCTCTGGCTTCTTCGCTGACGGAGCGCACGACATGACCCCATCCCTCTCCCCCCTCAGGACCGGCCTTTCGGCCGCTTTCACCTACCGCCGCCTCGCCGGCGTCCTCTGGCTCGGCCTCCTCGTGTCGGCGCTCCCGGCGTGGGTCGCCTTCGGGCCTCTCCTCGCCCCGATCGACCGGGGGCCGTTCCGGGAGAGCCTTCTGAAGGGCTGGGACTCGTGGGCCTTCCTCAGCTTCCTCGGGGAATTCCCGCGCGAGACCGGTATCGCCTTCGCCGCGGCCGGGACCGGTCTCTTCCTCTCCGTCGTCCTCGACCTCCTCCTCACGACCGGGGCGATCCGCGTTCTCCTCTCCGGCCTGCCCCGTCCGGCACTCCGGCGAACGGTCGCCGAAGGGGCAGCTCTCTTCCGCCCGGTGGCCTGGGCGTTCGCCCGATACGTCGTCTCCCTCGCCTTCTGGATCGGCCTCCTCGTCGTCGGCCCCGTCCTCCTGCTCGGAAAGGTCGCCGGCAAGAACGCCCCTCCGAACGGCACACTGGCGACGCTCGGCCTCGCCTGGGCCGTCGTCGCCTCGCTCGTCGTCGCCTCGAACGTGAACCTGCGCTTCACCCTGGCGCGGATCGCCCTCGCCCGGGGCGACGCGCCGAACGCGCGGGGCGCCTACCGCGCCGCGAAGGCGATCCTCCGGGGGACCCGCAGGCGCGCCGCCGGCCTCTGGCTCTTCTGGCTCGCCCTCGGCCTCGGGATCCAGGGCGCGTTCACGGCGCTCGGCGTCGCGATGAACCCCGCGACCTCCGCCGGCCTCGCCGCGCTCGTTCTCGTCCGCCAGGCCGGCTTCTGGCTCCTCGCGATGACCCGCGTCGGCTACCAGGCCTCGGTCCTGCGATTCGGAGAGCTGAATCGTCCGCTCCCGCCGATTCCCCTCGCCCACCCGTTCGCGCCCGCCCCGGCCGAGGAGGCTTCCACGCCAGCGTAAACGCCGCGCCACCGCTACAATCCCACGTTGCCCTCGGCGTCGCGGAGCAGAGCTCCAGTGGCCCACCGGCGAAAGGGAGGTTCCTCACCACATGAGCGTCTCTCAGCTCGCGAAATCGATCGCGGAGTCGCCCACGCTCCGCCTGAACGAGCAGGCCCGGCTGCTGCGCGAAAAGGGCGAAGCCGTCATCCACCTCGGCGTCGGCGAACCGAAGAACAAGGCCCCGATCGCCGCGATTCTCGCGGCCGCCTCGAAGCTGAACACGGGCGACGTGAAGTACACGCCGGCCGACGGCACGCCGGGGTTGAAGAAGCAGGTCATCCGGTACACCGAGGAGAACTACGACCGCGTCGTCGCCCCCGAGAACGTCATCATCTCGGCCGGGGCCAAGCAGTCGGTCTTCAACATCCTCTACTCGGTCCTCAACCCGCAGGAAGAGGTCGTCATCCTCGCGCCGTACTGGGTGAGCTACCCCGAGATGGTCCGGATGTGCTACGGCGTCCCGGTCATCGTGCACGCCGAGGACGGCGGATTCGTCCCCCGCATGGAAGACATCGAGAAGGCCGTCGGGTCGCAGACGCGCGTCATCATCTGCAACAGCCCGAACAACCCTTCCGGGGTCCTCTACCCCGAGAGCCTGATCGCCGCGCTCGTCGAGTTCTGCGAGCGCAAGGGGATCTGGCTCGTCATGGACGACATCTACCACAAGCTCCTCTTCGACGGGAAGAAGTCGCCCAGCTGCTTCAAGTACACGAAGAAAGACACGGAGACGTCGAAGGTCATCGCCGTCAACGGCGTCTCGAAGCTCTACGGCATGACCGGCTTCCGGATCGGCTGGGCCATCGCGCCGCGGCCGCTCGTCCAGATCATGACGAACGTCCAGGGGCAGATCACGACCACCGTCTCCGTCCTCCTGCAGGCGGCGGCGGAAGGCGCGATGTCGGGCCTCCAGAGCGCCGTCGAGAGCCTGAAGATGACGCTCGAGAACAACCGGAACGTCATGCTCCTCGAGCTCGCTTCGTTCAACGGCGTGAAGACGATCAAGCCCGACGGCACCTACTACTGCCTCCCCGACTTCCGCGCCTACTCGCAGAAGTCCGTCGAGCTCTCTGACTTCCTCCTGAAGAAGGCGCTCGTCGTCACCGTCCCCGGCCGCGAGTTCGGGATGGAGGGCTATCTCCGCCTCTCGTACGCCGGGACGATCAAGGAGATCCAGGAGGGCATCGCCCGGATCAAGTGGGCGCTCGACCCGTCCGCCCCCAACGAGATCTACGTGGGCGACAGGAAGCTCGTGAGGGACTGGCTGTGAAGAACCTGCTCGACATCAAGACCCCGGCCGAGGGCGAGGCCTCGGCGCGCAAGGCCGATTACGGCCTCGCCAACCACGGTCTCTCCAACGTGCGGCTGGCCTACTGGAACCTCCCCGGCGAAGCCCTCTACGAGGAGATCGCCTTCCGCCGCGAGGCGCGCATCGCCGCGGGCGGCCCCGTCGTGGCCCACACCGGCAAGCACACCGGCCGCGCCCCGAACGACAAGGCCGTCGTCAAGGAGGCCTCTTCCGAAGGGCACGTCTGGTGGGGCCAGTACAACCGCCCCTACAGCCCCGAGAAGTTCAACGACCTCCACAACCGCCTCCAGGGCTACTTCCAGGGGCGCGACGTCTTCGTCCAGGACGTCTACGCCGGCGCCGACCCCGCCTACCGCGTCCCGGTGCGGATCGTCACCGAGCACGCCTGGCAGAGCCTCTTCGTCAGGAACATGTTCATCCTCCCGCAGTCGCTGGAGGAGTACCGCCGCCACGTCCCGGAGTTCACGCTCCTCGTGGCCCCCGGCTTCCAGGGCTTCCCCCCGATCGACGGGACGAACGCCGGGACGTTCATCGCGCTGAACTTCGCCCAACAGCTCTGCCTCATCGGCAACACCGAGTACGCCGGCGAGATCAAGAAGGCGGTCTTCACCGTCCTCAACTACCTCCTGCCGCTCCAGGGGGTCCTCTCGATGCACGCGTCGGCGAACATCGGGCCCCAGGGAGACTCGGCCCTCTTCTTCGGCCTCTCCGGCACCGGCAAGACGACCCTCTCGGCCGACCCGAAGCGCCGCCTCATCGGCGACGACGAGCACGGCTGGAGCGACGAGGGGGTCTTCAACATCGAGGGGGGCTGCTACGCCAAGGTGATCCGCCTCTCGGCGCAGGCCGAGCCGGAGATCTACGCCACGACGCACCGCTTCGGGACGATCCTCGAGAACGTCGTCTACGACCCGGTCACCCGGAAGATCGACCTCGACGACGAGGGGATCACCGAGAACACCCGCGGCTCCTACCCGCTGGAGTTCATCGCGAACTCCGTTCCCGAAAAGCGCGGCGGGCACCCGAAGAACATCATCTTCCTCACCTGCGACGCGCAGGGGGTCCTGCCGCCGATCGCGCGCCTCACGCCCGACCAGGCCCTCTACCAGTTCATCTCCGGCTACACGTCGAAGATCGCCGGCACCGAGGTCGGCCTCGGCGCCGAGCCCGAGCTGACCTTCTCGGCCTGCTTCGGCGGCCCGTTCATGGTCCACCACCCCGCCTTCTACGCCGACCTCCTCAAGAAGAAGGTCGAGCGCTACGGCGTTTCCTGCTGGCTCCTGAACACCGGCTGGGTCGGCGGCCCGTACGGCATCGGCAAGCGGATCTCCATCCGCTACACACGTGCGCTCCTCGACGCCGCGCTCGACGGCTCGCTCCACGCGGTCGAGTACCGCAAGGACCCGATCTTCGGCTTCGAGGTCCCGAACACGTGCCCCGGCGTCCCCGACTCCGTCATGGACCCGGCGAGCTCCTGGCCCGACAAGGCCGCCTACACGAACCGGTACCGGTCGCTCGCGGCCCGCTTCGTCGAGAATTTCAAGAGGTTCGAGGAGGGGTGCGCGCCCGAGGTGATCGCGGCGGGGCCGAAGCTCTGATTCGCTGACCTCACGACCTTCCGGCACGACCTGGATTCGAGGGGAGCCCGCGCGAGCGGGCTCCCCTTTGTTGCTGGCTTCAGATACCGACCGGCCGCCTGCGCGCCGAAGGACCGAGGAGCGCCACCGCCTCGCCCCAGAGGGAGGCGAGGTGTCCCGCGGCGACGAGCGGCGCGGTCCACGCCAGGTCGAGCAGGGAACCGGCTCGCGCGCACTGCCACGTCACGAGGGCGCCGATGCGGAGCGCTCGCACCGGCAGGACGGTCGCAACGGCAATCAGCGCGAGCCGGACCGGGTGGTCGTTCTCCCATTCCCGGCGCATCCGTCCGAACTCGAGGCCTCGGCGGCGGCGCTCGGAGAGGAAGCTCCGGAGCGTCTCGAGGTGGTGGTGGTCGACCACGGCGTCCGGAGCGAACGTCAGGCGGTGCCCATCTGCAAGTGCCCTGCGGCTCCACCCGGCGTCGCCCTGCATGACGTCGGCCGGGATGGGCCCGATGGCCTCGAAGGTCTCGCGCGAGCAGAGGACGTTCGCCGTCGGGGCGATGTCGATGGGCCGGCTCGGGCCGCCCGGCAGGAGCTTGGAGAACTTGCAGAGGTGGACCCCGGTGTCGAGCCATCGGTGCCCGTGGTTCGCGATCGCCCCGACGACGATGCCTCCGGCCGCCTCCCACGCCGCGACGAGCCTCTCCAGCCAGTCGGGGTGGGCGTACGTGTCGGGGTCCGAGAAGACGAGCAGCTCCCCGCGAGCCAGGGTGACCCCCAGGTTGCGCGCCGCGTGCGGGAGCATTCGGGCCGCGGAGACGTGGCAGACCACCTCCGGGAAATCGCGGGCCGCGATGGCGCCGGTCCCACCTCCCGGACCCGAATCCACCAGCACCACCTCGAAGTCCCGGAAGGTCTGCCCGCGCAGCGCGGAAAGGCAGCCCGAAACGGTCGCCTCGGAAAGGTAGGCGGGCAGGATGACGGAGACCCGGGGCATGCCGCGTCAGCTCCCGCCGCCAGCCGTCGCCCGCGGCTCGACGATCTCGTAGCGCGTGAAACGCTGGGCGGACTGTCCCGGACCGAAGAGGATGCCGACAGCCTGTCCCACGGCGGGCCCCAGCTGGCGCAGGTAGGCGTGGACGGCGTGGCGCCTCAGGAGCCGGGCGCTGGCGGGGTCGCGCTCGGCCAGCCTCTTTCCGTAGAGCCACAGGTAGTAGGCCGGATAGACGGGGACGAGAACGACCGCGGCGAGCGTCCGGGCCAGCGACCACCGCTCGTGCGTCCTCCGGAACCCGACCCAGAACCGGTGGAAGTGGAAGTCGGCGAGGAGGGGCGCCCAGAGCGTCGTTTCGTTGATGTGCGCGAGACGGGCCGCGGGTTCCTGCAGCAGGCGGCCGCCGCGACGACGGACCTCGTCCCAGAGGCAGATGTCGGAAAAGGCGGCCGGCTCGAGGGCGTCGCCCAGGCCGAGAAGCGCCGCCCGGGCGAAGCTCGTGTGAAACGGAGGCGCCATCGTCCCTTCGCCGCGCCGGAGAGGCGGCCCGAAGAGGCCGTAGTTCATGACGCCGTTGACGTCCGCGGCGCCGACGCCGGCATTGGCGTTGTGCATCTCGGAGGCGACGGCCGCCCAGCCCTCGGCGTGCGCCGCGATGACGGCGCCGGCCCAGCCCGGCAGCGCGCGGCTGTGCTCCTCCACGAAGGCGACGGCCGCGCCGCGAGCCGCGTGGATCGCCGCCACCCGTGCCGCGACGAAGCTGGTGTCGGAGGGCATCTGGAGAGTGACCACCGCCGGGTGCCCGGACCCCGTCAGCGGCCCGAGGTCGCTTCTCAGGTCGACGAGGACGATCTCGGTCCTGCCGACGGCGTCCTGGGTCAGAAGCGAGTCGAGGCAGCCGGCGGCGCGGTCTCGCAGCGGACCGAAGACGACGACGATGGAGAGGTCCGGGGAACGGGCAGGGTCCGAATTCGAAGGCATGATGGGAACCCCGCCTCAAACGGAGTGCCGAATGGTAACTCCACGCAGAGAGAGACGCGGGCCGGCGGCCTACTCGCCGGCCACGCGGAGGACGAGCTTCCCGAAGTTCTCGCCCTTGAAGAGCTTCAGGAGCGTCTCCGGAAACGTCTCCAGCCCGTCGACGACGTCCTCGCGAGCCTTGATCCGGCCCTCCGCCAGCCACGCGGCCATCGCGCGGACTCCTTCGCCGTAGCGCGTTGCGTAGTTGAAGACGACGAAGCCTTCCATCCGGGCGCTGTTCACGAGAAGCGACAGGTAGTTCTTCGGACCCTCGACGCCTTCGAGGTTGTTGTACTGCGAGATCGCCCCGCAGATGGCGACCCTCGCCCGGCGCGCGAGAAGCGAGAGAACGACGTCGAGGATCTCCCCGCCGACGTTGTCGAAGTAGACGTCGACGCCCTTTGGGGCGTGCCGTTTCAGGGTCTCGCGGACGTCCTCGCCCTTGTAGTCGATCGCGGCGTCGAAACCGAGCTCGTCCGTGACGTACCGGCACTTCTCCGCTCCGCCGGCGATTCCCACGACGCGGCACCCCTTGATCTTCGCGATCTGCCCGACGAGAGCGCCGACGGCTCCCGCGGCCCCCGAGACGACCACCGTCTCGCCCTCTTTCGGCTGGCAGATGTCGAGGAGGCCGAAGTAGGCGGTCATGCCGGGCATGCCGAGCGCCCCGAGGTAGCGCGGCAGCGGCGCGAGGGCCGGATCCACCCGGGTCACCTCCGCCGCCTTCACGGTCGCGTACTCCTGGACGCCGGTGAGGCCGACGACGGTGGCTCCCACCGCCACGGCCGGATCGTTCGATTCGACGACGCTCCCGACTCCCCCCGCGCGCATCACCTCGCCGAGGCCGACCGGAGGAATGTAGGACTTCCCCTCGTTCATCCAGCCGCGCATCGCCGGGTCGAGCGAGAGGTACCGGACCCGGACCAGGACCTCGCCGGGGCCGGGCGCGACGATCGCGGTCGTGACGAGGTCGAAGTCGCTCCTCTTCGGGAGACCGGAGGGGCGGGCGATCAGGCGGAACTGGCGGTTCTGGAGGGTGCTCTTCATGTTCGTGGGCTCCGGACGCAGCATACCGGCCCCTTCAGAGCCGGGCGGCCAGCCGCGTCCCCTGGTCGATGGCGCGCTTGGCGTCGAGCTCGCCCGCCACGTCCGCGCCCCCGATGAGATGCAGGCTCACGCCCGCCTCCCGGAGCGGGGCCTCCAGATCGCGGAGCGGCTCCTGCCCCGTGCAGAGGACGACGTTGTCGACCTCGATCCGCCGGGTCTTCTCCAGCTTCTCTCCAAAGCGGATCGTGAGCCCCCGGTCGTCGATCCGCTCGTACTGGACGCCGGAGAGCATCTCGACGTCCTTCATCTTGAGGGAGGCCCGATGGATCCAGCCGGTCGTCTTCGCGAGTCCCGCACCGGGCCGGCTCTTCTTCCTCTGGAGGAGGGTGACTTTCCGCGCGGGAGGCTCCGGCCGGGGCTCGGTCAGTCCGCCCGCCGAGGTCTCGGGGTCCGTGACGCCCCACTCCTTCATCCAGAGTGCCAGGTCGGGGCCTGTCCCTTCCGCGGGCTTCTCGCCGTGGACGAGGAACTCCGCCACGTCGAAGCCGATCCCGCCGGCGCCGACGACGGCCACCGACCTGCCCACCGGCTTGCGGCCCAGCAGAACGTCGAGGTACGAGAGGACCATCGGGTGGTCCTGGCCCGGGATCCGCGGGTCACGCGGGACGACGCCCGTGGCGAGGACGACTTCGTCGTACTTCGCCTCGATCAGCTCGGCCGCGGCGGCACGGCTCCCGAGCTTCAGCGTGACGCCGGTCGCCTGGACTCTTCCGCGGAAGTACCGGAGCGTCTCGGCGAACTCCTCCTTGCCCGGGATCCGCCTCGCCAGGTTGAACTGCCCGCCGATCTCGGCCGCCGCCTCGAAGAGGTGAACGTCGTGGCCGCGCTCCGCCAGGCCCGTGGCGCAGGCGAGGCCGGCCGGGCCGGCCCCGACGACGGCGATCCGCTTCTTCCGGGCGACGGACGCGAAGACCAGCTCCGTCTCGTGGCACGCGCGGGGATTCACGAGGCAGGAGGCGGTCTTCCGGCTGAAGACGTGGTCGAGGCACGCCTGGTTGCAGGCGATGCAGGTGTTGATCTCCGTGGCGCGTCCTTCGCGCGCCTTCTTCACGAACGCCGCGTCGGCCAGGAGCGGACGCGCCATCGAGACCATGTCGGCCGAGCCCTCGGCGAGGATCCGCTCGGCGACCTCGGGAACGTTGATCCGGTTCGTCGTGCAGAGCGGGATCCCGACCTCCCCCTTCAGCTTCCGCGTGACCCACGCGAAGGCCGCGCGGGGGACGCTCGTGGCGATCGTCGGGACGCGGGCCTCGTGCCAGCCGATCCCCGTGTTGAGGATCGTGGCGCCGGCCGCCTCGATCGCCTTCGCCAGCCGCACCACCTCTGGCCAGCTGCTGCCGCCCGGGACGAGGTCGAGCATCGAGATCCGGTAGACGATGATGAAGTCGCGGCCGACGGCCTCGCGGAGCCTCGAGACGATCTCGACCGGGAGGCGCATCCGGTTCTCGTAGCTGCCACCCCACCGGTCGGTCCTCTTGTTCGTCCGGGTGACGAGGAACTCGTTGACGAAGTAGCCCTCGGAGCCCATCACCTCCACGCCGTCGTAGCCCGCCTCGCGCGCCAGCGCCCCGGCTCGCACGAAGGCCCGGATCTGCCTCTCGACGCCGGCCGCCGAGAGGGCGCGCGGCGTGAACGGGTTGATCGGCGCCTTGATTCGCGACGGGGCGACCGAGAAGGGCGAGTAGCCGTAGCGGCCGGCGTGGAGGATCTGCAGGGCGATCTTCCCGCCGTCGGCGTGGACCGCACCCGTGATCATCCGGTGCGCCAGGGCGGCGCGCGGCGTCGCGAGCCGGCCGCCGAAGGGCGAGAGCCACCCTTCGACGTTGGGCGCGAAGCCGCCGGTGACGATCAGCCCGACCCCTCCCCGCGCGCGCTCGGCGAAGTAAGCCGCGAGGCGCGGGAAGGTGGCCCTGCGGTCCTCGAGCCCCGTGTGCATCGAGCCCATCAGGACGCGGTTCGGAAGCGTCGTGAAGCCGAGGTCGAGGGGGGCCAGCAGGTGGGGGTACGGTGTGGTCACGGCGGCTCCTGAAGGACGGACTTTCGACGAGGGAGGACGCTGAGGCACGATCGCGGGCCATCACCGGATCGAGGACGGCCGCGCGGGCTCACCCGTTGATTATCGGCCCGCGCGCGATTCGCCCGATTCGTCACGCCTCGGGTTGCGGGATGGCGGGACTCGCGTGCGGATGGTCGCCGCACGTCACGCCTTATCGGACGACAATCCCGGCTGGAGGAACCGATGCTGTCTGCCCTGCTCGCGGTCCTGCTCCTCTCCCCCGCCGCCGTTCCCGCCCCCGAGCCTGCCGCCGACCTGCTCCTGACCGGCGGACGGATCTGGACCGCCGACCCGTCCCGCCCCTGGGCCGAGGCGGTGGCGGTGCGCGACGGGCGCGTCCTCTTCGTCGGGAGCGACGCGGAGGCGGCGAAGCGGAAGGGGCCGAAGACGAAGACGATCGCTCTGAAGGGCCGACTCGTCACGCCCGGCTTCGAGGACGCGCACATCCACCTGATGAGCGGGGCCCGCAACCTCGAGCGCGTCGACCTCGCCGAAGAGACCTCCCTGCCCGCGATGCAGGAACGGATCCGCAAGTTCGCCCAGGCCAACCCGGACAGCCCCTGGGTCGTGGGACGGGGCTGGGTCTACGGCTCGTTCCCGGGGGGCCTTCCCACGCGCGAGCAGCTCGACGCGGTCGTCCCCGACCGGCCGGCCTACATGGACTGCTACGACGGTCACACCGGCTGGGCCAACAGCAAGGCGCTCGCCCTGGCCGGAATCACGAAAGAGACGAAGGACCCGGTGAACGGCACCATCGTGCGGGACCCGAAGACGGGCGAGCCAACCGGGGCCCTGAAGGAAGCGGCGGGGAGCCTCGTCGAGGCGTTGATCCCCGAGCCGACGGCGGAGCGGCACTACGCCCTCCTCCTCCAGGCGCTGACCCTTCTCAACCGCACCGGGATCACCGCGGTGCAGGATGCGGGCTGGACTCCCGGGGAGGTCGCCCGGTTCCTTCCCCTGCTCGAGAGGGCGCGGGGGGAGGGAAAGCTGACCGTACGCACGCGGATGACGATCGACATCCCGCCGGACGACCCCGCCTCCGGCATCGCGGAGGCCGTCCGCCTCGGAAAGCGCTACCCCGACGGGGCCATCGTTTTCGGCGGAGTGAAGGGCTACGTCGACGGGGTGATCGAGTCGCACACCGCGGCGATGCTCTCCCCCTGGTCCGACGACCCCGCCCTCGGGAAGGGGACGCCGCGCTGGGAGCAGGCCGCCCTCGACCGGGCGGTGGCGGCGGCGGACAAGGCGGGACTGCAGGTCTGGCTCCACTCCATCGGAGACCGCGGGATCCGCATGGCCCTCGACGCCTACGCGGCGGCGGCGAAGCAGAACGGGCCGCGGGACCGCCGGCACCGGGTGGAGCACGTGGAGGCGATCGCCGCCGAGGACGCCCCGCGCTTCGCGGCGCTGGGGGCGGTGGCCTCGATGCAGCCGTTGCACGCCAACCCCGACCAGAACAACGAGGAAGTCTGGTCGCGCAACGTCGGACCGGAGCGCGCGGGCCGCGGCTTCGCCTGGCGGCTCATCGAGAAGAGCGGAGGCCGGCTCGCCTTCGGAAGCGACTGGCCGGTCGTGACCCCCGACGTCTTCCGCGGGCTCTACTGCGCGACGGCGCGCAGGACCCGGGAGGGAAAGCCCGCGGGCGGCTGGCAGCCCCAGCTCGCGGTGACCACGGAAGACGCACTCCGCCACTACACGATCGACGCGGCGTGGGCAGGTTTCGGTGAGAAGGAGCGGGGGTCGATCACGGTGGGCAGGCGCGCGGACCTCGTCGTCCTCTCGCGCGACCTCCTCGCCGCGCCGCCCGAGGAGATCCTGAAGACGCAGGTGCTTCTGACCCTCTTCGAGGGCAGGCCCGTCTGGCGCGACCCGTCGTTCGAGTAATCCGCCCTGGCGCGGGGCCCCTGACCCGACGAGGCCCATTACAATGCGTGCCGGACCGACGGCCCAGTCCACCTTCCGGGCGCCGGGAGGCCTGGTCCTTGGACGGAAAGACGCCGAATTGAACGGCAAGCTCCGGGCCCGCGCGGTGCGCGCACGGGAGAGGCCGGGGCCGGCAGAGGAGAAAGCACGATGTCGTACAGGAACCGTGGCTTGTCGGTGCTCATCGCGGCCGCCATCCTTCTCTCACTCCCTCTCGGCGCGGCGGACGCGGGAAAGGGCCCGACGGGAATCCCCCGGATCGTCCTCCCTCCCGTCGACGTCACCCAGGCTCTTGCCGAGGATCCGGGCCGGGAGGCGGCCGGGCTGCCGCCCCGCTTCGCCATCCCGGTCCCCGTGAAGATCGACACCCTCAATTCCGGGGCGTGGGAGGAGGCGGCGGGCGTTTCGACGTGGCGGCTCCTGATCTCCTCTCCCGGTGCCCTGACGCTCAACCTCGGCTTCACGCGCTACAAGATGCCGGCGGGAGGGAGCCTCGTCGTCGCCACTCCCGACGGCAAGTACGGACCGAGGCCCTTCACGCCCGCCGACAACAAGCCCCACGGCCAGCTCTGGACGCCCGTCGTCAAGGGGGACGAGGTCCTCGTCACCGTGACGCTTCCGTCCGCGCGCCGGAGCGAGCTCGTCCTCGAGCTGACGAGCGTCGGACACGACTACCGTGGCTTCGGGTCGTCCTCGAGCGACAAGTCGGGCTCCTGCAACGTCGACGTCGTCTGCCCGCAA
The DNA here is from genome assembly GCA_016714815.1 of Holophagales bacterium. Classification (GTDB taxonomy): domain Bacteria; phylum Acidobacteriota; class Thermoanaerobaculia; order UBA5066; family UBA5066; genus UBA5066. The sequence goes on from JADKBZ010000019.1 coordinate 61,777, forward strand.
GGAGACGGATACCGCGACATCATCCGCTCCGTCGCGAACATCTCGACCGGGGGCAGCGCCTTCTGCACCGGCTCGATGATCAACAGCGTGACCGCGGGGCCCGGTACGAAGCAGTTCTTCCTGACGGCCAACCACTGCGGCATCAACGCGGGGAACGCTCCTTCGCTCGTCACCTACTGGAACTTCGAAAACTCGACCTGCCGCCCCGTCGGAAGCCCCGAGAGCGGCGGCGCGGGAGACGGCTCGTCGGCGCAGTTCATGACCGGCGCGACCTTCCGGGCGGCGAGCGCGGCCTCGGACTTCACTCTCGTGGAGCTCGACACCGTCCCGCCGGCGGCGTTCAACGTCTTCTGGGCGGGCTGGGACCGCTCGACGGGCGAATCCGCCTGCACCCCCGCCACGCCGTGTCCCGCCGTACACCACCCGAACAACGACGAGAAGAGAATCTCCTTCTCCTACGTCAGCACGACGACCACGTCCTACAACAACCCGGCCGTTCCAGGTGACGGAAGCCACGTTCGCGCCATCTGGGGCCTCGGCGTCACCGAGCCGGGCTCTTCCGGCTCGCCTCTCTACAGCAAGGAGAAGAGGGTCATCGGCCAGCTTCACGGCGGGCCCTCCGCGTGCGGGGCCAGCGACCTCTCCGACTACTACGGCCGCCTCTCGGTCTCCTGGGTCGGAGGCGGGACCGCCGACACACGGTTGAGCAACTGGCTCGATCCGGCAGGCACGGGAGTGATGGCGATCGATGGCCGGGACGCCTGCACCGCTCCCGCCGCTCCGGCCACCCTCACCGCGACGCCGAACGGCGCCAACAAGATCGACCTCGTCTGGGCCTCCGTCTCCGGCGCCGCCACCTACGACGTCTACCGCCAGGAAGGGACCTGCCCCGCCACCAGCACGACCCGGATCGCGCAGGGCCTCACCGCCTTCGCCTACAGCGACACGACGGTCTCCGGTGGCACGACCTACGCCTACCAGGTGACGGCGCGCGCGGCCGACTCCTGCGAATCGGCGCGCTCCACCTGCTCCTCGGCCGCCGCCACCGGAATCTGCCTCCTGCCGCCGACCTTCGCCGGCGTCGCCTCCGTCGCCAACGCCCAGGCCGCCACCTGCACGCTCGACCTCACCTGGGCCGCCGGCACCGCCCGCTGCGGTACAGGGCTCGTCTACAACGTCTACCGCTCGACGGTCGCCGGCTTCACGCCGGGTGCCGCGAACCGGATCGCGACCTGCCTCACGGGGACGAGCTGGTCCGACACGACCCCCGCGAACGGGGTCAAGCACTACTACGCCGTCCGCGCCGAGGACGACGCGGCCGGGACCGGCCCCTGCCGGGGCGGAATCGAGGACACGAACGTCGTCCTGAAGTCCGGGACGCCGACCGGCGCCCCCGCAATCGCCTTCCAGGACGACATGGAGTCGGGCGCGACGAACTGGACGACCGGGGGGACGGGAACCGCCTGGGCCCTCGTGACGACGGCCTCGAGCTCCCCGACCCACTCGTTCTTCGTCGACGACCCCTCGACGATCACCGACCGCCAGCTGATCACGTCGGCGGCGCACACGATCGCCCCCGGGTCGACTCTCTCGTTCTCGCACCGCTACAACACCGAGGCGGGCAGCACGCTCTATGACGGCGGGGTGCTCGAGTGGTCGCTCGACGGCACCACCTGGTACGACATCCTCGCGGGCAACGGAGGGGCGATCCCCGCCAACGCCGCCCGATTCGTCCAGGGCGGCTACGTCGGAACGCTTTCCTCTTCCTACAGCAACCCGCTCGGAGGCCGTCAGGCCTGGTCAGGCGACAACACGGCTTTCGGAACCGTCGTCGTGGACCTCTCGGACTTCTCGGGACAGTCGATCCGGCTCCGCTGGCGGATGGGTTCCGACGACGGAGTCTCCGACGCGGGCTGGTGGGTCGACGACGTCGTCCTCTCGGCCAGGGTGTCCTGCACCTCGCCCTCCGTGGCGCTGGGGTTCCACCTGGCGACGCCCTGCCGGGTCGTCGACACGCGCGACCCCGACGGCCCGCACGGCGGCCCCGCGATGTCCGCCGGCGTCCCGCGGCTCTTCACCATCAACGGGCAGTGCGGCATCCCGCCGACGGCCAGGGCCCTCGCGCTGAACGTCACGGTGACGGGCCAGACGGTCGCCGGGGCCATCGTCCTCATCCCGGGAGGAACGCCGGCGGCAGGCACCTCGACGCTGAACTACGTACCGGACAAGACGCGGGCCAACAACGCGATCATCGGAGTGGACGCGCTCGGCCGGATCTCGGCCGTCGCCGAGCAGGCATCGGGAACGGCCCACCTCATCATCGACGTGAACGGCTGGTTCGAGTAAGGGATACCCGGAAGAGTCCCGGCATTCCGAGGGGAGCCCGATCGCGGGCTCCCCTTTTTTCATGCCCTTCGGGCGCCGAGCGAAGCACCCCTCGGATTGGGGTCAGGTCTTGATTTTCTATTATTCGATCGGGAGGCCGCCCGGGCGGCCCGAGGCCGCCGAAGCCCGCGGGCCGCGCCCGTCTCGCGTCCGTCGTCGTCCGCGCCCAGGACGGGTCCGGAATCCAGTCCTGGATCCACCCGGGAATCTCGTCTCCCGGCATGGGGCGGGCGATCCCGTAGCCCTGCGCCAGCTCGCACCCGTGGCGGAGGAGCTCGGCGCCGTGGGCCACGGTCGACACCCCTTCGGCGATGACCTCGCGGCCGAAGATGGCGGCCATGCTGAGGATCCCTTCCACGATGGCCAGGTCCTCGCGGTCTTCGAGCATGTCGCGGACGAAGCCCTGGTCGATCTTCACGACGTCGACGGGCAGCCGCTTCAGGTACGACAGCGACGAGTACCCCGTCCCGAAGTCGTCGAGGCAGAAGCGCACGCCGCTCTCCCGGCAGTGCGTCATGACCCCCTGGACGAGGCCGACGTCGTCGAGCGCCGTCGTCTCCAGGATCTCGAGGTCGAGCCGCGACCGCGGGACACCGGGGTGGCGGGCGAGCGCCGCCTCGAGCGTCGCGAGGAAGCCGGGGTGCTGGATCTGCCGGGCGGCGACGTTCACGCCGATTCGCAGGTCGAGGCCGGCCGCCTGCCACGACTCCGCGCGGGCGAGCGCCTCCTCGAGGACCCACGTCCCGACGTCGACGATCAGGTCGCTCTCCTCGATCTCGGGCAGGAACTCGGCCGGGAGCTTCACGCCCCTCCCGGGCTCCTGCCACCGGATGAGGGCCTCCGCTCCGACGACGGCGCCGGTCCGCATGTTGACCGTCGGCTGGTAGACGAGGAAGAGCTCCCCGTCGGCCAGCGCCCTCCGGATCCGCTCGACGTCGCGGTGGCGCCCGCGAAACGCCCGCGCCATCTCGCGGTCGAAGAACTGGTAGCCGTCGCGGCCACGCTCCTTGGCGTGGTACATCGCGACGTCGGCGTAGCGAAGGAGGGCGTCGCCGTCGGTGCCGTCCGCGGGGTAGAGCGAGACGCCGACGCTGGCGGTGATCGACACGGGCACGTCGCCGACAGGCGTCGGGACACGGACCGCGTCGAGAACCCGGCCGACCGCGGTCGCCACGTCTTCGCGGGAGCCGAGCTCGAGGAGGAGGAGGACGAACTCGTCTCCCCCGAGGCGGGCCACGGTGTCTCCCTCGCGGACGACGCCGAGGAGTCGGTGAGCCATCTCTTTGAGCAGCTCGTCCCCCGGCTCGTGCCCGAGCCGGTCGTTGATCCCCTTGAATCCGTCGAGGTCGACGAAGAGGACGGCGAAGGTCTTGCCGTGGCGGCGCGACGTCGCGATGGCCTGCGAGAGACGATCCTCGAGGAGGGAGCGGTTCGGCAGTCCGGTCAGCCCGTCGTGAAAGGCGAGGTACTCGATCCGCTTTTCCGCGATCCGCCGGTCCGTGACGTCCTCGTAGGTGCCCAGGACTCCCACGACGTTGCCCGCCGCGTCGTGGAGCGGAACTTTGCTCGTCTCCACCCAGGCCAGCCGTCCGTCGGCCATCAGCTGCGTTTCGACGAACCGGAGCTTCGGCTCTCCCGTCTCCATGACCTGACGGTCGTCCTGCCGGTACGACTCCGCTTCCGTTTCGCTCCAGGGCAGGTCGAGGTCCGAGAGGCCGATGACCTCCTCCGGAGCCCCCCTTCCCGCCGCGGACGAGAAGTTCCGGTTGCACCCGAGATAGATCGAATCGCGGTCCTTCCAGAAGACGAGCTGCGGGATGTTGTCGAGGACGAGCCGGAGCATCTGCCGCGACTGCCGCAGCTCTTCGGACGCCAGCCGCTCGGCGGTGACGTCGAAGCCGATGACGAGGACCCTCTCCGCCCGTCCGTCGCGCCCGCGGATCGGCGTCACGGCCAGGTCGAGCCAGACGGTCGCTCCCCCGGCCGGCTCCACCCGCACCTCGCCCCGGAAGGAGCGGCCCGCGACCGTCTCCGCCCATCCGCCGGGGGTGGTGACTTCGGAACCCTCCTCCAGGACATCCGCCAGCAGGCGCCCGAAAACCTCGACGTTCGGGCGCCCGGTCGATTCGGCGAACCGGCGGTTGGCCGAGGTGATCCTCCCCTCGAGGTCGGTCTCCAGGATGATGGCCGCGGCGTCCACCGCGCGGCGCTCCTCGGAGATGGCCGCGACGAGCGCCTCGATCCGGTCCCCCATCGCGTTGAACGCCTCCGCCGTGCGCCGAAGCTCCGGAGCGCTCGACGGCAAGGCGGCGACGCGGGCCTCGTGATCCCCCGCCTCGAAGCGCTGGGCCGCCTCCTGCAGCCGGAGAAGGAACCGGAGGTTGGCGCGGAGCGGAATCCACGTCAGAACGAGGACGACCACGATCGCCACGGCGGAGACCGAAGCCTGCGTGACGAAGGCCCGATGCAGCCGCAGTTCCGTCGGATACGGGTCCATCTCGAGGCGGAGAACGCCGTAGCCGTGTCCACCGAGGCGAACCTCCTGCTCGACCGGTTCCGGGGCCCCGCCGAGGAGGAGCCGGCCCGCCCACCGCGAGGCGTCCGAATGACTGTCGCGGTTCGAAACGGTGAGGATGCCGCCCCGCTCGTCGACGAACGAGACCGAATCGACGTCCGGGCGCCGGGCTCCCGCCTCGAGCGCCTGCTGGATCGCCGAGTAGTCGCCGATGACCGCCTGCTCGGCGACGGTCCGTTCGATCAGGGAAAGACTGGTCCGGCCACTCTCGCGCAGCTCCTGGCGCAGGTCCTGGCCCCTCGAGGAAAGCGACGCCCAGAGGAACACCGCCACGAAAGCCGCGACCGCCACGAAAAGGACGAGCCCGACCCGCGTCCGAAGGCTCAACCGGGCCCGGACTCCTCCGAAGAGCGCCGCCGCCACCTCCTACTCCTTCACCAGGGTCGTCCGGTAGAAGCGGCGATACGGCTCGTACTGCACGTCGTCCGACTCCACGAACCCCGTTGCCGACGGGAGGTTCAGGAGCGTGGCTCCGGCCGAGAGGATGCGCCCTCCTTCCGGATCCCTCGCCATCGAAACGAGAGCCCTCCGAACGGCTTCGACCGCCGCGGCGGGGACGTCCGGCCGCGCCATCACGCAAAGGTCGGGATACGTCTCCGAAGCCCAGAGGACGCCGTACGTCATCCCCTCGCGTCTCGCGTAGTCGCGGGCAAAGGAGCTGTTGACCCCGGCCGCGTCCGCCCGGCCGGCGAAGAGCTGCGCCAGAGCTCCCTCCTGGTTTCCGGCGAAGACCGGGCTCACGTCGACTCCCGCCCGGACGAGGGCGTCCATGGGGACCAGAAAACCGGCGAACGCCTCCTCGGACGGGAAGACGACGGTCTTCCCCCGGAGACCGGCGAGCGATTTCGGCCCCGATCCGGAGCGCACCACGACGGCCCCCTGGATCCCTTCCGTGTCCGCCCGCGCGAGGACGCGGTAGCCGAGCCGGACCCTCTCCGGCGAGAAGAGGTGGTTCGTGTAGACGAAGGCGAACTCGCCCTGAACGGTCATCCGGGTCGTCTCGGTCGCCGTCTTTCCCATCCGGAGCCGAAGGGAGACGCCGCTCCGGCGCGACACCCACTCGAGAATCGGGTTCCAGTACTCGGCCGTGAGCGAGACGCTGCGCTGGTTCAGGACGCCGAACGCGAGCGGTTCGGGCGACGGGGGCGCGGACCGGAGGCTCGGAGCGCCGGCCGCGCCCGCGACCAGAAGAACCAGCATCGCCAGCGTCCGTAGAGATCTCATCCCGGACGGATTATCCAGCCCTCCCGGCTCTTTCCGGGGTCCCTCTTCGAGACCGGCACCTTTCCCGGCGAGATCGGGGCCTCGCTCCGCCGGATCGCCTTCCGGTGGCTCCGGAAGCACGGGTCTACACTCACGAGCCGATGCCGCCGTCGCTTCCGATCTCCGAGTGTTACTGGGTCGTTCCGGGTCTTCTTCTCGCCGGCGAGTACCCCTTTTCCTTCGTCGAGGAGGAGGGCCGGGAGCGGCTCCGCGCCTTCCTCGACGCCGGCATCCGGCTCTTCGTAGACCTCACGGAGGCCAGGGAGAGCGGACGAACCGGCCCGCTCGACCCCTACGCGGGGGTGCTGGCGGAGGAGGCGGCCGCGCGCGGGATCTCCGTGAGGACCGTCCGCCACCCGGTTCGGGACATGAGCGTCCCGGCCGCGGGAGGGCTCGAGCGGATCGTCGCGGAGCTGGAGGGGGCCGTGGAACGCGGGGAGCCCGCCTACGTCCACTGCTGGGGGGGGATCGGGCGGACCGGCACCGCCGTCGCCTCGTTCCTCGCCCGCCGCCACGGAGTGACCGGCGACGAGGCGCTGGCCCTCCTCGACGTCCTCTGGCAGGCGGTTCCCAAGAGCAGGGTCTTCGCCGAATCGCCCCAGACGGAAGAGCAGCGGCGGGCCGTCCGGCGATTCGCCTCCCGCGGGCCCGGCGATCCGGCGGAGGGGCCGTGAGCCTGCGCATCGACTCCCCGACGAACCCTCGCATCGCCGCGGCCGCCCGCGCCGCGCGGGAAGGCGCGGTGGTCGTCCTCGAAGGATCCCGGACCCTCGTCGATGCGCTCGAGGCGGGCCTCGTCCCCGACGTCGTCTTCGCGGCCGCCGACCTCACTCCGGCCGACGCCCTCGCGGTGGACCGTGCCGGGCGGGCCGGCGCCGAGATCGTCGAGGTCTCGGGCCGGGTCCTCGCGCGCCTCTCCGACCTCGAGTCGACGCGCGCCCTCGTCGCGCTCGCCCCCGTACCGTCCTCGTCCCTCGCGGCCCTCGCCGGCGCGCGGCTCGTCCTCCTTCTCGACGGGCTCCAGGACCCCGCGAACGTCGGCGCCATCCTCCGGGCCGCCGAGGCCTTCGGTGCCGGAGGAGTGGTCCTGACGCCGGGCACCGCTTCGCCGTTCTCGCCGAAAGCGCTCCGCGCCTCGGCCGGGAGCGCGCTCCGGGTCCCCGTGGTGAAGAACGTCCTCTCGACCGACGCCGTGAAGTGGGTCCGCGCCACCGGCGCGACGCTCGCGGGAGCCGACGCCCACGGCGGCCGGGAGCCGGACGTCCTCCGGGGCGTGGCGCCCCTCGTCCTGGCCATCGGCTCGGAAGGGCACGGCCTCTCCGCGCCGATCGTCGAGGGGCTCGACCTGAGGGTCCGGATCCCGCTCTCGCCGCGCGTCGAATCCCTCAACGCCGCGGTGGCCACCGGGATCCTCCTCTACGCGCTCTCTCCGAAGACCTCGGCCGAGAAACGGTAGATCGTCGCGGGCGGGTTGCCCGACCTCCACGCGTCTTCCGGAAGCCCCGCCTTGAGGCAGACCTGCGCCAGGAGCGCCGGGACGTCCCAGCCCCACTCCGGCGCGACCTGCGGCAGGAGGAGGCCGGAGCGCGAGCCCTTCTTCGCCACGACGCCGTGAACGCCGATCTCGATCCCGACGAGAGGCTCGACGACCTCTTCGAGCGGCGTCAGCACCGAGATGTCCAGAGAGAGCTTCGGAAGATCGCGCGGCGGCGCCGGAGCGAAGCGCGGATCGTGGAGGAGCGCCTCCACGGCGTTCTTCTCCACGTCTTCCGCGAGCGGCCGCCAGGGTTCGACGCTTCCGACACAGCCGCGCAGCCGGCCGTCCTTCTTCCAGGTGACGAAGGCCGCTCCGGGCTCGGCGAGGAGCCCAACGGGAAGCGGGAGGTCCTTCTTCCCCTCGGGGAGACCCAGCGCCCGGGCGGCCGCGTGCCGTGCCCGCTTCAGGAGGTCGGCCTTCTCGGCGTCTGCGAGCATCGTCGTCCTCGGTGCGGTCAGGCGTGGGTCCGCGGCCTCGTGAGCCCGGCCTCGACGAGGAGGCCCACGGCGATCTTCTCGAGCGCGTCGAGCCGCCCGGTGAAGAAATGGTCCGCGCCCGGGACGACGGCCGCCCGGAAGCCGTGGCGGGCAGCCGTTTCGAGAGCGATCTGCCCGGGCCCGAACTGATCCGCGGCGCCCTGGACCCAGACGACGTTGCTTCCCTCGAGAGCCTTCGCCTCCTCCTCGGGCCAGCGGTCCGAAGGGACGCCGATGAGGAGAAGGACGGCGGGCTCGACGACGAGCGCGGCCCGCGCCGCGCAGAGCGACCCGAACGAGAAGCCCGCGAGGGCGAGCGGCCCGTCCGGATACTTGTCGCGAGCGAAGCGGACGGCGGAGACGACGTCGTCCGTCTCGCCTCGCCCCTCGTCGAAGCTCCCCTCCGAGGCGCCGACTCCGCGGAAGCTGAATCGGAGCGCGGCGAGGTGAAACCGCTCGGCCAGGAACTTCGCGGTCCGGTGGACGACCTTCGTGTGCATCGTTCCGCCGAAGAGAGGAGTGCGGGTGGGCGACGACGGCGGCGCCCGCCGGGCTCGGCGGGAGGCGAAGGAGCGCCTCGAGGGAGCCGGTGGGCCCGGGAAGCGTCAGGGAGAGCATTCGGACGGCGGTCACGACCGCCCGAAGTTAGCATGCGCCGGATGATCCGGCTCCGGACGAGCTCCAGGGAAGGCGAATCGCCCCGGCTCGAACCGTGGATTTCGCTCGTTTTCGTCCTCCTCTCGGCGGGCCTCGCCGTCCACCATCTCTCCGGCGACGCGGCCACCGCGGACGAGCCGGTGCACCTCGCGGCGGCCGTGGAGATCGTCCGGAACGGCACGGGACGGTGGAATCCCGAGCACCCGCCCCTGGCGAAGGCGCTCGCCGGGACGGCCCTCGCGGGCCTGCCGATCCGCCCCGCCGACGACCCGCTCCGCTCGTCCGCCGGCCCCGCACGCCTCCTCCGCTTCCTCTACGCCAACGAGACGCCCGCCGGGACGATCCTCTTTCGGGCGCGCCTCCCGTTCGTGGTGCTCCTGGCGGCCCTCCTCGCAGCCGTTCGCGCCGAGGCGCGCCGCCGCTGGGGTCCCTGGGCCGGGTGCACCGCCCTCGCCTTCGCCGCGCTCGAGCCGACCCTCAACGCGCACGCGGGCGTCGTCCACACCGACGTCGCCGTCACTCTCTTCGTCGTCCTCTCCCTCGCTCCTCTCGCCCGCCTCGCGCGGCCCGAGGCGCGATACGCCGCTGGGCTCCTCGGCCTTCTCTGGGGGCTCGCCTTCCTCGCGAAGTACAGCGCGCCCCTCCTCGCCTTCTGCACGCTTCCCTTCCTCGCGGCCGACGCCACGCCGTCCCTGGGCGACCTTCCGCGCCTCGCCCGGCGGCTCCTCGCCGCCGCCGGGGTCGCGCTGCTCGTCACCCTCGCCGGTTTCGGGTGGGCCTGCCGGAACCAGACCCCTGAGGACCGCCACGCTCTCGCCGTCGACCGGCTCGAGGTCAAGGGGCGCTCCCCCGCCGCCGCGCGGCTCGCCCTCTCCGCCGGAGACACGCTGCCGCCCCTCGGGAACCTCCTCACCGGCACCTTCTCCGTCGCCCTCCAGAGCGACGTCGGAGCCGGCGTGAACTACTTCCTCGGGAAGGTGTCGCGCGAGGGCTCGCCCTGGTACTTCCCCGTCGCGCTCGCCGTCAAGGCGCCCCTCGGCCTACTCTTCGGCCTCGGCGTGGCGCTCGCGGCGCGGGAGTCGCGCCGGCTCGCGTCGCTCCTCGGCGCCTCGCTCCTCCTCTTCCTCCTCCTCTCCTCCCGCACGACCTACAACATCGGGGTGAGGCACGCCCTCCTCTTCTTCCCGCTCGCCGCGATCGTCGCGGGAGCGTCGCTCGCCCTCCCCCTCGGGCGCCTTCGCCGGGCCGCGACGCTCGGGGCGCTCCTCGTGGCGGGCGTCGAGATCGCGACCGTCCACCCGCACGAGCTGTCGTTCTTCAACGCTCTCGCGGGAGGTCCCGAAGGGGGCCGGCGGTTCTTCGTCGACAGCAGCCTCGACTGGGGTCAGGACCTCCTCCGGCTGAAGGAGACCGCGCCGTCCCTCGCGCCCGCGGGGCTCGGCACCGTCGTCTTCGGAGGCGACCTTCCCGCCCGGCACGCTCCCGTCCTCAGGCCTCCCCTGCCGGGCGAGGAAGACCGCCCCGGTACCCTTCTCGCCGTGGGCGAGGCGCCGTTCGCCCTCGGTCCGGAACTCCTACGATCGAAAGGCGCCGTCGCCGACGCCGATCGCCTGGAGCGGATTCGCGCCGCGCTCCGCCAGCGCGGCCGGCGCGTGGGCGCCATCGGCGGCTCGATCGGCATCTGGCGGATCGAGCCCCCCCCGTAGACGCGGGCGGAGGGCGGTCACCCGTCAGGTCTGCAGGAGCTGGCTGATCGAGCCGCCTTCCTTGTGCGTCCGGCCGATGGCGAGGGCGAAGAACTTTGCGGTCGGGATCACGTGAAGCCCTTCGCGCGGTCCGAGGCGGAAAGGCGCGATCGTGTCGGTGATGACGAGCCGCTCCACGCGGGCGAGGTTCTCGCGCGCGTTGCCGATGAAGAGGCCGTGGGTGGCGCAGGCGCCCCAGACGGTCCCGCCGTGCTTCTCGATGGCGTCCGCGGCGGCCTTGATCGTTCCCGCGCTCGCGATCATGTCGTCGAGGACGATCGCGGGCCGGCCCTTCACGTCGCCGACGATCTTGCTGCCGCTCACGCCGCTCGTCGAACGCTCCTTGTCGAAGTAGGCGAGATCGATCTGGTTGAAGCGGTTCGTCCGCTTCTCGAGCCCTTCGCGGAAGCGGCGGGCCCGGCTCATCCCGCCGCTGTCGGGAGAGACGACGACGAGGTCGCCCGGGACCTCGAGGTGCGGGCCTTCGACCTCGTGGCCCTCCCGGTCGCGCCCCGTCAGGTACTCCACGAAGAGCGTCCGCGCCTCGAGGTTGTCCACCGGGATCCGGAACGCGTTCTGGAACGACGCGAGGTTGTGGACGTCCATCGTCAGGAGCCGGTCGGCGCCGGCCGCCTCGAGGAGAGTCGCGACGTACTTCGTCGTGATCGGGGCGCGGGACTCGGTCTTGCGGTCCTGCCGGGCGTAGGCCAGGTACGGAGCCACGACGGTGACGCGGCCCGCCGAGGCGTCCTTGAGTGACCCGAGGAAGATCAGGAGCGTGGCGAGCTTCTCCCCCGCCGACATCTCCGCGTCGCTGTAGAGGCTGTCGATGACGTAGACGTCGGCGCCGCGGACGTTCTCGTCGCTGCGCACGTACGTCTCGCCGTCGTCGAATCGCCGCTCGACGTGCCGGCTGAGGGGAACGTCGAGAAACGAGGCCACCTGCCGCGCGAAATCCTCGGAGCCTCGAAGTCCAAAGAGCTTCATCATGGCGTCGCTCGCTTTCCCTCGGTCTCCATGAGGCCCGAACCCGGGGCCTCGCCACCCGCCGGCCCGGCCGGGCGGCCCTCCGTCACGAGGTCAGGCGGCGGTCCCCGGCCCGAAGCCCGTGATGATGTAAGAGCCGCTCTTGGCGTCTCGCTTCAGGGAGATGACCTTCTGCTTCTGGGCCGACTCGAGGAGCTCGGAGAAGGCTCGGAAGCCGTAGTACGACTCCGAGAAGCTCGGGTTCTTGCGCTGCATGGTCTGCTTGACCATGGAGCCCCAGAGGACTTCCTTGTTCTCGCGCTTGAGCGCCTGCATCGAGTCGATGAGGAGCGCGAAGACCTCGCGCTGCTTCTCCGTCAGGCCGGCGAACGCCGGGACCTTCACCTGCTCGCGGACGAGGTCCTCGTAGTAGATGAACTCGTCGCAGTTCTCGATCAGGAGCTCGGAGGTGGAGCCCTTCACGCCGAAGCCGAGGACGGTCTTGTTGTTCTCCTTCAGCTTGGAGACGAGGGGCGAGAAGTCGGAGTCGCCGGAGCCGATCACGAAGGTCGTGATGTGCTCCTTGTTCGACGCCAGGTCCATGGCGTCGACGACCATCCGGATGTCGGCCGAGTTCTTTCCCGTCATCTTGTGCTGGGGGATGTCGATCAGCTCGAAGGCCGACTCGTGGAACGCCCGCTTGTACTCGGCGTACCGCGACCAGTCGGCGTAGGCCTTCTTGATGACGATCTTCCCCTTGTCGAGGAGACGGGAGATGAGGAGCTTGACGTCGAACTTCGGGTGGCCGCTCTCGCGGAGGCCGATGATGACGTTGTCGATGTCGATGAAGAGTGCGAGTTTCTGATCGTCCTGGCTCATGCTCACGGGGGGCGCGGCGGAGGCGACCGTCTCGACGATCGTCGTGCTGGAGGGGGCGTACGCCTCGGTCTCGAAGAAGGAGACCTCGGAGGCGGGCGTCGCGGCGGCTTCTGCCGCACCGGTGGATGCGGCACGTCCCGTCCGCCGGCGGCGGCGAGGGGCGCGTGGTTTCGCTGTGGATTCGTTCAAGCGCCTCATTTTACAGCACATGCGAGAATCGCACGAATGTCGACGATTCCCGATTCCAGCGACCGTACCGCTCTTCTCCGAACGGGGGCCGTCGTCGCCGTGCTGGCGGGACGCGGAAGCCTGTCGCTGAAGGGCCCCGACTGCGCCGAGCTCCTCCACGGACTCCTGACGAACGACGTGAAGGGGCTGAGGCCCGGCTCGGGCTGTCACGCGGCCTTTCTCACGCCCAAGGGGAAGCTGCGCGCAGAGATGGCCGTTCTCCGGCTCACGGCGGAGGAGCTCCTCCTCGACTGCGAACCCTCCCTCGCCGCGCCCCTCCTGGCGGCCCTTTCGGGCTACGTTCCCTTCAGCCGGTCGACGATGGAGGACCGGACGGCGACGACCGGCGTCGTCCACCTCGAGGGACCGGCCTCGGCCGGCATCCTGGCGTCCGCCGGAATTGCCGAGCCCGCGGCCGCGCCGTTCTCTCACCTGTCGGCCGAGGCCGCGGGGGCGACCGTCCGCGTCGTCCGCGTCTCGCGCTCCGGAGAGGAGGGCTTCGACCTCCAATCCGGTCCGGACACCCCCGACCGGCTCCTCGCGCTCTTCTCCGGGCTCGGCGCGGCGGCGGTCGGCCCGGAAACCCTCGAGGCCGGCCGGATCGAGGCGGGCCTTCCGCGCTGGGGCGCGGAGCTGGACGAGACGGTCCTTCCCAACGAGGCGTGGCTGGAACGGACGGCGATCTCGTACACGAAGGGCTGCTACCTCGGCCAGGAGACCGTGGCCCGACTGAAGACCTACGGGCACGTCAACCGGCACCTCGTCGCGATCCTCCTTCCCCACGGGTGCGCCGTCGCCGCCGGCGACGTGGTCCGCGCGGGAGAGGAGAAGGTCGGACGGGTGACGAGCGCGGTCGACTCGGCCCTCCGCGGCTGCCGGGTCGCCCTCGCGTACGTCCGGCGCGAGCACGAAACGCAAGGGACGCCCCTGATCGTCGACTCCCCGTCCGGGCCCGCCGAGGGGATCGTCGCCGCGATTCCCCTTGGCCGCTGAGCGCCGGGCCCGCGAGTCGGGTCTCGCCCCCTTCGTCGCGCTCCTCTTCGTCCAGCTCTTCTTCGGGACCCTCCCCGTCCTCGGGAAGGTCGCCATGCGCGAGCTTTCGCCCTTCACTCTCGCGGCCGTCCGCGGAGTCTTCGGCGCCCTCCTGCTGTCCCTGGCCGCCCGCGCCCTTTCGGGGCCCGCCCCGCGCCAGAGCCCGGGCGACCGGCTCGAGATCGCCTTCCTCGCGCTCTTCGGCATCGTCGCCAACCAGGTCCTCTTCATCTCCGGCCTCCACCGGACGACCGCGACCCACGCGACGCTCCTCGTCGCGACGGTCCCGGTCTTCACGATCGTCATCGAACTCCTGATGCGCCGGGAGAAACCGTCCGCCCGGCGCCTTCTCGGCGTCCCGATCGCGTTCGGAGGAGTCGTTTTCCTCCTCGACCCGGCCGGTCTTTCGTTCGGAAGCGCGACGCTCGCCGGAGACCTCCTCGTGACGGCGAACTCGGCGGCGTACGCCTTCTTCCTCGTCCGGGCCCGGGACGTCCTCGCCCGGCGCTCCGCGCTCTCCTTCGTCGCGCAGGCCTTCCGCTACGGGGCGGTCCCGATCGTCTTCATCGCCCTCCCCGACCTCGTCCGCCTCCACCCGGCCGACCTCTCGGCCAGGACCGTCGCCGCGGCGGCGGGCGTCGTCCTCCTCGGCACCGTCGGGGCCTACGCCCTGAACGCCTGGGCCCTCGCCCGCACGGGAGCCTCGACGACGGCCTTCTTCATCTACATCCAGCCCCTCTTCGCCGGGGCGCTCGCCTTCCTCGCCCTCGGCGAACGGCCTTCCTCCCGCCTCTTCGGCGCCGCCGTGCTGATCTTCACCGGCGTCGCGTTTGCCATCTGGCCCTCCCGAGCCGGCCGTCCGGCGGCCTGAGCGCGCCCGGGTCGCGTGGGATCCCGCCCGTTCGGACACTTCCCTGCAGGGACATAATGCGTTTGGGAGGGGAGGCCCCGCCTCCCGCAGATGAGAGGTTCTCGATGAAGTCTTCCCGACCCGCTCTCCTTCTCCCGGCCCTCTTCCTTTTCCTGACCCTCCCGGCCGCAGCCGACGTCCGGCCGAAGCCGACGGTCGAAGGTCCGCCCCAGGCCGCGATCGAGGGGACGGTCACGTCCATCAACATCCCGTTCGTCGGCGGCGGGCCGATCGTCACGCTCCTGGACGGCCTCGTCCACTTCGACGCGACCGACGCGACCGTCCGGTTCTCCAGCGGAATCGCCGGGACGACGGCCGACCTTGAGATCGGGCAGCGGCTCGTCGCCTTCGTCGAGTCGACGCAGGCGATGCCGAAGGCGAAGAGCATCGTCGTTCTGGCCCAGCGGACCGATGTGACCTTCACCGGCGCCGTCGAAAGATTCGACCTGACCGCCCGGACGCTGACCGTCCTGGGCTTCGCCGTGAAAGTGACCGCCAGGACGATCTACGGTGGCCCCCGGGACGGCACCGGGCAGGCCGGACTCGAGGACCTGAAGGTCGGGGACCTCGTCCTCGTCGCCGCGACGGCGGAAACACAGGCCCTCGTCGCGACGCGGGTGATGAAGCTGGCTCCGAGCCCGATTCCGACCTCACGCCTTCACGGTGTCGTGGAGTCCATCGGGACCGACTCCTGGACGATCGTCCGCGGGGACGGCACGAAGGACGTCGTGAAGGTCGACGCCGAGACGAAGGTCGTCGGCAGCCCGAAGGTCGGCGACGAGGTCGACATCCTCTCCCGCCCGCTGCCGGACGGCTCGCTCCTCGCGCTCCTGATCGCGGCCTCCGATCCGCTCCCGACGGTCCCGACCGAGCGTTACCAGGGAGTGGTGAGATCGATTTCTCCGACCTCCTGGACCATCGGTCCGAAGGTGGGAGAGGGGCCGGACCGCATCTTCGACGTGGACGGATCGACGAGGGTCATCGGCGACCCGAAAGTCGGCGACGAGGTCGGCATCCTGGCTTCGAAGCAGGTCAACGGCACGTATCTCGCGGTCGCGATCGCGAAGCTGACGACGGCTCCCCCGGTCGGGACCCAGGTCGTGCTCGAGGGAATCGTGAACCGCGTCGACCCGGAGGGGATGATGGGCGTCGCGACGTGGATGGTCGGCGACACGAAGGTGCTCGTCACGCGGATGACGGCCGTCAGCGGAGCTCCGAAGGCCGGTGACACCGTTCGCGTCGAAGGGTTCAGGGGCCCGGACGGCATCGTGATGGCCGCGAAAGTCGCGAAGCTCTGAGCGGACCGCGCTTCGCCCCTTCGCCGGGGACCTCAGAGCAGCAGGATCCCGTCCAGGGCGAAGAGGGCCGAGACATACACTGCGAACACCCTTCCCTCTTCGTAGGGCTTCCGATAGAGGCCGTAGAGATGCAGCGCGGCGACTCCGGCATTGAGCGGATGGACCCATGGGATGGCGAGCAGGAACCCCGCCGCTGAATAGGCGACGACCGTGGAGACGGCGATGCAGTGCCGGGCCACCCGTTCCCCGAGCAGCACGGGCAGGGTGGCGACCCCAGTCCGCCGGTCCCCCTCGGTGTCCTTGAGGTCGACGAAGTTGGCGGCGAGCGAGAGCGGCACCAGGAGATAGAGAGCCCAGCTCGGGGGAAACTCCCGGAAGTCGCCGCCGGCCAGCGCGAAGCCGCAAACGGCCACGGCGAGGGAGTTCAGACCGATCAGCAGCTTCGAGAGGATCGGCACCCGTTTCAGCCGGAAGGGACGGCACGAGTAGACGAAGTAGCCGGCGGTGATCGCCAGGACTCCGGCCAGCATCCGGCGGTCGGCCAGGACGGCGACCAGCAGGGAGGCCAGCAGGCTGAGCACCCCGGCCCGCAGGTAAACGGCCGGATTCACCGTCCCCAGCACCAGCGGCCGGTCAGGGTTCGTGACGCGGTCCGCGGCCACGTCCTCGAGGTTGTTGGTGACGATCGCGAAGACGGCGGCGTAGGAGAGCGCCACCGCGAAGAGCAGGAAGCGCCACAACAGATCGGGATCCGGGATCCGCCCGGCCTGGCCGGACTGCCGCAGGAAAAGCGCCATGCCCAGCCCTCCCAGCGCGACGTAGTGGAGGATGCGCGGCACCCGCAGGTCTCGCAGCAGCTCCCGGGTCAGGCGAGGCTCGAGCAGAAGCGCCGCGAGGACCGGCAGGAGGCTGCCGGTCAGCAGCAGGGGTTCAGCCATGATCGCCCGGAGGCCCCACGAAACAGACCCGACCGGGTCACTTCACGGAGAAGTTGATCAGCGTCACCGGAGTGGTCGCTGCGACGAGGAGGATGTCGTCGATGGCGACTGACGGGTCCGTGCCGCTCCCGTTGCCGTTGTTCCTCCAGTGGAAGCCCACGCGGACGTTGGGGTTGTTGTCGAAAGCCGCGGGAAGGGCCATCGTGTAGCGCGTCCACTGCCCGGCGCTGTATCCGTTGCACGCCCCGCAGCAGACGGTGGTCAGACAGTACTGGAAGCCCACCGGCCAGGTCGCCCCGTTGTCGGTACTGAGCCGGAGCTGGGCCCGATCATCGGAGCAGGCTGCACTCCCGTAGGCGATGAAGTCGAAGGAAAGGGTGAGGCCGGAAGCCCCGGTGGTGTTGATGGTCGGGGAAACGGCGAGCCGGAAGGTGGCATTCGTGGCTCCGGTCTCGTTGAAATGGGCGCCCGTGTCGCCGCCTGAGCCCGGGTCGTTTCCGATGTGGAGCGCTGCGTCTCCCACACAGGTGGAACCGCAGCCAGGGGGCGGCACGCCTTCCTCGGCGCAGCTGACGAACCAGTTGTTGGGCGAGCCCCCGGACACGCCATCCACGTTGTCGAGGATCGACCAGCCACCGTAGGTGCCGGCCAGGCAGTTGGCCGCACACCCGTTGTTGAAGTTGACGGACCAGAGGGTGGTCTGCGCCTGGCCCGCGGACGCGGACAGGACCGACAGGCCGACCGAGAAGGACATCCGAAGCACCAGGGACCTCTTCATCGAGAAACCTCCAAAGTCATTTCCACGCGACAACAGCCAGCAGGGCGCAGGCGGGGACGAAGGACGCGGCGATCCACTGGGTCCGTTCCGGTCGCCTCCAGAGCCAGGCGACTGGCGGCAGCGCGAGCGCCGCCAGGAGGGCCCGGGCCGAGGCCGTGGGCAGCAGGAGCAGCCCGCCGGCCACGAACGCCGCCAGCACCAGGGAGGTGGCGAGCCCTATCAGCGCGTAGTGGCGCGGCAGGACGCCAGGCCTCCGGTGGTCCTTCGGCCGCGAGCTCGCGAGGTCCGCGAGAAGTCCGGCGGGCAGCGCGGCCGCGAGCAGGCAGAGGAGCCAGGGCCGGGGGAAGCCGACCATCGGCCCCCCAAGGGCGACGAATCCGAGAAGCGCAGCCGACACCAGCGCCAGGGCCTCCAGCACGTTCCTCGCGACCGGCACTTGCACAAGGCGCAGGGGCGGCTCGTTCAGCAGGAACAGCAAACCCCAGATCACGCCTGACAGGAAAAGGATCCGCGGCGAGATCATCGTACCGATCGCAAGGACGAGCAGGAGCAGCCCGGTTCCGGTGCGCCGGATCCTCTCCGGATCGGCCCCGGTGCGGGGCAGGCCCGCGAAGGCCCCCAGGCAGAGCAGGAGGGCCGGCACCAGGGCAAACCAGAACAGTGTGGTCGGGTCGAGCCGCACGTTGTCAGGATAGCCTTTCGACCCGAGCCCCGCGCCGAGGAGCGCGAGAAGCACGGCGACGAGACCCGCGCCCCACGGGATCGCAGCCATCACCTGCCTCATCCAGCGAGCCGAGTGCCGCCAGAAAGCCGCAAACAGCAGGGCGAGGTCCAGAGTGAGGAGGAACAGCAGGGTCGACTGGTCCCCCTGCCGGTACGCGAGGCGGAAGCCGCGGACGACCAGCCCCAGCAGGAGCGGCACCGCGCCCGAGAGGAACAGCACGGTATAGATGGACCAGGCTCCGAGGAGGCCCCGGGTCACGCTCCCGGTCTTGATCCTCACGTAGTTGAACGACGCCAGCACCAGCAGCACGATCTCTACGCGGATGCCGAGGGTGGCGCCCCGCATCATGCTGGAGCCGCCGACGGTCACGTACGACCAGGCGATATCCCGGAAGGAGTGGAGCGATAGATAGTTCATCCGGGCGGGCACGCCCCGGCTGGTGAGGAGATCGAGGATGGGCGCCGACCACGCGAACATGTAGAACACGACCACCAGCTTCGCCACCTTCTCGATCCGCTCGCCGGAGAAGAGATGGAGCTGCAGGACGAACGCCAGCACGATGAAGACGAACCAGAGCCCGATGTGGACGACGTCGTCCAGCGTGAAGAGGCGGTGGCTGGAGAAGAACTCCAGCGCCAGGCGGACGGCCAGAACCGCGAAGAAGAGATGCAGGTACCTTTCGAACGGCGTTGGGTGGTTCTCGACGTGATCCACCACTCGCGCGTAGAGGTCCTGGAGCCACTGCACCGGCTAGCGTCCGGGGCGCGAGCAATACCACGCGAGCACGCTGATTGCGCGCGCGGTGGCAAAGGCGCTCTCCTCTTTCTGGTAACGAGCGCTGTCGATCGGGAAGAGGCCGCCGTCCCAGCTCCCGTCCGGGCGCTGAGAGGCGAGCAGAAACTCCACGCCTCGCTGGATCGCCACCTGGTTCCGGACCGGGCCGGCGTGGCGGAGCGCGGAGAGCATCAGGGCGGTCTGCAGCTCCCTCGACACGCCCCGGGCCCGTTGCGGATCCACGAAGGTCCAGCTGCCGTCCGTCGCCTGGCTGGAGCGGATGAAGGCCTCTGCCCGCTCCCGGGCCTTTCTGGTGGCCGCTCCGTCAAGCTGTGAAAGGGCCCGAAGCACCGGCCACAGCGGATACGCCGAACAGCCGTAATACTCCCAGGCCTGCCCCCAGTCGCCGGCCACCGTCTGGCGGGCGAGAAGCCAGTCCCTGGCCCCGGATCGAGAGCGTGGCTTCAGGCGGGCGGCGTCCAGCATCGCCAGCACGAAGCCCGTCACCGACGCGAAATTCGGGACATCCCGCACGTCGGGGTTGCCGATCACCCACTCCCCTGTCGCGGCCTGCAGGGTGACGACGGGAGCCAGCCGGGGTGCGATTCTGCCCGGTCCGTCCAGCCTCGAGAGAAGGAGGAGGTACTCGGCCGTGGTCTCCAGGCAGTACCCCGCACGGCACCGCCGGTTGTGGCAGATCAGCCCTTCCGCGTTCTCGTTCGTGCGCAGGAAGGCGAGTGCCTTCTCCAGCACGGGCTCACGCCGGTCCACGCCGCAGTCGAGCAGCGCGTTCGCCCCGGCCACCGTCTCCCAGATCTCGAAAAGCGGGTTTACGCGGTCACAGATGGCCCCGTCGGCGCGCTGCAATGCGACGAGGTAGCCACAGCCTGCCTGCAGCGTCGCGTCGAGGAGCGCCGGTTCCGGTAGCTCGCTTCGAGACGAGGCGGCTGCCAGCGGAGGCAGACCCCCCAGGCAGAGGGCCAGGAAAGCGCCGAACAGTGCCAGCCTCATCTGCAAATGTTACACGGCTTGCCCATGGGGAACACGAGTGCCCGGACGAGTCCTTGCCCCGCCCCGACCATCAGCCGCCTTGCCGCCCCAAGCCGGTATCCCTGCCCCACGCCTCAGCGGAAGACCTGCATCCCCCTGAGCTCGCGGATCCGGTCGCGCAGCTGCCCCGCCGTCTCGAACTCGAGCTCCCGCGCGGCTTCCTTCATCTTCTTCGTCAGCGAGGAGATCTCCTCCTCGATCGACCGGTCGTCGAGGAGGGCGTCCTTCCTCGCGCCGCCGAGGGCCGGGACGCCTCCGTAGTCGAGGTTCGCCATCCGCAGGAGCGGAGAGTCGATCGCCTTGACGATCGACTCGGGGACGATGCCGTGCTCGAGGTTGTAGGCCTCCTGGGTCACGCGGCGCCGGGTCATCTCGTCCATCGCCCGGCGCATCGAGTCGGTGACCTTGTCGGCGTAGAAGACGACGAGGCCGTTGAGGTTTCGCGCCGCCCGCCCCGCCGTCTGGATGAGCGACGTCTCCGAGCGCAGGAACCCCTCCTTGTCGGCGTCGAGAATCGCGACGAGGGAGACCTCGGGGAGGTCGAGCCCCTCTCGCAGGAGGTTGATCCCGACGAGGGCGTCGAAGATTCCCCGCCTGAGGTCGCCGATGATCTGGACCCGCTCGAGCGTCTCGACGTCGGAGTGGAGGTAGCGGGCGCGGACGCCGAGCTCGAGGAAGTAGTTCGTCAGGTCCTCGGCCATCCGCTTGGTGAGCGTCGAGACGAGCGTCCGCTCCCCCTTCGCGGCCCGCTCGCGGACCCGGCCGAGGAGGTCGTCCACCTGCCCCTTCACGGGCTTCACCTCGACGCGCGGGTCGACGAGGCCCGTCGGGCGGATCACCTGCTCCACGACCTCGCCTCCCGCCTGCTCCAGCTCGTACGGAGCCGGCGTCGCCGACACGTACAGCCTCTGCCCCACCCGCTCGAGCCACTCCTCGAACTTCAGCGGCCGGTTGTCGAGGGCCGACGGGAGACGGAAGCCGTACTCGACGAGCGTCTCCTTGCGGGAGCGGTCGCCGTGGTACATCGCCCGCACCTGGGGAATCGTCTGGTGGCTCTCGTCGATGATCGTCAGGTAGTCGGCCGGGAAGTAGTCGAGGAGCGTCGGCGGCGGCTCTCCGGGCGCACGGCCCGAGAGGTGCCGGGAGTAGTTCTCGATGCCGGAGCAGTAGCCGATCTCCCGGATCATCTCGAGGTCGAAGCGGGTCCGCTGCTCGATCCGCTGCGCCTCGAGGAGCTTCTTCTGCGCCGTCAGCTCCTCGACCCTCACGACGAGCTCGGCCTCGATCGACCCGAGCGCCCGCTCCCTCACCTCCTGCGGGGTGACGTAGTGGGACTTCGGGTAGAGGGCGAACTCCCCGAGCCGTTCGAGGACCTTTCCGGTCAGGAGGTCGACGCGCGAGACCTTCTCGATCTCGTCGCCGAAGAACTCGACGCGGATCCCGGTGTCCTCGTACGAAGGGTGGATCTCGAGGACGTCGCCCCGGACGCGGAACGTCCCGCGGTCGAGGTCGAGGTGGGAGCGCTCGTACTGCGCCTCGACGAGGCGCTTCAAGTACCACGTCAGGCCGTAGCGCGCCCCGGTCTTCAGCTCGATCGACATCTTGCCGAACGACTCGGGGCTCCCGAGGCCGTAGATGCAGGAGACCGAGGCGACGATGATGACGTCGCGCCGCTCGAAGAGCGCGGCCGTGGCCGCGATCCGGAGCTTGTCGATCTCCTCGTTGATCTGCGTTTCCTTCTCGATGAACGTGTCCGACTGCGCGATGTACGCCTCGGGCTGGTAGTAGTCGTAGTACGAGACGAAGTACTCGACCCGGTTCTTCGGGAAGAACCGCTTGAACTCCTGGTAGAGCTGTGCGGCGAGGGTCTTGTTGTGGGAGAGGACGAGCGCGGGCCGGTCGAGCGCCTCGATCACCTTGGCCATCGTGAACGTCTTCCCCGACCCGGTGACGCCGAGGAGGACCTGGTGGTCCTTCTCCTCGCGGAATCCCCGAACGAGCGCCTCGATCGCCGCGGGCTGGTCTCCCTGCGGCGTCAGGTCGGAGATGACCTCGAACCGGCTCACGTCTTCGGCATCGCGCGGAGGGCGTCGGTGATCGCGCGGAGCTCTTCCGCGTTCACGCTGTTGTCCGCAAGGGCCGCAACGATCTTCTTCTGGATCGCGTGGATCCCTTCCGGCTTCGCCTTGCCCGCCTTGGCCGCGCCGACGAACGCGGCGTACTCGGTCCGGAACGTTTCCCGCTCCGCGGCCGGCACCTCCGGGGCGATGGCCGCGACGACCTGCGCCTCCGTCGCCCCGAGGAGGGTCTCCATCAGCTGGGGTGCCCTGCGCAGGAAGAGGACCAGCCCGGCGATGGCGACCAGGGAAAGGAGCGCACAGCCGACGAGGCCCCACTTCATGCAGCCGCGCGACTCGACGTCCTTCGCCAGGGAATGCGGGAGGGAACCGTCTCCTGGGAAGACCGGGGGCGGGACAGCGCTGCTCATGTTCTCTCCTCCCGGCCCCGGCCCGCCGCCGTCGGCGGGGCCCGACCGCGTGTGAGAATACCCCGGTGATCGGCCGCCGCGCCGCCGCGATCCTCGTCCTCCTCCTCCCGGTCCTCCTCGCGGCGGGGCTCGGGATCGGCGCCGGCTGGGCGGTCTCGCAGCTCATCCGCGTCCCCAAGGTGGAGCAGCTCGCGAGCTACCGGCCCGACATCGTCACGGAGCTGCGGGGAACGGACGGGACGATCGTCGCCCGGTTCGCGATCGAGCGCCGGTTCCTCGTCACGCGGGCCCAGATCCCCGACGTCCTCGTGAAGGCAGTCCTCGCAGCCGAGGACGCCCGCTTCTACGACCACGGCGGCGTCGACATCATCCGGATCGGCGGCGCCGCGCTGCGCGACCTCGCGACCCGCCGGCTCGAGCAGGGCGCCTCCACCATCACCCAGCAGCTCGCCAAGCTCGTCTTCCTGACGCCGGAGAAGTCGTTCGCCCGGAAGATCAACGAGGTCTTCCTCACGGTCGAGATCGAGAAGCGGTACTCGAAGGACCAGATCCTGACGATGTACCTCAACCAGGTCTACCTCGGGCACGGCAACTACGGCGTCGAGGCCGCCTCGAAGTGGTACTTCGACCGGCCGGCGAAGGAGCTGACGCTCCCCCAGGCGGCGCTCCTGGCAGGCCTCATCCAGCGGCCCGAGGCCTTCTCGCCCATGAGGAACCCGTCCGCCGCCAAGGCGCGCCGGGACCTCGTCCTCCGCCGGATGCTGGAGGAGCAGTACATCGACGCCCGAACCGCCGCCGCGACCCGCGAGGCCCCGCTGGGCCTTTCCAGGTCCGCGCGCGAGGCGACGATCGGCCCCTACTTCTGCGAGGAGGTCCGGCAGTACCTCGAGAAGACCTACGGCGACCGCGGGCTCTACCGGCAGGGGCTGCGCGTCGACTCGACGCTCGACCCGCGCCTCCAGACCTGGGCGGAGGAGGAGCTGCGGCGGGGCCTCAGAAGGCACGAGCGGCGCTTCGGGTTCCGCAAACCGAGGAACCTCGCCGACGACGGGATCGATCCCGAGAAGTACGACGACCCGGAGTGGGAGGAGCCGAACGCGGCGGGCGCCGAGCCGAGCGCCGTGCGCGCCGTCGTTCTCTCGGCCGGAAGGACCGGCGCGGAGCTGCGTGTCCGGGACCGCCGGTTCACGCTTCCCGCGAAGGCGTTCCGCTTCACGCGCGCCGAGAGCCCGGCGAGCGCCGTTCGGCGCGGGGACCTCGTCCTCGTGGAACGGGTGACGGACGAGGGAGGCCGGGAAGAGACGATCGTCACCCAGGAGCCGGTCGTGGAGGGCGCCGTCGTCATCCTCGAGAACGGCACGGGCGCCGTCCGCGCCCTCGTCGGCGGCTACGACTTCTCCCGCTCGAAGTTCAACCGGGCCGTTCAGGCGCTCCGCCAGGTCGGATCCGCTTTCAAGCCGATCGTGTACATGACCGCCGTCGAGGAGGGCTTCACCCCCGCCGACACCGTCCTCGACTCGCCGATCTCGATCTCGATCGACCCGCGCCAGGCTCCGTGGCGGCCGCAGAACTACACCCGCAAGTTCGGCGGAATCCTGACGTACCAGTACGCCCTCGAGAACTCCATCAACGTCCCGGCGGTCCGCGTCGACCTCCTCGTCGGAACGCGGAGGGTGATCGAGACGGCCCGCCGCCTCGGAATCCGCCAGCACCTCCTCGCCTACCCCTCGCTCGCGCTCGGATCGTTCGAGGTGTCGCCGATCGAGATGGCGGCGGCCTACTCCGTCTTCGCGAACCAGGGCCTCCTCTACGAGCCTCGCCTCGTCGAGAGGGTCCGGGACGCCGAAGGGGTCCTCCTCGAGGAGAACCTCCCCGACCCGAAGGAAGCCGCCGCGCCGGCCCCGTCCTACGTGCTGCTCAAGATGCTCGAAGGCGTTCCCGAGCGGGGCACCGCGGCCAGGGCGAAAGCCCTCGGCCTCCGGATCGCCGGCAAGACCGGGACGACGAACGACCACACCGACGCCTGGTTCATCGGCGTCACGCCGAAGCACACGATCGCCGTCTGGGTCGGACACGACGCCAAGAAGAGCATCGGCCCGAAGTCGACCGGGGGGGACACCGCGCTTCCGATCTGGATGGGGATCGTCGCGCGGATGAAAGAGGCCGGGATCGTGAAGCCGTCCGACGACTTCGACGTCCCGCAGGGGGTCGTCTTCGTCCCATTCGACCTGGCCACGGGCTACCGGGCGACCCCGTCGTGCGCAAAGATCGTCCTCGGGGCCTTCGCGAACGGGACCCAGCCGACCGAGACCTGCGGCGACCGGCCCCACGCCGTCTCGACCCTCCCCCACTACCTCCAGAAGGCGGTCTATGCGCCGAAGCGGGGCGAGTCGAGCGGCGCCGACGTGAAGGTCGACGACGCGCCCCGGCCCGCCCCCGGGGTCCCGCCGCCGCCCATGCCGGCGACCTCCGCCGGCAGCGGGCCCCCCGACTGAAGAGCGCCCGGCGCCGCTCGCGCCCTCTCCGCTCTCTCCTTGCCTCCTGAAAACGAAAACCCCGCCGAAGCGGGGAATTCGAAGACCGGCCGGGGCCTTCGCCCCGGCGTTTCCGCTTCTTCAGGCGTTACGCCGCGACGACCTCGACGTTCAGGGTCGCGATCACCTCGCGGTGCAGGCGGACGTGGACGGTGTGCTTGCCGAGCCGCTTGATCGGCTCCTCGAGCTCGATCCGCCGACGGTCGACGGTGATGCCCTTTCCAGCCAGCGCCTCGGCCAGCTCGGAGGCGGTCACGGAGCCGTAGAGAGCGTCGTGCTCGCCCGCCTTCTTGCGAACGGTGATGGTGAGACCCTCGAACGCCTTGGCGACGGTCGAGGCCTGGTCCTTCTCCTTCGCCTGGGAGACGTCGTAGCGCTTCTTCTCCTGCTCCAGACGCTTCACGTTCCCCGGCGTGGCGAGGTAGGCGAGCTCCTTGGGAAGGAGGAAGTTGCGGGCGTACCCGGCAGCCACCGAGACGACCTCGCCCCGGTTGCCGAGGCCACGCACCTCATCGGTCAGGATCACTTTCACGTCGGACATGTTCCGTTTACTCCCTTCTTCCCGACCCGCCGCCGCTCTCTTCCTTCCGTGAGAACCTCTCCCGGAAGTCGAGGAACTCGTCTAGGAGCCCGCCGATGGCCACGAGGACCGGTATCGGCATCTGGACGGCGAGAACGTACACCGGTGCTCGGATCAGGAGGCCGACACGCCCCCTGTCGAGCAGAGCGCGGATTATCGCCATCCCCCGGAGGAAAAACAAGGTGCCGAGCGGGATGAGGACCGTAATCGCCGCCCGCGACGCCATTCCGTCCGTCAGAGCGGCGAGCGCTCCCGCCGGAATGAAAGCTGCGGCGGCTGCGAGAGGCGTCCGGAACGTGGCGAACGATCCGGGATTGAGGGGCGCTTCCTCGAGGCCCGCCCGGCGCCCGAAGGCGTAGACGAGGAGAGCCGCGTGGATCGCGCACCCGGCAAGAACGAGCCCGGGGAGCTGCCACGCGACGAGGTGGCGCATCCGGTCGAAGGCGGCCCCGGTCGCCGAGAGGGTCTCCTCCGTCCAGCCGTTCTTGCGGTAGAAGTCGAGCAGTTCCGGCCGCAGGGCGTCGAGCTTCAGGGCGAGGAGCGCTCCCGGGTCGACCCCTTCGACCAGCGTCACGGCGAGGATCGCTCCGAGGACGCCCACGCCGGAGAGGGCCGCCGAGAGCCAGACGAGCTCCTCGCGGCTTCGGCCCGGCGTGGCGCCCGCCACGAGGCCGAGAGCCGGCAGGGCGACGAAGGCGAGAGCGCAGGTGGCGGCGAGGATCGCCCCGGTGCCGCCCCCCAGAAGGCCGAAAGCCGTTGCGAACGGGAGGACCGCCGCAGCGAGGGGAAAGACGGCGGCGGGGCTCTTCATCTCCCGGCCGGCTCGCGCGACGCGGGCCGCGGCGGCAGGAAGAAGGTACGGGGCCACCGGCGGGAGGACGGCCGCAAGGGCTGCAGAGAGCCCCGCCAGGGGCGGGGCCAGAAACGGCAAGCCCCTCCGGCGCGGAGCCGGAGGGGCGGAGCCGGACGGAGGTTCGCTAGTCGGCGACGTAGGGAAGGAACGCCAGGTAGCGCGCGCGCTTGATCGCGGTGGCGAGCTTGCGCTGGTAGAACGCCGAGGTTCCGCTGATGCGGCGCGGAAGGATCTTGGCGCGCTCGGGGACGAAGCTCTGGAGGAGCTTGACGTCCTTGAAATCGATGTAGCCGATCTTCTCGACGGTGAACTTGCAGACGCGCTTCCTGCGGACGAAGAACTTCTTCTTCGCGGGACGACGGGCGGGACCGGACGGAGCAGCCATCTTCTTCCTCTCCTCGATCAGCTCTCGGGCTGGGCCGGCGCGTCGACGGAAGCCTCGGGGGCCTCGGGGGCCTCGGCGACTTCAGGGGCCGGAACAGGCGCCGGAACCGCGGCGGACTCGGGGGCCGGTGCGACCTCGGCGGGCGCAACGGAGGGGGCGGCCGGGACGGGCGCCGGGGCCATCGCAGCCTCGGGCGAGGCCGGAAGGGCGCGCGACGGACGGGCCTTCACCTTGCGGGCGATCTTCTGACCGTGACGCAGCTCCTCGTCGATCCGGACGGTGAGGTAGCGCAGGACGTTCTCCGACAACTTCATCTTCCGCTGCACCTCGGCGACGGCCTTCGATCCAGCCCGGAAGAGGAAGTTGTGGTAGGTCGCCTCGGTCTTCTTGTTGATCTGGTAGGCGAGGCGACGGCGGCCCATCGTCTCGTCCTTCTCGAGGACGGCACCGAGGTCCGTCAGGAGCTTGCGGAATTCCTCGACGACCTCGGCAGCTCCCTGCTCGTCCTTGTCGGGGACGATCAGGAAGACCAGGTCGTAGAGACGCTTCGGGGTTTCGGTCACGATTCCTCCTTGCGGATCGCGGGGCAAGCCCGCGAGGCGCGGCCCATCGGCCGAGCCAAGGGTTGATTCAGCCCGCCGGAACGATTTCCGACGGGCGGTTGAAGCGGTTCATGGCGGCGTCGATCCCCTCCGCGACGAAGGTCTCGATCGCCTCGCAGGCGGTGCCGAGGACGGGTGCGAGCGCGGTCCTCTCGGACTTGGAGAAGCGGTCCAGGACGTAGTCGGCGAGATCCTCGCCGGGGCGGAAATGATCGCCGGCAACGCCGATTCTGAGACGTGGGAAGTCGTCGGCGCCGAGGCAGTCGATGACGCTCTGAAGCCCCTTCTGGCCCCCGGAAGAGCCGGACGGGCGAATCCGCAGCCGGCCCACGGGGAGCGCCACGTCGTCGGAGACGACGATCATCCGCTCCCGGGGGATGGCGTGCTTGACGAGAAGCCCTTTTACCGATTCGCCGGAGAGGTTCATGTACGTCTGAGGCTTTGCGACGAGGATCGGCGTGTCGCCGATCCGGAGGCGCCCGGTCAACGCCCGGCAGTCGAGCCGGTCGACTCGCGTCGGACGGGCCGGGTCGGCGGAGAGGCGCCGGACGAGCGCGTCCAGCACCTCGAACCCGACGTTGTGGCGCGTTCCGACGTAGCGGTCGCCCGGGTTGCCGAGCCCCACGACGAGGGCAGCCTCGGCCAAGCCTACTTCTTCCCCTTCTTCTCGGCCTTCGGAGCGGCGGCCGCGGGAGCGGCAGCCTTCGCGGCTCCGGCCTTCGGAGCGGCGCCCTTGGCCCCTTCGTCTTCCTTCTTGCCCTTCTTGGCGACCTCGGGCTCGGCCACCGCGGCCGCCTCGGCGCCCTCGGCGCCCTCGGCGCGCGGCATGACGACGTGCGCCAGGACCCGGTCCGTGTCGCCGATGACGCGGAACTTGTCGCCCATGTTCAGGTCGGCCACGCGGAGGACCTCGCCGGCTCCGAGCGCGGAGACGTCGACCTGGATCGAAGCGGGGATGTCGGCCGGCAGGCACTCGATCTCGAGCTCGCGGGTGACGACGTCGAGGAGCCCGCCGAGCTTGACACCGGCCGCCGTTCCGACGGCCTCGACCCCGACCTTGATCTTCATCTTCTTGTCGAGGAGGATCCGGAGGAAGTCGACGTGGATCAGCTCCCGCCGGAGCGGGCTGAGGGTGACGTCGCGCACCATGACGTGCCGCTTCTCTTCCGTCCCCTTGAGCTGGAGGAGAAAGACGACGTTCTGGTGGATTCCCTTGCGGAAGAGGCCGAGGAGCGCCTTCCGGGGAACGCTGAGCGAAATCGGCTCCGTGCCGGCTCCCCCGCCGTAGAGGACGGCCGGGATCAGGTCCTTCTCGCGCAGGCGGTTGCAGGCGTTCTTGCCCGTCTCGGTGCGGCGCTCGACTTCGATGACGACGTTTTCCTGGAGCATTTCCGGATTCCTTTCTTTGGGCGGACGGTCCGGCAGAGTCCGGGCGTCCGGTCCGACGCAGAGCCGAGGATTCTACACGAGCGGCCCGAATCGCCGGTTCGGGAGACCGCGGGGGTCTGGGGGGTGTCGTTCGGCGCCTCCCCCGGGGCGGCCGCCAGCCGAGTTCCCGGGCGGGAGAGGGCCTCCCTGGAAACCTAGACGAAGAGCGACGAGACCGAGGTTCCCTCGTGGATCCGGTGGATCGCCTCCCCCAGGAGCGGCCCGATCGACAGGGGCGTCAGGACCGGGCAGCGGGCCACCTTCTCGTCGATCGGGAGCGAATTCGAGCAGAAGACCCGCTCGATGGAGCTGGCGTTCAGGCGGTCGATCGCGGGGCCCGACAGGACGGCGTGGACGCAGCCCGAGAAGACCCGCTCGGCGCCGGCCTCCTTCAGGGCGGCCACGGTGTTGATGAGCGTCCCGGCGGTGTCGATGATGTCGTCGACGATCAGGACGTTCTGGCCCCGCACGTCGCCGATGACGTTCATGACCTCGACCTCGTTCTTGGCCTTCCGCCGCTTGTCGACGATGGCGAGGGAGACTCCGAGGCGCTTGGCGAAGGCGCGCGCCCTCTCGACGCCCCCGGCGTCGGGCGAGACGACCGTGAGGGGGTCGAGCTTGGCGTCGCGGATGGCGTCGAGGAGGACGGCCGAGGCGAAGAGGTGGTCGACCGGGATGTCGAAGTAGCCCTGGATCTGCGCGGCGTGGAGATCCACGGCAAGGACCCGGTCGGCGCCGGCGGACGTCAGCAGGTCGGCCACGAGCTTGGCGGTGATCGGGACGCGGGGCTTGTCCTTGCGGTCCTGCCGGGCGTAGCCGTAGTACGGGAGGACGGCCGTGACGCGCGACGCCGAGGAGCGCTTGAACGCGTCGAGCATGATGAGGAGCTCCATCAGGCTCGCGTTCACCGGCGGACACGTCGGCTGTACGACGAAGACGTCGGCCCCGCGGACGTTCTCCTCGATCTGGCAGTAGTTCTCGCCGTCCGAGAAGTTGTAGAGCGTCACCCGCCCCGCTTCCTGCCCCAAAGCCCGGCAGATCTCGCCGGTCAGGGAGGGGTGAGCCCGCCCACCGAAGACCTTCAGCTCTCCGTACGGAACCCTCAGCGTCATGGCTCTCTCATCCTGGCTGGGGAGGGAGGATTCGAACCTCCGATAGGCGGTTCCAAAGACCGCTGACTTACCACTTGTCGACTCCCCAGCACGGGGCGGGATATTACTCTGCCCGCCGCGGAGCGCTCCGGGAGCGGCTTTCCTCGCGCGAGAGCGTCGGGACGATGCGAACCGCCGAACCGGCGGGAAGCCCTTCGAGCCGGCGTGCGCCCTCGGTGGCCGCAGCGAGGTCGGGGAAGAGGCCGAAGACGGTGGAACCGCTCCCGGAGAGACGGGCCCGGGCCGCGCCGGCCCTCTCGAGGGCTTCCCGCACGTCGCGGAGCGCGGGGAAGAGCGCCTCGGCCGCCGGCTCGAGATCGTTGCGGTCGGGGGCGTCGCCCGCCCCGAGAGCCCAGCCGCCGCGCCCGTCCCAGGCCGGAGCCTCCAGGCGACGGAAGACCGCCGGGGTCGACACGGGGAACGGAGGCATCACGAGGACGACGGCCTGTGGCGGAAGGTCCGGCAGCGGCTCGATCCGCTCTCCCCGCCCCAGGCCCCGGGCCGTCCCGCCGTGAAGGAAGAAGGGGACGTCGGAACCGAGGGCGCCGCCGACCCGGGCGAGGAGGTCGAGGGGCAGGTCGAGCTTCCAGAGGGCCGAGAGCCCGAGGAGGGTGACGGCGGCATCGGCGCTGCCGCCCCCGAGACCGCCTCCCGAGGGGATCCGTTTCTCGAGCGTGATGGCCGCGCGGGGACGGATGCCGGCCGCCTCGGCGAGAGCGCGTGCCGCCCGCAGGACGAGGTTCTCCGCGCCTGCCGGGATCGAGGGATCGTCCACGTCGAGCGTCAGGCCGTCGCTCTCCTCGAACGTGAGCCGGTCGGTCAGCCCGACCGCCTGAAAGAGGGTGTCGAGCTCGTGGTACCCGTCCGGCCTCTTTCCGAGGACGACGAGCGAGCGGTTCACCTTCGCGAACGCCTCGGCGACGAGCTTCATCCCTTCGGAACCTCCTCCCCTGCCGGCCAGCCCCCGTAGCTCTCCAGCGTCAGAAGCGCTCTCCCCTCGGGCCCCTTCAGCTCGATCCGCCTCGGCAGGCCGTCGCCGGGCGCGAGCTCGACGCTCACGCCTCCAGGGAAGAGGAGCCCCGTGACCCCGCCCGAGGGCGAGACGAGAACGGCGCGCCCGTCTCCGGACGGCAGCTTCAGCTCGATCCGGCCTCCCCGGACGAATGCCCCTTCCCCCGAAGGGGGCTCCTCGGGGACTCCGAACAGGACGGCGAGGAGGTCCGCCCCGGCGAGCCGCCCCGGAAAGAGCTCGCTCGCCTCACTCCCCGCCCTGCGGATCACCCCGGACCGCGGCGTCCCGGCCAGGGGGACCGACGCGCGCCAGGCGAGAGACTCGCCGTCCCAGAAGAGGGCGAGGTAGCCCCGGACCGTCAGGCCCGCACTGGCGGAGACTTCTCCCCGGAAGAGCGCCTTGAACCGGCGCGGGCTCCACGCCACGTCGCGAACCGCCAGCACGGTTGCCAGGGCATCGACCGTTCGGCCGGGGTCCGCCGGAACCGCCGCCGGGCCCGCCGTCCGGCACGACGTGGCGGCCAGGAGCGCGGCCGCGGCGACCGCGGCGGGAAGCCTCACGGAGCCTTCGCGGCGGCGGTCCTCTCGAGCTTGGCGCGGATCGCCGCCCCTCCGTCCTCCGGGTCGAGGGCGAGCGCCCGCGTCCAGCGCTCGCGAGCCTTCGCGAGGTCGCCCCGCTTCTCTTCGAGGTCCCCGAGGTGGTCCTCGATCGTCGGGTCGTCGGGCGAGAGCTTCTTCGCCGTCAGGAGGTGTCTCTCGGCCTCTTCGAGATTGCCCATCCGGAAGCAGATCCAGCCGAGGGAATCGAGGTAGGCCGCGTTCGAGGGCTCCAGCGCGACGGCCCTCGTCACGAGGTCGAGGGCCCTCTCGAGGTTCTCGTTCCGGTCGGCGTACATGTAGCCGAGGTAGTTGAGGGCGGCACCGTGCTCGGGCCGGATCTCGATGAGCTTCTCGAAGGCGGCGATCGACTCGGGGATCTTCTTCTCGCGTTCGAGCGACGCGGCCTTCCGGAAGAGAAGGTCGGGGTCGTCGGGGAACTGCACGAGGCCGGCCGAGGCCGCGTCCGCCGAGCGCCCGTACTTGTCGAGACGTTGCCAGACGTCGGCCACGGCGAGGACGCCCGGCCGTCCCTCCTTCGCCAGCCCGGCGAGGACCTCTTCCCCTTCCTGCCGCTCCTTCTCCTTCGCCGAGCGGAGGAGGAACTCGGCGAGAAGGGACCGCACGGCGAGCTCCTTCGGAGCCTTCGAGTAGGCTTCGCGGGCGACCCGGAGGCCTTCCGCAGGCTCCTTGGCGTCGCGCGCGGCCTGCGCGAGGAGGTTCAGCGCCTGCAGGTTGACCGACCCGTCTTCCTCGAAGAGGTGAGGCGTCACCGCCGCCCGCGTCCGGGACCAGTCCTTCCTGAGGAGGGCGATGTACCCGAGCTGCCCGTCCACGGACGCGATTCCCGCCGCGGGCGCCTTCTGCCCGACGAGGGTCGTCCGAAGATCGTTGAGCACCGTCTCCGCTTCCTCCAGCCGGCGCGCCTCGAGGAAGTTCAGAGCGCGGCGGAACGCGACGTCGGCGTCGTCGGGCTCGAGCCCCTGGAGCTTTTTCAGGAGGTCGTCCGCACGCGACGTCTCGAGCCTCTCCGAGAGGAGGGCGGCATAGTGCCGGAGGGTGTCCCGGTTGTCGGGGTCGTTCTTGAGGACCTCGACGAAGACCTTTTCCGCCTCGTCGAGACGGCGAGCCCTGAGGAGCGCGAATCCGTACTGCGCCTGGAGCGCGAGGTTCCCGGGCTGGTCCTTCACCAGGTCCGCCAGCATCGGGAGCGCCTTGTCGAACTTCCGGGTCGTCTGGTAGACGCGCAGGAGACCGAGCGTGGCCCCGCGGTTCCCTTCGTCCTGCCGGAGGATTCCGAGGTAGATCTCCTCGGCCTCTCCGGGCTTTCCGCTCTTTTCGAGGGCCTCGCCATAGAGAAGCGGGAGGATCGGGCCGCGCGAACGGTCCTGGACCCGCGACAGGACGGCGGCCGCCTCCTGGGGGCGATCGAGCCTCAGGTAGGCCTGTCCGAGCGCGACGGCTCCCGAAGGCTCCGCCGGCTGCAGGTCGTTCGCCTTCTTCAGGGAGGGAAGAGCGGCCTCGATCCCCTCCTTGTCCCGCGACTTCGTGAGGAGGATCTGCCCCAGGACCCGGTGCGCCGACGCGCTGTCGGGAGCGAGCTCGACGGCCTTCCGGGCCTGCTGCTCGGCTTCCGGCAGGATGCCGAAGTCCCGGAGGGCCTCGGCGTACTCCCGCCTCAGGTGCCCGTCCTCGGGATCGAGCTCGACGGCGCGCCGGAACTCCTTGAGCGCTTCCTGGAACTCGCCATCGGCGGCGAACAGTCGGGCCCTGAGGAACCTCTCGATCGCGTCCCGGCGAGCGGACTCGCCCTGGCTGAGCGCCTCCGATCGTGCGGGCGGGACGGCGTGGAGCGGCGCGGCGGCGGTCGCGAGGGCGAGGACGACGAGGACGGGACGGATTCTCATGCCGGCACGGAGGGTAGCAAGTACGGGGCCACTAAGGGAAAGGTCAAGAAATCGCAGGCCTTCCCGGGGGGCTCGGCTTCGCGCGCCCCCCGGACCCCCCACGAGTCCGCTAGAGCCCTCAAAAAATCGCAGGCTCGTTCCACGTATCGAAGACCTCGCGCATCACGTCCGACATCTCCCCGACCGTCGCGTAGGCCTTGGCCGCCTCCACGAGGGGGGGCATGACGTTCGCGCCGTTCCGGCACGCCTCGCGCAGGGAGTGAAGGGTCGACAGGACCGCCTTGCCGTCCCGCGTCCGGCGGACCTCGTTCAGCTGCGCGATCTGCTCGGTCGCCGTCTGCTCGGAGATCTCGAGAGTCTCCACGCGGTCCTGGGGAACCTCCTCGGTAAAGGCGTTGACACCGACCATCACCTTGTCGCCCGCGTCGAGCGCCCGCTGGAACCGGTAGGCGGCGTCCATGATCTCCCGCTGAGGGAAGCCGTTCTCGATCGCCTCCACCATGCCGCCGTAGGCGTCGATCCGGCGGAAGTAGTCGAAGGCGCCCTCTTCCATCCGGTTCGTCGCCTCTTCCACGAAGTACGAGCCGCCGAGCGGGTCGATCGTGTGGGCGACCCCGGTCTCGTGCATCAGGATCTGCTGCGTCCGGACGGCGACCTTGGCCGCGAACTCGGTGGGGAGCGCGAGGGTCTCGTCGAGAGCGTTCGTGTGAAGCGACTGCGTCCCGCCGAGGACGGCGGCCAGAGCCTGCACCGCGATCCGCGCGACGTTGTTGTAGGGCTGCTGGGCCGTGAGGGAGACGCCGGCCGTCTGGGTGTGGAAGCGGAGCTTCCACGACTCGGGGTTCTTCGCCCCGTACCGGTCGCGCATCACCTTCGCCCAGACGCGGCGCGCCGCGCGGAACTTCGCGATCTCCTCGAAGAAGTCGTTGTGGGCGTTGAAGAAGAACGAGAGGCGCGGCGCGAATTCGTCGACGGCGAGGCCGGCGTCGACGCCGTACTGCACGTACTCCATCCCGTCGCGGAGCGTGAAGGCGAGCTCCTGCAGCGCCGTCGAGCCCGCCTCCCGAATGTGGTAGCCGGAGATGGATACGGTGTTCCACTTCGGGACGTGCCGGGCGCAGAAAGAGAACTGGTCCGTCACGAGCCTCATCGAGGGGCGCGGGGGGAAGATGAACTCCTTCTGCGCGATGTACTCCTTGAGGATGTCGTTCTGGAGCGTCCCGCCGACCTTCGTCCACGGAGTTCCCTGCTTTTCCGCGACCGCCAGGTACATCGCGAGGGCGATCGGCGCCGTGGAGTTGATCGTCATCGACGTGGTCACCGCGCCGAGGTCGATCCCGTCGAACAGGGCCTCGAAGTCGCGGAGCGTGTCGATGGCGACCCCGCACTTCCCCACTTCGCCGGCGGACATCTCGTGGTCGGAGTCGTAGCCGTAGAGCGTCGGGAGGTGGAACGCGGTCGAAAGGCCCGTCTGCCCGTGCGCGAGGAGCATCTTGAACCGCTCGTTCGTCTGGCGGGCCGACCCGAACCCGGCGAACTGCCGGATCGTCCAGGGCTTGCCCCGGTACATCGTCGACTGGACCCCGCGCGTGTAGGGGAACTCGCCCGGAAATCCGAGGTCCCTCTCGTAGTCGAGCCCCGCGACGTCGTCGGGGGTCGCGAGCGGGCTCACCTCGGCCGAGGAGATCGTCGTGAAGTCCCGCTTCCAGGCAGGACGCTTCCCGAACGACTCCGCAACTTTCCGGCGCCACTCTTCCCTGGCCCGGGCGATCCTCTCCAATTCGACGGTCAGCGGCGCGGCAGTCGTATCCGGGCTCATGCGGTCACCTCGGCGGGCTCTTCTCGGGCGGCGCGAGCCGCCCGGAAAAACCTTTGACTTTACCAGCTGGCGCTCTCCCGGCCTCCGGGGGGCCAAAGGCACCCCGCCGGAGGAGTCAGCGGCGGGGCGCGGCGGCGAAGAGGGCCACCGCGATCCGCGCCGCGACGGCGGCGTTCGAGACGACGAGCGCCCGGTTCGCGACGAGGCTTCTTCCCTGCGTCTCCGCGGCGAGCCGCGAGAGCAGGAAGGGCGTGACGTCCTTCCCCGTCACGCCCGCCTCGCGGGCCGCGGCGAGGCTCCGCTCGATGACCGACTCCATCTCGTCGCGCGGGAGCGCCGATTCTTCCGGCACCGGGTTCGCGACGAGGACGCCCCCCGCCGAGGGCCAGCC
Source organism: Holophagales bacterium (assembly GCA_016714815.1). Lineage (GTDB taxonomy): Bacteria > Acidobacteriota > Thermoanaerobaculia > UBA5066 > UBA5066 > UBA5066. The sequence goes on from JADKBZ010000019.1 coordinate 97,738, forward strand.
CCAGTGCGCGAGGAGGGCTCCGGCGACCTCCTGCGCGTCGTCGCAGCGGACCTCGAGCCCGAGCCCCGAGCCCCGGATCCAGAACGCCGGGAACTCCGAGGTGCCGAATCCGAGCACCGGCACGCCGAGCGTCTCCAGCGCCTCGAGAGTCTTCGGCAGGTCGAGGATCGCCTTTGCCCCGGAGGCGACGACGGCGACGCGGGTGCGCGAGAGCTCGAGGAGGTCGGCCGAGACGTCGAACGTCTCCGCGGCCCCGCGGTGGACCCCGCCGATTCCCCCCGTGGCAAAGACGCGGATGCCGGCGGCCGCCGCGATCGCCATCGTCGCGGCGACCGTCGTCGCACCGCTCTGGTGCCGTGCGGCGAGGAGACCCAGGTCCCGCGTCGTCGCCTTCCTCACCGAACGCCCGGCCCGGGCGAGGGCCTCGGCCTCCGGCTCCGTGAAGCCGGCCCGCGCGACACCGTCGACGACCCCGACGAGGGCCGGGACGGCTCCCTCCCGCCGCACCGCCTCCTCCGCCGCCCGGTGAGTCTCCAGGTTCGCGGGAAACGGGAGGCCGTGGCAGAGGATCGTCGACTCGAGGGCGACCACCGGACGTGCCGCCGCCAGGGCCGCCTTCACTTCGTCCGACAGCGCGACCCGCGCATGGCAGCCCGGGGAACCCGTTCCCGGTTTCGGTTCCGTCACTCCGTTCACGTCCTTCTCCTCCCGGCCGCCGGCGCCGCCCGCGGCCTCGCCCGACCGCCCTTTCCGGAGGCTACACTCCGCCGGCGTGAACGACGTTCCCCTTCCCCGCTTCGTCCCCGACCCGGGCCGGCCGGTCTACGGCGAGACCCCCCGTCCCGAGTGGCTGAAGGTGCGCCTCGTCGACAACGACGACACCCGCGCGATCCTCGACCTCGTGAAGAAGAAGCACCTCAACACCGTCTGCCAGGAAGCGCAGTGCCCCAACATCTTCGAGTGCTGGGGGCGCGAGCGCACGGCGACGTTCATGCTCATGGGCGACGTCTGCACCCGGCGCTGCGGGTTCTGCGCGGTGACGCAGGGGCTCGGCCGCCCCCTCGACCCGGAGGAGCCCCGGCACGTCGCCGAGGCCGTGCGCGAGCTCGGCGTCCGCCACGCCGTCGTCACGTCGGTCAACCGGGACGAGCTGCCCGACGGGGGCGGAGCGCACTTCGCCGCGACGATCCGCGCCATCCGCGCCCTGAATCCCGGCGTGACGGTGGAGGTCCTCGTCCCCGACTTTCTGGGGAACGAGGCGGCTCTGGAGACCGTCCTCGGCGAGACGCCCGAGGTCCTGAACCACAACACCGAAACCGTCCCCCGCCTCTACCGGCGGGTGCGCCCCGACGCCGTCTACGAGCGCTCTCTCGAGCTTCTCGCCCGCGCCGCCCGATGGCGGGACGGGAGAGCCTCCGGGATGCGCGTCAAGAGCGGCATCATGGTCGGGCTCGGGGAGACGAACGAAGAGGTGCTCGCGACGATGCGAGACATCCGGGACGCCGGAGCCGACGTCCTCACGGTCGGACAGTACCTCCAGCCGCACGCCAGAAGACTCCCCGTCGAGCGCTGGTGGACGCCGGCGGAATTCACGGTTCTCAGGGACGAGGGCCGCGCGATGGGATTCGCCGTCGTCGAATCAGGTCCGCTCGTCCGCTCGAGCTATCACGCCCGGGCGGCGGTCGGCCTTTCAGGCGGAGACGGCGAAGCCGCCGTCCCCGTCTGAAAGGGACAGTGTCAATCCCCGTCGTTCCCGATCGCTTCGACCGGGCAGGAGTCCATCGCCTCCTGGCACTGGGCCTCTTCCTCGGGCGTTTCGGCCGCCTTGATGACGTAGGAATAGCCCTTCTCTTCCTGCCGGCCGAAGTTGTTCGGAGCGGTCACCCGGCAGACGTCACAGTCGATGCACTGCGTATCGACGTAGAACTTTCCGGGCGCGTTGTCACTGTAGCGGTCGTCCTTGTTCGCCATGGCCGAAAAGATAGCATGAGCAGCACGCTTCGGATCACCTCTCTCTCGATCGCCCTCGCCACGGGAGCCCTCATCTCGTGCGCGACCGAGTCCGACCCCGGCGCCCGCCTCTGGCGTAAGAACTGCGCGGCGTGCCACGGCGAAGACGGCGCCGGCCGCACCCGCTTCGCCCGGGGGCCGCCCGTTCGCGGACCTGACCGACGGCCGCTGGAAGCACGGATCCGACCGGGCCTCGGTCCGCCGGCTGGTCGCCGACGGGGACCCGGCCAGCACGATGCCGCCCTTCGATGGCCGGCTGGCGCCTGCGGAGATCGACACCGTCGTCGATCACGCCCTGAAGCTCGCCACTCCCGCCCCGGCAGGAGCCAGACCGTGAGACGCGACCTCCCCCTCTTCCCTCTCGACGCCGTCCTTCTCCCCCAGACCCATCTCCCGTTTCACATTTTCGAGCCTCGCTACCGCACGATGCTCGCCGACGCCCTGGCCGGCGATCGGCTCATCGGTCTCCACCCGCTCGACCCGGACGCCCCGCCGCTGCCGGACGGCCGGCCGGCACTCCTCCCCTTCGGCTGCGCCGGGGAGGTCGTCGAGCACGAACCGCTCCCAGACGGGCGCTCGAACATCGTCCTGCGCGGCGCCTTCCGATACAGGCTCCTGGCCGAACGGGAGGGGCGGGTCTACCGGGTCGGCGAGGTCGACGAGGCCCCGATCCGGCCCCTCCCCCAGGGACGGGGAGGGGGACCGGGGCGTCGCGACCTCAGGAAGCTCCTCGCCCTGGCCGTCGAGCGCCTGGCGGTCTCGGTCGGGCGGACGGAGGCGCGTCACCTTCCGGGAACCCTCTCGGACGAGGGACTCGTCAACGAGGCCGCCAGCCGCCTCGGGCTCGGCTCGCAGGAGCGCTACGCGCTGCTCGGAATGGAAGCCCTAGGGGACCGGTACTCCTGGGTCCTCGACCACGTCCGGAACCTCCAGATGCGGATCGACCTCCTCGCCCCCTTCCGGCGGCGGGAGATCGACCCCCGCTGGAACTGACCGCCCGCCTACGTCGCGCTCTCGCGCGAGGCGGAAATGGCGCGGTTGTGGGCCCAGCTCTTGATCGCCTTGATCTGCTCGTCCATCGTCTTCGAGAGCGCCACCGTGTTCGTGATGAGCCTCGCGACGTCGTCCTCGGTGAGGGTCCTTTTCTCGTTGAAGGCGTCGATCGCGGCGGCCTGGACGACCGACTCGATCTCGGCCCCGTTGAAGCCCTTCGTCGCCTTCGCGAGGAAGACGACGTCGAACCTCGAGACGTCGGCGCTCTGCTTCTTCAGGTGGACGGTGAAGATGGCCTTCCGTTCCGTCTCGTTCGGCAGGTCGAGAAAGAAGACCTGGTCGAAGCGCCCCTTCCGGATGAACTCCGCCGGAAGGAGATGGATCCGGTTCGCGGTCGCGGCGACGAAGACCAGGGCCTCCTTCTCCTGCATCCAGGTGAGGAAGGTCGAGAAGATCCGGCCGAGGGCCGGGTCGCCCCCCCCCGCCTCGCGGCCGCCGGTGATCGCCATCTCGATCTCGTCGATCCAGAGGACGGCCGGCGCGAGCCCCTCGACGGTCTTCAACGCCCGGTGGAAGCTCGCCTCGGGGTTCGCCGTCCCGAAGACGATGTTCATGTCGAGCCGGAAGAGCGGGAGATTCCAGAGGGCCGGGATCGCCTTGACCGAGAGCGACTTTCCGCAGCCCGACATCCCCATCATCAGGAGCCCCTTCGGGACGGGGAGCCCCGCCTCGACCGCCTCCCTCGTGAAGAGGTGCTGTCTCTTTCGGAGCCACTCCTTGAGGTTCTCGAGCCCGCCGATGTCGTCGAGCGTGAACCGGGGCGGAACGTACTCGAGGACCCCCGCCTTTCGCGACGACTGCTCTTTCTCCGCGAGGAGCTCGTCGAACGTCGCCGCGTCGAACCGCGGGGTCCGGGCGAAGACCTTCGCGAAGACGTGCTCCAGCTCGTCGAGCGTCTGGCCCCGGAGGACCGTCACCACCCGGTCGGCGTCCGCGGGCGAAAGCGCCCCCTCGCCGAGGTACCTCTTTCCGAGGATGCCGACCGCGTTCCGGACCTCCGCCTCGTCCGGAAGGTCGTAGTCGACGACGAAGACCTCCTTGTTGAGGTCCTCGGGGAGAAGGAGCCGCGGCGAGACCATCACCACGAACTTCCCCTTCCCCTTCAGCTGCCGGTAGGCGTCCCTGAGCTTCCGAATGACGTCGGGGCGGTCCGCCAGAAGCGAAGGGAGGTCCTTCATGAGGAAGAAGCCGGGTCCGGGCGCCTGAACGACGACGTCGAGGGCCCGGAGAGGGTCCCGCGTGTCGGCCGGAACGTCCGGGAGGCCGGTCCAGCCGTCCACACACGTCCAGGCGCCGAACGCCACCGGCTTTTCGTAAAACTTCTGCGCGAGCATGGCGAGCGCCCGCTCGACGCGGCCCTCTTCCCACGACTGGACGTAGAGAATCGGATAGGAGCCGAGGAGGGCGCGGCGGATCCTCTCGGCGCCGCGGACGGGTACGGAGGCGCTCATAAGAGGCATTCTAGACGTTACACTCCCGCGTCATGGCCAGCACAGAGCACCTCGAGGTGCTGAAATCGCCCGACTGGAACCTCTGGCGGGCGGAGCACCCCGGAATCACGCCGGACCTCACGGACGTCTCCCTCGTCGAGCTCGACCTCTCGGGCCGGGACCTCTCGGGCGCCGACTTCTCGCGATCGAAGCTCGACGGCTCCAGGCTCGACGGCACGAGCCTCGCCCGCGCCCACCTGCTGGGGACCTCCCTGCGCGGCACGAGCCTCCTGCGCGCCGACCTTTCGGACACCGACCTCGAGTACCAGAACCTCGACCAGGTGCAGCTCGTCGGGGCAATGCTCAAGGGTGTGAACCTGAAGAACGCGTCGGTCCGCGAGTCGAACCTCACGGCCTGCGACCTGACGGGAGCCAAGCTCGAGGGAACGACCTTCACGGGCACCGTCTTCTCCTTCGGCCGGCTCGTCGCGGCGAACTTCCGCGGCGTGATGATCGACGGGTGCGTCTTCGAGGAGTGTGACCTGTCGCAGGCGATCTTCGACGGCGTCACCTACCAGCGCGGACGGTTCGACAAGTCGAACCTGACGCTCTCGTTCTTCCGCGATTCCAAGCTCGCGGGAACGAGCTTCAAGGGCGTGAAGGGGCACCGCATCACGTTCCGCGGGGCCAACCTGACCGGGGCCGACTTCGGGGGAGCCGACCTGACCGGGTCCGACTTCGAACGGGTTCTCGGCCAGGCCGCCGACTTCTCCGACGCCGTTCTCAAGAAGGCCTGCCTCAAGGGGGCCGACCTGAGGCGCTCGATCTTCCTCGGCGCCGTCCTCGAGGAGACGGACCTCACGCAGGCGAACCTCGAGAAGCTCGATCTCCGGACGCCGAAGCTGAAGTTCCCGAACTTCACCGGGGCCAAGCTGGCCGACGCCATCGGCGTCGGCGCGAACCTCAGGGGGGGCAACTACACCGAGGCCGACCTCTCCCGTGCCGACCTGACCGAGGCGAACCTCGAAGGGGGCGTCTTCCAGCGCGCCCACCTCGACGGCGCCACGCTCCGCCGGGCGAACATGAAGAGGGCGCGCATGTCCGGGGTCATGGCGCCCTCCGCGGATTTCTCGGGGACGAACCTCGTCGGCGCCGAATGCCAGGAAGCGGACTTCACCGGGGCCGACTTCCGCTTCTCCAACCTCGTCGGCGCGGTCCTCGAAGGGGCTCTCTTCAAGGGGGCCAACGTCTCTCACGCCGACTTCTCCGAGGCCAAGCTCGGCGGTTCGAGCTTCGTCGGGGCGAAGGGCGAGGGGACGAAATTCACCGGACAGCTCCACCTGAGGCTCGTTCTGGCCGCGGGCGCCCTCCTCAACTCGTCGAAGAAGAAGGTCGACAAGGTCGAGGACAGGAAGGAGCTCGAGCGAAAGGCCCGGGTGGCGCAGCTCGAGAAGTCGGCCTCCGAACGCGACCGTTCCGTCGCAACGCGCCCCTCCACACGGTCCGGCGAGGGCGGCGGAACGCCCGAGAAAAAGCCCTAGCGCGGCGGGGAGACGGCGCCCGGTGCCGGGGTCCCCGGCGCCTGAGCCGCCGGAGCCAGCGCCGCCGGGGCCGTCTTCAGGCGGCTCGCCAGGGAGCGGACGTCGTCCCAGACCTGGGAATCGACGACGATCGTGTCGCCCCTCGAGGAGACCTGGACGGCGACGAGCTTCCCGGGGGCGAGCTCGGGCGGAGCGAAGAACTCGAGCCGGACCGGCTCCTTCGCCTTCTCGAGAAGGACCTCGACCGTCCCCGCGGGCACCGGCTTCTTCTTGCGGACCGTCGCGAGCCCGATCGAAGCCAGCTCTTTTACCGGGACGAACCGCCGCACCTCGGCCCGTGAAAGCCGGTCCAGGAGATCGTCCGCGATCCGTCCTTCGATGTCGCGACCGGCAGACCGCCACGCTCCGTCGAGCTTCTCCACGCCGGCCCGGAGCGCCCCGCTCTCGAAGACGACGCGGGTCACGAGCCAGGAGTCGAGCGGGAGGAGCCTGCCTTCGCGGAAAGCCGAGAGCTCCTTGCCGAGGCTCTCCTGCGCGCGATCGTCGACGATCATGACGACGCCGTCGCGGCTCGCGAAGACCTTTCCGGCGGCGTCGGCCGTCACGGCTCCGAACGCGAGCCGCGACACGACTTCGCTCCCCTTCTCGAGAACGACCTCGGTCGCGGGAGGCGCGAGGCCGATCCGGGGGAGCTCGGCCGCGGAGACCGCCGGGAAGTCGGTCGCGCGGACCCCCGCGAGGTCGGCGAGGAGCCGGTCGACGAAGGTCCCCGAAGCCAGATCCTGCACCGGCTGCTCGAGCCGCCACCCGCTCGTCGCGTCGCGGACGGCAACGACCCGGTTCGGGCCACGGGCCACGGTGACGCGCGTGACGTCGGCCGTCGACACGTCGAGGAGGCTTCGGGAGCGGTACTCGTCGTAGGGCTTCGTCAGCTGGGCGATGGGGGCGAACTTCACCGAGCCGAGCCGCCCCCCCTCGGTGGCGGCCGTCGCGTCTGCGCCCGGGATCGCCTCGCCGAAGAGAACGGTCCGGGAGGTGCCGTCCTTCATCTTCAGCGTCACTTTCGCCTTCGGTGCGTCGAGGCCGTACTCCTTCGGATCGAACTTCGACCGCGCCTCTCCGAGGAGGTCGAGCCGCGCCAGGTCGGAGACGAGCCCGTCCGCCGTCGTCGCGTCGGCGGCCCCGCCCTTCGGTCCCTCGAGGAACCATCGCCCGTCCTTGCGGGCCAGCGCCACGGGCTGCTGGCCCGGGCGCTCGAACGAGAGGCTCGCGACCTCCTTCGCGTCGAGGTCGAAGAACCGCCGGCTCGTCTTCGCCCTTTCCCCCGACGTCGGCTGATGACGCTCCCAGAGGACGACGAACGCCAGCAGGGCGAGGAAGACACCGGTGAGGATCAGGAGCTTCCGAGTCGACATGGCGCGTCCCTCAGCGGCGCCTCTTGAGCCAGACCACGATTCCGAGCCCGATGGCGCACGCGGGGAGGATCAGGAGAACGAAGAGGGTGATTCTGTTGACGTCGCCGCGCGAGAGGACGACCGCGACCTGGTCGGTCGACTTGGGCGGAATGGAGACGAGAGACTCCCTGTCGAGCAGCCAGTTCACGGAGGACGTCAGGAGGTAGAGGTTCGCCGCGTTGGCGATGCCTCCCGTCGACGCGAAGTCGGCGTCGCCGACGACCACGATCCGGGCTTTCTTCGCGGTCCCCGTCCCGGTCTCGGCGGCGATCGCGAGCGGCACCGGCCCGGCGAGGTCCTTGTCGTCCTTCTCGACCTTCGTCTCGAGGTCGGCGAGGTTCGTCTCGCCCCAGCCCTCCGCCGAGGTCTCGATGAGGACCGTGGCCGTGACGCCCGCAGGGAGCTTCTCGGCGACTCCCACCGACCGGATGACCGGGAAGACGACCGGGAGCCCCTCGAGGAGCCTGGTGACGGTGTGGCTCCGGAAGCTCCGGGCGACGACGGTTTCCGGCCCCATGAGAGGCAGGGCGTTCTTCGGATCGACGACGATGTCGTCGCCGAGCCGGACTCCGAAGGCGTCGAGGAGCCCTCCGAGCCCGAGATCGACCATCCGGTTCCCGCTCCCCTGGGAGAACTCCGGGTCGAGGAGAAGGAGAGCGCGCCCCCCCTCGGCGAGATAGGCCTTCAGGGCGTCGGTCTCTGGAAAGGTGAAGCCCGTCCGCGGCCCGGCGACGACGACGAGGTCGGTCTTCTCCGGGACTCTCTGGGCCACGAGGCTGTCCCACTCCTCCACGGTGCAGTTGTCCTGCTTCAGGGACTCGACCACCCGCTCCAGCCCCTCGCGGGAGCGGCCTTCGACCGGGCGCTCGCCGTGCCCCTTCGTGAAGACGACCTTCGGGCTCTTCGCCTGGGTCACGGTCAGGATCGCCGCGGTGAACTCCTGCTCTCCCTTGAACGCCTTCAGGGCGGGCTCGCCCCCCATCTGGGCGCGCTGGAAGTCGAACTCGGCGAGCTGCTCGAGGGAGACCGCCTTCTTCTTCTCTCCCGCGCGAAAGACGACGGAGAGCTGCATGACCCCCGTCTCCTTGAGGAACGCCTGCGCGCGGGCCGGGTTCCGCTCGGGGTTGAGGGTCTCGACGGTGAGCAGGGGCGAGGCCGCCTGGTAGCGCCGGAGCAGCTCCTGCGTCTCGGCGTAGAGAGGCGAGCCCTCGGTCATGAAGACCGTCACGGCGACGGGCTGCCGGAGCGCCTTCAGGACCTGCGTCGACTTCTCCGACAGGGTGTAGAGCCCGGAGCTCGTCCAGTCGAACCGCCGGTAGTGGCGGGCCCCGATCCAGTTCACGAGGCCCAGGATGCCGATGCCGACGAGGACGGCGAGGACGAGGTTGATGCGGGAGACCGTCTTTCCGTCGCTCATCATTTCCCCTTGTTTCCCTTCAGGGCCCGGGCGGACAGGAGGAGGAAGAAGACGACGGTGGAGAGGACGTAGACGATGCGGCGCGTGTCGACGATGCCGCGGGCGAAGTCGTCCATGTGCTCGATCAGGTTGAGGTAGGAGAGGGCTTCCTTGAGGTTCGGGTCCGTGACGAGCTCGCGGAAGATCCCGGCCAGGAAGATCGCGAGGATCATCACGAAGCTGACGATCGCCGCGATGATCTGGTTCTTCGTCAGGGACGAGGCGAAGGTCCCCGCGGCGAGGAAGAGCGCGCCGAAGAGGGCGATGCCGAGGTAGCCCGAGGCGATCGGCCCGAAGTCGATCCGTCCGTAGCGCGAGAGCGCGACCGGGTAGAGGACCGTCGGGAGCCAGAGGAAGATGAAGAAGGTGAATCCGCCGAGGAACTTGCCGGTCACGACGGTCCCCTCGCCCACGGGAGCCGTCAGGAGCGCCTCGATGGAGCCCGACTTGCGCTCCTCGGCGATCAGCCGCATCGCCACGATCGAGGAGACGAGCATCATGAAGATCCAGTAGAAGACGTTCTTGAAGAAGAGGGCCATCAGCTCCTGGCGCGACGTCTCCGGGCTGTTGAGCGACAGGAGGATGGCGTAGAAGACGTAGCCGTTGATGAAGAGAAACGCCGTCAGGACGACGTACGCCAGCGGCGAGAAGAAATACGCGAGGAACTCGCGCTTGAGGATGGCCAGGAGCGCCTTCATCACCTCGCCTCCCCTCGGGACTCGCCTTCCTCGACGGCGGCGGGCAGGTCGTCGGCCTTCTCGGCCCCTTCGGCATCCCGTGCCGCCAGGAGGCGGACGAAGACGTCCTCGAGGGTCGCCTGCCTCGACGAGAGCTCCAGGACCGTCCAGCCGCGAGCCACGCACTCGCGGAAGACGGATTCGCGCAGGTCGGAGCCCCGATCGGCTTCCAGGAGGACCCGCGTCTCGCCTCCCACACCCATGCGCGAGGCGTGGACGACGCCGGGGAGCTGCCGGAGAATGCCGTCGGCTTCGGGAATCTCCCCCTTCAGGCCAACGGCCAGGCCCGGCGCCTGCGTCAGCTGGTGGCGGAGCGTCTCCGGGGTGCCGGTGGCGACGATCTTCCCGCGGTCGATGATGACGACGCGGTCGCAGACGAGCTCGACCTCGGGGAGGATGTGGGTCGAGAGGAGGATCGTGTGGTCCTTCCGAAGGTCGCGGATCAGCTCTCGGACCTTCACGATCTGCCGCGGGTCGAGGCCGACCGTCGGCTCGTCCAGGACGAGGACCTTCGGCCCGTGCACGAGCGCGGCGGCGAGCCCGACACGCTGCCGGTAGCCCTTCGAGAGATTCCCGATCGGCTTCATCGCCACGTCGTCGACGAAACAGGTGGCGAGGGCGTCGTCGACCCGGGATTTCGTCATCTTCCGGGGAACCCCGCAGAGCTCCGCGCGGAACTTCACGTACTCCCTCACCCGCATCTCGGGGTAGAGGGCGAGCGTCTCGGGAAGGTAACCGATCCGGGCCCTCGCCTCTTTCGGCCTGGCGGCGGCGTCGATCCCGTCGACCGTCACCTTCCCCGACCCCGGCTCGAGAAACCCGGTGATCATTCTCATCGTCGTCGTCTTCCCGGCGCCGTTCGGGCCCAGGAAGCCGAGGATCTCCCCGCTCTCGACCCGGAACGACACGTCGTCGACGGCCACCGTTCCGTAGAACGACTTGCGGAGCGCTTCAACCTCAAGCATCGTCTTGCAGTCCCTCCGCGGACGGGCAGGGCCCGGCGCGCGATGCACCGCCCCCTGCCGCGAAAGCAGCCGGAAATATAGCAGAGGCGCCTCGTTCGCCCACCCCCCTCGGCGTCCGATCGAAAGCCGCCTGCCCCAATAATCGGGGCATGGCCGGCCTCCCGATCTACCTCGACCACAACGCGACGACCCCCGTCGACCCGGCGGTGGCCGAGGCGATGCTCCCGTATCTCACGAAGCACTTCGGCAACCCGTCGAGCTCCCACCCCTACGGCGCCCGGACGCGCGCCGCGGTGGAGGAGGCCCGCCGGCAGGTCGCGGCCCTCCTCGGGGCGCGGCCCGAGGAGATCGTCTTCACGAGCGGCGGAACCGAGGGGAGCAACACCGTCCTCCTCGGGGTGGCCCGGCTCCTCGGAGCGAAAGGACGGCACCTCGTCACGACGGCGATCGAGCACCCCGCCGTCCTTGCGCCCTGTGCCGCCCTCGAGGAAGAGGGCTTCCGGGTCACGCGGGTCCCGGTGGACGGCGAGGGGCGCGTCGCGCCGCGCGACGTGGCGGAGGCGCTGACCCCGGGGACCATCCTCGTCTCGGTCCTGCACGCCAGCAACGAGGTAGGGACGATCCAGGAGATCGCCGAAATCGTCCGGATCGCGCACGGACGGGGCGTCCTCGTCCACACCGATGCGGCGCAGTCCGCCGGAAAGATCCCGATCGACGTCGAGGCGCTCGGTGTCGAATTCCTGAGCCTCGCCGGACACAAGCTCTACGCGCCAAAAGGCGTCGGGGCGCTCTTCATCCGCACCGGCGTCCCGCTCCCCCGCCTCCTCCACGGCGCCTCCCACGAGGCGGGCCGCCGTGCCGGGACCGAGAACGTCCTCTCGATCGTCGGCCTCGGCAAGGCGTGCGAGATCGCGAGGGAACGCCTCGCGGACGACTCCCGCCGGTTCGAGGCGCTGCGGGAGAGGCTCTTTGCGGGACTCGCCCGGGAGGTCCCCCTCCTGCGCCGAAACAGCCCCCGCGACGGGTGCCTCCCGAACACGCTCAGCGTCTCTTTCCGGGGCGTCGACGCGTCGGCGCTCCTCGCCGAGGTCGGCGAGGAGGTCGCGGCGTCGGCCGGAGCCGCCTGCCACGCGGCGGGGGTCGAGGTGTCGACCGTCCTGACGGCGATGGGCGTCCCGGTGGAGGACGCGATGGGAACGGTCCGCTTCTCGGTCGGGCGCGGCTCGACCGAGGCGGAGATCGACGAGGCGGCCGGAATCGTCGCAGCGGCCGTCCGGCGGATGGGAGGCTCGCGCTCCGATGCCGCGCCCGTCGAGGGGAACGGCGCCGTGAAGCTGACCCGGTACACGCACGGGATGGGCTGCGCTTGCAAGCTCCGGCCGCAGGACCTCGAGGCGGTGCTGAAGGCGCTTCCGAAAGTGACGGACCCGGCGGTCCTCGTCGGCCCGGAGCACTCCGACGACGCGGCGGTCTACCAGGTCTCTGCCGACCTCGCCGTCGTCTCCACCGTCGATTTCTTCACGCCGATCGCCGACGACCCGTTCGATTTCGGGGCCGTCAGCGCGGCCAACTCGCTGAGCGACGTCTACGCGATGGGCGCCAGGCCCCTCTTCGCCCTGAGCGTCGTCGCCTTCCCGTCGCGGCGCCTCGCCCTCTCCGTCCTCGAGCGGATCCTCGCCGGGGCCGCCGAGGTCGCGCGCGAAGCCGGCATCTTCATCGTCGGCGGCCACACCGTCGACGACACCGAGCCGAAGTTCGGCCTCGCGGTCACCGGCGTCGTCCACCCGGACCGGATCGTGACGAACGCCTCGGCCCGCGAGGGAGACGTCCTCGTCCTGACGAAGCCGATCGGGATCGGGATCCTCGCGACGGCGGTGAAGCGCGGCCTCGCCGGCGAGGACGTCGCCCGCCGCCTCGTCGCCGTCATGCGGACCCTGAACCGCTCCGCCGCCGAGGCGATGATCGAGACGGGCGTCTCCGCATGCACCGACGTCACCGGCTTCGGCCTGCTCGGCCACCTCCGCGAGATGGCGGCCGCCGCGGGCCTGGACGCGGTGATCGACGCCGCGGCCGTTCCGATAATCGAGCCGGCGCGAGAGCTCGCCGCGGCCGGCGTCGTTCCGGGCGGGGCGCTCGAGAACCTCGCGCACGTCTCGCCGCACGTCGACTTCGCGCCCGGCCTCTCCCGGGTCGACCAGCTCCTCCTCGCCGACGCCCAGACCTCCGGCGGCCTCCTGATCGCGGTACCCGAGAGCCGCCTCGCCTCTCTGCTCGCCGCGCTGCACGACCGCGGCGTCGCCTCGGCCCGCCGGATCGGGCGCTTCACGACACGGGGACCGGGGAGGATTCGTGTGGACTGAAGCGCGATCGGCAGGAGCGGACGTACGATGTGCCCCTTGAGCTTTCCATACGAGGATCTCGAGATCGTCGCGGCGGTGGACGCGGGGTGGGTCGTACCCCGAAAGGAACCTGCCGCGGGAGGGACTCCGTGCTGATTCACTTTCTGGGGCAGCCCTGGGTGCTCGTGGCCACCCTGCTCATCGGGCCGACGATCCTCTTCCTGATCTACCGCCGCCGGTCCCGGATCGAGGCGGAAGAGAAGCGGCCCGCGGCAGGCTCTCCCCGCGCGACGGGAACGCCGAAGACCGCGGCCGCGGCGCCCCCGCCGTCGGAGAATCCCGGGCCCCGCAAGTCCATCGGATCCGGGTTCCGTGGGATCAGCTGGGGCCAGCCTCCCGTGGAGGGGATGAAGGTCGTTCACGAGGAGGGAGAAACCAGGTTCTTCTCCAGGCCCTCGGAGGACCCCCGGATCGGAAACGTCCACATCACCTCGGTGGCGTACTCCTTCCGGCTCGACCGGCTCTCGGCCGTCGTCATCGACCTCCCGATCTCCGGCTACGAGCCCCTGACCCGCCACCTCACGACCGAATGGGGTCCGCCGCGAAGCTCCGCGGACCGCGGCAAGCACGTCTGGGCCGACCCCGGCTCCGGTCCGGACGCCTCTCAGGCCGTCCTGGAAAAGAAAGCGGACAGCCGCTCGGCGAGACTCGTACTGTCTTCCAGGGCCGCCAATGCCGAGCGGGCCGCGAATCGGCCCGGAGCCTGAGCTCGGGCCGGAGCCCGCGAGCCTTCCTACCCTCCCGCCATCAGCAGCACCACGGCGAGACGGTCCCCCGGGGCGACGGGAGTCTCGAGCTGGCGAAGCGCCCGGACGTCGTGGCCGTTCAGGGAGAGCCCCACTCCGCGCCGCGGCACGCCCCCTTCCGCCAGGAAGAGGCGCGCCACCACGGGATGCCTCTCGAGAAGGGAGGCGAGGGCGGCGCCGACCGTCTCGCCTTCCGCCTCGAGCTCGCCCACCCCGCCGGCGGCGCGGTGAAGGGGGGCGGGAAGAAGGACGAGGAGAGAAGCCACGGGCGTGACCTTACAGGATACGGCACTCTCCACTTCGGGCCGTCGAGACCGTCGCTTCCACAGTTGACATCGGCTGGGCCTGCGCCTAGCGTCGATCGACACGTTCCGCTCGTTCGGGAACCGCTGAAGCGGCGACAATCAGCGGCCAGGGAGCACCGGTAGTCGGTTGGCGGATTCCGGCCGAGAGAGAGGAGCTGGACAGCATGGGCGGCTACGTTGGAAGGTACCTGGAAGTCGACCTGACCCGGGGTTCGATCACCGACCTCCCGATCACGGAAGAGGTCCGGAGGAAGTACCTGGGCGGCAGCGGCCTGGCGGCCTACCTCTTCTTCCTCCGCGGGAAATACACGGCCGATCCCCTCGGTCCCGACAACGACCTCTTCGTCCTGACCGGCCCGATCTCGGGGACGCTCGTCCCGGGCAGCTCGCGGTTCGCCGTCGCGGCCCGCTCGCCGCTCACCGGGATCTGGGGCGAAGGGAGCTGCGGGGGCGACTTCGCGCCCGCCCTGAAGCGCTGCGGCGTCGACGGCCTCGTCTTCGTCGGGCAGTCGCCCACGCCGGTGATGTTCGTCCTCGACGGCGGCGAGGTCGCGCTGCGGGACGCGACGGACCTCTGGGGCCTCGACACCTACGAGACGACGGACCGCCTTCGGGAGACCATGGCCGGCAAGCGGCGCCCGAGCGTCCTCTCCATCGGCCAGGCCGGCGAGAACCTCGTCCACTTCGCCGCCATCGCCAACAACAAGCACGACTTCGTCGGGCGCACCGGGATGGGCGCCGTGATGGGGAGCAAGCGGCTGAAGGCGATCGTCTGCCGCGGCGAGGGGACGATCCCGATCGCCGACCCGGTCGCCTACAAGGTGATCTGCAAGGAGCTCGTCTCGAAGATCTCCCAGGCCGTTCCCGCCCAGGCCCTGAAGGAGATGGGAACCGACTCGGCGATGGACCTCGGGATGATGATCGGCGACATCCCGATCGCGAACTGGTCCCGCGGCGAGGACTTCGAGCTTTCCAACGCCCTCTCCGGGCCGACGATGTCCGAGACCTACCTCAAGCGGGGCCTCGCCTGCTACGCCTGCCCGATCGCCTGCCGGCGCGAGGTCGAGGTCCCCGACGGCCCCTACAAGATGGCCGTCGGCCCCGGGCCGGAGTACGAGACGTGCGCGTCGTTCGGAACGATGCTCGCCCAGAAGGACCTCGCAGGGGTGATCAAGTCGAACGAGTGGTGCAACCGCTACGGCGTCGACTCGATCTCGGCCGGGTGCACCATCGCGTGGGCCTACGACTGCTTCTCGAAGGGGCTCCTCACGCTCGAGGACACCGGCGGCGTCCCGCTCGAGTTCGGCTATGTCGACGGCGCAATCGCGATGCTGCACAAGCTCGCGCGGCGGGAGGGGATCGGCGACCTCCTCGCCGACGGGAGCCGCGCCGCGGCCCGGCGCCTGGGGCGCGGCTCGGAAGAGCTGACGGCCGAGATCAAGGGGCTCGAGATCCCGATGCACGACCCCCGCGGGTCGCACGGCCTCGCCCTCTCCTACATGACCTCCTACCGCGGGGCCTGCCACAAGGCGCACCTCGTGGAGGCGATCGAGCACGGCCTCGCCGGCTACACGGACGTCGGCCTCGAGGAGAACTACGACGGTCTCTCGAGCGAAGGCAAAGCGCCGATGGTGCGCATCGGCGAAGACCTGGGAGTGCCGCTGAACGCGCTCGCCCTCTGCGAGTTCGACATGTGGTGCTACCAGTTCGACGACCTCGTCCGGGCGATTCGCGCGGTCACCGGGTGGGAGGACTTCTCCGTGGAGGAGTACCGCCGGACCGGCGAGCGCCTCTGGCTCCTGAAGCGCGCGCTGAACAATCTCATGGGGGTGACGCGGGTCGACGACTGCCTCCCCCTCAAGATCCGGACCCCGCTCCCCGACGGCGCGGCGGCGGGCCTCGTCCCCGACGAGGCGCTGCTGCTCGGCGACTACTACCAGGAGCGCGGCCTCGACGAGACGGGCCGGCCCCTGGCCGAGATTCTGCAGCGGGCGGGCCTCGCCGAGGTCGACGCGGTCCTGCACCGGTAGACCTGGAAGAGAAAGACGAAGAGCGGAGGAAAGAATGTCGATTCGTTTCCCTTCAGAAGAGTGGGTCGCAGCCTTCTTCAAGGCGATCAACGAGAGCCCCGAGTACCTCGAGGGCGGCAAGCCGTGGACCTACGGAGTGACGGCCCTCGTCGTCAACCCGCAGCCCGAGATCGGGCTCACCGAGGCCTACGGCATCTGGCTCGACCTCCACGAGGGCGTCTGCCGCGAGGCCCACGCCTGCACGGTCGAGGAGGCGCAGACGGCCCCCTTCTGCATCTTCGGCGACTACGCCCGCTGGAAGCAGGTCATCCACAAGGAGCTCGAGCCGGTCAAGGGGATGATGCAGGGCAAGCTCAAGCTCAAGGGGAACCTCCAGATCATCGTCCGGAACGTCAAGGCCGCCCAGGCCCTCGTGACCTGCGCCACCCGCGTACCGACCACGTTCCTGGACGAGCCGTGACCTACGATTCCAGCCTCTCGTTCATCTTCATGAACACCACCCGGGTCGTCTTCGGCTCGGGTTCGTCGAAGGACGTGAGGGAGGAGGTCCGCGCCCTCGGCTGCGCGCGCGCGGTGATCGTGACCGATTCTGTCCTCGCGACCAGGACCGACGTCCCCGGACGGATCGAGAAGACGCTCGGCGACTCCTGCGTTGGGGTCTTTTCCGACGTCGTCCCCGATTCCGGCGTCCACATCGTCGACGCGGGCGCCGCGTTCGCCCGCGAGCGCGGCGCCGACTGCATCGTCAGCGTCGGAGGCGGGAGCGCCATCGACACCGCCAAGGGGATCGCCATCGTCCTCAAGGAAGGCGGCTCCCTCCGCGACTACGAGGGGTTCCAGGTGCTCAAGCGCCCGGCGACGCCGCACGTCGCGATCCCGACGACGGCCGGCACGGGGAGCGAGGTGACCTACGTCGCGGTCATCAAGGACCACGAGGCGCACCAGAAGCTCCTCTTCGGCGACTACAACATCATCCCGAACACCGCGCTCCTCGACCCCGACCTGACCGTCGGGCTCCCCCCGCTCCTCACGGCCGCAACGGGAATGGACGCCATGTCCCACGCGGTCGAGGCGATCCACTCCCAGCAGAACGAGCCGATCGCCGACGGGCTTTCGCTCCACGCCATCCGCCTCATCCGCGAGTTCCTTCCGCGCGCCGTGGCGGACGGCAAGGATCTCGTGGCCCGCGGGCAGATGCTCATCGCCTCGAACATGGCCGGCGCCGCCTTCTCGAACGCGCAGGTCGGCCTCGTTCACGCCATCGCCCACACCGTCGGCGCCCGCTACGGGATCCACCACGGGCTCGCCAACTCCATCGTCATGCCCCACGTCGTCCGCTTCAACGCCGTCGAGGTGGCCGCGACCTACCGCCCCGTGGCCGCGGCGCTGGGAGTCGCCGTGGACGGCCTCAGCGACGAAGCCTGCGCCGAGCTGGTCGCGGAACGCCTCGCCGCCCTCGCCGCGAAGACGGGCCTGCCGCTGACGCTCTCCTCGCAGGGGGTGCCCGAGAGCGCCCTGGAAGAGCTCGCCGAGGCGACCCTCGCCGACGCCTCGATCATCTACAACGGCAGGACCGTCCTCGGCGCGGAAGAGCTGCTCGAGGTCTACCGGGCCGCCTTCTAGGCCCGGGCTTTCGGAGGATGAGCGTGTCCGAACCGGAGATCACCGTCGACGCGAGCGCGGAGGAGAACGGCCTCGGCAACATGGTGGCCGAGCTCCTCCGGGCCAACGTCGAGTCGAGCGACTACAAGAAACGGGTCTTCTGCAGGATGAAGGGAGCGGTCGGGCTCCTGGCCACCGACGCGGAGGTGCGGGTAACCCTCGCCTTCGACCGCGGCCGGTGCGTCGTTCACGACGGAATCCTCCCGGGAACGACCACCACCGTGAGCGCCGACTCCGACTCGATCATCGAGCTCTCCAACGTCCGGGTGGTCGGCGGCCTCCCCTGGCTCTTCGACGCCGCGGGCCGCTCCGTCGTCTCGAAGGCGCTCCACGGCGTCATCCGCATCGATGGCCTGCTCCGCCACCCCGTCACTCTGACGAGGCTGGGGATCGTCCTGTCGGTGAACTGACCGCGGGCGGGCCCTCGGGGGCCCGCCCGCCTACTTCCCGACAGTCGCCGCAGTCGCCGAGGCCGCGCGGTCCCGGTTCCGCGTGAAGATTGAGAGGCGCGGGTCGGCCTGCCTCTTCGCGATCTCCACGGCCTTCTCGTAGCTGGCGAGGGCCTCCGCTTTCCGGCCGGACGTCTCCAGCGCTTCGCCGAGGCTGTCGTGGACGTTCGGGGACTCCGGGTAGAGCTCGGCGTTCCAGAGAAAGAACGGGAGAGCGCCCTTGACGTCCTTCCTGAGGAGGTGCTGGTAGCCGACCAGATTCACGGTCAGCTCCGGCGGGGGCACGGCGTAGCCGAACCGCTCCGAGAGCCGCCCGTAGTGCTTCTTCAGCTCCTCGAGCGTGCCGGGATAGCCCCCGGTCTTCCGGTCCTGGGGGAGACGCCAGCCATCGAAGACCTTCTTCAGGCCGTCGTAGTGGGAGCGGAGGACGACGCTTCCGTGGTCCTCGTCCTCCATCAGCCCGGCCCCCCAGACGAACCCCGCCGCCTTCGACCGTTTCAGGATCTTCCGAAGCTGGTCGAACCGGGTCGGGGACGGCGCCCCGGCCTCTTCGCTCGCCATCGTCACGAAGAAGGTGTGGCGGAGCTCCGGACGCCCCTCGAAGAACTTCTCCGCCCGGCGGAGGATGACGTCGTTGTCCCAGTCGAGGGCCGGCGAGGCGGCGATCGACGCGTTGAAGAGCCCGGGCTTCTCGATCAGCGCCGTCAGGGCGAAGAGGCCGCCCAGGGAGTGCCCCGCGAAGATCCGGTACGGGACCGTCCTGTACCTCGCCTCGACGAGGGGGATCAGCTCCTTCTCGAAGAAGTCGAGGAACCTCGAGGCGCCGCCGCTGCTCTCGACGACCTCGACCGTCCCGTCGGCCCGGTGGCGAACCGCGCGGGTCGGGGAGAGGTCCCGCGTCCGGTCGGTGTTCGTGACGCCGACGAGGATCAGGTCCGGCATCAGGCCGTTGCGGGCGAGGAAGTCGATCGTGCCTCGGGTGTGAAGGAGGTGCCCGTCGCCGTCTGTCAGGTAGAGAACCGGGTAGCGCCCGGCGCCGTTCTCGTAGCCGCGCGGCGTCGAGACGAGGATCGTCCGTTCCTCACCGAGGATCTTCGACGAGATCCGAAGGGTTTCGACGCTGACGATCGGCTCGACGGCCGGCGCTGCCTGGGCCAGGCCCAGAACGGCGACGACGGCGAGGACCCGGGCGAGAGCTCTTTGCATGAAACCTCTCTCCTCTCTCTTCCCTATCGCCAGGGAAGGCGCCGCGAGCGTTTCCGGCGGATCTCCCCTGCCTACGCGTCCGTCGTCGTTCTTGTTTCAGCCCGGCCGGGAGCCGGCCGGAACGGCTGGCCCGGGGCCGCGCTCCCGCCGCCCTTCGGGATCCGCGTGCGCCGCCCGGCCGCGCCAGCGGGAGCGCTGGGCGAGCACCTTCCAGACCGGACCGCGCTGCTGCCTCCTGCGGAGCATCTCGAGAACGCCGGCCGACGTGTTCACGTCGAGACCGGGAACGATCCAGGTCCGGCGCCGGCCCGCCTCCCCGGCCACCCGCTCCGCGATGCGGCGAAGGTCCGGCTCCGCCGGGTAGAAGACCGGCTCGAGAAGACTCTGCCCCTCCGAAACGACTCCCTCGCGAAGGGCGACGGCGTGAAGCTCGGTCCCCGCGTAGATCCGGATCCCGACCATGACGATGACGGCATCCGGAGCGAGCTCGTCCATCAGCGCCACGCTCTCGGCGATCGTCCCGTCGTTCTCGCCGGGGCCGCCGAAGAGAAGATAGTGGGCCGTGGCGACGCCCGCGTCGCGGCAGAGGCGAGAGGACCTCCTCACCTCCTCCACCGTGAACGACTTGCCGAGGCTCCGGAGAATCGCGGGCGAGCCCGAATCGGTGCCGAGCTCCACCGCGTCGCAGCCGGCCCGGACCATCAGGTCGAGAAGCTCCGGGTCGAGGTGCCCCGGGTTGACGAAGGCCGACCACGAGAGCCTCAGGCCGTCGGCGATCATCGCCTCGCAGAGCTCCCGCGCGGCCGGCTCGGGAAAGTTGAAGATGTCGTCGCAGAACTCGACGTAGTCGACGCCGTGGTCGTCGACGAGGGCGCGCAGCTCCCGGACGACGTCGGCCGCCGGGCGGGTCCGGACGCGGCTCCCCTCGAGGACGGGGTACGTGCAGTAGACGCAGCCGAACGGGCAGCCCCGTTTCGTCTGGACGTTCGCCGCGCCCCCTTCCTTCAGATAGCGGGAGACGTCGAAGAGGCTCCGGCTCGGGGTCCCGACCGACGCCGGGACGCGCGGGCTCGCCGGCAGGCCGTCTCCTGCGACGACGACGCCCGGCAGGCCCTGGAGCGGGATGCCCGCCCCGATTCGTTCGAGGAGGTGCGGGAGAACGTCCTCTCCCTCCCCGATGACGCCGCAGTGGGCCCGCGTCGCCGCCAGGAGCGTGACCGGCTCGAGCGAGAAGCCGGAGCCGCCGAGGACGACGACCGCCTGCTCGCGGCAGAGGGAAACCACCTCCCGGACTCCGTCGACGTAGGAGCGGGAGGAGGGCCACGTGACGTTGTCGAGGTTGCGGATCGAGACGAGGACGACGTCCGGGGGCTCTTCGTCGAGCGCCCGGCGGACCGCCGCCGGGGCATCCGCCTCGAAGCAGAGGTCCAGGAGCCGCGTGGCGTGCCCCGCCTCTCTGAGCGGCCCGGCGAGGTAGGCGAGCCCGAGCGGGAAGACGGGCGAGGGGTCCCTCTCCCGGTTCGCCGAGATCATCAGGACTCTCACGCTTCGAGCTCCCCCTCGCCCGGCCCGTCAGGCATCCGCCACCTTGCGCCTCAGGGCGCTCCGGAAGCCGAAGTTCATCGGACCGAAGGCCGGGAGCGAGCGGTGGAGCCCGAGACGCTTCCACATCGAGCCGAAGGAGTAGAAGTCGAGGCAGAGCTGGTCGTACCCCTTCTGCAGCTCCTCGACGCTCATCCCTTTCGGCCGGAAGTTGACGTGCTCCATGTCGTAGTCGCGCCAGTCGCTCGAGAGGATCCTCCCCTCGGCCTCGAGGCGCGCGCGGACCTTCGTCCCGGGATAGGGCGTCAGGATCGGGAAGATCCCCGCCTGAATCCGCGCGTCCTCGCAGAAGCGGAGGGTCTTCTCGAAGACGTCCGGGCCGTCGCCGTCCCAGCCGAGGACGAACGAGCCGAGAATGCCGATTCCGTTGTCGCGGAAGGCCTTCGCGTTCTCGACGTAGGTGGCGACCTGGTTCGTCTTCTTCCCCATCGTCCGGAGGGCGTCCTCGTCGAGCGTCTCGAAGCCGACGAAGAGCCCGATGCACCCCGACTTCCCCGCCGCCGAGAGGAGCTCGGGGTCCTCGCCGAGGTCGAGAGAGGCGTGGGAGAGCCACTTCAGGCCCATCCCCTCCATCCCGCCAAAGAGCCGGAGCGAGTAGGTCCGGTCGGCGACGATGTTGTCGTCGACGAAGAAGACGAAGGAGCCGGCCTTCCTCATCTCCTGGAGCTCGGAGAGGACGGCGTCCACGGGGCGCTTCCTGTACTTCCGCCCGAAGAACGCGGTCACCGAGCAGAACTCGCAGTCGTAGGGGCAGCCGCGCGTCGTCTGGACGGTGTTCGTCAGGAGGTAGCCCTTCCCGTCGAAGATCGACCGGCGCGCAACCGGGATCGCGGCCGTGTCGATCGGGGCGGCGGCCCGGTAGACCTTCTGGAGCCGCCCTTCCTCGAAATCGGAGAGGAGCTGCGGCCAGACCGCCTCGGCCTCGCCCACGACGACGGCGTCGACGTGCCCGAGGGCCTCTTCGGGGAGGTTGCTCGCGTGGAAGCCCCCCATGACGACGGTCTTCCCGCGGCTCCTGAAGGCGTCGGCGATCTCGTAGGCTCGCACGGCCTGCGCCGTCATCGCCGTGATCGCGACGACGTCGGCCTCGGCGGCCGGGTCCACCGGCCCGAAGCCCTCGTCGCAGAGCGCCGTCTCCCAGCGGGAAGGCGTCGCCGCGGCGACGACGGCGAGGGACAGGCTCGGGAAGCGGAACGACATTTCGCCCCAGAGGCGTCCCCTGGGCCACCCGGGCGAGACGAAGAGGATCCTCGGAGCCGCCACCACCGCGCATTGTCCCCGACAGGGTGCCGGGAAGGCGAATCGGACCCGAGCCACGGGTTTCAGCCAGGGGCGGGTATCCCTGCCGGCACGATTCTGTTCTTCCCGGCCCGCTTCCCCGCGTAGAGCGCCTCGTCGGCGAGGCGGAGGCACTCCGGCAGGGGCGGGCCGTCCGCCGCGCTCGTGCTCACGCCGAGAGTGATCGTGAAGGCGACCTCGCCGCCGCTGCACGCCACTCGCAGCTCCTCGACGGCCTTCCGCACTTTCTCGCCGATGACGAGGGCGCCCTCCAGGGCCGTTTCCGGGAGGATCACGAGGAACTCCTCTCCTCCCCAGCGCGCGGCCACGTCGAGCTGGCGAAGAGACGAGAGGAGGAGCTTTCCGAGGCTCCGGAGCACCTCGTCGCCACTGGCGTGGCCCCGCAGGTCGTTGATTTTCTTGAAATCGTCCACGTCGATCATGACGAGGCTGAGCGGCCTGCGGGTCCGCTCGGACCGGCGCGCTTCCTGCTCGAGCCGCTCCATGGCCGAGCGCCGGTTCTGAAGCCCCGTCAGCGCGTCGGTCCGGGCCATCTCCTCGACCCGGGCGTAGGCGGCGGCGAGCTCGGCGTTCGTCCTCGCCTTGAGCCGGTAGCGCTTGTAGAGAAGAAGGACGATGGCCGCGAGCAGAACGAACGCGACGACGATCGAGGCGATGAAGAGCCGCTGCCGCTTCACCCGCAGCTCCTGGATCTCCCCCTGCTTCTTCAGGAGAGCGATCTGGCGCGCCTTCCTCTCCGAATCGACCTGCGCCTCGAGACTGTTGATCTTCGCGTAGTTCTCCTTCGAGAAGATCTGCTCCTTCAGCTCGTTGAGGGCCCGCTGGTACTCGTAGGCGCCGCGGTAGTTCCCATCCTTCTCGTAGAGCTCGACGAGAGGTCTCGGCGGCCTCCTTGCGGAGAGTCTTTTCTCCCACCTCGCCCGCCAGGTCGAAAGCCTTCCGGAGGGACGCCTCCGCTTCTCGCATCCGGCCGGCCTTCGCGTAGAGGTGACCGATGTTCAGGTAGGAGACGACGAGCCGCGGCCGCGCATTCATCTCCTCCCAGATCTTCATCGACTCGCGGTAGTGGACGAGCGCTCCGTCGACGTCTCCCTTCTCGCGAAGCGTGTCGCCGATGTTGTTCAGGCAGACCGAGATCGAATCGCGGCTCCCGATCTCGCGCGCCACGCCGAGGGCCTTCCGGTAGCAGCCGAGGGCCGCGTCCAGCTGCCGTTCCTTGCTGTGGATCTCGCCGAGGTTCACCAGGCTGCTGACGATCAGCGGCGCGTGCCTCGTCCTCTCGGCCAGGACGAGCGTCCGCTCGAACTTCTCCCTCGCTCTCTTCGAATCGCCCATCCTGTTGTAGACGTTCCCGAGCGAGTTGAGGATGATCCCCTGCCCCTTCTCGTCGCCGACCGACTCGTAGAGGCCGAGCGCCTTCTGCATCAGGTCGAGCGCCCGGTCGTACTCCCCCTTCGAGTAGTGGATCAGCGAGACGTTGCTCGTGACGGCCGCGAGCCTCTCCCTGTTCCCGGACTTCTCGAGGTACGCCATTGCCTCTCCGAAGACGGGGAGCGCGGCCGCGAGGTCGCCCCTCTTCATCTTCACGATGGCGACGCCGTTCAGGCAGCTTCCGATGAGGAGGTCGTCGGGAAGCGCCTTCGCGGCCGCAAGCCCCTCCTCGTACCCGGCGAGGGCCCCGTCGAGATCCCCGAGCTGGAAGCGGCCGGTGGCGCGGAACTGGAGCGCTCGCGCGGCGGGCTTCGCAAGGGAGAGAGCTTTCGCGCCCGCGAGGGCCTCCTCGACGTAGCGGACGGCCTTGTCGGGAGAGCGGATGAGATCGGCTTCGGCGAGCCTGAGGAGGACGTCGACCCGTTCCGCACCCGACACCGTGGCCAGGCTCTTCTCGAGCGCTGCGGGGTCTTCGGCGGCGTGGAGCGAGACCGACGCGAGCAGGACGAGGCCCGCCAGCAGGCTCCGACCGGGACAGCACCGAATGGTCATCTTCCGGACCCCCCGTAATCGACCTGGAGTCCGGAAAGTCTACACGTTTACGGACGGGTTCCGATCAGAGGACCATCGTCTCGTGGATCAGCTCGCCCCGGGCGAACCGGGCGAGGGAGAGGGCGTCGACGTCGACGCCTTCCGACCGTCCGCGGAGGATCATCTCGGCGATGCAGCGCCCCGCGGCGGGGGCGTGCATGACGCCGTGGCCCGAGAAGCCGGTGGCCAGGAGAAGCCCGGGGCGCTCCGGCACGGGGCCGAGGATCGCGTGGTGGTCCGGCGTCACCTCGTAGAGCCCCGCCCAGCTGCGTCTCTGGTCGATCCCCGCCGCGGCAACGGAGGGAAACCGCGCCTCGAGCGCCTCGGCGAAGCGGAGGACGAACTCCGGGTCGCAGGTGGTGTCGAAGCCCGGGGGCTCGTCCGCGTTCGACCAGGCGACGAGGACTCGCTCCCCTTCCCGCCTCACGAGGACCCCCGTGTCCGCGTCGATCGTCATCGGGACTTCCGGCGGCAGGTCCCGAACCGGGCCGGTCAGGAAGAGGTGACGGCGGACCGGCTCGACGGGAACGTCGACGCCGAGGAGCGCCCCGAGCCGTGCGGACCAGGCGCCCGCGGCGTTCACCACGAAAGGCGCCGAGAAGGTGCTCCCGTCCGCGGTCCCCAGGACGAACCCGCCCGCTCCCTCTTCCGCCGCGACGACCTCCTGTCCGTACCGGAACGAGACGCCGTCGTGCGCGGCGGCGGAGGAGAAGAAGCCGCAGAGGCGGCCCGGGTCGATGAAGCCGTCCCGCGCCCCGAACGTCCCGCCGGCGAGCCGCTCGCCCGCGATCCACGGGACCCGGCGACGAACCTCGGCGGCGTCGAGGACCTCGACGTCCACACCGCATCCGCGCTGGTACGCCGCGGCCCGCTCCATCGCGGCGAGCTTCTCCGGGCTGTCGGTCAGAAGAGTGCGCCGGGGCCTGGAGAGGCGGGAGGACCCGCCGCGACTCTCCCTCGAGGCGTCCGACAATCGCCATCGAGAGCGAGCGACAGTCCGGACGTTAGCGCCGGTCGTGAATCACGGGCTGGATCCGCCGTGCCGCGGGAGGTCGAGCGGTCCCGGGAAGCGGTTCTCGCTCGTACGACGACGTTCCGGCCCTCCATGCGGGCGAGCTGGCATCGACGCTGCACCCGGATGATTGCCCCGACGACGATCAATGACGCCCTCTCGACCATGGGTCCCTCCCTGGCCCGAGCTGCGGGGACGACTGCAGCGCGCCAGGTCCGGTCGACCACTATTCAGGGCCTCTTCAGAGTGAATGGCGCCGGGGCCGCCTCGGCCGTGAAGGAGATCCACGTCGGGCTCCACGGTCAGGACTGGGCGTTCCATCGGTTCGCCGTCGTCGCCTGGACGTTCAGTAATGGGGTTCGCCCGGTATCCTCCCACCCGACCCCTGAGCCTCGCCTTTCTGGTGATCCGTCGATCCAGATCGTCCTCCTCGTCGTGTGCTTCAGATGAGCGCGGCGGAGAACGCCGAAGCACGGTCGTGGGGGAAGCCTCGCGGCATCCTCGTCGCCGATCTGATCTTCGGCGGTCGATCCTTCCGCGACCGTCGCCTCGTCCCACTTCGAAAGAGATCGGACGTTCCTCGCCACGATACTCGGTCCGCGGGCAAGAGCCCGGCGGAGAGGCTCTTGGCACAGGTCGAGGCGATGGCGGCGCAGACGCCCTTCCGCAGGCGCTCGGGCGAGCGGCCGATCGTCAGGGGCTGGTCTCTTCCCTGGTGATCGCGGTCTTCGCACGGAAGAGGTGAGCCCGACTCAGGCGGAAGGCAACCCGCGACGAAGGGCGACGGCGCGGCCGACTACGGCTTCGGTTCGGGGAAGTTCATCCGGCGCACGATCGCCTCGAGGCGCGGGTTGCCCGCGAGCCGGGGGTTGATCCGGGACGCGATCGACGCGTAGGCCATGCTCGGCGTCCGGTCCTCCCAGGCCTTCTCGTAGCAGCGCAGCGCCTCGTCCAATTCGCCGAGGCTGGCGTGGATGTCGGCGTAGGTCGACGGGTCCACGTAGCGTTCCTCCGAGAGGGCGTGGAGCTCGTCGAGCTTCTGGCGGGCACGGGCGGGCTCCCCGCAGATCGCGTAGGTGGCACCGAGCCAGGCGCGGGAGAGCGGCGCGCCGCCGTCCGCGATCCTCCGCTCGGCGACCTCGGCCTGGGCCATCGCTTCGGGGCACTTCCCCTGCATCGCCAGGGTCCGGCCCAGCTTGACGTAGCCCCAGGTCCAGTTGGGGTCGATGTCGATGGCTCGCCGGAAGGTGGCGGCCGCCTGGTCCAGGTCGCCCCGGATCATGAAGTTGATCGCCATGTCGTGGACCGGGCCGACGGAGAGGGGGTCGAGCCGGGCCGCATCCTGGCTGTGCGCGAGCCCCTCGTCGAGGCGCCCCAGGGCTGTCAGGAACCACCCGTACTCCTCCTGGCCGACTCGGCTCCCCGGATTCAGCTCGATCGCCCGCCGGAACTCCGCCTCCGCGCCCGCCCAGTCCCATTCGAAGTAGAACCGGACGAGGCCGAGCGCGGCGTGCGCCTCGGCGAGGTCGGGGTCGAGCTCGAGCGCGCGTTTCACGGCCGCACGGGCCCTCTTGAGCGGCTCCTCCCGCCCGCTCCCGCGGAGGAAGGCCTGGCGGGTGTGGGCCTCCGCGAGCCCCGCGTGGGCGAGGGCGTATTCCGGCGCCTTCGCCACCGCCTGCTGGAAGAGGTCGATGCTCTTGTCCATCTCCTGCTGGTTGCCGACGAGGAAGCCCCGGGCCTTGAGGTAGAGGCGATAGGCCTCGGGGTCGTCGGTCGCCGCGCGGGCGAGCCTCTCCGTCTCTTCCCCGCTCAGCTGGCGGCGCAGCGTCCGCGCGATCGTGGCCGCGATCTCGCCCTCGATCTGCAGCACGTCGTCCGCACGCCGGGCGTACTTCTCGCCCCACAGCTGCGTCTCGTCGCGGACGCTCACGAGCTCCGCGGTGATGGCGAGGCTGGCGCCCCGCTGCGCGAGGCTGCCGAGGAGGAGGGCGTCGACTCCGAGCTTTGCGCCGATCTCCGCCGGACCCAGCTTCTGTCCCTTGAAGGCGAAGGCGGACTTCCTCGAGATGACCCGCAGCCCGGGAAGGCTCGAGAGTTTGTTGATCAGGCTCTCGGAGATCCCGTCGCTCAGGTAGTCGTTGGACGGGTCGCCGGTCGCGTTCTCGAATGGGAGAACGGCCACCGACCCGATCGAGGCTCCCCGGCGGGCCTTCCCGTACAGGGCGCCCGCCACGACGGCGACGGCCGCGACGAGGACGACGGCTCCGACCAGGAGGACGCGCCGGTTCTTCCCGGGCGCGGGAGCCGTCCGTGGCCCCGTTCCCGACGCCCGGTCCCGCTGCAGGTTGCGCAGGTCGACGAGAAGGTCCCGCGCGGTGGCGTACCGTCGGTCGCGCTCCTTCTCGAGGCATTTGCGGACGACGCGCT
>JADKBZ010000020.1 GCA_016714815.1 Holophagales bacterium
GAGGTGGAGCCGGCGTGGGTTTCGGACCATCTCTGCTGGACGGGCGTGGGCGGGCGTACGTCGCACGACCTGCTGCCGCTGCCGTACACGGAGGAGTCGCTCGCGAACGTGGTGTCGCGGGTGGCGCACGTGCAGGAGCGGCTCGGGCGGGTCCTCGTGCTCGAGAACGTCTCGAGCTACGTGAGCTATCGCGGCTCGACGATGCCGGAGTGGGAGTTCGTGGCGGAGTTGGCGCGGCGGAGCGGCTGCGGGCTGCTGCTCGACGTGAACAACGTCTTCGTGAGCGCGACGAACCACGGCTTCGACCCGCGCGCGTACCTGGCGGCGATCCCGCCCGGGAGCGTGTGGCAGTTCCACCTGGCGGGCCCGTCGGAGATGGGCCCGCTGCTCGTCGACACGCACGACCACCCGGTGAGGCCGGAGGTCTGGGAGCTCTACCGGGAGGCGGTGGGCCTCTTCGGCGAGGTGTCGTCGCTGGTGGAGTGGGACGACCGGATTCCCGAGCTGGCGGTGGTGCGCGCGGAGCGCGACAAGGCGGCGGCGATCGCGCGGGAGACGGCGGCCCGGACCGTGGCGGGGAACGCGGCGGAGAGCCGCCGATGAATCTCCGCGAAATACAGGGGCTCTTCTTCGGCCTGATCACGGCGCCGGAGGGCGTGGCGAAGGCGCTGGAGGAACGCGCGGCGGACGGAGGGGCGCTCCACCGTGGCCGAGATCTTCGCGAGCGACGAGCGGATGCCGGCCGAGGAGCGGCTCGACGCCTACGCGAACATGTACTTCTTCCGGCTGCGCGACGTCCTCGCGGAGGACTTCGAGCGGACGGCGGCGGCGCTCGGGGAGGCGCGCTGGCACAACCTGGTGACCGACTACCTCCTCGCGCACCCGCCCACGCGCTGGTCGCTGCGCTGGGCGGGGGAGGCGCTGCCGGGGTTCCTGCGCGAGCACACCTACGGCGTGTGGCGCCCCTGGCTTCCCGACGTGGCGGCGCTGGAGTGGGCACGACCCTTCGCGGAGGTCTGCGAGGCCTGGGCCCCCGAGGGCCCGGACGAAACCGAAGCCGCCGAAGAAGCCGCCCGAAAGGCCGTGGAACTACTCCTGAAGTGGAGGTCTGGTCTACGCTCTACACTCTACGGCGCGCCGTAGAGTGTAGAGTGCAGACCAGACCCCAGATTTCGGTCGATCGGTTTTCGCGGGGGGACCGGCGTCTGGCGGCGGTGTGCCTGGCCGTGATCGCCGTGGGGACGGCGATCGGGGCGACGCTCTTCTCGCGGGCGTTTCCGGAGGCCTCGATCGACTTCCGCGTGACGCGGGAGGAGGCGCGGCGGGTGGCGGAGCGGGGGCTGGCCGCGCGCGGCTTCGACGTGGCGGGGCGGACGGCGCTCGGGGTCTTCGACCACGACGACGAGGCGAAGGTGTTCCTCGAGCGGGAGCTGGGGCTCGCGAAGGCGGTGCCCCTGCTCGGGCGCGAGGTTCCGGTCTGGCGGTGGTCGTTCCGGTTCGTGCGGCCGCTGGCGAAGGGCGAGCTGCGCGCCTTCGTCTCGCCGGAAGGGGAGCTGCTGTCGTTCCGGCGGATCCTGCCGGAGAAGGACGCGGCGCCCGACGCGGGGCCCGGGCGGGCGCGCGCGCTGGCGGAGGAGACGCTCCGGGCGCACCGCGGGCTCGACCCGGCCGCGCTGAAATTCGTGGAGGCGACGGAGGAGAGGCGGCCGGCGCGCGTCGACCGGACGTTCGTTTGGGAGTCGACGACGCTGCGCTGGAACGGCGCGGCGCTGCGGTACCTCGTGGAGGTGCAGGGCGACCGCGTGGGGCGCTCGTCGCTCTGGCTCGAGGTGCCCGAGGCGTGGCGCCAGGCCTACGCGACGCTGCGCTCGAAGAACCGCGCGGCGGGGGCGGTGGCGACGTTCGGCCTCGCGCTGACGGCGCTCGCGCTCGTGGTGGTCTTCTTCGACCGGCTGCGGCGGCGCGACGTGAAGTGGCGCTGGGCGCTCGCCTTCGCGATGACGGGGACGGCGCTGCAGATGGCGGCCTCGCTGAACGAGCTGCCGATCACGCTCTTCTCGTACGAGACGACGGAGGGCTGGGGGAGCTTCGTGACGCAGGCGCTCCTCTCCGACTTCGGAGCGGCGTGCCTGCTGGGGCTCGTGCTGCTGCTGCTCGTCGCGGGAGGCGAGCCGGAGTACCGCGAGGCCTATCCCGACAAGCCCGCTCTCGGGCGCGTCTTCTCGCGGCGGGCGTTCGGGACGAAGAGGGTCTTCCTGGGGCTTCTCGCCGGGTACGCGCTGACGGCGGGGTTCTTCGCCTACCAGGTCCTCTTCTATCTCGCGGCCGACCGGCTCGGGGCCTGGTCGCCGGCGGACGTCCCCTACTCGAATCTCCTCGGAACGAGCTTTCCGTGGCTGGGCGTGCTTCTGATGGGGTTCGTGCCGGCGACGACGGAGGAGTTCTCGTCGCGGATGTTCTCGATTCCGTTCCTTCGCCGCTTCGCGCCGGGCTGGGTGGCGGTGGGCGTGCCGGCGCTGATCTGGGGCTTCGCGCACTCGGCCTACCCGAACCAGCCGTTCTGGATCCGCGGCGCCGAGGTGGGGCTCGCGGGGGTAGTCATCGGGCTGGTGATGCTCGAGCTCGATCTCTTTCCGCTCCTCGTCTGGCACTTCACGGTGGACGCCGTCTACACGTCGCTGATCCTCGTCCGCTCGACGAACACGTACTTCGCCGTGTCGGGGGCGCTGGCGGCGGGGGTGCTGCTGCTGCCGCTGGTGGTGGCGGGAGTCCTCGCGCTGAAGAGGGGCGGCTTCGAGGCGGAGCGCGGGCTGACGAACGGCGAGGTGGGCTCGGCGCCGCCTCCCTGGCCGGGGGCGAGCAGCGAGGCGCCCGCGGTCGTGAGGCCCAGGGCCCTCTCCATGAAGCACGTCGTCGTCGCGGCGCTGGTCTCGGTGGCGGCGCTCCTCGTGGCGGGCGGTCCTGCCACGGGGTGGCCTGGACGCCGACCTGCGCGTCTCCCGCACGGACGCGATCGCGGCGGCGCAGGCCTTCGTGAAGCAGCAGGGGGACGACCCGGCGCTCTACCGGGCGGTGGCGGAGAGCGGCTCGGCGCTGCCGTCGCTGGAGGACGCGGGAGAGACGGGGGCCGGGCTGATTCCCTACGGCTGGGAGCCCAGCGCCGAGCGCTGGCTGCTCGCGCACGGCGGGATGCCGGTGCTCGGAAGTGGGCGACGACCGTGCTTCCCGGTCCGGTGTGGCAGGTGCGCCTCGCGCGCGAGCGGGACCGGCACCGGTGGTGGGTGGTGGTCGACGCACGGGACGGCCGGGTGACGGGCTTCTCGCGGGGATTTCCGGAGGAGGAGGCGGGCGCCTCCCTCTCGCCGGCGGAGGCGCTGGAGACGGCGAAGGCGGCGGCGCGGGCGCGCGGGATCGACGCGGCGGCGCTCGTCGTCGTCTCTTCGAACGCCGAGGAGCGCAAGGCCCGCCGCGACCACCGGATCGTCTTCGAGGTGCCGTCGCAGGCCGCGGGCGAGGCGCGCCGCCGCGTGACGGTGAGCGTGGCGGGGGCGAAGCCTTCGCTGGTGGCGACGGCCCTGAAGCTGCCCGAGGAGTGGGCGCGCGCCCAGGGGCGGAGCACGACGGCGACGTACACGGCGCTGGGGCTGAAGGTGGCGGGCTTCGGGACGGTGATCGGCCTGGGCCTCATGGCGCTGCTCAGGGCCCACCGCGCGGGGAAGATGCGGTGGAGGCAGGCGGCCCTCTGGGCGGCGCTGCTGACCTTGCCAGCGCTCCTGGAGCGCGTCTCGAACGTGCCGACGCTCCTGAGGACCTGGTCGGCCGACATGCCGCTTTCGGTGTACGCGGTGACGGCGGCGATCGGCGTGGCGGTGGGGCTCCTCCTCTCCTACGCCCTCGCGCTCGTGGCGGTGGGCCTCGTGACGGCGGTGGCGCCGCACGCCCTCGGCCTTCTCAGGCGTCCCCTGCCGGGCGGAGGGACGCGCGCCCTCCGCGGCGCGGCGGCGACGGCGCTCCTCGTCTTCGCGGCGCGGGGGCTGAAGTCGAGCCTGGGCGCGGCCTTCCCGGCCGAGGCGGGAACGTGGGGCTTCGCCTTCCCGCCCGGGATCGACGGGTGGCTGCCGGCGACGACGGTCCTCGCTTCGGCCACCGAGCTGGCGCTCCTGGTGGCGGGCGGCGCGGCCCTCGCCACGCTCCTCTTCCGCGACCTCGCCCCGACCCGTGGGCGCCTCTTCCTCGGCCTGGCGGCGTTCGGTTGCTGGGCGCCGCTCGACGCGCGGACGTTCGGCGACGTCGTCGTGCCGCTCGTCTCCGGCGCGCTGCCGGCGGCGGCGCTGGCGGTGGGCGTGGCGTTCTTCCTGAAGGACGACCCGTGGGCCTACGTCTTCACGGCGGTCGGGGTCGTCGTCCTCAGGGGTGGTGCGGCGCTCGTCACCTCGGGGGTGACGCCGTGGATCGCCAGCGGGGGCGTCTGCCTGGCGGTGGGGCTCCTGGTCCTTCTCGCGCCGGGGTGGAGGACCGAGGGGCCGGCTATTCCCCCGACGCCCGCCCGCGCGGAGTGACGCGGCGCCACTCGGCCTCGGTGAGGCGGTCGGCGGCGGAGCGCCCGATGGCGCGGTGCATGTCGACGAGGAGGCGCGCGGCGTCGTCGTCCTGAAGGGGCGGAGGGCCGAGCCGGGAGAGGAGCGCTTCGGGGTGCTCGGGCGGGACGAAACGGGTCTTGAGGGTCGAGAGGGGGACGAGCGGCCGGAAGAAGGATTCGGGGCGGACGTCGGGGAGCGGCTCGAGCGGGACGGCCACCGAAGCCTCCGCCCTCTTCGGCGCGGCCGGCGCGGGCGCCACGCGCCGCGAGCGGGCTTCGCGCAGGCGGGAGAGGACTTCGTCGCGCCCCCTGCCGCGGAGGAGAAGGAGCAGGAACGGGTCCCGGTCGAAACGCTCGGCGAGGGCGACGTGAACGGCGGCCGCGTGCCGGCAGGCGGCCCCGTCGCCGCACGGGCAGGTGACGGAGACCTCGTTGGTGGAGGCCGGCAGGAGCGCTCCGCCCGCGGCCGCGAAGACGGTGTCGGCCTCCTCGGGTAGGGAGCCCGAGAGGAGCTCGGCGGCGGTCCGGGCGCGCTCGGCGAAGGCCCTGAGCGCGTTCTCGAAGACGCGCTCGTTGAGGGCGCGGACCTTGAGGCGCAGGGTGAGGAGGGAGCGGCCCCGGTCGCGCACCTCGGCCTCGACGAGGCCGGGCTTGACGGAGAGCGCGGTGATCGCCCCCTCGGCGACGAGGGCGCGGCCCTTCTCGATGCGGGCGCGGCCGGCCCCGGAGGCGGCCGCGAGCCAGCGCTCGCCCCAGCCGGTGGCGGGAACGGGCGACGCGGGGAGGTCGACGAGGCGCTTCTTCGTGGTCACGTCAGCCGCCTTCCCCGGATTCGACGGCGTCGCGGCCCAGGGCGACGAGGTCGGCGAGCTCCTCGTTGGAAAGCTCCGTGATCCAGCTTTCGCCCGCGCCGATGATGGAGCGGGCCAGCTCCTTCTTCTCGTCGATCATTCCGTCGATCCGTTCTTCGAGCGTTCCCCGGCAGACGAACTTGTGGACCTGCACGTGCCGCGTCTGGCCGATGCGGAAGGCCCGGTCGGTGGCCTGGTCCTCGACGGCGGGGTTCCACCAGCGGTCGACGTGGAAGACGTGCGAGGCGCGGGTGAGGTTGAGGCCGGCTCCGCCCGCCTTCAGCGAGAGGACGAAGAAGAGGGGCGGGTCCTCGTCTTCCTGGAAGCGGCGGACCATCTCGACGCGCGCGAGGCGCGGCACGCCGCCGTGCAGGAAGAGGACCTCCTTGTCGAACTTGTCGCGCAGGGCGCGGACGAGGAGGTGGCCCATCTCGCTGAACTGCGTGAAGAGGAGCGCGGGGCGGCTCTCGGCCTCGGTCTCCTCGAGCATGGCGAGGAGGCGCGTGAGCTTGGAGGAGCGCCCGTCCAGCCGGCTGCCGTCGCCGAGGAAGAGCGCCGGGTGGTTGCAGATCTGCTTGAGGCGCAGCAGGAGGAGCAGGACCTTGGCGCGGCGGCTCTGCCCCTGCGCCTTGCCGATCCCCTCGAGGAGGGCCTTCGTCGTGGCGCGGTAGAGCGTGGCCTGCTCGCGCGAGAGGCCGACCCACTCCTTCGTCTCGATCTTGTCGGGGAGGTCGGGCGCGATGGCCGGGTCGGTCTTCGTCCGGCGGAGGAGGAAGGGGCGGTGAGGCGCCGGAGGCGCTCGCGGGCGACGGGGTCGTGGTGGCGCTCGATGGGGATGGAGAAGGCGCGCCGGAACGCCTCGTCGGAGCCGAGGAGGCCGGGGTTGAGGAAATCGAGGATGGCCTTCAGCTCGGAGAGGCGGTTCTCCAGCGGCGTGCCGGTGAGGGCCGCGCGCCGGGTGGAGCGGAGGGAGCGGACGGCACGCGACTGGGCGGTGCCGGGGTTCTTGATGTTCTGCGCCTCGTCGAGGGCGAGGTACTCCCACGAGACCTCGGTGAGGATCGCCCGGTCGCGGTGGGCGAGGGAATACGTGGTGACGATGAGGTCGGTGTCTTTCAGGAGCTGCTGGAAGTCTTCCCCCGCGGCCCTCTCCGGGCCGTGGTGGACGGCGACGGTGAGGCTGGGCGCGAAGCGCGCGGCCTCCTGGATCCAGTTCTCGACGACGGAGGTCGGGCAGACGAGGAGCGAGGGGCGGATCGCCTCTCCCGCCTCGCGCGCCGTCAGGAGCGTGGCGAGGAGCTGGATCGTCTTGCCGAGCCCCATGTCGTCGGCGAGGCAGGTGCCGAGCCCGCGCGACAGGAGGAAGCGGAGCCAGGAAACGCCCTTTTCCTGGTAGGGGCGGAGGCGCCCCTTCAGGTCCTTCGGCGCGACGAAGGGCGCGTCCTGCGCGGCGTCGGACTGGAGGAGCTCGGCGAGCCAGCCGTCGGCGGTGATGCCGTCGACCCCGAGGGCCTCGGCGTCTTCCTCGTCGAGGCCGCTGGCCATGCGGAGGAAGTCGGCGAGAGTCGCCCGGCCCGACGGTTTCTTCTCGAAGAGGGCGAGGGTGCGGGCGACCCCCTGCGGATCGAGGAGGACCCATTCGCCCCGGACCTCGACGAGCGGGACCTTCCGGGTGGCGAGCTGCTCGAACTCGTCGGGGGAGAGGAGCTGGTCGCCGACGGCGACGCGCCAGTCGAAGTCGATGAGCGTGCCGAGACCGAAGCGGGTGACGGCGACGCCGCTCTTCCAGCGGCTCTCGGCCGCGTTGAGCCGCAGCGACGGGTTGGTGGTGCGCCCCTCGGCCGGAAGGAGGAGCTGGACCCCGGCCTCCTTCAGGAGAGGCGCGTCGGTCGAGAGGAACCGCCACGCCTCCTCGAGCGAGAGGGCGGCGCCTTCGGGATGACGCTCCTCGAGGCTCCGCCGGATCGGCTCGCTGAGCGAGGCGATGCCGCCGAGCCGCGCGAGGAGGGTCTCCTGCGGGTTGACGAAACGCCGTCCGAGGCGCCTGAGGCTCGAGGAGGTCTCGTGCCAGATCTCCTCGGCGTAGAGCTTGAGGCTCGGGTCGTCGGCGGCTTCGAGGTGGTAGCCGAGCTTCCACGACGGGGTCTCTTCCGACGCGGGGTCGGGCGGAAGGAGCCGGAGGCCGAGCCTCAGGTCGCCCTCGGGGAGGGCCTCGAGGAGGGGAAGGCTCCAGGCGCTGAAGCGCTCCGCCACCTCGGCGGGGATCGCCTCGGCGATGACGCCCTCCTCCCGGCCGTCCCGCCGGGTGGCGAGGAGGGAGAGGGCGAGCCCTTCGGGGCCGGAGCCGGCCCGGCGCTTCACGTCGGAGATCCCCTCGAGGAGGAGGTCTCGCGCGGCGGCGTCGGCGAGGTCGTCGACGACGCCCCGAAGGAGGAAGGCCGAGGAGGGGTAGAGGCCCTCGGCCGTGGAGCCGGGCCAGCCGATGGCGCGGCTCGAGGGGGGCATCGCCTGGGCGAAGAGGTCGGCCCGGTCTTTCTCGTGCGGGTCGTTGAAGACGGGGCGCCAGCGGGCGTGCCCGTCCTCGAAGGCCGGGACGATCCGGCGCCGCTGGAGCAGGTCGAGGACCCACGCGGCGACGGCGACCCAGTAGTCGACGTCGTCGCCGAGGAGGAGGCCGGGGCGCTCCGGGGACTCGCCCATGGCGGTGAGGGCGTCGAACGCCCGGCCGGCGGGGAGGACGAGCCCCTCGACCTCGAACGCCTTCAGGACGATGTCGCCCCCCGCGTAGTCCTCGTCCTCGCGGAGAGCCGGATGGGACGGGACGGGGCGCGAGCCGATGCAGGGGAGCGTGAGGACGAGGCGCCCGGGCCGGACGTGCCCCGTGGCCGCGACGGCCAGGCCGGCCGCCTTCAGAACGCTCTCGAGCGCCGCGGGACCGAGGTGGCGCGGGTGCTCGGGCTTCTGCCGCGCACCGACATGGGCCCCCTCACCCCACAGAAAGAACCCGGCTCCGGGGAGCAGGCCTGTCGGGGGAAGGGGGTTTCCGTGGAGGACTAACAAGCCGCCCATTCTCACTCATTTCCGTTCCGGGCGGTCAGGAAGGATGGGATCGCGCTATCCTCTGTAGCTGCAACGATGAAGCCTTACGAGATTTTCCGCCGCCTCTCGAGCTCCGAAATCGACGCTCTCGTCCTGGCCGCCTGCGAGGACGACGAGATTCCCGACAAGATCGCCGGGGGCGTCCTTTCGCTCCAGCGCGTCCCCCTCACCCGCTTCGAGCGTTTCACGGAAGACGTCCGCAAGGGCTACGTGAGGAAGACGCTCCGCGACAAGCGGGCGGAGGACCTCTCCCTCTTCGTCATCTCGACCGGCCTGGTCGGCGCGAAGGCGGAGATGATCGAAGCGTTCCTCGCCGCCCTCGACCTCCCGCACGAGGGTCCGAGCCTGACGGCCGACGGCCCCGTGGCCGAGCCGCCGGAGACGCTCCTGAAGAAGACGGTCGCCGACCTCGCGTCGGCCCACGGCGCCCGCGACGTGGCGATCTTCCTCAACGCCTTCGTCGAGCAGCCCGACGTCTCCTGGCCGGCCCTCGTGTCCCTCCTGGCCACCGACCAGAGCCTGGCCCTCGAAGACCTCTCCGCCTGAAATTTGGGGTCAGGTCTTGATTTTCTACTCTGGCCTTCGGCCAGAGTAGAAAATCAAGACCTGACCCCCTTCTCTTCGGATAGCATCGGTCCCGTCGCGCGCCGGTACGGCACGCACCTGGAGGCACCGATGATTCCCGAAAAGCTCAAGGCCGCCCTCGACGAGCACGTCGCCGCCGAGATGAGCGCCGCCTACCTCTACCTCGCCATGTCCGCCGACTTCGACACGAAGGCCTACAAGGGCTTCGGCAGGTGGATGCGCGTCCAGTTCCGGGAAGAGCTGGAGCACGCGCTCAAGTTCGTCGACTACATGCTCCTGCGCGGCGCCCCGATCGGCTGGAAGGACGCCAAGGCCCCGGCGACGGGCTACGGCACCCCGCTCGAGGCGTTCGAGGCCACTCTCGCGCACGAGCAGGCCGTCACGGCCCGCATCCACAATCTCTACCGCCTCGCCGGCGCCGAGAACGACCTGGCGACGCAGGTCTTCCTGCAGTGGTTCGTGACGGAGCAGGTCGAGGAAGAGGCCCGCGTCGCCGAGATCGTCGAGAAGGTCCGCCTGACCTCCGACCGCCCCGGCTCGCTCCTCTACCTCGACAAGGAATTCGGAAAGCGCTCCGCCTGACCGAACCTCGGGGTCAGGTCTTGATTTTCTACTATAGCCAGGGGCTATAGTAGAAAATCAAGACCTGACCCCTTTTCTGCGGAACAGGGTCTCGATGCTTTCGACGAGCTCCGGGGCTTCCAGGATCTCCGCGAAGAGCGATACGAGCCGAAGGACCCGCTTCTTGTCGAGCCGCGGGTTCTGATCCAGCACGGCGGCGATGTCCGCGTAGTCCTGCGGCCGGGCTGCGATCGCCTTGAGGATCACGAGGTCCGCAGCTCTGGGAATTGGAAGGCTCTGACCGAAAGCGGTCACCCTGCGGGCCTTTCGGACGATCTCCTGCTCGAAGCCCAGGGAACCGGCCGAGAGGTCGACGTCGACTCCGGAGCGGGTATGCCGAAGAAGGAAGACCCGGTTCGACCGGGCGAACGCGGTGGAGTCGGAGTGCCTGGGCGGGAATCCGTGCCTCGCTGCAGAGCGTAGGAACTCGGAAAAGCCGTCGTCCGGCACGAGGACGATGCCGTCTACGTCACTCGTGGTTCTTGGCTTCGCGAGAAATGCGACAGCGACGCCGCCGATGAAGAGATGCGGGACACCGGCACCGGAAAGCCAGGTCTCCAGATCGAGTATGGCCGCGGCGAGAGGCTGAAGGAGGTCAGGTCGAGCCACGAAGGGTCCGCCGCAAGCGGTTCCAACGATTCCGGATTCGCTCGTCGCCCGTTCTCCGGGCGATCTCGCCGGCATCCGCGGTCGAGCTGAGGAACAGGTGGAGGCTCCCGAGTTGCACCAGGCGCTCTTCGGGAGAAAGTGCCTTCGCTTCGCGCTTCGTCACGGCGTTCACTGCCGCCCATCGGCGGCGAAACTGCCTGGGATCGAATCCGGCGAGGAGGTCCACGGGAAGAACTATACCCGAACCAGGGGTCAGGTCTTGATTTTCTACTATAGCCTCTGGCTATAGTAGAAAATCAAGACCTGACCCCTCAGGAACCCGTGGAGCCGTACTTCGCGATGCCGCGGCGCCAGATGGCGCGGTTGAGGAACGCGAAGAGGAGGGCGACGGCGGGGACGGCCCAGAAGAAGGGCGCGAAGCTCGTCCGCCCGAGGGCCAGGGTCGTCGGGTAGAACGAGGCGAAGGCGAAGGGGATGACGGTGGAGAGGAGGACCTTCACCTTCAGGTCGTAGATGGTGATGGGGTAGCGGCCGAAGGCCATGAGGTTGAAGACGGGCGGCGCGAGGCCGACACGGTCTTCGATCCAGAAGCTGGACGCCGTGAGGATGCCGAAGACCGAGAGGTAGATGACGGCTCCGAAGACGGCCCAGAGCGGGAGGAGCGCCAGGCCCAGCGGCGAGAGGCCGGGGAGCTTCGAGGCGGCCCACGCGACGGCGACCGCCCCCGTGAGGACCTCCTGGAGCGATTCGAGGCGGAAGCTCTCGAAGAAGATCTGGAAGAGGGGCGAGACGGGACGAAGCAGGATCCGGTCGAAGCGCCCTTCCACGAGGTAGCGGTCGGCGAACTCGTAGAGGTTGCCCGAGAGGACGTTGAAGAAGCCGTACGGCAGGAGCGAGAAGCCGTAGAGGAAGACGATCTCGTGGAAGCTCCAGCCGGCCAGGTGCGGGAAGCGCGAGAAGAGGAGGAGGACGACCGAGAACGACGCGGCCGTCCCGAGGAACGACGCGAGGACCGCCGTGGCGAAGTCGGCCCGGTAGGCGAGGCGCGCCTTGGCGTACTGCGCGAAGTAGAGCGCGAGGAGGCGGGCGTGAAAGCGGAGGGAGCGCATCGTCAGCCTCCCTGGACCTCGATGCGCCGCGCGGTGGCGTTCCAGAGGACGCGGCCGAGGAGGAGGAGCGCGACGGTCCACCCCGCCTGGAGGGCGAGAGCGCGCGCTGCGTCCGCGCCGGTGGCGAGGCCGAGCCAGATGCGCCCGGGCGTGTCGTTCATGTGGAGGAAAGGGAGCCAGACGAGGATCTTCCTCGCCGGCTCGGGAAAGAACGCGACCGGAACGAGGAGGCCCGACAGAAGCTCGAGGACGAGGTACTTGGCGCGCAGGACGCCGAGGATCGACGTGGTGCGGATGGCGACGAGGCCGACGCAGAAATTGATCGCTCCGACGAGGAGAGCCGAGAGGAGACCTGAGAGTAGGAAGAGGCCGAACGCCGCCGGGCTCGCCGGCGGGAGGACGGGGTAGACGAGGGCGAGGAGCGCGCCGATCGGCACCGTGAAGAGGACGAGGCGGAAGGCGCTTTCGCCGAGCGCCTGCGAGAGCGTCATCGCCTGGATGTCGACCGGCTTGATGAGCGTCATGGCGAGGCGCCCCTCGCGGACCTGGCTCGCGAGCTCGCGGTCGACCTCGTTGAAGTAGAAGCTGCGCAGCGCCCAGCCCGTCGCCACGTAGGTGAGCATCTGCGGAAAGGTGAAGCCGCCGAGCGTGGCGCCGTCCCCCTTCTCGTGGAAGAGGGCGCGCCAGATGTAGTACCAGACGGTGGCGTTGAAGAAGTAGGTGAGGATGCCGACGAAATAGCGCGCGCGGTAGGCGAGGAGGTTCAGGAACGAGGTGCGCGCGAAGGCGAGGTAGGGGCGCGCGAAGGCGAAGGGGGAGCTCGCGGGGGCGAGGGCGGTGCTCACGGTGCCGTGCCTGCCGCCTCAGCCTCGGCGAACGCCGCGGTGGGCGACGGCGCCGGGGGCGCCTCCCTCGGGGAGGGCCTCGGCGCCGGGCCGGCGGAGCGCGGCGTTCTCGCGGTAGATGCGGGCGACGACCTCTTCGATGTCGGGCTCGCCGACGGCGAGGTCGAGGACGGGGAGGTCGCGGACGACCTCGCGCAGGACGTCGGCGGTTCCGACCTCGCGCTTGTCGACGACGATCTGGTAGCGGCCCTGGGAGAGGCGCGCGGCGCGCCACGGGCCGACGGAGAGCTCGGCGGGGTCGCCCGCCGGGATCGGGTTCAGGTCGAAGCGGATGCGCGCCTCGGGGAGGTGCCGGTCGCGCAGGCCGCGCAGGCTCCCGTCCCAGAGGATCTGGCCGCGGTCGATGAGGACGACGCGCTCGCAGAGCTCCTCGATGTCGTCGAGATCGTGCGTGGTGAGGATGACGGTCGTCGAGAGGAGCTTGTTGGCTTCCTTGAGGAACGAGCGGACGTTCGCCTTGGCGACGACGTCGAGGCCGATGGTCGGCTCGTCGAGGAAGAGGAGCGTCGGCTCGTGGAGGAGCGAGGCGGCGAGGTCGCAGCGCATCCGCTCGCCGAGGGAGAGCTTCCTCACCGGCTGCGGGAGGAGGCGGCCGACGTCGAGGAGGTCGTCGAAGACCTTCATCCGGCGCGCGTAGTCGGCTTCGGAGACGCCGTAGATCTCGCGCAGGAGCCGGAAGCTCTCGACGACGGCGATGTCCCACCAGAGCTGGGTCCTCTGGCCGAAGACGACGCCGATCGACTTCGTGTAGGCCCGGCGGTCGCGCCACGGGACGAGGCCGAGGGCCGTGACGTCGCCGGAAGTCGGCGTCAGGATGCCGGTGAGCATCTTGATCGTCGTCGACTTGCCGGCGCCGTTGGGTCCGATGTAGCCGACCATCTCGCCGCGGTCGAGGTCGAAGGAGACGTGGTCGACGGCGGTGAGAGTCGTCCTCTCGGAGCGGAAGAGCCCCTTCAGCGCTCCGGCGAGGCCGGGCGATTTGCGCGTCACCTCGAAGGTCTTGACGAGGTCGCGGACGCGGACGGCGGGTTCGCTCATTCGCCGGGGACGGAGTCGTCGTCGGCCGAGCCGGCTTCGTGCGGGCAGGCTTCCGGCCCGGGGTTCCCGTCCGGATCCGCGCCGTCGTCAGGGAGCTGCGTCGGCCCGGACGGAACGGCTGCGGCCGACGGCGCGGCGGCGACGGCGATCTCGCCCTTGATGCCGGGGCGCCTGGCCAGGAGCGCGGCCACCGCCGAGGCCGTACCGCGAAGGACCTCCTCGTGGAGCTTCGTCAGCTCGCGCCCGAGGCAGACCTGCGGGTCGCCCCACGCGCGCGCCATCTCCTCGAGCGAGGCGACGACGCGGAAGGGGGACTCGAAGAGGATGCGGGTCTCGTCGCGCGGGGCGAAGCGGGCGTACCAGCGGGAGCGCTCGCCGTGGCGGGAGGGCGGAAACCCGAGGAACGAGAACGGGATCGCCGGAAAGCCGCAGACGGAGAGGATCGCGGCGACGGCCGAAGGCCCGGCGATCGGCTCGACGCGGTATCCGGCGGCGGCCGCGGCGGCCGTCAGGAGGCGCCCCGGGTCGGAGACGCCGGGCGTGCCGGCGTCGGAGACGAGCGCGAGCGTCTCTCCCGCGGCGAGCTTCTGGAGGACCTCGGGAATCCGGCGGAACTCGTTGTGCTCGTGGCACGAGACGCGCGGCGTCGTGACGCCGTAGCGCGAGAAGAGATTGCCCGTGCGCCGGGTGTCCTCGCAGAGGACGAGGCTCGCGTCGCGAAGCGCCGCCAGGGCCCGGGGTGAGAGATCTTCGAGGTTCCCGATCGGGGTGGCGACGACGAGGAGCCGCCCTGGGGCGGCGGTGGTGGCGGTCACGCGGAGATGCTACCAGCCAGGATGGTGACGCCCGTCTCTATACGGGCCTGGTGGAGAGCTGGAAAATGAGCAGAAGAGGTGCTCAATGGCCGTCACCTGGCGCGAAGTCGATCCCTCGTCTCCGTCCTACATGATCGCGGGCCGTTCCGACTCTCTTCCCGACGGGACCGGAGACGCGGTCGGCGCCGTGATTCAGTGGGGCGCCTCGACCCTGAACCGCTGGTCGCTCCAGTCCCGCATCCAGAGCGAGCTCGCGGCGCAGCAGGCATTCGCGGAGCGCATCTGCCCGGCCCGGGACGCCGGTGGCGTTCTGGCCCTGGTCCTCGTCGACCATCGACGCGTCGACGCGATGGAATCGGACGGGTTCCTTTCCTGCTTCGTGATCGGCGCGTTCGCCCAGGCGCGGCACGGCATCTACCGCTACCTGCACAGCGACCGGATGGAAGCGGCGGGGGGCGGCGAGAACCGCCGGATCTACTTCTGGGGCACGCGGGGCTGACGGAGCCGGACCGAAGGGTCCGGGGCGTCGTACGATCCCTCCGATGAGGATTCTCGTCGCCGCCCTTCTCCTCGGCCTGGCGCCGGCAGGAACTGCGGCGGAGGCTCCTCCGCCGGCGGCCGGACCCGCGGTGACGCTGGACCGGATCGCGGCGGTGGTCGGGGAAGAGGTCGTCCTCGAAGGAGAGATCTCGCGCCTGGCCGCGATCGGCTTCCTGCCGCGGCGAGAGGGGGAGGCCGAGCTCGCGTATCGCGACCGGCTACTCGACCTCAGGGTCGTGGAGCTCTTGCGCGAGAAGGAGCTGCGCCTCCTCACGGGTCTCGAGCCCGACGCCGGCGAGGTGAACGCGAAGCTCGACGAGGTGGCGGTCCGCTACGAGGCGGGGGCGGGCGAGCCGTTCGACCGGGTGCTCGAGCGCGCCCGCACGAGCCGCGACGAAGTGCGGGAGTGGATCCGCCGCGGAATCGCCCTCGAGAGCTATGCCCGCGAACGGCTCCTCCCGACGGTGAAGGTGACGGACGAGGCGATGCGGGCCTACTACGAAGGACCGTTCCGTCCGAGGCCGCCGCGCGCGGCGTCGCGACGCTCCCTCCGTTCCCCGAGGTGCAGGACCAGGTCCGCGAGCTCCTGCGCGAGCGCCTCCTGAACGAGGAGGTGGAGAGGTGGACGAAGGGTCTTCGCGAGAAGACCCGGATCCTCGTCTACCGGCGGCCGCCGATCGCCTCGTCGTCCGGCAGCGCGAGCCGGTAGGCCCGGCGGTTCGCCAGGACGCGCCGGACGTAGGTCCTCGTTTCGGTGTAGCTGATCGCCGCCAGGAGCGCCTCGGCCGGCCGGTCGCTCCCGCCGCTCCAGAGGACCGTCTGCCCGGCCCCGGCGTTGTAGCCGGACGCGGCGAGGGCGGCGTCGCCGCCGAAGCGGTCGAGCAGCGAGCGGAGGGTCTGCGCCCCGAGACGGATGGAGCGGGCCGGGTCGTAGAGCTCGGAGTAGGCCGGGGGCTCTTCGTTCAGCTCGCGCGCCGCCTCGCCCGCGGCGGGAAGAGTGAGCTGCATGAGCCCGCGCGCGGCCGCCGGGGACGCCGCCTCGCGGTCGAAGCGGCTCTCCTGTCGCATGACGCCGTAGAGGAGGTCGCGCGGCACGCCCAGCTCGGCGGCCGTCTGCGCGACGAGCCGGTCGAAGGGGCGGGGCGCGAGGCCGCGGCGGACGGTGCGCGGAGCGAGGTCGAGAAGGAAGTCGCGCGGGACCTTCCGGGAGAGGGCGTCGGCGGCCTCGAGCGCGGCAGGGCCGGCGTCGGCGTCCTCGGCGAGGCGCGCGGCGACGAGGCAGCCGAGGATGGTGTCGAGGCGGCGCGCGTCGCGGACGATCGGCTCGGCGTCCTGGGCGAGGCCGAGGCGCAGGAGCCGGCAGGCGGCGGCGTCGCCGCAGAGGTCGGGGAGCGTGTCGTCGGCGAGCTCGGGGGCGAGGAGGATCTCGGCGTAGCCGGGAAGCCGCGAGTAGGCGGTCCGGAGAGAAGAGAGGGCGGCGGCGTCGCCGAGGAGGGCCGCGGGAAGGAGGCGCGCCCGTGCAGCCCGGGGGTTGCCCGCGCCGAGGAGCTTCTCCCCCTCGGAACGCGAAGCCTTCACGAACCTTTCGCGCAGGCCCGCGGGAAGGGTGGCGATTCGCGAGGAGGCCTGCTCGGCGGCGAAGGAGCCGGGGACGGAGGCGAGGACCGAAGCCCAGCTCGCGAGCGCCGCCTCCGGCCGCCGCTGGGCATGGGCGACGACGCCCGACCAGAACGGGAGCTCCGACACCCACGGCTCGGGGAGGCGCCGGGCCTTCGCGAGAGCGAACACGGGCGCCAGGGCCCTGGCGGCACCCACGCCATCGCCTGCCTGCGCGCGCCGTTCGACGAGGAGCAGGAGAGCTTCGACGCGCCCGGCCTCGCTGGCAACCCTCGGCCGGCGAAGAAGCTCCTCGGCGCGATCGAGCTGGCCGCGGCGGATCTCGAGCCGCGCCCGCTGGAGGACGGCGAGACCCGAAGGGCCCGCCACGCCGAGCTCGACGCGGCGGAACTCGGCGACGGCGCCGTCGAGGTCGCCGAGCTTTTCCTTCATCGCGCCGAGGTTGAAGCGGACGCGGCCGGCGAAGGAGGCGGTCCCGAAGCCGTCGTCCTTCCTGTCGCGCGGGGCGCGGAACGTACTCGGCATGGAGGCGAGGAGCGTCTCGTGCCCCTTCGCGGCCTCGGCGAAGCGGCCGCGCGACCCGCGCAGGCGCGAAAGCTCGAAACGGGCGACCGCGATCTCGGCGGCGTCGCTTCCGGCGAGCGCGCGCCTCTCGCGTTCGGCGGCGAGACGC
The DNA here is from genome assembly GCA_016714815.1 of Holophagales bacterium. GTDB lineage: Bacteria > Acidobacteriota > Thermoanaerobaculia > UBA5066 > UBA5066 > UBA5066. Next base: position 17,042 of record JADKBZ010000020.1, read on the forward strand.
TCGGCGAGCTCGAGGTCGCGCTGGGATCGGGCCGTGTCGACGAGAAGGCGGAGGACGGCGTCGGAGAGGTCCTTCGGCTCCTTCCCCTTCAGCTCGCGGGCGAGGAGCGTCGCGGCGGCGTCGTCGCGCCGCGCTTCGGCGAGGAGGCTGTGGCGGAGCGCCGCGGCCTCGTCGACCGCCCCTTCCCTTTCGAGCCCCTCGGCCCGCAGCGCCTGGAGGCGCCGCCGCTCGCGCGTCGGCGTCTGGGGCTGCGCGGCCAGGAGGCGCGCGAGGGCGACCGGGTCGAAGCGGGTCTCGAGGGCGTCGAGCGCGGTGCGAAGGGCGCGGCGGGCGATCGCCCCTTCCTTTCGCTGGAGGAGCGGGAAGAGGAGCTCGAGGGCGCCGAGGCCGTCTCCCTTCTGGAATCGGAAGCGCGCGGCGGCGAGGCGCGCCGGGACGTCGAAGAGGTCGCCCGTCGCCACGTAGCGCTCGAACCTCACGAGCGCCTCGTCGAGGCGGCCGAGGCCCGCGAGGGCGCGCGCCGCGAGGAAGTCGAAGCGGCCGTCGGCGTAGCGCGAGGGGGAGAGGCGGTAGATCTGCCCGAGATGCGCGAGGACGTCCGGCCAGTTCTCGGCGCGCGCCGCCTCGGCGGCTTTTCGCTCGAGGTCCCGGAGGGCCTCGGGATCCACGGGCGCCATGGCCGCGGGCGGGAGAAGGAGGGCCGGCGCGGGCGCCGGGGTCGCGGGCTTCTGCGCGCGGGCCGGCGACGCGAGCGCGAGGAGCGCGGCGGCGAGCGCGGCGGACGGGGCCCCGCGCGTCACGTGCCTCACCCCGGAACGCGCGCGACGCGGGCGCCGAGCGAGGAGAGCTTCTCTTCCATCGCCGCGTAGCCCCGGTCGAGGTGGTAGATGCGCCGGACGAGGGTCTCCCCTTCGGCAACGAGGGCGGCCAGGACGAGCGCCGCCGAAGCGCGCAGGTCGGAGGCGGTGACGGTGGCTCCCTCGAGGCGCGCCGGGCCGCTCACGAACGCCGTGTGCCCGTCCACGCGCACCTGGGCGCCGAGCCTCACGAGCTCGGCGGCGTGGAGGAAACGGTTCTCGAAGATCGTCTCGACGATGCGCGAGGTCCCGCTGGCCTGCGTCATCAGGGCCATCCACTGCGCCTGCAGGTCGGTCGGGTAGCCGGGGTGCGGGGCGGTCTCGACGTCCACGGGACACAGAGGCCCGTCGCGGGAAACGCGCAGGCCGGCCTCGGAGGTGGAGACCTCGGCCCCTGCGGCGCGCAGGGCGGCGACGAACGCGGGGAGGTCTTCCTCGCGGGCGCCGCGGAGGGTGACGTCGCCGCCGGTGATGGCGGCGGCGGTGGCGTACGTCCCCGCTTCGATCCGGTCGGCGAGGACGGCGTGCGGCGCCTCCATGCCGGGAAGCGACTCGAGCCCCTCGACGACGATCGTCTCCGTGCCGGCGCCCGTGATGCGCGCGCCCATCGAGACGAGGAGCGCGGCGAGGTCGACGACCTCGGGCTCCCGGGCGGCGTTCTCGATCGTCGTGACGCCGCGCGCCAGGGTTGCTGCGAGCAGGACGTTTTCCGTGCCGGTGACGGTGACCATCGGAAAGCGGACCGTGGCGCCGGTGAGCCGCCCGCGCCCGGGGCCGACGCGGGAGACGTGCGCGTGGATGTACCCCTTCTCGACGGCGATGCGCGCCCCCATGGCCTCGAACGCCATGATGTGGAGGTCGACGGGGCGGACGCCGATGGCGCAGCCGCCCGGGAGCGAGACGCGCGCCTCGCCGAAGCGGGCGAGGAGCGGGCCGAGGACGAGGATGGAGGCGCGCATCGTCCGGACGAGGTCGTAGGGCGCCTCGGTGGAGACGATGCGGGAAGCGTCGAGCGTGACGGTCCCCGGCGCCTCGCCCGACACGGCCACGCCCATGCCGGAGAGGAGCTTCTTCATCGTCCGGATGTCGGCGACGGCGGGGAGGCGGTCGAGCGAGACGGGGCGTTCGGAGAGGAGGGCGGCGGCGACGGCCGGAAGCGCGGCGTTCTTGGCGCCGGAGACGGCGAGCTCGCCGGAGATGCGGCAGGGTCCGGAGACGAGGAAGGCGTCCAAAGCGGGCGGAGTTTAGCTCGCGTCCTGCCCGGGGCCGTCGCCGTCCGGGAGCCGCCGGGCCAGTACGGTGCGAGGGATTCCGGCCGGGTCGAGGCGCACGTCCTCGAGCGAGAAGTGTGGCGAGGCCTCGACGAGGCCGCTCACCTCGCTCGCCTGCCCGTAGCCGATCTCGAAGAGGAAGGGCGCTCCGGCCTGCAGGCGCGCGGGAAGCTCGGCCAGGAGGACCCGGACCGCGTCGAGCCCGTCGTCGCCTCCGAAGAGGGCGAGGTGCGGCTCGTGATCGGAGACGGTCCTGTCGATGTGCGGCGCGTCGAGGCGCGGGACGTACGGGGGATTGGCGACGGCGAGGTCGAAGAGCGGGCGTGGCGCCAGGCCCGAGAGCCAGTCGGAGGCGACGAAGGAGACGCGCCGGGAGACGCCGTGCCGGCGGGCGTTCGACCGCGCGAGGGCGAGCGCGGCCTCGGAGAAGTCGACGGCGACGACGCGGGCCTCGGGCCTCTCGAGGGCGATCGAGACGGCCAGGATGCCGCTTCCGGTGCCCGCGTCGAGGATCGTGCGGGCGGAAGGGGCGGCGGCGCGGGCCATCTCGACGAGGGCCTCTGTCTCGCCGCGCGGGATGAGGGCTCGCGAGTCGACGTGGAAGGTCCGGCCGAGGAACTCCCACTCGCCGAGGAGGTACTGCAGCGGCTCGCCCGCGGCGCGGCGGGCGGCGAGGGCGAGGAAGCGCGCGGCGTCCCGCCCGTCGGCCTCCTCGCGCCGGCGGGCGTGGAACCAGGCCCGGGGCCGCCCCGCCGCGGCGGCGAGGAGCTCCTCGGCCTCGTAGGGCGCGACGGAGGGAGAGTCGAGGAGGGAGCGTCCCTCGGCGAGGAGATCGGCCCAGGTCGGCACGCGCGGATCTTGCCATCGCATAAGCTCGCGCGACGATGAGGCCCCGCACCGCCCTCCTTCCCGCCGCCGTCGTCGCCCTCCTGGCGGCGGGAGCGTCGGCCGGGGAAGGCGGAGTCTCCCGCGGCGTCGAGCGGCTTCGCGCCTACCTTCGCCTCGACACGTCGAATCCTCCCGGGAACGAGATCCTCGGAGCGCGCTTCCTGAAGGACCTCCTCGCGAAGGAGGGAGTCGAGGCGGAGCTCTTCGAGCCCGAGCCGGGGCGGGCGAACCTCTGCGCCCGGCTGCGCGGCGCGGGCCGCGAGCCGGCGCTTCTCCTGCACCACCACATCGACGTGGTGCCGGCGGTCGCCGCGGGCTGGAAGCGGCCGCCGTTCGCGGGGGCCCTCTTCAACGACAACCTCCTCTACGGCCGCGGCGTCCTCGACACGAAGGGGCTGGGCATCGCCCACCTCGAGGCGTTCCTGGCGCTGAAGCGCTCGGGAAAGGCCCTCTCGCGGGACGTCGTCTTCCTCGCGACGGCGGACGAGGAACGGGGCGGCCGGCTCGGCGTCTCCGCGGTCTTCGAGAAGAGGCCGGCCTGGGTGGCGGGCGTGGGCGAGGTCTTCGGCGAAGGGGGCGACGGCGAGACGATCGTCGACAAGGCCCGCTGGTTCGGGATCGAGGTCCAGCAGAAGGGGGCGCTCTGGCTCCGGCTCGAAGCGGGCGGGGCCGGGGGGCACGCGGCCTCGGCGGACGAGTCGGGGCCGGCGGCGCGCGTGGCGCGCGCGGTGGCGCGCCTTTCGGCGGTGCGGAGGCCGGTGCGCCTCGAGCCGGTTCTCGTGCGGCAGCTCACCGCGCTCGCGCGGGTGCGGCCGCCTGGCGAGGCCGCGGCCCTCCGCAGCGTCGCCGCCGACGTGGCGAGAGACCCGGAGGGAGTTCGTCGGCGGGTCGCCCCTTGGCAGAAGCTCCTCCTCTCGGACACGCTCGCGGTGACGCGCCTCGGCACCGACAGCGAGACCGTGAACGCCCTGCCGAAGAGCGCCTGGGCCGAGGTCGACGTGCGCCTCCTGCCCTCTACGAGCCCGGAGGCGTTCCTCGCCGACGCCGTGAAGGCGATCGACGACGAGGGCGTGAAGGTGACGACGCTCCTCGCCGCGGCGGGCGGAGCCGCGTCGCCCGAGGAGGGGCTCTACCTCGTGCTGCAGCGGGTCCTGGCGGCCCGCTTCCCGGGAGCCGTCGTCGCCCCGGTGCTGGGCCCGGGGCTCTCGGAGAACCGGGTCTTCCGCGCCCGGGGGATCCGGGCGTACGGGGCGCTCCCGTTCCGCGTGAACTACTACGACGCGGCGGGGATCCACGGCGTGAACGAGCGGATGCGCGTCGACTGGTTCGCCGAGGGGATCGAGACCGTGACCCGCGTCGTTCGCGAGGCCGCGCGCGCCGGTCAGTAGCCCATGCGGTAGAGCATGAGGTAGATGACGACGCCCGTGACCGAGACGTAGAGCCAGACGGGGAGGGTGACGCGCGCGAGCTTGCGGTGCGTCTCGAACCGCTCCCTGCGGGCGAGGACGATGGTGGAAACGGCCAGGAACGGAACGGCGGCGGCGAGGACGGTGTGCGTCAGGAGGATCGACAGGTAGACGGTCCGGACGGTGCCCGTTCCCTGGAAGCGGACGCTTCCGACCTGGGCGTGGTAGACGAGGTAGGAGACGAGGAAGAGGATCGAGCAGGCGAACGCGGCCGTCATCGCGCGGCGGTGCGCGTCGCGCCGCCCCGAGCGGATGAGGAGGAAGCCCGCGACGAGGAGCGCCGCGGACGTGCCGTTCAGGACGGCGTTGACGGTCGCGAGGTCGGCGAAGCTCAACGCCGGCCCTTCAGCGCCGCCGCGAGGGCGCGGGCGTCCTTCTCGAGCTGGTCGACCGGAGGCTGCTCCATGCCGTCGTAGTAGCCGCGGATCGTCCCCTCGCCGTCGACGAGGACGAACCGGGTGGAGTGGAGGATCGGCTCGACGCTGTCGGGGGCGCCGTCCTCGACGGCGAGCTTGAAGCCGTCCTTGATCAGGGTGCGGATGACGGAGCGCTCGCCGTGGAGGAAGGTCCAGCGCGCGGGGTCGGCCCCGAGCTTTCGCCCGTACTCGGCGAGGACCGCGGGAGTGTCGTGGTCGGGGTCGACGTCGAAGGAGACGTAGCGGATGCCGGGCTCGTCGACGGTCCGCCGGGCGAGCGCGGCCATTCTGGAGGAGAGGATCGGGCAGCTCCCCCCGCAGCGCGTGAAGATGAAATCGGCGATCCAGACCTTCCCGGCGAAATCGTCCCGGGTCGTCTTCTTCCCCTGCTCGGAGTCGAGGGTGAAGGCGGGTGCGGCTCCGAGGCGGGGGAGGTCGGGCCCGCCTCCGGGGCGGCCCGTCAGGAACCAGCCCGCGGCCGCGACGACGGCGAGGAGGAGGACGACGAGCGCGGTGGCGAGGGCGGGGGAGACGCGCGGCGAGGACGTTTCGGTCTTCAAGGCTTCTTCCTCCGGGAGCCGCGCGTGGCCCGGTCCGGGCCGGCAGGATACCGGGTGATGACGGCGGTGGCGGCGAGGGCGGCGCCGGCGGCGAACGCGAAGGTGACGGCGACGGAGAGTGCGGACGACGGAAGGCCGGCCGCCGTCGGGTCGAGGGCGCGGCGGAGGGCGGCGACGCCGTAGGTGAGCGGGTTGACGGCCATCGCGGCGCGGAGCCAGCCGGGCGCCCCCTCGGCGGGGAAGAACGAGCCCGAGAGGAACCACATCGGGATCAGGAAGAGATTGATGATGGCGTGGAAGCCCTGCGTCGACTCGAGCATCCAGGCGATGGTGAGGCCGAGCCCCGTGAGGGCGAGGGCGACGAACGCGAGGACGAGGAGCGCCGGGGCGAGCGCCGCGACCGACGGCGCGTACCCGAGGAGGGGCGCCAGGAGGAGGAGCGCTCCTCCCTGCGCGAGGGCGAGGAGCGTGCCGCCGAGTATCTTCCCGGCAGCGACGGCGAACGGGGAGACGGGGGAGACGACGACGGCCTGAAGGAACCCCTCGCGCCGGTCCTCGATGACGGAGATCGTGGAGAAGATCGCCGCGAAGAGGACGACGAGGACGACGGTGCCGGGGAAGAACCAGGTGAGGTAGCTCGTCCCGCCCGCGCCCGGGACCCGGAAGGAGGAGCCGAAGCCGACGCCGAGGAGGAGCCAGGCCAGGAGCGGCGGCGCGAAGGCCCCGACGATGCGGCTCGGCTGCCGGAGAAAGCGGACGATCTCGCGCCAGGCCAGGGCCCGGGCGCCCCTCACGCGGCCCTCCCGTCGTCGGTCGGGGCGTCTTCGAACGGGTGGCCCGTCCGGTCGACGAAGACGTCCTCGAGCGAAGGGGCTCCGAGCGTGAGGGAGCGGAAGCGCCCGGCAAAGGAGGCCGCGAGCGCGGGGACGAGGGCCGGGCCGTCGGGGCGCTCGATCCGCACCGTCGGGCCGAGGGCGGTGACGCGGCCCGGGTGCGGGCCCGGGTGCGAGCCCGGGGCCGGAGCGGGGTCCGGGCCGAGAAACGCCGCGATCTCGGCCGAGAGGGCCGTGGCGAGGTCCGCCGATTCCGTCACGAGGACGAGGACGTCGCCTCCGACCTCGCGCTTCAGGTCGGCGGGAGAGCCGAGCGCGACGAGGCGGCCGCGGTCGAGGATGCCGATGCGCCCCGCCGCCTCGGCCTCGTCGAAGAGGTGCGTCGTCAGGAGGACGGTCGTTCCGGCGCGTGCGAGCTCGGCGAGAAGCGCGCGCAGGCTCCGCCGCGCGAGCGGGTCGAGGCCGGTGGAGGGCTCGTCGAGGAGGAGGACCTTCGGGGCGCCGAGAAGCGCCTTGGCGATCTCGACGCGGCGGGCGAGGCCGCCGGAGAGCGTCTCCACGAGGTCCCGCGCGCGGTCGTCCACGCCCATCCGCGAGAGGAGCTCTCCGGCGCGGGAGCGAAGAGCGTGCCCGCCGAGCCCGAGGATCGCCCCGTGAACGAGGAGGTTCTCCAGGACGGTCAGCTTGCGGTCGAGGCTCGGCGACTGGAAGACGACGCCGAGGCGCCGGCGGAACTCGCGCAGGGAGCCGTCGGGCGAGAGGCCGTCGACGCGGAACGTCCCTTCCGACGGCGGGATCAGCGTCGCGAGGAGCTTGAAGAGGGTCGTCTTGCCGCCGCCGTTCGGGCCGAGGAGGGCGAAGAGCTCGCCCGGCGCGACGTCGAAGGTGACGCGGTCGAGAGCGAGGCGGTCGCCCCAGGTCCGGCTGAGACCCTCGACGGAGACGAGGGGACGGGCGCTCATCCGCCCGTGACGCGGTCGGCGAGAAGAAGGACGACGATCGCGGGGAGCCAGGCGATGGAGGCGAGGAACATCGACTTCGCGGCGGCGTCGGTCGTCTCGCGGAAGAAGCGGACCGCCGTCCCCGCGAACCAGGCCGAGAGGAGGAGCGCCCCGGCGCCGTAGACGAGTCCGGCGGTCCCGAGGAGGGTCGGCAGGACGCTGACCGGCACGAGCAGGAGGCCGAACGCGAGGGCGTGGCGCGCCGAGCTGCGGCCTGTCGGGTCGACGGTCGAGAGGATCCGGAAGCCGGCGGCGCCGTAGTCCTCGCGGTGCCTCCAGCCGATGGCGTAGAAGTGGGGCATCTGCCAGAGGAAGAGGAGGGCGAAGAGGGCGAGGCCGGGAGCGCCGATCGCCCCCGCGGCGGCCGTGTAGCCGCCGAGCGGCGGAAGGGCGCCGGGAATCGCCCCCACGATCGTCGAGAGGGGCGAGCGGGTCTTCATCGGCGTGTAGACGAAGACGTAGCTCGTCAGCGTGAGGGCCGCCAGGAACGCCGTGACGCCGTTCGCGAAGAGCCAGAGCTCGCCGACGCCGAGGATCGAGAGGGCGAGCGCGAAGGCGATCGCCCCGGCGAGCGGGAGGCGGCCCGCCGGGAGGGGGCGCGTCGCGGTACGCGCCATCCGGCGGTCGAGGTCGACCTCGGCGATCTCGTTGAACGCGCTCGTGCCGGCGGCGACGAGGGCCGTGCCGAGGAGGGTGTGGAGGAGGAGGAGCCCGTCGAGGCCCGCGAGCGGTCCGTTCGTCCCCGCGGCGAATCCGAGGAAGGCGGTGAGGACGACGAAGACCGTGATGCGCGGCTTCGTCAGCTCGAGGAGGTCGGCCATGCGCGCCTTCATGCGGGAGCCGGGGCCGGGGCGCCGGCCGGGGCGCCGGCGGTGGCCGGAGCCGTCGTGAGCGCCTTCCGGCGCGCGAGGAGGACCGCGGCGAGGACGCCCGTGATCCAGAGGAGGCCGCCGACGGCGAGGTGGGCGGAGGTGATCGCGACGGCCTTCGCCGTCCAGACGGACGTCGCGCCGAGCGTCACCTGCGCGGCGGCGAGGACGAGCCAGATCGTGGAGACGGGGCCGAAGCAGGAGGAGGCGCGCCGCATCCTCCGGAGCGAGATCGCCGCCGCGACGACGAGGGCCACGACGACCCAGGCGAACGTCCGGTGGACGAAGTGGGCCAGGACGCCGGCCGCGGCCCAGTCGGGCCCCGTCGGGACGAGCTTGCCGAACGAGAGGGGCCAGTCGGGGATGGCGAGTCCCGCGCCGGTGTGCCGGACGATGGCGCCGAGGAGGATCTGGATGTAGCTGGCTCCGGCCGCCCAGAGCGCGAGACGCAGCGCCTTCTCCAGGCCTGCGGGATCGGCGGCGGCGCGGGACGCTTCCGCGGTGAAGCGGCCCCAGAGGAGCGAGGTCCGGAGCGCGATCGTCGCGGTGAGGGCGAAGACGATCTGCGCGAGCCCCGCGTGCGCCGAGGAGATGGCGGGCGGAAGGAGGAAGAGGACCGTCATTCCGCCCAGGACCGCCTGCGCCAGGATCGCGCCGAAGGCGCCGAGGCCGAGGCGGAAGGTCGTCCTGTCGGTGCGCCCGAAGCCGAGGACGAGGATCTGCAGGCCGACCATCGTGGCGACGGTGGCCGCGATCAGCCGGTGGCCGTGCTCGTAGAGGATTCCTCCCACCATCGGGGGCATCAGCTTTCCGTAGGAAAGAGGCCAGTCGGGGACGGCGAGGCCGGAGCCCGTCGACGTGACGAGCGCCCCCGCCACGAGGAGCAGGAAGACCGAAACGGCGACGGTGCGTGTCGCGACGCGGACGAACGTGCCGGGCTCCTTCACCGTATCGCTCGCGTTCCTCATCTGGTCGGCGCGGCGGCGGGGGAGGAGGAAGCCGCGGAGGACGAATCCGTGAAGCGGACGTCGTGGACGGACTTCTCGCCGTCCGCGACGGTGACGGTGAACGGCTGCGCGTCGAGCTTCTCGTGCCACGCCTCGATCGTGTACGTCCCGGCGGGGAGGCCCTTGATCTCGAAGAGGCCGTCCGGACCGGTCACCGAGAAGAACGGGTGGGGGACCACGGCGACCCAGGCGCGCATCCAGGGGTGGACGTCGCACTTGAAGGGGACGATCTCGGGCTTCGCGAAGGTGCGCGTGTAACGGGTGCCGGCCGCGGGCATGCCGAGGTTGAAAGCCTTGTTTTCCTTCGCCGCGGCGTGGACGTTGTGGAGCGTGTCGTCGGACGACACGATGTCGAGCGGCTGGCCGGTCATCAGCGCGAGGACGCGCGGGGAATAGGCGCACCCCTTCTGGTCGAGCTGGCGCGCCTCTGCCGGCGGGGAATAGGAACCGGAGACGCCGGCCGTGACGCGGACCAGGACGTTCGCCAGCGCGCCGTCCGGGCCGACGGCGCAGGCGGGGATCTCAGTCTCCCCCGGGTTGTGACCGGCGCAGAACGGGTCGGTCGCCATCGTCACCTTCTCGTTCGGCGGCAGCGTGCCGGCAAACGTCACGCGACCGGCCACGGACGCCGTCCCGAGCAGGCCCGCAGGGCCCGCGGGGTCCTTTGGCGCCTCGGGCGCCTTCCGGCCGCAGGCGGCAAGAAGGAGCAGCCCGGCGAGGGGCGCGATCAGCGCCCGGCCGGCGCGGGAAGGAGGGGTGGTCTGCATGCGGCTTCTCTTGCGGGAGTCGGGAAGGAGCGCCCTCCCGACACGAACCCATCAATGTATTTCCGTAATGAGACCCTGTCAAATAACGAAACCGGGAGGCGAACCGGGGGGTCTGGTCTACGTTCTACACTCTGCGCTCGCGCAGAGTGTAGAACGTAGACCAGACCCCATTGGGTTGCCATTGGGTTGCCCTTGGGTTTTTGGCCGGACCCCTTTGGATTGCCTTTGGGTTGACCTTCTGGATTCCGTTGGATTCCGTCGGAACAGGGCGGGTCCCGGTTCCGTTACGATGCGGATCCGTGGCCTGGAGGGGGGAAGCGTGAGGATCGAGAAGATCGTCCTTCGACTCGTCGAGATGCCGCTGAAGTTCCGGTTCCGGACGTCGTTCGGCGAGATGACGGTCAAGCGGTTCGTCCTCGTGGAGGCGGTCTCCGGCGGGGTTTCCGGCTGGGGGGAGTGCGTTGCCGAGACGGGGCCGTACTTCTCGCCGGAGACGATCGACTCGGCCCGCTCGGCCCTCGCGCAATTCCTGGTCCCCCTGATCCTGGGACGGGACGTCGAGGGTGCGGACGCCTTCGACGCTCTCGCCGTGCGGGTGCGCGGGAACCGGATGGCGAAGGGGGCGCTCGAGACCGCGCTCCGGGACCTCTTCGCGAGGGCGGGCGGCGTCTCCCTCGCGCGGAGCCTCGGCGGAACGCGGACGGCGATCGAGGTCGGGGTCTCCCTCGGCCTGCAGCCGACGGTCGCGGAAACGGTCGCGATCGTGGAGCGGCACGTGGCAGAGGGGTATCGGAGGATCAAGCTGAAGATCGAGCCGGGGGCCGACGTCGACCGGGTGTCGGCCGTGAGGAGCGCGTTCCCCGACCTTCCCCTGACCGTCGACGCGAACGCCGCCTACACGCTGGAGACCTCGGGGCCGCTCCTGGCGCTCGACGCGTTCGGGCTCGAGTACATCGAGCAACCGCTCCACCACGAGGACCTCGTCGACCACGCCACGCTCGCCCGGAGGCTCGCCACGCCGATCTGCCTCGACGAGTCGATCCGATCGGCGGCGGATGCCGCCGCGGCGATCGCCCTCGGGGCGTGCCGCGTCCTCAACGTGAAGATCGGCCGCGTGGGCGGGCACGGCGAGGCGCTGCGAATCCACGACATCGCCGTTGCGGCGGGCGTTCCCATCTGGTGTGGCGGGATGCTCGAGTCGGGCGTCGGGCGCGCGCACAACATCGCCGCCGCGTCGCTCCCCGGCTTCACGAAGCCGGGCGACACGTCGTCGTCCTCGCGCTATTTCGAGGAAGACCTCGTCGAGCCGCGCCCGGAAGCGTCTCGCGGCCTGATGCCGGTTCCCGGCGGGCCGGGAATCGGCGTCGAGGTGAGGCGCGACGTCCTCGCCCGCTTCACGAGCGAGACGCGGGAGTGGACCGCGTGAGCGAGGCGCCGCGCGCGGCGGAGCTCCTCGCGCACTTCTCGGCGAGGAGCCGGGAGATGCTCCTCGACCTCGAGGCGCTCGTGACGCAGGAGAGCCCGTCGTCGGACGCCGCCGCGGTCACGGCGCTCGCCGAATGGGTACGTGCCCGTCTCGAGGCCTGCGGCGTGCCGGCCGAGCGTCTCGCGTTCGAAGGACGGGGCGACGGGGTCGTCGCGCGCCTCGGGCCCGACGGCGGAGGGACGCTCCTCCTCGGGCACCTCGACACGGTGTGGCCGCTCGGGACGCTCGCGACCCAGCCGTTCCACGCCGGAGGCAACGTCGCGATGGGGCCCGGCGTCTTCGACATGAAGGCGGGGCTCGCCGTCCTGCTGGCGGTTTTCGCGGCGGCGGGCGAAGGGGTGTTCGTGCCGGCCCGCGGGGTCTCGCTCCTCCTCACTTCCGACGAGGAGCTGGGAAGCGGTGCGTCGCGCGAGCGGATCCTCGAGGAGGCGCGTCGCCGGGAGCGCGTTCTCGTCCTGGAGCCGTCGGGCGACGGTGGCGCGGCGAAGGTGGCGCGCAAGGGGGTCGGCATCGCCGTGGCGCGCTTTCACGGAGTGCCGGCGCACTCGGGGCTGGAGCCGGAGAAGGGGGCGTCGGCGCTCCTGGAGATGGCGCGATTCGCCCTCCGGGCCGACGCGCTCGCCGACCGGGACGCGGGGACGACGGTCGTTCCGACCCTCGCTTCGGCGGGGAGCGCCCGGAACGTCGTTCCGCCGGGAGCGGAGGTGACCGTCGACTTCCGGTTCTGGACGGCTTCGGAAGGCGAGCGGATCTGCGAAGGGCTGAAGGCCTACGCACCGGCCGACGCGCGGGTCGGCGCGGAGGTCGCCGCCGTCGTCTCGCGCCCGCCGATGGAACCGACGCCGGACTCTCTCGCCCTTCACAGGGCCGCGCGGGCGGTGGCTGCGACCCTCGGGTTCGGCCTCGCGGCGGCGCGCGTCGGCGGGGCCTCCGACGGAAACCTGACGGCGGCCGCCGGGGTCCCGACGCTCGACGGCCTCGGCCCGCGCGGCGGAGGAGCGCACGCCCGGGGCGAGCACGTCGAGCTGGACGACCTGCCGCGGCGCGCGGCGCTCGTCGCCGCGCTCCTGGCGGAGGTGGAGGCGTGAGGAGCGGGCGCCTGAGGATCCGCGAGCTGAAGAGTCCGGAGGAATTCGCCGAGGCGTCCCAGGCCGCGAAGGCGGCCTGGGGCTTCCCGGACCTCATGGTCCCGCCGCCGCCCGACATGATCACCGCCACGCACTCGGGCGGAATGACGGCCGGCGCCTTCGAAGGGGAGCGCCTTCTCGGCTTCGTCCACGCGGTGCCGCGGACGAACCTCGGGCAGCCCGCGATCCACTCGCACCTCCTCGCGGTGAGGCCCGACGCGCAGAGGAGAGGCCTCTCCGTCCTTCTCAAGCTCTTCCAGCGCGACTGGTGCCTCGCCCGCGGGATCGGGCTCGTCACGTGGACGTACGACCCGTTCATGCTCCGCAACGCGCGGCTCAATCTCGTGAGGCTCGCCGCGGTCGTTCCCGTCTTCCTCCCGAACTTCTACGGGAAGGTCGGAGGGATCTACGGCGAGCTGCCAAGCGACCGGTTCGAGGCGCACTGGAGGCTGAACAGCCCTCCCGTGGAAAGGGCCGCGCGCGGCGAAACGGCCGCGGAGACGAAGGGGACCGCCGCAACGAAAAACGGAACTGACCCCGAATCGGAGTCGGCGCCAGGCAAGGAGGCCGAGCTCCCCGTCGTCCGGAGCGGGCGCTTCCCGGCCTCGGACCGCGTGCTCCTGCCGTTCCCCGCGGGCTTCCCCGAGGTCTTCCGCGGGGACCTGGCCGAAGGCGTCGCCGCGCGGAGACGCTTCGGCCGCCTCGCGACGGTGCTCTTTGCACGCGGGTACGAGGCCGTGTCGGTGGTCATGACGGCCGCAGGACCCGCCTACGTCCTCGAGCGGCGGCGGGCGTAGCATCCGCCGCGCATCCCGAATCGAGAGGAGACCTCATGAAGCGTTTCGCCTCCACCCTCGCCGTCCTCGCCCTCGCCGCGGCGCCGGCCTTCGCCGGCGACAAGACCTACCAGGTGACCGGTCCCGTCGTTTCGGTGACGGATACCGTCATCGTCGTCGACAAGGCCGGCGAGAAGTTCGAGATCGCCCGCACCAAGGACACGAAGGTGACGGGGGAGCTGAAGGCCGGGACGAAGGTCACCGTCAAGTACACGATGACCGCGACCACGATCGAGGCCAAGGAAGAAAAGGCTCCGGCGAAGAAGAAGTAGGCGCGGCGCCTAGAGCGCCTCCTCGAGGCGGTCGCAGAGGGTCGCGAGGACGGTGAGGCGCGCTGCTTTCTTGTCCGTGGCGGACACGAGGGTCCACGGTGCGTCGTGCGTCGATGTGCGCGCGACCATCTCGTCGACGGCCGTCTCGTAGGAGGGCCATTTCTCGCGGTTGCGCCAGTCCTCGTCGGTGATCTTGTGCTTTTTCCACTCCACCTCCTGCCGTTCCCGGAACCGCCGCAGCTGCTCCTCCGGCGAGATGTGGAGCCAGAGCTTGGAGAGGGCGATGCCCGACTCGACGAGCTGGGCCTCGAAGTCGTTGATCTCGAGGTAGGCCCGCTTCCACTCCTCCTCCTTCGCGAAGCCCTCGACCCGTTCGACGAGGACGCGCCCGTACCAGGAGCGGTCGTAGATCGTGAAGCTCCCGCCGGGCGGGATGTGCCTCCAGAAGCGCCAGAGGTAGTGGTGCGCGCGCTCCTCGTCGGTCGGCGCGGCGACGGGGATGACGCGGTAGAGGCGGGCGTCGAGCGCCCACGTCACGCGGCGGATCGCGCCTCCCTTGCCGGCCGCGTCCGAGCCCTCGAAGACGGCGACGGTGGAGACCTGCTTGCGCTGCGCCTCCCAGGCGAGGCGCGCGAGCCGCGCCTGCAGGCGCGGGAGCTCCCGCTTGTACTCCTCCTCGGAGACGCTCCGGTCGAGGTCGATGGAGGAAAGGACGCCGGAGGAAGCCGTCGCGGCGGACGCCTTGCGCGCGGGGGCCGAGGCGGCTTTCGCCGGGCGTTTCGGGGCGGCCGCGGGGACCGCCGCGGCTCGGGCCGCGCTCGCGGCGGCCGCGGCGGCCGCGACCGAGGCGAGGCGCGTCTCGAGCGCGTCGGCGAGCGCCCGCCCGACGGCGACGTCGCGCCAGCGGTCGTCGTAGGCCTCCACGAGAGTCCAGGGCGTGGCGGCCGCGTCGGTCCTGCGGATCGCCCGCTCGGAGACCTTGACGAAGGTGTCGAAGCGGCCGAAGTGCTTCCAGTCGAGGCGCGAGACCTTGAAGCGCGTCTCCGGGTCCTTCTCGAGCTTCTTCAGGCGTTTCTGCTGCGCCTCCTTCGAGAGGTGGAACCAGAACTTCAGGAGGAGCGCGCCGTCCCGGGCGAGCGACTCCTCGAAGAAGGCGACGCGTGCGAGCTCGGCCTCGTAGCGGGCGCCGCCGATCTTCCCGTAGGCCCTCCTCAGGATCGGCTCCGTGTACCAGGAGCCGAAGAAGATGCCGATCCTCCCCCGCTCGGGCAGGGTCTTCCAGAAGCGCCACGCCGCGGGGCGGTCACGCTCCTCGCCGCTCCTCGGGCCGAAGACGTTCGTCTCGACGCCGCGCGGATCGAGCCACTCGAGGAGGCGGTTCACGGTGTCCCCCTTGCCGGAGCCGTCGGCTCCGGCGATGACGACGATCACGGGCACCTTCGTCGTCCGGAGGGCGATCTGCGCGGCGAGGAGCCGTGCGCGAAGCGCGGGGAGCTCCGCCGCGTACTCTTCCCTGGAGAGTTTCCGTCCCAGCTCGGCCGTCTCGAACACGATCCCCTCCCGGCCCGGTGCCCCGCGAGAGAAGTGCGAAAAGGGAAAGGTGAGGCGCGGCGCCGCTAAAAAATGGCGCCGCGAGCCGGAGTCTCGGGGGACGTCAGGCCTTCGCGAGCTCCATTTTGAGCTTTTCCGCCTGGAAATGGGCGACGAGAGGGTCGATCAGCTCGTCCAGCCTGCCGTCCAGCACCTCGCCGAGGCGATGGGAGGTGAACCCGATCCGGTGGTCCGTGACGCGCGACTGCGGGTAGTTGTAGGTGCGGATCTTCTCGGAACGATCTCCCGAGCCGACCATCTTCTTGCGGTTGGCGGCGTAGGCCGCCTCCTGCCGCTCCCTCTCGACCTCGTAGATGCGGGCCCTGAGGACGCGCATCGCCTTCGCCTTGTTCTTGACCTGGGAGCGCTCGTCCTGGCACTGGACGACGGTGTTCGTCGGAAGGTGGGTGATCCGGACGGCCGAGTAGGTGGTGTTGACCCCCTGCCCGCCCGGTCCGGACGCGCAGAAGAGGTCGAGTCGGAGGTCCTTCTCGGCGATCTCGATGTCGACGTCCTCGGCCTCGGGAAGGATGGCGACCGTCGCCGCGGAGGTGTGGATGCGCCCCTGGGATTCCGTCTCCGGGACCCGCTGGACCCGGTGGACTCCTCCCTCGTACTTGAGGCGCGAGAAGGCGCCGACCCCTTCGACGATGGCCTGGACTTCCTTGATGCCGCCGCGGCCGCCCGACTCGGAGCGGTCGATGACCTCGACGCGCCAGCCGCGGCCCTCGGCGTACCGGACGTACATCCGGAAGAGCTCCTCGGCGAAGAGCGCCGCCTCGTCGCCGCCGGTTCCGGCGCGGATCTCCAGGACGACGTTCTTGTCGTCGTTGGGGTCCTTGGGAAGGAGGAGGACGCGGATCTCCTCTTCGAGCGCCTCGACCTGCCGTTTCAGGCCGTCGGCTTCGACCTGCGCCATTTCGCGCAGCTCGTCCCCTCCGGGAAGGGTCTCGAGCATCTCGCGGGCGCCGGAGAGCTCGTCCTGCACCTTGCGCAGCTCCCGGACCTTCTCGACGACCGGGGCGATCTCCCGCATGGCGCGGTGGATCTTCGTCGACTCCTGGTGATCGGAGGCGACGTCGGGGCTGCCCAGACGCTCCTCGAGCGACGCGTAGCGCCTCTCGATTTCGGCGAGCTTCTCGAGCATCCGTCGATTCCCGGGTCAGTCGAGTCCGGGGAGGCCAGGCCCCCTCAGTTCGTGCTGTCGGAGGCGGCGGCCGCGGCGGCGGCGATCGCGGTGGTCGACTTCGCGTAACGCTTCTGGAAGCGCTCCACGCGGCCGGCCGTGTCGATCAGCTTGGCTTTGCCGGTGAAGAAGGGGTGGCAGCTCGAGCAGATCTCGAGCCGGAGCTCCTTCATCACGCTGCGGGTCTTCCAGGTCGCGCCACAGGAGCAGTGGACACTGACCTCCTGGTACTGGGGATGGATCTTCTCCTTCACGGGTCGACTCCTTCTTCGGCCAGCCGCATGTGAGCCGGGCCGGAACCGGGGAAGATAGCACACCGCCCGGAAACGGGGCGGGAGGGCCGGGTCTAAACTCCGCGATCGTGCTCGTCCTCTCCATCCACGCGCCGGGCGAGCCGGTCAGCCGCTTCCGCGTGGACCGGCCGTCGCTGAATCTGGGCCGCTCCTCCGCCAACGACGTCTTCCTGCCCGACCGGACCCTCTCCCGCGTCCACGCCCGCCTCGACCAGAAGCCCGAGGGACTCGTCCTGACGGACCTCGGCTCGAGGAACGGGACCCAGCTGAACGGGGTGAGGCTCGTCGTGCCGCTCGTCGTCCGTCCGGGGGACCGGATCGTCCTGGGAGAGACTTCGATCGAGGTCCTCGACGAGGCGCCGCCCGGGGCACGGGTCGTCATCGACGCGGGCGGCGACCGGCTCGACCGGACGATGATCTCCACGTCGAACGCCGTCTCGAGCCTTCGGCGCCCGGCGGCCCGCGAGCTGACCGACGCCGCCGAGCTCAAGCGCCTCGCGACGTCGCTCCAGATCCTGAACGACGTCTCCCTCGCCCTCCTCTCGGACATCCCGCCCGCGGAGCTGTCGGAGCTGATCCTCGAAAAGCTCTTCTCCTACCTGGAGCCCGATCGCGGCCTCCTGATGCTTCGGGACGCCGCGGGGCAGCTCGAGCCGGAGGCGATGAGGTTCGCCGAGGGGATCGACCCCGCCGACATCCGTCTCTCCAGGACCCTGGTCGAATCGGTCACCGGGCAGAAGCACGGCGTCCTGATGATCGACATGGCCACGGACGAAAAGCTCGGGGTCGCCGACTCGATCCGTCTCCAGGGGATCACCTCCTGCATCGCCGCCCCGCTCCTCGTCGGCGAGGAGGTGATCGGCCTCGTCTACCTCGAGGCCCGGCTCGGGCGGAAGAGCTTCACGGAGGACGACCTCCGGCTCCTGACGTCGCTGGCGAACACGGCGGCGATCAAGATCCAGAACCTGAGGCTCCGCGAGGCGTCCGCCGCACGGCAGCGGATCGAGCGCGAGATGGCGCTCGCGTGGGACGTCCAGCGGCGCCTCTTCCCCGAGGTGGCGCCCGAGCTTCCCTCCTCGGAGCTCCTGGGCCGCACGCTACCGTCGCGAACCGTCTCGGGCGACTACTACGACTTCTTCGTGCGCAGCGACGGGACGGTCGACGTCGTCGTCGCCGACGTCTGCGGGAAGGGGATGGCGGCGTCCATCCTGGCCGCGTCGGTCCAGTCGGCCTTCCAGGCGTGGGCGGCCGAGCACTTCCCGCCCGACCGCGTCTGCCAGCGCCTGAACGACCTCGTCCACCGCCGGACGGCCCCGGAGAAGTTCGTCACGTTCATCGCGACGCTCTACGACCCGGAAACGGGGTCCGTCGTCTACTCGAACGCGGGCCACAACCCGGGGGTCGTCCTCAGGGCCGGCGGCGGGCACGAGCTCCTCCCGGCGCAGGGGCCGCCGCTCGGTCTCTTCCCGGGACAGAGCTACGGCTCCGGCGCCCTGACTCTCGCGTCCGGCGACCTGCTTCTCCTCTACACCGACGGCATCACCGAGGCCGCCAATCCCGACGACGACGAGTTCGGCCTCGACCGGCTCATCGCGCTGGTCCGATCCGTCGAGTCGCGGCCTCTGGCCGAGATCCAGAACGCCATCGTCGCCGGCCTGGCGGAGTTCGCCTCCGGCGTGCCGTTCCACGACGACCGGACCGTCGTCCTCCTGCGGCGGCTGTAGGCCCGGGGCCCGGCCGGGTAGGTCAGAAACCCTTCGGGCCGAGCGACGGTCCGAGCAGGACGGCGTTCAGGAAGATGGTCCCGGAGCCACGCCAGACGCCCCGGAAGACCGGGTCGGCGGCGAAGCTGACGACCCGCCCCCGGCCCGACTCCTCGAGCTGGACGACGGCGGCCCCTTTCCACCGCTCGAGCGCCTCCTTCCAGCCGAAGCCGGAGAGGAGCGGCTCGTCGGGCGCGACGGTGACGACGTTCGCCTTCGCCTCCGGGAGGCGAAGCGGCGGCTCGCCGTCGACGACGAGAAACGCGGGCGAAGCGGCGAGGCCGAAGAGCAGCGGGTGATCCGGCATGGACTGGGTCCGGAGGGCCGCGCCGGGAATCGGGAGGGGCCGGCGCTCGAGGTCGCGTTCGAGGGCGGCCTGCGGGGTGGCGGGCGGAGGCTCGGGTGGAGTCCGCGCGGGAGCGTCGGCAGCGTCGGGAGCGTCGGCCGCGGAGTCGCCGCGGGCCGTCGCCTGGCCCGGAGCGGGCGGGGGCTCCCAGGCCGCGACCTTCGAGAGGCCGAGAGGCTTCTCCCGAAGGGCGGCGGCGCCGTCCCGGACGGCGATCAGCACCCCGCCGCCGTCGACGAAGCGCCGGAGAGACTCCGCCGCCCCTTCTTCCAGCAGGGCCCGCCGGAACCGGGACCCGCCGTGCGGGACGACGATCGCCGTGACGCCCTCGAAGCCGGCGGCGGAGAGCGAATCGACCCGCCGAAGGGTGGGGCGGACGCCCAGATCGTTCTCGAGGGAAAGACGGAGGAAGGCGACCCCGGCGGAATCGGCCCCGTCGCCCGTGAGGAGGACGACGCGCGGCGCCTTCAGGGAGAGGAGCGAGGCCGACCCGAAGGAGGGGCCGTCGTCCGTCGCGGCGCTCGCGAGGGGGACCGCGCGGGCGTGGGCCGCCGAGACGGCGCGGGCGACGGAGGCCGGAAGGTCCCTGCCGTCTTCGTTCCCCTCCCGCCTCACGACGAACGACCCGGCGGGTACGGCGAGGCTGGCCACACGGGCGGGCCTCGTCGTGACGGCGACCCGCACGCCCGACCCGGCGAGGGCCGCGGCCGCGCGGCGGCTCGCGGCGTCGTCTCCGGGAAGGAGCCAGCCATAGCGGCCTCCCGGAGAGGAGGCGGCCTCCTCGGGCTTCCAGGGGGCCAGCGAGCCCGCGAGGGCGGCGCCGCCAGGGAGTGCGTGCGCCGTCAGGCCGAAGGCGATGGGGAGGCTCCAGGCGGTCACGTCGTAGAAGCGCTCGTCCTCCTCGGCGAGGAGCCGGCGACGCTCCTCCTCGAGGAATTGCGGGGCCAGGGCCGCCTGCGATTCGAGGACGACCTCGGCGAAGCGTCCCTGGGGCTGGGCGGTGTCGACGACGAGGGAGCCGGCCGGAAGCGTCTCTCCCTTCGACGGGACGTTCGGGAGCGGACGGGTCGTGACCTGGACCTCGACGTCCTGGTGGGCGAGGAGGTCGGCGAGCGCCGCGAGGCGCGTCCGGTCCTGCGTGGCAGGGAGGACGAAAAGGCGCCGTCCCTCCTCGAGGGAGCCGCGGAAGAAGCGCTCGTAGTCGGCGAGGAGGCCGGCCCGGTTCGCCGCGGCCGTCCGGAGGGTGGCCCTGAGGGCCGTCCAGTGCTTGAAGGAACGCTCCCCGAGCGTGACGACGAGGCCGTCCTTGCGGCGGTGGGCCAGCCCCCCCTTGCCGCCCACCTCGTAGGTCATCCCGACGATGCCGCGGAACGAGGGCCAGGAATCGCCGTAGGCGGGGTAGAAGAGGTCGAAGGTCTCCCGGTTGAAGAAGCTCCAGCCGTGGGCGTCGAAGGCCTCGGCGTTGGCCTTGCCGAAGGCCCCGATCCACTTTCGGGTCGTTTCGGGGACGCGCGGGTGGACGGGATCGGCCGGAGGCGGGAAAAAGTAGCTCTGGTCGGGCCCCATCTCGTGGACGTCCACGTAGACCTGCGGCGGGAGCGCCCGGAGCGCCTCCAGGCGTGCGCGCGTCTCGGGCTGCGTCGCCCAGGCCCAGTCCCGGTTGAGGTCGACGCCGAAGTGGTTCGTCCGTCCGGAGGGCCAGGGCGGCTCGTTCTCGAGGGCGTGCGGGTCGGGGTCGGGCTCGTCCCCGGCGACGGAGCGCCAGTAGGAGACGTGCCTCTCGTGCCCGTCGGGGTTGGCGCACGGGTCGACGACGACGACGAGGGAGGAGAGGAGCTGGTCGATGCCGGGCTCGCGCGAGGCGGCGAGGGTGTAGAGGAGGGCGGCGCACGCCTCGGGACCCGCGGTTTCGTTGCCGTGGACGCCGCAGGTGATCCAGACGACGGCGGGGGAACGCTCCACGACGGCGCGGGCCGTCTCCAGCGGCGTTCCCCGCGGGTTCCCGAGGCTCTTCAGCCCGGCGGCGATGGAGTCGAGGCGCGCGAGGTTCTGGGGGCTGGATACGGCGACGCGCAGGAGCTCGCGCCCCTCGGGCGTCGTGCCGTAGGGGACGGCCGAGACACGCGGCGACGCGGCCTCGAGGGCGCGGACGTAACGGACGAGCGCGGCGTGCGGAGTCAGGGCGTCGCCGATCCGGTGGCCCAGGACGGCCTCCGGAGCCGGGACCTTCGTGTCCCGTTCGGCCTCCACGAGGATCGGCCCCGACGAGCCGCCTCTCGTGGAAAAGACGGGGTCGTCGCCGGCGGCGCCGAGCGCGACCGGAGAAAGGGCGAGAAGGCCGGCGAGGAAGAGCCTCACGTCGGCTCGGTCTCGGTGGAGGTGGGGGTGCGGGGCGTGCGGACGGAGCGGGCTGGCCGACGGGCCAGCAGGCCGTGGCGCTGGAGCATCTCGTTGAGCGTCGTCGCTTCGAGGCCGAGGAGAGCGGCGGCCTTCTTCTGGACCCCGCCCGCCCTGTTCATCGCGGCTTCCAGGAGCGACCTGCGGTAGGCGTTGACCACCGCCTTCAGGTCGATCCCTTCGGCCGGGAAGGTCGCCGGGCGCGGGACCGATCGCCGAACGGCGTCGGGGAGCTGGTCGAGGTCGACGAGGCCCGGGCCGAGGACGACGGCGCGCTCGAGGACGTTCTCCAGCTCCCGGACGTTGCCCGGCCAGTCGTGGTCGAGGAGAGCCTTCATCGCCTCGGGGGTCACGGGGGGAACGGGCCGCTCGTTCTCCCGTGCCGCGCGCGAGACGAGCGCGTCGACGAGGAGCGGGATGTCTGCCTTGCGCTCCCTGAGCGGCGGTAGGCCGATCGTGATGACGCAGAGGCGGTAGTAGAGGTCCTCGCGGAACTTTCCTTCCTCGACGAGGCGTCCGAGGTCGGCGTTCGTCGCGGCGACGACGCGGACGTCGGAGTGGATCGGCTCCACGGCGCCGACGGGAAGGAACTCGCGCTCCTGCAGGACCCTGAGGAGCTTGGCCTGGGTCTCGAGCGGGACGGTGCCGATCTCGTCGAAGAAGATCGTCCCGCCGTCGGCGACCTTGAAGAGCCCCTTCTTCTCGGCGACCGCTCCGGTGAAGGCCCCCCGGGTGTGACCGAAGAGGTTCGACTCGAGGAGGTCGGGCGGCATGGCCCCCGAGTGGACGGTGACGAACGGGCCGGAGGCGCGCAGCGAGAGGCGGTGGAGGGCGCGGGCGACGAGCTCCTTGCCTGTCCCGCTCTCGCCCGTGACGAGGACCGTCGAGCGCGCGGGCGCGGCCTGGCGGATCGTCTGGAGGACCTTCTCCATCGGAGCCGACCGGCCGACCATCTCGGGGAAGTCGTTCCCCGCGTCGAGGCGGGCCTTCAGGACGCGGTTCTCGGCGACGAGGCGCTTTCGTTCGAGCGCCTGCGCGACGAGGTGGACGACCTCTTCGTTGCGGAACGGCTTGGGGACGTAGTGGAACGCCCCCTCCTTCATCGCGGTGATCGCGCTTTCCACCGAGGAGTAGGCCGTGACGACGATGACCGGCACGTCGGGCCGCCTCTGGCGCATCTCGGTCAGAAGGGCGAGGCCCGGCCGGTCGGGGAGCATCAGGTCGAGGAGGACGAGGTCGACGCCCGGGTCCGCGAACAAGGCAAGGCCCTCGCCGGCCGTGGCCGCTTCGCTCGTCCCGTAACCGGCCCGCGAGAGCACCGTCCGGAGGACCTCGCGGACGACCGGCTCGTCGTCGACGATCAGAACTTTCATGTCGCTGCGGGAAGGCTCACCGTGAACCGGGCGCCCTGCCCCGGGGTGGAATCGACCGAGAAAGAGCCCCCGTGAGCACGAATGATATCCCCCGCGATCGCCAGGCCCAGCCCCACGCCCCCCTGCGGTCCCTTCGTCGTGTGGAACGGGGCGAAGATCTTCTCCTGCTCCTGGCGGGAGAGGCCCGGCCCGTCGTCGCCGACGGTGAAGCGAACGCTCCCGCCGGCGGCGGCCGCGACGGCGATCCTCACGACGCCGGGGCCGCAACGCCCTTCTCTCGGGAGGGAGACCGCGTCGAGGGCGTTCTTCAGGAGGTTCACGAGGACCTGGACGAGGGCGTCGCCGTGCCCGAGGACGCGGGGCAGCGCCTCCGGGAGCTCCACGTCGAGCGTCACGACCCGGCCTTTGATCTCGTCCTCGAGGGCCTGGACGGCTTCCCGGACGAGGCTGGCCGGCTCGATCGAGGCCATCTCGCGCGGGCGTCCCCGGGCCAGGTCGAGCAGGCTCCCGACGAGGCGCGCGGCGCGGAAGGCCTGCCGTTCGATCTTCTCGAGAATCGGCCGACGGGGGTCGTCGGCCGGCGTGTCGTCGAGGAGGAGCCGGGCGAAGCTGGCGACGCCGGTGAGCGGCGTGTTGACCTCGTGCGCGACGCCGGCGGAGAGGTTCGAGAGCGCCGAGAGGCGGTCCCTCTCCGCGAGGCTCTTCTCGAGGCGGGCGAGCTCGGTGGAGTCGGAGAGAACCCAGACCCGGGCGGGGGAGCCTTCCCTCGCCCCGGGAAACGGCGAGACGGCGACGTCGAGGACGCGCGGCTGGTGGCCGAGCGTCACCTCGAGGCGGGCCGTGGAGCCCGCCGAGAGAATGGCCGGCGGAAGGACCTCCTCGGCGAGCCGGCCGGCGAAGCCGCCCTCGCTTCCGCCGAAGAGCCTTTCGAAAGCCGGGTTGACCGACGAGATCCGGCCCAGGTCGTCGGTGACGACGATCGCCGCCGGCGAGCCGGTGACGACGTCCTCGTGGAACTCCTTCAGGCGACGGTACTGCTCCGCCTGCGCTTCCAGCTCGCCGTAGAGGCGGGCGTGGTCGACGGCGAGGGCGGCAGAGGCCAGGACGGTCTCGAGGAGCTCGATGTCCTCGCCCGAGAGCGGATCGCGCCCTCCCCGGTCGGCGACGGCGAACATGCCGAGGAGGCGGCCCGAGAGGGCGAGGGGGGCGATGGTGCGGAAACCGGCCCTCCGCGTCCTGGCCACCGCGACGGTCGGGCGCTCGTTGAACGCGAGGCGCGAGAGCCGGGTCGCCTTCTTCGTCGCGCCTTCGGGCAGCTCCTGGGCTGAGAAGGGCTCGCCCCCGTCGACCGTGGAAGCGTCGAGCCGCCCGTCGGGAAGCGCGATCAGGAGCGTTGCCCGCGGCACGCCGAGCCCGCTCATGACCCGTTCGGCCAGGAGCGGCCCGATCTCGGAGAGGCGGCGCGGGCGCGAGAGCTCGCGGACGAGGGCGAGAAGCCCCTCCCTCTCGCCGAAGCGCTCACCGTACTGGACGCGCGCCAGAGCCGTGGAGAGGCCCCGGCGAACCGGGAAGAACGTGAGGGCGATGAGGAGCCCCCCTCCCGCCTCGACCAGCCCGCGGCCGTAGGGGATTCCCGGCAGGACGTCGCTGAGGTCGGCGACCTGTGCGAGCGAGAAGAGGCCGGCGCCCAGGAACGCCGCGCCGAGGAGCGCGACCGTTTCCCGCGTCAGGATCTCGACGTCCCAGAGCCGGTAGCGGGTCAGCGCGGCGAGGAAGGCCGCCGGAACGAGGACGAGCGGGACGATCGAGAAGCTGGAGACGACGGGGATCGGTCCGCCGAGAAGGCGTGGCAGGAAGTCGAGCAGGACGACGGGAAGAAGGCCTCCGGCCGTTCCGGCGAGAAGGAAGCGGACCTGTTTCTCGGCCAGGAGATCGAGACGGCGGGTCGCCAGGGAGACGAGGCGGACGACCGCGAGGCCGACGCCGAGGAGGAGGGCGGCCTGCTGGAGCCGATCGAGGCGGAGAACGAGCGGGGTGGCGTCGACGTCCGGGGCCGGCGGGCTCAGGTAGGTCGCGAGCGCGAGAACTGCGAGGCCGAGGGCGGGGACGAAGAAGAGCGCCGCGGGCACGCGATCCGAGCGGCGGGGAAAGCGGAAGACGAACGCGAGGAGAAAGGCCGGCAGGAATGCGCGGGCGACGTCCTCCAGGAGCGTCGTGGCCCGGAAGAGCAGGTCGTACGGTGGCGCCGGCGTGACGACGAGGACCACCGCGGCCGTGAACGCGAAGCCCGCGAAGAGGAAGTGGCTGGCGGGATCGGCTTCGTGCGGCGCGGTTCTGAGGACGATCCCGGTCGTGACGAGGAAGGCGGCTCCGCAGAAGAGGAGCAGCAGGTAGCGCGTGTCCCAGGGGGACGGACCGATGCGCCCTTTCAGGCGGAGCGGCTGCCCGTCGCGCAGGATCGTCAGCTCGTGCTCTCCCCCTTCGAGGGCGCGGACCGGATCGGGAAAGGCCCGGGCTTCCTCGCCGTCGAGGAGGAGGAGGAGGTCTCCGGGCCGCAGCCCGACCGATTCGGCCGTTCCGGGGGCCCGGACCCGGAAGCCGCTCTCCTCGACTGTCAGGAGGAGGCCCGCCTGCCCCGTGGACGCGAGCTTTCTCGCGGCGGAAAAGCCGATTGGAACCAGGAGCGCCAGAAAGACGCCGATCAACCCCCCGCGGAGGATCCTCCCTGCCCGTCTTCCAGACTCCCTCATCCCTGAAGAGCACAGGCAAACGGAATGCCATCGATCCGATTGGTTGGAGCGTTGTAAGTGGCTGATTTTCAGTGGTTTATGATCGAGTTCTCACCGGGCGCGACGTTCTGTCGCGCGAAAATTGAATTGAAATCCAAAAAAACCCGGGCAGATCAGAACGAGAGCGAGAGACCTCCCGCCATCTGACGGTTCTGTTTCGGGTCCGCAAGCCCCTCCTGCCGGCTTCCCATGGCGATCGAGAAGAGTGCCTGCCAGCGGGAGCCGACGGCGCGCAGGATGGGAATCGGGACTTCCTGGGCGAGGGTCACGTCGACGGACTCGCGCTCGTTGCGGTATCCGGGGGCTCCTGTCCCCAGCTCCTGCTCGAGGCGGCGGTAGCGGACGGATACGGAGGTGCCGCTCGGGAGGACCTCGATGCGGGCGCTGGAGACCCAGTAGCGCGCTTCGTTCCGGGGCTCTCCCTCGGTGATCCCGTCACCCTGGACGCGACCTCCGAGGAGGGCGAGTCGCGCCGCGACGTTTTCCCGTACCGCGAAGGTGACGGAGCCGGAAACCTCGTCGGCGACGTCGCCGGGGAAGAGGTAGAGGGCGTCGACGCGATCGACGAGGTCGGTGTCGAGGAGGAGCTGGAACACCTCGGAGATCTCGCGGCGGCTCGCCTCGAGCTCCAGTCGCCCCGTGGAGTGGCGTTCGAGACGCACTCCGGTCCGGTAGAGCGCCCGGGTGGCCCGGACGAGGTCGGCGTCGTCGACGCCGACGATCCCGTAGGTGCGCGCGCCCGGTTCGCGCTGCTCGAAGCGGCGCGAGGCGAACCCGTAGACGGTCAGCCCTGCGAGCGCTTCGACGGAGAGCGTCAGTTCGGGGGCGATGCCGCGGGATCCGGCGGAATAATCGCCGGTCCCCCCGGCCTCGACGACGAAGGCGTCGAGGAGCCGAATGCCTGCGGCACCACCGACCCGCGCCTGGCGGTCGGGCTCGGGATCGACGGCTCCGGCGCCCTCGGTGACGTTCGAACGGTAGCCGAGCTGCACCCTGACGAAGCGTCCCTCGCCGAGCTCGCTCCGGTAGCGGGCGTCGACTTCGAGGGCGCTCCCTTCCCGGTGAAACAGGGCCTTCGAAAGGGCCGCGGGCTCGAGGTTGCGGTGGGACAGGAGCCGGGCGGAGACGGAGGCCCGGGAGCCGTTGTCCCGGCTGGCGGACCAGTCCACCGAGTGGGCGTCCAGGCGGGCGTCCGCGGCCTCGAAGCTCGGGATCTCGCTTCTGCGGCTGGAGACGCGAATCGACTGTCCCGCGGACGGCAGGAGGTCCAGCGCGACGCTGGAGGCGCCGCCGAGCGTTTCGCCGCTCTGGGACATCACTCTCTCGTACTCTCCCGACAGGCCCCACCGAACGCCGCCACCGAGGCTGCCGCGAACGTCGAGCGAAGTCTGGGAGCGGGCCCCGCCCCCCTCGGCGGCGAATCCCTGCAGCGAGGCGACGGAGCCTCGGAACGGGAAAGCTGCGGCAGTCGTCTCTGATGCGGAGGCCGCGGCGATCGGACCCGGAGCCGAAACCGGAGCGGGTGCGGCCTCCGCAAGGGCCTCGTCCCTGAGGACGTCCCCGCCGGAGACTGCTCTGGCGATCCACGGATCCAGCGCACCGCCCGGCCCGGCCGGGAGAACGCCCCGCCGGACCCGATCGAGGTCGAGGCGGACGAACGAGAGGCCGTCCGCAGTGGCGCGGTGGAGGACATGAGCGGACGCGGAGCGGAAACCGGGGACGGCGGCCAGGACCGCATAGACCCCGGGCGTCGCGTCGGGGAGGCAGAAGGTCCCTTCCGCGTCGGTCTTCAGGATCCGTACGACGGAGGCCGCCGCTCCCGAGAGCCCCCGGACGACGAGTGAGACCCCCGCGAGCGGGACCCCGTCCGCACGCAGGACGCCGGAAAGGGGAGCGGACGATCCGGGCTCGTCGAGAGGTGCTCCCAGAACCGGCACTGCGAGTATTGCCAGGACGAATCCGGCGAGCACGGCCGGGCGAAGGGGCTTGGCTGGGCGCGTCAAGTGCGGGACCGGAACCCTCGAAAGGGCATTCCCTCTCATGATGGTCCTCCCTTCGGCCCGACGTCAACCCGGACCGAAAGAAAGACGATGGGGCGTCAGGCCTGGGCCGGACCCAGCCCCAGGATCATCCGGACGGTGTGACGGGCGATCGAGGGGTTTTCCTTGAGGCGCCGGAGGGAGTAGGCGTACCAGTCCCGGCCGAACGGCACGTAGACGCGCAGGCGGTGGCCGGCCGTGAGGATCGTCCTCCTGAGGAGCGGGTCGACTCCGAGGAGCATCTGGAATTCGTACTGGTCGGGCGTCAGCTTCAGCCGGTCGATCGTGGCGAGCGCTTTCTGGACGCAGGCCTCGTCGTGCGTCGCGATGCCCGCATAGCAGCCGGCCGAGAGGTGCTTGTCGACGATGGCCGCGAAGTTCTCGATGACGGTCTGCCGATCCTTGAACGCGAGCTCGCGGGGCTCGACGTAGATCCCCTTGCAGATGCGCACGTTCATCTTCGCGGCGACGAGCCGGTCCAGGTCGGCCAGCGTCCGCCGCATGTAGGCCTGGACGACGACACCGACGTTCGGGTACTCCTCCTTCAGCTCGAGAACGAGCCGGAGGGTCTTCTCCGTGTACGGCGAGTCCTCCATGTCGATCCTCACGAACGTCCCCGACTCGGCGGCCTTGCGGCAGATGGCCCGGCAGTTCTCCCGCGCGAGCAGAGGGTCGATGGAGAGCCCGACGGCGGTCGGCTTGATCGAGACGTTCGCCTGGAGGCGGCTGGCGACGATCGCGTCGAGGACCTGGAGATACTCGTCGCGCGTCCGTTCGGTCTGCTCGCGTCTCGTGACGCTCTCGCCGAGGACGTCGATCGTGGCCATCGCGCCCTCGGCCGAGAGCTCGCCGACGGTGCGGATGGCATCCTCGAGCGTCTCGCCCGCGACGTAGCGCCGGGCGAAGCTGCGGACGACGGGCTTCGGGACGAACGGCAGCGTGCCGACGACGAGGCGGTCGAAGAGTGAGCTCATGCGGTCTCCGGGGGGGCGTGGAGCAGGGGCTCGGCCTCGGGGGTCCGGGCCAGGACGAGAAGGTCGACGCGCGAGGCCCCGGCCTCCCGGAGCGTACGGGCGGCTTCGAAGGCCGTGGCGCCGGTGGTCATGACGTCGTCGACGAGGAGGAGGTCGGCCCCGCGGGCCGCCGGCGAGGCGGCGAAGGCGCCCTGGACGTTTCGCCGGCGCTGGCCGGCCGGGAGTGTCGACTGCGGCGGCACCTCCCGGATCCGCGAGAGCAGCGCGCGGAACGGCCGGCCGAGCCGCCGCGCGACCTCTTCCGCCAGGAGAGCTCCCGGGTCGTAGCCCCGTTCGCGGTTCCGGCGCGTGGTCGAGGGGACCGGGACGACGGCACCGGAGCCGAGGTCGAAGCCGTGGGCCCGGGCGGTCGCGGCCATGAGAGCCCCCGAGGGCGCGGCCAGGATGTCGTGGCCCCGGAACTTCAGGGCGTGGACGAGCCGGCGGGCGACCCCTTCGTAACGGACGACGCCGGCGGCGCGTGACACGGGCGGCACGCCGTTGCGACAGGATTGGCACAGGGGCGCCGCCGACGGGAGAGCGCACGCCCGGCACGCGTCGTCCCCGTCGAGGAGGGGAAGGGCCCGCCAGCACGCGCGGCAGAGGCCGCCACCGCCGACACCGCGCCGCGTTGCGCCGCAGGAGGCGCAGCACGACGGGAACAGGAAGTGGAGGAGTGCCCGCCCGGGAAGGAGGGACACGGTCCCGAGAGCGGACGCCACGGGGGGAATTCTAAACGAGACGGGACGCGCCTCCGTAAGCCGGACATGCACATTGACGCCCGTTTCAGCGTCCCTCTATCCTGCCGCAGGATGAAAGCTCTCCGCCTGGCGCGCCTCGCGCGTGCCGCCCTCCTCTCCGTCCTCGCCGCTGCGACTCTCCTCGTCGATCCCGTCGCCTCCGCCCAGACGTTCGCCCTCGGGGCGGGGGGAGGACTCCTGAACGACACGGGGTCGGCCGAGAACCTGAAGAGCTTCTCCACGGGCGCCGGATATGGTTTCGTCGAGGTGACGCTCGATCCGGGAATCCTCATGCAGGGGCGCTACACGCGCATGCAGCTCCCGCCCACGGCCGAGAACGGTCCGGACATCGACGTCGACGCGGCCACCCTGTCGGTCGCCTACCTTTTCAAGGAAGACTGGTGGCAGGCGGGTTTCGTCGTGGGGGGAGGAGGCTACTTCCTCCGGCCGAAGAGCCCCGGCGAAGGGCAGGTCGTGACCGACCCCAGCGAGTCCGTATTCGGCCTGAACGGTGGTCTGCTCACCATCTTCACGGTGAATCGCCGGTTCAACATCCGGTTGGAGGCGGTCGGGCACCTCGTCCGGGACGTGTCCCGCCGGAAGCCGATCGTCGTCTCCGCGGCCGTCGCCTGGAGGTTCTGACGGGAATGGCGGGGTTCCCGCCCGACCTCTGGGGTCGGGCGGGAAGTGCGGCGGTGGGATTCTTCTGGTGGGGCTGATGTGAGGGGTATTGGGTGGTGGGCCCGAAGGCGGGGAGCCGTCGGGGCTTTACGGGCGGGTTTTGAAGATCTGACGCCTCCGATGGCGTAGGGACTTTTCTTCGATCTCCTGCCCTTTCCTATGCAAGTGGGCTGCCACTCGGTTCCCGTCAGCTCTCGATGACTGCAGGCGCCTGACGAAGAGGACTTGCTGCATTGCAGCCTTCCCAGAAAGTGTGAGCGATGTCTCAAATCGAGCCGGGGCGTGGATCATTTCGGCACCACGCCGACCAGAATGGCACCGGCGCCGAGCGGGGCTGAGGCCGAATCAGGCGACGGGAATGAGAGTCGAGTCTTTCTTGATGGAGAGGGAAAGGTCGACCCGCGTCCGGACGACGCCCCGGATCGTCTGAATCCGCTCCCTGAGGACGGACTCGAGCTGCTCCAGGTCCCGTGCCCGGACCTTCAGCCGGTAGCCGTAGTCGCCAGAGATGGCGTAGCACTCCTGGACCGCGAGGAGGTTCTCGATCACGTCGAGGAACGTGCGTTCGAAGCTCGGATGCTCGAGCTGGACGTCGACGTGGGCGACTGCGGCCATGCCGACCTGCCGGGGATCGAGCAGCGCGGTGAATCGCCGGATGAATCCGCGGGTTTCGAGCTTCTTGATCCGCTCGTTCACCGAGGGCGTCGTCAGGCCGACGTTCTCAGCGATGCGCGCCTGGGAGATTTTCCCGTCGCGCTGGAGCATGTCGAGGATCTGGCGATCGATCTCATCCATATAAAATTCGGAGACGCAGCGAAACCTCCGAACTTTATATGGAGATACGCGGACTTTTGCAAGCCCTTTTGATCACGGTGCAGGAACTACAACGCCCTTTGGAAGAACGACGACGCCTCCTTCGGAGACGTGAAACCGTTTCCGGTCGCCCTCCGGGTCGAATCCGATCTCCGTTCGCGGCGGGATCTTGACCCCCTTGTCGACGATGACCTTCCGAAGGCGGGAGTAACGGCCGACGTCGACCCCGTCCATGAGGACGCTCTCCTCGACGCGCGAGTAGGAGTTGACCCTCACGCGCGGGAAGAGAATCGAACGGTGGACCGTGCCGCCGGAGAGGATGCAGCCGTCCGCGACCATCGAGTCGGTCGCGACGCCCGTCCGGTTCGAGGCCGGGTCGGCGAAGACGAACTTGGCGGGCGGGAGGTGCGGCGACAGGGTCTTCAGCGCCCACTTCGGGTTGTAGAGGTTCAGCGGGGGAGTCACCGAGATCAGGTCCATCGACGCCTCCCAGTAGGAGTCGACGGTCCCGATGTCGCGCCAGTAGGGGGCGAGCTCCTCGTCGCCGGGGACGCTGCTCAGGGAGAAGTCGTACGCGTAGACGGAGGAGCTGCCCGCCAGGATGGCCGGGATGATCGTCTTCCCGAAATCGTGGGACGTGTCCTGCAGGGCGTCGTTCTCGAGCGCCTCCCGTAGCACCTTCGGCCGGAAGATGTAGTTCCCCATGGAGGCGAGGGCGAAGCCGGGAGCGCCGGGAATCTCCCGCGGCTGCTTCGGCTTCTCCTCGAAGCCCGTCACGCGCCCCGCGTCATCGACCTCGAGGATTCCGAAACGGGCCGCCTCGGCGAGCGGCACGGGGAACGCGGCGATCGTCAGGTCGTGGCCACCGTCCTCGTGGGTGGCGAGCATCGGGTTCACGTCCATCACGTAGACGTGGTCGCCGCCGAAGACGCAGACCTGGGTCGGCTCCTCGTCGAAGATGAGGTCGAGGTTCTGGTAGACGGCGTCGGCCGTGCCGCGAAACCAGTGCGGGCCGCGCCGCATCTGGGCGGGGACCGGGTCGACGAACTGGCCGACCTCCGGGTTCAGGCGCCACGCGCGCACGAGGTGCTCGATGAGCGAGTTCGACTTGAACTGCGTGAGCACCTTGATCTTCATCAGCCCCGAATTCACCAGGTTGTTGAGGACGAAGTCGACGATCCGGTACCGGCCGCCGAAAGGGACCGCGGGCTTGGCCCGGTCGCGGGTGAGCGGGTAGAGACGTTCCCCCATGCCACCGGCGAGGACGATCGAAAGGACGTCGCGGTGCTGGAGGATCTTCAATGAAGGTCTCGTGCCGGCACCCATTCTAGACGCCGGGGAGACGATGGGCTCATCCGGAAGCCGCCGATTCCCCTATTCTCTCCGGTATGGCGATGAAGGATCCCTACGAGGTTCTCGGCGTCTCCCGCACGGCCGGGGATGCGGAGATCAAGAAGGCGTATCGGCGCCTCGCGAGAAAGTCCCACCCGGACGTGAACCTCGGCGACACCGGGGCGCACAAGCGCTTCCAGGAGATCGCGGCCGCCTACGAGATCCTGAAGGACCCCAGGAAGAAGGAGCGGTTCGACCGCTTCGGGGACACGGGTGAGGCGCCCGAGCCTTCCGCCGCCCCGCAGCCAGGGGGCCCGTGGGGCCAAGGGCCGTTCGGCCGGCAGCGCCAGCCGCCGTCCGGCGGGGGCGGGCCCGCGGGGGGCGGTTTTCGCTGGTCGGGAGACGTTTCCGACCTCTTCTCCGATCTCTTTTCGGGTGGAGGCGCCGGAATCGGCCTTGGCGAGGACGAAGACGCCGCGGCGGCCATCACGATTCCCTTTCGCGACGCCGTCCTCGGCGGGACCATCTCGTTCTCGGCACGCATTCCGCGCCGGTGCACCCGCTGCCGAGGAACCGGTCACGTCGCGAAGGCGGCCTGCCCGGCCTGTCATGGCTCCGGTTCGCTCGTCGAGACGGAGAGCCTGACGGTCCGCATTCCCGCCGGCGTCGACACCGGTGCGCGCATCCGGGTCCCGGGCAAGGGCCGGACGGAGAACGGAGACCTCTACCTCGCGATCACCGTCGAAAAGCACCCGTATTTCAATCGCGAAGGCGACGACATCGTCGCCGAGGTCCCGGTCACCGTTCCCGAGGCCTACCTCGGAGCCGAGATCGAGGTCCCCACCGTGAAAGGCCCGGTCCGGGCGCGGATCCCCGCCGGGACGGCCTCGGGCCAGCGGTTCCGCCTGAAGGGGCGCGGCATCGAGAACCTGCGGACCGGGACGACGGGCGACCACTACTACAGGGTCCGCGTCCTCGTACCGACGGTCCAGAGCGAGGAGGGCCGCCACCTCGTCGAAGCGCTCGGGAAGCTCTATGCCCGGGATCTTCGCGGTGACCTGCCCAGGGGAGTCTGACCCGCTCCGCGCCGTCGCCCGGCCGGAGAGGCGACCGGAAAAGCGAAACGCCCCGGAGTTCCGGGGCGTTCGACGTTTCGGGGGGAGCGAGCCGTCAGTTCTTCTCGGCGAGGGCCTTCACGAGCCGGACAGCCTTTTCCGCGCTCAGGTCGGGGCGCAGCGCGAGCTGGCGGGCCTGTGCTTCCTCGACGTCGTCGCTCCGGACGAAACGCATCGTGGACCCTTCGACCCAGTGGAAGGTCGTGTTCCCCTTCTGCGAGACCGTCGCCTCGACGTCGGACTGGGTGTCCATGTTGATGGGGATGCGTCCGCCGCCCGCGGTGCGGCCGATCGGGAAATGCGCCCGGGCCCACACCTCTTCGGGGACTCGGGTCGAGCCCGGAGGCGAGGCCTTGACGAGGTCGTCGAGGAAGGTGATCCGCAGGACCTGCTGCTTGCGCGTGACGAGGTTTGCGAAGGAGGCGAGGACGCCGCCGTTCGAGGTCAGGTCGGGCTGGACCGCGGGGTAGGAGAACGCCGAGACCGGCAGACCCGCCGGGTCGGTGACGCCCGTGACGCCCGCCAGCTCGTTCAGGTTCCAGGCCTTGACGGCGTCGACGCGGAGCTCGCCGTCCTCGACGAAGATCGGTGCGTAACGGGCCTGCGACGGCCCGCTCTCCTCCCACCAGATCAGGGAGAAGATGGACCGGGTCTTCGTGACGGGGAGGCCGTCGGCGTCGAAGTCGACGTACTGCTGCCGCGTGACGGTGACCTTCGGGTTGATCGAGAGGTAGATGCCCTGGTTCGGGAGGATGTCCTGGCCCGACCAGACCGCGCCGCGACGGATCGCGACGTGCATGTCGGCCATGAGCCCTCGGGCCTTCGTGTAGGCGACGAAGAGGGTGCCCGTGGTCTCCTCGAGCTCGATGGAGACGGATCCTTCCCGGTTGGAGTCGATCGTGCCGTCGACGATCTCGACCATCGTCGGCTGACCCGCGAGCGAGACGCGAAGCGCCAGAACGGGGGCGTCGGCGTCGGGAGCGTCCGGCGGCAGCGTGGCGACGTCGCCGTACCGCGCGGGGAAGACTTCGTAGAGGGTCCCGTTGGGCGCCACGACGGCGCTGTCGGCGATGGCCGGCCCGGCGACGAGGAGCGTCGCGGCCGAGATCGCAAGGAAGGCGGAACGGAGACGGGCGAAGCGCGGCGAATTCATGGCGCTCACCTCACGACCTCAGATTGATGACGTTCCGGAAATCGAAGACCTCGAGATAGGCCCGCAGATTCCGGAAGTCGGGGTAAAGGGAAGCCAGGCGGTCGAAGTAGTCCCGGGCGGCGTCTTCGTCGCCGCCGAGGTGACTCGCCTCGCCCAGGAGGTAGAGGACATTCCGCTCGACGGAATCGTCGCCGGAAAGGGGGGCGCGCTCGAGGCAGGCCTCCCCGAAATAGCGGGCTTCCTCGTAGCGATCGCCCTTGAGGTAGCCGAAGCAGAGATCCATGAGGGGGAATACGGTGTGCGCGGTCGCGCCGGACTTCTCGATGGTCTCGAGGGCGGCGTGGACGAGCGGAAGGCCTTCCTGGGTCCGGTCCAGCGCGATGAGGCAGTAACCGAGGTTGTCCTGCCAGAGGGCGCGGGCGAGAGAGGGGACGGGTGCGGGAGGAGCCGACACCTCGAGAGCCCGCCGGTAGCATTCGGCCGCTTCCTCGAAGTGGCTGTCGACGGCCAGAAGCGTTCCGCGGGTGCTCTCGGCGCTGGCGAGGAGAAGAGGGTCGCCGATTTCGTCGGCATGCTGCCGGGCGAGGCGGGCGTAGAACGCCGCCTTCCGGAAGTCGCGCTTCAGCTCGTAGATGCGGGCGGCCCCGAAAGCGGCGCGGAAAGCGGACTGGCTGTCGCGGCCCCGGAGGAGGATCCGCTTCAGCTCGAGGAGCTCGGCTTCCGCCGGGCCGACCTCGGCCGCGGCGGCGGCACGGCAGACGAAGATCCAGTCGACGAAAGACTCGTCTCCCGTCTCGCGCGCCGACTCGAGAGCCTCGTCGTATCTCGCGAGCGAGGTGGCGAACTCGCCTTTCCCGAGGTGCTCGAGAGCCTTGGAGCGCAACGCTTCGGACTGGCTCCGAGGCGTCGCGGGGTCGGGACGTGCAGCTGCCATTGCGTCCTTCGTGCTCATTCGGACCGGCCCGGACCGCCGGGGCGGCCGAAAGGAATGGGGGCGTCGCCGGAAGGCGAAGCGGCCTCGGCGGAGGCCGGCTCGGGCCGCCAGCGAGGATTGCGATTCTGCTGCTGGGCTTTCTTGAAGGCGATGAAGTCGCGGACGTCGCGACGGGAGTCTTCGTCGAGCTCTTCGAAATCGGCGACGAGGAGCTGGCTTTCCGTGGCGGCGTCCGGCGCCGGGCTCTCGTCGGCCTCGACGGCATCGGTGACCGGTTCCTCGAAGAAATGGCTCATCGACAGCTCGAAGACCTGGAGGATCCGGAAGAGAGTGTCGAGCCCGACCTTGTATTCGCCGTTCTCCATTCGCGAGAGGTCGGACTGCGTCACGCCGATCCGGCCGGCGAGATCAGCCTGGGTGAGCCTGCGGCTCTTCCGTATTTGACGGATCTTTTGCCCGACCACGATAATCTGCGAACGGCGCACGGTGGCACTCATAGACACGAACTCGACCCTAAGGTTAGGCTTCCCCGGGGCCATGTCAAGCGAATCTTCGGGTCCTGCGAACCCATCGCGCCATCTGTGAGACGAAACCTGTTCCTCCTTTCCGAGCTGGTCCGACGCGACCTCGCGGTCCGGTATGCGGGCAGTTTCGGGGGGGCGGCGTGGGCGCTCCTGAATCCTCTCATCCTGTGCGGCCTCTACAGCTTCGTCTTCTCCCTGATCGTCCGGATCCCTCCGCCGGCCGATTTCCGGGGAACCTACACCGAGTTCCTGCTGGCGGGGCTCCTTCCCTGGCTCGGCCTCCAGGACGCGCTCGTCCGGAGCGCCTCGGCAGTGACGGACCAGGCCCACCTCGTCAGGAAAATGTCGTTCCCGGTCGGGATCCTCGTCGTGGCGAGCCTCCTGTCGGCTCTCGTACTGCAGGCGGCGGGGCTCCTCGTCTTCGCGACCCTGTCGGGCGTACTCGGGGCCGGGGAGGTCCACCTGCTGCCTCTTGCCGTCGGTTTTGCCTTTCAGGCGCTGGCGCTGGCTGGCCCGGCGTTTGCTTTAGCGGCTGCCAGCGTGCTGTTTAGAGACCTTGCCCAGCTGATCGGTCCTCTTCTGACGGTCGTCTTCTATCTCACGCCGATTCTTTATCCCGAGGCGCTCGTTCCGCCGGGCCTGGCCTGGGCGCTGGATCTGAATCCCGTCCGGGACCTCGCCGGGCTTTTCAGAGCGGGCCTGCTCGGCACCCAAGCTCCGCCGGCGGGAAGAATCCTCGTCTGGGCGGCCGTTTTTGCCGTGCTGGCATTCCTGGGGCACCGATTCTTCGAGCGGAGCCGGAAGGTCTTCGCCGACGTCCTATGAGCTGCGAGGCCGTCGCCAGGTCCGTCCCTGGCTGCCAGCCGAGAGCCCGCCACTTCCGAGCGCACCAATTGACACCAGGAGATACCTTGAAGAGACTCGTTCCTTTCGTCCTGCCTCTGGTCCTGATCGCCATCCAAGGTTGCGGCTCCAGCTCCTCCCGGACCGAAAAGGATGCGGCCGCGGCCGCCCAGGCGGAGGCGGCCACCAGAGCCAAGATCGGCGAGGAGAACAGGAAGCTGGTCCTGGACGCGGCCCGCAAGATAGCCGGGATTCCGGAGAACGAGCTCGGCGCTCCCGTCGTCGAAGAGCCCTGGATCATCGTGAAGGACGAGGCGACCGGGAAGCAGCTCCAGCGGATTCCCAAGAACCCGTCGCTCAGGGCCGAGGGGGGGAAGCTCCGTCACACGCTCCTGAACCCGGCCATGTTCTCCCTCGACCTCGTCCGCGAGGACGAAAAGTTCTACTACGTCGACGCCCCCGACGACGCCGAGACCACAAAGCGGAAGAATGCCGAAACGGCACCTCCGGACCTCCAGCCGATCGTCGAGGTCCCGCCCGGCGAATACGAAGTGGTGACGCCGAAGACGTCCCGTACCCGCCTGAGGTTCGAGGAGAACTCGGCGGGTCTGCCCACCGGAGGCTTCTGGCGGTCCAACCTGGATGTCGCGGACCTCGACGGGGATGGCTCGCCCGAGATCGTCACGCCCCCGCCGCGGCTCGCGGGCGGGACGTTCCGGGTCTTCAAGTTCGATGGCGCCGCCTGGCAGCAGGTCAAAGTCCAGGTGGACCCCGTCCAGGCGGGGCTCCGATTCATGTACGGCGGCGTCGACGTGGCCGACATGGACGGTGACGGCAAGCCGGACGTGCTCGGGATCGGCCACGGTACGGGGCCGGTCATCGCCTACAACCTGGGAGAGTGGAAGTTCCGTCTCGAGGCCCGAAACCTCCCGAGGGAAATGTCCGGCCGCTCTCTCGGCGCCGGGGACGTGAACGGGGACGGGCGGCCCGACATCGTCGCCGTCTCCGACGAGCCGGAGGCGAACCGGACGGCGGAATACAAGGACATGTCGACGATGTACGGCAACCAGGCCGCAACGGAGCAGGCGAATGCCGATCCCGCGGCCTACAAGAAGGGCTTCGACATGCGCGCCTTCTTCGCGCAGCCGGATGGCACCTTCCTGGAATCGACGGCGGGGCTCGAGCAGGCATGCTTCGGCTACTCGATGAGTCTGGCCGCGCCGGCTCCGGCCGGTGGCGGAGCCCCCTTCTTCGTCTCCGGGTGCCGGTACCAGGGAGGGCGAGCCCTCCTTTACGAGTGGGACGCCGCCGGGAAAGCG
This sequence comes from Holophagales bacterium, assembly GCA_016714815.1. GTDB lineage: Bacteria > Acidobacteriota > Thermoanaerobaculia > UBA5066 > UBA5066 > UBA5066. Next base: position 54,941 of record JADKBZ010000020.1, read on the forward strand.
TTCCGGTCCGTGGGGCGCGGCGTCGTGGAGGAGTTCAGCTTCCACAGCGGGGCGGCCGTCGGGACCTACCGCGGCTTTCCGGCTGCCTTCTCCTCCTACGTCAAGGGGAATGCGCCCGGAGCGGTGGCCAGGCCGATGCGGGGACACGGGGTTTCGGTCTATTACCGGGACCGGGATGGCTGGAAGGCCAAGCGGATCACCAAGGTCCTCGCGGACCTTCCGGAAGAGTCCCAGGGCCTCGGAGTGGGCGACCTGAACGGCGACGGCCTCGACGACGCCGCCTGGGCGGACGACTCCGTCGGCCGCGTCCGGGTCTTCTTCCAGACGGCCGGCGGAGATTTCGAGGAGCTCGACCCCGAGCTCCAGCCCCGCTTCGTCAACCACTCGATGTCCGTCCGGGTCGTGGACGTGGACAAGGACGGAAAGAAGGACCTCGTTCTCATGTACGAGTTCCGGACGACCGACAAGACCCGGGCCGGCGGGCTCCGGTTCTTCCGGAACCTCGGGTGACTTCGCTTCGGGAGAGCGGGGGCGCCCGGAACGGCGGGATATGGCGAGGGAGCATATTTTCCCTCTCCAACGCTTGACATTTCCGAATAGCGCCCCTACTCTTTCCGGGAGCAGCATGAACGCGTACTTCTTTTCCCGTCGTTCGTCTGGCCCCCAGGGCCTTGTGAACGCGCGGATCGGACTTGGTTCCATCGAACTAACGGGAGGTGATTCGGTATCGGGGGAGTGCCAGACTCTCTGCCGCGTCGTTTCTGTCCCATCGAACACCACAATTCAGCAGGAGAGAAAATGAAGAAGTTTACCGTCTTGGTTGCACTGGCGCTTCTCGCGGCGACCGGCACGAGCTACGCAGTGACGTGCTCGACCGACAACGTCCCGGGCGCCACGCTGCTCGTGCCCTATTTCAACGTCAGCGGCGACGCTTCGTCCGGCTCCATCGCCGGCGGCGGCGTTGACACCCTCGTTGCCATCACCAACGTCTCCCTTTGGGGCGCCATCGCCCACGTCACCATCTGGAACAAGCAGTCGGCCCCCGTGCTCGACTTCAACGTTCCGATGACGGGCTATGACGTTGCGTTCTTCTTCATGAGGGACGTCCTCAACGGCAACCTCAACGTCAACCCGAACACCCAGAACATGGACTCGGGCGTTGACCCCTGCCGCGACGTCGACAACATCGGCGACACGCAGCCCCAGTTCATCCGCTTCCAGCACCCGCAGTACCCGGTCGGCGACTACTTCGACTCGATCGGCTACTACGCCACCCCGGCCTTCTCGGGTAACTTCCGCAACCGCGTCCTCGACTCCCTCGACGAGTCCCCGGCCTACTCGATCCTGAGCACCCGTCCGGGCAACGACGTCGACAACCCGGCCTGCGGCACGACGTCCTCCGGCACGTTCACGGCGAACTTCTCCGGCTACATCACGATCGACGTCGTCAACTACTGCACGAACTGGTTCCCCAACCAGTCCACGTTCTACTCGTTCGACGCCATCGCGACCCGCGGCTGGGACGGCAACGGCGGCTCGAACGTCCTCATGGGCGACGTGTTCTACATCGACCCGGCTCCCGTCGGTGGCAACATCTCCGGCGAGGCCGCCGTCTCCCTCGAGTTCGACGAGCGCCTCGAGTTCGACACGCCGACCTGGGCCGCCTCCCCGTACAAGACCTTCTACGGCCGCTATGGCTTCAGCTTCAACGACTTCACCGCTGGTCCGGACCCGCGCTTCACGTTCCGTGGCGACGGCCGCGAGCCCCTCGGCACGACCTACGGCTTCCGCTACCTGAACGACGCGGCCAACGGTCTCCAGACCTGGGCCACGATCTGGCGCGGCGACTACTGGGACTCCGACGACGACAGCACCACGCAGAGCGTCACCAACGGCAACAACCTCTGCGCCATCGCTCGTAACGGTCGTCAGATCACGGTTTCGACCTGGGACAACGACGAGAACCAGAACCAGCAGACCGGCGGCGGGCCTTCGGGCGACGTGCCGATCACCGTCTACACGAACGTGTGGTGGGAGAGCAACCGCATCATCATCACCTCGAACGGCGACATGAACCCCGCCGGCTTCAAGGGTGGCTGGACGCGCTTCACCTTCAACCGCAACTACAACCCGCTCTATCACCAGGCCTGGGTCGGTGTCGAGCACACGGCTCCTGGCGCGTTCATCAGCGTCGGCCACGACGCCACGCTTCTCGACAACCAGTTCCTCTGCCCGGTCACCTATCCGTTCGCCGTTCCCGGCAACGTTGCCTACGGGACGTCGGCCAACTAAGCTCTGATCCCAGGGAATCTTCCCTGAAGGCGGGCGGCGAAAGCCGCCCGCCTTTTTTGCGTGTATGCCCAGCATGAGCCACCGCCAGCGGGGGGAGCACCCGTGGGAAGGAGGTCACACCGACCCGAGCGAAGCGCAAGGGCGGAAGCGCGAGCGACCGTCTGAAAGAAGCGTGGAGCGAGACCCGCGAGCCGACGAACAGAAACCGGATAGGAGGCGAAGTCTCCCGGGGCGAGCGAGCATGTGATCGCGAAGCTCCCGTGACCAAGGGGAGGCGGCGTAGATCCGGCGGTTGTGCGGGGAAGGTGGAGGCTCTTATCTGGGGAGACCTCGCTTCGTGCCTGAAAGGGGCGACGCCGTTGAAGCCGGCGGAGCGAGGAGTCAGCAGAGGTCGTAGTAGCCGCACAAGGGCGGTGAAGGGCCGAACGGAAGGGAGAGCGAGGCGGCCTTGAATCTCGGGAGGGCACGGCTCCAGAAGTCGAGCGGACAGCTCGAGCTGCCGTACGAGGATGCGGGGTGAAGCCCGCGGGGCGAACGGGAGTGGGGAATCCCTTCGGGCGAGGAGAGGAAACGAGCGCTCGGGCACGGATCGCCTGATGGAAGAGGTCGTCGAGGCGGCGAACCTGAAGGCGGCGTTGAAACGGGTGCGGCAGAACAAGGGCGGCCCTGGCATCGACGGGATGACGGTGGGAGAGCTGCCGGAACACCTGAAGCGGGAATGGATACGAATCCGTGAGGAACTCCTCGGGGGGAAGTACCAGCCGCGGCCGGTGAAGAGGCAGACGATCCCGAAGGCGGGAGGGGGCGAGCGCGAGCTGGGTATCCCGACCGTGCTGGACCGATTCATCCAGCAGGCCCTGTTGCAGGTCCTGCAACCGAGATTCGACCCCGGATTCTCCGACCACAGCTACGGCTTTCGGCCTGGACGGCGGGCGCACGACGCGGTGCGGCGGGCGCAGGCGTACGTCCAGGGGGGCCGGCGGTGGGTGGTGGACGTGGACCTGTCGAAGTTCTTCGACCGGGTCAACCACGACATTCTCATGGGGAGGCTGGAGAAGCGGATCGAGGACAAGAGGGTGCTGGGGTTGATCCGCCGCTACCTCGAGGCCGGGGTGATGGTCTCGGGGGTGGTGGTGGAGCGACACGAAGGGACGCCGCAGGGCGGACCGCTGTCGCCCCTGCTGGCCAACGTGCTCCTGGACGAGGTGGACAAGGAGCTGGAGCGGCGAGGGCACGCCTTCGTCCGCTACGCAGACGACAGCAATGTCTACGTGCGGTCGCGGCATGCGGGGGAACGGGTGCTGGCGGGGCTGAGGAAGCTGTACGCCGGCCTGAAGCTGCAGGTCAACCAGGACAAGAGCGCGGTGGACTACGCGACGAGGCGGGACTTCCTCGGCTACAGCTTCTGGGTGGCCGCGGGCAAGGTCGTCAAGCTGCGAGTGGCGAGCAAGGCCCTTGGTGCGATGAAGGAACGGGTGCGCGGGATCACCAGGCGCAACGGTGGCCGGAGCCTGCCGAGGGTAACGGAGGAGCTCAAGGGGATACCTGCCGGGCTGGAAGGAGTACTTCAAGCAGGCGGACACTCCCGGCGTCTTCTCCGACCTCGACAAGTGGATCCGGCACAAGCTGCGCTGCCTGCAGCTGAAGCAGTGGAAGCGAGGGAAGACCGTGTTCCGGGAACTCCGGGCGCGCGGGATGACCGAGCGGACGGCGGCGAAAGTCGCCGCGAACACGCGACGGTGGTGGGCCAACTCCGCGATCGCGATCCACATCGCACTGCCGACCCGGTACTTCGACGAGCTGGGGGTGCCCCGGCTCGCCCCGTGACCTCAACCGACCGAACCGCCGGATGCGGACCCGCATGTCCGGTGGTGTGGGAGGGGAGCGGCGGTCACCTACCGCTGCCCCCTATCCCGATCCGGCGCCGCATTCGACGGGCGAGGGCTCCTCGCCAGAGGCCTGCGGGCGGCCTGGTCCGGCGCACCCTTCCTTGCGTTGGATCACAGTTGCCGAAGTCACTCCTGTCCGATGTGCCTCGCCGCCCCTCCGGCCCTGGTGCCGGTCCGTGAATCCGGGGCGTATAATCCTCGCGTCTCTTTACTTTCGCCCTCGGCACCTCGGTTGTGCCGCAGGGCATCCGCTCGTGGGGTGCCATCTAAAGGGGGTTTCATGATTCAGTCGGTTTCTGAACGCACGGTCGCTCGAAGCGCTGGGCTCGTTCTCGCCACGCTCTCAATCTTTGCGGGCCTGGGCGGCAAGGCACAGGCCCAATGTCAGCTCCTCTCTGCGCCGTCGAAGTTCGATCCCCCGACCTCGGGCCTGCCGAGCTATCTCCAGGGTCGACAGAACTCTCTGGCTCTGGGAGGAACGCCCGGCGCCTATCGCCTGGCGGTCCGCTACAACTACGGTTTCCTCGTCTACAGCCTCGCCAACCCGGGGGCCCCGGCCCGAATCTCCATCGAGGACCTCCTGGGCCAGGATCACTACCCGAAGAGCGGCGACGGGCAGGAACGGACGAAGGACATCGCGCTCTCCGCCGACGGCACGCGCGCCCTCACGCCGTGGTCCGACACGGTCCCTTACGGGACGATCGCCATGAGCCAGTCGGGAGCCACGTACCTCTCCGGGGGCGACTACCTGCCGGCGGGCGAGCAGGTGAGCGCCGTCGCGGTCGCCAAGGCGGGAACGCGGTACCTCGGCTTCTCGGTCATGGGGAGCTCGATCTACGCGGCCGACATCACCGACTACACCACCGACACGGGCCCGAACACGAGAAACGGGATCTACTCCGAAGCGATCCGGAACGTGGGCGCCGGCGCGCCGGCTGGCCTCGCCGCCGTCGAAGCCGCGGGGAAGTCGTACCTGGTCGCGTGGTCCGCGGACCTTCTCTCCGTCATCGACGTCTCGAATCCGGGGCCCGGTTCGTCGGGCCTGACGGCGAACTTCACTTCGAGAACCTACACCGCCAGCCAGCTCGGCATTCCGACGGGCAGCTACCTCTTCGAGGGCGTCGCGGCGGCGCGGCATCCGACGTCGGGGGACCTCTACCTCCTGACGGAGGGAGGACGGCTCTCGGGGTCCTACGTCGCCTCTTCGGCCGTCACGCTGAACCGGGTCGATCCGTCGACCGGGAACCTCACCCTCATCGGCAGCTACACGCCGCCGACCGGAGCGAGGTTCGCCCAGACCCAGGTCGTCCTGCTTCCGTTCGACACCGAGGTCGTCGCGTTCTTCCTCGAGAAGACCGACGCAGGCGGACTGAAGCCCGAGGTCCACTCCTCGGCCGAGTTCACCCGGAATCTCGCCGACTCGATCCCGGCCTTCTCGGCGCCGGTGCAGGTGGATGCGCTCGTCGGGATGCGCGCCTCCGGCGGGAACGTCTTTCTCTACATGGGCGACCTGGTCAACACGACCGCGACCTACGTCGCTTCCCTCGACTGCTCCACCGCGCCCAGTCCCGCGACGGCGTCGATGACCGTCGAGAACGTCCCCTACTCCGGGAGCGCCGCCGTCGCGGTGGCGGACGGAGGGTCGGTCTTCATCGGCGACCAGCTCCGGATCAAGCCCGCCTTCTCGCCGGCGAACACCGTCCAGCCGCTTCTGGACTGGCGCCTCGACTACGACTTCCACGATGGAAACGCGCTCGACTCGAACGCGACCACCTACCGGCTGAAGCAGCCCGACCTCGAGGTTCTCTCGGGCGGAACCTTCCCGACCCAGCTCACGCTGATCGGACCGTGCGACCCCGCCCAGGTCCCGCAGGGAGGCTCCGCTCCCGTTCCTTCGACGGGAGCGGGATGCTGGGAGTCGGTCACGACGAACGATCTCTGGACCTCTCCCGCGGGGACCCCGGACTTCTCGCCCAGAAATCTCGTGGACAAGCAGCTGACGATCGGCTTCGAGGTGCAGAACGCGCTGAACGCGGGCTCCTCGGCGCTCGCCCGTCACCGGATCACCTGGAAGGTGCCGCGAGCGCTTCTGAAGAGCACTTCGATCCTCTCCGGAGGAGCGCTGGAGGACCAGTCCGAGGGGAGCCCGCTCACGACCGGCCTGCGCTGGTACGTGTCGAGCGTCCCGGTCGGGCAGACGGGAGCCGACGTCCTGACGCTCCAGGCGGGCTGCACGGGGATCGCGTGCACCCCGACCCCGGCGCTCACCCAGCCGGGCAGCTACCGTTACTGGGTCTCCGTTCCCTATCGCGGCGGCTTCCAGACGGCCGACTGCCCCGGCGTGCAGACGGTCGAAACGGTCACCACCTGCACGGGTGACGCCGCGAAGACCGTGACCGTCACCGACGTCGTCCTCTCGCTGACGGCGCCGTCGCAGATCTACCTTGGGGCGACCTCGGTCTCCATATCGAGTGCCTCGAAGAAGGGGACCGCCGTCACAGGCTGCCCGGCCGACGCGACGAGCTTCTCGTACAACATCTGCGCCGTGAGCGGAAGCTCCTGCCCGGAAGGCACCTACCTGACGAACGTGACCCAGTCGAACCCGTTCGGCACCTCGGGGTCGATCTCGATTCCCCCTCCGGCCGTCGGTTCCTGGGGCCTGCGGATCAAGTACACCTACACGACCACCGGCAACTGCTCGTCTCCGACGGTCGCCCAGTGGCCGGCGTCCGGGTGGTCGCCGCTGACCGTCGTTCAGGGTGTTCCGACCATCCTCCTGCGCAACTCGAGCGACACCGCCGACATCCCGAGATCCCTCGGAATCTACTGGGAGCTGCCGGTCAACACGACGGCGAGGGCTTACGCGCTCTTGAACGGCGTCCGCGTCACGAGCCTGCCGGCGGGCTTTGCCTGGAGCCGCCGGTCGGTCGGGTCGAGCTCGGAGACCGCGATCGGGACGACCCAGGGAGCGAGCTTCTCCATCTCCACCGCGGGGGAATACGAGGTCGTCCTGAGAGGATTTGGAACGGACGTCGTCGCGAGCGTGGGTGTCGCCGCGGGGGGCGGGGCCGGTGGCGGTGGCACGGGAGTCCTCGCGGTCTCGTCGATCACGTTCTCTCCGACGAGCCCCACCGCCGGGCAGTCGGTCTCGATCTCGTGCAACGCGAGCGGCGGAACGCCGCCGTACACCTACGACATCGTCTACGGCGACGGCCAGACCTATTCCGGAACGGCCAGGCCCGTCAATCACGTCTACACGACCTCCGGCGGGAAGACCGTCGGCTGTGCCGTGACCGACGCGGTCGGAGGCTTCACGAGCCAGTACACGGCGTACGTGAACGTCCAGCCCGGGAGCGGCACGGGCACCTGCGAGTTCGTCATCAACAACGCGCAGGGCGCACGGATCTCGTACGACTCCTTCTCGAGAACCTACGACGCGGCGAGCGGCCAGCCCCTGACCTTCGTGGCGACCGGCACGACGTCCACGATTAGCTGGAACTTCGGCGACGGCCAGACGGGAAGCGGAAACAACGCCACGCACACCTACAACGTGACGGCGGGGACCGAGTACACCGTCACCATGACGTCCGGCTCGTGCTCGCAGAACTACAAGATCTTCGTCTCCGCACCGACGGGGCCGACCTTCACCGTGGTCGACGCCGATACGGGGACGGCGCTCGCGAAACCGAATGGAACCTGGGAGGCCCGCGCCGGGCAGAGCCTGAGGTTCACGGGGAGCAGCTCGACGGCCGCCTGGGACTTCGGCGACGGCGGAACCTCGACCGAGAATCCCGCCCTCAAGACCTATGGCCCCGTCGTCGACACGACCTACGTCGTGAAGCTCACCAGCAGCGGGCTGACCAGGCAGGAGAACATCGCGGTCAAGGGCTCCACGGGGGCGCCGCTCACCGGGAACTTCACCTTCAAGTACTCCGACGGCACGGCGGTCACCCGCTCGGCCGTGCAGCCGAACAAGGCGATCATCTTCACGGGAGCCGACCAGGCCACCACGTACACGTGGGACTTCGGGGACGGCTCGTCCCTCGGGAGCGGCTCGCCGAAGGAATACACCTTCACCAGGGGCGGGACCTACACGGTGAAGCTCACCGTCGCCCGTACCAACGTCCCCGGGACGGTCACCACTCCGACCCCCCTCGCCTTCACGGTCCTGGCACCGCCCGACCCGCTCCTCTGGGTGGCGGCCGGGATGGTGTATGCCGACGGCGGGAACGGAGCCCAGTGGCAGTCGGACCTGTCGATCTACAACCCCGGGACGGGAACGCAGACGGCGACGCTTTCCCTCGGGTTCGTCTCCGGTGACAGCTGGGGCGGCGCGGGGAACGTCACCTGGGTGCCGCAGGCCCTCGTCGCCGGAGAGACGAAGTCGTACACGAACGTACTCGAGAGCTTCTTCAGGCTCAACAAGGGCTCTTGGGGTGTCGTCCTCGTCCGCGGAGACACGGTGCCGGTTTCTCCCGTCATCATGAGCCGCACCTATAACGCGGCGTCCGCCGCGACGAACGGCACCTTCGGCCTGTCGGTCCCGGCCATGTCGGTCGCGGCGGGAGTCCGGCCGCAGTCGGTGGCCGCGTCGAACTTTCTCGCCGACCTCCGGCACGACGCTTCGTTCCGGACGAACCTGACCGTCGCCAACCTGAAGGACGAGACGGCCGAGGTCGAGATCATCTTCCGCGACCAGAACGGGGCCGCCCTCGGTGTGCCCGCCAAGGTCACCATCGAATCCCGCGGCGTGAAGCAGCTCAATGCCGCTCTTTCGGCGGCTGTCGCGACGGGCGACACGCCCATAGGCGGCGCCGGATATGCCAACCCGGCCTCTCACTTCACGGCAGAGGTGAAGCTGAAGCGCGGGACCGGCGTCTACCCCTACGCCACCGTCATCGACCAGGGGACCGGCGACTCCATCGTCGTCACGCCCACGGTGCGCCCCTCGACCACCTATCGTCTCCCGGGCATCGTCCGGGTGAAGGGACAGTCCGGCGGCTACTGGGTGAGCGACGTCTCCGTCCTGAACCCGAGCGCCCGGACGCGGAAGATCGCCGTCACGTTCTCCTACGTGAAGCAGGGCACGACCCGCCGGATCGAGGTCTCGGACGTCTTCACCCTCGCCCCGTATCAGCTCGTGGTCGCGGTCGACTTCGTGAAGTACTGGCTGGGGCTCGCGGAGAACGATCCGGACGGATACGCCGCGTCCTACGTCGACTTCGCGTCTGCGGCCGACGACCCGGCTCCCACCGAGCCGATCGTCGTGACGGGCAAGACCTACATCCCGTCCGGTAGTGGCTCGATCGGCCTCCAGGTGGACGCGTACGTCCTCGAGGACGGCATCAGCGAGCTGGGGTCCCGCCGCAAGATCGTCCTCTCCGGGCTCGAGGGCGGGGGGGCGAACCCGAAGTTCCGGACGAACGTCGCGCTCTTCATCCTGCCGGGCTCGACGGGCGGCATCCAGGTGGACGTTCGCGTGCTCGACTCGTTCGGCCGGGAGTCGAAGAGGTTCTCTTTCGTCGGCCTCAACGACTCCAACCCCTTCGTCCAGTTCAGCAGCGCGGACCTCTTCGAGCGCCTGGGCACGACCGACTCCTCCCGGGCGACCGTCGTCATCGACTCGCCGCGCGGCACCGCCTACGTCGGTGCTTACGCTACGGTGATCGACGAAAAGTCGGGGGACGCGACCTTCGTCGCGGGGCAGTCGGCCCCCTGAAGCCGGCCTGACAACCGACCCCCAAGCCCGAATTCGTCGGGCTCACCCCTCACTTTGGCCCGGGCATACCCCGGGCCACTTTTTTCTTTCGGCGAGCAGCAATCGAAGAACGAAGGCCCTTTGCAGGCCGTTTCCGGCGCATCCGGACCTCCCGGGACCCCCGAATACAGAACGAACGTTCGGTAAGTCCTGGGCCTTTCCTAAACTATCCCCTTCCCTTTTCCCCGCTCTCGGGTTCACAATCTCCCCGACTTCGGCTGAGCGTGAGGGGTATGGGGATGGTGGCTTACGGGCGGGAGCTCGGTTGCGAGAGCCTTGCGGTGGGCACGAGACCCCCCTCCGCTGTCGAAATCCGATCCCTCATCCCGGCCGATCCGTTCGTCGGCGTCTCACCCCGGTTCAGCGACGATACGAAAGTCCTCTTCGTCATCGAGGGCCCCAAGGCGGTCGCGGTGCGGCGGAACATCTCGGTGCGGACCCTCCTCCGGCGATTCCACGAAGGGGGGACGAACCCCTCCCGCGTCCGCCAGGAGTGCCGCGCCGGCCTCGTCGCCATCCTCCTCGAGCGCGGTCTTCCGGTCGATTCCGTGGCCCGGGCCGTCGGCCTCTCGGGGTCCCAGGCGCTCGGGAGGTTCGTCCGGACCTTTTTCGGGCTGACGCCGAGCCGGCTCCGGGCGCAGCTCAGGAGCGGGGCCGCCGGGATCCGCTGAGTCGCCGGCGCGGCGGCAGTGTCGCGTTTTGTTCATTGTGCCGGGCCTGTGCCGTCGAATAGGTTGTCCGGGTCGTGTTTTCGGGGGGGCGAGTACAGCCGTTTGCCTGCGGGCGTCGGGGACCGGGTTCCGAGAGAACTGCATGGTCGAGGGTGGTCGTGCCCGAAGCGGCAAGAATCGCCGTGTTCTTGAGCCTCCTCGTTTTCACTCTGGGCCAGCCGGCAGCCGCCGACACCACTGTGACCGGCGAGATCTGGTCTGACACCATCTGGAGGTTCACGGAAAGTCCCTACGTTCCGAGTGGCTCCGTCCAGTTCCGTGGCTCCGGCTCCCCGGTACTGACGATCGAGCCCGGCGTGGTGGTGAAGATGGGGGACGGGCAGGCTTTCTTGGTCGGAGAAGAAGTCGCGGGGACGCTGAACGCGGTCGGGACCCCGGAGCGTCCGATCCTCTTCACGACGGCCCAGGCGTTGACGCCGGGAAGGTGGAATGGAATCTCGTTCGGGGCGAGGTCGGTAGGAAGCCGGATCGAGCACGCGGTGGTGGAGGGCGGAGGAGGGAGCTTCAAGGCCGGGATCCAGGTGGCGGGAAGCGCACCGGTGCTGACGAACGTGACGGTGCGGACGTCGAGTCACAACGGGATTCGTGTGGAAGCGGGAGGCGCGCCTCGGATCAGCGACAGCACGGTGACGGGGACGACGGGCGGAGACGGGACGGGGATCTCCGTGCGCGCCAGCGGGCGGCTGGAGATATCGAACACGTCAATTCAGGGGAGCACGAACGGAGCGATCACGCTGGAGCCCGGAGCGGAGCTGAGCGGGCTGACAGGGATGCTGTTGTCCGGGAACGGGCAGGACGGGGTGAGGCATCGGGGAGGAAATCTCGGATCGAGTGAGACGTGGAAGAGCTTCGGCTACCCGTACTACGTGATCGACGGTGGCGTGAATGTCTTCGGAGCAGGCTCCCCGGTGCTGACGATCGAGCCCGGAGTGGTGGTGAAGGCGCGGGACGGGCAGCTACTCTCGATCGGGGAGGGAGGCGCGGGAACGCTGAACGCGGTCGGAACGCCGGAGCGTCCGATCCTCTTCACGACGGCCGAAGCGCTGGCGCCGGGAAGGTGGATTGGAATCTCCTTCGGGGCGGGCTCGGGCGGGAGCCGGATCGAGCACGCGGCGGTGGAGGGCGGAGGACGGAGCTTCAAGGCCGGGATCCAGGTGGCGGGAAGCGCGCCGGTGCTGACGAACGTGACGGTGCGGACGTCGAGTCACAACGGGATCCGTGTGGAAGCGGGAGGCGCGCCTCGGATCAGCGACAGCACGGTGACGGGGACGACGGGCGGAGACGGGACGGGGATCTCCGTGCGCGCCGGCGGGCGGCTGGAGATATCGAACACGTCAATTCAGGGGAGCACGAACGGAGCGATCACGCTGGAGCCCGGAGCGGAGCTGAGCGGGCTGACAGGGATGCTGTTGTCCGGGAACGGGCAGGACGGGGTGAGGCATCGGGGAGGAAATCTCGGATCGAGTGAGACGTGGAAGAGCTTCGGCTACCCGTACTACGTGATCGACAACGCCGTCTACGTGCAGGGTGCAGGCTGCGCCGGTGCTGACGATCGAGCCCGGGGTGGAGGTGAGGGCGGGGGACGGGCAGCTACTCTCGATCGGGGAGGGAGGCGCGGGGACGCTGAACGCGGTCGGAACGCCGGAGCGTCCGATCCTCTTCACGACGGCCGAAGCGCTGGCGCCGGGAAGGTGGATTGGAATCTCCTTCGGGGCGGGCTCGGGCGGGAGCCGGATCGAGCACGCGGCGGTGGAGGGCGGAGGACGGAGCTTCAAGGCCGGGATCCAGGTAGTGGGAAGCGCGCCGGTGCTGACGAACGTGACGGTGCGGACGTCGAGTCACAACGGGATCCGTGTGGAAGCGGGAGGCGCGCCTCGGATCAGCGACAGCACGGTGACGGGGACGACGGGCGGAGACGGGACGGGGATCTCCGTGCGCGCCGGCGGGCGGCTGGAGATATCGAACACGTCAATTCAGGGGAGCACGAACGGAGCGATCACGCTGGAGCCCGGCGGAGCTGAGCGGGCTGACGGGGATGGTGTTGTCCGGGAACGGGCAGGACGGGGTGAGGCACGGGGAGGAAATCTCGGATCGAGTGAGACGTGGAAGAGCTTCGGCTACCCGTACTACGTGATCGACGGTGGCGTGAATGTCTTCGGAGCAGGCTCCCCGGTGCTGACGATCGAGCCAGGAGGGGTGGTGAAGGCGCGGGCTGGGCAGCTACTCTCGATCGGGGAGGGAGGCGCGGGAACGCTGAACGCGGTCGGAACGCCGGAGCGTCCGATCCTCTTCACGACGGCCGAAGCGCTGGCGCCGGGAAGGTGGTTGGAATCTCCTTCAGGGGCGGGCTCGGGCGGGAGCCGGATCGAGCACGCGGCGGTGGAGGGCGGAGGACGGAGCTTCAAGGCCGGGATCCAGGTAGCGGGAAGCGCGCCGGTGCTGACGAACGTGACGGTGCGGACGTCGAGTCACAACGGGATCCGTGTGGAAGCGGGAGGCGCGCCTCGGATCAGCGACAGCACGGTGACGGGGACGACGGGCGGCGACGGGACGGGGATTCACCTCGCGTCGGGCAGCGCGGCACGGATCGAGCGAACCGTGGTCTCCGGGAATTCCGGGGCGGGAGTCGCGAACGAGGGGGCGCGTCCCGCACTTCGTTTCCTGACCCTTTCGGGGAATGGCGCCGACGGGCTTCGGAGTTCGTCGGGCGAGCTCTCCCTGCGTGACGGCGCCCTGACAGGTCAGCCGGTTCCCGTGCGCAACACCGACTCGGAACTTCGAGTGGTGGATGCCCGCCAGCAGTGGTGGGGCCGCGCCGAAGGACCGACGGGACTCGTGGGGCGGGTCGAGTCCGACCCGTGGCTCGGGGCGCTTCCGACCCCCGCGTTTGCGGTCACCTCGCTGGGGGCCTCGACCGGGGCGTTCCCGCCGGGAACTTCGAGCGTCGGACTCGACTTCGAGTTCCCCTCTGTCGCCGGCTGGATCCTCCGCCTTCTCGCGCCGGACGGCTCGGAGGTGCGGCGTTTCGAGGGGACCGGGCGCGGCGCGACGGTGACGTGGAACGGAACGGGCACGGCCAAGGCGGCGCTCGCGGATGGCGAATACCGGCTCCGCCTCGAAGCGAGCGAGGAGTCGACGGGCCGCGTGGCGGCTCCGCTCGTCGGAAGGCTTCTGCTCGACTCCGCGCTTCCGGTGGCGCTTCTCACCTCTCCGATGGGCTCCGTGCGTGCGAGGGCCGGCGACGAGCTGGCGATCGACGGGAGTGCGGGTGGGACGGGATTCCAGTCGTATCTGCTCGAAGCGGGGCCGGGGGATTTCCCGGCCTCCTGGACCGTGGTCGATCGCGGAACGGTCCCCGTCGCTTCGGGGAGGATCGGGACCTTCACGACGGCGCTCCTTGCAGCCGGTCGATACACGGTGAGGCTCTCTGTAACGGGAACGGCGGGGAAGGTCGCAACGGCAACGGCCAGGGTCGAGCTCTTCGAAGACGGGACGTGCCGGTGATCGAGAGGCGGCGGTTCGCGCACCGCCGACTCCCGGGACCGGCGGCCATCGCGGCCGCGTTTCTCGCGCTCGCCTCCGTGGCGCCGCGGGCGTCCGGGCAGACGACCCTCGGTCATGGGCAGCTCCGCCTCGTCGGGGCCTCGTTCGACGTGGAGCCGGTCGCGCAGGCCGTTCCGGTCGGAGTTCCTGCCGTTCTTCGGACCGTCTTCGGAGGCGATTCGGCTGGCCTCGCGCAAGCGGGCCTGCGCGTCTCGGCCCGGCTCCGGGGGCCGGGTTTAGGTGCGCCTGTGACTCTCAGGACCGCGCCCGGCGGCGAGCTGCGCCTCCCGGCCCTCCAGGTGAAGGGAGAGTACCGGCTGGAGGCGATCTCCCTCACGGACGGCGCCGGAGTGTCGATTCCGGCAGCGCATCCGGTCGCGACGGTGACCGTGACCGACGTCCTCGTCTCGAGCATCTCGTCGCACGTTCTGACACCCGAAGAGCTCGCGGACCGCGGCATCGTCCTGGACGAACGGAATCTCCAGGCGTTCTCATTTGCCCTGGGGCTCTCGATTCAGGGAAGAACGATAGGTATCGAACTCCCGGCCCTGGTCTGGGATGGCACCCAGTACCAGGCGGTCGGGCCGCCGCGCATCGAGGTGCAAGGGCCGCTGCCCGAGCGGTTCCAGCCGCCGACGGTCGTCGCGGTGCCGCTCGTCGATACGACGAACGCCCCGCCACCGTTCGAAGAGGACGAGCAGGACGAGAACGGCGTCGCACCGCGTCCTGTCTTCGGCCTTCTCGTCTTTCCCGGAAACATCCGGTTCCTGCACCAGTTTCTCTCCGTCGTCCTGATGGTCCAGAACGGGAGCGCAGCGGGATCGGGCCTCGTCCTGAAGGACGTCTCGACGGCGGTGAGCCTTCCCGCGAGCGCCCTGCGTCTGGCCGGGACGACGCCGGCCGTTGCCGACGGGCAGCCGATTCCCGTTCGCCACCCGGGACCCGACGGCCTTCTCGACACGCCTGACGATCTGGTCATCCTCGCCGCCCAGCAGGCGGGGTCGGCGGAGATGGTGGCCGAGGGGCTGAAGGTCGGAACGCACGAGGTCGTCTGTCAGATCGAAGCGACGCTCGACGGCCTCGCGAACCAGCCACCCCTGCGGCTCTCGGGGCGGGCGCGCGGCAGCGTCGTGATTCGCGACCCGAGCTTCGCACTGACCTTCCATCACCCCGAAGTCGTCCGCAAGGATGAGGTGTACGACCTGCGGGTCACCGTGGCGAACACCTCGACGGTGCGGGCGAACCGGGTCGCTCTCGCCCTCGACGCCGCGAGCCTGACGGGAGCCGTCGTCCTCGACGTGCCGCCCGGTGCGGATGCCGTCGCGGAGCTGGGCGACATCTCGCCCGGAGACGCGTCCGACGCACGGTTCCGCCTTCGCGCGACCCGGACGGGCAGGGTGGTTGCGTCGGCCTTCACCTCCGACGGCTCGGTTTCGGGATCGCTGCGCCTCCGGACCGGAGTCACGAACGACGGCCTGCCGCTCTCACCCGACACCTTCGTCTTTCCGTCGTTCGTCTCCGCTCTACCGGCGCCGTTCGTCGACGCGTCGACGAGGCTGATCGGCATCGCGCATGGCCTGGCCACGGCCGACGCGACGGTTCCGGGAAGCCTTGCGCCGCCCGACTTCGCCGATGGCTCGGTCCGGGCGCGCGCCGTGGAGCTCGTCGCGGCGGCACGAAGGGCGGGGATCGGCCAGCCGGTTCCCTCGGCAGTGGCCGACGTTCTCCTCCGCTGGCTCGGGAGCCGGGACGAGATCCCCGGATTCGACCTCGTCCGCCGCGGAAACGTCCGCGGCCGCGAGCTCGAGGCGGCCGCGGCCCGGGCCCTGGATGAGGTCCTCCAGACCGGCGGACGGCCCTCGTTCGACCAGATGATTCTCGATGCGGCGGCGGCGAACGCGGAACCCGCCCTCGCGGGGCGGACGCAGTCCGGACCCGTGTTC
Source organism: Holophagales bacterium (assembly GCA_016714815.1). GTDB lineage: Bacteria > Acidobacteriota > Thermoanaerobaculia > UBA5066 > UBA5066 > UBA5066. The sequence continues at coordinate 71,097 of JADKBZ010000020.1, forward strand.
GTCGTCCTCTCGACGGCGGATCCGGCCGACCCGGACGCTCGGCTGCGGCTCCGAGGCGTCGGGACAGGCGCAGAGACGTCCGGGGGCCCCGAGGATGCGAGCGTGCTCCGGGAGGTGCCCTACGCGGCGCTCCTGCCGCTGAAGGCGCCCGGGGGCGGCGAAGCGAGCCTGGTGGGGCGTCTGCCCGCGTCGGCCCTCGACGTGGAGATCGTGGGGCGGCGAACGGGAGCCGTAGCGCTCGACGTCGTCTACCCGGACGGGCACGGCGGCTTCTCCCGCGTCCGGTTCGGCAGCATTTCCGTCCGGGCGGGATCCCTCACGACGACCCGGCTGACGATGGGTGCGGCAGACCTCGACTTAGTCTCCTCGATCGACGGGAGGCGCACCGGAAACGCGTCGGCGGCTCTTCCGTCACCGTTCGCGGCGGTCGTCGCCGTCCAGGACGTCGACGCGAACCCGCTCGGGAAGGTCGTCACGCTCCTCTTCAACCGCGACGTTGCGGAAGGACCGGCGTCCGAGCCCCGCCTCTGGAGGCTTCCGACGACGACCCGTGGGGGAGCGCCCCTGGAGCGGCGCGTGGCGGCGGTCTCGGCATCGACCGACCTGCGCCTCGTGTCGCTCCTTTCCGGTGGGGTCGTCAGCCCCGTTCGCCCGGGTACGGCTCGCGGAGAGCTCGTCCCTTCGAGCGCCGGAGAGAGCTGGAGCGGAGAGCTCGCAATCTTTCCGCGCCTCGGACTGGAGGGGGGCGAGATCGAAGGGCGCGTCCTGGGACCCGACGGAACTCCTCTGCCGGACGCCACGGTACGCCTTGCCGAATCGGCGACAGACGATCTGTCCGGACGGAGCTTCGAGGCGACGACGGCGACGACGCGGACCGACGCCCGCGGATCCTTCGTCTTCGACTTCGTCCGCCGGCAGGATGGAAAGCCCTTCCGGCTCGACGCGTTCGATCCGGCGACGGGCTCGAAAGGGTGGGCCTCCGGCTCGGTCCGCCAGAATGGCGACGTCGTCCACGTCGACGTCGCGCTGCTCGGGCGTGGCACCGTGCGCGGCCATGTCGTCGATGGCACGGGGACTCGCATTGCGGGCGCGATCGTCCGCTGCAGCTCTTCGGTCGACTCGTACCGAAGCTCGCAGTTCAGTGCGGCCGACGGGTCGTTCGTCTTCCCTTCCGTTCCGGTGGGGACGCTTCAGCTCCAGGCCGAGGAGCCTCGCACGAGGGAGTCGGCGTGGGCCACGGCGCGCCTCGACGTCCCGGGGGCCGTCAACGAGGTGACCCTGACGCTCGCGGCGAGCCCGCGGGCCCGGCTTTCCGGACGTGTCGTGCGCGGTGCCGGTGGACCCGTCGCGGGCGCGTGGGTCGCCGGCTACGGCGCCACCGGCGAGTACTTCGGAGCCCGGCACGCCCCGGAAGACGGCACCTTCCTGTTCGAATCGGCTCCCGCGGGCGACGTTCGTCTCGAGGTCTTCGACGGAACGTCCCGCGAGCCCGTTCTCGTGCAACCGCTGACCCTTCTCCAGGACGGTGTCCACGACGTGACGCTCGTCGTCGCCGACGTGACGCCCCGGTTCGGCGCCGTGGCCGGCGTCGTCCGGCGAACGCTCGGCGGTGTCGCCACGCCCGTCGCCGGCGCGCCCGTCTGGGCGACGAGAGGCGGCCTGAGAACGACGAGCGGCGCCGACGGCGCGTACCGCATCGACAGCCTGCCGGTCGGAATCACCACCGTCTGGGCGCAGCTGCCGTCCTCGGGGAGGGCCGTTTCCACGTCGGCGACGGTTCTCGAGGGCGCGACGGCCCCGGCCGACCTTCTCTTCACCGACACGAGTCTCGGGAGTGTTCGAGGCACCGTCGTCGATCAGGTTGGTCAGCCCCGGGCCGGCGCCCTCGTCGAGATCTGGGAGCAGGCTCCCGCTCTACGGCTCGTCTCCGGGACGCGAAGCGGAGGCGACGGGAGCTTCCTGCTCCAGAACGTCCCGCCCGGTTCGTGGCGGCTCCAGGCGACGGCGGTGGAGACGCGTGACGGGACCGTGCTGCGCAACGCGGGCTCGACGACGGTGACCGTGCCGGGACCGGGCGCGACCGCCACGGCGACCATCGCCCTGCGTGGCTTCGTCGACGTCACGGGGCGTGTCGTGGCTCGGGTACGCGACCGGAACGGCAATCTCGTGGAGAGCCCCGTCCTCTGCACGGTCGAGGTGGCGGCCGGAAGCTTCTCGGGTGCGCTCCCGGGAGATCCCGAACCCGGAGGCAACCCCGAGGCCGGCCGCGTCTTCGCCGACGGTCCGAACCTGGCGGGGACCGTCCGGACCGATCCCGCCACGGGGACGTTCCGGTTCCGGTTCGTCCACGGCGGGCCGATTCGCCTCGTGGCGACGAACCCGTTCTACGGAGAGCGCGGTGCCGACCTGGGGCTCGTGAAGGGCGATTCCGCACGTGGCCCGATCGACCTCGCCTTCGACGGCAACCTCGGCGTGGTCGACGGGTTCCTGCTCGGCGCGGACGGCGCGCCGGTCGCCGGAGCCGCCGTCACGTTGAGCCCGCTCGACACCTCCTTCGGCGAGCCGCTCGCGTCGATGACGGGCGGGGACGGCGCGTTCCTCTTTCCGCTCGTTCCCTTCGGACTGAACAACCGGATCGTCTTCTCGGGCTCCATCGGCGGACTCGATCGCTGGGCAGAGGCCCGCGTCGGCGTCACGGTCTCCTCGCCCCGGGCGCGCGCCACGCTCCGCGTGGTTCCCGTCGGCGACCTCACCGTCCGCGTCGTGACGAACGCCGCCGCCGGCGTCCTGCCGGTGCCGGGCGCGGACGTCCGCGTCCAGGAGACCGAGGGGCCGAGGCGCGTCTTCGCCGGAATCACGGATACGGAGGGAATCGCCCGGTTCCCGGGCGTCTCCGCCGTCCCGCTCGCGGTCCGGGCGAGAAAGGACCTCGTCGCGGGACGCGGCTCGGCGCTCGGCGTCGGAGAGGGCTTCCGCGTCGACTCGACCGTCACTCTTTCGCAGACGGCGCAGGTTGCGGGGATCGTCCGCCAGCCCTCGGACGGCGCGGGGCTCGGAGGGGTGAACGTCCTTCTCGACGGCGGCTCGTCGAAGGGGATCCTCGGCGCGGGGACGACCGACGCCGCGGGCCGCTTCGTCATCGAGGGGGTTGCGGGGGGGGACGGAACGGTCTTCCGGATTCGCGCGGAGGAGCCGCGCACGCTCCGGGGCGGGGCGTCCACGGTCTTCGTACTGGCGCCGGGCGAAGCGAGGGAGGTCGACGTCACGCTGCGCGGGATCGGCAGCGTGACGGGAGTCCTCCGGACGTTCGACGGTGCGACGAACCTGGCGGGAGCGGAGGTCGACGTCTCGTCGCGCGACGAGGACGGAAACGGGAGCCCAACGCTCCGCGTCTCGACCGGGGAGGACGGAAGGTATCGCGCCGAGGGGGTTCCCGAGGGAACGGTCGTGGTCCGCGCCCGCGTGCCGTCCTCGGGCCTGACGGCCCAGGCGGCGGGGCGGCTTGCCGGCGAAGGGACGACGCTGACTCTCGACCTCGCGGCCTCACCGACGGGGCGGGTGCGCGGAGCCGTCCTTGCGGCCTCTGGCACCCCCCTCCCCACCGGCGGCGTCGCGCCCGAGGTCCGGCTCGAAGCGGGGGCGACCCGCCAGACGGTCCTAGCGGCGGAGTACGAATTCGCCGAGGTCGACGCGACGGCCCCGTTGATTCTCAGCGCTTCCGAGCGGGTCGAGCCGTTCCATGCCGGTCTCCTGCGCGGGCGGGCCGTGGCCGGCCAGACCATCGCCGCAAACGTCCGCTACGCCCCGTTCGGAACGCTGCGCGTCCGGGTCGTCAAGCCCGACCCGGATCGCCACGGCCTGTTCCTCCCCGCTCCCGGAATCGTCGTCTTCTCCTGCAGCGAGCCATATGGATACCGGTTCCCGTGCGGTGCCCCGGTCCGGACGGACGCCGTGGGAAACGCCACCCTCCCGAACGTTGGGGGCGGTGCGCTTGGTCGCCTCGAGGCGAAGGAAGAGGCGACGGGCGCGCGCGGGACGTCGGAGGTCGCCCCGTTCTCGTCCGACGGCGAAACGCGAGACGTCACCGTCGTCGTCGAGCCCCGCGGCCTCGTCCGCGGACGGCTGCTCCTTCCGGGAGGAGGGGGGCCCGCGGCCGCCGCGAGCGTCGTCCTCCAGCAGCTGGACTTCCGCGGACTCTGGTGGGTCACGGTGGCCTCGACCGTTTCCGGTGCCGACGGCCGCTTCGACCTCCGGGACGTCGGGTTCGGCGAACTCGTCCTCCGGGCGTCCACCAGCGCCGGGCCTATCGCGCGGGGGGAGACGGCCGTCGCGCTCTCCGCCGCGATTCCGGTCCGCGACACGGGAGACCTTCTTCTCGACGGCGAGGGGCCGCGAGTCGTCTCCGTGACGCCCGCCGACGGCGCGTCGGGCGTCGGACTGTCGCCCGTCCTGACGGCGGTCTTCTCCGAGCCGCTCGGCGTGGCGCTGCACGAGCGACGCCCACAGGAATTCGTCGAGCTGAGCGGTCCGCATGGAATCGTGCCGGTGTCCGTTTCTCTCGAAGCGGACGAGACCGCGCTTCGTATTTCGCTGCCGGCCGGGGCGTCGCTCGCCGGAGCGACGACGTACCAGCTCCGGCTTCTCGAGTCCCTCCCCGATCGGGCCGGAATGACGCTCGGTGGAGACGTCGTCGTCCGTTTCACGACGGCCGACCTGACCGCGCCCACGGTTCTCACCTCCGTGCCACTTCCGGGCCAGATACAGGTGGTGACCGACGCGAACCCCGTCGTCGTCTTCACGAAGACGCTCGACGCGGCGACGGTGCCTTCCGGCGTGTCGCTCCAAAGGCGCGACGCGCCGCAGGGACCCGTCTCCTCCGCTCCCTCTCTGCGAGCCGACGCGCGAACCGTCGCCCTGAACCCGGCCGCGCCGCTCGAAGCAGAAGCCGAGTACGAGATCGTGGTCGACGGCGTCGCCGACACGGCGGGCAATCGCGTTCCGTTCCCCGTCCGGATTCCCTTCCTGACCCTCGACGACCGGGCGCCCGTCCTGACGCTCGACGCCCCTCTGACGCCGACGCCGCTGGAGGGAAGCAGTCAGACCTTCACTCTCCGTTACGCCGCCGACGACGTCGCGTCCGTTCGGCTCACCCTCGTCGCGGCAACCGGCTTCCTGCCCTGCGGCGAGGATGCGCCGGCACCGCCGGAGCGGAGCGTTTCATTCTCCTGCCGTCTGCCCCTGATCTCGACTGCGGGCGGGACGAGCCTCGTTCTCCGGGCCGAGGGGAGCGACCGATCGGGGAACTCCGCGTTCCCGGTGGACCGGCTCCTGACGCTCGCTCCCGACGCGCCTCCCGTCCTCGCGGTGACGAGCCCCGCGGGCGGCACGCGATACCTCTCCGGGACGACGATCCGCGTCGCCGGAAGTGTCGAGGACGACCACGGCACGGCCACCGTGACGGCGCGCTTCGGTGACGCGAGTCGAAGCGCGACCGGGACGGGGAGCTTTTCCCTGACGCTCCCGGTCCCGATCGTCGCGGCACCCTCGACTCTGGTCCTCGAAGTCGTCGCCGTCGACACGGCCGGCAATGCAGCCCGGCCCGTCACGATTCCACTCGGAGTCGACCCTGACGTCACGTTCCCGTCGATCTCGATCGCCGCGCCCGACGCGGGAGAGAGCTCCATCGGCGGGAGACCCGTCTCCCTCGTCGCCTCGGCCACGGACGACGCGACCGGCGTCTCCCTCCGCTGGAGGGCCGCGAGCGGAGCGTGGAGCGCACCGGAAGGCGAGGCGCTCTCGGTCCTCGTTCCGACTCCTTTCGTCGGTGCCGAGACCTCCTTCCTCCTCGAACTCGAGGCGCGCGACGGCGCCGGGAACGTCTCTGCGGCTACCCGGAGCGTGCGCCTCCTCCCCAATCTCGCACCGGGCCTCATCGTGACCGCGCCCGGCCACGGCTTCCGCGTGACGGCCGAGACGAGCTTCCTCGTCACGGGAACGGCCTCGGACGACGGTGGCGTGCCGACCGTGACGGCGACCTACCGTGGCTCGTCCCGGACCGCGACGGGGACGAGCTTCTCCCTCTCGTTCCAGGCGCCGGCGGTCTCGGCTCCGACGGAGACGGTGGTCCGAGTGGTGGCGACCGACGCGGAGGGAAACTCCTCGACGCCCGTCGACCTCTTCGTGACGGTGGTCCCCGACGCGGGCGGGACACCGACGATCGTCCTTTCTCCGCCCGCCCCGGCCGTCCTTCTCGCGGACGTGGGAGCCGCGGCGTCCCTCACGTACGCCGACAACGTCGGCCTCGAGGCGGCGACGGCCGAGGTGACGGGCGGCCTCACCTCGGGTGGCCGGCTGACCTTTGCGCTCGCGGGAGCCAACGCCGACAAGGTCGTGCCTCTCACGACCGCCGCCGTGCCGTTCGGAACGCCCGCCCGCGTCTCCGCGACACTCCGGAACGTCTCGGCACGGACGGCCTCGCTCGACGTCGCGCTCCCGGTGGCGTTCCACCGGCTCGAGAGCCCGCTCCCGGCAGGTGCCGTCGTCGAAGGCGGTCTCCTTCCGCTCACGTTCCGCCTGACTTCGGAGGGACGCGCCCGCGCGGCGGCGCTGCGGCTCGAGATCGGGACGCGGACGGCCGCGGGCTTCTCGGCTCTCGCGTGTGTCCAGCGCTCGGCTCCGTTGTCTGAGCTCGAAGCGCTCTCGATCGGCGTCCCCGCCGGTTTTCCGGGCCTCGTCCTCCGCTCCGTCCTCGTCGAGGCCGACGGAAGCGAGGCGCCGGCGGCGGACTCCGAAGGTCGGTTCCTCTTCGAACGGCCGCTCGCCACGACGGCGGACGCCGTGGCTCCCACCGTCGCGATCGGGACGCCAGCGGAGGCGGCGTCCTTCACCGCTGGGGCGCCTGTCGCCGTGGAGGTGTCGGCAGCCGACGACGTGAGGCTCCGGTCGATCGAGGTGACGTTCGCCGGGATCACGAAGGCGTGCCTCGTCTCGCCCTGCCGGGTCTCCTTCTTCGCGCCGCGGGCCGCGGCCCCGACGATCCAGGCGATCTCCGCCGTGGCGAAGGATGCCTCGGGCCGGAGTTCGAGCGCCACGGTCTCCGTCACCGTCTCCCCGGCGGCGGGTGCCGCCCCCGGCGCGGCGAGCGTGCGCGGTGACGGGCGAAAGCCGCGCGTCTCGTTCGTGACGCCGGCCCTTTCGCCCGCGGCGGTGCCGCCTCGCTCCACCTACGTTCCCTGGGTCGACGCCACGGACGAGGACGGGATCGAGACGATGGAGCTCTTCCTCGGCGACGGCGCCGCGGAGCCGTGCCTCGTTCTTCGGATGCCGGAGGATTCCTGGCCACCGCGAAAGGGGTGCGCGATACCCGACGTCGCCGACGGTACGGAGCTCGCGCTCGTGGCCCGTGCGACGGACCGGGCGGGAGAGAGCGCCCAGGCCCGGAGCGTCCTCGTCGTCCGGGAGGGGCTCCGGCTCCGCGGTCCGGCCCGGCTGGCGGAACGCGGGGAGGCGCTGGCCGACGCCACGCTCTACGTCGAGGGCGACGTGTCGGTCGAAGGGGAGCTCCTCGTCGGAGAGCTTCACCTGAGGGCGGGAGCCGTTCTGAGGCCGAGGCTCGACGGCGCTACGCCCGATTCGATTCGCGTTCGCGTCCGCGGCGACCTCGTTCTCGACGCCGGCTCGCGGATCGACGCCTCGGCAACCGGCGTCCGCAGCGTCTCCGAGCTCGTCGCCGGCACGCCCCCCTCGAGGGAGGGCGAAGGCGCTCCTCACGGCGGGGAGGCGGGCGTCGATGGGACGATCCGCGCCGCCTACGGATCGGCCTCGGCTCCGCTTCTCCCTGGCGCGCGTGGAGGAGTGGCGGGGACCTTCGGTGGAGGTATGGTGTCGCTCCTTGCGAAGCGAATCGTTCTCGCGGGCGTCGTCGCGGCCGACGGCGAGGACGGAAACAGGGACCGCCCGGCCTGGCGCGGCCTCGGTGCCGGCGGCTCGATCTTCCTCGTCGCCGAACAGGCGGTCACCGGACCCGTCGACGCGAGCCCACAAGGTTTCCGATGGGGCGTCGTGTCGGCGCGCGGCGGCGATCCCTCGCCTGCAGAAGCGATTCCGTTCACGGGCGCCTTTGCGGCGGGCGGGCGCATCTCGCTCTCGGCCCGGCTCCTCGATCTTCCGCTTCTCGATGTGTCGGGGACGATCGGGCCGGAGGGGACGCTGCCGGGACGGGCGGGCTCGATCTTCGTCCGCGATGCGCTGAGACCTGACGGCGTGAGGATCGTCCCGCCTCCCGGCGCCGGCGAGATCCCGGCCGTGGAGGAGATGCCGTGACGGCCCCGATCCGACTCCTCCTCCGCACCGTCGCGCGCGTTCTCGCGTCGGTGTTCGGTCTCTTCCTGACGCTCCCGCTCGCAGCGGACGACCCGTTCCTCGTCGCCCCTACGACGGGCGGGCAGGCGATCTTCGCTTCGCGCGATGTGGAGATGACGGGCGGCGCGACCGTCGACTCCGCAGGGCTCCTGGGAACGGGAGGCGGACGCGGCAGAGGGCACGTCGTCGCGGGCGGGAGCATTCGCCTCTCGGATCGCGTGCGTGTCGACGGAGACGCGCGCTGCGGACCGGGCGGGGAAGTGCGCAAGGAAGGCGCGTCCTCGGTTTTGGGCAGTTCCGGCCCGCTGGCAGCGCCTCCGGCACCGATCACGCTCGACCTCGCCGCGCTCGAGGCGACCCTCGCGGCGGCGAACGACAACATCAGGATTCCCAGGACTGCCCTCGACCGGTCCGCGCTTTCGGGCCCGTCCGGGCGAACGCTCGCCATCGGCGACGGCGACCGGCTCGACCTTCCCGAGGGAACGTATCTTCTCGACGCTCTTCGCCTCGAAGGGAGTGCCGTCGTCGCCGCGAGCGGGCGCGTCCGGATCCTCGTCACCGGGCCGATCCGGCTGGCAGGCCGAAGCCGCCTGAACCCCGAGGCGGGACCGTTCTTCCTCCGCCTCTGGTCTTCCGGCGCAGACGTCACGCTTGAGGGCTCTTCGTCCATTCGCGCCTTCGTGCTCGCCCCGCGAGCCGCCGCCGTTCTCGGGGGCGATTCGACCCTGACGGGGGCGCTGCGGTCGGAATCGGTCCGTCTAGAAGGACAGGCGCGCGTCACGCGGCTCGTGGAAGACGGTCCACCCCTCGGGGCAACCTTCACCGAGTCGGGACAGCCCCTCGAGGACCAGTCCGTCTTCCGCCGCCCGGTCCGTCCCGAGGTGGCGCCCGTTCCGCGTGTTCCCGTTCCGGAGATGGCGCTTCTTCTGGACGGAAGGCCGTTCCGTTCCGGTGACGTCGTCACGGCCGAGGGGGAGCATCGTCTCCTGGCCCGGCTTCGCGACACCCTCGGCCGCGACACGGACTCTTCCGTCTCGTTCCGGATCGTCGCGGACGGAGGCGAAGCGCCGCGCGTCGCGATCGTGTCGCCCACAGCCGGGGCGATCGTCGGCGCGAGCCCCATCGACGTGACGGGCACCGCCGGGACGGCCGACTCGGTCGACGTCAATGGCATCGCGGCGTCTCTTGCGGGCGGCAGCTTCCTCGCGCGGGGGGTGCCGCTCGTCGAAGGGAAGAAGGCCCTCGTCGCCACCGGACGCGATTCGCAGGGGCGCGTCGGCACGGCCCGTTCTTCGGTCGTCCTCGACACGGTTCCTCCGGCGATCGAGCTCTTCGAGTCGGGCCTCGTCCTCGTCGACGGGCGCCTCTTCGCCCGTACGGTGATCCCCGTCGTCTCGATCGTCGAGGCGCATCCCGGCTCGACCGCCGCGACCCTCGACGGCGCGACGTTCGTCCCGGGGACCCCGGTCTCGGGCGAGGGGGCGCACCTGCTCTCGGTCGCCGCGCAGGACCGCGCGGGGAACCGCTCGACGCGAAGCGTCCATTTCACCGTCGACACGACGCCGCCCGCGCTCGCGATCACGCAGCCGGCGCCGGGAGACGTCGTCAGCTCGCTTCCCAGAGCGCTCTCGGGAAGGTGCGGCGACGCCGTCCGCGTGTCGTCGGCGGGAATGGACGTCACCCCGGCGAACGGGACCTTCACCTTCCCCGCCTGGCCGTTCGTCGAGGGGCGGACCACGGTCCTCGTCACGTCGGTGGACGCCGCGGGGAACGAGGCGGTCGCGACAGCCGGGTATCTCGTCGACGTCGCGGCGCCGGTCGTTTCCATCTCGACTCCGGCCGCGGGGGCGATCCTCGGCCCGGGGCCGATCTTCGTCCGGGGCACCGCATCAGACGCCACGCTGAGGGAAGTGACGGTCGAGGGCCTGAGGGCGACCCTCGGGAGCGGCGGCGAGTTCGTCGCGGGGCCCTTCGCGCGTTCCGATGGTGCCCATTCCCTTACCGCCACCGCGTGGGACGCGGCGGGGCGGACGACGGATGCCACCGTGCACGTCACGGTCGATACCGTTCCGCCCGTCATCTCCGTCCACGTCGCCTCCACGGGAGCGCTCCTCGCACCCGGGGCCCTGCTCTCGGCGCCGCCGGTCTTGGACATCCGGGTCACCGACACGACGACGCCGGACCGGATCAGGGTGGTGGTCCAGGTCGACGGCGCGGACTACGGTGGAGGGCCGGTGACCGGAGAAGGGGCCCACCACGTCGACGTCACGGCCACCGACAGGGCCGGAAACGGCGCGACCGCGAATATCCCCTTCTCGCTCGACACGACGTCTCCCGATTTCAGCAGCCTTCTCCCGGTCAACGAGTCGGTGGGCCGGAGCGCGACGGTCACGGTCTCCGGGAGCGTGAGCGCCGACGCCGTGAGCGTCACGGTGAACCGGGTCCCCGCACGCCTCGGCAGAGGCGCCTTCTCTCTCGGCGGCGTCGCCCTCGTGGAGGGGGCGAATTCTCTGGACCTGCGAGCCGTCGACGCCGCGGGGAACGAAGGCACGGAAACCCTCCGGCTCGTCCTCGACACGATTCCTCCCGTGATCGAGGTGATCCCGCCCGCGCCGAACGGCCTCGTCGACACGGTCTCGATCGCCGTGTCGGGAACGGCCTCCGACGCGAATCTCGAGGGCGTCACGGTCGACGGCGTGGAAACGAAGCTCAGCGGAGGCTCGTTCCGTCGCGAGGGCGTGCCTCTCGTCGAAGGACCGAACACTCTGGAGGCCAGGGCGCGCGACCGGGCCGGCAACTCCACGAAGGCCACCGTCGCGATCACGGCCGACACGAAGGCCCCGGTCATCGCGATCGGTGCTCCCGCCGCGGGGACGATCCTCGGCGATCCGCCCGCCGTCGTCACCGGGAGCGCTGCCGACGCGCACCTGCAGTCCGTCCGGGTGAACGGCGTCACGGCCGCCCTCGAAGCGGATGGTCGATTCCGCGCCGAGGTTCCGCTCGCCGAGGGACGCACGACCCTCACCGCAACGGCCCGGGACACGCTCGGTCACGAGTCGGCCGACAGCGTCGTCGTCACGCTCGACAGCGCGGCGCCGTCGGTGACGATCGTCTCTCCATCGGACGGGGCCCGCTTCCGGACGACGCCGCAGCGGGTCGTCGTTCGCCTCGACTCGCTCGAGAACCTCGACGCGGTCACGATCAACGGGCTCGCCGCGACCCGGAGCGGCGACGAGTTCGTCGTCGACGTGCCGCTCGTCGAGGGCACGAACGTCATCACCGCACGCGCCCGGAAGACGACGGGGAAGGAGGGAACGGCGGGCACAACGGTTACGCTCGATACCGTTCCTCCACGCCTCGTTTCGTCCGTTCCCGCCGACGGGCAGACGGCCGTGACCCTGTCTCCCGAGATCCGCCTCGCCTTCAGCGAGGCGCTCGAAGGTGCGACGGTCATGCCGGCCGCGTTCGGCCTGAGGACGGGGAGCGACACCCCGGTCCCCGTCGGCGTCACGGCGGACGGGCCCGCCGTCACCGTGACTCCCGCGTCGCCTCTGGCCGACTCCCGGCTCTACGAGCTTTCGCTCGCAGCGTCGCTCGCCGACCTCGCCGGAAACGCCCTCGTGCCGGCCACGGTGCGGTTCTCGACGGTCGACGAGACGGCGCCAGGGCCGCCCGTTCTCGATCCTCTCCCGCCCCTCTTCTGCGCCGCCACGCGGGAGCTGACGGGACGCGCCGAGGCGGGTGCAACGGTCGTCGTCACGGGCGGGGCCTCGACTGCTGAGGGCACCGTCGCGGCCGACGGCCGCTTCGCGGTGAGCGTGCCGCTCCGGGCCGAGACGCACCAGACGCTCTCGGTCGTGGCGCGCGACGCAGCGGGGAACGCTTCACCGGCCGCGATCGTCTCCTTCACGACCGACTGCACGCCGCCGCGCGTCGTGGACGTCGTCCGGACGGCGACGGACCTCACGATCACCTTCGACGAGCCGATCGAGCCCGCCACTCTTCGCGCCGGAGAAACCGTCCGCCTCGACGACGCGACGGGGAGCTCGGCGCCGATCGGTGCCGCTCTCGTCCCGTCGCCCGACGGCATCGTCCTCGCCGTCACCGCTCCCGGGAGAGATCTCGGAGCCCTCGCGTTCCGCCTGGCGCTCTCGTCGGGCGTCCACGATCTCGCCGGAAACGCGCTGGTCCCGTTCGTCCGCGACTTCGCGCCGCTCTCGGTCGCGACCGTCCTCGTCGGCGAGCTCTTCGACGACGCGACGTCGCGGCCGCTCGGGATCGGCTACGCCACGCTCCTGGCGGCGGGGGGAGTCGCCGCGGCGGAGCCGCTCCCGCGGGCCTCCGTCACCGCCTCCGGGCTGTACGCCCTTCCCGCGGTCGACGGCGAGGCGCTCGTCCGGCTCTCCGCGCCCGGCTACCTCGACGTCTGGAGGAGAGCCTCCGTCGTCGCGACGGAGGGGACGGCCCCGTCCGAGACGCTCTTCGATGCGCGCCTGACGCCCGTCTCGCCGGCGGCGTCGTCATCGCCGAAGGACGGGGGGACGCTCTTCACGGCCGGCGGCGAAGCCGCGACCGGGACGGCACCGGGCGCCGGTGGAAGCCTCACCCTCTTCGCACCCTCCGGCTCGCTTCCGCCGGCGACCGTCGCGACGCTCACGCCGCGGTCCGCGCAGGGGCTCCCCGTCCTTCCACCCCTCGGCTGGTCCGTTGCCGGAGCCTCCAACGTCCGGCTGGCCGACGCCTCCGGCGAGCCCGTCGCTCCGTCGGCACCGCTGACCCTTCGCCTTCCGGATCGCACCGGCGCCTCCGAGCAGACGCTCCTTACCCTCGCTCGTCTCGACGAGGCGGGCGTCGCCTGGATCGCGGAAGGGTCCGCATCCGTCGCGAACGGCGCCCTGGAGGCGTTCGTGTCGCGGACGGGCGACTGGGCCGTCTTCATCGCCGACCCTGCTCCGACCGCCCCTCCCGCCGCGTCGCCGGGGGCCCCCCTCGAGGGGACGATCCTTCCGGCCGCCGACCCTCTCGAGTCGGCCACGGTGGTCGCCTCTCCCACCGACGTCCTCGCCTCGCAGACGGCGGCCGTCTCGCTCGCCGTCTCGTCTCCCGTAGCCGTACCGTCGGGCTTTCCCATCCAGTGCCTCGTCACGGAAGAGCTGACGTTCCTGGACGGTTCGACCGTCGCCGCGCCGTCGTTCCTGGCCGACCTTCTCCTCCAGCGGCGCGCGGACGGCACGATGGGCCTTTCGATCTCCGTCCGGGCGAGCGACCTGGCCCGGAGAGCCGCTCTTTCCCTCGGCTGGGAGCGGTTCGCGGTGAAGAAGTTCCCCTTCGAGGTCCGGCAGGGAACGGTCGTCACACCGGCAGGGGGCACGGTTCCGGGACCGTCGGGCTGGTCGTTCGGAATGCCGGCGGGGGGCGTCTCGACGCCCGTTTCGGTCACGCTGACGCCGCTCGCGCTCACCGATCTGCCCGTCGCGGTCCCTCCGGGGTTCACGGTTCTCGGGGCCGTTCGCGTCGGTTCCGGCGGCGCCGCGTTCTCCCTTCCTGCGGGACTGTCGGTTCGGCTCGGCACGCCGCCGCCGAACGGCCAGGACATTCTTCTCGTCTCGCTCGAGGATAGGGCGGGGCTCGTCGTCTACCGGCCGGTGGCCCGCGCCGAGTGGGACGAATTCTCTTTGACGCTTGCGACGCGTCCGATCGACCGTGCCCTCTTCCCCTGGTCCGGAATCCGCGGCGACGGGACCTACGCATTCGTCGCCTCGTCCGAGCTCCTCGCCTTCGTCTCCGGGCGCCTCTTCGGCATCGATGGAGCTCCTCTCGCGAATCTCGACGTTCGCGTCTCCGGCTGGCCGCTCGTCGGGGTGACGGAGAGCGACGGCCTCTTCACCCTCGCGCTCCGGGCGCGGCCGGAGACGATCGGCGCGGTCGAGCCGTCGACGGGCGACGTCGCCGTGCTCACCGTCACTCCACCAGCGCCGGGTGCCGAGATTCTCGGCGTCGAGCTGCGCATCGCCGCCACGCCTCCGTGGGTGACGGCCGTCTCGCCCGCTGCGGGCGCGGTCGTCCTCGTCCATTCGCGCTTTACCGTCGAGCTCTCCGAGCCGCTCGACCCGCTCTCCGTCACGCCGGAGAGCGTCGTCCTCGCGGCCGTTCCATCCGTCGGGCCCCCGATCGCCGTGGCATCGCGGGTCGAGGCGCCGCCCGGATCGCGCTCCCTCGTCGTCGAGCCAGCGGCGGCTCTCCCGGGGAACACGCCGCTCGTCCTGACGCTCCGGGCGAGCCTGCGCGACCTCGCGGGGCGCGGCCTCGTCGACCGCGTCACGCGACAGCCGGCCGATTTCGTCGCGGCCTTCACGACGGAAGACCTGACGCCGCCCGACAGCAAGCCGTGGCTCGTCACCATCGGCGTCCCGTCGGGCGACCCGCAGATGGTCGAGCTCGTCGGCGCTCCGGGAGCCGTCTGCCCCGGCTGCCACGTGGCCGCCTTCAACGACACGACGCAGGCGAACACCGAGACCGACGCTCTCTCCGACGGCTCGTTCCATCTCAGGCTTCCTGCCCGGGCCACCGACGTCCTCCGGATCGAGATACGGAAGGCGAACGGGACGAAACAGACGCTTCCGCCGGTTCCCTTCACCGGCGACCACGGCCGGACGGCGATCGTCGGAGCGGGTGGCGGCACCTGGCAGACGCCGGACGGCTACCGCCTCTCCGTTCCGCAGGGCGCCTTCGCCGCCCCCGTTACCGTCACGACCGCCGCCCTCCCGAAGTCCGGCCTCGACGCTCTCGTCATCCCGCCGCGGGACGTCGCCTGGGTCGATTCGTTCACGCTCGGGATGGAGGCGGACGGCCGGCCCGCAACGGCGCGAGCGGGCCTCGACCTCTCCTTCGCGGCCCCTCCGTCCGGCGGCGCCACCGATCAGTTCCTCCTCGCCCAGGTCGTCGAGGTCCTCGGCGACAGGCACCTGATGGTCGTCGACCTCCTGAGCCGGAGCGGAGACCGTCTCGTCACCGACCGGAGCGGTCAGGCGCTCCAGGCCCTCGCGCGGCAGGGGCTCGCGACGATCGTCGACCTCGGAACGACCCCCGCGTCGGGTTCGACCCTCACCGTCGTTCCGGGCTCCCTGATCCGGCCGCTCGACGGCTTCGGCGGAGGCCAGCTCGACCACCCGTCGACCTTCTTCGACGGCGTCGTGAAGAGAGGAACCTACGCCCTCTACAACACCGCGACCCTCATGGCGGTCGTGGCGGGGAGCTTCTCGGGCGCCGCGCTCTACGCCACCTCGAGCGAGAGCGATTTCGTCTTCGCGGGAACCGAGGTCCTCACGCGGAACCTCTACCGGCTCGTCACCCCGGCGGGAAGGGCGTTCACGCTCACCCTCCGCGACGTCGACTCCGGGCTCGCGCTCTTCCAGGGCGAGGTGACGCCGGGCGTCGACCCGAACCGGGTAACGCCCGTCGACCCGCCGATCCGTCCCGATCCCGAGCCGCCGGCCGTCCTTTCGGCGAGCCCCGCGTTCGTCTATCGCTTCCTCGCCTCCCCGGCTGTCCTGGGCGGCGCGCTGTCCGACGTCGCTCCCGGCATCGAAGCGGTGACGACCTTCTCGGGCGAGAACGTCCGGGTGACGTTGACCGGCGCCCGGGGCGCGGTCCCTCCGGGCGCGGCAGTGCGGCTCCAGAACGTCTCCGCCCCGTCGGGAGAGCCCGGCGCCGGCGCCCCGGTCTGGGTGACGGCGGCGCCGGACGGCTCGTTCCCCGAGCTCGCGCTCGTCGCTCCCGCCGGCGACCGACTTTCCCTGGCCGTCGACAACACGGACGTTCCGATCGGAGCGCCGATCGTCGTCCGCTTCGACAAGCTCGTGACGAGCCTCTCCCGCGCCGCCTGGAGCGAGGCCATCCGGCTGACGGCCACCGATGGGGGGGCGACGCCCGTCAAGCTCCGTTTCGAGCCCGAGGAGGTCGACGGCTCCACCCGGCAGGTCGTGGCCGTTCCCGAGACGCCGCTCGAGCGTGGCCGGAGCTACGTCCTTCGGGTCTTCGGGGTCCTCGACACCGGAAGCCCCGCGAAGCCGATGACGGCGGCGTTCGAGGTCGGGCTCGGTGCGCGGGCGCCGAAGCCGGTGGAGACCGAAGGGACCGGCTTCGTCCGGAAGGTCCTCGCCGTCGGAGGCCTCCTCTTCGAGACCGGCGAGAGCAACGAGATCAAGGTGCGCGACATCAGCCGCCCGCCGACGGGGAGCCTCGGCGCCCTCTGCGATTCCGTTCCGCTGCCTGGGCCCGGCCGCGACCTCGCGCTCGACGCCTTCGGCCGCCTCGTCTGCGTCGGCGGCGGAACGGACGGGTTCGGCTTCCTCAAGGTGTTCGACATCGTCGGGCGAAAGCCCTCGGACTCCGGCGGCTGCGCCGGGTTCCTGAAGCCGGCCGGATCGGCCGTCGTCGCGACGCAGCTCGGCGGCGACAACGCCGAGTATCCGCCCGGAGGCGTTCCGAGACGCGTCAGCTTCCACCAGCCGACGGAACGGGAGACGTGGGTCGTGGGCTGGACGGATCCCCCGGCGGGCTTCACGAGCGGTTCTGTCGGCCTTCGCCAGCGGTACACGCTGAACGGCGTCGTTCCGGCGGGTCCGGATCCCGCCCGCCCGCGGATGGTGAAGCTGACGAACGTCACGACGGGCGAGTCGGCGAGCCAGCGTGTCGCGCCGGGCGCGTCCGCCGCGTTCGTCCTCGAGCGCGTCTCTCGAGGGGACCTCCTCGCGCTCGAGCTCGGCACCTTCTCCATCGCCTCCGTCGACGTCCTCGGATACGGTCTCGCCGCCGTCGACCTCGAAGCCGTCTACGCGCCGGGAGACGCCTCGACGCCGTCTCCGACCGACCCGGCCCTCGCGGCGAAGCTCCTCCTCGCCTACGACGGCGTGAGCTCGGGAGGCGGCCTTCCGTGCCAGCCGGCGCGGTGCGACGTCTTCCAGCGCTGTTCCGTCAGCGGCCCGACGTGCGAGCTTCTCGCGCTGCCGCCCGCGGGGTACGACTCGATAGGCCTTCACCCCATCTCGAGCCTCGTCGCCCTCGCCGACGCCGTCGTCGTTCCGGAGAGGGCCCCGGACGAAGAGTTCCGGGTCGTCGGCGCGCTCAACGGGTACGGCCTCGTCGCCCTCAGTGTCGATCTCCTCGGCCGACCGAGGCCTTCGCTCGGGTCGGACGCGCGGATCCGCGGCGGACACGTGGCGGGGCTTCTCGGGCACCTTCCGCTCAAGAAGGCCGGATTCAGCGCCGTGCGCGCTCTCGGCGTCGCCCTCGCGACCGGGATGACCAGGCCCCGTCACGCCGCCGCCTGCTCGGCGGCGTGGCCGTCCGACGCGTCGGGCGATTCGCTCCCGCGCGACCTCGCCTTCGTCGCGGCCGGAGAGAACGGAGTCTGGGTCGTCGACGTCTCCGAGCCGACGGCGATGCAGGTCGTCGGCCGCCTCGACACCGAGGGGGGCGCCCTCACCGTGTCCGTCGATCCCCGCCGCAAGCTCCTCTACGTCGGCGACGCCGGTCAGGGCGTGAGGGTCTTCGACGTTTCCGACCCGTGCGGCGAGACGGCGGACAACCTCTCGAACGACCCGCGGCTCGTCGCCGTCTTCAGCTTCGGAAGCCCGAGCGGCCACGCCGGCGTCTCCAACGTCCCGGTCGAGATCGACCCCGACACCGGATTCGCCTACGCCGCCGCCAACCAGACGGCCGGCACCGCGGGCCTTCTCGGCTCCTACACCCTCGGCCCGCCGCCGCTCTACGCCGTCGCCGACACCGACCAGAACGGCTCCTTCGAGATCGTCCGGAGCATCGTCCCCCTCGGCGTCGAGAACCCCTCGAAGTCGAGCGTCTTCGAGGATGCCGGGATCCTCGACCCGGCCTCGGACACTCCTCCGTGGCCCCGCCGCGAGGACGGCACCACCCACGACGCCTACGTCTCCGATCACTTCCGCCTCCTCGCGTTCCTTCCGGGCGGAGCGGGAGCGACCGTGGAGGCCGAGGTCACCTCCACGAGCCCGGAAGGACTCGACCTCTTCCCGACGGCGACCGGCTTCCCGAAGAGCGGCTTCACCGTCGAGCGGAGCAACGCCCTCACGCTCCGCCGGCAGAGCGACGACCCCGCCCAGCCCGCCTTCAACCGCTACCTCTCCGATCCGGTCGTCGTCCTCGCGGACCCGCGCGCCCAGCTCGACTACACGAGGACGCCCGAGGAGACCGCACGCCCGGGCTCCGCCGGGAAAGACAACCCCTTCGCCTGCCGCAACTGCGACGTCGCGGCCGACGTGAAGGACGGGCTCCTCGCCGAGGAGGCCGCACCCGGTGCTCCGGCCCGGCGCCTCGAGCTCTGGTCGGGCGATCGGATCCGCCTCTCGCTCGCCCCTTCCCTGAAGATCCGGCTTCCGCACCTGGCGGAGGTCGATCTCCGCGCGGCGGGGGTCGTTCTCGACTCCGTGCGGGGGGATCTGACGCCGGGGGTGCAGCAGCGCCCCGTTCTTTCGGACAGCAGCGTCCTCGGCGTCTCCACCCACTCCCTCGAGCTCGTTCTCGAGGCCGTCGACGCGGAGGTGCCGGGCCGCCAGCTTTCGTTCGTCGCCGATCGCACCTACTCGAGCCAGATCCTCCACGACGGGCCCTTGGGCCGGAACTGGGACTCGGCCCTCTTCGAGAGGCTGCGTCCGCTCCCCTCGGGGAACGTCGACTACTACGACGGAAGCGGCCGCCGCCTCACGTTCGAGGCTCTGGGCGGCGAATTCGTCAGCCCGGCCGGAGTCGCCTCGGTCCTCTCCCTCGGCAAGGACGGCCGTTACTACCTCGTCGAGCCGGACCGGGCGATCACGCTCTTCGACGAGCACGGCCGGAAGCTCGCCTTCCAGGATCGAAGGGCGCAGAGCCTGGCGGGGCCGGAAGGGAATCGCCACCGCTTCTTCCACGACGCCCGGGGCCGGCTCGCCGGAGTGGAGGACGATCTCGGGCGCGCCTTCGCCCTCGACTACGACGCCACGACGGGCCGGCTGCACGCGATTCGCGACTTCGAAGCGAGATCCGTCGAGTACCGCGTCGACCCTCTGACTTCGAAGCTGACCGACGCCTGGGGCTTCGACCCGGCCAGCCCGAAGAGCCAGCGGCCGTGGACGCACTACGGATGGTCCGTCGCCGCCGGCGATCCAAGAAGCTCCCTCTTCACGGCCGCGCAGCTCGAGAACGAGACGGACGGGAACGGGGACCTTCCGTACAACGTACGCTGGCACGGGCCGTTCCCGGGCGCGGTTCTGCACGTCCAGCTTCCTGCGAACCGGAGCACGACGCAGTTTGGCCTCGACCGCGGCACCCGGATCGCCCTCGTCACCGACGGCGCGGGCTACGTCACGCAGTACGAGCACGACGTCGAGGGATATCCGACCGGAGTGGTCGATCCGAAGCACAAGCGAACGGAGTTCGCGTACCTCAAGGGGGTCGGTCCCGGAGGGGTCGAGCGCACCGAAGGTCCGCTGAAGAGCGTGAAGCCACCGCTCGGCAATGCCGTGGAGCTGGATTACGCGCCACCCACGTCGACGCGAACGTCGCAGTTCAACCTGAAGAAGGTCACGCGCAAGGCGATACCAGGCTTCACCGATGCCCCTCTCGTCACCGAGATCCCGGAGTACGACGGGCACAACCTCCCGAAGAAGCTGATCGCCACGGACGGCAAGATCACGGAGATCCGGCGCGACGAGAAGGGAGACCCGGAGAAGGTCCTCCTCCCCGGATCCGACCCGATCGACGTGACGGCCGACTCCTACGGCCGGGTGACGCGCGTGGCCGGGACCCCGCGCGTCGTCGAGCTCGACTACGACGACGACCCGGGCCGGACGGGCGGCCTGTGGCACGCAAGGGTCCTGGGCGGCGAGAGCATCACCCTCGACCGGGACTCGCGCGGGAACGTCGAGAGGATCACCGACGGCGAGCTTCGCCAGACGCGGCTCGCATGGAATGCCCTCGACCAGGTCGAACGCGAGGAGCGGGGGGCGGGCACCTCAGGGGCCGAAGCCAGCGTCGAGTACGACGCCGTTGGCCTTCCGCGCCGCTCGACCGTTCGGATCTCGGCGCCGGCCGGTGGGACAGCCGTCTACACGGAGTCGAATTACGATTTCGACTCCCTGGGCCGCCTCTTCACGTTGAAGTCCTCCGACGCCGGGACCGTCACCACCCGTTACGACTCCCGGGGCAACCTCGAATCCGTCGAAGATGCTGCCGGAGGCACTGTTCGCTTCGGATACGAAGAGCGGGGTCTCCTCGAAACGGTGACCGACCCCTCCGGCGCCGTGACGAGGCTCGAGCGAAACGCCAACGGTACGCCCGAGTCGATCCGGGATCCGCGGGGCCGCATCACGCGGTTCCTCCTCGACGGTCACGAGCGGGTCATCGGGACCGACGACACCGCCGGAACGATCAACGAAGTCGTGCGCGACGCGGCGGGTCGCGTCCGCGAGTCGAAGATCTTCGACAAGGACGAACAGGGCCGAAAGCGGAACCTCTTCTCCTGGTCGACGTTCGACTACGACGCGGGCGGCCGTCCCGTGAAGCGGACCCGGAAGCTCTTCGAGACTCTCGAGCCCGAGCCGGTCGCCGTCGATATCGTCACCGAGTGGATCCGCGACAGCGCGGGGCGCGTCGTCGACCAGAAGGATCCGCTCGGCCGGATCACGCATACCGACTACGACGCCGCGGGGCGCGTCTCCCTCGTCACCGACGCGGCCGGGAACCAGCTGTTCGTCGAATACGACGCAGCGGGACGCAGGTGGAAGGAGGAGCGCCGGGACCTTCAGCCCGACGGCGGCTTCCTGAAGCGTGTCACCGAGTTCACCTATGAAGAGCAGGGGCGCCTCTGGAAAGTGACGGCTCCTGGCGGCCGGATCACCGAGTACGAGTACGACGGGCGCGGACTGAAGACGAAGGAGATCGACCCCGAAGGCTTCGCCACCCGCTTCGAGTACGACCTCGCGGGCCGCCTCACGAAGAGGACCGACCCGCTCGGCTACGAGACGCGCTGGGAATACGACCTCCGGGGAAAGCTCCTCAAGGTCACCGACGCGAAAGGCCATCCCACGACCTACGAATACGACTCCCGGGGTCTCCTCCTGACGGAGACCCGGGGCGAGCCGGTGGGCGCTTCGAACCTGCCGACCTGGCGGTTCACCTGGGACGCCCGCGGGAACCGAGAAACGGCCACCGACCCCAACGGTACGGAGCAGATCTTCACTTACGACGACGCCGGGCGATTTACTGGCCGCACCATCCGAAGGGGTCCGGGAGTCGCCGGGGTCGAAACCACCTCGTTCGGACTCGACGTCCTCGGGCGGCCCACCGCCGACGCGGCCCTGACCGGTTCGACACTCGTGGCGCGGACGCGCCGTTTCGATTCTCTCGACCGGGCCCTCGAGGAGACTCTTCGCATCGGAACGGGGCCGGAAAGAAGCATAGGCCGAACCTTCGACGCGGCCGACAACCCGCTCTCGCTCACCTACGCCTCGGGCCGGATGATCGAGCGTGAATACGATCCCCTGAACCGGCTCGCTCTCGTCAAGTCGAGCGCCGGTGACCTCCTGGCGCGTTACGAGGACCTCGGCTCGCGGCAGGCCAGGAAGGTCCTCGGGAACGGCCTCACCGAAGGGCGGGCGTACGACGCATCCGGCTGGCTCGAGCATCTCGACGTCGGCCCTGCCGCGAACCCCAACGGCACCTTCTCCGTCACCTATGGCCGGAACGGCCGCTCGCTGAAGACCGAAGTGAAACGAGCGGACCGAGGGAAGCGCCACGCCTACGAGTACGACGCGGCCAGCCGGGTCGTGCGCGAGCAGCTCGGCCTCCTCGAGCCCGCGCCCCCGGAAGGCAACGTCCCCGAGGTCGAGAACTACCTCACTCTCGACGGCCTCCTCAACATCGTCTCCCGGGAGAGGACCGAGGCGGGGACGAAGGTCACGACGTCGTCCGAGACCAACTCCCGCAACCAGGTCACCCAGTGGGGCCCCGATGCGGTGGCCTGGGACGCGAACGGAAACGTCGCGTCCTTCGATGGCCGCACGCTCCGCTACGACGCCGACAACCGGCTCGTCTCCGCCCTCCTCCCGGGCGGAGGGAACTACGAGATCCTCCGCGACGCCTCCGGCCGCAAGGTCCGGGAGACCCTGACGACCTCCGGCGCCTCCCACGCCATCGACGTCGTCCAGGACGGCGACCGTACCCTCGAGACCTTCGCGGCGAACGAGGGCGTCCCTCTCGAGTCGCTCGTCTACGGCCGCAGAATCGACGAGGTCGTCCGCGCCGACCTCGATCCCGACGGCGACGGAACGGCCACCCTCGTCATCCCGATCCAGGACGAGCTCGGCAACGTCGCCTACCTGACCGGCCCCGACGGCGCCGTCCTCGAACGCTACGACTACGAGACCTACGGCCTCTTCCGCGTCTTCGCCCCCGACGGCTCCGCCCGCACGACCTCCGCCTTCGGCTGGAACCGCCTCTTCCAGGGACGCGAGTACGTCACGGCCCTGGAAGCCTACGACTTCCGCAACCGCCTGCTCGTTCCGGAACTGGGCCGATTCGCCCAGGAGGATCCCCTCGGGTACGTCGACAGCCTGAACCTCTACCAGGCGTTCGGCGGGGGATGGGTGAATGCCACGGACCCGT
>JADKBZ010000021.1 GCA_016714815.1 Holophagales bacterium
CCCAGCAGGTTCTCAAGATTGTCCAGACCGAGCTGGTCGGCCTTCTCGGTGGCTCGGCGGCGACTCTGAACCTGAAGAAGCGCCCCTCGGTCATCCTCCTCGTCGGCCTCCAGGGCTCCGGGAAGACGACCACGGCGGCCAAGCTCGGCCTGCACATCAAGAAGAAGCTCGGCAGGCAGGTCCTGCTCGTCCCCGCCGACGTCCACCGCCCCGCCGCGACGGAGCAGCTCCGGACTCTCGCCAGGGAGAACGGAATTCCGTGCTTCGACCCGAAGGGGGAGACGGACGCCGTCGTCCGGGTGAAGTCGGCCATCAAGGAAGCGAAGCTCTTCGGATGGGACGTGGCCATCGTCGACACGGCCGGGCGCCTCCACGTCGACGAGTCGCTGATGGCCGAGGTCGCCAGGATCCGCGACGCGTGCGAGCCGGAAGAGATCCTCTTCGTGGCCGACGCCATGACGGGGCAGGACGCCGCCCTTTCGGCCCGCGCCTTCTCCGACAGGCTCCCGCTGACCGGCGTCATCCTGACGAAGATGGACGGCGACGCCCGGGGCGGCGCCGCGCTCTCCCTGGCGACCGTCGTCGAGCGGCCGATCAAGTTCGCCGGCATCGGCGAGAAGCCAGGCGACCTCGAGCCGTTCCACCCGGACCGGGCGGCGTCGAGGATCCTCGGGATGGGCGACGTCCTGACGCTCATCGAGAAGGTCTCGTCCGAAGCCGACCAGAAGGCCGCCCAGCGGTCCATGGACCGGCTCCGGAAGAACGAGTTCACCCTCGACGACCTCAGGGACCACTTCCGGCAGCTCAAGAAGATGGGTCCGCTCTCGACTCTCGTCGGGCACCTGCCGAAGGTCGGGCCGTTCAAGCAGCTTCGCGACCTGCAGATCGAGGACGACGCGACCAAGCACCTCGAGGCGATGATCGACTCGATGACGGCCGCGGAGCGAAACGACCCCAAGCTCCTCAACGGGAGCCGCAAGCTCCGGGTCGCGCGCGGCTCGGGGACCTCCGTCCAGGACATCAACCAGCTGCTGAAGCAGTACCTCGAAATGAAGAAGCTGATGAAGGGCGCCTCCAGGCTCCGGTTCTGACCGGGCGAGCTCTTCGGGAAACCGCACCGAAAGGAAACCAATGCTGAAGATCCGACTCCGCCGCACCGGCGGCTCCAATGCCCCCGCCTACCGAATCGTCGTCTCCGACAGCCGTCGCACCCCGACGGCCACCGTCCTCGAGGAGCTCGGCTACTACGACCCGACGAAGAACCCGCCTCTCCTCGACATCGACCGTGAGAAGGCGAACGTCTGGATCGCCAAGGGCGCCTCGGCCTCGGACACGGTCCAGAAGCTCCTGGCCCCGCCGAAGGCCTGACGGGCGCGGTCCCGTGGCGCCGGAGGACCTCGTCGTCATCGGCCGGCTCGCGCGGCCGCACGGTCTGCGCGGAGAGATGAGCGTCGAGGTCCTTTCCGATTTTCCGGAAAGGTTCGTCCCGGGCCTCGCCGTCGTCGGCGTGGACGAGGCCGGGAGGCGCCGTGCGCTCGTCGTCTCCGCGGTCCGCCCGAACGGGGAGCGGCTCCTCATGACGTTCCAGGGGGTCTCCTCCCGGACGGAGGCGGACGCGCTTCGAGGCCTCGACATCGCGGTTCCGAAGGGGAACGAGATGCCGCGGCCAGCCGGCTTCGTCTACCACTTCGACCTCGAGGGCTGCCGCGTCGTCGACCGGGCCGGACGGGAGCTCGGAGTCGTGACGGGACTGGCGGAGCTGGGCGGCCGCTCCCTCCTCGAGCTCCGCACGCCCGGGGGAGTGCGCGAAGTTCCGTTCATCGAGCCGATCGTCGTCTCCGTCGACCTCGAGAAGCGGCTCGTGGTGCTCGACCCGCCCGCCGGGCTGCTCGACGAATGAGGTTCGACCTTCTCACGATCTTCCCGGGCTATTTCGCCTCTCCGCTCTCCGAGGCGCTCGTGGGAAAGGCGATCGACGACGGCCTCATCGACGTTCGCGTCGTCGACCTGCGTCCCTTCAGCGACGATCCTCACCGGAAGGTCGACGACGAAGCGTACGGGGGCGGTCCGGGAATGGTCCTCGCCGCACCACCGCTCTTCGCCGCGATCGAGGCCCTCCGAGCCGAGGAGGGGGCGCCTCCCCCGCACGTCCTCTACCTCTCACCCCACGGCAGGCGGCTCGACGCGGCCCTGGCTCGCGAGCTGGCGACCCGTCCCCGCCTCGTCCTCGTCTGCGGCCGATACGAGGGAATCGACGAGCGGGCCCGGGAGGGAGGCCTCTTCGACGGAGAAGTCTCTCTCGGCGACTTCGTCCTCCCGGGCGGGGAAGTTGCGGCCCTGGCGCTCCTCGAGGCGGTCACCCGATTCGTCCCGGGGGTCGTCGGCGAGTCCGAGAGCGTCCGGCTCGACAGCTTCGAGGACGGCCTCCTCGACCACCCCCACTACACCCGGCCGAGGGAGTTCCGGGGGATGTCCGTTCCCGAAGAGCTCCTGTCGGGGAACCACGCCCGGATCCGCCGGTGGAGGCGGGAGAAACAGCTCGAGCTGACGGCCCGGTACAGGCCCGACCTCCTTTCCGGGTTCGTTCCGGAGACGGACGAAGACCGAAAGCTCCTTGCCAGGGTTGCCCGTCCGCCTCAGACTCCGTAGAATCCACGTTCTGGTCGTCCATCCGGTGTAGGGAAGGTGTCCCTACCGGAGGGGACGAGCAAGACGTCTTCGGAGGTTCCTCGAAATGGACAAGCTGCTCGAGGCGGAACGCCATGCTCTGCGTGCGGATATTCCGCCATTCGCCCCCGGCGACACCGTGAAGGTGCACGTCAAGGTGCGCGAGGGGGAGAAGGAGCGGATTCAGGTCTTCAACGGTCTCGTCATCGCCCGGAGTGGCGGCGGCGTCCGTGAGACCTTCACCGTGCGCAAGGTCTCCCAGGGTACCGGTGTGGAGCGGACGTTCCCCGTCCACTCGCCCGTTCTGGACAAGATCGAAGTGGAGCGCCACGGTGTCGTGCGTCGCGCCAAGCTCTACTACCTGAGAGAGCTTCGCGGCAAGGCCGCCCGTATCGCCGAGAAACGGTCCGCCTGACCTTCCCGGGGGGGCCTGAAGGGCCCCCCCTCTTCGCGACGCGTACGCCGTATCCGCCGCCGGACGAGGAGAGGGATGGACCGTCGACCGGGCTCCCCGGGATCGTCGAAGAGAGCCGCGGCGGCGGAGCCGCCGGAAGGCCGCTCCGTTTCGCTCGCGCGGGAGCGTGCCCGTGTGGTCGCTCTCCTGGCTGCCGAGGATGCGGCACGCTCGGAAGGCGCCCGGTTCGTCGTTGGTGTCGACGAGGCGGGGAGAGGGGCCCTGGCGGGGCCGGTGTTTGCGGCGGCCGTGGCCTTTCCGGAGGGCGCGGTCGTCCCCGGGCTCGACGATTCGAAGGCCCTCGCGGTCGAGGTGCGTGAGGAGCTCGCGCCGCGGATCCGGAGGGTGGCGGCGGCGTGGGGTGTCGGTTTCGCGTCTGCCGCGGAGATCGACGCCCGCGGAATCGTTCCCGCGACGTTCCTGGCGATGAGGCGGGCGCTCGAGGTCCTCGCGGCCTCCGGCGAGCAGCCGGACTTCGTCCTCGTCGACGGATTTCCCATTCCCTCGCTCCGGGTTCCCCAGCGGGCCGTGGTTCGCGGCGACGCGAGCGTCGCCTGCATCGCGGCGGCCTCGATCCTGGCGAAGACCTCGAGAGACGCGGTGATGCGGGGGCTGGACGCCGAGAGGCCGTGGTACGGATTCGCTGCTCACAAGGGGTACGGGAGCGCGGCCCACCTCGTCGCCTTGCGGCGGCACGGACCCTCGCCGGACCACCGCCTGAGCTTCGCGGGAGTACTTTCTTCGGGCCGGACCGCTTCGACCGTTGCGGCGGCCTGAGGAATCGGGCGAAGATCAGCCGTGGCCACCAAGCGGGAAGCCCTCATCGCCTCTGCGGAGAAGTCGCTGCAGAAGGGGAAGGTCGACGCCGCGCTGAAGGACTACCTCAAAGTCCTCGACGAGACCCCTCACGACATCAACATCCTGAACAAGGCCGGCGACCTCAACGTCCGGCTCGGCAGGAACGACGAATCGATCATCTATTTCCTGCGCATCGCCGAGTTCTACGCCCGCGACGGCTTCTACGTCCGGTCGATCGCGATGTACAAGAAGATCAACAAGCTCGACCCGGCGCGCCTCGACATCTACGAAAAGCTCGCGGAGCTCTACGTCAAGCAGCAGCTCTGGATGGAGGCGAAGAGCAACTACCAGGTCCTCGCCGACTACCTCCTCAAGCAGGACAACCTCGGCGGCACGATCGGGATCTACCAGAAGATGGTGGCGATCGAGCAGGGGAACCTGCAGCTCCACGTCAAGCTCGCCGACCTCTTCACGCAGGCCAAGAGGATTCCCGAGGCGCTTCGCGAGTACGGCGTCGTCGCCGGGGCGCTCGCGGAGCGCGGCGCACACGAGGAGTCGATCCGGGTCTACGAGAAGGCCCTGCGGCTGGCCCCCGACAACGTGGAGATCCTGCGGACGCTCGTCCCCCTCCTGCTGTCGATCAACTCGGTCGACCAGGCGCGCGCCGTGCTTCGCAAGGGGCTGGAAGCGAGCCCCCGCTCGGTGCCCCTCTTCCTCCTCGCGGCCGACGCGGCTCTCGCCGCCAACGACATGGCGGAGGCGCGGAGCTTCTCCGACAAGGCCCGAGCGGTCGATCCGGAGAACGAAGACGTCCTCGCCGCCGTCGTGAAGATCCAGCTCAAGGGGCGGCGGCCGGACCTCGCGTGGGCGGCGGCCGCGCCCCTCGCCGATGCCGCCGTGAAGAAGGGCGAGGCGAAGAAGGCGCTCGGCATTCTCGTTCCCATCGCTCGGGCCGCGCCCGACCTCGACGATCTCGTGAAAAAGATCGTCGACATCGCGTCCGGGATCGGCGACGAGGCGACGGCCCTCCCGTTCCGCTCCGCCCTCGCGGAGCTCTACCGGAAAAAGGGGAAGGTCGCCGAGGCGGCCGACCTCCTTCGCCACTGCGCGAACGTCCAGCCCGACAACGCGGAGTTCCGCTCCCGCCTCGCGCAGCTCGATCCCCAGGCGGGCGCCGTCTCGATCGCCCCTCCCCGGGTCCCCCCGACGTCGCTGGAACGGCACATGGAGGTCACCCTTTCGGGCCTCGAATCCACGCCGCTGCGACCCGTGGTTCCGCAGTCGGTGCTGCCGCCCGTCCAGCAGCCTGTCCAACCCCCTGTTCAGCAGAAGGTCCCCGTACCCGCTCCTCCTGCGGTCGTTCCCAGAGCGGCCCCGGCTTCCGACGAGTTCGAGTTCGACCTCGACGACGCCGAGATGATCGAGTCGCCGGGGGAGATGCTCTCCGCCGAAGCGCCGGTGCCGCCGCCCACCCCTCCTCGAGGGTTCGCAGCCGCGCCGCCTACGCCCGCACGCGGAATCGCCGTCCCGCCCGGGGGCGTTCCGGAGGCCAGGCGGACGGATGACTACGAGCCGGCCTGGAACTCTCTCTCGGCTTCCGAGGCACTCGAGGCCTACGAGGCTCGGCAGATCGAAGCCTCCCGAGCGGCGCTCCCTCAGCCGTCGTTCCAGGGGGAGGAGGTCGAAGATCTCCACCCCTCTTCGGAGCTTGGGTCGGAGCCTTCCCGGAGTCGCTTCGAGTCTGATTTCCCCGATCTCGAGCTTTCCCTCGAGGCGCCGAAGGGCTTCGATTCGAGCGTGGATCTCAACGCGCAGGCTTTCCCCGTTCCGCACCTGGAGTCTTCCGGGAGTGCCGAGGTCCCCTGGCCCTCGACGATGTTCCCCGAGCCGGAGCCGGAGCCGCCTGCGACACCGGAAAGGGCCGGACCGCCTTCGACCGGATCCCTCCCGCGGCCCGCCTCCGGAGATTCGGCGCTCGACGATGCTCTCGTCGAGGCGGACGTTTTCCGGAGGTACGGTCTGGTCGAGAAGGCCGTGGACCAGCTCCGGCCCTGGCTGGAGCGGGCGCCCGGGAATCTGAAAGTCCGCGAGAAGCTCTTCGAGATCTTCCTCGAGCAGGGGCAGCTCGCCCAGGCCCGGGAGCAGGCCCAGGTCCTGGCGGACGCCTACGCGGAGAGCGGGCGTGAGGACCGGATCCGCGGGCTGGAGGGGCTTCTCGGCGAGCCGCTGCGGGTGGCCGCCCCCGTTGCGGAAAGGCCGGCGGTTGCCGCCGTCGAACCGCCGCTGGAAGAGTTCGACTTCTCGCCGGAGAGGGCAGGGGAACCCGAGCGGACCGAGGAAACGGCCGAGGCAGATGGCGCCTCGATCGCGGAGCCGACCGAGGAGCCGGTGGAAACCACCTGGACGGACGAAGCGCCGGTCGAGCAGCTCCTGCCGGAGTCCGAGTCGGAGCTCGCCGAGTTCCCGTCGCCGGCGGAAGCTGCGTCCGGCTTCTCTCAGGCCCTGGAGGAGCCGCCCACGGAGGTGATCTCCGCCGTCGTGGAAAGGGTTCCGGTGCCGGAGGTCGAGGCGGAGCTGGTCTTCGCGGAGCCGTCGGCGGTGCTTCCCGAGCCTGAGCCCGAGCCCGGGCTGCAGTACGAGGCGGAACTGACCCCGGAGCTGCCGATCCTTGCCGAGGCGTTGCCCGTACCGGTGCCCGAACTCTTGCCGGGACCATTGCCCGAACCGGTGCCGGAAGCTCCCGGGAAACCCGGGCTGGAAGCGGTTCCTTTGCCGGCGCCCGCCCCGCCGATCGAGCGAGTCGAGCCCGTCGTTTCGGTCGAACCGCCCGAGCCGGTCGCTGCCGAACGAAGGCCTGTGGCCCGGCCGAAGCTCTCCGCCGAGGACGTCCTCGGGCTGGGGAGAGGCACGGGCGCGCCTCCGCCGAAAAAGGCCAGGACCGTTCGTCCCGAGGACGTCGAGCTCGACCTCCTGGGCGCGAAGGGAACGAAGCCGAAGCCGAAGTCGGCGCCCAGGGTCGAGCCGCTCCTTCCCGACGATTTCTTCCAGTCGTTCCGGGCACCGTCGCGCGCCTCTGCTCCCGCCCCGGTACCGGAGGCGTTCCCCGGGCTCCCGGCGGAGCAGCTGCGAACCGGGATCCCTCCGATCGAGTCGGTCGACGCCCTCTTCGCGGGGGAGGCCGCCGGTCACGCCGTCGAGCCGGAGCCCGGTCCCGCGGAGGTCCCGTCCCCGGTCCTCGAAGCGCCCGTCGCTGCTCCGCCGCAGCCGACGGCGGAAGAGCTCTCCCTGCTCGACTTCTGCCTCGACCAGGGAATGGTCGTCGACGCGGCCGAGCGTCTCCAGTCGCTCGAGGGCCGCTTCCCCGGCGATCCCGAGCTCGTGGCGAGGCGGCTGCGCCTCGAGGGAGGCCGCGCCGGCGCGGAGGCCCCCCGCACGGCTCTTCACGACATCCTTTCCGACGACCTCGACTCCGTCCTGGACGCCGAGCTCGGGAGAGCCCTCACGGAGGACATGGTCCGCGACTCGGCCTCTCCGGTCCTGCCCCCGCAGGCGATGGCGGAAGGAGCCCCGGTCCTCGACGAGTCGGGTCTTTTCTCCGACGAGCAGGAGTTCTTCAACTTCGCCGACGAGCTCCACACGGAGCTGCGCCGGGACGTCGACATCGTGCCGGCCGAAGAGGGGCGGGAGGTCTCCCTGGAGGAGATCTTCCGCGACTTCAAGAAAGGGGTCGAGCAGCAGCTTTCCCCCGAGGACTTCGAGACCCACTACAACCTCGGGATCGCCTACAAGGAGATGGGGCTCACCGACGAGGCGATCGGCGAGTTCCAGCTCGCCGCCAAGGACCCGCTTCACGCCGTCGAGTGCTGCGCGATGCTCGGGCTCTGCTTCCTCGAGAAGGGCCTCCCGCAGCTCGCCGTGAAGTGGTACCGCAAGGGGCTCGAGACGATCGGCATCAAGGAAGACGACCGGCTCGGAATCCAGTACGCCCTCGCCGGGGTCCTCGAGCAGATCGGGGACCGCGAAGGCGCCTACCGGACCTACCTCGACATCTTCGGCTCGAGCGCCGGCTACCGCGACGTCCCCGACCGGCTCAAAGAGCTCAAGCCCTTCGCGCCCTCCTGACGAGGGCCGCCAAGGGCTTCCTGACGCTCTCCGGGGCTCTTCGGACGGTCGCGGCCGTCAGTTCTTCTTCGCCGGCTTTCCCTTCTTCGCTTCGCCGAAGGAGGAGTGCGTCCGGAATCCGCCGTGCGCCTTCGCCTTCTTCGCCGGGCCGTTTTCGCGGAGCTTGGCGTGGTAGTCGACCGGAGCGCGCTGGCTCAGGCCTTCGCCGCGCCGGGCCGCCTCGAATGCCGTGCGGAGGGTCGCCATGTTCTCCTCGCGCCGCCGGTAGAGCCTCTTGAGCGGACGCGGCGCGTGCCGGGCCAGGGCGTAGGCCGTCAGGAGGGGCAGGGCGATCGTCGCGTCGCAGTAGCAGACGACGGTGTCGGGCAAGGCGCTCGGGTCGATCTTTCCCCACGAGACGGCCTCCGACGGCGTCGCCCCCGAGAGGCCTCCCGTGTCGGGTCGCGCGTCGGTGAGCTGGAGGAAGAAGTCGTGCCCCGCCTCGTCGATCCCGAGGACCTCCTGGATCTGGGGCTCGGTCTGGAGGAGGAAGTTCTTCGGGCTCCCGCCCCCGACGATGAGGACGGCGCTCTTTCCGCCGGACCTCTTGGCCGCGTAGACGATGGAAGCCGTCTCGTTCACGTCGGCCGAGACGTCGAAGGAGAAGCCGCCCCCTTCGAGCGCGCGCCGCGCGACGTTCATCCCGATCGAGGAGTCTCCGGGGGAGCTGGTGTAGATCGGGACGTCGTACTTGAAGGCCGAGGCGAGAACCGACTGGTCGGGCGGGACCCGGAGCACCTTCTGGCGCGCGGTCAGGAACCGCCCCGCGAGCCAGTGGAACTCGGCCGTCGACATCGGCCGCTGGAAGTCGGGCGCCTTGAGCATCTCGCGGAAGAAGGCGTCGGTGTCGAGGAGGACCTCGTAGGGGAAGACGATGTCGTAGATCCGGATGACGCCGTCGTTGCGCAGGGCGACGTCGTCGAACGTCGGCTTCCCCTCGTGGATCGGCATCCCGAGGCCGTGGTGGACGTCGTGGTAGAGGTTCGCGCCCGTGGAGATCATCCAGTCGATGAAGCCGGCCTTCATGAGCGGGATGAGGCAGGCGAGGCCGAGGCCGGCCGGCGTCAGTGCGCCCGTCAGCGAGACGCCGACCGTGACGTCCGGGTCGAGCATCCGCTTCGAGAAGAGCCCGCATCCCTCGCGCAGGCGGGCGGCGTTGTAGGCGGAGAAGGTCTGGTCGATCAGGTCCGCGGCACGAACGCTTCCCCGGACGGGGCGGGGCGCGATCCGGCGGCCGGAGAGGAACGGGCTCGTCGCTTTCTGCTTGGCCATACGGCCGGGAACCGTAGCAGGGCCGCGTGGAAACGGAAAGGGGCGTCGCGCCGGTATCATCGCCTTCGAGATGAAGAGCGGCTCCCCCGACGCCTCGAGCGACGCGCCGCTCCTCTCCGTCCGGTCTCTCTCCGTCGCCTTCGGGGGCACGCCGGTCGTCGACGGCGTGTCGTTCGACGTGTCGCGTGGCGAGGTGGTCGCCCTCGTCGGAGAGTCGGGCTCGGGCAAGACGGTCACCGGCCTCTCCCTGCTCGACCTGGTCCCGGATCCGGGCCGCCGGGTCGGAGGCGAGATCCTCTTCGAGGGGCGCAATGTCGGATCGCTCTCCGGGCCGGAGCTTCGCCACCTGCGCGGCGGCGGGATCGGTTTCGTCTTTCAGGAGCCCGGTGCCGTGCTCGATCCCGTCCGGACGATCGGGAGCGAGCTGATCTCCGTGCTCCGCCGTCACTGCGGCCTCTCTCGGGCCGACGCCCGCGAGGAGGCGCTCGCGTGGCTCTCTCGCGTGGCGCTCCCGGACCCCGAGGCGCGGATGGGCGACCTGCCGCATCGGATGTCCGGGGGAATGCGCCAGCGCGCGATGGTCGCCCTCGCGCTCGCGGGAGGGCCCCGTCTCCTCGTCGCCGACGAGCCGACGACGGCGCTCGACGTGACGATCCAGGCGCAGATCCTCGAGCTCCTGCTCCGCCTGCGCGACGAGCTCGGCCTCGCGGTGCTCCTCGTCACGCACGATCTCGGCATCGTCGCGGAGGTGGCCGACCGCGCCCTCGTGATGTACGCCGGGGAGATCGTCGAGGAGGCGCCCGTAGAGCGCCTCCTCCGGGCGCCGGAGCACCCGTACACGAAGGCGCTCCTCCTCTCGGATCCCGGCGAGGCGGAGGGGGCGGCGAGGGCGAAGCTCCCGGCGATCGGAGGCACCGTTCCCGAACCGGGGGCCTGGCCCGTGGGCTGCCGTTTCGCGCCGCGATGCCCGGCCGCCTTCGACCGGTGCGCCGTCGAGCACCCCGCCGCCGTCTCCCGCCCGGGCGGGAGGGTCGCCTGCTTCCTCGCGGGGGAGGAGCGGCCGTGACGGCTCCCGCCGCGGCCGCCGGCGTCCGCGCCGAGCCACTCCTCTCCGTGCAGAGCCTGTCGAAGTCGTTTCCGTCGCCCCGGACGCACCTCTGGGGCGGAACGCGCCGTGAGGTCCGGGCCGTCTCCGGAGTCTCCTTCGACCTCGCGGCCGGCCAGACGCTCGCCCTCGTCGGCGAGTCGGGCTCGGGCAAGAGCACGACGGCGCGCCTCGTCCTGCGTCTCCTCGCGCCCGACCGAGGCACCGTCCGGTTCGATGGCCGCGACTGGCTCGCCCTCTCCCGTTCCGAGCTCGGCAGCGCCCGCCGGGACGTCGGCGTCGTCTTCCAGGACCCTGGCAGCTCCCTCAACCCGAGGATGAACGTCGGAGCCATCGTCGGCGAGCCCCTCGCCATTCACCGCGTCGGGAGCTCCGCCGCTCGCCGCGAGCGGGTGCTCGCCCTGCTCGACGCCGTCGGTCTCCCCCCGCAGGCGGCCGGGAAGCGCCCGGAAGAGTTCTCGGGCGGCCAGAGGCAGAGAATCGCCATCGCGAGGGCGCTCGCCACGGAGCCGAAGCTCGTGGTCCTCGACGAACCGGTCTCCGCGCTCGACGTTTCCATCCGCGCTCAGGTCCTGAACCTCCTCCTCGAGCTCCAGGAGACGACTCCTTCGCGGCCCGCGTACCTCTTCATCGGGCACGATCTCGGCGTCGTGAAGCACCTGGCCGACCGGATCGCGGTCATGTACCTCGGCCGGATCGTCGAGGAGGGGCCGACCGGAGAGGTCCTCGGATCCCCCCGGCACCCCTACACGGCCCTTCTTCTCGCCTCGCGCCCCGGGCTCGGGAAGCGAGGGGATCCCGGGGCCGCGCGGCGTCGTAGAGTGGCGGGGGAGCCCGCTTCCCCCGCCAGCCCGCCCCCTGGATGCCCGTTTCACCCCCGCTGCCCGTCCGCGGATGCCGCGTGCCGGGAGCGCTTTCCCGACGAGACTCTCGAGCCTCCGGCATCGGGCCGGAGGTTCGTCTGCCACCACCCGGAGGCCCTCTCCGGGGGAAACTTTTCCGCCCCGTCTTCGTAACGGATGGGCGTGGATACACCTCGCAAGGAGGACGTCTTGAACATCGACGATCGGGAGCGCCGCTTCCCGCGCCGCGCGGCCGCGGCCGCGCTCCTCGCCCTCACCCCGTTCTGGAACGGGACCGCCCTGGCAGCAGACCCGGGCGCCCGAGTGATCGTTCCGATCGGGAGCGGGCAAAGACAGGCCCAGCCCCTTCCCTCGGGGGAGAAGATCGAGCTGACCCTCGCGCAGGCCATCGAGTTCGCCCTGCGCAACGCGCTCGACCTGGACGTGGCCTCGCTCAGCTACCAGCGGTCGGGCTTCAGCATCGGCGCCGCCCAGGGCATCTTCGACCCGAACGTCACGGCCGACGTCAGCGCGAGCTCGCGCGAGACCCCGACGACCAGCAGCTTCCAGTCCCCCGCCTCGACGTCGCAGCGGTTCGAATTCGGGTTCGGCGGGCTGACCCAGATCGGCACCGAGTACAGCGTCGGGTTCGGCGGAGTCCGGTCCGACTCCCCGACGAAGACGTCGATTCCGGGCTACGTCGAGATCAACCCGACGTTCTCGAGCTCCCTGACGGCCTCCGTCACCCAGCCCCTCCTCCGGGGGTTCGGCCGGGACGTGAACACCCGCCTCGTCGTCCAGAGCCGGCTCGGGCAGGACTCGGCGGCGTGGGACTTCGTCGCGAGCGTGCAGACCGCGGTCCAGCTCGTCGAGAACGCCTACTGGGACCTCGTCTACGCCAACTCGAACCTCGAGTCCAAGAAGGAAGCCCTCGACCGCGCGAAGGACTTCAACCGGATCACGAAGATCAAGATCGACGTCGGCGCGCTCGCCCCGATCGAGATCGTCCAGACCGAGGTGACGATCGCCCAGCGCGAGCAGGAGATCATCCTCGCCGAGGGGCAGATCGGCGACGCCCAGGACCGCCTCAAGCGGCTGCTGAACGTCACCGACCTCAACACCTGGAGCCGCCCGATCGTCCCGACCGACAAGCCGGCCGAGGAGAGGCTCGAGATCGACGTCGAGGCCGGGATCCGGTCCGCGATCGAGGTGAGGCCCGAGGTGAAGCAGGCCCTCGTCAACATCGAGTCGAGGAAGATCAACGTCGTCTTCAACCGCAACGAGCTCAAGCCTAGGCTCGACGCGAGGGGCGCGTACGGCCTCTCGGGTGTCGGCTTCAACAACGATCTCGTCCAGCCGGGCTCCAGCTACTCGGACGCCTTCTCCCAGATCGGGAGCTGGGACTACCCGAACTGGTCGGTCGGCCTGAACTTCGCCATTCCCCTGAGGAACCGGACCGCGAAGGCGAACGCCGCCATCGCCGCGACGGACCTCGAGCTGGCGAACACGAACCTCGCGCTCCTCAAGCAGAACCTCTCGCTCGAGGTCCGCACCGCGGCCCGCAACGTCGACACGGCCCGCCGCTCGGTGGCCGCGGCGAAGAAGGCCCGCGAGCTGGCCGACCGGAACCTCGACGCCGAGCGCAAGAAGTTCGAGAACGGCATGACGACCTCGTTCACGGTCGCCCAGGTCCAGAACGACCTGACGACGGCCCGCTCGAACGAGCTTCTCGCCATCGCCGGCTACCTGAAGTCGATGGTCTCCTGGCACAAGGCGGTCGGCGACCTTCTCCCGACCAAGAACGTCGAGATCGCCGGCCTCCCGAACGCGATGCAGGCGCCCGCGGCCGTGGAGGGGGCGCGCCCGTGACCGAATCCGGTCCCGGCGCCCCGCAGGCGGCGCCGGGCGCGGCGGAGCCGGGTCTCTCCCCGTTCTCCGCGCTCACCGGAACCTTCACGAGCCCCGCGAACACGTTCGCGGGGCTCGTTCGCCGCCCCACCTGGTGGCTCCCTCTTCTTCTCTGGCTCATCGGGGTCACCGCCGTCGTCTACGTCTCGACGCCGAAGATCGACATGGAGCGGACCTACCGCGAGATGTTCGAGTCCCGCGCCGCGAAGACGGGCCAGGCGATGTCGGACCAGCAGATCCGCGAGCTGGTCGCCCGCTCGGAGAAGACCCCGCTGAAGGCGTCGCTCCAGAGCCTCCCGGTCGTCGCGCTGATGTTCTTCTTCGTCGCCCTCGTCCTCTGGGGCGGCGCACGGGCCTTCGGCTCGGAGGCGCGCTTCGGGCAGGTCGCCGCCGTCTGGAGCCACGCCAACCTCCCGAACCTCGTGGGCGTCCTCGTGGCGATCCCGATCCTGGCGTCGCTGCCCGAGGCCTCCGAATCGCAGTTCTCCATCCAGAAGGCGCTGAAGTCGAACGTCGGCGCGTTCCTTCCGCCCGACGCGCCGGCCTTCCTCGCGTCGGTCGCATCGTCGGCAGACCTCTTCAGCCTCGCCGCGCTCGCCCTCCTCGCCGTCG
Organism: Holophagales bacterium; assembly: GCA_016714815.1. Classification (GTDB taxonomy): domain Bacteria; phylum Acidobacteriota; class Thermoanaerobaculia; order UBA5066; family UBA5066; genus UBA5066. The sequence continues at coordinate 13,820 of JADKBZ010000021.1, forward strand.
GGATGAAGAAGCTCCCCCAGATGCCGTCCGGGGCGGCCGTCGGCGTCCCCGTCGTCCTCTGGTCCCTCTACGTGCTCGGAAAAGCGGCGCTCGCGGCCGTGTTCCTGGGGTGATGCCGTGTCGATACTGATCGAAATGCGTGAGATCGAGAAGACCTACGTCGTGGGCGAGGAGAAGGTCCGGGCCCTCCGCGGGGTCACCTTCACCATCGGCAAGGGCGAATACGTCGCCATCATGGGGCCCTCGGGCTCCGGGAAGTCGACGCTGATGAACCTCATCGGCTGCCTCGACACGCCGACCGCCGGCACCTACCTCCTGAACGGGCAGCTCGTGCAGGACCTCGACGACGACTCGCTGGCGAGGATCCGCAACAAGGAAATCGGCTTCGTCTTCCAGACGTTCAACCTCCTGCCGCGGACGAGCGCCCTCCAGCAGGTCGAGCTTCCGCTCGTTTACGCCGGCCTGGCGCGCAAGGAGCGTCGGGAAAAGGCCGAGAAGGCGCTCGAGCACGTCGGCCTCACCGACCGCTCGCACCACAACCCCAACGAGCTCTCGGGCGGCCAGAGGCAGCGCGTGGCGATCGCGCGGGCCCTCGTCACGAACCCCTCGATCCTCCTGGCCGACGAGCCGACGGGAAACCTCGACTCGCAGACCGGCGAGGACATCATGCGGCTCTTCCGCGAGCTGAACGACCTGGGGAACGCGATCGTCCTCGTCACGCACGAGGAAGACATCGCCGCGCACGCCAAGCGGATCATCCGGATCCGCGACGGGCAGATCTCCGACGACCGCCCGAACGACTCGAAGCGGGCCGAGGCCGTCTCCCGGGCCAAGAGGGAAGCGCTCGAGTCCTGACACCCGAGGGAGCTGGCGCCGCCCTCAGGCGCCAGCTCCCGTGCCTCGCCAGAGGCAGACCCGGCCAGCCCCCGCGCTCCGGCGAACGGTCTCCTTGCCGGGTTGCTCCCGACAGGGACATACTGTGGCCCGATTTCGTCTTCCTCCTGCAGCCCGGTCGCCGAGCCTCGTCTCGGAAAACTGGTCGAGAGGACTGAAGAGATGAAGAGAACGAGCATTCTCGTCGCGATTCTGACTCTCGGTGTGACCTGGGGCCGGACCCTCCGCGCGGGGGAGATCCCGCTCGGGACCTGGAACGCTCCACCGACCTGGGCGGCAGCCGGTGCCGCCTCCGGCGCTTCCGATTCGAGCCGAATGTCGGCCGCGGCCCGGGCCGACTCGATCGACGCTCTCGACGCCGTCCCGACGCCGCCGCTCGTCTTCACGGGAATAGCGCCCTGCCGGGTCGCAGATACGCGCGACAGCGGGTTCCCTCCCGGCTACGGTCCTCCCTCGATGCCGTCGTCAGCACCCCGGGACTTCACCCTTGCGGGGCGTTGCGACATCCCGTCGAGCGCGCAGGCCGTTTCGGTGAACTTCACCGTGACGAACACGCTGGGTGCGGGGTTCCTCCTCGTCTTTCCCGCCGGAGGCGCTGCGGCGTCGGTCTCCACGCTCAACTACCTCGCCGGGCAGACGGTCGCGAACGCGGCGGTGGTTCCGCTCGGTACGGGCGGCGCCCTCACGGCCGTGGCCGGCGTTTCCGGCTTCGACCTGCTCGTCGACGTCAACGGCTACTACGCGCCGAGCACGGGGGGCTCAAGGACCCTCCTCGTCGGGCCCGTGGGAACGGCCGCGCAGAACGGAGCAGCTCTCCTCGCCGCCCTGGCCGGGATCACCACCGCCTCGGCGACCAATCCCTGGCTGGTGAAGGTCGAGCCGGGGGTCTACGACGTGGGAACGACCCCGCTCACCATGAAGCCGTACGTCGATCTCGAAGGCTCGGGCGAAGGGGTCACGAGGCTCCTCGGAAGCACCAGCGCCGGCTCTCCGAGCACCGGCACCGTCGTCGGCTCGAGCAACGCGGAACTCCGTTTCCTGACGGTCGAGAGCGCGGGAGCGAACGTTCACGCGGCCATCTTCTGCTCCGGCTCGTTCCGGTTGACGCACGTCACGGCCGCGGCGACCGGTGGCTCCTTTCCGATCGCCGTCTACAACAGCGGCGGCAGCTCCGTTCTCACCGCGGTGACGATCAGCTCCTCGGGCGGCTACGCCTACGGCTTCTACAACGTGTTCGGGTCGCCGACTCTCGTCGATGCCAGGGTCACCTCGGGCCAGACGGCCGTCTTCAACGACCGGGGAAACGTGACCATCCGGGGCAGCGTCCTGAGCGGTGGCAGCACGGGTCTTTTCGCATCGACGGACGCCGGCTCTCCCGGCAGCTTCCTCTCGACCGTGGAAGGGTCGAAGGTCTTCGGGGGGAGCAACTCGATCAGCGCCGCCTCGGCATCCGGTTCCACCATGACGGTCCTCGTCGGAACGTCCCAGCTCGCGGGCGGGCCCGTGACGGGGAGCGGAACGGTCCGATGCGTCGGCGTCTACGACGCGAGCTTCAACTCGCCCGGCTACACGACCTGCCCGTGAGGTTCGCGGAAGAAGGAAAGCCCCCGGGTTCCGAAGGCCTGGACGGGTCCGCCCCCTTCCTCACGGCCGAGTGGCGCCACCTCGCGATCCTCAACTACGAGGTGGACCCTGTGACTCTCCGCCCGCTCGTGCCGAAGGGGACCGAGCTCGACGACTGGAATGGACGGCATCTCGCGAGCGTCGTCGGCTTCCTCTTCGTGAACACGCGTGTCCTCGGGGTGCCGGTGCCGTTCCACACGAATTTCCCGGAGGTGAACCTTCGCTTCTACGTCCGCCGGAGGGTTCCCGACGGCTGGCATCGCGGCGTCGTCTTCGTCAAGGAGATCGTTCCGCGCGCGGCCATCGCCTGGATGGCGCGGACCCTCTACAACGAGCGGTACGTCGCGCTCCCGATGAGCTACAGCCTCGAGAGCGGGGACGGCGAGGTGCGCGGGGCGTCCTACTGCTGGACGCATCGGGGGCGCGAGGAACGGGTCGAGGTGACGGCATCGGCGCCCGCCGCCGTCCTCGTTCCGGGGAGCGAGGCGGAGTTCGTCGTGGAGCACTACTGGGGCTACGTTTCCCGACGCGACGGGGGGACCACCGGATACCGCGTCGCGCATCCGCCGTGGCGTCTCGCCCCTGCCTCCCGAGCCCACCTCCAGGCCGACGTCACGGCTCTCTACGGCGCCGAGTTTGCCGCGCCGTTGTCCGCCGCCCCCGCATCGGCGTTCCTCGCGGAGGGCTCTGCCGTCACGGTTCACGGGGGCGTGCGGCTCGGCAAAGAAGGGAGGAGACTTGATGACTCCAGGGGCCGCGCTTCCCTGCGTTCTCTACGACGACTCCTGCGGTTTCTGCCGCCGGTGGGTCCCGTTCTGGGGGCCGACTCTCCTTCGGCACGGCTTTGCCATTGCGCCGCTTCAGAGCCCGTGGGTGGCGGAGGCGATTCCTCTCCCGGCGGACGAGCTGCTCCACGACATCCGGCTCCTCCTCCCCACTGGAGATCACCTGCACGGGGCCGAGGCCTACCGGTACGTGATGCGGCGGATCTGGTGGGCGTGGCCGCTCTACCTCCTGTCGGTGACTCCCGGGCTCTCGCGTCTCTTCGACCTCGGCTACCGGACGTTCGCGCGGAACCGGCACCGGTTTTCCAGGGCCTGCGGGTTGCCTGGCGGGGGAGGCTGACCGGCGCGTCCCGCCCGAGCCGAGCCCCGCCTCAGCCGGCGGCCGGCGCCAGCTGGACCGCGAGCGTCTCGAGGGAGAGCGTCAGGTCGACGTTCTTCACCGTCGTCCCGGCGAAGGGGCCGACGACCGTCGGCGCGAAATTCAGGATTCCGCGCACCCCGGCCTGGGCGAGCGAGAGCGCCGCGCCGGCGGCGTTCTCGGGCGGCACGGCGACGACGCCGATCTCGGCGCCAAGCTCCGAAACGGACTCGCGGAGCGCTTCCGCGTGCCGGATCGGGATTCCCGTCCTCGATCTTCCGCCCACTTTCCGGCCGTCGACGTCGAACAGCGCGCCGACGCGGAACGAGTCCCCGTTGAAGTTCTTCGAGTCGGCGAGCGCCTGACCGAGGTGCCCGGCGCCGACGATCACGACGACGCGGACCCGGTCGAGCCCGAGGATCGCGCCGAGGCGGGCCTTGAGGTCCGCCACCCGGTACCCCACTCCGCGGACGCCGAACTCGCCGAGGTGCGCGAGGTCCTTGCGGATCTGGGCCGCGTTCCCTCCGAGCCGCTCTGCGAGGCCGGCCGAGGAGATGGTGTCGACACCCACGGCCTCGAGGCCCCCGAGAACGCGCAGCAGCAGAGAGAGGCGGTGGGTGGCGGCCTCCGAGAGCCCGTCCCGGCGCGAGCGGACCGCCGTGGAGGTCACGGAAGGACCTCCCGTGGCCCTTCCGTGACCCTTCGCGGGACGTGCATGGAGGAAGCCGCCGCCCTTCAGCGGGGAAGGGACTGGACGGCGCTTCGGGCGATGTCCAGGAGAGGCCGGGGAAGGACGCCCAGGACGAGGATCGCGGCCGTCACCAGGATGTATGCGGCCCCGGAGAGGACGTCCTCTTGGGGAGCTTCGACCTCGCGGCTCGGCTCCTTCATCCAGAGGTAGTAGACGACCCTGAGGTAGTACCCCGCCGAGACGAGGCTCCCGAAGATGCCGACGAGGGCCAGGGTGAAGAGGCCCGCATCGACCGCCGCGCGGAAGACGAGGAGCTTCCCGATGAACCCGACCGTCGGGGGAAGGCCCGTGAGGGAGAACATCGCGAGCGTCAGGACCGTCGCCGCGAAGGGGCGCTGGCGTCCCATCCCGGCCACGTCGGCGAGCGGGTGGGGCTCCTTCTCCCCGTTCGAGAGCGCGCCCACCGCGAGGAAGGCGGCAATGTTCGTGACGAGGTAGCCCGCGAGGAAGACGAGGATCCCCTCGAACGCCTGCCCGTCGAAGGTCGCGAGACCGATGGCGACATAGCCCATCTGGGCGATGCCCGAGTAGGCGAGCATCCGCTTCAGGTCGCGCTGGGCGAGGGCGACGATGTTACCGAAGAGGATCGACAGGATCGCCAGGATCGAAAGGAGCGGGCGCCACGGCTCTCCGAGCCCGGCGGGCGCGAGAGCGGCGAGCACCTTCACCGCGACGACGGCGGCGGCGGCCTTGGGCGCCGTGGAGAGGAAGGCGACGGCGGGCGTCGTCATCCCCTGGTAGACGTCGGGGGCCCAGGCGTGGAACGGGACGAGGGCGATCTTGAAGGCGAGCGCGGCGAGGATCGAGAGGAGCCCGATCTGCAGCATCGGGTCGGAGAAGCCCTCGCCGCCGGCGAGCGCGCCCTTCAGCGTCGAGAGGCGCGTGGAGCCGAGCCTTCCGTAGACCGTGGCGAGGCCGTAGAGGAAGAAGGTGGACGCGAGGGCGCCCATCAGGAAGTACTTCATCGCCGCTTCGGTCGCCTCGGGGACGTCCCGGTACCAGGCGGCCAGGACGTAGAGTCCGAGCGACATCAGCTCGAGGCCGATGAAGACGACGAGCAGGTCGTTCCCCTTCACCATGAGCGTCAGGCCCGCGGCGGCCCAGAGGACGAGGGCGTAGAACTCGCCCTGGTTCCTCTTGTCGCGGGCGAGCAGGGCGTCGGCCCCGAGCGTCACGAGGGCGACGGCCGTGAGCGCGAGGAGGTCGATGAACCGGGTCAGCTCTGAGCCCTCGATCGCGCCCGCGAAGGCGCTCCCGGGCGCGTAGCCGCCGAGGAAGTTCGCCGCCGCCACGCCCGCGAGGGTGATGTACGGGAAGGCGGGCCGGAGGGGCCGGGCGAACGCGTCGAGGAGGACGAGCGCGATCCCGAGGACGCAGAGGAAGATCTCGGGACCGACGGTGGCGAGGTCGGCGGGGGAGACGTGAAGGAAGCCGGTCACGTTCAGCAGCTCCTCTCGGTGGCGGACGTCACGGGACCATCCGGACGGTGGCGATCTGCACGACCGTCTCGACGGAGTTGCGGACGAGGTCGAGGACCGGCTGCGGCCAGACCCCGAAGAGGACGACGAGGACGATCATCGGCATCGCCGCGGCGAATTCCCAGGCGTTGATGTCGGTGAGGCCGAGGTTGGCCTTCACCCGGTTCGGTCCCCAGAAGACCTTCTGGACGAGGGTGAGGAGGTAGATGGCGCCGAGGATGAGGCCCGTCGCCGCGACCGCGGCCCAGACGACGTTCGCCTTGAAGACCCCGGCGAGGATCAGGAACTCGCCGACGAATCCGTTGAGGCCCGGCAGGCCGACGGAGCCGAGGACGGCGATGATGAAGAGGGTCGTCGTGATCGGGACCTGCGAGGCGACGCCGCCGTAGTCGGCCATCTCCCTCGTGTGGCGCCTCTCGTAGAGGACGCCGACGAGGAGGAAGAGGAGGCCCGTGGTGAGGCCGTGCCCGACCATCTGGATCACCGCGCCGGAGACCGCCGTCACGTTCCCCGCGAAGATCCCGAGGACGACGAGGGCGAGGTGGCTGACCGAGGAGTAGGCCACAAGCTTCTTCATGTCCTTCTGGGCCGCGGCGACCCAGGCGCCGTAGACGATGCCGATCAGCGCGAGGACGGCGATGACGGGCGCGTAGCGGGCGGCCGCGCCGGGGAAGAGCGGGAGGGTGAAGCGGAGGAGGCCGTACGTCCCGAGCTTCAGGAGGACCCCGGCGAGGATGATCGAGCCGCCCGTCGGCGCCTCGACGTGGGCGTCGGGGAGCCAGGTGTGGAGCGGCCAGAGCGGGACCTTCACGAGGAAGGCGAGGGCGAAGGCCCAGAAGAGGAGGGCCTCCTGGGTCCCGGTGAGACCCCACGCGCCGGAGGCGGCTGCGGGGATCCACTCGAGGAGGGAGAAGGTCAGGATGCCGGTCGTCCGGGCGTGGACGCCCGAGGCGAAGAGGATCCCGACGAACATCAGCAGCGAGCCCGCCAGGGTGAAGAGGACGAACTTCATCGTCGCGTAGATGCGACGCTTGCCGCCCCAGATCCCGATGATGAAGTACATCGGGATGAGCATCACTTCCCAGAAGACGTAGAAGAGGATCGCGTCGAGGGCGACGAGGCTCCCGAGCATCCCCGTCTCCAGGACGAGGAACGCGGCGACGTAGCCGCGCAGCTTCGGCACCGTCTGCCCGAACGAGTAGACGAGGACGAGGAACGTCAGGAAGGTCGTCAGGAGGAGGAGGACGAGCGAGATCCCGTCGATCCCCATCAGGTAGCGGATCCCGAAGCGCGGGATCCACGGCCGGTCGACGAGGAGAGGCCGGAAGGCCTCCATCCCGGCGATTGCGGGGTTGAACTTCTGGAGGACGGCGACCGAGACGGCGAACGTGGCTCCGCTCGCCAGGAGCCCGACGGCGCGGATCGCGTTCTTGGCCTCGTTCGAGAGGAAGAGGAGGACCAGGGCCCCGAGCGACGGCAGGAAGACGAGCGTCGTCAGGATGTCGGCCCCGAGCCACTGGATGGAGGTGCTGGAGTCGAGCATGCTCTCCTACCGCAGGAAGACGTAGAACGCGAAGGCGAGGACGCCGAGCGTGAAGCTCAGCGCGTAGTTACGGACGTTCCCGGTCGTGAAGAACCGGAAGAGGTCGCCGGTCAGCTCGACGAGGAAGGCGGAGGCGTTGATGACGCCGTCGATGACCAGGGAGTCGAAGCCGCGCCAGAGGAACGTCCCGATCTTCCGGAACGGGGCGAGAACGCCGGCCTCGATCCCCTCGTCGACGAACCACCGGTTCTCCACGAGGCGGCCGAGGAGGCCGCTCTTCAGGTAGAAGGCGTTCGCCGGCGCGCTCGGGACCTCGGCGGTCGCGCCGCGCTGACCGTACCAGCGCCAGGCGAGGACGATGCCCGCCGTCGCGACGGCGACCGAGAGGCCCATCAGGATCCACTCGGTCAGGTGGGTGACGTGGTGCGGGTGCGCAACGGCGAGCGATGGGGCGAGGAACTCGATGAAGCGGTTCTTTCCTCCGAGCACCTCGGGCACCCCGAGGAAGCCGGCGACGACCGAGAAGAACGCCAGGACGACGAGCGGCACGGTCATCGTGGCAGGCGATTCGTGAACGTGCGCCTCGGCCCCCTTCGGCCCGCGGAACTCGCCGTAGAAGGTCATCCGCGCGAGGCGGAACATGTAGAAGGCGGTCATTCCGGCGGTGAAGAGGCCGACCGCGAAGAGGACCGGGTGGCCCGCGCCGAACGCCGCGCCGAGGATCTGGTCCTTCGAGAAGAAGCCGGCGAGCGGCGGGATCCCGGCGATGGCGACCGTGGCGAACATCATCGTCAGGAAGGTCTTCGGGATCCGCTTCCCGAGGCCGCCCATGGCGCGCATGTCCTGCTCGTGGTGCATCGCCATGATGACCGAGCCGGAGCCGAGGAAGAGGCAGGCCTTGAAGAAGGCGTGGGTGAAGACGTGGAACATCCCCGCGCCGAACGCTCCGACGCCGCACGCCAGGAACATGTAGCCCAGCTGCGAGACGGTGGAGTAGGCGAGGACCTTCTTGATGTCGTTCTGGGCGAGGCCGATCGTCGCGGCGAGAACCGCGGTCAGGGCGCCGATCCAGGCGACGAGCGTCATCGCGTCGGGGGCGAGGACGAAGACGGCCGAGCAGCGGGCGACGAGGTAGACGCCCGCCGTGACCATCGTCGCGGCGTGGATGAGCGCGGAGACGGGCGTCGGGCCGGCCATGGCGTCCGGCAGCCAGACGTAGAGAGGCACCTGCGCGCTCTTGCCGACCGCGCCGAGGAAGAGGAGGAGGCAGACGGCGTAGACGCCGAGCGGCGCGTGGCCGTTCATCGCCCCCTGCTTTGCGAGGTCGACGAAGGAGAAGTCCGTCGTCCCGAAGAGGGCGAGGATGCCGAAGATCCCGAGGACCATCCCGAAGTCGCCGATCCGGTTCGTGACGAACGCCTTCTTGCCGGCCGCGTGGGCGAAGTCCTTCTCGTAGTAGTAGCCGATGAGGAGGTAGGAGCAGAGCCCGACGCCCTCCCAGCCGATGAAGAGGACCGGCAGGCTGTTGGCCAGGACGAGCGTCAGCATCGCGAACATGAAGAGGTTCAGGTAGGCGAAGTAGCGCCCGTACCCTTCCTCGTCCTGCAGGTAGCCGACGCTGTAGACGTGGATGAGTAGCCCCACGAACGTGACGAACGCGATCATCATCGCCGAGAGCGCGTCGAGCCGGAAGGCCAGGTCGACCGTCACGTGCCCCGCCGCCATCCAGCGGTACGCCGTCTGGATCACGGGGGCGAGGCCCCCTTCGGTGGCGAGGGAGCCGAGGACGTAGGGGACGAGGTTCGCGAAGGCGACGACGGCGGCGAGGCCGACCGAGAGGACGCCGACGACGCCGTGGAAGAGCCGCTCCCCGTATGGCAGGAACGGACCGGAGGGACCGTGCCCGTGAGCGTCGTGGCCGTGATCCGCTCCGGCGTGGTCGTCGTGACCGTGCGCGTGATCGTCGTGGCCGTGGTCGTCCGGGTTGGCGGCGCGCCACTCGGCGGTCGTCTTCGCAGCCCGGCGCCACCCGTTGAGAAGCGCGACGAGGCCGTTCAGGAGGAACCCCGCGAGCGGGAGGGCGGGGATGAGCCAGAGGGGAAGAGTCATGGCGTCGTGTCCCTCACCACTTCAGCGAGCTGAGCCGGTCGACGTCGATCGTCCGTCGCGTGCGGAAGAGGGCGACGAAGATCGCGAGGCCGACGGCCGCCTCGGCGGCGGCGATGGCGATGACGAAGAAGACGACCATCTGGCCGGTCGCGTCTCCCCGCATCCGGGCGTAGGCCAGGACGAGGAGGTTGACGGCGTTCATCATCAGCTCGATCGAGAGGAAGATCGAAAGGGTGTTCCTCTTCAGGAGCGCCCCGGCGAGCCCGATGACGAAGAGGATCGTCCCGACCGCCAGGTAGGCGTTCAGGGGGACGGTCATCGGGACGACGGCGTTCATTGCGGCGCCCTCCATCTCAGTCGAACCTCCGCTTGGAGAGGATGAGAGCGCCGACGGCCGCGAGCAGGAGCAGCACCGAGAGCGCTTCGAAGGCGAGCAGGTGGTCGGAGAAGAGGAGCCTGCCCAGGATCGGGATCTCGTCCGTCACGTTGCCGATCGGGCCCCCGGCCGCCGGCACCGGCGGCGCCCCGGCCTTCAGCGTCACGCCGAGGAGGAGCCCCCCGAGGGCGACGACCGTCACGAGGCCGAGGAGCTTCTGGATCGGCCTCTCGTCGTGCCCCTCCGCTTCCTGCGTCAGGTTCAGGAGCATGACGACGAAGAGGAAGAGGACGAGGATCGCGCCGGCGTAGACGATCACCTGCAGCGCCGCGATGAAGGGGGCCGACAGGAGGATCGAGAGGACCGCGAGGGCGAAGAAGGTCAGGACGAGGGAGATCACGCTCTTGACGGGCGTCTTGACGACGACCATCGCGAGGGCGGAGACGATCGCGAGCCCCGAGGCGATCGCGAAGACGACGAGCTCGAGCGACATCGGCTTCAGTCCCTCATTTCGCGGCGACGAACGCCGCCACGACGATCAGGTGGAGGAAGGAGAGCGGGAGGAGGACCTTCCAGCCCAGGTCCATGAGCTGGTCGTACCGGAAGCGGGGGAACGTCCAGCGGACCCAGATGAAGAGGGCGATGAACGCGAGCGTCTTCGCGAAGAAGACGGCGATCGACGCGAGGGCTCCCCAGACGCCGGTGAAGGTGACCCCCGGGAGCGACCAGCCGCCGAAGTAGAGGTCACCACGAGACCCGAGGCGGCGATGATGTTCGCGTACTCGCCCATGAAGAACATGCCGAACTTGAAGGCCGAGTACTCGGTGTGGAAGCCCGCGACGAGCTCGGCCTCGGCCTCGGCGAGGTCGAACGGGAGCCGGTTCGTCTCGGCGAAGACCGCGATCAGGAAGATCAGGAACCCGAAGAACTGGGGGACGACGTTCCAGACGTGCGACTGCTGCCACTCCACGACGGCGGGGAGGCGGAGCGATCCGGCGACCAGGAACGTCGAGGCGGCTGCGAAGCCCATCGAGAGCTCGTAGCTGATGATCTGGGCCGAGGCGCGCAGGCCCCCCATCATCGAGTACTTGTTGTTCGACGCCCAGCCGGCCAGGACGATGCCGTAGATGCCGAGGGACGAGAAAGCGAAGATGTAGAGGATCCCGATGTTGACGTCGGCGATGATGAGCGGCACGTGCCGGGTGACGCCGCCGAGCGTGACGTCGAGCGGCGCGCCGAACGGGATGACGGCGAACGTCACGAGGGCCGGCATCATCGTGATCCAGGGCGCCAGGTTGTAGAGGAGCTTGTCGACGTAGGTCGGCGTGACGTCTTCCTTCATGAAGAGCTTGATCACGTCGGCCACGGCCTGGAAGAGGCCGAAGGGGCCGACCCGGTTCGGGCCGGGACGGTCCTGGATCATCCCGGCGCCCCGCCGCTCGGCCCAGACGAGGTTCGGCAGGAGGGCCGCCAGGGCGATGGCCCAGATGAGGAGGATCTTCACGATCGCCGCGACGATGGTGAAAGTGGCGTCGCTCACTTCTCTCCTCCGGCCGCTCTGGCTCCCCGGGCTTCGGCGGCGGACGCCAGGATCTCGGCGGGATTCGAGAGCCGCCTCTCGAGCAGGACGTCGTAGGCCGAGGTCGGGGAGGCCGACGGGTCGCTCCCGGCCAGGGCCGCAGAGTCCCACTCGAGGCCGGCGTAGCCCGGCACGGTCCCCTTCATCCGCTCGAAGACGGCCCGGGCCGTCCACTGCGGGTCGAAGACGCCCCACCTCTTCCCGAGGTGGAGGAGGACCTCTAGGTCGGTCCTCACGATCGGCGGCGGGACGATGGCGAGCTGGAACCTCTGGACGAGGCCGAGGACGTTCACGAACGTCCCTTCCTTGCCGGCGAGGCTCGCCACGGGGAGGAGGACGTCGGCCGCCTCGGTGAGCGGGTTCGTCCGCCGCCCGTGGACGACGAGCGTCTTCGCCCGCCGGAGCGCCTCGACGAACTTCGGGTCCGAGACGCGCGAGGTGAACTCGGCGTCGGCGACGTAGAGGACCTCCGGCGTGTACGACCCGTCGAGGAGGCGGGCGAGGGCGGAGCCCTTGCCGGCGCGGGCCACGCCCGCGGCCTCGGCGCCGCGCGAGTTCGGCGCGGCCTCCCTGCCGACGAGCCAGCCGCCCGGTACGGCGGGGTTCTTGATCTTTCGTTCGGGGCCGAGGTCGGGGTGGAACTCGACCTGCGACGCGCCGACGGTTCCCTTGAAGAGCTGCGCGAGAAGCCAGCTTTCCTCGGTGGCGAGGCGGGCCGAGCCGAGGACGAGGACCGAGGCCGGGTCCTTCGCGACGGCGGCGTCGACGGCGGCCTTGACCGCGTCGAGCGCTTCGCCCCAGTGGGTCTCGCGGGCCTTCCCGCCGGCCCTGAGGATGGGCCGCGTGAAGTCGTTCCCGTTCAGCTCCTCGGCGCGGAAGCGGCCGTAGTCGCACATCCAGAAGTCGTTCACGGCGAGGTTCACGCGCGGCAGGAACCGGTAGACGGTCCGGTCGCGGTGCTCAATGGAGATGTTGCAGCCGATCTCGCATCCGTCGCAGACCGACTTCGCCTTGTCGAGCCACCAGACGCGCTTCCTGAAGCGGAACTCCTTGGTCGTCAGGGCGCCGACCGGGCAGACGTCGGCGGCACAGGCCGACCACTCGTTGTCGAGCGCCTTCCCCTCGTGCGTCCAGACGAAAGCGTGGCCGCCCCGTTCGATCAGCGACAGTTCGCCGGTGCCGGAAATCTCGTTGCAGAACCGGATGCAGCGCGTGCACTGGATGCAGCGCGTCATGTCGGCGATGACGTGGGGGCCGATGTCCGTCCGGTCGTAGCCGGGAAACTGGCGGCGCGGCTCGACCGTCCGCGAGACGGGGAGTCCCGCGGCGACGGCGTTGTCCTGCAGCTTGCACTCGCCCGCCTGGTCGCAGATGGGGCAGTCGAGCGGGTGGTTGATGAGGAGGAACTCCATCGTCGCGTTGCGGGCGGAGAGGGCCTTCTCGGAAGACGCGAGGACGACCATCCCGTCGCGCACGGGGACCGTGCAGGAGGCCTGGATCTTCGGGACCCCTTCGATCTCGACCATGCACATCCGGCACTGGCCGACGATGGAGAGGCGCGGGTGGTAGCAGAAGTGGGGGACGTCGACCCCGGCCGCCCGGCACGCCTCGAGGACGTTCGCGGTGCCGGGGACCTCGACGGTCCGTCCGTCGACGGTGACCTTCGCCATCAGGAGTGCATCCCTTCCGCCGTCCGCTCGGCCACCTCGGAGGTGATCCCGGCCGCGGCTGCCTGCTCGAAGCCCGGGGAGGCGGACTTCGCGACGTACGCCTCGAACTCCTCGCGGAACTTCGGAATGGCCGAGAGGATCGGCGCGATCGCCGCATCGGCGAAGACGCAGATCGTCATGCCGTTCCCCATCTGCCCCGCGACCTGCATGAGCATCTCGATGTCGGCCTTCTTCCCCTGGCCGGCCACGATCCGCTTGAGCATCTTGTGGAGCCACGGGGTCCCCTCGCGGCACGGCGTGCACTGCCCGCACGACTCGTGGGCGTAGAACTTCGCGATGTTCGTGACCGCTTTCGGAATGTCGGTGGTCTCGTCCATGACGATGATGGCGGCCGAGCCGAGCATCGATTTCGCGGCGGCGACGCCGTCGAAGTCGAGGGGGACGTCCATCATCTCGTCGCCCGTCAGCATCGGGGCCGAGGAGCCGCCCGGGATGACGGCCTTCACCTTCCGGCCGCCCTTCATCCCGCCGCACATCGCGAGGAGGTCCCTGAAGGGGATCCCCATCGGCGCCTCGTAGACGCCCGGCTTCTCGACGTGCCCCGAGACGCAGTAGAGCTTCGGCCCGGTATTGCGCTCGTTCCGGCCGATCCCCTTGAACCAGTCGGCGCCGCGGTCGAGGATGTGCTTGACGCAGCAGAGCGTCTCGACGTTGTTGACGACGGTCGGGGCGTTCCAGACGCCCGAGACGGCGGGGAAGGGGGGCTTGATGCGCGGGTGGCCGCGCTTCCCCTCGAGGCTCTCGATGAGCGCCGTCTCCTCGCCGCAGATGTAGGCGCCGCCGCCGCGGTGGACCGTCAGGTCGAGGGCCATGCCGCTCCCGAGGACGTTCGTCCCGAGGAGCCCGGCCGCGTAGGCCTCGTCGATGGCGGCGTTGAGGATCTCGGCGCCGTGGACCATCTCCCCGCGGATGTAGATGTAGGCGTGCTTCACGTCGAGCGCGAAGCTGGCGAGCATCATCCCCTCGAGGATCTGGTGGGGGTCCTTCTCGATCAGGATCCGGTCCTTGAACGTTCCGGGCTCCGACTCGTCGGCGTTGCAGAGGAGGTAGACGGGCTTGTCGCCCCTCTTCTCCTTCGGCGGGACGAAGGTCCACTTCATCCCGGTCGGGAAGCCGGCGCCGCCCCGGCCCCTGAGGCCCGAGGCCTTGACGAGGTCGGTCACCTTCGCCGGGGTCCACTCGCCCGTCTTCGACCCGGCGAGGACCTTCTTCCACGATTCGTAGCCGCCGTCGGCGACGTAGGTCGCGAGGGCAGAGGAGTTCTTCTTCCCGAAGCGGGCGGAGAGGACGGGCGCGAAATCGCTCATTTCAGCTCGGAGAGGAAGGCGTCGAGGTTATCGAGCGTGATCCGCGCGTGGTCGTCGCCGTTCACCATGACGGCGGGCGCCTTGTCGCACTGGGCGAGGCACTCCACCTCGATGACCGTGAACTTCCCGTCGGCCGACGTCTGGCCCGGCTTCAGGTCGCCGAGCTTCTTCCGGCAGGCGTGGAAGACCTCTTCGGCGCCGTTCAGGTGGCAGGAGATCGAGGTGCAGAACTGGATCAGGTGCCTGCCGACCGGGGCCCGGTTGTACATCGTGTAGAAGGTCACGACGCCCCAGACGAAGGCGGAGGAGAGGCCCAGGCGGGTCGCGACGTAGTCGACCGCCTCCCGCGAGATCCAGCCCCACTCCCCCTGGGCGATCCAGAGGGTGGGCAGGAGCGCGGCCTGCTTCGTCGGGTAGCGGGTCAGGAGCTTCTGGAATCGGGCCTCGGCCGCGGGCGGGAACGAGAGCTCCTTCCCGCAGGAAAGGGCCCCGTGCTCGCCGACGGGAGGCAGGCCGGGAAGGTTTTCCACGGGTGTGTTCGCGCCGCCGCTCATTCCCAGTCGAACGCTCCCTTCTTCCAGAGGTACGCGTCCGCGAGGGCCAGGACGGCGAGGAAGACGACCATCGGCCAAAAGACGACCCACCCGCCCTCGTCGAGGACGGTGGCCCACGGCCAGAGGAAGCCTGTCTCCACGTCGAAGAGGATGAAGACCATCGCGACGATGAAGAACTTTACGGATACCCGCTTTCGGCTCTCGTCCAGGAGCGGCAGGCCGCTCTCGTACGGGCCGAGCTTGCGGAGGGTCCGGACCTTGCGGCCCAGAACCCCGTTCAGGAACAGCAGAGCGGCCCCGATGATCGCGGCCGCGGTGAGCATGAGGAGGATGGGGAGGAAGGCGGAAGGTGTGCCCATGAGGCGCTCGTGCTAATTTTCACAAAGTTGCGGGGCACGTCAACTACGGAAAGCATCTTTCTGCCCGCCGCGCTCGTCGCCGCGTTTCGGTGTGAAACGTGGGTCGGTGACGTGGTAAAGGGCCTTCTCCGGCACGTTCCGGAGGTGCTCGTCGTCGACGACGGGAGCGAAGACAGGACCTCCGAGGTCGCCCGCGAGGCCGGCGCGAAAGTTCTCCGCCGCCCCGCGAATGGTGGTAAAGGGAAGGCTCTTCGCGACGGTCTCGCCGTCCTTCTCGAACGGGACTTCACCCACGTCGCCTTCGTCGACGGCGACGGCCAGCACGACCCGGAGGACCTCCCGGCTCTCCTCGCCGCGGCCCGCCGGGGGGGGGCCGATTTCGTAATCGGCTCGCGCCTCGGCAGCCCCGACGGGATGCCGGCAAAGAACCGTCGGGCCAACGAAATGGGAGACAAGGTCCTCTCGCGGATGACCAGCCTCCCGGTGGTGGACGGGCAGTCGGGCTACCGGCTCCTCTCGACGGACCTCCTCCGGCAGCTGCGCCTCACCGCGGACCGCTACGCGATCGAGAACGAGATGCTCATCAAGGCGTCGCGGCGCGTCCGGAAGTTCGAGGTCGTCCCGATCCGGTCGATCTACCTCACCGGGCCCCGTCACTACCGGCCGTTTCGCGACACCTGGGTCACGGCCTGGGCTTCGGTCCACTACAAGACGCTCGGTTCCGACGAGTCATAATTCGCCGCGATGCCCGGTGCGAGCCTCGTCCTGACCGTCGACGTCGAAGAGTGGTTCCACGTCTGCGGCCACCCGGTCTACGACGTGCCGGAGCGCTGGGAGTCGTTTCCGTCGCGCGTCGTCCCGTCGACCGGGCGGATCCTCGAGCTCCTCGAGCGGACGTCGTCGCACGCTACCTTCTTCGTCCTCGGCTGGGTGGCCCGGCGGTATCCCGACCTCGTCCGGCGCATCGCCGAGGGGGGGCACGAGGTGGCCTGCCACGGCGACCTTCACCGGCGGGCCAACACCATGACGGAGCAGGAGTTCCGGGCGGACGTCCGCGCCGCGAAGGCCTCGCTCGAAGAGGCCGGCGGCACGCGCGTCACGGCCTACCGGGCCCCGGAGTGGTCTCTCAGGTCCACCTCGAGCCCGCACCTTTCGACCCTCGTCGAGGAAGGGTTCCGGGTCGACTCGTCGCTCCTGGCGGTCCCGCCGATCGGCGAGCCGGGCAATCCCCGCGTGCCGACCGTGCTTTCGACCTCCGCCGGCGACCTCCTCGAGGTTCCCCCTCTCGTCGGGACCCTCTTCGGCTGGCCCGCGATGCTCGGAGGCGGCTGGACCTCCCGGTTCTCGCGCGAGGCCCGCGTCACGGCCGCCGTCGAGGCCGCTCTTTCGCGGGGCGAGAGTCCCGTCCTCTACCTCCACCCCTGGGAGGTCGACGAGGAGCACCCCTCCATGGAGCTCTCGCCCATCGCCCGGCTCGTCCATTTCGGCGCGCGCGGCCGGGTCGTCCCCCGCCTCTCGCGGCTCCTCGCCAGGCATCGCTCCGTCTCCCTGGCCGAGGCGTTCCCGGCGGGCTGCGTCCACCGGGAGGTGGCGGCGTGAGGTTCGCGGCGCTCCTGCCGGGGCAGCTCTCGGAAAAGGCCGGAATGGGAGAGGCGCTCGCCTCCGCCTACCCGTACGTCGCCTCGTGGTTCGGGGAGGTCCGGGAGCGGTCCGGCGTCGACGTCCCGGCGGTCTTCTTCGGCGAAGGACGTTCCGACCTCCACGACGACCTGCCGGCCCAGGTCGGCGTCTTCGCCGTTTCCGTCGCCGTGCTCGACGTCCTCGCCACGGAACACCGGCTCGCGCCGGCGGCCTGCGCGGGGTACAGCCTCGGCACGTACGCCGCGTTCGTCGGAGCCGGGGTCCTCGACCGGCACGTCGCTCTCGACGTCATCCTGGAAGCCGAGCGGCTCCTCACGGAGCGTGCGGTGGCCGGGGCGATGGGATTCGTCATCGGGGTTCCGGAGGCGGAGGTCCTCGCCGACCTGGATCGCCTCGGCTGCGATCGGAACGAGATCGCGATCGGGAACGTCAACGCCGCCCAGCAGGTCGTCCTGACGGGGCGGCGCGAGCTGGTCCTTCGGGCCCTCGACCACCTCTCCCGCAGGGCGCTCAGGGCCGAGATGCTCCCTCTCGGGTGGCCCATGCACTCGCCTCTCCTCGAGCCGGTCACCGACGGCCTGGCCGACTACGTCGCCCGCGAGGTCCGGATGACGTGGCCGGGCCGGGCGGTCCTCTACGCCCCGATGCTCGGCGGCGTGGTGAGAAGCGAAGAAGAGGCCCGAAAGGTCCTCGGGCTGCAGATCTCCCGCCCCTCCCGCTGGTCCGACGTCCTCGCGGCGATGGCGGCGGCGGGGGAGAGCCGGTTCGCCGAGGCCGGCCCGGGGGACATCCTGTCCAGGATGCACCGGTGGACCCTCCGGCGCTCGAAGGCGGACGTCCTCGAGGAGCCGGCCGGAATCGCCCGTTTCGCGGCCGATCCCGGGGCGTCGCCGGATCGAGCAGGCAACGGTGACGCGGCCCGGGTAGAGACAGGGGATACGAAGGAGACCACTTGAACGAACGCCAGAAGGTCGCCTGGGTGACGGGCGGGTCGCGCGGCATCGGGCAGGCCATCGCGGTCCGGCTCGCCGCCGACGGGTTCCACGTCCTCGTGACCTACCGGACGGACGAGTCGGGCGGCGCCGAGACCGTTCGCCTGATCGCCGAAGCGGGCGGGAGCGCCGAAGCCGCGAAGGCGGACGCCACCTCCCGGGAGGAGATCGTCGCCGTCGCAGACCGGCTCGACGCCGAGCGCGGCGGGGTGGACGTCCTCGTCAACAACGCGGCCGTCCTGAAGAACGGGCTCTTCGCCCTGATGCCGGAGGCGAGCTGGGACGCGGTGCTCGACACCTCTCTCGGCGGCGCCTTCCGGGCGACGAAGGCGGTGGTCCGCGGGATGCTCCGGCGCCGCTGGGGGCGCGTCGTGAACATCTCCTCCCTCGCCGCGCTGATGGGCTCGGCGGGCCAGACGAACTACGCCGCCGCGAAAGGGGCGCTCGTCTCCTTCACGAAATCGCTCGCTGCCGAGGTCGGCCCCTACGGGGTCACCGTGAACTGCGTGGCGCCGGGCTTCGTGGAGACCGAGATGATCTCCTTCCTGACGACCGAGGCCCGCGAGGACTTCACGAAGCGGATCCCCCTCCGCCGCTTCGGCGCCCCCGCCGACATCGCGCCCCTCGTCTCCTTCCTCTGCGGCGACGGGGCGGCCTACGTCACCGGGCAGACGATCCGCGTCGACGGCGGATTCGTCGGCTGAACGGCTCCTCCTCCGGCGGGTCCCAGCGCCTCGTATACTCTGGCTGATCGCCCGGAAGGAGGCGGAATGGAGCAGGTTGAAGAATTGAAGGGGCGCGTCAAGGCGCTGATCGTCCGGCAGCTGAAGCTGGAGGTCGATCCGGCGTCCATCAAGGACGACGCCCCCCTCTTCGGGGACGACCCGAACGGGCTCGGACTCGACTCGATCGACGCGTTGGAGCTCGTTCTCGGCATCGAGAAGGAGTTCGGCATCAAGGTCCAGGACGAGGAGGTGGGGGTCAAGGCCTTCGCTTCCGTGAACGCCCTCTGCGAGTTCGTCGAGTCGAAGGCCGCGTGAACTTTCTGCGGGAAGACCTTCCCCACGTCTACCCCTTCCGCTTCGTAGAGCGCACGGTCGAGAAGCGCGGACCGGCGGAGGGGCGCGTCCGCGCGCTCGTCACCGGCAACGGAAGGCGGACGGAAGGGGGGGAGCTCCTCCCGCCGCTCACCCTCGTCGAGGTCGTCGCCCAGTCGGCGCTCCTCCTGGAAGGGGGAGACCCCGGCATCGGCCGGAGCGGCTTTCTGGCGGGAGTCTCGGACTTCACCTTCGACCGGACCCCGGAAAGCGGCGACCTCCTGAGCGTCGACGTCCGGATCGTCGGCGTCCTCGGGCCTATCGTCAGGTTCGAGGGGACGGTCACCGACGCCGAGGGCCGGCGCGTCTGCTCGGGTGCCGTGACGGTCCGGAAGGGAGTCGCGGCGTGACGACCCCTCCCGTCCGCCGCCACGTCGTCCTCGCGGGCCACCGCGACGGGCTCCTCTCGGGGCGCGAGGAGGTCCTGACGCGGGCCGATTACCTCGTCACGTCGGTTGCGACACTCGAAGGGCTCGACTCACTCCCCGCTTCGCCGGGAGCGGACCTCGTCGTACTGGACGAGGGGTTCGGCCCCGAAGGAGGCGTGCGGGCGGCCCAGCACCTTCGCGACGTCCCGCGCTGGCGTGGGACCTCGATCATGGTCGTCGTCCCGTCCGGCTCGACGCACCTCGAGGAGTGCCTCGTCTCCGGCATCAACGACTTCCTCCTCGCCCCGTTTCCGGACGGCGAGCTGCTCGACAAGGTCCGCCGCCTCACGGAGGTCGCCGCGCGCCGCGAGGTGAACACGATGCTCCGGGTCCACGAGCTCCGGGTCGAGGGGATGACCGTCCACGGGAAAACGCTCAACGTCTCCGTCAACGGTCTCCTGGCCGAGGTGGACGGCGAGCTGAACGTCGGCCGGGTGGTCGACGTGGAGTTCTTCCTCCCCGAAGACCCCGACTCCGTGAGGAGCCGCGGCCAGGTCGCCCGTCGGGCCTACGAGGCCTCGTCGTTCCACCCCGTTTTCGGGCTCCGCTTCCTCGAGCTCTCCGCGCGCGACCGCAGCCGGATCGGGCGTTTCGTCGCCTCCCGTGAACGCGCCTCGGGGGGAGGGAAGTGATCATCATTCGCGAACGGCGGGACGGCGCGACGATCCTCAGGATCCAGGGGGTCGTCAAGCTGGGCGAGAGCGCCCGGCAGTTCTCCGAGTTCCTCGAGAAGGTCCTCGAGGAAGACGAAGGGCCGGTCCTGCTCGACTTCGAGAAGATCGACACCCTCGACTCCACCGGCCTGGGGGAGCTGATCGGCTACCTGCAGCGCTTCGAGGAGCGGGACCGCCGGATGGCGATCGTCAAGCCCAGGGACCGGGTCGTGGCACTCCTCAAGCTGACGCGGCTCGACACCCTCATCCGCATCTTCCCCGACGACCCGGCCGCGCTGGCGTACCTGGCGGGCTGAGAGAGCCGGACGCGCCGGAGCGGCGTACCGAAGGCACTCCTGGTGTTTGACGTCCCCGCCGACGCGTCGTATCCTCCCGCTCCCCGCTTGTGCGAAAGTGGCGGAACTGGTAGACGCGCAAGGCTCAGGACCTTGTGGCTCTTAACAAGCCGTGGGGGTTCGAGTCCCCCCTTTCGCACCACTCCTCCTCGCCTCGTGCGGTGGAGGCCTGCCTCGGCGGGGCGCCCCGAAAGGACATCGTGACCCCAGTGACCCCTGTGATTCCCGAAAACCGCGTTCTCGCGGCCCTCTTTCCGCGTGGGCGGCACATCCTCTCCTTCCGCGAGCTGGCCAGACAGGTCCTCGGCCCCTCTCCCGACGAGGCGGCCCTCGACGCCCTCCACGCCGAGGTCGAAGGCCTCGAGCGCAAGGGCCTCGTCGTCAGGACCCGCGGCGAGAAGCTCTCCCTCATCGAAAACACGAACCTGACCGCCGGCCGGATCGCCATCCGGGGCGAAGGGCGCGCCTGGCTTCTCTCGGGCGAGCGCGGCGTCCCCGACCTTCCGATCGTGAGGGGCGGCGCGGGCTCGGCCCTCGACGGCGACTTCGTCCTCGTGCGCGTCGACAAGGCGCGGCCGCGAAAGGGCTTCCGCGGCCCGACCGAGACCGGGACCGTGACGAAGGTCCTCGTGCGGCGCCGCGAAACCGTCGTCGGGCGGATCGCCCGCGGCCCCGACGGCACCGTCATCGTCCCCTACGACACCAAGATCGACGCCCTCCTGCGCGTCCCCGAAGGCAAGGACCTCGACGCCCCCGACGGCATCTACGTCGACGCCCGGATCACCGCCTGGCCCGACGAGCACCGCCTCGCCCAGGCCGAAGTGATCGAGCTGATCGGCTTCCCCGGCGACGTCGGGATCGACGTGGAGGTCGTGGCCCGCAAGTGGGGCATCCCCCGCGCCTTCACGAGGGAGTCGATCGAGGAGTCCGAGCGCGCGGACGCCGCGCTCCAGGAGTGGGAGCGGCCGACGCGCCGCGACCTGACCCGCGACTGCATCGTCACCATCGACGGCGAGACCGCCCGCGACTTCGACGACGCGATCTCGGCCGAGGAGCTTCCCGGCGGCGGCTTCCGGCTCGGCATCCACATCGCCGACGTCTCACACTACGTCCACCCCGGCTCGGCCCTCGACGCCGAGGCGTTCGAGCGGGGCACCTCGGTCTACTTCCCCGACCGGGCCGTCCCGATGCTCCCCGAGCGCCTTTCCAACGACCTCTGCTCCCTGCGCCCCCGCGAGGTGAAGCGGACCGTCACGGCCCTCCTCACGCTCGACGCGAAGGGGGAGACGGTCTCGGCCGAGTTCTTCCGGAGCGCCATCTACTCGAAGGCGCGCCTCACCTACTCCGACGTCGCCTCTTTCTTCCAGGGCGACGAGCCCGGCGAGGAGAAGGTCCCGGCCGAGGTGCGGCCGATGCTCCTCGTGGCGAGGAAGGCCGCGTTCGCCCTCCGGTGGATGCGCAGGGGCCGCGGCTCCCTCGACTTCGACCTCCCCGACGCCGACCTCGTCCTCGGAGAGACGGGCGACGTCGTCGCCATCGTCAAGGCGGTCCGCAACGAGGCGCACCGGCTGATCGAGGAGTTCATGCTCGCGGCCAACGAGGCCGTCGCCCGGCACCTCGTCTTCGTTCCGACGCCGGCGATGTACCGCGTCCACGACAAGCCCGACGAGAGAAAGCTCGGAGAGCTCCGGGCCGTCCTCGAGCCGCTCGGCTACGAGATCCCCGAGGACGACGACCTCGTCAGCCCGGCGATCTTCCAGACGATCCTCGACCAGGCCGAAGGCAAGCCCGAGGAGCGCTTCGTCTCCGACCTCGTCCTCCGGGCGCAGAAGAAGGCCCTCTACGCCCCCGAGTGCCGCGGCCACTACGCCCTCGCGGCCACCTACTACGCGCACTTCACCTCGCCGATCCGCCGCTACCCCGACCTCGTCGTCCACAGGGCTCTCTGCGAGTGGATCGCCAAGCGGCAGGCTCCCCCCGCCCCGGAGGCCGAGGGGCGCGAGCGCTGGCTCGACGAAGCCTCGAAGCACTGTTCCGAACGGGAGCGGCGCGCCGAGTCGGCCGAGCGCGAGGCGCAGTCGTGGAAGAAGTTCGTCTTCCTCTCCAAGCAGGTGGGGGAGGAGTTCGACTCCTACGTCTCGGCGGTCGTCCCCTTCGGCCTCTTCATCACCCTCGAAGGGGTCTACGCCGACGGCCTCCTCCCGATGGACGCCCTCGAGGACGACTTCTACCGCTACGAGGACGTCGAGCACCGCCTCGTCGGCACCTCGACGGGCCGCGTCTTCCGCCTCGGCGACCACCTCCGCGTCAAGCTGACCCGCGCCGACTTCGACAAGCGCCTTCTCGACTTCCGCCTCACGGGCGCCTCCGCCCCGCAGCGCACCTCGCGCCCCGCCGTGATCGAGCGCGCGGCGCCCCGGCGCCCGGCGCCACGAGGGCCCCGTGGGCCCCGGGGTCCGGAAAAGTCTCCACGCGGTCCGGCCCGCAAGTCCACCGGCGGGCCCCCCCGCGGAAGGCGCCGCTGATGGCAAAGCCCAAGGCCCCGCGAGGTCCCCACACCTACTCGGTCGCCCTCGTCGGCCGCCCGAACGTCGGCAAGTCGGCCCTCTTCAACCGCCTCTCCGGCACCCGCAAGGCGCTCGTCCACGACCGCCCCGGGATGACGCGCGACTCCTTCTCCCTCGACCTCGTCAGCGAGTCGGGGCGGCGCTGGAAGCTCGTCGACACCGGCGGCCTCGACCTCGACGCGGCCGGCGGGTTCGCCGCCTGGACGAGCGAGAAGGCCCTCGACGCCGTCGTCGACGCCGACCTCATCGTCCTCGTCCTCGACGGCTCCGACGGCGTCCTCCCCGAGGACCAGCGGATCGCCGGGCGCCTCCGCGCCCTCGGCAAGCCGGTCGTCATCGCCTGGAACAAGGTCGACCGCAAGGAGGCCGAGCAGGGGCTCGAGCAGGGCTACGAGCTCGGCTTCGACGACGTCTTCGGCGTCTCGGCCGTCCACGGCATCGGCACCGACGAGCTCCTCGAGGAGCTCGAGAAGCGCCTGCCGGAAGACCTCGACCCGGAAACCCGCGTCGAGGGGCTCGCCGTCGCCATCATCGGCCGGCCGAACGTCGGCAAGTCGTCGATCGTCAACCGGATCCTCGGCTCCGAGCGGGTCATGGTCTCCGAGATCGCCGGCACGACCCGCAACCCCGTCGACGTCCTCCTGACACGGGGCGGCAAGAGCTACGTCCTCGTCGACACCGCCGGCATCCGCCGCAAGGGAAAGACGACCGACTCGGCCGAGCTCCTCTCCGTCGTCGCCGCCCGCAAGGCGATGGAGCGCGCGCGCGTGGCGATCATCATCTTCGACGCCTCGGAAGGGATCACCGCCCAGGACGCCCACATCGCCGGCTACGCCGAGGATGCGCGCCGGGGGCTCATCCTCGTCGCGAACAAGTGGGACCTCCTCGCGGACGACGAGAAGGCCCAGGAAGACCTTCGCGACGACGTTCGCCGCCGCTTCGTCTTCACCCGCGGCGCCGCCTTCATGACCGTCTCGGCGAAGACGGGCCTCGGCATCGACAAGCTCCTCGCCGAGGCCGACGCCGTCGCCCGCCGGTCGGCCACGAAGATCCCGACGGGCGAGCTGAACCGCGTCCTGAAGAACGCGTTCGAGGCGCAGCTCCCCAAGGGAAAGTCGGGGCGCGAGATGAAGATCCGCTACGCCGTCCAGGTCGCTTCCGATCCCCCCCTCATCCGGCTCTTCTCCGACCGCGACGAGCCGCTCCACTTCTCCTTCGAGCGGTTCCTCCAGAACCGCCTCCGCGAGCACTGGGACCTCGCCGGAGTCCCGCTGAAGTTCATCATCCGGAAGAACGACGAAGGTCCGCCGCGCCCCGCGAGCAATGCCCGGCGACCGCGGAAGCGCAAGTAGGGGCCGTCCACCGAAAGAACGAATGAGCCGGGCGCCGCGAGGCGCCCGTATTCGATCGCCCGGGCCGGTGCGAACGCCCTCCCGGGTGAGAGATCATCCCGGGTACAGGTAGACGATGAAGAACGCCGCCGCGCTCGTCCTGCTCGCGCTCCTCCCCACGGTCTCCCTCGCGAAGGAAAAGACCGAGAAGACCGAGCCCTCCCCGTACGACACGCCCGAGAGGGTCGTGGCGGCCTCCCCGGGCGGGGCCGTATCGCTCGCGCTCGAAGCGGGCGAGTCGGTCGTCGACTACGAGGTCTCTCCGGCGGGGGGTCTCGTCGCCCTCGAGGTAAAGAGCGCCTCGGGCCACGACGTCCGCTTCTGGAGGATGGGCGAGGGGACGGCCCCCGTCGCCTGGAAGGCGCCCGCCGGGACGACCCTCAAGGGCCTCACTTGGCACCCGGCGAAGGAGAAGACGCTCTTTCTCCTCTCCGCGTCGGCGTCCGGGCACCGGATTCTCCGGTTCGAGGAGAAGGGGGGCGCCTGGGCGACCACGGTCCTCCTGAAGAGCCCGACGACCCTGCGGCGGATCGTCATCGGGCCGCGGCCGTCCCTCTACTCGACGCCGAAAGGGGAGCTCGTCACCGAGTTTCGCCTTTACTACGGCGCCGCGCTCGGCGGCGGAGCGTGGTCCACCCGGAGCGTCACCGAGAGCGGCGTGAGGGACGTCCAGATCGCCGGCCCGAACGCGACGATGGACACGGTTGCCGGCGAGGGCGAGTACCCGAGCAGCGTCGAGGCTGCGTCGGCGCTTCCGCTCGGCTTCCACCCGGCCGGGGATCGCCTCCTCTTCGAGGAGCCGGGAAAGCGCTTCCGCGAGGCCCGCTTCACCGGCGGGTGGTCCGAGGAGGAGAAGCCGTTCTTCGGCGGAAAGCTCTCGGGCGGCACCGCCACGTGGCTCGCGAACGGCCTCGGCCTCGTCCACTGGACCGCCGGCGTTCCCGGAGTGGAGCTCGTCTTCGCCTCGCAGGTGGAGCCGCGCCGCGTGGCGGCGGAGTGGACCTTCGCGGGGACCCCCGGCAACGTTCCCGACGGCCGGGGGCTCGTCGGCCTGACGAAGGAAGCGGACGGCCGCCAGACGCTCCGGTTCGTTCCCGCCCAGATCCCCCTTGGCAACGTGGCGAACGCCTGGATGTTCGTCGAGGGGAAGGACGACGCCGACCGCTTAGCGCGGCACGGCGGGCTCTTCCGCCCCTCCGACGCCGAGCAGCTCCACTCCGTCTACGACGCGGAGCTCTACGGAGGGCGCTTCCTCGACCGTCCGCTCGTCGTCACGACGGACGTCTTCTGGGAGGACTTCGCCGCGGCGTTCCAGGGGCTCTTCATCCTGCGCGAGCGGGTCCAGGCGATCCCGGCGTTCTGGGAATTCGTGAAGGGCGCCAGAGCGGCCCTCTCGGGGCCGGGCGGGTCGAAGGTCTGGGGCCCGGTCTTCGCTGCGGCTGCAGAGCTGGAAGCCCCGGCCGGGACGGCGAAGCCGGCCACCGGAATCGGCCCGGAGGCCGCGCGGATCCTGGCCCTGAAGAGAGCGGATTCGCCCGTCGTCGGGCCGGGCTTCCCCTACGGCGAGATGAAGCCGCGCGGGAACTACGCCGCGACGCCGCGGATGCGGAGCTACTTCATGGCGTTCCGCTACCTGACCGAGGTGGCG
Organism: Holophagales bacterium; assembly: GCA_016714815.1. Taxonomy (GTDB): domain Bacteria; phylum Acidobacteriota; class Thermoanaerobaculia; order UBA5066; family UBA5066; genus UBA5066. The sequence continues at coordinate 40,039 of JADKBZ010000021.1, forward strand.
CGCCGCGAGGTGGAACGCCATTCGCCCGCCGAGCGCGCCCGTGCCCTCGCCGACCTCGCGAGCCTCCCGCCCGCCGTGAAGGCGAAGGCGGGGGTGTGGATCGCCGCCTACGAGCCGTTCCTCGCGCCCGGGCGTGCGCCGGTCGTCTTCGACGACAAGCCCTTCGCACCCCCGCCGTACGCCTCGCGTCCGGCGGACGGACCGGGCCTCTTCCCGCTCTCCTTCGGCTTCGACAACGAGGTCTTCCTCACCACCGTCTTCCACGAGAGCTGGCCCGGCCCGGAGCAGATCCAGGATCCGGGGAACCGCCGGCTCCTCCCGTCGGGGCTCGATCTCGCGGCGGCCTCCGGCAGCGCGTTCGCCCGGACGCTCCTTTCCGACGAGCTGAAGCTCTACCCGAATCTCGGCGGAGCCCTCGACCGGCTCGGCGAGAAGTGGCGCCGAAATCGTCCCGCGTTCGCCAGGAGCCCCTCGCTCTACCACCGCTGGCTCGACGCGCTCGCGGTGCAGTGGGCCGAGGAGGCGCTCGCGGGAGCCGTCGACGGCCGGGAGCTCTGGCGCGCCAAGCGCCTCCAGACGGGCCTCGCCTCGTTCACCACGCTCCGCCACACGACGGTCCTCGTCAACGAGCGGATGGCGGCGGAGGCGGGGGAAGGAGGCTGGGAGGAGATCGTTCCCAGGCCCCCGCGCGGCTGGGTCGAAGCCGACCCGGCCTCTTTCGAAGCCATCGCCGCCCTCTTCGACGCGGCGGCGGTCCTCGTGAGGGACGAGAAGATCCGGCTCGACGGGATGGTCCCGGGGTCGGAGGAGATCGAAGGCCGCGCCGAGCCGCTTCGGCAGGGCATCCTCAGGCGTCTCGCGGAGGTCGCGGCGAAGGCGCGCCTCTTCGCGGGGATGGCGCGGAAGGAGCTCGCGGGAGCGCCGCTCTCGCCGTCCGACTACGACGAGATCGCCCACGTGGGGCGCGTGGCCGAGCACAACTTCCTCGTCTTCAAGAGCCTCGCGAACGAGAGGCTCGGCATCTCCAACCCCGACCCGCTGCCCAAGGTCGTCGACGTCGCGGGCGGGGGAGATGGAACCGGCTACCTCCTTATGGGCGTCGGCAAGCCGCTCGTCTGGGACCTCCTCGTTCCGTACTACGGAAGGCGCGAGGTCGTGAGGGGTCCCGTCTACGCGTGGTACGAGGTGCACTCTGAATCGCTCCTGGACGACGACGAGTGGCGCCAGGACCTCGACCGGCAGAAGCGCCCCGCCTGGGTGGCGCCTTTCATCGGAAGGAGCACGGAGAGAGGGGAGAGGTGACCGCGAGGGGCCTCGCGCTCGGGCTTCTGCTCCTCTCTCCTCCAGCCTTTCGCGCTCCTGCAGCGGCGGCAGCCGCGGCCGAGACCGGCCCGCGCCTCCTCTTCGCGGGGGATGTCCTCCTCTCGCGACAGGTCTCCCAGGAGCTCGCGAGTACGGGGCGATCCCCGTTCGCGGGCGTCGCGAAGCTCTTCCGCCAGCGCGACCTCGTTCTCGCCAACCTCGAGGGGGCGGTGGGGGCCGAGGAGGCCTGTCTCCCGGGGAAAGGCCCCTGCTTTCCGATCGCGCCGGGGCAGCTCGCCCTCCTCTCCCGCGCCGGTCTCACGGCCCTCGGCCTCGCCAACAACCACTCCCGCGACCTCGGCGAAGAAGGCCTCGAGGCGACGCGCGCGCGCCTCGCCGACGAAGGGCTCCTCGCCCTCGACTTCGAGCGCTCTCCCCGCTTCGTGAGGCTCGGAAAGCCCGGGACGAAGGATGCGGTGACCGTCGCCCTCGTGGCGCTCTCCCTCGTGAAGGGGAGAGACGGCACGGTGAACGAGGTGCCGTCCGTCGAGGCGGCGCAGAGGCTCCGCCTCGCCCGGCGGCTCGCGGACCTCGTCGTCGTCTCCGTCCACTGGGGCGAGGAGCTCCTCGAGTGGCCCTCCGCCGCCCAGCGCACCGCCGCGGAGTGGCTCGTCGCCAATGGCGCGTCTCTCGTCGTGGGGCACCACCCGCACGTCGTGCAGCCGCCGGAGTGCGTGGCGGGGCGGCCCGTCTTCTTCTCTCTCGGCAACCTCCTCTTCGACCAGCGCTATTCCTCGTCCAAGGAAGGGCTGCTGGCCGACTGCCGCGTGGAAGGCGGGGCGCTCGCGTGCCGGGGAATCCCGACGGAAACGCCCCTACGCAGCTCCTTCCCGCGCCTTGCTTCGCGTCCGGAGCCAGCCTTCTCCGCCATCGAAGGCTGCCGCGTTCCGCTCGCGACGCCCTTCGAAGTCGCCGGGATCACGCTCCGGCCGGTCGACCGCGGCGACGGCCTGGCGCTCCAGGGGTCTCGCGGCGGAAAGGTCCTCTTCACGACCCGCGCCGTCCGCTCCCTCTCCCTCGAGGCGGGCCGGCTCGCCGGGCAAGAGGGCGAGGAGCTTCTCTTCGCCCTCGAACGCCACCCGTCCCCGCTCGACGGCGAGGACGGCGTCCGCCCCTACGTCTACGCCGTCGGCCCGGACGGCCTCGCCGCCCGCTGGCGGGGAAGCGGCCTCGCCTGGCCGCTCGTCGACGCGCGCCTCCTGCCGGGAGGCCGGCTCCTCTGCGCGCTCCACCGCGGAGACTCGTATCTCGTCCCGGGACCGGGAGCGGAGAAGCTCCACGCCGAGGTCTACCGCTGGAACGGGTTCGGCTTCTCCTCTGTCGGGGACGAGAGCGCCGGCGCGGCCTGCGCGGCTCTCTGGGGCCTCGCGCGCTGAAGGCGCCGGGCCGAAGGCGTCAGGGGCAGGCCTTCGTGCTCCGCCGCGCGTGGAGGCCCTGCGCGTCGGTCCAGACCGTCACGGTCTCCTCTTGCTCGGTCCCGTGGTCCCCGCAGCCGTACTGTACGAGCGAGACCTTGCCGGATGCCTTGCGGACCTTCTCCCAGTCGGACGTCCGCTCGAGGACGAGCGGGCTCTTCGGATCCTCGACGGACGCGAACGCGCGAAGGCGCTTCGTGCGCGAGTCGAGTCCCACCAGGATCGACGGCCGGTGTCCGCAGGGGCCCGCCGATACCTGGAGGACGAACTCCGTCGCCTGGCCGTCGCGGTCGTAGTCGGCGAGCTTCAGGATCGGCACGACGGGGCGCTTCCTCACCGCGGCGGCGAAGCCTTCGTTCTCCGCGGCATCCTCGTCGCCCTTCCGGACGGGCCACCGCGGAAGGACGGCTCCGGGCCCGGGCGTCTCGCCGTCGGCGAAAAAGGGATCCAGCGGCAGCCGCTCCTCCGGAGCGCCGGGACGCGCCCGGACGAGGTCGAGCTCGCCCGACTCGCCGAACTCGAAGCCCGAGCAGGGGCAGGTCGTCCATTCGACCAGGTCATCGCTCTGGGGGCCGCAGACGGGGGAGGATTTCGCCCGCCATTCGAGGCGCCAAGTCTCTTCGGCGCCGCCGACGAGAACCTTCCGTTCCTCGCGGAGAACGGGGGCCGCAGGGCCGGCCAGGAGCGGGGAAGAGTCGAAGAGGGCCAGGATCCAGACGACGGCGGCTGTCTTCATGAGCGGCCGGATTCTCTCCCGCCGCTCTCCCCCGGAGATGCGATCCACGTCATCGTCTAAACTCCGTCCGGAACCCCCAGGAGGTACGTCAGGACGTGAGCGAGATCGAGGCGACAGCGGAAGCCCGGTACAAGGTGGCCGAGGTCTGCCGGCTGGCCGACGTCCAGCCCTACGTCCTCAAGTACTGGGAGACCGAATTCCCCGTCCTTTCCGCCCCGAAAGGGGCGTCCGGGCCCCGTCTGTACAGCGGGCTCGAGCTGAAGATCATCGAGCGGATCAAGAAGCTCCTCTACGACGAGGGCTACACCATCGCCGGGGCCAAGAAGAGGCTCGACGCCGAGCTGAAAGAGCAAGCCGCCCGGCCCGCCGAGCCCGAGCCGCTCGTCCTGACCTCCGCTCCCGAGCCCGTGGAGGCGACCGGCGCGCGGCGCCGCCGCGCGAAGCCGGCTCCGGCGAAGCCCGCGGAGTCCGTGCCTGAGCCGGAGCCCGTGACGGAACCCGTCACGGAGCCGGAGCCCTTCCTCGAGCTGGCCGATGCCCCCGTCTTTTCGGTGCACGCCGACCGGCCCGCGCCGGAGCTTTCGAGCCCCCTCGAGATCGACGAGAGCCCCACGCCCGCCGGCGAGGTCGAGATCGTCCGCGAGCCTCCGGCGCTCATCTCCCTGAAGACCGCTCCCGTCATTCGCAAGGTTGACCCTGCCCCCGCTCCGATGGCACAATCCCCGGACCCCCGGGTGGCAAGGGCCCTCGCGGAACTCAAGGAGATCGCAAGCCTCCTTTCCCGCGAAGAAGCCTGATCCCCCGTCGTTTTCGTCCAGGGTCGGGACGTGGCGCAGCCTGGTAGCGTACTTGAATGGGGTTCAAGGGGTCGCGGGTTCGAATCCCGCCGTCCCGACCATCTATACTACTCACATCAAAGGGTTTAGCGGGAGACGCCGAAGAGGCGTCCTGCGGCTTTTTGGGGGGGTATCTAACAAAGTATCTAATTCTCTTTTCGGGGACGGTGATTTCGACGCCGTCCCGATCGGTCCTGCGATGTCCGCGGATGCTTCGCGCGGAGGTGTCGCATGGCGATCAAGGCATCCGAAGTTGCCCGGCGAATCGGGGTCAAGACGGGGACGCTCGGGAAATGGCGTCGACAGGGCAAGGGTCCGAAGGGGTGGTACGCCCTCTCGGCGACCGTCGTCGTCTACCCGGAAACCGAGGTGCAGAGCTTCCTCCGCGAGCAGCGGGCGGCCCTCGACCGGCGAGACCGGCCGGCCGTGCCGACGGTGACGCCGGAGGGGCCGAAGCAGTAGTGCTCGGCGGGGGTGTCCGATGAAGCTCCCCGGCTTCGCCTACGACGCGCGTCGCCGGGTCGCGACGTTCTACTGCTTCGTCCCGGGAACGGACGGCCGGAAGCGCCGCAAGCGGAAGCTCACCGACGTCCCGTCCCGGGCAGAGGCGATACGGCTCTGGACCGACTTCCGCGAGGAGCTCGAACGTGAGGCGCTCGAGCCGGCGAAGTTCACCCGGCCCCCCACGCTCGCCGAGTTCGTCTCGGAGCGATTCGTCGAGATGACTGCCCGTCTCCGGCCCGCGACCCGGCGCTACTACGGCGACTTCCTCCGTCGCCACCTAATCCCGAGGCTCGGCGACGTGCCGATGGACCAGCTGACGTCCCAGCGCGTGAATGCGCTCATCGGCTCGATGATCTCCGAGGGGTGGTGCGCGAAACGTGGCCGAGAGCGAAAGCTCCACGGCTGCACGCCGGCCTGCGTGAGGCGGCCCTACGCCGGATCGACGATCAACGGTGCAGCTCATGTTCTTCGGGTCATCATCGGCTGGGCGGTCGAGCTGGATGTCCTCGACGGGAGCCCCGTGAAGAAGAAGGTGAAGTGGGCCCGCGAGTCCCGCCCGGAACTCGAGCTTTCTCTCGAGGAGCGCCATCGCTTCCTCGCGGCCTTCGACGACGAGGAGCTGTTCCGGGCCTATCTCGGCCGCATCCGCACCCCGCCGAGGATCGTGCCGCACCCGTCGGGCGGCATGAAGCGCGTCGGCGGCGGGAGGCTCCCGGATGGCAAGGCCGCGAAAGAGATCTTCCGTCGCCTTCAGGACTACCGTCCGTTCTTCCGGATCCTCCTGGACACGGGGCTTCGTCTCTCGGACGCGCTCGACCTCCGCTGGGTGAACGTGTCGCTCGACGAGAACGTCATCCGGCTCGTGACCCGAAAGAAGGAGAAGGCGGTCAAGCTACCGCTCTCCGATGCCGTCCGGTCCGCGCTCGAGGCCCTGAAGAGGCGGCCGGTCATCTCGGAGTTCGTCTTCCTCGACGAGGACAACAAGCCCCTCACGAAGGAGAAGGTCGCCAGGAAGTTCGCGATGGCGAAGGCCGTAGCCGGGATCACCCGGCGGCTTCGGATCCACGACCTCCGCCACACCTTCGCCTCGACTCTCGTTTCTTCCGGCGTAAACCTCAAAGTCGTCTCCGACCTTCTCGGACATACCGATATCGCGACGACGGCCCGCTACGCTCGAGGGGACGAGCGGGTCCTCGGCGAGGTGGCCAATGTCCTCAATCGCGTGAACGACGCGTCGGCCGGAAAGTAGGGACATCCGAAGAGCCTCACGGACGGCGCGATGCCGCCCGTGAGGCGATCCTCGGAGCGCCCTCGTCCTTCGTCTCGGTCTGCCATCAGTACAGCAGCCGCGGTGGAACCGACGCTCAGAGTCGGTTTCTCAGTCCCGCTATACCAGGGACCTCAGTGATCGCATGCGATCTCCCGATGCCCGGTGAGCTGGGGCCGATGCGAACGCGGTCCGGGGCGAAGGATCCCGCCTTTGGCCTCGCGTCGCTGGTCCCGATCGGCGAGCGTTTCTGCTCGAGATCGGAGCCGGGGGTTGTTCTGAAGCCGGTCACAGCACTCGTGGAACAGGCCGCAAGGTTCGCCCCGTAGTAGACGGGGTCGTTCGTGCCGTTGTCGATTGTCGTGGCGTAAGCGGCGAGCGACGCGGACTGGTCGGTGGTGGAGATGGAAAGGCGAATCAGCGCAGCCACCGGACCGTCCCCGAGACCACGAGTGTGAAAGAGATCGTCGATCTGAAGGCCTCTGCCGCTCGGAACGGACACCTCGAACTCATCCGCGACGACGCCGGCAGGATCGACGATCTCTACATGCACCGTGGACGGCGGCGCGTATTGATATCCCAGGTGCACGATGGACAGGTTCGTCCGGAAGCCGGCGCCCCCCGTCGGTCCCAGGATCTCGATGGTGTCGCCATCGCGGGCGGTCTGCAGCCATCCGAGAGCGGGGAGCGCCATCCCATGGGTCGACCCGTCCGACGCGAGGTCGTAGATCCGCGAGGTGGCGCGGATGCCGAGCCTTCCGGTCCCAGCGCCGCTCAACGCGAGCCGAGCGACGCCGGATCTTCCGAACAACGTCCAGAGGACGTCCGGTATCACCCGGGACTCCCGGCCAGACAGGGTCAGATCCACATTTTGTTCGTTTTCGTCCCGGTACCAGTCCTTCACCGACAGTCGAATGCTCGCAGAGCTCTCGTCGGCGTTGAAGAGGAAGAGATCGGTACGGTACTGCGCGCCCTTCGCGCCTGCGGCGTGCACGACGGCGGGGATGATCGAGTGTGCCCAGATCGCGTCCGGTACTGAGTCGGGGCCGAACCACGCGGGATCGTTCGTTCGGTCGTCGATCGCGATACTTCCAGCGAGAACCCAGCCGGACTTCGGCGTGACCGTCTGGGATCCAACCGTCGAGGCCGGTGCTCCCGACAAAGTGGCCATATCGTTGAGCTGCGTCTGGCCTTTGGCGGGCAGTGAGACCGGAAGCGGGATCTCAGCCTTCCCTTCCGCCGTCGAGAGCAGCGCCTCCAGCTGCGTTCCACGCCCTGTCGCATCGGTCACGACCAGGTTCGTCCGAAACCCCTCGCCGAGGAGTCCGGCCGAGAACGTGAGCGGAAAGGCCGGGCCGGCAGCGGTGAGCATGTCGACGGACCCGACTCCCATGCCGAACGTTCCTGTCGGGGATGTGGTGTAAGTGCGACTCGTGGCCTCGATGGAACGACCCGCTTCGGGAACGAGATAGAGAGCACCGGATCCCTGCTCCAGGTGGAAGAGCGTGTCGAGGACGTCGGGGATGACCTGGATGGAGGCTCCGGCCAGCACGATGGCCGCGTCGGCTGCGGCGCCGGTCGTTTCGGGGTTCGGCAGGAGCCGAACGCTGAGCCGGACCGGCTCCCTTTCCGGGTTTCTGAGGACCAGATCGGTCCGCCAGGTGGCGCCAAACCGACCTGGCGCGCGGGCGGAGGCCGGGATCACGAGCTGCTGCCGAAGCGAGGCGCGGATGACTCCGCCGCTCTGGTAGACGTCTTTTCCGCCGCCGCCCCCGCTCGCGGCTGAAGGTCCGCTCGTCGGTGGGAGGGTCGCCCCGGCGTCGAAGAGGAAAGGAGCGCCCTCGTCCACGGCGTCCACGTCGAGGTGGACGAATCCCAGGCCTCCCAGCTCGGGTCGAACGAGGAGCTCGTCGTACGACGAGGGCGGTGGCTCGCCGACGTGCCAGACGGCGAGCCCATTCCAGTAGCGGTACCCCTGGAAGCGCCTCGTTCGGATCAGCAGCCGGGAGCCGGACGCCGCGGCGTGCACCGTCCAGATAAAAGGGCGCGAGGCATCCCGCCAGACATCTCTCACCGCTCCGTCGCCCGAGTGCGACATGAGCACGGTGTCCGCCGAGCCCATCCTCGCGATCCAGGCCCCGGTGAAGTCGGGTGTCGGAACGGCGAAGACCTCCAGCTGGGGCCACGAGTTCCCGGTGGACACCAGCTCCCGGAGGACGCCGTCCTTCCAGAGCGCGACGGACTGCATCGAAGGGAGGGGATCCAGCGGTGTGACGATGCCCCCCCAGTACCAGTTCACGGTGAGGTAAGCCGCGCCGTCCGGAGTGATCCACCCTTCGATCGCCGGCCACGTGTAGTTCCCTCCGAGGGGCACCTCGAAGAGGGGCTGGACGGTTCCCGCGAGATCGAGGATGGCGACTTTCCAGGAGGAGTTCGTGTACGGGTCGTCGGGCCAGGGTCCGAAGAAACGAGCTCCGACGAGGAATCTGGTCCCGCCGAGATCGGCCCCGAGGAGCTCAAACCAGCCGGAGGCGATGCTCAGCATTCGAGCCGACCCGTCGGCCGCGATCACCCAGAAGCCGGACTGGCTGGGGTTGGAAGTCGCCAGAGCGAGAACGAAGGGGTTGCCGGCGTTCCCGAGACGAAGGGCGGACGACGTCGCGCCGAAGATCGGGCCGCCGATATCCCAGTCCGATGATGAGAAGGCATCGTTGTGGTTGACGAGATAGGCCCCGCCCGGCAGAGAGACGGAGGCCCAGGTCACGCCACCGTCGGGGCTGTAGAGGAATCCGGAGCCTGAAGCGACGAGGATCCGAAAGGTGCCGTCTTCATCCTCCAGCGCAGCGACGATGCCAAGACGCGCTGGCGTGCCGTCGGGGGTGATGTCGCGCGGCGACTCCAGGCCCTGGGAATCGTGCACGACGAGGCGCCAGAGGTATCCGTAGTCGAACTCCGAAGGCCTCACGATGCCGGCTTGTTCCCGCAAAACGACGTGCCGTGCCGCGCGCTTCTGGATCGCCGGGACGGACTGGACCGGCGCGATGGGAGCGTACGAGATGATTCTCGCCGACGCAGGAACCTCGCTAAGGGCGGATCCAACGAGCACGAGAAGGATGTTCTTCAGCCAGGCTCGGTGCGTCATCGACTTCTCCAAGGCCTTACGCGGGCGGCATGACTCGCGAAAGACCGAGCGGGTATCGGCCCAGCATAGGGCCCTCGCCTGTTGGCTGCCAGCCCACGCGCTGCGTGGCCCGGAATCGACCGGAAGCGGAACCGTGACGAAGCGCAGGGAGGCGTGAAGTCAGCCGCGGCGCTTCTGGGACCTCACCCCACCTTCCCTCGCCACTGGATCCGCTCCGCCCTCCCGAGCAGGCAGGTCAGGATGTGCGCCGGGATGCGGAGGTACTTCGTCCGGTGGTCCGGGAACGTGGAGACGCCGAAGTCCTCGTTCCGCTTCGTCACGAAGTAGGCCCGCTCCAGCTTCTCCTCGCGGCAGAAGGCGACGAGGCCGGACGTGGCATGAAGTGTGGCCGTATCGCGGTACTTCACCTCGAACGGGATGGTGTACGACGGGCTCTGGACCACGATGTCGACCTCGAGGAGCTTCTCGTCGCCGCGCTCCTCGCCTGCCTTCGGCCGGCCGCGCTTGCCACCCGTCGCCGCGGGCGCGAGCCAGTAGGAGACGCGCGGGGTGTCCTGGTAGTAGAAGGCGAAGACGTGACGCAGGACCGTCGTCTCGGCGACGAGGCCCATCTCGGCGGGATCGTCGAGAATCTGATCACCCTTCAGGAGTACGGCGTTCCGGAGAGCGGCATCGGCGATGTAGATCTTGTCCTTCGCCTTCAGGATCTTCTTCCCGGAGATCGCGATGGGAGGAAGTCGGTAGATGAGATGGGCCTGCTCGAGGACCTCCAGGTGATTCTCGACGGTGGGGGCCGCGACGCCGAGCGCAGTGGCCACCGTCTTGACAGCGAAGATGCCCCCTGTGTGGAGGCAGAGGTAGATGAAGAGCTGCTCGAATTCACGGACTGAGCGCACGGCGTAGAGGGCGACGAGGTCCTTGCGAAGGACGCGTTCGACGACGTCCTCTCGGAGGATCTGCTGGGCGATCTCGACGCTCGCCTGCTGCGCCGTTTCCGGGAAGCCGCCGACGAGCAGGTACCGGCGAAACTCGGGGAGGAGGGGACGCGCTGCCTGGGAGATGCCACCGAAGAGGCTGGGCGCGGACGTGAAGAGGTCCTGGAGCTTCAGCTCGTCGAGCAGTTTCGGGATCCCTACTTCACGGATCCGGAGGTACTCGTAGAAGGACAGCGTCGGGATCGGGACGGTGATCCAGCGGCCGACGCCGCTCTCGGCCTGCTTGCGCTTCGTCGCGACCGCCGCGGAGCCGGTCGCGAGAATCCGGTACTCGGGGTGGTGGTCGACGAGGGTTTTCACGTGGAGCTCCCAGTCCTCCGCGTACTGAACCTCGTCGAGCAAGAGGACCGCGGGCCTTCCCTCGGCGAAGATGTCCTCACGGTAGATCCGAAGCAGGTCGGTGAGGCTGGCGAGCTTGAGGAGAGGGTGGTCCAGGCTGATGTAGACCACGCTGACGGGTTCAGCTCCTCCCGCGAGCAGCAACTCCGCGACCTGCTTTAGAACGGTTGTCTTTCCCACCCGTCGAGGACCGCTGAGGAGAATCGCCCGCTTGAACTTCGGGTCCTCCAGGAGCCGGACGCACTGGTCGAACGCGAGCCGGCGAAACGTGGGGACGCTCATGGGCAGCCCCGCCCACCACGGGTTGAAGCCGCGGAGTACGTTGAGGATCTGGGAGCGGTCGAGTTCGAAAGCCATCGAAGTCAGCTTAGGAGATTAGGTGCGAAGAGTCTATAGCGTACATAGCATTAAATGGCATTTATATCTCGTTATGGTCCATGGATGTGCCTCTGGAGGCTGCGAGAGAAAGACTCATCCTGCCGGTGCCGGACTATCCCAGCGCGACGACCTGCGGCGTTCTGCCCTTCGGGCCCGGCCGGAGGAACCCGCCGCTCGAAGCCCGCCGTTGGTCCCGATCGGCGAGCGTCTCCGCCCGGGACCGCAGCCGTGGGTGGCTGTGGAGCCACTCGAAGAAGGGGACCGTCCGGACGAAGAGGTCCCGGCCCGGGAGGCGGAGTCCGGCATCGTCGAAGTCCTGGGTGAGGGCGTACGTGGAACGAATCGTCCGCCCGAGGATCGCCGCGATCTGCCGGACCCCGAGCCGGGGCACGACCGGCAGCTCGTAGGGGCGCGGACGCCGGCGGGCCACACGTCGATGGTGACGGTCTCCGTCGTCCCGGGCAGGTCCAGGACCCACGGCAAGCGCAGGAGGTCCGTTCGGCACGACGGGCAGCGGAACCATGCATCCTCGCAGGTGGCGTTCAGCAGACGGGTGGGGCGGGAGGCGGACTGTCCGGCCGCAGTGGTCAGTTCCATGGCGCTCTCCTTTCGCGTCTGCGGATGTCTCGGGACGTCCGCAGCCCGCTACCCCGTAGAGCGCGGAAATGGAGTCGTTTTTCTCGCGAGACGGACGAAATACTCGCAACTGGCTCGGGCGGGAGGCTTGGAGCTTCTCGAACCCGGCGCGGACGGCGGGCTTGGCCGCGAAGATCCGGAGCGCCGTCTCGGGGTGCGGTCCGCCGTAGATTTTCCGCTGGAGCGCGAGCGCCTCCTGGAAGTGTCGGGCCGGTCGACGAGGTTCTGCGCGTGGAGGGCGATGGCCTTCTGGTAATCGCTCGTCGATTCGATGAGGATGTTCGCGAGCCGCTCGCGTCCTACTGGCTGGGGCGATCGGAGATCCTCGCGTTGAGAGTCGGCACTGAGAAGTAGGGGAGAGGGCGGAAGGACGCACCTTTGTCGTCGTCCCGACGAGAGGGGCATCCTCCCGCGCGTGTCAGCCTCCGGTAGGACCTACACGGCGTCTCCGCTCTTGCGCGAGCCGAGTAGCAGGACCGCGACGGCCAGGACCAGCGGCACGACGCCGATCGCCAGGAAGACGCTGTCGGCGACGACGCGCGCCCACTCGAGCGTGTGGAACGTCCCGCTCATCAGGTAGGTGAGCCGCCGGGCGTGCCAGTAGCCGTTCTGCAGGACGTCCCAGAGCTGGAGCACTCCCGCCGGGAACAGGTCGACGGCCATCATCAACGCGAGCCCCGCGTTGAGGCCCCAGAAGCCCACCCGGATGAACCGTTCCGCGCGCGGCCAGACGTCGTCCTTCGCGAGCGAACGCAGGCAGAACACGAGCACGGCCAGGGCCAGCATCCCGAAGACGCCGAAGAGCGCCGCGTGGCCGTGGTTGGTGGTGAGGGTGGTGCCGACCTCGAAGTAGGAGACGATCGGCAGGTTGATCAGGAAGCCGAAGACTCCGGCGCCGACGAAGTTCCAGAAGCCGACCGCCATCAGGAAGTAGATCGTCCAGCGGTGGCGGTCGGCGAAGGTCGTCTGGCAGTCCTCGCAACGCCGTTCGCGGAGGCGGACGAAATCCCACGCGTCGAGAGTGAGCAGTGTGAGCGGGACCACCTCCAGCGCCGAGAAGCACGCGGCAAGGCCCATGTTGAGCGTCCCCTGGCCCGTGAAGTACCAGTGGTGCCCGATCCCGACGATCCCGCCGGCCAGGTAGAGGATGGCGTCGAGGTAGATGACGCGCGTGGCCGTGCGGGCCGTGACCAGCCCCAGCACGACGAAGATCACGGCGACGAGAACGGTCGCGAAGAGCTCGAAGAAGCCCTCCACCCAGAGGTGGATGATCCAGAAGCGCCAGTTGTCGATCACGGCGAAGTTGGTCCGGGGCCCGAAGAAGAGAGCCGGCAGGTAGAAGAGGGGAATCGCGGCCGCGGCGTAGAGGAAGAGCGAGGCCAGCTCCGAGCGCTGACTGTCACGGATCGCCGGCCGCAGGGCCCGGTACATCAGGACGAGCCAGCCCACGAGGCCGACCGCCAGCAGGAGCTGCCAGAAGCGTCCGAGGTCCAGGTACTCCGAGCCCTGGTGCCCAAACCAGAACCAGAGCTTCCCGAGCCGGTCGTTGATCCCCAGCCACTCGCCGCCGAGGCTCCCGAAGACGACGACGGCGAGGGCCACGAGCAGGGCGAGGACGCCCGCCCGCTGCCCACGGGGCTCGGCCCTCCCACGATCGGCGCGAGGAAGAGACCGCCCGCCACCCACGAGGTGGCGATCCAGAAGATGGCGAGCTGGAGGTGGAACGTCCGGAGCAGGTTGTAGGGGAGGAACCGCGCGAGGTCGATCCCGTAGAAGGCGCCGGATTCGACACGGTAGTGGGCCAGGGCTCCCCCCGCCAGCGTCTGGAGCAGGAACAGCAGGGCGACGACGCCGAAATAGAGGCCGACCGCCTTCTGGCTCGGGGTCAGGGTCCAGCGGGAGAAGGCGCTGTCGTGGGCGTGTCCGGCCTTCGACGAGCCGTGCCAGCCGAGGAAGTCGAACCGGCCGAACGCGAACAGGACGGCTCCCAGCCCGACGAGGAGGGTGACGAGGCTGAGCGCGCTCCAGAGGTAAGTGGACGCGCTCGGCCGGTTGCCCACGGCCGGCTCGTAGGGCCAGTTGTTCGTGTAGGAGTAGTCCTTCCCGGGCCGGTTCGCGACCGTGGCCCACGCCGCCCACGCGAAGTAGGAGTTGAGGTCCGCGAGGTCGTGCGGGTCGCGGATGTACTTCGCGGGAAGGCCCGGTGCGGGTTTGTCTCCCGAGAAGTATTCGGCCCACTCCGTTTTCTGTACTTCCCAGGCGGCCGCCTCGGCCGGCGAGAACCGCAGAGTGCCGGTGGCAGGGTCGTAGCGGTTCTCCTTGAGAAGGCGGTGGACTCCGGCATCCAGGCTCGTCGCCGTGTCCGGATCCAGCTGCGCGTAGGGCAGGCCGTGGCGTTCCCGGGCGAGCGTGTCCCGAGCGACTTCGGCCAGCCGGTGCAGGTACTCGGCGCTGTAGTCCGGGCCGAGGTACGCCCCGTGGCCCCAGAGCGAGCCGTGCTCCATGAGGCCGTACTTGAGGAAGACCTCCTGCCCGTGCTCGACATTCTCCCGCGTGAAGAGGGTCGCCCCGGCGGAGTCGATGACCCGCTCCGGGATGGGCGGAGCGTTCGTGTAGGTCAGGACGGTCACGACGGTGAGCAGGCCGAAGCCGAGCACCATCACGAGGATGACGGCGTGGCGCCACCAGGACGAGAGAGGCTTCTCGGAAGGGTCGGTCGACATGGCGGACTCCTCTTCTTCTACGAGTGCCGGACAGTACGAAAGGTCCCCTCGAGGATCACGGGGCCGCCGCACGCGAGCGTGAGGCCGGCGACCGGGCGGTTGTACTCGGTGAGCGGGCCCGGTGGGTCCTTCTCGAACCCGGCGCGAAAGAGCTCCGCCCTCAGCTCCGCCTCGGTCAGGAAGCACTGGGGCTCACCCGCGACGCCCAGCATCCGGCGCACGAGCACGAGCGACCCGCGGTGCTCGCGCTCGTCCCCCTCGATCGTCACCTCGAGCATCTCCGGACTGACCTGGGTGACATCAACGGTCACAGGATGGCGCACCCCTCCGAGAACGCGCCTGTACTGCCCATCCGGCGTGAGCAGATCGACGACGTTCGTCGACGAGCGCCGTAGCACGCTCACCGTGAGATCGAGTCGGTAGGGAGCCACGACGGGACACTCATACCGCGAGCGCGAGACGGTGGGGCGTGCGTCTACCGGCATACGCGGAGACTTCGTTCAGGACGCGGAGTTCTGGGGCATCCGCCAGCGCCTGGTACCTGCACGCCCTCCATACTGCGTCATGACGCGCGACGGAGTCCACGCCCCTCTTCGCAGTTCGCAACGCCTGAGGAGTCTGGGCCTGATCGAGGCCCATGCCCCGTTGATCAAGGGCCTTCAGGGACGCGTGCCGCGGCGCCTTCGGCGCTCGCCCTCGGCGCGCGGCTCCGGCACGGGGTAGGAGACGTTCGCCTGGGCGTCCACGACCGCGAACGGCGTCAGCGACGCCGGCGCGCTCTTCGTTCGGGTTAAGAGATGGATTACGGGCATGCCGTGCGCGAGCACGTGGTCGGTGACGATGCGCCGGTGGCAGCGCCACCAGACGGCTTCGGCGCACATGATGGCGCACGTCTGCCTCGAAGCCATGTCGAGCAGCGCGTGCAGGCCGTCCCGGAACGGCGGGGTGCGGGCGTAGTCGGCGTAGTTGCGGAACGGCCGTCGTACCCACCCGGCGTTGGTGCCTTCTTCCGCAAGCGCGACGTTCGCGCGAAGGCCCCCGAGCGCGGGAAGATGGACGTAATCGAGGCCCGCGCCGGCCAGCGTCTCCGGCAGCACCTCGATGCCAAACTGCGGGTTGGTTCGCGACCTCGGGATGCTGCGGATATCGACGACGCGGGTCACCGACGCTGCGCGAAGAACGTCGATGAGCTCGCTCGCCGAACGGGTCGAATGCCCGATCGTGTACAGCGTCCGCCGGTCTGCTTCGGCCGGCGTCCCGGGTGCCGCCGGTCCGTGCGTCACACGGCGCTCGTCCGGTGCGGCGCCCGGCTGCCAGCGCGTGAGCGTGTCGACGTCCTCGTCGTGGATGCACCGGCCGTCGCGATTGCGCAGCACCGATTCGAGGAGGATCCGGAGGCTCACGGGCAGGCGTGAAATGCGGGCGATCCCGCCCTTTTCGAGCAAGGGAAGCGGGTAGTAGGTCAGGGATGGCCCGGAAGGGAGACTCAACTGCTGGCGCACGTCGATCATGGCTCTTCCAGGAATCCTTCGCCGAGCCTGGCGTCGGGCTCGTGCTGTCCCTCGGAGACGATACTCTCTCGGAAACGCTGCCCCCCACGTTCGGTGCGCCCGGCTGCGCGGAGACGACGCCACGGCGGCGCTTTCGGCGCGGGCTTCCCGGAGCTACGGGCTCGTCGCGGGGAGAGACCGGACGCGGTACATCGAGGCGATGGAGAGCTTCACGTCGCGAGGTGGAGCGCTTTCGGAGCAGATCCGCGACCGGAGACGAAGCGAAGAGCCTATGAATGAGTGCGCATCGTCTCGGGTGTCCAGCCCTCCGGAAATCTCCACCTGGGGAACTACCTTGGCGCCATCCGGCAGTTCGTCGCCCTGCAGGATCACTCCGAGGGCGAGTGCTCCTTCTTCGTCGCCGATCTGCACGCGATGACGACCATCCACGACGGGAAGGCGCTGCGTTCTCTCACGCTGCGGGTCGCCACGGACTACCTCGCGCTCGGCCTCGACCCGGACCGCGCGGTCATCTATCGCCAGTCGGACGTGCCACAGGTCACGGAGCTCGCCTGGATGCTATCGACGGTCACGCCCATGGGGCTGCTGCAGCGCGGCCACGCCTACAAGGACAAGATCGCTCGGGGGATCACGCCGACGCACGGCCTGTTCGCGTATCCAGTTCTGATGGCGGCCGATGTCCTGATCGTCCGGGCGGACCGGGTTCCGGTGGGCCGGGATCAGAAGCAGCACATCGAGATGACCCGTGACATCGCCGCGGCTTTCAACAACACGCACGGAGAGGAGATCCTGCGGCTTCCCGAGGCGGTGATCCTGCCGAAGGCCTCGGTGGTGCCGGGGATCGACGGCCGGAAGATGTCGAAGTCCTATGGCAACGCCATAGAGCTGTTCGCCCCCGAGAGCGAGATCCGGAGGTCGGTGATGTCGATCGTCACCGATTCGGCGCCGCGGAGCCGCTCGAAGAAGCTCTCGCCACCATTCTCGTAGCCGGCGAGGGCGAGTTCGGCGTCACTCATCTCGGGATCCACGCCGCCAGTCCGGGCGAGTTGGACCCGATCGTGCAAGAAGCCGTCGAGCAGCAGCCAGCGGACACCATGTCGAGCGACGGCAGGCGATTCCCGAGATGTCCCGACTCTCCACATGAGTCGGACCTTCCCGTTCGCCAGCTGGGACCTGAGTTCGTGCGGCGTTATCGCCGGCCGCCCCGCAATGTCGGTAGTGATCGTGTGATGATGCGCGGCACCTTCGCCAACATCCGGCTGAAGAACCTCATGCTCCCGGGCACCGAGGGCGGCGTCACCTTCCACGTCCCGTCGGGCGAGCAGATGTCGATCTACGACGCCGCGATGAAGTACCAGGCCGAGGGGACGCCGCTCGTCGTCGTCGGCGCCGAGTACGGCACCGGCTCCTCGCGCGATTGGGCGGCCAAGGGGACGATGCTCCTCGGCGTGAAGGCGGTCATCGCCAAGTCCTTCGAGCGGATCCACCGCTCGAATCTCGCCGGCATGGGGGTCCTCCCGCTCCAGTTCGCCGCGGGCGAGGACGCGCAGACGCTCGGCCTCACGGGCAAGGAGACCTTCGACGTCGGCGACGTCGCAGACGGGCTCACTCCGCACAAGAAAATCACCGTCACCGCGACGGCCGCGGACGGCACGAAGAAGACCTTTACCGCCACCCTCCGTCTCGACACCCCGAACGAGGTCGACTACTACCGCCACGGCGGCATCCTGCAGTTCGTGCTGCGGCAGATGACGGCGTAGGACGGCCCGGTCCTCGACGGATTCGCAGGAGGGCCGCGGGAGCGATCCCGCGGCCCTTCTTGTATGCCCAGCATGAGCCACCGCCAGCGGGGGAAGCACCCGTGGGAAGGAGGTCACACCGACCCGAGCGAAGCGCAAGGGCGGAAGCGCGAGCGACCGTCTGAAAGAAGCGTGGAGCGAGACCCGCGAGCCGACGAACAGAAACCGGATACGAGGCGAAGTCTCCCGGGGCGAGCGAGCAAGAAGTCGCGAAGCTGCCGTGACCAAGGGGAGGCGGCGTAGATCCGGCGGTTGTGCGGGGAAGGTGGAGGCTCTTATCTGGGGAGACCTCGCCCCGGGCTTGAAAGGGCCACGCCGTGGAAGTCGGCGGAGCGAGGAGTCAGCAGAGGCCGTAGTACCGGCAGGCGCCGGGAAGGGCCGAACGGAAGGGAGAGCGAAGCGGCCTTGAATCTCGGGAGGGCACGGCTCCAGAAGACGAGCGGACAGCTCGAGCTGCCGTACGAGGACGCGGGTGAAGCCCGCGGGGCGAACGGGAGTGGAGAAGCCCTTCGGGCGACGAGAGGAGACGAGCGCTCGGCCACGGAACGCCTGATGGAAGAGGTCGTCGGGGCGGCGAACCTGAAGGCGGCGCTGAAACGGGTGAGGCAGAACAAGGGCGGCCCCGGCATCGACGGGATGACGGTAGGAGAGCTGCCGGAGCACCTGAGGCGGGAATGGATACGAATCCGAGAGGAGCTCCTCGCGGGGACGTACCGACCGCAGCCGGTGAAGAGGCAGACGATCCCGAAGGCGGGAGGGGGCGAGCGCGAGCTCGGCATCCCGACCGTGCTGGACCGATTCATCCAGCAGGCCCTGTTGCAGGTCCTGCAGCCGCGATGGGACCCGGACTTTTCCGACCACAGCTACGGCTTCCGGCCGAAGCGGCGAGCGCATCAGGCTATCGAGCGCGCGCAGAGCTACGTGCAGGCAGGACGTAGGGTGGTGGTGGACGTGGACCTGGCGAAGTTCTTCGACCGGGCCAACCACGACATCGTCATGGAAAGGGTCGCGAGGAAGATCGTGGACAAGAGAGTGCTGGGGCTGATCCGCCGCTACCTGGAGGCCGGAGTGATGGTCTCGGGAGTGGTGGTGGAGAGACGGGAAGGGACGCCGCAGGGCGGCCCCCTGTCGCCCCTGCTGGCCAACGTGCTTCTGGACGAAGTGGACAAGGAGCTGGAGAAGCGGGGGCACGCCTTCGTGAGGTACGCCGACGACCTGAACGTCTACGTCAGGACGAAGGCGGCCGGGGAGCGTGTCTACGAGGGGCTCAAGAAGCTCTTCGGGCGGCTGCGGCTCGTGGTCAACGAGGACAAGAGCGCGGTGGACCTGGCGTGGAAACGGGACTTTCTCGGCTACAGCTTCTGGGTGGCCGCGGGGGGACGGATCAAACGACGGGTGGCCGGCAAGGCCCTTGGGGCGATGAAGCAGCGGGTGCGGGAAATCACGGGCCGCAACGGAGGACGGAGCCTGCCGACGGTGGTCGCGGAGCTAAAGGTGTATCTGACGGGCTGGAGGGAGTACTTCCAGCAGGCCGACACGCCCAGGGCATTCCGCGACCTCGACGGGTGGGTCCACCACCGGCTGCGGTGCCTTCAGCTCAAGCAGTGGAAACGGGGCACGACGACCTACCGGGCGATGAGGGCACTGGGTGCCCCCCCGGATCAGGCCGCCCAGGCCGCCGCGAACGTGTGCAGCTGGTGGCGAAGCTCCGCCCGGATGCTGAACTCAGTCCTGACGAACCGTTACTTCGACGAGCTGGGCGTGCCCCGGCTCGCCCCGTGACCTCAACCGACCGAACCGCCGGATGCGGACCCGCATGTCCGGTGGTGTGGGAGGGGAGCGGCGGCCACCTGCCGCCGCCCCCTATCCCGATCATCGGACGACCGCGAAACCGAACCGCAGGGACTCCGTCTTTCGGTCGTACGAGAGGACGCTTTCCCCGTAGCCGTTGAAGTACTGCGCCATGACGAAGACCGACATATCGAGGAAACCGACGTGTACCGGGTAAGTCATATCGAGCTGGACGGAGCGGTGATCGAGGTCTTTTCCCGCCATCGCCGTCAATTTGAGATTCAGGCCGTTCGCCTTTCCGAACGTGGCGCGGAGCCTGCCGTAGCCACGGTATTCGGCGATGTCGTCCGCGTCGTCGAGGTAGGTCCAGACTTCCGGGGAGAGAATGAGGCGCCAGCCGTCCACCGGGCCGACGAAGAACCCGACGCGCAGGTAGGCGGTGTTCACGCTGCGGGAATCGGCGCCGTCCTTCCCGTTCGATTCGTGCTTGAAACCGGCTTGAAGTCCGTTGAACGACACGCCGCTCTGCTTCCTGGGCGGGATCTTGATCCACTCCCAAAAGAGCTCCGGCATGTAGCTCGTGTCGTAGAACGGGCTGGAGGCGGAATCGACGTCCCAGAGGGAGCGTTCGGTGTAGCCGAGCTGCAGGCTGCCCCGTGTCGTCGTCGAGGTCCTGGCGCCAAGGTCCGCGACCCTGTACTTGAAGCTGAACTGGAATTTCGCCGCCTCCGGCCCCGTTCCGTAGACGAAGTAGATCGGCTCGTGGGCCTGCAACCGACCCGCTAACGTGCGGCCGAGAACCGTCGCATCCGCGTCGGACGTCTCGCCGGCAACCCGCGCAGGGGGCCTCTCGAGATTCGCGAGTATGGGGACCCCGTTTCCTCCCGCAGGCCCGACGGCCACCGCCGCGACCTCGATCGCGGCCCGCAGTGTGGATGTCGAGTCCGGCAACGTGACCTCGATCACCCCGGGACCGGCCACGGCGTTCGGCAGACTCAGCCGATAGGATCGCGCGATGAAGCCGCCCGGAGCCACCGTCGAATGCGACGGTGAATCCGCACACAGCTCGAGCGGCCAGGATGCGCCGCCGATGACCAGGGAAGCGGGTATCACGGCAGGAACCGTGAAGCTGCGCTCGGTGGTCCCCGCGTTGAAGGCGACGAGCTCCAGCTCGACCGAGGTACCGGCCATCGCGGCGCCTGGGGCGACGGAGAGGACGGTCGTCAGCTCCTGCGCACGAACGACCCTGGCCGTGATCAGGAGGCTCAGCGCCAGGAGCAGGAGCCTCTGAGTCCGGATTCGCGCTCCTGGATCCGCCTTGCTCATCCGGCATTCACCACGACTGTCAGGGCTCGCGCGAACTGGTGTCGAACGTCGGCGACGAACCTGTCCCGAAAAAGCCCCCACCACCTTCCCCCCCGAGTTCCCCGACTTCGCCAGGTCGCTCCAGCCCTTCTCGACCTCGGCGTCTCCCGGCCGCCCGATCGCCCCTCGCACTCGTTCCGGGAATCAATCGGGGCGCCGCTGTCGCGCTCTATCGGGAGCCTCCCTTGGCGCCGATCCGCAGCGGCCCGGTATGACGCGCCATGGCCCCTTCCGGACCTCCCACTTCTCGGCCGTCGCGTACGGGCCGCCCCGCAGCCCACGTCGAGGACGCTCAGCCCCGGCCAGCGGGCGAGTTCGCCCCGGACGTAGTCCAGGAGAATCTCGTTGGCGGCGGCCGTCGAGAAGCCCCGGACGACCCCGGCGTCCTCCCAGCGGCCGGCCACGGTCAGTGGGCTCCCACCGCGGACGCTCGACGAGCCCCCGCGCGGGCATTCAGGCTGACGACCCGAGGGAACAGGACGTTGTTCTCCAGGTGGACGTGCTCGTGCAGCTCGCGCTCGAAGCGCTCGAGGCCTTCGTAAAGCGCCCGGTAGGTCGTGCATCCGTCGTCGGGAACAACGAACCCGCGGCTCAGCGTGCGGAGGCGGGCAAGCGCGACGCCGACCCGCTCGTGCTCCACTTCGAGGGCGTGGAGGGCGGGCTGTACGTCCTCGCCGATCGGAGAGGTGGGGTCGGCCAGCCGCCTCACGGCCGGGAAGACCTGCTCCTCTTCCACCGCGAGGTGGGGCTCCAGCTCTGCCCGCAGCTCCCTGTAAACGGCTGCGAGGTCGTTCAGCTCGGCGTGCCGCTCACCGTGGACCTCGGCCACCTTGTCGGCCATCCGCCCGAGACGGGGGAGGTCCTCCCGCAGCGCCAGGTGGTAGCGCGAGACGATGTGATCGAGCAGGGCCCCGAGCGGGGCGTCGGTGAAGACGCGGTCTTCCGGTACCTCGCGTGCGGCGGCGGCCGCGATTTCGGCGGCGACGGCTTCCACCGCGGCGCCGTGCTCGCGGCAGGCCTCGCCGAGCGGGCGGTGCCCCCCGCAGCAGAAGTCGATCCCGTGACGCTCGAAGACCTCGATGCTGCGGGGGTGGTGAGCCGCGATGTCGGCGACCAGCGTGTCGGGCGTGATCTCCATCGTCTCTCCTTCGTCCGTCTCTCAGTGCCCGTGCTTGGCCGCGGGCGCCCCGGCGTGGGCGGAGGCCGACGTGGTGGCATTCAGGTGCAGGCGCTCGACGTAGTGCGTGAGCTCCACGTACGCCTCCACGAACTCGCGGCCGGCGGCCACGCTCGCATCGGCCTGCTTCTTCGTGGCAGCCGCGCGCGCAAACCGCTCGCGGATTCCCTCCTCGACGTGGTTCGTGATGGCCTTCACCAGCTTGTCGGCATTGCCGCTGCCGAGAGCCTGGTCGGCCAGGGCGATGGCCGGCTCGACGGGCGTCCCGGTGGGCAGGATGCCGGTGTAGGGCGCGCCTTCTCCGGCCCGGTGGATCCTCACGAGGTTCTCGAAGAAGAACTGGTCCGCGAGCGCCTGGGCGTCGGGGCCCTTCTGGCGCACCGCGAGCGCCCGGGCGAAAGCAGCCCTGATCTCGGGCTCGGCCTCGGGCTTGACCCACTTGAGGACGGGGGTGATATCCCTCTTCTCGAGCGCGACCTTCGCGGTGGCGACGACGGGACCGTCGGCCGTGTCGCAGTGGGCGAGAACCGGACGGGCCGCCAGGATCGCTCCCAGGACGGCGGTGACGACGAAGGACGTTTTCAGGATTCTCATTTCAGCTATCTCCTTTGCTTCTCTGTTCGAGCCACCCTCTCGGGGTGGCGTCTCCGACAAGATTGGGCTCGTACCGCTGTCTGTCAGTGCAGCCGCTGAATCAGGACGCTCCTTCCGCCCATTTCAGGCGGACACCTGCCAGCTGCACGCCGAGAACCGCCTGGACGTGACCGGACTCCGCCTGGGTCAATGCCGCCTCGGCGTCGAGCAGGTCCGTGATGGTGCTGGCTCCCGCTTCGTACCGGGCCCTGACGAATCGGAGCGTCTCGGTCGCCTCGTCCTCGAGCACCTCGGTCTGGACCACCGCCTGCCTGGCCTCGAGGAGCCTCACATGGGCCGTCCAGACCTCCTGGTCGATCCGGGCATGGAGTTGCGCGAGCTCGGCTTCTTTCAGAGCCGCCTCGCTCGCGGCCTTCCGCGTCTTGTATTTCGACGCGAAGCCGGTGAAGACCGGAATCTGGACGGCCAGCCCGGCCGACCAGTCCTTGTCGGCCGGCACGAAGCTGTCGTCGCGCCAGCCAAAGGCCCCGTCCGCTCTCACCCGAGGCCCGAAGCCGGCCTTTGCAGCGGTGATCCCCTTCTTCGCGGCTGCGACCGTCAGCTGAAGCGCTTGCACCTCGGGGCGCTGCTCCCGGGCACGCACCAACGCTGCCGTCACATCGGGCAGTTCCGTCCCTCGCAACGCAGTGTCCTCCGCGATCTCCACGGGGCGATCGACGGCGAGCCCCATGGCCGCGTTCAGGTTGCCCTTCGCAATCCGTACGTTGCTCTCGGCCCTCACGAGGGCGAGCTCGGCATCGGCCACCTCGACCTGCGCTCGCAGGACGTCCGCCTGGGGCACAGCACCTGCGGCCTTGCGTGCCGAAGCGGTCCTCAAGTGATCTCGTCTCCGCGTGACGCGGGTGGCGGCTGCGACCCCGGCCGCCTGGTTCGCAAGGAGGTAGTAGTAGGCCTGTCGCACTCCCAGGACGACATCCTGGAGGGCGCGCCGGGCATCCTCCACCGTGGCGGCCCTGCCCAGCGTCGCCGCGTCGAGCTCCGCTCGTCTCAGGCCGCTGTCGAAAAGGACGTAGCTCGCCTTCAGGCCGGTCATCCAATCGTCGGTCGGGCCCACGGTCGTCGCCGGCGCGCTCAGGCCCTCAGGCAGGAAGGCGTGAGTCTCGAACCGGCGGTAGCGGGCGTCGAAGCCGACCTCCGGGTAGAACGGCGCCCGAGAGATGCCCACCGCCGCCGTCGCGACGGCTGTGCCTTCCTCGGCCGCCCGAAGAAGCGGGCTCTTCTCGATGGCGATCTTCTCGCAAGCTTCGAGATCGAGCGGAGGGCTCGCGGCCGGCTGAGCCGTCACCTGGAAGGCGGTCGCCGAAGCGAGGGCGAACGCGCCGGCCGAGCGGAGGAGGAGAGCGAGCAACGGGGGAGTCGATCGGGTGTGCATCGTGTTGGCCCTCACGCGAGCGTCTTCTTGAACTTCAGGGAGGCCAGACCCAGCATCGCGACGCCGAGGACGGCCAGGGCCGCCATCTGCTCCCAGAGCACCGGGAGGCCCACACCCTTGAGGAAGATGCCGCGAATGATCACGAGGAAATACCGGAGGGGATTCGCGAAAGTCAGCCATTGGACGACCGTCGGCATGTTGGCGATGGGAAACATGAAACCGGACAGCAGAACGGCCGGGAAGTAGAAGAAGAAGGCGCTCATCATCGCCTGCTGCTGCGTCCGGCTCACGGTGGAGATCAGCAGGCCGATCCCGATCGTGCTCATCAGAAAGAGCGTCGTGGCCACGAAGAGGAGCGGCAGGCTGCCGCGAATCGGGACGTCGAACCAGAAGACGGCGATGCCGGTGATGAGGAGCACGTCGAGGTACGCGATGAGAGCGAACGGGATCGTCTTGCCGAGAATGAACTCCACCTGGCGAATCGGCGTCACCATGATCTGCTCGATGGTGCCGATCTCCTTCTCACGCACGACGGCCATGCTCGAGAGCATCAGCGTGACGAGAAGCACGATCAGCGCGATGACCCCGGGAACGTAGAAATGGCGGCTCTCCAGGTTCTCGTTGAACCAGGCGCGGGACTCGAGCACGACGGCCGGGGCCACGGGCTTCGCGCCGGGCGACCTGGCGAGGCGCTGGGCCACCACGTCCTCGTTGTATCGTCCCGTAACGGCGCCAGCGTAGTTCAGGACGAGTCCCGCGGTGTTCGAGTTCGTCCCGTCGACGAGAACCTGGAGCTGCGCCCCTCGCCCTTTTCTCACCGCCTCGCCGAACCCGGCATTCATCCGGATGACGGCACGCACCTGGCCCCTGTCGAGCAGGTCTTGCGCCCGCGCGTCGGTGTCCACGCGGTCGACGATCCGGAACCAACCCGAGTCGACGAACCGGGCCACGAGCTCGCGGCTCTCGACGGTGCTGTCGAGATCGAAGAGCGCCGTCCGGACGTTGCTGACGTCCGTCGACACCGCGTAGCCGAAGACCATCGCCTGGACGATCGGCATCAGGACGAGGACTCCCTTCATCCGTGGATCCCGTAGGATCTGGATGAACTCCTTGATCAGCATTCTCTTGATTCGTTCGAGCATCGGCGTCACACCAGCTTCTTCTTGAACTTGAAGATGGCCAGGACCAGCATGGCCGCCGCGAAGATCGCGAGCAGACCCGCCTCGAAGGCGAGAACGTCCAGGCCGACGCCCTTCAGGTAGATCCCCTTCAGGAGCGCGACGAAGTAGCGCGCCGGCACGGTCAGCGTGATCAGCTGGACGGCGCGAGGCATGTTGTCGATGTCGTACATGAAGCCCGACAGCAGGAACGCCGGGAGGAACGTCGCGACCATCGCCAGCTGGCTCGCGAGAAGCTGGCTCTTCGTGACGATGCTGATCAGCATGCCCAGCGAGAGAGCGCCCACCAGGAAGATCGCCGCCATCCCGAAGAGGAGGGGCACGCTCCCCCGGAGCGGGACGTGAAAGACGAACTGCCCCATCAGGACCGACAGGAGCACGTCGAGCATCCCGATCCCCACGTACGGGAGGAGCTTACCGAGAATCAGCTCCGGCCCCTTGAGCGGCGTGGAGACGAGCTGCTCCATCGTCCCGCTCTCCCACTCCTTGGCCACCGTGAGCGAGGTGAGGAGGGCGGCGATGACCATCATGATGACGGCGATCAGACCCGGGATGATGTAGTTGCGCGACTCGAGGTCCTCGTTGAAGAGCACACGCGACCTGACGTCGAGCGGCCGCACGGCGGCCCGGGTGCCGGCCCGCCGGAGGGCTTCGATGGACGTGTCGAGCCCATACCCTCGGACCACCCCCTCGGCGTAACCGATGGCGATGGCCGCGGTGCTGGCGTCGCTACCGTCCACGAGGAGCTGGAGGGACGTGGGACGGCCCGCTTCGGGTCTGCCGAGTCCGCTGGGAATCACGAGACCCATCAGGGCGTCGCCTGTGTCGAGCGCCCTTTCGAGGTCGTGGTAGCTGCTGGGCTGCCCCTTCACGGAAAAGTAGCGCGAGCCCGAAAAGCGGCTGACGAGCTCGCGGCTCTGCGGCGTCTGGCTCTGGTCCCAGACGAGGAGGGGTACTTCGTCGACGTCGAGCGACAGCGCGTACCCGAAGAGGACGAGGAGAAGGAGCGGGATCGCGATTCCCATCCCGAGGCTTCGGGGGTCCCGAAGGACGTGGATCAGCTCCTTGCGGGAAACGGCGAGGAGGCGCCTCGGATTCATCGCGCCACCTCCTGCGTGGCGGCCTTTGCGCTCTCCTCCTCGATGAGCGTCACGAAGACGTCTTCGAGTGTGACTCGCTCGGCCGGCGCCGCCGCCGAGACCTTCCCCTTCAGCTCCGACGGCGTGCCCAGCGCGATCAGCCGGCCGGCGTACACGAGACCCAGCCGATCGCAGTACTCCGCTTCCTCCATGTAGTGGGTCGTCACGAAGACCGTCACCCCGCGGGACGACATGTCGTAGATCAGGTCCCAGAAGGCACGCCGGCTGATCGGGTCCACGCCCGAGGTGGGCTCGTCGAGGAAAAGGACCGGGGGTTCGTGGAGGACCGCGCATCCGAGCGCCAGGCGTTGCTTGACGCCGCCCGACAGGGTGCCGCACCGCATCCCTCGTTGCTCCTCGAGGCCGGCCATCTGGATTACCCAGGCCTTGCGCTCGGCCCGCTTCACGCGAGGGATCCCGTAAATACCGGCGTAGAAGTCGATGTTCTCCTCCACGGTGAGGTCCTCGTAGAGCGAAAACTTCTGACTCATGTAGCCGATGTTGGCCTTGATCCCCTCGGTCTGGGTCAGGACGTCGAAGCCCGCTACGGTCCCGGTCCCTTCCGAGGGACTGAGGAGGCCGCAGAGCATCCGGATCGTGGTCGACTTCCCGGCGCCGTTGGGGCCCAGGAAGCCGAAGATCTCCCCCCGAGCGACGTCCAGGCTGATGCCGCTCACGGCCACGAAGTCGCCGAAACGCTTCGTCAGGTTCCTCAAGGTCACGGCCGGGAGGTCGTCACGCGGCGACATCGGCGGCTCCCGCTGCTCTCTGACCGAGAACGGAGATGAAGACGTCTTCGAGGGACGGCGGCTTCTGGCGGATCCCGCGGAGCACAAGACTGTCGCCCGCGAGCGCCGCCTCGATGGCGGCTGTCGCCTGGCGAGGGTCTTGGGCCACCACGTGAATGCGGTCGCCGAAGAGGCCCACCGACGGCGACACTCCAGCCTTTCGCAGCGAGGCCGCCGCCGCTCTCGGCTGCTCGGCGGTCACCTCGAGAATGACGCCCGGAAGAAGCCCCTTCAGCTCGTCCGGAGTTCCCTCGGCGATGAGATGACCCTGGTGGAGAAAGCCCACGCGCGTGCAGCGCTCGGCCTCGTCGAGGTATGCCGTGGAAACGAGGATCGTGACGCCGTCCTTCTGAAGCTCATTGAGGATTCTCCAGAAGTCCCGGCGCGAGACGGGGTCGACCCCGTTGGTCGGCTCGTCGAGGAAGAGGACCTTCGGCGTGTGGATCAGCGCGCAGACGAGGCCGAGCTTCTGCTTCATGCCTCCCGAGAGGTTCCCGGCGAGACGTTTCTTGAACGGTTTCATGTTCGAGAAGGAGAGGAGCTCTTCGATCCGCTCCTCCCGGCCCCGCCGGGGCACGCCGTAGATGTCGGCGTAGAAGTGGATGTTCTCGGCCACGGTCAGATCCGGGTAGAGCCCGAACCGCTGGGCCATGTAGCCGATCTCCTCCTTGATGCTCTCGGCCTCCCTCACCGTGTGGTGCCCGCCGACGAAGGCGTCTCCGCTCGTGGGGTCCATGCTGCCGGTCAGGAGGCGCATCGTGGTCGTCTTTCCGGCGCCATCGGGCCCCACGAGACCGTAGATCTCTCCGGCCGGGATCCGCAGGCTCAGGCCCTTCACGGCTTCGATCGTGCCGAAGCTCTTCGTGAGCCCGTCGACCTCGATGGCGTCCATCGGCTAAGCCCCGGACAGCTCCACCCAGGCGTCCGCCGGCATGCCGGGCTTCAGCTCGTGGCGTGGGTTCTCGATGTCGACCTTGAGCCGGTAGACGAGCTTCACGCGTTCCCTGGCCGTCTGGACGCTCTTCGGTGTGAACTCCGCCTCCTGGGCGATGAACGAGACACGCCCGGCATAGACCGTGCCGGCGCTCCCGTCCGTCTCGATGCGGACGTGCTGGCCGAGCTTGACGCGTCCGAGGTCGGCCTCGTCGATGAATCCGCGCAGCCAGACGTTGCTCAGATCGGCCACGGTCACGATGGGGGTCCCGGGCGCCACGCGCTCTCCCGGCTCTATGTGATCCGTCAGAACCACCCCTGTCAGGGGCGACGCGATCGTGGCGTATCCGAGCCGGTTCCGGGCCACGTCGTTCGCGGCCTCGACCTGGCGGACCCGCTCGCGTTCCTCTGCGATCTGCTCCTTGCGTGGGCCGTTCGTCAGGAGTGCGAGCTTCTGGGAGACCTCCTGGACCTGCGCCTGTGTCGAGCGATAGGCCGCCTCGGCCACCTCGTATTCACGGCTCGAGATGACATCCTGGTCCCGGAGCTCTTTCTGACGCCTCAGCTCGGCCTCAGCCCTGGTCGCCTCGGCCCGGACGCGCTCGAGGGCCGCCCGGGCCTGGCCGATATCCTCGACGCGGTAGCCAGCCGTCAGCTCCGCGAGGCGAGCCTGGGCCGCGCCCAGCTCGGCCCGTCGGAGCTCCAGCTCGTACTCGAGCTCTGCGGTGTCGAGGGTCGCCACGACCTGGCCTGCTTTGATGGGCATCCCTTCCGAGACGAGCCGTGTCGTCGTCTCTCCGGCGATGTTGAAGCTCAGCTCGACGCTCGTGACCTCGATGTTCCCCGAGATCTTCAAGACGTTCGAGGGCGCGGCGGGACGTGACCTCAGCCCGAAGTAGAGAGCGGCCGCGGCCACCGCGACGACGATCGGAATCGCGATCAGACGTTTCTTCATAGGGTCCTCCTCAGGACTGGCGGGAAGCCGGGGCCGTGCGCCGTCGGCCCGCAGCTCGGGGGCGGGTTGCGGTGCGGCTCTCTATTCCGGCCGTCGAACCCGTAGGAACAGCGAGAAGGCCGCGCAGCAGAAGGTCGGCGAGCGGGCCGGCGACGTCACTGCCGAGGTCAGCCGACGGCCGCACGGCATCCAGCGCCGCGAGCCTTTTCATGATCGGCCGGCTCGCCGACAGGAACAACACGCTGCCGGCGACGGCGAGGTGGGTGATGGTTGGGTTCGCGACACGGAAGCTGCCATCGGCGTGCCCTTCCTCCAGCACCTGCCGGACGATGCGAAGAACGCTGCCGATGCGCCGAAGGACCGAGTCGGGCAGGTTGCTGCCACCACCGGCAAACTCCCGCAGGATGAGGGTGGGGAGGTGCGGGTGCTCCCGGGCCACCCGGGCCACGGTCGAGACGAAGGCGCGGAACCGCTCCTCGGGCGAGCTCGGCTTCGCGAGCGCGGTGTCCAGGGCCTCCCTGGCACGGTCCAGGGTCTCGGAGAGGACGGCCTCGTAGAGGCAGGCCTTGTCGCCGACGTGGTAGTAGACCATCGCCTTGTTGACCCCGGCTCTCTCGGCGATGGTGTCGACCCGGGCTCCGGCGAAGCCCTCCTCGGCGAATACGGCTGCCGCCGCGTGAAGCACCCTACGACACGACTCGCTCGCCGCGGGGCCGCCAAAGGGGGCCGTCGCCAAGTCTCGAGTCGTGGCCATGTTCTCTGTCATCCGGGCTCCTTTGTCCTCACTGCTAACCAACGTGTATAACCAACTAGTTAGTTATAGATCGTCGCAAGCCACCTGTCAACGACGCTTCGGGGCTGGGCGTCGCGAGGGCCGCATTCCTCGTTCCCGCCGCGGGATGACGGCGATCATGAAAGGCCGGGCCGCCGGTGCTTAATATGCCGCCATGGAAAGCGTCGGTGCTCCGTCCTCTCGGTCGACGGGCTGCGCGCGTCCGGGTGAAAGCCGGGCCGAGCGGCTCGTGCCGTTCGAGCCGGCCGGCCTGACCGATCCGATCGGCCGCCGGATCACCTACCTCAGGCTCTCGATACTCGAGAGCTGCAACCTCCGCTGCACGTACTGCAGGCCCGGAGAGGACGCGGGGGTCGCCGCGCTGCCGCCTGCGATGGAGGTCGGGGAGATCGTCCGCCTGGCAACGCTCTTCGTATCGCTCGGCGTGAGGAAGGTCCGGCTCACCGGGGGCGAACCTACCCTCCACGCCGGGCTCGTCGCGATCGTCCACGCGCTCGCGGCGCTCGAGCCCCGGCCACCGCTCCTGGCGCTCACGACGAACGGAGTCCTGCTGCCGCGTCTGGCCAGGCCCCTCGCCGAGGCGGGCCTCTCGCAGGTGAACGTGAGCCTCGACGCCACTACCCGCGAGTCGTTCCGCGCGATGACCGGGAGGGACCGGCTCGACGCCGTCAGGTCCGGGATCGACGCGGCCCTGGCGGCCGGCTTCTCTCGCGTGAAGATCAACGCGGTGATCCTGGCCGGCCAGAACGAAGACCAGGTCGTTCCCCTGGCTCTCCTCGCGCGAGATCTGCCCGTCGACGTCCGCTTCATCGAGTACATGCCGATGCCCGGAGTCTCGGCGCGCCCCGAGAAACACCTCTCGGCGGCCGAGATCGAACGCCGGCTCGCCGAGCAGTTCACGCTGGAGGAAACCCCGAAGGAGATCGACGCAGGACCGGCGCGCATGGTCTCGGTTCGAGGCTTCCAGGGGCGGATCGGTCTCATCTCTCCGTTCTCCGTGAAGTTCTGCAGCGACTGCAACCGGCTTCGCGTCACGGCCCGGGGAGCGCTCCGTCTCTGCCTCCTCGGCGGCGGCGAGGCGGACCTCCTCGGCCCGATTCGCCGGGGGCTCTCGGACGAGGAGCTCGCGGGAATCGTCCGCGAAGCCCTGCGCGGCAAGGCCGAGCAGCATCCGTTCGAGAGCGCGAGAGAGGCCGTTCTCCCGTGCGCGACGCCGATGTGGGCGGTGGGCGGATGAACGCTTCCACCGGCACCGACCCGCAGATCGCTCCGTCCTCCTCCCCGTGGGTGCGGGACCTCCTGGGATCCGCTGGCGCGGCGGCTGCGACCGTGCTCCTCCTCTTCCTCGTGTTCGAGGGGCTCGAGCGATCGTTCGTTCGGAGCGAGGCCTCTCGGCGGCTTCTGCACTACGCACGGGGTGTCTCGACCGGCCTCGTGACGGCGATGGTCGTGGGGCTGCTCGGCTGACGCCAGCACAGGGCGAGGAGCCGGCTCCTTCGCGAGGAGGCGGCCCGGCGCGCGATGGAAGCCCGCGACTTCCGGGCGCTCCTCGGGCTCATAGTGGACGCCACGTCTTCCGCTCTGGTCGTCCTCGATCCGGACTATCGCGTCGTGCGCGCGGACCGAGCCGCCGAGGTCGTGCACGGGCCTGGCCTGGCGGGGCGCCTCTATCACGGCGCCTTGGCCGCGTGCGCGACGAGGTGCGACGGGTGTCCCGCAGCCTCGACGTTCGCCGACGGGACGGCGAAGACCTGCCCGCGTCCGCACACCGGCCCGCGGGCCGGCGAGGTCCTGGTGGTGGAGAGCCACCCGCTCGACCTGCCCGGCGGACGCCGGCACGTCCTCCTCGTCGGGCGCATCCGGAGCTCAGTCGGTACGGAACGGAGGGCATGGCGGATTTCGGATCGCTATGGCGAGCTCTCCTCCGGTGCGGAATAGCGCAACGTCTCGTCGGCCATGACGCGCACACCGGGCGTGAGCGTCGCCTGGACGACTTGGCCAGGCCCCATGATGTGCTCGACGCTTGACCCGCCGGCCAATAGGTAGTCCGTGATGATCCGGCGATGACAGCGCCACCACACGGCCTCGGCGCACATGATCGCGCACCGATCAGCGCCCGCGAAGGCGCGAAGCGCGTCAAGGCCGACGCGGAATTCCTCGGTCTCGGCGTAGTCAGCGTAATTCCGGAACGCCGCGACGCGCCAGTACATGTTGACCGAGGGTGGCGCGCCCTTGCGCCGATGACGTCGGCCACCGAGCGTGCTCAGATGCCGGTAGCCGATGCCACGGGCTGCGAGGGAATCGGGCAGCGTGTCCCAGTTGAACTGCGGCGTTGTCCGCGAGCGCGGAATCGACCGCACGTCCACGAGCAGCGTGGCGTCAACCTGCTGCAAGAGCGCCACGAATGCGGCGAGAGTTCGCGTGGAGTGGCCGATGGTGAAAATGGCATCGCCCGCCTGGTGGTTCATCTCCGGAGCTTCGTGAGCGCCGATCCTTTGTGCATCGCGATGTGATCCGTCGTGTCGCTCTTGATCTCGGACGTCGCGATTCTCTAGTCCGTCGCGAGCTAGTAGAAGGCCGCTCGTCTGGAGCACGAGACGGACAGGTGTGCGGGGGCTACGGGCGTGCTTCTCCGGCATTTGCCGCTGCTCAGGGTCCAGCGTGACCACGGCTGCACGTCGGATGGCCGCTTCCTCCCGAGGGAAAATGCCGGGCTGAAGCGAATGAGCTCACGAAAATGCGACGGGGACCATTAGGAGGTCTCGTACGCCTGAATGGCAGCCACCAGCTCATCCGGGCCCGCACCCGGGAGAGCCCGGTCGGCCATCGGGTACAGGATTCGTTCTTCCTTTTCGTTGTGGGGCCCCAGCGTGGCGTGGAGACGCCCGCGCAGGGACTCCGCGTCGGCCGACGGATCACCGATGGCGTCGTGCAGCAGCCGGACGGCCGCTCGAATCTCGACGTGCTCGGCCCGCATGACCGCCGTCGGCCCCGCATGGGGCGGGAAGCCGGCGGCCGATTCGATGGCCGGGAAGAGGAGGTCCTCCTCGAACCCGATGTGCCGGAAGAGGCCGACCTCGAATCGCTCGAAGAGAGCGCGTGCGGTCTCGAGGTCGCCCGCCGCCCGCGCGGCAAATGCGCCCAGCTCGAACGCGTCGATCCGGTCGTGGTCCCAGCTCAGCGCTTCGAAGACGCCTCGCTTCGACCCCGGGGTGGCATCCCGTCTCGTGACGTCGACCCGCAAGGCGTCGCCGTCCGACTCGGGGCTCCACTCGAAAAGACCCTTTCGCTCCGCGGTGAGCGTGGCGAGGATGGCGCGGGCCGAAGCGAGGTCCAGGCGCAGCGTGAGCGTCTCGCCCGCTGC
The DNA here is from genome assembly GCA_016714815.1 of Holophagales bacterium. Lineage (GTDB taxonomy): Bacteria > Acidobacteriota > Thermoanaerobaculia > UBA5066 > UBA5066 > UBA5066. Next base: position 73,191 of record JADKBZ010000021.1, read on the forward strand.
GAGGGCGTCCACGAGAGCCAGAACATCGGCCGGGCGGGGCGTCGTGCCGGCCAGATCGTGTGTGGGAGGCGCAGAAGGAATCATCATGCACCAAGACTCGGTCCGGGGACGACTGTCCGCCATGACGGTCGTCATAGGAGGCCGCACTTCGGGACCCTATCGTTTACGGATGGAGCCCCGCGCGACACCGCTTCCGACCGCGGCCGGCTGCGCTCGTCCGGGAGCGTGGCGAGCCGCGAGGTCCGGTCCGGCCCCGGCCGGCGAGCCCACGGGCCCGATTGGCCGGCGCATCACATCTCTCAGGTTCTCGATCCTCGAGAGCCGCAATCTCCGCCGCGCAACCTGCCGGCCTGCGAGCGAGGCCGTTCTCCCGTGCACGACGCTCAGGTGGGCGGTGGGCGGATGAACGCTTCCACCGGCGCCGGCCCGCAGATCGCTCCGCCCTCTTCCTCGTGGATGCGGGACCTCCTGGAATCCGCTGGCGCGGCGGCTGCGACCGTGCTCCTCCTCTTCCTCGTCTTCGAGGGGCTCGAGCAGTCGTTCGTCCGGAGCGAAGGCTCGCGGCGTCTCCTTCACTACGCACGGGGGGTCTCGGCCGGCCTCGTGACGGCGTCGGTCGTGGGGCTCCTAGGCTATCGCCAGCACAAGGCGAGGGCCCGGCTGCTGCGCGAGGTGGCGGCGCGGCGCGCGACGGAAGCTCGAGACGTCCGGGCGCTCCTCGGTTTCATCGTGGACGCCACGCCCTCCGCCCTGGTCGTCCTCGATCCGGCCTATCGTGTCGTGCGAGCCAACCGCGCCGCCGAGGCCGTACACGGGCCGGGCCTGGCGGGGCGCCTCTGCCACGACGCCCTGGCCGCGTGCGCGACGAGGTGCGACGAGTGCCCGGCGGCCGCGACGTTTGCCGACGGCACGGCGAAGGCCTGCGCGCGTCCGCACACCGACCCGCGGACCGGCGAGGTCCTGGCGGTGGAGAGCCACCCGCTCGACCTGCCCGACGGTCGCCGGCACGTCCTCCTCGTCGAGCGGATCGTCACCGAGCAGAAGAAGCTCCAGGCGCGCCTCGTTCACCAGGAGAAGATGGCGGCATTCGGGCTCCTGGCCGCCGGGGTCGCGCACGACCTCGGCAACCCGCTCGCGTCGATCGAGGCGCAGCTTCAGCTCCTGGACGGGACGCGCCTCGACGACGAGCCGGCCGCCGTCATGGCGACGGTCCGGCAGGAGGTGGGCCGGCTGGGCCGGATCCTCCGGGAGCTCGTCGACTTCGCCCGGCGCCGCCGCGACGAGGCGACGCTCGTCTCGGTGCAGGCCGTGACGGAGGACGCGCTGCGCCTCCTGAGGCACGACCGCCGGGCCCGGAACGTGACGGTCGAGACGAGCTTCGACCCCGAGACGCCGCCGGTGAAGATGGTGGAGGACCACCTGATGCAGGTCGTGCTGAACCTCCTCCTGAACGCGGTCGACGCCATGCCCGACGGCGGAACTCTGCGGCTCGAGGTGACGCCCTCGGGCGGCGACGTGGCGCTCCGCGTCCACGACACGGGCTCCGGCATGGACCGGACGGTCCTCGGGCGATGCTTCGAGCCGCTCTTCACCACGAAGGGCTCCGGTCAGGGGACGGGCCTGGGCCTCAGCATCTCCCGCGACATCCTCCAGGAGGCCGGAGGCCACATCGAGCTGCACAGCACGTTGGGGCACGGCACCACGGCCGTCGTGTCGCTGCCCGCGGCAATCGTGGAGCGGGTCTCGGTCGAGACCGGACGAGCCGCGTGAACGAGCCCACGGGCCGCCTCCTGATCGTGGAGGACGAGCGGGCCCAGCGCGACGCCCTCGTGCAGTACCTCTCGCGCCGGGGGCATCACGTCGTAGGGGTCTCGACGGGGGAGGAGGCGCTCGAGCGCCTGGCGGTCGAGAGTTTCGGGCTCCTCGTCACGGACCTGCGCCTTCCCGGGCGTCGACGGGCTCACCGTGGTCCGCCGGGCCCGGGAGCTGGACGAGGAGATGGGCGTCCTGCTGACGACGGCTTTCGCGTCCGTCGAGTCGGCCGTCGAGGCCCTCCGGCTCGGCGCGCACGACTACCTCCTGAAGCCGCTCATCCTCGAGGAGGTGGCGCGCAAGGTGGCGAACCTCCTGGCCCACGGAGAGCTCGTGCGGGAGAACGGGCGCCTGCGCCGGATGCTGAACGAACGGGACTCGGAGACCGAGATCGTCTCCGTGTCGGCAGCGATGCAGGAGGTCCTGGGCTGGGTCCGACGCGCCGCCGGATCGCGGGCGACGGTCCTCGTGAGCGGTGAAACCGGGACCGGCAAGGAGGTCGTCTCCCGGGCGATCCACCAGCTCGGCGCCGGGCGCGACGAGCCGTTCCTCGCCGTGAACCTCGCGGCCCTGCCGGACACGCTGGTCGAGAGCGAGCTCTTCGGACACGAGCGCGGAGCCTTTACCGGAGCCGAGCGCCGGCGGGAGGGGATCCTGCGGGCCGCGGGGCGCGGGACGGTCTTCCTCGACGAGATCGGCGAGCTGTCCCTGGCGGCGCAGGCCAAGCTCCTGCGCGCGCTCGAGGCGCGTGAAGTGCAGCCGCTCGGCAGCGACCGCACCGCGCCGTTCGAAGCCCGCCTGATCGTCGCGACCCATCGCCGCCTCGCGGACCTCGTCGAGACGCACGCGTTCCGGGAAGACCTCTACTACCGCCTCGCCGTGCTCGAGATTCACGTCCCGCCGCTCCGGGAACGGCGCGAGGACGTGCCGGGACTCGTTCAGCGGCTGCTCCAGCGGAACGCGCAACGGAGCGGCATCCCCGTCCCGATCGTGACGGCCAGCGCGATGCGGGCGCTTTGCCAGTACCTCTGGAGGGGGAACGTGCGCGAGCTCGCGAACGTGCTCGACCGCGCCCTGATCCTCGCCGACGACGGCCGGATCGACGTGGAGCAGATTCCGTCCGACGTCCGGAGCGCCGGAGGACCGGACCTCGACCTGACGCAGGCGATCGACCGGTTCGAACGGGGCTACATCGCGATGGCGCTGCGCCTGTCGGGAGGGAACCGCGAGAAGGCCGCCGAGGACCTCGGCATTTCGTCGGCGACGCTCTACCGCCGGCTCGAGCGGTTCGGGCTCAAGGGGGGCGAGACGGGCCGGAACCGCTCCTGAGCCGGAGGCGCGGCTCTCAATCCTGACGAGCCGGGAACCGGCTTTCTCTCAGAAGTGAGAGGCCCGGAGACGGCCGGTGCCGTTCCGAGCTGGTTTCCGCGGTGGTACGCCCCTTGCCCTTCCTTCGACGTCGACGCGGCGCTCAAGCCGGCTCACGAGGAAGGGAAACGAGTGCGACCAGCTCTCCTCTGGATCCTGCCCCCTCTTCTCCTCTCCGCCCCCCTGTCGGCCCAGGCCCCGACCTCGGCTGCGGCGCCCGCCGCGCCGTCGACCGTCCCCGCCGCGACCACCGCGACGGCTGCGGCGCCCGCGGCACCACCTCAGGCGCAGGAGCAATCTCCGGCCGAGGACCTCTTCGCCAGGAAGTGCGGCTCGTGCCACACCGTGGGCAAGGGGGTCCGCGTCGGGCCCGACCTGAAGGACGTCGCCAAGCGGCGGAGCCGGGCCTGGCTCGAGCTCTTCGTGAAGACGCCGAGCGCCCTCCTCGACAGCGACCCCGACGCGCGGAACCTGCTCGCCGAGTTCAAGGGCGTCAGGATGCCCGACCTCGGCCTCTCCGACGCGGAGTCCCGGATGCTCGTGGACCTCGTGATCCGCTGCTCGACGGAGCCGTGCAACCTCGCGGGCCGGTTCGTCGCCGCGACGACCGCCACGCCGCGCGACAGGGCGGTCGGCCGCGAGCTCTTCCTGGGGCTCGCCCCGATGAAGGCCGGGGGCGCTCCGTGCGTCTCGTGTCACACGGTGAGGGGGTCGAAGGGCCTTCTCGGCGGGGGACGCCTCGCGAAGGACCTCACGAACGTCTTCGCGCGCCTGGGAGACGAGGGTCTCGACACCGCCCTCAAGAGCCCCGCGTTCCCGCTCATGAACAAGGTCTACGCGGTCCATCCGCTCGAGGCGAGCGAGGCCTTCGCGCTCCGGGCGTTCCTCTACGAGGCGAACCTGGGCGGGGAGCCGGCCCGGGACGACTCGTGGAGCGTGTCCCTGGCGGGCGGTATCGGGTCGCTCGCCGTCCTCGTCGGCCTGAACTTCGCCTGGGGACGCCGGCTCCGCGGCGTGCGGCAGCCCCTCACACGGCGTCGCGAGAACGGGAAGGAGCATCTCTCGTGAAGTGGATCAAGGACCTCGTCAGCCCGAAGACCCGTTCCTGGGAGGAGTTCTACCGGAACCGCTGGCAGCACGACAAGGTCGTGCGCTCCACGCACGGGGTGAACTGCACGGGCGGCTGCTCGTGGAACATCTACGTCAAGGAAGGGATCGTCACCTGGGAGATGCAGGCCCTCGACTATCCCCTCCTCGACCGTTCGCTCCCTCCGTACGAGCCGCGGGGCTGCCAGCGCGGTATCTCCTACTCCTGGTACCTCTATTCGCCCATCCGGGTGAAGTACCCCTACGTCCGCGGCGCGCTCCTCGACCTCTGGGCCGAGGCGAAGAAGAAGCACCAGGACCCGGTCGACGCGTGGGCGTCGCTGCAGTCCGACCCTCAGAAGCGGAGCCGCTACCAGCGGGCACGCGGCAAGGGCGGGTTCCGGCGCGCCGGACTCGACGAGTGCATGGAGATCATCGCGGCGGCGAACGTCTACACCGCGAAGAAGTACGGGCCCGACCGCGTCGTTGGCTTCTCCCCGATCCCAGCGATGTCCCAGCTCTCCTACGCGGCGGGGTCCCGCTTCCTCCAGCTCTTCGGCGGCGTGAACCTCTCCTTCTACGACTGGTACTGCGACCTGCCCCCGGCCTCGCCCGAGATCTGGGGCGAGCAGACCGACGTGGCCGAGAGTGCGGACTGGTTCAACTCCAAGATGATCGCCGTCATGGGGTCCAACCCGAACATGACGCGGACCCCGGACTGCCATTTCCTCCCCGAGGCGCGCCACAACGGGACGAAGCTCGTGGTCCTGTCGCCCGACTTCTCGCAGGTCTCCAAGTACGCCGACCAGTGGATCCCGCTCCACGCGGGGCAGGACGGCGCGTTCTGGATGGCCGTGAGCCACGTCATCCTGAAGGAGTTCCACGCCGACCGCCCGACCCCGGCGTTCCAGTCGTACCTGAAGCAGTACAGCGACTGTCCGTTCCTCGTGGAGCTGACGCCGACGTCCCGGGGCTACCGGGCGGGGCGCCTCGTCCACGCCGGCCAGGTCGCGGAGTACTCCGCCGAGGAGAACGGAGAGTGGAAATACCTGGTCCTCGACACGAAGACCGGCCTTCCGAAGATGCCGGGCGGAGCGGTCGGGCACCGCTGGGGCGAGGCCGACGGGAAGTGGAACCTGAAGCTGGAGGACGCCAGGACGGGTGAGCCGATCGACCCGGCGCTCTCGCTCCTCGACCGGAAAGGCGAGGTCCTCCAGGTCGAGTTCGAGCAGTACGAGTCCGAGAACGTCGTCCTTCGCGGCGTCCCGTCCGTCACGCTCGCGACGAAGGACGGAAAGAAGGTCCGGGTCGCGACGATCTTCGACCTCCTGATGGCCCGGTACGGGGTCAGCCGCGGGCTGGCGGGCGAATACCCCCGGGACTACGACGACGCCGACCTCACGTACACGCCCGCCTGGCAGGAGAAGCTGACCGGGATCGACCGGAAGACCGTCGTCAGCTTCGCGCGCGAGTGGGCGAGCACGGCGGAGCGGACGGGCGGGAAGTGCTCGATCATCATCGGGGCCGGGATCAACCACTGGTACCACAACAACCTGATGTACCGGGCGGGCATCGTGGCGCTCATCCTGACCGGCTGCGTCGGCAAGAACGGCGGCGGCCTGAACCACTACGTGGGGCAGGAGAAGCTGGCGCCGGTCGCGCCGTGGTCCTACATCGCCTTCGCGCGGGACTGGGCGAGCCCGCCTCGCCTTCAGAACGCACCCTCGTGGCACTACATGCACTGTGACCAGTGGCGCTACGAGGCGGAGTTCACCGAGTACCAGCCGGTCCCCGACGAGCCGTCCCCGACCTCCATCGCCAAAGGCCACACCGCCGACCTCCAGGTGAAGGCCGTGAAGAACGGCTGGCTCCCGTTCTTTCCGCAGTGGAACGAGAGCTCGATCGAGGTGGTGAAGAAGGCGCGCGCCCAGGGGGCCAAAACGGAGGCCGAGGTCGTCGCGCACACCGTCGACCGCCTGAAGAAGGGCGACCTGAAGTTCGCCGTCGAGGACCCGGACGCCCCCGAGTGCTGGCCCCGCCTCTGGTTCATCTGGCGCGGCAACGCGCTGATGGCGAGCGCGAAGGGGCACGAGTACTTCCTCAAGCACTACCTCGGCACGCACACGAACCTGATCGCCACGGAGAAGGCCCAGGGGAAGGTGGACGACGTGACCTGGCGCGACGCGCCCGAGGGGAAGCTCGACCTCGTCGTCGACATCAACTTCCGGATGGACACGTCGGCGCTCTACTCCGACATCGTCCTGCCGGCCGCGACCTGGTACGAGAAGGCCGACCTCAACTCCACCGACATGCACTCGTTCATACACCCGCTCTCGGCGGCGGTCCCGCCGGCGTGGGAGTCGCGCTCGGACTGGGACATGTTCCGCGCCATCGCGGGCCGGACGTCCGAGCTCTCGATCCGGCATTTCCCGGAGCCGGTCGAGGACCTCGTGATGACCTCGCTCCAGCACGACACGAACGCCGAGATCTCGCAGCTCGACGTGAAGGACTGGTCGAAGGGGGAGTGCGAGCCGGTCCCCGGCAGGACGATGTCGCCGATGAAGATCGTCACCCGGGACTACCGGAGGCTCCACCAGCGCTTCGTCGCGCTCGGCCCGGCCATGAGGGACGGCATCGGCGCCCACGGCGTGAAGCTGAACGTGGCCGACCAGTTCGACGAGCTGGTGAAAACGCGGGCCACGGAGACGGTGGACGGCCGGGTCCTGCCGTCGATCCGGGAAGCGGAGCAGGCGGCCGACGTGATCCTGCACCTGGCCCCCGAGACGAACGGCGAGATCGCCTGGGACGGCTACAGGTACCTCGAAAAGAGGACGGGACTGAAGCTGACCGACCTCGCCGAAGGAGCGCGGGCGGCGCGGACGACGTACAAGGAGCTGCAGGCACAGCCGCGCCGCATCCTCAACAGCCCGTGCTGGTCCGGGCTCGTCGAGAACGGGCGCGCCTACTCGGCCTTCACGACGCAGGTCGAGAAGCTCCTGCCCTGGCGGACGCTCACCGGACGGCAGCACCTCTACCTCGACCACCAGGGGTACCTCGACTTCGGCGAGAACCTGCCCGTCTACAAGCCGGTGCCGCGCCCGGCGCAGTACGGTGACCTGCGGGAGAGCATCGACGACGGGCTCCTCCTGAACTACCTGACGCCGCACGGCAAGTGGCACATCCACTCGACCTACTCCGAGAACCACCGGATGCTGACGCTGTCGCGCGGCATCGAGCCGCTCTGGGTGAGCGACCGGGACGCCGAGAAGATCGGGATCGTCGACAACGACTGGGTCGAAGTCCACAACGACCACGGCGTCGTCTGCACGCGGGCGGTGGTCTCCGCCCGCATTCCGGCCGGCATCTGCATCCAGTACCACGCACCCGAGCGGACGATCGGAGTGCCGAAGTCGCCGCTGCGCGGCGGCCGCCGGGCGGGGGGGCACAACAGCCTGACGCGCATCCGGCTGAAGCCCGTCCTCATGGTGGGCGGCTACGGGCAGTTCACCTACCACTTCAACTACTGGGGTCCCACGGGTGTGAACCGCGACACCTCGGTCCGAGTCCGGAAGCTGTCCAAGGTCGAGCTGTAGGAGCAGGACGATGGATGTACGCGCACAGGTCTCGATGGTCTTCCACCTCGACAAGTGCATCGGTTGTCACACCTGCTCGATCGCCTGCAAGAACATCTGGACGGACCGCAAGGGCGCCGAGTACATGTGGTGGAACAACGTCGAGACGAAGCCGGGGACCGGCTTCCCGACGGCCTGGGAGGACCAGGAGAAGTACAAGGGGGGCTGGGAGAAGAACGGGGACAAGCTGGAGGTGCGTGCCGTCGGCAAGGTGCGGGGCGCCATGACGGTGTTCCACAACCCGAACCTCCCGACGATCGACGACTACTACGAGCCCTTCACCTACAGCTACCAGGACCTCTTCGACGCGAAGGAGGGAGCGGACCAGCCGATCGCCAGGCCGATCTCGATGATCACCGGCAAGGAGATGGAGATCGAGGCGGGGCCGAACTGGGACGACGACCTCGGGGGCTCGCCGGTCTACGCGGTGAACGACCCGAACCTGGCCCACGTGTCCCCCGAGGAGCGCAGCGCGCTCTTCGAGGTGCAGAAGCTCGTCTTCTTCTATCTCCCCCGGATCTGCAATCACTGCGTCAACCCGACCTGTGTGGCGGCCTGCCCGTCGGGCGCCCTGTACAAGCGGGGCGAGGACGGCATCGTCCTCCTCAGCCAGGAACGTTGCCGCGCCTGGCGGTTCTGCGTCACCGCGTGCCCGTACAAGAAGGTCTACTTCAACTGGGGCACGGGCAAGAGCGAGAAGTGCATCCTCTGCTACCCGCGCCTCGAGACCGGGCAGGCGCCCGCGTGCTTCCACTCGTGCGTCGGGCGGATCCGCTACTTCGGGATCGTCCTCTACGACGCCGAGAAGATCGAGGAGACGCTGGCGGCCGACGAGAAGGACCTCGTCACGGCGCAGCGCCGGATGATCCTCGACCCGAAGGACCCGGAGGTGATCGCGGCCGCGAAGCGGGCCGGCATCACCGACGACGTGATCGCCTCGGCTCAGAAGTCGCCCGTCTACAAGTGGGTCGTCGAGTGGGGACTGGCGCTGCCGCTTCACGCCGAGCACCGGACGCTCCCCATGCTGTTCTACGTCCCGCCGCTCCTCCCCGTGATGGCCGCGAACGGCGAGCAGGGCTACGACACGACGATCGCCGGCGGCTCGGGGGACGAGAAGGGTCCCCGGGACACGACCGTCGGGTTCCTGGGCGCGATCGACAAGTACCGCCTGCCGCTCCAGTACATGGCGAGCCTCTTCGGGGCGGGGAACGAGGGCGTCGTGCGCTACGCGCTTCGCAAGCAGCTCGCGGTGAGGACCTATCGCCGCGCGGTGACCGTGGGCGACGTCAGTCTCGATGACGCCACGAGGCTCCTGGCCGAGGCGGACACGACGGTCGAAGAGGCCGAGGCCATCTACTACCTGACGTCGATCGCCCCGGCGGACGACCGGTTCGTGATCCCGCCGATGCACCGCGAGCAGGCGATCGAGATGCTCGACGAGCCGCTCGCCGCGAAGGGCTTCGCGGGGATGGGCTTCCGCAAGAAGCCGGAGAGAGGCTCGTGAGGCTCGCCGAGGTCGACCCGGCCCTCGTCTCCTGCGCGCTCGGGCAGGTCGCGGCCGCGCTCGACTACCCGAACGGCTCGTCGGCGCGCGTCGCCCTTGAGGGGGCCGGGCTGGCGGAGGACGTCGCGCCGGAGCTGTCCGCGGCTCTCCTCGAGCTGTCGGGCTGGCTGTCGTCGGCGGCGCCGGGCGGGGCCGAGGAGCGGTACTCGGGGCTCTTCGACCTGTCGCCGGTCTGCACGCTCCACCTCGGGTATCACCTCTTCGGCGAGTCGTACCAGCGGGGCGCCCTCCTCTCGGGACTCGTGGCCGAGATGCGGAAGGCGGGCGTGGCGCTCGGCGACGGGGAGCTGTCCGACTACCTGCCGGCCGTCCTCAGGCTCCTGGCCGCGCTGCCGCCCGAGGAGGACCGGGAGACGCTCGTCGACGCGCTCCTCCTCCCGGGGCTCACGCGCATGACGGAGGCCCTGAAGGACACCGACAGCCCGTGGGCCGACGTCCTGCGGGCGCTGCCCTCCTTCCTCGCGCCGCTCGGCGGCGGCGAGCCGCTTCCCCCGCCCGAGAGGGTCGACGACGTCGACCTGGAGGCTGACGCCCTTGCTTAACGTCCTGCTCTTCGCCGCGCTCCCGTACGTCTCGGTCGTCCTCTTCCTGCTGGTGTCGATCCAGAGGTACCGGCGGGACCCGTTCACGTTCAGCAGCCTGTCGTCGCAGTTCCTCGAGACGAAGGAGCTCTTCTGGGGGTCGGTCCCGTTTCACCTCGGGATACTGACGCTCTTCTTCGGCCACCTCGTGGGGTTCCTCTTCCCTCGAGGGATGACGCTCTGGAACGGCGTGCCGATCCGGCTCTTCCTCCTCGAGTCCACGGCGCTCGCGGCCGCGCTCCTGACGCTCTTCGGCCTCGGGGCGCTCATCGTGCGGCGCGCGGCGGCGCCCCGCCTGCGGGTGGTGACGTCGGCGGCCGACATCCTCGTCTACGTCCTCCTCCTGTTCGAGATCGGCACCGGTCTCTGGGTCGCGATCACGTTGCGGTGGGGGAGCGCGTGGTACACGCAGACCGTCGTCCCGTACCTCTGGTCCCTCGTCCGGTTCCAGCCCGAGATCCAGCTGATGGTCGACCTGAAGCTCCCGGCGCAGATACACGTCGTGGGCGCCTGGGTCCTCCTGGGGGTCTTCAGCTTCACGCGGCTCGTCCACGCCCTGGTCGCCCCCGTGCCGTACCTCTGGCGCCCGAACCAGCTCGTGGTCTGGAACCGGCCGCGGGGCGCCGCGAAGCGCTGAGAGCGCCGGGGCCGAAGAGAGACGGATGAGCGAGCGCGCGAAGGCCTGGACGGTCCTGACGATGAACACCCTGGCGTTCATCGTCTGCTTCGCCGTCTGGATGATGAACGGCGTCCTCGTCACGTTCCTCGTCGACAACAAGGCCTTCGCGTTCGACAAGGCGGAGATGGGGTGGCTGATCGGGCTCCCCGTCCTGACGGGGTCCCTCCTGCGGCTTCCCGCCGGCATCCTGACCGACCGTTTCGGGGGGCGCGTCGTCTTCACCGCCGTGCTGCTCGTCTCGGCCGTGGCCGCGTTCCTCACGAGCTTCGCGAACGGCTTCTGGGGCTTCGCCGCCGGCGGCCTCGGCTTCGGCATCGCGGGGAGCTCCTTCGCGGTCGGCGTCGCGTACACGGCCACGTGGTTCCCGAAGGAGCAGCAGGGGACGGCGCTCGGCATCTTCGGGATGGGGAACGTCGGCGCCGCCCTGACGAGCATGACGGCTCCGTTCGTGCTGCAGGCCTTGACGGGGAAGGGGGCGCACGTGGAGAGCTGGCGGGCGCTCCCCCGGATCTTCGCCGCGGCTCTCCTCGTGACGGCCGTCGTCTTCTGGCTCTTCACGTACACCCGCGAGGGCCTGCCGTCCACCTCGAAGAGCCTCGCCCGGCGGCTCGAGCCGCTGAAGGTGATGCGCGTGTGGCGCTTCGGGCTCTACTACCTCCTCGTCTTCGGCGGGTTCGTCGCGCTCGCGCAGTGGCTGATCCCCTACTACGTGAACGCCTATTCGGTCTCGGTGTCGGCAGCCGGCGTCCTCGCCGCGGCCTTCAGCCTCCCGTCGGGCCTCTTCCGCGCCGTCGGCGGGTGGCTCTCGGACCGCTACGGGGCCCGGCGGGTCATGTACTGGGTGCTCGGCGGCTGCTGTACCTGCTGCGTCCTTCTCGCCGTGCCGCGCATGGACGCCTTCGCGCCCGGCGAGGGGATCATGGCCGTGTCGGCCGGTCGCGTGGACGAGGTCACCCCTCGAGGCATCGTCGTGGCCGGCAGGACGTACCCGCTCGCGGTGCGTCCGGATCGGACCGTCGACGACCGCGACGTCATGGTCTGGCCGGCCTGGAACTCCTGGCACGAGCCGGCGGTGAAGCCCGGGGAGGCCGTCGTCAGGAAGCAGCTCCTGGCCCGCGGCGTCACGCACGTCTACTTCCAGGCCAACCGGAACATCTTCACCGGGCTGGCTCTCCTGCTCGCGATGTTCATGGGGATCGGGATGGCCGCCGTCTACAAGTACATCCCGACCTACTTCCCGGCGGACGTCGGCGTCGTGGGGGGGCTGGTGGGGGTGATCGGCGGCCTGGGGGGCTTCGTCTTCCCGATCGTCTTCGGCACCCTCGTGGGGGCCTCGGGCATCTGGACGACCTGCTGGATCCTCCTCTTCGGCCTGTCGGTCACGTGCCTCGTTTGGATGCACCGGGTCGTGACGGGGATGATGTCCGACAGCCTCCCGCGGTTCTCGCGCGAGATGGAGCAGCCCGCCATCGCGAAAGAGGTCGAGCAGCTCGCCCGGGAGATGGAAGGCCTGGCGAAGCGGCTGCGCCGGCGGGAGCCGGGGGACGCATGACCAGCCTGGAGCGGCTCCACCCGGCCTACTTCGCCATGGTGATGGCCACCGGCATCGTGTCGGTGGCGTGCAAGCTGCTGGGCCTCGGCCTCCTGGCGGACGTCCTTCTCGCGGTCAACGTCGTGACCTACGTCGTCCTCTGGGCACTCACGGTCGCGCGGGTCGCGCGCTATCCGAGACGCGTCCTCGAGGACCTCGTCGACCACCAGCGCGGGGTGGGCTTCTTCACGATGGTCGCGGGGTCGAGCGTCCTCGGCGTCCAGTGCGTCCTCGTGCGCGAGGAGCTCACGGGGGCCGTCGCGCTGCTCCTCCTGGCGGTCGTCCTCTGGGTCGTGCTGACGTACGGGGTCTTCGCCGCCTACACCGTGAAGGACGTGAAGCCGACCCTGGCGGACGGGATCAGCGGCGGCTGGCTCGTGGCCGTCGTGGCCACGGAGTCGATCTCGAACCTGGGAGGGCTCGTGGCGAGCCGCCTCCCCGGGCCGCACGACACCCTCCTCTTCTTCAGCCTCGTCTTCTGGCTCTGCGGCGGAATGCTCTACATCTGGATGATCTCGCTCATCTTCTACCGGTACACGTTCTTCCGCTTCGCGCCGTCCGACCTGATGCCCCCCTACTGGGTCAACATGGGAGCGATGGCGATCTCCGCGCTCGCGGGGACGACCCTGATCGCCAACGTGCCCCGGTCGGCCCTCCTCGGGCAGATGCGGCCCTTCCTACTCGGCTTCACCGCGCTGTTCTGGGCGACCGCCACGTGGTGGATCCCGATGCTCGTGATCCTCGCCGTCTGGAGGCACGTCTACCGGAGGTTCGAGATGACCTACGACCCGCTCTACTGGGGAGCGGTCTTCCCGCTCGGCATGTACAGCGTGAGCACGCTCCGGCTGGCTCAGGTCCTGGAGCTGCCCTTCCTCCTCTTCCTGCCGCGCGTCTTCCTGTTCGTGGCGCTCGTCGCCTGGAGCGCGACGTTCGTCGGGCTCCTGAGGCACCTCTCCCGCTCCGGAAGGACGAGCGCCCATGCGGCCGCCTAGCGCTCCCGGGCGAGCGGCGCGGCGCGCGCTGGCGGCGGGGCTCCTCGTTCTCGTCTTCGCCGCGTGCGAGCCGACGAACCGCGGCTACTCCCCGAACCAGCCCGTCGTCTACTCCCACGCGGTCCACGCCGGCGCCCTGAAGATCCCCTGCCAGTACTGCCACTACGGGGCCGAGCGTGGCCGCAACGCGGGGATCCCGCCCGCGGCGATCTGCATGAACTGCCACGCACAGGTGCAGAAGGACCACCCGGAGGTGGTCAAGGTGAAGAAGGCGCTCTCCGAGGGGCGGGCGATCGAGTGGGTCCGCGTCCACCGCCTTCCGGATTTCGTCTTCTTCGACCACTCGATCCACGTGACGAAGGGCGTCGCCTGCCAGACCTGCCACGGAGCGGTGGAGACGATGGGCCGGGTGACCCAGGAGAGCGCCCTCACCATGGGCTGGTGCCTCGACTGCCATCGTCGCAGCTGGCCGAAAGCCGCCGAGAGGGCGGCGGTCGCGGCGCTCAACGTGCCCCGGGAGGAGGCCTTTCCGCCCGGAACCGCGCCGATGACCCGGGCCAACCGGTTGACCGACTGCGCGGTCTGCCATCACTGAGATGGCGGATGCGCTGCGTACACGACGAGTGGCGAAAGCCGAGTCCGGTTTTCTCCTGGATCGAGTGACAGGGAAGGCGTTCCGATGAGCCGACGAAGGAAGCACCCGACCCCGTGGATCGAGCCTCTTGGCCCGCTCTCCGAGGTCCCGTCTCCCGAGAGGGACGAGCGGGACGAGCCGCCCCTTCCGCCCGCGAGCCGGCGGGAGTTCCTCAGGGGGCTCGGCATCGGCGCGGCGGTGACGCTGACGGCCTGCCAGCGCTCCCCGGTGCGCCACGCGCTGCCGTACCTCGTGCCGCCGGACGAGATCACGCCGGGCGTCCCGGTTCACTACGCCTCGACCTGCACGGCGTGCCCGGCCGCGTGCGGTCTCATGGTGTCGGCCCTCGACGGGCGTCCCGTGAAGCTCGAGGGGCACCCCGATCACCCGCTCTCGAAGGGGGGCCTCTGCGCGATCGGGCAGGCCGACGTGCGCGCCCTGTACGACGCGGGACGCCTGCAGGGACCGACCCTCGGGGGCAGGCCGGTCACCTTCGCCGAGCTGGACGCCCACGTTCTCGCGAGGCTCGGGGAGGTGCGCGAGGCGGGGAAGAAGGTCTTCGTCCTCGCACCCACGCTGTCGGGACCGACGGCCCGGGAGACCGTCGCGCGGTTCCTCGCCCCGTATGGCGGGACCCTCGTCGAGCACGACCCGGGCCCGGCCTCCTCCTCGGCGCTGCTCGAGGCCCACGGGCTCCTGACCGGCCGCCCGCTCGCTCCGGCGCTGGACCTCGCTCAGGCCGACCTCGTCGTCTCCCTGGGAGGAGATCCGCTGGCCACCGGCCCGGAGCCCGTCGCGCACACGCAGGCGTGGGCGGCCCGGCGGCGGGAGAGCGGACGCCGAGGAGCCCCCCGCCTCGTGCAGATCGAGGGCTCGCTCTCGCTGACCGGCGCGGCCGCGGACGAGAGGTGGAGCTCCACGGCGGCCGAGCGGCGCGCTCTCGCCCTCTTCATTGCGGCCGGAGTGGCCCGGAAGACCGGCGCAGGCGACGTCGCGGCCGCACTGGGCTCCGTCCCGGACCCACCCACGCCGGCACGGGCTGCCGCGCTGGTCGCCGAGCTGGTGGCCTGCTGCGGGCGCTCCCTCGTCGTCAGCGCCTCCGACGATCTCTCCGAGCAGCTCGCCGTGGCGATCACGAACCGGCTTCTCGGGAACGAAGGGAAGACGCTCGACGTCGTCCGGCCGTCGCTCGTCCGGCGGGGGCTCGACCGGGACCTCGCGGCGTTCCTCGGGGACGTCGAGTCGGCGGCCGCCGGCGCCGTGTTCGTCCTCGACCTCGACCCGGTGGACGAGCTCCCGGGGGGCGAGGCTCTCGCGACGGCGCTCGCCGGCCTCCCGCTGTCGGTGGCGATCACCGACCGACCGACCGCCACCGCGGCGGCCTGCGGCGCGGTCGCGGCCGCCCACCACGCCCTGGAGCGGTGGGGCGACTTCGAGCCGCGCGCGGGCCTCGTGACCTTCGCGCAGCCCACGCTGCGCCCGCTCTACGGGACGCGGCACCCGATGGAGAGCATCCTGCGCTGGTCGGGCGAGGAGAGTCCGGACTACCGGGAGCGGATGAGAGCGGGCTGGGAGACGCGCGCCGGAGCGGGGGCCGCGTTCTCCGGCCTCTTCACCCGCGCCCTCCAGAACGGCAGGTCCGAGGAGCTCTCGGCCGCCTTGCCGCCGCTCCCGCCCCAGGTGCCAGATTCCGAGGGGCTGGCGCGCAGCGTGACGGCGCTTGCCGCGGCCGTCGCGGCCGCCTCGGCCGTCGCGACGAAGACGGAGGTCCCCGCGCTCGAGGTGGAGCTCGTGGCGCAGGTCGGCCTCGGCGCCGGGCGGAGCGCGCACGTGCCGTGGCTCCGCGAGCTGCCCGACCCGCTCACACGCGTCTCCTGGACCGGTTGCGTGCGCCTCGCTCCGTCGCGTGCCGAGGCGCTCGGCGTGGCGGACGGCGACCACGTGAGGGTGGAGGTGGCGGGACGCTCGGTCACGCTCCCGGCGCGGATCCTCCCCGGGCAGGACCCGAGGGTCCTGGGCGTCCCGGTCGGCTTCGGCCGCAAGGACGGCGACGGCGGGGTCGCCGGGCGGAACGGCTATCGCCTCGCGCGGCTCGAGGGGCGCCTCCGAACGCAGGGGCTCGCCGCGACGGCAACGAAGGCCGCCGGGCACGAAGACCTGCCGCTCATGCAGCCTCACGGGACGACGGAGGGGCGGCCGATCGTCTATCAGCTCTCCCGGTTCGACGAGGCGATCGAGAGCGACGAGCACCACAAGGCCGAGAGCCTCTGGCCCGGCCGGCCGCCCACCGTTCCGAAGTGGGAGATGGTGATCGACCTCGACGCCTGCACCGGGTGCAGCGGGTGCGTCGTCGCGTGCCAGGCCGAGAACAACCTGCCGGTCGTCGGCCCGGACGAGATGCGCCGGCACCGGGACATGTACTGGCTGCGGATCGACCGTTACTTCGTGGGAGACGCCGAGAGCCCGGACGTCCTCTTCGAGCCGATGCTCTGCTCGCAGTGCGAGAACGCGCCCTGCGAGACCGTCTGCCCGGTGGCGGCCACAGTCCACAGCGAGGACGGGCTGAACCAGCAGGTCTACAACCGGTGCGTCGGGACCCGCTACTGCGCGAACAACTGCCCGTACAAGGTGCGGCGCTTCAACTGGTTCGATTACCCCGCCGCCGCGCCGGTGGAGAAGCTCGTCCTGAACCCGAACGTCGTCGTGCGCTCGCGGGGCGTGATGGAGAAGTGCACGTTCTGCGTGCAGCGGATCCAGGCGACCCGGATCGCGGCCCGGCGGGACGGCCACGAGGACTGGCGCGGTCTCGGCGGGAAGACGGCCTGCCAGGAGAGCTGCCCCGCGAAGGCGATCACGTTCGGGGACGCCACCGACCCGCGCGGCGAGGTGGCGGCGATGAAGAAGAGCCCCCGCGCCTTCCAGGTGCTGGCGGAGCTCGGCGTGCGGCCCGCCGTCACGTACCTCGCGAAGGTGAGGACGAAAGAGGGCGCGGCGGCGGGGAAGGAGACCGCATGAGCGCGGGCGCCGAGCACGTCGAGGAGCTCATCCTCGGCAACCCCACCTTCTCGCAGGTGACGAACGAGATCGCGAGCCCGATGGAGCGCCGCCCGGGACCCGCCTGGTGGGGCGCCTTCCTGACGGCGGTCTCGGTCCTCACGCTGGGGGTGGTCCTGATCGGCTACACCATGGCGACCGGCATCGGGGTCTGGGGTCTCAACCGGACCGTGGGCTGGGGCTACGACATCACCAACTTCGTCTTCTGGGTCGGGATCGGGCACGCCGGGACCCTCATCTCTGCGATCCTCCTCCTCTTCCGGCAGCGCTGGCGCACCTCGATCGCCCGCGCGGCCGAGGGGATGACGATCTTCGCGGTCCTCTGCGCGGCGATCTTCCCGCTCATCCACATGGGCCGTCCCTGGCTCGCCTTCTGGGTCTTCCCGTACCCCAACACGCGCGGGCCGATCTCGGTGAACTTCCGCTCGCCGCTCCTCTGGGACGTCTTCGCGATCTCGACGTACTTCACCGTCTCGCTCCTCTTCTGGTACGTCGGCCTCATCCCCGACCTCGCGACGATGCGGGACCGGAGCACCGGCTGGAGGCGCCGGATCTACGCCTTCCTGGCCCTCGGCTGGGACGGGGGGACGCGGACCTGGCAGCGCTACGAGAAGGCCTGCGTCCTCCTCGCGGGGCTCGCCACGCCGCTCGTCGTGTCGGTCCACACGATCGTCTCCTTCGACTTCGCCACGAGCGTCATCCCGGGCTGGCACACCACGATCTTCCCGCCGTACTTCGTCGCGGGCGCCGTCTTCAGCGGCTTCGCGATGGTGATCACGCTCCTCCTCGTCACGCGGAAGGTGCTCGGCCTCGAGCGCTACATCACGGCGAGCCACTTCGAGAAGATGGCCAGGGTGCTCCTGACGACCGGGATGATCGTCGGTTTCGCCTATGCCACGGAGCTGTGCATCGCCCTCTACAGCGGCAACCGCTACGAGCGCTTCACCTTCGAGAACCGGGCGTTCGGCCCCTACGCGTGGGCCTACTGGACGATGGTCGCCTGCAACGTCCTCGTGCCCCAGGTCTTCTGGTGGGCGCGCGCCCGGCGCTCGGCGCTCGTCCTCTTCGTCGCCGCGTGCCTCGTGAACGTCGGGATGTGGTTCGAGCGGTTCAACATCATCGTGACGTCGCTTCACCGCGACTACCTCCCCTCCTCGTGGAGCTACTACACGCCGACGCTCGTCGAGATGGGGATCCTCCTCGGGAGCTTCGGGCTCTTCTTCACCTGCTTCCTCCTCTTCGTGCGCTTCGCGCCGGTCGTGGCGTTTCACGAGGTGAAGCTGACGCTTTCCGAGCAACGGGAGACCGCCCATGCCGTCCGCTGACAGCGCCGTCGCCTCGCCTATGGGCTCCCGCAGGCGAATCCACACGCTGGCCTTCGACGACCCCTCGCGGGCCCTCGCCGCCGTCCGGGCGCTGCGGGCCGACGGGTTCGAGGTGGACGACGTCCACACGCCGTACGCGGTGCACGGGATGGACGAGGCGCTCGGGCTGCCCGAGACGCGGCTGGGCCTGGCGACGCTCGCGGGAGGGCTCCTCGGTGCGGGCGTCGCCTTCGGCTTCCAGTTCTGGACGCACGCGGTCGACTGGCCGCTCGTCATCGGCGGGAAGTCGCCGCTCGCGCTGCCGGCCCAGATCCCGGTCAGCTTCGAGCTGACGATCCTGTTCGCCGCGTTCGCGACGGTGGGGACGTTCCTGGCGCGGCGCCGGCTCTTCCCGCGGATCGCCGTGACGCCGCCGTCGCAGCCGGGTCCGGGCGTCACCGACGACAGGTTCGTCGTCCTCGTCGTCGAGCGCGACGCCGGCTTCCGCCCGGCGCGTCTCCGCGAGCTGGCTCGGGAGCTGGGGCCGGTCGAGACCGTCGAGGGCTGGAGGGTGATGTGACCCGCTCGAAGAGCCGCGGCGCGCCCGCGCCGATCCTGGCCGTTCTGGCCGCCGTCGGCAGCCTGGCCGGCTGCGCCGCCGAGGGGGATCGACCCGGGATGACGTTCCTTCCGGAGATGGTCGATTCGGGCGTGGTCCACGCGTACGACCGGAACCCGATGAGAGAGAGCGTCCCGTCTCTCTTCCTCCCGCCCGCGGGGAGCGTGCCCGTCGAGCGGCTCCCGTTCGAGTACGGCCCGGGCCCCGAGGAGGCGCGGCGGGCGGGAGTGGAGCTCCGCAACCCGTTCGTCGCGGGGCCGGAACCCCTGGCGCGCGGCAAGCAGGTCTACGACACGGTCTGCACCGTCTGTCACGGTCCGAAGGGCGAGGGGGACGGTCCGATCATCGGCCGGTTCCCGAACCCGCCGAGCCTCCTGGCGCCGCACGCGCAGGGGCTCCCGGACGGGCAGATCGTCCACGTCATCACCCGGGGCCAGGGGATCATGCCGTCCCACGCCGCCCAGGTCCTCCTCGAGGACCGTTGGAAAGCGGTGCTGTACGTGCGGCAGCTCCAGGGGGTCCCGGCCGTCCCGCCGGAGGTGGCGCCATGACCGAGCGGACGCTCTCCCGGCTGCTCCGGACCCGGCCGCTCGAGGCGGGCGCCCTCGGCGTCGTCGCCGCCGGGCTCCTCGTGGCCGGAGCGGTCCTGGATCCGCGGCAGGCGTTCGCGGGCCTCCTGACCGCTGCGCTCTTCGGCCTCATGCTCGCTCTCGGCGCGGCGGTCTTCGCCGCGATCCAGGGGGTCTCCGGGGCCCATTGGTGGGCGCCGGTCCGCGGGGTGACGGCCTCGGTCGCCGGGACCTTCGCGGTCCCCGCGGCTCTCCTCGGCCTGACACTCCTCTTCGGGATCCCCGCGCTCTACGCGTGGGCGCAGCCCGAGGCGGCGTCGAACCACCTCCTCGCGGCCAAGGCCGTCTGGCTCAACCGCCCCCTCTTCCTCGCGAGGGCCCTCCTGATCCTCCTCGTGTGGGCCGGGGTCATCGGCCTCCTGCGGGACCGGCTGCGCGCCCTCGGGTCGGGAGAGGCGGGCGCGGTCCGGCGCTTCACCCGGACGTCGGTCGGATTTCTCCTCGTCCTCGGTCCCACGATCTCCGTGGCCTTCTGGGACTGGGTGATGTCTCTCGAGCCGGAGTGGTACAGCACGATGTTCGCGGTCTACGGTTTCGCGGGGACCTTCCTCGGAGGGATCGCGACCGTCACCGCGGTCGCGCTGTTTCTCGACGCTCGCGGCGGGCTGCCCCGGCCGCTGTCGGCCGCGACGCGGCACGACCTCGGCAAGCTCCTGTTCGGCTTCGCCACGTTCTGGGCCTACATCTGGTTCTGCCAGTACCTCCTGATCTGGTACAGCAACATCCCCGAGGAGACCCCCTACTACGCGCTTCGCTTCCAGGGCGGCTGGACGGCGCTCTTCTGGCTCAACCCCGTCGTGAGCTTCCTCGTGCCGTTCGTCGTGCTGCTCGGCGCAGGCGCCAAGAAGCGGCCGACGGCTCTCGGCCACGCGGCGCTCGTCGTCATCCTCGGGCGGTGGCTCGACGCGTTCGTGATGGTCGCGCCCTCGGCGGGTCCGCTGCCCGCGATCCCGATCTACGCCGTCGCGGCCTCGCTCCTCGTTCTCGCGGGGATGGCGCTCGCCTTCGACCGGCTCTGGCTTCGGGGGCGGGGCGTCGCCCGGGACGCTCCGCTAGCGGGGGAGGCGGCGCTCTCGTGAAGGCGGGGCGATCGTCCGTTCGTCGGCTCGATACTGTCGGGCGACAACTCTCGCGTGCCGCTCAGATCCCGCGCAGCCCGCTACCCCGTAGAGCGCGGAAATGGAGTCGTTTCTCTCGCGAGACGGACGAAATACTCGCTATTGGCTCGGGAGGGAGGCATGGAGCTTCTCGAACCCGGCGCGGATGGTGGGCTTGGCCGCGAAGGTCCGGAGCGCCGTCTCGATGACCGACCGGGCTTCGTCCACGCGACCGGTCTTGAGAAGCACCGCGGCGTAGACGTTCTGCACGTCCGCGTACGCCCGGTGGTCTGGCGGCACGCCGGCCTCTCCGACGCCGGGGGGCGCCCCGTGAGCGGGCCCGCGCCCGCGTCGGGGCCGCCCGGACACCGATTTCCCGCGCCGGCATGACTGCCGTCATGCCGCGGCGCCCTCGTCCCTTCTCATTCGAGACGGGAATACGTAGTGTCCCGGCATGCTCTCGACGCTGAATATCCGCGCCCTCGGCTGGGCACTCCTCGCCTCGGCCCTCCTCGCGGCGTCCGTCGTCGCGGGCTCGCGGAACCTCCAGAACTTCGACGGGGCTCTCGCGGCCTACCTCTTCGCGACGCTCTTCGCGGCGTTCGGGATCGTCTACCGCTACGCCGTCTGGCTCCAGCGCCCGCCGACGCGCCTCTACTGGCGGGCCGGCTGGAGGCTCCTCTTCTCCCGCCGCTTCCCCGCCTACCTCGCCGAGCTCCTCCGCCGCCTCGTCGACGAGCTCGCGCTCCAGCGCTTCATCTGGAAGCGGAGCGCGAAGAGGGGCCTCGCGCACGTCCTCCTCGCGTGGGGGTGCCTGTCGGCCTTCGCGATCACGATCCCGCTCGTCTTCGGCTGGATCCATTTCACGCTGAGAGCGGGGACGATCGACGTCTACGAGGCGCACCTCCTCGGCTTCCACGCCTTCGACTTCCCGCTCGGCGGCTTCGTGGCGCTGAACCTCTTCCACGCCCTGAACTGGTCGTCGGTCCTCGTCCTCCTCGGCGTCTTCGGGTTCCTGAGGCGCCGGATCACCGACGCCGGGCAGATCGCGACGCAGACCTTCGAGATGGACCTGATGCCGCTCGTCCTCCTCGTCCTGATCTCCGTCACCGGGCTCGGCCTGACCTGGGACTACGAGCTGATGCAGGGGCGCGCGCACGCCTTCATGGCGATCAGCCACGCGATCACGGTCATCCTCTTCCTCCTCTGGCTCCCGTTCGGGAAGTTCTTCCACGTCTTCCAGCGCCCGGCGCAGCTCGGCGTCGCGCTCTACCAGCGCGAGGGGGAGGCGGGCGCGCAGGCCGTCTGCCCGCACACGGGCGAGGCGTTCGCCTCCCGGATGCACGTCGAGGACCTCAAGCAGGTGACGTCGGAGCTCGGCTACGACTATCGCCTCACCGGGGGCGGCTCGCACCTCGACCTCTCCCCACAGGGCAAGCGGGCCGCGCTCGCGAAGGCCCACCTCGCCGCCCGCAACGAATCGGGCGCCTTCTTCGGCTGAGAGGAACGAAATGGCACGCCTTCCCGTCTCCCCCGACGCCCTCGTCGCCCAGTTCGGCCCGCGCCTCGGCTTCCCGCCGAAGGAGGGCTTCCCCGGCCGCGACGAGCCCGACCGCGTCGTCCCGACCCACTGCTGCTTCTGCGGGATGCAGTGCGGCATCAAGCTGCTCGTCAAGGACAACCGGATCGTCGGCTTCGACCCGTGGGAGGAATTCCCGTTCAACGAGGGGCGCCTCTGCCCGAAGGGAGTCCAGCGGTACCTCCAGAACAACCACCCCGACCGGCTCCTCTCCCCGCTCGAGAGGGTTGAGGGGCAGGGGTTCCGCCCGGTGTCGTGGGACGCCGCGCTCGACCGCACCGTTTCCGAGATCCGGCGGATCCAGGAGAAGCACGGGAAGGACGCCTTCGCGATGCTCTCCGGCGTCTCGCTGACGAACGAGAAGAGCTACCTCGTCGGGAAGTTCGCCCGCCTCGCCCTCGGCACGCGGAACCTCGACTACAACGGCCGGCTCTGCATGGTGAGCGCCGGCGCCGGGAACAAGAAGGCCTTCGGCCTCGACCGCGCGAGCAACACCTACGAGGATCTCGCGAAGGCCGAGGTGATCCTCGTCGCCGGGGCGAACGTCAGCGAGACCTTCCCGACGCTCACCCACTGGATCTGGCAGGCCCGCGACAACGGCGCGAAGCTCATCGTCGTCGACCCTCGGATGACGCCGCTCGCGAGGACGGCCGACCTCCACCTCCCCATCCGTCCCGGGCGCGACTCCGCCCTCTTCGGGGCGATCCTGAAGCAGCTCGTCGACCGCGACCAGCTCGACCACGACTTCATCGCAAACCACACCTCCGGGTTCGAAGAGGCCGTCGAGGCGGTGAAGGGCTACGACCTCGCCTGGGCCGAAGAGGTGACCGGCATCCCGCGCCGGAAGATCGAGGCCGCCTCCGAGTGGTGGGGGAAGGCGAAGACGAGCTTCCTTCTCCACGCCCGCGGCATCGAGCACCACACGAAAGGGGTAGAGAACGTCGTCTCGGCGATCAACCTCGTCCTCGCGACGGGGCGGATCGGCAAGCCCTTCTGCGGCTACGGGACGATCACCGGGCAGGGGAACGGCCAGGGGGGGCGCGAGCACGGGCACAAGTGCGACCAGCTCCCCGGCAACCGCGACATCGAGAACCCGAAGCACCGGGAGTGGATCGCCGGCGTCTGGGGCGTGCCGGAGCCGGAGATTCCCGGGAAGGGGCTCTCGGCCTACGAGATCGTCGAGGCGATCCACCGGGGCGAGATCAAGGGGCTCCTCTCGATCTGCTTCAACCCGCTCGTGTCGCTCCCGAACGCGAACTTCGTCCGCGAGGCCCTCGAGAAGCTCGAGTACTTCGCCGCGATCGACTTCTTCCTCTCCGAGACGGCCCGGCACGCCGACGTCGTCCTCGCCGGGTCGCTCCACGAGGAGGAGGAGGGGACGGTCACGACCGCCGAAGGGCGCGTCACGCGCATCCGGGCCGCGATCGACCCGCCGGACGGCGCCTGGCGCGACACCGACGTCTTCCTCGACCTCGCGCGCCGCCTGGGGAAGGGCGACCTCTTCGACTACGCCGCCCCGGCGGCCCTCGCCGGGACGCGTGAAGGGTCGCTCTTCACGGCCCAGCGGATCTTCGACGAGCTCCGCGCCGCCTCGAAGGGGGGAACGGCCGACTACTTCGGCATCACCTACGAGAAGATCGAGGCGAACCTCGGCGTCTTCTGGCCCTGCCCCTCACTCGACCACCCGGGGACGCCCCGCCTCTGGGAAGACCGCAAGTTCGCGACGCCGGACGGCCGGGCGCACTTCAACGCCGTCCTCTACCGCGACCCGGGCGAGGTGACGGACTCCGACTACCCCGTCATCCTGACGACCGGCCGGGTCGTCTCGCAGTACCTCTCAGGGACGCAGACCCGGCGCATCGGCAAGCTCGTCGAGCAGTACCCCGAGCCGCTCCTCGAGATCCACCCGTCGCTCGCGAAGACTCTCGGGATCACCGACCGCGACCTCGTGAGGGTCGAGACGCGGCGCGGCGCCGCCGAGTTCCCGGCCCAGCTCGTCACGACGATCCGCGAGGACACCGTCTTCGTCCCGTACCACTGGCCCGGCCGGAAGTCGGCGAACCTCCTGACGTCGGGGAACCTCGACCCGGTCTCGAAGATCCCCGAGTTCAAGGTGAGCGCCTGCCGGCTCGTGCCGACGGGCCGCAAGGCGCCCTCCGCCGCCGAGGCGAAGGCGTACGCGAGCGTCTGAGGCGGGAGGCGCGATGACGACGACCGCCTACCGGGGCCAGGAGGAGTTCTTCCTCGACCCGCAGCGCTGCATCGGGTGCCACGCCTGCGAGATGGCCTGCGCCGAGTGCGAGACGAACGGACAGCTCGCGATGATCCACGTCGACTACGTCGACCGGGCCGAGAGCCCGCAGACGGCGGTCCAGGTCTGCATGCACTGCGAGGAGCCGACCTGCGCCCGCGTCTGCCCCGCCGACGCGATCGCGAAGGACGAGCTCGGCGTCGTCCACTCGGCGAACGCCGCCCGCTGCATCGCCTGCAGCAACTGCGTCCTCGCCTGCCCCTTCGGCGTCCCGAAGAAGGTCGAGGCGATGAAGCTGATGATGAAGTGCAACCTCTGCTACGACCGGACGAGCGCGGGGCGAAGGCCCATGTGCGCGACCGTCTGCCCGAGCGGAGCGCTCTACTACGGGACGCGCGAGCGGATGGCCGCGATGCGGCCGAACAGCTCGCCCGTGAACGAATTCCGCTTCGGCCTGCAGCGCGTGAAGACGCGCGTGAACGTGATGATGCCGAAGGGCTCGACCGAGCTCGTCGTCGACGGAGGGGACGCGCGATGACCGACCGCCCCGAGAACCTCCCCGCCCGGCCGGCGTGGGAGGTCGACTTCCCCCTCGAGCGCGTCGAGGCTCAGCACGTCACCCGGCGCGAGTTCGCGAAGTTCCTCGTCCTGGCCTCCGGCGGCCTCGCCGTCGGGAGCGGCTGGGTCGCGGCCAAGGACGCCCTCTTTCCCCCGGCGGCGATCCCCGGCCCCGTCCGCCTCGCGGCCCTCTCGGAAATCCCGGTCGGCGGGATGACGCAGTTCACCATCCCGGGGCTGAACCAGCCGGGGATCCTGATCCGCCTCGAGGAGGGGCTCTTCCGCGCGTTCGAGCAGAAGTGCACCCACCTCTCCTGCGCGGTCTTCTTCGACCCCGGCTCGCGGAAGATCGAGTGCCCCTGCCACAACGGGGCGTTCGACCCGCTGAGCGGGGCCGTCCTCCAGGGGCCCCCGCCGCGCCCCCTCCGCTCCTTTCCCGTGGAGGTCCGCGGCGACGAGGTCTGGCTCGTCCCGCCTGTCGCGCCGGAGACGGAGGGCGCATGACCGACTTCCGCCGCGCCCAGGAGCAGTCGCACCCGACGAAGACGAATACCGTCCTCCTCGGGGTGATCCTCCTCCTCGTCCTCATCATCTCGCTCCAGGTCTGGCTCCTGACCGCAGGCCTCAACACCGCGCTCGGCGGCGACCGCTCGATCGTCTGGCCCGCCTTCCAGGCCTCGCTCGTCCTCTTCCTCGCCGGGGCCGCGTCCCTCCGCTACCTGCCGCGGCCGATCCGCGCGGTCGCGGCGCGCCCCGTGGCGGAGAGCTTCCCCGACGCGGCGCTCGCCTGGCGGACTCTCGCGATCAGCGCGGTCTCTCTCACGCTCGCCTTCGCGGTCTGGTTCATGTGGTCGGCGATCGCGATCAAGCTCCCCGACGCCGGTTTCCGGATTTCGCCGGGGCAGCGCTTCTGGCTGACCGCCACGCCCGTCATCCTCGGCTCCATCCTCCGGATTCCGTACGGGATCTTCGTCTCCCGCTTCGGGAGCCGGCGGACGCTCGCGGCGGTGACGCTCCTCCTTCTCGTCCCCTGCATCGGCACGGGGATCGCCGTGCAGGATCCGTCGACGCCGTTCGGAGTCCTCCTCTTCTGGTCGGCCGTCACCGGCATCGCCGGGGCGAACTTCGCGACCTCCATGGCCGTCGTCACGCTCTGGTTCCCGAAGTCGAAGCAGGGTTCGGCCCTCGGGATCAACGGCCTCGGGAACCTCGGCGTCACCGTGGCGCAGTTCCTCGTCCCGATCGTGATCGTGGCCGGCCTCTTCGGCGCGATCGGCGGCGGCTCGCTCTCCCTGAGGCTGAAGGCGGGCGGGACGCAGGACGTCTGGCTCCAGAACGCCGCGTTCGTCTGGATCCCGGTCATCCTCCTCTGCACGGCGGCGGTCTGGTTCGGGACCCGCGACTTCCCGATGAAGCCGAAGACGATCGCCTCCCAGCTCGACGTCGCCCGCGACCTCCACACCTGGACGATATCGGCCCTCTACTTCCTCACCTTCGGCTGCTTCGTGGCGATGGGGGCCTCGCTCCCCCTCATCATCCAGTCGGTCTTCGCCGACGCCCCTGGCGGCGCCCCGAACCCGTTCCTCTACGCCCCCTTCGCCCCCCTCGTCGCGACGCTGATGCGCCCCGCTGGCGGATGGGCCGCGGACCGGTTCGGCGCGGGGAGAATGACGGCGATCGCGATCGGCGTGATGGCGGTCGGCGGCTTCAGCCTGACGCGCTTCCTCCGCCCCGAGTCCTTCGACGGCTTCTTCGCGACGATCCTCGTCATCTGCGCCGCCTCCGGATTCGGGAACGGCTCGGTCTTCAAGATCATCCCGACCGTCAACCCGCGCGAGGCGGGGGCCGTCATCGGGATCGTCTCGTGCGTCGGCGCCTTCGGCGGCTTCTTCCCGCCCCTCTTCCTCGGCTGGTGCATCGAGCGGTTCGGGAGCCCCGCCTGGGCCTACACGGCGATGGCCGTCGTCGCCCTCGGCGCCCTCGCCGTCAACGGCTGGTTCTACCAGCGGGAGGGGTCGCCGACGCGCTGCTGAGGCGCTCTGCGCCGGTACGCGTCATGACGGGCGCGGCCGGCCCGCAAAAAGGGGCCGCCCGGCGGGCGGCCCCTCGAGGGGTTCGGTGGGGAGGCGCGGTCCCGCGGCCCGGCAGGTCAGCCCGCCTTCTTCGCCGTGGCGGGAGCCGGCTTCGGCTTCGCAGCAGCCTTCTTCCCGTGCTCGGACCGAAGGGCCTTGGCCTCCGCCCTGATCTCAACGAGGTCGCGCTTCATCTCGGCCCAGCCGTACCAGTGCTGGTAGTCGGGGTTCATGTGGAACGCCCCCTGGAAGTTCCGCATCCGGTGCTCCATGAGCATGACGTAGAGCTTCTGCTCGATGGGGTGCTCGACCTCGTAGAAGCGGAGGATGTCGACGTGGAAGGGGCGGTCCTTCGGCTCGGCGAGGATCCCGTCGCTGTAGAGGCCGGAGACCTCGCGGATCGCCTCGGCCATCAGCCGGTCGCCGGCGCGGACGATCTCGTCGGCCTTCCCGAGCTCGGCCTTGACGGTGGCGGGGGCGTGGCACTTCGTGCACTGCGCCTCCATCCGGCCGCGCTCCTTGTCCCAGTCCTCCTTCGAGAGGCGGGCGAGATCGCCCGCCTTCACGACGTCGAGGCGGGCCGTCGGCTTGCCGTCCTTGTCGAGGACGCCGAGCGCCTTGAGGATCTCGACGCGGTCGGCCATCCACTCCTTGTCGTCCTCCGGGAGGCGCAGCGCGAGGAAGCCCCACGCGGTCCTCACGCCGTGGTCGCCGGAAGGCATGTGGCAGAAGGCGCAGGTCGGCGCGCGAGGCGTCGTGGCATCGGCCTTCGCAGGGTCCTTAAACCAGTCGCCGAGCCTCTTCTCCCAGTCCCACTTCGAGGCGTTCTGCGTCACGAGGATGCCGTGCTTGGAGGTCGAGTACATCTCCCACTGCGGGTGGTCGAATCCCATGTGGCAGGTGGCGCACGCCTCGGGGCGGCGTGCCTCGGCCGCGGAGAAGGTGTGGCGGGTGTGGCAGGAGTCGCACTTGCCGCCGTCGGAGCCGATCCGGTGGCAGCCTCCGCACCCCTTCATCCCGTCCATCATCGCCTTCGGCTGGTCCTTCGTCGTCGGCATGGCCGTGAGGGCGAGCCAGGCCTTCGAGTGCTTGCCCTTCTCGAACTGGGCGACCTGCTCGCCGTGGCACTCGGCGCAGACCCTCGCCGAGACGGACGTGACGACGCCGGGCTTCTCGCAGGCGCTCGTCTTCTTCGTGACGTCGCCCTTCAGGTGGCAGTCGTCGCACGACATCCCCTGCGCGGCGTGCTTCGACATGGAGAAGTCGCGCAGGGCGCTCCCGGTGATTCCCGTCTTCACGTGGCAGGTGACGCAGTCGCTGGGCGGCTTCGTCTCGGCGGCCGAGACCCCGGTGGCTGCTGCCAGGAGGGCGGCAGCGAAGCAGAGGGCGACGGCCCGGAACGATTTCATGGCGTTCTCTCCTCTCCGTTTTCGAATGGTCTCCGCTCGGACGCTACGCCCGCGTTCGGGAGAGGGATATGACGGGTGTCATAGGCGGAGACCGGTCGACCGGGGGGCGACACCTCCGGGAGAGAGTCCTTGACAGAGGGCTCCCGTGGGGTCATGCTAGTAATTGATTACTAGCTTTATGGAGAAGACAAGAACCCCCACGACCCGACACCTTCCCGCCGACGAGCGCCGGGCCGTCACCGTCCGGGCGGTCGTCGAGCTCGCCGCAGAGCAGAACCCGAGCGAGCTGACGACGGCGGCGATCGCGAGCCGGATGAGCCTCACGCAGGGAGCGCTGTTCCGCCACTACAGGACCAAGGACGAGATCTGGGAGGACGTCATCGGGTGGGTCGCCGAGCAGCTCCTGGCGCGCGTCGACGAGGCGACGCGAGGCGTCGCCTCGCCGCTCGCCGCCCTCGAGGCCGCGTTCGCGGCGCACGTCGAGTTCGTCGTCCTCCACCCCGGCGTGCCGCGGATGCTCTTCAGCGAGCTTCAGCGCGCCGAGGACACGGCCGCCAAGCGGAAGGCCAGGGCCCTGATGGCGCAATACGGCGAACGCCTGACCGCCCTGGTCGAGGCCGGCAAGGCCCGGGGGGAGATCGCCGCGGAGGTGGACACGGCCGCCGCGGTCACCCAGCTCGTCGGGACGATCCAGGGCCTCGTCATCCAGTCGCTGCTCGCGGGAGACCCGGGGCGAATCCGCTCCGGCGCCCCGGCGGCCTTCGCCCTCTATCGCCGCGGAATCCGGAGGTCACGATGAGCCTGCTTCCCTTCAGCCGCCGCACGGTTGCCCTCGTCGCCGTCCTGGGGACGCTCCTCGTCCTCTTCGTCTGGGTCGCGCTCCGGTCCGGCCCCCTGGCGCCGGTCCCGGTGACCGTCGCCGAGGTCGAGAGCCGGGCCATCGCCCCGGCGCTCTTCGGGATCGGGACGGTCGAGGCCCGCTACACCTACCGGATCGGCCCGACCGTCCCGGGGCGCGTCCTTCGCGTCGACGTGGAGGTGGGCGACCGGGTCGCGGCCGGCCAGGTGCTCGGCGAGATGGATCCCGTCGACCTGGACCAGCGCCTCGCGGCGCAGGACGCGGCGATCCGGCGCGCCGAAGCCGAGGTCCGGGTCGCCGAGGCGCAGGTGAGGGAAGCCGCCGCGCACCGCGCCTTCGCCGAGGCCCAGGAGCGGCGCTACGAGCAGCTGGCGACGGAGCTCGTCGTCAGCCGGGAGGTGACCGAGGCGAGGCGCCAGGACAGCCGGATGGCCGTCGCCGGCAGCGCGGCGGCCACCGCGCGCCTCGAAGCCACCCGCCAGGAGCTGACCCGCGCGCGGGCCGAGCGCGACGGACTGAAGAGACAGCGCTCCCAGCTGCGGCTCGTCGCCCCGGTCGCCGGCCTCGTCGTGGCGCGGGGCGTCGACCCGGGGACGACGGTCGTCGCGGGCCAGGCGGTCGTGGAGGTCATCGAACCCGGCAGTCTCTGGATCAACGCCCGCGTCGAGCAGCTCCTCGCCTCCGGCCTGCGCGCCGGGCTGCCGGCCCGGATCGTCCTGCGCTCGAGGAGCGCTCAGGAGCAGACCGGGACGGTCCTGCGTCTCGAGCCGGTCGCCGACGCCGTGACCGAGGAGACGCTCGTGAAGGTCGTCTTCGACTCCCTCCCCGAACCGCCCCCCTCCGTCGGAGAGCTGGCCGAGGTCACCGTCGCGCTCCCGCCCCTCCCCGCGACGCCGGTCGTCCCGAACGCCAGCATCCAGCGCGTCGGCGAGAAGGCCGGGGTGTTTGTCGTCGAAGGAGGGGACCTCCGGTTCGCGGCCGTGAAGCTGGGCGCGACCGACCTCGACGGGCGGGTGCAGGTCCTCGAGGGGCTCGAAGCCGGCGCCCGGGTCGTCGTCCACAGCCGCCGGGCGATCGACGCGGGAACCCGCATCAAGGTCGTCGACCGGCTTCCGGGCGTGGCGCCGTGATCAGCCTCGCCGGGCGCGACATCCGGCACGCCTGGGGCAAGTTCGTCTTCACCGGCGTCGGGCTCGGGCTGCTCATCGGCGTGACTCTGACGATGGCCGGCGTCTACCGCGGGATGGTGGACGACGCCAAAGTGCTCCTCGACAACAGCCGCGCCGACCTCTGGGTCGTCCAGCAGGACACGCTCGGCCCCTACGCCGAGCCCTCGAGCCTGCCCGACGACCTCTACCGCGGGATCCTCGGCATGCCCGGCGTCGCCCGCGCGGCGAACGTCACCTACCTGACGATGCAGGTGGGCCACGGCGACCGCGACGTCCGCGCCATGGTCGTCGGCGTCGTGCCGGGAGGTCCGGGCGAGCCGGGCCAGCCGGGCTACCTGATCGCCGGGCGCCACATCACGCGCAGCCACTACGAGGCCGTCGCCGACGCCGCCTCGGGCCTTGCGCTCGGCGACCGGATCCGGATCCGCCGCAACCACTACCTCGTCGTCGGGCTGACGCGGCGGATGGTCTCCTCGGGCGGCGACCCGATGGTCTTCATTCCGCTCAAGGACGCCCAGGAGGCGCAGTTCCTCAAGGACAACGACGCGATCGTCCAGCAGCGCCGGCGCACGGCCGCGAACCCGGCCTTCAACCGGCCCTCGGTCCCCGGTCTCCTCGAAGCCGTCATCGCGTCGCAGAACACGAACTCCTCGGTGAACGCCGTCCTCGTCCAGGTCCGTCCGGGCGAGAGCCCCGAGGAGGTCGCCGCCGCGATCCGGCGCTGGAAGCGGCTGGAGGTCTACACCCGGGCGCAGATGGAAGAGATCCTGATCGGCAAGCTCATTGCCACGTCCGCCCGGCAGATCGGGATGTTCCTCGTCATCCTCGCGATCGTCAGCGCGGCCATCGTCGCCTTCATCATCTACACGCTGACCCTCGGGAAGATCCGCGAGATCGCGGTCCTCAAGCTCCTCGGGACGCGGAACCGGACGATCGCCGGCATGATCCTCCAGCAGGCGCTCGCGCTCGGGGTACTCGGCTTCGTGGTCGGGAAGATCGCCGCCACGTTCTGGGCCCCGGCGTTCCCGAAGTACGTCCTGCTCGTGCCGGGCGACGCGGCGCGCGGCTTCGTCGCGGTCGTCGTGATCTGCGTCCTCTCGAGCATTCTCGCGATCCGCGCCGCGCTCCGGGTCGATCCGGCGGAGGCGATCGGTGGCTGACACGCGGGCAACGGGCATCCGCATCGAGGGCCTGCGCAAGCGCTACGGCGCGGGGGAGACGGCCGTCGACGCCCTCAGGGGCGTCGACCTCCAGGTCGCCCCCGGCGAGGTCGTGGGCCTCATCGGCCCCTCGGGCTCCGGCAAGAGCACCCTGCTCAAGTGCCTCGGAGCGGTGATCGAGCCCTCGGGCGGCCGCATGACGCTCGGCGACGAGGTCATCTATGACGACGGCTGGAAGATCCGGGACCTGCGCGCCCTCCGGCGCGACAAGATCGGCTTCGTCTTCCAGGCGCCGTACCTCATCCCGTTCCTCGACGCGACCGACAACGTCGCGCTCCTCCCGATGCTCGCCGGCGTCCCGGACCGCGAGGCGCGCGAGCGGGCCCACGAGGTCCTCGCGGCGCTCGACGTCGACCACCGTGCGCGCGCGATGCCGGCGCAGCTCTCCGGCGGCGAGCAGCAGCGCGTCTCCATCGCCCGGGCCCTCGTGAACCGGCCGCCGGTGATCCTGGCCGACGAGCCCACGGCCCCGCTCGACAGCGAGCGGGCGCTCGCCGTCATCCGGATCCTCGAGAAGATGGCCGGGCAGTACCAGACCGCGATCGTCGTCGTCACCCACGACGAGAAGATCATCCCGACCTTCGAGCGCATCTACCACATCCGCGACGGGCGGACCCACGAGGAGGCCGGCGAGGGGCTGCGGCCCTGAAGTCGGGGCCCTCGGCTTGTCCGAGACCACGGCCGGACGAAACGACGACGACCGGACTGGCATCCAAGTGGGCGGAGGAGCGGGAAGTGGAGAAGTACAACATCGTCGTGATCGGTGCCGGCTCGGGCGGGCTCGTCGTGGCCGCCGGGGCGACGGGCCTCGGGGCCTGGGTGGCGCTGCGCCCGGCTCATCTGCGCCATCCCCTGCATCTGGATCGCGTCGATCCGGGTCACGCGGCCGATCGTGGACCCGCTCGTCTCGATGGGCTTCACGTCGTCCGCCGTCCGGCCGAGGATGCCGATGGCGGTGTCGCGCGCCTCGTCGAGGCGTTCGCGGAACCGGGGAACTGGTCTTGGGCGATGAGGCTCATATCGATCGCGATGGTGGCGGATCGTTGGTCTCGACTACTTCCCCGTGGCGTAGATGACGCTGAACAGAATGCCGGGGTCAGCCTTATGAACGACTCGGCGGCGTCGTCGCGGTCTGCCGGCAGTACAGCAGCCGCGACGAACCGGACGCTCAGAGTCGGTTTCTACAGGCCCGCTACACCGGGCGCCTCAGTGGTCGAGTGCGACTCGTCGATCCCCGGTGAGCTGGGGCCGATTCGAACGCGGCCCGGGGCGGAGGAAACCGCCGTTGGCATCGCGCCGCTGGTCCCGATCGGCCAGCGTCTCCGCCCGGGACCGCAGCCGCGGGTGGCTGTGAAGCCACTCGAAAAAGGGGACCGTCCGGACGAAGAGGTCCCGGCCCGGGAGGCGCAGTCCGGCGTCGTCGAAGTCCTGGGTGAGGGCGTACGTGGAACGGATCGTCCGCCCGAGGATCGCCGCGATCTGCCGGACCCCGAGCCGGGGCACGACCGGCAGCTCGTAGGGGGCGCGGACGCCGGCCGGCCAGACGTCGATCGTGACGGTCTCCGTCGTCCCGGGCAGGTCCAGGACCCACGGCAGGCGCAGGAGGTCCGTTCGGCACGACGGGCAGCGGAACCATGCGTCTTCGCAGGTGGCGGTCAGCAGACGCGTGGGGCGGGAGCCGGACTGTCCGGCCGCAGTGGTCAGTTCCATGGCGCTCTCCTTCTCGCGTCTGCGGATGTCTCGGGACGTCCGCAGCCCGCTACCCCGTAGAGCGCGGAAATGGAGTCGTTTTTCTCGCGAGACGGACGAAATACTCGCTATTGGCTCGGGAGGGAGGCATGGAGCTTCTCGAACCCGGCGCGGATGGTGGGCTTGGCCGCGAAGGTCCGGAGCGCCGTCTCGATGACCGACCGGGCTTCGTCCACGCGACCGGTCTTGAGAAGCACCGCGGCGTAGACGTCCTGCACGTCCGCGTACGCCCGGTGGTCTGGCGGGACGCCGGTCTTCCCGAGGGCGGCGGTCGCCTCCTTCAGGAGCGCCTCCGCCTCGGAGTACTTCTTGAGCCCTGTCTTCGTCTGGGCCAGTGAGGTCATGTCGCGCACGAGGGCCACGTTCGGGGAGAGGAAGAACTTCCTGTCCCGGGCGAGGGCGTCCTCGAGGAGAGGTTCCGCCTTCGCGAACTCGCCTTTGTCGCGGTAGATCCCGCCGAGGTTCATGAGCGTGACGGGAATCTCCAGGCTGTCCTCGCCGTCCGCCGCCCGTGTGATCTCGAGCGACTCGCGATAGCACGCTTCGGCCTCGTCGAGGTGCCCGCGGCGCTTCACGATGAGGCCGAGGTTGTTGAGGCTCACCGCGAGGTCCGAGTGC
Organism: Holophagales bacterium; assembly: GCA_016714815.1. Classification (GTDB taxonomy): domain Bacteria; phylum Acidobacteriota; class Thermoanaerobaculia; order UBA5066; family UBA5066; genus UBA5066. The sequence goes on from JADKBZ010000021.1 coordinate 107,317, forward strand.
CCTTTCGGCAGGACGCTCCGGCGCATCTCGAGCGCCTCGCGCGTCAGCGCCTCGGCCTCCTCGAGTCTTCCCTCGTCCAGGCGGAGGAAGCCGTAGTTGTGTAGCGTGAGCGCCGTCTCGGGGTGCGGTCCGCCGTAGATCTTCCGCTGGAGCGCGAGCGCCTCCTGGAAGTGTCGGTCCGCGTCCGCGTAGCGGCCAGAGTCCGTTTCGGCCCGGGCGATGTTGTTCAGAGCCAGCGCGACGTACGGATGGCTCTCTCCGTAGTACTTCCTCAGGTCGACGAGGTTCTGGGCGTGGAGAGCGATGGCCTTCTGGTAGTCGCTCGTCGATTCGATGAGGATGTTCGCGAGCTCGTTACGCGACTCGAGCACCGCGTCGCTCCCTGGGGCGACCTTCTCTTCGATCACGAGCGAGCGCTCGATGAGCGAGATCGCCTCCCGCGTGTTCCCCTGGTCCTTCAGGACGATGGCGAGCGTCGTCATGCACTCGGCCACCGCCTTGTCGAACTCCCCTCGGTCCTTGATCCGCAGCGTCAGAGCCTCCCGGAGAACCGGCTCCGCTTCCTTGAGCTGCCCACGCCGCTGGAGGGTCGCACCCAGTGCGATGAGGCTCTCCGCCCGCTCGGCGAGCGACCCGCCCTTCCGGAGTTCGACCGCTTCCCGGAGGAGCTTCTCGGCCCGATCGAGGTCCCCGAGCGACGAGTACGTCGTCCCGAGCGTCTCGAGGACCGCCCCTCGGACGAGCGGCTCGTCCTTCAGCTGGTCTTCCGCCTTTGCCGCGGCCTGATCCAGCAGGTCTCGCACGGTCACCGGATTCTTCGCCACAGCCGCCGGGTCGAATCCCCGCAGGACGTCCCGAAACGCCGCTGCGATCTTCCGGGCGCGCGCCTGTTCCCGTTCGAGGCGGACGACGTGGAAGGTGCCGAAGCCGATGGAGAGGATGACCGCGAGAGCCGCCGTCGCCGAGATCGCCGGGTGGCGCCTCGCCCAGCGCCAGGAGCGCTCGAAGCCGCCCGGCGCCTTCGCCACGACGGGGCGGAGCTCCAGATGGGCCCGGAGGTCTTCTGCAAAGGAATTCGCGGACTCGTATCGACGGGCGGGGTCTTTCTCGAGCGCCTTGCCCAGAATCGCGTCGAGGTCCCCGCGGAGTTGCTTCGCGACGGGCCGGGCCGGCCCTGGGGCGGGTCCCGAAGACCGAAGGGCCCGCTGGCTCGCACGTTCGGCCGGCACGTCGCAGACCGCCCGCCGGCACGCCTCGGTGTCCTTCCGATCGACGTCGTAGGGCAGGGCACCAGCGAGGAGTTCGTAGAGAAGGACGCCTGCGGAGTAGATGTCGGTGCGGACGGTGAGGGCCTCTCCGCGGTACTGCTCGGGACTGGCGTACTCGTACGTGAGCGGCCGGGGGCCGACCGTGACGGTGCCGGAGCGCTCCCACGAGACCTTCGCGATGCCGAAGTCGATGATGACCGGCTCGCCGTCCGCTCTCAGGACGACGTTCCCAGCCGAGAGGTCGCAGTGGATGACGCCGCGCTCGTGCGCGGCGCTGAGCGCCGATAGGACCTTCAGGAAGAGCTCGATCCTCTGTCGGACCGGAAGGCTGGTCTCGGCGGCGGCGAGCGTGATCGGCCGGGCACCGTCCACGTAGTCCATGACGAGGAGCGGCCGGTCGTCAGGGCCAGGAACCACGTCGACCAGGCCCGCGATGTTCGGGTGACGGAGCTGGCTCAGGACGGCGATCTCGAGGCGGTAGCGCGCTACCTCCTCGGCGAAGGAGCCCCAGAGAGGCACCTTTATCGCGTACGTCCGCTCCTGCCCCTCGAACGACCGGGTCGCCAGGAACACGCGGGAGAACCCGCCTCTGCCGAGGAGCCGCTGGACGGTGTAGGGCCCGAAGGCCTTTCCCACGAACCTCTCGGCGAGCTTCTCCTCGAGGGCAGCCTCGAGGTCTCCTGCCGGGGATGGCGTCGGGGCTCCGAGGTAGGGGAGAAGAGCCTCTACTTCGGCCCGGAGACCCGGATCGTCACCGCAGTTCTCGGCAAGGAGTCGGGATCGGTCCTCGGTCGGCGCGAGGGCCAGCGAAGCCAGTAGCTCCTGCTTCCTCACGAGGCGGGCGTCGGTCACGAGGAGAGCTCCTTTCGAAGGAACGCCTTGGCGTAGACCCACTTCCTGTGGACGGTCGGGACGGTCGTTTCGGTGACCTCGGCGACCTGCTGGAGGGTGAGGTCAGCGAAGAGGCGAAGGGTCGCGACCTCTGCGGTCTTCGCGTCCTCGGCGGCGAGGCGGTCGAGCGCCTGGCTCAGCGCGACGGCCGAGACGACAGAGGCCCCGGTCTCGCCGGGAACTTCGATATCGCCCTCGGCGAGAGAGACCTCCGCCTGGACCGCCTGCGCCCGCTTGCGGGCGTAATCCGTGAGGACCCGCCGCATCGCGAGGCACGCGGCCCGGAGGAAGTGGCCGCGGTCGGCGAAGGTGTAGCCGTTCCAGCCCATGATCCCGGCGATGGCTTCGTTCACGAGGGCGGTCGGCTGGAGGGTGTGTCCGGGGCGCTCGTTGGCCATCTTCCGTCGGGCGATCCGGTAGAGGTCCTCGTAGACCAGCGAGACCGCCTCCTCGAAAGCGGTCTCGTCACCGGTGCTCCACCGCCGGAGCAGTTCAGTCACACGCTGCTGTGGGGCGACCGGGCCGACGCCCATGGTTGTTCGAGGTACCTCCGCCGTAAAGCGCGCCGATTAGACCAGATTCCTCGATCAGGCCGGGTTCAGCCGCCGGGGCACCGGGGCGCGCTGGTGTCGCTCGGCATTCCGAGGAATCTGCCTATTCGTGGCATTTAGGGTAAGTATATTTACCTTAGCGCACCCGTGCATTCATTCAGGATCGCCGTTCGTCGACCCGGTCCTGTCCGGCTCCAGCCCTGCGCTTGCCGCCTACGTGCCGCCCAGGTCGCGCGAGGAGCGTCGTCCTTCCCTCCTTCTCCGTCGAATGGGCACTTCGCGCACGCGAAGGCTCGCCGCGAACGCTGAAGGTGACCGAAACGGCTTGTGCATGAGGAGTAGTCGCGCTGGCGGTTGGAGCGTCCGCCTGTCACGCGGAAGGTCGCGAGTTCGACCCTCGTCATCCCCGCCCGTTCCGGTCACCGCGCAGCAGGAAGCCACGAATCGTGGTTTCGCTGCCACAGCGTTCCGTTCCGTCTGAGCTTTTCTCCGCGCGTTTCGCGTGGAGGTTCCGTCGGTCTCATTCGCGGAGATGGCGGAGGGAAGCGTTCCTTCCCCCCAATCCCCATGTTCCCCTCCACTTCCCAGCGAGCCTCCGCGTACGAGGACATCGACGACTCCTCCCGGAATCGCTTCGCTTCTGGACGCCATCGCGTGGCACTTCCGAAATCTCTCGAGTCGTGGGATCGCCGCTTCCGGGACTTCTGCGACTACGCCGTCACCGCGCTCGGTCACAGCGCCGCGACGCTCCACGGATACCGGCACGCCTACCGGGACTTCCGGCGGTACGTCGAGGAGAGCGGCGCGCCGCTCCCGGACGCATTCCTCGATGTGGAGGGATGGGTCCGCCGGAACCGGCGACGTGGACTCGGCCCTGTCACCGTGAACACCTACTGGCGGCAGCTCCGGCCGTTCTTCAACGACCTCGAGCGACGCGACGGCGTCGAGAATCCCTTCCGACGGATGAAGGCACCGAGCCAGCCTTCCCGTATCGCGAAGGCGTTCAAGCCTGCGGACTGTCGAAAGATCCTGGCAGCCGCAGAGAGCTTCCCTTGGCCCACAGCGTTCCAGCGGACGCGTGCGGTCGCCGTGATCGCGACGATCCTTTATGCGGGACTTCGCCGGGGCGAGTTGCTGAGGCTCACGTACGGCGACGTGAGCCTCGACGACGGCACGATCCGGATCATCCGCGGCAAGGGGCGAGGCGGTGGGAAGGACCGGACCGCGTACATCGCCCGGGCTC
>JADKBZ010000022.1 GCA_016714815.1 Holophagales bacterium
AAACTGACCGCCTCGACGTGATGAACCGCTTCTGCATCGCGCTCTACGAGAGCCTCTCGATCGACCCCGAGAGCCCGGTCCAGACGCGGCAGTTCATCGTCTCGCACACCGAGTTCGACTTCGAGACCTACAACCACGAGGCCCTGCGCGCCTACCTGGAGAAGGAGATGGGAGTGAAGGGGAGCTACTTCGTCCCGAAAGCCGAGAGCCGGAAGCGGCAGGCCGCGGGCGAGAAGGGGTTCGACAGCGAGATCGTCGTCTTCCGGACGACGCTGATGAACCTCTTCACGCTCGAGCCCGCCCGGGGAGTAAAGAACTACGTCGACCTCTTCCTCGAGAGCCTTCCCGGCCTGCTGCGACGGGCGAAGCGTGCCGTGATCTGAGGAACCGGAGGGGCTAGAGCGCGCTCGTCCCCGGCGGGACGAGCGCGTCGACGCGCCCGGCGTCCTCGTCGGTGACCGTCACGTCGAGCGAGGCGATCGCGTCCTCGAGCTGCTCCATCGTCCGCGGCCCGATGATCGTCGAGGTGACCGCGGGGTGGCGAAGCGTCCACTTCAGCGCGAAGCGGGCGAGGCTCGTCCCCTTCTCCTCCGCGAGCGTCAGGAGCTCTTCCACGACGTCCATCCTGTGCGCGAACTTCGGGTTGCCGAGATCGCCGACCCACTTGACGGCGCGGGGCGTGTCGAGCGGGTTCGCGTGCCCCTTGCGGTACTTGCCGGCGAGCCAGCCTCCTTCGAGCGGACTCCAGACCAGGTTCCCGAGGCCGAAGCGCTGCGTCATCGGGAAGTGCTCGGCCTCCATCGTCCGGCGGAGGATCGAGTAGGGGGGCTGGAGCGAGATCCACCTCTCGAAGTGGTTCCGTTCGGAGAGCCAGAGGGTCTCGACGATCTCCCACGCTTCGAGCCGGAGCGCCCAGGGGCCGACGCCGGGATCCGTCGCGTGGCTCGTCGAGCAGCCGATGTGGCGGACCTTCCCCTGCCTCACGAGGTCGGTCATCGCCGAGAGCGTCTCCTCCCACGGCGTCGTCCGGTCGGGGCGGTGGATCTGGTAGAGGTCGATCACGTCCGTCCCGAGACGCGTCAGGCTCGCCTCCACCTGCTCCTGGATCGCCTTGCGGGAAAGCCCCTGCTCGTTCGGGCCGGGGCCCATCCTCGACCAGACCTTCGTCGCGAGGACGGCCTGGCTCCGCCGCCCCGCGAGCGCCCTGCCGACGATCTCCTCCGACGAGCCCTCGCCGTAGTTGTTCGACGTGTCTACGAAGTTGATCCCCGCGTCGAGCGCGCGGTGGACGATCTTCACGCACTCGGCCTCGTCCGGGTTTCCCCAGCGGCCGAGCATCATCGTCCCGAGGCAGAGGGGAGAGACCTTCAGGCCCGAGCGCCCGAGATTGCGGTATTCCATGGAGTCCTCCCGCGGCGGCGGCCGCATGCGTAAGAGTATGCCGAGCGCGTAGACTCCGTCGCCAACACTCAGGGAAATCGAGAGACGCCTGCGTCACGGGGCGCGAAGCGAGGGAGAAGCCATGATCAAGAAGGGCTGCGCGATCGCCACCGTCATCCTCGGCGGCCTTTTCGGAGGTTACTTCTACGTCCTCCACGGAAAGATCGAGACGGCGCCGGCGGTGATCCTCTCTCTCTTCGGGGCGCTCGGCTTCGGCATGGTCGTCTCGCAGCTGAAGGCGGTGATCTTCGGCTCGGGCGACGCGGGGCCGCTGAAGAGAGCCGAGCAGGGCCTTCCCCTCGAGGACGGGCGGGAGGAGGCCGTCTGGGGCCCGATCGAGCCGCTGGGCGCGACGTTGGAGGCGCCCTTCAGCGGAAGATCGTGCGTCGCGTACGAGTACGATGCGAAGAACCCGTCCACGGTCGACTCCAAAGGCCACGAGCGCCCCGGGGGCTCGACGCTCGCAGGCTGGTCCCTGGCGCCGTCGGTCATCCGGTCGAACCGGGGCGACGTCCACCTCCTCGGCTTCAGCCTCCTGAACGAGTTTCCCGAGAAGGTGCTGGATCACCCCGAGGACGCCGAGCGCGCGATGCGGTACGCCGAGTTCGACCGATTTCACCGAGATGGGATCCGAAGCTCGGGCAATGCTCTCGACGATGGACGAGGCAATGTCCGACGACGACGGCTCGGTGAAGAAGGACATGCGGATGGGAGAGGCCACCGCGGCGCACCTCGCGGCGTGCACCCTGAAGGAGAAGGTGATCGTGCCGGGGGAGACGGTCACCGCAATCGGTCTCTGGGACGCCGCCCGGGGAGGTCTCGTGCCGAAGCACCGGGGAAAGTCGGTCATCGTCCGTCTCTTCCCAGGAGGAGGGGCGGCGATGGTGGCCCACGCCGAGAAGCGGCCGTGGGGAATCCTCGCCTTCGCGCTCGTCTGGGCGGGGTTCGCCCACGCGGTCATCTCTACTTCGTCCTGACGAAAGCGCCGAAGTAGCCCGGCGGAGAAGGCGCCGTCAGCGGCCGGTGTCGGTCGCGACGGCGCTGCCGACCCCTGCCGGCGTCCCGAAGTAGACGCGGATCGTCCCGTCGGGGAACCGGATCACGGCGGGGTCGAACCGCTCGGCGGCGTCGAGGACGGTGCGCCCCGCCTCGCCTGAGGAGGGATAGGCGAAACCGTCGGGGCTGGTGGCGGCGCGGAACGCGGAGTGGTGCTTGTAGTAGAGCCGGTAGGAACCGTCTTCCACCTTCACGACGTCGGGGTCGACGGAGTCGATTCCGGTCGCGGCGGGGTTCTCGACGCTCCAGGTGAGCCCCTCGTCGGTCGAGATCGCCGTCCGGGTGTTGTTGCGTGGCCCCGCTCCGCCCGTCCCGAACCAGTCCGCCACGTACGAGAGCCGCCAGCGGTCGTCGGCGAGGCGGATGACGTGGGGGACCTGCGAGATCCCGGCGTCTCCCGGACCGGGCCGGAAGCGTTCTCCGGACTCGATGGTGAAGAGGAGCCCGTCGGGGGAGGTCGCGCTCTTCAGGATCTGGTTCCCGTTGGGCCCGTCGGGCCAGAGAAACCTGTATCCGCCCGCGGCGAGGTAGACGACGGCGCAGTCGGTCATCGGCCCGCGCGTTCCCGCGTCGGGGACGAAGGTGAGGCCGTCGGTGCTCGTCGCGCTCTTCAGGCCGGACTGCCCGGGGGTGTAGAGCCTCACGCGCCCGTCGGGGAGCGGGACGATCCGCGGGACGCCCGCGCTCCCGGAGTACCGGAGGCCGTCCTCGACGCGGAAGGCCCAGCCCGACGGAAGCGGCAGTGTGAACCAGCTTTCCCACCACCCGGCCGCCCCGGCGGCGGCCCCGGCGTCGGGGACGGCGAGGAGAAAGCTCCCGTCGCCGGAGGTGCCGTCGATCGGAGTCGCCCAGGCGAGGAGGGGCGAAGAGGCGGAAACCTCGACCGCGAGCTGCGTCATGGCGGGCGCCGACGGCGCGAGGGAGCGGAGGAGGTCGTCCACCTGCAGGCTCGACCGCCCTTCGACGGTCTGCTCCGAGGTCCCGAGGACGGCTCCCGACGTGGCGTCGAGGATGCGGAGAGTGGCGGAGACCGCCGCTTCGCCGTCGTTGACGAGCCCCGCGTTGACGCGCGCGCCGGAAAGCCCGTGGAGGAGCCCGCGCGTGACCGCCGCCGAGAGCGGGACGGCGGGAACGGCGACGCCGAACGTCCCGCACACCGGGCTGCCGCCATTGAAGGTCCGCGACGAGGCGACGAAAGGCGATTCCGACGAGAGCCGGAGCGCCCCGCCGCCCGACGCGCCGAGCGAGCCGACGATGTCGGGGAGCGTGACTCCCCGCCGGGGGAGGACGTCGACGAACGCTTCCGCGCCCGGCTCGCCCGCCCGGGGAAGGAGCCGGATGACGATCCTCGCGGACGCCGACGGCGACGGGTTGAAGAGCGCGAGCTCGGTCGTCCAGAGGGTCCCGGCGGCGCCGGACGCGTGGGCGGCGGCCGGGACGACGAGGACGGTTTCCGAGAGGGCCGGAGACGGGAGCGTGGCCCAGAGAAGGGCGGAGGTCACGGCGGCGATACGGCGGACGTGGTTCACGGAGTCCTCCCCCTTTGACCAGGACGTTCGGGCGCCCGAGCGGGTTTACGCGCCGCTGCTAATCTACCTCGGGATGCCCGAGCTCCCCGACGTCGCGCTCTACGTCGAGCACCTGACCCGGCGGCTCGCGGGGCGGACGCTCGAGAGGGTCCGCGTCGTCTCGCCGTTTCTCCTCCGGACGGTCTCTCCGCCCATTTCGGCCGCCGAGGGGAGGACGATCCGTGGCTTCCGGAGGCTCGGAAAGCGAATCGTCTTCGAGCTCGAGGGCGGGCCGTTCCTGGCCGTTCACCTGATGATCGCGGGACGCTTCCACTGGAAGGACGCCCCTCGGGCGCCCGTGCCGAAGAAGGTCGGCCTCGCCGCGTTCGACGTCCCCGGCGCGACGCTCCTCCTGACGGAGGCGAGCCCGAAGAAGCGGGCGGCGCTCCACGTCGTCGCGACGGAGGCGGAGCTCGCCGCCTGTCGCGCGGCGGTATCGAGCCGCTCGAAGCCGATCTCGAGGCGTTCGCCGTCGCGCTCCGCTCGGAGAGCCACACCGTCAAGCGGGCGCTGACCGACCCGGGGCTCTTCAGCGGGATCGGAAATGCATACTCGGACGAGATCCTGCACGCGGCGCGGATGTCTCCCTTCGCGCTGACGCGAAAGCTCGGGGACGACGACGTGTCGCGCCTCTTCGCAGCGACGCGGGCGACGCTGAACTCGTGGCTCGACCGGCTCCGCGTGGAGGCGGGCGACCGCTTCCCCGAGAAGGTGACGGCATTCCGGGCGGACTTCGCCGTCCACGGCCGCTACGGAAAGCCGTGCCCGGCGTGCGGCGACCCGGTCCAGCGCCTCGTCTACGCGGCCAACGAGGCGAACTACTGCGCCACGTGCCAGACCGGAGGCCGGCTCCTCGCGGACCGCGCCCTGTCGCGGCTCCTGAGGGACGACTGGCCGGACACCCTCGAGGAGCTCGAGGAGGCGAAGGCGTCCCGCCGCGAAGGCTGAGAGGAACCGCTCCTCACCGGGAGTAGACGTTCGTCCAGGCGGGCGCCGCCTGGATCGCCTCCGCGGGCCTCTGTCGTCCCACCGAGGCCCGTTCCACCGGCCGCGAGAGCAGGTAGCCCTGACCGAGGTCGACGTCGAAGCGGAGGACGGAGTCGAGATCGGCCTTCTCCTCGATCCCCTCGGCGATGATCCGGAATCCGACGCGGCGGCCGAGGCTGCAGGCCGCCTCGAGGGTGTTGGCGGCCCAGGTGTCGTTCCGGAGGCTCGCGAGGACGGAGCGGTGGAGCTTCACGAAGTCCGGCGCGGCGTCGACGAGGAGGCTGAACGGCGAGACGAAGGCGCTCTCCTCGTCGAAGCAGACGCGAAAGCCCGCACGGCGCAGCTCCTTCACGCAGCGGGAGAGGACGGCCTCGTCGACGTCGTCCCGTCCCAGGCCGATGTCGAGGACGAGGCGGGACGGCGGGATCCCGGCCGCGTCGACGAGACGGCCGAGACGGCCGGGAACGCCGGGTCGGCGGCCGTCGGGCACTGGACGTTGACGGCGACCATCGGCTCGCCCGGAATGCGGACCGCGTCGGGTTTTCGAGCGGCGTTCCCTTGGGGCCGCGGGCGAGGCACTCGATCGCGGCGACGGCCCTCGTTTCACTGCGCAGCTCGACGATCGCCTGGTAGAAGAACCGGAGCCCGCCGAGGGACGAGAAGTAGCTCGCCATCCGCCCGTTCCGGCGGACGGCCGGTCCGACGGACGCGACCGGGGGCGGGAGCGCGGTACGATCATCGGCCCACCCCTTCCGCCTCAGGCGCCTTCGCGGTCCTTCGCGGACGCGGAGCCGGCCCGGCGGATTCGCTTTCGCCGTCGAAGAGCCCGCCCGGTGCGGCGAGCTCCCCGGCGGTTTGCGCCGGTCCGAGAAGGGGCCCCTGGAAGAGGCCGATCCCGCAGCTCTTCGCGGCTTCGAGGTCCCGGTCCGAGGCGACTCCCTGGGCGACGACCTGGAAGCCGAGCTCCCCGCCGAGCCGGAGCGCCCCTTCCACGCACTGGCGGGTCCACGGATCCCTCCAGAGGTTCCGGACCGTGTTGCGGCTGAGCTTGACGAAGTCGGGCGTGGCGACCTCGAGAAGCCGGACCGGGGACGCCGAGGCGCGCACCTCGTCGAAGCTGACCCGGATGCCGGCGGAGCGGGTCTGCACGACGCCGGAGGCGAGCCGGCCGATCGGCGCCTCTTCGTAGCCGATCCGAACGTCGAGGATGAGCCTCGACGGGTCGAGGCCCGAGCGCCGGACGAGGCCGAGGAGACGCGACTCGAAGCCGGGTTCGGCGACCGTCAGGGCCTCCACGTTGACGACGATGCTGCCGGGGAAGGGGAGCAGGGCGGCTTCGGCCAGCGCCGCCTCGAGGCAGAACGAATCGAGCGTGGCGAGGTGGCCTCGGCAGCGGAAGAACTCGGAGAAGTGCGCGGGGTCCTCGTGGGGAGTTCCGGACGGGCCCTTCACGAGCGACTCGACGGCGTGGAGCCCGGCGGGCGATCGCCGGACGTCGAGGATCGGCTCCCAGGCGACGGTGACGCCCCCGTGCTCGGCGAGGAAGCTCGAGACGACCTCGGGACCTCCCGTCCCGGCGGGTAGGGGGGCCGTCGCACGGACCCACGCTCCGGACCAGTCCCAGGGCGGTCCCGAGACGACCGAGGTGCCGTCGATCGCTTCGCTGGTCACGGCTCAGCCGATCCTGCGGGCAGGGGCGAGGGAGGCCGCGGCGGGCCGGACCTCGGTCCCGGAAGTGGAGGGTGGGGGCGCGTTCATCGAGCTCTCCTTGGCGGGCGGCCCTCGGGGCGGCGGCCCTCGATGTATCGGGAACGGACGAAATGTAGGGCCGGCGCCGCGCTCGCGGTAGAGCACGGACATGCGCGGCGATCCGGTGAGAAAGGTCACACGAGGCGGGAGCGGAGGGCCTTGCTCACCGCGGCGGCCTTGGAATGGACGTGGAGCTTCTCGTAGATCGACCGGACGTAGTTCCGCACGGTGTTGACCGAGATCTCCATGGTGTCCGCCGCCGTCTGGTAGGTGGCCCCGTCGACGAGCAGCGAGAGGAGGCGCGTCTCCTGCGCGGAGAGCGGCTGGTCGGCGTCCCGGGAGGGCTGGGCGGGCCGGCCGTGGAACGAGGCGACGACCTTCCGCGCGATCTCGGGGGACATCGGGGCGCCGCCCGACCTCGCCTCCGACAGGGCCGCGAGGATCTGCCGGGGCGGCGTCTTCTTGAGCAGGTAGCCCGAGGCGCCGTTGCAGAGGGCCCGGAAGACCTCGTCGTCGTCGTGAACGGTCAGCATGACGACGGGGGCCTCGGGACGCCTCGCCCGGAATCGCGCCACCGCCTCCGAGCCCTTCTCGCCCGGGAGGTGGACGTCGAGGAGGACGACGTCGATTCCCGGCCCGAAGCGGCGGAGCCCCTCCTCTGCGCTCCCGGCGGTGGCGGCGCACTGGAAGCCGGGCTCGGAGTCGAGGAGGAGCTGCAGGCTGGCGCGGAGGCCCCGGTCGTCCTCGACGACGAGGACGCGAACGGGAGGTGTTTCGGTCATCTCCTCTCCAGATTGCGCCCGGCGGACGGCCGGCGGAAGAGCATCTTCATGCCAGTGAGAGCGGGACGTTCACGACGAGGCGCGTGCCCCCCTCTTCCGGGGTCTCGAACGCGATCGTCCCGCCCAGCTCCTCCACCCGGGCGCGCATGCCGGGGAGGCCCCGGCCGTCGAGCGGCGGCGCGGCCGTGGCGAGACCCGTCCCGTCGTCGAGAACGGTCACCTGGAGCCGCCGGTCGCCAACGACGGCGACGACGCCGACGTTTCGCGCGCCGGAGTGCTTGACGACGTTGTGGAGCGCTTCCTTGACGAGGAGGAAGAGGTGCCGGCGCTCGAGCGGGGAGAGCGGGACCAGGGCGGCGTCGGCCGGCCCCTCGAGCTTCCAGGCGATTCCCTGCGCCTCGAGGAAGTCCCCCGAGAACCTCTTGACCCTGTCGAGAAGGCTCTGGAGGTCGTCGCGCCGCGGGTCGACGGACCAGATGCTGTCGGAGAGGGCTTCGATCAGCTCCCGGGCGGTCGTCCCGATCTCCCCGAGGAGCCGGCCGGTCGCCTCGGCGTCGCCCTCGAGCCGCCTCTCTGCCACCTCCGAGAGGATCGAGATCCTCGAGAGGCTGGAGCCGAGGTCGTCGTGGAGGTCGGTGGCGATCCGCGTCCGGACGCGTTCGAGGGCGAGGAGGTGGCGGACGCGGACCCGCTCGAGGCCGGCGGCGAGAGCGGCTGCGAGGGCCGCCACGACGCCGAAGAAGACGGGGCGCCTGTAGAACGGGGGAACGATCTCGAAATCGAGAGTCGCCGCCCGCCCGGCGGGCCCACCGCTCCGGACCGCCTCCACCTCGAGGTGGAAGCGCCCGGCGGGCACGGCCGCGAGGCGCACGATCCGCTCGGGGCGGGGCGCGCTCCACGCGGGGTCGAGCTCGGGGACCCGGTACCGGTACCGGAGGCTTTCGCCCGGGACGAATCCGATTCCGAAGAATTCGGCCTCGACGGGAAGGGGGGCGGGGCCGGCGGATCCGGCGTCAGCACGCTCGTGCCGAACCAAGGGAGACGGGAACGGACCGGCTTCCGACGTGGACCTCCGAGAAGCGGACGGGGGCCGGAGGAGACGTGCTCTCCGGCCCGGCGCAGTAGCGGCCGAGGCCGAACCGGGTCGCGAAGAGGAGGCATCCTTCCCCGTCCGCGATCGACGCGACCGCGTCCCCGGGGAAGCCGTTCTCGTAGCTCATCGGCCGGACGCTTCCGGAGACGAGGTCGACGCGGTCGACGCCCTTCGGGGTGCCGACGTAGAGCCGTCCGTCTCCCGCCTCGACGACCGTGAGGACCTTGTCGGACGAGAGGCCGTCGCGGACGGTCAGGTGGCGCCAGCGCCAGGCGTTCCGGCGTCCCGTCGCCACGAACAGCCCGAAGCTCGAGCTCCCGACGAGGATCCTCCCGTCCCCGCCGCGGGCGATCGCCGTGATCACCGCCCTTTCCGGTGCCCCGGTCCCGGGCCTGACGAGCCGGTCTCCCTCGAGGACGAAAACGCCGTCCCCGTAGGTGCCGAGCCAGAGCGTCCCTTCCCCGTCCTCGGCGAAGGCCGTCACGGTGGAGGGGGGCGTCCCGTTCGCGGCGGTATACCGGTGGATCCGTCCCGTCCGGCGTTCCCAGCGGCTGAGGTTGCAGGGGCCGAACGTCGACGCCCAGATGTCGCCGCGACGGTCCTCGAAGACCCGGAAGACCTCGCGGCCGCAGAGGCCGTTCGCTTCGGTAAAGACGTTTCCCGGGAGGCGTCCGTCGAGGTTCTCGAACGGTCCGTCGAAGCGCAGCAGCCCGTCGCCGGTCGCGAACCAGTAGCTGCCCTGCCGGTCGAAAAGCGCGACCTGCCTCGAGCCCCAGCCGATCTCTTTCACCGACGCAGGCAGGCCGGGAAGGGCGGTCCGGAAGCGGTCGCCTTCCAGACGGCTGACGGAGAGACCGGCGGTGACGAAGAGCGTCCCCTCGCGATCGCGGAAGACCGACGTGAGGGTCGTGCTCGGAAGACCGTCCTCGCGTCCGAAGGTGACGAACCCCGACCGCAGGATCCGCAGGGCGCCGTTGACGGTCGTTCCCAGCCAGAGGTTTCCCGAAGTGTCCTCGGCGATCGCCGAGAGCGACGCCCCCTCGATCTCGCGGGAGAGCCCGAGGATGCGGGCTTCTCCCTTCTCCAGAAGGAGGACAGCGGTCCGGCTCACGGCGAGTATCCGGCCGTCCGGGAGAACCGTGGCCGTCTCGAGAAAGGTCGGCTCGCCCGGCGTCGTCCTGGCCGTGAGGACGCGGACTTCTCCTTCGCCCTGCCCGAGCGTGAGGCGGCCGTTCTGGACGAGAGGTGCGGCGATGGAATCCAGCGGGGCGTCCTGCCCGGGCCCGAAGAGCCTTCCGGGGCCGGCCACGACGAACAGGCCGAATCCGTGGGAAACGACGAGCCGGCCCGACGGGTCGACGTTCAGCGCGTGGACCTCGTCTCCGCCACGGTGCGGGCGGACGGAGCGGTGAAACGAAGTCCCGTCCGGCAGCAGGAGGCGGAGGCCGAAACCGGTGCCGACGACGAGCCCCTCCGGAATCTCGGCGATCGCGGAGACGCTCTGCCAGGCCGGGTCGACGGGCAGGGACCGGCGCTCGAGGCCTCTGCGGTCGATGAGCCTCACCACGTTCGCCGTCGCGTCGACGGCCCAGATCCCTCCCCGGCCGCGAGCCAGCGTCGAGACGAGGCGCTCGCCCCCGACGCGTTCGATCGGCCGGCCGGGGGGCGCGTCCCTGCGCATCCGGGCGAGGCCCCCGGCGGTCGCGAACCAGAGGGTCCCCTCGTCGTCCTCCTGGACGTGAAGAACGTCGCTCGCCGGAAGCCCCTCGGCGGTGCCGTAGTTTCGGAACGAGGCGCCGTCGAAGCGGGAAAGGCCGTCGGACGTGGCGAACCAGAGGAAGCCGCGCGAATCGCGCACGAGGTGGTTCACGTGGGTGCCGGCAAGCCCTTCGGCCAGAGAGAAGCGCCGGGCGGGAAGGGAGGCGGCGCCCAGAGGCGCAGCCGGGGCCGTCGCCACGAGCGTGGCGAGGAGAGGGAGCGCGGAGAGAGTCCTGCCGCGGAGGTTTCGACGCCGGTTCAATCGGCGAGCATCTTCGCAGACCCGTACCGCGCGGCCGCCCGGTCCCGGCGACGGCGGCCCGTCGGAGACGGGCGCCGTGCCGGGACGGGGATCCAGGGTTGCGTCTATCGGGGAACGTCGAGGGTGACGCGGCCGGCGACGCCGACGCGCGTCAGCCCGAGGAGGCGGACGTCCAGCTGGAGCGGGCCGTCGCCGAGGAGCGACGCGGGAATCCTCACGGAGAGGTCGGCCGGACCCGCGGTCAGGTCGTCCGTCCGCTCGGCCCACGCCAGGCCCCGGCGGGAGCCGTCCGGCGCGGCCGCGCCACCGGCGAGGACGTCGAGGCGGTACTCGCCCCCTTCGCGGACGGCGGCGCTCGCGGTCACGAGAAGGGCGCGGGCCTCGCCCTCGCCTTCCCACGCGGCCTGCACCGAGCCGGGGAGGAGACGGGCGCCGCTCCTCTCGTTGACGAGCCCCGAGGAGCCGGTGCGGGCGAACGGACGGCCCAGGTCGTCGCTCCCCTCGGCCTCGACGCGAATGGCGACGGGACCGGCGGGGAAGCCGGGAAGGTCGGCGACGGTGGCCGCGTAATGGCCGTCTCCGGCGGCGCCGTCGCCGTGGAGACCGTCGTCGAAGAGGGGGACGGATTCACCGGCGACGCCGGACTCGGGGGCGAGCCGCGCGGTGAGCAGGGCGCCGGCGACGGCCGCGGCGCCGTCGGCGAGACGGGCGTGAATCGTCACCGGGACCCCCGGCTGACGGGAGAGCGGAGCCGCCCAGGTCGTCAGGACGAGCGGGCTGTCGAGCTCGACCGCGGCGACGGTGATCGCGGCGGCGTCCGGAGCGGATAGCTCGAGGCGGTGGAGGCCCGCCTCCGGAGCGAGGACGCGGAGCGCCTCCTGCCGGGCGCCGACGGGGAGGCCGAGCTCCTCGCCGCCGAAGTCCTCGATCCGGAACCGGCGGATCCCGCTCCCCGCGGCGCCATCGGATTCCGGGCCGATCGAACGGCCCGACGGGGACTCGAGCTTCGTCTCGAGGACGGTTCCGTCGCCGGCCGTCCCCGCCTTCATCGCGGCGAGGCCGTCGGGACCGGACGGGATCACCCAGACGAGGAGCGTGCCGGTGCCCGTCGAGGGAAGCTCGACGACGGCGCGGCCGTCGCTCGGAACGACCGTCTTCACGAACGTGCGCGAGTCGCTCTCGGGCGAGGCGACGGCGAGGGGCGCGAGGACCTCGCCGGGAGGGAAGGCGCCGACGGCGACACGGTTGCCGGCGGCGAGGAGGGGCGAACCGGCGAGGAGGGCGGCGAGGAGAGGGAGTGTCTTCACTTTGACCTTCACGTTGACCTTCACTTCCGCCTCCTTCAGTAGGTCGCAGCGAGAGAGACGCCGAGCTTGCGGTAGTCGTTGCGGCGGTTGTGGTGGTGGTTCGCGGCGGTCAGGAACCAGTTCGTCCCGGCTCCCTGGGCGCTGTACTGCGAGACCATCCCGTCGTCCTCGCCGGGCATCCCGGCAACGCCGGAGAGGGTCGCCAGGCCGTAGTCCTCGGAGTGGGCGAAGTCGTTCCAGAGGCCGGTGCCGGCGACGTTGTAGTAGGGCTTCGGAAGAGCGGGGCGGCCCGCGCTCCCCTTGAGGTAGTACTGGTTGTAGTAGGTCATCGAGGCGGTCGTGCAGTTCTTCGTCGAGTCGTTGTTCTGCCCGACGAGCGACACGAGCCATCCCGTCAGCCAGGAGCCGGAGAGGGTCCCTGCGAGGTTCGCGGCCTCGGAGCCGCGGTTCGGCGGGGCGAGGGCGTTTGCGCGCTGGATGCGGCTGATGAGGGCCGGGTAGCGGGAGTCGTACGTCGGGTTCGAGAGGATCCAGCGGAGGACGACGCCGCCGAAGGAGTGCGTCACGACCTGGATCTCGTCGACGGCGTTCGCGTTCATCCAGGCCGTGATCTGCCCGGTCACCTCGCCGGCCGCGACCCACATGTACTGCGTTCCGTCGTAGTGGCAGACGAGGTACGGCACGGCGTAGCCCTTCGTCGTCGCCTGGAGCATGTCGGGGCCCCAGTAGGCGTTCGCGACGCTCTGGCTGGCGAGGTCGCTCCCCCCCTTGCCGTGGATGAAGACGACCCCCTTCTTCGCGAGGGCGGGCGTCGAGGTCGCGAAGAGGGCCGCCACGGCGAGCCCCAGGGCGAGTTTCCGCATTCCTTGCCTCCTTGTCCGGATCGGTTCGTCGCCACAGGAGCAAGGGTGATGCCGGACGCGGAATCGCATCGCGGAGCCGGGCTAGAAGAGAAGGACCGCGTTTACGCGCTCCCGGGTGGGGCAGAGGGAGACCCGTTGCGTCATCGTTTGACCCGCGCCGCGATTTCCGCCGGGTCCGCGGCTGAGCCGGTCCGCGATCCGAACCCCGGACTCGTCGTGGACGGTCAGGCCGTTGCGCGGACGGCGGCGCCGTCCGGGTCGACCGAGAGGACGACGAGGGTCTGGTCGTCTTCGGGGGGGCGGTTGCGCGTAAAGCGTTTCACCGCCGAGAGGAGGGCATCGCGGATCTCGCCGGCGTCCCTCCGCGCAGGGTCCTTCAGGACGTCCTCGAAACGGGTGAACCCGAACGGCTCGCCGTCGTCGTCGAGCGCCTCGATGAGGCCGTCGCTGTAGAGGACGAGCCGGTCGCCGGGGTGAAGCCGCGCCACGTGCTCGACGAACGCCTCCCGGCGCCTCACGCCGAGCGGAAAGCCCCACGCCGAAAGAGGCTCGACCGCTCCGCCTGCGGCCCTCACGACGTACGGGTCGAGGTGCCCGGCCGAGCAGTAGAGAAGGTGGCCGGTCGCGGGGTCGAGGACGCCGAAGAAGAAGGTCATCAGCATCCGCTTCGGTGCGGTCTTGCGGACGGTCTCGTTCAGCACCTCCATCACGCGGACGGGCGAGGAGTCGTGACCCGTCTGGACGAGGAGGGCCGACTTGGCCATCGCCATCACGATGCCGCTCGTCAGGCCGTGCCCCGCCACGTCGCCGAAGGCGAGGCCGATCCTCCCGCCCTCGAGCGGGAGGAAGTCGAAGTAGTCGCCGCCGATCTCGGTCGCGGCGCGGTAGTGCGAGGCGACGACGACTCCCGGGAGGTGCGGATCGCGCGGCGGCAGAAGGGCGGCCTGGATCCGGTTCGCCGCGTCGATCTCGGCCTTCACCCGCTCGCGCTCGGCGATCCGTTTCACGTGAGGAGCGAGGTCCTCGTAGCGGTACTCGACCGTCTTTCGCGTCGAAAGGCCCGCGAGGGCGAGGGCGAGGAGGACGAGGAGCGGGACGAGGAGAGCCGCGGCCGTGCCGCTCAGCGCCGGCCCCTCGAAAGAGCGGAGGAGGGGGAGGAGCGCCAGGAGGAGCGTGGCGCCGAAGAGCGACACGGCCGAGGCGAGGAGGTCTTTCGCGAGGAAGACGCCCGCGGCGGCGAGCGGCGCGCCGAAGGCGAGGAGGAGACGGGTCGTCTCGGGCCCCGCGGGGACGAGGCCGACCGCCAGGACGGACCCGATGGCGGCCGACGCGACGAGGCCGAGCCAGAGGGCCCGACGGCGGTGGAACGCGGAGAGGGCGAGCAGCCCGCCGACGACGGCGACCGGAATCGCCACCGCGAACGCCGCGAGAATGGCCGTCGCGGGGCCCGCCTCGGACGTCAGGACGACTCCGGCGAGATCCCCCAGGACCGGCCGGACGGATCCGCCGGCGAGGCCCGGCAGGAACGGCAGGAGGGCGGCCGCGGCGACGGCCGGCGAAAGGAGGAGGCCCGCGAGGAGGGAGCCTCCCACCGTCGCGTTGAAGGGATCGCGCCGGAGGAGAGCGTCGAACGACGCGAGCCGCTCGCCCCACCGTTCCCGGGCGTAGCTCTCTCCGACCGACCAGGAAAGGAAGACGAGCGTGGCGAGCGGGACGTCGAAGAAGAGGAACCGGAACGCGACCTGGGCCAGGGTCGTCTGAAAGGCGTCGGTCCCGCCGAAGCCGAAGCCGTAGCCGTCCGCGCGACCCGTGAGCAGGTCGACCGCCAGGAAGAGGACCAGCTGCCCGGCGAAGAGCCAGGCTCCGGTTCCGACGCCCACCTCTCCCGCGTGGTACTTCTTCAGGAAGACGACGAGGAGGACGAAGAGGAGGCCGAAGACGACCGCGAATCGTCCGAAGGTCGTCACGAGGCTCCCCCCGAGCTCGAACCGGAAGGCGCGGCCGTCGCGGTACTCCTCGAAAAGCTCCCAGCCGGAGAGGCGGTCGCCGACGAAGTAGACGTTCAGGAAGAAAGAGACCGATGGCGGCGGGCCGGCGTGCGGGACACGGTAGCGCAGGAGGTAGTCGACCCGGTCCTTCAGGACGTTCGGGCGCGCGGAGTCGAATTCGGGTTTCGGCGCGCCGGGGAAGGAACGCGAGGCGACGAACCGGTCGGCCAGCGCGCGGACGGCGTCTTCCGACGGCCGGGCCCCCGTCTCCTCTGCGCGGGCGCGGGCCCGGGCGCCGAGGATCGTTCCGTCCACCCCGACGACGACGTAGCCGAATTCGGGGAACTTCTCGAGGCCAGGCCGGAAGAACGTGACCCGATACCCTCCCAGCCGGGGACCGACGACGGGATCGCCGTCCATCCGCCGGCGCAGGGCGGAGTCGCCGGAGAGCTCCTGCTCGAGGAGGGGGCTCCCCTCCCAGGTTTCGACGCGGAAGGCCTTTTCGACCGGAATTCCGAGGCGCCGCGCCTCGGCGTCGGCGATTTCTACCGCCATCGGCCGCGTCACGGCGAGGCCTCGCGGCTGCGCGGCCTCGAAATGGGGGAGCAGAAAGCCCAGGCCGGCGGCTCCGAGCAAGCCGAGGGCGAGGGCGCGCGTCGCCTTCATGCCCCGTTAATTACGAACGGGGCCCGGGGAAAGTTCGCACCTGGAGTTCGGCATCAGGGCGGATCGTACCCGCGAGGGGGGTACGCTCTGGCGGTGAGAGTCTTCGTGTCTCAGCCGCTTCCCGAACCGTCCACGAGCGAGCTCCTGGCGGGTTTCGAGGTCGTCGTCGGCCGTCCCGGCGCCTGGGAGAGCGAGGCGCCCCATCACCTTCCCGGTTCCGACGCCCTCGTCCCGACTCCCCGGGAAAGGGTGACGGAGGCGCTCCTCGCCCTCGCCCCGCGCCTGAAGGTCGTAGCCAACTGCGCCGTCGGGACCGACAACGTCGACCTCGACGCCTGCCGGCGGCGGGGCGTCGTCGTGACGAACACGCCCGGAGTCCTCACCGAGGCGACCGCCGACCTGACGTGGCTCCTCATCCTCGCCGTCACCCGGCGTTTCCGCGAAGGAGACGCGTTGATCCGCTCGGGGTCCTGGGACGGCTGGAAGCCGCTGGAGCTTCTCGGGACCTCGCTCGACGGCAGGACGCTCGGCGTCTACGGGATGGGGCGGATCGGCAAGGCGGTGGCGCGGCGGGCCGAGGCGTTCGGAATGAGAGTCGTCGGAACGGTGGAGGGCGATCCGCCCGAAGCGTTCGAGCGCCTCCTCGCCGAGTCCGACGTCCTGACGATCCACGCGCCGCTCACTCCCGCGACCCGCGGCCGGTTCGGCGCGCCGGAGCTGGCGCGGATGAAGGAGGGCGCGGTCCTCGTCAACACGGCGCGCGGGCCGGTCGTCGACGAGCCCTCGCTCGCGAGCGCGCTCGCCTCGGGGCACCTCGGCGGCGCGGGGCTCGACGTCTTCGAGAAGGAGCCGGCCGTTCACCCGGGGCTCCTCGGGTTGCCGAACGTCGTTCTCCTGCCGCACCTCGGCTCCGCCACGACCGAGTCCCGCCTCGGCATGGCGCGAACGGCGTGCGAGGAAGCCGCTCGGGTCCTGCGGGGCGAGGAGCCGCGAAACCGCGTCGCCTGAGGGTCAGCTCGCCGGCAGGTCGGCTTTCGGCAGGCGGCCTGCGGCCGCGGACATTGCCCCGACGGCGAGCGCGGCCGCGACGGCGCACCAGCCGGCGAGGAGGAGGCGCGCGTCGAGCCGGACTCCGAGGAGCGCCTCGAGGAGGCTCCGGAGCCCTTCGCTGACGAAGAGGACCGGCACCACTCCGAGGAGCGTCGAGAGCGCCATCGCGAAGAGGCCGCCGGGGCCGAGGGCCACGGAGATCGGGTTCGGGGCGTCGTAGCGCGGGAAGAGCGCCCCGAGGCCGAGCTGGAGGCCGGGAATCGAGAGGCCGCCGACGACCGCGGCGGCGAGGGCCGCGGCGAGGGGGAACCCGGTCGCCCCGAGGACGACCGCCGACGCGATCGCCAGGAGGAGGGCGGCCAGGAGCGCCGGCACGGCGCGAACGGCCCAGCGTGCGAGGAGGTGGCGGACGGGGGAGTGCGGAAGGGTCCTGAGGAGGAGCGCGGCGCGGCCGTCGGTCGAGACGGCGGGGTAGGCGAAGCGCAGCGAGAGCGCCGAGACGAGGAAGAGCCCGAGCCCCGCCTGGAGGCCGTGGACGACGTCGCGGGACGCGGTGTCGCCGGTCGGGAGGACCTTCAGGTTCACGAGGTCGAGGACGAAGACCGCCGCCAGGGTGCCGAGCTGTGCGGGCGTCGACACGTCGCGGAGGAGCGTCCTGAGCTCGGCCCGGACGAGCTCGGCCGTCTCGGATACGGCGAGCCGCCTTCCCCTGCGGCCTGCGGTCGCCGCGCTCTCCTCGCGGCTCCGGCGGAGGAGCCGGAGGTGGAGCGGCGCCAGGAGCGTCGAGAGGACGACGAGAAGGACGAGCGCGGACGCCAGAAGCGCGAGCGACAGGAGGAGGCCGGACGTCTCGCCGGCGAGTCCCCCCGTCGCGGCCCGCGCGGCGAGCGCGAGCGGGTTTGCGCCCGGCGCCTCCACCGGCGACGTTCCGAGCCGGAGAAGGAGATCGAGCGCGGCGGAAGGGTCGAGGAGGCGTTCGGGTCGGGCGCCCCGGACGCCGAGGAGCGCGGCGGCGAGCCCCGCCGTCGAGAGGAACGCCGCCAGGAGGCGGGCCCTCTTCGGCGGGAAGAGAGCGACGACGCCGAGGGCGAGCGCCGAACCGGCGGTGCCGGCGAGGAGGGCCACGAAGAGGAACGCGGCGGCGAGAGCCCCGGCCCCGACGATCCCGGAAGGCGCGTGGCGTGCGGCCAGGACGACGGCGGGAAGGGCGAGGAGGATCGCGGGGCCGGAGGCGAGCGCAACCGTCACGGCCGTCTGCCGCACGAGGAGCCGCGCGTGCGGGATCGGGAGCGTCCTTCGCAGGAGGAGCTCCTCGGAGAGGAAGAGGGTCGAGACGGCCGTCGTCAGCGAGCCGAGGAGGAGGAGGACCGCCGTGCCGGAAAGCGCTCCGGCGAGGAGCCGTTCGAGGAGGTAGGACGGGACGAGGGAGGGGAGCTCGGCGAAGCCGCGCCCCGCGAGCCGGAGGAGGAACGCGAGCCCGGCGTACTCGGCGAGAACGAGGGCGAGTGTCGCCGCCAGCACGGAGAGGGCTCCCGCCGCCTCCCAGGTCGAGCGGGGAGAGAGGCCGCGCCCGAGCGCCTTCAGCGAGTTCGCCAGGGCGGTGCGCGCGGCGCTCACGGGGGGCCGTCGTCCGAGGCGAGGTCGAAGAAGAGCTCGGAGAGCCGGCCCGTCCGGCCGCGGGCCGTCATGCGGGCCGGCGCACCGCGGGCGACGAGCGTCCCCTTCACCAGGACCCCGGCGTCGTCGGCGACCTCCTCGGCCAGGGAGAGCTGGTGCGTCGTCAGGAGAACGGCTGCCCCACGCGCGGTCCGCTCCCGCAGCTTCTCGACGAGGACTCTCTGCGCGAGCGGGTCGAGGCCGACCATCGGCTCGTCGAGGACGAAGAGCCGCGGGTCGTGCAGGAACGCCTGGGCGAGGGCCACCTTCTGCCGGGTGCCGTGGGAGAGCGTCTCGTTCGTCCGGTCCGCCGAAGGCTCGAGGCCGAAGGCGGCGAGCTCGCGACCGATTCGTTCCTCGAGCGCCGCGCCGCGCCCCCCGAAGACCGCCCCGACGAAACGGAGCGACTCGCGCGGGGTCCAGCGGGGCCAGAGGTACGGGCGATCGGGGACGAAGCCGAGGAGCCGCTTGGCCTCGACAGGGTGTGCGGCGACGTCGACGCCGAAGACCGTGGCGCGTCCCGCGGACGGGGCGAGGAGTCCGGTGAGGAGGCCGATCGCCGTCGTCTTTCCGGCGCCGTTCGGTCCGACGAGGGCGAAGACGGTCCCGGCCGGGACCTCGAGGGTCAGGCGGGAGAGGGCGAGGACGTCGCCGTAGCTCTTCGAGGCTCCCTCGAACGTGAAGGCGTGCGGGCGGTCGGGCATCGCCTCATCGTACGGGAGCCGGGGACGGGGCGTCGCCGGGGTGGCGCGAGGGAACGGCGGGGACGTCCCGGCGCCGGAAACCCCGTCCGGCTGGAAGCGTACTGTAGGTCCGAGGAGAACCGATGCGCTCGAAATCCGTCCTGCTCGTGCCCGCGATGGCACTTTCCCTCACCTCCGTCGCGGCCGGCCCGGCTGCCCCGAACGTCCCCGCAGGAGCCCCCGCCATGAAGCCGGTCGACTCGGCCACCTTCGACCCGTCCGTCAAGCCGTGCGAGGACTTCTACCAGTACGCCGTCGGAGGGTGGCTGAAGGCGAACCCGATCCCGGCGGACAAGTCCCGCTGGGGCTCCTTCGAGGAGCTCGCCGACGGCAACCGCGCCATCCTGAGGTCGATCCTCGAGGAGACCTCCGCGAAATCCGACTGGCCGAAGGGGAGCGCGAAGCAGAAGGTGGGCGACTTCTTCGCCTCGGGCATGGACGAGACCGCAATCGAGAGGGCCGGAACGAAGCCGCTCGAGCCCTGGCTCGCGAAGATCGACGGCGTGAAGTCGAATGCCGGCCTGCCGAAGCTCGTCGCCGAGCTGCACGGCCGGCGCCTCATGGCCGGCTACGGCTTCTACGTCTCCCAGGACCAGAAGGAGTCGACCCGCTACATCGCGGCGCTCGGTCAGGGGGGCCTGGGCCTTCCCGACCGCGATTACTACCTGAAGGACGACGCGAAGTCGAAGGAGGTTCGAGAGAAGTACCTCGTCCACGTGGCGAGGATGCTCGAGCTCCTGGGGGATTCGCCTGACGCCGCCAGGGCGAAGGCCGCCGTCGTGATGGACCTCGAGACGAAGCTCGCGAAGGCCTCGCGCACGCGGGTCGAGCTGCGCGACCCCGAGAAGAACTACAACAAGCGGACGGTGGCCCAGCTCGCCGAAGCTGCCCCCGGCTACGACTGGATGGGCTTCCTCGCCGCGGCGGGAGTTCCCCAGGTCCAGGAGCTGAACGTCCGTCAGCCCGAGTTCCTGGCGGCGTTCGCGGCGCTGGCCGCCGCCGAGCCGCTCGACTCCTGGAAGACCTACTTCCGCTGGCACCTCGTGAGGAGCTCGGCGTCCCTCCTCCCGAAGCGCTTCGACGAGGAGGCGTTCGCGTTCTTCGGACGGACGCTGAACGGAGTCCCGGAGCAGGAGGAGCGCTGGAAGAGGGTCCAGGCCGCCACCGACGGCGCGCTCGGCGAAGCGCTCGGACAGCTCTACGTCGAGAGGGCTTTCTCCCCGAAGTCGAAGGAGCGGATGAAGGTCCTCGTCGAGAACCTCCGCGCCTCCCTGAAGGGCCGCATCGAGGCCGCGCCGTGGATGGGGGCCGAGACGAAGAAGGCGGCGCTGAAGAAGCTCGCCGCCTTCGGCGTGAAGATCGGCTACCCCGACAAGTGGCGGGACTACTCGGCGCTCCCGATCTCGCGCGGGTCGTACTTCGACAACGTCGTCGCCGCGGACGCGTTCGAGGTAAAGCGCAACCTCGGCAAGCTCGGCAAGCCGATCGACCGGACAGAGTGGGGGATGACGCCCCCGACGGTCAACGCCTACTACAGCTCGACGATGAACGAGATCGTCTTCCCGGCCGGCATCCTGCAGCCCCCGTTCTTCTGGGCCGACGGGGACGACGCCGTGAACTACGGAGGGATCGGGGTCGTCATCGGGCACGAGATGACGCACGGCTTCGACGACTCCGGCAGCCGCTCCGACGCCGACGGGAACCTGAAGAACTGGTGGACCGACGAGGACCGCAAGGCCTACGACGCCCGGACCGCCCTCGTGGCCAGGCAGTTCGACGGCTACAAGCCGCTCCCGGACCTCGGAATCAACGGAAAGCTGACGCTCGGGGAGAACGTCTCGGACCTCGGCGGCCTCAAGGTCTCCTACGAGGCGCTCCGCAAGGCGCTCGGGAAGGACCCGAACGAGGCGCCGAAGGTCGACGGATTCACCCCGGCCCAGCGCTTCTTCCTCAACTACGCGGCGATCTGGCGGAACAACATCCGCGACGAAGCGCTCCGCGTCCGACTCAACACCGACCCCCACAGCCCCGGACGCTACCGCGTCCTCGGCCCGCTCTCGGCCCTCCCCGAGTTCCACGCCGCCTTCGGCTGCACGGAGGAAGGACCAATGGTGATGCCCGAGGCGGACCGGCCGAGCATCTGGTAGGGCTCGGGGAGACCGGGAGGACCGGGAGGACCGAGGGACCGAAGACCGCGAGGACCGGGAGAGCGAGCTTCACGATCACGTTGCTTCGGCAGGGGGCCGCGGGCGGGACAGTGCATCCCGCGGCCGCCTGCAGATCGCGCCCGACCCGCCCTCGCCGGGGGGCTGAGCTACGCGCGCCCCCCGGACCCCCGCCCATCAGTCTGCGAGCCTCGCCATGGGCAAGATGTCCGGAGTCCGCTGCGGCCGGGCGGGGGGCCCGCGCGAACTCGCTTCGCTCAGACACGCGCGCGGGCCTGATCCCCGCCCGGTCCTCGCGAACTCGAGCGGGTCCCCGTGCGCGCTCAGAGGGCGGCTCGCGGGACGCCCCGCCCCGCCCGCGGCCGGCGCGCTTCAGCGATCCGCAAGGAGCCGCCTTCGGCGGCCGGCCAGGGGAGCCATGGGGTCAGTTCCCCCATTTTCCGTTCAGATTTGGGATCTGGCCCGTCCATCTTGCTCCAGGAGTGGATGGCCCTGAGCTCTGCTCTGGAAGACGGAACGGACGCCATCGCATGCTCGACATGCAACGGAAAACGGAACTGACCCCTGCCTGCCGTGGCTGTGTCCTGCAACGGACTACGAAGTCGATCCCCTCACGTGCTTACGGCGCGCCTGTCTTTATAGTAGAAAATCAAGACCTGACCCCACGGTCTGGGCGCTCGGCGTCATCGTTTTGCCCTGTACCGGGGTGTGAGCGGGCGGGAGGGGTGTCCCGCGAGCGACCTTCGAGCACGAGCGGGGCCCCGCACGGCTCCGCGAGCAGGCCGCCGGATCAGGCGAGCGCGCGCGTGCAACGAGCGTAGCGAGGCGTTCGCGCTCGCCCCGGCGGCCCGCGGAGCGGAGCCGATGCGGGTCGCTCGCGCGCAGCAGGCGCCGTGGGACACCCCTCCCGTCCGCGACTCGTGGGGCACGATGGAGTGAATTGCGCCTCTCTCGGCCTCCCGGTCTCCCGGTCCTTCCGGTCTTTCCGGTCTTTCCGGTCCCTCTCGTCTCTAGGGTCTCGTGGTCTCTCGCCTTCTTCGCCCTCGGCTCCTGTGAGGGACGGAATCGCGCGTCCTGTGGCCGGGCACCGTTGCGGGACCTCTTGGCCAATTGTTTTCGCTCCCGACCGCTTTGCCTTCCCGGATCCGCGCGGGTCGGTGACGCTCGCGCGGGGCGCTTAACGAAAGACGGGGGCCGGCTTGGCCGGCCCCCGTTCGGGGTGGGGCGAAGGGCGGCCGGGGGGGCGCCGGTCGCGTCAGCGGTCGGCGCGCGCCGGGAAGATCTCGTAGGGGAGGATCCCGGGGAGGCTTTCCGGGCGGACGGTGGAGACGTAGGCGAGGAACGGCTGGTCGCCGGTGATCTGGAACCAGGCTCCGCCGGGCTGGCAGACCGGGAGGCCCTCGAGAGGGAGCTGGTTGAACTGGACGAGCGATTTCGGCGGGACCTTGTAGACGAGCTCCGGCAGGATTCCGCCGGGGCCGGCCTGGACGGAGATCGTCACGACCCGGAAAGTGGCCAATTCGCTTCCCGCGTTGAAGAGGGTGAGGTTCACGCGGCGGCGCGTCTCGGGAGCGACCGTGCACTCGGACACCGAGAGGGAGACGTCGCCGGCGACGGCCGTCGAGCCGGCGGGGAAGAGCTCGGTGAAGACGGGGAGCTCGACGCGGCCGAAGGATTCGGGGACTTTCGGGGAGCCCTCGGGAAGCGTCTCGAGGCGCTCGAGGGTCGCTCGCAGCGTGACCCGGCGCGGGGCGGTGAGGGAGAGCATCTGGACGGGCTGGCCCTCGCGCAGCGTGTGGGAGTCCAGGATCCCGGCGGCGTGCGGCGCGAGCGTCACCGGGGCCGGGGGCGCGTACGGACCGAGCGCGTCCCACGCTCCGAGGTAGGTGACGGTCGCCGCGCTGGGAGCGGCGTTGTGGGCCGTGAGCGTGCTCGCGAGGGAGTAGGTGGCGCCGGGCGCCGAGAAGCCCGGAAGCCAGACGGTCGTCTCGGGAAGAGGGGCCACGGTGAAGGAGCCGGTGCCGATCGTCTCCGTCGGTACGAGCGAGCGCGTGCGCGTCACCTCGACCGTGTACGCGCCGGCGGCGAGCTTCCCGGCGGAGACGTCGAGGCTCCACGGCGTGACGACCGCCGTGCAGGCGCCGGTGTAGCCGGAGTAGTCGAAGTTGACGCGGAGGAGCGAGCCG
Source organism: Holophagales bacterium (assembly GCA_016714815.1). Lineage (GTDB taxonomy): Bacteria > Acidobacteriota > Thermoanaerobaculia > UBA5066 > UBA5066 > UBA5066. The sequence continues at coordinate 23,320 of JADKBZ010000022.1, forward strand.
GCATTCGTCAGGGCCGTGCGCGAGGCCTCGGGCACGCAGCCGTCCGGCCACTGGCCGGAGAGCTTCAGGACGACGACGTCGTCCGGCGCCGGGTTCGAGGGGGCGGTCGCGACGACGACGGAGGGGAGCGCCTGCGCGGACGCCGGCGCGGCGAAGGACGCGGAGAGGGAGAGGAGGAGAGGGAGGAGCGTTTGGTATTTCATGCAATCACCTTCCGGTCCGGAGTGAACGATCGGCGCCGCCTCCCACGCGGGAACTTTCCGCGTGGGATTCGTTCGGGCCGGGTCATTTCCCTTGCTCGGGGGCGCTTTCCGCGGTGTGGCAGGATCGCCGGGTGGAAGACCCCGCCGGGCCCTCCGACGCCGAGCTCGTCACCCGGGTCCTCGCTGGAGACGAGGATCTCTTCGGCGTGCTCGTCGACCGGTACAAGCTGCGCCTCTTCCGTTTCGTGTCGCGCTACCTCGGCGATCCCGAGGACGCCCGCGACGTGACGCAGGAGGTCTTCTTCAAGATCTACTCGGCGCTCGACTCCTACGACCCGAAGTACCGCTTCTCGACCTGGGCCTTCCGGATCGCGGGGAACGCGGCCATCGACCACCTCCGCCGCCGGCGGATCCGGGCGATCCCGCTCCAGTTTCCGGCGGACGACGAGTCGGAGGGGCGGAAGATCGACCCGGTGGACGGCAAGCCGGACCCCCTCGAGGAGCTCTCCCGGACGCGCCTCCGGGAAGCTCTCGACCTGGCCATCGAGCGCCTCCCCGACGACTACCGGGAGCTGATCAGCCTCCGGCACCACGGGGAGCTGGCGTACGAGGAGATCGCCGAGCTGAAGGGGATGCCTCTCGGTACGGTCAAGAACAAGCTCTTTCGAGCCCGGCAGGCCCTCCGAGATCTTTTACCGAAAGGCACCGTATAGAGAGATCGGGACGATGACGACAAACGCGCCGACCACCGACTCCGCCCCGGCTCCGGGCGACCTCGAACGCGACCTGCGGCTCGAAGTGCTTCTGGACGAGCTGGTTACGATTCCCCGTGGGGAAGAGCTCCCCGAGGATTTCGCCGCGCGCGTCCTGGACCGTCGGCCCTTCGCCCCCTGGGAGGTCTCCCGGGCCTCGTTCTGGAAAGTGCCCGTGGGTGTCGGGCTGGGCCTCCTCGCCGGAAGCCTCGGTCTGGCCCTGACGCCTCTCTGGAGCCTTGGTCCCGGAACGGCTCTGACCGTCTGGGCCGAGCTCGTTGCCGTCGCGTTCGGGCGACCCATCGCGACGCTCGTCACGGCTCTGCCTCTGCTGGCCGAGGGGACCGGCCGTGCGGCACAGGAGGTCTCGCCTGGCGCCCTTGCGCTTCTCGGCGCTGCGGCGGGCGCGACGGCTGCGTCGCTCGGGATGGCGCTCCTGCGGTACCGCAGGCTGGCCTCCTCCTTCGGCTCCCGCCGGGGCTGAGCCGGCGCCAGAGATGGCCCGGCGGCTCCTCCTCCTCGCTTTCGTCATCCTCCTCGCCGCCTCCGGGCGGGCGGGTGCCGAGGAACCCTCCGTGGTGGCGGCCGGAGAGCGCCGGGCGGGGGATCTCGTCGTCCTGGGCCGCGGCGCCGTGGTGAAGGGCGTCCTGGAAGGGACGCTCGTCGCCGTCGGAGGGACGATCCGGGTGGAGGGACGGGTGGAGAAGGATGTCATCGCCTTCGGCGGAGACGTCGAGGTGGGATCGGGAGGAGAGATCCGTGGCGACCTCCTCGCCGTTGGTGGGGCGGTCCGCCTCCCGGCGGGAGCCACGCCGGCCGTTGGCGGCCGCGTCCTGACCGTCGGAGAGCTCGAGGCGGCTTTTGCCGCCGAGCTCCAGACCTCGCCCCTGGCGGCGAGGCGGGCGGGCGGCCTCCTGATCTCGTTCCGGTTCGTCCTCCTTTTCCTCTGGCTCGTCCTCGGTCTTCTCCTCGTCCGGTTCGTTCCGCGCCCTCTCTCGGCGGCGGCCGGACTCCTTCCGGGGCGCCTCGCGACGATGGCGGCTCTCGGGACCGCCGGGGTCCTGGCGTCGCTCCTGGTCTCGGCCTTCCTCCTCCTCGTCCTGCCGGCGGCGCCCGGCCTCGCCGCGATGGCGCTTCTCCTGGCGATACTCGGGGCGGCGAAGGTCTTCGGCCTGGCGGCGGTTTTCGTCGCCCTCGGGCGGCGCCTCGCGCGCGGGGCGGCCCGCGGGAGCGCGCTCTTCGGCGACCCGGCGGCCCTGTCGCTCGGTCTCGCCCTCCTTGGCCTCCTCTCCCTCGTTCCTGTGGCGGGGCCGGTCGTCTGGGCGGTCGCCTCGCTCCTGGGAATTGGAGCAGCCCTCGTCGTGGCCGCCCGCCGGGCGGCGCTCCGCACGGCCTTTTGAGGCCTTCCGGCCCCCCTGATAGGCTTCGAGGCCCGGGGCCGCCTTCGACGCGGACCGGCTGAGGAGTCGACATGACGATCGCGCGCATCGGGGTCATCGGAGCGGGGCAGATGGGGGCGGGGATTGCCCACGTGGCCGCGCTCGCAGGCAAGGACGTCGTCCTGGCGGACGTCTCCGTGGACCTCGCCGGCAAGGGTCTCGCCGTCGTCCGGAAGAACCTCGCCCGGCAGGTCGAGAAGGGGAAGGTCGCGGCCGAGGCGGCCGAAGCCGCCCTGGCGCGGATCGTCCCCTCCGGGGACGTCGCCGATTTCGCGGGAGCCGACCTCGTCGTCGAGGCGATCGTCGAGAACGAAGGGGTCAAGCGCGAGCTCTTCGCCCGCCTCGACGGGATCCTGAAGCCGGGCGCCATCCTGGCCTCGAACACCTCCTCGATCTCGATCACGCGCCTCGGCGCCGCGACGAAACGCCCCGAGAACGTCATCGGGATGCACTTCATGAACCCGGTGCCGGTGATGCAGCTGGTCGAGGTGATCCGCGGCATCGCGACCTCGGACGAGACGGCGGGGGCCGTCGTGGCCGCCGCGAAGGAGATGGGGAAGGTCCCGGTCGAGTGCCGCGACTTCCCCGGCTTCGTCTCGAACCGGGTCCTGATGCCGATGATCAACGAGGCGGTCTTCGCCGTTCACGAAGGGGTCGCCACGCCCGAGGCGGTCGACACCATCATGAAGCTCGGGATGAACCACCCGATGGGCCCGCTCACCCTCGCCGACTTCATCGGCCTCGACACCTGTCTCGCCATCCTCCGGGTCCTTCACCAGGGCCTCGGGGACGACAAGTACCGCCCCTGCCCGCTCCTCGTCCAGATGGTGGACGCGGGGTGGATGGGGAAGAAGGCCGGGCGCGGCTTCCACCGTTACTCGGCACCGGGCGGAGAGAAGGTTCCGGCTTGATCTGCCAGGTCTGCGGCGCGGCGAACGACCTCGACCAGGAGTTCTGCCGCAAGTGCCAGAACAAGCTCCTCGTCGTCTCCGGGTCGAGCGAGACGTACGACGAGGGGCCCTCGGGAGAGGGGATCTCCCTCGACGAGCACCTCCTCGAGCGGGTCTCCGTCCTGGAGGAGATCGTCAAGCGGAGCGCCGAGACGCTGAAGGTCCTCCTCGAAGGGTTCCACCGGCAGGAGAAGAACGGCTTCGTCATCCAGACGGGCCTCCTCGCCCTGAAGGACCTCCTCGAGCGGAAGGGGCTTCTCGTCGAGCAGGAGTTCGTGGAGCTCTGGGAAGGGCGCGTCGACCAGCACATGACGGTCCTCGAGAAGCGCGAGCGCTTCCTCGAGCGCAGGGAGCGGATCCTCGCCGAGCACAAGGGGGCGGGGCGCGAGCGGCTCGCCGACCTGCTCGGGGAGGCCGAGCTCGCGTTCTTCGCCCTCGACCCCGAGAAGGCGATGGGGATCCTCGAGGAGGCCTGGAAGGGCGACCGCGGAAACGCCGAGCTCGCGTTCTTCCTCGGGGAGAGCTGGTTCAACGACGGCGAGGCTGGGAAGGCCGCGACGGCCCTGAAGAACGTCCTCGAGCAGCGGCCTCAGCACTTCGAGGCCCTCGTCTATTCGGGCGTCCTGGAGAACGACCTCGGGCGGCCCGACAACGCGGTCGACTACCTCAAGCGGGCCCTCGCACTCCGGCCGGACGCCTTCCTCCCGGCCTTCGCGCTCGGGGCGATTCACGCCGGAGCGGGGCAGCTCGCGAAGGCCGAGACGCTCCTGAAGAGGGCGGTCCAGATCGAGGAAAACCCCCAGGCGCTCTCCCTCCTCGGGACGATCGCCTACGAGCGGGGGCGCCTCCGCGACGCCATCGACGCCCTCCAGCGGGCGGTCAAGCTCGACCCCGACGACGAGGACGGCCTGTTCCAGCTCGGTCTCTGCTATCTCGACCGGGGGTGGACCCAGAAGGCGGCCGAGAGGTTCCTGGCGGCGCTCGAGCTGAACCCGAACCGGATCGAGCTGCAGGAGGCCAGGAAGCTCCTCGGCCCCGCCGGAGCCGGACCGCTCCCAGGGCTGTCCGGCGCAGCGGCCGATCGGGCCGGGCGCGCGGCGGCGCTCGCCGCCAAGGACCCTCACAAGGCGCTCGTCCTCTACCGGCGGGCGCTGAAGGCGGACCCCGAGAACCCGACCCTTCTGATCGCGTTCGCCCTCGTCTGCTCGACCGTCGGGCGGACGGTCGAGGCGGTGGCGACGACGAGGCGGGTCCTCGCGCAGAGGCCGGAGGAGCCGATTGCCGCGGCGGCCTGGGCCACCCTCCTCGAGGCGCTCCGCGCCGAGGGTAAGTTCCGCGAGGGAACCCAGGTGGCGGGGGAGATGCTCGAGGTGGTCACGTCGAACGCCGCGCGCTCGATCGGCTACTTTCAGCGTGCCGCGGCCCGGGCGGAGATGGGGGAGCAGCTCGACGAGGCGCTCGAAGACGCCGAAAGGGCCCTTCGCCTTTCGCCCCGCGACCTCCGGCAGTTCCCGCTGGCGGCCAAGGGCTGGGTCCACTACAAGCGCAAGGAGTTCGCCCGGGCGGTGGAATGCCTGTCCCGAGCCGCCGAGCTGGGAGAGACCCCGACCGGCCTCGCGCACCTCGGCCTCGCCTACCTGGCGGTGGGGGACGCGACCGCGGCCCGCAAGGCGTTCGACCGGGCGAAGCGCCGGGGCGGGCGTTCGACTGAGCGGCACGGTGGGCTGGAGTCCCGGATGCTCGAGCAGATCCGGAGGAACCTGCACCTGACCGAGCGGGTCTCGAGCCGCCCGGCGCGCCGGAAGAGCCGGACGAGCTGACAGCGCCGGAAGCGGAAGAGGGGAACGGACGGGCGGACCCCTTCTTTTCGATTTTCGGTCCTCTGTCCGATTTCCCTTGACAGGGTTCCGGCGCTCTTCACAGAATCCCCCTCAGGAAAACATACCGAGTGTTCGGTATTTTCAAGAACGGGATTCGCGGACGGGATCCGGCAGGGCGCCTCGATGGAGCGGGAGCCGGAGGTTCGCATGTCTCGTTTTCTTCTCGCCTTGCAGACAGAAGGCTTTTCTGACCAAGGGCGCGTAGTCGCCCGGGAGGATTGAGATGACGAGGCTGACCCGAACCCCCTTCCTGCGTGCCGTAGCCCTCTTCGGGGCCCTTCTCCTGCCGGTGCTGCCGTGGGCGGCTCCGGCGCCCGCGCAGACGTCGGACGCGATCGTCGAGGTCGACGTCGCCGACGAGACGGGCGCCGTGCTCCCCGGCGTCTCGGTGGAGCTGAAGCGTGCCGAGACCGGCTTCGTCCGCACGTCCGTGACCTCCGCCAAGGGGTCGGCTCGCTTCGCGGCCGTTCCCGCGGCGTCCGGCTACGTCGCCAGGGTGGCGCTGCAGGGCTTCGAGCCGGTCGAGCAGGCGGTCACGCTCCGGATCGGCCAGACGGCCAAGCTCCGGATGGTCCTCCGCGCCAAGGCCATCGCCGAGGCGGTCACGGTCGTCGGCGAGGCGCCCGTCATGGACGTCTACAAGATCGACTCGTCCACCAACATCGTCCCCGAGCAGATCAAGGACCTCCCCGTCATGAACCGCGAGTTCGAGAAGCTCGCCTTCATCGCGCCCGGCGTCCAGCGCGAGCGTGGGGAGTTCCGCTTCGTCACCGGCGGCCCGGTCATCGGCTCGGGCGGAAACGCGTCGCAGTCGACGATCCTCGTGGACGGCGTCGACTACACCGACCCCGCTCTCGGGCTCGCCAAGACCCGCGTCTCCCAGGACGCGATCGCCGAGTTCCGGGTCATCAACAGCCGTTTCGACTCGGAGGTCGGCGGCTCGTCGGGCGGCGCCCTCACCATCATCACCAAGAGCGGCACGAACGACTTCAAGGGAAGCCTCTTCGCCTTCTACCTTCCGGGCTCGACGATCGCCAAGGGCTACAACGAGCTCGACTCGACCGTCGACAAGCGCCGGATCCAGGGCGGCGTGACCCTCGGCGGGCCGATCGTCAAGGACCGGACCCACTTCTTCCTCTCGGCCGAGTACGTCGACAACGTCCGGCCGGCCCTCGTCCGCCCCGGCGGCGCCTTCGCCGTCACCGGCAAGGTCGACGCAGAGGATCCGTTCACCCAGGTCCTCGCCTTCGGCTCGGTCACCCACAGCATCACCGACTCCCAGAACCTTCTCGTCAAGGGCGACTATGAGCGCTTCCGCGAGGAGAACTTCCGCGTCGGCGGCATCCAGGACGTCTCCTACGGCCAGGAGCTCCAGCGGGACAACTACAACTTCACGGCGGGCCACACCTGGGTGGCCGGCGCCGCGACGACGAACGAGTTCCGGGCCCAGTTCGGCCACCGCAAGTACTACGAGCCGATGAACTCGTCGGCCGTCGGTGACTGGTACTCCCTCGGGAACACGCTCCGCTCGGGCGGCAACATCCTCGGCGACCTCCTCGGCGAGGGCGACCAGTACGAGTTCCGCGACACGCTCTACCTGCACCTGGCGGGCAAGACCGGAACGCACGACGTCAAGGTCGGTGCCGGCTGGCAGCACGTGAAGGACCGCTCGGTCATCGACACGTACCAGAACGGCGTCTTCCTCTGGCTCCTCGACAACAAGACCATCCCCTACGCCTATCTCTACGGCACGGGCTCGAGCGACGTCAGCATCCCGACGGACCGGATCGCCGCGTTCGTCCAGGACGACTGGCGCCCGATGAGCAACCTGACGGTGAGCCTCGGCGTCCGCTACGACCTCGACACGAACGGGAACAACCCCGACTTCACCCACCCGCTCGTGCCGGTCGCGCGCGGCACGGACAAGAACAACTTCCAGCCCCGGATCGGCTTCTCCTGGGACGTCAAGAACGACGGCGCCCTCGTGGCGCGCGGCGGCTGGGGGATCTTCACGGGCCGCTACCTCCTCGTCCCCTCCTTCACCGAGCTCCAGCAGAACGGCGTCACCGGCCGCAAGCTGACGACGCGCTTCAACGGGGCCCTGATCGGCCTCCCCGCCTTCGCCCTCGACCCGAAGAACCCGACCACGACGGGCCTTCCGCTCGCCCAGGCCATCACCCTCATCGACGACACGCTCGACGCGCCGGAGGCCAACCAGACGAGCCTCGGCCTGACGGCCCGGATCGGACAGACCGGGCTCTTCGTCGACGTCGAGGGGATCTACGCCAAGGGGACGAAGGAGATCCTCAACCGCGACGTCAACTTCAACGGCAACTCGAACCCGACGCGCCCGAACAAGTCGTACTCGAACATCAACACCTACACGAACGACGGGCACTCGACGTACAAGGCCCTCACGGTCGCCCTCAACGGCAACCTGAAGGGCGGCCACCTCGTCACGAGCTCGGTCACCTTCGCCGACAAGAAGAACCTCAACGACGACTTCAGCCCCGAGTACCCCACGGGCTACCCGAACGACCCGGCGAACATCGAGGGGGAGTGGGGCCGCGGCCGCTCGACCGAGAAGCTCCGGTTCATCCTCTCGGGCGTCTTCCGGCTCCCGCTCCAGTTCACCGTCGCGCCGATCTTCCAGTACGGCTCCGGCCAGCCCTGGACGCACCGCCTCGGGTACGACTGGAACGGCGACGGCTTCAACTCCGACCGGCCCGTGGGCGTCGACCGCTTCGGCGAGGACGGCCCGTGCTACCGCCGCTTCGACCTCCGGCTCTCCAAGAGCTTCGCGTTCGGCAACGGCTTCGCGCTCGAGGCGATCGCCGAAGTGTTCAACGCTTTCAACACCATCAACTACGACGTCGCCTCGGTGGACGGTGCCGAGTACCTGCGCGGGACCTCGCTCACGGCCCCGAGCCCGGCGAACCTGAACCCGAACTACGGCGCCTACACCCGCTCGATCGCCGAGGACTCCCGCAGGGTCCAGTTCGGCCTCCGGCTGGCCTTCTAGTCGTCCCGAATCGTCCGGCGGGCGGGCACCCCGCCCGCCGGACCCCCGCCCCGCCCCTGGCGGGGCCACCGCCGCGGCCACGGAGCCTGCGGAAGGAGAAGTGTTGCCATGAGCATCGAAACAGGACTCGCCGGACGCTCGGTCATCGTCACCGGTGCGGCCGCCGGAATCGGACGCGCCACGGCCCTGAGGTTCGCGAAGGAAGGGGCGAAGGTCGCCGCCTGGGACGTCGCGGACGCCACGACCCTCGTCGACGAGCTGAAGGCCGCGGGGGCCGCCGACGCTTCCGCCGCGAAGGTGAACGTTGCCGACCCGGCGTCCGTCGCGGCGGCCGTCGCCGAGGTGATCGATAAGTGGGGACGCGTCGACGTCCTCGTCAACAACGCCGGGATCGTCCGGGACGCCCAGCTCGTCAAGTACAAGGACGGCGCCGTCGTCGCCACGATGACCGACGAGCAGTGGGACGCCGTGATCGCCGTGAACCTCAAGGGGGTCTTCCTCTGCACCCGGGCCGTGACGCCGCACATGATCGCCGCGGGAGGCGGCGTCGTCCTGAACGCCTCCTCGGTCGTCGGCCTCTACGGAAACTTCGGGCAGACGAACTACGTCGCCACCAAGGCCGGCGTCATCGGGATGACGCAGACCTGGGCGCGCGAGCTCGGCAAGTTCCGGATCCGCGTGAACGCGGTCTGCCCGGGCTTCGTCGCGACCGAGATCCTCAAGGCGATGCCCGCCAAGGTCCTCGAGGGGATGGTCGCCCACACGCCGATCGGCCGGATGGGCGAGCCCGAGGACATCGCGAACGCCTACGTCTGGCTCGCCTCCGACCAGGCGGGATTCGTCCACGGCGCCGTCCTCTCCGTCGACGGCGGCCTCGTCACGGGCACGTAGGAAGGCCGGCATGGCTCGCTACGCGCGCATCGCCTCGACCGGCCGGTTCGTGCCGCCGATCGAGGTCCCCAACTCGGTCCTGAAGGCCCGCTGGCCCCAGTTCCCCGACTTCGTCGACAAGATGGAGGCGTCGAGCGGGATCCGCACCCGCTTCTACGCCCCGGAGGAGTGGGCCACCTCCGACGTGGCGCTCCCCGCGGCGCAGCAGGCGATCGAGAGGGCCGGCCTCACCGCGGAAGACGTCGATCTGATCATCCTCGGCACCGACTCTCCCGACTACGTCACCCCGGCGACGTCGGTCGTCCTCCAGCACAAGCTCGGCGCGAAGAACGCGGGGACGTTCGACGTCGGCTGCGCCTGCGCGTCGTTCCCGACCGGCCTCGCCGCGGCAGCCGGCCTCATCGCGACGAATCCGGCCCTGAAGAACGTCCTCGTCGTCGGCGTCTACCTGATGCACAAGCTCGCCGACCCGAACGACCCGATGGTCTTCTTCTACGGCGACGGTGCCGGCGCGGCGATCCTCCAGGCGGGCGACGAGCCCGGCTTCATCAACTCGGCGATGCAGGCCGGCGGCGAGTACGCCAAGCACTGGGGCATCTTCGCGGGCGGCACGGCCGAGCCGGCGACGGCCGAGAACGTGGCCTCCGGCCGGACGATGGTCAAGATGGCCGAGCGCTACCCGCCCGAGATCAACCACGAGGGGTGGCCCCGCCTCGCGAGGCGCCTCGCGAAAGAGGGCGGCTTCAGCTTCGCCGACGTCGACCAGATCATCTTCACCCAGGTGCGCAAACCCTCCATCGACCTCGTCATGGAAGACCTCGGGATCCCGGTCGAGAAGGCCCACACGATCATGGAGAAGTGGGGCTACACCGGCTCGGCCTGTATTCCGATGGCCCTCGACGACGCCCTCGAGCTGGGGAAGGTGAAAAAGGGCGACCTCGTCGTCATGATCGGCTCCGGCGTCGGGTACAACCAGGCCGGCGTCGCCTTCCGGATGACCTGAGACCCGCCGGCCGCGGCGTGGAGGTGAACAGATGAACCGGCCCGTGAAACTCCTCCTCGCCGCGGTCCTCTTCCTGATCCTGGCGGGGATCGTCGTCCTGCTCATCGCGCGGATGCGCCCGCTCGCCATGTACGCCGCGTCCGGGCGCCGGGCGCTCCTCTCCGCGGGACTGTCGAAGTCCGCGGTGCCGTCCCCGGCGGGCCCGCAGACTTTCTTCCGCGGAGGAAGCGGCCCCGTCCTCGTCCTCCTCCACGGGGCGGGAGACCAGGCGGCCGCCTGGTCGATCGTCGCCCCGAAGCTCCTTCCGGGGCACACGCTCGTCATTCCCGATCTCGCCGGGCACGGCGACAGCGCACCGGAGATAGGGCCGCTCCCCGTCGAGACCCTCCTCGCGGGTCTTTCGGCCGTCCTCGACGAAACCGTGCCGAAGGAGCCCGTGACGATCGTCGGGAACTCCCTCGGCGCGTGGCTCGCGACTCTCTGGGCTAAGGACCACCCGGAGCGCGTCGAGCGGATCGTCCTGGTCAACGGCGGCCCGCTGAAGCACGTGGCGGAAGGGCTGACGCTCCAGCCGAAGAACCGGGCCGAGGCGCGCAAGGCCGTCGATGCCCTGCGCGATCCCGGGTCGATCCGGGTCCCCGACTTCGTCCTCGACGACGTCGTCCGGGAAGCCGCGAAGGGGCCGATCGCCCGGCTGGCGGCCGCGAGCGAAGGGATGGAAAAGTTCGTCCTCGACGGGCGCCTCGCCGAGGTGACAGTTCCGGTCGAGATCGTCTGGGGCGTCTCGGACCGGATGATGCCGCTCTCCTACGCGGAGGCGATGCTCGCCGGGCTGCCGCGCACCCGGCTGACGCAGCTGCCGGGGTGCGGGCACGTTCCCCAGCAGGAGTGTCCGGCGGCCTTCGTGGAGGCCCTGCAGAAGCTTCTCGGCGGGCCACCGCCCGAGGCGGCCCCCGCAACCGTTCCACCCTCTCCTTCCGGTTCCGGAGTCGCTCCGTGATCCACGCCGACGTCCTGGGCGAGCGCGCGCGCCTTTCGCCCGGCAAGACGGCGCTCGTCTTCGTCCCCACCGGGGAGCGGTTCACCTTCGCCCAGCTGAACGCGAGGGCGGAGCGTGCCGCGGTCTTTCTCCGCGAGCGGCTCGGCCTGGCGAAAGGGGACCGGATCGGGCTCCTCGCCCACAACCGCGTCGAGTACGTCGACCTCTTCTTCGCCGCGGCCAAGACGGGCGTCCTCCTCGTCCCGCTCGGAACGCGCCTGACGCCGCACGAGCTCGCGTTCATCGCCGGGGATGCCGGCCTCTCGGCCCTCGTCTACGGCGGGGAATTCGGGGAGATCGTCTCCGCCCTCCGGGCGGAGACCGAGATCCCGCTCGGGATCGCCCTCGACGCCCCCGCCGCGAGCGGCGACCTCCCCTGGGCGGACGAGCTGGCTGGGCTCGCCGGCTCCTCCGAAGCCCCCTTCGAAAGGACCCGGTGCGACGGCGAGGACCTCCACGCCCTCCTCTACACGAGCGGCACCACCGGCAAGCCGAAGGGGGTCATGGTCCCGCACCGGATGACCGCCTGGAACGGCTGGAACACCGCGCTCTGCTGGGGGCTCACCGAGTCCGACGTCAGCCCCGTCTTCACCCCGCTCTACCACGCGGGCGGACTCGGGGCGTTCTTCGTGCCGGTCCTGGCGGCGGGCGGGACGATCGTCCTCCACGCCGGGTTCGATCCGGCCGAGATCTGGGAGACGGTCGCCAGGGAGCGCTGCACGGTCGTCCTGGGCGTGCCGACGATCTGGAAGATGCTCCTCGAGCACCCGTCGTTCGCCGCCGCGGACCTTTCCTCGCTCCGCTGGCTCATCAGCGGCGGCGCGCCGCTCCCGCTCTACCTCATCGACGCCTACCAGGAGCGGGGGATCGCCTTCAAGCAGGGCTACGGCCTGACGGAGGTCGGGGTGAACTGCTTCGCGATGTCCGTCGAGGAGTCGGTGGCGAAGAAGGGGTCGATCGGGAGGCCGCTCATGATGACCGACGCCCGGCTCGTCGACGAGGCGGGCCTCGAGGTTCCCGTGGGCGAGGTGGGCGAGCTCTGTCTCCGCGGGCCGCACGTCTCGAAGGGATACTGGAGAAACCTCGCCGCCACGGCCGCGGTGCTCGACGACGACGGGTATTTCCACACGGGCGACCTCGCGCGCCGGGACGAGGACGGGTTCTTCACGATTGCCGGCCGGCGGAAGGACATGCTCATCTCGGGCGGCGTGAACGTCTACCCGGCGGAGATCGAAGGGGAGCTGCTCCTTCACCCGGCCGTCCAGGACGCGGCCGTCGCGGGTGTCCCCGACCCGACCTGGGGAGAGGTGGGCGTCGCGTTCGTGGTCCTCCGGCCGGGAGAGAGCCTCACGAAGGAGGAGCTCCTCGCCTTCGCCGTGACGCGCCTCGCCCGCTACAAGCTGCCGAGAGAGGTCGTCTTCGTCGAGGCCCTCCCCAGAACGGCGTACGGCAAGGTGGTGAAGGGCGAGCTCCGGGAGCGCTTCCTCGCGGAACGGGCGGGCGGGTGAACGGGCTCCCCGTCCTCTCGCACCAGGTCGACGGCCGCGGGGAGCCGCTCCTCCTCCTGAACGGCGGGATGATGAGCTTCTCGGCGTGGGACGAGTTCGTCCCCGCGCTCGCCGGGCGCCACCGGGTTCTCCGCTGCGACTTCCGCGGCCAGCTCCGCTCGCCCGGCGTCCCTCCAGCGGGCTTTCCGGGCCACGCCCAGGACCTCCTCCGCCTCCTCGACCACCTCGGAGTGGGAAGGTGCCACGTGGCCGGGACGAGCTACGGCGCCTTCGCGGCTCTTCACCTCGCCGCACTCGCGCCGGAGCGGGTCGCGTCGCTCGTCGCGATGACGGTCGCCGACCGCGTCTCGGGCGAGATGTGGGCCGAGGCGCGGGAGATGGTCGTGGCCTGCCGCGAAGCGCTTTCCGGCGGGTCCCGGGAGCGGGTCTACGACCTGATCTCGGCCTTCGCCTTTTCCACCGAGTGGGCCGCCCGGCACGAGACGGAGATCTCGGCGCGACGCGGCCTCGTGGCGCACCTCCCCGACGCCTGGTTCGAAGGCCTCGCCGGCCTTCTCGCCGCGCTCGAGGGGCTCGACGTCTCTCCCCTCGCCGCCCGCGTCTCTTGTCCGGCCCTGGTGCTCCTGGCCGAAGAAGACCGGGCGATGCCGCGCGCCGGAGGGGAGGCCCTCGCGAGGAGCCTGGCCCGCGGCGAGCTCGCCGTCGTCCCCGGCAGCGGCCACGCCCTCGTCGTGGAGAAGCCGCGCGAAACACTCGACATCCTTCTCTCCTTCCTCGCCCGGCACCCGCTCCCGGACGAGGCCCCGGCACCCGAATCCGAGCGGGACGGAGGAACCTCGTGAAGCCGATCTACATCGCCGCCTACCAGCAGTCGAAGTTCGGGAAGCTCCTCGGGATGACGGTCCCCGAGATTCTCCGGCGCGCCGCCGAGGAGACCTGCTCCTCGGTGAAGGCCGAAGCGTCGGCTGTCGACGTCGCCACGGTCGGCGCCGTCTGCAACCTGACCCTCAACGAGCAGGGCCTTCTCTCGGGCCTCCTCGCCATGACGCCGGGCCTCGACGCCAAGCCGATCGAGAGCGTCGAGAACGCCTGCGCCTCGGGAGGCCAGGCGATCCTCGCCGTCGCCCAGAAGCTGATGCTCGGCGACGGCGACGTCGGCCTCGCCGTCGGCTTCGAGAAGATGCGCGACGCCGAGGGGAAGATGGACGGCAAGCTCATCGGGAAGGTCCTCGGCTACTACTCCCACCCCGACGAGCGCGTCGGCAAGACGTTCGTCTTCCCGCACCTCTTCGCCGAGGTGATGAAGGCCTACATGGACGAGTGGGGCGCGACCGAGGAGGACCTCGCGGCGATCGCGGTCGCGGAGTACGAGAACGCGCGGGAAAACCCGTTCGCGCAGATGCAGAAGAACCAGGTGACGCTCGAGTCCGCGATGAAGATCGAGGGGATCAACCGCTACGTCGTCGAGGGCCTGCCGCTGAAGACGTACGACGCCTCGCAGATCTCCGACGGGTGGGCCGGGATGCTCCTCGCGACGGAGGAGGGGCTCTCCCGCCTCGGCGTCGCGAAGGCCGACTGCGTCCGCCTCGCCGGGTGGGGCCAGGCGACCGACCCGCTGAAGAAGGAAGGGCGCGACGTCCTCCGGCCGAAGGCGGCGCTCGCCGCGATGGCCACGGCCTACCGGCGCGCGGGCCTTTCGCCCGCCGACGTGAACGTCGCCGAGGTGCACGACTGCTTCAGCGTCATGGGAGCGATCGGTGCCGAGGTGATCGGAAAGGCGGAGACGGGAAAGGGTGCCCGCTACTGGCGCGACGGGAAGGCGCGCGTCGACGGCGACTGCGGCATCAACACCTCCGGCGGCCTCATCGCCAAGGGGCACCCGATCGGCGCGACGGGGATCGCGATGATCGGCTGGTGCGCCTGGCAGCTCCTCGGGAAGGTGCCGAAGGCGCTCCAGGTCCCGAACGCGCGCGCGGCCGCCACGTTCAACATCGGCGGTCCGGTCTGCGCGACGGTCTCGACGGTCCTCACGCCGGCGACCTGACGATTGCCGGTGGCCTGACCCGGGCGAGCTGACGCCGCCCCTCGTCCGACGCCGGCGGGTTTCCCGCCGGCCCGGCGGAAGGAGAGCTCCGATGGCCGACCTCGTCCCCGACCGCGAGGGATTCCTCGAGGAGGGGGAGCACCGGATCCGCTGGGAGTACGTCGGGAAGGGGGACAAGGAAGCCGTCTGCCTCCTGAACGGCCTCGCCATGCACACGCGGGCCTGGTTCGGCGTCCTTCCGCGCCTCCTCGACCGGTACGACGTCGTCCTCTACGACTACCTCGGCCAGGGGCGCTCCTCCTCCCCCGACGAGCCCTACTCGATCCCGGCGTTCGCCGGATACCTCCCGAAGGTCCTCGACGTCCTCGGAATCGCGAAGGTCCACGCGATGGGCGTCTCCTACGGCGGGTTCGTCGCCGCCGAGGTCGCTCGCCTCTTCCCGGACCGCCTTCACACCCTGACCCTCTCGGGGATCTTCCTCTCGCACGAGGAGCTCTTCTCGATGTACCAGGAGATCTCCCTCCGCTTCTACCGCGGCGGGCCGGAGGTCTTCGAGCTCTACACCCACTACATGTACGAGAAGATCTTCGGCGAGGCCTTCGTGGCCGCGATGAAGGAGAACCTCCCGGTCCTGCGCGAGCGGTTCCACGACCGCTACAGGGACCAGACGCACGCCCTCATCCGGCTCACCCTCGCGCAGGACCCGTTCTTCGCGGCGCTCGACGGGAACCTCGCGGGCTACGCGGCGTTTCCGGGTCCGGTCCTCGTCGTCCCCGGCGCCGAGGACCGGACGATTCCCCCCTGGGTGCAGAAGAAGCTCCTCGGCGTCTTCCGCGACGCGCGGTGGGAGCCGATAGAAGGATCCGGCCACGTCGTCTACCTCGAGAAGCCGGACGGCTTCTTCGCCATACTCCGGAGGTTCCTGGAGGCGAAGTCGACCCGGTTCTGAAGGGTTGGAGAGGCCTCCGGAGAGGGAGCCGACAGATGAAGTCCGCGGGCGAGGTCCTCGACGCCATCGGGAGGGTTCCGCTCGCGGAGCTTCCCACCCCGCTGCAGGAGGCTCCTCGCCTCGCCAGGCACCTCTGCCTGTCGCGGCTCCTCCTCAAACGCGACGACGCCACCGGCCTCGCGATGGGGGGGAACAAGGCGAGGAAGCTGGAGTACGACTTCGCCCCGATCCTTCAGAGGGGATGCGACGTCGTCGTCACCGTCGGGGGCGCCCAGTCGAACCACGCGGTGATGACCGCCGCCGCAGCTCGGAGGCTCGGGATCGACGTGAAGCTCGTCCTCGGCGGACCGGACTTCACGCGCTTTCGCGGCAACCTGCTCCTCGACTCCCTCTACGGCGCCGAGCTCCGCTACCTCGTCGACGACGACGACAACGACTCCCTCGCCGCCGCGATGGACGCCTGGGTTCGGGAGCTGGAGGAAGAAGGACGGCGGCCGTACGCGCTGCCGATCGGCGGGAGCACGGGCGCGGGCGCGCTCGGCTACGTCCGCGCGATGCGCGAGCTCGCCTCCCAGCTCGGCGAGGGACCGGTCCAGGTCGTCACGGCCGTCGGCTCCTGCGGGACCTTCGCCGGCCTGAACCTCGGGGCCCGGCTCTTCCTCCCCTCCGCCAGGGTCGTCGGAATCAGCGTCTCCCGCACCACGGTCCGGATCGTCGAGCGGACGATCGAGCTCGTCGCCGAGAGCGCCGGCCTGCTCGGAATCGAGCCGCCGCCGCTCGCCGGGTCCCTCGAGTGCCACGACCGGTTCCACGGCGAGTACGGTGTCGCGACGGATTCCGGGACGGAGGCGATCCTCGCCTGCGCCCGGCTCGAGGGGGTTCTCCTGGATCCGATTTACACCGGCAAGTCGATGGCCGGGCTTTTCGCCCTGGCCCGGGACGGCTCCCTCGACCCGTCCGTCCCCGTCGTCTTTCTTCACACGGGCGGCCTGCCGATCCTCTTCGCGTTCGACGAAGAGAGCTGGGCCTCCTCGCCGGTCACGAGAATCCCGCTCCGCGCTCCGGAGGAGAAATGAAGAACGTCCCGGACCGCCGCCGGACCGCCCGCCGTCTTCCGGCCGTCCTCGCGGCCGTCGCCGGGCTCGCCGTTCTCGCGCCCGGAAGGGCTGGCGCGGCCCAGGAGCCGGGGAAGGCGGAGGAGCCGGGGAAGGCGGAAATGGCGGCGATCGCGCTTCTCGTCGAGGCGCTGGCCGACGCGGATCCCTTCGCCGCCGGGGCCGCCGCCGAAGCGCTCGCGGGGATCGGGGGCCCCGGCGTTCCCGCGCTCTCCGCGGCGCTCGGTGATCCGCGGGAGAGCGTCCGGCAGGGGGCGGCGATCGCGCTCGGCAAGATCGGCGGGGAAGCCCGCGCGGCCGTGCCGGCGCTCGTCCGCGCGCTGTCGGACCCGAAGGAGAACGTCCGCTGGTGCGCCGCGAACGCGCTCGGCGCCGTCGGGGGCGCCGCGTCCACGGCCGTCCCCGCGCTTCGGGAGGCGCTTCACGACGGGGACGAGGACGTCCGTCGGGGAGCCGCGCTCGCGCTGGAGCGGATCGACCCGGCGGGGTGGCTCCGGGCGCCCGCCTGGGAGGCGACCGTCGCCACGATCGAGAGGCTGACGCCGCTCCTGATGACCGAGCTCCACGTTCCCGGCGTGTCGATCGCCCTCGTCAGGGACAGGAGGATCGCCTGGACGAAGTCGTGGGGCGTGGCGGACGCGAGGACCGGCGCGCCCGTGACGGGGGAGACGCTCTTCGAGGCCGCCTCGATGACGAAGCCCGTCTTTGCCGTCTCCGTCCTGAAGCTCGTGGAGCAGGGGAGGATCGACCTCGACCGTCCGCTCGCGGAGATCGTGGCGCCTCCGGCCGTCCCGTTCCAGGAGGAGCGCCTCCGGATCACGCCCCGGATGGTCCTGTCGCACACGAGCGGCCTGCCGAACTGGCGAAAGGGAGGAGAGGAGCGCGACGGGCCGCTGCCGGTCCTTTTCGCGCCGGGCTCGAAGTTCTCGTACTCCGGCGAGGCGATCTACCAGCTGCAGCGGGCGGTGGAGAAGGTGACCGGGGAACCGCTCGAGGAGCACGCCCGGCGCACCCTCTTCGCCCCTCTCGGGATGACCGGCGCTTCCTACGTCTGGACGGCGGAGCTCGACTCCCGGCTCGCGAGCGGGCACAAGGCCGACGGGACGTTCCTCGCGCGGGCGCGTTACACCCACGCGAACGCCGCCTACACGCTCGTCACGACGGCCTCCGACTACGCGCGGCTCCTCGTCGCGCTCCTCGACCCCGAGGGCTCCGCGCCGAACGGGCTCGCCCGTGCCTACGTCGCGTCGATGCTGCGCCACGAGGTCCGCGTCGACGTGAGGGACCCGATCGAGAGGCCCGGACGGGCGAAAGGGACCGGGGTCTTCTGGGGGCTCGGCTGGTCCCTGAACACGACGCTTTCCGGGGAGGTCGTCCACCACAGCGGCGCCAACAGCACCGGCTTCCGGTCCTTCGGCCAGTTCTCCCCGGCGCGGGGCTCGGGGATCGTCATCCTGACGAACGGGCTCGGCGGGGGAGAGCTCTGGACGCGCCTCGTGAGCGTCGTCGGAGACCTCTGAGAGGGAGAAGCGGAGGCTACCGGCGCCCGGCCGGGAGCGGCGCGGGACGGGCGGGCTCCTCGACGGGAGAGCGGAGCATGCCGCGCCGGAGGATCTCCGCGATGTCGTGGATGGCCGCCTTCGAGGGTTTGCCGAACTGGTCGGGGACCCGGAAGAGGAGCTCCACGGCGTAGTACTGGAGAAAGATCCGGCTCGCGAGCATGACGGCCGAGAGCGGCTCCACCTCGGGGGCGAGCCGCGCCGCGGGGCCGTTCTGCGCCTTGTTGCGGTGGAGGAACGCCGCAAAGCGGTCGGCCATGCCGGAATAGAAGCGCTGGATGTGGGTCCCCTGCATCTCGACGACGTCGACGTAGATGAGCGCGATGTGCCGCTGCCACGTCTTCACGCTCTCCTCGGCGGCCTCGGCCAGCTCCTCGAGCCGGTCGGGGAACGCGCCGGACGCGAGGGCGCGGTTGAAGGGGAAGTCGGGGCTCTCGATGGCGGTCCAGTAGTCGGAGAGGAGCGTGTCGAAGAGCTCTTCCTTGTCGCGGAAGTGGTGGTACACGCTGCCGGTGGAGGCGCCGGCGGCCGTCGAGATGTCGCGGATGCTCGTCCCGCGGTAGCCCTGGCGCGAGAAGAGGTCGAGCGCCGCCTCGAGGATCTGCGCCCGGCTCCTTTCCGACTTCTCTTCCTGGTCCATCCTGCCTCGCGCCTCTGGCCACCACCGTAGGGGTCCGGCGGCGCCGCGTCAAGAGAGGAACCCGGTAAAGTCGGGGGCACCGATGCCTCGCTCGCGCCGACTCCTGCTTCTCGCCCTGGCCGCGCTCGCGTTTGGGGCGGCCCTCAGAGGCGCGCTGGCCCTCGTCGAGGCCGCGCTCGAGGGAAAGGTGCGGGACCGGCTCGTGGCCCAGGCCGCGGAGAGGGGCTTCGTTCTCTCTCTCGAACGGGTCAGCGTCCGTCTCTTCCCCGCGCGGGCGAAGCTCTTCGGCCTCTCGCTGAAGGGGCGGGGCGCCGCCGTGCAGATCGACCGGGTCGAGGTCCGGGCGAGCCTCTTCGGCGAGGGGGTGCCCGGGAGGTTGCGCCGCATCGATCTGGGGGCGCTCTCGGCCGAGCTGCCGGAAGGGGTCTCGCTGCGGGTCGTCCCGAGCGCCTGGGACGTCTCGGCGTCCCGGAGCCGCCTCGAGCTGACGAGCCGGGACGGTCCGGGGCGCGTCCTTCTCGAACGCCTCGCCGGCGGGTCCCTTCGCCTCAGCCTCGACCGTCTCGACCTGAAGCACCTCGTCTCTCTCCGCCGGGACGGCGCCTGGGTCGGCGACCTCGGCGTGGTCTCGGGCGTCTGCGCCCTCTCTCCCGCGCCCTCCGGCGGCGTTACCCTCGAGGCGAATCTCTTCTCGAGGGCCGCCCGGCTGGCCGCGCCTTCCGAGGACGACGTGCCGGGCTCCTCCCCGCTGGGCGATCCGTTCGACGCGGAAGGTACCGTGACGGCCACTCTCTTCCGGGAGGCCAGGTTCCTGGACGTCCCGTGCGTTTCGGGGACGGCCGCGGGCCTGCGCGGCCGGGCCCGCGGAATCGCGGCGTACGCGCCGCGGGACGCCTGGTTCGACTTCGAGCTCTCGGTTCCCCGCCTCGAGCTCGCTCCGCTCCTGGCGGCCTCGGGACTCGACCTGCGGGCGGGAGGCGAGGAGCTCGGAAGCGCGCAATTGGATGCGCGCGTGACGGGGCGGATGCTCGACCCGAAGTCGTTCGTCGTCGAGCAGCGGCTCGATTTCCAGCCGCCGGCGCGGCCGCTGCCGGAGCTCGAGAGCCTCCGCGGACCCTTCCGCCGCGTCCTGACCGGGCGTCACGGAAGGGAGACCGTCGTCGTCGTCGATCCCGCCAGCCCCGACTTCGTCCCGCTCGACGACGTTCCGCCTCTCTTCGTCCGGGCCCTCCTCACCTCGGAGGACGCGAATTTCTGGGGGCATCCCGGGCTCGACCTCGGCGAGGTGCCGATCGCGATGTCGATCAACTGGGTTCGCGGGGAAAGGTCGCGGGGCGCCTCGACGATCACGCAGCAGCTCGCCAAGAACCTCTTCCTCACCCGGGAGCGCAGCTACCGGCGGAAGCTCCAGGAGGCGGCCCTCGCGCTCCTCCTCGAGCCGGCGCTGGGCAAGCGCCGGATCCTCGAGATCTACCTGAACGTCATCGAGTGGGGGCCCGGCATCCACGGCCTCGGGCCGGCGTCCCGCCACTATTTCGGGAAGAACCCGTCCGAGCTGACGCCGCGGGAGTGCGCCTTCCTCGTGGCGCTGATCCCGGGGCCGGTCAAGTACCAGTCCTCGTTCGCCAGCGGCGTCCTTTCGCGAGGCTTCTCGAGGCTCGTGAACGGCGTCCTCTACCGGCTCCGCTCCGTCGACATGCTCACGGACGAGGAGCTCGCCGCCGAGCTCGAGGCCCCGATCCGCCTGCGGTGGACGCCGGCCGACGCGGTGGGGGAGGAAGAGGCCGGGGCCGAGTCGAACGGGGCGCTCGCGAGCGACGAAGGGCCGCCCGTCGAACCGGACGGCCCGACGGGGCCGCCCGAGGGCAGACCCCTGCCCGCGTCCGCCGCCGCGGCTCCGCCCCCGGCGCCCGCGCCTTCCCCGGCCGCGGGCGAGCCGAAGCGCCCGGACTGACGGCCGCGCGGCTTCAGGCTTCAGGGTCCGCCGGCGGCTCCTCTTCCAGCGCTCTCGCGAGGAGCCGTGCGATGTGCTGCACCTCGACGGGGCCCTCCGCCTTGTCGAAGCCCCCGCGGATCTGCATGACGCAGCCGGGGCAGTCCATCACCGCGGTCCCCGCCTTCGTCTCGCGGATGCTCGCGAGCTTCTTCTGGAGGATCGGCTTGCTGATCTCGGGGAACTTGAGCGAGTAGGAGCCGCCCATCCCGCAGCAGGTGTCCGACTCCTTCATCTCGACGACGTCGTGTCCCGCCTTCCTGAGGAGCGCGCGGGGCTCCTCGGAGACGTGGAGGGTCCGCTTCAGGTGGCAGGAGTCGTGGTAGGTCACCGGAGGCAGCTTCTTCGTATCGATCCTCAGCGACCCGTCCCCGACGAGCTTCGTGACGAGGGAGGAGAAGTCGATCACCTTCGCGGCGAGCGCCTCCGCCTTCGCGATCCACTCGGTCTTCCCCGTGCTCCGGAGGGCTCGCGCGAACTCGTGCTTGAGCGCCGTCGTGCAGGTGGGGCAGGCCGAGACGACCCAGTCGACGTCCTCGGCGGCGAGCGCCTCGAGGTTGTCGATCGCATTCTGAGCGGCGACCTCGTAGGCGCCGCTGTAGCGCGCCGGCGCGCCACAGCAGGTCTGCGCCTCGGGGAAGGTCACCTCGACGCCGCCGGCGTTCAGGACCTTCACGACGTCCTCTCCCATTCCGGGGTAGGCGAAGTCGATGAGGCAGCCGGCGTAGAAGGCGGCCTTCCTCTTCCCCTTCTTCTGCGGGATCGCCTCGAACGTGTCGCGGAAGGGCCTCTCCGCGATGGCGGGGAGGCTCCGGAAGTCGGCGAGGCCCGAGAGGAAGAACGGCAGGTGCCTCACGAACCCGTCCTTCTCGAACGGCTTCTGCGCGAGGGACGCCGAGCGGAGGACCGAGTGGAAGAGGCGGCGGTTGTTGACGACCTTGAAGATCGCCTTCTGGACGAACGGCTGCCCCTTGTCCTGCACCTGGCGCCGGCGCACCTCGACGATCAGCTCGGGGATGTCGATCTTCCCGGGGCAGACGCCGACGCAGTTGCCGCACTGGATGCAGAGCCCCTGGATCTCCTTCGAGCGCTCCATCGCTCCGGTCCAGGCCGTCAGGATGGTTCCGATGCCGCCCGTGTAGACGTCCCCGAAGACGTGTCCCCCGACGTGCCGGTAGACGGGGCAGACGTTGAGGCAGGAGGCGCAGCGGATGCATTGCAGCGCCTCCTTGAAGACGGGGTCGGCCGCCATCTCGCTCCGCCGGTGGTCCATCAGGACGATGTGCAGCTCCTTCGGCGTCCCGTCGGTGTTCGGCGCGGCGCCGGTGATCATCGAGACGTAGCTCGTCATCAGCTGGCCGGTGGCGCTGCGGGGGAGCGCGGTGAGGATCGGGACGACGTCGGCGAAGGCCCCGACGAGCTTCTCGAGGCCGACGAGGGCGACGTGGATCCTCGGGAGCGTCGTGACGAGGCGGGCGTTCCCCTCGTTCGTGACGAGGACGAGCGTCCCGGTCTCGGCGACGGCGATGTTGGCCCCCGTGATCCCCATGTCGGCCTCGAGGAACGCGGGGCGCAGCTCCTTCTTCGCCACCTTCACGAGGCGCGGGATGTCGGTCGAGAGCCGCTCGCCGACCTCCTTGCTGAAGATGTCCGCCACGTCTTCCTTCGTCAGGTGGATCGCGGGCATCACCATGTGCGAGGGGCGCTGGCCGGCGAGCTGGATGATCCACTCGCCGAGGTCCGTCTCCTTCACGTCGACGCCCGCGTCGGTCAGCGCCTTGTTGAGGTGGACCTCCTCGGAGGCCATCGACTTCGATTTCACGATCCGCTTCACGCCCCGTTCGCGGGCGAGGTCGACGACGTAGCGCCGCACCTCCTCCGGGCTCTTCAGGACGACGACCTTCGCGCCGCGCGCCCCGGCTTCCTTCGTGAAGCGGGCCACGAGCTCGGGGAGGCGCCCCGCGGCGTCTCCCTTCGCCTCGGCGATCCGGGCCCGGACCGCCTCGAAGTCGATCCCCTGGTAGGCCTTCGCGCGGCTTGTGGGATAGGCCTCGTAGAAACGCCCGAGGGCGCCGGCGAGGCTCGGGTTGCCGAGCGCCTCGCCGATCTCCTTGCGAAACGTCAGCGTCATGGCGCCACCTCCGCCTTCAGCTCTGCCTTCAACTCCGGGCCCGCTTCGTCTCCGTCGTGGACGACGACGACGAGGCGCGACGGCCCGTGGACTCCGATCGTCAGGACCCGCTCGATGTCGGCCGTCCGGCTCGGGCCGGTGACGAACGCGATGTAGGGAACACGTCCGGGATCGAGCCTCGGCAGGACGTCGGCGAGGCCCGGGAGGATCCGGCTCGCGGGGAGGAGCGCGACGTGGATCTCGGGCAGGGTCGAGACGAGCCGGAGGGCCGGATCGGTCGCGTCCTGGACGACGGTCCCCGTGTCGGCGAGCCCCCACTCCATCTCGCTGATGCCGACGCGGCTCGCGGCGGCGGCCTCCCGCGTGACGTCGAACGTGAGTCCGGGGACCCGGGAGGCCAGACCCGAAGCGTTCGCCCTCGTCACGAGCGGCCCCGCCGCCCAGACGGCCCGCGCCCCGGGGGTGTCGACGACCCCTTCCCGCCGGAGCAGCTCCTCGACGAAGAGGAGCGTTTCGGCGCTCCCTCCGACGCGGTGGACCTCGGCGCTGACGGCCTCGGCGCGCGCTCGGAACGTGTCGAACATCTCGACCTCCCCGGACCCGGGTACATACCCGGCATCCGACCCTAGCTTAGCCGGAACTAGGTATAATTATCTAGGAAAAACGTGGATACCTGTCTGTCGGGGCGCTCCGAGGCCCGTAAGGCCCTGTTAGCCTCCTTGCTGGTCTACGCGATGAAGGTCGGCCCGCTGCTACTCGCTTCGCTTGTCCTCCTCGGTCCGACCGAGACCGCCCTTTCGGCGACGGCGGACGCGGCCTCCGGCAAGAGGGTCCTCGTTCTCCACTCCTACTACAAGGGCTACAAGTGGACCGACGACGAGAACCGCGGGATCTCCGCGGCGCTCGAGCCGGCTCTCGGCGTCGAGAACGTCTTCGTCGAATACATGGATACGAAGCGCTTCTTCGAAGAGCGCTTCGTTTCCCAGCTTCCGGAGGCCTACCGCCGGAAGTACCTCGACCACCGGATCGACCTCATCGTGGCAACCGACGATCGCGCCCTGGAGTTCCTCGTGGAGCATCGCGACGAGGTCTTTCCGGGAACGCCTGTCGTCTTCTGCGGGGTGAACTACTTCCAGGAAGGAAAGCTGAAGGGCCGGCCGCTGTTCACCGGCGTGAGCGAGGACGTCGATCTCGGGGCGAGCCTCGATACGGCCCTCGCGCTCCACCCCGGGACGCGTCGGATCTACGTCGTGAACGAGGACACGGAGACGGGCCGGGCCGTGAGGACGCGTCTCGCCGAGATCGGTCCGTCCTGGAAGGGCGTTCCGCTCGAGCCGCTCGACGGCCTGCCCATGGAGAAGCTCCTCGCCCGGCTCCGGTCGCTGCCGGCGTCGAGCCTCGTTTTCTTCACCTTCTACAGCCGGGACGCGGAAGGGAAGGTCTTCGGGTACGACGAGAGCATCCGCCTCGTCTCCCAGGCTTCGAACGTCCCCGTGTACGGAGCGTGGGACTTCAACCTCGGCTTCGGACTCGTGGGGGGAATGCTGGCGAGCGGTTTCGACCAGGGGGAAACGGCGGGGAGGATCGCGCTGAGGGTGCTGCGCGGAGAGCGCCCGGCGTCGATTCCGGTCGTGAAGAACCTCCCGGGCCGCTACCTCTTCGACCACCTGCAGCTCGTCCGGTGGGGCATTCCGTCGTCCCGTCTCCCGGCCGGGAGCTCCATCGTCAACCTTCCGGAGTCCGCCTACGCGCGCTACCGGAACCTGATCCTCATCGGTGCCGGGGCCCTGATCCTCCTGGGAGTCCTGAACGCGTTCCTCGCGCTCAACATCAGCCGCCGAAAGATGGCGGAAGAGGCGCTCCGGAACCATCAGGAGCACCTGGAAGAGACGATCCGCGTCCGTTCGGCGCAGCTCTCGACGGCCAACGAGGAGCTCCGACGCGACATCGTCGAGCGCGAGCGGACCGAACGGGCCCTCAGGACCGCGGAGCGGAACCTGAGAAGCATCTTCGAGAACGCGGCGGAGGGGATCTACCAGTCGACCCTGTCCGGGCGGTTCGTCACGGTGAACCCCGCCCTGGCCCGGATGGCCGGCTACGACTCTCCGGCCGCGATGGTCGACGCCATCGCCGACATCCGGAAGGACTTCTACGTCGAGCCCGGCACCCGGGCCCGGTTCGAGGAGTCGCTCGCGTCCGAGGCCGAGGTCCGGGGCTTCGAGTCGCTCGTGAAGCGGAAGGACGGCGAGCTGATCTGGGTCCTCGAGAACGCGCGGGCGATCCGGGACGAGAAGGGCCGCGTCGACCACTACGAGGGGATCGTCCAGGACGTCAGCGATCGCCGGCGCCTGGCGGAAAAGCTCGACCGGACCCGGCAGAAGCTCCGGGGCCTGGCGGCCGAGATCACACGGGTCGAGGAGCGGGAACGCCGGACGATCGCGACGCAGCTTCACGACCAGCTCGGAGCCGTCCTCTCGATGGCGAAGGTGAAGCTCGCCTCCCTCCGGCAGGGGGCCGAGGGGACTCCCATCGCCCCGGCCCTCGAGGAGGTCCACGTCCTCGTCGGAAACGCCGTCCAGGAGACGCGCTCGCTCACGTGGGAGCTCAGCCCGCCGATCCTCTACCAGCTCGGCCTCCCGGCCGCCCTCGAGTGGCTCGGCGAGAACGTCGAGCAGCGGCACGGGATCGCGTTCCGTCTGACGAAGGAAGGAGAGGCGCGCGAGCTCGGCGAGGAGCGCCGGTTCCTCGTCTTCTCGGCGGTCCGCGAGCTCCTGCTGAACGTCGTGAAGCACGCCGACGCCAGCGGGGTCTCCCTCCGGCTCCGCTGGCTCGTGGAGGGGCTGGAGGCGACCCTTCTCGACGACGGAAAGGGTTTCGACGTTCCGGGAGCGGCGGCCCTTCCCGACGCCACCCGGAGCTTCGGCCTCTTCAGCATCCAGGAGCGGTTCGACGACCTCGGGGGGAGCGTATCGATCCGCTCGACGCCCGGAGAGGGAACGTCCGTCACCCTCGTGCTACCTTACGCTGCGGAGGCCGGCAGGCAGGGCGAATGAGCACGACCATCCTCCTGGTGGACGACCATCGGATCGTCCGCGAAGGGCTCCGGACCCTCCTCGGCCAGCAGCCGGATCTGACGGTCGTCGGGGAGGCTTCCGACGGGCGCGACGCCGTCGCGCAGGCCTGCCTCCTTCGGCCCGACGTCATCGTGATGGACATCGCGATGCCCGAGCTGAACGGCGTCGAGGCGACCCGGCTCATCCTCGCCCAGCTCCCGGCCGTGCGCATCGTGGCGCTCTCGATGTACGCCGACCGGCGTTTCGTCGCCGAGATCCTCCGGGCGGGCGCGCTCGGCTACGTCCTCAAGGACGGGGCCTTCGAGGAGCTGGCGCTGGCGATCCGGACGGTCACGGAAGGGAAGACGTACCTGAGCCCGTCCATCGCCGGGCTCGTCGTCGAGGAGCTCGTCCGGCGGACGGAGACGCCGGGCTCCCCGTCCCTGGGCGGCCTCACTCCCCGGGAGCGGCAGGTCCTCAAGCTCCTGGCCGACGGGATGCGGCCGCGCGAGATCGCCCAGGAGCTCGCGATCAGCGCGAAGACGGTCGAGGTCCACAAGCAGAACCTCATGAACAAGCTCGAGATCCACACCGCGTCCGAGCTGACCCGCTTCGCCATCCGGGAGGGGCTCTCCACGCCCTGACGGAAGGGGAGGCGCCGGTTTCTCGGCGGCCGCTCCGGCAGCCCTTGAGAGAACCCCCTGATGCCTGTGCCTTGGTCCCGTTTCTAGGTGTAAATACTAATAAAATGATTCAAATTCATCATTGCACCTAAGTGTATCGCTCCTCATCCTTAGGCCCATCTCGCCAGGACGAGGAGGAACGATGCTGACCTGGACCCAGATCTACACCCCGGTGGCAGGCAACCTGCTGCTCTCGGCTCTCGTGGCGGCACTCCCGGTGGTGGTGCTGCTGGGGCTCCTCGCGTTCTTCCACGTGAAGGCGCACAAGGCGGCCCTCCTGGGCCTGGCGACCTCTCTCGGGGTTGCGATCTTCATCTACGGGATGCCGGCGAAGCTGGCGCTCACCTCGGCCGTGTACGGGGCGGCCTACGGCCTCTTCCCGATCGGCTGGATCGTCCTCTGCGCGATCTTCGTCTACGACCTCACCGTGAAGTCGGGTGACTTCGAGGTCGTCAAGCACACCGTCGCCGGCCTCGCGGACGACCGCCGGATCCAGGCGCTCCTGATCGCCTTCTCCTTCGGCGCGTTCATCGAAGGGGCCGCCGGCTTCGGCACCCCGGTCGCGATCTCGGCGGCGATGCTGATCGGCCTCGGGTTCCGTCCGCTCCTGTCGGCGGGAGTCGCCCTCATCGGGAACACCGCCCCGGTCGCCTACGGCGCCCTCGGCACGCCGATCGTCGTCCTGGCGTCGGTGACGGGCCTCGACCTCCACGCTCTCTCGGCGATGACCGGCCGTCAGCTTCCGTTCTTCTCCCTCCTCGTTCCCTTCTGGCTCGTCTGGGCGATGGCCGGCCGCAAGGCGATGTGGGAGGTCTGGCCCGCCTGCCTCACCTCGGGCCTCAGCTTCGCGATCACGCAGTTCCTGGTCAGCAACTTCCACGGTCCCTGGGTCGTCGACATCGCGGGCGCCATCGTCTCGATGGGGGCGACGGTCCTCCTCCTGAAGTTCTGGCAGCCGAAGAAGACCTGGAGCTTCGAGCACGAGAACAAGGCGGAACGGGCGAGCGAGGCCGCGAACCGGCCCGTACACACTCCGAAGCGGGCCCTGATGGCCTGGATGCCCTGGATCATGCTCTCCGTCTTCGTCTTCGCGTGGGGCCTCCCGCAGGTGAAGGACATCCTCAACGGCGGCAAGAAGGACTCCCCGAACTTCCTCAAGGGCGTCTCGATGATGAAGTGGGAGGCTCCGGGCCTCCACAAGGCCGTCGTCAAGGCCCCGCCGGTCGTCAAGGCCGAGAAGCCGGAAGAGGCCGTCTTCACCTTCAACTGGCTCTCGGCGACGGGAACGAGCCTTCTCCTTTCGGGCATCGTCAGCGGGCTGCTCATCGGCTTCTCGTTCAAGGAGCTCGCGAAGATCTTCTGGGGGACCCTCATGAGGGTGAGGATCTCGCTCCTCACCATCGGCGCCATGCTCGCGCTCGGCTTCTCGACGCGCTACGCGGGCCTCGACGCGACCATGGGCCTCGCCTTCGCCTCGACCGGCGTCCTCTTCCCCTTCTTCTCCCCGCTCCTCGGCTGGCTCGGCGTCGCGCTGACGGGCAGCGACACGTCTTCGAACGTCCTCTTCGGCGGGTTGCAGATGATCAGCGCCGAGAAGCTCGGCATCAACCCGATTCTCGCGGCCGCGGCGAACAGCAGCGGCGGCGTCATGGGGAAGATGATCGACGCGCAGAGCATCGTCGTCGCGAGCGTCGCGACGAACCAGCAGGGGCAGGAGGGCGTCATCCTCCGCTACGTCTTCTGGCACTCGATCGTCCTGGCGTGCCTCGTCGGCGTCCTCGTCTTCCTTCAGGCCTACGTCTTCCCCTGGATGATCCCGACCGTCGAAGGGCTCGCCAAGTGACCGGTGCGCACGTTGCAGACGAAAGGCAAGTGAGGAGAGAGATGAAGATCACCGGGACCCTCGTCCGCGCCGTGGCCGCGGCGGCCATCGCCGCGCTCCTCGCACCGGCTCCGGCCGAGGCGCAGGCCGTCATCAAGGTGAACGACAACGTCAACTTCAAGTTCGGCTTCCAGTTCCAGGGGTGGGCCGACTGGACGCAGGCCGCCGCGACGGGCGGCTACGCGCAGAACCTCTTCGTGCGGCGCGCCCGCCTCCTCGTGGGCGGGCAGGTCGCCAAGGACGTCAGCTTCTTCTTCCAGACCGACAGCGGGAACCTCGGCAAGGTCACGAACGGCGTGAAGGCGACGAACACCGGGTTCATCATCCAGGACGCCTGGGTGTCGTGGAAGATCGACGACGCGTTCATCCTCGACGCGGGGCTCTTCCTCGTTCCGCTCAGCCGCAACATCCTCCAGTCGACCCTCAGCTTCTACACCCTCGACATCAGCGCCACGTCGACCGTCATGGCCGGACCGACCCAGACGGTCGGCCTGCGCGACACCGGCATCCAGGCGAAGGGGTACCTCGTCGACGGCGGCCGCCTCGAGTACCGCGCCGCGGTGATGCAGGGCGTCCGCGACGCCGCCTCGCGCAACTCGTTCCGTACGGCGGGCTACCTCCAGTACAACTTCTTCGAGAAGGAGAAGGGGTACGTCTTCGCGGGGACGAATCTCGGGAAGAAGAAGGTCTTCAACGTGAACGGCGGATTCGACCTCCAGAAGGACTACAAGGCGTACAGCGGCGACGTCTTCGCCTCCATCCCGGTCGCCAAGGGGGACGAGGTCGGTGGCCAGGTGCAGTGGATCCACTACGACGGCGGCACCTTCCTCTCCGCGCTCCCGAAGCAGGACGACCTCCTCGTCGAGGCGGCGTACTACCTCTCGGCGGCGAAGGTGCAGCCCTTCCTCAAGTACGAGAGCCAGAAGTTCGCAAACGACATCGACAAGGCGAAGGACCAGGACCGGTTCGGCGGCGGGCTGAACTGGTACGTCTCCGGGCAGAACTTCAAGGTCACGGCGCAGTACCTCCGGATCGAGCCGAAGAGCTCGACCGTCAAGGCGACGGACCAGTTCACGATCCAGCTCCAGGGCTTCTACTTCTAGACTCCTCCGGGCGGCGCCGGGGAAGAGCCCCGCGGCGCCGCCCCAGCCGCCCCGTCCAGGAGGGCCTCGAATGCCGACCGCCGCGCTGCCCGTCCTCGAAGCCCCCAGTTCGGGATCCGGGGGGCCAGAAAGCTCTCTCCGGTCCGCTCTCGAGCGAATCGCGGCCCCCGGGCGCGTCCTCGACCGACCCCTGGACCGGATCGCCTTCGCCTCCGACGCGAGCTTCTACCGGCTGATTCCGAAGGCCGTCGTTCTCGCGCAGTCGGTCGACGAGGTCGCGGCGCTCTTCCGTCTCGCCCGCGAGACGAAGACCCCGATGACCCTGCGCGCGGCGGGGACGTCGCTCTCCGGCCAGGCCGTCACGGACGGCCTCCTCGTCGAGGTGGCCCGCCACTGGCGAACGGTGAAGGTGGAGGACGGAGGGAAGAGGTTCCGGGCGCAGCCGGGGGTGATCGGCGCCTCGGTGAACGCCGCGCTCCGGCCCTACCGCGTGAAGATGGGGCCGGACCCGGCCTCCATCAACACCTGCACGATGGGCGGCATCCTCTCGAACAACTCGAGCGGCATGTGCTGCGGCGTGACCCAGAACGCCTACCACACGCTCGAATCACTGTCGTTCCTCCTCCCCTCGGGGACGCGGATCGACACCGCCGCCCCCGACGCCGACTCCCTCTTCCGCGCGGCGGAGCCGGCCCTCTGGCAGGGGATCCTCGACCTGAAGGCGAGGCTCGAAACCGACCCGGCGCTCGCCGGGCGCATCCGGTCGAAGTACCGGATGAAGAACACCACGGGCTACTCGCTCAACGCCTTCCTCGACTTCGCGACGCCGGTGGAGATCTTCCGGAACCTCCTCGTGGGGGCGGAGGGGACGCTCGCCTTCATCTCGGAGGCGGTCCTTTCCACCGTACCGGATCTCCCCGTCAAGTACACCGGCCTCCTCCTCTTCCCGACGATGCACGCCGCCTGCGCGGCGATCGTCCCGCTGCGCGACTCGGGGGCGAAGGCGCTCGAGCTCCTCGACCGGGCCTCGCTCCGGTCGGTCGAGACCCAGCCCGGCGTCCCGCCGTCGATCCGCACCGTCCCCGACGGCACCGCGGCGCTCCTCGTCGAGTACCAGGCGGCGGAGGAGTCGGAGCGGCAGGGGCTCGAGACGCTCGCGGCCGCGGTCGTCGCTCCGTTCGCCCTCCTCGAGCCGGCCCGCTTCACCCACGACGCAACCGAGCAGGCGCTCCTCTGGAAGGTGAGGCAGGGGACGTTCCCCTCGGTGGGCGCGGCCCGCAGGAGCGGCACGACGGTCCTCATCGAGGACGTCGCCTTCCCGATCGAGCACCTCGCCGACGCCGCCGTCGACCTGACGAGGCTCTTTGCGAAGCACGGCTACCCGGAGGCGATCATCTTCGGCCACGCCAAGGACGGGAACCTGCACTTCGTCATCACGCAGTCGTTCAACGAACAGGCGGCCGTCGACCAGTACGCGCGTTTCATCGAGGACGTCGTCGAGCTCGTCGTGAAGAAGTACGACGGGGCGCTCAAGGCCGAGCACGGGACGGGTCGGAACATGGCCCCCTTCGTCGAGACGGAGTGGGGCCCCGAGGCCTACGCCGTGATGAAGCGGCTGAAGGAGCTCTGCGACCCGGAGGGGATCCTGAATCCCGGTGTCCTCCTGAACGCCGACCCGATGGTCCACCTCAAGAACCTCAAGCCGATGCCGACGGTCGAGGAAGAGGTCGACAAGTGCATCGAGTGCGGCTACTGCGAGCCGAAGTGCCCGAGCCGCGAGCTGACCCTCACCCCGCGCCAGAGGATCGTCCTGAGGCGCGAGATGACCCGTCTCGAGAGTTCCGGCGGGAACGCGCCGCTCCTCGCGGCCCTCGAGGCCGACTTCCCGTACGCCGCCGTCGACACCTGCGCCGTGGACGGCCTCTGCGCCACGGCGTGCCCGGTCTCCATCGACACGGGGCAGCTGACGAAGCGGCTCCGGAAGGCGAGCCATACCGCGCGGGCGAAGAAGATCGCCCTCGGCCTCGCCCGGCGCTTCGCCACGATCGAGCCGGCGATGCGGATGGGCCTCCGGGCCGGACACGCCGTCCAGTCGCTCCTCGGCGCCGGCGCGATGGCCGGCGTCACCCGGGCGATCCGGGCCGTCGTCGGGCAGCCCTTCCCGCAGTGGAGCGCGGAGATGCCGCACGCCGCGAAGGGGGCGAGGCCCGCCACGTCGAAAGACGGGGCGACCGCGGTCTACTTCCCGGCCTGCATCTCGAGGACGATGGGCGCCCTTCCGGGCGAACCCGACGAGACGTCGCTCATGGAGGCGTTCGTCGAGGTCGCGAGGCGCGCGGGTTCGCCGGTCTGGATCCCGGACGACGTCGAGGGAACCTGCTGCGGCGTCCCCTTCTCCTCCAAGGGGTATGCCGACGCGAACGCATACACCGTGAACCGAGCCATCGAGCGCTTCTGGGCCTGGTCAGGCGGCGGGAAGATCCCGGTCGTCGTCGACACGAGCCCCTGTACCTACGGCGTGAGGAGCTGCCGCCCGCAGCTGACGCCAGAGAACCAGCTGAAGTTCGACGGGCTGACGATTCTCGACGGAGTCGAGTTCACGCACGACACGCTTCTCCCGAGGCTCGCGGCGGTGCGGAAGTCCGGCCCGGTCGCGCTGCACCCGGTCTGCTCGGTGACGAAGATGAACCTCGGTGCGAAGCTCGAGGGGATCGCCCGCTTCTGCAGCGACGACGTCCTGGTTCCCCTCTCCGCGGGCTGCTGCGCCTTCGCAGGGGACCGGGGGTTCCTCCACCCCGAGCTGACCGCCTCGGCGACGAAACACGAGGCGGCCGAGGTGAAGGCGAAGGGGTGCGAAGAGCACCTCTCGAGCAGCCGGACCTGCGAGATCGGGATGACGCGGGCGACGGGTGAGATCTACCGGTCGTACATGTTCCTGCTGGAGAGGGTGACGCGGGGCTGACGCCCCTCGGGGGGGGGGGGGCCTTGGAGGCCCCGGTCAGAGGCGAACGGCCGACTCCTCGTAGAACCCGTCGAGCTCAGAGCGGTACTTCTGCTCGACGGTCTTCCTCTTGAGCTTCATGGAGGGTGTCAGGTCCCCCGCCTCGAGCGTCAGGTCGGCGGGGAGGATCTCCCACTTCTTCACCTGCTCCCAGGCGGAGGTGTCCTTGTTGACCTCGTCGATGAACGGCGCGATCAGCGCCCGGACCTCTGCCGACTTCACGATCTCCGCGTAGCTCTTTCCTTCGAGACCGTGGGCGCCGGCCCACTTCGTGATCGCCTCGGGGTCGAGGGCGATGAGCATCGAGACGAAGTTCCGGTTGTCGCCGTGGGCGAGGGAGTGGCTGACGTAGGGGCAGGCGACCGTGAGCTTCTTCTCGAGCATCTGCGGCGCGACGTACTTGCCGCCCGAGGTCTTGATGAGGTCCTTCTTGCGGTCCGTGATCTTCACGAACCCGTCCTCGACGTGGCCGATGTCTCCGGTGTGGAGCCAGCCCTCGGCGTCGAGCGTCTCGGCCGTCTGGTCGGGGAGGTTGTGGTAGCCCCGCATGACGCCGCGACCCTTGAGGAGGATCTCGCCGTCCTCGGCGATCCGGATGCTGGTCCCGGGCAGCGGCGCCCCGACCGTCCCGAAGCGGAGCTTCTCCGGCGTGTTCACGCAGCTGGCGGCGCTCGTCTCGGTGAGGCCGTACCCCTCGAGGACGACGATTCCGGCCGCGTGGAAGAACTCGCCGAGCGGGCGGGCGAGCGGGGCGCTCCCGGAGACGAAGCAGCGTATGCGGCCGCCGAAGAGGGCGTGGAGCTTGGAGAAGACGAGCTTGTGGGCGACGGCGTGCTTCAGGGCGAGGAGGCCCGCGGGCTCCTGGCCAGCCAGGCGGAGCTTCGAGACCTCGCGGCCGACGCCGAAGGCCCAGGAGAAGATCGCCCACTTGGCGCCGCCGGCATCCTTCGCACCCGTGGTGACCTTGTTGTAGATCTTCTCGAAGATCCGCGGGACCGCGGCGACGAACGTCGGCTTCACCTGCCCGAGGTTCTCGACGATCTTCTCGACGCGGCCGTCGATCGCGGTCGAGAAGCCGATCCGGAGCTGGGCCGCCTCGAGGACCTTCCCGAACGAGTGGGCGAGCGGGAGCCAGAAGTACTGCCGGTCGTCCTCGTTGAGGAGCTTGAGCTCGTCGATCCCTTCCGCCTCGTAGAGCCAGCAGTCGTGCGTCAGCTCGACGCCCTTCGGGCGGCCGGTGGTCCCCGAGGTGTAGATGAGCGTCGCGAGGGAATCGGTCCTCACGGCGTCGACGATCTTCTCGTACCGTCCCGGGTTGGCGGCATCCCAGGCGCGCCCTTTCTCCATCAGGGCGTCCAGGGTGAGGACGTACCCGTCGTCCGAGCCGGCCCCGTCGAAGACGACGATCGCCTTCACGTCGGGGACCTCGGAGCGCTTCGCGGCGATCCGGTCGGCCTGCTCGCGGCTCTCGGCGAGGAGGATCCGCGTACCCGAGTCCTGGAGGATGAAGAGGCAGTCGGCCGTCGTGCTCGACGGGTAGATCGTCGTCGTCGCCCCTCCCGCGGCGAGGATCCCGAGGTCGGCGAGGATCCAGTCCATTCGGGTCGCGGAGAGGATCGAGGCGCGATCCTCGTCTCCGAGCCCGAGGGCGCGGAGGCCGCAGGCGATCGCCTTCACCTTCTCGCCGACCTGGCGCCAGGTGAGGGGCGTCCACCCATTCCCCTCGGGGAAGAGATAGGCCTCTCGGTCGGGAGTCTTCTCGACGCGACGCAGGAACATCTGGGGGACGGATCGGAACGTCTCGGCCACGGCGCTCCTCCTTGAGTCAGTCTCGGAAGAGCTAGTTCTACCACGCTCCGCGCGGACCTGTGTCCTGCGCAAACGCGGCGGGCCGGGAGTGCCGCGGTGCGTAATGCGGCGGCGGAGGCCGGGGCGCGCCTTAGACTCGCCCGCCATGCGCGTCCTCGTCCGTTACTTCTTTCGCGGGCTGCTCGTCTTCGTGCCGTCCGTCCTCACGATCGCCATCGTCGTCTTCGTCTTCCGGACGGTCGACGCCTGGATGGGGCTCCCGATCCCGGGGGCCGGGTTCCTGGCGACCGTCACGCTCATCGTCGTCGTCGGGGCGCTCGCGTCGAACTTCGTCACGAAGCGGCTCTTCGAGCTCGTCGAGGGGGTCTTCCGGCGGTTGCCGTTCGTCAAGCTCCTCTACTCGGCCATCCGCGACGTGACCGACGCGTTCGTTGGGGAGAGGAAGGGCTTCGATCGGCCGGTCGTCGTGACGCTCGACGAGGCGACCGGACTGAAGGCGGTGGGTTTCCTCACCCGGGACTCCCTCGACGACGCCGGCCTTCCCGGCTGCGTATCGGTCTACCTCCCGCAGTCGTACAACTTCGCGGGCCATCTCCTCGTCGTGCCGCGCCGCCTCGTGACTCCGCTGGCGGCGAGGGGGGCGGACGCGATGGCGTTCATCGTGTCGGGCGGCGCCTCCGAGCTCCGGACGGCCCTCCCGGAAAAGGAAACGGCCGCCCCGGAAGGGCGGCCGCACGAGGATACCTGAATCGCGGGAAGGCTACTTCGCCGAGATCGTGAACTTGACGGTGGACGCGAGGTCCTTGTCGAGGTAGAGCTCGACGCGGTAGTTGCCGGCGGCCCACTGGGGATCGGGCTTCGAGTAGGAGAAGGGGATCCAGGTCGCGCCGCCGGGGAACTTCGTCGTCCGTTCGGCGAACTTCGTGTCCGGCTTCTGGCCTTCGACCTTCTCGGCGATCCAGACCGCCTTCACGGCGGTGTCCTTCGGGGCGTCGGCGACCATCGCGAAGACGTAGATCTTCGGCTGGGTCGGCGGGAAGGACTTCCTCTCCTCCATCGTCTCCCGGCTGTCGGAGGTGATGGCGGTGTCTATGCGTCCCTTGTCCTGCGCGGCGAGGGCTGGCGCGAGGGCCAGCGAGGCGAGGACGGCGAGAAGAATCCGGGTCGGAAC
The DNA here is from genome assembly GCA_016714815.1 of Holophagales bacterium. GTDB lineage: Bacteria > Acidobacteriota > Thermoanaerobaculia > UBA5066 > UBA5066 > UBA5066. The sequence continues at coordinate 59,140 of JADKBZ010000022.1, forward strand.
TCTCACTTCGGTCTCCTTTCGGTTCTTGCTGCTTCAAGCGGGCCGGACACCGGTTCTCCCTATCTACCAGGCCTACCTGGCCAACCATGCCTTCCGGGCCTTCCAGCGGCCTGTCGTCGTCGCTGGCCCCTCCGGCGTCCCCGCGGCCACGGCCCGCCCCCCCGGGATCGTCGTGCCGACGGGCCCCGACGGGAATTTGGAACCCGATCCGGCGCGATGTCAACGGGATACAGGGTCTCGGAATCTCCTGCGGGGAATGATCCGTTCACATCATTGCGTGGCCTCGGGGCATCGCCTAGCCTCCCGTCCGCGCCGGGCCGTTCACGCGGGCCGCGCTCGCGGGGGGGGCGATGAACAGGTCTCCCCGCACCTAAGGAGGCCGGCATGGCGATGATGATCACGGAGAACTGCATCAGCTGCGGGACGTGCGAGCCCGAGTGCCCCAACCAGGCGATCAGCGCGGGCGACATGATCTACGTGATCGACCCGGCCAAGTGCACCGAGTGCGCCGGCGTCTTCGACTCGCCGAAGTGCGTCGAGGTCTGCCCGACCGAGGGGTCGATCGTCCCGGCGACCGCCTGATAGCGGCCGCAGGAAAAGAAACGGGAATCCGGCGGGCCGGGCGCTCTGGAACCGTGAGGTCCAGGGCGCCCGGCCTTGCCTCGTGTGCGCGTTCCCCGGAAACCGGCCGGACCTGCGAAGTTCGTTCCTTAATGGCTTGTTCTCTTTCCGGGATGGCAGGAAAATGGACGGTCCGGAATTCGAAGAGGGGCACGACGCCCCGCCAGAAGGAGCCAGAGACATGAAGAAGACGACAGCCGCCGTTCTCGTCGCCGTCCTCGCGGTCGTTCTCACCGGCACGGGCCTCGCCACGATGGACATGCAGAAGGACCTCAACGCCAAGTACCCGACGGCGAAGGCCAAGTGCGCCTCCTGCCACGTGAAGGCGATGGCCAAGAAGGGCGACGCCGAGGTCAACGCCTTCGGCAAGGACATGATGGCCAAGGCCCTCGTCGACCCGAAGGCCGAGAAGAAGACCTTCGACTTCACGAAGATCGAAGCCCTCGACAGCGACGGCGACGGCCAGAGCAACCTCGACGAGCTGAAGGCCGGCACGAACCCCGGCGCCAAGTAAGACCGCCGCGCTCCGCGCGAAACGAGGCCGGGCCCCTTCGGGAGCCCGGCCTTTCAATTGGGGTCAGGTCTTGATTTTCTATTGTACGGTCGCGGGGTCGCCGGCGGCGATGCTCGCGAGCTGGCGGTCGTGCAGCCGCCTTAGGAGCGCCTGCGCCAGGAGCGCTCCGAAAAGGGCCATGAACATGTCCCACTGCGTGTCCCAGACGTCTCCCTGCGTGCCGAGGAAAGCCGTGGCCGCCTCGCCCGTGGCGAGCGCCATGGCCCACTCGATCAGCTCGTAGAGCGCGCTGAAGGCGAGGCAGACGGAGGTGACGAGGGTGAGGAGCCATCCGCCCTGCCGCAGCGGGGTCCTGCGGAGCAGGACCTCCCTCGCGAGGATGGCGGGCACGAACCCCTGCATCAGGTGGCCGAGCCGGTCGTAGTGGTTCCGGGCGAAGCCGAAGGCGGACTTCGCCCACTCGCCGAGCGGCACCTCGGCATAGGTGTAGTGCCCACCGACCATCAGGACGAGGGCGTGGAGGAAGAGGAGCCGCAGGAGGAGCGGTGTGAGCGGGAATCGACGGGCCGTGACGAGGAGGATGGGGACGCCGATCAGGATCGGCGCCACCTCGAGGACCCAGGTGAAGCGGTCCTTCGGGCCGATTCCCGAGACGACGAGCGCGACGAGGGTGAGGCCGAGGAGGGCGAGAGGCTCTCGCCGAAAGGGGGAGGCGGGCGGGGTCGACGGCATCGTCCCGCGATTAAACCAGAGGACCGGGGCGGCGCCCGGGTCAGGCGGCTTTCAGGCGCTCCATCTCGCGTTTCGCTCCGCGGTGGGCGGGGTCCGCCTTGAGCGCCTCGCGGTACTCGGCGATCGCCGCCGGAGTCCGGCCGAGCTTCTCGAGGAGCAGCCCCTTCCGCCAGCGGGCGTCGGCGTGGGTCGGCCCGTCCTTCGGGGCGGGGAGGGAGAGAAAACGGTCGAAGAGGGCGAGGCCCTTCTCGATCTCCTCGCCGGAGAGGAGCGAAAGGCGGCCGAGCTGGTAGAGCGCGAACGCGTCGGCCGGGTCGGCGGTGACGCGCCTCTCGAAGACGGCGCGCGCTTCGGGCCACCGTTTCTGCCGCGCGTAAAAGCTCGCGAGGGCGATCGGACCCTGGACGCCGAACTGATCGGCCTCCATCGCCTTTCGGTAGGCGGCCTCGGCCTCCTTCGGCTTCTTCTCGTCGTCCGCGATCATGCCGCGGCCGATGTAGCCGCGCATCGGGTCGAGCTCGAAGAGCTTCGCGGCCTGAGCCTGCGCCTTTTCCACGCCGCCGCCGGCGATCCCCGGCGCCATGAGGTAGTAGCGCAGGAGCTCGAACCGCGCCTCGACGTTCGCGGGAGCGATCTCGACGGACCGTTCCCACGCCTCCCGGCACTTCTTCGCCCACGACATCTTCGTGAAGACCGAGGCCGACATCGCCCTTCTGCCCGTAGGCGCGGCCCGCCCAGAGCAGTGCGTCGGCGTCCGCCGGCGAAGCCTTCAGCACGGCATCCGCAGCCGTCGAAGCGGCGTCGGGGTCTCCCTTCTCGAGCGCCGCCTGGATCGGGGCGGAAGGACTCGCCGCGCCGGCGGCGGGTGCCGCTCCGGCGGCGGGCGCGGAGCCTGCGAGGAGCGTGGCGAGAATCGGGACGAGGGTCCGGAGAGCGGAGGGGCGGCGAATCGACATCGGCAGAGTGCGCACGGCCGTCCGTACGCACGGCGCGGGCCACGGGTTTCCGCGACCAGGAGCGTCCTCCTCGGGCATCATCCGCGGATGCCCGAGCCGACCGCCGCTCCCGTTCCCGAAGACGTCCGCCTTCCCGACAACGCCTTCCGCGAGCTCGCTCCCGGCGAGACCTACGTCCCGGTCATTCCGTCCGGAGCGTCGGTCCCCGAGGTGACGCCGCGGTCGATCGTCCAGGGGTTCTTCTGGTCGGTCGTCTTCTCGGCGGCGGCGACGTACATCGCGCTGAAGCTCGGGCAGGGGATCGAGTCGGCGATCCCGATCTCGATCCTGGCGGTCGGCGCCTCGGTCCTGTTCGTGAAGGTTCTCGCCGCCCGCGGCTCCACGCTTCTCGAGAACGTGAACGTCCTTGCCATCGGCGCGACCTCGGGGATCGTCGCCGGGGGCTCGGTCTTCACGATGCCGGCGATCTACATCCTCGGCCTCGAGGGGCGCTCCTCGTTCTGGCAGATCTTCCTCGTCCCTCTTCTCGGCGCGATCCTCGGCATCTTCTTTCTCGCCCCGTTCCGGCGCTACTTCGTCCGCGATCTCCACGGCAAGCTCCCGTTCCCGGAAGCGCGCGCGACGACGGAGATCCTCGTCGCCGGAAAGCGCGGCGGGCAGAGCGCGATCGTCCTCTCCTGGTCGGCGGCGCTCGCGGCGGCGTTCGACTTCGCGGGGCCCTCGATGAAGGCGTGGGCCGAGAACTTCTCGACCGCCGCCATCCCCGCGCTCGGCGGCTTCACGGGCCGCTTCAAGGCGGTCTTCACGATGAACACCTCGGCGGCCGTCTTCGGCCTCGGCTACATCATGGGGCTCGACTACGCGGCCATCATCATGGCGGGGTCGATGGTCTCGTTCCTCGTCCTCGTCCCGCTCTTCGCCTGGATCTCGCAGTTCGTCCCGGGGGCGATCTCTGCCGGGGCGGCGCCGCTCGCCTCGATGGCGGCGGAGGACATCTTCTTCGAGTACGTCCGGCCCATCGGCATCGGCGGCATCTTCTGCGCGGGGCTCCTGTCGATCCTCAAGATGTCGCCCGTCATCTTCCAGGCGACGAGGCAGGCGTTCGGAGAGATCGCGCGGCTCGTCAAGGGCGGCGCCGCGGCGGGGACGGAGGAGAGGACGGACCAGGCGCTCCCGATGTGGGTCGTCCTCCTCGGGATCCTCGGCACGGGCCTCGCCATCCTCCTCTACTTTCGTCTCTCGGTCCTCGCCGGGACGCCGGGCGCGACGCGCCTCGCACTCGTCTCGACGGGGCTGACGCTCCTCGTCGCCTTCCTCTTCGCCGCGGTCTCGGCCTGGGCGATCGCGATGATCTCCATCACGCCGATCTCCGGGATGACGCTGACGACGCTCATCGTGACGGCGGTCGTCCTCTCGAGCCTCGGCCTGCGCGGCGAGGACGGGATGCTCCAGACGCTCCTGATCGGCGGCGTCGTCTGCACGGCCCTCTCGATGAGCGGTTCGCTCGTGACGCAGTACAAGATCGGCTACTGGCTCGGAGCGACGCCCCGCAAGATCGAGATCTGGAACATCCTCGGGTCGGTCGCCGCCTCGGCTGCGACGACGGCCGTCATCCTCCTGATGGCGAAGGTCTACGGCTTCTCGCCGTCCGCGCTCCACGCCAACCCGCTCCCGGCGCCGCAGCCGAACGCGATGGCGGCCGTCCTTCGGGGCGTCATGGGTTCCGCAGGCGCCCCCTGGTTCCTCTACGCGGTCGGCGGGGTCTTCGCCGTGACGGCCGAGATGTGCGGCATCTCGGGCCTCGCCTTCGCGCTCGGGATGTACCTCCCGATGGAGCTCAACTCGCCCCTCGTCGTCGGCGCGCTCGTCGCGTGGCTCGTGAAGCGCTCCTCGACCGACGAGCCGCTCGCGAAGGCGCGGCACGAGAAGGGGACGCTCATCGCCTCGGGCTTCATCGCGGGGGGCGCCCTCGTCGGCGTCCTGGCCGCGCTCCTGAAGTTCGTCGAGGACTCGACCGGAAGAACGCTCGTCCCCGACCTCACGAAGCTCCCCGGAATCGGGACCTGGCTCTCGGCCTGGGGCAACTGGCTCGGCCTCGCCGTCTTCCTCGCGCTCGGGGCGTTCGTCTACTTCAGCTCGAAGCGGGAGACCGTCGAGGCCTGAGCGTCCGGGAGGGCGTTCAGCGGCCGGGGTCGCTCCGCCGGACGATCCGGATCACGGTCCCCTCGCGGACGTAGCCCCAGCCGTTTCCTGCGAGGGCGAGCTCCAGCGCCTGGTCCCAGGGGACGTCACGGAGCGTGGCCGTCACGGTGCCCGACAGGCCCGGCGGCGCGACGACCGACAGGCCGCGGCCCGCCGTGAGCGACCGGACGAGCTCGGCGAGATCGGCGTCCTTCACGTCGAGGCTCACCGGGTTTCCGGTGAAACGGGACGCCCCCCCGGGGGGCGCGGCGAGCGCGTGCGGCTCACCCCGCGTGTCGCGTCCCTGCGCAGGGGCTTCTCCCCAGAAGAAGGTCCAGGCCTCGGCGAGGCGAGCCCGCCAGGAGCCCCAGCTGTGCCCCTCCGGCACCTCCCGGTACTGGAGCTCCTGACGGCGCGCGAGAACGGAGCGGAGCCGGCGGCTCGCCGAGAGGAGGTCGGCGCCGTGCAGGTTCGACTCGAACGTCCCGACGTCGAGGTGGAAGCGGACGGAGCTGGCGGGCAGCCGGGCGAGGTCCGCGAGGAGGGCGTCGAAGTTCGCTTCGACCGCGTTTCCTGTCGACTGCGCCCCGCAACGGCCGAAGACGCCGGGGTGGCGGGCCGCGGCCGAGAGCGCGGCGAAGGCCCCGAGGGAGACCCCCATGACGCCGCGCCCCGCCGGGTCCGTCCGCACCTTCCAGCGGCTCTCGACGGCCGGGACGAGCTCCGTCACGAGGAACCGCTCGAACGCCTCGTTCCTTTCGTACTCCAGGTTGCGGTCGACGGGGGGAACGAGGACGAGGAGGATCGGCGGGAGCTTCCGCGCGGCGACGAGGTTCGCGGCGACGGTGTGGACGCGGGCGAACTCGCGGTAGTCGAGGCCGTCGAGGAGATAGAGCACGGGGAAGGGCTCGGTCCCGGCCGCGGGAGCGGGCGGGACCCAGACGATCGCGCGCCGCGGACCTCCCATCGCCCGGCTCTCGATCGCCAGCTCCTCGTACCGGCCTTTCGGGGCGCCCGGGTTCGGATCGACGTCCGGGGGAGGAACGTACCCGGGCGTTCTCAGCTCCGAGTTCGGCCCGAAGCCCCCGGGCATCGTCCGCGGGTTCCAGGGGTCGAGCGTCCACTCCGTCCCCTCGACGACGAACTTGTAGTCGAGCCGGGCGCCGTCGGGGATCTCCAGCTCGAGGAGGTGGAGGTCGGACCCGGGGAGCTTCTCGAGCGGCTGGGAGGACGGGTGCCATCCGTTCTGGTCTCCCGCGAGGAAGACGCGCGCGGCGCCGGAACGGAAGGCGAACAGGCATCGGACCCGCCCGGGACCGGCCGCCGGGAAGACGAGAGGAGTCCCTTCCCGCGCGGCGCAGGAGGCGAACGCGTTCGCGACCGTCGATCGTTCGCCGGCCGTCTTCGCGCCGGCGAGGCGCGCGCGAAGAGTGTCGAGGCTGCCGCACGGAGCCTCGCTCCCCGCGAACCCGGGAGGGGCTGCGGCGACGAGAAAGGTCGCGAGAAGGCCCGAGCGGGCCACGTTCTTCATCGCCTTCTCCTGGCTTCGGCGGGATCCATTCCCGATCCGGGCCTGCTAACGTCGGAACGTGCGGATCATCCACCCCGCCGGGTTCAAGGCCACCGTCGAGCGATCCCGGTTCTTTGCCGTCGTCTTCCCGGCCTCGCGGGAGGAGGAGGTCCTCGCCGCGGTGAAGGCGGCGAAAGGGGAGCACCGGAAGGCGAACCACCACTGCTGGGCCTTTCGCGGGCGCGACGCGTCGGGGGCCCTCGTGGAAAAGTCGAAGGACGACGGCGAAGTGGGGCACCCTGGGAGGCTCCTGCTCGAGCTGCTCCGGCGGGACGACCTGGAGGGGGGGATTCTCGTCTCCCGCGTCTTCGGCGGGGTGAAGCTCGGCGTCGGCGGGGTTTCGAGGGCCTTTCGGGAGGCCGCAGAGGGGGCGCTGGCAGCCTTTCGGGGCTCCTCCGGAGCCTGATTCGGGCCTTGTCTTGAAAATCTAAGCCGATACCACTAAACTTTACCCTTGAGTCTTCCGCGTTAGGTCGGCTCGAAAGGTCAGCATGCAGCCTACCCAGACTCTCCCGGTCATTCCGCTTCGAAACGCCGTTCTCTTTCCCGGCGTCAGCTTCCCGATCGCCGCCGGCCGCCCGGGCACCCTCCACGCCATCGAGACGGCGATGAAGAGCCCCGATCAGCTCGTCTTCGCGCTCACGCAGCGTCAGGACGTGGAGGGGGTCACCCCGGAGCTCCTCCACACCGTCGGGACGATCGCCGCCATCGGACCGATCCAGCGCGGGGTCGGCGGGGCCCGCCTCCTCCTCCAGGGCAAGGCGCGTGGCATCGCCATGCGAATCCAGGAAACGGACGGTCGCCTCGAAGCGGTCGTCGTCGAGGCCGCGGAGATGCCTCCGCTCGACGCGAACGACACCGCCTTCGTCGCGCTCCTGAAGGAGCTGAAGGAGCGGTCGGCCGAGCTGGCCAAGAAGCTCGGCCTTCCCGAAGAGGCCATCGCGAACGTCCTCTCCGAGGCGGACGACCCGGGCAAGCTCGCCGACCTCGTCGCGGGCTACATCGACATCCCGACGGCCGAGCGCCAGCTTCTCCTCGAGACACTCGCGGTCGAGGACCGCGTGAGGCGGACGCTCGTCCACGTCCAGCGGCAGATCGACGTCCTCGACGCGCAGGAAGAGATCAAGTCGAAGGTCCAGGAAGAGCTGGGCGACCGGCAGCGCGAGATGTTCCTTCGCCAGCAGCTGAAGGCGATCCAGAAGGAGCTGGGCGAGGGGGAGGACGGGGACGACGACCTGAAGGGGCTGAAGGAAAAGCTCGACGCCCTCGTCCTCACGGAAGAGGTGCGCAAGGAGATCGACCGGGAGTGGAAGAAGATCCAGCGCCTCTCCCGCGAGTCGATGGAGGCGCAGGTCCTGCGTAACTACCTCGAGCTCGTCGCCGAGCTGCCCTGGTCGGCCCGGAGCGACGAGCACCTCGACGTCGTCGAGGCGCAGCGGATTCTCGACGAGGACCACTACGCCCTGAAGGACGTGAAGGACCGGATCCTTGAGTTCCTCGCGGTCCGCCAGCTCCTCGGGCGCAAGCCGGAGGAGGCGCCCCAGGCGCCGCCCGAGACGACGCCCGATACGTCCGCCGGCGCGAAGGCCGAAACGCCGAAGGCGCCCGCGGCCCGGCCCGCCGAGCGGAAGAGCACCACGAACCGGGGCCGGATCCTCCTCTTTTCCGGACCTCCCGGAGTCGGGAAGACCTCGATCGCGAAGTCGATCGCCCGCGCCCTCGGCCGCAAGTACGTGCGGATCTCGTTCGGCGGGGCGCGCGACGAAGCCGACATCCGCGGCCACCGGCGGACCTACGTCGGCGCGATGCCGGGCCGGATCATCCAGGGGATGCGGCAGGCGGGGACGAAGAATCCGGTCTTCCTCCTCGACGAGGTCGACAAGCTCGGAGCCTCGATGCAGGGCGACCCCGCCGCGGCGCTCCTGGAGGTCCTGGACCCGGCCCAGAACGACAGCTTCACCGACCACTATCTCAACGTCCCGTTCGACCTCTCCGAGGTCCTCTTCATCGCGACGGCGAACTTCGTCCAGTCGATCCCCGGCCCGCTCCTGGACCGGCTCGAGGTGATCGAGTTCTCGGGCTACACGGAGCGCGAGAAGACCCTGATAGCCCGGAACTACCTCCTCCCGAGGCAGCTCGCCGAGAACGGCCTGAACCCTGGCCAGCTCGAGGTGACCGACGCGGCCCTCGCGGAGATCATCTCGTCCTACACGCGCGAGGCGGGTGTCCGCCAGCTCGAGCGCGAGCTCGGGAAGCTGGGCCGCAAGGTGGCGCGCCGGATCGCCGCGGCCGAGATCGAGGTAGCCGCCGTCGACGCGCCCGACGTGGCGCCGATCCTCGGCCGGAAGAAGATCCAGCCGGAGAAGATCGTCCACGAGGACCAGGTCGGCGTCGCCACGGGGATGTACTACACGCCCGCCGGCGGCGACATCATGTTCATCGAGGCGGCGCTCATGCGAGGGAAGGGGGAGGTCCTCCTGACCGGCCAGCTGGGCGACGTCATGAAGGAGTCGGCCCGCGCGGCGTGGACGTTCGCCCGCTCGCACGCCCCGTTCCTCGGCATCGACGACACCGCCTTCGAGCGCGACCTCCACATCCACGTTCCCGCCGGGGCGATCCCGAAGGACGGTCCGTCGGCCGGCGTCGCGATGGCGTCCGCCATCGTCTCGGCGCTCTCGAAGCGGCCCTGCCGCCGCGACGTTGCGATGACGGGGGAGGTGACTCTCTCGGGACGCGTCCTGCCGATCGGCGGCGTGAAGGAGAAGCTCCTCGGAGCGGTCCGCGCCGGGATCCGGACGGTCGTCCTCCCGAAGGAGAACGTCCCCGACCTCGAGGATCTCCCGCAGGACGTGCGGGACGGTCTCGAGATCGTCCCGGTCCAGGACCTGAGCGAGGCGCTCGCGGTCTCGCTCCGGGGCCGCGTGAAGGACGGGCAGCTCCTCTTCACGGACGAGCCGGCCGAAGGGCCGAAGGAAGCCGTCGCGGCCCACTGACGCGCATGGCGCGGAGTCTCCGTGGGAGACTCCGCGCCATGCAGCACGACCCAGAGCGGCTGGAGCGGAAGTTCGACGAGCTCGACGACTGGAAGAACGCTCTTCTGGCCACTCTCGCCGGCGAGAGCGCGGGGAGGCTCGCCTTCCGTCCCGACGGGAAGGCCTGGTCCGCCCTCGACGTCGTCCACCACCTCGTTCTCGTGGAAGAGAGCATCACGGGCTACGCGCGGAAGAAGCTGCAGGCGCCGCCGCAGCCGGTATCGCTCCTCGACCGGGCGAAGCGGACGCTCCTCGTGGGCCTGATGCGGCTGCCGGTCCGGGTTCGCGCGCCGCTGCCGCAGGTCGTCCCCGGCGAGACCCTTCCCCTCGACGTTCTGTCGAGCCGATGGACGAGGGCGCGCGGCGACCTCAGGGAGCTCGTGCTTTCGCTACCGGAGGAGCGCCGCGAAGCCCTCGTCTTCCGCCACCCGGTCTCCGGTCCGCTCGATCCGGCAGGGACTCTCGACTTCATCGACGCGCACGCCAGGCACCACGAAGCCCAGCTTCGGCGGATCCGGCGCGCGCCGGGTTACCCCGGCTGACGGATCAGCCCGGCCTCGCCTTCTCGTGGGCGAGGAGCCACTCCTTGCGCGCGACGCCCCCGGCATACCCGCGAAGGCCGTCCTTGCCGACGACCCTGTGGCACGGCACGAAGACCGACACGGGGTTCGCGCCGTTCGCCGAGCCAACGGCCCGCACGGCCAGCGGACGGCCGACGCGGCTCGCGAGCTCGGCGTAGGTAATCGTCGTCCCCTCGGGGATCGTCCGGAGCGCCGCCCAGACGTCGCGCTGGAAGGGGGTCCCGCCGAGATCGACCGGGACCGCTTCGAGCGCCGCCCTCTCGCCCGCCAGGTAGCGCCCCAGCGCCGAGGCCGCTCCGGCGGGGTCGCTCGCCTCGTGGGGCTCGAGCGGCCCGAAGCGGGTCTCGAGCCGTGCGAGAAGGCGGGGCGCCGAGTCGGCGAACCCCGCGGCGACGAGCGCACCGTTCCGGGCGGCGAGCCAGAAAGCTCCGGCGGCGGTTTCCACGGTGGCGGTTTCGAGGAGTGTCTTCATGCGGTCTCCTGGCTGGCGAGCTCGGTCCAGAGGTGGATGAGGGCGTAGGCGCGCCAGGGCCGCCAGGCGCGGGACCGCGCCTCGACGGCAGGGATCGTCGGCAGGGCGGCTCCCTGGGCGAGCGCCTTGCGGAGGCCGAGATCGCCCGCCGGAAAGGCGTCGGGCTCGCCGAGCGCGCGCAGCGCGATCACCTGGGCCGTCCAGGGGCCGATCCCCGGGACGGAGGCGAGGCGGGCCTCGGCCTCGTGGAGCGAGGCGGCTGGGCCGAGGTCGATCCGTCCGAGCGCCACCTCGCGCGCGAGGTGGCGGAGCGTCTCCGCCCGCCGGGAGGTCAGGCCGATGGAGGCGACGTCGGCCTCCGCCAGCTCTTCGGCCCGCGGGAAGAGCAGGGAAAGCCCTTCGCGGGCCGCCTCCGGGGGAAGGGGGCGCCCGAACTTCGAGGCGAGCCGCGCGGCGAGCGTTCGCGCCGCCTTCACCGATACCTGCTGCCCGAGGATCGTCCGGACGGCGGTTTCGAACGGGTCCCAGGCGCCCGGCACGCGCAGGCCGGGGCGGCGCGCGACGAGCGGGGCCAGGAGCGAGTCGGCTGCGAGGTGGGTCGCGATCGTCCCGGGGTCGGCGTCGAGGTCGAACAGGCGCCCCGCGCGGCGGGAGGCCGTGAGCGCCGCGGCCGGTCCCAGGCCCCAGAGACGGAGCGAGAGCGTGCCCCGGCTCCCGTCGACCGACGCCTCGACGACGCCGGCCGTTCCCGCAACCTGTGCGGTCCGCCGGTAGACGCCGTTCGATACCACCTCGACGCCGGGAACCGCGCGCGTCGCCAGGAACGAGAGGAGGGCGGCGTCGTCGAAAGGGGGGCGAAACGGGAGACTCAGCGAGATCTCCGCCCGCACGGCGGCGGACGGTGCGGAGCGCCGCAGCTCGGTCGGGGGAGCTCCGAACGCGGAGCGCATCGCCTCGTTGAAGCGCCGGACGCTGGAGTAGCCGGCCGCGAGCGCCACGTCGGACATCCGGAGCGTCGAGCCGTCGAGGAGCCTGCGCGCAAAGTGGAGCCGCCTCGTCCGGGAGATGGCGATCGGAGACGCGCCGAGGTGCTCGGCGAAGAGACGCCGGAGATGCCGCTCGCCGACGCCGAGGCGCGCGGCGAGAGCGCCGAGCGGGGCGTCGTCGGCGAGGCCGGCCTCGATCTGCCGGAGAGCCCGCGCCACGGTGGACGACGTTCCGGTCCACGCGGGGGTCCCGGGCGCCGTCTCGGGGCGGCAGCGGCGGCAGGCGCGGAAGCCCGCCTCCTCGGCGGCGGCGGCGCATCGGAAGAAGACGACGTTCCGGGGCTTGGGCAGCGGAGCCGGGCAGCCCGGTCGGCAGTAGATGCCGGTCGACGTCACTCCGGCGTAGAAGCGCCCGGCGAAACGGCGGTCTCGGCCGAGGAAGGCGGCGAGGCAGGAATCCCGTTCGATCTCCACGCCGGGAGTGATATCCCACTCGGGGCGCCACTGTCTGGCGGTTTTCGGACGTGGCTGTCGGAGTCTTCCCGGCGGGCGCGGAGTATCGTGTACGGGGAGCGCGAGAATGCCCCGATTGATCCCCCCTCCCGAGAAAGCCCGCTGGCTCATCCTCGTCGCGGGTCTCACCGCGTCGATTCCCCTCTACGCCGTCGTCGTCTTCGTCCTCGCGTCGTCGGGGGAGGCTCCCGCCGACCCCGCGCCGGCGGGAATCCGGTACGGCTTCTACGGAGCCGCGTTCGCCCTCGCGCTCCTCGCGCTCGCCGTCGCGCCTCGCGTCAGCACCGACCCCGCGACGGCCCTGTCGTTCGACGCGTTCCTCAGGCGGACGCTCCTCTCCCTCGCCATCGCCGAAACCTCGGCGATCCTGGGGCTGGTTCTCTTTTTCCTCGGCCGCAACCTCGCCGATTTTCTCGTCCTGGCGGGCCTGGCGCTCGCGGGGAGCCTGCTCGGAATCATCCCGCGGGGGCTTCGCTGGTTCCGCCAGCGGGAAGAAGCGCCGCCTGGCCCAGGCGCCCCGCCGATCTCCCCGGGCTGACGCGGATTCTCCCGCTCCTCCTGCCGGCACGCGGCCCGGGAAGGACGACGGATCCTCTCGACGGCCGGCCCGGTCTCGCGTAGCGTCCCGGGCATGGCCGTCGACATCGACATCGTCTACACGGGTGACCTCCACTGCGAGGCGACCCACCGCCCCTCCGGAACGAAGCTCGTCACCGACGCCCCCGTGGACAACGGCGGCCGGGGCGAGGCGTTCTCCCCGACCGACCTCTGCGCCACGTCTCTCGGCGCCTGCCTCGTCACCACGATGGCTCTCGTCGCCCAGCGGCACGGCATCGAGCTCGCGGGGACCACCGTCCACGTCGTGAAGGAGATGGTCGCCGACCCGCGCCGGCGGATCGGAGCGCTCCGGACGATCGTCACGTTCCCGGCAGGCCTGGCGGTTTCCGCCGGCGATCGCGCTCTCCTCGAGGCGACCGCCTGCGCCTGCCCCGTCACGCAGAGCCTCGGACCGGGGGTCGAGGTGCCGATGGAGTTCCGCTGGCCGGGCTGAACCGGGGACCGTCCGGAGGCCGAACCGAACTATATTAGAAAATCAAGACCTGACCCCGATGGGGGTGCCGAGGAGAGCCTTCAGGGCGAAGAAGGCCATGAGTGCCGCGAACCAGGCGGTGCCGAGGACGATTCGCCAGAGCTTTTCCGGGGATCTCTTCCCTTCCCGGACGTACTGGGTGCCGTGCAGGGCGGCCGCCTGCATCAGGTAGATCGCGTAACCGAGGACGGCGAGCGCCTGGGCCTGGGTCCCGAGCCTTGCGAAGACGGCGAGGAGCCCCATCGCGCCGAAGGCGAGGTTCGCGAAGCCGACCTCCCAGGCCCATTCCGGCCTGTCGGTTTCCCAGCCCAGCCGCCTGGCGTCGGACTCGTGAAAGAAGAAGTGGCGCACGAACGCCAGGACGCCGACGAGCCCGACCGTCGTCACCGTGACGATCTCGAGCGACAGGCCCGGCTCCGCGCCGAGGTAGTAAAAGCCCAGGAAGATGCCGACGGCGCCGATGAACATCCCCGAGAGGCCGATCCATCTGCTCATGGTGGCTCACCGCTTTCCGGTCTGGCGAGAAGGGCCTGAACGGCCTTCTCGAGCTGCTCTCGCCGGCGGGCGGTTTCGAGCGCCGGGGCTTCGTCGATCGCGCGGTCGAGGTCGAGGCGTCATCGAGGTTACGCCCGATCGGGGAGACTTCGGGCGGCTCGACGCCGCGCGGTGCACCGAAGGCAGCGCCCGGATACGGGAGAGACCCTCGATCCCGCTCGCGCGTGTGTCCAGACACGTCTCCGCACGTCTCCGGGCATTCCGCGCGACCGCGGCGCAACGCCGTGAACGACTGGCGGTCCACGATCTGCCCGTGCGCGAGGGGTGGCATCCCCGTTGCGCTGTCGGGGCTTCGGGACGCGGGGCGGCAACCTCGCTCCGCGCTCGAAGGGGCGCGACGGCCGCAGGAGCCGCAGGGAGAACCCGATGATGATCGACACCGTCCTTCGCAGGCTCGCCGACCTGGAGAGTGCGCTCGCGGAGCTCTACGAGTGGTATTCCGAGGTCCTCTGGGCCGACGCCGAGGCCGTCTACGTCTATCTCCGGATGTCGAGGGAGGAGAAGGGGCACGTTCGCCTCGTCGACTACCAGCGGAGACTCCTCCAGAAGGACGCATCGCTCTCGATCGACGTCGAGGTCGACCTGGCGGGCCTCGAGGCGCTGGTGGAGAGGGCGAAGGCGCTGCGTGCGGGCCCTCAGCTCCCGACGGTCGACGAGGCGCTCCGGGAGACGATCGGGCTCGAGCTGTCCGCCGCCGAGGTTCACTACCGCCACGCCCTGGGGCGGGTGAGGCCGGAGGTCGCCCGCCTCCTCGAGGCCCTTGGAGAGGAGGACAGGCTCCACCTGGAGCGGATCCAGAACATGGTGAGGCTCCGGCGAGTCGTCGTCCCGCCGCCTCCCGTGACCCGGAGCGCGGCGTACCGCCCGGGACATTCGCTCCAGTCCACTCTCGTCGAGCTGCGGGCGGATCGGGCGTAAGCGGGGGCGGGCCTGCGAAAAGCGCCGGCCCGCCCTCTCATCCGGGCCGCTCCCCGCCGGGCTCCCTCCGCGGGAGTCCGTCGGGGGGGATCGCCGGCCAGCCGCGGTCCGGCGTCGCCAGGGGAGGGACCGCCTCGAGCGCCTCGGCCAGCTTCTCGGCCCACGGCAGGACGCTATCGGGCCGGTCCTCTCGTCTCTTCGCCAAGGCCTTCCCGAGAAGGGTGTCGACCTCGTCCGGCAGCCCCGGAATCCGCTCCGCCAGGAGCGGCGGGGGACGGTGGAGGACCTCGGTGAAGACGCGCGACAGCTCGGCGTCGCGAACGAGGCGCCGCCCGGAGAGGGACTCGTGGAGGATCGTCCCGAGGGCGTAGAGGTCGCTCCTGGCATCGACCGCCTGACCCCTCACCTGCTCGGGCGACATGTAGGTCGGCGTTCCGACGATGATCCCGGTCTGGGTGAGCTGACTGTCGGACGCCCGCGACTTGGCGACGCCGAAGTCGAGCACCTTTGCCTGGAAGCGGGCTCCGTCCGGGACGAGGAAGACGTTGTCGGGCTTGACGTCGCGGTGGATGACGCCGGCGCGGTGGGCGGCGTCGAGCGCCCCGCCGACGTGGCGGGCGAGCAGGGCGACCTGAGCGGGAGTCCCCGGGCCGAAAGCGTCGATCACGTCGGCGAGGCTCATCCCGGGGAGGTGCTCCATGACGAGGAAGGCCGAGCCGTCGTCCAGCTCTCCCGTGTCGAAGACCGCGACGACGCCGGGGTGGTGGATCTGCGCGACGATCCGCGCCTCCCGCTCGAATCTCAGCCGCGTGCCGGCGTCGCGGAGCCGGTCGGCGCGGATCAGCTTGAGGACGACGTCGCGCCCGAGCCGCTCGTCGCGGGCGAGGAAGACGGTCCCCATTCCCCCCTCGCCCAGCCAGCGGAGGAGGAGGTAGCGCTCGCCCGGCCTGAGCGGAAGGAACCGGGACCAGTCGAGCGGGGCGTGGTCGCGCGGGCACTCGCCCACCCTGTCGTCCAGGACGTCCCGGCAGACGGGGCAGACCGCGGCGAGCCGGAAGCCGATCCGGTGGAGCTCCTCGCGGTGCGCCAGCTGCGAGGCTTCCGACGTCACGAGCCGTTCCCGGAGGGACCGCAGGTCGAGCGCCGTTCCGAGGTGGCGCGCCAGGCTCGTCAGGACGCGCTTCTGCACGTCGCCCCACGCCGTTCCCGGCCCGTCGACCACGATGACGCCCCGGGGCTCGCCCGTCATGCCGAGGACCGGCACGACGAGCCCCGACTCCCTCGCGAAGACCCCGCCGTCGCCGAGCGCCTCCCGAAGCTCCTTCCACGCCGGCACCCGCAGGCTGCACGAGGCGAGCGGGACGAACGAGCCGTCCTCGATCAGCCAGATCCCGATCTCTCTCGCTCCGATGGCGCCGGCCATCTCGCGGGCCACGGAGCGGGCCCAGGCCGCCGGGTCCTCGAGGACGCCGGAGGTGGTCGACGAGAGCTTCTCGATCTGTTCCTGCGCCCGCAGCAGCTCCTCCGACTTCTGCGTCAGCTCGACCGTCCGCTCCTCGACGACCCGTTCGAGCTCTCTCTCGCGGCCCTCCAGGCGGCGGATCCGGACCCGGTGGAGGCCGAAGACCGCGGCGCCCGCGGCGAGGGCGGCGAGCGAGAGGAACCACCACGTCTGCCAGAAGAACGGCGCGATCGAGAAGGCGAGCGAAGCGCCGGCCTCGTTCCAGATTCCGTCGTCGTTGCACGCGGTGACGCGAAACGCGTACCGGCCCGGGCGCAGGTTCGTGTAGGTCGTGGCCCGGCGGTCTCCCGCCTCCACCCAGCCCCGGTCGAATCCCTCGAGGCGGTAGCGGAAGCGAACCTTTCCGGGGACGACGAGGCTCGTGGCGGTGTAGCGCAGCTCGAGCCGCCCGGCTCCCGGAGCGAGGCGGAGCCCGGCCGGGATCGCGGCCGGCCGTCCGTCCACGTGCATCTCCTCGACGAGGACCGTCGGCACGAGGGTGTTCACGGGCAGGTGCGACGGGTCGATCGAAGCGATCCCCCGGATCGTCGGAAAGAGGAGCCGGCCGTCGCGGGTTTTCAGGCCCGCGGGCGAGCCGCCGTTGCACTCGGCGCTGAGCATCCCGTCGGAGCGCCCGAAGGCCTGGCTCGTGACGCGGGCCACGCGCCGGTCCGCGAAGCGGTCGAGCTCGTCGCGCGAGACCCGGAAGACCCCGCGGTTGCAGCTCATCCAGAGAGACCCCGCCCCGTCGTCGAGAATCTGGAAGACCACGTCGTCGAGGAGGCCGTCGGCGCTCGTGATCGCCCGGAGCGTCCCTCCCGAGAGCCGGTTCAGACCTCCGCCGGAGGTCCCGATCCAGAAGCGTCCCCGCTCGTCCTCGTAGAGCGAGAAGACGCGGGCGCTCGAGAGCCCGTCGGCGGTCTTCCACGACGTGAACTTCCCGTCCTTCAGCCGACCGAGACCGCCGCCGTCGGTGCCGATCCAGAGGCTGCCGTCCCTTCCCGCCAGGAGGCTCCTCACGGCCGACCCGGCCAGCCCGTCCTTCGTGGTGAACGACGTGAAGCTCACGTCCCGGTAGCGCGAGAGCCCGCTGACGGTGCCGATCCAGACGTTCCCGTCGCGGTCGTCGCAGATGGCGCGGACCCGGTCGTTGACGAGTCCGTCCGCGGTCGTCAGGCGCCGGAGCCGCCCGTGCTCGAGGACGTTCACTCCCGCGCCGTCGCTTCCGATCCAGAGCCTGCCGGCGCGGTCCTCGTGCAGGGCGAAGACGAGGTCGCTCACGAGGCCGTCGGCCGTCCGGAGCGTCGTCGCCTTTCCGTCCGCGAAGCGCGTCACGCCCCCGCCCGTCGTCCCGGCCCAGAGCGCGCCGGCGCGGTCCTCGATCACCGCCCTCACGACGTCGTTCCCGAGCCCCTCGCGCGTCGTCAGGTTGGTCAGCTTGCCGTCCCGGAGGCGCGCGAGCCCGCCGCCCGACGTCCCGATCCAGAGGCTCCCCTCGCGATCCTCGAAGAGGGAGAGGACGAAGTCGTTCACGAGGCCGTCCTTCGTGGCGAACGGCTCGAAGCGCCCGTCCCGGTACCGGAAGAGGCCGGCCCCGTCGGTGCCGACCCAGAGGTTTCCGTCCCGGTCGGGGCACAGCGCCCTCACGAGCGGGCTCGTCAGGCCCTCGGCCGGACCGAAGGCGCGGACCTCGCCGCCCCGAATCCGGTAGAGGCCTCCACCGTCGGTCCCGATCCAGAGGCTTCCCTCCCGATCGAGGCAGACGGGGCGGACGAACGCCGCCGCCGCGACGGGCCCGAGGCTCTGCGCGGAGAGGACCCCGGCCTCGAGGAACTGGAGTCCGCCGCCGAACGTCCCGATGGCGAGCCTTCCGCGCGCATCCTCGGCCACGGACCAGACCCGGTCCGAGGCGAGGCCGTCTTTCGCCGTGAGCGCCGAGAAGCGTCCTTTCTCGAACTTCACGAGGCCGCCGCCCCCCGTGGCGACCCAGACCGCGCCCGCGCGGTCCTCGTGGATCGACCGGATCCGCTCGTTCGTCAGCCCGTCCTTCTTCGTGAAGAGCTCGAAACGCCCTTTGCGAAGGCGAAGGAG
The DNA here is from genome assembly GCA_016714815.1 of Holophagales bacterium. Classification (GTDB taxonomy): domain Bacteria; phylum Acidobacteriota; class Thermoanaerobaculia; order UBA5066; family UBA5066; genus UBA5066. The sequence goes on from JADKBZ010000022.1 coordinate 77,453, forward strand.
CCCGCCGCCGAAGGTCCCGATCCAGAGGTCTCCCGCGCGGTCCGCGTGGAGCGCCATGATGAAGTTGTTCCGGATCTCGGGAGTCGTCCGCCGGTCGAAGACGGTGAAGCGGACCCCGTCGAACCGGACGAGTCCCTCCTCGGTCCCGAGCCAGAGGTAGCCGTCGGGCGTCTGCGCGATGGCGTTCACCGCGTTCTGCGGGAGACCGTCGTCCTGGGTCCAGACGTCGGTGACGTACTGGGTCGTTCGCCTCGCCGGGTCGAGCGCGAGGGCGGGCCGCACGACGAGGGGCGCGGAGAGGAGCGAGGAGAGGAGGAGGGCGCGGCACGCGGCGCCGAGATCGAACCGTCTCGCCCTCACGGCGGCGGATCTTAGACGAGCTCGTAGACCCGGACGGCACCGTCGCGGTAGAGGAGGCGGAAGAGCGCGTCGCCTGGCTCACCGTCGAGCTGCGGGGGACGCGCCCGGCTCGCCACGAGGAGGAAGCGAACCCGGTGGGCCCGGAGGAGCTCCGCCAGCTCCGCCGCGCTCGAGGTCCGCTCGACCCGGTCGTACCGCACGGGGCCGGTGTGGTCTCCGATCGCCTTTCCACGCAGGTGGACCCTCAGCTGCTCGCACCCCCAGACGAAGGTGACGTCGTCCGCGGCGGCCCTCCCGTTCAGGAACGAGATCCCCTTCCATTCCGGGAGATGTCTTTCGTAGAAGGCGTTCCGCGACGTCGCGCCCGACGGGAGCGGCCCCAGGAGCGCGATCCGGTAGAGCGCGTAGAAAGGGCCCGGCGCGAGGATCAGGAGGGCCGTGAGGACCGGCCGCCGGAAGGCCATGCGCAGAGCCCGCGTGTCGTGCAGGGCCGCGGCCGTCACGACGCTCGCCGCCGGGAGGAGGAGGGTCAGGTAGCGCGCGTCGTGCGGGAGCCACGCCCAGACGAAGGCCCACGAGACTCCGGCCGCCGCCAGGGCCGCCGTCCGGCGGCTCCCGGCCCCGTGCCGCAGGACGAGCGGGATCGAGAGAGCGAGCCAGGGGGAGAACGGAGGAGCGAAGTTCACGCGGTCGCGGGCGAAGAGCGTGTCCCACGGGATCCTCGCGACGTCGAGGAGACGCCGCCCGAGCCCGAGGCTCTCGCCGGGAACCGGGTCCCACTCCGTCGACCCGAACACCGAAGGGAGGTACGGGAAGAGCGGGTTGTGCGTCTGGAAGAGGATCCGGCCGTACCACGGCGCGAGCGCCACGAACGCGGCCGTCCCGAAGAGCGCGGCGTGACGCACCCTTTCGCCCCGGCGGCTCCGGAGAAGGACCGCGAGGCCGAGGAGCCCGAGCCAGTAGAGGCCGAGGTACTTCACGCCCGAGGCGGCGCCGGCGAAGAGCGCCGTGGCGAGGAGCCACGCCGTCTCGTGGCGCGCGTCCCACCGCGAGAACGAGAAGAGCGCGGCCGTCACGAGCATCGCGAGGAGCGCCTCGACGTAGCCCGAGGTGGCGAGGGAGATCACGACGGGGGCGGAAAGAAAGAGCGCCACCGCGGTCCGGCCCGTGTCGGACGACCCTTTCTCCCGGCCCAGGAGAAGACGAGAAGGGCGGTGACGAGTGTCGCCAGGAGCGGGACGAGGTGGGTCGCGGTGTCGCCCCCCGCGAGATGGAGCGGCACCTGGAGCACCTCGGCGAGGTGGGGGAAGACGGGCGCCCTGAGGGACGGAAGGAACGGAAGCGAGCCGGCCTCGGCGAAGCTCTTCACCGTCGGGAGGTGGTAGAGCGTCTCGTCGAAGGCGATCGGCGGGTAGAGCGCGAGGACGAAGAGCGGGAGCAGCGCGAGCCCGGCGGCGGCGCAGGAGCGCCAGCGGCCGCGAACAGCCTGGCGTGCGTCCGGCACCCGCGGCGCCCGAAAGGCGAGGGGAAGCGCCAGCAGGGAGGCGAGGCCGGCGATCGCGAGGTGCGGCCGGTCGAGGCGGCCGAGCAGGCCGAGACCGCACCCGAGGGTGCCCAGCGCCGCGAGCCCCGCCGCCGCCCGGACCGCGAGCGCCTCCGCCCGCGTCGCCATCGGGAGCCCGCGCGTCACGACGGCGCCCGCCCCGACCGCGGCGCCTGCGAGCGCCGCCAGGAGCGCGGCGTGGGTGAGGAGGAAGAGCGTCATGCGAGGGGCCGTGCCGGCACCGCGTCTCCGCTCTCGCCCGAACCTTTCCCCCCTCCGTTCCCGACGATGGAGAGAAGAAGGGCCTCAATCTCCCCGCCGATCTTCGACCACGAGTAGCCGGCCGCCCGGAGCGCCGCCCCGGCCCCGAGCGAGGCCCGGTGCGGCTCGTCGGCGAGGAGCCGCGCCAGCGCCGCCGCGAGCGGTATCTCCGAGGCGTCGACGGACAGGCCCTCGAGCCCGTCGCGGACGAGCTCGGGGAGGGCGCTCTCCCCGGAGCGGCAGTAGACGACCGGAACCCCGAGCGTCATCGCCTCGAGCGGGAAGAGGCCGAAGCCCTCGCGGGAGGAGGGCTGCACCGCAACGCGGGCCCGGCCGATCGCGCGCCAGAGCTCGTGGACGTCCTCCACGTGGCCGCGGAAGGTGACGCGCGAGGAGAGCCCGAGCCGCTCGGACAAAGCCTCCAGGGACGACCGCTCGGGCCCGTCCCCGAAGACGACGAGGCGGGGCGGCCTCTCTCCGGAGAGGCGGGCGACGGCCCCGAGGAGCAGGTCGACCCGCTTCTCGGCCATCAGGCGCCCGGCGAAGACGAGCTCCGGCGCGTTCCCGTCCGCCTCCGGGCCGAATCCCGGATCTCCTCGTCGTGGAGCCCGCACGGGACGACGGCGACGGCACCGGGGCGGAACCTGCGGGCACCGAGCCTTTCGGCGGTGAGGCGGCTCGTCGCGACGACGGCCGTCCCGAGCTGGGCCGTGAGCCACTCGCCGGCCCTGTAGAACGGCGCGCGGAGCGGTCCGAGGTACGTCTTCCAGTACGGTCCCCAGAACTCGTACCAGGTGACGAGGAGCGGCGTGCCGGCGAGGGCGCAGCGGAGCGCGAGCGGGAAGAGGTGGACGTGCGGGATGTTGGAGGCCTCGACCACGTCGTACGGCGCGAGGTCGAGCCGGGCGACCCGCCAGGCGAAAGAGAGGGCGTGGAACGTCCTCCGTTTGCCGTCCGGGCCGTAGATCCTGCCCAGGTCGCCGAGCGAGACGGACCGCACTCCCGGGGGAGGCGGAGAGGGCCCGCGCCCGAAGCCGATCAGGGTGACCTCGTGCCCCCGCCTCCCGAGCTCCACGGCGAGGTCGTGGTTGCGGCGCTCCACGCCCCCGGGAGCGGAGGGGAAGAGCCGCTCGTTCAGGATGAGGATCTTGCAGGGCACCCGGGCCGATCGTAGGGGCAGGGGCCTGCGGCGGCAACCCGGGGGGACCGGGGATGGGCGGTGCGGAGCCTGTCCTCAGGGTGCGATAGCCTCTTCACCATGCTGCGCCGCTGCTCCGTCCTGATACTCCTCGCCACCACTCTTCCCGCGGCCTCCCAGGAAAACGTCGCCTTCCGCACGCCGCCGGAGGAGATCCGGAAACTCGTCGACGCGCCGTTGCCGCCGTCGGTGCTCGTCGATCCGGCGGGAGCCCGTCTCGTGCTCCTCGACCTGCCGGGCTACAAGTCGCTGCAGGAGGTCGCCGAACCGGAGCTGAGGCTCGCGGGGCTGCGCATCAACCCGCGCAACCACAACCGCGCACGGGTCAACGTGACGACCGGCATCTCCGTCCAGGAGATCGCATCCGGGAAGCGCGTCGCGGTCGAAGGGCTTCCGGCGTCTCCGCGGATCCAGTGGACGCGGTTCTCGCCGAAGGGAAGGTATTTCTCGTTCGTGCAGTGCGATCCCGACGGTCTCTCGGTCTGGACGGTCGACCTCGCGGCCGGGCGGGCCTCCCGGCTGACGCCGCCGAGCGTTTCGGCGGTTCTCGACTTTCCGTACCAGTGGCTTCCGGACGAGTCGGGGCTGCTCGTGCACGTTCGTCCCTCCCTCGAGCCGTTCGTTGCGTCGGTCGCCCTTCCCGTGGGTCCGGTCGTCAAGGAAGCGGCTGGCCGCAAGGCGCCCGCGCGGACGTACCAGGACCTTCTGAAGAACCCGAACGACGAACGGACCTTCGCCTTCTACGCGACGACCGAGGTCCGCCGTTTCGCGCTCGACGGAACGAGCGTGGCCGTCCTCCCGCCCGCGATCCGTCGCGCGGTGCGTCCGTCTCCCGACGGGCGCTGGATTCTCGTGACGACGGTCGTGGAGCCGTTCTCGTACCGTTTCCCGGTCAGCCGGTTCGCCTACCGCACCGAGGTCGCCGACGCGGCCGGGAAGAAGGTCGCCACCCTCGTCGAGAAACCGGTCCAGGACGCCATCCCGGTCGCCTTCGACGCGACGGAGAAGGGCCGCCGGGATTTCTCGTGGCGCGACGACGCGCCCGCCTCGGTGGTCTTCGCAGAGGCCGAGGACGGCGGCGACCCCGCGAACGACGTTCCGTTCCGCGACCGGTTGTTCCTGCTCGACGCCCCGTTCGAGGCGAGCCCACGGCCCTTTGCCAAGACCCGGAATCGGTTCCAGGATGTCGTCTGGGGCGAGGGCGGGATCGCGATCCTCTCGGACTTCCGCTGGAAGGACCGCAATCAGATGACCTACCTGACGAACGCCGCGGCTGGGGATGCCGAAGCGAGAGTCCTGTTCGACCTGTCGACCGAGAACCTCTACGGGCAGCCCGGCGACTTCGTCACCGGCCCGGACGCGCGGGGCCGCGAGGTCCTCAGGCGCAGCCGCGACGGGAAGAGTCTCTGGCTGACGGGGGAGGGCTACGCGCCCGAGGGGAACCGTCCGTTCCTCGACTCCTGGGAGATCGCCACCGGCAAGACGACCCGTCACTGGCGTGCGGACGGGACCTCCACCTACGAGCGGATCGTCCGCGTCCTCGACGCGGATCGCGGAATCCTCCTGACGAGGGTCGAGGGCTCGAAGCAGTTCCCGAACTACGTCGTCCGCAACGTGAAGGCGCGGATCGCGCCGCGACCCGTCACCGCCTTCGAGAACCCCTTTCAGGCGCTCGAAGCGGTGAAGACGAGCAAGGTCCGCTACAAGCGGGCCGACGGAATCGACCTCGCGGGCGACCTGCACCTTCCTCCGGGTTACGACCCGGCCCGGGACGGCCGACTGCCGCTGCTTCTCGAGGCGTACCCGAGCGAGTTCAAGGACAAGTCGGCGGCGGGGATGGTCGACTCGTCGCCGCACGCGTTCGTGCGGCCGTCGTGGGGCTCACCGGTGTTCTGGGCCCTTCGCGGGTTTGCCGTTCTCGAGAACGCGCAGTTCCCGATCGTCGGCGAGGGGGCCAAGGAGCCGAACGACACGTTCGTCGAGCAGCTCGTCGCGAACGCGAAGGCCGCGATCGACGCCCTCGACGGCCAGGGCATCGTCGATCCGAAGCGGTGCGCGGTCACCGGACACTCCTACGGGGCGTTCATGACCGCGAACCTTCTCGCGCACTCCGACCTATTCGCCGCCGGGATCGCGCGCTCGGGGGCCTACAACCGTTCCCTCACCCCCTTCGGTTTCCAGTCCGAGGAGCGGACGTACTGGCAGGCGCGCGACGTCTACTCGCGCGTGTCGCCGTTCGACCATGCCGACCGGATCAACGAGCCGCTGCTGATGATCCACGGGGAGGCGGACAACAACCCGGGGACCTTCACACTCCAGAGCGAGCGCCTCTTCGAGGCGATCCAGGGGCTGGGTGGCCGGTCGCGGCTCGTCCTGCTCCCCTACGAGAGCCACGGCTACGCGGCCAGGGAGAACATCCTCCACATGCTCTGGGAGACGGGCACCTGGCTCGAGACGTGGGTGAAGGGGAAGAAGCCCTGACGGGCGGACCGCCAGCTATAATATAAAATCAAGACCTGACCCCAACGAGGAGGAAGAGCGCGCCCGCCCAGCGGCCGGCCAGAACGGCCGCCGTGGCGACGATCGCGGCGGGCGCGCCGCTGAAGGTGATCCCGGCATACAGGGTCGCCCCGATCACCGTCAGCTCCGCCAGCGTGGCCCAGGTGACGAGCCGGGTCGTCCGGGCGAGGACGAGGCGGGCGTTCATCCAGACGAGGATCGCCGCGGCGATCGGCATCGGGACGAGGACCGCGGCGGCGATCCGGGCCAGCGGGAGGAGCTCCGGGCCGAGGCCCGTCACCGTGGCGAACCAGAGTCCCGCCGCGGGCGTCAGGACGACGGCCGCCATCGCCAGGGACGAGAGAGCGCCCAGAAGGGTGGCGAATCGGCGCAGCGCGCGAAGGGCCGCCTCGCCGCCTCGCCCCAGGGCGATGACGACCTCCTGGAAGGCGAGCGCCGGGCACCGGAAGAGAAAGGCGAAGGAGTTGACGACGGGGAGGACGGCGAGCGACTCGATCGGAAGGACGCCGCGTCCGACGAAGAAGGTCACCAGCGGCTGCGACGCCATGTTCATGAGCGGGGTGACGGCGAGGGGCCAGTAGAACCTCTGGATATCCGACATCGTAGGGACGTCTTCCAGCGAGGCCGGGGAGACGGACTTCAACCGCTCGCGGTCGGTCCGGGCCCAGGCCCACGAGACGACCGCTTCGACGACGACTCCCGACGTCAGGGCGGCGGCCCCCAGGACGGCCCCGTCGGTCCCTCCGCGCAGGAAGAGGACGGTCCCCGTGGCGGCCATCGTCGAAAGGCGCACGACGGTGCCGTAGGCCACGAGGCGCGTCCGGCCCGCGCCGATGAGGATTCCCTGCTGGAAGCGGCGGAAGCCGATCGCCGCGGGCCAGGGGAGAAAGATCGCCACGGCGAGGTGTGCCCTGTTCGCGACCTCGGGCGGCAGGGCCAGCACGCCCGAGGCCAGGAGGCCGAAGACCGGAGGGAGCGCGATCAGGGCCATCACCGCCGTCACGCCGCCGTTCATCAGGAGAGAGAAGCGCCAGACCCGCGCGAGGCTCTCCCGGTCGCGCGCCAGGGCGGTCGTCGCGGCGAGAAGCATCATGATCGGCGCCTCGGCCACGAACGCGAGGGCGAGCGCTACGCCGAACGCCGCCAGGTTGTGCTTCGGCTCGGGCAGGCGGGCGACGAGGGCCGCCACGAACGGTCCCTCCGTCGCCATCATCAGCCAGGTGGCCGCGAGCGGAAGCCAGAACCGGAAGATCGTCCGCTGACTCGGCGCCGGGGCTTCGTCGTTCGGCACCCGACGATGGTGGCACACGTCGTCGGGGGAAGCGCTCAGCGACGGGGACCTCGTTCCGTCAGCAGCCCCTTCGCGGGAAGACGGTGCTCATCGCCTTCTGCAGCCGCTTCTCGAGTTCGTCTTCCGGAAGCGGATCCTCTCCTCTGACACGGCGGCGCTGACGCTCCCGATTCCGGTCGGAGAGAGGCTTGAACGCGGCCGAGAGACGAGCGACGAGAGGGTCGTCCGGGATGGGGCCCCGGTCGTCGAGGATCGTCCGGATCGCCTCCGGAAACCCGGCTTCGTCGGCCAGGCGGCGCGTGAATTCCTCGATCTCGATCGCGTTCAGCCGCGTGACGGCGAGGACGTCCGCCTCCGTTCCGTCGTCGAGGTTCATCCGGAGCGCGTACAGACAGCGGAGGCGGGCCCGGCCTGGTTCCGCGAGGAGCGGACCGAGGAGCTCGTCCAGCTCCTCGAATCCCTGACCTGCCGCGAGCTCGACCGCCTCGTCCGCCGTCAGGACGGCGACCGACCCGATCGGCAGCCTGCCGAGGACGATCGCCTCCCGGTACCGGGAGGCCCGGTCGCTTCGCGAAGACCAGCGGAGCTCGTTCCGCTCGAGGAAGGCGACAGCGCCGTGAGACGCGGTGGCCGCGACGGCAGACGCGTCGAAAGGCTCCTCCGAATCTGCCCGAGCGCGTTCCGCCTCGACCCAGGCGCGCGTTTCCAGCTCGTCGTAGTCCCGGATGGCCGCCGCGAGCGGGCGGAGGTCGGCCCTCGCCGCGGTCAGGCCCCACGCCACGTCCCTTGCCGCTGGATCCTTCGACCTGAGCCCTCCGTCGAGCGCGAGAAGCCGCGCGTTCTCGCGATTCGGGTCGCTGTCGGGCAGCGCATCAGCCTCGCAGAGACCCGGAACGGGGAGGCACGAGACCATGCGGCTCACGGGGGTGCACGCGGAAACCGGCTGTGGCGCAGCGAGCGCTGCGAATACGGCGATGACGGCGGCGTGCCTCATGACGAACTTCCCTTTTCGCGTGACGTGACCCGGGTGCATGCCCCGCGCCTTCCTTGCGTACCCTTACCGGAATAGGCCGTTCACGTCGAGGATGAAGTGCGTCGCCCCCGTGGAGCTGTTTTGGACCTTGAACGTCCCGCTCCCGTCCCAGGCCAGCTCCAGGAGCCCGTTGTTCGCCCGGGTCCTGCCGGCAGGGAAGGCGATCGTCGTCACGTTCGAGGCCGATGGCAGGTCCGCGCGGTAGGCGACGAGCTCGCCCGATGCCGATTGTCCGGTCACCGTGACGTTCACCGACAGGGAGACCGCGTTCGCGGGAATGCCGCACCGTCCTTCGATCGAGAACGTCCTCGTTTCCCCCGCCGCCAGCGCAGGCGACGCCGCATCGGCACCGGAAGCGTTCCGCGTGTCGAAGAGCCGGCACGGCGTCACGACGTGGAACTGCGTCGGCGCGGCGGCCACGGAGACGGTCGCCGCAGCCTCCGGCGAATCGCATCCGGCCGGGCTCTTCTCCACCACCGTCAGCGTCACCGTCCCGACGGCCGCGGGCTTCCACGTGATCGAGCTCGTCCCCTGCCCCGCAGTGATCGTTCCGTTCGTGATCCCCCACGTCCAGGTGGCTCCCGCGTGCGCCTCGACGCTCGCAACGTGCCCGGTCGAGGCCGCTCCCACGACGGACGGCGCCGCGATCACGGGTGCCGTGGGCCTCGGGATCACGACGACCGTTGTGCTCCCCGTGCCGGGCACGCAGCCGTCGACGGCGACGGTCACCTCGTAGAGCCCCGCGGCGAGCGCGGTCACGTTCGAGATCGTGGGCGAGGCCTCCGTGGACGTGAAGCCGTTCGGACCGGTCCAGGAATACGCCGCGCCCGGGATGACGGTTGACGACAGCCGGAGCGTCGCCCCCTCGCAGACCGGTCCGTCGTTGGACGCCGTCGGCGCCAGGGGGCTCGCGAGGACCATCGCCGTGACGGCCGTCCGGCCGCTCTCGCAGGAGGTCTGCGTCGCGTAGATCGAGGCGTAGTAGGTCGTCGTCGCGGAGATCGGCCCCGTCGTGAACGTGGAGCCGTCCGTCTGGAGAAGCGTCCCTCCCGTCGCCGCGTCGTACCACTTGTAGTTCTGGCCCGGCCCCGCCCCGGAGGCCGAGATCGTCAAGGATCCGGCGCCGCACCGAGCGGCGCTCCCCGCAACGGGAGGCGGAATCGGGGCGCAGACGGAGTAGGACCAGAGATCGTCGAGCGCTCCAAAGGCAGGCGTCGAGCCGAAGCCCGACCCTCCGAAGAGCCAGAGCTTCCCACCTCCATCCGTCCAGGAGACGGAGTTGTACCGTGCACCGGGAACGTTCCCCGGCGCGGGTGTCCCGGGCGTTCCATAGGTGCCGGGCTGGTCCGGGACGTCAGTCCCAGCCATCCAGGCCCACTGCCCGATCGCGGGGTCGTACCGCCAGAGGTCGTTCAGGAGGTCGGAGCCGTTCGCCGAGAAACCGTTCCCTCCAAAGAGCCAGAGCTTCCCTTCTCCGTCCCCCCACGAGACGGATCCGGCCCGCGCCCCGGGGATGTTCCCGGCGGCGGGCGTCCCGGGCGTCCCATAAACGCCCGCCTGGTCGACGGAGTCCGACCCGCCCATCCAGCTCCATTGCCCGATGCCGGGGTCGTACTTCCAGAGATCGTTCCTGACGCCCCAGCCGGTCGCCGAAACGCCGTTCCCCCCGAAGAGCCAGAGCTTCCCGTTTCCGTCCGTCCACGAGACGGATCCGCTCCGCGCCCCGGGGACGTTCCCCGTCGCGGGCGTCCCGGGCGTCCCGTACGTTCCCACCTGGTTGACGGAGTCCGAACCGCCCATCCAGCTCCATTGCCCGATCCCGGGGTCGTACTTCCAGAGGTCGTTCAGTAGGCCCGCGCCGCTGGCCGAATAGCCGTCTCCTCCGAAGAGCCAGAGGTTCCCGCTGCCGTCCCTCCACGTCACGGAGTCGTGCCGTGCACCGGGGACGTTTCCCGGCGCGGGCACCCCGAGCGTTCCATACGTGCCGGTCTGGTCGAAAGTGTCCGACCCGCCCATCCAGCTCCACTGCCCGATCCCGGGGTCGTATTTCCAGAGGTCGTTCCTGTAGAGCGTTCCCCAGGTCCAGGTGTAGCCACCCCCGAAGAGCCAGAGGTTTCCGCCACCGTCCGTCCACGACACGGAACCAAACCGCGCTCCGGGGACGTTCCCTGGCGCGGGCATCCCAGGCGTTCCGTACGTGCCGCCCTGTTGGGCCGCGTCCGATCCACTCATCCAGCTCCACTGTCCGATCCCACGGTCGTATTTCCACAGGTCGTTCAGCTCGCCGGAGTTGCTTGCTGCGAAGCCCCAGCCCCCGAAGAGCCAGAGGTCCCCGCTTCCGTCCATCCACGACGCGGACTCGGTCCGTCCCCCGGGGACGTTTCCCGGCGCGGGCGTCCCGAGCGAGCCGTACCTGCCATACCGATAGGGAGCGGTCGGTCCGCTCCTCCAGCTCCACTGCCCGATCCCGGGATCGAACTTCCAGAGGTCGTTCAGGCTGTCCGGGCTGCTCGTGGAGGAATAGCCGGATCCCCCGAAGAGCCAGAGGCTTCCACTTCCGTCCGTCCACGATGCGGAGTAGGCCCGCCCCCCGGGGACGTTTCCCGCCGCTGGGATCCCGAGCGTTCCGTACGTGCCGGACTGGTTGGACGCGTCCGACCCGCTCATCCAGCTCCACTGCCCGAGTCCCGGGTCGTATCTCCAGAGGTCGTTCAGGTCGCCGAACGTGCTCGCCGCGTGGCCGAACCCCCCGAAGAGCCAGAGCTTCCCGCTTCCATCCGTCCAGGAAACGGGGGACGTCCGCCCCCCGGGGACGTTCCCGGCCGCTGGCGTCCCGGGCGTTCCGTACGCGCCGTATTGGTTGACGGCGTCCGACCCGCTCATCCAGCTCCACTGACCGAGCGCGGGGTCGTACTTCCAGAGGTCGTTCAGGTAGCCCTCACCGGCCGCTGACTTGCCACCCCCTCCGAAGAGCCAGAGCTTCCCGTTGCCGTCCGTCCACGAGACGGGGGACGTCCGCGCCCCGGGGACGTTCCCGGCTGCGGGCGTCCCGGGCGTTCCGTAGATCCCGTACTGGTCGGGAGCGTTCGATCCGCTCATCCAGCTCCACTGCCCGAGCACGGGGTCGTATCTCCAGAGGTCATTGAGGGCGCCAGCGGTCGTCTCCGAACGGCCGCTCCCTCCGAAAAGCCAGAGCTTCCCGCTCCCATCCATCCACGAAACCGACCGGATTCGCGCGCCGGGAACGTTTCCCGCCGCCGGCGTCCCGGGCGCCCCGTACGTTCCGTTCTGGTCGGGAGCGTCCGACCCGCTCATCCAGCTCCACTGCCCGAGCACGGGGTCGAATCTCCAGAGGTCGTTGAGTTGGCCGGAGGTCGTCGCCGAACGGCCGTGCCCGCCGAAGAGCCAGAGGTTGCCGCTCCCGTCCATCCACGACACGGAGTCCACCCGCGCCCCCGGGACGTTGCCCGGTGCGGGCGTGCCGAGCGACCCGTAGGTGCCGATCTGGTCCGTATCGCTCGACCCGCTCATCCAGGCCCACTGCCCGGTCCCGACGTCGAACTTCCAGAGGTCGTTCAGGAGGTCGGTATGGCTCGCCGAAGAGCCGCGCCCCCCGAAGAGCCACAGGTTTCCGCTTCCGTCCTTCCACGTCACGGAGCCGTATCGTGCCCCGGGCATGTTCGCCGCCGCCGCGACGCCGCGGGTCCCGTAGATTCCGTAGATCGGCTGTTCGGCGACCTGGTTCGGGCCGTTCTCCCAGGTCCATAGGCCGGGAGCGATGTCAGGGGACCTGTTCCCTTGAGCAGCCGCCGGAAACGCGGACAACAGAGCGCCGGCCAGGAAGACGGCAACTCGAGAGTCCAGGCTCCGCCTCAGAGACGAGGGGACGGCCCGTCCGCCGCATCCGCGGAGGTTCCGGCTGCCGCGCGGCCCGGACCTGATTCCGATCCTCATCAAAGGCCTCCTCGATTCCGATCGCTTCAGAGGACTGACTTCAGCGTCGGCAATCTAACCGAGCGACAATCGAAATTGCCGGATATTGCGGTCGGGACCGCGCGACGTCGGGGGGGCTTTCGGTCTCCACGACCCAACGCCGCGTCGCGATCCTGCCGCGGCCCGACGCGCGGTCTGCCGGCACGTGGCGCGCTCGGACGTCGGCCGAATCCTCGGGATCCGGCGGATTCGGACAAGTCCCGGGGGCATGCCCCCGGGACTTCTCGCGTCCCTCTACCGGAAGATACCGTTC
>JADKBZ010000023.1 GCA_016714815.1 Holophagales bacterium
ACTTCCTCTGCGCCGCCAGTCTGGCAGCCGCCTTGTAGACATCCACGTCGATGTTGACGGTGGTTCTCATGTGCAGATCGTGGAAGGCGCAACGACTGATGTCAAGATGCGACGACATCACCGCATCACAGGGAATGGGGTCTGGTCTACGTTCTACACTCTACGGGGCGTTTGGGGGGCCATTCGTCATGCGAGGCGCGGGGCCGGCCCGCCCGCCCAGAGCGAGTCGAGGGGAAGGGCGGTGAGGTGCGGTCCGAAGGGGACGCTGGCCCTTCCGAGGTAGAGGACGACTCCTTGGACGAATGCCTTGCCCGCGGTCTGGGCCAGGGCGCGCAGGCCGTCGAAGTCGGAGGAGGTGGCGGTCGACGCGGCCTTGACCTCGAGGCCGACCACCCGGCCGGCGGCATCCTCGAGGACCAGGTCGACTTCCCGCCCGGGGTGAGTGCGGAAGTGCAGGAGCGAGGGCCGGGCCTCGCTCCAGGAGATCTGCTTGCGAAGCTCCCCGGCCACGAACGACTCGAGAAGCGGCCCGAGGAGGGTGCGGTCGCGCGTCAGCGCCTCGGCACCGAGGCCGGCGAGCGACGCTGCCAGGCCGGAGTCCACGACGTGGAGCTTCGGTGCCCTTACCAGCCTCTTTCCGCGGTTCGAAGACCAGGCCGGCGCCTCCTGGACGAGGAAGAGCGTCGGGAGGTTGGCGAGGTAGCGCTCCAGGGTCGAGACGGGCAGGCCAAGGGTCCTGCTCAGCTCGGCCCTGTTCAGGATCGATCCGGTTCGTACCGCGAGGAGATGCAGGAGCCGACGCAGAGCGGCGGGGCGCTCGATGTCGGCGATGTCGCGAACGTCCCGCTGCAGCAGGGTGGTGACGTATCCCTCGAAGAAGGCTCTCCGCCTTTCGGGTCGGCTGCGGGCAACGGCCTCGGGGTAGCCCCCGTGGAGGACGCGATCGAGAATGTCGCTGCCGGGGCCGGCTCCCGCCGCGCTGGCACCCGGCTTTCTGCCGGCGAGGAGGTCGTCCACGAGGCGCTCGCCGTGGCCCGTCAGCTCGCCCTGGGAAAGAGGCCAGAGCGTTGCGACCTCCATCCGGCCGGCGAGCGACTCGGCCACGCGGGGCATGGAGAGGATGTCTGCCGACCCCGTGAGGAGGAAGCGGCCGGGACGTCGGTCGAGGTCGATGACGGCCTTCATCGCGAGGAGCAGCCCCGGGGCACGCTGGACCTCGTCGATGACGGCACGCGGCGGCAGGGCCGCCAGCAGCCCTTCCGCGTCGGCCTGGGCCGATTCGAGGACGGTCGATTCGTCCATCGTCAGGTAGGCGGTGCCGGCGTGGCGTTCGGCGAGGAGCCTTGCGAGGGTCGTCTTGCCGGTCTGCCGAGCCCCCACCAAAAGCACTGCCGGGGTGTCGGCCAGGGCCTCCTCGAGGATGGGCCGCAAGTGGCGTTCAAGCATTACGTAACGAGAATATCACCCACGCCGTGGTGGATTTTCAACCATCGAGTCGCCTATCTGCCGGGGTCTGGTCTACGTTCTACACCCTGCCGGGGCGACGACATCCCGCAGCAGGCGAGATCTCGACCTGAAGGCCTTCGATCCTCTCAGAAATCACGGCAGTTCGCATTGACGACCTGGAGCCGAGAAAGCGCGGGTCCGCGATCATCCAGGTCGTGAGCTCCGAGCATCTGGCCCTAAGGGCCTGGGTTGCCCAGAGCCGGGCGTAGATCCGTGCGACGACGACGTCGAAGGGGAAGACCGGGAACAGCTCGAGGACCTTCTCGACGAAGGCCTGCCGCCGAATGCGCCGCGCCTCGGTATCCGCCCGCTCGACCCCGTGGAGAAGCTCGGCGACGGTAACGACGCTGATTCCGAAAGGCTCGTCCTCGCGCCCGGCGACGAGGGCCTGAACCCCTCGGTTACGTTCCAGGGCGAGGTCTCGCTCGAGTCGAAGATCACTCCCATGGATGCGACGCCGGCAGCGGCGGCTGGAGCCTGGCGGCCTCCGCGACGTCAGCGCCGAAGGTCGTGTCTTCGGGATCGACGCGTGGAAGGCTCTGCAGAAGCCCGGAGAGCTCGCCAAGAGTCCGCGCCACCGAAGCGCCCTCGACCGGGCCCATGGTCGCGACCGGCTTCCCCCCGCGGAGAATCGTGTAGCGCTCGCCCCGGTACCGGATTCCGTTGAGCAGTTCCGAAAAGCCACGAGCCGCATCCGTGGAGGTGATTGCCGTGTTGGATTCTAAAGTCAGAAATCAAGGTGACGACCCAACGGGGTCTGGAGCGTTCGAAGGGCGGCGAAGCTCCAGGAGGCCTCCGATTTGACGACCGACCACCACGGGCTCGCCTCTCTAGCCCGCCGGCCCGTGCGCGAAGGAGGCGGGAGGCTGCGCCTCCTGCCGCGACGCCGACGCGACGAAGGCTCCTTGCGAGCTCCGGCCTCAGTGCGCGTCGCCTGCCTCGACAAGGGGGTCTTCCTTCTCTCGTCGACACTAAGTCGGAACGGCCTCTGATCGCGGAGGAAGACTCGCGCCTCGTCCCGCGTTGAGCTGGCTCTTGCGTTTCAGGCGACGAGCCCTCGAAAAGGCCCGAGCGGAGAAGGTAGCCAGGCTGCTTCTCCATTGCGATACCGGCACCCGGCCCGCATGGAGAAGAGCGTCGGGCTCTTGCCGGGCGGTTGCCGAAGATCTCACTCGGCAGACGAGGAAGGACCTGGCCGGAGAGGTCGATGTCGTCAGCCAGAAAGGGATGTTCCGGCACCGGGACGCCGATCCTGCGAGGACGCCTGTTGAAGGCCCGTGCCTGGTGGCCAGGAGACCGAGAAGCGCCGGAATGGATCGGGTCGCGAATGGCCGCGACGGCCCGACGTCTCTTTCGGATGGTCGGGACGTACCAGCCCATGCGGGCCGCCGCCCTCCGGCAACCACGCGGCAGAAGCCGCGGCCACGCCAGGCCACCAGGACCTTCGCCGACTCGGCGAAGGCGGCCAGACTGCAGGACGGCGGCCCTCCCCGCGGGGACTCGAGGTGACCCGCCGGCAGGAACGTCGGGCGCCTCCTGCGCCACGGGGCCACTTGTCCATGGCGCGAGACCTGGGCGAGCGAGGTCGGAAATCGAGGCTCCCGGGCGTTCTGGACTTCTATGCGCCGGCCAGGCCCTGCAGAAGCCGGTCCGCCCTGACGGCGGCGTCGAGGTCCTCGGGACGGCTCGCCCGCAAGAGCAGGTCGTCTTCCCGGAGCGACTCGGTGCCGTCAAGATGCCGATGAAATCACCGCCCGACGGAGGACGGGGTCGATGGTTCTCAGCTGCACTCCACGGGAGCGGGCTAAAGTACGACTTTACGTTCCCCTGGGCCCCGGGATGGGGCTGTCTCGTTCGCCTTCGTGCGGCAGCCCCGGGCGATGGCCGCGGCGAGGCGGCTTTCCACGACCTCGGCGCCGGCCTGGCTGAGGTGGTCGTCGTCGGCGTAGAAGAACTTCCGCCCTTCGGCGTAGCGGACGGTGCCGTCGGGGAGGCAGAAGGCGTCGTCGACGCGGAGGAGCTCGACGCCGGGCCTCACGCGGGCGAGGGCCTGCATGGCGGAGTGGATCTCCGAGCGGCGGGGCGCGGCGGAGTCCTGCGGGATCAGCGGGAAGGACCCCTGGCGGCTCACGGTCCAGGAGACGAACTCGCGGAGGTTGACGCTCTCGCCGACCTCGAGGACCGGGGGCTGGCCGACGAGGACGACGTGGCGCCCTGAGGCGAGGAGCTCGTCGGCGAGGGTGCGGAGGTTCGTGGCGAGGGTCCCTTCGTCGGCCGTGTCCCACCTTTCGAAGACGAGGACGAGGTCGGGCTTCCAGGCGCGGAGGGCGCGGCGCCGCGCCTCGTCGAACTCCTTCGAGAAGCTGTTCTCGTCGTTGTTGCCGAACCAGGGGGAGATGCCGTCGGCGCAGAGGAAGGCGACGGAGAGGTTCATGCGGTGGCAGGCGTCGTCGACGACCTTGCCGTACATGAGGGCGTGAGAGCTGCCGAGGACGACGACGCGGGGCGTGCCGCCGCCCCAGGGGTGGACGATGCCGCCGCTTCGCCAGGCGTCGGCCGCGCGCGGCTGGGAGGGGGGCTCGAGGACGTCGGCGTAGCGCGCGCCTTCGCGGAGCGCGCCGGTGACCCCGTCTCCCGCGGCGTTGTAGAGGTTGACGTGGAAGGCGGGACGCTCGAAGAGGCCGAGGGGATCGGGAGTCGCGGGACGGAGGGAGAGGAAGAGGCTCGCCGCGGCGGCGGCCGAGAAGCCGAGGCCGAGGCCGACGAGGCGCCCCCGCCGGCCGGGTCCGCGACGGCGGAGCGGCTGCTCGACGGCGTGGTAGGCGACGACGGCCATCGCGATTCCGAGAGCGGCGCCGAAGAGCTCGCCTTCGCGCTTCGGAAAGCCGCGGTGGTCGGCCAGGAGGCGCCCGAGGACGATTCCCGGCCAGTGCCAGAGGTAGAGGGAGTACGAGAGCTTTCCGACGAGAACGAGAGGCGACGCCGAGAGGAAGCGCGAGAGGGAGCCCTCGCCTTCGGCCACGGAGACGACGACGGCCGCGGCGCCGAGAGTGGGGACGAGCGCGACGAAGCCGGGGAAAGGCTGCTCGCCCGTGACGAGGAAGGACGCGGCGAGGATGGCGGCGAGGCCCGCCCAGCCGGCGATTTCCGTGGCCCGCGACGGGCGGAAGGGGCGGAGGGGAGCCGCGCCCGAAGCGGGGACCCGAATGGCGGCGAGGAGGGCTCCGAGAAGGGGCTCCCAGGCGCGCGTGTGGAGAAGGTAGAAGGCCGCGTCGGGCTGGTGGCGGGTGGCCCAGAGCGAGAGGGCGAAGCTGCCCGCCGCGAGGGCCGCGACCGCCGCGACGACGCGGGGGACCCGACGGCGCGAGAGGAAGAGAAGGGCGGCCGGGAAGAGGAGGTAGAACTGCTCTTCGACGGCGAGGGACCAGGTGTGGAGGAAGGGGGCGTATTCGCCCGAGTCGCCCCAGTAGCCGCCGAGGTTCTTCCAGATGTAGACGTTGGAGAGGTTGAGGAGCGCCCAGACGCCGTGCCGGGCCGTCTTCACCGCCTCGGACGGGACGAGGAGGAGGCCCGCGAGGAGGACGGTGACGAGGACGGTGGCCGCCGCGTTGGGGAGGAGCCGCTGGATGCGACGGAGGTAGAACTCCCGCATCGAGAAGCTCCCCTCGCGCAGGTCGAAGAGGATGACCGACGCGATGAGGTAGCCGGAGAGGACGAAGAAGACGTCGACCCCGGTGAAGCCGCCCCCAAGCGCCTTCGGGAAGACGTGGTAGACGAGCACCGCCAGGATGGCGATGGCGCGGATTCCGTCCAGCGGAGGTGAATACTTCAACGGGTTTTGGGGGGTTCTGCCGGGGAAACGGCGTCAGCCCGCGACGAGAGGGCGGTTCGTCGGCAAGCGGCTTTTCTTGCCGCGCAAACCATTGCAGGGGAACAGTTTAGCAACACGGCCGGTCCGCGTTGAGAAGCCTCCGGCCCCTTGGGTGGCAGCGTGGATGGCAAGGCCGCTGCCCCCGCCCCGGTACGCATCGTCTGAATTTCTGAACGGGCTACCTGGGAAGCCCGCTGGACGAGCACGACCGAGGTGCCTCGATGCGGTTAAGAATAGGCTCCTCGCCGCGAGCGCGTCAACCCGCCGAGGCCCGGACGGAGCGCCTTCGGCGCTCACCTCGTCCCCACCTCCGTCCCCAACTCCGTCCCCACCTCCGCCGCCCACTCCCGGTTCTGCCGGTACCACTCCACCAGGCGCCCGACGCCCTCCTCGCACGACACCCTCGGCTCCCACCCCAGCTCCCTCCGGGCCCGCGTGAGGTCCGCCCAGGTGGCGGGGACGTCCGCCGGGCTCGGCGGGAGGTGCTCGAGGCGCACGGGCTGGCCGACCGCCTTGCCGACGAGGGCGATGAAGTCGAGGAGGCGCACCGGGTGATCGTTGCCGAGGTTGTACGGGCCCTCGCCGCCCCGGTCGAGGGCGGCGAGGGTGCCTTCGGCGATGTCGTCGACGCTGGTGAAGTCGCGGGTCTGGGAGCCGTCGCCGAAGACGCGGATCGGGCGCCCCTCGAAGGCCCACTGGACGAAGCGGAAGGGGCTCATGTCGGGGCGGCCGGCGGGGCCGAAGACGGTGAAGTAGCGCAGGACGGTGGTGCGGAGGCCGTGGAGCCGCTCGTAGACGCGGCAGAGCTCTTCGGCCGCCTGCTTGGAGGCCGCGTAGGGGGAGAGGAGCCTGCCGGGAGGGTCGTCCTCGCGAAACGGGATGCGCGGGGAGTCTCCGTAGACCGAGGACGACGAGGCGAGGACGAAGCGGGACACCCCGTGGGCACGGCACGCCTCGAGAAGGGTGAGGGTGCCGAGGACGTTGGTCTCGTAGCAGGCGCGGGGAAAGGAGACCGAGGGCCGGATGCCGGCGCGCGCCGCGAGGTTGAGGACGGCCGACACGGGGCCGTCGCGCCGGGCGTCGGCGAAGACGCGGTCCATCCCGGCGGCGTCGGCAACGTTCGCGCGCTCGAACCGGAAGCCGGGGCGGGAGAGGAGGCGCCGGAGGCGCCACTCCTTCAGGCGGACGTCGTAGGAGTCGTTGAGGTCGTCGACGCCGACGACCGTGTCGCCACGGCCCAGCAGCCGCTCGGAGACGGCGGCCCCGATGAAGCCCGCCGCCCCTGTGACCAGGATCCTCACGCGGCGAGATCCGGAGTCGGCCGCGTGGCGCCGGGCGTCCGGCCCCGCGTCACGACTCCGTCGCGGCGAGGTCGAGATCGGCCTTCGTCATCATCTCGACGAGCTCCTGGAACGTCACCGTGGGCTGCCACCCGAGCTCCTTCTTCGCCTTCGCCGGGTCGCCGAGCAGGAGCTCGACCTCGGCCGGGCGGAAGTAGCGCGGGTCGACGCGGACGAGGGTCTTGCCCGTCTTCGTGCAGCGGCCCGTCTCGTTCACGCCCTCCCCTTCCCACGCGAGGGTGATGCCGGCGAAGGCGAAGGCCTTGTCGCAGAACTCGCGGACGGTGTGGGTCTCGCCGGTGGCGACGACGTAGTCGTCGGGCTGGTCGGCCTGGAGCATCCGCCACTGGGCTTCGACGTAGTCGCCGGCGAAGCCCCAGTCGCGCTGGGCGTCGAGGTTGCCGAGCCAGAGGGCGTCCTGGAGGCCGTGGACGATGCGGCCGACGGCGCGGGTGATCTTGCGGGTGACGAAGGTCTCGCCGCGGCGCGGGCTCTCGTGGTTGAAGAGGATGCCGTTGCAGGCGAAGAGGCCGTAGCTCTCGCGGTAGTTGACGGTGATCCAGTAGGCGTAGAGCTTGGCGACGCCGTAGGGGCTGCGCGGGTAGAAGGGGGTCGTCTCGCGCTGCGGGGTCTCGACCACCTTGCCGAAGAGCTCGGAGGAGGAGGCCTGGTAGAAGCGCGGGCGGATTCCGGCTTCGCGGACGGCCTCGAGGATGCGGACGGCGCCGAGGGCGGTGACCTCGCCCGTGTACTCGGGGACGTCGAAGCTCACCTTGACGTGGCTCTGCGCGCCGAGGTTGTAGATCTCGTCGGGCTGGATTTTGCGCAGGACGGTGTTGAGAGACGAGGCGTCGTTGAGGTCGCCGAAGTGGAGGAAGAGGCGGCGGCCGGCGTCGTGCGGGTCCTGGTAGATGTGGTCGAGCCGCGCGGTGTTGAAGGACGAGGAACGGCGGATGAGGCCGTGGACCTCGTAGCCCTTGGCGAGGAGGAGCTCGGCGAGGTACGAGCCATCCTGTCCTGTGATGCCGGTGACGAGCGCTTTCTTTTCCGTCATGGGGGTCAGATCTACCTTCTACACTCTACGTTCTCTGCGTTGAAGGGCACGAAGTGGGGCGGGGTCTGGTCTACGCTCTACACTCTACGTTCCGTAGAGTGTAGAGCGTAGACCAGACCCCGCTCTTTCGAGAAGCCAGGACTGGAGGAGGTCGGGGCCGGAGCCGACGCCGGTCTTGACGCCGCGGTCGATGGCGGCGAGGCCGGAGAGGGCGGCGGCGAGCTCGTCGAGGGTCCATTCGAAGGAGGCGAGGTAGGCCTTGTGGAGGACGAAGGGGTGGCCGTCGACCGGGACGGGCGCGGCGCCGGGGCGGGGGATCTTGAGGTGCGGGAGGACGCGGTCGACGAAGACGCGGTAGTCGGCGCGGCGCTGGGGCGCTTCGGCGCCCGGCTCGGCGAAGGCGGCCTTCAGCGCGAGGATCCGGCGCATTTCGCCCGCGAGGAGACCGAGGAGGGGGAAGAAGGCGGCCTCCCCTTTCGGGCCCTTCTTCGCCGGGGCGCTGCCGGCGTCCTTGCCGAAGGCGCGGAAGGCGGTGAAGTCGTCGGCGGCGAAGAGGCGTTCGGCGATGCGGAGGGCCTCGAGGAACTTCTTGCGCGCGACGGCCTCGACGAAGTCGGAGCCGTACTCCTTCCGCTCGTCGGCGATGAGGCGCGCCGCGGCTTCGGCGGTGACGCGGGGGCCGGGGGCGGCGTCGACGAGGCGGTCGAGCTCGGAGAGGAAGGCGCGCGCGGTGAGACGGCCCCGCTCGGTGAGGGTCTCGAAGACGTCGGGCTCGGCGCTCTTGCCCCGCTCGAGGACCCGCTCGAGACCGAGGGCGTGGAGGCGCCCGCGGCGTTCGGCGTCGTCGGGGACGTAGAGGCGCGCGAGGGGCCCGCGGCGCAGCTCGGCGAGGGCGGCGTGGTCGGGGTCGGGCGAGAGGGCGCGCAGGAGGAGGACGTTGTCGCCCGCCCGGGCGCGGAGGACGTAGTCGAGGAGGCGGCCGAGGGCGGTTTCGGCGGCCTCGCCGTCGTCGACGGGGCGGGAGAGGAGCTGCGCGAGCTCGGGGGCCCGGTCGCCGCGCTTGACGCGGCCGGTGAGCTTGCGGGCGGTCTCGGCGGCATCGCCCTCGACGAGGGCGCCGGCGTCGCGCGCGAGGGCGCGGGCCTTGCGGGCGAGGCGGTCGAGGGTGCGGGGCTCGGACGGGGCTCCGGGCGCGGCGCCGAGGCCGGCGTCTTCGGCTTCGTCGAGGAGGGAGTCGATCTCGTCGGCCGTCAGCTTCTTCGTCCGGAGGAGCTCGGTGACGTCGAGCGAGACGAGGCGGTTGGTGGCGAAGAGGGCGATGGTGGCCGCGTCGGCGACGGCCTCTTTCACGCCGTTGCCGGTGCCGTCGTACTCGGTGACCTCTCCGTCGGGGAAGGCGCCCCGGAAGACTTTCGCCACGCGGTGCGCCGCCTCGGCGACGAACCACTCGTCGTCACCGAGGATGGTGAGCACCGGGGGAAGCGGGGCGCTCGCGGCGGCCGCGAGAAGCGGCGCGAGGGCGCCGAACGGATCGCCGCGCACGGGAAGCTAGCCTGGGATCAGAGCAGGCCCTTGTCCTGCATTTCCTGGCATTCGAGGCAGTGCCGCGCCCAGGGAACGGCCTCGAGCCGCTTCTCCTGGACCACGCCCTGGCAGTGGACGCAGACGCCGTAGGTTCCCTGCTCGATCCGAAGGAGCGCCTGCTCGATGAGGAGGAGGGCCTTGCGATCGGATTCGGAGAGGGAGAAGGCGAACTCGCGGGTGTAGGCGGAGGTGGCGCGGTCGACCATGTCCTGCGCCTGCTCGTCCACCGTGTCGTCGGTGACCTGGCGATTGCGGGAAATGTCGAGGATGAGCTCCTCCTGGCGCGTGAGGAGCTGCTTTCGGTAGCTTTCGATCGGGTCCTTCGAAGGCTTGTCGGAAGCCTTCGCCGACGCCCTGGAGGGCGCTTTCGGGGGGACCTTCGCGGTGGGAGTTACGGGGGCTTTTTCAGGTGCCTTCTTGGCGGGGGCCGAGGGCTTCGTCACCATGGGCTTCTCCCTCTTTCAGAGTCGCGGGACTCTAGCACGGGGAGCAGCTTCCGGAGCGGGTTTCCTTCTTGGGGTCAGGTCTACCTTCTACACTCTGCGGCGCGTGCCGCAGAGTGTAGAAGGTAGACCTGACCCCGGGCGTAGAGGGTTTTGCGGGCGACTCCGAGCCGGCGGGCCGCTTCGGCGACGTTTCCGCCGGTTTCGGCGAGGACGAGGGCGACGTAGGCGTCGGTGAGGCGGCGGAGGGACCAGCTGGAGCGGGAAGCGGCCGCGAGGAGGGCCTCGGGGTCGGAGGCCGAGAGGAGGCCGAGGTGGGGCTCGTCGACGGCGTCGGCTCCCCGGGCTCCCGCTTCCAGCACGGCGCGCCTCACGACGTTCTCGAGCTCGCGGAAGCCGCCCCGGAAGGGGTGGGCCCGGAGCGCCTTCTCGGCCGCCGGGGTGAAGGAGAGCGGGCTGCCTCCTTCGCGCAGGAGCGCCCTCGCGGCGGGAATCAGGTCGCCCCGGCGCTCGGCGAGGGTGGGGAGCTTCACCGTGAGGACGGCGAGGCGGTAGTAGAGGTCTTCCCGGAACTCCCCCGCCCGGACGCGGCGCGGGAGGTCGGGCGCGGCGGAGGCGACGAAGCGGGCGGCGACGACGTTCTCGCGGGTCCCGCCGACCCGCCGGAAACGGCGTTCCTCGAGAACGCGCAGGAGCTTGCCCTGCGCCCGGGGAGTGAGGACGTCGATGTGGTCGAGGTAGAGGGTGCCGCCGGCGGCGCCTTCGAGGAGGCCGGGCTTGCCCGCGACGGCGCCGGTGAAGGCGCCGCGTTCGTGCCCGAAGAGCTCGCTGTCGAAGAGGTCGTCGGAGAGGGAGGGGAGGTCGATGCGGACGAACGGCTCGGCGGCCCGCCCGGAGCGGGCGTGCAGGATGCGGGCGAGCCGGTCCTTTCCGCTGCCGGGGGCGCCGATGAGGAGGACGGTGGCGTCGGAGTCGAGGCTCCGCTCGAGCCGTTCGAGCTCGGCGGCGAGGCCGCGGTGGCGCGTGGCGAAGAGCGTCACGCCGCTCGGCCCCCCTCCACTAAGGCCACCGTGGCATCTATGGCCTCTATGGCCTCTACGGCGTCTTCGTGAAGGCCTGCGTTTCCTCGGGGGCGTCGCCCCAGAGGCGCTCGAGCCCGTAGAACCGCCGGGCCTCCTCGTGGAAGAGGTGGAAGACGACGTCGCCGTAGTCGAGGAGGATCCACGCGCCCTTGCTGTAGCCCTCGTGCGAGTAGGTGCGCCGCCCCTCGGCCTTCATCGCCAGCTCCACCGCGTCGGACATCGCCTGGCACTGCCGCTCGTTGGTGGCGGAGGCGAGGACGAAGTACTCGGCGAAGGCGTTGAGCGATTTCAGGTTGAGGACGACGAGCTTCTCGGCTTTCTTGTCGAGGAGGGCCTGGACGGAAAGCTGGATCTGGCGCGCCACGCGGAGGTCGGCCTCGGCGTTGCGGTCGAGGCGGGCCTGCTCGGCGGCGGCGGTGGCGGCGGGAGCGCGCTTGCCGCGGGCCTTCGTGAGCGTGCTGGCGATGATCTCGTCGGCGGCGCCGGCGGGCGGGGCGGGCGGCGGGCCGACCGGGGCGCGCTTGCCCATGCCGAGGCTGCGCGGAACGGCGGGGCGCCTGCCGGGGGCGGGCTTCTTCGCCGCGGGAGCGGGGCGCCGGGGCTCGGCGGGCTTGCGGGCGGCAGGCCTGGCGGCGCTCGCCGGCTTCACGGCAGCCGACCTGGCGACAGCGGGCCTGGCAGCCGCGGGCTTTGCAGCCAGGGGCTTTGCGGCCGGGCGCTTTGCGGCAGCGGCGGCCTTCGCCGGCCCGGCTGCGGGCCGGGCCGCGGCCGAGGATGCCGGTGCGGGCTTTCCTCCGGCCCTGGGCTTCGGCGCGGGCTTGGCCCCCGTCAGGGGGCGACGTACAGGCGATGACGCCTTGCGTACCGCTCCACCGGGGGAGGAAGACTTTCGCTCAGGCTTTGGACGCTCGGGAGTGCGCTTCTTATCCACGTGGAGGAGATTGTAACCGGGGCGTTCCCGGCCCAGAAGATGGTCTGGTTCTCGGCCACTTCGTCGTGGGGGCGCGCGCCGAGCGGAGCGAGGCGGGCGGAGAGCTCGGGCGGGAGCTTTTCGCGCAGGGCGGAGTAGTCCACGCCCTCGCGGTAGACGACGACGACGCGGTGGCCGGCGACGACCTCGCGCCACTCGCGCCAGGTGCCGAGGCCGGCGGCGGAGTCGGAGCCGACGACGAGGAAGACCTCGCTCTCGGGGTGGTTTGCGCGGACGTGGCGAAGGGTCTCGACGGTGTAGGTGGTGCCGCCGCGCGAGGCTTCGAAGTCGGAAAGGAGGAGGTGCGGGTACGCCTCGAGGGCGAGGGCGCACATGGCGAAGCGGTGGAAGGCCGAGGCGGAGGGCCCCTGCGGCTTGTGCGGCGGCGCGAAGGCGGGGACGTAGAGGATGTCGTCGAGGCCGGTGGCGACGCGCGCTTCCTCCACCGGGAGGAGGTGGCCGAGGTGGATCGGGTCGAAAGAACCACCGTAGACGCCGAGAAGGTGCGTGCGATTCCGCATGGGGCTTCCTTATTCGGCGGGCGGGACGATGGACTCGACGGGCAGGACCGGGACCGGCTTGGTGTGCATCGCCTCGAGCCGGCTGCCGAGCCACGTGACGAGGGCGTCGAGGCCCTTGTGCGCGGCGCCCGAGATCGGGAAGAAGCGGAGGCCGCGCCGCTTTGCGGCGGCCTTCAGGGCGGCGACCTGCTCGTCGGTGGCGATCTCGATCTTGTTGGCGCAGAGGACGCGCTCGCGCGCGGCCAGCTCGGGGGCGAAGGCCAGCAGCTCGCCCTCGATGACGGAGACGGCCTTCTCGGCGGCGTCGGGGTCCTCGGGGTCGAGGGCGGCGGCGTCGACGAGGTGGCAGAGGAGGCGCGAGCGCTCGACGTGCTTGAGGAAGCGGATGCCGAGGCCGTGCCCTTCGCTCGCCCCCTCGATGAGGCCCGGGACGTCGGCCGCGACGAAGGTCTTGAAGCGCTCCCACGAGACGACGCCGAGGTTCGGGACGAGGGTCGTGAAGGGGTAGTCGGCGATCTTCGGGCGCGCGGCGGAGATGGCGGAGATGAGGGTCGACTTGCCGGCGTTCGGGAAGCCGACGAGGGCCACGTCGGCCAGGAGCTTCAGCTCGAGGGCGAGGGCGCGGCGTTCGCCTTCGCCACCCGGGTCGGCCCGGCGCGGCGTGCGGTGCGAGGGGGTGGCGAAGTGCTGGTTGCCACGGCCGCCCCGGCCGCCGTTGACGACGACGACGGCCTGGCCGTGCTCGGCGAGGTCGGCGAGGAGCTCGCCGGAGTCGGCGTCCTTGATGACGGTGCCGACGGGAACGGTGATGTCGATGTCGGCGCCCTTCTTCCCCTTGCAGTTCGAGCCCATGCCGTGCTGGCCACGGCCGGCGATGAACCGCTTCTTGAACCGGAAGGG
This sequence comes from Holophagales bacterium, assembly GCA_016714815.1. Taxonomy (GTDB): domain Bacteria; phylum Acidobacteriota; class Thermoanaerobaculia; order UBA5066; family UBA5066; genus UBA5066. The sequence goes on from JADKBZ010000023.1 coordinate 13,272, forward strand.
ATAGAGGGTGTTGAAGTTCTCGTCGGCGGAGATGCGGATGCTGCCGCCGTCTCCCCCGTCGCCGCCGTTGGGGCCGCCGTGAGGCTCACCCTTCTCGCGGCGGAACGCGACACAGCCGTTGCCGCCATCGCCGGCCACGACCTGGATCGACGCTTCGTCGAGAAACATTCAGAAGCCCGTGCCGGAGGTTTCGGATCGGGGCGCCCGGAGGGCGCCCCGCCCGGAATCAGTTGGCAGCCGGGGCCTCGGTGCCGGGGCACGCGCCAGGCGTCACGCTGACGTAGCGGCCGAGGCGACCCTTGTCTTTGAAGTCGACGATGCCGTCGACCTTCGCGAAGAGCGAGTCGTCCTTGGCGCGGCCGACGTTGTCGCCCGGCTTGAGCGGCGTGCCGCGCTGCCGGACGAGAATCGAGCCACCCGTGACCCACTGGCCCGCGAAACGCTTCACGCCGAGGCGCTGGGCGTTCGAGTCGCGGCCGTTGCGGGAGGAACCCTGACCTTTTTTATGAGCCATAGCAGCTTCCTCGGAAGAGTCTCAGACCGAGATCGAGTCGATCCGGACTTCGATGAGGTTCTGGCGGTGGCCGTGGCTCCGCTGGTACCCCTTGCGCTTCTTCTTCTTGTAGACGATGAGCTTGGGGCCCCTCATCTCGCGCACGACGACGCCGTGAACGGCGGCCCCGGCAACGAGCGGAGAGCCGAGACGAAGGGTTTCCCCGTCGCCAACGGCCAGGACCTCGGGCAGCTCGAGCGCATCGCCTTTGGTGAAGGTCTTTTTAGGGAAACGCTCGATCTGGATGACGTCGCCCTTGGCGACCCTGACCTGCTTCCCACCGGTGCGGATAACGGCGTACATCGATTCCTCCCCGACCTCGGGTCAAAAGGGCCGATGAACATACCGCCGCCCGCCCGGAATGTCAAAGCCACGGGTTTGGCACCCGGGGTCAGGTCTACCTTCTACACTCTGCGCCGCGGCGCAGAGTGTAGAAGGTAGACCTGACCCCTGGGCGTCCCTGGCCTATTCTCGGGACTTCGTGCGGGCTCGCTTTCGCTTTGCCGCCGCTCTGCTGGCTTCGTTCTGGGTCGCAGAGGCGCCGGCGGGCGAGCCTGCGGCACGGATCACCGAAATCGTGGTGGTTCGCGAGGACGTGTTCTCGGAGGCGGAGGCCGCGTACGCGTTCGTTCCCTACGGGCTGGCGAACGGCCTCCACACGGTGACGCGGGAGGCGTTCGTGCGGCGCGAGCTGCTGCTGGCGCCCGGGGACGAGCTGAGCCCCGCCACCCTGGCGGAGGCGGAGCGGAGGCTCCGCGCGACCCGGCTGTTCCGGACGGTGAGCGTGACGGCCGAGGGGACGAGGGTGGTGGTGCGGACGGGCGACAACTGGACGCTCAAGCCCCGGCTGGCGCTGTCGAACAAGGGCGGGGTCATGACGTACCAGTTCGGGCTCGAGGAGGAGAACCTGTTCGGTTCGGGGCGGACCCTCTCGTTTCGCTACGACAGGGGGACCGACCGGCTGTCCCGATCGCTGACGTGGATCGAGCCGCAGCTCCTCCGCTCGCGATGGACGCTGACGGCTTCCGCCGCGGACCTCTCCGACGGGCAGTCGGTGGACCTGCGCCTCGTGCGGCCGTTCGACGCTCTTCTCACGCCGCGCTCCGCGCTCCTCTCCTTCCGGCAGGCCGCGTACGACACGAAGGTCTACGCCGGAGGAGAGGAGGTCTCGACGTGGGAGAAGCGCGAGCGCCGCTTCGATGCCGAGGGAGGGCTCCTGCTGCGGGCCGCGGGGGATCGGGCCGATCGTCTCGTCGCCTTCGTCTCGTGGGAGGACGTGGAGCTGCGCGAACGGACGGGGCCGCCGCCCGTGCCGGAGGCGAGGACGTTCCTCTGGGCGGGGGCCGGGCTCCAGCGGGAGGAGCGGGGCTGGATCGTGCGGCGGGACCACGATCAGCTCGGCAAGGACGAGGACTTCAACCTCGCGCCGGTGGGACGGGTGGACCTCGCCCTGTCGCCCTCGATCCTGGGCGCGACGGCGGCCGGGCGCGTCCGGGCCTCGGGGTCCGTCGGCACCGCGGCGGGATCGGGCTTCGCTCTCGTTTCGGCTTCCGGCGAAACGCGTTTCGAAGGAGGGCTGAGAAACAGCCTCGTCTCCGCGGCGGTTCGGGGCTGGTGGCCGGCCGGCCGGCTTCTCGTGGCGACCCGCGTGGGCGTGCGGTCGTCGTGGAGGGCCGACCCGGAGTACCAGATTCGGCTCGACGGGCTGAACGGGGTGCGGGGCTACCGGCTCTACGCGGTGTCGGGGACGGGGAACGCCACGGCGAACGTGGAGGTCCGCACGACCCTCCTTCCCGACGTCTTCCGGATCGTGGTCGTCGGCGCCGCCGCTTTCGCGGACGCGGGCGTCTCGTGGGGCGACCCGGACGGCGCCTGGCGACTCGCCGACGTCGGCGTGGGCCTGCGCTTCGGCCTGCCGCGCGCGGGGAAGAACGTCCTGCTGCGGATGGACGTCGCGAGGGCGCTCCACCCCGATCCGCTCGGGCGGACCGGGTGGCTCTTTTCCTTCTCGAGCGGCCAGGCCTTCTAGCCGGGACCGGGCCGGAACCGGCTTCTACTTCGTGAGCCAGCGCTCGACGTCGATGGCGCTCTTGCACCCCTCGCCCGCCGCGCTGACGGCCTGGCGATAGATGTGGTCGGCGACGTCGCCCGCGGCGAAGACGCCCTCGACGGAGGTGTACGTCGTCGGGTGCTTGACCTCGAGGTAGCCGACGTCGTTCATCGCGAGCTTGCCGCGGAAGATCTTCGTGTTGGGCTCGTGGCCGATGGCCGAGAAGTAGCCCTTCACCGGGATCTCGCGCTCGGCGCCCGTCTTGAGGTTCTTCACGCGGATGCCGCTCACGCCGGTCTCGGGCTCGCCGAGGATCTCGGTGATGGTGCTGTCCCAGACGACCTCGATCTTCGGGTTGTCGAGGACGCGCTGGGCCATGATCTTCGAGGCGCGGAACTCGTTGCGGCGGTGGACGAGCCAGACCTTCGACGCGAACTTGGTGAGAAAGTTCGCCTCTTCCATCGCCGTGTCGCCGCCGCCGACGATGGCGACCTCCTTGCCCCGGAAGAAGAAGCCGTCGCACGTGGCGCAGGCCGAGACGCCGTGGCCCATGAGCTTCTGCTCGCTCGGGAGGCCGAGGTACTTGGCCGTCGCGCCCGAGGCGATGACGAGGGCGTCGCAGGTGACCTTCGTGCCGCTCTCGAGGGAGAGAGTGAACGGGCGCTGGGCGAGGTCGGCGTCGACGACGGTGTCGGTGGCGACCTCGGTGCCGAAGCGGACGGCCTGCTTGCGCGTGACGTCCATCAGCTCGGTGCCCTGGATCCCGTGCTCGAAGCCGGGGTAGTTCTCGACCTCGGTCGTGGTCGTGAGCTGGCCGCCGGGCTGGACTCCCTCGAGGACGAGCGGCTCGAGATTGGCGCGGGAGGCGTAGATGGCGGCGGTGAGGCCCGCGGGGCCCGACCCGATGATGACGACCTTGTAGTGGCTCTTGTTCGGCATCTCTATCCTCGCTTCGACGGCGGATCGATTCCCCGCAGAGTGTAGAAGAACGTGGAAGGCGGGACGACGAGGACGGTCCGGAGAGCGCTCCTCGCGCTCCTGATTCGCTCCCGGAGCTGGCCGGGCTCGAATGAGCTTTCGGCCGGGTTCGCCGTTTCCGTGTGGTAGATTTTCTCCATGCTCCTCTACATCCTGCGTCACGCGGAGGCGGAAGCCCTCTCCCCGAGCGGCCTCGACGCGGACCGCGCTCTCACCGAGGGCGGGACGAGGCGAATGAAGCTCGTGGCCCGCGCCATCGGCCGCATGGAACCCGACTTCGACGCGATCTTCGTGTCTCCCCTTCTCCGCGCCCGGCAGACGGCCGAGCCCGTCGCCGCGGCGTGCCGGTTCAAGGGCGAGCCGACGATCACCGAGGCGCTCGTCCCCGGCGCCAATCCGTCCGGAATCCTCGAGGAGCTGGATGCGGCCGGGTGCGTGTCCGCGCTCGTCGTCGGCCACGAGCCCCACCTCGGGAACCTCGTCGGCCGCCTCGTTTCGGGCCGGAAGGACGTGGACGTGCCGATGAAGAAGGCCGCCCTCGCCATCTTCGAGATCCACGCCGAGCTGGGCGCCGGCCGCGCCGAGCTCAAGGGTTACCTCCCCCCCCGGCTCCTCGAACGCCTCTAGCGCCCGGGAGCCCCCAGGGATGGGGGTCTGGTCTACGCTCTACACTCTACACGGAACGCCCTACGCGGAACGCTCCGACAGGAGCTTCTCGAACGCGGCAATCTTCTTGCGCACTTCCTTGCTCGCGCCTTCGGCGCCGTCTCGCCGGGCCAGGATCGACGCCCGCGAGACCTCGACGCCGAGCGCCTCACCGATGGCCGGAAGCGTGGCGCGGGCGTGCCGGCGAAGCGCGGCGGCGAGGAGCGCCCGTTCCCGCGAGAGGAGGCGGGGACGGTCGCGGAGGGCGTCGAGGGAGAGCTCGAAGGCCTGCTCGAAGAGCCGGACGACCCCTTCGACGGACGGGGTGACGGGCTCCCGCTGGATCCTCGGCACCTCACGGTCCTTCTCGGGCGGCTTCGCATCTCCGCGCGCCGCTTCGGCAAACGACGCCGAGCCGAGGTAGATCTGGCCGAGGACCTGGCCCCACGGGTCGTAGGAGGCCGCTCCCTGGTCGAGGACGAACTCCCGGTACTTCGTGGCCGCGACGCTCCGGCGGGAGCCGAACTGCTCGAGGACGAAGGAGGTGTCGAGCCACTCCGGTGCGCTCTCCAGCCCGGCGGTCGCCCGGAAGCTGCTCCACGGCCAGTCTCCAGGGGACGCGACGAGCCCGGCGCGGACCGGGTTGCGGACGACGTAGCGGGCCACCTCGAGCAGATGCGCCTCGCGCTGGACGAGGATCGCCTTGAACCGGCCCTGGAAGACGTGCCCGTCGCGCCCGTGACGCCGGTTGAAGTGCCCGGCGTAGTCGCCGTTGAGCTGCCGCATCCCGCGGGAGAGGGTCGCCTCGGGCGTGCCGACGAAGAGGTGGTAGTGGTTTCCCATGAGGACCCACGCGTGCAGCTTCCAGCCGAAGAGCTCGACGGAGCGGCCGAGAAGGCGCACGAACTCGCGGCGATCCTCGTCGTCGACGAAGACCTCTCTCCGCTCGTTCCCGCGGGAGGTCACGTGCCACAGGGCGCCGGCGTGGTCGAGGCGGAGGGGTCGGCTCATGGGGTCAGTATAGTGTAGAAGGTAGACCTGACCCCAATGGAAATCAGTCGGGGCGCCAGAGGGTTTCGGGCTCTGAGCGGGCTCTGGCGGCCCAGCGCGAGAGGACGAAGAGGAGGTCGGAAAGGCGGTTGAGGTAGACGAGGCACTGGTCGCCGATCGCCTCGTGGCGGCCGAGGGTGGTGACGAGCCGCTCGGCCCGGCGGCAGACGGTGCGGGCCTGGTGGAGGTGGGCGCCGACGAGGCCGCCGCCGGGGAGGACGAACGACGTCAGCTCGGGGAGGCCGGTGTTGAGGTCGTCGATCGTCGCCTCCAGGAACGCGACGTGGTGCGCCTCGACGACGGGCTGCTTCGGGTGGCGGTCGCCGGGAAGGGTGGCGAGGTCGGAGCCGAGGTTGAAGAGCTCGTTCTGGAGGCGGAAGAGGATGGCGTCGAGGCGTTCGCGCGCCTCGGTCGAGGCGCCGGGAAGGTCCCGGTTCGAGATGCGGGCGACGCCGAGGATCGCGTTGAGCTCGTCCACGGTTCCGTAGCTCTCGATCCGGATGGAGTCCTTGGCGATCCGCTGGCCTCCGACGAGGCTCGTCTCGCCCTTGTCGCCTCCCCGGGTGTAGACGCGATTGATACGGATCGCCATACGGGTCCCCTCTCCCTGCCCTGCCTCGCCGGCCAGCGGCCTGCTACCCTCCGCCGCCATGATCGTGACGGATTACCACGTTCACACCGCCCGCTGCGGGCACGCCGGCGGCGCCACGCGAGATTACGTCCTCCACGGGCTCTCGCGGGGGCTGACCGAGATCGCGATCACCGACCACGTGCCGCTCTACTTCCTCCCGGGCGAGGACCCCGAGCCGGGCCTGGCGATGGTGCGCGGAGAGCTGCCCGGCTACGTCGAGGAGGTCCTCGCGCTCCGGGAGGAGTTCCGCGGGCGGATCGACGTGCTCCTCGGCATCGAGGCCGACTACGCCGAGGGGTACGAGGAGACGCTGCGCGCCCTCCTCGCGCCCTACGACTGGGACGTCGTCCTCGGCTCGGTCCACTTCGTCGCCGGAGACTGGATCGACGCTCCGAGCTCGGGGTCGCGGCACGAAAAGGAAGGGAGCGCGCACCTCTGGGCCGAGTACTTCCGGCTGCTCGCGAAGGCGGCGGCCTCGGGGCTCTTCGACGTGATGACGCACTTCGACCTGCCGAAGAAGTTCGGGCACCACAGCCCGCCGGAGTGCGCGGCGGCCGAGGCCGCCGCCGTGGAGGCGGCGCGGGTCGCGGGCGTGGCGATCGAGGTCTCGAGCGCGGGGCTCCGAAAGACGGTGGGAGAGGAGTACCCGGGGCCGCGTCTCCTCGCCAGGCTCGTGGCCGCCGGGGTGCCGCTCGTCTTCTCCTCCGACAGCCACGCCCCTGCCGAGGTGGCGTGGGGACGCGAGCAGGTCGTCTCCGCCGCGAGAGCCGCGGGGGCGACGGAGCACGTCACCTTCCGCAAGCGGATCCGCACCGCGCACCCGCTGTAGGGCCTGGGGTCAGGTCTACCTTCTACACTCTGCTGCGAGCAGAGTGTAGAAGGTAGACCTGACCCCCTCCTCAATCCTTCAGTTCGACGCGGAAGCCGGGGGTGAGGGTGAGGGTGAGGGCGGCGAGGCGGCAGGGCCAGGCTTCGCGGGCGAGGCGGGCGGCGACGTGGTCCCAGATCCAGCGGGCGAGGTTCTCGGCGGTGGGGATGGTGTCCTGGAACTCGGGGATCTCTTCGTTCAGGTTGCGGTGGTCGAGGGGACGGTCGACCTCTTCCTTCAGGACGCGGTCGAGATCGTGGAGGTTGATGACCATCCCGTTCTCGGGGTCGGGCTCCCCCGCCACGGAGACCTCGAGGGCGTAGTTGTGGCCATAGCCCGCGAGGTTCGAGGCCGCGCCGTAGGTCTGGCGGTTCCACTCGTCGGACCGGTCGCGACGGAAGAGGCGGTGGGCGGCGTTGAAGTGGATCGTCCGCGAGAGGAGGAGCATCGAGCCGGATTCTAGCGAGGCGGACCGGACGTTGCCTCCCGCTCGGATCTTGAGCATCATGTCCGGAGCGTCGAAGACCGAAGAACAACGATGACCCTGCCGCCCGGAACACGCCTTGGCCCTTACGAGATCCTCGCGCCGATCGAGGCGGGGGGGATGGGTTCGGTGTACCTCGGGCGCGACGTGCGCCTGATGCGCGACGTGGCGGTGAAGGTCCTGCCGCTCGGAATGATGCAGGACGAGCGCGCGGTGGAGCGGTTCCTTCGGGAGGCGCGCGCGGCGGCGGCGCTCTCGCACCCGAACATCGTGGGAATCCACGACGTCGGCGAGGCCGTCGTGAGCCTGTCGGGTCCCTTCGGGCCGCGGAACGTCCAGATCCGCTACCTCGTGGAGGAGTACGTCGACGGGGGGTCGCTTCGCCAGGTGCTGAAGGGGAACTGGCGCCCGGACCTGGTGACGATCGCCGGCTGGGGCGCGGGGATCCTCCGCGCTCTCGTGGCCGCGCACGAGAAGGGGCTCGTCCACCGCGACCTGAAGCCGGAAAACGTCCTCGTCGACGCCCACCGGAACGTGAAGATCGCAGACTTCGGCCTCGTCCGCTGGATCTACCCCCAGACGGCGGCGCCGTCCGGACGGGGCGACCCGAAGAACGGCTACGAAACCCTGACGAACACCGGTTTCGTCGTGGGGACGCTCGGGTACATGAGCCCCGAGCAGGTGAAGGGCGAGACGGTCGACGGACGGAGCGACCTCTTCGGCTTCGGCATCCTCCTGTTCGAGCTGGTGACGGGGACGTCGCCCTTCGCGCGCAGCAGCACCGACGCGGCGTTCGACGCCGTCCTCAACCACTCCCCCTCGCCCCTCACGGCCCTCGTCGCCGGCGTGCCCGAGCGGCTCGCGCGGGTGGTGTCGTGGTGCCTCCAGAAGGAACCCGGGAAGCGCCCCGAATCCGCGCGCGTCCTGCTGCCTCACCTCGAGACGCTTCAGGCCGAGCTGGCCGGGCTCGCCCGGGCCTCGTCGTCCGGCCTGCCGCGCCTCTCCGCCGGGCCGGACGGTCCGCGCAACGTCCCCCCGCTGTTCTGGCTGGCGACGGCGGCGGCGGTCCTGATCGCGTTCGGAGGGGGCTTCGCGGCGGGACGAACCCGTCCCGCGCCAGGACCCTCGGCGGGCTCGGCCGCGGCCTGGACGGCCCTTCCCCTCGCTCTCTCGGCCCCGGCGGCGATGGAGGTCGCGCTGCTGCCGGGCGGCCGCCGGGTCCTCCTCGGGAGCGGGGAGCTCGTCGACGCGGAGTCGACACGCCTCCGGCGGCTCGCCCTCGGAGGGGCGGTGGAGGGTCCCGTCGTCGGACGCTCCGGAAGCGCGGTGATCGGAACGACGGAGGCGGGCATCGTGGAGGTGCCTCTTCCGGCCGGGACCCCCGCGCGGACGCTCGCGGCGGACGGCGTGGAGCCGGCGCTCTCACCCGACGAGAGCCTCCTGGCGTTCGTCCGCCGCGACGTTCCGTCGAGCGAGCTCTGGGTGGCGCGGCGCGACGGGAGCTCGCCGCGGCGCGTGGCCCGGTCCGAATCGGCCTACTGGGCCTGGCCGGTCTTCACGGCCGACGGCGCGAGCCTGCTCTTCTACGACGTGGAGAGAACCGGGTCACGGGCCGGAGCGGCGGTCCTCTTCTCGGTCCGCCTCGCCGAGGGAACGCCCCTGCCGTTCGGGCCCGACGTCCGCCTCGAGCCGAGCGGCCGACCGGCCCTCCTCGAGGACGGAACCGTCCTGGTGAGGACGTTCGGTCTCAGGGACGCGATCCTCTTCGAGAGGGAAGGGCGGGGCGAGGCGGTGGCGCTGCCGTTCGGGGCGGGGCTCTCGCTCCTCGTCGCCTCTCCCGGGGGCGAGACGATCGCGGCCCGCCCCGAAGGGGGGCCGCTCGTCCTCTGGAGAAGGTCTCCCGGTCCTACTTGACGCCCAGGAGCTCGACCTCGAACAGGAGAGTCGCTCCCGGCGGGATGACGTTGCCGGCTCCGCGGTCGCCGTAGCCGATCTGCGGCGGGATGAGGAGGGTCCGCTTGCCGCCGACCTTCATCGTGGAGACGCCCTCGTCCCAGCCCTTGATGACGCGCCCGCGCCCGATGGGGAACTCGAACGGGGAGCCGCGGTCGACCGAGCTGTCGAACTTCGTCCCCTTCGCCTCGTTCACCCAGAGCCAGCCCGTGTAGTGCATGACGCACGTCTGGCCCGTCTCGGGGGAGGGACCGGTTCCGACGACGACGTCCTCGTAACCGAGACCGCTTTCGGTCTTCACCATCTTCGACTCCTTCTTCGCTTCCGCGGGGGCCGCGGCCACGGTGCTGGCGGGGGCGTCGGCCGCCTTGGTCGGCTGGGCCTTCCCGGGTGATTTCTGCTGCGCGAGCGCCACGGGCGCCGCGAGCGCGAGGGCGCAGAGGAGCGCCGTCGATTTCTTCATGTTCGTCCTCCTGAACTTGCCGGCCGCGGCCGGAGGCGCGGAGTCTAGGGGCGCCCGGGGGGAGATGGGAAGGGCGGGCCGTCAGCCGGCGGGGGCGGAGTCGATCGCCCGCTGCAGCTCCTCGACGTCTTCGCGGCTGCCGATGTAGAGCGGAGTCCGCTGGTGGTTCTGCTCCGGGAAGATGGAGACGATCCGCCGGCGTCCGTCGATGGCCAGGCCGCCGGCCGCCTCGACGACGGCCGCGAGCGGGGCCGCCTCGTACATGAGCCGCAGCTTGCCGTCCGGCGAGCCGTCGGTGCCGGGGTAGAGAAAGATCCCTCCGCGCAGGAGGATCCGGTGGACGTCGACGACGAGGGCCCCCGAGTAGCGCGTGGAGAGGGGGCGTCCGCGCGCCGGGTCGGGCGTGCGGAGCGCTTCGACGAACCGCCGCGGCCCCGCGGGCCACGAGCCGATGAACCCCTCGTTGCAGGCGTAGTAGGGCCCGCGCCGCGGCATGCGGATGTCGGGGTGGGAGAGGAGGAATTCGCCGATGCCGGGGTCGAGAGTGAAGCCCTGGACGCCCGCCTTCGGGCCGGCGCTGTAGACGAGCATGGTGGCGGGGCCGTAGACGAAGTAGCCCGCCACGACCTGCTCCTGGGAGATGCGCGCGAGGAGCTCGGCCTCGGAGTGGATGGGGCCCGAGCCGCCGATCCGCCTCACGGAGAAGACCGACCCGACGGCGCCGTTGATGTCGAGGTTGGAGGAGCCGTCGAGCGGGTCGACGAAGACGACGTACTTCCCCGCCGAGGCGGCGACGGCCTCGTTCTCGGGGAGCCGCGCCGGCAGGTCCATCTCCTCGGTGACGACGGTCGGGACGAGCTGCCCGTAGGCGAAGGCCTCGAGGAAGATCTCGTTGGCGAGGGCGTCGAGCTTCTGCTGCTGCTCGCCCTGGACGTTCGTCTTCCCCGAGGGGCCGAGGACCTCCGCGAGGCCGGCGCGGGAGAGGACGCGCGCGATCCGCTTTCCCGCGAGGGCGAGCTGGGAGAGAAGGGCCGAGAGCTCGCCGGTGGCCTGCGGGTAGCGCCGTTCGGTCTCGAAGAGGTGGCGGTGGAGCCGGGTCCCGATCGTTCCGTGGTCCGTCACGCCGTCACCTCCGTTCCCGTGGCCCGCGCGGCGGCCCGGGCGGCGCCGAGGATCGCGCAGGAGTCGTTGAGAACCACCCGGATGGGAATGCGCGCCAGGAGCGGACCGAAGCGTCCCTTGGCCGTGAAGGCGGTGAAGAAGCCGTCGCGAAGGAGCGGGAGGATCTTCGGCGCGATCCCTCCGCCGACGTAGACGCCGCCGGTGGCGAGGGTCTTCAGCGCGAGGTTCCCCGCCTCGGCGCCGTAGAGCGAGACGAAGCGGTGCAACGTCCGCTGGCAGACGGGGTCGGTCTCGTCGAGCGCGGCCCCGCTGACGACGGGAGCGGCGTCGCCGGCGGCGGCGAGGGCCTTCGTGAGCCACTCGGGCTCGGGAAGCTCCGAGAGCGCGCGCTCGAACCGGTAGAGCGTGACGAGGCCCGGCCCCGAGACGACGCGCTCCCACGAGACGTGCCCGTGACGGTGGCGAAGGGTCCTGAGGAGGTCGATCTCCTCGTCGTTGCGCGGAGCGAAGGAGGCGTGGCCCCCTTCGGAGGGCATCGGGACGAAGCCGCGGCCGGAACGGAAGAGGAGCGCCTCGCCGAGGCCGGTCCCGGCCGAGATGAGGGCGCCGTTGCCGGTGGGGTCTTCCTCGCCCCGGTTCAGGACGGCGAAGTCGGCGGGGCCGAGCTCGGCGAGGCCCCAGGCGTTCGCCTCGAGATCGTTCAGGACGACCGCGGGGACGCCGAGGTCGGCGCGGATCTCCTCCGCGTCGATCGAGAAGGCGACGTTCGTCCCCTCGGCCCGGCCGTGCCTCACGGGACCGGCGACTCCGAAGGCGGCCGCTTCGAGACGTTTCTCCCCGGCGAGGAAGCCGTCGAACGCGTCGTGGAGGGTCGAGAAGTCGCGCGTCGCGAACCGCGCGCGGCGCTTCTCGACGAGGCGCCCGTCCTCCTCCTCGAAGAGGGCGAGCCGCATGTTCGTACCGCCGACGTCTCCGGCGAGCAGCATGGTCAGTCCTCCCCCGCGGCCGCGCGGTCCAGAAAGAAGAGCCTCTCTCCAAAGGGCGGGTCGACGCAAGCGGCCGGAAGGGCCCGGTCTCCCGACAGGACCCGGGCGAGCGCCGCGCTCTTGCCCCGGCCCGAGACGACGAAGGCGGCGCAGCGCGCCGCGTTCAGCAGGGGGAGCGTGAAGGTGACGCGCGACGGGGGCGGCTTCGGGGCGCCGTCGACCCTCACGACGAGCCGTTCCGTCTCCCCCAGAGCCGCGAGGCCGGGGAAGAGGGAGGCGGTGTGGCCGTCTTCCCCGAGGCCGAGGAGGACGAGGTCGAGGACCGGGACGGCCGGAGCCGGGGACGAGAGCCTCTCGCGGAGAAGCGCCTCGTAGCGCGCGGCCCCGTCCGGCGCCAGCGACGCGACGGGGTGAACGTTCTCGGGCGGCGCCGGAACGTGAAGGAGGAGCGCCTCGCGCGCGGCGGCGTCGTTGCGCTCGCCGTCGCACTCGCCGACGCAGCGTTCGTCGCCGAACCAGAGCTCGACCGAGCCCCACGGGACGAGATCGGCCCACGGGGCGGCCGCGAGCCGGCGATAGGCGGCGAGCGGCGTGGTGCCGCCGGAGAGGGCGGCGTGGAAGCGCCCGCGCTCCTCCACCGCCTCGACGGCGCGCAGGGCGAAGAGCTCGGCGACCCCCTCGGCGAGGGCGGCGGACGACGGAAAGACCGTGACCTGCGTCTTCGGCATGGGGTGAGGCTGCCGGACCGGAGCTCTACGGCCGCCGCCAGCGGCGGCCGTCGCGGGCGAGGAGCTCCATCGCCCCCTCGGGGCCCCAGGTACCGGCCTCGTAGTTCGGGAGGTCCCGGGCGGGGTTCTCGCGCCAGACGTCGAGGACGGCGGTGACGAGCTCCCACGCCGCCTCCACCTCGTCGCGCCGGGCGAAGAGCGTGGGGTCGCCGTGGAGGGCGTCGAGGAGGAGCCGCTCGTAGGCGTCGGGGGTCTTCTCGCCGAAGTGCTCGGAATACTTGAAGTCCATCTTCACCGTCTCGACGCGCATCGTCGGGCCGGGCTGCTTGGCGCCGATGCGAAGGGCGATTCCCTCGTCGGGCTGGATGCGCAGGACGAGGACGTTGGGCTCCTGGACGAGGACGCCGGCCCTGCGGAAGAGGGCGATGGGAGGCGTCTTGAAGGTGATGGCGATCTCGGTGACCCGCTTCGGCAGGCGCTTGCCCGCGCGGAGGTAGAACGGGACGCCGGCCCAGCGCCAGTTTTCGATCTGGAGCTTCCAGGCGGCGTACGTCTCGCGGCCGGAGGCGGGGGCGACGTTCGGCTCCTGCCGGTAGCCGGGGACGGGCCGGCCGTCGATCGACCCCGCGGCGTACTGGCCGCGCACCGTGTCGCGGAGGATCTCCTCGGGCGTCTGCGGGCGGATGGAGCGGAGGACCTTGACCTTCTCGTCGCGGACGACGTTCGCCTCGAACGCGACGGGGGGCTCCATCGCCACGAGGCAGAGGAGCTGGAGCATGTGGTTCTCGACGATGTCGCGGAAGATCCCCGACTCCTCGTAGAACTTTCCGCGCCCCTCGACGCCGAGCGTCTCGGCGACGGTGATCTGGACGTGGTCGACGTAGCGCCGGTTCCAGAGCGGCTCGAAGATGCCGTTGCCGAGGCGGAAGACGAGGAGGTTCTGGGTCGTCTCCTTGCCGAGGTAGTGGTCGATGCGGAAGATCTGCCTCTCGCGGAAGGAGGCGTGGACCTTCTCGTTGAGCTCGCGGGCCGACGCGAGGTCGTGCCCGAACGGCTTCTCGACGACGAGGCGGGACCAGGGCCCAGGCCCCTCGGCCGGGTGGACGAGCCCCGCTTCGCCGAGGCGCGCGGCGGCGTCGCCGATGCCCGAGGGGGGGATGGCGAGGTAGAAGAGGCGGTTGCCCGCAAGACCCCGCTCGGCCTCGATCGCCTCGATGCGGGCCTTCAGGTCGACGAAGCTCTGCGTCTGCTTCAGGTCGCCGCGGGCGTGGAAGAGCCGCCCGGCGAAGGCGAGCCACTCCTCCTCGCCGTGGGCCGTCTGGCCGAACTCGGCGAGGGCCGAGCGCAGGTCGGCGCGCCAGGCCTCGTCGGAGTCGACCGATCGGGCGAAGCCGACGATGGCGGTCTCGGGGGCGAGCTGCCCCTGGCAGTGGAGCTCGAAGAGGGCCGGGACGAGCTTGCGCCGGGCGAGGTCGCCCGACCCTCCGAAGATGACGATGGTCGCCGCGGGGGCCGGGGCCGAGCTCATGCCTCCGCCGTTCTACTGCGGCCGGATCCGGACCGTCCGCGCCGTCTCCAGGAGCGCGGCGCGGCGCCGCTCCTCGACGACGCCGAGGAGCTCGTCGTACGACTTCTCGAAGGAGACGACCCCTTCGCCTTGGAGCTTCTCGCCGAGGTGCTCGACGTCGAGGCCGAGCTCCTTCAGCTCGTCGAGCGTCCGGTGCGCCTCGTCGACGCCTTCGAGAACGGTGTCCCCGAGGTCGCGGCCGTGGTCGAGAAGAGCCTCGAGCGTCTTTTCCGGAAGCGTGTTCACGGTGTCGGGGCCGACGAGGTTCTCGACGTAGAGGAGGTCGGAGTAGGCGGGGTTCTTCGTCCCGGTGGAGGCCCAGAGCGGGCGCTGCACGCGGGCCCCCTTCGCCGCGAGCGCCTTCCACGAGCCGGTGCCGAAGGCGGCGAGGTAGTCCTGGTAGACGACCCTGGCGTTCGCGAGCGCGGCCTTGCCGCGCAGGCCTTCGAGCCGGGCGCGAAGAGGGGCGGGGGCCGCGCCCGCCTTCTCGCCGAGGAGCTTGTCGACGAGGGAGTCGACCCGCGAGACGAAGAAGGAGGCGACGGAAGCGACCTTCGAAGGGTCGCCTCCGGCCGCGACGAATGCGGCGACGCCGTCCTGGTAGGCGTGCGCGACGTCGCGGTAGTGCTTGCGGTTGAACATGAGCGTCACGTTGACCGAGACGCCCGCGCCGATCAGCTTGCGGATGGCCACGCAGCCGGCCGGCGTGGCGGGGACCTTGATGAAGACGTTCGGGCGCCCCAGGAGCTTGTGGAGCCGCTCGGCCTCGGCGACCGTCCCTTCGATGTCGAAGGCGAGGCTCGGGAGGACCTCGAGGGAGATCCAGCCGTCTTCCGCGTTCGCCGCGTGCTGCGCCGCGAAGAGGTCGGCTCCCGCGGCGATGTCGCTTCGCGTGAGGTCGTCGTAGACCTCGAAGGCGTCGTGCCCCTCGTCGGCGAGGTTCACGATCCGGTTCTCGTAGTCGCCGTCGCCCTTGCCGATCGCCTGGGCGAAGATCGTCGGGTTCGACGTCACCCCGTAGATGGCGCCCGCCTCGATCCGTCCGGCGAGCTCTCCCGTGGCGATCATCCGGGCCGAGATGCTGTCGAGCCAGACGGCCTGGCCACGCTTCCGGTAGTCGACGGAGCGGTTCATACGGTTCCTCCTGGGGGTCGGAACGGACGGGCCGTCCCCGATTCTGACGTGATCCTATACCGGCCTCCCGAGCCTCCCCCACCCCGCCCTGCGCCGGCTCCTGAAGGCCGCTTCCCCGGCCCCCGCCTCATCTGGTTCATTTCGTGAATCGGCGTTACGCTGCCCAGCCGATGAGCCGTCTCGCTCTCTCCCTCCTCCTCGCGGCGGCTGTCTCCTCCCCCGTTCGGGGCGCGGAGCCCGCCGCCCCAGCCCCCCGGCCCCTTCCCTTTGAAGACGTCCTCAGGGGCGCCGCCGAAAGGGCTCCGCTCGCCGCCGCCTCCGTCGCCCGGCGGGACGCCTCGGACGCGAGCGCCCGCAAGGCGCGCCGCCTGCCGAACCCCGAGGCGACGGTCCGCGTGGAGAACTGGCGCCGCGGCACCGACGCGCACCCGTTCGACGCGCACGCCGACCTCGACGTCGTCGCCGAGCTGGCGCAGCCGCTCCCCGTCTTCGGGACGTGGACGTCGCGCCGGGACGAGGCCGCGGCCATGTCGAGGGCCACCCGGGCCGTCTCGCGCGGCGAGGTGGAAGGGGTCGTCCTCGAAGCGGCCCGCCTCTATCTCTCCGCGGTGCGCGGCCGGGACCTCGTCGGGGCCCTGGCCGAGAGCCGCGACGTCCTCGGCACGATGGTCGCGACCGTGGAGAAGCGGGTGGCCGAAGGGTGGTCGGCCGAGGGCGACCTCCTGAAGCTGCGCGCCGAGAACGCCCGGTCGGAGGCTCTCCTCGCCCGCGCGACGCTCGAGCTCGACGACGCCGCGGCGCGGCTGGCCGCACTGCTCGGCGAGGAGACCCACGTCGACCCGGCGCGGCTCGCGATGCCCCAGGTCCCCGCCCTTCCCGAGGGGGAGCCCGAGGCGCTCGGCCGGGCCGCCGCCGCCACGCGCCCCGCCGTGATCGAGGCGCGAGAGAGGCTCGAGGCGGCCCGCGCCACGCTCCGCCTCGAGAAGGCGCTGCGCGCCCCCGAGCCGTCGCTGACGGCCGGCTACAAGCGGACGGGCGGGCTCGACACCGCGCTCGCCGGGATCTCCTTCCCGCTCCCCTTCTTCGACACGAACGCGACGGGCGTCGCCCGGGCCGAGGCGGACGTCCGGGCCGCCGAGGCCGTCCTGCGGTCGGTCGAGCTGGAGACCGCCGCCGGCACCGCCGGGCTCGTCCGCGCCGCGCGGACCTTCGCCACCCGGGCAGAGGCCGCCCGCACCGACCTCCTCGGCTCCGCCCTCGGCGCCCGCGGCGCCGCCCGCGCCTCGTTCCGCGAAGGGGTTTCGGAAGTGCTCCCGCTCGTCGACGCCGAGCGCGTCACGGCGGAAGCCGTGAGGGAGACGCTCGACCTCGCCGTCGACGCCCGCCTCGCCACCCTCGCCGCCCGCCTCGCACTCGGACAGGAGGTCTTCCCGTGAGCAGCCACCCCGAAGCGCCCGGCCCCGGTACCCCCGAACCCGAAAGCTTCTGGAAGCGCCACCAGCGGCACCTGCCCCGCCGCCTCCCCCGCGTCCTTCTGGCCGTCGGCCTGCTGCTCGTGCCGGCGGTCGTCGTAGTGAGGATCTTCACGGCGAAGCCGGTGGAAGAGACCGCTCCGGTGGCGGCCCCGACCGACGCCGTGACGCTCGGCGAGAAGTCGGTCTCGCTGGCGGGGATCGAGGTGGTCGAGGCGAAGGGCGTGACCCGGGCGGCGACGTTCGACGCGCCTGCCGTCCTCGCCCTCGACGAGACGCGAACGGCGCGGATCGGGTCGCTCGTGGAGGGCGACGTCGTCCGGATCCTGTCCGAGGTGGGCTCCCGCGTCGGAAAGGGCGCCGTCCTGGCGGAGCTCAACAGCCGGGTCGTCCACGACGCCTGGGCCGACTACCGCAAGGCCATCGCCGACCGGCGCCGCCGCGAGACGGAGCTGGCGTGGGCGACGCAGGCGGCGGAACGGGCCGGGCGCCTGCACGAGCAGAAGGCGCTCTCGCTCCAGGAGCGGCAGCGCGCCGAGACCGACCAGGTGGCCGCCCGGGAGGAGCTGGACCAGACGAGGACGGAGGTGCGGCGCGCCGAGGAGGCGCTCGAGCACCTCGGCGTGACGAACAAGGAAGACCCGACGGGCGAGACGGGGGAATCGGTCCCGATCCGGGCGCCGCTCGCCGGCGTCGTCCTCGAGAAGCACGTGACCGCCGGGACCACCGTCACGCCCGGGACGCTCCTCTTCGTGGTGAGCGACCTGACCGCTCTCTGGGCCCTGGCCGAGGTGGACGAGACGCGGATTCCGCTCGTCGCCGCCGGACGGCCGGCGAAGGTCCACGTGGCCGCGTGGCCCGACCGGGCGTTCGACGCGCAGGTGACGTTCGTCGGCGACGCGGTGAACCCGAAGACGCGCCGCGTGACGGTGCGCTGCCAGGTGCCGAACCCGGGCGGGCTCCTCAAGCCCGAGATGTACGCCCGCGTCGCCCTCGGCGAGTCGGCGCCCCGCCCGATGGTCGTCGTCCCCGAGGCGGCCATCCAGGAGATGGACGGCAAGCCGCACGTCTTCGTGGCGGGAGCGAAGGGACGATTCGAGAAGCGCGAGGTCGCCCTCGGCGCGTCCAGCGAGGGCCTCGTCGAGATCCGCTCCGGCGTCGCCGCCGGGGAGAAGGTCGCGACGGCGGGGAGCTTTCTCCTGAAGTCGCAGCTCCTCTCGGCGTCGGCGCCGGCGGAGGAGTGAGGTGAGCGGCGAAGAGCGCGGCCCCCGGCACCGCGGCGAGGCCGAGACCGGCCCGCGCCCGAAAGGGGATCGAGCGGTTCGTGGCCGCCGCGTACCGCCGGCGGATGGCCGTCCACGCGATGGTCGGGTTCCTCGTCCTCTCGGGCCTCTGGGCCTGGAACGAGCTCCCCGTCGAGGCGTTCCCCGACCTGACGAACAACCAGGCCGTCGTCGTCACCGAGGCCCCCGGCCTCTCGGCGACCGAGGTCGAGCAGCAGGTGACCTATCCCATCGAGACCGCGCTGATGGGCGTGCCGCGCTCGCAGGAGGTCCGCTCGCTCTCGAAGTTCGGCCTCTCCATCGTGACGATCGTCTTCGACGACGACGTCCCGGTCTACTTTGCCCGGCAGCTCGTGGCCGAGCGGGTGAACGACGCCCGCGCGCGCCTCCCCGAGGGGACCGAGCCAGCCCTCGGCCCGGTGGCGACCGCCTTCGGCGAGATCTACCAGTACCTCATCGAGGGGGACGTCGCCGACCCGATGACGAAGAAGGCGCTGCAGGACTGGGACGTCCGCACGCGCCTGCGCGCCGTGCGCGGCGTCTCGGAGATCAACTCGTGGGGCGGCCAGACGAAGGAGTTCCACGTCCTCGTCGACCCGCGCAAGCTGGACCGCTTCGGCCTCCCGCTCCGGCAGGTCGTAACGGCCCTCTCGGAGAACAACGCGACGTTCTCCGGAGGCTTCATCGAGCACCGCTCCGAGCGCTTCACCGTCCGCGGGCTGGGCCTCGCCACCGGGATCGAGGACCTGAAGCGGATCGTCGTGGCCACGGTCGACAGCGTCCCGGTCTTCGTCTCCGACGTGGCCGACGTGGCCGTCGGCGAGATGCCGAGGAGCGGCGCCGTCACGCGCGACGGCAAGGGCGAGAGCGTCGCGGGCATGGTCATCATGCTCCAGGGGGAGAACGGCAAGAGGATCGCGGAGCGGGTGAAGGCGAAGGTCGCCGAGATCGCCGAGAGCCTGCCGAAGGGGCTCTCGATCGTCCCGTTCTACGACCAGAGCGAGGTCATCGACCGGACCTCCTACACGGTGCGCAAGAACCTCCTCGAAGGGTCGCTCCTCGTCGTCCTCGTCCTCTTCATCTTCCTGAAGGACCTCCGCGCCGCGCTCGTCGTGGCGGCCGTGATCCCGCTCTCGATGCTCGTCGGCTTCCTCGGGATGAAGATCTTCGGCGTCTCGGCGAACCTGATGTCGCTCGGCGCGATCGACTTCGGCCTCATCGTCGACGGCGCGGTCGTGATGATGGAGAACTTCATACGGCGCAAGACGGAGAAGGGGGCCGAGCCCGCTCCGGGCGAGGACCCGCGGAAGAAGCACGAGACGATCATCGGGGCCGCCGCCGTCGAGGTGGCCCGGCCGATCCTCTTCGGCGTCCTGATCATCATCGCGGTCTACCTCCCGATCTTCACGCTCGAGGGGCTCGAGGGGAAGATGTTCAAGCCGATGGCGATCACCGTCTGCTCGGCGATCCTCGGCTCGCTCCTCCTCTCGTTCACCGCCGTCCCGATCGCCTCGGCGCTCGTCCTGAAGGAGACGATGCACGAGCACGACGAGGGGTGGTTCAAGCGCCTGCGCCGGTACTACGCCGTCCATCTCGCCGACGCGATGGACCACCGGAAGCGGACGCTCGGCGTCGCGCTCGCGGTCGTCGTCGTCGCGCTCGCCTCGATCCCGTTCCTCGGGAGCGAGTTCATGCCGCGCCTCGACGAGGGGGCGATCCTGATCGAGTCGCGCAAGCTCCCGTCGGTCTCGCTCCCCGAGTCGGTGGAGATCTCGACGAAGCTGGAGCGGATCGTGAGGACCTTCCCCGAGGTGAAGCAGGTCGTCACGAAGATCGGCCGGCCCGACGTCGCCACCGAGGCGATGGGGATCTACCAGGGGGACGTCTACGTCAACCTCCACCCGCGCGAGGAGTGGAAGAGCGGGTGGACGAAGGAACAGCTGATCGACGCGATGGCCGTCGCGCTCGCGGACCTGCCCGGCGTCGAGATCAACTTCACGCAGCCGATGGCGATGCGCCTCGACGAGGTCGTCTCGGGCGTGAAGGCCGACGTGGCCGTGAAGGTGTTCGGGCCGGACAACGCGGCGCTCGAGAAGCTCGGCGAGGAGATCCGGCGCGTCCTCGAGACGGTCCGCGGCGCCGCGGACCTGCAGGTGGAGGTGCTCTCGGGGGCCGCGCAGGTGGAGATCGACCTCGACCGCGCGCGGATGGCCCGCTACGGCCTCAACGTCGCCGACGTCCGCGACGTCGTCGAAACGGCGGTCGGCGGGAAGACGGCGACCGAGGTCCTGGACGGACCGCGGCGCTTCGCCGTCGTCGTGCGCCTCCCCGACGAGCTGCGCCGGAGCCCGGAGGCGATCGCGTCGATCCTCCTGACCGCTCCCGGCGGCGAGAAGGTGCCGCTGGGCAAGGTGGCGCGCGTCGCGACGGCCCCGGGCCCAGAGGCGATCAGCCACGAGTCGGGGCAGCGCCGGCTCGTCGTCCAGACGAACGTCCGCGGCCGCGACATCGGCAGCTTCGTGGCCGAGGGTCAGAAGCGGGTCCGCGAGAAGGTGACGGTGCCGTCCGGGTACCACCTGGAGTGGGGCGGGCAGTTCGAGAACCAGCAGCGCGCCACGAAGCGGCTGATGATCGTCGTGCCGCTCTCGCTCGCGATCATCTTCGCGCTCCTCTACCTCACCTTCCGGCTGGCGCGGCAGGCGGCGCTCGTCATCCTGAACGTCCCCTTCGCCCTCGTCGGCGGCGTCGCGGCGCTCTGGCTGCGCGACCTGAACCTGAACCTCTCGGCGTCGGTCGGCTTCATCGCGCTCTTCGGCGTCGCAGTCCTGAACGGCGTCGTGATGATCACGTCGGTGAACCGCCTGCGCGAGGAGGGAATGGGCCTGCGCCTTTCGATCCTGACGGGCGCCTCGACGCGGCTGAAGCCCGTCATGATGACCGCCCTCGTGGCGGCGCTCGGCTTCCTCCCGATGGCCCTCTCGCACGGCGCGGGCGCCGAGGTCGGCCGTCCGCTCGCGACGGTCGTCATCGGCGGGATCACGACATCGACGCTCCTGACGCTCGTCGTCCTGCCGACGCTCTACGAGATCATCGAGGCGTACGTGGCGCGACGGAGGGAGTAGGGGGAAACCGGCGGTCCGGTTTCGTTCTCGGCTCGTCTCCCGGTCTGGCGACGATCTGCGGCGTTTTCAGTCTCGTTGCCGGCCGACGATCCGCCGAGACCAGCCCGTGACGGACAGCCCCAGCCTCTTCGCCTCCGCCACGGAAACGAGAAAGCCGCGACGGGCAGGCTCCGGAACGCACGAGACGTCGAGGCCTCGGCTCGCCCGGACGAACGCGACCGCCGGCTCGCACGAGCCGGCGACGAGGGACAGGAGCTGGTCGGCTTCCGCCGTCCGGCCGAGGCGCAGGGCCGCGTCGGCGGCCACGGCGACATCCCCGGGGTCGGGGGCCGCCCCCCCGGTACGGATCACGACGCGGGCACGGTTCAGGGCCGTCTCGAAGCGCCCGAGGTCCAGCGCGCGCACCATCTGGTCGATCAGCGCGAGGCGGTACGGATCGACCGCCTCGGACGGAAAGACCCAGGAGCGCCCCCAGAAGGTCCACGAGAGAGACTCCGTGCAGAACGGCGGCAGCTCGCCCGCCGGGACGAGCGGCGGATTCAGGTCGGAGAGGGCGCCGGCGCGAAGCCGCCCCGCGACGTCGCCTCCCCGGGCTTTCTCGACGAGGAGCCGGGCGTGGAGGCGGATCGGGCTCCACGAGGCCGTGCTCGCCAGGCGGGAGGACGCCGACTCCGGCGTGCCCGCCACGGCCGCGAGAGCGTAGACCGACGGGAACGGCACGACCAGGGAGAGGGCGTTGACGGCGATTCCGAGAACGCCGAGGACGAGAGCGGCGAACCGGAGGCGCGAGGCGACGGACGCGGCGGACGCGAGGACGACGAGGATCGGCAGGAGGGGCACGAGGAGCCGCGGCCCCCATCCGACCTGGCCGTCCCACGCATACCAGCGGGCGACGAGGATCAGGAGGGCGCCGCCGGCGACGAGAAGCGAGGCCGCGAGGAGACGGTCCTTCTTCCAGAGGACGGCGAGGCCGGCCGGTGCGAGGAGCGCGAGCGGGGCGTACCAGAGGAGCCCCTTGTTCGGGAAGATCGTGAGGCGGAGCAGGCCGTCGACGAGGGGGTGCGTGAATCCGAGGCCCTCGTAGCCGCCGAAGAGCCTGCCGAAGCGGACGATCTCAAACAGGGCCCACGCACTCGCCAGGAGCCCGCCCGAGACGACGACACGCCACCTCACGCGGCCGAAAGCGGCGCCCCCTCCCGCACCCAGGGCCGCGACGAGCGCCAGCGGCCCGACGACCACGACGAGGAAGCTCTTGGCGAGCAGCGCGGCTCCGGCCGCGAGGCCCGCCGTGACCTCCCATCCCGGGGCGCATCGCTCTTCCGTCCGCAGGACGATCGTGGCGGCGACGAGGAGCGAGACGGCCCCGGCCTGCAGGGACTCGGAAAGGCCCGACGCCGCGTAGCCGAGGAGCGGCGTCGCGAGAGGGAGAGCGAGCCCGAAGAGGATGGACGAAAGCGGACCCGCTCCCAGGGCGAGCGCGGCGCGGGCGCTTCCCCAGGCCGCCGTCGCGAGGCCCGCGATCGGAATGAGCGCGAAGAGCGGCGCGGTCGGCGTTCCCGGATGGCGGGCCCAGAGTGCCCGCGCCACGAATACGGGAAGGGTCTCGAGGAGCGACTGGCCCATGCCGTACTGCGAGACGCACTCGAGGGAGCCCCGAGGAGTTCCGAACCACGTGTTCCGCGAGATTCCGACCTCCCCGTCGTGTACGAGGGCGAAGGCCGTCGACAGCGTCTGGAGGCAGTCGTTGACGAGCGCGAAGCCCCGCTCGTCGACCGTCGCCAGGAGGAGCAGGGCGACCACCACGGCCGCACGGATCGGAGGTCGGTGCGCCGCGGATGGGCCGGCCATCGGCCGCGAGCATAGCCGAAGGGGAGGGAGCCGCCCGGCGCGAATCAGCCCGTCCCGCTCTCCTCGTGCCCCCGGAGCCCGTACTTCGCCATCTTCGCCTTGAGCGTGTTTCGCGCCAGGCCGAGGCGGCGGGAGGCCTCGCGGATCTTTCCGCCCGACTCGGTGAGGGCGCGCTCGATGAGGTCGCGCTCGAGGCCCGACATCCTCGCTTCGAAGTAGTCCGGGTCGACGGCGTGCTCGGGCTCGACCGGGCCCGCGAGACGGCCCGCGGGGAGGCGTCCGGCCGAGAGGAGTGGCGACTCGAGGACCCACGGGAAGTCGTCGACGCCGAGCTTCTCGCCCGGGGTGAGGACGAGGGCGCGGTGGAGAGTCGCTTCCAGCTCGCGGATGTTGCCGGGCCAGGGGTAGCGGGCGAAGAGGTCGAGGACCTCGGGGTCGAGCCGGCGCGGGTCGGCGCCGAGGTCGCGCGAGAGCTTGACGACGAAGTGCTCGACGAGGGCCGGGAGGTCCTCGAGGCGGCTCCTGAGCGGCGGGAGCTCGATGGGGACGACGTTCAGGCGGTAGAAGAGGTCCTCGCGGAACTCGTTCCGCTTGATGGCGTTCTCCAGGTCCAGGTTCGTCGCCGAGATGATCTTCGTGTCGGCCTTGATCGTCTGCGTTCCGCCGACCCGCTCGAACTCCTTGTCCTCGACGACGCGCAGGAGCTTGGCCTGGATGCCGAGCGAGGTCTTGCCGATCTCGTCGAGGAAGATCGTCCCGCCCTGCGCGAGCTCGAACCGGCCCGGCTTCCTCCGGTCGGCGCCGGTGAAGGAGCCCTTCTCGTGCCCGAAGAGCTCCGACTCGGCGAGCGTCTCGGGGAGCGCGGCGCAGTTGAACTGGATGAACGGTCCGTGCGCGCGCGGGGAGAGGGCGTGGAGGATCCGCGCGACGAGGTTCTTCCCGGTCCCCGATTCGCCGCGGATGAGGACCGTCACCGGCCCCGCCGCCGCGCGCGGGAGAGTGGCCTTGACCCTTTTCGCGGCCTCGGACCTGCCGACGAGGGCGTCGAGGTTCCAGCCGCGCCCCAGGTTCGCCTTGAGGCTCTCGTTCTCGACGGAGAGGCGGAGGCGCGCCTCGAGGAGCTCCTCGACGAGGCGGGCGTTCTCGATGGCGACGGCCGCGAGGTCGGCGAAGGCCTCGAGGAAGGCGACGTCGCCCTCGGAGAAGAGGCGCGGGGCGTTGCGGTGGTCGACGTAGATCGCGCCGGAAGCCCGCTCCTTGACGAGGAGCGGGACGCAGAGGAAGGAGACGATGGCGTGGGCGTGGATCGACTCGCGCCCCTGGTACCGCGGGTCGACCCGCGCGTCGGCCGAGCTGACGGACCGGCCGTTGGCGACGACCCGCTCGACGACGGAGCGCGAGATCGCCTCGGCCTCGTCCTCGCGGCCGGTCTTCAGGTTCCGCGCGACCCGGACGGAGAGGCGCGAGGTGACCGGATCGGCGAGGAGGATCATCCCGCGCTCGGCATTGAGCCGCTTGAGCGCGAGGTCGACGATGTCTTCCAGGACGGCCGAGAGGTCGCGCGTGGAGTTGACGATGCGCGAGACCTCGTAGAGCCCGATGACGCCGAGCCCGAGCGGCGCGGCCCCGGTCGCCTCGGCCGCCGCCTTCGTAGCGATCCGCTCGAGGACGCCCCGCGTCCGCTCCAGCTCGCGGTGCGCGCCGATCCGTTCGAAGAGGCGCGCCGCCGTCCCGAGCCGCGCGGCCGCGCGCGCCTTCTCGAGCGTCCGGACGCCCCACTCGTAGTAGCAGCGGCCGAGGTCGTAGACGGCGCCGATGTCGGAGAGGGCGCGGACGGCGTCCTCGAAGAGGCGGTCGGCCTCGCCCGTTCGCCGCCCCTGGTGGGAAAGGCGCGCTTCGAGGCCCTGGACGAGGGCGAGGGTGTGGCGGTCGCCGAGCGGCCGCGCGTGGAGCCCCGCCTCGGCCGTCTCCCGTTCGCATCGATCGATCTCGCCCATCCGGAAGGCCAGCTCGGCGGACTCGGCCAGGGCCCGGCCCAGACCGTCCGCGGCGCCCCCCTGCGAGAGGGTCTCCAGGACCTGGTCCAGGTGCCGCCGCGCTTCGTCGAGCCGCTCGCGGTCGCGCTCGAGAAGCGCGATCGGAAGGAGGACCGACGCGACGAGCGGCGCCTCTCCCGTGCCGCGGGCCGCGTCGAGAGTCTCGAAGAGGGAGCGCTCGGCCCGGTCGAGGTCGCCCCTCTTGCGGAGGAGGTTTCCGATCGCCCGGCGGGTGTCGATGGCGGCACGCCCGGTGCTCTCCTCGCCGAGGAGGTCCAGGGCGAGGCGATAGCTCGCCTCCGCCTCGTCCCACCGCCCGAGGACCTCGTCGCACGCTCCGAGGCCGACGGCCGCCTGGGCCTGCCCGAGCGGCGAGCCGAGGCGGCGGTGGATCTCGAGCGCGCGCTCGAGGCCGCTGCGGGCCGCGGCGTAGTCGCCACGGCCGCACTGGAGGGTCGCGAGGTTCGCGAGCGAGGCCGTGATCCCCCAGAGGTCGCGCGAGCGCTCGGCCTCGTCGAGGCACTCCCGCTCCATCGCCTCGCTCTCCTGCCAGCGCCCCGTCCGCGCCAGGACCGCCGCGAGGGCCGAGAGGGCCCGGCGGATGACGTCGCCCCGCTCGGTCCTGCGGGCCGCTTCGACGGCGGTCTCGAGCCGCTCCTCGGCGGCCGCGTGGTCGCCGCGCTGGAAGGCGACCGACCCGAGGGTGCCGAGGAGGAGCGAGCGGAGGTCGTCGGGGAGCTGGGGGCCCGCGAGGGCCAGCGCCGCCTCGGCTTTCGCCTCGGCGCCGTCGGGATCGCCCCGCTCGAGGCGCGCACGGGCGGAGGCGTCGAGGAGGCGCGCCCGCTCCTCGGTCGTCCCCACGGTGCCGAGCTCCCCCTCCGCGCGGTCGAAGAGGGCGCGCGCGGCTTCCACGTCTCCGCGGCGCAGCCGGATCATCCCGATCTTGAACGTGAGGAGGGCCGCGTGCCGGAGGACGGCGGGGTCGTCGGCGCCGGGGCGGGCTCCGAGCTCCTTGAGGAGGAAGTGGTAGGCCGCGAGCGCCCGCCGCCAGTTGCCCGCGCGGAAATGGACGTCGCCGAGCCGTTCCCGCACGGCCGCCTTCTCGGCGGAGCGCCCCGCGAGGTCGAGGAACTCGAGGACCCCGCTGAACGACTGCGCCGCCTGGTCGTAGGCAAAGAGCCGCTCGGCCTGCGACGCCGACGCGAGCCCGAGGCGAACCGCCCGCTCCGCGTCGCTCCCGCCCAGCGCGTGGACCGCGGCGGCCGGAAGGAGGTCGGGACGTTTGGCGAGGCGCTCCTCGAAGTACCCCGCGGCCGCGTCGTGCAGGTGGCGGCGCTTCTCGTCGGGAAGCGAGGCCGCGAGATGCTCCCGGGTCCTGGCGAGGGCGAACTCCCAGACCGGCTCTCCCGAGAGCTCCCGCTTTCCGAGAAGCCCGGCGAAGGCGAGCGCCCCGAGAGCGTCGGCGAGGGCGTCGGCCTCGCGCACCGCGCCCCCCGAGCGCTCGCCGAGAGCGACCGCCGAGAGGCGCAGCGCCAGCTCGAACGTCAGGTCGGCGGGGACGACGGAGAGCGCCGCGAGGAGCTCGCGCCGGGCCGGTGGGAGCGCCGCGAGACGCGCGTCGGCCCACTCGGCCGCGGCGCCCGGACGCGTGATGCGCCGGTGCAGCTCGGAGTCGACGACGAGCTGCCCGTCGCGCAGCGTGACGACGCGCTTCTCCACGAGCTGCTCGAGGAGCGAGACGAGCGGTCCGGGCCACCCCTGGCTCTCGTGGTGGACGAGCCGGGTCAGCTCTTCGGGAAGGTCCTTCCGGCCGAGCGCGCCGGAGGCGGCGTTGGCGGCCTCTCCCTCGGAGAGCGGGGTGAGCGTCCACGGGGGAAGGGCGAGGTCCTCGATCGGCGTGAGCGCCTCGTTCGGATCGGCCCCCGGGTCGGCCGGCCCGGCCGGTTCGGCGGCCGCGGCGACGACGAGAGGACGCGACTCGGCCGCCTTGAAGAGAAAGGAGAGGAGCGCCGAGGTGGCGCGGTCGGCGAGGTGAAGGTCGTCGACGAGGACGACGAGCGGGCGATCTCCCGCTTCGGTCCGGCGCGTCGCCTCGAGAGCGGCGAGGACCTCGTCGAAGAGCGCGAGGCGGCTCGACTCTTCCGTGAGGCGCGAGATGGGCGGCGCGTCGGCCCCGGTGGCGGCGAGGCGCGCGACCCGGGCGAGGGCCGCGCGCGCCGGGGCGCCGGCCGAGCCGCCGCGTCGCGTGAGGGCGGAGAGGACGTCGAGGACGGGGCGGTAGGGAGTCCGGTCCTCGGCAACGGCCCTCCCCTCGACGACGAGGGCCCCTTCCGACTGCGCCAGGGCGCGCCACTCGGCCAGGAGCCGCGACTTTCCCGCCCCTTCCGGGCCGAGGACGACGATCGCCTTCCCCGACCCTTCCTGGGCATGGCGCAGCGCCTGCGCGAAGCGGCCGAGGAGCTCGACGCGGCCGCAGAAGGGAGGCGTGAGGAGCTCGGGCCGCGCGTCCCACGTCGAGCCGCGGACGAGGCCGAAGTCCCGCCCGAGGTCGTCGAGGAGCATCCGGGCCGACGGCGTCCGCGCCGCCGGGTCGCGCTCCATCAGCTGCGCGAGGATCCGGTCGAGGCGGCTCGGGATGCCGGGCGTGACGCGGGACGCGACCGGGACGTCTTCTTCGAGGTGAAAGCGCAGGACGCCGCCGAGGTCGCGCCCGGCGGTCGGCAGGACGCCCGTGAGGGCCTCGTAGAAGGTGACCCCGAGGGCGTAGAGGTCCGCCCGACGGTCGGGCTTGCCGCCGCGCAGGACCTCCGGGGCGAGGTAGGCGGGGGTGCCCCGGATCCCGGCGACCTCCTCGCCGCGCGCGAAGGCGAGGCCGAAGTCGAGGAGGAAGGCGCGCTCGCCGAGGACCCTCACGTTCGTCGGCTTCACGTCGCCGTGGACGAGGCCGCGCGAGTGGACGTAGTCGAGGGCGTGTGCGACGTCGGCGAGGGCCGAGAGGTTCTCGAGGAGGGCATGCGAGCGGGCGAAGGTGGCGAGGTCGGGGCCGTCGACCTCGTCGGTGGAGAACCAGACGAGCCGGTCGGAGGTGAATCCGAAGTCGCGCGCCTTGACGATCGAAGGGTGGTCGAGGGACGCCAGGAGCCGGAACTCCTTGCGCAGCGCCAGCGTCTCCTCGCTTCCGGAGCCGCCGGCGATCTTGAGGACGACCCGCCGGCCCGTCTCCCGGTCGAAAGCGGCAACGACCCGCGGCGACGTCCCTTCCGACAGGGCCGCCCGCGCCTCGAAGCGTGGCGGGAGAGCGGAACCGGACCGGATCATGCGGTCGGAGGGGCTCCGAGGATCGGGACCGCCACCCCGAGAGAGAGGAGGCGCGCAAGGATGGACTGCCGCAGGTCGGGCAGGCCCTCTCCCGTCACCGCGGAGATGGCGATCTGCCCGGCGGGCGTGATGGCCCCGGGGCGGTCCGTCTTGTTGTAGGCGAGGAGGACCCGCTCCGTCGGGACGCCCAGGTCGGCGAGGACCTCTTCGGCCACGCGGCGCTGGTCCTCGGCCATCGGGGACGAGGCGTCGACGACGTGGACGAGGAGGTCGGCCTCCTCGACCTCCTTCAGGGTCGAGCGGAAGGAGGCGACGAGCGTGTGCGGGAGCTTGCGGAGGAACCCGACCGTGTCGGAGACGACGATCGCCCTTCCGCCGACTCCGTGAAGCCGCGCGTGGCGCGCGTCGAGCGTCGCGAAGAGGCGGTCCTCGGCGAACTCCTTCGAGGAGGTGAGGCGGTTGAAGAGGGTCGTCTTGCCGGCGTTCGTGTAGCCGACGAGGGAGACGGTCGCGACGTTGCGCAGGTGGCGGCGGCGGACGTTGCGGCTCGTCTCGATCTTCTCGAGATCTTCCTTGAGCGTCGCGATCCGGCGGCGGATCTTCCGCTTGTCGAGCTCGAGCTTCTTCTCGCCGCCCCCCGCGCGGAAGGCGCCTCCGCCCCGCTGCTGGGCCATGCCGGTCTGCGCTCCCGTGAGGCGCGGGAGGAGGTACTGGAGCCGGGCGAGCTCGACCTGCGTCATCGCCTCGCGGCTCCGGGCTCGGGAGGCGAAGATGGAGAGGATGACGTTCGGCCGGTCGAGGACCTGCGCCGGCAGCTCCTTCTCGAGGTTTCGGGTCTGCGAGGGGGAGAGCTCGTCGTCGAAGACGACCATCCCGGCCTCGAGCGCCTCGGCCGCCTCGACCAGCTCCTTCAGCTTCCCCTTGCCGACGTAGGTCGCCGAATCGGGGGACGAGCGCTCCTGGAGGGCGCGGGCGACGACGACGCCTCCCGCCGTGTCGACGAGCCGCTCCAGCTCGTCGAGGTGGTCCTCGGCCTCGGCGCGGCCGATCGTCTTTCCGTAGACCCCCACGAGGATCGCCTTGTTCGTCTTCGGCCGGGCAGCAGGGCCCGGGGCGCGACCGTCCTGATCTTTTTCAGTCACAGTGCCGCAGGATACCAACAAAGCCCATGGGCGGGTCTGAAAGAGACCCCGGCCCGGGTATGCTCGCGGCCCGATGACCCCTCGGCCCCGCCGTCCCCCGGACGTTCCCGCCCTCGCCCTCCACCTGGGCGGTCTCGAGAAGGTCTGGCACGGGCAGCGCCTCGACTCCGATCCCCTTCTCTTTCCTCACCGTTACGAGCGGCCGGACGACCGCGAGGCGGCCGCGTTCCTCGCCTCGTCGCTGGCCTTCGGGCGGGTCGCGTCGATCAACGCCTCCCTCGAGCGGCTCTTCGCCGCTCTCGGGCCGCATCCCGCCTCCGCCCTTCGGAAGCGGTACGGCGAGGAGGCGGGTCTCGAGGGCTTCGTCCACAGGTGGGTCGATGCCGGATCCCTCCGTCCGTTCCTTCGGGCCGTCGGCCGGACCCTGAAGGCCGAAGGGTCCCTCGGCGCGCTCTTCGCAGCCGGAGACGACGGGGGGGCCGACTACGTTCCGGCCCTCGACCGTCTCTTCTCGGTGCTCCGGGAGCGAACGGAGGTATCGACCGGCAGGCGAACGCGGGGGCTCACGTTCCTCCTTCCCTCCCCCGCCCAGGGAGGGGCGTGCAAGAGAGCCCACCTCTTCCTCCGCTGGATGGTGAGGAGCGGCGACGACGATCTCGGCCTCTGGCAAGGGGGCGGCTTCTCGCCGGCGCGACTCCTCCTCCCAATGGACACCCACGTCCACCGGATCTCCCGCTATCTCGGCCTGACGGCCCGCCCCACGGCCGACCTGCGCGCCTCGCGCGAGGCGACCGCCTGGCTCGCCAGGATCGACCCGCTCGACCCGGTGAGGTTCGACTGGTCCCTCTCCCGCCTCGGCATCCTCGCCGAATGCGTGCGCGACCCGCGCCGGTCGCGGTGCGGCGACTGCGCCGTCCGCCCCGTCTGCCGGGCCGCGAGCCCCTCCGGACGTCCCCCGGTACTATCCCGCGCGACAGGAGCCCTCCCCGCATGAATTTCTCGAAGAGCCGGATCGCCCTCCTCGCCCTCGGGGCGATCGTCACGATCGCCCTCGGCCTCACCTACCGCGGAGCCCTCCGGAAGGGCTCGACGAAAGTCCTCGAGCCGCCGCCGGCGACCGCGATGCCCTCGGCCGCGAGCCCCATGCCGGGGGCGGAGAGGCCGAACCCTGCCGCCGAAAAGCCCGGCCCGAGCCCCGTGACGTTCAAGGACGGCACCACCCGCGACCTCTCGGCCCCTTCCGGAAAGCTCCTCGTCGTCCACTTCTGGGCGACCTGGTGCGCCCCGTGCGAGGAGGAGCTTCCCGGCCTCCTGGCCTGGTGGCGAGAGGCGAAGGCCGACCCGCGGATCGAGCTCGTCGCCGTCTCGGTCGACGAAGACTGGAAGGCGGTCGACGGCTTCCTCGCGAAACGGAAGGCGACCGACCTCCCCCTGGCTCTCGACCCGAAGAAGAGCGCGGCCACGACCTTCGGAACGCTGAAGTTCCCCGAGACCTGGATCCTCGCCCCGGACGGGACGATCCTGATCCACCAGATCGGCCCCCAGGACTGGTCCGCGCCGGCCACCCGGTCCCTCTTCAGCTCCCTGACAGCCAGGGCGCTCCCGGCCCGGCCCGCCGCGTCCTGAAGGAAGAGGGGCCGGAACCTTTTCGGCCCCGCTCCGTTTCTCAAGGCGGAGAGACCGACATGAGGGAGCTCAGGTCCACCGCAAACGCCTTCTTCTGGTTCGCGCTGTTCGTCCTCGGCCACGCGCTCTTCGTCCCCCCGAAGGATGGGACCGGGCACGGCCAGCGGCCGCGATTCCTCCGGATGATGATCGAGGAGTCGGGGACGCCCGGACACACGGAGAAGGTGAACATCACCGTCCCGTGGTTCCTCTTCCGGAGCGGGCTCCACGCCGTCTCGGCCGGAAAGCTCGAGAGCGAGGCGAACCTCAACCTCGACGACACCGTGGCCGCCGAGATCGTCCGCGACGCCTGGAAGGAGCTCTCCGAGAAGGCCGAAGGGACCGACGTCGTCAAGGTCCACGACGAAGGCGAGATCACCTTCCGGAAGGAAAAGGGCGAGATCTACCTGACGGTGAGAGGGAAGGCGGGCGAGAACGACGGGCCGGCGCGGGACGCCGTCACGATCCGATTCCCCGCCCGTTTCATGGAAGCCGCCGTCTCCGGCGAGAAGGACCTCGACATCGAGGCGCTCTTCGAGGAGATGAAAGGCGCATCGCGCGGCGACGTCATCGAGGTAACGAGCGACGACGCCCACGTGAAGGTCGTCATCGACTGAAGTTCGGGTCTCAGCGGGCCTCGGACCACGGTAGAGGAACGTTCTCCTCTCGAACCAGAGCGATCTCGCGGAGCACGGCCGCCTCGAGGGAGGGACCGAGGCGGCCGCGGACGACTCGCGTCGCGTCTCCGTCGAGACGGACCATCGCTTCGTCTGCCCCGCAGCGAACGTAGACGAGGCTGCGGTCGTTCCCCATCGGCGAGAAGACGCACGCGGGCGGCCGGGGCGGGTCCTCGAAGAGCGCTCCGCGGAACGGGGCGACCGGGCACTCTTTCGTCAGGAGACAGAGGAGGGAGCCCGAGAGGTCCGCCTGCTGGAACGGCGCCGCCAGGGCCCGGGTCGGAACGCCGCCGCCAAGGGCGACGAGGGGGATGCGGGAGAAGGCCGACATCTCCCACCGACGCTGCTCCTCCGGCTCGAGCGGAGCCATCTTGCGGTGGTCGGAGACGACGATGAGGATCCCGTCCTCGAGGAACCTGCTCTCCTCGAGGAGCCGGGCGAGCTGCCCGACCTGTGCGTCGACGTAGCGAAACACCGCCGCTTCCGAGTGGTCGCTCCCGCTCGGGTGAACGAACGGCAGGTGGCTCGTCGCCGTCTCGGCGACGAGGAGGAACGGCTTCCCCCCGGCCTCCCGGCGGAGCTCCTTCTCGCGGACGGACACGGCGTTCACGAGGGCTTCGTCGGGCGCGGCGTCGAACGCGAACCGGGGCCAGCCGTCGAACGCGGGGTCCCGGCTCCCGCGGAGCGACTCGAAGCCGATTCGGCCAAGCCATTCCCCCTTCCGGGTAAAGCCGAGGTCCGAGGTCGTCAGGAACTCGGTGTAGTAGCCGTGCGACGCGAGCGCCCGGGGGAGCGAGGGGCCCTCGAGGAAACCGTTGAAGGCGTCGCCGTAGCCGTTACCGACGGCCAGGAGCGGGATCCTCCCGGTGAGGAGGGCGATGAGCCCGAGGTTCGTCGTGAAGCCGTTCGCGACGAACTCCCGGGCGGCGAGGCCCCGCCCCGCGAGACCGTCGAGCTCCGGCGTGAAGCCGTGGGGCCCGCCGAAGAGCGCGCTGTGGCTCGACGAGAGGGACTCGACGACGTAGATGATGACGTTCGTCCGCAGGTCCCGGCCCGGACGGGACTCGGTGCGACCGCGAAGTCTCGCCGCCCGGGCGAGGTAATCGCCCGAATAGCGGGTGGCCGTCGAACTCGGCAGGTTCGCGACGATGACGTTCGGGTATGCCCAGCCGTGGAACCGGGACCGGTCGGCCGGCACGGCGGCGGCCGCCAGGGAGAAGAGCGCCAGGAGCGCTCCGGCCCGCAGAATGGATCGGCTCCGCGCCCGGGCGAAGGGAAACGTCAGAATAGCGGCGACCCACCCCAGGAGGGCGCCGGCAAGGCAGGCGCCGAGGAGGGCCGGCGGGACGCTCCTTCCGAACCATGGCTGGAGGCCGACCGCGAGGGAGAGACCCGCCCGCCCTTCGTTCCAGAACCGGGAGACGTCCCCGAACTCGAGGCGCAGGGAGAGGAACCAGCCGAAGGCGAGGTCGACCGCCTGAAGGAGAAAGAGTCCCAGCGCGGCAACGCGTGGCCCGAGCGCCAGCCACCGCCAGGGGCTCCCGGCCACGGGAAGGAAGAAGCCCGCGAGTGCGAGACAGAGGATCGACCCGACGAGCGGAGCGTCTGCGACGAGGACGGGGAGGATGGAGCCCGCCGGGCCGGCGATGTTCGTCGCCTCCGCCCGCTCCACCGCAAGGGCCCGAAGAAGGGCCCCGGCCGGACTGCCGACGAGGAGGACGCCGAGGCAGGCGCCTCCAACGACGCGCCGCGCCGTCCGGAGGACGTCGCTTCGGGACGGCTGCGCTCCCTCGTCCACATCAAGGCCGTGCACGGCAGGGCCGTCCGGCTAGTCCAGGTCGAAGGGGTCCCGGTCGAGCAGCTCGACGAGGCGGTCGAGCCGCAGGCGGCTCGGCCCGAAGGCGACGCGGATCTCGCCGTTCTCGCAACGGACCTCCTGCACCTCGAGCGAGAGCTCGGGAGGGAGAACCGTGGAGAGGTTGAGGACGACGACGCGGTCCTCGGGGTAGAAGAACGCGAAGCCGGGCGGCTGCCGGGCGACGATCCGCCGGATGACCCACGGCGGGATCGGGATGAACCCGAAGACCTTCAGCTCTTCCAGCCCGAAGCCGAGCCAGCCGTCGCGGAAGCGGATCGACGTGATCTTGCTCCGGAGCGGGAAACGGAAGCCCTTCTTCACCTTGATCGTCAGGCTGAGGACGCCGCCGGCGGCCTCGACGAGGATGCCGGAGACCTCCGGGACCCGCCTCGTGACCCGGTGGAGGAAGGTGTTGATCGTCTGCTCGTCGATGACGACGACGAGCCCCTCCCAGCGAACGGAAAGCGAGGGGACGTCGACGGTCGGCGGCCGGGTCAGAGGGGCGCTCATTCCGGGAAGATCGTACCCGATCGGGGGCGTCCGCTCGCTCAAAGAACGTAGGCCAGGGCGAAGCCGACCTGCGCGGCCATCATCATCAGGTACATGTGGGTCCAGGAGGGGTGGTTCTCGGTCGCCCCAAGCTCGTCGGGATTCCGGCGAAGGAGCCGGACGGTGTAGAGGCCCCAGGCCGAGAGGAGGACGCCGAGGGCCGCGAGGAGCCACGGGTTTCCGGTGAGGAGCCGGTGCTCGGGCGCGAGCGGGTCGGGAAGGAAGCCGAGCGGGATCAGGAGAAGCCACGGGAGGACGAAGAAGGGCGACATGATCGCCACCGCCTTCCGGTTTCCGTGGAGGATCGGAAGCGTCCGGCACCCCCCGGCCCGATCCCCTTCCACGTCGGAGAAGTCCTTCGTCGAGGCGGCGCCGACGAGGAAGAGGAAGAAAAGGAAGCCGATGACCCACGGCTCGAGGGCGAAGGCGGGGGCGACCATCGTCCAGCCGGCGACCTTCAGGAGAGCGCCGCGGGGAATGGCGATCGTGAGGTTGGCCCAGATGCCGAGGCGCTTCGTCCGCCCCCACGACGGCAGCGAGTAGACGAGCGTGAAGACGAGGCCGCCGAGGAAGAGGAAGAACGTCTGGTGGGTCGGAAGCGGGGCGAGGAAGCGCGCGGCGAGCCCCTCGCGGGGCGGAACGACGACGAACCAGACCGGAACCATCGCCAGGACGTAGAGGATTCCGGTCAGGACCCAGGTCTCGCGGATCCCGGCCTCGCCGGTGACCACGGGCCGGTCCGGCTTGTTGACCCGGTCGACCTCGAGATCGGTGATCTGGTTGAGGGCGTTCGAGGCGGCGTTCAGGAACGAGGCGCAGAGCGAGCCGAGGGCGACGGCCCCCACGACGGCCCAGGTGACGCGCCGGGACGGATCGGGGTTGTGGATGCTCCCGAAGGCGCAGACGGCCCCCGAGACGATCCCGAGGAGCGGCGGCAGGAGCGTGAACGGGCGGGTCAGGCGGAGAGCGGTACGGGGCGTCATGGGTGCGCCCGCCGAGGCTACACCAGAAGGCCCCCGGCCGGGGTCAGGTCTTGATTTTATATTCTAAGGCGAGCACGCAGAGTGTAGAAGGTAGACCTGACCCCACTATGGATGGGGCCAGGTCTTGATTTTCTATTATAAGGCGAGCACACAGAGTGTAGAAGGTAGATCTGACCCCGTTGAGTTGCCACTCGGTTTCTCGATTCCGTCAGGCGAGGAGGAAGGCGAGGGCGGCCCCGGCGAGGGTGTTGAAGAAGTTGAGGACGTGACCGTTCGAGACGCGCCAGGAGGCTCCGTCCCGGCCGAGAAGGCTCTCGACGACGGTGCCGGCGAAGGCGGCGGTGACGACGACGGGGATTCCGCGCGGCGCGTAGAGGCCGAGGCGGGCGCCGACCCACGCCAGGAAGAGCGCCGCGAGGAGCCCCGCGAGGGTTCCGCCGACGGAGACGGCCCCGTCCGTTCCGGGCGGGACGCGGCGAAAGTCGGGAAGGAGGACGGTCGGGGTCTTCAGCGCCTGGCCCACTTCGGTCCCGACGGTGTCCATGAGGGCGGTGGCGAAGGCGGCCGCCGCCGCGAGGAGGAGCGGCGTGGAGGCCGCGGGAGTGAGCGCCGCGCAGGCGACGAGAAACGCGGCGACGGAGCAGTTCGCCAGGACGTTCGCCGCCCCCCGACGGCCGCCCGCCTCCTCCGCCTTCCCCATCGCCTCCTTGCGCCTTCGGCCGAACCGGGTCACGAGCGTCCCTCCCGCGAAGAAGGTCCAGAGAAGAGCGTAGGGGCCCCAGCCACCGAGGCCGAGAACGAGGGCTCCGGCGAGGCCGCCCGCGAGGGCGCCGGAAGGGCGGACGACACGCAGGAGCGCCGCGGCGCTCGAGACGAAGGCGTTGACCGCGAGGCCGAGGGAGAGCTGCCGGAGCGAGGCCGGAGCGAAGAGCATGGACGCGTTCGGAACCGCCGGAAGGAGGGCCGCGAGGGCTCCCGCCGCCGCGAGCGGCGGGACGAGGTTGTCGTCGAGCTCCGACGGAAGGCTCTCGACGGCGGCTCCGGCGAGCCCCGCGAGGAGAAACGCCACCCCCTCGGCGGGCAACGGTGCCCGACCCGCGACGAACGAGGAGAGAGCCAGCGCCCCCAGGGTGCCGAAGACGACGTAGCCGCCGAATCCGCTCCACCTCTTCCCTTCGTTCCACGGGAGGGAGGGACCGCCGAGGGACATTCCGCAGAGGGTCGCGAAACCGTCGCCGAAGGCGAGGAAGCCCCACCCCGCCGCCGCCAGGTGGAGGCGGCCGGGAAAGAGGAGAACGAGCGCGAGAACGACGAGCGGATAGAGGAGGATCCCGACCGGATAGCCGCGCAACCGGTCGTCGCGGCGGAAGAGGGCGCTCCCGCCGAGGCGCGGGAGGGCGAGGACGTTGAACGCGAAGGCGCCGAGGGCCGCGAGAGCGGCGCCCCTCCAGTCGAGCCACCGGAGGAGAAGCGCGAAGACGGCCATCCCGATGTGGACGGCCTTCCGTTTCGCCTCGGTGGCGTCGAGGTTCAAGCCGCCGGAGCCCCCGCCGCCGCCGCCCGGATCCGGAGGTGCTCGTCGAGCGCCTCCGTGAAGGGACGCGGCGCCCCGCCCGTCCGCCGCTCGTAGAGCGACGTGTCGAGGACGGAGTTCGCCGGCCGCGCCGCCGGCCGGGGGAACTCGGCCGTGGTGCAGGGGACGAGCTTCACGTGAGGGAACCCGCCCCGCGCGAGCACCTCCTTCGCGAGGCCGAACCAGGAGGTCTCGCCGGAGTTGGCGAAGTGGACGAGGCCGCGCGCTCCGGAGTCGGCGAGGGTCACGAGCGCGCGGGCGAGGTCCGGCGCGAAGGTCGGCCGGCCGCGCTGGTCGTCGACGACCTTCAGCTCGGTCTTCCCCGAGGCGGCCAGGTTCAGCATCGTGTCGACGAAGTTGACGCCTCCGGGGGCGAAGACCCACGAGGTCCGGACGATCAGGACCTGGGCTCCGCTCGCCAGGGCCCGGCGTTCGCCCCCGAGCTTGCCGCGACCGTAGGCGTTCACCGGCCCGACGGGGTCGTCCTCGCGCCAGGCGCGGCCCGCGCGCCCGTCGAAGACGTAGTCGGTGGAGACGTGGACGAGGAGCGCGCCGGCGTCGCGGCAGAGGCGCGCGATCTCGCCGACGGCGACGTCGTTCACCGCGAGGTGCGACGGGTCGGTCTCGGCGAGGTCGACGCGGGTGTCGGCGGCGGCGTTCCAGACGATGCTCACACCCGGGACGATGACGCGCCCGAGGGCGGCGGGGTCGGTGATGTCGAGCTCGCGTATGCCGAGCGAGCGGGCCTCAGGCCTTTCGCTCGCGAGACCCCGCGCGAGCATTCCGCCCGCGCCCAGGATCAGCTCCGTCATGCCGTCCCCCTTCTCCGTCGGTCCTGCAGGGCCCGAGGCAGTCTAGACCGTTTCGCCGCGCGCACCCCGGGGGCGGCTCAGTTCGAGACGCGGCCGGTGAAATCGACGAAGCTGCCGATGTTCTTCAGGCTGAGCCCGATCCGGAAGTCCTTCGTCGGGATCGCGCCGATGCGCAGGTCCCGGTACTCGCCGAGGATCTTGAAGCACGACGCCTCCCAGGTCAGGAGGCTCCGCCACTCGAGCATCCGTCCCTGCCCGATGTCGTAGTTCGCCTCCACGTCGAGGCGCAGCTGCTTCGGCAGGATCGCCGACCCGCCCCCGAACCGCAGCTGGGTCGAAGGGGTCACGTAGCCGACCGGACGGCTGTCGTAGTAGGAGAAGCGCAGGAACCGGGACGCCGAGCCGACGTTCGCCGAGACGCTCGTGGAGGTGACGAGCCCGGCCTGCAGATCCCACGTCGTCCGGGCGTCGAAGTTGAGGGAGGGCCCCGCGTTGACGCGCAGGATGGCGTCGAGCGGGGAGTCGGTGGCCGTCGTCGGCGGGGACCCGACGGGGAGCTCGAAGTAGTGGAGGCGCGCGACCTCGAGGGAGGCGATCTCGCGCGAGACGCCCGATTTCTCCTTGCCGAGGAGCCGCTGGACGAGGGAGTAGCGGACCGCGTGCGACGGCAGGATGGTGTCGACCTCGTCGAAGACCGGCGTGCGCGACAGGTCGCCCGGGTCGGTCTGGTACTGGTAGTCGACCCGCGGCTCGAGGATGTGCTTGAGCTTCGTGAACTTTCCCCACTTCACGTCAAAGACGCGCGCGAAGGAAGGGCCCGTCAGCTCGAGGCCGGCCACCGCCGTGTCGCGCGTGTAGGAGTCGTCCGAGAGAGAGCGGCCGTCGGCCGCGACCGACGCCCCGTAGCCGGTGAGGCGGTAGCCCGCCTCGGCGTTGAGCGAGAGCCACGGCAGGGGCGAGAGCGGGGCGGAGACTTTCGGAAAGACGTCGAATCGCCCGTAGGACCCCGAGGGCTGGCCCGCGGGGCGGATCGAGCGGAGGAAGCCGCCCGAGGTCTGGGCCTCGACGAAGACCGCGTTGCCGAAGAGCCCGGTCGGCCGGAGGCGCGCCTCCAGGACCGGTTTCCTCTCCAGGACGACCTCGGTCGCGCCGTAGAGCGCCGTCTCTCTCTCGAGGCGGAGGTTCAGCGCGACGGGCCCCTCGGAGTGGGTGACGAAAGCCCTCTGCCCCACCGTCCTCGTGGAGGTGAGGGAGAAGTCGCGGTCGTAGGACTGGAAGAAGGCGAGGTCGGAGAACTGCAGCCAGTTCACGACGGCCCTGGTCCTCGGCGCGAGGTCGTCGGCCACGAGGGAGCCGGACGTCTTCCACTGCCACCGCTCGTTCGGGTCGATGACGGTGTAGTACGTCCCGGAGAAGGTCGTCCCCTCGCTCGGTCTCAGGCGCAGCTCGGTGCCGAGGCCGAAGAACTTCTTCGTGTAGAGGTCGGTCGTGACCGTCGCGTCGGCCGACCGCCCGAGGACCTGGAAGTACGACAGCCCCAGCCACCCTCCGCGGCCACTGCTGTAGCCGACGGCGGGAATCATGAAGCCCGAAGCGCGGTCGCGCAGGGCGGGCCAGAGGAGGTAGGGCGTGTAGAGGAGC
Organism: Holophagales bacterium; assembly: GCA_016714815.1. Lineage (GTDB taxonomy): Bacteria > Acidobacteriota > Thermoanaerobaculia > UBA5066 > UBA5066 > UBA5066. Next base: position 52,463 of record JADKBZ010000023.1, read on the forward strand.
GGCACGCCGCCGAGCTCGAAGACGACCTTCTTCAGCCTCGCGTAATCGTCGAGCGTGACGACCCCGTCCTTCAGCTTGAACTCCCACGCGGGGCGCTCGCCGTCGCAGGCGGTGAGGGCGCCGTCGCGGATCTCGAACGTCCGCGTCCCCGTCTTGGCGAGGGTGGCGCCGCGGACGAAGATACCGGCGAGCTCGGCGCTGCCATCCGTCACGACGCCGGTCTTGTCGGTGAGGTCGAGCTCGAGGCGCAGGCCCTTGAGCCGGGACGGCCCCTGCTCGAGGACGACGTCCCCTTCCGCCACGACGATCTTCGTCCGCCGGTCGGCCCTCACGTAGTCGGCGGTCAGCTTGATGTCCTGGTATTCGAGGGTGACGACGCCCCCCTTCGGGGCCTGGACCTCGTAGACGTTCTCGGAGAGGAGGCTCTGCCGCCCCCCCTTGCCGTCGGAGACGCTCACCGTGATGACGCCCCCCGCCTCGGGAGCGCGGAACTTGATGTCGAGGTTCGGCCGCTCGCGGAAGCGCGAGGCGAACGGGTCGCTCTCGAAGGAGGACTGCCCCGCGGCGGACGACGCGAGGAGAAGCAGCGCCACGGCGGCCCCCGCGAGGGAGAGCCGCCGGCGCGCAAGGTCTCCCTGGCGGCGCGGGAGCCTCAGAGCTTCATCTCGGGAACGTCCCCGCGGACCTCGAGAGACGGCTCGGTCGCCGCCACGATCTCCTCGACGGTCACGCCCGGAGCCCGCTCGACGAGGACGAGGCCCGCCCCGCCGGGCTTCACGTCGAGGACGGCGAGGTCGGTGACGATCCGGTGGACGCAGCGCTTCCCCGTGAAGGGGAGGTTGCAGCGGTTGAGAACCTTGCGGTCGCCGTTCTTGGCGACGTGATCCATGATCACGACGACGCGCCGGGCCCCTCCGACGAGGTCCATGGCGCCCCCCATCCCCTTCACGAGGCGGCCGGGGATCATCCAGTTCGCCAGCGACCCCTCGGCGTCGACCTGCATCGCTCCGAGGATGCAGAGGTCGATGTGGCCGCCCCGGATCATCGCGAACGAGTCGGCGGAGGAGAAGAACGCGGCGCCGGGGATGACGGTGACCGTCTCCTTGCCGGCGTTGATCAGGTCGGCGTCGACCTCGGCCTCGGTCGGGAACGCTCCCATGCCGAGGATGCCGTTCTCCGACTGGAAGATGACCTCCATGCCGGCGGGGACCTTGTTCGCCACGAGGGTCGGCATACCGATGCCGAGGTTGACGTACATCCCGTCGCGGAGCTCCTGCGCCGCGCGGGCGACGATTCCATCCCTGTCGAGCTTGGCCATCGCCGCCCCTCAGCCTTTCCGCACGGTGCGCCGCTCGATCCGCTTGACGCGGGGAGCGACGACGAGCCGGTTCACGTAGACCCCGGGAGTGTCGATGTCGTCGGGGTCGATCTCGCCGACGTCGACGAGCTGCTCGACCTCGGCGATCGTGATCCGCCCCGCCGTGGCGACCATCGGGTTGAAGTTCTTCGCGGTCTTGCGGTAGACGAGGTTCCCCAGCCGGTCCCCCTTCCAGGCGGCGACGAGGGCGTAGTCGGTGACGATGCCGCGCTCGAGGACGTACTCGCGCCCGTCGAAGAGCTTCGTCTCCTTCCCCTCGGCGACGACCGTCCCGACGCCGGTCGGCGTGTAGAAGCCGGCGATGCCGGCGCCGCCGGCGCGGAGCCGCTCGGCGAGCGTCCCCTGCGGGCAGAACTCGAGCTCCAGCTCGCCCGTCAGGTACTGCCGCTCGAACTCGGCGTTCTCGCCAACGTAGGAGGAGAGCATCTTCCGGATCAGCTTCTTCCCCAGGAGGACCCCGAGGCCCCAGTCGTCGACGCCGCAGTTGTTCGAGACGCAGGTGAGGTCCCGCACGTCGCGGTCCGCGAGCGCCTGGATGAGGTTTTCCGGGATGCCGCAGAGGCCGAAGCCCCCGACGGCGAGCGTGGCGCCGCTCGGGATGTCGGCCACTGCGCGCGCGGCCGCCTCGTGGTGCGACGAGGAGAGGATGACCTTGTCGATCACAGCGCTTCCACCACCATCGCGGTCGCCTCTCCCCCTCCGATGCAGATCGCCGCGAGGCCGTACTTCTTCTTGCGGGCTTTCAGGGCGTGGAGGAGCGTGACGAGGATCCGGGCCCCGGAAGCCCCGATGGGGTGCCCCAGAGCGACCGCCCCGCCGTTCACGTTGACCTTGTTCGGGTCGATCTCGAGGTCCCGCACGAAGGCCATCGCGACGACCGCGAACGCCTCGTTCACCTCGAAGAGGTCGATCTGAGAGAGCGGGATTCCCGCCCTCTCGATGGCCTTCTTCGCCGCGAAGGAGGGGGCCGTGGTGAACCACTCCGGCTCCTGGGCGTGCGAGGCGTAGGAGACGATCCGGCCGATCGGCCTGGCCCCCGTCTCCTGCGCGACCGCCTCGCCCGCCAGGAGGAGCGCCGCGGCGCCGTCGTTGATCTTCGACGAGTTCGCCGCCGTGACGGTGCCGTCCTTCTGGAAGGCGGGCTTCAGGGCCCCCATCTTCTCGAGCTTCTCCAGGGGCGTCGCGAACGGCTCCTCGTCGCGGTCGACGACGGTCGTCCCCTTCTTCCCCTCGATCGAGACCGGGATCATCTCGGCCCGGAAATCTCCCGAGTCGTTGGCGCGGCGGGCCCGCTGGTAGCTCTCGAGGGAGTAGGCGTCCTGCGCCTCGCGGGTGAAGGAGTACTTCGCCGCGCACGCTTCGGCGCAGTTGCCCATGTGGACGTTCTTGTAGGGGTCCCAGAGGCCGTCGTGGACCATAGAGTCGAGGAGCTGGCCGTGCCCCATCCGCATCCCCAGCCGCCCCTTCGGGAGGAGGTAGGGGGCGTTCGACATCGACTCCATGCCGCCCGCCAGGACGACGTCGAACTCGCCCGCGCGGATGGCGTTCGCCCCGTCCATGACCGCCCGCATCCCCGACCCGCAGACCTTGTGGATCGTGACCGCGCCGGTCGACTTCGGGAGACCGGCCGCGATCATCGCCTGCCGGGCCGGGGCCTGCCCCTGGCCGGCCTGCAGCACGTTCCCCATGAGGACCTGGTCGACCCGGTACCCGGGGAACTCCGTCCGCTCCAGGCACGCGCGGAGGACCTGGGCTCCGATTTCCGGGGCGCCGAGGGAGGAAAGGGACCCGAGGAAAGCTCCGATCGGCGTTCGGGCCGCCGAGAGGACGAGGACGTTCTTCATCGTTCGATCACTCCGTAGACCCCTCGGGCCACCAGGAAGCCACGCGGGGACCCGAGGATTCTACCTACCCGCCCGCCGCCGGGCGTCCTCCCGTGAAAGCGCCCCGGGTGGACACCGGCGAAGCGCCCCCCCTATCCTCGCGGGGTGCGAATCCTGTCGGTCGACTTCGGCGAGAAGAGAATCGGCCTCGCCGTCTCCGACGAGCGCGGAGAGATCGTCGTCCCGGTCGGCGTCGTCTTCCGCAAGAGCGACGCCCAGGCGGCCTCCGAGGTGACGGCCGCCGCCCGGGAACGGGAGGTGGGGCTCCTCGTCGTCGGGCTCCCGGTTCGCCCCGACGACGGCACCGACAGCCCATTCGCCGCCCGGGTGCGGAACTTCGCACGGAGGCTCGCGGAGGCCTCCGGCCTCCCGGTCGAGCTTCACGGCGAGGCGCTGACCTCCTCCTCGGCGGAGGGGGAGCTGCGCGACGCGGGCTATTCGCACGCCCGCCTCCGGGCGGCCCTCGACGCCGAGGCGGCCGCCTCGATCCTCCGCGACTTCCTCTCCTCTCGCCCCGGCGGGAGCCCGGAATGAGCGGGAGCTTCCGGCGATGGGTCCGGGGGCTCGCCGCCCTGGCCGCCGTCGCGGCGATCGCCTTCGCCGCGGGGCTCCTTCTCGTCCGGAACCCGTACCGGGGCTACGCGGGCGAGGCGGCCGTGGTCGAGATTCCTTCGGGGACCTCGACCCGCGCGATCCTGGAGACGCTCGAGCGGGAGCGGGTCGTCCGAAGCCGGCACCTCGCCTACGGCGTGCTGCGGCTGGCTTTCCGCGGGCGGAGCCTGAAGGCGGGCGAGTACCGTTTCGAGGGGCCGAAAACGATCGAGGAGGTTCTCCGGATCCTGATCGAGGGAAAGGTGGTCACCCACCGGGTGACGATTCCCGAGGGCCTCACGGCCGACGAGATCTTCGACCTCGTCGCGGGGAGGGGGCTCGCGCCAAAGGCCGTGCTCCAGGCCCTCTTCGGCAGGCCCGGCGATTTCGACGGCCTGCCGGCCGGGGCGCCGAGCCTCGAGGGCTTTCTCGGGCCCGACACGTACTTCTTCACAAGGTCGCAGGGAGCGCAAGGAATCCTCGCCACCCTGGTCGGCTCCTTCCGCCGCTCGCTGCCCGACCGCTTCGAGGAGCGCGCCCGCGCGCTCGGGCTGACGCCCCTTTCGGCCGTCACGCTCGCCTCCCTCGTCGAGAAGGAGACCGCCGTCGCCGCCGAGAGGGGACGCGTCTCGGCCGTCTACCACAACCGCCTCAAGGCCGGGATGCCCCTGCAGTGCGATCCGACGGCCATCTACGCCCTTCGCCGCAAGGGACTCTGGACGGGCAGCCTGACCCACGAAGGGCTCGCCGTGGACGACCCGTACAACACCTACGTCTCCGGAGGGCTTCCTCCCGGTCCGATCGCGAGCCCGGGGGCGGCCGCCCTCGAGGCGGCCGTCGCGCCGGAGGACGTGCCGTTCCTCTACTTCGTCGCGGTCGGCGACGGCTCGGGCGAGCACCGGTTCGCGGTCTCCTACGAGGAGCACCTCGCGAACGTGGCCCGCTTCCGGCGCACCCGGGCCGCCCAGGAAACCACTTTGGGGGCGCCCCGCTGAGGTAGACTTTTCCGCCCCCGGATGTCACCTGAAGGCGGAGCAGAGATGAGCAGCACCGGCACCATTCCCAGGCTCTTTGGTCCCTACGTCCTGACCCGCCACCTCGGAGCGGACCCTCTCGGCGCCGTCTACCGCGCCGGAACCGCCTCCGGGCCGCACCTGGCGCCGCTTCTCCTCATCCGCGTCTTCGACGGCGCCGGCGTCGACGAAGCCGCCCTCGTCCCTTCCATGGAAGACGCCTCGGAGTACCTCGAGGTTGTCCGCGGGCCGGCGGTCGCAAAGGGAGCGGTCCTCGGCATCGTTGAGGACGTCCCGTTCGCCGGCATCGAGTACGTTCCCGGCCGGACCCTCGACCGACTCTTCTCGGGCGAGGGGCAGGGGTCGATCCCGCTGCCGGTCGAGCACGCGCTCCTGATCGCCGAGAAGCTCCTGGTAGCACTCGAGGCGGGCAAGCCCTTCGAGAAGAAGATGGGGGCCCCGCACGGCTTCCTGACTCCGGGCTTCGTCACGATCTCCAACGACGGAGACATCCGCGTCTACGGCGCCGGCCTCGGCGCCGGCCTCCTCCCCTCCCTGAAGAAGCCCGCCGTGCTCGAAGCCTTCGGCCCCTACATCGCGCCGGAGGTCCTCGCCTCGGGAAAGCCGAGCGCCGCGGGGGACATCTACTCCGCCGCCGCGATCCTCCTGCAGGCTCTCACCGGAAAGGTCCCCGTCCCCGGGGCCGGCACCGACGCCCTCGCCGGTGCGGTCCTCGCCGTCGACGGGAGCCCGATGCCGGCCGACCTCGCCAGTCTCGTCTCCCGCGGCCTCGCGAAAGACCCGAACCAGCGCGAGAAGGACGTCGTCGCCTATCGGAAGACCCTCGGCAAGCTCCTCTACGGCGGGCCCTACGCCCCCTCCACGTTCAATCTCGCCTTCTTCATGCACCAGCGCTTCGAGAGGGCGATCGACAAGGAACGCAAGGAGCTCGCGCAGGAGGAGACGATCGATCCCAAGCCGCTCGCCGCGGCCGAGGAGAGGAAGGACAAGGAGATCCGGGATCGCGCCCGGGCCGCCCGCGCCGCGGCATCCGTCTCCGTCCCGTCGTTCGGCGCCGGCACCTCGCCGGGGACGACCACGATGGGAGGAACCCCGGTCCCGAAGAAGGCGGGGCTCGGCGGCATTCCCGTTCCCGTCGTCGCCGGAGGGGTCCTCGCCGTCCTGGGCGTCGCCGGATGGTTCCTCTTCGGGAGGGGCGGGGCGAAACAGCCCGCGGCGCCCCAGCCGACACCCGTCGCGGTCGTGGCTCCGACCCCGATGCCCGCACCGACCCCGATGATGGTCGGAAAGGAAGACCCCGCCTTCCAGGCCGCCCTCCAGGCGAAGCTCCAGGAGGAGATGAAGAAGGTCGAAGGCCAGATCGTCAAGGAGCAGGCCGCGGCCGCGCGCAGACGCGCCGAGGAGCAGGCGAAGCTCGAGGAGGCCGCGCAGAAGACCCGCGAGGCCGAGGAGGCCGTCCGGCTCGCCAGTGATCGCGCCGACAAGGAAGAGGCCGAGCGCCTCGCGAAGGAGGCCGCCGACGCGCGCTCCCGTGAGGATGCGGCCCGCAAGGCCGCGGAAGCCGCCTCTCCGAAGGTGAATGCCGGAGACCTCGTCGATATCGGACAGGTCTCCAAACCGCCGCAGGCGACGAAGATCGTCAAGCCCGAGGCGACGAATCTCGCCCGGTCCCGCAAGGTCTCGGGCACCGTTCTGGTCCGCGTCCTCGTCGACGAGAACGGACGGGCCGCCCAGGCGGAGGTCTACCGGGACACGAACCCGAGGGTGGGCCTCGGAGAGTCGAGCCTCACGGCCGTGAAGCAGTGGGAGTGGACTCCCGCCACGAAGGACGGCGTGAAGGTGAAGACCTGGATCGTCGTCCCGCTTCCGTTCGTCCTCAAGTAGAAGAGAGGACCGAGGGACCGAGGGATCGAGGGATCGAGGGATCGAGGGATCGAGGAACCGAGGGATCGAAGGACCGAAGGATCGAGGGACCGGGAGACCGGGAACCGCGCCAGTTCAGTTCAACGTGCCTCCCGAATCGCGGGCGAGAGGGGTGTCCCACGGCGCCTGCTGCGCGCGGGCGACCCGCAACGGCTCCGCTCCGCGGGCCGCCGGGGCGAGCGCGAACGCCTCGCGCCGCTCGTTGCACGCGCGCGCTCGCCTGATCCGGCGGCCTGCTCGCGGAGCCGTGCGGGGCCCCGCCCGTGCTCGAAGGTCGCTCGCGGGACACCCCTCCCACCCGCTCAGATCCCCGATGCCTCACCAGGGACTGGGGTCAGGTCTTTATTTTCCATTATAGAAGTCGCAGAGTGTAGAGGGTAGACCTGACCCCGCCCTTCGTGACCCCATTCTTCGCCTAAGCTCGCCTGCCGCGGGACACATCGCTCGCGGCCCTCTGCCGGAGCGGCGGGACGTTGAACCTGGCTCCCCCGGTCTCCCGGGTCCTTTCCCCTACCCCGCCCGGCCGGCGAGAGCAGTCAGCAGGGCCCGCGCCCGCGCGTGATCGGGCTTCAGGCGGAGCGTCTCATCGAGGGCGCTCTTCGCCTGCTTCACCTGTCCGGATCTGGCCAGGCTGACGGCGAGGTTGAATCGAAGGTCGGGATTCCAGCGGTCGAGGGCGACCGCCTGCTCCCACCGGAGAACCGCCTCTGCGTTGCGATTCTCCCGGGAGAGGGCCAGGGCGAGGTCCGAGAGGGCTTCCGGGTTCTCGGGCTGCAGGCGGGCCGCCGCCTCGAAATGGAGAGTCGCCTCCCGCGCCCTGCCGAGGCCGGCCAGCAGATTGCCGAGGTTGCGTTCCGCGTTCGCGTAGGACGGGCGCGAGCGGAGCGCGGCTTCGAAGTGGCGACGCGCGTCGTCGAGACGACCCATCGTCGCGAACGCGGCCCCGAGACCGTTCTCGGCCTCGGCGTAGCCGGGCTTCAGGGCGAGCGCCCTCTCGAAACGCTGGAACGCCTCGTCGGTGCGCCCCAAAGAGAGCAGGAGGCTTCCAGCGTTGCTTTCGGCCTCGGCGTAGCCGGGGTCGGTCCTCAGGGCGGAATCGTAAGAGGCGAGAGCCTCCGCGGTACGCCCCAGCCTGCCGAGGGCGACGCCGAGGTTGTTCTCTGCTTCGGCGTAGCCGGGGCGGAGCTCGAGCGCGCGCTGGAGATGCGCAATCGCATCGGCGGCGCGTCCGGAGTCGGTCAGGGCCGCTCCCAGGTTGTTCTCGGCCTCCGCGAACGACGGGCGAAGCGCGAGGGCGCGCTCGGAATGAACTATCGCTTCCTCGCTCCTCCCGACCGACCGGAGCGCGGTCGCGAGGTTGTGATGAAGCTCCGAGGAGTCCGGCTTCTGCCTCAGGCCGTTCTCGAGGAGCTCGATCGCCTCGGCACCGCGGTTCTCGGCAAGGAGGAGGAGCCCCAGGTTATTGCTGGCTAGGTAGGCGGCGGGATTCTCGGCCAGGATCGCCCGGTAGTGGATTTCCGCGCTCTGGTACTCGAAGGCCTCGTACCACGACTTCACTCCGAGGGCCACCGGCAGGAGTGCGCCGAGGGCGAGCGCGGCGCGGGCCGGCACCCGGCCCGACAGTCCGGCGAGAGCCGCGCCCGCGAGCGCGAACAGGCTCATCGAGGCGACGTACTGGAAGTGGTCCGCGACGAACGAGTAGCGGAAGACGTAGACGTTGAAGAAGCCGAGCGTCGGGGCGAGCGTGCCGACGTAGAGGAGCCACGCCGCCAGAGGCGCGCGCGACCGGTGGCGGAGGAAACAGAGCACCACGGTCAGGCCTGCGGCCGCCAGGGGAAAGAGGTACTGCCAGGCGGCGGAGGAGTCGATCCGCCAGCGGGGATAGATGAAGACGATGTCCGCGGGCCAAACGATCTTCCCCAGGTAGAACCAGGTGGCCCGGCCCGCGAGGAGGATCCGTTCGACGAAGCCCAGGGTCCAGTCCTCGGCCACCGCACTGATGAGCCGCCCCTCGATCCGGACGGTCAAGGCCGCGGTGGCCCCCGCGAGGGCGAACCACGGGAGGAGCGGAACCAGATCGCTCTTCAGGGAAAGTCGTCCCCGCTTCCACCAGAGGACGACGAGGATCGCGGCCGGCAGGACGACCGTAGCGGTCTTGGCGGCCAGGGCACAGAGAAAGACAGCAGTGGCCCGGAGGTAGGCCCCCCGGCTGCGGCGCTCGTCGAACCCCAGGTAGAGGAGGCCCGCTACGAGCAGGAATACCGTCGACAGCGTGTTCTTCTGCTCGGTGATCCAGGCGACTGACTCCACAGCGACCGGGTGGAGCGCGAAGAGCCAGGCTGCCAGCCACGCCCCCGGTACCGAGAGCCGGACCAGGAGCAGGCCGAGCAGCCAGGCGCAGAGAGAGTGGAGAAGGACATTCGTGAGGTGATATCCGAGCGGCGTATCGCCCCAGAGACGGTGCTCGAGCCAGAAGGCGGAGTAGGTCAGGGGGTAGTACTGCTGGGTGGTCCCCGGCTCGAAAACGATCCGCGCCAGCCCCGCGATGGAGCGCAGCTCCGGCGGAGTGACGTGGACGTCGTCGTCCCAGAGGAGACCGCCGGTCAGGGCCGGGTAGTAGACGAGGACGGTCGCCGCGAGGATCGCGAGAAACGTCCAGGGGAGGACCCCCCGTCGCCAGGAGACGCGAGGCCCTTCGGGCTGGTTGGGGCGCGCCACCTTCAACGAGGCCAGCCTACCAGAACGACGCCCCCGGTACCTTTCGTCCACGTCTCCGGAGAAGCAGAAAGGGGGGCGAAGGTGCTTCACCCTTCGCCCCCCGTTCTATCGGTGCCGTCCACGGCACCTCTTCCGAAGGCTACTTCTTCGCCGGGGCGGGCCTGGCCGCGGACGGTGTCGCCGGCGCGGCGGGTGCGGGCAGCGGAAGCCCCGCCCCCTTCAGGTAGGTCTTGCGGAGGTACTCCTCCATCAGGTTGTCGGAGAACCAGGAGAGCGGGACGCCGTCGATGAAGTAGGTCGGCGTCGACCGGACCCGGACCGCGAACCCCTCGCCCAGGTCGTCGAGGACTCTCTTCACGGAGCTTCCCTGCAGGTAGCAGGAGCGGAACGCCTCCTCGGAAATGCCGTTGGAGACGGCGAAGTCGAGAGCGAAGGTGTCGAGCTCGCCGACGGAGAGCGTCTCCTGCCGGGCCAGGACGCTCGCCTTCCAGTTGTAGAAGAAATCCTTGTCCTTCTCGTAGAAGCAGCGCCCCGCGGACGCCGCGCGGAACGCCCAGGTGTGCTCGGAGATCGGGAAGTTCTTTGCGACCTTGCGGATCTTCAGCTCCTTGCCGAGCTTGTGGATCAGGGTCTCGAGGTCCCCCGCCCTCTTCTTGCAGAAGGGGCACTGCATGTCGGAATACTCGACGATCGTCACCGTGGCGTCGGCGGGCCCCGCGGAGGGCGCCCCGTCGAGCTTGATCATCGCCTTGCGCTGCTCGGCAAAGCCGCGCCCGCGATCCCACGCGCGGCCGACGAGGAGAAGCGCGCCGTCATCGGAAGCGACGTAGGCCGAGATCTCGTAGGCGCCGTAGCCGGTTTCGTGCTGGATCTTCAGGCCCTTGAACGAGCGCCGGTCGAGCGACGGGTCGAAGGAGACCTTGAACCGCCCCCTGAGGAACTTCCCGAGGAGCTCCCGGAGGGTGTCGAGATCCGCCTCGCCCCGGATCGCTTTCGGCGCCTTCAGGCGCGCCTCGTCGACGAAGACGTCTCCGACGAGCGCCGTCTTCCCGGCGTCGTCGGCGAGGACGAAGGCCTGGTCGTTGGCCCGCTCGTCGGCAGCGAACTTCTTGGCGGCACGGTAGAGCCGCCAGCCCGGGATCCTCACCGAGTCGAGGGCGTCGGCCGTCACTTCGCCGGCGCCCCAGGGGAAGAAGCTCTCGAGCCAGCCGACGAGCGCCTCGGTCCTCGGGTCGGCGATCTTCGGGATTGCGGCGGGCGGGGCGGACGGCTTCGACTCTGCCGGGACGGCCGTGGCGGCCGGCTTCTCTGCGGCCTGCGCCTGGGGCGCTCCGCCGGCACGGCACGCCAGGAGCGTGGCCGCGGCCAGGACAACGAGGGAACGGTGGTGGTTCATCGGACGGACGAGCCTCCTCTTTCGAGCTGGACGGATGCCTCGCGGACGGCGGGCTGGTTCGGGTCGATCGCAAGCGACTTCCGGAACCACGCCCGGGCGTCCGCCGTTTTGTCGAGACAGAGAGACGTGAGGGCCATGAGATTGAGGGCCTCGATGTCGGCCGGCTTCCTCGCGACGATCCTCGAGAAGAGGGCCTGCGACTCGGCGCACTGCTGGTCCTCGAAGAGGGCCTTCCCCAGGGACGCGCCGTAGCGGTCGTTCTGCGGGTAGGCCGACACGACGGAGCGAAGGCAGCGGATCAGCTCCTTGCGGACGGCGGGCCGGGCCTCGATCCGCTTCATGTAGGTCGAAACGCGCCGGTAGACGGCGGCTTCGGGCTCACTGTAGCCGTACTGGAGGGCCGACAGGAGCGCCGCATCCGATTCCGTCCAGCGCTCGAGGTGGAAGAGGGTGATCGAGGTGTTCATCCAGGCCGTCGCCGACCGCGGATTCACCTCGAGCGCCTTCCGGTAGAGCGCGAGGCTCTCCTCGTACTTCTGCCGCGACCGAAGGAACGTGCCGAGGTTCTGGAAGGACCCCGCGGTCTCGGTCCCCGCGCGGTTCGCCGGCCGGCCGTCGACGGCCGAGGCCTCCGATCCGGTGAGGTAGCCGAGGGCGACGAGCTTCTTCGTGAACTCCTCGGCCGCCTTCTTCTCCGTCTCGTCCAGGTCGCGGACGAGAAGGCGCTCCACCGTCGCCGTCTTCTCCCACCCTGCCGCGGCCGCGGCGGGGGGGAGGGCCGCCGGGGCGAGGCCGCCGAGGGCCTTGCCTTCGAACGCCGGGTCGGGCGGCAGGCCCAGGAGACGGCAGAGGGTCGGGGCGAGGTCGAAGACGCTGGCGGCCGCCCTTCCCTTCGACGGGACGATCGCCGGCCCCTCGGCCGCGAGCATCCCGGGGTCGCGGTGCCAGAGGAACGCCGTGTCGAACTGGACGCCGGACGAGGTCGCCGGGCGGTCGGAACCCCACTTGAAGCCGTGGTCGGACGCGACGACGAGAGTCGCGCCGTCCCGTCCGGCCTTTTCCCGGAACTGGCCGAGGATCCGGTCCGTCTCGACGTAGATCGCGTCGACGGCGTCCCTGAACTTCCGGGAGTCCTCGGCGGTCACCTGCGGGAGTTTCGGCAGGGCGTAGCGGCCCGCCACGTGCCCGATCTCGTCGGTCCCCTGGAAGTAGACCATCGTCAGGTCGGGACGTTCCTTCTCGTAGAGGCCGAGGGCGAGGGTGGCGTGGACCCGCGTCGCGGCGAGGATCTTCCGGTACCCGGTGATCGGGTCCTTGAGGTCGCGGCCGGCCGCCACGGAGGCGTCGAACTCGGCGCGAGAGACCCGGAGCGCCTTCCCGACCTCTTCGTAGGGCGGGTTCCACTCGCGTTTCAGGACGAGCCGGACCCCGTCCGCGAGCCCCTCGGGCCAGGCGATCGCCTGGGACTTCGCGAGGAGCTGCGGGTCGAAGAGGACCGGCGCGGCGCGGTCGGAGACGAAAAAGCCGTTCACCTTCTCGGCCGGCCAGGTGGCCCACCAGCCGACGATCCCGACCTTCAGCCCTTTCGCGCTCGCGACGTTCCAGAGGGCCGGGACCTTCCGGGAGCGCCCCGAGATCGGAATTCGCGTGCGGCTCTTCGGGTCGATCTCCTGGAAGTCGGCCACTCCGTGGTCGATCGGAGTCCTGCCCGTGGCGATCGTCGTCCAGATCAAGGGCGAGGCCATCGGCTCGAAGGTGTGGAGATCCCACGTCCGTCCCCCCGCGACGATCGCGGAGAGGTTCGGGAGACGCCCTTCCTTCATCAGCCGGTCGAGCAGCTGCCAGTCGGCGCCGTCCCATCCGACGAAGATGACCTTCGGGCGGGGGGCCGATCCCGCCCGCCGCGGGGCCTCCGCCTGCAGGGCCGGCGCTCCCGCCAGGAGCCCGAAGGCGAGCGCCACGGCTGCGGACGGCCTGGAGAGTCGACGAGACATGCGGCCGGGATGATAGCGAAGGGCGTGCCGGGGAACGGGACGCGCCGGAACGGCGCTCTATCGGGGAGGCCGGGCAGCGTGGACGCCCCGACCCCGACCCTGGACCCTCTGCGCCTCGGCCAGGTTCTGCCGGAAGCTCGCGCTGGCGGGATCGAGCGCGACGGCCCGCTCGAAGGCGCCTATCGCCTCGCCGAGCCTCCCCGCTCTCGCCAGGGCGACCCCCAGAAGGTCGTACGCCCGGGCATCGTCCGGTGCGAGGCGGGCCGCCTCCTTCAGCTGCCGCTCGGCCGCCTCGACGTCTCCCCTCGAGAGAGCGGCGGTCCCGAGGTTCCTTCGCGCGTCGGCGTAGTCCGGCTTCAGGCGGACGGCCTCCTCGAAGTGCCGCGTCGCGCCGTCGAGATCGCCCCCCGTCGCCAGCGACGTACCGAGGTTGTTGTGCGCCTCGGCGTGACGCGGCTCGGCGCGCAGCGCCTCCCCGAAACGGGCTCGCGCCTCCTCGAGCCGCCCGCTCGAGGCGAGCGCCAGGCCGAGCCCGTTCAGCGCGGTGGCGTCGCCCGGCTGGAGCTTCAACGCTTCGGCGTAAGCCTCGATGGCCTCGAGGGTTCGCCCCGCCGATGCGAGCGTCGTCCCCAGATCGCGGTGGGCTTCCGCCCACCCCGGACGGAGCCGAATCGCGTCCCGATGGTGCGAGAGGGCCGCCTCGACGTCCCCGGTCCTCGCCAGGAGCCGGGCGAGGTTGTTGTGGGCTCGCGCGTGATCCGGATCGAGCCGCACCGCTTCGCGGTACTGGCGAAGGGCCGCCGGCACGTCACCGGCCGCCTCCTGGGCCGTTCCCAGGTTGTTGCGGCCGTTGGCATAGCCGGGCCAGATCGAGAGCGCTTCCTCGAGGTGGCGGATCGCCCCTTTCGCGTCTCCCAGAGCGACGAGCGCAACCCCGAGGTTGCTCTGCGCCTCCGGGTAGACCGGGCGAACCCGGAGCGCCTCGCGGTACCAGCGGACGGCCTCCGCGGGGTTTCCCTCCGCGTTCAGGGCGACGCCCAGGTTGTTCATCGCCACCCACGCGTTCGGGTTCTTCGAGAGGGTGTCGAGGCAGCGGGTCTTCTCGCTCAGGAAGACCTGCGTGTGGCGGCGGCTCATCAGGACGAGCCCGAGGAGGAGAACGCCCGTCGCCACGTCGAAGCCGGCCACCGCGCCTCGGTTCCGGAGCGGGTTCCGGAGCCGGTCCCGAAGCGAGGCGGCTCCCGCGGCCGCGAGCGCGATCAGCGCGGGAGCGGCGTGGTACTGGAAGTGGTCGGCGACGAACGAGTAGAGGTGGTGCGCGACGTCGAAGAGGCCGGTGAGCGGCGCGACGAGGACGGTGAACCCCGCGGCGGCGACGAAGGGGCCGCGGCCGATCCTCCCGCGGCCGAGCCAGAGGCCGACCGCCGCCCCGATCGCGGCGAGGAGGGGAACGAAACGGGACAATTCGCGGGAGGCGGTGTCCCATCTCGGATAATTGCTCATCAGAGGCACGGGCCAGACGAGCTTGCCGACGTAGAACCAGAGCGACTTCGCGGCGACCACGAGCCTCTCCAGCGGCGGCAGGTGCCACGCGGCGCCCGTCGCCCCGCCGAAGTGCCGTTCGACGTGGATCGCGATGACTCCGAGTGCGACGCTCATGAGGAACATCGGCACCGTCGCGAGGACGTCGGTCCGGTCGACGGTCCCGCGTTTCCAGAAGATCACGAGGAGGATCAGGAGCGGGAGCGAGACGACGGTCGGCTTGCTCGTCAGCGCCGCCGCGAAGAGGACGAGGGAGAGGGCGTAGAAGCGCCACTCCCGCCCGCCTCCGGCACGGGCGCCCGCCGTCCCTTCGGGGAGGCTGAAGCGGAAGTGCGCCAGGAGGCAGAGGAGAGCGAAGAACGCCGACTGGACGTTCTTCAGCTCCGAGACCCAGGCGACCGACTGCACGAAGACGGGGTGCGTCGCGAAGACCGCCGCCGCGAGCCAGGCCCCGCGGACCCGGAGCCTTCCGAGGAGCACCCAGAGGAGAAGCACGTCGAGCGCGTGGAAGACGATGTTCACCGCGTGGTACCCGAGCGGGTCGAGCCCCCACAGCCGATGCTCCAGCCAGAACGTCGTGAAGACGAGCGGGTCGTACTGCTTCGTCGCCCCGAGCCGGAACCACATGTCGAAGAGGCCCGCCGCGTCGTGGAGGTGGCGGTTCGCCGTCACGTAGACGTCGTCGTCCCAGATGAACGTCGCCCGGATCGACGGACCGTGAGCGAGGAGAACGAGCGCGACGAGCACCGCGGCTGGGAGAAGGAGCGTACGGAGCCACTCCCATCGGCCGGCGGCAGGGGGGATCGGCGCCGGGGCCGTGAGCGGCGCGGCGCGGCGACTCATGCCGCGATTCTACAGAGCGACCGTAAACGCCCGGTAAACGGCGTCTTGAAGGCGGCGTAGCAGGCGATGGATGCTGTCGGCACGGAGGTGACGAGTGCCGACGAGTTCACGCACGAGACGAAGAGGCAGGTGGGAGGCGGAGGCGCGTAGGCATCGGCGGACCTGGAGCGCGAGTGGGCTGACGCGGGTTGCGTACGCGAGCGAGGCGGGACTGGCGCCGAGCACCTTCTCGCGATGGCTCCGGAATCTGGACAGGCGGGAGAGTGATGACGCCGCCGTCTCCGAATCGGAGGGTCCGGCCGGCATCGAGCCGGCGGGACGGGCGCAGGACATCGCAGCCGAGCCGGTGCGACGAGGTCGAGCACGTCTTCTCGCGGTACGGGTGGCTTCTTGTGGCGAGGACGAGTACTCGCTGGCATCGGCGGCATCGACGAGCGGCCGACCTGTGGAGATCGCCCTGCCGAGCGGGATCTGTATCCGATACCCCGCCGGGGTCGGGCGCGAAGAGCTGTCGATGCTCGTCGGACTTCTGGAAAGGGAATGCTGACGATCCCGCCGGCGGTGAGGATCTACCTGGCGCCCGGAGCCACGGACATGAGGAAGGCCATCGACGGTCTGTCGGCTCTGGTGCGCGAGGCGCTGGGGAAGACCCGCTGTCGGGGCACCTGTTCGTCTTCGCCAACCGGCGGCGGGACCGGCTGAAGATTCTGGTGTGGGACCGCGACGGGTACTGGGTCCTGTTCAAAAGGCTGGAAGCTGGGACCTTCCGCTGGCCGAAGGAGACCGAGAAGGCGACGGTCGTCCTGCCGTCGCGTGAGCTGATGCTGATCCTCGAAGGAGTGGACCTTCGGCGCGTGACCTACCGCAAGCGCTACGTGCGGCAAGGAGAAGGGGCGTCCTGGTCTGGAGCGCTTCGGCAGACGGGAGCCGCGTAGAGAAGGCGCCGTCCACGCACAAGATTTTGTGCATGAGCCCTTGCGCGATGTGAAGTCGCTCCCCACATTGTGTGCGTGCAGGCGGAGAGGACATCGAGCGACCCGACGGGCGCGGATCGTTCTCTGACCGCGCTGCAGAGCCAGCTGGAATTGACCAACGCGCAGCTGCATGCCACGGAGGCCGAGCTCGAATCCTCGCGCCAGAGATTGCGCGAATCGCAGCTGGAGATCGACAAGCTCAAGCACCGCATCGACTGGCTCTGCCGAAAGCTGTTCGGCAAGAGCTCGGAGAAGGTCGACCCGTCCCAGCTGGCCCTGGCCTTCGAGCAGCTGGCCGTGGAGGACGCGGCGGCCGGTGCGGCGGATGTGAAGGCTCCCGAAGAGGACGGCCCGGTGGAGACGGACTCCGGCGAGCCGCGGGGCCGGGGCAAGAAGAAGGGGCACGGCCGCGGCGCTCTTCCAGCCAATCTCCCGCGCCGCCGCGTCGTCATCGAGGTCCCGGCCCAGGAGCGCGCCTGCTCGTGCTGCCAGAGGGAGATGACCCCCTTCGGCGAGGACGTCAAGCTCACGCTGGACTACGAACCGGCCCGGATCACGGTCGTCGAGACCGTGCGCGTGAAGTACTCCTGCTCCAAGTGCCACGAGGGCGTCGTGATCGCCCCCGTCCCCGACGCCGTCATGGACAAGGGGCTGCCCGAGGCCGGGATGCTGGCCTACGTGGCCGTCTCCAAGTACGCCGACCACCTTCCCCTCTACCGCCTCGAGCGCGTCATGGCCCGCTCGGGGCTGGTCATCAGCCGCAACACCCTCGGCGACTGGATCGACTTCATCGCCGATTCCTTTTCGTCCGTCATCGAAGCGATGAAGAAGAAGATCCTGAAGGGCCCGATCGTCCAGTCCGACGACACGAAGGTCCGGGTGCTCGGTGGGCCCGAGGGAAGCTATGCGGGATACCTCTGGTGCTACGGAGGGCTGCACGACGAGGTCGTCTTCGATTTCACCGAGGGGCGGGGCCGAGAAGGGCCGCAGCGCTTTCTCGATGGATACCAGGGGTATCTCCAGGTCGATGCCTACGCCGGCTATGACGTCGTCTTCGCCCGCGGCAAGGTCCTGGAAGTGGCGTGCTGGGCGCATGTACGACGCAAGATCTTCGAGGCGAGGACGACCGACCCGAAGCGCGCCGATCCGCTGCTCGGGATGATCGCGGCGTTGTACGCAGTGGAAGCCGAAGCGAAAGGGCTTACAGCCGACGAGAGAGAGGCGCTGAGGGACGAGAGGTCACGACCACTTCTGGCGAGAATCCACGAACGGCTGCTTCAGGCACGGGCCGACGTGCTACCGAAGAGCCCGATGGGTCAGGCCGTCACCTACGCCCTGAACCAGTGGGCAGCCCTGCAGCGCTATCTCGAGGATGGGCGCCTGGCCATCGACAACAACGCCACGGAACGCTCCCTGCGCGGCGTGGCCGTCGGGCGCAAGAACTGGCTCTTCACCGGGAGCGAGGCGGGCGGACGCCGCGCGGCCGTTCTCTATTCGATCGTCGAAAGCTGCCGCCGGTTGCGCCTGGACCCCTTCGCGTACATCAGGGACGTCCTTCCGCGCCTTGCCTCGCACCCCGCACGGCAGGTCGAGCAGCTCACACCGGCCGGATGGAGGACTACCTTCCCCGAGATCGCCGCCTCCGCCGTCGTCCCCGCCGCCTTGTAGCTGCCGATCTCCCGGCGGTCCCCAATCCACTCGGCTCCCCGGCGACGCCCCGTCACTCGACGCGGAACGCGGTTTGCCGGGCGTTTACGAGCGACCCGGGCCTCACTGCCCAGGAGGCAGCGCTATGCACTCACCTCCGTCCCCGACCGACCCCCGGCCGAACCCCACGGCTGAGACGGTCGGCGGCCTACGCAGGGGGCGCTGCGGCCGTTCAGCTTGCGTACTCGGCCCCCCGCGCTGCACCGTCCCTAACCCGCCGGCATCGCCCGGCCTGCCGGCCGGTGCATGATCGGCCCGAAGCGCCAGGAGGCCTGGAAGGAACCTGTTGTTCAGGAGATCCGACCTGACGCTATCTGAACAGCGCTGGCAGGCCCCCCAAGCCTCTTCTCGCTTCACCGGCGCCGCCGGGCATCTATTCTCCCTGCCAACGTCGAAGGAACTGCTCGAATGCCCTCAGGCTGTAGGATCCATTCTCCTCTAGCTCAGCCGTTGCCTGGGAGCCAATCAGAGTGCCATCGGCCTCCAAGATGAAGAAGTGAGGGCACCCGGCGATAGCTGGATACTGGGCAAGGAATGTCTCGTTCTCATTCTCAGCGCTGTAGTGAATCCTCACAACGACGAACCTGCGCTTAATCTGGCTCGAGACTTCGGGTTTCTCCTCAAGGAAGCGCTCCAGCGTTAGACACCACCCGCACCAAACGCCACCGACCACCATCAGCACGCGCTTCTTCTCGACCGTTGCAGCCGATAGCGCTGCATGCAAGTCCGCAACTGGGTCGCGTGAAGGGTCATACAGGCTCCCGTGGTGGTCTGAGGGTGGAACGGGCACGACGAGCGCCCGATCATTGCTGGTGCAAGCAAGCACCAGCACCACAAAGATCACGAGAACGGCCTTTATCAATAGTCGCATCTTAATCCTCAAGCTACCCCATCTTTGAATTCACGAATACATACTTACGGCGGCCGCTCTTCTCGCCGCGGCTGCGACGTTCCCTGCTCCGCGGATCTTCGCCGGAGTGATTCAAGCCGTCAGTGCTAGGGTTCTCGCGAGAGGACGAGCAAGAGGGCGCCGCGGCGACCTCAAGATCAGCGTAAGGGGATGGGAGCGCTCCAAGCGAGATCGAGGACTCAATGTGCGCAAGCGCTTTCGGCACCGGCAACGAAGAGTCTAGCAGCGCAACTCCTACACGGCCAGAGCAAGAGCCGAAAGACTGCAGTCTCTTAATGACTCTGCATGAACAAGGCCGGATGCGCTTCAGAGTGGCACCCGGCCTTGGCTTCCCGAGCTCTGGCGAATCGGATCTGCCGGCTCCCTGTCATTCGGACCGACATTGCCCGGAAAGGCTCACGCCAGATCAGTACCTTGGAGCACTACGGGCAATTGCAGTCGCCATCGATCATCTGCTGTTGCGTTCGCTGACTCCAGCCGGAGCCACAGTTCACCCACCATGTGTACACGGGCGGGCCTTCGACACAGTAAGAAGCGGTGCAATTGACACCGGGAGGGACGGGGACATCGCACTTCAGGGCGCAAGGGAACTTTATCCGCTCGCGCCAGTTCCCCGTGGTACCCCACCCGCCCTGAATCCCTGAACACTCCTTCCAATCGTCGCCGACGAGGACGGGCGTAGTGCCGCAGCCTTCAGTGTATGTATAGCTATAGACGTAAGCTGGGCAGCTCGCGGAGGACTCTGGCGCAGCTAGGAAGGCGGTCGCTAGCATCAAAGCGACACAAGCGAAACGGAGCCGACTCATACAGGTCATTTATGACCTCCTGATTAATTCTCCGTGGCATTGCTCGTTGTGTCAATCCCAATAGCCAATTCAGACCGATTCTCAGGTCGACATTCGGTCGGCCCTACAAGCGCCAGCCCGCCATCGGGCCCCCTTCTTGACGGAGCCAACGCGGGGCACCCCTCCCACTTGCAACTCGCGCGGCTCGGGGAAGTGGATTGGCGTACGTCGGGGAGCCCGTGCTCCCCTCGGCCTTCCTTCGCCAGTTTCGCGGCGTCCCCTTCTCGTTGGTGCGGCCGAGGTGGCATTGGCCTCTTCGGTCTGAGTTCCCGCCCTCCGGCGTTCGCTCATACCCGACATACACGAGAAAAGCGGGAGCGCTTTCGCGCTCCCGCTTCCGGGTTTCCCGTGAAATCGAAAGGCTGGCTAGAAGCTGAGCTTCACCGAGAAGCGGAACTCGCGAGGAGCCTGATAGGCCAGAGCCTTGCGATAGCCGATGTACTCCGTGAAGCCGGCGTTCTTCATGATCTGTTCGTAGTCGTACTTACCGAGCGAACCGAAGTACCACGCGTTCGTGGTGTCACATTCTCCGGCTGCCGCGGTGGTTCCTTCCGGGAAGGCGTCGCAGACGTCGTACTGGAACTGCGTGTTGCCGACCTGGGTGACGGTGGCCGCGTCGAAGAGGTTGAGGACGTTGACCGCGAGCTCGACCTGCATTCCGCCGATCTGGAAGGGCTGGGCAAGCATGAGGTCGAAGTTCATGATGCTGTCGAGGCGGCCCATGTCGTTGCGGCCGTTCGGGAAGAAGTTGACGCCGTTGAACTGGGCGTCGGTCGAGACCGGGCCGCCGGAGACGTAGGAGAAGTTGAGGCCGGCGGTCATGGCCCAGGGGGTCCGGTAGACGCCCTGCAGCTCGAAGGCGTGCGGGCGGTCGGTGTTCAGGGCGCCGTCGACGATACGCTGCTGCGAGTCGTAGCCGTAGGCCCAGCCGTCGAAGTAGCGGGCGACGTTCGGGTCGGTACGGCCGAACTCGTCGGAGCTCGCGAGGCCGGAGTAGTTGCCGGTGAGCTTGCTGTAGGTGTAGGCCGCGCGAACCGAGAAGTTGTCGGCGAACCGGCGGTTGAAGGTCAGCTCGATGGCCTCGTAGTCACGGACGGCCTCGGCCTGGGGGAACTCGGGGCACGGGAAGAGCGACGTGGGGTTGCAGGCGACGATCCCCTTGCCGGGGTTGCCCGTGATGTAGACCTCGTTGCCCTCGGCGTCGAGGTAGCCGATGTCCTCAATCGTGTTGAGGAGCGTCTTGTTGACGTAGCGGGCGCTGACGACCGAGTTCTTGGTGACCTGGTACTCGACGCCGAGCTGGAACTCACGGTTCTCCATCGGCTTGAGGTCCGGGTCGATGGCGTCGCGCGGATTGGTCGGGTGCCGGAGGTCACGAGTGACCGGGGTGCCGAGCGCCGGGCAGGGGTTGATCGCCGGGTTGTTCGTGGAGATGGTGCAGCCGTTGGGCAGCGAGGTCCAGTTGGTGGTGTTGAGCGGGTAGAGGTAGGCGATCCACTTGTCGGCGCCGAACGAACCACGCGGCATCTCGAGCTTCGTGATGTCGTAGTAGTTGCCGTAGCTGCCGTAGACCTTGGTCTTCTGCTTGCCGCCTACGTCCCAGGAGAACCCGAGGCGGGGGGCCAGCTTGTCCTGGAAGTCGAACTCCATGGCGTTCTCGGGCAGGGTCGGGTCGGTCTGGAAGCCGTAGTTCGGAACGCGCTCCTGCTCGGTCCGGACGCCGATGTTGAGCGTGAAGGTCGGGTGGATGTTCCAGGTGTCCTGGAGGAAGAGGCCGATGTTCGTCGACTCGGCGGCGCCGAACGTGCCGAAGCGGCGGACGTGGACGGAGCCGTAGGTCCCCTTGACGTTCGCGCCGAAACGGTCCGGCAGGCCCCAGCGGATCTCGAAGAGGTTGCCGTTCTCACCCGTGGCGACCTCGTTCTGGATCTTCTCGTACTGCACGCCGGCCTTGATGGCGTGGGCGCCGGCGAAGTTCGCGAAGAGGTTGACGTCGAGGCCGGCGGACTGCCGCTTCCACTCGTCCATCTCGGTGCTGTTGAACGAGCCCGCCGGGACGGACGAGTAGTTCGTCGGCTTCCAGTTCGGGTCCGTGCCCTGGCCGGGCATGACGCCGTTGCGGAAGAAGATGCGGGCGGTGTCGGTGACGCCGCTCGTGGAGGTATCGGTCGACCAGTAGCCGACGCGGCCGGTGACGTAGACGCTGCTCGTCGGGACGAAGTCGGCGTAGAGCGAGTAGCTCTGCGTCGGCACTTCGGTGTTGATGGCGAGATTCGTGTCGGTCGGCGTCGTGCCGTCGCGGGAGGGGAGAACGCCTTCGGTCTTCCTCGGGCTGAGGTTCGCCGAGAGCTTCATGAGGAGCTTGGAGCCGAGGTTCGCCTTGACGTTGCCCGTCACGTAGTGCGACGTGATGTCCTGGTCATAGGTGCTGACCGGGGGCTTGGCGGGATCCTGGTAGGGCGTGCGCGACCAGGAGCTCAGCGTCGGGTTGTAGCCCACGTAGAACCAGAGTGAGTCCTTGGCGATGGGGCCGCCGAGGCCGAAGCCCGGCTCGATCCGGCTGAGGTCGTCGTTCTCGAAGGTCCGGAACTGGCCCGGCCACGATTCCTGGTAGAAGGGGCGGTCCGAGCCCCACAGCTCGCCGTTCAGGGCGCTGTTCGTGTAGTAGGCACCGGCCCAGCCGTGGAATTCGTTCGTGCCGCTCTTCGTGATGGCGTTGATGACGCCGCCCAGCGACCCGCCGTACTCGGCGGCGTAACCGGCCGACTTGACCTGGACCTCTTCCAGGAAGTCGGTGACGAAGTTCTGGCCCGAGACGCCGTCCTGGGGGTTCGTCGTGTCGACGCCGTCGATGACGAAGCGGTTCTCGGAGCCGGAGGCGCCGTCGACCGAGATGCCGCCCAGGTTCGCCTCGTTGGAGACGCCCGGGGCCTGCGTGACGACCGACGTGAAGTCGCGGCCCTTCGGAAGAAGGGCGATCTGCTCGGCGCCGATCGCGACGGACGTCTGGTTCTCACCGACGGCGATCTGGACGCGCTCGCCGGTGACGACGACCGTCTCCGTGACGGAGCTGATCTTGAGCGTGACGTTGACGGTGGCCTTGTCGCCGAGGGCGACGCCGACGCGCGAGTTCTCGTACGTCTGGAAGCCCTGCAGGCGCGCGGTGACCTTGTAGGCGCCGGGGCTCACGCGGGGAAAGCGGTACTCGCCGCGCGCGTCCGTGACGGCCACGAGCGTGCCGCTGGGTCCCTTGAGCTCGATGGAAACGCCCGGGAGCGATTCGCCGCCGTCGGCCGTGATCTTTCCGACGACGCTTCCCGTCTGTTCCTGGGCAAATGCCGGGCCGGCGATAACGACGACCGCCAGCAGCGCCAGCACCAAACCAAACCTCTTCATGATCCTTCCTCCTTCGAAATAAGGCTCCCTCGGGGAGCCATTGACCAAATGGGACGAGAGCCTTGCCTCTCCGCGATCCGTCCCTCCCCGCCGGGAGCCGCGCCCGCACCTGGGGTGCGGGAGGCGCCGCTCTCGAGCTCGGGCCCTCGCATCGGGGCCTTCGTGAGCGAGCCGGGGTGGGTCGTTGCGATCAGCGGCGAGGCCGGGCCAGAGAGGTTCCAGGTTCTCCGCTGGACCCTCGTTTCCAGGTTCGAAACGACAGTGGCTCCGGGGCTGGACGGGACGGTTCTTCCGTTCCGTTCGGACCCGCAGCTCTGGCGTTTCCCTTCGCTCCGGCATCCTCCTTTCGTGGAAATTCCGGGCCCGCGGGGAGAGGCTTTCCTCCCGGAGCCCACAGCCAGAACCGAACCCGTCGCAAGGACGGCGTGCACGCGGCTGCACTCCCGCTGGCGACGGGCCAACGGCGAAAATTTGGAGAGGACTGAGAAAACTTGGACCAGCGGGATTCCCTCCTCGAATACCCCCCACCCGGACAGACCATGACAACCGCTTGAAAGGAGCCGCGTTAGCCTAACACAGGCCAAAGGTCGGGGACCTCGACGGAAGGTTTCCATAGCCGTTCAGACCGAGTGTATGAAGGAATCGTGCCGCGGCGCCCGGCTTCGTCCTTTCGGGATCCGCGCGGACGGCTCGAAACACGGATTCGTCCGAAAGCTAGGCCGGTTCGAGGCGGAGGAGGATCTGCCCCGCCCCCACCGCCTGCCCTGCCGAGACCTCGACGGACCGGATGACGCCGTCCCGGGGGGCGCGGACGTCGTTCTCCATCTTCATCGCCTCGAGGACGACGACCGGCTGCCCCTGGAGAACGGAATCGCCCGGGCCGACGAGGATCCTGAGGACCCGGCCGGGGATGGCCGCCTTGACGTCTCCCGAGCCGCGGTAGGCCCCCTTCCCGGCGACGGCCTGAGCCCGGGCGGTCAGCTCGTCGAGGAGCTCGAGGGTGACGCGTTCGGCCCCGACCCGGACCCGGACGGTTCCGTTTCCGCCGGGATGCGGCACCGCCTCGGCCTGCCGGCCGTCGGCCCGGAGGACCGAGTAGCCGCCTCCCGGCGTCGGGACGATGTCCCAGCGGGCCGGACGTCCGTCGAGGGAGACGACGACGCCGGTCGGGTCGAGCTGGACCTCCACCTCGACACTTCGTTCCCCGGACGGGCCGGCGACCTTTGCGCGGTACTTCATTCCCGATGTCCGAAGGTGGGCCGGGCGGTGCGCCAGGCGGATGGGGGCCGGGGCTGGGACGAGCCCCGGACCGAAAGGCTCTCCCGCGCCGACGCGACGGCCGCCGCCACGAGGGCGAGCTCCGCGGCGTCGTCCGTGGGGGCGGGGTCTCCGGGATAGGTCCACCCTTCGAGGAACTGGGTGGAGACGTTTCCGGAGAGGACGTCGGGGTCTTCGAGGAGCGCCAGGAAGAACGGGATGGACGTTTCGATCCCTTCCACCCGGGTCTCGCGGAGGGCGCGGCGCATCCGCCGGATCGCCTCGGCCCGGTCGGAGCCGAAGGCGACGAGCTTGGCGACCATCGGGTCGTAGTCGAGGGGAATCGTGTCTCCCTCCTCGACGCCCGAGTCGACGCGGATGCCCGGCCCCTGCGGCCAGCGGAGGCGGTGGATCGTCCCGGGCGACGGGGCGAAGCCGTTCGACGGGTCCTCCGCGTAGATCCGGCACTCGATGGCGTGCCCGCGCGGCTCGGGGTGCGCCGGCACGCTCATCGGCTCGCCGAGGGCAATCCGGATCATCTCGGCGACGAGGTCGACGCCGTAGACCATCTCGGTCACCGGGTGCTCGACCTGGATCCGCGTGTTCATCTCGAGGAAGAAGAACCGGCCGTCCGAGGCGAGGAGGAACTCGACCGTCCCGGCCGAGACATAGTTGACCGAGCGGGCGGCGGCGACGGCCGATTCCTCCATGCGCGCGCGCAGCTCGGGCGACACGACGGGGGACGGGCACTCCTCGAGAACCTTCTGGTGGCGCCGCTGGAGCGAGCACTCGCGCTCGCCGAGGGCGACGACGCGGCCGGACCGGTCGCCCAGGACCTGGACCTCCACGTGGCGCGATTTCTCGACGTAGAGCTCACAGTAGACCTTGTCGTCTGCGAAGAACGACACGGCCTCGCTCCGGGCCCGCGCGAAGGCGGCCGGGACCTCGTCCTCGGCCCTCACGATCCGCATCCCCTTTCCGCCTCCTCCGGCCGACGCTTTCAGGAGGAGGGGGAAGCCGTGCTCGCGGCCGAAGGCGGCGATCTCTTCGGGGTCTTTCGCGGGGGTGGTCATTCCCGGGACGATCGGGACCCCGGCGGCCTTCATCCGCGCGCGGGACTCGGTCTTCGATCCCATCGCGTCGATCGACTCCGGGTCGGGCCCGACCCAGGCGAGGCCCGCGTCGCGCACGGCCCGCGCGAAAGCGGCGTTCTCGGCGAGGAAGCCGAAGCCGGGGTGGACGAGGCGGGCCCCGGTCCGCTTCGCGGCGTCGATCAGCTTCTCCGGAAGGAGGTACGACTCGCGCGCCGGGGCCGGCCCGATGCGGATGGCGTGGTCGGCGAGGCGGACGTGGAGCGAGGCCCGGTCCGCGTCGGAGAAGACCGCGACGGGCGAGATCCCGAGGTCGCGGCAGGCCCGCGAGATCCGGACGGCGATCTCGCCCCGGTTCGCGATAAGGAGCCGCTCGGTCATGCCCGCCTCGCAGAGTGTAGAAGGTAGACCTGACCCCGGGTGCTCACAGGGGAATATTCCCGTGCTTCTTGGGGGGGAGGACGTCGCGCTTGTTCTCGACGGAGTCGAGGGCGCGGATGAGGCGGCGGCGGGTCGTCCGGGGAAGGATGACGTCGTCGACGTAGCCCTTCTGCGCGGCGACGTAGGGGTTGGCGAAGAGCTCCTGGTATTCCTCGACCTTGGCCTTGCGCGCCGCGACGGGGTCGGCGCTCTGCGCCAGCTCGCGGCCGTAGAGGATGTTGACCGCGCCTTCCGGGCCCATGACGGCGATCTCGGCCGTCGGCCAGGCGTAGTTGAAGTCGGTGCGGATGTGCTTGGAGGACATGACGCAGTAGGCGCCGCCGTAGGCCTTGCGCGTGATGACGGTGACCTTCGGGACGGTCGCCTCGGCGAAGGCGAAGAGGAGCTTGGCGCCGTGCCGGATGATCCCGCCGAACTCCTGCTGCGTGCCGGGGAGGAAGCCCGGGACGTCCTCGAAGGTGACGAGCGGGACGTTGAAGGCGTCGCAGAAGCGGACGAAGCGCGCCCCCTTCGTGGCGGAGTCGATGTCGAGGACGCCCGCGAGGAAGTCGGGCTGGTTCGCGACGATCCCGACGGGGCGCCCGCCGAGCCGCGCGAAGCCGACGACGAGGTTCTTCGCGTAGTCGGCGTGGATCTCGAAGAGCTCGCCGTCGTCGACGACCTTCCGGATCAGCCCCTTCATGTCGTAGGGCTGGTTCGCGCTCGTCGGGACGAGGGTGTCGAGGTCGACGTCCTCGCGGTCGCACGGGTCCGTGCACTCGCGGCGGGGCGGGTCCTGCCGGTTGTTGGACGGGAGGAAGCCGAGGAGGGTCCGGATCTTCAGGATGCAGTCGGCGTCCGAGTCCGCCACGATGTGGGCGACCCCGGAGACGGAAGCGTGGGTGTCCGCGCCGCCGAGCGCCTCCTTCGTCACCTCCTCGTGCGTCACCGACTTGATGACGTCGGGGCCGGTGACGAACATGGAGGAGGTGCCGCGCACCATGAGGACGAAGTCGGTGATGGCGGGCGAGTAGACGGCGCCGCCCGCGCAGGCTCCCATGATCGCCGAGATCTGCGGGACGACGCCGGAGGCGAGCGTGTTGCGCAGGAAGATGTCGGCATAGCCGGCGAGGGAGGCGACCCCTTCCTGGATCCGCGCGCCCCCCGAGTCGTTGAGGCCGACGACCGGGGCCCCCGCTTTCATCGCGAGGTCCATCACCTTGCAGACCTTCGCGGCGTTCGTCTCGGAGAGGGAGCCGCCGAAGACGGTGAAGTCCTGGGCGAAGACGAAGACGGGGCGCCCCTCCACGCGGACCGCGCCGGAGACGACGCCGTCGCCCGGGATCGCGTTGCCCGCCCCGTCCATGCCGAAGTCGCGGCACCGGTGGACGACGAAGGGGTCCGTTTCTTCAAAGGAGCCCGGGTCGCCGAGCAGCTCGACGCGTTCCCGCGCCGAGAGCTTGCCCGCCTCGTGCTGCTTCTTCAGCCGCGCTTCGCCGCCGCCGAGCCGTGCTGCCTGCCGCAGGCCGTCGAGGTACTTGATCCGCTCTTCGATCGTTCTCATCCGCGGACTCCCCCGCCCTAGAGCGGGATCTTCTTCTTCTCGGCGAGCAGGCGCTTCGCCTTTCGGAACACTTCGGAGTAGTCGAAACCGGCCCCGCCGAGCGCGCCGGTGTTGGCGCGGAGGAGCTTGTCGACCTCGACCTCGAGCTGGCGCTCCCGGTCGCGGTCGAAGACGAGGACGGCTTCGACGACCCTGCGGACCTCGGCGGGCGACTTCGCCCGCACGAGGCCGGATTCGGCGAGGCGCCGCGCCACGAAAGCGGCGCAGGCGGCGAGTCGGGCGTCCGGGGCGGCCATGGGCGGGGAGGATACAGCAGCCATCCGAGCGCTTTGCACCGACACTGCCTAGAATCGGCTCTGCGATGAAGGAATCGGCGGACCTGATGCGCGACGCGGCCGACGCGGTGAAGCTCGTCGCTGGGCTCCTCCGCCGCGGGGAGTCGGGCGAGGCCTTCCGCGAGCGGACCCGGACCGAGACGTGGACCGCTTCGGAGACGGGCCTCCTCGCCCCCGCTCTCGCCGAGGAGAGCGGGACGGCGGTGCGGATCCGGCGCGAGGGGAGCCTCCTCCTCGTGGCCCGCTCCGGCGCCGGCCCGGAGGCGCTGCGCGACGCCGTCCGCGAGGCGGGACGGCGCGCGGGAAACACCCCGTTCTTCAAGGCGCACCGCGGCACGCCTCCCCCGGCGCATCCCCACGGGCCAGAGGGGCCGGACGAGGAGGAAGGGCACACGGCGGCGCTCGCCGGGGCGTTCGCGCGCGCGCTTCCCGATCCGCGGGGACTGTCCCTGTCGCTCGAGGTCGCACGCGTCGTCACCGAGCGGACGGTGATCACGCCCCGGGCGCTCCTCAGATGCGGGGTCCGGACGCGGCTCGTCGCCTCGGGAACGATCCGCCGCGCCGGCTCCGAGCGCCCCTTCTCGTTCCAGTCGGCGCGCCCCTTCGGCGAGGCGGCGGATGCGCTCGCCGCCGCCCTCCGCGAGGCGACGCGCCCCGTCTCGGGCCTTCCTCCCGCGACGGGCCCGGTCGACGTCGTTTTCTCCGCTTCCGCCGCCTCCGCCTTCTGGCACGAGGTCGTCGGGCACGCCCTCGAGGCGGACGCCGGCGACCGGGGCTCGGTCCTCTCGCGCGTGAAGGGGGCCGCGGTCGGCCCCGCCGGGCTCGACGTCTTCGACGACCCGGGCCGGGCCGACCTTCCGGGCGCCTACGGAGTCGACGACGAGGGAACCCTGGCCCGCGTCGTCCCGCTCCTCTCGGGCGGGGTCGTCACGGGACTCCTCTCCGACAGGCGCTCGGGAGCCGTCGATTCGAACGGTCACGGACGGACCTCGAGCTTCCGGCGCCCGCCCCGGGCAAGGATGGCGAACCTCGTCGCGTGCGCCGGGGACGCGAGCCTCGACGAGCTGCTCGACAGGTGCGGCGACGGGATCTACGTCCGCGACGTGGCGGGCGGCTCGGCCGATCCCGAGTCGGGGCGTTTCGGCCTCCTCGTCTCGGCGGCCGACGGGGTGAGACGCGGGCGTCGCGGCTCGCCGCTCGCCCCCTTCGCCCTGACGGGAGAGATCCTCGCGGCGCTCGCCTCCGTCGAGAGCGTCTGGGGCAGAGAGGTCCTCTCCGCGACGGGCCTCTCCGTCTGCATCAAGGAGGGCGACGCCGTCCCCGTGGGGGGCTCGGCTCCGGCCCTCCTGGTCCGGGGGCTCGTGGCCCGGGCGGCGCGCCGGTGACGCACGGCGCCGGCGACGGCCTCTTCGAGCGGGTGCTCGACGGCGCGTCGGGCGACGGCGCGGGGGCGGAGCTGTACGAACGGCGCGGCACTCTCCTCGAGCTCATCGAGGACGAGACGGGATCGACGCTCCTCGAGTCTCACGAGAGGGGGCTCGCCCTCCGGCTCTTCAAGGCCGGCCGGTCCGCGTTCGCCGCCGCCGGACCCGAGAGGGCCGACAGCCTCCCCGCCGAGGCTCGCCGGCGCCTGCCGAGGGCCCGGGCGCGGCGCGGCGTCCGGCCCGGCGGGCTGGGTCCCGGAGAGGTTGCCGAGCACCGCCCGCTCGCCGACCCGCCTCCGCCCGACGCGGAGCTCGCCCGGACGCTCCTGACGAGCTTCCGCCAGGCCCTCACCGCCTCCGGACGCGGGGCGGTCGCCGTCCGGGAAGTGTCCGTCTCCCTGGGAGAGCGGGCCGAGCGGCTCGCCACGACCTCCGGACGGGACGCGACGTGGGGAAGCCGCCTCGCGACGCTCGTCGCGACGGTCGTCGGCCGCTCCTCCGCCGGGCGCTACTCGGCCCGCGTCGTCGGAGCCGCCTCCCGCCCCGAGGAGCTCCCGGTGGCGCGCCTGGCGCATCACGCCGCCGATCGGGTCCTCCTTCCGCTCCAGGGCCGCCCCTTCGAGCTGACGAGGGCCGACATTCTCCTCGACGCGCTCGTCGCCTCGCACCTCATCGGCCGGCTGGCTCCTCTCTTCTTCGGCGACGACGAGGAGCCGCTCCTTTCGGCCCGGACCCGCGATGGGCGCGACGCCTTCGCCTCGCCCCTCGTCTCGCTCGTGGACGACGCCACCGCCCCGGGCGGGCTCGTCCGGGGGGTCCGCGACGGGGAGGGAACGCCCCAGGGGCGAACCTGCCTCGTGGAGAGAGGTCTTCCCTTCGGCCGGCTCACCGACCTCGCGGCGTCCGGCCGGCTCTCGCGCCCCCCGTCGGGAAGCGCCGTCCGGATCACCTGGAGCGCTCCGCCACGAATCGGCGTGACGAATTTCTTCGTCGATCCCCTCCCCGGGGTTTCGCCGCTCGACCTCCTCGGGGGCGTCAGCCGCGGGCTCTACGCCGCGGTTCTCCTCGACAGGCCCGAGGTGGATCTCTCGGCGGACACGTTCCGGCTGGTGGTGGCGGGCTACGCCGTGGAGAAGGGCCGAGCCACGGAAAGGATCTCCGAGGCGACCGTCTCGGGCCGGCTCTCCGACTTCCTCCGCGGGATCGCCGGCATCGGCGACGACCTGAAGTTCGGGCTCGGCGGGACCGGGAGCGCGGGCTCGCCGACGCTCCTGGTCCCGCGCTGGAAGACCGGCTGACCAGCCCGGGCGGCTATTCCTCTTCGGGAGGGGGAGGGCCTCCCGGTCCGGGAGAGCCTCCCGGTCCGGGAGCGCCCACCTTGCGCACGGGCGCACCGGGAGCGGGCGGGACGGCGCCCGTCCCCGGTGCTCCGGACCCCGTCCCGAACCCCGGCCCCACGGGCGGAGGCGCTGCGGCGTCCGGCGCGGCGCCTGGCGGCGCCTCCGTCGGCGCTCCGTCGCGGCTCGGCGCGGGAGAGACCTCGATCTGCCCCTCGCGCTCCGTCCCCGAACGCCCGCTGTAGGCGCGCCGGCGGCGGGTGATTCCGTCGGCAGCGGGGGACGGCGGGACCGGCGGCCGGGCGACCGTGGGCGGGGGAACGCTCGTCACGACGGGTCCGGTCCGGGGCGGCTCCTCGATCTCGACGATCGCCTGGGGGGCCTTCGTGCGGTGCTGGAAGAACGACGCGACACGGGACGGATCCTCCAGCTGGTTCGCGAAGGGAAGGGCGGCATCGACCCGCCGCCGGGGGTACGTCTCGAGCAGGACACGCGTCCGGAGGCGAGTCGCCACGGCGAACGGGTTGACCTTCGGGTCGAAGAGCGAGGTGTCGACCCTGAGGGACCTGGAGTAGGCGTCGACGGCCGCGCTTTCGTTCCCGAGCGCCTCTTCCGCGAAGCCGAGCATCCACCACGCGGACCAGTTGCCGGGGTCGGTCTTCACGGCCTTGCGGAAGCGGGACCGCGCGCTCCCCCACTCTCCGCGGAGGGCCTGGACGAGGCCCGCGTTGAACGGAGGCCGGGAGTCCTTCGGCGCGAGCTCGGCGGCCGTGTCGAAGTTCCGGAGGGCGTCGCGCCAGAAGCCATCCCAGGCCACGAGGCATCCGAGGTCGTTGTAGAGCCGGGCGTCCGCCGGGTCCTTCTCGAGCTTCGAGAGGGTGTCGAGGATCGCGGCGTGGTGAGGGATCCCGGGGTCGAGGGACCCCTTGTAGGAGTCCTTCGCGGCCGCGGGAAAGGCGCCGAGAAGCGCCGCCAGGAGCGCGCCCGGCAGGAGCGCCTTCTTCAACGAAAGAGACATCGTCACCCCTTCGGCCCGGGAGCTGCGGGACGGCCCACGAGGCGAACCCGTCCTTCTGTCGTCTGGACCTCGAAGACGAGGCGCGACGAGCCGGTCTTCTGGCGGATCTCGTCCGCCTGCCGTCTCACCGATTCCTCGAACTTCTCGTATCTCAACCTCGACACGTCCTCTCCCAGCGCCTGCCGGGCCGCCACGTACCTCTCGAAGAGAGGCGTGAAGTCGACCCGGCTCCTGGGTTTTACGGAGGAAGGGGGCGCGGCGTCGGGGCGGGGCGGCGGAACCGCCTCCGGCGCTCTTCCGCCGACCGCTCTCTCGGCCGCCGCCAGGAGCGCCGCGACGTCGGGGACTTCGGCAGGCTTCTTCGTCGCGGCCTTCCCGGCCGCCGCCGCGCCGGGTGCGGAGGGGAGCCCCGCCGCGGCGAGGACGGGAGCGTGGCGGTGAATCGGGCCGGTCCGCCCCTCCTCCCGGGCCTGCATCCGCTTCTCCCAGAGCTCCGCGAACGAATTGAAGCGGCTCTGCAGGGTCTGGAGGCGGAAGCGCTCGGCGGCCTTCTCCATCTCGGCGTTCCCGAGCTTTCGCAGCGTTTCCTCGAGAGCCCGGCGCCCCACCATGGGCGGGCGCTTCAGCTCGCCTCCGAAGAAGCGTTCGTACTCGATCCGGAGGGCCGTGATCCCCCGGTCCAGTTCGTTGAGCTCCCGGTCGAACGAGACGGCCATCGCTGGGTTAGATTCTACGGGTCTTGGCAACTCCCGTGGCCCTCCCGCCTTCGATCGAGAGTCTCCTGGCCGACGAGAGGGGGCTCGCGCTCTCCGCCCGCCACGGGCGGCTTCGCGTCCGGGAGGCCCTTCGCGAGGCGGCCGACCGGCTCCGGCGGGGCGTCCTCCGCGCCCGTCCGGACGCCGCCAGCGCGATCCTCGACGCCGTCGGAGCCACCCTCGCGTCCCGCCCGCCCGCCGGCCCGCGGCCCGTGGTCAACGCCACGGGGGTCCTTCTCCACACGAATCTCGGGCGGGCGCCCCTCGCCGTCGCCGCGCGGGAGGCCGTGCTGCGCGCCTGCGGCTACTCGGCGCTCGAGCTCGACCTCTCGACCGGAGGCCGCGGGAAGCGGGGAGAGCACGTCAGGCCCCTCCTCCTCGAGCTTTTCGCTCCCGGCCGCGACGGCCTCGACGCCCTGGCCGTCACGAACACCGCCGCCGCGCTCCTCCTCGCCCTCGACACCCTCGCCAGCGGCCGCCCCGTCGCGGTCTCCAGGGGCGAGCTCGTCGCGATCGGGGGCGACTTCCGCGTCCCGTCGATCCTCGCGCGAAGCGGCGCCTCCCTCCTGGAGGTCGGGACGACGAACAAGACGACGCCCGAGGACTACGCGGAAGCGATCCGTGCCGGGGCCGCCGCGATCCTGAAGGTGAGGCCGTCGAACTACCGGATCGTCGGATTCACGGAGGAGGTCTCCCTCGGCGAGCTCGCGGCACTCTGCCGGGAAGCCCGCATCCCGCTCCTCTACGACGCCGGCGCCGGCTCGCCGGGCCGCTTCGCCCAGCCGGGCCTCTCGGACGAGCCGGTCCCCGCCGAAGCGCTCGCCGAAGGGGCCGACCTCGTCTGCTTCTCCGGGGACAAGACGCTCGGCGGGCCGCAGGCGGGAATCCTCCTCGGCGCCGCGGCGCTCGTCGGGGCCTGCGCGAAGAACCCGCTGGCGCGAGCCCTGCGCCCCGACAAGCTCGTCCTCGCCGCTCTCGCCGCCACGCTCGACCTTCACCTGTCGGGGAGAGCCGGCGAGATTCCGTTCCACGCGATGCTCGAGACGCCCCTGGCCCGGCTCGAGGAACGTGCGCGGCGGCTCGCGGCCTCGGCGGAGGCGCTCGGCTGGGAGGCCGAGGCGGCTCCTCTCGTCGCCATCGCCGGAGGCGGGACGGGAACGGAGTCGACCCTGCCGTCGTTCGGGGTCCTGCTCCGTCACCCGTCGCTCGGCGAGACCGCCGCCGCGGCCGGGCTTCGGTCCCGCGAGCTCCCCGTCCTCGTCCGGATCTCGGAGGGAAGGCTCGTCGTCGATCTGCGCTCCGTGGCGCCCGGGGAGGACGAGGAGATCGTGGAGGCGCTCGGGAACGTCTCGTCGCGTCCCTGACGCGCGTCACATCTTCAGCTCGCGAATCCTCACGACGAGCTTCTTCAGCGGGATGTCGAGCGCTTCGGCGGCGAGGCCGCGGTCTCCCGCGGCTTCCTCGAGGGCCCTGCGGATCCGTGCCGACTCGCCGGCCCGCTTCCACCTTTCGACCGTCTCCTCGAGGGTCCCGGTGAGCGAGGGCGTCCCCACCGCCTCCTCGCCCGGCGCGCCGAGAACGACGTCGGCCGGCCGGATCTGGGGACCCGCCGAGAGGAGGACCGCCCGCTCGACGACGTTCCTGAGCTCGCGCACGTTTCCCGGCCAGTCCCACGCGACGAGCTTCTCGACCGCCGCCGGGCTCAGCTCGAAGGCGCGGCCGCGCGCGCTCTCGCCGCAGGTCCGGGCAAACTCCCGGGCCAGCTCGGGGACGTCCTCCTTGCGGGACCGGAGGGGCGGGAGCCGGACCGGGAAGACGTCGAGCCGGTAGAAGAGGTCCTCGCGGAAGGCCCCCGCCCGGACGCGGGCACCGAGGTCGCAGTTCGTCGCGGCCACGAGGCGAACGTCCACCGTGAGCGGGATCGTTCCCCCGACGCGCAGGAAGGTCCGTTCCTCGACGACCCTGAGGAGCTTCGTCTGCGCCCCGAGGGGCAGCTCGCCGATCTCGTCGAGAAAGAGGGTCCCTCCGTCGGCCAGCTCGAAGCGGCCCGCACGGCGCTCGGAGGCGCCCGTGTAGGCGCCGCGCTCGTGGCCGAAGAGCTCGTTCTCGACGAGCCCCTCGGGGAGGGCCGCGACGTTCACGGCGACGAACGGCCCCTGCCGGCGAGGGGAGAGGGCGTGGACGGCGCGCGCGAAGAGCTCTTTCCCCGTGCCCGATTCCCCGGTGAGGAGAACCGTCACTTCGGACGCGGCGGCGCGGCGGAGCCGGTCGATGGCGTCGGCCAGGGCGGGCGCGCTCCCGAGAATCTTCGGCATCCCCGAGAGTCCGGCCTCCTCGGCGAGGAGCGTCCGGGCCACGGCGCTTCGCCGCGCGTCGACGTGCCGGCGCACGAGCAGGAGAAGGAGGTCGACGTCGACCGGCTTGCCGAGGAAGTCGGCCGCCCCCTTCTTCATCGCGACCACGGCGGTCTCGACGGTCCCGAAGCCCGTGAGGAGGACGACCGGCAGGGAAGCATCGCTCGCGAGCGCAGCGTCGAGGACGGCGAGGCCGTCGGCCCCCGGGAGCTTCAGGTCGGTGAGGACGAGAGCGTAGCGCCGCCCCTCGCCGAGCCGGCGGACCGCTTCGTCGCCGGTCGCGACCGCCTCGACGCCGTACCCCTCGCGGACCAGCGTCTCGGCCAACATCGACCGGAGCGACTCCCGGTCCTCGACGAGGAGTATCTCGGCGGCCATTCCGGACCGGGACGCCCCGGGCTCAGACGCCGCCCGGCGGCTTCGCCTGGGAGGACGACGGCTGGGGCACGTAGCTCCCGCCCGGTTGCGCGGGCGCGCCCACCGGCGCGTTCGCCCGCGGCGCCGGCATGTCGGGCGACCGGAGGACGGGAGCCGGGGTGGCGGTCGGGGCCGGCGTCGGGACAGGAGTCGGATCGGCGGCGGGGGTCGCGTCCTTCGATGCGGCGGGCTTGCCGCCGGCGGCCCCGCGATCGACGTTCTCCCCGCTCGTGTCCTTCGTGTCCCTGGCATCTTTCCCGGCCCGCCAGCGCGGCAGGACCCGGACGTTCTGGGCGGTGGCCTCGGTGTCCATCTGCGCGGAGAACGTGGCCTTCTCGCCGGGAGCCAGCGCGTCCGCCGAGAGCTGCCCGAAGGAGCTCGCCACGGTCTTCCCGTTCTCTCCCACGAGCTCGATCGTCACGCCGACGCCCTCGACGGGGCTTCCGCCGACGTTCTGGACCGATCCCGTCACGGCCGTTCCGGTTCCGGACTTCTTCGCCGCCACGTTGCTGACGACGATGTTCCCGTCACCGGCCACCTTCTTCTCGTCAGGCGAGTCGAGGACGCCCGCGGCGACGTCCTGATCCGTCAGAACGACCGCGGCCTTCTTCCCCTCGCGCGTCGCGCGGGCGGCGTCGACGAGAGTCGGGGGCCGCGCGACGAGGGGAGCGGCCGTCGGCAGCATCGCCGCTTCCGCCGCCCTGGCGGCGGCGTCCGCCGTCTTCCGGGTGTCGATCTCCGAAGCGGGGATCGAGACGAGGCTGCCGTCGGTGAGCGTGAGGACCGCCTGCCGCCCGCGGATCTGGGGCGGTTTCTTCGTTTCGAGGGTCCGGCCGTCCCTGAGGACGACCTTGTCGGCCGCGAGCGGCCCAGCTGTAAGGCTGACGAGCCCGAGCACGAGCAGCGAAAAGGCGCGGCGCATGGAGTACCTCCGGTCGGGAAAGCATAGCACCCGGCGCGGCGGCCGCGCCGGTCAGCGGGACGTCCCGGTGGCGTCCGGCTCCGCCTCGGTCTCTTCCGAGACGAGATAGAGGGGGCGGCCCTTCACCTCGTCGTAGATCCTCCCGAGGTATTCCCCGAGAACCCCGATGAGCATCAGCTGGACCCCTCCGAGGAGGAGGATCCAGCCCATCAGCGTCGTCCAGCCCCGCTCGTTGATGCCGAGGACCTTCAGGATGACCACGACGGCGATGTAGAGGAACGCGAAGGACGAGACGGCGAAACCGAGCCAGGTGCCGAGCTGGAGCGGGACGTGACTGAACGACGTGAGCGCGTCGAGGGCGAACCGCACCATCTTGCGGAGCGGGTACTTCGTCTCGCCGTGGAGGCGCGCGGGACGGACGTAGGAGACCGACCCCTGGCGGAAGCCGACCCAGGCGGTCATCCCCCGGATGAAACGGTGCCTCTCGCGCAGGGATCGGAAGGCGGCGACGGCGCGCGGGCCGAGGAGACGGAAGTCGCCCGTGTCCACCGGGATGTCGACGTTCGTCCAGCGCCGCATGAGGCGGTAGAAGAGGTGCGCCGTCGCCCTCTTGAAGGCGCTCTCCCCTTCCCGGGCCGTCCGCTGTGCGTAGACGACCTCGAACCCCGCGTCGGACTTGGCGAGCATCTCGGCGAGGAGCTCGGGCGGATCCTGCAGATCGGCGTCCATCACCGCCACGAGGCGCCCGCGGGCCCGGTCGACGCCCGCGGTGAGCGCCATCTGGTGGCCGAAATTGCGCGAGAGGCGCAGGGCGCGCAGGCGCGGATCCTCCGCGGCGAACGCGGCCATCGCCTCGAACGAGCCGTCGCGGCTGCCGTCGTCGACGAAGAGGATCTCGAAGCTCCGCCCCGTCGCCTCGAGGACCGCGACGAGCCGGCGGCGCAGCTCCGGGAGGTTCGGGAGCTCGTTGAAGCAGGGAAGGACGACGGAGATCTCCGGCTGGTTCATGGCGACGGGCTCCTCGTGACGTCGGGCCGCGTCAGCACGACGACGTTCTGCGAGCCGACCGGGGTCCTGTCCGAGCCGTCGCCATTCCACGGACGGCGCGTGAAGAGGTAGGTCAGCAGCTCCCTCGGGGTCGGGTGGAGCGGAGAACGGGAGACTTCCGGAATCCACCAGGCGCGGAGCGGAATCTGCCGGGCGACGTAGTCGCCGCCCAGGACCTTCTGCGCCTCCTCGAGCTGGGTGTCGTCGACGATGACGTACGGCGGCCGGCTGCCCGCGTTCGGCATCGCCCAGTAGACCGGCAGCCTCCGGAAGTACCAGGAGAGCGGCCAGACGGCCTCTCCCGTCACGGCCGCGGCGGGGTCCGCCCCCGTCGCGCCGAACTTCACGACGTCGGCGACGAACGGCATCAGCTCGGGGCTCGTCTGGGTGAAGACGACCGACTCGGCCCTCGGAAGGAACGGCGAAAGCAGCGGGTTCCAGAAAGAGAGGGAAAGCGTCGCCGCGACCGTCGCCAGCCCGGCCGGAACGGCGATCGCGGCCGTCCGCGCGCGCGACGTGCAGAGGGCCGCCCAGGCGGCCCCGGCGAGCGGGACGAACGGCAGGAGCTGGTGGACGATGAGCCACGGGGTCTTCTCGCCGAGGTACGCGTACATGGCGACCGAGGTGAGGGCGAGCGTCGCGAGGAACCGCTCGGCGGCGGAGAAACGCCGCCACCTCAGGACGATCCACGCGAGCGCGGGGAGGACGAGCGCGAACTCGTACTGGAGGATTCGCGGCAGGTAGTAGGTCTTCGGCCCGCCCACCCTCTCGACCTTGTGCTGGCCCCACCAGTACGAGATGGCGATGAAGGCCGGGTTCCCCGATTCGGTGTGAACGAGGAAGAACGTGTAGGCCACCTCGGAGAGAGTGAAGAAGAGGAAGATCGCACCGAGGATCGCCGCGCCGTGACGTTCCAGGACGTCGAGGAGCGCGCGGATCTTCGAGAAGGCCGGGAAGCCGCTCCCCGGCTCCCAGACCGCCGCCAGGACCGACGGCGCCATCAGCGCCGCGAGGACGTAGAAGTTCTCCTTCGACGCGAACGCCACGGCTCCCCAGACCGCGGCGATCCCGAGGTCCCAGACCCGCCGGGTCGTCCACCAGCGATCGAGCCACAGGAAGAGCCCGAACGTGCCGAGGAGGCTCCAGACGTCCTCCCGGCAGAACCGCGTGAAGTAGAGGAAGTTCGGCGAGATCGCCAGGAGGACGCCCGACGCGAAAGCGGCCCCGCGCCCGAAACGCGCGCGCAGGAGGATCGCCATCGCCACGAGACCGACTCCCCCGAGCGCCGCCGGAAGGCGCGCGGTGAAGTCCGAGTCTCCGAGAATCCGGAAGGTCGACGCGACCATGAAGTACTGCACCGGCCCGTGGTAGATCGGGTCGTAGACGTACTGGCCGTTCTGCGCCAGGTCGAAGGAGAAGTGGCCGTGGATCGACTCGTCGTGGTGATACGCCCTCGAGCCGAGGCTCCAGAGGCGCAGGACCAGCGCCAGGAGGAGAAGCCCTCCCCAGGCCCACCTTTCGAGGCGGTCCCAGGCCGGAGAGTCGCCGCTCACCGCGCCACCTCCCACAGCTCCGTCCCCCCAGCCGAGAAGACTCGCCGGGCTGCGCCCCGTTCCTGGAACGGGTCGGGCCCGTATTCCTTCCTCTCCAGCGGGCCGACGACGACGTAGCGGGCCCCGCGCCGGAGGAGGGCCTCGCGAACGATCGAGGGGTCGCCGGAACGGTAGATGGTCTCGACGTCCTTCTTCCTCGAGTCGATGGCGTCCGTCGCCGCGCCGCCGCGCCAGAGCCCCTGGTGGTTCGTCCAGCCGAGGACGATCGGCCGGCCGGTGGCGGCCCCGATCCGTCCGTGGTCGCTGTAGGCGGCGCCGACGGCTTCCACGATCCGCGCATCGGGATCCGCGTGCTCCCGGATCCACTCCACGGCCTTGCGGTCCCCCGGTGCCTCGCGGGTCATCCAGGTCAGGCCGTCGACCTCCCGCTGCGACGGGGTCCACCGCTGGCGGACGAGGTTGGCCGGATGCGCGAGAAGCCCCGCGACCGCCACGACGAGCACTCCGCGGACGACCCACCGCGCCCGCCTCGTGGAGAGGGCGAGCGGGAGGAGGAGCGCCGCGGCCGGCGCGAGCAGGGCCGCTGCGGCCGCGTAGGACTTGAAGACGGTGTTCATCCGGTGGAGCTGCTCGCCGTAGGGGTCCCGGACGACGACGAGCTCCGGCAGGATGAGAAGCGCGACGCCCGCCCCCGCGAGGAGGAAGGCGAACCGCAGGGCGCCCTTCAGGCGGGGAAGGAGCCGCAGGACGGCGAGGAGAAAGGCCGCGCCCAGCCCGAGGACGGGCCGCTTCGTGACGATGGAGAGAAAGATCCCGAGCGCCGGGAAGACGTTCGCGAGGAGGAACGATTCTTCGGCGTCGTCCCGGGAGCGAAGGAGGGCGATCCCGACGGCGAGGGCCGGAACGAGGAGGAGCGCGCCGAGGTGCAGGAACGCCTCCGGGCTCGTCGTCAGGCCGGTCACTCCGCGCAGGCCCTGGAACTCGGGCCGGGGCGCCAGGAGCGCCGGGAGCAGGAAGGGAAAGGCGACCGCGAGGGTTGCGATGCTGCGCAGGACGGCCGGCTTCAGCTCCCTCGTCGCGAGGGTGCCGGCGCCGAGCAGGAGGAGCGCGCCCGGGAGATCCCACGGGTTGGCCGAGAAGACCGCCGCCAGCAGCGCGGCGTCGAGCAGGAGGCCGGGCCCGGTGGCGAAACGCCCCGCGACCGCCGCGAAGGCGAGGAGGAGGGGCAGCGCCACCGCGTGCGGGTGGAGGTCCCCGAGCCAGAGCGTGAAGAGGGGCCACTCGGTGATCGCGTCCGCGACGCGGCGCGACGACGTCCAGAGGTCGACGGACGCGAGCGGCGTCCCGGCGAGGAGCTGGCGCGCGCCGTCGAACGTCCCGCCGAAAGCGAGGAGGAGCGCCGCGCAGACGGCGGACGCGCGACCTCCCCCGCGGAAGCGGACGATCCCGAACGCCGCGGCCCCCGCGAGCGCCGCCACGAGCGCGACGATGAGGTTGTAGGCGTAACCGGGCGGGACCGAGGCGAGGCGGAACGGGAGGGCGAGGACGTACGTGCCGAAGTGGTAGTACGGGAACCGCTCTCCCGCGAACCACGGGTCCTCGAGCGGCAGCCGGGGGGTGACGAGGAGGTTCGAGAGGACCGCCAGGTCCATCGGCTTCTCGGTCCCCCGGATATCGGGCCACCCGAGGCGCAGCCAGAGATAGGCCGCGAAGATCCCGAAGAGGACCAGCACGGGGAGGAGGACGGGGACGAGAGATGTGGAACGGGCCAGGGAGGAGGGGCGTTCCGACCGGAGCCATCCGAGCCCGTGCACGGAGAGCGCGAGCAGCGCCAGGGCGACGGCGCCTCCCAATGCGAGGACCACCACGAACGGGATCCGGCCCATCCACGTCAGGAGCCACCCGGGGAACGCGAGGAGGACGAGGCCGACGGGAAGGCCGAGAGCGACCGCGCCGTCGAGGAGTCCTTCCCCGTCTTCGTCCCCGCGACCGATGCGCAGGAGGACGGCAGTGCCGGTCGCCCAGAGGCCGACGAGCAGAACGGCCAGAAGAGTCGCGGACGCGGCGCTCACGAAACCACGAGACGGTAGCACAGGAAAACCGGGTTTCGCCCCGTGGCCGCCTTCCGTCCGCCGCGCGGCGGCATCACAATTCCGGAATGCCCGAAGAACCCGTTCCGGCCCACAAGCCCACCCGCCGGATCGCCGTCGTCGGCGGCGGCCTGGCCGGCCTCGTCGCGGCCGACCGTCTCCTTTCGGCCGGCCACTCCGTCGTCGTCTTCGAGAAGTACCCGGAGGCGGGCGGCCTCGTCGGCACCTTCTCCGTGGGAGGCGAGCCCCTCGAGCGCTTCTACCACCACCTCTTCACGAGCGACTCCGACTTCGTCTCCCTCGCCGGAGAGCTCGGGCTCGGCGGCGAGATCGAGTGGCTCCCGTCGAAGATGGGTTTCTACTCGGGCGGCCGCCTCTACCCGTTCGGCACGCCCGCCTCGCTCCTGGGCTTCTCGCCGCTCGGCGTGAAAGGCCGCCTCGAGCTCGTCCTCTCCACGCTCCGGCTCCGGCGCCTCACCGACTGGCGCGCCCTCGAGGGGGAGACCGCCTTCGGCTGGCTGCGAAAGAACGGCTACGGCCGCGTCCTCGACGTCGTCTGGGGGCCGCTTCTGACCCAGAAGTACGGCCGGCGAGCGGAAGAGGTCGGCCTCGTCTGGCTCTGGGGAAAGA
This sequence comes from Holophagales bacterium, assembly GCA_016714815.1. GTDB lineage: Bacteria > Acidobacteriota > Thermoanaerobaculia > UBA5066 > UBA5066 > UBA5066. The sequence goes on from JADKBZ010000023.1 coordinate 93,811, forward strand.
TCGCACTCAGGAGCCGCTCTCGCGACAAGACCGGCCTCGGCGAGAGGCTCGGCTACATGCGCGGCTCCTTCGGCCGCGTCGTCGAGGCGCTCCTCTCCCGCATCCTCTCGCGCGGCGGGGAGCTGCGTTCCTCGCGTCCCGTGAAGCTCGCCTCCCGAAGCGACGGGCGCTGGCTCGTAGAGTTCCGGGGCGGCTCCGAGGCCTTCGACCTCGTCCTCTCGACCGTCGCCATTCCCGAGCTGCTCCGGATCGCTCCCGACCTCCCCGACGGCACGCGCGCCCGCTGGAGCGGCGTCTCCTACACCCACGCCCTCTGTCCGGTCCTCGTCGTCGACCGGCCCCTGACGCCCTACTACTGGACGAACGTCGGCGACGTCACGATGCCCTTCGGCGGGTTCATCGAGCACACGAACTACATCCCGTCCTCGCGCTACGGCGGCAAGCACGTCGTCTACCTCTCCGACTACGTCCTGCCCGACGACCCCAAGTGGTCGATGCCCGACCGCGACCTCTGGGAGATCTATCTCCCGGCGGCGAAACGGCTCGCTCCGGAGCTCGGGCGGGCGGAGATCCTCGAGCGCCACCTCTTCCGCGCCGAGTACGCGCAGCCGATCGTCGGACCGCACTACTCGCGGATCCTGCCTCCCGTGAGGACCGGCGTCCCGGGCCTCTACTCCGCCGCGATGGCGCAGGTCTACCCCGAGGACCGGGGGCAGAACTACGCCGTGAAGATCGCGCGCGAGGCGGCGGCGGCGATCCTGGAAGACCTCCGCTGAGCAGCCCTCCCGGCCTCCTCCGCCAGGGGCCGGGCCGCCGCGCCCGTCGACCCCGAGAAAGGAATCGACGGCCCGCCCCGAAACCCGGTACGCTCATCGTCGTGCCGTCGCGTCTCGAGCGTCTCTTCCCGGTGCAGGATTGGAAAGCCCCGAACGGGAGCTTCCCGTGAGCGCCGTCCACGACGCCCGAAGGATCCGCCGGACCGTGCTCGACGCCTCGTACCGGGCGCACGTGGGCCACATCGGATCGTGCCTCTCGGTGTCGGAGATCCTGGCCACCCTGTACAGGGACGTCCTCCAGGGAGCCGCACCGGACGACCCCTCCCGCGACCGGTTCGTGATGTCCAAGGGGCACGCCGCGCTCGCGCTCTACGCCGCGCTCCGGCTCCGCGGCTGGCTCGCGGACGGGGAGATCGAGACGTTCTGCGGCCCGCGCGGCGGGCTCGGCGTCCATCCCGAGCCCGGAACCGCCGGCGTCGACTTCGGCACCGGATCCCTCGGCCAGGGCCTCTCCTACGCCACCGGCGCGGCCCTCGCGGCCCGCCTCCAGGGCTCGGCGCGGCGCGCGTTCGTCCTGGCGTCGGACGCCGAGTGCAACGAGGGCGCGCTCTGGGAAGCCGTGATGTTCGCCGCTCACCACAGGCTCTCGGCGCTGGTGGCGATCGTCGACGTCAACGGCCAGCAGGCTCTCGGCTACACGAAGGACGTCCTCGACCTCGAGCCGCTCGGCCCCCGTTTCACGGCCTTCGGGTGGGACGTGGTCGAGGTCGACGGACACGACACGGTCGCGCTGAAGGAGGCTCTTTCGCGGCCCGCGTCGCCCGGCGGCGCCCCCCGCGTGGTTCTCGCGCGGACGATCTTCGGAAAGGGCGTCTCCTTCATGGAGCGCCGCGTCGCGTGGCACTACCTGCCCATGACGGCCGAACAGTACGCCGCCGCGGTCGCCGAGGTCGGGGGCGAGGAGCCTTCGCCGTGAGGGCCTCGTTCGTGAAGGCCCTCGTCGACCTCGCGGAGAGGGACGAGCGGGTCCTCCTCCTGACCGGCGACCTCGGGTTCATGGCGTTCGAGCCGTTCGTGGAGCGTTTCCCGGGACGTTTCTTCAACGCCGGCGTGGCCGAGCAGAACATGGTGGGGATGGCGACGGGGCTCGCCGAAGCGGGTTTCGTCCCGTTCGTCTACTCGATCGTCCCGTTCGCGGCGCTCCGGCCCCTCGAGTTCCTCCGGAACGGCCCGGTCCTGCATCGCCTCCCGGTCCGCCTGGTCGGCATGGGAGCCGGCTTCGACTACGGACACAACGGCTACACCCACTTCGGGATCGACGACGTCGCCGCGGTCCGGTCGCTGCCGGGGCTCCTCGTCCTTTCGCCCGCGGAAGCCCGCCAGGTCCCCTCGGTGCTCTCGACGAGCGCCTCCTGGCCCGGCCCCGTCTACTACCGCCTCGGCAAGGACGACCGCGCCGAGGTCCCCGGCCTCGACGGCCGGCTGGACCCGGGCGGGGTCGACGTCGTGCGGGAAGGCTCCGGGATTCTCCTGCTCGCGACGGGAAGCGTCGCGGCGGAGGCCGCGCTCGCCGGCGAGCGCCTCGCCGCGGAGGGGTCGAGCCCGACGGTGGCGGTCGTGACTCGTCTCGCCCCGACGCCGGTCGACGCGCTGGAGGAGCTCCTCTCGCGTCACGCGTTCGTCGTGACGGTCGAGGCGCACTTCCTGGCGGGGGGTCTCGGCTCCCTCGTGGCCGAGGTTCTCGCGGAGCGAGGGCTCCCGTGCCGCCTCGTGCGCCGCGGGGTGGACGAGATCCCGGCCAGCGCGGGGATGCCTCATCTCCTCGCCCGCTTCGGGCTCGACCGGGAGTCTCTCGCGGCCACGTGCCGTGCGCTGCGCGGAGCGCCGTGATCTCCCTCGTCCTCCCCGTCCACCGACAGGCGGATCACATCGGCGCGATCGTGGCGGAGTACGTCAAGGCGCTGGCGCGCGTGCCGGCTCCGTGCGAGCTGCTCCTCGTCGCGAACGGCCGGGACGACGGCTCGCGCGCGGAGTGCCGTTCGGCGGCCGAACGGTTCCCCCAGGTCCGGGCGCTCGTCCGCGAGGAAGGGGGATGGGGAGGGGCCGTCCTCCACGGCCTGGCCGAGGCGCGCGGCGAGCTGCTCGGCTACACGAACTCGGCCCGGACCAGCCCCGACGACCTCGTGCTCTTCCTCCTCTATGCGCTCGCGTACCCGGGCGTCGTGATCAAGGCGAACCGCAAGATCCGCGAGAGCGCGGCGAGGAGGGCCGGCTCCCTCCTTTACAACCTCGAGTGCCGCTCCCTCTTCGACCTGCCGACCTGGGACGTCAACGGGACCCCGAAGCTCTTCCCCCGGTCGTTCGGGGCGCTGCTCTCGCTCTCCGAGCCGGGAGACCTCGTCGACGCGGAGTTCGTCGCGATCTGCCGGCGCGAGGGCTACCCGATCCTGGAGGTCCCCCTCATTTCGACTCGACGGCACGGCGGCCGCTCGACCACGAGCCTGCGCTCGGCGCTCCGGATGTACTGGGGCGCCTATCGCCTGAAACGGCGTCGAGCTTGAGACGGCCCGACGGGGCGGGGCGCCACGCGACGGCGTTCCGGGATCCGGCGCAGGCCGTCGGCACCCACACGTTGCCGCCCCCCGCACCGGGACTCCTGCGCTCGCGCGAGAAGGGGGCCTTCTGGGAGACGCTCGCGGCGGCCGGCGTCACGCTCCTGGTGACCCGCGAGTACGAGCATCTCCTGCTCGCGCTCGGGTGTGGACCCGGGGGACCGGAGACGACCGCCCTGACGCTTCCCCACCCGTCGGGCATCGCGGCGGACCTGCCGCGCGGCCGGGTCCACGTCGCCTCGACGAGGAACCCGAACCAGCTCTACGAGCTCCGGCCCGCCACCGGCCTCCTCCCGCGCGACGAGCTGCGGGCTCCGGACCGCCCGGTGCCACCGATCCTCGTGCCGGTGAGGACTCGCCTCCATCCCGGCTGCCTCTACCTCCACGACCTCGCCATGGTGGGCGGCCGGCTGCACGGCAACGCGGTGGGAATGAACGCCGTCGTCCGGCTCGACGACGGGGCCGGTGCGGCGACGCCCGTCTGGTGGCCCCGCTCGATCGAGACCCCCGGCGGGCCGCTCTTCTCGCGCAACGTGCTTCAGCTCAACTCGATCGCGGCGGGCGACCGGCTCTCCTCGTCCTTTTTCACCGCGTCCGGGGACCGGCCCTCCGCGCGCCGCCCCGGTCAGCGGCACTACCCGGTCGACCGCCGGGGCGTCGTCTTCTCCGGCCGGACGCGGGACGTGATCGCACGCGGGCTGACGCGCCCCCACTCCGCGCGCCTCCACGAGGGGCGGCTCTACGTCGACGACAGCGGCTACGGCAGGCTCGTCGTGGTCGACGGGGAGCGCTGCACCCCTGTCGTCTCCCTGCCCGGCTGGACGCGTGGGCTGGCCCTCGCCGGGGACCTCGCCTTCGTCGGGACGTCCCGGATCCTCCCCCGCTTCGAGCAGTACGCGCCCGGTCTCGTCCCCGCCCGATGCGTCAGCGGGATCCACGCGGTCGACCTCAGGACGGGCGGCGTACGGGGGAGCCTCCTCTGGCCCGAAGGGGACCAGATCTTCGCCGTCGAGGCCGTTCCGCGCTCCTTCGCGGTTGGACTACCCTTCCGCTCCGGGTCGCCCCGCCGGACCCGAGAGCTCTTCTACGCCTTCAGAACGGAGGAATCGTGACGACAGAACCGTTTCGTCTCCTGATGCTCTCAGCCATGTACGAGAACGGCGGGAACACGGTCCACCGCCTCCTGGACGGTCATCCGCGCCTGCGGGTCTACCCGTTCGAGTCGCAGCTCGGGACGCGGCTGGTCGACGACGCCCTGGCGTCGGCGTTCCCGAAGAAGTACCGGTGGCCCGAGCTCCCGCTCTCCGGGACTCCGGAAGGGGACTACCGGCTCGTGATCGACGAGGAGTGCAAGGTGCGGGCGCGGACCCCGCACGTGAGCAAGTTCCGGCACGTGCCGTTCGACTTCGACGACGAGGAGCGCAAGCGGATCTTCGTCGCGAAGGTCGAGGCCCGGGGACGAACCCGTGGCAACGCCGTCGCCGCCTTCTTCGAGGCGACGTTCGAGGCCTGGAAGGACGCGGTGCCAGCC
>JADKBZ010000024.1 GCA_016714815.1 Holophagales bacterium
GCGCCGCTGGCCGGAACGACTGCCGTTACGGGGAGCGCAGCCAGCCGGAAGCCCCGAGCCGGGTTCGCGGGGTCGACGACAGTCCTCAGGACGGCGCGCACGGCGACGGAGCCCTCTAGGGCGTTCACGCTGAACCAGCCATAAGACGGGCGATCGACGCCCAGCAGGCTCGAGATCGCGTCCCTTGCAAGCGTCGAGGGCATCGAGCCGTGCGCCGGGATCGTGACCGTTCTCCACGGCCTCCGCGCTCGTTCCGGATGGCTCGACGTACCTGTAGCGAATCTCTACCAGAGCGGCCTCGGATGAGCCGTTGGCGAGATAGAGGTCCGTCTCGTATCGCGTCCCCCCTGCTCCCTCGAGCCGGGCTCCGCCCGGAACGTGGACCGGCATACGGCTCACGGCCGCCATCCCGGACGCCAGGCCGAAGCTGTTCGAGAGGTTCTCGATGACGGACGCGAAGGCGGAGCCGCGCCCCGCTCCGCGGAGCTGCCTCAGCCGAAGAGTCGCAGGCTCCGACGTTCCCGTCAGCTCTCGCACCGCAGAGTTGATCTGCACTCTCTTCCAGGCTCCGAGAGACACCTCTCTCGCCCCCTTCACCTCGCCGGAGTACGAAAGCGCCTCCAGCAGCACCGTGCTCTCCGCCCCGGCCGTCTCCGCGAGGACGACGTTCGCCCGGGCGCTCGTGGTGTCTTCCACTCCGGGTATCAGGACAGGCTGTTCGAGCCCGAGGACGCTCGCTGCGATTGCGCCACCGTATCGGGCGTCGGCCTTCCCGTCGGTCCGTGAGCGAACGTAGACCACGCCGAGCGTCGAGGCCGGGCTCTCGGAGCGAATCTCGAGAAGGCCCGTGCCGGAATCAGCCAGCCAGGTGCCGACGAGGTCGAACATACGGACCGTCGCTCCTGCGGCAACGGTGAAGGCGACACATCTTCCCGGTCGATCGTCGGCCGAATAGAGGAGAGCGACCTCGGCGCTCGTGCCGGCCGTGTTGACGACCCCCATCCATCCGTGAAGAACTGCGAGCCGTTGAGGCCGGCGGCAGAGACCGCAGACGGGATGATGTCGACGGGGCCGAGGCGCCGGCATTCCTCGACGGGCCTGGACTGGAGCGCGTCGACGTTCAGCCAATGTGTGTCCAGTGTCTTAGACCCTTCTGTTCCCGGGGAGCGAAGGACGAAGAGCTGCCGTCCGGCAACGGTGTTGCCGGGGCGGATTGCCAGGGTGGCCTGAAGCGTTCCTCCAGGAGTCGCCACCGATGACGCCGACAGGAAGGTCTCCGAATCCGAGAACTGGGGAGCGACCTCGAGGCTGGCCCCAGCGGCGAGCGAGAGGTCGACGGGCCTCTCTGCTCCGGCGGCGCCGGTGGAGATGCTCAGGGTGTCGGAAACCGGTGATGGAAGCGCACTGGATGGGACCGCAGGGCCGACCACATTGAGTGTGAACGGGATTCGTCCGACCTCTCCCAGGTAGGTGATCGAGGATCGAATCGAGATGTAGCTGGTGATCTGCCGCGGGGTGACGAGCGCCGACGCAGGGAACTTGAGCCGTGCCTCGAGCTCGGCGCCGGGAAGGAAGTCCAGATAGCCGGCGCCTCCAACCGGGATCTCGGCTGGAGCGCCGACGGCTACTCGACCGTAGACGTTCAGCGGACTCGGATTCCTTAGTCGCACCCGAAACTCGGCCGACGCCGCTCCGGCGGTCACCGTGCCGACCGTAGTCGAAGCGGGGAGTATTCGAGGCGGTGGAACGAGTAGCTGGCTGACTCCGAGAGGGTAGCTGGCGTCGTCCGCAGCGTAGACAGTGAAACGCACGGGAAACCCTTCATAGTACATATTTGGGACTTCGACGCTGCGAGCGGACGGACGAATCCAGTAGAGGACCTTTCCGTTGGTCCCGAGGCGGGGATCGATCGCCCACGCGCCCATGAGGTCGGGTGAAGACAACTGGGAGCTGCCTGGTGAGTCCGAGAGCGGATCGTCGACAGACACGAGGAAGCCGTGGTGCGGATCCCGACCAGTTTCCCATTCGAATCGTTGCCCGTTTCGAATCTCCGTCAGTGGCGGAGTCAGGATTCGGACCGAGGGCGGTAGGCGAGGCCTGTAGGAAATCGAATCGATCACGATCTGCTGGCTTGTGCCCCCCGAGTCTCGGGCCTCCACGTCGAATCGCGTGACCAGCTGCCCGAGCCAGGCAAACTTGTCCGAACCGTCCCCCCAGCCCACGCGCAGTCCATTTGAATAGTCACCGTCCCAGAAGTAGAAGCCCGGTGCGAGCGCGGGCGCCCAGACGCTCACGCCCACGAAGCCGAACTGCCACAGGTTTGGCGATCCGCAATCACCGCGCTGGAGAGGCGAGAGCACGCGGACCGAGACATCCTGGGAGGGGCCCCCGAGCGAGAAGCGGACTTTCCCCCCGGCCGTTTCGAGCTGGCACCGGAGGACGTTTCCGGAGAGCTGCTCGACGAACTGTCGGCACTCGGGCCACGGGGGAAGGCTCGCCCTCGGCACGACCGAGCAGGTGCCCTTCTCCGCTGTCCACGAGAAGCCGGGTGGAAAGAGACCGGTTTCAAACCCTACCGTTTCGGCGAGTGAGGGACCGGCGCTTGCGAGAAGAGCGACCGCTGTTGCCGAAAGCAGCCCGAATGCCCCTAATCCCAGAGTCTCCTCGCGATCACGCCTCTCGAACATGGTGCACCTCCTGACTCGATGACTGCGAGAAACGGCAGGTGTGGGTCGCTTCTCGAGAGACCCGAGTCATGTCGGCGTGCGGAGCAAGGCCGATGCCGTGCGAGACGGGGTGGTGGCGCCGATCCGAACCCCACTTTTCGCCACTGGTCAGGTGTGGGCGTCACCTTTACCCGTGCGGCCCACACCCAAGGAGCAATGAAGCTCAACCCGGCGCGACCACCCCCACGATCTCCTCCGCCGTCGCCCGCCCCTCCCGCTCCGGCACCAGCAGGCGTTCCAGGAGCGGCCGAATCACGGCCGGGACGACCGTGAGATCCCGCCCGGTCTCGCTGGTGCGGAGGATCGAGAGCGCCATGCGCAGGGTCGTCTCGTCTCCCCACGGGAACCGGCCCGTCGCCATCTGGTAGAGGAGGACGCCGAGCGACCACATGTCGGAGCGCGCGTCGAGCGGCTCCCCCCGGAGCTGCTCGGGCGACATGTAGGGGATGGTGCCGAGGATCGAATGGGCGGCGGTGAGGATCGAGGCGTCGATCCGGCGGGCGAGGCCGAAGTCGAGGAGGACGTAGCGGTCCGGGGGGACGTGCATGACGTTTGCGGCGTTCAGGTCGCGGTGGACGACCCCGTGGCGGTGGAGCTCCGCGAGGGCCGAGGCGATCTGCCGGGCGGCGGAGAGGACGTCTTCGGGAGGGAGCGGGCCGCGCTGGAGGCGGGCCTGAACGGTGTCGCCCTCGAGGAGCTCCATGGCGACGTAGAGGCGGCCGTCGTGCTCGCCGCGCGCGAGGAGGCGGACGACGTTCGGGTGCGAGAGGGCGGAGACGATCTCCCCTTCGCGCTCGAGCCGGTGCCTCGCCTCGGCGTCCGTCCCCTCCTGCGGGAAGAGGAGCTTGACGGCCGCCGGGGTGCCGTCGTGGAGGTCGACGGCGCGGAAGACCTCGCCCATGCCGCCGACGCCGATCCGGTCGAGGAGCCGGTAGGCGCCGACGCGCTGGCGGCCGTGGCGGGAGATCTCCTCGAGCGGCTGTCCGGCTTCCGGGAGAGAGAGGAGCCGCACGTCGCGGAGCTGGTATCGGCCGGCCGCGGGCTCTTCGAGGAGGCCCTCGCCGGCGAGGCGGGCGAGCGTGGCGCGCAGGCGGACCCCGCCGTCCGAGGCGAGGTCCGGGGCCGCGGAGGCGACGCTCTCGAGAACGGCCGCCTCCGTCGCCGCGCCCCCGAAGCCGAGCCGTGAGACGGCGGCGTACGAGAGACGCGAGAGGAGGTCGAGGGCCGCCCAGTCCTTTCGGGCTTCGCTCACGCGCTGCCAGCGTTGCGCTTCCTGGAAGTGCCACGCCCCGGAGAGGGCGGCGCCGGCCTGCGCCGAAAGGCCCGCGACGAAGGCGAGGTCGCGCTCGGAGATCGACGCTCCATCCGCCGGAGAGAGCGCGACGAGGCCGGTTCCCGCATCGCCGCTGACGACGGGGACGACGAAACGCCCTCCCCAGGCGGCGAGGGCGCGGGAGACCTCGCCCTGGGCGCATGTGGCGGGATCGAATCGCGAAAGGAAGGTCGCGACCTCGCGAGGATGATGCGTGAGGGCCTCGAGAACGGGACGCGCGGCGGGGTCGTCGGGCGGGAGGACGATGGGAGGGCGCCCCTCGCGCACGGCGGCCGTGAGGCGGTGCGCGTGCGGAAGGCGATCCCGCAGGGCGTCGTCGAGCCGCTCGAGAATCCCGGCCGGATCGAGGAGGCCGGAGACGCTTCTCCCGAACGCCTCGAGCGCCTCGGCCTCCTGCCGCGCCTCGAGCTCGCGTCGCGCCGACTCCTTCTCGAGGAGGAGCGTCTTCGCCTTCTCCTGCTCGACGCGCAGCTCGGCCGTCCGTTCGTCGACGAGGGCGCTGAGGCGGACCTCGCGGCGTTGGAGGCGGCGGATGCGCGTGCGGTGGAGGAGCCACGCGGCGAGGCCGAGGGCGAGGAGGCCGAAGGCGCGGACGGCGTTGTGCTGCCAGAAGAAGGGGGCGATCGCGACGGCGAATCGCTCCGGGGCGCCCCAGCGATCGCCGAGGCCGGCCTGGACCTCGAAGTCGTATCGGCCGGGAGGGAGAGCGGCGATCTCGACGCGGCGGCCCGTCGTCGCCTGCCAGTCGCGGTCGAGGGGAGAGAGCCGGTAGCGGAAGCGCAGCCGCCCCGGATCGCGGAGGTGGAGGGCGGTGAAGGCGATCTCGAGCCGGTGCTTGCCGGCGGGAAGCTCCCGGAGGGCCTCGCGTGGGACGGCGAGGCCGTCGACCTTGAGGCCGGAGAGAAGGGCGGCCGGAGCCGCGCCGAGGCCAACGCTTCGAGGATCGACGACGGAGAGGCCCTTCGAGGTCGCGAACCAGAGGCGGCCGTCCCGCGCGCGAAGGGCCGACGGGCTCGACCCGCCACCCGGATCGGTGGTGCGAAGGCCGTCCTCCGGACCGAACGCGAGGAAGGGGATCGAAGAGGCCGTGCCGGCGTCGAAGGCGGCGAAGGCCTCGGGCCGGATCCGGAGGATCCCTGCGGTGCTCTTCAGCCAGAGGGCTCCGGTGTCGTCGGTGAGGATTCCCCAGAAGCTCTCCGAGGGGAGCCCGTCGCTCGTCCGATAGCGCCGGAGCCCCGACGTGCCGAGCCGGAAGAGGCCCGCGTCGAGCGTGCCGAACCAGAGGTCGCCGCGCGCATCCTGGGCCGCGCAGGTGAAGACGTCCCAGGTCGCGGGGAGTCCGCTCTCGACCTTCTCGAGGCGATTGCTTCCGGCGGGCCTTCGGAAGAGCCCCTTGCGCGTCATCGCCCAGAGAGTCGAGGCGCGGTCCTCGAAGAGGTCGAAGACGAGGGCGTCCGTTCCGGGAACGGGCTCGATTTCGTCGGGCCGGATCTCGAGGAGGCCGGTGCCGGTGCCGGCCCAGAGGCGGCCGTCCGCCGTCTTCTTCAGCGAGAAGACCCAGCTCCCTTTCCAGCCGTCGAGGAGCGGCGAGGGGGTGAGGCGGCCGCCTGCGAGGTCCCAGAGGCCGTCGTGCGAGCCGGCGACGAGGTGACCGGGCCGGGCTTCGGCGAGGGCGGTGAGCCAGCCCTTCGGCGTCCGCGTGTCGGAGGGAAACACCTCGACCCGGCCTGGCCCGAGGCGCGCGAGCCCGGCCTTGGTGGCCGCCCAGATCGCGCCCGCATGGTCCTCGGCGACCGATCGGACGCTCGGGTGCGGGAGGCCCTCGGCGACGCCCCAGGTGGTGAATGCGCCGGCCGAGAAGCGGTGGAGCCCTCCGTCCCAGGTAGAGACCCAGAGGTTTCCTTCCCGGTCCTCGAAGATCGCCCAGGGGCGCTCGCCGACGAGGCCGTCGGCGGGGCCGAACTTCTCGACCGAGCCGTCGGGCCGGATGCGCGCGAGGCCGTGGGAATCGATTCCGACCCAGGCGTTGCCGTCCCGATCCACCGTGACGCGCACGGCGGTCTCGGCGGGCAGCCCTCCGGAGAGGCCCCAGGAACCGCGGCACGTCGTGCCACGGAACCGGAAGACCCTCCCGGCGGCGATCCAGACGTCGCCGTCGGCGCCCTGGGAGAACGAGGAGGCCGAGGTCGCCACGTCGTGGCCGCACGCCCGTGCGAGGAGCGTCGTCCGCCCCTCGGGCTCGACGACGGCGATTCCCCCGGTGGCGTTCCACCAGCTGCGCCCCGAACGGTCGACGAACGCCGCCTTCGTGACGGCGCCGGAGCGCTCGGGGAGGTGCGGGAACGGGCGGATCGAGCCGTCCTTCTTCGAGCAGATCGTTCCCGGACCGCTCAGGAGGAGGTCGCCGCCCGGAAGGGTGGAGAGCCGGCCCGTGTGCCCCTCGGCCGCCGTCAGGATCCTCCGGAAACGACCCGCCTCGAAGAGTACGAGCGTTCCGTCGGCGAGGCCGATCCAGAGCGCGCCGCCGGGGTCGGTGTGGAGGTAGGAGACCTCGTTCTGGGTGAAGGCCGGGGTGTCGTGCTTCTGGAAGAGAAGGAAGTCGAAGCCGTCGAATCGCACGAGCCCGTCCGTTGTTCCCATCCAGAGGAGGCCGTCGGGCGTCTGGGCGATGGCGTACGACGAGACGCCGGGAAGGCCCTCTCGTGGCGTCCAGGTGCGAAGGACGTACTGCGAGATGGCCCGGTCCGCGGGCAGGGCGCGGGCGGGGAGCGACACGCCGACCGAGAGGAGCAGGACGATCGCGGAAAGGGACGGGCGAGTCAGGGGAGATTTCCCTGCAGGACCTTTCGAATCGAGAGGCCCGCGCGCCGGAGCGTCCAGGCGAGGCTGTCGCGAGTGATCCCGAGGTGCTCGGCCGCCGCGGTCCCCGACCCGGTCCTCCGGACGGCCTCGACGAGGACGCTCACGTCGAGGTCGTCCGCACGGCGAGAGCGCTCGAGGGCCTCCTCGATTCCGCATGCCCGGATGCGCAGGAGAAGGGTGGAGGCGGGGACCGGAGGCCCCGGATAGCCGAGAGCGCGTGCGACGTCGGCGTCCTCGGCGACGCGGGCGAGGACTCCGCGGTGTTCCGCGATCCTCGCCATCAGGAGGCTCGCGAGCGCGTCGGGTGCCGGCGGCGCCGGGGGCGACGAGCCCTGGGGCAGGCCCCTGCCGATGACGAGGTCGCCCACGTCGAGAAGGGCGCGGTCGGGCGGGGCGAGCAGGACGCTGCGCCTCACGGCATGCTCGAGGCCCCGGACGTTCCCGCTGCGGGACCAGTCGTGCGTCTCGAGGGCGGCGAGCGCCTCTGGGGTGAAGCCCTCGATGGAGGCCCGATGGAGCCTCCTGGAGGCGTCCTTCAGGAATCTCCTCGCGAACGGCGCGATGTCGAGCGGCCTCGACGAAAGGGGTGGAACGTGGACCTCCAGCTCGGCGAGCCGCCAATAGAGGTCCTCGCGAAAGGCGCCGCTCCGGATGAGAGGCTGGAGGTCCTGGTTCGCGGCCGCCACGATCTGGAGGTCGACGGCCTCGTCGACCCCGGAGCCGAGCGGCGAGAACCGGCCCGTCTGGAGGAGGCGGAGCAGGCGTTGCTGGAGCTCGAGCGGCAGCGTCGCGACCTCGTCGATGAAGAGCGTCCCGCCGTCGGCCAGTCGGGCGCGGCCCGGGCGCCCTTCGACGGGAGCGCTGAATCCGGACTTCTTCGCGTAGCCGAAGAGCTCTGCTCCGATCGCTTCCGCGGAAGTCACCTGGCCGCAGTCGAAGACGACGAAAGGGCGGTCGCGCCGCGGGGACCATTCGTGGAAGAGGCGGGCGAGGTGCGACTTCCCCGAGCCCGTCGGGCCGAGCAGGAGGACTCCGAGCCCACCGGTCTTCGCGGCGCGCCGAAGAGGCTCCACGACCTCGGCGAGGAAGGCAGGGTCTCTGGCCGGCTCTCCGTCGACCTCGCGAGCGACGACCTCCTCTTCGCGATGGTGGCGCCTTCGCTGCTCGGCCTCGGCGAGGAGCCGCTGGAGGTGGCGCAGGTGCGCGAGCGCGTTCAGCGTGCGCTCCGTGAGCCGGGCGATGTCGAGGAGGTTCTCGGCGTCCTCCTCTGTGAAGGGCTCACCGTTCCTCCGGTCGGCGTAGAGGCAGCCGCCGACGCGGACGTCGGACCGCGACTCGGCGACGGAGAATCTCAGGGGCACGGCGACGACCGAGGAGACGAGGTTGCGGGAGGCGCTCAGGGAGCGCGAAAGGACGGGGCTTCCGGCGGTCGCGCGGATCGGCTCCCCGCTCTCGAGGACGCTCTCGAGAACGCTGAGAGAGGCGACGAGAGAGATCTCCTTGTCCGCGAGGCTCTCCCCGCCGCTCGTCACGGCGGTCCAGCGCGCTGGAGCAGGCTGGAAGATCGCGACGAGCGCCTCGTCGGCGCCGCTCGCTTCGCGGGCCATGCGGGCGGTGTCGCCCAGAGCGACGTCCCAGTCGGCGACGGTCAGGTATTCCGCCCGGATCAACCGGCGCAGGACGCTCTCCGGGCGGCGGACGCTGGCGGGTGGGTCGATATCTCGCATGGGTGTGAGACGAGCTTTCTCCTCCGGATCGTCGGGCAGCGTACGTCAATCTAACATGACGGTTTTTGAACGTTCGATCGGGAAGCAGGCTACCGGGCTGCCCGCGCCGCGCTTCGGGACGATCGTCACGTCGGCGGAGCCGTCGGGCTCTCGATCTCGAGCGTAGATAATCGAAGGAGCAGGATCGGGAACGAAGGTACGGGGGTGCTTCGTGAAGGAGAAGTCTTCTGTCTCCCGGGGTCGCCGGCAGGCGCGAAACTCGGCTCTCGTCGCCTGCTTCCGCGTCCTCGTCGGCCTCGCCCTCGCCGCTCCGGCGGCTGCCCAGCAGGGCGTCCCGCCCGAGTTCCAGGACCTCGCCGGCGAGCTGACGGGGCGCCTGGACGCGTTCGACGCCCGGCTCGCGGCCGCGTGGGACGGGAGTCTCCATCCCGTCGCTGCCGCGGCGACCCTCCTGAGCGGGAACGGCAATCGGGGGCTCCAGCTCCTCCTCCCCGAGACTCTCGGCGGAGTGAAGCTCGAGCTGGAGCGCCTCCGTTCCCTCGGGGTCGAAGCCGTCACCCTGTCGATTCCCTATCCGCTCCTCGATCCGGCGTTCCTGGCGGCGAGCGGACACCCGGAAGCGTTCGAAGGGCTCTCCTCGTTCTACGCGTCGCTGGCGGTCGAGGTGCGCCGGCGGGGGATGAAGCTCACCGTCGAGAGCGGCGCGATGTTCCCGGGCATCTACTCCGAGGGGTCCGGGCTCGACGCCGTGCCCTGGTTCGCGGGGCTTTCCGACGCCGGGTACGTCGCCGGGCGAACGGCCCAGATGGTCGTCCTCGCCAGCCGGATGCAGCCCGACGTCCTGAACGTCACCTCCGAGCCCGACACCGAGTCCCGTCTCTCGGGGAAGGCCTTCCCGCGCTCGCCCGTGAGCTTCGCCGCGATGGTGAGGGGCGTCGTCGACGCGCTCTCGGCGGCAGGCCTCTCGAGCGTCCCCGCCGTCGCGGGGACCGGGACGTGGGACTCCTCCGCGAGCGCTTACGTCGCCGAGCTGGTGAAGATCGAAGGGTTATGGGGAATCGACCTCCACGTCTACCCGGTGAATCACGATTTCCTCGACCGGATCCTCACGCTCGCCGCCCAGGCCCGTGCGGCGGGCAAGCACGTGACGATGCTCGAGTGCTGGCTCGAGAAGGTGCGCAACTCCGAGCTCGGGACGATCGACTCGGCCTTCGACTCGACCTTCTTCGCCCGCGACGCGTGGAGCTTCTGGGAGCCTTACGACCGGCGGTTCTTCGGGGCGATGCTCCGAGCCGCCCACGCGGCGCGCATCGACTACGTCTCGCCCTTCTGGTCGCGGATTTTCTTCGCGAACCTCGACTACGCCGCTTCCGGGACCGGCGCGCCGGACGAGGTGGTCCGGCTCGCGATCGCGGCGGCGGGAGAGGCGCTCTACGCGGGGAGGACGACGACGACCGGCCGCGGCTTCGCGGCGCTCTTTGAGGGGGCGCCGACCGAGCTGACGGTCGAGAAGACGGTCCCGATCGTCCTCGACGTCTCCGGGGCGGGCGGGGCCCGCTACCTGACCGAGCTGACGCTGGCCAACCGCGGGTCGACGCCGGCCCGCGTCGAGCTCGTCTACACGCCGGCGACGGTGCTGGGGGCCTCGGGCGGCGGCGGTACGACGGTCGATCTTCCGGCGGGGCGCCAGCTCGTCCTCGCCGACACGCTCGCCTTCCTGCGCGACCGCGGCCTCGCGATCCCGGCCGGTACGAACCAGGGGGGATCGCTTCGCGCGGTGTTCCGCGGCCTCTCCTCGCCCGACGTCGCCCACGCCGGCGCGCGCACGACCACGCCTTCGGGGAGCGGGCGGGCGGGGCTTTCCTACCCGGGGAGCGCCCGGCCCGACGGGCAGACGGGGACCTCACTCGTCTGCGGCCTCAGGAGCAACGGAGTCGACCGGACGAACCTCGCCCTCGTCAACGCCGGTCCGGCCCCGACGACGCTGCGGGTCACGCTCTACTCCGGGGCCGCCGGGGACTACCGGTCCCACGTCCTCTCTCCCGACGTGGCTCTCGAGCCGGGGCAGTGGAGGCAGCTCGACCGTGTCCTCGACGCGGCCGGCTACGCGAACGGCTTCGCGCGTATCGACGTCGTCTCGGGCCTCGGACCCTACCTGGCCTATGCCGTCTTCAACGACAACGGGACGAACGACGGCTCGTACGTTCCCTCCGAGTCGGGCCTGCGCGTCTCCGAGGCGCGCCTCGTCCCCGTTCTCGTCGAGAGCGCCGCCTTCGAGAGCGAACTCGTCCTGACGAACCCGACGGGCGCGCGTCAGACGGTGACGCTGACCTACGTCGAGTCGCTCGCCCCCGCGGGCGGCGGCGGAGGGAGCACGACGTTCGACCTCCTTCCGGCCGAACAGCGGATCGAATCGCGGGCGATCGACTTCCTGAGGCAGCGGGGCGTCTCCCTCGGCCCGCGCGGCTCGGCGACGTATGCCGGGTCGTTGCTCGTCGAGTTCCGGTCGGGGGGCGCGCTCTCGAGCGGGTTCGCGGGGGCGCGGACGGCGGCGCCGGCTCCGCCTCCCGGCGGCGGCGCCTACGGCCTCTTCTTGCCGGCGACGGGAAGCTCGTTCGCCGCCGTGACGGAAAGCTGGATCTACGGGCTCCGGCAGGATGCGGCCGTCCGCTCGAACCTCGCCGTTGCGGCGTTCCCCGGCGGTGCCCTGGGAACCACCTTCCGGGTCGACGTCTTCGACGGCGGCACGGGACTCCTGGCCGGCTCGACGGAAGAGATCGCTCTCGCCCCGGGCGGCTGGAAGCAGGTCGACGGGATACTCCTTCGCTTCGGCCTCTCGAACGGCTACGCGCGCGTCGTCCGGACCTCGGGCTCGGGTCGCTTCGTCGCCTACGGTGTGGTCAACGACGGCGAGTCCCCGGGGAGCGGGGGGACGAACGACGGGAGCTTCGTCGGGATGTCGGAGTACTAGCGAGGGGGAACGGCTGGGAGCAGGAGGGCCGGCCGGTCAGGCCGAATCGGCCGGGCGGCGCGGCAGACGGAAGGTGAACGTCGCTCCGGCCCCGACGGCTCCGTCCGCCTCGACTCGCCCGCCGTGCCGGGCGACGATGCGGCGGACGATGGCCAGACCGACGCCGAGCCCGCTGAACTCGGATTCCGCGTGGAGCCTCTGGAAGACGCCGAAGAGCTTTCCGGAGTAGGTCGAATCGAATCCGGCACCGTTGTCGCTCACGTGGTAGGCCGTGCCGCTCCCGGACTCCTCGCCCGTGACCTCGACGACCGGCTTCTCCGTTCTGGCCGAGAACTTGACGGCGTTGTCGAGGAGCTCCCTCCAGACCCGGAAGAGGAGGTCCGGATCGCCGTAGACCGCCGGGAGATTCGCGATCCGCAGCTCGGGCTCCTTCGCCTCGTCGCCGTCCCGCGTTACCTCTTTCCAGGCCCTCTTTGCCAGCGCCTCCATGTCGACGAGGACGAGCCTGACCGGCGCCCTTCCGATGCGGGTGTGGGCGAGGAGGTTGTCGATGAGCCGGCCCATCCGCTGCGAGCTCGCGCGGACGACGCCGAGCCGGCGCCGGGCGTCCTCGTCGAGCGCCGGCGGTGCGTCCTCGAGGAGCATCGCCGCGAAGCCGTCGATTGCCCGGAGGGGGGCGCGCAGGTCGTGAGAGACGGTGGAGGTGAACGTCTCCATCTCCCGGAGCGCGCCCTCCAGTTCCGCGGTCCGCTCCTTCACCCGCGCCTCGAGAGTCGTGTTGAGGGTGCGGATCTCCTCCGTCCTCCCGGCGACGATCGTCTCCAGCTCGTTCTGGCGCCTCCTCAGCGCGGCGAGCCTCGCCCGGTGCGCGCCGAAAGCCGCGGCGACGAGCATCGCGAGAAGCCCTCCCCGGAACGCCCAGGTGTCGACGAAGCGGGGCGGAATGCGGAAGGAGACGGCCGTGGTCCGCGGAGAGGAGCCGCCATCGTGGTTCGTCGCCGTGACCCGGAACGTGTAGGTCCCTGGTGCGAGGTTCGTGTAGAAGGCCCGGTCCCGGCCTCCGGCCTCGACGGGACCCGGATCGACGCCCACGAGCTCGTAGCGATACGAAAGGGCTGCCGGAGCGGCGAAGGTCGGAGCCGTGTAGTGGAGCTCAAGGTCTTGCGTCCCCGCAGGCAGAACGAAGGGGCCGGGACCGGACCAGGAGACGCCGCCCGCGACGAGCTCCTCGACGAGGACCTCCGGAGGCGGCGGCGCGGTGGCGACGACACGCGGGTCGACGATCACGACTCCCCGGTACGACGAAAAAGCAAGGCGTCCGTCGGACATCCGGATCGCCGTCGGTTGCTGTCCCCCCGCGAACGTTCGCCCTCGGAGCCCGTCCCGAGGCCCGTACGCGAGGAAGGGGACAGTCTTCGTCCGGCCGTCGAGAAGAGCCTCGATATCCGCCTTGCGGACCCGCGAAAGGCCGAGGTTCGTCGACAGCCAAAGGTGCCCGAGTGCGTCGTCGACGACCCCGAGGATCGTGTCGTCGAGAAGGGAGTCGAGAGAGGTGACGCTCTGGAAGCGGCCGCCGGCGTAACGTGTCAGTCCGCGCGAGCAGCCGATCCAGAGGATGCCGTCGGCGTCCTCGTGGAGGGCGAGAACGAGATCGCTCGCGAGGCCGTCCGCCGTCGTCCGCTTATCGAGCCGTCCCCCCGCCCAGGAGAAGAGTCCGTCGTGGGTGCCGATCCAGACCGTTCCGGCGCGATCCTGAAGGAGGCCGAGGACGCGCACGGGAGCAGAGCGCTCGTCTGGAAACGCGGGCTCCGCCCGTCCCTCCGAGAGGCGAACCACGCCGGCGGACGTTCCGAGCCAGACGGTGCCGTCCCGGTTCTCGAGAAGAGCGAGGACGTCGCCGGCCGGCAGCTTCCCCTCTCGAACGAGCGGCGTCACCCGACGTCCCGTCACGCGGTAGGCGCCGGAGGTGTAGGTGCCCACCAGGACGGAGCCGTCGGAGGACTGGGCCAGCGAGGAGATCTCGTCCGTCTCGAGGCCGTCAGCGGCGCTGAGGACCGTGACGACACCGTTCTCGACCCGGTTCAGCCCTCCGCCGGCCGTCGCGACCCAGAGCGCTCCGTCGGGCGTCTGGAGGACGGCGCGCGCGTTGTCGCTCGAGAGGCCTTCCGGCACGCCGAACGGGAAGAACCTCCCGTCGGCGAGACGATTGAGGCCGCCGACCCAGGTTCCGATCCAGACGTTTCCTTCCCGGTCCGACCCGAGGCTCCAGATCTGGTCCCCCGTGAGCCCGTTCTTCGACGAGAGCGACTCTACCCGCCCGTCGCGGACCCGGGCCACGCCCCCTCCCCAGGTCCCGACCCAGAGCGTTCCGGCCCGGTCCAGGTGAAGGCTCGCCACCTGTTCCGTGGGGAGGCCCTCGATCCGCGTGAAGGAGGGGCTCTCGGCCGCGGTCAGCTTCTGAAGGCCGCCGCCGGCGGTCCCGATCCAGACGCCTCCGTCCGCGGCAGCGACGACCGAGCGGACGATGTCGCTCGAAAGCCCGCTCTTCGTGTCGAAGACGGTGATCGCCTCGCCTCGCATCCGGAAGACGCCCTTGCCGCTCGTGCCGACCCAGAGGTCCCCGTCGCGGTCGCGACAGATCGACCGGAGACTGTTGGTGGGAAGGCCCTCCGCGGTTGTGAATGCCTTGCGTTCCTCGCCCCGGAACCGGAGGAGGCCCGCGCCGCTCGTGGCGACCCAGACGTCGCCGTTCGGGGTCTCGAGAAAGGACCAGGCCGAGACCCCCTCAGCGAGCCCGGTCTCGAGGTTCGTGAAGGCCCCGTTCTCGAGCCGGGAGATGCCGCCGGTCCGGCCGATCCAGAGGCGGCCCCGGGAGTCCTCGAGAAGGGAAAGGATCGAGCCCCCGCCGAGCGCCGGCGTCGTCCGCTCGTCCCAGACGCGGAAGCGGACCCCGTCGAATCTCGCCAGGCCCTCCTGGGTGCCGACCCAGAGGTACCCGTCGCGGGCCTGGAGGACGGCCTGCACGGTGTCCTGGGGAAGGCCCTGCTCCGTCTGCCACGAATCGAGGCGGTACTGGGAGAGCGTCTTGCCGGGATCGAGTGCGAGCGTAACGCCCGGGCGAAGCAGCCAGCCAAGGACCGCGAGGTGGGCAAGCGCCTTCCCGGAGCACGTTCGAACTGATCTCACCAACAGGTCATCATATCCTCGGCGACCGGGACCGGGGCGAGGCTTCTTGACGCCGTCTCGGCCCGGCCGGAGCATTCCCCCATGCTCCAGCTGAAGGACGTCCGGAAGGTCTACGAAGGCAAGGCGCGCGTCGTCGCGCTCGACGGGGTGACGCTCTCGATCGGCGCGGGGGAGATGGTCGCGGTGATGGGGCCGTCGGGGTCGGGGAAGTCGACGCTCCTGAACCTCGTCGGCGGCCTCGACGTCCCGACAGCCGGGGCACTCCTCGTCGCCGGAGAGGACCTGGCGAGAAAGAGCGAGGAGGAAAGGTCGCTCTTCCGCAGGACGCACGTCTCCTACGTCTTCCAGGCGTACCACCTGATGCCGACCCTCTCCGCCGCCCAGAACGTCGAGCTGCCGCTCCACCTGGCGGGGCGGCCGGAAGGGGAGGCGCGCGAGCGGGCGCTGAAGACGCTCGGGGAGGTCGGGTTGTCGGGGCGCACGACGCACCTCCCAGACGAGCTCTCCGGAGGCGAGCGGCAGCGGGTGGCCATCGCGCGGGCCCTCGTCACGGGGGCGCCGCTCCTCCTCGCCGACGAGCCGACCGGCAACCTCGACACGGCCAAGGGGGAGGAGATCCTCCAGCTCCTGAAGTCGATCCACGAGGCGCGCGGGACGACGATCGTCATGGTGACGCACGACCAACACGCGGCCGCGGCGTGCGAGAGGGTCGTGAAGTTCCGCGACGGGCGCGTCGTGGAGGACTCGCGCGGGTGAAGTTCCTCCTCCGGACCCTCTCGCTCTCCTACGTGCGGCGCCACCGCGCGAAGACCTTCCTGACGCTCCTCGGCGTCGTCGTCGGCGTGGCGACCTACGTCGCCGTCGTCGGGGCGCGCGGGAGCCTCCTCGGGGGGATCCGCGAGACGGTCGATCGGATGGCGGGGAAGGCGCAGCTCCAGCTGACGCAGGAAGGGGGCGTCCCCGAGGAGCTCCAGGAGGTGATCCGCGAGCGGCCCGGGATCCGCGCGCAGGCGCCGGTCATCGAGCAGGTCGTCGTCCCGGAGCGGGGCGAGCTGGGGAGCCTTCTCGTCCTCGGCGTCGACCTCCTCGGCGACCGCGAGATGCGCGACTACGGCTTCGAGGGAGAGGACGCCGACCTCGACGACCCGCTCCTCTTCCTCGCGCAGGCCGACTCCGTCGCCGTCGCGCGACCGCTCGCGGAAAGGGCCGGGCTTAAGACGGGAGACACGCTCGTCCTGAAGCTTCCCGCCGGGGCGCGGAGCGTGACGATCCGCGGCCTCCTGACGCCGAAGGGTTTCGCCGAGGCCTTCGGCGGGAACCTCGTCGTCATGGACGTCTACGCCGCGCAGGAGCTTTTCGGGCGCGGACGGCGCTTCGACCGGCTCGAGGTGCGCCTCGAAGACGGCGTGACGCTCGAAGCCGCGACGGCGTCCCTGCGGGCCGTCGTTCCCCCGAACGTGAAGGTCGAGACGCCGGAACGCCGAAGCGGGCAGATGGAGAAGCTCGTCGTGAACTTCGCCGCCGGCTTCGACGTCACGAGCGGCTTCGCCCTCGGCATCGGGGCGTTCCTCATCTACAACGCCTTCAGCGTCGCCGTGAACCGGCGCCGGCGCGACATCGGGACTCTCCGCGCCCTCGGGGCGACGCCCCGGCAGGTCCAGGCCCTCTTCCTCCTCGAGGCGCTCGCGCTCGGCCTCGTCGGGTTCGATCCTCGGCGTCCTCGCGGGCATCGGCCTCACGCGCGCCGCGCTCGACGTCATGCGGCAGGGGGCCGAGCAGGTCTACGGCGTCGTCGCCTCGTCCCAGCCGCGTCTCACGCTGCCGCTCGTCCTCCAGGGGCTCGCGCTCGGCCTCGTCGCGTCGCTCGCCGGCGCCTTCGCCCCGTCGCGCGCCGCCGCGGCCGTTTCGCCGACGGAGTCCTTCGCGAAAGGGGTCCACCAGGCGGGCGGCGCCTGGAGCGGGCGGCGCGTCGGGGCGGGGCTCGCCCTGCTGGCGGCGACCGCCGCGCTCGGCGTGCGGCCCCCGGTCGCGGGGATGCCGATGATCCTGACGATCGTCGCGCTCGGCGCCTGCTCCGCGCTCCTTCTCGTCGGTCCCGTCTCGCACCGCCTCCTCGCCTTCGGGGCGCCGTTCGTCGCGCGTCTCTTCCCGGTGGCGGGGCGCCTCGCGTCCGACGCGCTCCTCTCCTCGCCGCGCCGGAGCGCGGGGACGGTGACGGCGATGACGCTCGCCCTGACGTTCGCCGTCGGGATCGGCGGCTACATCGAGGCGACGACGGCGACGCTCGTCCGGTGGATGCGCGACATCCTCACGTCCGACGTCTACGTCCGCGCCTCCGCGAACTTCGCGCGTCCCGACTACCGCTTCGCGCCGGAGGTGAAGGACGAGATCCTGGCCGTGCCGGGCGTCCGTTCCGTGGAGTCGTACCGGGCCCCGCGGCTCGAGTACGAGGGGGAGACGATCGTCCTCGCCTCCATCGACATGGAGCAAATGCTCGACCGGACGCGCCACGACTGGGTCGAGGGGAGCGAGGAGATCGCCCGCCGCGAAGTGGGGCGCGGCGGCTCCTGCACCGTCTCCGACAACTTCGCGCGGAAGTTCGGAAAGGGGGTCGGGGACGTCGTCGAGCTCCCCGGGGCTCGCGGCCCCGTTCGCTTCCCGGTCGCGGCCGTCGTGAAGGACTACACCTCCGACCGCGGGACGGTCTTCGTCGACCGCCGGACCTTCCTCGCCGCCTTTGAGGACGACCGGGTCGACGTTTTCGACGTGAACCTCGTCCGCGGCGCCGACGAGGGGGAAGTCCGCGCCGCCATCCGGACGAAGCTCCAGGGGCGGATGCCCGCGCTCGTCTCGACGCGGAAGGAGTTCGTGGCCGACGTCGAGAAGGCGATCGACGCCTTCTACGCCCTCATGCAGGTGACGCTCCTCCTGGCCCTCTCGGTCGGCGTCCTCGGCATCGTCACCTCGCTCCTCATCTCCGTCGTCGAGCGGACGCGGGAGATTGGCCTCCTGAAAGCGCTCGGCGCCCTCGGCGGGCAGATCCGGAGCAGCGTCGCCCTCGAGGCGCTCGCGCTCTCCGCGGCGGCGTTCCTCCTCTCGCTGCCGCTCGGAACGCTCCTCGCCCTCTTCGTCGAGAAGACCGTCGCCGCCGCGTTCGCGGGCTGGAGCCTCCCGCACGAGACCCCGTGGCTCCTCCTCGGCCAGCTCCTCGTCGCCCTGCCGATCCTCTCGGTCGCCTCCGCGTGGGCCCCGGCCCGGCAGGCGGCGCGCACTCCCGTCACGGAGGCCCTCGAGTATGAGTAGTCGCCGCATCCCGCTCGCCGTTCTCCCGGCCGTTCTCGTCCTCCTCGCCGCCCCCGCCCGGCCCGCCCGGGCCGACGAGGCGCGCGACCTCCTCGTCCAGTCCGAGGCGCGTCACCGGACGAAGAGCCAGGAGTACGAGGGGGACCTCGTCGTCACGTCGAAGGACGGCAAGGAGCGGAAGAAGAGCTGGAAGAGCTACCGGTTCGGGTACGCCGGAGACTCGAAGATGCTGATCCGCTTCACGGCGCCCCCGGAGGTGAAGGGGGTCGGCTACCTCTCGCTCCCGCGCGCGGGGAAGAACCCCGACCAGTGGCTCTACCTCCCGTCGATGAAGCGTGAGCGCCGCATCGCCGCGCAGGACCGGAGCGCTTCGTTCGTCGGCACGGACTTCAACTACGAGGACCTGGAGGAGCTCGACCACGAGAAGTACGACGTGAAGCTCCTCGCGGACGAGACCGTCGCCGGCCAGCCCTGCTGGGTGATCGAAGCGCGGCCGCGCTCCGAAGCGGGGAAGAGCCTCTACGAGAAGAAGCTCCTCTTCCTCCGCAAGGACCTCCTCTTTCTCGTCCGGATGGACCTCTTCCTGCCGGGCGGCAGGGAGCCGGGCAAGCGCCTTCTCCTGGAGGACGTCGTCCTCGTCGACGGCCACCACGTTGCCCGCCGGATGACGATGAAAGACCTGACGAAAGGGTCGACGACCGTCATCCGCCTCGAGAAGCTCGCCTTCGACCGGCTGCAGCCCGAAGGGCGTCACACGCTCCAGAACCTCGTGCGGGAGGGGGGCGACTGAGAAGCGTCCCCGCCTCCGGCGCGCTGGCGGCGGCGTTCGTGCTCGCGCTCGCGTGCCCGGCCGCCGCCTACGCCCAGACCTGGAGCGGCTTCGTCGAGGCGAAGGGCTTCGCGTACGCGGAGCGGTCGCTTCCGCGCGAGCCGTGGCTCGTCGGGTGGGGGACGGCGCAGCTCACGTTCGAAGAGCGGCTCGCCCCCTCGCTTCGCCTCGCGGCGTCGGCGCGGGCCGAAGGCTGGTCGGCGGGCGAACGGGACGTCTTCCTCGACCTCGCCGACCGCGACCTCCGCCGCGCGCCGTTCTCTCTCCGCGAGGCGTGGCTCTCCTGGAGCGTCGCGCCGACGGTCGACGTCGAGGCGGGGCGCTTCCAGCTCGGCTGGGGGAAGACCGACGGCTACTCGCCCGCCGACGCCTTCCTCCCGCGCGACCTGACCGACCCGTTCGCCGACGAGAAGCTCCCGCTCTGGGGCCTGCGTGCCCGGGGCCAGACCGGCGCGCTCCGCTTCGACGGCGTCTTCGTCCCGCTCGGGACGCCGTGGCGGGTCCCCGTCTCCTCTCCCCGCTTCGCCCCCGTCGACGCCACCGTCGCGGGACTCCCGGTGGTCCTCGCCGACGGGGAGAACGACCTTCCGCGCGCGGGATGGGGCGCCCTCCGCCTCCTCGCGACGTTCGGAGACTGGGACGTCGGCGCCTGGGGGCGAACCGGCATCCGTCCGGCGCCCCTCCTGACGGTGCGCCCGGACGAGGCGTACCTCGACGGCGACGCCGTCGTCCTTCCCGCCGACCGCCGCTACGCGCGGGAAGAGGCGGGCGGCGTCGAGCTCTCGCGCGTCACCGGCTCCTGGATCCTCCGCGCCGAGGGCGCCGCGCTCTTCTCCACGGACGCCGGGCTCGGCGACGCGCTGATCTGGACTGTCGGCGCCGAGCGGGCCTTCGGGGACGGGACGCTCCTCCTCACGCTCGCCGCGAACGCCCGCGGCACGCCCGTCGACCCGCTCCTCCTCTTCGACCGGGCCCTCCTGCCGGCGTTCGTCGCCGTCTGGCAGCGGACGGAGAGGTGGGGAAGCTGGCGCGCCGTCTGGACACAGGGGCTGCGGCACGGCGACGGCCTCGCGAAGGTCGAGCTCTCGTGGAGCGCGACGGACGCGCTCGCCCTCAGCCTGGGCGTCGACGTCCCCTACGGCTCGAGGTACGGGCCGTTCGGGGCGCGGCCCGACCTGAAGCGCGCGAGGGCGGGGGTCCGCTGGAGCTTCTGACCGGGGCGCCGGCTCAGGGCCCGATCTCGACGACGTCGACGACGAAGTACTCGGTCTCGCCGAAGCACGAGGTCGGCACGCCCGTGTGCTGCTCGTAGGTCAGCGACACGCGCTTTCCCATCGCGGCGTTGATCTTCTTCACGACCGCCTCGTCGCGGACGGTGAAGGGGAAGACCTGCTGCAGCGACCCGGGCATGTTGACGATGGCGAGTTCGCCCTCCCAGGTCTTGCAGACCCAGCCCCGCTCCGAGAACTTCTGGACGAAGCCGGCGCGGGAGCCGCGGGAGTAGGACCAGTTGAGGGTGAGCCAGGTGTAGGCGGCGAAGAGGAGGACCGGCGCGACGACCACGAGTACGGCGACCTTCTTCAGGGTGCCGACGCCTTTCCGTACGGGTTTCGCGAGGGGAGCGCCGGCGGGCGCCGCAGGCCCGCCCGGTGTTTCGCTGCTTGCCATGGTCGTCCTCCAGGCCGGGATCGCCTCCCGGCCGCGGGGATTATTCCATTCCCGTCCGCGGCCTCCGGCAGAGGAGCGCGAGTTCCCGTACGCTCCGGTCATGGCGAAGCGAATCGAGCCCTGCCGCAAGAGCCCCGAAGAGCGACTCGACGACCTCCTCTCGGGGCACCGCGAGGCGACGCTGAAGAACGAAGGGGCCCGGTACGTGGCCCGCGCCATCGAGTCGTCGGACTCCCTCCCGAACGGCGTGAAGTTCTTCGCGTACGCCCTCCTGGCCGCCGACGCGAAGGACGAGGACGAGGCGCTCGAAGCCCTCGAGACCGCGGAGAGCTACCTCGAGGTGGCGCGGAAGGACCTCGGCCGCCGGTTCACGAAGGAGGTCGGGGAGCTTCGCTTCCTGGAACGGGGGATCGCCCTCCGGAGCGACCGCGGGGAGTTCGAGGAAGCGCTTCGCCTCTGCGAGGTGGCGCTGGGCCTCGGTCTCGGGGAAGGCTACGCCAGAAGGAAGGCGTCGCTCGAGCGGATGGTGTAGGGGGAGGGGACGACCTTCTGCGGACGTCAGCGCTGCTCGGCGAGATAGGCCACGAGGTCGTCGTAGAGACCGCCGACGTTGCTGAAGGTCGCGTAGTTCTTCGCGGTCGAGAACCACTCCTTCGTCGTCGCCTTCGCGCGCGCCAGGGCGCCCAGCAGGTCCTTTTCGTCGATCGGACGGATGGTGCCGTTCGTGAGAGCCTCCCGGATGGGCGCTTCGGAGGCCTGCTCCACGAGGTCGGACAGGTCTGCCCCGGAGAACCCTTCGGTCTTCTTCGCGAGCATTGCGAGGTCGACGGAGTCGGCGACGGGCCTCTGCCGGAGCGCGAGCCGGAGGATCTCGAGCCGCGCGGGGCGGTCGGGCGGAGGGACGAGGAGGACCCGGTCGAAGCGCCCCGGCCTCCTCAGGGCGGGGTCGACGTGCCAGGGGGCGTTCGTGGCGCCCATGACGAGGACGCGGTCGTTCCGGCCGCTCATCCCGTCCATCTCCGAGAGGAGCTGGTTCACGAGAACCTTCCCCGGAGAGCCGCGCAGCTGTTGGCGGCTCGCGCCGATGGCCTCCATCTCGTCGAAGAAGAGGACCGCGGGCGCGTGGCTTCGCGCCTCCTCGAAGAGCGCCGCGAGCTTTCGCTCGCTTTCCCCGTACCACATGTCCAGGACGTCGTCGATCGCGACGTTGATGAAGCGGGCGCCGCATTCCCCGGCCGTCGCGCGCGCCAGGAGCGTCTTGCCGCAGCCCGGCGGGCCGTACATGAGGATTCCGCCGCCAGTCTTCTTCCTGTAGGCGGCGAAGACCTCCGGGTGCTGGAAGGGGAGGACGATCCGCATCCGGATCGTCTCCTTGACCGTGTCGAGCCCCCCGACGTCGCCGAACGTGACCGGCTCGGTGGAGACGGAAGCGAGGGGCCTGGGCGTGGCCGGGGCCGCGGGCCCGCCCCGGACGAGCGTGAAGACGTTGGACGGGGCCGGATCCGCGGCGGGGACCAGCTCGGAGAGAAGCGCCTCGGCCCGTTGCTTTTCCGTCTTCTCTTCCAGGTACCGCACCGCCTCCCGGCACGCCTCCGTCGCCTCGCTCGTGCGCCCCAGCTCGGCGAGGATTTCCGCGACCTCGAGCCAGATCGGGCCGTTCCTGGGGTTCTCGGCGAGCGCCGATCGAAGCGCCGCCAGGGTCCGCTCCGCGCGGCTCACGAGAGCTCCCTCATCCAGGGGTACTGGCGGACGAGGAGGGCCCGCGTCACGGGCGTGGCGAACCACGTGTAGATGCAGAAGCCGAAGTAGGTCCAGGTCAGGCCGGTCCCGACGGGGACGAGCGCCGGCGTTCCGGAGAACGCCGCCGTCGTCGCCGACACGACGAACCAGAGGCCGATCATCAGCGCGAGGGCGGCTCCTTGCCCGTAGCGGGCGCTCCAGAGCTGGAGCTGGAAGAAGGGGCGGTACCACCAGGAACGCCCGAGAAGCGCCTGGGTGAGGCCGTGCCGGGCCAGGGCATCCGTCGGGTCGAGCTCGAGCGCGGAGCGGAACGCCTTTTCCGCCTCCTCCCGCCTCCCGGCATGGAGGAGCGCGGCGCCGTGAACGGCGTGCGCGGAGGGATCGTCGGGGTCGAGCTGAAGGGCCCGCCGGGCCGCCTCGAGGGAGAGGTCCCAGTGCCGGGGATTCGTCGCGAGGAGGACCTTCGCGAGGAGCTGGTGCGCGTCGGTGTCGTCGGGGTCGAGCTCCAGCGAGCGGCGCACCGCGGGAAGCGCCGCCTTCTCCTGGTCGCAGAGCCAGAGCAGCTCGCCGTAGCAGAAGTGCGCCGCAGGCTCGTCCGGGTCGAGCTCGACGGCGGTGAGAAGCGAGCGCTCCGCCTCTGCGAACCGGCCCCGGCGAAGGAGGACGGTCCCTCGCAGCAGGTGGAGGCCCGGCGACTCCGGATCGAGCCCGAGGGCGTCGTCGACCGCCGCCTGCGCTCCTTCGGTGTCGCCCCGGTCGAGCCGCACCCTGGCGACCGCGGCGAGCGCGAAGGGGTCCGATGGGGACTCTGCGACGAGCTGCGCGGCGATCTCGGCCGCCTTCTCGCTCTGGCCCACGGCGAGCAGGTGGTAGACCTGCGCCGAGCCGGAGACCGGGATGGCGAGGCCCTGCTCGTCGTCCGGGTCGTCGTTCACAGCGGAAGCCCCAGGAGAAGGAGGAGGACCTTCGGCGGCAGGGCGAGCTGCACGAGGATCCCGGCGACGACCGCCCCCAGGAGAGGGATCACCTTTCCGCCCAGATACCGGTGCCCTCGAAAGTGGCGCCACTGCGACGCGACGAGGAGGGCGCCGAAGAGCACGTGGACGAGATAGCCGACGACGCGGACGAGGCGGTAGTTCTCCATCCCGGCCCCGATCAGGAACGCGACCGTCAGGAAGAACGCGACGGCCGACAGGAGTCCGACGACCAGCGCTCGGATCACGAGGCCCGGCCGACGAAGGAGCAGGCCGTTGTAGATGGCGCAGAGGGACGCCACCGGTCCTCCGAGCGACAGGGCCAGGTAGCCGAACGCGAGCGGCTCGAAGAGCGGCAGTCGCGCCTTGCGGGCGTCCGGATGACGCGAGAGGACCAGCGGGTAGGTCTCCGCCACGGGCGACAGGGTAGGGTCAATCCCGGGCGACGACAAGGCGAGACAGGAGGCCGGGTCGATGACGCCCGGCGCCAGAGCGCTCAGCGTCTCCGATCCAGCGTGCGCTGGATGGCGTCGGCGTCGTCGCGGGCACGGGTGGCCTTCTTGTCCGCCTTGTCCTTGAGGTCGGCCTCGTGCTTGCCGCGCTTCTTGAAAAACCAGAATGCGCCGAGCCCGAGCCCAACGGGGATGAGGATCCATGCGAGCGATTCCATCTGATATGCCTCCGCGGGTCCGCCGGAAATCAAACGGGGGCCCAGGCTGAGCCCGGACCCCCGCTGACGGCTTTAGAGCCGGTTGTTTCCGGAAGGACTAGTAGCGACCGCGTCCGCCGCCGCCGCCGCCGGTGCGGCTTTCCTGCGGCTTGGCCTCGTTCACGCGGATGGCGCGGCCGTCGATCTCGCGGCCGTTGAGGGCGCCCATCGCCTTCTGCGCGTCGGAGTTCGACATCTCGACGAAGCCGAAGCCCTTGGAGGAGCCGGTGTCGCGGTCCGTGATGACGCGGGCGGACTCGACCTGGCCGTACGGGGCGAAGAGGTCGTTGAGCGTGGAGTCGGTGGTGTTGTAGGAGAGGTTTCCAACGTAAAGCTTCATCTGGAGTCCTTGCTTTGAGCGGCAGCCCTGGGGGCGACCGGGGTTCGAGGGAGGGTGAAGAGTAAGAGCGTGACCGACGGGGCTTGCTGGGGTCGCTGTGCCGCGCCGTCGATCTCGTAAGAAGGGGACGAGCGAGTCGGAAACGGAGAGAGAAACCTAGCGGCAGGTAGAGTACCACGGTTCCGCTCTCCGCCTGTCAAGGGGGGGGTCAGGGCTCGTCCGGGATCCCTCCGGAGGCCTTCCGCGCCCTGGCGACCGCTTTCGCGAACCGCGGGTCGCGGCGCAGGTTGAAGAGGTCGTCGTCGTTCTCGATCTGGTGGTCCGAGTGGAAGCCCGCGTCGATCGCCTTGTCGAGCCAGGCGAAAGCCTCGTCCTTCTCTTTCAGCCTCGCGTGGGCACAGGCGAGGTTGTACTGGGTGGCCGGCCTCCGGTACCCGAGCTCGAGCGCCTTTCGGAACGCCCGGACGGCCTGACGGTCGTTTTCGGCGGCGAGGCTCGCGTACCCGAGGTTCGACCAGCCGCGACCGCTGCCGGGGTGGCGCTTGAGGTAGCCCTCGAAGCGCGTCGCCGCCTCCTCTCCCTCGGCCACCATCTGGGACCTGAGGAGCCGGGCGCCGAGGCTCGGAAAGCCGTCGCGGGTGAGCTCCTCGGCGTCAGTCACGAGCTGCCGGAAGCGCGGCTCGGCGCGAAGGCTGTCGAGGTCGTCGTCTTCGCGAAGCTGGTCGGGGTCGTCGAAGCCGGAGTCGAGGGCACGCTGGAGGAGGTCGAGCGCCTCCGGTTTCTGCCCCGCGAGCGCGCGGGCGCAGGCGGCGTTGTAGAGCGACGTCCCTTCGCGGACTCCCGTCTCGGCGGCGGCGACGAAGGCGCGGGCGGCCCGGTCGTAGTCCGCGGTGCGGAGGAGCTCCCTTCCGACGTCGTAGAGGGCGCGGCCGTCCCGCGGGGTCCGGGCGACGAGGAGGTCGAAGCGCTCCGCCGCCCGCCGGGTCTTCGCCTGGTCGCGTCCGGCCTTCGCCTGGCGCGCCTTCTTCTTCAGCTCCGTCCAGCGGGGGTCGAAGTGGAGGGAGTCGAGGTCGGAGTCGTCGAGGTATCCGTAGACGTCGAAGCCGCCCTGCATCGCCTTGTCGAGCCACTGGAAGGCGAGGTCCTCGTCTCCCTTGCGCGCCTGGGCGCAGGCGATGTTGTAGGCGGCGACCTCCTCGCGGTAGCCCGCCTCGAGCGCCTTGCGGAACGCGTCGATCGCCGCGTCCCACCGCTCGCTTTCGTGCAGCTCCATGCCGCGGTCGAACCACTCCGACCCGGTCCGGGTACCGCGGCCCTTCTCGCTCGCACCCGCGGGGGCCTGCGTGCCCGCCGGGTCGGTCTTCTGTCCGGCGGCGCCGGCGACGAGGGACGGAGCCCCGACGAGGACGGCGAGGGCGAGGGCGCCGGGTCCGAGGGTCCCGCCATTCCGCGGGCGGGAGCCGGCCCGGTTACGGTTCGACGGGCTCGCGAGGAAGGTGTCTGGCATGAGGACGGATACGTGAAGGAGCGAACCGGTGTTTCCCGAAAACGACGAGGGGCCGGATGGCGCTTGCCATCCGGCCCCCAAAGTCCGCCTGGAGCGGATCGGCGGCTATTTGAGCTTCTCGACGATCGGGAGCTTCGGGTAGAGAGCCTTCAGGCCGGTCAGGAGGGCCTTGATCGACTCGTTCCCGCCCACCTCCGCCTTCGCGTCGGTGAAGGTGAAGTCGTCCCCCTTGGCCATCTGGAGCTGGACCTCGTGGCAGAACTTTCCCTCCGGGCGGGCGAGGCACTCCGTCTTCACGGCCTTGAGGCCGGCCGGGAACATCTCGAAGCTGTCGGCCTGGTTCGTGCCGTCCAGCCACTCGATCTTCTCCTTCTTCAGGAGGAGCTTCCCGTTCCGGTTCTTCTTCGTGAGGCCGGTCTTGCGGACGAGGCCGTCGACCTCGATCTCGGCGGTGGCCGGCATGAGGGCGCCGGCCTTGCCGGCCGCGGCCGCGACCCCGGCAGCATCCGTGATGATCGGGGCGTCCATCAGGGCGCGGATGATCCCCTCCGGGACCTTGTTTTCCTTCATGTAGATCAGGTCGTTCATCGAGGGGCGCTGGCTCACGCCGGTCTGCTTGATCTGGTCGATCAGGAGCGACTCGGAGGTCCCGGCCTGGACGGCCTTGACGAGGGTGAGGAGCCGCGGGTTGTCGGGCTGGAGAGCGGCGGCCGCGGGCGGGGCGCCGGTCTGGGGTGCCTTCGCGAGGAGGGCCGCGACGACGGGTTCCGGGACCCTGGCCGCGCGCAGCCTTTCGGCGTCGGCCGGCGTCAGGATGGGGACGGTCGTCCCCGGGTCGTTGACCTTTGCGAGGAGCGCCTCGGCGCTGACGCCGAAGCTCTGGGCGGCGAGGATCTTGTCGACGGTGATCTCCTCCGCACCGAGCGGGAGCACGACCAGGAGCGCGATCAGGAGCACGGTTCGTTTCATGGAATCCCCCTATTGGGCCGAAGTTTATACAGGATGGCGCCGGGCCGGGAGTGGGGAGCCCGGACACCGGAGCCGGTCAGCGATTTCTTGTGGCGGGAGAGGTTTTCACTATCATCCGGCCATGAACGGGACGGAACAAGTCTCCTTCGAGGGACACTCAGCGGGCGAGAGCGGTACCTACGACGTCGTCGTCATCGGAGGTGCCATCGCTGGAGCCTCCACCGCCATCCTCCTCCGGCGCCGGAATCCGGCGCTGCGAGTCCTCGTCGTGGAGAAGGGCGAGGCCTTCGACTGGAAGGTGGGGGAGTCGACGGTCGAGATCTCTTCGTACTTCCTCACGCGCGTCCTCAAGCTCTACGACCACCTGAGCCGCGAGCACCTCGCCAAGCAGGCCTTTCGCTACTGGTTTCACAACGAGAAGGTGACCCGCCTGCGCGAGGCGTCCGAGGTGGGGTCGACGCAGCTGGCGCGCACGCCCGGGTTCCAGCTCGACCGCGCCGTCCTCGACGAGCACGTCCTGAAGGTGGCGGCCACGGAAGGAACCGAGGTCTGGAGGCCGGCGAAGGTCGTCGACTTCAGCCTCGAGGGAAAGGCGGGGAACTCGGTCACGGTGGAGAAGGCGGACGGGACGAAGGTGACCGTCCGCGCGAAGTGGGTCGTCGACGCCTCCGGGCGGCAGGCGCTCCTGGCGAGGAAGCGCGGGGGGATCCGGCCGGTGGAAGGACACCCGACGTCGTCCATCTGGGTCCGCTATCGCAACGTGAAGGACCTCGACGGCGTCGAGGTCGTCGGAACCGACCCGGCCGACCCGTTCGTCCGCGGCGTCGTCGCCTCGCGGCGCCTCGCCACGAACCACTTCACCGGCTGGGGCTACTGGATCTGGTTCATCCCGCTTCGCGGCGGCGAGACGAGCGTCGGGCTCGTCTGGGACACGCGCCTCGTCCAGCCCGAGGGGAAGACGCCCCTCGAGAAGCTGACGAATTTCCTCCACGCGAACCCGCTCACGCGCGAGATGCTCGAGCACGCCGAGCCGGTCGAGGGGGACTGCCGGTACCTCGGGACGCTTCCCTACTTCCTCGACAAGTTCATCGCGCCGGGCTGGACCTGCGTCGGCGATGCGGGCGGCTTCCTCGACCCGTTCTACTCGCCCGGCCTCGACCAGATGTCCTTCTCGGTCCACATGCGCGTGGATCTGATCCTCAAGGCGCTCGGCGGGGCGTCGGACGCCGAGATGGAGAAGGAGTACGCCCTCCACAACAAGCGCTACGACCGCTTCCTGAACTTCTTCTACCAGGCGATCTACCGCGACAAGTACCACCTGATGGGCGACTACGACACGATGACCACGGCGTTCCTGATGGACACCGCCCTCTACTACCTCGTCGCGGTCCACCCCCTCTATCGAAGGTCGGCGGAACGGCTCGCGATGCCTCCCTACTACGGCGACGGAGCCGAGGTCGGCCTCTACCCGATGCGCTTCTACCAGGGGCGGCTCATCTCGATCGCGAAGCGGAAGAAGGCGCTCGGCATCTACGGCAATCACAACGCGGGGCGCCGCCCCGGCTTCGTCGGCTTCTCGGTGCGCAGCTCGATCCACGTCATGCTCTGGCACGGCCTCCTGCGCTGGGCAAAGGCCGAGGTCGCAAACGCGCTGACGTACGTCTGGAAACCGAAACCGATCGAGGGGCCGCAGCCCGTCCTGCCCCCGCGCCTCGCGGCTGCCGGCGGCCCCGGCCTCGAGGCGGCGGCGGGCGGATGAGGCGGGGAAGCCGGTGAAGCGTCTCCGGGCGGGGCGGGCCGCCCTCCGCGGCGCCGTTGCCGGAGCGCTGCTGCTCGTGGCGGGGCCCGCCCGGGCCTGGGACGTGAACGCTCTCGTCCTCGAGGCGGCCGCGAGGCAGCGCGAGGGGGAGCTGAGCGCGGGGCGCATCACCCTGGAGAGGATCGAGGTCGAAACCGATCTCGACGGGGCCGGCCGGAGAAAGAAGCCGGAGCGGCGGCGCTACTCCGTCGTGATGGACAGGCGCGGAGTCGTCTCGCGCGAGCTGCTGGAGGTCGACGGCCGGGAAGCGACCGAGGACGAGAAGGCGAAGTCCCGCAAGGAAGACGAGAAGCGGCGGCGCGCGTCGTTCGAGGTGGGGGGCGCCCGGTCGGACGAGGAAGAGCTGATGTCGGGGCGCGTCCCGCTCCTCGACCTCCTGCCCCGTCTCCAGTTCCAGCTCGTCGGCGAGGAGCTGCTCGACGGGCGCCCGACCCACGTCGTCAGCTTCGTTCCGAAGCCGGGTCTCGCGTCGAAGACGATCCGCGACCGCGTCCTGAACGCCTTCGCCGGCACGACCTGGATCGACGTTGCGGAGAACCAGGTCCGGAAGATCGACGGTCACCTGACCGTCCCGGTGAAGGTCCTCGGGGGCGCGCTCCTCGACCTCCAGGGGGTGCGGCTCGTCTACGAGACTCGCGAGGTTCTCCCCGGCGCCTGGGCTCCGTGCCGCGAGGAGATCGACATTCGGGCCGTTGCCGGCATGTTCCTCGGGTTCCGCCGCGAGATCCGTTTCGAGTTCTCGAACTACCGGAGCGCGCGACCCGAGGTCCCGCTCCGGGCCGCGCGCTGACGATTCCGGGGCCCCGGAAGTCGTCTCCCTCCCCGTCCGGCGCATAATTCCCGGCTGCCCGGCGCTCCCGAGAGGTTCGCCGCGTCAGAGGGAACAGCATGGCCATCGTCCTCAACGGATCCTCCCTGACGGTCCCCGATCTCGTCCGCATCGCCCGCCACGGGGAGGAGGTCGAGCTCGCCCCCGAGGCGCTCGGGAGGATCCGCGCCTGCCGCGCGGTCCTCGAGGAGAAGATCGACGCCCACGAGATCATGTACGGCGTCAACACGGGAATCGGAGAGTTCTCGGAGGTCGTCCTCACCGACGAGCAGGTCAAGGAATTCCAGCGTTACCTCATCTACAACCACGCCGCAGGTATCGGCGACGCGGCGCCGGAGGAGTACGTCCGCGGCGCGATGGCGGGACGGATCAACGTGCACGCGCACGGCAACTCGGGCTGCCGCCCCGTCATCACTCAGACACTCGTCGAGATGCTCAACAAGGGTGTCACGCCCGTCGTCTGCCAGAAGGGCTCCGTCGGCGCCTGCGGCGATCTCGCGCCTATGTCGCAGGTGGCGCTCCTGCTGCTGGGCGAGGGGGAGGCGACCTACCGGGGCGAGCGTCTTCCCGGGAAGGTCGCGATGGAGAAGGCGGGAATCGAGGTCCCCGGCCTGATGGCGCGCGACGGGCTCGCCACGATCAACGGCTCGAATCTCCTGACGGCGATGAGCGCCATCCACCTCTACGACATCGACCGCTGGCTGAAGCAGGCCGAGATCGCCTGCTCGATGTCGCTCGAGGCGCTCTTCGCGAACTTCAAGCCCTACGACGTCCGCCTGCACCAGCTGCGCGGGTTTGCCGGGGCGGTTCGCTCCGCCGCGTCGATTCTCAAGTGCGTCGACGGGAGCGACCTCCTGACGGGCAGGCTCAAGACGAAGGTCCAGGACGCCTACTCGATGCGCTCGACGCCGCAGGTCATCGGCGCCGCGCACGACGCGGTCGCCTACGCGCGGGCCCAGGTCGAGATCGAGCTGAACGGCGTGGGCGACAACCCGATCTTCCTCCCCGAGGAGCGGCTCACCCTCACCGGCGCGAACTTCCAGGGGACGCCCGTCTCGCTCCCGATGGACATGATCGGCGCGGCGGTGACGATGGTCTCGGTCCTCTCGGAGCGGCGGCTCAACCGCCTCAACCACCCTGCGCTCTCCGTCGGCCTCCCCGCCTTCCTGACGAAGGGGGCCGGAATGTTCTCGGGCCTCATGCTGAGCCAGTACACCGCCGATACGCTCATCGTCGAGCAGCGGATCCTCTCGATGCCGGCCTCGATCCAGTCGATCCCCGCCGCCGCCGACCAGGAGGACTTCGTCTCGATGGGGATGAACACCGCCATCAAGAACGGGCAGATCCTCGACAACGCGTACGGCATCCTCGGGATCGAGATGATGGCCGCGGCGCAGGCGCTCGACTTCCGCGACTTCACGCCGGGGCGCGGCGTCGCGGCCGCGCGGCGGGTCGTCCGGACCGTCGTCGATCACCTCGACGTCGACCGTCCCCTCTACACCGACCACACGAACATGAAGGAGCTCGTCCGCTCCTGCCGCGTCCTGGCGGGGGTCGAGGAAGAGGTCGGTTCGCTCGGCTGACGGCGCACCGCTCCGCGGTCGCCCGGGGCGGCGCTTCAGGTCCTGACGAACTGGGGGAGCTCGAAGGGAATCGGCAGCGACAGCTCGACGAGCCCCTGGTACTCGCCGTTCCGGAACCAGGGAGCCTGGTAGATGAGCTTTTTCACGCCGGCCTTCTCGATGGTGTAGACGTTCAGCCGGCCCGTCTGGAGGAGCTCCAGGAGGAGGCTCCTCGACGGCTCGGGGTGGCAGCCGACGAGGCTCTGC
This sequence comes from Holophagales bacterium, assembly GCA_016714815.1. GTDB lineage: Bacteria > Acidobacteriota > Thermoanaerobaculia > UBA5066 > UBA5066 > UBA5066. The sequence continues at coordinate 31,322 of JADKBZ010000024.1, forward strand.
CCGATCAGCTCCCGTCCCCCGTCCTTCTCGTGGGTCACGGCGGCGCGGTCGTTCATCTCGAGGACGATTCCGTCCCGGTCGCAGACGGTGATCGCGGCCTTCAGCTCCTTCACCCAGGCGCCTTCTTCCATGGCGGTTCCCTCTTTTCTCGCGGCCCGGGTCGCGCCCGGCGACGTGATGATGCCTGACCGGGGGCGTTGCCAGAGTAGAAAATCAAGACCTGACCCCATTCCGGGTTTGGTACTGTGCGGAGGTATGCCGAGCTCGCCGCCCGCCGATTTCGCCGGCACGTCCCTCGAGCTTTCGGCCCCGCAGATGCGAGCCCTCCTCGACGCGGTGCGCGACCGGATCGTCGAGCACGTCGCATCGCTTCCGTCGCAGCCCGCGGCCGACGTGGAGGGGGCTGCCGCCCTCGCCCGGGAGCTCTTCGAGGCCGAGGCGCCGGAAGCCGGGATCCCCTCGGGAGAGATCCTCGACCTCCTCTTCGACCGGGCGATCCCGAAGAGCTTCAACACGGCCGGTCCGGGGTACCTCGCCTACATTCCGGGAGGGGGCGTCTTCGCCTCCGCCGTGGCCGACCTGATCTCCGACGCCACGAACCGCTACGTCGGCGTCTGGCAGGCGGCGCCGGCGCTCGTCCAGCTCGAGACGAACGTGATCCGCTGGCTCTGCGGGATCGTGGGGCTCCCCGCGGGGAGCGGCGGCTACCTGGCGACGGGGGGATCGCTCGCCACCTTCACGGCCATCGTCGCGGCGCGTCGGGAGAAGCTTCCGGCCGACTTTCTGAAGGGGACGCTCTACGTCTCCGATCAGACGCACCACGCGATCTCGAAGGCCGCGTCGCTCGCGGGGTTTCCTCCGGAGAACGTCCGGTCGATTCCCTCGGACGGGCGTTTCCGCGTCCGCGTCGATCTCCTCGCGGAGCGGATCGCGGCGGACCGCGAGGCCGGATTCGCGCCCTTCTTCGTCTGCGGCAACGCCGGGACGACGAACACCGGAGCGGTCGACGACCTCGGCGCGCTGGCGGACCTCTGCGCGCGCGAGCGGCTCTGGCTGCACGCCGACGGGGCCTACGGCGGCTTCTTCCTCCTGACCGCGCGCGGCAGGGAGACGATGGCGGGGATCGGGCGGGCCGACTCGGTCGTCCTCGACCCGCACAAGGGGCTCTTCCTCCCGTACGGCACCGGGGCGCTCCTCGTCCGCGACGCCCAGGTCCTTCGTCGCGCGCACGCCGCGGGGGCCGACTACCTTCCTCACATGCAGGAGGACCCCGGCTTCGTCGACTACTGCGAGATCTCGCCGGAGCTGTCGCGGGCCTTCCGCGGTCTCCGCGTCTGGCTCCCGCTGAAGCTCCACGGGCTGGGAGCGTTCCGCAGGAACCTCGACGAGAAGCTGGACCTCGCGCTCCACGCGGCCGAGGAGCTGCGGAAGATGCCCGGAGTCGAGATCGTCGCCGAGCCCCAGCTCTCCGTCGTCGCGTTCCGGCTCGTGCGACCCGGCCTCGACGGCGAGGCCCTGAACCGCCTGAATCGCGACCTGATCGCCCGGATCAACGCCCGGCAGCGGATCCACATCTCGGGGACGGTCCTCGACGGCGCCTTCGTCCTCCGGATCTGCGTCCTCTCGTTCCGGACGCACCTGCCGAGGCTCGAGGAGGGGTTGGAGGACATCCGCGCGTCGCTGGCCGAGTCGTGACGCCGGCCCTGTCGGATCTATAGTAGAAAATCAAGACCTGACCCCAATTTCGGCTCTTCCGATGAGCTGGCCGTGGGCGGTCTCGACCTCGAGGCGCAGGCGCTGGCCGGGGCGGAGCGCGGGGAGGGAGACGCCCGACCGGGAGCGGAAGCCGCGGCCGCGGCCGCCGGTGATCTCGATGAGGCGGGTTTCGAAGAGGATCTGCCCGTCGACGGACCAGACGTGCCGCACTCCCTCCTCGAGGCCGGCCGGGGCGAGGATCGCGGCGACGGCGACGAGGCGAACGGGCGCTCCGGCTGGAAGGGAGCCGAGGGGAGCGGCGACGTCGCGCCCGTTCTCGGCGAGGGAGGTCCCGAAACGGGCGGAGACGAGGCGGAGCGGCGCGGGAGGGACGGCCGGGCGCCCGAGCGTGACGAGGGCGAGGAAGAAGAGGGCGGCGACCGACGACCGGGCGACGGACCGGAGGAGGCGTCCGGGCCTGGGCTCCGCGACGAAGGAGACGAAGACGGAAGTCGCGAGGAGCCCGCTCGCGGCCAGGTTCCAGAGGCCGCCGACCTGCCAGACCATCGGAAGGATGAGGTTTGCGGCCGCGAAGGCGACGAACGCGAGGAACGCGCCGAGCAGGGGCCTCTTCCGCGTGACGACCTCGTCGTAGACGACGTCGATCGTCGCCGCGAGGGCCGCCGCCGCGAGGAGCACCATGAAGAGGAGCTGCCGCGAAGGGTAGGTCGCGCTCCGGTGGTAGAGCGGGAGGAGAAAGAACGCGAGGCTCTGCAGGAGCCACTTCTGGGCCCAGAGGACGAGGCGCCGCGCGGCCCCCTTCCGCTCCTCGGGAAGCCACGACGCGGCCAGCAACGCGGGAAGGGCGAGGCTCGACGCCCAGACGGCGCCGACGGAAACGAGGCCGAAGCGCAGGAGCTGCGGGCGGTCCTTCCCGACGACGGCGAAGGCGACGCCCCAGCCGAGGGCCCAGACGCTGTGGAGCGTCCAGAAGACGGCCTGGTGCCGCCCGGCGAAGCGCGCCAGCCCGCCGAGGCGTTCCGCCCATCTCTCCCGCACGCCTTCGCTCCCCTCCTTCGCGGCGACCCGCGAGTGGAGCAGGATACCTACGCTCCCCGGCTCCCGCGCAGCTTCTCGAGCTCGACGAGCCGCTCGATGGTGTCGAGCTCGAGGTCGTTCTTGCCGAGCTCCCGGAGGCGCGACCACTCGCGCCGCAGCTCGCGCGAGAGGGAGTCGGGGAGGAGGCGCAGCCAGCCTTCGATCCGGAGGTCGACGAACTCGCGCTTCTCCTCGAGCGTCAGCTCGCGGGCGAGGAGGAGGCGGGTGGCGTCCTCGGCGTCGACGAGCGTCTGGAGGATCGGCCACCGGTCGCCCGGGCGCTCGGAGCAGAGCGCCGCGAACGAGCCGCTCGAGGTCTCCCGGATCAGCTCCTCCTCGCGCGTCGTCCGGCTCTCGTGCTCCTTCGTCTCGTCCCAGCTCTCCGAGTCCTCCGCGAGCCAGCGGAGGTACTCCATGGCGAAGAGGCAGGTCGGGAGGACCAGTCCCTCGCGCGTCCGGGCGTCGACCCAGAGCGCGGCCGAGGCGCGCAGGCAGCGGCGGGCGGTCGTCTCGGCGAGCTTCTTGCCGAAGACGAGCGACGCCGACTCCCTGACGAAGTGCGGCAGCTCGCTGGAGATGATCTCGCGATAGCCCGGGACGTGCCTCTCGAGGAGGACGGCCGCGCGCCGGTCGAGGGCGACGAGGTCGCTCGTCACGGCCGGCAGGCCGAGCGTCGTGCAGCCGAGGTTGTAGACGATGGCACGCGGCAGGGTGACCCCCTCGGGCCAGGCGTCGCGCAGGTCGCGGTTGTCGGGGAGAGAGGTTCCCCCGCCCCACTCCTCGGGGTAGGTCGGGATCGACCGGCCGTAGTTCACCGAGCCGGTCGCGCGGATCCGCACGCGCGTCTGCGGCACGAGCCCGCCGAAGGGAGAGAGGAGCGGCGCGATCCTCAGGAGCGTTTCCGTGTGCGCTTTCACCCCCGATTCCAGGAGCCGCATCAGGGCTTCGTGGTCGGCGGACGAAACGACGGGGGCGAAGACTCCGGAAGCGACCTCGGCGCGGAACGCCGCGGCGAGCCGCTCGGCCTCGGCCGGGGCGTCGGAGCGGATTCCCTGCATCGTGACGCCGTCGGCGCGCGAGAACTGGCGGACGACGCCCGGGTGATCCGGGTCGAACCCGCCCCGGAAGCCGGCGCGCCCGGCCCCGATCAGGAAGGTGACCTGCGGCGCCGGCTCCCCGGCCTTCCGGGCCAGGGCGGCGAGGCGGCGCTCGGCCTCCTCCCGGCCGGCGAGGGCGAGCGTGCAGGCGGCGTCCGTCGCGATCTTGCCGCTCTGCTCGGCGGTGTCCGACATCGCCACGAAGACGCGGACGATGGCCTCGTCGCGGTCGAAGCGGGTCCGGAAGACGTCCGCCGTCGGGAGGCCGGCAAGGTCGCGCCCCCGCTCGAGCGCGAGGTAGAACGCCTCGAGGAACTCGGGCAGGTGCGCGAGGGCGCCGACGTTCTCGCAGAGCGGGACGAGGCGGACCCGGGAGACCTTCGCCACGAGCGCGGCCCGGAGGGCCTCGGGGACTTTCTTCCCGAGGAAGACGTCGGCGTGCCCGTCTGTCCCTTCGAAGAGCCCGGCGATCGCCGCACGGTAGAGGGTTCCGATCTTGATGACGGCGCCGATCTCGGCGATCGAGTTCACCTGCGGGACGCTGATCTCGGGAAGGGCGTTCTGGACGGGGGTGATTCCGACCTTCTCGCAGGCGAGGTGAAAGAGGACGTTGGCGCGGGCGACCGAGCCGAGGATCCGGACGATCTTCTCCTCGTCCTGCTCGATGAAGGGGTTCGGGACGCGGAAGAGGAGGTGGCGGTCCTCGCCCGGGACGATCCCGTGCCTGAGGAGCGCGAGGACGACCCTCTCGGGCAGGTCGAGCCACTCGGGGCTGATCTGGCGCCCCTCGAAGTCGAGGAGGACCTCGCTGCACGGCCCGAGGAGGTCGGTGATCGTCTCCTCGTATTCCGGCCGCGCCTCGACGAGGGGGTTCCACTCGAGGTACTTCAGCGCGAGCCGGGCGCGGTCGGACGCCCCGGCCGGGGCCGCGTCGAGAGCGCGCCGGAGCTGCTCGGCGCGGTGGGTCGTCGAGTCGGGGTGCTTCGTGCCGGTGAGGCGGAGGGTCTCGTGGCGCGGGTTCTTCAGGAACGCCGCCCGCGCGACCGCGAAGGCCTTCGGGTCGAGGCCGTCGAGGGCGCCGTAGCCGTCCGCCGTGCAGACGCTTTCCCAGACGGCGTCGAGGATCGACGGCAGGGGACCGGCCGTCGGCGCGGACGGGGCGGGGGCGCTCGACCCGAGGCGCCCCTGCTTCGTGATCCGCGCGCGGACCCGGTCGATGAAGACCGACAGCTCCTTGACGTCCTTCGAGCCGTAAGAGAGGCGCTGCCACGTTCCGTAGCGGGCCGCGTCGGAGCCGGCGAAGGCGATGAACGGGATTCCCCCGACGCCGCCCGAGAGGAGGAGCTCGAAGGCGTCGACCGAGTCCTTCACGACGGCCCTCTCGTGGATGCCGCCGCGAAGCCGGTCGAAGGGCTCGCCGACGAGGCCGGGGAAGGCGAGCGGAGCGTAGAAGGTGCCGCCGAAGTCGGTCCGCTCGACGCCGAGCGGGGCGAGCTCGTCGGCCGCCTTCGCCATGAAGTCGCGCCGCTCGGTCATGTAGGGCGAGGGCCGCCGGAGGATCGCCAGCGGGCTCTGGAGCGCGGCGAGGGCCCAGTCCTGGGCGAGGGTCGACGGGGTGGCGACGAGCCAGGCGGAGAGGTTCGCGAGGATCTCCCGCGCCCGAACGCCGTTCGAACGGATCTGGTCGGAGATCACCATCCAGCAGGCGCGGGCACCGGTGGAGGCGCCGAACATGTCCATTTTGGACAGGCCCGACAGCGAGACGACCCAGTCGCGCCACTCGGGCTCGGCGAAGGCGGGGTTCACGAACCAGCCGACGTAGTCGAGACGCTGGTAGACCGAGTCGTAGAGGACGTAGCAGCGGTGCTTCACCGCGGCCCGGACGAGCTCCTCGACGAGGGCGCGCGGGTAGACGCGACCGGTCGGGTTGTGCGGGTTGTTGAGGATGACGGAGGAGATTCCCCCCTTCCCGAGGAGGCGGTCGAGGTCCTTGGGGTCGGGGAGGAACCCGGGGGCCGACGTCGGGAGCTCGACGAGCTTCTTGCCGGCGCGCTCGACGTACCAGTCGTATTCCCAGCTCGGCCGCGGGACGACGACGCCGGAGCCGTCGGCGCCGAGCACCTCGAGGACCATCGCCAGGCCCGAGCGGGTCCCGGGGGTGAAGAGGACTTCGTCGGGGAGGAAGCGGACCTGGGACGAGGGGTAGTCGAGGAGGCCGTCGCGGTTGAAGAAGTCGGCGACCTCGCTCCGCACGTCCATCCGCCCGACGGCGGGTCCGTAGCTGTGGACCGTGTTCCGCGTGATCCGCTGGGCGGCCCTCACGACCTCGGGGTGGGGCGCGAAGTCGGCGTTCTTGTAGTCGCCCTGGGTCAGGTCGAGGGCTCCCTCCTGCTGGACGCGCCGGGCGAACAGGCGGACGAAGGGCTCGGGGGTCGAGAGGGCGCGCTTCGAGAGGCCTCCCACGGACGGGCTGGGGATCCCGGGCTTCGTCTTCGGTCCGTCGTACTGCATGGCTCGGCCCTCCGTCTGCACGCCTGCGCGGCGAAGGCTCGGCCCTGCTCCCGTCTGCCGGACCCCGCTGCGGTGCGGCGGGAGTGTGCCTGAAAACGTGCCTCCGGATCGAGCCCGACAGGGCAGGGGCGTCAGGGTACCTGTCAGCTTGCCTTGACCCGGGTCTCGGAGGGGGATAGCCTGAAATGTGGTGATCGATCGAACTTTGGAGGTGGAGTTGTGAGAAGTCCCGTCTGGCTCGCGGCGGTGGCCGTTGCAGCCCTTGGAGCGTCCGTCGCCTTCGCGGCGGAGGCCCCGAAGCCTGCTTCGGCGAAGGGCGCTGCGCAAACGAACAAGCCGTCCGAGGCGATGCCGGCCTCGCACGGAGGTCTGGTGGTTTTCAAGGATCCGGTCACGGGAAAGCTCCGGCAGCCCACCGCGGAGGAGATCGGGGTTCTCGTCGGACTGGCGAAACCTGCGGCCGCCGCGCCGGCGCAGGCCGGGAGAAGGCTCGCCAACGGAGGCCTCGCCTTCTACGCCGATCCGTCCCTCGACAGCTACACGGTCGCGACGAAGGCCGCCGACGGCCGCCTCGTGACGAGCTGCGTCGAGGGCAGGGAGCAGGCCGAGAAGGCCATTGCCGCGGGCGCTCCGGCTCCCGTGCGGGAGGCGCTCGATGTCAAGTAACCGGACGCTCGCGCTCGGCCTCCTCGGCGTCCTCCTCCTCGGGAGCGGCCCCGCGCTCGGAGCCGCGACCATCACGATCGTGAACGGAGACCCGGCCGGCGTCGGCTTCAACGACGCGACGGCGGTGGCGCCGGTCGGCGGCAACACCGGGACGACGCTCGGGGCCCAGCGCCTGATCGCGTTCCAGGCCGCCGCCAACAAGTGGGGCGCGACCCTCACGAGCGCCGTGCCGATCCGCGTCTACGCCACCTGGGAGGTGCTGACCTGCACCGCGACGAGCGCCGTCCTCGGGAGCGCGGGGGCGCTCTACATCTATGTCGACACGCCGGGCGCGACCCCGAACCGCCTCTACGGAAAGGCGCTGGCGGAGAAGCTCGCGGGCGCCCAGGTCGATCCGGACAGCGCACTCACTCCTCCTTTCATCGCGGAGATCCGGGCCCGGTTCAACGTGAACCTCGGGCAGGCAAACTGCCTCACCGGGAGCTTCTTCTACCTCGGCCTCGACGCCGCTGCCGGGACCAACGTCGACCTCGTCACCGTCCTCGAGCACGAGTTCGCGCACGGGCTCGGCTTCCAGACCTTCACGAGCGGCTCGACCGGGGCGCCGTACGCGGGCTACTTCTCGGTCTGGGACGACTTCCTCTTCGACACGACGACGAACAAGACCTGGGCCGCGATGACGACGAACGCCGAGCGGGTCACCTCGGCGCTCAATTCGCGCAAGCTGGTCTGGACCGGTCCGAGCGCCATCGCACAGGTTCCGAACGTCCTTTCGCAGGGGACTCCGATCCTGACGGTCGCGGCGCCGGCGTCGGTTGCCGGGAACTACTCGGTCGGGTCGGCCTCGTTCGGACCGCCTCTGAGCAGCCCGGGCGTGACCGGCGAGTTCATGCAGGTCGTCGACACGGCCGGGAACCTCGGCCTCGCCTGCACGCCCCTCACGGCATTGAATGCCGCCGCGGTGGCCGGAAAGATCGCCCTCGTCGACCGTGGGACCTGCTCCTTCGACGTGAAGACCATGAACGCCCAGAACGCCGGCGCTCTCGCCGTCGTCATCGCGGACAACGCAGCCGGTTCCCCTCCCGCCGGAATGTCCAGCTCCGGCGTCACCGGGATCACGATCCCGGCGGTCAGGATCACGCAGGCGGACGGCGTCGCGCTCAAGGCCGCCATCACCCGGCGCTCGCGGCTCCACTCCGGCCTCACCGGCACGCTCGGCCTCAATCTCGCCATCCGTTCGGGAGCGGACGCGGCGGGCCGGCCGCTCCTCTTTACGCCGAATCCGTTCCAGTCGGGCTCGTCGGTCTCTCACTGGGACACGATCGCCTCCCCCAACCAGCTGATGGAGCCCTCCATCAACACCGACCTGACGCACGAAGTGACGCCGCCGAACGACCTGACGTTCCCGCTCCTGCAGGACATCGGGTGGTAAGGGTGAGGGAGATCGCAATGAGACCGATTCATTCCGCCCTCGCCCTCGTCTTCGCCGCGGCCCTCGTCCCGGCGGCGGCCCAGGCCCAGCCTCTCGTGGAGAGCTTCGACGCCGGCGTTCCCGCCGGCTGGGTCGCGACGAACCTCAGCAGCCCCGTCGGGTCGACGAACTGGTTCGACGGCAACGCCGCCGTCTTCGGGCCCCAGGCCTCGACGAGCTACGTCGCGGCGAACTTCAACGCCACGACGGACGGCGGCACGGTGAGCGACTGGCTCATCTCGCCGCAGCTGACGAACCTCCAGAACGACCAGCTCCTGACGTTCTACACGCGGACGGAGACGGGCGCGCCCGCCGCCGACCGCCTGCAGGTGCGCCTCTGCCTCGGCGACGCCACGGCGTGCGTGAACGTCGGCACCCTGCCGGCCGACGTCGGCAACTTCACCACCCAGCTCCTCGACGTCAACCCGACCTACGCGGCGGGCGGCTTTCCCGCGACCTGGACCGCCCAGGGGGTCAGCCTGAGCGGGCTCCCGGCGGGCGCCAACCAGGGACGGATCGCATTCCGGCACATGGCGGCCGTGTCGGGGCCCGGCCCCACCGCGACGGGCGGCGACTACGTCGGAATCGACACGCTGAGCCTCCAGGCGGGGCTGCCGGTCCTTTCGATCACGAAGGCGGTGTCGAACCCGGCGCCGGCGCTCTCGACGCCGTTCAGCTACGCAGTCGTCGTCACGAACAGCGGCACGGCGAGCGCGACGGCCGTCACCATCACGGACGACGTTCCGGCCGGCCTCGCGGTCGGCGCGGCGTCGGTCGTTCCCTCGGGCACCTGCACCGTCGTCGGGCAGCTCGTCACGTGCACGGTTCCCGTCCTGGCGGCGGGAACGTCCGCGACGGTCACGATTCCGGTCACGGCCTCGGCTGCCGGAATCCTCACGAACACGGCCTCGGCCTCCGCGGCCGGGGTGACGGCCGTCCAGGCGAGCGCCTCCGCTCGTCCCGGGGCGGCCTCGAACGTCCCCTCCCTGTCGCTGCTGGGCCTCGTCTTCCTCGGCCTGGCGACGGCGCTCTCGGCGATCTTCGCCCTCGGACGCGTCCGCTGACGCTCGGCCCATCCTGAAAACGACGCCCTCCGGACCTGATCCGGAGGGCGTCGTCGTTTTCGCGGGCCGTTGGGCGAACCGGGGGGCGGAGCCTGCGAAGCGCGCCGGGACTCTTCGCTCCGGCCCGCTTTCGGAGAGAATCCGGTCATGGACCTCGGACGCGCTCTCCTCTGCATCTTCCTCCCGCCCCTCGCCGTGCTCGACAAGGGGTGCGGCACGATTCTCCTCATCACTCTCCTGACGCTCGTCGGCTGGGTGCCGGGCGTCATCGGCGCGCTCGTCGTCTGCGGCCGTCCGAGCGGCCGCTAGCTTGACCGGCGAGCACCCGGGCCAGGAAGGCCGCTCCTGAGCTCCTCCCTCCTCCTCGGTCCCGCCGCCTGTCTCGGCTCGGCGGCTCTCTGGGCGCTCTCGGCGAACGTCTATTCGCGCGCGGCCCGCCTCTCGAGCCCGATGGCCGTGAACTTCATGCGGGCGGGCCTCTCGTTTCCGTTCTTCTTCGTCGCCGCTCTCGCGATGGGTCCGGCGGGCGGGCTGGGGCAGGTGACGGCGGACCGGGCGGGGTGGCTCCTTCTCAGCGTCGTCGGGAGCTACGTCGTCGGGGACGCTCTTTTCCTCGCGAGCGCGCAGCTCCTCGGCGTGCCGGCGGCGCTCGCGATCGCGTCGACCTACCCGCTCTGGTCGGCCTTCGCCGGCTGGGCCTTCCTCGGGCAGCGCGTCGGCCCGGCGGGTCTCCTCGGCGTCTTCCTGGTCGTGGCGGGCGTCGTCACCGTCGTCCGCCGGCCCGCCGGGGAGGCGGACGGGGAGGGGCCGGGAAGCGGTTTCCGGGCCCCTTCCGGGCACACCCTCGGCGTCCTCCTGGCGGGCGCGACGTCGCTCTTCTGGGCACTCAACACCTTCGCCATCGCCCGGGGCGGAGCGGACCTGCCGGTCGCGGGGGTGAACACGTTCCGTATGGGATTCGCGGTCGTCCTCATGCCTCTGGCCCGCCTTCTCCTTCGAGGCCGGGAAACGAAGCTCCTCGTCCCGGCCTCCGAGATGCGCCGTTCGTGGCCCTTCTTCCTCCTCGAGAGCGTGGGGGGGACGGCGCTCTTCGTCATCGGCCTCACCCACTCGCCGCTCGCCGTGGCGGCGGCCCTCACGTCCCTCGCCCCCGTCCTCTCCGTTCCGTTCGCCTTCCTCATCGGGAAGGAGCGGATCGGCGGCCGCGTCATTCTGGGGATCGTGGTCGTGACGGCGGGAATCGTCCTCCTGGTGGGCTTCGGACGCGCCTGAGCGGAGCGGAAGCGAACCCGCCGGCGAGGCGGGTTCGACGGTTCACCTTGACGCCCCGGCCGCGCGCGAACTAGCCTGTCCGGTCACGTCTCGGCGAAGTGGGGTGGGGGATGTCCGTCGCGAGCGGCTTTCCGGCGGCGAGGGCGAGAAGCGATCCCGGCCAGAGGCTCCGCATGGTGCGCGTCCCGTGCGCGTCGGAGGAGTGCGGGTTCGCCGGGGCCGTCCGGGCGGGCCTCGGCGCGAGGCCGAAGAGCCTTCCGTGCCGCTTCTTCTACGACGACGAAGGTTCGCGCCTCTTCGAGGAGATCTGCTCCCTGCCCGAGTACTACGCGACACGGACCGAGCGGGAGATCCTCCTTCGGGCCGCCCCCGAGATCGCCGAGGCGGCCGGCGCGGGAACGGCCCTCGCCGAGCTCGGAAGCGGGAGCTCGGCGAAGACGAAGCTCCTCATCGAGGCGCTCCTGGCGCGACAGGACGAGCTGCACTACGTGCCGATCGACATCTCCACCGCGTTTCTCGAGGAGTCGTCGCGCGCCCTGCTCGGGCGCTTCCCGCGCCTCCGGATCACCGCGATCGGAGGGGAATACCTCGACGCGGTTCCGCACCTCCCTCCGCGCGACGGGCCGCTCCTCTGCCTCTTCCTCGGCGGGAACGTCGGGAACCTTGAGGAGGAGGAGGCCTCCGCCTTCCTCGCGGGGGTCGCGTCCGGACTCTCGCCGCGGGACCGGCTTCTCGTCGGCTTCGACCGGCTGAAGGAGCGGACGGTCATCGAGCGCGCCTACGACGACCGGGCGGGCGTGACGGCCGCGTTCAACCGGAACCTCCTGACCCGCATCAACCGCGAGTTGGGCGGCGAGTTCGACCTCGACGCCTTCGACCACGCCGCCCCATTCGTCGCCGAGCGCTCCCGCATCGAGATGCATCTCGTGAGCCGGCGGCCGCAGGAGGTTCGCGTGGCGGCGCTCGGTCAGACCTTCTCCTTCGATCGGGGCGAGACGATCCACACCGAGAACAGCCACAAGTACGACCGCGCGGGGATCGACCGCCTCTGCGAGACCGCCGGTCTCACCGTCGTCCGCCTCTGGTCCGACCCGCGCGAGTGGTTCTCTCTCGTCCTTCTCGCGCCCGTTCGCGGACGGGAGGCGTAGTTGGCCGAGGCGTCCGGAGCCGCCCCCTGGCGGAAGACGATCTGCGGCATCTGCCCGGCGGGCTGCTGGGTCGAGGCGTCCGTCGCGGACGGCCGGCTCGTCGAGATCCGCCCCGACCCCTCTCACCCGCTCGGGATGATCTGCCGGCGCGGCCTCCACGCCGCCGAGATCGTCCACTCCGAGCACCGGCTCCGGCATCCCCTCCGGCGCAAGGGACCGAAGGGGACGTACGACTTCGAGAGGATCTCCTGGGACGAGGCCTACGACGCGATCGTCGGCAACCTGGAGAAGATCAAGGCCGAGTCGGGCCCCGAGACGCTGGCGATCTACACCGGGCGCGGGAGCTTCGAGCTGTCGCTCTGCGACGTCTTCCAGCCGAAAGGGGTCGCCGTCTCGTCCGCCTCGAGCGTCCTCTTCCCGTTCGGCTCGCCGAACACGATGGGGGTCGGCGCGCTCTGCTACGTCTCGTTCGCGATGATCGCGCCGCACGTGACGATGGGCCGGATGCTCGTCGACATGTTCACGGACCTCGAGAACGCCGAGCTTCTCTTCGTCTGGGGCGCCAACCCCGCGACGGACTCGCCTCCGCTCGACATGCTCCGGCTCGAGGCGGCGGCGCGGCGCGGGGCCGAGGTCGTCGTCATCGACCCGCGGAAGACGGAGACTGCCGTTCGGACCGGTGCCCGCTGGATCCCGATAAGGCCCGGAACGGACGGGGCCCTCGCTCTCGGGATGATCGGCGTCCTCGTCGAGGAGGAGCTCCTCGACGAGACCTTCGCGACGCGCTGGTGCCACGGCTTCGACGAGCTGCGGGCCTATGTCCAGCACTTTCGCCCCGAGGTCGTCGAGCAGATTACCGGCGTTCCGGCGGAGACGGTGCGCGACCTCGCGCGGCGCCTCGCGCGGGCCCGGGGTGCCGCCCCGGTCATGTACACGGGGCTCGAATATTCGAGCTCGGGCGTCCAGGCGATCCGCGCCGTCCTGACCCTCTTCGCTCTCGCCGGCCACCTCGACGTGCCGGGCGGAATCGGCCTCGCGATGCGGGGGACGCACTTTCCCGTGAGCCGCTCGGGGCACGTGGCGAACCCCGACGTCTCCCGCGCCGTCGCGCGCGACCGCTTCCCGGTCTACAGCCACTACCGCGGGGAAGGGCACGCGAGCGGCCTCGTCCCGGCGGTCCTCGAGGGGAAGCCCTACCGGATTCGCGGGCTGATCGTCCAGGGCGGCTCGCTCCTCACCTCGTGGCCCGAGACGCCCGTCTGGCGCGAGACCCTCTCCCGGCTCGATTTCCTCGCGACGATCGACCGGCAGCTGACGGCCGACGCGGCCTATGCCGACATCGTCCTCCCGGCGACGACGATGTTCGAGATCGACTCGTACATGGTCTACGGTCCCCTCTTCCGGCTGCGCGAGAAGCTGATCGGGCCGGTGGGGGAGGCGCGCAACGACTACCGGATCATGGCCGGGCTCGCGCAGCGCCTCGGCTATGGCGAGCTCTACCCGCAGAGCGAGGAGGAGCTCCTCCGGTACGTTCTCGACGGCTCGGGCTTCACGCTCGAGGAAGTGCGCGCGGCGGGCGGGACGGTCAAGATTCCGAATCCGCTCCTGGAGTACCGCAAGTGGGAGAAGGGGCTCCTGCGCCCCGACGGGGCCCCGGGATTCGACACGCCGACGGGGAAGTTCGAGATCCTCTCAACGCTCCTCGCGGACTTCGGCCACGAACCCCTCCCGAAGTACGTCGAACCCGAGGAGGGGCCGCTCTCACGCCCCGATCTCGCGGCGACGTTCCCCCTCGTCTTCAACTCCGGCGCCCGCCCGCACACCGACTTCCGCTCGCAGGACCACGGCGTCCCGGGGCTCCTCCGCGACAACCCCGAGCCGTCGGTGGAGCTGAACCGGGGCGACGCCGAGCGGCGAGGGATCGCGCACGGCGACCTCGTCGAGGTGCGGACCCTCCGGGGCGCCGTTCCCTTCCGCGCGCGCCTCAGCGACGACCTCGTCGCGGGAGCGGTCGAGTGCAGCATGGGCGGGGGCGGCCCGGTCGGACCCGCCGCCTGGCGCGAGCGAAACGTCAACGAGCTGACGGCGCTCGGGCAGTACGACGAGATCTCGGGTTTCCCGGTCTACAAATCGCTCCTCTGCGAGGTGACGAAGCTGGAAGACGGGGATCGCGGCGCGCCGGACCCGTCCTCGTCCGTCGCCGCCCGCTCGGCGCCGCTCTTCGCCACCGTCCCCGCCAGCCGTCCCGCACGTCGCGTCGAGCTCGACGGAAACGCGACGACGTCCGTCGCTCCGGCCGTCCGGGACGCGATGCTCCCGTATCTCGGAGTCGAGTCGGGCAACCCCTCGAGCCTCCACCTCCGCGGCCGCCAGGCCCGCGAGGCCCTGGAAGAGGCGCGTCGCAGCGTCGCCCGCCTCCTTGGGGTGCGTCCCGCGCGCATCGTCTTCACCGGGGGCGGCTCGGAGTCCGACAACCTCGCGCTCAAGGGCCTCGCCTTCGCGCCGCGCAGCGGGCGTGACCACGTCATCACCTCCGCGATCGAGCATCCGGCGATCCTGGCCACCTGCCGGTTCCTCTCGAGGATCGGCCTGCGTGTCACCGTCCTGCCGGTCGACCGCGACGGCCGCGTCGACCCGGAAGCCCTCGCCGCCGTGCTCGACGATTCGACGCTCGTCGTCTCGATCCAGCTCGCCAACAACGAGACGGGGACGATCCAGCCGATCGCCCAGCTGGCGGCCCTCGCCCACGCCCGTGGCGCCCTCTTCCACACCGACGCGGTTCAGGCGGCCGGCAAGGTCCCGATCGACGTCGAGGCGCTCGGCGTCGACCTCCTGACCCTCTCGGCGCACAAGCTGCACGGCCCGAAGGGCGTCGGCGCGCTCTACGTCAGGAAGGGGATCGTCCTCGAGCCGCTCGTCCACGGCGGACGACAGGAGCACGGCCTGAGAGCCGGGACGGAGAACGTCGCGGGCATCGCCGGGATGGGAGCGGCGGCGTCCCTCGCGCTGCAGTCTCTCGCCGAGGCGCCCCGGATCGCGTCGCTCCGCGACCGGCTCGAGGAAGGGGTCCTCGCCCTCGTGCCGGGTGCCCGCCGAAACGGCCCGACCGAGGAACGCCTGCCGAACACGTCGAGCCTCACGCTCCCGGGGCTGCGGGGCGAAGCGCTCGTCGTCGCCCTCGACCAGCACGGCGTCGCGCTCTCCTCCGGCTCCGCCTGCAAGGCGGGCTCGCCGGACCCGACCCACGTTCTCCTCGCGATGGGCAGAACCGCGGAAGAAGCCCACTGCTCCGTCCGCTTCTCGCTCACCCGGGAGACGACGGAAGAAGACATCGACGCGGCGCTCGCAGCGTTCGGGACGGTCCTCGAGGAGATGGAGACGACGGTCCGGTTCCTGCCCTGCAAGTGAGAGAGGGGAAGGGCGGGAGACCGGGAGACCGGGAGAGACGAAGACCGGGAGAGACGAAGAAGTCAGGCCACTTCATCGTGCCGCGCGAGTCGCGGGCGGGAGGGGTGTCCCACGGCGAGCCCTGCGCCCCGCGACCCGCATCGGCCCCGCTGCGCGGGCCGCCGGGGCGAGCGCAAACTCCTCGCTTCGCTCGTCAGACACGTGCGCTCGCCTGATCCGGCGGCCTGCTCGTGGAGCCGTGCGGGGCCCCGCGGGTGCTCGGACGCCGCTCGCGGGACACCCCTCCCGCCCGCTCGGATCCCCGGCGAAGCCAGTGGATTAAGGAAATGGGGTCAGGTCTTGATTTTCTGGTATAGCTACAGCAGAGCGTAGAGCGTAGACCAGACCCCATGCGTGCGGCCGCCGACGGCGGCTCCCCTAAGGATGGCTGACGCTCGCCGGCCGCGGGTGGGCGGCGTCTCGAGCCGCCCCGAGCACGCCGCCCCGCCCGCCCAGCCTCGAAGCGGGTCGGCGCGCGGAGCAGGCGGCCGTGAGACGTACCGCCCCGCGCGCGGCCCCATGCCGAAGCGACGTGATGGTGAAACTGGGGCTTCCCGGTTCCCGGTTCCCGGTTCCGAGCTCTCAGCCCCCCCAGGGCATCTTGGGCATCTCGACCGCCTTGACCGGACCCTTGATCGCCGACGTGGCGCCGGAGCCGGAGTCGATGAGGCGCGACTCGATCGTCCCCATCGGCTTGTCCTTGTCGCTGGTCGTGACGGTCTTCTCGTAGAGGCGGCCGAACGGGACGGAGTCGCTCATGCAGATCTCGGATTCGGTCGTCCCCTTCATCCTCATGATGACGAGGTTGATGTCGAACGAGCCCTTGAGTCCGTACTTCTCGCCGATCTTCCCGTTGGCCTCGCAGGGGCCGAGCGAGGTGATGGCGGCGCCGTAGTCGACCTTCGAGGCGAACGCGGCGGTCACCTGGCCGATCATGTCGGCCGGGTACTCCATCGCCTCCTTGCCGTCCTCCTGCATGATCATCTTTTCGACGTACTTCATGTAGTCGAGCGCGTTCTTCTCGACCTTGAAGTCGGTGTTCAGCCGGTACTTCAGGGTCGTCGGCTTTCCCTTCGTGCCCTCCTTCGGGACCATTCGCATCTCGAACCAGACGCTCGCGCCATCGCCTTCGAGGCGCGACATCGTGACCTCGGACTTCTGGACCTTCCCCTTCGGGTCGGTCGAGGTCTGCTCGTATTTCACCCAGGTGCCGGGCCTGGTGGCGTTGAAGTAGGCCTTCTGGAACGTCGCGAGGTCGGCCGCGGGGGCCGACGATCCGACGGCGAGGAGGAGGACGGCCGAGAGGACGGGAATCCGCTTCATCGAATCTCTCCTTGGGCGGGCCGCACCCGCCGCGATCCGGAACGATGCCATGGCCGGGGCCCTTCTGCCTACGCCGCCGCCGGCTTTCTCCGGCTGATCAGCACGCCGCCGACGCCGAGGGCCGTCAGGATGGTCGCCTGGACGAGCGTCTTGTACGAGACCTCCGCTCCGCCGAAGAGCGCCTTCCAGAGGAAGAACGCGCCGAGGACGGCGAAGAAGCCGTACAGGCCGATCATGATCACGCGCGCCTTCGCGGTCGCCTCGGGGGTGTCGAGCGCGAAGGCCCGGTTGTAGAAGAAGAGGCCGACGACGGCGAAGACGTCGAGAAGGACGAAGAGGAGCCAGAAGTTCCGCGCGGCGAGGATTCCCTCGGGCGTTCCGACGAGCGGCTTGAGCCAGCTGCCGTAGAGCTCGCCGCCGAGTGAGGAGCCGATGAGGCTTCCGAAGACGCCGTAGAGGAACGCGTAGCCCATGTAGACGGCCTTCTTGTCCTGCGGGGCGACGAGGCCGACGTAGCTGTAGTACTTCGGGTGGGCCGTCATCTCGCCGATCGAGAAGACGGCGATACCGACGATGAAGAGCCAGACGTTCTGCGCGAAGGCGAGGCAGAGGAAGCCGAGGGCGCCGATGGCGACGCCGCCGAGCATCGTCGGCAGCGGCTTCAGGTTCTTCACGATCCGGCTGACGAAGACCTGCAGCAGGATGATCGTCCCGCCGTTGATCACCGTCACGAACTCGGCGTCGAACTTGAACGGCAGGCCGAGCGAGGCGAAGACGGCGTTCATCGGCGCGGGGTCGATGAAGTCGCGGAGGAACCAGAGGACCGACCCGAAGTTCTGGAAGTAGAGGATCCAGAAGAGCGAGTAGACGACGATCATCAGCATGAACCGGGCGTCGCCGAGGACCATCGCGGCCCCGTGCGCCACGTCGCGGAAGCTCTTCGTGTTCTCCGGGCGGGGCGGGTCCTGGAAGGCGAAGATCGTCGGCAGGAACATCAGGGCGACGTAGGCGGACGAAGCGAGGAAGACGTACCGCCACGAGAAGCCCTTGAGGATCGAGACGACGAGCGGCGCGAGGAACGCGCCGATGTTGATCATCCAGTAGTAGATGCCGAAGCCGAAGCCCGAGTTCGACTCGTTCGTCGAGCGGGCGATCGTCCCCGAGATGATCGGCTTGAAGAGGCCGCCTCCGGCCGCCATCACCAGGAGCGCGGCGAAGACCGCGGCGTAGGCCGACATGTACCCGGCGGCGAAGTAGCCGGTCGAGAGCATGGCGAAGGCGACGAGGAGCATCCGCCGGTAGCCGTAGCGGTCGGCGAGCGCCCCGCCGAGGATCGGCACGACGTAGTTGCAGGCGTAGATGAGGCTCTGCAGGAACCCGACCGAGCTCTCGCCGAACCCGAGCCCCCCGTCGGCCGTCTTCGCCGTCAGATAGACGGCCAGGACGGAGTTGAGACCGTAGTAGGCCGCCCGCTCGAAGAGCTCCATGACGTTGGCGACCCAGAAGACCTTCGGGAAGGACCGGAGGAGGCCTGTCGGCCTGGCTTCGCTCATGGGGAGGGATGATAGACGGAGGCGGGACGAGGACCGCGACCGGATCGGGAGCGGCGCGCGGCCGCCCCGCCCGCCAGGCTCAGAGCGGGTCGATCCGTTCGATGCCGGGGAAGCGCTCGAAGTCGCGGTCGGTGGAGCAGATCGACGCGCCCTGCTCGAGCGCCATTGCGGCGAGGTGGGCGTCGGACGTGAGGTTCCCGGCAGTCCCCGTGGCTCCGAGGAGCGTGCGCAGGATCTGCCAGTGCCCTTCGCCCGGGGCCACCGCGCGCGCGTTGGGCTGCGCGAGCCACTCGTCCACGAAGGCCGTCGCTTTCTCGGGGGAGAGCGGCCTGCGGAGGATTCCCGGTCGCGTCGTGACGCGGAGGAACGCGAGAAGGACGATCCAGGCGAAACCTACGGGAGCCGTCCCGGAGAGCGCGCCCTCGAGCCAGCGGCGTGCGGCGCGGTGGTGGTGCGAGTCCGAGTCGATCGCGTAGACGAGGACGTTCGCGTCGACGAGGATCACTTCCTAAGCTCCAGCTTCCGGGCGATCTCGCGCTCCTCGATCTCGTCGGCGAGCGCCAGTGCCTGGTCGAGGTCGACGCCGGGAAGGACGCCGCCGAGGGAGACGGGTTTCAGGCGGTACCGCCGCGCGGGCCGCGCCTTGCGCGCCTCGAGGCCGGCCCGGAGCGCCTCGTTGACGACGCTCTTCAACGGCCGGCCGGACCGGGCCGCCTCTTCCTTCAGGGAGCGGGCGACGTCTTCGTCGAGCGTCATGGTGGTTCTCATAGAAGCACTTTAGCATCATCATGAAGGCGCGATGATGCCGAAACGGGCCCCGTTCCCCGGTCCCGGGAATACGGGATCGATGAGCTGAAGACCCGTCGGCGCGGCTTGCGGCAGAATCCTCCTCCCGGCCCCGACTTGTCCCGGGCCGGCGTGAAAGGGGATCCTCATGGCCCTCGTAGACCCCCACTCCTACGCCGACGACGCCCAGCCCCGGACGAAGCACCTTCGCCTCCACCTGGCGGTGGACTTCGAGAAGAAGCGGATCGACGGGCGGGCCATCCTCGAGCTGGCCTCCCCGGCGGGCGGCCCGATGGACCTCGACACGAAGGGGCTGACGATCGTCGCCGTGACGGCGTCCGGCGGCGGCGAGGTCCTGTTCGACCTGGGGCCCGAGGACCCGATCCTCGGCCGGCGCCTGAGGCTGAAGCTTCCCCCGGGGACGACCGAGGTCCTCCTGCGCTACTACACGGCCCAGGATGCCGCCGCCCTCCAGTGGCTCGACCCCGCGCAGACCGAGGGGAAGAAGCACCCCTACCTCTTCAGCCAGTGCCAGGCGATCCACGCGCGGTCGATGGTGCCGTGCCAGGACACGGCCCGCTTCCGGGTGACGTACCACGCGGAGGTGACCGTTCCCGAGGCGCTCTCCGCCGTCATGTCGGCCGGGCCCTCGGGCGTGCTGAAAGGGAAGGGGACCCGGACGTTCCTCTTCGACATGCCGCAGGCGATTCCGACCTACCTCCTCGCGCTCGCCGTCGGCGAGCTGGAGTCGCGCGACCTCTCTCCGCGCGCCCGCGTCTGGGCCGAGCCGGCGACCGTCGAGAAGGCGGCGTGGGAGTTCGCGGGGGTCGAGGAGATGATCGTGAAGGCCGAGGGGCTCTTCGGCCCGTACGACTGGGACCGCTACGACATGCTCGTCCTCCCGCCGTCGTTCCCCTACGGCGGCATGGAGAACCCGCGGATGACGTTCCTGACGCCGACGCTCCTGGCGGGCGACCGCTCGCTCGTCGACGTCGTCGCGCACGAGCTCGCCCACTCCTGGACCGGGAACCTCGTCACGAACGCGACGTCCGAGCACTTCTGGCTGAACGAGGGCTTCACGGTCTGGGCCGAGAGGCGGATCCTCGAGGCGATCCACGGCGAGGAGGCCGCGACGCTCGGCTGGGCTCTCGGGCAGAAGGCGCTGGAGGACTCGATCGCCCGCTTCGGCGCGGACTCGCCGCTGACGAAGCTCCGGACGCACCTCGAAGGATCGACCCCGACGACGCGTTCTCCTCCGTGCCGTACGAGAAGGGGGCGCGTCTCGTCGTCCTCCTCGAGCGGACGGTCGGGCGCGCTGCGTGGGACGCCTTCCTCGCCGACTACATGAAGACGTTCCGGTTCCAGTCGATCACGACCGAGGAGTTCTTCGCCTTCCTCGAGCAGAAGCTTCCTGGTATCGCCGCGAAGGTGAACGCCGACGCGTGGCTCCACGAGCCCGGGCTTCCGGCGAACGCCCCGGTCTTCCGGTCGGAGAAGGCCGAGGCGCTCGCGGTGCTCGCGGAAGGGTGGGAGAAGGGCGTCCGGCCGACGAGCGAGCAGATCGCCGGGTGGAACGCGTCCGAGACGCTCCTCTACCTCCAGCACCTCCCGCGGAAGCTGTCCGAATCGGACTGCGCCGCCCTCGACGCGGCGTTCGGCCTGATGGGGAAGGGAAACTACGAGCTTCTCGTCGAGTGGCTCGTGATCGCCTCCGGGAGCGACTACGAGCCCGCCTTCGGGAAGATCCGCGAGGTCCTGTCGAGGGTCGGGCGGATGAAGTACCTCCGGCCGCTCTACACGGCGCTCGGCGCCACGGAGCGGACGCGGGCGCTGGCGCGCGACATCTTCGCGGCCCAGAGCCCGTCGTACCACGGCCTCTCGCGCCGGGTCGTCTCGGGGGTCCTCGAGAAGTACGCCGGCTGACGTGGCGGCCGTCGTCCGGCCCGGGTGGAAGCGGCTCCTGGTGCCGCTTCTCCTCGGGGTCGTCGTCTATCTCTTCTGGTCGACGATCTTCGTCTGGCCTCTGAGGCTCTTCGTGGTCCTCCTCCACGAGGTCTCTCACGGTCTCGCGGCGGTCCTGACCGGCGGGCGCATCGTCTCGATCGAGCTCTCGCCCCAGGAGGGAGGGCTCTGCACGAGCGCGGGGGGCTGGCCTTTCGTCATCTCCTCGGCGGGCTACCTCGGGAGCGCCCTGTTCGGGGCGTTCTTCCTCGTCCTCGGCGTGGGCGGAAAGCCCCGGACCCACCGGATGGCGACGGGCCTTCTCGGGGCGGCTCTCCTCGCCCTCACGCTCGTCTACGTCCGCAGCGCCTTCGGCTTCGTGTACGGCCTCGCCGCCGGGGTGCTCCTCCTGGGCGTGGCCCGATGGCTTCCCGAGGGCGCCTCGAGCTTCGTCCTCCGCCTCCTCGGCGTCACGAGCCTCCTCTACGCCCCGTGGGACATCGTCTCCGACCTGATCCTCCGCTCGGTCCCCGCCAGCGACGCGAGCGCCCTCGCCCGGATGACCGGCATTCCGGCGCTCGCCTGGGGCGTCCTCTGGCTGGCCGCCTCGGTCCTGATCGGCCTCGCGGCGATCCGCCGGATAGGGGTCAGGTCTTGATTGTCTACCATAGCCCCCGGCTATAGTAGAAAATCAAGACCTGACCCCTTCCTCCTTGTTGTACGCCCAGGTGAGGCTGAGGGCGAAGAGGGCCGAGCCGACGCCGAGCGCGGCGTTCCAGGGGGGCGGGGCCGAGAGGGCGAGCCGGATGAAGACGGTGGCGACCGTGAAGCCGGAGTTGCGGAAGAAGACGGCGTAGGTCGTGGAGTAGCGGAGCGAGACGAGGACGATGAGGACGTCGCTGAAGATGAGGACGGTGTAGAAGCCCGCGAAGATCGAGAAGGTCTCGAGGCCGGCGAAGTACCGGTGCGCGTCGACGGCGCCGAGGACGAGGAGGGCCGCCAGGAGGAGGAGGCCGATGGTCTTCTTCGTCGCCACGAAGTCGGACTGCTCGGCCGAGTCGGACGTGATGGGGCGGTGGCGCTGGGCGCGGTAGAAGGCGCCGAGGAGAAAGAAGACGAGGAGCGCTCCCGTCGCGTCGGAGGCCATCGGGAGGAGGCCCGCGCGGACGTTCTCCCAGGCGATCGGCTCCCCGAACTCCTTGAAGCCGTGGAACGTCTCGCGGAGGAGGATGAGCGAGAAGATCTCGAACTGCTTTCCGAGGGAGTCCGAGAACGAGTGGCTCAGGCTGAAGATGAGCGAGACGACCTCGAGGAGGAGGAGGAGCGTGAAGGCGGTGTCGACGGCGTAGAAGTGGCGGACGGGAATCCGGCCGCGCAGCCCGTCGGGGAGGACGCCCAGCCGCTGCAGCTCGATGAGGACGAGGGACGCCGCGAAGCAGCCGACGAGGAGCGTGCCGACGGCTCTCTTCGCCCTCGGCGACTCCCATCCCCTCTCGAGTGTGTCGAACAGCCGGACGAACGCCGACGACGCCGCACTCCCGGGAGCGGTGACCGTCACTCCTTCGCCTTCACCTTCGCGAGGAGCTCCTTCACGGCGTCCCTGTGGACGACGAAGGCGAGCATCTTCAGCTTCACGTAGTCCTCGTGGAAGAAGTAGTAGCCGGGGTGGTCGTTGTTCCACGAGCTCGACCAGGAGTCCTTCACGAGGAACCAGTCCTTCCCGCCCTTCGTGAGCCAGCCAACGACGTGGAGGCCGTGGTCGTCGGTCGTGCTGCCGTTTCCGAAGCGGAACGCGCGCCTCCTCGTCGATGAAGGCGGAGGGGATGTCCCACGCCGGGACGACGGCGATGCCGGGAGGGCCGATGGAGTAGCCGGGCTCGGACATGTCGCCCGCGATGCCGACCGAGAAGCCGTTGCGGATCGCCCCCTTGATGGCGGAGAGGAACGTGTCGAGCGGGACGTTGACGTACTCCCGGCCGTGCCACCAGTTGTCGGGGACGTCGTACTCGGCCTTCTCCCAGTAGGGCTGCTCCAGGGTGGAGAGGAAGCCGACGTAGTCGTCGGGGTTCAGGCGGACGACCTTCGCGAGGTATTCCTTCGGCGTCAGGGAGACGCCGTCGACGACGACCGTGGCGGGCGGGGCGCCGAGGTGGTGGTCGAGGATCGCGCGGACCGTGGAGGCGACGGCGTCCTCGTTCCAGGCGCCCGCGGCCTTGACGCCGTCGAGGTAGGCCTTGATCTCGGCGTAGAGCGTCGACTCGTGGTCGTGCTCCTTCCGGCCCTCGAGGAGGCCGGTGTAGGCGTCGGCGGGGAGCGCGCCGTGGTTCTTCAGGGCGCGCAGGACGGCCGCGGGCTCGGAGCCCTCGCCGTAGACCGAGGCCCCGCGCGACTTGACCCAGCCCCTCGCCTTCTCGACGTGCTCCCAGTAGACGGTGTGGAGGACGGAGAGCCGCACCTCGCGCTTCGTGAGCCGCCAGGCCTCCGACTCGAGCAGCGACGTCGTCGAGAAGCACCAGCACATTCCCGAGAGCCCCTGGCAGACGGGGGGCTGGTGCCAGACCTTCGTGAACTCGGAGACCGCCTTCGGCGCGTCGATCTTCGAGAAGTCGACCCACATCCGCTTCTTCGCAGCGGGCTCGTCCTTCTTCCTCACCTCGGCCTTGATCGCGTCGAGGCGGGCGTCCTTCTTCTCGGCGAATACGGCCGGGTCGCGGCGCTCTTCGGCGCGGCCCGCCGGGGCGAGGACGAGCGCGGCCGAGAGGGCGGTGAGTGCGAGGTGTCTCATGAGGGTCCTCCGGACCGGCGGAGTCTGGCGCGATCGGGCGCCCCGGTCCATCCCCCGAAAGGGGCGGCTACACTCGCGGGGATGTCTCTCCTCTCTGCCGGGCTCGACGACTACCTCCACTCGATCCTTCCGCCGCGGGACGAGGTCCTCGCCCGGATGGAGGCGGACGCCGCGTGCCGCGGGATCCCGATCGTCGGGCCCGCGGTGGGGCGGCTCCTGGCGCAGGTCACGCGGCTCGCCGGGGCGCGGCGGGTCTTCGAGCTCGGGAGCGCCATCGGCTATTCGACGATCTGGCTCGCGCGGGCCGTCGGGCCGGACGGTCGCGTCTTCTACACGGACGGCTCGGAGGAGAACGCCGCAGAGGCGCGGGAGAACCTGAGCCGGGCGGGCGTCGCGGAGCGGGTGACGGTTCTCGTCGGCGACGCGCTGACCGCGCTCGACGGAACGGACGGGGAGTTCGACCTGATCTTCAACGACGTGGACAAGGAGGGGTACCCCGACGTCCTGCGGCGTGCTCTCCCGCGGCTTCGGGTCGGAGGGCTCCTCGTGACGGACAACGTCCTCTGGGGCGGCGCGCTCCGGCTCCCGCCGTGCGAGGACGACGCGGAGACGGCCGCGATCCGGGAGTTCAACCGGCTCTGCTACGCCAATCCCGACCTGGAGACGACGATCGTGCCTCTCCGCGACGGCGTGTCCGTCGCGCGCCGGATTCGCTGAGACGGCTGCGGTCCGGCGACCCGGAGGCTCAGCGAGCCGGGCGGGTGGGACCTGAGCTGGCCGATCCGGGACCCGCGGAAGGCTTCTGATCGCGAATCTTCCGGCGCATCTTCCCGAGGGAGACGTTGAGAGGGTTGTCGCGATGGAGGAAGGGGATGACGGGCAGCTTCCTCGTCCCCATCTCGGCCATGAGGCGCTTCAGCCCGGCGTGCCTCGGGTCGAGGGCGAGCCCCTTCTCGAGCGCGTCCACGGCCTTGCGCCGGCTCCGCCCCGCCGTCCAGACCCGGGCCATGTTGTAGTAGAGGTCGGGGTTGTAGTGGTCCTTCTCGACGCCGAGCCAGCAGAACTCGGCGGCTTCCTTGATGCGGCCCCGGTGAAGCGCGAGGCAGAGGCCGTAGAAGGAGAGGAGGGGACCCGAGAGCCTGTGCTGCTCCCGTCCCACGTGGCGGTACGCCTCCGCGAGGAAGATGAGCCCCCGCTCGTACTCGTTCGCTTTCGCCGCGGAGATCCCGAGCTCGACGAGATCCTCGAGACTGCCGGAGCGCCATTCGGAAAGGACGTCTGCGGAGGAAAGCGTGTCGGTCGGCATGGGTCTCCCCAGTCTGGGAAAGAGGCTTCGTGGTGTCAAGCGGCGGACGTGACGCGGACGACCGCGGCCCGGAGGGCGCCGCCGTCGAGGCGAAGCGCCTCGATCCGTTCGACGGTCGACCGGAGCGCGGTCCTGGCGGCCTCCGCTTCGGCGCGGAGCCGGGCCGCCTCGGCAGTGCGGGCTTCCAGGGAGGAGCGGGTGGTCTCGAGCGACCGGCCGAGGGCGGCGCCGGCCTCCTCGGCGGTCCGGGTCGACCGGATCGATCCCGCGAGGGCCCGTTCGAGCTGTTCGCAGAGGCCGTCGAGCGTCCCGAGGCGTTCGGACGCCATGGCCCCGCGTTCCTCTCCCGCCGCTGCGGCTCCCGCCGACTCGTCGACGAGCGCCGCCACCTTGCGAACGCCTCCGTTCGTCCGGCGCGCGGCCTCGGAGAGCTCGCGGGAAAGGCGCCGGGACTCCTCGAAAAGGCCGCGCAGCTCGGCGGCCGCCTCCTCGAAGGGGGCCCCGGCATCCCCCGCGCGGGTCGCCAGGAGCGAGACGTTCAGGCCGAGGAGATTCGCCCGGTCGGCGAGGCCTGCGAGGGAGGAGGCGAACGGGAGGAGGGCGTCGGCGGAGCGCGAGAGCTCCGACAGGCCGCGCGACAGGCCCCCGTCGAGCGCGGCGACCCTCTCGAGGGCGGAACGTAGGCTGCGAACCTCGTCGGCGAGACGGGAGCGTTCGTCCGAGATCCGCTCCGTCGTCGCGAGCGCCCGCTCGACGTCCCCGGATCCGGGCTCCGGGGCCACCGCGTCGCCCGGCTGAAGGGCCGGGGCGGAAGGAGGCATCGGCGTCCTGAGGCGCTCCGCGGCCGCCGCCAGGGTCGCTTCGGACGCTTCGATGCTCGCCGCGAGCCGCGCGGCGGGGGGCTCGAGAGCCGCGGCGAGCCGCTCGAGGCGGACCGACCCCGGCGCCGGGAGGGTCCGGGGCGGAGCCGGCACGGCGAGGGGAGCGGAGACCTCGCGATCCCCCCGTTCTCCCGGGACGGCCCCGGAAAGAGCGGCCGGCGCCACCTGCGGGGCCGGGTCGGGCCGGGCCTCGGCGAGGCGGCTCTCCATCATCCGGAACCGGGCACGCTCCGTCCGCAGGGCGCTCCAGGTGGTGGCGAGCGCGACGAGGGAGACCGCGAGGAAAAGCGCGAGGAGGAGCTCCATCGAGACCGAAAGCGTACACCGCCCCACCGCTCCCGCCTACACTCGCGATCCGCATGCTGAAGCCGCTCACCCTCCGCCCGGGACGCGACGACGCCGCCCGGCGCCGCCACCCGTGGGTCTTCTCCCGCGCCCTGTCGGCCCCCCCGTCCGGCGCCGCGGAGGAGATCGAGGTCCGCTCCGCATCGGGGGCGCTCCTCGGCCGCGGGTTCGCCTCCCCTCGCTCCTCGATCGCCGCCCGCATCTGGAGATTCGACGACGGGCCGCTCGACGCGGCGTTCGTGAACGGCCGGGTGGAGGCGGCGGCGAAGCTGCGCGAGCGGTTCGTGCCGCCGCTCACCGACGGCTACCGCCTCGTCCACACCGAGGGGGACGGCCTTCCCGGCCTCGTCGTCGACCGCTACGGGGACGTTCTCGTCGTCCAGGCGACGACGGCGGGGACGGAAGCGGCGCGGCCTCTCTGGCTGCCGGCCCTGCAGGCGCTCTTCCCTTCGGCGTCGATCCTCCAGCGCAACGACCTCGCGAGCCGTCACGGGGAAGGGCTGCCGCTCGAGGACGAGCTCCTCGCGGGGGAACGGCCGCCCGATCGCGTCCCCTTCCGCGAACGGGGGGTGACCTACTTCGCCGACCTCGCGGGGGGCCAGAAGACGGGCTTCTTCCTCGACCAGCGGGAGAATCGCCACCTCGTCGGCGGCCTCGCCGCGGGGAAGAGCGTCCTCAACCTCTTCTCCTACTCCGGGGGTTTCGGGGTCGCCGCCCTGGCGGGGGGCGCCTCGCGCGTGACGCACGTCGACGTCTCAGAGCCGGCCCTCGCCCTCGCCCGGGAGAACCACGCCGCCAACGGGCAGGACCTCTCCCGCGTCGAGACGCTCGCCGCCGACGTCTTCGACGACCTGCGCGCCCGCGTGGGGCGGGGCGAGAGCTGGGACGTCGTCGTCACCGACCCGCCCGCCTTCGCGAAGAAGACGCCCGACGTCGACCGCGCCTGCCGTGGCTACAAGGACGTCAACCGGCTCGCAATGAAGCTCCTCGCGCCGGGCGGGATCCTCCTCGCCTGCTCCTGCTCGGGGCCGGTCTCCGTCGACCTCTTCCAGAAGGTCCTCTTCGCCGCCTCGTTCGACGCGGGTGTGCCGGCGCGCATCCTCGAGCGGCGCGGCGCCGGCCCCGATCACCCGGTCTCGATCGACTGCCCCGAGACCGAGTACCTGAAGGCGTTCCTCCTCGCCCGCTGAGAGTCGCGGACGTGACGAAGGTCGTCCTCCTCGGCCCGGTTCCCCCGTGGCGGAGCGGCATCGCCGACCAGACGGTGAGGCTCGCCAGGGCGATGGCCCGCCTCGGCGAGCCGCCTCTCGTCCTCACCTTCTCGAGGATGTATCCGCGCGCCCTCTACCCGGGCGCATCGGACCGGGGCGACGGCGCCTTCCCGGAGGACCTCGAGGTCCTGCCCCTCCTCGACGGGTTCGACCCGCTCTCGTTCCGGCGCGCGGCCGAGGTCGCGGCGGCGCGCGGGGCGAGGCTCGTGGCGTCGGCGTTCTGGACGTCGGTCTTCGCGCCCCACCTCGCCCTCTTCCTCTCCTCGCACCGCGCCGAGGCGCCGGACGCGGTCCGCCTCCTCCTCTGCCACAACCTCGCCGACCACGAGGCCGGGGCGCCCAGGAGGGCCCTCGCCCGCCTCGCGCTCCGGCGGGCCGACGTCCTGGCGGTCCAGAACGCGGGAGACCTCGAGACGGCCCGGCGCGAGGTCCCCGAGGCGCGGGCGGTCCTCGTCCCCCACCCTTCGGAGCCGGCCGAGCTCGTTCCGAAAGGGGAGGCGCGCGCGCGCCTCGACCTCCCGGCCGACGCGCCGGTCTTTCTCTTCAGCGGCCTCCTTCGCCCCTACAAGGGGTGGGACGTCCTCCTCGAGGCGTTCGCCCGGGTTCGGCGCGAGCTCCCCGCCGCGGTTCTCCTCCTGGCGGGAGAGCCGTGGGGGGAAGCGAAGCTCCTCGGCGAGCGCCCCGCGCCGCCCGGCGTCCGCCTCTTCCTGACGTTCCTCCCCGCCGCGGAGCGGGGCCTGCTGTTCGACGCGTGCGACGCCGTCGTCTGCCCCTACCGGCACGCGACCGGGTCGGGAATCGCCGCCGACGCCGTGGCGCACGGCCGGCCCGTCATCGGCTCGAACGTCCCGGGCCTCGCGGTCGTCGTCGAGGAGGGGGTCTCCGGCCTCCTCGTCCCCCCGGGCGACGCCGGCGTCCTCTCCGCCGCGATGCTCCGCTTCGTTCGGGAAGGGCTGGGGGCGCGCCTCGCCGCGGGAGCCGTCGCGCTCGGAGCGCGGTTCACGCCCGAAGGGCACGCCCGGAGGATCCTCTCGCTCGGCGGAATCGGCCGCTGACGGCTCCCGGAGGGACCGGCTAGACTCCCGGCGAGACCCCGCGCGGCCGTGGCGCGCGGACGAGGACCACCGCGAATGGCGATGCCGAAGATGTTCCGGGACCGGGTCGTGTCGATGGAGCAGACCTGGGAGCTCGGAGAGAAGTACCTTCAGATCCTGGCGGAGCTCGTGCACGAGGCGATGCCGGGCTTCCGGATGGTCGGACACGACTTCGACCACGACCGCGATTTCTTCTTCCTCACGGTGAAGAGCTCCGAGCCGGACGAGGAGAAGCAGGTCTCCTTCACGCGGATGGTCCTGGCGGACCGCGCCTGCGTTCCCCTGGCGGCCGACGAGCTCCACACGCCGGTGAGGGAGCGGCTCGTCGAGGCGATCCGCTCCCAGGCCCAGAGTCGCGAGATCGTCGTCGCCTTCCGCTCCGTCCTCTCGGAAGAGGACCGGACCGAAGCGGACGAGATCGACGCCGCCTGGCGGGCGGAAGAGGTCGTCCGCGAGGCGGCCCGCAGGGCCGAAGAGGAGAAGCGGCAGGAAGAGAAGCGGCGTCAGCGCGAGCTCGAGGAGGCCCGTCGGCGGTCGCAACGTGAGAAGGGGCGCTCTCGCGGGGGAGCGGTCCAGGCTCCCCAGGCGTCTCAGGCTCCCCACCAGGCCCAGCCCCAGCGGGGTGCGGCGCCGGAGGGCGACGGGCGCGGGAAGAAACGCCGCCGCGGCCGTGGCCGTGGCGGCCGGTCCGAGGGCGCGTCTGCCGGCGAACCGTCCGCAGTGGCTCAGGGCGTACCCCAGGGCGTACCCCAGGGTGCGGCCCAGGCGGCGGCTCCGCAGCAGGGCGGGCCCCGGCCGGCGGGCGATCGCCCGCGCGGCGACAGGCCCAGGGGCGACCGGCCGAAAGGTGGCCGTCCCCGGGGGGAGAGGCCCCGCGGAGATCGTCCGGCGCAGGATCGTCCCCAGCAGGATCGTCCCCAGGGCGAGCGCTCGAGGCCGGAAACCTCCGCGGGCGCGCCTCCTCAGGGCGAGTCGAGACCCCAGGAGCCTCGCCCTCAGCGACAGCCCCAGCCGCCTCGCCCGGAGGGCGCCTCCGCGCCGTCCGTTCCGGCGGAGGGCGGAGCGCCGCGAGAGGGTGGCGGAGGCCGCCGCCGTCGCCGCCGCGGCCGCGGCGAGCCGCCCCCAGGGGAGCGGCGGGCCGGGTGGCGGGGAGCCTTCGGGGGGCGACTCCGGCGGCGCCGGCTGACGCCGGTTCCGCCCCTCGTTTCGGGGAGGGCGGGGCCCGGTAGATCG
>JADKBZ010000025.1 GCA_016714815.1 Holophagales bacterium
GCTCTTCTTCGACGAGGTCCGACCCGGCGAGGTCGTCGATCCGGCGCTTGAGGGCCGCCCGGCGGTCGTTCTCGAGATAGACGGAGCGCGCCAGGGCGACGAAAGCCGGGCCGAAGTCCTGCCGGCGCTCGCAATCGCGCTTGCCCTCCTCCACGTCCCACAGTGCGGCGTTGACCGCCTGCAGCTCCGCCATCAGCGGCGCCAGGCCGTCGAGAGACCCGAGGAACCCGGCGCGGACGGTCTCCAGGAGGGCCAGCTCCCTCCGGACGTTGGCTTCCCGGACCGGGTCGCCGATCCGCTCGGCCTTGAGGCGCAGGATGGTGATCTTGTCGATCAGCTCGCCAGCGGAGACCGGGATGAGCAGCTTCACGATCGCCGCAGTATCCGGATCCGACCGTGCCGGTCAATTCCACCCCTTGACAGAAAGGCGCCTGATCCCTAGATTACCTACCGGTCGGTAACCACTCCCGGTTGTGAGCGGCGGCGGACCTCGGAGGCTCTATTCCGGTGCACGAAGAACACGGTGAAGTCTCTGTAAGACAGAGACTTATGGACTCCGCGGTGCTCCTCTTCACGACCCGCGGCTACTCGGCGACTTCCGTCCGGGAGATCGTCGAAATGGCCGGGGTCACGAAGCCGGCTCTCTACTACCACTTCGAGAGCAAGGAAGGGATCTACCTCGCGATTCTCGAAGACCTCGTGAAGATCGCCGACGATGGGATCGCGGCGAGCCGGGTTTCCAGCGGGACGGCCCGGGAGCGGCTCGAGGGGTTCCTCCTCGGGATCTACGGGCTCTTCGAGACGAAAAAGGCGTGGGTCCGGATGATCAACGCCGTCTTCTGGGGTCCGGCCCAGGGCGCCCCCCCGTTCGACTTCGAGACCTTCCACAACAAGCTGCTGGCCGTCCTCTCCGAGATCGTCGTCGAGGGGATCGCCGCGGGCGAGATCCGCTCGGCGGACCCCGAAGACGTGACGCTCGCCCTGATGGGCGTTCTTTCCTTCAACATGGACCTCACCCTCGCGCACCCGGAGCTCGGCCTGGGAAAGGACGGCTTCCGTCGCGTGCTCGACCTCCTCTTCTCGGGCGTTGCCGCGCCCCCGACCCCACCCGCCTGCCAGGAGACTTCGCGATGAATCGCTCGACCGCCGCCGTCCTTCTCTCCACGACCCTCGCCCTGACCGTCGCCGGTTGCGGAAAGTCCGCCGACGGGAAGACCGCACCGGGCGCCGGCCGGCCCCCGGTCGCCGTCGACACGACGAAAGCGGCCCCCCAGGACCTCGAGCAGTCCGTCGAGGTCGTCGGGACGCTCACCGCCCGGAGCGAGGTCGAGGTGAAGTCCGAGTACAGCGGCACCGTCGCCGAGGTCTACGTCACCCAGTGGGTGCGCGTGAAGGCCGGGACGCCTCTCGCCCGCCTCGACACGCGCGAGGCCGACGCGGGAGTCGCGGGCGCCCGCGCAGCCGCCCTCCAGGCCGAGGTCGGCGCCCAGCGCGCCGCCCGCGAGCTGGACCGGACGGTGAAGCTGAAGGAAGCGGGCCTCGCGACCCAGCAGGGGCTCGACGAGGCGAAGACGGCGAGCGAGGCCGCGAAGGCCGGCGTCGCGTCCGCGAAGGCCCAGCTCGCGATGACGGAGGCCCGCCTCTCCAAGGCCGTTCTCAGAGCGCCGATCGACGGCGTCGTCGCCGCGCGGAACGTGAACGTCGGCGACTACGTCGAGAACATGGGAAGCCCGGCGCCGATGTTTCGGATCGTCGACAACCGCGTCCTCGAGCTGACGGCGAGCGTGCCGTCCGCCCGGATGTCCGAGCTGAAGGTGGGGCAGCCGTTCGCGTTCACGAGCGACGCCTACCCCGGCAAGGAAATGTCCGGCCGCGTCTCGTTCATCAACCCCGCCGCCGACGAGTCGAGCCGAACCGTGAAGGTGAAGGCCGAGATCCTCAACGCGGACGAGTCGCTGAAGGCGGGGCTCTTCGTCAAGGGCCGGATCGTGACCGGCAAGCGCACCGGCGTCCTCGTCGTCCCGCGGTCGGCCCTCGTCTCGTGGGACACCGCCACGCGGGTGGCCGGCGTGTTCGTCGTCGAGGGGGGCGTCGCGAAACGCGTCGCCGTCGAGACGGGCGCCAGCGCCGGCGAGGGGGTCGAGATCGTCAAGGGCCTGGCGGGCGGCCAGGAGGTCGTCACGCGCGGGGGCTTCAGCCTCCTCGACGGCGACCGCGTGAAGTCCGCCCAGGGAGCCTGAGCCATGTTCCTGTCGGACCTCTCCATCAAGAGGCCCGTCTTCGCGACGGTCCTCATGCTCACCCTCGTCACCCTCGGCGTCTTCTCCTACCGGCGCCTCGCGATCGACATGTTCCCCGACGTCGAGATCCCGGTCCTCTCGATCATCACGCAGTTCCCGGGCGCGTCTCCCGAGACGGTCGAGCGCGAGGTGACGAAGAAGCTCGAGCAGGCGGTCAACCCGATCTCGGGCGTGAAACACGTCTTCTCGACGTCGCGCGAGGGGCTCTCGACGGTCGTCGTCGAGTTCAACCTCGAGGTGAAGATCAACGACGCGGCGCAGGACGCCCGGTCGAAGGTCTCCGCCATCCGCAACCTCCTCCCCCAGGGGATCGAGGAGCCGGTCATCCAGAAGCTCGACATCGGCGGCATGGCCGTCGTGTCGCTCGCCGTCCGGTCGGCCGAGATGACCCCGCGCGAGCTCTCGACCCTCGTCGACCGCAAGGTGAAGCGCCGCCTCGAGAACCTCCCCGGCGTCGGGAAGGTCGACCTCGTCGGCGAGAGCAAGCGCGAGGTGAGCGTCGACCTCGACCCGTCGCGTCTCGACGCCCTCGGCCTCGGCGTGGACGAGGTCGTCGCGGGCCTGGCGGGCGAGAACGTCAACACGCCCCTCGGGCGCCTCGACGCGGGCGGCCAGGAGATGCCGGTCCGCGTCTCGGGCAAGCCGAAGGAGGTCTCCGGCTTCGAAGCGATGGTCATCGCGAGGAGGGGCGGGGTCCCCGTCACCCTCGGCGAGGTCGCCGACGTGAGGGACGGCGTCGAGGAGAAGCGCAAGCTCGCCCTCGTCAACGGCGTCCCGGCCGTCGCGCTCGACGTCTTCAAGCAGAGCAAGGCGAACACCGTCGGCGTCGTCGAGGCGGTGACGAAGGAGATCGCCGAGCTGCGCAAGGAGCTCCCGCCGACGGTCGAGATCCAGCTCGTCAGGGACGGCTCGATCATGATCAAGGACTCGGTCCACGACGTGACCAACACCCTGATCATCGGCGGCATCCTCACCGTCCTCATCGTCTTCTGCTTCCTCAACTCCTGGCGCTCGACCGTCATCACGGGTCTCACGCTCCCGATCTCGGTCATCTCCTCGTTCATCGCCATGTACTTCCTCGGCATGACGCTCAACGTCATGACGCTCATGGCGCTCTCCCTCGCGATCGGGCTCCTCATCGACGACGCCATCGTCGTCCGGGAGAACATCGTCCGGCACCTCGAGCACGGCGAGGACCACGTGACGGCCGCCCGGCTCGGGACGGCCGAGATCGGCCTCGCGGTCCTCGCCACGAGCCTCTCGATCATCGCGGTCTTCGTCCCCGTCGCCTTCATGAAGGGGATCATGGGGCGCTTCTTCTTCCAGTTCGGGATCACGGTCGCCTTCGCGGTCCTCGTCTCCCTGTTCGTCTCCTTCACGCTCGACCCGATGCTCTCGTCGCGCTGGGTCGACCCCGACGTGGAGCGGAAGGGGAAGCGCAACGCCCTGGCGCGGCTCCTCGACCGGTTCAACGGCTGGTTCGACCGGTCGGCCGACCGTTACAAGGGCTCGATCGGGTGGGCCCTCGACCACCGCAAGGCCGTCCTCGGCCTTGCGACGCTGGCGTTCGTCTCCGGAATCGGCCTCTTCGGGACGCTGCAGTCCGAGTTCATGGTCGTGGAGGACCAGGCCGAGTTCCAGATCCGGTTCAAGACCGCACCGGACGCCTCCTTCGACGAGACGAGCGGGAGGCTGGACGCCATCCTCGCCGAGCTGAAGAAGATGCCGGAGGTGAAGCTGACCTACGCCTCGATCGGCGCGGGCGAGACGGGGACCGTGCGCGACGCGCGGGTCTACGTGAAGCTCGTCGAGAAGAAGGACCGGACCAAGCACGCGACCGTCCTGGCGGCCGAGGCGCGCAAGCGGATCGCCCCGATCGCCGGGATCATCCCGTCGATCGAGATGCAGACCGACAGCTTCGCCGAGAAGCCGATCATGGTGTCGATCCGCGGCGAGGAGATCCCGCTCCTGAAGGAGTACGCCGCAAAGCTGAAGGAGGGCGTCTACGGGATCCCCGGCGTCGTCGACCTCGAGCTGACCCTCGAGCTCGACCTCCCCGAGTACCGCCTCGTCGTCGACCGGGCGCGCGCCTCCGATGTCGGGATCTCGACGCCCGCCATCGCGCGGACGGTCGGCTCCCTCGTCGGAGGCCAGGCCGTCACGACGTACGAGGACGAGGAGGGGGAGGCCGTGGACGTGAGGGTCCGGCTCCCGCTCGAGATGCGCCGGGACGTCTCCCAGATCGGCAACCTCCGGATCGCCGTGCCGGGCGGCAAGGGCGGCCCGGTCCTCGTCCCCCTCTCGGAGCTCGTGAAGGCCGAGCGGGCGACGACCCCGTCGGAGATCTCGCGACGGGACCTCTCCCGCGAGGTCCTCCTCACCGCGAACCTCGACGACGTCCCGCTCGGGACGGCCGTCGAGAAGATCCGCGAGGCGGCGGCGAAGATCCCGATGGCGCCCGGCTACTCGATCTATTTCCCGGGCGAGGCCGAGCGGATGGAGGAGAGCTTCGGCTACATGGCCGAGGCGCTCCTCCTGGCCGTCGTCTTCGTCTACCTCATCCTCGCGGCGCAGTTCGAGTCGTTCATCGACCCGCTCTCGATCATGCTGTCGCTTCCGCTCTCGATCGTCGGCATGGCGGGGATCCTCGTCCTGACCGGCGACACCGTGAACATCATGTCCCTCATCGGGCTCATCCTCCTGATGGGCCTCGTCACCAAGAACGCCATCCTCCTCGTCGACTACACGAAGGTCCTGCGCCGGGAAGGAATGGATCGCCGGACCGCGCTCGTCACCGCGGGACGGACGCGCCTTCGCCCGATCATGATGACGACCCTCGCGATGATCTTCGGCATGCTCCCGGTCGCCCTCGGCCTCGGCCAGGGGGCCGAGATGCGCGCCCCGATGGGACGGGCCGTCATCGGCGGACTCATCACCTCGACGATCCTCACGCTCCTCGTCGTCCCGGTCGTCTACACCCTCTTCGACGACTTCGCCGCCTGGATCCACCGCCGCTGGTCGAAGGCGAACGCGCTGGAGCAGGACGCGCACGGTGCTCCCGCCGTCCCGGCCGCCGCGAAGGCGTCCGTCACCGCGATGCTCGTCCTCGCCCTCCTCGTTCCCGCGGCCGCATCCGCGGCCGAGCCGGCTCCGGGAACCGCTTCGTCTCCCCGCCAGCTCCTCACCCTGGAAGACGCGGTGAGGATCGCCGCCGACAAGAACCGCGACGTCGAGAAGGCCCGCAGCTACCAGGACTGGGTGCGCGGGAAGTACGTCGAGGAGCGCGCCGCGGCACTTGCCGAACGTCTCGGCGAGCGCCTCGTACGGACGGGCCTGGGACGGGACCTTCGCCGCGCTCACGGGCGGGCTCTTCCCGTCGGGGCAGACGACGGGCTCCGCCGGCCTCGGACTCTCCCAGACGCTCTACGCGTGGGGGAAGGTGGGCGCGGCCGTCCGGGCGGCCAAGGACGGCATCGCCGGCGCCGAGGACCAGCTGAATCACTACCGGCAGGCCGCGATCCGCGACGCCACGGAGGCGTTCACCGACGTCCTCCTCGCCCGGCAGCTGGAGTCCATCTCGAAGGAGACCCTCGGCCAGCGCGAGAAGCAGCTGGCGGAAGCCGAGAAGAGGTACGCCCTCGGCACCGCGACGGACTACGACGTTCTCGCCGCCCGCGTCGCCCTCGACAACCAGAGGCCCGAGGTGATCCGGACCGCGAACCTCGTCCTCATCGCCCTCGACCGGCTCCGGCTCGTCCTGGCCGAGGAGAAGCTCGACCTCGACGTGACGGGGACGCTCGAGGCCGGGCCCGTCGCCGTCCCCACGTTCGGCGAGGCGGTCCGCACGGCCCTCGAGATGCGCCCCGACGTGAGGAGTCTCGCGCACGCGGTCGGCATCTACCGGGAGTTCGTGAAGATCCGCAACGCCGACGACAAGCCCCGTCTCGACCTCCGCGCGAACGCGGGGTGGTCGTGGCTCGACGCCGGCGCCGTCAAGGCCGACGGAAAGGTCTGGGGAACCGGCGTCTACCTCTCGTTCCCGTTCTTCGACGGGCTCGCGACCCGGGGCCGGGTCGTCCAGGCCAGGAGCGACCTGACCCGCGCCGAGCTCGACCTCGCCAAGGCCGAGGACGGCCTCCACGTCGAGGTCCGGACGGCCCTCGACCAGGTGAAGGTCGCGGCCGGCATCGTGACGGCGCTCTCGGGGAACGTCTCCCAGGCGCGCCGCCTTCTCGAGATGTCGGAGAAGGGGCAGGACCTGGGGGTCAAGACGCGCCTCGAGGTGGACGACGCGCTCGTGAACGCCCGGCAGGCCGAGGGAAACCTCGCCCGCGCCAGGAGGGACTACCTCGTCGCCCTCACGAACCTGCGGTACGTTCAGGGAACCCTCTGACCCTCCGGTCCGGCTAGCATCCGGCTTCGTGAGCTCTCGTCCCTTCCCCTGGCCGTGGCGTGGCCTGGACAACCGCCGCGTCGTCCTCGCGGGCCTCCTCTGGATCGCCCTGCTCGGTGCGTGGGGCTTTGCGATGCACGATCTCGTCCCGGGCGCCAGGCCGTCGCCCTGGTCTCCCGAGATCACCGCCGAAGCCCCGCTCTACGCGCGCTTCGACACGGGGTGGTACCGGGACATCGCCCGCGACGGCTACGGCCCGCCGCCGCCGCCGGGCCGGGAGGCGGAGCACGCGTTCTTTCCGCTCTACCCGTTCCTGGCGCGGGCCATCCACCTCGCCACGGGACTCGGCGTCTTCCGGAGCCTCCTCCTCGTCGCCTGGGTGTCGTTTCTCCTCGCCCTGCCGCTCTTCCTGGAGGAGGCCCGGCGTCGCGGCGTGCCGGAAGAGCCGTGGCGGGCGCTCCCGCTCCTCGTCCTCTACCCGTCCGCCTTCTTCCTCCAGGTCCCATACAGCGACGCCGTCTTCCTTCTCGCGGCTCTCCTCGCATTCCGCGCGCTCCGCTCGGGAAGCGTCGCGGGCGCCGTCGTCTTCGGATTCCTGGCCGGACTCTGCCGGGCGCCCGGGGCGGCGCTCGGCGCGGGTCTCGCCGTGGCCTGGTGGCTCGAGGAGAACGGGCCGGCCGTCCGCTGGAAGCTCCGGACGCTCGCTCCGGCTGCGCTCCTCGGCGTCGCGCCCCTTCTCGGGGTCCTCGCCTACGTGTTCGGGATCGGCTACGCGAAGGGGGAGCCGGGCCTCTTCTTTCGCGTCATGGCCGCCTGGCCCGAGAGGGTGACGGGGGGAGCGACGGGACCGGCGGCGTTCGTCGGACGGCTCGCGGAGCGGGTTTCGTCCGGGGAGGTGCTCCGTCATCCGGGAATCCTCGTCCCGTACGCGCTCGTCGTCCTCCTCCTCGGCCTTTCCGTGCTCCAGCTCCGCAGAGGACGGCCCTCGGACGCCGCCTGGATGACCGCGCTCGTGGCCCTTCCCGTCCTGACGGGGACCGACGCCGGGATCCCGCGCTACACCCTGACGGTCTTCCCGGTCGCGCTCTCGCTCGCGGCGCTCCTGGATGGCCGGCCGCGCCTGCGGCTCGCGTGGCTCTCCGGATCGACCCTTCTCCTTCTCTACTACTCGGCGAAGTTCGTGAGGTGGAGCTTCGTCTCGTAGCCGGAGAGTGCGCGACGGCCGGCTCTTCGCTCTCCCCGCCGCGACCGGCGAGAATGGCGCCCGATGAGACTCGACCACTTTCCCCATCTCGAGGTCGACGCGCCGAAGGCGCCGCCGACGGCCGAGGAGATCGCCGGGATCGAAACCGCCGTCGGCGCCACTCTCCCGCCCGACCTGCTCGACTTCCTCTCCGCCGCGAACGGGGGAAAGCTCGACTTCACCTTCGAGCTTCCGACGGAGAGCCGGCCGTTCCCTCTCTGCTTCTACTCGGTCTACTCGACGCGTCTTCCATATCCGGGCCGGTCGCCCGCCGGACTGATCCTCCACGAGCTGGAGGTGGAGCGGCGCCTCAAGGACCTCCGTCCCGGCCTTCTCCCGATCGGCGCCGACGGGGGGACCTCCGTCCTCTACGTCGACCTGGCCCCGGAGCGGTACGGCCGGATCGTGGCGTACGTCGAAGGTCTGCCGGGCTGGGACGGAACGCCCGAGGGGTGCTTCGTCGACCTCGCCCCGACCCTGGCCGCGTACCTCTCGGCGCTCTACCTGAACACGGTCGACGAGTCGAAGCGGGGAGGGTGACGGTCCCGGTCCCGTTTCCCATCGCCCGGGCGGCGCCTGCCCTGACGGGTGGTAGCCTGACGTTTGGACGAATCCGATGAACAAGGGGGGGCGCGCGTGCGAAAAGGCAGGATTGCGACCGATACCGCTTCGTTCTCGAACCGGAGGGGGCGCCGCATCTCGATCACCTGTGCCGTCCTCCTCCTCTCCGGCGGGGCGGTCCCGGTGGCGTCCGCGGTAGAGCCGGGCGCGCCGATCGCGTCGGCGCCGACCGTCGTGGAGTCCCCGCCGGTGCAGGTGAGCCGGCCGCTCAGATCCCTGCCGCTCGCCCCCCGGTACCTCGGGCCCGAGAAGCCGGCCCGGCCCCGCAGGAAGCCCGCCCACTCCGTCCCCGCAGCCGGCTGGAACGACGCGGCCACCGCGGTCGACCCGCTCCTTGCGCGCGCGGCGGACCCGACCGGGAAGACCCCCTCGCCGACGCTGAGCTTCGAAGGCCAGGGGAACAACTGCGGCTGCTCTCCCCCGGATACCGTCGGTGCGGCCGGCCCCAGCCACTACGTCCAGATGGTCAACGCGACCCAGCTCTCGGTCTACGACAAGTCGGGGACGCGCCTCGCCGGGCCGACGGAGTTCAGCAGCCTCTGGTCCTCCGGGGTCTGCGCCTCGAGCAGCGAGGGAGACCCGATCGCCGTCTACGACAGCCTCGCGAACCGCTGGCTCCTCACGCAGTTCTACTCGAACGGCGTCTGCGCGGCCCTCTCGACGACGTCGGACCCGACAGGGACCTACAACCTCTACAGCTTCGGGACGACGGAATTCCCCGACTACTTCAAGATCGGCGTCTGGTCCGATGCGTACTACATGGGTGCGAACGAGTCGAACTACGCGGCCTACGCGCTCAACCGGACGGCGATGCTGGCGGGAACGGCCGCCACCGCGATCCGCTTCACGATGGCGGACCCGCAGAACTTCCTGATGCCGGCGACGGTCGTCGGCCCCATGGCGCCGCCGGCCGGCGCCCCCGGGATCTTCTACACCTTTCTCGACAACTCCTATCACGGGGTCGCGGCGGACCGTCTCGACCTCTTCCACTTCGTCCCCAACTTCGCGGCGCCCGCCAGCTCCACCTTCACGCTCGCAGAGAGCGTGCCGGTGACCGGCTTCACGTACACGGTCTGCGGCTTCTTCACCTTCAACTGCATCCCCCAGGGCGGGACGGGACAGAAGGTCGACGCCGTCTCCGAGTGGCCGATGTGGCAGCTGCAGTACCGGAACTTCGGCAGCGGCGTCGAGAGGCTCGTCGGGAACTTCTCGGTCGACGTCGGATCGGACCGTTCCGGGATCCGGTGGTTCGAGATGTCGAGGAGCGGGGCCGGGGCCTACGCGCTCGTGCAGGAAGGGACCCACGCGCCGGCCGACGGCCTGCACCGCTTCATGGGCTCCATCGGCATCAACGGCAAGGGGGGGATCTCGCTCGCCTACTCCGCCTCCTCCGCGTCGGCGACGCCGTCGATCCGGTACGCGTCGAGGGCGGCGGGCGACCCGGTCGGAACCCTCCAGTCCGAAGTGACCCTCCAGGCGGGGGGCCGGCTCCCAGACGGGGAGCAACCGCTGGGGCGACTACAGCGCCCTGACCGTCGACCCCGCCGACGACTGCACCTTCTGGTTCACGACCGAGTACTACGGCGCGAACGCCTCCAATAACTGGAAGACGCGGATCGGGAGCTTCAAGCCGACCGAGTGCACGGTGGCTCCCCCCTCGGGGGCCTCCTTCCATTCCGTGACGCCGTGCCGGGCCGTCGACACGAGAGGCGCCGACGGGACGTTCGGGGGGCCCGCGCTCGCGGCGGGCGCGATCCGGGCCTTTCCGCTCGCAACGGCGGCCTGCGGAGTTCCCGCCACCGCGAAGGCCGTCGCGGTCAACGTGACGGTCACCCAGCCGGGGGCGGCGGGCACGGTGAGCATCGTGCCATCGGACGCGGGGACGCCGCAGACGACCACGGTCGCCTTCCTTGCGGGCCAGACGAGAGCCGGGAGCGCCATCGTCGGGGTGGCCGCGGGCGGGCAGGCCTCGGTCTCCCTCGCGAACGGCTCCGCTTCGAAGACGCACGTCCTCATCGACGTCGCCGGCTACTTCGAGTAGTCCGGGTCCGGAAAGGGCGGGGGGCGGATACGATGCGCGAATGGCGCGATCCCTCCCCGCCCTGCTCCTTCTGACCCTGGCCTCGGTCTCCGTGGCCGCGCAGCCCGTCGCCGCCACGAGCCGCGTCCCCGCCCCTTCGGCGCTCGCCATCCAGGCGCGGACCCTGCTCGAAACGCAGGCGGCGGCCTGGAACCGCGGCGACCTCGACGCCTTCTGCGCCGTCTACGCCGACGACGCTCTCTTCGTGACGGCGTTCGGGCTGACGAAAGGGCGCGCGGAGGTTCTCGCGCGCTACAAGACCCGCTATCCCGACGCGGCGGCCCGCGGGACGCTCTCGTTCGAGGTGCTCTCGGTCGACCTTCTCGATCCGGCGCCCACGAAGAAAACGCCCTCGGCGATCGGCCTCGTCGCGCGCTGGAAGATCTCCCACCCCGACAAACCCGCGGCGGAGGGGCTCACGCTGCTGAACCTGGTGAGGTTCCCGGCCGGCCTCCGGATCGTCCACGACGCGTCGATGTGACGATGGAGTGACGAAGGGGGAACCCGCCGGGCGCGCGCGGTGCGCACCCGGCGGGCGGGCGGGTCAGGGCCGCTTGCGCTGCGAGACGGCGAACGGGTCCTGCGTGACGTTGTCGATGACGTAGGCGACGCCCCCGACGACACAGCCCGACGTGGCGTTCGTCAGGTGGACGGAGCCCGACGGGAGGCTGTTGCCGGTCGCGTCGCCGAGAGAGACCTGCACGTAGCGGGTGGCGGGGACAGTGAGGACGAGCTGGGTGCCGACCCGCTGGCCCTCGTCGTTGCGGGCCTCGACCTCGACGTTGCAGAGCTTCTCGCTCAGGTTGTAGACGCCGATGTTGGTCCGGAAGCCCGTGTCCTGCCGCACGCCCGTCAGGACGCCGGATTCGCCGGTGAGGAGAATCGCCGCCGACGAGGGATTGCGGACGTCCCCGGCGAGCGCGAACTGGCCGTTCGTGCCGCCGCCGGAGACGGGCGCCCAGGTCTTTGCGCCCGCGGTGACGTACCCGGTGGAGGAGACGAGGAGGGCTCCGAACGT
This sequence comes from Holophagales bacterium, assembly GCA_016714815.1. Classification (GTDB taxonomy): domain Bacteria; phylum Acidobacteriota; class Thermoanaerobaculia; order UBA5066; family UBA5066; genus UBA5066. The sequence continues at coordinate 11,656 of JADKBZ010000025.1, forward strand.
CTGCTCGAGGCCGAACGCCGTCTTCACGACGTCGCGGATCGTCTTCGAGCCGTAGGCGGGCAGGCGGATCAGGGAGGACTCTCGCCGGCCGGCCGCCGTCCAGAGCTCCAGCCCGACCACAGTCTCCATCGACTGCATGCTCGAGACGGAGAAGTCGGAGACGTAGGGGACCCCGGCCGCGTTCACGATGCTCGCCACCGAAGGGACGATGCTCGTGTAGCGCCACTCGGGGGCGTCGCGCTGGACGAGGAGCTTGAGGGTGCCGCCCGGGCTCGGAATCGTGGCGGTCTCCCCGGCGGCGAGCGGGAACGGCCCATCGAGAGAATGGGCCGTCGGCGGGACGCCCGTGGCGGCGGAGACGACCATCGTCACCTGGCGGCTGATCGGAGCCTGGCCCTGGGCCGTCCAGGTCAGGACGACGTTCGTCGAGGCGACGGGTGCGGTGTAGGAGAACGCGGCCGACGGGCCGGTCGCCGTGGCGGGGTTCGCGTTCGTGCCGAGGCTCCAGCTGAACGTCCCGTCCGTGAGGAGCGTGTCGTTGAGAGCGTTGTAGGCCCGGGCCGAGACCTGCTCGCCGACCCGCACGTCGAAGGTGCTGCCGCAGGAGCCGCCGCCGGGACCCGGTCCGCCCGGGCAGAGGTCGAAGCCGTTCACGGCGATCCGGATCTCCGGGTCGACGATGACGGACGCGCCGGACACGAGGAGGCTGTAGGTCGTGCCGGCCGTCAGCGAGGCGACGAGGCGACCGCGCGCGCAGGCGTTCGGGACGGGTGTCAACCCGCCGCAGGCGCCCGTGTAGAGGGTGAGGACGGGGTTGTAGCCGGCGGGGAGGCTCCCCGTCGTGTCGAAGGCGTAGGCGTCGGACGTCTCGGGGCGGAAGGTGTACCAGACGGACTTGCCGGGAGCGGGGGTCACGCAGGCGACGGCGGGATCGCCGTCGGCCGTGGCCTGGGTCGTGTCGACCGTCTGGTTGAACGGGAGCTCGAGGCCCGGAATCGTCTTCGCGGCCGAGCAGGCGTCGTTGGGAGGGGGAGCCGCGGCCGCGGAAAGGCCGAGCCCGAGAATCAGGGCCAGGGTGAGGGACGGAATCGGTTTCGCCATCCGGGGGCCTCCTGTACCGAAAGGAAAAGTAGAGTCGGACGTAGTGTCCTCCAGGGCGCGGATCTCACGCGCGGCTATTATTCCCGCCGATGCAGAGGGTCGCCGGGGGCGCGTTCGCCGTCCTCCTCTTCCTCGTCGCGCCTGCCGCTCCCGCCGAGACAACCGGGCGGCCTCGCGTCGGTCTCGTCCTTTCCGGGGGGTCGGCCCACGGCCTCGCGCACGTCGGCGTCCTTTCGGTCCTCGAGGAGCTGCGGGTCCCGGTCGACGTCGTGGCCGGGACGAGCATGGGCTCCGTCGTCGGGGGCCTCTACGCCTCGGGAATGTCGCCCGCGGAGATGGAGCGCCTCGTCCTGACGGCCGACTGGGAGGACCTCCTCGACGACCGGCCCTCGCGCGACCGTCTCTCCTTCCGCCGCAAGCAGGACGACGTCCTCAACTACGTCGATCTCGAGATGGGCCTGAGCGCGAGGGGGATCTCCTTCCCCTCGGGTCTCATCGCGGGGCAGAAGCTCGGGTTCCTGCTCAAGGCGCTGACCCTCGGGACCGTCGGCGTCGCCCGCTTCGACGACCTCCCCATCCCGTTCCGCTGCGTCGCCACCGACATCGCAACCGGGGAGAAGGTCGTCCTCTCGGACGGAAGCCTCGCCGAGGCGATCCGCGCGAGCATGTCGATCCCGGGCGTCTTCTCGCCCGTTCCGCGAGGCGCCCGCCTCCTCGTCGACGGCGGGCTCGTCGAGAACCTCCCCGTCTCCGAGGCCGAGGAGATGGGGGCCGACGTCGTCATCGCCGTCGACGTCTCCAGCGACAAGTTCGACCCGGCGAAGCTGAAGTCGTTCGGCGGCGTCCTGAGCCGGATGGCGAGCCTCCCCGTGAAGCAGAACGTCACGAAGGCTCTCTCCCGGGCGGGCGTCGTCGTGGCGCCGCGGGTGGCCGACATCCCGTCGATGGACTTTTCCCGCGGGGCCGCGCTCGTGAAACGGGGGGAAGAGGCGGCCCGGGCGATGGCGAAAGAGCTCGCGGCGCTCTCGGTCCCGGAAGAGGAGTACCGCGCCTACCGCGAGAGGCTCAGGGGCCGGCGCCCCGACCCTCCCGTCGTCGACGCCCTCCAGACCGTGAGCGCCGGGGTCGATCCGAGGCAGATCGCCGCGCGCCTCGAGACGCGCGAAGGGCGCCCCCTCGACGTCGCGAAGCTGCGCCGCGACCTCGAGCGGATCTACGAGATGGGGGTCTTCGAGACGGTCGAGTTCCGCCTGCTCAGCGACGAGGGGCGGAGCGTCCTCGTCATCGACGCGAAGCCGAAGTCGTGGGGACCGACGTTCCTCCGGGTCGGGAGCGGGTTCGAGGCGAACTTCGACGGCGACGCGACGCTCGCGCTGCGCGGCACGCTGCACGCGATGCAGCTCAACCCGCTCGGCGGGGAGCTGAAGGCGACGCTGGAGCTCGGCACGGTTCCCGGCGTGAGCGTCGGGCTCTACCAGCCGCTCGACTACCGGGGCCGCTTCTTCACGAGCGCCGACGTCTCCTGGATCCGGACCCTCGCGAGGATCTCGACCCCGGACGGGCTCGTCGGGGAGGGGCGCGTGGAGCTCCTCCAGGGAGTCGTCGACGCGGGGATCACCCTCGGCTCGTGGGGGCAGCTCCGCGCCGGCGCCTTTCGAGGGACGGGAACCGGAAAGCCGCTCGTGACGAACCTCCCTCTCGAGGAGCTGAGCATCGAGCTCGGCGGCGTCCTCGGCGCCGCGTCCGTCGACACCCTCGACGACCTCTCCTTTCCCCGGCGCGGCACGAAGGCGGAGGCCCGGATCGAGGCGTTCCTTCAGCAGCTCGGCTCGGAGGCCTCCTTCAACCGGCTCCAGCTCCGCGGCCTTCACGCGATCCCCGCCGGCTCCCGTTCGGCGATCCTCGTCACGGGCGGCTACGAGGACGCGATGGGGAGCCATCCTCCCTTCTACCTCCTGTTCACCCTCTCCGATTTCACGCGCCTGGCGGCCCTCTCCCGCGAAGTGAACGGAGGAGAGCGGGCGGCCTACGCCTCCGTGACGCTGCAGCACCGGATCGCGAGCCTGCCGACGCGCCTCGGCCGGGGCGTCTACGTCGGCGGCACGTTCGAGACGGGCCGCGTCTGGGCCCGGCGGGAGGAGACCGGGCTGGACGACATCCGCCCCGCGGGGGGCGTTTTCGCCGCAGCGGACACCGTCCTCGGGCCGATCTACGCCGGGCTCGGCGTCGGGTACGGCGGGAACGCGTCGCTTTTCGTCCTCCTCGGACGCCCCTTCTGAACGAGAAAGGGCCGGGACGAGCGTCCCGGCCCCGAGCCATCGGCGAGCACCCCGGAGGGTTGAGGCTGCAGTTTTACTGTGCGGCCTGGTAGACGCCGTCGTTGGTCTTGTTGTCGACGACGGTCGAGTAGACGAGAAGGCCACCGCCCTGCACTTCGAAGGTCACGTAGAAGTCGGCGTGAACGGTGTTCCCGGCGGTAGAGGGCGGAATCATCGCGAAGGCCGCCTGCTGGACCTGGCTCCACGCAGGGATCGACCTCAGCTCCTGCCCGATGAGCACACCGGTCGGCGTGTACGCGCGGAAGGTCACGGTCTTCGTGTCGAAGCTGGGATTGAAGTAGCCGATGTTCGTGCGGCTCCCCTTGCCCATTGCGCGGTCGGCGTCGCTCGCGTTGGAGAGCTGGAGGAGGTTTCCGGCAGCGAGGACGTTCGAACCCGTGGCGTTGTCGACCTTCAGGAGGGTCTTTCCGTTGCCGGCCGCCGTCTGGTCGTTGACGACGGAGTGGAAGAAATAGGCCGGGCCGTTTGCCGTGATTCGCGCCGCGGCGAGGCCCTTCAGGCCGCCGAAGAGCGCGGAGAGGACGTTCGGGATGGTTGCGTGCGTGCGTGCGGGCACGGTGGCGGTGACCGTTGCGGTCGGAGCGGAGAGACCCGTCGAGTTCGACACGAAACCGTCGACCGTCAGGGTGATCTCCGAGTCGGACGGGTTCCGAACGCTCAGGACCGAGTAGTACTGGGCGCCGCCCAGGCCTTCCGAGTTCACGACGGACGGGTACCAGACGACCGTCGGGTCGGCGGCGGGTGCGGCCGAGGCGGTGGCGAGGAGGGCGGTGAGGGACGCGGCGGTGACGAGGTTCTTCATGGCTCTTCTCCTGTCGTGCATTCGTTTCCGTGGACGCGCTCTCTACGGCGGCCCGCTGCCGGCCGGATCGCGTCGCAGACGCGTGCGTGAGCGCTGTCACAGGCGGGAATTCGCCGCCTCGGCACCACGTTGGACGAATCTCGGTCGGCCTCGAAGAAGGACCCGTAGGACGAACGGTCGTTCGATGGAAACGGCCTCTCGTGCCCGGCGGGCCGGGGACGGTACGATCCCGCGACCCGGGCCTTCGGGGGAGGAATCGTGAACGTTCGATCGATGGGATTCGCGCACCTGCTGACCTTCTCTTTCCTGGCTGGCGTTCTTCCTGCCTCTGCTGCGCCGCCGATCGTCCCGAACGGGGGCTTCGAGGAGGTCTCGGGTTCGTCCGCCGCCTCCTGGAGCGTCGACGGCCCGCTCGCCGCGGGCGCCTCCGTCGTTCGCGACGGGGCCGTGAAGCACGGGGGCGGAGCGAGCCTGAAGCTCTCGGCCCCGAGCCCGGCCCTGGTGACGGTCGCCTCGGCCGAGGTGCGGCTCGAGGTCGGTCACGTCTACCGCCTCTCCGCGTTCCTGAGGACGGAGAAGGCGGCCTCCGACGCGGCCGCGCGCTACCCGACGCCGGTGGCGGCGGCGCTGACGATGGCCTCCTTCCCGTTCACGAACCACTCGCCGGCGGCGGGCGCGACCCGCCCCTTCGGGAAGGTCGAGACGCTCTTCGTCGCGACGACGGCGAAGGACCGTGTCCGCCTCCACCTCGGCCTGAACGGCCCCGCGACGGGGACCGCCTGGTTCGACGACGTGACGGTCGAAGAGGTGACGGACGTCCGCGAGCTCGTCCCGATGGAGACCGTCCGCTGGCACGGCCCCGCCTTCCGCTACGACGAGAAGGGGTGGATTTACGTCCACGTGGAGGGGGAGCCGTACGCGCGCGGCTTCCAGTACGGGACGCTCCTCTCCGAAGAGATCGCGACGTACGCGAAGAAGCTCGGCATCCTCGAGAACCCCAAGGACGGACCGGGCGCCTGGGCCGAGATGCGCTTCATGGCGGACGCCGTCTTCCTCCGGAAGTTCGACGAGGAGTACCTCCTCGAGATGAAGGGGATGGCCGACGGCGCCGCGAAGGCGGGGGCGAAGATCGACGGCAAGCCGGTCGACTTCCTCGACGTCGTGACGTTGAACTCGTCCATCGACCTCGACTACGTGAAGTCCGCCCTCCGCGCGACGCCCCACGCCCTGACGGGGCGGAGCTTCCTCAGCTCGGACGACGAGGCGAAGATCCCCGAGCGGGCGCACAAGTGCTCGTCGTTCGTGGCGACCGGCCCGGCGACGAAGGACGGACGCCCCGTCTTCGGCCAGATCTTCATGTGGGCGGGCTACACCGGCGTCCACTTCAACGTCGTGACCGACGTCGTCCCGGCGAAGGGGAACCGCCTCGTCTACCAGGGCTTCCCGGGCGGCATCCACTCGGGGACCGACTTCTACATGAACTCGGCCGGCATCCTGATCGGCGAGACGACCGTCGCGCAGACCCCGTGGAACATCGACGGGAGCCCGATGTCGAACCGGATCCGCAAGGCGGCCCAGTACGCGAGCTCGATCGACGACGTCGCCCGGATCCTTCGCGAGAAGAACAACGGGATGTACACGAACGACTGGCCGATCGCGGACGTCAAGACGAACGAGGTCGCCATCCTCCTCCTCGGGACGAACAAGTCCAAGCTTTGGCGGACGAAGGAGGACCTCGCGCCGTTCGGCACGCCCGGCTTCCTCTGGGCCAACAACAATCCCCGCGACCCCGAGGTCCGCAAGGAGTACGGCGTCCAGCCCGACGACGCGCCGTACGACCTCGCCTTCGGCCCCTGGGACCGCGACGTCGCCTTCCGGAAGTGGTACGACCAGGCGAAGGGGAAGATCGACGCCATCGAGACCGTCAACCTCTGGGCCTCCTCGCCGATCAACCGCCCGCACGCCTGCGACGGGAAGGTGACGACGGCCGAGATGGCCGAGAAGCTCGTCTTCCTCGCCCACTACGGCAAGGTCACCCTGCGCGAGAAGTTCCCGACGGCCGGCAACCGCCGGATGCCCGACCACCCCGGCGCCATCCCGCACCTCACGCTCGGCTACGCCGTCTTCAGCCCCGTCCACATCGCCCAGAAGCTGAAGGAGGCGAAGGCAGGAGAGAAGGCAGGAGAGAAGGCAAGGGAGAAGGCCGCCGCGTCCCCTGCAAAGGAGCCGACGCTCGATCTCGCGGGGGTCGAGGACCGCTTCAAGCTCGACAAGGCGAAGCTCTGGAAGGGGAGCGTCTTCCCGAAGACGGAAAGCGAGAACGGCCTGATCTCCGGCTCGGCCGCCTACTGGCAGATGCTCAAGGCGCTGCCGGACGAGGCGCCGAAGGCCTTCGGGTCGCTCCGCGACCAGCTCGCCGGCCTGAACGCGCGGGCCGTCTACTTCGCCGCGAAGGAAGGGGACGTCTCGATCCGGGAGGCGAAGCGGGAGTACGGCCGCCGCTCGCCCTACCAGATCCCCCGCATCAAGGGGACCTTCGCCCTCCACCAGCTCCGGCTCCTCCTCGGCAACGAGACGTTCCTGAAGGCGATGGACGCCGCCTACACCGCGAACGCGAACCAGGACGTGACGACCGGCCAGCTCGTCGCCGCCCTCTCGAAGGGGGCGGGGCGCGACGTGGCGCCCTTCCTCGCCCCCTGGATCGAGGCGAAGGGCCTGCCCGACCCGAAGGTCGCGGTGAAGAGCGAGAAGGACGGCGAGGCCTGGAGCGTGTCGCTCGTCGTGACGCAGACGGGATCGCCCTACCACTTCCTCGGGAGCGTTTCGATCGACGTCGGAGGAAAGCGCCTCGTGAAGCCGTACGAAGTGAAGGGAGAGCGGACCGAGCTGAAGGTCTCCGTTCCCGGCGAGCCGGGCCGGATCGTCTTCGACGCCGGCCGGGACCTCCCCGTTCCGCTCGAGAACCCCTATTCCTTCGTCAACTTCTCCGACGATTTCAAGCGGACGAAGATCGTCTACGGAAGCTCGCGCCAGATCGAGGCCAACCATACGCTCGCCCTCCGCTTCCAGACGACTCTCGCCGACGGGTACAGCGAGGAGCTGCCGCCCGTCCTGAAGGATGCCGAGATCACCGACGAGGAGCTCGCCGCGAGCGACCTCTTCCTCCTCGGCCCGCCGTCGGACAACGCGATCGTCGCCAGGGCTCTCGCGAAGCTTCCGGTGACCTTCGGCAAGGGCTTCTTCACGTACGACGGGACGAACTATTCACGCCCCGACGACGGCCTCTACCTCTGCATCCCGAGCCCGTGGAACCCCGAGCGCGTCGTGTGGCTCTTCGCGGGCAACTCGGCCCTCGAGCTGTACCAGATGACGAAGGCCTACACCGCGGGCATGCCCCAGTGGGCGCTCTGGCGAGGCGACGAGATCAAGAGCCAGGGCTGGGCGCCGGTCGGCCGCTTCGCCGTCAAGAGGCTCGCGGACTGAGCCGCCGTCGCGCGTCCGGTACGATGCCCGCCTCATGCGAAGCGTCTGCCGGTTCGTCCTCCCCTTCCTCCTGGCCACCACCGGGATTGCGCAGGAGCCCGCGCTCCCGCGCGTCGAGACGTCGCTCACCGTCCGGGCTCCCGTCATTCCTGGCGAGCTCTACCGCGAGAGGTCGCTCTCGGGGCGAGCGGTGGCCGCCGACGGGAAGACGCTCCTGGTCGGCGCGGGCCGGTACGAGTTCTCGGAGGGGCGGTTCTGGGAGCTGACCGCGAAGGACGGCCGGTCCGTGGGGTCGTTCTTCGTCGGGAAGGGAAGCCTCTCGTTCGCGCCGGACGACCCGCAGGCGGCGCGGCTCGCCGTGAGGAACGCCAGGCACGTCGGCGGCGCGAGCGGCGAGGACGGCACGCTGAGAGCTCCCTTCAGGGTCGCGACGTTTCTCTGCTCGGACGCGATGCGACCGGACTGGGCCTTCGAGCAGACCGATCGGGCGCCGGACGCGGAGCTGAAGGCTCACGCGCGGAGGTTCCACGACGACCATACGCCCCAGGTCGAGGCGCGACTCGCGGTCGCGAACGCCTCGAGGGGCCGCTACTTCGCGTCCACCCTCGAGGCCTCCTCCGACCTGAGGCACGTCTTCGACTCGGTCACCGACGACGAGGAGGCGCTCATCGTGGTCGACAGGCCCTCCGGCCTGCCGATCGGGTTCCCCGACGCGCGCTTCGCGTCGGTGATCGCACGCCAGCCGATCGGCCGGACGCGCCGCGAGGCGCCGCGTGTCGACGCGAGGCTCGTGGCGGTCGACGTCGAGATCGAGGAGATCGACAAGGTCTGGGGCGCCCTGAAGGTGACGGAGGATTTCGTCGCGGAGCGCCCGGTCACGGCCCTCGCCCTCGACTTCGACACCGAGACGTACGTCGGCAACAAGTTCCAGGCGATCCGCGTGCGATCCCTCACCGACGGCGACGGAACCCCGCTCGGCTACTCGCTCGGCCGGGGGGACCTGATCGTCGCCCTGGCGAAGCCCGTGGCCGCGGGAGCCAGGGTCACGCTGAGGCTCGAGTACGACGCGCCGTACTTCGAGAGGGCCGGTGGCGACAACGTCTGGGAGCTTCCGATCGCGAGCGGGTGGTACCCGCAGCCGACGAACCTCAACGCCTCGAGCCACACGTTCCACGCCGTCGTGAGGACCCGCAGGCCCTTCATCGCCTTTCCTTCCGGCGAGACCGTCCGGCGCGAGGAGGGGAAGGAATGGAACGTCGTCGAGACGCGGCTGGACCGGCCGGTGCCGTTCGCGACCGTCATCGCCGGCAAGTACACGCTGCAGGAGTCGACGGAGGACGGCGTGACCTGCCGGATCGCGAGCTACGGCCTGGCGAAGGAGATGTCCGGGAAGAAGCTCCTCAACATCTTCCACAGCGCCCGGAAGTTCTACACGTGGCTCCTCGGGCCGTTTCCCTGGAAGGAATACACCATCATCGAGATCAACAGCTACGGCTTCGGTCAGGCCCCGCCGGGCCTCATGCGCATCACGAAGGAGGCGTTCCAGACGAACGTCTACACCGACCGGGGCTCGGCGCTCTTCTCCCAGGGGATCAACCAGCGGGTCGCCCACGAGCTCGCCCACAGCTACTTCGGCTACGTCGTCGAAGACGCCTCGCCGAGCCACCAGTGGATCTCCGAGTCGTTCTCCGAGGTCGCCTCGATGGTCGCGATCGAGAAGCTCAAGAGCAAGGCGGAGGGCGGGAATCTCGTCGCCGTCTGGAAGAGCGCCGGGAAGGAGTCGACGAAGGCCGCCCCGATCTACCTCGCGAACGAGCTCGCGAGGAAGATCTCGACGCAAGGGGACGAGTCGGTGGCGGTCGACCGGACGAACCTCGTCTACTCGAAGGGGGCGATTCTCCTCCACACGCTCCGCCAGGAGCTGGGGGACGACCTCTTCTTCACGACCCTCCGGTCGTTCCTCAGGAGCTTCGAGAAGAGAGGGACCGTGACGACGGATGATTTCGTCGCCCTGCTCGGGTTCGTGACGAAGAAGGACTGGAAGCCCTGGTTCGAGAAGTACTACTACGGAACCGAGATGCCGTGAACGACCGGCTTCGGCGCGATCTCGTGCCGCGCGGTGACGAGCGCGAGTAGGAGCGCGTAGGCGGCGAGGACGAGGGCGCTGACGAGCGCGGAGCGGTCGTCCTCCCAGCGCAGGAGGAGCGGCGTGGCGGCGGTGGCCGCGGCGAGGAGCGAGGTGACGACCCCCGCCTCCTCGCGCTCGAGGGCGAGGAGCCCGAGCAGCAGCAGGATCGACGCGTAGTAGCAGGTCAGGTCGGCCAGGACGAAGACGAGGCCGGCCCCGGCGGCGGCCGCGGCCCAGGAGGGCCGCCCGCGGAAGGCGAAGGCGAGCGCCCCGAGGAACGCGGCGGCGAGGAGGAGCCGGATGGGGCGCCCTTCTTCGAGCGCCGCGCGCCGGGCGTCCTTCCAGGCCGCCATCGGCTCGTTCCCGCCCGGCTCGAGGAGGGCCTCTGCGCGGCTCGAGGGGCGCCAGGTCAGGAGGGTTCCGGAGCCGACGTTGTTGGTCAGGGGAGTCGCGAGGTGTTTCCGGCTGTTGGCGGCGAACTCGCTCCAGGCGCTCCACCGCACGCTCGTGAAGCCGCCGGCCGCAAGGAGCGAGAGCGGGAGGACGACGAGGGCCGTCAGGAGCGCGCCTTGCGCCACGAGGAGCTCCTCGCGCACGGCCGCGAGCCTCCGTTCTCTCGCCAGGCGCCAGATCGCCGCCAGGCCGAGGCCGAGGAGGAGCGCGCCCGGAAAGAGCCGGAGGAGCGTCGAGAAGGCGAGGGTGGCTCCCGCCAGCCGCGGCCGGCCGAGCCTGAGCAGCGCGACCCCGGCCATCGCGGCTGCGAGCCAGTCCATCCGGAGGAAGGAGCCTCCGGTCCAGTAGAAGCGGCCCGGGAAGTTCGTCCCCCAGAAGACGAGCGCGATGCAGGCCGCGCGCCAGCCGAAGGCCCTCCAGAGGAGAAGCCAGGCGCCCAGGAGAAGAAGCGGGTCGAGGAGCGCGAGAAGGCCGACGGAGCGATTCGTCGCCGGTCCCGCGGCCCGGGCGAGCGCGCCGCCGAGGATTCCCCACGCGGGGGTGGCGTTGTACCCGTGATCGAGGAGGATCCGGCGGAACTCCTCCGCGGTCGTCCGGCTCCGGAACCAGAGGACGTCCGTGACGAACGCCTCCCAGCGCGCGCCGAGGCGGGGCTGCCAGGTCGCGAGGGCGGCGTCGGCGCTCGAGGTGCCGATCGCGTTCGTCTCGAGGCTCCTCACGGGGAAGGTCGAGCCGGGCGGGAGGAGCCCCGAGGCCCGCTCGGCGGCGAGCGTCGCCTCGTAGAGGCCGGTGTAGCCGAGCTCGGGGAAGTACTTCGCCCCGACGACGTAGTGAAACGTGTCCCAGGTGTGGAGGAACGGGCCGTAGTGGAAGAGTCCGAAGTTGAAGAACGCGGCGGCGGAGAGGAGGCCGAGCGCGGCGAGCGCCCGGTCCCGGAGCCGGGCGAAGCGCTCCGGCGCCCCCTTCCGTCGAAGGACGACTCCCCAGCCGAGGAGGAGGCCGGCGGCGAGCGCGATCAGCCCCTTCAGGGCGGCGAGGCGCTCGTCCTTCGACGGCCCCTGGGGGACGGCGGGGGGCGGCGCCTCCTTCCAGCTCGCGGGGGCGCGCGAGAAGGCGGCGAGCTCGCCGACGGCGAAAATCCCGTCGCCCCCCTCGGCGTGGACGAGGAGAAACCTCGCCTCCCTCGCCTCCTTCAGCTCGGCCCGCCGGGTCCGCATCCCGTAGGTGATGTCGCCCGGCTCGATCCTCATCACCCCGGTCCAGCTCCGGCCGTCGATTGACGACTCGACGAAGTAGGTGTCTCCGGCGTCCGCCTGGATCAGGATCGCGCCGACGGGCCGCGGCGACCCGAGGTCGACGGCGAGGAACGCCTCCGGGTCGGCGAGGCGCGTCGCGCGGCCCTCGGCCTCTGCGGACGCCGCGGTGGCGCCTTCGCGGGCGAGCAGCCCGTCGGTGGCCGCCGGGGCGCCGGAGAGGCCCCGCCCCTGGGCCTCCCGGCCCAGGAGGAGGCTGCCGTCCGGCAGCGCCAGCGAGGCGGCGAGGAGAAGCGTGGCGAGCATTCGTTGCGGCCCGGAAACCCGGAGCCTCCGCCAGCGTATCTCGAAGCGGAAAGCAAGACGATCGACACGTGGAGGGCCTGTCCGAGGCCCGGTGCCGGCGTCCGAGGAGGTCCCCATGACCCGAGCTCCCCGCCGGCTCGCGCCGGCCCTCGTCCTCTCTCTCGCCCTCGCCACCCCCGCGGCCGCCGAGCGGCTCGCCGGGCCGCCGAGCGGTGACAACCAGAAGGCGTCGGTCTCCCAGTGGATCGGTCCCGTCGAGGTCGCCGTCACCTACAACAGTCCGAAGGTGATCGCTCCCGACGGCACCGACCGCCGCGGAAAGATCTGGGGCGGCCTCGTCCCTTACGGAATGTCGAAGGACGCGTTCGGCACCTGCGGCGACAACTGCCCGTGGCGGGCGGGCGCCAACGAGAACACCGTCTTCCGCGTCTCGCACGACGTGAAGGTCGAGGGGCAGCCGCTCGCGGCCGGCTCCTACGGCCTCTTCATGATCGCCGGGCCCGAGGAGTTCACCGTCATCTTCTCGAAGAACTCCGCCTCGTGGGGCCACTACTACTACACCGACAAGGAAGACGCCCTCCGCGTGAAGGTGAAGCCGCGCAAGGCGCCGTACACGCACTGGCTCACGTTCGACTTCGTCGAGAGGAGGCCGGAGGAGGCGACGGTCGTCCTCCGGTGGGACGAGCTGGAGATTCCGGTCCGGATCCAGGTGCCCGACGTGAACGAGGTCTACCTGGGGCAGATCCGGAACCAGCTGCGCAACGCGACCGGCTTCGAGTGGCAGGCGTGGGAGCAGGCGGCGCAGTTCTGCCTCGGCAAGAAGATCAACCTCCCCGAGGCGCTGAAGTGGGCCGAGTTCGCGGCGCACTCGCCCTTCACGGGGCAGGAGAACTTCAAGACCCTGAGCACGCTCTCGCAGGCGCAGTCCGCCAACGGGATGGCCGACGCCGCGAAGGCGACGATGCAGAAGGCGCTCGAGCACCCGACCGCGACCGTCATCGACCTCCACATGTACGCCCGGCAGCTCCAGGCGCAGAAGAAGACCGACGAGGCCGTCGCCGTCTTCGTCCTCAACGCGAAGCGCCACCCCGACGTCTGGCCGGTGAACTTCGGCCTCGCCCGCGCCTGGGCGGCGCAGGGGAAGACGAAGGAAGCCCTCGCCGCGGCGAAGAAGGCGCTTCCCCAGGCGCCCGACGACGCGAACCGCAACAACGTGAAGGGCTTCATCGCCAGGCTCGAGAAGGGGGAGCCGGTCAACTGACGCGTCGCGCCCGCATTGCCCCGGCGCTCAGCGCCGGGGCAATGCGGGCGGGTGCTCCGGCTGGAGACCCGGGCGAGGCTCCCGAAGGACGAAATCGAAATCCGCGTTGCGGTCGCAGGTCAGAGTCCGGCCGTCGTACCCGAGCCGCGCCACCTGGAGCCAGGTGTGCCGCGACGCCAGCTCCGGTCCGGGCTGGTGAACGAAATAGAAGATGTAGGCGGTCTCCTCGTCGATCGCCACGAGACCGGCGTGACTCCCCACCGCCTCGTCTCCCGTGCGCCGGCCGGGCCGATCCAGGATCAGCCCCTGGGTCTCCCACTGGTCGGCATCGGCGGAACGATAGACGCGGAGCCCCTTCCAGGTGTCCTTCACCATCCAGAAAGAGCCTTTCCAGAAGATGACGTCCGGGCCTTCTCCCTGGCCCGGCCTCGGGTCGGGCATCTCCGACCGGGACGGCCTCCAGGTGGTGAGGTCGTCGCTGTCGCGCACGGTTCCGCGGATCTTCCCCTGCTCGTTCTTGAACCACATCCGCCAGCGGCCGTCGGGCAGCCTGTGGACGCAGGCGTCGATGCTGCCGGGAACGACGTTGCGCTCGAACGTCCAGTCGAGGAGGTTCGGGCTCGTGTAGTGGAGGATGTCGCGCGTCCCTTCCCACGTCTCCGGCACGCCGCGCACGTAGGAGACGAAGGCGTGGTACTTCCCCCCGTCGAAGACGACCTCGGGGGCCCAGAACGTGTTGTGCGAGCCGTCGCCCGCGATGTCCAGCCCCCGCGCGACGCCCCTGTAGATCCACGTGAGACCGCCGTCGGAGGTCGACGCGAGGCCGATGTCCGATCCGTGGACCCACTTCACGCCCTTCTCGTCGTCGGCGTCCGCGCGCCGGTTCGTGTAGAGAATCCACCAGCGCTTCTCCTCGCGGTTCCAGACGAGGGTCGGATCGGCGGCGCCGTCGTGGACGGGGTCCCGGAAGAGGGGCGCAGGGGGCGTCCGGCTCGTGCCGGGTTGCGCCGGCCCTGCCGGGGCCGGCGGCGGATCCGCCGTCGCGACGGCGGACGGGGCCGCGGAAAGCGCAAGAGAGAGGGCCGCTCCGGCGGTCCGGAGCGCGGGCCGGCGCCGGGTCCGTCCATCCGAACCGTGACGACGAGGCCTCATGCCCCGTTAGGATAGGGCACGATGAAGAGCGAAGAACGCCGAAGCGGAACCCGGTGCCGCAGGTGACCGACCGGACCCGTCGCCTCCTCACGGCCGCAGTCGTCTGCCTCGCCGCCGCCCTTCTCGGGATTCACCTGTCGAGCGACTGGCGGCTCCTGCACGAGGACAACGGGGCGATGCAGACGACCCTGGCCCTGAGCCACATCGAAGCCGGGCTGGCGGTCACGAGAGGGCACGACGTCTTCGTCGACCGTCACACGGGAATCGCTTCTCTCTACGGCCACCATCCGCCCGGCGTCGCGCTGGTTCTCGCCGGGGCCTTCTCGCTGGCCGGTTCGGCGGAACCGGCCGTCGCCCGCACGGTCGTCATCCTGTTCCAGCTCGGTTCCCTCCTCTGCCTGGTCCGCCTCCTGGGGCTCCTCTTCCCGGCGCGATCGGCCCTCGCGGGGGCGCTCGCCTTCGCGATTCTCCCGATGGGCGCCTACTTCGGGCGCATGGTGAACTACGAGGCGCCGTGCCTCTTCGGCGTCCTCCTCCAGCTGCTCGGCTTCGCGCACTACCTGGCCTCCGGACGGAGGCGCTCGCTCGCGCTGCTGGCCGGAGGCGTCGTCCTGGCCGGACTGCTGGACTGGCCCGCGTTCTTCTTCACCGCGGCCATCGGCCTGGCGGGAGCCTGGATGGCGTACCGCGGGGAGATCCGGGGCCGCGCGATCTTCGTCGTCGCCGCGGGCTCTTCCGTCGCCATGCTCGCGTTCGACCTTCTCCACCTCTGGTGGGCCGCGAGGGGTTCGCTCGCGACCCTCTCGACCGTCGCCGCGTCGAGCGCGCAGGGGGCAACGCCCCTGACCGGTGTCGGCGATTTCGTCGGAGGGCAGCTCGAGTCGTTCCGCCGCTACTTCTCCCACACCGGTCTCCTGGCGAGCCTCTTCGTCGCCGTCCTCGCGCTCGCCGCCCGGTCCCGGCCCTCCCTCGCTCTCCTGGGAGGCGGCTCGGGCCGCTCGAGAAGAATGGTCCTCGCCGTGTCGGGATCGGCCGCGGCCGCATACGTTCTCGCGGCCCCCTCCTGGGCGAGCATTCACCCCTATTGGAAGTTCTACTTCCTCCCGTTCGTCACGCTCTCCGTCGCCCTCCTGTTCGAAGCCCTGACGGCGCTTCCCCGGCGGTCCGCCATGATCGTCGGGGCGCTGCTGCTGGCGGAGATGGCCGGCACGTCGGCCTACATGCTCCGGCTGCGGCACACGCGGGAAGGGGCCTACGCGATCGAGGCGACCGCGAAGTTCCGGGCCGACGACCTAAGGCCCGAGGACGTCTTTCGGCCGCGCTCGGAGAAGTAGCGGCGCCGACTCGATCCGTGCCGCCACTTGATCCGTGCCAGGCGTGAACTCGTGTATTGTTGTAAACAATACACGAGTGCACGCCTGGCACGGTTCTCTCCCGGCCGTCTGCCCTCCCCGCGGGGTCGATAATCCCGTCGCGGATCCGGGGTGACCCACGGAAAGGAAGAACCGATGACGACGCTCTTCGACGAAGAAACCGAGAAGCTGTTCCGCGCGCGGGTCGCGGCCCTGACGCCCGACGCGCCGGCCCGCTGGGGAAAGATGAACGCGCGGCAGATGCTCTGCCACCTGACCGACGCCTACCGCGTGGCGCTCGGCGAGGTTCCCGTCGTCGCGAAGTGGACGCCGCTCTGCCTCTACCCTCTCCGCTGGCTCTTCGTCTACACGCTGCCGATTCCGAAGGGGAAGGTCCCGACGACGCGAGAGTTCCAGTCGACGGCGCCGGGGGAGTGGGCGAAGGACGTGGCGGACTGGAACGCCGCGCTCGATCGCTTCGTGAAGAGGTCGAAGGAGAAGGAGCCCCGATGGGGCCCCCACCCCGCGTTCGGAGACCTCGGGACCGGGGAGTGGGGCCGGCTCGCCGCTCGGCACGGCGACCACCACCTGACGCAGTTCGGAGGGTAGCTTCCTCCGATTCTCCGCGGCTTCTAGTGGTCCCCGTCGCATTTCCGTGAACTTATCCGCTCCGACCCGGTATCTTTTCCGGGGAGGAAGCGGCCATTCGACGTGCAGCCGAGATCAACCTGGCCCCGGAGCAGCGCCAGACTTTGGAGAGACTTGTCCGCAGCCCGCGCACACCGGTCCGCCTCGTGCTTCGGGCGAGCGTTGTTCTGCTCGCCGGCGACGGAGTCGAGAATCGTGAGATCGCGAAGAAGCTGCGTCTCGCCCGGGGTACGGTCGGCAAGTGGCGGGCGCGTTTCTCGAGGCCGGCTTTGCCGGTATCGAGAAGGACGCGGCGCGCCCCGGGCGAAGGAAGAAGTACTCGCGGGCCAAGGTCGCAGCGATCGTCCGCAAGACGACGACGGAGACGCCTCCGGGCCAGACTCACTGGAGCCGCACCACGATGGCCAGGGCGACCGGCGTTAGCGAGGCGACGATCGGCCGCATCTGGCGTGCTCATGGACTCAAGCCCCACCTCTTCAAAACGTTCAAGGTCAGCAACGATCCGCTCTTTGCCGAGAAGCTCGAAGAGATCGTGGGCCTGTACCTGCACCCTCCCGAGCATGCGGTCGTCTTCTGCGCCGACGAGAAGAGCCAGATCCAGGCACTCGACCGCACCCAGCCCGGTCTGCCGCTCAAGCGCGGCCGCGCGGAACGATGACCCACGACTACAAGAGGCACGGCACGACCACTCTCTTCGCCGCGCTCAACGTCAGCACTGGTCACGTCATTGGCGTCTGCATGCCGCGGCATCGACATCAGGAATGGCTCGCCTTCCTGCGGCTGCTCGACCGCGAGACCCCGCCGCCCACGAAGATCCACGTGATCGCCGACAACTACGCAACCCACAAGCACCCTCGAGTTCAGACGTGGATCGCGCGTCGCCCTCGGTTCCAGATGCACTTCACCCCGACGAGCGCCTCGTGGTTGAACATGGTCGAGAGGTTCTTCCGAGACCTCTCTGAGAAGGCCCTGCGTCGCGCCGCCTTCTCGTCCGTGGAGGATCTTGTCGGCGCCATTCACGCCTATCTGGACGCTCACAACAACGATCCGCGGCCGTTCGTGTGGACCGCCAGAGCCTGCGACATCCTGGAGAAGGTCAAGCGAGCCCGCGCAACGCTGAATAAGATCACGTCTGTATGACGGGGACCACTAGCGGAAGACGCCGGAGACGTCGACGACGAGGTGGACCGTTCCGTTGGAGCCGTTCTTCACGGTGAACGATCCGGCGCCGTCGAGGGGAAGGATCGAGAAGGCCGCGCGGGTCTTCCCGACCGGGAAGCTGACGTTCCCCGCCGTGGGAGCGGGTCCGTTTCCGGGCCAGAGCGTGAGGGAGCCGACGGCCGCCGGGTCGACCGCGGTGACGTTGACGGCGAGGGCGACGGCGCCGGCGGGAATGCCGCAGACCGACGCGACGACGAACGCCCGGCTCTCCTGGGCGGCGAGCTCGGGAACGCCGAGGCCCGGGGGCAGCTGGTCGTCCCGCGTATCGAGGAGGCGGCACGGGGTGACCGGCTCGAAGCGCGTCGGCAGTGTCGCGGGGAGGGCGAGGTGGGCCGCGGTGGCGACGGCGGCCTTCGCGAAGCTCGTGTAATAGGCCCGGTTCTGCGTCGCGAGGGTGTCGCCGGTCGTGTGGTAGTAGGGGGTGAAGTCGTCGACGTCGTCCTCGATCGCGAGGATCGCCGGCCATCCCTTGTTCCAGAAGGGAGAGTGGTCGCTGGCGGTGATCCCGTCGGGATCGTCGATCGGGATCAGGCCGTTGCCCACGTAGCTCGTGACGGCCGACTTGAACGTGGTGGCGATCGCCTGATCGGCCGCGTAGCCCGCGTTTCCGGTCGTCCGGGTGTGGAGGCGGAGCGTGGGGAGGCCGCCGCCGTTGTACGAGATCATGTCGAGGTTCAGGACGGCGACGACGTTGGCTCCCTGGCCGGAGAGCAGCGTCGCGTAGGCCGCGCTCCCGTAGAGACCCTGCTCCTCGCCGGTGAAGAGGACGAAGCGGACGGTCCGCTCGAATGCGTGGGACGAGAGGATCTGGGCGGCCAGCAGCACCGCCGTGGAGCCGCTTCCGTTGTCGTCCGCCCCGGGCGCGGTGGCGCCGGTGGGCATGTCGTCGAGGTGCGCGCAGATGAGGACGATCTCCGAGGGGCGCGACGTGCCCGTCCGCTCGCCAACGACGTTCCGCCCGGACGTCGTGGAAACCGACCAGCTCTGGTAGGTCGTCGTCAGGCCCAGGGCGCCGAACCGTTCGTACGCGAGCTGGGTCGCCATCTGGATCGGGGTCCCCGACCTCGTGTGCCGCGTCGAAATCGTGTAGGGAGAGCCGCCGACGGTGACCGGTTCGGCGCCGGACAGCCCCCGGGCGATGCCGTAGACGGCGTCCTCGGTCACCTGGGCGGCCATCTCCGCGACCCGCCAGTCGTAGGCGGCCGGCGAGAGCCGAACGGCGGGTGCGGAAGGCGAGGGAACCATCGGCGCGTCGGAGAGGCGGGCGAGGTCGAACCCGGCCAGGGCGAGCGCCTCGGCCTGAGCCTCGTCGGCGCGGGCGACGACCTGCCGGCCGTCGTCGAAGAGGACCTCGGCGAGGGCGGGCGCCTGGCGCCGCGCGCCGGGGCGCCGCTCGAGTGCGACGACGAACTCGCGGGCGCTCGCGGCCGGCCCGAGGGCAAGGGCGCGCGGGGTGAGAGCGAGCCTCTCGGCCGAGGAGAGGACCAGGGCGTACTCCGCGCCGTCGGCGCCGACGAGGAGCGCGTGGACCGGGAGGGAGACCCCGGCGAGGGAGCCTTCGACCGGGACCCGCGCCAGGACCAGGGGAGAGACGGCGGCGGCACCGGGCGCGGAGGCGCCGAGGAGGAGGGTCGCGTAGAGGGCGAGAGGTCGGAGGGTGGCTCGCATGCTGAGTTTCGGAAGGCTACTCCTCCTCCGCCGCGCCGTGCCCGAAAAGTGGGTAAAATGCGCCTCCGGAAGTCGCCACTGTTCCTGCCTGCGGCTCCCCGCCGGGCGGTTCGAACGGGCGGTCTGGCAGGAGGATTCCAATGAAGAAATTCCGTGTGGTCCAGTGGGGCCTCGGCGCCATGGGCAGCGGCATGGCCCGCCTCGTCCTCGAGAAGGAGGGGCTCGAGCTCGTCGGGGGCATCGACATGCGTCCCGACTACGTCGGCAAGGACCTCGGCGAGGTCCTCGGCGGCGGCCGGCGTCTCGGCGTGACCGTGACGAACGACCCGGCCTCGGTTCTCGACAAGGCGAAGGTGGACCTCGTCGTCATCGCGACGACCTCCTGGACGAGCGAACAGCTCCCCGACCTGAAGAAGATCCTTTCCGCCGGCATCGACTGCATCTCCATCGCCGAGGAGATGGCGTCTCCCGAGGCGCAGAGCCCGGCTCTCGCGGCCGAGATCGACGCCCTCGCGAAGGCGCACGGCGTCTCGATCCTCGGCACCGGCGTCAACCCCGGCTTCGTCCTCGACCTCCTCGTCGTCACCCTCTCCGGCGTCTGCCACAGTGTGGAGCGGATCGAGGCGAGCCGCGTCAACGATCTCAGCCCCTACGGCCCGACCGTCATGAAGACGCAGGGCGTCGGGACGACCCCCGAGCAGTTCGCGGCGGGCGTGGCCGACGGCTCGATCGTCGGGCACGTCGGCTTCCCCGAGAGCATCCGGATGATCAGCGACGCGCTCGGCCTCGGCGTGACACGCATCGAGCAGACGCGCGAGCCGATCGTCTCGAAGGTCTACCGCGAAACGCCGCACGTGAAGGTCGCGCCCGGAATGGTCGCCGGCTGCGCGCACGTCGCCGTCGGCTACGCGGGCGACAAGCCGGTCGTGAAGCTCGTCCACCCCCAGCAGATCCACCCCCACCTCGAGGGGCAGGGGACGGGCGACTACATCAACATCTACGGCAAGCCCGAGATCCACCTCTCGACGGGGCCCGAGATTGCCGGCGGCATCGCGACGATGGGGGTCGCGGTCAACATGATCCCGCACGTCGTCGCGGCGACGCCGGGCCTCAAGAGCATGGTCGACCTGCCGGTCCCCGCCGCCCTCATGGGCGCGAGCGCGTACAGCCGCCGGGTCTGAGCGTCGTGAGCGTCGCCAGGGGTACCTGGGTCGAGATCGAAGCGACCATTCTGCAGCCTGCGGAGAGGGCCCCCGGCCTTCCCGAGGACACGGCCCGTACGCCGTACCTCCTGCGCCTCTCCGGCTTCCTCGAGGAGGAAGCCGAGGTGGGGCAGGAAGTCGCCGTGAAGAGCCTCATCGGGCGGACGCACCGCGGCGTCCTCCGCCTCGTCAACCCCGGCTACGACCACAGCTTCGGGGCGACGGTGCCGGAGCTCCTCCACATCGGGCTCCGGGAGGGCTGACGTGCGCGACACGAGCTACGCCGCCGTCCTCTCCCGCAGGAACGAGATCATGAAGGCGAGCCTCGGGATCGACTTCGACACCTACGTGTCGAGCCCCGTCGCCTTCGACTACGAGCGGATGATGGCCGACACCGGCTATTCGCTCGACGACATCGCGCGCATTCAGTTCGAGACGAAGGTCGGCGGCACGCCGCTCCACGAGCTGACGCGCCTGACGGAGGCCGTCCGCGCTTTCTCCGGCCCCGGCAAGGGGGCGCGGATCCTCGTGAAGGACGAGGCCGCGAACGCCTCCGGCTCCTTCAAGGCCCGCCGCGCGTCGATCAGCGCGTACGAGGCGAAGAAGCGGGGCTTCGCGGGGGTGATCGCCGCCACGAGCGGCAACTACGGCGCCGGCGTCGCGAGCCAGGCCGCGATGCGTGACCTCCGGTGCATCATTCTGCAGGAGGTCTTCGACAGCCGCGGCGTCGGCCAGCCGGAGATCCTCGAGAAGTCGCGGGCCTGCGAGGCGTACGGCGCGGAGGTCCAGCGCCTCACCGTCGGTCCCGAGCTCTTCTACATCCTTCTCCGGACGCTCGAGGAGACGGGCTACTTCAACGCGAGCCTCTACACGCCGTTCGGGATCCGGGGCGTCGAGACTCTCGGCGTCGAGATCGCCCGGCAGGTGCGGGACCGATACGGGAAGGACCCCGACGCCGTCGTCATCACCCACGCCGGCGGCGGCAATCTGACCGGCACCGCGCGCGGCCTGCTGGCCGAAGGCTGCGACGGGACGCGCATCGTCGCCTGCTCCGTCGACCTCGCCGGCCTCCACATGGCCTCGGACAACGACTTCAACCGCAAGAGCTTCACCACGGGCCACACCGGTTTCGGTGTGCCGTTCGCCACGTGGCCCGACCGGGTCGATGTCCCGCGCAACGCGGCGCGGAGCCTCCGCTACATGGACGAGTACCAGCTCGTCAGCCAGGGCGAGGTCTTCTACGTCACCGAGCTCCTGACGAAGCTCGAAGGGCTCGAGCGCGGCCCCGCCGGGAACACGAGCCTCACGGCCGCGGTGACGATCGCCCGCGAGATGGATCGCGACCAGGTCGTCGTCGTCCAGGAGACCGAGTACACCGGCGCCGGAAAGCACCACAACCGCCAGCTCTCGTTTGCGCGGGAGAACGGCATCGAGGTGCGCGTCGGCGACCCGACCGGGAACGTTCCTGGGAAGACGATCGTCATTCCCGAGCGGCTCGAGCAGGTGCGGGGCCGGGTCCAGGAGATGGACAAGCTCCGTATCTCTTACCTGAAGAACGCCGCGAAGCTGCACCCGGTGGAGAAGTGGACCGACGGCGACGTCGCGTTCCTCGCCGCCGACCTCAAGAAAGACCCGGCCTGGGTCCGCCAGGCCGCCCCGACCCTCGTGAGTGACGGAGACGAAGACGATGACCGACGACAGGATCGCCCGCTTCGAGACGCGCCGCGAGGCGCTCGGCAAGCTGACGGACGAAGAGCTGAAGGCCCGTTTCTGGCTGCTGACGAACAAGGTGGTCGAGCCGATCGTCGACCTCGCCAGGAGCCACACGAGCCCCTCCATCGAGAGGTCGGTCCTCCTGCGGATGGGGATCGACTCCGTTTCGAGCCAGGGGGTCGTGAAGCGGATCCTCGACGCCGGCCTCCTCGGGAAGGGCGCCGGGCACGTCGTCCTGAAGCTCTCGAAGAAGAACGGGACCGACGTCCGTGCCGCCGCGCAGGCGATCCTCGACGACCGGACCGTCCTCGAAGGGCTCTTCCAGGCCGGCGCCGAGAGGCAGCCATGACGAAGCCGACTCCCCCGAACCAGAAGCTCGACATCGAGAAGATCCTCGAGGGGCTCGAGAACTATCACCCGCCCCGGAAGGGGTGGACCTGGCGCGACGTGCCGAAGGGCGGCGTCGACATGGGTCCCTTCCACTTCCGGGACATGTCGAGGCCGCTCGAGAGGTCCATCGGCCTCCCGGCAAGCAAGTACTTCGACCACATCGACCCGCAGCCGAGCTGCGTCGTGACGACCGAGATCGCGAGCGGCCGCTTCGAGGACGACCTGCGCCGGATGCGGATGGCGGCCTGGCACGGCGCCGACCACATCATGGTCATCCGGACGACCGGGCAGAGCCACATCGACGGCCTCCTCGAGGGGACGCCCGAGGGGATCGGTGGCGTGCCGATCACGCGAAAGCAGATCCGGGCGAGCCGCAAGGCGTGCGACGAGATCGAGAAGGAGGTCGGGCGCCCGATCAACTTCCACTCGTACGTCTCCGGCGTCGCCGGCCCCGAGGTCGCCGTCCTCTTCGCCGAGGAGGGGATCAACGGCGCGCACCAGGACCCGCAGTACAACGTCCTCTACCGCAACGTGAACATGTACCGCTCCTTCGTCGACGCGGCGGAGGCGAAGAAGGTGATGGCGGGGGCGCGGATCTTCCAGATCGACGGCGCGCACAACGCGAACGCCACGGCGAAGGCGGGCTGGCTCGTCATGCCCGAGCTGATGGTCCAGCACGGCTTCAACTGCGCCTTCTCGGTCGCGGTCGGAATGGAGAAGGACCTCATCGGCCTCTCCACCGTCCCGCCGAATTCCCCTCCGGCGCCGAAGCTCTGGTACGACCTGCCGTACGCCGTCGCGCTGCGCGACTTCTTCAGCGATTTCAAGATGCGGGCGCAGCAGAACACCCGCTACATCGAGGCCGACATCGAGGAGGCGGTGAGGACCCACACGGTCGACACCCTCATCTCGATGCTCACCCGCGCCGACATCCAGAGCACGATCACCCCCGACGAGGGGCGGAACGTGCCGTGGCACTACAACAACATCCGCGGCGTCCAGACGGTCAAACAGACGTGGGCGGCCCTCGACGGCATCAAGGAGCTGGTGAGCCTCAACCACGACGGGCCGCTCGGCGAGATGTCGCGCGACCTGAAGGTGCGGGCCGTCGCCTTCCTCGAGGAGGTCCTCGAGGTGGGCGGCTACTTCGCGGCGGTGGAGAAGGGCTTCTTCGTCGACTCGGCGAAGTACCCCGAGCGCAGCGGCGACGGCATCGCGCGCGACGGCAACGGGGGCGTCGGCGCGGGCTCGCTCGTCGTCCGCGACGCGGACTACTTCGCCCCCGTCTGCGACCACTTCGGGACGAACCACCTCCCCGAAGGCGCGACGAAGGCGTGCGACCCGATCGGCGGCTGCACCCTCTGCGACCCCGGCAAGATCGTCTTCATCGACGAGCTCGATCCCGAGGACAACTGCAACGCGCGCCTCGCGAAGACGCTGCCCTACCGGAAGGGAAACTCCATCAAGCCCGAAGCCGAGTGGGCGGGCGACGGGACGGTCCTGATCCAGCTCTTCGTCCCCGAGAACGAGGAGATCGCCCCGGTCTACGCCGTCGAGATGGCGAAGAAGATGGGGCTCGCCGACCCGGAGGTCATCAACACGATGGTCCTCCACCCGGCGGAGGGGTGCTTCGTCGAGGTGAAGGGAAAGGTCGCGTTCGACATCGACCGGACGACGCTGAAGATCCCCGAGAAGGAAGTGATCCTTCCCGAGCAGGAGCTGCGCGACGTGGTGAAGGCGGTCGGCCTGAAGGTCGTCGCCGGGACCGTCGGCGAGGACGAGCACAGCGTCGGCCTCCGCGAGATCCTCGACATCAAGCACGGCGGCATCGAGAAGTACGGGGTGAAGTACCACTATCTCGGGACGTCGGTGCCCATCGGCAAGCTCGTCGACGCCGCCATCGAGACCGGCGCGCACGCCATCCTGATCTCCACGATCATCAGCCACAACGACACGCACCGCGCCCAGATGAGGAAGCTCTCCGAGCTCTGCCGCGAGAAGGGAATCCGCGAGCGGGTCGTCCTCGTCGCCGGCGGCACGCAGGTGAACCGCGACATGGCGAAGGAGACCGGCCTCGACGCCACCTTCGGCCGCGGGACGAAGGGAATCCACGTCGTGAACGCGATGGTGAAGGCGCTCCGCGCGCGGGGCGCCGCATAACGAATCCGGCCGGGGGTGCGGCGGCGGGCCGCCCTCTGTCGCGCCTTCCCTCCCGGAAGGCGGGGAACGAGGCACGCGGGCTTTGAGGCGGATCGAGATCCTGACGCTCGAGGTCGGCTCGACGATCACGAAGGCGAACGGCTTCGTACGTCGGGCCGGCGGCGGCTTCGATCACGTCGCCCAGGGCTTCGCCCCGACGAGCGTCGCATCCGGCGACGTCGGCCTCGGTGTCGACACGGCCCTCGCGGACCTCGCCGCGACCTCCGGGCTCGACCCCGCCGGGGCCGAGACGTTCGTCAACAGCTCGGCGGCCGGCGGCCTCCGGATGACCGTCCACGGCCTGACGCTCTCGATGACCGCCCGCGCGGCGCGGGAGGCCGCGCTCGGCGCGGGCGGGATCGTGAAGATGGTGACGGCGGGAGAGCTCGGCGACTTCGAGCTCGACGAGATCCGTGCGCTCCGCCCAAACCTCGTCCTCCTCGCCGGCGGCGTCGACTACGGCGAGAAGGCGATCGTCCTCGCCAACGCGCGGAAGCTCGCGAGCCTCGCGAGCTCTGGTCAGGCCGCCGACGCCGCGGACTCGTCGGACTCCTCCAGGCGCGGCCTGGCGGTTCCGGTCCTCTACGCGGGAAACGCGGCCCTTCGGAGGCCGATCGAGGAGCTCTTCCGTGCCGCGGGCGTCGAGCTCTTCGTCGCCGAGAACGTCTTCCCCGACGTCGACGTCCTGAACGTCGATCCTCTCCGCCGCCTCGTCCACGAGGCGTTTGGCCGCCACATCGTTCACGCGCCTGGGATGGCGCGCCTCGCAACGCTCACGCGCCACGAGATCCTCCCGACGCCCGGCGCCGTCCTCCGCGCCGCCGAGCTCTTCGCCGAGGTCGCGGGCGACTGCCTCGTCTTCGACGTCGGCGGCGCGACGACGGACGTCCACAGCGTGACGGAAGGGGGCGCCGAGTGGCACTCCCGCCTCGTGGAGCCGGAGCCGCGCGCGAAGCGGACCGTCGAGGGGGACCTCGGTGTCTACGTGAACGCCCGGCACGTCGTCGAGCTCTCGGGGGACGCGGCGGCCGAGGCGCACCTCGAGGACCTCGCAGCCCTTCCGGCCACCCAGCGGGAGAAGGCGCTCACGCGCTGGCTCTGCGAGAAGGCCGTCTCCATCGGCGCCCGGCGGCACGCGGGCGTCGTCTCCGACCTCTACACCCCCACCGGCCGCCGCCAGGTCGTCAAGGGAAAGGACCTGACCGCCGTGAAATGGGTCGTCGCCACGGGCGGCGCCCTGACGAAGGTGGAAGGCGCCGCCGAGTGCCTGCGCGCCGTCTGCACCGGCGCCGGCAGGCACCTCCTCCCCGACCCGTCCGCCACGATCCTCGTCGACGCCGAGTACCGCTTCAGCGCCCTCGGCACCCTTGCCCACGCCTTCCCCGACGACGTCCGCGCGACGTTCCGCCAGTGGATCGACGCGCAGGCGTCGACGGCCCGGAAGTGATCAGGAGCCCCTTTCCATGTACATCCGAACGCCCCGCCTCGAGATCTACCCCGACCGGATCACCCAGAACGCCCGCTCGGTCATCAACCTCTGCCACTTTCACGGCGTGCGGGTTGCGGCGGTGACGAAGGTCGCCTGCGCCCACCCGGCGGTCGTCAGCGCGCTCGTAGCGGGCGGGGCCGACATGGTCGCAGACAGCCGGATCAAGAACCTCCTGTCGATGGCGGACGCCGGCATCGACCGTCCTCTCATGCTCCTCCGGATTCCGGCGCCGAGCCGCGTCACCGACGTCGTCCGCTGCGCGAACGTGACCCTCAACAGCAACCTGCGCACCATCGAGCTCCTCTCCGAGGCGGCGGTGATGCACGACGTCCTCCACCAGGTCATCGTGATGGTCGACGTGGGAGACCTGCGCGAAGGGGTCTGGCCCGACCGCGCCATCGAGATCGTGCGGGGCGCCGGAAAGCTCCGGAACATCGAGGTGATCGGCCTCGGCTGCAACCTCGCCTGCTATGGCGGAGTGATCCCGACGGTGGCGAACATGAAGGCCCTCATCGACGTGCGCGACCGCTGCCGCGAGGCGACGGGGCTCGCCCTGAACGTCCTCTCGGGGGGCAACAGCGCCAACCTCCCCCTTCTCGAGAGCGGGGAGATGCCGCGGGAGATCAACCATTTCCGCATCGGCGAGGCGATCGTCCTCGGCCGCAACGTCATCGACCGGAGCCCCTGGCCGGGAACCCGGCAGGACACCTTCCGGATCGTGGCCGAGGTCGTCGAGGTGGAGCGCAAGCCCTCGATGCCGATCGGCGACCGCGGGCAGGACGCCTTCGGCGACACGCCGGAGTTCGAGGACCGGGGGGTCCACCTGCGCGCCATCTGCAACCTCGGCCGGCAGGACTGCGTCGTCGACGGCATCGAGCCGCTGATGCCGGGGATCAAGGTCCTCGGCGGGTCGAGCGACCACCTGATCCTCGACGTCGAGGACGCGGAGGAGAATGTGAAGGTGGGGGACGAGCTCGCGTTCTGGCCCGGCTACGGCGCGCTCCTGGCGGCGAGCACGAGCCCCTACGTCCAGAAAGTCGTGATCCGCGGATGAGCCTCCTCTACGCCACACACGCCCGCGTCCACCTCGGCAACATCCGGGACAACCTCCGCGCGATCCGCGCCGCGGTCGGCCCGGAGCGGAAGGTCCTCGTCGCCGTGAAGGCGAACGGCTACGGGCACGGCGCGGTCGAGGTCTCTCGGATGGCCGAAGCCACAGGCACGGCCGATTGGCTCGGCGTGGCGACGGTGCCGGAAGGCCTGCAGCTGCGCGAGGCGGGGCTCAGGCTCCCCATCCTCAAGCTCGGCCCGACGTTCCCGTGGGAGATGAGGGCCGCCGTCGAGGCCGGCCTGACTCTCGCCGTCTGCTCGCGCGAGGAAGCCGAGGCTCTGGGCGAGGCCGTCCGCGACGCGAACCGCCCGGCGTCGGTTCACCTGAAGGTCGACACGGGAATGGGGCGTGTCGGCGTGAGCGTCGCCGAGGCTCCCGCCCTGGCGCGATTCGTCGTCGGCCTCCCGGGCGTCGTCCTCGAGGGGGTCTTCACCCACCTTCCCGTGAGCGATGCGGCGGACGCGACCTTCACGCGCGAGCAGATCCTCCGCTTCCGGACGACCGCGGGCCTCGTGCAGGAAGCCGCCATGCGGCGGCTCCTCGTCCACTGCGCCAACTCGGGCGCCATCCTCGGCCACGAGTCCTCCTGGCTCGACCTGGTGCGGCCGGGAATCATGGTCTACGGCTTCCGTCCGGACCCCGAGTCGCCCGCCACGATTCCCCTGAAGCCCGGGATGAGCCTCCTGACCCGCGTCTCCTTCGTGAAGAAGGTCGCGCGCGGCACCTCCGTCGGCTACGGCCGCACCTGGGTCGCCCCCGCCGACACGACCATCGCGACGATCCCCGCGGGTTACGCCGACGGCTTCAACCGCCTCTTCTCGAATCGGGGGCGCGTTCTCATCGACGGGCGGAGCTTTCCCGTCGTCGGCCGCGTCTGCATGGACCAGAGCATGGTCGACCTCGGACCCGGGACGGACGTGAAGGTCGGCGACGAGGTCGTCCTGATGGGCCGAAGCGGTGAGCTGGAAATCTCCTGCGAGGAGTGGGCGGAGAAGCTCGGGACGATCACCTACGAGGTGACGTGCCAGGTGAACTCGAGGGTGGTCCGGCTGCACGACCCGTACTGATCCATTTTTTCGGAGAACTGGCCGGATCCCGGTCCTTCCGGCCGCGAAAAGGGGACGAAAGCCGTCTTTCTGACGAATTCCCGAAAAAAATGATGCGGGGTTGTTGGAGAATTCGGCGTCTCGCGGAGCTTAGTGATGGATGCCGAACCCCGGACCCCCCGGACCCGGCTGGAGCTCGCCGAAAACATCGCGGGCCGCGGAGACCTGTGCCGCCGAATGGAAGCGCACGTCCGGCACCGGTTCCGGCTCTCGGCTCCCGAGGTCGACGACGTGATCCAGGACGTGGTCCTCGAGCTCATGCGCTACGAAGAGCCGGTCCGCGACTCCGAAGGGCTCGTCTTCCGGATCCTGCATCTCCGCACGCTCCAGCTCCTCCGCAGACGCGGCGTCCGGCGTGAGGAGCCCATCGAGGACGACCTGAGGACGGCGGAGGACCTGCCGATTCAAGGCCCGGACGCCGACGTCCGCATCCTCCTCCGCCAGACGCTCGCGCAGACGACTCCCGCCTGCCGCCGCCTCATCCGGGCCCACTACCTCGAGGGAAAGACCCTCAAGGAAACGGCCGAAGCCCTCTCCTACGCTTCGCTGAACGTCGTCTGGACCCTCCTCGACCGCTGCATCCGCCGCCTCCGCTCCGTTCTCGGAGTCACCCGATGACCGCGCCCCACCCGGACGACTTTTCCCTCCTCGTCCTCCTCGAAGGGGAGATGTCCGAGCTGGAGGCCGCGCGGCTGAGGCGCCACCTCGCGGGTTGCCCGGCCTGCGCCGCGGCCTACCGGGAGATCGAGAAGCTCGACCAGACACTCAAGTCGACCCTCCCCGGGCTCGAAGCGGCCCTGGCCGAACCCGAGCTGCCGGAGGGCGACACCTTTCGGTGTCGCCCCGACTGCGTCCGGCTCGACCGGCCGAGGCCCGGGGGCGAAGAAGCGATGCGGGAGATCTTCGCCGCCAGCCGAGAGGCTGCGGAGGTGAAGAGCCGCCTCCTGAACGCCGCGGCGGCCCCGGAAGAGGACCTCCGAGAGGCCCTCGCCGACCTCGACCTCCTCGCCCTCCGAGACCGCTACGGCCTCGGCTACGCCCTCGACGACGCCCTCTACAACATGGTCGAAGGCCCCGCTCGCTGGGCCCGCTTCGGCCGCGCCTCGACGGACCGCGTCCTCGAGGCCCGCTCCGACGGCCGGGCCTTCGATGCCCCCGCCGAGCGCGCCTACCCGCTCGACGACCTGCTCGGGCTTTCCTTGCTCGTGGATGGCAACGCGTGTCTCTGGTCCGGCGAGTTTCCCCGTGCCGGCCGGGTCCTTCGGCGCTCCTACGCAGCTTTCGCCCGCGGGTCCACATCCGAGCGGCGTCTTGCATCCGTCGAGCTCTTCGAAGGCCAGCGCCGGGCCTTCCTCGACCGCGCGACCGAGGCTCTTCACCTGATAGAACGGGCCCGGCTGTCATTCAAGGCGCTCGGCCTCGAAGACGAAGCGGCCAAGGCTGGCAATGCGCATGCCGTCGCACTCTCGTACCTCAGCCGGGACGAGGAAGCAATCGACGAACTCCGGGAGATCCTACCCGTCCTGGCGAGATATGAGCGCTGGAACGCCTACGTGGCGGCTCTCAACGGACTCGGTACCTGTCTCCTCAACCTGGGCCGAATCGATGAGGCCCGCCGCGAGTATGCCCGCGCCCTTCGGCTCGTGGGACGCGACGCCCGACCAGCGGTTCACGCCTTCGTCAGGGCCAACCTCGCCAGGACCCTGTTCGAGGGAAAGCGTTACTCAGAGGCCGCCCGGGCCTCTGACGAGGCGGCCCGTCATTACTCGGCCCAGGGTTCGAAGGTCGACGAGCTGACGATGCGCCTGCTTCGAGTCGAGGCCCTGGCGCGGTCGGGCGAGTCGGTTCGGGCGCTAGAGGCCCTTTCCCGACTCTCTGAGGAGGTGGCGGCGCTCGGAGCGGCGGACCCGGAGATCCTGGCCTCTCTCGAAGCGGCCCTCGGGGGCGATCTCCCGGACGTCGATCTCGTCGAGACCCTTCGGAGCCGCGCCCAGGAGCAGATCTCGGAACGTCTCCGCCAAGCTGTCTAGAAATATTTCGTCGCTCCTGTTGGAAGAACGGCCTTCTCGCGCAGCTTAGGAGGCGAGGCACCTCGGAGAGCGCTCCCCGACGCCCTTATCGGACCCTCGAGAGAGGCTGAAGGAGGCCGTCGTGAAGAAGATAGTCGTATCCATAGTCCTGGGCTTTGCCCTGCTCGCCGCGTGCCCGGTATCGGGTGCCGAGCAGAACCGTGCCGTGGAGCCGCGTTGGGGCCTCCGTTCGCAGAGGAACACCCCATCCTCGCCGCTCGACCTCGCCCGCTGGCTCGCCCGCCGATTGACCGAAGGGATGGGCCTCCTGCCCTCAGTCTCCCCAGTCCCATCGCCCGATCCCAGCCCCGTGACCCCTCTTCCGCCCGTCACCCCGAACGAGGTCTGCGACCCCGAGCGGTCCCACTGCCCAACGGGCTGATTTCAGGGAATAGACAGGCGGCCGCAGCCCGGGAGTCAGAGAGCGAGCAGGAAGAGCCCTCGCGCGCTGTCTCCCGGCTTCTCCCTTCGCGTCCGCCCGAGGGGCATCGGAACGGAGTTCCAGTCGCGCTCTCGTGCGGTGAGAACGCAGACGGCGCTCCGCGGCGTCCACCCCGATGCCGTCGTCACCGTCGTCAGCGTGCATTGGCACCGCCCCGACGCGTTGACCTTGATCTTCCGTCCACCAGGTGGAGGTCTCCGACCTGACGCGCCGGATGGTCAAGGAGAGTCTCCTCAAGTTCGACGGCCGGCCACCCTTCCCGGAGCGGATCGCCTACACGGTGCCATGCAAGCTCTCTGACGCCGAGGCCCATCGAAGACCGCGCCCTCGCCCACGAGGTGCTGGACTCGGGCCGCGTCGCCCGCGTCCGCGAGGATATGGAACGTGCCGAGGCACGGCGCCTCCAGCCGCGCTACATCGAGTCGCGCGGAGGCAGATCGACGAGGAGACGAGGTCCGCGGCGGCAGAGCCCCCGACGGCAGGAGCGATTCCAGGGGCGCTACCGGTTGTGGCTCTGGCAGAGCCTCATCCTCCGCAGCCGGTGCTGGCGGTGTGTCACCAACGGAATCCATGGGGCCGCGCCTCCCACGCCGCTTCCATGGAGTGGTGACGCTGGACCCGGCTCGCGCCGGAAGGGACGCGAGACGGATCGCAGACGAGGCCATTTCACACTTCGCCGGGCTCGATGGAGCGAGCGTGACGGTGACGCTGGAGATCGAGGCGACGATTCCCGCCGGCGCTTCCGAGCAGCTCGTCAGGACGGTTACGGAGAACAGCCGACCGCTGAAACTCGGGAGCCGGTCTCGAGGATAGCAGGGAGAGTCGAGCAGGAATGGCGGGCTGCCTCGGCTGTGCAGTGTCTGTCCGAGGAGG
>JADKBZ010000026.1 GCA_016714815.1 Holophagales bacterium
GTCCAGGCGCACATCCCGGGGTCGCTGTTCGCCGGGCCGGGAGCGAACCAGGCGGGGCTCGACGCGCTCAGGAAGGCCGTCTCCGGTCTCCCGAAAACGAAGCCGATCGTCCTCTACTGCGGCTGCTGCCCCTGGGAACGCTGCCCGAACATGGAGCAGCCCTGGAGGATGCTCGTGGCGGCCGGATTCTCGAGCGTGAAAGTCCTCTACGTGCCGAAGAACTTCGGGCAGGACTGGGTCCAGAAGGGCTACCCGACGGAATCGGGTGAACCGAGCCGTGGCTGACGCCGTCGCCCGGCCGACCCTCGTCCTCTGCGCCGCGGCGCTCGCGATCCTTCTGGCTCCCGCCGCGCGAGGCGCCGACGTTCCTGCGCCGAAGGTCGGCGGGCCCGCGCCGGCGCTCGGGATGACCGACCTCGACGGGAAACGGCTCGACCTGGCCGCGTACCGCGGAAAGGTCGTCGTCGTCGACTTCTGGGCGACCTGGTGCGCGCCCTGCCGTTCGCAGGCGCCGCGCTACGTCCAGATGCAGTCGAAGTACCGGGAAAAGGGCCTCGTCGTCCTCGGCATCTCGCTCGACGAGTCCCCGGAGCCCGTGCGCGAGTTCCAGGGCGAGCTGAAGGTGAAATACCGCCTCGCCCTGGGCGACGACGAGGTCGCGAAGCGCTGGGGCGGGATCCTGGGCCTTCCCGTCGCGTTCGTCGTCGACCGCGGCGGACGACTGCGGGCGCGGCGCGAGTGTGAGAGCGACCTCGCCGCCCTGGAGAAGGACGTCGTCCGCCTCCTCGGGGAGAAGTAGCGGCACGGAGCGGGGACCGCCGGAGACGCCACGGAGAAGATCATCGATTGCGGCCGCAGGTCCCGTTTCGAGGGCACGGACCGTGCAGGTCGCTCCTCCTCCTCTCGGGACTTCCACCCGCTGGCCGAGATTCAGGCCGGGCGTGCAATCGGGATAGGGGGCAGCGGTAGGTGACCGCCGCTCCCCTCCCACACCACCGGACATGCGGGTCCGCATCCGGCGGTTCGGTCGGTTGAGGTCACGGGGCGAGCCGGGGCACCCCAGCTCGTCGAAGTACCGGGTCGGCAGTGCGATGTGGATCGCGATCGCGGAGTTGGCCCACCACCGTCGCGTGTTCGCGGCGACTTTCGCCGCCGTCCGCTCGGTCATCCCGCGCGCCGGAGTTCCCGGAACACGGTCTTCCTCGCTTCCCACTGCTTCAGCTGCAGGCAGCGCAGCTTGTGCCGGATCCACTTGTCGAGGTCGGAGAAGACGCCGGGAGTGTCCGCCTGCTTGAAGTACTCCTTCCAGCCCGGCAGGTATCCCTTGAGCTCCTCAGTTACCCCTCGGCAGGCTCCGGCCACCGTTGCGCCTGGTGATCCCCGCACCCGTTCCTTCATCGCACCAAGGGCCTTGCTCGCCACTCGCAGCTTGACGACCTTGCCCGCGGCCACCCAGAAGCTGTAGCCGAGGAAGTCCCGCCTCGTCGCGTAGTCCACCGCGCTCTTGTCCTCTGTCCACTTCGTCTAGGAGCACGTTGGCCAGCAGGGGCGACAGCGGGCCGCCCTGCGGCGTCCCTTCGTGTCGCTCCACCACCACCCCGAGACCATCACCCCGGCCTCGAGGTAGCGACGGATCAACCCCAGCACCCTCTTGTCCTCGATCCGCTTCTCCAGCCTCCCCATGAGAATGTCGTGGTTGACCCGGTCGAAGAACTTCGACAGGTCCACGTCCACCACCCACCGCCGGCCCCCCTGGACGTACGCCTGCGCCCGCCGCACCGCGTCGTGCGCCCGCCGTCCAGGCCGAAAGCCGTAGCTGTGGTCGGAGAATCCGGGGTCGAATCTCGGTTGCAGGACCTGCAACAGGGCCTGCTGGATGAATCGGTCCAGCACGGTCGGGATGCCCAGCTCGCGCTCGCCCTCCCCGCCTTCGGGATCGTCTGCCTCTTCACCGGCCGCGGCTGGTACTTCCCCCGAGGAGTTCCTCACGGATTCGTATCCATTCCCGCTTCAGGTGTTCCGGCAGCTCTCCCACCGTCATCCCGTCGATGCCAGGGCCGCCCTTGTTCTGCCGCACCCGTTTCAACGCCGCCTTCAGGTTCGCCGCCTCGACGACCTCTTCCATCAGGCGATCCGTGCCCGAGCGCTCGTTTCTCTCCTCGCCCGAAGGGATTCCCCCTCCCGTTCGCCCCGCGGGCTTCACCCGCATCCTCGTACGGCAGCTCGAGCTGTCCGCTCGACTTCTGGAGCCGTGCCTCCCGAGATTCAAGGCCGCCTCGCTCTCCCTTCCGTTCGGCCCCTTCACCGCCCTTGTGCGGCTACTACGACCTCTGCTGACTCCTCGCTCCGCTCTCGCGTGGCCCTTTCAGGCCCGAGGCGAGGTCTCCCCAGGTAAGAGCCTCCACCTTCCCCGCACAACCGCCGGATCTACGCCGCCTCCCTTGGTCACGGAGCTTCGCGATCACATGCTCGCTCGCCCCGGGAGACTTCGCCTCCTATCCGGTTTCTGTTCGTCGGCTCGCGGGTCTCGCTCCACGCTTCTTTCAGACGGTCGCTCGCGCTTCCGCCCTTGCGCTTCGCTCGGGTCGGTGTGACCTCCTTCCCACGGGTGCTCCCCCCGCTGGCGGTGGCTCATGCTGGGCAATCGGGATAGGGGGCGGCGGTAGGTGACCGCCGCTCCCCTCCCACACCACCGGACATGCGGGTCCGCATCCGGCGGTTCGTCCGGTTGAGGTCACGCAGCGGGGCGTCGGAAGCCCCGCTCTATCGCGCGCCTGAGCCCTCGTCTCCCTCTTCCGCCGCTTGGGTTTCCTCGCTCCGTCTGCCTGCCCCGGCTTCACCAGGACCCCTCGACGGCAGCTCCAGTTTCCCGGACTTCTGAGGCATTACCCTGCGAGGTCGACGGTCGATTGGCCTCCCGTCCGTTTGACCCTTCTTCGGCTCTCGCCGGTACCACGGCCTCTGCTGACTTCTCGCTCCACCGGCTTCCGCGACGTGACCCTTTCGGGCCTGAGGCGAGATCTCCCCAGATAAGAACTTCAGCTTTCCCTGCACAAACCGCCGGATCTACGCTGTCTCCCCTTGGTCACGGGAGCTTCGCGATCAGTAGGTCGCTCGCCCCGGGAGACTCCGCCTCATATCCGGTTCTTGTTCATCGGCTCACAGGTCTCGCTCCACGCTTCCTTCAGACGGTCGCTCGCGCTTCCGCCCTTGCGCTTCGCTCAGGTCGGTGTGACCTCCTCCCGGCGGGACTCCCACCCGCTGGCTGAAGCCCATGCTGGGCGTACTACACGAGAAAGGCCGTGCGTCTGCACGGCCCTCATCGCAGAGACACGAGGAGCAGGCGTTCACCTGCTCTTCAGGATCTTCTCCGTCAACACCGGCAGCAGCTCCAGCAGGTCGGCCACCACTCCGATCGTCGCCACCTGAAAGATCGCGGCCTTGGGGTTCTTGTTGATGGCCAGCAGGAAGGGATTCCCCTTGATGCCGCCGACGTGCTGGAACGATCCGCTGATGCCCAGCGCGAGGTAGACCCTGGGCTTGACGGTCTTCCCCGAGGTGCCGACCTGTCGCGCCTTGTCGAGCCACTTGGCATCGACGATCGGACGCGAGCACGAGAGCGCGGCGCCCATCGCCTCGACGAGCTCCTCCACGAGCGGGATGTTCTCCTTGTCGCCAATGCCCCGGCCGACGGAGACGAGCACGTCTTCGCGGGTGATATCGATGTCTCCGGCTTCCGCCTGGATCAGCTCCACGAACGTCCGGCGAGCGGCGAGCCCCGTGGCGTCCTCCGACCGGTCGACGACCTGCCCCGCGGCGGCTCCGGCTTCGGCGGGTTTGAAGGCGCCGGGACGCACCGTGATCACCGCGCCCCTGGCGATGTCGCAGTGGACGTGAGCGCTCACCTGGCCGGCGTATTCCTGACGCACGGCCTTGAGCGTCGTGCCTTCCAGCCCGTCGACACCCACCACGTCCGGCACGTAGGTGACCCCGAGCTTTACCGAGAGCCCCGGCCCGAGATCCAGGCCGAAGGTGTTGTGGGCGAGGAGCAGCGTGGCCCCGGCGGGAAGAACCTTGACCAGGAGCGGCCGCAGCAGCTCGGCGTTGGGATAGGCCAGCGCGGCCTGGTCGAATTTCCAGACCTCACCGAAGGACGCCGCCACTTCCTGGCACACCGGGCCGACACCGGAGCCCGCGACGAGAGCGTTGGGCGTGCAGCCGGGAAACAGGCTCCGGGCGGCCGTGACCAGCTCGAGGGCGGAATCGTCGGCCTTGCCGTCCGTGTGGGTGATGAAAACGAAGATCTTGGCGTCCACTACTTGATCCCTCCCTTGGCCTTCAGGAGATCGACCAACTTGCCGGCGACTTCCTCGGTACTTCCCGTGAGCATCTCGGCGCCTGCACCCGTCTGAGGGACGAAGTAATCCACGCGCCTGACCCGGGCGCCCGCCGCTCCGACCGTTTCAGGAGGGAGGCCCAGGGCTCCGCCGTCCAGCACCGGGATCTCCACGGACGCCACCTTGCGGATGCCGCGGATGCCGACGTAGCGAGGTTCGTTGATGCCGGTCTGGATCGAGAGGACGCAAGGGAGCTCGATGTCGCTGATCTCCTGGCTCCCCCCCTCGATCTCACGGCCGATCCGGAGGGCCTTGTCTCCCTCTACCTTGATGAGGTTCACGAGCGAGGCATAAGGCCAGTCGAGCAACGCTCCCAGCATGCCCCCCACCTGGGCCGCCCCGTCGTCGGCCTGGGCTCCCGTGAGGATCAGATCGTACTTCGTCTTCCGCGCAACGGCCTCGAGGATGGTCGCGATCCCGAGGCCGTCGGAGCCCGTAAAGGCGGCGTCCGTGGCGAGGAGTCCCTGGTTGGCTCCCATCGCCATCTCCCGGCGCACGATCTCCTCGGCTTCCGTATCGCCCACGGAGACGACCGTCACGTTTCCGCCGACGCGTTCCACGATCTGGATGGCCTCTTCCACCGCGTAGTTGTCCCACTCGTTGACGGAGTAGACCAGGTCCTCGCGCCGGATATCCGCGCCTCCCGGACCCACGCTGATTTCATTCTCAGCCGAGTCGGGAACGCGCTTGACACAAACCAGGATCTCCATATCGCACTCCTCTTGCAGATTCAGTTCTGTAGCTGTCCGTCCACGAGCTCGACGAGGTCGAGAACTTCCATCTTGCCTTCGAGTCCCGCCACCTTGATGGCGTCCTCGATGTTCGTCAGGCAGTAGGGGCAGGCGGTCACGATGACGTCGGCACCGGATTGCCGGGCCTGCTCGACCCGCACGACGCCCATGCGTTGTTCTTCCTCGGGCTCGTAGAAGAGCATCAGGCCGCCACCGCCGCAGCAGAACGAACGGTCCCGGCAGTTGCCCGTCATCTCGACGCGCTTGAGCCCGGGGATGGAATCGATGGCCTGACGAGGCGCGTCGTAGGTGTCGTTGTGGCGACCGAGGTAGCAGGGGTCGTGATACGTGTAGGTCTTGGAGGAGTCCGCCAGGGGCGCGAGCTTCAGCTTTCCGCTCTCGACGCCCTGCGCGATGAGCTCGCTGACGTGCTGCACCGGCGGCATGTCGACGTAGTCGTTCCTGAGGGCGTTCAGGGTGTGGGGATCATTGACGACGATCCGGCGGGCTCCCGAAGCCTTGATGGCCTCGGTGTTCTGCTCCTTCAGGCTCTGGAAGAGCATCTCTTCGCCGAAGCGCCGGACGTCGTGCCCGCTGTCCTTCTCGTCCTTGCCGATCACGACGAAATCGATGCCCCCTTGCCGAGCACCCGGGCCGTGGCCTGGGCGATCTTCTGCATGCGGGCGTCGTAGGAGCTGATGCTGTCCACGAAATAGAGCGCTTCGGCGGTGTCGCCCTTCTCGACGAGCTTCACCGTCACGCCGTCGCCGACACCCGAGGTCCATTCGGCGCGCTTCTTCTCCAGCTTGCCCCAGGGATTGCCGCGCTTCTCGAGGGCGCTCATCGGCTTCTGCAGCGACTGGGGCACCAGCCCCTCGTCCACCATGCCCCGCCGCAGGTCCACCATCTTGTCGATGTACTCGATACCGACGGGGCATTCCTCCTCGCAGGCGCCGCAGGTGGTGCAGGACCAGATCTCGGCCTCGCTGTAGATGCTGCCGATGAGGGGAACGGACTCGGTCTTGATCTTTCCGAAGATCGGGTTGCGCTCGTAGATGGAGTCCCGGGCCTTGATGCTGATGAAACGCGGAGAGAGGGGCCTCTTGACCGCGTTGGCCGGACAGCGATCACTGCAGCGGCCGCAGTCGACACAGCTGTAGAAATCCAGCACGTGCTTCCAGGTGAAGTCCTCGAATTTCTTCACGCCGAAGGATTTGAGGTCATCCAGCTGCGCATCGGAAATGCCGTAGACCACCGGCTTCACGTTGCCGGTCCGCACGCGCATGAAAAAGACGTTGAAGAGGGACGTGATGACGTGGAAGTGCTTGCCGAGCGGAAGCAGGCAGAGGAAGAAGAAGAACGTCAGATCGTGTACGAGATAGGCTGCCAGGTTGAGGCGGGCCAGGCTCGAGACCTGCAGGCCGGACAGCAGGCGCTCGAACCCCCAGGTCATCGTGAGCGGGACGGCCGCACCCGCCCCTTCCCCCTGCGCCGCGAGGAGGGCTCCCTCGAACACGCTTTCGGAGACCACGAGCGTGGCGATGAGCCCGAGGACCAGCAGGGCTTCCGGGGTGTGATCCTTGCCGAGCTTCTCGGGGACGGCGTATCGGGCCGGCTTGAAGACGGCCCGACGCACGGCGAGGACGACGACGGCCAGGAAGACCAGGGTGGAGGCGACGTCCTTGGCGACGTTGTAGAAGGCACCGAACGCGCCGCCGAAACCTGGAAAGACG
This sequence comes from Holophagales bacterium, assembly GCA_016714815.1. GTDB lineage: Bacteria > Acidobacteriota > Thermoanaerobaculia > UBA5066 > UBA5066 > UBA5066. The sequence continues at coordinate 6,862 of JADKBZ010000026.1, forward strand.
AATCCGTCGACGAAGCCGAGTACCACCATCTGGCTGGATCGGGCCGCCAGAATCAGGAACCCGAAGAAGACGACGATGTGCAACACCCCGGCCAGCATGTAGCGCGGTTGTCTCCACTGGGCGAGCCAGATCCTGAGCACCAGCAGGATCCGCTCCGGAATCCGGTCCCATCGAGGGTCAGAAGCTGCCCGAAGCAGAGGCGCGATGCGCCGCCCCATGATCCAGGCGAAACAGGCCAGCCCGATCAGGGGGATCAGCACGAACAGCCACCGGAGGGGCATCCCGTACAGAACCGCCGTCGCGGGGGAAAAGGGCTCATGGACCATGGCGTTCTCCAAAGAGGTGCGGGAGGCTACTTGCCTCCGAAGGCATCCTCGGGAATGTCGACGGCGACGCTGCTCCCGGAGAGGATGGCCTCGATCCTTCCCATGGTCACCGGCAGCATGATCTGGGTATAGAACTCGGCGTTCTTGAGCTGCCCTTCGTAGTAGACCGCGTCCTTCTCCTTGGAACCCGCAGCCAGCGCTTCCGCGGCGACCCGCGCGCGCCACATGAGCATCCACCCCACGACCACGTCCCCGCACACTTCCAGGAACGGGTGAGCGTGGGCTGCGGCGGTCATCAGGTTGCCGTACATGGCGGTCATCCCCATGTGCCGGGCGACCTCTTCGAGACGGAGCAACACCTGCTCCATCTTCTCCGCCATCCCGGCGGTGCGTTCGACGTCGGCGGCGGCCCCGATGGCGCGCCGGATCTCGTCGCCGAGGTCGATGATGGGACGGCCCCCGTTCTGGCCGAGCTTGCGGGCGAAGAGGTCCATGGCCTGGATCCCGTTCGTCCCTTCGTAGATGGACGTGATGCGGCAGTCGCGCAGCAGCTGCTCGACCGGGTATTCCCTTATGTAGCCGTAGCCGCCGTAGACCTGGACGCCCAGGCTGCAGACGTCGAACGCGCGCTCGGACGTGTAGGCCTTCTGGATGGGAATCAGGAAGTCGATGATGCCCTGGAGCCTGGCCTTCTCCTCCGGGTCCGCGGACGTCTCGATGCCGTCGAAACAGAAGGCCACGTAGGCGGAGAGGCTGCGCAGGCTCTCGACGTAGATCTTCATGATCATCAGCATCCGGCGCACGTCGGGGTGCTGGATGATGGGCACGGCGGGGGCGTTCCTGGCCATCATCTGGCTCAGATTTCGGCCCTGGACGCGCGTGCGCGCGTAGTTGAGCGAATGCATGTACGAGGCGCTCGCGCAGGACAGGGCCTGGTCCCCCACCATCAGCCGGGCGTTGTTCATCAGCAGGAACATGGCCCGCATTCCCTTGTTCGCCTCTCCCAGCAGAAGGCCCCGGCACTTGCCTTTGCTGCCGAGGGCGATCGAGGCCGTGGTGCTGCCGTGAATGCCCATCTTCTCTTCGATCCCGGTGCAGACCGCGTCGTTGGGCTCGCCCAGGCTGCCGTCGTCGTTGACCCAGATCTTGGGAACGATGAAGAGGGAGATGCCGGCGGTGCCGGCCGGAGCGCCTTCGATGCGCGCCAGCACGGGGTGGATGATGTTGGGCGCCATGTCGTGCTCGCCGCCCGAGACGAAGATCTTGTTGCCCGTGATGGAGTAGGTGCCGTCCCCGTTCGGCTTGGCGGACGTCGTCAGGGCGCCGACATCGGAGCCCGCCTCGGGCTCGGTGAGGAGCATGGTGCCCGTCCACTCGCCCGAGAACATCTTCTTGAGGAAGAGCTTCTTCTGCTTGTCGGTGCCGAAGGACTCGATCAGCTCGCCGGCGCCATGGGTCAGGCCCGCGTACATCATGAAGGCGAAGTTCGCCGACATGAGGTAGCTGGCGGCGACCGAGGCCACCAGGCGGGGCATGCCCTGCCCGCCCCATTCCGGGTCCTCGATCATCGCGAGCCACTCACCGTCCTTGATGGCCTTCCAGGCCTTGTGGAACGACTCGGGAACCGTCACCTTCCCGTTGTCGAAGTGGACGCCGATGCGGTCGCCATCGACCTGGGTGGGAAGGATCTCCTTCACGGCGAGGTTCCGCGCCTCGGAGATGATCATGTCGACGGCTTTCCGGTTGAACTCCGAAAAGCGGGGATGTTTGGCGAGGCTCTCGACCTTCAGCTGTTCGTGAAGGACGAAATCGATGTCTCTGCGGTCCGCCAGAATCTGGGCCATGGTGCCTCCAAGTCTCAGTCAGAAAGGTGCCGAATCGGGGTCACTCGGGTTTCGTCCGCGTTCCCTAGACCCGCTCGAAAACGGTGGCGATGCCCTGCCCGAGGCCGATGCACATCGCGGCAACTCCGGTCTCGTGGCCTTTGGATTTCATCAGATGGAGCAGGGTCGTCGTGATGCGCGCGCCGGAGCAGCCCAGCGGATGCCCCAGTGCGATGGCCCCACCGTTGAGGTTGACTTTCGCCTCCACGTGGTCCCGAAGCTGCAGATCCTTGAGCACGGGGAGGGACTGGGCCGCGAAGGCCTCGTTGAGCTCCCAGAGCTGGATGTCCTTGTTCTTCATCCCGGCTCGGGCCAGAACCTTCTTCACGGCGGGCACGGGGCCGTAGCCCATGATGGACGGATCCACGCCAGCGGTTGCCATGGCCCTGACCCGGGCCATCGGCGTCAGGCCCAGCGCCCGCGCACGGTCCCGCGACATCACCAGAAGCGCGGATGCGCCGTCCGAGATGCCCGAGGAATTGCCCGCGGTCACCGTGCCATTCCTGGGATCGAAGACCGGTTTGAGGGCTGTGAGGCTCGCGATGTTGGTGTCTTCGCGAATGACCTCGTCGTAGTCGTACACGACCGAGAAGCCGTTCTCGTCGTGCCCCTCCAGGGGCACGATCTCGTCCTTGAAGCGTCCCTCCACCCGGGCCGCGTGGGCTCTCTGGTGCGACCGCAGGGCGAACTGATCCTGCGCGGCCCGGGTGATCCCGTGCGTTTTCGCAAGGACCTCGGCGGTGATGCCCATCATTCCCGCGGCCTTGGCCACGTACTTGCTCATGGAGGGGTTGACATCGACGCCGTGGGTCATGGGGATATGGCCCATGTGCTCCACTCCGCCCACGATGAACACCTCGCCGTTATCGGTCATGATCGCCATGGCCGCCGCGTGCAGCGCGCTCATGGAAGAGCCGCACAGACGGTTGATCGTCTGGGCGCTGGCGGTATGTGGAATGGCGGTCATCAGCGACGCGAAGCGCGCGATGTTGAAGCCCTGTTCGAGGGTCTGCTGCGCGCAACCCCAGATCACGTCCTCGATCTCGGCGGGATCGACCTTGGGATTGCGCGCGAGCAGGGCGTTGATCATGGCAGCCGAGAGGTTTTCAGCCCGGACGTTCCGGAACATGCCTCCCTTGGAACGGCCCATCGGGGTGCGAACGGCATCAACGACGACGACGTCTTTCATCGGTCACCTCGCTTTGTGGTAGGTGGCGCCGGTCTCGGCGAGCTGGCGCATCCTGGCGGTGGGTTCGTAGAGCTTGCCCAGCGCAGCGAACTTGCCGGCTTTCTCGCAGAGGGCCTTCAGTCCAACGGCATCGGCGTAGCGGAACGGGCCGCCCCTGAACGGCGGGAAGCCCAGGCCGTAGACGAGGGCGATGTCGACTTCCACCGGAGTGTTGACGATCCCGTCCTCGAGGCATCGGGAGCACTCGATGACGAGCGGAAGCATCATCCGGTCGATGATGTCCTGGTCGGTGATCGACGCGGCGTTGTCGACGCGGACCAGCGGCTTGAGGAGTCCCAGGACCTCCGGGTCGACCGTCTTCTTCGGGACGCCCTTCTTGTCGGGGACGTAGGAGTAGAAGCCCTTGCCGTTCTTCTGGCCGAAGCGCTGGGCCTCGAACATGGTGCCGAGGGCGGTCTTCTCGGTGGAGGCCATCCGGTCGGGGAAGCCCTGCGCCATGACCGCGTTGGCGTGGTAGCCGGTGTCGATGCCGACGACGTCGAGAAGGTAGGCGGGGCCCATCGGCCAGCCGAACTTCTCCATCACCTTGTCGATCCTCTGGAAGTCGAGGCCTTCGTTGACGAGCATCATGAAGCCGGCGAAGTAGGGGAACAGGACCCGGTTGACCAGGAAACCCGGGCAATCGTTCACGACGATGGGCGTCTTGCCCATCGCGAGGGCAAAGCTCACCGTCGTCGCGACGGCGCGGTCGCCCGACTTCGCGCCGCGGATGACTTCCACCAGCGGCATCTTGTGCACCGGATTGAAGAAGTGCATGCCGCAGAAGTTCTCGGGGCGTTTCAGGCCGTCGGCCAGGCGGGTGATGGAGATCGTGGACGTGTTGCTCGCGAGGATCGTGTCCTCTTTCACCTGGTCTTCGACCTCGGCGAGAACCGACTTCTTGACCTTCTCGTTCTCCACCACGGCTTCGACGACGATGCCGACTCCCTTGAAGTCCCCGAACGAGAGAGTCGGCCGGATCCGGGTGAACACCTCGGCCATCTCGTCGGCGGTCATCTTGCCGCGCTCGACCCGCTTCGCGAGGAGCTTCCGGGCTTCGGACAGCCCGAGGTCGATGGCCTTTTCCTGGATGTCCTTCATGACGATCGGGGTGCCCTTGGAGGCCGACTGGTAGGCGATGCCTCCCCCCATGATGCCGGCCCCGAGGACCGCCGCCGACTCGACCCTGGAGGCCGTCTTCGCCATCGACTTGGCGACTTTCCCGACGAACTGGTCGCCGAGAAAGATGGTCACCAGGTTGAAGGCGGTGGGAGTCCGGGCCATCTTCGCGAACGCCGCCGCCTCGATGGCCAACGCATCGTCACGTTTGCGCCCGGCGCCCTGCTGCATGGCGGTGATCGCCGCCACCGGCGAGGGGTAGTTGGGCCCGGCCTTCCCGGCGACGAAGCCCTTCGAGGTCTCGAACACCATCATGGTTTCCGTGGGGTTGAGCTTGAGAGCGGAGACCTTCTCGAGCCGGCGCGCCTTCCAGTCCCGCTTCCCGGCGATGGCCTGGCCGAGCAGGTTCAGGGCGGCCTCCCGCAGCTTGTCCGGGGAGACCACCGCGTCCACGACGCCGGTCTTGAGAGCGACGTCGGCGGCGTACTGCTCGCCACCGGCAATCCACTCGATGGCGTTGTCGGCGCCTGCGAGGCGGGAGAGGCGCACCGTGCCGCCCCAGCCCGGGAAGATGCCGAGCTTGGTCTCGGGCAGCCCGATCCGGGTTTCCGAGGACATGATCCGGTAGCTCGTCGTCAGCGCGAATTCCAGGCCGCCGCCGAGGGCGAACCCGTTGATCGCCGTCACCGTGGGGAAATCGAAATCCTCGACGGTGGAGAAGAGCTTGTGCACCTCGAGAATCCATTCGATCAGCTGATCCTCGGTGTTCCTGAAGTACTCGACGAACTCCGTCACGTCGGCGCCGACCACGAAGCAATCTTTTCCGCTGGTGACGAGAAGCCCCTTTACGCCCGGCTCTGCCTTGAGGAGAGCCAGCACCTCCCCCAGTTCGGCCAGTGTCGCCTTGTTGAATTTGTTGACCGAATCGCCCTGAAGGTCGAAGCGCAACTCGGCGATGCCTCCGTCCAACATCGAGCACTGGATGGCCTTGCCATCAAATTTCATGGGACCTCCGCAAAGAAACGGTCGGTAACAGGGGATGGGGTGGCGCCTTTTCGCTGACCACTCCGACACGGTCGCCCCGAGGTGATGATCACGAGATGAATGGTGGCTCATTCATTTCGAAAGTCAAGAGAACTTCGTGATCCTCGCCGGGCTCGGCTTCCGGAACTCGCAGTCCATCGCGACCATTCCGCCTCCCCCGTCGCCGCCCTGACCTGGGGAGGCCCAGGCCAACCGGGTAGCGTACTACGGGGCGGGGCGAAATGGTTGTGCAATCGAATCGCAACTAGAGCTCGGACCGTGCTGATCGCGGGTGCAACCGTGACCGATCCGCCACCGCCCCACTGACGCGCCCGCTGTCCGAGAGGAAACGGAAACGAATCCGCCCCGCACCTCCCGGTGCGGGGCGGATCAGGGCCTACTTCGCCGAGTTCAGGTACCGAAGAAGCTCGCTGTCGGTCGAGAGGAGGAGGGTGGTTTCGGGGTCGATGCTCTCTCGCAGGGTGATCATCGACTTGAGGAACCGGTAGAAGTCGGGATCGCGGTTGTAGGCGGCGGCGTAGATGTCGGCGGCCTGGGCGTCGGCCTTCCCGCGGATCTCCTGGGCCTGCCGGTACGCCTCCGACTCGACGACGCGGAGCTGGCGCTCCTTCTCCCCCGCGATCCTCGCCGCCTCGCCCGCCCCTTCGGAGCGATACAGCTCGGCGATCCGCTTCCGCTCGGAGATCATCCGGGCGTAGACCTCCTGCCGAACGGCCTCGACGTAGTTGATCTGCTTGATCCGAAAGTCGAGGATCTCGATGCCGAGGTCTCCGGTTCGGCGGCGAGCGTTCTCGAGAACCTCCTGCGTCAGCTTGTCCCGCCCGTGGGCGACCTTCTCCGCCGCCTCCGGCTGGCTCAGCTCGGCGACGTCCTCGGCGACCACGAACGGCCGGTTCGTCGACCTGACGAGGTCGATGAGCTCGTTCTTGGCGATCGTGTTCCTCGTCTCGCCATCGAGAATGTCGTCGAGGCGCGACTGCGCGCCCCGCTCGTCCCTGAGACGCTGGAAGAAGAGGAGCGGGTCGGTGATGCGCCAGCGGGCGTACGAGTCGACCCAGATGAACCGCTTGTCCTTCGTCGGGATCTGGTTCGGATCGCCATCCCACTCCATGAAGCGCTTCTCGAATGCGTGCACTTCCTGGACGAAGGGCATCTTCACCTTGAGGCCGGGAGTGGTGATGGGCCGGCCCACGGGCTTGCCGAACTGCGTCACGATGACCTGCTCGGTCTCCTTGACGGTGTAGATGGAGCTCGAGAGGACGACGACCGCGAGGGCCGCGGCGACGAGGACGACCGTGATCCGGACCTCCTTCACGGCTTCACCTCCGGCGTGCCCGGCATCGGGAGCAGGGGGAGGACCCCCTTCAGGTTCTCGTCGAGGACGACCTTCTTCTTCACCTTCGGGTAGATCTCGCTCATCGTCTCGAGGTACATGCGCCTCCGGGTGACCTCCGGCGCGCGCTGGTAGGCGGCGTGGACCTTGATGAAGAGCTCGGCATCGCCCCGGGCGCGGTTGACGCGGTCCGTCGCGAACCCTGCCGCCTGCTCGAGCGTCTGCTGGGCCTGGCCCTTGGCTTTCGGGATGATCTGGTTGTAGTCGGAACGGGCCTGGTTGATGAGCTTCTCCCTTTCCTGCTGCGCCTGGTTGACCTCGTTGAACGAGGGTTTGACCGGGTCGGGCGGGTTCACGTCCTGCAGGACGATCTGCTCCACCTTGATCCCTGTTTCGTACTGTTCGCAGAGGGCCTGGAGCCGCTGCTCGACCTCGGCCGCGATCTCCTGCCGGCCGACGGTGAGGACCTCGTTGACGCTTCGATCGCCGACGACCTCCCGCATGACCGTCTCGTTCATGTCGCGGAACGTCTTCTGGACGCTCCTCACCTTGAAGAGGAACTTGTAGGGGTCGCGGATCCGGTACTGGGCGGTCCACTCGACGACGGCGACGTTCAGGTCGCCCGTCAGCATGAGGGACTCGGCGGAGAGGTCCTCCTTCGAATAGGTCCGGCGGGTCCCCGCCGTGGACTCGGTTCGAAAGCCGAACTCCTCCTTCAGCTGCCGCTCGACGGGAACCTTCACGACGGTCTCGATCGGCCTCGGGAGCTTCAGGTGAAGGCCCGAAGGGACCGTCCGGGCGTAGCGGCCGAACCGCAGGACGAGGCCCGCCTCCTCGGGCGCGATCGTGAACCAGGACGAGAGAAGGACGGCCAGGGCTGCGACGCCGAGGACTGCCCGGACGACCACGTGGCCCGGGAAGCTCGGCACGTTCAACCTGAGCCCGTTCGGGAGCTGGATCTCCATCAGGTCTCCTTTTGCGGATTCGCTTCGGCAAGTCAGCGGCCGCTTCCCGGGAGAACGTCACGGCTTGCGGCGGCATTCCCGGCGTCGTAACGTCCCCGGAACGTCCGATGCGCCTCGACGACAGCTACCGCTTGCTCGACCTCGACCCGGCGGCGTCCGACGACGAGGTGAAGAGAGTTCACCGCGACCTGACGAAGGTCTGGCACCCCGACCGGTTCGGCCACGATCCGCCTCTTCGGCACCGTGCCGAGGAGAAGCTGAAGGCGATCCACCAGGCCTACGAGACCATCCGCGAGTCACGCAGTGCCGGCAAGCGCCCCGTGGAGAACGGACCGGAGCACGAACGGGGGGACGCTCCCGACGCCTCATCCGGGTCCAGGCCGACGGCCGAATGGAACCCGGAGTCCCGCGCGGAACTCGAGAGGAAACGGGGCTGGGACTACCGGATGAAGGCGCTCCTCGCCGCGGCGGCCGCGGTCTTCCTCGCCCTCCGCCGGCCGACACCCGTGGGTCTGGCGATAGCCCTTGCGCTCCTCGGCCTCTCCTGCTTCTTCGTCGTCCGGATGCGGTCGGGTGGCCGGTCGTCCACGCCGGATCCTCCCTGAGCGGGCAGGTCCCGGAAGGCGAGGTCGTCCGACGCGCGCCAGGAACTGATCGCGGTCATCCTGCCGAGCGAACGAGCGGGGCGAGGGCCGAGAGCACCTCCGGCCTCGCCCGCAGCCTGACCCACGCGGACTCGCTCTCGAGGCGCGGCAGCGCGCGCCAGCCGCAGCGGACAGCTTCCGCGAGCTCGCGGGCGGCCTCGCCCGGGTGGTTGGCCGACGCCTCGAACGTCGCGAGTTCGAAGCGGAGCTCACCGTCGCCAGCGAGCCAGACCGTTCGGAAATCGAAGCCGGACTTCGAGGCGACGAGCTCTCTCTCCCTGCTCAGCTCGTCCCGTTCCTCCCGGCCCATGCCGAGGCCGCGGAAGCAGCGAGCCATGCCGATGGCGGCACGGGCCGCGAACCAGCCCATGCCCAGCGTGTCCGGGTTGGCCAGCGCGTATTCGGCGGCGCGCCGGAAGGCGGCGAGAGCCTCGTCGTACCGGCGGCGGCGCAGGTGCACCTCGCCAAGCCCGCAGCGGGCGAGAGCGCAGTACGCGCGCGCGTAGACGTGGTCGTCCGTCTCGGTCGAAAGGAGCCCCTTCACGAACGCGGCTTCCGCCTCGTCGACCCTGCCGCCTCGCAGCTGGGCCCAGCCGAGCGCCGCGTATCCGCCGACGAAACGCGAGAACTCGAACTCGCCGCTCTCCTCGATCGCCACGGCTCCCGAAGCCGCCTCGCGCGCCGCCGTCCAGCGACCGAACCGCATGTGCAGGTCGGCCGCCACGGAGTACGAGGGCTCGAAGCCCGGCGCCAGCTCCGTCGCGCGGGCGAGAAGCACGACGGCCTCCTCCCAGCCCTCCGTGTCGAAAGCCACGACGCCCACCTGCCACAGGGTGACGGCGAGGAAGTACCGAGCCAGCGGGTTCTCCGGCTCGAGCTCGATCGCCCGGCGACCGGCGGCCCCTGACTCCGCGAAACGCGACTCCCGCGCGAGGCCGTAGCACGACCAGACCCAGGCGTCGCCGAGCGAGGGGTCGTGCGCGAGCGCCAGGTCGAGGTGGGAGAGACCGTTCGCGAGGTCGGACGGGTCGGCCCCCGCGATGTGCCGCATCAAGTGGAGCATGCCGAGTATGGCGTGGGCGGACGGGTGGTCGGGGTCGATCGCGAGCGCTTTCGCCAGCTCTTCGCGGGCACGCTCGAAGCCCCCCAGCCCCATTTCCTGCACGAGCTGTCGCCCGCGGGCGCAGTGCTCGTAGAGCTTCAGCTTCGGCGCTTCGCCGGAGGCGGCAGGAGCCGAGGAAGTCGCATCCGAATCGCGGGGCGCCGCGGCGCCCGAGAAGGCGACGGTCTTTTCGGCGTCCCCCGTTCCCTCGCGCGCTCGGGGCCCGGAGGCCGGCCTTCCGAGGATCCGCTTCAGGGAGGCCTCGACCCCGGCGGCGCTCGAGACACGTGCCCCGGGGTCTCGCTCCAGACACCGTTCGACGAGGTCCGCGACCCCGTCCGGCAGGCCGGACCGCATCCGGGACAGAGACACCGGCGGGTGATTGAGGATCGCGTTCAAGAGCTCGCCGTGGTTGCCGACGGGGAAAGGGAGCTCACCGGCGAGCATCTCGAAAAGCGTGACGCCGAGCGCCCAGAGATCGGCAGCGGGTCCGATCTCCTCTCCGCGGAGCTGCTCCGGCGGCATGTAGGCCAGAGTGCCGATTACCGTACCGGTGGCCGTCAGGCGTGCCGACGTGGCGGCGAGCGCGAGCCCGAAGTCCAGGACCTTCAAGTCGCCGGTTTCCGTGACGAACAGGTTCGCGGGCTTGACGTCGCGGTGGAGGATCCCCCGCGAGTGCATGGCGGCGAGACCCTCGGCGGCCTGCGCAGCGAGGTCCAGCGCCTCCTCGACCGGAACGGGTCCGGCCGCCATCCGTTCCTTGAGCGATCGGCCGCGATAGAGAGCCATCACGACGTAGAGGCCGCCTTCCTCGGTCTCTCCGACGTCGTGGACGGTGCAGACGTTACGGTGGTCGAGAGCGGCGGCGGCACGGGCTTCCTGGAGGAGGCGTGCACGCGCCTGCACGTCCCCGGTCGCCTCCGCGGGAAGCGTCTTGACGGCGACGAGGCGATCGAGCCGGGTGTCCCGCGCCTCCCAGACGACGCCCATGCCCCCCGACCCGAGACGCCGCACGATCTCGTAGTGTCCGAGACGTCTCCCGTTCATCGCCCCCCGTTCCTCCTGTCGCGCGCCACCACTCGGACTCAGGCTATCGCAGGAGCCCCGTCCGCTTCCACGCCGGCAGCGCGAGGCCGGCGTTCGCCTGCGTCCACGTCAACCTGCGCGGACATGAGCAGCCGACACCGCACCTGGAGCCTCGTCACGCCCAACCAGGCGAGAAGCCTTCGCCGCGTGGAGCCGGTCGCCTTCGCGCAGGGGCTCCTGCCGGGGCAGAAGTACCCTCCCCGCGAGAAGATCCAGGGCTGATCCGGACCCGGGCTGCCCCACGCGTGGGGCACGTCCTGAAGCCTCGGGCGCGATGCCGGTCCGGGTCCTTCTCCTCTCCGACACCCATCTCGGAACGTCCGCCTCCTCTGCCTCCACCAGGCCGTCGAAGGGGCGAAGGTCGGACCGGTCGGCTTCAGAAATCGATGCGGAACCGGGTGGGCCCGCCGGCGGGGCCCACGAGGAAGAACCGGAAGCCGTGGCTCGCGAGGACCTCCCGGACGAACGTCAGGCCCACCCCCTGCCCTTCCGGCTTCGTCGTGAAGAAGGGCGTGAAGAGCTGGGTCTCGACCTCGGGCGGGATGCCGGGGCCGGTGTCGAGGACCTCGATCGCGCCGCGCCCCTCGGCCGCCGTCCGCACCGTGACCCGTCCCCCGCGCCCGGCCGCCTCGATACCGTTCTTCACGATGTTGAAGAGCGCCTGCTCGAAGAGCGCCGCGTCGAGCGGAAGCGGGCGGAGCGCCCCGTCGGCATCGAGCGCGACGGCGACCCCGTGCCTCTCCGCGAGGGGCCCGAGGAGGAGGACGACGGACCGGGCCAGGCCGTTCGGGTCGGCCGGGGCGAGGCGCGGCTCGGGAACCTTCACGACCTCCGCGAGGGATTTCATGAAGGCGTTGAGCCGTTCCGTCCTCTCCTTCGAGACGCTGAGGGCCACGGTGAAGTCCTCCCGGTCGGCCTCGGGCACGCGGGGCGCCAGCGTCAGGAGCGACGTCAGGAGCGACCCGACGGCGGCGCCGGAATTGTTCACCTCGTGCGACATCATCCGGATCAGCTTCTCGTAGGCCGCCTTCTCCGAGAGGCGCAGCTCCTCCGTCAGCTCGACGAGGAGAAAGAACGTCCGGGGGAAGCCCCGGTCGAGGAAGTGCGACCGCTGGATCCGCACCCGGCGCGCCCCGGCGTGCGCGACGACCCGTGTCACACCCGGGGGAAGCTCCGCGAGGGCCTGCGCGAGCGGGACGGGCGCACTGGCGAGCGGCTTCCCGCGGAGCCCCTCCGCCGGCGTCCCGAGGAGCGCCGCGGCCGCACGGCTCGCGGAGTCGACCCGCCCGTCGAGACCGAGCGTCACGACGCCGAGAGGCGAGGCCTCGAGGACCCGCGCGAGGAACGCCTGCTGCTCTTCCTGTCGTACGCGTTCCTCGTGCAGCCGGGAGAGCATGGCGTTGAAGAGCTCGACGAGGGCGTCGACCTCCGGCGCGCCGCTCTTCCTCAGGCGCGTACCGAGCTCGCCCGCCCGGAGGAGGTCCGCGCCGTCGCGAAGAGTCTCCATCGGCACCGCGAGCCTCCTCACGAGGACGGTCCCGGCCGCGAGCGAGAGGAGGAACGCCGCCTCGGCGGCGAGGAGGTACGCGGGCCTCGCCCGGAGGAGCGGGACGGCGAGGCCCGCGAGCGCGACGTGGAGGAAGGCGAGGTAGACGAGTGCCCGGGCCTTCCAGCTCACGCGCCGATCCCGTACTTCTCGAGGCGGCGGTAGAGGGCCGCGCGGGAGAGCCCCAGCTCCTCGGCCGCGCGGGAGAGGTTCCCGCCGTGCCGGGCGAGGCTCGCCGCGATCGCCTCGCGCTCGAGCTCCTCGAGGGTTCTCGTCACGGGGGTCTCCGCCGAGCCGCGCCGGGCTCCCTCGTCCATCCCCGCGACGAAGGCGAAGTCGGCCGCGTCGAGCCGCTCCTTCCCGGTCAGCAGGACGCTCCGCTCGACGAGGTGCCTCAGCTGGCGGACGTTGCCGGGCCAGCGCTGTGCCGCGAGCCACTCCCCGGCGTCGCGCGCGAGGGAGAGCGACTGTCCCTGCCGCCGGGAGAGCTCGTCGAGGAAACGGGCGGCGAGGAGCGGCACGTCGTCGGGCCGTTCCCGCAGGGACGGCAGACGGAGCGTGATGAGATTGAGGCGGTAGAGGAGGTCCTCGCGAAACGCCCCGTGGGAGACCGCCTCGCCCAGGTCGCGGTTCGTCGCCGAGATCACCCTCACGTCGACCGTCCGCGTGACGCTCGTCCCGAGGACCTCGAAGCTCCGGTCCTGCAGGACGCGCAGGAGCTTCACCTGCGCCGCCGGCTCGAGCTCGCCCACCTCGTCGAGGAAGATCGACCCTCCGGCCGCCGCCGCGAACCTCCCCGCCCGGTCCTGCCTCGCGTCGGTGAAAGCCCCCTTCACGTGCCCGAACATCTCGCTCTCGAAGAGCGACGTCGGCACCCCGCCCAGGTTCACCTTCACGAACGGCCGGTCCCTCCTGGGGCTCTCGCGGTGGATCGCCTCTGCGAGGAGCTCCTTGCCGGTGCCGCTCTCGCCCGTGACGAGGACGGAGGCGTCGGTCGGCGCGACGCGCGCGGCGAGCGCGAGGATGCGAACGAGCTTCGGGTCTCGCCCGGCGAGGAGCGCGAAGCCCGGCGCCCTCGCGTCGAGCTCCTCTCGCGAGGGGGCGTCCGCCTCCCGCGCGGGGCCGACGTCGGACAGAGCCAGGGCCGTCGCGACCGTGGAGAGAAGCTGCTCCGGTGTCCACGGCTTCGTGACGAAGTCCGCCGCCCCCGTTCGCATCCCTCGGACGGCGAGCTCGATCGACCCCCACGCCGTCATCAGGACGACGGGAAGACCGGGGTGCCGCGCGCGGATCGCGGCGAGGAGGGCGAGCCCCTCCTCGCCGGTCGTCCCGCGGCGGAAGTTCATGTCGGAGAGGACGAGGCCGATTCCCCCTTCGGCGAGCCGCGCGAGCGCCTCGTCCGGCCCCGGGGCGGCCACGGGCCGGTAGCCGGACTGGCGCAGGAGGAGCGCGAGCGACGCCGCGACGGCGGAGTCGTCGTCGACGACGAGGACGGTCGGGGGCTCGGCTTTCACGCCCTCACTCGTAGCGCAGCGCCTCGGACGGGTCGACGCGGGCCGCGAGCCATCCCGGGTAGGCGGCGCAGAGGCCCGTGAGGGCGAAGAGGGCGAGCGCGGCGAGCGCGGCGCCCGAGAGGGCGTCCGCGGCCGTCAGCAGGCCGCCCGGCACGAAGAGCGGCGCCTGGAGCGCCACCGCGCCCCCGACGAGAACAGCCAGCGCCGTCACGATCCAGACCTCCATCACCACCTGCACGGCCACATGCCGCGCCGTCGCTCCGGTCGCGCGGCGAAGGCCGATCTCCCTCGTTCGTCTCGTCACATTCTGCCAGAGCACCCCGGTCAGCCCGAGGGCGACGAGGAGCATCAGGAAGGCCCCGACGAGCGCTCCCGCGAGCATCGGGACGAGCTGACGACGTGCCGCCGAGTCTCGGGTGACCTCGAGCGGCTCCGCCGTGAAGCTCCACTCCCCGACCGTCGCCTCGAGCGTCGTCACGAGCTTCTCCTCGAAATCCCGCGGCGTTCCTGGCCGGAGCCTCACGACGATCCGGGAGGGGGCGGAATCCGCCGGGTTCGAGAGGTCGGTCCGGAAGATCGCGAAGGGCTCCGCTGCGGAGTAGACGTTCCGCTCGCGGTACGCCGCGACGACGCCGACGACGCGGATCGCCCGCCGCGCCGGCTCCTCCGGAGGCCCTCCGGCGTCGGGGAGGTCCTTCCCCACCGGGTCCTCCCCGCCGAAGACCTCCCGCGCGAGCTCGCGTGTCACCACCGCCGCCCGGTACGGCCGGCCGTCGTCCTCGCGCGAGAACCACCGGCCCGCGACGACCTGCAGCTTCAGGACCTCGAGGAGCTCGTCCGTCGCCTCCGTGTAGCCGTACTCGATCCGCCGCCCGCTGACCTCCTGGGCGTTGCGGGCGTTCCCGCTCCCGTAAGGGGCGAGGTACACCCCGGCGGCGGACTCGACCCCGTCGAGGCGCCGGACGGCCTCGAGGGCACGCCTCATCCTCTCCCGGTCCTCCCCGGCCTGGTCCTCGCCGGATCGATCTCCTCCGCTCATCCCCTTCTTCAGCCCGGCCTCGACGACCGTGACGTCCTTCACCGAGAAGCCGACCGGCTGGCGGGCGTTGCCGAACGTCGTCACCGAGAGGACCGCGACGACGAAGACGATGAGGAACGAGACGAGGATCTCGAGCCCGACGAGGAGGTGGCTTCGCCGGCGGTTCCAGACGAGACGGAAGAGGTGGCGGGTCATCGCGGGCCTCCCTGAAGCGCCTCGACGGGGTGGAGGCGCGACATTCGAAGGGCGGGAAGGGCGCCCGAGAGGACGCCGAAGACGCAGGTCGCGAGGAGGCCCCAGAGGAGGACCCGCACGTTCAGCGCGAGCTGCGCGTAGGGGATGAGGCCGCTCTGGTTCACGGCCGAGAGGACGCCCGCCGAGAGGACGATGCCCAGCGCGCCGCCGGCGAGGGAGAGGATCACGTTCTCGGTCACGAACTGCAGGACGAGGCGCCACCGGGTCGCCCCGAACGCTTTCCTCACTCCCACCTCCGACGAGCGCTCGAGGATGCGGCTCAGGGCGAGGTTCACGAGGTTGAGCGCGGGGAGGGCCATGAAACAGACGGCGAGGGCGATGAAGAAGGCCACGGCGAGGGCGGCCCTGTGAGGGCTCGTGCCGGCCATCCCGCGCGCCCCCATCTCGAGGAACGACTCGGCCTCGCTCTCGAGCCTGTCGAACCGGGGCTCCGCAGAAACGTCGACCGCCGCGACCCGCCGCCGGTACTCCTCGCGGATCCCGGGGAGGTCCGCCCGGCTCCGGGCGACGATGAGCGCCCGCAGTTCGCCGACCCACGCCCGGGCCTCGGCGTCGCTGCGCGCGGTCCGCGCGGGAAGCCAGACGTCGGCGAAGGGGACGGCGCGCAGGAACGGCACGTCCGCGACGACGCCCACGACCGTGAAGGTCCGTCCGTCGAGGCGCAGCGTCTTCCCCACGCCCCGCCCGTCGCCGAAGAGCTTGCGGCGGGTCGCGTCGTTCACGACGGCGACGGCGTTCGCCGCGGCGTCGTCGGCGTCGGTGAAGGGCCCGCCCTCCAGGAACCGGAAGTGGAGCGCCCTCCAGAACGCGCCGTCGGTCCGCTTGACCCAGAGAGAGACCCGCTCCCCGTCGCGGTAGGTCACCTCCTGGTCCTGCGCCGAGTAGAACGACGTGATCTCGGCCCCGGGGAGCGCGCGGGCGCACGTCTCGAGGAGACGGCCGCCAGGCCCGCCGTTGCGGGTCCAGGACTTCCCCTTCAGCGAGGCGCGGAAGATGCCCAGGCTCCGGCCGGAGTAGACCTCGGGCGGGTGCGGCCCGAACGTGTGGTCGAGGAGCGCCGCGGCGACGACGAGGACGACGAGCGTCAGCGCGACGCCGAAGAGGCTGACGGCGGTGAAGAACTTCCGGCGCAGGAGGACGCGGACGGTGGACTTCAGCGTGTGGCCCAGCATCGTCAGCTCACCGGCCGCCCGTCGAAGAGGCGGACCGTGCGGTGGGTCTTCGCGGCCTGGCGCTCGTCGTGCGTCACCATGACCACCGTGCAGCGCTCGCGCGTGTTCAGGTCCTTCAGGAGGTCGAGGACGTCGTCGCCCGTCGCGCTGTCGAGGTTCCCGGTCGGCTCGTCGGCGAGGAGGATGCGCGGCGCACCGACGATGGCCCGCGCGATCGCCACCCGCTGCTGCTGACCGCCGGAGAGCTGCGAGGGGTAGTGCCGCGTCCGCGCCGAGAGGCCCACGCGCTCGAGGGCCGCCTCGGCCCTTTTCCGCCGCTCCTTCCCGCCCGTGCCGCGGTAGAGGAGCGGCACCTCGACGTTGTCGAGGACGGAGAGGTCGGGGACGAGGTGAAACGTCTGGAAGACGAACCCCAGCTCCGCGTTGCGCACCTTCGCGAGGGCGGCGTCGAAGTACGACTCCACCTTCCGGCCGTTCAGCGTGACCGACCCCTTCGTCGGCGCGTCGAGGAGCCCCATCACGTGGAGGAGCGTCGACTTCCCGGAGCCCGATGGGCCCATGATCGACACGAACTCCCCTTCCGCGACGTCGAGGCTCACGTTCGAGAGCGCAATCGTCTCGATACGGTCCGTCCGGTACACCTTCTCCACGTTCTCGAGCCGGATCATCGCGATCCCCCTTTCCGTCCCTTGAGCCGCACCCGCGAGAGGTGGGCGTAGTCGGTCATCTCGGAGAGGACGACTTCGTCGCCCTCCGCGAGCCCCGAGACAGCCTCGTAGTGGTCGGCGTTCGAGACGCCGAGCCGCACCCGCGTCTTCACCGCTTCGCCCTCCCTCAGCACCCAGACCTCGACGCCTCCCTCGGCGGCCGCGAAGGAGCCCCTGGGGAGGCGCAGGGCGTTCGCCTTCCTGTCCGTCACGAGCTCGACGTCGACCCTCAGGTTCGGGCGGAGGGCCGCGTGCGCCTTCTCGTCGATCGAGACGGCGACCGTCACCTGCCCGTCCCGCACCTCGGGCTGCACGCGCGTCACCGTGCCGGCGAGCCGCACCGAGTCGATCCGGACGACCGCCTCCTGCCCCGCCGCCACGCGCGACGCGTGGACGTCGGGAACGCGCGCGTCGACCCGGAACGCGGTCAGGTCGGCCACGCGGGCGAGGACGTCTCCCTTGCGCGCCACGGCCCCCTCCTCGCTCACGACGAACGTCACGACCCCGTCCCGGTCGCTCCGCGCCGCCGCGAGGGCCAGCTCCCGCTCGGCCTGAGAGGCCTCCTTGCGGGCCGTTGCGAGCTCGGCGTCGAGGGACGTCCGCTCCACCTCGGCCGACCTTCGCGCGAGACGCATCTGCTCGCGGAGCTGGGTGAGCTCGACCCGCGTCCGCGCTTCGTCGAGCTCCGTCTGCCGGAGCTGCTCCTCGGAGACCAGCCCCTCGGCGAAGAGCCTCCGGTTCCGCGCGAGGTTCGCGCCGTACGTGGAGAGCGTCAGCTCCTTCACCTTCACCTGGCTCTCGAGCGACGAGAGCGTTCCCTCCAGGGTCAGCTGAGCCCTGAGGTTCTGCGCTTCCTTCATCCGGAGCTCCTTTAGGAGCCTCTCCACGGCGAGGGCGGGCTGGGTCGTGTCGAGCTCCGCGACCGCCTCGCCGGCCTTCACCGCCGCCCCGGGTCGCTTCAGGACCCTGAGGACGCGGGCGTCGATCGGACTCGCGAGGACGCGCTCGGACTCCGGGACCACCGTTCCGGAGACCGACAGCGACGCCGTCAGCGGCCCCGCGTCGACTCTGGCGGTTCGGAGATTCCCGAGAGACAGCGAGGGCCGCAGAACGGCTCCGAGCCCGAACCACGCGGCCACGGCGGCGAGCCCGACCCCAACCGCCACCGCGATCCTTCTCCGAGCTCGTCCGCGGATTTCGTCGTTACCGAGTGGTCGGTCCATGCCGGCGAGGGTCGCTATCGGGGTGCCATGGGGCACCGGAATCCGAAGCGACTGCAATGGAACGGTTTACCCTTCAATCGTGGGCGCTGGCCGCGGCAGGAAGGCGTTCGGCTTCGGACGGGGCTGTCCGGATACGGACGGCGTTCGGTCCCTGGGGATCACCGTGTCGGAGGCGCCGGGCGCGGTGAAGCGGGCCGTCGCAGCCGGGCTGCTTCCTCCGGGAGGACTGGGCGTCAGACCCGGCGCCGAGGCGCTTCGGGAGTTCCTCGTCCACGGAGCGAAGTACTCGTTCCCGGCGCTTCGGGGCGAGATGGCGCGAACCGACGGCCTCTTTCGCGTTTCGCGAATCACGAATACACTTCCCTCGTGAACCTGAAACCGCAGGATCTCCTCGTCGCACTCAAGCTCTGGGTCGGGCGCGACCAGTCGTGGACATACCCGCTCCTCGCCGCGTCCCTGGGGATGAGCGTGTCGGAGGCTCACGGCGCAGTGAAGCGTGCCGTCACGGCCGGCCTGCTCCCTCCGGGAGGTCTGGGCGTCAGACCCGGCGCCGAGGCGCTTCGGGAGTTTCTCGTCCACGGAGCGAAATACTCGTTCCCGGTGGTTCGGGGCGAGATGGCCAGGGGCATCCCGACCGCGCACGCGGCCCCCCCGCTGAAGGACCTTCTCGCGGAATCCTCCGAGCCTCTACCCGTCTGGCCCCACCCGAAGGGCACCGCTCGAGGACCGAGCCTCGCACCGCTCATCCCGTCCGCACCGGGCGCCGCGCTCGAAGATCCCAAGCTCTACGAGCTGCTCGCCCTGTTCGATGCCCTCAGAGCGGGACGCGCCCGCGAGCGGGAGATGGCCACCCGACTCCTCGAAGAGCGGCTGAGGTGACCCCGGACCCCAACATCGCGATGCTCGAGCGCATCGTGGAGGAGGTCGCCGCCTCCTCTGCAACCCTTCGTTCCTACCTCAACACCGAACTGGGGAGACTGGTGATCGATGAGCGCTTCCTCTCGGCGCTCCCGGGTCATTTACCGCCGGATAGCGGGAGCCAGGCACGCGTGTCGATCCTGCTCCGGCGTCTGCGCTCAATTGCCGGAAGAGCGTAGGAAGCGACCTCGGCCGACTGACTCCCAGCCAGCCACGAAGAGTGTGGCCAGAGACGAAAATGCCACCGTTTCCGGTGGCTCTCATTTCTTCCGATCAAGATGGTCGGGACTGCGGAATTCGAACTCGCGACCCCTTGAACCCCATGGGGAGAAAGGCCCCTGGAGCCAGCTGGAGCCGAAGGGAGCCCTTCGGAGACACCGGAAGTCTAACGGATATCAACCCATTACCTTTCAGTGTGTTACGCGATCATCTCCAAGGCGCCACAGGGAGCCCCGAGGATCTCTCAGGACACCGATGGGTCTCACGGATGTGGACAAAAATGTGGACACTGCGGTCAGGATGCCCTTCGACAGGCTCCCGACGAAGGTCCACCTTCCCGGAGCCCTCCTGACCGGCAAGCCTCCCGAAGATCTGTGCTGGTTCGCGACCAACTCCGCCGTCGTCTGATGCCGGTCTCCTATGGCGCCATCGCCTTGATAGCGTCCTCTCCGACCAGGTACTCGAGAGTCGGACGAACGTCCCGCCCCAGCGGCACAAGCCGCCTAAACGACGGAGTGAAGGTCCTCGAGAGACCCGGTCCTACCTGCCCGTCCGTGTCCATCTCGAGCTGGAACCAGCGCGGGGGGAGCCCTTCAGGCATCAAGTAGATCGCGCAGCGGTAGAACCCATCGGGATTACCCGGGAGCGTGATGCCCTTCACGCGCTGGATCGCCCGTCGCTCGAACGGCGGAAGGAAATCGATGGCGTAAGGATGGTTCCGGCACGCAATGATCGTCGGGTACCACTGGTGGCGGTTCGCGCTCCACGTCGGCTGAACAACGTCCACGAAGGTCAGGATGTGACCGTTCACGGGAACCCTCTCGGGGCACTCCGTCAGCCCGACGACCCCCACCTCGACGTTGAGGGCGCGCACCAGAGAGCGATTCTCCAGCGTGAGGTTGAACTCGCAGCCGATCATGAGCTGCACGTCGCTTTCGTACCGATCCTCGTCAACGACGCACCCGATGCCGTCGAGGGTCAAGTCGAGAACGGCGTGCCTCCGCCTGCCCACGAGGAGGTCCGACAGCAGGTACTCCGGCACCTGGATCGTCGACGTATTGACGCGGAGGTGGTACGTCAGCTTCCCCGCCTGTATGCAGGGTATGAGCTGCGGAGCCCTCTCGGTAGCTATCAGGAGGACGTCGCCGCAGGAGTGCGCCACCGTCGAAAATCGCGGGACCGGTGAGAACATTCCCGCGACCTCGACAAGCGCCTTCTGCGCCCAGTCCGTGAGGGCCTCTGTCCCGATCGGCTTGCAGCCGTCGACGACGTGCGGCCTCGCATCCTGGACGCCGATGATGAGGACGCCACCCTCGGCGTTCGCGAAGCCCGTGACGTACTCCCTAATCGTCTTCAACCCGGCCGCCCTGTTCGCCTTCGCGGTCAGGTCGCCGCTCTTGTAGTCGTACAGCTGGCCCTCGCCCTGGTTCGCCGCGAGGAACGCGTCGAGCTCTGCCGGCGTGAGCGGGCGGGCCTGCATGAGCGCCTCAAGTAGACCCTCCGGAGTCGAGACGTCCATGGTCACCTCCGAGCCGATTGTCCGTGTCAGCTCGCTCCCGAAAATCCCCCCATGTTCGCGTCTGAAATTCCCCCCCTCTCCTGACAGGGAGGAAAAGGGATGGAAACGACTATAAGCGCGACAGGGCTGACGATTCAGCCCGGGACGCCCGTGGGCGTCGCGGAGGAGCCGTTGATCCGGGAAACAGAGTGGGAGCGATCCGAGAACTCCACGCCAGGGGTGTCGAAGAAGGCGATCGCCCGACAGCTGGATGTGGACATCAAGACCGTCCGGAAGTGGCTGAAGAAGGAGTGGCGACGACGCTGCCGGGAGATCGCCGAGCGGGGCTTGGACCCGCATCGGGGTTTCCTGGAGGGCCGGGGCCCCGAGGTGGGCTTCAACGGCAAGGTGCTCGAGCGGGAGCTTCGGGAGAAGGGGTGGTCGGGGCACTACGCGACGGTTGCGCGGTACGTGGCACCGCTTCGGAAGTCGTGGCACGGGGCGCCGGAGGCCGTCGTGCGCTTCGAGACGGACCCGGGCCAGCAGGCCCAGGTGGACTGGGGCTCGACGGCCGTGACGATCGGCGGGGAGAAGGTGCGGATCCACGTCTTCACGATGGTCCTCGGCTACAGCCGGCGGCTCTTCGCTCGTGCCTACCCGAGCGAGGGAATCGGCGCCCTTCTGGACGGGCACGAGAAGGCTTTCAGCCACTTCGGGGACGGACGCAGACGATCCTCTACGACAACCCGCGGACGATCGTCCTGGCCAAGGACGAGACGACGGGGCACGTGACCTGGAACGGAACCTTCAAGGACAGGATGGACTTCTACGGCGTCACGATCCGGCTCTGTCGGTACTACCGGGCGCAAACGAAGGGGAAGGTCGAAAGCGGGGTCAAGTACGTCAAGCGCAACGCCCTGATCGGCCAGAGCTTCGCGAGCATGGAGGAGGTCAACGAATACCTGACGAAGTGGTGTCTGGAGATAGCCGACCAGAGGATCCACGGCACGACCCACGAGAAGCCGGCCGAGAGATTCGAGAGGGAAGAGCTCGTTGCCGTCGATCTTCGCCCGGCCCCGCCGAGGGAGCTGGTCGTGACCCGGCGCGTTCCGAAGGACGCCCTTGTGGCCGTGGAGACCAACCGCTACCCGGTCCCCTTCGAGTGGGTCGGGCAGGACGTGACGGTGAGGATTCTCTACGAGGAGGTCGTCCTTCACGGACCCGACGAGCGACTCGTGCGGCACACGAAACTCACAGGCGCCCATCACGTGGCCCGATGGGCCGGCGAGCCGAGACGGCTCCCGTCTCGAAGTCCGGTCCACCGCACGCCACCCTCCTCCGACCCGCTCGCCCTCGAGCAGGCCGGGTACGTCGAGATCCGTCCACTCTCCCACTACGAAGCCCTCGCTGAGGTGGCCGGATGAGCGGGGCCGCCCAGATCGAGAGGATCCAGGAGCTGCTTCAGCGGCTCCGGCTGATGAAGGCCCTCATCGAGCTGCCTCAGCTGCTTCAGGAAGCCGGCAAGAAGGAGATCAGCTACAGCGACTTCCTCGAGGAGCTCCTGAGCCGGGAGACGACGGCCAAGAAGGAACGTCACACCGCGATGCGGACCACGATGGCCCGCTTCCCCTTCCAGAAGAGCCTGGAGAGCTTCGACTTCAAGCAGCAGCCCTCGCTGGACCCCAAGGCGATTCGGGAGCTGTCGACCGGGCGCTTCATCGCCGACTCGGAGAACGTCCTGCTGCTCGGTCCGCCCGGAGTGGGAAAGACCCACCTGGCCGTCGGTCTGGGGCTGAAGGCCTGCGCCCTGGGTTACCGCACCGCCTTCACCACGGCGGCTTCCCTGATAGCCACACTGGTCAAGGCCCAGAACGAGAACCGGCTGGAGGAGCGGCTGAAACTGCTCGTGCAGCCGCGCCTTCTGATCGTCGACGAGATCGGCTATCTGCCCATCGACCGCAACGGCGCCAACCTCTTCTTCCAGCTCGTCTCCCGCCGCTACGAGCGAGGCTCGATCCTGGTCACCTCCAACCAGAGCCTCTCCGGCTGGGGCGAGGTCTTCGGCGATCGGCTGATCGCCACGGCGATCCTCGATCGCCTACTGCACCACTCCACGATCGTGAACGTCAAGGGTGAGAGCTACCGGCTGAAGGAGAAGCGCAAGGCCGGCCTCCTGACCCGAAGCGACGCCGTAGCCGAGGCCGTCCTGGCCGAAGGCGTGGCCAGGACCTGAGGGGAAATGACCCGTGGCTGTGGATCCCATGGAATTCGCTTCGCGAATCCCACCGGCTCCACAGCCCTGCTACTGGACACTCGCCGAAGAGAACGAAGAAGCCGGGAACGGGCCGTACAAGCCCACCCCCACATCACACCGGGAGGGGGGACATTCCGGTGCGAACTGGGGGGGAAATTCGGATGCGACTTGACAGTCCGCTACGCCCCCGGGCCCAGCCTGTTCCGGACCGCCTGGGGCGCCTTCGTGACCGCCCGATCATCGAAGAGGCCCCAGACGACCACGCCGACCACAGGGAGCCCTCGACGCCGGGATGTTCACCCGCTTGCCGCTTCCTTACCGCGGTCGACGCTGACGGCGTACCCGCGCAGTGGCTGTCGAGAGGCGAGCGACCTTCAGCCCCGCGGCCTTCTCGTAGGCTGGGAATTCCATCGCGACTACCGTCCCACCGGCCTGCAGGCGAGCCAGGAGGCGAAGAAAGAAGAACAGGAGCGCGTCGCGCTCCCCGACGACCGCTGCCGGCGTCCCCGCATCGAATCGACCATGCTTGAGCACGCATACCAGGTCGAGCCCACTGGCCCCTATGGCGCGTTTGAAAGGCGCTCCGAAAACGTCGACCCACCTTGTATCGAGTGCGAGGAAGCCGGAGATGATGGGCCCAGGGGGCTTTGGTGGGAAGGTCCCTCCTGCGTGAGGTATCGGAACAGAGGTCCGGTGTAACCGCCGCACCGATCCGACCTTCTGGCCTGCGTACTTCAGTTCCTTCGCCGTCATCTCCTGCTTCGACTCGAACACAGCGTAGACGCTCTCGGCTGGCACGTAGATCGCTTCGTCCTGCTTCAAGAGGAAGGGGCAGTACTGCTGGTCGAAGATCACGATGTCGAGTTGTTCGCTCATAGCGCCGGTGGAATCCACCACGAACGCGCGCTCCACCTGATATCGCTTCGGAAGGTAGGTGCGGAGGAGGTCGAGCCAGCGACTCTCCGTCACAGCTCCCTTCGTCGGAGCGTGGGGGATAGTCTTGCGAAGCCCTTCTAGGCGCTCGATCATCGCCCGCTGCTGTCCCTGGAAGAGGGAGCGGAGGCTGACCGCCGGAGGTCGGGTCGTAGCCATGTCTAAGAGATAACCTCCTGCCACGTCTTCTTCTGAAGCGAGCGCGCCGCAGCAGCCTGAACCAGCGCCTTTTCGGCATTCGTCAGGTCGTCGGAGATGACGTTGTTGGAGTTGGCGGGGTCCTGAATGCGGGCGGAAACGAACGCATCGCTGAAGAACTGAAGGGCGAGTAACACGTTGCTTGCGAGGTCGCCGAACGGTCTTCCCGAGAGTGCCCGGATCACGCAGAGTTCCAAGTAGATCGACGGGAAGTCCAGCCGCTGCTGATCGCGCCATACCTTGAGGAGGATGATCTCCTCGCGACGCCCAGAGCCCCTCACCAGCGCAATGTGCTTGTCGATGTTCGTCTGCTGCCAGGTAGCGCGCTTCCTCACCCAGAGGCTGTGGTCGGGCGTCACTCCAGCCTGCTTCTTCGCCGGCACGAGATCAATGCTGAACCCGCCCGACGTCACGCGAAGGGACACGTTCTGCTCCCGGGGCCGGAGGTTCTCTTCCCTGAGGCGGTCGAGCAGGCTCGTGTAGATCTCCCGCAGGGTCTCCTTAGTAGTCGGACTAAGCGAGATGAAGAGGTCGACGTCAGCGTCGCCCCGAACGGCAGTTCCCTTGGCGTACGAACCGGAGAGTGCCATGCCAAGGAGCTGGCTACCGGCCCAGCGTCTGATGACGTCTTGTATTGGTCCGAGTCCGAGAAGGACCGGTGCAGCGGGCCCGACGGGCGCCGCGTACTTCTGCAGAAGGCCTCGGAGGTAGTCGTTTGCACTCATCGAACCGCCTAGTCCTCCTGCTCCAGCTTCGTGGCGAGGATCTCCGACTTCCCGAGCCAGTAGCAGGCGAGCGGGGCGGGCACCTTCACTGCGGTCGTTTCCACGCCCGTCGTCGACAGCCGCAGGAGTCCGATGTCGTCCGGCTCGCGGGTGATCACGTAGGCCTCAGACACCTTCCGCTCGCTGCAGAATGCCGTGAGGCCCGCGAGCATCTTCGGCGTGACTTCGGGGCGGTGCTTCACCTCGAACGGAACGAGACGGCCGTTCACGTCCGCGATGATGTCGACTTCCTGGTTCTTGGGCCCGCCTCTCCAGTACGAGAAGCCGATGCTCTGCGCGTAGTAGCGGGTATAGACGTGCTTGAAGAACGCGGTCTCGACCGCGAGGCCCAAGGCGGCGGCGTCCTCGAGGAGCGCCTTCCCGCGCAGGAGAACGCTTGGGGCAATCGCGGGGTCGGCGAGGTAGATCTTCTGCTTTCCCCGGAGGATCTCCTTGCCGTACCCGAAGGGCCGGAGCCGGTAGATCAGGTGGGTGTGCTCCAGGAGCTCGATGAAGTTCATCGCCGTCGGCTTCTTCACTTCGAGACTCCGGCAGAGCTCCTGGACGTCCAGCAGGCCGCCGTCGTGGAGGCACAAATACAGGAAGGTCTGCTCCAGCTCGAGGACGCGTCGGACGCCGTACAGCGCCGTCATGTCCCGCTTGAGCACCTTGTCGACGATGTCCTCGCGCAGGAGCTTCTGCGCCACCGGGATGCTCTCGATCTGCGCGATCTGCGGGAATCCGCCGCGGATGAGGTAGTCCTGGAACGGCCCGACGAGGTCGGCACCCAACGCTCCGACGCGCTCGAACCTCTCCGGAGTCCACGAGAAAAGCTCACGAAGCGACGCCACGTCGGGGAGCTTCGGTGTCGGCAGCTTCTTGATCTGGAGGTACTCGAAGAACGACAGCGGCGCCAGGCGCACCGTGTGCCACCGTCCGGGCCCGGACTCCTGTCCCTCGACGATCAGCGGCGTCGCTGAGCCCGTCACGGCGATGCGCCGCTTCGGCTCGAACCTCACCTGGTGCTTGATCCAGGTCTGCCAGTCCTTCGCGTACTGGATCTCGTCGAGGAGGACGTACTCCACCTCGCGCTCCGCGGGCTCGTACTCCTTCCAGAGCCGCAGCAATCCGTCCAGCCCGATGAGCTTCAGGAGCGGGTGGTCAAACGTCGCGTAGAGGATGCTCGTCGGCGGGACGCCCTTCGCCAGGAGTTCCTCGACTGCCTGCAGCAGGATCGTCGTCTTGCCGACCTGCCGAGCGCCGCTCAGGAGTAGGGCGCGCGGAGCGGGCGGCGCCGTGAGCCACGTCTCGACCTCCCGGAAGGCGGCCCGGCGCCACGGCGGCAACTCGGGCACCCGGCTCCCGCCCCACCAGGGGTTGAACTGTCGGAGGACGGCGATGAGTTCGGCGCGGGGTGCGATCACACGGCGATTCTGCCTATCGCGGCACTTTTAGTCAAGTATATCTACCCTATACAGCCTCCCTAGGTAGATCCCACGTCTTCAGGGTGCGCTTCGTACGGATGGCCAGAGGAAGCCATCCCGACCCCGTCTCCGCGAGCCGCACCACGCACTGAGGCTGGATACACTTCCCCGTTCTCGTCGTCGGAAGCCGTCAACCGAGTGGAGCTGACGGACGACGGCATCGTCGCCCTCTGCGTGGCGGGGCGCCACCGGCAGAGAATCCCGATTCTCGACCTTCCTCTGACGGCTCCACCACCCCGGGGCGCCGAGTGGGTCGAGGCCTACCGGCACTGGCGTCGGGGCCGCTTCTGGCGAAGAAGGGGAATCAACCGTTACGCGGCCAGTTCCTGCTCGACCCAGCCCTCGCCTACTGGACGGAGCCCGATCGGCTTTGCCCGCGCATTGGCCGAGATGTGGGTCAGGATCTCTATCGGGTACTGCTGAATCGGCCCCTTATGGACCACGAGCATCCGCAGCAGCCGCTCGGCGCTCGGACCCATCGTCTCCTTCTTGTTCTCCCACCGAGAGACCGTCTCCGGAGAGACCCCGATCAAGGCCGCGAAATCCACTCCCGAATACCCCAGGTACTTCCGGAGGAAGCGAACCTCGCTGCCGTTAAGGCGAGCCTCGTGTTTCACCACGGCCATCGCCAGCGCCTCGTGCAGCCTCTCGATGTGCGGAATCACGACTTCGTGGTCCCCACACGTGCCGCACCGACGGACTTCCACGCCCGCGAGCGTGACGTTCGGAAGACCGCATGCCAGATAGCGATAGTTTTCCTTCCTGGTCTTCAGATTCCCGCCGCACTCGATACACGTCATCTCTTCTCCCTCCAGGCAGTCACGACACGGATCTCGGATTCCGACCGGAAGGCGACGACCACCACGATCTGCCGAGTTCGCACCCGATACCTCCAGGATCCCTTCTCGAACTCAGCCGGCTCCACCGTGACAGCTCGCAATACATTCACCGCGTCGACCGTCGAGAGGCCATCGTCAGCGAGGGCCTCCAGGGCATGCCCCGAGAACGCCACTCGACCGTCTGCCAGGATTCCTCTGACGAGGCGCCGCGCCCTCTCCGGTGCCACGGGTTCCTCGAGCACGACGAGGATCGTGGGCGCGTCTTGAGCTTATGTCAAGACTTGCGTTCGACTCCACCTGCCGGTCATGGCCGGGGATCGCTTCCGTTGGCTCGGCAGGGTCCTCATACCGTCGATCGCCGCGGTCGCGCCGCCGCCTCGGACCCGCTCAACACGAACCTCGAGAAACCGCGGTCGCCCGGCACCCTGCGGTCGCGTCGGAAGCGCGGATGAGATCGGGATAGGGGGCGGCGGTAGGTGACCGCCGCTCCCCTCCCACACCACCGGACATGCGGGTCCGCATCCGGCGGTTCGTCTGTCGGTTTTCACGACCTATGGACCCCTGACGCCGGGTTTTTCACGACCTTTCCCCCCCTGAGGGGGTAGGTTTTCCACGACCTTTCCCCCCTCGCAGTGACCGGGGTCGCCGCCTCGCGTGACGGGACAGAACGGGTGACGCTCCGGACCCCGAAGCGTCGGGTACGGAGGTCCGGTGGCTTATCGCGAGGTGGGAATGATCGAGGTAAAGAAGTTCTCCGGCAGTGGCTGGAGGGGGCGGCAAGAAGACGGTCGCCCGGCGGGTCGGTGTGGACCCGAAGACGGCACGGAATTACATCGCCGTGGCTGAGCAGTGCGGCCTGAAGCGGGAAGCCGGAGTGGCAGGCCTTACGGACCAGCTGCTCGGTCGGGTCCTTCTCGAGCTGGAAGGCTGGCGAGAGCGGGAGCACGGGGAGACGTGGGCGATCTGCGAGAGCAGGCGGGGCCGGATCAAGGAGCTTCTGGAGGAGGACGTGCGGCTGACGAAGGTCGCGCGCCTGCTGGGGGCGGAAGGGACGGAAGTGCCGTACTCGACGCTGTACCGCTTCTCCAAGGAAGAGCTGGGCTTCGGCAAGGCGACGCCGACGATCGCCGTGCTGGAGGGCGAGCCGGGGCAGGAGCTGCAGGTGGACACGGGGTCCGTGGGATGGCTGTGGGGAGAAGGGGGAAAACGGAAGCTGAAGGCGTGGATCTTCACGGCGACGCGCTCGCGGCACCGCTTCGTCTACCCGACGCTGACCGAGACGACGAAGGACGCCATCGAGGCGTGTGAGGCGGCCTGGCGGTTCTACGGCGGGGTCTTCCGGGTCCTGCTGCCCGACAACACCAGCGCGATCGTGGACGAGGCGCGCAATCTCGGGGCGCAGATCCAGCAGACCTTCCTGGAGTACGCGCAGTCGCGAGGCTTCGTCGTCGACCCGGCGGGCCGGGCATCCGAAGGACAAAGCGCGGGTGGAGCGGTCGGTGTCGCACGTGCGGGAGGACTGCTTCGGCGGGAGCGGCTGAAGACCCTCGAAGAGGCCAGGACTTCGCCGAGCACTGGTGCCTGCGGAGTACGGCGCTTCGCCCCCACAGCCGGACGCAGAGGCCGCCGCTGGAGCACTTTCTGGCCGAAGAGAAGGGCCGGCTGCTGCCTGAGCCGGCCGAGCAGTACGACGTGCCGCGCTGGAGCGCGGCGACGGTGGAGCGCGACCAGTACATCCAGGTGGAGAAGGCGCTGTACTCGGTCCCGACCCGATACGTACGGCACAAGCTGACGACCCGGGCCGACAAAGGCGACGGTGCGCCTGTACGAGGACCGCATCCTGGGGAAGGTGCACGGCCGCGTGGGTCCCGGCGAGCGCGCCACGGACGTCAGTGACTTTCCCGAGGCGCAGCGGATTTACGCCCATCGCGACGTGGACGCCTTGAAGCGCAAAGCCGCCGAGGTCGGCCCGTGCACGGAAGAGCTGGCCGAGAAGATCCTCGACGACCCGCGGCCGTGGACTCGAATGCGGATGGTCCACGCGCTGGTCGGCCTGGCTCGAAAGTACGGCCACGAGAGGCTCGAGAAGGCCTGCCGCCTGGCGCTCGAGGCCGGGATGCACGACGTGACGAGGCTGAGAAGGCTCCTGGAACGCGGGCCGTGCCGGACGAGCCCGGACCCCGGCCAAGGTCGTCCCGATCGCGCGCTATCTCCAGGCCTCGCGATCACTTCCGCCCTGCGGCGGAGCTGTGAGCATGGAGACGATCTCTCCCGAGCTGAAGGGGGTCCTCAAGCGCCTCAAGCTCGGCCGCATGCTCGACACCCTCGAGCGCCTCGCCCTGGCCCGCCAGCAGAAGATCCCCACCAGGACTTCCTGCTCCTGGCGCTTTCTCGGGCGAAGCCGACCGCCGCGAAAGCCAGGCCGGCGAGCTGAGAGCCCAGAAGGCCCTCGACCCCGGAGATGCGGGTGGAGCGGTGGGACGAGACGGCCCAGGTCATCCTCGACCGCACACTCCTGAACGAGCTGGTGACTCTGCGCTTCCTCGGAAGACCACCGTCACGTCGCCATCGTCGGCCCCGTCGGCGTCGGCAAGACCTTCTGGGCCCACGCCCGGCAGGCCGCCTGCCGGCGCGGCCTCGGGTGCCCCTTCGGACCGACCGCATGCTCAAGACCCTCAGGCACGCCCCGCCTCGACGGCTCCCTACGAGGCCGAACTGCGCCGCCTGATCGCCGTGGACCTCCTGATCCTCGACGACTTCGCCCTCGACGCCATGGACGCCGTCGAGAGCCGCGATATCCACGAACTGCTCACCGAGAGGGGCCCGCTCCGCTCCATCGTCGTCACTTCCAACCGCGGGCCTGACGAGGCTCCCGACCTTCGCCGATCCCGTGCGCGCCCAGAGCGCCCTGGATCGCTTCACCTCCAACTCCTTCGACCTCGTCATCGAGGGCGAGTCCTACCGCGCCCAGCAGAAACCCCGGCTGCCGCGTCGCACCTGAAAGACCGGCGCCGTGGACGCTGGCGGTCCGTGGAAACGCTTCGCGTTTCCCACCGACTTGGACACGCTTCTGAGTCCACGAGCGCCCACCGCGCTACCGGGAGCCTCTTTCTTTATGGAAAGGAGGACCAGACCGAGGCAAGCTCACACCT
>JADKBZ010000027.1 GCA_016714815.1 Holophagales bacterium
CTCCCCGTGTCGCCGTCCCTCACCTACCGGTCCGGGTGAAGCGGTGCCAGTTGCTCGGCCCGGCGCCGTCGGCCAGGGGGGACCCTTCGACCTGGTAGGCCGAGGTGGCGGCTCCCCAGAGGAAGCCGGCGGGGAAGAGGGCGTTCTCTGACATTGAAACTCCTCGGGCGGCGGGGCGCGCGCAGCGTGCGCTGGGTTTCCGATTATCCCCGGCCGAAGCAGAATCGGGGGATGAGCGACGTCTCCCTCCTCGGAACCGGCCTTCTCGGCGCACCGATCGCCCTCCGCCTCGCCTCGACCGGCCTCGAAGTGACGGTCTGGAACCGGACGGCCTCGAAATCGGAAGAGCTCGGTGAGGCGGGCCTCGCGGTGGCGGAGACGGCCGCCGGGGCTCTCCTCGCCTCGCCCGTCGCGATCCTGATGCTGGCGGACGGTCCCGCGATTCGCGAGGTCCTCTTCTCCCCGGAGGCCCTCGCGGCCCTCGCGGGGCGGACCGTCGTCCAGATGGGGACGATCGGTCCGGACGAGAGCCGTCTCTTCGCGGCGGAGGTCGCCGCCGCCGGAGGCGAATGGGTCGAGGCTCCCGTCCTCGGGAGCATTCCCCAGGCCGACTCGGGAACGCTCCAGGTGATGGTGGGCGGAACGGCGGAGCAGCTCGGGAGGCTCGAGCCCGTCCTGTCGGCCCTCGGCAGGGACGTGCGGCTCGTCGGCCCCGTCGGAAGCGCCGCGGCGCTGAAGCTCGCGCTGAACCAGCTGATCGGCTCGCTCACGGCCGCATTCGCCACGAGCCTCGCGTTCGTACGGGCCGAGGGGATCCCGCCGGAGCTCTTCATGGAGGTCCTCCGGCCGAGCGCCCTCTACGCGCCGACGTTCGACAAGAAGCTGGGGCGGATGCTCGAAGGGGAGTACTCGAACCCGACGTTCCCGCTCCGGCTGCTGCGCAAGGACGTCGAGCTCTTCCGGCGCGCGGCCCTCGGGGCCGGCCTCTCCCCGCGCGTCGCCGAGGGGGTCCTCGACGTGGTCGACGCGGCGATCGGAAGGGGGCACGCGGACGCGGACTACTCCGCGCTCGCGGAAGGGATTCCGGGCCCGGCCCGCTAGCGCGAGAGCTGCTCGATCGCGGCCGCCTCGTCCTCGTGGATCGTGAAGATCCGGTGGAGGCGCGTCAGCTCGATGAGCGAACGGACGTCCTTCGTGAGGTTGAGGAGAGCGACGTCGCCCCCGGCCGCCCGGGCGGCATTCAGCGCGGTCACGAAGACCGACAGCCCGCTCGAATCGACGAAGGTGACGGCTGCGAGGTCGAAGAGGAGCTTCGCCCGCCCGGAGGCGACGATCTCCTTCACGTCCTTTCGCAGCTTGCCGGCGACGGCGGCGTCGAGTGTGCCGTGGAAGCGGAGGATCTCGACCGGGCCGGAGGTGTCTCTCGTGAACATCCTCTTACGCTAGCAGGATGGAGGGCGAAATCCTAGTAGCGACAGGGCCCTGATTCGGGACTAAGCTAGCTTGTCGGATGGTACTGAGGCGCGTCGGTTCGTACGCGTTTCAGCCCCAGGTCTTTGGTACAGGGGTGACCGGGCGAAGAGCCTGGAGAATCAGAGGGGGCGCGTGACAGCGACTGGAGACGGCGCCGGACCGCAGACGGGAACGGACGAGGCCCCCCCGGCGCCGCCGTCCGCCGACGGGCGCGCGGAGCGGGAGGCGGCGACCTCGACGCTCAAGAACACCGTCTCGTCGAACGTGGCCGTCACCGTCGGCTCGAAGCTCCTTTACATGGCAACCCGGCTGGTGACGCCGCCGATCATCCTGGCGTACGTCACCCTTCCCGAGTACGGGCTCTGGGCGACCTGCTTCATCCTCATCAGCTACGTCGGAATGGGGGCGTTCGGTGTCTCGAACGTCTACATCCGGTATTCCGCGGAGTTCGCCGCGCGTGGCGAAACGGGCCGGATCAACCGGCTCGTCTCGACCGGGCTCACGGTTCTCACGGGCTTCGGGCTCGTGGTCCTGGGCGCCGTCTGGCTCGGCCTTCCGTCGATCCTGCGGGCGTTCAAGGTCCCGGCGGAGCTCCACACCGTCGCGCGCCTCCTGTTCGTCGGGACGGTCGCCGCCTTCGTCCTCGACCTGACGCTCGGAGCCGTGGCGTACGTCCTGACGGGGCTCCAGCGGATCGCCCTCGTCAACGGCGTCTGGGTCGTCGCGTTCCTGCTCGAAACCGCGCTGACTCTCGCCTTCCTCTTCGGGGGCCTCGGAATCGCATCGCTCCTCTGGGCGTTCGTGGCGCGGTCGGTCTTCTCGGTCGTCGCGCACTGGGTGCTTCTCCGGCGGGCTCTACCGGGCTTCGCCATCCGCATCCCGTCGTTCGATCGTGAGTCTCTCCGGCTCTTCGCCGGATACGGAACGGTCGTGCAGCTCTCGGGCCTTTTCGGAATGGTCCTACGGTCGATCGAGAAGGTGATCGCCGGAACGTTCATCGGGGTCGAGACGACGGCGCTCTTCGACCTCGGCGAGAAGTTTCCGATGATGGGGACGCAGATCCCGGGTTCGATTACGGGCGTTCTCCTCCCGGCCTCGTACCACCTCGAGGGGCAGAACCGCAGAGCCGAGATCCTCAAGCTCTACGTCAAGGGCGGCCGATACATGAACGTCGTTTGCGGGATCATGATGGGGTACATGACGGCCTTCGCCGCCCCGCTGATCACGGGCTGGATGGGGCCGGATCCGAAGTTCGTCCCCGCCATCCTGATCCTTGCGGTGTTTCCGATCGCGTGGCAGATGAACCTCCTGACGGGACCCTGCTCGGCGATCTTCCGCAGCTTCGGGAAGCCTTCGCAGGAGCTGGTCTATCCCCTCGTCCAGGCCATCCTCGTGGCCGTTTCCGTGGCCGCGGGCTTCGCCGCGTACGGTCGGACGGTTCCGGTCGTGGCCGTTGCGGTCTCGGCCAGCATGGTCGCGAGCGCGCTCGTCTACCTCGCCTACGCGAACCGGCAAGGGGGGCTGTCGCAGGAGGAATGGTCCAGGAAGGTCCTGCTCCCCGGGCTGACGCCCTACCTCGTCGCGGGCGCGATCTTCCTCGCCGCGACGCCCGCCCTCGGTGCGGCGCATTCGGGAAGGGGATGGGCGGTCGCCCTCGTGCTGGTCACCGGAACGGTTCACACGGCGATTTCCGGGTTCCTCTTCTACAGGTTCCACTGCGACTGGGGCGAGCGTGAGTTCCTGAGGAAGCAGGCCGCCCACACGCTCGGCTCGCTCCTCGCCAAGGCAGGGCTCTGGAAGGGCGCGGCGTGATCCGGGCGTTCCTGCGCCACGTCGCCTTCCGGCACGGCCGCCTCGTCGGCCTCTACCGGCGGTTCTGCAGGCCCGACGGGAACGACTGGGCCGAGTTCCACCGCGCGCGCGGGACCTTCCAGGCGATCGGCGAACACTGCTCGATCCAGCTCGACGCGAATCTCACCGATCCGAGGTTCCTGAGGCTGGGAAACAACGTGCGTCTCTCCTCGTGCACCATCTTCGGCCACGACGGTTCCGTGAACATGCTCAACAGGGCCTACGGGGTCCAGCTCGACCGGGTGGGGAAGGTCGACCTCAAGGACAACGTCTACGTGGGCTACCGGGCCATCGTCCTGCCCGGGGTCACGATCGGCCCGAATGCGATCGTCGCGGCGGGTGCTCTCGTGACCCGCGACGTCCCGCCTGGCGCCGTGGTGGCCGGAGTTCCTGCCAAAGTCGTGGGGACGGTGGAGGAGACCGTCCGGCGCCTGCAGGAGCAACTGGACCGGTGGCCGTGGGCGCCCCTGGTCAGAGCCCGGGGAGAGCGCTACGACCCGGCGCAGGGAAGCCGAGATCCACCGGCTGAGGATGGCGTACTTCTGGGGTGACGAGGGGGAGCGGTGAGGCCGGCCCGAGTCCAGGCCGCTGTCGTCGCCTTCCTGCTCGCAGGCGGCTGCAGCAAGGCGCCGCCACCGATCACCGACCCGTCGTTCCGTCCGATCACCAAGTCGAAGCAGGTCACGTTCTCCGGCTCGGAGGCGCTCGCCGAGTTCGAGGCGCCGGCCGACGAGGTCTACCGGATCTCCGAAGGCGACAAGCTCTCCGTCCTCGTCTGGGGGCGTCCGGAGCTGTCGGGGAAGAAGACCGTCGGCCCTGACGGACGCCTTTCCCTTCCCCTCGCCGGGTCGGTCTCCGTGGCGCTCCAGACCCGCGAGGAGGTCGTGGCGTCCCTCGAGAAGAGCCTCGAGAAGTACTACCTTCGGCCGTCGGTGAGCCTCGAGGTCGACGAGTACGTCGGCAATCGCATCGTCCTCCTCGGGCGCGTCGAGAGGCCCGGCATCATCCGCTTCGACGGACCGCCGACGCTCATCGAGGCCCTCGCGAAGGCCGGAGCGCTTCCCGTCCTCGACAAGAAGGCGACTCTCACCCGCTGCGCGGTGGTGAGGGGGCGCGACCGGATCCTCTGGGTCGACCTCAAGGCACTCCTTTCCTCCGGCCAGCTCTCGAACAACATCCGGCTCCGCCAGGGAGACCTCGTCTACATTCCCGATTCCGACGACACGCTCGTCTACGTCCTCGGCGAGGTGCAGCGGCCCGGGGCTTACAGGCTCACGCCCGACATGACGCTCCTGGACGCCCTCTCGGAGGCCGGCGGCCCGACGAAGGACGCCGCCCCGTCGAAGATGCAGCTCGTCCGCCCGCGCAGCCACCTGCAGCTCGACATCCCGTTTTCGACGCTTCTGGACCCGGTCGGGGATCACAACGTCGGCCTCGAAGAGGGCGACATCATCTGGGTGCCCAAGAGCGGGCTCGCCAAGCTCGGCTACACGTTTCAGCAGGTCAGCCCGTTCGCCAATCTCGTCGTCGTGGGTAAGGCGCTTACGAACTGAGGTGCAAGTGTCCGAAACGCGCTCCGGCCCGGACCCCGCCGTCCCGCTCGTCGTCGACCTCGACGGGACGCTGATTCTCTCGGACCTTCTCGACGAGTCGTTCCTTGCCGCCCTGAAGGAGAATCCTTCGGCCGTGATCGGAGCGGTCGTCCCGCTTCTGAGGGGCGACAAGGCCGGCTTGAAGCGCCGGCTCGCCAGCGCCGGAGCGCTCGACGCGACGCTCGTCCCTCTGCGCGCCGAGCTCGTCGGCTTCCTGCGAGAGGAGAAGGCGAAGGGGCGGGTCCTCGTCCTGGCGACGGCTTCCGACAGGCTCCTCGTCGAGCCCCTCGCCGCGTCGCTCGGGTTGTTCGACGAATTCCTGGCCAGCGACGGCATAGTGAACCTCGGGGGCGAAGCGAAGCGCAAGCTCCTCGTCGAGCGTTGGGGAGAGAAAGGGTTCGACTACGCAGCCGACCGCCGGACGGACCTTCCCGTCTTCCGAAGCGCGCGGCGGGCGATTCTCGCGGGGCCCGGGACTTCTCTGCGAGCCGAAGTCGAAAGGGCGGGGACGCCCGTAGCCGCCGAGTTCCCCGACAAGGGGGGTGGCCCTCGCACCGTGGCGAAGGCGATCCGGGTGAAGCAGTGGGTCAAGAACGTTCTCGTCTTCGTACCGCTCGTGACGGGCCACGTTCTCGGCCTGGCCGCCCTCCAGGCCGCGCTCGTCGCCTTCGTCGCGCTCAGCCTCTGCGCGTCGGCGATCTACGTCCTGAACGACCTGATGGACCTCGCGGCCGACCGAAAGCACCACAAGAAGAAGAGCCGGCCGTTCGCCAGCGGGGCCCTCTCGATCCGGGCGGGTCTCGCGCTCGTCCCGCTCCTCCTCGCGGGGGCGGCCGCGCTCGCCCTCGCCCTCACTCCCGGAGCCCGGGTCGTCCTCCTCGTGTATCTGGCGACCACGACGCTCTACACGTTCTTCCTCAAGCGAAAGGTCCTGGTCGACGTCTTCACCCTGGCGTTCCTCTACACGCTCAGAGTCCTCCTGGGCGGAGCGGCCACGAACGTTCTCGTGTCGCCGTGGCTCCTCGCGTTCTCGGTCTTCATCTTCCTCTCCCTCGCCTTCGTGAAGCGAGCCTCCGAGCTCATCGCTCTCAAGGAACAGGGCCGGGAAGGTGCGTCGGGCCGGGACTGGTTCATCTGGGACTCCCTCGTCGTCCACGTTCTCGGGGTTGCGAGCGCCTGGCTCTCGGGACTCGTCCTGGCGATCTACATCAACAGCGACGTCGTCAAGAAGCTCTACACCCATCCGGGCTGGCTCTGGCTCCTGGTGCCGGCATTCCTCTACTGGTCGAGCCGGGTCTGGGTGCTCGTCGGCCGCGGCTCGATGGACGAGGACCCGATCGTCTTCGCCACTCGCGACCGGATCACCTGGGGGATCGCCCTCCTCACCCTCGGGATCCTCATGATGGCGTCGCGGGGACCCTTCGGGATCCCCGGCCTGATGGAGTGAAAGCATGACCGCGAGCCGGGAACGAGTACTTCTTCTCCTGCTCGTGGGCGCCGTCCTCGGAGCGAACCTCCTGACGGCGGCGCGCTATCCCGCAGTCTGGGTCGACGAAATCCAGTTTGCGGACCCCGCGGTCAACTTCGTCCTCGGGAACGGCTTCACCTCCTCGGTCTGGGTGAAGCAGGGCGCGCACGAGACGTTTGCGGGCAACGCGCCTCTCTACCCGGTTCTTCTCGCGGGCTGGCTCTCGGTGTTCGGAGTCTCCGCAACGGCTGTCCGGTCGTTGAACTACGTCCTCGTGTCGCTCCTGTCCGTCCTCGTTCACACCCTTCTCTCGAGGTCGGAGCGAGTGCGGTCCGCCTGGTTGCGGCTCGGCGCTGCCGCCCTCGTCCTGACGGCTCACGGGATGACCTTCTCCTACAGGATGGGTCGCTATGACACCCTCGGCATGGTCTGGCTGGCGGTCGCCGCGCTCCTCTGGGACGCTCCGAGATCCGGCGGTCGGCTGGCCGGGCTCTTCGCCGTCGGTCTGCTCCTGGCGCCGACCGGGCTGCAGCTGGTGCCAGCGACGATTCTCCTCTGCGGCCTGGCCGTCCTCTTCCGGCCCCGTGAGGACGCTCCGCGCGCCGCCTCCCTTCTCGCCGGCCTCGTCGGCGGCGTGGTGCTGCTCCGGGTCGTCCTCGGGGCGATCGGCACCTGGGACGCCTTCCGGGCCTCGACGGGAGCCGTCGGAGTGATCGGAAAGAGCATCCTCGGAAAGATCCTCGACCTCCCGCGCGTCTACTCGGCCGACAAGAGCCTCGTCCTCCTGGCGCTCGCCGCACTCCTCCTTCTCGTTCCGACCCGGAAGGCGGTCCTCGCGGCGCCCCGAAGCAGCCTGCTGCTCTTCGGCGTGGCCACCCTGGCGGTCGTCCCGTCCGCCCTGCAGGTCGCTGCGAAGTTCCCTCTCTACTACTCGTGGATGGCGTTCCTGCCGCTTCTGGCCGGCGTGACGGCGACGCTCGGGGCGGGAGGGGTGCCGCGGCCGGCGCGCGCGGCCGCCCTGGCTCTCCTCGTCGCTGCCGCTGCCGTGGGGCTGCCGTTGCGCCTCGCGGCCGTGACGAGCGCGTGGGACGCGCGTGACCCGGCCCGGCTGGAGAACGAGCTCGGGGCGCGCCTTGCATCGGACGACGTCGTCGTGGGGGACTTCAAGGGGTACTACGTCGTGAAGGCGAGGTCGAACGCCTTCTACGGGCTTCCGTACCTCGGAATCATGACGCCTTCCGAGAAGGAGTCGGTGACCGCCCTCGTCCTGAAGCCGGAAGCGGCGGAGACGGTGATGCGCATCGTCGGCGGCACGTGGGCCGCGGAGGGAGCGGACCTGGCGGCCGGGAGCGTCTTTCCGGAGCCGGGGCTCTTCCGGTTCGCACGCGAGCTGCGCGACGAGAACTATCCGCTCCGGATCTACCGGAGAGTCCGATGAGCGCAGCCGCGCCGACGGAAGCCCGTCCTGTCGCCGGCCGCGGCATCAAGCCATTCGCCAGCCTCAAGGCTCACTTCAGGCTGGCCGTCACGGTCGGCGCGGTCATCTTCGTTCTCGGGATCCCCGTCGCGTGGGTCAAGGGGAAGGCGGAGTGGACGACGACGGCGACCCTGCGCGTCTCGCCCCGCTTCGCGAGGAACCTGGAGTCGGACGAGGAGCTGGAGCTGCAGTCGAACACCCAGTACCGCGACTTCGTCCAGCAGCAGATCCGTTCGGTCAACCGGCTCGACGTCATCCAGGAAACGCTGAAGGTCCTCGGGAAGAAGGCCGACCTCTGGTGGCGCCTGCCCGCCGAGAGCGAGTCGAGGGCGGCGCAGCGGCTCCAGTACTCGCTCGCCGTCCGGCCCGTTCCGGACACGTACATGTTCACGGTCTCGCTTTCGGGGCCGAAGGCCGAGGGCCTCGCCGAGATCGTGAACACCGTGGTGCAGACCTACCTCGCATCGGTTTCGGGCGAGGAGCTCTGGGGAGCCACGGCCCGGGTGACGGAGCTGGCCAGGCAGAGGGACGGCCTCCTGAAGGAGATCCGCGCGAAGACGGAACGCCGCACGGAGCTCGGACGCGAGCTGGGGATGACGACGTTCTCGACCGGCGCCGACATGAACGCCTGGGACAAGATGCTCATGGAGAGCCGTACGGCCCTCGACCAGGCGGCGAGGAAGCGGATCGAGGTGGAGTCGAAGCTCCTCGCCGTCGATGCCGAGGCCCGGCCTTCGAGGCCGGACCCGGGAGTCGGGGAGGGGCCGCCGAAGGAAGACGGCTTCGGGGGGACCGCGCTGACCGTGAACGCCGACGCCGAGGCCGCGCTCGAGTCTCTGGCCTGGAGCATGATCTCGCTCGATCCCGAGCTGTCGGCCCTGACCTCGAACCTGACGAAGCGCCGGGCGGAGCTCCTGATCTCGACGAGCGGAATGACGTCCGACCACCCGGCCCGCCTGGCCGCGGAGCGCGAAGTGGCGGAGATCGAGTCCTCGATCTCGAAGAGGACGACGGAAGTCCGGGCACGGGCCAGGGCGGCCCTCCTGGCGCAGCGAAGGGCCGATGCGTTCGAGGCGACCCGGACGACGGATGCGCTCGCCGCGATGGTCGACAGTCGGCGCAGCGAGGCCGTGAGGGTCGGGGAGATCTACAACGAAGCACTGGGGCTGACAGCGGACCTCGACCGGGCGCGAAAGCGCCTCGATGCCATCGACAACCGGATCGACTTCCTCACGCTCGAGTCCCGGGCCCCTGGATGGGTACGCGTCCTGACGAAGGCCCTTCCCCCGGAGCTCCCGTCGAAGGGCGGTCGCAAGAAGCTCCTTCTCTTCGTCCTCGTCGCGGCAGCGGGAGCCGCCCTCGTCGTCCCGATCGCGGTCGACATGCTCGATCCCCGGATCCGCTCGGCCAACGAGGCGGAGAAGATGCTCGAGTTCGCGCCGCTCGGCTGGGTGATCGAGAGGAGCGATCCCCGTACCGAGGCCTTCGCTTCCGACCAGCTTCGGCGGATCGCCCAGAAGCTCGCTTTCGAGAGCCGGGAGAAGGGGACGAGGGTGTTCGTGCTCACTTCGTCCAAGCCGCTCGAGGGGACGACGACGCTCGTCCTGGACCTGGCGCGAACACTGGCGAGCATCGGAGTGCGTACGGTGGCCGTCGAAGCGAACGCACTCCGGCCGTCCCCACGCTACGGGGAGCCGGCGCCCGCGGGAGGTTTCGCGGATCTCCTCGCCTCGGGAGGGAACCCGGTGGCCGCCGTCCTCCCTGCCACGGAGGACCTGCCGGAGCGAATCCCGGTCGGCGGGCCGGGCCGGTCGCTGGGACCCGTGACGCGGGTCGACGAAGTCCTCTCCGCTCTCTCGGCCGTTTACGGAGCCGTGATTCTCGACGCACCGCCGATTCTTCTCTCGGCCGACGCGGAAGGGCTCGTCCGGGCCGCGGGCCTGACGATCCTCGTGATCGAGGCCGAAGCTCTCCCGAAGGCGATCCTGAAAAGAGCCCTCCGCTCGCTCGAGAGGCTCGACCCGCGGGCGGTGGGCGCCGTCGTCAACCGGGTTCGGGTGACCCCGGGGGCAGGCTATTTCGACGAATCCCTCTCCGAACAGGCCGAGGGGCGGCGGGCCGAAAAGTCGGTCTGGTCCTCCCCGTGGCTCTGGAGGTAACGGCTCGATGCGCCCACTCCTCGCCTACGCGCTCCACAGCGGGAACCTCTACGGCACGGAGAGGATGGGCCTCGAAACGACCTCGGGCCTGGCCGGCGAGTTCGACCCGGTGATCCTGGCTCCGGAAGGGCCGGCGCTCGCCGAGGCCCGTCGCCGTGGGTTCGAGGCGATCCCTTTCAACGGTCCGAAGGACGTCGCCTCGGCGCTGTGGCGGCTCCTCGGCCCGAGGCGCGACGTCGCCTTCTTCGCCACCGGGCTCGTTCACTCCGCGGCCTTCCTCGCCGTCAACTCCGTGAGGCGGCGCCGCGCGGCGCACCTCCACGTCGTCCACGGCGGCACGGACGAACGGCTCTCCTACGGGCGAAAAAGGCTTCTGAACCGGGCGCCGGGATTCGTCGTCGCCGTTTCGTCCTACGTGAAGGAGCGGCTCCTCGCCCACGGCGTTTCGGACGGAAAAGTGCGGGTGGTGGAGAACTTCGTTCCGGACGAGCTGGTCGCGACCTGCCCGAAGCGGACCGTGCCGGGCGACGAGGGAGTGAGGAACGCCATAGCGGTTTCGCGCGTCGACCCGATCAAGAAGCTCGACCTTCTCCTCGATGCCGTCGAAGGGGAGCCGGCCCTGGCGGACCTGTCGGTGCGCGTTCTCGGCACGGGCTGGCAGCTCGACGAGCTGCGCGCCCGCGCCGTGGAGCGCTGTCCGAACGTTCGGTTCGAGGGCTTCTCGGCGAAGGTCCCCGAGGAGCTGGCCGCGTCGGACCTCCTCATTCACACCTGTCCGGAAGAGCCGTTCGGCCTGGCGATCCTCGAGGCGTTCGCCGCGGGACTCCCTGTCCTGGTTCCGGACACGGGAGGGGCGGGCTCGCTCGTCACCGACGGCGTCGATGGATTTCGTTTCCGGGCCGGCGATGCCCGCGATCTCCGGCAGCGGCTCGTCGCCATCCGGGCGCTGCCTGCGGAGCGCCGGCGAGCGGTCGTCGACGGCGCGCGCGCGGCGCTGGCGGGGCGCTTCTCCGCGCGCCGGGGGTTCGCCGAATACCGCGCGCTCGTCGAGGAGGCTATGGGATGAGCAACCGCCTGGTCTCCGTCGTCGTCATCGGCCGGAACGAGGGAGAGCGGCTCGTTCGCTGTCTCCAGTCGATCGCCGGGATGCGCCGCGAGGGTTTCGAGGTCGAGACGGTGTACGTCGACTCCGCCTCCACGGACGGGAGCCCCGAGCGCGCCCGTAACCTCGGGGCCCGCGTCCTCGAGGTCCGTCCCGAACGCCCCTGTGCGGCCGTCGGGCGGAACGCGGGGTGGCGCGCGGCGCGGGGGGAGCTCGTCCTCTTTCTCGACGGGGACACGCTCCTGCACCCCGACTTCGTCGCGCGTTCCCTCCCCGAAGTCGCCGGGCGCGTCGCCGTCGTCTGGGGTCACCGGCGCGAGAGCGACCCGGGCGGGTCGGTCTACAACCGGATCCTGGATCTCGACTGGATCTACCCGCCCGGGCCGTCGGAGTTCTGCGGCGGAGACGCCCTGATGCGCCGGGACGTCCTCGAGGAGGTCGGCGGATACGACGAGGGGCTGATCGCGGGAGAGGAGCCGGAGATGTGCCGGCGGATGCGTGCGAAGGGCTGGACGATCCATCACGCGGACCGGCCGATGACGCTCCACGACCTCGCGATGAAGAGTCTCCGCGCCTGGTGGCGCCGGGCGCTGCGCGCAGGGCACGCGTACGCGGAGGTCTCGGA
The DNA here is from genome assembly GCA_016714815.1 of Holophagales bacterium. GTDB lineage: Bacteria > Acidobacteriota > Thermoanaerobaculia > UBA5066 > UBA5066 > UBA5066. The sequence goes on from JADKBZ010000027.1 coordinate 11,748, forward strand.
TCGGTTCCGTGGAACGGGGATGCCGCTCTGGGAGGAGGACGCCCGGCGCAACGTCGTCCGCGGGGGAGCGCTCCTGGCGCTTTTCGCGGCGGGCCTGCTCGGCTCCCTCGCGCTGCTCGCGATCCGTCCGGTTCTGTCGCCCCTGCCGCTCGTGGTCGTGGCGGGGCTCGTCGTCCTCCTGGCGGCGCGGACGGGCTGGAAGGCACGATGGAAAGGGGGCGGAGCCGTCACGCTCTTCCTCTACGGTCTCCATTCGCAGCTCCAGCAGATCCCGATTCTCGCCGGTCAGCTCGCGCAGCGGAGGGACGCGCGGGCGGGGCGCCGGCGCGGCCTCATCGAGTACAAGGGGGCGTCTTCGTGAGTGTCGCCAAGAGGCTCCTCACCGGCCTCCTCCGGCCGGCAGCCTCCTTCGTGGCGGGACCCGGCGAGGGGATTCGCCGGGCCTGGGCGCACGCCCGCCTCTCCGCCGCGCTCGGTCCGAAGGTGCCCCAGTCGGTCGTCGTCCTCGGGACCGTGGAGGTTCACGGGACGGGCCGGATTCGCCTCGGCGAGGATCTCTTCCTCTACCGGGGGCTCTACCTGGAGACTCAGGGCGAAGGGGAGATCGTCCTCGGGGACCGGATCGTCGTTTCGCGCGGGGTCCATGTCGTCGCCTTCGACAGGATCGAAGTGGGCGAGGGCTCGATGATCGGCGAGTACTCGAGCCTGCGCGACGCCAACCACCGGCTCGATCCCGGCGTTCCGATCCGCGATTCGGGACACGAGGCGAAACCGATCCGGCTCGGGAAGAACGTCTGGATCGGACGGGGCGTGACGGTGCTCGGCGGGGTGACGATCGGGGACGGCGCCGTCGTCGGGGCGAACGCCGTCGTGACGCGGGACGTCGCCCCCGGCGCGGTCGTCGCCGGGATCCCGGCGAAGCTTCTCGTGCGCCGGGTGGAGCCGTGACGGGTCGGCGGGAATCGCCCCGGGTCCTCCTCTCGGCCTACCAGTGCGGGCCGGGGATGGGCTCGGTCTCGCAGATCGGGTGGGAGTGGTACTCGCGGCTCGCACGGCGGGTTCCCGTCACGCTCGTCACGCACGTGAGGAACCGCGAGGCGCTCGGGAGGGCCGGGGCGCCGCTCCCCGGGAGCGAGGTCGTCTACGTCGACACCGAGTGGTTCGCGGGGCCTCTCTACCGGACGGCGAAGAAGATCTTTCCCCGGAGCGAGCACGCCGTCTTCCTGGTGTCGTCCCTCGACTTCTTCGTTTACGACCGCGACGCGGTGAAGCTTCTGAAGAGGCGCGGCGGCACGCCGTGGGACGTCGTCCACTGCCCGACGCCCGTGACGACGGCCGCACCGACGCGGCTTGCCCGGCTTGGTCTTCCAGTCGTCCTCGGACCGCTCAACTCGGGCCTCGGCCTGCCCGAAGGGTTCCGCAGCGTCATGCGCGCGGACGCGGGCTGGCTCTACCCGGTACGCCACTTCGCGCGCGTCGTCGACCTCCTCGTCGGCTCGACCCGCGGGGCCGCGAGGATCCTCGTGGCGACGAAGTCGACCCTGGCGGCCATCCCCGCGCGCCACCGAAGCCGCTGCGAGTCGATGCTGGAGAACGCCGTCGAGCTCTCCCGTTTCACGGCGGCGCCCTGGCCCGACCCGCCGGGGAACGGCCGGCCCCTGCGCGTCCTCTTCGTCGGGCGGCTCGTTCCGTTCAAGGCGGTGAACTACCTGCTCGAAGCGGTTGCGCGCGTGGCGGGAGAGGTCCAGGTGGAGCTGCGGGTCGTCGGCGACGGCCCGATGGCCGCCGAGTGGAAGGGCCTCGCTGAATCGCTCGGCCTCTCGTCGAGCGTGACCTTCACCGGGGCCCGTTCCCTCGACGAGGTCTCGGCCGAGATGCGGGCGTGCCACGTCTTCGTCCTCCCCTCGGTGCGGGAGTCGGGTGGGGGAGTTCTCCTCGAGGCGATGGCGTCGGCTCGTCCGGTCGCCGGCGTCGCCTTCGGCGGCCCGGCCGAGATCGTCGACGAATCGGTCGGCCGCTCGCTCTCCGCCGAAGGGCCCGAACCGCTCGTCGCCGCGCTCGCCCAGCTGATGCGCGACGTGGCGGCCGACCCGGAAGGGTGGCGGCGGCGGGGGGAGGAGGGCCGGCGGCGTGCGGAGTCCCGGTTCTCGTGGGACGCCAAGGTCGACGAGGCGGTACGGCTCTACGAACGGATTCTCGGAAGGAAGGCGGATTCATGAGCGTACGGCTCGCCTACCTCGTCAGCCGGTACCCGGCGATCTCGCACACGTTCATCCTGCGCGAGGTCCTCGCTCTGCGCGCCCGCGGTTTCGAGATCTCGGTGGCGTCGATCAACGATCCCGACCGCCCCGACGCGGGCCTCACGGCCGAGGAGCGCGCGGAGGCGGCCTCGACCTACTACGTCAAGCGGCACGGCGTCCCGGGCGCGTTCGGGGCGTTCCTCTCGGCGCTTTTCACCCGTCCCGCCGGCTTCTTTCGGGGGCTCGCCTCCGCTGTTAGGCTCGGCGGGACCGACCCGAAGGCTCTCGCCAAGCAGCTCGCCTATTTCGTCGAGGCGCTGATGGTGGGCCGCTTCGTGACGAAGAAGGGCCTTTCCCACCTCCACGTCCATTTCATGACGCCCGCTTCGGCGGTCGGGCTCCTGGTGTCGAAGGTCTTCCCGGTGACCTTCTCCATGACGGCCCACGGCCCCGACGAGCTTTACGACGTGACGGCCTACCGCCTCCGGGAGAAGCTCGAGGCGTCGCGGTTCGTCTGCACCATCGGCCGCTACTGCCGGAGCCAGCTGATGCGGCTGACCGACCCGTGCCACTGGGAGAAGTACGAAGTGACGCCGCTCGGGGTCGACCTGGCGGCCTTCTCGCCGCGTCCCTTCCGCGAAGCGCCCGACCCGTTCGAGGTGATCTGCGTCGGGCGGCTCGTCCCCGCCAAGGGGCAGCACGTCCTCCTCTCCGCCGTCGCCGGACTCGTCGCGGGGGGAAGGAGAATTCTCCTGCGCTTCGTCGGCGACGGGCCCGATCGCGCCTCGCTCGAGGAAGAGGCGAAGTCGCGCGGGCTCGGCCCGGCCGTCGTCTTCGAGGGCTCCGTGAACCAGGACCGGATCCGCGCCCTCTACGGGACGGCCGACGTCTTCGCCCTCGCGAGCTTCGCCGAGGGGATCCCCGTCGTCCTGATGGAGGCGATGGCGATGGAGATCCCGTGCGTGACGACGTTCATCACCGGGATCCCGGAGCTGATCCGGGACGGGGTCGACGGCCTGCTCGTCGCTCCGTCCGACGAGGAGGCGCTCGCCGGCGCCCTCGCCCGCCTGATGGACGATCCGGCCCTGCGGCGAACGCTCGGCCCGGCGGGACGCCGGCGGGTGGCGGAGCGTTACGAGCTGACCCGGAACGTCGAAGTCCTGGCGAAGGTCTTCCAGAAGCGGCTCGGGGAGGCCTCCTGACTTCGGGAGGCGCATTGGCCGCGCTGCTTCTGGCGGCGGTCGCCTCGACGGCGGCCGGCGCGCCGCTGCGGCTGCGCGTCGTCGAGGCGGCGGTGACGAAAGGGGCCCTTCGCGCCGGAGTGAATCTCGGGACCTGGTCCGCGTGGGGAGCGGACCAGCTGATGGCGAACGTCCTGAAGAACCCCGGTTTCGAGGGGACGATCGACCGGGCCGTGGTCCGGGTCTCCTCGGTTCGAGAATCCCGCTTTTCCGACGACGACGCCGGGCTCGCCCGGCCCGACGGCTTCTGGATCGGCGGAACGTACGACGTCCGGACGGGCAGAGCGGCCGGTCGCGGCGGGACCGTCGTCGACTCGCGCCTCCACGGGCCCGACGGCCTCCCCCTCCTGCGGGCCGCCGAGAACGTGGAGGGGCTCGCACCGGGAGACATCGTCGTTCTGACGCGGGTTTCCGACGACGGTCCGCCGGCCGGCTGGACGCTGCCCGGTTCGTCGGTGGGGCGGCTCCGCCCCTCGAGCGAGATCCGCCCTCGGAGCCCCGGCCGGCGGTCGCTCTCTCTCGAAGCGCGCCCGGGCGCCCCGGTGGAGCTCGTCACGTGGCTCGATTCCATCGGGGATCGCGCCGGCAGGATGCTTCCTCTCGACGGCCCGTGGAGACTCTCCATCTGGGCGCGGGGAGTGTCCGGGGCGAAACTGACGGCGTCGGTGAAGCGCGTCGGGGCGCGCCCGTTCGTCGAGGAGACGGTCGAGCCCGGAGCCGGCTGGGCGGAGAGGACGTTCGACTTCGAGGGGCGGGATTCGGGGCCGGCCACGGCCCTGGAGGTGAGGTTCACGGCGCGGGAGGGGACGGTCCTGCTCGACGACGTCCGGCTCTCGTCTCGGCGCGAGGACGGAAGCGCCTTTCGCGCGGAAGTGCGGGAGGTCCTGGCGATTCTCCGTCCCGGTCTCCTGCGCGACTGGCAGGGGCAGCTCGGCGATACGCTCGAGAACCGCCTGGCGGCGCCGTACGCCCGGCGCCCCAGCCGGTACCGCCCCTCGGGAGATGCGGATTTCGGCACCTCGATCCCCGAGCTCCTCGGCCTCTGCCGCCTGACGGGGGCCAGACCGTGGATCGTCGTCCCTCCCGCCTTTTCCGACGAGGAGTGGCGGAGCCTCGGACGCTTCCTCGCGTCGTCCGCCAGAGATCTCGGCGAGGTCGTGGTCGAGGTCGGGAACGAGAACTGGAACCCGATGTTTCGTCCCGGGGGCGTCGCGGACCCGGCGACTCACGGCGCTCTCGCCGCCCGTGGCTTCGGGCTCCTCCACGCAGCGACGGGGGGCCTGCCGGTCCTCCGTCTGGCGGTGAACGGGCCCCACGTCGACCCCGACCGAGCCGTCGCCTTCGCCGCCAGCGCCGGGAGGCGCGACCTCCTTGCCGTCGCCCCCTACGTCCTCCACGCGCTCGCGACGGGCCTCCCGCCGGAGCGCCGCCTCGACGCTCTCTTCGAAGGGGATGGCGGACGGCTCGACCGGATCGCCGTCGGACTGCGGAAGCAGGGCGTCGAGCTCGCGGTGGCGGAGGTGAACGTTCACGCCCTCGGCGGCACCGCAACGGCCGAGGAAAGACGCCCGATCGTGGCCGGGGCCGCTGCGGGGACGGCCGTCGCGCGGCGCCTCCTCGAGGCCTTCCTTCTCGGGGCGAGGCGCCAGTGCGTCTGGAGCCTTGCCGAGTACGAGACGTTCACCGCGTCCCGGGCGCTCACGCCGCTTTTCGGCGTGGCGAGGGACCTCGGGCCGACGCGGCGCCTCCGGCCTTCCGGCCTCGCGCTCTCGATCCTGAACGCGGCGCTGCCCGGGGACGCCCATCGCGTCGACGTCTTGGGAGGCCCGGCTTCGCGGAACGTGACGGCGGTGGCGTTCCGGAGTGCCGCGGGATGGAGCCTCGTGGCCGCGTCGGCCGAGCCCGGACCCGTCGAGATCGAGGTCTCCTTCCCGAGGGAAGGGTTGCGGCCGAGCCGGCTCCTCGTCCTTCACGCGGCGACCCCGCTGGAGACGAACGAGGACGAGGAGAGGGTGACCGTGAAGGAGAGGCCTCTGCCGGTCAGCGGAGACGCCGTCCGTTTCACGGTGCCGGCGCGCGGCCTCGCCGCGGCCGTCCCCGAAAGGGGGAAAGTGTGAGAGCGCTTCGAGTCGGCTACGTCTCCGAGCACGATCCTCTCGACCGCTGGTCCTGGTCGGGGACGCATTTCTACATGCTCCGGGCGCTTCGCGAAGAGGGGCTCGACCTCGTCTCCCTCGGACGGAGCCTGCTGCCGCGGCCGCACAGTCTCCTTCGCCGCGTGGCTCGGAGGGTGGGTCTCGTCGGTGCGAAGGCTCCCGAGAACCCGGACGAGCGGGCCCGTCGCTGGGGCGGAGTCCTTTCGGAGGAGCTTCGCCAGGCGCCGTGCGACGCGATCTTCGCCGCCGTCGCGAGCCGCGTGGTGGCCCGGGTGGAGACGTCGGCCCCGATCGTCCTCCTCTCCGATGCCACCTTCCGGCGGATGCGCGGCTATTACGACGACGTGACCGCCCTCCCCGCAGACGTCGCCGCCGCCCTCGACGCCCTCGAGGCTGCGGCCCTCGGAAGGGCCGCACGCGTCCTCTACCCGTCGCCCTGGGCGGCCGAGTCGGCGGTTTCCGACTACGGCGTCGACCCGTCGCGGGTGAAGGTGATTCCGTTCGGCGCGAACCTCGACGAGATTCCGGCGCGGGCGGAGTGCCTGGCGGCGAGGCCCTCTCCGCCCCTTCGGCTCCTTTTCATCGGGCGGGACTGGATACGAAAGGGTGGGCCGATCGCGCTCGGCGCGCTCCGGGAGCTCCACGCGCGGGGGCGGGACGTGACGCTGACCGTCGTCGGAGCGTCGCCCCCGCGGAGGAGGGCCTGGAGGTCATTCCCCTCCTCGACAAGAAGAACGAGGCGGACCGGGCCCAGCTCCGCCGACTGCTCCTCTCGTCGCACCTCTTCGTTCTGCCGACGCGCGCCGATTGCTTCTCGATGGTGGGGTGCGAGGCGGCGGCGCACGGGCTGCCGGTGCTGATGACGCGGACCGGAGGCGTGCCAGGGGTCGTGAACGAGGGGCGGAACGGGCGCCTCCTTCCCCTGGAGGCCGGCCCGGCCGAGTGGGCGGTCGCCATCGAGGAGATGCTCGCCCCCGGGCGGCGCGAGGCTTACGTCTCGGGCTCGCGGGACGAGTCGGAAGAACGGCTGAACTGGCGTTCCTGGGGCCGCGCGGCCGCCCTCGAGATCCGTGCCGTGGTGGAGAAGAGCTGATTGGCCATCGTCGCCCTCATCCCCGGTTTCCTCGCGGCCTACTGGGTCTCGCGGTACGGGGTCGTCCGGGCGTTTCTCGATGTCTACCTGCCGGTGCTCCTCGTCTTTCCCGACTACTTCCGTTTCTTCATGCCCGGCCTTCCGGACCCGACGATGAACCAGGCGGCGATCCTGCCGATCGCGGCGGGCTTCTTTGCAAAAGAGCTGAGGGGGTGGAAGTTCAGCACGGGGGACGTCCTCGTCCTTCTCTTCGCCTACATGTGCGCCTACTCCGAGTACCGGGCCAAGAACTACTCGGAGGCGCAGAACCTGATGTTCGACATGCTGACGAACGTCGTTCTGCCGTACATCCTGACGAAGGGGCTCGTCGAGGCGAAGGGGCACCGGCTCGAGTTTGCGAAGCGGTTCGTCTTCCTGATGACGATCGTCGCGTTCATGATGCCCTACGAGACGAAGATGACGACGGTCCTCATCCGGATCCCGCTGAACCCGTTCTTTCCGGGGCAGGGGAACTGGACGCCGACCGGGCGGTGGGGGCTGATTCGCGCGGCCGGCCCCTACGGCCACGCGATCCTCGCGGGAATCATGATGTGCGTCGCCTACCGCTTCCAGCGGTGGCTGGAGTGGTCGGGAGGCTGGACGGGAAAGGTGAAGCTCCCGGGGCTGACCCTTCCCAGAGGAAAGTTCTACACCCTGGCCATGCTCGCCGGGTCGATCCTGACGCTCGTGAAGGGGCCCTGGGTCGGCGCGTTCGCCGGCGGCGCGATCGTCATGGCCCTGAAGGCCAAGAACCGGAAGGCGGTCGGCGGCGCGCTCCTCGGCCTTCTGGTCTGTATCGGCATCCCTTTCTTCATCTGGTTCTGGAACTGGGCGGGGGTCGGTCGGGCGAACGCCCTGACCGTCTCGCAGGAGACGGCGGCCTACCGGAAGGAGCTGATCGAGGCGTACTTGTCCGTGGCCGCCAGGCACGCGATGTGGGGTTGGGGCCGGGCCGGCTGGCCGAAGGTCGGCGGCTTCGAGTCGACCGACAACCACTACCTGCTCCTCGCGCTGAATCACGGTCTGGTCGCGCTCTTCTTCTTCTTCGCGATCCAGTTCCGGCTCATCGCGAGGCTGATCCGTTTCGGCCTCAGGAGGGTCCGGACCGACCCCTCCGCGCTCCTCGCGTTCAACCTGGCGGGAGCGATCTTCGTTTTCCTCGTCTCGCTCGCCACCGTCTACCACGGCCAGCAGACGGTCCATCTCTTCTTCATCACGGCGGGGTGGGCCGAGGGCCTCCTCTGCTACAGGAACTCGGACGGGCAGCCCGGCGGTGAAGCCGTCGCGCTCGTGCCGGCACCTGCCCACGGATTTCGGAGGGTCGTGACGTGAACGCCGCGCTGAACGTCCTCGAAGCCGTCTCCGCCGTGGCCGGCAGCGCCGTCGCGGTGGCCGGCCTCCCCGGGAGCGTCGAGCTCCTCCTGCTCACGTTCGGCGGAGCGCTTCCCGCCCGCCGCGGCGGCCGCCCGCAGGGGGCGGCCGTCGTGAAGGTGGCCGTCGTCGTGCCGGCGCACGACGAGGAGGTCGGCATCGGCTCGACGGTCGAGAGCCTCCTGGCGGGGGAACCGGCGTCCGCGTCGTTCTCGGTCGTCGTCGTCGCCGACAACTGCTCCGACGCGACCGCGGCCCGGGCCCGCGAGGCTGGGGCCCGGGTCCTGGAGCGGACGAACGCGGAGCAGCGCGGAAAAGGCTACGCCCTCGACTTCGCCTTCCAGACGCTCCTTCCCGAAGGGTGGGACGCCTTCCTCGTCGTCGACGCGGACACGGCGGTCGGCCCGGGGCTCGTCGCCGCGGCGCGGGACGCCTTCGCCGGAGGGGCCGCCGCGGTGCAGGCGGCCTACCGGGTGAGAAACCCGGGCACGTCGATGCGGACGCGGCTGATGAACGTCGCGCTTCTCGCCTTCAACGTCCTCCGGCCCCGCGGGCGCTCGCGGTGGGGGCTCTCGTGCGGGATCCTCGGGAACGGTTTCGGCCTCGCGCGGACGACGCTCGAAGCGGTGCCCTACGACGCCTCCTCGGTGGTCGAGGATCTCGAGTATCACCTCCGCCTCGTGGAGAGCGGCCGGCGGGTCGAGTTCCTCGGAGAGGTGGCCGTCCTCGGGGAGATGCCGTCGGGGGAGAAGGCGTCGAAGACGCAGCGGGCGCGGTGGGAAGGAGGGCGGCTGCGGATGATCCGCGAGCACGCCCCCAAGCTCGCGGGGAAGGTCTTCTCCGGCCGGCTCCGGCTCCTGGAGCCGCTGCTCGAGCTCCTCCTCCTTCCGCTCGCCTGGCACGTCCTGCTGCTGCTGCTGGCCGTCGCGATTCCGTTCGGGCCGTCGCGCGTCGTCGGTCTCGCCGGCCTCGCGCTCGTCGCCGTCCACGTCCTCGTGGCGATCGCCGCGGGGGGAGGCGGCTGGAAGGACGTCGGGGCTCTCGCGGCGGCCCCCTTCTACATCGCCTGGAAGCTGACCGCGGCCCGGGCCATCGCCCGCGCCTCGCGCAAGGACTCCGCGTGGGTGAGGACGGGACGCGAGGGAGAGACCGGGAAGGAGAAGATGTGAGGAACGAGGTGCACCGTGACCGCTGACACCGCCGCCGCTGCCGCCGCTGCTGCCCCGGCCCCCGACGTCTCCGTCGTCGTCGTCTCGTTCAACACGCGCGACCTCCTCAGGGAATGCCTTCAGACTCTCGCGCGCGAGGCGGGAGGCGTGACGTACGAGACGATCGTCGTCGACAACGACTCGAAGGACGGGTCGGCCGACATGATCGCCGCCGAGTTCCCCGAGGTGGTCCTGATCCGCACCGGCAAGAACCTCGGCTTCGCCGCGGCGAACAACCGGGGTTTCGCGGTGGCGAAAGGGCGCTACGTCGTCCTCCTGAACTCGGACGCCTTCCTGAAGCCGGGCGCTCTGCCGCTCTCCGTGAAGAAGATGGACGCCGACCCTGCGATAGGGATCGGCGGGGCCCGGCTCATCGGCCGGGACGATTCGTGGCAGCCTTCGGGCCGGCTCTTCCCGTCGCTCCTCAACGAGTTCCTGATGCTCTCGGGGCTCGCGGCCCGTCGCCCGAAGTCCCCCTTCTTCGGGCGATTCGACCGGACCTGGGCGAGCCAGGACGAAGCGGCGGAAGTGGACTGGGTCCCGGGGGCCTATTCGATCATCCGGCGCGAGGTGCTCGAGAAGGTCGGGTACTTCGACGAGGCGTTCTTTCTCTACTACGAGGAGGTCGACCTCTGCCGGAGAACGAAGAACGCCGGCTACACCGTCTGGTACTGGCCCGATGTCGTCGTCGTCCACCTCGGCGGGGAGTCTTCGAAGACCCTGAAGAGGCTGTCGATGTCCTCCTCCGGCTCCCAGCTGACGCTCTGGCGGATGCGGGCGGGGCTCCTCTACTACCGCAAGCACCACGGGTTCACGGGGGCCTGGCTGGCGATGCAGCTGGAGTCGCGCTGGCACTCGATCCGGTTCCGGAAGAACCGGGGCTCCGGGGACCCGGAGCGGAAGGCGAAGGCGGACGAGTCGGAGGCGATCGTCGCCTTCCTGGCGCAGGCGTGGCGCGAGACGCGCGGGGGGCTCGTGTCTCCTCCGCGCCCCTGTGACGCTCGGCCGGCGGGTGAGGATCGAGCACTTCGGCGACATCATCATCAGCGGCGACACCGTGATCGGCGACGACGTCGTCCTGCGCAACGGCGTGACGATCGGGCTCCGGCACACGGGGACGCGAGGCGCGCCCCGGATCGGCAACCGCGTCGACATCGGGACAGGAGCCAAGATCCTGGGGGCGATCACCATCGGCGACGATTCGGCCATCGGCGCGAATGCGGTCGTGCTGAAGGACGTCCCCCCCAATTCGATCGCCGTCGGCGTCCCGGCGACGATCAAGACCCGGAAGCCGCAGCCCGCGGCCGGGGCGGAATGAGGACCGAAAGCCCGATTCCAGGCCCGCTCGGCAGGCGGCCGAGACCGGTCCGGGCCGCGCTCCGGCGGGCAATGGGGCCGTGGGGAATGGTCGTGGCCGAGGGAGCGACGAGGCTGCTGGATATCGTTCTCTCGCTCTCGTTCCTCGCGATCCTCTCGCCGGTCCTCCTCGTTCGGGCGGCGCTGGCGCTGGCCCGGGAGCGGCGGCTCTTCGACCGGTCCCCGCGGGCCGGGCGCTATCGGGAGCTCTTCGACCTCCTGTCGTTCGCGGGTGGGGCCCGGTTCTCCTCACTGGCAGCCCTCTTCAACGTCCTCAAGGGCGACCTCTCGTTCGTCGGGCCGCGGGCGCTGACCGCCGGGGAAGCCGAACGGGTCCCGATCCGGGGCGTCGTGAGGTTCGACGTGCGCCCCGGCCTGATCTCGCCGTGGGGCCTTCGGAAGAAGACGGGGGTCGCCTACGGCGACGAGACCGACGTGGACGCCGAGTTCGTCTGGGGCGAGACGGTGAAGGGAGACGTCGGCCTCCTGGCGCGCGCCGTCCCCGGGTTCGTGCTCGGCGGCGGCGGAGAAGGGAAGAGCGCGCCCCCCGAGTTCTCGATCTTCGGGGTGAGGATCGTGAACACGACGATGACCGAGGCCGTCGACTGGATCCTCGCTCGATCAAGGGAAGAGGAAGCCACCCCGGTCGCTTTCGTGAATCCCGACTGCCTCAACATCGCGCACGGCAACGCGGCCTATCGCGAGGCTCTGGCCGCGGCGGCCCGCGTCCTCCCGGACGGCATCGGGATCCACCTGGCCTGCCGGATCCTCGAGACGCCGCTCCTGGCAAACGTCAACGGGACGGACCTCTTTCCGCTTCTCTGCGAGAAGGCGGCGGCCGAGGGGGCGCCGCTCTTTCTCCTCGGGGCGCGCCCCGGCGTGGCGGAAGCGGCCGCCCGGACGATGAAGGAGCGGTTCCCCGGCCTTCTCGTGGCCGGGGTCCGCGACGGGTACTTCTCTGCCGAAGAAGAGGGGGCGGTCCTCGACGAGATCAACCGCTCGGGGGCCCGGGTCCTGCTGGTGGCGATGGGAGCGCCCCGTCAGGAGGTCTGGCTCCACGAGAGGCGGGATCGAATCTCGGTTCCCGTCCGGATGGGAGTGGGCGGCCTCTTCGATTTCTACTCGGGCCGGATCCGCCGGGCGCCGCAGTGGATGCGCGACGTGGGGCTCGAGTGGGTCTACCGGCTGATGCAGGAGCCGGGGCGGATGTGGCGGCGCTACGTCGTCGGCAATCCGCTGTTCCTGTTCCGGGTGGCGGGCGAGGCGCGAAGGAGGAAGAGATGAGCGGCCCCTATACTGGACGCGACGTGTCGGCCCGCACCTCTCCCTGGACGGACGACCGGCTCCGGGAGGAGCTGATCCGGCGCTACTCGGCGCCGGGCGCCTCGCGCGGGCGGCGGCTCCGGGCGATCGGCAAGAGGAGCGCCTGGGGGTTCGTGACGGGGTTCGCCCGCGCGATCAAACGGCTTCTGGACGTCGCCGGGGCGATCTTCCTCATGATCGTCCTCGCTCCTTTCCTCGTCCTGGTGGCGATCCTCATCGTGGTCGGCGACCCCGGTCCCGTCTTCTTCCGGCAGCAGCGCGTCGGCCGCCTCGGGCGCCTCTTCGGGATGTGGAAGTTCCGCTCGATGTACGTCGACGCCGAGGCGCGAAAGGTCGCCCTCATGGCGCAGAACGAGATGGCGGGGGGCGTGACGTTCAAGATGAAGGACGATCCCCGCGTGACGAAGGTCGGGCGCTTCATCCGGCGCGCCTCGATCGACGAGCTGCCCCAGCTCTGGAACGTCCTCGTCGGCGACATGTCTCTCGTCGGCCCGCGTCCTCCCGTCCCGAAGGAAGTGGCGGAATACACCCTGGCCGACAGGCGGCGGCTCGAGGTGACCCCCGGAATCACCTGTATCTGGCAGGTCTCGGGAAGGTCGAGCATCCCGTTTCCGCAGCAGGTGGAGCTCGACGTCGCCTACATCGAATCGCAGTCGTTCTGGCTCGACGTCCTTCTCCTCCTCCGGACGATTCCGGCGGTCCTCTTCGGGAAAGGGGCGTACTGAACATGAAGGCTCTCCTGCTGGCCGACCGGCTCGGCGCCGGACTCTCTCCCTTCACGGAACGGACCGCGGTCGCCCTTCTCCCGGTGGCGGGGAAGCCTCTCGTCTTTCACGCCATCGAGGACCTCGTGCAGGCGGGAGCGAAGGAGGCGGTCGTCGTCGTCTCGGCGTTCGCCGAGGAGGTGGAACGGGTTCTCGGGGACGGAAGCCGCTGGGGAATGAAGCTCGACTTCGTTCTTTCCCCCGGCGACGAGTCGTCCGCGTCCCTGGCTTCCCGCCTCGGCGGGAGATTCCCCGGAGAGATTCTCGCGGTCCGCGGAGACGTCCTCCGGAGCCCTCTCCTGCCGGCGTTCCTCGCCCGGGCCGCCGGGCGCGAAGGCGAATCGGCCCTCTTCGCCACCGCAGGCGGAAGGCCGTGCGGCGTCTCCCTGGTGCGCGACGCGGCTTCCAGGCCTTCCGCCCTCCCCGCGGTTCCGGAGCGGGAGCCGTCGCCAGCCGGCGTCGCGATCGAGATCGACGGGGCGGTCTACGAGCCCGTCCTCTCCCTCGCCGACCTTCACCGCGCCAACGTCGACGCCGTGTCGCGACGGTTCCCGGGCCTCCTCGTGCCAGGGCGCGAGGTGGCGGTCGGGCTCGTCTCGGGGCGGCGCTCCCGCGTCCCGCTCCGGGCGGTGTGGCAGGGGCCCGTTTTCGTCGGGGCGCGCTGCAGCGTCGACGCCCAGGCCGAGCTCCTCGGCCCCGTCGTCCTCTCCGACGACGTGGTCGTCGACCGGCGGGCGACACTCTCCAACGCCGTCGTCCTCCCGCACTCCTACGTCGGCGAGCTCGTCGAGGTGACGAACGCACTCGTCTTCAGCGACCTCCTCGTCCGGGTCGACACCGGCGCGGTCACCCGCGTGACCGACGCTTTCCTCCTCTCCGACCTGCGGGACGCGCCCGTCGCTTCGGCGGTCGGGGGCGCCCTGTCCCGGCTGGCGGGGCTCGGCCTGATGGTCCTGTCGCTCCCTCTCTGGCCTCTCGCGCTCGCCGCCTCGCTGGTGGCCCGGCCCTCGGCGCCGTTCCGCCGGGTGACGCTCGGCGGCGCCCGCCGGGAGCGGAACGAGACCGGCGCTATGGGCCGCAAGCCGTTCACGACGTTCGAGGGCGCGACCGCCGTGCCTGTCCTCAAGCACCTTCCGCGTCTCCTCGCGGTCGTCGCGGGGAACCTCGCCCTCGTCGGCGTCTCCCCGCTTCCGCCCGAGGTGGAAGCGGCGCTCGACGAGGAGTGGTCCACTGGCCGCCGCGAGGCGCCCGCGGGCCTTCTCGGCCCGGCCCAGCTCCTTCCGGACCCCGGGGCGCCGCAGGAGGAGAGGCTTCTGGCGGACGTCTTCCTGGCCGGAAGCCTCCGGTCGGGACGGCCGGTGTCGATCCTGAAGCCCGCGCTCCGCTCTTTCTTCAGCCGGGCGGCCTGGTCCGCACGGAGGGGCGGCGACGCGGAAGAGGGGGGCGAGTCGTGACGGAGTCGATCGCGGGGGCGACGATCCTCGTCGTCGACGACACCGCCGTCAACCGGCGGATCCTTCGAGCCATCCTCGAACGGGCCGGCGCCGTCGTCTCGGAAGCGCCGGGAGGGGAGGAGGCACTTCGCCTCGTCCGGGCGGCTCCCCCCGATCTACTCCTGCTCGACGTCATGATGCCCGGGATGGACGGGCTCCAGGTCTGCGCCGCGCTGAAGTCCGATCCGACGACCTCGGACGTCCCGATCATCGTCGTCTCCTCGCTCGGCGAGACCGCGGACCGGATCCGGGGCCTGTCGGCCGGCGCGGAGGACTACGTCACGAAGCCGTTCGACGCCGGCGAGGTCCTCGCTCGGGTCGCGACGCACCTTCGGATCCGGCGGCTGACGCGGTCGCTCAGGGAGCTGAACCGCGAGCTCACGGACAGGCAGCAGCGGATCGACGATGACCTCCGGGCCGCGGCCGAGATCCAGCGGACGCTCCTGCCGCGCACCGGCGCCGCGGCCCCCCGCCTCGCGTTCGAGTGGCTCTTCGAGCCCTGCGCGACGATCGGCGGGGACATCTTCGACGTCGTCTCGCTCGGGGCGGGCCGGACGGCGATCTACGTCCTCGACGTGAGCGGGCACGGCGTTCCGGCGGCGCTCGTCACCGTCTCGGTCTCGCAGAGCCTCGCTCCGATGAGCGGGATCATCCTCGATGCCCGCGGCGAGCCTTCTCCCCCCTCGGAGGTCCTCGCGCGCCTCGACGCGGAGTACCCGTTCGAGCGCTTCGACATGTTCTTCACGATGGCGTACCTCACCTTCGACGCCGCGACCGGGGTCCTCCGGTACGCTTCCGCCGGCCACCCGCCGCCGCTCCTCCTCAGGCCGGGAAAGCGCCCGCAGCCGCTCGAGGAAGGGGGGACGATCGTCGGTCTCGGAGTCGGGACGACGTTCGACGAAGGATCCGTCGTCCTGGCGCCCGGAGACCGTCTCGCGCTCTGCACCGACGGGGTTCTGGAGACAGCCTCGCCCGCCGGGGAGCTTTTCGGCGGCGAGCGGCTCGACGACGTGCTCGTGAAGGGAGCCGGGCTCGCTCTGTCCGGGCTCCGGGACCTCATCGGGCGGGAAGTTTCCGTCTACGGCGCGGGGCTCCCGGCCAGGGACGACGTCTCGCTTCTCCTCGTCGAGGTGCTCGTGTGAGCCGGCGGGCGCTGAACCTCGTCTTCAATGCAGATCTGGGGTCGTCCGCTCTCGTGGGGCCCGCCTTGCGAGGAATCGCCGAAGCCGTGGGGTTCGAACGGGCGCGGGCGGCCGAGGTGGCCCTCTGCGCTCAGGAGGCCGCGGTCAATGCCGCCGAGCACGCGTTTGCGGGGCAGCCGGAAGGGGTGGTGACCGTCCTCGTCGCCTTCGACGAGGGGCTCCTCGAGGTGAGTGTTCACGACAAGGGCCAGCCGATGCCCCCGGGGCTCCTCGACGCGGCTCGCGTCACGGAGCCCGATCCGCTCGCGGACCGGGGCCGTGGGCTTTTCATGATCACCCGGCTCACCGAGACGGTGAGCTACTGCCCGGGCGCGGAGAAGAACGTCCTGGAGATGACGTTCCGGCTTTCGCCGGCGGCGGAGTGACGGAGGGACCGTGTACGGGATGGTGAACCGGGCAATCGAGGACCTCGTGACGGAACAGCTCGGCCCCGAAGCGTGGGACAGGGTCTGTGCCCTCGCCGGAGTCCAGACCCCGGTCTTCGTGAGCAACGAATCCTATTCCGACGAGCTGACGTTTCGCCTCGTCGGCGCTGCGGCAGGAGAGCTGGACGTCCCGGTGGACGAGGTCCTCCGCCGGTTCGGCGTGCACTGGATCCTGCGGACCGCGGCAGAGGGATACGGCGAGCTGATGGACGCCGGCGGGAAGACGCTCGGCGAGTTTCTCGACAACCTCCCCACGTTTCACGCGAGGGTCGTCCTGGCGTTCCCCGACCTCAAGCCGCCGGAATTCACCGTTACGGAACGCGGCGAGAACCGGCTCCGCCTCCGGTACGAATCCCACCGGGAGGGGCTTCAGCCGTTCGTGGTGGGCCTGCTCGACGGCCTGGGTCGGCGCTTCGGCGTGGACGTCTCCACGGAGCACGTGGTGCGCCGGGGCGACGGCGCGAGCCACGACGAGTTCGTCGTCGCGTGGCGAGACCGGAAGGCGGGATCCTCGTGAGCCCGGCGCGGCCGAGCCTGCCGCCCGCGCTCTTTCCGCAGGTCTTCCCGTTCCACGTCGCCGTCGACCGAAGGCTCGTCGTCGTACAGACCGGGGCGTCCTTCGACAAGATCATCCCCGGTGCCCTGGGCCGGGCGCTCGTCGACGTCTTCGTCTTCACCCGGCCGTCGGTCCCCGTCGACTTCGAGAGTCTCGCGGCCAGCGGCTCGACCCTTTTTCTCCTCGAGACCCGGGAGCCGAAGGCGCTCTTCCGCGGTCAGTTCCTCTACCTGCCCGGCGAAGAGCTGCTCGTCTTCCTCGGCTCGCCCTGGCCCGAACAGCTCGGCGCTCTCGCGGCCCTCGGCCTCGGAATGTCCGACTTCGCGCTCCACGACGCCACGACCGACCTGCTCCAGGCCCTGCAGTCGCAGCGGGCGGCTCTCGCCGACGCCAAGAGGCTCGCCGCACTCCTGGAAAAGCGGGGGGCCGAGCTCAGGACGGTCAACGATCGGCTCTCCGGCCGGAACCACCTCCTGGAGGAGACCGAGGCCCTGACGCGCGGCATCCTGGAGACCTCGCCCGAGGCCTTCGCGGCCATCGACGAGCAGGGCGTCGTCCGGACATTCAATCCCGCAGCCGAGGCGCTCTTCGGATGGAGCGCCGCCGAAGTGGTCGGGCGGAACGTCTCGACCCTGATGCCCGAGCCCCATCGGAGCGCGCACGACGACTACCTTTCCCGGTACCTCTCGACGGGGGAGAGCCACATCATCGGGACCCGCCGCCTCGTCGAGGCCGTTCGCAAGGACGGAACGACCTTCCCCTGCGAGCTTTCGATCGGGGAGGTCCGAACGTCGTCGGGAGTGAGGTTCACCGGGTTCGTCCGCGACCTCTCCGCCCAGCGTCTTGCGGAGCAGGCGCTCCGGGAGAGCGAGGCGAAGTACCGCTCCGTCGTGGAAGGGGTCAAGGAGATCGTCTTCCAGACCGACGCCGAGGGGCGCTGGCTCTTCCTGAACCCCTCCTGGACGGAGGTGACCGGGTTCGGTGTGGAGGAGTCGCTCGGCAAGGTCTTCCTCGAGTCCGTCCACCCGGACGACCGCGAGCGCAACAGCGCCCTGTTCGCCCCACTCATCGCCCGGGAGAAGGAGTACTGCCGGCACGAGGTGCGGTACCTGACGAAGGACGGCGGCGCCCGCTGGATCGAGGTCTTCGCCCGGCTGACGCTGGGTCCCGACGGGACCCCGACGGGAACGACGGGAACGCTCTACGACGTCACCGAGCGGCGCGACACCGAGTCGGAGCTCCGCCGCGTGAAGGAGGCGGCCGTGGAGGCGGCGCGGCTGAAGAGCGAGTTCCTCGCGAACATGAGCCACGAGATCCGGACGCCGCTCAACGCCGTCATCGGAATGACGGGGCTCCTCCTCGACACGAGGCTGAGCGGGGAGCAGCAGGAGTACGTCGACACGATCCGCAGCAGCGGCAAGACGCTCCTCGAGCTGATCAACGAGATCCTCGACTTCTCCAAGATCGAATCGGGGCGCCTCGAGATTCTCCGGGGGCCGTTCGACCTGCGGGAATGCGCAGAGGATTCCCTCGACCTCGTGGCGCCCCAGGCGGCGGAAAAGGGGCTCGAGCTCGTGCTCGACGTCGACGCCTCGACCGTGAGCTCCTGCGAAGGGGACGAAGCCCGGATTCGCCAGGTCGTCGTGAACCTCCTCTCGAACGCCGTGAAGTTCACGTCGAAGGGCGAGGTCGTCCTGTCGGTCTTCGCCACGAAGGCCGGTTCGGGGATGACGGTGCTCCGGTTCGAGGTCCGGGATACGGGGCCCGGCATCCCGGACGACCAGCGGGACCGCCTGTTCCAGGCCTTCACGCAGCTCGATTCGGCGGCGACCCGCAAGCATGGCGGGACGGGCCTCGGCCTGGCCATCAGCCGGAGACTCGCCGAGGCGATGGGCGGGACGGTCACGTTCGAAAGCACGCCCGGGACCGGCTCGACCTTCGTCCTCACCGTGCCGGTCGAGGAGGCTCCTCCGCGCTCCGGCTTCCTGAAGAGGCCCTCGGCCGTTCCGCCGGGCGTGCGGGTGCTCGTCGTCGAGGACAACCAGCATTCCCGCCGGGCTCTCGTCCGGCTCTGCCGCAGCCTCGGGCTCGACGTCGCCGCCGACCCCTCCGGCGAGGCCGCCCTGGGACGCGTCGCGGCGGGAGAGGAGTTCGCGGTCGTCCTCGCCGACACGACCCTGCCGGGCGTGCCGGCGGCGGCCGTCTTCCGGGCCTTCCGCTCGCGATTCGGGGCCGGGGCGCCGGTGGCCGTCCTCCTGGCGCCACTCGGGCTGCGGCCCTCGGGGGGCGTGTCCGACGCCGACGTCCTCCCGATGCTGACCAAGCCCGTCAAGCTCGGCGCGCTCGGCGAGGTCCTGTCCACCGCGCTTCGGTACTCCGGCCGGGCCTGCCCTCCCGACACCGGAAAAGGCGGTCGTCCTGCGCCTCGGCGACCTGACGCCTCTCCGGATTCTTCTCGTGGAGGACAACGTCGTGAACCAGCGCGTCGCGATGCGAATCCTCGAGAAGCTCGGATACAGGCCCGACCTGGCGTCGAACGGGGTCGAGGCCGTGCAGGCGGTCGTCCGGCAGCCCTACGACGTCGTCCTGATGGACGTCCAGATGCCGGAGATGGACGGACTCGAAGCGACCCGCGCGATTCGCGGCAAGCTCCCGGCCGAGCGACAGCCACGGATCGTCGCGATGACCGCCGGGGCCTTCCGGGAAGAGCGGGAGCGATGCCTCGACTCCGGAATGGACGACTATCTGGCCAAGCCGATCCAACCCCAGGACCTGCTCGCCGCGCTCGACCGGAACGCAAAGGCGCTCGCTGCGGGCCGCGCGACTCCTTCGGCGACCGCGTGGGAGACCCGGGTCGCGGAAGCCCTCCGGGCCCTGGGGGAAGTGGCTGGCGACGACGGCGGGGAATTCGTCTCGGGAACGGTCGACCTCTTCCTCCAGGAAACCGCGACGGGGCTCGTCGATCTCGAGACGCTCGTGCGCGCCGGGGACGCTTCGAGAGTCGCCCTCCTCTCTCACGGCCTGAAGGGAAGCTCCCGAAGTCTCGGCGCCGAAGGCTTCGGCGAGGCGATGCGGGTCCTCGAAGAGGACGCTCGCGCCGGTCTGTCGGCGAAGGCTCCCGGGCTCCTGCCCGGCGCGCGGCGGGAGTTCGAACGCCTCCGGACGTACCTCGAATCGGGTCGCTGGAAGGGCGGCCCGGCAAGACCGTCGCGACCGGGCCCCTGACGGCATCGGACCGGTCGAGTCCGGTTGACGCGGTCCGGGGATCCTCATAGTGTTTCTTCAACAAGCAATGTCCCGGCGCGCCGAAGTGCGCTGCTGGAAGGAGCACGTGAATGGTGCGATCCCGGTTCGCCCTTCTGTTCGCCGTTTGTCTGGTGGTCGTTCTCCACGCGCCGACGGCGCTCGCCCAGTCCGCGGCGACGACGGGAGCGATCGAGGGGACCGTCGTGGACGAGTCGGGCGGCGTCCTGCCGGGGGTTTCCGTTGCCCTCCGGAACACGGCGACGAACTACGAAGCGACGGTCGTGACGGGGCCGAACGGGCGGTTCCGCGGGCCGCTCCTTCCGCTCGGGCCCTACAGGATCACGGCGACGCTTTTCGGGTTCGCGAAGTCGGTCCGTGAAGGGGTGAACCTCGCCGTTGGCCAGTCGGTGAACCTCGCCCTCACGATGAAGCTCGCGACGAAGGCCGAGGAGATCGTCGTGACGGCCGAGAATCCGGTCATCGAGACGACCCGGTCGGAAGGGTCGACGCGCATCGACACGATCGCCATCCGGGAGCTTCCGAACAACGGCCGCAACTTCCTCGACTTCACGAAGCTCACCCCGGGAGTCGCCATCGTGCAGGGGCCCGACGGAGACGAGCTCACCATCAACGGCCAGAAGGGGATCCAGAACAACGTCTCGGTCGACGGGGCGGACTTCAACAACCCGTTCTTCGGCGAGCAGCGGGGCGGCCAGCGCCCGGCCTTCACGTTCAACCTCGACGCGGTCCAGGAGGTCGTCGTCATCGCCGACGGCGCCAACGCCGAATACGGACGTTCCTCTTCGGGCTTCGTGAACGTCATCACGAAGTCGGGGACGAACACCCTCGCCGGGACGGTCCACCTCTTCTACAAGAACGACTCCCTGGCGTCGGAGGCGACGAGGGCCGACGGGACGTCTGCGCCCAAGTTCGACTCGAGCCAGCTGCAGGGCGGGTTCACTCTCGGCGGGCCGCTGATGAAGGACAGGCTCTTCTTCTTCGCGGCCGTCGACGCCCAGGGCGGGACCTCGACGAAGCAGACCGACCCGAACCGGATCGAGCAGAGGGTCGTCGACTACTTCGCGAGCATCGGGAGCCCGGACGAGAACGGCCCGATCGACCGGAGCAACGACGCCTTCGTGGCCCTCGGCAAGGTGGACTGGTTCGTCTCGCCGCGGCACACCGCCACCCTCCGGGGGACGTACACGAAGTCGAGCCAGGAGAACGGGACGTTCGACGTCGACTCGTGGGGGCGGAGCGCGAACGCCACGGAAGACAACTGGTCCCGGTCGCTGAGCGGGACGCTGATCTCGAACTTCACCTCCACCCTGAACGAGTTCCGGTTCCAGCTCGCCCGGGAGGACCGCCCCCGCCCGTACACCGGCCCGAACATCACGGGCCAGAGCCGGCCGCTCCCCGACACCGCCTTCGACTTCGGAAAGAGCTACCGATTCGGGGAGCCGTTCTTCATTCCGGTGGACTACCACGACACGCGGATCCAGCTCAACGACAACGTGACGGTCCTGAAGGGCAATCACGAGCTGAAGGCGGGCTTCGAGTTCAACCGGGTCGAGGCCTCCCAGGTCTTCCGCGGCTTCGCGAACGGACGCTTCATCTTCAGCTCGACGGACGGCTTCCTGAACTACGCGCGGAACAGGTATTACGTCGAGTGCTCCGACGGATCCTCGAACGCCCAGGGGATCTGCCCGGCCGGGACGACGGTCACCGGGCCGGTCCTCCTCTACCTCCAGCAGGCGGGCGTCGGAGGGATCACCGCCGAGCAGGCCGGGACGCAGACGATCCGCCAGGACGAGCCGGCGGTCTTCATCCAGGACAAGTGGCAGCCGGTCTCGAACCTGACGGTCCAGCTCGGCCTTCGCTGGGAGGCCCAGATCGAGCCCGACCCGATCACTCCCGCGGACGAGGTCTTCTTCGCGGACTTCATCGGAAAGACGTCGAAGGGCCAGGCGTTCCCGTCGGACGGCAACATCCCCTCCGACAAGAGCATGTGGCAGCCGCGCATCGGCATCACGTGGGACCCGACGAACGACGGCCGGACCGTCGTGAGGGCCAACGCCGGCCTCTACTACGCCCGGATCGCGGGGCTGACACTCGCCTCGACCCGGTCGACGAACGGCAGCCTCGGGCAGAGCCTCTACCGCGACAGCTCGCTGACGGGGGTCCTCGGCCCGGTCCCGGCCTATCCGAACCTGATCCCGCAGTCGGAGATCGGGACTCCGTTCCGGCCGGACGTCTTCGTCACCTCGACGGACTTCCAGAACCCCAGGACGCTGGCCGCCAGCGTCGGCATCGAGCGCGAGGTCCTCAAGGACTACGGGTTCCTGCTCAAGTACAACTACGCGAAGACGACGCACCTGACCCGCTTCGTGAACCGCAACGACGCCCTGCTCGGCTCTCCCTGGTCGACCGGGCTGAACGGAGGGCCGAACGGCGTCGGGTCGCTGACGGTCGTCGAATCCTCCGCCCGGAGCCTCTACCAGGGCGTCACGTTCGGACTGAACAAGCGGTGGTCGAACAATTACCAGTTCCAGGTGAACTACACGCTCTCGTGGGACAAGTCGGATGACGACAACGAGAGGGACCCGTTCTCTCTCCGGTACGCGAAGGTCACCGACCTCGAGGCGGAGTACGGCTACTCCGACCGCGACCAGCGGCACCGGCTGAACGGGGTCTTCATCTGGAAGGCGCCGGGCGACGTGAACGTGAACTTCCGCTACTCGTACCGCTCGGCGCAGCCGAAGTCGATCACCGCGACCGGCGCCGACGCGAACACCCCGCAGGACCGGATCAACGCGGATGGCACCGTCACGCAGAGGAACCTGGGCCGGAAGGACAACCAGTTCTCCTCGCTCGACCTCCGGCTCTCCCGCGCCTTCGAGCTCGGCGGGTTCCAGGTCGAGCCGATCCTCGAGTGCTTCAACCTCCTCAATTCCAAGAACCTGAAGACGCCCGAGGTGACGAACCTGATCTTCAACTTCGACGGAACCGTCCAGAGCGGCCTCGGCGACCCGCGTCAGGTGCAGTTGGGCCTGCGCGTCGTCTTCTGACCGAGCGCGGGAGGAGGATCCTCCCGCGTGCTAGATTCCACAGCTGGGCGCCCGGCGGGAACGCCGGGCGCCCTTGCCCCTTCCGGGGCGGGAGTCGACCCCGTGACAGAGAACGACGCGGCGCGGCCGCTCACTCGCATTACCACCAGCGCCACCTTCAGCTCCGCGCACCGGCTCCACAACCCCGCGCGGGACGACGAGTGGAACCGCGCGGTCTTCGGCAAGTGCAACAACCCCCACGGGCACGGGCACACGTATGGGCTCGAGATCACCGTCGAAGGGGAGATCGACCCTGAAAAGGGCTGGGTCCTCGACTTCTCCGAGCTCAAGAGGCTCGTCCACGAGCGGATCGTGAAGAAGTGCGACTGCCGGAACCTGAACTCCGACGTCGATTTCCTCGCGGACGTGATCCCGACGGCCGAGAACCTCGCCGTCCGCTTCTGGGACGAGCTCGCCCCGCACACGCGCCCGGCCCGCCTCGTGCAGGTCGTCCTTCACGAGACGGAGCGCAACAAGGTCGTCTACAGGGGCGGGGCGTGATGCGGGCCCTCGTCTCGAACGACGACGGGATCCACAGCCCCGGGATCGAGGCGCTCGAGCGGGCCGCGAAGGCGGCCGGATTCGAGACCTACGTCGTCGCCCCCGATCGCGAGCAGAGCGCGACGTCGCACGCCCTGACGCTGCACCGGCCGCTTCGGGTCGTGAAGACCGCCGAGCGTTCCTGGGTCGTCGACGGGACGCCGACCGATTGCGTGAACCTCGCCATCTGCAGCGTCCTCAGGGACGTGCGGCCCGACTTCGTCTTCTCGGGCATCAACCAGGGACCGAACCTCGGGGACGACGTGACCTATTCCGGGACGGTCGCGGCCGCGTTCGAGGGGACGCTGCAGGGGATCCCGTCGATCGCGTTCTCGCTGGACTACCGGCGGGACCAGGCCGACACCCCGCCCGATTTCACGCACGCCGAGGCGATGGCGGAAGAGGTCATCCGGCTGGCCCTCTCGCGGCCGATGGGCGCGGACATCCTCTGGAACGTGAATATTCCGGCCGGGAGGCCGGCGGGGATCCGCGCGACGCGGATGGGGCGCCGCCGCTACGGCGAGAGCGTCGTGGAGAAGATCGACCCGCGCGGCCGGCCCTACTACTGGATCGGCGGCGCGCACATCGACACGCACGAGGACGGGAGCGACCTGACGACCGTCGCGGGGGGGCACGTTTCCGTGACGCCCCTCCACCTCGACCTGACGGCGTACCGGGCTCTCGAGGACCTGGCCGACCGGCTGAGCGGAAGCCACGCCAACGGCGCCTCCTGACGCTAAGATCCCGGCGTGAGGCCGGAGGATCCCGAAGTCGCGCGCGCCGCGAGGGCGGGTGCGGAGGCGCGGCGCGCGATGGTCGCCCGGATCGTCGCGGCGGGCCTCGTCTCGGACCCGCGGGTCATCGAAGCGCTCGGCGTCGTTCCCCGGCACCTGTTCGTCCCGAAGGCCCTGGCCGCCGAGGCCTACGGAGATCACGCCCTTCCGATCGGCGCCGGCCAGACGATCACGCAGGCCGCCAACGTCGGACGCGCGGCCGAGCTCGCGGCGATCCGGCCGGGCGCCCGCGTCCTCGAGGTCGGGACCGGGTCGGGCTACCAGGCGGCCGTCCTGGCCGAGCTCGCCGGCCAGGTCTTTTCGCTGGAGCGGATCCCGGAGCTGGCCGCCGAAGCCCGGCGCCTTCTCGCGACTCTCGGCGTGAAGAACGTCTCGGTCAAGGTCTTCGACGGGACCTACGGCTGGCGCGAGCACGCTCCCTACGACGCCATCGTCGTCGCCGCCGCCGCGCCCGACGTCCCGGCGCCCCTCGTCTCGCAGCTTTCGGCGACCGGCCGCCTCGTCGTCCCGGTCGGCCCCGCGAACCGGCAGCGCCTCCTCGTGGTGAAGAAGCTCCCGAGTGGCCGGACGCGGACGGAAGACGCCGGGGACGTGGCCTACGTTCCCCTCGTCGGGAAGTTCGGCTGGGACGCTCCTGCGGCCCAGGATCGCAGATGACGAGCGGATTCGAGAGCGCGGCGCGGCGCTGGCTCGTCTCGGGACGCGTGCAGGGGGTCGGCTACCGCGCCTTCGCGGCCCGGACGGCGCGCGGGCTGGGTCTCTCCGGCGGCGCTTCGAATCTCCCCGGCGGGCAGGTTCTCGTCGTGGCGGAGGGGCCGTCCCACGCCCTCGACCGGCTCGAGGCGGCGCTCTGGGAAGGGTCCCGGTTCGCCCGCGTCCAGCGGGTCGAGACCTCGGACGCGTCTCCGGCGGATCTCCTCGGGGAGTTCGACGCCGAGTTTCGCCGGGAACGGTAGAATCCCGACGCCCTGATGTCTGGAAAAAGGATCCTCGTGGTGGACGACGACGCCGAGGTTCGGTCCGTCGTCGAAGCCGTCCTCTCGTCCGCCGGCTTCGATCCGCTCGGAGCCGCGAACGGGAGTGAAGGGATCGAGCGCGCCGTCCAGGAGCGGCCGGATCTCGTCCTGCTCGACGTCGTGATGCCGGACCTCTCGGGCTGGGAAGTCTGCGCGACGCTCCGGAGCCTTCCCGAGACCTCCTCGATCCCGGTCGTCATGCTGACCGTGAAGTCCGAGATCCGCGACTTCGTCGCGGGGCGTCAGGCCGGCGCCGTCGATTTCGTCACGAAACCCTTCACGAAGGCGCGCCTCGTCGAGGCGGTCGAATCCGCCCTCGGCGGGCGCGAGGACGCGCGCCCCGAGGCGCCCGGCCGGGAGATGCCGGAGCGCCGGTCCCGCGGGCTCCTCCTCGACCCTCTCACGGGCCTGCCGACCATCCCGGTCGTCGTCGACGCCCTTCGGGAGAAGCTCCTCGTCGACCAGGACCTCGGGGTCTTCCTGATCGACGTCGACGCGGTGGCGTCCCTGGAGGACCACTACGGTTGGGAGCTCGTCGACGAGGTCGTGCGGGAGGCCGCCGGCGGCCTTCGCCGCCTCGTCGGAACGCTCTTTGCGACCAGCGATCTCCTCGCGGTGCCCCGGTCCGGATCGTCGGCCCTCGTCGCTTTCGTCGCCCTGCCGCCGGGCCGGGGAGAGCAGGAGTCCTCCGCGCGGCTCGGGCGCAAGGCCCGGCAGGTGGAGGAGTCGCTCGGGGCGCTTCTCGGCGAGCGGTTTCTCGGCCGCGTTCACCGCCGGCTCGAGGTGATCGTCTCGGCGTCGCGGCTCCGGTACAACCCGCTGGTCCGGGTCGAGCGGCTCGTCGAACGCGCCCTGGCGGAGGCGGCCGCCGCCGCATCCTCGAGGGAGGGAGAGCGGGTCGCTACGCAGGGGGACGAGTTCGCCGCGCTTCTGAGGCAACGGGCCATCGACACCGTCTACCAGCCGATCCGCGACCTGGCGACGGGGGAGGTCGTGGCCTGGGAGGCTCTCTCGCGCGGGCCGGCCGGGACCGGCTTCGAGAGCCCGGAGGTCCTTTTCGACTACGCCTCGCGGCACGGCCGGGTCCTGCCTCTGGAGGAGATCTGCGTCGGCTTTTCCGCGGCCCGTTTCGGCGCGCGCGAGGACGGCCTCCTCTTCGTGAACGTGGAGACGGTCGTCGTGAACGAGCTCGCCCGGGGCGGCCTCGAGATCCTCGGTCCGCTCGTGGCGCTCGGCCCGTCGGTCGTCCTCGAGATCACGGAGCGGGGGGCCATCCCGGATTTCGACCTGTTCCGGGAAGGGATCAGCTCCCTTCGGCGGGCGGGCTTCCGGTTCGCGCTCGACGACGCCGGCTCCGGCCACGCCTCCCTCCACGCGATCGCCGAACTCCGGCCTGACTTCCTCAAGATCTCCCAGGCCCTCGTGACGGGTCCCCACCGGGACGGCATCAAGAGCGAGATCGTCGAAATGCTCGTTCGGCTCGGGGGGAAGATCGGCGCCGTGACGGTGGCCGAGGGGATCGAGACGGAAGAAGACCTCGCCGCCGTCCGTCAGCTCGGGGTGGCGCTCGGCCAGGGGTTCCTCCTCGGCCGGCCGGCCCCCGTGCCCGGGCGTTGACGGCGATTCCGCGGGGGAGCGGCGGGCGCGCCGGGAAGTCGATTTGGGGCGATCATCCGGGCGAGGAGATCTCCATGACCGAGCAAGAGAACGACGGACCGGAGCTTCCCGAGGGGTTCGAGAAGGTGGAAGCGACCGTCTGCCGCCGTGGAGAGGAGCTGATCGTCTTCGGCGCTCTCGAGGAGGGTCCGTTCGTCTTCCACCTCAGGCTCGCCCGAAAGGAAGAAGACTTCGGCCCGCCGCCCCCCGGCTTCGGCTGGACCGGCGAGGAGCGCCCCCCGAAGAAGGGGGAGTGGTTCTGGTCCGAGCTCAGGGGGCGCGCCATTCAGGCCGTGAAGGACGAGACGGGGGTGAACCAGTTCGGGGAGCCGACGGGCGGCCGGAGGATCCTCAAGCCGCTCGGGACGTCGGGCCGCGCGGTTCCCGTTCCCCGGACGGGACTGCGCCTCGTGAAGGACGACGATTCGGCGGGTTGATCAGGCGGACGCGGCCGGAGGCGTTCCGGCGGGCGGATCGCCTTCGTCCTCGGCGTGGCGGGTCACCGCGAGGTAGACCCTCAGGTCGTCGAGGACCGCGTCGAGGGCCGCTTCCTTCGAGGAGGCGAAAAACGGCTCGTCTGTGACGAACCCGCCCGGGACCTGCCACGGCACCAGGATCGTCTCCCAGGTCGTCGCCATTCCGTTCTCGTCGTCCGGCATTCCGGGAGGGTGGACGCCGTACTCGAGGTGCCTCCAGGTCCGGCAGCGGTACTGGCCCGGGTTCTCCACGTCTTCGAAGACCTCCACCCGGATGTCCGCAGGCTCCCCGTCCAGGATCGTCTCCACCTCGGCGACCTCGACGAGGCGGAAGACGGCAAGCTGCGGGCGAAGCGACGGCATGAGGCGATCTCGAGTCTGGTCGGGCCTGCCCGGGCGGGAGAGGCGACGGGGGCCTGGCCGAAAGGGAATGAGTGGTGGGCCCGGCGCGACTCGAACGCGCGACCTGCGGTTTAGGAAACCGACGCTCTATCCACCTGAGCTACGGGCCCGATCCTGGGGAGCCGCCCGGAGGCGGCGGGAGGCGGAGTGTACCGGAGTCAGAAGAGAGGAGGAATCGAGCGGACGTCCTGGCGCGGTTTGGGGGGTCCGGGGGGTCGCGAGTAGCACCCCCCGGGAAGGGTCACTCCTCGAACGGCACGACCTGGAGATGCCGGACGAGGAGGACCTTGTTCGACCGGACGGCCTCGGTCTCCCCGAGCGGAAGGAAGTTGTCTTCCTGCCGGGCGATGTAACGGGAGCAGGCGTCGATGGCCTGGAGGACGTCGTCGGTCTCGAAGGGCATCAGGAATTCCTTCGGCTCGGAGAGCCCTTCGACGACCAGCTGGAAGGTGTGGAGGTGTTTTCGATCCATTCGCTCCTCGAGGCGGCGATGTCCGGGAGGTGGGGCGGCCGCGTCCGTCATCGTATCCTTCGGCGCGTGGCGCGTCCGATTCTTCGCCTGGCGCTGGCTCTCGCCTTCGCCGCCGCGGCCGTCTATGGCCTTGCCGCCTTCTCGCGCGACTTCTGGTCTCCCGACGAGCCCGACTTCGCCGACGCCGTCCGGGAGATGAACGTCCGGGGGTCGTGGCTCCTTCCGTATCAGAACGGAAAGCCCTACTCGGAGAAGCCGATCCTCTACTACTGGTCGATGGCCGCGACGACCCCGTTCACCGGGGGCGACGTAGACCCCGGCGCGCTCCGGATCCCCTCGATGGTGTCGGGGGCGTTCCTCGTCTTCGGCGCCACGCTCCTCGCCGGCTGGAAAGGCGGCCGGCGGGAGGGCCTCGTCGCCGGGGCGGCGACGGCCGTGGCTCCTCTCGTCTTCTGGCAGGCGCAGTTCATCCAGATCGACGCTTTCTTCACGGCGCTCCTCTTCGCCGCCTTCGCGGCCCAGATGCTCGTCGACCTCGACCCTGGCCGGAGGGAGCGCTGGGTCTGGGTGTTCCACGTCCTCCTGCCGCTCGCCGTCCTGACGAAGGGGCCTCTGGCGATCGTCCTGACCGGGCTCGTCGCCTCGTCCGGTGCGCCCTGACGCGGAGCCTCCGGCCCGTCCTCGACCTGCGGCCGCTCCGGGGGGCTCTCGTCTCCATCGCCCTGGTCGTGCCCTGGTACTGGTTCGCGACCCGGGCCGGCGGTCCGGAGTACACCTACGACCTGATCGTGAAGCAGAACTGGATCCGCTTCTTCCAGGCGTTCGACCACATCCAGCCCTGGTGGTTCTTCCTGGAGAGCATCTGGGGGGACTTCGCCCCGTGGACCCTTCCGGCCCTCGTCGCGCCGTTCACGCTTCGCTCCTCCGGGCTCTTCTCTCGCCGGCCCGAGCTGGCGTGGAGCCTGACGGCCGCCCTGACCTGCTTCGTCTTCCTCTCCACTTCCGAGTCCAAGCAGGGCAAGTACCTTCTCGTCGCCTACCCGTTTGCGGCGGTCCTTTTCGCGGCGGCCGTGTCCGAGTGGGAACGGCGCGCCGGCCGGGGCCTGAGGCTCTTCCGCGGCTACCTCCTCTTCGTCGCGGGGCTCCTCCTGGGCGCGGCCCTGGCGCTCGGGCCGGTGGCGGCGCGGAAGGCGCCGGCTTTCGCGCACCTCGCCCCGCAGCTGGCCCTGCCACTCGGAATCGGGGCCGCGGGGACGCTCTGGGTCCTCTGGCGGCGGCGTGGAGAGGCGGCGCCGGCCGTCCTGGCCCTGGCCGCGACGCTCGCGGCAGGGGAGGCGGCGGTGGGGCCGGTCGTTTTTCGCTCGGTCGACGTCGCCAAGACGGGCCGGCCCTTCTACGACCGTGTCCGCCCCCTCGTCGGCGACCCGGCGGTGCCGCTCGTCTACTGGGGAAACCCCTACCGGAGCTACCCGATGCTCGAGCTTCGCCGGCACACCGCTCACGCCGTGACGGAAACGGCTCTCGTCGAGTGGCTGACCGCGAACCCGGGAGGCTTCGTCCTCGCCGACGCGAGCGCGTTCGAGAGGTGGAAGGAGCCGGCGCTCGTCCGTCTCCAGGTCGTCGACAGCCAGCCGACCGGGCAGGACAGGATCCTCCTCCTGAGGCGCCCTTGACGGGGATTACGGCAGAGCTCGAGGCGGTGCCGGGGGCGGTGGGGTATCCGGCCCGGCACGACGTCCGCGACGCCCTCCTCGTCCGGGGAACCGAACGGATTCCGGTCGTCGTGAAGAGGATCCGTCGCGATTTCCGCCAGCCCGACGGGAACACCCGGGCCGAGCGGGCGGTCCGGATCGCGAATCACCTCTTGAAGCACGGTATCGACACCCCGGAGCCGCTCGGCCTGGAGGTGACCGCCGAGGAGAGCGTCCTCGTCGTGAGGAAGCTGGAGGGAGCGGTCCAGATCCGGGCCTTCTTCCTCCGGCGCGACGACCCGGGCCGGGAGGCGCCGGGGGTGAAGGCGACGTTCGAGGAGGTCGTCACGGCCCTCGGCCGGCTCGCGAGGCGCCTCCACGACGCGGGCGTCTTCTTTCGCGACTTCACCGACGGAAACGTCCTCGTGACGGAAGGGGCGTCGGGTCCCCGGCTCTGGCTGGTCGACCTCGACCGGGCCCGGATCCGGAGCGGGCCGCTCCGGACGTTCAACCGGCTGCGCGACCTGGCCCGTCCCGGCCTGAAGAGGGCGGAGGACCGGCGATTCCTCCTGCGGTCCTACTACGCGCCCGGCCCGATCCCCCCGGTCGTCCCGCTCGTCCACGCGGCCCTCAAGCGGCGAATCGTCGTCTGGGACCGCCTGAAGAAGGTCCTGAGGCCCTGGCGGCGCTGAAGAGCTATCCTCAGGCGACGTGACGTAAACCCGGGACCCGCTCCGCGCGTCCCTTGGGGCATGACCAACGCCGTGGGCGCCGCCAGGGTTCTGGAGTTCGAGGCAGCCCCTCGAGGGAGGATCCCGACTTTGGCGAACGACCTCCCGGGCGAAACCTCCCAGAGCACGGACCCGCAGCGCCGGGAGCGCGAGAGTGAGATTCTCGGAAGGGTCCGAGCCGGCGATCCGGAGGCTTTCGAGTATTTCGTGAGGACCTACCAGCGAAAGGTCTTCCGCCTCGTCTACACCCTCGTGCGCAACGCCGCCGAGGCCGACGCGCTGACCCAGGACATCTTCGTGAAGGCGTGGCGGGCGGTGGGCGACTTCAAGGGGGAAGCGGCCTTCGAGACCTGGCTGAACCGGATCGCCATCAACGCCGTCCGGGACGCCGTGCGGCGGCGCAAGCCGGTCGTCTCCTTCGCCGACCTGGCCGCGGCCGAGGAGATCGACGGGGCGGACCTCCCGCGCGCCGCCGAGCCGACGGACGGCACCTCTCCCGAACGGGACGCCTTTTCGCGGCAGATCCGCCGGCGGATCGGGGAGGCGCTGGAAGTGCTCTCCCCGCGGCAGCGGGCGGTCTTCGTCATGAAGCACTACGAGGAGCGGTCGATCGCCGAGATCGGGGCCGCGACCGGACTGGACGACGGCACGGTCAAGTCGCACCTGTTCCGGGCGGCGCGCAAGCTGCGCCAGAAGCTGGAGGACCTGCGATGAGCGGCCGGCACCTGACGGACGACGAGATCGTGGGAAGGGTCTTTCCGGTCGAGGAAGGGCCCGCGCCGATTCCGATCCACCTGGCGGTCTGCCCCGATTGTCAGCAGCGCGTCGCAAAGCTCCGGGACGCGTTCTTCCTGGACCGCGGGGTCGTGGCCGGGGTCGTCGAATCGCTCCCCGGCGACTTCTGGAGCGGCCAGCGCAGGGCGATTCTGGGGCGGATCTCCGACCTGGCCGCCGTCGAGGCGGAAGAGCGGGCGACCCCCTTCCCGGCGCGTTTCACCCGGTCGATCCTCCACCGGCCGGCTCTCGCCTTCGGGAGCCTCGCGGCCGCCCTCGCGCTCGTGGCGGGGATCTCCGTCCTCAGGGGCGGTACCGAGGCCCTGCCGCCGGCCGGTGCGGCGGCGGTGGCGTCCGTGGCGGCGGGCGATCCGGCCGAGCTTTCCGCGGCCGACCGCGACGACGACGAGCTCCTTCGGTCCGTCGACAGCGCCCTCTCGGGCGAGGCGTCGCAGGAGGCACTCCTGCCCGAGGTGATGAAATGAGAACTCGCTGGTCCCTCGCCCTTCTCGCCCTGGTGACCCTCTCGGCGGTTCCCGCCGCGGCGCAGATGCTGGAGATGCCGGGCGGGAAGTGGTGGAAGCGCCCCGCCATCGTCGAGGGGCTGAAGCTCTCGGCCGAGCAGCAGGAGCGCCTGGACGACGTCTTCCTGAAGAACCGGAGGGCCTTCGTCGACCTGAAGGCCGACGTCGACCGGCGGACGATCGATCTCGAGGACCTGATGGAGGCTCGCGACCTCGATTCCAGGAAGGTCGCCGCTGCCTCGGAGGCGCTCGAGCAGGCTCGCGGCAGGCTCGGGAAGGCCCGGACGATGATGGTCGTCGAGATGAGGGGGATCCTGACCGAAGCGCAGTGGAAGCAGATCTCGGACCGTCGGGATCAGTGGCGGGCCGAGCGGGAAGGGGAGACGCGGAAGCGTTTCGCCAAACAGCGCGGCGCGCCTCGCCCCGGAGGGGCTCGTCCCGGCGACGCTCCGGCGGCCGGAGCGGCCCCGGCGACTCCGGAAATCCCCTAGCGGCGCGCGCCCGCGGCACGCCTGCGGGCCAGGACGAGCCAGCGGGTCCCCTCCGGCTGGAAGGAAAGCCAGCCGGAGGCGTCGGCGAAGAGCCGGACGGAGAGCCCCGCTGCGTGGAGGGCCCGCTCCACGGCCCGCTTCGGCCAGGCGATCTCGCGGTAGAGCTCGCGGGTTCGCCGGAAGCGGTCGGGGTTCCCCTCCTCGGGGAGAAACCAGTCGCGGGTGACGGTGCCGACGCGCGTCGCCGCGTCGTAGTTTCCCCGCTCCGCCGAGAGTCCGCCTCCCTGGAGCGTCGTGACCCGGTGGTGGTCGGGAAACGCCTCGACCGTCTCCGGTGTGTTGAGGTCGAAGAGGAAGTGACCTCCCGGCCGCAGGGCCCGCGCGACGCCCGCGAGGGCAAGGGCGAGCTCTTCGTGGCTTTCGAGGTGGTTGAGGACGTCGAAGGTCGCGAGGGCGAGGTCGAACGCCTCGCCGGGCTCGAGCGGGAGGTCCAGCGCCCCGCCGCGCCGGACGTCG
>JADKBZ010000028.1 GCA_016714815.1 Holophagales bacterium
ATCCTCTTCTCCTTCGAGGTCATCTGTCTCTTCGTGAGTTCCATCGAAATCCCCATCGGAATTCCCGTCGTGTTCGCAAGGGCTGCGGAGGTGCGCCGGCGCCTCCGGCCACGCCCGGGGCCGCCTGCCGTCTCTCCGCCTTCTTCGCCTCTTGCATCTCTCGCATCGCTCCCCTCGCGCTTGCGCACGCACGCCTTCCCAAGGTTCGAGCCTCGTCTTTCGGCTATCTTTAGTGCGTCGGGCCGGACGCGAGAGAGATTGTGGGCGCCCGCAGCTTCCTTGTCTGTCACGAAGAGCTGTGCAGCTCGAATGTGTTCGGCGGATAGGCAGGCGACTCCAGATGGGGCGACCCCGCGCTCGTCCCGTCCCTCCGTCGCGCCGCCCGCCGCCGCCCGCCGACCCTATAAACTCCAGGTATGTCCGGACTCGCCAGAAGACGTGAAGCAACCTACGAGGACCTCCTCGCCCTGCCGGACGACGTCCTAGGACAGCTCGTCGAAGGCGAGCTGCACGCGACGCCGCGACCGGCCATCGATCATCAGCGCGCATCCTCCGTTCTTGGAATCCGCCTTGGAGACCCGTTCGACCTCGGAGGCGGCGGTCCTGGCGGCTGGTGGATCGTCGACGAGCCGGAACTCCACCTCGACTGGAACGTCCTCGTCCCCGACCTCGCCGGCTGGCGCAGAGAGCGCCTCCCGGAACTCCCTCGCGAGGCGTTCTTCACTCTCGCCCCCGACTGGGTCTGCGAAGTCCTCTCCCCCTCCACGGCCCGCCTCGACCGCGTGAAGAAACTCTCGATCTACGCGC
This sequence comes from Holophagales bacterium, assembly GCA_016714815.1. GTDB lineage: Bacteria > Acidobacteriota > Thermoanaerobaculia > UBA5066 > UBA5066 > UBA5066. The sequence continues at coordinate 808 of JADKBZ010000028.1, forward strand.
GGGAAGGGGTTGGGCACGCCTGGCTCGTGGACCCGGTCCTCGAGACGCTCGAGGTTTTTCGGCGGCAGGGCGAGGCCTGGCTTCTCGTCCTCACTGCCGGCGGAGATGACATCGTGAGGGCCGAGCCTTTCGACGCCATCGAGCTGACGCTGACCGGGCTCTGGATCCGGCCGGCCTGATCGCCGACCTCGTGCCAGAGGGCGTGGCGATCAGGCCGAAGGCCGGAAACGTGTTTATCCCTTTCTGAAGGAGAGTTCTCATTGTTTCTCTCCTTCCAGGCGTGAGAAACTGTCCCATGGCCTCCGAGCCCGAATCCCCGTTCCGCACCCGCCTCGTCGAGATGCTCGGGGAGGGCATCTCCTCGCCCATCCCGAATTCCACGCCCCGGCGGGTCCACGGGCGACTGGCGCTTCCCGGAAAGGCCACCGCCGTCATCGGGATGCGCCGGGCGGGCAAAACGACACTCCTTCACCAGATTCGCCGGGAACGCCTGCAGGCGGGCATACCGCGGGAACGGCTTGTCTTCGTCAGCCTCGAAGACGAGCAGCTCGCGGGAATGACCGCGGATCAGCTCCGTCTCCTCCCCGAGGAGTACTACCGCCGCTTTCCCGCACTGCGCCAGCACGAGGTCGTGACGTGGTGCCTGGACGAGATCCAGACGGTCACCGGTTGGGAGAGGTTCGTCCGGCGCCTCCTCGACTCGGATAAGGTGGAGGTCTTCCTGAGCGGATCGTCCGCGGCGCTCCTCAGTCGCGAGGTGGCGACGGCGATGAGGGGACGAGGCTGGGAGGTCGTCCTTCACCCGTTCAGCTTCGAGGAGGTGCTAAGGCATCTGGGCCTGGCCGTTCCGGAGCCGTCCGGCCTGATCTCGGCCGCCGAACGATCGGCTCTCGAGGGCGCGTTCGTGGAGTACCTCGGGAACGGCGGCTTCCCCGAGGCTCAGGACCTGGACGATGCGACCCGGCGGCAGCTGCTTCGCGACTACGTCGACGTGGCAATGCTCAGGGACGTGATGGAGCGCCACGGGGTCGCGAACCTTGCGGCACTGCGGTGGCTCGTGCGGCACCTCCTCGGAAACGCCGCGGCGCCCTTCAGCGCGGAGCGCTTCTACCGGGACCTCAAGTCCCAGGGGCTCAAGGTCGGCAAGGACACCGTCCACGACCTGATCGCCCACCTTGCGGACTCGTTCCTCATCCGCGTCGTCTGGATGGAAGCAGCTTCGGAACGACAGCGGATGGTCAACCCGCGGAAGGTCTACCCCGTCGATCCGGGTCTCATTCCGGTCTTCGACCGGACCGGCCGGTCGAGTCTGGGTCACGCCCTTGAGACGGCCGTCTTCGTGGAGCTGGAGCGGAGGCGCTGCGAGGTGACGTGGGTGAAGACCCCCGAGGGCAACGAAGTCGACTTCCTTGCGAGAACCCCGGGCGGAGCGCTCGAGCTGATCCAGGTCTGCGCCGACGCCTCCGATACCGCGACGGCGACCCGGGAGCTTCGAGCCCTGGAAGAAGCCGCGACGGTCTTTCCGCGCGCGAAGCGGCGGCTTCTGACGCTCACCGCGGACGCGCTCCCGCGCGAGATCCCGAAGGGCGTGACCGCTCAGCCCGCGTGGGAGTGGATGCTCGGGTGAGGCCCGGCGCCGGCCCGGGCGTGAAGAGAACGCCTCAAGCGCCCCGGTAGCGGACCTCCACTTTCGTCCTCCCCTTTGCCGTCGTTCCCGCAGGAGGCGGCGGCAGGAGAGTTCCTTCGAGCCCGTTACCGTCCACCTCGACGCGCACCGCGCCCGGTGAGAGCGCTTCGTCGCGAACGACGGTCACGTCGAGCGTGACCCCTCGCCACGGTCGCGTCATCCGGACCGTGCCCCAGGACGGCGGGAGGCACGGGTCGAATCGCATCCCGTCGAGCTCGGGACGGACGCCGACGACCCACTCGCAGACGACCCGGTGGAGCCACTGTGCCGAGCCGGTGTACCAGGTCCAGCCGGCGCGGCCGTGGAGGGGCGAGTCGGGGCCGTCGACGTTCCCGGGGAGGACGTAGGGCTCGGCCCGGTAGGCTTCGGGGTCCTTGCGCGTCGGGTCGATGGCGGCGAGGAGCGTCTCGACGAGGTCGGGGTCCTTCGACTTTCCCGCCGCCGAGATCGCCCACGTCGCCGCGTGCGTGTAGACGCCGCCGTTCTCGCGCATGCCGGCCGCGTAGCGGGTGATGTAGCCGATCTCGCGAACCGGGCGGTCGTACGCCGGACCGAGCAGGAGCGCCCCGGCGGGGCTGACGAGGTGCTCCTTCACGGCCGCCATTGCGGCCGCGGCGCGGTCGGGCGGAGCGACGTCATTGAGGACGGCCCATGTCTGGGCGTTGAGGTAGATCTTCCCGCGCTCGTTCTCGTGGCTCCCGATCTTCTCGCCCGAGTCGAGCGTCGCGCGCCAGTACCAGCTGCCGTCCCACCCGTACTCGTTGATCGCGGCGACGAGCGCCTCGCGGCGCGTCGCGAAGTCCGCGGCGCGCGCCGGCTCTCCCGTCCGCGCGAAGAGCCCGGACCACTCGCCGAGAATGCCGGCCAGGAAGTGGGCCAGCCAGATCGACTCGCCCTTCTCCTCGAGGCCGACAGCCGAAAGACCGTCGTTCCAGTCGCCGGCGCCGATGTACGGCAGGCCGCGCGGGCTCGTCCGGCGGAAGACGCGCTCGAAGGCGCGCAGGACGTGCTCGACGAGCGGGGCGGGCTGCGGGTCGTCGAGGAACGGGGCGCGATCCGCGAGGATCGAGAGGTCCCCCGTCTCGCGGACGTAGGCCGCCGTCACGAAGGCGAGCCAGAGAAGGTCGTCGGTCATCTTCGTGACGTGCCCCATCTCCGAGAGGGGGTGCCACCAGTGGTAGACCGAGCCATCGGCGAACTGGTGCGCGGCGTGGAGCCGGATCTGCTCGCGACAGAGCGAGGGATCGACCGTCAGCCAGACCTGCGAATCCTGAAGCTGGTCGCGAAAGCCGTAGGCGCCGCTCTGCTGGTAGTAGCCGCAGCGACCCTGGATGCGCGCAGAGATCGCCTGGTAACGGACCCAGTCGTTGAGGAAGGCGTCGAACGTCGCGTCGGGCGTCTCGACGCGATGCGCGGCGAGGAGCCCCGTCCAGCGGGCTTTCGCGGCGGCGAGCGAGGCGTCGAGCGCCGCGACGTTCCCGAAGCGGGCGAGCAGCGCCCGCGTCCCCTCGTCCGTCTCCGCGGTCGCCAGGACGAAGCCGAGGTCGAGCGTTCCTCCCCACGGAATCTCGATCGGGACGCGCAGCGCGCCGACGGCGTCGCCGTGGCGCCCGAAGCTCCCGGGCCACGCCTTCCCTGCGAGGGCCGCGGGGGCCGCGAAGCTCCCGAGGCGCCCGAGGAAGGCGGCCTTGTCTCCCTCCGCCTCGGAAACCGGCTCGGTGCAGGCGAGGGCGCTGACGTACGGGAATCCCGTGTTCCAGTGGCCCCACCGCTCCGAGCCGACTTCCCACATGTGGGAGCGCGCGAAGACGGCGTTCCTCTCGACGTCCCGCTCGCACTCGAGGAAGAGCTTCGTGAACTCGCGGCGCGGCGACGGCGTGACGCCACAGTTCCACTCGACGAAGGCGACGAGCTCGAGTCTCCGCGGGGTGAGCAGCTCGTTGGTCAGCGTGAGCCGCCAGAGCTCGGCGGTCGCCTCCGGGTCGGCGAAGAGAGTCCACTCGGCCGCGATGCCGTTCTTTGCGGTCCGAAACGTCGTGTACCCGAGCCCGTGCCGGCACTCGAACCGGTCGTAGGCCGGGAGGCACGGGGCGGGAGAAAGCGACCAGACCTCGCCCGTGTCGACGTCGCGGAGGTACAGGAAGCGGCCCGAGGAGTCCTCCGTCAGGTCCTGCTCCCAGCGCGTCACGACGGCGAGCTGGGAGTTGTCGACCCAGGTGAAACCAGAACCCGTCTGGCTGACGACGAGCCCGGCACGGGCGTTGGAGATGACGTTGACCCAGGGTCGCGGCGTACGCGGGTCGGTGACGACGTATTCGCGGCCGTCCTCGGTGAATCGCCCGTAGGCGTTGGCGGCGGGGACGGGGCGCGCGGGAGCCTCGCTCATCAGATCCTCCGGAGAAGCGGCAAGAAAGAGACGGAGGTCGTCATGGCAGGACGACGACCTCCGCGGGAAGGGAGCGGACGACGACCTCTCCGCCCGGGGAGGGAGGCGCCGGGCGGCCGTTGACGGTCGCCGTCCGCACAGGGGACGAAAGGGGGGCGCGGACGACGATGCCGCCCGGCGGAAGGCTCTTCAGTCCGGAAAGGCGGACGCGGATCCCCTTTCCTTCGGCCGTGAGCGAGAGATCGAGGGGCCCGTACGGGGTGAGGAGACCCTTCACCGAGACCCCGCGCGCGGAACGGACCCAGGAGGAGGGAAGCCCCGCGGCGACGACGAGGGCCGAGTCTTCCTCCCGTTCGTACGCGAACAGGTCGAGGAACGAGCGGACGAAGTCTGAGCCGACCCAGGTGTGCGGGATGTCGCCGACGAACTTCGGCGTTCGCGCATCGCGCCAGACGACCTCGCCCCACTGATTCCACTCGGCGGGACGCAGGTCCCGGAAGAAGAGCTCGAGGAGGTGCTGGACGTCCTCGCGGCGCCCGAGGCGCACGAGCGCTCCGACCGTCCGCCACTCGTACGGCGTATAGATCTCCCCTTCGCCCGCCTCGCGCTTTGCGACGTTCTCGAGGTACTTCGCGAACGTCCGCTCCAGCGCCTCCTTCGGCAGCCGCGCCTGCTCTCCGCCGGGCGAGAGAGCGGCCGTCGTGGAGGTCGCGTCGAAGTCGCCGAGCTCCGCGCAGCCGGGGAGATAGTCGATCCCGCGGCGCTGCATCACGAGGCGAATCGAAGCGTGAACGTCCTCGGCGAACTCGTCGCGGATCCTCGCGAACTCCTTCGCCTCGGCCTCCTTGCCGAGGAAGCTCGCGAGGAAGACCGCGTCCTTGAAGCCGCGCAGGGCGAAGAAGTCGTCCCAGTAGGAGTGCATCGGCTTCGCCGAGTAGCCCTCGTGACTGATCGACTCGGGAAGGAGGCCGTAGAAGATCCGTCCTTCCGGCGTCTGGTACTCCGCGGTCCGGCGCTTCTGGCGCAGCTGGTCTAGGTACCCCACCGCCGAGACGACGTGCGGCCACATCCGCCCGGCCAGGCCCCGGTCGCCCGTGTAGCCGACGGTTTCGGCGATCAGGAAGAGGAGCTGGCCGTGGCTGTCGTTCTCGGGAACGCCGTCAGCGCCCCGATAGTCGACGCAGCACGGCACGCGGCCGTCCTCGCCCTGGAAGCCGGCGAACCAGAGGAGGAACGAGCGGGCCTCCCCGGAGTGCCCGAGGCGAAGGAGCGCCTCGGAGGTGAGTGAGCCGTCGCGGATCCAGGAGCGGGCGTACGACCGCGAGCCGGGCTGGATCGCCGGGCCGTCGCGATTGACGAGGATCCAGCCGAGCTGCGATTTCAGCACCTTCACGTAGCGCTCCGCCTCGGGCGGGACGTCGAACGTGACCCGGTCGAGCCGGCCCCGCCACCCTTCCCGCTCCCTCGCCAGGAGGGTCTCGAAGAGGGCCGAGGCGTCGGCGGGGGAAATCCCCGGCCAGGCCCCGGGCCCGAAGGCGGCGCCCAGCTCCGCGGGAGCGCGCGTCCGGTCGAACGGGATCGCGACGACGACCTCGCGGGACGCACCGGGTCCGAGCTCGAGGTCGAATGCGAAGGCCCCCGAAGCGAGACCGTCCGGGTCCGTCACGCGGGCGGATGGAGGCAGCGCCCCCGCACGGAGAAAGCCGGAGACGTCTCCCGCGTCGAACGTCGTCGCGCCCGCCGCGGAAGGTGCGGTGAGCGGGACGACGAGCCGCGCGCCGTCGACGACGGCGCGGCCGCTCTCGAACGCGAGTGCGCGGATCTCAGAGACTCCGCCGGGCGTGCCGAGGAACTGCCAGGGCGGGTTCACCTGGAGGGGCCGGATCGCCAGGACGAGACGGACGCGCCTCGCGGCCGCCGTCCGGTTCGAGACGCGATAGCGCGAAAGGAGCGCCGACGAGCCGGGCAGGCCGGCCGCGAACGCCGTCGTCTCGAGCGTCAGCCCTTTCGCGTCCCACGTCACCGACGGGATCGGCAGGTCGCCGTCCAGCAGGGCGTGCCGCGTCGTCACGTCGGCCCAGGTGACGAGCCGTCCCTCGTCGACGAGGAACGGCTCGACGGAGAAGAGCCCGGCTCCCGCCTCCAGGGCGCCGTCCTCGGAGAGAAGCCCCTCGTTCAGATCCCCGTCGACGCCGACCACCGCCCAGTACGACTGCTCGCCGGCGAGGTACCGCGGCCACGCGCCCCGCGGGTCCGCCTTCGCCACTTCCGCTACGAACGCGCTCGGCGTCGCGCCGAAGGCGAGCGGCATCACCGCGACCTCCCTCAGCTCGAACGGCTCCGTTTCCGGCCCTTCGAGGAGCCGGATGCGGACGCCTCGCGCCTCGCTCTCCGGGAGCGCCAGGTAGTCGCGCCCGCCGTTGCCCCCCGCGACCTCGCGGGCCGTCGTCCAGGTCGCCCCGTCCTCCGAGAGGTCGACGGCGTAGCGGCTCGCGAACGAGGCTCCGTGATCGACGACGAGCCCCCCGAGCTCGCGAAGGGCGCCGAGGTCGACGGTCCAGACCGCCGCCCCCGCCGAGGAGGCGCGCCAGGCCGTCGCCGGATCCCCGTCGAAAGCTCGTCCCGCGCCGTTCCCCGGCGCCGTCGACGAGGCGGAGGCGGACGGCGGTTTCGCTGCGGGCTCCGGCGGCAGGTCGACGACGACGAGGTCGGCCACCTCGATCCAGCCCTTGCCGCCGCGGCCCGCGGTCACGGTCACCTCGATCGAGCCGATGCGGGAGGGAGCTCCCCCGCCCGAGGGGCCCCAGGCGAACTCGACCTGCCTCTGCTTCACCCGGAGCGGCTCGAACTCCCGCGGGAAGGTCGTGTTCCGTTTCCGGAACCACCAGACGTTTCCGCCCGACGGATCGGCGAGCTTCAGCTCGAGATCGTTCGGGAGCGCCTCGCCCCGGAGCCGGAGCCGGATCTCCCAGCGCGCCGGGAGGACGAGGTCGACCTTGCGCGTCGCCGCGGCCCAGCCGGCCTTTCCGCCGAAATCGAAGTCGAGGCGGAGCGCGCCGGACGGTACGGAGGGCGCGCGAGAGATCGCGGCCGAGACCCCCGGAGCCGGGGCGGCCTTCCACGCGAGCGGGTCGTCCGTGGGGATCGTCGTCGTCCGGGGAGCGGGCGCGGCGGCCAGAAGGAGGACCGACGACACGAGGAGCGCGAAGCGTTTCATTCCTGGTTGCCTATTCCTTGAGACCGCCGGCGGTGATGCCGTCGATGTAGGAGCGCTGAAGCGCGAGGAAGAGGAGCAGCGCCGGCAGGACGGTGACGACCGCCCCGGCCATCATCAGCTCGGTGTCCTGGACGTGCTCTCCCGACAGGCTCGCGAGAGCCACCGTCAGCGTCCACTTCGTGTCGTCCGTCAGGACGATCAGGGGCCACATGAAGTCGTTCCACGTCCCGAGGAAGGTCAGGACGCCGAGCGTGACGAGGATGGGGCGGCAGAGCGGCAGGACGATCGACCAGAAGATCCGCAGCTCCCCCGCTCCGTCGATCCGGGCCGCGTCGAGGAGCTCGTCGGGGACCGAGGCCGCGTACTGGCGGACGAGGAAGATGCCGAAGATGCTCGCGACGCCGGGGAGGATCACCCCCGCGTACGAGTTGACGAGCCCCATGGACCTGAGGAGGAGGAAGACGGGCAGCATCGCCACCTGGCCCGGGATCACCATCGCGGCGAGGAGACCCGAAAAGAGCGGCCCGCGCGCCGGGAAGCGGAGCTTGGCGAACGCGTAGCCCGCCGCCGCGTTCACGACGACCGACAGGAGCGCGGCGCAGGTGGCGAGGAGGGCGCTGTTGAGAAAGCTCCGCCCCATGTCGAGCCTCACGAAGAGCTCGCGGTACTGGTCGAGAGTGGCCTGGCCCGGCAGGAGCGGCGGCGGCGAGGTGTTCGCCTCGCCCGCCGTCATGAACGAGGCCGAGACCATCCAGAGGAGCGGCGCGAGCGTGACGACCGAGCCCGCGACGAGGGCCGCGTGGACGCCGATCGTGGCGAGAGTCTTCCTCGTCACGCCTCGCCCCCCTTCTGGAGCCGGCGCTGCAGGAGCGTCGCGCCGAGGATGACGGCGAAGAGGACGAAGGCGATCGAGGCCGACGCCCCGATGCTCCACCAGCGGAAGCCCTGCTTGTACATGAAGAGCGCCACGGAGAGCGTCGCGTTCATCGGGCCGCCGTCGCCCCCCGACATGACGTATGGCTCGGCGAAAAGCTGGAAGTAGCCGATCGTCGTCGTCAGGCCGACGAAGAGAAAGGTCGGCGCCAGGAGCGGCACGGTGATGAGCCGGAAGCGCTGCCACGGCCCCGCGCCGTCGAGGCGGGCCGCCTCGTAGAGGCTGTCGGGAATCGCCTTCAGTCCCGCGACGAAGATGATCATGCTCGCGCCGAAGTTCTTCCACGCGGCCATCAGGACGATGGCCGGCATCGCCCAGTGCGGGTCGCCGAGCCAGTCGATCGCGCCGACGCCGAAGAAGCCGAGGGCCGCGTTCAGAAGGCCGAAGCGCGGGTGGTAGAGGTATTTCCAGACCGCCGCCACGGCGACGAGCGTCGTGACGACGGGAGCGAAGTAGATCGTCCGGAAGAGGCCCGGGAAGCGGACGAGCTTGTGGTTGAGGAGAAGCGCGCTGCCGAGCGAGAGCGAGACGGTGAGCGGCCCGCCGACGACGACGAAGAAGAACGTGTTTCCGAGCGCCTTCCAGAAGACCGGATCGTGGAGGAGGCGCGCATAGTTCCTGAGGCCGACGATGCGCGCGTTGCCGGGGTCTCCGACCGCGTAGAGGTCGAAGTCGGTAAGGCTCAGAAGGAGCGAGGCGATCACGGGGAGAGCGAGGAAGAGGGAAAGGAGGAGGAGCCCCGGCGCCACCAGGAGGAGGCCCGAGCGGGCCTCCCGCGCCCGCCAGGACGAGAGGGCCCTCACTTCCGCCCTCCGGCGGCCTTGCGGTCGAGGAGCCAGCGCCTCTTCTCGAGGATCGTCTCGACGTCGCCGTCGAGGCTCGCGAGAGAGTCGTCCAGGCCCTTCGCGCCCCGGGCGACCGGCTCGAGCCGCTCCCAGACCTTCGCCGCGATCTGCTCCCACTCGGGGACCTTCGGCGTCGCGCGGACGTGCTCGAGCTGCAGGCGGAACGAGGCGGTCTTCGGGTCCCCCGCCAGCGCGGGCTCGTCCCACGCCGAGCGGCGCGCCGGCAGATCGCCGCAGAGGGCCCAGAAGCGTTTCTGGGTGGCCGGTTCGGAGAGGTACTCGACGACCTTCCACGCATCGTCCTTCCGCTGGGAGGAGCGGAAGACGACGAGGCTCGACCCGCCGGCCAGGGAGACGCCGGGCCACGGCATTCCGTCGGGCGCGGGGAGCGGCGCGGTCGCCCACGAGCCCTGAAGCTCTTCGGGAAGACGCCGCCGGAACTCCCCGAGGTTCCAGGGGCCGGTGACGTACATCGCGAACTCCCCGGCGGCCATCTGCTGGTAGAGGTTCGCGACCTGGGAGTTCGCCAGCGGCGGCGCGAGGCCGTCCCGATAGAGGCCGATGAAGAACTCCGCCGCCCGCCGGAACTCGGGAGCACGGAACGCCCCGTGCCGCCCGCCGTCCGAGAGGAGCTCGGCGCCGGCGGCGACGGCGAGGGTCATCGGCTGCGCCCACTCGTTCGTCGGAAGGAGGAGACCGAAGCGCCCGGGTCCGCCCGTGCGTTTCACCGCGACCATCGCCTCCCGCCAGGCGCTCCAGCTCTTCGGCATCGCGGGGATGCCGGCCGCCGCGAGGAGGTCGCTCCGATAGAAGACGAGCCGGGTGTCGACGTACCAGGGAACTCCGTAGAGGACGCCGTCGAGGACGTTCGTCTCCCAGATGCCCGGGTAGTAGTCGTCCTTCTGGACCGACGCGCTCGCGGCGACCCGCGCGTCGAGCGGCTCGATGGCGTCCAGTGCGGCCATCTCGGGAATCCAGGTGTTCCCCATCTGCGCCACGTCGGGCATCTCGCGGCCTACGAAGCCGGTCAGGAGCTTCTCGTGCGCCGCCGTCCAGGGAATCTGCTGCACTTCGACCTTCAGGCCCGGGTGGCGACGCTCGAGCTCCGGGACGAGCTCGCGGACCACCTCGCCCTCGCGCCCGAAGGCCCAGAGCCGTACCGGACCGGTGCTCTCCCCACCGCGCGTGCAGGCCGTCGCCGCGGCCAGGAGTAGGCCCGCGGCCAGGGCTCTCACGGCTGCGGAGCCGCGTCGAGCCAGCCGCCCGTGAACCCCGCGCGCCGAAGGCCGGCGAGAATCGGCGGCGACTGCTTCATGAGGCGCCAGAGGAGACCGCTCCGCTGGTTCTCGATCATCAGCACCATCGGCCCCTGGTTGATTCCGACGTAGTTCGTGGCGTACCACCCGGCGTCCGGGACCACCTTCCCGAGTGGCGTCGGGACGTCGGTGAGGCGGAACGTCGGATTGAAGGAGTCGAGGAAACCGTAGGTTCCCCAGAGGTGCTCGCCGTGGAGCCGCTTCATCTCCTTCATCGCCGGGAGGACGACCTCCGGGGCGAACGGCAGAGAGGCGGCGGTCGCCATCGGGGTGATCGTCCCGTCGTCATTGGACCAGAAGGACGAGACGCCCCGCGCGCCGTAGGTGAGGAATCTCCGGACCCGGCCGTCCACGGTCCGGGTCACGTCGGCCGGGCCGTCGCTGGCCGAGAGGCCCCAGACGTCCGCCGTGTAGCCGAGGTACCCCTCCGGGTTCCGGATGGCGTACGCCCGTTGCGCGAGGAGCGCGCGACGGGAGTTCTCGAAGTAGTCGATCCCCTTCTGCCGCATGTAGGCGTCCTGGATGCCGCGGAAGTCGATCCAGGCATGCGAGAACTGGTGGCCGAAGAGCGGGGCGAAATTGACGTAGTTCTGCCCTTCGTGCTCCGCCCACCTGTAGGTCGAGCAGAAGGCCTCCCACGCCCCGTCCGTCGCCGGGTGCGTCGGGGAGCCGAGCGCGAGGACGTAGAGGATCATCGACTCGTCGTAGCCGTTCCAGTCGGCCGGGCCGAATCCCTTCTCGGGGTACCAGGCCATCGCGACGCGTGCCGGCCGCGGCTGCATCCAGCGCCAGTCGACCCGCTCGTAGAGCTTCGTCGCCAGGTCCCGGATTTCCGCCTCGCCCAGGTCGTCGCGGTTGAAGTAGCGCCCGGCAACGAGGGCGCCGGAGAGGCAGAGCGTCGTGTCGATCGACGAGAGCTCGACGTCTTTCGCCCAGCGCTTCCCCGTTTCCATGTCGAGGAAGTGGTAGAAGAAACCGCGGTAGCCGCTCGCTTCCGTGGACGAGGGCCCCTGCGGGGCGTTCCAGAGGAAGCGGAGGGTGAGGAGCACGCGGTCCCGCGCCTCCTCCCGGGTCACCCAGCCGCGCTCGGCCCCGACGACATACGCCGAGAGCCCGAAGCCGACCGCGGCGACGCTCGAGAACGACGGGGCGGGCCAGCGGTCGGGGACGAGGCCGTTCCTCGGATTCGCCGTGTCCCAGAACCACTGGAAGGTCCGGCGCTCGAGCTCGTCGACGAGAGGGTCGAGAACCCGGGGAGGAGCCGGGATCGGCTCCCCCCCGGCGACCGGGGCGACGCGCGCGGGAGCGACTGCAACGCTCCCCGCGCGCGCGGAAGATGGGTTCCCACAGCCCGCGGCGAACGACGCGAGGAGGAGGGTCGCGACGGTTCGGAACGCGGGCCGAGGAATCACCCGGGCCTCCTCAGAATCCGAAGCTGGCGCCGAACTGCAGGCGCTGCGGGTTGTAGCCGTAGCCGGGCTTGCCGTAGTTGGAGTTCACCTCGGGAAGCGCCGGCTGCCAGCCGTCGTAGCCCGCTTCATTCGTGAAGTTGGCGACGTTGATCGCCTCGGCGAAGAGGCCGAGGTTCACGGAACCCGCGAGAGTGAAGCGCTTCTCGAGCCGGAGGTCGACGCTCTGCGTCCACTTGGGCGGGTCGCCGCCGCCGATCGCCTCGACGCACTTGTCCCAGCCGGCCGAGCAGTCGGTTCCCGCGAACGGATAGCCCGAGCCCGTCGTGACGAGCGTGGAGAAGCGGAGCTCCCACGGGAGCTGGACGATCGCCGAGAGGGTGATCTGGTGCTCCTGGGCGATGTTGCTGCGCTGCCTGACGCCATTGACCGGGTCCAGCTTGCCCCAGCTGAAGAGGTCGTTGCCCGTCTGCTCGGCGTCGCCGTGGATGTAGGAGACGAAGCCGCCCCAGCCGTGGCTGAAGGGCTTGTCGATGACGACCTGGATGGACTCGAACCAGGTTTCCTTGGCCCGGGAGAGGAGCGAGAAGCCGTAGCCGGCGACGGGGCGGGCGCCCCAGTCGCAGGAGCCGTCGGCGTTCTTGATGCCGCAGGTCCAGGTCAGCTGGTTCTGGCTGTGGACGCTCGTGTAGGCGACGGACGCGTTGAAGGCGCCGAAGTTGTGGCGAAGGCCGAGGCTCCACTGGTCGGAAGAGGGGGGCCTGGTGTCGTTGTCGAGGAGGTAGGTTTCGGGCGGATCCGCCTGGCCGCTGGCCAGGAGCGCCTGGAGGCCGGCCTCGGTGAGGTAGGCCGGGTTCCACATCGTGGCCGGACGGCCGTCCATCGGGCTCCCGTCCTTGGAGAAGTAGAAGTTCGTGACCTTGTACTGGAGGCGGAACCTCTCGTCGAGGATGTCGTTGAAGAGGGTCCGGTCGTAGTACTTGCCCCAGCCGCCGTGAAGGATCGTCGTCCCCTTCCCGGTGAGGTCCCACGAGAGGCCGAGCCGCGGCTGGAAGGCGCCGTAGTAGGGGTCCCGCTGCGATCCGTCGGTGAAGTAGTTGGACGAGTAGACGTTCTTGAACCCTTCACGGACGCCGGCCGGCGTGACGTAGTCGTTGTTGAGCATGTCGGTCTCGAAGTCCCAGCGGAGGCCGAGGTTCAGCGTCACGCGGGAGCCGAGCCGCCAGTCGTCCTGGACGAAGAGGCCGAACTGCGTGTTGTTCGCGGAGAGGTCGGGGTCGCCGACGCCGTAGACCGCCCTGTACGGCATGTCGCCCGGGGCGGAGATGTAGGTGTCCGCCCGGTAGTTGTAGACCGGGTTCCCGTTCAGGTCCTTGACGACGTTGTACTTCAGGGCGTCGAAGGTGACGCCCGCCTTGAGGACGTGCTCCCCGTGCCACTGCAGGTTCATCGCCGTCACGTCGTCGCGGAACGCGAAGCGGTCCTGCGTGAAGTTCTGCTGCGTGTCCTTGCTCCCGATCCGCATCAGCCCTTCGTAGTTCTGGCCGATGGAGCTGGCGTCGGACGGAACCGGGTTCCACTTGTAGCGCTGGAAGCTGACCGTCGCCTCGTTCATCGTCGAGCCGAAGAGCACCGTGTGCTTGCCGCGGATCGTCGAGACGTCGTTCTTCACGTTCTCGGCGGCCTCGAAGCTCGTCGCGCCGCCGAAGCCGCGGATGTCCGTCTCGTGGCGGTAGTCCGCCGAAACGTCGACCGTCGAGCTGTCATTCAGGTTCCCCGTGAGCTTTCCGAAGAGGAGGGTCGACCGGAACTCGCTCGGGTAGAGCCCCTCGTACGCCTTGAAAGGCGCCCGGAAGGCCGCGGTCCAGGAGCCCCACGTGTCCTGCCGGACCTCGGACTCGCGGTCCTGGAGGTTCCCTTCGTACGAGGCGAAGAAGTGCAGCTTGTCCTTGACGATCGGCCCGCCGAGGCTCACCCCCGGCTGCCAGCGCGTGTACTCGGGCTTGACGGCCTCGTACCCGCCCTGGTCCGCCTTCCGCTGCGTCACGCCGTCGATCGAGACGAGGCTCTTGTTCTGGTAGTAGGCGAAGACGTCGCCGTGGATCGCGTTCGTCCCCGACTTCGTCACGGCGGTGATGATGGCGCTCGAGGCCTTCTGGTACTCCGCCTTGAAGTTCTGCGTGATGACGCGGAACTCCTGGACGGCGTTCTGCGGGAAGGGATTCCCGCGGCTCGCATCCTGGCCGACCGTGCCGCCCTGCAGGACGTCGTTCTTGTAGCTCGTGCCGTCGATGAAGACGTTCGTGTTCGAGGCGCCCTGCGCGCCGTAGCTGTACTCCTGCCGCAGGTCGTCCCGCGAGAGGCGGACGCCCGGCGCGAGAGCGGCGGCGTTCAGGAAGTTGCGCGACGACTGCGGGAGGGTCTGCAGCTGCGCCTCGTTGACGTTCGTCGCAACCTCGGAGGTGATGAGCTCGACCTGGGCCTGGGAAGCGGAGACGACGACCTCGACCTCGGCCGAGACCCTGCCCAGCTTGAGGAGGACGTCGAGTGTCAGGGTCTGCCCGACACCGACCTGGAGCGCCTTCTTCCAGGCCTCGTGCGCGCCGGTGGCGACGGCCACTTCGTACGAGCCGGGCGGGAGCACGAGGACGTACGTTCCGTTCACCGCGGTCACCGCCGTGTGCCTGGCGCCGGAATTCGTGTTCACGGCCGTGACCGTGAGGGCGGGGAGAACCCCCTGTGAGTCGGTGACCGTGCCTCGTACCTGGGCCGTCGTCGTCTGGCCGAATGCCGGCAGAGCGACGAGCGTCACCATGGCGAGAACGACGGCCGGGATGGTCAGGAGGGCTTTCAGCCCCGGGGTCTGTCTCATGATGCCTTCCTCCTTCGAGCGGGTGAGCTGCGGGAAACGAAACGGGGAACGGACGTGACGTGCGGCGGCCCTGCCGGGAGCTCCTCCTCCCGCCCTCCGGTCGACTCCCGGAGAACGAGGCGGATCGGAAGGACCTCGCGGATCGCGCGCGAGCGCCCCTCACCGGAGAGCTCGACGAGGAGCCAGGCCAGCGCCCGCTCGCCGAGGGTTCGGATGTCGAGGCGCACCGTCGAGAGCGGAGGGCTCGCGAAGCGGGCGATCGGGATGTCGTCGAAGCCGGCGACGGCGATCTCGTCGGGGACCTTCAGGCCCGCCGCCCGGAGAGCGAAGAGGACCCCGATCGCCATCGAGTCGTTCGCCGCGAAGATCGCGGTGGGCCGCGGCGAAAGGCGGACGATCGCCTCTCCCGCCACGTGGCCCGACTCCTCGCCGAAATTCCCCTCGATCTCCGTCGCCGCGTCCGCCGGCAGGCCCGCCGCCCGGAGGGCGTCCCGGCATCCCCGGCGCCGCTCGGCGGCGTCGAAGTTCGACGGCGGGCCGGTGACGAAGGCGAGACGCCGGTGGCCGAGCGAGAGGAGGTGGGCCACCATCGCCCGCGCCCCTCCCCGGTTGTCGACGTTGAGAGAGGGATGGAGCGCGCGTCCCGGGGCGGAGTTCAGGAAGACGACGGGAAGCGAGGGAGGAAGGCACCCCTCGAGCTCGCCGGGAGAGGCGTTCGGCGACATGACGATGACGCCGTCGACCCGTCCGTGCATCGCCCTGAGGACGTCCCGGGTCTCGGAGACGTCGCTGTGGGACGAAGAGACGAGGACGTGATACCCGGCCTGCCTCGCCGTGAGGTCGATCCCGTGGATCACCTCGGAGAAGTACTCGCCCCAGATGTCGGGCAGAACGACGCCGATCGTGTTCGTCCGGTTCGTGATGAGGCTCCGGGCGGCCGCGTTCGGCGAATACCGGAGGCGCGCGACCTCCGCTTCCACGCGGAGCCGGGTCTCGTCTTTCACGACGGCCGTCCCGTTGACGACGCGGGAGACCGTCGCGACGGAGACCCCCGCGGCCTGCGCGACGTCCCGGATCGTTATCCCGGTACCCACGGGCTCAGCCGAGCCGTGTCCGGCGTTTCGGGATCGAGGGGCGGTCCGGCGACTGGCGGTCATCGCGTATGTAATCGTTTACATCGGGACGGTAACTCCGTGGGCCGGACGATGTCAATCAGGATCTCATCGGGGATTCACCCGGGCTTCACCGGGAACTCGCCGACGGTCTCGAGCCGTCCTCACCCCTTCTCTCCCTGGCGCGATAATCGCCGCCCGTGCCTCCCAGCCCCCTCGCCAGCGCCTTGCCCGCTCCGTCTTCCGGCCCCGGCCCGGGAGGCCCCCGCTGAGCGTCGACGTCCCGGCCCTCCTCCTCAGCCTGAAGCTCTCCGCCGCCACGGCGGCCCTTCTCCTGGCGCTCGGCCTTCCCCTGGCCGCGTGGCTCGCGTTTTCGACCGCCCGGTGGAAGCCCCTCGTCGAGGCCGTCGTCGCCCTTCCGATCGTCCTCCCCCCCACCGTCCTCGGCTTCTACGTCCTTCTCCTGCTCGGGCCGCACGGCCCGGTCGGGCGTGCCGTCGAGTCCCTCTTCGGCGCGCGGCTCCCCTTCACCTTCGAGGGGCTTCTCGTCGCCTCGGTCCTCTACAGCCTTCCGTTCGCAGTCCAACCGTTCGCCGCCTCGTTCGCGGCGGTCGACCGGTCGCTCCTCGAGGCCGCCGAGTCTCTAGGCGCCTCCCCGTTCGAGGCGTTTCGCCGGGTCGTCCTCCCCCTCTCCCGCGCCGGCGTCGTCACGGGCGTCGTCCTCTCGTTTGCCCACACCCTGGGCGAATTCGGCGTCGTCCTGATGATCGGAGGGAACATTCCGGGAGAGACCCGGACCGTCTCGGTCGCCATCTACGACCACGTCCAGGCCCTCGACTACGACTCGGCCGGTGCCACCTCGCTCGTCCTCCTCGCCGTCTCCTTCGCCGTCCTCGCCGTCACCTACGCGCTCCAGCGCCGGACCGTCTCCGCATGGCCGCTGACCTCGAAGCCCGCTTCGTAAGGAGGTTCCGGGGAGGGCCGGCGATCCACGCCGACCTCGTCCTCCCGGGAGGCGACGGTCCCGTGACGGTCCTCTTCGGCCCGTCGGGCTCCGGCAAGACGACCGTCTTGCGTTCCCTCGCCGGACTCGACCGCCCCGACGACGGAACGATCGTCCGCGGGGACGAGACCTGGCTCGACACGGCGCGAGGAGTCTTCGTCCCGGCCCGCCGGCGCCGCATCGGCTTCCTCTTCCAGGATTACGCCCTCTTTCCCCACCTTTCGGCGCACGAGAACGTCGCCTTCGGACTCCGCGGGATCCCGGCCGCCGAGAGGGACGGGAGGGCCGCCGGGACGATCGCCCTCCTGAAGCTCGAGGGCCTCGGCACCCGCCGCCCGGCCGAGCTCTCCGGCGGCCAGAAGCAGCGGGTCGCCCTCGCGCGCGCCATCGCCCCCTCGCCCCGCCTCCTCCTCCTCGACGAACCCCTCTCGGCGCTCGACGGACCGACCCGCGAAGAGCTCCGTGGAGAGCTGCGCGCCCTCCTCCTCCGGCTCGGAGTCCCGGCCGTCGTCGTCACGCACGACCGGATCGAGGCGCTCGCGCTCGGCGACCGGATGGCCGTCATGGTGGACGGCCGGATCCGGCAGCACGGCCGCGTGGCGGACGTCTTCGAGCGTCCGGCCGACCGGGAGGTCGCCCGCTGCGTCGGCGTCGACACCGTCCTGGCGGGCCGGGTCGTCGGGACCGGCGACGGTCTCGTCACGGTCGAAGCGCACGGGCTGCGCCTCGCCGCCGTCGACCGAGGCCTCGGCGGCGACGTCTGGGCCCTTCTCCGCGCCGAGGACGTCGTCCTGGAGCGGGGCGGCGACGCCCGGAGCAGCGCCCGAAACCACCTTTCCGGCCGGGTCACGGCGGTGACTCCCGAAGGGCCGCTCGTGAGAGTGGCATTCGCCTGCGGGAGCGCCCGCCTCTCGGCTCTCGTCACGCGCGCCTCGAGGACCGACCTCGCCCTGGAGGAAGGGGTCGAGGTCGTCGCCGTCGTCAAGGCCCCGTCCGTCCACCTCGTTCCGCGGGCCTGAGGGTCTCGCGGCGGATCTCCGGCACCTCGTCCCAGAGCTCTCTCGAAACCCCGGGGCCCCTCCCGCCCGTACAGTCTCTCCGAAAGAGGAATGAGCCCGATGAACGAACCCCGCCCCCGCTCCCTCCCCGGCCGCGTCCTCTCCGCCCTCGGCCGCGGCCTCGACCAGAGCCGCCGCCTCTTCGTCAACGCCCTCTTCCTCGTGATCGTCGTCGTCCTCCTCGCCGCGGTCTTCGCCGGCGGACCGAAGGTCCCGAAGGGGGCCGCGCTCGTCGTCGCCCCGAAGGGCGCCCTCGTCGAGCAGGTCGCGGCCCGCTCGCCGCAGGATCTCGTCGACGACCTCGCCGGGGGCGGCCAGAAGGAGACCCTGGTGAGGGACCTCCTCGACGCCCTCGCCGCCGCGAAGGGCGACAAGAGGATCTCCGCCGTCTACCTGGACCTCGACGAGCTGAGCGGGGCCGGAATGACCGTCCTCGAGGACACGGCCGCCGCGCTGCGCGACTTCCGCAAGTCGGGCAAGAAGGTGATCGCCGCGGGCGACGGCTTCGACACGCGCAGCTACTACCTCGCCGCCCAGGCCGACGAGATCCTCCTCCACCCCGACGGCATGGTCCTCATCGAGGGGTTCGGCCGCTACCGGACCTACTACAAGGAGGGGATCGACCGCCTCGGCATCACCTGGAACGTCTTCCGCGTCGGCGAGTACAAGTCGGCCGTCGAGCCCTACCTCCGGGACTCCATGTCTCCCGAGGCGAAGGAGGCCGACCTGGAGTGGATGGGCGACCTCTGGAGGGCCTGGCTCGGAGGAGCCGCCACCGCGCGCAAGACGACGCCGGAGGCCCTGACCGCCTTCATCGAGGGGATGCCCGACCTGCTCAAGGCGGCCCACGGCGACACGGCGAAGATCGCCCTCGAGGCGAAGCTGGTGGACAAGCTCGCCGCGCGGGACGAAGTGCGCAAGCGGATGATCGCCCTCGCGGGCGAGGACGAGAAGTCGAAGTCCTTCAAGCAGGTCTCGATGGCCGACTACCTCGAAGCGCTCGGGACCGACCGGCCCGGAGCGAACGGGAAGGGCGACAAGGTCGCCGTCGTCGTCGCCAAGGGAGACATCGTCGACGGAACCGCCGGACCGGGCCGGATCGGCGGAGACTCGACCGCCGCCCTCGTCCGGAAGGCCCGGCAGGACGAGAAGGTGAAAGCCATCGTCCTGCGCGTCGACAGCGGCGGAGGGAGCGCCTTCGCCTCGGAGGTGATCCGCCGCGAGCTCCAGCTCGCCCAGGAAGCGAAGAAGCCCGTCGTCGTCTCGATGGGGAACGTCGCCGCCTCCGGCGGCTACTGGATCGCGACCTCTTCCGACGAGATCTGGGCCAGCCCCGAGACGATCACCGGCTCCATCGGCATCTTCGGGATGTTCCCCACCGTCGAGAAGCCGCTCGCGAAGTACCTCGGCATGCACGTCGACGGCGTCGGGACGACCTCCTGGGCCGGGGCGCTGCGGATGGACCGCGAG
This sequence comes from Holophagales bacterium, assembly GCA_016714815.1. Lineage (GTDB taxonomy): Bacteria > Acidobacteriota > Thermoanaerobaculia > UBA5066 > UBA5066 > UBA5066. The sequence continues at coordinate 20,117 of JADKBZ010000028.1, forward strand.
CTCCAGCCCAGGGTCGGCGAATCGATCCAGTCGATGATCGACAACGGCTACGAGGAGTTCCTCGCCCGCGTCGGCAAGGCCCGGAAGATGAGCCGCGACGACGTCGACAAGATCGCCCGTGGCCGGGTCTGGAGCGGCGCCGACGCGAAGGAGCGCGGCCTCGTCGACAAGCTCGGCGGCCTCCCGGACGCGATCGCCTCGGCGGCGGCGAGGGCGAAGCTCGGAAAGACCTACCAGGTGACCTACGTCGAGAAGGAACAGACCCTCAAGGAGAAGCTGCTGGCCGGCCTGTCGGTCCGGGCCACCCGGGTCGCCGCATCGTTCGGATATGTCCTCGCGCCGGCCCCGGAGCCGGTCGCGGGCACGGGCGCCGCGCTCCTTCGGGCCGTCGCGAACGAGGCGGACCGCCTTTCCGTCTGGAACGACCCGAGGGGAATCTACGCCCAGTGCTTCTGCGAGGTGAAGTAGGCGCGGACGGCGCTACCATTGCCCGGATGGACGCTGCCCTTCTCGATGAAGCTCGCGCCTGGCGCGACTCCGATCCCGACCCCGTTACCGCCCGCGAGCTGGACCGCCTCCTGGCGAGCGGTGCCGAAGACGAGCTCGAAGACCGCTTTCGCGGCGAGCTCGAATTCGGCACCGCCGGACTCCGGGGCCTTCTCGGCGCCGGGCCGAACCGGATGAACCGGGCCGTGGTCCGCCGGGCCACGGCCGGGGTCGCCCGGCACCTCCTCGCGACGGTGCCGGACGCGGCCCGACGGGGCGTCGTCGTGGCCCGGGACGCCCGCCGCGGCAGCGACGACTTCGCCCTCGACACCGCCGGGGTCCTGGCGGGGCACGGCATCCGCGTCCACTTCTTCGTCGACCGCGCCCCGACGCCCCTCGGCGCCTTCGCCGCGAAGGAGCTCGGCGCGGCCGCCGCGGTCGTCGTCACGGCGAGCCACAACCCGCCCGCCTACAACGGCTACAAGGTCTACTGGGACAACGCCGCGCAGATCGTCCCGCCCGTCGACGCCGGAATCGCCGCCGAGATCGCGGCGTCGGGCCCGGCGAACGCGATTCCGTTCCTCTCCCGGGCCGACGCCGAGGCGCGCGGGCTCTTTATCCCTCTCGGAGACGACCTGGCCAACCGGTACCAAGAGGCGATCTCGGCCCTCGTCCTGCATCCGGGACAGGGGCGCGATCTCGGCATCGTCTACACCGCGATGCACGGCGTCGGCGCCCGCTTCACCCTCGACGCGCTCGCGCGCGCCGGCTTCGCGACCGTCCACCCCGTTCCCGAGCAGAACGAGCCCGACGGCGCGTTCCCCACCGTCAGCTTCCCGAACCCCGAGGAGCCCGGCGCCCTCGACCTCGCCCTCGACCTCTGCGAGGCGACGAAAGCCGACCTCCTCCTCGCCAACGACCCCGACGCCGATCGCCTCGCCGCCGGCGCGCGCGACCGGGACGGACGGATGCGCCTCTTCTCGGGCAACGAGCTCGGCGTCCTCCTCGGTGCCTACTGCCTGACGTGGCGGTCGCCGCGGCCCGAACGGCCGCTCGTCGTCACGACGATCGTCTCCTCCACCCAGCTCGGCGTCCTCGCGCGCGACCTCGGCGCGGCGTACGCCGAGACGCTGACCGGCTTCAAGTGGATCGAGAACCGCGCCCTCGAGCTGGAGCGGACGGAAGGCCGCACCACCGTCTTCGGCTACGAGGAGGCGCTCGGCTACTCCGTCGGCGACGTCGTCCGCGACAAGGACGGCATCTCGGCGGCGCTCGTCTTCGCCGACCTCGCCGGCTGGTGCCGCGCCCGGGGAGTGACGGCGTGGGGCTACCTCGAGGAGATCCAGCGGGCCCACGGCCTCTTCCTCTCGGCGCAGAAGAGCGTGACGATTCCCGGCGCCGAGGGAGCCGCGACGATCGCGGCGATCATGGACGGCTTCCGCGCCGCGCCGCCTGCCTCGATCGGGGGTCTTTCCGTCGTCGAGACCCGCGACTACCGCGCGGGAGTCCCAGGCCTGCCGAAGTCCAACGTCGTCGCGTACCTTCTGGAAGGCGGCTCGCGCGTGACGCTGCGCCCCTCGGGAACCGAGCCGAAGATCAAGTACTACTTCGAGCTCCGCGAGTCGCCCACGGAGGGCGAAAAGCTCGAGGCGGCGAAGGCCCGCGGCGAAGAACGCCTCGCCGCGCTCGTCGCCGGATTCGTCCGGCTCGCCGTGGAGCGGGGGCAGCCCGCGTAGGGAAACCGCCTCCGGCGCACGGCCCGCCGAAGGCGAAGGCGGCGACTCTCGCCCGAACCGTTTCGCCTTGACGCGGGTGCTACCGTTTCCCGCTTCATGGCCGCGACGCTTTTCTCGAAAGTCTGGGACGCCCACACGGTACGGATCCTCCCGACGGGGCAGACGCAGCTCTTCGTGGGGCTGCACCTCGTCCACGAGGTGACGAGCCCGCAGGCGTTCGACATGCTTCGTCTCCGCGGCCTTCGCGTCGCCTTCCCGGACCGGACCGTCGCGACCGTCGACCACATCGTTCCGACCTCCTCGCAGGAGCGCCCCTTCGCCGATCCGATGGCCGAAGAGATGCTCGCCACGCTGGAGAGGAACTGCGTGGAGTTCGGAATTCCGTTCCACGCCCTCGGCTCCGACCGGCAGGGGATCGTCCACGTCATCGGACCCGAGCTCGGCCTGACGCAGCCCGGCCTGACGATCGCCTGCGGCGACAGCCACACGTCGACGCACGGGGCCTTCGGCGCCATCGCGTTCGGCATCGGCACGTCGCAGGTGCGGGACGTCCTCGCCTCGCAGTGCCTCGCGCTCGACCCCCTGAAGGTGAGGCGGATCGACGTCGACGGCGTCCTCGGCGCGGGCGTCACCGCCAAGGACGTCATCCTCGAGATCATCCGCCGCCTCGGCGTGAACGGCGGCGCCGGCTTCGCCTACGAGTACGGCGGCTCCGCCGTCGAGGCGATGTCGATGGAAGAGCGGATGACCCTCTGCAACATGTCGATCGAGGGGGCGGCCCGCGCGGGCTACGTGAACCCCGACGAGACGACCTTCGAGTATGTGAAGGGGCGCCCGTTCGCGCCGAAGGGAAGCGACTGGGACGCGGCCGTGACCCGCTGGCGATCCCTTGCCTCCGACGCCGGCGCCGCGTACGACGACCGCTGCCTCGTCCCGGCCGCCGACATCGAGCCGAACGTGACCTGGGGAATCCACCCCGGGCAGTCCGTCCCCGTCTCGGGACGGGTGCCGCGCCTCGCCGACCTCCCGGAGGCCGAGCGCGCCTCGGTCGCCGAAGCGCTCGACTACATGGGCTTCTCCGGCGGCGAGCCGATCGCAGGGACGCGGATCGACGTCGCCTTCGTCGGGTCGTGTACGAACGGGCGGCTCTCCGACCTCCGGGCCGCGGCCGAGGTCGTCAGGGGGCGCCGGGTCGCGCCGCACGTGAAAGCCCTCGCCGTCCCGGGCTCCGTCGCGGTGAAGGCCGCCGCGGAGCGCGAGGGGCTCGACGAGCTCTTCCGCGCCGCCGGCTTCGAGTGGCGCAACGCCGGCTGCTCCATGTGCCTCGCGATGAACCCCGACCGGCTCGAGGGACGGCAGGTCTGCGCGTCGTCGTCGAACCGGAACTTCAAGGGGCGCCAGGGAAGCCCGACCGGCCGAACGCTCCTGATGAGCCCCGCCATGGTCGCGGCCGCCGCCGTGGCGGGCGAGGTCGTCGACGTGAGAACCGCCCTTGCGGCCGAGGAGAAGGCGCGATGAGCCGCATCGCCCGGATTCGCGGGACCGCCCTCCCCCTTCGCGGCGACGACGTCGACACCGACCGGATCATCCCCGCCCGCTACCTCAAGGCCGTGACGTTCGAAGGGCTCGGCGACCACGCCTTCGAGGATGACCGGAAGGCCCTCCGCGGCGCGCACCCCTTCGACGACGCCCGCTTCTCCGCCGCTTCCCTCCTCGTCGTCAACCGCAACTTCGGCTGCGGCTCCTCGCGCGAGCACGCGCCGCAGGCTCTCTACCGCCGAGGGTTCCGCGCCGTCCTGGGGGAGAGCTTCTCGGAGATCTTCTTCGGCAACTCGGTCGCCCTCGGGCTCCCCTGCCTAACCCTCTCGAAGGCGGACATTGCGGCTCTCCAGGAGCTCGTCGACCGGGAGCCGGCGACCGGGGTCGAGGTCGACCTCGAGGCGCTTCGGGTGACGGCGGGACCGCTCGAGGCGCCCCTCTCCCTTCCGGCAGGCGCCCGCGAGGCCTTCCTCACCGGCGGCTGGGACGGCCTCAACCTCCTCCTCGAGCGATTCGAAGAGGTCCGGACCCTCGCCGCGAGGGTGCCGGGTCCGAGCGCCTCCTGACGCGATAAAATCGCGCTCGCGGGAGGGCGAGCAGGCTCTTGCCGGGTACCGAGTCCAGGTCAGCCGATCGACGCCGGATCTTCCCGGCCCGCCGGATTCTTCCGGTGGTGGTTTTCTCTCTCGCGTTCGGCCTTGCGTTCCCGGCCCGGGCCCAGGATGGGAAGGCCTGGAGCTTCGAGGCCGCCCTCGACTATTCCAGCGTCTACCTCTATCGGGGCGTGAACCTGCTCGGCGGCGGCCAGGGCGTCTTCAGCGCGCACGCCGGAATCGAGAGAGGGATCGTCTCCCTCCTCTACGACGGCTACCGGGGCCGGTTCGACAAGGACGGCGCCTCCGGTCGCTACGACGAGCACGACGTCCTGATCCAGGCGACCGTGAAGCTGGGCGACGACGTCTACCTCTCGCTCGGGGTGACCGGCCTCGACTACGGCCCGGCGGTGACGGAGGGGCTCGGTTTCCGCGACACCTGGGAGCTGGGCGGGACCTTTACCTGGGACGTCTTCCTCCATCCGACGATCGCCTACAGCCAGGACGTCGCAGCCCTCGACGGCGGCTACGGCACGATCGGCCTCGAGCACACCATCGGCCTCGGTCCGAAGGCGGGCATCGACCTTGCGGCCTCGCTCGGAATCGACAACGGCTACAACGGCCCGCGGAAAGGCCAGGTGAACGACATCCTCCTCCGCGCGACCGGATGGGCCGACCTCGGGCCTCACGTCTCGGCCCGGCTCGAGGTGCGGTACTCGATCGCGGGGCCCGCGCTCGGAAGCCTCGAGCAGGGAGACGAGACGATCCTGGGCGCGGGGCTGACCGCGTCGTTCTGAAAGCCGCGCAGGCCAGACGGACCCGCGTCGTGCGTCTCGAACGGGTGAGGAGCCTGAAAACTCCCGCATCCTCGCAACACATCCTCGCAACACGCTCTTGACATCCGCGCGGCGATTCCCCCACTATCCGCCAGCTTTTTCGCATGAGCGCGACGACGATCACCCCCGCCCCCCACGCCCCCGAGACGCCGGCCAGCCCGGTCGCCTCCGGTTCGGTCGTCCTCTCGCTGCTCGTCCTCGTACTTCTGCTCGTCCTCGTTATCGGCCCTCCGGGGGTCAGTTGATCTAGGCGAGCCGCCAGTCAGAGATCAGCAGACCCCCGGGGAAACCCGGGGGTCTTCGTTTTTCTGGCCTGCCAAACGGAACGGAGACACGATGAGATCGGACGAAATCAAGAAGGGGATCGAGAGGGCGCCGCACAGGAGCCTGCTGCGCGCCACGGGAGTCGTCAGCGAGGACGACTGGGACAAGCCGTTCGTCGCGATCGTCAACTCCTACGTCGACGTCGTCCCCGGCCACGTCCACCTCCGCGAGTTCGGCGCCCTGGTGAAGGCGGCCGTCCGGGCCGCGGGCGCCGTCCCCTTCGAGTTCAACACCATCGGCGTCGACGACGGGATCGCGATGGGGCACGAGGGGATGAAGTTCTCCCTCCCCTCGCGCGAGCTGATCGCCGACTGCGTCGAGACGATGCTCTCGGCCCACCGCTTCGACGGGATGGTCTGCATCCCCAACTGCGACAAGATCACCCCGGGAATGCTGATGGCGGCCGTCCGCCTCGACATCCCGGCCGTCTTCGTCTCGGGCGGCCCGATGGCGACGGGCCGCGACGGCGCGGGCAAGGCGATCGACCTCGTCTCCGTCTTCGAGGGCGTCGGCGCCTACCGGGCCGGAGCGATCGGCGAGGCGAGGCTCTCAGAGCTCGAGAAGAACGCCTGCCCCTCCTGCGGCTCCTGCTCGGGCCTCTTCACCGCGAACTCGATGAACTGCCTCATGGAGGCGCTCGGCCTCGCCCTCCCATTCAACGGGACGGCGCTCGCGCGGACGGCGGAGCGCGACGAGATCGCGAAGGCCGCGTCGGCGCGGATCGTCGGCCTCATCTCGGCCGGCCTGACCCCCCGGAAGATCGTCACGCGCGAGGCGATCGACGACGCCTTCGCCCTCGACGTGGCAATGGGGGGCTCGACGAACACCGTCCTCCACACGCTGGCGATCGCCCGCGAGGCGGGGCTCGACTACCCGATCGAGCGGATCAACGAGGTCGCCGACCGGACGCCCCACCTGACGAAGGTCGCGCCGAGCGGCCCTTGGCACATGGACGACGTCCACGCCGCCGGCGGCGTCCCGGCGATCCTCGAGCGCCTCTCGCGCCTCGGCCTCCTCCACCTCGACCGTCCGACCGTCGCCGGCACCTTCCGCGACCACGTGGCGACGGCCCCGGCGACGAACGACGAGGTGATCCGTCCCGTGACGAATCCCCACTCCGCCCGAGGCGGCCTCGCCGTCCTCTTCGGCTCCCTCGCCCCGGAAGGCGCCGTCGTGAAGACCGCCGGCGTCACCCCCGCGATGAGGAAGCACCGCGGGCCGGCCGTCGTCTTCGAGAGCCAGGAAGCCGCGATGGAGGGGATCCTCGACGGCCTCGTGAAGAAGGGGGACGTCGTCGTCCTCAGAAACGAAGGCCCCCGCGGCGGCCCGGGAATGCAGGAGATGCTCTCCCCCACCTCCGCGATCATGGGGATGGGTCTCGGCGAGTCGGTCGCCCTCGTCACCGACGGCCGCTTCTCCGGGGGGACGCGCGGGGCCTGCGTCGGCCACGTCAGCCCCGAGGCGGCCGAAGGCGGACCGATCGGCTATGTGCGGGAGGGCGACGTCATCTCCCTCGACCTCGAAGCGCGAACCCTCGACCTCGAGGTCGGGGTCGAAGAGATGGAGCGCCGCCGGAGCGCGGGGCTGCCTCCCCGCCGGACCGTCGCGAGCCCCTGGCTCCGCCGCTACCGCGCCCTCGTCACGAACGCCGCCCGCGGCGCCGTCCTTCGCGACGGCGACGAGCTCCTCGCCGCGAGCCAGGCACACAGCATGGAAACGACCCACCCCGTCGGCCGGACGGCCGGGAGGACCTCATGAAGAAGACCGGAGCGCAGATCGTCTGGGAATGCCTCGTCCGCGAGGGCGTCGACACGGTGTTCGGGTACCCCGGCGGGGCGATCCTGCCGATCTACGACGCCCTGATCGACTACCCGGTTCACCACGTCCTCGTCCGGCACGAGCAGGGAGCCGCGCACGCGGCCGACGGCTACGCCCGCGCCAGCGGCCGGGTCGGCGTCGCCCTCGGCACGTCGGGCCCCGGCGCGACGAACCTCGTCACCGGCATCGCCACCGCGATGCTCGACTCGATTCCCGTGGTCTTCATCACCGGGCAGGTCCCGTCGAAGGTCCTCGGGACGGACGCCTTCCAGGAAGCGGACATCGTCGGCATCACGATGCCGATCACGAAGCACAACGTCCTCGTGACCCGGATCGAGGACCTCGCCCCCGCCCTCGTCGAGGCGTTCCAGATCGCCCGGTCGGGCCGCCCTGGCCCGGTCCTCGTCGACGTCTGCAAGGACGTGCAGCAGGCGACGATCGACCTCCGCTGGCCCGAGGCGGTGGATTCGACCCGCCGCCGCGCGCTCCCCCAGCTGAAGAGGAGCGACCTGAAGAAGGCCGCCGAGCTGATTGCCGGCGCCGAGCGCCCCGTCATCCTCGCCGGGCACGGCGTCATCGAGTCGGGCGCGACCGCCGCCCTGGCGGCGTTCGCCGAGAAGACCGGCACCCCTGTGGCGCTCACGCTCCTCGGCCTCGGCGGCTTTCCGCGCAGCCACCCGCTCTGCCTCGGGATGATGGGGATGCACGGCGAGGCGTACGTCAACACGGCGATCCAGGAGGCCGACCTCCTCCTCGCCTTCGGGATGCGCTTCGACGACCGCGTCACCGGGAACCTGAAGAACTACGCCTCCGGCGCGAAGAAGATCCACGTCGAGATCGACGTCTCCGAGATCGGCAAGAACGTCCCCGTCGACCTCGGGCTCGTCGGCGACCTGAAGCAGGTTCTCGAAGCGCTCCTCCCGTCCATCGAGGAGAAGGCCCACGAGCCGTGGATGGCCCGCATCGAGGAAGGCCGCCACGACACCCGCTCGCGGGACATCGTCCACCGCGAAAGCGGCGACGCGCTCTACGCCGCCCACGTCATCAACGACATCTGGAGGACGACGAAGGGGGGCGCCGTCGTCGTCTCCGACGTCGGCCAGCACCAGATGTTCGAGGCGCAGTACTACCCGCACGAGGCGCCGCGGACGCTCCTGACGTCCGGCGGCCTCGGAACGATGGGCTTCGCCCTCCCCGCCGCCATCGGCGCCAAGTTCGCCCGCCCCGACGCCGAGGTCTGGGTCGTCGCCGGCGACGGCGGGTTCCAGATGACGCAGTGCGAGCTCGCGACCCTCATGCAGGAGAAGCTCGACATCAAGATCGCCATCATCGACAACGGCTTCCTCGGCATGGTCCGGCAGTGGCAGGAGTTCTTCTACGACAAGCGCTACGCCGCCACGCCGCTCCTCTCCCCCGACTTCGTCAAGCTCGCCGGCGCCTACGGCCTTCCGGCGCACCGCGTCGACGCCCGCGCCGACGTCATCCCCACCGTCGAGCGCGTGAGGAGCGAGGCGGGCCCGGCCCTCATCCACTTCGTCGTCCAGGCCGAAGAGGCGGTCTACCCGATGGTCCCGGCCGGCGCCGACCTCCACGCGATGATCCGGCGCCCGCACGAGAGCCCGCCCGAGAAGGCGCACGCCTCCCGAGCGAAGGGCGAGGCGGAGGTGGCGGCGTGAAGCACACCCTGATCGCCAGCGTGCAGGACCAGCCGGGCGTCCTGGTGAGGGTCATGGGGATGTTCCGCCGGCGGGCCTTCAACGTCGAGAGCCTCACCGTCGGCCACAGCGAGACACCGGGCGTCTCGCGGATGACCTTCGTCGTCGACACGTCCCGCATCTCCTCCCGGATCGTCGAGGCGAACCTGCGCAAGCTCGTCCCGGTCTTCGACGTCCACGACGTCACGCACCTTCCGACCGTCTCGCGCGAGCTCGCGCTGATCCGGGTCCGGTGCGCCGAGGGCGAGCGCTCGCAGGTGAACGACCTGATCTCGATCTTCCGCGCCCGGATCGTCGACGTCGCCACCGACACCGTCATCGTCGAGATCACCGGCGACCCGGAGAAGGTCGACGGCCTCGTCGAGCTCCTCCGCCCCCGCGGCATCGTCGAGATGGTGCGGACGGGCAAGGTCGCCATGACGCGCGGGGCCTCCGCCCGCCGCGGCCTCGCGCACGAGCACGACGCCGACGCCGATCCGCTCGAGCTCGCCAGCTGACGCCCGAACCAGAAGAAGGACACGAAGGAGACGCCCATGGCCCGGATCCACTACGACCGTGACGCCCGCCTCGAGGACATCCAGGGAAAGACCGTCGCCATCCTCGGCTACGGAAGCCAGGGTCACGCCCATGCCCTCAACCTGCGCGACAGCGGAATCGACGTCGTCGTCGGCCTCCCCGCCGGCAGCCGCTCGCGCGCCCGCGCCGAGGCGGCCGGCCTCACCGTCCTCACGCCGCGGGAAGCCTCGGAGAAGGCCGACGTGATCATGATCCTGGCCCCCGACACCTCCCAGGCGCGCCTCTACCGCGAGGAGGTCGCCCCGGCCCTTCTCCCCGGCAAGACCCTCATGTTCGCGCACGGCTTCAACATCCGCTTCGGGACGATCGACCCGCCCGCAGGAGTCGACGTCTCGATGGTCGCGCCGAAGGCGCCGGGCCACCGCGTCCGCGAGCTCTACGTCGACGGGCAGGGGACGCCCGCCCTCGTCGCCGTCCACCGCGACGCGAGCGGCAAGGCGCTCGCGAACGCCCTCGCCTACGCGCGGGCCCTCGGCTGCACCCGCGCCGGGGTCCTCGAGACGACGTTCACAGAGGAGACCGAGACCGACCTCTTCGGCGAGCAGGCGGTCCTCTGCGGCGGCGTCTCGGCCCTCGTGAAAGCGGGCTTCGACACCCTCGTCAACGCCGGCTACCAGCCCGAGGTCGCCTACTTCGAGTGCCTCCACGAGCTGAAGCTCATCGTCGACCTGATGTACCGGGGGGGCCTCGGCTACATGCGCCACTCCGTCTCCGACACCGCCGAGTGGGGCGACTACACCGCCGGGCCGCGCATCGTCACCGACGAGACGAAGGCAACGATGGCGGCGCTCCTCGCCGAGATCCGCGACGGCTCCTTCGCCGCCCGCTGGATCGCCGAGAACCAGACGGGCCGGCCGGAGTACGAGGCCCGCCGCAAGGCCGAGCGCGAGCACCCGATCGAAGCGGTCGGAGCGGTGCTGCGCGGAATGATGCCGTTCCTCGACGCAGTCGCCGTCACCCCCGAGGGGGACGTCGTGAAGACCTCGAAGGCCGCGGAAGCCAAGGCCGCCCCTGAGGAGGGCTCCCCGGTCGCCGTACCGGCGAGCGCCGGCGTATGAGCGGGCGGGTCCTCGTCTTCGACACGACCCTCCGCGACGGCGAGCAGTCGCCCGGCTGCTCGATGCACGGCGTCGAGAAGGTGCGGCTCGCGCGGCAGCTCGAGCGGCTCGGAGTCGACGTGATCGAAGCCGGCTTCCCCGCCGCCTCGGTGGGCGAGAGGGAGTCGGTGAGGGCTGTCGCCCAGGAAGTCGCCTGCACCGTCGCCGCCCTCTGCCGGACCCGCGAGGAGGACATCCGCGCCGCCGCGAAGGCGCTCCACGGCGCGGCCCGCCCCCGCATCCACACGTTCATCGCCACCTCCGACCTCCACCTCGCGCACAAGCTGAAGATGCCGCGCGAAGAGGCGCTGCGCCAGGCGGTCGCGGCCGTTCGCTTCGCGCAGACCTTTTTCCCCGAGGTCGAGTTCTCCGCCGAGGACGCGTCGCGCAGCGATTACGGGTTTCTCCGCGACGTCGTGGCGGCCGTCCACGAAGCGGGGGCCTCAGTCGTCAACATCCCCGACACCGTCGGCTACGCCCTCCCCGACGAGTACGGGGAGATCTTCGCGAAGCTCTCGCGCGACGTCCCGGGAGTGACTCTCTCCGCCCACTGCCACGACGACCTCGGCCTGGCGAACGCGAACTCGCTCGCCGCCGTCCGCAACGGCGCGCGGCAGGTCGAGGTGACGGTCAACGGCGTCGGCGAGCGGGCCGGCAACACCTCGCTCGAGGAGTTCGTCATGACGCTCCGCGTTCGTGGCGAGTCGCTCGGCCTCTCGACGGGGGTGAGGACCGAGGAGATCGCCACCGCGAGCCACCTCCTCTCCTCCATCACCGGCATCTGGCCGCAGCCGAACAAGGCCGTCGTCGGCCGGAACGCCTTCGCCCACGAGGCGGGGATCCACCAGCACGGCATGCTCGCGAACCCGCTGACCTACGAGATCATGACCCCCGCCTCCGTCGGCGCCGGCGACAGCAGCCTCGTTCTCGGGAAACACTCCGGACGGCACGCGGTCGAATCCCGCCTCAAGGCGCTCGGCGTCGTCCTGAAGAAGGACGAGGTCGAGGAGCTGACGGCCCGAGTGAAGGAGCTCGCCGACCGGAAGAAGTACGTCTGGGACGAGGACCTCCTCGCCCTCGTCGCCTGCGTCCCCGACACCCACGTCCGCCTCGTCCGCTACCAGACCCTCTCCGGGAACCAGCTCCTCCCGATGGCCACCGTCGAGATCGAGGTCGACGGCGAGAAGCGTTCCGCGTCCGCTGGCGGAAACGGCCCGCTCGACGCCGCCCTGAAGGCTTGCGACGCGGCGCTCGGGCTCGACGTCGAGCTCCTCGAGCTGACGACGCGCGCCGTCACCGGCGGCAAGGACGCCCTCGCCGAGGTCGTCGTCCGCGTGAGGCACGGCGGGAACGAAGCCGCCGGCCACGCCGCGTCGACCGATTCCATCGACGCCTCGCTCAAGTCGTATCTATCGGCTGTCTCGGCCGCCCGCGCGGCGGTCCTGGAAGCCGCCGCCTGAATCGAACGCGAAGGAAGAAGGAGAACCCCATGGCCAGAACCCCCGCCCCCAAGCGCCCCGCCTCCCGCCCTCAGGCGCAGCAGGCCGCCGCGAGCCCGTCCCCCCGTCTCGCCGCGAACCCGGCGCCGGCCGACGCCGCGCCCGTCTTCCCCTTCGCGCGCACCGTCGAGGACGACGAGCTGCGCGACATGTCCGGCTACGGCTGGGGCGTCTAGGCTCCCGTGACGCTCCGACTCGTCGTACTCCCGGGCGACGGCATCGGCCCCGAGGTGACGCGGGCCGCGATGGAGGTCCTCCGCGCGGCCTGCGCCCCCGAAGGGATCGACGTCGAGACGACCGAGCACCCCATCGGCGGGGCCGCGCTCCGGGCGACCGGCTCGCCGCTTCCCGACGCCACGCTCGCCGCCTGCCTCTCCGCCGACGCCGTCTTCCTCGGCGCCGTCGGAGACCCGGCCTTCGACGGCGAGCCGCGGGAGAGGAAGCCCGAGACCGGCCTCCTGGGCCTTCGCAAGGCGCTCGGCGTCTTCGCGAACGTCCGCCCGGCGAAGGCCGTGAAGGGCCTCGCGAACGCGGGACCGCTGAAGCCCGAGATCGCGGCGGGCCTCGACCTCGTCGTCTTCCGCGAGCTGACGGGCGGGCTCTATTTCGGCGAGCCGCGCTCCCTCGACCTCGCCGCCGGCCGGGCCGTCAACACGCTCCCGTACACGCGCGAGGAGGTCGAACGGATCGCCGAGCTCGCCTTCCGCGCGGCAGAGGGCCGCCGCGGCCTCGTCACTTCGGTCGACAAGGCGAACGTCCTGGAGACCTCCGTCCTCTGGCGCCGCGTCGTCGAGGAAGTCGCCAAACGCCACCCCGCCGTCCGCCTCGAGCACCAGTACGTCGACTCCTGCGCGATGGCCCTCGTCCTCACGCCTTCCCGCTTCGACGTCCTCCTGACCGAAAACCTCTTCGGCGACATCCTCTCCGACCTCGCCGGAGCCCTCGTCGGATCCCTCGGGCTCCTCGCTTCCGCGAGCCTCGGGAAAGGCCCCGGCCTCTTCGAGCCGGTCCACGGCTCGGCGCCGACCCTCGCCGGCAAGGACGTCGCGAACCCGATCGGGGCGATCCTCTCGGCCGCGATGCTCCTCTGCGACGGCTGCGGGCTCCCCCGCCCCGCCGCCGCCATCGAGGCGGCCGTCGAGAAGGTCCTGGACGCCGGGCTGCGCACCGTCGACTTTGCGACGGAGGGGATCACGCCGGTCGGCTGTTCGGCCTTTGCGACGGCGGTGGCCGCCGTACTCGAGGCCGAAGGGAACGCCGTCGCAGAGCTCGCCTGAGAAGACGGATATCCGCGCCTACGAACCGGCGTGACTCTCCGGCGGCTGCGGGCCCTGCGCCAGCGCCCGCAGCCCGAGGCCCACCAATACGATCACCGCCAGGTTGAGGAGGATGGCCTGCGCGGCCAGGGCCCCGGGGACGGTGGCGGACACGAGGGTCGTGGAGACGAGGAGCAGGCCGAAGGCGACGGGCCCCGCCACCCGCGCGATGCCTCTGTCCGGCCGAAACGAGACGGCTGCGGCCAGAGGAATCGCCAGGACGAAGTAGTGGAACAGCACATAGGGCCCGGAGAGGATCATGAAACCACAGCCGAGACCGCCGAGGAGGAGACTGTCGCGCCCGGCTCCCGCTTCGACCGGTACCCCAGGAATCCTCCTTCGCGAGCGCCAGAGCGCATAAGCGAAGGAGAGCAGGAGCGTCGCGAGGATCGCCTTGGAGACGTCGAGGCCCGTCAGCTGGTAGATGAGAGCGGCAAGACCGAAGTTTCCGATATCCAAGCCGTAGCGCGCCGCCAGCAGAGACGGGAGCGCTTCCCTCCAGGCGAGCCAGCATCCCCGGTCGCCGAAGAAGGCAGCTGATGCCACGAAGGCGGCCAAGGCGCTGCCCACGAGCCCGGCGAGAAACGCCCCGGCACTTCTTCGGCGTCCGTCGAGCCACAGTCCGATGAGCAGGAACGCGGGCGAGAGCAGCACATTGAGCTTCAGCATCGTCGCGATGCCGAGAAGCGCCCCGGCGGCGGCAGAGGCCGCGAGGCGTCGACCAGGCGACACCAGCAGGCTCGCCCCGACCACCGCGGCGAGCTGCAGCTGGTTGATGTTTCCGACGGCCGCGTCGGACCGGAGAGGCTCGAAGTGGACGGCGACAATCGACAGAAGGACGAGAGTCCACGTGAACGGGACGGAGAGATGACGGCCGAGGAGGACGATGGTGCCTGCGAGCGAGAGGAGGGACACCAGAGCGAAGAGCACGTAGCTCGTCTCGAAGTCCTCCAAGCCGAACACTGCCATCGAGGCGTAAAGGAAGGGGCTCCCGACGACCTCCATCTCGCCCTGGTTCGCCGTGAGAACGGCCGCGGTGGTCGCGCGCTGTCGGTCACCTGTCGCGGGCAACCGGAACTCGAGGGCGAGCGCCGCTCCAATCCGACGCCGGGCCTCGGCCGAGTAGACGTCTTTTCCCCCGGATTCCGAGATCGCACGCGCCACGGACCACTTCGTGAAGAAGTCCACTCCCGAAGTGGTATGGGCCGAGCGAGCCCAGGAGAATGCCATGGCAGCGACCACGAGCGCGGCCAACAGCGCCGTCTCTGAATAGGACGCGACCCTCGGCGGAGAGGCAGCGGGGGACTCGACCGGCATCTCCGTGTAGGATCGTCGACGCTTCGGAAGGCTGTCAAGCGCTGCCGGCGTCGCGACATACGACGTCGCTGGCCGCAGCCGGACCCGCGCCGTGCGGCTGCGCGTCGTTCATCGTGATCCGGATCTCCGGACCACTTCCGGGCGCCCGTCACGAGGGATCGGCCGCGGAGAACGCGGCCGATCCATTCCCTCCAACCCGCCGCGAAGCCTCGGATTCTCGACCGAACCCGAACGGGAACGGGCCTGTCGTGCAGAGACCATGGACTCGGCGCTGACCGTTCACCGCCTCACGTTCGCCTTCACCTCGATGTACCACTACCTCTTCCCACAGCTCACGATGGGGATCGTGAAGGGGTCGTTCCTCTTCCTCGGGGGGCTCCTGGCGTCGACCGCCTTCGGGCTCTACCCGCACGTCCTTCCCGCCAACACCGATCCCGCCCGCGGGCTCACGGTCTTCGACTCGGCCGCCGCCGGCCACGGGCTGACCGTCGCCCTCTGGTGGTGGATCCCGGGGATGCTCCTCGTCCTCGGGTATTTCGACGTTCTCTACCGGAATCTCGCGGGGAAGGTGGATGCCACAGTCCCCGCGGACGCCGGGAGGAGCGCGGTCAGCACGTCCGGGACGCTCCTTCAGCCGGCGCCCCTTCCGGGGAGGCTCGGGGCGGACCATTCGTCTCGTATATCCTGCGCGCCGAAAATTTCGCTGCCAGAGATAGAGGAGTTGGAATGAACGGGACCCGTTCCTGGGGCATCGCTACCGCCGCGCTCGTCCTGTTGCTCGTCGCCTCCGCGGGCAACCTGCTGGCGCAGAGCTCCACCGGATCCATCACCGGGACCGTGACCGACTCCGCCGGAGGCCCCGTCCCCGGGACCTCTGTCAGGGCGAGGAACCTCGGAACGGGTCTGACGCGGGCCACGCTCTCGGGCCAGGGCGGGGCGTTCACGTTCCCGCTCCTGCCGGTCGGCCGCTACGAGGTCGGTGCCGAGCTCCCGGGCTTCTCGCCCGCGAAGGTCTCCGAGGTGACGGTTTCCGTCGGAGGCAAGGTCGACCTGACGCTGAGGGTGGCCATCGCGACCACCTCCTCCGTCCTCGTCACCCTCCGAGACGCCCCTCGTCGAGACGACCCGCACCCAGTCTTCCTCGGTCGTGAACGAGAGGGCCATCGCGAACCTCCCGACGAACGGTCGCAACTTCATCGATTTCGTCCTCACGACGCCCGGCGTCTCGAAGGACCCCCGCCAGGGCGACATCAGCTTCGCGGGCCAGCGCGGGACGCTGAACAGCCTCGTGATCGACGGGGCGAACAACGACAACACCTTCTTCGGCCAGGCCCTGGGACGGACGGGCTCCGGGCGGGCGCCGTACCAGTTCAGCCAGGACGCCGTGAAGGAGTTCCAGGTCAACCGCAACGCCTACTCGGCCGAGTTCGGCCGCGCCGGCGGCGCCGTGATCAACGTCGTCACCAAGTCGGGCACGAACGAATTTCACGGCGCGGCGTTCGAGTTCTACCGCGACAAGGCCCTCAACGCGAACGACTACATCAACGAGATCAACGGGCGCGCGAAGAGCAACTACCACTACAACCAGTTCGGGGCGAGCCTGGGAGGACCGATCGTCCGGGACCAGCTGTTCTTCTTCGCGAACTACGACGGCCAGCGCAACACGAACGGCCAGGCCGTCATCCTCAACACCGCCGGACTGCCGACCGACCCGATCACCCAGTCCGGTCTCGCGAAGCTTCAGCCCCTCACGGAACCGTACGACCGGGGCCAGAACCAGGACGTCCTCCTCCTGAAGGCGGACTACGAGGCCGGGCTCGCCGGCCACCTCTCGGCACGCTACAACCGCCAGCGGTTCACCGGCGTGAACAACGAGAACGGCGGCACGACGCAGTCCGTCCAGCACTCGGGCAACTCCCTCGTCCAGACCGACACGCTCACGGCGTCCCTCACGACCTCGCTCTCGGCGACGACCTTCAACGAGCTCCGCGGCCAGTACGCGAAGGATTCCGAGCCGGGCCAGGCGAACAGCGCCGCCCCGGAGACCCTCATCCAGCAGGGAGCCTTCTCGTTCACCATCGGCCGGAACAACTTCAGCCCGCGCGAGACGACCATCACGCGCTACCAGATCGCGGACGCCGCGACCTTCCTCCTCGGCAGCCACGCGGTCAAGGGCGGCTTCGACTGGAGCCGGGACCTCATCGTGAACTGGTTCCCCGGAAACTTCTCCGGGAGCTACACCTTCAACACCGTCGCCGCCTACGACCTGCAGAAGCCGATCTCCTACACCCAGGCTTTCCCGGGAGAGGGCACCTCGGGGCCGTACACGAACCCCGACCTCTCCGAGCTCGCGTTCTTCCTCCAGGACGAGTGGCATGCCAGCCGGGACCTCACCGTGAACCTCGGCGTCCGGTATGACAAACAGGGAATCGGGCAGCCGACCGTGAGGAACCCCGACGAGGAGCTCGCGGCCGCCGGGATCGACACCTCCGTCGTTCCCGTGGACGGCGACAACGTGGCCGCGCGCCTCGGCTTCGCGTGGACGCCGAAAGGCTCGGACGAGACCGTCGTTCGCGGCGGCTACGGAATGTTCTACGGCCGGACGCCCTCCATCATGATCGGCACGGCGATGTCGAACAACGGCATC
The DNA here is from genome assembly GCA_016714815.1 of Holophagales bacterium. Lineage (GTDB taxonomy): Bacteria > Acidobacteriota > Thermoanaerobaculia > UBA5066 > UBA5066 > UBA5066. Next base: position 37,616 of record JADKBZ010000028.1, read on the forward strand.
AACGTCCAGACCCTGACGTTCACGGGCGCCCAGATGCCTGCCTACCCCACCATCTTCCCGGCCATCCCCTCCGGCGCCACGGTCCCGAAGCCGACGATCCTCGCTTTCGACCCGGGCTTCCAGAGCCCGCTCGTCCACCAGGCGAGCCTCGGCGTCGAGCGCGCCGTCGGCAGCGAGATCTCGGTGGCCCTCTCGTACCTCTGGGCCAGAGGCGTTCACCTCCAGCGCTCGACCGACATCAACCTCGGCACGCCGATGATCCTCAACTACACCGACACGAGCGGCACCGTCCATCCCATCAAGCGGTACGGCTCCGACCGGCCCTTCTCGAACTTCGCCCGGGTCATCCAGTTCCAGAGCACGGCCGACTCCGAGTACAACGGCGCCACGCTCGAGGTCAACAAGCGCTTCTCGGGCAACTGGCAGGCCCGGCTCGCCTACACCTTCTCGAAGGTCATCGACACGAAACCGGACGCCACGTCGGTCGTCCCGAACGGCGGAGACGACGCCAAGCAGGTTTCGGACCCGCGGGACTTCCTGGCGGATCGCGCGGTCGGGGATTCCGACCAGCGCCACCGCGTCGTCCTCTCGGGATACTGGAGCCTCCCCTTCTTCCGTGGCGCCGGCGGCTGGAAGCAGGCCGTGCTCGGCGGCTGGTCGCTCTCGGGCATCGTGACCGTCGCGAGCGGGCAGCCCTACTCGCCCACCCTCACCCCCCTCAGCGACCTCAACAACGACGGGAACAACCGCAACGACCGCGCTCCGGGCTTCGCCCGCAACAGCCTCGAGTACCCGACGATCTTCACGGTGGACCCGCGAATCACGAAGGACGTCCCCGTGGGCAGGATCACGATCCAGCTCATCGCCGAGGCCTTCAACGTCTTCAACCGGTCGAACGTCGTCGGCGTCACGCAGACCTACTACCGCGTCGCCGGCCCCACGCTCACGCCGGTCTCGACGTTCGGTTCTCCGACGGCCTCGGCCGGCCCGCGCATCGTCCAGCTCGCGGTCAAGGTCATCTTCTGATCAGGAGCAGTAGAGCTCCCGGCGCCGCTGAAGGTCGTCCTTCATCGCCCGCTTGAACGCGTCGGCGTCCAGCCCTTCTCCGAGGCTCTTCACGTAGGCCGCGATGTCGATCCGCTCGAGCCGCAGCCGGACCGTCTTGAAAGCCCGGGGGAATCGCCCCGGCACCTGCACGTGGTGGAGGCCGCCGCTGTAGGCGATCAGGAACCCGCCGCTCCCGAGCGCGTGCAGGACGTCGGCGATGCCGCCGCGAATCGACATCTGTCGGCCCGTCGCGTCGAGCCCCGTCTCCCGCATCATCCGGCCCTCGGGCGCCATCACCACGAGGCCGTCGGGGCGGATCGCCCCGAGCAGCGCGCTCCACGTGTGGTCGCGCTCGCGCGTAATCGACACCACCTGGCTCGCGACGAGCCGGTACAGCAGACCAACGAGCGGGCGCTCGACCGTCTTCTGCGCCGCCGGTATGACCCCGCGGCTCGCGATGGCCCAGAGAAGCCGGAGCGGCGCGTCGCCGAGGTAGAGGAGCTCGAAGAGGCTCGTGTGGTTCAGAAGGGCGACGAGGCGCAGGCCCTTCCAGCGCTCCTCCGGCGCGTCCCCCACCCACGCCACCTCGTGGCGGTAGAAGACGCGGCTCGTGGCCTTGATGGCGAGGAGGAGGAAGAAGACGAAGAGGCTTCGCACGGCAACCGCCATTCTCCCCCAGTCCTCGCGCGCCGCGTTAGCGCACCCGCACCATGCGGAACACCGTTCCGTCTCCCGTCCCGTTGTCGTTGACGACGCCGTAGGCGACGAAACGCCCGGCCCCCGAGACCCGCCGAAGCTCCGCCCAGCCGGAACCCTCCGCGCCGGCGAGCGCCAGGACCTGGTTGAACTGCCGCCTCTCGCCCGGCTGAAGCGTGACGGAAGGGAGGCTCCCGGAAGCCCGCCCGCCGTCGTCGCGAATCGTCACCGAGAGGGTGACGGACGCTCCGCCCGACGGCTCCGGGTTCGCCACGGCCAGGTTCGACCGGAACGCCGGGCTCTCGAGCAGCCCCGGCACGATCGCCTCCGTCGCCGCCCATTCCGCCTCCGGGAAGAGCGGGACCGACGTCGAGAAGTCTCCCCTCGCGGTCGGGCCGCGCCCGAGGACGGCCGCGTAACCGACGAGGTTCGCGGCGCCCGAATCCCCGTCGCCTTCGATCGAGATCGTCCCGTCGAAGGCCCCCGGGTCGAGAGAGACCCCGTTCGAAGCGAGCCACGCCCCGGCGTCGTCGACGCGCACGACCCCGTCCTTCGGAATCGTGACGCGCGCCGTCGCGTCCACGGCGCCACCGTTGCTGACGCCGCGGAACCGAAGGGAGAGCGGGGTCGCCGTCCAGGAGTCGGCCGAGGCGACGGCCAGCTCCGTCCGGAACGAGCCCCGCGTCGTCGACACCGAGAGAGCGGCGGGGACGAAGAGCGTGCCGCGTCCCGGCTTCGTCCACCGGGGCGCCGCCTGGACGACCACGCCATCCTGCGTGAGGTCGTCGTTTCGGACCGCGTAAGGCAGCAGGTCGTCGGGCGCCGTGCTCGCGACGGCCGTGATCGGTCCGTCCGCAAAGGCCCGGTCCGGGTCGACCTGGACGAACCCTCCGCTCGAGATCCGAAAGCCGAGCGCCACCGGATCGCGCCAGCTCGGACCGTGGACCGACGCGAAGATCGTCCCGCGGGTGCCGTCCGTGCCGGCCGCCGCCGCCAGGTGCGTCCTCGTTCCGGTCCGGGGGTTCGGGAGGAGAAGGCTCGCCTTCTCGAGGACGAAGGTTCCGGCGTCCCGGGCCTCCAGAGCGACTCCCGCCGTCCCGCCCTCCGCTTCGTTCCAGACGCGGACGGCGGCCCAGGCGTCGTCCTCGTCCGCGAGCCCGTCGAAGTCGACCGTCAGCGGTCCGACGAACCCGGGCGCGGGATCCTCGACTCGCGCCTGGGCACCCGGCCGCAGTTCGATCTCCCGGCACGCTGCGAGATCGGGCCCGGCGAAGAGCCGAACCGTCGCCGTCCGATCGGGGGAGAAATTCCCCACGAAGAGCGTGCTTCGGTACTTCCCGCCGAGCCCTTCGACGTCGACGACCGCGGGGACCGTCTTCCGGACCCGCTCGACCGGCCGGAGGAGCGCGCCCGGACCGTAGACCTCGATGTTGCCGTGACTCGTCCCGAACCCTCCCAGGGAAGAGAGGACCCGCACCTGCCGTTCTCCGCGGACCTGCTTCAGCCGCCCCCTCGAGAGCTCCATCCAGTGCCACGAGTCCCATCCCAGGAAGAGGCGGCCGGCGATCGGCACCAGCTTGAGGGTGTCGAGATACGCGAGCCACGAATCGCCGAGGTCGCTCCCCCGCACCACGCTCTTCCAGGCCCCGTCCGCGGCCTCGACGACGATCGGCCGGTTCCGGTCCGGCGGCGCACCGGGCACCCCGACGAGGAGGAAAAGGCTCCCCCGCGCCTCCGCCACGTCCCGGGCTTTCCACCCTTCCGGCAGCCCGGCGAACGCCGGCACGAGCTGATCCCCCTCGAGCCGGTTCGCCTTCGCCTCTCCCACCAGGTAGAGCTGCCCGGCGGCGACCCGGAGCCGGCGAAGCGTCGTGGAGTCTCCGTCGCGAGCCCCCTCGATGCGGCTCCACCGCCCGTCGCGAAGGCGATAGAGCTCGTCGACCCGGCCCGCCACGAAGAGGTCGTCGCCCGCCGGAAGGACTTTCGGATCGGGATCGTCGAGGACGGCCGACGCGGGGAACCCGAGGTCCTCCCACTGCCCCGTCTCTTCCGAGAAGAGGAGCAGCCGCAGGACGGGCCACGCCGACACGTCCATCACGCCGGCGCGCCCCTGGTAGACGAACCCCTGCCTCGCCTCGGACGAGCCTGGAGGAGCGAGCTTCCTCCATCCATCGTCCCTCGCGTAGACGTTCCCGCCCATCGCCGCGAAGAGCGCCTCGCCGTCGGAGAAATAGACCGGACTGCCGGGAGTCCCGTCGATGCCGGAGGTCTCGCGCCACTCTCCGCCCGAGAGGAGGGCGACCGCGTTGTCGCCGCTCCAGGCGAAGAGCCTCGTCCCGGCCGCGAAGAGCATCGCCGGCCGGCGGAAGGGAGAGTTCGGGACGAACGGAACGAGCGCGCCCCCCGCGAATTCATAGAGCGACTCGCGAGGCGCCTGCGACACGAGGATCACCTTCCCGTTCCACTCGACGGGCGCGCCGCGCCCCTCTGGAAGGGAGATCACCTCGGACCATCGATCCCCGTCGAAGACGACGCTCTTCCACCCGACATCCGGGATCCGCCAGCTCGCCCAGATCGTCGAGGGCGTGGACTGCAGCGGAATGTTGCCCCCCAGGACGAACGGCGGTACCGGCGCGGGAGAGATCGCCGTCCACCCCGACGGATCGAGCCGGAAGAAGGGGGTCGACTCGTCTGCGCGCAGTCCCCTCCGCGTCGACGGAGCGCGCCACCCGCCGCAGATACCGGGCGGCATCGACAGGAGGTAAACGCGCCCCTTCACGACGAACACCTGCCCGGAACAGGCGGGAGGCGGCGCCTCAGTCCGGATCGAGCCGTCCTGAAGGGACACCGACACGAGGCTCCCCCACGTCGCCGGGTCCGGGTCGCAACCGTCGTTGCGGCAGTGGCCGAACGCCCCCTGAGTCACCCAGAGGCGGTCGGTCCCGAAGGCCCAGGAGGGAAAGAAGCCGGGGAAGGTCGCGAAGAGACGCCACGTCGTCCCTTCGAGGAGGTGGACGCGGAGTTCGTCCAGCCCCTGGCTCACCGTGAAGAAGCGCCCGCCGGCGAAGACGGGGGTTCCGGGAGGGAGCCTCTCCTCCCCGTTGAAAAGCAGCCGGGACCGGACCCAGCCCGCCCCGTCGAACTCCCACGAGCCCCCCGGGCCGAATGCGATCGTCCGCCGGTCGTCCCCGAGGAGGGACGTGATCCGCGGAGCGACGGGGGCCTCGGCCGCGACCTTCCAGAAGAGCTCCGCGCGGAGCGGAGACGGCGCCAGGAGAGCGAGCAGAAACACCGGGACGCTCCGGAAGGCGTGTCTCATGGATTCCCGCGGAAGTGTATGGCGACTGTCGAACCCCACGGAGAGCCCGCCCCACGCGACTTCTCCTTGTGGCCCCGGGACGGCTGTGGTCGAATCTCCAGCAGGCCAATGCCGGAGAGATGGACTCGCCCCCGCCCGGGCGGGCAGGGACGCCCAGAGACTGCTCCGGCGCCGGGCGTCCCCCGGCAATCCGTTTTCATCTCCCCTGTTGTAGTTCCGGGCGTCTCGCGCAGCTTAGTCATGCGCCCCGCTCTTTCCGGTCGGACGAGGCCCGATCCGGCGTGCTCTTGCCAGGTTCTCTGATCCCGGATGCCCAGAAACGGCCCCAACCTCCCGCGGCGACATACGCCGAGCCCGCTCGGTTCCCGCCACCGAAGGGCACGGAGTGTCTCGAAAGCCCCTCGCGCCAACACCCAAACCCTTATACATCAACTACTTGCGAAAGCCATACCCTCCGCCGACGAAACCGGCTCCCGCGAAACCCATTCCCGGTCTGCCTTCCCTCGCCGGTCCCGAAGCCGATGGTCTTCGTCCCTGTCGACCCTTTTCTTAGGGGAATGCCTGTAACGCCCGGCATCGGCCGCTCCCGGTCGGAAAGCCCGCACCGGTCCTCCCGTTTCTGCCCGGAAACAACGGGCGAGATCCCGGTCAGGCACCGCGGGCGGATTTCGCCGATCTCGGTCGAATCCCAGGCCCGTCCGCGACGTCTTAGATGGCGGTTCGCGCTGTGGCCAGCTGCGCTTCCTTGTGGGAAGTGCGGATTAGATGGCACCAACTGCGGCCTATCGCATCTCCCGAAATCCGCGTCTTATACGGCGACAGCTGTCTAATTAGGGTTGAACTAAACCGCTTCGCGGTAAGGGCGTTCCTGGGCGCCTCCGGGTGATCGCCGGGCTGTCCCGCTCATCCTTTCGTCAGAAAGGAGCAGCGCATGACACCACTTCGCCGGCGAATGCTCGAAGACATGTCCGTCCGCAACTACGCCAAGAGGACCCAGGAGAGCTACACCCTTTACGTCCAGAAGTTCGCCCAGCACTTCGGGAAGTCCCCCGAGCTCCTCGGTCCCGAAGAGATTCGGCTCTACCAGATCTACCTGACCCGGGAAAGGAAGGTGGCCTTCTCGACCCTCAACTGCGTCGTGGCGGCCCTGAGGTTTCTCTACGGCGTGACGCTGCGCGCCAGCTGGCCCATCGCGACGATTCCGTACGCACGCAAGGAGAAGAGGCTTCCGGTCGTCCTGAGTCCGGAGGAAGTCTCTCGGTTCTTTCACGCCATCGCGAGCCTGAAGCACCGCGCCGTACTGGCCATTGCCTACGGGGCCGGCCTTCGCGTCTCGGAGTTGACGGCGCTTCGGGCCACCGACATCGACAGCAAGCGGCGGGTGATTCGGGTCCGCAGCGGAAAAGGCCACAAGGACCGCTACGTCATGCTCTCTCCCCGGCTGCTGGAGCTGATCCGGGCCTACTGGAGAGCCGAGCACCCCAAGGGAGGCTTCCTGTTCCCCGGCGGTGTCGCCGGACAGCCGCTGGACGCTACGTCGATCCAGAGGTTCTGTCAGAGGGCCGCACGGGCCAGCGGCCTGAAGAAGCGCATCACGCCGCACACCCTGCGCCACTGCTTCGCCACGCACCTGCTCGAAGCCGGCACCGACCTGCGCACCATCCAGGTGCTCATGGGGCACTCGAGCCTGGCGACCACGGCGGTCTACCTCCACGTCTCCAACAAGGCCAGCGGGGAGACGACGAGCCCGCTGGACCGGCTCGAGTCCTTCCCGGGCCTGGCATCGCGTTCCTGACGCCTCGTGAGCCGGTCCGGCCCGGAGCTGGCCGAGATCGTTCGACGCTACGGTCCGGCCTACCGCGGCGCTGTCGGCGCCGTCCTTCCTCTGGAGCACCGCCGCGTCCTGGCGGCGATCGAGGCTTGTCGCACGTCCCGCTGGGTCCAGGCGCGCCGCACGGAGCTCCTGCCAGTCCCTTACTTCCACGTCGTCTTCACTCTTCCGGCCCCGTTGGCCGACCTCTCCCTGCAGAACAAACGGCTCCTCTACGGGCTCCTGCTCTCCGCAGCCTCCCGGACCCTCCTGACCATCGCCGCCGATCCAAAGCACCTCGGCGCCCGCATCGGCTTTCTCTCCGTCCTTCACACCTGGGGACAGAACCTCCTTCACCATCCGCACCTGCACTGCATCGTCCCCGGCGGCGGCCTGTCCCCCGATCGTCGCCGATGGATCGCCTGCCGCCCCGGCTTCTTCCTGCCTGTCCGGGTCCTCTCCAGGCTCTTCCGTCGACTCTTCCTCGATGGCCTCGCCGCCGCCTTCCGGGCCGGCCGCCTCCGCTTCTTCGGCTCGCTCGCCTACCTGGCCGATCCCGCCGCACTGGCCGCCTTCACCGACTCTTTGGCTCGCATCGAGTGGGTCGTCTATGCCAAGCCCCCTTCCGTCGGACCCGAGCACGTACTGGCCTACCTCGGCCGCTACACCCACCGCGTCGCCCTCTCCAATAGCCGCATCCTCTCCCTCGACGACGGTGCGGTCGCCTTCCGGTGGAAGGACTATCGCCACGCCAATCACCAGAAGGTCATGACTCTCGACGCGACGGAGTTCCTTCGCCGCTTCCTCCTCCACGTCCTTCCGAACGGCTTCTCGCGCATTCGGCACTACGGCCTGCTGGCCAATCGTCACCGCGCTCGCAACCTCGCCCTCTGCCGCGCCCTGCTCACCCCGTACAGCCCAGATCCGCCCACGCCCGAAGATTCGCGACAGACCGTCCCCTCGGACCCCGAAACGCCGCCTCCACCACTGCGCCTCTGTCCCGTCTGCCATCAAGGTCCCCTGCGTCGGCGCCCCCTTCTCCCCGCCCAGTGGGATACCTCATGACCGCCGCGACCCAGCGACCTGCACCGCCTCTCGTCTCCCGTCATCACCTCCGGCCACCTTGCCGGAAAGTGCGGATGCTTGCCTTGTCCCGCCCTGCTGCGCCCCCGGTCCCCGCCGCTTCATCGCTCTTCGCCTTTCTCTCTTCCCGGCCCGCCTTCACCAAGCTCGCGCCGCTCATCCCTCCGCCATAGCTCCCTCCATCCGGCCCCGTTCAACTGGTCTTTTGCGGACTCTCGCGCGACCCCCGGCAATCACACCGCCGTTCCCTCAACCTCAAGCCCGTGCCTTCCCTGCGCGAGACTCCGCAAAGACCCTCTTCTGTTAGGCAGCCCACCCCGTCCGCGCTCATCCATGCAGAGACTTCATCGCCGTAACCTCGAAGGGCTCGCAGATCGAAACTCCGGCGCGGTATTCGCGGATCTGCACTTCTCACAGTGCGTCTTCGACGATTGCGTTCTCTCCGCGACCGACGACCCCTCGCTTCGCAGCACCATACGTAACGTCCGGCTGGACGACTGCAGCGTCCGCAGCGTTGCCATCTTCGCTGCTGCAGTTGAAGACACCGTTATCTCGAACCTCAAGACCCGAGGGCTTCTTCAAACGTGGGGCACGGTCTTCAGTAGAGTCACGCTTCAAG
>JADKBZ010000029.1 GCA_016714815.1 Holophagales bacterium
ACGGGCGTCGAGACCGGGGCGTCGACGGTCTTCGTCCTGACGCGCGAGGAGATCGAGCGGCTCCCGGCCCGCTCTCTGGCGGAGATCCTGCGCTACCTGCCGTCGGTCGACGTGAGGCGGCGCGGCCCGGAAGGAGTCCAGGCCGACGTCTCCCTTCGCGGCGCCGACTACAACGGCACGCTCGTCCTCGTCGACGGCGAGCCGGTGAACGACCCGCAGACGAACCACCACACCCTGGACCTCGACGTCCCCGCCGACGCCATCGAACGGGTCGAGGTGCTCTACGGCACCGCCTCCGCGCTCTACGGTTCGGAAGCGATCGGCGGCGTGATCCACATCGTGACGCGCGGCGGAGGCCTCGGGAAGGCCCGCGCCGAGGTCGAGGGGCGGTACCTCCACGGCTCGAGCTCCCTCGACGCGGGGAGCCTTCGCCTCGCGACGAGGCTCACCGACGCCGTGACGCTCTCCCTCGACGGCGCCCGCTCCGAGTCGAGCGGCTTTCGCGACGACCGCGAGCACGCCACCGAGGCGCTGCGCGCCGCCCTCCGCGTCGACACCTCCCTCGGACCGGTCACCCTCGCGGGCGGCGCCGCAAACCGGGCGTTCGGCGCGTACGCCTTCTACGGTACCCGGTACCCGAACCAGCAGGAGTGGACGAAGACCCGAACCCTGGGCCTCTCGGCGGATCTCTCGCTCGGCGGCGGCTGGTCGCTCGCCCCTTCCGCCTCCGTTCGCCGTCACGACGACGACTTCGTCCTCGTGCGGAGCAACCCCGGCTTCTACCGCAACGTCCACGAGACCGGCCGAACGACCTTCCGCCTCGTGGCGCGCCGGCCTCTCCTCGGCGGGGCGCTCGCCTTCGGGGCCGAGACGGGGCGCGACACGATCGACTCCACGAACCTCGGCGACCACGACCGGTCCCGCCGCGCCGTCTTCGCGGAGCTGGGGCGGCCGTTCTCGACGGCGAAGCCCTCGGCCGGAGGCTTCCGCGCCGGCCTGCGCGCCGACGCCTGGGACGACTACGGCTCGCGCGTCTCGCCCCAGCTCGCCGCCTGGGTCGCGCTCGGCACGAAGGTGAGGGCCCGGGCGTCGGTCGGCACCGCCTTCCGCGTCCCGACCTACACCGAGCTCTACTACGTCGACCCGCAGACGATCGGCAGCCCGGACCTGCGCCCCGAGCGGGCGACGAACGTCGAGACCGGGATGACGTGGGCCGCCGGCCCGGTGGACCTCGACGCCGCCGTCTTCTCCCGCCACGGGACCGACCTGATCGACTTCGTGAGGTCGTCCCCCGCCGAGCCGTACCGGGCCACGAACCTTGGGACCGTCGACACGCGAGGGGTCGAGGGGTCCGTCTCCCTCGCCCCGGCCGCACTCGCGCAGACCCCGCTCACCCGGTTCTCGCTCACCGCCGCGTTCTATTCCGCCGACCTCGAGAGGCTCCGGGCCGAGGCGGGCGCGACGGAGGGGCGATACGTCCTCGACCCGCTCCGGGTGAAGTGGGACCTCCAGGCCGAGGCGCTCCTCCCGCTGGGGATCCAGGCGCTCGCCCGCCTCTCGTACTTCGACCGCCCGTCGTTCGAGGCGGCCGTCCTCCTCCTCGACGCCCGCCTCGGCACCCGCCTCCTCGAGGGAAACCTCGTCGAGATCTACGTCGAGGGGGCCAACCTCGGGGACGTCCGCTACGAGGAGCTGCCGGGGGTCCCGCTCCCCGGCCGGACCCTCGGCGCGGGCCTTCACTTCGCCTGGTGAACCGGAGGGTAAACTCCCCCCAGCGAGGGCGTACCCCTTCGATGCACAAGATCCTTCTCGTCGACGACATGAGGAGCTTCCTCGACCTGGAAGCCACGTTCCTCTCGCGCGCCGAATGCCACCTCCTGACCGCCTCCACCGGCCTCGAGGCGATCCGCGTGGCCCGCGCCGAGAAGCCCGACCTCGTCGTACTCGACATCGAGATGCCCGAGATGAACGGCATCCAGGCCTGCCGCATCCTCAAGTCCGACCCCCTCACCTCCCGGATCCCCGTCATCGTCCTCACCTCGATGCAGATGGAGGACGAGGCCCGGCGCGCCGGCGCGGACCACTTCCTCCGGAAACCGATCGACGAGCCGACGTTCCTGGCCGAGGTGAAGCGGTTCCTCCCGATCGTCGAGCGGACCGAGACGCGCGTGACCCTCGACGCCCCCGTCACCCTCTGGCGCGACGGGGAGACCTTCGAGGTCCGCCTCGTGAACCTCTCCCGGACCGGCTTCTACGTGGAGGCCGGCCGGCGCCATCCGATCGGCGCACGGCTCGAGGTCTCCTTCTCCCTGCCGGACGACCGCTCGGGAAAGCTCATCACCGGGGAGGCGCTCGTCGTGAGGCACGGGGACGACCCGGCCGGCTTCGGCTGCCGCTTCCGGCAGGTCTCCACCGGAGCGCGCCTCGTCGTCGAGGACTGGGTCGAGCGGGTCGCCGCGGGCCGCTAGGCCGTCGGACCCTCCGCGCTGCCGAGGTCGACGAGGCGGATCCCCATCCGTTTCGAGTAGTCGAGGATCCGCGGCTCGCGGTAGAACTCCGAGAAGTAGATCCCGACGAGCCCGGCGTTGCCGATCAGCTTGAAGCAGTTCCAGCAGGGCGAGGCGGTCGTGTAGATCTCCCCCCCTTCGATCCGCACGCCGTTCATCGCCGCCTGCAGGATCGCGTTCGCCTCGGCGTGGACCGTCGCGATGCAGTGCCCTTCCTCCATCAGGCAGCCCGCCTCGTCGCAGTGGGGCAGGCCCCGGAGCGAGCCGTTGTAGCCCGTGGAGAGAATTCGTCTGTCGCGCACGATGACCGCGCCCACGTGCTTTCGGGTGCAGGTGGACCGGGTTGCCACCTCGGCGGCGATGTTCATGAAGTAGCGGTTCCAGTCGACGCGCTCGGCCATCGCCCGATTATGCGGTTCGGCGGGCCCGGCCGCTGCGGTGCGGCGGGGCCCGTGTACGATTCGGCCCATGCTCGACAGGACCGTCGTCGTCACCGGCCTCGGCGCCGTCAGCTCCCTGGGAAACGACCTCGCCTCCACCTGGGCGGGCCTCGTCGCCGGGCGGAGCGGGATCGGCCCCATCACCCTCTTCGACGCCAGCGGTTTCCGGACGAAGCTCGCGGCCGAGGTGCGCCAGATGCCCGATCCGGGCGTCTCGCCGCGCCTCCTCCGGCGCCTCTCCCGCACCGACGTGATCGGCCTGACCGCGGCCCGCGAGGCGCTCGCCGACTCGGGGCTCGACCTCGAACGGGAGGACCTCGGCCGGATCGGCGTCGTCCTCGGCGGCGGGGTCTCGGGCCTCCTCGACAGCGAGAACTACTTCCGCGACCTCCTCGAAAAGGGGCCGAAAGGGGCGCGCCCGACGCGCTTCCTGAACCACCCCCCCGACCAGACGACCGACCGGATCGCCGAGGTCTGGGGCCTGCTCGGCCCGCGGGCGACGATCACGACCGCCTGCTCTTCCTCGTCCACGTCGCTCGGCTACGCTTCGGACCTGATCCGCGCGGGCCTGGCCGACGTCGTCGTGACCGGCGGGGCCGACACGTTCGCCCGTCTCACGCACGGCGGCTTCAACTCCCTGCGCGCCGCCGACTCCGAGCCGTGCCGCCCCTTCGACCGGGGCCGCAAGGGGCTGACGATCGGCGAGGCCTCCGGGATCCTCGTCTTCGAGGAGGAGGGGCGCGCGCGGCGCCGCGGCGCGACGATCCGCGCCCGCTTCCTCGGCTACGGCCTGACGAGCGACGCCCACCACATGACGCAGCCCGAGCCGTCGGGCGAGGCGTGCGCCAGGACGATGCGCGCCTGCCTGAAATCGGCGAGGCTCAATCCCGGCGACGTCGACTACGTGAACGCCCACGGCACGGCGACCGTCCAGAACGACCCCGCGGAAACCCTCTCGATCAAGCTCGCCCTCGGCGAGCGGGCGCGGGAGATCTGCATCTCGTCGAACAAGTCGATGCTCGGCCACTGCCTCTGCTCCGCCGGGGCGATCGAGGCGGTCGCGACGGTGAGGACCATCGAGACGGGCATCGTCCCGCCCACCATCAGCTACGTCGAGCCCGACCCCGATTGCGACCTCGACGTCGTGCCGAACGTCGCGCGCGAGGCCGACGTCCGCATCGCCCTGTCGAACTCCTTCGCCTTCGGCGGGAACTCCACCGTCGTCGCGTTCGGACGGGCCTGAGGGATCGCCGTGAGAGAGATCTTCGTCACCGGCGCCGCCGCCGTCACGCCTCTCGGGAGAGACCTCGAGACGACCGCCACGCGCCTCGCCGCCGGCGAGAGCGCCGTCGCCGAGGTCCCCGCCTCCGAGGCGGGCGAGCGCAAGGGAGCCGCCTACGCCGCCCGGATCGCCACCTTCACGACCGAGCCCGAGATGCCGAAGGCGAAGGCGCGCCGCCTCGACCGCGCCAGCCAGTTCGCCGTCGTCGCCGTCACCCGCGGACTCGCCGAGGCGGGCTGGACGATGGCGGGGCACGAGGAGGAGACGGGCATCCTCCTCGGCACCGGCTCGGCCGGCGCCAGCCCCCTCGTCGAGCTCGAGAGGCAGATGGCGGTCGAATCTCCGGAGTCCGCCTCGCCGTTCCTCTTCCCCTGCACCGTCGCCAACGCCCCGGCCTCCGTCGCCGCGATCGAGCTGAAGATCAAGGGCCCGAACGTCACGATCACCCAGAAGGACCCGGCGGGGCTGAACGCCCTCTTCTACGGCCGGCTCCTCATCGACGACGAGCGGGCGAAGGCGATCGTCGTCGGGGCCGTCGACGAGTGGAACCTGACCTACCAGCTCGCCTACGAGCGGCTGCGCATCCTGAAGACCGCCACGATGCCGGGCTACGTCCTCTCCGAAGGGTGCTCCGTCGTCCTCCTGGAGGACGGCGCGTCGGCGCGCGCGCGGGGCGCCCGTCCGTGGGCGCGCCTCGCGGGCGCCGCGTCCGCCGGGTCGCCCGTCTCGCCGCAGACGCGCCGCGCCCGCCCGGAGGAGATCGCCGCGACGATCCGCGCCGCGCTCGCCGACGCGGGCCTGCCCGCCTCGCGCGTCGGCCTCGTCCACGCTTCGGCCAACGGCGTCCCGTGGATCGACGCGGCCGAGGAGGCCGCGCTCGCCGACGTCTTCGGCGCGGCGCCCCGCGTCGACCGGATCAAGCTCCAGATCGGCGAGAACCCCTGCTCCGGAGCCCTCCAGCTCGCGCTCGCCGCGCGCGCCCTCCGCGACGAGCCGGGACTCGGCGCCGTCCTCGTCAACTCGCTCGGCGCCGGCGGCAACCAGATCGCCGTCGTCCTCACCGCGCCGTGAGCGTCTCCGAGCGCTCACGCCCCCCGCCCCTTCCGCGTCGACTTCGAGGTCCGCTTCCCCGAGGTCGACGCCTACCAGGTCGTATGGCACGGCAACTACGTCCTCTACTGCGAGCTCGCACGCAACGCCCTCTGCGGCGCCGCCGGCTTCACTCCGGCGGAGGTCCTGGCATACGGCTACCGCGTCCCGATCACGAAGTTCGAGATCGCCGTCCGCCGCCCCGCACGCCTCGACGACCGGCTCGAGGTCTCCTGCACGCTGCGGCCGTGCGAGACCGCCAAGCTCGAGATGGACTACGAGGTGAGGCGCCTCCCCGACCGGCTGCTCCTCGCCACCGGCTTCACCCAGCAGGTCCTCCTCAGCCCAAAGGACGAGCTCCTCCTCACGTTCCCGAAGCCGGTCCGGCTCCTCGTCGAGAGGATCCACGCCTTCCAGCGGGGGGAGCGGGAGCTGACGGGGGAAAAGATCCCGATCGGGTAGGAGGCCGGCGCACCGCCCTTGCCTCGCAGGGGGAATTCCGGGATCCTGCGACGCGTTCTCGCAGTTTCGGAGGTGCACATGGTCTCGCGCAACGCCGTCCCCGCGTTCTGCCTCGCTGCCCTTCTCTCCTTCCCGTCCGCCGGCCTTCCCGCCAGCCCCTGGAGCCCCGTGGGGCCTCCCGGCGGCGCGGCCTACGGCCTCGCGCTCGACCCGAAGGCCGTGAACGTCCTCTACGCGGGCGCGTGGGGCGGCGGGGTCTGGAAGTCGACGGACGGCGGCGCGACGTGGGCGCGCCTCGCGGGGGTGCCGGCCCAGGAGACGGTGAACGCGGTGGCCGTCAGCCCGGCCGATTCGAAGGTCGTCCTCGCGGCGGGATTCACCGCGCTCTGGCGCAGCGCCGATGCCGGGGCGACCTGGAAGAAAGTCCTCGACCAGAAGGTGCAGCAGCCGGCGATGACCGGCTTGGCCTTCGATCCGGCGACCCCCGGGAACGTCTGGGCGAGCAGCGACTCCGATGGACACCCGGCCGGGGTCTTCCGGTCGGTCGACTCGGGAGCGACCTGGAAGCCTGTGGACGCGGGCACCTCGAGCATCTCGCGCGTCCACGGCATCGCCGTGTCGCGCGACGGCACGTCCGTCGTGGCCGGCTCCTCCACCGGCGTCTACCGCTCCGAGGACGGCGGGACGACCTGGAAGAGGTCTCTCGAGGACGAGGCGGTCCACAGCGTCGCCCTTCTCGCGGACGGCGTCGTTCTCGCCGGGTCGAACGGGGGCGGCGTTCTCCGTTCGACCGACGGAGGGGCCACCTTCGCGGAAACGAAGAGCGACACGACGATGACCGGCAACATCGTCTACGCGCTCCTCGCCTCGGCGAAGGCGCCCGGCCTCGTCTACGCCGCCATCCCGAACCGCATCCTGCGCTCCAAGGACGGCGGCGCCACGTGGACCACCTTCTCGAGGGGGTTCAACTGGGTGGCCTTCCGCTCCCTCGCGCTCGACGAGACCTCGGGCGCGGTCTGGAGCGGCACGGGACGCGACGGCGTCGTGAAGACCACGGACGGGGGCGCAACCTGGACGGCTGGGAGAGGCTTCCTCTCGCTCGACGTGACGTCGATTCTCGTCGACCCCGCCTCGCCGAAGCGCCTCTTCGTCGGGACGACGCAGGGGGGCGTCCATCGCTCCGACGACGGCGGTGCGACCTGGATCCTGTCGAACGAGGGCCTGACGAATCGCGCCGCCCACTCCCTTGCCGCCGATCCCGCCTCGCCCGGGACGTTCCTCGTCGGAACCCGCAAGGGCGCCTTCCGCTCGACCGACGGCGGCGCCAGCTGGACCCACGTCCTGAAGGGAGGCTGCGACCCGGAGGTCCAGCACCTCCGCTTCGCGCCGTCCGACCCGAAAAGGGTCTACGCCCACAGCGGAAGGAGCTTCTGCCAGGTTGCGCGGAGCGACGACGGCGGCCTGACCTGGCGCGACCTGAACGCTCCGCGCGACGCCAGCTCGCTTCTCGGCCACTTCGCGTTCCACGTCGACGCCGCCTCGGGGGACCGGCTCGCCTACAGCGACGACCGGCACCTCTACCTCTCCTCCGACGGGGGGGCGACCTGGGCCCACGCCAGCGGCATCCCGCCGACGACCCGCATCCAGGCGATCGTCGCCGGGAAGGCCGAAGGCGAGCTCTTCGCGGCGACGGCGAAGGGGATCTGGCGCTCCGCCGACGGCGGGAAGACGTGGGCCGTCGCCGGTAAGGGCGCAGAAGCGCTGAACGTGACGCGGCTCCTCCTCGACCCGGCCTCAGGGACGATCTGGGCCGGGGCCGTCCGGGAGGGGATCCTCCGCTCGACGGACGGCGGAAAGAGCTGGGCGCACGTCGGCGGCGCGCCGCCCCACCCCGACGTCGTCGCGCTCGCCCTCGATCCGTCCGGTACGCTCCTCGTCGGATTCGAGGGGAACAGCGTCTGGCGATTCGACGCGGCGAAGGCCGTGACCGTCGCGTCGAAACCCGCCGGGAAGTAGGCGGTCGACCCACCTGCCCATACTCCCCGATTTCGTGCCAGGCACGAAATCGTGTATTACACGGGTCCGAGCAGGCGTTCTGTCAGCGCACCGTGCGCCGGTAGGCCGTGGCGAGCGAGTCCGCGTACTCGTTCCAGCGGATGCCGGAGTGGGCGGCGACCCAGCGGACCTCGAGCTCGGGACGCGATCGGAGGATCGCGTAGAGCTCCTGGATCAGCTCGAGGTTCTTGATCGGGCCGTCCTTGCGTCTCCAGCCCCGCGCTTCCCAGCCCTTCGCCCACTTCGTGAGGGTGTGCACGCAGAGCATGCTGTCGGTGTAGAGGATGGCCGGGGTGCCCGGGGGAACGAGGCGGCAACCGGCGAGGAGGGCGACGAGCTCCATCCGGTTGTTCGTGGTGTGCTTCTCGTGGCCGCACTCTTCGGAGACGACCCGGTCCCCGGCCACGTGGACCGCTCCCCAGCCGCCAGGCCCCGGGTTCGGGTCGGCGGCGCCGTCGGTGAAGACCCCGTCCTTCGGGCCCGCCGTGTGACGGGCGAGGACGGAGGCGACGGGAAGGTTCTCTTCGCGGGATCCGGCGCGGGACCGGGCGGCGCCTCCCGGCGCGGACGGGCTCGCCGCGGACGAGGCCTTCCCTTTCCCGTTCTTGCAACGGAAGCAGCTCTTCGGTTTCCACCCGGGGTACTTCGCCAGGATCTGCCGGCTCACGGTGAACGGGCCGCCACATTCCTGGCAGACGAAGCTCTCCGCGGGGCCCTTAGAGGATTCGCTCATGGCCGCATTGAATACCACACCGGCCGGACGCACTTTCAGAAGGGCCGGAGGTTCTCGCACCGCGAACCAGGTCCGAGGGTCCGGACTCCTGGCGGCGCCCGCTATTTCAGCTTCTCCACGCCTCCGAACTCCCGCCCCGGCCTCAGCTCGTGGAGGACCCCTTCGTCCTCCGTTGTCAGCGTCTTCGTCACCATGCGCGACACGAGGGCTCCGACGCCCGGCCCGAGCATGTAGCCCTGCCCGCACATGCCGACCGCGTCGATGTACCCCTCGAGCGCCGCGCTCCGGCCGACGACGGGCGAGCCGTCGGGGGTCATTGGGTAGAGGCCCCGCCAGGTACGTCGCACCTTCAGGTTCGCGAGCTTCGGCATGAGCCCCACCATCCGCCGCGCGATGAGCGGCAGGAACTCCGACGTCTCGCGCCGGTCGGTGCCGATGAGGGGCGGCTCCGGGGTGATGCAGAAGATCACCTGCCCCGAGTGCGCCTGGTAGAAGTAGTAGTTCGCGGCGCCGGGCGTCCGGCGGATGTCGACGATCATCGGCTCCAGGAACCGCTCCGCGGGTTCCGTGATCCCCGCCTCGTGGCTGTCGGGGTTCACCGGCACGTCCAGCCCCCCGGACTGCGCGAGAGAGCGGGCCCACGGCCCCGCGGCGTTGACGACGCAGGGGGTCGCGTAGCCCCCCTTGTCGGTCCTCACGCCGACGACCGTCCCCTTCCGCCGCATGAGGCTCGTGACGCGCTCGTGGAAGCGGCACTCCACGCCGAGCTCGACGGCCCGCCTGTGGAACGCCGAGGACGAGAGCATCGGAGAGGCCGACCCGTCCCCCGGGGAGAAGGTCCCTCCGAGGAGCCCTTCGGCGTCGAGGCCGGGCGCGAGCGCGAGGAGCGAGTCCTTCCCGTACCAGTCAATGTCGAGCCCGGCCCTCTTCTGGACGACGAGGAGCTCCTTCAGCGTCTTCTCCTCGCCGGAGCGGTAGGCGACGAACATGTAGCCGCCCTTACGCCATTCGATGTCGAAGCCGTGCGCCTCCTTCCAGGTGGAAAAGGTCTTCAGCGATTCGAGGCAGAGGCGGATCTTCGCGGGCGAGGAGTGGGTGGCGCGCAGGCCGCCGATCGCCGCCTTGTTGCTCCCCTGCCCGGCGGAGGCGAACTGGTCGACGCAGAGGACCTTCAGCCCCTTCTCGGCCAGCGACATCGCGGTGGGCATGCCGACGCTCCCCGCGCCGACGACGACGGCGTCGTAGACGGAGGTCGTCATCACACGCCTCCCACCAGCGGACCGACCGACCGGTGCGCGGCGTCCCGTGTCGGCCCCTCGCCGGTCACGACGCCCGCGAAGGCGCCGAGCGGCACCTCCATGAAGACGGGGCGCTGCGTCAACGGCGTCACGTGGGCGACCGGCACCCCCTCCTCGCGAAAGACCCGCGCGATGAGGCTGGGGCACGTCTTCCCGCCGCAGGCGCCCATGCCGGCGCGGGTGAGGGCCTTGAGGTGGTTCAGGTCGCGAACCCCCTCGCGGATGTGCCGGCGGATCTCCCCCGCCGTAACCCGCTCGCAGCGGCAGACGACGTCGTCGTCGTCGATCCGCTCGACCTCTTCCTCCATCGCCGCCGAGACCCACGGCGCCTGGACCTGGATGCCGGCGATCAGCTTGGCGATCTCCCGCGGCGCCTTCACCTTCACGAGAAGGGCGTGGTCCGCGAACTTCGGCGAGCGGACCTTCGCCACCGGCACGTGCCCGAGGACCTTCCCGAGCGTGTCCAGGACCGTGACCATGTCGCCTTCCTTGATGGTCGTCTTCGGGAACTCGAACGGGATCGAGACGAGGACCCCTTCGGCGTCCTTCTTCCGGTAGTCGACGAGCGTCACGGCGAGGCCGGGGCAGATGGCGACGCACTGCTCGCAGGCGATGCAGGCGCTCTCGTCGAACGTCGGCAGGCCGAGGATGTCGTCCCCCTCGATCTTGATCGCGCCCTTCGGGCAGATCGACGTGCAGGGGTTGCACGGGATCTCCTGGGAGCAGTGGAAGATCGGGAAGACGCCCGCCTCGTGCTCGGGGATCTCCTCGGTGATGACGGCCCCCGGCCGCGCCTTGAGGACCTCGGCAGTGCGCACCCACTCGGCGGGGACCTCGCCGACGTCGCGCCCCAGCATCCGCGCGATCTCGGTCCCCTTGATCTTCCCGGTGAACATCGCCGCGCTCGCTTCGGCAATCTCCTCGGCGTCTCCCGCCCCGAGGACGGGGAGCCCGAACTCCTTCGCCTTCTTCAGGAACTCGTCGACCGGGTCGAGCCCGACGGCGACGAGGAGCGTGTCGCACTGGAACGTCTTCTCCGTCCCGGGAACGACCTTCCAGGACGGGTCGAGCTTCGCGATGGTGACGCTCTCGACCTCTTCCTTCCCGTTAGCCGAGACGATCGTGTGGCGCGTGTGGATCGGCACGCCCATCCTCACGAGCTTGTCGCGGTGGACCTTGTAGCCGCCGCAGTCGTCGAGCGCCTCGCAGAGGCCGACGACCCCGATCCCCGCCTGGAGCGCGTGGTAGGCGCCGATGAGGCCCACGTTTCCGCCGCCGACGACGAAGAGCCGCTCGGCGGGGCGGACGAGGTCGCGGTTCACGAGCGTCTGGAACGCCCCCGCGCCGTAGACGCCGGGGAGCGTGTTCCCCTTGAAGACGAGCGACTTCTCGCGGGCGCCGGTCGCGACGAGGAGAACGTGCGGGCGGACGAGGACGTAGTGGTTCTGTCTGAGGACGCCCACCTTGCGGTCGGAAAAGACCGCAAGGGCCGTCGTCTCGGTCCAGATGCGGACGCTCGGGTGGGAGCGGAGCTCCGCCTCGAGCCTGGCTCCGATGTCCATCCCGCGTGTTCCCGCGTGGCACGCCTCGATGGAGCCGAAGAACTTGTGCGTCTGCAGGACCAGCTTGCCGCCGAGCGCGGCCTTGTCGTCGACGAGGACGACGTTCACCCCCGCCTTGCCGAGCTCGATCGCCGCGGCGAGGCCCGCGGGGCCGCCGCCGAGAATCAGGCATTCCGTCTCGACCGTCTCCACGTCGTGGAAGCGCAGGTCGCCGCCGCCGTCGAGGAGCTTCGCCTTGCCGTCGAGCGGCTCGACCGTCATTCCGTCGCCGACCGGCACCATGCACGCCTTCACCGAGAGGCCGTTCGCCACGACCGAGCACTGGGCGCACTGGCCGTTGGCGCAGAAGATCCCTTGGGGCGAGCCGTCCTTGTGGTGGTGCCCGAAGATCCGGACGCCATTCGCGAAGAGAGCCGACGCGATCGTCTCTCCCGGCCGGGCCCGGTAGCTCTCGCCTCTCCAGGTGAACGGCACCACGGCCTCGCCGGGCGCCGGAAGGATCGGGTGTTCCCGGATTCGGTAGTCCGACATGCGGCTCCTCGTGTCCGGCCCGCCGGACCGGCGGCTCGGTGCCGCGGCGGGGGGCCGGGTGGGGCGCGCTCGCGTCGCGACCGGCCCGACCGATGAGGATAGAGAGGACGGGGCACGGCGTCCAGCCGGGAGCCGGGAGCGGGTCGCGGCCGGGCGGCATCCCCCGTCCGTGAGGATTCGGATCGGCGTCACACTTCCGGCCAGCGATGTCGCACCCCGTTCCCGAGCACCCCCGGCTGGCGTCCCCCGTCGGGGCAATCCGGCGCCTCCTTCGCCGGGGGCGCCCGGAGCCCGCGCGGGAGCCGCTTTACTGCCCCACGGTGGACTCGGTGTTCCTGCGCGCCACGGGCGACCTCGTCTGCTGGGACGACGCCGGGAGCGGCACGCTCCTGCAGGCGTGGGATGAGAGCTCGGACTACGGACGCGACGTCTGGCTCGGAAAGCCCTACGAAACCGTACGGCGCAGCCTGGGGCGCGGCCGAATGCCCTTCCCGGACGTCTGCCGTCGCTGCCTCGTCCTTCGGTCGAACGCCTCGAGCCCGGAGCGGGGACCGGATCCGAGACGCATCGATACCTTCCAGGTGGAGCCCTCGTACCACTGCTCCCTCGACTGCGCCGGCTGCATTCCCCGGGCCGTGCGCGAGGCGGCGCCGCCCCGGAACCTCGACCCGGCCGTCTTCCGGAAGGTGCTGGCCGACCTCGCCGCCGCGTCCATCCCCGTCCGCGCCTTCGACTTCCAGGGGCACGGCGAGCCGCTGATGCACCCCGGCCTCTGGGAGCTCGTAAGCCTGGCCCGCGAGGCGTTTCCGTCGAGCGTCCTCTCCCTGACGACGAACGCCCACGGACGCGTGACCGGGAAGGCGCTGAAGGCCGGCCTCGACGAGGTCGTCTGCGCGATCGACGGCGCAGAACAGGAGAGCTACGCCTCGTACAGGGCAGGGGGCCGCCTCGACCTCGCCCTCCGCTTCCTGGCGGACTTCGCCGAGGGCGCTCGCGGCCTCGGCCTCCCCACCGCCGTCGTCTGGAAGTACGTCCTCTTCGAGAGGAACTCGGGGTCCGGCGAGCTGGCCGAGGCGCTGCGCCTGGCGGCCCGGTTCGGCGTGGCGGAGGTTCGGTTCGTGAGGACCCGGAACGGCGAGGCCTCGAGCCGCGTCCGCGGAGCCGAGGACCTTCCCGGCGCGCCGCCGGGTCTGCGGGTCCGGTTCGAGCGGCACGAAGCGGACGAGATCGACCTCGACCTGCGGCTCGCGCAGGTTCGCCGGCGGCTCGACGAGGGCGACGGCGCCGGAGCGGCCGAGCTCGCCCTTTCCGTTGCGGAGCTCCTCGCGCGTTTCGTTCCAGGTCCCGAAGCCGCCACTGGGGCCGACCGTCGGCTCGCCCGGCAGCTCGAGGAGCTGAGCCCGGAGCTCCCCGCCGGCGCCCGGCTCGCCGTTCGGGAGGCCGTGGAGCCGCTCCTCCCGCCGGACCCGCCGGAGGTCGAGCCCGACGCTCCGGCTCCCGGCCAGCTCGCGCGGAGCATCGCCCAGGTGCGCGACGCCCGGCGTCTCCTCGGCTACGCCCCCGTCGTCACCGGCCTCCGGCCTTTCTGGCAGGGGGACGGCGCCCTCTACCCGCAGTTCGTCGACTCCGCGCGGGGCTGTGAGCTCGTCGACACGAACGGGCGCGTCCTCCTCGACTGGATGAGCGGCTACGGCTCGGTCGTCCTCGGGTACCGGGAGCCGGAGGTCGAGGAAGCCGTGAGAGAGCAGCTCGCGTGCGGACCGGTCGTCCCGTTCGGGCACCCTCTCGAGCTCGACCTGGCGCGGGCGATCGTCCGCCTGGTGCCCTGCGCCGAGAGCGTCGCTTTCGGCAAGAACGGCTCGGACGTCCTCACGGCCGCCGTCCGGATCGCCCGGCACGTCACCTCGCGCGAGGTCGTCCTGACCCACGGCTTCCACGGTTTCCAGGACTGGTTCGCGGCCGCCAACCCCGGCATCGGCGGAATTCCGCGGGCCCTTCGCGAGCTGGTGCATCCGTTCCCGTGGAACGACCTCGACGCGGTCGCGGCTCTCTTCAGGCAGTTCAGGGGGCGCGTGGCGGCCGTCGTGATGGAGCCGGCGAAACAGCATCTTCCGGCACCGGGATTCCTGGAGGGGGTGCGCGCGCTCGCTCGTCGGAACGGGGCTCTCCTCGTCTTCGACGAGATCGTGACCGGGTTCCGCTTCGCCCTCGGCGGCGCCCAGGAGCTCTTCGGGGTCGTCCCCGACCTCGCCTGCTTCGGCAAGGCTCTGGCGAACGGGTGGCCGATCTCCGTCCTCGCAGGCCGCCGGGACCTTCTGCGCCGCTGGCCGGAAGTGGGCGTCGACATGACCTGGAGAAGCGAGACCCTCTCCCTCGCCGCCGCGCGCTGCGTCGTCCGACTCCTCGAGGAGCGCCCCGTCCTGGCGCACCTGGCGTCGGTCGGGGAGCGCCTCCGGTCCGGCTTCGACACGGCCGCCGGCGAGGCCGGCGTCCCGGCGAGGCTGACCGGCCACCCCTCCCGGCTCGCCCTCTCGTTCGAGCCGAGCGGCGACCTCCCGGGCCACCGGCTCCTGGAGACTTTCATCGACGAGTGCCTGAAGAGGAGGGTCGTGACGAACGGCACCCTCCTCCCGAACGCCGCGCACGGGGAGAGAGAGATCGGGAGAACCGTCGAAGTGTTCCGCGAAGCGCTCGGCGTCGTGGGCGACGTCGTCTCGAGCGGGCGCCTCTCCGGGGCGGGATCGCCCTACGGCCCGTGGATAAAGGGCTGCCTCGACGGCGGAACGTTCTCCGAAGAGGGCCTTGCGCTGACCGGCTGGCTCCTCGGCGAGGACGGAAGGGCGCTCGATCTCGTGATCGAAGCCCCCGACGGGACCGCTGTCGCGCCGATCCGCGTGAAACGCCCCGACGTGGCCCGCGCGCACCCGTTCACCCGCGGCGCCCAGGAGAGCGGCTTTCGCGCCCTCCTCCCGGCCGCTTCTTTTCGGACTCCCGACGGACCGTGGATCCTGACCCTCCGGGCCCGGCGCGGCGGCAGGACCGTCTACCGCTGCACGGTGGTCCACGCGGGCGGCGAGGTCCCTTCCCGCGATCCCCTGGAGATTCCGAACGGAGCCCTCGTGGAGGTCTGAGCGCCCGGCGTCAGGCCCGGGAGAGGAGCCTCTGGCGATCCCGCCGCGGCTCCGCGTAACCGGGCCGGTGGACTACGATCCGCGTCACACCCCCAGGAGGTCCGTATGAAGCATACTGCCGCCCCCGCCCGCCGCTTGCTGGCCGTCGCCCTGCTCGCCGCCTCTCCAGCGCTCCTCGGCGCCGAGGAGCCGAAGAAGGCCGAGATGTCGCCGCTCCCGACCGCCCCGGCGGCCCCGGCCGGCTCCGGCGCCGCCGCCCTCGAGAAACTCAAGGCCCTCGCGGGCGACTGGGCCGAGGCCGAGCCGAAGATGGGCCCGAAGGGGGCCGTCGCTGTGACGTACCGGGTCACCGGCGCCGGGTCGGCGGTCGTGTCGACGATCGGCCCCGGCACGCCCTACGAGATGGTCTCCGTCTACCACCGGGACGGGACCGACCTCGTGATGACGCACTACTGCGCGGCGCAGAACCAGCCCCGCATGCGAGTGAAGAGCGTGACGGGAAACGTGATCGCGCTCGACTACGACGGCGGCACTAACGTCGACCCGGCGAAGGACGTCCACATCCACGGCGTGCGGATCGAGCTCCTCGGCCCGGACGAGATCCGCGAAACCTGGATCGGCTGGAAGGGCGGGAAGCAGGAGGAGCCGCCGATGGTCTTCCACCTGAAGCGGAAGACGACCTGAAGCCTCCGCTCCCGGAGCGGGCCCCCGGCGGACGTGCCGGGGCCCGCTCCCCGGACTCAGGCCGCCAGCGTCCTCCGCCGGTCCCGCCACGCCACGCCCGCCACGACGAGGAAGACGAGCTCGACGAGCGCCGTGAGGATCATCCACTTCACGACCGGGGAGTCGCCCATGCCGTACGAGTGCATGCCGACGTTCAGGACGAAGTTCACGCCGAGGTAGGTCATCAGGATCGTCTGGAACGCGGCGATGCTGATGACCGCCACCCCGAACGTCCCGATCACCTTGTCGACCTTCAGGTGGAGGATCGCCATGTAGGCCAGGAACGCGACGAGCGACCAGACCTCCTTCGGGTCCCAGCCCCAGTAGCGGCCCCACGACGAGGCGGCCCAGACGGAGCCGGTCAGGATCCCGGCGAGGAGGAAGATCGACCCGACGAACATGTACCAGTAGAGGAGCTCGTACATCTTCTCGACGAGCGCCCCGCTCCCCTTCCCGAACGCCGCCAGGCCGATCTGCATGTGCGCGACGACGAGGCCGAGAGCCAGGACCGCGTAGCCGACCATGATGATCGGGACGTGGATCGCGAGCCACGGCGTCCCCGCCAGGACGGGGGCGATCGGGTGGATGAAGCGGTCGATCGGGAGGAGGTCGGTGAGGGCCATCGTCAGCGCGGACATCGCCGCGGCGTTCACGACGACGATCCGGTTCTTCATCAGCGCGTAGGCGATGACGGCGAAGAGCCCGACGCCCCACGCCAGGAAGAGGAGCGACTCGTACATGTTCGCCGCGGGAATCCGCTCCCCCGCGGCCCACCTCATCCCGATCCCCCACGACATGGCCGCAAAGCCGGCGATGAGGAGGACGAAGGAGGCTCCGTCGAGGAGGCGGCTCGACTTCACCCACGCCACGATCGAGACGGCGAGCGCGGCCAGGAGGACGATCCAGGAGAGCCGCGACGGGTTGACCTTGTTGTAGAGGATCTCCCCGTCCATCTTCTTCGTGGTCGGCCAGCCCGCCGGGCGAGGCCCGTTCGCGAGGGCGACGAGCGCCTCGGACGAGATCGCCGGCGGCGGGTTCCAGCGGGCCTTCCCGTCGGCTCCCGCGGGGATCGGACGGACGACGTCCCTCTGCAGGACGCTGTAGAAGGAGTTCAGGCGGCTCTCGAGCTTCTCGGCGTCCTTGAGGATGCCGTCGCGCGGCCTGTCCGCCGCCGCGGCCTGGGCGACCGTCTGGAGGAGCTGCATGAGCCTCGGGTTCGAGACGAGCTGCTCGAACGAGACGTACTTCGTCGCGGGGTCGATCCCGGTCGCGGCGGCGAGCGCCTTGCTGCCGACCTTCACGACGGGCGCCTTCGCGGCCACCGACGGGTCGAAGAGCCACCTCGTGAACGTCGCGGCCGGCTCCTCGCCGTTCCAGGAGTGTGAGCCCGTCACGTTCCAGACGTTCTCGCGGGCGAGCGTGTCGAGCGGCATCACCCGCCCGTCGTGCTGGACGGGAAGCCGCTTCAAGGACTCGAGGTCCGCGGGCCCTTCGGCCCGGGCGGACGCGGCGAGCGGCAGGAGCGCGAGGCCGAGAAGGAGCGACCGCGTCATCGTGGGGAGAGACATCCCGCCCGCGGCGACCTTCGCCTCGAACGCCTCGAGCTCGCGCTTCTGCGAGACGCGCGTCAGGAGGACGATGATCATCCCGAGGACGAGCGTCGTGTACCCGGCGAAGACGACGAGCTGCCCGGGGTCCTTCGAGACGGAGAGGACCGTCGCCTCCCGCCCGCCGTCCTGCTGGTAGCTCGACTGGAAGAGCGACCAGCCGCGGTGGTGGAGCGGCGTGTTCATCCAGATCCGCACCGGGAAGCTCTTCCCCGTGTCGGTGTCGGTCACGACGACCTGGCTCGCGAAGCCCGACGGACGCATCGTCCCCTGGTAGGTCTCCAGGACGAAGTCCTCGAGCTTCACCGAGAACGGCAGCTCGTGCCGGGCGACGACCGCTCCCTTCGAATCGTGCTCGATGGCGGCGGATCCGCTCTCCCCCTCCCAGAGGCCGAGCTGCCCCTCCGTCTTCCAGAAATAGGTCATCGACGCGCCGACGAAGATCAGGAGGAGCGAGGCGTGCGTCATGACGAAGCCGACGCGCTGCCGGCTCCACGGGAAGAGGTTCGCGATCGAGCACGCGACGTTGACCGAGAAGAGCCCCTGGAGCCCCAGGAACCACCACGAGTAGTAGACGAGCCGCCCGGCCGTCGCCGCGTCGGTGCGCGACTCGAGGATGGTCCCGGCCGAGAGGCCGATCAGGAGGACGACCAGGAGAATGACCGCGAGCTTGAGGGACGCCAGGGTTTCGACGAGCTTCTTCAAGAGGGATCCGTCCTTGGGTGAGATGTCGGGGCGGAAGGGCCCGAAAACCTCAGATGTTCCCATCCCGCGGGGGGCCTGTCGAGGAGGGGGGGTAGAGAGCGAGGGCCAGCCCGCCCTCCCCGTTCCGGTCCTTCCGGACCGTCAGGCTGCGGCTCCACTCGGCGGGCTTGCCCGGCGCCGGCACGGTAAACGCGGCCTCGCCCGACTCCTCGAGAGAGCCGTTCACCGGGGTCACGTGCACCGCCGTCCACCCGGTCAGGAAGACGAGCCCGTCGGAGGCCCCGGCAGGAGGGGGCGGGAACGCCTGCTCGAAGGTGAAGACGAAGTGCTTCGCCTGCACGCCGCCGCTCGCCGGAACCACCTCGTCCCACACCAGCGTCTCCTTCGCCCAGACGTCCGCCGCCGCGTTCTCCTTCCCGGCGTCCTCGGGGTTCTGGAGGTGCGTGTACTTCGCCCGCATCGAGACGTGGACCTTCGTCCCCGGCGGGACGTTCTTCGCCATCCGGCACGTCATCTGGAGCTGCCGGGCGGGAGCTGCCGGTTCCTCCGCCGGGGCCGCCGGCGCGACGCCGAGGAGCGCGCAGGCGAGGACGATGCGAGCTCGCGTCATGAATACACCTCCGCCATCACGCCTGACCAGAAGTGCACCTTCCCGGGAAACCTAACGCGCCCCCCCGAACGTGTTCCGGATCACGTCGCGCCCGCCAGCGCCTCGGAACGCCGCGCCGGCGGTCACTTCCCCGGCGGGAGAGGGTTGCTCCTCCGGAACGCCTCCGCCTCCGCCGGCCGGCCCCAGGCCGCGTAGAGATCCAGGATCCGCTGGTGCGTCCTGGCGGGCGCGCGCCCCGCGATTCCCGTCTTCGCCTGGGCGGTCCAGGCCTCCATCAGCATCTTCTCGGCCTCCGGGAACTTCTTCTGCGCCGTCAGGCAGGCGCCGAGAAGGCTCTTCGCGCCGGCCCGGAACTTGTGATCCGCGGGGAGCATCTCCACCGGAAACTCGAGGAGGGCGTTCAGGAGCGAGACGGCCTCCTCCGGCTTTCCCTGCGCGAGGAGCGTCTCGGCCACGTGGGTCATGTTCGTCGCCACGGCGGGGTGGTGCTGCCCCAGGACCTTGCTGTTGATGGCGAGGGCGCTCCGGAAGAGCGGCTCGGCCTCCGCGGGCCGGCCCTTTTCCAGCAGCACCCCGGCGAGGTTGTTCCGGTCGATCGCCACCGTCGGGTGCGAGTCCCCCAGCGCCTTCTCGTCGATGGCGAGAGCCTCGCGCTGGAGCGCCTCCGACTCGTCGAGCCGGCCCCCGAGGTGCAGCGCGAGGGCCAGGTTGTTGAGATCCTGCGCCACGGCCGGATGCTCGTTCCCGAGGGCCTTGCGGTGGAGGGCGAGCGCTTCGCGGTAGAGCGTTTCCGCCTCGTCGAGCTTCCCCTTGCTCAGCAGGATGACGGCGACGTCGTTCACCCCCGTCGCCACCGTCGGATGCTCGTCCCCGAGCGCCTTCCGGTTGATCGCGAGGGACTGCCGGAAGAGCGTCTCCGCCTCGTCCAGCTCCTCCTTGTGAAAGAGGGCGAGGGCGAGGTTGCTCAGGTCGGCCGCGTACCCCGGGTGGTCCGCGCCGAGCGCGATCCTGTCGATCGCGACCGCCTCGCGGTGGAGCTTCTCCGCCTCGTCGAGCCGCCCCCTGTCCGTCAGGACGAGGGCGAGGCTGGAGAGGTCCGCCGCCACCTCGTGGTGCCCGTTGCCCAGCGCCTTGCGGTGAATGGCGAGCGCCTCGTCGAGGAGCGCCTCCGCCTCTTCGAGCTTGCGCTCCTCTTCGAGGATGATGGCAAGGTCCCGGAGGCTCTCTGCGACGTCCGGATGCCCCCCGCCCTTCAGCCTCTTCTGCATGGCGAGAGCCTCCCGCAGCAGCTTCTCCGCCTCGCCATACTTCCCCTTGCCGGCGAGCACCCGGCCGATCCCCCGCAGGCTCTCGACGACGGCTTCGTCGTCGCGGGCGTGCAGGGACCTCCGGATCCGCAGCGACTCGTCCAGCAGGGGCTCTGCCCGGTCGTAGAGGCCGAGCTTGCCGTAGATGTCGCCAATCGTGCAGAGGAGCCGCGCCCGGACCTCGGGCTGGTCCTTCAGCTCCCCGTCGATCCGCCGGGCGCCGCGGTCCAGGATCTCCCGGGCCGTGATCCTCTCGCCCCGGGCGGTCTCCGGGTCGTTGACGTCGAAGAGGCTGACGAGGAGCCTCGTCACCTGGTCGGCGGTGTCGCGCTCCCGGCGGATCCTGGCGTTCTGGACCGCGGCCGTCACCGCGAAGGCGAGAAGAAGGAGGAAGACCGTCGCGGCAGCCGACACGCCGACGGCGTGCTTCCTCACGTACTTTCCCGCCCGGTAGGCCAGGCCCGCGTCGTGGGCCGCGACGGGAGAGCCGTCGAGGTAGCGTCCGAGGTCGTCCGAGAGCGCCTGCACGGAGCCGTACCGGCGCTGCGGCTCCTTGCGCATCGCCATCAGGACGATGTTGTCGAGGTCCCCTCGCAGCAGCCGGTTCAGCTTCTGCGGCGTCCCCGCCCCGCGCGACGTGACGACCCGCTGCGACTCCTCGCCGCCGCCCGTCACCGCCGTGCTGGGCCGGCTCGGCTCCTCCTCGCAGACGACGCGGTAGATCTCCAGGTGGCTGCCGGTCCTCACCTCGTAGGGACGCCGCCCCGTCAGGAGCTCGTAGAGGACGACGCCGAGCGAGTAGACGTCGCTGGCGGTCGTGAGCGGCTCCGCCCGGACCTGCTCGGGGCTCGCG
The DNA here is from genome assembly GCA_016714815.1 of Holophagales bacterium. Taxonomy (GTDB): domain Bacteria; phylum Acidobacteriota; class Thermoanaerobaculia; order UBA5066; family UBA5066; genus UBA5066. The sequence continues at coordinate 20,896 of JADKBZ010000029.1, forward strand.
TACGCGGGAGTCATCACGTGCATCCCGGTCGCCGTCTCGGGCGCCTCGAGCGACAGCGCGTCGGGGTTGAGGAGCTTGGCGATCCCGAAGTCGAGCAGCTTCGGCGTGCCGTCCGCGGTCACGAGAATGTTGGCCGGCTTGAGGTCCCGGTGGATCACGAGGTTCTGGTGGGCGTACTGCACGGCCGAGCAGATCGAGCGAAAGAGGAGGAGCCGCTCGCGGATGCTCAGGCCGTGGCTGTCGCAATAGAGCCCCAGGGACTGCCCCTGGATGTACTCCATGACGAAGTACGACAGCCCGTCCTCCGTCGTCCCGCCGTCGAAGAGCCTCGCGATGCCGGGGTGGTCGAGGGCCGCCAGGATCTGCCGCTCCCTCCGGAAGCGGCTCACGATCTCCTCCGAGGCCATCCCCTTGCGGATCACCTTGATCGCGACGTGTTTGCGAAACTCCTGGTCGGCCCGCGCCGCGAGGTAGACCGTCCCCATTCCCCCTTCGCCGAGCCGGCGCAGCACCTGGTACGGACCGATCCGCAGGCCCCGGGCCTCGTCGTCTTCGGAAGGCAGGACGGAAGTGGCACGGTCTCCAGCGTCGGCAGATTCCGGGATCGTCGTCTCGACCACCGTGGAATCGTCGTCCGAGCGAGCTCTCATGGAGTGCCCCCTGCAGGTCTTGCCGCAACAGTAGCACTTGCCAGATGGAGGATTTCAGTTCACGAGCGGGCCGGCATCCGGCAGAACCAGTGGTTTCGCCTCGGCACTGGACCTCTACACGGGGGCCGGCGTCGCGACTGGTCCCCGGCTCGTCAGGCGATCCGTCGCACGGCCAGGCGGGACTCCAACACGACGAGTCTCTGGTCATTCGTCCAGAACTCCGAGCAGCCATGCCGGATCGCCGCCGCCGCGTGGATCGCATCCGGGGTCTTCAACCCGTGCTGCACCCGAAGGTCGGCTGCGAGATCGAAGGGGCCGGGGGGGGCGGGGGCGCGCCCCCCCCGGGGTAGATCCTCAACCGCCCGGCTCCCAGCTCGAGCGCTCCTCCACGAGCTCACGGTCGAGCTCTTCCCTCGGGCGCCAGGCGGACCTGCGTCCACGCCAGGATGTGACCTGCGACAGCGTCCCCGCGAGACGGTCCCGGCCTTCGTCCGCTTCGTCCGCGCTGCCGGCACCCGAAAGGACGATGATCTCGGCCGGCCCCGAGGGCAGCCCCGGCGGAAGAACGATCTCGAGGCGCCTCGTCTCTGGAATCGTTACGGCGATCCTCAAGGCGTGCAATGCGGGACATCCCGGCTGCGCTTCCATGGCGGCACGGCCTCCTGCCTTCATCATCCCCCGAGTCGAACGGAACGAGAAGTGCCTGCCACCTCCTGGCCGCCAGATCGTCCCCTTCGCCTTCCTCCGAGCCGCATGGCCGGACGTCCTCGCCCTACGTTCAAGACGGGCGCCGGCCCGACGCCGTCAGCTGCCTCCGGCCCACCGCCGCTCGAGGTACGCCGCAATCCGGTCGTCCGTATACGCCGTCTTCCGATAGACGCCCCGCCGCTGCGTGGGGACGAGCACCCGCTCCAAGAGCCACGACTGGATGGCGGAGCGCCGGACGCCGAGGGTGATCAGCTCGTCCGAGGAGATCGTCGTCGCGGCGCTCGTCGCCTTCCCGCTCCTCGGCGTCCTGGTGACGGCCCTAACGACCCGCTCGGACTTCTCTGGCTTCTCTGGCTTCTCTGGCTTCCCAGCCTTCTCGGCGGGACGTACCCGCGCGCCCGGGACCTTCCGCTTCGCGGGGAGCCGCGCCGGCTGCGCCGCCGGCAGGGCTTCCGGGCGAGCCTCGGCCTCGAGCTCGATCCCGAAGATCCCCGCGATGTCCTCGGCGGCGATCGTCGGGGCCGCCGTCGCTGCGGGACCTGCGGCGAGCGGGCCCTCAGCCGCGGCGCCGATCAGGGCGAGGTGGTCGACTCCCCGGAGGAGGAAGAGGAGCTCGGGCTGCCGGTCGAGCCGGGCGCCGACGCCGTAGAGGACGGCGGCGACGTGCTTGCAGACGTCGGCCCAGTCGGGGCACGAGCACGATTTCGTGATCTCCCGCGGCGAGGGGAAGAGCCCTTCGCCGGGGCGCGTGACGACAGCCATGACCTGGTCCGAGAGCCGCCCCTGGAGGAGTTCCACGAGAGAACCGACCTTCCCCGCGCACGCGGTGCTCAGCGCCTTCCAGCGGGCAGGAGGAAGCGGAGAGATCCGGACCTCGACGCGGTAGAGGCTCGACCCCATCACGAGGGCGTCGATCTTTCCCGCGCCGATCTTCAGATCGAGGACCTGGCCGCTCGAGAGATAGCTCCGGCCGCGCGGGAGACGGTTCTCGTAGTCGCTGTACGACTCGAGGTTGTGGTTCCAGGCCTTGCCCCAGAAGGAGCGGGCAATCGTCCGCCCCTCGATCCTCACCGGGTCGTAGACGAGCTTCTTCTTCGCCGCGGCGGCGAGGTGCTTCTCGGCCTTCGCCTTCCGCGAAGAGACCGTCTGCGTATTCTTGTATCCGTACCAGCTGCCCCACGCCATTCGCGCGATCCTCTCACTCTCCGAGCGCGGCCGTCAGGTCGAGGGAGACGAGGCGCATCAGCTCGGCGTTGCTCATCTCGGTGACGTTGAGCTCCCCGCCCCCTTCGAGAAGCTCGCGGGAGAGCTCGCGCTTCCCCTCGATGAGGGTGTCGATCCGCTCCTCGACGGTCCCGCGGCAGACGAGCTTGTGGACGAGGACGTTGCGCTTCTGCCCGATCCGGAACGCGCGGTCGGTCGCCTGGTCCTCGACGGCGGGGTTCCACCAGCGGTCGAAGTGGACGACGTGCGACGCCTCGGTGAGGTTGAGACCGGTCCCGCCCGCCTTCAGCGAGACGACGAAGAAGGGGGGACCGTCCTCGCGCTGGAAGTCGTCGACGAGGGCGCGCCTCTTTCCGACCGGGGTCCCGCCGTGGAGGACGAGCCCGGGCCTTCCGTAGAGCGTCGCGAGGTATTCGGAGAGCGGACCGGTCATCTCGCGGAACTGTGTGAAGACGAGCACCTTCTCCTGCGTCTCGCGAAGCTCCTCGCAAATCTCGGCGAGCCTGCCGAACTTGCCGCTCGCGGCGGGTGCGAACGTTCCGTCGGAGAGCCACTGCGACGGGTGGTTGCAGATCTGCTTGAAGCGCACCAGGAACGACAGGACGATCCCGCGCCGCTTCATGCCGTCCGTCTGCGTCTCCTCCAGCGCCTTCGCCAGCTCCTTCACCGACTGCTGGTAGAGCGCCGCCTGGGTCTTCGAAAGGGGGCACCAGGCCTTCACCTCGGTCTTGTCGGGGAGATCGGCGATGACGCTCCGGTCCGTCTTCATCCGCCGCAGGACGTAGGGACGGACGAGGCCGCGGAGCGGGCCGAAGTCGGGCGTGGAGCTGCCGGCGAGCCTCTTCGCGTACCGGGTGAACTCGGCCGCCGACCCGAGGAGGCCGGGCGCGACGAAGTCGAAGATCGACCAGAGGTCGCCGAGCCGGTTCTCGACCGGGGTGCCGGTGAGCGCGAGGCGGAGCCGGCTCTTCAGCGCCTTGGCCGCACGCGTCTGCTGGGCACCCGGGTTCTTTACGGCCTGCGCCTCGTCGAGAACGACGAGCCCCCAACGGATCTCCTTCAGCCACGAGAGGCTGAGGAGAGAGCCGTAGGTCGTCAGGACGACGTCGACCCCCTTCAGCTTCCCGGCCGGGAGCGCCGCGAGGTCGGCGGCCGGAAACGCCGAGCCGTGCGCCACGAACGCGTTCAGCGACGGGGCGAAGCGCTCGATCTCGCTCTTCCAGTTCGAGATGAGCGAGGCGGGGAGGACGAGGAGGTGGGTCTCTCCTTTCCGCTCGCGCCGCAGGAGGAGGAAGAGCGCGAGGACCTGGATCGTCTTGCCGAGGCCCATGTCGTCGGCAAGGCAACCCCCGAGGCCGAGGCGGGTCAGGGCGTGGAGCCACTTCACGCCCGCCTTCTGGTAGGGGCGGAGCGTCCCGCGGAGCTCGGAGCCGGGATCGGCCGCCGCGAGCGCCTCCGGCCCGCGGAGGCCGTCCATCGCATTCGCCAGCCACTCGCCGGCGAGGACGCGCGACCAGCCCTGGACGTCCTCCTCGTCGCGGACGCGGCCTCCGAGGTCGAGCCCCGAGACGAGCCGGAGCGCTTCGCCGAACGGCACGCCGCTCCGGTTCTCGAGGCGCGCGTCGGCCCAGCGATCGAGAACCGCGCGGAGCTTCTCGCCGTCCGCCTCGACCCAGTTTCCGCGGACGAGCGCGAGGCCCGCCGTCGCCGAGAGGATCTCCTTCCGTTCCTTCTCCGTCAGCCGCTCGCCGTCGAGGGAGAGCTCGACGGAGAAGTCGAGGAGGCCGTCGAGGCCGACGGAGCCGGCCGGGCGCGCGCCCACGGTCACCGAGACCTCGGGGCGGCGCGCGCGCCCCTTCCAGAAGTCGGGGAGGCGAACGACGACGCCGCACTCCTCGAGGCCCGCGGCTTCCTTCAGGAACCGGTAGGCCTCCGGCACCGTCCAGGCGAGAGGCTGGAAGAGGGCGCCCGATTCGACGAGCCCCTTCACGACCGCGCTCTTCTCCGACGCGCGCTGCACCGGCTCGAGGAGGGCGAGGAGCGTCTCGCGGTCGCGCGCCGCGCCGTACTCCTTCAGAGCCCGCCCGAGCGGCAGGTGCGCCACGCGGGCTCCCTCCCCCACGCGCGTAGCGTAGGTGGCGAGGAAGGCGAACGGGGTCCGCTCGCTCTTCCGGTTCTCGGCCAGGTGGAAGACGACGCGCCCTGACCGTCGTCCAGACCGGGTCCTTCGACTGGAGCCACGACGCGACGTCTCCGGGCCAGTGCGCGAGCTCCTCTCTCACGAGGGCGTTCAGGCCGCTCCAGAGCTCCTCGAGCGACTCCGGTGTCAGGTACTCGAGCCCCTTCATCGGAGGGGCGGAGCCCGCGAGAAGGGCAAGCTCCTCGCGAGGGGGCGCGATCGAAAGCTCTGCCCGGCGCTCCTCGACCTGCGGGAGGCGCGCGAGCCGGGTGACGAAGAGCCGGCCGATCTCGCGGAAGAACGCCAGCGGCGCGGGCAGTTCCGCTCCCAGCTCCGACGCGCCGAGGTGGAGGACGAGGGCTGCCGCGCTTCGGACGTAAGCCGAGAGGAGGCGCTTCTCCAGCGCTTCGCCGGTCGATGCGCCTTCGTCGGCGCCGTGCTCGAGGAGGAGGTGGCCGTGCGGCGAGACCGCGGCGGTCAGGCCCGGGCGCGCCGAGGCCAGGCCTGGCCTCGCCGTCGTGCGGACCGTACCGGAAACCTCGACCATCGCCTTCCCCGTCCCTCCCCCGAATTCGCGAGGTCGAATCCTACAGGCGAACTGCGAGTGGGCGTTCCGAGGAGCACCCCCGACCTGCTATCGTTTCCCGATCAAGCGAGGACGGCTTCTTGTCGCCTTGGCGTTCCTCGCGATCGGCGGGGCCGCTGCCGTCTGGTTCCTCGGCAGGGGCGCACCGCCCGCGAGCATGGCGGTCGAGACCCACGTCGTCGACGAGGGCC
>JADKBZ010000030.1 GCA_016714815.1 Holophagales bacterium
CGCCTCCGAACGTCAGCTGGCGGACGTTCGCGAGGTGCTTCTCGCCGGGCCAGAGGACGGCGGTCAGCGTTCCCTCGTACGGATTCTGCCGGCGGGCCGGGGCGGATTCCGCGGCGGGCGCCGCCGGGGACGTCGTTGCCGCCGGCGACGGGCGGGCCGTGTCGCAGGCGGAGAGGGCGAGAAGGACGAATGCGGGCAGAAGGCGGCGGAGAGCTTCGCGGGTCATGTTCGGGCCGTAATATAAGGCGAATGACGAAAGACCGACGCGACGACGCGGCGGGCCTCGCGCGCGAGCTCGCCGCGCAGCTCGCCGCGCTCGCGACCCCCGAGCCGAACTCAATCGCCGGATCCCGCCCGCGGCCCCGCGCCGGGGCGGGCGGCGCCCCGAGCCTCGCCGGCCCCCGTGCCATTCTCGAGAACGCCTCCCGGTTCGTCCAGCCGGCCCTTCCGGCGGACGCCCGCTTCCGGAGCGTGAAGGAGCTCGCGCTTCGCGCCCTCCGGATCGTGACGCGCGACCAGGGGGTCTTCAATTCGGCCGTCCACGAGGCGCTCCGGACGTCGCTCCTGGAGGTCGAGGCGGCGCTGGCCGGCCTCGCGGCGGAGCAACAGGAGACGCACCGCGCGCTGGGCGAGGAGATCGAAGCGAGGCACCGTGGCATCCGGGACGAGTTCGAGGCGAACCAGCGGCGCCTGAGGCAGGAGGCCGAGGCTCAGCGAGCCTGGCTGGAGGACGCTCGCGAGGCGCTCCTGGCGAGCCTGGCCGATCAGAGCGGGGAGCTGCGGGACTCCATCGCCGGCCTGTCGGGGGCCGTGGAGCGTGAAGCCGGCGCCCGCGAAAGCATCGGCCGCGAGCTGCTCGGCAGCCAGAAGCGGCTCGACCTTCTCGAGGCCCGCTCGGACACGGCGGGGGGACGGCTGGACGAGGCCGCCTCGCGCATGTCCGTGGCCGAGGAGAGGCTCGAGAGGCTGCGGCTCGACCTGTCACACGCGTCGGAGGAGCTCCGCGGGGCCCGGCTCGAGTGGACGACGCTCCGGACCGAGCTGAGGTCCGGAGGCGGACACGCCGCGCCGGCCGAACCGGGATCGGTGTCGGCGCCAGAGACGCGTTCGGCGGCCGACCCGCTCTCGGCCGGCCTCTACGCCGACTTCGAACGAACCTTCCGCGGGGCGGAGGACGAGATCCGGGCCCGGCAGGAAGGAGACGTCTCCCTCTTCCTCGGGACGAAGCACCCGGTCGTCGACCTCGGCTGCGGGCGGGGAGAGTTCCTCGAAGCGCTGGCGGCCAGGGGCCTCGCGGCGCGCGGCTGCGACACGAACCCGGTGATGGTCGCCCGGTGCCGGCAGAAGGGGCTCGCCGTCGACGAGGCCGACCTCTTCGGCTGGCTGCGCGCTCAGCCCGAGGGCTCGCTCGGCGGCATCACGGCGTACCAGGTCGTGGAGCACCTGCCGGCCGACGCCCTCCTGCCGCTCGTGGAGCTCGCCGTCTCGCGACTGGCGACCGGTGGCCGGCTCCTTCTCGAGACGGTGAACGCGGAGTCGGTCTACGCGATGAAATGGTTCTGGATGGACTTGACGCACGTTCGGCCCGTTCCCGGGCCGTCCCTCGGCAGGCTGATGGAGGCGTGCGGCCTGCGGGAGGTGACGATCGCCCTGCGCTCCCCGGTCCCGCGCGAGGTGACGGGCGGGACGCTCGACGCCTCCGACCCGCTCGTCGCCGCTCTCGCCCGGCTCGTCTTCGCCCCGCAGGACGTCGCGGTCACGGGCGTGAGATAGATGGCGAACATCCTCGTCTGCACCGCTCAGGTGCCCTTCGCGTCCGGAGGCGCCGAGCGTCACGCCGCGGGCCTGGTCCGCGAGCTGAAGGCCCGGGGGCACCGGGTGGATCTCGTCCAGCTCCCGTTCAAGTGGTACCCGCGCGAGGAGATCCTCCTCTCGGCGATGTCGTGGCGTCTCGTCGACGTCACGGAGGCCGACGGCGTGAAGGTCGACCTAGTAATCCCGATGAAGTTTCCGTCGTACCTCGTGAGGCACCCGAACAAGGTCGTCTGGCTCATCCACCAGTTCCGGCAGGCCTACGACCGGTTCGGCACCGACCAGAGCGACTTCACCGCGGGGCCCGAGGACACGCGCTGGCGGGAGCTGATCGCCGAGGCGGACGCCACGGGCCTCGGAGAGGCGCGGAAGATCTTCACGAACGCGAAGAACACGGCCGACCGCCTGATGCGTTTCAACCGGATCGAGGCGGAGGCGCTCTACCATCCTCCGCCGCTCGCGGGCCGTTATCGCGACGACGGTCCCGGCCCCTACGGTCTCGTCGTCGGCCGGCTCGACCCCTGGAAGAGGATGGACCTCGCGATCGAAGGGGCCGCCGCGGGACGCTTCCCGCTCGTCATCGCCGGCGCGGGGCCGGACGAGGAGCGGCTTCGAAAGGTGGCGGCGCGCACGGGCGCGAACGTCGATTTCCGCGGCGCCGTTTCCGACGAGGAGCTCCTCTCGCTCTACGCCGGCTGCGGCGCCGTCCTCTTCACCCCGGCCGACGAGGACTACGGGTACATCGCCCTCGAGGCCTTCCTCTCGAAGAAGGCCGTGGTGACGTGCACCGATTCGGGCGGACCGCTCGAGTTCGTCGTGGACGGCGAGACGGGCCGCGTCACCGAACCCAGCGGCCCCGCCGTCGGGGCCGCCGCCGCCGCGCTCCTCGCTGCGCCGGCCCTGGCGCGAGGGATGGGCGAGAAGGGTTTCGAAGCCGTCCGGGGCATTTCGTGGGAAGGGGTCGTCACCGCGCTCCTTCGCGCGGGCGGCCTGTCGTGACCGCCGCCCCTTTCGGTTTCGTCAGCCCGCTCCCTCCCGTCCGGTCCGGGATCGCCGACTACGCGGCCGACATCCTGCCGGCGCTTCGCGCCGAGGTGGAGCTCGAGACGTACGAGCCGTCCGGGGCGCGGCGCGCCTTCGCCGCGGGGCACCGGGCCGTCCTCGTTCACGTCGGCAACGACCCGATGCACCTCCCGACGGTGGAGGCGCTCAGGGAGAACGCCCGGCGCGTTCCCACGCTCCTCGTCCTCCACGACTTCTCGCTGCACCACCTCTTCGCCGCGGGGTATCTCGACAGGGGGCGGGTCGACGACTACGCGCGGGAGCTGGAGCGGGCGCACGGGACGCGCGGCCGGGCGCTCGGGGAGCGCGCCCTCTCGGGCCAGAGGGTTCCCGTCTGGGACCTCGCGCCGTGGGAGTGGCCGATGTCGACGGGTGTCGCCGCCGACGCCTCGGCCGTCATCGTCCACTCGAGGATCGTCCGCGGGGCGCTCCTCAGGGAACGGCCGGGCCTTCCCGCGTTCGAGATCCCTCTCGCCGTCCCACCGGCGCCCGGCTACGAGCGGGCCGAGGCCCGGATCGCCCTCGGCCTCCCGCTCGACCGCGTCGTCGCCGCGACCCTCGGCATCGTGACGCCCGCCAAGAGGATCGGAAAGCTCCTCGAGGGGCTGGCGCTGATCCCGCCGGAAGGGCGGCCCCTCCTCGTCGTCGGGGGAGCGGTCGGGACCGGGGACCCTCTCCTCGAATCGGTCCGCGCGCTGGGCCTCGGAGACGACGTTCGCTTCACCGGCTACCTTTCGGACGAGGATTTCTGGCGGCTCGCCCGGGCGGCGGACGTGGCGGTCAACCTCAGGTTTCCCACCGTGGGGGAGACGTCGGCCGCAGTCTGCCGCCTCGCCGGTTCCGGCCTTCCGGTCGTCGTGAGCGACGTCGGCTGGTTCCGCGAGCTGCCCGACACCTTCGCGTCGAAGATCCCGGTGGGGGAGGGAGAGGTCGAGGCCATCGCCGCCGCTCTCGGTGCGCTCACGGCGGACCAGGCGCTTCGAGAGGCGCAGGCTGCCGCCGGGCGCGCGTGGGGCCGGACCCACACCCCGGAGAGAATCGCGGCCGCGCACGCCCGCCTGCTCCTCCTGGTGGCGGACGGGCGGACGGCGTCGCTCGGGCTCCTGGGCCGGGTGGCGAGCGAGGCGGCGGCCGTCGGGATCGGTCGGAGCGGGAGCGTCGGCTCACGGGAGCGCGGACCCGACGGGCTCGTCCTCGGAGCGCTCGGGGCGCGGGGCGCCGGGGTCCTCCCGCCGCCGTTCAATCCGGAGGTCGAGAGCCCGGATCGGTGAGCGGCCCGGCCCCCGGGTGCGCTTCCGGTTTCCCGGCGAGGCCGGCGAGGAGAGACCGGGCCCGGGAGCGAAGGTCGTCGAGGGGAACGCCGAAGAAGTCCGGCGGACCGTCCGCGAGCTTCTCGAGCGAAAGGGCGAGGAGGCGGCCCGCGGGGCCGGGGCGCCCCTTTTCGAGGTGAACGCAGGCCGCCGCGAGCTGGATCAGGCCCTGCAGGTGCCGGCGCCGGATGCCCTCGGAGACGAGCCAGACCGCCTCCCACTTCTCGTGAGCCTCGAAGAAGCGTCCCTCGCGGAAATCGACGTACCCGCCGGCGACCGCCCCGGCGGCGAACGGGCCGGAAACGGTCAGCCCTTCGGAAGGGCGGAGAGGATCCGCAGCATCTCGGTCGCGTCGACGTACCCGTCGATCCGTTTCACGACGGTCCCGGAGCCGTCGACGAAGAGGACGACCGGGTACCCCTGGACGTCGTAGCGCTCGGCGACCTTCTCGCCTCCCTTTTCCGCGTTCACGCGGACCGCCACGAGGTTTCGGGCGGCCTCGGCGACCCGGGCGTCGGAGAAGACCTCCCGGTCGAGCTTCTTGCACCAGCCGCACCAGTCCGTGTAGACGTCGACCAGCAGGAGCTTCTTCTCGCTCCGGGCGCGGGCGAGCGCCTCGTCGAAGGTTCCGGAGGCGAAGGTGATGCCGGGTCCGGACGCGCGGGATCCATCCGCCCCTCCCTCGGGGTGGGAGCAGGCCGTCATCGGCAGGCAGGCGATCAGCAGGGCGGCGAAGAGTCGAGTGGTCCGCATTTCGAGAACTCCCACGGTCAGGATAGTGGAACGGTCATTCCCGTTCGTGAATTCCCCGTCGGCGCGTGGAGGCTTTCGAGAAGCCCGCACTCCTCGAGGCCCGCGGCGAAGGAGCCGGGGCGGCCCACGACGAAACCGGGGATTCCCCGCGCGGCCGCGGCGTCGACGAGCTCGGGGCGGTCGTCCGCATAGAGGCATTCGCCGGGAGCGCACCGGGCGGCCGCGAGGGCGGCGTCCCAGAAGCCTCCTTCCGGCTTCACGGCGCCGACCTGGAACGAGAGGACGAGGGCGTCGAAGAGCCCGGAGGGATCGAAGACCCGGAGGACCCCTTCCCAGTGGAGCGCGTTCGTGTTCGAGACGAGGACCCGCCGGATTCCGGGGCGGATGCGCGACAGGGCCGCGAGGGCGTCGGGAAGGGGGTGGAAGATGTCCCTCCAGGCGCCGGTCCAGACGGAGTCGGGAAGGCGGGGGAGGCCGGCCCCTTCCTCGCACGCGCGGAAGAACTCGTGCGGCGTGAGCCGCCCCCGGTCGAAGTTCGCTTCGAGGTCACCGAACAGGACGGGGCGGAGGCGGCCGGCAGGAATGCCGGTCGCCTCCGCGATCCGATCGCACGTGACCTGGTGGTCGAAACCGACGAGGACCTTGCCGAGGTCCGCGAGGACCGCCCGTGTCACGGCTTCATGGCCTGGGCTGGAATCAGGTAGGGGTCTCCGGTGCGCTTGTCCGTGACCGTGGCGTAGCCGAGGATCTTCGCGCCGTTGCCGAGGTCTACGAACATGTTGAGCCGATAGGGTCCACCGGCCGGCGGCTGGAACGTGGCGAACTCGCTACCGAAGACGTCGTTGAGTTGGGTGAGTGAGAAGGGCTTCACCGTCAGGACACGGGTCCCGTAGATAGTCCCCATCGCGTCGACCAGCTGAACGCCAGCCCTTAGCTCAACCTCGGAAGGATTCATCACGACCGCGTTCGTCCGGAGGTTGGGGTCGTTCGTCAGCCCGGTGACGTAGAGGTCGCCGTAGACCGAGTCGTCGAAGCCGAGCGCATTGCGGTACGGCTGCCCCGGCGAGTACTGGCCGTACGTTCCCGGCGTGGCGCCGGCCACGTTGTACGTGTTGCTCGTCACCATCACGGGGTACGTGGCGCGAATCTCGAGGAGGCCGAACGTCTCTGTTTTCCCGAAGTAGTTCTTCACGATGTCGGTCAGCGACACCGATTCTCGCGGTGCCAGCGGCGGGGTGATCCGGATCCCGTCGAGGTTCGTGCCGTCGACGCCCGCGGGTGTGAAGTAGAGGTCGACCACGTTGTCCTGGCTCGTTTCGGGATTGAAGATCCAGACGTCGGTCCGGAATCTGCCCGTCGCCCCGGTGATGTTCACGGCGGGGAGGTAGGAGTCGGTCGAAGCGATCGTGTCCGCCGTTGCGGGTGCTCCGCCGAGGGCGGCGAAAACGAGAAACGCGGTGGCGAGGGTCGAAACGTTCCGGCTCATGCTGTCCTCCAGCCCTTCGGGCGGTTGCAGTTTCGCAAATGCTCTGCCAGGAGAGCGTCTCCCCGCGGGGACGCCGAAAATGAAAAACGCCCCGCTTACGCGGGGCGCCTTCCGGGTTCTGTCTGGAAACTCTTACTTCGCCGGGGCAGCCGGGGCGGCCGGGGCGGCGGTGGCCGGGGCCGGGGCGGCCTCGGTCGTCGCGGGGGCGGCTTCGGTCGTGGCCGGGACGGCCTCGGTGGTGGCCGGGGCGACGGCGGTCGTGGCCGGGGCGGGCTCCTCGACGACGGCGGGGGCCGCGTCCGGGGTGGCTTCCTTCTTCTCGCCGCAGGCGACGAGGGAGGCGGAGACGGCGATGAGGGCGACGACGGAAAGGATCTTCTTCATGGTTTCTCCTTCTTTCTTACC
>JADKBZ010000031.1 GCA_016714815.1 Holophagales bacterium
CTCGTCGCTGGATCGGTCCTCGTGGAACGGGTCTTCGGCCTGCCGGGGACCGGGCAGCTCCTGGCGGACTCGGTCTTCGCGCGGGACCTGCCGATGGTCCTCGGCCTGACGCTCGTGTCGGGTCTTTTCGTGGTGGTGGCGACCCTGGCGGCGGACGCGGCGGCCGCGCTCGCCGATCCGCGGATCGTCGACGGGGAAGGCGCATGAGCCGCCGTCTCCCGGTTCGTGCGCGCCTACTCGTCCTCGCGCTCTTCCCGCTCGTCGCGCTGCTCGCGCCCTTCCTCGCCCGGGAACGATCCGCGGAGCCTTCGGCGAGGACCCGGGTGACGGCGCCGGTCCCGTTCGACCCGAACGCGACCGACCTCGACGCGCGGCTCCTGCCCCCCGGCCCGGAGCACCTTCTCGGAACCGACGACCTCGGGAGAGACGTCCTGGCGCGCCTTCTTCACGGGTCGCGCATCTCGGTGGCCGTCGGGCTCTCGGCGGCGGCGCTCGCGTTCGTCGCCGGCACGCTCCTGGGCGGCGCCGCCGGGACCTTCGGCCCCCGCACCGATCGCGCGATCCTCTTCGTCACGGGGGTCGTACAGGCCTTTCCCGCCCTCGTTCTCGTCGCCGCCGGCGCGGCGCTCGTCCCCCCTTCCGCGATGACGGCCGTCCTCCTCATCGCGCTCACGGGCTGGCCCGAGGTCGCCCGCCTCGTCCGCGCCGAGGCGCTGCGCCTCTCGGCCTCGCCGTACGTGGAGGCGGCGCGCGCCGCGGGCGCCTCGCGCCGCCGCGTCCTCCTCGTCCACGTTCTCCCCGGCGCCGTCGCTCCCGCGCTCGCGACGGTTCCCTACGTCCTCGGAGGCGCGGTCCTCCTCGAGGCGTCGCTCTCGTTCCTCGGCCTCGGCACTCCTCCGCCCACCGCCTCCTGGGGACGGGCCCTGGCCGATGCCCGCGAGAGCCTGACGAGCGCCTGGTGGTGTGTCGTTCCCCCGGCGGCCGCGCTCTTCCTCTTCGTCCTCTCGGCGCGGAAGCTGGGCGAGGCTCTTTCCGAAAGCCGCTAGAATCCGCCCCTCAATGCGAATCGCCGTCTACCCGGGCTCGTTCGACCCGATGACGAACGGGCATGTCGACCTCGTCCGCCGCGGGTGCCACATCTTCGACCGTGTGCTCGTGGCCGTCCTCTGCAACACGGAGAAGTCCCCGCTCTTCACCGTGGAGGAGCGGGTGGGAATGGTCCAGTCGGTCTTCCGCCGCGAGTCGCGCGTGCAGGTGAAGGCCTTCTCGGGGCTCCTCATCAACTTCCTTCGGAGCGAGAAGACGAACATCGTCCTTCGGGGCCTCCGGGTCGTCTCCGACTTCGAGTACGAGTTCCAGATGGCCCTCATGAACCGCCGCCTCGACCCCGACGTCGAGACGGTCTTCCTGACGCCGAAGGAAGAGCTCTCGTATCTTTCGAGCCGCCTCGTGAAAGAGGTCCACAGGCTCGGGGGAGACGTCTCCGGGCTCGTTCCCCCGCTCGTCTACCGGTCCCTCCGGAAGAAGCTCCCGAACGGCACTCCGAAATCCTGACCGGTCAGCCCTTCGCGAACCCGGCCAGCGCGGTGCGAATCCGTTCCGGCGCGATCGAGGGCCGTCCGGTCGCCCGGTCCACGAAAAGGTGGATCGTTTCGCCCTCGACGGCCAGGGAGCCGTCCGGGAGGAGGATCCGGTAGGCGAACGTGCAGCCCCGGCTCCGGATGGACGCGAGCCGGGTCTCCACCCGGACCGTCTCTCCGTAACGCGCCGGGCGGCGATACCGCGCCGCGAGATCGCTCACGACGATGTTCACCCCCTCGGCTTCCATCCGGGCGTAGGGGTAACCGGCGACCTCGCAGTACTCCGTCCGCCCCACCTCGAACCAGACGACGTAGGAGCCGTGGTAGACGACTCCCTGCGCGTCGGTCTCGGCGTACCGGACCTTCACATCGACTTCGACCCAGCGTCCGTCTTCCACGCTCCGTAGACTACCCGAGCGTGTCGACGCCCACCGTCTTCCTGCGCGGCCCCGGGTGGGGGCTTCCGGCGCCGCTCGACCTGCGGAACCCGATCGAGGTCCGGCAGGTCGCCGCGGACCGTCCCGGCGACCTGCCGGAGCTTCTCTCGTGGCTCGACGGCGTCGCCGCCTCGGGCCGCCCCGGGAGGATCGCGGCGGGTTTCGTGACCTACGAGGCGGGAGTGGCTCTCGAGGGGTCGACGGCCCTCTTTCGGCCTCCTTCGACGCCGCTGGCGTGGTTCGCGCTTCTCGACGTTTCCCCGGAGCGGGGCCCGGCGTCGAGCCTATGCTCGCCAGGAGAATGGCCCGAGGGGATCGATGGCCGGTTCCGTGCGCCCACGGGACTGCCGCCGGGGCCGCCGGACATGGACCTGGCGGAGTGGACGGCGGCCGTCGGCGCCATCCGGGAGGGAATCGCCCGGGGCGACGTCTACCAGGCGAACCTGACGCGGCGAACGGCGCGGGAGCTCCGCGTCTCCCCGCGACGGCTCGCCGAGCTCCTCTGGAACGACAACCCCGTCCCGTATGCGATCTGCGTCGAGACGGGAGGCCCGGCCGTCGTCTCGAACTCGCCGGAGCTCTTCCTCGACGTCGACCTCGATACCCGGTGCGTGAGTTCGGCGCCGATCAAGGGGACCTTGCCGCGGCTCGCCGGAGGAAGCGAGGTGGCGGCCCGCGAAACACTCCTCGCCTCCGGGAAGGACGCCGCCGAGCACCTGATGATCGTCGACCTGATCCGCAACGATCTGGGAAAGGTCTGCGAGGCCGGCAGCGTTCGCGTCCCGGCCTTCCGGTCGGTGAAGAGCTTCCGGCACCTGCACCACCTCGAATCGACGGTCGCCGGAACCCTCCTCTCGGGAACCCGCCTCTCGGACCTCCTCGTCGCGACCCTTCCGGGCGGGTCGATCACCGGCGCCCCGAAGCGGGCCGCGCTCGGCGTCATTCGCGGCCTCGAGCCCGTGGCCCGCGGCCCGTACACCGGCGCCGCGGGCTTCGTTCGGGGCGATGGGAGAGCCGTCTTCAACGTGGCGATCCGAACGGCCGTCGTCGACGGGGGGACGGTCTCCTACCATGCCGGCGGCGGGATCGTCTGGGACTCCGACCCTCGCCTCGAGTGGGAGGAGACCGAGACGAAATCCCGCGAGTTCTTCCGGGCGCTCGCCTCGGCGGCGAGAGAGAGCGAGGAGCCATGAGCCCCGAACCCGTTCCCTTCGACGCCCCCGCCCTCGAGCGAGGCTTCGGTTTCTTCGAGACGCTCCTCCTCGTCGGGAGACGAGCCGTGCTCTGGGAGCCGCACGCCCGGCGGCTCCTGACGACCCTGGAGGCGCTGGAGCTCCCCGGCCCGTCGATCGAAGCTCTCGAGTCTTCCTCGCGCTCCGCCCTGGCAGGGATATCGGACGGCGAGGAGGAGCGGGCGCTTCGCCTTTCCTGGATCGCGGTGGGTCCCGACGTCGAGGCGCCGGCCTCGTGGAGGCTCGACGCCTCGGTCCGTCCGATCCCTCCGAACACCTTTTCCCGCAGGGCCGGTTCACGTGCCGTGACGGTGCCGGAACGGTACCGTCGCGATTCTCCCGGTTTCAAGTCGACGAGCTACTTCGGCGCCGTCGCCGCCCTTCGGCACGCGCGCCGTTCGGGAGGGGACGAGGGTCTCTTCACCGACGGGGAGCTCTACCTGGAGGGAGCTTCCACGGGCCTCGTCGCGTGGAACGGTGGTCACTTCGCCGGCCTCGGTCCCGGGGCGCTCCCGTCCGTCACCACCGAGGCGTTCCTCGAAGGGGCGGGGGAGCGGAGGGGCCTGCGGCGGGAAGAGCTTCTCTCCGGCGCGATCCTCCTCGGTTCGCTGACGACGGCCGTCCCTCTCCTCAAACTCGACGGGGTCGACTGCCTCAGGCCACCCGAGATGCTGCGGGCCTGCGAGGTTTTCCGGGAGCGACTCCGGACGGATGCCGCATTGCAGAAAAGGCTCTAGACTCTCCCCAAAGCGAGGCACGGTATGGCCACGAAGAAAGCGCGTCCGACCCCGGCGGCGTCCCACGTCGTTCTCTTCACCGGGTTCCCCGGGTTCATCGGAGCCCGGCTCATTCCGAGGCTCCTCGAGCTGAGGCCCGACAGCGTCTTCCACTGCCTCGTCCAGGAGAAGTTCCTCGACCTCGCGCGCAGCTCCGTGGAGCAGCTCGCCGAGGCGCATCCCGGGACGAAGGGGCGGATCGAGCTGGTCACCGGAGACATCACGGCCCCCGGGCTCGGGATCGGGGAGACCGAAGCCCGGATCCTGCACCGGAAGCTGACCGGCTGCTTTCACCTCGCGGCCGTCTACGACCTCGCCGTGAGGCGGGACGTGGCGATGCGGATCAACGTCGAGGGGACCCGCAACGTTCTCGGCTTCCTCGAAGAGTGCCCCCACCTGAACCGGTTCGACTACGTCTCGACGGCGTACGTATCGGGAACGGCGGTCGGTACGTATCGCGAGACGGACCTCGACGTCGGGCAGTCGTTCAAGAACTACTACGAGGAGACGAAGTTCCTCGCCGAGGAGGCTGTGAAGGGAAGCTCCCTTCCGACGGCGACCTACCGGCCGGCGATCGTCGTCGGCGATTCCCGGACGGGTGAGACGGCGAAGTTCGACGGCCCCTACTTCGCGCTGAACGCGATGCGGCAGCTCCCGTCGCCCGGCGTCTTCGTGAAGGTCGGCCGGGGAACGGCCCCCGTGAACCTCGTCCCCGTCGACTACGTCCTCGAGGCGATGGCACGCCTCTCGGGCTGGGAAGGGGCGATCGGGAAGACCTACCACCTGACGGACCCGGAACCCCTCTCCGCCTTCGAGATCGAAGACCTCTTCGCGAAGGCCCTCGGAAAGCAGTTCCTCTTCGTTCCGGTCCCGACCGTCCTGGCCAAGCTCCTCTTCTCGCCCAAGCCGATCCAGGACTATTTCGGCATGCCCGCCGTCACGGTGGAGTACTTCGACCACCCCGTGCGGTACGACAGCTCGCAGGCGGCCGCGGACCTGGCGCCGTTCGGCGTCTCGTGCCCCCCCTTCGTCGACTACGTCCAGAACCTCGTCGCCTTCTACAGGAAGCACGTCGAGAAGATCACGCGGGGGGCGATGATTTGAAGAAGAGCCTGTTCCTTCCGACGGGGCCGATCATCGACGGCCAGGACGTCACGACGGGGACGACCTTCTTCACCCGCAACCCGGCGACGGGAGAGAAGCTCGCATCGATCCACCGCGGCGGTCCGGAGGAGATCGACGCCGCGGTCGCAGCCGCGCAGAAGGCGTTCCTTCACTGGGGTGGGCTCCCCCCGAAGGAGCGGCAGAAACACCTCGCGAAGCTCCTCGAGGCGGTCCGGACGTCCCACGACGACCTCTCGCGGCTCATCGCCCTCGAGCAGGGCAAGCCCGTCGCCGAGGCACGGGCCCTCGACCTCGTCCCGGCCGCGGACGCGCTCCGCTACCTTTCGAGGTACGCCGAGGAGCTGCTCGCTTCGAAGCCGGTCGACTACGAGCAGATCCTCTTCGCCCACAAGACGGCCTCGTTCCGGTTCGAGCCGCTCGGCGTCATCGCGGTCATCACCCCGTGGAACTTCCCGTTCGCAATTCCCATGGTCGAGCTGGCGGCCTGCCTGGCGGCCGGGAACACCGTCGTCCTCAAGCCCGCGTCCGCGACGGCGCAGACAGGGCTGGCAATTGGCGAGCTCTGCCGGAAGGCGGGCCTTCCTCCGGGTGTCGTGAACGTCGTCACCGCGACGGGCCCCGACGTCGACCGGCTCCTGGAGCACCCGGCCGTCGCCAAGATCCTCTTCACCGGCTCCGTCGAGACGGGCGCGCACGTGATGCGGAAGGCCTCGAAGAACGTGACGCCGTTCGTCCTGGAGCTGGGCGGGAAGGACGCCGCCGTCGTGGCCGCCGACGCCGATCTCGAGCGGACCGCGAACGGGCTCGTCTGGGGAGCCTTCGCGAACGCGGGCCAGGCGTGCGGTTCGATCGAGCGGGTCTACGCGGTGCGGAGCGTTTTCGACGAGCTCGTCGAAAGGGTCGTCGCGAAGACCCGGAGCCTCCGGCAGGGCGATCCTCTCGCCGAGGCGACCGACGTGGGACCGATGACGACCGCCGATCAGCGGGACTTCGTCGACGCCCAGGTGCGCGAGGCCGTTTCCCAGGGAGCGCGCGCCCTCACGGGGGGCGAGAGGCCGAGCGGCAAGGGGTTCTGGTTCCCGCCGACGGTCCTCGTCGACGTGAACCACGGAATGCGCGTGATGCGGGAGGAGACCTTCGGGCCGGTCCTGCCGATCGTTGCCGTCGACAGCCTCGACGAGGCGATCGCCCTCGCGAACGACTCGGAGTTCGGCCTCACCGCCTCGGGATGGACCCGTTCGGCGAAGACGGGCCGAAAGCTCGTGGAGGAGCTGCGGACCGGAACGGTCACGATCAACGACCACCTCTTCTCGTTCGGAGAGCCGACCGCGACCTGGGGAGGCCTCGGGAAGTCCGGGATCGGACGGAGCCACGGGGTCCACGGCCTGATGGAGCTCGTGAACGTCAAGCACGTCAGCGTCGACTTCCAGGACTCCCACGCGGCCCCCTGGTGGTACCCGTACGACGGCGCCTTCCAGGAGTTCATGAAGAAGGCGTTCGGCCTCCTCTACGCCCGGGACGCCCGGACGAAGATGATCGACGGCTTCGGGCTCCTCTCCAGCGGCCGGTTCTTCGGCCACGTGAAGGTCTCGAAGATCGCCACCAAGCTCGGAAAGGTCTTCTGATCCCGGCGCCCGCGAGGGCCACCGCTCTCTAGAATCGCTCCGTGGGCGCTCCTCCCGATCTCTCGTCCTACCCGGACCAGCCGGGGATCTACCTCTACCGCGACGCGAAGGGGAAGATCCTCTACGTCGGGAAGGCGCGCTCGATCCGCAAGCGCCTGGCCTCGTACTTTGCCGCCGGGACGAAGCACCCGAAGACGGAGGCGCTCCTCGCGGAGTTCGAGACGATCGACACCGTCGTCGCGAACACCGAGAGCGAGGCGCTGGCCCTCGAGAACGCGTTCATCAAGAAACACAAGCCCCGGTACAACATCCTGCTCCGGGACGACAAGACCTACCCCTACATCAAGGTGACGACGGGGGAGGAGTGGCCGCGGGCGCTCGTGACGCGGCGGGTCCTCAAGGACGGGCACAGCTACTTCGGGCCGTTCCTCCCGGCGCGGACCTGCCGGGGCGCGATGAAGATGGTGCAGCGGATGTTCCAGATCCGGACGTGCCGGATCGAGATCGACGGGAACCTGCCGCGCCCGTGTCTCTACTTCGACATGCACGCCTGCCTCGGTCCGTGCGTGGCGTCGCTGACGACGAAGGAGGCGTACGGCGAGGCCGTTCGCGACGTCCTCCTCTTCCTGTCAGGCCGCAACGACGAGCTCGCCCTTCGCCTCCGGTCGAAGATGGAGGCCGCCGCCGAGGCCGAGGGGTACGAGATGGCGGCGGCGTACCGGGACTGCCTGCGAACGGTCGAGGAGCTCGCGCAGAAGCAGCGCGTGCAGTCACTCGCCGGCGAGGACGTCGACGTCTTCGGCGACTTCACCGACGACGGGAACCTCGCCGTGTCGGTCCTTCACGTCCGGGGCGGGGCGGTCCTCGACACGCGGGAGCTCTTCTGGGAGGGGATCGGCGACGTCGACCCGGAGGAATTCTGGGTGGCGCTCCTCTCGCAGTACTACGACGCGACGACGTTCCTCCCGAAGGAGGTCCACCTTCCCGACGAGGTTGCGGAGGAGGCGCTCGCTCCGATCGAGGCGTGGCTCTCGGAACGGCGCGGCTCCCGCGTGGAGATCCGGACCCCGAAGAGGGGCGCGGCGTTCGACCGGGTGAAGATCGCCCGCGACAACGCCCGGACGAGCCACGTGCGGCGCTTCAAGACGGTCCGGGAGGCGGGGGAGAAGGCGACGCTCGCCCTCGCGAAGGCGCTCGACCTCGACCACCGCCCGGCGCGGATCGAGTGCTTCGACATTTCCCACCTGCAGGGGACCGACACCTACGCCTCCTGCGTCGTTTTCGTCGACGGCAAGCCGGAGAAAGGGGAGTACAGGGTCTTCCGGATCGACCGCCCGATCCCCGACGACTTCGCGTCGATCGCCGAGGCCGTGACCCGGCGCTACGAACGGCGGCGCGCGGAAGGCGAGTCGTTCCCCGACCTCCTCGTCATCGACGGCGGGAAGGGGCAGCTGTCGGCCGCCCTCGCGGCGCTCGACCGGATCGGGATCGAGCTGCCGGCGGTGGGCCTGGCGAAACGGGAGGAGGAGGTCTTCGTGCCGGGGCGCTCCCTTCCGCTCGTCCTGCCTCGCCGGAACGCGGGGCTGAAGCTGCTCCAGCGGGCGCGCGACGAGGCGCACCGGTTCGGTCTGAAGCACCACCGAAGGGCGCGGACGAAGCGGACCCTGACGAGCCCGCTCCAGGAGATACCGGGGCTCGGGCCGGCCACGGCGCGACGTCTCCTCGCCGTATTCGGGAATGACGAGGCGGTCCTTGCCGCAACGCCGCAGGCACTCGCCGCGGCCGCCGGGAAGTCGGCTTCGTCGCGCATCGGCGCCTGGAAGGCTTCCCGCGAGGACAAGGGCCGGTAGAATCCCCCGGATATGGACACTTCGAAGGCCGGTGGCGGCGTGCTCTCGGGAGGGACGCTCGAAAAGACGGAGCTGGCGGAGATTCTCCGGACAGCCTATCGCGCGCGGAAGAACGCCCAGGTGCTGGTGTCGTCCCGGGGAGAGGAACGGAGCTTCTGGTTCAACAGGGGGCGGCTCGTCTCGGCCTCCTCCAACCGGGAAGCCCAGCTCGTGGGAGACCTGCTCCGGGCATTCGGGCTCGCGGACGAGTCCGTGCTCTTCACGGCCTTCGAGAGGGCCCTTTCGGACCCGGGGAGAGGGCTGGCGAACGCCCTCCGGGAATCCGGGGCGGTGGCTTCCTACGTCGCGGACGCCTGCGTCCGGGCGCTCGCGGAGAAGATCCTCTACTCCACGTTCCAGTGGAACGCGGGGACGTTCACCGTCATGCCGCTGGAGGACCCTCCGGATATTCCCGTCGCGTTCGACCAGTCGAACGCGACGCTCCTCCTCGAGGGGCTGCGCCGGCTTCCGCCGGTCATCGGGGCCCTGCCGAAGATCGACCCGAAGGCCAAGCCGATCCTCTCGCCCGACCTCCTGCTGCGCTATCAGCACGCGGTCATCACGCCGGAGGAGGCCGAGGTCCTCGACGCGATCGACGGCTCGAAGCCGGCCGCCGACATCTGCCTCGATCTCCGGATCCTCGAGAGGCTGCGGGCCGTCGGCTTCGTCTCGGTCGGCGCCAGGACAGGGAAGGGGGACGACGCGCCCGCCCCCGGGGGGGTCGCCTTCCTGAACGTCGAGATCGCCGGCGCCCCACCGAGCCCGCGCATGTCGGAGGCTCTGGAGCAGCACGCGCGACTCGTCTGGAACACCTACCGGCGCCTCGACTGGATCAACGCCTACGAGGTGCTCGGCGTTCCCGAGAATTCCCAGGACGCCGATCTTCGTCCGGCCGTTCACGATCGCGCCCGCCTCTTCCACCCGGACAACGTCATCCGGGCGACGCTGGGGGACGCCACGGAGGCCCTCGAAGCGCTCTTCGCGAAGGTGCAGGAGGCGGACAAGGCCTTCTCGAGCACGGCTTCCAGGGAGAGCTACGACCGGTCGCTGAACCGCGGGACGATGTCGGCGCCGGTCTCGTTCGGCCAGACGAACCCGGAGATCCAGCGCCAGGTGGCCAAGGCGAACTACCAGCGAGCCCGGACGCTCGTCGAGATGGAAGACTTCTACCCCGCCTTCGAGATGCTCCGGCAGGCGGTCGAGTTCGATCCCGAGAAGGCGGAGTACTGGACGTTCCTGGCGAAGGTCCAGGGAAAGAACCCGAAGTGGGTGCGCCAGGCGACGGAGACCCTTCGCCGCGCGGCAGCCCGTCTTCCCGAGAGCATCGAGGTCTGGCTCGCCCTCGCGGACGCCTGCGCCAGCGAGCGGAACGAGGTGGAACGGATCAAGGCGCTTCGGGAAGTCCTGAAGCTCGACCCCTCGAACCGCAAGGCGACGAAGGCGCTGGCGGAGATCGCCGCCGTGAAGCCTCGCTGACGGTCGGACGCGGGACTATCCTCACGGAATGGTGGAGCTGGTCGCCCATTTCGGCACGGGTCTGGGTCTGGCGGCGGGCGCCGGCCTGAATGCCTACGCAGTCCTCCTGGTCTACGGGGGGATTTCCTGGCTCTTCCCCGAGGATTTTCCAGGGGTACTCGCCCGTTTTCTCGCCGAACCGATGACGCTCGCGGTCCTCCTCGGCCTCTATCTGCTCGAGTTCTTCGCCGACAAGATCCCGGGCCTGGACCACGTCTGGGACGTCATCCACACGGTCGTGCGGCCCGCGGCCGGCGCGCTCCTGGCCGTCGCGGCGGTGGCGCCGGGCGCCGACACGTCGATGGCGGTCCTGGCCGGCGGCGGCGGAGGCGTGACGGCGCTCGCCTCGCACCTCGTGAAGGGAACGGTCCGGCTCACTTCCACGGCTCTCACCGCCGGAGTGGCGAATTTCGCACTCTCGCTCGCCGAGGACGTTCTCGCCGTTCTCCAGGCGATCGTGTCGATCTTCCTGCCCCTCGTCGCGCTCGTCCTGGCGATCGCCATGACCGGCCTCTTCCTCCTCTGCGTTCCGAAGCTCGCGAGGGGCGTCGACCTCTTCGCGCGGCGGCGCCGGCCGAAGAGCCGCGACGGGGTATCCTCCGGCTGACCCGGGCCGGACGGGTGATCGTCGCTCGGACGGTTCAACCGTACGAGGGGAGGAAAGTCCGGACTCCAGCGAGCAGCGTGCCGGGGAAATCCCGGTCGGGGCAACCCGAAGGAAAGTGGCACAGAGAACAGACCGCCACGGTTCCAGAAAGGGGCCGAGGCAAGGGTGAAAAGGTGCGGTAAGAGCGCACCGCGAACCCCGGCAACGGGGTCGGCAGGCCAAACCCCACGCGGAGCAAGGCCGAATAGGGGGACGGAAGGGGTGCTCGCCCCCGCGCCGCAAGGCGACGTCTCCGGGTAGGCTGCTCGAGCCCCGTCGAGAGGCGCGGGCCGAGAGGAATGATCGCCGGCCGGAAGGCGCGAGCCGACCGGTCACAGAATCCGGCTTACAGTCCGGCCCGGGTCACTTTTTCTGGAGAACGAGTTCGGGAAACGGGGGCGTGCGAGCTTTGGCTCAATGCCTCAAAATGGCGCCGTGGCCGAGCTGATCGACGGGAACAACCTGCTGGGGCAGCGAGGCGTCACGCGGGAGACCCTCGTCCGGGAGCTCGGGGACCTCGCACGCGCGCGCGGGAGAAAACTCACCGTCGTCTTCGACGGTCCGCCCGACCATGGCCGGCCGAAGGTGCAGCTGCTCGGGGACGTGACGATCGTCTACGCCGCGCCCCGGAGCGCGGACGAGGAGATCGTCCGCCGGATCCGTGAAGCGCGCGATCCCCGCGGCGTGACCGTCGTGACCGACGATCGCGTTCTGTGCGAAGCGGTGGACGCCGCCGGCGGTCGCACCCTGGCCGTCGTCGCCTTCCGCCAGGCCGGCTCGCAGCGCCTGAAGAAGAAGGCGGCCGAGGGAGAGGACAAGCGGGATCCGGGAGGGAGTACCTCCGACTGGGCCCGATGGTTCAGCGATCCGAGGAACCGGATCGGGTGAGGAGACCGCTCCTCAGGCCGAAGCGGATCGGTCCGGGCTCGCTCGTGGGCGTTGCCGCGCTGTCGGGAACGGTTCGGCCGGAAGAGCTGAGGGCGGGCGTCTCGGCTCTCGAATCGTTCGGGTACCGCGTCCGCCTCGCGTCGAACGTCCTCTCCCGGGAGGAGGTTCTCGGCCTCGCGGGGGACGACGACGCACGCCTCGAGGGCTATCTGGCCCTCGTCGAAGACCCCGCGGTGGAGGCGATCCTCTTCGCGCGCGGCGGCTACGGGGTGACGCGCCTTCTCGGCCGGCTGCCCGAGGAGCTTCTGCGCGAGACCGCGAAGCTCCACTGCGGCTTCTCGGACCTCACGGCGCTGTCGGCCTTCCTCAGGGAGCGGAGCGGACTCTTCACGATCCAGGGTCCGATGGTGGCCGTCGACCTCGCGACCCCGCTCGACCCGCTCACGGCCGCCTGGTTCCCGGCCATCCTGGAGGGGAGGGCGCCCCTCCGGCTCGAGGTCCCGTCCGCCGACGTCCTGGTGCCGGGCCGCGCCGAGGGGCCGCTCGTCGGGGGCAACCTCTCCATACTGGCTGCGCTGGCCGGAACGCCCTGGGAGTACGACTACGACGGCGCCATTCTTTTCTTCGAAGAGGTGGGGGAAGAGGCCTACCGGGTCGACCGGATGCTCGGCACCCTCCTTTCATCCGGGCGCCTGGACGGGTTGGCCGGTATCATCGCGGGCTCAATGACGCGCGTGACCTTCGGAGGCGTGGAGGATCCGGACCGGGTTCGGACGCTCCTTCTCGACCGGCTGGCCCCTCTCGGGGTTCCGGTCGCGGCTGACCTTCCGTTCGGTCATGCCGCCCCGAACGTCCCGCTCCCGGTCGGTGCCCGGGCCTCGTGGGACGGAGCGACCAGAACGCTCGTCCTGGAGGAGGAGTTCCTCTCGTGAAAGTCGTGCTGAAGTCCGGCGGCGGGGCCGCGAGTTTCGAGGACTACATCATGAAGCTCCCGCCCGGGGCGACGATCTTTTCCGAGGGAGACGTCGGAACGGAGATGTTCGTCATCCAGTCGGGATCGGTGGAGATCGCCAAGCGGGTCAAGGACGACCTGAAGACCCTCGCCGTCCTCGAAAAGGGCGATTTCTTCGGCGAGATGTCGATCCTCGAGGACGTTCCGCGCACGGCCGACGCCATCGCCCGGACGAACGTGGAGCTCGTGAGGATCAACCAGTCGACGTTCGACGAGATGCTCCGGCACAACGGGGAGATCGCGGTACGGATGCTTCGCAAGCTCTCGCGCCGGCTGCGGGAGACGACGGCGCTCCTCGAGCAGACGACGGGCGCCGCCCCGGCCCTCGACGAGTCGTCCGACTTCTTCGAGCGTGTGGGGACCCGCGACGAGATCTACCGCTTCGTGGCCGACGGAAACGTCGAGGAGTTCTACCTGAACCGGGAAGGCGACACGATGGTCGGCCGAATCGACCCCGTGACGGGAATCCGCCCCGACGTCGACCTGACCAATCTCGACGGGCCTCGCTCCGTCTCGCGCCGTCACGCCAAGATCATCCGGCCGGAGGGGGAGTTCCAGGTCATCGAGGAGATCGGCACGATGAACGGGACGTTCGTCAACGGGAACCGGATCGCGACGGGCGCGCCCACGCCGATTCACGACGGGGACCGGCTCCGCTTCGGCCTCGTCGACCTGACGTTCCGCGTCACGCGGGGCTGAGGAGTGCCGCGCGTCGGGCGCGGCCGGGACCCGCTCTCCCTGCGGTCGCCCCTGGCCGGCACGCCCGGAATCGGCCCGGCGCGCGCGAGAGCCCTCGCGGCCGCCGGCCTGACGAACGTTCTCGACCTTCTCCTGGAGCTGCCGCTGCGCCACGAGGACCGGGCGCGCTTCGCGAGCGTCGCCGATCTCGTCCCAGGGGGGCCGCCCCTGACGTTGTCCGGGACGGTGGTCGAAGCCCGGCTCGTGCGGACGCGACGCCCGGGGTTCTCGATCACCGAGGCGACGTTCGAGGACGAGAGCGGGCAGGCCGGTCTCGTCTTCTACAACCAGCCGTGGATGGCGCGCTGGCTCACGCCGGGCCTCCGGGTCTTCGTCCACGGCCGGGCCGTGATGAAGCGGCGCCTGACCCTCGAGGCTCCCCACGTGGAGGCGGAGCCGGAAGAGAACGAGGCCGACGCGGCGCTCTCGGTCGGGCGCGTCGTCCCGATCTACCGCTCGCTCCCCGGACTGCCTCCGCGGGTTCGCAGGCGCCTCGTCGCCCGGGCCCTCGAGGAGGCGACCCCCGGCCTTCCGGAGAGACTCTCCGCGGAGGTGGTGCGGCAGCTGGGGCTTCCGCCGCTCGCCCCGTCCCTCCGGGAGGCGCACTTTCCCGGGAGCGCCGGCGGCCCGCCGGATCCGGGTCCGTGGGCGGAGAGGTCGTCCCCTCACCTGAAGAGGCTCGCGCTCGAGGAGCTTCTCGAGTTCCAGGTGGCCCTCCTCCGGCGGCGGCGGGAGCGTGCGACGCGTCCCGCGCCGCGGATCGAGGCGGACGCCGCCCTCCGGGCCGCGCTCGCGGGCATCCTCCCGTTTCCGCTGACGGGCGCGCAGAAACAGGCCATTCGCGAGATCGGCGCGGACCTCAGGTCCGGGCACCCGATGGCGCGTCTGCTGCAGGGAGACGTCGGCAGCGGGAAGACGATCGTCGCGGTCCTGACGGCGGTCCTGGCCGCGGGACGGGGCTTCCAGTCGGCGCTCATGGCCCCGACGACGATCCTCGCCGAGCAGCACGCCGAGACGGTCTTCCGGCTCCTCTCGGGGAGCGGCGTGAAGCCGGCCCTCCTGACCGCACGGGTCACGGGCCGGCCGAGAGCCGCCCTCCTGGCCGCGCTCGAGGAGGGGGAGATCGGGCTCCTCGTCGGGACGCACGCGCTCCTCGAGAAGCCGGTCGCGTTCCGGCGGCTCGGCCTCGTCGTCGTCGACGAGCAGCACCGGTTCGGGGTCTCGCAGCGGGCGGCCCTTCCGGCGCGGGCCGTCGCCAGCGGCCTTCACCCCCACGTCCTCGTCCTTTCGGCGACGCCGATCCCGCGCTCCCTCGCCCTCGCCCTCCACGGCGACCTCGACGTCTCGACGCTCGGCGAGAAGCCGCCGGGCAGGACGCCCATCGTGACGAGGGTGGCGGGCGAAGGGGAGCGGGAGCAGGCGTACAGGGCTCTGGCCCGCGACCTGGAATCGGGAGGGCGGGCCTTCGTGGTCGTTCCCCTCGTGGAGGACTCGGAGACGATCGACGCCCGGGCGGTCGCCTCCTGGACCGAAGAGGTCGCACGGCGCCTCCCGGGCCGCCGCGTGGGGGCGATCCACGGGAAGATGAGGGCGGAGGCCCGCGAGAAGGCGATGCGTCAGTTCGCCGCGGGCGAGCTCGACGTCCTCGTCGCGACGACGGTCGTCGAGGTCGGCATCGACGTCCCCGAGGCGTCGTTCCTCCTCGTGGAGAACGCCGAGCGGTTCGGCCTCGCCCAGCTTCACCAGCTGCGCGGACGGATCGGCAGGGGAACACGGGCGTCCACCTGCCTCCTCCTCCCGGGCGACGGCGCCTCGGCCGGCGCGCTCGCGCGTCTCGGCGTCCTCGCCCGGACCGAGGACGGGTTCGAGATCGCGGACGAAGACCTCCGGATGCGGGGCCCGGGAGAGGCGCTCGGAACCCGCCAGAGCGGGCTCCCGGAGTTTCGAATCGCCGATCCCCTCGCCGACCGCGAGCTCCTCGCGAAGGCCCGGGAGCTGGCTCTCCAGCTGGCGGAAACCGCCGGGACGCCCCCCTTCGAAGAAGCGCTGCTGCTTCGGTCCGCCCGCCGCTGAACGTCGCGGAACGGCGCTCCCCGCCACCTGTGGCATCCTCGGGCCGTGGAACTTTCCCTCGAGACCGACGGTGCCATCGCGGCCCTCCGGGTGCGCGGAGACGTGACGCTGACGGAAGCGTCGACGATCACGGAATACCTGCGCGTAGCGCGGGAGAACGGCGCGCTCCGGTGCGTCGTCGACCTGTCCGCCTGCGTCACCCTCCCCACGACGATCGTCGCCGTACTGATGAGGGAGCAGGGGCGCTTCGCCGTCGCCGGCGGGTCCCTGGCCCTGTCCGGCGTCGGAGACCAGAACCCGTTCCTGGCGCAGAGCGTCGCGGCCGGCCGATTCAGCCATTACCGTTCGGCGGAAGAGGGGATCGCCGCCGAGCGGCGGGCCATCGGAGCGCCGATTGACGCCCCCGGGGGCGGCACGTAGGATCGGGCGTTTTCGGACGACCCTGCCGTGCCCGACGCACCCATCTCCCCAGACAAGCTTCTCGAGATCGTCATCCAGGTGGCCGTCCTCCTGTTCGCGGTGTCCGTTCACGAGTCGGCTCACGGCTGGATGGCCCTGCGTTGCGGGGACACGACCGCCCGCGATCTGGGCCGGATCACACTCAACCCGGTGAAGCACCTCGATCCGTTCGGAAGCCTTCTCGTCCCGGCGCTCCTGGCGTTCTCGGGCGCCCCGGTCTTCGGGTGGGCCAAGCCCGTTCCCGTCTCCCTGCGGGGAGTGAGGAACCCGCGCCGCGCCAACCTCCTCGTTTCAGCGGCGGGCCCCGTCTCGAACTTCATCGTCGCGTTCCTCGGGGCCGTCACCTTCTTCGTCCTCCTGGCCGTGGCACCGAAAGGGCCGGAGCTCCGGTCGTCCCTTTTCTTTCCCCTGCTCCTCGTCTTCCGCGACACGGTCCTGGTGAACGTCGCGCTCGGCATCTTCAACCTCGTTCCCATCCCGCCCCTCGACGGATTCGGGGTGGTGGAGAGCTTCGCCCCGGCCCGCTGGATCCGAGGCGTCATGTGGGTGCGCCGGTACGGTTTCATCCTCCTCGTCGTGGCGATCTTCACCGGGGGCCTCTCGGCCGTCCTGAGACCGCCGATGACCTTCCTGAACCAGCTCCTACTCGGAGGTCTCTCGTGAGCGAACCGGCGAAGAAGATCGTCCTCTCGGGCCTGCGCCCGACGGGCCGCGTCCACCTCGGAAACTACTGGGGCGCGGTGAAGAACTGGGTCGACCTGCAGGACGAGTACGACTGCCGCTACTTCGTGGCGGACCTGCACGCGCTGACGACCGACTACGCCGACACGTCGGCGATCCGCGAGTCGACGATCGAGGCGGTGACGGACTGGCTTTCGGTCGGCCTCGATCCGGAGAAGGCCGTGATCTTCGTCCAGTCGCAGGTCCCGCAGACGGCCGAGCTCGCGCTCATTTTCGGGATGATCACGCCGCTCGGATGGCTCGAGCGGGTGCCGACCTACAAGGAGCAGCTCCAGGAGCTGCGGGAACGGGACCTCGGGACGTTCGGCTTCCTCGGCTATCCCGTCCTCATGACGGCCGACATCGCCCTCTACCGGGGCCAGTGCGTCCCGGTCGGCAAGGACCAGGAGAGCCATCTCGAGATCTGCCGCGAGATCGTCCGGCGCTTCAACGGGATGTACGGAGAGGTCTTCCCCGAGCCGCAGGCGCTCTACACCGCGACGCCGAAGGTCCCCGGCCTCGACGGCCGGAAGATGTCGAAGAGCTACGGCAACACGATCGCCCTCTCCGACTCGGCCGACGACGTGAAGACGAAGGTCATGTCGATGGTCACGGACCCGAAGCGCGCGCGGCGCGCGGATCCGGGCGACCCCGCGACCTGCAACCTCTTCCCGTTCCACCTCCTCTACTCGCCGAAGGAGGAGATCGCCCAGGTGGACGAGGAGTGCCGCGCCGCGACGCGCGGCTGCGTCGACTGCAAGAAGCACCTGATCCGCAACATGAACACGGCGCTCGAGCCCGCACGCGCCCGGCGGGCCGAGATCACCGCGAAGCCGGGATTCGTCCGCGAGGTCCTCCAGGAAGGGGGCGTGAGGGCGCGGGCCCTCGCCTCCTCCACGATGCAGGACGTCGCCGACGCCATGAAGCTCCTCTGATGACGTTCCCGCGCCTCTTGCACGAGGATCGACGGAAGCCGCGCACCGCGGCTTCCGTCTGAGTGCTGCGTGGCCGAAGGCATCCGGATCCCGATCCCCGCCGGAGCGGAGCTCGTCCAGCCGTATCCGGTCCACGTGCCGCAGTTCGACGGCCCGCTCGACCTGCTGCTGCACCTGATCCGCAAGGAAGAGATCGACCTCCGCGACATCCCCGTCGCCGACATCTGCCGCCAGTACCACGACTACCTCGTCCTCATGGTGGAGCTCGACCTCGAGGTGGCGGGGGAGTTCCTCTACGTCGAGGCGCTCCTCGTCCAGATCAAGAGCCAGCTCGTCCTTCCGCGGACCCCGGCCGCGGAAGGAGGGGAAGCGCCCGATCCGCGGGAAGAGCTCGTCGCCAGGCTCCTCCAGTACCGGAAGTTCAAAGGGGTGGCCGAGACGCTCCACGTCTACGAGGTGGAACGGATCGGAATGTATCCGCGTCCCTCCTACAAGCCGGAGGCGGAGCCGGAGGAAGAGGAGACCGACCTCTCGGACGTCTCGCTCTTCGACCTCCTGACGCTTTTCAAGGGCGCGGTCGACCGGTTCCGGGCCCTCCATCCGCCGGAAATGGCGATCACCCAACAGCGATTCTCCATCCGCGAGAAGATGCAGGACATGACGGGGCGCATCCGCGAGTCGGGGCGCGTGGCGCTGTCGGAGGTCTTCGGGACGCTGTCGGGTCGCGCCGAGGCGATCGCGGTCTTCCTGGCCGTTCTCGAGCTCCTCCGGCTTCTCCTGGTCCGAGCCCTCCAGGCCGAGGAGTTCGGAGAGATCTACCTCGAGCCGACGGGGGAGAATCTGACGCTCGAAGGCTACGAAGAGGAATACCGCTGAAGCGATGACCGAAGAACGAGACGAAACCCGCACGGAGGCCTCCGCAGACGGTTCCGCGGCGGAGGCGGTCCTCCCCGTCGGCGAAGCGCCCGAAGCGCTGCCGGAGCCGCCGCCGGTCAGCGCCCCGGAAGATCCGCTCGCGGAGACCCTTCCGCTCGTGGAGGCCCTCCTGTTCGCCGCCTCCAAGCCGATCCCGCTCGAGAAGCTCGCCGAAGCGGCGGAGGTGACGGAGGCGGTCATCGAGACGGCCCTCGAAGCTCTCGAGGCCGCCTGCGCCGCCGACGGCCGCGGGGTCCGGCTCGATCGCGTCGCGGGGGGCGTGCGGCTCGTCACGCGGCCCGAGTACGACTATCCCGTTCGCCGGCTCCTGGGCCTGGACGGGAAGACGAAGCTCTCGATGGCCGCGCTCGAGACTCTGGCGATCGTCGCCTACCGCCAGCCGGTGACGGGCCCGGAGGTCGCTGAGCTGCGAGGCGTCAACTCCTCGTCGTCCATCCGGACTCTCCTGGACCGGAAGCTGATCACGACCGCCGGGAGGAAGGAGGTCGTCGGGACCCCCTTCCTCTACAAGACGACGAAGGAGTTCCTCGTCCACTTCGGGCTGAAGGGCCTCGGCGACCTGCCGAAGCCGGAGGAGCTGGAGGCGATCTACGGCCTCGACGCTCCGAGGACGGATCCGTCCCAGACCGAGCTCTTCCGCGTCGACGAGGCGACGGGAGAGGTGGAGGTCGAGATCGAGTCCGATGCCCCGCCGACCGCCGTCGCCGGACCGGACGAATCCACGTCCGGGACGGTCCCCGCCGGCGAGACCGGGGAGCCGGACGACGGTCCTGCAGCGATCGCGCCGGGCGCCGCGACGGAAGAGGCCCCGGAAGACATTTCTGTGAACGAGAACGACGCCGCACCCGCGGCGGCCCCGGAGGAGGAACGCCATGACGGCTGAACGCCTGCAGAAGATCCTCGCCGCCTCGGGCGTCGCCTCGCGCCGCGCCGCCGAGGAGCTGATTCTCGAAGGCCGTGTGACGGTGAACGGAACGGTCGTCACCGAGCTTGGGACGAAGGCCGATCCGGCGGTCGACCACGTCAAGGTCGACGGCAAACGCCTCCGCGCGGCGGCGCCGCTGCGCTACATCCTCATGAACAAGCCCCGGGGCGTCGTCGTGACGCGCGACGACCCGCAGCGCAGGCCCACCGTGTACGTCCTCCTCGGGACCCGCGTCTCCGAGCCCGTCGTTCCGGTCGGCCGGCTCGACTTCGACTCCGAAGGGCTCATCCTCCTGACGAACGACGGGCCGCTCGCCTTCCGGATCGCGCACCCCTCCGGCGGTTGCCGGAAGGAGTACGAGGTCAAGGTCTCCGGCGTCCCGACGCCCGCGAAGATCGCGAAGCTCGCCCGGGGCATCCTCATCGACGGCGAGCGGACCCATCCGGCCGTCGTGGAGCTGATCGACACGACCCCCGAGAAGAACGGCGTCGGCGGAAACGCCTGGCTCCGGGTCACCCTCGGTGAGGGTCGGTCGCGGCAGGTCCGGAAGATGATGGAGGCGGTCGGCCACAAGGTCTCCAAGCTGCGGCGCGTCGCCATCGGGCCGATCCGCGACAAGAAGCTTCCTCCGGGCGGTTTCCGCGACCTGGCCCCTGCCGAGGTGGCCGCCCTGCGCGCCCTCGTGCCCGCCCCGAAGCCGAAGGCGGCGGCCGCGGCGAAGCCCAGGACTGGGCCAGGCCCGAAGACCGTGAAGAAGCCGGCCCAGCCGCCCGCATCGAACGCCACGCCGAAGCACGCGGCGCGGAAGCCCGGAGCGCCCCCGAGGCGGCGCGAGGGAAAAGGGTAGGGAGGTGGAGCGTTGAAGCCGTCTCCCCGTCCCGCGGTCCGGAAACTCGCGCCCTACGTTCCCGGAAGGCCCATCGAGGAAGTGGAGGCTCAGTACGGCATCACCGGGGCCGTCAAGCTCGCCTCGAACGAGAACCCCCTCGGCCCCTCTCCGAAGGGGATGGCCGCCGCCGTCGCCGCCACCGCTTCGATCCACCTCTACCCGGACGGTTCCGGGACCTTCCTCCGCCGCGCGCTGTCGGAGCGCTTCGGCGTTCCGCCGGACCAGATCCTCCTCGGCTCCGGCTCCTGCGAGCTGATCGACATCGTCATCCGGGCGTTCGTCGATCCGGGCGAGGAGGTCGTGGTCCCGGCGGGGATCTTCCGGATGTTCCACGTTGCGGTCGGCCGGGCAGGAGGGACGTTCGTCGAGGTCCCCACGCGGCCGGGCCACCAGCCCGACATCGGCGCGATTCTTCGACGGGTCGGTCCCCAGACGAAGGTCGTCGCGATCGCGAACCCGAACAACCCGACCGGCGCGTACGCCACGAACGCCGACCTCGACGAGTTCTTCGCGGGCCTCCCCGAGCACGTGGTCGCCGTCATCGACGAGGCCTACTTCGAGTTCGCGAAGGAAGCCCCGGACTATCCCGACGCGCTCGGCTACATGACGGCCGGGCACAACGTCGCCGTCCTGCGCACGTTCTCGAAGATCTACGGCCTGGCGGGGCTCCGGATCGGCTACGCCTTCGCCTCGCCGGACGTCGCGTCGGCGATGAACAAGGTCCGCGAGCCGTTCAACACGACGAGCCCCGCCCAGGCGGCGGCAATCGCGGCCCTCTCCGACGAGGAGCACTGCGAGCGGACGCGCACGCTGGTGCGAGCTGAGCGCGCGTTCCTGGCCGCGGAGCTCACGAAGCGCCGCGCCGTCGTCCACCCCTCGCTCGGGAATTTCCTTCTCGTCGAGCTGCCGATCCCGTTCGCGCCGGTGGAGCCCGAGTTCGCCCGTCGCGGGGTCATCCTCCGGCCGATGGCGGGCTGGGGCTTTCCCCTCGCGTTCCGTCTCTCCGTGGGCCTGCACGACGAGAACCTCCGCTTTCTCGCGGTCTTCGACGAGCTCCTGGCGGCTGGCCGCCTCGGTCTGGCCCCGGCGACCCCGCCCGCGGAATGATCGTCGTCGCCATAGACGGCCCCTCGGGGGTCGGGAAGTCGACCGTGGGGAAGGCCCTCGCCGCCAGCCTCGGGATCCCGTATCTCGATACCGGGGCGATGTACCGGGCCATCGGGCTCCTGGCGCGACGGAACGGGGTCCCTCTTCCGATCGCGGACCCGGACCGGGTAGGGAAGCTCTCCGAAACGGCCGAGGTCCGGGTGACGGGCACCGGCGGAAACGTCCGGACCCTTCTCGACGGCGAGGACGTCTCCGAGGAGATTCGCCAGCCCGAAGTCTCCCTCTACGCCTCGGCGGTGGCCGCCATCCCGCAGGTCCGGCGCCGCCTCGCAGCGCAGCAGCGGGAGCTGGCCCTCGCCGGCGGCGGGGTCCTCGAAGGGCGCGACATCGGGACGAAGGTCATACCGGAAGCGACCGCGAAGTTCTTCCTGACGGCCCGGCCGGAGATCCGCGCCCGGCGGCGATTCGAAGAGCTGATTCGCAAGGGAACCCCCCAGGATCTCGCCTCCGTGCAGACCGAGATGGAGGCCCGCGACCAGGCGGATTCGACGCGCGCCGACTCGCCCCTGGCCTGCGACGAGACCTACCAGGTCGTCGATACGTCCGACCTGGGGCCCGAACAGGTCGCGGAGCAGCTTCGCGGGTGGATCGTCGCCCGTCTGTCGGTTGACCTCCAGAGGCCGGACGTCTAACATTCCCGGTTCGGGCCGCTAGCTCAAGTACGTTTGAGTCTTCTCCGCGAGCCCCTTAGAAGGTGGAATTCATGCCGTCGGAGGACCAGAAGATCACGCCCATTCGGAAGGCGGACGAGGCTGCCGATGCGAACGGGGAGTTCGCGAGGCTGCTCGCGGAGAGCGAGCGCTCCCTCGCCGAGGGAGAGCTGATTCGCGGGCGTGTCATCCAGGTCACGAACGACGAGATCCTCGTCGACATCGGCTACAAGTCGGAAGGGATGATCCCCCGTTCGGAGTTCGCTCATGCTCCGGAGCGCCTTCCGGTGGCCGGCCAGGAGATCGACGCCATCGTCGATCGTCGCGAGGATTCCTCGGGCTACGTCGTCCTCTCCCACGAGAAGGCCCGGCGGATTCGTGCCTGGGACGCCATCGAGGTCGCCTTCAAGGAGAACCAGCCCGCCAAGGGGAAGGTCCTCGAGCGCGTCAAGGGCGGCCTGTCCGTCGACATCGGCGTCAGGGCATTCCTCCCCGGGTCGCTCGCCGACATCCGGCCGCTGAAGAACCTCGACGTTCTCCGGGGCCGTGAGCTCGAGTTCCGGATCGTCAGCTTCGACAAGAAGCGCGGCAACATCGTCCTCTCGCGCAAGGCGCTGATGGAAGAGGTCGCCGACGCGAAGAAGAGCGACGCCGCCCAGGCGCTCGCCGACGGCCGCACTCTCCACGGCACGGTCAAGAACCTCACCGAGTACGGCGCCTTCGTCGACCTCGGCGGGATCGACGGGCTCCTCCACGTGACCGACATCTCCTGGGGCCGGCTCGGCCATCCGTCCGAGGCGCTTCACGTCGGCCAGGACGTCGAGGTCAAGGTCCTCAAGTTCGACTCCGACTCGGGCCGGATCTCGCTCGGCATGAAGCAGCTCAAGCCCGACCCGTGGCAGGATCTCCCCGCGCACTACCCGGTCGGCGCCCGCGTCCGCGGGAAGGTCGTCTCCCTCACCGACTACGGCGCGTTCGTCGAGCTCGAGGAAGGGGTCGAGGGCCTCATTCACGTCAGCGAGATGTCGTGGACGAAGAAGGTCAAGAACCCTGCAAAGCTTCTCTCCGTCGGGGACACCGTCGAAGCGGTCATCGCCGACGTGAATCCCGAGACCCGGCGGCTCTCGCTCTCGCTCCGCGCGACCGAGCCGAACCCGTGGGAGATGCTCGCCGAGAAGTACCACATCGGCGACCGGATCCAGGGCGTCGTCCGCAACCTCACCGACTTCGGCGCCTTCGTCGAGATCGAGGAGGGGATCGACGGCCTCGTCCACATCTCCGACATGTCCTGGGGCCGGCGCGTCAAGCACCCGTCCGAGGTCGTCAAGAAGGGTGACCAGATCCAGGCCGTCCTCACGGCGATCGACGTCGAGAACCGCCGCATCAGCCTCTCGATCAAGGAATTCCGCCCGAACGAGTGGGAGGAGTTCTCCCGGGAGCACAAGCCCGGCGACGTCGTCGACGGCCAGGTGGCCAAGGTCGCCGATTTCGGCGTCTTCGTCCGCCTTCCCCTCGGCCTCGAAGGGCTCATGCACGTTTCGGAAACGGATGTTCTGCGCGGGCAGAAGCTCTCGGACGAGTTCCGCGAGGGGGATCCGATCCGCGTGCGCATTCTTCGGATCGAGGTGGACGAGCAGCGCATCGGCCTTTCGATGAGGGACGTTCCTCAGCCCGATCCGTCCGAGGCGCAGCCGGAGCCGGAGCCCGTCGTCGAGACGGAAGCCGGAGAGACGGAAGCGGGAGAATCGGTAGCCGGAACTCCGGAAGCCGGCTCCGAGGCGGAAGCCTCCGCGCCGTCCGAGTCGGGGGCCGAGGTCGCACCAGAGCCTGGGACCGAAGCGTCGCCCGAAGTCGATCCCGAAGCCGAGCCTGCCGTCGAAGAAGCGAAGTCGGGCGACTGACGTTCGCGACGCCCGCGATGGGGCGTTGCGGGGAGCGCTGTTCCACACGGCGCTCCCCCCGGGGGGGGAGATGGAACGCGAGACCCAGGGCGTCAGCCGGGCTGAAGGGACGACCACGAAGGCGGACCTCGTGGAAGAGGTCGCCCGGGCGGCCGAGCTGACGAAGAAGCAGGCCGAAGCGGTCGTCGAATCGGTGTTCCAGGGGATCATCTCCTCGCTCCGGACCGGGCAGAAGATCGAGCTCCGCGGCTTCGGAAGCTTCAAGCTTCGGCAGCGCGGCGCCCGCGTGGCACGCAACCCCAAGAAGAGCGGAGTGAAGGTTCTCGTTCCGCCGAAGCTCGTTCCGTACTTCAAGCCGGGGAAGATGCTCAAGGAGCTGATCAACGAGGAGGCGCCGGCGCCTGAGGCGGCCGCGTCGGCGTCGACGGCACTTCCGGAGGAATGACCGAAGTCCTCTTCACGCCCTGGCGGATGACGTATCTGACGGGCGCTGCGCCCTCGGGACCCTCCACCTGCCTGTTCTGCGATCTCCAGGGCCTCGGCGACGCCGAGGCCCTGATCGTCCTCAGGGGGAAGCACGTCTACGCCGTGCTGAACCGGTATCCCTATTCGAACGGCCACGTCATGGTCACGCCGTTCGCCCATCGGGGAACCCTTCCGGAGCTGACGAAGGACGAAAGGGCGGAGCTCATGGACGTCGCCGCGCGGCTCGAGGAGGCGCTGCGAGCCGAGTACGCGCCCCACGGTCTGAACGCCGGCCTGAATCTCGGGCGGTGCGCGGGCGCGGGAGTGCCCGGCCACCTTCACCTTCACCTCGTTCCCCGCTGGGATGGCGACACGAACTTCATGACGGTCCTGTCCGGAACGCGCATCGTTCCGGAGGACCTCGAGGCGACCTATCGCCGCCTCTGCGCGCGCCTCGGCACGCCGGAGGGGGGCCCCTGACCGGCACGCCCCGCTCCACGGCCTCCCGCTCCTTCGCGGTGCTCCTCGCGCTCCTCGTTCCCGGCCTGGGGCACGCCTGGGCCGGACGGCGGGCGAGGGGATCGGCCTACTTCCTGCTCGTGGGGGCGGCGTTCGGCACGGGCCTGGCTCTCGGCGGATCGGTGGGCGCGTGGCCCGCGCGGACCGTCGGCGCCTTCCTCACGACGACGGCCACCCACGCCGTCGGCGCTCCCGGTCTCCTCGTCCACGCTGCCGGTCTCGCGGAAGGCGACCCCCGGTCTCCTCTCTTCGAGGTCGCGATGACCTACCTGATCGTTGCGGGCGTGATGAACCTCCTGCTCGCCTTCGACGCCTGGGACGTGTCCGGAGAGCGCAAGCCGTGACCGGCTCCCCATTCGAGGATCACTTCCTCCACCTCGTACTCCTCGGGACGATCGTCTCCGTCTTCTTCGCCCTCCTCTGGCGCGACGAGGCTTCCCAGCGGCGCCAGTTCTTCGCGAGGATGTGGGCGGTGATCGTCGGCGGCTCGCTCGCGGTCGCGTGGGCGATGTCGTTCGTCGGAGGGCGGTGAGCCGATGCGCCTTCTCCTTTCCGCAGGCGAAGTCTCGGGCGATCAGCACGGAGCCGCCCTCCTGGCGGCGCTGAAGGAGCGCGTCCCGGAGCTCGAGGCGTTCGGCCTCGGTGGAGAGCGGTGTCGGGCGGAAGGGATGCGCCTCCTGGCGCACCAGAAAGACCTCGCCATCATCGGCCTCGTGGAGGCCCTCGCGAAGATCCGTTTCGCGCGCCGGCTGATCCACGTGCTGACGAAGGCCGCGACGGAGGCGAGGGTCGACGCCGCCGTCCTGATCGACTCGCCCGACTTTCACCTGCCTCTGGCCCGGAGGCTCGCGAAGGCGGGGATCCCCGTCGTCTTCTACGTCTCGCCCCAGGTCTGGGCGTGGCGAAGCGGCCGGGCGAAGAAGCTCGCGAGGCTGGGGCGCGGCATCCTGACCCTCTTCCGCTTTGAGAAAAGGTGGTACGACGCGCGCGGCCTCGGTGAACGGGTGACGTGGGTCGGACACCCCCTGGTCGACGAGGCGGCGCGCGAACTCGCGTCGCCGGTTCCCGCGCCGCCCGAGGGGCGCCGGCGGATCGTCCTCATGCCCGGCTCGCGGGCGGGGGAGATCCGAAAGCTCCTGCCGCTCCTGCGCGACGCCGCGGCGATCCTGACGGCCCGCCGGAGCGATCTCGACGTCGTCCTCGTGAAGGCCGACTCGGTCCCCGAGAGCCTGCTGCGCGAGATCGCGGGCGACGCCCTCTCGCGCTGGAACGTCGTGTCGGGTCCGCACCTGGCGCTCCTCGCCGCCTCGGACGTCCTGGTGGTCGCCTCGGGAACGGCGACCGTCGAAGGCCTCCTGGCAGGCATCCCGATGGTCGTCGTCTATCGGGTGGCCGCGCTCAGCTACTTCCTCGGGAAGATCCTCATCAAGGTGCCGAACGTGGCCATGGCCAACATCCTCTCCGATCCCGGGGACGGCTCGCAGACCGTTCCCGAGCTCATACAGAAAGCGGCCACGCCGGAACGGATCGCCGCCGAGGTGATCCGCTTCCTCGCCGAGCCCGCACGGGCCGCCGAGGCCCGGCGCCGGCTCGCCCTGGGCCGCGAGGACCTCGGACCGCCGGGCGCTCCGGGCAGGACGGCCGAAGCCATCCTCGATCTCGTCGGGAGAGGCCAGGCATGAAGGATTTCGTCCGGCTCGCACGCCTCTTCCGTCCCCACGCCAGGGCAGCTCTCGTCGCGGGCCTCCTGATGGTCGGCGTCGCCTTCTTTACGACGATCGTCGCCTACCTCTTCGGGCCCCTCTTCGACCAGGTCCTGTCGCCGGGCCAGACCGCCGCCGTGAAGAGTCAGCTCGCCAACGACCCCGCGGTAGGAAGCCTCAACAAGGCCCTGAACGCGAGCGAGGCCGTGCGGAAGACGTCCGTCATCCGATGGCTCGACGACGGGCTCCTGAAGCTGCAGGACGCGACCGGCGTGACGGAGAAGAACCGGGGCGCCGTCCTGCCCCTCCTCCTCTTCGCGGCGTTCCTCCTGAAGAACCTCTGCGCCTTCGCGGCGGAGTACCGTTTTAACGCGGTCGGCCTCGCCTTCGTACGGGACGTCCGCCGGATCGTCTTCGAACGTCTCCTCGGGCAGTCCGGGGCCTTTCACGCGAAACACCCGTCGGGCGACCTCGTCTCGCGCGTCACGGGGGACGTCGACCGGATCCAGAACCTCTTCGGGACGGACCTGGCGGACCTCGTCCAGTCCGTAGCGACTCTCGCCGGCCTCTCGATCCTCGTCGTGTCGCGGTCCCCGCAGATGACGGTCATCGCCCTCGTCGTCGCCCCGGCCATCGTGGTCCCGGTCGTCCTGATCGCGAACCGTCTCCGGCGGATCTCGAAGGCGGGACGCGAGCGGATGGGCGACCTGACGGGCGTCCTCTCCGAGACGCTCCGAGGCCACCGCGTCGTCCAGGCCTACGGCGCGGAGAAGTACGAGGCCGACCGGTTCGGAGAGGTGAACGAGCGCACCTACCGCCTTCTCCGGAAGGGGGCGGGGGTGATGGCCCTCTCCTCGCCGCTCGTCGAGACCGCCTCGGTCCTCGCCTTCCTCGTCCTCCTCTGGTTCGCGGGAAGGAGGATCGAGGCCGGGACGATGACGCTCGGAGCGTTCATCTCCTTCGGCGTCGGGCTGGTGATGATGTACCAGCCGTTCAAGCGCGCCACGAGGATCAACCTCGCGCTGCAGCAGGCGCTCGCCTCCGCGCGGCGCCTCTTCGAGGTCCTCGACGAGCCGGTCCTCGTCGTCGACCGGCCCGGCGCCCGGCCGCTCGGGCCGTTCCGGAGCGAGATCCGCTTCGAGGGCGTGTCGTTCGCCTATCCGGGAGGGGCCGACGTCCTGTCGAACGTCGTCCTCGACGTCCCGCGGGGCTCGGTCACGGCGCTCGTCGGTCCCTCGGGAGCGGGGAAAACGACCCTCGCGAATCTCCTCCCGCGTTTCATGGACGCGACGGGAGGGCGGATCGCCATCGACGGGGTCGACGTCCGCGACGTGACGCTCGAGTCGCTGCGTGGGGCGATGGCTCTCGTGACGCAGGAAGTCGTCCTCTTCGACGACACCGTCCGCCGGAACGTCGCCTACGGTCTCCCGGACGTCCCCGAGGAGCGGATTCGCGCGGCCCTGGCCGCAGCGAATGCGGCGGAGTTCGTCGACGCCCTTCCGAAAGGGCTCGACACCTCCGTCGGAGAGGCCGGCGGCCGGCTCTCGGGCGGTCAGCGGCAGAGGCTCGCCATCGCACGGGCT
Source organism: Holophagales bacterium (assembly GCA_016714815.1). Classification (GTDB taxonomy): domain Bacteria; phylum Acidobacteriota; class Thermoanaerobaculia; order UBA5066; family UBA5066; genus UBA5066. Next base: position 28,389 of record JADKBZ010000031.1, read on the forward strand.
CTCCTGAAGGACCCGCCGATCCTGATTCTCGACGAGGCGACGTCGGCCCTCGACACCGAGAGCGAGCGGGCGGTGCAGGACGCCCTCGAGCGCCTGATGGCCGGGCGAACGACGCTCGTGATCGCCCACCGCCTCTCCACGGTGAGGCGCGCGGACCTGATCGTGGTACTGGAACGCGGCCGGCTCGTCGAGCGCGGCCGTCATGCCGAGCTCCTGGCGCTCGGAGGGGTCTACCGGAGGCTGCACGACCTCGCGGCCTTCGAAGAGGAGAAGAGCACGTGAAGTCGATGTCCGGTTTCGGGCGCGCCCAGGCCGCCCTCCCCGACGGGACGCAGGTCTCGATCACCGTCCGCGGCGTCAACCACCGCTTCCTGGACCTGTCGCTGAAGATGCGCGACGACCTCGGCGCCCTGGAGGCCCCGCTCCGAAAGCTCGTCTCCTCGGCCGTCGCCCGGGGGCACGTCGACCTCTCCGTCCGGGTCTCGAAACCGGTGGGCGGGGCCGTCTCGATCGACGGTGCGACCGCGGGGCGTTACGCCCAGGAGTGGAGGCGGCTCGCGGAGGCGAACGCGCTCCCGGGCGAGCTGGCCGCGCGCGATCTCCTCTCCCTGCCGGGCGTCGTCCGCGTCAGCGAGGAGGAGGCGGGGGAGTCGCTCGGGACGACGATCCTCGACGCGACGCGCTCCGCGCTGGACGATTTCGACGCGTCGCGGCTCCGCGAGGGCGAGGCGACGGCGGCGGCCCTCGGAGTGATCCTCGGCCGCCTCGAGTCGGGGATCGCGCGCGTGGACGAGGCGCGCGAGGGGCTGGCGGAGAGGCTCCTCACCCAGCTCCGGGAGCGCGTGGGCAAGCTCGCGGCGGGCATCCCGCTCGACGAGGGACGCCTGGCGCAGGAGATCGCCCTCCTCGCCGACCGTGCCGACATCACCGAGGAGATCGACCGGTTCCGGGCGCACCTCGTCGAGGCGAGACGCCTGATGGAAGGGGAGCCGGCCGCTGGAAAGCGCCTCGACGTCCTCGCCCAGGAGCTGCACCGCGAGGCGAACACGAGCAGCCAGAAAGCTCGCGAGCTCCCTCTCACGCGCGTCCTCCTCGACCTGAAGTCGGACGTGGAGGCGCTCAAGGAACAGATCCAGAACGTGGAGTGACCGTGAGACCCGCCGGAGACCTCTTCATCGTCTCGTCCCCGTCCGGTGCCGGAAAGACCACTCTCATCCGGAGGATTCTCGCCGACCCCGCCTTCGCCGGGTCCATCCACTTCTCCGTCTCGCACACGACCCGGGCGCCCCGGCCAGGCGAGGTCCACGGCCGCGAGTACTACTTCGTCTCACCGGAGGAGTTCGAGTCGCTCGTCTCCCGGGACGGGTTCCTCGAGCACGCCGTCTACGACGGACACCGGTACGGCACGTCGCGCGGGGAAGTGGAACCCCGCCTGGCGGCCGGCATCGACGTCCTTCTCGACATCGACGTCCAGGGGGCCCGCCAGGTCCGGTCCCGCATGCCCGAGGTCGTCAAGGTGTTCGTCTTCCCGCCCTCCCGGCAGGTTCTCGAGTCCCGCCTCGAGGCCCGGGGCCACAACTCCCCGGACTCCATCGTCCGTCGTCTGGCGGCGGCCGCCCGGGAGATGGGGGAGTTCGGCGAATACGACTATGCGATAATCAATGATGTCCTCGACGCGGCCGTGGACGAACTGCGGTCCATCGTCGTGGCCCGCCGTTCGAGCCGCCGCAGGCGGCAGGAGCGGCTCGAGGCCATCCTGAGGACTTTTCCCGCGTGACGCGGGCGACCTGCGAACGGGAGACTGAATGACGAACGAAGAGCCCGGAGCCACCACGATGACCGAATCCCCCGAGACGACCCCCGGCGCGCCCGTGATCGAGTCGAAGTTCCGGCTCGTCCACATCGCGTCGCGGCGAGCCGAGCAGCTGATGCTCGGGGCCCGCCCCAAGCTCGAGACGAAGCACACGAAGTTCTCGCGCATCGCCCTCGCCGAAGTGGCGGGCGGGCTCGTGAAGTGGCAGCTGGGGCAGCGGCCTGCGGAGTCCGAGGGCGGAGCGGAGGGCGTGCCGGCCGAGATGGTCGATCCCCTTCCTCTCATCACGCCTTAACGCCGCGGCGTGAGCGGAGGCGCAACCCCGGCCCCGCGCGTCCTGCTCGGCGTCAGCGGCGGGATCGCGGCCTACAAGGCCGCCGAGATCGTCCGTCTCCTGGTCGACCGGGGGGCGGGCGTTCGCGTTCTGATGACGCCGGCAGCGCAGCGCTTCATCACCCCGCTGACCCTGTCGGTCCTCTCGAAGTCTCCCGTCGTCGCCGATCTCTGGGACCCGGCGTCCGGCGCGGTGGACCACATCGAGCTCGCGCGCTGGGGCGAGGTCCTCGCGGTGGCTCCCGCGACCGCCGACGTCCTGGCGAAGATGGCCCGAGGGATCGGAGACGAGGCGCTCTCGACCTACGCGCTCGCCCACCGGAAGGCGATCGTCGTCGCCCCCGCCATGAACACTTGGATGCTGGCCCACCCTGCCACCCAGGAGAACCTCCGGATCCTCCGGGGACGCGGGGCCGTCGTCGTCGATCCGGAGTCCGGAGATCTCGCCTGCGGAGACGTCGGTCCGGGCCGGATGGCCGCGCCCGCAAGGATCGTGGAAGCCGTTCTCGGCGCCTCGAGGGTCTCCAGGAGCCTCGCCGGACGCCGGATCGTCGTCACCGCCGGCCCGACCCGCGAGCCGATCGACCCGGTCCGGTTCCTGACGAACCGCAGCTCCGGACGAATGGGCTACGCGCTCGCGCGCGAGGCCGAGAAGCGGGGAGCGGACGTCGTCCTCGTCTCCGGCCCCGTCTCGATCGACCCGCCGCCGAACGTGAGGCTCGTGAGGGTCGAGCGGACCGCGGAAATGCTTGAGGCCGTCCTCGGCGAGCTGCCGTCCGCGAACGCTCTCGTGATGGCGGCCGCTCCGGCCGACTTCCAGGCCGAAGCGTTCACGCCCCGGAAGATCAAACGTGCGGGCGGGATCCCGGAGATCCGGCTCGCGCTGGCTCCCGACATCCTCGCCGCCGTGAGGCAGGTGCGGACGGATCGACAGGTCGTCGTGGCCTTCGCTGCGGAGACGGACGACCTCGCCGGAAATGCCCGGCGAAAGCTCCTCGACAAGGGGGCCGACCTCCTCGTCGCAAACGACGTCTCCCGTCCCGGAATCGGCTTCGACAGCGAGGAGAACGAAGTACTCCTCCTCGCCGCCGGAGAATCGGAACCGGTTTCCGTCCCGCGTGCGGCCAAGGCCCTCGTCGCCGCGCGCATACTCGAGCGCCTCGCCGCGCTCCTCGACGAAAGATGCCCGCACGGACCCGCAGACCCCGCCGCAACGACGCACTGAGCGCCGCACTCGGGTACTTCCGCGACCTGGGCGTCCGGGAGGTCCATCTGCCGAAACTCACCGCGAAAGCTCCGCCCGCCGAAGCCGGCCGCCGGCCCGCGGCCGTGCCGCCGACGGCGCCGGCCCCGGAGAAGGCACGTTCCTCCGTCGAGCCGGCGGACTCCGCCGTCCTTCCCGCGGCTCGCGCCTTTCCGGACCTGGCCTCCGTCCAGTCGGCCGTCGCCGCCTGCCAGCTCTGCGGACTCTGCCGCACCCGGACGCAGACCGTCTTCGCGGACGGCACGGGCCGGAGCCGGCTCATGTTCGTGGGAGAGGCGCCGGGAGCCGACGAGGACGCCAGCGGGGTGCCGTTCGTCGGCCGCGCCGGGCAGCTCCTGACGAAGATGGTCGAGTCCGGGATGGGCCTTTCGCGCAGCGACGTCTACATCGCGAACGTCCTGAAGTGCCGGCCGCCCGGAAACCGGAATCCGGAACCCGACGAGATCGCGTCCTGCCGCCCCTACCTCGACGCGCAGATCGATCTCGTGAGGCCCGCCGTCCTGGTCGCCCTCGGGAAGTTCGCCGCGCAGTTCCTCCTCGAGACCGAAGAGCCGATCAGCCGGCTCAGAGGCCGTTGGGGGAGCCGTCACGGGATTCCGGTGATGCCGACCTACCACCCCTCCTTCCTCCTGCGGCAGCCAGACAGGAAGAAAGAGGCCTGGGAAGACCTCCAGCAGGTCCTCTTCAAGCTGGGGCTCCCCGTTCCCCGAAAGAAAACGGAGCCGACTCCGTGAGCGTGCGGGGCTTTCTCGGGCCTCTTCTCGTGGGCCTTTTCGCCGCGTTCGGGCTCGTCCTCGGCCTCGCCCGGCCGGGCGCCCCGATGAGGGCCTCCTCGAATCGTACGGCGGCTGGTCCGGACACGGCGGTCTCCGGACGGACGCCTGCGGAGGAGAAGGCCGTGGCGACGGCGCTGGTCGCCGGGCTGCGGCCCGCCTCGGACGACGACGCGACCGATTCGGAGAGCCGCGAGGAGCTCCGCGCCCTGTACGGCGACTACCGGCCCTACTTCGTGCGTGGCGACTTCGACTCCGACGGCCGGCTCGATTTCGCGCAGGCCTTCGTGCGTCGCGACGGACCCGAGCCGCTCTTCGACGTCGCGGTCTTCCTCGGAACGGCCGAGGGCTTCGCCCCGCCCCTCTGGGTCGGCCGGGGCCTCCAGCTGTCGGCAGGAGACCTGACCGTCGACCGGTCGGTGCTCGTCGTGACGGAGGACGTGGAACAGGACGTCTCCAGCCGCCTGCGCTGGGATCCGGCCGAGAGGGCGTTCGTCGACGTCGACGCCGGAAGCGAAGGCGATGACGGTGAGCCCTGGACCGGGCCGGACGGCCGGATCGGCACGACGGCCTGAAGCCGTGACTCCGGACGAGACCGCCCGGCGGGTCGCGGTCCTGTTGCCGACCGGGTTCCCGCAGCTCGCCACCTACCTCCTGCCTCCGGACATGCCGCGGCCGCGTCCCGGGAGCCGCCTCGCGGTTCCGTTCGGGACCCGTATCCTGACCGGACTCGTCGCGCCTGGCGAAGCGGTGCCCGCGCCCGCGGGGACGACCGAAAGAGAGGTCCTCGCCCTCCTCGACGAGAGGCCGTTCCTCACGGAGTCGTTCGTCGACCTCCTCCTCAGGGCATCGGCCTACTACTTCGCCCCGCCGGGGGAGCTCCTTCGCGCGGCCGTGCCGGGCCGCCTCCTGGACCTCGGGCAGGCGTCCTACGTTCCTACCAGCCGGTCCGTCGGAGCCGCCCCTCGCGAGGCCCGATCGGCGGAGGTTCTGAGCTTCCTCGTCGAAGCGGGGCGAGCCACGCAGCTCGAGCTTTCCGAACGGCTCGGAAGCCGGGGCCTCGCCGGTGCGCTTCGCGCCCTGCTGGACGAGGGCCTCGTCAGGATCCCTTCGGAAGAGATGAAAGCGGCCCGGCCACCCCTCACGAAGAGCTGGGTCGCGCGAGGGGCCGCAGGCGATCCGCGTCTCGCGCGAAAGCCGAAGCAGAGAAACGCCCTCGCCCACCTCGCCGCGCTCGGCAGGCCGGCCGGGGCCACCGAGCTTCGCGCCGCGGGGGCGACTCCCGCGGTCCTCGCGGCCCTCGTGAAGGACGGTCTCGTCGCGATCGTCGAGGAGGAGCGCTCCTCCGACGCCTCCTCTCACGCACTCCCTCCCCGCTCGACACTCTCCGTCGTTCCGACCGCCGCGCAGAAGGAGGCGGTCGAGGCCGTCCGGGCGGCGCTCGAGAAGGGCGTGGAGGCCCGTTTCCTTCTCGACGGCGTCACGGGAAGCGGTAAGACGGAGGTCTACCTGGCCGCGCTCGAGGCGTCGATCGCGCTCGGACGGCAGGGAATCCTCCTCGTGCCGGAGATCGCTCTCGCCCCCGGGCTCATCCGGCGCGTCGTCGCCCGCTTCGGAAAGCGGGTTGCGCTCCTGCACAGCGGTCTCTCCGACGGCGAGCGGTCGGCCGCCTGGGAGCGGACCCGCCGCGGGGAGGTGGACGCGGTGGTGGGGCCGCGCTCGGCCGTCTTCGCGCCCCTTCCTCGCCTCGGCCTGATCGTCGTCGACGAAGCGCACGACGCGTCGTACAAGCAGGCCGAGGCCCCCCGCTACGACGCGCGCACGGTCGCCCGTGTGAGAGCCCACGGCGAATCGGCCGTCCTTCTTTTGGGTTCGGCGACACCTTCGATGGAGCAGGAGCAGTCCGCCCGCGACGGCGGGCTGATCCGGCTCGTCCTGCCGGCCCGCCCCACGGCTCGCGGCCGGGCCGCCGTCGAGGTGGTCGACCTGCGCGGCGAGCCGGCCCGCCCCGGAGACCACGGGCGGGTCCTCTTCGCCTCGCGGACGGTCGAGCTGCTCCAGGGGGCCTTCGACAGGGGGGAGCAGGGGATCGTCCTCCTGAACCGCCGCGGCTTCTCGCCGTCGCTTCTCTGCCGGGCCTGCGGGCACGACTTCCGCTGCGGCTCGTGCTCGGTCGCCCGGACGTACCACCGCCGCGGCGAGCGGCTCCTCTGTCACTACTGCGGCGACTTCGTTCCACACCCGCGGGCCTGTCCGGCCTGCGGCTCGGAAGTCCTGATGCCGGTGGGGTTCGGAACCGAACGCCTCGCCGAGCGGTTCGAGGAGGTCTTCCCGGGGATACCGTACGCCGTCCTCGACCGCGACGCCGCGTCGCGCCGGGGAGGAGCGGCCCGGGTCCTCGCCGACTTCGAGTCCGGGACGGCGAGGGCCCTGCTCGGGACCCAGATGGTCGCCAAGGGGCACGATTTTCCGAACGCGACCGTCCTCGCCGTCCTCGACGCGGACGCGCTCCTCTCGTTCCCCGACTTCCGCTCCGCCGAACGAACGTTCCAGCTCGTGACGCAGGCGGCCGGCCGCGTGGGACGTGGGGAGAGGCCCGGCCTCGTCGCGGTGCAGACGGCGCGGCCGGAGCACGAGGCGATCGCCGCGGCCGTGGCGCAGGATCACCCCCGTTTCGCGGAAGGGGAGCTTCGATTCCGGCGCACCTTCGGCTATCCGCCGTTCTCCCACCTGCTGCTCGCGCTCTGGACGGCGAAGGAGCTCGCCGAGGCGGAGGCAGGGGCCCGGGACGGCCGGGCGGCGATCGCTTCGCTTCCCAGGCTCCGCCTCCTCGGGCCCGCGCCGGCGCCGCTGGAGCGGCTCAAGGGCCTCTACCGGGTCCAGCTCCTGATCAAGTCCGACTCGCGCGAGGCGCTCGCTGCGGCGGGGGAGAAGCTCGAGGCGCTGGACGCCCCTCCCCGCCTCGACCGCGACCCGCAGAACCTCCTCTGACGGCCGAAGCCCCGCGGTCTGGTACATTCCCGGGGGTGAGCGTCGAAAACCGTTTCGAGGAGCCGCTGGAGCGGCTGAGGACGCGTATCGCCGAGCTTGCCCGGAATCCCGAAGGCCCCGCCCGGGACAAGGCGATCCGAAAACTGACCGAACAGCTCGAAAAGAAGTCGGTCGAGATCTACGCGAACCTGACTCCCTGGCAGAAAACGCTCGTCGCGCGCCACCCGGCCCGGCCCTTCACGCTCGACTACGTGCGCGTCCTCCTGCGCGACTTCGTCGAGCTGCACGGGGACCGCGCCTACGCCGACGACCCGGCGATCGTTGCCGGGTTCGGCTTTCTCGGAGACAGGGCGGTCGCCGTGGTCGGCCACCAGAAGGGGCGCGACACCAAGGAGAAGATCCGCCGGAATTTCGGGATGCCGAGGCCCGAGGGCTACCGGAAAGCCCTGCGCGTCATGAAGCTCGCGGAGAAGTTCCGCCGCCCGGTCCTCACGTTCATCGACACCCCTGGCGCCTACCCCGGGATCGAGAGCGAGGAGCGCGGGGTGTCGGAAGCGATCGCCGTGAACCTCCTCGAGATGTCCCGGCTCGCGGTCCCGGTCATCGCAACGGTGACGGGAGAAGGCGGTTCCGGCGGAGCGCTCGGAATCGGTGTGACCGACGTCATCCTGATGCTGGAGCACTCCGTCTACTCGGTCATCTCCCCCGAGGGGTGTGCCGCGATTCTCTGGAAGGACCAGGCCAGGGCACGCGAGGCCGCCGAGGCGATGCGGGTGACCGCAGCCGACTGCAAGGCCCTGGGCGTGGCCGACGAGGTGATCCCGGAGCCTCCCGGCGGCGCCCACTCGAATCCCCTCGCGGCGATCGACGCGGTCGGGCGCGCCCTCGCACGTCACCTCGACCGCCTCTCATCGCTCCCGATCGACACCTCCTCGAAGCCCGCTACGCGGTTCCGCCACGCAGGGGCCTGGGAGGGACCGCGGCCAGACGGTGACGCCGGCCTTCCCGCCGCCCGCGTCTCGCGCTCCCTCGGGCGCAGTTTGCGGACGTGGCGGGGCTCCTCGCCCGGAGCTGGACATTCCCGGCGGTCTCGCCAGAGTCCTCTCGCGCGCGGGATCTCCTCGAGTCGAAGAGGCCCGGGCCTGGCAGCTCCAGCCGGGACTCGAGACCCTTCACGACCCGTTCGGCATGGGAGGGATGCCCGAGGCCGTCGATCTGCTCGTCCGGTCCGCCAGGCGCGGGGGCAGGGTGGTCGTCTTCGGCGACTACGACTGCGACGGAATCGGCGCTCTCGCGATCCTGTCCACGACTCTCAGGCGGCTGGGCGCCGACGCCATTCCGTTCGTTCCCCACCGCCTCAAGGACGGCTACGGACTGAGGCCGGAGACGCTGCGCCGGGTCCTCGACGAGCACGCTCCCGAGGGGATCGTCACCGTCGACTGCGGCATCACCGCCGTCGACCCGATTCGCGAGGCCGTGGCCCGCGGCGTCTTCGTCGTGGTGACCGACCACCACCTCCCGTCCGAAGAGCTTCCGAAAGGGGCGGTCCTCCTCAACCCGAAGATCCCAGGCTGTCCCTACCCGTTCAAGGACCTCGCGGGAGCCGGCCTCGCGTGGAAGCTCTCGGAGGCGCTCCTCAGGACCGACGGGGCCAGGTCGGGATCGCGGCGAGCAATCCGGTCTGGATGGCTTCCCTCGCCGAAGATCGCGGCGCTCTCGACGATCGCCGACATGGTCCCGCTCACCCGGCGAGAACCGCGTCCTGACGTCCTGGGGCCTGGCCGGTCTGGCCGAGCCCCGCTCGCCCGGCCTGACGGCGCTCCTTTCGCACTGCTCGGTGAGGGCGGGGAAGAGCCCCTCCGTCCACGACGTCGCCTTCCGGATCGCGCCGCGCCTCAATGCGTCGGGGCGTATCGACCACGCGTTTCGCGCGCTGGAGCTCCTCACGACGACCGACGCCGCCCGGGCGGCCGCCCTGGCCGACGAGATCGAGGCCGCCAACACCGAGCGCCGGCGGATGCAGGAAGGTCGTCGCGGTCGCCTTCGACGCCTCGAAGACCTTCGACTTCCAGGACGCGCTCGTCGTCGAAAGGCCGGGACGCCCAGGAGGAGGTGGCACCGCGGCGTCCTCGCGATCGCCGCGTCGAAGTCGCGCAGGCGCTCCATCGCCCCGTCCTCCTCCTCTCGCGGGAAGAGGGCCGCGTCGGCGGAAGCGGCCGGACGTGCGGCCGGACTCCCCTCTACGACCGCCTCGCCCCCGTCGCCCGGCGACATGACGCCGACTTCGGAGGCCATCACGCCGCCATCGGTCTCTCCGTCCCGACGGCCGGATTCGACGCCTTTCGAAAGGAAGCGAAGGCGGCCTTCGCCGAAGCTCGCGACGACGAGGAATGGAGCGTCGTCTACGAGGCCGACACCCAGCTCGCCGCGGCGGAGGTGACGCCCGCTCTCGTGGAGGCGCTTTCGCGGCTGGAACCGCACGGAATGGGCAATTCCCGCCCGCTGTTCCTCCTTCCCGCCCTCTCGTGGGACGGCAGGGGACGTCCCGTCGGGGAGCGGGGCCTTCGCGTTTCGTTCCAGGGCGACGGCGTGCGGCTGGATGCGGTCGGCTGGTCGCTCGGAACGATCCGGGGCCCGGCCGGCGGGGAAAATGGGATGTCCTCGCCAACGTCGCACACGATGCCTTCCTCGGCAGGCCTTCGCTGACCGTCCTCGACGCCGTCCGGGTGGGGGACGCGTGACGGGCAGAACGAGGCGCTACCTCCGGCGGACTCTCGCATTTCTCGCGCTCGGCGGCTTTCCGGTCCTCGTCGTCCTTTCGTACCGTCCGTCCGGTGCGCGGACCCTCGAAGCGCGGGACGAGGTCGCCGAGACCCTCCTCCGCGAGTCGCAGGGGATTCGCGACCGGCTCCGTTTCGAGGACTTCGACTATTCCGAGAGCGAAGGCGACGCGGAGGTCTACCGGTTGCGGGCGGCCGAGGCAATCGCCTTCGCCGAGGGCGCGGACAGGCTGTTCCGGCTGAAGGACGTCACTTTCCAGAGCCGGGACGCGGCGTCGGGCCGGGTCGCGGTCGTGGCCGCACCGCGAGCCGAGTTCGTCCCGGCCACCAAGGCATTCCGGGTCTTCGACGGAGTCCGAATCGACGGCGAGGGGGTCGGCGTTCGCAGCGTCTCCTTCAACTACGACCCGGTCCGCAAGCTTCTGGTTTCGGAGGGGCCCGTCAAGGCGCTGCGAGACGGGCTCGTCGCGACGGCGCTCGAGGGTTCCGTCGAGACGGCCGCCGGGGTCATCCGTTTTCGAAACGACGTCCGCCTGGGGGGGGTCGACGATCGGGGTCGACGGATCGCGCTCTCCGCGAAGGAAGTCGACCTGCGTCGCGGTGGCGGCTTCTCGGCCCGCGGCTCCGTCGTTCTCAAGACGGACGAGCTTCTCCTCCGAGGAGACGAGGCCGAGAGAGAGCCCCTCGACGGGGCAGACCGCCTCTCGGCTCGCGGATCGGTCGTGGCGGTCCTGATTCCTCGCCAGGGGGAGAAGCTCACGAGCCCGATCCGGGCCGAGGGCGAAGCCCTCGAGCTCCGGCGGGATGCGACCGGCGCGCCCGGGGACCTCCTCCTCACGGGCAGTCCGGCAAGGCTCGACATTCCTCCGGAAGGCCCCACGGGAGCCCGGCGGGCGGTTTCGAACCGCTTCGAGGCGATGCTGGTCGGCGGCAAGCTGACGCGGGTGTCGGTGCCCGGTCCGCTCACCCTGGCCGAGTCGGCGTCCCCGGCCCGCCCGGCCGCGGGTCCGGGCCCGGCGGCACGGCTCCTTTCGGCGGGAAGCGGACAGCTCTCGTTCGGTCCGGACGGGAAGACGATCGAAACGGCGGTCCTCGACGGCGGAGTGGCATTGAGCGAGGGGACGAAAACCTCCGTGACCTCCCCCCGGGCCACGCTCCGGGCGATGGACGAGAGCGCCGTGTTCGCGGGAACGGCCGACCAGCCGGCGCGCTACGAGGACGAGAAGACCCGGGTGCAGGCGAATGTCCTGACCTGGTTTCGCCGCGACGAGAGGATAGAAGGGGCCGGAAACGTGAAGACGACGTTTCGCGGCCGCGAGGGGTCCGATATTCTCGGGGGCGACTCCGCCGCGCCCGTTTCGTCCGAGTCGGACTTTCTGCGGGTCACCTCGTCGGAGCGACGGGTTCTCCTGACCGGAAACGTCACCGCCTGGCAGGAGGAGAACGTCCTCCGGGCCCAGTCCGTAGCCCTCGACGACCGGAACCGGTCGCTTCGGGCCGAGGGGAACGTGCGGACGACCTTCCGGCGCAGAAGGATCGATCCGAAGACGAAGGCCGGCGTCGTCGAGACGGTGGCGGCATCCGGGAACGTCCTGACGCACCGCGAGGCCGATCGCCTGCTCCGGATCGAGGGGTCCACCAGCGTCACCTCCGGGACCTGGGTGATGAAAGCCGACGTGACGGACGTCGTCCTCGGACCGAACCGGACGGTCGACTTCGCGGAGGCGCGCGGAAACGTCGTGGTCGAAGACAGGGCGGACAGGCGCCGGGGTGAGGGTGCCATGGCCCGTGGCGGCCGCAGGCCGGAAGCGATCACGCTGGAGGGGCAGCCCGCCACCGCCGTCGATGGAAAGGGAAACCGGATGACCGGCGCTCTCCTGACGTTTCAGAAGGGAAGCGGCCGCGTCGACGTGGAGACGGGCCCGGGGATCCCCAGCCAGGGAATCCTGCGGCCGGAGGGACTGTGACCGAGACACGCCCGCGCCTCGCGGCCGAGGGGCTGAAGAAGAGCTACAGGGGCCGAACCGTGGTCGACGGAGTCTCCCTGACGGTGGACGGGGGAGAGGTCGTCGGCCTTCTGGGCCCGAACGGAGCGGGAAAGACGACGACGTTCTCGATGGTCGTCGGGCTGGTGGAGCCGGATGCCGGCCACGTCCTTCTCGACGGGGAGGAGATCACGGAGCTGGCGATGTTCCGCCGGGCCAGGAAGGGCGTCGGCTACCTGCCGCAGGAGGCTTCGGTCTTCCGGAAGATGAACGCCCTCGAGAATCTCGTGGCGATTCTCGAGACGCTCCCCCTTTCCCGGAACGAACGGCTCGAGAGGGCCCACGGGCTCCTCGACCGGTTCAAGCTCTCGCATCTCTCCACGTCCATCGCCGACACGCTGTCCGGGGGTGAGCGCAGGCGCCTCGAGATCGCCCGGGCCCTGACGCTTTCCCCTCGTTTCCTTCTCCTCGACGAGCCGTTCGCGGGAATCGACCCGATCACGGTCCTCGACCTGCAGCACGTCATCCGCGAGCTTGCGGTATCGGGCATCGGTATCCTGATCACCGATCACAACGTGAGGGACACTCTCGCCATCGTCGACCGCGGCTACATCATCAACGCCGGAGCGATCTTCAGGGCCGGTTCGCCGGTCAGTCTCTCCGAGGACCCCGAGGTTCGGCGTGTCTACCTCGGAGACCGCTTCCGGCTGGACTAGAATCGCAGAAGCGAACTCGCCGTCCGGCGCGCTCCATTCATCGTGGGACTCGAACAGAAGCTCTCCCTCAAGCTCTCGCAGCGGCTCGTCATGACGCCGACGCTGCAGCAGGCCATCAAGCTGCTGCAGATGACGCGTCTCGAGCTGCAGGACGTCGTCACCCAGGAAATCGTGGAAAACCCGGTCCTGGAAGAGGACGAGGGAACGGAGTCGGCGGCCGTCACGGAGGCCGAGGAGCCCGGCGCCGCGCAGGAGAGGGAGGGAGCGGGAGACCCCCCAGACCGCTCCGGCGAGTCGGGTGATGGGCCGGAGATTGCCGACCCCGGGGTCTCGGCGACCTCCTGGGATGAGGGAAACGCCGCTTCGGCGGAGGCGGCCCCTCCCGAACCGGCGCCCGGAACGGCCGAAGCGGAGATCCCGTCCGAGTCGACGCAGGAGTCGTCCTTCGAAGCGATCGACCTCGAGTCCTACTTCGGCGAGTACCTCGAGGGGAGCTCTTCGACCGCCCCGCGAATGAGCGAGGAAGGGGAGGAGTTCTCGCTCGAGAACCGGGCGGAAGCCCCTCCCGGGCTGGATGCCCACCTCTCGGAGCAGCTCGGAGTCTCCGAGGCGAGCCCGGTGCTGAGAGAGGCGTGCGCCTTCATGATCGGGAACGTCGACGCGGACGGCTACCTGCGTGTGACGCTCCCGGAGGTCTGTGCGGCGATCCCCTGCACGGAAGACGAGGCGGCCCTCGCGCTCGCGCTCCTCCAGTCGTTCGACCCGGTCGGGGTCGGAGCCAGGAACCTCCCGGAGTGCCTCCTGATCCAGGCGCGCGCCGAGGGCGTTGCCACGCCCCTCCTGGAGGACCTCTTCACGAACCGGCTCGCCGACCTGGCGACCAAGGCGATCCCGGTCCTGGCACGACAGATGAACCTCCCGCTGGAAGAGCTCCAGCACGCGATCGAAGTGCTGAGGCGCCTCGATCCCAAGCCCGGGCGACGGTACGACTCCTCGCGGACGATCTACGTCGAGCCCGACGTCCAGGTGGTGAAGGTCGACGACGACTACGTCGTTCTCTTCAACGACGACGGCCTTCCCCGCCTGAAGGTCTCCTCCTTCTACAGGCGCCTTCTCCTCTCGAGCAACGGCGCCCTGGACGGAGAGGGGCGAAGCTACCTGCGCGAGAAGATGCGCGCGGCCCAGTGGCTCATGAAGAGCCTCGACCAGCGCAAGAGAACGATCGTCCGCGTCGCGGAGTCGATCGTGCGCAAGCAGCGCGACTACCTCGACTGGGGCGTGGCCCACCTCCGGCCTTTGATCCTCAGGGATGTCGCCGACGACATCGGGATGCACGAATCCACCGTCTCGCGCGTCGTCTCCAACAAGTGGATGGCGACGCCGCGTGGCCTCCTGCCGATGAAGTTCTTCTTCCACTCGGCGATCACCTCCTCGGCCGGAGAGGACGTCTCGTCCCTCGCCGTCAAGGGGAAGATCCGGGCCCTCGTCGACGCCGAGGACTCGGCTCATCCGCTTTCCGACGCACGCCTTTCCGAGCTTCTGGCCCGCGAGGGGATCCGCATCGCGCGCAGAACCGTGGCGAAATACCGCGAGGAGCTCCACATCCCGTCCAGCTCGATCCGGAAGGTAGAGCGTGGGCCAGCCGGTCTCCCGGCGTGAGGCCCCAACGCAGGAGAATCGAGGAGGCACGATGAAAATCGAAATCACGGCCCGCCGTCTCACCGTCGATGCGAAGACGAAGGAGACGATCGAGAAGCGCCTCGAGAAGCTCTCCAAGGTTCTCCCCCGGGAGGCCGATGCGAAGGTCGTCATCCGCCTCGAGAAGCGGGGCGTCCTCGTCGAAGTGACGATCACGGCCCGCCAGCGGACCTGGGCTGCGGAGGCCGTCGCGGCCGACCAGCTCACCGCCGTTCAGGAGGCCCTCGACCGGGTCGCCGCCCAGGTGAAGAAGACGAAGGCGCGCGTGAAGGAAGAGAAGAAGCACACCGTCTCCGGCGTGCGCAAGGTCGCGGCGGCCGCCGTCCCGGCCGAGCTTCCGGTCCCGCCACGCGAGAAGCCGCCCCGGAGCGAGACGTACGAGGCCCGCAGGATGTTCGACGAGGACGCCCTCCACGCCTACAGTCACGGCAAGAAGGAGGTCCTCGCCTACCGGGACCCGTCGGACGAGGCCCTCCGCATCATCTATCGCAAGAAGGACGGCTCGATCGTCATCCTGACCCCGGTCTGATAAGGGCTCCTCGATGCTCCCGACGCCCCCCGAGACGAAGCCGCAGGTTCGGGCGGCCGACCTCGAGTCGCCCGCTCTCGGGCCGCTCGGGCTGAAGCTCGTCTCGGGGCGCGCCGGCCTGGATCGGCCCATCGAATGGCCGCGCGTCCAGAAGCCGGGGCTGGCCATCGCCGGGTTTCTCCCTTACGTGAGGGCGAGGAGGGTGCAGATCCTCGGCGAGAGCGAGTTCGACTACCTCAGAACTCTCTCTCCGCGCGTCGTGAAGGAGCGTTTCGACGCCTTCACCTCCCTCGGAATGTCGTGCGTCATCGTCACGAAGGGGATCCGGCCGCCGGCTGCCCTCAGGCGCTTCTGTCAGGAGAGGGACGTCCCGCTTTTCGCGACCCCCCGCCTCACCAGCACCGTCATCGAAGGCCTCACGGCTTTCCTGGAGGAGTCGCTCGCGCCCCGCGTGACGCTTCACGGCGTCCTCGTCGAGGTCGGAGGGCTCGGAACGCTCCTCCTGGGCGACTCGGGAGTCGGCAAGAGCGAGTGTGCGCTGGCCCTCGTCCAGCGCGGACACCGCCTCGTCGCCGACGACCTCGTCGTCGTCAAGCGGTTCCACAACGACGCCCTCGTCGGATCCTCGGCCGGGGTCATCCGTCACCACATGGAGCTGCGTGGCCTGGGCATCGTCAACGTGCCCCTCCTGTTCGGGGTCGCCGCCGTCCTCGAGCGGCACACCGTCGAGCTCGTCATCCGGCTTTCCCACTGGGTCGAAGGGGTCGAGTACGACCGTCTCGGCCTCGACGAGGAGACCGAGACGATCCTCGGCGTCGCTGTTCCCCTGGTGAGGATGCCGGTCGCCACCGGGCGCGACGTCGCCCTCCTGGTCGAGATCGCGGCACGCAACCACCTCCTGAAACGCCGTGGCTACAACGCCGCCAAGGAGATGGCGGCCCGGGTCCACGAGGAGATCGCCCGCCGGACCGCTTCCGATCGCGAGCGGAGGAAGTCGCCCCGCCGGCGCTTCCGGCTCGGAGACGCATGACGGAAGCCGGCGAGCAGCGCCTTCTCGTGGTCACCGGGCTCTCGGGCTCGGGGAAGTCGTACGCGGCCCACGCCCTCGAGGACATCGGATACAACACGATCGACAACCTCCCGCTGTCGCTCCTCCGCGGGTTCGTCGAGGAATCGGCGTCGGGAGAGGGGCAGAAGGGGAGAACGGCCGTCGTCCTCGACGTTCGCAACCCCGGCTTCGCCGAGGCGTTCCCGGCCCTGCTGGACGAGCTGCGGACGCTTCTTCCGGTCACCGTCGTTTTCCTCGACGCGGACGACCCGACGATCTTCCGGCGTTTCTCCGAAACACGCCGCCCGCACCCTCTCGCGCAGGAGCGATCGCTCACCGAGGCGGTCTCCTGGGAACGCCGCATCCTCGCCGAGGTGAAGGAGAAGGCGGACCTCGTCCTCGACACGACGGCGATGACGGTTCACGAGCTCCGCTCGGTTCTCGCCGAGCACTTCCGGGCTCCTGGCGATCCGGGCGTATTGGCTGTCTCGATCCTCTCCTTCGGATTCAAGCACGGCGTTCCGCCGTCGATAGACCTCTGCTTCGACGTCCGCTTCCTCGCAAACCCCCACTTCGTCCCCGAACTGAGGCCGCGGACCGGCCGCGACCCCGATGTGGCCCGTTTCATCGAGGAAGGGGGCACGACCCTTCCGTTCTACAGGCGCCTCCTGGAGTTCCTCCTCTTCTGCCTCCCCAACTACCGCCGGGAGAACCGCGCCTACCTCACGATCGGCGTCGGCTGCACCGGGGGGCGCCACCGCTCCGTCTACATCGCCGAGCATCTCGGCCGGGACCTGGCCGCCGCCGGCTATCCCGTCCGGATCGCCCACCGCGACGACAACCGAGAAGGACCATGAAGAATTCCGAACCACCGGCCACCGGGCCCGCGCCGAACGTCGGCATCCTCCTGCTGTCTCACGGGCCGCTCGCGGAAGCGCTGAAAGAGACGGTGGGAGTGCTCGAGCCGGAGCACGGAGAGGCACTCGGTGCCCTGTCGCTGGCATGGGACGAGGCTCCTGAGAGCGCCAGCGAGAGGCTCCAGAAGGCGATCGCGAACGCCGACCGGGGACGGGGTGTCGTTCTCCTGACCGACATGTTCGGCGGCACCCCCTCGAACCTCGCTCTCGCCTTCCTGCAGAAGGGGAGAATCGAGATCGTCACGGGGGTCAACCTCCCGATGGTCATGAAGGCGCGAGCCCTGGCGCGCGAGGGGAAGGAGCCTTCCGAGATGGCCCGGACGCTCGTCGAGAAGGGGCGCCGCGCGATCGTCGCGGCCGGTGAGCTCATGGAGACGGAGAAGCGTCCCGCGTGATCGAGAAGACGGTCGTCCTCAAGAACCGGCTCGGCCTTCACGCGCGCGCAGCCGCGAAGCTCGTCCACACCGCCGCCCACTACAGCGCCCGGATCACGCTTTCCAGGGACGGAGAGGACGTCGACGGAAAGAGCATCCTCGGCCTGCTTCTCCTGGCCGCCGGCAAGGGAACGCCCATCCTGGTTCGGACGGAAGGGGTCGACGAGATCGAAGCCATGACGGCTCTGGCGGACCTCGTCGAGCGGCGGTTCGACGAATCGGAGTAGCTTCCCGGAAGGCTACAATCTGAGCCCATGAAGCGGTCTCTCTCGCTTTCCGGGATCCCCGTGTCTCCTGGAATCGCCGTCGGAAGGGCAGCCGTCTGGCTCGTCCGCGCGGACTCGTCCCCCAGGCGTGACCTCGATTCCGAGGAAGTCCCGGCCGAGCTCGAGAGGCTTCGCCTCGCCGTGGAGTCGGCGATCCGGGAGATCGGCGAAATGGCAGGCCAGGTCGAGGAACGCCTCGGCAAGGAGTACGCCGCGATCTTCCAGGCCCACGCGCTCTTCCTCAGGGACCCTTCCTTTCTCGGTCCCATCGAGAAGAAGGTCCAGGTCGAGAGGGTGAACGCCGAATGGGCCGTGGAAGTGGTCGCCGACGCACTTGCGGCGCGCTTGCGCGACCTGCCTGACAAGGACCTCGCCCTCCGGGCGTCCGACCTCGACGACGTCGCGGCGATTCTGAAGCGGAGCCTCGGGGAGGGAGGGGCGGCCGTCGACCGGCTCGCTTCCCTCACCGGCGATTCCTGCGTCATCGTCGCCGACGAGCTGACACCGTCGGACGCCGTACGGATTCCCCGCGACAAGGTCGTGGCCTTCGTGACCGAGCGCGGAGGCAAGACGTCGCACGCCGCGATCCTGGCTCGCTCGTTCGGCATTCCGGCCGTCGTGGCGATCCCGAAGCTCCTCGCCTCGATTGGCGACGGCGACCGGCTCATCGTCGACGGGCGAGAGGGGGTCGTCTGGAGAGAGCCCTCGGAAGACGTCCTCGCTCTCTTCCAGGAGCGCCAGGGACGCGATGCGACCCGCGAACGCTCCCTCAAGGAACGGAGTCTCTCCGGCCGGGCGCGAACCCGCGACGGCGAAGAGGTCGCGATTCGTGCCAACATCGAGCTCGCCCGCGAAGTCCCGGACGTCTTCGAATACGGTGCTGACGGAGTCGGACTCTTCCGTTCCGAGTTCCTCTACCTGTCTGGCGACGGAATGGAGTTTCCCGACGAGGCGACTCAGGCGGCCATCTACAGGGACGTCGTCGCGAGGCTCGCGCCGCATCCCGTCGTCATCCGGACCTACGATCTGGGTGGCAAGAAGGGAGCCCGCCACCTCTCGGGTGCCGAGGAGAACCCCGTCCTCGGCCTTCGCGGAGTCCGCCTCTGTTTCAGCCACCCCGAAATGTTCCGGACCCAGCTTCGCGCGCTCCTGTCCGTCGCTTCCGAAGGGGACCTGCGCATCCTCGTTCCGATGGTGGCCGGAGTCGAGGACGTTCGTCGCGTGAGGACCTTCGTGGAGGAAGCCCGGGAAGAGCTGCTCGAGCGCGGCATCAGCGTCCCGCACAGCGTCCCGATCGGCGCGATGATCGAGGTCCCCTCGGCGGCGCTCACGGCCGACCTGATCGCTCCGGAAGTCGACTTTCTCTCACTCGGAACGAACGACCTGACGCAGTACACGCTCGCCGCGGACCGGGCGAACGAAGCTGTCTCGGACATCTTCCGGCCGCATCACCCGGCGTTGCTTCGTCTCGTGGCGAAGGTCCAGGAAGCGGCCCGTGCCGCCGGGAAGCCCCTCGCCGTCTGCGGTGAGATGGCCGCCGATCCGGCCCTGTTTCTCCTGCTCCTCGGCCTGGGCATCCGGGAGTTCTCGATGGGCCCCCGTTCCGTGCCCCTTCTGAAGGACGTCGCCCGGTGCGCGTCGGCGGCCGACGCCTCACGGATGGCACGTGCCGCCCTTTCCCTATCGACACCCGACGACGTTGCAGCCTTGCTCGCCCGGGAGGCCGAAGCCCTCCTGAGCGGCGATCCCGAAACCCGAGCGGCGGTGAACCCTTGAAGACCACAGACAAGATCGTGACGAAGCCGTGGGGAAGCGAACGGATCTTTGCCGCAAACGGCAGATACGCCGGGAAGCTGATCTCCATCCGGGACGGCGAATCGTTGTCCTTCCAATATCACCGCAGGAAGGAAGAGACGATTCACGTCCTCTCGGGAGTCCTCGAGATGGAAACCGAAACTGGCGGGGAGCGGGTTCTCCTCGCTCTCGAGCCGGGCGAGACATTTCACGTCACGCCGGGAACCCGCCATCGAATGTCCGCACGGGCAGGCGACGTCCTCCTCGTCGAAGTCTCCAGCCCCGAGCTGGACGACGTCGTTCGCCTCGAAGACCGTTACGGGCGGGAGGGTACGTCGCAGCCATGAAACACCGTGCGTCGCTCGTGTTCTCGGCATTCACCCTGATCGGAACCCTCGTTCTGGCGGCGGAAGAACCCACGCCGACGCCGCAGGTCACGCAGAAGAAAAAGCTCAAGGGGGGGAGCTTCGGATTCCTCCCTGCGCCGACGCCGACCGGCGGGCCGTCCAGGAGCGGATCGCTCGCGGACGCCGCAAGAAAGACGCAAGAAGACGCGGATTCCGGGCAGAAACCTTCCCGCGGCGTCGTGATCACGAACGAGACCCTCAGGAAGGGGACTCCGCCACCGACCGTTGCCGCGAGTCCCACCAAGGGTTCGACCAGGGGCAAGCCCAACGCCCGGGCCCTGCCGACGCCCGTCCCCGCTCCGACGATCGACCCGGAGTACCGGGACGCGAGCGGACGGACGGAAGCGGACTGGCGAAAGCGGGCGGCGATCGCACGGGAGCGGATCGAGCGAGCCGTTACGGGTCAGGTTGGGGCTCGGGAAGAGGTCAAGAGACTCGAGAACGACTTCTACGCCTGGAGTGACGGAAACTACAGGGAGCGAGTCATCCGGCCCGCCTGGGACCAGGCGAAGGGAAAGCTGCAGCTCCTCGAGACCGAAGCCGAAGCCGCGCGAGCGGGGATGGCGGAGCTCGAGGAAGAGGCAAGAAAGAGCGGGACACCACCAGGATGGCTGCGCTGAAGGACGGTTCGTCCGGTGGAGATCCGGCCATCCCGAAGGAGAAGGATCGCCGGACGGTCTTCGTGGAAACCTGGGGCTGCCAGATGAACGAGCTGGACAGCCGTCGGTTCGTCGGGCTGATGGCCCGCGAAGGGTATCTGGAGGCTCTGGCGCCCGACGACGCCGATCTCGTTCTCCTCAACACATGCTCCGTTCGAGACAGGGCCGAGCAGAAGGTCTACGACTACCTGGGGCGAATCGCCGCCCGAAAACGGCTCCGTCCCGGCCTGCTCGTCGGCGTCTGCGGCTGCGTCGCGCAGCAGGAGGGGGAGGAAATCCTCCGTCGGTCGCCGGCCGTCGATTTCGTTCTCGGAACCGGTCGGATCGAGCTCCTTCCGTCCATCGTCCAGAGAGTCGTGACGGAAGGCGACCGTCCCATCGAAGTCGGCTTCGACATGGACGAGGTCGCCTACACGCCCGGCGCCGTCGCCCGGACGGTGGCCCATCGTGCTTCCATCACGATCGTGGAAGGGTGCAACAAGAACTGCACCTTCTGCGTGGTTCCCACGACCCGTGGCCGGGAACGGAACCGCCGGCTCGCCGGGATCGTCGACGAGTGTCGACGTCTCGCAGACGAAGGGGTCGTCGAGATCGAGCTCCTCGGCCAGACCGTGAACGCGTACACCGATCCGGCCACCGGCGAAGGACTTCCGGCTCTCCTGAGGGCCATTTCGGCGATCGGTGGCCTGCGCCGCCTCCGCTTCGTGACATCCCATCCAAAGAACTTCGACGACGACCTGATCGCCGCGATGGCGGAAAGCGAAGTCGTCTGTCCGGCGCTTCACCTCCCGTTCCAGTCCGGAAGCGACCGCATCCTCGGCCGAATGAAACGTCAGTACACCCGGGCCGAATACCTCGATCTCGTCGGTCGGCTCCGCGTGGCCATTCCTGGAATCACGCTTTCGACGGACATCATCGTCGGCTTCCCTGGCGAAACCGAAGAGGACTTTTCCGCGACGGTTTCCATGCTCGACGAAGCCCGCTTCTCGTCGATCTTCTGCTTCACTTACTCTCCTCGACCCCGCACGGCCGCTGCTCGATGGGAACAGGATGTTCCAGTCCGGGTCGCGCAGCAGCGCCTTGCGCGACTCGACGACCACCAGCAGGAGCTGCAGCTCCGTATGAACGAGTCTCTCGTCGGCGAGGTTCTGGAAGTCCTCGTCGAGGGAAGCGACAAGACCGGGCAACGGGTCTCGGGCCGTTCCCGATTCAACCAGCTCGTCCACGTTGACGGGATACCCGGAACGCCTCCCGGGACCTTCGTCATGGCCGTCGTCGAGAAGGGGCTCGCGAACTCCGTGCTCGCGCGCCCGCTCCGAGTCGGGCACCCCGCCGAGCCGGGCGGTCCGGACGTGGCGTCTTGAATCGTTCGTCCTGCCTCCCCAGATTCGGCAGGGAAGGGGAGTCGTCGTGATCGTGAAAATGAACGTCAAGGCCGTCATCGTCGACCCAATCGCGAACATGCCCGTCGTCATCCTCCGCGACGCCGAGGACAAGAACTTCCTTCCGATCTGGGTCGGCGTATTCGAGGCGAACGCGATCGCTCTCCAGCTCGAGGAAGTTCGGACGCCGCGACCGCTGACGCACGACCTGCTCAGGGAGACGATCGCTCTCCTTGGTGCCGTCGTCGAGCGCGTCGTCATCACGCGACTGCACGACAGCACCTTCTACGCCGAAATCCACCTGTTGTCGGGGGATCGTTCCGTCCTCGTCGACAGTCGCCCGTCGGATGCGATCGCCCTGGCGCTCCGGACTTCCTCCCCGATCTTCGTGGAAGAGGAAGTTCTCGAGAAGAGCCGGGAGCAGGACGCTTCCGAGGAGACCCAGAACCACGAGCGCCTTCGGAAGTGGTTCGAGGAAGCGGATCCGGAATCTCTCGGCAAGTACAAGATGTAGCTTCCTTCCGGGGGAGACGGTGCGATTCGGAAACGGGTCGCGCCAAGCTCTTCGCTGGACACGAGTTCCAAGTCGGCTTGAGAACCGGCGCGTCAGCCCGTATCCTCGCCGACTCCCATGATAATTGCGGTCACAAACCAGAAGGGCGGAGTCGGCAAGACGACGACAGCCATCAACGTCGCCGCCGCTCTCGCCCAGAAGAAGCTCCGCACACTTCTCGTCGATCTCGACCCCCAGGCGAACTCAACGATGTCCTACCTGGATCGCCGGACGATAGGCGGATCGATGTACGACGTCCTGGTCGACCCTGAGACGTCGATCTCCTCGGTCATTCGCGAGACGAACTTCCCGGGACTCTCCGTCGCCCCGGCGAAGATTTCCCTGGCGAAAGTCGAATCGAAGCTGATCGGCGAGATCGACAGTCACTACAGACTCAAGGACAAAATGGCCGAGGTGGCGTCCTCCTACGACGCGATTCTCATAGACACGCCTCCGACGCTCGGGATGATCACCGTCAACGCCCTGGTCGCCTCGAGCCACATCATCATTCCGATCCAGTCCTCGTACTTTGCCCTGGAAGGTACCGATGACCTCCTCGAGACGATCGAGAAGATCAAGAGTCGTCCCAACCCGAGCCTCCAGATCCTCGGCGTCGTCATCACCCTCCACGACAGACGAACGGTTCTCGGGCGAGACATCCAGAAGCAGATCGACACGGTCTTCCAGGGCAAGCTCTTCAAGACGACCGTCTCCAAGTCGGTCCGTCTCGAAGAATCTCCGGCCTACCGGGAGTCCATTTTCACGTTCGCTCCGAAGTCGACGGGCGCTTCCGAGTACTACAGCCTGACCGAGGAGATCCTCGAACGTGTCTAAGCGCCGCGGTCTCCCCGAAACTTCCCGAATGCGACACGACCCGCACTTCGTTGACCAGCTCTTCAGCGGCGAGGAGATTTCCGTCGGCCGGCGAATCGCGATCAATCTCATAGAGGCAAATCCGGACCAACCTCGAAGCATGCTCGGGGATCTGAGCGATCTGAAAGCCTCGATCGAGGAGAAGGGCATTCTGGAGCCGATCCTCGTGCGGCCCCGCGAGGGAGGCCGCTTCACGATCATCGCCGGCGAAAGACGCTTCCGTGCCGCGATGGAGGCCGGGCTCAGCGACGTCCCCTGCATCGTTCTCGACGTCAGCGACGCCGAGGTGCTCGAGATCGCTCTGATCGAGAACCTCCAGCGGAAGGACCTCAGCCCGCTCGAAGAGGCCGACGGCTACCTCACGCTTCAGGAGCGCCACAACTACACGCACGAGAAGATCGCAAAGACGGTAGGGAAGTCGAGAGTGACCATTACCGAGACGCTCTCTCTCGCACGACTCCCGCTTCGCGTAAAGGATGAATGTCGGCGCGCCGACATTCGTTCCAAGTCCTTCCTCCTGGAGGTCGGACGCCTCCCGACCGAGCCCGCGATGCTGGACGCCATTCTTGCGTTTGGCAGCGGCGATGGAGTCGGAAGAGACGCCGTGCGAACGGCCCGGCGCGAGTCCGAGAACGCCGAACCCAGTCGCTTCAGGACTTTCCGCAAGGCTTACGAGCTCAACTTCCAGCCTCCGGATGCCGAGTACGCCGTGAGCCTCGTCTTTCGCGGGAGCGCTTCAGATCGTGGAGAGATCCTCGAAACCCTCCGGGGCCTCCTTCGGAAGATCGAGACTGGAGAGCTCAATCTCGAGGAGCACGGACGATTCCTGAAGCCCTCGACGCCCCGCGGAGCCAAGGACGAGCCCGGCGGAGACCCAGGTCCGGTCGAAACCTGAAGACGACGGCCCAAATCAGGTTGAACACTGGAGCCTGGCGAGGGCCGACGACCCGCAGGGTGGTGAGACAGAAGTCGAGCCAGCCGGCCACATCCGAAGCCGTCGGTGACTCCGGGAACGCCGAGACTCGAGCGGCGGAGCCGGGACTAGGAACTCAGATTCAACTGCCAGGCCGGTCTTTGCGCCGACAGAATTCAACCTGAACCCGGGACAGGGTCCCTTCGGAAGTCATCGACTCCCGCCGACGACACCGCTCCGAAGAAAATGAGGCGAAGCCCATATCAAATTTAACATAATATTTCTTATCGGACATTGCGATAGTAACCAGAGGGCTAGAATCCCGCTTTGACGGAGCCGCCTCCCGCTCGAATCCGTCGGCTCAGCAGAACAATGAAACTGACACACCGATACGCCCTGCGAGAGATCCTCGCGCCGACTGTTGTGGCCTTTGCCATCTACACCGGCTTCATGCTGATCCGTGGCCTCGTCCAGTTCAGCGATCTCCTCCTTCAGAGCTCGAATCCGCTCTGGGATACCGGCCGGGTCCTCGCGTTCTCGATCCCTCACGTCATCGTCCTGACCCTGCCGATCGCGTTCCTCCTCGGAATCCTCGTCGGTGTCGGGCGTCTGAGCCAGGATTCCGAGCTCGTCGCCCTCAAAGCGGCCGGCGTAGACCTCTTCACGCTCTACAAGCCCATTTCCGTTCTCGCGGTCCTGTTTACTCTCACGACCGCGCTCGTCATGACGGCGGTCGTTCCGAGGACGAACCGGATCCTTTACGGGATGAAACTGGAGCTGTCCACGTTCGCCATCGCCCAGCGGATCCAGCCGGGAGTCTTCAGCCCGGAATTCGCGGGCCGGCGAATCTACGTGGAACGGGCGTCCCCAGACCGGAGAACGCTCGAAGGGCTCATCCTCGCGGACAATTCGAACCCGGCGGAGGGCGAACGCCTGACCCTGGCCAAGCGTGGCTCCCTCGAGCTCGAGGAAAAGGAAGGACGCCTCTGGCTACGGCTCGAAGAGGCCGTCACTCACCATACGGCGGCGGACGCCCGGGGCTACGACAGGGCCAGCTATCGAACGCAGCGGGTTCTCCTCGACGACACCAATCCGAGGGAACGATTCGCCAAGACGCGACCCGACAAGCAGCTCCGCGAGATGACCTTCAACGAGCTCCTTCAGCGCGCGAAGACGACGCGGGACGACGAGCTCGCCCGCCTTTCGTGGGTCGAAATCCACAAGAAGTTCTCTTTTCCGGCGGCCTGTCTCGTTTTCGGGCTGATCGGCTTGCCCCTCGGGGTCGTGAACCGGCGTGGAGGGCGGGCAGCGGGATTCACGGTCTCCACGGCGATCGTCCTCGGCTACTACATCCTCTACGCCTCGGGCGAAGCGCGAGCCGTGGAGGGATCGATGTCGCCCGTGCTCGCGATGTGGCTGCCGAATCTCCTCCTGGTGGTCCTGGGAGCCTTCGCGATCGGGCGTGTCCGGCGCGACCGAACGCTCTTCGACAGTCCCGTCCTCGATCGCGCGGCGGTCCTCATCGGTCGATCCCTCCCCCGTCGATTCCGGAATCGGGCCCTGGTAACTGCTTCCAGCCCGGATCGAGCCTTCGCGGAGGGCGCGGTCGAACCGACCGTCACGAGAGCCTGGCTCGTGGATCGCTACGTGGCGACGCGTTTCCTCCAGCTCTTCGCGCTCGTTCTCTCATCCATCATGGGGATCTACCTCCTCATCGAATACCTCGAGATCTCGAACGACATCGCGAGGGTCCGTCCACCGGTCGCGGCGGTCCTCGGGTACTTCGAAGCGAAGCTGGCCCCGATTCTCGTGGACGTCGTTCCTCTCGCCTTCGCCGCCGCGGCCCTGATCGCCGTGGCGGGCCTCGTCCGATCATCGGAGACGACGGCTCTCCTGGCACACGGCATATCCCTTCTTCGCACGACGGCTTCCATTCTCGTCCTGGCCATCCTCGCCGGAGGAGCCCTCGTCGCCTTCTCCGAGACGATCGTGCCGAGATCCGCGGCCGAGGCCGAGAGGCTTCGGAACGTCCTCCTCGGGAAGCCGCCGGCGGCCACATCCGACGGATGGCGGTCATTTCTACGGGGGGATTCGGGGCGGTTCTTCTCCGCGGAGACCTGGGATACGAACTCCTCCTCCGTCACGGGAGTCACCATCTTCCAGCTCGACCCGGCTTCCTTCAGCCTGGAAAGAAAGTCCTACGGCGCGCGCGGCCGGATCGTCCCGGGCAAGGGAATCGCGCTGATCGACGGCTGGACGAGGACGTTCGGGAAAGACGGAGGTTCCCTCTTCCTCAAGCAGGCCGGGACGTCCTTCGTGGAGGCGCCCGAGGCGGCGCGGACGTTTCTTGCCGGACGGGCAGATCCGCGTCAGATGAACAGTCTGGAGCTGTCCCGCTTCGTCCGGCTTCGCCGCAAGGCCGGCGCGGACGTCTCCGGGATGCGGACGGGGCTGTACCAGAAGAGCGCTGTTTCCCTGGCTCCCCTGCTCCTGACACTCGTCGGACTCCCCTTCGCTTTTCGTCTCGGGAAGAAGGGGGCCGTCGCCGGCATCGGGATCGCGCTGCTCCTCGGCCTCGCCTACCTCATCCTGAGCGCCGTCCTGATCAAGGGAGGCGAGGCTGGCTCCCTCCCGCCGCTTCTCGCGGCCTGGGGAGCCAACCTCTTCTTCACTCTGGGAGCCGGGTGGGGGCTCCTCGGTATCCGAACCTGAGACCGGCTGGCTCGCCCGCTAGGCCTGGACCGGGGCCGTGAGGCCAGCCGCCGTGGCGAGCGCTGCGGCGAGGTCGGTCCGCTCCCACGTGAACTCAGGCAGGTTTCGCCCGAAGTGTCCGTAGGACGCCGTCTTGCGAAAGATCGGCCTTCGGAGGTCGAGGGACTCGATGATCCCCTTCGGCGTCAGCTTGAAGTGATCCCGGACGAGCCCGGGGAGGAGCGCCGGGTCCACCTTTTCCGTTCCGAAGGTCTCGACGTAGACCGAAACCGGATCGGCAACTCCGATGGCGTAGGCGAGCTGGACCTCGACCCGGTCCGCGAGTCCGGCCGAGACGAGGTTCTTCGCGATGTACCTGGCCATGTAGGACGCGGAGCGGTCGACCTTCGTGGCGTCCTTCCCCGAGAAGGCTCCCCCGCCGTGCCGGCCCATTCCGCCGTACGTGTCGACGATGATCTTCCGCCCGGTCAGGCCCGTGTCGCCTTGCGGCCCGCCGATAACGAATCGACCCGTGGGGTTGATGTGGAACTTCGTCCGGTCGTCGAGGAGTGCCGCGGGAACGACCCGCCGGATCACCTCTTCGCGAATCGCCTCGCGCAGCTCGAGGATCGGGACGGTCTCGGCGTGCTGGGTCGAGATGACGACGGCGTCGACGCGGACGGGCCGGCTCCCCTCGTACTCCACGGTGACCTGGCTCTTCCCGTCGGGGCGAAGCCACTCGAGCTCGTGCGACTTCCGCGCCTCGGCGAGGCGAAGAGTGAGCTTGTGCGCGAGGGTGATCGGGAGCGGCATCAGCTCCTCGGTCTCGCGCACGGCGAACCCGAACATGAGTCCCTGATCGCCGGCTCCTCCCGGATCGACGCCCTGGGCGATGTCGGGCGACTGCTTGTCGATCGAGGAGAGGACGGCGCACGTCTGGTAGTCGAAACCGTACTTGGCGCGCGTGTAGCCGACGTCTCTGATCGTCTCGCGGACCACCTTCGGGATGTCGACGTAGGTCTTCGTCGTGATCTCGCCCGCGATGAAGGCGGTACCGGTCGTCACGAGGGTCTCGCACGCGACCCGGCCATCGGGGTCGTCGGTGAGGATCGCGTCGAGGATCCCGTCGGAGATCTGGTCGGCGATCTTGTCGGGGTGTCCTTCTGTGACCGACTCGGACGTAAAGAGCGTGCGCGGAAGCGCCATGTCTCGTTTTCTCCCTGAGTCGCCCCTGTCGGAGAGGCGCTGAACCCTTCAGTTTATGGGCACCCAACAGCCGGGTCAATGGCAGTTGGCGAGTCCTCCGGCGCCGCCGGGGAACCCGCCTTTCGGAAGATGTGGAGGACCGTGGTTCCGTACCGCCGGACCTCTGGCTCCACCGGAGAACCGGGCCAGACGGTCACGTCGCTCCCGCGCTCCACGACGAACGTCCCCCCGGGGGAAAGCGCCTTCCAGAGGCCGTCGAGCTCGCTGGCAACCGGATCGGCCCACGGCGGGTCGAAGAAGACGACGTCGAAGGCCGCGGGACGGTCGACCCGGAGGAAGGTCGCGACCGGCCGCACGAGGACACGGACGCGTTCCGCGAGACGGACGGCGGCCGCGTTCGACTCCAGGACAGCTGCCGTCCGGCGGTCGGCCTCGACGAAGACGACGTCGCGGGCGCCGCGCGAAAGCGCCTCGAAGCCGAGCGCTCCCGATCCGGCTGCGGCGTCCAGGACCTTCGCACCCCGCAGGCTCTCGCCCAGGATGCTGAACAGGGCTTCTCTCGCCCGCTCCGTCGTCGGCCTCACTCCGGGAGCGACCGCCAGACGTCTCCCCCGCAGCTCACCCGCCACGATCCGGATCATCGAGGTTCCCTCTCTTCGTCTTCCGGCGAGGGATCGAGGAAGAGCTTCGGGACGTCCTCCCTCAGGAGGATGAGCCGTTGGAGCGACCGCGCGGACTCCACGAGCTCGAGGCTCCGGACGAAGGCGTCGTCGCGATCGACCCGGTACAGACTCCCGTCCTTCCGATGCTTCAGGACGTCGCCGCGGCGCAGCTTCGAGGGGTCCCAGAGGTCGTCCTGGGAGACGGTCGTCTCGTCGAATCGCTCCAGCAGCCCTTCGAGCGCTCCCCTCGCCCGACCGAGAACGAGAGGAACGCGGGCCAGCTCGTCGAATCGAAAGACCCGCGGAAGGTCGTCCTGACGTCCGACCTCGATGCGAAAGCGCCTGGGCTTGGTGCTTCCGAGGACGTCGACCTGATAGTCGACGACGTCGAGCGACATCGCCTCCCGGCAAACCCTTCGGATGATCTCGATCTCCTCCTCCGAAAGGAGCTTCTTCTTCACCTTCCGGACACCTTCGTAGGTCTTCACGAGAACGAGGGTTCCGTCCCGGTAGAGGGAAAGCCGGTCCTTGCCGGCACCCTGCTCGATGTCGAGGGATGCCACGAGAGTCTTGTCGTCGGGCCGGGGAGTCTTCTCCGGCGGGGCCTCGGTCGTCTCCACCGGCTCGACACGGGAGTGCGATGGAGGGGATCCGGGCGGCGACGACGTGGGGGGCTCGGACGGCAGGGCCGTCAGAAGCGCCAGCAGGAGTACGGCCGTCACCGCGGGAATCCCGTTGCGCGGCGGAACGCCCGCGAGAAGTTGAGGCGCGCGGCGATCCGCTCCCGGAGCGAGGGGGGCACGCTGGAGAGAAGCGAGGTCCAGGCTTCCTCGGGCCCCCGGGCCTCGGAGAGCTTCCGCGCGACGGCGTCGGGGACCTCCCAACCTTCCACGAGAACGGCGAAGATTCCGAGGCGCCCGAGGATCTCCACGGCCATGCCGCGATTCTCCTCCGAGAGCGTCTCCTGTAGCGCGCGTCGAAGCCGATCGCCGGAGATCCTCTCGAAGGCGCCGCTCGCGACCCCGCGACGGAGTGCCTCCTGGAAACCCGGGTCTGTCTCGAAGCCGAGTCGCGCGGCGTAGCGAGCGGCTCGAAAGACCCGGGTCGGATCGTCCGCCAGCGACCCGTCGTGAAGCAGCCGGAGACGTCGCAGCCGAAGGTCGTTTTCGCCGAGGAATGGATCGATCAGGGACGGCCCGATTCCGGCGTCGGACAATCGGAAGGCCATCGCGTGAACGGTGAAGTCCCGCCGCCCCAGGTCCTGGAGGATCGGCACTCCGGTTTTCACGACGGGGAGTGCCCCAGGATGGGGATACTCTTCCTCCCGGGTCGCGGCGACGTCGATCCTCGTCCCGTCCGGGCCTCGCAGCCTCGCGGTTCCGAATCGTTCGTGGAGGGCTTCGACGCCCCAGCCGGTCTCGGCGGCGAGCGCCGAGACGACGACCGCGACGGAAAGGACCGGCCCTTCGACGGCGATGTCCACGTCGATCGGTTGCCGGACCAGGAGGAGGTCGCGCACGGCGCCTCCCACTAGATAGGCACTCGCACCGGCTGTCCGGGCCATCCGCCCGATCGTGCAGAGGAGCGGCGCCGCCGGGCGAAGCTCCCCTTCGCTCACGAGTGGGCGTACACGTAGCGGACCGAGCCCGGTCCGAGCAGCCGTTCCAACGCTTTCGTCATCTCGGGCGTCGGGCGGACCGCGAGCCGGCCGGCGGTGCGCACGGTCACTTCCCAGTGCCCGGCGCGGCGTACGGACAACAAGACCGGGATCGAGCCCGGGACGGACTCCAGGATCTCCCGGACGGAGGCGAACGTTTCGTCCAGAGTTCCGGGGAGGGGGGTCGTCAAGCGGACTTCCGCCGCCGCCGCCTCTCGCATTCCATCGAGCGCCTGAATCTCACGGGCGATGATCTCGACGGGAACGAGGCCTCCTCCTTCCTCGGGCTCCGGCGCTCCCGGAGCAGACGAGGAGCGGACGACCCCCGTTACGAGAACCGCCCGGCCTTCGGCGAGCCACGGGGCGACGCGCTCGAGAAGCGACGCGAAGATCGTGACGGGAACCGATCCCGTCAGGTCCTCGAGAACGCCCTTGGCCATCATCTTCCCCTCGTTCTGCCCCTTCTTGATCTGGGTCTTCTTGAGCGAGGCGAGAAGGGCGACGATTTTCACGTTCTGGTCGACTTTCGCCATCGCGGTCTCGGCGGTCACGTCGCCGAACAGGCCGATCTCCTCCTCGAAGCGGGCGAGGGGGTGCCCGGTGATGTAGAAGCCCAGGGTCTCCTTCTCGTATCGGATCCGTTCGTCGGGCGACCAGTCGGGGAGGTCCGGGAAACGGTCGGCGTGATCGTGCGACGCCTCGTCGCCGAAGAGCCCTCCCTGGCCCGAATCGTTCGACTTCTTCTCGGCCGCCGCGACGTCCATGGCCGAGTCGACCCCGCGGTGAGCGCCGCGCGGCTCTTCCCGAGCGAGTCGAACGACCCGGAACGGATCAACGCCTCGACCACCTTCCGGTTGTTCAGCCGCACGTTGACGCGGCAGCAGAAGTCGGTCAGCGAAGCAAATCGACCGTCCTCGGCGCGAGCCGTCAGGACCGAGTTCACGGCCCCCTCGCCGACACCCTTGACGGCACCGAGGCCGAACCGGATCGACTCGCCGTCGGGTGTGAAGGAGAGCTCCGACGAGTTCACGTCCGGCGGAAGGACCGGGATCTTCATCTCCCGGCAAGCGTTCACGTACTTGACGACATCCTCTGACTTTCCCGAGGCGGCCGTGAGGGTCGCGGCCATGAAGTCGACCGGGTAGTGGACCTTCATCCACGCGGTCTGGTAGGCGAGGAGGGCGTAGACGACGGAGTGCGACTTGTTGAACCCGTAGCGGCCGAAGGGGAGGATCAGCTCCCAGAGCTCCTCCGCCTTCTTCTTCTGAACGCCGTTCTCGACGGACTTCCTGACGAACTTCTCGCCCTCTGCCTTCAGCGCCGCTTCGTCCTTCTTGCCGATCGCCTTGCGGAGCTTGTCCGCCTCGCCGGGGGTGTAGCCGGCGATGGCCCGCGCGGCGAGCATCACCTGCTCCTGGTAGACGAGGACGCCGTGCGTCTCGGCGAGAAGGGGCTCGAGCGCCGGGAGCGGATACTCGAACTTCTTCCCTCGCCGCCTCTCGATGTAGACCTCGACGGTCCCTGCGTCCAGCGCTCCAGGGCGGTAGAGGGCGTTCAGCGCGGCGAGGTCGCTGAAGACGCTCGGCTGAACGCGACGGAGAAGGTCCCGCATCCCCGAAGACTCGAACTGGAAAATCCCGTCCGTTCGTCCCTCGGAAAAGAGGCGGAACACTTCCGGGTCGTTCAGCGGGATCGCCGCGAGGTCGACCTTCTGCCGGGTCCGCTTCGCGGCGGACTTCACGGCGTCGTCGAGAATCGTCAGTGTGATGAGCCCGAGGAAGTCCATCTTCAGGAGGCCCATCCTGTCGACGGATTTCATCTCGAACTGGGTCGTGATCTCGTCGTTGTTGTTCTTGTAGAGCGGCAGGTATTCGACGAGCGGCCGCGGCGCGATGAGGACGCCGGCTGCGTGGACTCCCGCGTGCCTCGAGACTCCCTCGAGCCGCTCTCCCAGGTCGAAGAGCTTCCGATAGCCTTCGTTCCCGGCGAGGGCGTCCGCGAGCTCCTTCACGCTGTGCCGCGCCTCGTTCAGGGTCACCGGCTTGCCGGGGCTCGCCGGGATCATCGCGCAGAGCTTGTTGACTTCGGCGAGCGGCACGTCCAGGGCGCGCCCCACGTCGCGGATGACGGCCCGGGCCTTCATGGAGTTGAAGGTGATGATCTGGCCGACGTTGTCCTTGCCGTACTTCTTCCGGACGTACTCGATGACCTCGCCGCGGCGGCGCTCGCAGAGGTCCACGTCGATGTCGGGCATCGAGATCCGGTCGGGGTTGAGGAACCGCTCGAAGAGGAGGTCGTAGCGGAGCGGGTCGACCTCGGTGATCCCGAGCGTCCAGGCGACGAGCGATCCGGCGGCGCTGCCCCGCCCGGGTCCGACCGGGATCCCGTCGTCCTTGGCGAACTTGATGAAGTCCCAGACGATCAGGAAGTAGGCCGAGAAGCCCATCTTCTTGATGACCGAGAGCTCCCAGGTGAGCCGGTCGTCGTAGGCCTTCCGGGGATGCTTCGTCCTTCCCGCCGCGAGCAGCTCGGCGATCGGGGCGAGACGCTTCTCGAGACCTTCGCCCGCGAGCTTCTCGAGGTACTCGTCGGGGCCGCCGGCCTCTTCCGGAAGGGGAAACGTCGGCAGCTTGAAGCTCGTGTCGACGATCACCTTCGGTGCGACCCGGTCGGCGATGGCGGCCGAGTTCTTCACCGCCTCGAGCGACCACGGCCGGAACGTGTCGGCCATCTCCCCGGGGTTCTTGACGTAGAACTCCGAGTTGTAGAACTTCATCCGCCTGGCGTCGTTGACGGTCTTCCCCATGCCGATGCAGAGGAGGACGTCCTGCGCTTCCGAGTCGTCCCTCTGGAGGTAGTGGGCGTCGTTCGTCGCCACGACGGGAATCCCCGTCTCCCTGGACAGGCGCAGGAGGTCCGGCATCAGCTGGCGCTGGATCGGCAGGCCGTGATCCATCAGCTCGATGAAGTAGCGGTCCTTCCCGAAGAGGGTCTGGTAGCGGGAGGCGGTCTCCTTCGCCCCGGCGTAGTCGCCCGCGAGAAGCTTCTGGGAGACCTCGGACTTCACGCACCCCGACAGGGCGATGATCCCGGCGTGGTGCTTCTCGAGGAGCTCCCAGTCCATTCGGGGCTTGTAGTAGAAGCCCGTCAGGAACGCCTCGCTCACCAGGTACGAGAGGTTTCGATAGCCCTCCGGCGTTTCGGCAAGAAGCGTCAGGTGGTAGTTCCGCCCCTCGCCGTCGACGGTCTTCCCCGCCTCGCGGTCGTGACGGGATCCGGGTGCGATGTAGGCTTCCACGCCGAGAATCGGCTTCAGGCCGTGCTCGATCGCCTCCGACTGGATCTCGAACGCGCCGAACATGTTCCCGTGATCGGTGACGGCCACGGCCGTCATGCCGTTCTTCAGGACGTGCTTGATCAGGTCCTTCGTCCGGTTCGCGCCGTCGAGGAGCGAGTACTGGGTGTGGAGATGCAGGTGGACGAAGTCGGACGACATGCCTGCCGGATTCTAGGGGTGCCCCGGGCGGATTCGGAGGGGATCGGAGAGCGCGCCGGCCCCTAGCTCGACGGGTCCGACGATTCGAGCTTCCATCCCCCCCGAATCGTCGTCGCGCTGCAGTACGTTTTCGTGCAACGGACGTCGTTCAGACACTCCAGGATCGCCGCGCAGGCGTCGGCCGCGGTCGACTTTTCCGTGACTTCGACGCTCTCCCTGCATTTCCCGGAGAAAGACGGCTGGACGAAGACACACTCCGCTTTCTTCGGGGCCTGACCGATTCGAGTCGCCGCCTCCTCCTGCACGGCCGCCGAGCGCTGGGCCAGTGCCGAAACGAAGAGCACCGCGATGAGGAGGGATGTCGCCGGGATCGCCTTCTGCCCCGATCTCATGAAGAACTCCCTTCCGCCGAAGCGGGTCCGACGTCGTCGGACCCGCTCGGCAAAAGGGAGTGTACCGATTCGAAGGGTTCTTCTAGTAGCGGCCGCGGCCGCCACCGCCGCCGCCGCCGTAGCCACCACCGCCGTAGCCGCCGCCGCCGCCGTAGCCGCCACGGCCACCGCCGCCGCCGCCGGTCCGGGCTTCCTGCGGGCGGGCTTCGTTCACGCGAAGGGTCCGGCCGCCCTGATCCTGGCCGTTCAGGGCGCTCATGGCACGCTGGGCGTCGCTGTCGTTCATCTCGACGAATCCGAAGCCCTTCGACTGGCCGGAATCGCGGTCGGACACGACGCGGGCGGAGTGCACCTCGCCAAAGGCCTCGAAGAGGCCGCGCAGGGTGCTGTCATCAGCGGTGTAGGGGAGGTTTCCGACGTAAAGCTTCATTCTCGTTCTCTGGATCCTTGGTCAGTGCGCGCCGAGGCGAGCGGGGTTCTGGAAGTCGGCGCGAAGTCGAGCCGACGGGGAACGTCTCGTCACCGTCCTCACCGCCGGTCGGAGTCGGAACGGAACGCTTTCAGCACAACATGCCTTCGTCCGGATGTCAACACCCCGCCGTCCGGTGCAGGAGGACGTGCCATTTCCAGGAGCGGCTCCTCCGGAGGGTCACTCCCACTCGATCGTGGCGGGGGGCTTGGAGGTGACGTCGTAGACGACGCGGTTCACGCCCCGGACCTCGCCCACGATGCGCCTCGCCACCCGGTCGAGCAGGTCGTGGGGCAGCCGCGCCCAGTCAGCCGTCATGTAGTCGACGGTCGTCACGGCCCGGAGCGCCGCGACGTTCTCGTAGGTCCGCCCGTCCCCCATCACGCCGACGGACTGGACCGGCAGGAGAACCGCGAACGCCTGGGCCGTCCGGTCGTAATCGCCCGACGCCCGAAGCTCCTCGATGAAGATCGCGTCCGCTTCCTGGAGGATCCGGACCCTCTCCCGCGTGATCTCCCCGGGGATCCTGACGGCGAGGCCAGGACCCGGGAACGGATGGCGGTAGAGCATCTCGTGCGGGATGCCGAGCTCTTCGCCGAGGCGCCGCACCTCGTCCTTGAAGAGCTCGCGAAGCGGCTCTATCAGCTTGAAGCCGAGCTTCTCCGGGAGGCCGCCGACGTTGTGGTGCGTCTTGATGACCGCGGACGGTCCGTGGATCGAGACGGACTCGATGACGTCGGGGTAGAGCGTCCCCTGGGCGAGCCAGGCCGCGCCGTCCACGGCCCTGGCGTTCGCCGTGAAAGCGTCGATGAAGAGCCCGCCGATGATCTTCCGTTTCTTTTCGGGGTCGGTGACGCCGGCCAGCGCGGCGAAGAAGAGGTCCGACGCGTCGACGCCGGTCACCGGCAGGCCGAGATGCCGGAAAGACTCGAGGACGTGCCGGCCCTCGTCCTTCCGGAGGAGACCCGTGTCTACGAAGACGCCGCGAAAACGCTCCCCCACCGCCTCGCGGATCAGGACCGCCGCGACGGTCGAATCGACGCCTCCCGAGAGCCCTCCGAGGACGATGCCGTCGGTCACCAGCTCCCGGACTTTCGCCACGGCCGACTCGCGGAAGCTCGCCATCGTCCATCGCGGCGCACACCCGCACGCGTCGTAGAGGAAGGACTCGAGGATCGCCGTGCCATGCTCGGTGTGCTGGACCTCCGGGTGGAACTGAAGCCCGTAGAGGCCCCGCGACGGATCCTCGAACGCTGCCACCGGAGCATTCGACGTCCGGGCCGTGACCGCGAAGCCCTCCGGGACCGTCTCGACGTGGTCGCCGTGGCTCATCCAGACCGTCTCGGTCGGGCCCAGCGCGCGAAGGAGGCGCCCCCCGGAAACGTCCACGACGGCCCGTCCGTACTCCCGCCCCGGAGCCCGGCCGACCTCGCCGCCGAAGCGCAGTGCCATGAGCTGCATCCCGTAGCAGAGCCCCAGGACGGGGATGCCGAGATCGAAGACGCCCCCGTCGCCCCGGGGCGCGCCCTCGTCGTAGACGCTCGACGGGCCGCCCGAGAGGACGATTCCCTTCGGTCCGAGGGCCGCGACGTCCGCCGCGGGCGTCGAATACGGAAGGACGACGGAACGGACCCGCGCCTCGCGGATTCGCCGGGCGATCAGCTGCGTGTACTGGGAACCGAAATCGAGGACGACGACGGTGTCGAAGGTGGGCGTCACGCGCCGATCATAGCCCGCGCGCCGGGTCCGACCGGCGCCGGACGAGCCGCACGACGGCCCTCGGGATCGACACGATGGACGCGACGAGAAGGCCCGCGCCGACCGCCAGGAAAGGCACCGCGGCGACGAAGGCGGGGGCGACGTTCACGCCGCCGGGAAGCTCTCCGCCGTGGGCCACCCCGGGAAGCCGGGCGCCGGCGACGGCCGCGAGGAGGAGAGACGTCGCCACGAGCGTCCAGAAAGCCTCCGGTGCCAGCGTGGCGGGCCGGGGCCCCGCGTGAGGGGGTCGGCGGTCCCTCCGCCAGAGCGCCGCGGTCGCCGAGGCGCCGACGTCGGCGAGCAGGAGGAGGACTCCCGCCACGAGGTAAGGGACGATGAAGAAGAGCGTCGTCACGACGACGAACCGTGCCGTGGTGGAACGCGGCAGGCCCGAGCCGAGCACCTCGGCCAGGAACGGGTAGACGGTGAACGAGGAAACGGCTCGCGGCTTCGCGGACAGGTAGGCCAGAAGCGCCGCCAGGAAGGTCGGCGGAGCGAGGGTGAGGAACCCGCGGACGGTGCGGAACACGCCCCGGAGTATAGGAGCCGAAGGTCAGGAGCCGGGAACGCCCCCGGTCCAGAGCGCCATCACCTTGCGGACGTAGTCGCGCGTCTCGCGGTAGGGGGGGATTCCCTTGTACGTCTCGACGGCACCCTCCCCGGCGTTGTAGGCGGCGAGGACCTTCTCGACCTCGTTCTCGCCGAATCGCTCGGCCAGGCGCGAAAGGTAGAGCGCCCCGCCGTGCACGTTCTGCGACGGGTCGAAGGCCTTCGTCACGCCGAGCCTGAGGGCGGTGGCCGGCATCAGCTGCATCAGGCCGCGCGCCCCCTTCGGCGACACGGCCCTGGGCTGCCAGTTCGATTCCACGCGAATGACCGCGGCGACGAGGTCCGGGTCCAGGCGGTGCGCCGTCGCCGCCTTCTCCACGAGGTCGACCCACTGCTGCGGGGCCGGGTTTCGCCGCCCGGAAGGCGTCCGGACAGACCTCCGCGGAAGGACGGGCGCCGCCGCCTTGGCTCCCGGGGGAACGAGAAAGTCGCCCGGGTCGAGCTCGTCGTCGACGATCCGCTCGACCCGCTCGACGGGCAGGACCATCACTCCCCCACCGTGAAGCGACAGTCGGATCCTCTCCTCGCCGACGAGCTCGTACGCCGTGACTTTCAGGTGCCGCCCCTCCTCCAGGACGACGAGGGCCGCCTCGACGGGGGCCGCGAGGAAGACGCCGAGCAACACGGAGAGGGGGAGGCTACGCACGAGGGTGACTCCGGTCGTAGACGCGACGCACCCGGGCGCGCGAGACGTGGGTATAGATCTCCGTCGTCGCGATGCTCGCGTGCCCCAGCATCATCTGCACGGCGCGCAGGTCCGCGTCGCCGTCGACGAGGTGCGTCGCGAAGGAGTGCCTCATGACGTGGGGAGAAACGGTTTCCGGGTCGATTCCAGCTTTCCGGGCCGCCGCTTTCAGAACGAGAAAGACCGTCTGTCGCGTCACGGGCCGACCGTCCTTTCCGGGGAAAAGCCAGGGCGAAGCCGCGGCTCCGCCCAGGCTCGCCCGCGGACCCGCCATCCAGCGCGCAACCCACCGGGCCGAGGAATCGGCGACCGGGACGACCCGCTCCTTCGACCCTTTCCCCTTGACGACGAGGAAGCCGTCGGGCAGGTGGAGCGACCCGAGCCGGAGGGTCGTCAGCTCGGAGACGCGCACCCCGCAGGCGTAGAGGAGCTCGAGCATCGCCTTGTTCCGCAGACCCTTCGGGCTCTCCACATCCGGTGCGTCGAGAAGCCGTTCGACGTCCTGCTCCGACAGAAGCTTCGGCAGCGTCATCCAGCGGCGGGGATTCTCGAGCCCCGACGTCGGATCGGCCGGGATTCTCTTTTCGGCGTAGAGAAAACGGAAGAGGCCCCGGAGTGCGGACGTCGCCCGGGCGATCGACCGGGGCGAAGCCGCATCCGAGCGGCGAAGTCCGAACCACCGGACGAGATCCTCCTTGCCCACCTCCGCCGCCGAGAGCCCCTCCTCGTCGAGGTGCCGGCCGAACGCCGTCAGGTCCCTCCGGTAGGCCTCGAGGGAGTTCTCCGCCAGGCCCTTCTCGACGGCCAGGTGGTCGAGGAAGAGAGGCAGGTCGCGGAGGAAGAACTCGCTCGGAGCGTTCTTCGTTGGAGGCGAGTCCACATTCCGATTCTACGGAGCCCGGCCGGCGGGCGTCGCTTTTCCCGGCCGCGGGGCGCCCCACCTGTTCGACCGAGCCCTTCTATAGAATCCGTCTCATGAGCCAGGAACTCGGCATCGTCGGCTACGACTCCTTCCATTTCATCGTCGAAGACCTCGAGAGAAGCCGTCGTTTCTACACCGAGGCCCTCGGGTTCACCGAGGTCGCCCGCGCCTCCCGCGAGAAGGTCGAGAAGGGGGGCGAAGAGGCGAGCGTCTTCGGCGCCGGCCAGATCCGGGTCCTCGTCTCCACCCCGGCCCGTCCCGACTCCCGGGCGGCCCGATGGCTCCGGATTCACCCCGACGGCATTTCGTCCCTCGCGTTCCGGGTCCGCGACGTGGACGCCGCGTGGCGCTTCCTCGAGCCCCGCGGAGCCACGTTCCTCTCCGAGGTCCAGACCCACGAGGAAGGGGACGGCTACTTCCGCACCTTCTCCATCGCGACGCCTCTGGACGACGTGACGTTCCGCTTCATCGAGCGGCGCGGCTCCTACGGCCCCTTCGCCCCCGACTTCGAGCCCGTCGGCGACGGAAACCCCAGGGAGAACCCGCACGGCTTCGCCACGATCGACCACGTCACGTCGAACGCCTACACGATGCTCCCGGTCGTAAACTGGTATCGGGACGTTCTCGGCTTCACCCGCTACTGGGACGTCGAGTTCCACACGTCCGAGGTCGACGGAGGCCGGAAGCTGACCGGTTCCGGCCTCCGGTCCATCGTCATGGCGGATCCCGGCAGCGGAATCAAGTTCGCCACGAACGAGCCGATGCGCCCCTTCTTCCGGGACAGCCAGATCAACCGCTTCTGCGAGGACCACCATGGCGCGGGCGTTCAGCACATCGCATTCCTCGTGAAGGAGATCATCCCGGCGGTCGAGAGCCTGAGGGAACGGGGCGTCAAGTTCCTCTCCGCCCCCGGGTCGTATTACGACCGCCTCCCGGACAGGCTCGGTGCGGCGAACATCTCGAACGTGGCCGAGCCCATGGAGGCTCTCCGCCGCAATCACATCCTCGTGGACGGCAAGGACGACCGGTACATGCTCCAGATCTTCATGCTCGACGCCGGAGCCCTCTACGGCGACCACCGGGCCGGACCGTTCTTCTACGAGGTGATCCAGCGGGAGGGCGACAAGGGCTTCGGCTACGGCAACTTCAGGGCGCTCTTCGAGTCGATCGAATCGGCCCAGCGCCCCGATCCGAGCCCCCTCGAGGTCGTCGGTTGAGATGATCGACCGGATGCAGCTCGGCGAGGTGCCGCCGAAGCCTCACATCGCGTTTCGATCGCCCGCGGGCCGCCTTCGCCACGAGGAGTGCTTCACGCGGGCCGGTTTCGACGGCGAGTTCTCGATCCTCTACCACGAGGGCCCTCCCGCGGCCGACCGTGCCATCGGTTCCGTCTCGCCTGGCCCCTTCGACAGGAAGGCGCCGCTCTTCGTTCCCCACGAGCCGCTCCGCCGCCGCCTCGTCCTCGGCGAGAACGCGCCGGCTGGCTGGACTCCCGTCTGCGGGAACGCGGACGTCGTCGTCTCCCTGTTCGAGCTCCCGCCGGAAGCCCCGACCGACTCGGGATTCGCCAACGGCGACGGCGACGACCTCCTCTTCGTCAATTCCGGCCGGGCGACGCTCGAGACGCCCTTCGGGGACCTCGACGTCGAGGGAGGGGACTACGTCCTCGTCCCGCGGAGCGTCGTCCACCGCTGGCGCGTCGCCGACCGGCTCTCCGGAATCGCGTTCGAGCTCCGGAGCGGCTTTCACGTTCCCACGCAGTTCCGCAACACCGTCGGCCAGCTCAGGATGGACGCGCCCTACACCCATCGCGACTTCAAGCGCCCCGTCTTCCGCGGCCCGCGGCCCGGCCCGGGAGAGATCCTCGTCAAGAAGGGGGACCGGTTCGTCCGCCGCGAACCGGTGGAGTCGCCGTTCGACGTCGTCGGATGGGACGGCACCGTCTGGCCGTTCGCCTTCCCGATCCTGGCGTACCAGCCGAAGACGGGACTCGTTCACCTCCCTCCGACGATTCACTCCACCTTCGCCTCCCGAGGGGTCCTCGTCTGCTCCTTCGTCCCGCGCGTCACGGACTTTCACCCCGAGGCGATTCCCTGCCCCTACCCCCACTCCTCCGTCGACTGCGACGAGCTGATCTACTACGTCCGCGGGAACTTCACGAGCCGGCGCGGCGTCGGGCCGAAAGCGGTTTCGCTCCACCCTGCCGGGATCCCGCACGGGCCGCACCCCGGAGCCTACGAGGCCTCCATCGGGACCCGCGCCACCGACGAGCTCGCCGTCATGCTCGACACCTTCCTTCCGCTCTCCCTCACCGGCCAGGGGATCGAGCTGGAGTTCCCCGGCTACCACGACACGTGGGCGGCGATCACGTCGTGAACACGCCCCTTCGCATCGGGATCCTCGGCTTCGGGACCGTCGGCAGGGCCCTCGTCCGCCTCGTCGAGGCCGAGTCGGAGCGGCTCTCCCGGCAGCTCGGTGTCGAGCTTCGGTTCGTGGCGATCGCGAGCCGCGCGCTGACCCGCAAGCCAGCGGGCGACCTGCCTGCCGGCGCCCGGATCGGCGAAGACCTCCTCGCCGTCGCCACCGCGCCCGACGTCGACGTCGTCGTCGAGCTGCTCGGAGGCCTCGAACCGGCGGGTCCGCTTCTCGTCGCGGCCCTGGGAGCCGGAAAGAGCGTCGTCACCGCCAACAAGGCGCTCCTGGCGGCGCGAGGGACCGAGCTCGCCCGTCTCGCCCGAGACCAGGGTGTCGCCCTCGCGTTCGAGGCCGCCGTCGCGGGCGGCATTCCGATCCTGCGGGCCATCCGGGAGAGCTTCACGGGGGACCGGATCGACGCGGTTTCCGGGATTCTCAACGGCACCTGCAATTTCATCCTGACCGGGATGGCGCGGACCGCACGCCCGTACCCGGGGATGCTGGCCGAAGCCCAGGCGCTGGGGTATGCCGAGGCGGATCCCGCCGCCGACGTCGAGGGGACCGATGCCGCCTGCAAGCTCGCACTGCTGGCCCGGCTCGCCTTCGGCCAGGACGTCCCGCTCGGGGCCGTACGGACCGAGGGGATCACCCGCCTCCGCCCCGTCGACTTCGTCTACGCGGGGATGCTCGGAAGAACGCCGCGACAGCTCGGCATCGCGAGCCGGCTCGCCGGCGGCCGGCTCCTCCTTTCAGTAAGGACTCACCTCGTCTCGAACGAATCGATGCTCGCCCGGGTCGACGGACCCTTCAATGCGGTCCAGGTCTCGACCGCCCGCGCCGGGGACTTCGTCTTCACCGGACGCGGCGCGGGGGAGATCCGACCGCGACGTCCGTCCTCGGCGACCTCGTCGAGATCGCTCGCTGCGGACCGCGGCCCGGCGTGCCGCCGTTCGGAACGGACGCTCCCGTCCCCTTCACGCCCGCGGGCCCCGCCGGCTTCGTCGCCCCGTTCTACCTGAGGTTCGTCGTCGCCGACCGGCCCGGGATCCTCGCCGAGCTCGCCACCGTCCTGGCCCGCCACGATGTGAACGTCGACGCCGTCTTCCAGGCTCCGTGGAGCGAGAAGGCCGAGCTGCCCTTCGTCGTCACCCTCGAACCCGTCGACGAGGAACGTCTCGGCCGCGCGCTCGTCGAGCTCGCGGCGCTCCCCTTCCACGTCGAGCCGCCGCTCGCCCTTCCGATGTCCCCCTGAAACCGTTAGCCCGGCCGGGCTACTTCGCCGGGCTCGCGCCGATCTCGAGCAGGCGCCGGATCGGCCAGTCCCCTTCGGCGACCTTCTCCACGCTCCGGAGAGTGATCTTCACGTCGGGCCAGTCGCGGCTCGAGGGAACCGGGATCTCGGCGTCCTGAAGGTACCCCTTCTCCTTGTTCATCCAGAGGTACCCTTCCACGGCTCCGAGCGCGGGACCGGTGATCTTGTACTTCTTGCAGGAGATCCCGTCGTGATCGACGTCCTCCTCGAAGGCCACCGTCGCCCTGCCGGCGGAAACGAAGTAGTTCGGACTGTCGGGACCGACCTGCAGGTTCTCGGCGAGAACGCCGAAATCCGCCGACCCCTGCGCGTCCACGAGATGCCGCAGGGCCAGGGAGAGCGTCACGAAATCGAGGCTGTAGAGGTGGGCCGGCAGCTGCACGAGGGGAACGGTGAAGGTCGTCGCCCCCTGCTCCCCCCTGTAGAGAGCTGGATCCTCGACCGTCACCGACAGCGCGTCGGCCGAGAACGTGCCGGCCGCGAGCCGCTTCTTCCCGCCGTCCTTCGCCTCGGCGGCGAGCTCGAACTGACGGAGCGAGTACGTGTCCCAGTTCATCTCGGCCGTCAGGAGCTGGCCCGCCTCGACGCCCGGCGAGACGCGGAGGATCTCGACCCGCTTCCGGTCCGGGACGTAGACGAGGACGCTGCCGGTTTTCGTCCCGGCGAGGTCCGACCGGACGTAGGTATAGAGCATTCCCGGCTCGATCTTGCCGCTCTTGAACTTGAACTGCTTCGTCGAGGACGCGGGCTTCCCCTGTGCCTGGGCCGTTCCTCCGGAAAGGACGAGAACGGACGTCAACGCCACGAGAGCACTGAAATTCCTCATACTCCGCTCCTCCAAGGCCCCCTGGCCCACCCAAACAAACCCGCATCCGCGGGATACGGGAACGTAGCGGAGAATGCCTGATCGTTCAAGAAAATACCAGAGACGGCGGGGCCG
The DNA here is from genome assembly GCA_016714815.1 of Holophagales bacterium. Lineage (GTDB taxonomy): Bacteria > Acidobacteriota > Thermoanaerobaculia > UBA5066 > UBA5066 > UBA5066. The sequence continues at coordinate 71,731 of JADKBZ010000031.1, forward strand.
GCGGACGGCGGTCCGCCGCTATCATCCGTCGGAGGCTCTCATGGCGATCAGGCTCCTCATCACCGGTGGCACGTTCGACAAGGACTACGACGAGCTGACCGGGCGGCTCTACTTTCACGACACCCACGTCCACGAAATGCTCAAGCTGGGCCGGTGCCAGCTGGAGATCCGCGTCCGGACGGTCATGATGGTCGACAGCCTCGAGATGACCGATTCCGACCGCGAAATCATCAAGGGGGTGTGCGGCAAGTCGGACGAGGACCAGATCGTCGTCACGCACGGGACCGACACGATGGCCGAGACGGCGAGGGTTCTGGGGGAAGCCTCGATGCCGAAGACGATCGTCCTGACGGGGGCGATGATCCCGTACGCTTTCGGCAGCTCCGACGGCCTCTTCAACCTCGGGAGCGCCCTGTCGTTCGTCCAGGTCCTCCCGCACGGCGTCTACGTCGCGATGAACGGCAAGGTCTTTCGCTGGGACGACGTCCGAAAGAACCGCGACCTCGGAGTCTTCCAGAAGCTCACCTGACCGTGAGGGGGATCGAGCAGATACCGGCCCTGTACGACGCCGGCGTCGGCCTCCTCGAAGCAACCGGCCTCGGACGATGGCGCCGCTGGCTCGTGTCGGGGGCGAGGGGAATCGTCCTCGACCTCGGCTGCGGGACGGGCCGGAACCTGCCTCTCTACGGCGACGGTGTCCGGCCGATCGGCCTTGACCCGTGCCTCGAGACGTTGCAGGCCGCCCGCCGGAAGCGCCCGGGGGCTCCCCTCGTCCTCGGGGCCGCCGAACGGCTCCCCTTTCGCTCCGGTGCCTTCGAAACGGTCGTCTCCGGCCTCGTCTTCTGCTCCGTCTCGGAGCCGCCCCGCGCGTTCGCCGAGGTCCGGCGCGTCCTGGCTCCCGGCGGCACGCTTCGGATGCTCGAGCACGTCCGGGCGACGACCCGGCTTCACGCGAGCCTGCAGGACGCCGTGCAGCCCTTCTGGACCCGTCTCACGGGGGGCTGCCGGCCGAATCGCGACACGGAAGCGGCCCTCCGCGCCGCGGCGTTCCAGGTCGACGAGTCGACCCGCCGGGCCGCCGGGACGATGCGCCGCCTCGTCGCCCGCCCCTGAGGCCTTCGGGAATCGAAGAGGCATTCCGGCCTCCTTGGCGGTACGATGTCCGGCCGCGTCAGGCTCGGGGCGGCAAGGCGCGTCGAAGGGAGACGGATCCGTCATGTTCAGCGACTTCAGCGAAGCGAAATCCTTCGTCGAGAAGCGGTCTGTCGAGATGGTCGACATGAAATTCTGCGACCTCTGGGGCCGCTGGCACCACGTGACGATCCCTGCGTCCGGCTTCGCCCCGGTGCTCATGGAGAAGGGGGTCGCCTTCGACGGCTCGAGCGTTGGATTCAAATCCGTGAACGCGGGCGACATGGTCCTCGTCCCCGACCTCACGACGGGCTTCCTCGACCCCTTCTGGGAGGTCCCGACCCTGTCGTTCATCTGCACGACGCTCGAGGCGGACACGCGGGCGCTCTTCCCCTACGACCCGAGGTCCATCGCCCGCCGGGCCGAGGAGTTCCTCCGCGCCAGCGGCGTGGCCGACGAGAGCCACTGGGGCCCGGAGTTCGAGTTCTACGTCTTCGACGGCGTCTCGTACGAGAACGGCATGAACGTCGCTTCGTACCGCGTCCAGTCGGCCGAGGCCGACTGGAACTCGCACGAGCTCGGGAGCGGCCACACCATTCCGAAGCACGGCGGGTACCACGCGATCCCCCCGCAGGACCAGCTCTTCAACTTCCGGTCCCGCGTCTGCAAGCTCCTGTCGCAGATGGGCGTCGAGGTGAAGTACCACCACCACGAGGTGGGCGGCCCCGGCCAATGCGAGATCGAGATCCCGATCTTTCCGATGATGAAGGCGGCCGACGCCGTCATGATCGTCAAGTACGTCACGCGGATGACCGCGAGCCAGCTCGGCCTGACGGCGACGTTCATGCCGAAGCCGCTCTACGGCGAGGCGGGCTCCGGGATGCACTTCCACCAGCGCCTCGTGAAGGGGGGGAAGAACCTCTTCTACGACGCGGCGGGCTACGGCGCCTCGAGCGTGGAAGAGCGCGCCTACATCGCCGGCCTCCTCCAGCACGGCGGGGCCGTAATGGCTTTCACGAACCCCTCGACGAACTCCTACCGCCGCCTCATCCCGGGATACGAGGCGCCCATCAGCGCCGTCTTCTCACTCGGCAACCGGAGCGCGGCCATCCGGATCCCCAAGTACGCCAACCGCCCCGACAATGCTCGCTTCGAATTCCGTCCGCCCGACGCGACGTCGAACCCCTACCTCGCCATCGCGGCCCAGCTCCTCGCCGGGATCGACGGCGTGAGGAAAAGCCTAGACCCGACGGCGCTCGGCTTCGGCCCCGTCGACGACGACATCTTCACCTGGGATGCCGAGCGCCGCGCGACGATCAAGGCTCTCCCCACGTCGCTCGACAGCGCCATGGAGGCGCTCGACGCGGATCGCGCCTTCCTCCTGGAGGGCGGGGTGTTCAACGACGACCTGATCGAACGCTGGACGAAGAAGAAGCGCGCCGAAGAGCGCGAGGTCCGCAACCGCCCCCACCCCTACGAGATAGAGCTCTACTACGGCCTCTGAGCCGCGGTGGCGCCTCCGTCGTCCCGGCGGATTCCGAGGAACGAGAGGAGCCGGAGAGGGAGACCCGATCCGGGGTCCCGCGCGGCGAGCGTCCGTCCCAGCTTCCTCACGGCCTCCTCGAGACCCGCGACGTCGCGGCCGTGGAGGCGGAGGCGGAGGAGCGACTTCACCCGCGCGAGGAGCTCGAGCCGGTCGACGGGGTTGGCGAGGACGTCGTCGGCCCCGGCCCGGACGGCGCGCCGGTGGGCGGCGAGATCCACGACGCTCGTGGCGACCACGATCGGGATCTCCCCCGTCGCGGGAGCGGCGCGCAGGCCGGCACAGACCCCGAGCCAATCCCCGTCCGACAGGTCGAGGACGACGAGGTCCGGGTCGGTCTCACGGGCGACCGAAACCACCGCAGCCGCCTGCTCGACCAGCGCGACCTGATGGCCTGCGGTCTGCAGGATCTCCGCGAGCACCTCGCGATTCGCCCTCCGGTCCGCCGCGACGAGGATCCGGCCCCGGGGAACGAGAGAGGTCACAGGCACGACGTCTTTCCAGTCCGGCGTCGCACCGGAAGGGCGCACAGGGAGCGTGGCGTCGTTGGCGAGGAGCGCTTCGACGGCCTCGATCCGGAAGGCGCCCGCGCCGGCGTCGCTTCGGAGCCGGGAGGACGCCTGCTCCACGCTCCACCCCGCGAGGAGGAGCCCGTCGAACCGGTTCGCGACGGCCACGACCTCTGGAGCCGCAGGGCCCCCCTTCTCCAGATTCTCGTGGTGGAGCGCAACGACCTCTCGCACGCCGGCCCAGCCGGGGATGCCGGAAAGGAGCCCGGCGCCGAGGGCGGGGTGCTCCGAAAGCCGTGTCGCTGAGGCCTCGTCGCCCGCCGCCGCAGCGGCGCGCAGGTCCCGTGGAAGGAACGCCTCTCCCACGTCGTGGAGGAGCGCTCCGCGGCCGATCGACTCCAGCTCGGCGTCCGGAATGCGGAGCGACCGCGCGAGGCGCACCGCCATCGTGGCCACCCGCGCTCCGTGACCGGACCGGAGCGACTCTCTCCCCTCGACGTACGCCGCCGCCGCCGTGAGAAGCGTCTCCGCCTCCTCGATCCGCCGTCGATACCGGCCGATGCGGGTCAGGGCGCGTACGCGGGAGACGAGCTCCCACGGGTCGATCGGCTTGTTCAGGAAGTCGTCCGCGCCGACGTTCAGTCCGAGGATCTTGTCCGTCACCTCCGACAGGGCGGTGAGCATCGCGACCGGGATCCGGGCCGTCCCGCGGTTCGACTTGAGAGCCCGGCAGACGGAGAAACCGTCCATCCCGGGCATCATCACGTCGAGGAGGACGCAGTCGGGCTGTCCCTCCTCCACCGCCCTGAGCGCCGCGAGGCCGTCCGGGGCCGTCGCGACGACGAACCCCTCCTCCGCCAGGACCTCCTCGATCAGGTCGAGGTTCTCGGGCTGATCGTCGACGACGAGGACGCGGTCTGCCGCGCTCACCGGTTGCCTCGCTGCCGGTCGAGGAATGCCCATACGGAATCGGCGAAGGTCGACACGTCGAGGGGCTTGGAAATGTAGCCGGAGAGCCCTGCTTCGAGGATCCGCTCCCGGTCTCCCCGCATGGCGAGCGCCGTCACCGCGACGACGGGAACGCTCTCCCACCCGGGGCGCGACCGGAGCTCGCGTGCGAGCTCGAGCCCGTCGACTCCCGGCAGGTTGACGTCCATCAGGACGATGTCCGGCCGCTCCCGGCCTGCGGCGGCGCGCGCCTGGGGCCCGTCCCGGGCGAGGATCACCCGGAAACCTCCGTCGGCGAGCAGGTACTCGGCGAGCTCGAGGTTCAGCTCGTTGTCCTCCACGAGGAGGACGACGGGATCCGGAGCCCCGCTCACGGAGCCGTTCCGTCCTTCCGAAGCCGGACCGCGGCCGAGAGAGCGACCTGGAGCCTCCTTCGGGTTTCGGCAGGATCCCCCTTCGGCACCAGGTCCCGGATGCGGCCCGCGAGCCGGGCGCGATCCTCGGGAGTCACTTCCCGCGCCGTCAGGACGACGACCGGGATCTCCGCGGTGGCAGGGTCCGTCGCCAGTCTCTCCGCCACCTCGAAACCGTCCATGCCGTCCATCGCCAGGTCCAGGACGACCAGCGCTGGCCGCATCGCGCGGGCCCTTTCGAGCGCCTCGGATCCCGTCGTGGCGTGGCAGGTCTCCCAGCCGTCGCGCCGAAGCATCTCTCCGAGCAGCTCGTGGACCGCCGGGTCGTCGTCCACGACGAGGACCGGGGCGTCGCCGCGCAGCGCGCCCGGCAGGAGCGACGAGAGCCGCGCCAGGAGCTGGTCCCTGTCGACCGGCTTCAGCAGGTAGTCCGCGGCGCCGAGCGCCACGCCGAGCTCGCGGCTCTCGGTCATCGACACCACGACGACCGGGATCGACGCCGTCTCCGGGTCGGCTTTCAGCGCCTTGAGGACCTCCCATCCATCGAGCCCCGGAAGCAGGATGTCGAGCGTGATCGCGTCGGGGTGCAGCGCCTTGCCGAGCATCACGGCCTCTTCCCCCGTACGGGCCCGCAGCGGCAGCCAGCCGGCGTCCCGGAGCACCGCGGCGAGGGCCTCGAAGGCGGCGCCCTCGTCCTCGACGACGAGCACCCTGGGCTTCGGGCCGGGCCGGAGCGGTTCCGGCGACGCCACGGCCTCCGCCGGGCGGACGGCCTCCACCGCCGCCCCCTCACCCGACCACACCCTCGGGAGGACGACGACGAACGTGCTCCCCTCCCCGGGAGCGCTCCGCACCGAGACCGCCCCCCGGTGCAGCGCGACGAGCTTGCGGACGAGAGCGAGTCCGAGGCCCGTGCCGTCGAAACGGCGCGTCGCTTCGCCGTCGATCTGCCGGAACTCGCCGAAGATCGCCTCCTGGTGCTCGGGCGCGATCCCGATGCCGCGGTCTTCGACGGAGATCTCGATCGAGGAGACACCGAGGAGCGAGCTGGCGGACGGCAGGCTCCGGGCGGCGACGGTCACCGCGGCTCCCTCCGGCGAGAACTTCACGGCGTTGGAGAGGAGGTTGTAGAGCACCTGCCGGAGCTTGACCGGGTCGGCCTCCAGCGGTGGAAGGTCCGGGGGGACGCGGACCTCGAGCGAGATCGACGTCCTGGCCGCCATCCCTCTCACGACGTGGCAGACCCCCTCCACGACGCTCAGGAGCGGCAGCGGCTCGGGCCGGAGCTCCATCCGTCCGGCTTCGATCTTCGAGAGGTCGAGGATGTCGTTGATGATCTTGAGGAGGTGGTGTCCGGAAGTGGCGATGTGCTCCAGAAAGCGGGCCTGCTTCGGCTCGATCTTCCCTTCGAGGCGGCTGCGGAGGATCTCGGCGAAGCCGATGATGGAGTTGAGCGGCGTGCGGAGCTCGTGACTCATGTTCGCGAGGAACTGCGACTTCAGCCGGTCGGCCTCCCGCACGCGATTCGCGGCCTCGCCCAGCTCTTCCGAGGCGGAGTCGAGCGAGGCCGCGAGCCGCCGCAGCTCCTCGACCTTGCGGCTCTCCTCGTCCCGGAGCTTCCGGATGAGGGCCCGCTTGTCCTGGAGCTGGGTGACGCCGACGAGGAAGGCGCCCGCCGCCCCGCCCAGGAAAACCATCCGCGTGAGAGCGTCCGCCAGCGGGGCCCCCAGGCCCCGGATGTCGCCCGTCGCCACGAGAGTCGCCAGGTAGAGGCCCGCCGAGAAGAGCGCCGCGGCGGCCGTTCCCTTCCGGCCCATCGTGAACGCCGCCGGCGCGACGGCGGCGAGGTACCAGAGGTACCAGGGGCTCGTGAGGCCTCCGCTCAGCGCGACCCCGCCCGAGATCAGGAGCGGGTCGAGGATGAGCCCGAACGGTACCGGGTCGAAGGACCGTCCCCGGGCGGCAGCCCTCCGGACGAGCGCCGACAGGACGATCGCCGAGCCGATCCCCGACACCGCCAGGAAGGCTCCGGCGCCCGGCTCGGCGTGAAGCGTCCCGGCGAGGATCGAGAGGAGCCCGACGCCGGCCGCCATCGCATAGGCAAGGGCTCGATTCCGCTGGAAGGCGAGCCGGAAGCGAACCGCTTTCGCGGGAGCTTCGGCTTCGGCCGCGCTGGCCGTTGGCAGGAACGAGTCCCCCATCGAGCCCCCCCGACGGCTCCCCCGCCCGGCGGGTTGCCGCGTCTCCCCGCTGACCCGGAACGTCTCGATGATATCCGAGCCTCCGGTCCGCCGGGACCGGACGAAGCCTCAGAGCGTCGCGAGGGCCGAAAGCGCCCGCGAGGCGCGGTCGATCTTCCTCCAGACCGGGATCCCGCCTCGTTGCAGCACCTGCACGAAGTCGTCGTAGAGGCGTCCCGAGTCGACCGAGACGGCGATCGGCTTGCCCGTCTTGCGGAACAGGTCCAGGAGCTCGCTCGGGAGCGATCCGGGCGAGTGAATGTTCTCCTGGTGTGTACCGCCGGCGAGGTCGGGAGAGAGATTGTCGAGCGCGGGTGTCACCGGAATGGGCGAGACGAGGAGAGCATCGACACCGTCGTCCGCGAGCATCGCCTCCGCTGCGGCGACGAACTGGCGGGTCGTCGCCATCGGCGTCGCGTCGACGGGGTTGTCGGCATGGGCGATGCCGGGGAGACAGGAGGCGAGCCTCGCCTTCGTCTCCTCCGAGAGGCGGGCCGGGACGAGCCCGTAGAGCTTGTCGAGGACCGTGGAGCACTCGAAGCCGGCATTCGAGAGAACAGCCAGGCGATTGCCCCGCGGAAGCCGGTCGTAGAGCATCGTGAAGGCCTTCGTGTAGTCCTCGAGCATGTCGAGCGACCGGGCGACGATGACACCGGCCCCCTCCATGAGCGCTTCGGCGACAGCGTAGTCGCCCGCGAGGGACGCCGTGTGGCTCTGCGCCGCTTCCGCCCCGAGCGCCGTCTTCCCCGCCTTGAACGCCAGGACTCTCTTTCCCCGGGCGCGGAGCCGCCGCGCGAGGTCGACGAAGCGTGCTCCGTCGAGCGGCTTGAACCCCTCGACGTAGCAGGCGATGACCTGGACCGAGTCGTCGGACAGGTACGCCTCCAGAAAATCCGAGACGGTCAGGTCCATCTGGTTGCCGTACGAGATCGACGCCTTCGGAAAGATGATCCCGTCGAGATTCGACGTGAGAGACACGAGGTAGGCCCCGCTCTGGCTCACGGCGACGAGGCGGTCACCCGGGGCGTCGTGGAACGGGAGCTTGTACTGCGGCAGGAAGAAGGTGTTGTACTGGTGCTTGGAGACGATTCCGAGGCAGTTTCCGCCGAGAAGCACCGGCCCCTCGTCGGGTCGCGAGCGGGACGACCGGACCGCCTCGACGATCTCCTCCTCGAGCCCCAGCTTCCCCGTCTCGGCGAACCCGCCCGGGATCAGGATGATCGACTCGGCCTTCCCCGTCGCGGCGAGCGCGCGGATCGCGTCCCGCGCTCCCTCCGCCGGGATGGAGACGACGGCGAGGTCGACCGCCTCCGGGAGCTCCGCGACCGTGCGCACGCAGGGGATCCCGTCGATCGCTTCCTCCTTCGGATGGACGGCCCAGAGGTGCCCGTAGCGGATTCCCTCCGAGGCTTTCAGGTTCCGGAGGATGATCCGGCCCGGGTTCATCGCCGAGGCCGACGCCCCCAGGACGGCGGCGCTCTTCGGCTCGAGGAGGCTCTTCACCTTTCCGAGGGGCCGCTTCGGAAGCCTCGCCGTCGACCGGCCGATCCGCCCTTTCCCGTCGACGGCGACCCAGCGCCCGTCTGAGGCGAGGATGAGGGGGTTGACCTCCAGCTCCTCCAGTGTCAGCGGGTCGGCCTCTCCGGCCTGCGCCGCCTCGCCGAACGCGGTGGCGACGGCTCCAAGAGCCTCGAGGCGCTCCGCCGTCGCGGCGAGGTCGAAGGGAGCGGTCGCGTGAACGCGGCTCGGCCGGAAAAGGAGGCCGAGAGCGGGACGCGCGGCGACCGCCCTTTCGAGCCCCTCCCGGACGCGGCCGGGCTGAAGGACGACGGTCGACGCTCCGGCGCTCACGGCCCCGAACCACTCGGTCAGCACGCCGCCGAGGCCGAGCACGAGGACCGGGCCGAAAGCGGGGTCCTGCTTGAGGGAAAGGAGCGTCTCCACGGCTGGCGACCCGCTCCTCGCCTTCACCTTCTCGACGACGAGAATCCCCGAGCGAACCGCCTCCGGCATCCGCCGGCCCACGTCGCTCCAGACGCGACGGGCGGCGGCGCCGACGGCCGACGGCTCGGAGCCGGACACGGCGACTCCTCCGACGTCGGACTTGTGGAGGATCTCCGGGGAGACGATCTTCAGGACGACGTCTCCCGGAGCCCTCGCCAGGAGGCTCGCCACCTCGCCCGGAACGCCTGATCCCGGCTCGCCCGGCCAGTACGCGAAGCGCGGGACGTCGATCCCGACGGCGGACAGCATCGCGTAGACCTCGTGCTCGAGGAGGGCGTTTCGCCCGGCCCGCCGGACCCCCGCAAGGATCTCCGTCACCTTCTCCATCATCGCGGCGCAACCCCCGGCGGACGAAAGTAACATGTCGCGGGCCGCCATGACGTCGACGATCGAAAAGAGGCTCCAGGATCTCCGCACGCTCCTCGAGGTGGCGCAGGCGATGACCGGCGTCCGCCAGCTCCAGCCGCTCCTGGAGCTCATCATCGCCTCGGCCACCCGGCTGATCGACGCCGACCGGACGAGCCTCTTCCTTCTCGAGCCGGACGGCAGCCTCTGGACGCGGGTCGCGCAGGACTCGACCGACATCCGCCTCCCTCCCGGTTTCGGCATCGCCGGAATCGTCGCCAGGACGGGGCAGACGATCACCATCGCCGACGCCTACGAGGACCCCCGATTCTCCCCGTCCGTCGACCTGGAGACGGGCTATCGGACCCGGAGCATCCTCTGCATCCCCCTCACGACCCCGTCGGGCTCCATCGTCGGTGTCATCGAGGCGATGAACAAGAAGGGCGACCTCGCGTTCGACGCGGACGACGAGGAGAGCCTGCGGGCCCTCGGCAGCCACGCCGCCGTCGCCCTCGAGACGCAGCGGCTCCTCGACGGAGAGCTCCAGCGCCAGCGGATGGAAGGCGAGATCGAGCTGGCGAGGAAGATCCAGGAGAACCTCCGCCCCCGGAGGCTCCCGGAACCGGCCTGGCTGCGTCTCGCCGCCTGGCAGAAGACCGCGGAGAAGACGGGGGGCGACTACTACGACGTCATGGAGGCCCCCGGCGGTTCCTTCGACCTCCTCGTCTGCGACGTCTCTGGACACGGCCTCGCCTCGACCGTCCTCATGTCGGCCGCGCGGGCCTACCTGCGGGCCCTCCACCTCGTCGAGAGCAACCCGCAGAAGCTGATCGAGAAGCTGAACCGGCTCATCTCCCCCGACATCCCGGACGACGCCTTCGCGACGCTCGTGGCCTGCCGGATCGGCCCCGCCGGGGATGCCTGCTACGTCTCCGCCGGGCACCTTCCGCCCCTCGTCTACCGCCCGCGCACGGGGAGGTTCGACGCTCTCGAGGAGACCGACATCGTCCTCGGCTTCTCGGCCGACACGACCTATCGCGCGCACCAGATCGACCGTCTCGAGAAGGGCGACCTCGTCGTCCTCGCGACGGACGGCCTCTACGAGGCGGCCAGCCCCGGGGGGCTCCTCTGGGGCCTCGACGCCGTGCGGGACACCATCGCGGCTGCCGCACCCGAGGGGGCCCACGGTGTGATCGAGGCCCTCCGCGCAGGGGTTTTCGGCCACTCCGAGCGGCTCTTCCTCGACGACGACATCACTCTCGTCGCCGCCGAAAGGCTCTAGAGAGCGCGCTCACCCGGGCGCGGGACGGCCTCTGACCGGGAGCGGCCCCGGCGGGACCCGCGCTCCCGAGCGGATCGAAAGCACGTGCCCCTCGCTCCAATGCTCCCGCCATTGAGGCCGTCCAGGAACACCTGCTCGCCCATTGCCGGGATTCCGAGCACGGCTCGGTGCGTTTACGCAGGTCGAATCGTCCGGAGCGTTTACGCGTCTTCGCATCGAGACCAGAAATTCGCCTATCATCTGTCGCTTTCGTTCACGGATTCCCTTTCCGGTCCCGGCGGGTGGCCGAGGCGGGCTTTGGACCATTTCTTTGAGGTGGAGGCGAAATGAAATTGCTGCGGCGGAAGAGTTCAGGAACGAAAACACCGGCCCTCTCACTCGCGGTCGCACTCGCGCTCGGCGCCCTGCCGGGTGCAGCGATCGACGGACAGTCGGGGGACTTCAAGTGGAGCTGGGGCACGACGCTCACGTACGGCCTCGGCCTTCGGCTCGACGATCCCGACAAGAGGATCATCGGCGCCGCCGCGGGCGGCACGGCGTTCTCCGTGAACGGCGACGACGGCGACCAGAACTACGAGACGGGGATCTTCACGAACGCGGGGAAGGTGACGACCGAGCTCGAGATGAGCTACAAGAACGTCGGCGGCTTCGTCCGGGCCTTCGCCTTCTACGACTACGAGAACGAGAAGAACGACCGGGCGAGGACACCTCTCTCGGACGAGGCCATGAAGAGGGTCGGCAGCCGAGCCGAGATTCGGGACGCTTTCCTCTGGTACCGGTTCAATCTCGGTACGCTGCCGGGCGAGGTCCGCGCCGGCTGGCAGGTCATCAACTGGGGAGAGAGCACCTTCCTCCAGGGCGGCATCAACGCCATCAACCCCGTCGACGTCAGCGCCCTCCGGGTCCCCGGGGCCGAGCTGCGGGACGCGCTGCTGCCGGTGGGAGCCGTGAAGCTCAGCGTCAAGCCGTCCGAGAACACGTCGTTCGAGGTTTTCTACCAGTACTCCTGGGCGGAGACCAAGGCGGACGCGGTCGGGAGCTACTTCAGCACGACCGACCTGGCCGGTGCCGGGGCGACGAAGGTCATGCTCGGCTTCGGTTCCGCGCCGGACTCGATTCCAGTGGGGCACCCTCCGATCGGTGGAAGCCCGGTCGGCGTGGCCGTTCCGCGCGGCGCCGATCGCGGCGCCCCCGACAGCGGGCAGTATGGCGCCGCTTTCAAGCTCATGACCAACAGCCTGGGCGGAGCCGAGTTCGGGGCCTATTTCATCAACTACCACAGCCGCCTGCCGGTCATCATGGCGAAGACCGGCACCCAGGACGGCATCCTCAGGACGGGTAACTATGCGGCCACGGCGCAGTACTTCCTCGCGTACCCGGAGGACATCAAGCTCTTCGGCCTCAGCTTCAACACGCAGCTCGGCCGATCCGGTGTCGCGCTCCAGGGCGAGGTCTCGCACCGGCTGGACGTGCCGCTTCAGATGGACGACGTCGAGCTGCTCTACGCCGCGCTCACGCCGCTCCGGCTTCTGCCGGCCATACCCCAGCTGGCGCCGCTCAGGGGACTGGGGAACCTTCTCGCGGCGAACAACCAGATCGGGGCCTACGGATTCTCCGAGGAGATCCAGGGCTACCGCACGTTCGACACGACCCAGGTCCAGATGACAGCCACGAAGGCCTTCAGCCGCGTCCTCGGCGCCGACCAGCTGGTCCTCGTCGTCGAAGGCGGATGGAGCAAGGTGCAGAACCTCCCGGAACAGAGCGTCCTGCGCCTGGAGGCCCCCGGCACGTACACCTCTGGGAACCCCGTCTTCCAGACGGCGAAGGTCCAGCCCGGCACCGAGCCCGCCTCGGCGTTCCCCACGTCGAGCGCCTGGGGCTACGTCGTCGCCGGACGCTTCGATTTCAACAACGCGATCGCGGCGATCAACATCTCGCCCCGCTTCTCCTTCGCCCAGGACGTGAATGGAATCTCCCCGGGACCCGGGGGGAGCTTCCTCGAAGGCCGCAAGGCGCTGACCATCGGGCTCGGCTTCCAGTACCGCATCAGCTGGGAGTTGGACCTGAGCTACACGAGCTTCTTCGGCGCCGATCGGTACAACCTGCTCAACGACCGCGATTTCCTCGCGGGCAACGTCAAGTTCAGCTTCTGAGGGAGTCCACATGCGCAGCACGGCACGATTCGTCGCGATCCTCTCCCTGGCCTCGGTGGCCCTCCTCACCGGCTTCCCTCCCCTTTCCGCCCAGGAAGGCGGCCGCCTCGGCGCGGACCTGACGCCGCTCGGCGCGGAGAAGGCGGGGAATGCCGCCGGCACGATTCCCTCGTGGGACGGCGGCATCACCAAGCCCCCGGCGGGCTACGTTCCCGGAAAGCACTACGTCGACCCGTACGCGGCCGACAAGGCGCTCTTCACGATCACCGCCAAGAACCTCGACCAGTACGCCGCGCAGCTTTCCGAGGGTCACAAGGCGATGCTGCGCACCTACGGTACCTTCAAGATGAACGTCTACCCGACCCGCCGCAGCGCCTCGGTGCCGCAGCGGGTCTACGACGCCACGAGCCAGAACCTCACCCGCGCGAAGCTGGTGAACGGCGGCAACGGCGTCCAGGGTGCCGTCGGCGGGCCGGCCTTCCCGCTGCCGAAGAGCGGCGTGGAGGTGATCTGGAACCACATGCTGCGCTACCGCGGCGACACGGCCGGCCGGTGGGTGATGCAGGCGGCGCCGACCCGTGGCGGGCAGTTCACGCCGGTCCAGTTCGACGAGGAAACCCAATTCCTCTACCACCTCCCGGGCATGACCGCGGAGAAGCTGGGGAACCGCATCCTCTACTTCAAGCAGACGGTCACCGCCCCGGCGCGTCTCGCCGGCGGCATCCTGCTCGTTCACGAGATGGGCGACCAGGTCAAGCAGCCCCGCGACGCCTGGGTCTACAACCCCGGACAGCGCCGCGTCCGGCGGGCGCCGCAGGTGGCGTACGACAACCCGGGTACCGCCGCGGACAACATGAGGACGAGCGACCAGCTCGACATGTTCAACGGGGCGCCGGACCGCTACGAGTGGAAGCTCGTCGGCAAGCGCGAGATCTACGTTCCCTACAACAGCTACAGGCTCCAGGACCCGAAGCTGAAGTACAAGGACATCATCACGCCCCTGCACATCAATCCCGACCACGCACGCTACGAGCTGCACCGGGTCTGGATCGTCGACGCGACGCTTCGGGCCGGTGAGCGGCACACCTACAAGAGGCGCACCTTCTACCTGGACGAAGACTCCTGGCAGATCGTCCTCATGGACCAGTACGACAACCGGGACCAGCTCTGGCGGGTCTCCGAAGGGCACGCGATGAACTTCTACAACGTGCCCGGGACCTGGACCGCGGCCGAGGTGCACACCGACCTCCAGGCGGGCCGCTACCTGATCATGGGCCTCTTCAACGAGGGACGGGTCCACGACTTCAACCTCAAGCGGACCGAGGCGGACTTCCAGCCCGACGCCCTGCGCCGGGAAGGCGTTCGGTAGGCGGCCGTCGCGGGGGCCGGGCGAGAGCGTCCGGCCCCCGCGACCGCGTGGCGATCAAGGAGGTCTCTCGTGAGCGGTCGGTTCACCGGTCCGTCCGGCGTCTGCGTGATTCTTCTGAGCTGGCTGGCGTCCCTGGCTCTCCTGGCGACGGGTGCCCGCGCCGAGGGAGCGGCGCCGGCGGAGCGGGCCGTGAAGGCGCCTCTGGCGCCCCGTTCGCTGCTTCTCGACGTCGCCTCCCGGGGCGGCCGGCTCGTCGCGGTCGGCGAGAGGGGCCACATCCTGGTTTCCGGCGACGCCGGACGGTCGTGGGTTCAGGCCGAGGTGCCTAACCGGGCCCTTCTCACCGGCGTCTACCTGCACGACGGCAAGCTCGGCTGGGTCGTGGGCCACGACGAAGTCGTCCTGCGGACCCGCGACGGCGGCGGGACCTGGGAGAGAGTCCACCACGCACCCGAGAACGAGAAGCCGCTCCTCGACGTCTGGTTCGCCGACGCCCGCCGTGGCCTGGCCATCGGAGCCTATGGCGGACTTCTCGCCACGGAGGACGGAGGAGACACCTGGCAGCGCAGCTCCGTCAACGGGGAGGACGATTTCCACCTCAACCAGATCGTCGCCGCCAGCGACGGCACCCTCTACCTCGCCGCCGAGGCGGGGCACCTCTACCGGTCCGACGACGGCGGCCGCGTCTGGACGCCTCTGCCTTCGCCCTACCAGGGCTCGTTCTTCGGACTCCTGCCGCTCTCGGACGGTCCACTGCTGGCCTTCGGCCTGCGCGGCCACCTCTTCCGCTCCTCGGACCGCGGGGCCACCTGGACGAAGATCGAGACGGGGACCGACGCGACCCTGACCTCCGGGCTCGAGCTCGGCCCCGGACGCCTCGTCCTCGGAGGCATGGCGGGAACGCTCCTCTGGAGCGAGGACGGCGGCCGGACGGTGCGCAAGCAGGAGCTGTCCGACCGCAAGGCGATCGTCGCCCTGGCGCGGGGGGACGAGCGCACGGTGCTCCTCTTCGGTGAAGGCGGAATCCGCAGGGCGGAGATCGAGCGATGACGACGGAAACTTCTCCGAACGGAAAAGAGGAACGACGCATGGCCGGCAAGCCCACGCTGACCGAACGCCTGGAGCACCTCGTCTTCGGTCATCGCCGCCTGGTGATCCTCCTCTTCCTGGCGGTCACGGCCCTGTTCGTCTGGTCGAACTCCCGCCTGAGGGTCGACGCGGGCTTCACGAAGCAGCTGCCGCTCAAGCACCCGTACATCGGGACGTTCCTGAAGCACCAGCAGGAGTTCGGAGGGGCGAACCGGGTGCTCGTGGCGCTCGTGGCGCGCGACGGGAACATGTTCACGCCGGCGTTCTTCGACGCCCTGAAGAAGGCGACCGACGAGGTCTTCTTCCTGCCGGGCGTGGACCGGGGCCGGGTCCAGTCGCTCTTCACGCCGAACGTCCGATTCACCGAGGTGATCGAGGACGGGATCGCGGCCGGCAACGTGATCCCCGACGACTTCGAGACGAGCCCCGAAGGGCTCGAGAAGGTGCGACGCAACATCCTGAAGGCCGGAATCGTCGGCCGGCTCGTTGCGAACGATTTCTCCGGCGCACTCATAAGCGCCGAGCTGATGGAGGTCGACCCGACGACCGGCAGGAAGCTGGACGTCATCGCCCTGTCGAAGCTGATCGAGAAGAACGTCCGGGAGAAGTTCGACGCCGACTTCGTTCCGGGCTCGCCCGTGGACGTCCACGTCATCGGCTTCGCCAAGGTGATCGGGGACATCGCCGGCGGAGCGACCCGGGTCATCCTCTTCTTTCTCGTGACGTTCGTGATCACCGGCCTGCTCGTCTACTTCTACTCGCAGTCCCACTGGCTTTCCGCGATCGTCCTGGCCTGCGCCACCATCGCCGTCGTCTGGCAGCTCGGCTTCATCACGCTCCTGGGCTTCGGCATCGACCCGATGTCGATCCTCGTGCCGTTCCTCGTCTTCGCGATCGCCGTGAGCCACGGCGTGCAGATGGTCAGCTCCAACGGCTCCGAGCTCTTCGACGGGGCCGACAGCCTGACGGCCGCGCGCAACAGCTTCCGCCGCCTCCTCGTCCCGGGCGGCATCGCCCTCGCCACGGACACGATCGGCTTCTTCACGATCCTCTTCATCAGGATCCGGGTGATCCAGGAGATCGCCGTGGCGGCGAGCCTCGGCGTCGCGGCGATCATCCTCACCAATCTCGTCCTCCTGCCGGTGCTCCTCTCCTATTTCAGGCTGGACGACAGCTACCGGGAGAAGCTCCACCGGCGGGCCCGGCACATGGAAAAGCTCTGGCGTCGCTTCTCCGTCGTCACGGAAAGGGGACCGGCAGCGGTCATCGTCGGCCTCGCGGTCTTGCTCGGGGCCCTCGGCGCCTGGAAGGGGCGGCAGATCCAGGTCGGAGACCTCCACCGGGGCGTTCCCGAGCTCCGCGCCGATTCCCGCTACAACCTCGACACGGCTGCGATCACGTCGAAGTTCTCGATCGGCGTCGACATCCTCAACGTCATCGCCGAGACGAAGCCGGAGGGGTGCGTCGACCACGCGGTGATGAGCACGATCGACGACTTCTCGTGGCACATGGCCAACGTGCCGGGCGTCCAGTCGACGGTCGACCTGGCCGGAATCGCGAAGATGCTGAACGCCGGCTGGAACGAGGGGAGCCCGAAGTGGAGGGTCCTGTCGCGCAACCAGTCGGTCCTCCAGCAGTCGGTCACCTACGTCCCGACCACCAGCGGCCTCCTCAACTCGGACTGCAGCGTCATGCCGGTGATGCTCTTCACCACCGACCACAAGGCGGATACCATCCAGCGCGTCGTGACGGAGGTGAAGGCGTTCGAGGCCCGGCACGGGAATCCCGCCGTCGCTTTCCGGCTCGCTACCGGAAACGTCGGCGTCATGGCGGCGACGAACGAGGTCGTCGACGCCGCGCAGTACCCGATCATGGCCTGCGTCTTCGGGTCCGTCATCCTTCTCTGCCTCGTCACCTACCGCTCCCTTCGCGGCACGCTCTGCATCCTGATCCCGCTGCTTCTCGTGTCTCTCCTTTCCTACGCGCTGATGGCGATGCTCGAGATCGGTCTCAAGGTGAGCACGCTGCCCGTGGCGGCCCTCGGCGTCGGCGTCGGGGTGGACTACGGCATCTACCTGTACAGCCGTTTCCGGGAGTTCTACCGCGGCGGGGAATCCCTGCGGGAGTCGTACTTCAAGACCCTCGAGGTGACGGGCAACGGCGTCCTCTTCACGGGCATCACGCTGGCGATCGGCGTCGCCACCTGGATGTTCTCCCCGCTGAAGTTCCAGGCCGACATGGGGCTCCTCCTCGCCTTCCTCTTCCTGATGAACATGGTCGGCGCCCTGGTCGTCCTCCCGGCGCTCGCGCGATTCCTCCTGCACGACGGCAAGCGCCACCACGCCTGAGGAGCCCCGGAGACGCGGGCGGCGGCGAAAGCTCCCGCCGCTCGCGTCATCCCGGCCGCCGACGTCACGGTCGTCGCCGCCGAAGGGCTGGAGGCGGCCCCTATTCCGCGCGGAGGTTCTCCACGGGGTCGAGCGCCGCCGCGCGCCGAGCCGGCACCACCCCCGCGAGGAGTCCGACGCCCACCGCCGTTCCGAGCGCGGCCGCGGCGTACCCCGCGGGAGTGGAGAACGGAACCGCGGGCAGGGCGACCCGGACCAGGGCGCCGAGGGCGACGGCCGTGGCGACTCCCGCCGCTCCGCCGACGCCGGAGAGGAGCGCCGCTTCGGCGAGGAAGAGGTTCCTCACGTCGGTCCGCGTCGCCCCGAGCGCCTTGAGGAGACCGATCTCGGCCGTCCTCTCCCCCACCGCGATCCACATCATCGTGAGGATCCCGATCGCGCCGACGAGGAGCGAGATGGCGCCGATCCCCGCGACGGCGGCGCTCACGACGGCGAAGACGCGACCGAAGGTGTCGACCATCTCCCCCTGCGTCATGACGGTGAAGTCCTCCTCCCCGCCGTGGCGCGAGGAGAGGACCCTCTTGACGCCGGCCACGACCGCCGCCGGGGGAAGCCCCGGCGTGAAAGTGGCGTCGATCTCCATCAGGTGCGCGTGGTCGAAGAGCTGCTGGGCCGAGGCGACGGGGACGTAGACCGCGTCGTCGAGCGTCAGGCCGATGAACTGGCCGACGGGGGCCATGACGCCGATGACGACGAAGCGGTTCCCGCCGACCTTCACGCGCCGGCCGAGAGCGTTCTCGGCCCCGAAGAGCTCCGTTTTCAGCTTCGGCCCGAGGACGGCGACGGGCATCGCCCGGCCGAGCTCCGATTCCGGAAGGAAGCTCCCCATGCGGACCTCGAACCTCCAGACCTCCGGCCCGTCCGACGTGGCGCCGTAGACGAACGTGTCGCGGGCGCGCTCTCCCGAGGAGACCCGGGCTGTCCCGAAGACGACGGGGACCACCTTCTCCACCCCGGGTACGGCGCGCAGCGCCTCCACGTCGCCGAGCGTCAGGGGTCGGTTCGTTCCGCCCGCCGCCGCTGCGATCCCGTGGGTCTGGATCTTCCCCGACGTCACGACGAGCGTGTTCGTCCCGAACTGCGAGAACTCCGACAGGATGGCCTGCCGCGTCCCCTCCCCGAGAGAGGTCAGCAGGACGACCGAGGCGATGCCGATGACGATGCCGAGGACGGTGAGCGCCGACCGGAGCCGGTGCGCCGTCACCGAGCCGAGGGCGAGGCGGAGGACGTCGGCGGAAGTCACGCGCGCCTCGCCAGCGCCACGATCGGGTCGAGTCGCGCCGCCCGCCGGGCCGGGAGAACTCCGAAGACGAGACCGACCGAGACCGACACGGCGAGCGCCGCCACGACGGCCCAGAGGGGCGGCTCGACCGGGAAGCCCGGGTAGAGGAGTCGCAGGAGCGCCGTGCCGCCCCACCCCGCGAGCAGGCCGAGGACTCCCCCCGCGGTCGACAGGAGAGCCGCCTCGACGAGGAAGGCCCGCAAGATCTGACCGCGGCTCGCGCCGAGCGCCTTGAGGAGGCCCACCTCCCGCGTCCGCTCGGAGACCGACACGAGCATCACGTTCATGATCCCGACGCCGGCGACGGTGAGCGAGACCCCGGCGATCCCGGCAAGGGCTGCCGTGAGGATCGAGAGGATCTTTCCGAACGTCTTCATCACCGCGTCCTGCGTCAGGACCGTCACGTCCTCCTCGCCATCGTGCCGGTCCCTCAGAACCGCCAGGATCGCCCTCTTCGCCCCGTCGACGTCGCGCGGCGACCGCGCCTCGCAGAGGATCCGGAATACGGAACGGCGGTCGAACATCCGGAGCTGGTGCGCGATCGGGATCAGGACGACCTCGTCGAGGTCGAGGCCGAGCGAGACGCCCCGCGGCGCGAGGACGCCCGTCACGCGGAACTTCTCCTCCCCGAGCCGAAGCGTCTCCCCGAGCGGCGAGCGCCCCGGGATGAGCTCTTCCGCCACTTTCGCCCCGATCACGCAGACCCGCGGGGCGCGCGACGGTTCTCCGGGCGGGAGGAAGGTCCCTTCCCGCAGCGCGAGGCGCCGGATCTCCCTCCACTCGGCGGTCACGCCGGCGACGGTGAGGTCGCGGCTCCGTTCCCCCCGCCGGGCCGTCAGCCCGCCAACCGACAGGGGGGCCACCGCGGAGAGGGTCGAGACGCGCCGCCGGAGCGCCTCGACGTCCTCGAGCGTCAGGTCGTTCGGGACCCCTCCGGACACCGGGACGACCCCGGTCGTCTCGGCCTTTCCGGGCAGGACGATCACGAGGTTCGAGCCGAGGAGGGCGAACTCGCCGGTGACGTAACGGCGCGCCCCCTCGCCGAGGCTCGTGAGGAGAAGGACCGCCGCGACGCCGATCGCGACGCCCAGGAGCGAGAGCGACGTCCGGAGCCGGTGCCCGCGAAGGGCCCCGGCCGCGAACCGCAGCAGGTCGCCGCCCCTCACGCGGCCCCGTCCCCCGTGATGCGCCCGTCCGCGAGCCGGACCTTTCGCGGCGCCCTCGCGCCGACCCCCTGGTCGTGCGTCACGACTAGAAGCGTGCGGCCGCCCGCGTGAAGCCTCTCGAGGAGGGCGACGATCTCCCCGCCCGAGACGCTGTCGAGGTTCCCGGTCGGCTCGTCGGCGAGGATAAGACCGGGCCCGGAGACGACAGCCCTGGCGAGGCAGACCCGCTGCTTCTCGCCTCCCGAGAGCTGGTCGGGGCGGTGGCCGCTCCGCGCCGAGAGCCCCACCGACTCGAGCGCCTCGGCGGCTCGCGCCAGACGCTCCTGGAGCGGGACGCCGGCCAGGACGAGAGGGAGCGTCACGTTCTCGAGCGCCGTCATCCGGGGGACGAGGTGAAACGACTGGAAGACGAAGCCGATCCGCTCCCGCCGGAGCCGCGAGAGCTCGTCGTCGGAGAGACTCGCCACCTCGCGCCCCTCGAAGAGATAGGAGCCGGACGTCGGCCGGTCGAGCCCTCCCAGGAGGGAGAGGAGCGTCGACTTTCCGGAACCCGAAGGGCCCATCACGGCGACGTACTCCCCCGCGGCGATCGAAAGGCTCACCTCGCGAAGCGCGTGAACGGGCTGGCCCCCGACCTCCCAGGTTCGGGAAACCCCCGTCAGCTCGATCACCGCGTCTCCTCGACCCGCGCCCGCGCCCCTTCCCTCACGTCGGCCCTGTCCAGCGACGTGACGACGGAGTCGCCCGCGGCGAGCCCGGAGAGAACCTCGGTCCACTCGGCTCCCTTGAGCCCCACTCCGACCTTTGCGGAGACGAGCCGTTCCTTCGAAAGGAGGAGAACGCTTCCGCCAGGCAGGATCGCGTAGGTCGGAACCCTGAGCGCCTCCTCCTTCCGGGCCAGGACGACGACGACGTCGGCGGAGGTCCCCGGAAGGAGCGTCCGCGCGAACGCGGAGTCCGCCAGCTTCACCTCCACCTCGAACGTCCGGTTCTGCTCTTTCAGGTCAAGGACGTAGTCGGCGACGCGAGTCACCGTTCCGGCGAGGGTCCGCCCCGGGTAGGCGTCGAGTGTGACGCGGACCGTGGCCCCGAGCTTCACGCGCCCGACGTCCACTTCGTCGAGCGGCGCACTGATGTAGTTGTCTTCCGGGTCGAAGAGCTCGAGGACGGGGGGAATCGGGAGACCGGGCGGAGACGGGGTTACCCACTCTCCCTCCTCAGTCGAGATCTCGGCCACGACGCCGTCGAAGGGAGCCCTGAGGACGGTCTTCCCCACGGCGACCCGCGTCACCTCCAGCGAAGCCCGCGCCTGGCCCACGCGGGCCCTCGCCGCCTCGCAGGCCGCGGCGGTCATCCCCGCCTCGGTCTCAGCCCGCTCGAGGAGCCCGAGCGAGAGGACCTCGTCCCGCGCGAGACTCTCGCTTCTCGTCAGGTCCCGCCTCGCCTGATCGGCGGCCCGGCACGCCTCGCGTTCGGCGGCTTCGGCCACGGCGAGCGACCGCTCCGTCAGCGTCAGCTGGGCGCGGACGTCCTCGTCGGCGAGCCGGACGAGGACGTCCCCCTTCCTCACGCGACCGCCCTTGTGGACCGCGAGCCGCTCGACGCGCCCGCCCGTCTCCGGGCTCAGCGTCGCGCGGCGCCGCGACTTCACCGTTCCGGCGCGGCTCCCGGCCACGGTCGCCTCGACGGGCCCGCGCGTCGCGGCGATGACGGTCACGGGGACCGGCTCGGGCCGGAAGAACGTGAATCGAAGGACGACGGCGGCGAGGACGAGCGCGGCGGCGACGAGACCCCGGCGAAGCCACGTGCGAGGCATGGGGTCATCGTAGGAGCCGGACGGGGCATTTGGGAAGCTCCGTTCGCGTGCGTCTAGAATCCCGCTCCGATGAAACGGACTCCGGTTCTCGCCGCCTTCCTCGTGCTCGGCCTCATCGGCTGCGGGAGGAAGGCGCCCGAGCCGAAGGTCGACCGGGCCACGAGAAAGGCCCTCGCCGCGCGGGCGGGCGCGACGTTCGGAGTCCTCCCGGCGACGATGCCCGGCGCCGATACCGACACGCCGCAGCGCGTCGCCCTCGGCAGAGCGCTCTTTTTCGAGAAGCGCCTTTCAGGAACCGGCTCCCAGTCCTGCAACGACTGTCACCGGCTGGACGGCGAGAGGCCCTCCGGGGCCGACGAGAAGGCGACGTCCGCGGGGGTTTCGGGGGCGAAGGGCGCCCGGAACTCCCCGAGCGTGAAGAACGCCGGGTACCACGTCGCGCAGTTCTGGGACGGGCGCGCGATGACGCTCGAGGAGCAGGCCAGCGGGCCCATCCTCAACCCGGTCGAGATGGCGATGCCGAGCGCCGCCGCGGTCGAGTCCGTACTTCGCGCCGCCCCGGAGTACCGGGAGCGCTTCGAATCGGCCTTCCCGGGGGAGGCCGAGCCCGTCACGCTCGGCAACACCGCTCGCGCCCTCGCCGCCTTCGAGCGGACCCTTCGGACTCGCGATCGCCTCGACGACTTCATGAAGGGCGATCTCGACGCCCTCTCGCACCGCGAGACCGCGGGCCTTCAGCTCTTCCTGAAGACGGGCTGCACCACCTGCCACAATTCGCCCACCATCGGGGCGAACCAGTACCAGCTCCTCGGCCTCGTCAAGCAGTGGGACACGAAGGACGAGGGTCGCTTCGGGGTCACGAAGAACGAGGAGGACCGGCGGAAGTTCAAGGTCCCGTCCCTGCGGAACGCCGTGAACACCGGGCCGTACTTCCACGACGGCTCCGTCGACCGGCTCGACGAGGCCGTGAAGAAGATGGCCTGGCACCAGCTCGGCAAGGAGCTGACCGGCGACGAGATCGCCTCGATCGTCGCGTTTCTCGGGGCGCTCGCCGACCGGAGCGGCCCCGTCGTCCCGCCGGTTCCTTGAAAGGGCCGATGGAGAAGAGATGTCCCTGAACCACGCCTCGCTCGTACGCGACGCCTCCGCCCGTTCCGGCCTCCCGGAAGCCACCGTCGAGGCCGTCGTCGGCGCGCTCGCCGATCTCGTCCACCACTCCCACGCGAGCCCGGACGAGCTCCTCAACGCCCTCCTCGGCGCACCCGACCCGCTGCACGCTCATCCCGGCGACCCTCGCGATCCCGCCCTCGTCGCAGCTCTCGTCGAGCGTGCGAAGACGCATCCGCTCGGACTCGACTACCTGAAGGGGGGGCACCTCGGAAGCGTCGCCGCCACCTTCGAAACGCACGCCTTCACGGTCCTTTCGGCCCGTGACCTCCTGAGGTGAACGAATGGCGAACTGGAATCTCCCCAAGCGCGTCGAGCTGGCCGACATCACCGTCCGGGACGGCTTCCAGCACGAGGAGAAGTGGATTCCCACCACGGCCAAGCTCTGGGTCCTCGAAGAGCTGATCCTCGCGGGCTACCGCCGGCTGGAGGTGACGAACCTCGGAAACCCGAAAGCGATGCCCCAGTTCGCCGACTCGGACGAGCTGCTGAAGGGGATCCGCGAGAGCCGGCGCGTCGAGAAGGTGATCGCGGACGTCGAGCTGACGGCCGTCACGATTCGCGAGAAGGCCGTCGACCGGGCGATCGAGGCGAGGGCCGAAGGCTGGGGCCCCGACCGGATCCTGATGATGGTCTCGACTTCGGCCACCCACATGAAGAAGAATTCGGGGCTCGACCACGCCGGGTACTGGGCCGAGGCCGAGCGCTGCATCAGGAAGGCCCACGACGCGGGGCTGAAGGTCAACGGCACCGTCAGCACGATCTGGGGCTGCCCGATGGAGGGCCCGACGAAGCTCGAGGACGCCGTGACCTTCACGAAACGCTTCCTCGCGATCGGCGCGGACGACATCGAGCATGCCGACCACGACGGATCGGCCCCGCCGGACCGGGTCTACGCCTACTACTCGATGGTCCTCGAGGCGATCCCCGACGTCGCCAGGCACGTCGCCCACTTCCACGTCACCCGCGGCTGGGGTCTGGCGAACGTCCTCGCCGCCCTCCAGGCCGGGATCGTGAGGTACGAGAGCACCCTCGGCGGGATCGGCGGGCAGCCCGCGAACTTCTTCGAAGGCTCCCCCGTCTCCGGCACCGGCCGCTACTACTACCAGGACCCGAACAATGTCGGTCTCGTCAGCGGCGAAGACCTCGTCGTCATGCTCGACGAAATGGGGATCGAGACCGGCCTCGACGTCGACCGCATCCTCGCCACGGGCCGGATGGTCGAACGAATCGTCGGCCGGCGCCTCCGGAGCGAGACCTTGAAGTCGGGGCGGATCCCGAAGAAGCCGACCGGATTCTGAGTCCCGCGGGCGTCCTCGACTGCAACCCTCCAACAAAGGGCCTGTTCGGAGCCGAAGGTACCTTCAAGGGCCTTTTTGAGACCGCCGCTCATCGGCGACTCACCGTGAGGAGAGGGTAGTGAAAGGTAGACCTCCACGTCCGGTTTTGATCCGGCCGTCGGGCATGGACGACTCGCTGCCCTTGCCCACTCCCGGCCCTAGAAAGGCATAAGCGAAGATGGCACAGCTCTTTCCGAAGAGCGCGAACTACCTCGCGCCGGCTTCGATCGCCGCCCTCGTTCTCGTCGCGGGTGGCGCCGTCGGTTCGCTTCTCGCGCTCGACTACGCCGGTTTCAACCAGCGCCGGGGAGAAACCGTCGAGCAGACGGTCCCCTTCAGCCACGAGCACCACGTCGCGGGGCTCGGTATCGACTGCCGGTACTGTCACACCTCCGTCGAGAAGTCCGCCGTCGCCGGCATCCCTCCGACGTCCACCTGCTACAACTGCCACAAGATCGTCTGGAACGAGGCCCCAATGCTCGAGCCGGTCCGGTCCAGCTACCGGACCGGGCAGCCGATCGAGTGGAACAAGGTCCACGACCTTCCCGACTTCGCCTACTTCAACCACTCGATCCACGTCGCCAAGGGAATCGGGTGCGCCAGCTGCCACGGCCCCGTAGACCAGATGCGCCTGATGCGCTCGGCCGAGTCGCTCCAGATGCGCTGGTGCCTCGAGTGCCACAGGAACCCGGAGAAGTTCATCCGCCCGAAGGAAGAAGTCTTCAACATGAACTGGAAGGCGAAGGACCAGGAGACGCTCGGCCGAGCTCGTCGAAAGTACAAGGTACGTCCGCCCGCCGAGATCACGTCCTGTGGGACCTGCCACCGTTGAGCCGCCGGACTGAAGGAGCAGCGACCCGATGAGCCTTCCGACCCTTCGTCCCGAGCCCGCGGAAGGACTCCCGGCCGGGCCCGCCCGCTTCCCCCTCGACCTCGCCGAGATCCGCGAGCGCCTCCGGACCCGGCAGGGGACCGGCCTTCTGGCGCGGAATCGAAGAGCTCGCCGACGACGCGCGTTTCCGGCAGTTCCTCGCCACGGAGTACCCGAGGCACGCCTCCGACTGGGACGAGAGCCTCGATCAGGGCTTCTCCCGCCGGCGGTTCCTCGAGCTCGGCATGGCCTCGATGGCCCTGGCCGGCATGACCGCCTGCACTCGCCAGCCCGTCGAGAAGATCGTCCCGTACGTGAAGCAGCCGGAAGAGCTCGTCCCGGGAGTTCCGCTCTTCTTCGCCACCGCGATGACGGTCGGAGGCTTCGCCCAGCCCCTCCTCGCCGAGAGTCACGAAGGGCGCCCCACGAAGGTCGAGGGGAACCCCGAGCATCCGGCAAGTCTCGGGGGGGCCACGGCCGTCGCCCAGGCTTCCGTTCTCGGCCTCTACGACCCGGACCGCCTCAAGGTCCCGACGAAGCTCGGAATCCTCGACACCTGGCCCCGGCTCGTCACCGAGCTGCAGGCGGCCGGGAAGGCCCAGAAGCAGATCGAAGGCGCCGGCCTCCGGATCCTGACCGGGACGGTCACCTCCCCGACCCTCGCCGCGCAGATGAAGGCGCTCCTCGCCGCCTTCCCGAAGGCGAAGTGGCACCAGTGGGAGTCCGCCGGACGCGATTCGGTCCGGGCCGGCTCCCGTCTCGCCTTCGGCCAGAACGCCGAAACGCGGTACGACCTCGCCGCCGCCGACGTCATCGTTTCCCTCGATTCCGACTTCCTTTCCTCCGGTCCCGACTCCGTCCGGAACGCCAGGGCCTTCTCGGCCCGGCGGCGCCTCTCGGGCGGGTCGAAGGGAATGTCCCGCTTCTACGCGGTCGAGGTGTCGCCGTCTCCGACGGGGACGCTCGCCGATCACCGCCTGCCGCTCCGGGCGAGCGCCCTCGCCGCCTTCGCCCAGGCGCTCGGGACGGAGGCGGGGGTCGCCGGATTCACGAAGCCGGCCGGCCTCGACGAGAGGGCGCTCAAGCTCGCCGCCAGCGCCGCGAAAGACCTGAAGGCCTCGGCCGGCCACTCCGTGGTCGTTGCGGGCGACTTCGCGCCGCCCGAGGTTCACGCCGCCGCCCACGCGATCAACGAGACGCTGGGTAACTTCGGGAAGACCGTCTTTCTGACCGATCCGGTCGAAGCGGCGCCGGTCGACCAGCTCGCCTCCCTCGGCGACCTCGTCGCGGACGTGAGGAATGGCGAGGTCCAGCTCCTCCTCATCCTCGGAGGAAATCCCGTCTACGACGCCCCGTCCGACCTCGCTTTCGGGGAAAGTCTCCTGAAAGCGGGCCTGCGCGTCCACCTCACCGGCTACCCCGACGAGACCTCGCGCTACTGCCAGTGGGCCGTCCCGATGGCCCACTACCTCGAAGCCTGGAGCGACGTCCGCTCCCTCGACGGCACCGCCGCGATCGTCCAGCCCCTCGTCGAGCCTCTCTACGAGGGGAAGTCTCCTCACGAGCTCCTCTCGGTTCTCCTCGACGAGTCTCCCCGCAAAGGCTACGACGTCGTCAAGGAGGGCTGGAAAGCGGCCCGGCCGGCCGAGGCCGACTTCGAGGCGTTCTGGAGAAAGTCGCTTCACGACGGCGTCGTTTCCGGCACCGCCTTCGCGCCGAAGGTGCTCCCGGTGCGCGTCGCGGAAGTCGCAGGGCCCTGGCCGCCGCCGCGGCGAGCGGCCGCCCGCCTCCGACCTCGAGGCCGTCTTCCGGCCCGACCCGTCGCTCCTCGACGGCCGCTTCGCCAACAACGGCTGGCTCCAGGAGCTCCCGAAGCCCCTCAGCAAGCTGACGTGGGACAACGCGGCCATCGTCTCCCCCGCCACCGCGCAGAAGCTCGGCCTCCAGAGCGAGGACGTCGTCAAGGTCACGGCGAACGGGAAGAGCGTCGAGCTCCCCGTCCTGATCCAGCCGGGCCAGGCCGCGGGGGTCGTCACGCTTCCCCTCGGCTTCGGACGCACGCACGCCGGGCGCGTCGGCAACGGCGTCGGCGTCGACGTGACGCCGCTCCGGACGTCCGCCGCGGCGTGGACCACCGCCGTCCAGGTCGCGAAGACGGGCGCACGCTCCCCGCTCGCGCACACGCAGCAGCACTTCCGGCTGGAGGGGCGCGAGATCGTCCGGGTGATGTCGCTCCCCGAGTACCTGAAGGACCCCGCCAGGGCGAAGGGGCACGGCCTCCCGCCGAAGGACGCCTCCCTCTTCCAGCCGGGCTGGGAATACAAGGAAAACGCCTGGGGGCTCTCCGTCGACCTCGGCTCCTGCTTCGGCTGCAACGCCTGCGTCGTCGCCTGCCAGTCGGAGAACAACATCCCCGTCGTCGGCAAGGAGCAGGTCGGGAAGAACCGCGAGATGCACTGGATCCGCGTCGACCAGTACTACGAAGGGACCGACCTCGAGAACCCCGAGATCCACCATCAGCCGCTCATGTGCCAGCACTGCGAGATGGCCCCCTGCGAGGTCGTCTGCCCCGTGGCCGCGACGGTCCACGGCGCCGAGGGGCTGAACGAGATGGCCTACAACCGCTGCGTCGGCACCCGCTACTGCTCGAACAACTGCCCCTACCACGTCCGGCGCTTCAACTTCCTCGAGTACAACGGAGAGAGGGAGCAGGAGCCGGTCCTGAAGATGCTCGCGAACCCGGACGTCACCGTCCGGTCCCGCGGCGTCATGGAAAAGTGCACCTTCTGTATCCAGCGGATCAACCGGGCCCGGATCGTGGCGGAACGCGAGGGTCGCGCCATCCGCGACGGCGAGATCCGCACCGCCTGCCAGCAGACCTGCCCGGCCGACGCCATCGTCTTCGGGAACATCAACGACCCCGGGGCGAACGTCTCGAAGCTCCGGAGCGAGCCCCGCACCTACTGGCTCCTCGAGGAGCTGAACACGCGGCCCCGGACGACCTACCTGGCCAAGGTGACGAACCCGAACCCGGACGTGGAGGCCGGCTGACATGTCGTCCACCACCAACGACGTGCGCGTCACCGACCCGATCGCCCAGCCGCCCGTCCTGGCTCCCGGTCACACCCCGGGGAGCGTCACGGAGCGGATCTCCGAGATGGTCCACACGAAGCTGACGAAGACGCCGAAGTGGTGGCTTCTCGGCCTCGCCGTCGGCTTCGGACTCCTCAACCTCTTCCTCCTCGCCGTCACGAACCTCTTCATGACCGGCATCGGCATCTGGGGGAACAACGTCCCCGTCGGCTGGGGCTGGGACATCGTCTGCTTCGTCTGGTGGATCGGCATCGGCCACGCCGGGACGCTGATCTCCGCCATCCTCCTCCTCCTGCGCCAGAGCTGGCGCAACTCGATCAACCGGTTCGCCGAGGCGATGACCGTCTTCGCCGTCGCCTGCGCCGGGATGTACCCGATCCTCCACCTCGGCCGCCCGTGGCTCCCCTACTGGCTCCTGCCGCTCCCGGGGACGCTCAACATGTGGCCGAACTTCCGCAGCCCCCTCATCTGGGACGTCTTCGCCGTCTCCACCTACGCCACGATATCGATCGTCTTCTGGTTCGTCGGCATGCTGCCGGACCTGGCCACCCTTCGCGACCACGCGAAGTCGAAGGTGGCCCGGTTCGCCTACGGGATGGCCGCGCTCGGCTGGCGGAACTCCGCGCGCCACTGGGCCAACTACGAGGTCGCCTCGCTTCTCCTGGCCGGGCTCTCGACGCCGCTCGTCCTCTCGGTCCACTCCATCGTGTCTTTCGACTTCTCCGTCGGCATCGTCCCGGGCTGGCACACGACGGTCTTCCCCCCCTACTTCGTCGCGGGCGCCGTCTTCGCGGGCTTCGCGATGGTCCTCACGCTCGTCCTGCCCCTCAGGCCCCTCTTCAAGCTTCACGACTTCATCACCGAACGCCACCTGCAGAACATGGCGAAGGTGATGCTGACCACTGGTCTCATCGTCGCCTACGGCTACGTCCTCGAGATCTGGGCCGCCTTCTACAGCGGCAACGAGTTCGAGATCTTCATGGTCCTGAACCGCTTCACCGGGCCGTACGCCGTCCAGTACTGGCTCCTGATCCTCTGCAACATCCTCGTCCCGCAGCTCCTCTGGTTCCGGCAGGTGCGGTCGAACGTCTGGGCGCTCTGGGTCATCGCGATGTTCATCAACGTCGGGATGTGGCTCGAGCGGTTCGTCATCATCGTCGTCAGCCTTTCCCGCGACTACATCCCGTCGAACTGGGCCATGTACCACGGCACGAAGTGGGACATGGCGGTCTTCGCAGGGACGATCGGCCTCTTCCTGACGCTCCTCCTCCTCTTCATCCGGTTCCTCCCCGCGCTGAACATGTTCGAGATGCGCGTCCTGACGCCCGAGGCGACGAAGGCGCACGGAGAGGAGAAGTAACGCGATGCACGGCCCGCAGACGGAACCTCTCCTCCACGGCGTCATGGCCGAGTTCCGGACCCCCGAAGAGCTCCTCGAAGCGATCGGGGCCGCGAAGGCCGCGGGCTTCACGAAGCTCGACGCCTACACCCCCTACCCGATCGAGAAGGTCCTCGACGCCCTCGACCTGCACCACTCGAAGCTCCCGCTCCTCGTCCTCGGGGCCTCCATCGTCGGCGCCGTGGGAGTCTTCGGTTTCGCGTACTGGGCGAGCGCTATCGACTACCCGCTGAACATCGGCGGCCGGCCGCTGAACTCCTGGCCGGCCTTCATCCCGGCGACGTTCGAGGGAGCCATCTTCCACGGCGGCCTCGCGGCGGCGCTCGGCATGCTCCTTCTCAACGGCCTTCCGAGGCCCCACCACCCGGTCTTCAACGTGCCGCGCTTCGTCGATCACGCCTCCAAGGACGGCTACTTTCTCGTCGTCGAATCCGACGACCCGAGGTTCGACGCCCCGTCGGTGAAGCGCTTCCTCGAGAGCCTCGCACCCGTGGAGGTCAACGAAGTTGAAAACTAGAATGAACGCGGGGTTTCGCGGCCCCCCCGCGCCCCCCACCGGGGCAGGAGCGCCCTCGTCGTGGGGCTGGCCTTCGCCGCCCTCGCAGGCGCCGGGTGCCGGCAGGGGATGTACAACCAGGCGAAGAAACGCCCCCTTGCCGGGAGCGAGTTCTATCGTGACGGTCTCGCCTCGCGGATCCCTCCCGCCGGAACGATCGCGCGCGGCTGGCTGCGCGAGGACCCCGTCCTCAACACCGGCATCGGGCCCGACGGAAAGTTCGTCTCCGGGCTCCCGGCTTCCGTCCCCTTCGACAAGGCCCTGCTCTCCCGCGGCCAGCAGCGGTTCAACGTCTTCTGCTCCCCCTGCCACGGTCGCCAGGGGAACGGCCAGGGGATGATCGTCCAGCGCGGCTTCAAGCAGCCCCCCTCCTACCACATCGACCGGCTCCGGTCGCAGCCCCTCGGCTACTTCTTCGACGTCATGACGAACGGCTTCGGGCAGATGTCGAGCTACGCGAGCCAGGTTCCCGTCGCCGACAGGTGGGCGATTGCGGCCTACGTCCGGACGCTCCAGTTCTCCCGCAACGCCCCCGTCACCACCCTCGCCGACGCCGACCGGCAGGCGCTCGAGAAATCCGCCGCCGCCCCCGCGGCCGTGCCGGCTTCGGAGGCCCACCCGTGAACTCTGGCTCGAATGGCGGCTCGTACCTGGCTCCCGAGAGCGTCGGGAAGATCGGCCGGATCGGACTCGTCGCCGGCATCGCCGGCCTCGTCCTCCTGGCGGCCGGATTCGCGACGAACAGGGACCAGTTCTTCCGGTCGTACCTCACCGGCTACATGTGGATGCTGGGCCTGTCGGCGGGCGCCCTCGGCGTCCTCCTGCTCCACCACGTCACGCGCGGCGCCTGGGGCGTCATGATCCGCCGGATCCTCGAGGCCGCGGCGAGCCCCCGGACGCTCGGTTTCGCGGCCGTGGCGTTCCTTCCGATCGCCCTCGGCACGCACTCCCTCTACGAGTGGACGCACGGAGAGGTCGTCGCGGCCGACGCGATCCTCACGCACAAGAAGCCCTGGCTGAACACCCCGGCGTTTCTGACCCGATCGGCGATCTACCTCGCCATCTGGATCGTCTTCGCCGCGGTCCTCGGCAGGCTCTCGGCGCGCCAGGACGAGACGGGCGACCGGCGCCTCGCCCTCTGGATGCAGCGCTGGGGCGCGGCCGGCCTCGTCGCGTATCTCCTCTCGATGACGTTCGCGGCGTTCGACTGGCTCATGTCGCTCACGCCGCACTGGTACTCCACGATCTACGGCCTCTACGTGATCATCGGGCAGGCCGTCGCGGCGATGGCGCTCGTCGCGCTCGCGGCGCTCCTTCTCGGCGAGGGGCCCTCCCCCGCCGTGCCGTTCCAGCCGCGCCACCTGCACGACCTCGGCAAGCTCCTCTTCGCCTTCGTCTGCGTCTGGGCCTACTTCGGCTACTCGCAGTTCATCATCATCTGGTCGGGGAACCTCCCGGAAGAGACGACCTTCTACACCTCGCGGATGAACGGCGCCTGGAAAGCGACGACGATCGCCCTCGTCCTCCTTCACTACGCCCTTCCCTTCGCGCTCCTCCTCTCGCGCGACCGGAAGCGGAGCGCCCGGGCGCTCGCCCCGGTCGCCGTCCTCCTCCTTTTCGCACGCTGGCTGGACCTCCACTGGCTCATCGCCCCTTCGTTCTCAGCCGATGCCTTCACGCTCCACTGGCTCGACCTCGCCGCACCGCTCGCGCTCGGCGGCTTCTGGCTCTTCCTCTTCACCCTCGGCCTGAAGGCGCGGCCGCTCCTCCCGGAGAACGAACCGTTCCTCAAGGAGGCGCTCGCCCATGAGTGATCACGACCGCCCGCAGCACGAGCCGGCGGAGTTCGATTCCGAGATCCACGTCAAGGGGATCCTCGCCGCCCTCGTCGGCCTCGCCCTTCTCGTCGCCCTCTCCTTCGCGGCGATGTGGACCTTCAGCAAGGTCCTCAAGGCGCAGTCGATCTCGAAGGACCCGGCGCCCCTCCCGGTCGCCGAGGCGAACCAGCCCCGTCCCCGGCCCCGGGCCGCCCTGCAGGCGGACCCGACGGCCGACATGCTGAAATTCGCGAAGGAAGAGGAGGCCGCCCTGACCTCGTACGCATGGGTCGACCGCGCCAATGGCGTCGCGCAGATCCCCGTGGACCGCGCCCTCGATCTCCTCGCCGAACGGGGCCTCCCGGTTCCGCCGCCGCTCCCGGCCGCAGCCGTGCCGGCCCCCTCCGTCCCCGGGACGGCCGCGGGGCCGAAGTGACCGCCGTGAGATCAGGCCTTCGCCTCGCCTCCGGCGCCCTCGCCATCGCTCTGTCCGCGCTTCCATTGGCCGCCCAGCCGATGATGCCGTCGCCCGCCCGCGAGGTCGGCTGGGAGCAGCACACGGGTGCGCAGCTCCCTCTCGACGCGACGTTCAGGGACGAGAACGGCAAACCCGTCCGCCTCGGCGACTACTTCGGAAAGAAGCCGGTCATCCTCTCCCTTGCCTACTACAAGTGCCCGATGCTCTGCGGCATCGCCCTCGAGGGCCTCGCCCGGAGCCTGAAGGGCTTCACCCTGACGCCGGGCGCCGACTTCGAGGTCGTCACCCTGAGCTTCAGCCCGGTCGAGCAGCCCCCTCTCGCCCGCGAGAAGAAGACGAACCTCGTCGACCTCTACGGCCGCAAGGCCGAGGGCGAGGCGGGCTGGCACTTCCTGACGGGCGACGAGACGCAGATCCGCCGCGTGACCGAGGCCGTCGGCTTCAAGTACCGCTGGGACGAGCTGCAGAAGCAGTACGCCCACGCGACGGGCGTCGTCCTCGTCACCCCCGAAGGGGTCCTGTCGCGCTACTTCTTCGGAGTCGAATACGCGCCGAAGGAGCTTCGCCTCGGCCTCTCGGAGGCTTCGGAAGGGAAGGTCGGCGGCGTTACCGCCCAGCTCCTCCTCCTCTGCTTCCAGTACAACCCGGCCCTCGGGAAATACACCGCAACCACCATGACCGTCCTCCGAATCGCGGGCGCCCTCCTCGTCTTCTCCTTCGGCGCCTTTCTCGCCGTGATGCTGCGCCGGGAACGGCGCGGCCGGGCGCAGGCCGGAGCGAGCGCCTGACGATGCTCCCCAACGCGCCCGTCTTTCCGCCCGTCTCCTCGACCCTCGCCTCGAAGGTCGACCTGCTCTTCTTCTTCACGGTCGGCGTGTCGGTCCTCTTCTCCGTCCTGATCGTCGCGACGATCGGTGCATTTCTCGTCAAGTACCGCCGCCGGAAGGCGGACGAGACCGGGCAGGAGATCAAGGGGAACACCCTGATCCTCGAGCTCGCCTGGTCGATCATCCCGCTCGGCCTCGTGATGATCAGCTTCTTCTGGGGGGCGGCGATCTTCTTCGAGACCTCGCGCCCGCCCGCGGATGCCTGGTCGTTCCACGTCTACGGCAAGCAGTGGATGTGGAAGGTCGAGCACCCCGAGGGCAAGCGGGAGATCAACGAGTTCCACGTGCCGGTGAACCAGTCCGTGAAGCTGACGATGACTTCGGAAGACGTCATCCACAACTTCTCCGTCCCCGCCTTCCGCCTCAAGATGGACGTCCTCCCGGGCCGCTACACGACGGCCTGGTTCAAGGCGACGAAGACCGGGACGTACCACATCTTCTGCGACCAGTACTGCGGGGTCGACCACTCGAAGATGGTCGGGAAGATCCACGTGATGGAGCCGCAGGACTACCAGAAGTGGCTCGTGGGAGGTCCCTCCGCGGGCGGCGCCGTCGCTTCCGGCGACGAGCTCTTCGTCGCGAAGGCGTGCAACACCTGCCATCGGCCCGACAGCTCGGCGCGAGCGCCCGTCCTCGACGGAATCTTCGGAAAGCCGGTGGCCCTCGTCGACGGGCGGACCGTCGTCGTCGACGAGAGCTACCTGCGCGAGTCGATCCTGAGCCCCTCGTCGAAGGTCGTGCAGGGGTACCAGCCGATCATGCCGACCTTCAAGGACCAGATCTCCGAGGAGGAGATCGTCCAGCTCATCAAGTACATCCAGAATCTGAAGCCCGCCGGTGTCTCCCCGACCGCGCCGGCCGCCGCGGCTCCCGCCGCCGGAGGGAAGTCGTGAGCGCACCCGCCAGCCCCGCCGAGACCGGCGGGACGAACTACCTCAACGCCTCCCACGGCCTCGGGTCGTGGCTCCTGACGAGGGACCACAAGAGGATCGGCATCCTCTACCTCCTCGGCATATCGGTCTTCTTCGTTCTCGGCGGCCTGATGGCCGTGCTCATCCGCGCCGAGCTGGCGACGCCGCAGGGAGACCTCTTCTCCTCCGACGTCTACAACCGGCTCTTCACGATGCACGGCATCCTGATGATCTTCTTCTTCCTGATCCCGTCGATCCCGGCGGTCCTCGGCAACTTCCTCCTGCCGATCATGATCGGCGCCAAGGACCTCGCCTTCCCGCGCCTCAACCTCCTCAGCTGGTACCTCTACATGATCGGCGGGGCGATGACGTTCGTGTCGCTCCTGACGGGCGGCATCGACACCGGCTGGACCTTCTACACTCCGATGTCGACGACCTTCGCCCACGGGCAGGTCATCGTCACGGCGGTCGGCATCTTCGTGGCGGGCTTCTCGTCGATCCTGACCGGCCTGAACTTCATCGTCACGATCCACCGGATGCGGGCCCCGGGCCTCACCTGGTTCCGGCTTCCGCTCTTCGTCTGGGCCCACTACGCGACGAGCATCATCCAGATCCTCCGGGACGCCCGTCGTGGCCATCGCGATCCTCCTCGTCGGCGCCGAGCGGCTCTTCCACATCGGCGTCTTCGATCCGAAGTACGGCGGCGACCCGCTCCTCTTCCAGCACCTCTTCTGGTTCTATTCGCACCCCGCCGTCTACATCATGATCCTGCCCTCGATGGGCGTGATGAGCGAGCTCGTCACCGCCTTCTCGCGCAAGCGGGTCTTCGGGTACCACTTCATCGCTTTCTCGAGCCTCTTCATCGCCGTCATCGGCTTCCTCGTCTGGGGCCACCACATGTACATCTCCGGCCAGTCGGTCGTGGCCGGGGCGATCTTCTCGTTCCTCACGATGCTCGTGGCGATCCCGTCGGCCGTGAAGGTCTTCAACTGGACGGCCACTCTCTACAAGGGCTCGATCTCTCTCCAGACCCCGATGCTCTACGCCCTCGGCTTCATCGGCGTCTTCCTGATCGGCGGGCTGACGGGCGTCATGCTCGGGACGCTCGGCATCGACATCCACGTCCACGACACGTATTTCATCGTCGCCCACTTCCACTACGTCATGGTGGGGAGCGCGATCATGGGGTACCTCGGCGGGCTCCACTTCTGGTGGCCGAAGATCACGGGCCGGATGTACAACGAGTTCTGGTCGAAGATCTCGGCCCTCGTCATCTTCATCGGCTTCAACACGACGTTCTTCCCGCAGTTCATCCTCGGCTACCTCGGGATGCCGCGCCGCTACCACATGTACCCGGCCGAGTTCCAGACGTGGAACGTCCTCTCCTCCGCCGGCGCGACGATTCTCGGCTTCGGCTACCTCATGCCGGTCGTCTACCTCCTCTGGTCGCTCAAGTTCGGCGCGAAGGCCCCCGCGAACCCGTGGGGCGCCAAGGGCCTCGAATGGGAGACCTCCTCCCCGCCGCCCGTCCTGAACTTCCACACCCCGCCCATCGTCACCGAGGAGGCGTACGCGTACGAGACGTCGACTCCCGCCAAGGAGGTGACCGTTGGCGTCTGAGACGCGTCCGGCCCCCCTCGCCCACCACTTCGACGACTACGACCAGCAGCGCGAGGCCGCGACGCTGGGGATGTGGCTCTTCATCGCCCAGGAGCTGATGTTCTTCGGCGGGCTCTTCCTGACCTACACGGTCTACCGCTGGAAGTACCCGCTTTTCTTCGCCCTCGGCTCGAACCAGCTCGACATCCCGCTCGGCCTCCTGAACACCATCGTCCTCATCGGCAGCTCTCTGACGATGGTCCTCGCCGTCCGGTCCGCCCAGCTCGGCCGCGGCAGGCAGATCGCCGGCTGGCTCGCGGCGACGATGACCCTCGGCACCGCGTTCCTCGTCATCAAGGGGTTCGAGTACCACCACAAGTGGGTCCACCACCTGATCCCGGGCAAGGGATTCCACCTCGCAGGAACGGATGACCCTGCGGCCCAGACCTTCTTCGTCCTCTACTTCTGCATGACGGGGCTCCACGCCCTCCACATGATCGTCGGTCTCGGCCTCCTGGCGTTCCTCGTCCCCAAGGCGCTCCGCGGCGAGTTCTCGGCCGAGAACCACAACTGGGTCGAGGGCGTCGGCCTCTACTGGCACTTCGTCGACATCATCTGGATCTTCCTCTTCCCGCTCCTCTACCTCCTGGGACGCCACCACGCCTGAGGCCGACGGAGAAGCAGATGTCGACCGTCCACGTCACCCCCGTTCGCACCTATCTCCTCGTCTTCTTCGCCCTGATGGTCCTGACGCTCCTCACCGTCGGCGTCGCACACGTCAACATCGCGCACCACCTCCCCGGGCAGATGACCGACGCGATCAACGACGCCGTCGCGATGGCGATCGCCGTCACCAAGGCGACGCTCGTCATCCTCTTCTTCATGGGGGTCTGGCATTCGGCGCGCCTGAACAAGGTGATCGTCTGGAGCGCCCTCTTCTTCCTGGCCGTTCTCTTCGCCTTCATCCTCGTCGACTACTTCAGCCGGGGCTGGCTCGGGGTGCCGGGGAAGTGACCTGACCGGCATTCTCTCCCGCACGGGTTCACAATCGGACCGTGACCGAGAAGAGGCCTTCGAAGCGCGCCCGAGCGCTCTCCGGACGCCTTCTGGTTTCCGTCTTCTCGTCGCTTGCGCTCCTCTTCCCGGAACGGGCCGCCCTCGCCCAGGTGCTCCGGGGAACCGTCACCGACGCCGGTAACCAGCAGCCCATGAGCTCCGTCCGGGTGCATTGGCTCGATTCCGTCGCCGTCACTTTCACGAACGAACGGGGCCTCTTCGTCCTCTCCAGGCTCCCGGGCGTTCGCACGCTCCAGCTGAGCGCCACCGGGTACGCCCCCCTCGTGCGGACCGTCGACGACGGCGTCGACGAGCTTTCGATCTCGATGGAGCCGACCGCCCTTCTCCGGGCCCAGTCCATGACGGTAACGGCCCAGCGATCCGACGAGCACTCCTTCGACGTTCCGCAATCCGTGACGGTCGTCGGCGAGAGAGAGCTTCTGGAGAACGTCGTCCGGACCGCCCCCGAAACGCTGACGAACCAGCCGGGCATCTGGGTCCAGAGGACGACCCATGGAGGCGGCTCCCCCATCATCCGGGGCCTGGTGGGCAACCAGGTCCTGCTCCTCGTCGACGGAATCCGCCTGAACAACGCGACCTACCGGTACGGCCCCAACCAGTACCTCTCCGGAATCGACCCGGGGCTGATGGACCGGATCGAGGCGGTGCGCGGGAGCGGCTCGGTTCTCTACGGGAGCGACGCCCTCGGCGGCGTCGTACAGGTCCTCTCGAGAACCCCTTCGTTCTCCGACGACCGAGCGCGGGTTCTGGGCCGGTTCGCGGGCCAGTGGACGAGCGGCGGTATGGAGCAGAGCGGCCGCGCCGACCTCGAGATTCGCGGCGAGAAGGTCGCCTTCCTGGCGGGATTCGCTCAGCGCCACTACGGGGACGTCGTCGCAGGAGGCGATCTCGGCACACTGACTCCGACGGGATATGACGCCCGAGCCGGCGACGCCAAGCTCCTGCTGCGAACCGGTTCGTCCGGGCTTCTGACCGCCGCTTTCCAGCTCTCCACCCAGTCCGACGTCCCCCGCTACGATCAGGTGGCGCTGGGCGGATATGCCTCGAACGACTATGACCCTCAGACCCGCCAGCTCACCTACGTGAAGTGGGAGACCTTCTCGACGAACAGGTGGAGGCAGTCGATTCGAGTCACGGCCTCCTTCGACAGGTCCGTCGAGGGAGTCTTCTCCCGCCAGCAGGGTGCTTCGAAGGTCCGGACGCAACGGGACGAAGTCGATAGCTTCGGGCTCGTCGCCGAGATCGCCTCCACCCCATCCGCCAACTGGCAGGTTCAGTCGGGTGTCGAGTACTACGGAGGCCGGGTCCGCAGCGCCGCGACGGAGACCGACACGAACAGCGGTGTGGCGACGAACCTGCGCGGCTCCTACGCCGACGGGTCGACCACCTCGAGCCTGGCTGCGTTCACCAGCCACCAGGTCCAGTGGAACAGGTTCCGCTTCTCCGGTGGAGTGCGTTTCAACGCCGTCTCCGTCTCCGTGAAGGACGCTCTCTTCGGAGACCAGGACGTTCACCCGGCCGCGTGGGTGGGACAGGTCGGCGTCCTGTACGAGCTCACGCCGCGAATCCGGGCCGTCTTCTCGGGAAACACGGGCTTCCGATCCCCCAACGTGGACGACCTGAGCAAGTTCGGCGCGGTGGAGAGCACCGTTTTCGAGATCCCGTCCTCGTCTCTGGCCCCGGAGCGGTCTCTTAACGTGGAGGCAGGACTGAAGCTCAGCGGGAACGACGCCTTCGGCGCCCTGACCGCGTACCAGACGACCCTGTCGAATCTCGTGGAGCGCGTACCGGCGACGTACGGCGGAATCAGCGTCGTCGACGGCAGGAAGGTCTACCAGAAGCAGAACGTCGGCGAGGCTCTCCTCCGCGGAATCGAGGCGGAGGCCGATTTCTCTCTCACGCCGAGTCTGAGCGCCTACGGCAACGTCACGTATACGTGGGGAGAGGTCCGATCCACGGGCACGCCGATGCGGCGCATCCCTCCGCTCTTCGGGACGGCGGGTCTGCACTACAGTCATGGTGGGCGCGACGGGGGCTTCTGGGTGAAAGGCGAGCTGGCAACGGCAGCGGAGCAGAATCGCCTGGCCGCGGGCGATCGATCCGACCCTCGCATCTCGAGCAGGCTCGTAAACGGCGTCACGCCGGCCTGGACCTGCTGGAACGTCCATGCCGGCATTCCGTACCGCTCGGCACGGATCCAGGTCACACTCCAGAATCTCTTCGACGAAGCGTACCGTGTCCACGCCTCCGGCGTGGACGAGTACGGCAGGAGCGCGAGGGTCCGGCTCGTCCTGGAGTTCTGACGGCCAGGGGCCGGAGCTTCACCTCACCCTGGCGATGACGTCGTTGATCTTGATGTTCTCCGAGTCGAGGCCGGGCTTTTGTCCGTGCAGGTCGAAGGCCAGCTTCAACTCGGGCCGGAAGATCAGGCAGTGCGTCGAGCCGCCGAAGTGGAACATGCCGATCTCGTCCCCCTTCTTCACGTGCTGCCCCACGGTGACGGTCACGTCGCACGTCGAGACCTCCGCCATTCCAATGGCCAGGAAGCCCATCAGCCCGATCCGGGGATCGTCCGCCTGGATCTGAACCAGGGCTCGGGCGGCCACTTCCGTGATGTAGCCCTGGGAGTCGTTCGGGGCGGCCGGATCGAATCCGACGGCGGGCGTCTCCGAGTAGTACGAGCCGTCGATCACGGTCTTCTTGACGATGGTTCCGCTCACGGGGCTGTGCCAGCGGTGGTAGCTGAACGCACTGAGGAAGGCCTGGTAGATCGTGCCCCCGACGAACTCCTCGCAGACCGGGTCGTCGGCGAACATGTGCCGGAGGGAATACGGCTGGGCCTTGATCCAGAACCGGTCGGACAGCTTCACGTCCTCGGCGATCCGGAACGGGGCCGATTCGCAGGCGTTCACGATGATCCCGTCATTCCCGGGAGAGGCGACGGGGCGCAAGCCGTCGCGGAACTGCCGCGTGAAGAAGTCGTCCCAGGACGTGAACCCGTTGTAGACCTTGGCCGGGTCGCACTGGAACTCCTTCACGAAGTCGGGCATCGCCGCCTGGGCATCCCTGCCGAACCAGCCCGACGTCGGATCGTCGTCCAGCACGTAGCAGGAGTTCGGCGACGAGAGGAACCGCCCCCACTCGTCGAGGATCCTCTTGAGCCTGGCGTTGACCTTGTCGTTCAGGAACGCCGCGAAGCCGCCGGAGGTCCCCATCGGCCAGTCCAGGATGGCGTTGATCGGGAACCCGACGAGGCCCGTCTTGTTGAACGCGGGAGCGGTCGTCAGGATGCTGTTGATCAGCTTCAGCATGAGTCCGTAGTCGCGGACCTGGGGGTTCCCGGTCGGGTCGTCCTCGAACTGGCTGCCGCGCGGAAGCTGCGCGAACATCTGGTGGAAGAACATGTAGATCTCGGGGTCGCTCTCGATGAGCTCCTTGAACTCCTGGACGACCGGACGGAGCGGCACCGGGTTGGCGTCGACCGCCCGGATCTGGTCCTCCAGCCAGCGGTCCAGGACGGCCTGGTCCGAAGGGAGCCACTTTCCGACACGGTACGGGACCGGTCGACCCGCGGGAAGAGCGACCGGAGCAGCCGTGGTCGCTTCGGCGTTCCCGCCGACACCGAAGGGAAGTGCGGCCGCCCCCGCACCCATTCCGACGAGCTTGATGAGGTCTCTTCTGGACGTCGTTGCGTGGGTCATCTCACCCCCTCCTGATTTCCGAACCCGTCCGCCGGCGCAGGTTAGTTGACCCTGGGGACCCAGAGCGCGGGGCTCAAGGTCCCGTCGCCCGACAGGTTGTCGACGTTGACGCCGTAGCAGTAGGAGCCGTTCAGTCCCCCGGCGGACAGCTGCCAGAAGAGGATCTTTATCACCTCGCCGGAGACAGGCACGGACTGCTGCTGCCAGCCGTTCGAGAGGAGGCCCAGCTCGACCTTCGCGACGGGGGTGTCGCGGCTCGTCTCGTTGTAGATGTCGGCGCGGACCGCGATGGGCGTCCCGTCCATGTTCGCGCAGCCGAAATTGGCCCGGTTGGAGCCGTCGACGAAAAGGCCGGTCGCCGTGGAGTAGCCGGTTTCCCCCGACGCCAGGTTGACGACCCGATCGTCGGCGGACATCCCCTGCAGGGGGGTGCTGAAGCGCCCGCCCGCGTTTTCGGCGTAGACCTCGCCGACGGCGTAGAAGGGGCTCGAGTGGGTGCTCTCGGACAGGCGGAACCCGCCGCCTCCGGTGTATCCGAAGACGTCCTGCAGAAAGTTCGTGTAGACGCGGGTCTCCGCGGGCCCGAGCGTGATCGTCTGGGTCCCGGGGGAACCCGTCGGGGTGCTCAAGGTCGCGAGGATGCCGATCGTGGCGGACCCCGGGTTCGTGAGGACGAGCCTCGTCCTGAAGTAGGCCCCGAACGAACCCTGCGCGTTGGCCGCGGAGGGGAAGAAGTAGCTCGCGGCCGCGAGGCCCAGGGGGCTCGTGGCCTGAGGCTCGACCGCGAAGAGGCCGGTGGAGAGAAGGCAGATGCCGAGGACGGCGACCTTGTTCATTCTCATTGCTCCTTCGTCTGGCGTGCGACCCCGCTCGTCCCACCCTCGTTCGCCGATGCTGCCTTCTGATTCGAAAGCGCCCGGTGGCGGGCGAGGAGCTCCTGGCGGTTCTCGCGGAGGTCCGCTCCGTTTCGCGTCTCGGGATACGGCTTGTCGCCCATCAGTCCCTTCCAGAGGATGCGGCTGTAGTCCGCGAAATCGAACTTGTCCTCGGACGAGAAGTCCATCCCCTTCGTCACATCGACCCAGTACTCCGCGTCGTGCGTCGATTTCGGCACGACCAGGCCCGCCGGCTTCGGAGGGAGCGGCAGCCGGGTACCGTAGAGGTACGCCGAGGGGATTGCCGTGAACGTCCACGGGCTCGGGGTCGTGTTGAAGATGTCGGCCATCGGCCTCGCGAGCATGTCGTTGAGGTTCAGCTGCCCGACTCCCAGCACATCCTCGATCGTCCGGACGAAGTCGATGGTGTTGTACTCGGTGGAGACGAGCGCCCCCTGCTTCACCCAGGCGCCCGCCACGAGCGCGACGGTACGGTGCGCATCGACGTGGTCGCCACCATCCTGCGCGTCGTCCTCGATGACGAAGATCAGCGTGTTGTTCCTGTACCGGCTATTCGCGATCTTCTCCACGAGGAGGCCGACCGCGTAGTCGTTGTCGGCCTGCATCGTCTCCGGGGTGTCCACGCCGTCGAGCGCGATGTCGTAGCTCCCCGTGTGGTCGTGCATGAAACGGACGAGGCTCAGCGTCGGAAGCGTCGGCCCCGGGATCGGGAAGCCGAGCGCGTCCGTGGCACCACCGGGAGGAGTCGGCCCTGCCTCCGGGTGGCGATCGAACGCGAAGTAGGCGTCGAACTCCCGCTCCCACTCCTTGAAGCGGTAGAAGTCGGGATACGCGTTGTCGAAGCCGCGGAAGTACGGATCGGTGAAGGGGGCGAGGGCAACGTTCGCCGGGTAAGCGACGACCGTGCGGCCCCCGGGGTATCGCGTCAGGGGGATGCTGAAGGGCCCCCTTTCGTTGGCGAGGTTGTACCGGGTCCCGTCGAGCTCGAAGCCGTAGTTGCGAACCGTCAGGTTCGCACGCAGAACGGAGTTCCACAGGTATCCGGTGTTCAGCTCGTTGTCCGGACCGTCCGGCGCGGCCGGGGAGGTCTGGCCGGGGAGGATGTCCGGATCGTTCGGCGTGAGGGGATTGGCTGCCTGGCGTTCGGCGAGGGTCGCGTAGGCGACGTTGACGTTTCGCGGGTTGCCGTCGACGTCTATGCTGAGCCCGCGTCCCGCGTAGGCGACCGGCACCTGGTGCTGGACGACGTCGGGGGCGCTCGCCGCCGTGGTCCAGGGCCACCCGTCGTTGCTGACCTCGGCGGTGGCGTAGAAGCTGTCGAGCGTGACGAACTTGCGCGCCAGATTGTGGATGTTCGGGGTCATCGCCTCCCCGAACTCGGTCAGGGTCGGGTCGCCGTTGCCGATCTCGAGGTCCCCCAGGATCTGGTCGTAGGTCCGGTTCTCCTTGATGATCAGGATCACGTGCTTGACGCCCGCACGTACCGCCGCCATGACCTCCAGGTCGCGGCCGCTCGGGGTGAAGGCAAACCGGTTGTTCATCGCCACCTGCGCCGTCAGAGCCCCAAGCTGGGCCGCGCCCGGGAGCGGGAAGCTCAGGAGGCCGGCCTTCGTCGCC
Source organism: Holophagales bacterium (assembly GCA_016714815.1). Classification (GTDB taxonomy): domain Bacteria; phylum Acidobacteriota; class Thermoanaerobaculia; order UBA5066; family UBA5066; genus UBA5066. The sequence goes on from JADKBZ010000031.1 coordinate 114,838, forward strand.
TGGGGGATGTACTGGTTCGATCCCATGCAGTTGTGCGAACCCGGAGGCCCGTACCCGCCGTAGCAGAAGCCGGGATTCGCGCCCGTCGGCGACTTCTGGTTGACCACGTAGACCGTCGTCGGGCCGCCCGCAGGCGTACCGAAGGCGACCGCGTTCGGGTACCAGCCGGTCGGGATCAGGCCCAGGACCTTGCTCCGAGCGGGAGGCTCTCCCAGCTGGATCACCGAGACGCAGTTCAGGTTCCCGTTCGTCACCCAGAGCTGCTTCTCGTCCGGCGAGAGCGTCGCGCTGTTGGGGTTCGCCCCCTTGTACCCGGTCAGGTTGGGCGGCAGGAGGGGGGCGATGACCGGAATGGTCTCGACGATTGTGTCTGTCGCGGTGTCGACGACGTCGACCGAGTCCGACTGGTCCTCGACGACGTAGAGGCGCGTCTGGGATTTGTTCAGCGCCATCTTGTTCGGCTGGCCCACCACCTTGATCCGGGTCCACCTGGTCCCGTCCATCGGGACGACGACGACCTCCCGGTCGCGGATGCTCGAGACGTACACCTTGGCGCTCGTCCCGTTCCCCTTGATGGCGACCCAGAACGGGTACTCCCCCCCGGGGACCCCGTGCTGCAAGGGGTCGTTCTTCCCGGGGCGGAGATCGAACTCCTTGAGCTTCGACCAGTTGCCGTAGCCCCCTGTGAAGACGGTGATCGAGTCGTTGTAGTAGTTCGCCACGGCCAGCGTTCTGCCGTCGGTCGAGACGGCCACGCCGGCGGCGGCGGGCGCGACGGACACCTGGTTGTTGATCTGGAATAGGACGGTGCCTGGTGGCACGTCGAGGCCGAGGCCCACGCCCTTGCCGTTGTGGCCCAGCAGGAGGTTGTTCCCGGTCTGCAGCCCCCAGGTCCCGGTGGCGCTCCGGGTGATGATGTGGACGGCGTCGTCGGAGAGACCCCCCACGTAGACCGCCCAGCCGGACGGATCGAAGACGATCCCGTGGTAGGAGTTCGGGATCTGGACCACCTGCGGCGCCTTGTCCGCCGCTCCCGACGAGATGTCGTAGAGGAAGACGTACTCGGTCGAATCCGCCGTATTCATCGCGTTGGCGTTCGTTCCGTAGGGGAAGAAGACGCGGTTGTACCCGCTCGTCAGGACCGCCAGGGTCTTCTGGTCGGGGCTCACGACGCAGTGGGCCGCATCCTGGGCCAGCCACGCCGGGAAGTCGGCCAGGCCGGGGTTCATCGGCTGGAACCGCGAACCCGGGGCCGCCAGCGGCGTGATCGCCTGGTTCATGTTCGGCAGATCCTGGCGGCCCATCGGAGCCAGGCTCCCGACGCCGGCTTCGGCACGGACCTGGGCCTCGATTGCCCCGGCCGAAAGATCAAGGCGAGCCCCAGGCCCGCCGCGGCGAGTGGAAGACGCAGGCGAACGCGAGCGGTCATGGTCTTGGGCTCCTTTGGAAAGTACGGCGGCCAGGATCCTGTCGGAGGCAGGCAGAGGCTGACGGTCGGAAGCAACCCTCTCCTGCCGGACCGCATGAATCGTCCGAGATCCGGATTACGAACACGACCACGAGTGTGCATACGGCGTGCCAGCCCCCCCGAGCCGGGCCGTTTCCGATCAGCGATTCAGACGGCGAGGATTCGGTCCGACACGGACCTGCGCCGGTGCGGACGGGTCCCAGGCGGCCCGCGCGTCTCTTCAGGGCGCCAGGACCGTAGACGAGTCTTGCGCATCGGCGCCCCGTGCCATTCGTGACGATCCGTTGCCATCCCTGTCACGGACCGCGGGACGGCCGATGGTTAGACTCCTACGCGTGGGGGCTTCCGTCAGAGCGGCTTTCCGAGCGACCCTCGCGGCCCTCGTCGCGTTCGGCTTCGCAGGCCGGACGACGCCCGACCGGTTCGATCCCGGCCGGATCGTCATCCTCGTCGTCGTCGACACCCTCCGCGCCGATCACGTCGGGATCCATGGCCTCGCCAGGCGCGATGCGACGCCGAACCTGGACCGTTTCGCGCGACGGGGAGCCTGGTTCCTGAATGCCCACTCGGCGGCGCCCTGGACGCCGCCGAGCGTCCAGTCGCTCCTCACCTCCCTCGATCCGGCCGTCCACGGCCTGAACCGGGAAGGGAGCGCCTACGCGGAGAGCATTCCCCGGCTTTCCGGGAGGGCCCGCCCGCTCGCGCAGCTCCTCGCGGAGAGCGGATTCCGCACGAACGCGATCACGGGCGGAGGAGGCGTGGACTCGCGGTACGGCTTCGACCGGGGGTTCGAGTCGTGGTTCCAGCCGGAGAGCGTCACCGGGATCGACGTGGAGTCCGGAGTCGACAAGGCGCTCGCCTGGCTCGGCAGGCTCGCACCGGGCGAGCGGGCGTTCCTCCTTTTGCACACGTATGAAGTGCATCTTCCAAACACGCACCACCTCTTCGCGACGGAGGAGACGGGCGACGACCGCTCGCGGGCGTCCGCAGCCTACGACGGGGACGTCGCGTTCGCCGACCGCGAGCTGGGCCGGTTCTTTCGCGAGCTCGAACGGACGAGTCTCCTTCCGCGGAGCCTCGTCGTCGTGACCGCCGACCACGGGGAGAATCTCTTCGACCGCGTCCTCGGCGGCCGCGGAGTCGAGCACGGGCACCACCTGCACGACGAGCTGACCCACGTTCCGCTGATTCTCGTCGCTCCCGGCCTCGTACCCGCGCGCGGTCCGATCCCGGGACTCGTCTCCCTGCTCGATGTGATGCCGACGATCCTTTCGCTCGTCGGTGTGGCGCCGCCCGGCTACCCGATGCAGGGCCGGGATCTCCGTCCTGCCCTGCAGCTCCTCCAACCGCTCGATTCCGGACGCGCGCTTTTCGCCGGCGCGCCCCTCCAGGGGCCCCTCTGGAGATCGGTTCGAACCGGGACCGCGAAGTACGTTCTTTCGCCTCCGGTCGCGGGCGCCCAGTGGTGGAACTCCGTCGTTCGTCCGCCCGAAGCGGTCTACGACCTCGGAAAGGACCCGGAGGAACGATGGAACGTGGCGGCCACGTCGGCGGTCGCCCGGGACCGGCTGAAAGCACTGCTTCGAAACCGCGAGCGAGAGGAGGCCCGGCTCCGGGACCAGATGGGCCCGGTCGGAGCCTCTCCCGGCATCTCGACTCTGCGCTCTCTCGGGTACCTCCGGTGAGCGCCCTCGGGCGCCCCTGCCCCCCCGGAATGCCCGGAGTTCCGGTGAACCCGCGCCCCTTCCCCGGCACCCACCGCCCCTCCGGCGTCCTCCCCCATAATCCGCGCGCGTGACGACAGCCGCCGCCCTCCTTCTCCTCCCGCTCGTTCTGGGCGGCCCTCCGACCAGCCAGGGAAAGCCCCGCTCCGCCGAGACCCCGGACGCGTTCCGGATCGTCGTTCGCGAGGCCGGGGTCTACCGCGTTTCCTTCGGGCAGCTCGAGACGGCCGGGTATCGCGGCGCCGGGCTCCCTTCCCGCCGCCTTGGGCTGACGAACGACAGCCGGCCCGTTCCCCTCCACGTCCGCGACGGAGGCGACGGAACTTTCGGCCCCGGCGACTCGGTGGAGTTCGTCGGCGCTCCTCCAGGAGCCGACGGCTCGAAGCTCGCGGACTACGCCCCCGAGAACGTCTACGTCCTTCGAACGTTGGATTCACCGCTCCGGATGACGTCGCCCGAGGGCCGGGTGGTCCCGACCGCCTCCGAGCCGATCCCCCTCGTCCGGACCCAGAGGCTCGAAAAGGACCTCATCCTCCTGCGGCTCCCCGGCGAGGGAATCAGCGAGCTCTGGTACTGGGCGCGGCTCACGAACATCGACCGCGAGCCGTTCCGGCTCCCCCTCGACCTCTCCGACCTCGCGGGCGCTCCCGGAGGGACGGTTTCCCTTCGGCTGGTCCTTCGGGGCTGGTCCTCGAGGGTGAAAAAGCCGGCGGAGGCGCCGGAGCACCGCGTGGTCGTATCGCTCAACGGGGCCGCCGTCGCCACCGCCGACTGGAACAACGTGGACGAGGAGAAGGTCGTCGACGTGCCCGGCCTGACTGCCGCCTCGTTCCATCGCGGCGCCAACACGCTCGAACTGCGGGTCCCGTCCCGTCCTTCGGGAGTCGGGAACGACCCGATCGTCGACGTTTCCGTCCTGAACCGGGTCGAGATCACCTACCCCGCGAGCCGGAGGCTCGGTGCGTCCGCGGTCCGCCTGCGGGGCGCCCCCGGAGCCGCCCCCGGGTGGGTCCGGCTCCTCTCCGAGGGGACGGCCCCTGTCGTCGCCTACGGAGCCTCCGGCCTCCGCGTGGAGGGAGTTCGAGTGGGAGGCCGGAACGCTTCGGGAGCCTTCGCCTTCCCGGGCCTGGAATCGGAGTCCGATTTCTGGGCCCTGCCCGACGGCGCTCAGCGCCTCGCGGCCGTGGAGCCGCTCCGCTCCGAACGACTTTCGGACCCGTCGCGCCAGGCGGACTACGTGATCGTGACCCATCCCCGGCTCGCGGCCGCGATCGAGCCGCTCGCCGAGTTCCACCGGGCCCGCGGGCTGTCGGTCGTCGTCGTCGACGTCCGATCCGTCTGGGACGAGTTCGGGAACGGCCTGGTGAAGCCCTCCGCGCTCCGGGACTTCATCGCGGTCACGCTCGACGGGTGGCGCAAGCCCGCGCCCCGCTGGGTACTCCTGGTGGGCGACGCCAGCTGGGACGTCAAGAACGTCGAGGTGAACGACTCCGGCTATCTCGACGCCGTCTACAACACGGCCCACCAGACGAATTTCGCGAAGGTTCCGAGCACTCCGTACTCCGAGGGGGCGACCCTCAACCACCGGAACCTGATTCCGACCTTCAGCTACGGCTCCTTCGACGGCCACGCGGCCTCCGACAACTACTTCGTGGCCACCTCGGAGACCGACCCGAAGCCGCGCCTGGCGATCGGCCGCATGCCGGTGACGGAGCCCGGGGAGGTGTCCGCCATCGTCGCGAAGACGATCCGGCAGGTGAAAGAGTCCGTCCCGGGCCCCGGGAGGCGGAGCGTCCTCTGGATCTCGGACGGAGCCGAGTTCCCCCGGTCCCTTTCGAACTCCCTCGCGGACAAGCTCGCCGCCAGGGGCCTCGCCTCGACGAAGGTCTATCCCGACCTCACCGGGGCTTCCAACGCGCGCCACCAGGAGCGGATTCGCGAAGCGCTCGACGAGGGCCAGCTCCTCGTCCATTTCTGGGGCCACGGCGGACGATTCATCTGGCGCACCGCGCCGGCCGACTTCGTCAGGAACGAGGACCTCTTCACCCTTTCCGACATCGACCGGCTGAAGCCGTCCGGACGCCTTCCGGTCGTCGCCAGCATGACGTGCTATTCGGCCCCGTTCGACCACCCGAACGCCGACTCGATCGGCGAGAAGCTGCTGCGCACCCCCGAGCGCGGAGCCGTCGCCATCCTGGCGGCGTCCTGGCGCAACGGTCCGACGAAGGCCATGAGCGAAGCCGTCGCCGAGGAGTTCACGCGCCCGGGAACCGTAGGGGAAGCTATGGTCCGGGCGAAGGTGAGCGCCGCCGACCCGACCTTCACACAGCAGTACAACCTGCTCGGCGACCCGGCCCTGCCTCTCTCCGTGCCGTCCGTCGTCGTCGCCGTCACCGCGACGAGAGGTGCCGACGGCCTTCCGCGCGTGAGGCCGATTCTGGACGGACCGCTGAAGAGCGCCCGCGTGGTCGTCGACTGGCTCGACCGGGACGGCCGTCCGGTCGCGCGGTCCGAGGCGCCGTCCGGGACCCCGGGTGAGATCACCTTCGACGGGGAGCGTACCGACGCGCCCCGCGTCTCCCGCGCCCTCGTCTACGCATGGAATGAAGCCTCGGGCGCCGACGGCGCCGGGGGCGTGGAGGTCCCTTGAGCTACACCATCCCACGACTCCTCGGCTCGCTTCGAGCCCTCGCTCCGATCGCGCTCCTGGCGGGGTGCACGACCGGTTCCGTTCCGCCCCCCCCCGCTCCACCGACCGCTGCTCACGCCCCGGCCGCCGCAGCCGCCGCCCCGGCGCCCTCCGAACCCATTCGGAACACGATTCGCTGGAAGACGGCGAGCGAGGTCGAGAACTTCGGCTTCGACGTCTACCGTGGGACGGCCGAGGAAGGTCCATTCGACCGGATCACCGCCTCCCCCGTTCCGGGAGCGGGAACCCTCGACGAGCCCCGCTCTTACGAGTTCACCGACGAGAAGATCGAGTCGGGAGTCGCGTACTGGTACTACGTCGAGAGCATCTCGATGCAGGGCGTGCGGGAGAAGTTCACCCCGACGTTCAAGGCCAAGGTGAAGACCCGGGGACAGGCCCCCGCCCCGTCCCCGGCCCCAGCCCCTCGCTGAGCGAGCGTCACCCCGCGCGTACGAGCCGGAGCATCCGCTGATCCCTGGGGTGCTCCCAGGGACCCAGCTTCGTCACTTCCCACGGCAGCCCGTCCGCGAGGCGGCGGAGATCCTCCTCGCGGTAGTGAAACGGGTCGTGGTCCATGAAGGTCGTGATCCCTCCCGGTTCATGGCGAAGGGGCTGCTCTTCCGGATGCCCGTCGGGGCACTCGAAGAAGGTCGCGTAGAGGACCGCCCCGGGTTTCAGGGCGCGCGGCAGCTCGATCAGGCACCGCCGGATCTGATTCGCCGTCAGGTGCGTGAAGACCGACTGGGCCAGGGCGACGTCGAAGAGGACGCCGAACCGGCTCGCCTCGAATTCCGAGGTGACGAGAAGGTTGCTCCGCGGCATCCGCTCCGTGAGGCCGGCGGGAGCCACCTCGTGCTCGAGCCCCGCATCGATGAGCTCCGCGTTCGCGTCGAGCCCGTAGTAGTTCCCCGCTTCGAGGTATCGCAGGAGGCGGACGCCCGCGCGGAAGGAGCCGCACCCGACGTCGAGGAGGCGATGCCCGGGCTCGAGCCCTTGCGAGACGAGGAATCGGAGCTGAAGCTCCCCGATCTCGTCCCAGAGTCCGCCGACGGCTTCCCTGTGACTCATGGCAGGAGCGGCCCTCCAACCGCGAGGAAAAGAGCGAGAAGGGCTGCCGCAACCACCGCCGCCCGCCGGAGCGGAGAGGCGGCGGCGAAGAGCGCCCCGGGTTTCGGCAGGAGCGTTGCGCCGAAGGCGAGAAGGACTGGGGCGAGCTGGACCCTGTACCGCGTCTTGACGTGCAGGACGAGGAAGAGGCCGAGGTTGTACGCGAGAAAGAGCGCTAGAAGGCGCAGGGGCATTCCCAGCGGGCGGGGCGCCAGGACGAGCCCCGCCGCCGCTGCCAGGAGAATCCCGATGCCCGCGGCCACGGCGGCGACCCGGAGGCCCGCCGCCAGAACGGGAGGGGGATCGACGTACCCGTAGCCCTGCGCGGCGATCGCACCGCCGGGAAGCTGGTCCGACAGGAAGGAGTCCTTGTCGAACAGGCGGAAGTACTGTTTTCCGAGCTGGCCCGCGAGGATGGCGGGGAGACCCCGCTGGGCCACGTACTCCCGGATGCGCCTCTCGCTCGCCCCGTTCCTCTCCGCGAGATTCGCGCCGCTCTCCCGCCACCGGCCGTACTCCTCCCCCACGATCTCGTCCACCAGGTTCCGTCGGGAGCGATCGTTGAGCCCCACCCAGAGGTTGAAGCGGGCGCTGTCGGCGACGACGAACGCCCCTTCGCGCCGCTCGTTCGCGATCCTCACGGGGAGCGTCAGCGCGACGACCCCCAGGAGCGCCAGCGCCGGGTTCGCCAGGCGGCGCCAGCCTTTCGCCCAGAGGACGACCGGAACCAGGAGGACGGGCAGGAACGGTCCGAGGAGGCTCTTCAGAAGGAGGGCCGCTCCCAGCACGATCCCGAGGAGGACGAGCCAGAGGGCGCGCCCGCCGCGGGCCACGACGATCCAGATCGCGAAGAGGAACAGAAAGAGGTGAAGGACCTCGGGCCAGAGATAGTGGGCGAAAGCCGCCGTCGATGGATCGGCCATGAGGAGGAATCCGGCCAGGTCGGCCGGGAGGCCCGGCGCGCCGGAACGGGAGACGAGATCGCGCAGGAGAAGAGCCGCGCCGAGCAGGGCCAGCGCCTGGACCAGCGTGACGCCGAGCAGGGAGCCGGGCGCGCCGAGCCACGCCAGGAGCCTCGGGTAGAGAGGCGGCCAGAGGAGGTCGAGACCGGCCGGCAGTCCGGCGGAGATCCGCGTGGCGGCTTCGGCGTAGGTGATCTCGTCGCCCCAGAGGTGCCGGGGCGACGGAAAGCTCCCGGCGAAAACGAGCGCCGAGTGAACGAGCAGGGCGATGAACGCCGCGACGGCGGCCTGGCCCCTCCGCATCGTGCCGGGACGATAGCCTGCGGGGTGCGCGGCGGCAACGGTGGAGGATCGCCGTGCGATACTTTTTTGGTTCTCGAGGAGGAGGGGCCTCGCTGATGCAGATTTTCGTTCTTGGGATGCACCGGTCGGGGACCTCGGCGCTCACCCGCGTCCTCGGGCTGCTGGGCGTTCACGTCGGCAGCCCCTCGGAGATGAACACAGCCGACGCCGCCAACCCTCGCGGCTACTGGGAGCGTCGCGAGGTGCTCGCGCTCGACGAGGAGATCCTGGCGGCCCTGGAGGCTTCGTGGTGCGAACCGCTTCCCGCGGACCCCTCACGCCTGCAGGACCCCGTCAGGTCCGTTTTGGAAGAACGGGCGGCCGCCATCGTCTCGTCCCTCGACCGGCACCGGCCGTGGGCCGTCAAAGATCCTCGCCTCTGTCTCCTCTTTCCCTTCTGGCGGAAGCTCCTCGCGGACCCGCTCTGCGTCCTCGTCCACCGTGACCCGCTCGAGGTGGCGCGGTCGATGAAGACCCGGGACGGGTTCCCGCTTCCCCTGGGACTGGCGCTCTGGGAGGCCTATGCGAGAGCCGCGCTTTCGAGCTCCGAGGGCCTGCCGCGCCTGATCGTTCCCTACTCGAGCCTCGTCGAGGACCCGCTTGGAACCGCGACGCGCCTCGCGGCGAGACTCACGGCTCTCGGGGTCCCCCTTTCCGGTTCCGTCCCGGAGGCGGCGCTGAGGGAGTTCATCTCCCCTTCGTTGCGACGCGAGCGATCCGAGCCGGGAGAGGAGCGGGAGCTGATGACGCCCGCACAGACGGAGCTGCTCCGGCTGTTCGAGGCGCCGGAGCTTCCCCTTTCCATCCCTGCCGGTCCCCTCTCGCGCGGCGCCCGGGAGTTGCTCGAAGCCCATGCCGCACGGTCCAGGACCGACCGGCTCCTCGAGGCGTCCGTTCGAGAAGAAGCGGCGGCTCGCGCCGGAGACGTCCGGCGCTTCAACGGAATCGTCGCGGACCGGGACGCCCTCATCTCCCGCCTCGGGGGCCCGCCCGGGCCCCCGGCGGATGGGAACGCTTCGCCCGCCGACGCCGCGCCGGCCGAGCACGCCGGCAGGCCGGAGCTGGCCGTCTGCACCATCGTCGCGAAGAACTACCTCGCCATGGCGAGGACTCTCTGCAAGTCGTTTCTCCACCAGCATCCCGGAGCTCGCGCGTTCGTCCTTCTCGCCGACGAGGTCGAAGGGACTTTCGATCCCGCGCTGGAGCCCTTCGAGCTCGTCGAAGCGAGAGCGCTCGAGGTCCCCGATTTCGCCGACCTCGCGTGCCGGTACAGCGTGCTCGAGCTCGCGACCTCCCTGAAGCCGGCGTTTCTCCTCCACCTCCTCGAGAAAAGAGGCGTCGAGAACCTCGTCTACCTCGACCCCGACATCTTCGTCTACAGCCCCCTCGAGGAGGTCCGGCAGTTCCTCGTGAGCCACGACGTCGTCCTCACGCCGCACATCCTCGAGCCGATCCGGCCGGACGGCCGGATGCCGGACGAGCGGGACCTCCTCGCGGCGGGCGTCTTCAATCTCGGCTTCGTCGCCGTCCGTCGATCTCCCGCCGCTCTCTCATTCCTCGACTGGTGGGGAGCGCGGCTCCACGACGGGGCGTACCTCGACTTCGAAAAGGGGCTGTTCACCGACCAGAAGTGGATGAACCTCGCCCCCTGCTTCCTCGATCGCCTCGCGGTCCTCCGGCATCGCGGCTACAACGTCGCCTACTGGAATCTCCAGGAGCGGTCCCCCCTGATGCCCACCGGCGACGGCTGGTCCGTCGATGGCGAGCCGCTCCGATTTCTCCACTTCAGCGGCCTCAACCCCGATCAGCCGAACCTCGTGTCGAAGCACCAGAACCGTTTTCGCCTGACGGACCTCGGCCGCGCCTATCGGGAGCTCTTCGCAAACTATCTTCACGCCCTGGAAGCCGAGGGGCTCGAGCGGACGCGCCGCCTCGCGTACCGCTTCTCCGCCTTCGACGACGGAACGGTCGTGCCCGAAAGGGCCCGCCGCCTCTTCCGCGACCTCGGTGAATCGAGGCGAAGGTTCGGCAACCCGTTCCGGACCGGCCCCGGTTCTTTCCTCGAGTGGCTCGGCTCCCCGCGGAAGGCGGGGTCGCCCGTGACGAACCTCGCCGATCACCTCTACCGGCAGCGCCCCGACGTGATGCGCGCCTTTCCCGACCCGGACGGAGTTCACGCCCTGGCCTTTCACGACTGGCTCGTCGCTCGAAGCGGTGACGAGCTCGGTCTGGAAGAGGCCTGGGTCGAGGCCTTCCGCAAGACCCGCGAGCTTCTGGAGGCGCGTGACGCCGGTCGCCGCCGCGACGCGGAGCGGGAAGCGGCCGAGAATGCCCGCCGCGAGGCGCAGGCACGGGCCGAGGCCGAAGCCGAAATCCGGCGGGCCGAGGCGGAAGCCGAGATCCGGAGGGCGGAGGCCGAAGCCGAAATCCGGCGAGCAGAGGCCGAAGCTGAGATCCGGCGGGCAAAGGCCGAGGCGGAAGCCGAAGCCCGGCGGGCAGAAGCCGAGGCGGAAGCGGAAGCCCGGCGAGCCGCGGCCGAGGCGGAAGCGGAACTCCTGCGGGCTGCGGCTGCGGCCCAAGCCGAAGCCGCGAGGGCCGCGGCCGAGAAGGCCGCACTCGAAGAGGCCGAATTGGCCAGAGCCGAGGCCGCGAGGGCCGCGGCCGAGAAGGCCGCTCTCGAGGCGGCGGAACGGGCGAAGGCCGACGCGGAACGGGCCGAGGCCGAGAGGGCCGCGAGCGAAGCGGCGGCGCGGGCGAAGGCCGAGGCCGAGCGCGAGTCGGCACGCCTCATCGCCGCCACCGCCTCGGCGACCGCCGCCGCCGTCGCAGAGGAGGCCCGACGCGAGCGCGCCGAGGACCGGATTTCGGACGAGCCGAAATCGGATTGGAAATGGTGGGGCCGGATCCTTCTCGGACCGGACCGCTACCGGCTTCTCAGGGACCGCCGGTGGCGGAGGCCCGCGAAACGCTGACCGGCGGTCGAGCGCGCTACGGCTTCTCGTCCGCCAGGGCCCAGGCGGCCCCGAAGACGGTTCGTCCGCCGGCCTCCATGGCCTTCGGCGCGATGTGGAAGATCGTGTCGTCGGGAGAGTGGTACCCGTGGTGCTCCGCGCCGCTCGAGAAGAGACTGACGGCCGGGATCCCCAGCTCGAAGAACGGCGCGTGGTCCGCGCGCCCCTCGCCGCGGATGCGCCCCGACTTCAGGAGGAATCCGGGCGCGAACCGGTCCCTGGCCTTCTCCAGGGCGGACCGGATCGCCGGGAAGTTCTCACCCCCGGCCACGTAGAGCCCCGTCCCGACTCCCAGCATGTCGAGGTTCAGGACCGCGACGCACTTCGAGAGGCCGGCCGGGGGGTGGCTCGCGAAGTGCTTTGCGCCGAGCAGGCCGAGCTCCTCGCCGGCGAACCAGACGAAGACGAGAGCACGCCTCGGCCGGACCTTCAGCGAGGCGGCGGCGCGCGCAACCTCCAGGAGAGTCGCGGAGCCGGAGGCGTTGTCGTCCGCGCCCGGGTTCAGACGCGGCCAGTCGCCGATGTGGTCGAGGTGGGCCCCGAGCACCACGTACTCCCCCCGCAGGGCCGGATCCTCGCCGGGCAGGACGGCGACGACGTTGTGGGTCGTAACCTCCCTCCAGGGGACGCCCTTGACGGTGAACCGGACGTTGCGTCCGGTGCCGAAGGAGGCCGTCCCCCCCCGGGCGAGCACCTTCCGGAGCTCGGCCACCGTGATCTTCTGCCCGGCAAGCAGCCGATCGGCGAATCCTTCGCTCACCATCGCCTCGGGAATCGCCCGGCTCAGGCTGTTGTTCGTCGACGTCACCGCGCCGTCCACGAGAAGGAAGGCGGCCGCACCCGCCCGCTCCGCGGCGAACGTCCGGGAGGCCGAGGCCCGGTGGTCCTTCCACTCGCCCGTCTCCGGCTCGCCTCGCAACGCCAGGACGACCTTTCCCTTCACGTCGACCCCCGCATAGTCGTCGCGGCCCAGGCCGGGAGCGTGAAAGCCGAAGCCGACGAAGACCACCTCGGCGGTAACGTCGCCGGAGCCGCCGTTGACCATCGGGGAGAAGTCTTCGAGGAGCACCGCTTCGGGAGGTCTGGCGTCCTTCTCCCCTTCGATCGGGAGGACCGTCAGCGACGCGCTCTCCACCCCTCCGAGGCCGTGGGTGAACGGCTGGCGATACTCCCCGAACGGCTCCGCCACACCGAGACCGGCCCGGCGCACTTCGGAGACGACCCAGTCGGCGGCCCGACGATATCCGTCGGTCCCGGACATTCGGCCCTGCATGCCAGGAGCGGAAAGAGTCTCCACCGTCTGGAACGCGGACGCGGCCGTGATCCGCGCCGCGGCGCGCGCCAGGTCCGCCTCGGAGGGGCCGGCCGCGTCGAGCGGCGCGGCCAGGAGGACGAGGGCGGCGGACACGCCAGAGACGCCGGATACGAAACGACGCCCCACGATCGGCTCCCTGCGGCGGAAGAACCGGACCTTCACGATTTCGGCGGCACGGCGGACGCCGCGGGAGCCTTCCCCTTCAGCGCCGCCAGGGCGGCGGTCTCCTTCTCCGGAGCGAGCCCGGCCCGCATCTTCGCGCGCCGGTCCTCGGGGAGCGAGTCCCACCAGGCGAGAGTCGACTGGATCGTCTCGGAGAGCGGACGGAACGTCAGCCCGGCCTTCAGCGCGCGAGCGATCGAGACCTCGCCGATCCCCGCTTCCGGGCTCTCGGTCGAGACCCAGATCGGGAAGTCCGCTTCGGGGGTGATCCCGAGCTCCTTCAATCGCGCCTCGGGGGCCCAGGTGAGCTTCGCGGAAGAGCCCGACGCTTTCCGGCAGGCTTCCAGGAAGGGCCCCATCGTCAGCTTCTCCTTCGGGCCCGTCGCGTTGTAGACGCCGTTCGTCCCCGACTCGACCATCCGGATCGTCCAGTCTCCGAGGTCCCGGACGTCGATGAACTGGAGGGGGTCGGAGGGCTTCCCGGGAACCAGGACCTCCCCGCCCTTGCGGATCCGGACCGGCCAGTAGGTGAAGCGATCGCTCCCGTCGCGGGTCCCGACGATGTAGCCGGGCCGGATGTTGAGCGTTCTTCCCGGCATCAACTTCTCCGCCGCCTCTTCGCAGAGGAGCTTCAGCGCGCCGTAGTTCCCCTCGGTGATGTCCTTCAGGGCGTCGACGTCGGTTCCAGCCGGGAGGCGCGAGAGCGCCGACGACTCGTCCATCCCCGCCTTCATCGGCGTCGCGTAGACCGAGATGGAGGAGATGAAGACGTACTGCCCGACGTTTCCCGCCAGGACGGCCATCGCCGAGCGGACCTGCTTCGGGAAGTAGCCGGACGTGTCGATCACGGCATCCCACTTCCGCCCCGCGAGCTTCTTCACGTCGTCGACGACGTTGCGGTCGCCGTGGATCTCCTCGAGGGGCCGCTCCTTGAAGAGCCCCGGGTTCGATTTGCCCCGGTTGAAGAGGGTCAGCTCCCATCCCTTCGCGAGGGCGGCGTCGACGAGGGCGGGTCCGAGGAATCGGGTGCCGCCCAGGATCAGGACCCGTTTCTTCGCCGGGGCGGGCTCGGCGGAATGGGCCCATCTCGGAAGGGCCAGGGCGGCTCCGGACGTGGCGGCCAGGGCCAGGAGGTCTCGCCGGGTCAGACGGTCTTTCATCGTCGCTCCTCCACCGTGATTACGGAAGGGTACGGCAAAGCGGCTCCGGAGTTTCCACGGGAGCGGCGTTTCTCCGCCCTTCCCGCCGGGAGACGTACCATTCGCCCACGCCTGAGGAGGATCCGATGGACGCCGAACGGGAGCGCCTGGCCGCGTGCCGCCGCGGAATCGAGTGGAAGAAGTGGGGCCCGTACCTCTCCGAAAGGCAGTGGGGAACGGTTCGCGAGGACTACAGCGAGAGCGGGGACGCGTGGAACCACTTCACCCACGACCAGGCGCGCTCGCGGGCCTACCGCTGGGGCGAGGACGGCCTCGCCGGGATCTCGGACGACCAGCAGCGGCTCTGCTTCGCCCTCGCCCTCTGGAACGGGCAGGACCCGATCCTCAAGGAACGGATCTTCGGCCTGACGAACTCCGAGGGGAACCACGGGGAAGACCCCAAGGAGTACTGGTTCTACCTCGACTCGACTCCCACCCACTCGTACATGAAGTGGCTCTACAAGTACCCGCAGCGGGCGTATCCATACGACGACCTCGTGAAGACGAACCGGGAGCGGTCCCGGAAGGAGCCGGAGTACGAGCTGGTCGATACCCGGGTTTTCGACGACGGCCGCTACTGGGACGTCTTCGTCGAGTACGCCAAGGCGGGCCCAGAGGACCTCCTCGTAAAGGTGACGCTCGCGAATCGGGGACCCGACGAGGCGACGCTCCACGTCCTCCCCCACCTCTGGTTCCGCAACACCTGGTCGTGGGAGGAAGACTCGCCGCGACCGGCGCTCTCGGTGGCGCCGGATCCGGCCGCCGGGACGGTTGCGATCTCGGCGACCCACGCCAGGCTCGGCTCCGCGTTCCTTTCGGCCGACGGGAGCCCGGAGCTCCTCTTCACCGAGAACGAGTCGAACCTGAAGCGCCTCGCCGGGATGCGGAACCGGACGCCGTTCGTGAAGGACGCCTTCCACGCGTACGTCGTTCACGGGAAGGGCGAGGCGGTGAACCCAGAGCGGATCGGGACGAAAGCAGCAGCGCACTACGAGGTCACGGTCCCCGGAGGCGGCGAGGCCGTCCTCCGCCTGCGCCTCTCGGCCGCGCCCCCCGCCGTCGAGGCGCCTTTCGGCGACGGCTTCGACAGGGTCTTCGCCGACCGCCTCCGGGAGGCCGACGAATTCTACGAGTCGATCACCCCGGACAACGTCGGCTCCGACTGCGCCCTGGTCCTTCGCCAGGCCCTCGCGGGGATGATGTGGAGCAAGCAGTACTACTACTACGACGTCGACCAGTGGCTCTCCGAGCGCGGGTCCGACCCGTTCCGCGCCGACCGCAAGCCGGCGCCCCGCAACGCCCGCTGGCACCACATGCTCAACGCCGACGTCCTCTCGATGCCCGACAAGTGGGAGTACCCCTGGTACGCCGCGTGGGACCTCGCTTTCCACGCCATCGCGCTCCAGATGGTCGACCCCGACTTCGCCAGGCACCAGCTCGGGCTGATGCTGGGCGAGCACTACCTTCACCCGAACGGGCAGATCCCCGCGTACGAGTGGAACTTCGGCGACGTGAACCCGCCCGTCCACGCCTGGGCGACCCTTTTCACGTACCACAGCGACCGGCTCCTGACCGGCGATGGCGACCTCGAGTTCCTGAAGAGCTCGTTCCAGAAGCTGACCCTCAACTTCACCTGGTGGGTCAACCGCAAGGACCCCAGCGGGCAGAACGTCTTCGACGGCGGCTTCCTCGGCCTCGACAACATCGGCGTCTTCGACCGGAGCTCGCCGCTCCCGACCGGGGGCACCCTCGAGCAGGCCGACGGAACGGCGTGGATGGCCCTCTTCTCGCAGAACATGCTCGAGATCGCCCTCGAGCTGGCGGCCCACGACCCGTCGTACGAGGGGATGGCGAACAAGTTCCTCGAGCACTTCCTCTTCATCGCGTCCGCCATGGACCGGATCGGAACGAACGAAGACGAGATGTGGGACGAGGAGGACGGCTTCTTCTACGACCTCCTGAGGCTTCCCGACGGGAGCGCGAAGCGGCTCAAGGTGCGGTCGATGGTCGGACTCCTCCCCCTCTGCGCCTCGACCGTCTACGGCCCCGAGACCGCCGCGAGCCTCCCGCGCTTCGTCGAACGCGCCCGCTGGCTCGTGAAGAGGCGCCCCGAGCTCCTCCACAACATCGCCCCGATCGACCGCCCCGGCCACGATGGGCGGAGGCTCCTCGCGATCGTCGACGAGAGGAAGCTGAAGCGGATCCTCGCCAGGATGCTCGACCCGAACGAGTTCCTTTCCGACTACGGCATCCGCGCCCTCTCCCGCGTCCACCTCGACGACCCATACGAGGTCGCGGTCGGCGACCAGCTCTTCTCCGTCGGGTACCTGCCGGCGGAATCGGACTCCGGGATGTTCGGCGGGAACTCGAACTGGCGCGGACCGATCTGGATGCCGGTCAACGTCCTCCTGATCCGCTCCCTCCTGAACCTCTACGGCTACTACGGGAACGACCTGAAGGTCGAGTGCCCCACCGGGTCGGGCCAGATGGCGACCCTCTTCGAAGTCGCCCGGGAGATCGGGACCCGCCTCTCGCGGATGTTCCTCCGCGGCGAGGACGGCCGGCGCCCGGTATTCGGCGGCACGAAGCTCTTCCAGGAAGACCCGTACTGGCGCGACCACCTCCAGTTCTACGAGTACTTCCATGGCGACAACGGCGCCGGCATCGGGGCGCCGCACCAGACCGGGTGGACCGGCCTCGTCGCCAAGCTGATCCAGCTCTTCGGCTCGGTGACGGCCGAGGAGATGCTGGCGGCCGGGAAGATGGTGAAGGTCGCCTACAAGGAGTAGCTCAGGCGTCCCTCTTCTCCACCTCCCCGCCTGGAGCGGGCTCCGGGGGCCACCCGGCCAGCCGGGCGCCGGCCTAGCGGCAGCCACCGGCAGCGCGCCGGTACCGGATCTCCTCCGCCTTCTCGCCGTTCGAGGGATCTCCTTCGACCCGTGCGGTGAGCCCGCCCTCCGCGCTCGTCGAGTAGACGAGGCGCTTCGGGAAGTCGTGCGCGAGGTTCTCGAAGGTCGCCGTTCCCCCCGACAGGCGGACGAGACGGAACTCGGTGGCCCGTCCCCCCTTCGGTTGCGCCACGTAGACCAGCCCCTCGTCCCGGCTCTCGATTCGGAGGTACTCGAAGAAGACCGTCTTCCCCGTCGCGGCGCTCGTCGTCCGGCCCATGCCGATCATCGTGTCGAAGGCCGGACAGAGCCAGCTTTCCTCGACGCGCCTCGCGCCGGCGTCGCTCACCCAGACGCCCGCGAGGAACTCGAGGTCGGCGAGCTTCGGTGCGCCCGCCGTCGGGCTCCCGGAGACGCGAGAGCCCAGGAGAGCGACGGCGAGGACGAGCGCGAGCCTGCGGACGTGGTTCATCCCGATTCCTCCTCCGGGAAGGCGAAAGCGTCGATCTCGCGGATCCTGGCCGGATCCCGCGAACGACCCGGTCTCCCCGTGCCTTCTGGCCTACTGCGCCGCCACCTTCAGGATCGCTCCGGACGAGTATGCGTTGAACTCCGGCGCGTACATCGACTGGACCGTCGCCGGGCCGACCCGGAACGTCCCGGCCATGTTCGCCCGAAGGCGGTACTTGAACGCGTACTCGCCCACGGGCAGCTGCTCGAAGAAGAAGTTCGTCCCGCTGTCGCGGACCTCCTCGTACCAGGCGATCCCGAGGTCCCACTTGTAGCGCGAGACGGTCGACTCCGGCTCGAAGCCGGCGCCCCGTGGGTCGCGCAGGTGGACGTACTCGGCGGCGTGCTTCGTCCGGAGGGAGATCTGCACCTCGACCTGGTCGCCCGGCTTCAGCGTCGCACCGTCGGCGAGAGGCTTGAGGACCCACTCCTTGCCGGTGTTCTCGCGGAGGAAGTACTTGCGAGAGACGCGGAAGAAGTCGCCGCGGTCTTCCTCGGGGAGCATCTCGGTCGAGAAGTGCCACGCGGCCGAAGCGAAGGCGAAGCCCTTTCCCCCTTCTCGACGGCGATCGTCGAGGTCGTCGCGGGGTCCACCTGGGGCCCCGGGATGACGACCTGGTTCTTCTTCCCCGTGTACCTGTCCGGCTCGAAGGTGAACGCCGTCTCGCGGCCGCCGACGATCACCTTCATCGTCTCGCGTCCGCCGAGGGCCCCTTCGGCCTTCAGGTAGTGGACGAGCGAATAGAGGACCTCCGCCGTGGCGCGGGTCGACTTCCACTGGTTCAGCTTCTTGTTCAGGAAGAGCCACTGGACGAGGCCGTCGCGGCGCGGGTCCTTCGGCGAGAGCTCGGTGAGCGTCCGGAGCGCGAACGCGTGCGTCTCGATCGTGTCGTTGTACCAGAGCCAGGAGCGGTCTTCCTGCGCCCAGAACGTCCCCTGTTCCTCGTTCGTCTTCGCCGAATCCATGACGCTCGCGAAGACGAGCTGGGCGTCCTTGGGGCGGTTCATCCGGTTGAGCGTGAGTGCGAGATAGCCCTTGAGGTACGGCGAGTGTTCCTTCCAGTGTTTGAAGGAGAAGGCCAGGATCTCCTTGCGCTCGTCGGCCGTGAGAGCGTTCCCCATCCAGGACGGGTCGGGGTAGCACGACGCGACGTAGTTGATGAACGTCAGCGTCTCCCAGCAGCAGTCCTTCGCCATCATCGAGCGCAGGTCTTCGCGGTAGTGCTTCGCGACGTACGACCAGCCCTTCTCGATCATGTCGCGCGGGACCTCGACGCCGAACTCCGAGGCCTTCGCGAGACCGTGGAGGATGTAGATCGTCATGTAGGGAGACGGCGGGCCGCCCGGCCACCAGGGGAAGCCGCCGATGGAGGTTTGCGCCTTCCGGAGCTTCGCGATCGCGGCTTCGCGCTCGGCCTTCGCCACGCGCGGGTCGAGGACCTTCGCGAGCCCTTCGCCCGCGTCCTTGCCGCCTCGCGCGTCGACGAGCCAGGGGCTCTCCTCGAGCGTCATCTTCCGGTTCGGGTCGGCGGCGTCCCACGTCTCGAGACGGACGTCTCGCTTGGAGAACTCCTTCGCCATCGCAGCGACCGACGGGTATTTCTCGAAGATCGACGAGACGATTCCGGTGGAGACGAAGCGGTTGAGGGTCTGCTCGGTGCACTCGTACGGGTAGTTGACGAGGTACGGCAGGGCCTCGAGGACGGAGTAGAAGAGCTGGGCGTCGACCGTGACGACCATCTGCTCGTTGATGAGCGTCGGGTCGCCTCCCTTCGCCAGGTCCTCGAACCGCAGCTCCTTTCGCTGCCCTTCGCGGAGCGTGACGAAGCGCGACTGGACGAGGTGCATCCGGCTCGGGAGGACCGGGAGCGGGCGCAGCTCGCCGTCGGAGAGACTCCCCGACGTCGCCGTCACCTTGAACGCTACGGTCCGCACGCCGACAGGGGCCGTCAGGAGGAAGGTCTCGTTCGTGCCGCCGCCCGCGAGAACCGTGATCGCGCGGGTCGTCTCCGCCGCGGAGAGGCCGAAGCGGGCCGAGAGGTCCTCGTTCGTCTCGGGATCGAGGATCTGGAAGGCGAGGCGCCCCTTCAGCTCCCCCTCCGACGCGTTGTTGACGACGACCTTCAGCTCGGCCCGGTCCCCCTCGCGCAGGAAGCGCGGGACGTAGGGACGGACCATCAGCTCCTTGACGCTCTTCGTCTCCTTCTTCAGCGAGCCGCCGCGCAGGTCCTTCGTCACGGCGTGGAGCCAGACGTTCCAGGAGGTGACGGAGTCGGGGACGGTGAACTCGATCGACGCGGAGCCGTCGGCCCCGGTCAGGAGCTGCGGGGTCC
Source organism: Holophagales bacterium (assembly GCA_016714815.1). Lineage (GTDB taxonomy): Bacteria > Acidobacteriota > Thermoanaerobaculia > UBA5066 > UBA5066 > UBA5066. The sequence goes on from JADKBZ010000031.1 coordinate 134,548, forward strand.
AGAACGCCGTTTCGGCGAAGTTGCTCCGGAGGGCGGGAGCCTCGGCAGCGGCGGGGGCCGCTCCGTCGGCGTCGTTCTTCTTGTCCTCGAGCCGATCCTGCCGTTCCTCCTTCGCGGCCACCTTCGCCATCGCCATCTGGGGGGCAGGGGCCGCGGCAGGCGCGGGCGCCGGCATCGGCTCGCTCATGGGCATGCTCTCGGCGACCATCCCCGCGCCGAGCGCTCCGCGCATGGCGAACCGCCTTCCCCGCGCGCCCGGCCCGCCGATGCCGTACCGGTCCAGCTCCTTCAGGCGATCGGGCAGGAGAGACGGGGCCGAGGGAGTCGACGCGAAGGTGCCGACGACCCACTGGGCCTGGGCCGATCCGAGCGTCGCGCGGGTCCAGGGCGTACCGATGCGCGACGGGTAGAGCGAGAGGACGGAGGGAGGCTGATGCGGCGCGAAGACGTCGAGGCTCCGGTCGTACATGTAGCCGAGGAGCTCGGCCGCCCCGGCCTCGACCGGCTTTCCGGAAGGAGACTTCACGGTGACGCGCCACGTCTCGCGCGTCCCGGGCCGGATCCTGTCGCGGAACGTGGCGAACTCCAGCTTCAGCTCGCGGTCGTCCCAGGGAACGAAGACCGCGGTCGTCTGGCTCATCCACTGGTGATCCCTGAGGGCCGAGAGCGTGATGCCGAATCCGCCGCGGTCTTCCTCGGTCACCGGAATCTCGACGACCGTCTTCTCCTCTCCCGCCTTCAGGAGGGAACGCGAGAGGAGTCTTCCCGCCCGGAACCTCTCGAGGAGCATCGGCTGGCCCTCCAGGCCGGACGTCGCGAGGAACCGGGCCGTCTCGCCGACCCGAACGGAGCCCGACTCGACGACGAGCACGAGCGGCACCGCGGGCGCCTCCGTCCCGCCGGCCACGAGGAAGTCGCGGAACGTCTCGTACTTCGCCCCGAAATCGTCGACGGTGGCGTAGCGGATCCGCCACGCGCCAGCGTCGAGCCGGCCGAGGTCGAGCTTCGCGAGGCCGTCCGCTCCGTGAACGGCCTCGCCCCGGGACTTCTCGACGCCGTCACGGAAATCGCGCAGGACCCCTTCCAGGTTGAACGCGGTCTCCCAGCGGGGGCGAAGAGCGTCGCCCGGGGTCTTGTGGGGCGCCCCTTCCGGAACGTTCTCCTCTCCGTCGGCGGGGGCGCCGCGGCGCGGCAGGTCGGCCGGGAGCGGAGTCGTCGCCGGCGGGACGAGCCGGACGAGCCGCCACGTTCCCTTGCCGGCGCGGGGAGAGCCGTCGAGGCTCGACCGGGTAATCGTCGCGGAGGCGGCTTCCTTCTCGCGCGCAAAGCCCGTGGCGAACCCGACGCGCGCTTCGACCGAGACGAACCCGAGCCTCACCGAGCGGGTCGCGCTGCGGGTCTCGCCTCCTTCGTCGACCACGTCGGCGCTGGCGACGTAGCGCCACGTCAGCTCGGCGTCCTTCTTCGTCGTCTCCTCGGCCTCCGGGGTGAAGGCGACCGTGAACGTGCCGTCCGCGCCGAGAATCGTCGTGCCCGACGCGACCGTCTGGGTCTTCGAGGGCGAGCCCCATCCCCAGAAGGACCACCACCAGGGCTGGACCGTCTCGCGCGTGACCCGCCACTTGACGCTTCCGGCCGCGACCGGCAGGCCGAAGTAATACTTCGCCTCTCCCTTCAGGACCGCCTTCCGGTTGAGCCGCATCGGCTCTTTCGGCTCCTCGAACGTCACCTCGAACGTCGGCCGCTTGTACTCCTCGATCCTCACCGAGGTGCTCCCGGAGAGAGAGCTGTCGAGACGCCAGCCACCGAGGAGGCGCCCCGTCGGCACGACGAACTCCCCTGCCGCCGTGCCGAACCCGTTCGTCGTCACCGTCCGCGTCTCCACCCTCTCGCCGTTCGGGTCGACGAGCCAGATAGTCACGGGGCTCTCTGCCGCCGCCTTGAACCGCGCATCCTCCTGCGAGCCTTCGTAGGCGAGGACCTTCCAGAAGAGCTTCTGCCCGGGGCGATAGATGCTCCGGTCCGTGTAGAGGAGGGACGCCGTCCGGCTGCCAGGCCGGGCCTGCTGGTAGAAGCCGATCTGCTGGCCGTCGAAGGTGACGTGCGGCCCCTTCTTCGCGAGGAGGTGATAGGTGGCGCCCCTTTCCCGCGAAGCGAACGAGACCGTCCCGTCCGCATCGGTCTTCTTCGCCTCGTCGCGGCGGTGCCCTTCCCGCCAGTCGAAGCGCCAGAGAGCGACCTCGGCGCCGGAGACCGGGCTCCCCGAGGCGCCCGAGAGGACGCGGGCAGAGACCGTCCCGGTCTCGGCTTCCTGCCTCACGACGAGAACGAGGTCCGAGACGAAGAGGTTCGTCCCGACGACCACGTTGTCGGAAGCCCCGAAGTCCTTGCGGGCCGACGCGAGGACGACGTAGAACCCCGGCTCCTGGAGCGGCGGAGTGACGAACGTCCGGTGCGTCTCGAAGTCGGGCGTCGGGGGAAGGTCCGCCTTCCACTCCGCCGCGGGCGGCGTCGAGACGAGCTTCCTCATGTCGTCCGCCGTCGGGAGGGCGGACCAGTCCTTCGAGCCCGCGATCCTCTTCTCCACGTCGAGCTTCAGGGCGCGCAGGTAAACGGCTCCGAGGTTCCGGTGCGAGACCTCGATCGACCTCTTGCCAGGTCCGTCGACGGACATCGCCTGGAGGCGGACCTCCGGCGCCTCGATCGCCTTCACGATCGAGAGGCACCGTTGGCCGCCGAGCGACGACGGGTACGCCGCACGCCCCTCCTCCGCCTCGCGGCGGGCGTTCACGCGGCGATTCGGCCGGCTGCCGCGCTGGTGCAGGTCGGCCACTTCGGCTTTCCCCATCGCCCACCAGGAGTCCGATCGGAACGCCGGGAGGCGCCCCTCGAGGTCCTTGCGGATCCGCTCCTTCTCACCCTCTTCCGTGAAGGAAGCCGACAGGCGACGCACGCGCTCGAGGCGCGCCTCGAGCCGGGCGCCCATTCTCCCGGCGGCCGAGTGCCAACCCTCGAGGTCGGTCAGGACGGCGCCGATCCTCGTCAGCGGGTGAACGGACGGCGAGGCGAGATCCACCTGGGCGTCCGCCGCCGCGTCTCCCGCCAGCAGCGCGCCGAGGTCGAGCCGCCAGATCTCGTTCGACTGCTCCGGGGTCCAGCCCGCCGTGTCCGCCAGGAGGTCGACGAGCAGGTAGCTCGCCGCGTCGCGGAGCGTCCCGCGGATCTCCTTCGGATAGTCGTTCCCGTCGAGGACGAGCTCGGCGGTCTTCACCGGCTCCCTCCCGAGCACCTCGCGCAGCCCCCAGACCTCGAGCGCCGACTTCAGCGCCTCCGCGAGGATCTGCTCGCGCGTCCACGCCTTCAGGTCGACCGCGCCCTTCGTGTCGACCCGCTCCCGCTGCCCGATCTCCCACGAATAGGCCCGCTGGTAGGTCACGAGCGCGTGCCCGTAGAGGAGCCCGAGCTGGGCGCGCAGGATCGGCTCCTTCGGCCACGGCTCCTCGCGCAGCCGGCGGACCGCCGTCTCGTAGCCGTGCAGGCCGATCCGGAGCTGCGTCACCGTGACGAGCGCCTTCGTCCAGTCCTTCTCGTCCCCCTTCGCCTTCGCGGCGGAGAGAAGCGATTCCGCGGCCTTCGCCGCCTCCTCGTACTTCTGTTCCTTCACGAGGCGGTCGACCGTGGCAAAGGAGGCGTCGGCTTTCGGCACGGGTTTCACTCCCTTCTCGCCCCCCTTCACGGGAGCGAGGGCGAGCGCGCCTCCGGCGAGGAGGACGACGACGGAAAACAGGGCGAGAAGGATCCGGACGCGGCGGCGCGGCTCTGTCGTCATGGCGAGAGCTTAGACCGCTCCCGCCCCCGGAAGTTCCAGGACCTCCAACTCTCCCGTACACGATTCCGTGCCTGGCACGAAATCGTGTACTCCCGCTTTCGTGCCAGGCGTGAAAGCGTGTATTACGGAAGGACGCGGCGGCGGTGGGAGAGGAGCCACTCCCAGAGGGACGGGTCGGCGTAGGCGGCGGTCCACGAGTCGTGGTTGGCGTCCGGGTAGACGACGAGGTCGGCGGTTCCGCCGCACTTCCTCACCGCCTCCACGACCGTCTGCGACTCGGCGAGCGGGACGACGTCGTCCTTCGCGCCGTGATAGGCCCGCACGGGAACGTCCTTCAGGCGGCAGGCCCGGTCCGGGATGGCCCCTCCGCAGACGGGCGCGATGGCGGCGAAGCGCTCCGGGTGCGACATCGCGAGGTCCCACGTTCCGCGCCCCCCCATCGAGAGGCCCGTCACGTAGACGCGGTCGACGTCGATCCGAAGCCGCGACGTCACGTCGTCGAGGAGCGCCGCGAGGGCGTCCGCCTGCCAGCGCTGGTCTTCCGGACACTGGGGCGAGACGACGACGAACGGGAAGTCGTCGCGCCCGTCGAGGTGCTTCGGGGGGCCGTTGAACTTGACCTTCGCCAGGTCGTTTCCCCTCTCCCCCGACCCGTGGAGAAAGAGGAGGAGCGGCCACCGCCGCGTCGTCTCGGACGCATACGCTTTCGGGAGGTAGAGGAGATAGCGGTAGGAGACCTTTCGCGAGACCGTCGTTTCGAACAGGTGCACGCTCTGGCCGGCGGCAGGCGCGGCCGACCGGCAGGAGGCGCCGAACGGCGCGGCCAGGACGGAGACGAGGGCGAGGAGGCTTCGCGGGACGTTCACCGCGGGATTCTCCCCCGGCGCCCCATTCGTCCGTTCGCGCTACTTCAGCAGCCGGAACCCGGCCGCAGCGAGGATCGGGCCGTTCCTCTCGGCCCGGGTCGCCAGGGCCCGAACCGTTGCGGACCAGCCTCGCCCGCGCGGGATCGCGGGAGACCAGTCCCCGATCGGGAGGCCACGGAGGCTCGCGCGCCCCCGCATCAGGATCTCGGCCCACTCGGGCCGCGGCTGCCCCGCGAGGTCGATCGCCGACGCCGCGAAGGCCCCGTCCCGCTGGTGCAGGAAGAGCACACCCTCGCCCTCGACACCCGCCTTCTCGAGCTTCACGAGCGCGGCCCGTCCGCGCGGTCCGTCCTCGAGCTCCTGGAAGATCCCCTCGACGAGCGGGTGCCCCGAGGCGAAAAAATCAAGCTCCTCGCGCAGCACCGCCTCGGCCCGGTCGAAGGTGCCGAGAAAGCGGGTCCCGCCCGGCACTCCGGGAAGGTGCTCGAGGAGCGCGTCGCCCCCGAACTCGAAGTACCAGGTGCGGACGCCCTTCTTTTCGGTGACGTCGAATCCGAAGAGCTCGCAGGCGGAGGAGACGAACCGCTCCATGGCGGCGTCGAGACCTGCCGGAACGCGGGCGAGGATTCCGGCCGAAAGGTCGGACCGGAACCCCTCCGAGTGGAGGTGGTGGTAGGCCGCACGCTGCCGAACCTGGGCGGCCCCCCGGACCTCCGCGACGAGCTCGGTCACCGGAAGCGCGGCGAGACCCCGCGCCGAGGACTTCTCGGCTTTCCGGATCGCCGCCTCCACGTTCGCAAGGGACCTTTCCAGCCCCCCGAGCGGCTCGCGGAAGAGGCCGATCCGCTCGTAGAGCTCGACGAGGTCGCGGTAGAACCCCGACGGCGCCCGGAAGTAGACGATCTCGACCCGCTCCTTCCGGCTGATCCGGTCGAGGCGGCCGATCCGCTGCTCCACCTGCGCCGGGTCGAGCGGGAGGTCGAAGAGGACGAGGCGGCGGCAGAACTCGAAGTTCCGCCCTTCCCCGCCGCACTCGGTCGCGATGAGGAACGTCGGGCCCTTCGCCCGGCGGAACTCGGCGACCTCCAGGTCCCGCCGATCGGGCGAGAGCTCCTCGTGGAAGACCGCCACGCGCTTCCTCGTCTCCCGCTCCAGGAGCGCCTTGAGCGCCTGGAGCGTCGGAAGGTCGTGGCAGAAGACGAGCGTCTTTCCCTCTTCGGCTCCTCCCGGGGCGAAGCTCTTCGCCTTGGCGACGAGCCACTCGACCCGCGGGTCGGCGGCGTCGGCCTTCTCGTCGCCCGAAAGCGCCTGGGAGGCCGGGACGCTCTCCAGCTCGACCGGAAGCGGCACGCGCGGAGGGAGCCCGCCGATGTCGACCCGCCGGGTCGCGCTCGTGCAGGGCGGAAGCGGCTGGTTCTCGGCGAGCGCGGCGAGAAACTCCTTCTCGGAGCGGTAGGCGTCGGGCCGGACGAGCTCGAGGAGCTTGAAGAAGCCCGAGGTGTCGGCCTCGAGCGGCGTCGCGGAGAGGAGGAGGAGGTGCTTCGCCCCCTTCGCGATAGGAGCGACGGCGCGCTCGGACTCGGCGTCGAGGACGAGCCGGTGCGTCTCGTCGACGACGAGGAGGTCGAGCCCCGCCTCCACCGCCTTCTGCGAAAGCCCCGGCTCCGCGACGAGATCCTCGAGCGCGATCACGCTGCGGCGGTGGGCGTCGAACGGGTTGAACTCCGGGCCGTGGTCCTTGGCGACGTCGGCGCGACGCTTCGAATCGAGGAGGACGAAGACCTGGTGGAACTTCCGCCAGAGCTCGCCGAGCCACTGGACCGTGAGCGTCGACGGGACGACGACGAGAACGCGGTCGGCCCGTTCCGTTCTCACGAGTCGCGAGAGGATCAGACAGGCTTCGATCGTCTTGCCGAGGCCGACCTCGTCCGCGAGGAGCCAGCGGACCGGCTCGTACGCGGTCGCCCTCTCGGCGACGTGGAGCTGGTGCGGGTGGATGGCGAGCCGTCCGCCCAGGAAGGACCCGAGCCCCTTCGCCTGACGCATCCGCTGAAGGAAGAGGCCGTCGAGGCGATTCCGGAAGGCGGCGGCCCGATCGACGTCGAGACCGGCCAGCCGTTCGACGGGATCCTGCGGGATCTCGGCGGGCCAGAGGCCCTCCTCCTCGATCCGCCGGCCGTCCGTCGTCGTCCAGGCCGTCGAGCCCCGCTCCTTCGAAGCGAGCGTCACCACCTCGCCGGTTTCCTCGATCCGGGCATCGCGCCCCGCCGAGAGCTCGAGCGGCTTCAGGCCGGTGTCGCCCGCGCCGAACGTGAGCCGCTCGCCCGTCCTCGGAAAGAAGACGACGACCCGGCGCGCCTCCACCTCCTCGACCCGCCCGGGGCCGAGGTCGCGGTTGTACTTGTGCAGGACCTTTGTCCCTATGCGGGGCGCCCCGTTCGGAGCGGCTTCCCTCGCCATGAGATCGGGAATGGTGCACCGCCAGCTTCCCCGGGGCAAGGCCCCCGGGGAAGCCGAGCGGAGTCAACGTGTTAGCCGCGACAGAAGACGCGGAAGTCCATGTCGCCGAAGGGGAAGATGGTGTCGGCGTCCTCGATGACCGTCAGGTATTCGTCGTGGATCTGCCCCGCCTCTACCTGCCGCATCAGCTCTCGGGCCCGGTCGAGGTGCTTGACGATCTGGACCTCGGAGTAGCGGACGGCCTGCCCCGTCTCGATGAGGAAGCCCCAGTCGGAGGCTCCCGCAAGGAAGAGGCACCGGGCCGCCTGGTCGAGCGCCCGCTTCAGGAGGGCGTCGGAGGTGTCGTGGTGACGCGTGGCGAGGTCGGCCATCTTTCCGATTAGCCGGAAGAGGTGGCGGTAGACCCACGTGTTCGGCTGGTACTCGCGCCCCTCCACCCAGGTCTGGAAGTAGTCGCCCTTTCCCCAGCTCGTCGCGCCGGGCGTCATCCGCTGGTGGTGCGGGTTCTCGGAGAGGTACTCGGACGGAGTGGCGGGGCGGACGACGGACTGGTCCCAGAGGAGCTTGCGGAAGACGGATTCGATGAACCCCGGGCCCTCTTCCCACCAGTGACCGAAGAGCTCGGCATCGTAGGCCGAGACGACGCACGGCTTGCGCCCGCCGTTCTTCTCGAAGAAGTAGTTCGCCTGGGCGCCCCGCTCGAAGACGAACTGCGCCGCCTGCGCCTCGCGCGTCTCGTCGGCCCAGTCGGGGACGTAGTACGTCTTGCCCCCCAGGTCGACGCCGGGGCCGGTGATCCGGTAGTACTTGATGCCGGTGTTGCGCCTCACGCCGGCCGTCTTCCAGTACTCGGGGAGGTAGTCGAAGTCGGCGTCGTAGCCGAGGTCGCGGTACCACTCCTTGTAGTTCGGCGCGCCGGGGTAGCCGTTCTCGCGCGACCAGATCTTGGCGCGCGTCTCCGGGTCGATCGGGAACGCCGCCGTCCCCGCGGGCGTGATGATCGGGTTGGCCGAGTCGAAGAAGGGGCGCGTGTCCCCCTCGCGGAGGGCCTTCGGGTTCACGAGGAACCACTGGAAGCCCTCGGCCGCCAGGATCGCGTCCAGCCCCGGGGTCCAGGCGTTCTCCGCGAGCCAGATCCCGCGCGGGTTTCTCCCGAAGACCCGCTCGTACTGGCGCTTCGCGGTCTGGATCTGCGCCCGGATCGCCTCCGGGAAGTCCTTGTAGAGAGGAAGGATCCAGTGCGTGGCCGGGCAGGTGATGACCTCGAGCTTGCCGGCATTCTGGAAATCGCGGTAGCCGCGGGTCAGGTCCCCTTCGTAGGCGTCCCAGACGCGCTTGGCCGTCCAGAAACGCGAGAGGATCTGTTCGGCGGCGGCGAGCCACGGTTTGCCCCGGGCATTGTCCCGCTCGCGCGTCGCGAGCTTGATGCACTCGTCGATGTGCCGGGCCGCGCGCAGCTTGAGGTGCGGGTCCTGCATCATCGAGAGAAGGGGCGGCGTCAGGCTCACCGTCAGGCGGAAGTCGACCTTGTCGCGCTCCAGGTTCCAGAGGACGTGCAGGAGCTGGGTGTAGACGGAGACGACCGCCTCGAAGAACCACTGCTCCTCGAGCCCCACCTCGTATTCCGGGTGGCGGACGAACGGCAGGTGCTGGTGGAGGACGAGCGACCAGTACCCCTTCTCGACCGGCGCCGCGTGGTTGCGTCTCTTCCAGTAGAGGTACTGGTTGTAGCGCCACTGGTCCGGACCGACGGGGATCTCCACGTCGCGGCTCGGGGCGTAGATCGAGCCCCAGGTGACGTGCACCTGGGCCGGCTCGTCCTTTCCGCGGGGAACGAAGACCGAGTTCGAACGGGCGACCTTCTCGAAGTAGGTCGTCCCGTGCGCCCGGTAGCCGATCTCGGCGACGTAGTCCCGTCCCGCAGCGGCCTTCACCCAGTAGCAGACCTTGTCGGCGAGGTAGTCGTCCACCTCGAAGAAAGTGTTCGCGTTGAAGCCGTCGAACGAGATCCCGGTGACGTCGTAGACGCGGAGCAGGAGCGAGTTCTTCTCGAAGAAGTCCTCGCCGAACCGCGCCTTGAGGTCCGTCCGGACGGCCGTCCCGACCTCGAATATGCAGTAGATGCTCTGCGGGTCGCACGGGACGAGATAGACGTACGTCTCGTCGTAGAAGTCCGAGAGGTAGGGCAGCTCCTTGAGCACCTTCTGGAACGGCGTCTCCGGGACGTCCGGGTCCCAGGCCGGCGGCGGGACGGGGTCCCGCGAGGGGCGGGCAACCTTCGCGTGGCCGTCGAAATCAGGAACGTCGACGGTCTCGGGGCGAGCCGCCGCCTCCGCGGCAAGGACCGGCGCGATCGGTTCGGGCTCTGGAACCGGAGCGGGACTCGGAGCCAGGGGCTCGGTCATGGCCTTGGTCGCCTCCTTCGCTTTTCGGAGCGCGGGGTCTCGCGGACTTCTCGGCTCGCCGGCTTCCGGGTCTTCGAGTCTGGTCTCGGGTCTCGGGGTCTCCGGGTCTTCGAGGTCTTGCAGCCTCGGGTCGGCCTTCGGGGCTTCGAGAGGACGGCCGGCTTCGCTGCCGCCGGGGTCTTCGTGGTCTTCGTGGCGTTCGCGGACTTCGCAGCTCGCGGGCCCGGACAGGCGTCGCTTCCGGCGCGCCAGGGTCGGGCATCGGGGTCGGTACCGCGGACGCTTCCGCGGGCACCTTGCGGGCGGCTGTCTTCGGCCCTTCGGGGGCGTCCAGTTTCGGCTTGCGGGTCGGTTTCTTTTCCATGGTCCTCGTTCTGATCGGTTCGGGTTTCACTGGCCCCGCGAGGACACGACGTCCCGCCGTAGGGCCCCAGGCCGGTCCGTGGCTCCCGGTCTCGGGTTCCTGTCCAGCGGCCTCGTCGGATGATACGGGATCCACCGTGAAGTTCCCGTTCAGGTGCCGAGAGCCTGCCCGAGGTCCGCCAGGAGGTCGTCCGGGTGCTCCAGTCCGATCGAGAGCCGGACGAGGTCTCCGGGGGCGGTCGAGGCCACCCCCTCGCTCGTCGCCCGGTGCTCGACGAGGCTTTCGACGCCGCCGAGCGACGTCGCCCGCGTGAAGAGGCGCGTCCTCCCCACGGCTTCGATCGCCGCCTCGCGCCCCGCCCGCACGTGGAAGGAGATCATCGAACCGAAGGCGCTCATCTGGCGGCGGGCCGTCTCGTGCCCCGGGTGCCCGGGAAGCCCCGGGTAGTTCACCCTGGAGACCGCCGGGTGGAGCGCGAGCGCGCTGGCGATTGCGAAAGCCGATTCCGACTGGAACCGGACCCTGACGGCAAGGGTCCGGAGCCCTCGAAGGACGAGCCAGGAGCCGAAAGGCGAGGCCACGCCCCCGAGAATCGTCCGGACGTGCCGGACCCTTTCGAAGAGGCCGTCCTTCCTCGCAAACACGAGCGCGCCTCCCTGGACGTCGCTGTGCCCGCCCATCCCCTTCGTCGTGGCGTGGAGGACGACGTCGGCGCCCATCTCGAGGGGCCGCTGGAGGATCGGAGTCGCGAAGGTGCTGTCGACGAGGACGAGGGCGCCGGCCGACCTCGCGACCTCGGCCGAAGCGGCGAGGTCGGTGATCCGGAGAAGCGGGTTCGAAGGACTCTCGAGCCAGACGAGTCGCGTCTCGGGCCGGAGCGCCCCGGCAAGGGCGCCGGGTTCGTCGAGCGCCGCGAAAGACACGGTCAGCCCCCAGGCCGGGAAGAACTCGCGCGCGGCGACGCGATAGGCGTAGTAGACGTCTTCCGGAAGGACGACGTGGCTCCCGGGCGGAAGGGCCTGCGCGACGGCGAGGCCGGCCGCCATTCCGGAGCCGAAGACGAGGGCCGCTTCGCCCCCTTCCAGCCGCGCGAGCGCTTCTTCGAGGAGGTCCTGGGTCGGATTCGACTCGCGAACGTAGGTGTGGCCCGCGAGGGGGAGCCCCGCCTCGTCGCGTCCGAACGTCGTCGACAGGTGGATGGGAGGGGCGACGGCTCCCGTCGACGGGTCGACGGAAAAGGCGGCGTGGACGGCGACGGTCTCGATCCTCATCTCCGGAAAGCCTACAGGAGCGGCGGGGCCTCCCTGTGGAAGAATCACAGGGTGTTCGCCACTTTCCAGGCCGTCGCGCCCCTCCTCGCCCTCGCCCTGACCTCGCCCCCGGCAGGCACGCCGGCTCCGACGGCACGCCCCGACTTCGCGTCCGGGCTCGCGAACGGCCGAGAGGAGCTCGCGCGGTACCAGTGGCGCCTCAGGACCGAGATGAAGGTGGACGGCGTCTCCCGCCTGACCAAGGTCGAGGACGTCCACCTCGGTCCCGACGGCGGCCTCGTCACGAAAAAGACGGTCAAATACGAAAAGCGGCCGGAGCCGACGCCGTTCCCGAAGAACGATCCGCGCGCCAGCAGCGAGCGCCCCCTCACCTCGATCGAAGAGGAGCGGCTCGCCGAAACGGCCATGGACGTCATGCAGCTCTATGCCCGTCTCTCCCCCGACGTCGTCCGACGGTGGCAGGAGGGGGCCGAGCTGCTCCCGCCCACCGCCGACCGAAAGGGCCTCGTCCGGATGAGGGGCCGCGGTCTTGGCCGGCCGCAGGACGAGGCGACCCTCTACCTCGACGAAAAGAGCCGCGTCGTCGACGAGATCGAGGTGAAGACGACCGTCGCGCCGGAGATCCGGGACATCGCGTTCCTCAGGGCCGAGTTCGAGAAGCTCCCCGCGCCCGGCGCACCGTCCGGCCTCAGGATCCCGGGCCGGATCTTCCTGAACATGCAGTTCCTGGGGCGGCGCGTGACGCTCGAGATGACGACGACCGATTTCAGCTCCTGGCCCTGAGCCGGTCTGGCGGCCGGCCGCTCCGGATCGTCGTCACATCGAGGCGACGCCGCCCTTCCGGCGCCGGAAGGCGACCGCTCCACCGGCCACGGCGAGGGCGGCCCCGCACGCCACGAGAACCGCCGGGGCTCCCAGCGCGGAGGCCGCCGCCCCGGCGGCGAGATTCCCGATCGGCATCCCTCCGCGGAACGCGAGGCCGTAGATGCTGACGACGCGCCCCCGGAGCGAATCCCCGACGCTCGTCTGGACGAGAGTCATGAAGCTCGAGAAAACGACCATGAGGCACGCTCCGGCCGCGACGAGGAACGCGAACGAGAGGAGCGTCGACCGGGAGAGGCCGAAGCCGGCGGTGAGCAGGCCGTAGCCGAAGAGGCCGATCGCGCCGATAAGGCCGCGCCGCCTCATTCTCGAGGCGGTCGTCGCGACGACGAGGCCGCCGAGAACCGCCCCGCAGCCGAAGGAGGCAAGGAAGGCGCTGTAGCGACCCGGACCCGCGTGAAAAACCTCTTTCGCGAACACGGGAAGAAACGTCACGAGAGGAATCGAACAGGCGCTCCCGAGGAACGCGAGACCCACCAGACTCCTGAGGTCCCCGCGTCTCCAGACGACCCCGACTCCCTCCCTGAGGCCTTCAAGGATGCTCCCCTCTCCCCCTCCGGCGGCGGGTTGGCGCGGAATCGCCGCGAGCGCGACGACGACCGCCACGAAGGAGAGCCCGTTCAGCCCCATGCACCCCGCCGCGCCGAGCTCGTGAAAGGCGAGTCCGGCGATCCCCGGCCCGACGACCCGGGCCAGGTTGAACTGGATGGAGTTGAGCGCGATCGCCTTCGGGATCTCCTCGGACGGAACGAGCGTCGGAAAGAGCGCCTGGAAAGCGGGGGCCCCGAACGCCTGCGCCAGGCCCGAGAGGAACGAGAGCGCCAGGATCGACCCGAGAGTGACCTGGCCGGCGAGGATGAGGCCCATCAGGAGGAGCGCGCAGCTCATCTGGACGAGCTGCGAGACGAGGAGGATGCGACGGCGCTCGGCGCGATCGGCGAGGACGCCGCCGAAGAGCGAGAAGAAGAGGAAAGGGGCGTCGCCGAGGAACGCATCCACACCGAGCCAGAACGGAGAACCGGTGAGCGTCAGGACGAGCCACCCCTGCGCCACCCGCTGCATCCAGGTCCCCACGCTCGAGACGAGCGACCCCGACCAGAGGAGCCGGAAGTCGCGGTGATGCAGGGGCGAGAAGGCCCGGGGGAGTCGGGGCACGAGACGCCAGTTTCGCACGGGGTCCGTTCGGGTCAGGACCTGGGCTCGGGCGTCGCCGCTGTCATCGCTGCGGATCCCGAGCGGGGTCTGCTGGAGAGTGACGGCGTCGTCGCCTCTCCCCATCCCGGCTCGGCGGGCGCCACCCCGGCGAGGGCCTGGGCGAGGCGCCTCCCCCACTCCTCCGCGTCGGACGGCCGCTCGCGCGGGGCTTTTGCCAGCGCCGAAAGGACGAGCTCGTCGACCTCCGGCGGGAGGCCGTCACGGAGGAGAGACGGTGGAGCGGGATCGGCCGTCAGGATCTCGTGGAAGATCCCTCCGACCGCCTCCGCCTTCACGAGCCGGAGACCGGTGAGCGCTTCCCAGACGACCACGGCCAGTGCGTAGAGGTCGGTCGCCGCGGAGAGCTCCTCGTCCATCACCTGCTCCGGCGCCATGAAGGCGGGCGTTCCCACCACGGTGCCGGTCCTCGTCAGCGCCCGGCCCGCCTCCGGGGCCTGTGCGAGGCCGAAATCGACCACCTTCACCCGGAGGCGGTCTCCGTCGCGCGTCAGCATCAGATTCTCGGGCTTCACGTCCCGGTGCACGACCCCCGCCCGGTGGGCCGCTGCCAGTGCCGCGCCCGCCTGCCGGGCGAGGTCGGCCACCTCCCCGGGAGTGCCCCGGCCCTTTCCGGCCAGGACGCTCGCGAGGTCGCGGCCGCGAAGACGCTCCATCACGAGGAAGAGCGATCCGTCGTCCAGCTCGCCGGCATCGAACAGCGCGGTCACTCCGGGGTGCGAGAGGCGCGCGAGCGTGTTCGCCTCGCGGACGAACCGGAGCCGGATTCCCGGATCGGCGTTCAGGTCGAGGCGGACGACCTTGATCGCGACCTCGCGCGGGAGGCGGAGGTCCTCCGCGAGGAAGACGGTTCCCATTCCTCCTTCCCCGAGGACGGAGAGGAGCCGGTAGCGCTCCCGGACGATCGCGGGGAGGAGCCGGGACGCGTCGAGCGGGGCCCCGTCGTCAGGGCACCTCTCCACCTCCGAGAGGACCCTCCGGCAGCGGGGGCAGACGGCCGCGGGAACGACGCCGCGGCTCTTCATCGCCGCCCGCGCCGTCTCGCGTGCCGATTCGGCCTCGGCCAGCCGCCGCCGCACGATCCGGATCTCGAGGGCACCGCCGAGCTGGTGCGCGAATCCGGCGAGAAGCCGCCGGCGCGACTCGTCCCAGGTGGCCCCCTCGGGGACGGCGACGGTCCCTAGCAGCTCGCCGTTGGCGCCGCGCGCCGGAAAAAGGGCCGCCTCGCCGGGCGACAGGAACGCGCCCGGAGCCGCGGCCTCGGCGTCCGCGCGCGCCGGTTCTCCGACACCCTCGCCGGCGAGGCGCGTGACGCCGCCGCTCTCCTCGAACGCGAATACGCCCACTGTCGGGACCCCGAGGGACAGCGCCAGCTCTGCGGAGACCGCCGCCGCCCACGAGGCCGGGTCGAGCTGCGCCTCGGGGCGGCTCTCGAGAAGCTGGGTGATCCGGGCCTGCGCCTGCTCGAGCAGCACGTTCGCGCCGGTCAGCTCCCGGGTCCGTTCCTCCACCCGGCTCTCCAGCTCGGCCGCTCGTCGCCGAAGGCTCCTCGTCCGGAGCCGGACGGCGGCGACGAGGCCGGCGACGAGGAGGGTCGCCAGGGCGGCCCGCGCGATGCTGGTTCCCCACCAGGGGGGCTCCACGACGAAGTGCAGCCGGGCGAGCCGGGGACTCACGACCCCCGCGGACGAGACGGCGCGGACCTCGAGGGTGTACCTGCCGGGGGGCAGGCCGGCGTAACGGGCACGGGGTTCGGCGTGTGGTGGAGAGAAACCGGGCTCGATCGGCAGGAGCCGCTCGGAGAAGAGGGTTCGCTCCTCCGCCACGAACGTCGGCGACCGCAGGGCGAACGTGACGGCTCCCTCGGCGAAGGGAATCGACCGGCCCGCGGTGACCGCACGGCCGGACGCGCTGACCGCTCCCGCGATCGCGACGTCCGGCGCCGGCGCGGAACGCCGAGGCCGGCTCAGATCGACGATCGAGAGTCCTCCGACGGCCCCGATCGCCAGGCGCCTGCCGGGAAGAGGTGCGAGGCAACCCTCCGCCGAAAGGCTCGCGCCCGCCAGGCCCGAGGAACGGTCGACCCTCTCGACCACCTTCCCGGCAGAAACGCGAAAGACGGAGTAGGACGAGGCGACCCAGACGTCTCCGCCGGCCTCCGCGAGCGCGGCGACGTACGGATCGTCGAGGGCGGAGTTCACGTCGGCCAGGGGCCGGGCGCGCCCCTCGGAGAGCAGGAAGACGCCCCGGTCCGTTCCGACCCACACTCCCTCGGGACGGACGAGAACGGCGCGGGCCGTTCCGCTCAGGAGGCCGGCGGAAGCGCCGAACCTCTCGAACCGGGCGCCGTCCCACCGGACGATCCCGGCCCCGTCGGTTCCGACGAAGACGTCTCCCCGCGGTCCGACGGCGAGTCCGCGGGCCTCGCCGAAGGGGATCCCCCCGACCTCGGTCGTCGCCGTCGCGTCGAGGGGGCCGCCGCTGTCCCAGGCGAATCGGACGATTCCCGACAGGGTCGATGCCCAGACGAGGCCGTCCGGCGTGCGTACGAGGTCGAAGACCCGGCCCTTTCCCGCGAGAGGCAGCTCCGGGAATCGCCGGACCCCGTGCGGCGAGACGTGCACGAGCCCGCGGGGCGTTCCGGCCAGGACCTCGCCCTCGCCGAGCGGCAGGAGAGCCCAGACTGCCGGCTCGCCCCCTCCCATCGGAACGCGCCGGACGGAGGCTCCGTCGACGATCGACAGCCCGTCGGAGTGACCGACCCAGATCCGGCCGCCACCTGCGGGCGCGGCCGTGAGCACCATCTCTCCCAGCTGGGGCGGACGCGACGGGATCGACCGCAGGCCGAGGTCGAAGAGCTTCACCAGCCCCCCTTCCGTCGCCAGCCAGAGGAGTCCATTCCGATCGACGACGACGCCGTTGACCGCCGCGGACGGAAGCCCCTCCTCCGTCCCGATCTCCTCGATCGCCCCGCCCGCCGAGAGGACGAGAAGGCCCCGGGACTCCGTCGCCACGACGAATCCCCCCTCGAAAGGCGCAAACCCCGTCGGCTCCGCGTCCGCCGGAAGAGAGGCCACCGGCTCGAACGCTCCCGGCCGCCCCCGGAGCCGCGCCAGGCCCAGCGACCCGAGAACGAAGAAGCCGTCCTGGGCTGGTACGAGCGCGATCCCGTCTCCCAGGGACGCCGGCAGGGGAACGGCAACGGGATCGGCCGTAGCGGACAGGCGGACGAGGGCGTCCGCCGTCAGAAGGGCGGCTTCTTCGTCCCCGGCGGGGAGCAACGCCCGGATGCCCCGGGAAGCCGTCGCTTCCGGCAAGAGAAGCTCGAGCACCTTTCCGTCGAGGAAGCGGACGACGCCAGCCCCGTCGGACAGCCAGAGCGCCTTATCGGAGGCCGCCAGGGCGACAAGACGGCGCATTCCGAGCATCTTCAGGGGCGGCGGAAGCGGCACCACGAGGGGCTCGCCGAGCGGCCCGGCCGCGGGCGCGATGCGGGCCAGCCCTTCCTGCGTCGCCGCCCAGACCGTTCCGTCCCCCGACACCGCCAGCCTCTTGACGGAGTCGTGCGGCAGCCCGTCGCGGGCGGTCAGGCTTGCAAACGTCTTCCCGTCGTAGCGCGAGACCCCGTAGGAGGTCCCGGCCCAGATCATCCCGTCCCGGTCCGGGGCGACGCAGAACGTCTGCGCGTACTTCAGGCCGTCGGCGACCCCGTAGACGCGCAGGGCCGGCCGCTGGGCCCGGGCGGGCGCCGTGCAGAGCGCCGCGGCGAGAAACGCCGAGGACACGAGCGCCGTCCGCCGGCCCGGGGAACGGACCGATTCCTCCCTCATCCGTACCCGCAATCGTACGCGTTCGCGGCTCCCGGCCCCCAACCCGCCCGCGGCCCGTGCTAGCGTAGGCGGTTGCCCGCGGGCCGACCGGCCCGCCCTCGCAAGGAGGCTTTCGTGCTGCGCACACCTGTCGTCTTCCTCACCGGGGCCAGCGGAGAAATCGGCCACACGCTCATCGAGCGGCTCTCCGAGGACGGGACCCGTCCCGTCATCACGCTCGACCTCAAGCCCCTCGACTCCTCGATCGCGCCCCGGGTGACGAGGCAGTTCACGGGCTCGATCCTCGACCACCAGCTCCTCGAACGGATCCTCTCCGAGTTCGAGGTCGACCAGATATTTCACCTCGCGGCGCTCCTCTCCACGCGGAGCGAGTTCACCCCGGTCACGGCGCACCAGGTGAACGTCGAGGGGACGATGGCGATGCTCGAGTTCGCCCAGAGGCAGGGCGAGTCGCACGGGCGGCCGGTCGTCTTCATGTATCCGTCGTCGATCGCGGCCTACGGCATGCCGGGCCTCGGCGTGAAAGCGAAGGCCGGAAGGGTGAAGGAGGACGACTTCACCAATCCGACGACGATGTACGGCTGCAACAAGCTCTACTGCGAGCAGCTCGGCCGCTACTACGCCCGCCACTACAAGCAGCTCGCGCCCGAGACGCTCTCCGGGAAGGTCGACTTCCGCTCGATCCGCTTCCCCGGCCTCATCTCGGCCTTCACCGTCCCGTCGGGCGGGACCTCGGACTTCGCCCCCGAGATGATCCACGCCGCCGCCTCCGGCAAGCCCTACGCCTGCTTCGTGCGCCCCGACGCCCGGATCCCCTTCATGGCGATGCCCGACGCCGTCGACGCCCTTCTCCAGCTCGCTGCGGCCCCCCGCGAAAAGCTGACCCGGACCGTCTACAACATCGGCGCCTTCGCCCCCTCGGCCGCCGAGATCCAGGCGATCGTGGAGAAGGACTTCCCCGGCGCCGAGATCACGACGAAGGTCGACGCGAAGCGCCAGGGAATCATCGACTCCTGGCCCGCCGACGTCGACGATTCCGCCGCCCGGAAGGACTGGGGCCTCGCCCCCCGCTACGACCTCGACCGCGCCTTCCAGGAGTACCTCATCCCCAACATCCGGAAGCTCTACCAGCCCTGAGGAACGGAGGGGGTCAGGTCTACCCTCTACACTCTGCTCGCAGCAGAGTGTAGAGGGTAGACCTGACCCCCTCTTCGAAGATCCTCTTCGAATCGAGCCGGTTCCGGCTTCCCTACGCGTCGAGCATCAGGGCGCGTTCGATCTCCGCGGGGCTGCTGGCAGACGCCAGGGCCGTCTCCATGGAGATCTTCCCTTCCTTCTGGAGCGCGACGAGGTGCTGGTCGAACGACTGCGTTCCGTAGACCTCGCCGCCCCGTTCGATGTAGTCCTTCAGACCGCCCATCTTTTCCGGCCCGCGGAGCATCGTCTGGACCGACAGGGTGTTCACGAGGATCTCCGCGACGAGGACCAGCCCCTTTCCGGAGGCGGCGGGAACGAGCCGCTGGCAGATGACGGCCCGGAGGACTTCGGCCAGGCGCATCCGGATGGTCGACTCGGCGTCCGCGGGAAACGCCCCGATGACGCGGTTCACCGTCCGGACCGCGTCCTGGGTGTGGAGCGTGGCGAAGACGAGGTGCCCGGTCTCGGCGGCTTTCAGCGCCGTGTCCACCGTCTCGAGGTCCCTCATCTCCCCGACCAGGACCACGTCCGGATCCTGCCGCAGGCCGCAGCGGAGCGCGGCGGCGAAACCCGCGGTGTCGATCCCGACCTCCCGCTGCGAGACGCGCGACCGCTTGTCGGTGTGGAGGAACTCGATCGGGTCCTCGATGGTCAGGATGTGGCGCTGCTCCCGCTGGTTGATCCAGTCGATCATCGCGGCGAGCGTCGACGTCTTCCCGCTCCCGGTGACGCCGGTGACGAGGACGAGCCCCCTCTTCTCCGCGGCGATCTTCTCGGCCACCGGCGGCAGGCCGAGCTCGGCGAAGGTCGGGATCTCGAAGGGAATGACGCGCAGGACCGCCGCGAGCTCTCCCCGCTGGCGGTAGATGGAGACCCGGAACCGCGCGACCCCGTCGACGGAGTACGACGTGTCGAACTCGCGGATCTGGCTCACCGGAGGGGCCTCGGGCCGCTGGGAGAGCAGGTGCCCCGCGATCCGGTTCATGTCGTCGGCGGCGAGCGCCGGCGTCTTGATGGGCGAGAGCACTCCGGCGAGCCGGACGGCGGGCTGCGCGCCCGTCTTGAGGTGGAGGTCGCTCGCTCCGGCCTTCGCGACCGCGGACAGGAGCCTGTTGAACGTCGTCAGATCCATTACGCCCTCTCGATCCGGAAGCCCTGCTCGGGCGCGAGCGTCTTCTGAAGCTCGCGGATCTTGCTCGACAGCGAGCGGCAGAAGGAGCGGAAGACCTTCAGCGCCAGCATCGGGTCGGTCGCCAGGAGCGCGTCCAGATCCCCGCGTGGAAGGACCAGGAGCTCGACGTCCTCCAACGCGGTCACCGTCGCCTGCGTCAGCACGTCGTCCACGAGCGTCATCTCGCCGAAGAGGTCTCCCGCGGTCATCTCTCCGAGGTGAACCCGGGAGGCCCCCTCGCCCTTGTCGGCGGAGACGCGCCCGGACCGGATGACGTAGAGAGCCTCCCCGAGCGCGTTCTCGGGAACGACGACGTCCCCGGCCGGCCTCTTCTCGGATCGGCAGATGGCGGCGAGCCGGAGCGTCTCGCCGTGGTTCAGGTCACGAAAGATGGGGAGCTTCTGGAAGAGCTCGATCCCGTCGAACTCCTCGAACCCCTCGAGTGCGGCAAACATGTACAGATCCTATACCGGGTTCGCCCCCCTTTTCAGTTCGCGGGAGCGGTCGCGCCGCGGGTGGCCTCCGGGCGGACGAGGCGCAGTCGCGTTCCCTCGTCGACGACGTAGACCGTCATCCTCGGCAGGACCTTCTCGAGCGTCTCGAGGTAGAGGCGGGCGCGGAGCGGCCCCGGCGCGAGGCTCGCTTCCCGTTGCAGGGCCTCGAATCGGGACGCGTCGCCGTGGGCTTCCTCCACGCGCCTCTGCCGCTGGCTCGCGGCGGACGAGACGAGAGCTCCGGCCTCGCCGCGAGCCCTCGGGAGCGTGTCGTTCGCGTAGCTCTCGGCCTCGTTCACGAAACGCTCCCGGTCGCTCTTGGCGTTCTGGACATCCTGGAACGCCGCGAGGACCGCTGGAGGAGGGTCGACGGAACGGATCGCCACGGAGACGATGCCGACTCCGCTCCGCCACTGGTCGAGAAGCTCCTGCGTTTCCCTGCGGACCTCCTCGAGGAGCGTCAGCCGGCCCGCGGTGAGCGCGTCGTCGACGGGGAGCTTCCCCATCGCGTCCGTGACGACCGACTCCGCCGCCCGGCGAACGAGCTCCTGGGTATCGAGACCGTTCACGACCCACTCGACGGGACGGACGACGCGATACTGGACGGCGAGCTGCACGGCGAGGATGTTCGTGTCGCCCGTGAGCCACTGCCCCTCGTCGGCCGCGAGAGAGGCCGTCCGGTTTCCTTCCGCCGTCCGGAATCCGATCGGAACGGTCTCCGTCCTCGTCACCTCGACCTTCACGACGCGGTCGATCCCGAACGGGACCCAGTGGATCCCGGGCGTGAGGGGAATCGGGCGCGGAGCACCGAACCGGAGGACGACCCCCTGCTGCGACGTGCGGACGGCGACGATTCCCGAGAGGAACCAGACGCCCGCCAGGAGCGCCGCCGAAACGAGAACCGCCTTTCGTCCTTTCGGGTTCAATTCGGCCCCTTCCTCGGGGGATTGGCCGGGGCGGCGCCGTCGGTGAGGAGACGGAGGACGTCCGAGTCCCCCGGCAGGACGAGCGTCGTCCTGTCGTCGAGGATCTTTTCGTAGGCCCTGAGGGTCCGGAGGAACCTGTAGAGGTCGGGATCCTGGTTCGTCGCCTTCGCGTAGATCCGCGCGGCCTCGGCCTCCCCGGCCCCCTTCTGTTCCTCGGCCTTCCTGTACGCCTCGGCCAGGAGGCGCGTCTTTTCTCTGTCCGTCTCCGCACGGATCTTCAGGGCGGCCTCCTCCCCCTCCGAGCGGAAGCGCCGCGCGATCCGCTCCCGCTCCGAGCGCATCCGGCCGAAGACCGACAGCAGGTTCTGCTCGGGAAACGCGATCCGCTTGAGACGCACGTCGACGACCCTCACGCCGTAGTCGGCCGCGGCACGCTTTCTCACCCTCTCCCCGATGCCCGCTACGACCCCGGCGAGGTCGGCCTCGCCGGCCGTCGCGGAGACGAGCCGGGTGAACGGGACGGAGCCGAGCGCGGCGCCCGTTTCCGACGCGACGAGGTCCGCGAGCCGCGCCTCGGCGCTCTCGCGGGTCACCAGGGTCTGCAGGAACCGGAGAGGCTCCTCGATTCGCCAGAGGACGAACGGGGTGACGACGATGTTCTTCTTGTCGTTCGTCAGGAACTCGCCCGCCGGAGCGTCGAAGTAGAGGAGGCGGGCGTCGAGCCGGACGACGTCGTCGACGAGCGGCACGCGGGCCTGGAGTCCGGGCCGCGTGACGACGGAGACGGGACGGCCGAACCGCGTCCGGACGGCGTACTCCGTCGCCTCGACGACGTACGGCACCCGGGCGAGAAGGAGGAGGGCGGCGAGGCCCGCCGCGCCCGGCGCGAGCCGGGCCAGAAGAGAGGGTCGCTGGGCTTCTGTGAGTTCTTCCATGGCTCTTCTCGTCAGCGCTCCGCGGCGGGAGCGTCGGGACCGGGGGTCGGAATCGGGTTGACGAAACCGGAGAGGCCCGGGAGTGGAGCCGAGCCCGGAACCAGGCTGGAGGCTCCCGCCGGACCCCCGGGGGTGATCCAGAGCTCGAATCCCGGCGCCCGGCGGGAGTCGGGGCGTATCACCTTCGGAACCCCGGGGAGGACTCTCTCGAGCGCCTCGAGCTTCAGGCGCATCCGGCTCGTCTTCGGCGCGGCCGCGACCTCGCGGGCGAGCGGGACGAACGCGGCGGCGTCTCCCGTTGCAGTTTCGACGAGGCGGGTTCGCTCCGACTCCGCCTCTGCGAGCGACCGGGCCGCCTCGCCGCGAGCCTGACCGAGGTCCCCCTCGGCCTCGACGAGCGCCCTGTTCCGCGCGGTCGTCCGGTCCTCGCCAGCCGAGGCGATGTCGCGGAACGCGCCGTGCACGTCGTCGGGTGCGTGGACATAGAGGAGCCTCAGGTCGACCGGGGCGAGCCCGGTCTCACCGAGCGCCGGCGAACGCCGCAACGCCTCGAGGACTCTCCGCTCGACGGCTCCCCGGTCGGTGGTGTAAACGTCGTCGATGGGCGTCCGGCCTACTTCCTCCGCGAGGATGGCCTGGGCCAGGTCCCGCAACGCCGGCTCGGCCCGGTCGACCCCGAAACGGAAGCGCGCGGGGTCGGCGACGCGGTAGTGAACGACCGCCGCGACCTCGATGACGTTCTCGTCCCCCGTCAGGAACTGCGACTCCTCCGGAATGCGGGACGACTGCGTCGGAACGAAGACCCGGGAAGTGACCGATGCGGACGCCCCCGCGGAGACGCGATAGCGGAAGCCGAACTCGATGGAGCGAAGGAGGCCGGTGGAGACGGCCTCCGCCTTCCCGACCGGGAAGGGGGGAACGAAGTGCAGGCCAGGCGCGAGGTCGGCGGCCGTCACCTTTCCGAGCGTCCTCACGAGTCCCGTCTCTCCGGGACGGACGACGAGGATGGCGGTCCAGCCCCAGGCGAGCACGCCGCCGATCGCGATGGCGATCGCAATCGATCGCCCGGAGATCCGCTTCGGCCCTTCGCGCCGGACGAGGTCGCGGAACGCCCGGCCGTGCCCCTTCAGCTCGTTCCACCCGGACCGGAGGCCCCGCCTCTGGATGCTGAAGGCGATCAGGGCTAGAAACGCGAAGGCCGAGAGGAACTTCACGAGCGCCCAGAGGCCTCGGCCCTCCACCTCCGGCAGTCCGGGCACGGGGACGATTCCGGCGCCGACGACGGCGTTGAGGACGAGCCCCGAGGCGATGGCGACCCCGAAGATCGAGCCGAGGTAGATGGCGACGAACCGGCGGCCGAACAGCCTGGCGACGACGGCGATCGTCGACGCGTTCGTCGCCGGCCCGGTCAGCATGAAGACGAGCGCGGAGCCGGGGTCGAGACCCTTGGCCATCATCGCCGCCGCCACCGGCGTCGAGGCGCTCGCGCAGACGTACATCGGGATCCCGACGAGGGCCATGATCGCCATCGAGAGGAGCGGCCAGGGCAGGAAGCGGAGGAAGAAGTCCTGCGGCAGAAGCGCTCCGAGAAGACCGGTGGCGACGAATGCGAGGATCATCCAGAACGCGATCTCGTCGACCATCGTGACGAACGCGTACCGGCCGATCCGGGCCGTCCGATCGCGCAGGGAGGTTCCGCGGACCGCGGGTTTCGTCTCCACGCCGTGGTCGTCGCCCGGACAGGAAGCGCACGCTTCCGTCGGCTCCGCCGGCTCGTCCGGAGCCGCGACCGGGGCCCGGTCGTCCTTCCCACCGGCCACGAGCGAGACGAGCCCGGCCACGACCGCCGTCACGATCGCGATGACAGGCCGGGCGATCGCCATCACCGGACCGAGGAGGCCCCAGGTGATCAGGATCGCTTCCTCGCCCGTTTCCGGCGTCGAGATCAGGAATGAGACGACCGCTTCGCGGCTGGCCCCCTTCTTCCGGAGCGCCACGGCCATCGGCAGAACGCCGCAGGAGCAGAGCGGCAGGGGGCCGCCGACGAACGCGGCCTTCAGGATCGACTTGAGGCTCCTCTCTCCGAGCGCCCGGCCGATGCGGGAGGTGTCCACGAACTCGTGAAGAAGCCCGGCCAGGAGGAAACCGAGCAGGATGAAGAAAGCGCTGTCGAGGACAATCTTGTACGTCTCCTCGAAGGCCCTGTAGAGGAAGGTCACGGGGCCCCGGGGGACGCGATGGGCGAGGTCGTCACGGCGGGAGTATCGCCCCTCCGCTCAGCCCCGCGAAGGGACGGGGCGGGGCCGCTCCAGCCGCTCCCGGAGCGTGGGAGAGAGATAGAGGGGCTGCGGGGCGCCCACGGGCCGGCGGGACCGCCAGGACTCGTAGGCCTCGACGGCCTCCGCCTCCAGGTCGCTCCTCCGCTCGCCTTCCAGGATCCAGAGGGTTCCGAGTGCCGCCGCCCGCAGGAGATGCGGCTGGGGTGCCTCGGGAACCAGCCGTTCCACCGTCCGGGCCAGACGGGCCGCCTCCTCGTACCGGCGCTCGCGGCAGGCCTCGAGGGCGACCCGGAGGACGGCCCTGAGGACCGGCTCTCCGACGTTCCCGGCCAGCTCCTTCCGGACGATCTGTTCGGCTTTCGCGGCGGCCGCGGAGCCCCTTCCGAGTGCGGCCTCGAGCCGGACGAGGCTTCCGCGGAGCCCGTCCCCGGCCCGGACCGAGACGGAAGGCTCCGCGAGGAGGTCCGCGAGGTCGCTTCGAAGGGCGAGCGCCGTCGCCGGAATAGCTTCGACGGCCGTCGCCGGTACCCGCGACGGCGCTGGTGTCGTAGCGCTCGCGAGTACAGCGACCTCCGAGGGGACGGGTTCTGCGGCCCGGTCGGGGAGCCGGACCGCGAACGGGGTCGGAGTCGGCGACGGGGAGGGCGCCGCGGCGACGAGCACGGGAGTCGGGACCTCGAGGCTGGCCAGGAGCAGGGACTTTCGGCGCCTGAGATCCTCCCACTCGGCTGGGGCGTCGGCAAGGACGGGCCGGGACCGCCCCTTCGGGATCATCGTCGACGACTTCTCGAAGTTCGAGAGCGCCTGCTCGGTGAGCCCCGTTTCCATCTGCGCGACCCCGAGCCAGTAGTACGGGTCGTAGGGGCGCGCCAGGAAGCGGGTCTCCGACCCCTGGGCTTCGACCGGCTCCGTCGCGCCGCGGGCGAGAGCCGCGTTCACCCTGGCCGCCCCCTCGCGGAACTTCCCCTGGCGGATCAGCTTCACGCCCTCGGTGTAGAGGTCCGCGGCGCGCTGGTCCCTCCGGTCGGCCGATACCGCCGGAGCCAGGAGCGCCAGCGCGAGAGCGGCGGTGACGCCGGCCCACCGCCGCCCTTGCCTGAGAGGAACGCGCGAACCTACCATGACACCCGCGCCCGTCAGGTTAGCAAGGTCTCAACCGAATGTCGTCGACCCACGTCCGCTCGATCGGCCCCTATCGCCCCCTCCGCAAGCTCGGAGAAGGGGGAATGGGCGTCGTCCACTGCGCCCAGGACGCGCGGAATCCCGATCGCCTCGTCGCGCTCAAGGTCCTTTCGGGTTCAGCGTTCTCCGCCGCCGACGACTCGGCGCGACGCTTCCTGCGCGAGTCGCGGATTCTGGAGAACCTCCGCCACCCGAACATCGTCTCGTTCTACGAGGTCGGCCTGCACGACGGGAGACCGTACTTCGCGATGGAGCTCCTTTCGGGGTCGCCCCTCACCGCCTACGCCGGGCGGCGCTGGCCCGAGACCCTGCCGCTGCTCGTCCAGATCTGCGACGGCATGGAGTACCTCGCGTCGCGGTCGATCCTCCACCGGGACCTCTCCCCCGACAACATTTTCGTCGTCGACGGCGCCGCTGGCCCCACGGCCAAGATCCTCGACTTCGGCATCGCCAAGGACACCACGGCCGAAGAGACCCTGCACAACTTCACGAAGACAGGTCTCCTCATGGGAAAGCCCCCCTACTGGTCCCCCGAGCAGATCGGGACGCTGGAGGCGGGAGAGACCCTCGACTGGCGAAGCGACCTCTACACCCTCGGAATCATCTTTTACAGGATCCTCGCCGGGCATCCGCCTTTCCAGGCCGAATCGCCTGTCGGCTACATCCCCCTGCACCTGGACGCGACCCCGCCCCCGCTATCGGCCCCCGACGGCAACCCCGCCCTGCCGGAAGACGTCGTCGCGATCGTCCTCCGGATGATGTCCAAGAGGCGGGCAGACCGGCCGCAGAGCTACGGCGAGATCGTCGTGACCCTCGAGGGGGCGCTCCGCAGCCTCGGCGCGGGCGAGATCCCGCGGCCCGGCCTCAACCCGGTCGCGGGAGTCCCGGACTCTCTCTGGACGACGAAGACGAAGGAGACGGCGGGATTCGCCGGGGACAGGATCGACGACGGCCCCACGGGCCGAGTCGTCACCCGCGTCACGGCCGGAATGCCGATGGAGGACGAGACCGGTCCGACGGTCGCGATCCCGACGGGACGAGCCTCTTCGGAAGCGACGGCCCCGACCTTCGTTTCCCCGTCCGCCCCGGCGCAGGAGCGTCGCAGGGGACCGCTCTTTGCAGCCGCGGCCGGGGCGCTCGCGATCATGGCCGTCGTCGGGTGGCTCCTCCTCCGTCCGTCGGCGACGACCGCTCCGCCTTCGCCGGAGCTCTCGCCGGGCGGACCCGCCGCCACCCTCGCCCTCGACGCCTTCCCGTGGGGACGGATCGTCTCCGTCCGCGACCCCGCCACCGGGCGCCGCCTCGCCTCCATGGAGGGCCTCGTCACTCCCCGCCGGCTCTCCCTGCCGCCCGGCCGCTGGGAAATCGCCGTCGCCTCGGGCGTCGGCCCCGACGTCCGCACCCTCACCGTCGACCTCGCCCCGGGATCCACCCGCATCGAGTCGGTGGCTTTCGTCACACCCGAGAACGCCCTTCCCATGTTGGAGTGATGCCGATGAAGACTCGCCTCCCGGCGATCGCCCTTCTTCTCCTTTCCTCTCCCGCCCTCGGTCAGATCGAATCACCCCTCCTCTCGAAGCTGCGGCTGAATCTCGTGAATCCCGGCGGCAAGTCGCTCGCCATGGGAGGCGCCTTCGTCGCCCTCGCCGACGACGCCACAGCCGCTCTGGCCAACCCGGCCGGACTGACCCAGCTGAAGGCCTGGCAGGTGGGGGGCTCGGGAAAGCTCTTCGTCTTCGAGCCGGAGCTGCGGAGGGCCGCCTACGTCTGGCAGACCGACGGCTCGTACAGGAAGTTCACCGAGGAAGAGGACAGACCGAGCGGAAGCCAGGAGGAGCTCGAGTTCGCCTCCGTGGTCGGGCCGATCAGTGAGAGGTTGAGCCTGGCCGTCTACCGTGCCGTCAACCTGCGGTATCGGCTCGACGCCGACGACCTCCGCGGGGGCAACTACCGGGCCTTCGCCATCTCGGTCCCCCCGAACAACGCCCTGTCGCTCGACGAGCAGGGGGGCTACGACATCCGGAACGAGGTCTGGGGAGTCTCTCTCGCAACGAACCTCGGCGCCCTCTCCGTCGGCGGCGGAGTGACGTTCAGCCGGCTCCGGTACGAGATGACCGGGGGCGCCAGCGGAGGCGGGCACCTCTTCATCACCAATGGCAGCAACGTCCAGGGAAATCCGGGGGCCCAGCCGCGCCTCGACACGACCGTCTCGTCCGAGGCGACGAGCGGCACGAAGGCCGGCTGGATCGCCGGCTTCAAGTGGCAGCTCTTCGAGGTCGGCAACGTCAACCTCGGAGGCGTCTACAGGAAGGCCCCGCGTTTCGACGTCGCCTATTCGGTCACGTCGGTAAACGCGTGGAACGGGGCGCGCGTCTCCTTCTCGTGCGGTGTGGACGACCCGAACGTGCCGGGAAGCGGCGCGAGCGCCTGCGGGACGTTCGACATCCCCGACGACTGGTCCGTCGGCCTCTCGGCCCAGCCTCACCCGAACCTCCTCTTCTCCGCCGAGCTCCAGCGGATTTCGTATTCGCAGCTGCAGGACGGTTTCGTTCCGATTTTCGCCTATTGCACGACGGAGGCGAGCCCCTGCCCAGCCCAGAATCGCGTCATCCCGGATGGCCGCGGCGAGGACGGCATCGTCCCGAGGGCCGGCTTCGAGTGGACTCTTCCGATGACGGGAGAGTTGCAGGTCGCGCTGCGGGGAGGGTGGCACCGCCAGCCGGCCAACGGGATGCGGGTGGACCTTTTTCCCGACGCCAATCGCGACAGGATGCCCGACGCCGGGTCGGTCCCCGCCGAAGTCGTCCAGCCGCCGCTCACCGACGCCTTCCAGACGACCTACGACGGGGGCACGGAAGAGGACCACGTCTCGTTCGGCCTCGGACTCACCATGAGCCGGAAGCTCTCCGTAGACCTCGCCGCCGACCTTTCGACCTCGAACGACGCCTACGTCGTCTCCGCGTTCTATCGCTTCTGAAGCCGGCCCGCCAGGCCGGGGAGGTCGCCTCCCGTGCGCCATAGCTCCGTCCTCGCCCTCGTCCTCCTTCTCTCGGCCTCCCGCGGGGCCGATGCGCAGTCGATCTTCACCGTCGCCGGAGGCGGCAGTGACGACGGCCGGGCCGCCACCGCAGCCGGCCTCGCCTACCCGAGGTCCGCGATCTACGACCGGGCCGGGAACCTCTACATCGCCGACATGGCGAATCAGAGGATCCGAAAAGTCGACCGCGCCACAGGAAGGATCTCGACCGTCGCCGGGACGGGAGCCGCAGGGTTCGCGGGAGACGGTCGCCATGCCTGGGGAGCGACCCTCGCGTACCCCGCCGGCCTCGCCTTCGACCGTGCCGGGAACCTCTACATCGCCGATTCCGAGAACAACCGGATCCGTCGCGTGAGGGTGGCCACCGGTGTGATCGAGACGTTCGCCGGAACGGGCGAATGGGGCTTCTCCGGGGACGGGGGCCCGGCCCTGCAGGCGAGCCTCGCCCAACCGCTCGCGCTCGCTCTCGACGGCGACGGGAACCTCCTCGTCGCCGACAGCTTCAACGACCGGGTCCGGAAGGTCGATCTCGGCTCCCTCGTCATCACGACGATCGCGGGGAGCGGCTCTCAGGCTTCCGCGGGAGACGGCGGCCCGGCGACCCTTGCCACCCTTCGCCTTCCCGTCGCCCTCGCGCTCGACCTGGCCGGCAACATCTTCGTGGCCGAGCAGGACGGCCACCGCGTCCGGAAGATCGACCTGTCCACCGGACTCATCACGACCGTCGCCGGGACCGGCGAGGCCGGCTTCACGGGAGACGGCGGTCCCGCGACGGCAGCACGACTCAGTCGCCCACGCGGCCTCGCGTTCGACCTCTCCGGCTCGCTCTACGTCGCCGATGCGGAGAACTTCAGGATCCGCCGCGTGTCGGCCGCCGGCGTCATCACCACCTACGGCGGAACGGGCGAGAGCGGTGTGGGCGGGGACGGCGGACCCGCGGCGGCGGCGCTCTTCTCCCCCGCAGGCCTCGCGAACGACTTCGACGGGTCCGGGCTCGCCGTCGTCGACCTGGAGAACAACCGGATCCGCCGAATCTCGTACGACACGACGAACGTCTTCACGATCGCCGGAACCGGAGAGTTCGGCTACCTCGGCGACCTCGGTCCAGCCACCTCCGCCGGGCTCCGACAGCCCTGGCGATCCGCTATCGGACCGGAGGGCGACCTCTATATCGCCGACTCGGAGCACGGCCGGATTCGCCGGGTCGACCGCGCGTCGCGGGAGATCTCTACGTTTGCCGGAGGCGGCTCGGGCCCCGACGGCGGTCCGGCCGAGTCGGCCGAGCTGAATATGCCGTCGGGCATCGCGTTCGACGCGGCCGGAAACCTCCTCATCGCCGAGACGTGGGGTGGGCGGATCCGGAAGGTGGAGAAGTCCACTGGCCTCATCCGGACGCTCGCCGGAGGGGGCGAGCAGCTCGGGGACGGTGGGCCTGCGACGTCCGCCCGGCTCGACGCCCCGCTCGGGGTCGCCGTCGACCAGATCGGGAACGTCTTCGTCGCCGACGGTCAGCAGAATCGCGTCCGGAGGATCGACGCGAGCACGGGCGTCATCACGACGCTCGCCGGAACCGGCGCCGCCGGCTATTCGGGCGACGGAGGCCTTGCCACCGCGTCGACGATGACCCGTCCGCAGGACGTCGCCGTGGATGGCTCCGGGAACCTCTTCGTCTCCACGGACGACGGGCGGATCCGTCGCGTCGACGGCGGCAGCGGAATCATCTCGACCTACGCCGGCGGAGGCTCGTCCCTCGGGGACGGCGGGCCCGCTTCCCAGGCCTATCTCGACAACCCCTCGGGCCTCGCGCTCGACACGACGGGGAACCTTTTCGTCGCCGACGGGTGGGGGGGACGCGTCCGGAGGGTCGACGCCGGAACGAAGGTCATCCAGACGGTTGCCGGCACGGACATCCCGGGCTTCTACGGAGACGGCGGGCGCGCCACCCAGGCCGGTCTGTCGCTCCCGCAGGGAGTTGCGGTCGACACCGCCGGGAACCTCTACATCGCCGACACGAACGCGAACCGGATCCGTGCCGTCCTCGCGTGCGTGACCGTCGCGGCGCCGGTCCTCTCCGCCCCCGCCGACGGGGCGTCCGCTGGCGGGACGAGCGTGACGCTCTCGTGGAACAAGGCCTCCGGCGCGTTTCGCTACGACGTCCTCCTCGACACCGTGAACCCGCCAGTGAAGAGGCTGGCCGAGAAGGTCGTCGAGACCGTCTACACCGTCGGAAACCTCCCCGAGGGGACGACCCTCTACTGGGCCGTCGAGGCGAAAGGCGATCCCTACTGTGCCACCGTCTCGACCGCGAGGTCCGTCGTCCGCTCCTTCACGACACCCGGCGGCTGTGCCGCTCCGGCGCCCGCCTCGCTCGTCGCACCGGCGTCTGCCGCCCCGGACGTTTCGCTTGCCCCCGTCTTCTCGTGGCAGCCTGCGGACGGCGCCGGAAGCTACGACCTTCACCTCGGGACCTCGAATCCGCCGCCCGCCGCCCGGACGGGGATCTCCGCGACGACGTTCGATTCCGCGAGCGCCGGGCTCCCGACCCTGCTGCCGGGCACGACGTACTTCTGGTCGGTGGCCGCTCACGCGTCCTGCGACCGGACGAAGACCTCGTTCTCGCCGGTCCGCTCGTTCCGAACGGCCGGCGGATGCGCTCCCCCGGGAACCTTCGCACTCGCCGCTCCCGCCGACGGGACGACCGGAGTGCCGGCGTCGACGACACTCACGTGGACGCCGTCGGCCAACGCCGCCGCCTACGACCTCTACCTCGGGGACTCCGCGATTCCCCGTCTCTACCTCGCCGACCTCGTCGGGACCTCCGCCGCCGTCTCTGGACTGAGACCTGGCGCGACCTACCGTTGGCGCGTCGTCTCCCGTTCCACCTGTACGGGAGGAGGCCGGCAGGAGACTCCGGTCCGGGCTTTCACCGTCTCACTGGACTGTCCGGTCCCCGCGACTCCGACGATCGCCTTCGCCCCTCCGACGGTCGCCGCCGGACAGACCTACGTCGTCACCTGGAACGCCGCCGAAGGCCTGGCGTCCGGGGGCGCATACCTCGTCGAGCGGTCCGTTTCCGCCTCGTTCGCCACGATCCTGGACAGGCAGGCGACCCGCGCTACGAACGCCTCCTTCCTCGCCCGCTCCCCGGGCACGTACTGGCACCGCGTCCGCGCCTATGCTCCGTGCGGGACGGCGGTGGCGAGCGCCCCGTCGGCCGGCGTCTCCGTCACCGCGGTCGCCGCTTCGCCGAACGTCGTCTTCACCGTCCCGCCGCCGGCGACCGTCCTCGGCATCGGAGAGCGTCTCGAGGACGCCACCGCCCGCTTCACGCTCGAGAACATCGGCAGCGAGACGGTCTCGGTCCTCCTCGGGAAAGCGGAGATCTCTTCCGTGCCGTTCTTCCGGATCGTCGACCCGTCCGGAGGCGACGCCGTCTTCGTCTCGCTCGCTCCTCGGACCCCCCGTACCTTCGAGCTCCGCTTCTCCGGCCCGTCGAACGCAAAGGCCGACGCCTTCCAGGGAATCGTCTTCGTCGCCTCGCTCGGCTCCGGGCTCGCCGTCACCCCCTACGCATTCGTCAACCTGAAGGTCGGCGCGTCCGGCTCGGCGACACCCGAGGTCCTGGTCAACGGCGTCCCTTCGGAGTACGCGTTCTTCGAGGGGCTGCCGGGAGATGACGCTTCCCGGCAGCCCCTCTCGATCGGCATCCGAAACCCGGACAGCGTCCCGATGGAGGTGGCGAGCGAGGTAGGCCCCGAGGTCTGGCTGGTCCCCGAGGCCGGCTGGAATGCCCAGCCGATTCCACCCGGCGCGACCCGAACCGTTCGCCTCTTCACGAAGCGGGCGAACGCCCCGAACGGCTCGGCTTTTCCCCGCTATACCTACTTCACCGTCAGGACGAGGACCGGGTCGTCCTCGCGGCTCCTCGTCCAGGATAACGACCGTCCCGCCACCCTTTCGGGCCGCACGACGCCGCTCCCGCGAGGGACGAAGGCCTACATCGTGCCTTCGGTCGTCCGGGGGACCTCGGCGATCGGCAACACTTTCGTCTCCCGGCTCCTCCTCTCCAACGCCGGCAGCGAAGCGGTCCAGGCCGAGCTCGTCTACGCGCCGACCGAGCTCGACGGCTGGGATCCGACGCGGGTCCGCAGGGCCACCGTCGTCGTACCGCCGAACGACCTCGTCTCCCTGACCGACCCCCTGGTCCAGCTCTTCGGCCTCACCCCTCCCGCCGTCGGCGCGCTGGAGGTCCGGGCGGCCGCCGAGAAGATCGGCTTCCTGACCGTGACCTCCACCGTCGACGCCCCTTCGGCCCGCGGCGGCACCTTCGGCTTCCAGCTGCCGACGTTCGAGCGGGACGAGGGCGCCCGCCTCGGCGAGCCGCAGGTCATCCCCGGGATCGTCTCCACGACCGCGCTCCGGTCGAACCTGATCCTGACGGAGACGACGGGACTCGACAGCGCGAGGGTAAAGGTCACTCTCACCGACCGGAACGGGAACGTCGTCGGCTTCGAGCGCGTCGACGTCCCGCGATACGGGCACAAACAGCTTTCCGGAGTCGCCGCGCGCCTCGGGGCCCCGGGAGGGGTCCTCGACCTCGGACGACTCGACGTCGAGGTCGAGGCGGGGAGCGGCGCGGTCGCTTCGATCATGACGCAGATCGACAACGTCACCGACGACGCCGTCACCTGGGCCGGCCGGAGCGCCTCGACGGCGACGAGTCCAGCGCTCGCTCTCTTGATGGTCCCTTCCCCGCCGGGCGCAAGGCGGCGGCCCCCCTGGCCGCCGATCCGCTCCCGGTCAAGTCGATCATCCCCTCCGTCGTCAACGGCTTCAGGACGTTCCCGGGTACCGAGGCGCTCTGGACGTTCCAGTCGCTCATCGGCTTCACGAGCATCACGTCCGCCGCCGCGACGTTCCAGCTCACCTACAGGGACCTCGTCACCGGGCAGAACGTCGTCCGGACGGTGAACGTTCCCGGGCGGCAGACGGTCGAGTTCCAGAACGTCCTCGAGCAGCTCTTCGGCCTCCCGAAGGGGCAGCCCTCGCATGGCCCCGTCTTCCTCGACTCGACCGAGAACGGTCTGCTCTACGCGAAGGTCTTCTCGGTGACCGATACCGGGACCCTCGGCGACTCCTTTCCCGTCGTCCCGATCCCCGGCGAGTCCCTCACCGGCGCCACATCGCTCGCCTCGCTCTACGTCGACGGCCTGGAGCAGTCCATCACGCCCGGCGTCGGCACGCGGTCGAACCTCATCCTGAACGAAGTGACGGGAAAGCCGGCGAAGGTCGTCGTCCGTCTCTACGAGGCGGCGAACCGCACCTCCCCCGTCGCCGAGGCGACGCTCACCCTCGCCGCGTACGAGAAGCGCCAGCTCTCGACCGTCTTCAAGGAGCTCGGGCTCGACACCGAGGAGCGGCGGAAAGACCGGACGAACGTCCTCTGCATGGTCACGGCGGACGAGACGTCCCAGGGTCTCGTTTCGGCCGTCGTCACGAAGATCGACAACAAGACGGGGGACACGAAGAACCTTCTCCTCGCTCCGTCGGGCGGAACGACGCCGGGAGGAGGCGCGACGATCGGGTTCTAGGGCGGCGCTTCCGCCGCCCCGAAGAGCGCCAGGATCGACGGGGAGACCCACGGCGCGCCCGTGGAGGGAGCCCCCGCCAGAAGGGCGGCGGCGTACTCGGCACGGGCGCGGGAGAGGAGCTCGCCGTCGCGGGAACCGATCAGGAGATAACGTCCCCCGAGGCTCCACGCGAGGAAGACCCGCGCGACGGGGCTCCGCGCGGCCTCGGGGGCGAGCAGCCTCTCCGCACCCTCGTAGTCGCCCCGGAAGAAGGCCCTGAGGCCGGAGCGCACCGCGACGGACGGGGCGGCGGACGCGACGGCCGCGGAGGAGACGGGCGTCGGCGCGGGCGAGGCGACCGCTGCCGCCGGACCTGCCGGGACTCTCGTCGCCGGAGGCGCAAGCCTGGCGGGAGTCTCGGTCGGGCCTAGAACGGCCTCCACCAGAACCGGTGCCGGTTCGGGCCGAGGCGACGGCGGGGGCGTTGGCGGCGTCAGCCTTACGAGCGCCGCATCGAGGATCCTCTCCAGCGTCGGCCGTACCCGGACCGCCCCCTGCTCCTTCGACTTTCCGAGCGACCGCCGGGCCCCGTCGGCATCGCCGAGCTTCTCGAGGGAGAGCCCCAGCCAGAGGTGCGGAAAGTAGTCCTCCGCGTTCTGCGCTCGGTACCGGAACTTCGTCGTCGCTTCGACGGGGTCTTCCGCGACCGCCGTCCGCATCCGGGCTGCGGCCCCGGCGTAGTCGCCGGCGTCGAAAGCGCGGAGGCCGTCGACGTAGGCCACCTGCCCGGGCGAAGCCTTCTGGGCCACGACGGGAACCGCCGCCAGGAGAGCCAGGGCGACGAGCGCCGCCGCTCTACGTGCCATCGGGGACGAAGCTCCGCACGGCCGATTCGGTGTCGAACCCGGGGAGGTCGAGGTGGACCGCGCTCGGGCGCCCCGGCTGGACGACGACGGTCGCCGCAGCCTCGGCCCCGTCCGCGCCTCGCACGACGATGCGCCAGCGCCCGGACGGAAGGGTGACCCGGCACGGGGTGACCGCGGCGCCAGCCTCGAACGCCGCCCCCGTCGACTCCTCGACGACGGAGACGACGCGCCCCCAGGGGCTCGCGTTCAGGACGAGCTCGCCGGTTGCCGCCGGGCCCGCCGGAAGGGAGGGCCCCGGAGCCCTCCTCGAGAACCAGACCGTGGCCAACGTGCCGAGGAGGGCGATGCCCGCCGCCAGTGCGACGCCCGTGCGAGCCCGGCGCGATCCCCCGGTTTCCGGCGATCGAGGGGCCGCCTTCGACGGGGAGGAGATGCGGACCGTCGCCTCTTCGACGCCGGATACGGGACCGTCCACCAGCCGGGACTCTGCGGGCGGCGAGAGGAGCCCGCTCGCGGCGAGGTCCTCGACGGTGGCCGGCTCGCCTTTCCGCGCCCCGGCCTGGTGCGCCTGGGCCAGCACCGAACGGGACTCGGCCAGGTCCCTCGCCTCCGCCTCTCTTCCACCCTCTCGAACGAGGGCTTCCGTCAGCCCCCGCAGCGTCGACGCAAACTCGGCCGCGCCTGAAAAACGGGCGTTCCGGTCCTTCGAAAGTGCCCGGAGGACGGCGTGGCGGACCGGCTCCGGAACCCGGTACGTCCGGTCGGTCGTCGCGAAGGGGCGCGGCCGCTCGAGGACGTGCTGTCGGATCCACGCCTGCGGAGTCTCGGCGAGGTAGGCGGGGCTGCCGGTCAGGAGGTTGTAGAGGACGCAGCCGAGCGAGTAGACGTCGCTCCGACCGTCGATCGTTTCGCCTTTCTTCAGCGACCCGAGTTGCTCCGGCGAGGCGTAGCGCAACTTTCCGACGAAAACCCCCGTCGTCGTCAGCCCTTCCTCGTCCTCCCGCTTGGCGACGCCGAGGTCGATGATCTTCAGCGCTGGCCGGCCCGCGACCTCTGCCACCATCAGGTTCTCCGGCGAGACGTCGCGGTGGATGATTCCCCTGTCGTGGAGGTACTGGAGGCCGTCGAGCGCCTGGGCCCCGAGATCGAGCAGGACGGAAACGGGCAGAAGCCGGCCCGCGCCGAGGACGTCCGAAAGGCTCGGCCCGTCGATCAGCTCCATGACCATGTAGAACGTGCCGGGGCGCGCCTCGGCCAGGTCGTGAAGGACCGCGATGCTCGGGTGCGAGAGACGCCGGGCCATCTGCGCTTCGCGCAGGAAACGCTCCCGGGCGTGCAGGTCCTCCTCCACCGAGGCCCGCATGACCTTGATGACCCTCGGCTCGTCCAGGAGGAGGTGCCGCACCCGGTAGATCGCGCCCATCCCCCCCTCGCGGAGCTTCTCCACGACTTCGTAGGTACCGCCGACGACGGGGAGCATCTCGACGAGACTAGCGCGGACGGCGTCCCTGCCGCGAGTGGAAAGCCGCCTCCTCCGGCTGTCCGGCCCGAATGGACCAGTCCGGGTTGACGACGCCTCCTCGACGCACTAGAACGGGCGGCGGCGGACCGTTTCCGCGTGGAGGACGACATGAAACCGGTGAGAGACGCAGTGGAGCTCGCGCGCGCCTTCGAGGAGCCCTGGGCCCTCGTCTTCAAGCACTCCACGCGCTGCCCCGTCAGCACGGCCGCGCACCGCGAAGTGGTACGTTTCCGGAGCCTTCGCCCGGAAGCGGCCGTCTACGTCGTCCACGTCGTGGAGCAGCGCGACCTTTCTAAGGCCGTAGCGCAGCGCACCGGAATCCGGCACGAATCGCCCCAGGCGATCGTCCTTGCGGGCGGGTCCGTCCTCTGGTCGGACTCCCACGAGGGCGTCACCGCCGACGCCCTCGTCGCCCTCCTCCCCGTTCCGGCGGCGCCGTGACGCCGGGAGGGCGGGGCGGACCTTCCGCCCCCCCTCCCGCACGAACGACTACGGGAAGGTGAAGGTGCAGGCCTGGACCTCCGCACCCGGTGCGACGTCGAGGAGGCCGGCGCACTTGCTCCCGGCCGTCGCGAGCGCCGAGTAGCTGAAGCGCACCGAGGCCGGCGTCCCGGTGCAGGTGGCGGCGTGCTTGACGAAGAGCGTGTAGCTCCCGGCCGGGAGACCGTTCCCCTGGTAGATCACGCTCTCGGTCCTGTTCCCCGTGCCGCAGCCGGCAGGAAGCTTCCGGCCGCCCGCCTGCGTGGCGACGTCCACTCCTCCCGGCCCGGCGAGTCGAACGTCGAGGTCCGCCTCCCCCGACCAGCTCGCCGTCCCGCCGAGGAACTGCGGAGTCCCCGCCGCGTCGACCCTGACGGTCGCCACGTTCGCGTTCGTCGCGGTTCCGCCCTTTCCGTCCGACGCGGTCACCGAGACGGTGTAGGTCCCGGCGGACTGGTAGGTGTAGGCCGCGGTCGTACCCGTCGCCGTCCCCGGACCGAAGTTCCACGTCAGCGTCACGGGATCGTTGTCCGGGTCGGAAACCGTCGCCGAGGCCGACACCTGGAGCGGCGCGGCCCCGTAGAGCGGAGTCACGCTCGTCGAGCCGATCGTCGGGTTGCGGTTCGCGGGCGTGTCGCTTCCTCCCCCGCCGCCCGCCGCCGCCACCGCCACTCCCGCCGCCACGACGCCCGCGCCGATTCCGACGATCGCGCCGGTGGAGAGCCCGGCCGACTTCGCGGCGACCGCGCCCGCCACCTTCGTTCCGGCACCGGCGGCGGCTGCTCCGGTCCCCGTCGCGAGCGCCGTGGAGAGCGCCACGACGGCCCCCGTCACCAGGATCACTTTCGCCACGTCGTCCCTGTTGAACCCGGCGGGGACGGGGTTCTGTCCCGCGCGGGTCAGGCCGATCGTCAGCCCCTCTCTGGGAAGAGAGGGTCCGATGACGGGCGGAGCCGCCGCACGCTCGTCCCGGCAGACCGTCTGCTCCGTCACGGGGGGAGCGTAGTCCGGCGTCTTCTTCGGATGGTTCTCGCGGTCGAGAGCCTGGACGAAGTAGTCGATTCCCAGGATGCCGGGGAGGGGCCTCGGCAGCTCGGCGACGACGTCCTCCGGCGCGCGGGGCGTCATGACGAGGTAGTAGTAGTCCTCGGTCCCCGAGGCGCGGAAGTAAACGAAGCTCTGCTCCACCTCTTTCGACGGGAGGACGCGGGCGTCGACGCGCGCGCGCGTCTGGGTGGAGAGACACTTGAGCGGGTCGTGGGCGATGGAAAGGCGCTTGCTCTCTCCGGCCGCGGCCTTCTTCACCACCGGGTCTTCCGTCAGCAGCGGCGCGGCCGTCGCCCCGAGGGCGAGCGAGGCGGACAGGAAGAGCGCCCCCGCCTGGCGGACGGGGAGCAAAAGGGCGGGGCGCGAGACGTCGTTCTTCACTTGCTCCCCTCCTCGAGGCTCACGCGGACGGGCCGGTCGGAGACGACGGCGACGTCGAGGTCGCCGACGAACCCCTGGGGAAGGTAGGCGGACAGGTCGAGGCGGGGAGTGTCCCCCGCGGCGAGAGCGATCCGGCGCTCGGCCACCAGGACTCCCCCGCGTTCGAGCCGGAGGAAGACGAGCGCCTCCTCCGCCGTGCGGAGTCTCACGACCGGCTTCTCTCCCGTTCCGAAGCGGAGCCGCGGAAGCGACGCCGAGAGAACCGGGTCGCTCTCGTCGCCCGGCGCCCGCGCAGATCGCGCCGGCGACGAGGCCGCCGTCACGGTGATCAGCGTCAGCGCCGAGAGGCTCGAGCCGGAGCCGTTCGTCGCCATGAGCCTCACGAAGTAGGTCCCGGGCGTTGCGAAGGCGAAACGCGGATTCTGCGAGGCCGAGAACCCGGCGTTCCCGAAGAACCAGGCCCACGCCGTCGCCTGCGGGCTCGAGGTGTCGGTGAAGGAGATCTCCTCTCCCGCCCTCGCGGTCGTTTTCGAGGCGCTGAAAGCAGCGCCCGGCGGCGCCAGAGAGTAGGTGGCGCTCTTCGCCTCGGCGCTCGGCCCCTGCTCGGGAACGCAGGCGTAGGAGCGGACGAAGAGGGTGATCGGATCGAGCTTCCCGCGAGGAGCGATCTTCTCGACGC
The DNA here is from genome assembly GCA_016714815.1 of Holophagales bacterium. Classification (GTDB taxonomy): domain Bacteria; phylum Acidobacteriota; class Thermoanaerobaculia; order UBA5066; family UBA5066; genus UBA5066. The sequence goes on from JADKBZ010000031.1 coordinate 173,433, forward strand.
TCGTCTGCGCCGTCGCGGCGAACGGGTCGGAGTTGATCCGCCACTCGAACTTCGAGCCGTACGACTGGGCCGACCAGCGCGCGGTGAGGAAGTCGGTCGCGGTCACGGGCGCCGCCGGCGTCCCCGTCGGGACGATCTCCGGCGAGAGGGGCGGAATCGGCGGCGGGCAGGCGACGAAGCGGGCCGACCCGGCGCCGCGGCCGTCGCCGAGGATGGTCACCGCGAAGGACTGCGCTCCGGCGCGCGTGAACGGAGCCTTCACGAAGAGCGCCGGCAGGCGGCCTCCGGCCCCGGTTCCGTCCCGCCCGCTGTTGCCGGTGATCAGGGCCAGCTGGCCGTCGTTGGAGATCGCGACGTCCTCGAAGCCGTCCTGCTCGGAGTTGAATCCTGCCGGCAACGGGATCTGCTCCACCGCCGAGGACGCCCCGAAGGGCGCGGCGATCGAATAGAGGCCCGGGGTGAAAGCGCTGACGACGAGGCAGCGCTGGCCATCCGGCGTGCAGTTGATCCCGTCCAGGGCTTCCGTACCGGCGATCGTGAGGATCTCCGGCGTGGACGACGCCGAGAACGGGGCCTTGAAGACGAAGACGCGGCCGTCCCCCGGCCGGCTCGCCGTCGTCAGGAGGGTGCTCCCGTCCGGCGTGATCGCGATCGCGCCGCCGCCGGCGTTCTCGACCGGAATCCGGAACGCCACGGCGGAGTAAGGCGGGTCGAGGACGTTCACCCAGCCCTGCATCGACGTGGGCGGGGCCGCCACGTCGTAGTTCGGGCGCGTGAGGATGAAGACCCGCCCGCTGCGGTCGAAAACGATCCCCTGCGTCTGGTACGAGGCGACGTGCCCCTCGAGGGCGATCGGCGTGATGACGGGGTTTTCGAACGGCGCCTTGATGAGCGCGAAGGTCGGCCGCCACGCCTGGCTGGCGTAGGTCGAGCCCGCGCCGATCATCACGTCGAGCCGGGGTGAGACCGCGATCGTCCCCGTCCCGTCGTACGCGCCCGACGTCGCGATCGTCCTCACGAGCGTCCCGCTCGACACCTGGACGATGAAGAGGCGGGAGCGGTTGAAGTCGGCGACGACCGCCTGGTCGCTCCCGATCACGGAGACGCCGTGCGGGAAGGCGTCCGTCGGAAGGCCCGGGATCGCGCGTTGATCGGGCCTCGGCAGGTTCGTCCCCGGAGACGGGAGAAGGACGGCGAGGTTTCCGTCCCCCGCGGTACCGAAGATGGCCTGTCCCGCGGCGGGGAATGCCCCGAAGGCGAGGACGAGACCGAGGGCCGCGGCAAGGGCGCAGCGCGAGAGACGATCAGCCATCGCAGCCTCCAAGAGAAAGTTCTCCCTGTCTTCCGCCGGACTATATCGCCCGGTCGTGTGGGTCCGCCCTGCTGGTGACGGGCGTCACGGATCAGGACTGTCTCGACCCCGCTCCCTTCGCGTTCATCGACCGGCCGTGCTCCGCGGCCTGCCGACGACAGGAAGGCCGCCAATCCTCACCTCTTCTGAGAATGGCGGGTGGCAGATGACCGGCGTCATACTCGAAGGGGTCAAGGAGGCCTAGAAGGGACTCGTCATGCGGACGATCCGGTCACGAGGCGGCGCTGGAGCGCTTCTCGCCGTTCTCACGACGACATTGCTTCTTCCCCTCGCTGCTTTCGCGCGGGTCTCCGACCCCGCAGTCGAACGGCACGGCTGCCACTGCCCGGTGAAGATGGCTTGCTGCGAGGCCGGCATCTGTCACGGCGGCATGGACTCCACCCCGTCGTCCGGTCCGTCCGTGTCGGGATGCCGCGACGAGGCGCCTCTCCTCCGCAACGCCCGCCCGTCGTGCGCTTTCGAAGGCGCCCTTCTTCCGGAGTCGGATGCCGCGCCAACGAAACCGTGCGCGCGGCTCTCTCCTCCTGGATCCCATCGGCCCGGAGTCACCTGGCTGACACGCCCCCGGCGATCCCGCCTCCCTGCGAACCTCCATCGCCCCCGCTGACGATCCGGGCTCGCCCCGGCCCTCGACCTGAGCCCGCGCGGCACGGTCGCGTGGGGTCTCCTGGTCATGCAATCCGATGGAGCACACATGCAGCTGAAGACCTGCGTTCTTCTCGCCCTGCTTTCGGCACGGGCTTTCGCGTCGGAGTCCGCTCCGGCGACTCTCTCGGGCTCGATCCTCACCGCCGACGGAAGCGGCCTCCCCGGGGCCCGGGTCACCGTCCTTCCTTCCACGCCCGATGCGCTCCCTGCCGCAGTCGTCGTCTCCGGCGAACGGGGCCTCTACCTGGTCCGCGCTCTTCCGCCAGGGTCGTTCCAGCTCCGGGTCGAGCTGCCTGGTTTCGAGACCCGTACGATGAAGAACGTCGTGCTCGCTCCGGACGGGCGACTCGACATCGACGTAACCCTGCGCCTCGCGGGCCGTGAGAGAGGCCGTCACGGTCGTGAGCCCTTCTCCGCGAGACACGGTCGAGGCGGTCGAGATCCGAGAGAGCTCCGCCAGGGACGCTGCGGAGGCACTCGTGACGCTCCCAGGCGTCTCGAAACTCCGAAAGGGAGGGATCGCGAGCGACGTCGTCGTGCGCGGCTACCAGAGCCGCGACCTGAACGTCCTCGTCGACGGCGAGCGGATCTACGGCGCCTGCCCGAACCACATGGACCCGCCCTCCTTCCACGTCGACTTCGCCCAGGTCGACCGCGTCGAGGTGGCGAAGGGACCTTTCGACGTGAAGAACCAGGGAAGCCTCGGCGGCGTCGTCAACATCGTCACCCGGCGCCCCGAGCCCGGCGTCCACGCCACGGCGAACGTCGCCGCCGGGGCCTGGGGCTACGTGAACCCGTCGGTTACGGGGTCGTGGGCGGGCGAGTCGTTCTCGGCGCTCGCCGGCTACTCCTTCCGGAGATCGACGGCGTTCACGGACGGCGACGGCCGGCGCTTCACCGAGCTGACGAACTACCGCGCCGACGCCGTTGACTCCGAGGCCTTCCGCGCGGGGACCGCGTGGGGCCGGATCGGGTTCGTCCCGGCGAAGGATCACGCGGTCACGTTTTCCTACACGCGGCAGGACACGTCGCACACCTACTACCCGTATCTGCAGATGGACGCCGTGTACGACGACTCGGACCGCTTCGGCCTGACCTGGGAGGCAACGCCTTCCGCCGTCGTCACGGCGGCGAAGCTCTCGGCCTACTACACGCAGGTCGACCACTGGATGACCGACCAGTACCGGACCTCGTCCACGACCGCGGCGCGCGGCTGGTCGATGGGAACGGACGCCTTCTCGCGGACGCTCGGCGGCCGGCTGGAAGCGACCGCCTGGGGCGTGACGGCGGGCGTCGAGGCGTACCGGCGGTACTGGGACACGACGACGTACCTCGCCGGCATGCAGTACACGCCGCAGGCGTCGCTTCCCGGCGCCACGACCGACGTCGTCGGCCTCTTCGCCGAGCGGTCGTTCCGCCTCGGCGAGACGGTCATCCTCGACGCCGGGCTCCGGTGGGACCACGCCTCGGCCTCCGTCGACGGCGAGAAGGCCTCCACCGACCTGACCTGGGCTTACCACGGCACGCGCGCGACGGAGCAGGCCGACGCGCTCGCCGGCGGGAGCCTGCGCGCCCGCTGGCAAGCCGCTGAGGGGCTCGAGGTCTCGCTCGGTGCGGGGACGGCGGCGCGGATTCCCGAGCCGCAGGAGCGTTGGTTCTCCCTGAAGCGGATGGGGACCGACTGGGTCGGCAACCCCGACCTCGAACCGTCGCGGAACACCGCGCTCGACCTGTCGGCCTCGCTGCGTGCCGGGCGCCTCTACGTCTCGGCGAGCGCGTTCGTCAACGAGGTTGCCGACTACGTCGTCCTCGCCGAGGTGGGCAAGGTGAACTCGGTCCCGGGTGTCATGAACCCGAAGGCCCGGACGTACGAGAACGTCGACGCCCGCCTCGCGGGCGGCGAGGCGACCGCCGCGGTGACGCTTACTGGCCGCCTCTTCTTCTCGGGCACGGTGTCCTACGTCCGCGGGACCCAGACCCCCCGCCCCGAGCTCGGCATCCTCTCGGAGAACGTCGCCGAGATGCCGCCCGTCACCGGCCGCGCCTCCCTGCGCTGGGACAACGGCCGCTTCTGGGGAGAGGCAGAAGGCGTCTTCGCCGCGGCGCAGACGCACGTCGACACGGATCTTCTCGAATCCTCGACCCCGGGCTGGGGCATCGCGAACCTCAGGGCCGGCATCGCCTTCGGCGACGTCGGACTGAACGTCGGCGTCGAGAACCTCTTCGGGCGTCTCTACTCCGAGCACCTCTCCTATCAGCGGGACCCGTTCCGGTCGGGCGTGAAGATCCCCGAGCCCGGGCGGAACGTCTTCGTCAACCTCTCGTACCGCTACTGATCCCCTCCGGAGCCGGGACCGAGGATCGGCGGTCCCGGCTCCCCCTTTTCATCGGCTCGTCATGACCTGCGTCATACCGGCCCTGCGCCGCCGGGAGGATTCTTCCGGGCACAGGGAGATTCGACATGCCGATCCGGGCCCGCATCCCGTCCTTGTCGGATTGGAAGGCGCAGGTCAAGTGCCAGGCAGGTTGCCCGGCCTCGACCGATGCCGGGCGATACGTCCAGCTCATCGCGGAGAACCGTGACGAGGAGGCCTTCCTCGTCGCCCGGGCGCCGAACCCGTTCGCTTCTGTCTGTGGCCGGGTTTGCGCCGCGCCGTGCGAGGACGCCTGCCGGCGAGGCGCCATCGACGCCCCCGTCTCGATCCGCGCCCTGAAGCGGTTCGTCACCGAGCGGTACGGCGTCGAGTCGATCCGACCGAACACGCAGGACCGCCTCTTCGGCGAGCTCGTGGGAGAGGGGAATCGCTACGCGGGCCACCTCCCGGTCGTCCCCTCCCCTGCCCCGGCGCCCGCGTCGGGAAAGACGCGCGTTGCCGTCATCGGCGCCGGACCAGCCGGCCTCTCGGCCGCGCACGACCTCGCCCTCCTCGGCTACGACGTGACCGTCTTCGAGGCGGGCGGCGAGCCGGGCGGGATGATGCGGTTCGGGATCCCCGAGTACCGCCTCCCCCGGACGCTCATCAAGGCCGAGATCGACCGGATCCTCGCCCTCGGCGTCACCCTCCGGCTCGGCACGGCGCTCTCTCCCTCCTACGGCCTGGCCGAGCTGCGCCGCGGCGGCTTCGAGGCCGTCTTTCTCTCGGTCGGCGTCTCGAAGGGGCGGGACCTCGACGTCCCGGGCGTCGAGCTGGACGGTGTGGTGAAGGCCGTCGACTACCTCCTGAACGTGAACCGCGGCTACCGGATGGACCTCGGCCGGCGCGTCGTCGTCATCGGGGGCGGCTTCGTCGCCTTCGACGCGGCCCGCACCGCCCTCCGCGTCTTCAAGGAGGAAGAAGTCGACGCCCTCGCGGGCGAGGCGGGGGCGGCCGACGCCCGCGCGAAGGAGGCGCTCGACTCCGCGCGAGCGGCCCTGCGCGGGGGCGCGGCCGACGTGACGATCGTCTCCCTCGAGAACTTCGACGAGATGCCCGTCCTCCGGACGATGCAGGGACACGAGGAGTTCGAGGAGGCGAAGAGAGAGGGGATCGTCTTCCTCCCCCGCCGGGGCCCGAGGCGCTTCCTCGGAGCGTCGCGCCTCGAGGCGGTCGAGCTCAGAACGGTCCTCTCCGTCTTCGACGAGAACGGACGCTTCTCCCCGCGCTACGACGACGCCGACGTGACGACGGTCCCGGCCGACGCCTGCATCCTCGCCGTCGGACAGAAGCCCGACCTCTCGTTCCTCAAGCCCGAGGACGGCGTCGACCTGACGCCCGGCGGGACCATTCGGGTCGACGCGGCCACGCTCGCCACCTCCGCGGCCGGCGTCTACGCCGGCGGCGACGTCGCGTTCGGGCCGAGGAACCTCATCGAGGCCGTCGCGAACGGGAAGCAGGCCGCCCGGTCGATCCACGAGCACCTCGCGCCCGCGGCGCCTCGGCGGCCTCGCCTCGGAGCACCTCGAGATCGAAGCTCTTCACGCCGACCTACTATCGGATGATCGCCGGGCTTCGAGCTCCTCGACCGCGTCGCCCGCCGACGCTCGACGTCGGCGGCGCACCGGGATCGCGGAGGTCGAGAACGGCTACGACGAGGCCGAGGCGCGCCTGCAGGGCGCCCGCTGCCTCGCCTGCCACGTCCAGACGATCTACGACCCGGAGAAGTGCGTCCTCTGCAGCCGGTGCGTCGACGTCTGCCCCGAGTACTGCCTCGCCATCGTCCCTTTCGAGCATCTCGAGCTCCCGGAAGAGGCGGGCGCTCCTTCGACCGGCGCGCGGACGGGCAGGCCCCCCTCTCGGCGATGGTCAAGGACGACGACAGGTGCATCCGCTGCGGCCTCTGCGCCGTCCGCTGCCCCACCGACGCGATGACGATGGAGCGATTCACGATCACGGAACGTCTCGTTCCGAAGACGAGCGAGGTTTCTCGATGACGACGAAGACGGATCCCCCGGCCGGCGCCGAGGCGCCCTCCGCCGAGCCGAACAGCCGCCGCGACTTCCTGATGAAGGCCGGCCTCGGCGCCGGCGTCGTCGCCATCGTCGGGCAGGCGGGCGCTTCCCTGCGGTCGCTGGTGCCGAACGTCTCGTACGACGCGCCGACGACGGTGAAGCTCGGGAACCCGGTCGACTTTCCCGACGGTCTCAAGTTCCTGCCCGACGAGCGGCTCTTCGTCTTCCGCACGGGCAAGACCTTCCATGCCATCTCCGCCGTCTGCACGCATCTCGGTTGCACTGTTCGCGCCGAGGCGCTGTCGCAGGTGCAGGAGACGCACGTGGGTGGCCAGGCCATGCGGCTCACGCATCGTTTCAACTGCCCGTGTCACGGCTCCCGCTACAACGGCGACGGCACCACGATTTCTGGTCCTGCACCGAAGGCCCTGGCCTGGGTACCACCTCTCTGTTGCGACCGACGACGGCCAACTCGTCGTCGATCTCGCGCACGAAGTGGAACACGACTTCCGCCTGACGATCGCCTGAGGAGGCCACCGTGAAGCTGCCGTTCTTTCACCGGGCACCCGACGAGGCATCGGCGCCTGGCGTCCACCCGACGCCGTTCTGGAGCCTGCGGCCGCGCACCGACCGCGAATCGGGCGACGCCGTCGTCTCGAACTTCATGCTGCACTGGTTCCCGGCAAAGGTGTACAAGCCGTCGCTCGACTGGAACTACTCCTTCTGGCTCGGCACGATGTCGGCCGCGCTGTTCTTCCTCCTCGTCCTCTCGGGCTTGCCGCTCCTTCTCCTTTACGTCCCCTCGGTCGAGCGGGCCTACGGGTCGGTGAAGGACATCGAGTTCGTCGTCACGTTCGGCTCCTGGATCCGCGCCGTCCACCGGATCGCGGCGCACCTCATGGTCGTCGCCGTGGTGCTGCACCTCGTGCGCGTCTTCCTCACCGGCGCCTACAAGAACGGCGTCGGCCGCGGCCAGCACCGCGAGTGGAACTGGGTCATCGGCGTGGTGATGCTGCTCGTCACGTTGTTCCTGTCGTTCACGGGCTACCTGCTGCCGTGGGATCAGTTGGCCTTCTGGGCCGTCACCGTCGGCACCAACATCGCTTCGTCCGTGCCGTTCGTGGGGCCGGAGGTGCGCGGAGCTCCTGATCGGCGGCCGCACGATCGAGCAGGCCACGCTGATCCGGTTCTACGTGCTGCACTGCATCATGCTGCCCGGTGGCCTCGGCGTGCTGTTCGCCTACCACATGTGGCGCGTGCGCAAGGACGGCGGCCTCGCGCGCGCCGACCGCGCGGCGGTGCTTCCCGCGGCGCGAGCGACTGCGCCCGTGGCGTCGAAGACCTACACGTTGCTCGGCGTCGCGCGCGGCACGGCCCCGACCGTTCGGACGTCGACCCTCGACGCGCCCGACCTCACGGTGAACGCCGTCACCGACCTCGCGCGCCGCGCGATGATCGTCGTGCTCGCGACGTTCGCCGTCGTGAGCATCCTGGCCTGCTTCATCCCCTCGCCCCTCGAGGAGCCGGCCAACCCGATGATCACGCCGAACCCGGCGAAGGCGCCGTGGTACTTCCTCTGGCTCCAGGAGATCGTCACCGACACGACGCTGAAGATCGGGTCGTTCACGATCAACGGCGCCTTCCTCGGTGGCGTCATCCTGCCGGCCTGCTGCCTCGGCCTCCTGACCGTCTGGCCGTGGCTCGACCGCAGCCCGCGTCGGCGGCCGGGCGATGGTTCCACGGCTCGTCGCCGCGCAGAACCAGGTGTTCCTCCTGATCGTCCTCGTCGTCCTCGCCTTCACGGTGATCGGCACGTTCCTCCGCGGCCCCTACTGGAACCTCTACTGGCCGTGGGAAGCCTGGCCCGACATCCCGGACGCATCTGAGGACCTGCGATGGAACAGCGCACGTCATCTCCCTATCCGTCGATCGACCGCCCCGTCCTGGCGGCGATCGGCGTCGTCCTGGTCGGCGCCACGGCGTTCTTCGCCTACAGCGACCGTCAGCACGACTACAAGTGGTACCAGGCCGAGTTCCGGTCGCAGGTCGCCGAGAAGTTCGGCGACGAGAAGGCCGCACCCGTCCGGGCGGGGAATCAGATCTGGGTGAAGGATCCCGGCCTGCAGCGCGCCGACCGCTGCATCACCTGCCACCAGGGTCCTCTGGAAGGGGTTCGAGGACCGCCGAGCAGCCCCTGGAAGACCCACCCCGCCGAGCCCTGAAGGCCCATCCGCCTGAACGCTTCGGCTGCACGTCCTGCCATGGCGGCCAGGGCTGGGCGATCGACACCGCGGCCGCTCACGGCGAGGTCGCGCACTGGGAAGAGCCGCTCCTCAGCGCCTCGCTGGGCGAGGCCTACTCGATCCAGGGAGACGACAAGGGCGCCCTGATGCAGATGAACTGCAACGTCTGCCACCGGTACGACCGCGAGACGAAGGGCGCCGACCTCATCAACCTCGGCAAGAAGCTCGTCAACGAGAAGGGCTGCCGCGCGTGCCACGTCATCAACGGGCGCGGCGGCACCATCGGCCCTGACCTCACGGCGGTCGGCGAGAAGGCGCCCGAGCAGTACGACTACGGCCGGCTTTCGGGCCAGCAGACCGCGTTCGCGTGGCACGTCGCGCACCTCAAGGACCCGCGCGCGCTCGTGCAGGACTCGGTGATGCCGAACTTCCAGCTCTCCACGACCGATGCCCAGGCGCTCTCGATGCTCGTGTTGTCGTGGCGGCCGCACGCATGAGCGCCGACTTCATCGCGGGGGTGCCGCGCGCCGACGTGCAGACGGCCGAGCAGAAGCAGGCCGAGGAGGAGCGGATGAAGACCGGACCGGGCGCCTGGTTCGTGTCGACCGGCTGCTTCGTCTGCCACTCGGTCGCCTCCCTCGGCGTGAAGAGCGCCGCGCAGGTCGGGCCCGACCTCTCGACGGCCGTCGAGGACACCCAGAAGCGCTTCGGAAAGACCGTCGACGACTTCATCAGGAACCCGACCGGGACGATGTCCGTCGTCCTGTCGCGCCAGATCATCCTGACCGACGCCGAGAAGGAGGTCGCGATCCAGAAGCTGCGCGAAGCCTTCGCCGAGCACCAGAAGCAGAAGGCCGCGCCCCCCGCGGCGCACTGATCGACCGCGGAGTGCCCGCGCCGATCCCGCGCGGCCCCGTGGGCCGGGACACGCAACCGACTCCGCCCCCGCCGCACCAGCGCTGTCAGAGAAGGAGGGGACCAGATGACGGAAAAGAAGCAGAGCGTCCTGACGTGGGGCGCCCTCTGGGGCGATCGTCGTGCTCGCCGTCACTCGCGAATCGCTGCGCCCCGTCGGGGCCGAAGGGGCAGAAGGCCCCGCGTCGTCGTCGGACGTCGCCGTCGCGGCGCAGAAGACCTACGTCGCCCCGGGCGACCTCGACGAGTACTACTTCTTCGCCTCGGGCGGCCACTCCGGGCAGATGTACGTCTACGGCGTCCCGTCGATGCGGCACCTCTCCACGATCCCGGTCTTCACCCCCTACCCGGCCACCGGCTACGGGTTCGACGACGAGAGCAAGAAGACGCTCGGCGACCTGACGTGGGGGGACGCTCACCATCCGGCGCTGTCGGAGACCAAGGGCGACTACGACGGCCGCTGGCTCTTCATCAACGAGATGAACGGCCGCGTCGCGCGCATCGACCTGCGCGACTTCAAGACCAAGCAGATCTTCGGCCCCGTCCCGAACGTCTCTGGCAACCACGGCTCGGCGTTCGTCACGCCGAACACCGAGTACTCGATCATGGCCTCGCGCTTCTCGATCCCGCTGCCGAAGGGCGACCGCCGTCGGGATCGACAAGTACGCCGCCGAGTACAAGGGCGTGCTCGCGGGCATCAGGATCGACCCGACCTCGGGCGAGATGTCCTTTGGCTGGCAGATCCTCCGCCGCCCTTCGACTAGGACCTCGGCGACGCCGGCAAGCTCGCCTCGGACGGCTACGTGTTCTTGACCTGCTACAACGCCGAGCGGGCGACCGGCAAGCTCGAGGTGACCGCCTCGCAGGCCGACCGCGACTACATCGCCGCCGTCGACTGGAAGGCCGCCGAGAAGGCCATCGCCGAGGGCAAGGGCGACATGCTGGGCGGCGTCAAGGTCCTCGACCCGAAGAAGGTGCCGGGGATCATCTACCTGATGCCGTGCGGCAAGTCGCCCCACGGGGTCGACGTCTCGCCCGACGGCAAGTACATCATCGGCTCCGGCAAGCTGCAGGGCGTCACGACCGCCTTCAACTTCGAGAAGGTCCAGACCGCGATCCGCAACAAGGACTTCACGGGCGACGAGGACGGGATCCCCGTCCTGAAGTACGAGTCGATCAAGGACGCCGAAGTTCCGGTCGGCCTTGGGCCGCTCCACACCCAGTTCGGTCCCGACAACTGGGCCTACACGTCGCTCTTCGTCGACAGCGCCGTCGCCAAGTGGAAGCTCGGAACCTGGGAAGTGGTCGACAAGGCGCCGATGTCCTATTCCATCGGCCACCTCTCGGCGGCCGAGGGCGACACCGTGAGCCCGGACGGGAAGTACCTCGTCGGCCTCAACAAGCTGTCGCACGGCCGGCACCTCAACGTCGGCCCCTCGCAGCCCGAGTCGTCGCAGCTCGTCGACATCTCCGAGGAGAAGATGAAGCTCCTCTACGACGCCTTCACCGAGCCCGAGCCCCACTACGCCGTCATGGTCAAGGCCGACAAGCTCAAGCCGATCGAGGTCTACCCCAAGGAAGAGAACAAGCACCCGCTCGCGATCTGGGACGTGAAGGACGCCGGCGTCACGCGCAACGGCAACAAGGTGCTGGTGAAGATGGTCCTCGTCAGGTCGACGCTCACGCCCACCGACTTCGAGGTGAACCAGGGCGACACGGTCAAGGTCGCCATGACGAACATCGAGCAGACGACCGACGAGCTCCACGGGTGGGGCCTCCTCGACTACAACATCAACATCGTCGTCGACCCGGGCGAGACGAAGGTCGTCACGTTCAAGGCCGACAAGCCGGGCGTCTTCGCCTACTACTGCACGAACTTCTGCTCCGCTCTCCACCAGGAGATGCAGGGCTACCTGATCGTCAAGCCGAAGGCCGACGGTCTCGGGCGCCGGGGTGGCTCGGCGGGCGCCTCGCCACGCGCCAGGTCCCGTCCATGCCCGCCGGGGTTCGTCGGACCCGGCCCCGGACCCCCAGGGCACCGACTCGACCTCTGGAAAAGCCACCGCCTCTCGCAGCCGTCGGCCTCGCGCCAAGGCTCTTCCTCGTCGCGGCGACGGTCTGCCTGCTCGGAGCGTTCCTCTTCCCTCTCTGGAACCTGACGATGTTCGCGCCGCAGTACCAGGACGGCCTCCGCCTCGACATCTACAGCTACAAGTTCGAGGCTGGAAACAACGGGCAGGACATCAAGGAGATCAACGTCCTGAACCACTACATCGGGATGAGGGATCTCGAGCCCGAGGACTTCACCGAGTTCAAGTGGATCCCCTTCGTGGTCGGCATCCATCGGCCTCCTCTTCCTGCGCGCCGCGGTCATCGGCACGCTGGGCCTCGCCGCTCGTCGTGCTCTTGGTGAACCTCTGGTTCGCTCTTCTCGCTCTGGTCGTTCGGCTACAAGCTCTACTCGTACGGGCACGACCTCGACCGACCGCGGCGATGAAGGTCGAGCCGTTCATGCCCCGCTGTTCGGCAGAAGCAGCTCGCGAACTTCGAGGTCTCCTCCTACCCTCAGGCGGGCTCCTACGCCCTCGGCCTGGCGATGCTCTTTCCTCGTCCTGGCGTTCGTGGTCCGGATGGCGCGCGACCCGGGCAGACCGCGGCCTGACGTGAGACGCCCGGCGGCTGCCGCGCTCCTGCTCGCGCCGGCCTCTCCGGCGTGGGCCGAGAGATGCGCCGCCGTGCCCCCGGCGCCCTCGAGGGGCGTCCCGCCCCGCGCGACACGTCGCCGATTCAGCGGCTCGTGGACGCCGCGGCGCCGGGGGCCACGGTCGGGTGCCGCCCGGGCGGTTCGAGGGAGACCTCGTCCTGGACCGCCCCGTCCGTCTCGTCGGCCGCGGACGCCCCCCCTCCTCGGCTCGCGCTCGGGGAGCGTCGTCCGCGTGAGGGCGCCGAACGTCACGGTCGAAGGCTTCGACATCGACGGGCGGGAGGGCGGCGATCTCGGGAAGGACTCCGCCGGCGTCCACACGTCGGCACCGGGCACCGTGGTCCGCTCCTGCCGGATCCGGGGATCGCTCTTCGGCGTCTACGTCCGGGAGGCGAACGGCGTCGCCGTCGAGGACTGCGAGATCCGGGGGATCCCCGGAAAGGACCCCGGTGAGAAGGGCTCCGGCATCCACATCTGGAACACGGTCGGCTTCACCTTCCGAGGGAATCGAATCGTCGACGTCCGCGACGGCTTCTACATCCAGTCCTCGAGCCGCGGGCTCGTCGACGGGAACCGCGCGTCGGACCTCCGCTACGGGATCCACTACATGTTCTCGGACGACAACGTCTTCGAGGACAACGTCTTCGAGAACGGGGCCGCCGGGAGCGCCCTCATGTACTCGAAACGGATCACGTTCCGGCGGAACCAGTTCCTGAGGAACCGGGGCTTCGCGTCCGTCGGGCTGCTCTTCAAGACGTGCGACGACGTCGTCGCCGAGGGGAACCTGCTCGCCGACAACGCCCGCGGTGTCTTCTTCGAGGACTCCTACCGCAACGTCTTCCGCGGGAACGTCGTGGCGTCGTCCGACACGGCGATCTTCCTCTTCGCGGGCAGCGGACAGAACAGGATCACGGGTAATTCCTTCGTCGGGAACCTCACTCCCCTGACCCTCGTCGGCAGGCAGACGGACACCGTCTTCGACGGGAACTACTGGTCCGAGAACCGCGAGCCCGACCTCGACGGCGACGGCCGCACGGACCGGCCGTATCGCCTCGGAAACGTTTTCGACCACTTCCGGGGGAACCTCCTCGCCGCCGATCTCTTCGCGCAGAGCTTCGCGGCGGGGGCGATCGGCGTCGCGGAAGAGACCTTCCCGGTCCTCAGGCAGCAGATGTCGATGGACAACGCCCCCCTCGCCCGCCCGCCGCACCTGCCGGACGTCCCCAGGGCGAAGCCCCCGGCGCGCACCGCGCACCTCCCGGCCGTTGCGGCCTCTTCCGTCACGTTCCTCCTCGGCACGGCACTCCTCGTCCTGGGGCGCCGGCTGCCGGCGGCATGAGAGAGGCTCCCGAATGATCCGCTTCGAAGGTTTCGGCAAGAGTTACGGCAGGCAGGTCGCCGTGCACGACGTCTCGCTCGAGGTCGCCTCCGGCGAGGTCGTCGCCCTCCTCGGCCCGAACGGCTCGGGAAAGACGACCTGCCTCAAGGCGGTCGCCGGCCTCATCCACGCCACCTCGGGCGCGTCCTGATCGACGGCCGCCCCGTCTGGAGCCCCGCGCGCCGGAGCCTCTCGTTCCTTCCCCAGAAGGTCGCCTTCCCGGACGCCTTGACGGGGCGGGAGGTCGTGGAGTTCTACCGGCGCCTCCGCGGCGTGCCCGCGCCCCGGACGCCTGAGGTCCTCCGGTTCGCGTGCCTGAACGGAGCCGCCGCGCGCGCCGTCTCGACCTACTCGGGCGGGATGGTCCAGCGCCTCGGCCTCGCCGTCGCTGCGCTCCCCGACACGCCGCTCCTCCTCCTCGACGAGCCGACGGCCGCCCTCGACCCCGAGGGGCTCTCCGCCTTCTACGCCCTCGTCGAGGGCCGCCGCCGCGAGGGGAGGACGATCCTCTTCACGTCGCACCACCTCGGCGACGTGGAGCGCCTCGCCGACCGCTTCGCCGTCCTCGTGGAGGGGCGACTCGTCGCGCTCCTCTCGGCCGCCGAGCTCGCGCACCGGCTCGCCGATCGGGGCGTCCTCCGCCTGCGCCTCGACCGCGCTCCGGGGGGGTCCTCGAGGCGATCCGCCCCGCCTGCCCCGGTGCCTCCACGCGCCAGCGCAGGAGCTCGTCCTCCCGGGCCCGCGTCCGCCCGCCCGGCGTACCTCGAGGCCGTCCGCGCGACCGGCGCGACGGTCCTCGCCCTCTCGTCCGACGAGGGGCGCCTCGACGCCCTCTACACCGAGCTCGTGGGAGGCCCGCGATGAGATCCGCGCTCCGGTTCGCCGCCGGCCTGCCGTTCGTCCTCCTCGCCGCCTGCGGGGGCGGCGCCGACGGGCCCGCTCCGGTCGACACGAAGAACGATGCCTGCGCGTGGTGCCGCATGTCGGTCTCCGACCTCCGCTTCGCCGCCCAGCTGACGGCTCCGGGCCACGAGCCGAAGCTCTTCGACGACGCCGGCTGCCTGCGCGACTGGCTGAAGGAACCGCGGGAGGCGGCCCCCTGGACCGCCTGGGTGAGCGACCACCGGACGAAGGAGTGGGTGAAGGCGAAGGACGCCGTCCTCGTGCGCGACCCGGCCGTCCAGACGCCGATGAACTCCGGTCTCGTCGCCTGGGCGAGCGCCGCCTCGCGCGACCAGGACCCGGCGGGAAAGGGCGGCGCGCCCGTCTTCCTCGCCGAGGTGATCGGTCCCTTCCCGGCGGGGACCAAGTGAGCGACTCCCCCTTCGTCCTCTGCGCCCGGCAGGAGCTCCTCCTCGCGATCCGCTCCCGCTGGACCCAGATCTTCGCCGTCGTCTTCGCGGGGCTGTCGCTCTCCGTGGCCGTCGCCGGCTACGCCCTCTCCGGCGGGCACGGCGTGCAGGACTTCGCGCGGACCTCGGCTTCGCTCGTCCAGCTCGTCCTCCTCCTCGTGCCACTCTCTTCGCTCCTCATCGGGGTCCTCTCCCTGGCACCGGAAAGAGGCGCGGCGGAGCTCCTCTTCTCGCAACCCGTCTCGCGGACGTCGATTCTCCTCGGCCAGTCGACCGGACTCTGGGCCGCGCTGACGGCGGCGCAGGCCATCGGGTTCGGCGCCGCCGGGACCGTCGTCTTCTCGCACCGCGGGAGCGACGGCCTGGCCGGGTTCGCCCTCCTTTTCGCCGGCTCCTCGCTCCTGACGGCCGCCTTCCTCGGGATCTCTGCGCTCCTCTCGGCCGGGGCGATCGGCCGTCGCCGGACGCGCGCCCTCGCGCTCGCCCTCGTCGTCTGGTTCGTCGCGGTCGTCCTCCTCGACGTCGCGGCCCTCGGCGTCGCATCGGTCCTCAAGTCGGGAACCGCCTCCCGCGTCCTCATCGTCAGCGTCCTCGTGAACCCGGTCGGCGCCCTTCGCACCGGCGCGCTCCTCGCGCTCCAGGGATCGACGGCGTTTGGCGCAGCGTCCCTCGCCTTTCTGCGGTTCACGAAGGGGACGACCGGGGCCTTCCTTCTGTTGTCGGGGTCGCTCATCCTCTGGACCGTGATCCCGTTCGCCCTCGCCGCGAGGCGGCTCTCGAGAACGGACGTCTGACGTGAGGGCGGGGGTCCGGGCCGCGGCATCGGTCGCCGGAATCCTGGCCCTCGGCGCTGCAGGAATCGCGATCGCCCGGACCGTCCTGCGGTCGCGCGCGGAGAGCGCCCGGATCGCACGAGGCGAGACCCGGCTCGAGATCCTCAACCGGAGCGGGGCGACCGTCTCCCTGCATCGGGCCGGAAAGACCCTGGACGAGGCTCTCCCGGTTCCCCTCGGACCCGAGGCTCCGTGGCTCCCCGGAGGGAACTACTTCGTCGAGGCGCGAGCCGGCGTCCGAAGCTGGATGTACCCGGTCTCGCTGGCCGGAGTCGGACCAGGTCGCGGCATCAGCGGAGGATTCACCGTCACCGTCCGTTCGCCCGGATCGACGACCCCGCCTCTCCCGCCGGGCGGCTCGTCGGGGTTCGCATTCATCCCCGCCGGCGCCTTCCAGCTCGGAGAGCGTCGGAACCCGGCGGAAGCCCACTTCGCCTGGACGACCTCTTTCCACTTCGGGAGATTCGAGGTGACGAACGGGGAGTTCCGCCGCTTTCTGGACACCCCGGACGGCTATGGCGACAGGCGGAACTGGACGGATGCCGGCTGGGCCGCGCGATACCCGTCGACCCGCTCCACGGCGAGCCTGACGCCAGCGGACTCCGACTATCTTCGCTTCGGCAGGGACGACCTCCCCGTCGTCCTCGTCTCATGGTACGAAGCCAACGCCTACGGCCGCTGGCTGACGCTGACCCTCGGCAAGGGGAAGTGGCTTTTCCGGATGCCCACCGAAGCGGAGTGGGAGAAGGCGGCGCGCGGCCCCGACGGGTTCGACTACGGCCTCGGGACGGAACTGAGCGAGCCCCAGGTGCACCTCTACAACTGGAAGAAGAACCCCGGAGCGGAGGTCACGCTGGTCGGTGCCGCCGAGACCCCGGCCCGGATACCGGGCGAACCGCTACGGCGTCTTTCACGCTTCCGGAAACGCCGGGGAGTGGACGCAGGGCGTCTCGCGTCGCTACTCGCGGAGGTCTCCCTACCGCGACGACGACCGGAATCGCGACGACGCTCCCGGCATGCGCGCCACGCGAGGCTCGTGGTACAGCGCCACGGTCTCGAGGCTCGCCCTCGCCTACCGGGAGGAGTTCCAGCCGGAGCTCACGAGCAACGACCTCGGCTTCCGGATCGCGGCGTTCGCGCTGCCCTGAGCGCGAGAGGACACGGTCGCTTCCGCGGGCCAGGACGGGGCGGCAGGCCGCCACGCCCCGCCGGCTCCGGGACTCGCGTCCCGTATGACGCCCGTCATCCCGGACGGGGCCCCGGGACCTCAAGCTCCCTCCACGCTGCACCGGGGCCCAGAGCCCGGTCCGAGGAGGAGTCCATGAGGAAGCCCGTCGTCTTCCTGGCGGTCGCCGTATTTGCCGCCGCCACCGCTGCGCCGGCTCGTGCGCAGAACAAGGACATCGTCAACACCGCGGTCGCGGCTGGGAGCTTCAAGGTCCTCGTGAAGCTCGTGCAGGACGCCGGCCTCGTCGCCGTCCTGAAGAGTCCTGGCCCGTTCACGGTCTTCGCGCCGACGGACGAGGCGTTCGGCAAGGTGCCGAAGGAGACGCTGGACGCCCTCGCGAAGGACAAGAAGGCTCTCGCCGCCGTCCTCCAGTACCACGTCCTGACGTCGGCCTGGTCGGCCGACGACTTCAAGCTCGTGAAGTCCACGGGGACCGCCATGGGCAAGCGCGTCGCCTTCAAGGCGGAGGGCGGGGCGACGTACGTAAACGACGCGAAGATCGTCACGTCGGGTGTCGCCGCGTCGAACGGCGTCATCCACGTCGTCGACAAGGTCCTGATCCCACCGAAGTGAGACCGGGGAACGGCCCCTTGATCAAGTCCGGGTCCCCGGCGCGAAGAGGCCTGTCAGAATCCGCACACGCTCCACGGAAAGGAGAAGGGACACCGATGAAGAACCTGCTCGCCGCGTTCGCCGTCCTCCTCCTCCTCTCGTCCGCCACCGCATTCGCGGACCATCCGAAGGCCGCCGAGCCCACCAAGGTCGCCGCCTGCTGCTCGCCCAAGTGCGAGCTGAAGGACGGCAAGTGCGTCACGCACGAGGCCAAGAAGTGTGCCAAGGAGTGCGCCGCCCCCTGTTGCAAGCCGCCGGCGAAGCCCGAGCACCCCAAGGGCGAGACCACCCGGCGAACCGGCCCACGGCCGCGGGAAGACCTACGGGCCGGGCCGGGGCCTCGCGGGCTCCGGCCCGGTTTGGGGGGGGGTTGGGTGGGGGGGGGTTTGGGGTGGGGGGGGGGGGGGGCGGGGGGCTCCGGGGGGGGGGGGGGGGGGGCCGCCCCGGGGGGCCGGGGGGGGGGGGGCGGGGCGGGGGTGTTTGGGGGGGGGTGCCCCCCGCCCTCCCGGGGCCGGGGGGGGGGGGGCCCCCCCCGGGGGGGGGGTGGGGGGGGGCGGGGGGGGGGGCCCCAGCGCGGGCGGGGCGGGGGGGGGGGGGGGGGGGGGGGGGGGGGGGGGGGGGGGGGGTCTTTTTCGGGGGGGGGGGGGGGTCGGGGGGCGGGGGGGCCCCGGCCCGGGGGGGGGGGGGCCGGGAGGCCGGGGGGGGGGGGGGGGGGGGCCCCCCCCCCCCGGTGGGCGGGGGGGGGGGGGCAGATCGACGGCTACCACTGCTGGGCGGAGTTCTGGGCCGAGGGGAAATGGTGGCCGGTGGACATCAGCGAGGCCGACAAGTACACGGCCCCTTTCGCCGGCACCGGCCTCGCCACCGACGTCCCGGCTTCAGCCGAGGTGGGCGCGCAGGCGCTCGACGTTGGGGATGACGAACCCGTCTCCCTCGGTCAGGACGAGCCCCTCCTTGCCCCAGCGGCTCATGATCCGGATCGCCGTCTCGACGGTCGTACCGGCGAGGTCGGCGATCTCCTGCCGGGTCAGCGCCAGAGGGATGGACGCTCCCAGCGCACCCGTCTTTCCCGCCGAGGCGACGAGGTCGAGAAGCGCCTGGGCCACCCGCGTCTCGACCGACCCGGTCATCTCCGAGACCCGCTGCCCGAGCTGGACCTGACGGTTCATCATCATCTTCAGGAGCTGGCGGAGAATCTCCGGGTGACGATCGGTGAGGGCGAAAAGCTCCCGTTCGGGGACGTGGACGATCGTCGACGGCTCGACGGCGACGGCGGTCCCCGGGTAGGGCCGCCCCTCCCAGGCCGCGACGATCCCGACGGGGCTTCCCGCGCCGACGATCCGGAGGATGACGTCGCGGGTCGGCGTCGCCTTGACGATCTTCACGGTCCCGAGGGCGACGAACGACATCTCCTTCGCCCGGGTCCCCTCGACGAAGACCGTGTCGCCTCTCTCGCAGACCTGGAGGCGGCACACCTCGGACAGCGCCCTCGCTTCGGCCGGGTTGAGGCAGCGGAACAGGACGATCCGTTCGAGAAGGGCGTGGGTCACGGTTTGCGGATCGCGAGAATACCAGCCGCTCCTCCGCCTGACCCGTCCCCCGGAGGCCGGCCGGGTAACATCCAGGCGCCTTGAAGGACTTCCCCGCTTCCTCTCCTACTCTCGCGCCGCCCGAAGGCGTACGCTCTCGGCTTCGGACGATGGCCTCTCGGCCGCGCTCTTCCTGGCGATGCCGCGGCTCGTGCGGCACATTCTCGAATCCCTCGAGAAGGAGCCCTCGCCCCGGCTCATCGCCATTTCCTGCGCGGCGATCCTGGGCCTGGCGGCCGGGGACTCGATCCTCTTCTTCTTCACCCGGAGAATCCTCATCGGGGCCTCGCGCGACGTGGAGTTCGAGATGCGCGAAGACCTCTTCGCCCACCTCCTGAGGCTCCCCCCCCGCTGGCACCGCAAGAGCCGCGTCGGCGACGTCATGAGCCGGGCCGTCAACGACCTCTCGGCCGTGAGGATGATGATCGGGCCCGGAATCATGCAGGCGGCGAACACGATCGTCGTCGGGACGATCGCGGTCACGCTGATGGCGCTGGCTTCGCCCACGCTCACCCTCGTGGCCCTCGCGATCCTCCCGTTCGTCGCCGTCGCGACGCAGGTCATGGGAAAGGTCACCCACCGGCGCTTCACGGCGATCCAGGAGTTCTTCAGCGAGATCTCGGCGAGCGCGCAGGAGAACATCAGCGGGGTGCGGCTCGTCCGCGCCTTCGCGCGCGAGGCGACCGAGGAACGGCGCTTCGACGCGAAGAACCGCGAGTTCCGCAGGCGCAACCTCGGGCTGGCACGGCTGAACGCCCTCTACTTCCCGATGCTCCAGGCGCTCGTCGGCGTCGGTTTCGCCGGCGTCCTCTGGGTCGGCGGCCGAAAGATCCTCGCGGGCGAGCTGACCGTGCCGCGGTACGTCGAGTTCAACCTCTACCTCATGGAGCTCGTCTGGCCCGCGATCGCGCTCGGCTGGGTCGTGAACCTCTGGCAGCGCGGGTCGGCCTCCTGGAACCGGATGGCCGAGCTCTGGGCCGCCGAGCCGCTCGCGGTGGAGAGCGCGGAGGGGCCGCTCCCCGGCGGCCCCCTCGAAGTGAAGGACCTGACCTTCGCCTACGACTCCGGACCGCCCGTTCTCCGCAACATCTCGCTCACGGTCGAGCCGGGGACGACGGTCGCCCTCGTCGGGCGGACCGGCTCGGGAAAGTCGACGCTCCTGAACCTCCTTCTCCGGCTGGAAGAGCCGCCGTTCGGGACGATCCGGCTGGGCGGGCGGGACCTGCGCGATACGCCCCTGCCGCTCCTCAGGCGGGCGCTCGTCGCCGTGCCGCAGGAGACGTTCCTCTTCTCCGACACGCTCGGGAACAACATCGCCATCGGCCGGCCCGGCGCGACCCCGGCCCAGGTCGAGCGCGCCGCGCTGGAAGCCGGGCTCGGGCCGGACCTCGCCACGTTCCCGAAGGGGCTCGAGACGATCGTCGGCGAGCGCGGGATCACCCTTTCGGGCGGGCAGAAGCAGCGCACCGCCCTCGCCCGCGCGCTCCTGACCGACGCGCCCTACCTGGTCCTGGACGACGCGTTCTCGTCCGTCGACACGGAGACCGAGGAGCGGATCCTCGAGGCCGTGAAGGCCCGTTCCGGGACCCGCACGGTCTTCCTCGTATCGCACCGCCTTTCCACGATCCAGCACGCCGACGTCGTCGTCGTCCTCGAGAAGGGGCGCGTCGCAGGAGACGGGAACGCACGAGGAGCTTCTCCGGGCCGGCGGCCTCTACGCGGAGCTGGCCGAGCGACAGCGCCTCTCCGAAGAAGTCGAGGCGGCGTAGCCGTGGCCGACCACCTGCCCGAGGACGAGGCCCAGGGAAGAGGCTTCGACCGGGGAATCCTCCGTCGCCTCCTCTCGCTCGCCGTTCCCTACCGGGGCTATGCCGGAGGGGCCCTCGTCGTCCTCTTCCTCGAGTCGGTCGCCCAGCTTGCCGGGCCCCTTCTGACGGGCGCGGCCATCGACCTCGTCTTCTCGTCGAAAGAGAGCCCCCGGAAGGGGGCGCCGCCTTCGTGGGGAGGCTCCTCGTCCGGCTCGGGCTCGAGCCTCGCGGCCCCGGCGCTCTCGACGCCATCGCCGGCCTCTACATCCTCTCGGTCCTCGCGACGTTCGGGTTCATGTTCCTGATGGTCGAGTGGACCTCCCGGATGGGCCAGGGGGTGATGTTCGACCTCCGGACGCGGATCTTCGGGAACCTGCAGCGCGCCGACGTCGCGCTCTACGACCGGACGCCCGTCGGCCGGCTGATGACGCGCCTGACGACCGACGTCGATGCCTTAAACGAGCTCTTCACGTCGGGGTTCGTCTCGCTTCTCGGCGACCTCGCCGTTCTCGGGGGGATCGTGGCGATCCTCTACGCCCTCGACCCGACCCTGGCGACGATCTCGCTCGGCGTCCTGATCCCGATGGCCCTCGTGACGAACTGGTTCCGGAAGGGGGCGCGCGACACCTACCGCCGGGTGCGCGTCAGGATCGCCCGCGTGAACTCATTCCTGCAGGAGCACCTCTCGGGAATCGCCGTGGTTCAGCTCTTCCGGCGCGAAGAGGCCGCGCAGGGCGCCTTCCGCACGGTGAACGACGACCACCGCGTCGCGAACCTCGACTCGATCTTCTACTACTCGGTCTTCTACCCCGCCCTCGATTTCCTCTCGGCCGTCGGCATGGCGGCCATCCTCTGGTGGGGCGGCGGCGAGGTCATCAAGGGAACGATGACGATCGGCGCCGTCGTCACGTTCCTCCAGTACTCCAAGAGGTTCTACCGGCCGCTCATGGACCTCTCGGAGAAGTACAACATCCTCCAGGCGGCGATGGCCTCCTCCGAGCGGATCTTCCAGCTCCTCGACGAGGCCCCCTCGATCGCGGCCCCGCCCTTCCCCGCCCCGGTCCCGCGGCCGCTTCGCGGGGAGATCGAGTTCGATGGAGTCCGCTTCGCCTACAAGCCGGACGAGGAGGTCCTGAAGGGGGTCTCGTTCCGCGCCGAGCCGGGCGAGACGATCGCCCTCGTCGGGGCGACCGGCTCGGGGAAGTCGACGATCGTCAGCCTCCTCCTCCGCTTCTACGACGTGACGAAGGGCGAGGTCCGGGTCGACGGCACCGACGTGCGGAGGTTCGACCCCTCGACCTTCCGGGACGGCTTCGGAATCGTCCTTCAGGACACGTTCCTCTTCACCGGCACCATCGCCGAGAACGTCGCGTTCTTCGACCCGTCGATGCCGCGCGAGACGGTGGAGCGCGCCTGCCACGACGTCGGCCTCGGCCCGCTCCTGAAACGTCTCCCCGACGGTCTCGACACGAAGCTGACCGAACGGGGCGGCGGCCTCTCCGTCGGCGAGAAGCAGCTCGTCTCCTTCGCCCGCGCCCTCGCCCGCGACCCCCGGATCCTGATCCTCGACGAGGCCACGTCGAGCGTCGACCCCGAGACCGAGGCGGTCATCGAGAAGGCCGTCGACCGCCTCCTTTCCGGCAGGACCTCCGTCGTCGTCGCCCACCGGCTGTCGACGATCGTGCGGGCGGACCGGATCCTCGTCCTGGCGCACGGCGAGGTCCGGGAATCGGGGACCCATGCCGAGCTCCTGGCGAAGGGGGGGCTCTACGCCCGCCTCTACGCCCTGCAGCTGAAGGACCGGGAGGCGGCGGCGTAGGCCGTGAAGGGGGACCAGGTCGAGATGACGGACGGGAAGGTCCGAACGGCGGGAGACCCTTCTGTGATCCGGATCTACGTGGACGCCGATGCCTGCCCCGTCAAGGACGAGGTCTTCCGGGTGGCGAAACGCTACGGCCTGAAGGTCTTCGTCGTCTCGAACGGCCGGATTCGCACTCCCCCGGATCCGTCCGTCGAGATGGTCGTCGTGACGGGCCGTTTCGACGCCGCGGACGACTGGATCGCCGAGCGGGTCACGCCAACGGACATCGCCGTGACGTCGGATATCCCCCTGGCCTCCCGCTGTATCGAGTCGGGCGGGCGGGTCCTGGATCCCAAGGGAAAGGTCTTCACACCGGAGTCCATCGGCGACGCGGTGGCCAACCGCGAGCTGATGGCCTACCTCCGGGAGTCGGGCAGCCTCACCGGCGGTCCCGCCCCCTTCGAGTCCCGGGACCGCTCCCGCTTTCTCCAGAAGCTCGACGACCTCATCCAGGCCCTCCTGAAAGCCAGCCGCTGAGACGACCCCAGCCCCCCCGGTGTGGTGGCAGGGTTCTTGACGGCACTCCCTTGGACCCCGCCCGGCGAGAGGGGCGGACACGCGAGTGCCCGACACCAGCGGAAAGCACTCAACTCACTGATTACCAGAATGTTATGCATCCCCTCCGGGAGATGCGCCGAAGAAACGGGAGAGGCCGACCCGATGCAATGTGAAGGCGGTATTAACGGTTTGGGGCAGGCGGGGCCCGCAAACCGTGCAGTTGTCGCCACGGACGAGCGAGTCCGGCTCGACGGCAAGTTCTTCCGCCTCGGAGAACGAAAGTTCTGGGTCAAGGGGGTCACCTACGGACCCTTCGAACCCCGCGCCGATGGCGCTTGTCTTCCGGCACCCGATCGCCTGGAGGCCGACCTCCGGCAGATCGCCTCGCTGGGCGCCAACACGATCCGCGTCTACCACGTCCCGCCGCGGGAGCTTCTCGACCTCGCCCACTCCTTTGGACTCAAGGTATTCGTCGACGTCCCCTGGTCCAAGCACCGCTGCTTCCTGGAGAGCCCGGAGGACGAAGAGAGCGGCCGAAAGGCCGTCCGGGAAGCGGCCCGCACCTGCAAGGGGCACCCGGCGCTCCTGGCGCTGTCGGTCGTCAACGAGGTCCCGGCGGACATCGTGAGGTGGCTGGGCCCGCAGCGGGTCGAGCGGTTCATCGACGAGCTCGTCGCCATCGCCCACGAAGAGGACCCGGAGGTCCTCGTGACCTTCGCGAGCTTCCCGCCGACCGAATATCTCCATCCCTCGGCCGTCGACTTCCACACGATGAACGTCTACCTCCACAAGAGGGAGAAGTTCAAGTCCTACCTGCAGCGCCTGCAGAACCTCGCCGACGAGAAGCCGCTCCTCCTGGGCGAGTACGGCATCGACTCGATCCGCAACGGAGAGGAAGAGCAGGCGGCCCTTCTCGGCATGCACCTCGAGGAAGTCTTCGGCAACGGGCTCGCCGGAACCTGCTGCTTCTCCTACACCGACGAGTGGTTCACCGGCGGACACCCGATCACGGACTGGGCCTTCGGCCTCGTGCGCGCGGACCGGACGCAGAAGCCGGCCTTCGACCGGGTCGCGGCCGTCTACCGGGCCGCGAGCCCCCTGCCGCCGCTTCCCCGCGCGCCGAAGGTCTCGGTCGTCGTCTGCACCTACAACGGCAGCAAGACCCTGGACGGCTGTCTGCGTTCGCTCGAGATCCTGAACTACCCCGACTACGAGGTCATCCTCGTCGACGACGGCTCGAAGGATTCGGTCCCCGAGATCGCCGCGCGCTACCCGTACATCCGCTATCACCGGCAGGTCAACCGGGGGCTTTCCGTCGCCCGCAACGTCGGGATGGACCTGGCGAAGGGCGAGGTGATCGCCTACACCGACGACGACTGTTTCGCCGACCCCGACTGGCTCTATTTCCTCATCTCCAAGCTCCTAGAGACCGGCGCCTCTGCCGTCGGGGGCCCGAATTTCCTTCCCCCCGGTGACGGCCCCGTCGCTGCCTGCGTCTCGGCGAGCCCGGGTGCGCCGGCGCACGTCCTTCTCGACGACGCACTGGCCGAACACATTCCCGGCTGCAACATGGCGTTCTGGGCGGACCGGCTGCGCGCCATCGGCGGTTTCGATCCGGCCTACGCGCGGGCCGGGGACGACGTCGACGTCTGCTGGCGGCTCCAGGCGGAGGGCGACCAGATCGTCTTCGCTCCGGCCGCCATGGTCTGGCACCACCGCCGCTCGACGGTCAAGGCCTACCTGAAGCAGCAGCGCGGCTACGGAGAGGCGGAAGGCCTCCTGAAGCGCAAGCACCCCGAGAAGTTCCGTGGCTTCCGTGATGACCTCCCGTGGATGGGACGGATCTACACCCGCGCGGGCCTCGGTCTGAAGGTCGGAAAACCGATCGTCCACTACGGCGTCTTCGGCACCGGGCTCTTCCAGACGATCTACAGCGCCCCGCAGGTCTGGTGGCCCCTGATGGTCCTGAGCCTCGAGTGGTGGTTCGTCGCCCTCTCGGTCCTCGGCCTCGCCCCGGTCTTTCACTCGGCGAACGCACTCGTCCGTGCCGGCATCCTGGGGCGCGTCGCGCTCTCGCCGTTCGCGAACCCCCTCGTCGTCGTCCCCGCGGTGATGCTGGCCCTGTCTCTCGGCGTCGCCTGGGCCATCGCCGGTCAGGCGAGCCCTCCCCCCGGACAGCGGCGCTGGTGGTCCCGGCTCCTGATCGCGGCCATGCACGTCGTGCAGCCCGTCGCCCGGGGCTGGGCGCGCTACAAGAGCCGCTTCGAGACGCACGTGATCCCCGAGTCGTTCCACGCCCTCCGCCGGGCGTGGCGGGATCGCGCCCCCCGGCTCCTCGGCCGGCGGCAGATCGGCCTCTGGAGCGAGGATCAGACGTCCCGCGAGAAGCTCCTCGAGACACTCCTCCAGATGACCGCGCAGCAGCGCTGGTTCGTCCACGTCGACCCGGGCTGGGAGTCGCACGACGTCCGCCTCTACGGCGACCGGTGGTGCCAGACCGACCTCGTCACGGTGACCGAGAACCACGGGGGGGGCAGGCGCCTCACCCGCATCCGGCTGTTACCGAGAGCGACCTTCTTCCAGAAGGTGCTCTGGATCGCCATCGCCTACGTCCTCCTCGTCGCCGTAGGCCTCGGACAGGAGGAGCTCCTGCTCGTCAGCCCGGTCCTCCTCGGGCTCCTCGCGTGGGTCAGCGCCTCCGGCCGTCGCCTGAACGCGGTCGTCGTCGCGAGCGTTCTCGACGCCGCCGAGCACCTCGGCATGACCGTCGTCGGCGAGCCCGACGCCTTCAAGGAGCCCAGCGCCATCGAGAGGCCGCCCCTGCCGGCGCCCGGCTGTCCCGCCACGGCCCGCTCGATTTCGCCTCTGGTGCGGCGGGCCGCAGGCCTCCACCCGCCGGCGCGTCGCTCCACGACCCGATAGTCCGCCCCGCATGGAGCCGACGGAGGATTCCTACCAGTCGCCCTCTCGGGCCGAGACCCGCCGGCTCGTCGGTCGGACCGTCGGCTACCTCCGTCCTCACCGCCCCAGGTTCCTGGGCGGCGTGGGGCTCACCGGCCTGGGGATCCTCCTCGACGTCGTCAAGCCGATCCCGCTGGCGATCGTCCTGGACGTCGTCCTCGGCGGCGCGAACCTTCCCAGGTGGCTCCAGCCGGTCCTGGGCGGAGTGGGCCGCGACGGGATTCTCGCTTTCGCCGCGCTATCGATCGTCCTTCTGACCGCCTCGCGCGGGGCCGCCACCGTAGCGGCGACCTACCTGACCATTGACACGGGCCAGAGGATGGTCAACGACCTCCGGACGGCTCTCTACGGCCACCTGCAGAAGCTCTCCCTCCGCTTCCACAACCAGCAGCAGACGGGCGACCTCCTCTACCGGGTGATGTCGGACACCTACTCCGCGCAGGGCCTGGTGATGAACGGCCTGCTCCCGCTCGCGAGCTCGGCCGTGATGCTCGCGGGGATGTTCGCCGTCATGGCGGGCTACGACGTCGAGCTGGCCCTCGTGGCGCTCGTCGTCTGCCCGCCCCTCTACTTCGCCATCACGAGGATCAGCGGCCGGATCCACCAGCAGGCCTCCGTCTCCCGCGAGGCCGAGAGCGCCCTCTACGCCCGGGCCGAGTCGACGATCGGCGCCGTGAAGCTCGTGCAGGCCTACGGGCGCGAGGACGGGGCCGTCGCCGAGTTCCGCTCGGGAAGCGACCGGAGCCTCGCCCTCAGCCTGAAGCTCTACAGCACGCAGACGGTCTTCGCCTTCGTCGTCGACTCCGTCCTCGCCGTCGGCACGGCCGCCCTCGTCTGGCTCGGCGCCCGGCACGTTCTCGACGGCCGCCTCGGGATCGGCGAGCTGACGATCTTCCTGTCGTACCTCAAGGACCTCTACGGCCCCATCCAGAGCGTCAGCCACAACCTGGCGGAGATCTCGTCCTCCCGCGCCGGCCTTGAGCGGGTCTTCAAGGTCCTCGACATCGAGCCCGACGTGAAGGACGCCCCTCACGCCCGCCCGCTGCCGCCGGTCACGGGCCACGTCCGCTTCGAGAACGTCCACTTCGCCTACGACGACGGGCAGCCGGTCCTGGCGGGCGTCGACCTCGAGATCCGGCCGGGCGAGCACGTGGCGCTCCTGGGTCCGACCGGAGCCGGGAAGAGCACGCTCGCCAGCCTCCTCGGCCGCTTCTACGACCCCCAGGCGGGGCGCGTCACGATCGACGGGCACGACCTGCGCGACGTCACGGTCCTCTCGCTCCGCCAGCAGGTCACGGTGATGCTGCAGGAGCAGATCCTCTTCCACACGACGATCCGGGAGAACATCGCGTTCGGGAGCCCGCGGTCGGACGAAGAGGTCCGGAGGGCCGCGGAGCGCGCCGAGGCGGACACGTTCATCGAGAGGCTCCCCGACGGCTACGACACCGTGATCGGCGAGGACGGCTCGACCCTGTCGGGCGGCCAGCGGCAGCGCCTCGCCCTCGCCCGCGCGCTCCTGAGGTCCGCACCGATCGTGATCCTCGACGAGCCGACGAGCGCGCTCGACCTCGACACCGAGGAGAGGGTGTGGGCTCACGTCGGCGACCTCCTCGCGGGGAAAACGGCGATCGTCATCGCCCACCGGCTCAGCTCGGCGCGCCGCGCGGACCGGATCGTCCTCCTCGACGGGGGCCGGATCCTGGAGCAGGGCTCCCACGACGAGCTCCTCGCCCGCAGGGGAACGTATTCACGCCTCTGGGAGAGCTTCGGCGACGGCAAGGGGAACCTCGAGCCCGAGCTCCTCGCCGCGGTCTCCGGGTAGACAAGGAATGAGCGTGCGCCACCGCATCGTCGTCCTCGGAATGATGGGCCGCTGCCCCTTCGGCGGCCAGACCTGGCTCTACCTCAACTGGCTGCGGGGCCTCGCCCGCCTCGGTCACGAGGTCTGGTACGTCGAGGACGACGCCACCTGGCCGTACGACCCGACAGCCGACGCCATCGTCGACGACCCCGCCTACGCGGCCGGATACCTCGGGAGGGTCCTCGCACGGATCGGTCTCGAGCGGCGCTGGGCCTACCGGGCGCTCTACCGGGGCCCCGACGCCTGTTTCGGCCTCTCGCGCGAGCGCCTCGTCGAGCTCTACCGGGACTGCGACGTCCTCCTGAACGTCTGCGGCGCCACCGTCCTGAACGAGGACCACCTGCGCGCCCGGCTCCGCGTCTACGTCGAGACCGACCCGGTGACGAACCAGCTCGAGCTCGCGAGCGGCAAGCAGAAGACCCGCGACGTCCTCGACGCGCACCACCTGATCGCGACCTACGGCGAGAACTACGGGGAGCCCGACTGCGGCGTGCCGATGGACGGCCGCCGCTACATCCGGACCCGGCAGCCCGTCGACCTCGACCTCTGGCCGATGACCTTCGACGCCACGGCGGAACGCTACACGACGGTCGGCAACTGGAGGCAGAAGGGAAACGACGTCGTCTGGCAGGGCGAGACCTACACCTGGAGCAAACACCACGAGTTCCTCAAGTTCGTCGGTTTGCCGGGGCGCTGCCCGAAGGCACGCTTCGAGCTCTGCCTCAACGTCGACGACGAGGCGGACCGCTCGCTGCTCGAGGGGAACGGCTGGAAGGTCTCGAGCCCGCTGAAGATGTCGCTCGACCCGTTCGGTTACCAGAGCTTCTTCCAGCGCTCGCGGGCGGAATGGACCGTCGCCAAGGACCAGAACGTGAGACTGCAGAGCGGCTGGTTCAGCGAGCGGGACGCCTGCTACCTCGCCTCCGGCAAGCCGGTGATCGCGCAGAGCACGGGGTTCGAGAAGTTCCTGCCGTCCGGCGAGGGGCTCTTTCCGTTCCGCACCGTCGAGGAGGTGGTCGCCGCCGTCGACACCATCGAGACGGACTACGCGAAGGCGTGCCGCGCGGCGCGCGCCGTCGCGGAAGAGACCCTCGAGGCGACCGCCGTCTGCCGAAGGCTCCTCGAGGCGATCGGACTGTGACCGGCAGGACGTTCGTCCTCTTCAACGCGGACGACTTCGGCTACAGCCACGGGATCAACCGCGGGATCGTCGAGGCGCACGCGCGCGGCGTCGTCGCCTCCACGTCGATGATGGTCAACACCCCGGGCACCGAGGAGGCCGGCCGCCTGGCACGCGAGCACCCGGACCTCTCCGTCGGGCTCCACGTCAACTTCACGAACGAGGCGCAGCGCCTGATCGACCTCGACGACGAGGTGGCCTGCCGCCGCGAGCTCTGGGACCAGTACCGGCGTTTCACCGACCTGATGGGCCGGCGCCCGACCCACCTCGACTCGCACCAGCACGTCCACCGCCACCCGATGCGCCGCCCCCTCTTCGAGGAGCTGGCCGACTCCGAAGAGCTTCCGCTGCGCGACCGGCCTCCGGTCGTCTTCAAGGGAGGCTTTTACGCGCAGTGGGAGTACGGCGTCTCCGACCCTTCGAAGGTGAGCCTCGCGGACCTCGAGCGGATCCTCCACGAGGAGCTCGCCGACGGGATTTACGAGTTCTGCTGCCACCCCGGCTACTTCGACCCCGCTTTCGAGGCCGTCTACCACCTCGATCGCGAGCACGAGCTGAAGACCCTCACCGACCCGGCTCTCCCCGCGTTCGTCGAGAACGAGAGGATCCGGCTGATCTCCTTCCGCGAGCTCCCGGAGGCCGCGAGGGCGCTTCGTGGCGAGTGAGCCTGGAGAGCTGAAACAGCGCTTCGTCCCGGCGCCCGCCGCGCTCGCCACCTGGCTGGCGGTGCCGCTGGTGGGCGCCAAGGTCGTGCACTGGAGCTGGCCCGGGATCCGCTGGAGCGTCTGGCCCGAGTGGCTGCGCGACGTCGGAGTCTCCGCGCACGCCGACGTCGCCTTCTCCGCGGCCTTCGGGCTCGTCGCCTTCGTCCTGCTCCGGCTCGCCCGCGGCTGGCCTCGCCTCCAGGCCGGCGTCGGAGCCGGACTCTTCGCGCTGAGCACTTTCAGCGTCTTCTATGCCGTGGCGAGCGTCCAGATCTTCGCCTTTCTCCGCTCACCCCTCACCTACCCCCTCCTCTACCTGGCCGGCGACGCGAAGAGCATGAGCTCGTCCATCGGAAGCTTCCTCTCCCCGGCCCTGGTGGCCGCCCTCGTCCTCGTACCGCTGCTCCACGTCCTGGCGGTCCGGAGGGCCTCCCGGCCCCGCCCGGGTCCGCCCGGCCGCACACGTCGAGCCCTGGGCTTCGCAGTGCTGGCCGCAGTCCCGCTGTGGGTCGCCTGGGGAGCCTGGACGGCCGCCGGGCGCTGGGCGGACCGGCCCGACCTGCTGATCTGCGAGAGCCCGCACCTGAAGTTCGTCGCCTCGCTCGTCGACGAGGCCCGCAGCGGCGCGATGCCGCTGATGCGGGACGAATTCCCTTCGGCGTACCTCTCGGACTTCGATCCCAGCGCCCCGGAGCCCACCGCCGCGCGACCGGGGAAGCCCCGGAAGCATGCCCACGTCCCTTCCGGAGACGCCCTTTCCAGGACGCCGAGGCCGCGGAACGTCCTCGTCGTCGTTCTGGAGTCGACGGGGAACCGCTACCTCAGCCTCTACGGGAGTCCGTACCCGACCACTCCCAACCTCGCGGCGGAAGCCGGGCACGCGCTCGTCTACGACAGCTTCTACGCGCACGTCGGCCTCTCCGCGAACTCGCTCGCCGCCCTCGGTCTCTCCGTCTATCCCTACATGACGTGGCGCGAGTACACGCAGGACTACCCGGACTTCCCGGGGGAGACCCTCGCCGACGTTCTCGGTCCGCGCGGCTACCGCACGGCTTTCCTGACCTCGTCCTTCCTCGACTACGTCGGCGTCGACGAGTTCCTCCGGAACCGTGGCTTCGACGAGCTCCGAGGCTGGAACGAGCTTTCCGCCGGAAGCGCGACGACCTCGTGGGGAGGGGACGACCGGGTCCTCGTCGACCGGACGCTCGAGTGGATCGATCGCGACCGGGAGCGTCCCTTCTTCGGCCTTCTCTGGACGCAGCAGAGCCATCATCCGTACGACCCCGCAGAGGGCCAGCCGGAGGTCGACTACTTCGCGGGCCGGTCGCTGCCTCCCGACGACTGGGATCTCGGGCGCTACCTGAACACGATCGCCGAGGTCGACCGTCAGCTGGGCCGGCTCTTCGCGGGCCTGCGCGAGAGGGGCCTGGCGGACGACACGCTCGTCGTCGTGACGGGCGACCACGGGGAGTGCTTCGGCGCGCCGCACCGGACCTGGGGCCACGGCGCCCGGCTCTACCAGGAAGGGGTCAACGTCCCCCTGATGCTCTGGAATCCGCGCCTCTTCGCGGGCGGAGGCCGGCCCCCGACCGTCGGCGGTCACGTCGACGTGAGCCCGACCGTCCTCGACGTTCTCGGAATCCCCGTGCCCGCCTCCTGGGAGGGACGGAGCGTCCTCGCGCCCGAGCGGCCGCCTCGCGCCTACTTCTACGCTGCAAACGACGACTACCTGCTCGGCCTGCGCGAAGGCCCCTTCAAGTACATCTACAACGTCACCCGGGGCCGCGAGGAGCTGTACGACCTCGAACGCGATCCGGACGAGCAGACGAACATCGCCGGGGTCTACCCCGGACGGTGCCTCGTCTACCGGCAGCGGCTCGCCGCCTGGAAGAGCCACGCGGCCCGCACGCTGGCGATGGCGAAAGTGAAGATGGCCCGCTCCGCGAGCGGCCCGGAGAACGAAGGGAAGCCCGCCACCCGTTGACGGATTCGGGACGAGCACGCCGAGGCTCGCCTCCTCCCCGGCGGCCAGGCCATCCGTCCGGCCCGTTTCGTCCCGCTCATTGCCCGGGCGCCGGCCGGCGAGTAGTCTCGATCCGGGAGGGGAGGTCGATCATGCTCTCGCCCGCCGATCGAACAGGGAACCCAGCTGCGGCCGAAACGCCCACGCGACACGCGACGGGCCGGTTGCACGTTTCGTTCGGGGAGACCGGGGAACCGGACGCGGCCCGGGCCGTGGCGGACCTCGCCGCGCGCCTTTCGAAACCGGATCCGACCCTCCTCGTCCTCTTCGCGAGCCCGGACTACGACCTTCCCGCGCTCGGGCCGGCGATCGCGGCGCATTTCGCATGCCCCGTTCTCGCGTGCACGACGGCCGGCGAGATCACCGCCACCGGGGGATACGTCGGCGGGGGGATCGTCGCGGCGGCGATCTCGTCGCCGGAGCTCGTCGTCCACACCGTCTTCATCGACTCGCTCGCCAGGTTCGCCACGGACGTCGATCCGGCCCAGCTGCGGAACCTTCCGGCCTTCGACCCGGCTCGTTCGTTCGCACTCCTCCTCCTCGACGGCCTGTCGATGCGCGAGGAGGTCGTCGTCGCCAAGCTCCACGCTCGCCTGAAGGGCGTTCCCCTCGTCGGCGGGTCGGCGGGGGACGGCCTCGCCTTCCGGAGGACGGCCGTCTACCACGGAGGAGAATTCCACGAAGATGCCGCCATCCTCCTCGTCTGCGAGACGACGCTCCCGTTCCACCCGTTCCGGATCCAGCACTTCGAGCCCTCCGGCGAGAAGCTCGTCATCACCGAGGCGGACGGCCCCACGCGGACGGTCTCCGAGATCAACGGCCTCCCCGCGGCCGCGGAGTACGCGCGCGCCGTGGGCCTGACCCTCGGAGAGCTGGAGCCCCAGGTCTTCGCGGCGCACCCGGTGATGCTCCGCATCGGCGGCGAGTACTTCGTGCGGTCGATCCAGAAGGTCAACCCCGACGGAAGCCTCACGTTCTTCTGTGCGATCGACAACGGGCTCGTCCTGACCGTGGCGCGCCCCGGCAACCTCGTGGAGAACCTCCGCGAGCTCCTGGCGGAGGTGGAATCGCGCGTGCCGAACCTCGGCCTCGTGCTGGGCTGCGACTGCATCCTCAGACGCCTGGAAACGGAGCGCAGGGGCGAGTCGAGCCTCGTGCGGGACGTCCTGAAGGCATACCCTTTCATCGGGTTCAGCAGCTACGGCGAGCAGTTCAACGGGATCCACGTCAACCACACCCTGACCGGCCTCGCGCTCGGAGGCTGACCTGGACGACCGCGTCGCACTCCTCGAGAAGGAGATCGCGGCCCTCCGAAAGATCAACCACGTCCTGATGGGGCGCGTGGAGCGCTCCGTCGACAGCAGCGGAGACGCCTACGCGCTCTTCGAGCACAGCATCCTCCTCCAGCAGAGCGTCGACGCCCGGACCCGGGAGCTCGCGGAGAAGAACCGGCAGCTCGCGGAGGAATCCGTCCGGGCGGAGAGAGCGAGCCGGGCCAAGAGCGAGTTCCTCGCCAACATGAGCCACGAGCTCCGGACGCCGATGAACGGCATCCTCGGTATGACCGGCCTTCTCCTCGGGACTTCGCTCGACCCCGAGCAGCGCCGTTTCGCCGGCCTCGTCCGGTCGAGCGCCGAGTCGCTGCTCAGGGTCCTGAACGACATCCTCGACTTCTCGAAGATCGAAGCGGGGCGGCTCGATCTCGACGTCACCCCGTTCGACCTCGGCGACCTTCTCGAGAGCGCGGCTTCGTCGATGGCGCCGCTCGCCCAGGAGAAGGGTCTGGAGTTCGTCTGCGCGGCCTCTCCCGACGTGCCACGCGGCCTCTGCGGCGACTCCGGCCGGATCCGGCAGGTCCTGACGAACCTGGCCGGCAACGCGATCAAGTTCACCGATCGCGGCGAGATCGCCGTGAACGTCTCCCTCGTTCCGGGCCCGCCCGCGGAGGCCCGCCTGCGGTTCTCCGTCCGCGACACGGGAATCGGGATTCCCGAGGAGATGCTCGACCAGATCTTCGAGAAGTTCACGCAGGCGGACACCTCCACCACCCGGCGCTACGGCGGGACAGGGCTCGGCCTCGCCATCTGCCGGCAGCTCGTCGAGCTGATGGGTGGAGTGCTCGGAGTCGAGAGCTCTCCCGGAAAGGGGTCCACTTTCTGGTTCGAGCTCACCCTGCCCGTCGACGCGCAGGCGGCCGGGTCGCCGAGACCGCTTCCCGCGGGCCTCGCGGGCAAACGCGTCCTCGTGGTCGACGACAACGCGACGAACCGGGAGATTCTCCGGAGCCAGCTTTCGGCCTGGGGCCTGGACTCCGCCGAGGTCGGGGACGGTCCATCGGCCCTCACGGCCCTGCGCGCGGCGGCGCGGTCGGGCCGCCCCTTCGCGGCGGCGCTCGTCGACATGCAGATGCCCGGAATGGACGGAGAGGCGCTCGCCCGGGTCCTGTGTGACGACCCGGGCCTCTCGGCCATCCCCGTCGTTCTCCTGACGTCCCTCGCGTCGGAACCACGGGCCGGGAGCTTCCTTGCGGCCGGGTTCGCCGCAGTCCTCCCGAAACCGGTCGCGCCTTCCAGCCTTCAGGAGGTCCTGAGCCGGCTCCTGGGCGACCTTCCCGCCGTCGCTGCGGAGCCCCTCCGAGCCGAGACCGCCCCGGCCGTCCTTCCTCCCGGCACGAGGATCCTCCTCGCCGAGGACAACGCCACGAACCAGCTCGTCGCCACCCGCGTCCTCCAGAAGCTGGGCTGCCACGTCGACGTCGCCGGAAACGGCACCGAAGCGATCGCGGCTCTCGAGATGGCCAGATACGACGTCGTCCTGATGGACATCCAGATGCCGGTGATGGACGGGCTCGAAGCGACGCGCGCGATCCGCGCCGCCGATTCCCGGGCGCTCGACCCGGGAGTCCCGATCGTCGCGATGACGGCCCACGCGCTTCACGGCGACCGGGAGCGTTTCCTCGCCGCCGGGATGGACGGATACGTCTCCAAGCCGATCCAGCGCGACGAGCTCGTCGCGACGGTTCGCCGGCACCTGCGAAGCGTATGATTCGTCCTCGAGCGGGGTGCGGCGGTGCGCCTCGCGGCGCCCGGGCACCTCGCGCAAGGAGATTCCCCTTTGACGAGGCGCTCCCGGCTCCCCCGCTACTCTTCATCGCTCGCCCGCAGCGCGGTCTGGGTTGCGTTGCCGATCCTGCTCGCCGGCCCGGCGCGGGCCGCTGAGATATCCCTTCCCGAGGCCCGATCGCGGGTGCGTTCGAGCCACGAGGCGCGCAAGGCCGCCGAGCTCGAGGTGCGCGAGCGCGAGGCCGAAGCGGGTGCGGCCGACGCCCTCCGCTGGCCGAAACTCGAGGCGAACGCACGCGTCACCCGGATGGACGGGTCGATCGTCATCGACCTCGAGCCGGTCCGGCAGGTGATCCTCGCCCTCCACCCGACCGTCCCGGGAGCCGCCGTCCCGCCCTTCCTCCTCGACGTCCAGGACGAGCTCTTCGGACGGGTCGACGTGCGGTTCAGCTGGCCCCTCTTCACCGGCGGGAAGATCGACGCGGCCCGCTCGGCGGCCGACGCGCGAAAGGCCGACGCCGAAGCCGCGCTCCGAACCGTGGAAGAAGGCCTTTCGACGGAGCTCGTCCGGCGCTACTTCGGCGCGCGCCTCGCGGGAAAGGCGCGCGAGGTTCGGGCCGGGGTCCTCTCGGCCCTCGACGGGCACGTCCGGAACGCGCGGCGGCTCGAAGAGGAAGGCTTCCTCTCGCGAGCCGAGCGGCTCCACGCCGACGTCGCCCGAAGCGACGCGGACCGGGAGCTGAAGGGGGCCGAGCACGACCTCGCCCTCGCCCGGGAGGCGCTCGCGAACATCCTGACGCTCCCCGGCGAGGAGGCCCCGGCGCTCGACCCGACGACGCCCCTCTTCGTCGTGAAGGAGCTTCCCCCGCTCGGAGAGCTGAAGAGGGACGCGCTCGTCGCGAACCCGTCGCTTGCACGCGTGGCGGCCGCAGGTTCGCTCGCGGGGGCGGGCCTGGCGGCCGAAAAGGCGCGCTGGCTCCCCGACATCGCCGCCTTCGGGTTCCGCGAGCTCCACGAGGGCGGCCTGACGCTTCTCGACCCGACCTGGGCCGCGGGCCTCACCGCTCGCTGGACTCTCTTCGACGGGTTCGGCCGGGAGAAGAGCATCGTGGCCGCACGCGAGCGCAGTGCCCGCGTCGAGGCCCTCTCGAGCCGCGCCCGGCGCGACGTCGAGACGCTCGTGGAGAAGAAGTACCGGGAGACGCGAAAGGCGCTCGAGCAGGTGGAGGCCTTCGGGGATGCCCTCGAGCTCGGCCGCGAGAACGTGCGCGTGCGGACGCGCGCCTTCGAGGAGGGCGTGGCGACGTCCCTCGACGTCGTCGACGCCCGCCTCTCCCTCGCCCGCGTCGAGCTCGGGCGCCTCGCGGCGGCCCGCGACTTCGACGTCGCCCTCGCCGAGCTGCTGGAAGCGGCCGGACAGTCCGAACGGTTCGAGGCGCTCCGCGCGAGCGCCTCGGGAGACGTGGAGAAATGAACCAGAAGACGAAGGGAATCCTGGCGCTCGTGGCGGGCGTCGCCGTCCTCGGCCTTCTCGGCCTCGCGGCGCTGCTGATGGCCCGCCCCGCCCCGGAGACGCTCCAGGGGGAGGCCGACGCGACGAAGGTCGACGTGGCCGCCAAGGTCGCCGGGCGCATCGCCACGATCACGGTGAAGGAAGGGGCTTCCGTCGCGAAGGGCGATCCCGTCGCCACGATCGAGAGCCCCGAGATCCGCGCCCGCCTCGACCAGGCCGAGGCCGCGAAGGCCGGCGCCGTGGCCCAGAGCCGGAAGGCCGACAACGGCGCCCGCGAGGAGGAGATACGGGCGGCGAGGAGCCAGTGGGACCGGGCCCGGCACGCCGCGGAGCTCGCCGAGGTCACCTTCGGACGGCTCGAGCGACTCGCTCGCGACGGCGTGGTCCCGAATCAGCGGCGCGACGAGGCGGAGGCGCAGTGGAAGACGTCGCGCGACGCGGCGGAGGCCGCGAAGGCGGTGTACGACATGGCGCTCGCCGGCGCACGCCGCGAGGACCGCGACACGGCGACGGCCCTCGTGACCCGGGCGACCGGCGCCGTCGACGAGGTGAAGGCCTTCCTCGACGAGACGACGGTGGCCGCGCCCGCGGCGGGCGAGGTCTATCGCCGGAACGTCGAGCCGGGCGAGATCGTGCCGGCCGGCTTCCCCATCGTGACGCTCGTCGACCTCTCCGACGTCTGGGTCACCTTCCAGGTCCGCGAGGACCGTCTCGAGCGGCTGAAGATGGGCGCCACGGTCCCGGCCCGCTTCCCCGCGCTCGGAGCCGGGGAGATTCCGCTCACGGTATTCTTCGTCGCGCCCCAGGCCGATTTCGCGACGTGGCGCTCCACGAGCGCCCAGGGCGGGTTCGACCTGAAGACGTTCGAGGTGCGGGCGCGGCCGTCGAAGACGGTCACGGGCCTGCGTCCCGGGATGAGCGCCGTCGTCACGTGGCGCTAGGCGGCGCGCCAGGCGTCTTCCGCGCGGCCCGAAGGGAGGCGGAGCGGCTCGTCTCGAGCCGGTACGCCCTCGTCCTTCTCGTCCTCCTGCCGCTGGCGGGGTTCGCGCTCGTGGCGGCAATTTTCTGGAACCGGCTCCCTTCCGAGCTGCCGGTCGCGGTCGTCGACGCGGATCGCTCGCTCCTTTCCCGACGCCTCGTCCGGATGATCGACGCGACGAAGTCGATGCGCGTCACCGGCCCGTTCACGAGCCCCGCCGAGGCGTTCGACGAGGTCCTCGCGGCGCGGGCTTACGCCGTCGTGACGATCCCGGCGCACCTCGAACGGGACGTCAAGCGCGGCGCCGCTCCGAAGGTCGTCCTCGCCTACGACGCCCTCCGCCTGATCCCGGGAAGCATCGTGAAGAGGGACGTGAGGGCCGTCGTCGGCACTCTCTCGGCCGGCGTCGAGATCCAGGCCCGAAAGGCGCTCGGAGAGACGCCCGACGTGGCCGCCGCCCGCTTCGAGCCGGTCCGGTCGATGCGCGGGGCCCTCTTCAACCCGGGCCTCGACTACCTCGCCTTCCTCGTCCCCGCCCTCGGCCCCACGCTCCTGTCGATCTTCGTCCTCGTCGGGGCCGTCCACGCCCTCGGCGTCGAGCTGCGCGAGGGTACGGCCGGCGAGTGGCTCGCGGCGGGCGGGAGCGCGACGCGTGCCGTGGCCGGGACGCTCCTGCCCCAGACGCTCCACTTCACGGCGCTCGGGCTCGTCGCGACCGCCGTCCAGTTCCGCCTCCTCGGCATCCCGCTCCGGGGAAGCCCGCTCCTGATCGGCCTCGCGACGCTCCTCTTCGTCCTCGCGTACCAGGCGATGGGGCTTCTCATCGTCGCGCTCACCGCGAACCTCCGTTTCGCCTCCAGCATGGCGGCGTTCTACGGAGGGCCCGCCTTCGCCTTCACCGGGATCTCGTTTCCGACTTTCGGGATGCCCTTCGCCGCGAAGGCCTGGGGCGCCCTCCTCCCCCTGACGCACTACCTCGAGCTCCTCCTCGCGCAGGCGATGCGCGGAGCGCCTCCGTCGACGGCCCTCGGGCCGCTCGTGGCCCTCGCCGCGTTCGTTCTCCTGGCGCCGCCGATCGCTCTCTGGCGGATGGGACGGCTGATGCGCGACCCGTCGTTCTGGGGGCGGACGTGAGGACGGTCCTGAAGGCGTTCCGCGACGAGGTCCTCGGCGCTCTCCGCGACCCGGGCGCGCTCCTCGTCCTGATCGGCGGCGTCGTCCTCTACGCCTTCTTCTATCCGACGCCCTACCGGCGCGAGGTCCTGAAGGAGGTCCCGGTCGCCGTCGTCGACCTCGACCGGACTCCCCTCTCCCGGCAGCTCGCGAGGATGGCCGACGCACACGAGCTCGTCCGCGTGACGGCGCGCCCCGCGAGCCTCGCGGAAGCCGAGCGCCTCGTCCTGGCGGGCGAGGCCGGCGGCATCTTCGCGATCCCCTCCGGATTCGAGCGGGACGTGAAGCGCGGCGCCCCCGCCACCGTCGGCGTCTTCGCCGACGCCACCTACTTCCTCGTCTACCGGCAGGTCCTCACCGGGCTCGCCGAGGTGGCCGCGACCCTATCGGCCGGCATCGAGATCAAGCGCCTCGAGGCGCAGGGGATGCCGGAGGCGAAGGCGCGCGCCTTTCGCGACCCGCTCCCGCTCGTCTCGCGCCCGCTCTTCAACCCGGCGGAGGGGTACGCCACCTACGTCGTACCGGGAGTCCTGATCCTGATCCTCCAGCAGACGCTCCTCATCGGGATCGGGCTGCGGGGCGCGGCGGACCTCGACGCGCTCGGGAACGGGCCGCTCCTGGCGCGGGCGGCCGCGTCCGTCGCCGGCAGGTCGCTCGCGTTCCTCCTCCTCTACTCGGTCCACGCCCTCTTCTACTTCGGGATCGTCGCGCGCCTCTTCGGCTTCCCGGTCCGGGGCGGAGGCCTCGCCGCGGCGGCACTCGTCGTGCCGTTCCTCCTGTCGACGAGCTTCCTCGGCCTGTCTCTTTCGGTCCTCTTCCGAAGGCGCGAAGCGGCCATCCAGACGCTCCTCTTCACGTCGCTCCCGGCCGTCTTCCTCGCGAGCTACGCCTGGCCTCCGGAGGCGCTCCCCGGCTGGCTCCGGGTCGCCTCCCAGATCATCCCTTCGACGAGCGCGATCCCGGCTCTCCTCAGGGTCAATCAGATGGGAGCCTCGCTCGCTCACGTGAGGCCCGAGTTGACGGTCCTCTGGGGGCTCGCCGTCGTCTTCTTCGCCGCCGCCGTGCTCGCGCAGGCCGCGAGATCGCGGCGACCCGACTGACCTCCCGATCCGGCGTCAGTACCTGGCGGCCACGAACCCGTAGTAGTTGTCGAGGAAGTGGTCGAGCCTGAGGAACCCTTCCTTCGGGACGAGCCGGCGCCCCTCGCCCCAGGTGTAGATGCGAAGGGAGATCGTCTTCACCATCTCGGTTCCGATCGGCAGCAGGCCCATCGCAACCGACGACGTCTGGACCACCCAGTGGTTCGGCGTCGCCGAGCCGGTGGACTCCGTCGACTTCTCCAGCATGTTCCCGTGGATGAAGAGGCAGACCCGGAAGCCGGCCTGGAAAAAGGCGTCCGCCCGCTGGATGCTCGCCTCCGTCTCGTCGACGAGGACGCGGGCCTCGTTGACGACCTCGGCGTAGCCCACTTTCCGGAACCAGTCCTCGAGCTCTCCCGGCAGGGTGATCCCCGCGAACGCGTCGTTGGCGTCCTGGTAATCGAAGAAGTAGTTCTCGGAATCCCGGAGGCTCGCGAGGGCGATCCAGTCCGAAGCCTCCACTTTCCGGCCAGGGTCGTATTCCTTCAGGTCGTTCCCGGCCGTGACCACGATCTCCCGGAGGCGGCCGGTACCCGTCTCGTACAGCGCGATCACGTACCGGACATACGTCTCGGGGTCCCGCGTCGCGACCTCGAAGAGGAGCGCCGCCGGGCCGCAGAGGCTCGCGACGGTCTGGTTGATGGAGGCCGGGTTGTAGATGCGGATGAGAAGCCCCTCCGCGACCCTCGAGCGAAGAATCCGGCTGAAGACGCCTCCGCCCGGCCTCTCGGCGAACTCCCGAACGAGCGTTTCCGCCCTCTGCTGTGCCGTCGGCGGGTCCGCGTGCAGGTCGTCGCCTCCCGCCGGCTCGTGCCACGTTTCGCGTCCGGCAGGACCGGGAGTCGCGAAGCTTCGCCCCTCGATCCCGGACGGGACCTTCCCGCCATGGCGCTCCGTTCCGAGGGATCCGAGGCCCCGCGTACCCGCCATCAGTTCCTCGGCATCAGGTCATCGTCGCCGACGAAGCAGGTGATCCGGTCGGGAATCGACGGACCGAGCTCGGCCTCGTACCAGAGCTGCCCGCCCCTCTGCTCGAATCGTCCCACGGGCGGAGGGACCGAGGCGCCGCTCGTCACGCACGCCACCGACCGCTGATTCCCGAAGCGGCGCTTCCACCATCCGGGGGCGGGCCGTTCGATCGCCACGGCGAGCTTCACCCGGAACCCGGGGCTCCTCTTCCACTCCCTGAGGGGCCAGAGCTCGTACCGAAACCGCTGAACCATCCGCCCCTCCTTCTTCAGGTACCCGTAGTCGACCTCCTCCGCTCCCAGTGGCTGGGAGTACCGGACGGTCACGGTGTTTGATCCCTCGCGCAGATCGCTCTGGAAGCCCGCCCGGTAGAGGCGGGGGGCCAGCTGCCCGTCCTGCGGCAGGTTCCGGGCCTCCTCGGGATCGAGCGGTGCGGCCGGAACGACCTCTGCGGAGCCCCGGTCGCCATTCGTCGTCGCCGTGACCGGCACCTCGGCCGGCAGGATGAACTCGAGCTGGACGCGCGAGGCGGTCTCGGCACTCACGTCGTACCGGGCCGTGACGACGCACGCGTCGCCCCCGCAGACAAACGTGAGCGACTCCCCCGTGACGATCAGGAGACCCGTAGGCGCCGAAAGGGCGGAGGACGGAGATTCGGGGATCACGACCGGGGCGCGCAGGTTCGCGCTCGCCGAAGGACCGACCCCGAGCGCCGCCAGGAGCCCGGCCGCCGCGGCGATCCTCCCGAGCAGGCCCCATCCGCCCGCCGGAAACGTCATCGTCCCGATGACCTCGGCCACGGGAGCAGGATAGCCTCTCGCCCACCCCTCCTCAAGGAACGGACGCCAGGGGCGATACGTCAGGCCCCGGCCGCTCCCGGAGCATCCCGAGCGCCTCTTTTCGCGCCGCGAGGCTCCCCTTCCCCTGGAAGAGCTTTCCCGAACCTCCGCCTCTCCCGCCGAGAACGTCGGCGACCGCAGCGCCGAGGGAGCGAACGTCCACCGTGGACGTGCCGCCCGCGGCGAGGAGGAACGCCCCGGCTCCGTCCTTCGACCCCGTCAGGAAGGCGATGCCCGGCACGCCGATCGTGGTGAAGCGCTTGCCGACACGCTGCAGGAAGGCCAGGTCGTATCCGTCGAAATGAGCCTCGACGACCGGGCCTTCCCCGGCCGCGAGCGTCTCGGCTTTCGCATCGGCGAGAGCCTCTTCCGCCGCCCGGAGGGCCTTCAGCGCGTCCGACAGCTGGGCGAGCTTCGCCTCGACGGCCTCGGCGAGCCCGGAGTCCGGGGCGCCGAGAAGGACGCGAAGCCGGCCGCTCCGTTCCTCGTGGCCGCCGAGCCGGCGGCGGATGCGCCCGCCCGCGACGAAGAAGAGCCGCGTCCCCCCTCGGAGCTTTTCGGTTCCGAGGAGCTTCAGGGCCTCGATCTCGCTCGTGGCGCGAAGGTGCGTTCCGCCGCAGGTGTTCAGGTCGATTCCCTCGATCTCGACGAGCCGCACGTCGCCTTCGTGCCCCTCGGGAAGACCGCGGCTCCGGACCGGAAGGGATCCCATCTCGTCGGGGCGGACCCGGCGCTGGGTGACCGGACGGGCCGCACGGATCTCCGCCGCCACTTCGTCCTCGAGCCGGAGAAGGTCCCCCGCCCCGACCGAGGCGACGGCGAGCTCGACGTCGCACGTCTCCGGTCCGAGGTGGAAGGCCGTCGTCTCCCAGCCGAGCCGGTCGGCGGCGACCGCCGTCAGGAGGTGCTGGGCCGTGTGCTGCTGCATGTGGTCGAAACGCCGGTTCCAGTCGAGCTGGAGCTCG
This sequence comes from Holophagales bacterium, assembly GCA_016714815.1. Classification (GTDB taxonomy): domain Bacteria; phylum Acidobacteriota; class Thermoanaerobaculia; order UBA5066; family UBA5066; genus UBA5066. Next base: position 216,271 of record JADKBZ010000031.1, read on the forward strand.
AAGGGGCCTTCGGAGACCGGTGACGCGAGGAGATGGCGAATCGCGCCGTCGACGACCTGGACGTCGAGGACCGGTACTCCGCCGAGGAGACCGCGGTCGGCCGGCTGACCTCCCCCTTCGGGATAGAGGACCGTGTCGTCGAGGACCGCCCAGGGCTGTCCGTTTTCGATCCCGGTCTCGGCGACACGGACAGAGAGCTCCGTCAGGTAGGGCTCACGCTCGAAGGCACGGGGTGCGCTCATCTTCGGAGGTTACAGCGCCTCGCTTCCCGCGGCCCGACCGCGGGTTCACCTCCGACAACGATCGCCCGGTGTTTCCATCGCGCCATTCGTGTTGCTTTCCACCTCTTCTCCGACATTTCCGTCGTATCTTCGAGGTATGGCCATCCCCCCCTCTACAAGCCTCCAGGCGCTCCGCGAGATCGCGCGCGCCCTCTGCCAGACTCTCGACCGGACCTCGGCCGTCGCGCGAGTCGTCGAGCTGCTCGAGGACGAGCTCGGAACGCTGGCCGCCACGGTGGCCCTCGCCGACCCGGATTCGCGGGACCTCAGGATCGAGGCCGCCTCGGGACTCGCCCGCGACGCCGCGCGCAGAGCGAGCTTCCACCCCGGCGAGGGAATCACCGGGCGGGTCTTCGACACCGGCCGCCCGGTCGTCCTGCCCGACGTGGCCAAGGAACCCCTCTTCCTCGACCGTTCGGGGCTCCTCGCCGCCGCCCGGAGGCGCCGGCGCGAGATGGCCTACGTGAGCGTTCCGATCCCGGGCGAGAAGAAGAGGGCCGGCGTGCTCGGCGCGGCGTTCCCGCGCGACCCGCATCGCGACTGGGAGGACGTCGCGGCGGTCCTCGAGGTGGCGGCCGCGATTCTCGGACAGACGCTCCGCGCGCACGGGCTCGTCGAGGCGGAACGCCAGCGGCTCCAGGCCGAGAACCGGCTCCTGAAGGAGGAGCTTCGCGAGCGCTACGAGCTGCGCAACCTCGTCGGCAACAGCGCGCCGATGCGGCGGGTGTACGAGCTCGTCGCCCAGGCCGCCCCGTCGAGCGCGACGGTCCTGCTCCGGGGGGAATCCGGGACGGGGAAGGAGCTCGTCGCGCACGCGATCCACTACGGCTCGGCGCGATCGGCCCGCCCGTTCGTGAGGGTCAGCTGCGCGGCGCTGCCGGAGAGCCTCGTCGAGTCCGAGCTCTTCGGCCACGAGGCGGGGGCCTTCACCGGAGCGAAGGGACGGCGTCCCGGACGATTCGAGCTCGCGGACGGCGGAACGCTCTTTCTCGACGAGGTCGGCGAGATTTCACCCGCCGTGCAGGTCAAGCTCCTGCGCGTCCTCCAGGAGCGGGAGTTCGAGCGGGTCGGCGGGACGGAGCCCGTCCGCGTCGACGTGAGGCTCATCGCCGCGACGAACAAGGACCTCGAGGCGGCGATGCGGGCGGGGGCTTTCCGCGAGGACCTGTTCTACCGGCTCGACGTCTTCTCGATCTTCGTCCCACCCCTGCGCGAGCGGCGCACCGACATCCCGCTCCTGGCCGACCACTTCGTCGAGCGGCTGGCCCGGGAGCACCGCCGGGACGTGCGCCGGATCGCGACGACCGCGATCGACGTCCTCATGAGCTACCACTGGCCGGGGAACGTCCGGGAGCTCGCCAACTGCATCGAGCGGGCCGTCCTGGTCTGCGAGGGTGGCGTCATTCACGCCCACCACCTCCCGCCCACGCTCCAGACGGCGGAGGTTTCCGGGACGCTGCCCCAGACGTCTCTCGAAGCGGCCCTCGGGACGTTCGAGAAAGACCTTCTCCTCGACGCGGTCAAGATCGCCCGGGGAAACCGCGCTCGCGCCGCCCGGCTGCTCCAGACGACGGAACGGATCCTCTCGTATCGGCTCAGGCGCCACGGGATCGATCCGGACCGCTTCCGGCCCTCGGGGTCGAGCCACACGCCGAAGGATTCCCTCGCGGCGCCCGAGCCTCGTCCGGCTCCGGGGAGCGGGCGCTCGCCCGCTCCCCGAAAGCTCAGCCCGCCGGCTGGGCGCCCTTGAAGAGGTTCGAGAGCTCCTTGAATCGAGGGTGGTTCTTGTCCCGCGCCCACTCGAAGCCGACCGACTCGTGGTTCGTGATCGTGGCGCCGGCCGCCGCCATCCGCTCGAGCGCGTGACGGCGGTACTCCTCGCCGCGGCCGCTGACCGCGTCCCACGAGACGTGCGCCTGGTTGCCCCAGTGGATCAGCTCGAGGACCGTCTGCATCACGCAGACGTGCGCCTCGATTCCGGCGACGACGACCTGGCGGGCTCCCGTGCGCAGGCGGGGGCGCAGCTCGTCGAGGGCCCGGAGAAAGGCGGGCTCTCCGCAGCAGCCGAAGGAGGTCTTCGCGAGAGACCGCTTCGGGGTCGCGAGGGCATCGAACCCCGCCTGCACCTCCGGATGGGTCGGACCCAGCCCTTTCGGGTACTGCTCGGTCAGGATCACCGGCACCCCGAACATCTCGGCCAGCTTCATCAGTCGAAGGGTCGATTCGACGACCATCCGGGGGCGGTGGATCACCTCCATCAGCTTCCCCTGAAGGTCGATGACGACCAGAATGCTCCGCCCCGCTTCGAGCAGCTCCATATTCACACCTCCAAGGCGCCGTGGCGCCTCCCCATGATGCCAGCGCTTCCCCGCCGCGGCACCGTCCTCACCAGCGGAACGTCGCGACCGCGGCGGCCTCGTCCGGCATCTTCGGCGGGTCGAGGACGACCACCTCCCCTCCCCGGGCCAGGACGATCTCCGCCAGGTCGTCGAGGACGTCGTCGTCCTGCGGCCCCGTCTGTCCGGCGTGGAGCGTCACCTCGCCGGTCACCCGGTCCACCCGGCCGAAGAGCGGCCTCCCGTCGGCCACGAGAAGGCGCCGGACCCGGCCGACGACGGCGGCTTCCGCGACCCGGGTCAGGATGTCGGCCGCGAGCCCCCGGTCGAGCTGGCCGCGAAACTCCGTGACGAGGGCCTGGTCCCGGGCGTCCAGCGCCTTCCTAGCCGCGGGGAGAGTCCTCGCGTGCAGCTGTTCGGTCCCGAGATCGTCCACGGCGCCTTCCACGTACTCGGCCTTCAGGCCGGTGTGGCTGCTCACCTCGCGGAAAAGCGGCAGCAGCGGGCCGGCCCCCGCCACGACGAGCGGGGCACGATCGTCGAGGACGCCTCCGAGCGCCGCCTGAACGGCCCTGAAGAAGCGAAGCTGCTCTTCCCTCCGGCTCCCGTCGCCCTCGGCCGGCGCTTTCCCCGAGCCGGACGCCGCGGAACGGGGTCCGCCCCTGGGCGAGCCGCCGCGCCCGATCCCGGCCGGGCCCGCGACGACCTCGACCCGCACGTCGAGCCCGGGAACGAAGCACGGCACCAGCCCCCGCTCCGATCCCTCGAAGAGCGCGACGTAACGGGATCCGAGCGAGAGGACGAAGGCGCGGTGCCGGTCCTGGAGGCACTTCAGGAGCGGCTTCACGTGGAAGCTGTCGGCGACGACGGCCCTCTCAGGGGGAGCCGGCCAGAGGCGGTAGACCTCGAAGAGCCCGTCGGCGCGAAAGGCCGCGAGCCCTTCGGGACCGGGGGCGAAGACGTCGGGAGCGTCCGCCAGACCCGCGAGGGGGGCGAGGAGCTCCTTCATCCGGCGGCCGTCGTAGCGCTCTCTCAGGAGGTTCTCGGCCTGGCGAAGGAGGGCCCGGAAGCGGACCGGGGCGTTCGCGAGGTCCGGGCCGTGACGGGGCAGCGGAAGGAATAGCGAGATGCATGGCTCGGTTCGCGGCGAGAGGAGGTTGTGGAGGTCGTCGAGATTCGGCTTCTTCGGCATGGGCCAGTCCCTCCGGTGTCCACTGGAGAACGTTGGGGCCGGTCCCGCGATTCCCGCCACTCTTCCGCTTCGGGACACCTCGCTCGGGTTAGCATCGTCGGGTGTGGTGGCCACGCCCGGCGCTGATCGGGCTCATCTTGGCGGTGTTGTCGGCGAGCGGCGGGTGCCGGAAAACGGGGCGCGACCGCGAGCTGAACGTCATCTGGGAGACCGGCGTCCAGACGCTCGATCCGAACGAGAAGTTCGAGTTCGTGTCCGACACGTTCGCGATGAACGTGTTCGAGCCTCTCGTCCGTTACGACCGGCAGATGGCCTTTGCCGCCGGGCTCGCGACCTCCTGGGAGATCCGGGACGGCGCCGTCTGGCGCTTCCGGCTTCGCGAAGGAGTGAGATTTCACGACGGCTCTCGATTCACGGCGGCGGACGTCGCCTTTTCCATCGACCGCCTCAGGGCCCACCCGGACCGGGACATCCACAGGTACGTCTCGGCGATCAAGGAGGTACGCGTCGTCGACCCGTTCACGGTCGACGTCTGCTCCGACCGGCCGGCAGGCCTTCTCTCCGTGCTCTCGTTCGTCTACATCCTGCCGAAGGGAACCGTCGAGCGTCTCGGCGAAGAGGCCTTCTTTCTGGCCCCCTCGGGAACCGGCCCTTATCGCGTCGCCGACTGGCGGAAAGGGAGCTTCCTGAGGCTGGAGGCGTACGCGGGCCACTGGGGCGGCCGACCGGGCGTACCCGCCGCGACCTTCCGAGAGATGAAGGGGAACGACGCCATGTGGACGGAGGCCCGCCGCCTTGCCCCCGCCATCATCTTCTCCCCTGCCAGGACGACCTGGGCCGCCCACCGCGACGACAGTCAATTCCGCCTCGTCGAGCGCCCGGGGCTCGCCGTCACCTACCTCGTCCTGCGGGTCTCCGGCGGAGCCGACAACCCTCTCTCCGACGTCCGCTTCCGGCGGGCTCTCCGGGCGGCGATCGACCCGCAGAAGCTGGTCACCGCCCTGTCCGGCGAAGGGGCTTTCCCCGCGAGCCAGTTCGTCCCTCCCGCCATCATCGGGTTCAACCCTGGCCTCTCGGTCCCCGCCTTCGCCCCGGGAGCCGCACGCCGGCTGCTCGATGAGGCTGGATTGCAGCGGGTCAGGCCCCTCCGATTTCTCACCGTGACCGGCGGCGGCCCGGTCAGCCGGGAGCTCCTCGCGGCCTTCGGCGCCGCGGGCCTTTCCGTGCACGAGGAGTCGGTCAGCGCCGAGGAGTTCGAGCGTCGCTCGACGGCCTGCGACACCGACCTCTTCATGTCGGGCTGGATCTGCTCCACCGGGGACGCGGGAGAGCTCTTCGAAGGGAACTTCTACTCGAAGGGGACCCAGGGACACGCGTGCGGCTACGCCTCCGCCGAGATGGACGTGGCCGTCGACGAGATCGGGAGGACCCTCGACCCGGCCGCCCGGCGGGACCTCCTGCAGCAAGCGATGAAGCGGCTCGTCGACGACCTCCCGTGGATCCCGCTCGTCGTCAGCTACGACCGCCACGCCCTGACACCGGGAGTCGAGTGGACGACGCGCGCCGACGGCCAGCTCGACCTGCGCGACGTGAGGCTGAAGTGACGAAGATCCGAACGACCCTGCGCCGGCGCTTTGCGATCATCTTCTCCGCGCTGATGGGAGCGTTGCTCCTGATCATCACCGGCACGCTCCTCTACGTCCGGGTGGGAGACCAGAAGGAGCTCCTCGAGAGGTACGCCGTCGGGTACGCGAAGTCGACGAAAGACCAGCTCTGCAATCACTGGCGCCTCTACTACCGCTCCGGGGCGTACAAGTTCCGCGACATCGTCCGCAACCAGATGGACCTCAACGAGGATCTCCACCGGCTCTTCATCCTCTCGGTCCAGGGCGAGGTCCTTTTCGACTCGATGGAGAGCCCCGACCTGATGCTCCTCCCGGAGATCCCCAGGAGGCGCCTCGCGGACCCGGACCTCGTCGACGTCGCCGGGCTGCAGGAGCCCTGGTTCCAGAGGCGCGAGCTCGCCGGACTCGGCACCGTCTTCATGGTGAGCACGCCCTACTACGAGGAGTGGGGCAGGCACCCCTACTCGGTTCTCTACATCTTCAAATACGACAAGGTCTGGGCCCGCGTCAAGAAGGACCTGGGCTGGACCTCTCTCCTCGTCTTCGTCGCGCTCGCGACCGTCGCCGCGTTCGCGTCGTGGATGGCGGGGCGCGTGGCCCGGCCCCTCCTCGGGCTGACCGAAAGCGTCCGTTCCTTCTCCGAAGGAAAGCTCAAGTCGCTTCCAGAGGTCCACACGGGCGACGAAATCGAGTCGCTCGCAGAGGCTTTCAACAAGATGGCGGAGCGGATCCAGCAGCAGGTCGAGCGGCTCGAGACGGCCAACCGCGAGCTCGCCACGCTCGACCGGATGAAGACGGACCTCCTCGCGAACGTCTCCCACGAGCTCCGGACGCCGCTCGCCGCGATCCGGGGCTACGTCGAGTTCATCCAGGAGGGGCAGCTCGGCCCGACGACCGACGCCCAGAGGAAGGGGCTCGAGGTCTGCCTCCGGAATTCCGAGCGGCTGACGAAGACCATCAACATGCTCCTGGACTTCTCGAGGATGGAGCTCGGACGGGTCCCGATCCGCCCCGCGCCGTTCCAGATCGGCCGCCTCCTGGCGCAGATCGTCGCCGGTATCGAAGCCGACGCCCGAAAGCGGCGCATCCGCCTGACGACGATCGTCGAGCGGGACCTCAAGCCCGTCGACGGCGACCGCGACAGGCTCACGCAGGTGCTCGAGAACCTGATCACGAACGCGCTCAAGTTCACCCCCGACGGGGGTGAGGTGGAGGTCGGAGCCAGGCCGGCCGCCGACGGGCGGCGCGTCGAGATCTGGGTCGCCGACACGGGGATCGGCATCCCGCCCGAGGAGCGCAGCCGGGTCTTCGACAAGTTCTACCAGACCGACGCTTCCGCGACCCGCAAGTTCGGCGGCATCGGGCTCGGCCTCGCGATCGTCAAGTCGATCCTCGACGCTCACGGGGCCGACATCGTCGTCGACGGCCGTCCCGGTGCGGGCTCGGTCTTCCGTTTCTCCCTGGCCGTCGCCGAGACCCAGACGGAATCGGGCGTCTTTCACGGCCTCGTCCGCCCGGAGGCCTCGAGCCCCGACGTCCTCGCGATCGACGACGACTCCGACTTCCTCACGATCCTCAGCGAGACGCTCGGCAAGCACGGCTTCATCGTGAGGACGGCGACGACCGCCGCGGAGGGGCTCGCCGCCGCGCGCGAGAAGACTCCCCTTCTCATCGTCCTCGACATCCGCCTCCCCGACCGCGACGGGCTCGACCTCCTGCAGGAGCTCAGGGAGGACGACGCGACCCGCAGGACCCCGATCCTGGTCGCTTCGGTCGTCGACGAGCGCCTGGAAGGGCTGCGGCTCGGCGCCGTCGAGTACCTGGTCAAGCCGATCGACCGGGGCCGCCTCGTCGAAGCGGCGGTCCGCGCGCTCCACGCGCAGGGCGGCCGCCTCCCGTCCGGCGAGATCCAGGTCCCGCCCGGAGCCTGACTCCCCCCCGGGGGCCTTCTTTGCTCTAAGATCGAGCCAGCGCTCGGGGCATTTCGAAGACGCGAGGAGGGACAGATGTCCCAGAGGCAACGGACAATCCTGATCGTCGACGACGAGGAGGACGTCCTCGACCTGCTGCAGCTCGTCTTCGAGACGAGCGGGTTCGAGGTGAGAAGGGCCTCCTCCGGGAAGGCCGCGGTCTCGAGCGCCTACGAGCTGCCGCCCGACGTCGTCCTCCTCGACGTGATGATGCCCGAGATGGACGGGTGGCAGGTTCTCCGGACGCTGAAGGGTGACGAGCGGACGAGGCACATCCCGGTCGTCATGCTCTCCGCACGTGCCGAGCGACGCGACAAGATGATCGGTCTCCAGGAGGGAGCGGAGGGGTACATCGCCAAGCCGTTCTCTCCCGCCGAGGTCGTCCGCGAGGTCCAGAGCTTTCTAGAGCGGGGACCGTGACCGTTCGGGGGCCGGTCTCCGGGGAGTGGTTCGACGCCGCGTCTATGCGCGCGGAGTGGTTGCAGAACCGGGCCCGCCTCCACGACCTCGCGACAGGCCTCCCGACTCTCCCCGCCGTCGTCGACGACGTCCGCCGTCAGCTCGAGGACCACGGCTCCATCGCCCTGCTCGCTTTTGCCCTCGCAACCGAGAGGCAGGTCGAGGAGACGTGGGGCTGGCAGTTCTACGACGAGCTGATCCGGGACTTCGTCGCGGGTCTGAAGGTCCAGGCCGAACGGGGCGACCTCCAGACGGCGCTCTTCTGCGTCCCGGCCGTCCGGAGCGACGAGGTCCTCTGTTTCGTACCGACGCAGCCCCGGAACGGCTCGGACATCCCGCCGAACGAATGGCTCGCCAGCCTGGCCGCGCGAATGGACAGCTTCGTCGCCTCCTTTCTCACCGAGCGGCTCACCTCGGTCGACAAGTACTCGTCCCACGTCGGACAGGCGCTGATCCTCTTCGACCCGAAGGTCCGCGTCGAGCGGGCCGTCTACCGCGGCCTGACCGAGGCCCGCGGAGAGGTCTATCGCCGGACGGCGAACGCGGAGGAACGCGGGACCGAGATCCTCCGGGGGATCCTCGCCGACCGGCGGATCGTTTCGCTCTTCCAGCCGATCCACGACCTCGTCGAGGAGACCGTCACCGGCATCGAGGCCCTTTCCCGAGGCCCGTCCGGAAGCGGCCTCGAAGACGCCGAAAGGCTTTTTTCCCTCGCCGAGAAGGCCGGGCTCGTCATCCCCCTCGAGCGCCTCTGCCGGCGGCGATCGCTCGAGGAGGCCGCCCGCGCAAACTGGGGACGGCTGATCTTCGTCAACATGTCGCCCGCGGCGGCCCAGGACGCGGACTTCCTCGACGGGCGCCTCGTGAGGGAGGTCCTCGACCTCTACCTCGACCCGCGGCAGATCGTCATCGAGGTGACCGAGCGAACCTACGCGGAGAACCAGGTCCTCTTCTCGAGCGTCCTCGGCGAGCTGCGCAAGGAAGGATTCCGCGTCGCCGTCGACGACCTCGGCTCCGGCTACTCGAACCTCTCCGCGCTCGCCGACATCCGGCCGGAGTTCCTCAAGTTCGACCACCTCTTCACCAAGGACATCCACCGGAACCGGATCAAGCAGGACCTCCTCGGCGCGATCCTCTCCTTCGCGATGAAGATGGACACCCAGGTCATCGCAGAGGGAATCGAGTCGCTCGACGAGCTCGAAGCCCTGCGCCGGCTCGGCGTCCCGCTGGGCCAGGGGTTCTACCTCGGCCGTCCCGGCCCGATAGAGTCTCTCGCCGCCTGACCGCGCTCGTGACCGACGAACGGGACGGGCCCTTCTTCCCCGGGGACGACGACGTCATGCGCCTCCGCACGGAGGTGGAGGAGCTTCGGAAGGTCAAGGCCCTGGACGGGCTCCTCGCCACGCTTACGGACGTCCTCGACGTCCGTAAGGTCTTCGACAGGGTCTCAGACGTCGCCCGGCCGGTGCTTCCTCACGACGCCCTCATCCTGGGCCTCGTCACTCCCGACCGGCAGAGCATCCGGATCTGGGCCCACTCCACCGTTCCCGAGGGAATCCCCGTTCCGGCCGTCCTCCGCCTTCCCGATCCGGAGATCCTGACCCGGGACTGGGACTTCATGCTCTTCGACGACATCACGGCCAGCGAAGAGCTGCGAAGCCGGAATCACCCCCTCCTGAAGTTCGGATTCCGTTCCGTCCTCAGGGTCCCCCTGAAGGAAGACGGAGTCGTTGTCGGGGGGCTCAACTTCGTCGCTTTCCGGCCCGGCGCCTATTCCGGGCGGGACGTTCTCATCGCTCGCCGGATCGCCGACTTCGTCCATCTCGCCCTCACCCACCACCGGATGGCGGAGGAGGCGCAGCGGGCGGGCGAAGCGCAGGAGAGGGCCCGGCAGCTCGAGAGCCGTATCGAGGGCCTCGCCGCGGAGCTCTCGGCACGAGGACGACCGGCTCGCATCGTCGGCGTCTCGGGACCCTGGAGAGACGTCCTGACGCAGGCGACCAGGGTGGCGTCGACCGAGACGACGGTCCTTCTGACGGGCGAGTCCGGGACGGGCAAGGAGGTGCTCGCCCGCTACCTCCACTCTTCCTCGCGCCGCGCCCGGGGCCCGTTCGTCGCGCTGAACTGCGCCGCCCTGCCCGACACGCTGCTCGAATCCGAGCTCTTCGGCCACGACAGAGGGGCGTTCACGGGGGCGCACGCTCCCAAGCCGGGACGAATCGAGCTGGCGCAGGGGGGCGTCCTCTTTCTCGACGAGGTCGGAGAGATGAGCCCGTCGGTCCAGGCGAAGCTCCTTCGCGTCCTCCAGGAGCGCGAGTTCCAGCGGCTCGGCGGAACGCGGACCATGAAGGCCGATCTGCGCGTCGTCGCGGCGACGAACCGCGACCTGCGCTCGGCGATGGCGCGCGGCACGTTCCGCGAGGACCTGTTCTACCGGCTCGCCGTCTTCGAGATCCGGATACCGGCCCTCCGGGAACGACCGGACGACATCCTCCCCCTCGCGGGAGCCTTCCTCGAGGAAGTCGGCGCCGACCTCGGGCGCCCTGCGGCCGGCATCTCCCGCGACGCGAAGGAAGCGCTCCTCCGCTATGCCTGGCCTGGGAACGCCCGCGAACTCCGGAACGTCCTCGAGCGGGCGTCGATCCTCTGCGACGGGGGCCTCGTCACCCGCGAACACCTCGTCCTGCCGGCCGGTCCGGCGGCCACGGCGTCACCGGCGGACGCGGTGCTCCCAGCTTCCCTCGGCGCCGCGACGGGGCCAGGGCCGTCGCGCTCTTCGGGAGATGACCGTCCTGACGCGAGCTCCTCTTCCCTTTCCCTCGCGGATATGGAGCGCGCCGCGATCCAGGTTGCGCTCGCAGGGGCCCGGCAGAACAAGAGTCGAGCCGCCCGGACCCTCGGCCTCACCCGGGGCCAGCTCTACGGGAGACTCCGGCGCCTCGGCCTTCGCACTTCAGACTGATCCAAACGGATCAACCTGCTCCGCTCCGGCCAGAGCGTTCGTTCCCCCACGCGAGCCCCTGCTCCTCGCCTGCCCATCACAACTCTTTGTTTCAGAAAGACTTGTATGTGGCAGTCCGCTCATCGCGGAGATCGGCAGCGGTTTTGCGGAAGCAGTCAGCAGATGGGAGGCTCGATGACTCAGAAGTCCGTCGAACGGATCCTCGGAAAGCTCGCCACCGACGAAGAGATCCGACAGCGCTTCCGCGCCGCGCCGACCGCGGCGCTCGCAATTCTGACTTCGGGGACGGATTCCCTGACGCCCGTGGAACGGGAGGCCCTTTGCGGTCTCGACGCCGACCTGCTCGACCGCTTCGCAGACGCGCTGGACCCCCGGATCCAGCGCGTCCGGATTCCCTCCGGCGGCACCGAGGGGACGGAGCGTTGAGCGTGAAACCCCTCGCGCTCGCCCTTCTCCTCCTTCCCTGCGCCGTCGCCGGGGCGCCCCCCGCAGAAGTCCCGCTCACTCTCGCCGACGCCCGGCTTCGAGCCCTCGCGAAGAACATCGAGCTGCGGGTCGAGCGCGAGAACGCGACGGTCGCCGGATCCGCCGAGACGCGGGCGAAGGGAGCCTACGACCCGACGCTTCGCGCCGACGCCCGCTGGCGGGACCGGACGGATCCGGTCAACTCCATTCTGTCGGGGGCGCCCGCCGGCGACCTCGCACCGAACTCCTCCGGCTGGGCGGCGAGCTTCGGCCTCCTCCAGCTCCTCCCGACGGGCGGCTCCGTCGCGCTCACCACCTCGGCCTCGCGCGACGAGACGACGAACGTCTTCGCGATCCTCTCCCCTTCCTGGTCGACGTCCGTGGGGCTCGAGCTGCGGCAGCCGCTCCTGCGTGGCCTCGCCATCGACCCGTCCCGGCAGGGGCTCCGGGTCGCGATCCTGGATCGGACCCGCTCCGCGGCCTCGGTCCGGCGTGTGGCGACCGAGACGATCGCGGCGGTCGAACGGACGTACTGGAGCCTCCTCGCGGCTCGCCGGGACGCCGAAGCCCGGGAGTCCGCCGTGTCGCTGGCCCAGCGCCAGAAGAGCGACGTCGAGGCCCGGGTCGAGGCCGGCACCCTTTCCGAGGCCGACCTCTCCTCGCCCGTCGCCGAGCTGGAGCGCAGGAAGGGAGAGCTCTACGCCGCGCGCGAGGTGGAGTCGCGCGCGGAGAACGCGCTCAAGGCTCTTCTTCTTTCGGACCCGGCCGATCCGCTCTGGTCCTCGCGAATCGCCCCCGCGGAGGAGGTCGAGAACGTCGCCTTCTCCCCGCCGGACCTCGGGGAAGCGCTCGCGTCCGCGACGTCGCTCCGCCCCGAGGTGAACGAGGCCGCCGCCCGCCTCGCCCGCCTCGCCGTCGATGACGAGGCCGCGAGAGACCGGACCCGCCCGCAGCTCGACCTCGTCGCCGCCTACTCCCGCCGCGGGCTCTCGGGAGAACGGAATCCCGGGATCTCCCCTCCGTTCCCGACGGGTCCGATCGTCGTTCCCGACGCGCTCGAAGGCGGCCTCGGCCGCTCGCTCGGGACGATCCAGGAAGGGCGCTTTCCGGACGCCTCCGTCGGGCTCGCGCTCACCGTTCCGCTCGGCAATCGCGCCGCCCGCGCCGACGCGACGGCCGCCAGGGCCGTGCGGACGCAGGCCGAGCTCGGTCTCCTCCGCGCCCGCCAGCAGGTGGAGGTCGAGATTCGCAACGCGGCCGTCACGCTCGAAACCGCGGGCCAGCGCCTGGCCGCCGCACGTGCCGGGCGCTCGGCAGCCGAGGACCAGCTCCGCGCCGAGGAGGAACGCTTCTCCGCGGGGCTCACCACGAGCTTCTTCGTCCTGACCCGCCAGAACGACCTGACGCAGGCGCTTCTCGCGGAGACCGCCTCCCTCGCGGACCTCCGGAAGGCCCACGTCGAGTGGGGCCGCGCCACCGGGACGCTTCTCTCCGAGCGACAGATCGAAGTCCAGGACGACGAGCCGGCGGCCGCGCCGGCGGGAGGAACCCGATGAACCGCGTCACCAGCCGGCTCGCCGCCGCCACCGCGCTCACGCTTCTCGTCGCAGGCTGCCGAAAGGGAGGCGACGGCGCGACCGTCCGGCTCAACGGACGCATCGAAGCTCCGACGGTCGACCTCGCCCCGAAGGTCTCCGGGCGCGTCGTCGAGGTGAAGGTCCGCGAGGGAGACCGCGTGAAGTCGGGCGACCTGCTCGTCCTTCTCGACCTCGGCGAGACCGCCATCTCCGTCGAGAGGGACCGGGACTCCCTCGGCTCGGCCGAGGCCCGGCTCGAGGACCTGAATGCCGGCAGCCGCACCCAGGAGGTGGCGTCCGCCGAAGCGGACCTCGCCGACAAGCGGGCCGCCGTCGAGTTCGCCAGAAAGGAGGTCGCACGACAGGAATCGCTCATGGCGAAGAAGGTCGGCATCCCCCGCGACCTCGATCGCGCCCGCACGGAGCTCCTGCGCGCCCAGGCGATCCAGAGGGCGAGCGAGGAACGGCTCGCGCTCTCCCGCGAGGGCTCCCGCCGGTTCCAGAAGGAGCAGGCTCGCGCCGACGTGAGACGTGCGCAGACGGTCGTGAAGCAGTCCGAGAGCGTCGCGCGCGAGGCCGGGATCCGGGCACCGGCCGACGGCGTGATCCTCCACCGGATGGCCGAGGCGGGCCTCCTTCTCGGCCCCGGGCAGCCCGCCCTGACGATGGCGTTCGCCGGCAGGCTCTACGTCCGGGCCTTCATCCCCGAGACGAAGCTCGGCCGCGTGAAGCAGGGAATGCCCGCGCAGGTCTCCGTCGACTCGTTCCCCGGAAAGCTCTTTCCCGCTCACGTCACGGAGATCTCTCCCGACGCCGAGTTCACGCCGAAGCCGGTCGAGACGCGCGAGGAACGCGTGAACCTCGTCTATGCCGCGAAGGTCGACCTCGACGCGGGCTGGGCCGAGCCCCTCGTTCCCGGGCAGCCCGCGGAAGTGACGATCCCGGCAGGAGCGGCCACGGGCGAGCCCGAATCGACGAAACCGCGCACCGTCCCCTCGGCGTCGCAGCGCTGAGAGCCGCCGTGATCGAAGCCCGCGGCCTCGTGAAGAGCTTCGGAACGCACCCTGCGCTCCGGGGCATCGACCTCGACGTCGCTCGAGGAGAGCTCTTCGCCCTCATAGGCCCCGACGGCGCCGGCAAGACGACGCTCTTCCGCCTCGTCGCCGGCCTCATCACGCCGACGAAAGGGACCGTCCGGCGCGATCCGTCGGCGACCTTCGGTCTCGTCCCGCAGCGTTTCGCGCTCTACGAAGACCTCACGGTGGACGAGAACCTCGACCTGAGGGCCAGGCTCTACTCGGTGCCCGCACCCGAGGCCCGCCTCCGTTCCGCCGAGCTCCTCGACCGCGTCGGAATGGGCCCGTACGGCCGGCGCCTCGCGGGCGCGCTCTCCGGCGGGATGAAGCAGAAGCTCGCCCTCGTCGCCGCTCTCCTCACGCGGCCCGACCTCCTCCTGCTCGACGAGCCGACGACCGGGGTCGACCCGGTATCGCGACGGGAGTTCTGGCAGGTCCTGAACGAGCTGCACCACGGAGGGCTCACGATCCTCGTCTCCACGCCTTACATGGACGAGGCCGAGTACGCGACCCGACTCGCGTTCCTCGACCAGGGACGTCTCCTCGCCCCCGGCACGCGCGACGAGATCCTCGCCGGGTACCCCCGGCCGCTCCTTGAGATCCTCTCCTCCGACCGCGTGGCGGTACGGGCGTGCCTCTCGACGGTCGCCGCCGTGGACGACATCTCGCTCTTCGGGACCCGCCTCCACGTCCGGGGGGCGGAAGGCACCGGCCCCGAGGTCATCGACGCCGTCCGCGCGGCCCTGGCGGGGCTCGTCCCGCCCGACGGCGTCCGGCCGGTCGACCCCACGCTCGAAGACGCGTTCGTCCTCGCGGCCGAGGGCGACGGACTGGTGGCGTGATGACGGCGGCGGCGCCCCGACCCGTTCTCCCCCCGGAGATCTTCCTCCGCGCCGAGGGGCTCGTCCGGAAATTCGGCTCGTTCGTCGCGGTCAACGGCGTCACCTTCGACATCCCCCGCGGAAAGGTGTTCGGCTTCCTCGGGCCGAACGGCTCGGGCAAGTCGACCACGATCCGGATGCTCACCGGCCTCCTCGTCCCCACGGCCGGGACCGCCACGGCCTTCGGCGGCCTCGACGTGCGGCGGGACACCGAGCGGTGGAAGAGCCGCCTCGGCTACATGAGCCAGAAGTTCTCGCTCTACCACGACCTCTCCGTCCGGGAGAATCTCGAGTTCTTCGGGACGGTCTACGGCCTCGGGAGCCCGCAGCTCAGGGACCGGATCGACAGCCTCGCGGCGCGCCTCCACTTCACCAGGGTCCTCCCCGAAATCACGGATTCCCTCTCGACCGGAATGCGTCAGCGCGTCGCCCTCGCCGCGGCCCTCCTCCACGAGCCGGAGCTCCTCTTCCTGGACGAGCCGACGGGCGGCGTCGATCCGAGAGGCCGGCGCCTTTTCTGGGACCTGATCTACGAGCTCGCCGCCGAGCGCGGCATGACCGTTCTCGTGACGACCCACTACATGGACGAGGCCGAGCAGTGCGACACGCTCGCCTTCATCCTCGAGGGGAACCTCATCGCCTCGGGCTCGCCCCACGATCTGAAAGCGTCGCTCTGCGACCGTCTCCTGGAGGTCCCCGCGGGCGCCGACCCGTTCGCCGCGCTCGCGCGGCTCCGGCGCGAGCCCGTCCTCGAGGACGCCTACCTGATGGGACTGCGACTGCGCGCCGTCGCCCGCCCCGGACGCACGGCCGAGGCGCGAACGCTCCTCGCCCCGCTCGGGGCCGCGCGCGAGGCCGAGCCCTCGCTGGAGGACATCTTCGTGTCGCTCGCCCGGGGCCGTGCCGAGAAGAAAGAGAAGGTGGCCGCGTGAAGAGGCTCCTCGCCCTGACCCGCAAAGAGTTCCTCCAGCTGCGCCGGGACACGATCTCCGTCCGGATGATGGTGATGGTCCCGATCATGCAGACGATGATCTTCGGCTACGCCATCAACTACGACGTCAAGCACCTGAAGACGGTCGTCTACGACGAGTGCCTCTCCTTCGACAGCCGGGAGCTCGTGGCCAAGATGACCGCGAGCGACTACTTCGAGGTCGTCGGCAACGTCCGCTCCCTCGCCGAGGTCCGCCAGACCCTCGACGCGGGGCACGCCTCGGTCGCCCTCGTCATCGACCGCGAGTACGGCAAAGCCCGCCACCGCGGCACTCCGGCCCGGGCGCTCCTCATCGTGAACGCGTCGGACACGACGACCGCCTCGCAGGCGATGTCGATCGCGGGTGGCATCTCGAACCAGCTCTCCGTTCAGACTCTCGCAAAGAAGGCCGGCTGGAAGGAGAAGGCCCCGCCGATCGATCTGCGCGTCCGTCCCTGGTACAACCCCGACATGAGGACGGCGACGTTCATCATCCCGGGCCTCATCGCGATCATCCTCACGTTCACGCTCATCCAGTACACGGCGATGGCGATCGTGAGGGAGCGCGAGCGGGGGACGCTGGAGCAGCTCCAGGTCACGCCCGTCACCCGCCTCGAGATCATCCTCGGGAAGATCTTCCCGTTCGTCCTCATCGGGATCTTCCAGCTGACGCTGATCGTCCTCCTGATGAGGTTCCTCTTCCACGTCCCGATCGCCGGGAGCGTCGTCCAGCTCTACCTCGCCGGACTCATCTTCATCGCCGCCGTCCTCGGTCTCGGGATGCTCCTCTCGACCATCGCGAAGACCCAGATGCAGGCGATGCAGCTTTCCTTCCTCTTCCTGCTCCCCTTCGTCTTCCTCTCGGGCTACGTCTTCCCCATCGACGGCATGCCGCTCTTCTTCCAGCTGATCACCTACGCGATTCCCGCCCGCTACTTCATCGCGATCATCCGGGGCATCGTCCTCAGGGGAGCCAGCCTCGCGCAGCTCTGGGAGCCCCTCGCGGCCCTGACGGGCTTCACGGTCCTCATCGTCGCCCTCGCCGTCACGCGCTTCAAGAAAACCAACGACTGAAGGGACGGGGGTCTGAAGGGACGGGGGTCTGGTCTACGCTCTACACTCTGCGCCTTCGCGCAGAGTGTAGAGCGTAGACCAGACCCCCTGGTATCGCCACCCCGGTATCCGGGATCCCCTTCAGGATCGCGCGATCTCGCGGAGGACCGTTCCGAGACGGTGGATCTCTTCGGGCGTGTTGTAGTGGACGGCGCCGACACGGACCATTCCGCCCGTCCCCTCGAGGCCGAGGCGCTCCGTGACGCCGACCGCGTAGTAGTTGCCGTCCCAGACCCGGAAGCCGCGCCGGCCGAGCTCTTCGGCGATCGCCCGCGGGGAGTGTCCGGACAGCGTGAAGGAGAAGGTCGGGACCCTCTCGTCGAAGCGGAGCGGATCGGTGAGGCCCCGCACGGCGAGACCCGGAACGGCGTCGAGCGCCTCGAGCAGCGCCCGCGAAAGCGTCGCCTCGTAGGCGCGGATCGCCGTCATCGCCGACGCGAGCGCCGGCCGGCGTCCTTCGTGGCGGCCCGCGAGAGCGGGGAGGGCGTCGCCGCCGAAGCTCTCCCCCACCCACGCGAGGTACTCGAGGGCACCGAGCGTCCCGGCGATCGCCTCGAAGCTCTGCGTCCCGGTTTCCCAGCGGTCGGGCGGCGCGTCGCCCGCGGGGCGGACCTTATAGGCGAACGTCCGCTCCAGGAGATCGTACCGGCCCCAGAGAATCCCGAGGTGCGGCCCGAAGAACTTGTAGGCCGAGCAGGCGAGGAAATCGGCCCCGGCGAGCGCGACGTCGATCGGGCCGTGCGGGGCGTAGTGGACCGCGTCGACGTAGAGGAGCGCCCCCGCCGCGTGGGCCGCTTCCGCCGCGCCCGCGACGTCGTTCACCGTCCCGACGGAGTTCGAGGCCCAGCCGACCGCCACGAGCTTCGTCCTCTCGCAGACGAGGGACCGGAGGTGCTCCACGTTCCACGTGCAGTCGGCCGGGTCGAAATCGAGCCAGCGCACCGTCGCGCCGCGGTCCGCGGCCGCCAGGAGCCAGGGCGAGACGTTCGCGTCGTGGTCGAGGCGCGTCAGGACGATCTCGTCCCCCGGCTTCCATTCGCGCGAGAGGCTTCGCGCCATCTGGAACGTCAGCGTCGTCATGTTCGGACCGAAGGCGATCTCCTCGGGCCGCGCCGCGCCGAGGAAGTCGGCCACCGCCGATCGCGCCCCGGCGACCACCTCGTCGGAGGCCCGGCTCGTCGGGAAGGCCCCGCCGTGGTTCGCGTTCGTCTCGTGGAGGTACCGGACGATCCTGTCGGTCACCGCGCGGGGAACCTGGGTGCCGCCCGGGTTGTCGAGGATCACGTCGCCGGAGGCGAGGGCCGGAAAGCGGGAGCGGATCGCTTCGAGATCGAGCATCCCGAAAGGTTAGCGCGGATGGGTCAGGAGCGCTTCCTCTCCTTCGCGAGCCTTCCGCGCAGGGCGTGCAGCTCGTCGAGACGCCTCTTCATGTCGACCTCGCGCCCCGCGCCCTTCGGCACGTAGTAGCGATGCCCCGCGACGGCGTCCGGGAGGCACGTCAGCCCGGCCGTCCCCTCCGCCGTGTCGTGCGCGTAGACGTACCCCGCCCCGTACCCTTCGGACTTCATCATCGTCGTCGGCGCGTTCAGGATCGCCTTCGGCGGCGGCTCGTTCGGACGGGCGGCGACCTCCTTCGCCGCGGCGGAGTAGGCCGTGTAGAGGGCGTTCGACTTGGGAGCGAGCGCGAGGTAGACCGCCGCCTCGGCGAGCGCGAGCGCCCCTTCGGGCATCCCGAGGAAGTGGACGGCGTCCCGGGCTGCGAGGGCGAGCCGGAGCGCGTTCGGGTCGGCGAGCCCGACGTCCTCGGTCGAGGCCCTCACGAGCCGGCGAGCGACGAAGAGCGGGTCCTCCCCCGCTTCCAGCATCCGCGCGAGCCAGTAGATCGACGCGTCGGCGTCCGAATCGCGGATCGACTTGTGGAGCGCCGAGATCAGGTTGTAGTGCTCTTCCCCCGACTTGTCGAAGAGGAGCGACTTGCGCGAGTAGATCTCCCCGAGGAGCTCCGCCGTCAGGATCGCCCCCTCGCCAGCGTGGTCCGCTGCGGTCTCGAGGGCGTTCAGGGCCCGCCGGGCGTCGCCGTCGGAGAAGCCGACGAGCCAGTCGACCGCCCCTTCCCCGAGCGTGACTCTCCCGCCGAGCCCGCGCCCGGGCTCTTCCGCGGCGCGCCGGAGGATCTCCGCGAGGTCGTCCCTGGAGAGGGGCGGCAGGACGACGACGCGCATCCGCGAAAGGAGGGCTCCGTTCAGCTCGAACGACGGGTTCTCGGTCGTCGCGCCGACGAGCGTCGCCGCGCCCGATTCCACGTACGGCAGGAAGACGTCCTGCTGGGCCCGGTTGAAGCGGTGGATCTCGTCGACGAAAAGGAGCGTCTTCTCTCCGCGCGCGGCGAGCCGCCGAGACTCCTCGAGGACCTCGCGGATCTCCTTCACTCCGGCGATGACGGCGGAGAAGGCGAGGAACCGGGACTTCGTCCGGGCCGCGATGATCCTCGCGAGCGTCGTCTTGCCGGTTCCGGGAGGTCCCCAGAGGACGAGGGACGGGACCCGGTCGGCCGCGATCGCCCGGCCGAGGAGCGACGCGGGGCCCGCGACCGACGCCGGCAGCCGCATTTCCGGGAGGTCGCGCGGCCGGCACCGCTCGGCCAGCGGCGCCACGGAGGGCGCCGCTGGCCGATCCGGAAGCGGCTCGTCGAAGAGGTCGCCGCTCTGCGGCTTCACTTCTCGGCGTGAACGGCGCCGATCTGCTGCTCGAGCCCCTGCAGGACCGGGAGGCCGGGATGCTCCGCCTTCAGGCGCGCGAACGCGGCGTTCGCCCCGGCGTGGTCGTGCTTGTCCATGGCGAGGACGATGACCTCGTTGTAGAGCGACTGCCAGTGCCTGGGATCGGCCGCCCGGGCCTTGCGGAAGAGCTCCAGGGCCTTGTCGAGCTGCCCTTCGTTCCGGTAGGCGGTCCCGAGATCCGTCATGACGTTCACGTCGTTCGGGTTGATTTTCAGCGCCTTCTCGTAGGCGTCGACCGCCTGCGCGAATTCCCGGGCGTCGTAGGCCGCGTTTCCGAGGTGGACGAGCGCGTCGTAGTCGCCCGGCTTCGCCGCGACGACGGACTGCGCGGCCTGCAGCTGCTGTCTGGCGGCGGCGTCCGTTCCGGGCATCGAGGACATCCCGGCCGTCCCGGGCATGCCGGCCGGCGGTTCGCTCATCGGCGGCGCCCCGGACATGCCGGCCTGCGGGCCGGACCCCATCGCGGGAACGGCCGTCGCCGCGGGATGGCGCCCATCGAGGGAAACCCACGCACCGGCAAAGCCGACGAGCGCCCCGAGGGCTGCAAAGAGAATCCTGTCGCCCCATCGGGACTGCGCCGTGGCGGCCTGAGGAGCGGCCTGATTCCGTCGGCCCTCGCTTCGGGACGCCTGCCGCTGGGCGGGCGGAGGAGGAAGGTGATCGTCGTGGCTCAGGGGGAACCTCCATCTTCTTCTTCGTCGGGAAGCAGCGTGGCCGACCAGGTCCCGGCGACCGGTCCGACCGACGGCGCGATGGCCGTCGCTTCCCACGTACCTGTGATCCGTTTTCCAAGGGTCTGGACGCGCCCGTAGAACGTCGCGTCGAAGCCGCGCTCGGAGTCGATCCGCTGGATCGATACCTTGTCGCCGATGAAGGTCCCCCGGAGCGAGCCGCGGAACTCTCCGTCGAGAACGTAGTCCCCGGAGATGAGCGTCCCGTCGAGAACGAGCCGGTAGACGCCTCTGCGCCCTCCCGGGTCGATGATGGTCTGCCAACGCCCCGTCACGGGGTCGGCGGGCCGACGGGAAACCGAGCGCCGCCGGACGATCTCTTCCTGGAGCAGGGCGATCCGCTGCGCCCTGTCGAGAAGGCGGGAGACGGCCGCCCGGCGGATCTCCTGGGCGGCACGGGCCCTGGCCTCGGCCTCCACAACGCGCTCTTCGTCGTCCCTGAGGTCGGCGACCTGGGGCTCGCCACCTCGCAGGGAGTCGAGAAGCCTCTGCCGGACGGCCGATGCCGCCGCGTCGCTGCGCGAAGCCGCCGCGGTGAGCCGGTCGACCTCGATCAGGTCGACGATCCGGGCCTTTCGTTCGAGATCGAGAGCCACGAGGAGGCTCTCCATCGAGGGGTCCGGCCTCGCCGCGGTTGCCACGGCGGGCAGGCCCAGAAGGAGGGCCAGAAGGAGACCGGCCGACACTCGGTTCGACATCGTGACGACTATACGGGAGCGGGGGGGCCGGCGTCTCCGCCCCGGGGGCTCAGCGCGGAGAAGGACCGAGGCTGCGACGCCGGGCGACCGACCGGTCGAGCGCCCGCTCGACGTCCAGGTCGACCTCTGCCTCCGCGGCTCCGCTGACCTGGGCGATCTCGGAGACGATGAGGTAACGAGCCCGTTCGTACATCTTCTTCTCGCGGAAGGAGAGCGTCTTCTGCTTCTGGACCCAGTTGAGATTCTTCAGGACGTCGGCGATGTCCGGCAGCTGGCCCGAGCGCATCTTGTCGAGGTTCTGCTTGAAGCGCCCTTTCCAGTCGCCGTTCGACTGGAAGCTGCCGTCCTCGAGGACCTTGAAGACGACGTTGACGTCCTGCCGCCGGGTCAGGGGCCTGAGGCCCACCCGGTCGGAGTTTCCCACCGGAACCACGACTCGCGAGTTGTTGGCGAGGAGCCGGACCTGATAGCAGGGGTGAGCACGGCCGTCGAAGAGCGAGTCTTCGACAGTCTCAACGACTCCCACACCGTGGTTCGGGTAGACGAGCTTATCGCCGATGCTGAAAACCACCGGATCCGCCTCCTGCGCTATCGGACACTAGGTTACGCGGCCGGGCGCCGGGGGTCAATGGGAGGTCGAGGGCTGGCCCGATCAAGGCCTCCAGGAGCCACCAGACCTTGCAGGGGAATTTGATGGTACCGGAGGAGGGACTCGAACCCTCATGACCCGGAGGTCGGGGGATTTTGAGTCCCCTGCGTCTGCCGTTCCGCCACTCCGGCGCGGGCGGGGAGTCTAGCAGCGTCGGTCCGGGTTCGGTCGTACCGGATCGAGGTCAGGAGAGGGCTCGCCGCGTCCGGTCGCCGGGATTCCGCCGCTCGTGGTGTCGTCCGCGAAGACCCGAGTCCGGATCAGGCCCATTCCAGCCGAACCGAGGCGTGGATGTGCGCAAGGAGCGCTCCGAGGCCGGCACCGAGGACGTTCCAGAAGACGTCGTTCACGTCGGCGGCCCGGGTGGGGAGGAAGAACTGCACCGTCTCTATCCCGACGCTGAAGACGAGACCGAAGAAGACGACCTCCGCGTGATTGCGCCACCGCGCCCTTCCCCGGCCGTCGATGAACTTCCAGGCGAGGAATCCCCAGACGGCGAACATCACGAGGTTTCCGACGAGCCCGAGCAGCCCCAGCACGAAGCGGCTCGACAGGACACCCGCCTTGCCCGCGCTCGCGCGGAGACGAACGAGGTCGTCGAAGGGGACGAGATTCGTGATGACTCCGGGCCGACCCTCGACGAGGAGCGTCCCGACCAGGACGAGCGCCGTGTAGGCGAAAAGGAGGAACCCCTGGGCTCCCTTCCCGACGACGAGGCGCTTCACCGGTTCTCCTCGGGGACCGGCGCCAGGTCGAGCCCGCCGCGGCTGCCGGCCAGGAGTCCTGCCGCCCCTTCCGGGACGAAGATGACGTGCCTGAAGCCCGCCCCCGAGAGCAGCTCGCAGGCCTTCCTCCCCTGCTCGCCGTCCTCCCCGACGACGATCACCGGCACCGACCTGAAGCGATCCAGGTCGCCGAGCCTGCCGGGAAGGTCCGGGAGGGGAATCTCCACCGCACCCGACACCTTTCGAGGACGTGCCGAACGGACGTCCAGAATCGGGATCTCTCGCGAGTCCCGGAGCATCTCTCTCGCCACAGAGCCCCGCATTTCACGGCACGGCGCGTCGACGCTCCGGGTTCCGGCACCGAGGCAGCCCCCTGCAGCGAGGGCGGCAAATGCCGGGAGGCAGCGGGACAGTCCGGGGATCATCGTCCCGAGCTTACCGGATCGACGGTTCGCCGAGGGCCGGGGGCCAAAACGGTGAAAGAGTGACCGCCGACACCGTCCAGCTCCCCTCGGTTCACGGTACGCGGGTTGCTTGGGTACAGAATGGTCGCCCCGCGCCGGGCCCGCAGGCCAATTAGGAGGACGCGGGGCATCTGGAGGAACGAAGAAATGAGATTGGCCCCGCGTTTCGCCCTGCTCGCCCTCGCGGCGGCACTGGCAGCCGCTTCCCCCGCCTCGGCCCAGGATCGCCGTGGAACCGTCGAGATCACCCCCGTCATCGGAGGCACCTTCGGGGGGACGTTCGACTCCGGGACCCTCGCCTTCTACGACGGCGAGGCGAAGACGAGCACCGAGGTCGCCTACGGCATCCGGCTCGGCTTCAACGTGGCGGAGCACTTCACCCTGGAGGCGAGCTACCTCCAGTCGGACCCGAAACTGACGATCGGAGACGGCGGTTCCATCGGCGGCCAGTCCGAGGATATCGGCAGGATGGAAATGCGGTTCTACGAGCTCAACATGCTCGTCCCCTGGGGCCGCGGACAGGTCCGTCCCTATTTCCTGCTCGGCGGTGGCGTGCACACGTTCCACCCCGACCTCCCGGGGTACTCCTCCTCCACCGACTCCCGTTTCACGGGAACCCTGGGCTTCGGAGTGAAGGCCTTCGTCACCCCGAACATCGGCTTCCGGTTCGAGGGCAAGGCCCGGACGACCTACATCAACTCCGGGGACGACTACTGGGAGTGCGACGGCTGGTGCGACGACGGGTACTACTACGGCAGCAACCAGTGGTACACGAGCGGTGAAGCCACGGCCGGGGTCGTCTTCGCCTTCTGACACGGCTCCGGACGCTCTCTAGGGAACCTGCTTTCATCGAGCCCGGCGGACGACGATCCGCCGGGCTTCTTCTTCTTCGAGGAGGATCTCGACCTCGACGGCGTCCCGATCGCGGCCGAGCCCTTCCGGCCACTCGACGACGACCACCGAGCCCCGCTCCCGCGCCTCGGCCAGGCCGAGGTCCTCGACGGCGGCAACGCTCCCGGAAGAGGTGCCGAGGAGCCGGTACAGGTCGGCGTGGACGAGGATCGGAGGCGCCTGCGGGGGCCCGTACTCGTGGACGAGCGCGAACGTCGGAGAGGCAACCTCTTCGGCGCCGGCGCCGAGCCCTTCCGCCAGACCCCGGACGAGCTCGGTCTTCCCCGCGCCGAGAGGTCCCGACAGGAGGACGAGAGCTCCGGGCGAAAGGTGTACGGCCAGACGGCGCCCCGCATCGCGGGTCTCGCCGGCGGAGCGGGAGAGGACCTCGAAGAGCAGGGGGGTCACGCGGGAGCCGACTCGCAGACGATCCGGAGCGCGTCGCCGAGCGCCTCGACGATGTCGGAGGCGACCAGCGCCTCCTCCCCCGTCCGCTCGCTCGCCAGATCGCCCGCGAGGCCGTGCAGAAAGGCGGCCGACGCCGCTGCGTCGCGGGCCGCCAGGCCACGCGCCAGAAAAGCCCCGACGATGCCGGTCAGGACGTCGCCGCTTCCGCCCGACGCCATTCCCGGGTTCCCGGAGAGGATCCGGCGGACCTCCCCGTCCGGAGTGGCGACGACGGAACGGAATCCCTTGAGGACGACCGTGGCCCCCGACCGTTCCGCAAGGCGCTTCGCCGCCGCCTCGACGTCGCCGCAGAGGACCGCGGTCGGGACGCCGAGAAGGCGCGACGCTTCGCCGGGGTGGGGCGTCAGGACGGTCGGGGCGTTTCGCCCCTGCAGGAGCTCCGGCCGCCCCGCCAGGAGGTTCAGCGCATCCGCGTCGAGCACGGCGGGGAGAGCGCTCTGGAGCGCGGCGTCGAGAAGCGCGCGGGAGGCGGGCGAGGTCCCGAGTCCCGGCCCGACGGCAAGAGCCGTCAGTCCGCCGGGAACGATCACGGCCGAGGTGGTGGCCTCGGGCACCAGTGTGTGGATCGCCCCCCGGCTCGCCTCCTCCGCGATGACGACGACCTTCCCCGATCCGCACCGGAAGGCGGACCGGGCCGCGAGGGCCGCGGCCCCCGCCATTCCCCAGGCGCCTCCGACGATTCCGACGGTCCCGAACGTTCCCTTGTGGGCGGCGGCCGGCCGTCGCCGGAAGAACGGCGCCACGTCGCAGGCGGTGACCGCCTCCGGTGCCCCGGCAGTCCCCGGTTCGATCAGAAGGCCGATGTCGGCGACGACGATCCGGCCGCACGATCCGGCGGCCGGGAGGAGCAGGTGCGAGAGCTTGGGGAACCCGAAGGTCACCGTGACGTCGGCCCGGACGTGCGGGACGTCCGCTCGTCCCGTGCCGGAATCGAGGCCCGAAGGGACGTCGACCGAAACGACGAACGCCCGCCGGGAAGAGGCGAGGCGAACGGCCTGGGCGTGAAGGGACCCCTCCTCGAGCGGCCGCGAAAGGCCGGTTCCGAAGAGGGCGTCCACGACGAGCGTCGCACCGCGAAGCGGTTCGAGCCCCGCTGCGTCCTCGACCTCGACGACGGCCGCTCCTTCCTCCTCCAGCCGCCGGAGCATTCCGGCGGCGTCCCCCGAGACCTTCCCGCGGCCCCCAAGGAGGAGGACCGCAACGTCTCCGGTCACGGGACTGCGCCGAAGCAACCGGGCCGCGCCGAAACCGTCGCCTCCGTTGTTCCCCGTGCCGCAGAGGACGACGACCCGCTCGCCGCGCAGGGGCTCGGTCCCGATCGCCCGGACACATTCCCGGGCGACGCCTTCCGAAGCGCGCGCCATCAGGACGATTCCCGCCGTTCCGGCGGCGATCGTCCGGACGTCCGCCTCTCGGGCCTGTGCCGAGCCCAGGACCCTCAGACGACCCCCGGCTCCCCGGACACGACGGTGATCCTCCGCGTCACTTCTTCCCGGCCGGTCCTGCCGCCGGCGGGAGGACGGAGACGAAGACCGACTGCTGCACGTAGCTGACGGCGTTCGTCGGCTCGTCGCGAACCGCGACCGAAAGACGCTGCCCGCCGGGGATCATGAGGAGCCGAACGTCGTAGACGAAGTCCTGCCGGGCGAGGTTTGGGATCTCCTTGGCGTCGACCTCGACCGGGACGGCCTGGCTGGCGAGCTCGGACTGCTTGCCTTCGGAGTCGACCACGATGAAGTAGACGGCCAGGCGCCCGCGGGCCTTCTCGCCCTCCGGGAGCAGGGTGATCCGGGAAAACGGCACCCGGATCCGGATCGGGACGAGGTAGTTCTGTGCGTCGGCGGGGGCGGGCTGGCCGACCGAGACGCCGACACCGAGCGGATTGTCGTCGCGGGCGAAATAGAGGGCGGAGGTGACCCCTTCGGCGATCCGCGTCTCGAGCCCCTTCTCGACGTAGCTGCGACGGGAGCGGGCCTGAAGACCCTTCCTCTTCATCTTCACCTGCACCTTCCGCGGGCGCTCGCCACCCGACTTCAGGCTTCGGTATCCGACGGAGTAGTAGGAGCTGTAGTCGCTCCGCATCTCGTTGAGCGGGGCGATGATGTCGTTGCGGTTCACGATCGCCTTCCCACCCGTCTCGTCGGCCATCAGGAGGGACATCGACTGCAGGTTCGAGCGCTCCAGGAACGTGTCGACCTTCGCCTGCGTGGACTGGTTCTCGGCGCTGATGCCGGTGTCGACCGACAGGCCGGAGGCATCGACCATGTACATGGAGACGCCCGCGGAGTTGGCGGCGCGAATGATGCCGAGATACGCGGAGGTCTTGTCGAACTCGAACTGCGCGAGGGTGCCGCTCTGGGTCCGGAACTTGTCCTGTACGTACTTCCAGAGCTCGAGGCCGGGTGACTGCGGCAGGCCCTCGGAGAGGTGCAGCAGGATCTTCCGCCCCTCGACTCCCGCGAGCTGGTCGATCGTCGTCTTCAAGGCTTCCGAGGTGAAGTCGAGATCGTTCTTGTAGGCCAGGGCATACTGCCGGACGTACTGAAACGCCTCGTTCTCGGACTTGGAGTCGTCGATCTGCCGGAGGACGTCCCGGCGCTCGGAGAGCCGGGTCTGGCCGGCCGTCGAGAGGTCCTCCTGCTGCTTCAGGACGTCGGAAATCTCGCGGCCGTCGTTCGTGAACTTCCGCCGGACCTTCAGGGACCGGTCCCACGTGACGACCATCGCCTCCACGTTGTCTTTCACGTTCTCGCGAACCCAGGTCTGGACGCCCCGGAGGATCCGGTTCCGGTTGAACGGCTGGAGGCTCATGTTGTCGATGAATATGACGATCCGGGTCCGTGGGACGGCGAGCGGGGCCACCGCCGGATCGGCAGGCTCGGGGGTGGGGGCGGAGGCCGCCGCCGGGGTCGACGCTGCAGCCGGGGTTTCCCCGGGAACGGCCTCGTCGCCGAAGAAGACGACCTTGCCCCCGTCGACGGCGTAGAAATTCGTCAGCGGCTGGAGCTGACCGTCCTCGTAGACCTCGAAGTCCCCCTTCGTCAGGCCCCGGATCCTGTTCCCCTTGGAATCGCTGACCACGACGTCGATGTTCGTCACCGAGACATCGACGTTCCGGACGATGGGACCGGGCCGGGGCGTCGGCACCGGTCCCTGGGGCGAGGCCGACAGGACCAGCGCTGGAAGGGCCGCGAGGAGCGCGGTCGCGACGGCGGACGGAGAAGGCCTGCAAAGCACCATGAGCGCATTCTACGGATGCCGGGGAAGAGCCGACGACGGACACCCGAGAGAGGACTGCCGCGGTCCCCGATCCTCCCCGGTCATGAGGAGTTTTCCGCTTGCACTTCGCCCTGCGCTCCGTGAGAATAACCGCCTCGAATGACGGCCGCCCGGGACCCGGTGGGCGCGCGGACGTTCCGAGAGGTCGAGGGAAGATCCGGAGGTCTGGGCTGAACAAGCCGCAGCTGGGAACGGACGCGGAGACAGAGAACGGAGGGGCGCGCGCGGACGCGGACTCTGCCGGGTTGCTCAGCTCCTTCGTCGGGATCGTCTACCGTGGGTGTCTCTCCTTTGCGAGGAACCCACGGTGACGGCTAAACCCGCACCTCCCCTCAACACCTTTTCGAAACGGCAGCCGTGCGCAGACCGAGGAGACCAGGCGACGGGGAGCAGCGAAAGATATGTCTGACCGGGAACGAAATGGTGATCTCCCGGGTCTCAGGACCGCGGGCACCGTGGGTGCGCGAAAGGAGAGAGGGCCGATGACCGGAACCAGGACGGGGAAAGACGCCCGGACGAGCCTCCGGAGCCGGCTTCGCCGAGTGATGGCGGTCGGAGGGCTCATCCTGCTGGCGACGACGGCGACGGGGTGCCAGAAGCTCGTCGACCAGTTCAAGGCGAAGCAGGTCATCCGGAAGGGGAACGCCTACTTCAAGCAGCAGCTCTACGAAGACGCTTTGAAGCAGTACGAAGAGGCGATGAAGCTCGATCCGACCGAGATCCGGATCAAGAAGTTCGTCGCCATGGGCAACATGGCGATCTACCAGCCCGGATCGCAGCACGCCAAGGACATCAAGGCTCTCGAGACCGCGATCAAGTACTTCAAGGAGTACCTGGCCGTGATGCCCGAGGACCAGAACGCCGCGAAGTTCCTCGTCACGACCTACATGAACTCCCGGCGGTACGACGACGCCATCCAGTACTTCAAGGACTGGCTGAAGCTGCACGCCGACGACAAGCAGGCCGTGCAGACCATCGCCATGCTCTACGCGAAGAAGGGCGACTTCGACCAGTCGATGGAGTGGCAGGACAACCTCGCCAAGCTCGACCCGACGAACGCCGAGGTCTTCTACACGATCGGCGTCACCTGCTGGGACAAGTCCTACAACACCCCGGCGGACCAGATGGACGGCGAGGTCCGCAAGGCGCTCATCGACCGTGGAATGGTGGCGCTCGACAAGGCCAACGCGCAGCGGGCGGACTACTTCGAGGCCATGCTGTACGTGAACCTTCTGTACCGCGAGTACGCCAAGCTCGAGAACGACCCGATTA
This sequence comes from Holophagales bacterium, assembly GCA_016714815.1. Lineage (GTDB taxonomy): Bacteria > Acidobacteriota > Thermoanaerobaculia > UBA5066 > UBA5066 > UBA5066. The sequence goes on from JADKBZ010000031.1 coordinate 245,135, forward strand.
AGAAGGAGGAGCTCCTCGCCAAGGCCACGGAGTGGCAGAAAAAGGCCCTCGCCTCTCGCGAACGCGTCAAACAGAAAGAGCGCGAGGAAGCGGCAAGGAAGAACCCGCTCGAGGCCATCTGACGGGCCCGAGCGAGAGGACCGCTAACATGTTCGAAACCTCCCTCATCGAGTCGCAGAAGCAGGCAGCCACCGGCAATCGCTGGCTGTCGGTTCCGATGTCGGTCTTCCTGCACATCGTCATCGGCGGAAGCGTCCTGGCCGCCTCGATGTGGTTCATCGAAGACATCCCGGAGCCGCCCATCCCGATCACGTTCTATTCCGAGGCGGCGCCTCCTCCCCCGCCGCCGCCTCCTCCCCCGAAAGCCGCACCGAAAGCGGCGCCCAAGGTCGTCGAGATCGTGAAACCGTCTTCGAACTCGTCCCCCGTGATGATTCCCGACGTGCTCCCGGTCGCACCCGCGACGCCCGAGGACAACTCCGGCGCCGAAGGCGGCGTCGAGGGCGGTGTCGAGGGCGGCGTCGAGGGCGGTGTCATGGGCGGAGTCCTGGGCGGCGTGAAGGGTGGCGTCCTCGGCGGCGCGGCCCAGGTCGAAGAACCCCTCCGGGTCGGCGGCGACGTCAAGGAGCCGGTCGAGATCTCCCGCGTCCAGCCGGTCTATCCCGAGGCGGCCCGCAAGGCTCGTCTCCAGGGCATCGTCATCCTCGAGGCGATCATCACGAAGGACGGGAGCGTCGACTCCGTCCGCGTCCTCCGTGGCATCAATCCCCTGCTCGACAACGCCGCGATGCGCGCCGTCCAGCAGTGGAAGTACAGGCCCGCGACCTTCAACAGCCGGCCGGTTCCGGTCTACCTGACCGTGACCGTGACCTTCAGACTCCAGTAACGAAACGCGAACGCGATCCCAGCGACGCTGAAGAAAAACCAAGGAGGATCTCGCACCATGAATATGGACTTCGCACACATCTGGGGACAGATGTCGATCTTCGTCAAGATCATCATGGCAATTCTCGTGTTCATGTCGGTCTACTCCCTCGGGGTCTCGCTCGAGCGGTGGTGGACCTTCAGGGCCGCGAAGAAGCAGTCCGTGAAGTTCGCCCTCGAGATCGGCCCCCTCCTCAAGCAGGAGAAGCTGAAAGAGGCGATCGACCTCGCGAAGAAGTACAAGATGAGCCACGTGGCCCGGGTCGTCTCGCCCGGCCTTCTCGAGTTCGCCTATGAAGCTCACGGCGGCAGTGTCGCCGGTCACGACGTCGTGGCCGCGGCCGAGCGCGCCATCGCCCGCGCGGCCATGATGACCGGGGCGGACATGCGCAAGGGCCTCGGCGGCCTCGCCACCATCGCCACCACCTCGGTGTTCGTCGGCCTCCTCGCGACGGTCGTCGGCATCATCCGCGCGTTCCAGGGGATGGCCACCTCCGGCACCGGCGGCCTCGGCGCCGTCTCCGCCGGTATCGCCGAAGCCCTCATCGGCACCGCGCTCGGCCTCTTCGTCGCCATCCCGGCCGTCTGGCTCTACAACTACTTCCTCAACAAGATCGAGCGTTTCAACATCGAGATGTCGAACTCCGCCTCGGAGCTCGTCGACTACTTCATCAAGAGAATGGGCTCCCGGGCGGCCTGAGGAGGGCTCGCCGGGCTCTCCCGGCAAGCCCCCCTCGGTACTGAACGGAGGACACGACGATGGGAATGGACAACTTCGGAGGCCGACACGAGACGAAGAGTGAGATCAACGTCACTCCTCTCGTCGACGTCATGCTCGTCCTCCTCATTATCTTCATGGTCATCACGCCCATGCTGCAGAAGGGCAAGCCCGTCCTGCTGCCGCAGACGGACCGCCCCGACAAGAAACCCGAGTCGGACAAGGAGCTGCTCATCAGCATCCAGTCCGACAAGATGATTTTCATCGAGTCCAAGTGGTACCCCGAGCCGGAGTTCAAGGCGAAGATGAAGGAGTTCGGCGAGCGGAGCGCGAGCAAGGACGTCCTGATCAAGGCCGACAAGCAGCTCAACTACGGGGACGTCAGGAACGTCATGCGGATGATCAAGGAAGGCGGATTCGAGAAGATCGGCCTCATCACCGAACGTAAGTCGGAGAAATAGGAGGGCACGCCATGGGTATGGATCTAGGTGGTCACGATGGCGGCCCGCGGTCGGAGATCAACGTCACGCCCCTCGTGGACGTCATGCTGGTTCTCCTCATCATCTTCATGGTCCTGCAGCCGATGCTCCAGATGGGCTACGAAGTAAACGTGCCGCCGAATCAGCCTTCGGACACCCCGCAGCCGGCAAACCCGGACCAGATCATCGTCTCCCTGACGACGACCAACGAGATCTATCTCAACAAGGAGCGCGTGGACCGCGCCCAGCTGCCGATCAGACTCCAGGAAGTTCTCCGCAATCGCGGCAACAGGCCGGTCTTCTTCTCCTGCGAGGACGCCGTGAAGTACGACAAGGCCATGGAGATCATGGACGTCGTCCGGAACAACGGCGCCAAGAACATCGGAATCGTCATGGACTGGGTCAACCCGCTCGAGGCCGTCGTCCCGCCCGCGGGCGGCTGACCTCCCCTTCCCCGGGCGGCACGGCCGCTCCGAAAACGACCTCGAGATCCCCGGCGCCCGCGCCGGGGATTTTCACTTCTCCCCGGGGCGCGCCGAAGGGCCCTTGTTGCGGTATCGTCCGCCGCGCCCCGGTCTCGTTGCGAAGGAGAGGATCCCACGACGATGCAGTCCCAGCTCATACCCCTGATCATCGGAATTTCCGTCGTTTCCCTGGCCGTCGCCGGCTGGCTCGCCAGGTGGGTCCTCGCCAAGGACACCGGCACGAAGGAGATGCGGGCGATTTCCGACGCCATCAAGGAGGGCGCCGAGGCCTTCCTGAGGCGCCAGAACAGGACGATCATCGTCCTGGCGACCGTCCTCGCGGCGGTCATCTTCGTCCTCTACGGCTTCGTGCGCGGCCACCACGAGTTCGACCCGGTCGACTCGCGAATCGCGATGGCCTTCTGGATCACGTTCTCCTTCGCCCTCGGCGCGGCCTGCTCCGTCATCGCGGGCTACGTCGGGATGTGGGTCTCGATCCGGACGAACATCCGGACCGCCTCGGCCGCCCGGACGTCCCTGAACGACGCGCTCCGGATCGCGCTCCGGGGCGGGGCGGTCTCGGGCCTCTTCGTCGTCGCGATGTCCCTTCTCGGCGTCGGCGGCCTCTACACGATCGTCCAGTACTTCACCCAGGTCCCGCCCGGGAAGATCCCGCTCCTGATCGTCGGCTACGGCTTCGGAGCCTCGTTCGTCGCGCTCTTCGCCCAGCTCGGCGGCGGCATCTACACCAAGGCAGCCGACGTCGGCGCCGACCTCGTCGGAAAGGTCGAGGCGGGCATTCCCGAGGACGACCCGCGGAACCCGGCCGTCATCGCCGACCTCGTCGGCGACAACGTCGGCGACTGCGCCGGCCGCGGCGCGGACCTCTTCGAGTCGACGGCGGCCGAGAACATCGGAGCAATGATTCTGGGCGCCACGCTCGCGATGCTGGCCGAGAAGGCGAGCATGCCGTTCTCGGCGGGCATCGTGGGCGTCATGCTCTTCCCGCTCGTCGCCCGCGCCTTCGGCCTCCTCGCCGCGATCGTCGGCATCCTCATGGTGAAGACGACCGAGGACGGCGACCCGATGGCCGCCCTGAACCGGGGCTACGCCGTGACGGCGATCCTCGCCATCGCCGGCTTCGGCGTCTCGACGCGCTGGCTCCTGGCGAACCCGGCCGCCCCGAACGCCTGGTGGATGTTCTTCCTCTGCGGCGTCATCGGCGTCCTCACCTCATGGGCCTTCGTCTGGATCACCCAGTACTACACCGAGTACCGCTACCGCCCGGTCCGCGAGATCGCCCAGGCCTCCCTCACCGGCCCGGCCACGAACATCATCTCGGGAATCGCCATCGGCCTCGAGTGCACCCTGCTTCCGACGCTGACGATCTCCGTGGCCATCCTCTCCTCCTACAAGCTCGGCGGGGCGGCGATCGCCCACGGCGGGCTCTTCGGAACGGCCGTCGCCACCATGGGAATGCTCGGCACGGCCGCGTACATTCTGGCGATGGACACGTTCGGGCCGATCACCGACAACGCCGGCGGCATCGTCGAGATGTCCGGCCAGCCCGAGGAGATCCGGAAGAAGACCGACCGGCTCGACTCCGTCGGCAACACGACGAAGGCGCTCACGAAGGGCTACGCCATCGGCTCGGCGGCCCTGGCGGCGTTCCTCCTCTTCTCGGCCTACATGGACGAGGTCCGCCTCTACCTCGGGGCGGAAGAGGGCTCGAAGATCTTCCAGTCGGTCGACATCGCCAAGCCCGAGATCTTCGTAGGAGGGCTCCTCGGAGCGATGCTCGTCTTCTTCTTCTCGGCGCTCGCCATCAAGGCGGTCGGCCGGGCCGCCCAGGCCGTCATCGAGGACGTTCGCGCCCAGTTCCGGGAGAAGCCCGGCATCATGGAAGGGACCGAGAAGCCCGACTACGCCCGGTGCGTCGACCTCGTCACCGCGAGCGCGCTCCGGCAGATGGTCCTCCCCGGAATCGTCGCGGTCGGCGCGCCGATCGCCGTGGGCCTCGTCTTCCGGATGTTCATCCACGACGGCGACCGGACGATCGCCGCCGAGGCCGTCGCGGCGATGCTGATGGTCGGGACGATCGCCGGCATCCTCATGGCGACCTTCCTCAACAACGGAGGAGGAGCCTGGGACAACGCCAAGAAGTTCATCGAGACGGGCGAGTTCGTCGTGGACGGCCGGGTCGTCGGGAAGCGCTCCGAGGCTCACAAGGCCGCCGTCGTCGGAGACACCGTCGGAGACCCGTTCAAGGACACCGCCGGCCCCTCGCTCCACGTCCTCATCAAGCTCCTCGCGACGATCACCCTCGTCCTGGCACCGCTCTTCCTCTAGCGGAGACGGGCGGGACCTTTCCCGCCCGGACCACGGCAACCGATCGAAGGCCGCCCACCGGGGCGGCCTTCTTCATGTATGCCCAGCATGAGCCACCGCCAGCGGGGGGAGCACCCGTGGGAAGGAGGTCACACCGACCCGAGCGAAGCGCAGGGGCGGAAGCGCGAGCGACCGTCTGAAAGAAGCGTGGAGCGAGACCCGCGAGCCGACGAATAGAAACCGGATAGGAGGCGAAGTCTCCCGGGGCGAGCGAGCATGTGATCGCGAAGCTCCGTGACCAAGGGAGGCGGCGTAGATCCGGCGGTTGTGCGGGGAAGGTGGAGGCTCTTATCTGGGGAGACCTCGCTTCGTGCCTGAAAGAGGCGACGCCGTTGAAGCCGGCGGAGCGAGGTCAACGAAGGTCATAGTAGCCGCACAAAGGGCGGTGAAGGGCCGAACGGAAGGGAGAGAGGCGGCCTTGAATCTCGGGAGGGCACGGCTCCAGAAGTCGAGCTGACAGCTCGAGCTGCCATACGAGGATGCAGGTGAAGCCCGCAGGGGGCAGAACAGGAAGGAATCCCTTCGGGCGAGGAGAGAACGAGCGCTCAGGCACGGATCGCCTGATGGAAGAGGTCGTCGAGGCGGCGAACCTGAAGGCGGCGTTGAAACGGGTGCAGCAGAACAAGGGCGGCCCTGGCATCGACGGGATGACGGTGGGAGAGCTGCCGGAACACCTGAAGCGGGAATGGATACGAATCCGCGAGGAACTCCTCGGGGGAAGTACCAGCCGCGGCCGGTGAAGAGGCAGACGATCCCGAAGGCGGGAGGGGCGAGCGCAAGCTGGGCATCCCGACCGTGCTGGACCGATTCATCCAGCAGGCCCTGTTGCAATCCCACCGGTCGACCCCGGATTCTCCGACCACAGCTACGGCTTTCGGCCTGGACGGCGGGCGCGCGACGCGGTGCGGCGGGCGCAGGCGCACGTCCAGGGGCCGGCGGTGGGTGGTGGACGTGGACCTGTCGAAGTTCTTCGACCGGGTCAACCACGACATTCTCATGGGGAGGCTGGAGAAGCGGATCGAGGACAAGAGGGTGCTGGGGTTGATCCGCCGCTACCTCGAGGCCGGGGTGATGGTCTCGGGGGTGGTGGTGGAGCGACACGAAGGGACGCCGCAGGGCGGACCGCTGTCGCCCCTGCTGGCCAACGTGCTCCTGGACGAGGTGGACAAGGAGCTGGAGCGGCGAGGGCACGCCTTCGTACGATACGCAAACGACAGCAATGTCTACGTGCGGTCGCGGCATGCGGGGAACGGGTGCTGGCGGGGCTGAGGAAGCTGTACGCCGGCCTGAAGCTGCAGGTCAACCAGGACAAGAGCGCGGTGGACTACGCGACGAGGCGGGACTTCCTCGGCTACAGCTTCTGGGTGGCCGCGGGCAAGGTCGTCAAGCTGCGGTGGCGAGCAAGGCCCTTGGTGCGATGAAGGAACGGGTGCGCGGGATCACCAGGCGCAACGGTGGCCGGAGCCTGCCGAGGGTAACTGAGGAGCTCAAGGGATACCTGCCGGGCTGGAAGGAGTACTTCAAGCAGGCGGACACTCCCGGCGTCTTCTCCGACCTCGACAAGTGGATCCGGCACAAGCTGCGCTGCCTGCAGCTGAAGCAGGTGGAAGCGAGGAAGACCGTGTTCCGGGAACTCCGGGCGCGCCAGGATGACCGAGCGGACGGCAGCGAAAGTCGCCGCGAACACGCGACGGTGGTGGGCCAACTCCGCGATCGCGATCCACATCGCACTGCCGACCCGGTACTTCGACGAGCTGGGGGTGCCTGGCTCGCCCGTGACCTCAACCGACCGAACCGCCGGATACGGACCCGCATGTCCGGTGGTGTGGGAGGGGCGGCGGTCACCTACCGCTGCCCCCTATCCCGATTCCGTGGCAACGCCAGAC
>JADKBZ010000032.1 GCA_016714815.1 Holophagales bacterium
GAGGCCGTCCGATGGCGACGGAATCCAGTTTCCCCCGAATCGCTTCGAGACCGGAGTCGGGAGGACGCGGGGAGCTTTGTTTCACCAAGTGTCGGATCGTCTAGTATGCTAATTTCAGGAGGTTTCGTTAAGACCATGAAGAAGCAGAGGCTTTCGGTTTTGATGGCTTGTTGCGCCCTCGTTGCGTTTGGCGTTCCGCGTCCTGGCGGTCGTGACGGAGTCGAGCACGAACGTGCTGCTCGCGATCCCCGACAACGGAACGTCGACAGCATGCTGACCTTCAGCGTCAACGGCACGATCAGCGATGCCAACCTGACGGTGGACATCGCTCACGTGGAACGACGACATCGAGCTGAGGCCTCCGAGCCCGAGCGTCGCCGCAGCTCCTGTGGCAGGACCGCGGCGGGAGCGGGTGACAACCTGAGCGCAACGATCGACCAGGATGCTGCGGAATCTTCTCTGTGCCCCACCGCCCGGCCGATCACCGGCTCCTTCCAGCCGACCGACGGCACCGCGTTTCCGTCGCCGCCTTCCGGCCCATGAACGCCTTCGATGGTTCCCCGTCGGGCGGCGTTCGACGCTCAACGTCGTAGACGACCCGTCGATCTGCACAGGCACCTCAACGCCTGGTCGCTGACCCTCGACGGAGCGCCGCCGCTCTCGGTCGAGCTTCTGAACCGGAGATCAGCTAGCACTTCTCCATCTCCCTGCGGATCGCAGCGAGATGGGGCACGAAAGCTTTCTTGGGGCCCCGGCTATGTTCCTACCAGGAGCTTTTCGCTTTCGGGGACCCGGTGGAGGATTCGGACTTGAGCCGATCGACTTCGATACGCGTCCGCAGGATCGCGGGAATGGAGCGCTCGCGGTCGTGGCGGCGGCGGCGCTGACGGCGGTGCTGGGCGGGTGCCGGCCGGCGGTCCGTCCGCCCGTGAACGTCGTCCTCGTGTCGATCGACACACTCAGGGCGGACAGGCTCGGCTGCTATGGTGGGACGACGGTCGAAACGCCCTTGGCGATCGACTCCTTGTCCAACGCGGGTGTCCGATTTCAGAACGCGTTTACCCTGTTCCGCTCACGCTGCCCGCGCACTGGACGATCCTGACGGGCGTCGAGCCGGCACCACGGGGGTCGTCGACAACGGCATGACCTCCCGAGGCCGCCGTGCCGCGACCTCGCGGAGCGCTTCGCCGACGCGGGCTACGAGACTGCCGCTTTCGTCTCCGCCTTCGTTCTGCACCGCACGTTCGGGCTGGATCGAGTTCGCGAGATGCGACGACGGGCCCGCCGCCGACGCCGTGCTCTGATGAGCTGATGCACGCGCGTCGGCCCCGGCCGACGAACGGGTTGACCGGGCGCTCGCCTGGCTGCGCCGGAGCGGAAGCGGCCCTTCTTCGTCTTGGCTCCACCTTTTCGATCCGCACGCGCCCTACGTGCCGCCACCGAGCTTTCGCGCCCGGTACTCCGGCCGCCCTTTACGACGGCGAGGTGGCGTTCGTCGATACGCAGGTGGCCCGCCTCCCGGCCGCTCTGGAGCGATCGGGCATCGCGGACAGGACGCTCGTCGTCCTTCTCTCCGGATCACGCCAGAGCCCTGGCGAGCACGGCGAGGAGACCCACGGTCTCCTGCTCTACGACGACGCTCCGCGTGCCCCCTGCTCTTCCGCCTGCCCGGCACGCTCGGCGCGGCGAAGTCCGCCCAGAGGCCGTCACCCTGGCTGCCGACGTCGCGCCCACCATCCTCGCGCTCACCGGCCTGCCGGCGACCCCGGAGTCGACGGCAGGACCTGTTCGGTCCGGCCGCGTCGCCCCTTCGGCAGCTGGGGCCGTCTCGCAGGCGCCGGTCCGCCGGTTCGGCTGGGCCCTCCCTGACCGCGGTCCGGGAGGCCGGCTGGAAGTTCATCGCCGCCCGAGATCCGGCTCTACCGGATCGCTGACGACCCGGCCGAGCTCGTGACCGGCGAGCTTCGGATCCCGGACCGTGCGGTCGGCCTCGCGCGCGGGCGGCGCGGGGGATCGAAGCGGCCCTGAATGCGCGCCTCGCCGCCCGCGGCACGGGAAACCGGGGAAGCGAGGTCCGGCCCGGCTCTCGGCCATGGGGGTACGTGAGCGGCCCGCGTCCACCGCCTCGGCGCCTCCGGACCCCAGGGGACGCGATCCGGTCGATGGGTGAGCCTCGACCGGGCCTATCAGCTGTTTGCCGAAGGAAGGCTGGACGAGGCGCAGGCGAGCCTGAACGCGCCCTGGCCCGCTCGGACTTTCCGCCGTCGACGGTGCTCGAAGGCTCGGACGGCTCGCACGACTGCGGGGGACGCCGCCGAGGCGGAGAAGATCTTCCTCCAGATGATCGCCCAGGATCGAGGCGCTGGGGCCGCTCGCCCAGCTGGTGCGCCTGGCCGGGAGCGCGGCGACCGCGGTGCCGAGGTCGAACGGGCCCGGCGGCTGGTCGCGCTGGCGCCGGCCGACGGCGGAGCGGCGAGCTCTCGCCAGGCGCTGCTCGGCGCGGGGGATTCCGCCGGGGCCGAGGAGGAGTACCGGCGTGGCCTGAAGGTCGCCCCACGTTCCGGCTGGCTGCGCGCTTGGGCCCGGCCCGCCTGCTGGTCGCGACCCGGCGGGGGATGAGGCGGACCGAGCTTCGAGAAGATCACGTCGGACGAGGACCTGCCGGGCGACGTGATCGCCGAGGCGAGAACCTCCCAGCCGTCCGGCCCGCTGAAGGTCAGGGGACCGGCTTGCTCGTCGCGCCCCTGCCCTCCTGACGGTCCAGCGCATGGCGAGCAGCCGGGCGGGCCTCCACGAGCCCGGGCGCTTCGAGAGCGATGCCTCGAGGTGGCGTCGGGCCGCGACCCTGTTCCCCTTCTGAAGATCGGCCCAGCCGAGCAGCCAGAGCACCTCCGAATGCCCGGGCCGGAGCTCGAGCGCGGCCTCCAGCGAGGGGCGCGCCGCGTCGACCCGTCCCGCGACGAGCCGCTCCGCGCCGAGTCGGATCAGCGTCTCGAACTCCCGGGAGCGGCGCGCGGAGGGCACGCGCAGCGCGAGGGCGAGGGCGAGGACGACGGCGAAGACTGCCACGGCGCGAGCGGGGGGGAGCGCGTGCGCCGGCACGGATGGTTCCCGGCGCGCCCGCATCGCGAAGAGCGCGAGCGCGGCGAGAGGCAATCCGGTCCAGAGAAGGCCGGGCTCCCGCGCGAGGGCGATCTGCCGGCAGCGCCGTGCCGAGAAGGATGGCGACCGCAGGACGGGCGGGGAGCGGAGCCGTTCGGCTCGAGCGCGGGCCAGGGGCTCGCGCCGGCCGACGCGGCGGCCGCCCCGGCGACGGCGGCGACGAGGCCGATATGGACGAAGTCGAAGCCGGAGACGGGGAAGGGCCCCGGAAGCGAGGCGTTGATCGCGTGCCCCGCGAGGTGGATCGGGAAGAGGAGCAGGCTGGCGAGCCTCCAGGGAAGAGGCGCACGGCGGCGCCAGAGCTCGAAGGGGAGGAGGAAGTCGATCGCCACGAACGCCCAGTCGACCAGCGCGATCGACGGGAACCGGATCGGATCGGTGCGCGAGTGCGCGAGGCTCCAGGTCCACCACCCGCCGACAGCCGCAGCGGTCTCGACGGCGAGGCAGACCATCGCCATCCCGAGCCCCGCGACGAGCGTCGTGCGGAACGGGTCGGTCGGCTGGCCGAGGCGACGGAGGAGGCGGTCGGCGAAATAGGCGGAGAGGCCGACGGCCGCGGTCCATCCGACGAGCTCCTGAAGCGGAACGCCGGCGATTGTGGCGAGGGGCGAACCCAGCCGATACGGCACGCCGCTGAGGCGGGCCTCGGCGAGGGTCCGGATCGAAAGCGAACGGACGAGCCCGTAAGCCGCCGTCGCGAAGAGGAAGGCGAGCGCCGAGCGGCCGCCGAGGTTCGCCTGGCGGTGCTCGAGGACGAGAAGTAGAACGGCGGCCGAGAGTGCCGCGAGCGCCGACGGCGGATGCGGGGGGTGCGCGGACCGCCCCCGCCCACCCCTTCGGGAACGAGGATCTGGAGCGCGGACCTCGCGGATCAGCCGTTCCCGGATGGCCCTTCACTCCCGCCGAGACCTTCTCCGCTACGAGCGCCTTCTCGATCGCCTCGCGTGCCTTCGGCAAGGGGAGGGTGCCGATCGACCGGAGCCGGACGAAGACGAGTCCCTTCCCCTCGAGGACGCAGGTCCCCGGAACCACCTCGGTTCGCTGCCCGTCGACGTAGATCGCCGCGGAGACGTCTCCGACGCCGAGGTTCAGGATCGCCTTTCGGAGGCGGATCGAGGTCCGTCCGATCGCTTCGAGGTCGGCGCCGTGGAGCTGCCGGCAGAGGCGGGCGTCGGGACGGGCCGGGCGCTTCAACAGGTCGTCGAACGGCACCCCGTTCCGGAGCGCGGTTCCGACCGTTGCTCCCGCCTCGTAGACCTCCGCCGCGCTCTCCCCGCTCTGCGGGAAGAAGAGGATGTCGACCTCGAAGTCGCGCAGGAAGAGTGCTGTCTGCCCCTGTTCCCGGTGAAAGCGGGAGACGTCCTCGTCCGTCGGCCTGGTCTCGAGCTCGGCGATCAGGCTCCCGCGGTAGGAGTCGATCAACGCCTGCTGGCGTGCGTCCTTGATCTCGGCCTCGATCTGAGGGTTCAGCCCCTGGGCGCGCCGCGCCTCCGCCAGGAGCCGGTTCTCGGCGACGAGCCGCAGCTCGATGCCCGCCGGCTGGCGAGTTGGGGAGACCCGGCCGCGGAAGGCGAGGAACTCGGCGGCGGTGGCCTCTCCCCCCTTCCAGCGGGCGACGGGCCTGGCGCCAGCGGCCGTCCCGGACTTCTCCAGCCGCTCCAGGTCGCTCGCGGAAGCGAACTCGACCCCGCGGGCGTCCAGCTCCTGCTGGCGACGGGAGCGGACGGCGACGGCCTTCGCCTCGGTGTCCAGCTCCTGCCGGACGTTCCGGCGGATGGCGGCTGCGTCGACGGGAACGCCCGGCCGGATGCCGTCGAGCTGGAAGAGGTGCAGGCCGTCCCTGGCACGAATGACCCCGCTCTTCTCTCCCTCCTTGAGGGCGAAGATCACGCCGGCCGCGTCGGGGGAGAGCGAGCTCCGGAGGGTCCAGTCGATGCGGCCGCGGCCTCGCGCGGTGACCGATTCCGAGTACTTTTCGGCCAGGTCGCCGAAGCCGGCGCCGTCGGCGAGCTCCTTCTGGACTTTCTCCATCTGCGCGGCCGCGCTGGCGCGGGCGTCGGCGTCGGACTCCGGCGCCCGGAGGAAGATGTGGCTGAACTTTCGCGCCTCTTCCGGTCGGGCCGCGGCGAGCCGCCGATCGACCTCGGCGGCCACTTGGGCGTCGGTCGCCGTGACCGAGGCCGTTTCGCGCGTGAGAAGGTCCTCGGCCAGGAGGCTCTCCTCCGCCACTGTCTGCTGCGTCCGGACCTCCGGCTTCTCCGCGTACCCCTTCGCCATCGCTTCGCCGAGGAGGAGAGCCGTGCGGACCCGGCGCTCGACGACGAGCCGTACGGCCTTCTGTCGGGCTTCCTGGGAAGGAGGTTGGGGAACCTGGGCCAGACGATTCGCGATCGAGGCTTGGATCTCGCCTCGCCGGATCTCGCCCCCCTTGTAACGGGCGATCACCGTGGAAGGGTCCGGTTGCGAGGTGACCGGAGTCGATGGCTTGCGGCAGCCGGCCGACGGAAGCAGGGCGAGGAGGAGTCCCGCCGTGCAGAGCTGCAGTTTCTTCTTCATGAATCCCTCTGACCGTGAGTCCCGGCGCGCGATGATAGCGAACTCGCCTCGGCGAGAGCGCCGGTTCCGTCGGCCGCCCGAGAGCGCGCGGCGCCGGGCCTGCGGCCACGAGGGGGAGGTCAGGGGACGAGCCGGGCGCGGCGCAGGAAGTCGACGATCCCTCCCGCCGCGAGACGGTGCTCCACCGGGCCCCAGTGCCCCACGCGCTCGTACTCGGCGCCGAGCCGGGACCCTTCGAGGAAGAGCGGCCGGAGCCGCAGGCAGGGCACCTTCCCGCGCCGGGCGACCTCCATCACGAAGGCCTCGCCGGCCAGCGGCTCCGCCTGCGTCGCGCCCAGCTCGTTCCAGGCGGGGAGCAGTGCGATTGCGGGCCGGGCCCCAGCGGCTCTCGCCTCGCGAAAGATCTCCGAAAGGAGGGCGTCCGTAAGATGGTCGACCTCGGCCATCCGGCCCCCCCACCTCCACTCGACGCGTGCGCGCAGCATTGCCACGAGGTCGAGGAGCCGGGAGCGCCAGCGCTCCCGGGCGAGCATCTCTGCCGGCGTCGGGACCGGCGTCCCCTCGAGCTCGAGACGGCCGTCCTCGAGCCGGAACCGGGGCTTGGCGAAGTCGCGGAAGGTGGTGACGTTGCGGAGCGAGTCGTCCGTGACGTGCCCGACGAGGACGACGTCGGGCCGGTAGAGCGGCAGCGCCTCCCGGAGCGTGAGGAGCATCTGGTCGTGCCCGTAGCCGTGGACTCCGAGGTTGAGGACCTCGACCCCGGGGAGGAGGAGCTCGATCTGACGGGCGAAGGTCTCCTCGTCGCTCACCCCTTCGCCGAAGGTGAAGGAATCGCCGAGGAGGGCGATACGCAACACACCCTCGGGCTTCGGCACCGCGTACTCCCGCGCTCCCCGCAGGCCGCGGGAGTTGGAGCTGAGCCGCTTGCCGCGGAAGACCTCGACCGAGCTCAGGTTCGGGGCGAGCGTCCAGCCGCGGACGGGATGGTGCCGGTCGAACGAGAACGGGTACGCCGACTCGTCCCCGCGGTGGCGGCGAAGCCAGCCGAGGCGCCACGACGGCTCGTCGTACGGGCTCGCGAGGCGCCTGAAGAGGGCGTCGGAGGTGAGCAGGAGGCGAGCCGACCCCTCGAGCAGGAGCGCCACGACGAAGACATCCAGCGTCAAGCGGCCGAGGCGCCGCAGGCGCGAGCGAGGGGGTGTCGGGGAATCGGGCATCGGCGTGCGGGGTGGCGCGGGTATTCTATTCGCGATGCCCTCCTGCCCGGCTGCGGGTTCCCGGCGGCTCGCGACGATCGCCGCCCTCGTGCTCGCGTGCGCGGGCGGACTTGCGTGGCACGGAGCGATGCGCGACAGCGTGACCGTGGACGAGCCGAGCCACCTGGTTTCCGGGTACGCGGCGCTGGCGGCCGGCGACCACCGGCTGAGCCCGGACCACCCGCCCCTCGGACGACTCGTCCTCGCGCTGCCGCTCCTGACGCAAACCGTCTCCTGGCGCGCGGAAGGGACCGAGGCCTGGCGCCGGGGGGACTTCTTCACGCTCGGCAGGAGCTTCTTCGAGGAGTGGAACGACGGACAGCGGATGGTCCGGCCGAGCCGGGCGGTCGCCGTCGCTCTCTTGCTGGCGTTCCTGCTGACGATCGGTGCCGTCACCCGTGCCCTCTTCGGCCCCGGCGGCGCGCTGATCGCGATGACCGTCGCGGCGTTCGACCCGGCGCTGCTCGCCCACGGCCACCTGGCGACCCTCGACGTTCCCTTCTCGCTCCTGGCCATCCTGACTCTCTTCTGCGCGGACCGCTGGCTCGCCCGCCCGACCGCCGGGCGGCTCGCGCTCCTGGCGGCCGCCTTCGCGGCCTCGACCCTGGTCAAGTTCTCCTGGTTCGCTCTGGTCCCCGCGCTGGCCGGAATGGCGCTCGTCGCGCACCGGCCGCAGAGGAATCTCCCGGCTCGGTCGCTCGTCCGTACCCTCGCCACCGGGACCGCCGCGCTCGCCCTCGCCGCCACGTTCGGCATCTGGGCGGCCTATGGCTTCCGCTTCGCCGCGGCGGCCGGCGGCGACGCGGCGTCGGCGACGATGCACGTCGTGGGCGACTTCGGACGGCCGCTCCCGACGACCCCGGCCGGCGCCTGGGAGAGCGTCCTGCACGATCCCGCCACCGGGGCCGATCGGCCCGGCCTCGTGGTTCCCCTTCTCCGGGTGGCCCGCTCGTGGCGCCTCCTTCCGGAGGCTTATCTCTACGGCTCGGCCTACGTCCAGAAGAAGGCGGGGTCCCGTGCCGCCTATCTCCGCGGGCGGTATTCGGCGAACGGTTTCCCGGACTACTTCCCCTGGGCGTTCGCGGTGAAGACCCCGCTGCCGACGCTCCTGCTCGTCTCTGCGGGGCTCGCCACCGCGCTCCTGGCTGCTCTGCGCGGAAGCCGGCCTTCTCCGCTCGCGGTCGGCCTCGCGCTCTTCGCCCTCGTCTACCTCGCAGCCCTCGGGTCGAGCGGCCTGAACATCGGGTATCGCCACCTCCTTCCCGCCCTGGCGATCCTGGCGATCGCCACGGGGGGGCTCTCGCCCGAGCGGTTCCCGAAGCGCCTCCGCCTGCCCGTCGGGCTCGGAGCCGGCGGAGCGCTCCTCTGGCTCGTGCTCGGAACGTGGAGCGCGTCGCCTCGTCTCCTCGGGTACTTCAACGAGGCGGCGGGGGGCTGGCGAAAAGGCCACCTCTTCCTCGCCGACAGCAACCTCGACTGGGGGCAGGATCTCCTGCGGCTGGAGGAACGGCTCCGCACCGAGCCGCCGGGCGGACGGGTCTGGCTGTCGCAGGCCAGCGATCCGCCGCTCCCCCGGGGCCTGGCGGTTCGCTGGTTCCTGGGGGAGGGGAGCCACGCGCCCTCGCCCGAGCCGATCTCGGGCGGGCTCTACGTGATCAGCGCCACCGACCTGCTCGGGGTCTACCGGCCGCTGGCGAGGGTCTCGTCGTGGCGCGATCGCCGGCTCATCGCCCGCTACGAGGCGATGGCCGAGGAGCGCGGCTCGTCTGGCGAAACCGGGAAGAGCCCGACCGCGATCGACGCGTTCGAGGCGCTTCGCCGACTGAAGCTCCTCTCCCGCCTCGCTCAGCGGGAGCCCGACGAACGGGTCGGCACGTCCCTCTTCCTGTTCCGCCTGAGCGATGCGCAGGTCGCCGAGGCGACGGGGCCGTGACGACGGGTCCCGATCCCGAAGGCGAGACCGCGACCCGGCCTCTGTCCGTCGCCGCCGGGCTCCTCCTCGCCGTGCTCCTCTTCGCCGGCCTCGGCGCGGCGATCGTCTGGGCGTATTTCCCCGTCCTCGACAACGGTTTCGTCTGGGACGACGGCGCCAATCTCGGCACGGCCCGCGCTTCCTGGGACCGCGGCCTCCGGGGGGCCTTCTGGGCGTTTCGCGAGCCGTTCAACGGCCACTACCAGCCGCTCACCTGGCTCTCCTACCAGCTCGACGCACGGCTCTCCGGGGCGACGCCCCGCGGCGTCCACGCGACAAACCTGCTGCTCCACCTCGCGGTTACCGCGATGGTGGCGATCCTCGCCTTTCTCCTCGCCGGCGCACCGGCGCTCTCGCGCCTCCGGCCGGCCGATCCGGCTAAGGAGCGGCCGTTTCGCGTGGGCCTGGCCTGGGTCGCCGCCGCGATCTTCGCGCTCCACCCGATCCGGGTGGAATCGGTGGCGTGGGCGACCGAGCGGCGCGACCTCCTCTCGACCCTCTTCGCCCTCGCGGCCCTCGCGCTCCACCTCCGGACGAGCCCGGCCGGCGCGTCGCCGTCCCCGGCCCGGGGCCGCGTCGCCCTGCTGCACGCGCTCTCGGCGCTCTCCCGCGCGCAGATGACGCTGCCGCTCGTCCTCCTGCTGCTCGACGTCTGGCCGCTGGGGCGCCTCGGCGGCGAATCGGATCGCGCGCGCCGATTCGCCGGGCTGGTCCGCGAGAAGGGGCTTTCCTTCGTGGTCGCCGCGGCGTCCGCGGCTACGGCCATCTGGGCCCAGGCCAGCTCCGGGGCGCTCACCGCCGTCGGCGAGCACGGCGCGCTCGACCGGCTCGTGCAGGCGGGCTACGGCCTCGCTTTCTACCCGGCTTCGCTCCTGTTCGGCCGGACCTGGCTTCCCCTGTACGAACGGCCGTACCCGTTCGACCCGACGGCGCCGGGGTACGCCCTTCCCGCGGTTGCAGCCGCTTGCGCGCTCGTCGGCCTCTGGCTCCTGCGTCGTCGCGTTCCGTCCGTGGCCGCCGCCGCCGGGGCCTACTTTCTGCTCGTGCTGCCGGTGCTCGGGATCGCGCAGTCGGGGATCCAGCTGGTTGCAGACCGTTACGCCTATCTCGCCACCGTGCCGCTGGTTCTCCTCGCCGCCGGCGCCGGCGCGGCCTTCTGGGCCTCCCTGGAAGGGCCTTCGCGGGTCTGGGCGAAGGGAGCGCTCGTCGTCGCGCTCTTCGCGCTCCTCACCACGAGCGCACTCGAGACCCGGCGGCAGACCCTCGTCTGGCAGAGCGACGAGACGCTCTGGAGGCACGTCCTCTCGCACTCGGGCTCGTGCCTGGCCGACAACAACCTCGGGTACCTGCTCTACGCCCGGGGCGAGGGGGGGCCGGCCCTCTTCCACCTCGTCCGTTCTCTCGAACGGGTCCCGACCTACGGCCGCCCCTGGCGCGGGATCGTTGCCCTGCTCGAGACGCCCTGGCCGCCGGGCGCCCCCGAACCTGCCCGCGTCGCGGAAACGCTCGAGCGGGCCGCCGCGACCCAGCGCGGGTCGACCCTGCCTCGCTACGCCGCGGCCCTGGCGTGGATCCGGGCGGGAGACGCGCTCCGGGCGAGAGAAGGGCTGCGGGAGGTCCTCGCCAGGGAGCCCGGTCACGACGGGGCGCGGCTCGCGCTCGCGCGGCTCGAGGCGCGCGAGGCGAGCCTTCCTTGACCCGGTTCCCCGGGACGGATAGAACCCGCCTTTGGATCTGAGATTCGGCGGAGGGGAATGATCATGTTGAAGCGGCGTCCTTGCATGACTTCGTCCGTGAGGGGCAGGTTGGTCCTCGCGGGAATCGCGGCGGTTTTCTCGACGGCGAGTCCTCTGGCGGCGGCCGGACCGGGCGTCGCCGGGAAGGGTCCGGTCGCGCCCACGAAGGTGACGAGGCCGGCGCTTGCGGGCGTGTCGGTCCCCGTGCGCTCGATCACGATCACGCCAGTGACCCCGGACCCCAAGGTCGAGCTGGAGATTCCGTTCCGGCCACCGGTCAAGAAGTCGAACACCCCGCTGTTCCTGTCGTCGCCGAAGGGTCCCGACGGCGCTCTCATGGCGCGAACGAACGCTCCGAACGCGATGCCGGCCGCCGTCGCGAACTTCCAGGGCGTCGGGCAGTCCGGCCAGGGGGCCGTTTCGGGGTTCTACGTCTCCCCGCCTGACACGGTCGGCGACGTCGGGCCGAACCACTACGTCCAGTGCGTGAACCTCGCCTGCCAGATCTTCGGCAAGACCGGGACGCCGGCCGGGGGAGCGTTCACCATCAAGGCCATGTTCGCGAGCCTGGGCGGGGAATGCGCGGCGACGAACGACGGGGACCCGATCGTCCTCTACGACCCGATCGCGGACAGGTGGCTCCTCAGCCAGTTCGCCGTCGCCAACCGGCCGCCGGCGCACGAGTGCGTGGCGATCTCCCAGACCGCCGACCCCACCGGGGCCTACTACCTCTACGACTTCGTGATCCCCAACGACTATTTCAACGACTATCCGAAGCTCGGCGTCTGGCCGGACGGCTATTACATGACGTCCCCGCTCTTCGAGGGGCCCGTCTTCGGCCAGGGGGCCTACATCCTGAACCGGACGAAGATGCTCGCCGGCGACCCGGCCGCGGAGATGGTCTTCTTCGACCTGACGACCGCGTTCCCGGGCCTCCAGCGGATCCTGCCGGCGGACCTCGACGGCCCGCCCCCGGCCCCCGGAACGCCCAATTACATGGCGACGATTGCGGCCGACGAGTTCGGGGACGCCCAGGACGGCATTCGCCTGTTCGAGGTGAAGGCCAACTGGCAGAACCTCGCGGCGTCGACCTTCACGGAAGTCCCCGTCCCGTCCGGCGTCCTCCCGGTCGCCGCCTTCGACCCGACGCTGACCCAGACGAGCGGCAACTGCGGATTCGCGTTCACGGTCAGGGACGATATCGAGCAGCCGGCCCCGGGCAACTGCGGCATGAGGCTGGACGCTCTCTCGGACCGGCCGATGCACCGCCTCGCCTACCGGACGCAGGGCGGCAACGAGTCCCTCGTCTTCAACCACACGGTGGACGCGAACGCCACGCCCGCCACCGCCACGAGCGGGCACCTGGCCGGCATCCGGTACTACGAGCTGAGGCGCGCCCTTCCCTCGGGGACGTGGGCCGTCGCCGAGCAGGCCACCTACGCGCCGGACACGACCCACCGGTGGATGGGGAGCGCCGCGATGGACGGGCAGGGAAACATCGCGGTCGGCTACAGCGTCTCCGACGGGACCACGACCTTCCCGGGCGTCCGTTACGCGGGGCGGCTCGCGGGAGACCCGGCGAACGGCCTCTTCCAGGGCGAGGCCGTGCTGGCGGCCGGTGGCCGCTCCCAGACCTCCACCGGATCCCGCTGGGGCGACTACAGCGCGATGTCGGTCGACCCGGTTGACGAATGCACGTTCTGGTACACGCAGGAGTACTACGACGCGACGGCGCCCGGCACCTGCTCGACCACGACCTGCTGGCAGACGCGGATAGGGAGCTTCAAGTTCCCGGGCTGCTCCGTCACCTCGAGCACGGGAACGCTGACCGGTACGGTCACGGACTCGGCCACGGCGGCGGCGATCTCCGGCGCGATCGTGAGCGCCAACGGATACACCGCGACGACCAACGGGTCGGGCGTCTACTCGATGGTCGTTCCGGCGGCCACGTACGCGGCGACCGCGTCCAAGGCCGGGTACGCCGACGTCTCGGTGGCGGGCCTGACCGTCGCGGCGGCGGGGACGACGACCCAGAACTTCGCTCTCGGGAGCGGCGCGATCGCCGGGACCGTAACGAACTCCGTCTCCGCGGCCGCCCTCTCAGGAGCCCAGGTGACGATCACGGGAGGCGTCGTCCGGACGACGAGCGCGACCGGGACCTACAGTGCGAGCGTGGCACCGGGGACGTACACGGCCGTCGCGTCGGCGACGGGTTACTTCAGCTCGACCCAGAGCGGGCTCGTCGTCGGCACGTCCGGCACCGTCGCGGCGAACTTCGCCCTCCAGCCGGCGCCCGCCCTGACGACCGCGACGACGGTCGACGACACCCTTCAGGGGAACGGAAACCTCGTTCCCGACCCGAACGAGTGCGCCTGGCTCTTCATCACCGTGACCAACGCCGGGACGACTCCGATCACGACGGTGAGCGGCACCGTCGCCACGTCCACGACGGGCGTCACCGTCATCGCCGGCACCTCGGCCTATCCGGACATCGCCGCGGCCGGGTCGGGAGTCAACGCTTCGCCCTTCCGGATCCAGACGAGCCCGTCGTTCGTCGCCGGGACCCCGATCCTCGTCGTCCTCTCGCTCACCACGAACCTCGGCGTCGTGGAGCTTCCGGTCACCGTCCAGACCTACGGCGGAACCCCGTCGTCGTTCCCCGCCACCGGGCCGGTGGCGATCCCCGACAACAACGCCGCCGGGGCCGCGCTGAACGTCCCGGTCTCCGGCTTCACCTCGACGCTCGCCCACGTCGCCGTCCGCGTGCGGATCACCCACACCTTCGACGGGGACCTCGTGCTCAAGCTGGCGGGGCCGGACGGCACGACGGTGCTCCTCGCATACCAGGCGGGCGCGGCAGGCGCGGGCTTCGGGACGGACTGCCCGGCGAGCGCCAACGACACGACCTTCGACGACGCCGCGACGACCTCGATCCTGGCCGGGGCGGCACCGTTCGCCGGCTCCTTCGTCCCGCAGCAGGCGCTCGTCGCCTTCGCCGGGAAGTCGGGCGCCCAGGTGAACGGGACCTGGAAGCTCCAGGCCATCGACCTCGGCGCCGCCGACACCGGCAACATCGAGTGCGTGGAACTGGTCCTGACCGGGGCCACGACGGGGCCGGGCGGGACGTGCAACGTCCCCGTCGAGCTGCTGAAGATCGAAGTGGAGTAGAGAGAAGTAGCGAAGAAAACGCTCTTTCGTCAACGGGCGGACCCGGGTCCTCGGGACCCGGGCCCGCCCTTTTCCTTTCCGCGCCTGCTCAGGCCGGAAAGCGTCCCTCGAAGGCGAACGAGGATACGGGGTTGCGACCGCTCGGCTCCTCGCGCGGCCGGAGCTTCTCCGGAAGGTCCTCGACGCGGCCGGGCCGGCCGACCGCGACGACGCAGTGGACGGCGTGGTCCGCCGGCACGGCCGCCACCCGTCGCGCCGCGTCCTGGTCGAACCCGGCCATCGCGTGGACGACGAGCCCCATCTTCGAGCCCTGCAGCGCGAGGCTCATCCAGGCCGCTCCGCTGTCGAAGGCGTGCGAAGCGATCGGGCGGCCGTCGGGCAGGGCCGTCGCCGAGGTGACGAGGACGAAGGCCCCGGCCCGGATACACCAGACCCGGTTCGCCTCGACGAGAGTCCCGAGGAGGGCGTCGAAGGCCTCGGTCCCCCGCAGGGCGTAGACGAAGCGCCAGGGCTGCCCGTTGCCGGAGGAGGGCGCCCATCGGGCCGCCTCGAGGAGCCGCATCGCCTCGCTCGCGGGCAGGTCCTCGCCGCTCATGGCCCGGGGCGAGAACCGGTGGAGGAAGGACGGGTCGATCTCGTGGTCCGCGTGTCGCATGTCCGGATTCTCCGTCCTGCCCGCCGGGACGGATGGCGGCCTGCCGCGAGAGCCTACCGGCTCCGCCGGAGCGCCTCGAGGAGCTGGGCCTCCCTCTGCGCGATCGTCGGGTCGCCGGGGATGAGGGCTCGGGCCCTGCGGATCGCCTCGAGAGCCTCCTCGAGCCTTCCGCGACCCGCCAGCAGGATGGCGTGGTTCACCTGGAGCTCCGCGGCCCTCGGGAACCGGCGGGCCGCCTCTCCCGCGACGGCGAGCGCCCCCTCGGCGTCTCCCGCGCGGGCGAGCGCCACAGGGAGGTTCCTCCAGGCCGGGATGTACCCGGGGCTGACTTTCGTCAGCTCCCGGAGCGCTTCGGCCGCCTCGCGGGGGCGCCCCTCGGCGAGGTCGAGGAGTGCGAGCCGGAGCCGGACGAGGAGGTGCGCCGGGTCGAGCCGGCGCGACCGCTCGAAGGAGGCCCGGGCTCCCGGGCGGTCCCCGTCCTCGAGGAGGAGGCGGCCCCGCTCCGCCCAGGCCGTCGCGCTCGTCGGATCGGCCTCGATCATCCGCCCCCAGAACGTCCTCTCGTCGCGAAACGTCGGCATCGCGAGGAGAGAGAGTCCCGCCCACGCCGCTGCGATGAGGACGCCGCCCGCCGCCGCGAGGCGCGGCCGTGGGATCGCCGAGCCGAGGTCGACGATCGCCCACGAAAGGCCGAGGACGGGGAGGAAGAGGTAGCGGTTCATGACGAGCCACTCGGGGTTGACGGCCCAGAGGTTGAGGGCCGGCGCGAGCCACGCGAAAGACCACGCCGCCGGGCGGAGGAGAGAGGGACGCCGCACTCCGGCGAAGAAGACGGCGGCGGCGAGAGCCGCCACCGCGAGCGCCGGGAGCAGGACCCGGATCGAGAACGGGTCGGCGGCCGGGCGCAGCGGGTTGAGGAGAGCGAGCCCGGCGGGGAAGAGGGCGATCCTCGCGTACTCGACGAGGACCAGAGGGAGGGAGGCGACGCTCCCGAGGAGACCCGGCGCCGTCGGGAACGGGTGGGCGAGCGCCCCGAGGACGGCGACGCGGACGAGCAGGTAGAGGGCCGTTTCGACCGCGAGAAGGGAAAGGCCCGCCGCGACGTGCCGGACCGGGACCTCCCGTCGCCGGACGCCGACCAGACCGTCCGCCGCGGCGAAGAGGAGGAGCCCGACGGACGCCTCCTTCGAGAGGAGGGCTGCCGCGTAGACGACCCCGAGGGCCGCGAGCCCAGCGCCCCCTCCCCGGGTCGTGAACCGCCTCCACGCGATCGCCGCACCGAGCCCGAACAGGGCGAGGAGCTGGTCCTGCAGCCCCGAGACCCACGCCACGGAATCGACGAGCGCGGGATGGAGCGCGAAAAGGGCCGCCCCGCCGAAGGCCCGGGATGCGGAGAAGCCGTAGGAGCGAAGGAGGACGGCGGCGAGGAACCCGACGATCGCGAAGAGGCCGACGGCGGCGGCGTGCCAGGCGGCCGGATTCGTCCCCGCGACGGACTTCAGGAGCGCCGCGAAAACGAGAAAGAGCGGGCGGTAGTAGCTGCTCTGCGGGCTGTCGGCCCCGCGCCAGACGGCGTCGATGTCCTTCGTGAAGAAGCTCGCGACCCGGGAGAGGTCATCGAGGGCCGGGTTCTTCGCCAGCAGCGGAACGTCGTCGAAGACGAAGCCGTACGAGAGAGTCGGGAGGTAGAGGAGCGCCGGGAGGCCCGCCGCGAGGAGCCACCACGAGGATTCACCCGCACGGGCGCGTTCGGCCGACATGCCGCAACAGTAGACGATGAATCGGCCGCTGGCGCCCGTCAGCTCGCTCCGTCGGTCCGGCCGTTCCATCCCGCGGTGCGCTCGAGGGCCGCCGCCAGCTCCGCCTGCTGGCGCAGGAGGATCGTGAGCGTCGCCAGATCGAGGCTTTTTCGCCAGGTGGCGTCCGCCAGGTGCTGCAGCCGCTGCTCCTGCACCCAGACGGGGCCGGTCGCGGCCGGCTGGTCGAAGAATGCCGTGACGGCCGCGCGGGTCTGCGGGTCGAGCCACTTCTCGCGCACCGGCACCCCGTCCTGCATCACGACGAAACGTCCGTCGAACACGGTGTCGCCCGTGGCGAGAGGAGGGGCGCCGAAGTACGACGGCGCGCGGCCCGGCGTGATGTCGACCTGGTGGGTCTTCCAGCGGCTGCCGGAAAGGGGAGTGGATGTGACGAGCAGGTGCCCGGTCGGACCGCGGTAGCCGCTGCCGCGCACGCGCAGCTCCCGGCGCACGTCGAAGGGGCGCCCCTCGACGTCCAGCGTGAACCACTCGGTGAACTCGTCGCGGCGGGTGGTGGGGGCGCCCGCGGCGGACGCCAGGGCGGAGAACGCCGCTGCGTACCTCCGCCTTGTCCACCGCGGCTCCACGAGCATCGCGAGGAACGCGACGGCGAAAAACACCATCCCGATCCGCGCCCAGAGCGGCGCGGAGAGGAAGCCGGCCATCAGATCCTGCATTGCGGGGATTCTATCGGTGTCCCCCGACCAGGTGGATGCCTCCCGTCGTCCGGACGATTGGAGCCTTGGGAGGGTGTGCCCGCATCGGCTCCACTCCCAGTCCTTCCGCATCGGGGAAGGCGCCTGTGCGAGGGGGGGGCCGGTCCGGGCGATACTTCCTCGAGGTCCTCCGTTCGGCGGCCGCCGAGAGAGGTCCCGCTGTCTCCACGGGGACGGAAGGGGAACAGATGAAAGTCCACACGATCGACCTGGGCCACGGGACGGCGGGGACGACGGCGGCGTACCTCCTCGAATCCGGGGGAGACGCCGCGCTCGTCGAGTCGGGTCCCGACGCAACGTACCCGAACCTCGTCGCGGGCCTCGCCCGGCACGGCCTTGCCCCGCGTGACGTCCGGACGGTCTTCCTCACCCACATCCACCTCGACCACGCCGGAGCCGCGTGGCAGCTGGCGAAGGAAGGCGCGACCGTCCGGGTCCACCCGCGGGGAGCGCCGCACCTGGCCGATCCGGGCAAGCTCCTCGCCTCGGCGACGCGGATCTACGGGGAAAGGATGAAGGAGCTCTGGGGAACCCTCGAGCCGATCGCCCCCGAGAGGCTCCGGCCGACGACGGACGGCGAGGTGATCCGGGTTGGCGGAGAGGAGGTCCTCGTCGTCGAAACCCCCGGGCACGCCATTCACCACAATGCCTACGTGGCCGACGGGCTCGCCTTCACGGGAGACGTCGGGGGAGTGAGGATCGCGGGCGGCCCGGTCCTCCCGCCGACTCCTCCACCCGACATCGATCTCCCGGTCTGGCGCGCTTCGCTGGCGCGGCTGCGCGAGCTGAAGCCCGTGGCGCTCTACCCGACGCACTTCGACCGGTTCGACGACGTGGAGGCCCACCTCGACGCGCTCGAGCGCGAGCTCTCGGCCTGGGCCGGCTGGGTGAAGGCCCGGATGGACGAGGGGAAGGCCGAGCCGGAGATCGTGCCCGGATTCGAAACGTGGCTCGCCGCGCGCCTCCTTTCCGCGGGTCAGACGGAGGCGGAGGTCGAGGCGTACCGGCACGCGCTGCCGTTTGCCATGAACGTAACCGGACTGGTGCGGTACTTTCGGAACGCGGCGAAGGCGTGACGGGGGGCGAAGCTCACCGCGGCGCGCGGAAGGTGCACCGCGTGCCCCCGCGTGCCAGGCGAGCCTTCGAAGCGGCGAAGTCCCGATAGACGCGATCGTCCGCCTTTTCGTGACACGGCAGGCAGGCTCCCACCGAGAGCGTTCGGCCGAGCTCGGCGCGATCGAGCGAGCGGAGGCCGACGCGCGTGCCGGTGCCGGGCTTCTCCGCGTCGAGGTGCGTCCAGGCGTCCACGGCCATCCGCGGATTCCCCGGAGCGGGTGACGCGGGGGTGAACGTGGGCCGGACCCCCGACAGCGAGAGCGTCCCCGTGCCGAGGCCGAGCGCCCACGACGAGAGGTGGCAGCTGGCGCAGTCGCGCGCCTTCTTTCCTGTGGAGTGCGGGTCGAACGACGAGTAGAGGCGCCGGGAAACGCTGGCGCCACCGGTGGCCGTCGCGTCGAGGGTCAGGACCATTCCCGGAATCGCCGGGGCGATCCGGCCGTCGGCACGGACGGCGAGGGCGGGAGGCTTCGCCTCGTAGCCGTGCGACGACTCGACCCAGCGGCCCGGCGTCTCTGTGGCCTTCGCGAAGTCCCACTGCTTCCCGGCGGCGTCGAATCGCGTGTGGCACGTCGAGCAGGTAGGCGCCCACGCGGCGTGGCAGGCGCCGCAGGTAAGCCGCTCGTGCCCGGGGAGGGAGTGGTTCGCGTCTTTCGGAGTCTGCTTCGTGGCGAGCGCGACCCCCTGCCCTTGCGGAGCGTGCCCCAGCCGGAGCCCGATGGGCGGAGGTTCCAGAGGGGCGTGCCGCGGCGGCCGAGGCGGACGCGCTCTTCGGCTGGCCGGGTCTCGCCGCGTTGCCGGAGAAGGTCGCGCGAGATCGGGTCCTTCACCGCGCCCCACGTCGTCTCTCGTTCGGCTCGGTCTGCTCTGCCTTCTCCGCCTTCTCTGGCCTCGCCTCCCTCGCCTCCCTCGGGGATGGGCCCGTGGCACGCCTCGCAGGTCACCTCGACCTGTTCCTCCTCGTGCTCCCACGCGCGGCCGTCTCCCATCAGGTCGGTGTGGAGGTGGCAGTCGATGCAGGCGAGGCCCGCGAGGCGGTGGACGTCGGCTTCGGCGCGGCAGGCGGGGCGGCCGTCGTGGAGCGTCGCCGTGGCGGCTGGGCACGCTCCGGCCTGGTCCTTCTCCACCTCGTAGAGCCCCTCGTACGTGAGGGCGATCCGCCCGCTCCGGCTGTGGCAGCCGAGGCAGCGGTCGTCGGTGACGCGCGTCGACGGCGGGGTGCGGGCGGGGAACGGAGCCGGGGAGCCTGCGGGCGACGTGGCAGGAAGAGCAGCCGCTGCCATTGCCGTGGATCGCGTCGTCGCGGCTGGCGCGAAGGGCGTACAGGTGGCAGCCGGCGCAGAGCTTGCCCAGGTGGCGTTCGGCGGGGGAGGGATCGACCTTTGCGAGCGTCTCCACCATCGTCGCGGCGCCTCGCGGCTCGGGGATCTCGCCGAACACCCACCGGTCGACCGAGACGATGCCGCTCGCCCGCGCCATGAGCGACGTCGCGACGCGCTCTGCCTCGCGGACGTGGCAGCCGGGGCGGCCGCAGGTGCGGGAAACGGTTCTGAGGGCTCCCGGCTCGGGCTCCATCCCGGCGTGCGCACGGGCCTTGTTGAAGGCGAGGGCGTTCCCGAGGTGACAGGTGGAGCAGCCGACCGCGGCGCGCGCGTGAGCGCCTCCCGGATCCTCCTCGGGGCGGACGTGGCAGGTGACGCAGCGCTCGACCTTTCCGCCGGCGCGATCGGGTCCGCGGCCGAGGGTCGTCCCCCGGTGGCGCTCGCGGCCGAGGGCGGCGAGGAGGCCGGCGAGGGCGAGGAGCAGGGCGACGACGAGCGTCCGTGTCCGGAACATCAGCGTTCCGCGAGGAAAAGGCGGCTCGTGAGGGAGAGGGAGGGCGGGCTCCCGGCGGCGGCGAAGGCGAGGCGGCTCAGGATCACCGATTGTGACACCCGAGGGAGCGGACCTCCCGTCCCGCAGCGTCGGAAAGGACGACGACCACTTTCACGGGTGGACGCCCCGCGCGCGAGCCCCTATCCTCGCCGGCTGGGGAGGCCGCTGCCTCCCGGGAGCGTTCACGTGAGCGACGAGAAGATGGCGTCCGAAGGGCTTCGGGTCGTAATCCGGCTGCGCATGTCGAGCCACGACGCGCACTACGGCGGCAACCTCGTCGACGGCGCGCGCATGCTCGGGCTCTTCGGCGACGTGGCGACCGAGCTGCTCATCCGCCTCGACGGCGACGAGGGGCTGTTCCGCGCCTACGACTCGGTCGACTTCCTCGCGCCGGTCTACGCCGGGGACTACATCGAGGCCGAGGGCGTGATCACCACGGTCGGGAAGACGAGCCGGCGGATGGAGTTCGAGGCGCGCAAGGTGATCCGCTCGGCGCCCGAGGTGAACGACTCCGCGGCCGAGATCCTCGACCCGCCGGTCGTCGTCTGCCGCGCGAAGGGAACCTGCGTGACGCCGAAGGAGAAGCAGCGGCGCGGCTGAGCCGCGCCGCCCCGCGTCATGCCCCCCCGGGGGCCACCTTGTCGACGAGCCGGTCGATCAGGAACGTGGCGACGTGCTCGGCGTACGTCCCCTGGCCGAATCCGCCGTCGTAGCCGAGCTCGACGGCGAGCTTGTTGCTGATCCGGGTGCCGCCGGCGCAGACGACGAAACGCTCGCGGAGGCCCCGTGCCTCGAGGAGCTCGATGAGCTCGGTCAGGTTCCGGATGTGGACGTCCTTCTGGGTGACGATCTGGCTCACGAGGATCGCGTCCGCGTTCACCTTCACGGCATAGTCGATCAGCTTCTCGTTCGGGACCTGCGCGCCCAGGTTGAAGGCCTCCACCTCGGAGTAGCGCTCGAGGCCGTAGTGGTGGTTGTAGCCCTTCATGTTCATGATGGCGTCGATCCCCACCGTGTGCGCGTCGAAGCCGGTGCAGGCGCCGACGACGACGACCTTCCGCCCGAGCTTCTCCCGGATCGCCGCGCACGCCTCGTTCATCGAGTAGAGCTTCTCGCCGGTCGCCTCCTCGACGTGGATCGTGTCGACGTCGACGGCGACTTCCGTCCGCCCGTAGGCGACGTAGAAGCTGAAATCCCCGGAGAGGGGAGCCGCGTGGACCACCTCCGCGTGGCGGAAGCCGAGCTTCTCGACGAAGAGCCGTGCCGCCTCACGGCCGCGGGGGCCAAAGGGGACGGGAAGGGTGAAGGACAGCTGGACGGCGCCGTCGTCCAGGGTGTCGCCGTAGGGCCTCACGATCGTCGTCATGTCCGCCTCAGAGCCCCAGCTCGCGGTGGAGGTGTTCTTCGAAGGGGTTCCAGTAGCCGTCGGACTTCTTCCGGAGGCCGTCGAGCCCCTTTCCCAGGTCGCGCGGCCTCCTGATGTCGGCGAAGAGCCCCTCGGCGATCGCGTCCATCAGGCCGGTCGTCTCGATCCTTTCGAGGAACGCGACGGTCTCCTCGAGGACGGCGTGCGCCCGCTTCACGATCGTCCCGTCCATGCGGAACTCCACTTCCGCCCCGAGGTCGGCCATGTTGTTCATGACGTACTTCGCGTTCTCGAGGGCGAGGAAGCGGTCCTGCATGAACGGCGTGTGGATCGCCTCGGTGAGCATTCCGAGGAGGTGGATCCCCTGGCCGGTCATCTGCGAGACGAAGTTGAAGAGGGAGTTCTGGACGACTCCCCTGAAGATGTCGCCCGTCATGAACTTCGTCGGCGGCATGTACTTCAGCGGCGCCTCGGGGAAGATCTCCCGCGCCATCAGCGCCTGGGAGAGCTCCATCAGGAAGCCGTTCCTTATCGTCGGGTCCATCTCGAAGGCGTGGCCGAGGCCCATCTGCCAGGGCTCGAGGCCGGCGGCGAAGGCGAAGCGCTCGTTGAGGAACTGGCTCGCGAGGACGGTGTAGGCCTTCTCGACGGCGTCGGACGTCGTCAGGTAGTTGTCCTCGCCGGTGTTGATGATCACGCCCGCCCAGGCGTTGATCATCCGGCTGAACTTCTGGTCGACGAACGTCCGGTACATGTTGATGTCGCGGAAGAGGATCCCGTACATAGAGTCGTTCAGCATCATGTCGAGGCGCTCGAGCGCCCCCATGGCCGCGATCTCGGGCATGCAGAGGCCGGAGGCGTAGTTCGTCAGGTAGACGTAGCGCCCCTCCCTCTCGACGACTTCGTCGAGGGCGGCCCGCATGATCCGGAAGTTCTCCTGCGTGGCGTAGGTCCCGCCGAAGCCCTCGGTCGTCGCGCCGTACGGCACGTAATCGAGGAGCGACTGCGCCGTCGTCCGGATGACGGCGACGACGTCGGCCCCCTGCTCGGCCGCGGCGCGGGCCTGCTTCACGTCCTCGTGGATGTTCCCCGTCGCCACGATGACGTAGAGGAGCGGGGAGTGGTTCTTCCCGGCGTACCGCGCGAGGCGCTCCTCGCGGAGGGAGCGGTTCCCGCGGACGCGCCGGGTGCAGGCGGCGACGAGCTCGGCGGCCTTCGCCTCGAGCGCGGCCGGGTCGGCGAGCGGGAGCGCGTCGACGCGCAGCCCCTCCGCGACCTTCCGGTTCAGACCCGCGACGTCCTCGCCCGTCCTCACGAGGGCGTTCACCCAGAACTTCAGCGCCCCCTCGTCGAGCCGCCCCGACAGCTGGTCGATGACGAGGTTCGGCACCGGGATGCCGTCGGCGTCGGCGCCATCGGCGCCCGCGAGGCGGAGCGTCGCCCGCTCGACGGTGACGGTCGTGTGAGCGTCGATGAACTCCTGGACCGGGGCGACGATCCGCGACGCGAGCTCGCGGGCGCGGTCGATCCGTTCCTGGGGCATGTGGAGCCGGCTTTCCATGAACCCTCCTCGGGTCAGTCCTCTTCGTGAATGAACTCTTCGGCCCGGCGGGCGAGGGCCGGGGGGAGCCCGAGCAGCCGCGCGACGGTGACGGCGTCGGAACGCCGCTCCCGGGGTGCGTCGGGCTCGAGGCAGAAGCGCATCTGGCGGTCGATGTGGCGGATCCGGTCGGACAGCTCCTCGCCCTCGGGCGCTGCGAGGTCGAGGCGGGTGCGGTCGAGGCCCCCCATCCGGAGGTAGCGGACTCCCGGCAGCCGCCGCACGCCCCGGAAGTGGGTCGAGAAGAGGGCGACGGCGCCGCGCCGCGCGGCGAGATCCTCGAGGATCGCGGAGAGGAGCGCCTCGGCCTCTCCCGAGCTCGTCGTCCGGGCGAACTCGTCGAAGAGGGCGAGCGTCGCGCCGCCGAAGTCGGCGTGCGCCTCGTTGAACTGCCGGATCTCGAAGCCGAAGCCCGAGAGCCCGCGCCCCTCCTCGCGGCTCCGCCCCTCTCCGACGTAGTGGAAGTTCCGGAAGACGCGAGTGGCGAAGAGCGCGGCCGGAACGAAAAGGCCCGACTGCGCCGCGAGCTGGAGGAACGCGAGCGTCTTCAGGACGACCGTCTTCCCTCCCATGTTCGATCCGAAGAGGACGGTCGGGCCGGCGCCGAACGTCGCGTCGAGAGGGGTGTAGGGAGTTCCGAGGCTCTCGCAGAGCGTCTCGGTCGGGAGGTGGCGCCCGCGCTCGATCCGGATCTCGCCTTCGACGAGGACGGGGCGCGTCAGCCGCGCCTCGCGCGCGAGCCGGGCGCCGGCGAGGGCGAGGTCGAACGCCTCGACGGCGCGCGCCTGCTCGAGGAAGGCGGGGAGCGCCTCACGGAGCGGAGCCGAGATTGCCGAGAGGACGCGGGCCTCGAGGCCGCGTTCGCGCGAGAGGAGCGCCGTCTTCTCCTCCGCGAGCCGGAGCGCCTCCGCGCCGGTCCGCGGGCGGACGCAGAGCTGCGCGGCGTCCCACGGCTCCAGGTCGAGGAGCGCCGCGGCGGACGAGGGGTCGCCGAGCCGGTCGCGCGGCACGAGAAGGAAGGCGCGCCCTTCGAAGGCGAAGCCCCATCGCTCGCGGAGGGCGTGGTCGGAACGGTCGCGAAGCGCGCGGGCCGCTGCCTCGTTATCGCGGAGAGCCTGCCGGACGACCGCGAGCTCCGGGTCGTACGCATCCGCCACGTGGAACGACTCGTCCCCCTGCCGCCCGGTCCCGAGGAGCTCGCCGAGGCCGCCCGGAATCTCGCGGAGGCAGAAGAACTCCTTCAGGCTGTCCGGCAGGAGGGAGAGGAGGCTCCCGTGGTTGAAGAGGAACTTCTTGAGCTGGAAGAGCTCCACCTCGTCGAAGGTGTCGCGCGGCTCCTCCGGAAAGCGGGGGAGGCGCCGGAGATGGTGGGCAATCCGGTCGAGCCTCACGCGGTCGGCGTCGAGCTCCTCGAGGAGGCCGAGCACCGCGTCGGTCCGGTCCCAGGCCGCTTCGAGGGCGGGCTCCTCGGTGATCGGAACGGCCCGCTCCTTCGCGGCCCGCCCGAACGGCGTCTCGGGGAGGAAGCGCTGCCAGAGAGCGTCGAACCCGGAGTAGCTCCTCACGTCGTCGATCACGCCGCCACCTCGTACGGGTTCGTGAGGAGACGCGCCGACACGGCGGGGCCGGCGGCGGCTTCGAGCTCGCCACGGGTCACGTCGCGGAGCGCCGCGACGATGCCGAGGAGCCGAAACCCGCGCCGTACGCTGCACGCCACGCTATCGAGCAGGCGGTGGAGCGCCGCGGGCGGAAGGAACGACTTCGTGAAGTCGTCGAGCGAGAGCGCGGCGAGCCCCGGCGGTAGGCCGTCGCGCACGGACTCGGTGAGCGGACCTTCGAGCCGCAGCGCTCCGGCCGGGGGTTCGGGCGAGACGGGCAGATTCGCGAGGGCGACGAGGGCCCGGAGCCGCTCGGAGACTCGGGAGAGGTTTCCGCGGTCGACCCTCGCGGTGAAGACGAACGAGGCGTCGCCGAGGGCTCCCACCTGCGTCACGCGGCTGGCGGCGCCGTCGACGAGCGACGAGGCCGCCCACCCCTCGCGCCGGACGAGGTCGATCGCCTCGGAGAGGGCCGCGAGGCTCTCGGCCCCGACGAGCGTCACCTCTCCTCCCCGGACCGCGCGCCCGAGGACGAGGCGCCCCAGGACGGACCGTCCCGGGAACGCCTCGAGGAGCTCGAGGCGGGCCGACGAGGCGCGGGCGAAGAGGTCGGTCGTCAGGACGACGTCTCCCGCCTCCACGCGGACCTGGGCCGCGGGGGCGGCGCCGCGCGCCTTCAGGCCGCCGTCCACGCCGATGCTGAAGAGCGCCACCGGGCCGGCCTTCCGGGCGACGGGGAGGAGGGCGTTCAGAAAGGTCGTCTTCCCCGACCCCTTCTCCAGCCCGGTCACCGCGGTGACCCCTCCTCGGACGCCCGGAAGCTCCTGCACGCCGTCTCAGTCGTCGTTTCGCCTGTGCCGGATCAGGTCGCTCGGCTCGATGCGGCGCTTGTCCCCCGAGAGGAGCATCGCGACGCCGTCCTTCGCCCGGTACTTCGCGTCGTCCCCTTCTTCCTTCCGCGCCGCGTTCGCGGGTCCGCGCCCCTGCGGCCACGAGTAGGTCGTGATGACCCCCTCGTAGTTGCGCAGGACGGCCTTTCCCTCGGCCATCGAGATGAGGTAGTTCGGCATGACCGGGATCTTCCCGCCGCCCCCCGGCGCGTCGACGACGAACGTCGGGACGGCGAGGCCGGTCGTGTGGCCGCGCAGCGACTCGATGATCTCGATCCCCTTGGCGACCGAGGTCCGGAAGTGGCTGATGCCGAGCGAGAGGTCGCACTGGTAGATGTAGTAGGGGCGCACCCGGATCGTCATCAGCTTGTGGACGAGCTTCTTCATCACGACCGGGTCGTCGTTGATCCCGCGCAGGAGGACGCTCTGGTTTCCGAGCGGGATCCCCGCGTCGGCGAGCTTCTCGCAGGCGGCCTTCGCCTCGGCGGTGATCTCCTTGGGGTGGTTGAAGTGGACGTTCACCCAGAGCGGGTGGAACTGCTTCAGCATGTTCACGAGGCCGTCGGTGATCCGCTGCGGCAGGACGATCGGCATCCGCGTCCCGATCCGGATGATCTCGACGTGCGGGATCTCGCGGAGCCGCCGGAGGATCGACCGGAGCTTCTCGTCCGGCAGGACGAGCGGGTCGCCGCCGCTGAGGAGGACGTCCCGGACCGTCGGGGTCTTCCGGATGTAGTCGATCGCCGCCGAGACGTAATCCTCCGGCATGTCGACGTCCTCGTCGCCGACGAGCCGCCGGCGCGTGCAGTGCCGGCAGTTCATCGAGCAGATGTTCGTGACGAGGAGAAGGACCCGGTCGGGGTAGCGGTGGGTGAGCCCCGGGACGGGGCTGTCGACGTCCTCGTGGAGCGGGTCGGCCATGTCGGACGGGTCGTCGTGCATCTCGGCGATCCGCGGCACCGACTGCATCCGCACCGGGCAGCACGGGTCGTCGCGGTCCATCAGCGCCGCGTAGTACGGCGTGATCTCCATCGTGAACTTCCCGAGGCAGCGCTGGATCTCCTCGCGCTCGGCGTCGGTCAGCTTCACGACCTTCTCGAGCGTCTCGATGTCCCGGATCCCGTTCTTCATGTGCCAGGTCCAGTCGTTCCACTCCGCGTCGGTGACGCCGGCGAAGAGGGGGATGGACCGGTAGTCGACGGTCGGGTACTTCATTTCTTCCTCAGGCCTTCCGGAGCTTCAGCATCGAGCGGACGTCGTCGGGGCGGGCGAGGGGCCGGCCGCAGTCCTTCGCGATACGGGCGGCGCGCTCGACGAGCTCGGCGTTGCTCGCCGCGAGGCGCCCCTTGCTGTAGTAGATGTTGTCCTCGAAGCCGACGCGGATGTTCCCGCCGAGGGCGAGGGCGCCGTAGATCGCGTCGAGGTTCGCCTTGCCGCCGATCCCCATGACGGTCCAGTTCGCCCCCTTCGGGAGCTTTCTCACGAAGAAGTCGAGGACGTCGACCTCGTACTTCGCCGAGCCGGGGACGTTCAGGACGAGGCCGTAGTGGTACGGCTCGTCGAGGAGCCCTTCCTTGATGAGGATGTGGCTCGCGTAGACGTGCCCGAGGTCGAAGCACTCGAGCGTCGGCCTCACGCCGTGCTCGCGCATCGCCTTCGCGAACTGCCGCATCACGGGAAGCGTGTTCACGATGTACTCGTCGCCGAAGTTGACCGTCCCGCAGTCGAGGCTCGCCATCTCGGGCTTCAGCGTGACGGGCTGGAGGCGCTCTTCGGGCGTCATTCCGACGGCCCCCCCCGTCGTGCATTCGACGACGATGTCGCACCTGCTGCGGACGAGCTCGATCGCCTTGCGGAACACGGCGACGTCCTGCGTCGGCGAGCCGTCGTCGTGCCTCACGTGAAGGTGGAGGACGGCGGCGCCGGCCTCCCAGGCTTCGAAGGCGCTCTGCGCGATCTCTTCGGGGGTGATGGGGAGGGCGGGCTGCGACTCCCGGGTCGTCTCGGCGCCGGTGACGGCGCAGGTGATGATGACCTTCTCGTTCATGGCTTCCTCCGTGGGGTGTCTGACGCCGGGCCGCGCCGCACGCGGGCGGTCGCGGAAGGGGGGGCGCCGCACCGCGAGGCGCGGGCCCGAGCCCTCAGGCGTAGCGGGTTTCGAAGAGCCGGCGGAGCTTCGCGTTCTCGCGCAGCTCGGCCAGGGTGATCTCGGCGTGGCCCTTCGTGTAGCCGTTGCCGACGATCATCGTGACGTCCTTGCCGACCCCCTCGGCGCCGAGCGCGGCCTTGCCGAAGTGGGTCGCCATGCTGAAGAAGTAGACCGTTCCCTCCTGGCGGCAGGGGAGGATCGAGCTGAGCTCGGTGTTCTGCACGTTCACGCAGTTGAAGACGACGTCGTACTCGGCGCCTCCGTTCGCGGCGAGGACGGCCTCCATCAGCGCGACGGGCTTCGTCGCGTCGGCGACGACGACCTCGTGGCAAAGGTCGAGGTCGGCGAGCGTCGCGGCGTCCTCGGCCAGGTAGACGTTCCCGACGACGCGCCCCGTCGGGCCGACCCGCTTCATCGCCTCCCAGGCGACGAGCATCCCGCTCTTGCCCCCCGCGCCGAGGATGAGGACGCTCTGGCCCGGCCGAACGAGCTTGGCGGCCTGAGCCGGGGCCCCGGCGACGTCGAGCGCCGCGAGGGCGAGCGTCTCGTCCATGTCGGCCGGGAGCTTCGCGTAGATGCCGCTCTCGAAGAGGACGGCCTGAGCCACCACCTCGACCCGGTCGATCTCGGGGTGGATCCTCACGATCCTCTCGATCTTCAGCGGCGTCAGGCTGAGCGAGACGAGGCTCGCGATCCGGTCGCCCGCCTTCAGGTCGCGCCCCGCGAGGGCGGCGCCGACCTTCGCCACGGTGCCGATGAACATCCCGCCGGAGCCGGTGACGGGGTTCTGCATCTTTCCCCGCTCCGCGACGATCGCGAGGATCTTCGCCGCGATCTTCGCGAGGTCGCCCCCGGCCTCCTCCTCGATCTGCGTGAAGCTCGCGGAGTCGATGTTGAGGGCGCGGACGTCGACGAGGATCTCGTTCCCGGCGATCGTCGAGAAGTCGTTGTCGAGGCGGAGCGCCGGTTGAGGGAGGACGCCCTTCGGTTCGAGGACGCGGTGGGAGCCGTATTTGCAGCCCATGGTCGCCTTTCCGGGTCCGGGGCCGACCGCTTCGCGGGGACCCGGGCCAGCGGCTCGGCGGTGAGGGCCGCCGGCCCTTTGGAGGCGGCTGGTTCCGGCGGCACCGCCGCCCGGCGTCCCGCCACCTCGGGGAGACGCGCGACCGTCGAGGATAGGGGCTTACGCGTGTCGGGGCAAGCTCCGGGGTTTGGGCGTCCGGGCCAGCCCGGGCGTTCCGGCGTTTCAGCGCGTCGCGAAGAGGAGGCGGATCGTGAAAGCGAGATAGCCGGCGCCCCACGCGGCCACGAAGGCGAGGAGGGCCGCCCGCGGTCGGCCTTCGAGGTGGCGGACGAGGCCGAAGGCGGCGACGAGGAGGAGGGGCAGGAGCCAGCCCGCGAAGACCGGCAGGACGACGAGCGCCCCCTGGAGCCCGAGGAGATACCAGGGGCCGAGGAGAAGAGCTCCGTCGGGCGCGAGGGCGGGCCCCAGGGAGACGGGGAGGAGCCCGGCGGCGGCGAAGCTGCCGAGGGCCGCCAGAACGGTCGACCGGAGGTCGGGGACGAGGGCCCCGCCGTGCTCGGCGGTCAGGAGCCAGGCGAGGAGCGTGAACGTGCCGGCGTGGTGGAGGGCGACGGGGGCGAGATCCGACCCGGGGACCCCGAGGAGGAGCGAGGCGAGGAGGGGGCCGGCGAGAGGAATCGACGCGGAGACCTCGCGCCAGACGGCGAGGGCGGCCTGCGCTTCGGCGTCGCCCCGCATCAGGAACCCGCCGAGAAGCGCGAGGACGGCGACGGGCAGGAGCGCGACCGACCGCCACCAGACGGCGGGGGAGAGACGCCGGTCGGACTTCTTCCAGAGAACCTCGACGAGGTGGGCGACCGTTCCCGCCAGGAACCCCCATGCCGAGAGAGCGTGGACTCCTCGCAGCCAGAAGCCCCACGGGGTCGCGCCCGTGAGGGTCTCGAGGCTTTCGAGAGGGCGGGCGGCCGACCAGAATGGCGCGAGCGCCAGCCCGGAGAGGACGGCGACCGCGAGGAGGCCCCAGGTGAGGCGGCCGAGGATCACGAGAGCCGCGCCGTGAAGCCCGAGCCGCTCGGGCTGAGGCGCGGCCGGGAAAGCGCCCTCGGAGCCGGTCCGCTCACGGGGCGTCCCTCGGAATCGTATCGGCTTCCGTGGCAGGGGCAGGAGAAGCCCCCTCCTTCGACCGGCGCGACGCGGCAGCGAAGGTGCGTGCAGGTGAGGTCGAGGACGATCGGGGCTGAGGCCGGGCCACGGACGAGGAGCCCCTCGTGAACGAGCCCCCCCTCCTTTTCCGCTTTCCGGAGGAGTGCCGGCGACAGGTCCACGGTTCGCGCCGTCTCCGGCGAGTCCGAGAGAGCCTTTCCGACGGCGGCCACGCCCGCCACGGCCGCTCCCGCCCCGGCGGCGGCCCAGGCGCCCGAGAGGAAGTCCCGGCGCGAGCTCACGCGATGCCGAGCTCCTTCATCTTCCGCCAGAGGGTGCTCCGGCTGATGCCGAGGATCTCGGCCGCGCGGCCCCGGTTCCAGTGGGCCGACTCGAGGCCCTGGACGATCCTCAGTCGCTCCTTCGGGTCCTCGGCGAGGCCATCGGTGAGGGCGTTGACGATGGGAGGAGCCGCCACGGCGGCGCCGGGCTCGGGCGCCTCGACGCCGTCGCGCAGCTCCGCGGGGAGGTTCTCGATCTGGATCGTCTGGCCCGAGCAGGTGGCGACGGCGTACTCGAGGGCGTTCCCCAGCTCGCGGACGTTTCCGGGCCACCTGTAGCGCCCCATCGCGGCGAGGGTGTCGGGCGAAAGGGCGAGGGCGCGTCCTTCGCGCCCGCCGATATGGGCCAGGAGGTGCTTGGCGATCAGCGGGATGTCCTCGACGCGGTCGCGGAGGGGCGGGACGTGGATCGGGACGACGCGGAGCCGGTAATAGAGGTCGTCGCGGAAGCGTCCGGCGCGGATGGCGTCGACGAGGTCGACGTTCGTGGCGGCGATGACGCGGGCGTCCATCGGGCGGGGCGCGCTCTCTCCGACCCGCTCGAAGCGCCGCTCCTGCAGGACGCGGAGGAGCTTGACCTGCAGGTGGAGCGGCATGTCGCCCACCTCGTCGAGGAAGATGGACCCACCCTGCGCCAGGTCGAAACGTCCCACCCGGTCGCGGACGGCGCCGGTGAAGGCGCCGCGGACGTGCCCGAAAAGCTCGCTCTCGAGGAGCTCTCCCGGCAGCGCGCCGCAGTTGACGGCCACGAACGGGCCGGTGCAGCGCGGGGAGTTCGCGTGGAGGGCGCGGGCGATCAGCTCCTTGCCGGTCCCGCTCTCGCCGGTCACCAGGACGGTGGCCTCGCTGCGCTGGAGCGACTCGACGAGGTGGACGATGCGGAGCATGGCGGGGGAGCGCGCGACGAGGCCGTGGGAGGAGATCATCGACTGGACGAGGCCGTTGTCGGTCTCGGCCGGCCGGAGGACGACGATGTAGCGCGCCCTCGGGTCGCAGTGGCTCGTGACGTCGGTCGGGAGGACGGCGGCCGTCAGCGAGACGAGGCGGGCGGTCCCCTCGCCGCAGCGCAGGATCGCGCGCCGGCCCTCTTCCCGGAGGCCCTGCTCGAGAGCCTCCCTGAGGGTGTCGGACGGGCCGAAGAGCCTCGCCCCGACGAGCTCCTCGATGGGCCGGCCCATCGCCGCCAGGGCCGCGCCGGGAAAGGCGAGGTCGTCGAGGGTCTGGCTCGTCCGGATGACCCGGAAGTCGCGGTCGAGGACGACGAGGACCCGGCCGAGCGCCTCGAAGACCGTTTCGAGCGTGCCGAATCCCGGGCCGGAGTGGGAGAGGGCTTCCTGGGCGGGCAAGGTCTCGGGCAGAGGCGTAATCTCCTGAATCAAGGGTAGACCCGATTATTTCATCCCGAGGGTGAGCATGACCTCCATCTACTTCGGAGAGGAGCACGAGAGCTTCCGCCGGACGGTTCGCCAGTTCCTCGAAACCGAAGTCGCCCCTCACGCCCGGGAGTGGGAAGAGGCGCGACGGATTCCGCGCGAGACGTTCCGCCGGATGGGCGACCTGGGGCTCCTGGGGATCCTCTTCCCCGAAGAGCTGGGCGGGACGGGGGCGTCGATCTTCCACGCGCTCGCCTTCCTCGAGGAGCTCCCGCGCTCCCTGATGGGGGGCTTCGTCGCGGCGGTCTCGGTGCAGCAGTTCATCGCCACGGGAGCGATCCACCTTCACGGCACCCGGGAGCAGAAGCGGCGCTGGCTGGAGCCGTCGATCGCCGGGACCGAGGTCGGGGCGATCGCCATCTCCGAGCCCGACACCGGCTCCGACGTCGCGGCGATCCGGACGACGGCACGGAGGGACGGCGATACGTGGGTCATCGACGGGGCGAAGACCTGGATCACGAACGGGGTCGAAGGGGACTTCGTCGTCGTCGCCTGCCGGACCGATAGGGACGCGGGCGCGGGCGGCCTCAGCCTGATCGTCGTCGAGGCCGACACGCCGGGCTTTTCCCGCGCCCGCCTCCGGAAGATGGGGTGGCACTCGTCCGACACGGGCGAGCTGACGTTCGAGAACGTCCGCGTTCCGCTCGGCAACCTCGTCGGAGAGGAGAACGAGGGCTTCTACCTCATCATGGAGACGTTCGTCCTCGAGCGGCTCGTCACGGCGGCGACTTCGGTCGGTAGCTGCCGCCTCGCCCTCGAGGAGACGCGGAAGTACATCTTCGAGCGCCAGGCGTTCGGGAGGCCGATCGGGAAGTTCCAGGCGATCCGACACCGGCTCGCCGACCTCCACGCCGAGCTGGAAGCGGCGGCCCAGCTCGTCTACCACGCGGCCTGGCTCCACGAGAAGGGCGAGAACCCGGTCGCCGAGGCGTGCATGGCCAAGCTCCTCGCCACGGAGCTGTCGAAGAGGACGGCCGACGAGTGCCTCCAGTTCTTCGGCGGCTTCGGGACGGTCGAGGAGTACCCGATCGAGCGCTTCTTCCGCGACTCCCGCTTCGGGACGATCGTCGCCGGGACGAGCGAGATCATGCGCGAGATCATTTCGAAGGCGGTCCTCGACGGAGTGGCCTTTCCCAGGCGAGAGGTCGATGAGGTCGATGAGGTCGAAGTGGCCGCGAAGCCTGCTGAGCCTGCTGAGACTGCTGAGACTGCTGAGCCCGCGAAGACCGCGGAGACCGCGGAGAACAGCGTGGCCGGCGAGCCCGATGCGTTCGCGGAGTTTCCCGTCCCCCCCGAGCTGCTCGATGCGGACGTGACCGAGACCCTCGACGCCGTCTTTACCGAGGCGCTGCTCACGCCCGGGCCGGGCCCCGTGCCGCCTGGCCCGACGATCCACGACGCCGTCACGCTCGTCACCGGACCCATCTCGCTCGGCCCGAGCGTCCCTGTCCCGACGAACGTCGCCGAGCTCTTCGCCACGCTCCCGTTGCGCTTCCGGGTCGACCGCGCCTCCGGCTGGAGCGCCCGCTTCCACTTCCGCTTCAAGGACGTCCCGCGTTCGGACTGGACCGTCGCCATCGAGGATGGCGCCTGCCGGACGCTCGAGGGGCACGACGGGCTCGCCGACTGCGTCGTCACGACGACGGAGAAGACCTACCTCGCCATCGAGTGCGGCCAGCTCTCTCCCGAGACCGCCTTTCTTCTCGGAAAAGTGAAGGTCTCCAACATCGGGGCGATGACCCGGTTCGGTCGGATGTTCCGGAAGGCGACGACGTGACCGCGCCGCTCCCGCTCGCCGGGACGATCGTCCTCGACGTCTCCCGCATGCTTCCCGGAGCCGTCCTCGCGAGGAACCTCGTCGATCTCGGAGCGCGCGTCATCAAGATCGAGGACCCGCACTCGGGCGACCCGATGCGGATCACGCCGCCCCTCGTGGGAGGCACGGGGGTCGGGTTCCTCGCCTTCTTCCGGGGCGTCGAATCCGTCGCGCTCGACCTGAAGTCGCCTGCCGGCGCCGCGGCGCTCCGCAAGATGGCGCGGCACGCGGACGTCCTCGTGGAGAGCTTCCGTCCCGGGACGCTCGACAGGTGGGACCTCGGGTACGAACGGCTCGTCGCGCAGAATCCCGGTCTCGTCGTCGTCTCCCTCTCGAGCTTCGGCTCCGACGGGCCCGAATCGGCCCGCATCGGGCACGACCTGAACTTCACGGCGATGACGGGCTTCCTTTCGGAGCTCCCGCCCGGGGATCTGCCGCGGGTCCAGGTGGCCGACGTCACCACCGGGCTCCTGGCCCTCTCGTCCACGCTCGCGGCACTCCTCCTGAAGCATCGCACCGGCCGGGGCCTCCACGTCGATCAGCCTCTCGTCACGGGACCGCTCCCTTTCCTCACCTGGTCCTTCGCCGAGGTCGGCGCGGGCGGGGGGGGCGTCCTCGACGGAATCCTCGCGGGGAGGTGTCCGGGCTACCGGACCTACGCCTGCGCGGACGGCGAGAGGGTGGCGCTCGGCGCCATCGAGCCGAAGTTCTGGGCCGCCCTCTGCGAGCTGGCGGGGATGCCCGAGCACGCCGGCGACGGCCTCGACACGGGCGCGAGGGGAGCCGAGGCCGCGGCGAAGCTCGCCGGCGTCTTCGGCTCCCGATCCCGCGCCGACTGGGTGGAGCTCGCCCGTGCGCTCGGCATTCCTCTCACGCCCGTGAACGATCTCGCCTCGGCGCGCGACGACCTCGCGGCGCGCATGGAACGGACCTCAGTGCCCGGGGGCGGCGTCATGGCGACCCCCGCCGCCTTCCTCGGCGTGCCGGGCCTCAGGCGCCCGCTCGCGCCGGCGCCAGGGCTCGGCGCCGACACGTCGCGGGTCCTTCACGAGCTCGGATTCACGGCGGAAGAGATCGCCGCGGTCGCGGACTGACGGCGCCGGCAGGCCCGGCGGCTCAGCTCCCGGCGAGCCCCGTCCAGAGGAACCAGGCGCCCATGGCGAGGAGGAACGCCTGCGAGAGCCGGTTGAGGAACGCCCGATGCCTCGCGAGGAGCTCGTCCGCGAGGGAGACGCCGAGGAAAAGCCCCGTCGCGAACGGGTGGCCGGGGACGCGTCCCTCGAGTGCGCCGGCAGCGCGGCTGAAGAGCTTCCCTCCGCCGCCGAGGGCCCCGGCGAGGGCACCGAGGGCCACGTAGGTGAGGATCCGGCCGAGCGTGTACCAGAGCCGGGCCCTGAACGCCGCGCGACGGACCGCGGCGGGGTCGGCTCCACCGCCTCCCGCGTCGGGAGAGACGTAGTGGCGGGAGACGAAAAGGACGAACGGCGAGCACATCCCGACGCGGCGCCCGAAGCCTCCGAGGGGGCCGAGCGTCAGGAAGCCGAGAAGTTCGATCTCCTCGATCAAGGAGCCGGCGGGCTCGAGGGAGGCGTCAGGTCGAACTGGAAGCGGGCGGATCGGCGCAGGCCGCCGACGGTTCCCTCGACGGTGGCATACCAGCGTCGATTTCCGTTCTGGCAGCAGGGGAGTACGACCTCGGCCTCCTGCCACCCGCCAGCCGCGGGGATGAGCCTGTAGTTGTGGTTGCCCATCGGCATCGCCATCTCGAAGATGAGGTGGGCGTAGGAGAGGTCCAGCGGCACGCCGCCCGAATCGG
Source organism: Holophagales bacterium (assembly GCA_016714815.1). Classification (GTDB taxonomy): domain Bacteria; phylum Acidobacteriota; class Thermoanaerobaculia; order UBA5066; family UBA5066; genus UBA5066. The sequence goes on from JADKBZ010000032.1 coordinate 35,188, forward strand.
CGTGCACCCGGAATCGGACCTTCGTGAACGCCAGGATCGGGCGGGTCGCCACCGAGAGAGAGAGCCGGACGCCCCCCGCGTCGGCGGTCTGGTCGGCGAGGGTGACGTCCGGGGTCTCTGTGGCGGTGACGATCCTTGGCGCCGTGGCGGCCCTGGCGGCGCCAGCACCGGCTTTCCCGGCGGTGGCCGGAGCCGCCGGCTTCTTCTTCGCGGGACTCCGGCCGCGGACCCACCAGACCCCGCCCAGGACGAGGGCGAGGACGAGAAGGCCGAGCAGGGTCTCGCGGAGCTTCATGGAACCGTCAGCAATGATAGTCGAGGCACTCGGCCAGGGCCGGGTCCTTCAGGGGGACGGCGTCGTGCCGGACGAGAGCCCAGGCGAAGACGAGGACGAAGAGGCCGGTGAACCCGAGCGTGGCGGCGAGCTCGACGACCGGAAGGTGGGCGTGGGCGGCCTCGGCCCCGTGCCCCATCGCCGGCCCCACCATGACGTAGAGCTCCCAGAACTGCGCGAAGAGGATGACGAGGGAGAGGGCGACGAGCCTCTTCGGCTGTCGCTTGGCGTCGCGCGGCAGGAGGAAGAGGAAGGGGACGACGAACTTGAGGAGCGGCAGGATCAGCAGGTAGGGGAGCCATCCGTTGCCGGCTCGCTTCATGAAGTAGACGGTCTCCTCGGGGAGGTTCGCGTACCAGATGAGCATGTGCTGGCAGAAGTAGATGTAGGCCCAGAACCCGGTCGACGCGAAGACCATCTTTCCGAGGCTGTGGAGGTGGTTCTCGTTCAGGAAGCCCTTCAGCTGCCCGCCCATCACGAGGAGGCCCGCCACGACGGCGACGAACGCGGTGCCCGTCTGGACGACGTCGGTGAAGACGAGGACGGCGAACATCGTCGAGAACCAGTGGGCGTCGAGGGAGAGAAGGAGGTAGAAGCTGACGATGCTGATGGTGAACGCGAAGACGACGAGGAAGATCGCGGAGAGGGTCCGGCTCGTCCGGCTCGCTCCGATACCGCCCTCGCGGTCCTGGCGGCGCGAGGTCCCGGTGAGGAGCGCCGAGAAGACGACCCAGAGGAGGAGGCTGGCGCCGACGAGGGCGGTGAACATCGTCATGTTCAGGAACGGCGCCTTGTGGGTCAGGAGCGCGTCCTTGGCGACGACGTCCGCGTGCGACCAGTGGTAGAGGGAGTGGGCCCCGAGCCCGACGGCCATCGTCAGGACGCCGCCGGGAAGGAGCCACGCCGTCATCGCCTCCGGGATGCGGCGCATCGTGACGGACCAGTTGCCCCGGGCGAGGTAGAGGATCGCGAGCCAGGCGGCGCCGAAGACGCCGAGGCCGAGCGCGAAGAACGACCCGATGAGGTACGCGCTCCAGGCGAGCTGCGCGTGCCCGCCGGCGAAGGCCCAGCCGAGGGCCGCGCCGCCGATCAGGACGAACGCGATGGCGAGCCCCTGGACGATTCCCGGGACCGAGAGCCGGGCCGGGGCTGCCGGAAGTTCGTTGTGGTGAGCGTGGCTCATTACTTCCCTCCGGGGACGGCGGCGGCCGCGGGCGCCGGGGCGGGCGAAGCCGCCTGGGCCTCCGCGGCGGCGGGTGCGGGCGGGACGGCCGCGGGCGGGGCGACGGGCTCGACGGACTGCATCTGCCGGATGTAGAGGACGACGGACCAGGCGTCGTTCTGGTCGACCTGCCGCGAGTGGCTCGGCATCGAGTTCTGGCCGCGCATCGGGCGGTGGAAGAGCTGGCCGTCGGGCCAGTCGCGCACCTTCTGGGTCATCAGGCTCGGAGGCTTGGGGAAGAGCGCGGTGACGATCCCGTCGCCGGCGCCCTTCGGGCCGTGGCAGGTGACGCAGACGTTCTCGAAGACGAACTTGCCGTGCGCGAGGACCTCGGGCGTCGGCTGGAGTGGGTTCTTCAGCCCGGCGCCCGCCTTGTCGGCCTCGTTCTGGGCGTAGGGGTAGGGCTCCTCTCCGACGGCGACGGTCCCCGGCTGGGGTTCCATCAGGCCCGTCGCGCGAGAGCCGAAGAGGTCCTTGCGCTGCGGCTTGAGCTTGAGCTGGTCGTTCATGTCGAGCCGGTTCCCCTCGCGGTGCGGGGTCCGCCCGGCCGGGAGGCCGACGTCGCAGCCTCCCGCGAAGAGCGTGGAGAACGCGAGAGACACGAGAGCGAGCGTGCGTGCGGCGTTACGCATCGGCCTCTTCCTTTACGTCGACGAGGCGGACGCCGTGGGCGCCGAGGGACTTCACGAAGGCCTCGGCCTCGGCGGCGTTCCACTTCGGGTCGGTGGCGGAGATCCAGAGGACGAAGCGGTCGACCGTGGCGCCCGTCTTCACGAGCATCGGCGGCGGCTGCGGGATCGTGTCGATCTTGCCGGCGACGATCGCCACGAGGGCGCTCCCGAGCGCGGCCCAGAAGACCATCGCCTCGAAGGTGATCGGGATGTACGACGGCCAGGCCGCGTGGGGCTTGCCGCCGAAGTTCATCGGCCAGTCGAAGACCATCACGTAGTTCTGGAGCCCCTGCGCGAAGAGGATCCCGCAGAGGGCCAGGACCAGCGTCACCCAGGGGATCCACGAGCGCTTCTGCCCCATGGCCTCTTCCATGCCGTGGATCGGGAACGGGGTGAGGAAGTCGAAGTGCTTCCAGCCGGCATCGCGGACCTTCGCGGCGGCGGCCAGGGCATCGGCCGGCTCGCAGAAGTGACCGAGGACGCCCTTGTTCGAGGTCGGCGTCATGGCTCAGGCCTCCTGGTGCGCCGCGACGGCGGCGTTGGCGGGGAGAGCGTCCGTCGGGGCGCTGCGGGCGACCTTCGGGTCCATCACGCCCTTGACCTCCGAGATCGCGACCACGGGGAGGAAGCGGACGAAGAGGAGGAAGAGGGTGAAGAAGAGGCCGAAGGAGCCGAGGAGGATCGCGAAGTCCCAGCGCGTGAGGGAGTACATGCCCCAGGACGAGGGGAGGTAGTCGCGGTGAAGCGAGGTGACGACGATGACGTACCGCTCGAACCACATCCCGACGTTCACGAGGATCGAGACGACGAAGAGGACCCAGGTGTGCCGTCTCATCTTCTTCCACCAGAAGATCTGCGGCACGATGGCGTTGCAGGTGAACATGATGGCGTAGGCCCAGCTGTAGGGGCCGAACGCCCGGTTCTTGAAGATGAACCCTTCCCACTCGCTTCCCGAGTACCAGGCCATGAAGAACTCGGTGGAGTAGGCGAACCCGACGAGCATGCCCGTCAGCATCAGGATCTTCGCCATCGACTCCATGTGGTTCAGCGTGACGTAGTTCTTCATGCCGAAGTAGCCGCGCATGAACGTCATCAGCGTGATGACCATCGCGAAGCCCGAGAAGATCGCGCCGATGACGAAGTAGGGCGGGAAGATCGTCGTGTGCCAGCCCGGCATGACCGAGGTGGCGAAGTCGAACGAGACGATCGTGTGGACCGAGAAGACGAGCGGCGTCGCGAGGCCGGCGAGGATCATGTAGGCCGACTCGTAGTGCCGCCAGGCGCGGTGCGAGCCGTTCCAGCCGAAGCTCATCGCGTTGTAGAGCGACTTGCGCCACGGGTGCGTCGCCCGGTCCCTCACGGTCGCCAGGTCGGGCAGCAGCCCGACGTACCAGAACGCGAGTGACACCAGGCCGTAGGTCGAGATGGCGAAGATGTCCCACGCGAGCGGCGAGTTGAAGTTGATCCAGAGCGGGCCGCGGGCGTTGGGGTAGGGGACGAGCCAGTAGGCGAACCAGGCGCGCCCGAGGTGGATGACCGGGAAGATGCCGGCGCAGGCGACGGCGAAGAGCGTCATCGCCTCGGCGGCGCGGTTGATGCCGGTGCGCCACTGCTGGCGGAAGAGGAAGAGGACCGCCGAGATGAGCGTTCCGGCGTGGCCGATGCCGATCCAGAAGACGAAGTTGATGATGAACGAGCCCCAGCCGACCGGGTGGTTGATGCCGACGATGCCCATCCCCGCGTAGAGGAGGAAGATCAGCGAGAAGACGAGGAGGCCGAGGAACGTCAGCGCGACGGCGAACGCGATCCACCACTTCTTCGTGGGGAACTGCTCGGCGTGCATGCAGATGTCTCGGTCGACGTCGGACCACTTCTTCCCGCCGGTGACGAGCGGCTCGGGGATCTCCAGGTCGCCCCCGTAGGGGCCGGCCCCCGCGAGGACGATCGGCCGGCCCGTGAGCTGGCTGTCGTCCATCACCGTGGCGTAGGGACTCGCCTCATGCCTTGTCATTGCGCACCTTCGTCAGGTAGGAGATGGACGGCTTGACGTTGATAGCCTCGAGGAGCTTCATGGCCCGCGGGCTGGCGGCGAGCGCCGCGACCTTCGAGCCGGGGGCGTTCACGTCGCCGAAAGTGATGGCGCCGGTGGGGCAGGCTTCCATGCAGGCAGGCACGACGGCGCCATCGGGGAAGTGGACCTTGCTCTTCCCCTCGCGCGTGGCCGCGGCCTTGGCTTCCTGGATCCGCTGGACGCAGAAGGAGCACTTCTCCATGACGCCGCGGCTCCTCACCGTCACCTCCGGGTTGTTCTTCATCTGCATCGGGGCGCGGGTGTTCAGCTCCGCGTTTCGCTTGATGCGCGGCTCGAGCGCCCGGAAGAGCGCGCTCTCCTGGGCTTTGCCGTACTCCCAGAAGTTGAACCGCCGCACCTTGAACGGGCAGTTGTTGGCGCAGTAGCGGGTCCCGACGCAGCGGTTGTAGATCTGCTGGTTCAGGCCGTCGGTGCTGTGCATCGTCGCCACGAAGGGGCAGACGGTCTCGCAGGGGGCGTTCTCGCAGTGCTGGCAGAGCATCGGCTCGAAGAGCGTCTGCGGCTCCTCGACCACTTCGAGGGGGCCGTCCCAGACGTCGGCGTCCCAGCGGCCGTCCTTCTTCGGCGCGTCGTAGTAGCGGTCGATCCGCATCCACGACATCTCGCGGCCGTCGATGATGCCGCGCCGTCCGACGACCGGGACGTTGTTCTCGGCCTGGCAGCCGATGGTGCACTTGCCGCAGCCGTTGCACTTGCTGAGGTCGATGGCCATCGCCCAGCGGGCGTTGGGGTAGGGGTGCTCGGGCCAGGCCGAGGGGCCGCCGGCCTGCTGCTCGGTTCCCGACTTCTGGTTCTTCTCGTACTCGGAGAGGGTCGTCACCGGGACGAGCGGCCGGGCCTCGCGGTCGATGACGTCGGAGCCCTGCGCGAAGGCGAGCGCCTCGTTGCCGGAGACGCGCGTGAGCTTGACGGGGAGGGCGGCGGAGAGGGGGCGCCCGCCGGCGAGGAGGCGGAGCGCGAAGGCGTTCGGCCCGACGCCGCCGCCGATGTCGCCGCAGGCGGTGCGGCCGAGGCCGAGGGGAAGGGCGACCTGGTCGTAGTGCATCCCGGCGTGGCGGTAGGCCGGGGCGACGACCTTGGCATGACCGGCGTCGACCTCGACGAGATCCCCGCTCGCGAGCTTCATCTCGTCGAAGCGGCGCGGCGCCATCGAGAGCGCGCCGCCCCACGAGATGCGGGTGATCGGGTCGGGGAACTCGTGCAGCCAGGCGTTGTTGCCGTGCTGACCGTCGTGGAGGGCCAGGTGCGGGTAGAGCTGCAGCTCGAGGCCGGCGGGGCTGGCCGGGAGAGAGGCGAGGAGGGCGAGCGCCGCCGGGGCGAGCGTGCGGGCGGGAGGCGCCGCGGGCGCCGGTCCCTGCCAGGCGCCGGAGCGGAGGACCTCGTTCCAGGCGGCTTCGAAGGCCGCCGAGCCGGGCTCGAGGGCGAGCCGTGCGGCCCACCCCGCGCGGAGGAAGTGCCAGGCGAGGCTCGGGTTCGGGACGGGCTGGGCCGCCGCCGCTCCCGGCACGGGGGCCGCGGCGGCGACGAGGGCGGCCGCGCCGGGGACTCCGGCGGCGGCGCTCCACTCGACGAGGACGTCGAGGAGACCGCGGGTGTCGTTCAGGGGCTGGATGACGGGTTGCTGGACGGCGAAGATCCCCCGGGGGAGAGCGGCGTCGCTCCAGCACTCGAAGGGGTGGCTCGCCGGGGCGAGGAAGTCGGCTCGGGCGCTCGTCTCGTCGATCCGGTCGTTCAGGGAGACGACGAATGGGACCTTCGCAAGCGCCTCGGCGAGCTTCAGTGAGGCGGGTGCGTCGTAGACCGGGTTCGCGCCGGCCACGACGAGGAGCGTGACCTTGCCGGAGTGCATCTCGCCCGCGAGGGCTTCGAGGGCCTTCGCGCTCCCCGAGGGGAGCTGCTCGGCGGAGGCCTCGTCGAAGAGCCCGGCGGAATAGGAGTCGAGGGAGAGGTTCAGGAGGACCGCCGCGAGCTCGAGGGCCTCTCCGGCGGCCGAGCCGCTGGCCGAGCCGCCCGCCAGGACGAGGGCCTTTCCGCGGGCGGCGGCGAGCTCGCCGGCGAGGCCCTTCAGCTGCTCGGCGGAAACTCCCGACGTCTTCGCGACGGCGTCGACGGCGAACGGGGCGAGGGCCGCCTCGGCCTGGGCGTTCCCGGCGAGCGGGCCCGTCTTCTTCACGACGACGAGCTCGTGCGCGAGGGCGCAGGCGACGGGGGCGAGCTGCGAGTCGCGGACGCGGAACCGCTTGTCGGCGTTGGCCCCCGTCAGAGTCAGGCGGCCTTCGAGCTGGACGAAGCGGCTCATCTTCGCCCCTTCGGCCTGCTCGGGAGAGCGCCGGAGGGCGAAGTCGCGCTCGAGGCCGTCGGCCGGCCGGTCGAGGAACTCGGCCCCGAGGCCGAGGACGAGGTCGGCCTTGTCGAGGCGCGGGCGCGGGGCCCCGCTGTGACCGAAGGCCTGCCCGCAGGCGCCGGCGGCCGCGTCCGGCTCGACGGGCGACCAGGCGACGTGCCTGAGGCCCGTGTGGGCCGAGAGGGCCGCGATGGAGGCGGCGAGGGACGGGCTCGCGACGGGGCCCGTGAGGAGGACGGCGCCGCTCCCGGCCTTGGCGAGGCGGGAGACGACCTCTGAGCCGACGACGCTCCAGCTGCTCGCGACCGTCGGACCCTTGCCCCGGCGAACGGAGACGGGCCCTTTGGCCCGGTCAGGGTCGTAGAGGTCCATCAGCGCGGCCTGGTGGCGCACGGTGAGTCCCCGGCCGCTCGCGTCGGTGGGGCTGGGGGCGACGAGGATCGGCCGCCCTTCCCGCGTGCGGACGAGGACGGGTCCGCCGTCGATCACGGTGTGGAAGAAGCGGGCCCGGCCCATCCCGTCCACGAGGCTCTCGGGCATGTCGTGGAACGGAATCGTCTGTTCCTGGGGCGGCTGGCAGCCGGCGCTCGCGAGGGCCCCTGCCGCCGCGAGCGTGCCGCTCAACCGGAGGAACTCGCGCCGGTCGAGGCCCGAGGCGTCCGGCTGAGCGCTGGTCTCGTTCGGATTCATCGTCATCTCCCTCTACCGGTGGCAGGCGATGCAGTCGGTCGGGGCCTTCATGTCGGGCTTCCTGTGACAGTCGAGGCACCACTGCATGTTGAAGGTGTTCTGCACGGAGACGATCTCCATCGTCTCGACCTTCCCGTGGCAGGCCTCGCACTGGTTGATCGGCTTGCCCTGGGCATCCTTGTTCGGGATCTTCGGCTCGCCCTTCTCGTTCTTCGCGTTCAGGTGGGCCGAGTGGTCGTAGTAGGCGAAGTCGGGGAGGTCGTGAACCTTCACCCACGGGATCGGCTCGCCCCGGTCCCAGTAGTCCTTCATCTTCAGGACCCACTCCCTGCCGAGGCCGACGCTCGTGTGGCAGTTCATGCAGACGGCCGTCGACGGGACCGTCGAGTGGCGCCCCTTGTAGGGCATGGTGTGGCAGTAGACGCAGGGGATGCCGAAGCCCCCGACGTTCACCTTCGCGCCCGTCGCGTCCGTCTGCCAGACGGGTGTTCCGGCCATTCGCGTGTGCCGGAAGAGGATGGGCTGGCGTGGCTCGTACCCCTTGCGCACGTTGCTGAACGCGTACGCGAAGGAGCCGGTCACGGCCACCGCCAGGACCAGCATCAGGATGCGCACGGGCGTTCTCCCTAGGCTCATTCGGAGGCCCTCCTTGTCGAATCGGCTTTCGTCGTTTCTCTGGGAATCACTTCGAGTACCGCCTCGGCCGCCGTCCCCGGGGGAGCGGTGGAGGCGTTTGCCGTGGCCGGCCGGCGCGGCTCCTCGTCGTCGAAGAGGATCCGCACCGCGGGGGTGTCCAGGTCGTCGAACTGGCCCGTCTTCGCGGCCCAGATGAAGAGGCCGACGGCGATCGCCGCGATGAGGAGCGCCAGGGGGAGGAGAACGAAGATCGTCTCCACTTCAGGCCTCCGCCGCCACGCCTTCCCCGGCGGCGTCCGGGCGGACGGGGCGGCCCGGGCGGGGGCGAGCGAAAGTGCGGGTGAGAGCAGAGGAGAGAACGACGCTCAGCGACGACACCGGCATCAGGATCGCGGCCAGAAGCGGCCCCACGAAGCCGAGAAGCGCGAGCGTCGACGCGGTGACGTTGTATGCGAGGGAGAAGCCGAGGTTGCGGCGGATCACGCCGTGGAGGCGCCGGGCTCCGTCGAGGAGGTCGAGGAGCGGCGTGACCCCGTCGCGCACGAGGACGATGTCGGCGGCGACGATCGTCGCTCCCATGCCTCCGTGCACGGCGATCCCGACGTCGGCCAGGGCGAGCGCCGCCGCGTCGTTCACCCCGTCCCCGACCATCACGACGGTTCCGGTGCGGCCGGGGACGCCGGTGAGGCCGGCAACGAGGTCCCGCTTGGCCTCCGGCGACAGCCCGCCGAGCGCATCCACGGACGGGATTCCGAGCTCGGCCGCGACCCGCGCCACGACGGCGGGGTGGTCGCCGGAGAGGATCCGGATGCGGAGGCCGCGTTCCCTGAGCGCCGAGATGGTCCGCAGGGTATCCGGGCGGAGAGGGTCTCCCACACCCGCGACGCCGGCGATTCGCCGGTCGACGGCCACGAAGACGGGGCTGAGCCCCTCCGCGACGAACCCTTCGGCGACCTCGGCGAGAGCGGAGGGGATGGAGGCGCCCGCGGCCTCGACGTGGATCCGGTTGCCGACCCTCACGTCCCGGCCGTCGAGCCGCCCGGAAATTCCCTGCCCCGGGATCTCCAGGACGTCCTCGGCTTCCCTCACGACCCGCACCGAGCGGCCGTAGGAGGCGCGGAAGGCCCGGGCCACGGCGTGGGACGACTCCGCCTCGAGCGCCCGCGCGAGCTGGAGGGCCGCGTTCTCGCCGTGCCACCGGGAGACGGTGGCACGCCCCTCGGTGAGCGTCCCGGTCTTGTCGAGGAGGACCGTGTCGGCCTGGCGGAGCCGCTCGAGGGCATCGGGGTTCTTGACGAAGATGCCCGAGCGAGCGGCGCGCATCAGGGCTACGGAGACGGCGAGCGGGACCGAGAGCCCGAGCGCGCAAGGGCAGGCGACGACGAGGAGAGCGACGACGCGCTCGAGAGCGACCTGCGGGCCCCGGTGGATCCACGCCACGCCAGTGAGGACGGCGAGGACGAGGAGTGCCTGGACGAAGCGCCGGGCCAGCAGGTCGGTCGTCCGGAGGAGGGCGGGCTTGCGGGACAGAGCCTCCTGGACGATCGCCAGGAGAGCTCCGACGCGGGTCTTCTCGCCGGCGGCGTCGACGCGGACGACGAGGCGGGCCCCGAGGTTCGTGGCGCCGGCGTTGACCAGGTCGCCCTCCCGCACGGGGAGCGCAACGGCCTCGCCCGTCAGAACGGCGTTGTCGAGGGACGAGCGGCCCGACAGGACGACGCCGTCGACGGGGACGAGCTCGCCGGAGCGGACCTCGACCCGGTCGCCCGGCGCCAGCGCGGCGAGCGGCACCTCGACGGCGACCGCGCCCGGGCCGTCTCCGTCGAGCCGGCGGGCGAACTCGAGGAACGCAACGCCCCGAAGGCTGTCGGCCCGCTCGAGAGCCACGCGCTGCGCGGCCCTCTGGACCTGCCGGGCGCCGAGGAGGGCCGCGACGAGCATGGCCAGGGAGTCGAACCAGAGAGGGCCGCTTCCCCGGATCGTGTTCCACGCGCTCGCCAGGAAAGCGACGAGGAGCGCGATCGCGACGGGAAGGTCTATGTGGACGATGCGGGCCCGCAGGCCGGCGAGGGCCGTCTGAAAGAACGGGCGCGCCGAGAAGAGGAGAACCGGGACGGCGACCGCCAGGGAGAGCCAGCGGAAGAAGGCCTCATAGGCCGAGGCCATCCCCGAGTACTCGCCGGCGTAGAGCGCCCCGTGGAGGAACATGAGGTTCATCGCGCACGCCGCGGCGACGCCGAGCCTGGCCAGCATGGCGCGGTCCTCGGTTCGCCGGGCTTCCTGCACCCGGGAGGCCCGGTGGACGTGCGGCGTGTAGCCGAGCCGGTCGAGCGCGCGGGCGATCGAGGAGAGCCGCGTCTTCCCGGGCTCCCAGGTCACCTCTGCGACGGCGCTCCCGATGTTGAGCCGGACCTCGTCGACCCCCGGGAGAGCGGCCGGGAGCTTCTCGACGAGCCAGACGCACGCCGCGCAGTGGACCCCCTCGAGGTAGAGGCGGGTGCGGCACCGCTCCGCCCCGAGCGGCTCGGTCGCCTCGGCCTGCAGGAGCGCGTCGTCGAAGTCCTCGAAGCTCCGGCCCGAGACTCGCGCGGGCTCGAGCACGCCCTGCTGCTGGTCGACGAGACGGTAGTACTGGTCGAAACCCCACTCGCGTACGAGCGAGTAGACCTGCCGGCAGCCGGAGCAGCAGAACTGCTCGTCCTCGCCTTCACGAACGAGGCTGGCCGGGACCGCGAGGCCGCAGTGTGCGCACGCCCGGGGGGCGACGCTCAGGTGCCGGCTCTCGCGGGAGCGCGTCACGGGACTCTCGCCTCCCCGGCGGACTGGTCCGCGGCCACCGCGAGGCGGGCCGCGTGGACGAATCGGAGCCCGTCCCTCTTCACGTCGATCCGCAGCTCCCAGGACCCGGCCTCGTCGATGCGGACGAGGGTCCGGTAGCTCCCGGCCTCCTGCGGCAGCTCGACGAGGTCGCCGGTCTGGTTCAGGCGGGTATCCGAGGGACGGAGGGCGAAGAGGCGGCCCGAGAGACCGGTGATCGCCTTCCCGTCGCGATCCGCCACGCGGACGTCGACGGGGCGCGGCATTCCCGGAAAGTGCGGGACTCCGGACGGGAGCTCGTAGCGGACCGTCCAGCCGAGCTGCCGGCTCGCGTCCTCGACCGCCTCGTCGGCGTCCCAGGCCTTCGCGGCCTCGTAGTAGCCCTTGATCGGGCGTGGGCTGTCGGGGCGGGTCGCGACCCAGACGAGAATCCCGCTCGCGATCACGGACATGGAGAGGAGGGCGCCGACGTAGATCGGCCAGCGGTACTCGGAGACGAGGCGGAAGATCTTCACGGCTTCCCCGGGGCCGGCCCGTACGGACCGAGGAGGAGGAACTCCACTTCCTTGCGGAAGCCCTTGTCGGACTTCACCAGGTAGCGGACGGGGATCTGGCCGTCCACGAAGACGCTCTGGGGGACCGTCGTGACCGCGTTGACCGTTACGAGCCGGGACGGCTCGACGACGACGGGCGAATCGCCGACGACGAGGCTGGCTCCCGCCGGGGCGAGGACCTCGACGGTGAAGCTCTGCGTCTCGCCGAGCTGGTTCGTGAACCTCATGCGCTGCTGGTTCGCCACCTGGCCGTTCGGGAGGAGCCGGTAGGGCTCGCGTCCGCCGCGGACGACCTCGACGAGGGCGTCGCCTCGCGTCAGGACGAGGACGGCGAGAGTGCCCCAGGCGATCGTCAGGAGCGCGAGGTAGGCGATGTTGCGCGGCCGCCAGATGCGGCGGACGCCCCCCTTCTGCTCGCGCTCGGAGGTGTACTTGATGAGGCCGATCGGCTTGCCCTGGCCGATCATCACGACCTCGCAGGCGTCGATGCACTGAGCCGTCCCGATGCACTCGGGCTGGAGGCCCCGGCGGATGTCCGTGCCGGTCGGGCAGGCGTTCACGCAGCTGCGGCACGCGATGCAGTCGCCCGCGGGAACGCCGCCAACGCGGTCCTTCACCTTCACCTTCGGGTCGCCGCGCTGCTGGTCGTAGGCGACGAGGATCGTGTCCTGGTCGGCCATGACGTTCTGGAGGCGCCCGTAGGGACAGGCGATCGTGCACATCTGGTCGCGGAACCATCCGAAGTCGAAGACGATGGCGGCCGTCACGAAGGCGATCGCGAAAAGGGCCCCTTTCCAGGCGAGCGGCTCGGTCGAGAGACCTCGCAGAAGAGGGCCCCAGCCGACGAAGTAAGCGACGAACGTCGAGGCCATCAGGAGCGCGATGACGGTCCAGATCGTCCACTTGGCGACCTTGATCGCGGCCTTCCGGCCGCTCCACGGGGCCGCGTTCAGCTTCTTCTGCTTCAGCGGGCCCCCCTCGAGGAAGGCCTCGATAGGCCGGAAGAGGAACTCGAGGTAGACGGTCTGGGGACAGGCGTAGCCGCACCACATCCGTCCGAAGGTCGAGCCGACGAAGAAGACGGTCACGATGACGCCGAGGCCGAAAGCGGCGAGGAGAAGGTTGTCGGTGGGGTGGAAGGTGCCGCCGAAGATGTGGAAACGGCGCGTCGCCAGGTCGAGGAGGATGGCCGGAGCTCCGCCCATGGAGATCAGCGGCAGGGCGAAAAAGGTGACGAAAAGGCCGTACGCGATCGCCCGGCGGACCTTCCAGAACCGCCCTTCGTGGACGATCGGGTGCATGATTTTCCGCTTGCCGTCAGCTGAAATGCTGTAGAGGAGGTCCTCTTCCGGCGCGACGTTGAAGATCCGCTCCCGCTCCGCCGGCGACTCCTGCACGGGCTCCTTCTGCGAGGGGCCGCTGGCGGCTGGGCGACGGCAGGCGCCACGTCAGCTCCCGGGGAGCGGCTCGGGCGAGAAGGGTTCGCCCTCCGCGGGCTTGGGGTTCGGCGGGTTCGTCCCCTGCAGGCTCCTCACGTAGGAGACCAGCGCGGAGAGCTCCTCGGGTTTCATTGCGCGTCCCCACGGCGGCATTCCCTTGGCCGGCCAGCCCTTCGCGAGGGACTGGAAGATCTGCTCGACCGAACCGCCGTGGATCCAGCGGTCGTCGGTGAGGTTCGGTCCGATGAGGCCCTGGGCCTGGGCGCCGTGGCAGGGCGCGCACGATTTCGTGAACCGGGCTGCCGCCAGGTCGAGCACCGCGGCGTTCTTCGCGCCGGCGAGGAGCTCTGCCGCCGAAGGCGGCACCATTGGGTTCGCGTCGTAGTGCGCCTGGATCTCGGTGAGCGCCTGCGAGGTGTCGGCCCGGAACTCGGACTCCATCGAGCCCTCGCCGAAGCTCAGGGCGTAGAAGATGAGGTAGGCGGCCGAGAAGATCAGCGAGCCCCACCAGATGGCCATGAGCCAGCCCGGCATCGGGTTGTCGTATTCCTTGATCCCGTCGAGCTCGTGAAGAACCTTGTCCTCGAACTGTGCCATGGTCCCCTCTCGTCAGGCTCTCGGGCTCGCGCCCGCAGGGAGTTCCGCCGGGTCGCCGTCCCCTTCGAGGGGAAGGCGGGCGTGCGCGTCCAGCTCCTCGGCACGGGCCCGGAAGACCCGGACGGTGACGAAGAGCCAGACGGCGAGGAAGAAGAGCATCGATGCGATCGCCCAGGCGGTCGCTCCCGTCCGGGCGGTGAGCTCCTGCAGCACGGCTACATCCCTGCGACGGCGGCCGGAGCCGTCGTCGCGGGGGGCGGGACGGGAACCGCCGGCGCGGCGGGCGCGAGCGGGGCCTGCGGAGCGACTCTCTTCCACTTGATGTCGGTCCCGAGACGCTGGAGATAGGCGGTGAGCGCCGTGATCTCCTTGTCCGCGAGGCCCGCGGGGCCGCGCTGGAGCTCGACCTCGGTGGCGATCGCCTTCGCCTGGGCCTCGATGCTGGCCGGGGCCGTCTCGATCTCGCCATCCGTGTAGGGCGTGCCGACGGAGCGGAGGGCGCGCATTTTCGGGCCGATGCTGGCCACGTCGATCGAGTCCGTCAGAAGGTGCGGGTAGCGCGGCATGACCGAGCCGGGCGTCGTCGAGCGCGGGGCCTTCCATGTGGCGGACGTGCCAGAGCGAGGGGTACTTCCCGCCGACGCGGTGCAGGTCGGGGCCGGTCCGCTTGGAGCCCCACTGGAAGGGGTGGTCGTAGACGTACTCGCCCGCCTTCGAATACTCGCCGTAGCGCTCCGTCTCGTAACGGAACGGGCGGACGAGCTGCGAGTGGCAGTTGTAGCAGCCCTCGCGGATGTAGATGTCGCGCCCGAGGACCTCGAGCGGCGTGTAGGGCTTGACGCTCGCGATCTCCTTGACGTTCGACTTGTCGAAGAACATCGGGAGCGCCTCGACGAGAGAGCCGACGGCGAGGGCGAGCGCGGTGAGGACCGTGAAGAGGACGATCTTCCCCTCGAGAATCCGGTGGAAACCGTGGCGCAGGGAGTACTGGAAGCGGTAGAGCGCGTGGTCGTAGGTGTTCGCCGGCGTGACGGCGCCCGGCGCCGACAGGTCGGCGACGAGCGGCGGCGCGTTCACCTCGGGCTCCTCGGCGAAGTTCGCCGGGGCGCTCTTGATCGTCTTCACGAGGTTGTAGACGAGGATGAGCGCGCCCCCGAAGAAGAGGATCGCCGCCACGAGCCGGACCCAGTACATCGGGACGATCTTGATGACGGTCTCGATGAAGTCGGGGTAGACGAGGCGGCCGTCGGGCTCGAAGGCGCGCCACATCGCCCACTGGGTGATGCCGGCGACCCACATCGAGACCTGGTAGAGGATCAGGCCGATCGTCGCGACCCAGAAGTGCGTCGTGGCGAGCGGCTTCGAGTAGAGCTCCGTCTTCCAGAGCCTCGGGACGGCCCAGTACAGGATGGCGAACGAGAGGAACGCGTTCCAGCCGAGGGCGCCCGCGTGGACGTGTCCGATCGTCCAGTCGGTGAAGTGCGAGACCGCGTTCACCGACTTGATCGACATCATCGGGCCTTCGAACGTCGACATGCCGTAGTACGTGACGGCGACGACCATGAACTTCAGGATGGGGTCCTCGCGCAGCTTGTGCCAGGCGCCGCGAAGGGTGAAGAAGCCGTTCACCATGCCGCCCCAGGAGGGCATCCAGAGGATCAGCGAGAAGAGCATCCCGAGGGTCGAGGCCCACTCGGGGATGGCCGAGTAGTGGAGGTGGTGCGGGCCCGCCCAGATGTAGACGAAGACGAGCGACCAGAAGTGCATGATCGACAGCCGGTAGCTGAAGACCGGGCGGTCGGCCGCCTTGGGCAGGTAGTAGTACATGAGGCCGAGGAACGGGGTCGTCAGGAAGAACGCGACTGCGTTGTGGCCGTACCACCACTGCATCAGGGCGTCCTTGACTCCCGCGTAGGCCGAGTAGCTCCCGAACCAGGAGTAGGGCATCGCCATGCTGTTGCCGATGTGCAGGATGGCCACGGCGACGATCGTCGCGATGTAGAACCAGATCGCGACGTAGAGGTGCTTCTCGCGGCGGATCGCGATCGTCCCGAAGAAGTTGATCGCGAAGATCACCCAGAGGACCGCGATCACGACGTCGAGGACCCACGGAAGCTCGGCGTACTCCTTGGCCTGCGTGTGGCCCGTGACGAGCGCCAGAGCCGCCGCCACGATCAGGAGCTGCCAGCCCCAGAAGTGGATCTTCGACAGGACGCTGCTGAAGAGGCGGGTCTTCAGCAGCCGCTGCATCGAGTGGTAGGTCCCCGCGAAGATGATGTTGCCGATGAACGCGAAGATCACCGCGTTCGTGTGCAGCGGCCGGAGCCTGCCGAACGTCAGGTACGGCGCCAGGTTCAGCTTCGGCAGGAAGAGCATGGCCGCGATCAGGACCCCCACGAGCATGCCGACCACGGCCCATACCACGGCGGCCAGGAAGAAGAGCCGCGGGGTTCGATCGTCATAACGGACGGTGTTGCTCATCGATCTCCCATCCTGTTTCGGTGCGTTCCAAAGTCGCGTGAGTCGTCGTGGTTCGGGCTCTGCCGTTGAGAGAGAGGGGGGAGGGGTTCGCGGGCGGAACCGGAGGATCCTGCGGGGCCTGCCGGGCGAGGCCGTCCGACGGTTGGCGTGCCGTCACCAGGACCCGTCCCGATCAGGACCGGGGAATTGGGATGACTACCTGGCACGCAGCCCCCTCGCCATAAGATTACCGTTTCCGTCCCGTAACGAATGGTGAGCCTTGCCGCGTTGCGGCGCCATCATTCAAAGACCCCAGATTGAAGCGGTTTCTCGGTTGCCCCCGTCGGCACCCTTCGCGAACCGGCCGGAGGAGATCGCCGGGGAAGTGTTTTTGCGCACGAGTGTTGTGCGAATCTTGAATTGAGGTCTCAACCGACTCGCCAGGAGGGGCGTGATGAAAATGCATCAGTGGGCCTCGAGAAAGCAGGCGCTCCGACTTCGGGATGGTCCCCGGTCAGACCTCTCGCACGGGCTCCCGTCGCGCTCGCGACCGGCGTCGCCGCAACGGTTCGCCGTCGCGCTCGTCCCGCTCAGCCCGAGGAGGCGAGCGCGCGCGCGACCTCGACGCGCCACTTCGGCCCGCCGAGGATCGACCGGACGAGATTCGCGGTCGTCACGTCGCCGAACGTGATCGTGAAGAAAGCCGAGGAGGGCTCTATCCCGAGCTCCCGGACGATGCGGCGGACCGAACGCCCCTTCCCGCGAGACTCCTTCACGCGTCCCTCGAGCTCGCGTAGCCAGGCGAGCTTGGCGCGGATCGCCTCCTTGCCGCCGGTGAAACGGGGCCGGTGGGCGCAGAGGAGGGCGTCGAAGTCGAGCGTCAGGAATCGCTCGAGCGTCGAGCAGGACTCGTAGAAGTCCTCGTCGCCGCGGAAGACCTTCACCCTCTCGGCGGCGAAGGCGTCGCCCGAGAGGAGCCAGCCCCGCTCGGGAACGTGGAGGGCGAGCTGGTCGACGGAGTGCCCCGAGGCGGGGATGACGCGCGCGGTGAACCTGCCGAGAGGAATCTCGGCCGGGACCTCGCGGGCCTCGACGGGATCGGCCTCGCCCCAGAGGACGTGCTGGTAGAAGCGGCGCGGGAGGTCGTGCGCCACGAGCCGCACGCCGGGAGCCGTCGCGAGGACCTCGGCGCCGCGGGACGCGAGGAGGGCGGCGTTGCCCGAGTGGTCCTCGTGGTGGTGGGTCAGGACGACGCGGGAGATCCTCGCTTTCCGCGCCGCCGCGGCGACCTCGTCCGCGACGGAGGAGATGCCGCTGTCGACGAGGGTGTCTCCCACCGCGTAGCAGTAGACGGGGAGGATCTCCCTCCCCCTGTACGTCCTCGCCATGCGGAGGACCGTCGCGTCCTCGAACGCCGTCGATTCGAAAGTGTGGCCGGCCGGGAAGGGGAATCGGCGCCAGAGGGGGTCGAGGAGGTGGTAGAGCGGCCTCACGCGCCCTTCGGAGCGTCAGCCGTTCGGGGCCGGCACGGCGAGGGCGCGTCCGGACCTCGGAGGGAGGATGACGTCGCGCAGCTCGCCCTCGGTCACCGTCAGCTCCTCGCCGGTGGCGGCGTCGACGAGAAGCGGGCCGATGCCCCCCACGGGAAGGTCGACTCTTCGCTCCTCGCGGGAGACGTTGAAGACGGCGACGACGGCGTCGCCCCGGTCGTCGGCGCGCTCGAAGGCGACGACCCCGTTCTCGGCCCTGAGCGTGCGGAACGAACCCCGCCGAAGCGACGGGTGCGCGTGCCGGAGAGCTGCGAGCCGCTTGACGTGATCGCGCAGGACGTGGTCCCAGAGCGACTCGTCCCAGGGGAAGGAGCGCCGGCAGTCGGGGTCGGGGCCTCCTTCGAGGCCGATCTCGTCGCCGTAGTAGATGCACGGCGCGCCGGGGAGCGTGAAGAGGAAGAGGAACGCCATCTCGAGGGCGGCGAGGTCGTTGCCGGACGCGGTGAGGAAGCGGGGCGTGTCGTGGCTGTCGAGGAGATTCAGCTGGACGTCCCGGACGGCGGGGTCGTAGAGGCCGAGGACCCGTTCGACCTCGGCGGCGAAATCCCCGGCGTCGAGGGGCCGCACGTCGCGGTAGCCGCCGACGGTGCGAAGAGCGTCCAGGTCGAGGCCCCTGACGAAGAAGCCGAGCGCCGCCTTGGCGAGCGGGTAGTTCATCGTCGCGTCGAACTGGTCGCCCGAGAGCCACCGTCGCGCGTCGTACCAGATCTCGCCGACGAGGTAGGCCTCGGGATTGGCGCGCTTGACGCGGCGCCTGAGCTCGCGCCAGAAGTCGTCGTCGTCGATCTCGGATGGCACGTCGAGCCGCCAGCCGTCGATGCCGAAGCGGACCCAGCGCTCGGCGACGTCCCAGAGGTACTCGCGGACGGCGGCGGTCCGCGTGTCGAGCTTCGGCAGGGCGGGGAGGTCCCACCACGCCGCGTAGCCGAGTTCCTCGAACGCGGGCCTGTGCTTCTTTCCGCGGCGCAGGAGCTTCGGCTCGGCGTAGGCGCCGAGCGGCCTCCCGGCCCGGAGCCTTTCGAGGTCGAGGACGAACCAGTCGAGGTAGGGCGAGTCGGCCCCGTTCTCGAGGATGTGGTGGAAGGCGAAGAAACCCCGGCCGACGTGATTGAAGACACCGTCGAGGACCACGTGCATCCCGCGGGCGTGGGCCGCGTCGAGGAGCTCGCGGAGGGCGGCGTCGCCTCCCAGGAGCGGGTCGACCCGGTGATAGTCCCAGGTGTGGTATCTGTGGTTCGCGGCGGAGGCGAAGACCGGGTTGAGGTAGAGGGCGTCGACGCCGAGCTCTTTCAGGTCGTCGAGCTTCTCGGCGACGCCGAGGAGATCGCCTCCCTTGAAGCCGTGGGCCGTCGGCGGGGAGTCCCACGGCTCGAGGTTCGCGGGCCTGGCGAGGCGCCCGCTCTGCGCGAAGCGGTCGGGGAAGATCTGGTAGAAGACGGCGTCGCGGACCCAGCCGGGCGTCTCGGGGCTCACCCCTCCACTTTGCGACAGATGGCCTCCGGCGTAAAGCACGGAGCGCGCTACGATTCCGGAAACCGATGAACCTGGTCCGCGCCCTCTGCGCCGTGGCGGCCGTCTTTTCGCTCTCGGGATGCGAACCCGTGTACGAAGGGCCGCAGCTCTCCACGGTCCCGGACGGCCTGGCGTACACGAATTCGATCAGGTCCTCCCGTCTCCCGCTTCCCGACCGGCGCGTGCTGGGCCAGTACGCCTACGTGGCTCCCGGGGGGATGGACTGGAAGACCTCGGTGACGATCTCCGAATACGAGGGGCTCTCCACGCGAGCGGAGGTCGAGGCCGTCCGGGACCGGTACCACTCCCGGTACGGTGACCGCCTGTCGCGCTATGGACCGGTCGAAGACTTTCGGGTGGGCGGGAGGCCGGCCTGGGTCTACTCCGCCGACAGCCTCTCGGGCGGCAAGGTCACGCGCCACGGCCTGACGGCCGTGGTGCCGTGGGACGACCGGACCTTCAGCATCGAGGTCTCCTCGGAGGAGGAGAAATGGAGGAATCGCGAGGTGCAGCGGGAGATCGCATCCTCCTTCCACGTCGCGAAGAAGGGGCGCTTCCGTCCCGTTCTCCTGGCGCTCCTGGCCGCCGCGGCGGCCGTCGGTGCGTACCTCGGGCTGCGCCGCCGGCAGGCGTGAGCGATCGCGCTTCTCCTCTGGCATAGTCCGCCGCCGAAGGCGAGAGTCCCCGATGGAGAGTCCGATGCAACCTGCCGCCGCCCTCCCCGCGGGTCCTGCCTTCCCGGCGCTCTCTGCCCCTGCCTCGGTCGAGCCCCGCCTCGCGGCCGTCCTGGGGCCCCTGTCCGAGGCCGCGCCCGCCCTCGAGGCGCTCTACAGGGAGCTTCACGAGACGCCGGAGCTGTCCATGCAGGAGGAGGCGACGGCCGGCAGGCTGGCCGAGCGCCTCCGTTCTCTCGGCTTCGAGGTGACGGAGAAGGTCGGGGGCACGGGGGTCGTCGGCGTCCTCGGGAACGGCGAAGGCCCGGTGGTGATGCTCCGCACCGACCTCGACGCACTCCCCGTCGAGGAGAAGACGGGCCTGCCCTACGCGAGCCGGGCTTTCGGGAAAGACGAGCACGGGCAGCCGGTTCCCGCGATGCACGCCTGCGGGCACGACCTGCACATGACCGTCTGGACCGGAGCGGCGACCCTTCTCGCCCGCGCGAAGGCGAGCTGGCGGGGCACGCTCGTCATGGTGGGCCAGCCGGCCGAGGAGAAGGGGGCCGGGGCGGAGACGATGCTGAAGGACGGTCTCTTCACCCGGTTTCCGCGCCCCTCCTTCGCCGTGGCCCTCCACGTCACGCCGGATCTGGCCGCGGGGCGGGTGGGAGTGACTCCCGGCCCGGCCTTCGCCTCCGTCGACTCGGTCGACGTGACGATTCACGGAAAGGGGGGGCACGGGGCGATGCCGCACCGGACGATCGACCCGATCCTCATCGGCGCTCGGTTCGTCGTCACGCTCCAGGCCCTCGTCTCGCGCGAGAAGAGCCCTTTCGAGCCGGCCGTCGTGAGCGTCGGCTCGTTCCAGGCCGGCTCCAAGCACAACGTCATCCCGCCGGAGGCGCGCCTGAAGCTCACCGTCCGGGCCTACCGCGAAGAGGTGAGGCTGGCCCTTCTCGAAGGGATACGGCGCGTCGCCGCCGCCGAGGCGATGGCGGCAGGCGCTCCGGTGGCGCCGACGGTGACCGTCGTCGAGTCGACGCCCGGCGTCGTGAACGACGGGCCGCTGACCGGGCGACTTCGGGAAGCCTTCCGCGCCGCGCTCGGAGAGGCGAACGTCGCCGACTTTCCCCCGGCGAGCGTCAGCGAGGACTTCTCCTTCTACGGGCGCGAGGGGGTTCCCGCGTCGATGTTCTGGCTCGGTGTGGCGCCGCCCGCGGCGCTCGCCGGGGCGAGAGCGGCCGGGAAGTCGCTGCCGCCGCTCCACTCGGCCGAGTTCGCTCCCGACTATGCCCCTGCCCTCCGGGCCGGAGTCACCGCCCTCGCGGCGGCCGCCCTCGAGCTCCTGCCGGCGCGCTGACGGGATCCCGGGGCCCGGCCAATCCCCGGCGGACCGGGGATGCCAGAATCGGACGGATGAAGAGGGCCCTCGACGTCGCCGGCCTCGCCGATGCCCTTTCCCGGAGGACGGCGGGGGCCGAAGAGGAGGTCCCCGACACCCGGAAAGCCGCGGTCGCCGTGATCCTCCGGGACGGCGCAGGAGGAATCGAGCTTCTCTTCATCCGCCGGGCCGAGCACCCTCGCGACCCTTGGTCGGGCCAGATGGGGCTTCCGGGCGGCCGCGTCGATCCGGGCGACGCCTCCCCGCTCGCCGCGGCCCTCCGCGAGACGTGGGAGGAGATCGCTCTCGACCTCCAGACCCTCGGCCGTCCGCTCGGGCGGCTCTCGGAAGTGCGGACGCACCTGCCGCTCGGCTCGGTGCCCCACAGCGTCGTCCCGTTCGCCTTCGCGGTCGAGGGGGACCCGCGGCTGACGTTGAACGAGGAGGTCCAGGAGGCGCTCTGGGTGCCCCTCTCGTTCCTTCTGGACCGGGGCAACCGGAGCGCCTTCACCTGGGTGAGGAAGGGGCTGCCGCTCCCGATGCCCTGCTACACGTTCGAGGGGCGCGTCATTTGGGGGCTGACCCTGAAGATCGTCGACGAGGTGATGGAGGTGGCGAAGACTCCGTGAGCCGCTACGGCTTCGGCGACCGGAGCCTCCTCCCCGCGACGACGTGGAAACCGCTGACGGAGAGGTCGCTTCCCCTGAGACCCCGCTCTTCTCCGGCGGGGGCGAGGGAAAGGCGCCACTGGTAGAGGCCTGAGAGGAAGGGACCGAGGAGCGACGCGAGGGCGTCGAACCGGCCCGAGGACTCGTACCGCACCGCGCTCGCCTCGTCGCGCCAGAACGTGACGGAGAGGGCCTGCGACTTTCCCCGCAGCCCCTCGACGAGATAGGTCGCGATGCAGCCCTGGGTCTCCAGGAGCGCGGGGGCGACGGCGTCCTCGTAGGTCTTCTTCAGCTCCTGGAACCGGGCCGGCTCGACGCGGTGGTCGACGATGCGCAGGTAGAGCGCCTGGACCTCCGTTCCGCCGGCCGGGTCCCGCGCCACCTCGACCGGAAAGGTCTCGACCTCGGGGTCGGGGAGCGGCGGTCGCTGGCCCGGGAGGAGGCGTGACAGGTCGGCCTTCCACTCCGTGGCGGCGGCCAGGAAAGGGTCCGCCCCGTCGAGGAGGTCGTCGTAGAGACCGCAGTCCACGTAGGCGTCGGCGTGGGCGGCGCTCTCCCAGAGGGTGAGCGAGTCGAAGCTCCCGGCCGCGGAGTCGGCCGTCGGGCGAAGGAGGGCCGCGTAGAGGCACCCTTCCGTCCCGTCGAGCGCGGGGAGGACGCGTGCCTCGTAATACTCGCGGAGGGGCCAGATGGCGCCCTCCTTCAGCTTCAGGCGAACGAGCCTCAGGAACATGCCGGCGCTCCTCAGAGGCTCCGCCGAACGATGACGAGGGTCCGGTCGTCGTGGAACGGAACCCCGCGGGCGAACGTGTCGAGATCGCGTTCGAGGCCGGCCGCCATTTCACGCAGCGGCAGGTGCCCGTGTCGCGAGGCCGCTTCCAGGAGCCCGGCCTCTCCGAATTCCTCCTCCTCGGGGTTGAGGGCCTCGGTGATTCCGTCGGTGTAGACGAGGAGAGCGTCGCCCGGACCCATCGTCACGTCCCCTTCCTTGTAGCGAGCCCCAGGGATGAGGCCGAGCGGGACGCCGTTGGACTTCAGCCACTCGGCCTCGCCGGCGGCGCGCAGGAGGAGCGCGGGGTTGTGGCCGGCGTTCGTCCAGCGGAGCCGGCCGGTGGACGGCTCGAGGATCCCCAGGAATGCCGTCGCGTACTTCTCGGGAGGCGTTCTCTGGAAGAGGAGCTTTCCCACCTTTTCGCAGATTACGTCGGGCGGGTCGTTTCCCTCGAGCGGGAGCGCCGAGAGCGCTTCGAGCGACGCGGTCAGGAGCGACGCGGCGATTCCCTTGCCCGAGACGTCGGCGACGAGGAACGCGACGTCGGCGCCCTCTCCCCGGATGAGCGCCTTGTAGAAGTCGCCCGAGACCCCGCGCGAGGGGAGCGTCCCGCCGTGGAGCTCCCAGCCGGCGACCGGCGGGAGGGAGGCGGGCAGGAGGGCGACCTGGATCTGGCGCGCCAGGCGGACCTCCTGCTCGAGCTTCTGGCGCTCCATCGCCTCGGCGACGAGCCTCACGTTCCGGATGCGCAGGGCGGCGACCGAAGCGAGCGAGACGAGGAGCTCGAGGTCCTCGTCGCGGAAGCTCCGGACGCCGAGCGCCGCGCCGACGACGACCATCCCGAGCGCACCCTGCTCGTCGAGGAGCGGCGCGGCGATGAAGCTGCGCAGCCCCGACATCATCAGGCTCCGGCTCTCGGAGAAGCGCTCGTCGGAGGCCGAGTCGACGACGTGGGCCACCATCCCCTTGTCGATGACCTCGTGGAGGAGGCTCTTGGAGTGCATCGGCTTCGACTCGCGCCCCGGCGTCGACCGCCGCGCGGCGCAGATGTCGTTCCCGGAGGTGTCGCGCAGGTAGATCGCCCCCTCCTGGGGCTTCAAGTGGACGAAGGCGCGGTCGAGGACGAGCTCGAGCAGCTCTTCGAGGGAGATCGAGCTCGCGAGCGCCTGGTTGACCTGGTTGAGCATGTGGAGCCGGTCGGCGGACTTCTTTCCCGAGATGCCGACGCCGGAGACGTCCGTGCCGCCGGACGCGGAGTGGAGGAGGTCCTTCGCCGAACGGTAGATGACGGAGTCGCCGGAAGGGGAGCCCTCCTCGCCCTGGATCTCCAGGGTGAGGACGCTGCCGCCGAGAGAGATGGTGTCGCCGTCCCTGAGCCGCCGGACCCCTTCGATGGGAGCTTCGTTCAGCCGCGTTCCGTTGTGCGAGCCGAGGTCTTCCACGGTCCAGCCCTGGTCGTCCCGGCGGATCCGGGCGTGCTCGCGCGACATCGCCCGGTCGGCGAGGGCGAGCCCCGCACGGGACGAGCGGCCGACGACGAGCTCTTCCCCTTCCACGTCGTGCTCGAAGCGGCGCCCGTCCGCGGACACCACGCGTATGCGGAGCGACATCCGTTCCTCCCCTTCCTGCCCTGGCTCCTTCGAGTCTAGCGGACGGCGACGTCTCTCGCGAAGGGGCCGGGAGCCGGCGGGCGGCCGGGGCCATTGATATCGAGGACGATCGGTGTTCGAATCGAGCCCTGTTTCGCGGGACAGCCCCGGAGGTGACCATGTCGAACACAGGTCAGCGTCGGCACAGGCGCTACGAGGTCCAGGACGTCCACGGGGCGCTCCTTTTCCGGACTCAGGTGAAAGTTCGGAACCTGAGCGTCTCGGGCCTCGCGCTCGAGACGCCCGAGCGGCTGCAGCTCGGACGGACCTACGCCATCCGGCTCGCGGGAGACGCCGACGCGGTCGACGTCTCCGGGACGATCCGCTGGTGCCGGCTCGCGAGCACGCGGCCGAAAGGGGGAGGCGAGCCGCAGGCCGTCTACGAGGCCGGCCTCGCATTCGAGGGGGTCTTCTCGGAGAAGGCGAAGGGGCTGCTCGGCTTCCTCGAGCACCACGTCGTCCTCGCGCCCCACCAGAGGCTCACGGGGCGCTTTCGCGCGGAGAAGCTCCGCCCCGCCGAGCTCGAGGCGCGCTACGACTTCGAGGTCCTCAGGCTGAGTCTTTCCGGGATGCTCGTGAGGACGACCCTGGAGGCTTCGCTCGGCGACGTTTTCGGGGTGGAGCTGACCCTGCGCGACGGCGTCGTTCCTCTCGACGCGCGGGTGGCGTTCTTCCAGCGCGACGACGCGGCGAAGGGCGAGGTGGCGACGCAGCTCGGGCTGGAGTTCGTCGAGGTGCCCGAAGGCTCCCGCAGACGAATCGCGGAGTTCATCGCGAGCGAGCTGGAGAACGGGCCCGGCGACCCGGCGCGGCCGGGCGCGGTGCCGTGATGCGGATCGCCGCCTGGAACGTGAACTCGGTCAAGGCCCGGAAGGAGCGGCTCCTGGCGTTCCTCGGCCGGCACCGCCCCGACGTCGTCTGCCTGCAGGAGCTGAAGACCGAAGAGAAGAGCTACCCGTTCGACGAGTTGCGAGCGGCCGGGTACGAGAGCGCCGTCCTCGGGCAGAAGACGTACAACGGCGTGGCGATCCTGTCGCGCGAGCTGCCGGGCGACGTGACGACCGGCTTCGGCGACGGGGGCGACGAGAGCCAGGCGCGTCTCGTGGCGGCGACGGTGGGCGGGCTGCGCATCGCCTCGGCCTACATTCCGAACGGCAAGGAGGTCGGCTCGGAGAAGTGGCCCTACAAGCTCGAGTGGCTCGCCCGGCTCGCCGCGTGGGCGGACCGGCAGAAGGCCGGGCCCCCGCTCGTCCTCTGCGGCGACTTCAACATCGCCCCCGAGGCGCGCGACGTGGCGAACCCCGAGGCGTGGGTCGATTCCGTCCTCTGCCACCCCGACGTGCGCGAGGCGTGGGCGGCGCTCCTCTCGACCGGCCTCGTCGACTCCTTCCGCCTTCACCACCAGGAGGGGGGGCTCTTCTCCTGGTGGGACTACCGGATGCTCGGCTTTCCGAAGAACGACGGGCTGCGGATCGACCACGTCCTCCTCGCCGCGGCGCTCGCCCCCCGCTGCACGGGCGCCTCCATCGACCGGGACGAGCGGAAGGGGAAGCTCCCGTCCGACCACGCCCCGGTCTTCGCCGAACTGGCGTAGGCGGGGGCTTCCCCTTCCCGTCCGTCGGCCTCAGCCTTCTCGGAATCCTCCCGGCGTCGAACGGCGTCAGAATGAGGTGCTGGCTGGCCCGGCCACCGGGCCTCGGAGTGACGACATGCGAACCGGTCCGGCTCCGCTCGGCGCGTTCGGCCTCGCGTCCCTGGCCCTCTGGGCTCACCTCGCATTCGCTGCGGACCCGGTGCCCGCCGGCGGGGTCCCGGCCGCCGGGTCCGGGGCGGCGGAGGCGGCCGAAGACGACGGGTCGCGGGTGACCTACCTGAGCCTGGGCGGCGCGTTCTCCCGGGGCCTCGGCGCCGACCCGCTCGGGGCGCTCTACCTCTGGCGGGCTCCCGCGTCGGGGGAGAGCCGGCTGCGGGCGCTCGTCTCGGTCATCGCGAACGAGGTCCGGTACGACGCGGGACCGAGTGGCGGGAAGGGGCCGCGGGTCGTCCTCTCGTTCGACAGCCAGACCTTCCCCTGGGCCGTCGCCGAGGTCGTGGACGGGACCGAGGTCCGCGGGGAAGAGCTGGAGTTCTTCCAGGCGCGGGCCGGAGCCGGCCTTCTCTGGAGAGCGGCGCTCGGGCCGGGGGAGAGCTACAACGGCTTCGACGCGGGGTTGACGGTCGAAGCCGGCGCGCTCTGGTTCCGCCGCGGCTCGGAAACCTCTCCCGACTTCGTCCTCCCCGGGGACACGCCGGAGGTGCGCGTTCACCTCCGTCTCCGGGCGGACGCGCTCTCCAGAAACGACCTGTCTTTGCCGGACGCCGGGTGGTCCGCCGGGCTCGACGGAACGTGGGGGGGCCGGACGTCCTGGAGCGCCTGGGGGAGCCCCGCGTCGGGCCTCTCGAGGGACGGGCGGACGTGGGCGTCGGTCAGCGCCTACGCCTGGGCGGCCTTGCGCGTTCCGGGCCTTCCCGACCGGCACCGTCTCGTCCCGTCGTTCCACGCGGGCGCCGGGACGGGCCTCGACCGCTTCTCGACCTTCCGCCTCGGCGCGGGCTCCGCGTGGGGCGACTTCGAATCCCTTTCGCGCCCCGTCCTCCCCGGGGCGGGAGTGGAGGAGATCGCCGCCGCGCGGTACGCGGTCGCCGGCCTCGAATACCGGTACGCGGTCCTCCCCGTCCTCTTCGTCCAGATGCGGGGGACGCTCGCCTGGGCGGGCGGTGTCCGCACGTCGACGCTTCCCGCGTTGAGCGTCGGACTGACGTCGGGCCTCCCGTGGGACTCCGCGATCGAGCTCTGCGGCTCCTGGAACTTCGGGCTGGAGAACGCCCGCGCGGACGCGGCGGAGAAGGGACGCGCCGGGTTCCTCGTCAACGTCTCGAAGGTGTTCTAGGCGGGACGGGGCCGCGTGGAGAGGATTCCCGCGGAAACGAGCGCCGGGACGACGGCCAGCAGGGCGGCCGTGCCGAAGACGGTGGCGTCGAGGTTCTCGGCGAGGCCCACCGCCCCGATGCCGAGCGCGTTGCCCGCCTGCATCCCGATCAGGTAGACCATCGACCTCGGCAGGAACCGGCGCGGGGCGGACGACTCGACGATCGACGCGTAGATGCTGACGCTCGCCAGCCCCATGCAGACGCCCGAGGCGAAGATCGGGACGGAGGCCCAGGCGAACGCACCCGCGGAGAGGCTCGCGGCGAGCCCGAGGAGCGAGGCGAAGAGGCCCGCGGCCGTCCAGGGGGGAACGCGCGCGAGGCGCGACCCGAGCCGGACGGCCCAGAGGCTGCCGAGGATCGCCCCGGCCGACGCGAGCGCCGTGAGCGTTCCGACGAAGGCCGGGCTCTTTCCCGCCTTCGCCTGCGCCCAGTCCGAGAAGAGGTACTCGGCGCCGACGACGAGGATGGAGACGACGACCTGCCACGCGGTCATCGCTGCGGCCGTCCTGCGCCCCTCCCGGGGTTCCGCTTCCGCCGCGGCCCCGACTGCCGCCGACGTCCTGTGACGGAGGCCGAGCCCGGCCAGGACGATCGTCGCGGCGGCGAGGCCGGCGTTCAGGAGGAAGAAGCTCCGCCACCCTTCCGGAGACACCTGGGCGAAGAACGCTCCGACCATCGGGCCCGCCACGACGCCGAGTGCCGCGCCCACCTCGCCCCAGACGAGAGGGCGCGTGATCCGCGCCCGGTGGAGATCGCTGAGCGTCCAGAGCTGCCCGGCGAACGCGAGGGCGCCGCCGACGCCCATGACGGCGCGCCCGGTGAAGAACGCCGTCGGCGAATGGGAGAGAAAGCAGGCGACGTTGCCGGCCGAGAAGAGGGCCAGACCGGCCAGGAAGAACGGTGTCGGGGCGAAGGTGCGCCGGATCCACCCAGAAAGCGCGAGGACGAGGAGCATCACCGAGAAGAGGGGGACGAGGTAGCTGTTCAGGACGAGGCTCGAGAGGCGCTCCGGCAGGCCGAGCCCCGCCGTGATGCGCGCGTTCGCGACGATGACGGCGGTGACCTCGAGCGCCGCGAAGGCCTCGACGGTGAAGAAGCCGAGGTCGTAGAGCCTGTCCGAGGCGGAGTCGGGCGCGCCCCCGGAGGTCACCGGCCCTCCACGAGCCGCGCCAGCGCCCGCGCGTAGTCGAGCATCATCCCGGGCGTCCAGACCATCTCCCGCGCCTTCCAGCGGATGAAGTGGGCGATCCAGAGCTCGCTCCGGGTCAGGAGCGAGAGGATTCCCAGCGGGCTGCGTGATCCGGCGAGGCTCCCGACGAGCGCCGCCTCCAGGGCCATCGAGACGGCGACGGAGCAGTTCCGGTTCGTGAAGTTGTAGTCGGTCACGATCCGGTAGCGCCGCCAGAAGACCCGGAGCTGGTCCGCCCGGAACTTGCGAAACAGCAGCGTGGCCGTCGGCATCGGGTAGTGGGCGACTTCCTCCTCGAAGCTCTCGTTGAAGACCCCGTGGTTGTCGCGCGAGCGGAGCGTCTGCCACACCTCGTCGGCGCCGGTGAAGGCATCGGGGTTGCCGTCGCAGTGGCTGATGTAGACGTCAGGGGCCATCTGGAGAGCCGCGTGGCCCACCGCGAAGCCCCCCTGGCGGTCGCGGGCCGCCACGTACCGGCTCACGAGGCCGGCGCCTCCCTCGGCCTCGGCGATGGCCGTCGGGGTCCAGACGTGGACGAGGAGGTCCTCGTGCGGACGCGTCGCGTCGTCGTCTTTCGCCGGTGCGGCCGAGACGTACTTCTCGGTGAAGCGCCGAGGGACGTGGAACTCGAGGTAGTAGCGGACGGCCTCCTCCGCGGGGCCGGCGTTCTCCTCCCGCAGGAAGCGCCCGACGCGCAGCGCCGTCCGGAGCGTCGCGAGGCCGAGGATCGCGATCGCGCCGCCGAGGAAGAGGGGAACGGCCCAGGTGGCCGCCTGGCGCCAGCGGAAGAGGAGGAGGCCGCCGAAACCGACGTGCGCCAGGCCGCTCGCCAGGAACCAGCCCCACCGCGGATACCGGATGACGGACGCGGAGGCTCCCTGGTAGAAGCCGTTGACGAGCATCGCCACCCCGAGCAGCCCCGGGAGCGCCTGGTCGGATTCGGGGGCGAAGTCGGCGATGGCGATCCCGAGGGCGATCCGGACGAGCCCCTGGACGAGGGGCCCCCAGAGCTTCCGTTCGATCTCGAGGGCGAGGAACGCGAGCCGCGCGATCCCGCTCGCCACGGCGATCCAGCCGGCGGCTTCGAGGACGGCGAGGGTCAGGTCGTCGGGAGAGCGGAGAGCGACGGCGCCTCCCGTCGCCGAGAGGAGGAGGCCGAGGGCGAGGAAGAGCCACCGTTCCCGCTTCAGGCTCCCGGGGCCGAGGAGGAGCAGAAGGATGCTCAAGGCGGCACCGGCGTACCGGGCTCGCGTCGCTTCTCGCTTTCCAGAACCGTCCCGAGGTTCTCGAGGGCGAGGCCCAGCTCCCGGATCTCGGGCGGGTCCGATGCGTCCGGCGGGCGCCGGCGGAAGTCGCCATTCGCATATCCCCTCGTCTGCTCGGCGAGACGGAGCAGAGGTCGTGTGACGACCTGCTCGAAGGAGCGCTGGAGGAGGAGGAGGGCCGCGCCTCCGAGGAAGACGTAGAGGACGAGCATCCGCCGGGCGAGCCCTCCGAGCGGAGCGAGGCGGTCCCGGAGCGGCCAGCTGACGACGAGCGACCAGCCCTGGCCGCCGTTGGCCTCGGAAAGAGAGTCGATCGGCTCCTCCACGATCCAGGAGCGAACGCGGGTGACTGGGTCCTTCATTTCCGCCATGTCGCGTCCCTGTTTCGCCAGGAGGGACGCCAGGAGGCCGAGCTGCGCCTCGCGGTCGGCGTCGACGGCAGCGGGCCGGTCGGGATGCGCGAGGATCTGCCCGCTCCGGCTCACGAGGTAGAGGCTTCCTCTCTCTCCCGGGCGGAGCGACCGGAGGCGCGAGACGAAGCTCTCGAGGTCGAGGTCGACGCTCGCGACGCCGACGACCCGCCCCTCCCTCCGGATCGGGGCGGAATAGGTCACCATCAGAGCGCCGCCCGTCTCTCCGAAGTAGGGGCGGATCCACGTCCTGCGTCCGGACTCGACGGGCCGCCGGAACCAGTCCCGCTCCGTGTAGTCGTAGGAGACGGTCGTTTCGGCGAGCTTCCCGCCCTTCCGGAAGACGTAGGGAGCGAACCGGCCGAGAGGCGTTGCCCCGGGCGTCAGCGCCACCGTGATTCCGTAGAGGCCGGGATTGGCGAAGAGGGTCCGCCGGAGGAGCTCGCGCACCTCTTCCTCGCGAAGCGATCCGCAGGTCTCGACGGAGAGCGCGAGGCCGTCTGCGACGAGGCGGGGGGGCATGAAGGTGAGGTCGATGCCCGCGGCTTCGAGCCTTGCGATCTGGACCGACTCCTGCCTCGTCACCACGAGGAAAGCCGTTCGGCCCGCCCGGTAGCTCTCGAAGAGCAGGAGCAGCAGCGGCATCCCGACGAGGAAGCCGAGAAGGACCTGGATCCGTGCTCGAAGGCTCATGCGACGCGGACCGGGGCGAGGAGAGGGATGGGGGGAGCGGTCCTCATCTGCGATCTCCTTTCGAACGGGCAAGTATGGACCTCGGAGCAGGGAAGCGGAGCGCCGGTCCTCGTGCCGGTGGAATGCTCCGCGGTCGTGTGGAGACTCCCGGCCACCGCTGCCCTTCTCCTCGCCGTGTGGCTCCGAGCACCCGGCCCAGGATGGTCGAGCTCCTGGTGCATGCGCACCCCACGCGGGGCGCTGGTGAGCGTCGGCCTCGCCAGCGCCGGCTGGCATATCCTCGGGCCGGGGCGCGCGGTTGCTCCCGGGAGCTGACCGATGGCGTTCCGTTTCACGTTCACGCGCATCGTCCCCTCGCTGCTGCTGTACCTCGCCCTCCTCGCGTGCGCGGTGCTCGTCGACTACGTCCTCCACGTCCTGCGGCTGGCGTGGGTCGGGCGCAACTGCGGCATCGCGGGGTCGGCGCTCCTCGTCGCCTCGTTCCTCTACTCGCTCCGGAAGAGGAAGCTCCTCCTCGCCGGGTCCCCGAAAGGCCTTCTGAAGCTCCACGAGACGCTCGGCTGGATCGGGGCGCTCGTCCTGCTCGTCCACGGAGGAATCCACTTCTACGCGCTGATCCCGTGGCTCGCCGTGCTCGCCATGCTCGTCGTCGTGGCGAGCGGCCTCACGGGCCGGTTCCTGCTCGAGGAGGCCCGGGCGAGCCTCCGGGAGCGGGAGGAGGAGCTGCGGCGGGCGGGGCTCGCGCCGGACGAGGTCGAGAAGGAGCTCCTCGGGCATTCCCTCCTCGTCGGCACCATGAAGCAGTGGCGCCGGGTCCACATGCCGCTGACCATGGTGTTCCTGGCCCTCGGAACCACCCTGCCAGGTGCCTCGATTGCCACCGGACCGGGACCAGCATGAAGGAGTACTCCTGCACCGGCTGCCACGAGCACTCCCTGGACCGGATGGAGAAGAAGCACCGCGAGGAAGGGGTCACGAACCTCGACAGGTGCCGCAGGTGCCATCCGTCCGGAAGCGAGCACGACACGATCAAGGAGGGCGGAAGAAGCGACGGAAAGGAACGCGAGGGGGATGACGACTGAGGCCGAAGGTCCCGCACCTTTCGGCAATGGACGATCTCCGCGCCGGGAGAGACAATGGCCGGCCGCGCTTCGCGCGGAGCGACCACCGCGGTTCATCGAGGGGGGTCTGGTGTCCAGCAAGTTCAGCGTATTCGTCGTCGTCGCCGTCATCTGCGGGGTCTCGCTGGGATGCGGGGGGAAGGACACCGCCGCCTCGTCCCGCAAGGCCGGGAAGGGCCTGGCCGTCCGCACGGCTCCCGTCGTCGCCAGGGACGTCGTCTACGAGGTCAAGGTCCTCGGCTCGCTCGAGCCGGAGGAGCTCGTTCACCTCACCGCGGAGGTGGGCGGCGCCGCCAAGGAGGTCCTCTTCAACGCCGGTGACCACGTGACGGCCCAGACCGTCCTCGTGAGGATCGATCCCGAAAGGTACCGCCTCGAGGTCGCCCGCGCCGAGGCCGCCCACCGGAGGGCGATCGCCGACTGGAAGCGGGCCGAGTCGGACACGGCGCGGCGCGAGGCCCTCGCGAAAGAGAACCTCGTGGCGCCCGAGGAGCTGAACCGGTCGCGCCTGGAGACGGAGCGCCTCGCCGCCGACGCGTCGGCGGCGAAGGCCGCGTGGGAGATCACGCTCCAGAACCAGGAGCGCTCGGCGGTCCGCTCCCCGCGCCCCGGAGTCATCAACACCCGTACCGTCGAGACGGGGCAGTTCGTCCAGACCGGCAACGTCCTGGCGACGCTCGTCGACCCGCGAAGGCTCCGCCTGCGATTCAAGGTCTCCGAGTCCGAGTCGCTGAAGGCGAAGGACGGCCAGACCGTCGCGTTCCGCGTCGCCTCGCTGGGCGAGCGGACCTTCGCCGCGCGCGTCTACCACGTCAGCAGCGTCGCCGACCCGGCGACGCGCCAGGTCGAGGTCCTCGCCTGGGTGGAGAACCCCGGCGTCCTCCTGCCCGGCTTCTTCGCGGAGGTGTCGCTCGCCACCGGCAGGCACGTGAACGCGATCGCGGTTCCCGAAAGCGCCGTCCAGGCGACCGAGCGCGGCTTCGTCGTCTACGTCGTCGAAGAAGGGAAGGCCCTGGCGAAATCGGTCCAAATAGGCCTCCGGACCGGCGACGGTTCCGTCGAGATCGTCTCGGGGATCGTCGCCGGGCAGACGATCGTCACGGAGGGCTCGGACCGCCTCTCCGACGGCCTGGCCGTCGAGGCCGTCGCCGACACCGGGAAGGGCGCCGCGCCGGTCGCCGCCGGCGCTCCCGCGCCGGCCGCGGTGCCGTGATGGCGGAGGCTCCTCCCGCGCCCGTTCCGGAGGACCCGAAAAAGATCGCCACCGGGATGACCCTCGCGGACATCTCGATCCGCAATCACGTCTTCGCCTGGATCCTCATGGTCGCCCTGATCGGCTTCGGCATCCTCTGCTACACCGGCTTCGGCGACGTCTTCAAGGGTCTCGGCGTGAGCCAGAACCCCGACGTCGACTACCCGATCGTGAGCGTCGGGGTCTCCCTGGAGGGGGCCTCGCCCGAGATCATGGAGACCGACGTCGTCGACGTCCTCGAGGACGCCTGCGCGACCGTCGAGGGCGTCCAGCAGATGTCGTCCACGGCCAGGCAGGGAAGCGCGAACCTCACCCTCGAGTTCGCCATCGGGCGCGACATCGACGCGGCGCTGCAGGACGTCCAGACGAAGGTCTCGCGGGCCATGCACGACCTCCCGCGCGAGGTCGACGCCCCGAACATCTCCAAGACGAACCCCGAGGACCAGCCGATCATCCGGTTCGTCCTCTCCGGGAACCGTCCCCCCGTCTTCCTCGCCGACTACGTGAGGAACGTCCTCCGGCCCCAGCTTCAGATGATCGAGGGCGTCGGCGAGATCCACGTCTTCGGCTTTCGCGACCGCAACGTCCGCGTCTGGTACGACGCCCCCCGGCTCGAGGCCCATGGCCTCACCGTCCTCGACGTGAACCGCGCCATCGCGAGGGAGCACCAGGAGGTGCCGGCCGGGCGAATCGAGGGCGCCGAGCGCGAGATGAACGTGAGGGCCCAGGGCGAGGCGATCGACATCTCGGCCTTCCGCGATCTCGTCGTCACCTACGCGGCCGGCGCGCCGATCCGCCTGAAGGACGTCGCCGTCGTCGAGGACGGCCTCGAGGACCGCCGCCGCCTCATGCGCGCCATGGGCGAGACGTCGATCGGGTTCGGCATCACGAAGCTCAGGGGCGCCAACGCCGTCCAGGTGGGGCGCGACGTCAAGGCGAAGCTCGGCGTCCTGAAGTCCCAGCTGCCGGAAGGGCTGAAGCTCGAGCTGAACTGGGACACGACGACGTTCATCGAGCGGTCGATCCACGAGATCCTCTTCACGCTCGTCCTCGCGGCGCTCCTGACGGGCCTCGTCTGCTGGCTCTTCCTCGGGTCGTGGTCGACGACCCTGAACATCCTGCTGGCCATTCCGACGTCGATCCTCGGGACGTTCATCGTCATCTACTTCCTCGGCTTCACGCTCAACACCTACACGGTGCTCGGCCTGACGCTCGTCGTCGGCATCGTCGTCGACGACGCCATCATGGTGCTCGAGAACATCTACCGGCACCGCGAGATGGGTGAGGGGAAGGTGAAGGCGGCGTCCGTCGGCGCGCGCGAGATCACCTTCGCGGCCGCGGCGACGACCCTCGCGATCGTCGCGATCTTCCTCCCCGTCGCGTTCCTGAAGGGGATCATCGGCAAGTTCTTCTTCCAGTTCGGCGTCACCATCTCGGTGGCCGTCCTGATCTCGCTTCTCGAGGCCCTCACCCTCGCCCCGATGCGCTGCTCGCAGTTCCTCGAGATCGAGCGCCGCGGGCGGATCGGGCAGGCGGTGGACGGTCTCTTCACGAGGCTCTCCGCGCTCTACCTGAAGGCGCTCGGACCGGTTCTGCGCCACCGGGGCCGGGTCCTTCTCGCCTCCCTCGCATTCTTTCTCCTCTCCCTCGGGACGGTCTTTCTCCTCCGCCAGGAGTTCATTCCGAGCCAGGACATGAGCCGGTTCACGATCCGTTTCCAGACGCCCGTGGGAACGAGCCTCGACGCGACGGACCGCTACTTCCGGCAGATCGAGAAGTTCCTCATATCGCGGCCCGAGGTCACGCTCTTCGCCGGAAGCGTCGGCGGGGGGAGCGACGTCAACTCCGGACAGGCCTACGTCAACATGAAGGAGCCCCGGGAGCGGCCGGTCGACCCGGAGAAGGGGCGCCGGCTGACGCAGCTCGAGTTCATGGACGTCGTGAGGAAGTTCGCCACCTCGGTCCCCGGGGGCCGGATCTCCCTGCAGGACATCTCCCAGGCCGGCTTCAGCCCCTCGCGCGGCGGCGGCTTTCCGATCGAGTTCAACATCCGCGGGCGCGACTGGAGCGTCCTCGCCAGCTCCTCGCGCAAGATCGCGGAGCAGATGCGGCAGTCGGGCCTCGTCACCGACGTCGACACCGACTACCAGGTGGGGATGCCGGAGATCCAGGTCGTCCCCGACCGCGACCGCGCCGCGGACCTCGGGGTCAGCATGTCGACGATCGGCGAGACCGTGAACGCGGCCATCGGAGGCGTCCGCATCGGCAAGTTCAAGGACAAGGGGCGGCGCTTCGACATCCGGGGGCGGCTCCTGGCGACGCAGCGGGAGCGGCCGGAGGACATCGGGCGCCTCCTGATCCGGAGCGCGAGCGGCGAGGTCGTCCGCCTCGGGCAGCTGATCCGGATCAACCAGGAGCCGACGCTCCAGGCGATCACGCGCCGCGACCGGGAGCGGGCGATCAGCGTCTTCGCCAACGTCGCGGCCGGCGCTTCGCAGGCCGTCGCCGTCGACCGCTCGCTCGAGATCGCGCGGTCCGTTCTCCCCGACGGCTACCGGGCCGTCGTCGCGGGGAGCACGAAGGCGTTCCGCGAGTCGTTCCAGTCGCTCTGGTTCGCCTTCGCCCTCGGCCTCCTCGTCGCGTACATGGTCCTCGCTTCGCAGTTCAACTCGTTCTCGCACCCCGTGACGGTCCTCCTCGCCCTCCCGTTCTCCGTCAGCGGCGCGCTCTTCGCGCTCTGGATCGGTGGGCAGAGCCTCAACGTCTACAGCATGCTCGGCGTCATCCTCCTGGTCGGGATCGCGAAGAAGAACTCGATCATGCTCGTCGACTTCACCAACCAGGTCCGCGAGCGGGGTGTCGCGCACCGCGAGGCCCTCATGGAGGCGTGCCCGATTCGGCTCCGGCCGATCCTCATGACCTCGATCGCCACCATCGTCGGCGCCCTCCCGCCCGCGCTCGCCATCGGACCGGGGGCCGAGGTCCAGCGGCCGATGGCGATGGCGCTCGTCGGCGGCATGGCCGTCTCCACCCTCTTCACGCTCTTCGTCGTGCCGGCCGGCTACAGCGTCCTCGACGACGCGCTGACGTGGAGGGCCCGCCACAGGAAGACGGAAATCCCTGGCGGTCTGCCCGAGCCCGTTCCCGTCGACTCCACCCGTTCACATGGTCCCAAAGGAGATCCCCGATGACCCTCTGTCCCATCGCCCTCGCCGTCGGCTGCCAGAAGTGCCCCGTGTTCAAGATCTGCCCGCTCACGACCGTTCTCGGAGATGTTCCGAGCGTGGTCGCCGGGGCTCCCGCCCCGAAGGCGGTCGCGGCTCCCGTGCCGAGAGCGGTCGGGACTCCCGGGCGGAAGACGAAGAGTCCGGTCAGTCGGCGCCCGAAGCGTCGTCGCAAGTAGACCAGACCCCCGGCGGAAGGGTCTAGCCGCCGGATTCGTGAGGCGCTTGCAGCGCTCCTGCCTTCTTGAGGAGCGTCTCTGCATCCCACTCCGGGAGGATCGTCTGGCGCTCCTCGGTGTAGTTTCCGGAGCCTGGATCGAGCTGGCGCAGGAAACGGACCGCGTTGACCCACCCGATGGCGCCTGAGAGGGCCCTGAACCCGGTCTCTCGGAGCTCGCGCGGATCGATGATCAGTGCGTCCATTCGACGATCTCCTCAACGAGGCGAAGGGGGTCGGTGACACGCGCCGAGAGCTGCCCCGAAAAGCGCCCAGCGATCTTCAGCAGGCGAAGGTCCACCGTGACGAAGACGACCGCTCCGGAAAGCTCCGCCGAGGCCAGATGGAATGCGTCGAAGCTCCTGAACCCCATCGGCACCAGAGTCGCGATGCGCGCTGAGAGCCCGGCTTCAGGCGGTCGGGTGATCGGGCCGTTTGACAGCCAGAGAGAGACCGCATCCCTCCGCGCTGCGACCGGGTTCAGGCTATTCTCGAGGAGGTGGGCTGGACATCTGACGAGGTCGATGCGGCTGGACGGAAGAGCCAGGATGCTGAGCACGGCCTCCGTCTGGAGGCGAACGATCGGCTGATCCTGTAGGTCGAAAGGCCTCTTCAGGCAGCAGAGGTCCAAGTAGACGCGCACGAGAGAAGTGTAGTGGATCGCTGCAGGACCTGGGCTCGAGCCTGCAAGGAGCTTCCGCTCCGGTCAGTCGGCGCCCGAAGCGTCGTCCCTGATCGTCACCGGGCCGTTCACGGTCGAGAGGCGGACGACGGGTTCGCCGGCACCGATCTCGACGGACCGGTCGCCGTCCCCGTCCTCGCCGCCGAAGGTGCGGCGCGCGCCGGAGCAGGCCGCCGCCCGGCAGCGGAACGGTGTGTGGCTGGCGGCCGAGACGCGGAGGCCGGAGGCGAAGCGCGGATCGAGGCTCACCGTGAGAGGGCCGTTCACGGTCTCGGCAACGAGCCCTTTCCCTTCCCAGCGCGTGCCGGCGAAATGAGCAGAGAGCGGGCCGTTCGTCACCCGGACCGTCCAGTCGCCCGAGCCGTCCTTGAAGGAGACCGGGCCGTTCGTCGCCTCGACGTCGACGGCGCCGTGAACTCCCGACAGCGAAAGCGGGCCGTTCTCGAGGCGGGCGGTGACGGTTCCGTCGAGGTCCCGCAGCGTCATTGGCCCGTTCTCGGCCGCGAGGTCGAGAACCGCGCCCTTCGGCGCCTTTACGTAGAAGTAGACGACGGCCTCGTCCTCGACGACGCCCGATACGGAGACGACACCCTTCGGCGCCGAGACCGAGATGCGCGAAAGAGTCGCGGCGTCGCGAGCGGCCTTGCAGGCCGTGATCTCGAAGTCGGTCCTGTCCCAGCCCGTGACGCGGAGGGCGGAGGAGTCGGGGGCGTGGAGCCGCAGCGGCGTCCCTCCCGGGACGGACAGCGACTGCTCGGCCTTGACGGCCGTCTCGCCGTCGAAGCGGACCCGGAGCCCGGCGCAGCCCTGCTCTGACCCTGACGAGTCGATCGAGACTTCCGCGTTCCGGGCGAGGGCGGGATCGGCAAGGCCAAGGACGAGGACGGTGGTGGCGGCTGCGAGGAGGGCAAAGCGCAGCGTGCGATCGAGCATGGGAGTCTCCTTCTTCTCCGGATTACGGGCGGCGGGGGAGAAGGTCACGCGGCGCGGGCCGGGGGCTGCCTGCTGTCGCCCCGATTCCGCGTCCCCGGCGGCATTCGTCGGGGCGTCGCCGCCGGCCAGCCGGTGCATGAGTCGAGCGACCGAGCCGAAGTGTCCCGAAAGACACTTCTGTGTCAGCGGTTGGGTCAGCGGTAGCACATGGCAGACATCCGGGGAGAGGGACGTCGGAAGCGGAAACCCGCTCCATCAGCGGTTCGTGGCAGTGGGACGGCTCTGGCACAGCCGTTGCTGTAGGACGAGGCGAAGGGAGAGCGGCATGAAGGAGACAGCCCCAGATTCGTAGGCAAGGCCGGCAGCCCTCGGGGCGCGGCAAAAAGCCACGGTATACGAAAGCCAGGTTCAGGTCAGAGCGTCAGAAATAGACCCGGTCAACTCCCAAACGGAATAGGCTCAGAAAGGTCGGAAATCAAATGAGAAAGATCATCGTCGCCACCGCCATCGTCGCCATCGCCAGCTTCGCGCCAAACGCCATGGCCCAGACCGAGGGCCACGCCCACGCCGCCACGAATGCGGAGATCATGACGGCCCTGACGATCGCGAACAACACGGCCCTCGAGTTTGGCAAGATCGCTGCGAACCCGGATTCGACGGCGGCGACCACGGTGACGCTCAGTGCTATCGCTGAACCTGTCGTGGCCGTCACGTCCACGGGTGGTGAGCTCATCACCGGAACGACTCGGCTTGCCGCCAAGTTCACCGTTTCGGGCGAGAACAGCACCACCTTCGTGCCGGTCTTCCCGACCGAAGCCCTCACGCTGGGGGGCTCCACCGGCTCGACCGTGGTGACGGTCGACAACTTTGTCCAGACTGCCGGTCCATACACAACCTCCGGCACCGGGTCGATGATCCTGTACGTCGGCGGCACGCTGAACGTCGCCGCCGCTCCGACGAAGGCAACCTACACCAACGCGGCCGGCCTCACCGTCACCGTGACCTACAACTGAACGGGCGAGCGCGGCGATGCAACTTCGCAACTGCCGCGCCATCTTGATGGCCACCGCCCTCCTCGGGGCGGTGGCCGTTGCCTTTGGGCAGACCGTCCAGACGAACACCGACCTGACCTTCGGGAAAATCGCCACGAGCGACACGGCCGGCACCGCCACCGTCAGCCCTCTCGGCACGCGGACGTCTTCAGGCGGGGCGATGCCCGTGACCAGCTCCTTCACCCGGGCGAGCTTCACGATCTCGGGCACCCCGAACGTCACGTTCGCCATCCTGCTCCCGACCTCGGAGCCTCTCATCAACGGGACCGCCGGACTCACCGTCGACACCTTTCAGAGCCTCCCTTCCGGGACCGGCACTTTCGACGGTTCCGGCTCCAGGGACCTCTTCGTGGGGGCCACGCTTCACCTCGCCGCGAACCAGGCCAGGGGCGCGTACTCGGGCTCCTTCGAGGTCACCGTTACCTACAATTGAACTTCCACGCGGAATGACCCGCGAGAAACCGACGAGGACCCGATGAGCGCAGACCCGCAGGGGATGACCCCTCTTTTCCGGCCCCGGCATCGCACGCGGCTGGCAGGGATTCTGATCGCGGCTTGCCTGGCAGCCGCCGCCGAGTCCCCCGCGGCGGAGCCAGGAGGCGCGGGCTCACTCCTGGTCGCTCCGACCCGGCTCGTTTTCGAGGGAAGGACCCGGACTGGGGAGCTGACGCTCGCCAACAAGGGAACGGGGGCCGCAACGTACCGGATCCGGATCGCCTTCTACGCCATGAGCGAAGATGGCGACATGCGGGAGATCCCGGCCCCCTCGGTCGAGGACCGTGCCGCAGATGGTCTCATCCGGTATTCGCCGCGGCAGGTGACTCTGGAGCCGGGCACGTCCCAGGTCGTCCGGGTTGCGCTGCGCAAGCCCGTCGACCTGCCTGCCGGGGAGTACCGTTCGCACCTCGTTTTCAGCCCCGTCTCCCAGGCGGCGGCCGGGAACGCCCCCGACGATGAACTCGCCTTCAAGGTCCAGCTCAACGTCGGCGTGGCGATCTCCGTCATCGTCCGGCAGGGGGAGACGGCCGCGACGGTGGCGCTGGACGCTCCGGTCCTCCGGCCCGGCAAAGACGGCGCCCCGCCCTTGCTGGACGTCACCATCCGGCGTTCGGGCGATCGATCCCTCTACGGAAAGCTCGTCGCGACGTTCCAGCCCACGGGTGGGCGCCCGGTGGAAGTCGGCCTGACCAAGGGAATCGGCGTCTACGTTCCCAACGCCCTTCGCCGTTTCCAGCTGTCGCTCAGGCCTCCCGCGGGTGTGAGCCTGGCGGCGGGACGCCTGCAAGTCCGCTTCGTGGACGAGGAAAAGGGTGACCGCGTCCTGGCGGCAGCCGAACTCATTCTTCCGTGATGCCGGGAAGGCCGGCGTCGCCCTGGCGCTCCTGCTGGCGACGGGCGCGGTCTTTGGCGTAGAGACGGCGTCGGGCGTCCCAGTGCGGGGCCTTTCGGAGGAAGAGAGCTCGGCCGAGCTGTATGCAGTCGTTCTCGACAGGAGCGTGCTTGCCGACGCGATCCCGGCTTACCGCGGGGCTTCGGGCCTTCTCTTTCCCCTCGGCGAGCTCTGCCGCATTTTCGAGATCGAGGTCAGCCTCGACCCGCGCTCCTCGGCCCTCCGGGGACGAATCCCGTCGAACGCGACGTTCGCCGTGGACGGCGAGCGCCTCACCCTGACCATCGGCGACTCGGAGATGCCGATCGAAAAGGGCCTCCTGAAAGTCGCCGAGGGGGACATCTTCCTCGGCCTGGGCCTCCTGACGCGCCTCCTGCCGGTCGACCTCGCGGTGAACGCCAACGAGGCCACCCTCACGGTGACGCCGCGCTCGCCGCTGCCCCTGCAGGAACGCCTGGCTCGCGAAAAGAGAGGGGACGCCCTCCGGAAAAGAGATGAACGCATACCGGGCTACCCGGCCATGAGAATCCCGTACCGGCTGTTCGGCGGGCCGTTCCTCGATCAGACCGCGCAGGTGGCGCTGGATCCCCCCTCGGCTGGCGGCAGCTCGCAGCTCCGCGTCGCTTACTCGACCCACGTCGCGGCCGATCTTTTCTGGGCGAGCTTCGACGGGTATCTGTCCGGCACGCAAACCGGCATCTCGGACATTCGCGGGACGCTGGGGAGGAAGGACCCGGCGGCCGGGCTGCTTGGGCCTCTCCACGCCACGGAGGCCGCTCTCGGGAACGTTTTCAGCGGTGGACTGGAGCTGGTGATGGCCCCGGCGTCCGGCACTGGCGCCGTGTTCAGCAGCTTCCCCGTCCAGCACTCGGCCTACTTCGACAGAACGGCCCTGCGGGGCGATCTCCCTTCCGGCTGGTCGCTCGAGCTGTTCCTCAACGGGGATCTCCTCGCGTTCCAGCGCTCGCGGCCGGACGGGCTCTACGAGTTCCTCGACGTGCCGGTCTACTTCGGCGTGAACGTCTACCGTCTCGTCTTCTACGGGCCGTCGGGACAGCGGCGGGAGGAGACGAGGACGTTCAGCGCCACGGAGACTCTCACCCCGGCCGGAGTGCTCCGGTACCGCGCCGGGGCGCTCGACCCGAGCCTGCGTCTTCTCGAAACCTACCCGGCGAGCGCCGGCCGGCGCGCCTGGCTCGAGGGGGAGTTCGGGCTCTCCAGAAGCGTCGCCCTCTCCGCGGCGGTGGCCCGGTCCGCCATCGTCCCCGGGGGGGAGGAGAGGGACTACGCCACGGCAGGCCTGAGGGCTTCGCTCGGTGCGGTTTTCTTCCGCGGGGACCTGGCCTTCTCGGGAACCGGCGGAAGGGCCTTGCAGGTGGGGGCCCAGACACGGGTCGGGGGCGTCGGGATCCTCCTCCAGCACGCCGAGCTGAGGGACTATGTAACGGACTGGTTCCGGTCGATCGCCGGGGATGTGCGGCGGCGAAGCTACCTCCGCTTCGACGGGGCCATCCCGAAGAGCTTCCTGCCCAGGCTCCCGCTGAGCCTTGTCGCCGAGCGGGCCGAACGGACCGATGGCACCTCGACCCTTCAGCTGAACGGGAGGCTGTCGGCCTACGTCGGCGGGGTATCGACGTCGAACCAGATCTCGTGGACTCACGAGAGCGGCGTCGGGAGCACCTCGGACCTCGTCACGGGAAATCTTCTCGTCAGCCGCTACGGTCGCGGCCTCACCGTGCAGGGCGGCGTGAACTACTCGCTTACGCCCTCAGCGGTGATACAGGGCGGGTCGCTCGGCGCCGAGCGCCGCCTTGGGAAAGGATTCGCGGCCAGCGCGAGTGTGACGCGGTCGTTCCAAGCCGGGCAGACGGTCTTCCAGATGGGCGTCACGAGGAACGAGGGGATCCTCGGCTACGGCCTCCAGGCGGGATACTCGAGCCCCGAAGGCCTGCGCGCGGTGGCCCAGCTGAGCGTCGGGATCGGAAGGGACGACGGGGGAAGATGGCACGCGTCGGCCCGGCAGATCGCGGGAACCGGGGCGCTCGTGGGCCGGACGTTCCTGGACAACAACGCGAACGGGAACCTCGACGCCGGCGACCAGCCACTCGACCAGGTGCGCTTCCTCGTGAACGGCTCCCGGACGAACGCCGCCACCGACGGGCAGGGGTCCGTCTTCGTGCCCAGCCTGACCCCGTACCAGGCCGCGGGCGTCACCGTCGCGACCGAGACCCTCGCGGACCCCTTCTGGAAGCCCGCTATCGAAGGGGTGACCATCGTTCCACGCCCCGGGCGCGCTCCTGTGATCAGCATTCCCGTCCTCGTCACGGGCGAGGTAACGGGCTCGGTGTTCGTCCAGCGTTCAGGGAGTCAACGGCCGGGGGGCGGCGTCAAAGTGGAATTGGTGGACGCCACGGGCGCCGTGTCGAAGACCGCGGGCTCCGCCTGGGACGGCTACTTCACACTCACCGAGGTTCGCCCAGGCAAATACGGCCTCCGTATCGCGGCGGCAAGCCTCGAGAAGATCGGGGCCGAGTCGGCCGCCACGAGGACACTCGAGATCGGGAACGACGGGACGGTTCTAGACGGCCTCGACCTCGTGATCGTGGCCCGATCCGACGGGGAGACTTCGGAGCCGGTTCAACCGCAAGCCGCCGTATCGCCTGCGAGCCCGGCCGCAGCCGGTTCCCCTTTACCGTCCGCGCCGACGCAGGTCTTCCTGCAGCCTCCCGCCCCGCCCCAGCCCGCCACGCTGAAGCCAGCACCCGCGGCGGCCCATCCGGCGGCAAAGCCGCAGGCACCGACGCAACTCGCACCGAGCGGCCGCTTCTTCGCTCTCCTGGTCGGCTCGGGCCGGAACCGGCCCAACGCCGATGACGCCGCCCGGCGTTTCGAGTCGCAGCTGGGTCTGAAGGCTCGTGTCGTTTCCGTTGACCTCGGCGAGAAGGGAACCTGGCACCGCATCTTCGTCGGTGAGTTCACCTCCAGGACCGAGGCGCTGGCCTTCCGGGCCGCTCTCCGTCCCGGTTCGGAAGCCGCCGCTGCCAAGCCCCTGGTTCTCGAGCTGGACGCCGCCCTGCTTCGCACGGAATCGTCGCACGGGGCGACGCCGGCTCCGGCGCCTGCGACCGCGATCGCGCCGCCCGTCGTCTCCCGCCGTGCGCCCATCGCGATCCTGGCCGAGACGAAGCCCGCACGGGTCGCCGTGCTGCAGACGCGCGACTGGGCAGGGAAGCAGCCGGTCTTCGTCGTCCACGTCTCCTCGTACCGGACGCGCGAGAAGGCCGACGCGAACATGGTTCGACTTGCCGCACAGGTCGGAATCGTCGGGC
This sequence comes from Holophagales bacterium, assembly GCA_016714815.1. Taxonomy (GTDB): domain Bacteria; phylum Acidobacteriota; class Thermoanaerobaculia; order UBA5066; family UBA5066; genus UBA5066. Next base: position 78,959 of record JADKBZ010000032.1, read on the forward strand.
ATTCGGTGGAGGTCGACCTTGGCGATGCGGGGATCTGGTACAGGGTGGTGCTTGGGGAGTTCGACAGTGCCGCGAGCGCCCGCCAGTTCGCCTTGGAAATCGCGCCGAAGGTTCGGGAGGGAGTCGGCGGCGTCTACCGGTTGGAGTCTCCTGGCTGAACACCGCTCGCCTGGCAATCTTCGTCCCGCGGGGACCTCCCGAACACACAATTGACACACATCAAACACACCGCACCCCCCTGACGGAGCGTTCCCCCTCGATATTCAAGGCCCTTTCAAGGCAACGATCTTGCATTGCCCGTCACGACGAGAAGGAGGTCCAGAGGCGACATGCTCCAGGCACGGACGATCGAGAGAAACGGGGGCACCCGCCAGGACCGCACCGCGGCGATGGCGAAGGCGCCGGCTGGCCATCCCGCGGTTGCGAGGACAGCATGAAGTCCCTCCTCGTCCTCGTCGATTCCCACCCCGGCCATCGCGACGAGCTTGCCGCTGCGTTCGGTCACGGCTGCTTCCAGGCGCTCGCCGTCGGCCCGGAAGCGGCCTCCTCGATCGACTCGCTCGAACTGGGCGCCGTCGCGCTGAGCCTCCTCGGGGGGCCGTCCCTCCTTTCCCTCGTCGATGGCTGGCGAGCAAACCCGCAGCTCAGGTCGGTGCCGGTCGCGGCGGTCGTGAAGCCGGGCGACGGCGCGTTGGCCGAGGCCGCGTGGTCGGCGGGCGTCGACGAGGTCCTCCCGTGGCCCGACGAGGACGAACACCTCCGGGCGGGCCTGCGCTCGCTCGAGCGGATCTCGCGACACAGGCACGAGGTGGCGGCGTTCGACGGCCTCCTCGGAAAGATCATGACCGCGTTCGAGGCACGCGAGCCCGCGACCTTCGAGCACGGGGAGCGGGTCGCGCGGATCGCGGTGGCGATGGGGGCCCACCTCGGCCTGTCGGTGGAGACGCAGGAACGGATGCGCCGGGGCGCGCTGCTCCATGACATCGGGACGGTGATCCTGCCGGACCGGTCGATGTACCAGGTGGGGGTCCTCGGCCCCGGGGCGCTCGACGAGGTCCACGCGCACCCGGTCGTCGGGTACTCCCTCCTGAAGGGTGTCCCGTCGCTCGAGCCGGTCCTTCCGTTCGTCCACAGGCATCACGAGCGGATCAACGGTTCCGGGTTCCCCGACGGCCTCCGGGGCTCGGAGATAACGCTTCCCGTCCAGGTCGTCGCGATCGCCGACGCGTACGACGCCATGACCTCCGCGCGCCCCTACCGGGCCACGTTCTCGCGGAGGGAGGCGCTCGAGATGCTCGGGGAAGAGGCGGAGAGTGGACTCTGGGACGAAGCGCTCCTCCTTCCGCTTCGGCGGGCGACGCTCGGTGCCGGGCAGTGGGACGAGGGGGGCTGATCGAGATCGGGCCCCCGGTCGCGGAAGCCCCGTCAGCTCTCGTGCGGCAGCTGCCGCAGCAGCCTGTAGAACGACGAGCGGCTGATGCCGAGGAGACGGGCCGCCTTGACGCGGTTGCCTCCCGTCTTCTTCATTGCGTCGCGGAGGCTCTCCTGCGTCAGCGCGCTGGGTTGTTCCTCCTCGGGGCCCTTGTCCAGCTGCGGCACGACGTCCGCCCGGGCCTTGAGGAAGTCGAAGTCGGCCAGGCCGAGGGTGTCGGCGTCGGAGAAGGCGACGGCCTGCTCCAGGGCGTGGCGGAGCTCCCGGACGTTCCCGGGAAACGGATACCGGACGAGGAAGGCGAGCGCCTCCGGGGAGAGCCGCCGCCCCGGCAGCCCTCGCTTCTCGAGGTCGGCGAGGAAGTGCTCCGCCAGCGGCTGCACGTCCTCGGGCCTCTCGCGGAGCGGCGGGAGGCTGAGAGAGACGACGTTGAGCCGGTAATAGAGGTCGCCGCGGAACTCGTTGCGCGAGACGGCGGACTCGAGGTCGACGTTCGTGGCCGAGATGATCCGAACGTCCACCGGGGCCGCCTTGTTCTCGCCGATGCGGCGGACGGCACGGTCCTCGAGCACGCGAAGCACCTTCGCCTGCGCGTTGAGCGGAAGGGCGCCGATCTCGTCGAGGAAGAGGGTTCCGGTGTCCGCTTCCTCGAAGAGGCCGCTGCGCTGGCCCGCGGCGCCCGTAAAGGAGCCGCGGGCGTGCCCGAACAGCTCGCTTTCCACGAGGCTGTCGGGAAGGGCCGCGCAGTTGAGCGCGACGAACGGCCGGGAGGCGCGCGGCCCGAACGAGGCGATGTAGCGGGCGAGAACGTCCTTTCCCGTCCCCGTCTCCCCGCGAAGAAGGACGGACGAGAGGAGCGGGGCCACGCGGCGGGCCCGCTCCAGGAGGCGCAGCCACACGGCGGACCGGCCGATCGCGAACGGACGGTCCTTCTCGACGTCGGTCTCCGGTTGATCCTGGCTGCCGGCCGCCGTGTCCCGGATGATGTGGAGAAGCTCTTCCGGCTCGAACGGCTTCACGAGGAAGTCCGAAGCGCCTTCCTTCATCGCCTGGACAGCCGTCTCGACCGACGCCTTCGTGGCCATGATCACGAATCGTGGTCTGAGCGATCGGCCCCGAACCTCGCGGAGAAGCTCGAGGCCGCCCAGGACCGGCAGGAGGAGACCCGAGAGGATCAGGTCGAAGGACGGAGTGTCGGCGTCGTCGAGGAAAACGCGCGGACTCCCGAAGGACGAAACCTCCGCCCCCTCCTGACGGAGAAGGGCCGTGAGCAGGGCACGGACACCGGGATCGTCATTGATCACCGCCACCTTGAGCGGAGGCGGAACTGGGATGGCGGGCATCGGACCTCGCCTCGTAGTCTATTCTTCCGCTTGCTTCCCTGACGCGAGGCAGACATGAAACCGCTCCTCATCCTCATGGACTCAGATCCCGGGCGGCGCGACGAACTCCTGAAGGCGCTCGGCCACGAGTCTTTCCACATGCTCGGCGTCGGACCCGAGACCGCGAGCTCCGTCGAGTCGATCTCGCCGTCCGCCATCGTCCTGAGTCTCCTCTCGGGAGCGGAGCTCCTCGAGCTGGCGGTGAGCTGGAAGAGCGACCCCGTCTTCGCGCGGATCCCCATCGCTGCGGTGGTGCCCGCGGGCGATGTCCCCGCATCGGACATCGCCTGGGCGGCCGGTGTCGACGAGGTGCTTCCGTGGCCGGAGAGTCCGGGCCTGTTCGCCGCCCGCGTGAGAAACCTCGAGAGGATCGTCCGCCTACAGAGAGAGGTCGCCGCCTTCGAGAGACTCGTCGTCTCTCTCGTCACCGCCTTCGAGTCGCGCGAGCCCGACACCTTCGAGCACGGCGAGCGGGTGGCGCGAATCGCCGTGGCGATGGGAGCCGAGCTCGGGCTCTCGCGCGAGACCAGCGACCGGATGCGCCGGGGCGCCCTCCTGCACGATGTCGGAACCCTCGTGCTGCCCGACCGGCTCACGCAGAGCGAGGCGCCTCTCGACGCGGCAGCCCTCGACGAGATCCGGATCCACCCCGTCGCCGGCTACGAGCTCCTCCGGGGCGTGCCGTCCCTCGAGCCGATCCTCGCCTTCGTCCACAGGCACCACGAGCGGCTCGATGGCTCGGGCTTCCCGGACGGGCTGTCCGGTCCGGAGATCCCCTTTCCGATCCAGGTCGTCTCGATCGCGGATGCCTACGATTCGATGACGTCGTCGCGAGCGTACCGGTCGGTCTTCTCGCGTGAGAAGGCGATGAGCACGCTCCGGGACGAGGCCGCGAGAGGCCTCTGGGACCAGGCCCTGCTGGGTCCGCTCGAACGGGCCCTCGACCGGCTTGCCGCGAATGTCGGGGCGCTTCCCAGGCTCCCTTGACGATCTCCCTCACAAGCCTCCGTCGTTAGCGGGGACCGGTCTCTGGCAGGTTTCGCGCTTCTTGCGCAAGACTCTCCTCGTCGCCGTGCTGCTTTGCCTCACGCCGGTTTCGGCCCGATGGGAGCGCCGACGCCATCGAGACCTGTACGGAAGGCGAAACCGGACGAACCGTAAACGCGAAGGTACGCGCTGGAGACGTTGCGGGAGGAGGAGGAGAGGGCCGGGCCCGGGCGCGCTCGAACAGAACCTCGCGTCTGACGGGCTCGACCCCGGATCCCCGGGAGGTTGATGTTCTGCGGGGTAGGATGCGGCTGTTCACGGCTCGGTCTTTGAACCAGTCCTGCCGCGGAGGGCCGCGTGCAGAGACCGCTGAGAGGGAGGACGGACATGAAACCTCGTCGAAGCCCATGGATCCTGGGTGCGCTCCTCGCGTCGGGAATGGCCGCGCTCGGATGGAGCCTCTTCGCCTCGTTCGTCGACATCCCGGTCCGGAACTGGAGGGTCGCCGTGCCGGCGAACGGCTCGCTCTCCACGCTGGGGGACATCGGCGGGGCGGTCCCGTTCGTGCCGGTGACGCCCTGCCGGATCGTCGACACGCGAAACGCCACCGGCGCGTACGGCGGTCCGAAGCTCGCCGCCAACACCGTACGCGACTTCAACCTCATCTCTGGTCCCTGTACCGGGATCCCGGCGAGCGCCACCTCCTTCTCCCTGAACTTCACCGTCACGCAGACCGACGGCGCGGGCCACCTCGTCGTCTATCCGACCGGGGGGGCGGTGCCGACGGTCTCGACGATCAACTTCACCGCCGGCCAGACGATCGCCAATGCGGCGATCGTCCCCGCGACGGCGGGGAGCATCTCCGTCATGTCGGCCGTCTCCGCCACCCACCTCCTCATCGACATCAATGGCTATTTCTCCCCCCAGCTCAACGCCGGGCGCCAGCTCACGCTCACTGGGTCGGTCGACTCGCAGGCGCTGATCTCCGCGACCAACACCTCCCCGTGGGCGGGCTCCCTCGCCATAAAAGGGACCCTCACTTCCGCTCCGATCGCGGGCGCCGCCGTGAAGGGAGTCGCGCCGAACGGGGATACGACCTACGGAGTCCTGGGTGAGATCGTCGGCACCGTTGGTTACCCGCATGGGTCGTGGGGCGTGGTCGGCGCTGGGAAGTCGGGCGGCGTCTACGGGACGGCCCCGACCGCGGGTGCGACTGCGGGCGTCTCCGGAGTCGTCGGCGAGGTCTACGACGTCGTCCACAACTCGTTTTTCCACGCTGGCGTCACGGGGTTGTCGACGGGGGTCAACAGCAGCAACGGAACCGGGGTCATCGGCCGGGTCGGCACTGCCACGCTCGGCTACCCCCCTGGCTGGGGCGTCGTCGGTGCCGGCGGGGACGGCTTCGGCGGAGTTCACGGCGTGGTCGACGTGGCCAGCACCTCTGGACGGGCCGTGTACGGCGCAATCTTCAAGACCTCGACGGTTTCGTACCAGGAGGGAGGGATTCTCGGCTACAAGAACGGCGGGACGTCGTACGGCGTCTTCTCGGAGGGGAACTTCGGCGGCACGGGAGCCAAGTATTTCGTCGAGCCGCACCCGAGCGATCCGGAGAAGGTGATCCGGTACGTGGCGCTCGAGGGGCCGGAGGCCGGGACCTACTTCCGCGGCACGGGCCGGACCGTCGGGGGCCAGGCGCTGATCGACGTGCCGGAGAGCTTCCGCTTCGTGACCGACGAGGAAGGGATCACGGTGCAGCTGACGCCGGTCGGCGAGCTCGCCACGATCGCGGTCATGAGCCAGGATCTGAAGCAGATCGTCGTCCGCTCCTCGAAGGACGTCGCCTTCCACTTCCAGGTCAACGGCGTTCGAAAAGCGTTCCGCGACCATCAGCCGGTCGCCGAGGGCTCCGAGTTCAGGCCAGGTTCCGCAAAGGCCCGGCTGCCGCAGTACCTGCCCGAGGCGTCGCGCCAGCGGCTCGTCGACAACGGCACCTACAACGCGGACGGGACCGTCAACCGCAGGACCGCGGACCGCCTCGGCTGGACGCGCGAGTGGGAGGAGAAGGCGAAGGCCGCGCTGGCCCCCGCGCACTAGTACGCTCCGGCTCGTGCCGATCGTCGCCGCGCTCGCGGTTCTCTGGGGTCCCGGGCTGCTCGCCGGCCGCCTCGCGGGCTGGCCGTCCCGGGATCCCCTCGTCCGTCTCGCGGTGGCGACCGGAGCGGGTCTCTCGTTCTGGCCTCTCGCCTTCCTCGGCGGCGGACTGCTTCATCTCCGCTGGAGCGCTCCCGCGGCCCGGGCCGTCGTCCTTCTCGCCTGGGTCGCGGTCCTCGTCCTGGCCTTTCGGGATCGCGCCGGAGCGAGAGCGGGGGGCCGGCCGCGATCTTCCCGAATCGCTCCGCGATCCGTGACCCTCGCGGCCTTCGCGGGGATCGCCGTCCTCGCGGCCGTCACGCGGGCCTGGCACGTGCGCGAGCTCGTACTGCCGGCCTGGGTCGACTCCGTCCACCACTCGATGATCGTCCAGCTCCTCGTGACGGCCGGCGAGCTCCCCGCGACGTGGGCGCCGATCCTGCCGGATGTTCCGGCCGTCTACCACTGGGGCTTCCACGCCGGCGCCTCCGCGACGGCGTGGCTCGCCGGCGCCTCGACGCCCGTGGCGGTCGCACACGTCCTCCTCGTCTACGGCCAGGTGCTCAACGCGCTGACGGCCCTCGCGCTCTACGCCGCCGCCCGGGTCCTCTTCGCGAGCCGCAATGCCGGCCTCTTCGCCGCCGCCGTCGGGATGCTCGTCTCGTGGTTCCCGGCCTACTACGCCGCCTGGGGGCGGTACACGCAGCTGGCGGGGCTGCTTCTCCTGCCGGCGGCCGCGGTCGCCTTCGCGTCCCTGTGGAGGTCCAGACGAACAGGCGCCCTCCTCCTCGCGTCGTTCCTCCTCGCCGGACTCGTCCTCGTGCACGTCCGGGTGGCGTTCCTCCTGGGGGTCCTTCTCCTCGTCTCCGCCGCCTTCCTCGGTGCTCGCGACGGGAGGAAGCCTCTCGGGCGCTGGATCGCGGCGGCCGCCCTCACGCTCCTTCTCGTCTCTCCCTGGCTGGCGCGGGCCGTCGCCAGCCGCGAGGTCTCGGAGGCCCTGTCGCCGACCCGGGGCGCCGCCGCCGCCGCGTGGCCGGCCTACAACGCGGTTCCGACGGAGCTGCTCCTCTCGCCGGGAGCCCGCGAGCTGATCGCGGTCGCGACGCTCGGCCTGAGCGGGCTCGGGGGCTTCGCAGGGATGCCGGTCGCCGGCCGGGTCGCGTCGGCGCTCCTCTGGGTATCGCTTCTCGTCGCCGAGTGGAGGTGGAGCCGGGGATCGAGGCAGAAGGCGGCGCGCTTCCCGTGGCGTGCGTTCTTCGTCCTCTGGCTCTGGGCGGCGGGGGCGGTTTTCCTCGTCAACCTCGACCGGCTCGGTCTCCCTCCGCTTCGCATCGCGCCGAACAGCGTCCTCGTCATCTCCGCCTTCCTGCCGCTTTCCGTGGCGTGCGGGGGAGTCGCAGCCTGGCTCCTGCGGTTCCTGCGGTCGCCGCGGCGCTCCGTCGCCGCGGGGGCCGTTTTCGCGCTCGGCCTCGGAGCCTGGGGCGCGTCGAATCTCCTCGACGTCATCCCCGCGTGGACGATCCTCGCCACGGCGCGAGACGCGCGCGCCCTCGAGTGGATCGAGAAAAACGTTCCCCGGACGGCGACCTTCGCCGTCCGGAGCCGTCCCTGGGTCGCGGGGACGTTCGCCGGCGTGGACGGAGGCTGCTGGATAGAGGTCCTGACCGGCCGGCGGACCATCCTTCCTCCGGCGCTCTACCCTTCGATGCGAGACCGGAAGCGGCTCGAGCGCCTCGAGCAGCTCCTGGCCGCCTGGTCCGCGGCGACGTCTCTCGATGACCCGGCCCTCCGCTTTGCGCTCCGCGAGGCGGGAGTCACGCACCTCTTCCTCGGCGAGAACGAGGGGCTCCCCGGCCCCGCCGCGCTGCACGGGCGTCCCTGGGCGCGGGCGGTCTACCGGGACGGTCCCGTCGTCGTCTACGAGCTGCGGTTCGACCCCGGGCCTGCCGCCTGAGCGGGGGCCACCCTCCCGATGTCCGCTACTCGAAGTAGCCGGTGACGTCGAGGACGAGGTGCGTCGTTCCGCTGGTCATGCCGGGTGTGACCGCGAGGCCGCCGTCGTTTCCGAGCCAGCCGACCGTGAGCGCGGCGCGGGTCCTCGCGGAGCGAAAGCTGACGACCTCGGTGCCGCTCGTCGCGGGACCCGATGGACCGACGCGGAGACTCCCCCGGGCTGTCGGGGTGACGGCGGTGACGTTCAGGGCGAGGGCCTCGGCGCTCTCCGGGATCCCGCAGGCGCCGCGGAGCGGGAACGTTCGCGTCTCGTTTGCCGGAAGCGCCGGGCCGCCGAGCGGATCCGCGGCGCGGCGCGTGTCGACGAGCCGGCACGGCGGGACGGGCCGGAAACGGAGCGGACGCGGGGCGCGGTGGCAGGTGCCCGAGCCCGAGTCGGCGGTGGAGCCGTCGGTGGCGACGAGCTTCCAGTCGTACGAGGAGGGGTGGAGCGTCAGCTCGAGGACGCCGAAGGTGCCGGTGAGCCGGACCTCGCTGTTTGCGACGGGGGTCTCGAACGGGCGCTGGTCCCTGCCGCCCGTTCCGACGATGAACTGCCGGAGGCCGTGGAGCGCGTCTGCCGTCCCGTCGGGGCGCTGGGGCGCGAAGCGCTCGTAGTCGTGCTCGTGGCCGGCCAGGACGACGTCCGCACCCGCGGCGAAGAGCGCGTCCCAGAAGGCGGACTGCGCCGCGTCGCTGCCGTGCATCCCGGAGGAGAAGCGCGGGTGGTGCATCGCGGCGAGCGTGCAGGCGCCCGGGTGGGCGGCGAGGTCCGCCCGGAGCCACGTCTCCTGCGGCGAGCCGGCCGCGCAGCCGCCGGGGGCTCCGCAGTTCGAGTTCAGGACGACGACGTGCCAGGCGCCGAGGTCGAAGCTGTAGTAGCCCTTGTCGGGATCGCCCGCGGCCGCGCCGAAGTAGGTGAAGTATCCGGCGGCGTCCGCCGTGCCGTACTCGTGGTTCCCCACCACGGGCCGCGTCTTCGCGAGGACCCGGCCCCAGGAGGGGTGATACGAGAGCGCGAAGCGGGAGAGCGCGCCGTCCTCGTACTGCGTGTCGCCGAGCGGCAGGACGACGTCGGGGAGGCGGGAGACGAGGAGGTCGGAGGTGGCCTTCATCCGGCACTCGGTCGCGGTGCCGTTCCCGTCGTTGAAGCTCGGGCTCTCCGGCGCGCAGGCGATGTCGCCGGCGGCCGCCAGGACGGGGTCCACGGCGGGGGCCGGGCCGGACGCGGCGAGGAGCCCGGCGGCGAGCGCCGTCCGAAGGGCCTGCACCCGCCACGTTCGCCTCACGGACGTGAGCATAGCGGCGTCCGGCGAAAGCGCGCAGCACCGCGCGAAGGAGGTGGGGCCTGCGCCTAGAATCGGCGGGTGACGCCGAGGCCGGCTGGAAAACGGGACGCTCCCCCGGCGCTCGGCGCCGCGGCGAACGCCTTCCGGGATCTTCTGCACGGGGTCCTTCTCCAGGCGAGCCAGGGATCCCCGCGGGCCGTCTTCCTTCGGGACCTCCTCCGCACGCTGCTCGAGTTCTCTCGATCCGACGAAGCCGCGCTGCGTTTTCCCGAAGGAGAGCGGGTCATCGTCTGCCGCCTGGGAAGGGGAGAAGGCGCCCGGCCGTCATTCGAGCTCCGTGCCGAGGAGGCCGGAAAGGGCCGGGCGCGCTCCTCCCGTCCTTCCGAGGAGAGGCGTCCGTTCACGCTTCGCCTGGCCCTCTCCCTCGGGGAGGAGGCCGCCGGGGAGCTGCGGCTCTCTCGCGCCGGAGGAGAGCCGTTCACGGAGGCGGAAGTCGCCCTGATCCGCGGGATCCCGGAGACCCTGAGCCTGGCGCTCGCGCACCAGCGCGCCCAGTGGGCCCTGCGCGAGCGGGTGAAGGAGCTGACCTGCCTCTACGGGATCGCGCGGGTCGTGGAGCAGGCGGGGCTGGCATACGACGACGTCCTCCAGAGGATCGTCGGGCTCCTTCCGTCGGCGTGGCAGTACCCCGACGTCACGGCCGCGGCCATCTCCTTCGGCGGCTACCGGCAGGCCAATCCCGGCTTCCGGGCGGACGCTCAGAAGCAGTCCGCTCCGATCGTCGTCCGCGGCGAATCCCGCGGTCTCGTCGAGGTCGTCTACCTGGAGGAGAAACCGAGCGTCCACGAAGGGCCCTTCCTGGCCGAGGAGCGGAGCCTCATCGACGAGGTTGCCAGGCAGGTGGGCCTCTGGGTCGAACGGCTCGAAGGGCAGGAGGAGAAGGCGAGGCTCCAGAGGCAGCTGCGCCACGCAGACCGGCTCGCGACGATCGGGCAGCTCGCCGCCGGCGTTGCCCACGAGCTGAACGAGCCCCTGGGAGGAATCCTCGGCTTCGCCCAGCTGGCGCGGAAGAGCCCGGGCCTCCCGGCGCAGGCCGACGCGGACCTCGAGAAGATCGTGAACGCCTCTCTCCACGCGCGGGAGATCGTGCGCAAGCTCCTGATCTTCGCCCGGCAGATGCCGGCCGCGAAGTCGAAGGCCGACCTGAATCGCGTCGTCACCGAGGGTCTCTACCTCGTCGAGGCGCGTTGCGCCACCGAAGGGATCCGGCTGGAGAGGGACCTCGACCCGGCTCTCGACGGGATCGTCGCCGACCCGGGCCAGCTTCAGCAGGTGTTGATGAACCTCGTCGTGAACGGGATCCAGGCGATGCCCGGCGGCGGGAAGCTGACGATCCGGACGAGGAACCGGGCGGGAGGGGTCGTCCTCTCCGTCGAGGACTCGGGTGCCGGCATGGACGAGGAGACCCTCCGGGAGATCTTCAACCCGTTTTTCACGATGAAGGAAGTGGGGCAGGGGACCGGGCTCGGACTCTCGGTGGTCCACGGAATCGTCACGTCGCACGGCGGGACGATCCGGGTCGAGAGCGAGCCGGGCCGGGGCTCGCGCTTCGACGTCGAGCTCCCCCTGTCCGGTCCGGACGAAGCCTGAGGAGAGCAGCCGCGTGACGAAGGAAGAGACGCCCGCCCGGATCCTCGTCGTCGACGATTCGCCGTCGACGCTCGAGGTGCTCCGCCGCAACCTCGTGGACGAGGGGCATTCCGTCGTGGCCGCCTCGGGGGTCGCCGACGCGCTCGCCCTCCTCTCGTTCACCCCCGTCGACCTCGTCCTGACCGACCTGAAGATGCCGGGGATGTCGGGCCTCGCCCTCGTCCGGCACGTGAGGGAGAACCTGAAGGAGACGGAGATCGTCGTCATCACGGGCTACGCGACGATCGGCGGCGCCGTCGAGGCGCTCCGGACCGGCGCGGAGGACTACCTCGCCAAGCCGTTCACCGACGAGGAGCTGCGCGAGGCGGTGGGGAGGGCGCTTCGAAAGCTCCGGGGCCGGAAGACCGAGGGCGCTCCGCCGCCGGCGGCCGTCCCGGGCCTCCTCGGCGAGTCGGAGGCCATTCGCCGCGCCGGGCGGGCGATCGAGCGGGCCGCGCCGTCGGAGGGGGGCGTGCTCCTCGGAGGGGAGGACGGGACGGGCAAGGAGCTCGTCGCGAGGATCATCCACCAGCGGAGCCCGCGCGCCCACGGCCCGTTCCTGTCGATGTACTGCCGATCCGTCGCGGCCTCGTCCCTCCACGAGGAGCTCCTCGGAGCGCGGGGGCGTCCGGGTCTCCTGGCGCGCGCCGCGGGCGGAACGCTCTTCGTGGCCGACATCGAGGAGGTGGGGGCGGCGGTGCGGGAGAAGCTCGCCCTCCTCGGCCCGCCCGCGCGACCGGCGCGGAAACAGCGGTCGACGTCGGCCCGCCTCATCGCCGCCACCTGCTGGGGGACGGGGCCGTCCCGGACGAACCCGCCGGTCAGCGGCGAGCTGTTCGAAGAGGCGATCTGGCTCCCTCCGCTCCGCGAGCGGGGCGAGGACGTCGTCATCCTCGCCCGCCACTTCGCCCGTCACTATGCCGGCGCGCTCGGACGCCCCGTCCCGGAGCTGGCCGACCCCGTCCTCGAGGTCTTTCGGAGCTACCCCTGGCCGGGAAACGTCCGGGAGCTGCGCGGGATCGTGAGGGACCTCGTCGCCGCCGAGCTGGCGAAAGTCTCCGTTCCCGACCTGCCGCCGCGGATGCGCTTCTCCGCCTTTCGCGACGCCGGCTGGAACCGGTCGCTCGCCGAAGTGGAGGCCGAGCACGTGAGGCGGGTCCTGGCGGCGGTCGACGGCAACAAGACGCGGGCGGCGGAGATCCTCGGGATCGACCGCAAAACCCTCAGAGAGAAGCTGCGGGACCCGGAGCCGCCTTCGTAGAAGACCCTCCCCGGGAAGCCGGAAGGGCGAGGGGGCCTCGTGGCCCCCTCGCCCGGGTCGTCGAGCCCCCCGGTCTCAGAAGGAGTAGAGAGCGTTCAGGAGGAAAGTCGGCTGGGTTCCGGTGAGCCCGGCTTCCTTTTCGAAGACGTCGCGGCTCGACCGGTCGAGCCGCAGGTCCGCCCGGAGGACGAGCCCGGGAGCGACCTTCAGCTCCGGCGTGAGCGTCAGCTCCGAGAGGGTCTGCGGTGTCCCCGTGCGGACTCCCTCCGGGTCGTCGAAGACCTCGGCGCGCAGGACGAGCGCAAACGAGGGGGAAAGGCCGAGGCGCCCGTAGAGGGCGACGCCGCCCCACGTCGCGTCCTGGCCGGGCCCGGCGGCGTTCTCCTCGGCCGCCCAGACCGCGTCGAGGCCGAGCGCCGAGCTCGTTCCGAGCTTCCAGCTCCCGACGAGGTTGAGAAACGTGCGGTTGTCCCCGTTCACCCCCGCCCGCTCCGGCCCGACCATGAAATTGAAGGCGAGCGAAGCGTTCGAGGGGAGGGCGAGGGCCAGCTGGCCGCCAACGGACTTCGAAGAGTTCGAGTCCTTCACGTTGTCCCAGCCGTTCACGACCTCGACCATGGCCGAGAGCGTTCCCGAAAGGGCGTAGGTCGCTTTGAGCCCGGTGTGGCTCGCCGGCTCGGCGTAGCCGAAGAGGAACGAGCGCGTCGCGTTGTCGTTGTACCCGTCGTAGCCCTCGATCACCTCGTAGCCGCAGTGGGTCCCGAACTTCCCGGCGTCGAAGCGAAGGCCGCTCCCGACCGGCGCGACGTACGAGACCCAGGCCTGCTGGAGGTCGAAGTCCCCGGCCGTGCCGTCGTCGTCCCGGAAGAGGCCGGCGGCGGCGGAGACCCGGGGGATCGAGGCGCCGGCGACGGCGTCGACCCGGAAGCCCGCCTCGCCCGGGGCGGACGCGACCTTCTGGAGGACGAGCTCGGCGCCGTCGACCTTGATCGAGTTGTCGTCGAAGTCGAAGACGCGAAGCTGGTTCGTGCCGGAGGCGGGGCGGTTGAAGTTCCAGGACCAGCTCGTCGTGACGAACGCGTTCACGGAGACCGTCTCGTACCAGGGCCGGGGAGCGGCCGCTGCCGCCGCCGGTGCCGGGGCGGGCTCCTGTCCGAGGGCGATCGGCGCGAAGGCGGCGGCGAACGCCGCCACGCCGAGTGAGAGGAGAAAGGCCGCACCGCGGCCCCCCGTCGTCCGGGCCACGGCTCAGACCCCTTCGAGGTAGGCGGACTCGCCGTGGATCGAGGCGTCGAGTCCCGAGCGTTCCCCTTCCTCGCTGACCTTCACGGGGGTGACCCGGTCGATCAGCCAGAGCATTCCGTACGTGAAGACGAACGCCCACGCCGACGAGATCGCCACGGCGAGGAGCTGGACGAAGAAGAACCTCGAGTTCCCGCGCAGGAGCCCGTCGACGCCCGCCGGGTTGAAGGCGGTCGTGGCGAAGATGCCGCTGAGGATGATTCCGATGAACCCGCCGACGCCGTGGACGCCCCAGACGTCGAGAGCGTCGTCCCACCCGAGCTTGTTCTTCAGCGCCACCGCGTAGAAGCAGACGACGCCGGCGATGACGCCGATGAGGCAGGCCGTCGTCGGCGAGACGTAGCCGGCGGCCGGAGTGATCGTCGCCAGCCCCGCGACGGCGCCCGTGAGGAGGCCGAGGAACTTCGGCTTCTTCGACGTCATCCAGTCCATGGCGAGCCACGCGATGGCGGCGAAGCTGCCGGCGAGGTCGGTGTTGAGGAAGGCGACGGCCGTGACGGAGTCGACCCGGAACTCGCTTCCCGCGTTGAATCCGTACCACCCGAACCAGAGGAGGCCGGTGCCGAGCGCGACGAGGGGGATCGAGTGCGGTCCGCGGTCCTCGACCTTCCGCTTGCCGACGTAGAGGATCGAGGCGAGGGCGGCGATCCCGGCGATGTTGTGGACGACGATGCCTCCGGCGAAGTCGAGGACGCCCCACTTCGCGAGGATTCCGCCGCCCCAGACCATGTGGACGAAGGGGAAGTAGACGAAGGTCAGCCACCCCGTCAGGAAGAGCATGTACGCCTTGAACGTCACCCGGTTCGTGAAGGCGCCCGTGATGAGCGCCGGCGTGATGACGGCGAACATCATCTGGTAGGCGATGAAGACGATCATCGGGATGCCGTCGTTGATCGGGGAAGGCATCTGGAGGGTGATCCCGCGCAGGAACGCCCAGTCGAGGTTCCCGACGATCCCGGCCAGGTCCGTGCCGCTCTTCAGGTCGCCGCTGAAGCAGAGCGAGAACCCGTAGGCCCACCAGAGGACCGTCGTCCATCCCATGGAGACGAAGCTCTGGATCATGATCGCCAGGACGTTCTTGCGGCCGACGAGCCCGCCGTAGAAGAAGGCGAGGCCGGGCGTCATCAGCATGACGAGGCTGGAGCACAGCAGCATGAAGGCCGTGTCCCCGGTGTTGATGGTCATCTGGGGCATGTCATCTCCTCTGGAAGTCGCCCCGCTGGCCGGCAAGGCCGCCGTGGCGGGGACGGGCGGAATGAAAACGGCCCCGGAAGGTCCGGGGCCGTCGGGAGTGGGGGAGCGGCGGAATCTGCTGGTGGGGAAAAAGTACCCGCAAAGCGAGGAATTTCACCACGATAATGGAGTTCCCGTCAACGGACGGGGAGTCGCCGGCGGTCCGCTGCGATGGGAAGACGGGCCGGCGTCAGCCCGGGCCGGGGCCGCGGCCCAGCCAGGCTTTCACCGCCAGCCTCGACCTGACGCTTTCGTACTCCGGGATGAAGGGCGAGGTGGGCGGACCCGACCCGTCAGTCCGGCGTGAAGGTCGCCGTCATCGAGCTGTATCCCATCAATGTGATGCCCTCTCCCACGTCCACGAATGCCTTGCTGTTGAGGTAGAAGACGGTGGTCGAGCCGGCGGCCACGGTGAACCTCCTGGTCGCGCCGACCGGCTGGTAGTACGTGGCCGTCGGCGAGCTCGTGGGCAGGTACGCGAAGGTCGTATTGTTCAGGCAGGCCGAGGCCGAGGTCTCCCAGAAGAAGTCCAGCTCCGTGCCGCTTCCTCCGTTTACGTGGGTCATCATGACTTGCATCGCGGCGTTCGCGACGACCGACCCGGCGACCGGGGCCGTGATCGTCACGTACACGCCCCCGTAATTGGAGCACGTGGAGGCGGTCGGCCCCCCGGACGCGGACCTGAAGACGGAAAAGCTCTTCACCTGCGCCTTGTCGAACCGGCGGAAGTAGCCCAGGACGTCGACGACCAGCTCCGCCGTGCTGACGTTGGCCCGGACGATCAGGTCGTACGTGCACGTCGTCATCGCACTGTTGCAGATCGGCTGGACGACGCCGTTGGCGATGTTCAACCCGCCGACGGCCGAATAGTTGATGACCGAGGCGGTCGGAACGACCGGCACCGCGTTGTAGGGGTAGGCCTGCAGATGTCCCGCTCCCTGCGGGTTCACCGCGACGAAGTTCAGCACCGCCGCGGTGGCGTCGTCGGGAATTCCGCACCCGCTGGCGTTCCCTCCCTGGGCGCCGAAACCGGCGGCTCCGGTCACCAGGAAGCTCCGGGCGCTGCCGGCCGCGATCGCCCCGCCGCCGAACCGGGTGTCGACGATGCGGCACGGTTCCACGGGCGTGTAGACGAGGTCGCTGGCGCTGTCGCCGATGGCCCTGGGCTCGGGGCCCGGGGCCGCAAGGGCCAGCGTCCCGACGTCCCCCAGGCCTCCGCCTTCCAGGAACTCCTCGAGGGCGCCGGTCGGGACTTCGAGCATTCTCCCCGCCAGGTAACCGCGGAGGGCGGGGCTCAGGGTCCGCCCGGCGGCCTTCTCGCGGGCCCGCAGGACGTCGGCGATCAGCTCCTGCCTGCGCGCCGCGTCGAGGGCCGCCTCGTCGGACGCCGACGACTGCTCGGCGAGGCCGGGCGGGCCCAGCGTGGAGCTGCGGACCTGGCCGAGGGAAGGAGTCGCGGCGAGCGCTAGGATCCCGGTCAGGACGAGGGACAACGACCGAGTTCTCATGTTGGCCTCCGTGTCGTTCCCTGTCCGGCGCTCCAGACGCCGTTTCGACCCCGCGGGAACAACTCCCCGGGGGTCCGGTGAGCCTTCTGGCAGCGGCGGGCGTCTGCGGTCATTCTACCGGCGCCCCCTTCGAGGTGCCGAGGGGGAGCCGGTCCTATTTCATCTTCCGGATGCGGACCTCAATTCCCTTCTCGGCCGCGAGCAGCGCCACGAGCTTGCCGGTATCCGTGTCCCCGAAGTGATAGGGGTAGAGGATGCGGGGCCGGAAGCCGCGGACGGCGTCGGCCACCATCTCGGGGGTCATCGTGTAGGGGAGGTTCATCGGCAGGAAGGCGACGTCGATCGCCTTCAGATCCTTCATCTCCGGGACGTTCTCCGTGTCGCCGGCGACGTAGACCCGCGTCGTCCCGAAGGTCAGGACGTATCCGTTCCCTTCTCCCTTCGGGTGGAACGGCGTCCCGTCGGGCCTCTTGCTCACAACGTTGTACGCCGGGACGGCCTCGACGGTCAGGCCTGAGAGGGTCGTCTTCCCGCCGTTGGCCAGGACGGTCGCTCCCTCGATCTTGCCCTCGCAGGCGGGCGCGACGAGGATCCGGGTCTCCGGCTTCCGGATCGCCGCCAGGGCGGCCGGGTCGAGGTGGTCCCCGTGGGCGTGGGTGATCAGGACGACGTCGGCCTTCGGTAGCGCACCATAGTCGGTCAGCTTTCCGTAGGGGTCGACGTGGATCACCTGGCCGCCGAAGCCGAAGACGAGGGTTCCGTGGCCGACGAACGTCACCTCGAGGATCCCGCCCGACGTGGAGATCTCGTCCTTCTCGAGAGCGGGAACCGCGGCCATCCCGACGGTCGCGATGGAAAGGACCAGGGTGAGCCCGGCCAGCGGCAGCGTGCGTTCCCTCATCGGAGCCTCCCTGGGCGGGTACGCGTGGGGCGCCTCACCCGAAACGAGTCTAGAGGATCGACACCGCGAATTCCCGCGGGCCGTTCCGAGTCGGCTTATCCTCTGTCGCAGCCCGGCGGTGGCGGCAGGGAGCCGACCCCGCACGGAGGAGGTTTCATGGACTATTCCCGCGAGCCGGCAGCGATCTCTCCCGACCGGGTCGAGACGAAATTCCTCACGCGCGTCTACGCCTGGATGGCGGGCGGGCTCGTGACGACGTCCCTCGTCGCCTGGCTCACCCTCTCGACCCCCGCGCTGCTCAGCTTCGTCCTCGGCAACAGGCTGGTCTTCTTCGGCCTCATGCTCGGAGAGCTGGCCCTCGTGGCGTGGCTGAGCGGACTCGTGGGCCGGATGTCGGCCTCCACGGCCGCGTTCGTCTTCCTCGCCTACTCGGCGCTCAACGGGCTGACGCTCTCGACGATCTTCCTCGTCTACACGTCGAGCTCGATCGCCTCGACGTTCGTGATCGCCGGCGGAACGTTCGCCGCGATGAGCGTCTACGGCCTCGTCACCAGCCGGCCGCTGGACGGGCTCGGATCCTTTGCGTTCATGGGCCTGATCGGCGTCCTCATCGCCAGCCTCGTGAACATCTTCCTGAAGAGCCCGATGATGGAGTTCGTCATCGGCTGCGTGGGCGTGATCGTCTTCGTCGGCCTGACGGCCTACGACACGCGCAAGCTGAAGATCATGGCGGCGAGCGTCGACGCGGACTCGGAGGCGGGACAGAAGGGGGCGATCCAGGGAGCCCTCGCGCTGTATCTCGACTTCATCAACCTCTTCCTGATGCTCCTCCGCCTCTTCGGAAACCGGCGCTAGACGGCGAAACGCCGGGCCGCCGCTCGTGAGAGGGGTGCCACTCGTTCTGGGCCTGACGCTCCTCGCCGGCGGCTGCGCCGCGCCGCCCGGCACCGGGACCGGGAAGACGAGCCCCTACCTCTACGAGGACACGCGCCGGCTCGTCGACCTCGTCGAAGAGGCCGCCCGGCGGATCGAGTCCCGCGGGACCGCCGCCTTCGTCGATTTTGCCGGTGACCCGGGCCGCTGGAAGCGGTCGGGCCTCTACCTCTTCGTCTACGACGAAAACGGGAGGAACGTCTTCCACGGCGCCCTGCCCGAGCTCGTCGGCCACGATCTGTCGGGGATGCGCGACCTGCTCGGGAGGCCGATGGTCCGGGAGGTCGCCGGGGTCGCCCGCCGCCCGGAGAGGGACGCCGGGGCCTGGGTCTTCTACCTCTGGGAGGAGCATTCCGAGTTCCTGCCGCGGTGGAAGGCGTCGTACGTGAGGAAGGCCGTCGCCCCGGACGGGCGCGCCTTCGCCGTCGGGAGCGGGTCGAGCCGCCTCAAGGTGGAGAAGGCCTGGGTGAAGGACCGGGTCGACCGGTTCGTCGAGGTCCTGCGCCAGGAAGGGAAGGCGGCGGCTTTC
The DNA here is from genome assembly GCA_016714815.1 of Holophagales bacterium. Taxonomy (GTDB): domain Bacteria; phylum Acidobacteriota; class Thermoanaerobaculia; order UBA5066; family UBA5066; genus UBA5066. The sequence continues at coordinate 97,527 of JADKBZ010000032.1, forward strand.
ACGGTCCTCAGGGACCCGGCGTCGCCGTTCCAGTTCTTCGACACCTACCTCTTCGTCACCGACGGGACGGGGCGCGCGCTCGTCGATCCGTCCTTCCCGACGCGGACGGGCCGGGACCTCGGCGCGTTCCGCGACGCGGTGGGGCGGTACGTGCTGAAAGACGTCGCGATCAAGCTCGAGACGTCGGACGAGGCCTGGGCGCAGTACCTCTGGCCCCGGCCCGGGGAGACGTTGCCGTCGCGCAAGGCGCTCTACGTGAGGAAGGTCGTCGTCGCAGGGGAGACCCTGCTGGTCGGCTCGGACTTCTACCTCGCCTCGCCGGTCTGGATGAAGCACTGACGGAGTCGCGATGCAACGACCGCCCGGCCTGATCTACGCCGTCGACGAGACGCCGCCCCCCTTCGTCCTCTTCCTCCTCGGGCTGCAGCACATCTTCCTGATGTCGTCGTCCCTCGTCCTGCCGGTCGTCCTCGTGAGCGAGATCGGCGGCTCGTTCGAGGAAGCTCGTTCCGTCGTTGCCTTCACGATGATCGCCTGCGGGATCGGCACGGCGCTGCAGGCCGTGCGCGCCCGCGGCTTCGGCTCTGGATTCCTCTGCCCGAACCTCTGCGGCCCGAACTTCTTTGCCGCGTCGATGGAAGCGGCCTGGCTGGGCGGCCTCCCGCTCATGCGCGGGATGACGCTCGTGGCGGGCCTCTTCGAGGCCGTCTTCGCGCGCTTCGTCCACCGCCTCGCGTTCCTCTTCCCCCCGGAGATCACGGGCCTCGTCGTCCTGATGGTGGGGGAGGGCCTCATCCCGCTCGGCATGTCGAAATTTCTCGGCATCAACTTCGCGGGCGAGCCGATCCAGGGGCCCTGCGTCGTCGTCGCCGCGGCGACGCTCGGGACGATGATCGGCGTCAACGCCTTCGGCCGCGGCAGGCTCCGGCTCTACGGCGTCCTGGTGGGAATGGCCGTCGGCTACGCCCTGTCGGCCGCCACGGGGATCCTCTCCGGGACCGACCTCGAGCTTCTCGCGCGCTCCCCGTGGCTCTCGCTCCCGGGCCTTCCCTCGCAGTGGAGCTTCGCCTTCCGCTGGTCGATCCTCCCGACCTTCCTGATCGTCTCCGTCACCGGGGCGCTCAAGTCGATGGGGAACCTGATCCTCTGCGAGAAGTCGAACGACGCGGCCTGGAAGGAGCCCGACATGAAGCGGATCGGGGGCGGGCTGATGGCGGACGCCGCCTGCGTGACGGTGTCGGGCCTCCTCGGCGGGATGGCGTCCGACACCTCGGCCAGCAACGTCTCCCTCTCGGTGGCGACCGGCGCGACGAGCCGGAAGATCGGGTTCGTCGCGGCGGCCCTGTTCGCGGCGCTCGGCTTCTCGCCGAAGGTCAGCGGGATCCTTTCCGTCATGCCGATGCCGGTGATGGGGGCGATCCTCCTCTTCGTCACGACCTTCATGCTCGTTTCGGGACTCCAGATCGTCGTCGGCTTCGGCCTCGACCCGCGAAAGACGCTCGTCGTCGGCGTCTCCCTCGCGTTCGGCCTCTCGATCGACGTCGTCCCCGCGCTCTGGGCCTCCCTGCCGGGCTGGCTGCAGCCGCTCTTCGGCTCCTCGCTCACGCTGACGACGGTGATGGCCGTCGTGCTGAACCAGCTCCTCGCCCGGGCGAAAAGGCCGGCCTGAGGGAAGCAGCCCGACGTACGGGAGACGGAGCCGGGGGCTATCGGATCAGCTCGACGCGCCGGGACAGGCCCGGGGCATGGGCGAGCCTGGCATCGCAGGTGAGGAGGACCGTGTCGAGCGCCTCGGCGAGCGCGACGTAGACGGCGTCGTAGGCGGTCAGCCGGTCGCGCAGAGCCCAGACCCGGCCGAGGAGCGGCTCGTGCGGGTGGCGTTCCAGGTCGAGGGCGCGGAGGTTCTCGAGCGCCGCGGCCCCCGCGGTCGCGTCGAGGTCGCCGTCCCGCACGAAGCGGCGCAGCACCTGGGCGACCTCGACATCGGCGAGGTGCGGGACGTGGAGGCCCAGCGCCGGGTCCGCGATACGGGCCGCGATCGCGCGGCCGCTCTCGGTCCCGAGCAGAAGCTCGACGAGGACCGAAGCGTCGAGGACGATCACCGCGCGTCGCGCGCCGACCGGATCACCTCGGCGGCGGAACGCCCGAGGCGGCGAACGGGACCGGCCCGAAGCCGGTCCAGAAGCTCCGCCCGCGTCGGGCGCTCCAGCGCCTTGCGCACCTCGCGCAGGACGTAGTCCGACATCGTGAGCCCTTCGACCGCCGCCCTCACCTTGAGCTGCCGGTGGAGATCGGCCGGGACGTTTCGGATCTGGACCATCGTTGTCGACATGCGAAAACGATAGTTTCCTCGGAGTGACATGTCAAAGGGCGACGGACGATCGGGTCCGTTCCGTCTTCCGTGAACGAAAAACGGAACTGCCCCCCTCGGCTTGGCGCAGAAGGGAGGGGGCGAGGCGGCGCTCCGGATCCCTTCCACATTGTCCGGCGGGCCGATCGATTTGGAGGATGATGAGGAGTCGGGAGCCCAGCCATGACCAGGCAGAAGGAAGAACCTCGGGAACAGGAGCGGACGCTCGAGGCCGAGGGGGCTTCGTCTTCCGCGCCCCCTGAACCCCGCCCGGCGGCGAGCTTCCCCGTCGTCGGCATCGGCGCCTCGGCCGGCGGGCTGGCCGCCTTCGAGGCCTTCTTCTCCGGAATGCCGGCCGACGCCGACCCCGGCATGGCGTTCGTCCTGGTGCAGCACCTGGCCCCGGACCAAGAGAGCATCCTCACCGACCTCGTCCGCCGCTACACCCGGATGCAGGTCTTCGAGATCGAGGACGGGATGACGGTCGCGCCCAACTGCGCCTACATCATCCCGCCCGGCCACGACCTGGCGTTCCTGAGCGGTGCGCTGGAGCTGCTGGAACCCTCGGCGCCGCGCGGCCAGCGGCTGCCCATCGACTTCTTCTTCCGCTCTCTCGCCCAGGACCAGCACGAGCGGGCCATCGGCATCGTTCTCTCGGGCACGGGCAGCGACGGCACCCTCGGGGTGAGGGCGATCAAGGGCGAGGGCGGGCTGGTGATGGCGCAGAGCCCCGCCTCCGCCGATTACGACGGCATGCCGCAGAGCGCGATCGCCACCGGCCTGCTCGATTTCGTGCTGCCGCCGGCCGAGATGCCCGCCCGGCTCATCGCCTACGCGGCGCGTGCCTTCGGCCCGCCTCAGCCGGCCGCGACCGTTTCTTCGCCGAAGGCCGAGAACGCGCTGCAGAAGGTCTTCGTCCTCCTGCGCGCCCGGACCGGCCATGATTTCTCCGGGTACAAGCCGAGCACGGTCCACCGGCGCCTCGCGCGCCGGATGGCCGTCCACCAGGTCGACACGCTGGACCGGTACGTCCAGTACGCGCAGCAGACGCCGGGCGAGGTGGACGCCCTCTTCCGCGACCTCCTGATCGGCGTGACGAGCTTCTTTCGCGACCCGGTCGCCTTCGCCGCTCTCGAGGAGCAGGTCGTCCCCGGGCTCTTCGCCGGCAAGAGCGCCGGCGCCACGATCCGCGTCTGGTCGCCGGGCTGCTCCACCGGCGAGGAGGCCTATTCCCTCGCCATCCTCCTCGCCGAACGGATGGAGACGCTGAAGAAGAGCTTCACGGTGCAGGTGTTTGCCACCGACATCGACGCCCAGGCCATTGCCACGGCCCGCGCCGGCCTCTACCCGGCCAGCATCTCCGGCGACGTTTCACCCGAACGGCTGGCGCGCTTCTTCGTCGCCGAGCCCGAGGGTCGCGGGTACCGGATCCACAAGGGGATCCGGGACCTTCTCGTCTTCTCCGAGCAGGACGTCATCAAGGACCCCCCCTTCGGGAGGCTCGATCTCATCAGCTGCCGCAACCTCCTGATCTACCTGGGAGGGGAGCTGCAGAAGAAGCTCCTTCCCCTCTTCCACTACGCACTCAACCCGGACGGAGCCCTCTTCCTGGGGACCTCCGAGACCGTCGGCGAGTTCGAGGAGCTGTTCGCCGTGGTCGACCGCCAATCGAAGCTCTATCGGAGCAAGGGCGATCTGCACGGAACCCAGCGCGTCGCCCTGGGCCGCTTCCTCGCGCCCGTGACGGCCACGGCCGCGACGGCTCTCGCGCTGGGGCCCGGCGCTCCGAAGCCGGCCTTCCCGGTGAAGCTGCCGCTGCGCGAGCTGACCGAGCAGGCGCTCATCGCGCAGGCTGCCCCGGCCGCCGCGCTCGTCGACGGGGCGGGGGACGTCCTCTACCTGCACGGCCGGACCGGGATGTACCTCGAGCCGGTCCCGGGTGAGGCCGGAATCAGTAACCTCGTGAAGATGGCCCGCGAAGGGCTCGGGCACGAGCTGACCGTCGCCCTGCACAAGGCCCGGGAGACGAAGGCGCCTGTGCGCTGCCCGGGCCTGCGCGTCCGGACCAACGGCGATTTCACGATGGTCAACCTGACCGTCCGACCGGTGACGACGGGTCATTCCGCGTCGCTTCAGGCGCCTCTCTACCTGGTCGTCCTGGAAGAAGCGCCGCCGTCGGACGCGGTGAACGGCGAGCGCGGTGATCGAGGCGCTCCGCCGCCGGGGTCCGGCGATCGGTCCCCGGAAGCCTGCGCGGATCTCGAGGCGCTCCGGCAGGAGCTGCGTGCCAAGGAGGAGTATCTCCAGACCGCCAGCGAAGAGCTGGAGACCTCCAACGAAGAGCTCAAATCCTCCAACGAGGAGATGCAGTCGGTCAACGAGGAGCTGCAATCCTCCAACGAGGAGCTGCAGACCTCCCGGGAGGAGATGCAGTCGGTCAACGAGGAGCTCGCCACGATCAACGTCGAGCTGCAAACCACACTGGCGGAGCTCTCGCGGACCAACAACGACCTGAACAACCTGATCGGCGGCACCGGCATCGGGACCGTTTTCGTGGACCAGCGGCAGCGCATCCTGCGGTTCACCCCCACCACGACCCGGACGATCAACCTGATCCTGAGCGACGTGGGGCGGCCGATCGGGCATCTCGTCCCCAACCTGGTGGGCTACGACAGCCTCGTGGCGGACACGCAGGCCGTTCTGGACACGCTGATCCCCAGGGAGGTGGAGGTGCAGACCCGGGAGGGGAGCTGGTACAGGCTGCGGATCCAGCCCTACCGCACCGTCGACAACGTGATCGAGGGTGCCGTGATCACCTTCATCGACATCACGGAGATGGTGGGAACGCGAGAGAACCTGCGGAAGGCCAACGAGCTGCTCCGCCTGGCCGTGGTCGTCCGCGACGCCAGCGACGCCATCACCGTGCAGGACCTGGAGGGGCGCATCCTGGCCTGGAACCCGGGCGCGGTGAGGATGTACGGCTGGAGCGAGGCCGAGGCGCTCGCGATGAACGTCCGCGACCGGATCCCGCGGGGGCTGTGGGAGGAGGCGCTGGCGAAGATCCACGCGCTCAGCCAGTCCGAGGTCCTGGAGCCGTATCGCACCCGGATGATCACGAAGGCCGGTTCCGTCGTCGAAGTCTCGATCACCTCCACGGCACTGGTGAACGACGCCGGTAGAATGTACGCCATCGCCACGACGGAACGGGCGAGGGCGACCGAGCCGGCTTTGCCGGGCTCCGGGACGGCGACGGGGACAGGCTCGGAGATGGGCTGAGCGAGGGACGCGCGATGGCCGAAAAGGACGATCGCCACGGGGTCTCCGCCGAGCTGCGCCGGCAGGCCGAAGAGTTTGCCCGGACGGGCGCCGGGCCGTCGCCGGAAGGACTGGCGAGCCTGGAAGGCCTGGAAAACCTCGAGGCCATTTCGCCCGAGGCCACCCGCCAGACGCTTCACGAGCTGCGCGTCCACCAGATCGAGCTGGAGATGCAGAACGAGGAGCTGCGCCGGGTGCAGCTGGAGCGGGACCTCGCGAAGGCGCGCTACTTCGACCTCTACGACCTCGCCCCGGTGGGTTACTGCACTCTCAGCGAGCGGGGGGTGATCCTGGAGGCCAACCTCACGGCCGCCACCCTGCTCGGCGTGGTCCGGGCCGCGCTGGTCCGCCAGCCGGTCTCCAGGTTCATCCTCAAGGACGATCAGGACCACTACTACCTCCTCCGCAGGCAGCTCTTCGAAACCGGCTCCCCGCAGGCGACCGAGCTGCGGATGGTGAAACAGGACGGAACGCTCTTCTGGGCGCACCTGGCGACCACCGTCGCGAAGGGCGAGGACGGGGCGCCGGTGGGCCGTCTCGTCCTCCACGACGTCACCCAGCGCAAGCAGGCGGAGATGGCGCTGCGAGAGAGCGAGGAGCGCCACCGCGCCATTCTCGAGACGGCCATGGACGGATTCTGGCTGGCGGACCAGGAAGGCCGCCTCCTGCAGGTGAACGAGACGTATTGCCGGATGAGCGGGTACGGCGCGCCGGAGCTGCTGGCCATGCGTATTCCGGATCTCGAGCTCGTCGAGAAGTTCGACGACACCGTCGCCCGGATCCGGAAGATCGTGGCGGAAGGCGAGGATCGCTTCGAGTCCCGGCATCGGCGCAAGGACGGGAGCGTCTTCGACGTCGAGGTCAGCGTTCAGCACCGGCCCGCCGAGGGCGGAACGCTCGTGGCGTTCCTGCGCGACATCACCGAACGCAAGCAGAGGCAGGCCGTGCTGACCTTCCTGGCGCAGACCTCCTCGGGCACGACGGCCGAGCCCTTCTTCGACCTGCTCGCCCGCTACCTGGCCGAGAGCCTCGGAATGGACTACGTCTGCATCGACCGCCTGGAGGGAGACGGCCTGACCGCGCGGACGCTTTCCGTCTGGTCTGACGGGCATTTCGAGGACAACGTCACCTATTCCCTGAAAGACACTCCCTGCGGGGACGTGGTGGGGCAGACGGTCTGTTGCTTCCCGGCCAACGTCTGCCAGTTCTTCCCGCGGGATCAGGCGCTGCAGGAGCTGCGGGCGGACAGCTACGTCGGCGCCACCCTCTGGAGCCATGCCGGCAAGCCGATCGGGCTGATCGCCGTGATCGGCCGCAAGCCGATGGCGAACAGGGCCCAGGCGGAGCGCACGCTCGCGGTGGTCAGCGGGAGGGCGGCCGGCGAGCTGGAGCGGCTGATCGCCGAGGAGGCGTTGCGCGAGAACGAGGCCGTCCTGCTCGAGGCCCAGGCGATCCTCCGGGCGGCCATGGACTGCAGCCCCGCGGGGATCGCCATCGCCGACGCCCCTTCCGGCGCGCTGCGCTACGTGAACGACGCGGGACTGTTCATTCGGGGCGGGGATCGCGCCACCGTCGTCAACGGGATCGGGATCGACCAGTACGTCGCGAGCTGGAAGATGCTGGATCTCGACGGCCGGCCGCTCGCGGCCGAAGAGGTGCCGCTCGCCCGGGCGATCCTCTTCGGCGAGAAGTGCAGCCGGGAGTTCGTCATTCGAAGGGCGGTGGGGGACGACCGGATCGTCTGGGCGAACGCCGCCCCGATCACCGGCCCCGGGGGCCAGGTCACGGCCGGCGTGGTCGTCTTCCTCGACGTCACGGAGCGCAGGCAGGGCGAGGCGGCCGAGGCTTCGCTCCAGGATCAGCTTCGCGAATCGCACAAGATGGAGGCCATCGGCACCCTCGCCGGCGGCATCGCTCACGACTTCAACAACATCCTGGCGACCATCCTGGGCAACGTCGAGCTGGCGCGCCAGGACCTGAGCGCCAGCCCCCTCGCGCTCGAGAGCCTGGAGGAGATCCGCAAGGCCGCGTCCCGCGCGCGGGATCTCGTGCAGCAGATTCTCTCTTTCAGCCGCCGCCAGCCGACCGAGCGCAGGCGGACGGCGCTGGCGCCGGTCATCGAGTCGACGGTCCGTCTGCTGCGCGCCACGCTGCCCGCGCGCCTCGCTCTCGACGTCCGCTGCGACGCCGAGGCGCCGGAGGTGCTCGCCGACGCGAACCAGATCGGGCAGGTCCTGGTCAACCTCGTCACGAACTCCATGCAGGCGCTTCGCAACGGACCGGGGCGCATCGGCATCCGGCTCGACACGGTGACGCTCGACGCGGCGCTGGCGGAGTCTCATCCCTCGCTGGGCGCGATGCGTGCCCGGCGTCCGGGGCAGACGGTGCGGCTGACGGTGACCGACGACGGGGAAGGGATGGACCCGGCCACGCTCGGGAGGGTGTTCGAACCGTTCTTCACCACGAGAGCCGTGAACGAGGGAACCGGCCTCGGCCTGTCGGTCGTGCACGGCATCGTGCAGGGGCACGAGGGGGCGATCGTCGTGGAGAGCGTTCCGGGCAAGGGGTCGGCCTTCACGGTCTACCTGCCGGCGGGTGGCGCCCTCGGCGGCGGCGCCGCGCGCGCTGGCGCGCCGGGCGTCGAGATGGGCGCCCGGGCCGGCGCCGCGATTCCGGGGGGCGAGGGGAGCGTCGAGGGGGGCGGTGGCCAGCACATCCTCTACCTCGACGACGACGAGGCGCTCGTGTTCCTGGTCGACCGCCTCCTGAAGCGGCGCGGCTTGCGCGTCAGCGGCTTCACGAACCAGCGGGCCGCCCTCGACGCCCTTCGCGCCGACCCCGCCCGGTTCGACCTGGTCGTGAGCGACTACAACATGCCGGGGATGTCGGGTCTGGACGTGGCGCGCGAGGTGCGCGCGATCCGGGCGGACCTGCCGGTGGCGGTGGCATCGGGCTTCGTCGACGAGGCGCTGCGCACGCAGGCCGCCGAGGCCGGCGTCCGGGAGCTGATCTTCAAGGCGAACGCGGCGGAAGAGCTGTGCGAGGCGCTGGCGCGGCTGGCGCGAGGTGTCGGAAAGAGGCCGGGGGCCGATGCCGTGCTGGCGGGTTCCGGCCGTGGCTACGGCTGAACCGGGCGCCCTCCGCTATCGGGCCGCCGGGCTCTTCGCAGCGCCGGGCGTGGCCTTCCACTTCGCGGCCTGGAGGCCGTGCCCGCGGCCGGGCTCGGCTACGTCCCACGACCCGTAGAACTCGACGAGAGCCTCGACGCACTTCTCGTGCCGCTCGGCGACTCCGGGCGCGGCCGCGAAGACCCGCTCCGACGCGAGGAACTCCGGCTCGGCCTGACGGAAGCGCCCGAGCCGGGCGAGGGTGCGGCCGAGCCCCAGCCGGGCGTTGGCGGCTGGCCAGAAGTCCTTCCCGTTCGTCCGTTCGTACATCTCCGCGGCCTCGCGGTAGAGCGGCTCGGCCGCTGCGGCGTCCCCGCGGTCCAGGAGGAGGCGGGCCAGGTTTCCGAGGTCGGTCGCCGTGCTCATGTGACCGGCCGGGTAGAGGCGCCGCCGCATCGCCAGCGACTCGCGAAAGAGCGGCTCGGGCGAAACGAGGTCGCCACGATCCTGGATCAGGAGGGCGAGGTTGTTGAGGCCGGTCGCGACGTACGGGTGGTCCCCCGGGAAGAGCCGCCGCCGCATTTCGAGCGTCTCGCGCGCCAGCGGCTCGGCTCCCGCGAGGTCGCCCTTGTTCTTGAGCAGCACGGCCAGGTTGTTGATGGAGCCCGCCAGCCGCGGATGGTCGCCCCCGTAGAGCCGCCGGCTCATCGCGAGAACCTCGCGGTAGAGCTTCTCGGCCCCTTCCACGTCGCCCGTCCCCCTGCCGCCGCCGATCATCAGCCCGGCCAGGTTGTTGAGGCTTTCGGCGACGTCCTCGTGGTCGCCTGGATAGAGGCGCCGGCGCATCTCCAGCGCCTGCCGCGCCAGCGGCTCGGCCGCGGCGGAATCCCCCTTGTCGTCGAGCAGCTGGGCCAGGTTGTTGATGTCGGTGGCGACCCGCGAATCGTCCCCGGGATAGAGGCGCTGATCCATCGCGAGCGCCTCGCGATAGAGGGGCTCGGCTGCCGTCAGGTCGCCCGTGTCGTTGAGCAGCTGCGCCAGGTCGCTCAGGGCCTCGGCCGTCTCCGCGTGGTCCCCTTTGCGCAGGGAGCGCGCCAGCGGCACGGCCGGCGCCAGCATCTTCGACGCCTCGTCGTAGAGGGCCAGCTCGCGGAAGGCGGTGCCGATCGTCCCCCGGAGGCGCAGCTCGGCCTCGGGTGTCCGCGCGAGGTCTCCCTTCTCGATCCGGGTCGCGGCGGCGGTCATCATCTCCTTGAGCATCGTCGTGTCGCGCCCACGGGCGACACCCGGCTCGACGCCCTGCAGCATGTCCGACATGAACTCCGCGATCCGTTCCGCCTTGTCGCGCTCGGCGCGCGCCACGCGCGCCTGCCAGGAGATCCCGACGACGGCCGCCACCAGGGCCGCCGCCACGAGGCTCGTCGCGGCCACCGGGGCCCGGTGGCGCCGGACGAACTTGCGAAACCGGTAGACCTTGCTCGGCGGGGCCGCGGAGACCGGTTCGCCGGCGAGGTAGCGCCGGATGTCCAGGGCCAGCCCGCTCGCCGTTTCGTAGCGGCGCTGCCGGTCCTTCTCGAGCGCCTTCATCACGATCCAGTCCAGCTCGCCGCGGAGGATGGAGCTCAGCTTCGCCGGCTCGGTCCGGCGGCGGGCGGCGACGTTGACGAGCGTGTCGGCGGACTGGCTCAGGCGGCTGCTGGGGCTCGGCGGGTCGACCTCGCGGATGATCCGGGCGATCTCGGCGAACGCGGCGGAACGGAGGCGGCGGGAATCGACGGGCGTGTCGCCGGTCAAGAGCTCGTAGAGCAGCACCCCGAGCGCGTAGACGTCCGTCCGGGTGTCGATGTCCAGAGAGCCTTCGGCCTGCTCGGGGCTCATGTACTCCGGTGTCCCGATCAGCTGCCGGTGCCCGGTGAAGAGCGTCTTCTCGGTGAGGTTGCCCGCGGTGGCCTTGGCGATCCCGAAGTCGATGACCTTGACCCGGGGCTGTCCGTCGTGGACGGAGACCAGGACGTTCGACGGCTTGAGGTCGCGGTGGATGATCCCCTTGGTGTGGGCATGCTGCACGGCGGAGCAGATCTGCCCGAAGAGCTCCAGGCGCGCGGCGATGGAGAGGCTGTGCCGGTCGCAGTGCTCGGTCACCCGGAGGCCGTCCACGAGCTCCATTACGAAATAGGGCTGCCCGGTTTCCGTCGCCCCGGCGTCGAGCACCTTGGCGATGCCGGGGTGGTCCATCATCGCCAGGGCCTGGCGCTCCTGCTCGAAGCGGGCGACGACCTGGCGCGTGTCCATGCCGAGCTTGATGACTTTCAGCGCGACGCGTCGCTTCACCGGCTCGGTCTGCTCCGCCAGGAAGACGGAGCCGAACCCGCCTTCCCCGATCAGCTGCAGCAGCTTGTAGGGCCCGATCTGCCGCCCGGTCCCTTCCGGGAGCAGGGTGTCGATCGTCGCGGCGCCCGAGAGAGGCGTGGCCGGATCGTCGAACGGGCCCGAGTCCTCGTCGCCGGTTCGGCCCTGGGTGTGCGGGGTGTCGTCCTTGCTCATGGCGTTTCCGCGCATCTCGGCGCGTCTTCAGCTCCGCGTTCTCGTCGTTTCGTAGTCCTGGTCGGGACGCTTCCGGACCTTTGTTGAGAGAGTATCTCGACTTCCCGATGCAGGATATGGCGTGCCCGGCCCGATCCTCCCGTTCGGCCTCCTCTCGCCCGCGCCGTCACGCGCTTGTTCCCCCGTCTGGACCGCCCTATCCTCGTCGGTCGTGCATGACGCCGCTGGCTTCGGCCCCGTCTCCCGCCCTCCCGGCCGCCCACGACCCGTCGAGAAGGAAACCCGGCGTCGCCGCCTTCGTGCCGCGTCCGTCGCCCTTCTCGCCCTTCTCGCTGCTGGCGGCTGGGCGTGCGCGACGACGCAGAAGACCGGGCCGGGCGACACGGTCGCCACGCACGGCATGGTCGTCGCGGCCCACCCCGACGCGGCGCGGGCGGGGCTCGAGATCCTCCGGAGCGGCGGCAACGCGGTCGACGCGGCGGTGGCGGCGGCGTTCGCCCTCACCGTGGCCGAACCGAACGCCTCGGGCGTCGGCGGCGGAGGCTTCGCGCTGATCTCGATGGCCGGCGGGAGCCGGCCGGTGGTGGTCGACTACCGCGAGGCGGCCCCGCGCGCGGCGACTCCCGATCGCTACTACGCGGGCGAGGGGCTCGCCGCACGGACCGAGGAAGGAGCGCTCGGCGTCGGCGTCCCCGGCCTCGTCGCGGGAGCGGCGAAGGCCCTCGAGCTGCACGGGTCGATGACGCTGGCCCAGGTCCTTCGGCCCGCGATCCGCCTCGCCCGGGAGGGCGTCGTCGTCACGCCGCGCCTCGCGGGGATCATCGCGGACAAGTTCGAAAAGCTCTCCCGCTACCCGGCGGCGGCCGCGGTTTACCTCCCTGACGGACTCCCGCCAGAGGCTGGCGCGCGGCTCGTGAACGAGGACCTCGCCCGCACCCTCGAGTCGATCGCCGCCGGAGGGCCCGCCGTCTTCTACGAGGGGCCGCTCGGACGCGCGATCGTCGCCGACGTGAAGGGCCGGGGAGGTTTTCTCGAGGAGGGCGACCTCGCGGGCTACAAGGCGATCGTCCGCGAGCCGGTTCGGGGGAGCTATCGGGGCACGGAAGTCCTCTCGGCCTCCCCGCCGACCGCGGGTGGGACGGCTCTCGTCGAGCTGCTGAACGTTCTCGAGGCGTTCGATCTCGCGGGCTGGGGACGGAACGACGTCCGGACTCTGCACGTCATCGCCGAGGCCTCGAAGATGGTCTTCGTCGACAAGGCGGCGACGAACGGCGACCCGGACTTCGTGAAGGTTCCGGTCGCGGCTCTCACGAGCAGGGAGCACGCGAAGAGCCTCGCCGCGCGGATCCGGCTCGACGCCGCCCGCTTCGACTACGAGGCCGGCGCGCTCGCCGCCTCCGACTCCCCGAGCACGTCGCACGTCTCCGTCGTCGACGGCGCGGGGAACGCCGTCGCCCTCACCCAGAGCGTGAACCTCTACTTCGGGTCGGGCCTCGTGGCCCCCGGGACCGGCTTCGTCCTGAACAACCACCTCGCCGACTTCGACACCGAGCCGGGCCACCCCAACTCGATCGGACCCGGCCGGCGGCCGTCGAGCAGCATCGCGCCGACGATCCTCCGGAAGGGGGGCAAGCCCTACCTCGTCCTCGGGACGCCGGGCGCCTCCCGGATCGTCACCGCCCTGGCGGAGATCGTCGTCAACACCGTCGACTTCGGCATGGGGGTCGACGAGGCGATCGAGGCGCCGCGCATTCACGCCGTGGGGAAGACGCTGGAGGTCGAAGGGGGGATTCCGGACGACGTCGTGAAGGGACTGTCGGCTCTCGGCCACACCGTCAAGACGTATCCGCCGCACGACGACCACTTCGGCGGCGCCCACGTGATCCGCGTCGAGAAGGGCCGCCTCGTGGGCGGGGCCGACTCGCGCCGCGACGGGGTGGCCGCCGGCTACTGAGGGCCCACGCCCCACCGGAGGGCGAGGTCGCGGACGTTGAGGAGGTGGAGGACCGGGACGCCCCGCTCGGCGAAGCGGGCCATCGCTCCGCGGTCCGCGCCGAGGTCGAACGGCATCCCGCGGAGGAAGCCGTTCGCGAGGTGCAGGAACGCGGTCGAGCGGCCGAGGCTCGCCTCGTTGCCGCCGCAGTTGACGTAGAGCGCCACGGGCCGGCCGCCCGCTCGACGGGCGTAGAGGTCGAGGCGCCGGCTGATCGACTCCTCGAGGCTCGAGGGCGCGAGGAGCTCGGCTCCGAGGGCCGCGGCCGCGGCCGCGGCGATGCGCTTCGCCAGCGCTCGCGCTTCGGGCTCGAGGTCGGCGCCGGCATCGCCGCCGCCTCCGACCGAGACCGCGAAGCTCGCTCGGGGAACGACCCCCGCGGCCACGAGCCGCGCCTCCATCTCGGGCCAGGTGAAGCCTGGCTCGGTCGCGCCCCAGGTCGACGCCGTGACCGAGGAGACGGCGACGAGCCGCGCGTCGAGCCCGGTGCAGGCGGAGACGACCGCGAGGTTCAGGCCCGGGAACGAGCCGGAGAAGCTCGCCGCGACGACGTCCCCTTCCCCCACGCCCGCGGCGCGGAGTCGCCGGACGAGCTCGCCGGCCCAGCGGGGCGAGGTGGAAAGCCGCTTGGCCTCGAGGCTCCCGAGGGTCGTCACGAGAGGGGTCAGCTCGGCGCCGAGGAGGCCGGCCTCCCGCTCGAGGGCTCCCTCGGGCCGGGGGACGCCGGCTCTCGTCTTGGCCTCGGCGAGGAAGGCTGAGGCGCGCGCCATCCGCGCCTCCGCGGCGGCGGCGCGGGCCTCGACCGCGGAGTTGCCCGGAGCGCGGCGGGTGACCCGCGGCCCGAAGAGGCTCCACGCGGCGACCGCGACCAGAGCTGCGGCGACGAGAGTTCCCGCCGGGACGCGCGACCTTCGGACGAGGGGCGGCGCGTCGAGCCTCACGCAATCCACGGAAGGAGGAGAACGAGAAGGACGCGGACGACGACGGCGACGAAAAGCGTGACCGCGACCGTCGGGACGACGCCCTGGGAGGCGGCTTCGCTCGCGATGAGGCCGGGGACGATGTGCCCGATGACGCGGGCGTCGACCGGCTGCGCCGGGAGAGAGAGGAGAAGCCGCTCGACCAGGACGTTCAGGAGGAAGCCGGCGAGGACCGCGACCGCGAGCCTCCGCCGACCGTAGAGGACGACGAGGCGCGACAGGCCGAACTTCACGAGCGCCCACGTCGCGAGCGCGACGGCGACGGTCGTGGCGAGCCGGCCCGGCTGGTCGAGGTGGAGGGCGAGGTAGCCGGGAACGACGAGGCCGGCGGCCGAGACGCCGACGACCTCGCTCACGAGGAGGCTCACCGCGATGCCGAGCGCGATCGCGAGCTCAACCACGGGGCGATCCTCCCACGATCGCGTCGGCCGGCAGGCCGCGCGTGTTCCCGCAGAGGACGACGGCGGCGGCGCCGGAGCTCTCGACGGCTGCGCGCAGCCGGCCCACCGGCACGAACGGAAACGCCGGCCCTGCCGTGGGCCGGGCCGTCCGGGCGAGGCCGAGCGCCGGCCGGTCGCCGGTGAGGAGAACGCGCGCGCCGGGGAGTGCTGCCAGCGAAGGGACGAAGCGCCGGAGGCGGTCCGGGCGGTCGTGGCGGTGGTTGTAGATCGCGAGGACGGGCCCGGCGACGGAAGAGAGGAGAGTCGAGGTCCGGCAGAGGAGCGCGAACGACTCGGGGTCGTTCGCCGCGCGCGCGTCGAGGAGCGCGACGTCCCGGCCCGCCACGCGGACGACGCGCTCGCGGAACGCGCCCGGGTCCGCGGCGGCGGAGGCCATCGCGCCGCGCGCGACGTCGTCCGGCACGCCCAGGAGCCGCGTCACCTCGAGCGCCGTCGCGACGTCTTCCTCGAGCCACGCGGTCCCCGTGCCGGAGGGCGGACCGGCGACGACGACCCGCGTCCCGAGCGCGGCGGCCCGCTCCCGAAAGAGCTCGACGAAGTCGGGCGTGCCGAGGACGAGGACGCCGCCGCGCGGCACCGTCGCCGCGAGCGACGCGGCGATCTCCGCGAGGGTCGAGCCCATCACCTCGGTGTGGTCGGTCCTGACGTTCGTGACGACGCCGATCGTCGCCCCCACCATCTCCCGCTCCGCCGCGTACTGGAGGTCGGGCCGGATCGCCATGCACTCCACGACGGCCGCCCGGGCGCCGAGGCGCCGGGCGAGGAGGAGAAAGCGAAGCTCCTCGCGGATGTTCACCGGCCCGATGCGGCGGACGGGGCGCTCGGTCCCTTCGGGCAGGAGGACGCGGGCCTCGGTCCCGGTGACCCGCGCCAGCGTCGGGACGCCGTGGGCGCGAAGGGCCGCGGCGATCAGGCGCGTTACGGTCGACTTGCCCCGCGTGCCGTTCACGTGGACCCGGATCGGCACGGCGGCGCGGGCGCGGTCGCGGAGCAGCCGCTCCGCGAGGCCGGCCGTGAGGAGCACGGCGAGGCAGCCCGCGATCGCGGCCGTCTCGCTCACGGGTGGAGGAGCTCCGCGAGAGTCTTCGCGCCGGCAGGGCCGAAACCGGGGTCGAGGGCGAGCTCGATCCGGCGTCTGGCGGGCGCTTCGGCGGACCAGACCCCGACGACGGCCAGGACGGTCTGGAGGTGCGCCGCGACCCGCGAGGCGAGCGGATACGCGGCGTCGTCGACCGGGTCGACGGCGAGTGCTCCGGTCGCCTGGTTCGGGTTCGGGGTCTCGACGAGGAAGGCGAGGGCGCCCGTCGCTTCGCCCCATTCGCGGTGGGACAGGCCTCGGAACCCCTCGTCCGAGACTTCCAGCTTCATCGGGAGGCCCGCGGCGTCGAGGTCGAGGACGGCGGCCGCGGCCAGGTCGAGAGCCCGCGGGTGGGCCACGATCATCCAGGCGAGGCGCGAGTCGGGAGAGGCCTCGTGGAGGTCGAAGGCGAGGTCGGCCTGCTCTTTCCGCAGGAGCTCGACGATCGCGAAGGCGACGCGTTGCGTCAGCGGGCCGTCGGCGGAGCCTGGATAGGCGCGGTCGAGGTTGCGGGCCTCGCTCCCGCCAAGGGCCTTCGCCGCCCCGGGGAGGTTCACCTCGACGGGGTCTGGCGCGCCCTGGTGCGCCGGGTTCGTGAGGCGCGAGCCGAACCGGAACCGGCGAAGTCCGGACGGCGTTTCGATCGTGATCCACTCTGGTACCGGCCGGTCGTCGTCCCTCACGGTCACAGCGGAGCTGTTGGCGCGCGGAACGACGACGAGGCGGCCGCGGCGCACGCGGGCGGTCTCGACGAGCGCCGTGGCGGCAAAGACCCCTGCGATCTCGTTCCCGTGCGTCCCGGCGACGACGACGAGCGTCCCGCCCGGCTCCTTACCCTCGAGGACGAAGACGGGCGTGTCCCCGGGGGTGCCGGCGAGTGAAGGAAGCCAGCTCGAGAGCAACAGAGTTCGTGTGACTCCAGGGCCGGGGTGGAGGTCGTGCGTCGCGGACGTGCACGCCGGACTCGCGATCGCGAGCGCCCCGACGGCGAGGACTACTGGCAGCGGGAGGGGAGCGCGCCGCCGGAAGATCACTTCACGAGCAGGATGCGAAGGAGGAGCGGGACGAGGACCATCCCGCCGACGACCCTCGTTCCGGGCGCCGTGCTCTTTCTGAGGGTGACGACGAGGACGAGCAGGGCGAGGAGCGCTGCGATGAAGCGGTAGACGGTCAGCATCGGGACTCCTTCACCTCGAGAGCCGTCCGATGGCGGGGGCCGCGGCGAGGACGATGACGGCCGCGGCGATCAGGAGGAGCGCCGGCACGACGCACTTCTTCAGGACGGCGAACCGGTCGACGCCCGCGGCCTGGGCGGCGAGGGTCGGTGCGAGAGCGACGGGGGGCATCAGGTCGCCGATGGAGGCGAGGGCGGAGAGACCCGCGGCGACGACGACGTCGCTCCGCCCGAGAAGGGCGAGGAGGAGCGGCACGCCCAGGACGGAGGCGGAGCCGAACGCCGAGACCGCGCCGAAGAGCGGCAGGCCCACCGCGGCGACGGCGATCAGGGCGCCCGGGGGCGACGCCACCATCAGCGAAACGACGAACCCGCGCGCGCCCGTCAGCGTCAGCACCTGGATGAACGCTCCGACGCCGACGAGGATCCCGAGGACCGGCAGCGCCTCCTCGGTAGCGCGAAGGAGCGAGACGCGGAGGTCGAAGCGGGCCGCCGACACGGCGCCGACGGCGGCGGCGGCGAGGAACGCGAGCGGGAGGCCGGGGTCCGGAACGGTGGAGGGCGCGACCCGCGGAAGGACCATCAGGAGGACGGCGACGAGCGGGCCGAGGAGGGCGCGCCCGAGAGGCACGACTCTTCCGGCGGTTGCCCCGTCCGGCCGCGGGCGGGGGAGAGGAGCGGCGGACGAACGCCCCAGGACCGGCCACGCGAGGAAGTAGGCCGTGACGAGGGCGACCGGGAAGGAGAGGAGCGCGAGCGGCACGCCGAAGCCGGCGTACGGGAGATCGAGCCCGGCGCCGATGATCATGGCCGGAATGTTGATCGGCGGCGCCACCATCCCGAGGACGCCCCCCATTGCGACGAACGCGGCGGAGCGATCGCGCGGCAGCCCCAGCCCGTCCAGGATCGTCAGGGCCATGACCCCGGTCGTCAGGACCGAAGCCGTCGACGAGCCGGTGATCATCCCCGGGAACATCACGAGGAGCATCACGGCGGGGAGGAGGAGGAGGGGGCGGGAGCCGAACGCCCGCTCCACCGCCCCGCCGATCGCGTCGAGCGCGCCGCCGTCGAGGAGGACGCGCATGAAGATCATCGCCGTCGCGATGGTCAGGAGCGGATCGAGGTACGCCGTCCCCCCCTCCACGAGGTGGCGGAGCGGCAGGAGGTGCCCGTTTGCCGCGGCACCGGCCCAGGCAGCGACGCCGAGCGCGATGCCGGTCTGCCAGCGGAGCTTCACCGACAGGATGCCGAACGCGGCGAGCATCACGAGGAGCGTCGCCGGTTCCGCCCAGCCGGCCGGGAGCCGGCCGAGGATCGACGCGTCGGGGAACATCCGTCTACCGGAAGACGGCCTTCACCGCGTCGCCGACGGCCGCGAGCGCGTCGACCTCGACGACCTGGGCCTTGCTGCTCCCGAGGGCCGACTGGAAGATCTTGTCGGCGTTGCCGCTGGCGACGACGACGACGTGGTCCGCCATCGGGACGACGAGGCGGATGAGGTCGTCCGTCGTCTTCCCGCGGCGCGACGCGCCGCCGGTGTGGAGGACGAGGACTCCGACCTTCTTCTCGCGGGCGGCCGCGAGGAGGGCCTTGGCGCGCTCGGCCTCCTTGGCGATGTCGAGGCCGGCCGCCCCGAGCCCCTTCGTGCTCGCGCCGACGACGACGACGAGCACCTTCTGTCCCGCGAGGTCCGCCGGCTGGGCGAGAGGCTTGACGTCGAGCCCGAGCTTCAGCTTCGTGTTGAGGAGGACCTTGACCACGGCGATGTCCGAGGCCTGGCCGACGGACGAGAGGATCCCCGGCCTGTCGAAGGCCGGAAGGCCGGCGGCCGGAGCGGGAGAGGCGAGGGCGAGGCAGGGGAGCAGGGCGGCGAAAACGGAAAGCGTCTTTCTCATGTCGGTCCTTTCAGTGTCTCGTGTGCGGGCACGGTCCCCGGGACCATCCCGTCGGGCTCGGGCGCTCTCCGGCGCCTCACCTGAGGTACGCCCCGAGGCCGCGGGCGACGATCTCGTCGTAGGCGGGGACGCCCGCGACGGAGATGGCCTTCGTCTCGTCGAGCATCCCGAGATCGGTCAGAAACTGGGTCACTCCGGCGACGTGTCGGGCGACCCTGAGGTTGATCGGCCAGCCGTGATCGTCGAACGGAACGTTCAGCCGCCCTCTGCGGGCGGCGGCGGCGAAGTAGCGGTCGCGGCCCGAAACGACGAGCGCGGCGTCCGTCCGGCCGCGGAGCCGTCCCTGGGCCGGGTTGGCGGTCTCCATCAGGACGGCGAGCGTGTCCGTCGAATCGCCCCACTCCCGGTGGGAGAGGCCGTGCAGCGTCTTCGGCGACGGCTCGAGGCCGATCGTGACGGCGCTTCCGCTCAGCTCCAGGTTCACGAGGGCCGCCAGCTCCGTCGCCCGCTCGTGCGCGACGATCGTGTTGACGACGGGGTACTCGGGGGCGGCCTCGTGGAGGTCGATCGCGAGGGCGACGTGCTCGCTGCGGATGAGCGTCGTGATCGCGAAGGCGATCTGCTCGGTGAGCGATCCGTCGGCGCGCCCCGGGTAGGCCCGGTTCAGGTTCCGGGTCTCGGTCCCCGAGAGAGCCTGCCCCGAGCCGCGATGCGTGTAGACCTGCGGGTCGGGCCACTGGTGGACCGGGTTCGTCGCGCGGGCCCCGAAGGTGAAGGAGCGCGGGCCCCGCGGCGTCGCGATCTCGAACCGCTGCGGGTGCGCCTCCTGCGGGACGTTGTAGCTGAACCCCGAGGCGTTGGCGCGCGGGATGACGATCAGCTTTCCGGTCGAGACCCGGGCCGTCTCGACGAGGACGACCGCCGCCAGGTACCCGGCCGGCTCGTCGCCATGCGTGCCGCCGAGGATGAGAGCCGTACCGCCCGGCACCGTCCCCGCGGGCGCCGCCAGCGTGTAGACGGGGGTGTCGCCCGGCGTCCCCGCGAGGCCCGGCAGGGTGTCGGAAAGGCGTCCGACGCGGGTGACTCCCGGCCCCGGACGGACCTCGCCGGACCGCCCCATCGCGCGGAACTCGCCAGCGGAGAGGGCCGAGACCGCGAGCGCGACGGCGACGACGATCAGTCCCGGGCGGCTTACGGACGACGGCAACCGGCCCATCCCCCTAGCGTAGCAGGCCGCGCGCGAAGGCCGCGAGCCTTGCAAGGCCTAGGCGATGCGGACGCCGGAGAGGGTGAGCGTGATCGTCGCCGTCCCGTTCGCGTTCGAGCGTCACGGCCTCATCGATCCCTCCGGCCACTGGGACGGGGTGCTGCTGGCGAAGACGATGTCGCGGTCGAAGCCGACCGTCGGCCCCCCTTTGACGGTGAAAGGGTCCGCCTGCTCGAAGAGCCCGTCGCGACCGGGGCTCCGCACGACGTAGCAGTGAGGCGCCCGGGACGGGGAGCTCTCCGCGGTTCCGCTCCCGGCCGACGCGGAAGGTGCGGACGGGGCGGGCGGTGCGGACGAGGTCGGCGGTGGGGACGGTGCGGAGGATCGGTAGTCGAGGGGCCAGCCCCAGCCGTCCGTTCGCGGAAGGTCGCGAATGTAGGTCGGCTCCACGAGCCGCGCCAGCTCGTCGATCGTCGTCGCCTCCGGGTAGGCGGCGTGGTCGACGGCGTAGGCCTCGACGCAGGTCATCACCGTTCGGAGAACACCCATCGTCTTTCGCTGGCGGGACCGATTCCGGGAGTTCGTGAGGTTCTGGCCGACCAGCGCGGCAAAGGCGAGGCCGAGGAGTGCGAAGAGGCCTATCAGGAGCCGGAACCCCGCCATCGCGTGGCCCTTTCGTCTCCCTCGCGTCAACGTGGCCTCACCTTCCGTATGACGCAGCATGAGGCGTTCCGAGATTCACCGCGGCGTTCTTCTGGTCCTCGTATTCGCAACGGTTGCGAGCTGCTCCGATCGGGCGTCGGATCGGACTCTCTCCACAATGGCGAGGGCCTGGCCCGGGGTCGACGGGTCGACTTCGACGGAGCCGCTCGCCGTCCTGATCGCGTGCAAGGCGCACGGCCTCCGGTACGAATGGAGGCGAGGCCCGGCCGAGGAGCGGACGGTCGTTCCGTCGGGCGAGAGAAGGCCGGACCTTGCGGCGAGGATCGTCGAGGAGGTTCACCATCACGGTACCCACGATGCTTATACGGGGCTGATCGAACGGCGCGCCGACCTGATCCTCGTCGCCCGCCAGCCGTCCACGCGCGAGCGGGCTGCGGCCGCGAGAGCCGGGGTCGTGCTCGACCTCCGTCCCTTCGCCCTCGACGCCCTGGTCTTCGTCGTGAATGCCCGTAACCCGGTTCGGGACCTGCCTCTCGAGCGGCTTCGCGCCGTCTACGGGCCCGGAGGTCCGATGCGGTGGCCGGAGCTCGGAGGGGACGAAGGGGTGATCGAGGCGTTTCAGCGTGAGGAGGATTCGGGAAGCCAGGAGCTGATCGATCAGCTCGTGATGCGGGGGCTTCCGATGCGCGACGTGCGGGAGGTCCCGGTCGTGAGGACGATGGCCGGTCCGATCCACGCCGTCGCCATGCGAAAGGCCGGCCTGGCCTTCTCCGTCTACTACTACGTGACGAACATGGCCCGCAACAGGTCGGTCCGGATGCTCGGGGTCGACGGCGTCCGCCCCACCCGCGCCTCGATCGCGTCCCGCCGCTACCCGCTCACGTCTCCGGTCTACGCCGTCCTGAGGAAGGGAACGGATCCCGAGGCCCCGGCCGCGAAGCTGCGCGACTGGCTGGGCACCGAGGAGGGGCGGGACGCGCTCCTCGAGAGCGGCTATGCGCCCTGGCCCGTCTCCCGCCCGCGGTGACGGGCGGCCCCTCGCCGGGAATTGCCCGGGCCACGGGACCCGCGGGCGTGCTCGCGGCGGCCGGATGCAATAGGATTCTCGATCGCCGACCTCCCTGGTGCCGTTTGAACGGCGGAAAGGGGAAGACATGCGACGTCATTGGCGTTTTCTGATCGCGGTCGTTCTGCTCTGGAGCACCAGAACCCTGGCGCAGGAACCGGTCCTCGCGGGAGAGTGGAGCTGGGGCGCCGGCGGAGGGGTCACCCGGATCCTGGCCGACGGGACGGGGCGGGACGCACGGGGCAACACGATGCAGTGGACGGCGGGCGATGCGTCGGCGCGGGTCTACGTGCTGCGCTGGAGCCACGGCTACACGGACACGGTGACGCTGTCGGCCGACGGAGGGTCGCTGTCCGGCTCGAATCAGCAGGGGTACAAGTTCTCGGCGAAACGGATCGGCGGTGCGCCCGCGCCGACGCCTTCGTCGCCTCCTTCGGGCAATGCGGAGATCGCGGGCGAATGGAACTGGGGCGTGGGGGGTGGAATCGTGGAGATCCGGCCCGACGGGACGGGCCGCGACGCGCGGGGCAATTCCATGCGGTGGACGCTTCGCGACCCGGCCTCTCGCAGCTACGAGTTCCGCTGGAGCCATGGCTATACCGACACGGCGACGCTGGCCGTGGACGGAAACGCGCTGACGGCGGTGAACGACAAGGGAACCCGCTTCTCCGCGACGCGCCGGAGCGGCGCGACCATTCGTCCCCTCGACCTGAACGGCAGCTGGACCGGGGGGCTGGTGCACATCTGGCAGGAGGGTTCCGAGGTGCTCGTCACGGCGACGTGGAAGAGGGACGACGGGAAGTACGTCGCCTGGCGGGGGGAAGGGCGGCTGACCGGCTCCGTGGTGGACCTTCGGATCCGGTACTCGCCGATGACGCACGGGCCGGTGCCCGAGTGGCGCGGCCGGATGACGGTCTCCGCCGACGGCAACACCATCGACGCGGTCTATTCCGTGAACGGAGAGACGCGGGACACGAGAAGGTACTCCCGGGACCGCTGAGGGGCGACCGGCTGTCCCATCTCTACGTGGTCTATCCAGGGCGTCACGTCTTTCCGCCGGACAAAGCGCTCCTGGAAGCGGGGGGCGATCTTCAGGCCGCGCTGCGCGACGAGTCACGTTCCCCTCCGACCCCACGAGACCTGTTGCTGCCAACGGCTTCTCATTCGCCAGCTCAGGGGACGCCCTGCTCGCGCTCTACCGTCCCCACGCATTCCAACCAACCCACACAGCGGATGCGATGAGCACCACGCCCACGGCCCGACCCAGCCCCACGCTCGCCGCTTGGCTCGTGGCGAGGAGGCGGCGGGCCCGGTCGGCTGCCAGCGCCAGCCCGCCGTATACGCCGGCCTGAGTGGCGGCGATGACGACCCACAGCACGGTCGCCTGCGACAACAGCGGTCCCTGTTCCGCCTTCACGAACTGCGGGAAGACCGCCAGCATGAAGAGGTAGGCCTTGGGGTTGGTGAGGTTGGTGAAGGCGCCGCGACGGAAGGCGGCAGCCCGAGATGCCGCCTCGGCGACCGGGATCGGCCCCGAGCCAGCGTCGGTCCGCAGGAGCGAGAGGCCCACCCAGATCATGTAGAGCGAGCCGGCCAGCAAGAGGACGTGGTAGGCGGCCGGGAAGAGTTGCAGGACGATGCCGAGACCGGCCCCGGCGACGGCCACGTGGCAGGCGCCGCCGGCCACGATTCCGGCCACGGCCGCCAGCCCCGCCCGACGTCCGCCCGCGAGGCTGCTGCCCACGGCGCAGGCCATGTCCAGGCCGGGGAGCACGACCACACCCAGGACCACCGTAAAGAAGAGCCAGAGCTCGGCCGCGGGGATCACTTTTCTTCTCCGGCACGGGTGAAGTCCATTTCCGGATCTGGTAACTCCGGGGAAGCGGTGCCCGGGGCGAAGAGCGCCGGGCCCAGAAGCAGGAGTCGTTGCAGGGGTGCGAGTCGCATGGGTTCCTCCTTCGGATCTGGAGCGCTCCGGAGGATCCGCGATAATCAGGGCACTTTCCGCCCTGATTCCATCGGAGGCTCGACGCCATGGCCCACCCCACCACCCGCGTGCTGGCAGTTCTGGAGCTGCTCCAGACCCACGGCCGGATGACCGGCCCCGAGCTGGCGCGGCGGATCCGTGTGGACGTGCGCACCCTGCGCCGCTACCTGGTGCTTCTCGAGGAGATGGGCATACCGCTGACCGCCGAACGCGGCCGCCAGGGCGGCTACGAGCTCGTCTCCGGATTCAAGCTTCCCCCGATGATGTTCACCTCCGACGAGGCGCTGGCACTCTCTGTGGGGTTGCTGGCGGCGCGCGGACTGGGACTGGCAGGCGCCGCCCCGGCGGTGGCGAGCGCCCAGGCCAAGCTCACGCGGGTGCTGCCGGCCGGCCTGAAGCGCCGGCTGCGTGCCATCGACGAGACGGTGACGCTCGACCTGCTCCGCCCCATCTCGCCGGAAGACAACCGCGCCCTCGTCGACCTGACGGAAGCCGCCCAGGAACGGCGACTGGTCCTGCTTCGCTACCGCGTGCCGACGGGTCGGGAGTCGGCGCGCGACTTCGAAACCTATGGCGTCGTCTACCGCGGTGGCTGCTGGTACGCAGTCGGCCTGTGCCGCACGAGCAACCAGCTGCGTTCCTTCCGGCTCGACCGGGTGGTGACGGTCGAGCCGCGGGAGGAACGATTTGCCCGCCCGGCCGACTTCGACGCGCTCGCACACCTGACCCGTTCGATCGCCACCCTGCCGCGCGCCCACGCGGTGGAGGTGCTGCTCCACGCCGAACCGGAGGCGGCTCAGCGCGCCGTTTTCGGGGCGCTGGGAACGCTCGAGCCCGTGCCCCGCGGCGTGCTCCTGCGAAGCCAGGTCGACGACCTCGGCTGGCTGGCGCGCGAGCTGGCGCGGTTGCCTTTCGACTTCGAGGTGCGTAGCCCGGCGGCGCTGCGCACCGCACTGGGCAGCTGCGCCCGGCGACTCTTACGGGCCGCGTGTCCAACTGCGAAGGAAGGACGCGCCGGATCTCCGGCTCGCGCGAGAGGAGCGAGAGCGCCTGCTTTGTGAAGGGAAAGCAGCGCCGGCTCGGCCTCACCGAAAATCGTGGCTCGGCGGAGTGCTCTCGCGGTGACGGGGATACGGCGGCGACACCGGCTGCCCCTCGGCGTCAGGCTCGGTGCGCTTGGTAGAAATCTCGGAGTACGCCTCCGAGATTTCGTGGTACCGTCCTTTCGTGCTCGGCCGGCCTGCAGCCCTCACCCGACTCGCCAACGCGGTCCGCCGCTCGCCAGTCACCGCGCTCCTCGGGCCACGGCAGTGCGGGAAATCCACGCTTGCACGGCGCTTCGCCGAGGGTCGTGAGGCGGCTTTCTTCGACCTGGAGTCGCCGGCCGACGTGGCCCGGCTCGCGAACCCGGAGCTCTATCTCGGCTCCCTCCGGGGCCTCGTCATCCTGGACGAGATCCAGGCTCTGCCCCAGCTGCTGCCGGTCCTGAGGGTCCTCGCCGACAGGCCCGGGAAGCCGGCCCGCTTTCTCGTACTCGGCAGCGCGTCGCCGGCGATCGTCCGAGGCGCCGCCGAGACCCTGGCCGGGCGAGTGGAGTTCGTGGAGCTGGGAGGGTTCGACCTCGCGGAGGCGGGGCCGCGCCGCTGGGAGCGGCTCTGGGGGCGCGGTGGCTTCCCCCGCTCCTTCCTGGCCCGATCGGAAGCCGATAGCCTCGCGTGGCGCGAAGGGTTCGTCCGGACCTTCCTCGAGAGGGACGTGCCCCAGCTCGGCATCGGCATTCCGGCGGCGGCGCTCCGGAGGTTCTGGACGATGCTCGCTCACTCGCACGGGCAGACGTGGAACGGGTCGGATATCGGACGGTCCATGGGGCTGACCGACAAGACGGTGCGCTCGTATCTCGACGTCCTGACGGGCACCTACATGGTCCGCCAGCTCCAGCCGTGGTTCGAGAACGTGGCGAAACGGCAGGTCAAAGCCCCGAAGATCTACTTCCGCGATACCGGTGTCCTGCACCATCTGCTCTCCCTTCCCGACCGCGGCGCGCTGCTGGGGCACCCCGGTGTCGGGGCTTCTTTCGAGGGATTCGTGATCGAGCAGATCCTCAGCGCAGTAGAGCGGGTCGACGCTTACTTCTGGGCCACACACGGCGGGGCCGAGCTGGACCTCCTTCTCGTGGTGGGGGGGCGCCGGTACGGAGTCGAGGTCAAGCTCGCAGAGAAGCCCGTGATCAGCCGTTCGATGCGGGTGGCGATGGAGGACCTGGGGCTGTCCCATCTCTACGTCGTCTATCCAGGTCGTCACGTCTTCCCGCTGGAGGAGCGGATCACGGCGATTCCCGTGGCCTCCCTGAACGAGCTCCCGGACCTGCTGAAGTCGAGAGCCGCGCCACCCGCGGGCGCAGCGAAAGCTCGAGACGGGCGGGTGCGCACGAGACGGAAGACTTCTCCGTAGCAGACCAGCCTGCTCTCGGACAACTCCGCGTCGGCTCGGCCTCACCGAAAATCGTGGCTCGGCGGAGTGCTCTCGCGGTGCCGTGGGTATGGCGGCGACGCCGTGCGGCGCAGCTCGGGGATCGGCTCCTCGAGGCTCATCCGCTCGAAGCGGTCGGCGCGGATCGAGAGGGTGCCGTCCTTCTTCTGGAGGCGCCCCTCGACGACGAGGGCGGGAGAGCCGACGACGAGGGCGCGGTTCTCCTTGAAGAGGTCGGGGCGAAGGATCGCCTGGCACATCCCCGTCTCGTCTTCGAGGGAGAGGAAGACGAAGCCCTTGGCCGTGCCGGGGCGCTGACGAACGACGATGACGCCGGCGGTCTTGACCATCGATCCGTCGGGGGCGCGTGACAGCTCTGCGGCGGAGAGGATGCCGTCGCGCTTCAGCTGCGCGCGGAAGTGGGCGATGAGGTGCGGGCCGGCGGTGATCTCGGAGGTCTGGTAGTCGGCGACGGTCTCCTCGAAGCGGCTCATCTCGGGGAGGGGCGAGGCGACGTCGTCCTCGAGGGTGTCGTAGAGCGGCCCCAGGTCGCGGGCGGCGGAGGCGGCCTGCCAGAGGGCGGTGCGGCGCGAGAGGCCGCGCTCGCCGGTGGCCGCGTCCGGAAGCGTGGCGAACGCGCCGGCGTGGGCGAGAGCGGAGAGCTCGTCTTCGCGGAGGCTCGCGCGGCGCGCGAGATCCTTCACCCCGGCGAACGGGGCGCGCGCCTGCTCGCGCTCGATGGCGTCGGCCGTCGAAGCCCTGAGGCCTCGGACAAAGCGCAGGCCGAGGCGGACGGCGAGGGACGGCGTGACGACGGCGGGCCCGGGCCGCGGCAGGTGCTTCGGCCACGGGCCTTTCAGCCGCTCGGTGCGGCAGAGGCGGCCGGAGCGCGTGACGTCGATCGGGAGAACGTCCGTCCCGTGGTGCTGCGCGTCCTTCACGAGCGTCGCGGGGTGGTAGAAGCCCATCGGCCAGGCGTTGAGGATTCCGGCGAGGAAGGCGGCGGGGTGGTGGACCTTCAGCCAGCCGCTCGCCCAGGCGATGAGGGCGAAGCTCGCCGCGTGCGACTCGGGGAAGCCGTAGAGCGCGAACGACGTGATCGACCGGACGATCTGCTCCTGCGCCTCGCCGGTGATGCCGCGCTCCGTCATCCCGGAGCGCAGGCGCGTCTCGATGACGGCCATCCGCTCGCTCGAGCGCTTGAAGCCCATCGCGCGGCGCAGCTCCTCGGCTTCTCCGCCGGTGAAGCCGGCCGCGACCATGGCGATCTTCAGGAGCTGCTCCTGGAAGAGCGGGACGCCGAGGGTGCGCTTGAGGATCGGCTCGAGCGAAGGGTGCGGGTACTCGACCGGGATGCGCCCCTGCCGGCGGTCGAAGAAGGGGTGGACCATGCCGCCCTGGATCGGGCCGGGGCGGATGATCGCGACCTGGATGACGATGTCGTAGAAGCAGCGCGGGGCGTTGCGCGGGAGGGAGGCCATCTGCGCGCGGCTCTCCACCTGGAAGAGCCCGACCGTGTCGGCCTTGTTCAGGATCTCGTAGACGGCCGGGTCGTCGTGCGGCAGGTGGGCGAGGTCGACGTGGACCCCTTCGGCGCTCCGGATCGTCGGGACCATCTCGGCGATGGCGCCGAGCATCCCGAGGCCGAGGAGGTCGATCTTGATGATGCCGAGGTCGGCGCAGTCGTCCTTGTCCCACTGGATGACGACGCGGCCCGGCATCGCGGCCGGCTCGAGCGGGACGACCTCGTCGAGCCGCCCTCCCGCGACGACCATCCCGCCCGAGTGCTGCCCGAGGTGGCGGGGGAGGTTCTGGATGCGGCGGAAGAGGGAGCCGAAGTGCCGGAGCCTCACGTCGTCGGGGTCGAAGCCGGCGGCGCGCATCTCGTCGGCCATCTTCTCAGGGAGGGGCGGCGGAGCGGACGGGACGGCGTCTCCGCGGCGCCCACCGCCCGGCGCGCTCCCGCCCGTCGCGCCGTGCGATGCGCCCGCCTCGTTTCCCGTTCCGCCGGCGACCGCCTCCCGCGCCGAGAGCGACCCTGCCGCGTCGCGGTACTCGCCGAAGCTCCACGTCGCGAGCCGCTTGGCGAGCGTGTCGACCTGCGCCGTCGAGAAGCCGAGGGCCTTGGCCGTCTCTCGCGCGGCGGAGCGGTCGCGGTAGGTGATGGTGTTGGCCGTCATCGCGGCGCCGTGAACGCCGTACGTCGCGTAGACGTGCTGGATCACCTTCTCCCGCGCGTCGCCCGAGGGGAGGTCGAGGTCGATGTCGGGCCACTCGCCCCGCTCCTCCGAGAGAAAGCGCTCGAAGAGGAGCTCCATCTTCACCGGGTCGATGGCGGTGATCGAGAGGGCGTAGCAGACGGCGCTGTTGGCGGCCGAGCCGCGCCCCTGGACGAGGATGTTCTCCCGCTTGCAGAACTCGATGACGTCGTGGACGACGAGGAAGTAGCCGGCGAGGTCGAGCTTGGCGATCAGGTCGAGCTCGCGCTGGAGCTGGTCCTGCGCCCTGGCGGTGAGCGGCTGGAAGCGGCCGCGCGCGCCTTCCCAGGTCTTTTGCCGGAGCCACGACGAGGGGGTCTCTCCCGGCGGGAGCTTCGCGTCGGGGAAGCGGTAGCCGAGGTCGGCGAGGGTGAAGGCGAGGCGGTCGGCGAGGTCGGCGGCGCCCCCGACGGCGGCGGGGAGGTCGGCGAAGAGGGCGGCCATCTCTTCGGGGCCCTTGAGGTGCCGCTCGGAGCCCGCCTCGAGGAGGCGGCTCGCCTCGTCGACTGTGGTGTGTTGGCGGATGCAGGTGAGGACGTCGAAGAGGTCCTTGTCGCGGCGGCGGGCATAGCGGGTGCCGTTCGTGGCGACGAGGGGGAGCTTCTGCGCGCGGGCGAGGTCGAGGAGGACGGCATTGCGCGCCTCCTCGTCGCGGACGCGGTGCCGCTGCAGCTCGACGTGGAGGCGGCCGGGAAAGAGCGCGGCGAGGCGCGAGAGGAGCTTCTCGGCGGCGTCGTACCCGACCCGTTCGAGGGCTCTGAGGACCGGTCCCTCGAGGCCGCCGGAGAGGACGTGGAGCCCCTCGGCGTGGGCTGCGATGTCGGCCCACGAGGCCGCGGCCTGCCCTTTCGGCTTGCCGAGCGCGGCGGCGGTGAGGAGGCGGGAGAGGTTCCTGTAGCCCGCCTGGCTCTCCACGAGGAGGGTGACGCGCGCCGGCGGGAGGCCGGGGGGCGGAGGGGGCGGGACGAGGCCGAGCGGGCCGTGCAGGTCGCGCGGGAGGGCCGCCTCGTCGAGGACGACCTCCGCCCCGACGATCGCCTTCAGCCCGGCGGTCCTCGCCGCCTTCCAGAAGCGGGGCGCGCCGGAGAGGCCGTTGCGGTCGACGAGGGCGACGGCGGGGAGACCCAGCTCGGCGGCCCGCTCGACGAGCGTCTCGGGCTCGGAGGCTCCCTCGAGGAACGAGAAGGCCGACGCGGCTCTCAGCTCGGCCCAGCGCGCCTTCGGTTTGACGGAGGGGGGACCGAAGCTCCGCTTTCGCAGCTCCTCCTTCCGCGCGCCGGGGGAGACGATCTTCTTCACGTCTCCCGGCATGAACATGTCGCGGGCCGGAGGGCCGGTTTCACCCATTGGCGTAAATTAGGCGCAAGTGCCTTCTCCGTCAATGCCGGAGAAGGGGAGGAGGGGCGCTCCCTACACTCCCCAGAAGACGCGAAGACTCTCCGGAAGATCCCGCGTCAGCGCGGAACCGGGGGCTCGGCCGCCTTCTCCCGGGCGCGGGCCTCCTGGACGGAGCGCTGGCGGGCCTCTTCGCGGGCCTTCGCCTCGTCCCACGCCGCCTTCCAGCCGAGGCGGCGGGCGGTGTCGAGGTTCGGGGTGCCGTCGGCGTTGTAGATGCCGACGTCGACGAGGCGCTGCCGGAGGTGTGCGGGCCAGGGGTCCATCGCCGCCTCGGCGCTCGGCGGGACGAAGTGGACGTTCTCCTGGACGGGGCGGAACCCCTCGTAGTGCCTGCGGACCCCGTGGACGATGTAGCTGAACTCGACGTCGCCCGTCGCTTCGGCCTCGATCCCTTCGAGCGTCAGCCGGGTGACCGCGAAGGCAACCGGCCTGCCGATCGGGGTGAGCTGGCAGGTCAGCCCCTCGTCGGAGGTGACGAGGCGGAAGTCCTCGGGGACGGGAATGACCGCACGGCCTCCCGCGAAGCGGCCGCGGCCGCGGAAGTAGGTGCCCGCCTCCGGCCCCTCGAGGGCCACGTAGACGATCTCGCGCGAGGCGTCGGCCGGGTGCGGCTCGACGAAGGACTTCGTGCCGCCGGCGGTGAGGTCCTGGAAGGAGTGGACTCCTGAGGTGCCGGTGTACCCGAGGACGCCGGTCGTCAGAAAGTTGCCCGCCGCGTCGACACGCACTCCCTGGACGCCCCGCCCGCTCGCGTTGCTCGACTGGCCGACGACGCCGCTGAGCCCGGAGCTGGCTCCCCAGATGCCGACGGGGCCGTTGTAGGTGCAGGGGATGGCCGAACCCGACTCCCCTCGAATGCCCGAGGCGCAGTTGGACGTGCTGTCCGTGGTCCCGTGCACGCCGTAGGTCTGGCCGGATGAGTAAGTCGCCTCGCCTTTCACCCCGGCAGCGGAGCCCGTGCGGCTTTCGGTGGTGCCGCGGACGCCGTAGACGAGGCCTGTCTCGCCCGTCGTCTCTCCCAGGATCGCCTGCCCCGCGGACCACGAGCCGAAGACGCCCCGGATGCTGGACGTGCTCGTGCTCACCGACTGGGAGCCGTTGAAGACGTGCAGGACTCCGCCTCCGTCGCGGTTTCCGTAGAGTCCCAGGTACTCGCCGGTGTTCATGATGGCGCTTCTGCCCAGGAAGTAGCCGTTGACGTCGACGATGACGTGGGTCCCGGAGACGCCGGCGACCACGCTGATCGATCCGGCCGCGTCCGCCGGGACGATCGCCGCGTTGGCGACCGTCTGGCCGGCGACGTAGTTGACCGTCGAGACCGTCGGCGCGGCCGAGCCGGTGGGGTAGACGAGGAGGAACCCCGCCCCGTCCGTCTCGGTCACCGTGAAATTGAGCGAGTAGGCGGAGACGCCGTACGGGATTCCCGTGCAGGTCGGGTGGCTGTTGAGGTCGAAGCTCCGGCTGCTGCCGCCGGAGAGCTTCGGCCCGCCGTAAGCGCCCGTCGCGCCCCTGGTGTCGACGAGTCGGCACGGGGAGTACGGAATGAAGACCGTCGGGTCCGCGGTGTCCGCGAGAGGGGCCATGGTCCCTCTGCCCGTGGCCGAGGGGACGGGCCAGTTCGCCAGCCGGACGTCGGCTCCGGGCGCGGACGGCGCGTCGATGGACAGCACGAGGAGGACGGCGAGGAACGCAGGGCGGACGAACGATGTCATGGAGTGCCTCTCACTTCCCGCCGGTTCCGATTTCGGCTGGAGCTGGACACCGGACCCGGCCCGCTTGGGAAGTCTAGCCGCGGTTCGAGGCCCGGCGCAACGGAAGACGCGGCGCGGATCGTCCGGCCCGTGGCGATTCTCCGGGCGGAAGCGGCGGCAGCTCCCTTTCGGGGCCTTGCCGCGGCAGGGCAGGGGACTAGACTGCTCCGACACCTCGAACGTTCGCCCGGGCTCGGCCGGGGTTCTCGTTCCCGGCCCTGCCGTCAGGAAGGGAGCCATGAACGACTACCTGCAGCAGAACCGCAAGCTCCGCGTGACGACGCCCCTGGGAGAGGACACGCTTCTCCTCACGGCGTTCTCGGGGACCGGAGCGATCTCGACCCTCTTCGGCTACCGCCTGGAGATGCTGGCCGACAGCAAGACGGAAATTTCCTTCGACGCGATCCTCGGGCAGAACCTGACGATCCACATGCAGCTGCCGGACGAGTCGAGCGAGACGCACCTGAACGGCCTCTGCGTCCGCTTCGCCCAGGCCGGGCGGGACGACACGTTCACGGTCTACGAGGCGGAAATCGTCCCCGACGTCTGGAAGCTGACGCGAAAGGCGCAGAGCCGGATCTTCCAGAGGATGACCGTGCCGGACATCCTGAAGGAGGTCTTCGCGGGGTTCATCGTCGACTGGACTTTCATCCAGACGTACGAACCGCGGGACTACTGCGTGCAGTACCGCGAGACCGACTGGAACTTCGGTGCCCGGCTCATGGAGGAGGAAGGGATCCGCTTCTTCTTCCGGCACGAGGACGGCGACCACACGATGATCGTCTCGGACAACGCGGGGCAGCACCCCGACCTGCCCGGGGAGAACTGCCTCCTCTACGAGGAGGTCGAGGGGGGGACGCGCGACGAGAACCGGATCTGGGCGTGGAAGAAGGAGCAGGAGATCCGTCCCGGCAAGTTCGTCCTGTGGGACCACTGCTTCGAGCTCCCGCACAAGCACCTCGATGCCGAAGTGGCGATCCTCGCCAGCGTCCCGGTGGGAGGCAAGACTCACACCCTGAATCTGCCCGGCGTGGACCAGCTGGAGCTCTACGACTTTCCTGGCGAGTACGCCCAGCGGTACGACGGGGTCAGCTCCAGCGGCGGGGACCAGGCCGGCGACCTGCAGAAGATTTTTCAGGACAACCGGCGGACGGTCGCGATCCGGATGGACGAGGAGACGACGCCGGCCGTCGTCATCCGGGCGAAGACGAACGCCAAGCACCTCGACCCGGGGTACCGCTTCACGGTCCGGCGGCACTTCAGCGGGGACGGTCCGTACGTCGTCACGAGCGTGAGGCACCAGGCGACGTTCGGCGCGGGCTACCGTTCGGGAAACGAGCCCCTCCTCGCCTATCAGAACGAGGTCACCTGCATGCCGGCCGCGATGCCCTACCGGCCCCGGCGCACGACGCCGAAGCCGGTCGTGCAGGGAAGCCAGACGGCGGTCGTCGTGGGCCCGTCCGGAGAGGAGATTTTCACCGACAAGTACGGGCGGGTGAAGGTGCAGTTCCACTGGGACCGCCAGGGGAAGAACGACCCCGGCTCGTCGTGCTGGATTCGTGTCGGAACGGGCTGGGCCGGACGGAACTGGGGCGAGATCCGGATCCCGCGCGTCGGGCAGGAGGTCCTCGTCGACTTCCTGGAAGGCGACCCGGACCAGCCGATCGTCGTCGGGAGCGTCTACAACTCCGAGATGATGCCTCCGTACACCCTTCCCGCGAACAAGACGCAGAGCGGCGTCAAGTCGCGCAGCTCCCTGGGCGGCACGGCGGCCAACTACAACGAGCTCCGCTTCGAGGACAAGAAGGGGAGCGAGGAGGTTCTCCTCCACGCGGAGAAGGACCTGCTCGTCGAGGTCGAGCACGACGAGACGCGCGACGTGGGCCACGACCGGAAGACGACGATCGGAAACGACTGCACGACGACGATCAAGGCCAACCGGAAGACGACCGTTCAGGGCAACCAGGACCTGACGGTCCAGGGGAATCGGACCGACTCGATCAGCGGGAACGACTCGGAGACGGTCACCGGCAACCAGTCGCTCACGGTGACCGGGAAGCGCGACAAGACGGTAACGGCGAACGAGACGATTAACGTCGCGGCGAACGAGAGCCTCACCGCCGGCGGGTCGCTCAGCGTGACGAGCGGTGCGGCGCTCTCGGTGACGGTGGGCGGTTCCACGACCATCTCGTCGACGGGGGCGGTCACGATCTCGACGGTGGGGGCGCTTTCCGCCCAGGCGTCGGGCGCGGTCAGCATCACCGCGGGCGGCGCCGCGACCATAAACGTCGGCGGGGCGGCGGTCGTCAACGTGGGCGCGGCGGCGACGGTCAATGCAGGCGCGGCCGTGGCGATCACCGCCGGCGGTGCCGTCGCTCTGACAGCCGGTGGCGCCGTCAGCCTCACCGCTCCCGCGATCACGCTCACGTCCGGGATCGTCACGTGCACGGGAGTCCTGATGGCGACGTCGGTCATCACGTCGTCCGTCGTCGGGGCGGCCTATACCCCGGGCGCGGGGAACATCCTGTGACGGCGTCCGCCGGGACGGTGTCGGAGCCCGTGGCGCCGCCTCGCCCCCTTCGCGAGCGGCTCCGGGACGCCGAGCCCGGAATCCGCCTCGGCGCGGCCGGAGACGCGTACCTCGCGGAGGCGCCGCCCGCGGCGTGCCAGGCGGAGCTGGCGCAGCTCCTCGCCGACCCGAACGAGGACGCCCGCAAGCTCGCGGCGCTCGCCCTCGGGCGGATCGGCCCCCCGGCCTTCTCCGACCTCGCGCGCGCCCTCGCCGCCGCCCAGCCCGCCGCCGTCCGCGCGCTCGCCTGCATCGCCGCCGGGGCCCACGGACCCGCGGCGGCGCCGCTCGTCGCTCCGCTCTGTACCTGCTTGAAGGCGCCGGAGGAAGGGGTCCGCTCTCCGGCCTCGATCGCGCTCGGCCGCGTCGGGGCCGCTGCCGTCGGTCCCCTCTCCCGCGTCCTCGACGAGTCGAACGAGGCGGGGACGCGGATCGCCGCCGCGGACGCCGCCGGCGCGATCGGCAAGGACGCGGCGCCGACGTCGGAAGGGCTGCGACGGGCCTCGGGGCACCCGGACCCGCGGGTCGGCCTGGCGTGCGCGGACGCCCTCGGGCGCGTCAGCGGCCGGCCGGCCTCCGCGCTCCCGTCCCTCGTCACCGCGACCCACGCCGCGGACGAAGGCCTCCGCGCCGAGGCCGTCCGGCGGATCGGGACCCTGCAGCGGGACGGTCACGGTGCCGGGAAGACGCTCCTTGCTCTCGGCGGCGATCCCTCGCCGAAGGTCCGGGCCGCTTCGGCGATCGCCCTCGCGCTCGTCGGCGTGCGCGGGGACGATCTCCTCTCTGTTCTCGGGCGCCTCCTCGACGATCCCGACCCCCAGGTTCGCGTTTGCGCGGCCGCGGCGGCGTGCCACGTGCGCGAGGAGGCCCGTCCGCTCCTGCCGAAGCTCGAGGCGCTGCGACGGGGAACGGAGCCCGCGGTCGCGGCGGCGGCGGGCGCCGCCTGCGACGCCATCACGGGCAAGGAGCCTCCGAAGCCGCCGGCCCGGATCACGGCCGCGGCCTGAGGATCGAGGCGCCGCCGGACGCCCGGGCGCCCGCAGAGGGTTGTCCGGTGAGCCCTGTCACCGGGGTGCGCGTCCGTTGCAGCGCGCCTTTGACCGGACCCGGTCCGGAACCTATATTCCGGCCGAAGCTCAAATCGAAGCCAGATCGGCGGTCCGGGCCTCCGTCTCGAGGGGAAGAACTATGGGCGAGTACCTGCAGCAGCAGCGGAAACTTCGCGTCACGACGCCGCTCGGCCCGAACGAGCTCCTCCTGAAGTCGTTCTCGGGGGACGAGGGGATCTCGACGCTCTTCAGCTACCGGCTGGAGATGGTCGCGGAGAACAAGACGAAAGTCCCCTTCGACGCGCTCCTGGGGCAGGGGCTGACGATCCACCTGCAGCTCGCGGACGAGTCGAGCGACACGCACCTGAACGGGCTCTGCATCCGCCTCGCCCAGGCGGACCGGGACGCGACGTTCACGCTCTACGAGGCGGAGATCGTCCCCGACGTCTGGAAGCTGACGCGAAAGGCGCAGAGCCGGATCTTCCAGCGGATGACGGTGAAGGAGATCCTGCAGAAGGTCTTCCAGGGCTACACGGTCGACTGGCAGCTCAACGAGAAATACGAGCCGCGCGACTACTGCGTCCAGTACCGCGAGACGGACTTCAACTTCGGCGCCCGGCTGATGGAGGAGGAGGGGATCTACTTCTTCTTCGAGCACGGGGACGGCAGCCACAGGATGATCGTCTCCGACAGCGCCCTGAATCACCCGAAGCTGCCGGGGGAGAGCAAGTTCATCTACGAGGAGGTCGAGGGAGGGACGCGG
Source organism: Holophagales bacterium (assembly GCA_016714815.1). GTDB lineage: Bacteria > Acidobacteriota > Thermoanaerobaculia > UBA5066 > UBA5066 > UBA5066. Next base: position 133,604 of record JADKBZ010000032.1, read on the forward strand.
GAGGAGAACCGGATCTGGTCCTGGAAGAAGGAGCAGGAGATCCGTCCCGGGAAGTTCGTCCTCTGGGACCACACCTTCGAGCTCCCGCACAAGCACCTCGAGGCGGAGGCGACGATCCTCGCGAGCGTCCCGGTGGGAAAGGAGACCCACAAGCTCAAGGTCGCCGGCGTCGACGCGATGGAGCTGTACGACTTCCCGGGGGAGTTCGCGCAGCGCTTCGACGGGATCGGCTCCGGCGGGGGCGAGCAGCCGGTCGAGCTGCAGAAGATCTTCCGCGACAACAAGCGGACGGTCGAGCTCCGGATGGACGAGGAGACGACCCCGGCCATCGTCCTCAGGGCCAGCAGCAACGTGAAGCACCTCGTCCCGGGGTACAGGTTCACGCTGCAGCGCCACTTCAACGGGGACGGGGACTACGTCATCACCGGCATTCGGCACGAGGCCTCGTTCGGTGCGGACTACCGCTCGGGAAAGGACGCCCTCCTCGGCTACGAGAATGAGATCGTCTGCATCCCGGCGGCGCTCCCCTTCCGGCCGCGGCGGACGACGCCCAGGCCCGTCGTCCAGGGGAGCCAGACGGCGGTGGTCGTCGGGCCGGCGGGCGAGGAGATCTTCACCGACAGGTACGGGCGGGTGAAGGTGCAGTTTCACTGGGACCGCGAGGGAAAGAACGACGAAGCCTCGTCGTGCTGGATCCGGGTGGGGACGAACTGGGCCGGCCGCCTCTGGGGAGCGATCCGGATTCCGCGGATCGGGCACGAGGTGATCGTCGACTTCCTGGAAGGCGACCCGGACCAGCCGATCATCGTCGGGAGCGTCTACAACGCCGACATGATGCCGCCGTACGACCTGCCCAGGGACAAGACGAAAAGCGGGGTCAAGTCGCGGAGCTCCAAGGGCGCGGGGCCCGCGAACTTCAACGAGATCATGTTCGAGGACAAGAAGGGCGCCGAGCTCCTGAAGATCCACGCCGAGAGGAACCAGGACATCGAGGTCGAGGCGAGCGAGTCCCACACGGTGGGCTACGACCGGACGAAGTCGATCGGCCACGACGAGACGACGAGCGTGGCCCGGCACCGGACGGAGAACGTCGGCGTGAACGAGAGCATCAACGTCGGCGCCAACCGGGAGATCACGATCGGGGGGAACGAGACGCGGACGATCGCGCAGAACGAGGCGATGTCGGTCGGGGCCGCGCTCAGCCTGACGGTCAGCTCCGCCGTGACCGTCGACGTCGGAGCCGCCTCGACGGTCAACGTCGGCGGGAACTCCGCGACGCAGATCGGCGGGAGCGGGACGATCACGGCCGCCAAGTCGCTCACCCTGAGCGCCGCCGACACGGTGCAGATCCAGACCGGCGGATCCTCGATCACTCTGCGGAAGAACGGGAGCATCACGATCAAGGGCAAACACATCACGATCGACGCGAGCGGGACGGTCAACGTCAGGGCGTCGGGCGACATCAAGATCAAGGGAAGCAAGATCTCGCAGAACTGAGCGAAGAACCGCCGTCGAAAGGAAGGCCGTGGCAGGGATGGAGCTGGTGAACAGGAGCCGGTGGGCGGCGGAGAGGACCCTCGTCATCGACGGGTCCGGGGCCGAGCTGCTCGCCGTGATCCTGAAGGCGACGTTCGCCTGGTCCGCCCGGTCGGGACTCCAGCCGGCGGCCGGGCAGGCCGCCGTGCGGCTTGCCGACGAGCCCGCCGGCGAGCCGGGCCGCTCCTCGATACGGAAGGCCTCGGACGTCTGCCCGGGAAAGCCCGGCTGCGACCTCGTCCTCCTCGGTTGCGCGGGGCGCTCGCGGCCGGCCCCGCAGGTGGACGTCTCGTTTCGCGTCGGCGCCTTCGGCCGGGACGTCCGCGTCTTCGGCGAGCGCCGCTGGTCGGGCGCCACCGGCGCTCCCGAGCCGGAGCCCTTCGAGACGATGCCCCTAACCTGGGAGAACGCCTACGGCGGCAGGGACGCGGACCTGCCGGCTCCGGGGGCTTTCGAAGAGGACCCGAGGAATCCCGTCGGGCGAGGGTTTCGCGGGCGCGGCTCGAGGAGGCCGGTCGCGGGAGACCGCCTGCCGAACGTCGAAGATCCCGCCTCCCTGATCAAGGGACCGTTCGATCGCCCCCGGCCGGCGGGCTTCGGGTTCGTGGCCTCGCACTGGCAGCCCCGGGTCTCGTACGCGGGGACGTACGACGCGGCCTGGCTGCGTCAGCGGGCGCCCCTCCCCCCCGACGACCTCGATCCGCGCTTTCACCAGCGTGGCGCGCCGGGGCTCGTGGCGCCCGAGCCGCCGGCGGCGGGAGCCCCCGTCGTCGTCACCGGCGTCGTTCCGTACGGGGAGCTGCGGTTCGCCCTCCCGCGAGTCGTCCCGCAAGGGCAGATCTATTTCCGCCGCCAGAAGACCGACCTCGCCTTCACGCTGCAGACGGTCCTCGTCGACGCCGACGCCGCGCTCGTCGAGCTGACCTTCGGCGCCTACCGGAGCGTCCACGGGAAGACGCGCGACGTCGAGTGCGTCGCGGTCGAGGCGGAGGGGCCGTGAGCGCGGCCGAGCCGAGGGCGCCGTCCCGCGGGGCCGTCGTCGTCACGGGAGTCGGTGCGGTCACCGCCGTGGGCGCCACGGCGGCCCAGAGCTTCACGTCGATCCGCGCGAGCCTCCGTCGCGTCTCCGAAAGGCCTCTCGCCGGGGCCGGGGGAGAGCCGGGCGAGGACGGCGGCGTCTACCTCGCCTCCAGCGCCGAGGGGCTCGCCGTCTCGCTCGGCGCCGCCGGGCCGGCGGACCTCGCCCTGCACGCGGCGAGGGAGGCCCTCTTCGACGCGGGCCTCTACGAGCCGGTCGACGTGGACGGGGCGTATCGCCGCAGGGCGGTCGCGCTCTTTCTCGCTCTTCCGTACGCGGACGCGCCGGGGGCCGACCCGGGCGCGGCCACGTCGCTCAAGGCCGCCGCCGAAGCCGCGGGGCTCCTGGAGCGGGGCCGGACGGAGCTCCACGCCGTTGCCAGGGGGCACGCGGCGGGGGTTCTCGCCCTCCACGCCGCCGTCGCCCGGCTCCAGTCGGGAGAGGTCGACGTGGCCCTCGTCGGAGGCCAGGACGCGATGCTGAATCCTGCCAACGTCTCCGAGATGAACAAGACCTCCCGGCTCCGGACGGATCGGGCCCCCGGCGGGGCGATTCCGGGAGAAGGGAGCGCCTTCCTCGTCCTGGAGCGCCTCGAGCCCGCGCGGCGCCGGCGGGCTCCGCTCTACGCCGCCGTCGAGGGGATCGCCGTCGCGCACGAGCCGGTTCCGTTCGACGGCGAGACGCCGAACCGCGGCGAGGGGGCGAGCCAGGCCGTGGGGTGGGCGCTCTCGGCGTCGCCCTCCGCGGGGCGGATCGCCGACGTCTTCACCGACCTGAACGGCGAACGGGGCCGGTTCCTCGAGTGGGCTCTCGTCGAGACGCGCGCCCTGGCGGCCCTTCCGGCCGGCTGGAAGCGCCACGTCCCCGCCTCCATCGTCGGAGATCTCGGCGCGGCGTCGGGGGTCCTTCTCCTCGCCCTCGCCGCGCACGGAGTCCGCTTCCCGCGGGAAGCGGGAAGCGCCGCGCTCGTCAGCGGCACGGCCCAGCGCGGGGAGCGGGTAGCCGCGGTCCTGGCGGCCGTCGCTCCTCCGGGCGCGGAAGGGGGGAGGTAGCCCCGATGCCGACGACCACGGTCAACTCCCTGACGGTCGTCCACAGGCAGAGCTGCGGGACGGCCATCGCGTTCCCCGACGTCTGCAAGACGCCGAGCCCGGCCGGCGGGACGCCGGTCCCGATCCCCTATCCCAACATCGCCTCCTCGCAGAACACGGCCGACGGCAGCAGCACCGTGAAGGTGGACGGCAACCCGATCATGCTCCGCGGCTCGAACTTCTCGACGAGCTCGGGCGACGAAGCGGGGACGGCCCTGGGAATCCTGTCGAACAAGATCAAGGGGAAGGCGATTCCCCTGACGTTCTCCTTCGACGTCATGGTGGACGGCGACTTCGTCTTCCGGCAGCTCGACCTGATGCTGCAGAACGTCAGCCCGCCGCCGAACACCCCGCCCGGCGTTCTGGTCCAGCCGCCGCTCCTCATTCCCTTCCCCTGGTTCGACCCTCCGAAGTGGAGCGTCCGCTGGAGAAAGCGGGAGGCGAAGTGCGGCGACGAGGTCCACATAGAGGTCAGAGACGAAGGGGGCGGGGCGGGTACCTGGGTCAGCCTCACCGTCGCCCGGGCGCCGTGGGAGCTGCCCATCGCCTACTTCGTCGAGCAGATCGGGGCCGGCCTGCTGGCGATCAGGTGGGTGACCCAGACCGGGCCGGATCCGAAGAACCAGGTGCAGCTCGACATCTTCGCCTTCGGCGGGGCTCGTACGAGAAGTCTGGCCAGCCGCTCATGATCACGGTGCCAGTGGAGGCGAAACAGCCGGGCTCCAAGCTCCAGCGCTCGGTCCCCCAGATGACCCCGGTCCTCCAGCCCGACGGCACGTACACGTACACGCAGGGAACGGGGACGTGGGGGTGGGACTACGGCTTCGACCTGGAGATCAAGGACGGAGTCTTCAAGGTGACGGCGCGGATCAAGCTCGTGGCCAAGGGGGGCGCGACGTTCGGCGACACCGAGAAGAAGGCCTGGAAGCAGGAGATCGAGACCATCTGGACCCGCAAGTGGCGCGAGCACCGGCAGTCCTGCCTGCGCGGGATGCTGTGCACGTGCTGGGGCGGCTGCTGCCTCTTCCCGGTCGTGGTGGAATGCCTCTTCGTCGACTCGGGCGAGTTCGCCGAGGTGGAGGTCTGGAACGGGAACCCCGACACGCACGGCTTCACCGGCGGCAATCACAACAAGTGGTGGAACTCGGCGACCTGGTTCATGGAGCGCTGCGGGCACGAGGGGAACCAGCTCGGCGTCCGCGCGCACGAGGTCGGCCACACGCTCGGCCTCTACGACGAGTACCGCACGGGGGCGATCTACGTTCCGACGGACGCGAGCGGCAACGCGACGGGACCGCCCCCGAACCCGGACGTCCCTGGAAGCCTGATGGGGCCGAGCGGGACCGGGATCAAGAAGAACCATCTGGACGAGTTCCACGCGTGGTTCGTCGGCAAGGCCGACCATGACTACGAGCGTGAGCCGCTCTAGGCGGGCCGCTCTCGCGTGGGCGATCGCGGTGGCGGCTGCGATTCCCGGCGTCGCGGGGCTCGCGGCCACGAACGGAAAGGAACGAGGGGCCATGTCGGACAGCTGGGTCTTCTACACGCGTACCGTCGGGTCGGCGGGGACCCTGGGCGGGAGCTTCACGAAGGAGGCGGCGCTCGTGAGGACGGATTCCTCGCTCCCGGGGATCCCGCGGATCGGCGTCTTTCGCGCGCCGATGGAGCCGGGGGCGTGGGACGCGCTCGCCGGCGCGGTCCGTTCCCTCGGCGCCGCCCGTTCGTCCGGTCAGCACCCGCCGGGAACCGCGATGGTCTCGATCGGGATCATGGCGAAGGGCCGGGCGGAGGTGGTCCACAGCCAGGCCGAGGGGGCGGCGAATCCGGACGAGCTGGCCGTTCTCGCGAAGGCCGAGGCCCTCGTCGACGACACGATGAAGCGTCCTCACCAGGCCCTGGAGGGGAGCGCGGAGTGGGAGAGCCCTTCGGTGGCGGTGGACGACGACGTTCGCGTCCGCGTCCGCGTCGGCAATCCGGGCCTCGTGCCGGTCCCATTTCCAAATCCCGCGTCGGCGGGCTCCCCATCCGCTCTCAGCCTCGTCCTCGTGCGCGTCGCTCCCGGCGGCGAGGCGGGCGAGAGCCGCGAGATCGAATTCGCGCCGGAGGAGATTTCCGAGGTCGGACCAGACGGGAAGAGGTCGACAGGCCCCCCGGAGGACGTCGTCCCCCTGGCGCCGGGCAAGGCCGTCCACTTTCTGGCGAGGTCCCGGCTCCGGATCGCCCCGGCGAGCTACCGGGCGTCCCTTCGGATCTCCGTCGCCGCGCCTCCCGGCGCGGACGAGAGGTCCGTTTCCGGGACGATCGTCGTCGAAATGCCTGCTCTCGCGGTCGTCCGGCCGAAACCCCAGGGAGGAACGCGCTGATGGAAGACGGGAAGATCGTCCTCGACCTCGTGAAGGAAGCCTCCTCGACCCGGCTGGGAAGGGTCGCGGCCCTTCTCGACGACGCGATCCTCGTCGTCTCCGGGCCGGACGACACGCTGCTCGCGTGCGACGTCCTCGAGCCCCGCTACGGCGAGGCGCCGCGGCTGGCGGAGAACGACGTCGTCCTCGTGGTGGTCCCGGAGGGGGGGGCGGGCCGCGGCGTCGTCCTCGGGCGGGTCTGCCGCCCCGACGCGGCGAACGCCGTCGCGAAGGCCCCGCCGGACGAGATCGTCCTGGAGGCGGCGAAGGGTCTCACGCTGAAGGTGGGGGAGGGCTCGGTCTCCCTTCGCGAGGACGGGAAGGTCCTGATCAAGGGCCGCGAGCTCGTCTCTCACGCCCGGGGCCGCAACCGCATCCGGGGCGGCTCGGTCGCGATCAACTGAGGGGCGGACGGGCGCACGATGCTCTCGCCGAAGGTCCTTCTCCTCCGCGACGTGCTCGAGGAGCACCTCGAGGAGCTCCAGTTCCTGTGGGGACTCAGGCGGAGCGGCCTCAGGTCGCCCGAGCTGACCCTCCCGAAGCTGAGACGACTCGAGGAGCGGATCGAGGCTCACGCCGACGGGCTGCTGCTCGCTCGCGGAGAGCTGCCCGGGCTCGTCGGAGAGGGGCTGACGTCGGACGATCCTCTCGTCTCGTTCGCGGCCGGGTACGTCCTCCTCGGCAGCGGCCTTCCGGGGGCCGCCGTCTCGGTCGTCGAGGCCTTCCGCGGAGCGAGCGGGGGCGGACGCGAGGGGCTTGGCGAGGCGCTCTCGCACGGAGACGTCCGCGCGGTTTCGGGAGAGCTCGCCGCCTGCGTGAAGTCGGAGGACGCGGGCCTCGCCGTCGCGGCCGCGGCGGCGCTCGCACTCCAGAGCGCGCCGGGTGTTCCCGGCCCTGAGGAGTCCCGGTTTCGTGACGACGCCGACCCCGCCGTGCGGGCCGCCGGCTGGCGGCTCGTGCCGCTGCTGCCGTCCGCCCCGAGGCCGGAGGCGTTCCGCAGGGGTCTGTCGGATCCGGACCTGGACGTGGCCCGGGAGGCCGCCGTGGCGGCCGCGTGGTTCGCCGAGCCGGCGGCGCTTGAGGCGTGCCGCTCGCACGCCCGGGCCGGCGGGGAAAACACCGCCGAGTGGCTTTACCTCCTCGCCGTCCTGGGAGAGCCGGGGGACCTCGCCCTCGTCGCGGGGGCCGCGGCGGGACGGGCGGGGGACGGGCGGGCGGGGCCGCGGGCACTCGGGGCGCTGGGCCATCCCGGCGGCGTGGGTGCCCTCCTTCTGGCGATGGAATCCGAAGACCCGGTTCGCGCGTCGGCGGCGGGGGCGGCGTTCGCGAAGATCACGGGAGCAGACGTCGCGAGCGATCGCCGGGCGACCGTCCGCCCGCCCGGAGAGGCGCCGGACGACTTCGAAGAGGAGTTTCTCGAAGAGGTGGCGCTCCCCGACGCCGCAACTGCCCGGGCGCTCTGGAAGGACGTCGGCCCGTCCTACGCGAAGGGGACGCGCTGGTGTCGCGGGGCCGACGTTTCGTCCGGCTGTCCGGCCGGGCTCCTCGAAGAGTTCGACCTGGAGTCCCGCTGGGAGGCGTGCCTGCGCGGCCGGTTCCGCGGCACGTGGAAGGGCGCCACGTCCGAGCTGATCCGCCTGACCCCGGGGAGGAGCTGAGAGCCCCGGCTCGGTGAGGCTCGTCACCGCGAGGTACGACGGGGGGCGTTCGCCTTTGACCGGGCCGGAATCGGAACCTATATTCCCCCCGAAGCCTCACAAGAAAGTGCCGGATCGGCGGCCCGGGCCTCCGCCTCGAGGGGAAGAACGATGGGCGAGTATCTGCAGCAGAAACGCAAGCTCCGCGTCACGACGCCGCTCGGCGAGAACGAGCTCCTCCTGAAGGCGTTCGCCGGGGGCGAGGGGATCTCGACGCTCTTCTCCTACCGGCTGGAGATGATCGCCGAGAACAAGACGAAGGTCCCCTTCGACGCGCTCCTGGGGCAGAGGCTGACGATCCACATGCAGCTGCCGGACGAGTCGAGCGAGACGCACCTCAACGGCCTCTGCGTCCGTGTCGCGCAGGCGGAACGGGACGCGACGTTCACGGCCTACGAGGCGGAGATCGTCCCCGACGTCTGGAAGCTGACGCGAAAGTCCCAGAGCCGCATCTTCCAGCGTCTGACCGTCCCCGAGATCCTCAGGAAGGTCTTCAAGGGTTTCGACGTCGACTGGCAGCTGAACGAGAAGTACGAGCCCCGCGACTACTGCGTCCAGTACCGGGAGACCGACTTCAATTTCGGCGCCCGCCTCATGGAAGAGGAAGGGATCCGCTTCTTCTTCAAGCACTCGGACGGCAGCCACCAGATGATCGCCTCCGACAACGCCCTCGAGCATCCCACCCTCCCGGGTGAGAGCAAGTTCGTCTACGAGGAGATCGAGGGGGGAACGCGGGAGGACAACCGGATCTGGGCCTGGAAGAAGGAGCAGGAGATGCGCCCCGGCAAGTATCTCCTGTGGGACCACTCCTTCGAGCTCCCGCACAAGCACCTCGAGGCGGAGGCGCTGATCCACGACAGCGTCCCGGTCGGCAAGGAGACCCACAAGCTCAAGGTCGCCGGCGTCGACCAGCTCGAGGTCTACGACTTCCCGGGCGAATACGCCCAGCGCTTCGACGGGATCAACGCCGGAGGGGGCGAGCAGCCCGCCGAGCTGCAGAAGATCTTCCGCGACAACCAGAGGACGGTCGAGCTCCGGATGGACGAGGAGACGACCCCGGCGATCGTCATCCGTGCGAAGAGCAACGTGAAGCACCTCGTCTCGGGATTCAAGTTCACTCTCCAGCGCCACTTCAACGCCGACGGCGACTACGTCGTGACGGGCGTGCGGCACCAGGCTTCCTTCGGGGCGGACTACCGCTCGGGGAAGGACGTCCTCCTGACCTACGAGAACGAAGTGACGTGCATTCCGGTGGCGGTGGCCTACCGGCCCCGGCGGACGACGCCGAAGCCGGTGGTGCAGGGGAGCCAGACGGCGGTCGTCGTCGGGCCGTCGGGCGAGGAGATCTTCACCGACAAGCACGGGCGGGTGAAGGTGCAGTTCCACTGGGACCGCGAGGGGAAGAACGACGAGAATTCGTCCTGCTGGATCCGCGTCGGGACGAGCTGGGCGGGGCGGAACTGGGGGGCGATCCGCATTCCCCGGATCGGGCACGAGGTGATCGTCGACTTCCTCGAGGGCGACCCGGACCAGCCGATCGTCGTCGGCAGCGTCTACAACGCCGACATGATCCCGCCGTACGAGCTGCCGAAGAACAAGACGCAGAGCGGCGTGAAGAGCCGATCGTCGCTCGGAGGGACGCCCGCCAACTTCAACGAGATCCGGTTCGAGGACCTCAAGGGGAAGGAAGAGTTCTACCAGCACGCGGAGCGGAACCTGACGACCGTCGTCGAGAACGACGAGGGGCGGACCGTCGGCGGCAACCGGGGGACCGGGATCGGCGGAAACGACTCGCGCAAGGTCGGCAAGAACGACACGCACGAGATCAAGGGCTACCAGACGACCGACATCACGGGCTACCAGAAGCTCGACGTGCACCAGCACCGCAAGACCGGCATCACGAGCGACGACACGATCACCGTCGGCGGGAGCGAGGAGCACATCGTCACGAAGGTCTTCCAGGTGACGGCGAAGAACATCTTCCTCATCGCCGAGGACCAGCTCCTGATCGGCGTCGGCGGGTCGACGATCTGCATCACGTCGGGGCGGATCGAGATTCATAGCGGCGGGGCGATCGAGACGAAGGGCAAGACGGTCGACGCGCTCGCCGAGGATCGCGCCAAGGTCAAGGGCGGTCGGGTGATCGTCGAGAGCGCGAGCACGGTGGACGTGACGGCCAACGGGCCGGTGAGCATCAAGGGCGCCGTCGTGAAGCTGAACGCGTGAGCGGAGCGGGCGTGAGGAAGAGCGCTGGGGCCCGGAAGAAGGCGGCGGCGAGGAAGCCGGCGGCCGGCGCCCGCTCGCTCGCCCTGCGGGACGGCGGCCGGGTTCGGCTTTCGAAAGAGGCCGCGGGCGAGACGTTGACGGTCGTCTCCGCGGGAGGCGAGGTCCGGCTCGAGGTCCTCCTGACGCCGTCCGGGGCCGTCCTGCGCCTCGCGGGGCCGCGGGTCGCAATCGAGGCCGAAGGAGAGCTGGCCCTGCGCTGCACGCGCTTCGAGGTGCAGGCCGAGTCGATCGCTCTCGGTGCGACCGGAGACGTCGCCCTGGCCGCCGGGCGCTCGCTCGACCTCAGGGCCGGGCACGATGCGGCGATCTCCGCTCAGGCCGTGAAGGTGGAGGCCCGCCGCGGCGACGTGGCCCTCGCCGCGAACGACGACGTCGCTCTCAACGGAGAGCGGGTCCTCCTGAACTGCCCGACGGACGAAGAGGTCGAACGGCGCAAGAGCGAGGCGAAGACGCTGCAGGACTTCCTCGAGCTGCCGTTCCAGTCTCCCGGGAGTCCGAGGCGGCTGCCGCCGAGCGCCCCCGTCCTGGAGGGGACGCCGTGAAGCTCGAGAACGGTACGACCCTCGCCGCCCACCTCTTCTCGGGGCCGGCGGACGAGACGAACCTCGGCTGCGCCCTCCTCCTGACCGCGACGTACGAGATCCGCGAACGAGGCCTGGAGCCGGCGACGGAGGCTCTCTGGCCGGTCCACCTCGAGCCGCTGGAAACTCCGTATGGCACTTTCCCCGGCGAGATCGCGAGCCGCAAGCCGAAGACCGACGTCATCGTCCTCGGGAAGGCGAAGGCGCCGGGCGGAGAGGCCGTGAGGCAGATGACCGTCTCGGTCTCGGTCGGAAGCTTCCGCAATTCCCTGGCGGTCTTCGGCGACCGGCGCTGGGAACGCTCCGCCGGCGGCCTCCGCGCGACGGAGCCGCTCGCGTTCCGGGAGATGCCGATCGTCTGGGCGAACGCCTACGGCGGGAAGCTCACGACGCCCGTCGGCGACATGCCGAACACCGACAACCCGGTGGGCAAGGGGTTCTTCCTGGACGACAGGGAGGGAGACGGCGTTCCCCTTCCGAACGTCGAGGACCCGAACGCCCTGATCCGCTCTCCGAAGGATCTTCCGAAACCGGTCGGCTGGGCACCGTACCCGATGGCCGGCGGCGTGAGGATGGCAAAGCTCAGAGACGCGGACGGGATCGCGCTTCCAGCTGAGGTCGTCGAGCCCTGGATCATGGGCTGGGCGCACCCCGACCTCATCATCGAGACGCCCGCGGCCGGGACCCGGATCGAGGTCCAGGGGCTTTCCGCGGGCGGCCCGATCGCGACGACCGTTCCGCCGCTTCCGGCCCGCGCGACGCTCGTTCTCGGGGAGGAGTCGCGGAGCCTGTCGCCCCGCCTCGACACCATCATCGTCCAGGCCGAGGAGCGGCGACTCGTCGTCCGCTGGAGGGCCGCCACGACGTTCGAGATGCGCCCGCGCGAGGTCCGGCTCGTCCGGATCGAGCCGGCCTGAGGAGACACCGTGCTGCACCGCGTCCTCGCGACCTACGACGTCTGCATCTCGGTCGAGCTCCACCTCGACAGCGCCATGCCACCCCTGAGCGCGGCCGGAGTCTCTTTCAGCACGCTCCAGTGGCTGGACGCCTGGTCGAAGAAGGCTCCGAAGGTCATGATGGGGTCGATGCAGGTCAACCCCCTCGGGATGGGGCACGACACCGGGATCACGCGGCCGCACCTCCTCGTCAGCATTCCGCCGACCCCGTGGATGAGCGTCGCGGCAAGCGCGAAGGCGACCCTGACGAGCTCGTGCAAGCCGATGTTCAACGCCCACAAGACGCAGGCCGGATGCGGACTGCCGGCCGGGGGCGAATGTCTCCCGTTGACAGCCGAGCCGTTTCCGTTCGTGGGCTTTTTCATCGGAACCGTCTGCGGCGGACCGGTGAACACGCCGGCCTCCTCCCCCGTGCCGCTCATCCCGACGCAGTACTCTGTTTTCACCGGCATGACGTGGGGAGACATCATCGCGGGGGTCATCAACATCGTCGTCGACATGGCCGTCTCATTCGGGATCGGAGCGCTCGGAGGAGCGCTCGGCGGCGGGAAGGTGGCTCAGCAGGTCATCTCGGTGATCGTCCCCGTGGTCGGCGCCGTCGGAAAGGGCGTCGGGCTCAACCTCGACGTCTCCATCGACAACCCGGGGCGAATCGTCCAGGAGGCGATCGACGACGACGGCATCGGCTCGGACGCGAACCCGCAGATCCGGGTTTTCGGCTTCGGGGTCCAGGGGACCGGGCCGAAGGGCGGCCGGACGTCGGGCGCCAAGCCGGTCGGTCCGTGGAGCAGCTGAGCCGTGGTGGACGACTGCACCGCACTCCTCGCCCACCCGCAGGGGATCGCCGTCACCGCAAAGAGGACGTATCGCCTCGTCGCGGCGGGACGCTGCGTCCTCGCCGACGAGCAGGAGCCGATCGTCCCGGAGCTCGTCGCCGACGACGGCCTCCTCCTGGCCGACTGCGACCTGCTCTCGTTCAAGCCCGGAACCGACGTCGTCGTCACGGCGGCGGCGCACGCGCCCGGCGGCCAGGCCGTGACGGAGATGACGGCGGGCGTCACCGCCGCGGGGCGGGCGGTCACCCTCCGGGTCGTCGGGAAGAGACGCGTCGTGAGACGGAACGGCTTCTGGGCCTTCTCGGACCCCGAGCCGTTCACGACGGCCCCGCTCGGCTGGCGCGAGGCTTACGGCGGCATCGACGCCATCGCGCGCGAGCGCCTCGACGCGGCGGTCCTGGCGCCCTTGCAGAAGTACACGCCGTACGACCTGAAGTTCGCCACGGCGGCGGCCTACCCGCGAAACCCGGTGGGGAAGGGGTACGTGCTCGAGGACCGGCCCGACGTCGAAGGGCTCGAGCTTCCGACGGTGGAAGACCCCGACGACCCGCTCACGCCCGGGCGCCTGTTCGTCGGCCACCCCGACGCGTGGTCGAGGCAGCCGCTTCCCGCGGGGCTCTCCTGGGTGAACTACGGCTGGTTCCCGCGCTCCGCGTTCATTGGGCTCGCCCAGGTCAAGCTGCCGCCGGGAGAGTCGCCCGCCACCGCGCGGCTCAAGGAGGTCGAGCGGGGCTGGGCGCCCGCCGACGTTCTGACCGGCCGGCCCGCGGAGGCCCGCTTCCACGTGAAGGCGGGGAACGGCGCGGCGCCCCCCCTCGTCTTTCCGACGCACCTGGCGGGTCGCGAGGAGATCTCCCTGTCGAACCTCGACCCGCGCGACCGCGCCATGACGTTCCAGCTTCCGGGCGAAAGGCCCCGGATCTCGATTCGTCCCCTCGGCGAGGGGGATCGCGAGGCCACCGCAAAGCTGATGTCCGTCCTCGTCGACGTTCCGAAGCGGCGGGTCTCGCTCGTCTGGGCGGCGGTCGTCCTGCCGAAGCTGCCGCACATTCCGGCGCACGGTCCCAGGATCGGGTACCGCGTCGAGTGGTGAGGTCGGGTGTGGAGGGCGCTCCCGGAGCGCCCTCCACGCTCAGCCGCCGATGCCGCGGCGGCGGAGCGCGTCCGTCAGGCTGACGAGGACCCCCTGCGGCGGTTCGTCGTCGTCGATCTCGACCGTCCCGTCCTTCTTGTACTTCCAGTGCGCGGCGTCGCCCCCTTCGGCCTGCGCGTGCATCGCCACGGTCCGGATCTGCACCTCGTAGACGAGGCCGCCGGGCGCGCGGATGCAGGTGTGGAGGCTCTGGTAGCCGTTCTCCTTCGGCTCGGCGATGTAGTCCTTGAAGCGCAGGAGGAGCGCCTCGAACCGGTGGTGCAGGGCCGAGAGCGCCAGGTAGCACTCCTCCTCGGACTCGAGGAGGATCCGGAACGCGAAGATGTCGTGGATCTGCTCGATCGCCAGGCCCTTCGACTTCATCTTTCGCCAGATGCCGGCGAGGTGCTTGACCCGGTGCTGGAGAGCGCGCGGCTTGACCCCCGCCTCGGCGAGCGCCGACTTGAGCTCGGCTTCCCGGTCCCGGATCCACTTCCGGCGGGACGAGGTGAGGCCGGCCGCCCTGCGGCTCACGTCGGCGTAGGAGTCGGGCTCGAGGATCCGGAAGGCGGCGTCCTCGAGGCGCGACTTCAGCGAGCTCTCTCCGAGGCGCTGCGCCTCGTGGACGTCTCTCTCCCAGACCTCGTACGCCGCGGCGCGCGCGGCGGCGTCGGACGGCTCGCGCGTCTCGAGGAAGCGGCAGCGCGCGACGAGGTAGCGGCGGAGGATCCGCTTCCGGAACGCCTCCTCCTGTAGGGAGGCCGGCAGGACGGGGCTGTCCCCTTCCCGGCGGGAGGAAGGCGCGGGCGAAGGCGTCGTTGCCGTCCGGAGCCCCGCGAAGGTGCGGCGCTCGGCCTCGACGAGCCGTCGGACGGTCTCCTCCAGCTGGGTCCCGAGATTGCGGAACCGGTAGGCGAGCCAGCGCATCTCCCAGGCGCCCCGGGGAATCTCCAGGCCGCTCCAGTACCCCTGCTCCATCTGCTTGACCCCCTGGAGGAGGCGCCCGAGAGGGCGCTCGATCAGGAGGACGTAGGCGAGGTAGAGGGAGACGAGGATGCAGACCGCCGCGACGCCGAGGGAGAGGAGCCACTGCCGCCAGCGCCGCGCCGCCATCTCGCGAAACCGGGTCTCGTCCTGCCAGATCTCCAGGTCACCCTTCTGGTCCGGGAGAAGCCGGGACCGGACCGGCACGCGAGCGGTGAGCGAATCTTTTGGCGGCCGCTCGGTCGGGCCCATGAGCGGCGAGGCGACGACGTTTCCTTTCGCGTCGAGCAGGAGGACCCGGACGCTCCCGTGCCCGCGGGTGAAATGCGCGACCTGGAAGTGGGAGAGCCGGGCCTGGATGGTGGGGAGGTCGGACGCTTCTTCGACGTCGGCGGCGAGCGGCGCGAGCGTCTGCTCGAGGAGGAGGCGGCGGTCCTCGCGCCCCCGCTCGATCTCGCGTTTCTGGACGACCCCGGTCAGGACGCCCAGGACGAGCGTCACGATGACGGAGGTTGTCAGGCCCAAACGCCAGCCGAGCGGGACACCTCGGGCGGGTACGCCGGAAAGGCTCAAGTCGACCTCGTCACGGCAAGGACCGTGCCCCTGATTCTCTCGTCCGGGGGAGGCCCCGGCAAGCGAAACCGGGCGGGCCTCAATCGGTCAGGAGGCGGGCCTGGGCGAGGACCTGCCGCACGTTTTCGCGCGATTCGGCCGCCAGGGGAAGCAGCGGGCGGCGCGCGGCCCCGGCGGGACGCCCGAGCAGCTCCAGCGCCAGCTTGAGGCCCGGCACGCCGAACTGGCTCGTCACGGCGCGGGCCACCGGGAGAAGGCGGAGGTGGAGCTGCCGGGCCTCGTCCAGGCGTCCCGCGAGGAAGGCGTCGCGGATCGCCACGCACTCCCGCGGGGCCACGTTGGCCGCGGCGAGGATCGCCCCGGCCGCGCCGACGGCGTACCCCGGGAGCGCCGCCCCGTAGTTCCCGGAGAAGACCGGGAAGGGCTTTCCGGCCGGGGCGAGCCGGACGATCTCGGCGAGCTGGCCGATGTCGCCCGAGCTGTCTTTCACGCCGGCGACGTTCGGATGCGCGGCGATGCGGGCGATGGTGGACGGCGGGACGTTCAGGCCGGTGTTCGCGGGGACGTTGTAGACGAGGACCGGGACGGGGGAGGCGTCGGCGACCGCCTCGAAGTGGGTGACGAGGGCGTCGGTCGACATCGAGCCCTTGAAGAAGAACGGGGTCACCACGAGCGCCGCGTCGGCGCCGGCCCCCGCCGCCCGTCTCGTCGCCTCCACCGTCGCGCGCGTCGAGAGCCGTCCCGTGCCGGCCAGCAGGGTCATTCCGGGAGCCGCCGCCCTCCGGACCGCCGCCACGACCCGCTCGGACTCCTCCTCGTCGACGTGCACCGCCTCGCCGTTCGACCCGAGCGCGAGGAACCCGGAGAGCCCGGTCCCGTTCAGTCCCTCGACGAAAGCGGCCAGGAGCCCGAGGTCGAGCCCCCCGTCCTCCCGGAATGGAGTCGGAAGCGGAGGAAAGATTCCATCCATGCCGGGAGCATACAGGGGTCAGGTCTTGATTTTCTACTATAGCCGGAAGCTATAGTAGAAAATCAAGACCTGACCCCCATTGACGGGGCGCGCCCGGGGGCGGAACCTCGGGGGGTGAAGATCGTCGAGTCGCCGCACGCTCCCCACCCCGCAGGGCACTATTCGCAGGCCGTCGTTCACGGGGGGCTCGTCTTCGTGGCCGGGCAGCTGCCTCACGACCCGGCGCGTCCCGGGGAACCGGCGGGAAACGTGGAGGAGCAGACCATCCGGGCGCTTCGGAACGTCGAGGCGATCCTCGTGGCGGCGGGCAGCGGCCTCGAGCGGCTCCTCTCCGTCACCGTCTACGTCGCCGACCTCTCGCTCTGGCCTCGCGTGAACGCGGCCTACGCCGGCGTTCTCGGGAGCCATCGCCCGGCCCGCGCCGTCGTCCCGGTCCGGGAGCTCCACCACGGCTACCTCGTCGAGGTCCAGGCCGTAGCGGCCCTCCGGGAATAGGACACCGGCCTTGCCGGGAGCCACACCCCGCTCGACCGTCCTCCCGTGGGTCGCGTACGGCGTCTGCGCGGTCGTCTGGGGCAGCACCTACTTCGGGATCGCGGTCGCGCTCGAGTCGTTTCCACCGTACGGGATGGTGGCCGTCCGTTTCAGCTTCGCCGCGCTCCTGGCGCTGGGGGTGGGGCGGCTGCTCCGGGAGCCCCTGCCGAAGCGCGCAGAGCTGCCGCACCTGGCCCTCGTCGGCGTCCTTCTCCTCGGCGTCTGCAATGCCCTGGTCGTCTGGGCGGAGACGCGAGTCAGCTCGGGGGTCGCGGCGGTCCTCGCCGCCCTGACGCCCGCCTGGTTCGGCGTCCTGACGGCACGGACCGAGCCTCTCGGGGGGCGCGGGTGGACGGGGACGGGCCTCGGCCTGGCGGGCGTCGTCCTGCTCGTCGGGCCGGGTGCAAAAGGCGGCATCGACCTCGGCGGTGTGGGCGCGGTCCTCCTGGCCTCCGCCCTGTGGGCGGTCGGGACGCTTCACCACCGAAAGTACGTGACGGCGGGAGGCGCCCTGACGAACGCCGGCCTCGAGATGCTCGCGGCGGCCTTGCTGGGGATCGTCGTCGCCCCGCTGACCGGAGGGTTCGTGCGCGGGCCGGTCACGCCGAAGGCGCTGCTGGCCGTCGGCTACCTCGCGATCTTCGGCTCGTGTCTCGCCTACACGGCCCACACCTACCTCTCGAAGGCGTGGAACCCGGTGCGCGCCGGGACTTACGCCTACCTCAATCCGGTCATCGCCGTCCTCCTCGGAACGATGTTCCTGGGGGAGGCTTTCAACTCCCGGATGGCACTCGGAATGGCCGTCATCCTGGCGGGCGTCGCGCTCGTCCAGTACAGGTCCCACGGGGGCTGAGGAGCGGCCGCCCCAAGGGAAGCCCGCCGGGGCGGCGTCAGATCCAGCCGATCCGTTTCAGCGCGCCGTGGACGAGGTAGATGCCCATCCCGGTCACGAAGACGCCGAAGAGGAGCCGCAGGTGCGGCCCCTTCATGCGGTTCGCGACGTTCGCTCCGAGCCAGGAGCCGAGGAACATCGTCGCGGCCAGGATCGCCCCCGCTTTCACGTCGACGTTCCCGTGCCGCCAGTACTCGTACGTGGCGGCCAGGCCGATCGGGGGAAGCAGGACCGCGAGGCTCGTTCCGGTGGCCTTGTGCTGGGTGAACCCCGCCCAGTAGATCAGCGCTGGGACGAGGACGATCCCGCCTCCGACGCCGAAGAGGCCGGCGGCGATGCCGCCGAGAATTCCGATGAGGATGAAGGTGGCCGTTTCGGACATCGCGGAAATGCCTCCCTTCGGGACGGAGCGCCTTCTCTCTCCCTCCTCGAGGCCCCCACGGTGTCACCTTCCCGGAAGGCCTTCAAGGGCCCGGGGGCTCCGCCCTCGGACGTTTGATTCCGCGCCGGGCCCGGTCCATCCTCGACGGGCGGGGGGCGTCTCCCGGAAGGTGGGGTCATGTCTGTTCGTTTCTTCGTCCACGGCGGCCGCGGACCCGGGATGCGGCACGAAGAGGGATTCCGCGTGACGGGACGCGGCCGTTCTCGTGCCGACGGGCGTTCGGGCCCGGGGCGGCTTGCTCTTCCCGCTCTCCTCCTTCTGGCGTCGCCGCTTCTTCACGCCCGGGAGCCGCTGACGGACCCTCGACAGTGGATGATCGAGGTGGAGGGCGAGCCGGCCGTCGAGAGCTGGCTGAAGGCGGGGGCCGCGGGGCGCGTGTCGGCGCAGGGCGCCTCCGTCGCCCGCGTCTCGGAGCTCGAATCCGTTCAGCTCCGGATCGAGGAGCAGCTCCGGGCCCCCGAGATCGGCGCCGTCGTGCAGTTCCGGACGCAGAGGGTCTTCAACGGGATGGCCGTCTTCGTCGATCCGTCCCGGGTCGCCGCGATCCGCGCCCTTCCGGGCGTGAGGTCCGTGAAGCCCCTCGTCCTCCACACCCCCTCCAACTCCACGAGCGTCCCGTTCCTCGGAGTGCCGGCTCAGGTCTGGCAGGCCCACGGCAACACGGGAGAGGGCGTGAAGGTCGGGATCATCGACAGCGGAATCGACTACCAGCACGCGATGTTCGGAGGCAGCGGCGCGGCGGCCGACTACCGGGCCAACGACCGGACGAAGGCGCCCGACTCCTGGTTCCCGACGGCGCGCGTCGTCGGCGGTACCGACTTCGCCGGCGACGACTACGGCTCGGGCAGCGCGGCCAGGCCCGACCCCGACCCGATGGACTGCGACGGGCACGGGAGCCACGTGGCCGGCACCGTCGGCGGCGCGGGAGTGAACGCGGACGGGTCGACCTTCCAGGGGCCCTGGGACGGCAGCGTCCCGTTCACGTCCCTGCGCATCGGTCCGGGCGTCGCCCCGAAGGCGAGCCTCTACGCGCTGCGGGTCTTCGGCTGCTCGGGGTCGACCGGCCTCGTGACGCAGGCGCTCGAGTGGGCGATGGATCCGAACGAGGACGGCGATTTTTCCGACAGGCTCGACGTCGTCAACCTGTCGCTCGGCTCCCAGTTCGGAGACGCGGCCGACGCGAGCTCGATCGCTTCCGACAACGCCTCCCGGGCAGGGATCGTCGTCGTCTGCGCCGGCGGGAACGCCGGAGACACCTACTTCATCGTCGGAAGCCCCGGGACCTCGGACCACGCGATCTCCGTCGCGGCCTCCGTCGACTCCGGGGTCACCGGCGGCGCGCTCGGCATCCTTCCGCCGTCCTCCATCGCGGGTGTCGTTAGCGCGGGGATCGCGAACTTCGGCGGCCCGCCGGCGGCCGGCGGCACCGCCGGCCCCCTCGTCGCCGCGGCCCCGGCGGACGCGTGCGCGACGATCACGAACGGGGCGGCGCTCCAGGGGAAGGTCGCGCTCGTCGACCGGGGGACGTGCCTCTTCGTCGAGAAGGTGAAGCGCGCCCAGGACGCGGGCGCCCTCGCGGTCGTCGTCGCCAACAACGTCGAGGGGACTCTGGCCATGGGCGGGACCGACGCGACGGTGACGGTCCCGTCGGTCCTGATCTCCCTCTCCGACGGGAATCGCCTGAAGGCCGTGCTCGCGGGAGGCGTCGCCGTCGCCCTCTACCCCGGGTCGGACACGCTCGCGTCGTTCTCGTCGCGGGGTCCGCGCCGGGAGAGCGTCCCGGCCGGGCCGAAGCCCGACGTCGCGGGGCCGGGCGCCTCGATCACCTCCGTCGCGTCGGGGGTCGGCATCTCCGCGACGGGAGCGATCGAGTTCACGGGCGGGAACCTGGCGGCGACGATGTCGGGAACGTCGATGGCGACGCCGCACCTGTCGGGAGTGATGGCGCTCGTCAGGAAGGCGCACCCGGGCTGGACGCCGGCGGAGCTGAAGGCGGCGGTGATGAACACCGCCGGGTTCGACGTCGGCAGGTACCCGCCGGCCGGATCGCGGCCGGTCTACGGACCGGCCCGCGCCGGTGCCGGCCGCGTCGACGCGGCGCGCGCGATCGCGACGAATGTCCTAGCGTTCAACGACGAGCGCCCCGAGCTGGTGAGCCTCGCCGCGTTCGTGGAGGGAACGGCCCCCTCCACTGCGACCCGGAGGGTTCGCGTGGTCAACAAGGGGACCCTCCCGGTGACGCTGACCCCCGGCTGGGCGGGCGCGGCGACGCTTCCGGGGGTCCGCGTCGAGGTTCCGGCCGCGCCGGTCGTCGTCCCGGCGGGGGGAGCGACGACGTTCGACGTGAACGTCGTGCTCGCGGACCCGACGGCCGTCACGCACGCGCCCGACCCGACGCTCGACCTCACCCAGACGACCTTCGCGCCGCTCTCGAACAGGCACTGGCTGGCCGAGGCAGGAGGAGTCGTGACTCTCTCGGGCGCGCCGGCCGGGACCCTTCGGGTTCCGCTGCACGTCGTCGCGCGGGGCCAGTCCGACGTGCGAGCCGCCTCTCGCGCTCTCGGGGTCCCGGCGTCGGGCGGGGCGTTCACGATTCCCCTCTCGGGGACGGGCCTGAAGACGGGGCCCCTCCTTCCGATCGACGTCGTCTCGACCGTCTCGGCGTTCGAGCTGCACCTCGAGAGCCCGAAGCAGCCGGGGACGAGCGCCGAACGCGCCGCCGGCGATCTCGCCCTCGTCGGCGCGGCGAGCTCGGTCCCCGTCACCGGGTTCGGGGCCGGGGCGACCGTCTGGTTCGCCGTCGCGACCTGGGGCGAATGGATGAGCCCTGCAGAGGCGTCGTTCGAGGTCCAGATCGACCGGAACGGCGACGGCCTGGCCGACGCGAAGGTGACGACGCTGCAGACGGGAGACGCGGAAGACCCCGCGGCTCCCGGGGAGACGCTCGACCCGACGGACGTCCACGTGGCCCTGACGTCCACGACCGGGCCGGCCTTCAAGGTCGGGACGTACCGCTACCTGAACGTCGACCCGGCCGCCCGCGACACGAACCTCTTCGCCTCGAACGTCGTCGTCCTCCCCGCGCCGGCGGGGCCGGAGGGCCTCGGCCTGTCGGCGGGAAACGCCCGGTTCCGCTATCGGGTCCTTTCGTCCAGCACCTACCTCGGCAGCGTCGAAACGACCCCGTGGCGGACGTTCGACGCCGAGAACCCCGGCTATTCGGCCCTCGCCGCCAACGGGACTCCGTTCCACGACGCGCTCGGGGGCTCGGCCCTGCCGGCCCGCTACGACCCGGCCTCCGCGCAGTCGACCGGAGCGCTCGGCGTCCTCCTCCTCCACCACCACAACGCGTTCGCCGCGAGGGCCGAGGCCCTCACCGGGCGCAACTCGCCGCCGTCGGTCACGCTCGCCGAGCCGGGGGCGGGAGCGCCGGGTTTCTACGCCGGGCTCGGTGTCGCCTTTCGCGCCGTGGGTTCGGACCCGGATGCCGGCGACACCGTCTCCTACTCCTGGGACCTCGGCGACGGCCGGACGGCGACGGGCGCCTTCGTGACGCGGTCCTTCCCGCGGGCAGGCAGCTACACCGTCCGCGTGACCGTCACCGACGGCACCGGCGCGACCGCGACGGCCCAGGTCGTCGTCACGATCCGGGAGCCGCAGCCGGACCTCGGCCTTTCCAAGCTCCTGCCGGTCGTCCTCGACGTGCGAGGAGTCGGCGGCGCGCCCTTCACGACCGAGCTGACACTCGTCTCGCGGGCCTCGGCGGCGACGCCCGCGCTCCTCCTCTACACCGCGTCCGCGGGCTCGGGCTCCGGCTGGGCCAGCGTCGGCCTCGAGGCGAGGGAGACCCGGATCATTCCGGACGTCATCGAGTACCTCAGGTCGCAGGGGCTCCCGATTCCCGACGACGGAACGAACCAGGTTGGCACCCTTCAGGTCCTCCTCGACGGGGCGACGAGTTCTTCGGACTTCTTCATCGGCGGCCGAACTTCGACCCCGGGTGACGGGGGGAGCTTCGGCCTCTTCTACCCGGACGCCCAGACCTCGGAATCGACCCTGACCGTCGCCGGGCTCCAGGAGAACGACGCGATGCGGTCGAACCTCGCGGTCCTCAACGGAGGCTCCGCACCGATCACGGTGAGGGTCCGCCTCGAGGGGCCGCTCGGCGAATTCCTCGGCACCCTGCCCGACGCGGTCCTCCCCGCGTGGGGCTGGACGCAGTACAACAGGCCGCTGTCGGGCAGGTCCGCGGCGGGCCGGGCGGTCGCCACCCGGATCTCGGGGACATCGCCGTTCTCGGCCTACGGCGTCCTGAACGACGCGGGGACGTCGGACGGCTCCTTCGTGCCGCCGCTCCTGCCGGGCGGGTCGGGGGCCGCCGACCGGATGATCCCGGTCGTCCTCGACGTCAAGGGCCTCGGCACGAGCCGCTACGCGACGGAGCTGACGCTCGCCAACCTCGGTTCGACGGCGATCTCCGCCACCCTCGTCTACAGCGCCACCGCGCAGTTCGGCGGTGGCTCGGGCTCCGTTCCGCTGACGCTCGCCGCGGGGGAGCAGCGGGTCCTTCCCGACGCGATCTCGTTCCTGCGGGCCGGCGGCCTCGCCATTCCGGGGGGCGGGGCCAGCGTCGCCGGCTCGCTCCTCGTGAAGGTGCCCGCCGGCACGTCGCCGGACGTCCTCGTCGCCGGAGCACGGACGTACACGGGGTCGACGCTCCGTCCCGGGACCTTCGGGGTCTACTACCCGGGCCTGACCCTCGCCGAATCGGCGAACGGCACGGCCCGGGTGCACGGGCTCCAGCAGACGGCCGCGATGCGGTCGAACGTCGCCCTCGTCAACGTCGGGGACGCGGGCTCCGTGACGCTCCGCGTCACCTTTTACGGCGAGGCTGGAGATCCCCTGGCGAACCCGGAGGAGTGGATGCTGGGGGCCGGCGAGTGGAGGCAGCTGGGAACGCCCCTGGCCTCGCGGGGCGCCACCGCGGGCTCGGCGGTCGTCGAGCGGATCTCGGGGGCGTCCCGCTTCCTCGTGTATGGAGTCCTCAACGATGCCGCGACCTCGGACGGAAGCTACCTGCCGATGTCGAGGTGACCTGAACCGAGGGCTTTCTTCGCCGCGTCGTAGCCGGATGCGATCAGCTCGACGTGCCGGTCGTACTCGTTCAGGCGGAACTGGTCGACGGCCGGCTCGACGAGAAGGTCGACGAACCGCAGGCCCGAGCGCAGGGCCATGACGCTGTTGATCTCCTGCGTCCGGAGGAGGGAGCCGACGAGGGAGGGGGCGCGCATCTTCCTCGCCCAGGGGAGGAAGCGTCCCCGGAGCACCTGCCAGCCGGAGAGCTCGGGGCCAAACCTGTAGGGCTTCACCTTGTCGACGGCGGGAGCGACGTTCACGCCGATCACGGTGCCGCAGTCGGCGCGGCCGGCCATCCGTTCGACGGGGAAGTTGTCGACGACGCCGCCGTCGACGACGACGTCGCCGTCGTCGATGATCGGCGGGAAGACGCCGGGAATCGACATGCTCTTGCGGACCGCGCGCCAGAGGGGGCCGCGCCGGTCGACGTCGATGCGGGCGCGGGTCAGGTTCGTCGAGATGCTGAAGAACGGCGTCCAGAGGTCCTCGATGGCGCGGTCGCCGTAGAGGGATCTCAGAAGGCGAAGGAGCTTGCCGCCGGACATCAGGGAGACGAGCGGAAGCGTACGGTCGTAGATCTTCGAGGGGTCAGAGAAGGTCTCGGCCAGCGCGACGAGCTGGGCCGCGGAGCCGTGGAGCGCGTAGCCTGCGCCGACGACGGCGCCCATGCTCGTGCCGCCGACGAGGTCGACGGAGAGTCCCGCTTCCTCGAGGGCGCGAATCACTCCAATGTGGGCGACGCCCCGGGCGCCGCCGCCGCCGAGCACGAGGCCGACGCCGCGGCCGGCGAGGCGGCGGGCGAGGCGCTCCTCGTCGCGGCGGTTTCCCGGCCGTACGTGGTGGTGGTCCGCGAGGTCCCTGCAGGAGAGCCATTCCGCCGTGCCCGCCGGCTCCGTCGTCGTCGCGGGATGGAGAAGGACGAGCTCGGTCCGCGCGGGGAGCTTCAGCGCGGCGAGCCGCTCCTCGATCGCGCCCGGGACGGGACTGGCCGTCGCGTCGGCCACGAGGAGGATCCGGTCGGCCCGGCGCAGGCAGCGTTCGGTCCAGGCGTTCCACTCCGGACCCGCGTCGAGGAGGAGGTGGCGCGTCCGGTCCTCGAGCTCGCGCAGCGAGACCTCGACGGCGAGGTTCAGGGGGCCGGAAAGAGGGGTCTGGGCGGAGCCTCTCCGTCCGTGACGCTCATCGAAGGCGGCCGCGTCGAGAAAGGCGGTCTCTCCGAGCCTGGCGAGATCGCCGGCGAGCGTGCGCCCCAGGACGGCGGCCGCGGCGGAGGGGGTGACCGGGAGGATCGCGAAGGTGAGTCCGCCCGTCGCGGTCGCGGGGGCGGAGGCGCGAGCCCCTGGTCCCTGGCCGTTCATCTGTCGCTCGGCGACGATGGAGGCGACCCTGAGGAGCGCTTCGGGGTGGCGGAGGGCGAAGGAGCGGAACGCCTCCCGGCCGAGCCGGATGACTTCGCCGTCACGAAGCGCGAGGACCGTTGCCGAGCGGGGCAGCTGGGTGAGGAGGCCGAGCTCACCGAGGGTGCTGAAGGCCCCCGTCTCGCGGACGGCGACGTCCGTCCCGTCGGGCGCTTTCACGACGGTCCGGAATCGTCCGGTGACGACCACGTACATCGCGTCGCTCGCCTCTCCCTGGCGAATGAGGGCTTCTCCCGCGACGACCTGCCGCCACTCGATGGCCTCCTCCAGCTCGCGGAACGCCGCGGGTTCCGTGATGCCGAAGAGCTCCTCCCAGACGCGGAGGAGCTGCGATCGCTTCAGGCGCGGGCCGATGTCGGCGGTGAGACGGGAGGCGACCTCGGGCGCGAGGCGGGCGAGATCGTCGAAGCCGGAGCGCGGCAGACGGACGAGCTCCCCGTCGGTGGCGGCCGTCAGGGTCGCCGACCGGGGCTGCCCGGTGAGGACGGCCATCTCGCCGGCGAAGTCCCTCGGGCCGATCTCGCCGAGCGTCACCTCGGCTCCGGACGGGGTCGCCCCGGTGACGCGGAAGCGGCCGGTCTTGACGACGAACATCGCGTCGCCGGGATCGCCGCGGTGGAAGACCTCTTCGCCCGCGGCGAGCGAGACCGTCGAAACGAGCGCGTCGATGGCGGCGCGGTCCGCCGCTGGAAGCGAATCGTACTCGGGGTAGTGAAAGAGGAGAGCACCGTCTCCGGATGCCGCGAGTCGCTCGTGCATGGCAGACCACTCCTTGAACGGTTCCCCGGGGCGGAACGGATTCGGCGCGGATGGTAGCGGAAATGAGACGAGTTCTGCATTTGGCGCGGGAATCCGTTGCCGCCGGCGGGAGACGAAAGGGGAGATCGAGGTCTATAGTGGAAAATCAAGACCTGACCCCAAACCTCGGGAGGGCTAAGATTCCCGGGAGATGAGCGAGAAGAGGCTTTTCACGGAGCTGTTCGTTCCTGCGGGGGGAGACGCCTCCCGGCCCGCCGAGATCCTCGTGGAGGGGGGGCGGATCGCGGCGGTCGCCTCTCCCGGAGAGGTTTCGAGAGACCTCGTGGAGGTCGTGAGCCTGGGCGGGCGCCTCGTCCTGCCGGGGGCGATCGACGGGCACGTTCACTTCGACGACCCCGGATTCACGCACCGCGAGACGTTCGAGACCGGGACGCGGGCCGCCGCGGCCGGCGGTGTGACGACGGTGGTCGACATGCCGTGCACGTCGCTCCCGCCCGTCACGAGCGCCGCGAACCTCCGCAGCAAGCTCGCGATCGTCGCGCCGAAGGCGCACGTCGACTTCATGTTCTGGGGGGGCGTTTCGGGAAACTCGATCTGCGAGGAGAGCTGGCGGCGGGACGTGGCGGACCTCGTCTCGGAAGGGGTTGCAGCGTTCAAGCTCTACCTCCTCTCGGGGATGGAGACGTACAGAGACCTCTCGCCCGACGAGATCCGCGACGTCCTCGAAGAGCTCGTCCCGCACGGGCTC
This sequence comes from Holophagales bacterium, assembly GCA_016714815.1. Classification (GTDB taxonomy): domain Bacteria; phylum Acidobacteriota; class Thermoanaerobaculia; order UBA5066; family UBA5066; genus UBA5066. The sequence goes on from JADKBZ010000032.1 coordinate 159,655, forward strand.
CCGGCAGGTATCCACGCCGAGGAGCGCGCGCTCGTCCTCGAGGCGACGAGGCGGCTGCGCGGGACCGGCGCCGGCGCACCGCGCGACTACGCCGATTCGCGGCCGCCGGAGGCGGAGCGGGCGGCCGTCGCGACGATGCGGCGGCTCTGCCGCGAGACCGGCGCGCGCGTCCACATCGTCCACCTCGCCTCGGGTGCGGCGCTCGCCGAGGTCGAGGCGGCGCGGCGCGAGGGGCTGCCGTTCTCCGCCGAGACCTGCCCCCACTACCTCGCCTTCACCGGGGACGACCTCGAGAGCCAGGGCGCGGTTCTGAAGACGGCTCCGGTCGTGAAGGGGGCCGCCGACCGGGACGCGCTCTGGCGAGGGCTCGCCGACGGGAGTCTCCAGCACGTCGCGACGGACCACGCGGCGGCCGAGTGGCCTCGCGAGAAGACGACCGGCTCGATCTGGAGCGACTACGGCGGCGTTCCGGGGGTGGAGCTGATGGTGCCGTACCTCTACTCGGAGGGTGTGAGAAAGGGACGGATCACGCTCGAGAGGATGGTCGAGCTCGTCTCGTCCGAACCCGCCCGGTTCTTTGGTCTGACCGGGAGGAAAGGCCGGCTGGAGCCGGGCTTCGACGCCGACTTCTGCGTTCTCGACCCGAAGGGGTCCTGGACGGTCGAGGCCGAGCGGCTTCACAACCTGAATCGCTACACGCCCTTTGCGGGGTGGACGTTCGCGGGACGGGTCGTGGCGACCGGCGTGAGGGGATCGATCGTCTACGAGCGCCGGGACGACGGTAGCGAGACGTTCCTTCCGCCCGGGACGGGGCGATTCCTGAAACGCGAATCGCGAGCCGCGGGGAGCTGAGTTTCCGTCGGCCGGTTCCCGCCCTCACGGTGGGTCCGGTCGACCCGGGGAAGCGGTTCAGAAGACGAACAGCGCCTTGCCGATGCCGGCGTGTTAACGCGGACCTGTCGGTCCCGCCCGACGAACTGATTCTGGTCAATGTGCATCAGTCGGAATGACGTGCCCGCTTCATGCGGCCTGATGGAATTCGGACTACTGTCGGGCCACTTTTCCAGAGCGGAAGGGGGGCGCCGGTGAAAGATCGTCCGTGGGGTCACGCCACACACATGCTTCGAATGGGAGGTCTGTTCGTCGCCGGCATCGTTCTCTTCCTGATCGCCCGGTGGGCCTTCGTGCCCGAGGGTTTCGGAGAGCTCGGGCACTACCGGACCGGCGCCCTCGCCGACAACCGGGTGAAGAAGCCGGTCTTCGCAGGCCGGGCGGCGTGTGCCGACTGTCACACGGACGAGGCGGGCTGGCTGAAGGGCGGGCCTCACAAGGGTGTCGGGTGCGAAGCGTGCCACGGGGCGCTCGGCGCGCACGCGTCCGGCGAGTCCGACGTGAAGCCGGTCCGGCCAGACCCCGCGAAGCTCTGCCTCGTCTGTCACCTGCCGAACGTCTCGAAACCGGCGACGTTCAAGCAGATCGACCCGAAGGACCACATGGACGGGGCCGGGAAGTGCGGCGAGTGTCACGATCCCCACTCTCCCGACAAGGAGCCGAAGAAGCCATGAGCACCGATCGGAGACAGTTCCTTTCCGCTTTCGGGAAGCTCCTGATCCTCACTCCGGCCGCCGCCGCCGCGTGGGAATACGTCGAGGCCGGAAAGGCCGAGGAGGCCCCGGGCTACCGCACCGCTGACCACTGGTGGGCGATGGTGATCGACATCGAGAAGTGCATCGGCTGCGGGAACTGCGTGCGGGCCTGCAAGACGGAGAACGACGTTCCCCTCGAGCCGGAGTACTTCAGAACCTGGGTCGAGCGTTACCACGTGCCGGAAGGCGTCTCGGAGCACCCGGACGTCGACTCGCCGAACGGCGGCTACGACGGCTTCCCCGAGAAGTACCGTCCGGGAGACGGGGCCAAGAGCTTCTTCGTCCCCAAGATCTGCAATCACTGCGCGAGCTCCCCGTGCGTCCAGGTCTGCCCGGTCGGAGCGACGTTCGAGAGCCCGGACGGCGTCGTCCTCGTCGACAAGAGCTACTGTCTCGGCTGCCGCTACTGCGTACAGGCCTGCCCCTACGGCTGCCGGTACATCGACCCGAGGACGGAGACCGTCGACAAGTGCACCTTCTGCTACCACCGGATCACGAAGGGGCTGACGACGGCCTGCTGCGAGACGTGTCCGACGGGCGCCAGGCAGCTCGGCGACCTGAAGAACCCGAAGGACCCGATCCACGAGTTCCTCCGGACGCACAAGGTCCAGGTGCTCAAGCCCCAGATGGCGACCGGGTCGAAGACCTGGTATTCCGGCCTCGACGGGTCGGTGCGGTGAGGAGACGGTCGTGCACGAGAGCCTGACGAGCCTGGTCCAGGGGTTCATGTACCCCAACGAGGTCGAGCTCCAGTGGAGCGTCCTCGTCGTCCTCTACCCGTACCTCACCGGCCTCGTGGCGGGGGCGTTCATCCTCGCCTCGCTCGAGCGCGTCTTCCGGGTGGAGGCGGTCAAGCCCACCTACCGCCTCGCCCTCCTGACCGCGCTCGCGTTCCTCATCGTCGCCCCGCTCCCGCTGCAGCTCCATCTCGGTCACCCGGAGCGCTCCCTGGAGATGTACCTGACGCCGCACACGTCGTCGGCGATGGCGATGTTCGGGTTCGTCTACCTCTGGTACCTGATGGCCGTCCTCGTCCTCGAGATCTGGCTCGACTACCGGGCCGACATCGTGACGACGGCGCGGGCGTCGAAGGGGCTGAAGCGCCAGCTCTACCGCGCGATGGCCCTCTGGAGCGACGACCTGAGCGAGGAGTCTCGCCGCCTCGACGACAAGGTCGGCTACATCCTCACCATCATCGGGATCCCGTCGGCGTTCCTGCTCCACGGCTACGTCGGGTTCATCTTCGGGTCGATCAAGGCGAACCCCTGGTGGTCGACGCCCCTGATGCCGATCGTCTTCCTCTTCTCGGCGATCGTCTCCGGAATCGCTCTCGTCCTCCTGATGTACATGGCGACGTGCGTGGCGAAAAGGGTCCCCATCGACATGCGCTGCGTCGACACGATCGCGAAGTACCTCTTCTACGCCTTCATCATCGACTTCACCCTCGAGGGGATCGACCTCCTCCACCGGATGTACGAGGCGGACGAGTCGTTCAAGAGCCTCGACTTCATGGTGAAGACGAAGCTCTTCGTCTCCCAGATCCTCCTGCAGGTCATCTTCGGCGGGCTGGTGCCGATCCTCCTGCTGGCGATCACCCAGGTGGTGAAGCTCTCGGAGCAGGCCCGGAAGGCGATCTACGCGGTGTGCGGGGCCCTCACGCTCGTCGGAATCCTGGCGATGCGCTGGAACGTCGTCATCGGGGGCCAGCTCTTCTCGAAGAGCTTCCTCGGGTACACGACCTACAAGATGGACTTCGCCACGAAGGAGGGGCTGCTGCCGGCCATCCTCCTGATGATCCTGCCGTTCGTCATCCTCGCGGTCCTCGTCAAATTGCTTCCTCCCTGGCAAGAGGCGGAAACGGAATAGCGTCCGGGCGGGAATCCGCCCGGCGATCGGAGGCGACGAAGTGACCGACCGCGTCGATCTCCTGGAAGAACGAGTTGCGGCGCTCGCGACGGCCGTCGCGGCGCTCGAAACCCGCCTGGCGGGGCTAGAGCGCGGGACGGAGTCCGGCCCGCGGGTTCGTGAGGAGCGGGAGGCCTCGGACGCGGCAGGGGCCGCTGCCGAGGCCGGCGTCGCGGCGCCTCCCCGGGCCTCGGGCGCCGCGCCGATGGCCCTCGCGGGCCGCGCCTTCCTCGGCATCGGCGGTGCCTACCTCTTCCGGGCCCTGACGGAGGCGGGGACCCTCCCGCACCTCGCCGGAGTCGCTCTCGGCCTGGTCTACGCGGGCGCCTGGATTCTCGCGGCGGAGCACAGCGGCCGGGCCGGCCAGCGGGCGGAGGCGACGCTTCACGCCTTCCTTTCCCTCGCCGTGGCGCTCCCTCTCCTGTGGGAGACGACGGTGCGCATGCGGGCGTTGCCACCGGTCGGGGCCGCCGTGCTCCTCCTCGGGATCGGGGCGGCGGTTTTCGCCGTCGCCTGGCGCCGCGACCTCGCGAGCGTCGCCTGGGCGGCGACCCTCGGCGCGGTCGGGACCGCGTGGGGTCTTCTCCTCGCGACGGCCCGGATCGAGCTCTTCACCCTCCTCCTCATCGCCTTCGGCGCGGCCACGCTCTGGGCGACCTACGGCCGGCGCTGGCACGGGCTGCGCTGGCCGGCCGCCGTCGCGGCGGACCTCGCGGTCCTGACGCTGGTCTACCTCGGCAGCCGTCCGGGCGGGCCACCCCAGGCGTACGCGGGTCTCTCGCCCGGCCGCTGCGTCTTCGTGGCCCTTCTCCTCTTCGTCGTCTACGCGGGGAGCTTCGCCGCGCGGACGCTGGCGCGGCGCCGGGACGTGAACGTCTTCGAGGTCTTCCAGACCGCCGCGGTCCTGGCTGCCGGATACGGCGGGGCGGTGCGTCTCTCGAATGCGGCCGGAACGGGGGAGGGCGTCCTCGGCGTGGCGGCGCTCGTCCTCTCGGCGCTCGCCTACGCCGCGGCCTTCGGCTTCCTGGAGCGCGACGCAGCCGGCGGACGGAACTTCCTCTTCTTCTCGTCGCTCGGTCTCGTCCTCGCCCTGACCGGTGGAGGCCTGCTCGCGACGGGCCCCGGCCTCGCGTTCGTCTGGGTCCTGTTCGGGCTCGGCGCGGCCGTCCTCGGAGCGAGGTTCGGGCGACGCTCTCTCCTGGTGCACGGTGCGCTGTATCTCCTGGCGGCCTGCGTCCCGTCCGGGCTCTTTGCGGCCGCCCTGTCCGCCTTCACTCGTCCCGTCGGATCGGTTCCGGTTCGGATGGGCGCCGCATCCGCCGCCGTGGCGCTCGCCGCAGCGTTCTGCTGGATTCTCACGGTCCGCTGGCGGGGCGAGGAACCGGCGGGGGCCGGTTCCCGTCTCGCAGCCCTGGTCCTGATGGCGATCGCCGCCGCCGGGGCGGGGGCGGGTGCGGTCGAGCTCCTCGTGGCGTTTCTCCCGGCCGGGTCGGCGGTTCCGGCGCGGACGGCGGTGCTGGCGGCGGCCGCGGTGGCACTGGCGGCCCTTCGGGTCCGGACAGGCGTTGAGGAAGCCGGCTGGCTGGCGTGGGGCGTCCTCGGCGGAGCCTCCCTGAAGCTCTTCGTTCAGGACGTTCCGCAGGGGAGCCCCGCCGCGCTCTTCGCCGCGTTCGTCCTCTACGGGCTGGCGCTCCTGGCCGTGTCGAGGCTCGGGCGGCGGGAAAGCCCGTAGCCTCGCCGAGGCGGAGCGATCCGGCCTTGCGGGCGGCGGACTGCTCTTCTCCGAGACTGACTCGGATCTGAAGAACCCGAATTGACGAAACCTGGCTCGTGCGTGGAATGCCCGCTAAGTTCGACCTATGATGCCCGGTGATCGCAGCCTGCTGGAGAGAACCGCGGGCCGGCAAACACGCAGGAGGAAGAATCGATGAAATCCTGGAGAACCTCCTCGGCTCTGGTTCTTGCGGCTTCCGTCGCAACGCTCATTTCGGGCTGCGGAGGACCGAAGGAGAGCCCCGCGGCCGGGAACGCTCCCGCGAAGGCCGATGCGGCCCCCGCTGCGAAGAAAGAAATCACGCTCGCCAAGGGATGGGAGATCAAGGACGTCCTTTCGGCGGAGGAGGTCGGTGCCATCACCGGGGAGACGATGGCCGTCGTTCCAAGGCCCGACAGCAAGGCGGCGGAGGGAAGGCCGGCCGGCTCATACGAAGTGGCTGGGAAAGTGGCTTCGAATATCAACTTCTCAGCCGTCGTGGGCGGCGGAGAGAAGGAGTTCGAGGGCCACAAGCAGTGGGCGAATGCCGGATCCGTCCAGGACGTCTCAGGTCTCGGTGACAAGGCCTACGTGTGCGATGTCATGACCGGCGTCGCCGCGATCGTCGTACTTCAGGGGCAGGACGTCGTCCGGGTCGACTGGGACCCCAAGGTATACGGGAAGTTCGAAAAGGCCGATCTGGGCAAGAAGCTCGCCGGGAAGCTCCTGGAGAAGATTTACAGGTAGGACTGCGGTCCTTCGCGACGTTGTGACGATCCGATGGGCGGCGCCGGGCCGGCGCCGCCCATCGGGGGCCCTCGCGGCGGGGCCCGGCGCCCGGAAATCCCGACGGCCGCGACGGGCAACGGACTATCGATGGAGGCATGAACGCCATGCGTAAGAAAGCGATCGTGCTCGCAGCTCTCCTGGCAACGTCCTCATCCCTGGCTCTCGGCATTTCCAGCGCGCCGGCCGAGGACCCGCGCGCCGTGGAGCCGCCGGCAAAGGCCACGCCAAAGGCCGAGGCCCCGAAGAAGGCCCCGCCGAAGGTGGCGGCACCCGCCAGGCCGGAGGCGAAGAAGAGCAACCCCAGGGGGATGGAGGTGGAGCCGGTCGACTTCAAGCCGGTCCCTGAAAAGCCCAAGCCGCACTGAGTCGGCGGCCCCTCCTTCAGGATCCGCGAATGCGGGGGCTTTCGGACGAGAAAGCGTCAGGGTCTTAGTGTGCCCAGAGTTCCGTAGTCGATCGCCTTGCGGAACTGCTCCGCCTCGCTGATGGGGAGCGTCCAGATCTCGTAGCTCACCGAGACGTTGTTCGGCAGCTTGTGGAGGACGCGGTGCTCGGCCCGGTTCCGCATGGGATTGCGGGTCGAGCGGGTGAGGGCCTTATGGCCGAGGACCTCGGTGACGGAAAAGGGTACTCCCTCCACCACCTGCTTGGCGGCCTTCGCCGGATCGTCGATCAGAACGGCTGGCCAGAGAGGCTTCCCGTCCGGCTTGATCCCGATCTGGATCTCGACGACCTCCTCCGCCCTGGAACCCTTCCTGTAGCGCCTCCGTGTGGTCAGCTCACTGCCGGCGACGGCGCTGTCCTGACCGATGGTCTCCTCCTCGACGATCGACCACCCCTTCGGCGGCGAAGGGAGAAACGGCTTCAGCGCCTCCGCTCTGGCTTTCAGCGTCGGCCCAGCGGCCCCGGCAGGAACGCTCGGGAGGGCGAGCAGAACACCAATGGCCAGGCACGATGCAGTTCTCATCTCTCGAACCATCCTTCTCGGTCGAATTCCGTCGGTGCCGGAGTTCCCGGCCGGCTACTCCTTCATCGTGGCCGCGATCCCGGCGATGGCCTCCTGGGCCTCCTTCGCGAAGCCCGGGGAGAAGACGAAGCCGAGGACGACCTTGTCGCCTCCCTTCTTCGTGACGACGTAGATCTCCGCATTCGACGGGGCCGGGATCTTCTTCTCGAGAGACTGGCCCTTCACCGGCTTCCCGAGAAAGGTCCTCTCCACCGGCTTTCCGGAGGCCGACGTGGCCAGGAAGGTCGTCTTCACGTAGTCGAGGAGCTCGGCGTCGCTCATCCCGGAGTCCTTGGGGAAGGCGACGGCGGTGAGGCTCACCTTCTCGCCGCCCGCCTTTGCGCCCGGCGGGTGGACGACGAGGAGAGCGTCGAGGCCCGCGGGCTGAGGCGCCGAGAAGGCGATCGGGGGAACGAACTTCAGGCCGTGGACCTCGACGGCGGCCGGCGGGCCGGCCACGGATGCGGGCGCAGCAGCGATGAGGGCGGCGGCGAAGACCAGAACGATGGGACGGGTCATTCCATTCCTCCTTGTCGTCCGTACCGGCTTCCGTCGCCGGCTTCCTGTCGGTCGGTCGGCTATTCCTCGTGGCACTCGAGCGCGTCGCGCTCGAGGAGACCGGCGGTCGTCTGCTTTTTCCCGACGAAGCGCGTCAGGAGCCAGGCCGGGGAGCCCTCGTTGACGAGGCCGATGGCTTCGACCCAGTCCCCCTTGACGACAAAGCCCTTTCGAGGCGCCGGCGGAAGGGAGCCGACGATCAGGAACCGCGCCTTCGGCTCGATGACCCGGCATCGGAAGGCCGGCTTCCAGCCGTCCTTCGCGAACGTATCGCCGGGCCAGTTGGCGCCGCAGAAAGAGGCGATCCCCTTGGTCGTCTGCATGGTCACCAGCCCGCCCTTCGTCGTGAAGGTGACCGTTCCCTGCTCGTCGACGTACTCCCACTTCCCGTCGCCGGCGAATCCCGCGACGCCGATGCCGTCGCACAGGTGCGCGGTGGCACCGAAGACGGCGGAATAGGAGAAGGACAGGGTGTCCCCGGCGCGCATCAGGGCGAGCGGGCCGTGCTGTCCGTACCAGACGCCGGTGGGGTCGAAGCCACGGTCGTCGGGCGCCTGCCCGAGAGCGAAAGACGAGAAGAGAGCCACGACGAGGACCGCTACGACGAGGACGGAACGCCGAGTGCTCATCTTCACCTCCGTGTCCGTCCGTCGCCGGACGGCGAGAGCCCGCATCGCCTCGCGCGGTCGTCCCCGGCTGTCTGCAATCCGATTGGAGAGCATAGCAGCAGCGGACTCGGGTAGGATTCCCGGAAGGCACTTCCGTGAAGCCCGCCGCGCTCGTCGCCTCCGTCCTCGGGGCCGCCGTCATGGCCGCGTCCTTTCTCCTGATGATGACTCCCTGGCAGCTGACTTCTGCGGATCCCGTCTTCGGAGTCCTCGCGGTCGGGGTCCTCGTCGTGAGCCCCTACGCCGCTTTCCTTCTCGCGGCTGCGGTCTCGAGGACGAAGATAGGGGCGGGCGTCGTCCTCGCGCTCAGCCTCGTCGCGACGGTTCTGGGCACCGTCGTCTATGTCGACGCCTTCCTTCGGCACGAGAGCCCCGCATTCGTACTTCTCTTCGTGTCGGTCCCAGTCGTGCAATGGGGCATCGGCGTCGCCGCGATCGTGGCGGCGGTCGTTCTCCGGGGCCGTCAGCCGGCACCTTCCCGCTGACGGCACGAAGGGGGCGGGCGGAGTCCTGCCGCGGGTTGGAAAGGCGGTTTCTCAGTACTTCGAGGTGGTCAGGGGAGCGTCGAACGTGCCCGCGGCTTCCGCCATCACCTTGTCGCCGTTCCTGGTCTTCACCTGGAAGGACCCTGTGACCCGCCCTCCGGAGATTCCCTTGATGGTGCACGTTCCCTCGTTCGCGCCGAGCGAGGCGTTGGTGCCCTTCGGGCCCGACAGGATCCGGACGACGACGGAGCTCCAGAAGGGCTTGCCGTAGCCGGCCTTCGGGCTGTAGGTGCCGTCGACGGCAGGATTCGTCCCGTTGTGGAACGTCAGGACGAGGATGAACTCCTTCTTGCTCTTCAGGGGCAGCACGTACTCGTTGGCCATCTGGTCGGCGGTGAAGTCCCCGTTCGACAGGAAGACCTGGACCTGCTTGCCGTCCTTGCTGCGGAGGGCGGCCGCGGATCGGATGCTCCTGAGATCGAGCGGGGAGACCTCCTTGAAGCCCGGGTCGAAGCCGTTGGAAAGGACCTTGATGGAGCTTCCCGCGGGCGCCTCTGCGAGGGAGGTCGTCGGGAAGAGGAGGAGGCCCAGCAGGGCGATGGTGAGGGTTCGCATGGTCACTCCTTCTCCGGCGGGTGCCGCCGGTGCGTACGCTCTGCGGAGCGAAGGTGGGGCGCGGCGTTCACCACGGGTCCGTCGGGACCGGGCAGGCGGGGAACGGTTGCTGGAACGCCATGCTCCGGCCCGGCTTCCTGCGGCTCTCGGAGTCCATTCCGTACGACTTCGAGCCCCAGAAGCGGTCGCACGGGCCGCCGAGGAAGACGGTGACCGTGCTCCCCTTCCTGTCGACCATCCCCGCGTGCTGGGCCGCGTCGCAGACGCTCGAGCCGAGGTAGTAGACGCGGGTCCCCCAGAGGGAGCCGCTCCCGTACTTGTCGTACTTGCAGGTGCAGTCGAAGGTGGTCCCCTCGGGCATCGCCTCGAGCTCCTTGCTGAAGAGCGTCGGGCAGGGTTTGAGGTCCGCGGACGCGCTCGGCGGGGGCGGGCACGGGGGCGGCTCGGCCGTGAAGGAGTAGGTCGCCGTCCGTGAGGCCTCGTTCTGCGAGACGACGCCGCTGGCCGCGGAGCCCCAGAGGCGGGGGCAGTCGGGCTGGCGCCAGAAGGTCACGGCGTCCCCCGGGCGGGTCAGCACTCCGGCGTGCCGGGCCGCCACGCAGAGGTCCGACGACGGCGAGTAGCGCCCCGAGCCGAAGATGTTGAGGCCGGTCAGGTCGGTGCAGACGCAGGATCGCGACTCTCCGACCGCCATTCCGTCGACGCTTTCGAACGAGAGAGGGCACTGCGGAAGCAGCCCGGAGGACGTCGACGCCGGCGGCGAAGCCGGGGCGTCGCGGTACGCGGCGATCCGGGTGATCGGCCCGCCGGCCTTCCCCTCGAACCGGACCCGAACCCGGACCGGCCACCGGGCCCCGTCGGCCTTCCTCGGCGTCCCGAGCCCCAGGACGGCCTTCGGCTCGCCCGGGGCCGGGGAGAGCTCGAGCTTTCCGAGCTGCTGCTCCACGACGGACGTCCCTGCGGAGAGCGGCGGCTCGAAGATCCACTCGACCTCGCGGGCCGCGCCCGTGCCCGGGCTCTTCGAGACGACGATCCGCGCCCCCTGTGGAGCTTTCGCGACGGCGCGAAGGGCCGCGTCGTCCTCGGCCTCGACGGTGCCGAGGTGCCCGCGAATGCCGTGCAGGTCGAGCATGCTCGCGGCCGGCAGCTCAGCGACCTGGAGGCTCTGCGCGGTCGCGAAGACGTTGTAGAGCACGTCGCGGGCCTCGGCGACGCTCCCGGGACCCCGGCTCGGCCGGCACGACTTCTGGGAGAGGACGATGATCCCGGCGATCGCGCCGATCACGAGCGACGTGACGAGCATCGTGACGAGCGCGACGGCGCCCGGGTTCAGAACGACCCGCATTCCGCGGACCGAGCCAACCTGCTGCTCGAGGCGCGTCGGGGCGATCGGCACCGCCGGCGGGGGAACCCGCTCGGCGATCTGGGCGATCTCCACGAGCGCGTCGGCCCAGTCCTTCACCTGTGCCGGAGAGGGGATCCAGCTCATGAAGGCCGTCGACAGGTGGAAGGTGATGTTGAGCGCCCCGGGCCGGAGGACGAGCTGCCGGCGGGCGAACGACCCTTCGAACCGGAGGAGCCGCGAGAGGAGCGCCGGGACTCCCGGCTCGGCGAGAAAGCGGCGAATCCAGGCCTCGTCCTTGCCGAATACGTCGAGGCCGTCGAATGCGGGGACGGCGAACCGGATCGGCTTCTCGCCGGCAAGCCCCGCGAGAAGCCTCGTGTCGCCCGAGCCCGCCGTGATGCCGAGCCGGGTCCAGACGGCGACGTCGGCCTCGAGGGCAACGCGAGGGCCGTGCGAGAAGAAGCCCTGGAAGCGGCGGCCGCCGTACGTCCCGTCGTACCGGCGGTACTGGACCGCGTACGGGAAGCCGGCGAGGCCGAGGGAGCCGAACAGCCTGTCGAACGTCGCGTTGCGCGAACGCGTCGCGAAGTACGCGAGGATCGCCGGCAGGACGACGAGGAAGAAGGCCCCGATTCCGAAAGGCAGGAAGATCTCCGTGCCGTCGGCGCCCGGGGTGCGGCTCATCCGCCCGAGCGGGAGGAGGAAGCAGGCGATGAAGACCCCGAAGACGTAGATCGCGACGAGCCCGCGGACGAGGCAGCCGCGGACGAAAGACATCCCAACGGACTGTACGATTCGACCCATCGCGGCCTCCGGCAGACGGCGACGTGAAAAGAGTGCGGATGGTCCGCCAAAGAGCAATTCTACGCCGCGCCGAGCGGCGTTCCCCCTTCGAGTCGCGCTACGATGCCCCGCCGTGACCGACTTCACGTTCCTCTGCAACGAATGCGGCGCCCGGTACCCCGAGGACCGCGCCCTCTACGTCTGTCCCTCCTGTACGTCGCAGCAGGTCCCCGGAGGCCCGACGCGCGGCGTCCTGCGCGTCGAGCTCGCCGAGCCGGAGCTCCCGCGCCGCTGGCCCGCCCCTCCGCTCTCCTCGCCGGACGCCCTTGCGGCGTTCCTCCCCGTGCACGGCCCGGAGTCCTTCTTCTCGTTTGCCGCAGGGGGGACGCCGCTCCTGCCGGTGCCGCGCCTGCGAGAAGCGCTCGGGATGCCGCGTCTCTTCCTGAAGGACGACACGCGCAATCCCTCGGGGTCGACCAAGGACCGCGCCTCCCACCTCGTCGTCGCCAAGGCGATCGAGTACGGCTACGAGACCGTTGCCGCGGCGTCGACTGGAAACGCCGCGACGGCCCTGGCGGCGGCGGGCGCCGCGGCCGGGATCCGGACGGTCGTCTTCGTCCCCGCGACGGCGCCGCCGGCCAAGCTCGTCCAGATGGCGAGCTACGGGGCGACGCTCGTTCCGGTCGCAGGGACGTACGACCAGGCTTTCGAGCTTTCGGTCGAGGCCTGCGCGCGTTTCGGCTGGTACAACCGGAACACCGCCCTCAACCCTTTCACCGTAGAGGGAAAGAAGACGGCCGCCCTCGAGATCGCGCGGGACCTCGCGCCGGAGGCGCCGGACGTCGTCGTCGTTCCGACGGGGGACGGCGTGATCATCGCCGGCATCGCCAAGGGCTTCGCCGACCTGGTCCGCTGCGGTCTCCTGCCGCGCGTGCCGCGCCTCGTGGCGGTCCAGCCGGAGCGGTCGGGCGCCATCGCGCGGGCGCTCCGTTCGGGTGCGGCGGAGATCACTCCCGAGCCGGACGCGGGAAGCGTCGCCGACAGCCTCACGGTCGCGGCGCCCCGCAACGCCGTGATGGCGTTGAAGGACATCCGGGCCTCGGGCGGCTGCGGCGTCCTCGTTTCCGAGGAGGCCATCCTCGACGCGATCCCGCGCCTCGCCGCCGCGACGGCCGTCTTCGCCGAACCGGCTGCGGCGATCGCCCTCGCCGGGCTCGAGATCGCGCTCGCCGAGGGGCTCGTCTCGCGTGGCGAGCGGGTCGTCCTCCTCGTCACGGGGACGGGTCTCAAGGACGTCCCTTCGGCGGCGCGCCGGGTGAAGGTGCCGGCGCCGGTGTCTCCGACTCTCGAGGCGGTGGAGGCGATCCTGGCTGGCTGAGGAGATCGGTCAGGGCGTCGTCGAATGCGGCCAGAGGGGGCTGCGGATGACGGAAACCCAGACAGCCGGGCCGTTCTCGTCCCCCTCCAGGGTCATCGTGACGGTCGGGAGGAACCTTGCCCCGGCGGGAAGGGGTGGCCTGAAGATCACCGATCTCGTCTCGAGCGCGAGCGCGGGAGGGTGCTGCGGCGGTCCCCACAGGGCTTCGATCTCCGCCACGGTGACGGATCCCGGCACGGCCAGCTGCAGCTCGACGTCGTTCGTGCCTCCGATCCGGGAATCCTTGACGACGATGACCCGCTTCAGTCGGGGGTCCGAGGGCTTCACGTAAACCGCACCCCCGCCGTCGGTCTCGACCTCGCCGAAGGCCTTCGCGATCTCGAGCGGGGAATCCGGCGAGGTGGCGATGACCTCGACGAGGTGGCGAACCAGATCCGGGAGAGTGAGAGAGGCCGTCGCGGGTGCCTTCGAGCGGGCGGCGGCGACCGTGACGTCGAGGGTCACGGGCGGAAGCGAGAGCTTCGTGCTTGCCGGCGTGGGCGCCAGCGTGACCCGGGCCACCCCGGGCTTCGACGCTTCGAGCTCGTAGTGGTGGGTCGTCACGCCGCCGTCGACCTCCGGGGGCGGAGACTCGATTCGCAGGCGCAGAAAGCGAACGGCGTCGCCCTCGATGGCGGGCGACGCGGGCCACTCGAACTGGTGTTCCCGGGGGATCGCGACGGGGCGCGTGACGACGAGGTCGATCAACGTACCGGGAGCGACTTCGACGGCCTTCTGGTTTCTTGCGAGGATCATCGTCGGTCGGCCTTTCTCGTCCGCTCGGACGCCACTCTCCGGAGGGGGCGCCGGCGGACCCGCGGCACCGCCCGCGCGGGCGCAGCCTGCGGCCGCCAGCAGGAGGAGGAACGGTGGAAGGGCAGTGAGGGGCCTTCCGGGTCTTCTCACGTCGGGGAAAGCTATCACCGCGTGGCCCCGGGCGAAGCCCCCGAACCTGGATTTCGCGCAGCCTCCGCCATCTCGGGTCCATTCAACTTGACGGGAGCTCGAGGTCCTGAGGATGATGTCTCGTTACGTCGAAACCCGGGCGCGGCGGAGAGCCTCGGGAGATTGTGGGCGCGCGTCGCGGGCGGAACGGAGGGTCGGAATGCGTCTTCTTTCCGGACGTCCTCGCGGGCTCGCCTCGGCGGTCCTTGCAATTCTCTTCGCCGTCCTTTCGGCCTCGTGGGCCGCGTCGGCCGCCGAAAAGGCGCCGCCGAACGACGTCACGAAGGCGGAGCACTACCTCAGGAAGCTCGAGGACCACGCCCGGCGGGCGCGCGGCGCCGCGTTCAAGCCCGGCTACGAGGACAACGAGGCGCTCAAGCGGATCAAGGAGCTGAAGGAGAAGTACCCCGACGACCCGGCCGTCGAGGCGCTCTTCGCGAGGGCGCGGACCGCCCTGATGGGGAGCAAGGGGGACTTCATCGAGATCACGCCGGAGATGCTCCGCTATCGCGACCAGGAGAAGAAGATCGTCGAGCTCTTCTCGAAGGAGGCGGTGGCGCAGATCGCGGCGTGGAAGGCGAAAGCGTCGGCCGGCGGGAAGCTGCTGGCGCAGGCGTTGCCGGCGCCCGGGCTGCGTGAGCCCGCCGCGGCCGGAATGCCCGGGAAATACGTCGTCCTCGACAAGGTCGAGTACCCGGCGAACCAGTTCACCGACCTCGGCCGCGAGTACCTTTCGTGGGGCACGCCGGCGCGGGGCCTCTACTACGTCCAGCTCGACACTCCGCCGTGGCGCGGCGCGTACGAGGCGCTGAAGCGCTACCGGCGCCTCGTGAACGCCGGGCTGGCCGAGGGGACGCCTTTCACCGTCGCCGGCCGAATCGAGAGCGCCGAGCTGACCGTACCGGAAGCCGGGAAGAAGAGGCTCGGCGGCGCCTTCTGGGGCTGGGTCGTCGTCCCCGAGGTGATCTGGGTCGACGGTCTCGCCTTCGCAGCGGCCGACCGCAACGCCGAGCTCGGCGGTCGCTTCGCCGGCGAGGAGCGGATAGAGGAGATCAAGGGACCGCTCTACAGCGTGAAGGCGATCCCGCCCGACGTGACGCCCGAGAGGCTCGTCGAGACTTTCGCGACGGCCATCAAGGAGAAGAACCTCAAGCTCTACCTCGACTGCATCGACCCGAAGTTCCTCGGTGGTCCGCGGGCGAAGAGCCTCGCGATGTACCACTGGGACTGGCACCAGGTTCGGTTCCGCGACTTCTACGTCCACGTGACGATCGACAAAGTCGAGAAGACCGTCGTGAAGGGCTACGACGCAGGCAACGACCTCGAGTCGTTCTTCCTGACGGACGAGCAGAAGGCGCAGGCCAGGAAGATCAGCGAGCCGTCCGTGGAGAGAGCGACCGTCACCACGAAGGCCTGGGACGAGCGCGGCCGCCAGTACGGCTCGCCGAAGCCCCACGAGCTGATCCGCCGCGGCGGCGGACGCTGGTACGTCTTCGACTTCGCCGCGCAGTTCTGAGGGAGCCGAGATGAAGAACCGACGCCGCCCGATTCCGCGCCCCGCGCTCGCAGCCCTCGCCCTCTCCTCGCTCCTGGCCGCGAGCCGCAGCCCGGCCCAGGTCCTCGACTCGATGCTCCCGGAGATGGCCCCGGTGGGATCGGAGAAGAAGGAGGAGGAGCCCGCGAAGGACTACCGGCCGAAGGGGCCGGGAGCCACCTGGTCGGCCCACAGGATGTCCTCGACGTACGTCCTCGTCGACCTGATGCCGAAGCTCGTCGAGATCCTCGGGAAGTCTTCTCCCGCCACCGCCGACGAGCAGACCTGGCGATCGCTCTGCAGCCGGGCGGGAATGGCCTGGGACGACTCCAGGAAGTACAAGCCCTCCGGCGAGAGACCGGCGGACCAGGACGAGTGGGAGAAGCAGAACCGGGACTTCCTGTTGTGCCTGCTCGACGACGGCGCCCTCCTCGTCACCTGGCGCAACTCCCGCACGACCAGGGCCAGGGAGCTGCAGAAGGCGGCCGACGACGCCCCGGCCCGCTTCGAGGAGATCCGGAAGACCGTGGAAGCGGTCGACCCGATCTGGAAGGACGCGAAGAAGTACGCGCTCGACGGCGGAAGCGGGCTGAAGAAGGCCGACCTCGAGAAGGCACGGGAGGCTTACTCGGCGCTTCGCGACAATCAGAGTGTGATCGGGGCGGCGTACGGCGCCGCGAGGACGGCCATCACGTACGCGAAGACCGAGAACGGCACGAAGCCCTTCATGGACCTGTACTACAAGGAGAAGGCGAGCCTCAAGAAGTGGCGAAACGCCGTCGCGGAGTTCCCGAAGGTCGACAAGCAGTACCCGGGCTTCCTCGCGCACTGGGCGGCGCTCGCGGAGACCGGGTTCCAGGCCGAGGTGAAGGCCTGGGAGGCGATGCAGAAGGCCTTCGAGCCGCTCACCTCGGGGAAGCTCCTCGCCGGCTCGGCGGGTGCCATTTGCGCTACCGACCGGCGGGCCTCGGAGTGCATCCAGCCGACGCTCGATCTCCTCGCGAAGACGCTCGCCGCAGCGGGAAGCGCCGTCGCGGCGGACGAGGCGAAGCTGAAGGAGGACACGGACCTGACGGCCCGGGAGAGGGCGCGCTACTTCGAGCTCTACCGGAAGATCGACGACAGGAAGGAGCTGCGGCTCGGAAAGGCCGTCGAGCAGGCGGAGACCGAGGAGGCGAGGAGGGCCGCGGAGAAGGCCCTGAAGGAGTACCTCGACCTGGCGAAGGCGGCGCAGGCGGAGATGGCGGAGATCGTGAAGACGCACCAGGAGCGACGCAAGAAGCTCGGTCTCGCCCCGGAGTTGTCCTGAGACCCTGATCCCGGTGAGTCCGGCCCGGCTTCGACTCGTCCGCCCTCCCCACGACGGGCCGCATCTCGTCCTCAGAACTGGCCGGGGCGCGGGCCGCGCTATCCTCCCGCCGCGCGCCCTGGCGGCGCGGCGGGAGGCCCTCCATGCCCGAGATCGACGTGAAGCAGAAGGTCCTCGCGGCCAACCAGGCGGCCGCGGCGGCTCTGCGTGAGACGTTCCGCGACCAGCGGACGCTCGTCGTGAACCTCATCTCCTCGCCCGGCTCCGGGAAGACGACTCTCCTCGAA
Source organism: Holophagales bacterium (assembly GCA_016714815.1). GTDB lineage: Bacteria > Acidobacteriota > Thermoanaerobaculia > UBA5066 > UBA5066 > UBA5066. Next base: position 176,700 of record JADKBZ010000032.1, read on the forward strand.
GCGACGGTGGCGCGGCTGGCCGGGAAGCTGAAGATGGGAGGCCTCGACGGCGACATCGCGACGGAGCGCGACGCGGACCGGCTCCGGAAGGCGGGGATCCCCGCCCGGCAGATCCTCACGGGGGGGGCGTGCCACCTCGACGCCCGGCAGGTCGATGCCGCGCTCGTGGAGGAAGGGGAGAAGCTCCGGGGCCTCGACCTCCTCTTCATCGAGAACGTCGGGAACCTCATCTGCCCGACCTCGTACGATCTCGGCGAGGACTTCAAGATCGTCCTCCTCTCGACGGCCGAAGGGGACGACAAGCCGTTCAAGTACCCGGCGATCTTCTCGAAGGCGAAGGTGACGGTCCTGACGAAGGTCGACCTCCTTCCGCACGTCGACTTCGACGTCGCGGCCGTGAAGCAGCAGGTCTCGACGCTCAACCCCGGAGCGCGAATCCTCGAGCTCTCCGCTCGCACGGGTGACGGGATGGACGACTGGTGTGCGCTGCTCGAGGGCGAGCTGGCGAAGAAGAGGTCCTCGTGAACGGGCGGCAGGTCCTCTGGATCCTCCTGATCGCGGGCGTCGGCCTGTACCTCTGGAAGAGCGGGAAGGTCTCGAGGGTCGGCACGGCTCCCGCGCCCGCCGCCGGATCGAGCGCACCCGGCGGCACCGCCTCCGGCTTTGCGGGCGAGGCGTGCCTGACGGCCCTGGACCAGGCGAACCGGCGGGTGCAGGAGGCGTCGTCGGTCTTCACCCGGGCTCCGATCGACCCGGCCGCGTTCGCTTCGGAGTCCGAGGGAGCGTCGTCCGCGATCTCCGCGGCCAACGAGAAATGCAGCGGGGGCGGCTCGACGGCCGAGCAGAGGTCGATGGAGGAGGCGCGCGGCGCCCTCTCCGAGATGCGCGCGCTCCTGATGGACCTGTCGGCCGCCCTCGCCGGCAACGGAAGTGCTGCCGACGCCCCGCGGAGGCAGGAGACGATCAACAGGCATATGGACGCCGCACGACTGGCGCTCCGGGGATGAGGCCTCGAGGACGCGCCCGCGTGGCGCCTGCCGATCTGGCGGTGCTCCTCCTTTTCGCCCTCGCGGGCGCGGAGGGCGGTGCGCTCGCGCAGGGCGTCCCGCTCTCCCCGGGTCAGGCCCCGGTGGTGCTCGCCGCGCCCGCGCAGGTCGGTTCCGGGCGGACGTTCACCGTCGGCCTCAAGGCCGACCTCACGGGCCGGACCGGGACCTGCGCGGCCGCCACGGTGCCGCTCGTTCTCGGCGGCTACGCCCTCTCGGTCCGTTTCGACCCGCAGCAGGTCCTCTTCGTTTCCGCCGCCGGCGGAGGCACCAGCCAGTTCTCCTCGGCGCCGGCCTTCACGAATCCCGCCTTCGCCAACGTGAACGGGTCGGTCCTCCTGAACGCCATTCAGGGGAACGCGGCGGCGCCGACGGGGCTCGTCGAGGTCGCGGTCCTGACCTTCCGGGCAGCCCCGGGCGCCACCTCGGCACTCCTGACGGCCGAGCCGGCTTCCGTCGCCCTGACGTCCGCGACCCAGAGCTGCGCAGCGGGGGGCTCGGCAGGGCCCGTCTCGATTCCGGCCGTCGGACAGTCGGTCTCGGTGTCGATCGCCGGTACGGGTTTCTTTCCGCTCACGCCGTGCCGGGTGTTCGACACCCGGTTCGTGCCGAACGCTCCGGCCCTCGACCCGGGGCAGACCCGGGTCTTCCACGTCACGGGGGCGTGCGGAATCGACGCTTCCGCGGTGGCGATTTCCGTGAACCTCACGGTGGCGCAGGCGGCGGCGACCGGAGAGCTGCAGGCCTTCCCGGGGAACGGTCTGCTTCCCGGCACGAGCGCCCTTTCGTTCCGCGCGGGGGGGACGAGGGCCAACAACGAGATCCTTCTCCTCGCGACGGACGGCTCCGGCTCGATCGCCATTCACAACGGCTCGTCGGGAACGGTCCACGTGATCCTGGACGTGAACGGCACGTTCCGCTGAGGTTCTGGCGGTCTGGAGAGACCGGCCGCCGACTGTGGGCGCCCGCCCCTACTTCACCTGCAGCCGCACGACGACCGGGTCGTGATCGCTCACCCGCTTCTCGTCGTTGCAGTCGGAATTGAGGTGGACGATCTCGATGGCCGTTCCGGACCCGAGGGCGGGGGAGACGAAGACCTGGTCGAGGATCTGGGAGGCTCCCTCGAAGTTGAACGTGTAGCGGCTCTCGGCCGGAACCCCGAGGACGAGGCTCTCGAGCGGCGCGGTGCCGAGAAGGCGGGCCGATTCGGAGTACTCGAAGTCGTTCAGGTCGCCGAGGAGGACCACACGCGCCTTCGGGTCGGCCGTCAGGAGGCGTTCTGCGAAGGCGCGGATCTCCCGCGCCTGCGCGAGCCGCCGCGAGGCCGTCGGCGTCCGGGGCGGCTGCGTCGGGCCGAAGGCGCGGTCGTCGTCGGACTTGGACGAGAGGTGGTTCGCGACGACGAAGAGGGGCTTGCCCCGGAAGAGAAGCTCGACCGCGAGCGACCGGCGGACCCCTTCCCCATCGGTCGGCGAGAACGCGGTCGACCGGGGCGCGACCCGCCCAGGGCTGAGCGTGAGGTGGAGCTTCTTCCCGAGCCCTTCCGGCTCCGTGGCGTCGAGCGGGCCCGCTTCGCCCTTCTTCGCGAGCGAGACGCGCGCCGGGTTCAGGAGGAGGGCGACGCGGATGTTCCCGCCGGGCTGGCCCCCTTCCCGTCCTTCGACCGGGTCGATCCAGGCCGCCTCGTAGCGCGGGCCTCCCGCGGCCGCGATGCCGGCGACGAGCGCGTCGAGCGTCTTTCGCGACGTCACGACCCCGTCTCCCTTGCCGGCCGGGCCGCTGTCGTCCTGGACCTCCTCGAGCGCGACGACGTCGGGGCTGCCGATGCGCCGGGCGATCACCTCCCCGATCCGCGTGAACCGCTCGGCGGGGCCGGCGACGGAGAGGTTCTCGACGTTGAAGGACGCGATCGTCAGGTGGCGGCGGTCGCCGCGAAGCGTCGCGGAGGCGTCGCAGCCGTGGCCGTCCGCTTCCAGGGTGAGGGGAGCGAGCGGCCAGAACCGGTAGTTCGAGTAGGCGTAGTCGACGATCCCGGTGACGGGGCCGCGAATGCGCGCCCCGACGTCGGCGCGCGGCATTTCCCCCGAGATCCTCCGCCCGGCGAAGACTCGGTCCAGAGACGGACCCGCTTTGGGCAGGAGGACGCCGCCCACCGCGGTGCGCGGGACGCCGGGAGCGCCGTCCGGGCGAATGACGAGGTCTCCGCGGCTCGAGGACGGGCCGACGACGGTCCCCGCGGGAATCTCCGCGCGCATCCCCTCGAGGCTCTCCCAGAAATCGACGGCGTCGGTCGCGGGCTCGAACAGGGTGAGTCCGTCGTCGTCGATCCGCGCGGGGACCTTCCGGTCCGTGAAGAGCTTCACCGGCGGAGGGAGCGGAGGCTCTCCCGCGAGCGGGACCGCCGTGGCCGACTTCAGGCGGGTCACGGAGAGGCTCTTCGCCTGGGCGAATTCCTCAACCCGGCCCGAGACGGAGACCGCCTGGCCGACGGTGAGCGAGGGAGCGCCGGGGAAGAGGACGAAGACGCCTTCGGAGGTCGCGGGGACGTCGTCCGGGCGGGTCGACTCGAGCCAGAAGCCGGGGTACTTCGGGTCCCGGTCGATCGCCGTCACGATGCCCGGAACGCCGGTGACCCAGCTCCCTTCCAGAGGTGAGCGGTGGCCCGCGCCCTGGATCCGGGCGACGGTCATCGGCCCCTTCTCGACGGCGAAGACGAGGAACGTCGTCGGGTCCTGAGCGGCATTGAAGTTGTCGTCGCTGACGACGACGAGCGTCTCGCGCCCGTCCGGCAGCGTCGGGCCGAACGCCATTCCCTCGAAGTTCTCGCTCGGAATCCCCGCGTCGGCCAGGTCGAGGAGAAGGGCCTTTCGTGCCGGAACCCAGGTGGCGCCCTCGAGCGACTCGAGCGTCGAGACGTCGGTCGCCCCCTCGAGCGACACTTCGTAGATTCGTACCGAGTTGCCGGTTCCCTCCACGTACTGCCGCTCGAGGACGAGGAACCGGCTCTCGTCGAGCGGGAGGAGGTCCGAGAGGCCGTTGACGCCGGACGCGTCCTTCTTCGCCGGGGCGGGCGAGACCGCGCTGACGACGTAGACGAACTCGGCGGGAGGGTCCTTCTTCCGGAGGTCGAAACGGAGGATTCGCGAGGAGCTCGCCACGCCGATGCCGGCGACCGGTCCATCCTGGGCGAGCGCGTTCTCGATGCCGGCGAAGAGGTATCGGCCGTCGCGCGTGGTGGCGAGACCCTCGAAGCCGAGGTTGTCGCGGAGGCCGTGGCCGGAGGCGGACTGAAGCCGGGACGGGAGCGCGATCTCGCGGCGGAGGCGGCCGTCCGGGCCGTGATCGCCGATCACCGCCTGCACGTCGTGGCGGACGATGGCCTCCGTCGAGATGAGGAAGCCGCCGGGAATGACGGCGATTCCTTCGGTGTCGATGAGCGGAGGGGGTGTACGGTTTCCCCTTGCCGTCGCTCAGCGGGAGCATGCGGTCCACGGTCACGGCGGGAGCGGAGACCGGCCCGGCTCCCGGGACGACGGAGCCGGGGTCGATGCGGACGCGATAGGCGCGGGCGGGGCCGTACTGGCCCCGGTCGTCCGAGATCGCCCAGAAGCACTTCGCCGCCTCGTCCCAGGCCAGGCCCGAGAGGCCGCCGACGCGCGTTCCCTCGAGTTCGAGGCCTCGCGGGAGGACGGTCCGCCCCACGTAGGAGAGCCCGCTGAGCGCGGTCTGGGGAGGCGTGGAGCCGGACGCGGGAGGGGCGAAAAGAGTCGCCACGAGAGCGAAGGCGAGCGGGAGGGCCGGTCTGCGCGGGAGAGCGCTGTTCTTCATCGGAAGCGGCGAGGATAGGAGGATCTCCCCGGCGCTGCAACGACGGGAGAACGGGGCGCATCCGCATGCTCTGCCCGGCTGCGCTCTCCGTCGCTACGCTTGCTTCAAACCGGGGCGGCGGCGGATGGGACTTCAGCGCGTCCGTTTCCCCACGCTCGTCGAGGGGCCACTCCGCGTCAGGCCGAAAGGGGAACAAGCACTTTGATGGACTCCCGTGGAAACCGCGCTCTCTCCGCCCTCGTCGTCCTGCTCCCTGCCTTCCTCGCATTCCCGGCCTCCGCGGCCACGAAGGCCGCCGGGCCTGGCCGCGGAGCGCCTCCGGCAATGGCGGATGCGCGGGTGAATCTCAGGGAGGCCTGGGAGCGGGCGGTCGCCGCCCGTCCCGGCGTCCGGGAGGCCGGATCCTCCCGGGCACGCGGCGCCACGATCGGCGTCGCGAGCGCGATCGCCGCGCTGGGCCGGGAGCTGCCGGCCCTCGACGTGAAGTTCTCGAACCTCACCGGGGCCCCCACACTCGTAAGGAACCGGAAGGGCGCTCTCACCGCCGCGGCGCCGGGCCAGTCGACCGAGGCGATCGTCCGCGGCTACCTCGGCCGGCACGCGTCGCTTTACGGGCTCTCCGCCGCCGATCTCGGCGATCTCGTCGTCGTCGGCGACAGCGCCGGCGGAAAGAGCGGTCTCCGGATGCTCCGGATGGAGCAGCGGGTCGACGGCCGGGCGGTCTTCCAGAGCGAGACGCGGTTTCTCGTGACTCGGGACGGCCGGCTCGTCGGGACCCTGGGGCAGATGGTCCCCCAGGCGCGATCCGCCGCGCCCGTCGTCGATCCGTCGGGGCTCCTGTCCCCGGCTGCGGCCGTGACCCGGCTCCTCGCCTCGGTCGGCCGGACCGCCGACCCGGCGTCCTTCACGGTCGCGGGGGAGACGGCCGCCGGGACGCGGCTCGCCGAGACCGACGACTACGTCGCCGGCCCGATCACGGCGCGTCCGGTCCTCTTTCCGCTCGCGCCGGGCGTCCTCGTCCCGGCGTGGTCCCTCGTCGTCTTCACGGGAGGGGACGCTGACTGGTACGCCGTCGTCGACGCCGAGACGGGCGACGTCCTCTGGCGGAAGGACCTGCGCAACGACGCCTCGAACCACGACGCCCGCTTCCGCGTCTTCGTCCAGGCCGACGGGACGACGCCTGCCGACAGCCCCGCGCCGAAGTCCCCGAGCCCGGCGGTGCCCGGCTCCGGGACGCAGTTCGTCGAGAGCGCGATGACGATCGTGAGGATGCACGCCGCGATGAGCGCCGTCGCAAGCCCGAACGGCTGGATCGACGACTGCCCGGGCGGCGGCTGCACGGCCGGCCAGACGCAGACGCTCGGCAACAACGTCGTCGCCTGCCTCGACCGGACGGTCGGTGGCGCCAACACGAACGTCTGTGACACTGACCCGGAGAGCCGGCTCGACGGGAACGGACGCCCCACCGGCAACCCCGACGCGGCCTCGCGGAATCGCGACTTCCTCGGCACGGCGCCCCGCGACTTCCAGTCGGCCTTCCTCCCGCCCCCGCAGGGGGGCGACCCGGAGGCGGGGCAGTCGGCGATGGGGGCCGGCGACGGGACGAGCACCGGCCCGACGGACATCTACCGCCGGGGAGCGGTCGCGCAGCTCTTCTACACTTCGAACTGGTTCCACGACAGAACTTTCCTCCTCGGCTTCGACGAAGGCTCCGGCAACTTCCAGGCGACGAACTTCAGCGGCTCGGGCCTCGGTGGCGACCCGGTCAACGCCGACGCCCAGGACGGCAGCGGGTCGAACAACGCGAACTTCTCGACTCCCCCGGACGGGACCTCCGGCCGGATGCAGATGTACCTCTTCACCAGTCCGACGATCCGCCGCGACGGGGGCCTCGACGCCGAGGTCGTCGTCCACGAGCTGACGCACGGCCTCACGAGCCGCATCGTCGGAAACGGGGCCGGGATCAACTGGCAGCCCGCGAGAGCCCTCGGCGAAGGATGGAGCGACTTCTACGCCTTCGCCCTCCTCAACGCCAGATCCTCCGACGACCCGGACGGCAACTACGCGACCGGCGCCTGGGCCACCTACAAGCTCTCCCCGGGGTTCGACAACTACGTCTACGGCATCCGACGCTTCCCCTATTCGACCGACAACGCCGTCAATCCGCTGACCTGGGCCGACGTCGACGACGTCACGAACGACCTCTCGGGCGGCATCGCGCCCGACCCCCTGAACTTCAACAATGGCGGCGCGATGGAGGTCCACAACGCCGGAGAGCTCTGGGCCATCTCCCTTTGGGAAGTCAGGAGCCGCGTCATCGCCGACCCGGCCGGAGCCGCAGGGAACGTTCCGGCCGGGAACGAGACGATGCTCCAGCTCGTCACCGACGCCCTGAAGCTGACGCCGGCCGACCCGAGCTTCACCGACGCCCGCGACGCCCTCGTCGACGCCGACTGCGCCACGAACGCCTGCGCGAACGAGACGTCGATCTGGGCCGGCTTCGCAGACCGCGGCCTCGGCTACGGCGCGCGGGCGCCGTACGGGGTCCTCACCGCGCTCCGCTCCGGTCACCTCGGCGTCCAGGAGTCGTTCGTCGTCCCCCACCTCGACGTCGCGAACCCGACGACCGACGTGACCGTCGACGACTCGGCTACGAACGGCAACGGCGCCCTCGACCCGGGCGAGACGGTGCGGATCACCGTCAAGCTGACGAACCCGTGGCGCGGGGCGGCGAAGGGGATCGCCGGCGCGACCGCCACCCTCGCGAGCCTCACCCCGGGCGTCAGCGTCTGGAGTGCCGCTTCCACCTACGGCTCGATTCCGCCGACGGGAACGGCGACAGGCGAGGCCTTCCTCATCTCGGTCGCGCCCACCGTCGCCTGCGGCGCCGGCCTCGACTTCTCCCTGACGACCGTCTCGAGCCTCGGGACGACGACGGCCACCTTCAAGGTGCGGGTCGGGACGCGCAACGGCACCGGTCCCCTCGTCTTCTTCACCCGCGACACGTCGCCCGACCTCGCCATCCCGGACTACGCCGTCCGCGGCGTGACGGACCAGCTCACGATCACCGACGACCTCGAGATCGCCGACCTCGATTTCCGGGTCGACGGCATCACCCACGCCTTCGCGGGAGACCTCGTGCTGATGCTCCGCTCGCCTTCGGGGGTCGGCACCGACCTCGTTTCGCTCATCGGCTGGATCAACGACGAGGGCAACGGCGCGAACCTTACGAACATGGTGCTCGACGACGACCTCCCGGTGGTCGCCGACAACGACATGACCCAGGCGCTCGCGACCGACGCCCCGTACGCGAAGGCGTGGCTCCCGGTCTTCAACGCTCCCTGGCCCCCGTTGAAGGATCTCCCCGGACCGGACCCGGTCGGGAGCCTCTCGCGCTTCGACGGCGGGAGCACGAAGGGGACCTGGACGCTCCTCGCCTCCGACCAGAAGGCGACGAGGACCGGAACGCTCCACGCCTGGTCGCTCCTCGTCACGCCGGTCCGGTTCGATTGCGCGTCCTTTGCCGGCACGGTCGCGATCGCCGCGACCAAGAGCGTCTCCGGCACGTACCTCGCCGGCCAGAGCGTCACGTACACCATCGTCCTGACGAACGGCGGAACGTCCGCGCAGGCCGACAACGCCGGCAACGAGCTGACCGACATCCTCCCGGCCGGTCTCACTCTCGTCTCGGCGACGGCCACGAGCGGCACGGCGGTGGCGACGATCGCCACGAACACCGTCACCTGGAACGGCGCGCTCGCCCCCTTCGGCGGAACCGTGACGATCACGATCACCGGCACGATCGGCGCCGCCTCCAGCGGGCAGACGGTGAGCAACCAGGCGACCGTCTCGTTCGACGCGGACGGGAACGGCTCGAACGAAGCGACCGTCCTGACGGACGACCCCTCCGTCGCCGGCGCCTCCGACCCCACGACCTTCCACGTCGGAGGCGCGACCCTCTCGGCGACGAAGTCGGCCGGCGGCCTCTTCCAGCCCGGGACCGCGGTCGTCTACACGATCGTCGTCGCGAACTCCGGCAACGCCGCGTCGCCCGACTCCGGCACCCACGAGCTGACCGACGTCCTGCCGCCGGCCCTCGCCCTCGTCTCGGCGACCGCCACCTCCGGCACGGCGGTCGCGTCCGTCGCGACGAACACAGCCACCTGGGACGGCTCCGTTCCCGCGGGCGGCAGCGTGACGGTCACCGTCACGGCGACCATCCTGAACGCTCCTCTAGGCACGCCCGTCACCAACCAGGCGGGTCTTCTCTACGACGCCGACCTCGACGGCACGAGCGAGACGACGGCCCTCTCCGACGACCCCGGCGTCTCCGGCGCGAGCGACCCGACGGAGTTCCTGATCCAGAGGGACGCCGCGCTCGTCCCGACGGTCTCCGGGTTCGGTCTCCTCGCCCTGGCCCTCGGAGTCCTCGCCGTCGCCTGGAGCCTCCTCCGACTGCGCAGCTGACATCCGGGCCGCGATCTCCGTGGCGCAGCGAAACGTCGCTACGCCACGGAGGGCGCATGGGGATGCTCTGCACAGCGGAGCGCGAGATCCCTACTCTGTCGCCTCGCAGGCGAAGGCCCGAGTTCGAGCTCCGATGGAGCCTCGCGAGGACTGCCGCGGAGGAGACGTGATGGCTGGTTCGAGGACAATGTCGAGAACGATCGCGGCCCTGGTTCGTCGGACGGAGAGGGTGAATGAGGGGGCCGCGTGCAAGGCGGGATACGTCTTTCTCCTCTCAGCGCTGCTCGCCGCTCCGGCGTATGGCGCCACCATCACCGTGAACAGCGCGGGAGACGCGGCCGGCGGCGCGTCCTGCACTCTTCGGAACGCTCTCACGGCCGCGAATACGAACGCCGCCGCCGGTGGCTGTCCGGCAGGGAGCGGCGCCGACGTGATCGAGTTCGCCATCGACGCCGCGACGGATCCGGGCTGCGTCGCGGCGACGGGCGTCTGCAGAATCCAGGTCAACGCTTCCGCTCTCGGGGCTCTCCCCATTCTCACCTCGCCGGTGGAGATCCGGGGCTACACGCAGCCCGGAGCGACCGTCGGAACCCTCGCGCCGGCAGCCTGGCCGAATGCGACCGCGATCGACGCCCAGCTCCGGATCGAGATCGACGGGAGCCTCGTCTCCGCCGGGTTCGCCGGCTTCCAGCTGGACATCGGCTCGGCCGGAAGTACGTTGAGCGGCCTCTCGATCTACGGCTTCCACTCCGGGATCACCCTCAACAGCGGAAGCAACGTGGTCACCGGGAACTTCCTCGGCGTCCGCGCCGACGGGCTGACGGCGCAAGCGATGACCTATGGAGTCCAGATCGGCTCCGCCAGCAACACGATCGGTGGGACGACGGCGGCGAGCAGGAACCTCGTGAAGGGCTCGACGGGAGTCTTCGTCAACGGCGGGAACGCGAACTCGATTCAGGGGAACCTCATCGGTACGGATCGCACGGGAACCGTTTCGATGGGCGGCTCGCAGGGAATCCAGGTCCGCGGGACGACGGGCGCGACGTCGAACACCCTGATCCGCATGAACGTCGTCTCCGGAAACGACTCGGCGGGGATCTATCTCCTCGGGACCGCGAGCACGACCGTCCGGCAGAACTCCATCGGGATGGGTGTGGGGGGCGTACCGCTCGGAAACCGCGATGGGATCGAAGTCGCAGACAACGCGGGCCACTCCTCGACGCAGACGACGATCAGCGAGAACGGCGTCGCCAACAGCACGAGCGGGAACGGAATCTACGTCGTCGACACCACCGCGGCCGGAACGCCGTCGGGCGTGAACATCGACGGCGGCAACGCCTTCTGGAACAACGCGCTGCTCGGCATCGACCCGGGTCCCGTGGGCGAGTCCCTCGGAGCCGTCACCCCGAACGACCCGCTCGACGCCGACTCGGGCCCGAACGGGCTCCAGAACACCCCGGTCGTCACCTCGGCGACGGTGAACGGCGCCGGGGGCATCGACGTCGCGTTCACCCTCGACAGCGCGCCCAACGAGTCGTTCTGGGTGGCGGCCTGGGCGAACGCCGACTGCTCGGCCGCGTCGGCGCACGAGGGGCGTTACCCGGCCGGCGGCTCCTCCCCGAGCGTCTCGACCGACGCGAGCGGGCACACCGCCGGCACCCTGACGATCCCCGCCCCGCTGCCGGCGGGCTGGGTGGTGGGCGCCGGGATCACGATGAACGCCGTCTCCACGACGACCGCCTCTTCCTCGGAGCTCTCCGGCTGCGTCGTCGTGACCGGGAGCATTGCGGACACGACGCCCGACCCGTTCACGTTCACCGACGTGACGGGCGCCCCGCTCTCGACGCAGGTGGCGTCGGCGCCGGTCACCGTGAGCGGTATCGATGCGCCCACCTCGATCAGCAGGGCGTGCAGCGGGTCGTGCACCTTCCGGATCAACGGGGGGACGTGGCTGACCGGGTCGAACCTCGTCGTGAACGGGGACGTCGTCGAGGCGCGGATACTCACTTCGGCGACGCACGGGACGCTCAGCCCGGTCGTCCTGACCATCGGCGGCGTTTCCGACAGCTTCGACGTGACGACGGCGGACGCCGACACGACGCCCGACCCGTTCACGTTCGTCGACGTTCCGGTCGCGACCCCCTCGGCGACCTACGTCTCGGCGCCGGTCACGGTGGCCGGTATCGACGCGGCGACGGCCATCAGCCTCGGCTGCTTCTCCGCCGGGCCGGGATGCGGCTACCGGATCAACGGAGGCGCGTTCCAGACCGCCGCCGGGACGGTGAACGTCGGCGACACGGTGGAGGCGAGGGTCGACGCCCCGGCGACCTCCGGCAACGCCTCGGCGACGGTCACGATCGGCGGAGTCGCCGACAGCTTTGACGTGAACGTCCCCCGGGGCCTCGAGGTCGCCGTGCCCGCCGTTTCGGAGCCGGGCCTCCTCGGGCTCGCGGCGCTCGTC
>JADKBZ010000033.1 GCA_016714815.1 Holophagales bacterium
GCGACCGTCAGAGAGATGCCGTCGAGCGCGATCGACCCCTTCTCGACGACGTAGCGGGCCCACTCGTCTCCGATCCGGACGCCGAGCGTCCAGAAGCCGCCCGCACTTTCGAGACGGGAGACAGCCGCCGTCGCGTCGACGTGCCCCTGCACGACATGCCCCCCCATCCGGGCTCCCACCGCGAGCGCCCGTTCGAGGTTCACCGGGTCGCCGGGGCGGAGAGCGCCGAGAGTCGAGCGTTCGAGGGTCTCGGCGGAGACGTCGAACCGGAGGGTCGTGCCGTCCCCCGGAACCGCCGTGAGACAGACCCCGGACACGCAGATGCTCTCGCCGCGGGCGACGTCGTCCCAGGCCTGAGGGGCCTCGAGCTCCAGAAGAGAGCCCCCGGGCTGTCGCCGGAGGGCCCGCACGGCAGCTGTCGATTCGACGAGGCCGGTGAACACGCCGCGATCCTACGCCGCTCCCGGCCAGGCGAGCCGGCCGGTGACGCGGAAGCCGTCCCCGAGCGTGGTCACTTCGAGGTCTGCCAGGCGCGGGGCGTCGGCCAGCTTCGCGAAGCCGGCGCCGGAGAGGGCCGCCGGAGCCCCACGCCCTCCGAGGAGGAGCGGCGAGTGGTATCCCGTCACCCGGTCGGCGAGGCGCGACTCGACGAAGCCCCAGGCCGTCTCGCCCCCGCCTTCCACGAGGAGCGACCGGACCTCGTGACGACCCAGCGCGCTCAGGAGCTCGCCGAGGTCGATGCGCCCCTCCTCGGCCCCCGGCAGCGACAGGACCCGAATCCCGCGTTCCCTGAATGGAAAGAGCCTCGGATCGTTCTCCTGGGCGGCCGTCGCGAGCCATGCCTCTCCAGCGGCCTCCGGCGAGAAGACCTTCGACTGCGCGGAAACCCGCAGGCGCCCGTCGACGACGATCCGGCGGTGAGGCAGGACGGAACGGTTCAAGCCGGCGCGCCGCGTCAGCGCCGGGTCGTCCGCCAGGACGGTCCCGGCCCCGACGAGGATGGCGTCGCACTCCTCGCGAAGGCGCATCGAATCGATCCGGGCCTCCTCGCCGGTGATCCAGCGGCTCTCCCCCGTCACGGTCCCGATCCTCCCGTCGAGGGTCGCGGCCCACTTGAGATGGACGAAGGGGCGACCCTTGCGAACCGAGACGAGGAACGGCTCGTTGAGCCGTTCGGCCCTTTCCGCCTGGAACCCGGTCTCGGTGGCCACTCCGGCGGAACGAAGCCACTCGCGCCCCTTCCCCGCCGTCCGCGGGTCCGGGTCGAGGGTGGAAAAGACGACGCGCGCCACGCCGGCCCCGACGAGGGCACCGGCGCAGGGAGGCGTCCGTCCCTGGTGGGCGCACGGTTCCAGGTTCAGGACGACGGTCGCGCCCCGCGCGCGGCTCCCCGCTTCGGCGAGGGCGACGGCCTCGGCGTGCGGCCCACCGGTCCGGTCGTGCCAGCCTTCTCCGACGATCTCGCCCCCCGGCGCGACGACGACGGCTCCCACGCGCGGGTTCGGCGACGTGGAATAGCGTCCCTTTTCCGCGAGCGCAAAGACGCGCTCGAAGGCCGCCAGGAGGTCAGTCATCGATGAGGGCCGCGGCGAAGGCGGCCGGGTCGAAGTCGAGAAGATCCTCTACCGTCTCGCCGACGCCGACGTACCGTACCGGGATTCCCAGCTCCCGGACGATCGCGAGGATGACGCCCCCCTTCGCCGTCCCGTCCATCTTCGTCAGGACGAGGCCCGTCACGCCCGCGGCCTTCAGGAACTCGCGCACCTGCGCCAGGCCGTTCATCCCCGTCACCGCGTCGAGAACGAGGAGGACCTCGTGAGGCGCTCCCTCGATCTCCCGGCCCGCGATCCGCCGGATCTTCGAGAGCTCCTCCATGAGGTTGTGCTTGGTGTGGAGCCTCCCGGCCGTGTCGATGAGAAGGAGGTCGGCGCCCCGGGACTTCGCCACGACGCAGGCGTCGAAGACGACGGCCGCCGGATCGGCCCCGGCCCGGTGCTTGACGAGGGGGATGCCGATCCGGTCCGCCCAGACCTCGAGCTGCTCGATGGCGGCGGCGCGAAACGTGTCGGCCGCGGCGAGGACCGGCTTTCCGCCCGCGGCGGCCGCCCGGGCGGCGAGCTTGGCGGCGGTCGTCGTCTTGCCCGTCCCGTTCACGCCGACCATCAGGATGACTCGCGGGTGGCCCGGCGCGGGCGTCCCGATGGGGGGCCCAGGCACCGCGAGACGCCTTTCGATCTCGGCCTTGAGGACCCGGCGAACGACGTCGGACTCCCCCGCGTCCCGCCGGCCGGCCTCGGTCCTCACGGCCGACACCAGCTCGGCAGCGGTCACCGGGCCGACGTCGGCGGCGATGAGCGCCTCTTCGAGAGCGTCGAGGGCCTTCGGATCGGGCGAGAAGCGGACCTTGATGGCGTCGCCGACGCGCGCGATCAGCTCCGTGTGGGTCATGAGGAGCCCGCGCTTCAGTCGGGCCATCAGAGACGGCTTCGAGACCTCGGCCATTCGTTCCGGTTCCTTCAGCCGATCTCGGCGGCGAGCCGCTCGCGCGCGACCGCCAGGAGCGGCCGCGCAATCGAGGGAATCCCGCCGCGCCCGAACAGGGTGAGCACGAAATACCCGTCCTTGACGGAGGTCGCCAGGACCCGTCCGGCCTCGAAGTCGAAATCGACTTCGGTGACATCCCCGAGGCCCCCGGCGGCGGCCGCCCGCCCGAGCTCCGTCGTCCAGACCGAGTGGTACGCACCGAACGTCTCGAGGAGCCCGCGGTCGCCGAGGCTGGCAACCTCCTGCCCCTGCGGGTCGAGGAACGCCACGGCTCGCGCGTCGGGGGCGGCGAGGACCGGCCGGAGAACGTCGTCGAAGCTCATCGATCCCTTCCTGTCAGGCTCGGCTCCCCGCCGAGGAAGCGCCGCGCCTTCTTCGCCTCTTCGCTCTCGGGCGCCGAGTGGACGGTCCGCTCCATGTACCGCGTGGCCAGGTCCCGCCGGTCGGTCGTCAGGAGACAGAGGGCCGCGTTGTAGTTTGCCACCGGGTCTTTCGGATCCTCCCGCAGGACGAGAAGGAAGTCCTCGAGCGCGCCCAGGAACTCCTCTCTCTTCATCCGGACGAGGCCCCTCTCCCGAACCGCCTTCCGATAGCTCGGATCGTCCGCGAGAACCGACGTCAGCTCCCTCTCCGCATCCTCCCAGCGAAGCTGCCTCGCCCGGATGAGACCGAGATTGAACCGGGCGTTGAGCTGCTCCGCGGACTTCGGGCGGGCCAGAATGGACTCGAAGTCCTTTTCGGCCGCCTCCAGGTTTCCCGCTTCCATCGCCGCGACGCCCCGGTTGTTGACCGCCTCCAGCAGGTTCGGGTCGAGACCGATCGCTTCCGTGAAGAGCTTCGTCGCGTTCTTGTAGTCCTTCCGGTAGAGAAGGGCGAGCCCGAGAGCGTTGGAGACCTCCGCGTTCTGGGGATAGGCCGCGCGGGCGGCGCTCAGCTGCTGTATCGCCTCGTCGACCCGCCCTTCCCGAAGCATCGCCAGGCCGTTGCGGAAATCGACGAGGTCGGCCGTGAGGAGGCTCGGCTCCTTCGATGCCTTGTCCCTGTCGACCGCGCTCTGGCATCCGGACGAGACGGAGGCGGCGAGGAGAGCCGCAGCGAGCAGGCTCTTTTTCACGAAACCGCCTGTCGGGCCGCTTCTCCCACGACCTCGAGATCGTGACTGGCGAGCGCCTGCACGAGGGCGTCGGTCACCCGGACGTCGTACCGGGTTCCCGCAAAGGCCGTGATGCGGGAGACGACGTAGTCGCTCTTCATCGCCTTCTGGTAGGGGCGGGAGGTCGTCATGGCGTCGAACGTGTCGGCCACGGAGATGATTCTTGCGAGCATCGGGATCTCCTCGGCCGCGAGCCCTTCCGGGTATCCGGTCCCATCCCATTTCTCGTGGTGGTACTTCATTCCCGGGATGATCCACTTCAATTGCGGGATCTGCCCCATGATCAGGGCGCCCTTGGCGGGGTGGAGCTTCATGATGTCGAACTCGTCGTCGGTCAGCGCCGTCGGCTTGCGCAGGATCCGGTCGTCGATGCCGATCTTGCCGACGTCGTGCAGGAGCGCGGCGATGCGCACCTTCCTCACCTCGTCCGCCGGGAGCCCGATGTGCCGGGCGATGGCGACCGAGTACCGGGCCACCCGCTCCGAGTGGCCGCGCGTGTAGGGGTCCTTCGCGTCGACCGCCGCGGCCAGCGCCCGGATCGAGTTCAGGAAGAGCTCCTGGTTCTCTCGAGCCGCGAGCTTCAGCTTCTCGACCGACTTCTCGAGCTCGCCGCCCATGTGGTTGAAGCCCTCCGCCAGCTCGGCCAGCTCGAAGGTCCCCGGCACGTCGACCCTCTGGGAGAGGTCCCCTTCCGACATCTTGCGGACCGAGTCGGCGAGGGCCCGGACGGGCCGCGAGAGGGCGTTGGCGGCGAGGATCGCCACGACGACGGCGAGGGCGACCGCGAGGGCCGCCACCAGCCAGGAGGTCCGCGTCATCTGCGTGGCCGCCGCGAAGGCTCGCGCGACGTCCTTCTCCACGAGAACGCCCCAGTCCGGGAGGTTCGGCGCGGGCCCCACCGGCGAAACCGTCCCGAGCACCCGCCGGGCCGCCGATCCCTCGCCCCGGGAATAGGTCCGGGTGAGGCGGACCGGGTGCTGGACGAACTCGGCGACGAGCTCGACCTTCAGGAGAGGCTCCCGCCCGCCGACGGCCCCGGCGTCGCTGGCCAGGACGAGGTTGCCGCTCCGGTCGACGACGTAGGCGACGAGGTCCCGCTTCTTCTCGAGCTCGAGGAGGGCCCGGATCGGGGAGAGAGAGACGAACGCCTCGACGACTCCGACGACCGCCCCGTCCGGGCTGGCGACCGGAACCGCCATGACGATTCCCGGATCGGAGAGCGACGGAACGCGGAGGGCCTCGCCGACGTAGATCGAGCCGCGCAACGCGGCGTCGAACGCGCGGCCGAGCTCCTCCTCCAGCGCGGCGTCGATCTGCGCGGGCTGGATGACGCCCCCGAGGCGATCGGCGTCGAGCGCCCGGAGGACGAGGAAGCTCGGCTCGGCGTCCCGGTAGCGCGCGATGAGGGCCGTGCGACCGACGAACGCGAACGGGTCCTTGTCCGGAGCCACGGCGCGCGCCAGCTCGAGGCCGTCTCCGATCTTCGTCACCTGGACGAGCATCCGCCGGAGAAAGCCCTCGATCCCGTCCGAGAGCGTCACGGCGCTTCGGGTCAGGAACTGCTTCTCCGCCGTCTCGAGCGCCTCGCGGTTGATCGACACGAGCCGCATCGCGGAAAAGGCCAGAGGCACGATCGACACGACGACGAGCGTCGCGATCAGAGCGGTGACGATCCGCAGCTTCGGCCTACGGGGAATCGGGATCACCCGTTGATTCTAGCTGGCGGCCTCGTCCGGAAGGCTCTCTTCGAGCTCCGCGGCCGAGACCCTCTCGAGAAGCGGCCGCCCCGGCCCGGCGAGGAGGACGTCTCGCAGCCCTTCGCGGTCCCGTTTCTTGTCGGCCCGAAGGAGCGCCGGCCAGCCGCGCCGGACCGCGCGCGGGAGCGGCGGCGGCTCCAGCAGCTCTCTCACGAGCCCCTCGATCCGGGCCGCCGTCCGCCCCGGAAGGAGCCCGCGGGCCGCGGAGAGCCGGAGAGCCGCGAGCAGCCCCCAGGCCACGGCCTCGCCGTGCCTGAGCCGGTACCGGGAGGCTCCCTCAAGCGCGTGCGCGACCGTGTGGCCGAGGTTCAGCGCGTGACGAGGGCCCAGCGCCTCGTCGGGATCCCGGGAGACGACGTCCGCCTTCACGCGCAGAGACCGCTCGACCGCCTCGGCCAGGGCGGACTCGTCTCGCGCCCCGAGCCCGTCGACGAGCCCGGGAAGACGCCGCCAGAACGAGGCGGACAGGAGGGCGCTCTTGACCACTTCCGCGAGCCCCGACCGGTGATCCCGTTCGGACAGCGACGAAAGGAGCCTCGGGTCGACGCAGACGAAACGGGGATGATGAAAGGTCCCCGCGAGGTTCTTTCCCGCCGGGAGGTTCACGGCCGTCTTCCCCCCGAGCGCGCTGTCGGCCGCGGCGAGGAGCGTCGTCGGAACCTGCACGACGGGAACGCCCCGGAGGGCGAGCGAGGCCGCGAGCCCCGCCACGTCGCCGACCGTTCCCCCGCCGAAGGCGACGAGGCCTCCGTCCCTCGCCAGGCCTCGCCGGGCCATCTCCGAGAGGAGCTTTCCGAGAACGGTCCACGTCTTGGCGGCTTCGCCGTCGGGAACGAGGAGCGGCTCGGGGTCGAGGCCGGGCGTCCCCCGGAGGGCCTCGGAGAGTCGGTGTCCCTGCGCCGTCAGAACGGGCTCGGACGAGACGACGAGCCAGCGCCCCGGAGCGATCCGTCCGAGCGCGCCCGGAAGACGTACGAGCGCGCCGGCCCCGACGCAGACCTCGCACGGGACGCCAGCTGCGGCGAAACGGAACGTCCGGAGACCGCGGGCGTCAGGCCGGCTTCGGGACGACATCCGAGGCGCGCCGGATTCCCAGCTCGACGAGCTGCGCGTCCGAGACGGGCCCGGGCGAATCCGTCATCAGGCAGCTGCCCGACGCCGTCTTCGGGAAGGCGATCACGTCGCGGATCGACGCGGAGCGCGTCAGGATCATCAGCATCCGGTCGAGCCCGAGCGCGAGGCCGCCGTGGGGCGGCGCCCCGAAACGGAACGCGTCGAGCAGGAAACCGAACTTCGCCTTCGCTTCGTCGGGCCCGATGCCGATCGTCGCGAAGACCTTCGACTGGACCTCGGACTGGTGGATACGGATCGACCCTCCACCGAGCTCCATTCCGTTCAGGACGACGTCGTAGGCCCGGGCGTGGACCTTCCCGGGGTCGGAATCGAGGAACGGCACGTCCTCCGGCCGGGGTGCCGTGAACGGGTGGTGCATCGCGTACCAGCGGGCGTCCTCGGCGTGCCACTCCAGGAGCGGGAAGTCGGTCACCCAGAGGAACTCGTAACGCCACTCTGGGATCAGCTTCTCCTCGCGCGCGAGCCGGATGCGAAGGCTCCCGAGGACGTCGTTGACCGTCGACGTCTTTCCGGCCACCACGAGGAGGAGGTCTCCGTCTCCGGCACCGAGCGCCGCGCGCGCGGCGGCAACCGTGGCCTCGTCGAGGAGCTTCTTTCCGTTCGAGTTCCAGCCGCCCGGAAGGTCCGCCTGGAGCTTGATCCAGACGAGCCCCGACGCTCCGAGCTGCTTCGCCGCGACCTCGAGGTCGTCGAGGCGCTTCCTCGCGAAGGCGGCGCCGCCGGGGATCGCGATTCCCTTCACCCTCTCGGCCGAACGGAGGATCTCCGACGGCGAGGCCGAGAAGTCGAGGGTCTTCAGCTCCAGTCCGTAGCGCGTGTCGGGCCGGTCGATGCCGAACCTCTCCACCGCCTCCGCGTACGTCATCCTCGGAAAGCGCTCCGGGCAGGGGATTCCGTAGGCCGGAAAGACCGCCGCGAAGATCTTCTCGATGAGGGCGTAGATCGTCTCCTCGTCGGGGAAGGAGAGCTCGAGGTCGACCTGGGTGAACTCGGGCTGCCGGTCGGCGCGCAGGTCCTCGTCGCGGAAGCAGCGGGCGATCTGGTAGTAGCGCTCGACGCCCGCGACCATCAGGAGCTGCTTGAAGAGCTGGGGCGACTGGGGAAGGGCGTAGAACTCGCCCGGGTGGACGCGCGACGGGACGAGGAAGTCGCGCGCCCCTTCGGGAGTCGACTTCGTCAGGATCGGCGTCTCCACCTCGAGGAACCCCTCCTCGTGGAGGACCTGCCGGATCCGGAACGTCACGTCGCTGCGCTTCACGAGGTTCGCGGTCATCTCGGGCCGGCGAAGGTCGAGGTACCGGTACTTCAGCCGGATGTCCTCCGAGGCCTTCACGCCGTCCTCGACGGGGAACGGCGGCGTCTCGGCGCGATTCAGGACCTCGAGCGCCGTCGCGCGCAGCTCGACCTCGCCGGTCGGCATCTCGGCGTTCCTGGCCGACCCGTCGCGAAGGAGAACCTCTCCCGTGACGGCGAGGACGTACTCGCCGCGCAGCTCCTTGGCCCGCGCCAGGAGCTCGGCCGACGGCAGGAACTCCGCGTCGAACACGATCTGAAGCACGCCCGAACGGTCGCGCAGGTCGATGAAGACGAGCTCGCCGTGATCGCGGCGGCGGTGAACCCAGCCTTTGACGAGGACGGTCTGGCCGGCGTGCTCGCTGCGGAGCGAGCCTGCGGGGACGCGGTCTCTGGAAGCGGTCACGGAGTCTCTCCCTTCAGGACGAGCGGAAGATCCGCGAGCGGGACCTCCCTCTGCGACCTCTCTACGAGGTCCTTCACGATGGCGATGCCCGACTCGCGCTCCCGCCCGCCGACGAGGATCGCCGTCCGGCAGCCTTTCTTCGACGCGGCCTTGAGCCCGGCGCCAGGACCCTTTCCGGCCGGATCGAGGTCGACGGCGATCCCGGCGCGCCGGAGCTCGCCCGCCAGCGAGAGCGCCGCGGCACGGTCGGACGGCTCGATGGCGACGAGGGCGACCGGGGCGAACCCCTCGATCGCCTCGCGGCGGAACGCTTCGGGGAGGACGTCGACGAGGCGGTCCTCGCCGATGGCGAAGCCGATACCGGGGGTCTTCGGACCGCCCAGGTCGGAGACGAGGCGGTCGTATCGTCCGCCGCCGAGGAGCGCGTCCTGCGCTCCGAGACCCTGGGCCGTCACCTCGAAGACGGTGCGCGTGTAGTAGTCGAGGCCGCGGACGAGCCTCGGCTCGACGCGATACGGAATCTTCTCGACGTCGAGGAGAGCGAGGAGCTCCTCGTGGTGCGCGAGCGAGGCGGGATCGAGGTGGTCGAGGACGCGGGGCGCCCCGGCGAGGATCTCCGCGAGGGACCGGTCCTTCGTGTCGAGGACGCGCAGCGGGTTCTCGCGGAGCCGCCGCCGGTCGTCCTCTCCCATCTTCTCCTCGTGCCCGAGGAGGTACGCCCGGAGCGCCTCCACGTAGGCCGGTCGCGACTCCTCGCTCCCGACGCTGTTGAGAGAGACGGAAAGCCCCGTGAAACCGAGCCGGCCGAGGAGGTCGAAGAGCATGACGAGGAGCTCGGCGTCCGTCGCCGGGTCCGCCGCGCCGAGCACCTCGGCACCGATCTGCCGGAACTCGCGGTATCGCCCCTTCTGGGGCCGCTCGTAGCGGTACTGCGGGCCGACGTAGTAGAGCTTCTTCACGCCGCCCGCCTGCGCCATCCCGTGCTCGATGAACGCGCGCGCCACGCCCGCCGTGTTCTCGGGCCGCAGGGAGACCTCGCGCCCGCCCCGGTCGGTGAAGGAGTACATCTCCTTGTGGACGATGTCCGAGGCCTCCCCGACGCTCCTCACGAAGAGCTCAGTCGACTCGAGGGAAGGCGTGCGGATCTCGTCGTAGCCATAGAGGGAGAAGACGGTCCGGGTCGTCTCCTCGAGCCGGTTCCAGACACGGGTTTCGGGCGGGAGCAGGTCCCGCATCCCCTTGACGCTCGTGATCATCGGGGGTGACCTTCCGTCAGAGGAGCGGCACGGCGGCGGGCGGAATCCGCCCGAGGCGCGCGTCCTCTCGGAGGTACTCCTCCTTGTAATCGAGGTAGTTCTTCCAGTAGGTGTCGAGACCGGAGATCTCGATCGCCGTCAGGTCGCGCCGGAAGCGCGCCGGGCTTCCGGCCCAGAGCGTCCCCGGCGGGACGACCGTGCCGCCGGCGACGAGGGAGCCGGCCGCGATCAGGGACTTCTCGCCGATCTCCGCCCCGTCCAGGACGGTCGCGTTCATGCCGACGAGCGCTCCGCGCCGGATCGCGCACGCGTGGACGACGCAGTTGTGGCCGAGCGTCACTTCCTCCTCGAGGAGGAGGGGCCCGACGTCCCTCGTGACGTGGAGCGTGGAGTTGTCCTGAACGTTCGTCCGCGCGCCGATCCGGATGGAGCAGCAGTCTCCCCGCACGACAGAACCGTACCAGATCGACACATCGTCACCGAGGACGACGTCGCCGATGACGGCGGCGGTCTCGGCGAGGTACACCCTCTCGCCGAGGACGGGCCGGGCTCCCTTGTACGGCCGGACGATCATCGATTCCTCACGGGCCGGGGACGATACCAGATGGATCGGCCCTGCACCGAAACATGTGCACCCCGTGCGGAAGGCGGGAGGGGCAAGGAGTTCCGGTCCGGGGAGGGGAGGAACGCACAGGGTTTTCCTCAGCTCCTCTGCAATCCTTCACATCCTCTTCACGCTCACGGAAAGGGAGCGATCGCGCTGCATCGCCGCAGGCACGGGACCTGCTTCGCGCCGAGCCTCCCGGCCGCTCGCTCCATTTCGCAATGACTTGCTGCGGATCCCGCGGGCCGATGGCCGGACTTGCGACGGAGCTGCGTCAGCCGCGCGAGCTCGGCGTTTCGGCCGCCGCCGCGAGGAGCTGCCTCGCCTGGCGCCGCGCGGCGTCGGTGAGAGACGCACCCGCCAGGAGAGCGGCGATCGCCTCGACGCGTCCCTTCTCGTCGAGGTCCGTCACCACCGTCCGGGTCCGCCCGCCGGAGACTTCCTTCCGCACCGAGAGGTGCCGATCCCCCGCGGCTGCGACCTGGGGCAGGTGGGTCACGACGAGGATCTGCTCGTGCGCGGCGAGGGTCTTCAGCTTGCGCCCGACGGCCTCGGCCGTCGCGCCGGAGACCCCCGCGTCCACCTCGTCGAAGACGAACGTCCGCACGGGGCCTCCTCGGCGGCTCCCCCGCTTGCCGACGCGCCCCGCCTCCGCCTCCGCGAGCGCGGCCGCCACGCCGAGCTGGACCCGCGAGAGCTCGCCTCCCGAGGCGATCTTCGCGAGCGGCCGGGGAGGCTCTCCCGGGTTCGGGGCAAAGGCGAGCGTGACGGCGTCGAGTCCGTGCGGGCCGAAGGCCACGTGCTCCTCCCCGGCTAGGAACGGACTGTCGGGGACTCCCTTTCGGGAGACGTCGACGCGGAACGAAGACGACAGGAACGCGAGGTCGGAGAGGTGCTTCTCCACGGCCTTCCCGAGCCGCGGCGCGGCGGCCGTGCGCGCGGCGGAAAGTTCCAGGGCCGCAGTCCGGTAGGTGGCGAACACCTCGCCTGCGGCCTTCTCCGCCTTGCGGAGCGCTCCCTCGAGGTCGGCCAGCTCGTCCCGTTCCCGGCCGACGGCCTGGCGGTACGAGAGGACCTCTTCCAGGGTCGAGCCGTACTTCCTCCGGAGCTTGGCGAGGACGTCGAGCCGTTCGACGACGGTCGCGAGCCGCGCCGGGTCGGCCTCGAGCCGCTCGAGCTCGCGGGAGGTCGACGCCGCCACGTCGGAGACGCGTTCGATGAGCTCGTCGGCGATCGCGAGGCGCGAGGAGGCCTCCGGATCCACCTCGGCGAGGGCCACGAACGTCCGGCGCAGCGCCGTCAGGGCCGGCAGCGCGCCCCCGTCGTCCGACTCGAGCGCCGCGACGGCGTCCGCAAGGAGCCGACCTCGCTTCTCGACGCTCGAGAGCGCCACCTTCTCCCGTCCGAGGACTTCCTCCTCGCCCGCGACCGGGCCGGCACGGTCGATCTCGCCGATCCGGAACTCCAGCACCTCGAGCCGCGCGGGGCCGTCCCTGCCGAGCGCGGCGATCCGCTCCCGGTCCGAGTCCTTCTCCTTCCAGGCCGCGTGCAGGCGCCCGACCTCCGCAGCCCTCTCCGACAGCGCTCCGAACCTGTCGAGAAGCTCGCGCGGGGCGGCGGGGTCGAGGAGCTCGCGCGCCTCCGCCTGCCCGTAGAGGACGAGGAGCCGCGGCGCGAGCTCGGCCAGCGTGCGGAGGGCGGCCGGCGAGCCGTCGATGAACAGGCGCCCCTTCCCGCTCGCCGCGACCTCGCGCCTCACGACGACCTCGGACGGGCCGCGCACGCCCGGCTCCCTGAGACCCGCTGCGGCAAGCGATTCCGCGACGGCCGGATCGTCGAACTCGAACGACCCCTCGACGACGAGGCGTTCGGCCCCGCCCCGTACGAGGGCGGCGTCGGACCTCTCGCCCGAGAGGAGCGAGAGGGCGTCGACGACGAGCGACTTCCCCGCGCCGGTCTCTCCCGTCAGGACCGTCAGGCCGGTGTCGAGCGCGACGTCGACGTCCTCGAGGACGGCGAGGTCCCGGACTCGGAGGGTTGAGAGCACGGCCTTACCTAGGAGGCGCGGTCCTTCAGCCAGCGGAGAGTCATGGCGAGGCCGATCGCCGTCGCGCCGGTGGCGTAGCCGGCGTGCTCGCGCTCGAAGTAGGCCGTCGGGGCGATGTCCACGTGGGCCCACGGGGTCTTCGGGTCGACGAACTCCTTCAGGAAGATCGCCCCGTTGATGGAGCCGCCGTACCGCCCGCCCGTGTTCTTGAAGTCGGCCCAGTCGGAGCGGATGTTCTCCTTGTAGTCGTCCCAGAGCGGGAGACGCCAGAGCCGCTCGTCGGTCCGCTCTCCCGCCGAGATGAGGGCGGCGGCGAGCTCCTCGTGGTCGCTGAAGAGAACCGACGCCTCGAGCCCGAGCGCGACGACGGCCGCGCCGGTGAGCGTGGCGTAGTCGACGATGACGGAGGGCGAGAACTGCTTCGCGTAATCGAGGGCGTCGGCGAGGACGACGCGCCCCTCGGCGTCGGTGTTGTCGATCTCGGCCGTCTTGCCGTTGCGGAACGTCACGACGTCGCCCGGCTTGTAGGCGGAGCCCGACGGCATGTTCTCCGTGAGGGGAGCGAGAGCGATCACGTTCACCGGAAGGCCGAGCTCCGCAGCCGCGAGGACGGCCCCGCAGGCGGTGGCCGCGCCCATCATGTCCCACTTCATGTCGCCCATCTTGTCGGACGGCTTGATCGAGATGCCGCCGGAGTCGAACGTGACCCCCTTGCCGACGAGGACGACGGGCTTCTCGCCCTTCTTTCCGCCCCGGTGCTCCAGGATGACGAACCGGGGCTCCTCGGCGGCACCGCGGCTCACCGCCAGAAGGCCGCCCATCCGCTCGGCCTCGATCTGCTTCTTCCCGAGGACGGTGGCCTTCACGCCGCGCTTCTTCGCCGCCGCCTTCACGGCGTCGGCGAACATCCGAGGGACCATGTCGTTCGAGGGGGTGTTCCCGAGGTCGCGCACGAACGCGGCCATCGCGGCGACCTTCGAGGCCTCGTCGCATTCCTCCCGGAGCTCCTTCGGCGAGGCTCCGGCGAAGACGCCGCGACCCGCCGGGAGAGCCATCTCCGCGAGCTTCGCCGCGCCGTTCCCTCCGCTCTTGTAGCGCGGGAAGGAATAGCCGGCCCCGAGCAGGCTGCGCGCCACGAAGTCTCGCGTCTCGGCCGGGCTCATCCGGAGGAGGGTGAACGGGAAGTCGACGAGAGCGGAGCGCTCACCGTTCTTCTCGAGGGTCTTCACCGCCGCCCGCAGCAGGCCGCGCGCCTTGCGCGGAGCCATCTCCTCGCCCGTGCCGGTGCCGAAGAGGTAGAGGCGGCTCGCGGCGCCGTCCGCACCGAGCGGGACCGTCCAGGCGGACCCGTCGTTCCCGGCGTCGGGAGGAGCGCTCGCGCGGGCCACCTCACGGAGCTCGTCGGGCACGGTCTCGAAGCGGGCGGGGTCCTTCTTCTCGGGACGGGCGACGAAGGCGACGACGGCGTCGCGGCGGGCACCCTTCCTCTTCTCGGCGGGGGAAACGATCTCGAGCTTCAAGCGTGACTCCTCCGTGGCGATCGGTCGAGGGAGTCTAGCCGAGCCCGAATAGAATCCGGGGCATGCCGCGCGCCGCCCTCGACACCACGCTCCTGCCGGGTCTCCCTCCTCCCCGCCGGGGCAAGGTCCGCGACGTCTACGATCTCGGAGACCGGCTCCTCGTCGTCGCCACCGACCGCATCTCCGCATTCGACGTGGTGCTCTCCCCCGGCATACCCGGGAAGGGCGCCGTCCTCACCCAGCTCTCGACGTTCTGGTTCCGGAAGTTCGGCGCGCTCGTGCCGAACCACCTCGTCGAGACCGACGCCGCCGCCTTCCCGGCCGGGCTGTCTCCCCACGCGGGCCTTCTCGCCGGGCGCTCCGTCCTCGTGAAGAAGTGCCGCGTCGTCCCGTTCGAATGCGTCGCCCGCGGTTACCTCGCGGGCTCCGGCTGGAAAGACTACCGGAAGACCGGAGCCGTCTGCGGCGTCCCCCTCCCGGCGGGCCTCGTCGAGGCCTCGCGCCTTCCCGAGCCGGTCTTCACTCCGGCCACGAAGGCGGAGTCGGGGCACGACGAGAACGTCTCCTTCGAGACCATGGCGAGCGCGGTCGGGCACGAGCTCGCGGCGCGCCTGCGAGACCTCACTCTCGCGATCTACTCCGCCGCGGCGGCGTACGCTGCCGAGCGGGGCGTCATCGTCGCGGACACGAAGTTCGAGTTCGGACTCGACGAAGACGGCTCCGTCGTCTGGATCGACGAGGCGCTCACCCCGGACTCTTCCCGCTTCTGGCCCGCCCGCTCGTGGCGCGAGGGAGGCTCCCCCCCTTCCTTCGACAAGCAGTTCGTTCGGGACTGGCTCGAGACGTCCGGGTGGGACAAGTCCCCGCCGGCCCCCGCCCTTCCCGCCGAGGTCGTCGCGGGAACGCTGGCCCGGTACGTCGAGGCGTTCCGCGTCCTCACGGGAGACGAGCCCGTCCTGCCCGTCTGACGACTGGCGAGACGTTCGGGTGGGGGGCCCGGCGGCCGCGTCCGGGAGGGTCGAATCAGGCCTCTGTTTCGCCCCGATTCGGCCGCCGGCCCGCTTCTCACCGCACGCGTTCCGGCGTTCTTCCATCCTTGACAGGGTTCGGTCCCTGTTATCTATTCGGCCCGGATTTTCGTGACTTCCCGCCCTTCACATTTTCGCGCGTCAAGCGGAACTGCCGCCGGCATTCCGGCGCCAGGCCCGGCAGAACCGCGCGAAGAGACCGGAAAGGTGGGCTCGCACGCTGAGGAGGGAGGTTCATCAATGAGGGTACCGCCAGGAAAACAGAGGACCGCCGCCGAGGTCGCAACTTCGCTGTTGCTGGTCCTCAACATGTGTCTCTGGAACGCGCCGGCCGGTGCGGCGCAGGCCCCGTCGCGGCCCGACGGCCGCTTCGGGGAGGAAGGGACCGTCAAGATCCGTGTCGCCACGCCCGAGGCACGGGGCGCCGCGGCGAAATCCGGACGAATGGTCGCCGACTACGGCGACTTCGGCGTGTACGAAGTGGCCCGCAAGGCCGCAGAGGAGCTTGCAGCCACGGACGCCGCGGTCCAGGTGCTCGCTTCCGAGAACCTCATCGAGCTCAACTCGGGCAGCCTCGACACCTCCACGCGCGGCGTCAAGAGCCGCCCGCGCGTCCTGGCGGCCTCCGAGGGCAGCCGCCTCCACCTTGTCCAGTTCGCGGGTCCCGTCCGCCCCGAGTGGTACCGCGCGCTCACGGAGACGGGTGTCCGCGTCGTCAACTACATTCCCCGCAACGCCTACCTCGTCTGGGGCTCGGCCGCCCAGATCGCCAGCGTCCAGGCCCTGGCCGGCACGAGGCCCTTCGTCCAGTGGGACGGAGCCTACGGCGCCGACCTGAAGGTCCCCGCCAAGCTGGCGAAGGCTCTCGCCAACCCCGCGAGCGCGAGGGCTCTCGCCGCGGACGGCGAGAACCTCTACTCGATCCAGCTCGTCGAGGACAACGCCGTCAACACCGCGACGCTCCGTACGATCGCCCAGCTGAAGCTCGGCGCGTACTACAACGAGTGGCGCTTCCTCGGCTACGTGAACGTCGTCGCCGGCCTCGCCCCCGAGAGCGTCAAGCTGGTCGCCGCGAGAGCCGACGTCGTGTCGATCCAGCCCTACGTGATTCCGGTCAAGCACGACGAGCGGCAGAACATCATCATGGCCGGTCAGGTGCCGCTGCCGGCCGCAAACCCGAACTGGCTCACCTGGCTCGCCGGGAAAGGCTTCACCCAGGCCCAGTTCACCGCCTCGGGCTTCGCGGTCGACGTCACCGACAGCGGCATCGACAACGCGACGACGAGCCCGAACCACTTCGGCCTCCGGGTCGGGGGCGACCCGGCCGGAGTGAGTCGCGTCGTCTACAACCGTCTCGAAGGGACCGCTAACGCCGGCAGCACCATCCAGGGCTGCGACGGGCACGGGACCCTCAACTCGCACATCGTGAGCGGCTACGTTCCGGACGGCGGCATCTTCACGGCGTTCCCCTACATGGACGCCGCCGGCTACCGCTACGGCGTCGGCGTCGCCCCGTTCGTGAAGGTCGGCTCGTCGGTCATCTTCGACCCGAACAACTTCACGGACCCCAACTACCCGAACCTCCAGTCGAAGGCCTACAACGACGGGGCGCGCATCAGCACCAACTCGTGGGGCGCAAACACCGGCGGCGCGTACAACACCGACGCGCAGGCCTATGACGCCCTCGTCCGCGACGCTCAGCCGGCCGGCTCCACCTTCCCGGTGGCGGGCAACCAGGAGATGGTCATCGTCTTCTCCGCCGGCAACGCCGGGTCGGGCGCGAACACCATCGGGACGCCCGGAACGGGCAAGAACCTCCTCACGGTGGGCGCGGCCGAGAACGAGCAGGCGTTCGGGGGAGCCGACCAGTGCGGCATCGCCGACTCCGGCGCCGACAGCGCCAACGACGTCATCTCGTTCTCGTCCCGCGGCCCCTGCGACGACGGGCGCATCAAGCCCGACATCCAGGCCCCGGGCACGCACGTCTCCGGCGGCGTCTTCCAGGCGACGAACGTCAGCCCCGTCTCGGGCGTTGGCGTCGCCGGCGGCTGCTTCGACGCGACCGGCGTCTGCGCCGGCCCCGGGACGAGCAACTTCTGGCCGCTCGCCCAGCAGTGGTACACCGCTTCCTCCGGCACGAGCCACTCCACGCCGGCGACCGCCGGCGCCGCGGCGCTCGTCCGGCAGTACTTCATCAACAACGCCCTCACGCCGCCGAGCCCGGCGATGACGAAGGCGTGGCTGATGAGCTCCACGCGCTACATGACGGGCGTCGCGGCGAACGACACACTCCCCTCCAACAGCCAGGGGATGGGGATGGTCAACCTCGAGCGCGCCTTCGCGATGACTCCCACGAACGCGATCATTCGCGACCAGGTCGGCGCCGACCTCTTCACGGCGACGGGTCAGGCCCGCACCTTCTTCGTCAACATCGTCGACGGCGGCCAGCCGTTCCGGGTGACCCTCGCCTGGACCGACGCTTTCGGCCCCACGTCGGGCAACGCCTACGTCAACAACCTCGACCTCGAGGTCACCGCCGGCGGGCAGACGTACAAGGGCAACGTCTTCACCGGCGCGAACTCCACCCCCGGAGGCACCGCCGACCCGCGGAACAACGTCGAGAGCGTCTTCCTCCCGGCGGGCGTCACGGGCACCGCCCTCGTCAAGGTCACGGCGACGAACATCGCCGGTGACGGAGTCCCGAACTCCGGCGGCGCGCTCGACCAGGACTTCGCCCTCGTCGTCGCCAACGCCGTCCCCGGCACCCCGGCGCCGATCGTGGGAGCCTCGGGCTCGTCGATCACGACCGAGAGCTGCGCGCCGGGCAACGGCGTCGTCGACCCGGGCGAGACGGTCACCGTCAGCCTCTGCCTGCAGAACGCTGGCGGAGCCGCCGACACCACGGCAGCCTTCACGGGCACCCTCCAGGCGACGGGCGGCGTCACGAGCCCGAGCGCGGCGCAGACCTACGGCGTCGTCACGGCAGGCGGTGCGGCCGTCTGCCGGAGCTTCACGTTCACGGCCGCGGGGAGCTGCGGCGGCGACGTCGTCGCGACCCTCGACCTGCAGGACGGAGCCACGAACCTGGGGACGACGGCCTACACCTTCACCATGGGGCAGCTCAACACGGCCACCGCTCCGTTCAGCTCCGCGGTCCCCGTCACGATCCCGAGCTCGGGACCGGCCACGCCGTATCCGACGACGATCGCCGTCTCCGGGCTCACCGATCCGGTCCTCAAGGTCACCGTCACGCTCAACGGTCTCAGCCACACCTGGCCCGACGACGTGGACGTCCTCCTCGTTGGTCCGACGGGCGCGAGCCTGATCGTCCTTTCGGACGCCGGAGGCCTCACTCCGATCGTAAACGGGACCGTGACGTTCGACGACGCGGCCGCAGGCCCGGTTCCCGACGCCGGGCCCCTGGCCACGGGAACCTATCAGCCGACCAACATCGGCACAGGCGACCCGTTTGCCGCCCCCGCCCCGGCACCATCCGCCGCGACGGCCCTCTCGGCATTCAACGGGCTCGACCCGAACGGCACTTGGAACCTCTACGTCGTGGACGACGCGTCCGGGGACACCGGAACGATGACCGGCTGGGCGCTGACGATCACCACCGGCCTGCGCGTCTGCTGCGTCGGCTGCACCGACACCGCCCTTCCCGTCGTCACGCCGCCGGCGGACCTCGCGATGATGCAGAGCACGTGCGACCTCGTCGCCCCGGCCCCGCACCCGCCGGCCGCCTCCTCCGGCACGAGCGCCCCGCTCCTGGCCTTCCTCAACGGAGGCACGGCCATCGACCCGCCGCCGTGCGAGTCGACCGCGACGATGATGGCGCCCGAGGTGAGCGGCCAGCCCGCCCTGGGCCACGTCTTCCCGGCCGGCACGCACGTCATCACCTTCCGGGCGCAGGACGTCGCGGGGAACATCGGGACCGCCACCGCGAACCTCACGGTCGCGGCCTGGATGGACCTCGACCAGAACGGCGCCGCGAACCTCCTCGACCTCATGATCCTCGGCGGCTACTTCACGGGCCGCGTCGTTCCCGGAGCGCCGGGCAGCCCGTGGACCGCGCCTCTGAGCTATGCCGACATCTCCAACCCGGTCGCAGGCGTCAACGTCATCGACCAGGTCCTCTTCCAGAACTACATGGTAGGCAACCTCGCCTGCCTGCCGCAGTGAGTCGACGAGAAAGGTGAGAAAGATGAACCGGATGAAGACCCTCACCCTTGCGCTCGCCGTCCTCGCCGCCGGCGCGGCGCCCCTTCACGGGGCGTCCCCGGCCGGGGCGGCCCGCTCCGTGGCGAGACCTGAAGCGGCCCAGCCGGAAGACTTCCCGGCGCCGCGCGCCGAAGGCGAGCTCGCCCGTCCGACGGCGTTCCGTCTTCCCGTCACGATCGACCTGACCGACGTCAAGATCGACGGGGCTCCGGCACCGCTCGGCGCCTACCTCGTCCGCGTCTCCTTCGACCCCGCGTCCGTGCGGCTGTCGTCGGTGCGCGGCGGCTCGGCGGCGAATTTCACCTCGGCCCCCGTCCACACCTTCCTCCAGAAGGCCAACGAGTCCGGCACCGTGACGCTGACCGCCATGAACGTGCAGGAAGACGGCCCGACGGGACTCGTGAACGTCGCCCGGCTCGCCTTCGTCGAGACGGTGGCCGGCGGACGCGACACCGTGAAGACCGAGATCGTCTCGGTCGTCACCCCGCTCCTCACCCAGGCCCGTGAGAACGAGCTGAAGGCGCACCCGATCGCGGTGGCGCGGTGAAGCTCGAGAGGTTCGAGATGAAGAAGACGCTCCTCGTCGCGATTGCGACCCTCCTCGTGTCCGGCATGGCGCTCGGCCAGGGGGCGCCCGTCACCGGAACGGCGGCGGTCACCCTCACCGGCCCGGCGACGGTTCAGTCCGGCCTCCCCTTCACGGTCGACGTGAACGTCAACCTCACCGGCGTGACCGGCACCTGCGGCGGCAGCGTTCCGGCCGTTCTCGGCGGCTACGTCGTCCCGGTCGGCTTCCCGATCGGCCGGGCCACCTTCACCTCCTCGGCAGGCTGCACGTCGGCGGAGTTCGGCGCCCCCCTCGACACGACCCCGGTCGCCGCCGCCAACGCCTCGGGTATCGTCGCCATCACCGATTCCCACGCCAACTCGTCGGCTCCCACCGGGTCCGTCTGCGTCGCGCAGCTCACCTTCACGGCCAGCGGCCCCGGCGTGCTCGTCCTGACCCCGAATCCGGCGGGCGCGGCGCAGCCTCTCCAGCTCTCGTCGGCATTTCAGGCTGGCTGCCCGACGACGAGCCCGACGACGATCCCGTTCACCGTGGCCCCCTTCACGATCAACGTGACCGAGGGGAACATCCCGACCCTGAGCTTCGGTTCGCTCCTCGCCCTGACGGCAGCCCTGGCGGCCGCCGGTCTCTGGGCGATCGGCCGAGGGCGCTTCTAGGCCTTTCCGTTTCGCTTGCCGGGCGGGTTGGGCTCACCACCCGCCCGGCGTGCCCGTCCTTCCCCCGGGACTATTCGAGCCCTCTCGCGCCCCAGCGGGCCCGGGAGGGCTTTCGTACTTTCCAGCCAGCCGGCCTCCGGCGTCATAATCGTGCGTGAGGCACGGGTCCGAACGGTCACTTCGGACCGGAAGGTGATTGCATGAGACACCGCGAGACGCTCCTCATCCTCCTCGTCACCCTCGCCCTCGTCGTACCGGGAGCGTCGCCGGCCGCCGCTCAGCAGCTGCCGTCCGCCACGATCACGACGGCACCGTCGGCCCCGGCCCCCGGCGATCCGGTCGTCCTCAAGCTGTCGGGTCAGTGGCCCGACAGCTGCGTTCCCGACGCCTCCCGCGCGCGGCTCACGCGCGCGGGCCAGTACCTTCAGGTGAACCTCGGCTACTCCGGAATCGTCGGCCCCTGCCTCTCCGTGATCCGGCCCTGGAGCCTCGAGATCGCCGCAGGCCCCCTGCCTGGCGGCACCTACAAGGTCGCGGTCACCTTCACCTACTCCCTGATGCCCGCCCGGACCATCGGCACCGCGGAGTTCGAGGTGAAGGAGCCGCAGGCGACGATCTTCTGGGTTCCCGGCTTCTCGGCGACCGGCGCGGCCGGATCGCTCGCCAGCACCCTTTCGGCCTACAACAATTCCGGTCAGACCGCGGTCGTCACACCGGTCGGCGCCTGGGATGCCCTCGGCGAGCGGACGATCTCGCCCGAGCCGGTCTCCCTCGCCGCGGGCGCGGGAGCCACGTTCGACACGCGCTCGCTTCGGCCAGGCCAGACCGTTCAGATGCTCGCCTTCAGCGCCGCAACCCGGATGCCCCTGCGCGCCACCCTCGAGCGCCTCGAATCGGTGCCGGAAGGCCTTCCCAAGCCCCCGATGGCCCTCGGCCGGGTCGAGCTCCCGGTTTTCAAGGAGCTCGTTCCGGCCGGGATGACGGCGGTCGCCGGAGACATCTCCTTCTCGGCCGAGGAATGCGCGAGCGAGGCCCCGGCGCGCCGCCGGATCAACCTGACCGTCTTCAACTCGGGCGACAGCGCCGCATCCTTCGTCGTCGGCACGCCAAACGGCCCGGGGCTTCTCCCCTACCCGATGACGTTCCAGGTGCCCGGCAGGTCCCTGGTGCAGTTCAACGACCTCCCGTCGAAGGGCCTTCCGGTCTGCTCCCCGGGCGGGGCGTTCGTCTCGGTCACGGCGGACCAGCCGTTCCTCGCCTACGTCTCCACGTCCCGCCCGGAGACGGTCCCCGGGGTCCTCCCCTACGAGATCTTCCCCGCGAGCCTCGGCCGCTGACCGCGGATTTCCCCGCAGCCCCCCGGGCCGGCGTCTTCACAAGCGCCGGCCCGGCTCCATCGGCCGAACGGGCGCCGCGGTCCTCGCGAGAAGCTCCTCGACGCTCGAGACGGGCGTCACCGCCAGATCCGGGAACTCCGCCGCCTCCGTCGCATTCCCGGACGGCAGGAACGCCTCGGTGAAGCCGAGACTGACCGCCTCCTTGAGCCGCAGCGCCGCGTCGGTGACGGCGCGGACCTCTCCGAGCAGCCCCACCTCGCCGAAGGTCACGGCCCCCTTCGGCAGCGCCAGCTCCCGGGCGCTCCCGGCCACGGCGGCCAGGACCGCGAGATCCGCCGCCGGTTCTTCGCTCTCCGCGCCCCCCGCGATGTTCAGGAAGACGTCGTGGCCCGAGAGCGCGAGGCCGCCGTGCCTCTCGAGAACCGCGAGAAGAAGCGCCAGGCGGGTCCCGTCGAAGCCGATCGCCGTCCGTCGCGGCGTTCCGTACTTCACCGGCACGGTCAGCGCCTGGACCTCCAGGAGGAGAGGACGCGTCCCCTCGACGGCCGCCAGGATCGCCGAGCCGGGGCGTCCGCCCGTCCGCCCGCCGAGATAGAGGGCCGAAGGGTTCGTCACTTCGACCAGGCCCGTGCCGGTCATCTCGAAGACTCCGAGTTCGTGGACAGGGCCGAAACGGTTCTTCAGGGCCCGGAGGACGCGATGCGCCTGGAACCGCTCCCCCTCGAACGAGAGGACGGCGTCGACGAGGTGCTCGAGCGTCTTCGGCCCGGCGAGCGTCCCGTCCTTCGTCACGTGCCCGACGAGGATCACCGGCGTCCCGCCGGTCTTGGCGTGGACCGAAAGCCGCGCCGCCGCGTCCCGCACCTGCGAGACCGAGCCGGGCGTCGAGGGAAGGTCCGGCGAGGCGACCGTCTGGATCGAATCGACGACGAGAGCCGTCCAGGGCCGCTCGGCGGCGGCTTCGAGGATCCTGTCGACCGACGTCTCGGCGAGGAGGTGAAGCCCGTCGACGACCGCCCCGAGCCGGTCGGCCCGAAGCCTTACCTGCCGCGCAGACTCCTCTGCCGAGACGTAGAGGACCTGGCCCGCGTGCGCGACGAGCCTCGCGGCCACCTGCAGGAGGAGAGTCGACTTGCCGATGCCGGGCTCGCCGCCGAGGAGGACGACGGAGCCCGGGACGAGCCCTCCGCCGAGGACCCGGTCGACGTCGGCGAGCCCCGTCAGGAGGCGCGGGGAGTCCGTCGCGTCGACGTCCTGCATCCGGAGGATCGGCGAGCGCGTCGTCGCCGCCGCGCGCTCCCCTGGGCGCGCGGGCCGCTCGGGCTCACCCTCGACGAAGGTGTTCCAGCCGCCGCACTCCGGGCAGCGCCCGAGCCAGCGCGGGCTCTGGGCATCGCAGGCCGTGCAGGTGAAGACGCGCCCCGGCCGCCTCGCCATCAGAAGGCGCTGAGGGCGGCCGGCAGGAGCGTCTTGATGTCCTCGTCCTTCCAGCGTATCCCGGCGCCGAAGAAGAACGAGCGTCCCGCGGGGTTGATGACGTCGGTCACTCCGCCCCGGAGAAAGACCGCGCCGCGCGACTGCCACTGCCCGAAGAGCTTCACCTGCGCGTTGCCGCTGGTCCGGCCGAAATCCCACGCCTCGGCGGAGAGCTGTAGCTGGTCCTTCAGGAGGTGCTGGTCGATGGCGACCCCCCCTCGCGACTCGATCAGGCCGGCTCGGAGCGTCGTGTCCTTGATCCGGCGGCCGAGCTGCGCCGAGAGGGCGAACGCGTCCTCGGTCCGCGTCACCTTCGTCGAGACGACGGTCGGCGGCCCGCCGTCGATGCTCGTCTCGTAGCGGTACGTCTCGTCGAAGCGCCGTCCGTTCGTCAGTCCGATCGCCTCGAAGCGGTAGAACCTCCCTTCGCGCGGCATCACGTCGACCCGGAAGGCGCCCCTGTACGCTTCGGTCCGCGTCGCGTACTCCCCGTAGAAGCCGAGGTCGAGCTCGATCCGGTTGATCCGCGTGAGCGTCGTCCGGAGCTCCTCGACGCCGTTCTTCACCGACGTGAGCGCCTCGTTGAGGTTCTTGTGCGTGTCGTCGTCGTTCACCAGCTTGCCGATCGTCCCCTCGCCGGCGTCGATCTTCCCGGTGATCGAATTGAGGTTTTCGGCCGAGGTCTTCAGCTTCCCCGAGAGCACCTCGATGTTGGCGACCGAGCCCTTCACACCCGAGCGGTTCTCGTCGAGGATCCGGTCGAGGCGGGCGAGCGTCTCGCGGATCGACGAGGAGAACTCCCTGAGGTTCGCCATCGTCACGTTCACGTTCTGCCGGTTCGACTCGACCAGGTTCCTGAGCTGGTCGGCGAGCGCGCCGACGTTGTCGACGATCCGGTTGATCTTCGCCTCCCCCGCCTCGCCTCCCAGCGAGCCCGAGAGCGCGCCCGTCAGCTCCTTCACGTCCTTGCCGATGTCGCTGGCGAGCTTCGTCAGCTCGTCGAACTCGACGGAAGAACGGCCGGGGAGGCGCGCTCCGTCCGCGAGCCGGGGCCTGGCCGGATCCCCCGCGTAGAGATCGACGTACTTGTCGCCGAGCATTCCGAGGTTCTTCACCTGGCCCCAGGCCCCGTCGCGCAGCTCGACGTCGCCGTCGAAGACGAGCCGCGCCACGGCAGTTCCGTCCGGGAGGAGCCGGATGCCGTCGACCTTCCCGACCCTCACACCGGCGATCCGCACCGCCGACTTGTCGTCGA
The DNA here is from genome assembly GCA_016714815.1 of Holophagales bacterium. GTDB lineage: Bacteria > Acidobacteriota > Thermoanaerobaculia > UBA5066 > UBA5066 > UBA5066. The sequence continues at coordinate 24,256 of JADKBZ010000033.1, forward strand.
GCCCGGCGACGTCCTTGAATGTGACCTCCGCCGAGGCCGCGCGCGCCTTGCCGAGAAACGGAAGGTCCTCGATCTTCAGGACGAGCACCCCCAGCGCGAGGAGAACCGCCAGGGTGAAGAGGCCGATCTTGGCCGTCGAGTTCATACAGCTGCCTCCGCGGGAAGCCCGGACTCCGCGTCCTCGCTCCCGTCACCCTGGACGAACGCCCTCACCCCCGGGTCGCTCGAGGCCTCGAACTCCCGCGGAGGGAGGTCGACGAGGATCTTTCCGCGGTCGAGAAGCGCCACGCGCTCCGCGACCTCGAACGCGACCTTCAGGTCGTGGGTGATCGTCACCATCGTGGGGTTCATCCGGTCTCTCAGATCGATCATCACGCGGGCGAGGACGTCCGTCGTGATCGGGTCGAGCCCGGTCGTCGGCTCGTCGAAGAGGAGCACCTCCGGCTTCAACGCGATGGCCCGCGCGAATCCGACGCGCCGCCGCATGCCGCCCGAGAGCTCCGACGGGCGCTTCCCCTCGATCCCGTGGAGCTTCACGAGGGAGAGACACTCGGCCACGCGCGCCCGCACCTCGCCCGGCGTCATCTGCGTGTGCCGCTTCAGCGGAAACGCGATGTTCTCGCCGACGCTCATCGAGTCGAAGAGAGCCCCTTCCTGAAACGACATCCCGAAGCGGCGGCGGATCTCGTCGCGGCGGGAACGGGACGCCCCCCACAGGTCCTCGCCCTCGACCTCCACCGTCCCGGCGTCGGGCGTCAGGAGCCCGATCATGTGCTTGAGCAGGACGCTCTTCCCCGTCCCCGACTTGCCGAGGATGACGATGGACTGCCCCTTGGCGATCGTCAGGTCGAGCCCGTCGAGGACGACCTTCGCGCCGAAGCGCTTCGAGAGGCCCGTCAACCGGATCTCGGGAGAGACGCCCGGATCCCGGAGCGGCGCCAGGGCGCTCAGAAGAGCACCTTCGTCAGAAAGAAGTCGGAGACGAGGATGGCGAGCGAACCGAGGACGACGGCCGCCGTCGTCGCTCGGCCCACCCCTTCCGCTCCGCCCGTCGTGTCGAAGCCCTGCTGGCATCCGATCAGCGTCAGGAGGAAGCCGAAGACGCCCGCCTTGATGAGCCCCGACCAGAGGTCGTTCAGCGAGAGGAACTGGAACGTGTTCTGGACGTAGACGACCGGGTTCGCTCCGAGAAGGCGCACCGCGACGAGGTAGCCGCCGGTGATCCCGAGGGCGTTCGCGAGGACGACGAGCATCGGGAGGACGATGATCCCCGCGAGGATCCTCGGAACGAAGAGGTACTGGACCGGGTCGGTCGCAAGCGAGACGAGAGCGTCGATCTGCTCCGTCACGCGCATCGAGCCGATCTCGGCGGCCATCGCGCTCCCCGACCTCCCGGTGACCATGAGGCCCGTCAGGACGGGCGCCAGCTCGCGGAGCATAGAGAGGGCGACGACGGAGCCGACCCAGGCCTCCGCGTGAAAGCGCTTGAACCCGACGTAGGTCTGGAGGGCCAGAACCGCCCCGGTGAAGACGGCCGTCAGGAGGACGACCGGAAGGCCGTCGAAGCCGACCCGGACGACCTGGGTGGCGAGGGCACGGCCGTCGAAGGGCTTCCGGAAGAGGCCCCGCACCGTGAGCCCGAGGAGCGAGATGCAGCGGCCGTGGAACTCGAGGGCGTCGAGGGCGAGCCTCCCGACGGTTTCAAGGAGGCCCATCGGGCCTCCTGCCGGGGGGATACTCGGGGCTCGTTCGGGTCAAGAGGGGCGCTCTCGGGCCGATGATACCCGGCGCGACAGGCCCGCTCACCCTCCGCCGCCCTCGGGCACCTGCGCGAGGTCGGAGAAGCGGGTCGTCTCGCCGGACCATCCGACGGTGAAACTTCCCGTGGGGCCGTTCCGCTGCTTGGCGATGATGACCTCGCAGACGTTCTTGTCCGCCGTGTCCTTGTCGTAGTACTCGGGCCGGGAGAGGAAGACGACGAGGTCGGCGTCCTGCTCGATGGCGCCCGACTCGCGCAGGTCCGAGAGCTGCGGCTCCTTCTCCGCTCCGCGCTGCTCCGTGCGGCGCGAAAGCTGGGCGAGGGCGACGACGGGGACGTCGAGCTCCTTGGCGAGGGCCTTCAGCCCGCGGGAGTAGGCGCCGACCTCCTGGGTCCGGTTCTCGTACTTCTGCCGCGAGCCCATGATCTGGAGGTAGTCGACGAAGATCGCGTCGAGCCCCTTCTGCGCCTGCTTGAGCTGGAGCGCCCGCGCCCTCATCTCCAGGAGGGAGATCGACGGCTGGTCGTCGATGAAGAACCTCGCGTCGCGCATCTGCTGCGTCGTGTAGAAGAGGAACTTCTTCTCCTCCTTCGACAGACGCCCCTCGCGGAGCCGCTGCAGGTTCACGCGCGCCTCGGCGCACTGGATGCGGAACCCGAGCTGGGGCGCGCTCATCTCGAGGGAGAAGAAGGCGACGCAGTAGCCGTTGTGGATCGTCAGGTGCGAGGCGATGTTGAGGGCGAAGGCCGTCTTCCCCATGCCGGGCCGGGCGGCCAGGACGATGAGGTCGGTCTTCTGCAGGCCCTGCGTCAGGGCGTTGAACCGCGAGAAGCCCGTCGGCAGGCCCGTCAGCATCGAGCCGCGGGCCTGGATCTTCTGGATCTCCTCCTCGTTCTTCTCCGCGATGTGGGAGAGACGCACGAACCCGCCCCGGAGGCTCCCCTTGGCGATGTCGACGAGCTCCTGCTGGGCGACCTCGAGAACCGCCTGCGCGTCGGGGGCGTCGACCGCGGCGCGCGCCGCGCGGCGCGACTGGAGGATCAGCTGCCGGCGGAGCGCGGCCTCTCGTACGAGCCGGGCGTAGCTGTCGACGCTCTCGACGTCGGGAACGTTGTCGAGAAGGCTCGCGAGGTAGGCCGAGCCGCCCGCCCGGGCGAGCCGCCCGTTCCGCTCGAGCTCGGACTCGACCATCACGAGGTCGACCGCTTCCTTCCTGTCGGAGAGGGCGAGGCACGCCTCGTAGACGAGGCGGTGTGCCTCGGAGGCGAAGTCCTCCGGGACGACGTGCTCCATCACCCGCGTGAGGAGTCCGCCGTCGATCAGGAGCGCTCCGAGGAGGCTCCGTTCCACCTCCGGACGCGACGGGAGGGACTCGGGTTCGGCGGGGACGACGGGAGCCATGGGCCGCCTGTTCTACACCAATCCCGTCCCGGACGGGATCAGCGGGGAGAGAGGTCGAGCGCGGCCCGCCCCGCCTCTCTCCGGCGCTCGGTCGCCGCCTCGGCGACCCGCTCCCAGAGAGGCTCGGAGAGGCGGCGGACCCCGAGGGTCCGCTCCGGCTGGGCGGGCGTGTGGAAGTCGGAGCCCGCCGTCACGAGAAGGCCGAGCGTCGCGGCCTTCTCGAGGAAGTCCTCCTCGCGCCCCGCGTTGTCCGGGTGGAAAGCCTCGACGCCGTCGAGACCGAGGTCGCGCCCCCGGCGGAGAAGCTCGTCCGGGTCGCGATACCAGACGGGATGGGCGAGGACCGCGAGGCCTCCCGCCCGGCGGACCGCCGCGATCGCCTCCGCCAGCCCCCACTTCGCCTTCGGGACGAACGCAGGGCGTCCGGTGGCGAGATACCGGTCGAACGCCTCCCCGACGCTCTGGACGAACCCGCCGGCGACGAGAGCGCGGGCCACGTGCGGCCGCCCGAAGGCGCCGGCCCCGACCGTCGCCCGGATCGCCGGGAGGTCGAGCACGACCCCGAGCTGGGCGAGCCTGCCGACCATCGCCTCGCCCCGAAGGTCCCGCACCTGGCGGAACCAGACCAGCCGCTCGATCAGGGCGGGCTCCTCCGGATCGAGGAAGAGCCCGAGGAGGTGGACGTCCTCGCCTCCGTCCTCGACGGAGAGCTCGGCTCCCCCGGCGGCGACGAGGCCCGTCCCCGCCGCCGCCGAAAGGAACGCCGGCACCCCGTGGACGGCGTCGTGATCCGTCAGGGCGGCCACGGAGAGGCCGGCGGCCACCGCGCGCCGGACGAGCTCCGCGGGCGACTCCACTCCGTCAGAGACGGTGGAGTGGAAGTGGAGGTCGGCCCCGCCGAACGGCGTCACTTGCGGGCGGGCCTGAGCGTCCGGATCCGGACGGTGTTCGTCGCCCCCTCGAGGGCCGCGGCGCCCGAGACCTCGACGACCGTCGCCTGCGAAAGGCCGTGCGCCCGGAGGACCGCGTCCCCGGCAGCGATCATCCCTTCCACCGTCGAGGACGCCGGGATGCAGAACGACACGACGTTCCTGAGAAGCGTCAGCCTGCGCCGGACCTCCTCGGAGCTCGTCAGCGCCACGATCGGAATCCGGGAGTCCTCCTTCGAGAGAAGCCGGGCCGTCCGGCCCGACGCCGTGTAGACGACCATCGCCTCCGCCCCCGCGCGGCGCGCCGCCACGGTCGCCATGTCGCAGACGACCGGCGTGTGATCCTCGCCGTCCGCGATCCGGTGAGGGGGTTCGACGGGCATCGGCCTCTGGGCCTCGGCCACCCTCGCGATCTCGTCCATCGTCCGAACCGCCTCCACGGCGTAAGACCCGACGGCCGTCTCGCCCGAGAGCATCACGGCGTCCGCCCCGTCGTTCACGGCGCCCGCCACGTCCGACACCTCGGCGCGCGTCGGAACGGGGTGCTCGATCATCGACTCGAGCATCTGGGTCGCCACGATGACGGGGACGGACTTGTCGTGCCCCCCCCGCAGGATCGCCCGCTGCGCCCCGGGGACGGCCGCCAGGCCGATCTCGACGCCGAGATCCCCGCGCGCCACCATCAGGACGTCGGAGGCGGCGGCGATCTCCCGGAGTCCCGTCACGGCTTCGATCCGCTCGATCTTCGAGACGATCCAGGGACGGCGCTCCGGGGCCGCTTCCGCGATCAGGCGCCGGAGCGCCTTCACGTGCTCCACGCTCCTCACGAAGGAGAGGCCGACGAACTGGATCCCGGCCTCGAGCCCCTCGCGCAGGTCGCGGCGGTCCTTCGCCGTCACGGCCGGAGCCGAGAGAACCGAGCTCGGGAGGTTGACGCCGGCTCCTTTCCTCACGGTCCCGCCCGCGAGGACCCTCGCCTTCAGCGACCCGGCCCCCCGGCTCTCGACCTTCAGCCGGATCAGCCCGTCGGCGATCCGGATCTCGGCGCCCGGCTTGACCTCCGACAGAAGCGCGGGATACGTCACGGAGATCTGCTTTCCCCCGCCGCGGCGCAACCCCGGAACGATCTCCACGAGGTCCCCGTCCTTCCAGACGGTCGTGTCTCCCTCGATCGGGCCGACGCGGATCTTCGGCCCGCCGAGGTCGAGGAGGACACCCACGGGACGGCCCACCACCTTCTCGGCGTCGCGCACGAGGGCCACGCGGCGGGCGATGTCTCCCGGCGCGCAGTGGGCCCCGTTCAGGCGAACGACGTCGACGCCCGCCGAGAGGAGGCGAACGAGCTCGCCCTCCCGTTCGGCCCGGGGTCCGATCGTCGCGACGATCTTGGTGGCGCGAGGTTCCCTCGTCGGCTTGGCCATCCGGATCCTCCTGTGAACCGTATGATCTCCCCATGACCGCGAAACCGGAATCCCCGCTCGCCGCCCGGCCCGACGCCCCCGACACGACCGGGCCGGGCGATCCGCGAATCGACGGCATCGCGCCCCACGTGAAGGAGATCATCCGGATCCTCGGCCTCTCGCCCGAGACCGACCCGAACCTGACCGGCACCGACCGCCGCGTGGCGAAGATGTACCTCGAGATCTTCTCGGGCCTCGACGAGGGAACCCGCCCGAACCTGACCACCTTCCCGAACGACGAGCACTACACCTCGATGGTGATCGAGAAGGAGATCCCCTTCTACTCGATGTGCGCCCACCATTTCGTCCCCTTCTACGGGCACGGCCACATCGCGTACATCCCGAACGAGCGGATCGTCGGGCTCTCGAAGCTCCCTCGCCTCCTCGATTTCTTCGCCAAGCGCCCCCAGCTCCAGGAGCGGCTCACCGAGCAGGTCGCCGGCGTCCTCGAGGAGGAGCTGAAGCCCCTGGGAGTCATGGTCGTCCTCGAAGCCCGGCACCTCTGCGTCGAGATGCGCGGAGTCCGCAAGCCCGGCTCCGTCACCGTCACTTCTGCGATCCGCGGCGTCTTCAAGCAGAAAGCGGTGCGGGAGGAGTTCCTCGACCTCCTCAGACGACCCGGGGTGATCTAGCCCGTCACCGGAGCCAGCCGGGGAAGGCGCCCGCCTTCCGGGCTTCCTCCTGGAGCGCTTCCCACCGCCCCTTCGCGCTCGTGTGCTCGGCCCGGGCCTTCTCCGCGACGGCCCGCATCTCGATCACCCGGACGATGTACGTGTTTCGCTCCGCTTCGCCGACGCCGAGGAACGACTGCTCGGCCGACTTGAGCTGATTCTCGGCGGCGGCGAGATTCCGCTCGGCCTCGTCGAACACGCCGCGCGTCGCCTCGGCCCGCTCCCTCCAGTAGGTCTCCCCCCGGCCGTGGTTGTCGGTCGGAGGTTTCTCTTCGGCTGCGGCGGTGGGCGACGGAGTCGTGCCGGCCGGCGGCGACGCCTCCGGAGTTCCTGCCTTGGCCCCCTCGAGAATCCTCCGGGCGTCCTCCGGGCTCGTCTTCATCCGGACGCGATCGCCGAGAGGAGGAATCGCGAACGGGCGCGGGGTCGCCGCGGGTCGCGGAGGCGGCGTGGGGGCCACGGCGCCCGGTGCGTTGGCACGTTCGGTGGCGGACGCATCGACGCGCGCGACCGGGATCGACACGAACGTGCCGGAACCCTGGAGGCGCCCCACGAGCATGCCCGATCGGCTTTCCGGGGCCGCCTCGAACTTCAACCGCGTCCCGTCGGTCTGGACCACGATCCAGGAGCGGCCCGCGGGAGGATGCGCCGCCGGGGGTCCGGCGGTCGGCACCGGGAGCGGAGCGGGAGCGGCCAGGAACAGGACGAGGACGAAAACGGCCTTCACGCGACCTCCCCGAGGAGCGCCCGCGCGGCGTCGAGCCCGCGGAGGGTGCGCACCCCGTGCCAGCAGAAATCCTCTCCCGGCACCAGAGCGATCCGGGCCGCCGGGAGAATCCCCTCCCAGTGCACCCGCTCGGCGTCGCCGAACGGAAATGGTTCGTCCGGCAGGACGAGAAGCTCCGGCGCGAGCGCCGCCAGCTGCACCTCGTCCGTCGCCGGCCAGGGCCCGGCCCCCGCCGGAAAGACGTTCACGCCCCCGAACGTCTCGAGCAGGTCGGAGATGTAGGTCCCCGCCGCGGCGGCCATCCACGGCCCCTTCCATATCAGGTAGGCGAACGGAACCGGCCGGCCCGAACGGGCCGCCGCGAGCTTCTCCTCGACGGCCCGGGCCCATTCCTGCGCGACCTCATCGGTCCCCGTCAGCTCGCCCAGCCGCCGGAGCAGCGGCGGGACGTCCGCGACGCGCGTCGGGTGACTCACGTCGACCCGGTAGTCCTTCGAGAGCGCTCCGACGTCGACGTCGCGGTTCTCCTCCGCGTTGCAGAAGACGAGGTCCGGCCCGAGCGCCGCGATCGCCGCGAGGTCGGGATTCTTCGTTCCGCCGACACGCGGGACTCCCGCGAGAGCCTCGCGGGGGTGGACGCAGTAGCGCGTCACCCCCACGAGGCTCCCGCCCAGTCCCAGCGCGACGAGGCTCTCCGTGATCGAAGGACAGAGAGAGACGATCCGCATCAGGCGGCCGGCTTCTTCCTCCCGAGCAGCTCGTCGAGGACCTCCTTCGAGCCCTTCCTGACTTCCTCGTGGAGGGAATCTCCGTGCGCGTCCATCGTCACGATCAGCGGGAAGTCCTTGACCTCGTAGATCCACATCGCCTCGGGAACGCCGAGCTCCTCCAGGTGCCTCACTCCCAGGACCCTCACGACCCGCTGCGCGAGGACCTGCGCCGCGCCGCCGATGGCGTGCAGGTAGACGGCTCCGTGCTCCTTGAGCCCGGCGAGGGTCTTCAGGCCCATGCCGCCCTTGCCGACCACGCCGCCGAATCCGTATTTCCCGATCACCGCGGCCTGGTAGGGCTCCTCGCGGATCGAGGTCGTCGGTCCGGCGGCCAGGACGCTCCAGGAGCCGTTCTTTTCCTTCCGCATGACGGGGCCGCAGTGGTAGAGGACCGCGCCGCGAAGGTCGAGGTCGGGATACTCCGGCCAGGTCTTGACCCAGAGCTTGTGCAGTGCGTCCCGGCCCGTGACCATGAGCCCGGAGACTTCCACCGCGTCGCCTCTCTTCAGCGACCGGACGACCTCGGGCGTGAGGGGAGTCGTCAGCTTTCTTGCCAGGCTCATTGCGCGTACACCGCCTTTCCGGAGGACGAAACCTCGACGGAGGCCCGCCGCGTCGCCCAGCACATGTAGCTGACGGAGACGAAATACGAAGCCGGAAGGCGCGCGAGGTGCGACATCTTCACGCCGAGGAGCGTCGTCTTTCCACCGAACCCCATCGGGCCGACCCCGAGGAGGTTCCCCTTCGTAAGGAGCTCTTCCTCCGCCGCGGCGAGCGCGGGCTCCGGGCTCCGGTCGCCGAGCTTGCGGAAGAGCTGGCGCTTGGCCTCCCCCATTCCGCTCGCGCGGTCGCCCCCCATGCAGACTCCGAGGATGCCCGGAGAGCAGCCCTTCCCCTGCGCCTGGAAGACGGCGTCCAGGACGATCCGCTTCACCCCGTCGAGGTCGCGGTCCGCTCCCAGCTCCGAGTTCGGAAGCGAGTACTGCGCCCCGACGTTCTCGCAGCCCCCTCCCTTCAGGATGAGGTCGGCCTTCAGTCCCGAGCGGGAGTGCTCGTGAACGTGGACGATCGGCATCCCGCGCCCCGGAGCGTTCCCCGTGTTCTTTCCGCTCAGGGTGTCGACCGAGTTGGGGCGGAGATAGCCGGTGGCCGTCGCGACCTCGGTCGCCTTCGCCGCGGCCTTCTCGATCGCGCGGATCGAGACCCCGCGCGGAACCGCGACTTCGAAAAGCGGCATTCCGGTGTCCTGGCAGACGGGGCGGGACGTGGCGGCCGCGATGCGCGAGTTCTCGAGCAGGACGCCGAGCGTCTCGCGGGCGACGGAGCCCTCCGCTTCCCGATCCCGCGCGGCCTCGATGGCGGCGAGGATGTCCGGCGGCATCGACGTCGCGGCGCGGCGGATCAGCTCGGTGAACGTCGCGACGAGGGCCTTTTCGCCGAACGGATCGCTCGGGACCGGCTTCTTCGCCACGACCGGACCCGCCTTCTTCGCAGGGGAAGGCTTCGTCGCGGGCGAAGGCTTCTTGGCGACGGGACGGGGACGCACGGCCCGGCCCTTCGCGGGGACGGGCTCGCGCCTGGCGACGCCCTTCTTTGCGGGCACCGGCCGGGCCGGCTTCTTCGGTTTCTTCTGGGCCATCTTCGCGTGACCTCCGGTCTTCAAGGATACCTCCGGGAGAGGACCCCTCAGGCCTCCTGGGCTCCTCCCGGCGCTCCGCGGAGGAACTCGGGAGGGAGCGCCACCTCTTCCTCCCGAAAGCGGGCGAGGAGCGCGGAACGGTCGAGCGAGCGCAGGAGCGCTTCGCGGGGCTCCACGAGGCCTGCCCCGACGAGCCCGGCCAGGCTGGAATTCAGGGTCGCGTACCCCGGAGAAGCCCCGAGGCTTTCGGACAGTGCCCAGAGCCGGCCCTCGAGGATCATCTCGGCGGCGAGGCTGCCGGGGTGGAGCGACTCTGCCGCCGCGACGCGATCCCCCGTCCGCCCCCTGCAGAGCGCGAGCGCGAGCCCGCCTCGAAACGTCGCGGACAGGAGTGCGCGCAGCTCGGCCCGCCGGCCCTCGGGAAGCAGGGCGTCGAGCCACTGGAGCGCGAGAGCCAGCGTTGGCGCGGGAGCCGGAGCCAGGACCAGGCGGCCGCTCGCCGCAAGCTCCACGAGGAGGGCCGCCGACCCCGCGTCGGGAACCGCGCCGGCGAAGACGACGTCGGCGTCTTCCCGCGAGGCGGCCCGGAGCCCGGCCCGAACGGACGGGACGTGCGTCCCCGACTCCCTCTGGCTGACGCTCCCCCGTCCCGGCGGTATGAGGATCTCGACCGGGTCTTCCACGCTCACGACGCGTTCCCCTCGCCGCTGGGCGGCATGCGCCGCGAGCGCCGCGAGCGTCGTCGTCCTTCCCGAGCCCGGCGGGCCCGCAACGAGGAGAAGCCCGGGGGCGGGTCCGGCCAGCCTGAGGACCGCCTCGGGCAGGCCGAGCGTCTCGATCGACGGCGCCTCCGCCGGGAGAAGCCGGACCGAAAGACCCGTCCCGTTTCGGTCCCTCGCGGCCCGGACGAGGCACCGCCCGGCCCCGTCCACCTCGACCACGAAGCGTGCGCTTCCCGCGGACTCGAGCAGCCGCATCGCCCGAGAGGGTGCCCGGCGCGAAAGGAACGCGTCGATCTCCCCCGGCCCGGAGGGAGCGGTCGCCGAGGAAACGAGGCTCCCCTGGAGCCGGAAGACGGGCCGCTCGGAAGGAGAGAGAACGAGATCCGACGCCCCCTGCTGACGGGCGAGGGCCAGCAGCCTCTCGAGCTCGACCGCCTCCCGGCTGGCCAGGGAAGGGATCGGCCGCGTGGCCCCTCTGACGAAGCTCTTCGAGAGAGGCGGCTCTTCGCGGGGGCCGGCGGTGTCGACCGGTGGCTCGGGGACCTCCGTAGCGCCCGGTTCCAGCGGTTCCGGCTTTTCCCCCTCCGGATCCATCGCCTTCCGGAGAATCATCATCGCCGGACGCCCCGCAACCATGGAGAACTGGATCGCGACGGGCGCGAGATCCTCTCCCGCAAGGAATGGCAGGCGGTTTCTGTTCCGGGAGAGGACCTCGGGCGAGACTCCCGGGGCGATCTCCTCCACGACGATCCGGAACGCTTCGTCGCTCACGACCTCGCGCCCCGCGACGGTCTTCGTGGTCCCGCGCGTAATGAAGATCTTCTCGCCAGCGATGAGATAGAGCGCGTCGCCGTCCGTCTGCAGGAAGCTCCGGACGAGGGCCCCGACCCTCGAGGTCACCGCCGGCTCCTTCGGACCGCCCTGCACACGCCGCGGACGGGAGGCACCGGAGCGGGAACTCTCTCGGTCTCGGCAGGAACTTCGGTCATCACTCCTCCCGGGGCGCTTCGCACGGGCGGATCCGGAGCACGCGGTTTCCGGCTACCATTGTAGGTTTACCCGTTTCCGTCCGCACCAGCGCCTCGCGGGCCACGGGAGGAGGTCTATCCGGATGTCGACAAACCGCTCATCCTCCGCCGCCGTCAACGACTTCTCTCTCCAGGTCGCCACGGCGAACGGTTCCGGCTCCCAGACGGCCAACAGCGTCCTGCTCCGTTCGATCTTCCGGATGGGAATTCCCGTCTCCGGCAAGAACCTCTTCCCGTCGAACATCCAGGGGCTCCCCACCTGGTTCACGATCCGCGCGAGCCGCCACGGCTACATCGGGCGGAGGCGCGAGCTGGACGTCCTCGTCCTGATGAACCCCGAGACGGCGGCGGAAGACGCCCTCGCGGCGGCGCCCGGGACGTCCGTCGTGTACGAGAAGAAGCTCGGCGTCGAGAAGCTCCGCGACGACCTGCTCCTCTACCCCGTCCCGTTCGCCGAGCTCGCGACGAAGCTTCCCCTCTCCCCCGACCAGGCGAAGCTCCGGCGCCTCCTCGTGAACATGATCTACGTCGGCGTCCTCTCCGACCTGATCGGAATCGACCCGGTCGAGATCGAGGCGTCGATCCGAAAGCAGCTGGCGGGCAAAGCCAGGGCGATCGACCTGAACCTCGCCGCCGTGCGCCTCGGCCGGGAGCACTCCGCCGAAGGTTTCCCCGAGAAGCTCCCGCAGCGCGTCGAGAGGATGGACGCGACGGCGGGCAAGCTCATCATCGACGGGAACTCCGCCGCGGCCCTCGGCTGCCTCTTCGGGGGGGCGACCGTCTGCACCTGGTACCCGATCACTCCCTCCTCCTCCCTCTGCGAGAGCTTCATCGACCTCTGCGCCGAGCACCGGGTCGACCCCGGGACGGGACGCGCCCTGGCCGCGATCGTCCAGGCCGAGGACGAGATCGCCTCCATCGGCATGGTCCTCGGCGCCGGGTGGGCGGGGGCGCGCGCCTTCACGGCGACCTCCGGCCCCGGCGTCTCCCTCATGTCCGAGCTGATCGGCTACGGCTACTACACCGAGATCCCCGCCGTCATCTTCGACGTGCAGCGCGTCGGCCCCTCGACCGGCCTGCCGACCCGGACGATGCAGGGCGACATCCTCATCTGCCACACGAACTCCCACGGCGACGGCAAGCACCCGGTCCTCTTCCCGGCCTCGCCGGAGGAGTGCTTCACCATGGCCCAGCAGGCCTTCGACCTCGCCGAGCGGCTCCAGACCCCGGTCTTCGTCCTCACCGACCTCGATCTCGGGATGAACAACTGGATGTCCGATCCCTTCCCCTACCCGGAGGCGCCCCTGGACCGCGGCAAGGTCCTCGACGCCGAAGGGGTCGAGCGCCTGAAAGACACGTGGGGCCGCTACAAGGACCTCGACGGCGACGGCATCCCGTGGCGGACGCTTCCCGGCACGCCCCATCCGAAGGCGGCCTACTTCACCCGCGGTTCGGGGCACACGGAGAAGGCGGGCTACTCCGAAAAACCCCGCGACTACGTCGAGAACATGGAGCGGCTCGCGAGAAAGCTCGAGACCGCGCGCGGAATGCTCCCAAAGTCCGTCACCGAGGATCGTCCCGGCGCGGTCGCCGGTCTCCTGGCCTTCGGCACCTCCCACTACGGGACGACCGAGGCGCGCGACTTCCTCGAGCGAGATCACGGCCTCCCGCTCGACTATCTGCGCCTCCGCGCCCTCCCCCTCTCCATCGAAACGAAAGACTGGATCGACCGACACCAGGTCGTCTACGTCGTCGAGCAGAACCGCGACGCGCAGCTCGCCGCCCTCCTCCGCGACGAACTGCCCCGCCACGCCGCCCGCTTCGTCTCCGTCCTCCAGTACGACGGGCTCCCCCTCGACGCCACGACGGTCGTCGACGCCGTCCTCTCCCACCGCGGCCCCGCCGGAGGTGCCCGATGAGCGCCACGCTCCCCACCCCCCCGAAGGTGAACCGGATCGGCCTCGCGAAAACCGACTACGAAGGCGCGAAGTCGACCCTCTGCCTCGGCTGCGGCCACGACGTCATCACGAAGCAGATCGTCACGGCCTTCTGGGAGCTCGGCATCGAGCCCCGGCGGGTCGCCAAGTTCTCGGGAATCGGCTGCTCGTCCAAGACGCCCGCCTATTTCCTGAACCGCGCGTGGGGCGTGAACGCCGTTCACGGACGGATGCCCTCCGTCGCGACGGGAGCCCTCCTCGCCAACCCCGGGCTGATCGGCATCGGGGTCTCGGGCGACGGCGACACCGCCTCCATCGGCTTCGGCCAGTTCGCCCACCTCGTCCGGCGGAACATGCCGCTCGTCTACGTCGTCGAGAACAACGGCGTCTACGGCCTCACCAAGGGGCAGTTCTCCGCCACCGCCGACGTCGGCTCGACGCTGAAGGGGGGCGGGGCGAACGAGCTCGTCCCGCTCGACCTCTGCGGCCTCGCCATCGAGCTCGGCTGCGGCTTCGTCGCCCGCTCCTTCTCCGGCGACATGAAGCAGCTCCAGTCGATCCTCCAGGCCGCGATCTCGCACCGGGGCACCGCCGTCATCGACGTCATCTCCCCCTGCGTGACGTTCAACGACCACGAAGGCTCGACGAAGAGCTACAAGTACGCCAGGGACCACGAGGAACCGCTCCACGAGATCGGGTTCGTCCCGTTCTTCGACGACACGATCGCCGAGATCCCCCCGGGAGAGGTAAAGGAAGTCCCCTTCCCCGACGGCAGCCTCGTCCGTTTCCACACCGTCGATCGCGACTACGACCCGACCGACAAGGACCAGGTCCTCGCGACCCTTCACCGGAGCCGGACGGCGAAGGAATTCCTGACCGGTATCCTCTACCTCGAGCCGGAGAAGCCGAGCTCGCAACCCTCCTCAACGCCGTCGAGGAACCCCTCACGACGATGGGAGAGGACCGCCTCCGTCCCTCCCGCGAAGCGCTCGCCGCGATCCTGGAGGAGTACCGGTAGCGCCGAAGAGACTGGAGAGGCCGGGAGCCCCGGGAATGCGTGGGAGGCCAGGGAGAACGGAGAACCTTCGCGCTGACTTCACCCTGCCGCTCGAGTCGCGGACGGGAGGGATGTCCCACGGCGACTGCTGCGCGCGCGCGACCCGCACGTGCTCACGTGTCGCTCGCGGGACACCCCTCCCGCCCGCTCAGAGCCTTCGTCGAGCAGAGCAGAGCCATTAGGGTCATCCCACGGGGTCAGGTCTTGATTTTCTACTATAGCCAACACAGTAGAGCGCAGTTCCAAGTCCGCCAGGGAGAACTGGCCCTGCCGAGGTGCATGGCAAAGTCCCGCCCCAACCTGAACGTAAAGCGTAGAAGGTAGACCTGACCCTCTCCGTGCTGAAGACCCGCCCCGATTTGCACGCAGAGTGTAGAAGGTAGACCTGACCCCGTCTATAAGCCCCTTCCGGGGCCGCCGGAGGCGGCTCCCTTCGGAAACCTGAAGCTCGCCGGCCGCGGGTGGGGCGGTGCGTCCCGCGAGCCGCCCCCGAGCACGCACGGGGACCCGCTCGAGTTCGCGAGGACCGGGCGGGGATGAAGCCCGCGCGCGTGTCTGACGAGCGAAGCGAGGAGTTCGCGCGGGCGCCCCGCCCGGCCGCAGCGAGCTCGGAAGCGGGTCGTGCGCGCGCAGCAGGCGGCCGCGGGACGTACCGCCCCGCACGCGGCCCCTGTAGAAGCGACGTGACGGTGAGGTTGGCTCTCCCGGTTCCCCGGTTCCCCGGTTCCCTCGTCTCCCGCTCCCCCGTCCCTCCGTACTCGCCCCCGTCAGCCCTTCTCCAGCACCTCCGCCGGGAGGCCGAGAGCGTCGGAGGCGATCGCTTCCTGCTCCATCGCGAAGACGTGGTGCGAGCCCGGCGCCGGGCTGGCCGACGGCCGTCGCCCCGCGTACTGGAGAGGCCGGTCGGGCCCTGCCCCGGGGACGGATCCTTCGAGGAACTGTTCGCGGACGAAGCGCCAGGCTCCCATGTTCTTCGGCTCTTCCTGCGCGAAGACGAGCGTCGCGTCCTTCGGGTAGCGCCCGATCGCGCGCCCCAGCGCCTCAGCCGGGAACGGATAGAGCTCCTCGAGTCGGAGAATCGCCACGTCGCTGCAACCGGCCTTCTCGCGCGCGGCGAGGAGCTCGTAGACGAGCTTGCCGCTCGCGACGACGACGCGGCGAACTCTCTCCGCTCCCGCCGCCGCGAAGGCGGCGTCGTCGAGCACCGGCTGGAACTCCCCCTCGACGATCTGGTCGAACGTCGAGACCGCCTTCGGGTGGCGAAGGAGGCTCTTCGGCGACATGACGATCAGCGGTCGCCTCACGTCGTCGCGCATCTGGCGCATCAGGAGATGGTAGTACTGCGCGGGCGTCGTCACGTTCGCGACGCTCATGTTGTTCTCGGCGCAGAGCGTCAGGAAGCGCTCGAGACGGGCCGAGGAGTGCTCCGGCCCCTGCCCCTCCTGTCCGTGCGGCAGGAGGAGGACGAGGTCGCAGGTCTGGCTCCACTTCTGCTCGGAGCCGGCGATGAACTGGTCGATGATCACCTGCGCGCTGTTTGCGAAGTCGCCGAACTGCCCCTCCCAGAGGACGAGCGTCGACGGGTCGGCCACCGCGTAGCCGAACTCGAACCCCATGACTCCGGCCTCGGAGAGGAAGGAGTCGATCACGTCGAAACGGGCCTGCGGCTCGGCGATCGCGTTGAGCGGGATCCACTCCGCGCCCGTCTTCGGATCGGCCAGGACGGAGTGCCGGTGGCTGAAGGTTCCACGTCCTGAGTCCTGCCCGGAGAGCCGGACGGGCGTCCCTTCCTGAAGGAGCATCCCGAAGGCGAGCATCTCGCCGCCGGCCCAGTCGATCTCGGCCCGCCCGCTCAGGTAGTCGGCCCGCTTCTTCAGGAGCGGCCTGAGCTTCGGGTGGACCTCGAAGCCCGCCGGGAGCGTCGAGACGGCCTTCACCACGCGCTCGAGCTTCTCGCGCACGCCTCCCGGCGCGGGGTATCGCGGGGCCGCGGGGGCGACGAGCGAGTCGGAGAAGGCGCCCCGGGTCCGGGTCGCGGCCGAGGCGTCGTACGCCTTCTCGAGCTTCTGCTTCGCATCGACCCAGAAGTGCTCCACTTCGGCGGCCGTGAAGACGCCGTCGCGGACGAGGGCGTCGCCGTAGAGGCGCGCGACGGAAGAGTGGTTCCGGATCTTCTGGTAGAGGAGCGGCTGCGTGTAGCTCGGCTCGTCGCCTTCGTTGTGCCCGTACCGGCGGTAACAGACCATGTCGACGACGACGTCGTGGCGGAACGTCTTCCGGTACTCCATCGCGAGGTCGACCGCCTGCGCCACCGCCTCGGGATCGTCGCCGTTCACGTGGAAGATCGGCGCCTGGATCATCTTCGCCACGTCGGTGCAGTACGGCGAGGAACGGGCATCCTTCGGGTTCGTCGTGAAGCCGATCTGGTTGTTCACGACGACGTGGATCGTCCCGCCCGTCCGGTACCCCTCGAGCTGGCACATGTTCAGCGTCTCGGCCACGAGCCCCTGCCCCGCGAAGGCGGCGTCGCCGTGGAGGAGGATGGGGAGGATCCTCTCCCGCGCCGCGTCGCCGAGGCGCTCCTGCTTCGCCCGGACCATTCCCTCCACGACCGGGTCGACCGCCTCGAGGTGGCTCGGGTTCGGGGCGAGGCCGAGCTTCACGCGGGCCCCGTCCGGAGCCTCGTGGGCCCCGACGGCGCCGAGGTGGTACTTCACGTCGCCGGAACCCTGGATCGACTGCGGGTCGAGGACGTCCTCGAATTCGGCGAAGATCTGCGACACCGGCTTGCCGACGACCGACGTCAGGACGGTGAGGCGGCCCCGATGGGACATGCCGATGACCGCTTCCTCGACGCCGAACCCCGCCGCCCGGTCGAGGAGCCGCGTCAGGAGCGGGATCGCGGCTTCCCCGCCTTCGAGGGAGAAGCGCTTGTGGCCGACGTACTTGGCGTGGAGGAACTTCTCGAAGCTCTCCGCCTCGACGAGCTTGCCGAGGATCCGCCGCTTGTCTTCCGTGGTGAGGGCCGCCCGATTCCGGCACGATTCCATCCGGTCCATCAGCCACTTCTTCTGGTCCGGCAGCTGGATGTTCATGAACTCGGCGCCGATCTTTCCGCAGTAGGTCTGGCGGAGCACCTCGAGGATCTCGCGCAGCGTCGCCTGATCGGTCCCGGCGAGGCCGTTCGTGATGAACCTGCGATCGAGGTCCCAGATCGTGTAGCCGAACGTCGCCGGGTCGAGCTCGGCGTGGTACGGCGGTGCGTCGACGCCGAGCGGGTCGAGATCGGCGAGGAGGTGGCCGCGGACGCGGAAGAAATTGATGAGGGGCAGGATCCGCGCCTGCTTCTCGACCATCTCGAGCTTCGAGGAGCCGCCGAGGAACGGCGGGTTCCGGTCGGGCTCCCACAGAACCGGGCGGTGCGGGACCTTGAGGTCCTTGAAGATCCTCTCGTAGAAGCCCTCGCCGCCGAGAAGGAGCGCCTGGAGCGTCGCCAGGAACGCCCCCGACTCGGCTCCCTGGACGATCCGGTGGTCGTAGGTCGACGTGACGGCCATGACGCGCGAGATCCCGAGGCTCGCCACGATCTCCTCGGGCATCGCGCCGAACTCGGGCGAGTAGCCCATCGAGCCCGTGGCGATGATGCACCCCTGCCCCGGCATCAGGCGGGGGGACGACGACGTCGTCCCGAGCGTGCCGGGGTTCGTCAGGGAGATGGAGGTCCCGAGGAACGCCTCCGGCTCGATCGAACCGCGGCGCGCCTTTCCCACGAGGTTGTCGAAGGTCGCGACGAACTCGGCGAAATCGAGCTCCTCGGCGAGCTTGATGTTCGGGACGAGGAGGGTCCGGGAGCCGTCCTTCTTCGTCACGTCGACCGCGACGCCGAGGTTCACGTGCGGCTTCCTCACGCGCTGCGGACGCCCCTCCGCTTCCGCGAAGGCGTCGTTCATCCCGGGGTGCTTCTCGATCGCCCGGACGATCGCCCAGGCGACGAGGTGGGTGAAGGAGATCTTCGACTGGCGCACCGCTTCGCGGTGGTGGTTGAGGATTCTCCGGTTCTCCTCCATCGCCTTGACCGGAAGGACGCGCTGCGAGGTCGCCGTCGGGACGGCGAGAGAGGCGTCCATGTTCCGCGCGATCGTCGCGGAGCCGCCGACGAGCGGAACGAGCTTCTCCCCGGGCCGAAGAGGCGGCGCCGCCGGGCGGGACGGCGGGGCGGGAACCGCGGCCGCAGCAGCGACGGGCGGTGCGACGGGCGGTGCGACGGGCGTGGGGGCTCCGGCCTCGAGGTTCGCGGGCGGCGGCGGAGCCGCGGGGGCCGTCGCGGCGGTGACGCGGGCGTCTTTCTCGAACCGCTCGAAGGTCCTCCGCCAGTCGTCTCCCACGGTCCCCGGGTTCAGCCGGTACTGCGCGTAGAGCTCGAGCGCGAATCCGGCGTTGTCGCCGAACGATTCGGTGAGGGCGTCCAGGACGGCGTCGTACATTCGGATCTCCCTTTGCCCCGGCCGCTCCCGCCCGAGCCGGGCGGCGCTTCGGACCGGCGCTGCGGGCCGGCCGGAGAACAAATGATGTTACCCCGTCCGCACCGTCCGGCCCGCCGGGAGACAATCCCCCCCGATGAGCCTCTGGGATGCCGGCGTCGACCTGGGCGCCACGCTCGTAAAAGCCGTCGCGGTCCCCGTCGACAGGCCGCTCCCCTCGTTCGAGACGTTCGTCGCTCCGGCGGGGGACGACCGCCTTCTCGACGCCTTTCTCCTCCGTCATTCGCTCCGCATCGTCGCCGCCACGGGCGGAGGCGCGACAACCCTGGCCGACCGCCTCGCCCCGTCCCGCACCGTCACCGTCGTCGACGAATTCGCCTCCTGGGGCGCGGGCGAGCCGATCCTGACGGCACGAGCCGGACTGTCGCCGGCCTACCCGCACCTGCTCGTCAGCCTCGGTACCGGGACATCGATCCTCAGGATGGACGAGAACGGCACCGTCGCCCGCGTCGGCGGAACAGCCCTCGGAGGCGGAACGCTCCGGGGCCTCGGCCGCCTCCTCCTCGGGACGGACGACCACGACCGCCTCGTCGCCCTCGCCGCGACGGGGGACCGTCGACGCGTCGACCTCCTCGTCGGCGACCTTTACAGGCCCGGCGGCATCGCCCTGGTGCCCGACCTGACCGCGGCGAATTTCGGCAAGGCCTTCGAGCCGCGAGCCGACGACGTCGCGCACGCCCTCCTCGGACTCGTGGGCGAGAACGTCGCCCTCCTCGCCGGGCAGATCGCCGTCGCGCTCGCCTCGGCCACTGAAGAGGGGCCACTTCGCCGCAGGCCCGAGGTCCTCTACGCGGGCTCGACTCTCCGGAACAACCCCCTCCTCGTCGAGATCCTGGGCGGCGTGACGGCCCTCGTCGGGGCGCAGGCCTCCTTCCTGCCGCTCGGCGAGTTCACGGGCGCCCTCGGCGCCCTCGCACGCGTCCGGCTCGGGGGCTGACGCCGCCGGCCCCGCGGTGCGAGACTGTGCGGATGGACGCGATGACTCCCCCCACCTCCCCGCTCCTCGACCTGGAGGGCCGCGTCGTCCTCGTCACCGGTGCCTCCCGGGGCATCGGCGCCGCGACGGCGCGCCTCCTCGGAAGCTGCAACGCACGGGTGGCGATCCACTTCGGGAAGAGCCGCGCCCAAGCCGAGGAGGTTGCCGCCGACATCGCCCGCGCCGGGGGGCCCAAGGCCGCCGTCTTCCAGGCCGAGCTGGGCGACGACGACGAGCGCCGTCGCCTCCACCGCGACGTCGTCGCCACGCTCGGCGACCCTCTGCTCCTCGTCCACAACGCGGGGATCTACGTCCGGAACCCCTTCGAGGAGACCGACGACGCCGCCTTTCTCTCCCGGTGGAGAACGACGCAGGCGGTGAACCTCGAGTCGGCCGCCCACCTGACTCTGCTCGCCCTGCCGGCGATGCGCGCCGCCCGCTTCGGCCGGATCGTCATGGTCGCCTCGCGGGCCGCGTTCCGCGCCGAGACCGACGCGGCCAGCTACGCCGTCTCCAAGGCGGGGATGGTCAGCCTCGCCCGCTGCCTGGCCCGGAACGAAGGGCCGCGCGGCATCACGGCCAACTCGATCTGCCCCGGCTGGGTCGACACCGCCATGGCGCGGCCCGACGTCGCCGCGCGCAAGGCCGAGATCGAGGGGGAGATTCCGCTCGGGCGCATCGCCACGCCCGAGGACTGTGCCCGGGCGATCCTCTTCTACCTCTCCCCGCTCGCGCCCTACGCCAACGGAACCGCCCTCGGCCTCAACGGCGGGTCGTTTCTCCACTGACACCGCGCCCCGAGAGGCCGAACCGGCGGCGCGTAAGCCCACCCTGCTCGCCGTCCGTGCCTTTCCGCCAGGGAAGGAGGAGAATTCCGCCTGTGGTTCGGCACCTCGGGCCCTTGGCGGTTTTGTTCTCGCTTGCGGGCGCAGCCGCGGCCGTGGAGCCGGACCACCCGCCGCTGACGGCCAGAATCCAGCAGTACTTCCGGCTCTTCCCCGGTCCCCCGGCGGCCGCGACCTCGGCGCCGCTTGCCGGCCTCGACACGACGTGGGGACAGAGCTTCGTCCGGCTCCCTGGCGACTCCGACTCGGTCTTTTCCCTCGGCGGACCCGGGCCTTCCGGCGAGCCGCGCGTCCGCTTTGCCGTCGAGGTGAACGAGGCGTCCCTGAAACTCCTCGCTCCGGACCCAAAGGTCGATGCGACAGACACCCGGCCGCGCCAAGGCGGCGACTGGAAGCCGATCGACTCGGCGGGCCGCCCCTACCAGCTCCGCTTCGGCGCCCGGATCATCTGGTAGCGCACTTCCGCCGACGCGCCCCCGTTGGGAGGCGCCTCCGGCCGCGCGTTACGCGGCCGGTTTCGCGGCCGGCGCGGGAGCGGGGGCCGGTGGTTTCGGCGGCGGGGGGGGCACCCGGTTGATCGCGGCGTTGCGCGCCAGGGTCATCGGGAGGAGCGAAAGGCCGGAGGGCTCGAACTGCCCCGCCTTCTTCGCCGGGCTCGCGCCGTAGTACGGGCGGTAGCCGTAGCCGGGGCCGTCCGCTCCCGTGTCCGACGGCTTCTCCGTCAGCTCGGGGATCCCGCGGACCGCCTCCTGCCGCGAGAAGTACGACATCTCGTAGTCCTTCGTCATCCAGATGGCGTCCTTCGGGCAGGCGTCGACGCAGAAGCCGCACATGACGCACCGGAGGAGGTCGATCTCGAAAACGGTCGGGTACTTCTCGTAGGCGAGATTCGGGTGCTCGCCCGCGACGATTTCGATGCAGTCGGCCGGGCAGGCCGTCGCGCACATGTAGCAGGCGACGCACTTCAGCGTGCCGTCCTCGCGCGCCTTGAGGATGTGCCGTCCCCGGTAGCGGTCGGAATAGTCGCGCCGCTGCTCCGGGTACTCGATCGTCGGCCGCGTCTTCGGCGTGAAGACGTTCGCGACGAACTTCCTGAACGTCAGGGCCATTCCCGAGAGCAGGGGAAGGTAGAGCCGGACGGCGAGCGTCGGCTCGATGGGCTGAATGATGACGACCTTTCCGGGCATGTCGTCTCCCTCTCTTACCGGTCCAGCTCGCCGGCGATGATGTTGAGTGTCCCGAGAGTGGCGACCGCGTCGGAGACCATGCCGCCGATGATGATCTTCTCGAAGGCCGCGAAGAGCGGGAAGCAGGGGGGGCGCACCTTCACGCGGTAGGGGCGTCCGCTTCCGTCGGAGACGATCGAGTAGCCGAGCTCGCCGTTCGCGCCCTCGGTGTAGGAATAGATCTCCCCCGCCGGGACCTGGATTCCCTCGAAGACGTTCTTGAAGTGGAAGATGAGCCCTTCCATCTCGTTGTAGACCATCTCCTTCGGCGGGAGGACGACGCGGTAGTCGTCGGAGACGACGGGCCCGCCGGGGAGCCTGGCGATCACCTGCTCGATGATCCGGAGCGACTGCCGCATCTCCTCCATCCGGACGAGGTAGCGGGAGTAGTTGTCGCCGGCCGTCGTCACGGGGACGTCGAAGTCGACCTCGTCGTAGCCGTCGTACGGCTTGTCCTTGCGGACGTCGTAGCCGACCCCCGAGGCCCGAAGGCAGGGCCCCGTGAAGCCCCAGGCGATCGCCTGCTCCTTCGTCACGACTCCGGTCCCGCTCATCCGCTTCTGGACGATCCGGTTCTTCGTCAGGAGGGTGTCGACCTCCTGGATGTGAGTCGTGACGCTCTTCACGAGCTTGCGGCACCACTCGACGAAGTTGTCGGGGACGTCCATCGAGAGCCCGCCGATGCGCGCGTAACTCGACGTGAGGCGCGCGCCGCAGCACGCCTCGAGGAGGGAGTAGATCTCTTCCCTGGCCTGATACGAGTACCAGAACGTCGTCAGGCCGCCGAGGTCGACGAGGTTCGCCCCTATGCAGACCATGTGGTCCATGATTCTCGAGAACTCCGACAGGACGACGCGGACCGCCTTCGCCCGGGCCGGGATCTCGATCCCGAGCATCTGCTCGACGGCGCGGGCGTAGCCGTTGCCGTTGATCATCGGGGAGCAGTAGTTCAGGCGGTCCGTGTACGGGATCACCTGCGTGTACGTGTGCGTCTCCGACATCTTCTCGAAGCAGCGGTGGAGGTACCCGCACTCGCTCTCGGCCGCCACGATCCGTTCGCCGTCGACGCGCAGGACGATCCGGAGGGTGCCGTGCGTCGAGGGGTGCGACGGCCCGAAGTTGAGGGTCATCGTCTCGAAGACGTCTTCCGGGAGATCGCTCCGGGCGGCGAGCTTCGTCTGGAGGACGTCCTCGTCGGTGCAGAGCCAGCGCTGCCCCGCCTCGTAGTCCTTCCGCAGGGCGTGCCCGACGAAACCGTTGTGCGTCAGGAGTCGGGCGAGGTTCGGGTGCCCGTCGAAGCGGATCCCCATCAGGTCCCAGGCCTCGCGCTCGAACCAGTCCGCCGCGGGCCAGATCTCGATCAGCGAGGGGAGGCGCGGGTCGGACGCCGGCAGCGCGACGCGCAGGCGCAGGTGCTCGTTGCGTTTCGTCGAGTAGAGGAGGGCGTTCAGCTGGAACCGCTCGTCTCCCCGGAAGGAAGGCGGGCCGTCGAGCTTCAGCCTGTCGACGGCGACGAGGTCGAGGAGGAGGTCGTACGCCGCGGCCGGGTCGTCGCGCAGGAAGCGCGCCGCCTCGACGGAGGCCGCGGGGGTCGAAACGACCGTCGGCACGTCCGAGGCCGGGCGCCGCTCCAGGTGAACCGATCCGTCGGGAAACTTCCGCTCGATGAGCGGCGCGAAGGAAACGTCGCTCGACGCGGAAAGGGTCGCGCTCACGCCTTGCCTCCCACTGCGTCCTTGGTCGCCTCGGCCGCCTCGGCTTCCGCCGTATCGGCCATCTCCGGGAACTCGTGCCCGTGGGCCCGCCCCGGCGCCATCACCGACTTCGACCAGGCGGGAATCGACTCGACCTGCGGGTCGGTTCCGACGCGGATCGGGACGTACGTCTTCGCCTCGCGGTGCCGGGCCAGCTCGCCCGACTGGATCCGCTTCTGCAGCTCGATCAGGCCGTGGATCAGGTTCTCCGGAGTCGGAGGGCACCCCGCCACGTAGACGTCGACCGGAACGATCTCGTCCACGCCCTGGACGACGTGGTAGGCGCGGTAGAAGCCCCCCGTGCACGCGCAGACCCCCATCGAGATGACCCACTTCGGCTCGGGCATCTGGTCGTAGATCTTCCGGAGGATCGGGGCCTGCTTGTCGGTGATGGTCCCCGCGATGATCATCAGGTCGGCCTGGCGCGGCGAAAACCGGACGACCTCGGCCCCGAAGCGGGCGAGGTCGTAGTGGGACGAGACCGACGACATGAACTCGATGGCGCAGCACGCCGTTCCGAACGGCATCGGCCAGAGGGAGTTCTTCTGGGCCCACTGCACGAGGGCGTCGAGCTGCGTCGTGAGGAAGTCCGCCCCGGCAGTCGACGGGACTCCGGGTGCGATCGGCGGCGCGATCCGCGCCACCGGAAGAGGGACGTTCTTGTCGTTCATCACAGACCCCCGGCGCTTGTGAAACAGTTCACGAGGTCGATTGTAAGGGTGCCTCAGCGCTTTCCGTCGAGCATCTCGAGGATGATGGGGACGCACCGCTCCCCGTGGCAGGAGCCGGTCGTACACCCCGTCTCCCGCGCCACGTCCTCCACGCTCCGGGCGCCCCGGGCGATGGCTTCGGCCACCCGGGGGTGCTTGATCCCGTTGCAGACGCAGACGGGCTTGTACTTCAGCAGGATCCGCGCGTGCTTTTCCGAGACGGCGGCGTCGTCCACGGCGTCAGAAGTCGATGGTGTAGCGGATGGAGGCGCGGTCCTTCACCCTGTCGAGATAGATGACCCCGTCCAGGTGGTCGCTCTCGTGAAGGACGACCCGGGCGTGAAAGTCCTCGGCGACGAACTCGACCGGCTTGCCCGTCTCCGAAAGCGCGCGGACCAGGATCTTCCGCGGCCTCGGCACCCGGGCCGAGAGGAACGGAACCGACAGGCAGCCCTCCCAGTCCTCGACCTCCTTCGGGTCCTCTGCCTCGAACGAAGGGTTGACGAGAATCGTCGGCGGGATCCCGCCCAGCGGGCTGCGCTTTCCGGCCGCCTCGACCATGTAGAGGACGGCGCGGACCGGCGACCCCACCTGCGGAGCGGCGAGCCCCGTCCCGGAGTACTCGACCATCGTCTCCCGCAGGTCCTCGAAGAGCCCCTTGAAGCGCCCTCTCCGGAGGTCTTTCGCCTCGATCTCGGCCGCCGGGCGGCGCAGGACCTCCGCCCCGAGCTTCATCACCTTGAGAATCGCCAAGCATGCCTCCCGGAGTGGATTCTAGGAGCAGTCTGCGGAAAGGCCCGCGCCTCTCCGAATCCGGGCGTCCGGGGGCCGCGAAAAGCGCCCCTCGGAGAGCGCGCTCCCCGGTCGCAACACGACGGCCCGGGAGGGCCGTTCGCGGGGAAAAAGAGATGGTGCCCAGGGGCGGAGTTGAACCGTCGACACCGCACTTTTCAGGCGCGTGCTCTACCAGCTGAGCTACCTGGGCACCCGCGCGTTTCGGCACGCTCCTTGCGGAGGGCACCTCGACGCGACGCCCGGCGTTATACCGGCGGCCGCTAGAATAGTCAACGCGGCCGTTCGCGCCGTCGCCTGCAAGAGAAAGAAGGAATTCCTTTGCTGAGACTCCTCCTCGCCTCCGCACTCCTCTCGTCGCCGTTCCTTCTCGCGCAGCAGCCGGAGAAGGTCTCGCAGAAGTCGCCAGAGACCACGCCCGGGAAGACCCCCGCCGCATCGCGCTTGCAGGACGAGAATCCCGTCTGGGCGAGCACGTTCGACGAGGCCGTGAAGCGCGCCAAATCGACTCCCGAGGGCCGGGTCTTCGTCGAGCTTCGGGACGCGGATTGCCCCGAGTGCGTCCGGATGGAGAAGCTCATCTACCCGTCCGCCTCGTTCCGGTCCTTCATGAGGGACAAGGTTCCCGTCGTCGTCGACCGCGCCGGACCCGAGGGGCAGCGCCTCTCCAAGCGGTTCGGCATCCGGCGCGCGCCCGCCTGGCTCGTCGTCACGCCCGACCTCCTCCTCGCCGGCAGGCAGGAGGGAGGCTCCAGCCAGGCGGCCTGGATGGAGTCTTTCGTCAACTCGGAGAAGGCCTGGGCCGAGTACCGCGGCAAGCTCGACGCGGAGAAGAAGGCGCCTTCCGACCCGGCTGCCGCGTTCGCCGTGGGCGAAGAGGCCTTCCGCCGCGTCGGGGATGCGATGGCCGAGGAGCGGTTCCGGCGCGTCACGGCCGACGCGAAGGCGTCTCCCCAGCTCCGCGAGAAGTCGCTCGCCTATCTCGCCGCGATCGCGCTCGAAGCCCAGCGCTTCGACGACGCCGAAAAGGCCCTGAAGCAGCTCCTCGCCACGACGAAGGACCCCGCTCTCCTCGAGCAGGCCGAGCTGCGGCTGGCGGACGTCGAGATCGGGCGCGGACAGAAGCCGAAGGCCATCGCCCGCCTGAAGACCTTCCTCGAGAAGCACCCCCAGTCTCCGATGCGCAAGGACGCCGAAGCCCTCCTCGAAGCGCTCTCCCCGTCGAAGAAATGAGGGGGAGCGGGATGACGCCCCGGCCCCGTCGCCGGCTCGCCGCGGCCGGAGCGCTCCTGCTCCTCGCCGCGGCCCCCCTGGCGGCCCAGGCCCCCTCTTCTCCGGTCGTCACCCTTCGTCTCGCCGCCAGCACGGAAAAGCTCGTCGCGGGAGAGCCTTTTCGGCTCGCCGTCGTCGCCACGGTCGCGCCGGGGTGGCACGTCAATTCGAACAAGCCCTCCGAGGACTACCTCATCCCGACGCTGGCCGCCCTCCTTCCGGCCGACGGGCTGACCTTCGCTCCTCCCGTCTATCCGCCCCACAAGGAGAAGAAGCTCCCCTTCTCCGACAAGCCGCTCGCCCTCTTCGATGGCGACACCGTCGTCGTCGTGGAAGGAAAGGTCGACGCCGCGGCGGCTCCCGGCCCGAAGACCCTCCGCGCCACTCTCGACTTCCAGCCCTGCAACGACGCCCAGTGCCTCGCGCCCGGCCAGGTCGAGGCCACCCTCGCCATCGACGTCGCTGCGGCCGGCACGGCCGTCGTCCCCGCGAACGCGGCTCTCTTCCCGCTCGCCGGCGCCCGCGGCGCCGAAGGCTCCGCCCCGCCGGACGAGAAAGCCCCGCCCGCCGAATCGAGCCCGTTCGCCGGGCGGTCGCTTCCGGCGATCCTCGGTCTCGTCTTCCTCGCCGGCCTCGCCCTCAACCTCACCCCCTGCGTCTACCCCCTCATCCCGATCACCGTCGGCTTCTTCTCGCGCCAGAGCGAGGGGAAGACCAGCCGGACCTTCGGCCTCGCCCTCGCCTACGTTCTGGGGATGAGCGTCACCTACTCGGCCCTCGGGGTCTTCGCGGCGCTTTCCGGCTCGCTCTTCGGCTCCTGGCTGCAGAAGCCCGCAGTCCTCGTCGTCATCGCCCTCGTCGTCCTCGCGCTCGCCCTCTCGATGTTCGGCCTGTACGAGATCCAGGCCCCTCACTTCATCACCGACCGGACCGGGAGCAAGGCGGGCGTGGCGGGCGCGCTGACGATGGGCCTCTTCGTCGGCTTCGTCGCGGCACCGTGCATCGGACCCTTCGTCCTGTCGCTCCTGACCTACGTCGCCCAGCAGGGCTCGGCGGCACTCGGGTTCGGCCTCTTCTTCACCCTCGCGATGGGCCTCGGCCTCCCCTACCTCGTCCTCGGCACCGTCTCCGGCAGCCTCAAGGCGATGCCGCGATCGGGCGAGTGGATGATCGCCGTCCGAAAGGTCTTCGGCTTCCTCCTCGTCGCCCTCGCCGCCTGGTTCCTCCGCCCCCTTCTCTCCGACCGCGTCTTCGATTTCGCCGTCGCGATCCCGCTCCTGGCCGGCGGCGTCTGGTTTCTCTTCTTCGAGAAGGCGGGCTCGGGGCTCGGCTGGTTCCGCGGCGTGAAGATCGGCGTGGGAATCGCGCTCCTGGCCGCTTCGGTCCCCTTCTTCCTTCCGGCGAAGACGGGCGAGACCCTCGCCTTCCAGCCCTACTCCGACGCCGCCCTCGCCGAGGCCACCGCCGCCGGCAAGCCGGTCGTCATCGATTTCTTCGCCGACTGGTGCCTTCCCTGCAAGGAGCTCGAGAAGTTCACCTTCACCGACGCCGGCGTCCGGCGGGAGCTCGCGGGGTGGGTCCTCCTGAAAGCCGACCTGACGCAGAGCGCCTCTCCCGAGGTCGCCGCGCTGCGGACGAAGTGGAACATCCAGGGCGTGCCGACGATCGTCTTCCTCGGCCCGGACGGGAAGGAGTCGAAGCCCCGCGTCGTCCAGTTCGAGAAGCCGGCGGCCTTCCTCTCGCGATTCCCGAAGTGAGGCCTCGCGGGGGGCGCCGCGCGGCGCTCCCCGCACCCCCGCTCAGGCCCGCGTCGCGCGCCCCAGCCTGAGCGCCAGAGCCGCCTTCGCGGCCTGCCGCTGGGCTTCCTTCTTCGTCGCCCCGGTTCCCCTCGCCGAGAGCTCCTCGTCATACACCACCTCGAAGACGAACTCCTTCAGGTGGTCCGGGCCGCTCTCCGACAGGAGCCGATACGACGGAAGGGGCTTCCCCTCCCCCTGCGCGAGCTCCTGCAGCGCCGTCTTGTAGTCGTGGAACGACAGCTCGCCGGGGTCCAGCTCGGCGACCGCCCCGGCGAAGAGCTTCCGGGCCACGTCCCGGGCCGCGCCGAGGCCGGTGTCGAGCGTGACCGCCGCGAAGACCGCCTCGAACGCGTCGGCCAGGAGCGACTCCCGCACCCGTCCGCCGGACCGGCACTCTCCAGGAGCGAGGAGGAGGGCTTCGCCGATCCCGAGCTCCTTCGCGAACCTCGCGAAGCTCGGCTCCGAAACGAGGTGCGAGCGCGCCTTCGAAAGCTGCCCCTCGCGAAATCCCGGGAAAGCCTCGAAGAGCATCTCCGCCACGAGGAATCCGAGGATGCTGTCTCCGAGGAACTCGAGCGTCTCGTTGTCGCGGACCGCCTCCGACTTCGGCGCCTCGTTCGCGTAGGAAGAATGGGTGAGGGCCCGCTCGAGGAGCGCGCGGTCGCGGAACTGGTACCCGAGGACCTCCTCGAGGCGGTCGAGCTGATCGGAGCGTGCCACGGGAGGATGGTAGCGCCGGTTCCCCGCCGGGCAACCCCGAGACGCGCCTTCGCCGCGAACCCGGGTGAGATCATTCGCCTCGCGAACGGCTCCGTCCGCCAGGAGTGATCTTGACGAAGTACGTCCTCGCCCTCGACCAGGGGACCACCAGCTCCCGCGCGATCGTCTTCGACCGCCAGGGACGCATCGTCTCCTCCGCGCAGAAGGAGCTGACCCAGGTCTTCCCGCGGCCCGGCTGGGTCGAGCACGACCCGGGCGAGATCTGGTCGTCCCAGGCCGGCGTCGCGGCGGAGGCCGTCACGCGCGCCGGGCTCTCGACGCGCGACCTCGCCGCGATCGGCATCACCAACCAGCGCGAGACGACGATCGTCTGGGAGCGGAAGACCGGGCGGCCCGTACACAACGCCATCGTCTGGCAGGACCGGCGGACCGCCGGCCTATGCGACCGCCTCCGGCAGGCCGGCCACGAGCCTCTCTTCCGCCGGAAGACGGGGCTGGTCCTCGACTCGTACTTCTCCGGCACGAAAGTCCGCTGGATCCTCGACCACGTCGAGGGCGCCCGCGAGCGGGCCGAGCGCGGCGAGCTCTGCTTCGGCACCGTCGACAGCTGGCTCGTCTGGCAGCTGACGGGCGGCGCGCTCCACGTCACGGACGCGTCGAACGCCAGCCGGACCCTCGTGTTCGACCTCCACGCGGGCGACTGGGACGACGAGCTGCTCGACGTCCTCGGCGTCCCGCGCGCGATGCTCCCCGAGGTGCGCCCGAGCAGCGAGATCTGCGGCCACACGGCGGGCCCGCTCTTCTCGCGGCCGACTCCGATCGCGGGCATCGCGGGCGACCAGCAGGCGGCCCTCTTCGGCCAGCGGTGCACCGAGCGCGGGATGGTGAAGAACACCTACGGAACGGGGTGCTTCCTGCTGCTGCACACCGGAGAGGCGGCCGTCCCGTCGCGGCACAACCTGCTGACCACGGTGGCGTGGAGGATCGGAGAGAGGACCGAGTACGCGCTCGAGGGAAGCGTCTTCATCACGGGCGCCGTGGTCCAGTGGCTGCGCGACGGGCTGAAGCTCATCCGCTCCTCGGACGAGGTGGAGGCGCTCGCCTCCTCCGTCCCCGACAACGGCGGCGTCTACCTGGTGCCGGCCTTTGCGGGGCTGGGCGCCCCGCACTGGGACCCGTACGCGCGCGGAACGATCGTTGGCCTCACGAGAGGCACCACGGGCGGCCACCTCGCCCGCGCGGCGCTCGAGGGGATCGCCTTCCAGGTGGCCGACGTGCTGGAGGCGATGCAGGCCGATTCCGGCATCCGCCTCAGCGAGCTGCGGGTCGACGGAGGGGGAGCCGTCAACGATCTCCTCCTGCAGTTCCAGGCGGACATCCTGGGCGTCCCCGTGGTCCGGCCGCGGGTCTTCGAGACGACCGCTCTCGGTGCGGCCTACCTCGCCGGGCTGGCAACCGGCTTCTGGGAGCGCGAAGCGGACATCCGCGAGCAATGGCAGGAGGACCGCCGCTTCGACCCTGTCATGCCCCGCGCCTCCGTCGACCGGCTCCGCGCCTGCTGGCAGCGCGCGCTGGGCCGCTCCCGCGGGTGGGAGGAGCCGGAGGAGTAGCGAGTCGGGGGGCGGCCTCGCGGACAGGCGGGTCACGGGCCGACGACGCCCTGCAGCGCCCCGGGCACACGGTTCGCCGCTGTAGGGCTTTCAACGCCACCAGAACGCTCTACAACCGACTCCCTGGCGTCGCCCTGGAGGACGAGAGACCGCCAGGACCCGTACGGCCCCGTCAGAATCCCAGGGACAGCTCGAGACCGTAGTACCGGACCTCGTTGGCGTAGAACTGGCCGCGCGGATCGAACCCCCGGTACCACACCGCAAAGAGGCGCAGGCGACGGTGCCCCGGGTCGGGACGGCCGAACTGCAGGCCGGCCTTGGCGCTCGTGTCGATGGCCCAGTCGTGCTCCTCCAGGCTCTTCATGTCGATCCCGCCGACCAGCCGGCCTTTCCAGACGAACGGCTTGCTCGCTCGATACTCCAGACCCCAGTGGGCGCTCGCCGGCTTCAGGTCGTCCGGTTCCTCGTGGATCAGGTATTCACCGCCGCCGTACACCCGCCATCCGCGCCACTCCTGGGAGTCGATCAGCTCGAGGGCTTCGAAGCTCAGGTTGATCCGGTCCGGAGGGTCGCCGCCGAGGAGCAGCTCGTCCCCGAGGTGAGAGCTCTGGTGATAGAGACGGAAGCGCACCGAAGGGCCTCCGTGCCGGAACGTGACGGGGATCCCGATGACGTAGCCGCGTTGACGAGGTTGTAGGACGCGGTGCTCAGGTTGAACTGGGCGAAGATCGCTCCCACGAGGCCCAGCTGCAGGCCGTTTCCTTCGCGGCTTCCCGAGAACCTGTAGAGGCCGAACGTCTCGCCGAAACCGACGGACGCCAGCGTGTAGCTCGCACCCTCCGAGGTGAACTGGTTGAGGCTGACGAAGAACTGCGGCTGCTTCGGGTCGGCGAGGAGCGGCCGGAAGACGTCGCCGACGGGGAAGGCTCCCCGCTCTTCGACGGCCGGGAGCGAACTCGCGGCGGGCGGCTCGGCCCTCGCGGAGGGAGAGGGACTCCACAGCGCGAGGAAGAGCAGGGCTCCGCACGAACGACCGGCCCGCTCGAGCCGGGAACGGGCGTGCCTCAAAGCCCCCGGTAGCGGCACGCGACCAGCAGGAGACCGAAGCCCAGGATCCAGGACCACGTCGCCACGACCGGTCCGGGCTGGATCAGGGCGAAGCGGGCGCCGAGAGCAACGGCGAAAAGGACGAGGCAGACGATCCAGGTGCCGAGCTTCGGCGCGTTGGCCCGGGCAGACAGCTTCGTGTTCATGTTTCCTCACGCTCCGCTCGTCTGGTTTGCAACTTCCAGACCAGGCTTCGACGCTTCCAGGAAGCCGGCCA
The DNA here is from genome assembly GCA_016714815.1 of Holophagales bacterium. Classification (GTDB taxonomy): domain Bacteria; phylum Acidobacteriota; class Thermoanaerobaculia; order UBA5066; family UBA5066; genus UBA5066. The sequence continues at coordinate 55,926 of JADKBZ010000033.1, forward strand.
CGGTGAGAGGCGGCTGGGGAACCCTCCGCAGCCCGCCCCTGTACGCCCGGGTCCCGCACGCGTGGCGGGAGGCGGCGGAAGCGGCGTATCCGGGTCTCGGAATACGTATAATCATTGTGGAGTTCGTACGTACATGTCGAAGCTCACGCTCAGCGTCGACGACGACGTCATCCAGCAGGCGAAGAGCTGGGCGGCGCGCGAAGGCACCTCCGTCTCCCAGCTCGTCGAGCGATACCTTCGGGAGGCCGCGACCTCCGGGCCCCGCCCCGACGAAGCCGCACCGCCCGTCCTACGCCGCCTCCGCGGTTGCCTGAAGGGCCTCGACGTCGAGGCGCACCGGTGCCACCTCGAGGAGAAGTACAGGTGAAACGTCTCCTCCTCGACGTCCACGTCCTTCTCGACGTCCTCCTCGACCGCGACCCCTGGGCCGGGTCCGCCTCGGCCCTCTGGGCGGGCGTCGAGTCCGGGAAGGCGCGCGGTTTCATCCCCGCTCACGGCGTCACGACAATTCACTCTCTGATGCGCAAAGCCCGCGGTGGCCCCTTCGCCGACCGAGGCATCTCCGACCTCCTGTCGGTCTTCGACGTCGCCCGCGTCGACGCCGCCGTCCTGAAGGCGGCCCTCTCGCTCCGTTTCGCCGACTTCGAGGACGCCGTCTGCGCCGCCGCCGGCGGAGCTGCACGCTGCGACCTCCTCGTCACCCGCGACCCGGCCGGCTTTCGTGGTTCTCCCGTCGAGGTCGTCTCTCCGGGGGAAGCGCTCGTTCGACTCACCAGCCGCCAGAAGGCCGCCCCGCGCCGTCGATGAAACGGATCGTCTCCGCGATCTCCCTCCTGGCCATCGTCTTCGCCCTCGCCTGGCACTTCGGCCTCCACCAGCAGCTCCTCGAGCGGCTCCAGCGGGTCGCCAGGTGACGCCCGGCGACTCTCAGTCGAAAGTCACTCCGGCGCCCTGGGGGCTTACCGAACCGCGTTTCAACTGGCCCTGTACTACCTTCCCCGGCCGACGCAGCCCCCTCTTTCCGCGCTGGAAAGGCTCCTCCTCCGCTTCCCGAATCTCCACCTCGAACGGAAAGGAGAGGCCGCCGGGAAGGCGAGCGTCCGTATAGCCGACTTCACCGTCGACAAGTACGCGCCGCCTGTCGTCGATTCGCTCCGCACCTGCGCCCACGGTCTGACGAAGGAGCAGGAAGAGTCGCTGCAGAAGACCGAAGAGGTCTTCGTTCTCGACTTCCGCTATCGCCCGGCCGAGGGCTTCGCCGTCCTCCACGAAGCGTACGAGCTCCTCCTGGCCCTCGCCCGAGAGACGGGCGGGCTCCTCTGGGACGAGGAAACCAGGGAAGTCTTCACGCCCGAGGCCTGGCAGGAGCGGCGACTCGACCTCTGGAAGGGTCCTCTCCCCGACGCCCCTTCCCATTTCACGATCCACCTCTACCGGAGCGGCGAGCTTCTCCGGGCGATCAGCCTCGGGATGGGCAAGCTCGGCCTCCCCGACCTCGTCGTCGAGGAACTCCCCGCCGGCAGCTCCAGCTCCGTCGGCAATCTCATCAATCTCACCGCCCAGACCCTCCTCGAAAAGGGACGCCTCGACTCTCCCGGCTGCCTCCGCCTCGACGTCGCCACCCTGAAGAACGAACGCCTCCAGAAAGACATCTCCGCCTCATACCTGGATGGCGCCACCGGTCAAGCCGACCTCGCGTTCGTCCTCGGAACCAGGGAGGAGGGCGATCCGAACAACCGTCTCCTCGAGATCGACTTCCCGCCGGAAAGCGGCCCCTCCCGCCTCGAGGCCCAGGAGGCAGTCATCATTCGCCTGTTCGGCTCGGAGGACGCGATCACCTACGTGAACCACGACACAGAGGTCCTCGAAGCCAGCCGGAAGGCGAAACGGGAGTTCCCGCGCCTCGCCGCCCTCGCCCGGAAGGGCTTTGCCCCGGGCGAGCGGCTCCTCCTGAAAGCCCCCTTCGAGACGGACGCCGATGGCCGGGAGTGGATGTGGGTCGAGGTCGTCACCTGGAAAGGCGACGTCGTGAACGGAATCCTCCAGAACGACCCGTACGAGGTCTCGGGCCTGGCGGCCGGCGCCCGAGTCGAGTTCCGTTCATCCGACGCCTTCGACTACATCCACTACCTCCCTGACGGGAGCGAGCTGGGGAACGGGACGGGCGCGATCCTGAGGCGCCGCGAGGAAGGGAAGAAATGATCGACTCCCCCCCCCTTCCCGGCGGTCTTCGGGAGTTCTCTCTCGGCCTCGAGGACGACTTTCGCAGCGGAGCCGCACCCGACGGCGAAACGAGGAGCTGATGCAGCACCTGCCCGGAGAAGAAGAACGCGAATGGCTTCTCGACGGCCTCGCCGAGCTGGTCCGCAAGGCCGGCCTCGCGCCATTCGTCGCCGCCCCGATTCTCGACACGACCCGCCGCTTCCTCCCCGAGCCCTACTCCCCCACCCTCCCGGCCGTCGACCGGCTCACGCGCCGCCTGATGCAGTACGCCGGACTCGGAAACCTCGACGTCCGGCTCGAGCCCTACACGCCGGAGGAGGCCGACGATCCGCACGCGCTGGCGTATTTCGCCGGGATCGAGAGGGGTACGGCGACCTTCGGAATCAACGTCGACCAGGTCGCGGACCTCGAGCCGATCGCGGGGGTGATGGCTCACGAGGTGGCTCACGCCTTCCGGCGACACCGGGGCCTCGCCATCGACGATCGCGAGGAGGAAGAGCTGCGGACGGACCTGACGGCGGTCTACCTCGGGCTCGGTGCCCTGACCGCAAATTCGAGCTGGCGATACCGCTCGAGCGGCGAGATCCAGGGGTCGCACGTCGTGACGAGCTGGGTGACGACGGCTGCCGGCTATCTCCCTCCGCAGGCATTCTCCTTCGCTCTCGGCGCCCAGCTCGTCGCCCGGGACCCGGCCCCCCGCGAGTGGAGGCGGGTCCTCGCCTCGCTCGAGACGAACCAGCGGGCCTTCGCGCGGGCCGCCCTCGACGACCTTTCTTCGGACCGCGAGAAGCTGCTGCGCCGGCTGGGCCTGCCGGAGTCTTCGACCTGGCCCTCACCTGTCGCACCCGAGACGGTCCTCAGGCCCCTGCCGCCGCCTCCCGACTTCGACGGCTGGGCCGACGAGCGAGAGAAGCCGGTTTCGAACGCCGGGAGGCCGGTCTTCCGGGTGCCCGAGGAGAACGTGATGGCCCCCATGACCATCCTCGGGTTTTTCGCGGCAACGGTGGGGATGGCTTTCACCGCCTTCGTCTTCGACTCGGCGTCGGGAGCGTTCGCCGGACTCGGCGGAGCGGCCATCGGGCTCTGGACTGGCCTTCGGCGGCGCCACGAGATCTGCTCGGACCCGGAATGCAGGACGAAGCTCCTGCCGGACGCTGCCACCTGCCCCGGCTGTGGAGGGACGATCTCCGGGCGGATCAAAAGCGCAGACGATCGGCTCGAGGCGGAGGAGAGGCTCGCGGACGGTGCGGCCGGACCTCCCCCTCGCTGAGAGACGCGGGTCCGGGAGGCGCCGAGCCAGCCTGGATCACCTCCCGAGTTTCTGCGGCAGGATTTCGAAGCCTGCGGGCAACGCCCAGGCAACCGTCTCCGGGGTCCTTTCCCGCCCATTCGTCGAACCCATTGCCGGAGGAGGGATTCGACCCTCACGACCCTTGCAGGTCTGGGGCTTTTAAGGCCCCTGCGTCTGCCGTTCCGCCACTCCGGCCCTTCGAGAAAAGCCTCTGCTTCAGGCCGGCGTGCCCGCGCCGACCGGCGTGAGCCAGCCGAAGCGGTCTGCCACCTTCCCTTCGACGAGGTCGAAGAAGGCCTGCTGGATCCGGGCCGTGACCGGCCCCCGGCGGCCGGCCCCGACGACGATCCGGTCGACGGAGCGGATCGGCGTGACTTCGGCCGCGGTGCCGGTGAAGAAGAGCTCGTCGGCCGCGTAGAGCATCTCGCGGGGAATCGCCCGCTCTTCGATCGGGATCCCCAGCTCGGCCGCGATCTTCAGGACCGAGTCGCGCGTGATGCCGGGGAGGGCCGACGAGGAGAACGGCGGCGTCGTGAGCCTGCCCTTCCAGACGACGAAGAGGTTTTCTCCCGAGCCTTCGGAGACCCGGCCGGTGTCGTCGAGGGCGATCCCCTCCTCGTAGCCGTTGACGATCGCTTCCATCTTGATGAGCTGGCTGTTGGCGTAGTTGGCCGTCGACTTGGCCATCGCGGGCATGGTGTTGGCGCCGAGCCGGGTCCACGACGAGACGCAGACGTCGACGCCCTTGTCCATCGCCTCGGGACCGAGGTACTTGCCCCACGGGTAGCAGCCGATCATCACGTCGACCGGGTTCGGGAACGGGTTCACGCCGAGCATGCCGAAGCCCCGGTAGGCGAGGGGCCGGATGTAGCAGGCTTCGAAGCCGTTCGCGCGGATCGTCTCGAGCGTGGCGGCCTTGAGCTCCTCGAGCGTCCAGGGGATCTCCATCCGGTACATCTTCCCGGACCAGAAGAGGCGGTCGAGGTGCTCGTCGAGGCGGAAGACCTCGGAGCCCCGCGCCGTGCGGTAGCACCGGATCCCCTCGAAGACCCCCGAGCCGTAGTGGAGCGCGTGCGTGAACACGTGGACCTTCGCATCCGCGAAGTCCACGAGGCTTCCGTTCATCCAGATCTTCTTTACGTCCTCGAAGGCCATCGACCCCTCCTGCCCGGGATGATATCCGCCGGGGTCGGGAGGAGCCGGCTCAGGGAGTGTCGTCGTCGACCAGGCGGACGAGCGCGGCGACCACCGCGGTCTCGAGGCGCAGGATCCGGCTCCCGAGGCCGAACGGCACCGCGCCGGCACCGTCCAGGAGAAGCTCCTCGCCGGCGTCGAAGCCCCCCTCGGGGCCGACGGCCACGGCGGCCTCGAGGCCCGGGGCCGCCGCGGCAGCGAGCCTGGGCGCGCCCGGCCGGGCGACGAAGAGCGGCCCGACGCAGAGCCCGAGAGCGGCGGCGAGACTCTGCGGGGCGAGGACCCAGGGAACGACGCTCCGGTCGCACTGCTTCACCGCTTCGGCCGCGATCCGGCGGAGCCGGTCGAGCTTCGCGGCGACCGCAACGACGTGAGGCCGCTGGGAGCGGGCGGCGGCGACGAGAACGAACCGTGCGGCGCCGCACTCGGTCCCCTTCTCCACGGCCCACTCCACGCGGGCGAGCTCGCCGACTCCGAGGAGAACGGTCACGCGGCGCGACGGCTCGCCGTGCGTCCCCGAGAGCCCCTGCACGACGGCCTCCCGGCCGTCCCCGGAGAGAAGCGCTTCGGCGCGCACGCCGGCACCGTCGAGGAGGACGATCTCCTCGCCCGGGCGGACCCGGGTGACCCTGAGGTGGCGCGACTCCGCGTCCGGGAGCATCACCCGCTCTCCCGCCACGAGGCGGGCCCCGGGGACGAGGACCCGCGGCGGAGAGCTCACGGCCGTACCGAGAGAGTGCCGAGCCACTCCCCCTCGGAGGCGAGCCGTCTCGGAACGAGTCCCGCTCTTTCGAGGAGGCGAAGGAATTCGGCCTCGCGCGCCACGAGCTGACCGGCCGTCACGAGGAGGCCGCCCGGAGGGAGGAGTGCCGCGAGTCCGGGAAGGAGCGGACCGACCTCCTCGTGGAGCATGTTCGCGACGACGAGGCCGAAACGCGCGCCGGGCGAGAGGCTTTCGAGGAGGCCTCCCCAGAACGCGCAGCCGTCGAGGCCGTTTCGCCGGACGTTCACGCGCGAGGCGAGCGGCGCCTCGAGGTCGAGGTCGAACCCGAACGCCCGCCGGGCGCCGGCCGTTCGCGCGGCGAGCGCGAGAGTCCCCGCGCCGCAACCGACGTCGAGGACGGTTCCTCCGGCGGGGACCGAAGAGAGGAGGAGCCGGAGCGCGAGCCGGGTCGACTCGTGCGAGCCGGTTCCGAAGGCCCTTTCGGCAGGGAGGTGAAGGCGGCGGCGGTCGCCCGGATCCGCCGTGGGCGGTTCGTGCGGATCGAGGACGAGGCCGCTCACGGCGACGGGCCGCTGAAGGGCCGCCGCCTCGGCGACCCAGTCCCTCTCGGGCTCTACTTCCCGTTCGAGAATCCCGATGCCGGCCGCGCCGAGCCGTGCCGACGCCTCTTCGGCCTCGTCTTCCGAGACCCAGACGGAGAGGACTCCGGCGCGAATGCTCCACGAGACGAAGAGGTCGGCGAGGACCTCCTCCAGGGCCGGTTCCGAGGTGGGCAAAAGAGTGAACCGAACGGCCGGCATCGCCGCCTCAGGAGGAGAAGAGGTCCCTGAGCTTCTCGAGGAACCCCTTTTCCTCGCGGGTCGGGCTGCCCGCCTCCTCCTTCATCAGGTCCGCCAGCTTCTGGACGGCCTTCTTCTGCTCGGAAGAGAGCTTCTTGGGGACCCGGATGGTGACGACGACGTGCTGGTCGCCGCGGCCGCGGCCGTCAACCCTCGGAATACCCTTCCCGCGGAGGGTGAAGGCCCTGCCCGCGGCGGTTCCGGCGGGGATCTCGAGCTCCTCGTCGCCGTGGAGCGTCGGGACCGTGCACGTTCCGCCGAGGACCGCCACCGGGTAGGGAACGGCCCACGGCAGGACGACGTCGTAGCCCTCGCGGCGGAACTGCTCGTGCGCCTCCACGGAGAGGACGACGTAGAGGTCGCCGGTATGTCCCCCGGCGCGACCGTGGTTCCCCTCGCTCGTGAGCCGGAGCCGGGCCCCGGTGTCGACGCCGGCGGGGATCGCGATCGTGAGCGTCCTTTCGCGGAGGGTCCGTCCCTCCCCCTGGCAGTCGTGGCAGGGGTCCTTGAGCTTCTCTCCGGCTCCCTGGCATTCGGGACAGGGCCTTTCCATGGCGAAGAAGCCCTGGCGGTACTGGACCCGGCCCCGACCGCGGCAGACGCCGCACGTGACCGTTCCGCTCCCCCCCTTGCCGCCCGTGCCGTGGCAGGCGTCGCAACGCTCGTAGCGGCGCATCGGCAGGCTCTTCTCGGCGCCGAAGGCGGCTTCCTCGAAGGTCAGCGTCAGGTCAGCGCGGAGGTCCTCGCCCGGCGCCCGGCGCCCGCGGCGCCCGCCACCGGTCCCCATGCCGAAGAAGTCTCCGAGGATGTCGGCGAAGTCGACGAAGGCGTTCGGGTCGAATCCGCCGGCGCCCCTGTTCCCCTCGTGCCCGTAGCGGTCGTAGCGGGCTCGCTTCTCGGTATCGGAGAGGATGGAATAGGCCTCCGCCGCCTCCCGGAACCGCTGCTCCGCCTCGGAGTCGCCGGGATTGCGGTCGGGGTGGTGGTTGAGCGCCAGCTTGCGGTACGCCGACTTGATCTGGTCCGGCGTGGCGTCGCGGGCGACGCCGAGGACCTCGTAGAGATCGCGGGATGTCGTGCTCACCTGGGGCCTTTCGAGGCTATTCCTTCTCGGGTTTTTCGCTCTTGTAGAGCATCGCCGCCGTCAGGAGCCGGGAGACCCCCTGCATGTCGAGGAGGGCGTTGTCGATCTCGCCCCTTTCCTCGGCCGTGAGGACTTCCCGGGCGTGCTGAAGGGTCCGGGCGATGCGGTCCCGCTCGTCGTTGCCGAGGAGCTTGCCGAACTCGCGGAAGACGCGCTCGTTGCCGGTGATCTGCCCCTCCAGCTTGTTCTTGAGCTGGCGGACGGCCTTGCGCTTCTGGTCGACGTTCTTGTTCTCCTCGGCCTCCTGGATGATCTGGTCGATCTCTCCCTGCGAGAGGCCGCCCGCCGGGTTGATCTGGACCCCCTGCGCCCGGCCCGTCGCCATGTCGCGGGCGGAGACGTTCACGATGCCCGAGGAGTCGATGGAGAAGGTGACCTCGATCTGGGGGACGCCCCGGGCGGCCGGAGGAACGCCGACGAGGTCGAACTTGCCGAGGGACTTGTTCTCGCGGGCGATCTCGCGCTCGCCCTGCAGGACGTGGATCTCGACCGTCGACTGGTTGTCGCTGACGGTCGTGAAGACCATGGAGTTCTTCGTCGGGATCGTGGAGTTGCGCTCGATGACCTTGACGAAGATGCCGCCGTGGGTCTCGACGCCGAGAGAGAGCGGCGTCACGTCGAGGAGGACGACATCCTTGATCTCGCCCTGCAGGACGCCCGCCTGGATCGCGGCGCCGATGGCGACGACCTCGTCGGGGTTGATCGAGCGGTTCGGCGGCTTGCCGAAGATCGACTCGACCATCTGCTGGACCTTCGGGGTCCGGGTCTGGCCGCCGACGAGGATGACGTTCTCGATCTGGTCGGGCGACAGCCCCGCCGCTTCGAGCGCGTTGCGGCAGGGGCCGGCCGTCCGCTCGACGAGCTCGGCCACGAGCGCCTCGAACTGGTCACGCGTCAGGACCCTGTTGATGTGCTTCGGCCCGCCCGCGTCGGAGGCGATGAACGGCAGACCGATCGTCGTCTCGTGCGTCGTCGAGAGCTCGCACTTGGCCTTCTCGGCCGCCTCCTTGAGGCGCTGGAGGGCGAGGCGGTCCTGGCGCAGGTCGATACCCGTCTGGACGAGGAAGTCTGCGAGGAGCCAGTCCATGATGGCCCGGTCGAAGTCCTCTCCGCCGAGGTAGGTGTCGCCCGAGGTCGAAAGGACCTCGAACATTCCCTGGTCGATCTTGAGGATGGAAATATCGAACGTGCCGCCGCCGAGGTCGTAGACGGCGATCGTCTCGTTCTTCCGGCCCCTCTCGAGGCCGTAGGCGAGCGAAGCCGCCGTCGGCTCGTTGATGATCCGGAGGACCTCGAGGCCGGCGACCCGGCCCGCGTCGCGCGTCGCCTGTCGCTGCGAGTCGTCGAAGTAGGCCGGGACGGTGATGATCGCTTCCCGGATCTCCTCCCCCACCGCCTCCTCGCAGAACTCCTTGATCTCGCGGAGGACGAAGGCGGCGATCTCTTCGGAGGCGTAGTCACGGTCGCGGACCCGGATCTTCACGTCGCCGTTCGGGGCGGGGACGATCGGATAGGAGAGGTGCTCCCGGGCGTGCCGGATCTCCGCGTCGTCCCACTTGCGGCCGATGAGCCTCTTGACCGCGTAGATCGTCTGGGTCGGGTTCGTGATGGCCTGCCGCTTGGCGATCTGGCCGACCAGCCGCTCCCCGTCCTCGGTGAAGGCGACGATCGAGGGGGTGGTCCGGGCCCCTTCCCGGTTCGGTATGACCTGCGGCGCCCCGAGCTCGATGACGGCCGCGCACGAGTTGGTCGTCCCGAGGTCGATGCCGATGACCTTGCCCACTCTCTACCTCCCCATCCGGCTCACGCTCACGCCTCGTCGGCGGGAGCGGCCGGGACCGCCGACACCTTCACCATGGCGGGGCGGAGCAGCCTGTCGTTCAGAACGTAGCCCTTCTGGAAGACCTCGATGACCGTGCCCGGAGGAACGTCGGCCGCGTCGCCTTTCATCATCGCCTCGTGGAACTGCGGATCGAAAGGGGTCCCGAGCGCGGGGATCTCGCTCACGCCGTACTTCCTGACGACCTCGGTGAGCTGCCGCGCGATCATCTCGACTCCCGCCCGGAAATCGTCCGAGCCGGACGCCGGAGCGTGGACGAGAGCCCTGTCGAGGTTGTCCAGGACGCCGACGAGGTCGCGCATCGTCTCGGTCAGCGCGTACTTGACGTATTCGGTCTTGTCGCGCTCCGAGCGCCGCTTGAGGTTCTCGAAGTCGGCCGCCTTGCGAAGGAGGGCCTCGCGGAGCCGTCCGGCCTCTTCCTCGGCCAGAAGGGCACGCTCCTGCTCCTCCTCGACGCGCGCCACGGAGACGGACGGACGGTGTGGCTCCGGCTCGGGAGGGGCGGCCTCGACCGTTACCGGCCGGATGCCGTGGGGGGCCGTCTTGTGGCGCTCCTCGACCGCGGCAACCGCCCGCTCCGCCGCCTCGAGGGCGCTCGCCACGTCCTCCGGGCCCCCGTCCTCGTCCAGGTAGACGACCTCGTCCTCCTGCGGGATCGGGCGTCCGTCCTTTTCGGTCATGACGCACCGTCCGAAAGGCGCATCGTCACGTAGCGCCCGAGTTCCTCTACGAGCGGGACGACCCGAGGATATTCCATTCGCATCGGTCCGATGATCCCGAGCGCGCCGAGAATCCGGTCGCCGCTCCGGTAGGCCGTCACGACGACCGCCGTCTGGGTCTCTTCCGTGAAGGCGGAATCCGAGCCGATGAGGACGGTCGGCTGGCTTCCCCCGGCGAGGCAGTCGGTGAGGAGGTCGACGAGGCGCGCCTCCTCCTCCAGGGCCCGGTACATCCGCCGGAGCGACTCGACGTCGTGCTGGAACTCGGGCTTCTCGAGGATCGTCCCGGACCCCTCCACGACGAGCGTCTCTCCCCCGGTCCGCTCATCCACGAAGGCCTGCCGGGCCAGCTCGAGGGCCCGGGCGATCTCCTCGTCGAAGCGAACCTTCTCTTCCTGCAGGGCCGCGACGAGCCGGGAGCGGATTTCGAGGAGGGTCCGGCCCGCGTACTCGGCGGTGAGGCGGTTCGAAGCGGTCTGAAGCGCTTCGGACGAGAAGTCTTCCCTCGTCTCGATCAGCCGGCTACCGACGAGCCCTTCTCCCGAGACCGTCACGACGACCACTTTTCGCGCGGCGACCCGCGTGAAATGGACGGACCTGAGGACGACGTGGGCCGAATCGGGCGCCGCCACGACGGCGACCTCGCCGGTCAGCTCCGACAGGACCCGGGACGTCGCGTGGAGGAACCGCTCCAGCTCGAACGTCTCCGAGCCGAGGCCGCTGGCGATCTTGGCCTTCTCCGCCAGGCCGGGCGGCCGGGCCGTCATCAGCTCCTTCACGTAGGTCCGGTAGCCGAGGTCGGTCGGAACCCGCCCCGCCGAAGCGTGCGGGTGCGTGAGGTAGCCGAGCTCCTCGAGCTCGGCCATCGCGTTCCTGAGGGACGCCGAGGAAAGGGAGAACCCGCCGCTCTTCGTCAGCAGGCGGGAGGAGACCGGCGCCGCGCTCAGGATGTAAGCCCCGACCACGGACGCGAGAACTTCTCGCGACCTCTGGTCCAGCTGGCTCCAGGCGCCGATCATGCCGTCGAATCCCTCCCCAATGCGCTAACGTACACACTGCTGGACCCACGCAGTCCCCCAACGTCTCGGGTCACCCGGACCTGCCCGCCAGCGCCGCACGATGATAGCAGTCAGGCCCCGTCCGCCCCGAGCCGTCGTCGTCGGGAAGGGCCGGCTCGGATCGGCCCTCGCCTCCGCTCGGCCTCGCTGGAAGCCCGGCGGCCCTGGTGGGCGGCAGGGACAGGGCGGACAGGCGGAAGGAGATCCTCTCGGCGGCTGCGCAGGCCGGCCCGGAACCGACTCTCCTGCTGGCGGTCCGCGACGACGCCCTCGCGGGGCTCGTCGCCCTGCTCGCCGAGGCGGCGCCGGACCTTCCCCGCGGGACGGCCGTCCTCCACCACTCGGGCGCCCTCGGGGCCGGCCTCCTCGCCCCGCTCGAGAAGCAGGGTCTGCCAACCGGCTCCTGCCATCCCCTCCAGACCTTCACCGGTTCGCCCGCCGACGCCACGCGATTCGAAGGGATCACGTTCGCGATCGACGGCGCCGGGGCGGGCCTCGCCGCGGCCCGGCGTCTCGCCCTCGCCCTCGGAGGCCGTCCGGTGATCATCGAAAGCCGCCACCGCGCTCTGTATCACCTCGCGGCGTCCCTAGGGGCCAACGGCCTCACGGGCCTCGTCGCGGCTTCGAGGGATGCGCTGACCGGAGCCGGAGTCGCACCCGGCGAGGCTCTCGCCGCCCTCGCTCCGCTCCTGCGCTCGGCCCTCGAGGAGGCCCTGGAGCGCGGGCCGGAGGCCGCCCTCACCGGCCCGGTGGCCCGGGGCGACGCAACGACCCTGGAACGGCACCGCCGGGCCCTCCTCGCCTGGGACGCCTCGCGGGCCTCCCTGCTCGACGCCCTCGTCCGGGAACAGCGACGACTGGCGGAGCGCGGCCCGGACGGGACGGAATGCTAAAATCCCCCGTTCGCTGACGAGGAGGTTTGGTCGGCTCACGACCTAGAGAATGGTTTTCTTCAACTACGCCACCATGCAGATGGCCGCCAAGATCGTCTATTACGGTCCTGGCCTGTGCGGGAAGACGACCAACCTCCACGTCATCTACGGGCGAACCGCCCCAACCGCCCGGGGCGAGATGGTCTCGCTAGAGACCGAAACCGACCGGACGCTCTTCTTCGACCTCCTCCCGATCGACGTCGGGGTCATCGGCGGCTTCAAGACCCGCCTCCAGCTCTATACGGTCCCTGGGCAGGTCTTCTACAACACCACCAGGAAGCTCGTCCTCAAGGGAGTCGACGGCATCGTCTTCGTGGCCGACTCGCAGCGCCCCATGCTGGAGCCGAACAAGGAGAGCTTCCGCAACCTCGCCGAGAACCTCGCCGAGATCGGCGTCCGCATCGACGAGGTCCCGCTCGTCCTTCAGTTCAACAAGCGGGACCTCTCCAACATCCTCTCGGTCGAGGAGCTCACCGCCGCGCTGAACCCCGAAGGCCGGTTCGAGTCCTTCGAATCCTCCGCGGCGAACGGCACCGGCGTCTTCGAGACGCTGAAGGGAATCTCGAAGCTGACTCTCCGGGCGCTCCGTTCCCGGATGACCGGCGACATCCGCCGGCCAGCGGTCTTCGCCGCTCCCGCGACCCCGGCCCCGAGCCTCGCCGTCCCGGCCACCGCTCCGGCGCGCCCCCCTTCCGGGGTCTTCCCGGTCTCCTCCTCTTCGGACACCCGCACGGCCCCCGCCTCTTCCGCGACCCTCGATCGCCTCTCGAAGTTCTCCGAGATAACCCGTCAGCACGCGGCCTCCGTCGCGGAGGAAGCACGGACGGCCGCCGTCTCCAAGGCCGCCGCGATCGAGCCGCCCGCCCCGCCTCCGGAGGCAGGGGCCGAGCTCCTCGCGGCTCCCTTCGACGCGCCCGCGGCGGAAGCCGTGACGCTGCCCGATTTCGTCCCGCCGCCCCCCCCCGGCGCGGAAGAGTCGGCGGCCGAGATCAGCTTCGGCGAGTCGGCAGCCGAGGCTCCCGTCCGGGCCGAGCCGGCCGTCAAGCACGTCAAGGTCCGTACGAGCGTCGACATCCTCTCGGAGCTCGACAAGCTCCGCAAGATCTCGACCCAGAAGGCCTCCGCCGGGTCGGGCCCCGCGCCCCGCAGCGAGTCGGGGCGTTCTCGCGCCACGGACGCCTCCATCGACGACCTCCTCGCTTCCAACCTGAACCACAAGAAGGACGTCACCCGGTCCTTCGACCTCACGATCCCGCGCCAGGTGCTGGGAAGGAGCCGACAGGTGACGATCGAGCTGAAGTTCTCCGACGAAACCGGCAGCCCCCTTCTGACCGACAACAGTTTCGCCATCGACCTTTCGAGCTCGTCCGAGCTGCAGAAGCTCCTCCTCTCCCTCCGCTTCAACGTCCAGGCGGAGTAGCGATCAAAGTGACGGCAGCCACAGACGACCGGGCCAACCCGCGCCCCCTCTCCCGCGGACGGTTCCTCGCCCCGGGGCTCCTCGCCCTCCTCCTCCCGGTCGGCTGCTCGTCCACGACGAGCCCTTCCGTCTCCCCGGCCAGCGTCGCCGCCGCCGAACCGTCCTGCCCGGCCCCCGACCCGCGGCAGGAGGCGAGCGACCGCTTCCATCGCGGAAAGGCCCACGCCCTCGCCGGGGATGCGGCCTGTGCCCGGCTCGAATTCGAGGCGGCTCTCGACGGGTTCCGCACGGCGATGCAGACCGGGAATCCCGGGGACCTCGCCTTCGCGGGCCAGCTCTGGGACAGCGTGACGCTCTACGAGGCCGTTTCCAGCGGGGCCGGGGAAGAAGCCGCTCCCGTCGGCGGGCGACAGGACGGCCTGATCGCCCAGGCCACCACGACCCCGACCCCCGACGAGCTCGCCCTGGCACGCAAGGAGATCGAGGAAGCGGGCACCAGCCTCGACTTCGACGTCCCGATCGTCGTCAACGAGGCCGTCCTCAACGCCGTCGCCTTCTACCAGTTCCGGACTCCGAAGGCCTTCGCCGCCGCTCTGCAGAGAAGCGGAAGGTACCTCCCCCTCATGCGGTCGATCCTGCGGGAGAATGGCCTCCCGGAAGATCTCGTCTACATCGCGATGATCGAATCGGCCTTCAAGTCCCAGGCCAATTCGAGGGCCGCCGCCAAGGGCTACTGGCAGTTCATCTCGGGGACCGGCAAGCGCTACGGCCTGAAGACGACCGCCGAGATCGACGAGCGGAGCGATCCCGTCAAGTCGACGCGGGCCGCGGCCGCCTACTTCAGAGACCTCTACGAGATCTTCGGAGACTGGCACCTCGCGATGGCGGCGTACAACGCCGGCGAGGGACGAGTCCTGCGTGGCCTGCAGCGAACGGGGGCGAGAACCTACTGGGAGCTGCGCGACAACAACGCCCTGCACCGCGAGACGCGCGACTACGTCCCGTTCTTCATCGCGACGGCCCTGATCGCGAAGGATCCGGCCCGATTCGGATTCGAGGTCGTCCCGGACGCGCCGCTCGACTTCGACCTCGTGGAGGTCCCGCGCCCGACCGAGGTGGCCCGGATCGCCCGTGAGCTCGGCATCAGCACGGAGACGATCAAGTCGCTGAACGGAGAGCTCCGGGGCCGCTCCACTCCCCGGGGCGTCCCGGCCTACCCGCTGAGGCTCCCGAAGGGGGCCGGGCCCCTGCTCGCCGCCCGGATGGCGAGCATCCCCGCCGCTCCCGAGCTCCGCGAGCGCCGGATCCCCGTGCGCAAGGGCGAGACCCTGGCCCGCTTTGCCGCCCGAAACAAGGTGAGCGTGGGTGAAGTCTGCGCCGCCAACGACCTCCGCGCGAACGCGAAGCTCCGAAAAGGGATGGTCCTCGTCGTCCCGGTCCGGGCTTCGGGCCGGCCAGCCGCCCCGGCCCTCGCCGAAGCGGCAGACGCTCCCGTCCTCATCGGCGAGCCGCTCCGGGGAGAGATCCGCGCGCTCCCGACGCCGTCGGCCGCCGTCGTCGACGCCTCGTCGCTCGGACACGGCTACACCCCGGCACCGGAGGCTCCAGTGGCCGCGGCCTCCCTCCCGTCGCGCGTCGAGATCCCCGCCAGCGGTTTCGAATCGCCCGCGCGAGCCGTCCCCCAGAGCCGCACGCCCCACGCGAGGTCGAAGCCGGCCGCGCGCCGGGACACGCACACCGTGCAGAAGGGGGAAACCCTCTTCCGGATCGCAAACCGGTACGGCGTCAGCGTCGAGGTGCTGCGGCAGGAGAACCGGCTCGGGAAGAAGAGCTCCCTCCGGGTCGGTCAGAAGCTCGCCGTTCCCCAGGCTTCCGGACGCTGATCCCGCCCGTATGACCGTCGCGAGGGCCTGGAGCGCCGCCCTCGTCGGGCTCGACGCGCTGCCCGTCGTCGTCGAGGCCGCGATGGGCACGGGCCTTCCCGGGCTCACGGTCGTCGGCCTTCCCGATGCGGCCGTCCGGGAAAGCCGCGAGCGAATCCGCTCCGCTCTCCGGCAGATCGGCCTGCCCCTCCCCGGACGCAGCGTCGTCATCAATCTCGCTCCGGCCGACCTTCCCAAGAGCGGCACAGGCTTCGACCTCGCCGTGGCCATGGCGATCCTCGCGGCCACCGGGGACGTGCCCGCGGAGGGCCTGGACGGCCTGACGTTCGCCGGCGAGCTGGCTCTCGACGGAGAGGTTCGACCCGTCCCGGGAATTCTCTCGATCGCCGAATCCTCCCGCTCGCACGGAAGGCTGCGGCTCGTGGTCGCGCCGGAGAACGCCGCCGAGGCGGCCGCCGTCCCCGGCATCGAGGTCCTTCCCGCGCCGCACCTCGGAGCGGTCGTCGCGCACGTGGCCGGCCGGGAGCTCCTCGTGCCCTGGGTCGCCGCTCCTTCCGAACCGGAGGCGGTGACGGACGAGCCGGATCTCGGAGAGGTCCGGGGACAGGCGCTCCCCCGACGGGCGCTCGAGATCGCCGCCGCGGGCGGGCACAACATCCTTCTCACCGGCCCGCCGGGCTCGGGCAAGACGATGCTCGCGAGGCGACTCCCCGGCATCCTGCCTCTTCTCTCGCAAGAGGAGGCCCTCGAGACGACCCGGATCTGGAGCGCGGCCGGCAGGCTGCCCATCGGATCGGGCCTCCTGAAGGTCCGCCCGTTCCGCTCCCCCCACCACGGAGCCTCGGCGCCCGCACTCTCGGGAGGGGGATCCGACCCGCGCCCCGGAGAGCTCTCCCTGGCGCACCACGGCGTCCTCTTCCTCGACGAGCTTCCCGAGTTCCGCAGGGACGCCCTCGAAGCTCTCCGCGAGCCGCTCGAGGAAGGTGTCGTCCGTGTGACGCGCGTGACCGGGAGCCGCTCCTTCCCGGCGCGTTTTCTTCT
Source organism: Holophagales bacterium (assembly GCA_016714815.1). GTDB lineage: Bacteria > Acidobacteriota > Thermoanaerobaculia > UBA5066 > UBA5066 > UBA5066. The sequence goes on from JADKBZ010000033.1 coordinate 72,234, forward strand.
CGTCGCCGCGATGAACCCGTGCCCGTGCGGTTTCCGGGGAGACCCCCGGAAGGCCTGCTCCTGCTCCGAGAACGACGTCGCCCGCTACCGTCGCAAGGTCTCCGGACCGCTCCTGGACAGGATCGATCTCCATGTCGAGGTGCCCGCCCTCCCCGCCAGCGACCTCACCGCGGACGCCACGCCCGAGTCCTCCCGGCAGGTGAGGGAGAGGGTCCTGAAAGCGCGTGCGAGGCAGTCTTCGCGGACGGGAGACGGTCGCCTGACGAACGCCGCGCTCGCTCCGTCCCGGCTCCGGGCCACTGCGGCTCTCCACCCCGAGGCCGCCACCCTTCTGGCCCGGGCGATGGACCGGCTCGCGCTCTCGGCGAGAGCCCATCAGCGGGTCGTCCGCGTCGCCAGGACGATCGCGGACCTGGAAGGGTCGACGATCACCGCTCCTCCTCACGTCGCCGAAGCGCTCCGCTACCGGTCGCCTGCCGCATCGCAGCTCACCTGACGCCACACAACACGCTGACACAGAACACTTTACACACACGGAATGTTTAGCTTGACGGGACGCGTCGCGCCGCTAGACTTCCGTGCGGCCCATCACAGCCTCGGGGATTCCCGGCCCCGGAACGCCCGGAACGACGCCCGCAGAGACGCCCGGAGAGACGCACGGAGAGACCGTTGACGCGAAAGCAACACACGATCATCGTCGTACCGCACGCGCGTGCGAGATTCCGCCAGTTTCAGGTGACGTCCCGGCTTCTCTGGAGTGTCGCCACGGCTGTCTCTCTTTCGCTCGTTCTGGGCGTCGTCTTCGGGGTGCTCTGGATCCAGTCCGTCCGAAAGAACCGGGAAGTCTCGACCCTCGCGGCCGAGAACCAGGACCTGCGCGGCAGGACCAAGACCCTCAACGCACGTCTCGAATCGCTCGAGAAGCTCCTCGCCGACTTCGAAGAACGGACCCGCCGGCTCTCCGTCGTCGCCGGCCTCTCGGGCGTCCACGACCCCGGAACGGGAGGCGTGGGCGGCCTCACGACCATGCCCGTCGAGAGCGGCGGCCACATGCAGGCGGTCCTCGACGAGACGTCCCGCCGCGGGGTTCTCCTTTCCGGCCGCCTCGGGGCCATCGAGAAGAAGCTCTCCTATCAGGCCGACCAGCTCGCCCTCACCCCGACGCTCGCCCCCGCCGTCGGCGTCCTGACGGCCGGATTCGGGCTCCGATCGGACCCGTTCACGGGAATGCAGGAGTTCCACACCGGGATCGACGTCTCCACGCCGGCCGGCGGAAAGGTCGTCTCCCCGGCCAACGGCACCATCGTCCGGGTCGGCTGGAGCAACGGTTACGGGCGGATCGTCGAGATCGCCCACGGGTTCGGAATCCGAACCACCTACGCCCACCTGGAAGCGACCCGGGTCGCCGAGGGCCAGCGCGTCCGCCGGGGCGACCTCATCGGCCTCGTCGGCTCGACGGGCCGTTCGACCGGACCGCATCTTCACTACGAGGTCCAGGTCGGCGGCAGGCCGGTCAACCCCCTCGACTACGTCCTGAACGCCTTCTGAACGGGTCCTCGAGGCGTCCGGCGGCCTCTGTCCGCGCCTCTGCTAGGATCTCTGGTTCGCGCCCCCCCGGGACGCCCATGGACGAAAGATGATCATCGACAAGGCACTCTCCAAGATCTTCGGGACGAAGCACGACCGCGACATGCGGGCTCTCTCACCCCTCGTCGAGGAAATTGGCCGGCTCGAGCCCGAGCTGGTGGACCTCCCCCTCGACGGCCTAAAAGCGCGGGTCGGGGAGATCCGCGAACGGATCGAATCGGAGCTGAAGAGCCTCCCGGCCGATCTCGAGGCGAGACGGGCGCTGCTGCGCAAGGTCGTCGACCCCTTCCTTCCGCGCGTCTTCGCCCTCGTGAGGGAGACCGGCAAGCGAACCCTCGGGCAGCGCCACTACGACGCCCAGCTCCGGGGCGGCGTCGTCCTCCACCAGGGGAAGATCTCCGAGATGCGGACGGGAGAGGGCAAGACGCTCGTCGCCACCCTGCCCGTCACCCTCAACGCGCTCACCGGCCGCGGAGCCCACGTCGTCACGGTCAACGACTACCTCGCCCGCCGCGACGCCGAGTGGATGGGGCAGATCTACACCGCCCTCGGCCTCACCATCGGCTGCATCCAGCACGACATGGACGACGCGGCGCGCCGGGAGGCGTACGCCTGCGACATCACCTACGGCACCAACAACGAGTTCGGCTTCGACTACCTGCGCGACAACATGAAGTTCGAGCTCGCGCAGATGGTCCAGCGCGCGCACGCCTTCGCGCTCGTCGACGAGGTCGACTCGATCCTCATCGACGAGGCGCGGACGCCGCTCATCATCTCCGGCCCCTCGGAAGGCGACGTCGACATCTACTACCGGTGCGACCGGATCGTCCCGAAGCTCGTCCGCGGCGAGGAGATGAAGGACAAGTACGGCAACAAGACGACGACGGGCGACTACCTCGTCGACGAGAAGGCCCACACGGCGGCCCTCACCGAGGAGGGCGTCTCCAAGTGCGAGCGGCTCCTCGGCGTCGAGAACCTCTACGACCCGACGAACATCGACGTCCTCCACGCGTGCCAGCAGGCCCTCCGGGCCCACACCCTCTACAAGCGCGACGTGAACTACGTCGTCAAGGACGGGCAGGTCATCATCGTCGACGAGTTCACGGGCCGGCTCATGCCGGGCCGGCGCTGGTCCGACGGCCTCCACCAGGCCGTGGAGGCGAGCGAGGGGGTGAAGATCGAGCGCGAGAACCAGACGCTCGCCACGGTCACCCTCCAGAACTACTTCCGGATGTACGACAAGCTCGCGGGCATGACCGGCACCGCCGACACCGAGGCGGCCGAGTTCGACAAGATCTACAAGCTCGACGTCGTCGTCATCCCGACGAACCGCGACATGGTCCGCAAGGACGAGCACGACGTCATCTACCGGACCGAGCGCGAGAAGTTCGACGCCGTCGTCGAGGAGATCGTCGAGCTCTACGAGAAGAAGCAGCCGGCCCTCGTCGGGACGATCTCGATCGAGAAGTCCGAGTACCTCGGGCAGCTCCTGAAGAAGCGCGGCGTCCCCCACGTCGTCCTCAACGCCAAGTACCACGAGCAGGAAGCGACGATCGTCGCCCAGGCGGGCCAGCCCGGGCGGATGACGATCGCCACGAACATGGCGGGCCGCGGCACCGACATCCTCCTCGGCGGCAACCCCGAGTTCCTCGCCAAGCAGAGGAGCAAGGGGAAGACCCCCGAGGAGTACGCGAAGATCCTCGAGGAGGCGAAGGCCGAGTGCGCCGCCGCGCACGAGGAAGTCATCGCCGCCGGCGGCCTCCACATCATCGGCACCGAGCGCCACGAGTCGCGCCGCATCGACAACCAGCTCCGCGGCCGCGCCGGCCGCCAGGGCGACCCGGGCTCCTCCCGCTTCTACCTCTCCCTCGAGGACGACCTGATGCGGATCTTCGGGTCGGACCGCCTCTCGGGCCTGATGAAGAGGCTCGGCATGGAGGAGGGGATCCCGATCGAGCACCGCTGGGTGACAAACTCGATCGAGCGCGCCCAGAAGCAGGTCGAGGCCCGGAACTTCGACACCCGCAAGCACCTCCTCGAGTACGACGACGTCATGAACAAGCAGCGCGAGGAGATCTATCGCCTGCGCAAGGAAGTCCTGACGGGCTCGCTCTCCCACGACTACGTCGTGAACCTCGCCGAAGACGTCGCCGACGACTACGTCGACCGCCACTGCCCGGCCAACAAGGACCACTCGGAGTGGGACTGGAAGGCCCTCTCGTCGATTCTCGGCGACTCCTTCGGCGTCTCGCCGGAGGAGGCGGGGCTTTCGGACCAGGACAACAACGCCGCCCTCAAGGAGAAGCTGAAGGCCGCCCTCCGGAACGCCTACGCCGAGAAGACGGCGAAGCTCGGGGCCGACTCGATGAAGGACTTCGAGAAGTTCTTCATGCTCCAGACCGTCGACGCCCTCTGGAAGGACCACCTCCTCGCCCTCGACCACCTCAAGGAAGGGATCGGCCTGCGCGGCTACGGCCAGCGAGACCCCCTGGTGGAGTACAAGAAGGAGTCGTTCCAGCTCTTCGAGGCGATGAAGGAAGCGATCGAGGAGCAGATCCTCCAGAACCTCTTCCGGTTCGAGGTCGTGAGGCAGGAGGAGGCCGACGCCCGGTTCGGTGCTCCCCCGCCGCCCGCCGCACCGGCCGCGGACGAGGAGACGGCCGCGCCCACGGGGGGCGTCTCGGCCCCCTCGCTCTCCATCCGGGCCTCGGCCGAGCTCGAGAGACGGGCCCAGAAGCAGCGGCGCGAGCTGACGTTCCAGGGGACCTCCGACCCCACCTCCGGCGGTGACTTCCGGGTCGACACCGTGAAGACGACCGGGCCGAAGGTCGGCCGGAACGACCCCTGCCCCTGCGGCTCGGGCAAGAAGTACAAGAAGTGCCACGGGGCGTCGGCGACCGGCTGACCCCGGAATCCCCCCGATTTTCGTCCCTCGCCGGGGCCGCGCTCGAAAGCGCGGCCCCGGTCGTGTTATGAATCGGTATGGCGTCTTCCGTCCCGGTCATCCCCCTCGCCCTCACCTTCGACGACGTTCTGCTCGTCCCGTCGCGCTCCGAGGTCCACCCCTCGATGGCCGACCTGAAGACCCAGCTCACCGAGGACATCGTCCTGAACGTCCCGGTGATCTCCGCGGCGATGGACACCGTCACCGAGGCGCGGCTCGCGATCGCAATCGCGCAGAACGGCGGGCTCGGCATCGTCCACAAGAACCTCAGCGTCGGCAGCCAGGCGGCCGAGGTCGACAAGGTGAAGCGGTCCGAGAGCGGGATGATCGTCGACCCGGTTACCTGTCTTCCCGACCAGAAGATCTCCGAGGCCCTCGCCGTGATGGCCAGCTTCCGGATCTCGGGAGTCCCGGTCGTCGACTCCGCCGGCAAGCTCGTCGGCATCCTGACGAACCGGGACCTCAGGTTCGAAACCCGGATGGACCTGCCGATCTCGGCCCGGATGACGAAGGAGAACCTCGTCACCTGCGCGCCCGGGAACGACGCTCGAGCAGGCCAAGCAGCTCCTGCACGAGCACCGGATCGAGAAGCTCCTCGTCGTCGACAAGGCGGGGGCCCTCAAGGGCCTGATCACCGTCAAGGACATCCAGAAGCAGATCAAGTACCCGAACGCCTGCAAGGACTCTCTCGGCCGGCTCCGGGTCGGGGCGGCGGTCGGCGCGGGCGCCGACCTCGTCGACCGCGCGCGGGAGCTGATCGCCGCCAAGGTCGACATCCTCTGCCTCGACTCCTCGCACGGCCACAGCGAGGGCGTCCTGGCGGCGCTGAAGACCCTCAAGAAGGCGTTCCCCTCGACCCCCGTCATCGCGGGCAACGTCGGGACCGCCGAGGCGACGCGCGACCTGATCCGCCTGGGTGCCGACGCGGTCAAGATCGGCATCGGCCCCGGCTCGATCTGCACGACGCGCGTCGTCACCGGCGTCGGCGTCCCGCAGATCTACGCGATCCTCGAGTGCGTGAAGGGAAGGGGGAAGTCGAAGGTCCCCCTGATCGCCGACGGAGGGATCAAGTTCTCCGGCGACGTGACGAAGGCCCTCGCGTTCGGTGCGCAGGCCGTGATGATCGGAAGCCTCTTCGCCGGGACCGACGAGGCGCCGGGCGAGACGATCCTCTACCAGGGGCGCACCTTCAAGGCCTACCGCGGCATGGGTTCCCTGGGCGCGATGGCGAAGGGCTCGGCCGACCGCTATTTCCAGGATTCCGACGACGAGCCGCGGAAGATGGTCCCCGAGGGGATCGAGGGGATGGTCCCCCACAAGGGCTCCCTCTCCGTCCTCCTCGGGCAGATCGTCGGCGGCGTCCGTGCCGGCATGGGGCTCTCGGGAGCCCGGACGCTGCCCGAGCTCCGGAAGAGGGCGAAGTTCGTCAGGATCACGTCGGCCGGGCTCAAGGAGAGCCACGTCCACGACGTCATCATCACCAAGGAGTCCCCGAACTACCGCCAGGAAGTCTGAACTGGCGCCGCGCCGGCCCGAGGGCCGGCGCGGTCCGTCCCCTACCGCGCCAGGAGCCCCTTCACCGTCTCCTCGATCTCCTTCTTCTGGACCGCGAAGCGCGGCCCGGTCGAAGGACCGTCGAACCCCGAATACGCCTTGACGATCCGGTGGTTCCGGTCGAGGTAGAGGGTCGTCGGAAAGCCCTTCCAGCCCTCCAGGAGCGAGAGAGGCGCCGTTTCCGCGGCCCCCTTCGAGGGCCCCGCGAAGAGGATCGGATAGGTGAGGCCGTGACGCTCCCGGAACCGGGCGATCTGCCGGAAGCTCCTCTCGGCGTCCTCGGTGTACTCGTACGACAGCGAAACGACGGCGAGCCCTTTCCCGCGATACCGGCGGTAGATCTCCTCGAGGACGGGCGCTTCGTCGTGGCAGTTCGGACACCAGCTCCCGGAGATCGAGACGACGACCGGCTTGTCTTTCAGCTCCGGGTCGTCGAGGGAGACGGGCTTCCCGGGGGCGGACGGGAACACGAAGGCGACCCGGGCCTGCGGGTCCTTCGCGCGGACGATCGAGCTACCGTCCGGAAGCCACTTCGCGGCGCCCGCCGCGTCCAGGCGCCTGGCCTTCCAGGGCGTCGGAGCGCCGCTGCGGGAACGGAAAGTCCCGGCGAAGGCTCCCCCGTCGCCGAGCGTCCCGTCGAGGCGGTAGATGAAGATTCCGTCGAAGACGGACAGGACGAGGGTCGTTCCGTCCCACGTCCCGTGCATCGGGCCGAAGTCGCCCGTCGAGCCGAGAAGGGTGCCCGTCGCCCGCCCGCCGGACTGCCGGAACGTCCCGAGGAGCCGGGAGGCCTTCTCCCCCTCTCCCATCTCGACGCCCCAGTCGCCCGCCAGGGCGGGCGTCCCCTTCGGCGGCGTCGGGAGGGCGGGAGCGACGCGCGTCGCCCGGAACGGGAGTTCGAACTTTCCGGTGGCCGTCGCGCGCGTGAAGGTGCCGGCGAGCCCCTCGCCATCCCGCCACGCGACGAGCTTGCCGTCGTAGTGGGCCAGGTCGAGAACGAGAGACTCGCCGTCCCACGAGACCGACGTGAACGGGCTTTCCGTCGTGCCGTTGACGAGGGAACCGGCGAGCTTCCGTCCCTTCGCCTCGACTTTCACGCCGAACGCGATCTCCAGGCCGGCAGCCGGCTCGAGCGTCGCGTGCCAAAGCCCGGAGGGCGGGGCACTCTGGGCGAGCAGGAGCCGGGGGACGAGGACGGCGGCCGCGACGGCGGCGGTTGGAAAGGCGAATCGCAGCATCGTCGAAATCTACTCGCCTCGACGGCTTCCGCCAACCGGCACCTCTGGAAACACTACGCGTTCCCTTCGGGCCCTCCGGTGCGCGCTCCTTCGAGCTCTCCGGCCGGGCCACCTCCCGAAGCGCCCGGATAGACGAGTGGAATCGTCGCCTGGAAGGTCGATCCCTGTCCCGCGAGGCTTTCGACCGTGAGCGAGCCTCCCAGCAGCCCGGCGAGCTTGCGGGAGAGAGGAAGCCCCAGCCCGGTTCCCGTAACTTTTCTCTGCAGGGGGCTGTCTACCTGGGCGTACTCCTCGAAGATGCGGCCGAGGTGCTCCGGAGGAATGCCGATTCCGGTGTCCGCGACGGAGAAAACGACCCGCCGCCCCTCCTCGCTCAGCTTTGCCGACACGCGCACCTCGCCTCTCTCGGTGAACTTCAGCGCGTTCGAGACGAGGTTCCGGAGGATCTGGGAGACCTTCCCTTCGTCGGTCCAGAGCGCGGGAACACCCTCGGGCTCCTCGAAGACGAGGTCCAGGGCCGGGTTCACGAGCATCGGCCGGAACATCCCGCGAAGGGAGCTCAGCAGGTTCTCGACCCTGCACTCGGCCGGCCGGATCTCGATCCGGCCAGCCTCGATCCGGGCGAGGTCGAGGAGGTCGTTCACCATGGACGACAGGTCCTCGGCCGCCCGGCGGATGAATCCGGCCTGCCGCTCCTGCTCGGGTGTCAGCTCTCCGTCCGACCGGTCGAGGAGGAGGCGCGAGATCGCGAGGATGGCGTTCAGCGGCGTCCGGAACTCGTGGCTCATGTTCGAGAGAAAAGCCGCCCTCAGGTCGTTCGCGCGTTTCAGGCGCGAGGCGTTCTCGTCGAGCTCGGCGAAAAGGGCCACCATCCCCCGATTCGTATCCTCGAGCTCGCGGTTGAGCGCCTCCAGCTCCTCCTGCCGGCGCCGCAGCTCGTTCATCGCCCCGAGAAGCTCCTGGTTCTGAAGCTGGATTTCCTCGAACGGGTCCTCGGGCGATCGTCTCCCGAGCTCTCCCGTGATCTTCGCGATCAGCGCCAGGGTCACGGGCGGGGCACCCGCGGGAACCGCCTTCGCCAGAACGACGGCGGTTCCCTCGCCGGCGCGGGACTGAACGTCGAAGGAGTCCACGAGGCGCCTCGCGCCGGCGATCCCCATCCCCATCCCCGTCCTCGAGCGGAAACGCCCCGCCAGGATCGCCGGAAGGTCTTCGATGCCTGGACCGCGGTCGATCACGCGGACGAGGAAGAGAGGGGGCCGGGCTTTCTCGTCCAGGAGGAAGTCGACCCGTCCACCGCCGGCGTACTGGAACGCGTTGCGGGCGATCTCCGATACGGCGGTGCCGATCCGCGTCTGGTCGATGTGGACGAACCCGAGGAGCCCCGCGATGGTCCGAGCCCGCTGCCTCACGAGCACGACGTCGTGCTCGAAGCGCAGCTCGACCGTGACGATCGGCAGGCTCACGCGGTCCCTTCGTCGGGCTCGATCCGGCCCTCGAGAGGGGCGCGCCGTCGGGCCACGAGGACCGTCGTGTCGTCCCTGCCGCGCCGGAAATCCCTCACGAGCACGGCGGCGACGACCGACGGGTGGTGGCTCGCGAGGCCGGGGTGGGAGGAGAGGTGCCAGGAGGTGGCGAGGCCGTCGGAGTGGAGGACGAGGAGGGCACCCTCCGGCCACGGGTAGCTGAACTCCTGCATCTTCCGGACCTCCTGCCCCACGATCCCCCCGTACGAGACCATGTGCCGCTCGCTCTCGCCCTCGACGATCCGGGCGCCGATGTTGCCGACGCCGCAGTACCTCACGACGCCGTTCGAGTGGTCCGCCTCGAGGACGGCCAGGGCGGCGCCCCGCGTACCCCGGAGCCCCTGGTGAAGCGCTTCCACCGTTTCGGCAGGTCCCCGCGGACGAAGCTCCCGGAAGAGCCGTTCGGCCAGGCGGGAGGCCTCGGCCGCGAGGAGGCCGTGCCCGAGCCCGTCGCAGACGAGGACGGAGCTCTTCGAGGCCCCCGGCGCCACGGCCCAGGTGTCGCCGCACGGCTCGCCTTCGGTCATCGAGAGGCAGACGACGCCCGGCTCGAGCGGGCGGAAAGGAACGTCACCCGGAGGGGAGGGCCAGTAGCGGCAGGCGAGGACCGTTCCCGTCTCCAGCTCGGAAAAGAGGTCGAAGGACGACGAGGCGCGACCGAGGGCGCCGAGACCCGTTCCGGGGCTTCCCGCCGTCGAGTAGCCGTCCCTGAGGCTTCGGGCGGGATTCGACATGCCCGGTCCGCGGTCCAGCGAGAGGATCTCGAGCCCCGTCTTCCCGGCGAGCTCGAGCGGCCGGAAGAGAAGCTCTCCTCCCCGGGCGTGCCGGACCAGATTCGTCGCCGCCTCGGTTACGACGAGGGAAACCCGCCCGATGTCGAGCTCGGAGAATCCGAGGTCCCGGCAGAGGGAGGTCACCAGGCGTCGGGCCTCCCCCGTCTGGGTGACGTCCTCCACGCGGGCACGGAGCGTTTCCCTCACTTCCACCTGACCACTGTGACCGTCGTCCCTTTTCCCGGAAACGAGGAGATCTCGAAGTCGTTCATCAGTCGCCGGGACCCACCGAGGCCGAGCCCGAGCCCCCCGGCGGTGGTGTACCCGTCCCGGAGCGCCTGCTCGACGTCGGCGATCCCCGGACCCTGGTCGCGAAAGACGATCCGAAGACCCCTGTGCGCACCGTACTCGACAACCTCGAGGGTCGCGGTACCCCCGCCGCCGTGCGTCACGGTGTTGCGGGCGAGCTCGCTGACGGCCGTGACGATCTTGGTCTGGTCCACGAGGCCGAAACCGACACTCAACGCCAGGGCGCGGGCCTGCTGCCGCGCCTTCAGGACGTCCTCGGACTCCCGCAGGTCGACGACCTCGCGGGCCAGGATCATGGCCGGTTTCGGAGGATCTCCATCCCCTTCTCCACGTCGAGGGCCGTCCTCACGCCCTTCAGGGAGAGGCCCAGCTCGACCATCGTGATCGCCACCGCGGGACGCATGCCGACGACGACGGTCTCGGCGCCGAGCATCCGCGACATGGAAGCGATCGTGTCGAGCATCCGCCCGATGAACGAGTCGACGATGTCGAGGGAGGAGATGTCGATGAGGACTCCCCGGGCCCCGTCCTTGACGATCCGGGCGGTCAGGTCGTCCTGCAGGGCCAGCGCGAGCCGGTCGTGCATGTCGACCTGGATCGTGACGAGAAGGAGCCTCCCCATCCGGAGGATCGGGATTCTCTCCACGGCCGGTGTCGCTAGACGGCCGCCGCGCGGCCCACGCTCACGCCGGTCCTCGCGAAGGCGTGGCGGATCGCGTCCGCGAGGGTGGCTTTCGTGACGATGTCGGTGAAGGAGACACCGAGGTGGACCATGGACTGCGCGATCGCGGGCCGGATCCCGCTGATGACGCACTCGGCTCCCATGAGACGGGCCGCCGCGACGGTCTTCATCAGGTGTTGGGCGACGAGGGTGTCGACCGTGGGGACCCCGGTAATGTCGATGATCGCCACCGACGAGCCGGTGTCGACGATCGCCTGGAGGAGCGACTCCATCACCACCTGGGTCCGGGAGCTGTCGAGAGTCCCGATGAGGGGCAGGGCGAGGATTCGGTCCCAGAGCTTGACGACCGGGGTCGAGCGCTCCAGCAGCTCCGCCTGCAGCCTCGTGATCATCACCTCCCGGCCGATGAGGGCACGCCCCCCCGTGAAGAGGCCGCGCCTGTCGACGAGGACGGTGATCTCCCAGAGCTCTCCCACCAGAGCCGCGGGGTTTCCCTCGAGCTCTCGCTGGAGCAGCTTGAAGACCGGCTGCTTGAGAGAGAAGAGGAACGTGGCCGTCTCGGAGGGAGTGAATCCCTGGCGGCCGCGCGACCTGGCGACGTCCTCGAGAAAGCCTCTCGCCCGCTCCCAGCCCGGATCGCTGATCTCCCCGAAGGCCTCCGCCTCGAGCCCCGCCTGGAGGGCCGCGAGGAACTGCGCCGACTGCCTCTCGAGCTCGGCGTCCGGGAGGAGGTCGGAGCGAAGGGTGACGGCCGTGCGCTGCTCCCGTACCCAGTCCTTCAGGAGCTCCGCTTCGAATCTCCGGATCAGCCCGGGCAGGATGCTCGTCGTCATCGTCACTTCCCCTCTCTTGCGAAGCCATGAGTGCCGAACCCCTGCTCCGACGCCCGCCTTTCGTCAGCCCCTGCCGCCGGGGGAGGGATCGATTCAGGCCGCCGGCAGCGTGAACGTGATCGTCGCGCCTTCTTCCACTGCGCCGACGGCCTGGAGGTCGCCCCCGTGCCGCGTGATGATCCGGTGAACGAGAGCGAGCCCGACCCCGGTCCCCTCGAACTCCGTCATTCCGTGAAGCCGCTGGAAGACCTCGAAGATCTTGCCGGAGTAGGCCATGTCGAAACCGACCCCGTTGTCGGAGATCCGGTAGGTCGCGAGGGGTCCGTGGACCTCGGACGAGATCCGGACGACCGGCCGCTGTCGTCCCCTGGAAAACTTCACCGCGTTCCCGATGAGGTTCGACCAGACGATCCGAAGGAGCGAGGCGTCCCCCCGGGCCGCCGCGAGCGAACCGCACTCGAACGCGATCCGGCCTCGCTCGACCTCGTCCGGGACGTTCTCGTCGAACGAGGCCCGCGCCAGGCTCGCCATATCGACCCTGCCGACCCTCAGCTCGGTCCGCCCGACCCGCGAGAACTCGAGGAGGTCGCTGATGAGGTTCGACATCTTCCGCGTGTTCGCGCGGATGACCCCCAGGAGCCGTTTCCCCTCGTCGCTCAGGGCCTCGCCGTCCAGCTCCGTCAGCAGCGAGGAGAAGCCGTCGATCGCCCGGAGCGGCGCCCGAAGATCGTGGGAGACGGAGTAGGAAAACGCCTCCATCTCCCGGATTGCCTCCTCGAGCTTTCTGGTCCGTTCCTCGACCCGCTGTTCGAGCTCGCCGTTGAGCCGCTGAACCTCCGCCTGCGCCTTTCGCTGGTCCTCGAGGGCGGCCAGGAGCTCCCGGCGGGAGTCCTCGACCTCGGCAAGGAGCCGGCGGGCCTCGTCGGTCAGACGCCGCGACTCCCTCTCCGCGGCCGTCAGGCGCAGCAGGGTCTTCACCTGGGCGAGCAGCTCGCGCGGCTCTACGGGGTGCGTCAGGTAGCCGTCCACTCCGTCCTCGAGCGCGGAGAGGCGGTCCTCGGTCTTCCGGTAGGCGGACGTGAGGTGAAGGACGGGAACCGACGCGGTCACGGGATCGGCCTTCAGGCGACGGCAGACCTCCCGCCCGTCGAGGTCGGGAAGGTGAATGTCGAGGACCACGAGCCCGGGAAGTAGCTTTGCCCGCTCCAGGGCCTCGAGGCCGGTGGTCGCCTCGATCACGTCGTACCCGCCCGAACGGATCACCCTGGAAGTCGCGTAACGCATCGCTTCCTGGTCGTCCACGACGAGGATCGTCGAGGGCCGCGCTTCCTGCTCCATCAGACGATCGGAAGTGTACCGCCGGAACTCGCGGCCGGCGCCGCAACCTCGTCAGGTTTCGAACATTCGTACACCCGGGAGGGAGCGACCCACCCCGCCGATACGGGGTAAAAAAGGGGGCGCGGGAGCGCCCCCTTCGAGATCCCGGTGGAGAACGAGGGTCCGAGGACCGGTCAGTCCATGTGGGCGATGAGGTGGTCTCCGAACTCGCTGCACTTCACCTCGGTGGCCCCGTCCATGAGGCGGGCGAAGTCGTAGGTGACCTTCTTCGCCCCGATGGCGCCGTCCATCCCCTTGATGATGAGGTCGGCCGCCTCGGTCCAGCCCATGTAGCGGAGCATCATCTCGCCCGAGAGGACGACCGAGCCGGGGTTGACCTTGTCGAGGTCGGCGTACTTCGGCGCCGTGCCGTGCGTCGCCTCGAAGACGGCGTGGCCGGTGTCGTAGTTCACGTTCCCGCCCGGCGCGATGCCGATGCCGCCGACCTGCGCCGCGAGGGCGTCGGAGAGGTAGTCGCCGTTGAGGTTCAGGGTCGCGATGACGTCGAACTCCTCGGGGCGCGTCAGCACCTGCTGGAGCGTGATGTCGGCGATGGCGTCCTTGACGAGGACCTTCCCCGAGGCGAGGGCGGCCTTCTGCTCGGCGTCGGCGGCCGCGCCTCCGGAGGCCTTCTTCGTCCGCTCCCACTGGTCCCACGTGTAGGTCTCGGCGGCGAACTCGCGCTCGGCCAGCTCGTAGCCCCAGTTCCGGAACGCGCCTTCCGTGAACTTCATGATGTTGCCCTTGTGGACGATGGTGAGGCTCTTCCTCTTGTTCGCGATCGCGTAACGGATCGCGGCGCGGACGAGCCGCTCGGTCCCTTCCTTCGAGACCGGCTTGAAGCCGATGGCCGAGCTCTCGGGGAAGCGGATCTTCTTGTACATCGCCGGCCAGTTGGCCTTCACGAACTCGAGGACCTTCTTCACGTCCTCGCTCCCGGCCTCGAACTCGATGCCGGTGTAGATGTCTTCCGTGTTCTCGCGGAAGATCACCATGTCGACGTTCTCGGGACGCTTCACCGGCGAGGGGACGCCCTTGAACCAGCGGACGGGCCGCAGGCAGACGTAGAGGTCGAGCAGCTGGCGGAGCGCGACGTTCAGCGAGCGGATGCCGCCGCCGATCGGCGTCGTGAGCGGTCCCTTGATGCCGACGAGGTAGTTCTTGAACGCCTGGACCGTCTCGTCGGGAAGCCACGTTCCGAGGGCATCGTAAGACTTCTGGCCCGCGAGGACCTCCATCCAGGCGATCTTCCGCTTCCCGCCGTAGGCTTTCGCCACGGCGGCGTCCAGGACTCGTACCGACGAGCGCCAGATGTCGGGCCCCGTGCCGTCGCCTTCGATGAAGGGAACGATGGGGTTGTCGGGAACGACGAGCTTTCCGTCGACGATGCGGATCGTCTCTCCGTTCGGCGGGGCGGGCATCATGGTATCGGCCATCTCGAAACCTCCGGAGCCGCGGATTCTAGCGATGCCGGGACGGTGCGACAAACCGGTCGCCGGCGCCAGGGGCCCTTCAGGCCTCCAGTGGGCGCCCGAGGCGGCGCTCCGGCGGGTAGGGGAAGACGTCCAGGACCTCTCCCGCCGCGTGGCGCCGCTTCATCTCGTTCCAGAACTCGGGCCTCACGAGGTCCGGATGCGCTCCGGCGAAGAGGGTCCGGAGCGGTTTCGGGAACCCCATGAACGTCAGGAACTCCTCCGGGAAGACGTCGCGCGGGCCGACGTAGAACGACGGGCCGTCTCCCCCGCCGCCGTCCCCGTCGTCGGAATCCGGCAGCTCGCGGAAGTCGCAGTCGGTCACGGCGCAGAGCTCGTCGTAGTCGTAGAAGACGACCCGTCCGTGCCTCGTCACCCCGAAATTCTTGACGAGGAGGTCTCCCGGGAAAATGTTCGTCGACGCGAGGTCGCGCAAGGCGCGGCCGAAGTCGAGGACGGCCTCCCGCACCTTCTCCTCGGGCGCCTCTCTAATGAAGAGGTTCAGCGGCACGACGCGCCGCTCGGTGTAGAGGTGCCGGATGACGACGGCGTCCCCCTGGAGGGCCACGGTTTCCGAGCACTCCGCCAGGAGCTCCTCGAGGATGTCCGGCGCGAAGCGCTCCTTGTCGAACTCGAGGAACTCGTACTCCTGGATGTCGACGAGGCGGCCGGCCCGGTCGTGCTCGAAGACGAACTGGTAGCGCTCCTTGACCTGGGCCCGCGTGACCGTCTTCGTCGGCCCGAAGCGGTCGCGGATCACCTTGAACACGACGTCGTAGCCGGGCATGGTGAAGACGACCATCACCATCCCCTTCTCCCCGCGGGCCGTCTCGAACCGGTCGCCGGAGCGCCCGAGGTGCCGGAGGAGGTCGCGGTAGAGCTCGGTCTTGCCGTGCTTGTTGTAGCCGAGGGTGACGTAGAGCTCGGCGACCGGCTTTCGAGGGAGGATCGACTTCAGGAACCGGACGATCCCGGCCGGCGTCTCCACGTCGACGTGGAAGTAGGAGCGGGTGAAGCTGAAGACGACCGAGACGTCGTCCTCGTCGAGGAGGACGGCGTCGACCGAGACCCGGCCGTCCGGGTTCACGAGGGCGAGAACGAACGGCAGGAACCTCTCGTCGCGGACGACCCGCCCGACGACGTACGCCCCCTTGTTGCGATAGAAGACCGGCTCGAGGAGCTCGACGAAGTCGAAGGCCGTGTCGCCCCAGGAGGCGGAGAGCGCCTCGTCGACGACCCGGCTCACGAGCGCGGCTTCTCCGTCGGCATCCGCCCAGGGGATCCCGAAGGCGTAGTCGTCGAGAACCTGCCGGACGACGGAGCCGGTCGACACGGCCCCGGGGTAGGTCCGCACGGGAACGGCGCCCGGAGGGGGAAGGCCGGTGTCGCTCCCGAAATGGACGAACTCCCTCTGCGCGTCGACGCCGACCGTCGTGAAGACCTTGCGCGTCACCGAGTTGAAGAACGTCTCGGCGAGCTCGAGGTCCCCGTGCCCGCTCATCAGCCAGGAGTACTCCCGCTTCATCGCCGACCAGAGGTCGGGCGACCGCCGCGACTCCCCGAAGACCTCTTCCAGCGCCGCCACGACGCGGCGGAGGACGTTCGTGTAGAGCGCGAGCCTCTCCACCATGTCGTCCTGAACGCCGTGCCAGTCGGCAGACTCGAAGTGGAGGGCGGAGCGGCGCGTGATCCGGCGAAAGCCCGACCGGTACTGCTCGAAGCCCCCCTTCACGAGGATCGCGCCCTTGCGGGCGATGAGGCTGTCGGATTCGATCATGCGGCGCGGAGGATACGGCAGGCGGGAAGCGTCCCATGCCGGTCGCCGGGGACCGTCCCGACTTTCGCGCCGCGGACTATCGCGGCGGGTACCCGGTGATCTCCCGAATCTCCTCGTAGAGCGGCTGCAGCCGGTCGTACATCCTGCGGTAGACGCGCCGGTAGAGGCGATCGTAGAGGTTCGAGGTCGCCGGGTCGGGGACGAAGACGCGGCCAACCCGCGTCATGGACGCGACGGCGGCCTCGAACGAGGGGTGAAGCCCCAGCCCGACGGCCGCGTCGATCGCCGCGCCGAGACCCGACGCCTCGGTCACGTGGGGACGCGCCGCCGGGAGGCCGAAGACGTCCGCGGTGATCTGCATCGCCGCGTCGCTCTGGGCTCCCCCGCCCGCCACGCGCAGCTCGGTGATCGGCACGCCGCTCCGCTTCTCCGACCGCTCCTTCCCCTCGCGCAGGGCGTAGGCGAGCCCCTCGAGGATGGCGCGGTAGAGGTGCGAGCGCGTGTGGACGTCGCCGAAGCCGATGACGGCCCCCTTCGCCTCGGGGCCGGGACGCTTCACGCCCGGAGACCAGTAGGGCTGAAGGATGAGCCCCATCGACCCGGGCGGAACGTTCGAGACGAGCTCGTCGAAGAGCGCCTCGGCCGGAAGGCCGTTCTCGCGGGCCTTCGCCTCCTCGGCCTGGCCGAACTGCTCCTTGAACCAGGTCACCATCCAGAAGCCGCGGTAGATCTGGATCTCGAGGCTGTAGGCGCCCGGGAGCGCCGACGGGTAGGGCGGCAGGAGCGGCAGCGGCTCGACGTAACGGCGGTGGGTCGTGTTGATCGTCGCCGTCGTGCCGTAGCTGAGGCAGGCGACGTGCGGTTCGAGGCACCCCGAGCCGAGGACCTCGCACGCTTTGTCCGCCGCGGCGGCGATCACCGGGAGACCCTTGGGGAGTCCCGTGGCCTCCGCGGCGGACGCGGTCAGCTCGCCGAGCCGCCCCCCCGGCGGCACGAGCTCGGGAAGCTGCTCCCGGCGGACCGGGAGCGCGTCCCACTTCCAGTCGAGGCGTCCCGCCCAGCGGAGCTTGCGGTAGTCGAACGGGACGTAGCCGACCTGCCCCCCCGCCGAGTCGACGAACCGGCCCGTGAGCCGGTGGGCGAGGAACCCGGACAGGAAGAGGTATCGCTCCGCCTTCTTCCAGGTCTCAGGCTCGTGCCGGGCGAGCCAGTGCGCCTCGGCCTCGGCCTGGAAGTAGCCGACCGTCTCGGACATGCCGGAGAGGCGGAAGAGCAGTCCCCAGAGGCCACCGACGGGCGGAACGCCGTCGGTCCTGCGCTGGTCGAGCCAGACGATCGCGGGCCGCAGAGGCCGCCCCTTCCCGTCCGTGCAGACCATCGTCGCCCGCTGCGTCGTGACGGCGAGACCGGCGATGGCCTCCCTGCGAACCCCCGGCTGCGCGAGGAGCCCGCGCGTCGCCTCGCAGACCGTCCGCCAGTAGAGCTCGGGGTCCTGCTCGGCGTAACCGGGCGGCCCCGGGACGTACGGCTCGATCGGGACGCGGCTTCGCGCGACGAGATTGCCGGAGAGGTCGAACAGGAGCGCGCGGACGCTCTGCGTCCCGTGGTCGATCGCGAGGAGCTGGTCGCCGCTCACGCGCAGAGTGCGGGCGCGGCCTCGGCCCCGCGCGCCGCGGGCTCGGGGAGCGCGGCGGGAGCCGCGTGGTTCGCGCGCCACCTCGCGAGGTAGTTCTGCTCTTCCATCGCCCAGCGCCCATCATCCCACGCCAGCTCCGCCTGGCAGATCTCCCGGACGCGTGGAAGAAGCGAGGCGCCGCCATCGGGGAGGAGGAGGCCGGCCCTCACCCGCCGCAGGAGGAGATCGTCGAGCCGGACGACGCTCTCGGCGCGGGCCGCCCGCCGAAGCTCCGCCCAGAGGCAGGTCGTTCCCGGTATCGCTTCGAGCTCTCCCGGACGCGCCTCCGAGGCGACGGACTCCGCCGCGCGTCCGTGGCGCCCGGCGAGGCGCCGCGCCACGCCGGCATCGAGAGCGGAAAGAGACGGCCCGCCGGCCCCGCCCGCACGAAAGACGCGCGCATCGGCGCCGAGACGAGAGAGCGCCGGCAGGCGCTTTCGCAGGAGCTTCAGGGCGTCGAGGGCGATGAGGCGAAACGTCGTCAGCTTTCCGCCCGTGACCGTCAGGAGCCCCGACTCCTCCCAGAGGACGTGGTCGCGGCTCTCCTCGGACGGCTTCTCCTTCCCCGTCCCGATCACGGGCCTCACGCCGGCGAAGCTCGAGACGACGTCCCGCGCCGAGAGCGAGAGCGAGGGAAATGCCGCGCGCGCCCCGTCGAGGAGATAGGCCGCCTCCACCGGCGCGATCGACGGCTCCTCGTCGAGCGGCGCCGAATGGTCGAGGTCGGTCGTTCCGAGGAGCGTGAGCCCCTCCCACGGGTACGCGAACAGGGGCCGTCCGTCGCGCGGGTGGCGAAACGTCACCGCCTGCGCCGCCGGGAACCGCCACGCGGGGAAGAGGAGGTGGCTGCCGCGCAGGGGACGGATCCGGGGCCGGCCTCCCACCTCGCTGCGCAGGCGGTCGGCCCACGCGCCGGTGGCGTTCACGACGGCCGCGGCCCGCACCTCCCGCTCCTCCCCGCTGACGAGGTCGCGCAGTACCGCGCCGACCACGACGCCCTTCTCGCGGAGAAGCCCCTCGCAGCGGACGTAGTTCAGCGCCTCCGCGCCCTCGGCGACGGCCCCGAAGAGGACGCGCAGGACGAGCCGGGCGTCGTCGGTCGTGGCGTCGGCGTAGGCGAAGCCTCCCTGGAGGCCGGGAGACCCGACGTGCGGCGCCCTGAGGAGGAACTCCTCGCGCGTCAGGCGGGCGTGCCGCCCCTTGCGGGCCAGGAGGTCGTAGACGACGAGGCCCGTCCCGACGAGGGCGCGGCCCGGATGGTCTCCCTCGTGCATCGCGAAGAGGAACCCGATCGGCTCCACGAGGCCGGGCGCCTCCGCCAGCAGGCGGTCCCGCTCCCGCACCGCCTCCCAGGTCAGCTTCACGTTCCCTTCCGCGAGGTAGCGCAGGCCCCCGTGGACGAGCTTGGAGGAGCGGCTCGACGTGCCGGAAGCGAAATCCCCCTGCTCGACGAGGAGGACCGAGAGGCCCGCCCGCGACGCCTCGAGCGCGATCCCGGCGCCGGTGATTCCGCCGCCAGCGACGAGCAGGTCGTACGAAGGGCGAAGGCGGGTCCAGCTCTCGGCACGCGTCATGGCACGAGCTTCCCGGGATTCAGGAGGCCGTCGGGATCGAAGGTGTGGAAGAGCCCCCGCAACGCACGGATGCCGAGCTCTCCCTTCTCGGCCGCGAGCCACGGAGCGTGATCCGTTCCGACGCCGTGCTGGTGGCTGATCGTCCCGCCGCCGGCCGAGATGGCGTCGGACGCCGCGGTCTTGAGCCTGCGCCACCGCGCGAGATTCACGTCGGGGTCGGCGGCGAGCCGGAAGAGGTAGGTCGTGTAGAGGCTGGAGCCGTCGAGGTAGACGTGGGAGAGGTGCGTGAAGGCGTGGACCTTCTCCCCTTCGCCGGAGAGACCCGTCCGAAGGGCGGCCTCCACCGAGGCGAGGAGCGCCGGAACGCGGCTCCAGGGGGCCGCCGTCTCGAGCGTGTCGACGGCCCAGCCCGCCTCCCAGAGCGAGTTTCGGAGGTAGGGGGCGAGGAACCGGTTCTTGTGCCACTCCCGGCCGAACCCCTTCCCCGCGGCGACGCCGCCGCGCATCGCGAGCGCCCCGAGCGCCTGCCGCCGCGTCTGCCGCACGAGGTTCTCGCCCCCGGTGATCCCGACGAGGAGAAGGCACTTCTCCCCCTTCGCGCCGCGGAGCGAGAGGTACGTCTCGAGCGCGCGGATGAGCCGCTCGTGCCCGGCGAGGAGGAGCGTCGTCCGGGTCTCCTCGGGCGTCGAGAGGCGGAGCATCGAGAGCGGAAGGCGCATCGCCGCGAGGTCGCGGACCGCGGCGACCGCGGACGGGAAGTCGGGGAGAAAGACCCCGTGGACCTCCTCGCACGCCGGAATCGGCGAGACGCGGACGATCCCTTCCGTCAGGACGCCGAGCCGCCCCTCGCTCCCGAGGACGACCTCGCGCAGGTCGGGCCCGGCCGCCGACGCGGGAAAGGGCGGCAGGTCGAGCCGGCCCGACGGCGTCTCGACGCGCCCGCCCGCGAAGAGGCGCTCTATCCGGCCGTAGCCGAGCGACTGCTGGCCGCTGGAACGCGTTGCGACCCAGCCCCCGAGCGTCGAGAGCTCGAACGACTGCGGGAAGTGCCCCAGGGTGAATCCGCGGGCCCGGAGCATCGCCTCGAGATCGGGCCCTTTCACGCCCGCGCCGAACGTCGCGAGCCGGCTCTCCTCGTCGAACGCGACGAGACGGGAGAGGCGCGAGAGGTCCACGGTGACGACCGGCGCTTGGGAGAGCTGCGGGCTCACGTGCCCCGCCACGCTCGTCCCGCCGCCCCAGGGTATGAGCCGGGCGCCCCGCTCCCGCGCCCAGCCCAGGAGCGCGGCCACGTCGTCTCCCGTCCCGGGGAAGGCGACGGCGTCGGGAACGGTTCCGATCCTCCCCGAGCGAAGGGCGATCCAGTCGGGCAGGCTCTGCCCGCGCGCGTGGAGTAGCCGCTCCCAGGGGTCGAGCGTCAGGAGCCCCTCGGCCTGGAGGCGGGAAGGCGGAACGGCCGTCAGGGCCTCCGCAGGCGTCGCGTCGCGGGGAGGAGTTCCCGGTCCGACCCACTCCGCGAGCGTTTCGGCGGCCCGCGCGGGAAGGGCCTTGGAGACCGTTTCGTCGCCCCATCCGTTCCAGCGCCTCACTTTCCGCCTCCTTTCGCGATCCGCCGTTCGAGGGGCCGCCAGAGCTCGACGCTCCGGGCCATCACCGCGCGCGTCACGTTCCCGGCGCCGCTGGCGTCTCCGGCCAGGGCCGCGACCCGGAGGGCGGCGTAGAACTCCCGCGAAGTCTCCCGCGCCTCCGGCCCCTCGAAGTAGATCGCGGCCATCCGCGCGAAGAGGCCGCGAAACCCGTTCAGGATCAGGGTGTAGACGGGATTTCCCGACGAGACCGCCAGGAGGTGGTGAAGCTCCCAGTCGAACTCCGTCCACTCCAGCGCGCCCGGACCGAGCCCCTCCGCCCGGGCGAGGAACGCGGCGACGCGGGCCGGAGCGTGGCGCACGGCTTCCCGGGCGTAGGCCGGAGCGAGGACCTCCCGCACCTCCAGGAGCTGCTTCACGAAGCCCTTCGGAATCTCGCCGTGCTCGGCGAGCCCGGCGAGGACGCTCAGCCCCCCCTCCGTCCAGACGTCGTTCACGCGGGTCGGGAGCCCGTGCCGCACCGTCACGAACCCGTCCCTGTCGAGCTTCTTCAGGACCTCGCGGAGCGTCGGCCGCGTGACGCCGAGGGTCGCCGAGAGCTCCCTCTCGGCCGGCAGGCCTTCCCCGGGCGCCCACCGGCCCGACAGGAGGGCCGAGAGGAGCTCCCGTTCCGCGTGCGCGCCGGGACGGCGGGCCGCGGGAGCGATGGGTGCGGAGGCGCGGACCGGGGCCTTCCGGGTTCGAAGGGGGGTCGGGAGGGAACTGGTATGAGGTCTGACCACATGGAAATTCTGGCGCGGCCGGCTCGTCCCGTCAAGGGTTCGCCGCCGGTTATGATGGCTGGCGGGGCTCGCCCCGGGAAGGAACCGCATGACCTCCCCTTCTCCCCTTCTCGACCTCCTTCAGCGCCACGAAGCCGTGATCCTCTCCGAGTCCTTCGAGGGGCTCGCCCGCTGTCACCTCACCCGGTACGAAGCGGCGGGAGCGGAGGAGACGCAACGCCGGCTCGCCCGCCTCTTCGCGCTTCTCCTCGACGCCGTCCGCGAGCGGGACCTCGAGCCCGTCCTCACCTACGCCCGGGAGATCGCGCGGCAGCGGTACGCGGAAGGGTTCGACCTGCAGGAGGTCCAGGCCGCCATCAACGTCCTCGAGGAGGCGGTCTGGCGCCG
The DNA here is from genome assembly GCA_016714815.1 of Holophagales bacterium. Lineage (GTDB taxonomy): Bacteria > Acidobacteriota > Thermoanaerobaculia > UBA5066 > UBA5066 > UBA5066. The sequence continues at coordinate 94,310 of JADKBZ010000033.1, forward strand.
CATCGTCAAGGAGATCCCTCCGGAGGGTCTCGCCGAGGCGCTCGGCCTCGTCAGCACCGTCCTCGGCGTCTGCAAGGACACGACGGCGTCGAGCTACGTCGCGCTCGCGACGAAGCAGCACGCGACGAGCCTCGACCTGACGGCGCTCTTCCGCGGCACGCAGAACCGCTTCTACACGACCCCGACGGACTGAGGCCGGAAGGCGCTCAGCGCCGAGCCGGGGCGGGAGAGGCCAGGATCGCCTCCAGCCCCGGCAGGACGTTCGCGGCGAGGATCTTCTGCCCATCCGGGTTCGGGTGAATGCCGTCCTCGAGGTTCAGCTCCTTCGCCCCCGCCACCCCTTCGAGGAGGAACGGAACGAGCGGAAGGCCTTCTTCCTTCGCGACGCGCGGGAAGATCCGACCGAACCCTTCCTGGTACTCCGGGCCGTAGCTGGTCGGTATCAGCATCCCGCAGAGAAGGACCCTGGCCCCGGCCGCGCGGGCCTTCGCGACGATCCCGCGCAGGTTTCCTTCGGTCTCGCCGAGAGGCAGGCCCCGGAGGCCGTCGTTGGCCCCGAGCGCCAGAACGACGACGTCCGGCCTCTGCGAGAGAACCCACTCCGCCCGCCGGAGGCCGCCCGCGGTCGTGTCGCCCGAAACCCCGGCGTTGACCACCCGGATCGGCCGGCCCTTCTCCGCGAGCGCCCGGGCCACGACGGCCGGGAACGCCTGATCGACCGGGAGACCGAGGCCCGCCGTCAGGCTGTCGCCGAGAAAGACGACGAGGGGTGCGCCGGCGGGGACCGGAACCGGCGTCCCGCCGGCCTCCGGAAGGTCTGCCGGACGGGTGTCCGCCGGCGCCGCGCCCGGATTCAGCGGAACGGATTCCCGCGAGCCGCCGGTGCGCGCCTCCCTCCCCTGTCCGCATCCGGCCAGGAGCCAGGCCCCGAGAGCCAGGAAAAGGAAAACCGCGCGCCGCACGGCGGCGGATGTTACGTGATGCGAGACTCCTCCCCGTCATGACTCCCCTTCTCGAACTCCGCGGCGTCTCGAAAGAGCTCCCCTCCGGCAGCCGGATGCTCCGGATCCTCGACTCCGTCGACCTCGCAATCGGCGCCGGCGAGTTCACCGCCATCCTCGGACCGTCGGGAAGCGGCAAGTCGACGCTCCTCGGCCTGATGGCCGGCCTCGACCGGCCGACCCGCGGAGAGGTCCTCCTGGAGGGGACCCCGATCCAGGCGATGTCGGAGGACGACCTCGCGCTCCTGCGCCGGCGAAAAGTCGGCTTTGTCTTCCAGTCGTACCAGCTCCTCTCGAACATGACGGCGCGAGAGAACGTCCTCCTTCCGCTCGAGCTGGCGGGGCACGCCGATGCAGGGGGACGCGCGACGGAGCTCCTCGCGGCCGTGGGCCTCTCCGAGCGCGGCCACCACTACCCCGCCCAGCTCTCGGGAGGCGAGCAGCAGCGCGTGGCGCTCGCCCGGGCCTTCGGGCCGCGCCCGCCGCTCCTCCTCGCCGACGAGCCGACCGGGAACCTCGACAGCGCGACGGGCTCCTCGATCCTCAGCGTCCTCGTGAGCCTTCGCAGCGAGAGTGGCACGACGCTCGTCCTCGTCACGCACGACCCCGCCGTCGCCGCCCTCGCCGGCCGCCGGATCCACCTCCGCGACGGACGGATCGAGCGCGACGAGACGACGTCGTGAGGGGCGGGCTCTTCTTCCGGCAGCTCGCGCGGGAGAGCCGCGGCTCGCGCGGGCGGATGCTCTTCTTCGCCGCCTGTCTCGGAACGGGGGTCGCCGCCGTCGTCGCCGTCGCGGGGCTTTCCGGCGCGCTCGAGGAGACGATCCGGAGCCAGGCGCGCCCCCTCCTCGGCGCCGACCTCGCCGTCGAATCGCTCCGGCCCTTCCCGCCGGCCGTCGACCGGGCGATCGACGCGATCCCCGGCACCCGGACGCGGACCGAGGACCTCGTCACCGTCGTCTTCGAGCCGGGGACGGCGGCCGTCTCCGAAGGGCTCCCTCCGCGCAGCCTCCTCGTCGAGCTGAAGGCGGTCGAGCCCGCCTACCCGCTCGCCGGCGAGCTGCGCCTCGACCCGGACCGGCCCCTGGGCTCGCTCCTGGGTCCCGACACGGTCGTCGTCCACCCCGATCTCCTCCGCCGCCTCGGTGTCGCGGCCGGCGAGGAGGTCTCGCTCGGCGGCGCCCGTTTCCGGATCGCGGGGACGATCGTCTCCGAGGCCGACCGACTCGCGGGCTCCTTCCGGATCGGCCCCCGGGTGTTCCTTTCGCGGGACGCCCTGGCGCGGACGACGCTCGCCGGGTTCGGAAGCCGGGTGACCCGGCGCCTCCTGCTGAATTTCCCCGCCGGGACCTCCACCGCGGCCGCCCGCCGGGCCGCCGACGGGCTGAAGAGCCGCCTCGACGGCGTTCCCGGCATTCGCGTGGAGAGCTGGCTCGACGGCCAGCCCGAGCTGCGCGAGGCGATCCGCAGGACCACCCGCTTTCTCGGGCTCGTCGCCCTCACGTCGCTTCTCGTCGGCGGCGTGGGCGTCGCGCAGACGGTGCGTGCGTGGATCGCGAGCCGCCTCGACGCCCTCGCGATCCTCCGCTGCCTCGGCGTCACGTCGACGGAAGCGATCCTCCTCTACGGGGTCCAGACGGCCGGCCTCGGCCTCCTCGGGAGCCTCCTCGGCGCCGCGGCGGGGATCGGCCTCGTCGCCGGCGTCGGCGCCGCGTACGCCGATCTCCTGCCGCCGGGCGGGCTCGACCCGTGGCAGCCCGAGGCGCTCCTGCGCGGCCTCGGCCTCGGTCTCGGCGTCTCCCTCCTCTTCGCCGTTCCGGCCCTTTTCGCCGTCCGCCGGGTCCCGCCGGCCAGGGTCCTGCGCAGGGACGCCGAACCGATTCCGGCGTCGCGCCCCCTGCAGCTCCTCGGAGCGCTTCTCCTTCTCGCCGGCGTCGGCGTCACCGCGTGGGTGCAGTCGGGCCTTCCCCGCGTCGCGCTCATCTTCACCGCCGGTCTCGCGGCCTCCGCCCTCGTCCTCGCCCTCGCCGCGCGCGGGCTGCTCTGGCTCGTCACCCACGTCCCCCGCGAGAGGCTCCCCTTCGCCCTCCGGCACGGCCTCGCAGCCCTCGTGAGGCCGGGAGCGGGAACGGTGAGCTCCATCCTCGCCCTCGGCCTCGGGACGCTCGTCGTCCTCCACATCGCCCTCGTCCAGAGCGACTTCTCGCGCCAGCTCGCGGCGGACCTGCCGTCGAACGCCCCGACGGCGTTCCTCCTCGACGTCCAGCCCGACCAGTGGCCCGGCATCGAGGCGCGCCTCTCCGCCGAAGGGGCGACGAGGATCGTTTCGGTCCCGGTCGTCACGGCGCGCCTCACCGCCGTCGACGGGACCGACACGTCTCGCCTCGCGGCCCGCTCGACGGGAGAGTCGCGCCGCCACCGCTGGGCGCTGACGAGGGAGCAGCGGCTCACGTACATGCCCGCCCTTCCGGCCGACAACCGCGTCGTCGAGGGAACGCTCTGGTCCGACCCGGCGGCGGCCGAGGTGAGCCTGGAGAAGGAGTTCGCGGAGCGGATCGGCGCGAGGCTCGGCACGCCCCTCGACTTCGACGTCCAGGGCGTCCCCCTCCGGCTGAAGGTCACGAGCCTCCGGACCGTCGACTGGAGGACGTTCGGAATCAATTTCTTCCTCGTCGTCGAGCCCGGCGTCCTCGAGGAGGCGCCCCAGCTGCGGCTCGCCGCCGCGCGCCTCCCGAAGGAGAACGAGGGGCGGATCCAGGACCTCCTCGCGCGGGATTTCCCGAACGTCATCCTGATCCGGACGCGGGAGGTCCTCGAGCGGGTCGCGGCGCTCGCGACCCGGATGGGAGAGGCCGTGCGGATCCTCGGCGGCTTCTCCGTCCTCGCCGGCCTCGTCATCCTCGCCGGCTCCATCAGCGCCGGCTCGGCGCGCCGCGCCCGCGAGGTGGCGCTCCTGAAGGTCCTCGGCGTCACTCGGGCCGGAGCGGCCGCGGCGCTCGCCGTCGAGTACGCGCTCGTGGGCCTCGTCGCCGGACTCGTCGGGACCCTCGGAGCGACGCTCCTCAGCGGCGCCGTCCTGAAGGCCGCCTTCGAGATCTCCTTCCGTCCCGACCCGGCTCTTCTGGCGGGAGCGCCGCTCGCCGTGGCCGTTCTCGCCGCCGCCGCGGGCCTTGCGGTCAGCGTCCGGGCCCTCCGGGTCCGTCCGCTCGAGGTGCTGAGAGGGGAATAGGGCCGGCCGTCCATAATCCCGCCCGCGTGACGCGAGTATCGAAGGCTTCGAGGTCGTCGAAAGGGGCTCGGGAGCCGGAGGGTACGGAGCGGCGCGAATCGTCGAGCCCGGCCGTCGCGGACGGGGACCTCTCCGGCGGCCTCGCCGCCCTCGTCGTCGCCGCCACGCTCTTCGGCGTCCTCCTCGCGGTCGACACCCGGGCCGAATCGGCCTTCGACTCGATCAAGACCGTCGTCGCCCACGGCGGAGCGGTCCTCGCCACATCGCTCCTTCTCGCGGGCGGCCCTGGTCCCGCCCGGTCGATGCGTTCTCTCCCGCCGGTGCTGCGCATCGCGGCCTTCCTCGCCGTGACCGGCGCCGGTCTCGCCCTCCTTTCGGCGGTCTTCGCCACGCGGCCGGCGGCGTCCCTCGACGCCCTGCGCTCCGCCGCCCTGACGGCGCTCCTCGTCCCCCTCGGCGCCTCCAGGGCATTCGACTCGGGTCGAATCCTCCTGCCCGTCGCCGGATTTCTCGCCGGGGTCTCCGCCAACTCCGTAGCGTCCGTCCTCCAGGCGGCCGGCCTCGTGAAGCTCTTCGACGTGGTGCAGATCACCGGGCGGGCGAACACGGGGGCCTTCCTCGGAAACGAGGGCTACGTCGCCCTCGTGGCGGCGCTCGCGGTCCCGGTCGGCGCCGGCTGCGTCGCCGTGACGCGCGGACGCGTCCGTTGGCTTGCCGGTGCCGCCCTCGTTCTCGCGCTCGCAGCCCTGGCGGCGAACCCGAGCCTGACCGCCCTGGCCGCCGCCACGACGGGCCTCGGCGGATACCTCTACTTCGGCGCGCCGAGCCGGATCCGCCGTCGGGCGATCGGGGCGTTCCTCGCCGTCGCTGCCGTCCTTCCGCTCGTCCCCGCCGCGCGCGCCCGGCTCGCGGACCTCGCCTACCACGTCCGGAGCCGGAACCTCGAAGCCCTCCTGAGCTACCGCGCCGGACCCTGGGCCGCCGCGATGGAGATGACCCGCGAACACCCTCTCCTCGGCGTCGGCCCGGGCGGCTTCGAGTCCCGCTTCGTCCCCGCGCGGCTCGCCGCCGAGCAGCGCCTCCGGAGGTCCTTCGTCGCAGAGTCCGCGGCAGGTTCCTACGCCCAAGCCCACTCCGACTTCCTCCAGGCGCCCGCCGAGCTGGGACTTCCCGCGGCGGCGGCGCTGACAGCCTCCTTCGCCCTTCTGCTCGTGGGGCTCCGCGGCCGGATCCGGGCCACCTCGAGCCCGGAGCCCGCAGTCCTGCTCGGAGTCCTGGCGGCGGGCTTCGTCGCGGCGCTCGCCTGGTTCCCCATGCAGAGGGCGCTCACCGCGGCTCCGCTCCTTCTCGCCGTGGGCCGCGCCGCCCGGCTCTCCGCTGTCCAGGACCCGGAGAAATGACGAAGACCCTCCGGCTGACGGCCGTTCTCCTCCTTGCGGCGGCGCTCCTGCCCGACCTGCGGCACCACGCGGCGGAGAAGGCGCTCTACCAGGCCACGGCGCTCCTCTCGAGCGCGCTCTCCGGAAACGTTCCCGGCGCGGATCCCCGGCGCCTCGCCGCCGCCGCGAGCGACCTCGCGTCCCGGATCGCGAGAACGCTCCCCTTCGATCCGCGTCCGCCGCTCGTGCAGGGCATCGCCCGGCTCGCGCTCGGCGACGCCTCCGGAGCAGAGGTCTGCCTCAGGGATTCGATCGCCCGGGCGGAAAAGCCGGAAGCCCTCCTGCACCTCGGACGTGCACTGCTCGTTGGCAACCGCCCCGAGGACGCCCGGGAGGTCTTCCGCCGCGCCGCGTGGCTACATCGCATCGCGCTGCTCTCGCTTCCCGGCGCGTTTCGCGAGGACGCGCTCGCCGAGGCCGAAGCGCTGCGGGGCCGCCTCCAGCGCGGGGAGCGCGTCGAGATCCCCGCCGTTCCCGCCCCCCGCTTCTGACGACGCGATCCCGATTGACGGGCCAATCGAGATCGCATCTAATTACGACTTCCCCTCCAGACCATCACAGCCCGCTTTTCCGAATCCCGCCGGGCGGGCTTCGCAGACATGAGCCCTCTCGAGAACCGAATTCCAGGAACACCCCCAGAGTAAGGAGATGCGAATGAAGCGATGGGTCCTTCCTCTCGTCCTCGCGATCGCGGTCTGTACCGCACCCGCCGCCGAGGGCGTCATCGGGTCCGCTGACCCGGTGCCCGCCGCGACGCTTCTCTACCCGTACTTCGAGGTCGACCTGGCGAACCCCACCGGGATGACGACCCTCCTCGGTCTCCAGAACGCCTCCGCCACGGCGGCCCTCGCCCACTTCGTCGTCTGGTCCGACCTCGGGGTGCCCGTTCTGAACTTCAACGTCTACCTGACGGGATACGACGTCCAGACGATCAACCTGCGCGACATCCTCGTGAACGGCACCCTGCCGCAGACCGCCAGCGCGGGGCAGGACCCGAACGACACGATCAGCAACAAGGGGATCTTCTCGCAGGACATCAACTTCGCTTCCTGCGCGGGACAGCTTCCCCAGCCCCCGCTGCCCGGTTCCACCGTCGCGAGTCTCCAGGCGGCGCTGACGGGTCAGGCGGCCGCCGGCCTCGGAGGTCTCTGCGCCGGCACGAACCGGGGGGACGGGATCGCGCGCGGCTACATCACGGTCGACACCGTCAACAACTGCACCCTCAGCTACCCCGGTGATCCGGGCTATTTCGTCTCCGGCGGCGGCGGGGACGCGACGATCCAGAACATCCTTCTCGGCGACTTCTTCCTCGTCGACCAGGCCCAGAACTTCGCCCAGGGCGACGGCGCCGTTTCGATCGAAGCGAGCGCCACGGACCCGAAGACGAGCACGCCCGGCAACTACACTTTCTACGGTCGTTACATCGCCTGGACGGCCGCCGACAATCGCGAGCCGCTCCGGGATTCTGGGGTGCGACCTATACCGACACCGCGTCACAGCTGATCGTCTGGCGGGACCCGAAGGTGAACCAGGCGGCGTTTGCCTGCCCGGTCGTCGCAACCACCAGACCGGCCTGGTATCCCCTGGGCCAGGCGCAGATCGTCGCCTTCGACATGCAGGAATACCCGACGGCCCTCGCCGGTAGCCCGTTCGGAGCCTCGGCCCTGAGAGTCGGGCTCGGGATGTCGGGGGGCGACCTCACGACACCGGCCCGCTCGGGCTGGCTCTTCCTCAACCTGAATACGACCGTGACCGCCGCCGGCGCCAACCCTCCGATCGACCCGGCACGCGCCCAGGCTTGGGTCGTCTCGCTCCAGTCTCCGAAGGCCGTGGGCCGTTTCTCCACGGCGACGATGGCGGCCCCGCTCGACTCGGCCTACTTCATGGGAACGGTCCTCCCCGTCTTCCCGCCCCGGCCCCAGGCGGCCACAACGGCTACCCCAGCCCCAGGTGCGACGGGCAGGAGGTCCGGCAAGTGAAGAAGCTCCTCGTCGCAGCCGCCCTCGCGGCTCTCTGCCTCGCCCCGGCGGGCCCGGCGCCCGCCGCCATTGGCGCGAACGAAGTCGCCCCGGCCGCCACGCTTCTCCTTCCCTACTTCGAAGTCGACCTGAACAACCCCGGCGGGGTGAACACCCTCTTCACCGTAGTGAATGCCTCCGCCTCGGCGGGCCTCGTCCACGCGACTCTCTGGACCGACCTCGGCGTTCCAACCCATACCTTCGACATCTACCTGACCGGCTACGACGCCGAAACGGTGGACCTGAGGCTCCTCTTCCAGGGGATCATTCCCGGGTCGGCCGACGACGGGGCCGACCCGACGGACCAGGTCAGCCCGCAAGGGCCGATCTCCCAGGACATCAACTTTCCCGGAAGCACCGGTCCCTGCTGGACGTCGGCAATTCCCCGCCTGACCCCGGCCCAGGTCACGGACCTCCAGAACGCCCACACCGGCCTCGCCTCGAGCATCGGCGTCGGCTGGAGCGCCAGCTGCGGCGCGCAGAGCCTTGGCGACGGGATCGCCCGCGGGTTCGTCACGCTCGACAGCGTCAACAGTTGCACGCTGGACTACCCGACGACCCCGGGCTACGCATCGGGAGCCCTCGACTCCCGGAACATCTGGATCGGCGAGTTCCTGATCCTCGACCGGGCGAACAACTCCTCGATCGGCGACCCGCTCGTCCACGTCGAAGCGTCCAACAGCGATCCCCGCGTGACGAATCCCGCCGCCCACACCTTCTACGGCTGGGCTCGTGGCTACGCGGTCGCGTCGGACAATCGCGAGCCTTTGCCGACGACCTGGAACTCGCGCTACATCCAGGGCGGTGTCTTGAACGGCGGGACGGACCTGCTCGTCTGGCGCGCGCCGATCGCCCCGGTCGCCACGTTCGCCTGCGGCGGCTCCGCCGCTGGCTTCCCGCTCGCGCAGCGGAACCTCACCGCTTTCGACGAGCAGGAGAACCCGACCATTCCCGCGGCGGGCTCCTACTTTCCGGTCGTCGCCCAGCGCGTGCCGGTCTCCACTCTCAACACGTACTATTCCTTCGGATTCCTGCACCTCGACCTGAAGCGCGGGTCGAACCCGTCGTTCACCGCGGCCGACGGCGTCGGCCAGTCGTGGGTCGTGACCGATTTCCGGGCCACGGGACGTTTCGCGATCGGCTTCGCCGCCCGGGCGCTCGACAACGCCCTGGTTCCCACGAACTCGGGCCCCGGCTTCTGAGGAGGAACACGATCATGAAGAACCTCCTCGAAACCCGCAGCCTTCCGCGCCCCGCCTTCGTCTCCGCCGCGCTCCTCGGCGTCGCCCTCGCGACGTTCCCCGCGTCCGCCCAGCTCTCGACCTGCACGCTCCTCGCCGGCACGAACTGCCGCGAGCACATCCCCGACGGCGGAGTCCGTAACGGCACGCCCTTCGTCGGCACGCGGACCTCTACCATGGCCGTGCCCGCAGGCGCCTGCGGCGCCGTCACGAACGTCGTCGACCTGAACGTCCAGGTCCGCCTCAAGCACAACTGGCTCGGCGACCTGCGCCTCCGGCTCGTCCACCCGAACGGGAGCACGTCGGCCACGCTCCTTTCGAACCCCGGCGGGGCGCCCGCCGGTCTGTCCGGCGAGGACATCGACGCCACGTTCAACGACGACGTGAGCGGCGGCGCCCTGAACGTCGAGATCCCGGACATCACCGGAAACGTTGCGCCCGTCTCGAGCCTCTCCGTCTTCGACGGTCTTCCGCGCGCCGGCATCTGGACCCTCGAGGTCGTCGACTCCCGCGGAGGCAACTACGGAGCGCTGGAAGACTGGACGCTCGAGCTGCCCTGCGCCCTCCCTGTTGTCTCGATCGTCGCGACGGTGGCGGACGCGATCGAGGCTCCTACGACGAACGGCACCTTCACCGTCACGCGCACCGGCGAAACCTCGGCGCCGATCCTCATCCCTTACACCATTTCCGGATCCGCCTCTCAGGGTCCCGACTACACCCCCGTCACCGGTTTCGTCACCATGGCGGCTGGCGTCACCACCGCCACGATCACCGTCCAGCCCGTGGCCGACGGTACCTACGACAACGGCGAATCGGTCATCGCCACCCTCGGAACCGGGGACTTCACCATCGGCGCCGGCTCGGCCGTCGTGATGATCTGGGACTCTCCCGGGCTCGTGGGTCTCCTCGACCGCCCGATCCCGACGATCTCGACCCTCGGCCTGGCCCTTCTCGCCCTGGCCGTCGCGGCCATCGGCGCGGGCCTCCTCGCCTCCCGCAAGCTCCTCGGCTGATGCTGAGCGAACGGCCCCGGCGCCTCGGCGCCGGGGCCGCCTCCTTCCTGCTCCTCTCGTCCCTCGCCTGCGCGAGCGCCCGGGCACCGCAGGCCGCGAAGGCCCCGGCGCCCGAAGCAGCTCGAGCCGCCGGGCGTCTCGAGCTGATCGAGGCGGGCGCCGGACTCCCCCGCTCCGGCCAGTGGCGGCACTCCTTCGCGCTCGCCGACCTCGACGGGGACGGACGTCTCGACCTCGCCCACGGGCCCGCCCGCAAGGGGGCGAGGCGACCGGTCGTCTTCCTGGGCGACGGGAAGGGCGGATTCCGGAGGTGGGACGAGGCGAAGTACCCCGCGTTCCCATACGACTACGGCGGCATCGCAGCGGGAGACGTCGACGGTGACGGGCGGACGGACCTCGCTCTCGGCGTCCACATGCTCGGGGTGGCGGTCCTCCTGCAGAAGGAGCCGGGCGTCTTCTCGCTCTCCGTGGAGGGGCTCCCGCTTCGCGGCCAGGGCACCGGGCCGGCCTTCTCCTCCCGGGCCGTCGCCCTCGCAGACGCCGACGGCGACGGCAAGCTCGACCTCCTCGCGCTGTCCGAAGGGCCGCTGTCTCCTGGCGCCGCCTCCGGCGCCCAGCCCGTCGGCGTCGCCCTCTTCCTGGGCCGCGGCGGCGCGTGGCAGCGGACGGCGGAGGGCCCGGCTCCGGACACCGCGTTCGGCTCCGGCCTCGTGTCCGGCGACCTGAACGGAGACGGCGTTCCAGACCTCCTCGTCGCGACGAGCGTCCAGGGAGACCGCCGGATCCTCCGGCTCGGCAATCGCGAAGGGGCTTCCTCCTTCCTCCCCGTCGAGCTGACGGACCTTCCCGAGCGCGCCTTCGTCCTGGCCGCCGGGTTCGGCGACTTCGACGCCGACGGCCGGCTCGACCTCGCCGTCTCGACGCTCGTCCCCGGAAAGGAAGGGCTCGTGTCCCGCGTCGACGTCCTCCTGTCCCGTCCTTCCGGCTTCGAGAGCCGGCCGGTTCTCTCCGAGCCGGGGCGTCACCCGCGGGGCGCGGTGGCGGCGGGAGACCTGAACGGGGACGGACGGACGGACCTCGCCCTCCTCGGGGGAGACGGCAAGCTCGAGACCTGGCTCGGAGACGGGCGGGGCGGGTTCGCGCCGGCCGCACGCGTGGCGCCTCCGGCCGAGCGGATCGGCTGCGCGGGATACCACGTCGCGGTCCGGGACCTCGACGGCGACGGGCTCGGCGACGTCGTCGCCGCCTTCGCCGGCGAAGGCTCCGCCTCGGATCCGGACGCCCCGTGCCTTTCCGCAGGCGCGCTCGTGGCGTGGCGGTCGAGCGTACCCGGCCGCTGAACGCGGCCGGATCACGCCCACGCGGTCAGCCCTCGATGGCCTCCTCGACCGTCGTCAGGTCGACCACGCCGCGGCATCCGAAGAGAGCCGGCAGGACCTTCGAGGCCGGGTGCGCCCGGCGCAGCGCCGCGACTTTCTCCGTTCCGGCCCGATAGGCCGGCAGGTACATCCGGCCGAGGAGCGGGTGCCGTCCCCACGCACCCGACAGCTTGTCGGCCCGCTCGTCCGAGACGAGGTAGTCGTTCCGGAGGACGCGCGCGACCTCCTCGACGGGCCGCTTCTCGCCCCAGGTGAGCCACGACGACTGGTTCTTCGCGTCGTCCTGGAGAAGGGCGAGGAGGCAGCCCGTCTCGAGGTCGCGGTCTGGAAGCTCCTCCGGCGAGAGAACGCCGTGAGCCATCAGGATGGCGTTGTTGGCGATCCCCTCGAAGAGGGCCGCAGGGCGCGTGTTCATCGTCAGCACCGAGGCCTCGAAACCGAGAACGCCGCGGACGTAGAGATCCTGCAGGTACGCGAACGTCGTCACGTGCCCCGGAACGACCTCGTGGCTGACGAGCTGGGCGAATTCGGGGCGGGAGATCTCGAGCGACGCGTTCAGCTCGTAGGTCGCCTCGTACTCGGGCGAGCCGTCCGGTTTCCGGGCCCGTCCGAGGTAGTTCATCGAGCCCGAGAACCAGGCGTTCTCGATCATGAGGAAGGCGACGTTCGCCCGCGGGACGCGCGAGAGCTCCGCGGGAAGGTGCGGCACGACGTTCCGCGCCGCGAGGGCGTCGAGCTCGGCGACGAGGCGGGCCGAGAGCGCGGGAATCTGGGCCTTCGGGACGATCCGGGCTGCCCGCCAGGCGTCGACGGCCGCCAGGAGCCCCGGCCCGTTCGAAGACGGGAACCCCGCCGCGGCGAGGAGCTCGCGGACCCGTTCCCGCTTTCCGGCCGGCTCCGAGGGCGACCCGGGCTTCCCGAGGATCGCCCGCATGCACCGCTCGTAGGGAACGGGCTCCCCCTTCCCCGCCACCTCCAGCGCGAGATCGAGCATCACCTCGAAGCAGAGCCCGAGGCCCTCGAGATACCGGGCCCGGAGGCCCAGCCCGCGCCCCGCCTCGTCGCGGAGGCGCGCGATGGCCCCGCGCACGTCGACGGCGGAGAGGTAGGCGTCGAGGGCCGCCAGCGCCTCCGGCTTCGTCGACGCGCCGCCGAGGGCGCGCAGGCGCGCGGCCTCGGGCAGCGTGTAGGCCGCCGGGAGCGGCTCGTCGGAGAACCAGGAGTCGGCGATGAACCGCCCCAGCCCCGAGGGGTTCAGGACGTCGCCGCCCCAGAGCGTGTCGAGCCCCAGGACGGCCGTCGCGACGGCGTGGTCGAGGGCGTCCACGGCTCAGGCCTCGCCGTCGGTCCGGCGGGAGTCCCAGTACATGTAGGCGGCCAGGAGGATGTAGGCGCCGAGGGCGAGGAGCCCTTCCCCCGAGAGCGCCCAAGTTCCGCCGGGCGGGGTTCCAGTCCCGATCCCCCGCGACCTTCTCGTCGCTCGCCGAGGAACTTGAAGAGCGCCGCGAGGACCCCCATGACGGCGCCGCCCGCGATGAAGCCGGAGGCGACGAGCATCCCGCGCGAGTTGCGCGCCGACTCGAGCTTCTCGTTCCCCTTCGCCGACTTCGCGACGAAGTGCGCCACGAGGCCGCCGACGACGAGCGGCGTGTTCAGCTCCTGCGGGATGTACATCCCGAGGGCGAAGGCGAGGGCGGGGACGCCGATCATCTGCATCGTCATCGCGATGAGGGCGCCGACGCCGTAGAGGAGCCACGGCACCGGCTCGTTCGACATGAGCGTCTTGATGACCGCCGCCATCGCGTTCGCCTGGGGCGCGACGAGGACCTCCGACTCGGAGTGCGTCGGTCCGGCGACGAAGCCGTAGGCGTTGTTCAGGAGGAGGATGACCGAGCCGACCGTCAGCGCCGCGACGAGCGTCCGGAGGAACTTGAGCGCTCCTGGATCGCGGGGGTCGCCCCGATCCAGTAGCCGACCTTCAGGTCCGTGATGAGGCCGCCCGCCATCGAGAGCGCCGTGCAGACGACGCCGCCGATCAGGAGCGCGGCGAGCATTCCCGACTTGCCGGAGAGCCCGGCCTTCACGAGGAAGATCGACGTCAGGATGAGCGTCATGAGCGTCATCCCCGAGATCGGGTTCGTCCCGACGACGGCGATGGCCCGTGCCGCAACGCTCGTGAAGAGGAACGCGATGACGATCACGACCGCCAGGGCGATGAGCGACTGCGGAAGGGCGCTCGGCAGGCGGGCAGGACGCCGAAGCGGAAGAAGGCCCACACGACGACGGCGACGGCGACGAGCCCGCCGAGGATGACCTTCATCGGGATGTCCCGGTCGGTCCGCTCGGTCGCCTCGGGAGCGGCCTTCCCCTTGCCGCCCGCGAGCTCCTTGAAGCCGAGAGAGAAAGCCTTCGCGATGATCCGCCAGCTCCGGAGGATTCCCATGATCCCGGCCGCGGCGATGGCACCGATGCCGATGTGCCTCACGTACCCGCGGAAGACGGCCTCGGCGTTCATGCCGTGGAGATGAGCGTCCCGTCCGAAACGGGCGGGATCGCGACCGTCAGGTACTGCCCGAAGTGCGCCACGAGCGGGACGAGAAGGAACCAGGAGAGGAACGACCCGGCGCAGATGATGGCCGAATACTTCAGGCCGATGATGTAGCCGAGCCCCGCGACCGAGGCGAGCACGTCGAGCTTGAAGACGAGCTTCCCCTTCTCGGCGAGCTCCTTCAGGAACGGCACCGAGCGCGTCGTGAAGACCTCGGCGAACGCCTCGAGGTGGATGACGAGGAAGTCGAAGATGCCGCCGACGGCCGCGGCGAGGACGAGGACCTTGGCCTGCGCGCCGCCCGCCTCGCCGGCGACGAGGACCTCCGTCGTCGCCGTCGCCTCGGGGAACGGGAACTCCCCGTGCATCTCCTTGACGAAGTAGCGACGGAGCGGAACGAGGAAGAGAAGGCCGAGCGTCCCCCCGAAGACCGCCACCAGGAAGAGCTTCACGAGGTTCACGTCGAGGCCGAGGATGAAGAGCGCCGGCAGCGTGAAGATCGACCCCGCCACGACGAGGCCCGAGGCCGCGCCGACGGACTGGACGATGACGTTCTCCAGGATCGTCGAGCGGCGCTTGAAGGCGTAGCCCCAATCCGACCGCGAGGATCGAGATCGGGATCGCCGCCTCGAAGACCTGGCCGACCTTAAGGCCGAGGAAGGCCGCCGCCGCCGAGAAGACGGCCGCCATGATGATCCCGAGCGTCACCGACCGCGGCGTGAACTCCTGCATGGTGGAGCCCGCCGGGACGATCGGCGTGTAGCTCTCGCCCGGCTTCAGCGAGCGGTAGGCGTTCTCCGGAAGGGACTTCGACGAGGAGATATCCATCATTCCTCCGTGGGGTGCGCAATCGGAAGACGGCGTGGGTCTTTCACGCGGGGCTTCAGAGTTTAGAGGGCGGGAACGGCCGGAGGAAGCCTTTTCGCCGGGGAAATTCAGCCCGGGGCCAGGAGCGCCGCGATCGCCTCCTCGTACGGGACCGGACGGGTCATCTGGCGGAACCGGTCCGGGACGGTGAAGACCGTCTCCCGCGTCCGCCCGAGGGCGTTCCATTCGAAGATCTCGAGGACCTCGCGCCGGGCCCCGGGGTCGGCGACGAGCTTCTCGAAGCGCTCCTCCAGGGACGACAGGAACGGCTGGACGGGGATCGAGCCCGGCCGCTGGACCCGCATCTCCGCGAAGAGCCCCGCGATCGCCTCGAATCGCGTCGTCGAGAGGAAGAAGTAGGACCCGATCATGTCGACGACCTGCATGGGGAGCCAGAACGGCGCGTCGTCGAAGACCTTCTCGAAGTGGAAGACCGTCTGCAGGACGAGGTGCTCGACGAGGCTCGCCAGCCCGGCCGCCTCCCCGCGCTCCCCGCTCCTGGCGAGGAGCAGCGCGTGCGCGATGGCGGCGCTCCGGATCTCGACCGCGGGCGTGGAATAGAGCGCCGACGAGTCGTAGAGCCGCGCGTGCTCGAGGCCCAGGCCGGTGGCCTCCGGCGAGATCCGCGCCGAAGCGGCGATGTTCCCCAGGTCGTGGCAGGCGAAGGCGACGCCGAACGCCGTCCGGAGGACGTCGGCTCCCGGCTCCGCGTCTCCGGTCGCCGCCGCCCAGCGACGGGCCCCCGGAACGATTCCGAACGGGTCCGAGCCGGCCGCCAGGGCCGCGAAGACGGCATCCACCCCGTCGGACACGGCGGACACGTGCCGCTCGTTGTGGTACGAGGCGTTCGGGGAGACGCCGGGAACGGCCGCCTCGGGGAGACCGGCCCAGACCTCCCTCTCGAACCGCTCGTGAGCGGCGACGGCGAGCGCCCGGACCTCGCGGACGAGCTCCGGGAAAGTGGGAACTGGCGGTCCGCTACCAGGAAGGGTCATCTGTTTCTCGCCGGCATGTTAGCAGCGAGGAGCGCGGGCCGGATGGAAGTCCTGCCCGCGCCCCTCCCGGCGCATGGGGGGCGGCCCGGAAGCGTCAGCGGGCCTTCCGGTCGAGGAGGCGCCCGTCCGCGTCCCGGAGCTCGACCACGAGCGGCATCGTGCCGACCGCGTGGGTCGAGCACGACAGGCACGGGTCGAAGCTCCGGACGACGGCCTCGATCCGGTTCAGCATCCCCTCCTGGATCTCCTGGCTGCTGACGTAGTGGCGCGCGGCCTGGAGCACGCCGCGGTTGATCGCGAGGTTGTTGAAGCCGGTCGCGATGATCAGGTTGGCCCAGACGATGAGGCCGTTCTCGTCGATCCGGTAGTGGTGGATGAGCGTCCCGCGCGGCGCTTCCGAGACGCCGATCCCTTCGAGGTTGTTCGGGCGCGCGTGGGCGCGGACCTGCTTCGAGAGGATGCCGGGGTTGTGGAGGAGCTGATCCATCTTCTCCAGCCCGAAGAGGATCTCGATGAGCCGGGCGTAGTGGTAGTAGAACGACGAGAGGACCGCGCCGCGCTCGAGGGCGCGGAACTCGGCCCACTCCTCGTTGGCGCGCGGCGTGTCGATCCCGTCGATGACGTTCATCCGCGCCAGCGGCCCGACCCGGACCATTCCCCCGGGGTATCCCGACGGCTTGTAGTACGGGCTCTTGAGGTAGGAGTCGGGCTCCACGGCCTCGCCGATCAGTTCGCGGTACGTCGACGGGTCGGCGTTGTCGACGACGACCTTGCCGTTCGCGTCGACGATCCGGAGGACGCCGTCGGTCATCTCGAGCTTGTCGTCGGCCGTCGTCAGCCCCATGAAGAGGCTCGGGAAGTTCGCGAAGGTCCGGATCTCCTCCCGGAACCCCTCCAGCGACCGCTTCGTCCGCTCGAGCGTCCGGCCGATGATCTCGTAGCACTCCGGTAGCCACGAGAGGATGAGGTCGCGCTTGTCGGCCGTCAGCGCCTGGTCGACGCCGCCGGGGACGAGCCACGCGGGGTGGATCCGCTTGTCGGCGAGCGTCTCGATGACCTGTTGCCCGAAGCGGCGGAGACGGACGCCGTCGCGCGCGTCCTGGGGGTTCTTCTCGAGGACGCCGAAGATGTTCCGCTTCGCCGGGTCGGAGTCGAACCCGAGGAGGAGGTCCGGCGAGGAAAGGTAGAAGTAGCTCAGCGCGTGCGACTGGATCATCTGCGCCAGGTTGAGGACCTGGCGGAGCATGGCGGCCGTCTCGGGGATCTTCACCGCGAGGATGGCGTCGCACGCCTTGGCCGAGGCGACGAGGTGGCTGACGGGGCAGATGCCGCAGATCCGGGCCATGAGCGCCGGCATCTCGTAGAACGGGCGCCCCTCGCAGAACTTCTCGAAACCGCGGAACTGCGTGACGTGGAACCGGGCGTCGGAGACGTGACCGGCGTCGTCGAGCTTCAGCGTGATCTTCGAGTGCCCTTCGATCCGGGTGACGGGGTCGATGGTGATCGTCTTTCCCATGGCGTGTCCTAGCGTCCGAACCGCGTGGCGGAGAGGTCGGGGGTCGTCCCGTCGAGGAGGGAGACGAGCGCGCCGAAGATGACGTCGGCCGGCGGGGGGCAGCCGGGGAGGAAGACGTCGACCGGCACGATCTCGTGCACGGGCCGCGTCCGCGGGAGGAGCCGCGGGATGACCTCGCACGGCACCTGTTGCTTCAGATCGGCATTCTCGAAGTACGCCCTTTTCATCACGTCGTCCACCTTGAACGTGTTCCGCATGCCGGGTACGTTGCTCGTGACGGCGCAGTCGCCGAGCGCGATGAGGAGCTTCGTCCGGCTCCTCACCATCCGGATCTTGTGGAGATCCTCCTCGCTGGAGACGCCCCCCTCGACGATCGTCACGTCGACGTCGGCCGGGAACTCCTTCAGGTCGACGAGCGGGCTGTAGACGACCTCGACGCGGGCGGCGATCTCGAGGATCCGCTCGTCCATGTCGAGGAAGGACATGTGGCAGCCGGAGCAGCCGTCGAGCCACACCGTGGCCAGCTTGACCTTACTCACTCCGGTCCTCCCTCATCATCGTCAGGTACGGGAGGAAGCGGGTCCGCTTCGACATCTCGCGGACCGACTTCCCCTTCTCCGTGAGCGCGCCGGTCGGGCAGACCTGGACGCACTTGCCGCACCCGGTGCACGTCTCGGAGGAGCCCCAGGGCTGGTTCAGGTCGGTGATGACCCGGGCGCCGATCCCGCGCCCGTTGATGTCCCAGGTGTGCGCCCCCTCCACCTCGCCGCAGACGCGGACGCAGCGCTGGCAGAGGACGCAGCGGTTGTGGTCGTTGACGAAGCGCTCGTGCGAGGCGTCGACCGGGAGCTTCGGGTTGCGGTACGGCACCGTCAGGTGCGTCACGCCGAGGGTCTGCGCGAGGTTCTGGAGCTCGCAGTGGCCGTTGGAGACGCAGACGGCGCAGACGTGGTTCCTCTCGGAGAAGAGGAGCTCGACGATCGTCTTGCGGTACTTCTGGAGGCGCTCGGAGTCGGTGACGACCTCCATCCCCTCTCCGACCATCGTCACGCACGACGCGAAGAGCCTGCTCGAGCCCTTGACCTCCACCATGCAGAGGCGGCACGCGCCGACGGGCGTCAGGCCGTCGAGGTTGCAGAGCGTCGGGATCTGGATCCCGTTGTCGCGCGCGGCGTCCAGGATCGACTCGTCCTCGCGGGCGGAGACGAGACGGTCGTCGATCGTCAAGGTCTTGACCTTGCTCGACGGGGCGGGGGCGGCGGGTTTGGCGCTCGGACGGCTGCTCACGCGGCACCTCCCGCCGGTGCCGCATGGGCCGCCGCGTGGCCTGCCGCCGCGGCCTCCCCGGCCGCGATCTTCGATTCGTACTCGTCGCGGAAGTAGTGGAGGGTCGAGAGGACCGGGTTCGGGGCGCTCTGGCCGAGGCCGCAGAGGCTCGTCGACTTCACGACGTCGCAGAGGTGCTCGAGGAGCGCGAGCTCCCGCGCCGTCGCCTCCCCCGCAGAAATCTGCCGGAGGAGCTCGTGCATCTGCGCCGTGCCGACCCGGCAGGGGACGCACTTGCCGCACGACTCGTCCATGCAGAACTCCATGAAGAACTTGGCGACGTCGACCATCGACGACGTCTCGTCCATGACGATCATGCCGCCCGAGCCCATGATCGAGCCGAGCTTTGCGAGCGACTCGTAGTCGCACGGCATGTCGAGGCCCGACTCCGGGATGCAGCCGCCCGAGGGACCGCCGGTCTGCACGGCCTTGAAGGCCTTCCCGTCCGGCACGCCGCCGCCGATGTCGAAGATGATCTCGCGAAGAGGCATCCCCATCGGCACCTCGATGAGGCCCGTGTTCGTGATGGCGCCGGCGAGCGCGAAGACCTTCGTGCCACGGCTCTTGGCCGTGCCGATCTTCGCGAACCACTCCGGGCCGTTGCGGAGGATCGTCGGGATGTTCGCGAGCGTCTCGACGTTGTTGATGAGCGTCGGGTAGCCCCAGAGGCCCGATTCCGCCGGGTACGGCGGCCGCGGCCTCGGCGTGCCTCGTCCCCCCTCGACGGAGGCGATGAGGGCGGTCTCCTCGCCGCAGACGAAGGCGCCGGCGCCGAGCCGGAGGTCCACGCTGAAGCTGAAGGTCGTTCCGCCGATGCTCGCCCCGAGCAGCCCCATCCGCTCGGCCTGCCTGATGGCGAGCTTGAGGCGCTTGATCGCGAGCGGGTACTCCGCCCTCACGTAGACGAAGCCCTGCTGTGCGCCGACGGCGTAGCCGGCCAGCGCCATCCCCTCGAGGATCCGGTGCGGGTCGCTCTCGAGGACGGCGCGGTCCATGAACGCGCCCGGGTCCCCCTCGTCGCCGTTGCAGATGACGTACTTCTTCGTCCCCTGCGACTTGTTCACGGTGGCCCACTTCAGGCCGGTCGGGTAGCCTGCTCCTCCGCGGCCCCGCAGGCCCGACCTCGTCACCTGCTGGACGACGCCGATCGGCGTCATCGCGGTGAGCGTGTCGACGAGGGCGAGATACCCGTCGGCCGCGATGTACTCCTCGATCCGTTCCGGATCGATCCGGCCGCAGTTCTCCAGGACGATCTTCTGCTGCCGCGCGAAGAACGGCGCATCGAGGTTCCCCTGGATCCGCGCCACCGGCCCGGCGCCGAGAGCGTCGACGATGTCGGGGGCGTCCGCGGGCGTCACGCCATGGTAGAGGACCTTCTCCTTCTCGACCGCGACGAGGGGACCGGCGGCGCAGAGGCCGAGGCAGCCGACGCCGCGAACCTTGCAGCAGTCCTTTTTCCCGCGGGCCTCGACTTCCTTCTCCAGGGCTTCCTTGACCTTGTCGCTCTGGAGGGAGAGGCAGCTCGCCGCGACGCAGACGTTGATCTGGTGCGGGATGGCGTCTTTCGCCTCGCGCTCGGTCTGGGAGATCTGGGAGAGGTCTTCAATGCTGATCATGGTTCATCCACCCCTCGACCTTCGCGGCGAGCTGCGCCGGCGTCAGCTTGGCCGCCACCTCGCCGTCCAGGACGGCGGCCGGCGCGAGGCCGCACGAGCCGATGCAGCGCGCCGTCAGGACGGAGACCTCGCCGTCGGGCGACGTCATGCCGGACTTCAGGTCGAACTTCTTCTCCAGGACATTCATGATCTGGTCGGCCCCCTTGATGTAGCAGGCCGTGCCGGTGCAGACGACGCAGGTGTGGCGCCCCTGCGGCTTGAGGGTGAAGAAGTTGTAGAAGGTCGCCACGCCGTAGACCTTCGAGAGGGGGACGCGCAGCTCCGTCGCCACCATGCGGAGCACGTCCTCCTCGAGAAAGCCGAAAGCCTCCTGGGCGCTGTGGAGCGCCTCGATGAGGGCGTGCGACTTGTGCCCGTGCCGCCGCATGGTCGCCTCGACGAGGCGCCAGCGGTTGTCCTTCGGCGCGGGAGTTCCTTTCGCAGGTTCCGGTGTCATCTTTCTCCTCCCCCCCGAAGACGAAAAGGGCGGCCCCGGAGGGGCCGCGCTCAGCATTCGAATCCGGGGGAAATCACGTCGAAAAGGCTAGCACGCGACCTCGTCTCACGCCTCGAAGGGGACCCGAATCGTTCTTTTGTGAACAACGCCGACTGAGCTAGACTGTCTGTTTTTCGACCCTTCTCCTTCGAAATCGATCCCGCCGCCGGCATCCTCGCCCCCGGGTGGCCGGTCCGCCCCGCCCGGCGCCGAGGGGCGTTCCGGCCGCGCGACGGGAGACAATGCGGCACCCGGCTTCCTGGCGTGCCGGGACGCGCTCGGAAGAAAGGACGCGATGACCAATCCCCCTCTCTCCCGCCGCCAGCTCCTCGGTTCGGCCGCACTCGTGGGTGCCGCCGCATTCCTCCCCGCCGACCTCGCCGCCCAGGATTCCGTGCCGTCAACGGCGCCCGCGGGGGACGGATTCGTCCTCGTCACCTCCGCGAACGGACTCGAGGCGGCGAAGGTGGCGCGCCAGGCGCTGATCCAGGGAAAGGACCCGCTCGACGCCGCGATCGCCGGCGTCAACGTCGTCGAGCTCGACCCGGACGACGTGACCGTCGGCTACGGCGGCATCCCGAACGAGGAGGGGGTCGTCGAGCTCGACGCCGCCGTCATGGACGGCCGGACGATGCGGGCCGGCGCCGTCGCTGCCCTCACGGGCGTGAAGACGCCGTCGAAGGTCGCGCGTCTCGTCATGGACCAGACCGACCGCGTCTTCCTCGTCGGCGCGGGGGCCCGCCGCTTCGCGACGGCCCACGGGTTTCCCGACGAGAACCTCCTGACGGAGAAGACCCGGAAGATCTGGCTCCACTGGAAGAACCGCCTCTCCGACCTCGACGACTGGATCGAGGCGGCCCGCGACGCCGACGACCCCGACGTGAAGCGGTTCCTCGAGAAGTACGGGCGAGAGTACTTCCGCCCGCAGGGGACGATTCACATGTCGGTCCGATCGGCCAAGGGGGACCTCGTCGGCGTCACGACGACATCGGGGCTCTTCTTCAAGATCCCCGGGCGCGTCGGCGACTCCCCCGTCATCGGGGCCGGCCTCTATTCCGAGAACGGCGTCGGCTCCGCGGGTTCGACGGGCCGCGGCGAGGCGAACCTCCTCACCTGCGGCTCCCACACGGTCGTCGAGTACCTCCGCGACGGCCTCACCCCCGAGGAAGCGTGCCTCAGAGCCCTCAAGCGGATCGCCGAAAAGACCCACCTCGTCCCGCGACACCGCGACGAGAAGGGACGGCCGAAATTCAACGTGAACTTCTACTGCGTCGACGCGGCGGGGCGTGCCGCCGGAGCCGCGCTCTGGAGCGGCTCGAAATACGTCGTCGGCGACGCGGGCGGCGTCCGCACTCTCGAGAGCGCCTGGCTCTACAGGAGAGACGCCTGAGCGTCCCTTTCCCCGCCTGAACCCGGACGACGGTCCACCTTCTTGTCGCCCGGCACGTCGGCGATCGCGTACGATGCCCCGAAGCCCCTCGAGGAAGACAAGGTCGCGGGAGCGAAGAAGCTCGGCCTGAACCCGGAACGCGTTCGTCCCACCCCGGCCGGAGACGTCTTCGCACACTGAAAGGAGTCGAGATGCCCGAAGAGAAGTATTTCGTCGCCGTGGACGGCAGCCAGCTCGAAGGCGAGCGGGACATGGGACAGGTCCGGCAGGTCTGTTCGCAGTATGCCGGCCGTCAGGTGATGGTCTGGAACGAGGCCCTCGGGTCGTGGACCGACCCGAAGACGCTCCCGTCGTTCCGGGTCAGCGCCGCCCCGGCCCCGGCCCCAGCGCCGGCTCCCGCCCCTCCCCGCCACCCCGCAGCGCCCCGGGAGACGCCCGTCGCCGCCGCGGCCGCCGCGACCGGGGCGGCCATGGGGAGCGTCATGTCCGAGGACGCCGGCGCGCTGAAGGGGCTCCTCGACTTCAAGTTCGAGAACCTCGTCGCCCCGAAGCTGATCCGGGTCCTCTACATCGTCCTCGTCGTCCTCTGCGGGCTCGGCGCCCTCGGCGGGATCCTCTCCGGCCTCCAGACGATGGTGAGCGGCATCCGCTTCGGGATGTTCTTCGTCGTCGTCACCGGCATCGTCATGATGGTCGTCGGGCCGGTCCTCGCCGCCTTCTATCTCGCGCTCATGCGCGTCGTCTTCGAAGGGGTCCACGTCCTCTTCCAGATCCGGGAGAAGCTCGGCAAGAGCTGAACCGGCTTTCCCTCACGGATCAGAATCGCAAAGGCCGGGCCCGCGGGCCCGGCCTTTGCCGTCGAGGGGCGGGAAGCCGGGGACGGCTACCTGATCTTCAGGACCCGGGTCTTGGCGATCTTGTCGTGGAGCCCCTGCTTGTCGGGATTGAAGGCGATCATCAGGAACCCGATGTAGAGGATGAAGCCGCTCACCATGTAGCCGACGAGGCGCATGAAGGCGGTGCCCCAGCCGAGGGGCTCCTCGCCGTCCTCGCGGACGATCCGGAGGCCCATGACCTTCTTGCCGGGGGTGGCGCCCCTGTTCGCCCAGAACCAGAGGATGTAGCCGAGAGAGGCCGCCGTGGTCAGGAGGAACGCCAGGAACGGAAGGATCGCCGCGAGCGCCCCGGGTCCCCCTTCGCTCATCGCCGAGCGCATCGTGAGGAACATCGTCGGCGCCCAGATGATGCCCATCAGGACCGAGATGATGACGCTGTCGATCAGGTAGGCGACGAACCGGACCCAGAAGCCCGCCGGCTCTCCCTCGATCGGCGCCCCGTCCGGGAAATAGGCGGGAGGCGCGCCGGCCGCAACCGGGGCGGGGGGGATGGGCGCCGGGCGCGAAGCCATCGCCGCCGGTGCGGGCGGAGGCATCGGCGCGGACCGGGCAGGGGCGGGAGGCGGACCCGGCACCGGCGTCGGCGGAGGCGCCGGACGGCGCATCGGCACGGGATCCGGGGTCGTGGGCGGATCGTAGACCGGGGCGGCGGGCCGCGGCGCCGGCGGCGGTGGCGCGGGCGCGGCGACGGGGACAGGAACGGAAGGCGCGGGAGCCGGGGCAGGCGCCGCCTTCATCGCCATACCCATCCCCTGCACGTCCAGCAGGGCCGTCCCCTCGGGGTCGTAGACGCCCTGGATCTCGAACAGCGTCTTGCCGACCCGGATCTGGTCCCCCGGCTTGAGGCGCTGCTCGGTGACACTCTGGCCGTTCACCCAGGTCCCGTTCGCGCTGTTGTTGTCGATCAGAACGTGCCCGTCCGGCTCCTCCACGATCCGGGCGTGGTGCCGCGAGACCGCGTTGTCTTCGAGGACGAGGCCGTTTTCCTTGCCTCGGCCGATCAGGACCTCTTTCCCTGTGAACGGGATCGTCTGGTCCTTCAGGGCCGGGTCCGGCGATTCCAGGACTCTCAGAAAAGCCATCGATTTCGCCTCGCTGAAGTTATCGGGATTTTTCGGGATGATGAACCAGAACTTCTCAAAGCGAAAGGACGAGCCACGCGCCGTCGGTCGGAATCGGCGGATGCAGGCCCGGGTCCCCCGCCTCGCGCTCCTCGCCGCGCCCCTGTCGGAGCATCTCCCTTCGGCCGGCCCGGGGCGATCCACGGGCTCGCCTCGGGTCGCACCGCGGCCTCGAGTTCCTCAGGCTCCCGCCGGACGGGAACAGGATCGCCCTCTCTGCCGAGGACTCCGGCACCCGCCAGATCCGGGTCAGGCCGGCCTGCGGCGGGCGCCGGGAAGCTCCTTTGACAGTCCGGAAAGGACCGGAGCATGACCCCTCTCACCACAGAACAAAAGTCGAGCCGTAACGTGGAGAAACACCACGTCACGGGATTCAACGTGTAGGGAATCGCCTCTCAACGTTGAAATTCTCAACGAACCAGGGCTTTTCTCATCACTTTCGTGTTTACGCGTAAACATCTACGTTGCAATTACTTACACCGAACTGCTCTTTCCGCGGCGATGAGATTCTCTACGACATCCTCTGTCGGAATCCGTGGCGACGGGGCTAAACTCAATTCTACGAGTGAGATACGGAAACCTCCACACTCTGGCCCCGGACTTGCGACAAAAACGGCGGGCGGACCCAAACGTCCGCCCCCGGGGGGTACGGAGGCTCATGTTGAAGCCGCAGACCAAGGGACTGCTTCTCGACACGACTCGCTGCATCGGGTGCGGTGCCTGCGCGCTGGCGTGCAAGGAACGCAACAAGCTGCCGAAAACGTCTGACGACGTCCTGAAGGACGAACTCTCCGACAGGACCTACTCCGTGGTGAAGCAGGTCGGGTCCCGATACGTCCGGCGGATGTGCATGCACTGCGTCACACCCTCGTGCGCCTCGGCCTGCCCCGTCGCCGCGTTCGAGAAGACCGCCGCGGGGCCGGTCATCTACCACGAGTCGAAGTGCATGGGCTGCCGCTACTGCATGATCGCCTGCCCGTTCGGCATCCCGAAGTACGAGTGGGAGAAAAAGGCGCCCCTCGTCCGGAAGTGCGACCTCTGCGCCGACCGTCTCGCGCAGGGGCTGAAGACGGGCTGCTCCACCGCCTGCCCCACCGGCGCGACGACCTTCGGCGACCGGGACGCCCTCGTCGCCGAGGCCCGCGAACGCTTCCGCGCCAACCCGGGCCGCTACAACGAGCACGTCTACGGCGTCGAGGAGGTCGGCGGGACGTCCGTCCTCCTGATCTCCGACGGCAAGGCCGAAGAGCTCGGCTACCCCGCCGGCCTCGACGGCACCGCGCCGGCGTTCCTCACCTGGCGCGTCCTGAACATCATCCCCGACATCGTCATGACGGGAGCCGTCCTCCTCGGCGGCATCTACTGGATCCGCAACCGCCGCGACGAGGTCGAGGCGGCCGAGGGTTCCCACCACGAGACGCCGAAGGAGCACTGAGAGTGAACGCCATGCCGAAGCTCGAAGTTCCGCGCTTCACGTTCTGGCGGGGAGTCCTCCTCGTCATCCTCGCCCTCGGGACCTACGCCACCGTCATCCGTTTCTTCAAGGGCCTCGCCGCCTCCACGAACCTCACCGACGCATTCCCGTGGGGTATCTGGATCGGATTCGACGTCCTCTGCGGCGTCGCCCTCGCCGCCGGCGGCTTCACGATCAGCGCGACCGTCTACATCTTCAACCTCGAGAAGTTCCGGCCGATCGTCCGCCCGGCCATCCTGACGGCGTTCCTCGGCTACTGCCTCGTCGTCGTCGCGCTGATGTTCGACCTCGGTCGCCCCTGGAACATCTGGCACCCGCTCGTCATGTGGAACCCGCACTCGGTCATGTTCGAGGTCGGCTGGTGCGTCACGCTCTACACGACGGTCCTCGCCCTCGAGTTCAGCCCGATCGTCCTCGAGCGCTTCAAGATGACGAAGACGCTGCACGTGATGCACTTCATCATGCCGCTCCTCGTCGTCCTCGGAGTCCTCCTCTCGACGCTGCACCAGTCCTCGCTCGGGTCCTTCTACCTGATCGTCCCGACGAAGCTCCACGCGCTCTGGTACTCGCCGCTCATCCCGCTCTACTTCTTCCTCACCGCGCTCACGCTCGGCTGCGCGATGACGATCGTCGAGTCGTTCCTCTCGCACCGCGCCTTCGGCAAGCAGCTCGAGATGGAGCTCCTCGTCCCGCTCGGGCGGGTGGCGCTCCTCATCCTCTCCCTCACGGCCGTCATCCGCTTCGCCGACTTCCGGCACCGCGGCATCCTCGGGCTCCCCTTCCAGGCCACCTACGAGTCGCGGCTCTGGCTCGCGGAGATGCTCATCGGCGTCCTGGCGCCCGGCATCCTCCTCGCGATCCCGAAGGTCCGCAAGCACACCACGGGCCTCTTCCTGGCGGCGCTCCTCATCGTGATGGGCGTCATCATGAACCGGATGAACGTCTCCATCACCGGCATGGAGCGCTCCTCGGGCCAGATCTACGTTCCCGCCCTGACCGAGATCGCCATCACTCTCTCCGTCGTCGGCGTCGGGTTCCTCATCTTCGCCCTCGCCGTGAAGTTCCTCCCCGTCTTCCCCGATCAGGAGATGAAGGAAGCGCGGCCGATCGTCATCCCCGAGGGTGGGAACCTGGTCGGTCAGCCGCTCCGGTCGCTCCCCGTTCCGGCCCTCGTCGTCGTCGCCCTCGCCTTCTTCGGCGCCGTCGCCCTCGGGGCCGACGGGGTTCGCCGCCGCGAGGTCGCTCCCGGCCCGCCCGCCCCCACCGCGGCCAGGCCCGCTCTGGCTGCGGCGCTCACGAGCTTCCAGCCGACGGACGTCGTCTTCCCGAAGGCGCCCGACAGCCCCGGCCCGGTCACGTTCTCTCACTCCAGGCACGTCGACGCCACGGCTCCCGACTGCGTCTCCTGCCACGGCGACGGGACCTCCTTCCTCGGGCGAAAGGAAGCCGCTCCCGCCGGGCTGATGCACGACGCGAAGCACTGCGGCGGCTGTCACGACGGGACCTCGGCGTTCGCCATCGACGCCGATTGCTCTCCCTGCCACAAGGCCGAGTAGCGGACGGGAAGCGGAAAGGGCGGAGATGCGACGTCTCAGGGCCAACTCCCTCGCAGTCCGGCTGACGGGGACCCTCGTGGCCGCCCTCGCCGCCCTTCTCCTCTTCTCCTGGTTCGTCGCTCTCACCCTCCAGAGTCGGTTCGCAGAGACGACCGCGCGCTACAGCGCCCTCGCCATCTCGGAGACCCTCACCGGCGGCCTGCACGGCATGATGCTGGCCAACGACCGGGCCGCCCTCGAGACCTCCGTCGGAGCCATCGCGAAGGGCGCGCCCAGCATCCGGGTGAGGGTCTTCAACAAGGAGGGGTCGATCGTCTACTCCTCCATCCCGTCCGAGGCCGGACAGCGGGTCGACACGACGTCCGAGGCCTGCTTCAAGTGCCACGCCGAAGGACGCCCCATCGAGAAGCTGCCGCCGGGGGACCGGACGCGCACCTTCACCCTCGACGGCATCCCGGCCCTCGGGGTCATCCGCCCCATCGAGAACGAGCCGTCCTGCTCGACGGCCGCGTGCCACGCCCACCCGCCCGAGAAGCGCCTCCTGGGCGTCGTCGACGTCTCGATCCAGCTCGTCAAGCAGGAGCAGGTCCGCCGCCAGACGACGACGCTCATGGCCGTCACGGGCATCGCGACGCTCCTCCTCGTCGCCGTCGTCGTCATCCTCGTCGTGAGGCGCAACGTCCACCGGCCGGTCCGGAGCCTCGCCGAGACCCTCGGGGCCCTGGGCGGCGGAGACTACTCGGCGCGGTACGAGGACGAGTCGATCGCCGAGTTCTCCTTCCTCGGCCACCACGTGAACCGGATGGCGGGCGACCTCCAGAAGGCCAACGCCGAGCTCGTCGACTGGGCCCAGACGCTCGAGCGCCGCGTCGAGGAGAAGACGGGCGAGCTGAAGGCGGCGCAGGCCCAGATGATCCGCGTCGAGCGGATGGCCTCCCTCGGCAAGCTCGCGGCGGTCGTCGCCCACGAGATCAACAATCCCCTCGCGAGCGTCGTCACCTACTCGAAGCTCCTCCTCCGCCGCTTCACGCTCAAGGGCGGCCCGAAGCCGGGCGACGACACCGAGAAGATCCTCGAGGCGATCGCCTCCGAGTCGTCCCGCTGCGGCGAGATCGTCTCGAACCTCCTCCTCTTCGCGCGCCGCACCGGCTCGCGGATGGAGCCGACCGACGTCAACAAGCTCGTCGACCGCTCCCTCTTCCTCCTCAAGCACAAGATGGACCTCGCCCAGGTGCAGCCGGCGCTCTTCCTCGACACCACCCTCCCCGGCGTCCTCTGCGACCCGTCGCACATCGAGCAGGCGATCCTCGCCCTCTCCATCAACGGCATCGAGGCGATGCCGGACGGCGGAACGCTGTCGATCCGCACCGCTCCGCACGGCCCGAAGGGGGCCCGGATCGAGATCTCGGACACGGGCGTCGGAATGGACGACGAGGTCAAGCGGCAGATCTTCGAGCCCTTCTTCACCACGAAGGGGGACGGCGAGGGGAAAGGCCTCGGCCTCGGCCTCGCGGTCGTCTACGGCATCGTCCAGCGACACGGCGGCGCCATCGACGTCGAGAGCTCCCCCGGAACCGGAACCCGCTTCATCCTCACCCTGCCCGGGACCTCCGCTCCCGGAGAGGAGTCCTGATGTCCGCGCCCGTGAAGCTGATGATCGTCGACGACGAGCCCCACCTGAGGAGCTCGCTCACCTTCTGGTTCCGCGAAGAGGGCTACGACGTCCTGTCGGCCGGCGGCGGCCGCGAAGCGCTCGCGACTCTCGTCCGCGAGGCGCCGCAGATCCTCCTCGTCGACATCAAGATGCCGGGGATGGACGGCCTCGAGGTCCTTCGCAAGGTGCGCGAGACCTCGCCCGAGACGACCGTCATCATCATGACCGCCTACGCCTCCGTCGAGACGGCCATCCAGGCCCTCAAGGACGGCGCCTACGACTACATCGTCAAGCCGTTCGACCCGGAAGCGGTCTCGCGCCTCGTGAAGAAGGCGGCCGAGCGCTACACGCTCCTCTCCGAGAACCGCGAGCTGAAGGCCCGCATCGCGGCCGCCGAGCCGGCCCTGATCACGGCCGGGGGCGGGCCGATGGCGCACGTTCTCGAGCTCGTCGACCAGGTCGCCCCGACCGACACGAGCGTCCTCGTGACGGGCGAGAGCGGCACCGGCAAGGAGCTCGTCGCGAAGCTCATCCACAGCCGGAGCCCCCGGCGCTTCGGGCCGCTGAGCGTCGTGAACTGCGGCGCCCTCTCGGAGGGGGTCCTCGAGAGCGAGCTCTTCGGGCACGAGAAAGGGGCCTTCACGGGCGCCGCCGCCCGCCGTCGCGGGAAGGTCGAGGTCGCCCACGAGGGGACGCTCTTCCTCGACGAGATCGGCGACGTGCCGCCGAAGGTCCAGGTCGACCTCCTCCGGGTCCTTCAGGAAAAGCAGGTGACGCGGGTCGGAGGGAACCAGCCGATTCCCGTCGACTTCCGGCTCGTCACGGCCACGCACCGGGATCTCGAGGACGAGGTCGCCGCCGGGCGCTTCCGGCAGGACTTCTTCTTCCGGATCCACGTCTTCGTCATCGAGCTCCCGCCGCTCCGCGACCGGCAGGCCGACATCCCCGTCCTGGCCCAGCACTTCCTCGGCCGCTTCGCGACGGCGATGAACCGCAGGATCGGCGGCTTCGCGCCGGCGGCGCTCGCCGCTATGACCGATTACCCCTGGCCGGGCAACGTCCGCGAGCTGCAGAACGCCATCGAGCGGGCGGTCGTCCTCTGCAAGGGGGACACGATCGAGGCCTCGCACTTCCCCTTCAGCGGCCCCGCGCCGACGGCGGCGTCGCTGACGCTCGCCTCGGCGGAAGAGGCCCACATCCGTAAGATCCTCTCCACGATGGGCTTCAACATCGCGCAGGCCGCCCGGGCCCTCGAGATCGACCGCGTGACGCTCTACAACAAGATGCGGAAGTTCGGTATCGACCGTCCGTGAAGGTCCGGCTCCTCCACACCGCCGACGTCTCACCCGGCCACGTGAGGAGCGCCTTCAGCGGGCTCGCGCCACCCCTGGTGCCGGGCGAATCCCTGCCGCACCGGGGCTCCTTCGCCTCGTTCTACGACCGCGCAAGAGCGCAGTACGACGCCTTCGGCGTCCTGGAGACCGTCCCCGCGCCCGAGCCGGGATGGCTGAACCTGCTCCTTCTCGGCGCCGATCTCTTCGTGCCGGCCCTGACCTACGTCTTCGGCCTGTCGCACCTGGCGGGCGGGAGGGGCATCCTCTCCGTCTCCCGTCTGAAGCCGCCGGAAGAGAACGAGCTCAGCGAGAGGGTCCTCGTCCACCGCCTCCGCGTGGAGGTGGCCCACGAGCTCGGCCACGCGGCCGGCCTCGTCCACTGCGCCGTGAACGACTGCGCGATGCACCGTTCCCTCTGGCCGGAGAGCGTCGACCTCAAGAACCCCGAGTTCTGCGCTTCCTGCCGCGCGCGGCTCCCCGAGGCCCCTTAGCGGCCGGGTCGAGCCCCGCGGCCCCGACGAGGGCCTCCCAGAGCCTTCCCCGCTCCTCCGCTCTCTCGAGCGTCCCGGGAAGGGGCGTCGTGGCGGCCGGCGCCCGGTCGAACCAGAAAAGCCCGCTGGGACGTCCGGCGGCCCGGCTCGCGGCGAGCCAGACGACCGTGTCGGCGCCCTCGTCCGGGCTGCGGAGAATCCCCTTCGCGAGGGCGTGGAAACGCGGAAGGGAGGTCCTCACGGCCGGAGTGTCGGCCCAGCCCGGGTGCATCGCCGAAAACGTGACGACGCCCGCGGAGAGACGCTCGGCCAGAAGCTCGTTCAGGACGACGAGCGCCCGCTTCGTCCGCGCGTACTGGACGACGCCGTCGAACGGATCGGGGCCTCCCCGGAAGAGCCCGTCCACGTCGAGCCGCTGGGTGTACATGCCGCCCGACGAGACGTGGACGACGCGCCCGCCGGCGCGCTCGAGCGCCGGCACGAGGAGCCCCGTCAGGAGGAACGGGCCGACGAGATTCGTGGCGAGCGTCAGCTCCAGGCCGTCCGGGGTCGTGACCCGCCGGTCCGGCAGGACCCCGGCGTTGTGGACGAGAACGTCCACGGGCTCGCCGGCCAGGCTCGCGGCGACCCGGCGGACGTCGCCGAGGTCGGAGACGTCGAGGCGGACCAGCTCGAGCCGGCGATTCCCCGTTTCCCTCCTCAGCTCTCCGAGCGCGTCTCGCCCCCGGGCCTCGTCCCGGCAAAGGAGGACGACGCGCGCGCCGAGCCTTGCCAGGCTGCGCGCCGCCGCCTTCCCTATTCCCGAATTCGCCCCCGTGACGAACGCCGTCTTCCCGGACAGGTCGACCTCGAGGTCCCCGGGGTCGAACCGCCTGGCGTGACGCCGGAAGCCGCTCCGGCCGAAGGAGAAGACGACCGACGCGTCGAGGACGGAGTCGAAGAGGCCGGAGAGGAGTCCGCTCACGGGACGAGGACCCTGTCGCCCGGGACGATCCGGGCATCGAGGAGCATCACCTTCATCGCGGCCTCCGGATCCGCGCGGCGGGGCCTGCCCGCAGCACGCTCCGCGTCAGTATGCGCGAAGCACGGAACGAGCCGAACGCCCCGCCGGGGGGGAAGGGGGGGGGGGGGGGGGGGGGGGCGCGGGGTGGGCGGGCCGGGCCGGGGGGGGGGGGGGGCGGGCCGGGTCGTGCACGCGCGGCCGGCGCCGGGGGGGGCCGGCGCCGGCCGGGGGCGGCCCCCGGGGGGGGGGGCGGGCCCCGCGGCCCCCCGGGGGGGGGGGGGGGCCGGGGGGGGGGGGGGGGGCCGGGCGCGGGCGGGGGGGGGGGGGGGGGCCGGGGCGGGCGGCGGGGGCCCCGGGGGGCGGGGGGGCGGGGGGGGGGGCGGGCCCGGGGCGGGGGGGGGGGCCGGGGGCCGGCGGGGCGGCCCGGGGGGGGGGGCGGGGGGGGGCCGGGGGGGGCCGGGGGGCGGGGCGGGGGGGGCCGGGGCGGGGGGCCCGCCCCCGGCCCCCCCGGCCCCCCCGGCGCGGCCCCGGCGGCCGCCCGGCCCCGGCCCCCCCCGCCCGCCCGGCGCCCCGCCGCCCCGCCGCCCCCCCCGGCCCCCCGGGCGCCCCCCGCCCCCCCCCCCCCCCCCCCCCGCCCCCGCAACCCCCGGCGGCTCCCCGGGGTGCGGGTGGGCGCCGCCGGCGCGGTGTGTCGGGCAGCGGGCCGGGCCCGCAGGGGGGGGCGGGGGGGGCGGCCCGGGGGGGGGCCGGGGGGGGGGCCGGGGGCGGGGGGCCGGGGGGGGGGGGGGGGGGGGGGGGGCGCGCCGGGGGGGGGGGGGGGGGGGGGGGGGGGGGGGGGGGGGGGGGGGGGGGGGGGGGGGGGGGGGGGGGGGGGGGGGGGGGCGGGCGGGGGGGGGGGCGGGGGGGGGGGGGGGGGGGGGGGCGGGGCTGGGGGGGGCGGGGGCGGGGCCAGGCCGTCCCCCCCGGGAAGGGGTCGCCGGCCCTTCGGGGGGGGGGGGGGGGGGGGGGGGGGGGGGGGGGGGGGGGGGGGGGGGGGGGGGGGGGGGGGGGGGGGGGGGGGGGGGGGCGTCCTTCCGCCCCTCGGGCCCCGCCCGCCCCGGGCGCCGGGGGCGGCCTCCCCGGGCGGCGCCGGGGCCGCCTGCCCTCCCCCGCGGGCGGCCCCCGCCCGCGCCGGCCGGGGGCCGGGGCCGGCCGGCCCGGGGCCGGCCCCGGGGGGCCGCGCGGCCCGGGGGGCCCCCCCCGGGGGGGGGGCCCGCCGGCCGCCGGCCCCGGGGGGGGCGCGGCCCGCGGGGGCCCCGCGGCCCCGGGGCGGCCCCGGGCCCCGCCCCCCTGCCGCCCCCCCCCGCCCCGGCCGGGGGCCCGCCCCCCCGCCGGCTCGGCGCCCGGCGGGCCCCGGGGGCGCCCCGCCCGGGGGGGGGGGGCGGCGCCGGGGGTCCGGGGGCGGGGCGGCGGGCGGCCACCCAACCCCGCGGGGGGAGGGCGGGCAAAAACCCCCGGCGGGAGGGGCGCGAACAAAAGGCACCGATCCCCTATCCCTTGTCCTTGTCCTTCTTTTCGTCAGCTGGTTTCCCGTTTCCGTGATTCTTCCTGGGCTGAACGTCCTTCTCCTGGTGCGGTTTCCCCTTCTGCTGCCGGGGCTTCGCCTGCTGTTGCTGCTGCTTCTGCCGGGCCTGCTCCTGCTGCTTCGCCTGCTGCTGCTGCTTCTTCTGCTGGGCCTGCTCCTGCTGCTTCGCCTGCTGCTGCTGCTTCTGCTGGGTCTGCCGCGGCGGAGGGCGCAGCCTTGCCGGGGGCCCCCCCCTGAGACGGGGGCCCATGCGTGTCCGCTCTTGCCGACGCCGCCCGACGAGTACGTCCGGGGCGCCGTCCTGGCAACGCTGATCTCGCGCGTCTCGACCTTGCCGCCCATCGCCCGCTGGACGGTCGCCATCGGAACGGCGACGTTCGTGACGATGCCGCCGGAAACCCCGAACCGGGTGACCGCCTTCGCCTGGTGCATGAACTCGGCGTTCCTCCGGGGCTCCATACGCACGGACCTGACGTTCGTCCCGACGAACCGGTTGGTCGGCACGAAGACGTATTGCGATTCGTTGACGACGACGGCTCTTCCGGAATAGCCGGAGGTGCCGAAGGTGATCGTCGGCGGCATCGGCGCCCAGCCGACGTACCGGTCGCTGTAGGACCACGTCACCCAGGCGGGAGCCCAGAGCGGCAACCCACCAGCCGGGGCCCCTCTGGGGGGCTGGCGCCCGCTCGCCGTGCCGCCAGTCGATCCAGTCACCGTGCGGGGGCTCGTCGTAGAACCCCCCCGAGGCTCACGTTCACGCTGATGTTCACCTGAGCCGAGGCCTGGCGAGCGGGCAGCGCCAGCCCGAGTGTTCCGAGGAGAAACGCTGCCATTGCGAGCTTCTTCATGGACGTCCTCTTTCTGCGTGGGCCGTCCGGCGTCGCCCCGAAGTGGAGTCCGCTGCGCGGTCCGCCGAAAGGCCCGTCGGCGGGCCCCCCTCGACTCGGGAAGCGAGCCCGCAATACCGCTGCCACCGCTCTCAGGGATTGGACAAGCCCCCGTGCGCACCGCCCGCGCCGGGGACCCGCCCTTTCGTCCTCCCGCGTGCAACCGCTGCCGTCCCCGTTGAAGGAACTTCAAGTGCTTCGCCGTGCCGATCCTCGCCGGCCGGTCATCCCCACGAGACGCGGGTCCCGGATTCCGGCCGGAAACCCGTCGATCTCCCGGGCCTCAGTCGACCGATCTGGCGACCCGGAAGCCGTTGACGACCCTCAGGAGATCGGCCGCCTCCGAGCTGCGGTTCGCGGAGCGGCAGGCGCTCGGGGGACCGTGCCAGTGGCCGCTGCGCAGCACCCGGCCCGGGCACGCCGGCGAGGTCCACTCGCTGCCGTCGGGCGGCGCGCCCGCGTAGCCCGGGTGGTAGCAGTCCTGCACCCACTCCCAGACGTTGCCGTGCATGTCGAAGAGACCCCAGGGGTTCGGCTCCTTCTCCCCGACCGGCCGGGAGCCGTAGCCCGTCAGGACGCCGGAGCACCACATGTACCGGGTGAACAGCTCGCAGGTGCCGCATTCGTGCAGGGAACAGCCCGGGTCGTCCCCGAACGAGAACGGCGTCGTCGTTCCGGCCCGCGCCGCGTACTCCCACTCCGCTTCGGTCGGAAGCCGGAGCTTCGCCGGCCCGAGCGTCGCGTTGACCCTTTCGAGAAACCCGCCGGGCCCCGCGACGTCGTTCCACGAGACGTAGTAGACCGGGTAGGTATCGCCGGCGCCGTGGCCAGTGCCCGGGAGCGCGCCCATCACCGCCCGCCACTGCGCCTGCGTCACCTCGTACTTCCCCAGGTAGAAGTCCTGGCCGATCGCCACCTCGCGTTGCGGCCCCTCGTCGGCATTCCGCCCGCGCTCGTCCTCCGGAGAGCCCATCCGGAACGTTCCCGCCGGAATCCGGACCATCACGAGCGGCACGTTCCCCGGCAGGAGGACGGTGATCTCGTCCTTCGCCGGGCCGCCGGCTCCCGACGCGGGAGTGGCCAGCACGGCGAACGGATCCCCCGAGACGTTGTGGATGACCGACGCGAACGCCAGGACGGGTCGATCGCTCGCGAACTCCAGCCAGAGGTTGGTATCCGTCGTCCCGGCGACTCCCGGGAAGACCGCCGGGCTGTCGAGCTCCACCTGGCGGAACCCGTTCGCCGCGAGCGGGCCGATCGTCCCGGACGAAAGGATCCCGCCCCCTCCGTTGCGAACGGCGGCGTTCACGGTGGCGGCCTGGGCGCCCGGATTCACGAAGACGACGTTCGTCCGGTAGCCGGCGGCGGGGCTGCCGCTGACGGCGAGCTGTCCGATCGTCCCGGCCCTCGTTGCCGCCGTCGCTTCGACGCCCGGAAGCCACTGGCCCGAGACCGCCCCGGCCCCGCAGGCGTTGACGTTGTTCACGCACGACGAGACGACGACCGGCCCGGTCGACTGGAACCGGATCGGGCCGAACGAGCCCTGCGCCAGCGTCCTCCCGAAGAGCGACTGCAGGACGTTGTTCCACGCCGCCTGATGGCGCCCCTCGACGGCGAAGGGCGTGGCGGAGAGCGTCTGCCCCGTCACCTGGTCGTGGAAGGTCGCCGTCACGGTGACCGCCGAGGCCCCCGAATTGAGGAGCCGGACGTCGCTCTGGAACTCGGCGCCGCCCGCCCCGGGCCGATAGACCGCGGACGGGAGAATCCAGCTCCCGGCCGGTTGCCCAGCCAGGTCGGGTCCGGGAACGGCCGCGAGCAGGGCCGCGCAGAGCGGAAGGGCGCGAAGCGTGGAGCGGAGGGACCGGACATCCTTCATCGCTCACCTCGGGAGACGCTACCGGCCTCGAGTCTACGCTCGCGGAGCCCCGCGGCCTTCCGATCACGACGAGCCGAAAACGAAAATGGGAGAGGAGCTTCGGCGTCGCCTGACTCACTCTCCCATCGGGGTGTTATATGGAGCGGGACACGAGGGTCGAACTCGCGACATCTACCTTGGCAAGGTAGCGCTCTACCACTGAGCTAGTCCCGCCCACGGGACCGGCGGAAGATAGCGAAGAAGAGGCCGTTCGTCAAGGTCTGCGGCGTCGCGGGAAGAGCTGCGGACGGGGCGGAGCTTCTCCGCTTTTCAGGCACGACTCGCGGTTGCCGGCGCGGCACGCGGCGCGGTAGAGGTCGCGGGCCTCGTCGGCGCGGCCGAGCCGCTCTTCGAGGATGCGCCCCCCCTCCCACCCCGCGTGCGCCGTGGACGGGCTTTCCGGAATCGCCGCCCGGCGATACCACTGGACCGCCGCCTCCCAATCCCGCGCGGAGGCGCTCTCGTCGCCGATCAGCGATGCGGCCGCCGAACCGAGCGAGCCCGACGGGTGGCCGCCAAAGACCTTCGTCGCATCGGCGACCGCCTCGGCGCTTCGCCGCTCCATCCGGTAGAGGACGGCCCTCCCGAGGAGTGCCCGGGAATCGGCGGGACTCGCCGCGAGCGCCTTCCCGATGAGGGGCCCGGCCTCCCGCCTCGCGTCGGCGTAGGCGAGAGCCAGCTCCCAGCCTTCCACTCCTCCACCGCTCCGTTCCCGACCGCCGAGGAGAGGCGGGAGCGGCACGTCCCAGGCCCCCTTCATTCCCGCGGCCTGGGCCTTGAAGAGCTGCCGGAGAGCCTCGTCGTCCCTCCGGTCGAGGTAGGCGAGCCCGCCCTGCGCGTAGAACAGGAGTCCCTTGGCTCCCGGTCCTCCCGCGCCGCTGTCGAGGACCTCCTTCGCGCTCCGCGCCGCCGCCTCGAAGTCCGCACCGGACGGGCGCTCGCCGCCGCGAGGGACCGGGTCGAGCCGCGCGCGTTGGGCCCGAAGTCCCCCGTCGCCGCGCGGCCCGCCGCCTTCCCCTGCGGGGATCGCGGGCACTCCGGGAGGAGCCGGGGCCACGGCCTCGCCGACGGTCGAAGACTCGTCTCGCCCCGGAGGCGGCACTCCTCCCGGGCCCGGTCGCGGCTCCTCCTGCACGTAGGTCGCCTGGGAAGACGGAGACGGAACCTTCGCCGGGCCTTCTCCAGGCTTCGGCTCCGCGATGGCCGTCGGGACCGGAAAGTCGACGGCTTTCACCTCCCCGGCCGGCGACCCTGCCGCCGTGGGAGCCTGGGCGGAAGCCGCGGACGGAACCGCACCATGAGCCACCGGCCCCTGTTCCGGCCGGGACCGCGGCACGAGGAACCACGCGCCCACCAGGAGGACGGCGCCTGCCGCCGCCCCGCCCAGCGCGAAGAGCGCCCGGCGCGTCGGCTGCGGGGACGTCGAGATCGTCGGCTGGCTCGTCAGCTCGGAACCGCGCGCCACCCGTTCCGCGAGGCGCTTCGGCGTCGCCTCGAAAACCGTCGGCGACGTCTGTTCGACCCGGGCCCAGGGCGTGGTGGCGCGCTCCAGGTCGAGCCCCGTCCCGGTCGGGACGAAGGCGAAGAGCTGGCGGGCCAGGGCGCGGCAGGTGAGCGGGCGGCGCTCCGGCTCCTTGGCGAGCGCCTGCTCGAAGACCGGGTCGAGACCGGCGGGAAGCCCGTGGACCGCCGACGACAGGAGGGGCGCCGGCGCCGTCACGTGCTGGTGCATCAGCGAGAGGGCGCTCTCGCCATCGAACGGGGGCCTGCCGGAGAGGAGCTCGTAGGCGAGGACGGCGAGGGAGTAGCGGTCGGAGGCGGGGGTCGCCGGCTTTCCCTGCGCCTGCTCGGGCGCCATGTAGATCGGCGTCCCGACGACCATCCCGGTCCGGGTGAGGCCGGTGGGGCTCTCCAGCATCTTCGCGATGCCGAAGTCGGCGAGCGCGAGCCGGTCGTCCTTCCGGACCAGGACGTTCGCCGGCTTGACGTCGCGGTGGAGGATCCCCGCCGCGTGCGCGGCGTCGAGGGCGTCGCCCAGCTGGTGGATCCAGGAGACGGCCTGCGCGAACGGGATCGGCGAGCCGACCATCCGGTCCCTGAGCGTCCCCCCGTCGAGGTACGGCATGACGAGATAGGGGACGCCGTCCTCGTCGCCGTAGTCGAAGACCGGAAGGATGTTGGGGTGATCGAGCGAGGCGACGAGCCGCGCCTCGTGCTGGAACCGCTCCCGGAGACTGCCGTCCCGGAGGTGAGCGGTGAGGATCACCTTCACGGCGACGGTCCGCCCGAGGCGTTCGTCCACGGCCCGCCAGACCTCCGCCATCCCCCCCTGCCCGAGCAGCTCCTCGAGGCGGTAGCGGCCGAGCCGGCGTCCTTGCTGGGTCATGCGGGAACCTCGCGGGAGACGCGCGCCTCCCCCATTCCTGACAGACGATGACGATCCGGTGCGAGTTTACCCACGCCCCTCAATACGGATCCGAGGAGATCATCGTCTGGAAGCTCCCGTCCGACGTGACGGCGTCGTTCAGGACCCCGTAGGCCAGGAAGGTGTCGTCCCCCGCGATCCGGCGGACGACCGCGGTGAATCGTTTCACCGAGGCGGGGGCCCCGGCGAGGGCGTGGACGCGCGACCACTGGACCCAGTCTCCGGGCAGGAGCTTGACCGTGAGCGGAGATCCCGCCGCGGCGCCCGTGTCGGCGTCGTAGAGGCGCGCCTCGAGCGTGATCGACAGCTCCGACCCTCCCCCGGTGTTCACGACGGCGAGGTTCGAGCGGACGGAGTCGTCCTGGGAGAGCCCCGGCACGAGCGCCGAGGTCCGGGCGCCGCCCCCCTTCGCGACGGCGGGATAGAAGAGCCCGAAGGCGCCCCCGGTCGCGGCGTCGGTGTTCGGCGTCGTCGTCCGGGCGAGGACGACCGTGGAGGGCGCGTCGAGCCCGGTCAGGTACCGGAACGTCACCGTCAGCGTGCCGGCCTGCGCCGCGGTCGTCCCGGGCGGAATCTGCATCCCGTGGGAGCGCAGGTACGAGAGGACGTCGGGGATCGTCACCTGCTGGTGCGCCGCGAGGTCGACCGTCACGACGGGGACCCCCGTGATCTCGCCGAAGCCCGGCGCCGGGCGGTAGACGAGATCGGCGGGCGTCGCGACGGTGCCGTCGTTCACGAGGGTCACCTCGGTCGTGTAGTGCGAGCCCGCCTCGCCGTAGACGTCGAGGACGACCGGGACGATGAGCGTCCGGCCCGCGGCGAGGCCGCCGGGACGGAAGGCGGGGAGGTAGCTCCCGTCCGAGGTCTTCGCGTCGTTGACGACGCCGTAGGCCGCGAACGCGCCCACGCCCGCCGTCCGCCGGATACGCGCGTAGCCGTAGGAGCCGTCGGGAAGGCCGGCGAGGCCCAGGATGCCGTTCCACTGCGTCCATTCGCCCGGCAGGAGCGTCCGGACGAGAGGCGCTCCCGTGGCGACGCCCGCGGCGGAGTAGACCTGCACCGAGAGCTCGATCGGGTCGTCGCCGCGGCCCGGGACGTGGACCGCCGCGAGGTTCGACCGCGAGTCCCCGCTCACCGAGCGGAGGCCGTAGACCGTCGCTTCCTCCTCGGCCGCCTCGAGGTCCGACGGCGCGCCGTAGAAGAGCCCGAAGGTGCCGCCGGACACGGACCTCGTGTAGGTCCGGGCGATGAGGTAGGTGTCGTCGACCTTGCCCGGCGCGTCCCAGCGCAGCGCGACGCTGCCGGCGACCGGCGCCTCCGGCGTCGCGACGGGAATCGACATCCCGAGCGAGCGGAGATAGGCGAGGGCGTCGGCCGCGCGGATTTCACGTCCGGCGGGAATCGTCAGCGACCGGAACTGCGCCCCGGGCATTCCACCGGGACCCGCGAAACCGGCGGCGGGCGTGTACCAGAGGCTCAGGGTGAGATCGGTCGCGGCCCGGGAGCCGATCACGAGCTCCGAGAGGAACCGCGCTCCGCCCGAACCGACGACGTCGAGAACGACCGGGAGCGTCCGTGCCCTGGAGAAGACGTCGGCTTTCCACGCCCCGTGCCCGGCCGTACCGACGAGAAGGGTCTCGAAGCCCTGCCCGTCGACACCCGGCGAATGAACGCCCCGGACCAGAGTCACCGAGGCCTCGGGCGGAAGGCCGCTCGTTTCCGGCGCCCACCCTCCGTCCCGCTTCGCCGCGAGCCCCCGCGCGCCTGCCGCCGCCCAGAGCCTCTTTCCGGCCACGTCGAGCGAGAGGACGGCGCTCGAGTTCAGACCGGCGGAGTCCTTGACGAACGCGCCGCCCGCCGGACGGCGATAGACACCCCCCGTCGCGAGCCCGGCGAACGCCGTCGTCTCGTCGCCTCCCAGCGAGGCGACGAGCCCCGCGGACGGCAGTCCCGCCGAGACCTCCGACCACGACCCGGTCCCGCGCGTGTAGAGCCCCTCGACCATCGCGGCCCAGAGGCCGCCGCCGAAGGCGCGGACGACGTTCACCGTCCCGGTCCCCCTGTCGCCGAACGCGAGCTCACGGCTCCACGAAGAGCCATCCAGGCGAAGGAGGCCGCTCCCCACCGTGCCGCCGTAGACCGTGGAGCCCCAGGACGCGAGGGTCGTGGGCGCCGCCTGCGTGCCGAGCCCCCCCGTGGCGGGTGAGACCGTCGATTCGGTCACGAGGTACGGCCCGCAGTTCGTCGCCACGACCGCCTCGATCGTCGCGGACGCCGTCCTCGCGACGGCCGTCGCGTCGCCGCAGCCGTCGGGCAGGCGCGAAAGCCGGGGTTCCGGAAGGCCCGGTCCGCCGCCGGTCGGGCCCAGCAGGAACATCGCCCCTCCCCCGTGCGTGGCGCCGAGGGCACCCGCGTACGAGGTCGCCGGGCTGAGGGCGGCGCCGTCGGTCACGACGGCGGCGGCGCAACCGGCCGCCGGGACCCAGGCGCTTCCGACCCGACGGTAGACCGGGCCGCCGGCCGTCCCGACGATCAGCTCGTTTCCGGCCTCCAGGAACGCCTGGGCGCCACGGGGCAGGATCCCCGAGGAGTCCGAAGCCCACGTCGAGCCGCTCCTGGCGCGTACGCCGGCGTCGGCCGTCCCCGCGCGAAGCGCGCCTCCCGCCGTCGTCAGGGCGCGCACGTCGTGCCCCCCGAACGTCGCGTCCGCCACCCAGGCGCTTCCGCTCCAGGAGTAGAGCGTGATGTTCGTCCCTGCCCAGAGCGTGCCGCCGAAGCTCGCGAGCGCCTGGAGCCGCTCTCCCGACCCGACGCCGCCCGAGAAGACGCTCCAACCCGATCCGGTCCACCGCGCGGCGCTCCCGGTCGAGAGCCCCACGACCAGCCCCTGGGAATCGGGAAGCATCGACAGGACGAGGCCGACGCCCGGTGACGGCGCGGCGGTCCACGTCTCGCCCGTCCTCCGCCAGGCCCCGAGGCCGCCCGCCCAGAGCGTTCCCACCGAGT
Organism: Holophagales bacterium; assembly: GCA_016714815.1. Classification (GTDB taxonomy): domain Bacteria; phylum Acidobacteriota; class Thermoanaerobaculia; order UBA5066; family UBA5066; genus UBA5066. The sequence continues at coordinate 135,749 of JADKBZ010000033.1, forward strand.
CCACGGCGACCGTCGTCGGGAAGGCCACCGGCGACGGCAGCGTCACCTCGCTCCACGCGCCGGCCGCCGAGCGCCTCCAGAGCGACTCCCCGGTCGCCGCCCAGACCTCGCCCCCGAAAAGTGCGAGAGAAGAGACCGGCTGACCGGAAAGGCCGTCGAGCTCCCCGGCGGACGAGATGTCGAGGGAGCGGAAGACGCCGCTCGCCGTTCCGGTCCAGACGACGCCGGACGACTGCGCGAAGGCGCGGACGTCGGCACCGTTCGGCGGGCTGGCAACGTCGGGCACGAGCCTCACCCCCGCCTCCGCCCCGGCGGATCCGAGCGTCGCGATGAGGAGAACCGCGAGCGCCGCGATCCGTCTTCCGATTCCGTTCCCGTCACGTCGCATCGAACGCTCCTCGTATCCAGTCGATCCTCTTCGCGTCGCCCTCGATCGCCACGACGTCGAACCGCACGTCGCGCGAAACGCCCGACGGGTTCTCCGCGAGCCAGGCACGCGCCGCCGAGAGGAGCTTCCTCCTCTTCAGGGGAGTGACGGCCTCGGCCGGAGTCCCACGGGAGGCGTCGCGCCGCCACTTCACCTCGACGAAGACGACCGTCCCGCCGTCTCCCGCCACGAGGTCGATCTCTCCCCCGCCGGCCCGGACGTTTCGCGCAACGACGTCGAGCCCGCGCTCCGTCAGGAAGAGGGCCGCCTCGTCCTCGCCGGCGCGCCCCTTCGGCGTCGTCGGGGGACGCCCCGGCGCGGCGACGCGGGGCCCCGGGCGCCGCTTGCGCGCCAGGCCCAGCTTCGCGAGCCGTTCCTTCCATCCGGGAGACACGGGTCGAGGATAATCGACGGATGGACGACGTCCTCGTAATCCAGTGTCCCGACTGCGAATCCACGCTCAAGATCGACCGCGCGACCGGAGCCGTGATCGCGCACGAGCCCGCCGTCGTCAAGCGCCGGCTCGGCTCGATCGAGGAGGCCGCCGCGGAGAACGCCCGCCGCACGGAGAGGGCCAACGACCTCTTCGCCGCCTCCTTCGAGCGGGAGAAGCACAAGAGCGAGATCCTCGAGAAGACCTTCCGCGAGGCGCTCGAGAAGGCCCAGAAGGAGCCCGCGGGGCGCCCGCGAAGCCCGTTCGACGACGACTGACCGGGAGCCGGAGGGGCGCCCGCCCCTCTTCTCAGGCCTCTAGAGGTCCTTCTTGTTGATGTACCAGAGCAGCCCGCCGAAGACCCCGAAGAGAGCCACCGCGAGGAAGATCCAGACGTCCCACATCGGCCACTTGTTGCCGTACTTCTGCTGCAGGCCCCAGTAGCCGAGGCCGAGCCCGGCGACGACGGCGACCCACGCGGCGCCCTTCCAGAAGACCCGGAGGGCGTCTTCCGACTCCTGCTGGTTGTGAAGCTTCTCGATCGCCGCCTGGCGCTTCCGGCGCTCGATCTCGCGCCGGTGGGCCTTCATCCCCTCGGTGACGAGGTCGGGCCGCGCCACGGGACGGGTCGTCTCGGGCACGGCCCGCCGGACCGGGGCCGTGGAGTGGGCGCTCTCCAGCTTCTTCGTCGGCCCCGTGACGTACGGGTTCGACGGCGGTCTCGACTCCGGCTTCTTCGGCTCCGCCACCATTCCTCCTCGCGGCCGCCCGTCAGCCCGCCGCGGCCCCGGGGTGCGCCGGAAGCGCCGCCGCGGCCAGCTCCAGGACGTCGAACGCCTGGGTCTTCCCCGCCATCTCCGTCTGGGCGTTCCCCAGCATCACCATGCAGAACGGGCACGAGACGCCGACGAGGTCGGTCTTCGCTTCCTCGATCTCGGTGTACCGCGCCTGGTTGATTCTCGTCCCGATCTTCTCGTCGAGCCACATCCGGCCGCCGCCGGCGCCACAGCAGAGGCCGTTCCTGCCGCTGCGGGGCAGCTCGGTCAGCGTGAGGCCGGGAATCGCCGCCAGGACGTCCCTCGGCGCCGTGTAGACCTCGTTGTGGCGCCCGAGGTAGCAGGCGTCGTGGAACGAGATCGTCTTCGGCAGCGGCTGCGTCAGCTTCACCCGCCCCTCGGCCACGAGCCGGGCGACGAGCTCGGTCCCGTGCACCACCTCGAACTTCCCGCCGAAGTCGGGGTACTCGTTGCGCATCGTGTTGAAGCAGTGGGGGCAGTTCGTGACGATCCGCTTCACGCCGTAGCCGTTGAGCGTCTCCACGTTCTGCTGGGCGAGCGTCTGGAAGAGGTACTCGTTCCCGAGCCGGCGGGCCGAGTCCCCGTTGCACGTCTCCTCGGAGCCGAGGATCGCGAACTTCACCCCCCCCTCGTGCAGGAGCCTGGCGAGGGCAACGGAGACCTTCTTCCCGCGGTCCTCGTACGAGCCGGCGCAGCCGACCCAGAAGAGGACCTCGACCTGCGCCCGCTCGGCCTCTTCCATCGCCCCGAGGACCGGGATCTCGAAGTCGAGCCCGGACGTCCAGGCGTCGCGGTCGGCCGCCGGGAGGTTCCACGGGTTCCCCTGGCGCTCCATGCCGTTGAAGGCGGTCTGCGCCTCCTTCGGAAACTCGCTCCGCTCGAGGACGAGGTGGCGGCGCAGCTCGACGATCTTGTCGGTGTAGGTAATGGTGACCGGGCAGGCCGACTCGCAGTAGCGGCACGTCGTGCAGGCCCAGATCGTCTCCTCGTCGACCCAGCCGCCGATGAGCGGCTTGCGGTCCTCGAGCCTCTTCCCGGCCGCCGCGTCCGCGCGGCCGGTCGACACGTCGACGAGGTCGTCCGCGGACGAGTAGAGCGCGCTCCGGAGGTCCTTCATGAAGCCCTTGGGCGTGAGGGGCTTGCCCGTCAGGTGCGTCGGGCAGACCTCGCGGCAGCGCCCGCACTCCGTGCAGGTGAACATGTCGAGGCGCTGCTTCCAGTTGAAGTCCTCGACCTTGGCCACGCCGAACTTCTCCGCCTCCGCCGCCTTCTCGATGTCGACCGTCGGGAGCTTCCCGGGCGCGTCGAGCTTCCTGAGGAAGATGTTCGGGAGAGCCGTGAGGACGTGGAAGTGCTTGGCGAACGGGAGGTAGTTCAGGAAACCGAAGACGGCGACGAGGTGCAGCCACCAGCAGGAGAAGTAGATCGTCTTCAGCGCCCCGGGGGACACGCCCGCCAGGAGCGTCGAGAGCGCCGCCGTCACCGGCTCGAATGCCGATGCGTGCCCGGGGGTCATCGCGAACATCGCGGCGCCGGCCAGGAGGTCGGTCGCCATGAGGAAGCCGATCAGGCAGAGAATGAACCCGGCGTCGAACGACGGGTCGAGCCGCTCCCGCCGGAAGAGGTAGCGCCTCCCCAGGGCGAGGAGGACCCCCGCGAACGTCGTCACGAGGACGACGTCCTTCAGCAGGAGGTAGGCCTGCCAGACCCCGGAAGGGAGGAACGGCATCCCCGCCGTCGGGAAGAGCCCTTCGAGGATGAGCGACAGCGTCCGGACCGAGAGAACGACGAAGCCGCTGAAGATGAGCATGTGGTAGAGGCCCGCGTAGCCGTCCCACCACATCTTCTTCTGGAAGATTCCGAGCTCCAGGAGGCCCCGGAGCCGGTCGAGAGGCCTGTCCCACCGCACTTCGGGCGGGCCGCCGATCGTCATCAGCTGCCACCGCCGCGTGGCGGTGTAGGCGAACGCCGCGATCGCGCCTAGAAGGACCAACGCAAAGAGGAGGGTCCCGGGGACCCCGAAGTAGGTGGCTTCGGTCGGCATCATCACCGGAAAGGATAGCGCAGGGAGAGAGGTTTCGAGCCCTCGAACCCGTCCGGCAGGACCTGGGCGCCGGGGTGTATCATCAAGCCTAAGTTTCGAAGGCCCAATGAATCCGGCGGGATCGGAGCCAGGCTGATGAGAAAGACTGCGTCGTTCCTCGTTGTCGCCGTACTGCTCGCGCTCGCCGCGGTCGCCCCCGCGTCGCCGCGAGCGGGTGCCGCGGCGCTCGCTGCGTCCCAGGGAACCGACCTGTGGGGCGGACCGGGTGCGAAAGGGGTGGGTGCCCAGGGCTCCCAGTTCGACACCATCGTCTACGTGACCAGCGCCGCCTCGGCCGCCGGCGCCGTCGACTTCTGGACCGGCGGGAGCATCGTCGCGACCGTCCCCTTCACGGTCCCCGCCAACGGCGTCGCCGCCATCGCGGCCCCGGCCGCCCTCTCCGGCAGGGGAGCGTTCGCCTACAACGTCCGCTCCGACGCCGCCGTGACGGCCTGGTCGGAGACCTACAACGACTCGTCCTCGGGGCGGTTCAGCGTCAGCCTCGCGGCCGTCCTGCCCTCCGAGCTGCTCGTCCCGGGCGACGAGGCAACGGGCGGCGGCGCCGACGCCTCGTCGTCCACCGAGCCCGGGCGGGCCCGCTCCAACGTCGGCGTCGTCTGCGGCGGCATGGCCACGCAGTCCTGCCGGGTCGAGGTCGCCGTCTTCTCCGCGGGCTCCCTCGTGGGCACGGGCATCGTCGAATCGATGCCCGGCGGCGCCGCCCAGTCGTCCCTCGAAGGCCTCGTCCCGGCCTCCGCCGGCAAGCCCGCCCTCGCGCTCCGCCTGCGGCTCCTCTCCGGCGCCGGGCTCCCCTACGTCATCCGCAACGACAACAGGACGAGCGACGGCACCGCCATCCCCCTCGCGGTCAAGCGGGGCGCCTTCTCGACGGCCCCGGTCATCCTCTCCTTCACGGCGAGCCCCGCCAGCGGCTGCGCGCCCCTGGCGACGACCTTCTCCTGGCAGACGACCGGCGCCGCGAAGGTGAGCATCACCGGCGTCGGCAACGACCTCCCGGCGAACGGCTCCGTCTCGTCGACGGTGACCGCCAGCGGCGACTTCGTCCTCACCGCGACGTCTCTCACGGGCCAGTCGGCGGTCCGGCCCCTGCAGGTCACGATCACCCCTTCGGTCCCCGCCCCGACGCCCGCCCCCGGCGAACGTGACGGCCGCGACGAGCGGGGTCACCACCGGGGTCCTCCCCGCGGGGACCGGCCCCGTGACCGTCGAGTTCGTGAAGCACGAATCGTCCGGGTCGACCTTCACCGTCCAGGGGACCTCCTGGGTCTACACGGCGGGCGTCACTCCCGGAACCGACATCGTCCGGATCACGGCCACCGGCTCCTGCGGCACCGCGAGCGCCGACTTCACCGCCCACATCGTCCCGCCCGGCGCCGCGCGCATCGTCCGCTTCGAGTCGATCCCCGAGCGCGGCTGCGGGGCGACGACGAACATCCTCCTCTCGTGGGAGACCGAGAACGCGCTCGGCGTGACCGTCAGCGGCTTCGACGACTTCTTCGTCGCCAACGGGGGCGTCGAGGACACGATCACCGGAACCACCAGCTACACCTGACCGCCCGTGCCGCGACGATCGACCGACTCGGCCACGCTCACCATCCCGGTCGACCCGGCTTCCTCCCGATCCTGAACCCAGGGCGGCGAACGTCGCCGGCGGCACGGCGGTCGTGATCAACGTCGATCCCGCTTCCGTCCGCTCCTCACCGGCGTCCGGTGGACGGTCGTCCAGAACAAAGCGGCTTCTCCCTTCTCCCCGACCCGGTCACCGGCCGCTTCAGCTACCGGGCGGCGCCTACACCGGCGTCGACATCATCCGCTTCCTCTGGGTCAACGGCTGCGGCATCGGCTACCGACTTCACCTCGAGCGTCACGGGACGGACGTTCTAGCCGCTCACAGTCCCCAGACGACGAAAGGGCGGCCGCGGGGCACCGTCCTCGGAGGTCCGGGGGTGGCCCGGATCAGGGGGGGCGCCGCTCCTCCACCACCGGACATGCGGGTCCGCATCCGGCAGTTCGGTCGGTTGAGGTCACGGGGCGAGCCGGGGCACAGCTCGTCGAAGTACCGGGTCGGCAGTGCGATGAGGTCGCGATCGCAGGTTGGACCACCGTCGCGTGTTCGCGGCGACTTTCGCCGCCGTCTCGGTGCTCACGCGCCGTTCCCGGACAGGGTCTTCCCCCGCTTAACGGCTGCAGGGCAGCGCACGTCCGCCGGATCCACTGTCGAGCCGGGAGAAGACGCCGGGAGTGTCCGCCTCACCAGTACTCCTTGCAGCCGGGCGGGTATCGTAGGCTCTCCGTTACCTCGGCAGGCTCCGGCCCGTTGCGCCTGGCGATCCCCGCCCGTTCCTTCATCACCAGGGGCCTTGCTCGCCACTCGCGGCGACGAACGCGGCGCAGCCCGGAAGCTGTAGCCGAGAAACCCTCGTCGCGTAGTCCACGCGCTCTTGTCCGGTTGACCTGGCTTCAGGCCGGCGGCTTCCTCAGCCCGCCAGCGCCCGTTCACGTGCCGCGACCGTGACATTGCTGTCGTCGCTCGGCGTACCTGCGGTTCCGCCGCTCCCTTGTCCCCTCGCCAGGGCGTTGGCCCGGGGCGAGGGTCCGCCTCAGGCGTCCCTTCGTGTCGCCTCCACCCACCCCCGGGACCCACCCCCGGCCTCAGGCCAAGCGGCGGTCAACCCCAGCACCCTCTTGTCCTCGACCGCTTCTCACCTCCCCATGGGATGTCTGGTGGTGCCGGTCGAAGAACTGACAGGTCCCGTCCACCACCGCCGGCCCCCTGGACGTCGCCTGCGCCCGCCGCACCGCGTCGTGCGCCTGCGTCAGGCCGGAAGCCCGTAGCTGTGGTCGGGGAAGATCAGGTCGTCTCGGTTGCAGGACCCTGCAACGGGGCCTGCCTGGATGATCCGGTCCAGCCCGTCGGGATGCCCAGCTCGCTCGCCCCTCCCGCCTTCAGATCGTCTGCCTCTACACCCCCTGGCTGGTACTTCCCCGGGGGTTCGTCCGGTTTCGTCTTACGCTTCAGGTGTTCCGGCGCCCCCGCGTCGCCCGTCGATGGAGGGCCGCCGTCCGCCTGTTTCAGCATACCCTTCAGGTTCGCCGCCTCGACGACCTCTTCCATCGGGCGGCCCTTGGCGCTCGTTTCCTCTCCTCGCCCGAAGAGATCCCTCCCGTTCGCGCGACCCGCCCCGCATCCTCTACGGCAGCTCGGGCTGTCCCTCGACTTCGGGGCCGTGCCCTCGTTGGTCGCCTCGCTCCCTTCCGTTCGGCCGCCCGCCCCCGGCTGCGGCTCGCGACCTCTGCGGCTCTCTCGCCGGCTCCGGCGTCGCCGCACCTCGGGCGGAAGTCTCCCCGAAACCACCTCCCACACCGCCGGCGCCGCCTCCTTAGTCACGGGCTTCGCGTCATACTCCTCTCGCCCCGGGAGGCTTCGCCTCCTATCGGTTTCTGTTCGTCGACTCGCGGGTCTCTCGCTCCGCGCTTCTCCAGACGGTCGCTCGTGCGCCCTTGCGCTTCGCTCCGGGTCGGGTGTGACCTCCTTACGGGGGTGCTCCCCGGCCGGGGGACCATCCTGGGCATGCATGCGCGAGGGCGGGCAAAGTGCCCCGCCCCGGCGATTCCTCTACGCCTTTGCTCTTTCACGCTCTCCGACAGCGCCGGGTCGATCTGGGACATGTCCCGACGTTGGTCGTAGGTCACGACCGAAGATCGGCGCCTGCGGCGTCACGTGTGCGCCGCCTTCCGTAGGCCATTCCCCGCCGTATACTGGATGGCCCCGAGATGCCGCACGCGAAGAGCGTCGGCGGTTGACGGCCCGACTACCCCACCACGGTGCCCGTGCCCGATCCACCCGGCGTCGAACGCGGCGCCTCAGGCGCCGGCGCGGCGCCGCCATCTCGTGGCAGAGCGCCTTCAGCATCAGCCGTTCTCGGGCCCTTGTTACCGCGGCCGCTGGAGACGATCTGCCCCGGCCTCGGCCACGTCGATCTCGCCCGTCTCGGCGACGTCCATCTTCACGGACGGCGCGCGGATGGTCGCGGCGAAGACCAGGGCGACTCCGACCTCGCCCGCTCCCGCCGCACCCTTCGACGCCGGGAAGACGTTCCGGCGGGGGTGGCGATCTGGAGCCGAGGCGCCCGGTCACCAAGTCACCGTCGCGCGGGCCTTGCCCGAATGGACGGGCGGGACTCGCCGCGAGGCGGCCGCCCTCGACTCTCGAGGGAGATCACGTCGGAGAGAGCCCGACCTTCCGCCGCGCGGCGGGGCGCCCGGGCGACGTCTTTGCCCAGCGGACGTGGCGGGACGGGGGGGAGTTCGGGGCGAACGCCGTTCACCGCGGCGTCGGAGGCCGCCGTGTACCCCTACGCGGGAGTAGAGGGCGAGCTCGGGCCGTCGGCGACGAGAGACCTTCCGCGCCTTAGCGCGGTGAGCTCGGGGCGAGCCCGGCGGTTCAGACCCGGCCACGGCGGCGCCGCGCACCGGGCGCCGCCGTCTTCGCCGACCTCGCGGCCGGGGTGAGGCCGCCGAAGGAGCGACTGCAGGATCTTGCCGCCGCGCCCTGCTCGATGAACTACGGGGACGTTGCGCATCGATGATCTTCCGCTTGTCTCGCGTCGGCCTGGAGGACCTTCCGCCTCGTCGCGGCGGAGGCGGACCAGCTCGTCCCGGCGGCCTTGGCGGCCCCGGATCGTCGGCCGGGTCGGCTTACGGCCTGGCGCGCGCGGAAGGCTCCAACACGTCCAGCCGGGCGGCTGCCTTCTCGCCCGTCGTCAGAGCGGGGCCAGCGCCCACGTCAGCCGGCGGCTTCCACGGCGATGACCTGCTCTGCTGGCCCGCCGCGTTCCACGGCGAGGAGTAAGCGTGGCTCGTTCCGGCCCTTCTGGGCGCCGACGGCGCACGGCGGCGGCATCTCGGCGACCTCGCGTGCTCCTCGATCTCGCGGTACGCCACGATCGAGGGCGTCCCTCCACTCGAGCAAGCGTCACGAGGTTGGCGTGCGGCAGGTCAGCGCACGGCGGGACATCGGAACCGTCAACCGTGCGTCCGGTCCGGCGCCTGTTTACCTAGCCGGGGACGTCGCACAGGAGCGCCCTGACCACCCTGGCGAAGCGCCATCCGCCACGCAAACCGAGTCCGGCCTCGCCGAGCCCGTCGGAGGCGATGCGGACGGCCTCATCGGCCCCGCGCGCCGGGCACTCCGGCGCGAGGCCCGCGTCGGCCCTGGCCGGCTCCGTACTCACACGGTGACCGTGCCGCCCGCCTCCCGGGCCTTGATGGCCTCCTCGAGGCCGCTACTCGTCGTAAGGGCGGGGCGATCCACTTGACGTCAGCTTCCACTCGATGGACCTGCCCGTCGGCGCCGATCTTGATCTTCGTCTTGATTGTCCGGAACGTATGCGATGCAGACTGACGTGATTCATCCGTTATTTCCTCTCCACGAGGTTCTGATGATCCGGGAGGCGGGGTGGCCACGGAAGG
>JADKBZ010000034.1 GCA_016714815.1 Holophagales bacterium
GGTCGTCCTTCCGGACCAGGACGTTCGCCGGCTTTGACGTCGCAGTGGAGGATCCTCGCTCGCGTGCGCGGGCGTCGAGGGCGTCGCCCAGCTGGTGGATCCAGGAGACGGCCCGCGCGAACGGGATCGGCGCGAGCCGACCATCCGGTCCCTGAGCGTCTCGTCGAGGTAATGGTATGACGAGATAGGGACGCTGTCCTCGTCGCCGTAGTCGAAGACCGGAAGTGATGTTGGGGTGATCGAGCGAGGCGACGAGCGCCGCGCCTCGTTGGAACCGCTCCCGGAGACTGCTGTCCTGGAGGTGAGAGTGGTGAGGATCACCTTCACGGCGGTCGGTCCGCCCGAGGCGCTCGTCCACGGCCCGCCAGGACTCGCTTGCCATCCCCCCCCTGCCCGAGCAGCCCCTCGAGGCGGTGGCGGCCGGAGCCGGCGTCCTCGGAAGGTCAGGCGGGAACCTCGCGGGAGACGCGCGCTTCTATCTTCCTGACAGACGATGACGATCCGGTGCGAGTTTACCCACGCTCCTCAACACGGGATCCGAGGAGATCATCGCCTGGAAGCTCCTGTCCGACGTGACGGCGTCGTTCAGGACCCCGTAGGCCAGGAAGGTGTCGTCCCCGCGATCCGGCGGACGACCGCGGTGAATCGTTTCACCGGGAGGCGGGGGCCCTGGCGAGGGCGTGGACGCGGGACCACTGACCCAGTCTCCGGGCAGGAGCTTGACCGTGAGCGGAGATCTCGCCATGGCGCCCGTGTCGGCGCGTCGTAGAGGCGCGCCTCGAGCGTGATCCGGGATAGCTCCGACCCTCCCCTGGGTGTTCAATGGGCTGATGGCGAGGGGTTCTGAGCGGGACGGAGTCGTCCTGGGAGGAGCTCCCGGCACTAGCGCCGAGGTCTGGGCGGCCGCCCTCTTGGCGACGGCGGGACAGAAGAGCCTGAAGGCACCCCCCGGTCGCGAAGTGGACGCAGCGTTCGGCGCTGTCGTCCGGGCGAGTGACGACCGTGGAGGGCGCGTCGAGCCCGGTCAGGTACCGGAACGTCACCGGCCGCGTGCTGGCCTGCGCCGCGTGGTCGTCCTTGCGGAATCTGCATCCTGTGGGAGCGCAGGTACGAGAGGACGTCGGGGATCGTCACCTGCTGGTGCGCCGCGAGGTCGACCGTCACGACGGGGATTCCCGTGATCTCGCCGGAGTTGGGCGCCGGGCGGTAGACGATCGGCGGGCGTCGCGACGGTGCCGTCGTTCACGAGGGTCACGCGGGGTTTTAGTGCGAGCCCGCCTCGCCGTGGACGAGTGACGACCGGGACGATGAGTGTCCGGCCCGCGGCGAGCTGCCGGGACGGAAGGCGGGGCAGTAGCTCCTGTCCGAGGTCTAGGCGTCGTTGACGACGCCGTAGGCCGCGAACGCGCTCACGCCTGCCGTCCGCCGGATACGCGCGTAGCCGTAGAGCGCCGTCGGGAAGGCTGGCGAGGCCTGTAATGCCGTTCCACTGCGTCCATTCGCCCGGCAGGAGCGTCCGACGAGAGGCGCCCGTGGCGACGCCCGCGGCGGAGTAGACCGGCACCGAGAGCTCGATCGGGCTGCCGCCGCGGCCCGGGACGTGGACCGCCGCGAGGTTCGATCAGCGAGTCCCCGCTCACCGAGCGGAGGCCGGAGACCGTCAGCGCTTCCTCCTCGGCCGCCTCGAGGTCCGACGGCGCGCCGTAGAAGAGCCCGAAGGTGTTGCTGGACACGGACCTCGTGTAGGTCCGGGCGATGAGGTAGGGTGTCGTCGACCTTGCCCGGCGCGTCCCAGTCCAGCGACGCTGCCGGCGACCGGAGCGCTCCGGCGTCGCGACGGGAATCGACATCCTGAGCGAGCGGAGATAGGCGAGGGCGTCGGTCGCGCGGATTTCACGCCCGGCGGGAATCGGGTCAGCGAGACCGAACTGCGCCTGGCATTCCACCGACCCGCGAAACTGGCGGCGGGCGCGTACCAGAGGCTCAGGGTGAGATCGGTCGCGGCCTGGGAGCCGATCACGAGCTCCGAACCGCGCTCCGCCTGAACTGACGACGTCGAGAACGACCGGGAGCGTCCGTGCCTGGAGAAGACGTCGGCTTCCACGCCCCGTGCCCGGCCGTACCGACGAGAAGGGTCTCGAAGCTCTGCCTGTCGACAATTCAGGTGAAGGACTGCTTGATTGGATGCACTGGCAGTTTAGCTGCCAGCTTCCCGCTTCACCCTCCGTCCCGCTTCGCCGCGAGCCCCCGCGCGCCTGCCGCCGCCCAGAGCCTCCTTTCCAGCCACGTCGAGCGCTGAGAGGACGGCGCTCGAGTTCAGACCGGCGGAGTCCTGACGAATCGCGCTGCCCGCTGGACGGCGATAGACACCCCCGTCGCGAGCCCGGCGAACGTTGTCGTCTCGTCGCCTCCCAGCGAGGCGACGAGCCCTGCGGACGGCAGTCCCGCCGGGAGACTCTCCGACCACGACCCGGTCCTTGCGTGTAGAGCCCCTCGACCATCGCGGCCCAGAGGCCGCCGCCGAAGGCGCGGACGAGGTTCACCGTCCCGTCCCCCTGTCGCCGAACGCGAGCTTCGGCTCCACGAAGAGCCATCCAGGCGAAGGAGGCTGCCTCACCGTGCCGCCGTAGACCGTGGAGCCCCAGGACGCGAGGGTCGGGCGCCGCCTGCGTGCCGAGCCCCCGTGGCGGGTGAGACCGTCGATTCGGTCACGAGGTACGGTCTGGGTAAGCCCGTCGCCACGACCGCCTCGATCGTCGCGGACGTTGTCCTCGCGACGGGCCGTCGCGTCGCCGCAGCCGTCGGGCAGGAGGGCAACTCGGGCCCGTCCCGCAGGCCTGGCCCGCCGCCGGTCGGGCCAAGCAGGAACCGATCCCCCCCTCCCCCCGCGCGTCTGCCGCGCTGCCACGCACCCGCCTACGAGGCCGCCGTGCCGCCGAGGGCGGCGACGTCCGCCACGCACGGCGGCGGGGTAACCGCTTGACGGGGGCCAGGCGCTTCCGGAACCGATGGGAGCAGGGCCGCCGGCAGGCTTGACGAGGAGCTCAGTTTCCGGCCTCGAGGAACGCCTAAGCGCCACGCGGCAGGATCCCGAGGAGTCCGGAAGCTCAGCGTCGGAGATGCTCCTGGCGAGGACGCCGCGTCGGCCGTCCTGGCGCGAAGCGCGCCTCCCGTCGTCGTGAGGCGCGGACGTCGTGCCCCTGAACGCGGGCGTCCGCCACTCAGGCGCCGCCCCACCAAGAGGCGTGACGTTCGTCCCGCTCCAGAGCGTGCCGCCGGAAGCCGCGAGCGCCCGGAGCCGCCTCCCTGAGCCGACGCCGCCGAGGAGACGCCCAACCCGAATCCGGTCCATCGGGCGGCGCTCCCGGTCGAGAGCCGACGACGAGGCCCTCGGAATCGGGAAGCATCGACGTGACGAGGCCGACGCCCGGTGACGGCGCGGCGGCCTCCACCTGAAGCGCCCGCCTCCGCCAGGCGCCGAGGCCGCCGGCCCAGAGCGTCCCCACCGCGTCCACCGCGACCGTCGTCGGGAAGGCGACCGGCACGGCAAAGGGCATCTCGATCCAGCTGCCGGGCCGCGGAGCGCCTGCAACGCCTCGCCCGTCGCCGCCGGAACCTCGTCCCCGAAGACGCGAGCGACGACACGGGCGGGCCGGAAAGGCCGTCGAGCCCCCGGCGTCGAGAAGTGGAGCGGAACACTCGCTTCGCCGTTCCGGCCCAGACGTCGCCGCGACAGGGCGAACGCGCGGACGTCGGCACCGTCTGGCGGGCCGGCCACGCCGGGCACGAGCGCTGCACCCCCCGCCCCCGGGCCCCCCCCGAGGACCGCCGCCCGCGACGACGAGAACTCCGCGTTCGCTGCGATCCGTCTCCCGGACTCCGCTCCCGTCACGTCGCATCGAACGCTCCTCAGTTCCAGTCGACCTCTTCCCGCCGTTCCTCGATCGCCACGACGTCGAACCGCACGTCGCGCGAAACGCCGGACGGGTTCTCCGCGAGCCAGGCGCGGGCCGCCGAGAGGAGCCTCCTCCTCTTGACGGGAGTGACCGCCTCGGCCGGCGCCCCACGGGACGCGTCGCGCCGCTCACTTCACCTCGACGAAGACGACCCGCCGGTCGTCCCCGCCACGAGGTCGAGCTCCCCGCCGGCCGGGACGTTCCCGCGCAACGACGTCGAGCCCTGCTCCTCAGGAAGAGGGCCGCTTCGTCCTCGCCGGCGCGCCCCTTCGGTGTCGTCGCGGGTCGCCCGAGGACGGCGACGCGGTGGTCCGGGCGCCTTCGTCGCGAGGTCGAGCTCCGAGAGACGGTCCTTCCACCGGGGGCACCGGTCGAGGATAATCGACCGATGGACGACGTCTTCGTAATCGCGTGCCCCGACTGCGAATCCACGCTGAAGATCGACCGCGAGACCGGCGCGTGATCTCCCACGAGCCCGCGGCCGCGAAGCGCAGGCTCGGCTCGATCGAGGAAGCCGCCGCGGGATCGCTCGCCGCACGAGAGAGGCCAAGGACTCCCTTCGCCGCCTACGTGGAGCGGGGAGAAGCACAAGAGCGAAATCCTCGAGAAGACCTTCCGCGAGGCGCTCGAGAAGGCCCAGAGAGGAGCCGCGGGGCGCCCGCGAAGCCCGTCCGACGACGACTGACCTCCGCCGCGCGACCGCCAGGTGCGAGCCCGGGAGCCGGCGTTCCCCGCGTCGTATCTCCCAGGGGTGCGGGGGATCGCGAAACCCCGCGTCATCACAGGTCCGTCTTGTTGATTGCCAGAGCAGCCTGCCGATCACCGCGAAGAGGGCGACCGCGAGGAAGATCCAGACGTCTCCACATCGGCCACTGGTTCCGTAGGCTTCTGCACCTTCCAGTAAGTCGAGAGGAGACGAGGACGAGGGCGACCAGGACGCGCCCCTTCCAGAACACCCGCCGCGCGTCGGCCGACCTCTGGATCTGGAGGTGAAGCTTCTCGATCGAGGCCTGGCGCTTGCGCTCTCGATCTCGCGCCTGTGGGCCTTCATCCCGTCGGTGACGAGCTCGGGACGCGCCACGGGACGGGTCGCCTCTCACTCCCCCGGCGGAGGGGCTGGACTGGGCGTTTCAGCTTCTTCTGTCGGCCCCGTGACGTACGGGTTCGACGGCGGCCTTGAGCCGGGCTTCTTCGGATCCGCCCCATCGCCTCCCTCGGGTCCGCCCAGCCCGCTTCCGGCTCCCGGGTGCGCCGGAAGCGGGGCCTGGGCGGCGAGCTCCAGGACGTCGAATGGCTGGGTCTTCCCGACATCTCTCCGTCTGGGCGTTCCCCAGCATCACCCATGCAGAACGGGCACGAGACGCCGACGCGAGGTCGGCCCGGCCGGCTCGATCTCGGCGTAGCCGCGCCCGGTTGATCCGGGTGCCGATCTTCTCGTCGCCACCTCCGCCCGCAGCCGGCGCCACAGCAGAGGCCCGTTCTTCCCGCTGCGGGAAGCTCCGTCAGCGTGAGGCCGGGAATCGCCGCGAGGACCTCCGCGGCGCGTCGTGGACGTCCTTGCTGGCGGCCGAGGTAGCAGGCGTCGTGGAAGGAGATCGTTCTTCGCGGGCTCGCCGCCAGCTGCACGCGCCCTTCGGCCAGGAGCGGGCGACGAGCTCGGTCCCGTGGACCACTCGAACTCCCCGCCGAAGTCGGGGTACCCGTTGCTCAGCGTGTTGAAGCAGTGGGGGCAGTTCGTGACGATCCGCTTCACGCCGTAGCCGTTGAGCGTCTCGACGTTCTGCTGGGCGAGCGTCTGGAAGAGGTACTCGTTCCCGAGCCGGCGGGCCGAGTCCCTGCTGCACGTCTCCTCGGAGCCGAGGATCGCGAACTTCACCCCTGTCGTGGAGGAGCCAAGGAGGGCAAGGGAGACCTTCTTCCCGCGGTCCTCCGTACGAGCCGGCGCAGCCGACTCCAGAAGAGGACCTCGACGAGGC
Organism: Holophagales bacterium; assembly: GCA_016714815.1. Classification (GTDB taxonomy): domain Bacteria; phylum Acidobacteriota; class Thermoanaerobaculia; order UBA5066; family UBA5066; genus UBA5066. The sequence continues at coordinate 5,933 of JADKBZ010000034.1, forward strand.
CCGCTCGGCCTCTTCCATCGCCCCGAGGACCGGGATCTCGAAGTCGAGCCCGGACGTCCAGGCGTCGCGGTCGGCCGCCGGAGGTTCCACGGGTTCCCCTGGCGCTCCATGCCGTTGAAGGCGGTCTGCGCCTTCCTTCGGGAAACCCTCGCTCCGCTCGAGGACGAGGTGGCGGCGCAGCTCGACGATCTTGTCGGTGTAGGTATCGTCACGGGGCAGGCCGACTCGCAGTAGCGGCAGGTCGTGCAGGCCCAGATCGTCTCCTCGTCGACCCAGCCGCCGATGAGGGGCTTCCTCTCCTCGAGCCTCGCCTCGGCGGCCTCGTCCGCGCGCCCTTCCGCCGTGTCGACGAGGTCCCCCGCCACGGTGTAGAGCGCCGTCCGGAGGTCCTTCATGAACCCCTTCGGCGAGAGCGGCTTGCCGGTGAGGTGCGTCGGGCAGACCTCGCGGCAGCGCCCGCACTCCGTGCAGGTGAACATGTCGAGGCGCTGCTTCCAGGTGAACTCCTCCACCTTCGCGACGCCGAACTTCTCCGCCTCCGCGGCCTTCTCGATGTCGACCGTCGGAGCTTCCCGGGGCGTCGAGCTTCCGGAGGAAGATGTTCGGGAGAGCCGTGAGGACGTGGAAGTGCTTGGCGAACGGGAGGTAGTTCAGGAAACCGAAGACGGCGACGAGGTGCAGCCACCAGCAGGAGAAGTAGATCGCCTGAGCGCCCCGGGGACACGCCCGCCAGGAGCGCCGAGAGCGCCGTCACCGGCTCCGCACGCCGACGCGTGCCTGGGGTCATCGAACATCGCGGCGCTGGCCAGGAGGTCGGTCGCTCAGGAGGAAGCCGATCAGGCAGAGAATGAACCCCGGCGTCGAACGACGGGTCGAGCCGCTCCTGCCGGAAGAGGTAGCGCCGCCCAGGCGAGGAGGACCCCCGCGAACGTCGTCACGAGGACGACGTCCTTCAGCAGGGAGGTAGGCCTGCCAGACCCCGGAAGGGAGGAACGGCATCCCGGCCGTCGGGAAGAGCCCTCGAGGACGAGCGACAGCGTCCGACCGAGAGAACGACGAAGCCGCTGAAGATGAGCATGTGGTAGAGGCCCGCGTAGCCGCTCCCACCACATCTTCTTCTGGGAAGATTCCGAGCCCGGAGGCCCTGGAGCCGGTCGAGAGGCCGGTCCCACCGCACTTCGTCGGGCCGCCGATCGTCATGGGCTGCCACCTTTCCGCGGGGCTGTAGGCGAACGTCGCGATCGCGGCCAAGGGACCAACGCAAGAGGAGGGTCCCCGGGACCCCAAGCAGGGGGTTCGGTCGGCATCATCAGGAAAGGATAGCGCAGGGAGAGAGGTTTCGAGCCCCCGAACCCGGGTCCGGCAGGACCTGCGCCGCGGGGTGTATCTTCAAGCCTAAGTTTCGAAGGCCCAACGAATCCGGCGGGATCGGAGCCAGGCTGAGAAAGACCGCGTCGTTCCTCGTTGTCGCCGTACTGCTCGCGCTCGCCGCGGTCGCCCGCGTCGCCGCGAGTACGGGTGCCGCGGCGCTCGCTGCGTCCGTGGAACCGACTCTGGGGCGGACCGGGCGCGAAAGGGGGGGGCCCAGGGCCCCAGGTTCGACACCATCGTCTACGTGACCAGCGCCGCCCCGCCGCCGGCGCCGTCGACTTCTGACCGGCGGGAGATCGTCGCCACCGTCCCCTTCACGGTCCCCGCCAACGGCGTCGCGCTCATCGCGGCCCCGGCCGCCCTCTCCGGCAGGGGAGCGTTCGCTCTACAACGTCCGCTCCGACGCTGCCCGACGGCCTGGTCGGAGACCGTACAACGACTCGTCCTCGGGGCGGTTCAGCGTCAGCCTCGCGGGCGGCCGGGCCCTCTCCGAGCTGCTCGTCCGGGGGCGACGAGGCAACGGCGGCGGCGCGGACGCCTCGTCGTCCACCGAGCCTGGGCGGGCCTGGCCCAACGTCGGCGTCGTCTGCGGCGGCATGGCCACGCAGTCCTGCCGGGTCGAGGTCGCCGTCTTCGCGCGGGCCCTCGTGGGCACGGGCATCGTCGAACCGACGCCCGGCGGCGCGCCCAGTCGTCCTCGCGGCGCCGCGAAGGTGAGCATCACCGGCGTCGGCAACGACCTCCCGGCGAACGGCTCCGTCTCGTCGACGGTGACCGCCAGCGGCGACTTCGTCCTCACCGCGACGTCTCTCACGGGCCAGTCGGCGGTCCGGCCGCTGCAGGTCACGATCACCCCCTCGGTCCCCGCCCCGACGCCCGCCCCGGCGAACGTGACGGCCGCGACGAGCGGGGTCACCACCGGGGTCCTCCCCTGCGGGACGGGCCCCGTGACCGTCGAGTTCGTGAAGCACGAATCGTCCGGGTCGACCTTCACCGTCCAGGGGACCTCCTGGGTCTACACGGCGGGCGTCACTCCCGGAACCGACATCGTCCGGATCACGGCCACCGGCTCCTGCGGCACCGCGAGCGCCGACTTCACCGCCCACGTCGTCCCGCCCGGCGCCGCGCGCGTCGTCCGCTTCGAGTCGATCCCCGAGCGCGGCTGCGGGGCGACGACGAACATCCTCCTCTCGTGGGAGACCGAGAACGCCCTCGGCGTGACCGTCAGCGGCTTCGACGACTTCTTCGTCGCCAACGGGGGCGTCGAGGACACGATCACCGGAACCACCAGCTACACCCTGACCGCCCGTGGCCGCGACGAATCGACCGACTCGGCCACGCTCACCATCCCGGTCGACCCCCAGCTCTACTTCCCGATCCTGAACCCCGGGGCGGCGAACGTCGCCGGCGGCACGGCGGTCGTGATCAACGTCGATCCCGCTTCCGTCCCGCTCCTCACCGGCGTCCGGTGGACGGTCGTCCAGAACAAGAGCGGCTTCTCCTTCTCCCCCGACCCGGTCACCGCCGGCCGCTTCAGCTACCGGGCCGGCGCCTACACCGGCGTCGACATCATCCGTTTCCTCTGGGTCAACGGCTGCGGCATCGGCTACACCGACTTCACCTCGAGCGTCACGGGACGGACGTTCTAGCCGCTCGCGAAAAGTCCCCAGACGACGAAAGGGCGGCCGCGAGGCCGCCCTTTCCATTTCCTCGGAGGTCCGGGGAGTGGCCCGGATCGGGATAGGGGGCAGCGGTAGGTGACCGCCGCTCCCCTCCCACACCACCGGACATGCGGGTCCGCATCCGGCGGTTCGGTCGGTTGAGGTCACGGGCGAGCCGGGGCACCCCAGCTCGTCGAAGTACCGGGTCGGCAGTGCGATGTGGATCGCGATGCGTTGGCCCACCACCGTCGCGTGTTCGCGGCGACTTTTCGCCGCCGCCGCTCGGTCATCCCGCGCGCCCGGAGTTCCCGGAACACGGTCTTCCCCTCGCTTCCACTGCTTCAGCTCAGGCAGGCGCAGCTTGTGCCGGATCCACTTGTCGAGGTCGGAGAAGACGCCGGGAGTGTCCGCCTGCTTGAAGTACTCCCCCCAGCCCGGCAGGATCCCTTGAGCTCCTCCGTTACCCTCGGCAGGCTCCGGCCACCGTTGCGCCGGGTGATCCCGCGCACCCGTCTCCTTCATCGCACCAAGGGCCTTGCTCGCCACTCGCAGCTTGACGACCTTGCCCGCGGCCACCCAGAAGCTGTAGCCGAGGAAGTCCCGCCTGTCGCGTAGTCCACCGCGCTCTTGTCCTGGCTGACCGCAGCTTCAGGCCGGCGTACAGCTTCCTCAGCCCCGCCAGCACCCGTTCCCCGCATGCCGCGACCCGCACGTAGACATTGCTGTCGTCTGCGTAGCGGACGAAGGCGTGCCCTCGCCGCTCCAGCTCCTTGTCCACCTCGTCCAGGAGCACTGGCCAGCAGGCGACAGCGGTCCGCCCTGCGGCGTCCCTTCGTGTCGCCACCACCACCCCCCGAGACCATCACCCCGGCCTCGAGGTAGCGGCGGATCAACCCCAGCACCCTCTTGTCCTCGATCCGCTTCTCCAGCCTCCCCATGAGAATGTCGTGGTTGACCCGGTCGAAGAACTCCGACAGGTCCACTCCACCACCCACCGCCGGCCCCCTGGACGTACGCCTGCGCCCGCCGCACCGCGTCTGCGCCCGCCGTCCAGGCCGAAAGCCGTAGCTGTGGTCGGAGAATCCGGGGTCGAATCTCGGTTGCAGGACCTGCAACAGGGCCTGCTGGATGAATCGGTCCAGCACGGTCGGGATGCCCAGCTCGCGCTCGCCCCCTCCCGCCTTCGGGATCGTCTGCCTCTTCACCGGCCGCGGCTGGTACTTCCCCCCGAGGAGTTCCTCACGGATTCGTATCCATTCCCGCTTCAGGTGTTCCGGCAGCTCTCCCACCGTCATCCCGTCGATGCCAGGGCCGCCCTTGTTCTGCCGCACCCGTTTCAACGCCGCCTTCAGGTTCGCCGCCTCGACGACCTCTTCCATCAGGCGATCCGTGCCCGAGCGCTCGCTCTCCTCGCCCGAAGGGATTCCCCACTCCCGTTCGCCCCGGCGGGCTTCACCCGCATCCTCGTACGGCAGCTCGAGCTGTCCGCTCGACTTCTGGAGCCGTGCCCTCCCGAGATTCGGGCCGCCTCGCTCTCCCTTCCGTTCGGCCCTTCACCGCCCTTGTGCGGCTACTACGACCTCTGCTGACTCCTCGCCCGCCGGCTTCAACGGCGTCGCCCTTTCAGGCACGAAGCGAGGTCTCCCCAGATAAGAGCCTCCACCTTCCCCGCACAACCGCCGGATCTACGCCGCCTCCCCTTGGTCACGGGAGCTTCGCGATCACATGCTCGCTCGCCCCGGGAGACTTCGCCTCCTATCCGGTTTCTGTTCGTCGGCTCGCGGGTCTCGCTCCACGCTTCTTTCAGACGGTCGCTCGCGCTTCCGCCCTTGCGCTTCGCTCGGGTCGGTGTGACCTCCTTCCCACGGTGCTCCCCCGCTGGCGGTGGCTCATGCTGGGCATACATGCGCGAGGGGCCGGAGCGAGTGCCCCGGCCCCCGGCGATTCCTCTTACGCCTTTGCTCTTTTCACACTCTCCGTCAGCGCCGGGACGATCTGGAACATGTCCCCGACGATGCCGTAGGTCGCGACCTTGAAGATCGGCGCGTCGGCGTCCTTGTTGATCGCCACGATCACCTTCGAGGAGCCCATTCCCGCCATGTGCTGGATGGCCCCCGAGATGCCGCACGCGACGTAGAGCGTCGGCGAGACGACCTTGCCCGTCTGCCCCACCTGGTGCTCGTGCCCGATCCACCCGGCGTCGACCGCGGCGCGCGAGGCGCCGAGCGCCGCGCCCATCTCGTGGCAGAGCGCCTTCAGCATCGGCCAGTTCTCGGGGCCCTTGATGCCGCGGCCGCCGGAGACGATCTTGTCGGCCTCGGCCACGTCGATCTCGCCCGTCTCGGCGACGTCCATCTTCACGACCTTCGCGCGGATGGTCACGGCGAAGTCGAGAGCGACGACCTCGCCCGCTCCCGCCGCACCCTTCGACGCCGGGAAGACGTTCGGGCGGGGGGTGGCGATCTGGAGCGAGGCGCCCAGGTCCGCCGTCACCGTCGCGCGGGCCTTGCCCGAGTAGACGAGGCGGGTCGCCACGAGGCGGCCGCCCTCGACCTCGAGGGACATCACGTCGGAGAGGAGCCCGACCTTGCGCCGCGCGGCGAGGCGCGGGGCGACGTCTTTGCCCATGGACGTGGCGGGAACGAGGAGGATTCCCGGGGCGAACGCCGTCACCGCGGCGTCGAGAGCCGCCGTGTACCCCTCGCAGGAGTAGAGGGCGAGCTCGGGCTTGTCGGCGACGAAGACCTTCGCCGCGCCGTACGCGGCGAGCTCGGGGGCGAGCCCGGCGATGCCGGACCCGGCCACGACGGCGCCGAGGGCGCCGCCCGTCTTCGCCGCGACCTCGCGGCCGAGGGTGAGGGCCTCGAAGGAGGCCTTGCGGATCTTGCCGTCGCGCTGCTCGATGAATACGAGGACGTTGCTCATCGTGATCTTTCCTTGTCTCGCGTCGGCCTAGAGGACCTTCGCCTCGTCGCGGAGGAGGCGGACCAGCTCGTCGGCGGCCTTGGCCGGATCGTCGGCCGGGATCAGCTTCACGGCCTGGCGCGCGGGGGGCAGCTCCAGCTTCGTCCAGCGGACGGCGGCCTTCTCGCCCGTCGTCAGAGCGGGGTCGACGCCCACGTCGGCCGGCTTCTTCACGGCGATGACCTTCTTCTTGGCCGCCATGATCCCCTTCAGCGAGGAGTAGCGCGGCTCGTTCAGCCCCTTCTGGGCGCCGACGACGCACGGCAGCGGCATCTCGACGACCTCGCGTGCTCCCTCGATCTCGCGGTACGCCACGATCGAGGCGTCCTTCCACTCGAGCTTCGTCACGAGGTTGGCGTGCGGCAGGTCGAGGAGCTCGGCGAGCATCGGAACCATCACCTGCGCGTCGGTCCCGACTCCCTTGTTGCCGAGCCAGAGGACGTCGCACGGGAGCGCCCTGACCGCCCCGGCGAGCGCCATCGCCACGCCGAGCGAGTCGGCCTCGCCGAGCCCGTCGGAGGCGATGCGGACGGCCTCGTCGGCCCCGCGCGCCAGGCACTCGCGCAGGCCCACGTCGGCCCTGGCCGGCCCGTACGTCACCACGGTGACCGTGCCGCCCTTCGCCTCCCGGGCCTTGATGGCCTCCTCGAGGGCGTACTCGTCGTAGGGCGAGACGATCCACTTGACGTCGGCTTCCTCGATGGACCTGCCGTCGGCGCCGATCTTGATCTTCGTCTCGGTGTCCGGAACGTATGCGATGCAGACGACGTGATTCATCCGTTATTTCCTCTCACGGTTCTGATGATCCGGGAAGCGGGGTGGTACACGGAAGGGAAAAGGTATCACGCCGCGCCGCACTGCGGCACGAAGGATGAGCCACGGCTCATGGGAGCCGGACTCTCCCGGGAGGCCCGGACCGGCACCCCGCCCTTCGACCGTTCCGACCGGCCGGAATCCTCCGGTTCTCGTTTCTTTCGCACCCTTGACTTGCGCCCATCTTACGCCCACTCTTCCTTTACCCATGTCCCCCCTCCCCGCCACCCTCCCCGCCACGGTTGCCAGCCGCCTCCTCCGCGCGGCCGACCTCCCGCGGCGCGGCGCCTCCCTGCGCCCCGGCGACCGGCTCCCGACGGGCGTCGCCCCGTTCGACGCCCTCCTCGGCGGCGGCCTCCCGCGCGGGGCGCTCGTGGAGATCTCGGGTCGCTCCGGCGGCCGGTTCGCCCTCGTTCTGGCCGCCCTCGCCGCCGCCACCTCCCGCGGCGAGACGGCCGCCCTCCTCGACCTCGGCGACCACCTCGACCCCGCCGCCGCCGAAGAAGCCGGCTGCGACCTCGCGCGCCTCCTCTGGGTCCGCCCGCGCCGCTTCCGCGAGGCCCTCCTCGCCGCCGAGACCATCGCCGCCGCCGGCTTCCGCCTCGTCGTCCTCGACGCCGGCCTCGCCCTCCCCTCCTCGCGCCTCACCGACGCCGGCCCCTGGCTCCGCCTCTCCCGCGCCGCCGCGCCCCGCGGGGTCGCCTTCCTCCTCTCCACCCCGGTTCCCCTGGCCGGCCTCGCCGCCGAGGCGCTCGTCGACGTCTCGGCCCGCGCCCTCTTCCAGCAGGCCGGCTCCACGCGCTTCCTCGCCGGTACGGCCGCGAGCCTCTCCCTCCGGAAGGTCCGCGGCGGCCGCCCCGCCGAAGCGCCCCTCCTCGCCCTCTCCCCCCTCGCCGCACCGCTGGCGCGGCGGCTCCTCACCCCGCTCTTCCCCGCGGCGATCCCCGCCACGTCCCGGGTCCGGTCCGTGGCCGTTCCCGCCCTCCTCCCGGCCGGTTCCTCCGTATCCGCCGACCGCACCTCCCCCGGCCGCGCCGCCGCGTGCGCATGAGCCGCCCATGCCCTCGCCGCGCCTCCTCGCCCTCGCCGTCCCTCTCTTCCCCCTCGCCGCCCGCCTCCGCGCCGAGCCCCCTCTCCGCGACGAGGCGCTCGCCGTGACCGAGGGGAACGGCTCCGCCGCCCGCGTCGTCGCCGCCACGCGCCAGGCCCGCGCCGCCGGCGTGAAGCCCGGCATGACCCTCCCCCAGGCCCGCGCCCTCGTCCCGCGCCTCCTCGCCCGCGGCCGCGACCCCCACGCCGAGCACGCCGCAGAGGAAGCCCTCCTCGACGTCGCCGGTCGTTTCTCCCGCGCGTCGAGGACGCCGGCGACGGCCTCGTCTTCCTCGACCTCTCCGGCCTCGCTCCCCGCACCACCCCGGACCTCCTCGCCTTCGAGCGCGACCTCGCCCTCGACCTCCTGCGCGCCGCCGAGAAAGACGGCCTCCCCGCCCGCGCCGGCGTCGCCGGCAGCAAGCGCGCCGCCCGGATCGCCGCCAGCCTCCCGCGATCCCCCGTCGTCGTCCCCCCCGGCGAGGAGGCCCGCTTCCTCGACCCGCTCCCCGTCGAGCGCCTCGCCCCCGAGCTCGGTCTCGCCGTCGCCCTCTCGCGCTGGGGCGTCCGCACCGCGGGCGACCTCGCCCGCCTCCCCGCCTCCGAGGTCGGCACCCGCCTCGGCGACCCGGGGCGGCGCCTCCACGAAGCGGCCCGCGGCCTCGACCCCGAGCCCTTCGTCCCGCGCCTTCCCGCCCTCGCCTTCTCCGAAGGGACCTCCCTCGACTGGCCCGTCGTCGGGCTCGAGCCCTTCCTCGCCTTCGCCGGCGCCGCCCTCGAGCGCCTCGTCCGCCGCCTCGCCGCCGAGGCCCTCGGCTGCGCGCGCCTCGAGCTCTCCCTCCACCTCGAGCCCGAGGGGTGCGACGTCCGCTCCCTCGACCTCCCCGGTCCCACCCGCGACGCGAAGACGCTCCTCTCCCTCCTCCGCCAGAGCCTCGACGCCCGCCCCCCCGGCGCCCCCGTCACCGGCTTCGTCCTCTCCGCCCACCCCGACCGCCCGCGCCGCGGCCAGCTCACCCTCTTCGGCCCCCCCGAGATCTCCCCCGACGAGCTCGCCGGCACCCTCGCCCGGCTCCTCGCCCTCCTCGGCGACGGGCGCGCCGGCTCTCCCCGCCCGGCCGACGGGCACGTCCCCGGCCGCTTCGCCCTCGTCCCCTACGCCCCGCCCCCCGCCCCGCTCCTCACCCCGCCGCTTCGCAACGCGCGCGGACTCCTCGCCGTCCGCGCCCTCCGCCCCGCCGTCGAGCTGGAGGTCCACACCCATGCCGACACCCCCGTCTCCCTCAACGCCCTCCCTGCTTCTCCGACGCCCGTCCGGGGACGCATCCGTGTGGCCGCCGGCCCCTGGAGCCTCGAGGACGGCTGGTGGTCCGCCGACCCCGCCGCCCGCGACTACTGGGACGTCGAGCTCGAGGGGGGCGGCCTCTACCGCGTCTACCGCGACCGCCCCACCGGCCGCTGGTACGCCGACGGCGTCTACGACTGAGCCGAAGCTCCTCGACCGGATGGCCGGGGCCCTCCGCGCACTGCACTACTCCCTCCGTACCGAGCGCGCCTACGTCGACTGGGCCCGCCGCTACATCCTCTTCCACGGCAAACGCCACCCCCAGGAGCTCGGCTCCGACCACGTCAACCGCTTCCTCACCCACCTCGCCGTCGAAGGCAAGGTCGCCGCCAGCACCCAGAACCAGGCCCTCGCCGCCCTCCTCTTCCTATACGGCGAGGTTCTCAAGATGCCGCTTCCCGACACCGGCGGCCTCGTCCGCGCCAAGAAGCCGCGCCGCCTGCCGACCGTCCTCACCCGCGAGGAGGTCTACCGGCTCCTCTCCCGGCTCGGCGGCCCGCAGAAGCTCGCCGCCACACTCCTCTACGGCGCCGGGCTGCGCCTCCTCGAGGTCCTCCGCCTCCGCATCAAGGACGTCGACTTCGGCCTCGGCCAGCTCGTCGTCCGCGACGGCAAGGGGCAGAAGGACCGCGTCACCATGTTCCCCGAGGCCGCCCGCGGAGCCCTCTCCCTCCACATCTCGGACGTCCGCCAGCTCCATGCCCGCGACCTGAAGGAAGGCTTCGGCCGCGTCTGGCTCCCCGACGCCCTCGCCCGCAAGGCCCGGGACGCCGCCTTCTCCTGGAGCTGGCAGTGGGTCTTCCCGGCGGCCTCACGCTCCATCGATCCCCGTTCGGGCCGCGAGATGCGCCACCACCTCCACGAAACCCTCCTCCAGCGCGCCGTCCACAACGCCGTCGTCGCCGCCGGCATCGCCAAGCCCGCCAGCTGCCACACCCTGCGCCACTCCTTCGCGACCCATCTCCTCGAGGACGGCTACGACATCCGGACCATCCAGGAGCTGCTTGGCCACAGCGACGTCAGCACGACGATGATCTACACTCACGTGCTCAATAAATCAGGGGGGCGCGGCGTTCGGAGTCCACTGGATCGTATGGTCTGAACATCCGTCGGAACCTTTTCCTGTTACCCGGGTCAACCCCTCATGAGCAGGTGGACGTCTCACGACTCTGCCACCCAAGGGCACGGAGTGTAGGCAGAAGCGGGTCGCTCGACACATAACCCATTAGATTGCAATTGCTTACATCCGGCGCATGCCACCCCGCCAGCTGTCTAACCCCTTTCGTCATTCCCGCCTTCCCCTGCTGTCTAACCTCACCCCGTACCTTCCGCACTCGTCGGAAAGTGGCCACCCCCGCTCGTTTCATTGATGCCGGCCAAGTGGGACCACCGGTGGGCGATAAGCCACGTGCGCTCAGCATCATCCCGCGCCCGAGGCACGGCCGGGCTCGGCGCGCTTCTAACGAGTACACCCGGCAGTTTCCGAAAAGCGCTGAAGCACCCCGTCCCCAGCTTACCCAGCAATAGCAGCCGTCTAACCCATCCGACCCCTG
>JADKBZ010000035.1 GCA_016714815.1 Holophagales bacterium
TTCGTCGAGGCTCTCGCCCGGTACGACGAGGCGCTCGCCGCGGCGAGGGAGACGGCGGACGAGGCCTTCGCCGACTGGATCTACACCTGCCGGTCCGCCGCGGCCGCCGAGACCGGCCCCGCGGAAGCCGAGCTCGCGGAGCTGCAGCGGATCCTCCTCCGCCGGAGACCGTTGCAAACGGCCTTCCGCGCCGCCTACACGACGGCGCGCATCTACGAGCTCCGCGGCGACCTGGCGAAGGCCGCTCGCTACGCATCGAAAGCCCGTTCGTACGCGCTCGAGTCGCGCGAGCCGTTCCTCGTCTGCACCGCGGAGGGCTTCTGCGGCCGCCTCCTGATGCGGGACTGCCGCTTCGGGGCCGCCGAGGAGTGCTACCGGAGAGCCCTCGATGCGAGTGTCGCCCCAGCGAGCGTGCCGGAGATTCACCAGGCGCTCCTGTGTGACAACCTGGGGTACTGCCTGATGGCGCGAGGCCGGGTCGCCGAGGGGCTTCGCCTGGTCCACTCGGCCTTGGAGACGCTGGAATCGCTGGGCGCCATGGCGCTCGCCGCCCCGCTCCTGCTCAACCTCTGTTACGGGTATCTCCAGAGCGCCCGGTACTTCGCGGCGCGCTATTTCGGCGAGGCCTGCCTCGACCGCGCCTCCGGAGGCACCGACGACCTGCTGGAGCGGACGGCGCTCTACCTACTCGGGGAGGCCTGCCGTCTCGACGGGGACGGCGAGGGAGCCCGGAGCTGCTTCGACCGTCTCGCCGGCCACTACCCCGGCTTTCGGAACCTCAGGGCCTGTCTCGACGCCTTCGACTTCCGGCGCCTGATCCACTTGAAAGGCTGAGGCGAAGCATGCGCGTTTCCCGATTCGTTCCGAGACTCGGCGCTCGAGCTGCCCGCGCCGTCCCGACGATGGCGCTTCCCGCCCTGGCGCTCATCGCTTCGAGCGCGCTCGCGGGCCAGCGGGCGGTCGTCGATCCCGAAGGGACGCTCTACGAGCTTCTCCGGACGCGCCTGCTGGAGGTCGATTCCTCGGCGGCCGGAACGCCCCGGGAGCACGACGCGGTTCTCGCCCTCCGGACGACGACCCCGGCGGGCCTTTCCCGGCTCGAGGTCGTCGGCGGGTCGCAGGAGGCGGGTGGATGCGGCGCCTTCACTCTCGAGCGCGACGCAGCGACCGCGACGCTTCTCGTCGCCTGCACGAACCTCCGGGAACCGAACGCCGGACTGCGCCTCGCCGTCCATCGCGACGGCGCCTGGACGTGGCGGGAGATCGCTTCGGGAAGCGGGCCGGCCGTCGCCCGGAACCCGAAGGCCGTCGTCACCCGCCAGCGGTACGTCGTCCTTGACGGGAAAGGGATGGCGACCGAGAAGAGCCGCACGATCTTTCACGTCGTCTGGCGGGGAGGAGGGCTCCTCGCCGCGGGCCCGGGGTACCTTCCCGGTCTTCGTCGAGGAGCTTCCCGGCCCCCTCGACGGACTGACGGCGGAGCCTCGACGAGCCCGCGGGCGGCGACGCTGGCCGATGCGCCGGGAGCTCCCTCCGGGGCTGTCGCGTTCCCCCGGCATCCAGGCCGAACCGGGGCGAACGGAGGCGTCTCGTGGGACGTTCTCGGACCTCGCGTCCCGGAGGCAGCGGGTCGTCCGGATCCACTTCCTCGACGATTTCGTCGCCACCCCGCCCTCCGGCGTGCCGGCTCCTCCGGACGAGCCGTTCTGGCGGTCCCATAGTCCGGTCGGCCGCTCCGCCGGCGCGGGGAGGCTCCCCGTCGGGATCCCGCAATCCGCCGAGGTCGAGGCCCGGGTCTCGTCCGAGGGGGTGACGACGTTCTCCTGGTTCGAGGACCGGAGCCTCCGTTTCGTCCGGAGCGACGACGCGGAGGGTGCCGGGGCGCGGCGCGTCGCCCTCCGTCCCGACCTCTCCGAGGAGAGGGCGGCGAGCCTCCTGGAGAGGCTCGCCGACAGGCGCTGACCGTCGCGGGAGCCTTCCGGCTCCCGTCCTCCGCCGGCCCCGATCGGGTCCGGAGGCCGCAGGCGTCCCGTTTGCCGAAGAAGCCAATCCGTGTCCTCCGCCCGGCGGACAGACAGGCGCTGCTCGCCCGGCGAGGATCCGGAATCGCCGCGGAGGGGGGTGTCGAAGCACGGGGCCGCGTCGCCCCGCCGCCCGGCGCAGGAGGTTGAGCAAAAGTGAGATCAGCAAGTCGGGCAGGAAAGCTCCTCGGGCGGCTTCGCGCCGGGTTCCTGGCCATGGCGATGGCCACGGTCGCGGGGCCGGTCCACGCGTCTCTCACGGGGACGGACGTCGTCGTCCCGTCGTCGGCCAGCTCTTCTGGCGCCTACGGGTCGCAGTGGGTGACGACGCTCTGGCTGACGAACCGGACGTCGAGCCCGGTCACGGCGCGGCTGTCGTTCCTGCAGCGGGACGTCTCGAACACGTCGCCCGTGACGCGCGAGGAGCTCCTCGGTGCCGGGGAGAGCCGGAGGTACGACGACGTCGTGGGGACGTTCTTCGGCCTTCGGGACGTGGCCGGAGCGATCCGGATCCGGGCGACGGGAGAGGTTCTGGCGGTCTCGCGGACGTTCAACGACGTCGGCGGCGTGATGAAGGACTCGCTTGGGACCTCGCTCGACGCGCTCCCGGCGGGGATGGCGATCGGCGGGGACGGACGACGACGCTCCTGGGCGCGACGCCCGACGGGAGCGGAGCGCTTCGGTACAACTTCGGCTTCGTGGAGGTCGATGGGGAGCCGGCGACGGTGCGTCTGGCCCTTCGAGGCGGGAGCGGATCGCCTCTCGGAACCGCAGTGGTGTCACTGCGGCCGCTGGAGATGAAGCAGTCCTCGCTCGAGAGCCTCTTCCCGGACGTCGAGACGTCGAACGCGGCGCTCGACGTGACGGTGAGCGGCGGGGACGGACGGATCATCGCCTTCGCCACGCTGATCCCGACGGGGAGCAACAGCCCGACGGGCTTCGTGATGTCGCTCGACACGGAGTCGTTCGTCGGTCCGCCGGGTCCTGCCGGTCCGCAGGGACCGGCAGGAGCCGTGGGGCCGCAGGGCCCGGTCGGACCGGCGGGAGCGCCCGGCACAGGCGGCCCTGCTGGACCTGCGGGGCCGCAGGGGGAGCGGGGCCTGACGGGAGCCGTCGGGCTTCAGGGTCCGGCCGGAGTGGCGGGCGCGACAGGTCCCCAGGGTCCGGCGGGATTGGCAGGTCCGCAGGGGGAACGGGGGCCGACCGGTGCCGTCGGGGCGCAGGGCCCTGCCGGGCCGATGGGGCCCGTGGGTGCTACCGGAGCGGCAGGTCCGCAGGGTCCGGTGGGGCCCGCCGGGCCGGCGGGCACTCTCTCGGGCATCGCCCTCGGTCGTCTGAACGACACCGCGCTCCTGTCGGCGGGCTACGTCCTTGCCGGACCCGCGGGGATCGACTCGTCCTGGGTGCCGACGAGCAGGTCCGGCGCTCCGTCTGCCCGGGAGGAGATGTCGGTCGTCTGGACCGGGAGCCGGATGATCGTCTGGGGCGGTACTGCCTGGGTTGGAGCCAGCGGCGCCGTGACGAACACCGGGGGGTCTACGATCCGGTGCTCGACACCTGGACGCCGACCTCCACGGGAGCGCACGTCGGCAGCGCCCGGCGTGGACACACGGCGGTCTGGGGAGGCGGCAGGATGACCGTCTTCGGCGGCCTGCCCGTCACCTCTGCCTATACCCCCGCCGTCGACCAGGTCGCGGTCTACGACCCGGCGACCGACACCTGGTCCGATACCTCGCTCCCGGCCGGCTCGAGCCCGGGACCGCGGTTCCTTCACTCGGCCGTCTGGGCGAACTACTGCGTGCTCGTCTGGGGTGGCCTCACGGCTTCCGGGGGAGGCGGTGCCTACCTGAACAGCGGAGGCTGCTACAACCCGTTGACCAACACCTGGCAGGGGATGCCCACGCTCAACGCTCCGGAACCCAGGATCGGCCACACGGCCGTCTGGACGGGGACCCAGATGCTCGTCTGGGGAGGCGTGAACTCGTCCAACACCTATCTCGCTTCGGGAGGGAACTACGACTCCTCTCTCGGCTGGGCTCCGCTCGAAGTCGCCGGCGCGCCTTCGCCGCGGATCTTCCACACGGCGGTCTGGACCGGAACGCGAATGCTCGTCTGGGGCGGACTCACGGAGTCCCCGTTCGCCGTCTTCGCAGACGGAGGGACGTACGACCCGTTCTCGGGCACCTGGGCACCGATCCCGGCCGCGCCGATTGCAGCCCGCGCCTTACACACGTCGGTCTGGACGGGCACGCGGATGGTCGTCTGGGGCGGGACCCCGGACTACGCGACCGGGCTGAACACGGGCGCGATCTGGGACCCCGGCACGGGCACCTGGACGCTGACGCCCGTCCCGGCGGGTGTCCCGGAAGGGCGCATCGAGCACGTCGCCGTATGGACCGGACAGCGAATGGTCGTCTGGGGCGGTGCCAACTCCGATTTCAGCGCGGATCTGAACACGGGAGGCCTCTTCGACCCGAGCGGCGGGCCTCTCTACTACTACCGGAGACCATGATCCGCTCGACGGCCCTCGCGTGGGCGCTCCTGTTGAGCGCCCACGCGGGAGTTTCCGCGCCCCCGGAAGACCTCGCGTCCGCCCTGATGGCGGTCGAGAAGGCGCGGTACGCCTTCACCGTCGCCTCGTCCCGGCCGTTCGAGGAGGTCTACTCGCGCGCGATGTTCGAGGCGAGGGCGCGGCGGCTCGAGGCGGAGCGCCGCGTCCTCTTCTCGCGGTTCGGCATCGAGGTCACCCCGGCGATGGAAGCCGAAGAGTGTGCGCGGATCGACCGCTCGACGAAGGCTCCCGAGCAGTGGGCGGCGATCCAGAGAGCGATCGGAAGCCGCGGCGCGGTCGAGCGCTTCGTCTGCGGTCCAGCGCTCGTCGGGCGACTCGTCCGCAGCTCGTTCTCCCTCGACCCGACGATTCATGCCGCTCCCCACGAGGAGGCGCGAGCGGCTCGGAAGGCGTTCCTTTCGGGGGGCTCGCCGGAAGGCGCGAATCGAAGGAGGTCTCCCGCCAGCCCGGGAACGGATCGGCCGTTTCCACGGAGAAGCTCCTCGCCGACGCGAAGGCCGGCCGAGTCGAAGCCAGGACGGGTGCGAACGACTCACGAAGCGGCGGCCCGGAGCTGGTGAACCCGGAGCTGGCGGCGCTCCTCGAGAAGGGTCTGGTCGCCCGGGAGACGTGACGCGCATCTTCGAAGAACCGGATCGCTTCACGGTGTTTCGGCTCGTCAGCCGCACGGATGAGGCCTGGGGCGTCGACGCCTTCGTCGTAGCGAAGCTGCCGTTCGACCCTTGGCTCGAAGAGGAGATGAAGAGCCGATAGCGCCGGGTGGGCGTGAGGCCCGGCCCCTGGTCACCCGAGTGTCGCCGAAGCGTCCGAGCCTGCCGATCCTCGAGCACGTCGAGGGGCGGACACTCTCCGATCTCCTCTCGCAGGACCCGCTCGACATCGAGAGGGCCATCGGGCTCTTCCGGAAGCTCGTCGACGCGAGGGGCGTGACGTTCCTCGTGGCCCGCTCCGGCGGAATGCTGCTGCGCTTCGCGCGCGAAGGGGGCGAGCCCCCGCCCAGGGCCTCCCGTGGAACGGATCCCGGCAAGGGCCTCCTACTCCTCTTCGGCGTCGCCGTCACTGCGGCGGCGCCGTCTGGCAGCTTCGTACGGGGAGGGCCGACGTCCGTGGCGGCGGCGCGCTGTCCGCCAGGTGGCGGACAGACGGGAGCCCGGGACCGGGAGAGAGTTCCTCAGGGTCGCCCAGCCGGCACCGAGACCCGGGAAGGACCGCAGGAGGGACGATGGCGCTCGACCTGTTCAGCCAGAGGTTGTCGACGGAGTCGTTCTTCGAGGAGATGCGTTTCGCGTGCGACGAGCTTTCCCGGTGGCCGGACCACGACTTCATGGTGCGGCTCGGATTCGGCTGCCGGAACCGGGAGACGCTCCGCGTGCGGCCGGCAGAGCTCCCGAAAGCCGTGGCGGAGCGGATTCTCGACCACTCGTTCGTACCGGGCTCGGCGGACCTCTTCGTCGAGTCGACCGACGGAACGGTGAGGCTCGAGCTCAGCTTCGCGGCCGACATCCACCTTTCGACCGAGGACCCGTCACTGGCGAGCGCGTTCCGGGCGAGATGGCACCGGCTCGGTTACAGGTTCCACGAGATCGCCGCCGTTCGCTTCGAAGGCAGGGGGGGTCCGGAGGCCGGGGGCCAGTGCGCGTGAGGAGCCCGGGGCGAACCGGTCGATGACGGATCGCGGGTGGTCGAGTGGGGAAGAAGCCGGGACGAGAACGCGGAACGGGTCCGCCCGGAGCCGAGAGGGCGGCGCACGACCGCGCGGTGGCGTGCGTGGCTCCTTCCCGCCCTCTTTGCGAAAAGGGGGCGAAGGAAGATCCCGGGCCGCGCCGGCCGCGGCGCCGGCGAAGCGCTTGCGAGAGTAGCCAAACGAGGCGGCCGGACGGGCGCTAGACGCAGAGGCTCCGCGAGCCGTATCAACAGGCGTCTCCAGAGTCGAATTGAAGAGGAAGGCAAATATGAGTCGATGGCTGGGTGTGGCTGCGGCTGCGCTGCTCGTCGTGACGTCCGGATGCGGCGAGGGATTGCGTGACACGCCGACGGAGCCCGCGAACTGCAAGAACGTGGCGGGCAGCTACGTGAGCTCGTACGGAAACTCGTGCGGCCGGTACTCCAACGGGGACGCCGCGACGGTCACGCAATCGGGCTGCACGATCGAGGCGACCGTGAAGGGGGTCGGAGCGCTGACCGGAACGATCAACGGCAGCTCGGTGACCTGGACCGTCGAGCTCGAGGGCGACTGCGAGGGCTCGGGTACCGGTGCGGGGAAGATCGACGGGAAGCAGATCAGCGGGACCTACGCGGGCTTCCTGTCGGGAACGAACTGCTGCGCGAGCACCCTCTCCGGGACCTTCCTGTTGAGCGCGAAGTAGGCGTTCGGGCTCTCGGAGGTCGCGGGAGCGATCCGGACGAGGGCGAGGGGAGCTCCGGCTCGTGAGAGGGACGAGCGAGTCCCGGGCCGTGGACGGCTTCGACGTGCTGAGGCTTCCGTTCGACCCGTGGCTCGAGAGGGAGCTGAGGAAGGAGGGACGCGAAGTCGACGTCTCGAGGGCCGATCGTCCCCTATCATCGTCCGTCTCGACTCCCATGGCCGACAGACCGTCCCACTTCCGGGCGGGGGAGACCGTCGCCGACCGCTACCGCGTGGTCCGCTGGATCGCGTCGGGAGGGATGGGCGACGTCTACGAGGTGGAGGACGCCCTCGCGCGGACCGTCGTCGCGCTCAAGACGCTCGCCGCCGGTCCGGCCGCGGCCCCCGAGATCGTGGAGCGGCTCCGGCGGGAGCTCGTCCTCGCCCGGCGCATTCCGCATCCGTCGGTCTGCCGCGTCTACGACATCGGGCTTCACCGGGGGGGGCCGTCCGACCCGCCGCTCGCCTTCCTCACGATGGAGCTCCTCCAGGGGGAGACGCTCGGGAGCTGCATCCTGCGCGAAGGACCGCTCGACCCGCGGCGGGCGCGGGAGATCCTCGTTCCGGTCCTCGAGGGGCTCGCCGCCCTGCACGAAGAGGGGATCCTCCACCGTGACCTGAAGACCGACAACGTCTTCCTGGCGAAGGGGGGCGATGGCGCCGAACGGGTCGTCATCACCGACTTCGGCGTAGCGCTCGACCTGACGGCGGCGGACGAAGAGGGCCTGACCCGCTCCGGCGTCGTCGTCGGGACTCTCGAGTACGCCTCTCCCGAGCTCCTCGAAGGCGAGCCCCTGACGCCACGCTCGGACCTCTACTCTGTCGGCGTCGTCGTCCACGAGATGCTGACGGGAAAGCGGCCCTTCTCGGGAGCCAGCTCGTTCTCGGAAGCGGCGCAGCGCCTCTTCGGCGACCCGGCGCCGATCGCGCGCCTCGGCTCACCGGAGGCCGATCGGCTCGCCGAGCTCTCCGAGCGTTGCCTCGAGCGCGACCCGGCGCGGCGCTTCGCGACGGCTGCCGAGGCGCTCGAGTCTCTCCGGGCGGCGAATGCGCCTTCGAGGTCGAGACGCCCCCGCGCGAGGCCGCGGGGAGGCGCTCGCGCCGTCGTGCTGGGGGCGGGCGCGCTGGCGGCCGTCCTGATCGCGCTCGCCCTGGCCTGGCCCTCGATCCGGCCCGGGACGCGGCGTAGCCCTGCGGCGGCGCGACCCGAGGCGTTCGAGCTCTACGTCCGCGGGAAGGCGCTTCGGAACCTCGAGGGGATCGAGCTGCTCCGCAGGTCCGCCGAGCTCGATCCCTCCTTCGTCCCGGCGTGGACGGCGCTCGCGGCCGCCTACCTGCAGTCGACGGGTCCGCATCTCCTCGGATGGAAGGGCTACGAGGGGGCCGAGCAGGCCCTCGAGAGGGCGCTCGCCCTCGAGCCCGGGAACCGGGAT
Organism: Holophagales bacterium; assembly: GCA_016714815.1. GTDB lineage: Bacteria > Acidobacteriota > Thermoanaerobaculia > UBA5066 > UBA5066 > UBA5066. Next base: position 8,431 of record JADKBZ010000035.1, read on the forward strand.
GCCGGACTCCTCCTGCCGATCGTCCAGGTCGAGACCGGGCGCGCCGCGGAGGGAGTGGCCCGGCTCGAGCAGCTACGCCGGGCTGCGCCGCGCGACGCCGACGTCCTCTGGACGCTCAGCTACGGTTACCGTTACCTCGGGCTCCTCGAGAGGTCGCTCGAGCTCGGGCAACGGGCGCTCGAGCGGGAGCCGCGTCTTCGCGAGGATGCTTCGTGGGCCTTCAATACGCTCCTCTACCTCGGGAGGGTCCAGGAGTTCGTCGACACCCTTCCGTCGAGGGTCGACTCCTACACGACCTTCTACCGGGGCTACGCGGCGCTCCACCTGGGGCAGGACGCCGACGCGGCGCGGCTCTTCTCGGAGGCCTACCGCCTCGACGCCACCTCCTTCTACGCCCAGGCCGGAAAAGCCGTCGAGCTCGGGCTGGGCGGCGATGCCGCGAGAGGTGAGGTGATCCTCGACGCGCTCTGGGAGGGCTCGAAGAAGGGGCGCGCCAACGACGGGGAGACGCTCCTCAAGCTCGCCGAGGCCAACTGGAAGCTCGGACGCGGCGCGGAGGCGCTCGCAGCGGCGGAGGCCTCGATCGACCAGGGATTTCTCTGCGTCTCGTTCCTCGAGTCCGATCCCCTGTTGAAAGGGCTCTGGGCGCTCCCGGGCGGGGCCGGACTGCTCGAGCGGGCGAGAGGAAAGCAGCGCGAGGCGCTCGCGGCCCTGGAGCGGGCGCCGTAGGGCGGGGAGAGCCGGGGGCCGTCGCCCCGCTCCCGGAGGCTGCCCTTGGCCGCGCGCTGCCGCTCTGTCCCGAGCCTCAGCTGTCGTAGAGCTCGCGCGCGGCGACCCGGACGTCCCGTGGGACGTCGAGCGGGAAGCCGGTGTGGAACGCCGCGAACCGGGCGAACGCGAGGACGGTGGAGCCGTCGTTCACCTCCCGCGCGAGCCGGAGCGACATGCCGTCGCCCTTCGCCTCGAGCGTGAACCAGTCGTCCCCGTCCGAATCGCCGGACAGGGTGACGGCGAGCGTCCCTCGCCGCACCTCCCGCCGCCTCTCCCACGGCCCGACGCGGACGGACCGCGAGAGGCTGCCTCTCCGCAGGAGCCAGGTCTTTCTCGCGAACGCCGCCCACAGGCAGAGGAGGTCGATGGACAGAGTCGCCGCGGCGAAGAAGAGCGTGACCCCGGCCGTCTCGCGCCCCGAAACGACGAGGAACGCGACGAAGGCGCTCGTGACGAGCGCCACGGCCGTGAGGCCGCAGCCCGACGCCCTCTTCGACTTCTCGGGCGCGGGCCCGAGGAGGACCCCGCCTTCGGGGAGGGGCTCGGCCCGAAAGCCCGCGGGAACCGGAGGCGCCGCCACGCTCGCGGCCTCGGCGTCCGCCGCTGCGCCAGGGTGCGGCAGGCCGAGCGCCGAGCGGAGCCGGGCCGCGAGCCACTCGGCCACGTTCGCCGGCGTTCCCGACGAGAGGAGGATCTCCTTGCCGCGGACCCTCGCGACGACGCGGCTGCGGCGAGGCTCGGCGAAGAGCGCCGTCACCTCGGGGGCGGTGAAGAGGCGGTGCCGTCCGAACGGCCCGGCGGCGCGCCGCCAGGTGAACTCCCCGGGCCGGACCGTGAACCGGTCGCTTCCGGCGAGGAGGCGGAGGAGCTCCCACATCGCGCCGAGGCCGCCCCAGGTCCAGAGCGACAGCCAGGCGGCGAGGAAGGCGAGGACCGGCCAGGGGAGGAACCCGTCGACTCGCGGCGGGCGCGGCCAGTGGCCGGGCAGCAGCTCGCGAAGTCCCTCGAGGATCGGCGTGGCGAGCGGCCCGAGGAGGAAGGCGAGCGCGGCGACCTCGCCGACCGCCCAGCCGCAGAGCCAGAAGGCGAGGAACGCGGCAATGGGGAAGCGGACCCAGCTCGTCGGCGTCAGGACGATCTCTTCGCCGTCGGGGAGCGGCCGCACCGACACGGTCCCGCCGGGGGCCTCGGGAACGGGGGCCCTCGGGCCGCTTCCGTCCGCTGAGAGAGGTGCGCCGGACACGTGGTTATCGTAGCTGGTGGCGCGTGAGAAGCGGATGAAGGGCCGGTGCGGCCGAGGGCGACGTGCACGCGGCCCGCACTTCGAGCGATCGAGGTGCGGGCCGGGTGCGGACGAGCGCTTCGAGCTCCTCCCGAGAGTCGGGGAAGGCGGCCGTCAGGGCTTCGTCACCTCGCCCGTCTCGAGGTCGATCGTGAAGGTCACGGTCTTGTTGCGGTAGACGTAGGTCCCCTGCGCGTACCGGGTCCCGTTGAAGGTCACCGTGATCGTGATCCCGCCCGAGATCACCGTGACCGTCCCGCTCGTCGGGTAGGCGCCCGTGGTCTTCGGGATCACCACGTTCGACACCGTGACGTCGCCCGAGGCGCCCTGGTACGTCCCGGTTCCGGTCCCGTTCACCGAGAGCGCCGTCACTCCCTGCATGACCCCGCCGACGACGAGGTCGAAGTCGAGCGCCCCCTGCAGGCCCGCGGCCGTCCCCTTCGCCCAGATCGAGCTCGTCTCGGAGGGGCGGTAGAACTTCATCGAGGCCCCGGAGGCGGCCCGGAACTGGAGCGCGAACGACGCCTGCTGCCCGCTTTCGAGTCGGATCGAGATCGTCCAGGTGCCCGTCGCCTCGTCCCAGCTGCCGGTGAACGGCGGCTCGGCGAGCGCCGCGAGACCGCTCGTCCCGACTCCGACGCGCGGGGCCAGGTCGAAGGCGCCGCTGGCGACCGTGGCGCTCGTGTAGGCGGCGCTCGCGGCAAGCCCCTCCGCCGAAGAGGCCTCGGCCTCGACGAGGAGACCCTCCTTGAAGCTCATCTCGAACCCGGCCGAGTCCTGGGACCCGTTCGCGATCTGCGTCCCGTAGACGAGGACCGAGCCGCTGCCGGAGACGACGGTCGCCTCCAGGCGGGCGTTGTCCTGCGTCGCCGCCGAGAGGTCGGAGGATGAGACCTGCCGGGCCTCCCAGGCGCCGAGCTCGTACTCCTTCGAGGCGACCTCCGCCCCGGTCAGCGAACGGAGCGTGGCGCGGATCTTCGCGCCCGCGCCGGTGAGCTCGACGAAGCCGAAGTTGTAGCGGAAGTCGCTCCCGGTGACGACCCCCTGGAGGTGGGCGGTCTCGCCCGCGACGAGGGCGAACGAGGCCGGGATGGCGCCGAAGAAGAGCCCCTTCGTGTCGCGCATCGAGGAGCCCGGCGGAAAGTCGTAGGTCCGCGACGAGACGAGGAGGCGGGTCGTCGAGACGAATCGAAGCGCCCCGGAAGCCGAGGTCAGCCCGAAGAGGTCGGTGACGACGTTCTGGTAGACGCGCGATTCCCCGGGGGTGAGGGTGAGAGCTTTCACCTGCGGCTGAGGGTTCGGCTGCCCCTGGAGGTAGAGCCGTGCCTCGATCGTGGCCGTGCTGGACTGGGAGAGATTGGTGATCCAGACGGTCGAGGTGAACTGGGCCCCGCCCGCTCCGGCGATGCGGGCGACGGCGGGGATCAGGACGTCGGTGCCCGTAAAGCCGGCCAGGGCCGGGACGGGCGCCAGGAGGGCGGCCAGGACGAGCGTCAGCGCGAATCGGGTCAGTCTCATCGTCACTCCTTCTCTGTGGGAGAAGACGTGCCGGGGCCGGCGGTGGTTACAGCCGCGGACTGGCGCGGGTCCTGCCGTCGGGCGTGTAACCGCGATCGCGGCCGCGCCGTCTTTCGTAGGAGGCCGCCCGCGAGCGGCGACGCGACGCGACGGAAGGAGGCTGCCGTGCCCGGGACGTCCAGACTATCCTCGCGACGTGTGCGGCTCCTCGACCGAGGACTCGGATGGATCGCTTGCCGCGAGCGCGGCAGCCGGGAACGGGGAAGCCTTCGACGAGCTCGTCCGCAGGCACCAGCCGCGTCTCCTGCGTCTGGCGGGGAGGTTCTTCCGGCGGCCGGAGCTGGTCGAGGAGGTCGTCCAGGAGGCGTTCCTCAAGGCGTATACCTGCCTGAAAGGCTTCCGCGGCGATCGCCCCTTCGGCCACTGGCTCACCCGGATCGCCGTCAACGCCAGCTACGATCAGCTGCGACGGCAGCGGGCCAGGCCCGAGACGGCCCTCGACGACGCCTCGGTCCTCGATCTCCTGGCCTCGCCGGACGGCACCGAGAGCGAGGTGGCGCGGATCACGGCCGGGCAGCTCCTCGCGCGCCTCTCCCCCGAGGAGCGGCTCGTCCTCACCCTCACGGTCCTCGAGAATCTCCCCGTGAAAGACGTGGCCGGGCTCACCGGCTGGTCGATCCCCAACGTAAAGGTCAGGGCCTTCCGTGCGCGAAGGAAGCTGCGCCGGGTCCTCGGAGGTGTTTCGTGATGAAGGAGCCGACGGACGCCGTCCTCTGGAAGGTCCTCGCCGCCGCCTCCTCGCGGGAGGGAGAGCTGCCCCTCCCCTCGCCCTTCCTCGGGGCCCGCGTCCGGGCGGTCGCGGCGGCCCGGCTCACCGACGAGCATCCGATCGGGCAGCTCGCCTGGCGCCTCCTGCCGGCACTGACCCTCGCGGGGCTCCTCCTGAGCGGCGTCAGCGTCGTCGCGACGCGGGAGGCGGCGGCGGCGCGGCGGGCGGCGGTCGCGAGCCTCTCTACCGGCGACGTGCTCCTCGCGATATCGATGCGGTCAGGAGGCTCCCGGTGACGGCGCCGATCGGCGCGGCGAAGGCGAGGGCCGCCGTCGCCGGCGTCTTCGTGGCGGGCTTCCTCTGCGGCGCTGCGGTCGTCCAGACGTACCGCTCGCGCCTCGAGAACCGCCTTCTCTCGTCGCCTCACCCGATGGCGGAGGTCCTCCTGAGGAACCTCGACGACGAGCTCTCGCTGTCGCCCGAGCAGGAGCGGGTTGCCTTCGACGCGATCGTCGCGACGCGCGAGGAGGCGATGCGGCTCATCGATCCCCGGAAGGTCGAGGCGCTCTTCCTCGGCGCGGAGGCGCGCATCGCCGCGACCCTCGACCCGAAGCAGCGAGCACGGTTCGCCCGGCTCGTCGCCGCCCGCAAGAAGATCATCGCCCCGAGAGGCGCGGCCCTCGACCAGCAGCCGGCGCCGTCCCCGGGGCCGTAGCCGGGCGAGAGGGCAATCGGGGAGGCGCCCCCGGCGCCACGTCGAGGGCCCTTCTGCTTCCCCTGGCTGGCGCAACGCGAGCGGACGCTGGCATCATTCCGCCATGCGTCGTTCCTGGCTCGTCGTACTCCTCGCCGGCCTTTCCTCTCTCGCCGCCGGCGCGCCGGCGCCGCCGCAGCCGGCCGGTCCCGAAGCGCTCGTGACGGCCGTCTACCGCCGGATCGTGGCGGACGGGGGCGAGGCGGGCGGTCAGTTCTTCTGGGGCGATCCGAAGGTGCGAGGGAAGAGCTTTTCCCGCGAGCTCCTCGACCTCTGGGAGCGTGCCGCCGAGCTGCAGGACAAGAACGACGACGGCGTCGGCGCCGTCGACTGGGACCCGGTCACGGCCTCGCAGGACCCGATGGTGAAGTCGTTCACCACGAAGGTCGAGCGGAGTGACGCCACCTCGGCGACCGTCGCGGTGACGCTCGTCGACGGACGCGGCCGCCGCGCCGTCGCCGCGGACGAGGTCGTCCGGTGGGACCTCGTCCGCGAGTCCGGTGCCTGGAAGGTCGGCGATATCCGGGGCTCCGTCGACGGGAAGCCGTGGTCGGTGCGGGCCAGCCTGAAGGCGTATATCGACCAGTGACGGGGCGGCCGTCCTCGCCGTCCGCTGCTACCGGAGGCCCTTCCAGACGACCGCCGCCAGGGAGATGATCCTTGCGGGCGAGCTCCGGATCGACCGGAGCTGAAAGGCCGACGGCAGCCGCCTGCGTGCCGCGACCGTCTGCGCGATCGGGATGAACGACGCCGGGGCAGGGCGGGGACGCCCGTTCCGGGAGGGACGCCGAGCCCGCCCTCCGGCAGGTGACGGGCTACTCCAGGCCGCTGCCCGTCGGCGAGCTCCCCCCGGCCGCCGGGCCCGGCCCGCGCGACGCGCCCGCGAGCGCCGGCAGCAGGTGCTCCGTCAGGAGCTTCGCGGTCAGCTTGTGCGGCTGCCGGACGTCGAAGTTCGTCGTCGTGACGACGATCACCGCGCCGAGCTCCGGGAAGACCTGGACCGTGTTGCCCCCGGAGCCGTTCATCGCGAAGGACCGGAGCGTCCGCTCTCCGACCTTGAACTCCATCAGCCACCAGAGGTAACCGTAGCGCGTGGTGGCGTCGATCTGGGCGTGGGGCCGGGTGGAGGCCTTCACCCAGTCACGCGAGATCACCTGACGCCCCTTCCACACGCCTCCGTCGAGATAGAGCTCTCCGAGCGCGAGGAGGTCGCGGCTCCGGAGGCCGAGGCCCCCGCCACCCTGGGCGAGGCCGAGCGGCGACAACTGCCATTCGGGCTTCTCGATACCGAGCGGCGAGAAGAGGACCTCGGTCGCGAAGTCCGGAAGGGGCTTCTCCGCGGCCTTCTGGATCACGGCACCGAGCGTGGTGACGCCCGCCGTGCAGTAGCTGAAGGATCGTCCGTAGGGTGCGTCCTTGGGCCTGGTCACCCACGCCGGGAACCCGCGGATCGGCAGGTCGACGAAGAAGCGCACCCAGTCCTCGATGAGGTACATCCGCTCCTCGTTCCCCCGCGAGTACTGGTTCTCGTCGTCGCACTCGAGGAGGGAGCTCATCGTGAGGAGGTCCTCGACGGTGATCTGCTCCTTGCGCGGATCGGGATTGGCGAACGGCTTCTTCCCGGCGAGGAACGGGGCGATCCGCGCCGTCGCGCCGGGCAGCATCTTCCTCTCGATCGCGGCGCCGGCGAGCATCCCCGTCACGGTCTTCGTGGCCGAGCGGGTGTTCCGGCGCGCCTCGGCGCCGCCCGCGTCGAAGTACTCCTCGAGCGCGAGCGCACCGTCCCTGGCGACCAGGATGCTCGTGACGGCCTGGAACTTCCCCTCCTTCACGGCCTTCGCCGCCTCGGCGGCAGCCCTCTCGAAGGCCGGAGCCGAACCGGGAGGCGTCCGCTTCCAGTCGTCCGCGAGTGCGAGCGAGGAGGCGAGAAGCAGCGATGAGAGCGTGGCGAACGACGGGATTCTCATGGAGCCGAAGATAGTCGGATCGGGGCCCGCCGTCTTGGACGGAAGAAACATTCATCTCTTCGATCGAGGGCTCGACACCGAGCGCCGGTACTCGCCCGGCGCCAGTCCGTATTCGCGGCGGAACGAGCGCGAAAGGTGGCTCTGGTCGCAGAACCCCGTCGAGAGAGCGATGCTCGAGAGAGGCTCCTGGCCCCGGGCGAGGAGAGAGGCGGCCCGCTCGAGGCGAGTGCGGCGCAGGTAGTCGCCGGGCGTCGTCCCCAGGCGGGCGCGGAAGGCGCGCGCGAGGTGGACGGGGTGCACGCCGAGCGCCGCCGCCACGTCTCTCATCGAGAGCTCGCCGTCGGCGTCGTGGAGGAGGTCCCGGGCGCGCCGCAGCCAGTCGGGCAGCGGCCTGGAGGCCGGTCCGACACCGGACGCCCAGTCGAGGAGCTCGAGACAGAGGGACTCGGCCGCCAGAGTCCCGGCCGTGCCGCCGCCGGAGCTCAGGCCGACGAGGCGGCCCGCCCGCAGGACGGCCTCTCCCGTCAGGAGCGTCGATCCGGCCGGGAGCCGGACGACCTCCGCGGCCCGCGCGAGGGCGTGAGCCGGGACGGAGATCGTGAGGAAGCGACCGCCCTCGGAGAGGAAACGGTCCCTGTGGGTCGTACCCGGGGGGTTGTAGACCAGGAGCGGCGGTCCCGCGGGAGCCGGCGCTCCGCGGGCGGCGGTGATGTAGGTCCCCCTCGTCACGAGGACGAAATGCGCCTCCTCGTGGGTGTGCCGGGCGACCTCCCGCTCGGGCACGGTGGCAGACAGCCGCTCGAGGACGAAGTCTCCGGCTCTTCTCCGGGCGCGCGAACGCCCGAAGAACGCCCCGAAGGGAAGAACCGCGTCGCGAGCCGCCCGGGGAGCCACCGCCGCTGGGTACGTTCGACGCGGGCGGCGGGTTGCATCCCGGGCCGCTTCCCGTCGGGCGATCGACTGCGCCCCGCTCCCTTCGGAAACTCCCTGCGCCGGACGCCCCTCCGAGGCGGATAATTGCGGCGGGGCGCCCGCGCCCGATCCTCCCGTCCGCGTCCGTGCCGTCCCCGGTCGCGGGGCGGGGCGCTCCGGAGAACACAGAGGAGCGGTCCATGAAAGAGAGCCGGTCAGGCCTCGCCGGGGTCCCAGCCGTCCTCGATGAGACGCTGCCCACCGACCACGAGCGGCTCCGTCTCGCGGTCGAGGCCGGGCACCTCGGCGTCTGGGATTACGACGTGGCGACGGACCGGCTGATCTGGGACGACCGGATGCTCGAGATCCACGGCATCTCCCGGGAGAGCTTCACGGGCCGGCTCGGCGCGTGGCACGCGAGGGTCCACCCGGACGACGCCGCCGGGGCCGGCGACCGCGGCCGCAGGAGCCTCGTCGAGGGGCGCCGCAATAGCGACGAGTTCCGGATCGTGAGGCCCGACGGAACGGTCCGGGTCGTCCGGTCCGACGCCTGGCCGCTGCTGGGTCCCGACGGGCAGGTCGCCCGCGTGATCGGCCTCAACCACGACGTCACCGAGGAGCGGCACGCCCAGGATGCGCTCCGGGCGAGCGAGGCGAAGTTCCGCTTCGCCGTCGCCTCCTCCGCCGACGGATTCCTCCTGTTCGACCGGGACGGAACGATCGAGGACGTCAACGACGCCTACCTCCGCCTCACCGGCTGGACCCGCGAGGAGCTGATCGGGAGGTCGGTGACCGACCACCATGTCGTCCTTTCGCTCTCCGAGGTTCGGGAGGGGCTCGAGGCGGTCGCCCGAACCGGCGCCGCGACGTTCGAGAGCCTCTACCGGACCCGGGATGGGGCCTTCGTCCCGGTGGAGGTCCACGCCCGCCTCCAGCCGGGCGACGGCGCGCGGACCTTCGCCTTCGTGAAGGACCTCCGGGCGGCGAAGCGGGCCGAGGGCCTCCTGAAGACCCGGCTCCGGCTTTCCGAGATGGCCCCTTCGTCCTCGCTGCGCGAGCTGATGACCGCGGCCCTGGACGCCGCCGAGGAGCTGACCTTCAGCCGCATCGGCTTCTTCCACTTCGTCGGCGAGGACCAGGAGACGCTCGCCCTCGAGGCATGGTCGTCGCGGACGCTCTCGTCCGGCGTCTGCTCGGCCGAGGGTGCGGGACTCCACTATCCGCTGACGAAAGCGGGAGTCTGGGCCGATTGTGTCCGGACCGGGCGCTCCCTCGTCCACAACGACTACACGCTCCTTCCCGAGCGGAAAGGGCTCCCGGCGGGGCACGCGCCGATCGTCCGTGAGGCGACGGTCCCCGTCGTCCAGGGAGGCCGCGTTCTCGCCATCATGGGCGTCGGGAACAAGCCGTGGGACTACGACGACGCGGACGTGAGCGTCGTCGAGGAGATCGCCTCCGTCGCGATGGACCTCGTCGAACGCTCCCGGGCCGTCGCGGCGCTCCGCGAGAGCGAATCGAAGTACCGGTCGCTCTTCGAGACGCTGGTCCAGGGCGTCGTTTACCACGACGCCGGCGGCGGGATCCTCTCGGCCAATCCCGCGGCGACCGAGATCCTCGGCCTCTCCGTCGACGAGCTGACGGGGAGGAGCTCCGTCGACCCCCGCTGGTGCGCGGTTCACGAGGACGGAAGCCCGTGGCCCGGCGAGGAGCATCCGTCGATGGCGGCGCTCCGGTCCGGGGTCCCCGTCCACGGCGCGCTCATGGGGGTCTTCAACCCCCGCCGCGAGAGGACGACCTGGATCCGGATCGACGCCGTGCCGGAGGTGAAGCTGGGCGAGTCGGTGCCGTGGCGGGTCTACACGAACTTCCGGGACGTCACCGAGCAGGTGGAGGCCGAGCGGGCGCTCCAGAGGAGCGAAGAGAGGCTTCGGCTCTCCCTCGAAGCGTCCGGGCTCGGCACGTGGGAGCACGACTTCGAGGCCGGTGTCTTCCGGATGGACGAGGTGGCCCGAGGGCATTTCGGGTTCGACGCGTTCGAGGTCCCTCTCGAGGCGCCGATCACGCACTTTCACCCCGAGGACCGCGACCGGATCCTCGCCGAGGTGGCGGCCTGCGCCGCCCCGCTCACCGGCTCCGGCCGGCTCTCCACCGAGTACCGGCTCCTCCTCCCCGGTGGCACGGTCCGGTGGCTCGCCGTGACGTCGCAGGTCCTCTTCGCCGGCGAAGGGTCCGAAAGGCGCCCGCTCCTGGCGCTCGGCACGAGCCAGGACGTCACCGCGCGCAAGCGCGAGGAGGAGGAGCGGCTGAAGGCGCGGACGCTCACCGTCCTCGGCAGCCTCGCCGCAGGTGTCGCCCACGACCTCAACAACGTCCTTCTCGCGGTGCGGGGGAATGCCCAGCTCGCCCAGGACGACCTCGAGGACGGCCACCCGGCCCGCGAGAGCCTCACCGAGATCGATCGCGCCGGGCGGCGCGCCGCCGACCTCGTGCAGCGGATCCTCTCGTTCAGCAGGCCCGCGCGGCGCGGCCGCTCGCCGGTCGATCTCGCGGGCGCGGTCGCCGAGGCGCTGCGGCTCATCCGGCCGATCACCTCCGCGGCGATCGAGATCCGGACCTCGGTTTGCGGCCCCGTCCCGGTCGTCCTCGCCGACGGCTCCGAGGTCGAGCAGATGCTCGTGAACCTCTTCACGAACGCCGCGCACGCCATTGGCTCTCGCCCGGGCCGAATCGACGTCCGGATCGACACGGCCGCCGACGAGGAGCGGCACGGCGAAGACTCCTCCTCGCCTTCCGCGCCCGCGACGTACGCACGGCTGACGGTGACGGACGACGGCTGCGGGATGAGCCCCGAGACCCTGGAGAAGGCCTTCGACCCCCTCTTCTCGACGAAGCCGCACGGCAAGGGGACCGGCCTGGGGCTCACGATGGTCCGGATGGCGATGGAGCGGTGCGGCGGCAGGGTGAGCGCCGAGAGCCGGCCCGGCGAAGGCTCGACGTTCCGCCTCCTCTTCCCGGTCTCCGCGCCCCTGGCGGCCGAGGCGAGGCCGGTGCCGCGGGCGGCGGCGCCCCGCGCGAAGGGGACGCTCCTCTTCGTCGACGACGACGACGCTCTCGTCCTCCTGGGCCGCCGGATGCTGGAACGGATCGGCTACACCGTCGTCGCCGTCACGGACCCCCGCGAGGCGCTCCAGGAGTTCCGCCTCCGGCCCGGGCGGTTCGACGCCGTCGTCACCGACCTCTCCATGCCCGGCCTCACGGGCTTCGAGCTCGCCCGCGAGGTCCTCGCCGTGCGGCCCGGCCTCCCGATCATCGCCACGTCGGGCTACCTGAGCGAGGTGGAGCACGAGACGGCGCGGCAGCTGGGAATCCGGGAGCTGATTCTCAAGCCCGACACCGTCGACGAGCTCGCCGCGACGCTCCTCCGGCTCCTCGGAGACCTGCGAAGCGGGGAAGCCGGCGCGCGCGGCGGGCCTTGACGGCGGAGCTTCGCAGTCGGGCCTCCCGGTCTCTACCGCCTTCCCAGGAGCAGCTCCTTCACGTCCCCTTTCGCGACCAGGCTCGCGCCGAAGAGGTAAGCCGTCAGGAACAGGGCGCCGCCGAAGAACGCCGTCAGGCCGAGCAGCAGGCCGGGAACGGAGAAGCGGTGACGCCACGCGACCCACGAGGCGGAAAGCGCGAGCAGCAGGGTGAAGTCGAGGTTGAACTGGCCCGGCCAGCCCATCGAGCGCAGGTCGCCGAGGAAGACGCCGAACAAGCCCCATCCGTGATCGGCGATCACGAGCACGGTGTAGACGGCGAGGAGCGCCCAGGCCGCGAGAAGGAGGGTGCGAAACGTCTTCATGCGAGCTCCAGTACCGAGGCGTCGGCGCTTCCGTGCAGCCGGCGGCCTTCGAGGCCGAGGAGTATCGAGAGTGGAGAGGGAGCCCGCAATTACCTTCCAGGTAATGGAACCGGCGCGCCGGCGTGCTCAAATCGACCCGTGAACGAGGTCGCCACCGCTCTTCCGGCGACGCTCCGGCAGGTTCGGGGAGCACGCCGCGTGAGCCAGCTCGAGCTCTCGATGCGCCTGCGGGTGTCGCAGCGGCACGTGAGCTTCGTGGAGAGCGGCCGCGCGAGGCCCAGCCGCGAGCTGCTCGCGGCGTGGCTCGAGGAGCTGGACGCGCCGCTCTCTCTTCGCAACGAGGCGATGCTCCAGGCCGGCTTCGCTCCCGCCTACAGCGCCGTTCCGCTCCACGATCCCGCCCTGTCGGAGGCGAATCGCGCGCTCGAGCGGCTGCTTCACGCTCACGATCCGATGCCGGCCCTCGTGATCGACGCCGGGTGGAACGTCCTCCGCCTCAACCGTGGCGCCCGCTGGCTCGCCGCCACGCTCGTGCCCCCGGCTGTCCTCCCGCACGGCGGGACGCCGTTCAACATGATCGACCTGCTGGCCCACCCCGAGGGCTTCGCCGCACGGGTCGTCAACCTCCACGAGGTCGGCCCGGCGATGCTGGCGTTCCTCCGCCACGAGGCCGCGCTCAGGCCCGAGCTCGCGCCGCGGGTCGAGGCGCTCGCGGCCCTCCTCTGCTCGCGCCTCGGCGCGCGGCGACTCGCCTGCGCGCCGGTCTCCGGGGCCCCGGTGCTGACGACGCGTTACGCCACCCCGCACGGCGACCTGGCCTTCTTCAGCATGTTCACGACCTTCGGAACGCCCCAGGACATCACCCTGGCGTCGCTCCGGGTGGAGCACCTCTTCGCGGCGGACGAGGCGACACGCACCCTCCTCGTCGCGCAGGCGGGAGCGGGATCGCCCGGGGACTGAACCCCGGGCGTTCCCGCGACGAGTCCGACGTGCCGCTGATCCGCGATGCCCTCGGCTCGGCCGGCGCCGAGTCGAGGAGCCAGCGCCCCGGGTGTCGACCTCGTCTGCTTGACAGGAGCTCCTGTCTTCGTGCAATCTTGACCGGCCGGTTAGTTAAGGAGGCCCGCTTGGCACGAACCGGAAGCGATACGACGAAGAAGCGCATCCTCGCGGTTGCGGAGAAGCTCTTCGCCGCGCGAGGCTTCGATGCCACGAGCGTCGACCAGATCGCGCGGAGCGCCAGCGTCAACAAGGCGCTGATCTACTACCACTTCAAGAACAAGCACGACCTCATTCTCGAGCTGTTCCGCAGCATCCTCGACGAGGTTGCGAGCCACACCGAAAGCCGTCCCGAGGCCCAGGTCCGCGACGACGACGAATCCGTGCGGCAAGAGCTCAGGGGAGAGATCGACTTCCTCCAGCGACGAAAGCGCGTCCTCGCCGTGATGCTCTCCGAGGCGCTCAAGTCGAGCCAGCGCGACGACCTCCTCTTTCAGTGCGCGGAGCTCGTCATGCAGCTCGAGCACGGAGGCGAGCTCAAAGGCGACGGCGGGGACGTGAGGGATCGCCCAGCGCAGCTTCGCCTGGTGCACGAGTTCTTCACCGGGTTCATCCCCATGGTGATGTTCGTAGCTCTGCGGGATCGCTGGTGCAGCTATTTCGGCCATTCGCCCGATCAGGCCACCGACGACTTCGTCGAGGCCTTCGCGCGGTCGCACCTGGCGTCCCAGACGGACTTCGAGAGCACGAAAAAGAGGTAGCCGACTTCCGTGCCGGATCGGCCCGGGAGGCGGTTTCGCGTGGACTCATAACTAACCGACCGGACGGTCAAAGAAGGAGAGCGGAATGAGAGCGTTCGTCACCGGAGCCACAGGGCTCCTCGGAAACAACCTCGTCAAGGAGCTGCGTGGGCGCGGACTGGACGTGACGGCTCTGGTCCGTCGGCGGGATGCTCGACGCCTCGTGGGCCCCGGCGTAGAGCTCGTCGTGGCGGACCTGCGCGACGTCGGGCAGTTCGAGACGCGGATGTCGGGTGCCGACGTCCTCGTTCACGCCGCTGCCTGCTACGGGGAGTTCTACCGGGGCGCGGCGCCTCCCCTTCTCGCCGAGACCAATGTGGCGGGAACGACCGGTCTGCTCGAGGCTGCCGAGAGGCAGGGCGTCCGTACCGTCGTCTACATCAGCTCGGCCGCGGTGCTCCGTGCGGCGGCCGGTGGCACTGCAGACGAGACCAGTCCCTACGACGAGGAGACCCACGAGCGCTATTTCGCCAGCAAGGTCGCCGCGGAGAAGGCCGTCCTCCGGTTCTCCGAAGAGCATCCCGGCATGCGGATCGTGCTGATCCTCCCCGCGGCGATGCTGGGGCCCGGTGACGTGGGACCGACGCCGACGGGAGCGTTCGTCCTGAAGCTGCTTCGCGGGGAGCTCGCGTTCGTGCTGCCCGGCTGGCAGCGCATCGTCGACGCTCGCGACGTGGCCTTCGCCGCCGCCGAGGCCATCGACAGGGGCCGAAGTGGCGAGCGCTACGTGATCGGAGGTCGCCGCTACCCGGTGGCCGAGATCTACCGGTCCGTGACCGAGGTCAGCGGAAGGCCGACACCGACGAAGCCGATCTCTGCCGCGAAGCTGCTTTTCCTCTCGCGAATCCTCTCTCTGGCCAGCAGGCTGACTCGCCGGCCGCCGCCCGTCACTCCCGCCATGGTCCAGCGACTCCAGGAGGGCTTCTCATTCTGCTCGGACAAGGCTGTGCGCGAGCTCGGCGTCCGTTTCCGGCCGCTGGAGGCGACGATGAACGACACGGTGAAGTGGTTCCAGGCGGAGCAGACGGCAGGGGAGGTCGGGTCGTGACGGGGCCTCCCCCCTCGGTCGCTGCCAGGGGTACGGCATGGGAGGTGAGCACGTTCTCGCTGCGGATCGCGTTCGAGCTCTTCTCCATATTGCCGGGAGGAAGAGGGTGCAGAGCCGGTGTCGCCCGTCACAGCCTCGGACGCCGGCCGAGCCTCTCCGGCGGGTAGACTGCCGGAGTCTCAGGAGGTGCACGCTGGCACACGGTAGACGGGCACTGTCGGCCGCCAAGCTCCGGCTGGTCCTGGCCGCTCTCGCCGGTACCGCGGGGTGCTCCTCCCTGGTCGACGGCCTCAGCGGCCGGAAGGAGGCGTGCGAGATCCTGGCGATCGGCACGCCGGCGACCGCGACGATCACCCGCCTCGTCGACACCGGCACGACGATCAACGACGACCCGGTGGTCGAGTTCGTGCTCCGTGTCGTAACGGCAGAGGGCGAGGCGTACGAGGCCCGCACGCGGGCGCTGGTCTCGCGCCTCGACGTTCCGGCCGTGCAGCCGGGGCGGGTCGTGCCGGTCCGGTACGACCCGGCGAACCGCGAGCACCTCGCGCTCGACCTCTGGGAATGCCCGGGGAAGAAGTAGGTGCCGAAGGAGACCTCGAGACCGGAATGCACGTACCAGGCCTGGCGGGGCGCGTCATGAGCACGAGGAGATGGTCCCGTCGTCCCGGAGTCCTCGCTCTGTCGCTCCTCGCCGTCCTTCTCGGCGCGGCGGGGATCGGGACCGTACGTTCGGTTTCGTGGTTCGTGGCCGAGCGCACGGGCACCGCCGCCCAGGCGCGCTTCGGTGGCTCGCGAACCGAGGCCCTGGTCGCCATGGCGCAGGCGCCGGACGTTCCGCTGAAGAGCCGGAACAGGGCGATCTGGGCTCTCGGCGAGTCGGGCGAGACGCGCGCGCTGCCGGCTCTCCTCGCGCTGGACGACGGGAGAGACTGCGATCACACCCGGCGGGTCTGTCAGCACGAGGTCCGCAAGGCGATCGGCAAGCTGAGAGGCGAGAGGGGCTTTAACGCCTCGGTTCGGAGGGCCCTGGCGAAGGTGACGTCGTGGCTCCGGTGACGACGGGGCCGACCGGCCCGGCCGCACGCGGCCCGCACCACGCCGACGGGCCTCACGTCGTTCCCGCCCCGCGCGGTCGTCCGGCTCTACCGGACCCTCACCCCCGAACCCCGCCCCCCGAAAGGTGCTCGAGGTGGCTCCAGGCCGAGGCGACGTCGGCCTGCGCCGAGTCGAGGAGCTCGCGGTACGTCTCCGGGTGGGCCTGCTCGATCATCCGGTAGCGGGTCTCGCGGGAGACGTAGTCGGAGAGCGGGACCTTCGGCGGCCTGCTGTCGAGCTGGAGGGCCGGGAGCCCCTCGTCCGCGCGGCGCGGGTCGTAGCGGTAAAGCGGCCAGTGGCCCGAGTCGACGGCGAGCTGCTGCTGCTTCAGGCCGTTCACGAGGTCGTAGCCGTGGGCGATGCAGTGGCAGTAGGCGATGAGGAGCGACGGTCCCTCGTAGCTCTCGGCCTCGAGGAAGGCGGTCAGCGTCTGGGCGTCGCGGGCGCCGAACGCGATGCGCGCGACGTAGACGTTCCCGTAGGCCATCGCCATCAGCCCGAGGTCCTTCTTTCTCTGCCTCTTTCCTCCCATCGCGAACTTCGCGCCGGCCCCCTTCGGCGTCGCCTTCGAGGCCTGTCCGCCGGTGTTCGAGTAGACCTCCGTGTCGAGGACGAGGAGGTTGACGTCGCGCCCCTGGGCCAGGACGTGGTCGAGGCCGCCGAAGCCGATGTCGTAGGCCCAGCCGTCCCCGCCGACGATCCAGAGGCTCCGGCGGACGAGGGAGTCCGCGAGGTCGGCGAGGAGCTTCGGCTCCCCGCCGGGAAGGGTCGCGAGGCGCTCGCGCAGCGCCGCCACCCGGCTCCGCTGCTCCTCGATCCCCGCCTCGGTCCGCTGCACGGCGGAGAGGAGCTCGCCCGCGAGGAGCTCGCCGACGGAAGGCGCGAGCCGCGCGAGGAGCTCGCGGGCCATCGCAGTCTGCTTGTCGACGGCGAGGCGCATTCCGTAGCCGAACTCCGCGTTGTCCTCGAAGAGCGAGTTCGACCAGGCGGGGCCGCGCCCCTTCGCGTCGGCGCAGTAGGGCGTCGTCGGGAGGTTGCCGCCGTAGACGGACGAGCAGCCGGTCGCATTCGCCACCACCGCCCGGTCGCCGAAGAGCTGCGTGAGGAGCTTGAGGTACGGCGTCTCGCCGCAGCCGGCGCAGGCGCCCGAGTACTCGAGGAGGGGGAGCATGAGCTGGCTTCCCTTCACGTCGCGCTTCAGCAGCGTCCGGTCGGGGTCGGGGAGGCCGAGGAAGAAGTCCCAGCTCTCCCTCTCGGCCTCGCGGTGCGGCGCCTGGGGCTCCATGCCGATCGCGCGGCGAGAAGGACTTGCCTTGTCCTTCGCGGGGCAGGCCGCCACGCAGATGCCGCAGCCCGTGCAGTCTTCCGGCGCGACCTGGAGGGCGTAGAGGAAGCCCGGGTGGTCGGGACCGCGGGACGGCACGCTCCGGAAGCGCGCGGGCGCGCCGTCGAGGAGCGCCGCGTCGAAGACCTTGGGGCGGATCGCCGCGTGGGGGCAGACGAGCGCGCACTTGTTGCACTGGATGCAGAGCTTCGCGTCCCAGATCGGGATCTCGAGCGCGATGTTGCGCTTCTCCCACCGGCTCGTCCCCACGGGCCACGTCCCGTCGGGCGGGAAGGCGCCGACGGGGAGGTCGTCTCCCCGGCCCGCGATCATCTCCGCCGTGACGTCTCTCACGAAGGCGGGCGCCGCCGTGCTGACAGTCGGCGGGCGCGTCGTCGTCGAGGTGACCCGCGCGGGGACGACGACCTCGCGGAGGCAGGCGAGCGTCGCGTCGACCGCCTCGAAGTTCCGGGTCACGACGACCCCGCCCTTCTTGCCGTAGGTCTTCTCGATCGACTTCTTGATCTGGTAGATCGCCTCCTCGCGGGGGAGGACGCCGGAGATGGCGAAGAAGCAGACCTGCATGATGGTGTTGATCCGCCCGCCCATCCCCGTCTCCTTCGCCACGGCCGCGGCGTCGACGACGAAGAACCTCAGCGCCTTGCCGAGAACGGCCTCCTGGACCTCGCGCGGGAGCGTCTCCCAGACGCGCTCCGGGGCGTGGGGCGTGTTGAGGAGGAACGTCCCGCCCCGCTCGATCCGCTCGAGCATGTCGACCTTCTCGAGGAAGCTCGAGTGGTGGCAGGCGACGAACGACGCCTTCTGGATCAGGTAGCTGCTCCGGATCCGGCGCGGCCCGAAACGGAGGTGGCTCACTGTGACGGAGCCGGCCTTCTTCGAGTCGTAGACGAAGTAACCCTGCCCGTGGTGGGCGGTCCCCTCCGCGATGATCTTGATCGAGTTCTTGTTCGCGCCGACCGTCCCGTCGGCCCCGAGGCCGTAGAAGAGGGCCCGCGTCACGTCCGGGGACTCGACGGAGAAGCCCGGGTCGACCTCGAGCGAGCTGCCCCCCACGTCGTCGACGATGCCGACGGTGAAGTGGAGCTTCGGGGCCGGTGAGGCGAGGTTCTCGAAGACGGCCCTCACGTGGGCCGGCGTGAACTCCTTCCCCGCGAGGCCGTAGCGGCCCGGGACGACGAGAGGCGCGGCGGCGAGGCGGCTCCCCGGGCCCTTCTCGGCGAGGGCGAGGGTGACGTCGAGCGCGAGCGGTTCGGCGGACGCGCCCGGCTCCTTCGTCCGGTCGAGGACGGCGATGCGACGGACGGTGGACGGGAGCGCCGCGACGAAGGCGCCGAGGTCGAAGGGCCGGAAGAGCCGGACCTTCAGGACGCCGACCTTCTCGCCACGCGTGGTCGCCCACTCCACGTACTCGTGCGCGGTGTCGCAGGCCGAGCCCATCAGGACGACGACGCTCTCGGCGTCCGGCGCCCCGAAGTACTCGAACACACGGTAGGCGCGCCCGGTCAGGGCGGCGAAGCGGTCCATCTCCGCCTGGACGACGCCGGGGCACGCCGCGTGGAAGCGCGTGCACGCCTCGCGCGTCTGGAAGAAGGTGTCGCTGTTCTGGGTCGTGCCGCGGACGACGGGCGCCTCGGGCCGCAGCGCCCGGGCGCGGTGGGCGGCCACGAGGGCCGGGTCGACGAGGGAGCGCAGCTCGTCGTCCGTGAGCCGCTCGACGGAGGCGACCTCGTGCGACGTCCGGAAGCCGTCGAAGAAGTGGAGGAACGGGACCCTCGACCGGAGGGTCGCGGCCTGGGCGATGGCGGCGAAGTCGTGCGCCGCCTGGACGCCGTCGGAGGCGAGCATCGCGAAGCCGGTCTGGCGGCAGGCCATCACGTCGGAGTGGTCGCCGAAGATCGAGATCCCGTTGTGCCCGATGGCCCGGGCCGCGACGTGCATCACGAACGGGGAGAGCTCGCCGGCGATCTTCCCCATGTTCGGGATCATCAGGAGGAGCCCCTGCGACGACGTGAACGTCGTCGTGAGCGCCCCCGCCTGGAGCGAGCCGTGGACGGCGCCCGAGGCGCCCCCCTCGGACTGCATCTCCGCCACGAGCGGGACGGTCCCCTGGAGGTTCGGGACCCCCTTGCTCGCCCACTCGTCACACCACTCGCCCATGTTGGACGACGGGGTGATCGGGTAGATGGCGATGACCTCGTTGAGGCGGTAGGCCACCGAGGCCGCCGCCTCGTTGCCGTCCAGGGTGATCGCTGCGTTCTTCGACATACGGTCCCTCCGGCCTTCCCGCCGCCTCTCAGCTGCGCTCGAGCGCCTGCTCGAGGTCGGCCCAGAGGTCATCGGGGTCCTCGAGGCCGACGGAAAGCCGAAGGAGGCTATCCGAAACCCCGGCGCTCCGCCGCGCCGATTCCTCCACGACCCGGTGGGTGAGGCCGGCGGGGTGCTGGATGAGGGTGTCGACCGAACCGAGCGAGACGGCGGGCGTCATCAGCTCGACCGACGCCATCACCCGCGAAGCGGCCTCGAAGCCCCCGGCCACCGTGAAGGCGAGGATCGCCCCCGTGCCGCGCATCTGCTTCCGGAGGATCGGCGCGTCGGCGGCGGCGGAGAGCCCGGGGTAGAAGACGCGCGCGACCTTCGGGTGGCGCAGCAGGCGCCGGGCGAGCTCCGCGGCGCCCTCCTGCGCGTGGCGGACGCGGAGCGGAAGCGTCGGCAGCCCCCGGTGGAGGAGGTAGCCGGCGAGCGGGTGGAGGACGTTCCCCGTCAGGACCCGGATCTTCCGCAGGTCGGCCGCCCACTCCGCGTTCGTGGCGACCGCTCCGGCCAGGACGTCGCCGTGCCCGCCGAGGAACTTCGTCGCGCTGTGGAGGACGAGCGTCACGCCGTGCCGGGCCGGGTTCTGGAGGACGGGCGTGGCGAACGTGTTGTCGACGAGGACCGGCACCCTCCCGGCCTGCTCCACGACGGCGTCGAGGTCGACGAGGGAGAGGGTCGGGTTCGCGGGGGTCTCGAGGAGGACGAGGCCGGTGTCGGGGCGGAGGGCGGCGCGGACGCCTTCCGGCGTCGCCCAGCTCACCTCGAGCCCGAGGATCCCCGAGGCGAGGACGTGGTCGGTGCCGCCGTAGAGCGGCCGCACCGCGACGACGTGGCCGGGCCGGCCGCCCTCCGCGCGCTGCCGGACCGCCATCAGGACGGTCGTCAGGGCCGCCATCCCGCTCGAGAACGCCACCGCCTCGTCGGTTCCCTCCAGCCCCGCGAGGGCTCGCTCGAAGCGCGCCACGGTCGGGTTGTGGAGGCGCGAGTAGACGGGCGTCGTCGTCGGATGGCCGCCCATCGCCATCGCCTCGAGGTCGAGGCCTCCCTGGACGAGGTCCGGGACGGGGTAGGTGGAGGAGAGGTCGATCGGCAGGGCGTGGACCCCGAGGGCGTGGAGGTCCTCGCGCCCGCCGTGGACGGCGCGGGTCGAAAGGGAGCGGGAGGCGGTCGGGGGAGCGAGGGCGTTCTGGTGCACGGGGCGTCTCCTCTCGTTCCCCGGATGCTAGGATCGGTAGAGATTCGGAAACACCGAATTGATTTCGGAAAACGACCATGAATTTCGACCTGGACCGAATCGACTTCGAAATCCTCGACAGAATTCAGAACAATGCACGGCTCTCCAACAAGGAGCTCGCCGCGGCCGTCCACCTCGCCCCTTCCACGTGCCTCGGCCGGGTCCAGGCGCTGCGCCGGAAGGGGGTCCTCGGGGCGGTGCGCGCCGAGGTGCTCCCCGAGGCGCTCGGGGTGGGCCTTCAAGCCCTCCTGGCCGTCCGTCTCGAGCAGCACGGGCGGAGCAAGCTCCGGGCGTTCTGGAAGCACCTCCGCTCGCTGCCCGAGGTGCGGGCGGCCTTCCACGTCTCGGGAGCGCACGACTTCCTCCTCCACGTGACCGTACGCGACTCGCGGCACCTGCGGGACTTCGCCCTCGACGCCATCACGTCCCGCCCGGAGGTCGCCCACCTCGAGACGTCGCTCGTCTTCGACGTGGCGACGAACCCGGTCCTCCCGAACTTTCTGCCGGCCGGGCCCGGGGCGAAGGAAGGGGGCCGGGGCGGGCCGGCGGGCCGGCGTAGGCCTTCCGCCGGCTGACTCCGGGCTCCTCGAACCTCACCCGTCGAGCGGAGGCGGTCGGGAGCCCTGGAGGCGTCCGCGGGCCGCCACCCCCCCAGTCTCTATTCTGTTCTTCCGCCACGTTCGCGATCCGGATGCCGGGCTACGAGCCTCCGCGCGCCCGCTCGACGAGTCCGGGGTCTTCCTCGGAGACGCGGGCTCCCGGCTCAGCCGAACGAACCGAGCGCCGCCCCGCGCGGCGCGGTACCGCGGGGACGGGAATACCGGGTGTCTACGGAAGATTGGATCGACGCTCGCGTCCGCCGATCGGCGGACAGACAGCAGTGAGCGGAGGAGGGAACGATCGGAGCCAGCAGGAGGCATGTCGATGTTCCCAGCCCTTTCCGTGCACGTCCTTCGTCCGGCCTGGTCCGGAGTCCTCCGGATCGCGGGCCTCTCCCTTCTCGTTCTCGGCTCCGCGGGGCGGCTCGCCGCGGTCGGCGACATCCCTCTGACGAACTGGACCGTGCCATCCGGGAGGTCGGGAACGCTCTCGACGCTCGCGGGGGACGCCGGCTCCCCCGGGGTCTTCGTCCCGTTCAGCCCGTGCCGGATCGCCGACACGCGGGCCGGAAGCGGCTTCGCCGGGAGCTATGGTGCCCCCTCGATCCCGGGAGGGACTTCGCGGACGATGAACGTGGTCGCGAGCGGCTGCTCCGGGATCGCGGCGTACGCGACGGCCGTCTCGCTCAACGTGACGGTGACGAACACTCAGGGGGCGGGGTTCCTGATGGTCTATCCGGCGGGCGGCGCGACGCCCCAGGTGTCGACGCTGAACTACCTCGCCGGACAGACGCTCGCCAACGCCGCCATCGTCCCGCTCGGCTCGGGGAGCATTACGATCGTGGCCGGCGTGTCGGGAACCGACGTGATCGTCGACGTCAACGGCTACTTCACGAATGGCACGAACCCTCAGACGAGTCTCTTCGTCAGCACGAACCGGGACAACGGTGCGGCGATCACCGGATTCAACGAGTCGAATGCCAACGGGTCTCACGGAGTCGGCGGGTATGCGGCGGGAACGGGGATGGTCCACGGCGTTCAGGGTCAGGTCTCGGAAACCGCCGGCAGCTGGTCTTCGGGGGTGCACGGCGTCACCTCGAACCGGGACAAGAACTTCGGCGTCATCGGTGACGTCGTCGGTTCCGTCCTCACCTCGGCCCTTACCAACTTCCCCCACGGTGCCGGAGTGCTCGGGCGCGGTGTGGAGCACGGCGTCGCCGGGTTCGCGAACGAACCGTCCCCGACGGGAGTCTCGTTCGGAACGAGCGGCTGCATCCTCGACGCTCCCGGTGTGTACAAGGTGGGGGGCATGCTCGGGATTGAATGGCCGGCCGGAGAGCGATACGGCGTCTACTACGACGGCGGCCTCGGCGGCTTCGGGACGAAGTCGTTCCTCGAGCCCCACCCGTCCGACCCGGAGCGCATCGTCCGCTACTACTCCCTCGAAGGGCCGGAGTCCGGCACCTACTGTCGCGGCTCGGCCGCCACCCGCGGCGGCGTCGCGGTCCTCGAACTCCCCGACAGTTTCCGCTGGGTGACCGACGTGGAGGGGCTGACGGTCCAGGTGACGCCGACCGGGTCCGAGTTCGTACAGGTCCGCGTCGAGAAGAAGGGCCTCGAACAGGTCGTCGTCCGGGCGTCGCACGACACGACCTTCGACTGGGTCGTGCAGGGGGTCCGCCGCGCCTACAAGGACGCCGAAGTGACGCCGCGGAGCCAGCTTCTCAAGCCCTCTGGGCCCGACGCGAGGATCCCCGCCTTTCTCTCCGCCGACGAGAAGGCGCGGGTCGTCGCGAGCGGCCTCTACAACGCCGACGGATCCGTGAACCTCCGCACCGCCGAGCGGCTCGGCTGGACCCGCGAGTGGGAGGCGCGGGCGACGGAGACGCGGAAGAAGTAGCTGGTCGCGACGCCGGAGTCGCGGGGGACCTCCCGGTCCCCGCGCGCTTCCCGGCGCGGTCTCGGGAGAGGCCGTCAGGTGGCCGACGGCCGCGGCCGGAGCGCGAGGAGGAGAGCTCCCTCCGGCTCGAGACTCCGAGCTTCTCGTAGATGCGGTCCCGGTAGGTCCTCGTCGTCGCCTCGCTCACGGTGAGCGTCGCGGCGACCGCCGAGAGAGTCTTCCCCTGGACGAGCCCTCCGAGCACCTGGAGCTCGCGTTCCGAGAGCCCGGGAAAGTCCTCGGCGCGGACGCCTCCCGCGAGGGGAGAGGCGGGCCGCGAAACGAGAAAGACGTGCATGACCGGGGAAGGACCGGAGCCCGTCGCGTCGGGCGGCACCACCGCATGGAGCTCGAGCTCGCCCTTTTCGCTCCGGCACGTCTCGGTGGGGAGCCAGCCGGGGCCGGCGGTCGTCGGGCTGACTGCGAAGCGGTGGATCAGGGACCGGAGCTTCTGAGCCGCCGGCTGGGAGAGCGAGCGGAGGTCGACGAGCTCCCTGGCCCGCGGGTTCTGGTAGGCGACCTTCCCGTCGCGCGACACCGTGAGGACGCCGTCCTCGAAGCTGTCGAGGCACGACTTCCACGAAGCGGCCGAGAGCGTCCTCTGGAGCGCGACGAGCCGGCGCTCCATCGCGGCCAGGACCGTCGGCTCGAGGATGGAGAGGACCTTTCGCTTCACGAGGCTCTCGACCGGCCCGGACGCATCCGGCTCGGGACCGTCGGGCAGGAGCTCGGCCAGGCGGAAGTAGGCGTCGTCGGCGTCGAGGCCGAGCGACCGGAGCTGGGCGGGGGCGAGCAGGCCGTCGCCGTCGACGCGCGGGAGCTGGTCCTCCAGGAGGGCGAGTCCCGGCAGGTATTTCGGCTTCAGGTGGGAGACGAGGGAGTCGAGCCGGGAGTGGAGCTGCCGGAGCGCCGGCGGGTTCTCGGCAGACGCCATGATCAGCCGGGCGACGTCCATCAACCCGACGATGTCCCGCGCGCTGAGCAGGGTTGCCGGATCCGTGCTCGTCGGGCGGGCCTGTTCTCCGTCTCGGACCATTCCAGGCCTTCTCTCTGCGGATTTCGATCATAGCGTGGGGAGCGCGCTGCGCCGTTCGCGCGACAAGTGCGAGAACGCCCCGGTGACCTCCCCGTGAGGGGCGTCACCGACCCTTGTCCGCCGTTCGGCGGACAGACAGGGCGGGGTCCCGGCGGGATCGTCCGTCGCATGCCTCGACGTCGCTCTCCAGGGCCGGCCTGCTGCGCCCTCGGCCTCTCGCTCGTGGTCTCCGCCGCCGCGGAGGCGGTCGACGTCCCTCTGACCGTCGTCGCGCGCGAGGCGACGGCGCGGAGCGGGGTCGTCGTCACGTCCGGGGTCCCGTTCGCGCGCGGGGTGCTCGCCGATCCCGGCCTCGTCCGCCTCCTCAGGGGCTCGGCCGAGCTCCCGCTCCAGGCGCGGCGGACGGCGTCGTGGCCCGACGGAAGCGTCCGATGGCTCCTCGCAGACTTCCCGGTCGACCTCCCGGCCGCACCGGGAAGCGTCGCGCTGACGCTCGGGACGGGAACCGCGCCCGCGCCCGTCTCCGGGGTGACGGTGAGTGACGGGGCGACGACGCTGACGGTAGCGACCGGCGCGTCGACGCACGTCTTCGAGAAGTCCGACCTCCTCGTCTCCGGAGTCCGTTTCGAGGTGGTCGTCGGCGGGACGACGTATCGCGCGAGGCCCGAGTCGTGGGTCGTCGAGGAGCCCGGTCCGGTGAAAGGGGTCGTGCGGGTGGAAGGGCGCCTGGCGACGGCGGCGGGGAGCGATCTCGGCAGCGCCGCCGTGCGGTTCCGCGCGCGGCTCGTCTTCTGGCGCAACGACGGGGCGGTCCGGGCGACGGCGACGTTCCAGAATCGCGGCCCCTTCTGCTGGGACGGATGGGACTGCACGCGGGCTCCGGCGGTCGTCCTTTCGCGCGCCTCGTTCGGGGCCGTGCTCCTCCCGACGGGCGGGCCTTACGTCTTCGGGCAGGGGGCCGAGAGGAGCTGGGACGTCCGCTTCCCGGCAGGCGGCGGGGCCGCGGCTCTCGTCGACGCGCGATTTGCCGCCGACGGTACCCTCGCCCCGGGAAGCTCACCTCCCGCGCCGCTGGCGTCCGCGTCTCCCGCCTACGTCGCCTCGACGGGGGCATGGGGCCGGATCGGCCTGCCGGCGTCGGGCCTGCCGGCGGAGCGGCAGGCGGACTTCGACCGCTTCGAGAAGCTCCAGCGGGCGAAGGTCCTTCCGGCCGACCTCGAGGACCCGCCGAACCTCGCGGGGATCACGATCTGGCAGCACCTCGCTCCCGACCTCGCGTCGTGGAACGACTACGGCGACCTCCGCTGGGCCGGGAACGGCTGCGGGACCCTCTCGGGAAACCACTACGACTGGTCGTACGGGATGGCGCTCCAGTACCTCCGGACGGGCCGCCTCCCGTTCCTCGACGCCGCCCGCCTCTTCGCGCGGCACGAGGAGGACCTCGACGTCTACCACTCCGCGGACGACGGCCCCGCGTTCAACTTCCAGAAGCAGTGGGAGGACCGCCCCTCGCACGACTCGCCCGACAACTGCTTCGGCGGCGGGCGCCCCACCCACACCTGGACGCAGGGCTATGCGCTCCACTGGCTGCTGACCGGAGACCCCCGCGGGCGGGAGGTCTTCGACGAGCTGCAGGAGGGGATCCGCCAGTATCTCTACGAGTCGTTCTCGGGCGAGGGGAACGTCTCGACCTCCGAGCTCCGGACGCACGGGTGGCTCGTCGAGAACCTCGTGGCGCGCTATCGCGTCGACCCGTCCGCCACGCTCCCGACGTCGAGCTACGGGCCGAAGACGATCCCGCGGGCGATCCAGGACGTCCTCTCCGACGTCTTCGCCCGCGAGGCGGCGGCGGGCGGGGCCGGCTTCACCGTCTGGGGCGAGCCGTGGGACGAGGGGTACCCGCACCAGCGCTCGGGCCTCCAGCACCTCTATTTCCTCGAGCCGGCGATCGAGGCGTACGTGGAGGTCTTCAAGGGGAATGACCCGGCCTACGCCGCCGAGCTCCTCGGCCTGATCCGCCGGATGGCGACGTGGCTCGTCTCCGTCAGCTACGGCGGCGACACGAACGGCGAGGGGCTCTACCGCCCGCGGCAGGTCCCCTACACGTTCGACGCGCGCCAGCCGGTCGACGGCCAGTGGCAGGGCCAGGTCGTCTACGACCTGATGCTCGCCAACGCCCTCGCGTTCCTCGCCCGGGAGACGGGGCAGGCGAGCGACCTGGCGACGGCCCGTTCCTTCTTCGCCGACTACGTCCGGTACGTGGGCGTCGTCCCTGGGGATACGTACGTCGACCCGGCCCGGAGGACGCCCGCCTCCTACAACTCGGCGGTCTTCGACGGGACGGAGTCGAAGATCCACGGCTGGTCGAACCGGTACGGGCAGTGGCTCCTCGCCGCGGAGTCGTCTGGCGGCGGCGCCTCGTTCCACACGCTCGCCCCCTGCCGCCTCGTCGACACGCGCAGCGCGGACGGCCCGTTAGGGGGGCCGGCGCTGGCCGGGGGGGCCACCCGGAGCTTCTCGCTCGCGGGCGTCTGTGGCGTCCCTGAGTCGGCCCGCGCCGTCTCGCTCAACGTCACGGTGACGCAGCCGGTGGCGTCCGGCTCGCTGTCCCTCTTCCCGGGAGGCACGTCGCTTCCAACGGCCTCGGCCATCAGCTTCGGCGCGGGGCGCACCCGGGCCAACAACTCGTTGATGGCCCTCGCCGCGGACGGTTCAGGCACGCTCTCCGTCCAGAACGCCAGCGCCGGTTCGGCCCACCTCATCCTCGACGTGAACGGGTGGTTCGAGTGACGGCGGGCCGTCGCGGCGCCGTTCAGCGCGGCGGGTTCTTCTCCCAGGTCCCGTAGACCGGGTTCGGGAGGGCGAAGAAGCGGATGCCGAAATCGCCGAAGGCGGACTCGGGCTGGTTTCGCAGCGACTGGCTCTGGTCGGGGAAGTCCTGGATGTTGTCGCCGACCCAGACGAGGATCTCGGCCGGTCCGAGGCCGGGAACGGCGGTGCCGCTGGCGACGCTCTTCCAGCGCCCTTCCTTGCGGTCCTCGCCGTCGTCGGCCCGGCAGACGAGGATGTCGTAGGGAAGCGACACGGCCCGGAGGTTCGCGGAAACCTCGGAGCAGAGCGACTGCACCGTGTTTGTGACGACGGCGACGCGTCCGCCGAGCTTCTGCACGCCGGCGAGGAACGTCGCGGCTCCCGGCACCGGCAGGCGCTCGCCCCGCTTCACCCAGGCCTTCCAGGCGGCGTCCGAGTGGACCTGGCCCTGGCGCTGGAGCTCGACCTCGTAGGTGGAGTTGTCGAGGATCGTCTCGTCGGCGTCGACGGAGATGGCCCAGCTCCCCGCGGGCCTGCCAGCGCTCAGCTTCGCGGCGGCCTCGAGCGCGAGGCGGTACGTCTGGAGGCTGATCGCGCGGTACTCGGCCGAGTCGCGCAGCCAGTGCAGCTCGTCGGACGGGAGGAAGGGCGCGGCGGCGGAGCCCGGCGCCGTCTTCGGCGCCGGCGTGGCCGGGGCGCAGGAAAAGAGCGAGAACGGAAGGAGGAGGAGGACGGCCCGAAGCGAAACGAGGGGGCTTCTCATGCGGATCGTCGAGTGTAGCCGGAACGAGGCGCCGCGGGAGGGGCCACCCTCCTCGGCCCGTTCCCGTCCTCAATCGCGCTCCTCCGCGTGTGACGCCGGTCACCCCGGCGGCAGGGCGAGCTTGAATACGGACCTTCGCCGCCTCATCGTCCACGCGTGAGGCACGCGCTCCTGCTCGTCTTCCTCCTCCCGGGCCTGGCCCCGGCCGCCGGCGTCGTCGGAAACGGGACGCCCGGCTCCTGCACCGAGGCCGCTCTGAACGCCGCCCTCTCCGGCGGAGGGATCGTCACCTTCTCGTGCGGCGGGAGCGCCGTGACGATCCCGATCACTTCCACGAAGACGATCTCGGCGGCCCTGGCGACGGACGTCGACGGCGGCGGGCTCGTCACGCTCGACGGCCAGGACGCCGTCCGGATCTTCTCCGTCGACTATCAGCGGCAGCTCGCGCTCCGGAACCTGACGCTCCGCCGCGGCCGCGCAGTCGACTACGGCGCGGGCGTCCGGAGCGCCTTCCACGAACGGGGGACCCAGGCGCTGACCGTCGCGAACGTCCGCTTCGAGGACAACGTCTGCACCCAGGCGGGCGACGACGTCGGAGGCGGGGCGCTCTACCTCCTCGGCGGCGTCTCGACCGTCGACGCCGGCACCTTCCTGCGAAACCGCGGCGGCAACGGCGGGGCGGTCGGATACCTCGGCGGCGACAGGACGGGCCCCGCGAACGGACTGACGATCCGGGATTCCGTCTTCGTCGGCAACGAGACGCAGGCCCGCGTCTCGAGTTTCGGAGCGACGGGTGGGGCGATCTACGTCGACGGCGCGGGGGACGGCGAGGTGCGGATCGAGCGCTGCGCCTTCCGCGACAACGCCGGCTGGGCCGGCGGCGCGATCCACTCCGTGATGTACCAGAGCCCGCAGGCGCTCGTGATCGTCGACTCGACGTTCCTCGAGAACCGGGCCACCGGGGGGAACGGCGGGGCGATCTACCACCAGGACGGGGCGCTCAACTTCACGGGCTCGCTCGTCGCCGGGAACGGCGCCTACAGCCAGGGGGGCGGCCTCTGGCTCTACCATCCGACGGCGGCGACGATCACGAACGTCACCTTCACGGGGAACCGGGCGGAAGGGGCCGTGGCGCCTTCCGGTTACGCGATCGGCGGCGCCTTCTCGATCTATCCGTCCGGCCCGAACGTCACGCTCTCCCACCTCACCGTCACCCACAATCACGCGGGCTGGACCGGGGGCGGCATCACCGTCGCGGCACCCGCCTCGAACGTGACGATTCGCGCCTCCATCGTGGCGTACAACACCGCGGCCAACGGCGGGAACCCCTGGAACATCGGGAAGAACTGCGACGTCGGCTCGCCGCAGATGACGAATGGCGGCGACGTCATCGAGTTCCCCCAGCGAAACCTCGGCGACGGCAACGACGAGAACTGCGTCGCCGTCCCCGTCATCGCCGATCCGCGCCTCGGCCCTCTCGCGGACCACGGCGGCCTCGTGGAGACGGTCTCGCTCCTTCCCGGTAGCCCAGGCCGTGGACGCGGCGTTCGCCGGCTGCTGGTCCGCGGTGGACGCCCGGGGCGCGGCGCGGCCCGCGGGGGTGCGCTGCGACGTGGGCGCGTTCGAGGGGACCGAGACGGCCGTCCGCTTCTACGCCGTGAGCCCCTGCCGCGTCCTCGACACGCGCCTCGGCTCCGGCACGCCCGTCCCCGCGAACGGGACGCTCTCCTTCGACGCGGCCGGTACGTGCGGCGTCCCGGCCGACGCGCGCGCCCTCGCCGTGAACGTCACGGGCGTCGTCCCCGCCGCGGACGGCGTCCTCAGGCTCTCCGGCGCGGGGAGCGCGACGCCCGTCTCCCAGGTCCTGGCGCTCCGGACGGGGCGGACGCGCGCCTCGGCCGCGGTCGCCGTCCCGGGCGCGCTCGGGCGCCTCAGGGTCCGGAACGACTCGGCGCTGGGGACGCACGTCATCCTCGACGTCTCGGGCTACTTCCGCTGAGGGTCTTCCCGCCTCGACCCTTGCGGATCTCACCCGGCCCCGGCAACCTTCCGGGAGCGGCCGCGTAGAAACCCGGGCATCTCTGTCCGAACGTCTGATTTACCAGGGGGCCTTCGTGAACGACATCCGTCAATTCGGTGAGCAGGTCGAGGGGTACCCGGTCCCCGTTCTGAACGAACGCGAGATCCGCGCGGCGGCGGGAATCCTCTTTCTCGCCACCTTCCTCGCGCTCCTCTTCATCCTCTTCCGCGGGAACTTCGTCCCCATCAAGTTCGTGATTCCCTTCTTCCTCGCGGATTTCCTCGTACGCGTGGGCCTCAGCCCCCGCTTCTCGCCCACCCTTATCCTCGGGCGCCTGATCGTCGGGAACCAGACCCCGGAATACGTGGCCGCGGAGCCCAAGCGCCTCGCCTGGATCATCGGGGTCGCCCTGTCGGCCACGATGTTCGTCCTCATGGTGGTGATGAACACCTACAGCCCCGTCACCGGGATCATCTGTCTCGTCTGCCTGATCTTCCTTTTCTTCGAGTCCGCATTCGGGATCTGCCTCGGCTGCAAGTTCTATCGGCTCGTCTACCGAGAGATGCCGGTGCTGTGCCCCGGTGAGGTGTGCGAGGTGAAGGCGCGCCAGCCGATCCAGAAGACCTCGCTCGTCCAGGTACTCGTCCTCGTCGTCTCGATCGCGCTGATGGCGGCGGCGGCCGGCACCCTCACGAAGACCCTCTCCGTCCAGCCCCATCCCCTGTTCGGGGCGGAACTGAAGCCCTGACGCGAGGCCCTGATTCGTGGAGGGCACCATGAATCCGAAAAGGCCCCTGGCCCGGCTCGCGGACGTCCTGGTCAACGTCAGACTGCGGCTTTCGCCCCTCTGGGCCGGCCGATGCCCGAGGAGGAGTCTGGTGAATCGCGAGCCCCTTCGGGATGGCCGCCGCGTCATTTGACGAGCGAGCACCCGAGGTAGCCGAACAGGACGACGCAGAGGGCGATCTGGCCGTAGAGCCAGAGCGGACCCTTCCTGCGCTCGAGCATGGCGAGCTTGCGCCCTCGCCGTCTCTCCGCCGGCGTGAGCGCGGGCGAATCGTGCCGGGGGTCCTTCCGAATCTGCTCCAGGATGGCGAGCGCCTCGCGGCGGGCGGCCTCCGGGTCGTCTCCGACCGGTTTCCTGGAGGCTGGCGAGGAGAGTCGTGACCTCATCGGCGTCTGTGCGGAAGGGCTCGGCGTGCGGCCGGAAGAGGACGATCGCGGGGCGTTCGAAGAGCCGTTCATGACCTGCGCATTAGCAAAACGTGTGCCTCTTTGCCCGTCCGCCCCTTGCCGGCCGAGCTACTGGAAGTACCCGTGTACTCCTCCGCGCTCTACATCTGGTAGTGTGTACGAAGAGGTGTAGCGTGCGTACCAACATCGTGCTCGACGACGACCTCGTCCGGGAGGCCTCCCGGCTGACCGGAATCCGAACGAAGCGTTCCCTCGTCGACGAGGCCCTGCGCCTCCTCGTGAAGACGAAGAAGCGCCGCTCGATTCTGGCGCTGAAGGGGAAGATCCAGTTCGCCGACGGCTATGACCACAAGGCCCTTCGAGGGCGAGACCTTGATCCTCGTTGACAGCTCGGTTCTCATCAGCTTCTTCCGCGGGCAGGAGACGCCCGCGGTCCGGTACCTCGCCGAGATCGAAGCCTCCGGGGAGGCTGCCAGCTGGGCGCTCCCGCTCGTCTGCCTACAGGAGATCCTGCAAGGCGCGAGGAACGAGCGGAGCGAAAAGCCGCCGCGCAGCGCTCTCGAGACGCAGGAGATCGTCGGTCCCGCGGAGCCTCTGGCGGTTCACGTCGAAGCCGCGCGGATCTTCTTCGACTGCCGGCGGAAGGGGCTGACGGTTCGCAGCTCGACGGACTGCCTGATCGCCGCCCTCGCGCTCGAACGGGGCGACGTCCTCCTCCACGACGACGTGGACTTCGACGCGATCGCCAGAGTCCGCCCGCTCCGGTCTACCCGCGGTTAGACGACTTCGCGGCCGGGGGGCCAGTCTTGCTCTCGGCGCGCGCCCCCAATCCCGATTCCGGGTACGGTCGGGGAGGGGACGGGGCTCCTCCCCGTCCCCTCCCCCCGACCTACTGGAAGAACCCGTTCGTCCAGGATGAAGTGGATTCGGAGCCGATCGAGCTGTTGTGAATCCTTGATCGTCCCATCGCCGCTCCAGAAAGCTCCAGGATGCCGTTGTTGGCGCGGGTCCGTCCCGCCCGATAGGCAATGCTGCTTGGGACCGCCGTGGCCGGCAGATCTCCGCGGACGAGGACGATCTCCCCGTCGGCCTCGGCAGACGTCACCGTCAGGTTCACGGAGAGAGAGCGGACCGTCGACGTCGGGATGCCGCAACGGGTCCCGGATCGCCAGTACCCAGGTCTCCTGGCCCCAGGGACGATGCCGCTGAGGCTGCACCACTCGACCCGCGTGTCGAAGAGCCGGCAGGGGCTGAGTGTGTAGCGCGGGTCGCGAGGATGCGGATCGGCATCGACACGCTGCCTCCTCGAGATGCACCCCCGTCACCTCGTTCGTCTCGGTCACCGAGACGCCCACGGACCCCGTCGTCCCGGCCGTGATCGTGATCGACCGCGTCCCGCTTCCGGCCGTGATCGTCCCGTTCGTGACGACCCAGTCGTAGGTCACGCCCGCGACTTCCGGCACCGAAACCGTGAAGGATTGCTGAGGCCAGACGCTCGGCGGAGCCGTGATGACGGGCGTGACGGGGCTGGCGTCGATCACTACGGCGGTCGTTGCGTCGGCCGAGGCGCAGCCGTTCACCGTGGCCGTCACGCTGTAGGTCCCCGCCATGGCGATGGTGGCGCTCGGGATCGTCGGGTTCTGGGCGGAGGAGGTGAAGCCGTTCGGGCCGGTCCAGGCGTAGGTGGCGCCTGGGATGGTAGAGGCGGTGAGAGAGATCATCCCGCCCTCGCAGACGGCTCCGCCGTTGCCGGCGGTGGGCGTCGACGGGATCGGATTCACGGTGACGCTCGTGGTCCCGGCCGGTGAGGTGCAACCGTTCACCGTCGCCGTCACGCTGTAGGTCCCCGCCATCGCGACCGTGGCGCTTGGGATCGTCGGGTTCTGCGCTGCAGAGGTGAAGCCGTTCGGGCCGGTCCAGGCGTAGGTGGCGCCTGGGACAGTCGAGGCGGTCAGCGTGATAGTCCCGCCTTCGCAAACGGCGCCAGCGTTGCCGGCGGTGGGCGTCGACGGGATCGGATTCACGGTGACGTTCGTGGTGCTCGCCGGTGAGGTGCAGCCGTTCACCGTCGTCGTCACGCTGTAGGTCCCCGCCATCGCGACCGTGGCGCTCGGGATCGTCGGGTTCTGCGCTGCAGAGGTGAAGCCGTTCGGGCCGGTCCAGGCGTAGGTGGCGCCCGGAACCGTCGAGGCGGTGAGGGAGATCGTCCCGCCTTCGCAGACGGCTCCGCTGTTACCAGCGGTGGGCGTCGACGGGATCGGATTCACGGTGACGCTCGTGGTCCCGGCCGGTGAGGTGCAGCGGTTCACCGTCGCCGTCACGCGCTGTCTGGTCCCCGCCATGCGACCGTGGGCGCTTGGGATCGTCGGTTCTGCGCTAGAGGTGAAGCCGTTCGGGCTGGTCAGGCGTGGTGGCGCCTGGGACCGTCGAGGCGGTGAGCGAGATCGTCCCGCCTTCGCAGACGGCGCCGCCGTTGCCCGCGGTGGGCGTCGACGGGATCGGATTCACGGTGACGTTCGTTGTCCCGGCCGGTGAGGTGCAGCCGTTCACCGTCGTCGTCACGCGCAGGTCCCCGCCATCGCGACCGTGGCGCTTGGGATCGTCAGGTTCCTGGGCGGAGGAGGAGAAGCCGTTCGGGCCGGTCCAGGCGTAGGTGGCGCCCGGAACCGTCGAGGCGGTGAGGGAGATCGTCCCGCCTTCGCAGACGGCTCCGCTGTTACCAGCGGTGGGCGTCGCCGGAATCGGATTCACGGTGACGTTCGTGGTGCTCGCCGGTGAGGTGCAGCCGTTCACCGTCGCCGTCACGCTGTAGGTCCCCGCCATCGCGACCGTGGCGCTCGGGATCGTCGGGTTCGCGCTGCAGACGTGAAGCCGTCCGGGGCGGTCCAGCGTAGGTCGCCCGGAACCGTCGAGGCGGTGAGCGTGATAGTCCCGCCTTCACAGACGGCTCCGCCGTTGCCCGCGGTGGGCGTCGCGGGGATCGGATTCACGGTGACGCTCGTGGTGTTCGCCGGTGAGGCGCAGCCGTTGACCGTCGCCGTCACGATGTAGGTCCCCGCCATCGCGACCGTGACGGTCGGGATCGTCGACTTCTGGTCAGCGGAAGTGGCCATTCCGGGCCGGTCCAGGCGCGGTGGCGCCGCCGCCGGGCGGTGAGTGCCACCGTCGACGCAAGCGGCGGTGGGTCGCCGGGATCGGATTCGGCGACGCTCGTGGTGCTCCGGGGGCGCCGTGCGTCGCCGTCGCTGTGGTCCCGGCTGGCCGTCGTGGCGCTCCGGGATCGTCGGGTCCG
Organism: Holophagales bacterium; assembly: GCA_016714815.1. Classification (GTDB taxonomy): domain Bacteria; phylum Acidobacteriota; class Thermoanaerobaculia; order UBA5066; family UBA5066; genus UBA5066. Next base: position 42,733 of record JADKBZ010000035.1, read on the forward strand.
GGCGGCAGACGTGGCCGTTCGGGCCGGTCAGGCGTAGGTGGCGCCTTCGAGACGGTCGAGGCGGTGACGTGCTAGTTCCGCCCCTCGCCGAACGGGCTCCGCCGTTGCCGGCGTCGCGCCGGGATTCGCGCGGGACGCTCGTGGTGCTCGCGTGCGGGCAGCCGCCGCTACCGTCGCCGTCACGCTGCTAGGTCCCCGCCATCGCGACCGTGGCGCTCAGGATCGTGGGTTCTGGGCGGAGGAGAAGCCGTTCCGGGCCTGGTCCAGGCGTAGGTGGCGCCTGCGACCGTCGAGGTGGTGAGGAGGATCGTCCCGCCTTCACAGAACGGCTCCGCCGCTGCCCGCTGGGGCGTCGCGGGGATCGGATTCAGTGACGCTCGTCGTGCTCGCCGGTGAGGCGCAGCCGCCCACCGTGGCCGTGACGCTGTAGGTGCCCGCCATCGCGACCGTGGCGCTCGGGATCGTCGGGTTCTGGTCAGCGGAGGAGAAGCCGTTCGGTCCGGTCCAGGCGTAGGTCGCGCCCGCCACCGCCGGGGTCGAGAGATTGATGGTGCTGCCGATGCAGACCGGGGAGTTCGAAGAAGGCGTCGGAGTGGCGGGCACCTCGTTCACGGTGACCGTCGCGCTGCCGCTGCCCGCGCCCGTGCACGAGAGCCCGTCCGTGAGCGAGGCGACGAGTGGTCGTCGCTCGATGCCGGACCGACCGCGAACGTGAAGGGCCGGTCCGCGCCGATCGTCTGGGTGCGCCGCCGTTGTCGAGGGGTGACGATGACGGCGCCGCCCGCCAGAGACGGTGACCGGCACCGGCTGAGAGGGTTCCCGTGCAGACCGTTCCACCCCCGTGACAATTCCGGTGAGGCTTCCGCAGCTCACCGCTGGCGACAGCGCCGCGGCGTCTGGCTCCCGAAGTGAATCCAGCCGTCCAGCTCTCCGACCAGGCCCAGCCGCCCATCTGGTGCAACAGGCCGTCGTGAAGTGACTGCCGCCGAGGGTCCATCCGGATCCAACCCGCGCTCTCCGACCAGGCGAAGCCCGAGAGGACGCCCGTGACGGAGTTGAGGTTCACGCCCCAGGTGGTCGGCGAGGCGTCGTTCTCGTACGGTCCGCTCCCGTTCGCTCCCAGCTTCACCCAACCGACGCTCTCGTGCCACGCGTAGCCGCTGAGGTGCGTCGGCAGGACGGT
>JADKBZ010000036.1 GCA_016714815.1 Holophagales bacterium
GCGCGCTGCGCCGTTCGCGCGACAAGTGCGAACACCCCGGTGACCTCCCCGTGAAGGCGTCACCGACCCTTGTCCGCCGTTCGGCGGACAGACGAAACGGTCCCGGCAGGATCGTCCGTCGCCGGCTCGACGTCGCTCTCCGAGGGCCGGCCTGCTGCGCCTCGGCCTCTCGCTCGTGGTCTCCGCCGCCGCCAGAGGCGGAATCGACGTCCCCTCTGACCGTCGTCGCGCGCGAGGCGACGGCGCAGAGCTGGTCGTCATCACGTCCGGGGTCCCCGTTCGCGCGCGGGTGCTCGCCGATCCCGGCCTCATCCGCCTCCTCAGGGCTCGGCCGAGCTCCGCTCGAGGCGCGCGGACGGCGTCGTGGCCTGACGGAAGCGTCCGATGTGGCTCCTCGCAGACTTCCCCGGTCGACCTCCCGGCCGCACCGGGAAAGCGTCGCGCTGACGCTCGGCCTTGGAACCGCGCCACGCGCTTCGTCTCAGGGTGACGGTGAGTGACGGGGCGACGACGCTGACGGTAGCGACCGGCGCGTCGACGCACGTCTTCGAAGTCCGACCTCCTCGTCTCGGAGTCCGCTTCGAGGTGGTCGTCGGCGGAACGACGTATCGCGCGAGGCCCGAGTCGTGGAGTCGTCGAGGAGCCCGGTCCGGTGAAAGGGGTCGTGCGGGTGGAAGGGCGCACGGCGACCAGCGGCGAGGCGATCTCGGCAGCGCCGCAGGTGCGGTTCCGCGCGCGGCTCGTCTTCTGGCGCAGCGACAGGGCGGAGTCCGGGCGACGGCGACGTTCCAGAATCGGCCCCTTCTGCTGGGACGGATGGGACTGCACGCAGGCTCCGGCAGTCTCGTCGCTCGCGCGCCTCGTTCGGAGCCATTCTCCTCCCGACAGGCGGGCCTTACGTCTTCGGGCAGGGGCCGAGAGCTGGGACGTCCGCTTCCCGGCAGGCAGCAGGGCCGCAGCTCTCAATCGGCGCGCGATTTGCCGCCGACGGTACCCTCGCCCCGGGAAGCTCACCTCCCGCGCCGCTGGCACGTCCGCGTCTCCCGCCTGCGTCGCCTCGACGAGGCATGGGGCCAGATCGGCCTGCCGGCGACTCAGGCCCCTGCCAGCGGGCGGCAGGCCGGACTTCGACCGCTTCGAGAAGCTCCAGCGGGCGAAGGTGCTACCGGCTGACCTCGAGGACCCGCCGAACCTCGCGGGGATCACGATCTGGCAGCACCTCGCTCCCGACCTCCCGTCGTGGAACGACTACGGCGACCTCCGCTGGGGGCCGGGAACGGCTGCGGGACCCTCTCGGGAAACCACTCGGACTGGTCGTACCCGGGATGGCCTCCAGCGTAATGCCTCCGGACGGGCCGCCTCCGTTCCTCGACGCCGCCCGCCTCTTCGCGCGGCACGAGGAGAACCTCGACGTCTACCACTCCGCGGACGACGGCCCCGCGTTCAACTTCCAGAAGCAGTGGGAGGACCGCCCTCGCACGACTCGCCCGACAACTGCTTCGGCGGCGGGCACCCCACCCACCTGGACGCAGGGCTATGCGCTCCACTGGCTGTGACCGGAGACCCCCCGCGGCGGTCTTCGGCGAGCTACGGAGGATCCGCCAGTATCTCTGAAGAGTCGTTCTCGGGCGAGGAACGTCTCGACCTCCGAGCTCGGACGCGCACGGGTGGCTCGTCGAGAACCTCGTGGCGCGCTATCGCGTCGACCGTCCGCCACGCTCCCGACGTCGAGCTACGGGCCGAAGACGATCCCGCGGGCGATCCAGGACGTCCTCTCCGACGTCTTCGCCCGCGAGCGGCGGCGGGCGGGGCCGCTTCACCGTCTGGGGCGAGCCGTGGGACGAGGGGTAACCCGCACCAGCGCCCGGGCCTCCAGCACCTCTATTTCCTCGAGCCGGCGATCGAGGCGTACGTGGAGGTCTTCAAGGGGAATGACCCGGCCTACGCCGCCGAGCTCCTCGGCCTGATCCGCCGGATGGCGACGTGGCTCGTCTCCGTCAGCTGGCGGCGACACGAACGGCGAGGGGCTCTACCGCCCGCGGCAGGTCCCCTGCACGTTCGACGCGCGCCAGCCGGTCGACGGCCAGTAACGGGCCGGGTCGCCTCACCTGATGCTCGACAACGCCCTCGGTTCCCTCGCCCGGAGACGGGCGGGCGAGCAACGGCGACGGCCCGTTCCTTCTTCGCCGACTACGTCCGGTACGTGGGCGTCGTCCCTGGGGATACGTACGTCTGACCCGGCCCGGAGGACGCCCCTCCTACAACTCGGCGGTCTTCGACGGGACGGAGTCGAAGATCCACGGCTCAAGTCGAACCGGTACGGGCAGTGGCTCCTCGCCGCGGAGTCGTCTGGCGGCGGCGCCTCGTTCCACACGCTCGCCCCCTGCCGCCTCGTCAGACCACGCGCAGCGCGGACGGCCGTTAGGGGGCCGGCGCTGGCCGGGGGCCACCCGGAGCTCTCGCTCGCGGGCGTCTGTGGCGTCCTGAGTGGGCCCGCGCCGTCTCGCTCAACGTCACGTGACGCAGCCGGTGGCGTCCGGCTCGCTGTCCTCTTCCGGGAGGCACGTCGCTTCAACGGCCTCGGCCATCAGCTTCGGCGCGGGGGCGCACCCGGGCCAACAACTCGTTGATGGCCTCGCCGCGGACGGTTCAGGCACGCTCTCCGTCCAGAACGCCAGCGCCGGTTCGGACTACCTCATCCCTCGACGTGAATGGGTGGTTCGAGTTACGGCAAGCCGTCGCGGCGCCGTTCTTCAGCGCGGCGGGTTCTTCTCCCAGGTCCGTAGACCGGGTTCGGGAGCGCGAAGAAGCGGATGCCGAAATCGCCGAAGGCGGACTCGGGCTGGTTTCGCAGCGACTGGCTCTGGTCAGGAAGGAAGTCCGGGATGTTGTCGCCACACAGACGAGGATCTCGGCGGTCCGAGGCCGGGAACGGCCGGTGCCGCTGACGACGCTCTTCCAGCGCCCTTCCTCGCGGTCCCCGCCGTCGTCGGCCCGGCAGACGAGGATGTCATACGGAAGCGACACGGCGCGGAGGTTCGCGCCGACCTCGAGCAGAGCGACTGCACCGTGTTCAGGACGACGGCGACGCGCCCGCCGAGCTTCTGCACGCCGGCGAGGAACGTCGCGGCGCCCGGCACCGGCAGGCGCTCGCCCCGTCACCCGGGCCTTCAGGGCGGCGTCCGAGTGGACTGGCCCTGGCGCTGGGCGCTCGACCCCGTAGGTGGGGTTGTCGAGGATCGTCTCCGTCGGCGTCGACGGAGATGGCCCAGCTCCCCGCGGGCCTGCCAGCGCTCAGCTTCGCGCGGCCTCGAGCGCGAGGCGGTACGTCTGGAGGCTGATCGCGCGGGTACTCGGCCGAGTCGCGCAGCCAGTGCAGCTCGTCGGACGGGGAGGAAGGGCGCGGCGGCGGGGAGCCCGGCGCCGTCTTCGGCGGCGGCCGGGGCGGAGGGGAGAAAAGAGCTTAGAACGGAAGGAGGAGGGAGGACGGCCCGAAGCGGAAACAGGAGGGCTTCTCATGCAGGATCGTCGAGTGTAGCCGGAACGAGGCGCCGCGGAGGCCACCCCCCGGCCGTTCCCGTCCTCAATCGCGCTCCTCCGCCGTGTGACGCCGGTCACCCGGCGGCAAGGCGAGCTTGGACGGACCTTCGCCGCCTCGTCGTCCACGCGTGAGGCACGCGCTCCCTGCTCGTCTTCCTCCTCCGGGCCGGCCCCGGCCGCCGGCGTCGTCGGAAACGGGACGCCCGGCTCCCGCACCGGGAGCCACTCTGAACGCCGCCCCTCCGGCGGAGGGATCGTCACCTTCTCGTGCGGCGGGAGCGCCGTGACGAGTCGATCACTTCCACGAAGACGATCTCGGCGGCCCCGGCGACGGACGTCGACGGCGGCGGGGCCCGTCACGCTCGACTGGCCAGGACGCCGTCGGACTTCTGCGTCGACTATCAGCGGCGCTCGCGCTCCAGAACCTGACGCTCCGCCGCGGCCGCAGTCGACTACGGCGCGGCGTCCGGAGCGCCTTCCACGAACGGGGGACCCAGGCGCTGACCGTCGCGAACGTCCGCTTCGAGGACAACGTCTGCACCCAGGCGGGCGACGACGTCGGAGGAGGGGCGCTACTCCTCAGGGGCGTCTCGACGGTCGACGCCGGCACCTTCCTGCGAAACCGCGGCGGCAACTGGCGGGGCGGTCGGATACCTCGGCGGCGACGGGACGGGACCCCGCGAACGGCCTGACGATCCGGGATCCCGTCTTCATCGGCAACGGACGCAGGCCCGCGTCTCGAGTTTCGGAGCGACGGGTAAGGCGATCGCCGTCGACAGCGCGGGGACGGCGAGGTGCGGATCGAGCGCTGCGCCTTCCGCGGTAACGCCAGGCTGGGCCGGCGGCGCGATCCTCCGTGATGTACCAGAGCCCGCAGGCGCTCGTGATCGTCGACTCGACGTTCCTCGAGAACCGGGCCACCGGGGGAACGGCGGGGCGATCTACCACCAGGACGGGGCGCTCAACCACGGGCTCGCTCGTCGCCGGGAACGCGCCTGGCCTCGGGGTCAGCCTCTGGTCTCATCCGACGGCGGCGACGGTGAACGTCACCTTCACGGGGAACCGGGCGGAAGGGCCGTGGCGCCTTCGGTTACGCGATCGGCGCGCGCCTTCTCGATCTATCCGTCCGGCCCGAACGTCACGCTTTCCACCTCACCGTCACCCCCAGCAATCGCGGGCAGGACCGGGGGCGGTATCACCGTCGCGGCACCCGCCTCGAACGTGACGATTCGCGCCTCCATCGTGGCGTACAACACCGCGACAACGGCGGGAACCCGGAACATCGGGAAGAACTGCGACGTCGGCCCGCAGATGACGAATGGCGGCGACGTCATCGAGTTCCCCAGCGAAACCTCGGCGACGGCAGCGACGAGAACTGCGTCGCCGTTCCCCGGTGGTCGCCGATCCGCGCCTCGGCCCTCTCTCGCGGACCACGGCGGCCTCGTGGAGACGGTCTCCCTCCTTCCGGGGAGCAGGCCGTGGACGCGGCGTTCCGGCCGCTGGTCCCGCGGTGGACGCCGGGGCGGAGCGTGGCCCGCGGTGCGCTGCGACGGGGCGCGTCCGAGGGGACCGAGACGGCCACCGCTCCACGCCGTGAGCCCCTGCCGCGTCCCTCGACACGCTCCTCGGCTCCGGCACGCCCGTCTCCGCGAACGGGACGCTCTCCTTCGACGCGGCCGGAACCTGCGGCGTCCCGGCCGACGCGCGCGCCCTCGCCGTGAACGTCACGGGCGTCGTCCCCGCCGCGGACGGCGTCCTCGAGGCCTCTCCGGCGCGGGGGCGCGACGCCCGTCTCCCAGGTCCTGGCGCTCCGGACGGGACGGACGCGCCCTCGGCCGCGGTCGCCGTCCCGGGCGCGCTCGGGCGCCCCAGGGTCCCGGAACGACTCGGCGCTGGGGACGCACGTCATCCTCGACGTCTCGGGCTACTTCCGCTGAGGGTCTTCCGCCTCGACCCTTGCGGATCTCACCCTGCCCCGCAACCTTCCGGGAGCGTCGCGTAGAAACCGGGCATCTCTGTCCGAACGTCTGATTTACCAGGGGCCTTCGTGAACGACATCCGTCAATTCGGTGAGCAGGTCGAGGGGTACCCGGTCCCCGTTCTGAACGAACGCGAGATCGCGCGGCGGCGGAATCCCTCTTCCTCCCTTCACCTTCCTCTCGCTCCTCTTCATCCCTCTTCCGCGGGAACTTCAACCCGATCAAGTTCGTCATCCCCTCTTCCTCGCGGATTTTCCTGGCGCGCGTGGGCCTCAGCCCCGCTTCTCGCCCACCCTCTTTATCCTCCGGGCGCCTGATTTGTCCGGAACCAGACCCGGAAACATGGACGGAGCCCAAGCGCCTCGCCTGCCGTGATCGGGGTCGCCCTGCTCGGGCCACGATGTTCGTCCTCATGGTGGTGGTTGAACACCAAGAGCCCGTCACCGGGCTCATCTGTCTCGTCTGCCTGATCTTCCTTCTTCGAGTCCGCATTCGGGATCTGTCTGGGCTGCAAGTTCTATCGGCTCGTCTACCGCAAGACTCCGGTGCTCTGCCCTGGCGAGGTGTGCGAGGTGAAGGCGCGGCAACCGATCCAGAAGACCTCGCTCGTCCAGGTACTCGTCCTCGTCGTCTCGATCGCGCTGATGGCGGCGGCGGCCGGCACCCTCACGAAGACCCTCTCCGTCCAGCCCCATCCCCTGTTCGGGGCGGAACTGAAGCCCTGACGCGAGGCCCTGATTCGTGGAGGGCACCGTGAACCGAAAAGGCCCTGGCCCCGGCTCGCGGACGTCCTGGTCAACGTCAGACTGCGGCTTTCGCCCCTCTGGGCCGGCCGATGCCCGAGGAGTGGAGTCGAGTGGATCGCGAGCCCTTCGGATGGCCGCCGAGTCATTTGACGAGCGAGCACCCGAGGTAGCCGAACAGGACGACGCAGAGGCGATCTGGCCGTAGAGCCAGGCGGACCCTTCCTGCGCTTCGAGCATGGCGAGCTTGCGCCCTCGCCGTCTCTCCGCCGGCGTGAGCGCGGGCGAATGGTGCCGGGGTCCTTCGAATCTGCTCCAGGATAGCGAGCGCCTCGCGGCGGGCGGCCTCCGGTCGTCTCCGACCGGTTTCCTGGAGGCTGGCGAGGAGAGTCGTGACCCCATCGGTCGTGCGGAAGGCGCCGGGCCGCGTGCGGCCGGAAGAGGACGATCACCGCGGGGCGTTCGAAGGCGTTGCCGTGACCTGCGCATTAGCAAAACGTGTGCCTCTTTGCCCGTCCGCCCCTTGCCGTTGAGCTGGAAGTACCCGTGTACTCCTCCGCGCTCTACATCTGGTAGTGTGTACGAAGAGGTGTAGCGTGCGTACCAACATCGTGCCCGACGACGACCTCGTCCGGGAGCTCCCCGGCTGACCGGAATCCGAACGAAGCGTTCCCCTCGTCGACGAGGCCTGCGCGCCTCCTCGTGAAGACGAAGAAGCGCCGCTGCGATTCTGGCGCTGAAGGGGGGAAGATCCACGCCGACGGCTATGACCATGCGCCGCTTCGAGCGCGAGGACCTTGATCCTCGTTGACAGCTCGGTTCTCATCAGCTTCTTCCGCGGGCAGGAGACGCCCGCGGTCCGGTACCTCGCCGAGATCGAAGCCTCCGGGGAGGCTGCCAGCTGGGCGCTCCCGCTCGTCTGCCTACAGGAGATCCTGCAAGGCGCGAGGAACGAGCGGGAGTGGAAGCTGCTGCGCAGCGCTCTCGAGACGCAGGAGATCGTCGGTCCGCGGAGCCTCTGGCGGTTCACGTCAAAGCCGCGCGGATCTTCTTCGACTGCCGGCGGAAGGGGGCTGACGGTTGCAGCTCGACGGACTGCCTGATCGCCGCCCTCGCGCTCGAACGGGGCGACGTCCTCCTCCACGACGACGATGGACTTCGACGCGATCGGCAGAGTCCGCCCGCTCCGGTCTACCCGCAGTTAGACGACTTCGCGGCCGGGGGGCCAGTCTTGCTCTCGGCGCGCGCCCCCAATCCCGATTCCGGGTACGGTCGGGGAGGGGACGGGGCTCCTCCCCGTCCCCTCCCCCCGACCTACTGGAAGAACCCGTTCACGTCCAGGATGAAGTGGACGGAGCCGATCGAGCTGTTGTGAACCTTGATCGTCCCATCGCCGCTCCAGGAAAGCTCCAGGATGCCGTTGTTGGCGCGGGTCCGTCCCGCCCGATAGGCAATGCTGCTTGGGACCGCCGTGGCCGGCAGATCTCCGCGGACGAGGACGATCTCCCCGTCGGCCTCCGGCAGACGTCACCGTCAGGTTCACGGAGAGAGCGGACCGTCGACGTCGCGGTGCCGCAACGGGTCCCGATCGCGAGTACCCGGGTCTCCCCGGGCCCCAGGGACGGTGCCGCTGAGGCTGCACCACTCGACTCCCGCGTGTCGAAGAGCCGGCAGGGGCTGAGTGTGTAGTAGCGGGTCGCGAGGATGCCGATCGGCATCGACACGCCCGCCTCCTCGGAGATGCACCCCGTCACCTCGTTCGTCTCGGTCACCGAGACGCCCACGGACCCCGTCGTCCCGGCCGTGATCCGTCATCGACCGCGACCGCTATGCCGGCCGTGATCGTCCCGTTCGTGACGAGCCGTCGTAGGTCACGCCCGCGACTTCCGGCACCGAAACCGTGAAGGACTGCTGCGGCCAAACGCTCGGCGGAGCCGTGATGACGGGCGTGACGGGGCTGGCGGCGATCACTACGGCGGTCGTTGTCGGCCGAGGCGCCGCCGTTCGCCGGGGCCGTCGCTGTAGGTCCCCGCCATGGCGGGGGATGGCGCTCGGGATCGTCGGGTTCTGGGCCGGGAGGAGGTGAAGCCGTTCGGGCCGGTCCAGGCGTAGGTGGCGCCCGGGATGGTGAGAGGCGGTGAGAGATCTCCCGCCCTCGCAGACGGCTCCCGCCGTTGCCGGCGGTGGGCGTCGACGGGATCGGATTCACGGTGACGCTTCGTGGGTCCGGCCGGTGAGGTGCAACCGTTCACCGTCGCCGTCACGCTGTAGGTCCCCGCCATCGCGACCGTGGCGCTTGGGATCGTCAGTTTCTGCGCTGCAGAGGTGAAGCCGTTCGGGCCGGTCCAGGCGTAGCATGCGCCGGGACAGTCCCGGGAGGTCGACGTGATGGTCCGGAGCCAAACGGCGCCAGCGGTTGGCGGTGGGCGTCGACGGGATCGGATTCACGGTGACGTTCGTGGTGCTCGCCGGTGAGGTGCGGCCGTTCACCGTCGTCGTCACGCTGTAGGTCCCCGCCATCGCGACCGTGGCGCTCGGGATCGTCGGGTTCTGCGCTGCCGCAAAGGGAAGACCGGTCCAGGCGGTCGGGCGTAGGTGGCCGAAACCGTCGAGGCGGTGAGAGATCGTCCCGCCTTCGCAGACGGCTCCGCTGTTACCAGCGGTGGGCGTCGACGGGATCGGATTCACGGTGACGCTCGTTGTCCCGGCCGGTGAGGTGCAGCCGTTCACGGTGGCCGTCACGCTGTAGGTCCCCGCCATCGCGACCGTGGCGTTCGGGATGGTCGGGTTCTGCGCTGCAGAGGTGAAGCCGTTCGGGCCGGTCCAGGCGTAGGTGGCGCCCGGAACCGTCGAGGCGGTGAGCGAGATCGTCCCGCCTTCGCAGACGGCGCCGCCGTTGCCGGCGGTGGGCATCGACGGGATCGGATTCACGGTGACGCTCGTTGTCCCGGCCGGTGAGGCGCAGCCGTTCACCGTCGCCGTCACGCTGTAGGTGCCCGCCATCGCGACTGTGGCGCTTGGGATCGTCGGGTTCTGGGGCGTGAGGAGAGAAAACCGTTGGGCCGGTCCAGGCGTAGGTGGCGCCCGGAACCGTCGAGGCGGTAGGGAGCATCCCGCCACGAGACGGCTCCGCTGTTACCAGCGGTGGGCGTCGCCGGAATCGGATTCACGGTGACGTTCGTGGTGCTCGCCGGTGCGGTGCAGCCGTTCACCGTCGCCGTCACGCTGTAGGTCCCCGCCATCGCGACCGTGGCGCTCGGGATCGTCGGGTTCTGCGCTGCAGACGTGAAGCCGTTCGGGCCGGTCCAGGCGTAGGTCGCGCCCGCGACTGTCGAGGCGGTGAGCGTGATCGTCCCGCCCTCGCAGACGGCTCCGCCGTTGCCCGCGGTGGGCGTCGCGGGGATCGGATTCACGGTGACGCTCGTGGTGTTCGCCGGCGAGGCGCAGCCGTTGACCGTCGCCGTCACGATGTAGGTCCCCGCCATCGCGACCGTGACGGTCGGGATCGTCGGGTTCTGGTCAGCGGAAGTGAAGCCATTCGGGCCGGTCCAGGCGTAGGTGGCGCCCGCCACCGCCGAGGCGGTGAGCGTGATCGTCCCGCCTTCGCAAACGGCGCCACCGTTGCCGGCGGTGGGCGTCGCCGGGATCGGATTCACGATGACGCTCGTGGTGCTCGCCGATGAGGTGCAGCCGTTGACCGTCGCCGTCACGCTGTAGGTCCCCGCCATGGCCGTCGTGGCGCTCGGGATCGTCGGGTTCTGGGCAGCAGACGTGAAGCCGTTCGGGCCGGTCCAGGCGTAGGTGGCGCCTGAGACGGTCGAGGCGGTGAGCGTGATAGTTCCGCCCTCGCAGACGGCTCCGCCGTTGCCGGCGGTCGGAGACGCCGGGATCGGATTCACGGTGACGCTCGTGGTGCTCGCCGGTGAGGCGCAGCCGCCCACCGTCGCCGTCACGCTGTAGGTCCCCGCCATCGCGACCGTGGCGCTCGGGATCGTCGGGTTCTGGGCGGAGGAGGAGAAGCCGTTCGGGCCGGTCCAGGCGTAGGTGGCGCCTGCGACCGTCGAGGCGGTGAGGAGGATCGTCCCGACTTCGCAGACGGCGCCGCCGTTGCCCGCGGTGGGCGTCGCGGGGATCGGATTCACAGTGACGCTCGTCGTGCTCGCCGGTGAGGCGCAGCCGCCCACCGTGGCCGTGACGCTGTAGGTGCCCGCCATCGCGACCGTGGCGCTCGGGATCGTCGGGTTCTGGTCAGCGGAGGAGAAGCCCGTTCGGTCCGGTCCAGGCGTAGGTCGCGCCCGCCACCGCCGGGGTCGAGAGATTGATCGTGCTGCCGATGCAGACCGGGGAATTCGAAGAAGGCGTCGAAGTGGCGGGCACCTCGTTCACCGTGACCGTCGCGCTGCCGCTGCCGGCGCCCGTGCACGAGAGCCCGTCCGTGAGCGAGGCGACGGAGTAGGTCGTCGTCGATGCCGGACCGACCGTGAACGTGAAGGCCGGCCCCGCGCCGCTCTGCGTGCCGCCGCCGTTGTCGAGGGTGACGATGTACGGCGCCGCCCCGCCAGAGACGGTGACCGTCACCGTGGAGGAGTTCCCCGTGCAGACCGTTCCACCCCCCGTGACCGTTCCGGTGAGGCTTCCGCAGCTCACCGCTGCGCGCGGCCTGTAATCGGCGTCGTGCTTCGAAGTGAATCCAGCCGTGGCTCTCCGACCAGGCCCAGCCGCTCATCTGGTGCGTCAGGCCGTCGTAGGTGACGCCGCCGAAGGCCGGGTCCATCCGGATCCAACCCGCGCTCTCCGACCAGGCAAAGCCCGAGAGGACGCCCGTGACGGAGTTGAGGTTCACGCCCCTGGTCGGCGAGCGGCGTCACCCTACGGTCCGCTCCCGTTCGCTCCCAGCTTCACCCAACCGACGCTCTCGTGCCACGCGTAGCCGCTGAGGTGCGTCGGCAGGACGGTGACCCCGCCGAAGGCCGGCCGGAAATCGAGCCAACCGCCGTTCTCGGTCCAGGCGTGTCGCTGGGACGGGTCGATGTTTCCCGTCTGCGCCTGAAGGCCGGAGCCGCGACCATCGTCAGGGCGATCACTACGAACAGCGCAGA